>WPHV01000001.1 GCA_009744235.1 Gillisella vitis
CGCGCACATCGAACGGCAGATCATCAGGCCGAAGCTCCCGCGCCTTGGCCGCCGCCCGCGCCTCGAAGTTCGCGCCCGGGCCGTCCTCGGTTTTGAGGGGCACGACGTTTTCGGAGGTGGGCTTGCGGCCTTTCATATGGAGTTCCTAACTAGGATGCACGACAATTCCATAAGCGGACTTGCGGCTGCTATTTGTCCTTAGCCAAAGTCACCCCCGTTTGATTTCGCTACCGCGTGGACTTGGAAGACAACACAGCCGGAAGTGACGCATAAATATTGAATGCCGCACTACTGATTCAAATTTACTTATCTTGCATCGTAATTTTTATAGAGTAATCTTATCCAATGCCGCGAAGGCAGACACATAGTGTTGCGTATATCCTACAAGAAAGAACGGAGCGCCAATATGTTTGAAAATGCCAACATCCTCGCAAACGCATACAATGCTCTTCCCGATTTGGATGAAGCTGATTTTCAGCTTAACAGCAGAAAAGACGGCTGTATTGATTTTTTGCTTTCGATAATTATGAAGCACGGGAAACACGAATTCGTTGGAATTCGTTTGCTTCATAAGCACAATTTGATCGAGAATGGAGAAATTATGGCCGAATACCATCAAGTAGATAAAGATGGATTTTCTTTGATAACGCGAGCTACAAAAGTAAGAGATTGGTCCAGCAACCTGCGGCCGAATAGCTGGATTTTTAAAAATGGGGAATGGACTCCCATGGAATTCTCGAATGCAGAGCTCCTTAAAAACCCCAACGTGAATCCATCCTCTGAGAAGGAGCTTTTTCAAGAACTTGCTGATGCTATAAATCTATTTGAAGTGGAGGATGTTATAGGTCCATCTCTAATGGGAAGCGACCTTATCGATAGTTATCGCCCTGACGGGGAATACATGCTTGTAGAGCAAACAGCGTTAGATGATCGCGCCAACATTTTAAGATACGCAAAAATTAAAAATAATATGCCATTCAAAGCCGTAGAAACACACTGGTGCATGGAAAAAGATAAAGAAAAGGGCACAACCATTAAATCGTGTAAAAAAATATGTCCGCCTACAGATTACAGTCCATCTAAACACAATGGGACTTATATCCATAAGCAGGACTGATATGATATCTTCAGCGATATCGAAAAAATTGGCGAGAATTTGGTCGCAGACTTTTTAGTTGTGAACCTGCCGTTGAGACAGCTTTCGGCTAAACCAATATGGAATTTCAACAAATCCATGTGGCTTTTCCCCTCCAATTTCCGCTCGCTACACAGAAATGACCAACGCCGGTGCGGGAGGCGGATCGGGTTCAAGGCTGATCCACCCCCTGCCCTCGACCATCGTCCGAGGGGTCACGTCCGGTTCGCCGGGTGTCTGGGATCGGTGGGCCAGCCATTCGCGCCCATGGCTGTCGAGAAGCCGCGATGTTCTTCCCGCTGTTTGGTCGCGTCGTGATGCTTCTTGCACAAGGTCTGGAAAGGTCCGTTCCAGAACTTCTCCGCATTGCCGCTATGACGTTCAATGTGATCGCAGACGAAGCCCTTCTTGAGCCTCCCTTGCTGCCTACACATCCGGCAATAGGGCTCCCGCTTCAGCTGGATTGCCCGGATGGCTCGCCACCTCGTAGTGTAGTACCAAGAGCGCCAGCCCTTGGCGTCATCTGATCTCTGATCTGTCGCCATATCCTAGAACGCAAAAAGGCGACCCATCGGCCGCCTTGTCATCGTTCATATGGTCATAGCTTACGCACTGGCCCTGAATCGCATCACCTATTGGCGTGGATCAGAGCGAGGCCGGGGGAGAACATCAATCCCTTGGGAGCATCATACGCCCCGGTCATCTCGGTTGGAAAGGCGCTGTTCGCCTCTCCACGTTTCAAGCGATAATCTCAGGCCGAAATGAAGTCAATCCCCATCGTGATTTCGCTCATACCGCCGAACAACGGCACGTCAACGACCACCTGGCCACGCTTCGACAGCACCTTGCGCACCGTCACCACGAAGTCGGCAAACGGGCCAGAACGGATCGTCACCTGCTTGCCCAGCACATCCGGCATCGGTGGAACATCACGCCCATCCATATGTTTTCTTTCCGCTTTCTTGGCAGACAGCATCAGTTGGCGCATCAATGGTTCGGGCATCAGATGCGGCTTGCCATCCGTGCCCATCAGCCCACGAAGCTTCGATGCAAGCATGAGACCGACGAAGGCTTCATTGTTGGGAATGACCTGCACGAACAGGTAGCCTCGAAACAGCGCCCGCTGGATATCCACAGCTTGCTTGCCGCGTCTGGGAGGTAATCTCAACCGCTCGAAGGGGCACCAGCACTCGATTTCCTGCTGTTCGAGCGAATCCCGGATCGCCTCTTCCATGCCGCTCTTGCAGCTCGCCACCACCCACCGGGCCAAGTGGTCGAACTCAGGCCGGTCGCGCCGGGCCATGGCAACCTGTCGCTGGCGCTTGGCCTCGATAGCGTTGATGTAAGCCAAGCGTGAAAGCCCCTCGCCCGAGACGCCATCCAGAAGTTTCCCGTTATTCTGCATCATGGGTGCGTCCCTCGCTCAAGCTGGTTTGGAAATGGTCGAGTGCCGCCTCGACCGCCGCGTCGAGATCGGGCTGATCGGGGTCAATGGGCGGGAAATAGTTCCAGTCACGTAGGCCCTCGACGAACATCCAGCCACGGCGTTCATGCAGGCGCTTCCAGGCCGCAAACAGCGTACTGCTGCTTTCGACTTTTTCGAAGTCAGAGACCAGCGGCAGCAGGTCCACCGAGGTGACGAACGGCTCATTGCGCCGAGCAAGGTCGCGCATCCGGCTCACCAGCGGCCAGCCGTGTTCACGACGCTTTTCCCACACCAGGGCTTCTCGGCTGATCGTGCCAGAGGCCAGCCGCCGATTATCAAACGCCGTGAACACGAACTGGCCCGTCGGCTCGCAAAGCAACGTTTCCAAGCGTCTGCCCATCCAGAGCTTGCCGCAAACCTTGGCCGTAGCGTGGGTTTGGACCGCCTGGGCAACCTCAGGCATTTTTTCCCAAGCCCGGTCTCGCAGGAACACAGCGGCGAAGGTGAACGTGCCTTTGCCGATCCACTGGATGTAAGCTGGTGTTTTTTCGATGCAGGCCGCTCGCTGATCTGCCGTCAGGGCAAACCACGCCTTCCTCGCTGCCGTGTCGCTGCTCTTGTCGTAATTCGGCCACGTCGGATACCAGCGCTTGAAGGCGAGATCGATCTTTCGCAATTCCTCTCTCGAAAATTCCCCCCGCCCCGCGCCTGCGGTGGGAGAGTTGTTTGGAGAGTTAGCTGGAAGAATCTTATCTTGGTGGAGCTGCTCCACCACCTTTGTGGAACCATTTCCACCACCTTCGGGCGCCATTTCCACCACCTTTTCTGCGTAAGGCGGTGGAGCTGCTCCACCACCTTCCGGCAAAATCTCGCCCTCAAAAGGTGGTGTATCTCCTCCACCAGCTTGCGCATTTGCGACAGAACCCACAGCAGAATGGCCAGCAAGATCGCGGCCCGGCCAGCGGGCGATATACTCGTTTCGCTTCCATTTTTGACCGCGAAAGCCGTGCTGGGTGACTTCGATCCAGCCTGCTTGTTCGGCAATGTCGAGGTGCTTCAGGATTGTTTTCTTATCAAGGCCGGACAGCTCGACCAGTTCGGATACCGGCGGATAGCAAGAACCACCCGTTGCATCCATCTTCAGGCCGAGCGTATGCAGCACCAGGCGCGTGATCGGCGGCAGGCCGGATTTGGCAACGGCATGACGCCAGGACCATGCCCGCGAGGTTGCACCGTGATCAGGCTCCATCATGCCGCACCGCCTTTGCGCGCCACGTCCAGCATCGCCGCTCTGGCCGCACCAATGGTCAACAACACGCTATCGCGCCAGCAGCCCTGCCCGCTCCGCGTGGAATTGATCGCCGCAAACTCGGCATCGAGATAATCGACACCGGCCAGAAATCCGGCCGTCCGCAACACCATGCGGATCGAGGCATGGTCGCGGTAAATGACACCCTGCGGCACCCGCAGTAGCCAATTGGCCCGCTCCGCGTCCGTCTGGCAATCGCAAAGCTGCTCTACGATTGGAAGTAGCCCGGTCATGCGTCACCCCCGCCGCGCAGCCACGCCTCGTACTCGCCAAACAGCGAGAGCCAGGCCGCTCTGACGCGGTCATCTTCATTGATCTGTTTTTTGCTGGTGATGCCGAGGCGATCCTTCAGAGCCGCGTCGGCACTGTCTTTGTCGTCAACCACGCTGCCGCCGTTGGCCTCGCTCAGAAACCGGTGGAAGGCCGCGTGGGACAACAGAATAGAAGCTTGCGCCGAGTGGTTCGGCTTGTGCTGTTGGGCCGCTGGTTGGCTATTGCGCGTCGCCAGCTCACCCCGCAGATCGCGCACGGCAATCGCTGCCCGATCCACAAGACGGAGGAACAGGCGCAAATGATCGAGCGCCCCGCAGATCAGGTCACGTTCGTCATGCAGGGCCGCCGGATGAATGGTGGCAATATGCACTTGCTCGCCCATCAGCCGATGCACCACCAGGCGCAACCCGCCCCGATCCGCTTCCAGCGTCCAGACATCATCATTCAGACGCTCTGCCGACCCCTTGAGCCGGTTCACCGTCGAGGCTTCACGCTGGCGGTTCACATTCTGCATGATGCCGCCTCCGTGGCCTGCGAGACCGGCGCGGCCTGCGAGACCTGCGTGGCCTCCGAGGCCTCCGTGGCCTCCGTGGCCTCAAAGCCCCAGAAGTCCCATTTGCCGCCAAGCCGCACGTCACCCTCGGCAAGGCCCTCCTTGCGCTGGAACAGCTCTAGTTTCGGCAGTTGCGGCCACAGCCGATCGATCTGTTCGGCAAACCACACAGGCTTGCGGCTATGCTCGGTCTTTGCCTCGGCATAGAGGCTGTCCGGCTGTGTTCCGGGCAATGGTGCCAGCGAGACCTTGCCGCGCTTGCCGATCAACAGCAGTTCATGGCGATCTCGCACCCATCGGCCCATGCCGATATGCACCTTGTCCCAGGCCATGCAGGTGACATAGTCAAAGCCCCAGGCCCGCAGCACGTCGATGCCATCGGGCAACCGGTTGGCGGTGACCCACAGGAACAACAGCGCATCCATGGTGAAGGGCGATCTCTCGCCTGCGCAGAGCGCCTTGATCTCCTCCACCGGCATGGCGGGATATTTGAGGCCTTTGTCCTGCCCGGTCTCATCGCTCCAGGCCTCTTGCTGCCACGGTGGGTCGGCATAGCCGATGGCATAGGCACCACGCGGCACGTCACCACCTTTGCGCCGCCCATGCTCGGCAATGGCGCTCACCAGATGCAGCCGCATGTCCCGGCTATGCTTTTGGTTGGTGGTGCGGATCGCCTTGGATTCGGCCGTCACGGCCTTGTCTGCTGCGATCAGATCCCGCGCAAAGCGCTCCTGCGCCTCTGCCGTTTCCAGCCGCTTCAACTGATCGAGCGTCACGCCTTTGTCGTGTCGGGTTCCCCGCAACATCTGCAATGCGGTTCGGGAAATCTTCTCACCGCGCTCGACATCGCGCTGAATGGTGCGCTCTTTCTGCCCAGTCGCTTGCGCCGTGGCAGCGGTGAAGCGCTTGGCCTCAGTAGCGTCGCCAATTTGGCGAACCTTCGGACGGCCATTTCCAACAGCGCCGTTTGCCGTCTCAGGAAACTTGACCAGATAGATTTCCTTGCGACGATGCAGAAACAGCGCCCGGTCGGATGGTGTCAGATCGGCGCGGATCAGGTTCTCGTCGATCTCGCAGAGCTGACGGTCGAGATCATCGCCGCGCTTGTGAAAGCAGAGAATGAATTCCAGCCCCAGCCGCTTGCAGGCCTCCAGGCGGTGGCCGCCCGCACCGAGATCCACCTGCGCGCCGTCAACATCGCCATAGACGGTGATCGGGGTTTCCAGCCCGTAGTCGCGGATGTTGTCCATCAGCGCCAGAACGGTCGTCTCATTCAGATTGCGCAGCCGGTGTTCGGCGCGGATGCTATCAATCCGCCGTTCCGTTGCGACTTTGGTTTTGGGCTGGGACGACGGTGTAACGTCACCGAGGCCGAGCGCCACCAGCATGTCGCGGGCCCGATCCGTTGGATACCAGCGGTTTCCGTCCTTCTGATCGCGGATCAGATAGCCGCAGCCTTCGGCTGCCACCTTGTTGGCGGCAATGACTTGCGCCGAATCCTTGGTGACCACCTCGCCATCACGGATCGCTGCGAGAATAAGGGAAAGCCCGGCAGAACCGGGCTTGGGAAACTTGACTGACGCATAACCGGCCATCAGTTCGCCCTCATCAGACGATCAAGATAGGCTTGGCCCAGACCGGTCAGCAGCACCGTCTTGTGATCCTCGCGGATCAACACATAGCCGCAGGCACGGCAGTCGTTTGCCAACAACCGGTCAGGGCCATCAGGCACGATCAATTGACTACCATGGATTTTGAGCTTGCGCAGGAAGGCCCGTGCCCGCGCACTCAAGGGCCGCTCGAACAGCGGGGTCAAGGTTGCGTCGATCATGGCTGATCTCCCACGATCCGCAGGCCAAGCTTATCGCCGCCCCTCGCCTTCACACCGGCCAGCGCTTTGCGAAGTGCTGCAAGACCGACTTCCAATTCCGCCGCATCCCGGTCCATCTTGGTGGCTTCCGCAGGTGTCACCACCATGTCGGAAATCGCCACTGCACCCCCGGAAATCAGATCGCCAGCCCGGCGCACCATCTCCGAATAGGCAACGACGACACCCTGGTCCACGGCCTTGTCGCTTGCCGGGTCGGTCAACCGCCGACCGCTCAATTCCGCCATGGCCGAGGTCACGACCGGCACCCCGCATTCGCTCTCCAGGGCATAGACAACCGAAATCGGCATCAGATCTGTGTCACGCGGATTGTTCATCCGGCCGATATGGCTGGCAGACACCGACGAGATCTCCGATGCCCGCTCGATACCGCCAACCAGCCGGATCAGGTCGCGTTGCGCCGCTTTGATGCGATGAAACCAAGCGCTTGTGTGCATAAGACAAAACCTTTCCCGCGCCGGGAAATCTCCGGCGTTTTTCCCGTGGTGGGAATTGATCAAAAATGTGAGGAATGGGCCGTCAGATACTCAGGGAGGACCGCATGCAAAACGATGACGACCAGTGCGGAGCCCTGCGTAGTTCAAAAACCATGGACCGATGTCCCCCGGCGCATAATGTAAGAACCGTAATTTGCGGGTGGACCTGCCAATCATTCCGCAGCTCCAGAAATCGGAAAGAATTCAACTGGCGAAAGATCAAGTCCATGGGTCTTCGCATATTCCAGCAGAGCCAAGGCGTCGGCATGAGGAATTACGCCCCCGTGCCACCGCGATCCCGTGGATACATCCATCGGTAAACACGCGACACGTGGCGCCCCGTTATTTCGGCGGCCAAGGAGACCCCAAATTTGGAAACAATGGACTTTGCCGGTTCAATATGTTGTTTCTTCATATCGGATATTTGCGATTATCACAATTAAAAGTCAATCAATGTTTGCGATATTCGCGATGGAATTTTTCGCGGAAATCGCAAGGATCGTGCTATGAGTGATCCACAATTAGAAATTAAGCTTTGGCTTGCCGAAAAATTAAAATCCCACGGGGTGGCGTCTCGTCTTTCGTCGGCAACCGGGCTTACGCTCGACAAAATCACCCGGTCAAAAAATGTTGAAGGCGATGACCCGAAGAAGCGCCGCCAAATAAAGCCCCACGAGCTTGAGGCAATTGCTCGTTTTTTTGGTGAACTCCCGCCAGGCTACGAGGACATGAAATCTTGGCTGATGCCCAGACCGTCATTGATTCCGTCATTTGACCCAGATGCTATTGACGCCGGAGAAGTAGAGAGCGGTTACTCCAGGGAATATTGGCATCCTTCAACAAAAGGAGCCCTACCGGAGATTGACGGTAAGCTAGGCGCCGGTGAAGGAGCCGTTGGAACTGTCATAAACATCCCGGCCGGAACCAATACGATTTCAGGACATAGAGTTATTGCAGAATGGGTCGTGCCCGAAAATTATCTTTTTAACGAAGCCAAAGCCTCTCCCAACCATACTATTGTGATGGAGGTGATCGGTGATTCAATGAGTCCCACCTATCAGCCTGGAGACCGGGTTTTGATCGATTTAAATCAAAATTCCATGGTATCTGATACCGTGTACGCCATCAGTGATGGCTTTGTGGAACCACAGATCAAGCGTCTTCAGCGAGTGCCATTTAGCGACCCGCCACAGGTCATCATCATTTCGGATAATCCGAATCTTCAGCCTTTTACCGTTCCACTGGAGAAGTTGACAATAATTGGAAGAATCTGCGGAATAATTGCACGCAGATAATCCTGCCGCGATGACGTCGGTTGACACACCTTAGCTTGTTCGGCCTAACCAAGAGATCTGAGCCCAAGGGATCAAGTCCGATTCTCTCAGTTGACCGAGATTAGGGTAATGAACCTCTATAAGCTGAAAGTTAGATGCCTCAATAGCAATTCCTATAGACGGCAGGCTGGCGGGAATGGTCGCCTTGTCAAAAGCTGCTAAACATCGGATCGATACCGTGAATTCAACAAAGAACTTTATGGATCCCACTAGTAGCGGGGTCGCATAGAGGGCGTTGCGCCAACGACAATCGCGGCCGCGTAGCACATCCGTATAGCGCGACAAAATCCGAATAACCCCGGTTCAAAAAGACATTAAGCCCGGCGAGTTTTCCAAAATTTTGGCAGTCAGAGCCTTTTTGGCCCCATCACCGAGTGTGTTCCAGAACGCGGTGTTTTCCAAATCGACGATCGATGATACCGTAGTCCTACTGCCATCGGTCTCTCGGATAACAAGATCATCCTTGTTGAAGATGATGATAGTTCCGTTCCTGAAACGCAACATATTTTTCTGAGTAGCCGTTATCATTGATGGCGTAATATGGTTCTTAATCGTCTGGGTTGCGCTTGTAGTTGAGATAAGCGATGAAAGATTATCCAGTTTCTTTTCCAGGAGTGCAAAACGTGCATCATCCTTGGTGAATTCACCAGCCGGCAGAGCCGCTTTGGTAAGTTTCATCAACTTTACTAGTGAGAATATTTGTTCTTCATCTCCGACGCCGTTCACGGTGTCCGCAATCGCTGTTTCGATAGCTTCACGGCTACTGAGGGTATTTGCGATACGGAGAGTGTGATCGTATTCAATATCTCGAAAACCCGAGAGGTCGAAAATACGTCGCGTCTTGTCGTCTTTGATGAGCACGGTTGGTTTGTCGAAGGCTTGACGAATACCGTATTCGAAAAGAACGTTCGGATTGTTTGTAGACAGATCGCAGATGCATAGATCGGCGGTGGCCACCTTAGTAACCACTTCCAGCTGAATCATGTGTGCGGAACTTGTTGAAGTGGCCAAACTGCATTGATAACCCGCTGCATTAACCGCGGGCTCGATCAATTGTTTATAGACCTCGCTGAAATGCCCTGCTGGATAGCCATCAACATCGGAAATCGGCATAATAACAAAACAGGTTTTCAGGTCCGCCGTCGCCTCAGGTTTAGGTAATTCTTGCTTCTTCATAGCTCCCCCACTTTTACATCACTTTAGTTGCACGACGCCGACACTAGCAACCGAAATCTTCGACTGTTATCAATTGTCAACGGCCATTGACATGCGCGCGGCTAGCATCCGGTTGATGCAAGCAGCTAGCACCACACAAATTTGCGATTTTACCGTTGACAAAATTGCGATTATCGCGATTATTCGACTTACCGGCTGGATCGAAATCTAAATCCACAACAATTGAGAGATGCGCTGCTTTCAAAGGCAGCGTTTGACGATCTGCGCCGCTTTTTCAGAGCCCCGCCAAAAGGAGCGCTAGAATTGGCATCTACCGAACACGTCATTCGTCCCGCCGACGCGGAATTATTAGACAGAATAGCCGATGGCGTAACGCCAGCCGAGATCGCAAATTGGGTCCCCTGCTCTATCGATTCCGTTTGCGGCTCGCTTCGCCGCCTTGGTTATATCCACAATCGAAAGGGAGTGTGGTTCCTGCCAGACGAAGCGTCCATAACTCCACCACCGCGCTGCCGCTCCGCTGTCAAGCCACAGATAGAAGTCCGCAGAGGTGTTGTGCCAGAGCAGTTCCCGTTCATCCGCACCCACATCAAGATTACAGATGATGGCAGCTGCATCACCCTTCCTGATCTCTCGATATTAGCAGCTGCGCGCGCAGACCTTGAAAGAAGGGAACGCCGGCAATGACGAAAGCCGAACAAATTCGTTCAGGCCCGCCTTTTTCGCCCATCGCCAGCGTCCCTCGACTCGGCCTTAACCGCGTGGAGGTAGCTGCGGCCATTGGCGTCAGTGTCGGCACTGTAGATCTGATGGTGACCGAGGGCTTCCTGCCACCGCCACGCCGTTGGCACAGCCGCAAGGTTTGGCTGGTGCAGGAAATTGCCATCGCAATGATGGACTGGCCGGAAGACAGCAACCCTTTGACAAAGAAAGACAGTAACGCCGATGAATGGCGGGCATCTGTGTGATAGACATGACCAATGTCGAATTGCCCTACATCGAGAGGAACAAGACCCGTCACGGCTCCATGCGCTATTACCTGCGCATTGCTGGCAGGCGCATCTGCCGCCTGCCCGATGACATCGAGTCAGAAGCCTTCGCAAAGGCCTACTGGAAGGCAAGGAACGCCGTTCGCCCTCCAGAGGAGGATACAGGGCCAAAACCGATTTCTCGTCTTGTGAAGCCCGGTACGTTCCGATGGCTCTGCATGGAATACATGCGCAGTCATGAATTCACGACCTTGGACAACACCACGCAGACGAGGCGCCGGCACATCATCGAAGCCATGTGGCACGAACCCTTGAAAGCAGGCGACGAACGCACTTTTGCAGACATGCCCCTCCAGCACATGGACGTCAGCAATCTAGAGGTTCTGCGAGATCGCAAGAAGGAAACGCCGTTTGCGGCAGATGAGAGGCTGAAAGTGCTTCGGCAGGTGTTTGACACCACCCAGAACGGAAAACCGATCACAGCCAATATCGCGCGTATGGTGAAGCCGTTTCGCGCTCAGACCGATGGCCACCAGACGGCAACACCCGGCGACCTGGAGCGCTTCATCGCACACCATGGCACCGGGTCAAAAGCGACACTCTATCTCGCTATCCAAATGTATACGGGCTTGCGCGTCTCCGATCTCGCCGCGCTTGGGCCGACTCATCGACAAAAAGACGCCTTCCGGTTTCGCCTGTTCAAAAACCGCAACAGGACGCCTGTAGATATCAACATCACCATTCATCCGATCCTTGAAGCCGTCCTGGCAACACACAAGACAATAGGCCCCACCTATCTGGTGACGGAATTCGGAAAGCCGTTTAGCGTAAAGGGTCTGGGAAACAGGATCTCAGATTGGTGGTCGCAGGCGGGCATGCCGCACTTGACCTCCCATTCTGTTCGCAAAGGCCTGGCGACAGACGTTGCACACAACGAAGCGACCGACAGCATGTTGGAAGCCATGTTCGGATGGCGCGATAGCAAAACATCAAAAATCTACACCCGCGACGCGGAGCGCTCTCGACTTGCTCGCCAGACCGTGGAGCGGATCAACTGGGATGGAATTGGGCCGCAATTATTGGCGCTTAAAGAAGCCGAAAACAGCTAATTCAGAAACGCACTGCCACACCCTCAAAATTGTGTGGCGGAACAAGAAGCGAACGAACTGCCACACGCTAAAAATAACGTCGGCAAATCAGAGACTTACATATGGGAGAAAAAGGGAATGGAGGCCTCGCCCGGAATCGAACCGGGGTGCAAGGATTTGCAGTCCTCTGCGTAACCACTCCGCCACGAGGCCATTCCATAACTTAAAAGCGTGTGGTGACGGGCATTTAGAACGGATCGAAAAGAAGCGCAAGAGGAATTTCCGAAAAACCCCGTTCTAAAATTTCTGAAATTATATTCGAGCCAGATTTTGCAGGCATGATGAGACGGAAAGTCTAAAATTTGTCTCCAATTCGGCATGCCCGGTGCAGTAACGATGGAGCCAAACATCATCCTTGACTCCTCACGAGCGAGAACATAACAAGAACAATATGGCGTATCGATACGCTGAAAATCTGCTTTCACAGGAGATCTTCGATATGTGTTCAAAGCCTTGCTCCCCGGAAGCCGACCGGATTGCTCATCTTATTGAATGGCACGACGGCGATGCAAGAGCCGCCATTGCCACGCTCCTGGACGATGTGCATCGTTTGCGTCAGCAATTGGCAATTGCGTCGAATGCAATCAGTCTCGGTTATACGAGAGGATGGATACCAATCGAGGAGGTGAACTGTATGAGGGATATCATTGGCGGCGCCATACCGCCCATCCCCATGGCAGATCACGAAGCGACTACATAATTCCTCAAACCGGTGGCGGTTAAGAAATTATGCAACAAATATAGAGTGTTACAGCGTCCTTTGTGCATTTGTCCTTTCGGGAAAGCCGGGCTCCATTTTTCCCAAGACAAATTCTAGGCCTTCAGCTTGTATCCGGTGCGGAACATCCAGGTCAGCACAGCAAGGCAGAGGGTCAGGAACAGGCCGATCATCGCCAGACTGATCAGTGGATTGATATCCGCCTCACCGAAGAAGCTCCAACGGAAGCCGCTCACCAGGTAGAAGACCGGGTTTAAGTGGCTGATCATCTGCCAGACAGGCGGCAGAGCGTTGATCGAGTAGAATGTCCCACCCAGAAAGGTCAGCGGCGGGATGACCAGCATCGGCACCATGCTCAACTGTTCAAAATTCTTTGCCCATATTCCGATGATGAAACCCGCCATGCTGAAGGACATCGCCGTCAAAGCCATGAACAGCAGCATCAGCACCGGATGATCCACCCGGATATCGACGAACAGCGTCGATGTGGCCAGAATGATCAGGCCGACGATCATCCCCTTGGTGGTCGCCGCCCCGACATAACCCAACAGGACCTCGCCCAGCGCAATCGGCGCCGAGAGGATTTCATAGATGGTACCAGTGAATTTGGGAAAATAAATGCCGTTGGCACCATTGGATATGCATTGCGAAATCAGCGTCAGCATGATCAGTCCCGGCGTAATGAACCCGCCATAGCCCACCTCAGTCCCGGTCTGCATTTTCGTGCCGATCGCCGCACCGAACACGATGAAATAAAGCGCGGTCGATACGACAGGAGAAATCAGGCTCTGCATCAGGGTGCGGCGCATACGCTGCATTTCGGCCCGGTAGATGGCCCAGACTGCGGTATAGTTCATGATTTCCCCCCGGTCAGCGAAACGAAAATATCCTCGAGCGAGGTTTGCCTGGTGGAGATGTCGACCACAGCGATGCTGGAGGTTTCCAACGCCGTCAAAAGCGCCATCAAGGCGCCGGGCGTTGCCTGCGGCTCATAATCGTAGACGATCTGGCGACCTTCGCCAGCAAGGCTGAGGCGCCATTCGTCCAGCCGTCCCGGCAGGCTTTTCAGCGGTTCGGCCAGATCCAGAATCATCTGCTTGCGGCCAAGCTTGCGCATCAGCGCCACCTTGTCCTCCACCAGCAGCACCTCGCCCTGGTTGATGATGCCGATCCGGTCGGCGATCTCCTCGGCCTCCTCGATATAATGGGTGGTGAGAATGATGGTGACGCCCCGGCTGCGCAGATCGCGCACCAGGTTCCACATATCGCGGCGCAGCGCGACATCGACCCCCGCCGTCGGTTCATCCAGAAAAAGCACGCGCGGTTCATGGGACAGCGCCTTGGCGATCAGCACCCGGCGCTTCATGCCGCCGGAAAGCTCCCGCAGCACCGCATCGCGCTTTTCCCAGAGCGACAGGGATTTCAATATTCCCTCAAGATAGGCTGGATCGGCCTTGCGCCCATGCAGACCACGCGAAAAGGCCACGGTATTCCACACCGTCTCGAACTGATCCGTGGTCAATTCCTGCGGCACGAGGCCAATCAGCGCCCGGGTCTGGCGAAAATCCTGAACGACATCGTAACCATCAACGACAACCGTTCCGGATGTGGGATTGACGATGCCGCATATGATGGAAATCAGTGTGGTCTTGCCCGCCCCATTGGGGCCAAGCAGAGCGAGGATCTCGCCCTCCTCGATCTCCAGCGACACATCCTTCAATGCCGAAAAACCGGTGGAATAGGTCTTGGTGAGGGACTTGATCGATACGATAGACGCCATGCTTGCAGACAATCCTGAACGTCCGCCTCCTGGACTGCCGAGACAATGCGACAACACGGACCTTCCCATGCGCCCCACCGGTCTCCACTCCCGGAAACGGACTGTGAGCAACAGAGGCGCCTATATAGCACGGCTCCTTGAACCGGCCACCGCTATAGGAAAAATCTTTTGTAAAAGAACACATCCACACATATGCAAATGGTCGCAATAGACACGGTTTCGTCCGCCTTGCTTGGCCAGGTAGAGATATTGATCGGCCGTATGCAGGTCTTTGTCGAAGACCACGCGCCCACCCACTTCCGTCACCGCGATGGAAACCGTGACCGTCAAATGACCACTGTTCAGCACACCTGTCTGTGTGAGAGATCGAGATGGAATCTGTCACAAGCCGTTTAGCGTTTAAATCCGTCATTCCTTAAATCCGAATAGATTTAAGGAATGACGCAGAATATAGAAAGTGTTGCAGCGCCGCCGATAAGAAAACGCATTGGTCTGCAATATCAAGACGAAATTTCTGATGCATATTCATCTTGATATTAGGCAGGAAGATCAGGCTGCGGCCTGGTTTCTCTTGCGCCCGGCGCGGATCTGCACCAGCGTATCGAGGTTCTGATTGACCCGGCAGTAGAATTCTTCGTCGATGAACGGGCGCAGCATGAAATCATTGCCGCCGACCTTGAGGAAACGCGCAGACAGCAAACGGTCCGACGAGGAAGACACGCCGATGATCCGCAGTTCATGCGAGCCGCGCACAGCCCGGATGCGCCGCGTCAGTTCAAATCCATCGATATCAGGCATGTTATAGTCGGTCACGACCAGACCGATATCGGCATTGCTCTTCAGGAGTTGCAAGGCCGTAGCACCGTTATCCGCTGTGCTAACGCGGAAATTGTAGCGCTTCAAGCGGCTTGACAGTAGCGCGCGCGCCGTCGGGCTGTCATCGACGATCAGCACGTGATGATGGTGATTGGTGAGAAAGCGGCAAACGGACTCGATCAGCATTTCAACCGCGAAGATATTGTCCTTGAGGATATAGTCGACAATGTCCTTGGCCAATAGTTTTTCACGAGTTTTCTCGTGAAACGTGCTGGTAAAGACAACAGTCGGAATATTTAGATCGGTCAGATATTCCAAAGCTTCGCCATTTTCAGCGCCTGGCAGATTGATATTGGAGATCGCCAATGTAACGGGCTCGTCTGAAAGCTCGTTTGCTGCCATCAAATCTTCGTAGGTGCGGCAAATTTCCGCATCAATACTAAAAATCTCCTTGAGGCGTTGCGTAATCATGGATGTAAAAACATTGGAGTCTTCTGCAACGATAATACGTGCGTCCGGAAATTTTTCGCCGGAATATTGCATTCCTGAAACGCCAAGATAGGTCATGACACGCCTTTGAACAAGAGATCTTGCCACAACATAGACATGATCAATTGCTGAAATATTAATCGAAACGGGGCGTTATACCTTCTATGCTTAATAAGAACAAAAAGGCGACCTAGAGGAGGCCGCCTTTTTGGATAGATTCAGCACGTCGTTTGTCGACGGCAGGTTTCAAGCTTTGCAATACAAGCGTTTTTTTTAAAAAAGCAAATATTTGCAAACTCAAGTGCAAGCAATATTTGCCGCCAACTTTTCAATCTCAAGCCCTGAGAGCGGAATTGTCAGGATCGAACGGGCTTTCGCCCACAACCACCGCGTCATAGAGATCACCGAGGATCTTGATCTTCAGCCTGGTGCCTTCAGTTGCATAGCCGGGTTGCAGCATGGCGAGCGCAATGGATTTGCCGATCCGCCAACCATAGGTGCCGTTGGTTGCACGACCGACCAGGTCGCCCGCTTCATTATAGATCGCCTCCGAGCCGCGAGCGTCGACATCCGCGACCCCTTCGACAACCAGCGTTGCGAAATTCCATTTCAGGCCCTTCTCCTTATAGGCAACCAGAGCCTCCTTGCCGATAAAGTCCTTGTCGAGCTTGATGAAACGGTCGAGCGCCGATTCATAGGCATTGTATTCGATCGACATTTCCCTCGGGATCAGGCGGTAGGATTTCTCGACCGACATCGACAGCATGGCGCGGATGCCGAAAGGCTTGATGTCGAATTCGGCACCGGCTTCCATCAGCTTGTCGAAAATATAGGCCTGCATCTCGATGGGGTGATGCAATTCCCAGCCCAGTTCCCCGACAAAATTGACGCGCAATGCATGGGCACTCGCCACGCCAACCGAAATCTCCTTGCCGGTCAGCCAGGGGAAATCCTTGTTCTCAAGGCTGGTACGGGTCAGTTTCTGCAAGACCTGCCGCGACTTTGGCCCGGCCAGAACCAATACGCCGAGCTTCTGGGTAATCTGCTGAAGCTTGACCGATCCATCAGCGGGAGCCAACTTGCGCAAGTAATCATGGTCATGAGCTTCGTAAGCGCCAGCCGACACCAGATAGAAACGGTTCGGAGCCCATTCATAGACAGTGAATTCGGCACGGACCCCACCGTGCTGGGTCAACATGTGACAAAGCGCGATACGGCCCCGCTTCTTCGGGATGGCATTGGCAAAAAGGCTGTCCAGCCAGGCTCGAGCACCGGGACCGGACACTTCCATCTTGGCGAAAGCTGACATGTCGAGCACGCCGACATGCTCATTGACATGCTTCACCTCATTGCCGACATGCTCGAAATAATTCGAGCGGCGGAACGACCATTTCTCCACCACACGGCCATCCTCGGTCGGGGGCGCATAATTGTGGTTTGTGATGACATCGACGCCAACGCCAAGCTCGTTCTTGGGCACTTCATAGCCCTCAGGCGCAAACCAGTTGGCACGCTCCCAACCATAGACAGAGCCGAAGACAGCGCCCATCTTCTTCAACCGTTCATAGACCGGCGTGGTTTTCAGCGGCCGGGCAGCGGCGCGTTCTTCATCCGGGTAATGCATGGTGAAGACATTGGCATAGGCTTCTTCGTTCTTGGCGATCAGATAGCCTTCCGTCGCATAAGGGCCAAAGCGGCGCGGATCGGCGCCCATCATGTCGAGGGTGGATTCGCCATCGACGATCCATTCCGCCAATTGCCAGCCGGCGCCGCCAGCCGCGGTGATGCCAAAGGAATGGCCCTCGTTCAGCCAGAAATTCTTCAAACCCGGTGCCGGACCGACAATCGGATTACCGTCCGGCGTATAGGCGATGGCGCCGTTATAGACTTTCTTGATGCCGACTTCGCCAAAGGCTGGCACGCGCACCATGGCCGTCTCGATATGCGGCATCAGCCGGTCGAGTTCTTCCTGGAACAGTTCGTATTCACTCTCATCGGACGGACCATCGACATAACAGACCGGCGCGCCAACTTCGTAAGGCCCCAGCAACAGGCCACCATTTTCCTCGCGCATGTACCAGGCGCTATCGGCCTCGCGCAGCACGCCCATTTCCGGCAGGCCCTTGGCCTTGCGTTCAACAATGGCCGGATGCGGCTCGGTGACGATATATTGGTGCTCGACCGGAATGACCGGAATATTGATGCCCACCATTTCGCCGGTCTTGCGGGCGAAATTTCCGGTACAGGAAATCACGTGTTCGGCGGTGATCTCCCCCTTGTCGGTGGTGATCTTCCACAAGCCGTCCGGCTGACACTCAATGGCCGTTACAGTCGTGTTGCGGTAGATTGTGGCACCACGGTCGCGGGCGCCCTTGGCCAGCGCCTGAGTCAGGTCGGCGGGCTGAATGTAACCATCATCAGGGTGCTGAATGGCGCCGAGCAGACCTTCCGTTTCACACAGCGGCCAGATTTCCTTGACCTGTTCAGGCGTCAGGATGTTGACCTTGACGCCGATAGTTTCGGCAATCCCGGCATAATACATAAACTCATCCCAGCGATCCTTGCTGCGGGCGAGACGGATATTGGAGACCTTGCTGAAACCGACATTCATGCCGGTCTCTTCCTGAAGTTCCTGATAGAACTTCACCGAATATTTGTGGATCTGGCCGACCGAATAGCTCATGTTGAACAGCGGCAGCAGGCCGGCGGCATGCCATGTCGAGCCTGAGGTCAGTTCCTTGCGCTCGATCAACACGCTATCGCTCCAGCCCTTCCTGGCTAGGTGATAGAGCGTGGAAACGCCGACGACACCGCCACCGATCACCACGGCCCGTGCATGAGATTTGATCGACATGGAATTTCCCCTGTTCTGCTGCGAGCGCAAGGCGCAAACGACCGGATGACGCCGCAAGATTGATCCCGCGACTATGATAAAGACCCGCTCTCCTGTGCCGCCCGTTTGCGACATGGGCATGGGCTGGCGCGACCTGCGGATAAAAACTGCTGATGTCACGATCCTTGATCAATCGCAAATCGTCAAACGCAGAGCAAGCCCTCCTCATGGCTCTTATCGCGGAGACGCTTTATTGCGGTATCAGGAAGACCAGCTTGCAATCCGGACGATCGCAGGGACGGTAGTTGAACTGGCGAAATCGCAGCCTGCCCCGATCCGGAGAAACCAGTTCACGCTCTCCGCCTTCGCGGTCCAGCACAGTCTGCTCGCTCCACCCTTGGGCAAAGAGCGGACTGTCGCGCTGCAACTGTTCGATCAGCGCACGGACCGTCGCATCGCGCAATGCATGACTGTAATCGGCGCGAAACTCGGCCAGCAGCCGTAGCGCGCGTATTTCCCAATCGACAATGATCTCCCGGGCGCCGGGATTGAGGAATACGTAACGCAGCAGGTTTCTATCCTTGCTGTGCTCGCCAAGCCAATCAGGAAACAGGGATGCGGCCGCGGAATTGAAACAGCAGGCATTCCAGTTGCGATCAAGCGCATAGGCTGGATGCTGCACCATGCTGACTGCCGTCACCAGGGACGCTGGCACGTCGTCAATGGCGTCTCCGTCTTCCTCATCAGGGTCGCGCCGGGCTGCCAGTTCAAACAGATAGGCGCGTTCGGCCCGGGTCAATTCCAGGGCGCGCGCCAGCCTCGCCAAGGCCTGCGGCGAGGCCTGCACCTGGCGCCCCTGCTCTATCCAGGCGCACCATGTGGCGCTGATGCCCGCTCGCTCAGCCAGTTCCTCACGCCTCAGGCCCGGCGTCCGGCGCCGTCCGATCCGGTCCGGCACCAATTTCTCACGGTGGGTCCGTACGAACTCACCCAGCAAACGTCTCTGTTCAACATCCAGCATATCAGCATTTATAACAGGATAACTGCTCCTCTTGTAACAGCATATTGTTGGCGTAATGCTGTTTACACCAAGCGACATCACCATGTCCCTTGGTCTTCTTATGGCGACGATTTCAAGCCTTTGGCTTATTCGAGAGAAGCACAACTCAACCCAACGAAGATGCCTCCACATCTTCGAAGCCTTGATACGATGCGGACAGCCCATGCAACGGGACCTGAGCGGATTGCCAGGTACAAAAGAACGATGCGCTACACCCCAGACATGGAGTTGCAACGCTGAATTTCAAGCGTTTCATGATCTGAACCGGGATAAACCAGCTTAACAGGAACAGTCACATGCCAACAGCAACCAGCAAGAAAAATCCAGTGAGCGAAAATCACGACCACCACGTGCAGCAGAATTTCGGCCCAAGGGCGAGCGCCTATGTGGAAAGCGCCGTTCACGCTTCAGGCGCCGATCTGGTTCGCCTGGGCGACATCGCCCGCACTGCCAATGCCAGCCATGGCGTCGATCTGGGATGTGGCGGCGGCCATGTCGCCTATGCAATCGCACCGTATATGGCAACCGTGACCGCCATCGATCTTTCCGCCGATATGCTGGCCGCAGTCTCGCAAACCGCAATGGAGCGCGGTTTGACGAATATTGCGACAATCAGGGCTTCAGCCGAACAATTGCCCTGTGAAGATGGTCAGTTCGATTTTCTCGCCTGCCGGTTTTCGGCCCACCACTGGCACGACGTCCATGCCGGCTTGCGGCAGGCCCAGCGCGTGTTGAAGCCGGGCGCTGCGGCAATCTTCATCGATGTGGTCTCGCCGCCATCGCCATTGCTGAACACGCATCTGCAAGCAGTCGAGCTGCTGCGCGACACCTCGCATGTCAGGAACTATACGCTGGGCGAATGGACGCAGATGCTGGGACAGGCCGGCTTTGCGATAAAAACCTGTCAGACCAGCCGGCTGCGGATGGATTTCAAGGTCTGGACGGACCGCATGAAGACACCGGATGCCCTGCGCACCGCCATCCGCCTGTTGCAACAGGATGCCGCCACTGAGACAAAAGCGCATTTCGACATCGAAACCGACGGCTCCTTCATGCTCGACGTGGCGCTGTTTGAAACCCACCGGATATGACGCATTCGGTTCGTCGCAGGCTGGTTTGCCTGCGACGAGTCTAGCGCCTATTAAAACCGGGCGCCTATTAAAACCGGGGCGCGTATTACGAAGCGGGTGATGGTGGCAGCGGAGCCGCTGCTGCCACGACATCTTCTGCTTCAGCGGGTTCTTCCTTCATAACCACGCCTTCAGCCTTGAATCTTTCGAAAATTCCCAATCTCAACTCGTTGCGCACCACAAGCCCGTTCAAGACGTCACCGACAAACACCCGGACTTCAAATTCAAGGTCCGCTCCATCGAATTTCTTGAAGACGACGACCGGTTCGGGGGTGCGCAACACGCCGGGTACATCGCTTGCCACCTCTCTCAGCATCCCCATCACATGGCGCGGATCATTGACCGCCTTGGCGGAAATCTCCATATCGATCCGACCCAGCTTGTTGCGATGGGTCCAGTTACCAACCGAGGCGTTAATCAGCTGCGAATTCGGCACAATGATCGACTGACGCTGAAAGGTTTCGATTTCCGTGGCGCGCACCGAAATGCGCCGCACAAAACCTTCACTCGTACCCGTCGCCACCCAGTCGCCGACCTTGAAAGGACGCTCGAAGAGCAGGATCAGGCCTGAGACGAAGTTGGAAATGATATTCTGCAAGCCAAAACCGATACCGACCGACAAGGCACCGGCAACCAGCGCCAGGCTGGACAGGTTGATACCGGCCGCCGACAGGCCCATGAAACCGGCGACAATCGCGCCGAAATAGCCGACGGAGGTTTTGACCGAATTGCGCACGCCCGGATCGACCTGCGACCGCGCCATGACATTACCGTCCAGCCATTTCTCGAACCAGCGGGTCAGCACGACACCAATCAGGAAAATGGCGATGCCGCTGAAGATGCCGACGATGGAAATGCTGATGCCGCCGACATCGATCTGGATGAACAGATTATAGAACCAGGTCTGGATATCCGGCGGCTGGAACCCCCAGGACATCATGATCAGGGGAACGCCGATCACGAAAACGAAGCCGTAGATCAACAATCCGGCGGCAATACCGAACTGGTCGAGCGCAACGGGGCCAAAATTGAAGCGTCGCTGCAGGAAGCGGCCAACGATCGTCTCGGCAAACCGGTCACGCTCGGATACAGCTCGGCCTGAACGGATCCCGATATACATGGTGGCCGCCACGCCTCCCGTCAGGATAAGCTGGCTGGCGACGAACCGGGCCAGGCCGATATAACCGATCAGGCTGGTGAAGATCAGCCAGACACCGCAGACCCGAAGAGCGATGGCTGTCCGCTTCGACCAGGGACGGCCACCCGTGGCGGCTTCATCCTCGGATTTCGGCAGAAGCGGACGAATGAAGGAAACCCAGAGCAGGATGAGACCGACCAGGCTTGACGACACCAACCCCTTCAACACCGAGAGCTCGACTGGCGATCCCAATGTCTGCGCAATACTGGACAGGCCATAATCGAGACCGTTGATCACCGTCATAGCCACGAAGGCTGCTACCAGCTGGCGGCTGCCCCGGTCGGACACATGCACGAGCCGCCATTTCGGCGCCCATGGATTGAACACGGCAATGGCAAGCCGCGACGAGAAAAACACCAGCCAGAACACGCCGAAAAACGACGCGATGATCGGCTCGATGTCCGGCCGCATGACGCTGAAGGTATCGAGAAAGAAATAACTGGAAATCAGGAAGAAACTGAAGGCAAAGGACGGCATGATCGTCGCCCAGAAGGCCACCGAAAACCGGCTCATATAGGAGGGGTTTTCCTCCAGCTTGCCCCGCTCAATGATCGGCCCCAGAATCCGCTGAAGAACGAGCCGTAATCCGAGCGCCATAGCGAGCGACAGAACCATGGCCGAGACGAGCGAAATTTTCTTGAAGCGCCAGGCGAAGCCCCCCCAGCCCTCGAGCATATCCGTAAAGCGGCTCGCTTCCGTGCCGTAGGACAAGGCGGCATCCGTCATACTATCAACGGAAATGTCCGTATGGGCCAGCAATTGCCGTGTGAACAATTCCCGCCGCACTGCGGTGACCTTAATGGACATATCGCTCGCAGACTTGCTGACTTCGTCGATCCGGTTCAGGACCGAAGCAATCTGTGCTTTCTGGGCATTGAGTTTGTTTCGCTGCTGGGTCACGTCAGCCGCTTCAGCAGGCTGGCCGTCCTTCGGCGGATCGCCGAGTTCTTTCAAGCGAGCGGCAATATCATCCTGACGCGGCGAAATCAGCAGTTTCATGCCCTGCAATTGTCCGACAATGTCGTCCAGGCTGGATTTGGCTTCCATCAACTCGCGGTCGTTGTTTCCAGCCTTTTGCGGTATACTGGCAAGCGAGTCGATCTTTTTTTGCAACTGATCAAGCGTCGCAGGTGCCTTGGCAACCGGATCGTCATCGGCAAAATTACTATCCTGTGCCAGTGCCGCCCCGGCAAAACCATGAAGCCCGAAAGAACTCATCCCAACAGCAATCAGCAGGATGATCGGAAATAGCGCTAGAAACTTCTTCAGGCTCTGCAAATCACTGTCCCTTTGTCCGCATCGATTACAGCGCCGCGCATATGACATGCTGCATGAAACCTGCTGTAGCACTCTAAAACTGCTGCATAATCACTTAAACCGCATTCGGTATCAGAAATAATGCAGGACAGTCTGTCAGCTTTATATTGACCTAAACAGACCATCGTTTTTTGTTTTTGTTTGTCTTTTCAGGAAAACCGGCTTCCGCTTATTCCCCTGACACACTCCAGACGACGTCATGCTGGCCTGCAGCATATTTCAGGCCAATCGATGACCAAACCGCCTTATGCACAAAACAGCAACACAACCAAGCAGGACGGCAGCCCTCAATTGGCGCCATGCATGCGTTCAATACTCGATTCCCCGCACTTTCAAAACAAACAGCAAAAGCAAAAAGCCGCCGGGAAGGTTTCCGGCGGCTGAGCAAGACTCTAAGAACTTTAGACGCAAAGATACGATCGTCCGATTGGCAATAACCAGCCCTATCCCGGCACCGAACCCCGATACTGAGAGCGCAACTGCTCGAACAGGGCGACTTGCTCGGCAATCAAAGTCTTTTGCGCATCCCTGCGCACGAAGATCTTCAACATTGCAGCACCTTCGCCATTCATGAACCACACCGACAGCGAGCGTCGGCCATGAAACATCCGATCGACAAAGGCGACGGAACGGCAATGGTCGATACGGATATGGCCGCCAACCGGACTGTCGCCGTGAATGTTGAACCAGCCATGGCCAATGGAGCCCGGCGGCAGAGCGCCGACCACTTCCAGCACAACATCTTTTGTGTGGACGATGGTCAGAACATCGCCCCAACCTGACAAATGGGACCAGATCGGCTCGAAAGCCAGTGACGGCGCGATGGTCACGCAATCTGGCGGTAGAATGGCCAGAATCTCGGCGGGCGTTACCCCTGCCTCCGTTGCAATGGTTTCCACCACGCCGTCAGGTTTTTCGGCAAGAGCCGCTTTGGCAACCTCAAGCGGTGAAAGGCGGGCGGTATCGACAGCAGCCATGATCGTCTCAGGCCGCCTTGGAGCTGCGCGTACCCGTGCTGTCTTCATGAAGGATTACTTCAAACCCTTCGAAATGCGGACCGCCAAGATATTGAACCTTGCTCTGCCCGGCATTGGCATGGGCAGCGCGGAACTGCTCGGATTTCGTCCAGGCAACGAAGGTTTCATGGCTTTCCCAAACCGTATGGGACACATAAAGCGAGTGATCCTCGCCCTTGGGACCTTTCAGCATATGGAATTCGACATAGCCCGGCACTTCCGCCAGGCGGCCCTGACGATCACGCCACTGAGCTTCAAACACGTCCTCGAAACCGGGAACGACACGAAATCGGTTCATTGCAATATACATACTCTGCTCCACACGTTGGCTGAAAATGCAATGCTGCATAATTCCTCAAACCGGCATTGGTTTGAGGAATTATGCAGCAGATATAAAGCGTTACAGCGTCCTTTGTGTATTTGATAAAACACAGGGCGCTGTCATGCACCTGTCCTGTTGCGTCATTATGAAAACTTGTGCATTGTAGTCAAGTTAAAATCCAGCCCGCTGCTGTTCGTCGTCATTCGTCAAATGAAGACCGGACCCGACGCCCGCCAAGTGGCTCGATTACGATACACAATCCTGCTCTGAAAACGCATGAAATGGCGTTGCCCGGGCAACCTTCAGGACGATACCTTGATGAGACCTTCTTCTCTTCTGACCTCGCTTGCACTTTTCGGTCTTGTTACCCTCCCTCTTCCCCTCCCTTGGGCCATGACCCCAGCGGCATTCGCGGCAGACAGCTTTCCCCAGGCCAGCCGCATCGTCTCGATTGGCGGGACGGTCACCGAAATTCTCTATGACCTGGGTGCCGGGGAACGCATCGTTGCGGTCGATTCCACCAGCCTTTATCCTCCTGAAGCATCGACAAAACCCAATGTCGGCTATATGCGCCGCCTGTCTGCCGAGGGCATACTGGCCCAGAAACCCGATCTCATCCTGACGGAGGCGGGCTCCGGGCCGCCTGATGCCCTGGCTGTGCTGGCGCAAAGCGGCATAGCCCTGGTGAACATCCCTCAACAACCTTCGGCGGAAACCGTCGCTCCCCGTATCCGCGCCGTCGGTGCGGCAATCGGCAAGGGTCCGCAGGCCGAGGCATTGGCAAGCCGGTTCGAGACGCAATTGGATAAGCTGAAGACTGATCTCGCCCACCTTCCAGCCGAGAAGAAGCGGGTCCTGTTCGTCCTTTCCATCGCCAATGGCCGCATTATGGCTGCTGGCAAAGACACGGCAGCCGACGCGATGATCCGGCTGGCTGGCGCCACCAATGCGGTGGGCGACAGCACGGGCTATAAACCACTCAGCGATGAAGCCGTGATTGCCGCAGCACCCGAGATTATTCTCACCATGGAGCATGGCGCAGCGCCGATATCCGCCAAGGAAATCTTCGCCTTGCCAGCTCTTGCCACCAGTCCGGCAGCCAAGACACAAGGCTTTCTCAGCATGGATGGACTTTACCTGCTTGGCTTTGGACCACGTACCGCTGACGCGGCCCGAGAACTGGCATCCAAGCTGTATCCAGAGGCAACCCTCCAGTGACGATTGCCGCAGCCTCATCGACAGTGCCACTGGCACCCACGGGCGACCGCTCGCGCCGTGGCATGGCAGCCGTGTTGCTGTTGGTGTCATTGCTTGTGGCAGCCTGCTTCATCTCGCTGGTCAGCGGGCCAACGGGGGTCGGTTTGAGCGACCTTATCACCTACCTCTTCAGAAAGGGCGCGCTGGCGCAGCAGGATCGTATTGTGCTGGAGGCCGTCCGCCTGCCCCGCACCTTGATGGGTGTTCTGGTGGGCGCAGGTCTCGGGCTCTCCGGAGCGATGATGCAAGGCCTGTTTCGCAACCCGTTGGCCGATCCCGGCATTGTCGGCGTCACCTCCGGGGCTAGCCTTGCCGCAGTGGCGGCCATCGTGCTTGGACCCGGCCTGCTTTTACCGCTGCAAACGGTACTTGGAGAGGAACTCCTGCCGGTCATGGCTTTTTCCGGCGCCTTGCTCAACACCGCCCTGCTCTATGCCATTGCCACCCGCGGCGGCCAAACCTCGACCATTGCCCTGGTGCTGTCAGGCATTGCCATCGGCGCGCTTAGCATGGCCGCAACGGGCCTGATGATCTTCATGGCAGACGACCGGGCCTTGCGCGACATCACCTTCTGGAGCCTGGGATCGTTGGGCGGGGCGACTTATGCCAAGGCAATGTCAATCGCCCCCTTCGTTCTGGGCGCCCTTGCTGCCGTGCCCTTCATTGCGCGTGGACTGGACGCACTCGTGCTTGGCGATGCCGCTGCTTTTCACATGGGAATTCCAGTGGAGCGGTTGAAACGCGCCAGCGTGCTGATTGTGGCCGCCGCCTGCGGGGCCGCTGTGGCCGTGGCCGGTTCGATAGCCTTTATCGGCATCATCGTCCCACACCTGCTGCGCATGGCCATCGGTCCATCGCACCGCTTTCTCCTGCCTGCCTCCGCACTGGGAGGCGCAAGCCTGCTGCTGATGGCCGACAGCCTTTCCCGCACCATTGTCGCACCGGCAGAACTGCCGATTGGTATCGTCACCGCACTGATCGGCGCACCGGTTTTTCTGCTCCTGCTGCTCGGTAAAAGCGGACGCGGCATGGTGGAAAATTAGAGCATCGAAAAAGGCAAAGGGGAGCGCACCATGATAACCGCAGAACACCTGACGCTGCGCCGCCACGGGCGCTTGCTGCTGGACAGGATCAGCCTGCGCCTTGCACCGGGTCGCTTCACCGTCATTATCGGTCCAAACGGCGCAGGCAAATCAACCCTCTTGAAACTGCTCTGCGGAGACCTGAAAGCTGATGAAGGCCGGATCAATTATGACGGTCAGGATATTACCCGGCTGAAGCCGCAGCATCTCGCCCTGAAACGGGCCGTTTTGCCGCAAAGCACGAGCCTTTCCTTTCCATTTACGGCATTGGAAGTCGTACGCATGGGGGCCGTGGCCGCAGGAAGCCCGCGCCCCATCGAGGCGGCCAAACATGCCTTGGCGCGTGTTGGCCTCTCGGCAACCGAAACGCGCTCCTATCATGCTCTATCCGGCGGTGAGCAACAAAGGGTACAATTCGCCCGAGTGCTGGCGCAATTACCGATAGTCGCCGACGCGACCGGTGCCCGTGCTCTGTTTCTTGATGAACCCACATCCAGCCTGGATCTGTCCTACCAAATCTCGGTGCTGGAAACTGCACGTGCCTTTGCCGCTGATGGAGGCATAGTGATGGCGGTACTGCATGACCTGAATCTCGCGGCAGAATTCGCCGATAATCTGGTCATGTTGAACAACGGCCGGCTCATTGCAGACGGTTCACCACAAACGGTGATCGATGATGAACTGATTGCCGCCGTCTACGGACTGAGTGGCACGGTCGGGCGTATCCCCACCCACTCACCCTTCGTTCTACCTCAATCCAGACTGCCAGCAGCAATCCGGCATTAGAGTTCGCCCAGGAAAAGGTGGAAGCCGGCTTTTTCGAAAAGACAAACGAACGACAGTCTGTCTGGTTAAATCTGAACCAGACAGACTGTCAAATCTGTTCAATGCGAGGACGTTCGTCCACCTTTCAAGCCCGTTGATATCAAACTTCCCGGAAAGTTATCCACAGGAATCCACAGCCATTTTTGGATGAAACTTTGGAATAATCAAGAACGAACCATGAATACAACAAAGATACTAGAGAACAAAACAGGTTCAACGATAGAGAACCATTAAACGCAACTCCGCCACGAAAATAGCAAGGTTGCAGGCTTCGTCCGAAACCATGCCGCGACCGGCGCGCGATCATTGGCGACGCATGATTTCATGTTTGAGAAACGGTGCGTGGCAGAGCAACGCACTGATCGCGCTACGCCGTGACGAAGGCCAGCCTTGCAGTCCACCGGATGGTTGCTTTTCCAGAATGAGCAGAAATTCAAAGCCATCCTTGGAGAAAAGTCCGTCCACATACCGCAATCCGACTGACGACGCTTTCGCGGCAAGGGCCGCGACGTCCTTTACCGTCTCTTGGTCGTAGACGTGATAGTGCTGCCTGAGGTCTGCGTCGATCCACTCCTGCGCCTGACGTCTTTGTTCGGCGGGATCAGACAGCTGAAAGAGCGTTTGCATTATGTCTACATAGTGCTGGAAGTTACGGGCAGCCCGACCTTCCGAATCCCTGTAGTCGAGGTCCAGGTGATCACGCCGCGCCGGCACGCGGTCGACATCGTAACAGTTACAGCGAAAATTGGGCAAGGTTAGGAAGAGCTTGCCTCCGTTTTTGACGGTCCTTATCCATTCGCAGAGCCCCCCGACCGGATCGTCGAAATGTTCAAGCACGTGATTGGCGATGATGAAATCCAGCTCCCCATCGGCGTAAACCGAAAGATCGTTTCCATCGATAACATGCGTCAGCGGCACGAGATCCTCCGCAGGCAGATGATGGAGCTCGACCAACGTCTTGTTGGAAACGACATCGACATATTCGACCTGACAGTTTTCCGAGGTTTTTGTCGGAACCTGCTGCGCACCAAGTTCAATGCCCCGGCCAACGAGATACTTTCTTGCAAAGCGATTTCGAATGGCAAGACGATTTTCCATCGAAGAAAACAAAATCATCCTGCTGAATAATGGGCGGGACAAAACATCATCGAGAAACCGACGCACCCAAGGCTTCATAGTATCGTCATCTACTGGCCATACCAGAGCACGTATATCAAACATCTTTCCTCACTACAGCACTGAACGGAAACGTGAGACCAGCTTTCAGGTCACGTCCGATGCGGAAAAAAATCATTCCCGTTGAAACGATAGCAGAGAAAAGTTGGAAATTTCCAGCAGATCGAATGGCTTCACACTGGTAATCACAAGCGGACAAACCAAAGTGCCGACACCGCAAAACAGTCTCAATAAAGAAACCATCCAATTGAACGCTATGTTCGCAACATCACATCTAAGGAAATAAATCAGCAACACTGATATTACTGAAAAGAATGGTGGGTGATGTAGGGTTCGAACCTACGACCCGCTGATTAAGAGTCAGCTGCTCTACCAACTGAGCTAATCACCCGCCTGCAGCGCTTCGTTTGTGCTTCATCGCTGCCGTGAGCGGGGATATAAAGGGGTTGTCTCTGCTTGTCCAGCGCCGTTTCGAAAAAAATGACATGAAACAGCAAAAAAAATCAAAACTCGAAAAAACCAAGGAAAATCAAATGTCGAGCATGCCGGAAGCGATGCGCACGGCGGTGCCGCCGATGCGGGCGCGGAAAACTTTGCCTTCCTTGGTGTCGATATGCAGATGGATGAAGGAGGGGCGCCCCATCTCCACGCCCTGCTCGATCAGCAACGGGTGATGGCCGTCCGGCAGTGCATCGAAATGCTGGATGGCGCCTGAAAGCGCCGCCACCGCGGAGCCAGTGGCCGGGTCCTCGGCTATGCCCATATCGGGGGAAAACATCCGGGCGTGAAAGTCAGCCGCGTGGTGAACACCACCACGGCAATAGATATAGGCCGAGGTCAGCGCGCCGTCACAGAAAGGGGCGGCCCGCTCCCAGAGCTGCGGATCGAATTCGATGCTTTCGACATCTCCCAGACTGCTGACCGGAATGAGCAGGAAGGGCACTCCAGCCGACCAGATCGACGGCAGATGGTTTTCGAAAAGCAATTGGTTCGGCTTCAGGCCAAGCGCATCGGCTATGCCCTGGCGGTCGAGCGGCAGTTGAATCTGGGTGGAGGTTTTCGGCAAATCGAATTCGGCAAAACTTGCCTCACCCGGCCTCAGGCTCACCGCACAGCGCACCGGGCCGATCTTTTCATCGATCACCGACACCAGGTCGAGCGGCCCTTCACGATCCTGATGAGCCTTTTCCGCTAGGCCGATCGCCGTGCCAACCGTGGGATGACCGGCAAAGGGAAGCTCACGTCCGGGGGTAAAAATCCGAATACGCGCCACATGCGCGACATTGACCGAGGGGAAAACGAAAACCGTTTCCGAGAGATTGAATTCCCGCGCTATCGCCTGCAACGCATCGTCATCGAGATCCTCGCAATCGAACACGATTGCCAAAGGATTGCCGCACAGCTTTTTGTCGGTGAAGACGTCGTAAATGCAATAGTGTCGAGCCAAACAAGCCTCCAGTCGCCGTTACAATGCCAGCAAACTGCACGAGCAGCGCCAGCCATGCAAGGCGCACCAGCCACTTAGCCGGGAAAAATCCAATCCAGCAGGGGATACATGTCTGGCGTGTAATCATGCGCATTGCGATCTGCCGAGCGAATGGCCACGGCGCGGGCAATTTCCTGCTCTTCATCGACAGCCATATGGGCCGCGATTCGGTCGAAAATCGCCTCTGTGGTCAAGGCCAGACGAAACACCCGAAACAGCGTGACCCGACGGCCTCGACGATAGCCCCGCAATTGCGGATCGATCACCGCATCATCCACCGACAGTCCGGTTTCTTCCTGCACTTCGCGGCGCATATTGGCATCGACATCGACCATCGCATCGATAATATCGGATGCATCGAGCGAGCCCGCCGGACAATAGACCCGGCCTGCATTGGCGGTGTGAGCGGCCATTTCCACCGCGATCAAGGCACCATCGGCCGAAATCAGCACCGGAAATCCAAAAAGGTGATAGCCGCTCTGTGGCTCAGCCTGACGACGCCAGAACAGAAAGCTGGAATAGGGGATCAGATGTCCTGCACCACTCACAGCGCCGGCGCCGATCTGCAATTCGTCGAACAAGACCATGGCACCATCGAAAAGAGCGGGGTTGGCCGCCGACTCGGCCTGCCAATTTCGATGAATGGCATCGCGATGCGCACTATGAAACGGATGTTCTCCAGGCTTGACCCGCAATTCCAGCCGGTTCACATCGAATATTTCCCCATCCGCCGGCCAGGACAAATGATCGTCAGCGGCTTGCGGCATAATGGCTTTTGCATGGGACAGCATGGATGAAACTTTCTTTTCCAGTCTCTGGCAGTTCACGGACCTCGCAGATCTGAAAAGACACCAGATCATTCTTTATTCGCTGCGATCGAGTGACTTTGTAAAGGTATCTCAGCGCAAAAAGATGACGGTCTCGTCACGTCCTCACGTTTTGCCCATGTTTCATACCGCCCATACATTCATAGATAGCAAAAAACAAAACGCCGCGCGCATGGAGCGCACGGCACCTTATTGAACACCAATAGACGGATTGTGGGGTCAGGCGGCGCGAGGATAGGATGACGATGAGCCAGACGGAGAGGTCTTGAACTGAGCGACCATCTGGAACAAATCATCAACATCCTTGGACAGCGAGAATGCCGCTGCCGTGGTTTCCTCAACCATGGCTGCATTCTGCTGGGTGGACTGGTCGATGACATTGACGGAACTGTTGATTTCCTGCAGCGCGGTGGTCTGTTGCTTGGAGCCTTGAACGATTGCCGTGACATTGGTATCGATGGCGCGGATCTGATTGAGGATATTATCCAGAGCCGAGCCGGTCTGGGCGACAAGGTCCACGCCACGGTCGACCTGCTTGCCGGACGTGCTGATCAACTGCCGGATTTCCTTGGCGGATGAAGCCGAGCGCTGTGCCAATTCGCGGACCTCCTGGGCGACGACCGCAAAACCCTTACCAGCTTCACCGGCGCGGGCCGCTTCGACACCAGCATTCAGTGCCAGAAGATTGGTCTGGAAGGCAATCTCGTCGATGACGCCCAGAATGCTCGAAATCCGCCCGGAAGACTGCTCGATCTCATTCATGGCAACCACGGCATCCCTGACGATAACACTGGATTGCTCGGTATTCAGCCGGGTCTGCTCCATCAGTCGGCCGACTTCCTCGGCACGCTTAGCGGAGTCGGCAACCGTCGTCGTCACCTCTTCCAGCGATGCGGCTGATTCCTCCACGGACGCAGCCTGTGCTTCGGTACGGCGCGAGAGTTCGTTGGCAGCCTCCTTGATTTCATTGGTGCTCGACGCGATGGACCGGGCGCTCAGGGCGACACCGTCCATTGTCGTGCGCAAATGGCTGAGGGCTTCGTTGAAATCGGCACGTAGTTTTTCCATGGTCGGCACGAACGTGTTGTTCAGCGTGCTGGTGAGATCGCCGCCCGCCAGGGCCTTCAACGCGGCACCAAGATGGGAAATAGCATCCATCCGGCTAGACACATCGGTTGCAAACTTCACGACCTTGTAGACTTTCCCCCGCGCGTCGAAGACTGGATTGTAGGAGGCCTGTATCCAGACATCGTGGCCATCCTTGGCGATGCGCCGGAACTCATTAGCCAGCATCCGTCCATTCCCCAGATCGCGCCAGAAAGATGTGTAGTCTGAGGAAGACGTATAGGCCTTGTCACAAAACAGACTGTGATGGCGCCCGATAAGTTCCGTCAGACTATAGCCCATCGCCTTGCAGAAATTTTCATTGGCGGTGATGATCTTGCCATCAGGAGTAAACTCGATGACCGCCATCGACGTCGAAATCGCCTTCAGCTTGGCATCGTCCTCCATCGCCTGTAATTTTACTGCGGTGATATCCGTGGCATATTTGACGACCTTATAGGGCTTATCACCCTTCATTATCGGATTGTATGAGGCTTCGATCCACACATCTCGACCGTCCTTGGCAATACGACGATATTGGGCGCGCTGGAATTTACCCTGCCGCAACCCTTCCCAAAAATTTCGGTAATCGCTGGTCTCAACCTCGCTGGCATCGACGAACATGCGGTGGTGCTTGCCTTTGATTTCAGCCAGACTGTAGCCAAGCGCCCGGCAGAAATTGTCATTGGCATCCAAAATGGTGCCATCCAAGCTGAATTCTATGACGGCCTGCGATTTGCGAAGAGCCGAGACTTCCGATCTGGCATCAGCACCCAGTCCAAAAATAGTCATGCCTGAATCCTTCGACCTTTGACCTGCAAGCGCGTCTCATTGCGCCTTTGATGACATAAGTATCACACAGAAAGATATACAATTGTTTTCTAAATTAGAAATAACCATTAAAAATTGTATATTATGCAAACCAAGTAAATATCGGGTTATTCTGGTCATTTAAATTACCCTAAATATTAAGGGTTAAATCGCTAAGTGATTTAAAAAAAACAGAAATAGTCAATGCAGTGAGGAAACCCGGCTCGTCCGACACAGCGGACTCAGCCCATCGAGCCTCGACAAAATTTTCATCCGCGCGTTGAGGAAAGAGCTCTGTTGGCGATCCAAACATAGACCGAAAGTCGATTTGCAATCTCATCATCATTTTTGTATATTATATATAAATAGAATAAAAAATAAGGCGACGATCTATGAAGGAGACTTATTCGCTTCGTGAAGTCGTGAATGAGACCGGCCTGACGAAGCTGGTCCTGCATGCCTGGGAGCGCCGCTATGCAGCAATCGTGCCCAAACGCACCGACAGTGGCCGCCGCATCTACCGGCATGAAGATCTTGTCCGGTTGCAACTGCTCAAGGCCTGCGTCGACAATGGGCAACGGATCGGCTCCATTATCCATTTATCGACCGAGGAGCTGAAACGATCCGCGATGAACCAGGCGCGTTTGGACGACCTGGAACCTGTTTTTAAAGCCGTGGAAAACCTTGACGGAGAGACCTTGGACCGGCTGCTGAGCACCCGCTTCATTGCGCTTGGGCCTGTCGATTTTTCAAAGCACGTCGTCCTGCCATTCATGGCGGAAATCGGCCGACGCTGGGCGGAAGGCCACCTGTCCATCGCGTCAGAACATCTCGCCTCTTCGTCGGTCAGGGTGCTGTTGAACGGCGCATTCAAACTTCTGGCGTCGCCGCGCGGTTCACAAAGAATAGTCTTCACCACGCTTGAAGGCGAATTGCATGATATCGGCGGGCTGGTAGCGGCGCTGATCGCCCGCAGCCATGGCATCCACACCACATATCTCGGCGCCCAGCTTCCGGCCAAGGACTTCGTCGCAATGGCAAGGCAATCCGGCTCGACCGTCGTGTGCATCAGCGGCGCCTTGAAGCGCATTCGCAATTTTGAGCTGGAGATAAAGGAGATCCGAAAGGGTTTACCGTTGGATGTCCCGCTCTGGCTGGGCGGAGCGGCCTTCATGAACCTGCCTCCCCTCAAGGGAGTGTACTATTTTCAACAGATGGAACAGTTCGAAGAGGCCATCATCGCCCTGCAAGGCGAAAGCCCCTGACACGATAAAGCGCCGCATGTCGGCTAACAGCGGCGCTTTATCGTTTCGTTGCAGGCCCTGCCGACCAGCTGGTTCTTGGCGATCCCCCGCGATGCCGAAGGCACGCAGACAAAGAAACTTGGAGCGCCAAGAACTGTTCGCGCTGATTAGTTGCGAGCCTTGTCAACCAGTTGGTTCTTGGCGATCCAAGGCATCATGCCGCGCAGCTTTGCGCCAACTTCTTCGATCTGGTGCTTGTCGTTCATGCGGCGAATGCCCTTGAAGCGAGCGGCACCGGCGCGGTATTCCTGCATCCAGTCCGAGGTGAACTTGCCAGTCTGAATGTCGTGCAACACGCGCTTCATTTCAGCCTTGGTTTCAGCAGTGATGATGCGCGGACCGGTGACGTATTCGCCCCACTCAGCCGTGTTGGAGATCGAGTAGTTCATGTTGGCGATACCGCCTTCATAGATCAGGTCCACGATCAGCTTCACTTCGTGCAGGCACTCGAAATAGGCCATTTCAGGCGCATAGCCGCCTTCAACCAGCGTTTCAAAGCCAGCCCGGATCAGTTCGACGAGACCGCCGCACAGAACGACCTGCTCGCCGAACAGGTCGGTTTCGCATTCTTCCTGGAAGGTGGTTTCGATAATGCCCGAACGGCCGCCACCAACGCCACAAGCGTAGGACAGAGCCACTTCAAGAGCGTTGCCGGAGGCATTCTGATGAATGGCAACGAGGCAAGGCACGCCGCCGCCCTTCTGGTATTCGCCGCGAACCGTGTGGCCAGGGCCCTTCGGTGCGATCATCACAACGTCAACGGTGTTCTTCGGCTCGATCAGGCCGAAGTGAACGTTCAGGCCGTGGGCGAAAGCGATTGCTGCGCCATCACGGATGTTGCCGGCGATGTCTGCCTTGTAGATGTCAGCCTGCAATTCGTCAGGAGTTGCCATCATCATCAGGTCAGCCCAGGCTGCCGCTTCGGCAACGGTCATGACCTTGAAGCCATCGGCTTCAGCCTTGGCAATGGTGGCCGAGCCAGCCTTGAGGGCGATGACGACGTTCTGTGCGCCCGAATCCTTGAGGTTCAGCGCGTGAGCGCGGCCCTGGGAGCCGTAGCCAATGATGGCGACTTTCTTCGCCTTGATGAGGTTCAAATCGGCATCACGATCATAATAGACGCGCATTGTGTAATCCTTCCCTATGCTGTGTCTGATGTTGAGTGTTTTATCCCTCGCCAGGATTTACGCTGACGATGTCTTGTCCGTGCCGTGCAACACAAGAAAGGCGGACACCGCCTTGTGCGCTCGGGCGTCGAATTTTCGTGGCTCGGGTTTTTCACCCAGGAGCAGGCGAACATGAAGATCGGAAACGATCAGGCCGTAGAGCGTGCGATAGGCATCCTCGCCGTCTTCGAACCGCAACAGGCCATCGCGCCGTCCGGCATCCAGCAGCGCCCTCGCCCGGCGGTCGATCTGGCGGCGGCCACGCTCCAGGAGCATTTTCCCCAGTTTCGAGCCATCGCGGCTAGTCTGGCCAATGGCAAGACGGTTCAGCGCCAACGAGATTTCCCCTGAGAGAACGTCCAGCAAATCGCGGGCGAAAACCTCCAAATGATCGGCCAGCATCTGCGGCGTCAGGCGCTCGCCGGCGCGCTCGAATGTGCGCACTTTGCTTGCCTGATAGGAAATCATCGCCGACAGCAGACCGTCGCGATCCCCGAACCATTTATAAAGGCTTTCCTTGGAGCAATTGGCTGCCCGCGCCAAACCGGCCGTGGTCAATGCCTTGTCGCCACCTTCGACCAAAAGGCGCAGAGCCTCCGCCAGAACCGCGCTCTGGCGTGCAGAAAATTCTGCTGTTGGCATGGCATTGGTCGACACAGTGAAAGCCCTTCAATCTAAGTACCGTACGGTACGGTTCTTGGTAACGCGCTTCGCAATGCGCGTCAAGCGCCAGATTGACCGATGAGGCTGAAGAATACAGTGATGACATGAAGAAGAGGAAATTTCAGGCGAAAGCGCCAGGTGGTTTTGGCAGCCGGAAGGTTTTGAAAACAGAAACAAGGAGGATTTCCGCCCTTCACTGAAAAGCGGAAATGCTCAATGATCTCAGGCGAGACGCTGAGAAGGCAAACCGAGAAACCGCCGCCTTCAAGAGGCGGAACGTCTTTCGAGGACCGTTATGCCACGGCCTGACGTTTCGGCAGTTTCCAATGCGGCCGAGGAAAATGGCAGGTATATCCGTTTGGAATGCGCTCAAGATAGTCCTGATGCTCCGGCTCGGCCTGCCAGAAATCACCCACAGGTGCCAGTTCGGTCACGACCTTGCCAGGCCAGATGCCGGAAGCGTCCACGTCGGCAATGGTGTCCTCGGCAACCTTCTTTTGCTCTTCACTCGTGTAGAAGATCGCAGAACGATAGCTGACGCCGACATCGTTTCCCTGACGATTAGGCGTGCTTGGATCATGAATCTGGAAGAAAAATTCCAGGAGATCGCGAAAGCTTGTCTTTGATGGATCGAAGATAATTTCAATCGCCTCGGCATGTGTTCCATGATTGCGATAGGTCGCGTTCGCGACATCGCCGCCGGAATATCCCACTCGGGTAGCGATGACCCCGGGAAGCTTGCGGATCAGGTCCTGCATGCCCCAGAAGCAACCGCCTGCCAACACTGCGCGTTCACTCGTCATGGACGTAACTCCTATGGTTGGAATGCATTCTATGTAGGAACTATAGCACCCTGTTTCCAGCGGCCAGTCGGCATAGTAACGGCTTTGATGGCCATGGCGACGGAAAAATCCACCCGCCCCTGCCCGACAAAACGTGGAAAGTCATCTCCTCAAGTAGCTTTTTGTACCGCTATCGGTAAGGCAGAACCGCCCACCTCGGGGACCAACGCAAAAGCTGCCGGAACGGCATGAGCACGACCCTTCCGACGCTGGGGCCAAAGATGGGTCCACAGGAGAAGTCAGGTTGAACGCAGGACCATCCGTCCGACCTTCCGCTCCACCCATAAATCTCGAGCATGACTTCTTGCTGGCGCTGATTGAGCCATCGTTACAGACAAAAAGATCGCCCCGGCACATTGCGATACCTGCCTTACGGCCACTGCAGGGGAGATTTTCAGCGTGTAAAAGGGTTGGCATCACACAAACGGCTACCGAAAAAACCGCCGATCTCATGAAAAGGCCAGTCCGGTCTATGGGTCGAGAACACCTTCGTCGGGGCGCAGTTCCAGAATATCCATAGACGGCGTTAAGGTCGCGCCGCCACCGACGTTCCCATCCCCGGCCTAAACCAGCTCTATATCCCATGAAAATGGCCACCCTGATCCCAAGATGGCCATAATATCGTATTTAAGTGGAATTTCACATAACATAAGTCATGGAAATCATTCCTCGCGAATGCCTAGGACAATTAGTCCTTATGCGCAGGCATGTCCTTCAGCTGATCCTTCGTCCATGTGGTGACGGCATGGACGTCGCCATCTTCATCCCGCATGAATTGCAGATCCGACAGCGGAACACCGACCGGCTTTGCACCGATACCCAGGAAGCCGCCGACATCAATGATCGCTGTGCCGCTGGCACCCAGACCATGGACATGATCCAGCTTGCCGACCTTGTGGTCGTCAGCACCATAAATGGTTGCACCTTCGAGCACGGCAGGTGTGAGTTCAGCGGTGGTGAGACGAACGTGATTGGTATGATTCATTGGGTTATCCTCCTTGTTTGTACTGTAGAGGTAACCAACGGGGCAGAGGTTTGTTCCCTCCCTGCAAAACCAAAGCGTGTGCAGTGAGGCGGGATTGAAATCCCCGGCGCTTATTTGAACCATACCCGCAGAACCATCCCGTAACGTCACAATTGCACAATTTTCCATCAAATCCATGTCCTTTGAGCGCCGTCATCTATCAAAAGGAAGTGAGACTACCGAGAGCAGACCATCCAAGGCGGAAATCCCTGGAGGCAGAAAAAGTAATAGGCTGATTTTACTAGATTTTTATATCCACAATTCGACAAGGGACGCCAACGCATGTCTGCAATGCCTTTTCTGACAGGCGCGCGCCGTTGCAAAGCGCAGCAAAAGCGCCCAGATTCAAGGCATCGAACCGAAGAGTTCGACTTAATTTTATCCACTTGTAAAGTTGGAGAGATCCATGAAGACCTTTATCGCCACAGCCGTGCTCGCAAGCCTGATCGGCGCATCCGCATCGTTTGCCGCGACCACGACAAAAACCACCACCCAGCCCGCCCAGACCACTGCGTCCACGCAAACGGCGGCACAACTCAACGCGAGCGACAGCAGTCAACAGTCGTCCAGCGGCGAATGGCAATTCAAGGCCCCCACGAAGAAGCCGCATCACCGCAACGAATATAACGGCTGATTGCCGCGACCATCCCGATTGGGACGCCTTGTCGCATAAAGAGCGACAGCGAGCCGTTGTGCGCCCTATATGACGCACGGTGCTATAGTGAGCGAAACGCCGGTCTTTCGGCGTATCGCCTTTCGTCACACAGCATAATCCACCGGAACGGCGGAACCGCTTTTCATCGTCTCCATCGAGATCGAGGCGGACACATCGAAAAGTTCGATACGCCGCACCAGCCGACGATAGACGACGTCGTAATGCTCGACCCGTGGCAGAACGATCTTCAAGATATAATCATGATGTCCGGTCAGGCGATGCGCCTCGACGATTTCGGCGATATCGGTAATCGCTCGGCGAAACTCCTCCGTCCATTCATCGGTATGATGGGCGGTTTTCACCAAGGCGTAAACGGTTGTCGGCACGCCCACCTTGTCGCGATTGAGCACGGCGATCCGTCGCTCGATATATCCGCCCTCTTCCAGCTTCTGAATCCGGCGCGAACAGGCCGAAACCGATAGGGCGACCTTGTCGGCGAGATCGCTCACCGCAATGGCGGCATCCCGTTGCAACAGATCCAGAATCTTCCTGTCTCTCTCGTCAATCACGCCTTAATCCTCCGCCTTTCAGGATGAATGCGCAAAGCATACGCGCATTTCACATTTTTCTCGCAATTTTTGTGCGGAACTTATGGTGATTTTCGAGAAATTTGCAAATCAACCGCTTCCATCCACTGGCATAGTTTTGTTCATCACTACCAAAGACACCAAGGGGAACACGACAATGCGGATGATCGGCTTGATTGGCGGAATGAGTTTTGAAAGCTCGGCGGTTTACTATCGGCTTATCAACGAAGCGGTTCGCCATCAGTTGGGCGGTTTGGCATCGGCTGAAATCGTCATGCGGTCGGTCGATTTTTCGCAGATCGTTGGCTACCAGAAGGCAGGCCGTTGGGATCTTGCGGAAAAAGTGCTGGGCGATGCCGCTGCCGCCCTGGAGCGTGCCGGTGCCGAATGCGTGCTGATCTGCACCAACACCATGCATCTGATTGCCGATGCCGTAGCAGCGCGTGTTTCCGTGCCGCTTATCCATATTGTCGATGCGACGGCCCAGGCTATCAAAGACTCTGGCTTCAAGCGGCCCCTGCTGCTCGCCACCCGCTACACGATGGAGCATGGCTTCTACACCGATCGCATGCGTGCCCTCGGCCTGCTGCCCATGGTGCCAGGCGCAGAGGATCGTGGCATTGTGCATGATGTGATTTTTGACGAACTCTGCGCGGGCCGCGTTGAAGAGCAGTCGCGGGCTGCCTATCTGGCAATCATCGAAAAGGCCAAGGCAGACGGTGCCGATTGCGTCATTCTCGGCTGCACCGAGATTTGTCTTTTGCTCAATCCAGACGATCTTTGCCTGCCGGGCTTTGATTCCACTGCCATTCATTGTGGGTCTGCGGTCGAGTTTTCTCTCACTCCGCAAGAGGTTAAGAAGATCGCCTGAAGACATTGACTGCGGTTTATTGATCGCAGTCATTTTTTTGCTTGATTTGGAAACGATCATTTCCTATTGTAGGACCATGATGAACCAGCAAACAAAATCCGGCAGACCTGCGGGCCGCCCTCGGGAATTCGACACGGATGTGGCGCTGGACGCTGCCTTGGTGGTGTTTTCCGAGCGGGGCTACCAGGCCGCCTCGATCAGTGAGCTTGCCGAAGCCATGGGGTTGACGGCAGGTAGTATCTACAAGGCGTTCGGCGACAAGCGTGGTGTATTTCTCGCCGCCTTCGATCGCTACTGGTCGGTGCGCCATGCGATGATCCTGAAGCGCATGGCACCGCTTAAGACCGGGCGGGAAAAGTTGTTTGCCCTTTTGCAGCATTATGCCGACCACGCCCATGGCGCGGCAGGCCGGCGCGGCTGCCTCATCGTCGGCGGTGCCAATGATCTGGCACTGCTGGATGCGGAAGCCTCCGCCCGGGTAGGGCTCGCTTTTACCGCCAACCAGCAGCGCCTGAAGGACCAGATTGTTACCGGACAGGCCGATGGCTCGATCCGGGCCGATCTGAATGCCGATGTCATTTCTAGCACCCTGCTCTGCCTGACGATGGGCATGCGCGTGGTCGGCAAAACAGGCCGAACAGAAGACGAGATGCAGGCCGTGGCGCAAGCGGCGCTGCGGCTTTTGGACTGACCAGGATTTTAGCCCTTACAGCGGCGTACAGCAGCACGGCGCGGTGAGGTTCGTCGTAACACGTCCTATTCGCTCAATCATTCAACAGGCACTCACTGACACCAGTACCATGGCATCCTCCCAAGACCATGGCGCCCCAAGCCGAGAAGCAACCACCATGACCCATTCCAGCCCGCTCTTGCGGCATGACGCTGAACACACCTTGTCGCCGATATTGACCTTTATCTTTGCCCTGGCCTGCGGGCTTATCGCCGCCAATCTCTATTACGGCCAGCCGCTGGCCGGACCGATCAGCGCGGATTTGGGGTTCTCACCCCAGGCGACCGGCCTGATCGTCACCCTCACTCAGCTTGGTTACTGTCTGGGCCTTTTGCTGCTGGTGCCGCTGGGTGACCTGATCGAAAACCGCAAGCTGGTGATCATCCTGATTGGTCTTGCCGCGCTGGCCCTGCTGGGCGGCGCGCTTTCGACCTCGCCGGGTCTTTTCCTGCTGGCCTGCCTTGGCATTGGCCTTGCATCCGCAGCCGCCCAGGTTCTGGTGCCCTTTGCCGCCAGCATGGCACCGGATGCCTCACGCGGGCGGGTTGTCGGCAATGTCATGAGCGGGCTGCTCTGCGGCATCATGCTGGCCCGGCCCATTGCCAGCTTCATCGCCGAGGCATCGTCCTGGCATGTCATCTACGTGCTTTCGGCGGTTGCCATGATCGGGCTGATGGTGGTGCTCGGCATGACCCTGCCCCGCCGCCAGCCGCATGCGCAGATCGGCTACGGTGCGCTGCTGTCCTCCATGGCCCATATGGCGCTGACAAACCGTGTACTCCAGCGCCGGGCGCTTTATCAGGCCGGGATGTTTGGTGCCTTCAGCCTGTTCTGGACCACGACGCCCTTGCTGCTGTCAGGCCCGCATTTTGGCCTGAGCCAGAATGGTATCGCGCTGTTTGCACTCGCCGGAGCATCCGGTGCCATCGCCTCACCCATTGCCGGACGAATGGCTGATCGCGGCCTGACCCGGCAGATTTCCATCGGCGCCATGGTCATGGGCATCGCTGCGTTCGTGCTTGGCCGCTATGCGATCGAAACCTCACCGCTGACAGGCGTGATCTGCCTGACGATTGCTGCCATTACTCTGGATTTCGGCGTACAGGCCAATCTGATCAGCGGCCAGCGCATCATCTATTCGATGACAGCCGCCCATCGCAGCCGTCTCAACGGCATCTATATGGCGACATTCTTTCTTGGTGGCGCGCTTGGCTCAGCCATCGGCGGCTGGGCCTATGCGACAGGCGGATGGTCGCTGACCGCCTGGATCGGCCTCTGCTTTCCAGCCGCCTCGCTTGTCCTGCTGCTGACAGAGCGGCGGCAAACGGCCTAACAGTCTATCCAATAATTGCCACTGGCCGTCTGCAAATGGCAATTTCTGCGCTTCCGGTACTCACGTACCTTAAGTACGCTCCGTTCCGGTTCTCGAAATCACCATTTTCGCCAGGCCAGCAACAATTCTTGAACAGACTGTAAAATCTACAGAGCCGAATAGGAAGCGCCGTGCGTTTTATAAAACACACGGCGCTATAACGGTTTAAATCGACTTAGTTTTTTAAAACTCGCTCCAGCCGCCGGATTGAGATGCGACGGAACCCGCTACCTTCGACATCAACTCCCGCGCTGGTGAGGCCGTGGGCCGATGTGCTGACGTCGCCGCGCCAAGCTGGCGTGACGAAGGCCTCATACCGGCACCGCCCAACTGGAATTTCTCAATCAACTCGCGCAGACGCGCCGTTTCCTGGGCAAGCGTTGCGCTGGCCGCATTTGTCTCTTCAACCATGGCCGCATTCTGCTGCGTTACCTGATCCATCTGGTTGACGGCCGCATTGACTTCGGAAAGCCCGGTGGCCTGCTCGCGCGCCGAACTGGTAATGGCTTCCATATGTTCATTGACCGCAACGATATTCTGCTGGATCGTCCGAAGCGCCTCGCCCGTTTCGCTCACCAGCCTTACCCCGGTGCTGACCTCGTTTGAAGAATTGCGGATCAGTTCCTTGATTTCCTTGGCCGCCTGGGCAGAGCGCTGTGCCAGTTCGCGAACCTCTTGCGCGACCACGGCAAAGCCCTTGCCCGCTTCACCGGCACGAGCAGCCTCGACACCGGCATTCAGCGCCAGCAGATTGGTCTGGAAGGCGATTTCGTCGATCACCCCAATGATATTGGAAATCTGATTGGACGAATTCTCAATGCGAGACATCGCGCCAACCGCATCCTCAACCACCTTTGCAGAGCGCACCGCATTGTCGCTGGCTGTCGATGCCGAATGACGGGCTTCTTCTGCACGTTTAGAGGCATTCGAGACATTGACGGTAATTTCGTCAAGCGCCGCAGCGGTCTCTTCCAGGGAGGCGGCCTGCTGTTCGGTTCGCTTGGACAGATCTTCTGCACTCTGGCTGATTTCGCGCGTGCCATTGTCGATCTGGCTGGTTGAATGCGCCACCGCGCCAAGCGTGTTGCGCATCTGGAGCAACGCATCATTCATCGTGCGGCGCAGTTCTTCAAAATCCGGCGCAAACGGGTTGTCCAGAGTGAAGGTCAGATCACCCTGCGCCAGCCGCGTCAGGGCAGCGCCAATCGCATTGACCGCATTCACTCTTTCCGTCACATCCGTGGCAAATTTAACGACTTTTGTGACCTTGCCCTGGGAGTCCAGGATCGGGTTATAGGCGGCATTGATCACCACCTTCTTTCCATTCTTGCCGTAACGAATGAACTCTGCCGATTGAACCTCACCGCGACGCAAAGCAGCCCAGAACTCTTTGTAGTCGGCTGATTTCGCGTATTCGGGGTCAACCAGCATGCTGTGGTGACGACCCTTTATCTCGTCCACTTTATAATTAATGGATTTGAGGAAGTTTTCGTTGGCGGTAACGATCTCACCTTCCGTGGTAAACTCGATAATGCCTTGAGAACGGCTGATCGCCATCATCTGCCCCTGGTAATCCAGGTTCTGCAATCGCTCCTTGGCATTGGCCCATTCGACAACAAAGCCAGTTGTTTTTCCACTTTCCCGCAAAGGCGTGACGATGAGATCGAACGCGCGGTGACCAACCCAGATCGTCGCCCGGTGCTGCGTTTTGAGAGCAGCCAGCATATTGCGCTGATGGGATGGGTTTTTGTGGAAAATATCGATATTGCTGCCAATGAGTTTGTTAAAATCGAAGCGCGGAAGTTCCTTCTTGAGGTCAGATTCGGCCTCCTTAAGCAGTTCCATGACGGAATCGTTCATATAACGAATATTAAGATCAACATCCGAAATCATAATATTGGCTGTAATCAGCTTCAAAGAATGGGTCTGCATCCGAGCTATACTAGAAATTCCGAACATTACGTGTAGTCCCTTTCCGAAGAACTGAGGAAGGCGCGAGAACAGGCTCTGTTCTGTCGAGAGCGTCACGGATACCAACCAAAATGACATTGCCAGCATGAAGTGTAGGCGAAATCTCCCTATAATTTATTAATAAATTAGCTAACACGAAACATATGGAATTTGAAAAAATCACAGAGATTGCATAATAAAATTAGAGACTTACAGTATGTTTCCTTGAGAGGACACAGGATACCGTGACATTCGACCACGCACGATGGATGGTTTTTTTAGTCCACGAAGCGCCGTGCTCAATATATGGTGCACGGCGCTATAATTCTTTATATCTGCCGTATAATCTCCTCCTGACATCCGCGCCGATTTAAGGAATTATGCAGGCGTTCAGCCTCACACATTCTGCATATCGAACCGAGCGCGAGCCTCGACCACGCGGGCATGATTGTCGATGGCAAATTCCACGAGATATCTGAGTGAAAATACCAGCTGCTCACCCATCTCCGTCAGACCATATTCAACGCTGGGCGGTTTGGTGGGAAAAACCTGCCGGTGAACATAACCATCGCGTTGCAGGTCTCTCAGGGTCTGGGTCAGCATGCGCTGGGAAATATCAGGCACCAGGCGTCGAAGCTCACCGAAGCGATAGGGTTTCTCGGCAAGCGAACCTAGAATGAGCGTCGACCATTTGTCGCCGACATGGGAAATAACCGAGCGCACCGGGCAATTGTCTTCCGCCCGTTTGCTTTTGCTTCCCCCCCTCGCCGTTGCCTCCGAGGGAGCCCGCTGCGTGGCATCGTTCATGATGGTACCCTTTCTGTAACCAAAGGTGCTAAAACTGCCTTCTTTACAGCAGTTCCAAAAGGCTGATTATAGTGCTGGTCTCAAATTGAGAGCAACAAGATAATAGGGTATGGAGTTTTACAGGCCGTGCGTTTTATAAAACGTGGAGACAACTCTGTAACACTCTATATCCGCTGGATAATTTCCCCTTCAACCAATTCCGGTTCAGGGAATTATGCAGGAGCTGGGATAGAGAAATATGACCAAAATACTGATTACCGGAGCATCCGGAAAGCTTGGAAGACTTATCATCAATCATTTGCTGGAAAGCCAGCATGTTGCCGCTGCTGATATCGTTGCCGCCAGCCGCAATCTATCGGGTCTGGCGGATCTTGCCGCAAAGGGCATCGAAACACGGCGGGCCGACTTCACCGATCCGGCATCGCTTGACCAGGCCTTTTCCGGCATTGACCGGCTGCTGATCATTTCCACCGATGCCATCGGTTCGCGCGTCGAGCAACACAAAGCAGCGATTGCAGCCGCCGCCAATGCCAAGGTCGGCCGGATTTTCTACACATCCATGCCAAATCCGGAGACATCCAAGATCCTGTTTGCTCCCGAACATGCGCAAACCGAACAGGCCATCAAGGCTTCCGGCCTTGCCTATACGATTTTGCGCAACAACTGGTACATGGAAAATCTATTCATGGCGCTGCCATCGGCGCTGGCCAGCGGCCAGTGGTATACATCCGCCGGAGAGGGCAAGACCGCCTATATCGCCCGAGAGGACATTGCCCGCGCCATCGCCAGCGCCCTGGCCAAGCCTGTGGCCGAAAACATCATCTATACGCTCTGCGGCAGCCGCGCCTATAGCAACAGGGAGATTGCCGCTCTGGCCGAAAAAGCCACGGGCAAGCCGCTTGCCGTGGTCGACATCACCGACCAGCAGCTGGAAGACGGCATGGTCGCTGCCGGCATTCCCAAACCCGTAGCGCCTGTATTCGCCTCAATCGATACGGCCATCCGCGCCGGTGACCTGGATGTGGTAACCGATGACGCGCAAAGCTTGTCGGGCCATCCATTGCTGTCGCTAGAGACCTTCATGGAAGCGAACAAGACCGCCCTTATCGGCTGATTGATCCCTATCGACCAACCGGCACAGGCTCTCCTGACCTCAGAATGACGCCAGGCAATCTCTGCTCAGCATGGCGTCATTCTGGATGGCACATCTGGAATATATAGATCTGAATAAGTGGCGCGTGGACTTCAGCCCAGCTCGCCGCAGGCCTGGCGAAAACGTCGAACGGTTTCGGCCATGCCGAATTCCAGCGCGTCCGCCGTCAGCGCGTGACCGATAGACACCTCGGCCAGAAACGGAATCCGCTCCGCCAGCGCAGGGAGGTTGGCAACTGTCAGGTCATGACCGCCATTGACGCCCATGCCCAGAGCATGCGCCGCATCAGCGGTTGCCCCCAGAAGCGCAAGTTCACTGGCCGCTTTTTCCGGCGCGTCGTAGCAGCTGCCATATGGTCCCGTGTAAAGCTCGATCCGGTCGGCACCGGTCGCCTTGGCCGTGGCAACCGCCTGCGCATTCCCATCGCCATCGGCAAACAGGGAAACCCGCATGCCAGCCGCCTTCAATCGTGCAACGACATCTGTCAAAAACACTTGATGCGCGGCGAAATCCCATCCATGATCAGAGGTAGCCTGAGACGGGTCATCCGGCACCAACGTTACCTGCTCCGGCTGTGCCTCTTCGCAAAGCTGTAGAAAATCTTCGCTGGGATAACCCTCGATATTGAACTCGGCCTTTGGAAACTCGTCATCGATCAACGCCCGCAGCAGCGGCAGGTCGCTGAACCGGACATGTCGCTGGTCGGGCCGGGGATGAACAGTCAGGCCTTGAGCACCCGCCTGAAGCGCCAGGCGACCGAAATGACGGACATCCGGCCAAGGAAGATCGCGCCGGTTACGCAGCATGGCGATGGCATTCAGATTGACGGATAATTTTGCTGGCATTGGCGAAACCCGTTTTCTTGCTGCGGCGCTTAAAGTCCGCACCCAGACGGTCATCGCCGTCCACCCACTTCTGTAAAACCTTGAGGCAGAAAAGACCAACGAGATTATGCAATAAATCGAAGGAAATTGATGATCGGTCACTAGAAATTACCGGATAATACCAGGGGTCATTGAAAATGCCTCTTGGTATTCCCTTTGCATACGACTTCAAGGCGAGGATGCGTGATCATCTTCGATACCTTGGTAATAAAACAGGGACTTGCTGTGCTGGCCACTGCTTTGGGCCAACCGAACCGTAAATCCATCCGGCATGAACAGCATCGACAAAGCTTGAAGGCGCGTTCGAATCTCCACGCCGGGAAAATAATATCGAGGAAAACATCCGAAGCCCTAAAAACCATGGGTTTGAATTTTAGTAAAATTGATGATAACATTGCAAACAAGAGTTTAGATCGAGAATCTTTAGATCAAACATCATCGCGTTTTGGAAATTCTTTGGCGGGGACTTCAAGTATTTCCAGGCTTCGAGCATCAGGCAAACACCTCTCCAGGGTAGCAACACAGAACGCCGCAACCATTGAATAGATCAATCGAGAACGATATTGGAACGAAATGAAAATATTTCCCGACATTATCGGGAAAAGGGGGACTTATCGCATGGCAGGCCAGCCCGACTTTCTTGACGTTACCGAATCCATCACTCCCATCCTGAAAGCAGGTCTTGCCATGATGCCGGATCTGCCTTTGCCCGAGGACCTACCACCGGAGCCGGTGGCAATTTCCGACATGGCCAATCTGTTTGGCGTCACCCACAGAACCCTGCATTTCTATGAGGAAAAGAATCTCCTCTCTTCAAGCCGCATGGGGTTGATGCGGGTCTATTATCATCGAGACATTATCCGCATGGCGCTGATCAACACATGCCGGGAGATCGGCATGCCGATTGCCGCCATTCAGGATCTGTTTGCCGAACTGAGCGGCACGATCACTCAGGCACAAGCCAATGAGCTTCTCAACACGGCGCTGGAGGCCCGGAAACGAGAATTGATTGCATCGCAATCGATGATGTTTCGCCAGATCGAGCAGATCAACAACCTTCTCACCCGCGAAGATGACCAGGGCGAAACAGAGATGCCAACATTGCGCCATGGCATTGATTTGACCGAACTGGAGCATCATTGCCTGTCGCTGATGGCAGAAGGCTATACCCAGGTGCGGGTGGCGCGAACCATGCAAATGACTTTCGAAGCCGTGATTGCACTGGAAGCCAGCATCATGCGCAAGGTCCAGGCGACAAACCGATTCCAGGCGGTGGCAAAGGCGGTTCTGCTGGGCATCGTCGCCAATTAGCAAAGCTGACCAGAAAACCTGATAGCGCCCTTACCGCGCCCTCTTACCGGACGCCCCCCTTATCGCACAATGGTCAGCGTCTCTGCCGCACGGGTCACGGCGGTGTAGAGCCAGCGCTCGCGCGTATCACGAAACGCCCAGCTTTCATCAAACAGCACGACATTATTCCACTGCGAGCCCTGGGCCTTATGCACCGTCAGCGCATAGCCATAATCAAACTCGTCATAGCGCTTGCGCGTCGTCCAGGGAATTTCAGTCTCGACGTCTTCGAAGGCCGCTTTCAGCAGCTTGATCTTGGCAGCACCGCGATCCATGTCGTCATCTTCCGGCTTGATCAGCAGGTTCATCCCGGGTTTCACCGTCTCTCGTGAAGAGGTCATCACCTGCCAAAGCGAGCCGTTCAGCAGACCCTTGACCTGATCATTGCGCAGGCATACCAGTTTGTCGCCGGATTGCGGGTAATCGGCGGTAAAGCCCTTCAATTCGCGCAGCCGCTTGTTGTAGCGTCGCCGGGTCTTGTTGGTGCCGACCAGAACCTGATCGCAATTCAGCACCAGATCCTGCGTTACCTCATTCTTGGAAATCACCCGCGCCGTGCTGCCGTAATCGCCATGCATGATTTCCTTGCCTTCGCGGATCTGCATGGCAAGCTGGATGATCGGATTGTCTCGTGCCTGGCGATGAATATCCGTCAGCAGATAATCCGGCGCTTGTTCCGTAAAAAATCCACCGCCCGTCACCGGCGGCAACTGGCCGGGATCGCCAAGAACCAGAATGGGCGTGCCAAAGCTCATCAGGTCGCGGCCAAGCTGTTCATCCACCATAGAGCATTCGTCGATGACGATCAGGGCGGCCTTGGCGACCGGGCTTTGCCGGTTGACGGAAAACATCGGTGTCATCGAGGTCTTGCCGGTTTCCTCGTCCGACACTTCCTCTTCGCCACGCGGACGGTAGATCAGCGAATGTATGGTGCGCGCCGTCGTCGCACCGCGCGAACGCAACACTTGCGCCGCCTTGCCGGTAAAGGCCGCGAACAACACATCGCCATCGACATTCTCGGCAAAGTGCCGGGCAAGCGTGGTCTTGCCGGTTCCGGCATAGCCGAACAGACGGAAAACCGGGGTCTTTCCCTCCTTCAGCCATTTGGCAACGGCCTTGAGAGCTTCATCCTGTTGAGGTGCAAATTCCATAGCGAGGAAATGCGCGGATTCGCAGACGAAATGCAAGAAGAGAATAGGCGCCCCCCGTGGCAGGTGTCCTGCGCCCTTCGCAGGCGCAGGACAGTTTGCTTAAAGAATGCCTACGGCATCAGCCAGCGCGGAACGGACGAGGATAATTCCAATAGTGAGCGTTGGATGCAATGAATAACTGCACCACATTCGCTCTACCGCCTGTGCTGAGCGGATAAGCCGTCTCTTCATAGTCGAACAATGACCAACCCAGGCGCATGTTATCGGGAGCCAAGGCGGCATCCCCCAAAAAGTTTAGCACGTCCTGCATTATGTAAATGCCCGTGACGCCGAAATACGTTGCACTGGCATAGTTCAACAACAGGCGTCTTCTATTATTATCAATGGGCTGAGGATTGATAGCGGGTAGTGCAGCAGTCCAGACTCGAAACTTTTCTTCTGTTGCGCCGAAAGTCGACAACCCCTTGAATTGATCCTGAACATAGAGTTCGAAATCCCGCCCATTTATAGGCTCACAAAGCTGCCCGGTTGTATTATCGACCCAACTGATCGGCGCACCAAATCGCAGATCATCATTGATACGGTTCAGCAAATACATGCGGCCTCTTGTCTCCCTGAGTGTTGGCATCGCCTCCTGTGCAAGAACGGGGTATTGTTGAAGCAGTGCTGCCAAAGCATTGAGTGCGGCAGGTTGCTGCGCGAGTGATACGGTGTTCCACGCATCAACTTTCAGCGATATAGCTAAAAACTCTGTTGGGTTCTGGGCCAAAAATGTATGGAACTCATCAAGAGCGGACGGCAGTGTTTGAAACTCATTAAAGCGGCAACTGCTGAAAATCTCGCCGTGGCATGTCATGAATGTAAAGGCGCCGTTCACCTCACGCACGCTGATGCGGATATCAAACAGCCGAACACCACTCAGCATTTGCGCCGTTAACGTGGCATAATGGCAAGCATAAAATGTGTGAATATCGGAATTGATCGCAGCACTGTCATGCGTTCCAGGCAGGTTGATCTGGTCCAGAAAAAGACTGTCAGGAAGCTCACCCAGCCAGTTTGGTTGATCGGGGGAATCCTGGACCACGACAAGCTGACCGACGAACTCAAAATGAGAGACCAGCAGGCTACCCAGGTTGAAGACCTGCACCAATTGATTGGTTGCATCAACAACAGGAACATAAGCATGGTTAAAACAATGAGGTTGAGCGGCATGAGGTTGAGCGGCAAGAGGTTGAGCGGCAAGAGAGGGGCTGCCGATCCACCATAAATCATCTCCATTCGTATCCCCTTGACCGACCCAGATATCGAGATCAAAGTTTTCAACACCAACAGCGAGTTGAATAGTGAGCTGAAACGCGAATTTCAGCGTTTGGGGAAGCGTTCCTACGGTCGATACATCGCCAATAATATGGCCCGACCCACCAGTGTTTTGTTTGAACAGGTTGACCACGTGATCGTCGGCGGGATCGACGATCCCATCGTAGCCGACCGTCACGCTCCAGACATCATTATTGTTGCCGATCTGCGGAACCACCGCATTTGTGACGCCATTGACCGTGTTAAACGAGCCGGGCGTATAGGTAATTGTCCGGATAGCCGGGCATGTAAAATAAAGGCTGCTCATCTTCTAAATCCTGTAGAAATGGAAATTGCCTGCCCGTTGGCAACAGCGTACCCACCAGCCACACCACAGGTGGCGGCGACAGCAGCTAGGAACCAGCGGCATAAGCAAGTTGAGGGAGGGAAGCTCTGTCGGCTTTTCAGCGCGGTGCTGAGCGAAACGCAAACACCGGGCACAGAATCGTTAGAGCCTGTTCAAGAATTGCTGCTGGCCTGGCGAAAATGGTGATTTCGAGAACCGGAACGGAGCGTACTTAACGTACGTGGGTACAAGCATTCCAGGAAAAGTGCGAAGCGGTTTTCCGTTTGGAAATGCGATTGCACCATTCAAGCGCAGAAATTGCCATTTGCAGACGGCCAGCGGTGATTATTGGACGGACTGTTAGAGCCAGGGCGTTAACTGGAAGAGATCGCCATCACGATTTGTGACCTGCAAGACCTGCACCACCGCTTCTGCCTGGTTCACAAATGGGAGCAAGATCGTTGCATTGGCATTGGCAAGAGGAAGACCTCCGAGCCACCAGACCTGTCCGAACTTATTGGCACCCTGCCCGACAAAAAGGCTGACATCCCTTTTGTCACCGTTTAAGTTTACCGTCACATCAATCTTGGCATAAAAATTCAGTGTATCGGGCGTCAGTTTATCGCCATCGATGGTGCACATGCGGTCCGCGCCGCCACAAAGATTGGTGAATTCAATTGCCAATTGCGGATCTAGCTGGCCATCACAATCAAAGGTAATCATCCAGACATCTTCTGCACGGTCCACCGTTGGCGTGTGGAAGGGCTGGCTGGCCGCGACCGTAAATGACCCATCAATGTAGGAAAGCTTATCGATCAAATCGCTCTCAAACGCCAAGAGGCTTTTATGATACGATATTTTATCGGACGACGGCGTCGCCGAAAGAGCACTCTGGCTCGTGCGGTTTTGTGAATTTTGCATGGAACTCTCGCGTTAATGATTGATAACTGCGACGCCCCACCTGCGTGCTGTGCAATAACAAATTGTGCCAGACCCTAGACGATCAAAGCAACACCTTGCGCACAATCACTGTATACAACAAACAGAATAAACAATCAATAGTTGCCATTCAAAAAAAACACACCCAAGGAAATTATTGATATTTCAGAACGGGCAACCCACAGAAGAAGTCCTGCGACCGGCATAAAGCCTTATCGCAACAGAGGCCAAAGGCTCAAAGCCAAGAACACGGCCATCATCATATTGAACCATTTCAGCCGTAGCAGATCCTCCAGGCAATCCATAACAGCTAGAGCATCGGACCGAAAAGTGGGAACCGGTTTTCGGATAAATCCGATACGTAAACAGAAACTTAGAGCATCGTGCTGATTCCAATTTTCTGTATGATGCTCTAAAGACGCCGTCAATTTTCATCCCGTGGCAAAATACAGGCTTTGCCGTAAGCGAGGCGGTCAGCCCTGTTGCATAATTTCCTCCTTAAATCGGAAACCGATTTTCCTCAAAAGATAAACGACAACAAGAACACACCAGCCGTTTCCAACTTGCCCGTTCCCACCACGCTGCTATCCTACCAATCAATTTGGGAGCAAGATCATGAACAATTCCCTTCCTACCGTCGCCCTGCCTTCCGGCCAGGTCGTGCCAGCTCTTGGCCTCGGCACCTGGATGATGGGTGAGAATACGGCCGCGGAAAAAGACGAAATCGCCGCCGTGAATCATGCCCTCGATCTCGGCATGACAGTGATTGACACCGCTGAAAAATATGGAGATGGCAGTACTGAACAGATTATCGGGCGAGCCTTGAAAACACGGCGCAACGAAACATACCTGGTGTCGAAAGTCGCGCCATGGAACGCCAGCCGAGAGGGCACGATCAGCGCTTGCGAAGGGAGCCTCAAACGGCTCGGCACCGACTGCCTCGATCTCTATCTGCTGCACTGGCGCGGCGAACACCCGTTGGCGGACACGGTCGATGCATTTGAGACATTGAAACGTCAGGGCAAAATCAAAGCCTGGGGCGTCTCGAATTTCGATGTCGATGATATGGAGGAACTGTTTGCCGTAGAGAACGGCGCAAACTGCCAGGCCAACCAGATCCTCTACAATCTCTCCCGCCGTGGCGTGGAATACGATCTTGTTCCCTGGTGTCAGGAACACGGCCTTGCCATTATGGCGTATTCGCCGATCGAACAGGGACGACTCCTCCGCCACCCCGAGCTGATCCATGTGGCAAAGGCCAATCAGGCAACGCCTGCGCAAGTGGCGCTTGCTTTTCTGCTTGAGCGCGACAACGTTTTGCCCATTCCGAAGACTACAGCCACAACCCGTATCGAAGAAAACCGTGGATCGGTCGATCTAGAACTAACGGATGAGGATCTCGCACGGCTCGATGCTGCGTTTCCACCAACGCAACGAAAGCAGCCGCTGGAAATGCTGTGATCGAAACAACTATACGCATCAGCCCTTCAAGCAGGCCTGCAAGCTTACCTGGTTGGCCTCTTCGCCATCCGCACCATAGGCATCGTAGCAATCCAGCGCCCATTCACTCGACCCGTCGTCGCCAAGGGCGCTTTGCTCATCATGCGACGGCTCATGCTCAAGAGGAAGGCGCGAGGTTTTAGGTAGTTTGACCTCGGCAAATGGATAATCGATCACCGGTGATGCGCTGACAAAAGACGCCGTTGGTATTTGGCGTTCAACAAGTCCCTTTGCCGCAAGACCAGCCGGAAGAGACAAGGATGCGATAAGTATTACGACTGTTGCTGCTTTCATGGCAGGCTCCCGTGTTTGGTAAGCCGTTAACGCACCATTAGCACTTTTGTTCAAACCAGGGCGTAAAGAGAAAATCACAAGCCCGTGTAGTGCAGCCTACTTGTCAAGAGCAATGACCAAAGAGGGCTGGGGAAAAGCAAGGGCGCATCCGGATGAAGCCGGATACGCCCTCAAAGGGTTCAGCACAGACAGGGTAGCAATCACATACCCTGCGAGCCGCGATTCATCGCGGCGATGCCAGTGCGGCAGACTTCGTTCAGCCCCAGCGGCTTCATGATCGACACGAACTGGTCGATCTTCGAGGACTTGCCGGTCAGCTCGAAAATGAAGTGATCCACCGTCGCATCCACCACCTTGGCGTGGAAGGCATCGGCCAGCCGCAGCGTTTCGGCCCGCATCTCGCCTGTCGAGACCACTTTGACCAATGCCACTTCCCGCTCGATTGGCCGCTCCTGGCCAAGCTGGCGGGCACGCACGGTCAAATCCAGCACCCGGTGCACAGGAATGATCCGCTCGAGCTGCGCCTTGATCTGCTCCAGCACCAGCGGCGTGCCACGGGTGACGATGGTGATGCGCGACAGATGCGCCTCATGCTCGGTTTCCGAGACAGTCAGGCTTTCAATATTGTAGCCACGCCCGGAAAACAGGCCGATGACACGGGCGAGAACGCCCGGCTCGTTATCGACCAGCACGGACAGGGTATGACTTTCGACGGCCGCCGTTTCCGGGGAGATGAAATAGGCCGAACCGGTCGGTTGTAGATGTGCGTTCATAACTCTTGCTCCTCCTGGTGTTAAACGAGCTGACGGCCCTTGGCATCGATGGCCGTTGCCACCGCATCGTCCGTCGCCTCGTCCGGCAACAGCATTTCGTTATGCGCCTTGCCCGATGGAATCATCGGGAAACAATTGGCGAGGTTGGCCACCCGGCAGTCGAAGATGACAGGCCTCTTGACGTTGATCATCTCCAGGATCGCATCATCCAGCTGATCCGGCTTTTCGCAGCGAATGCCGACCGCGCCATAGGCTTCTGCCAGTTTGACGAAATCAGGCATGGCTTCGGTATAGGAGTTGGACAGCCGGTTACCATGCAGCAATTGCTGCCATTGCCTTACCATGCCCATATACTGGTTGTTGAGGATGAAGATCTTCACCGGCGCATTATATTGCACGGCGCAGGACATTTCCTGAATGCACATCTGGATCGATGCATCACCGGCAATGTCGATGACCAGGCTTTCCGGATAGGCGATCTGCACGCCTATCGCTGCCGGGAAACCATAGCCCATCGTGCCGAGACCGCCGGACGTCATCCAATGGTTCGGCTGTTCGAAGCCGAAAAACTGGGCGGCCCACATCTGGTGCTGGCCGACTTCCGTGGTGATGTAGGTATCATGGCCAAGGCTCAGCGCCGACAACCGTTCGATGGCGTATTGTGGCATGATCACGTCCCTGGAGGGCGTATAGGAGAAGGACTTGCGCGCCTTCCAACCGTCAACACTGGCCTTCCATTCCGCCGTCTGGGCCGCATCCGGCTTTTTCGCCAAAGCCCGCCATTGACGCACCATGTCTTCGAGAACATGGGCGATGTCGCCGGTGATCGGAATATCGACGCGCACCGTCTTGTTGATCGAGGACGGATCGATATCGATATGGATCTTCTTGGAATTGGGCGAAAACGCATTGAGACGACCGGTGATGCGGTCGTCGAACCGCGCACCGATACAGACCATTACGTCGCAATCATGCATGGCCATATTGGCCTCGTAGGAGCCGTGCATGCCCAGCATGCCCAGCCAATTCTCGCCCGATGCCGGATAGCTGCCCAGGCCCATCAGGGTCGAGGTGATCGGAAAATCGGTGAGGCTGACCAGTTCGCGCAGCAGCTTGGAGGCTTCCGGCCCGGAATTGACCACACCGCCACCCGAATAGATTACCGGACGCCGGGCGCTGGCCATCAGCTCGACAGCGGCTTGGATCGCCTTGGAATCACCCTGCATTTTCGGCTGATAGCTGCGCTGGATCGTGTGGTTTTCCGGCGGCGTATAGGTGCCGGTGGCAAATTGCACGTCCTTCGGAATATCGACGACGACAGGGCCGGGACGACCCGTCTGGGCAATACGGAAGGCTTCATGAATGACCCGGGCCAGATCGTTGACATCCTTGACCAGCCAATTGTGCTTGGTGCAGGGACGGGTAATACCCACCGTGTCGCATTCCTGAAACGCATCCGAGCCGATCAGCGTGGTCGGCACCTGGCCGGACAGGCAGACCAGCGGAATGCTGTCCATCAGCGCGTCCTGCAAGGGGGTGACGGCATTGGTGGCGCCAGGGCCGGACGTGACCAGCATGACGCCTGCCTTGCCGGTGGAGCGGGCATAGCCTTCAGCTGCGTGGCCTGCACCCTGCTCATGACGCACGAGAATGTGCTGGATCTCATCCTGCTGGAAGATTTCATCATAGATCGGCAGCACAGCGCCGCCAGGATAGCCGAATATATGCTCGACCCCGTTATCCTTCAGCGCCTTCAAAACAATTTCCGCGCCGGTCATCCTGTTATCTGTGCCAGTCATGTCTGCTCCCGATATTTCCCGAATGCTGCTGTTATCGTGATTTTGGCCATAAAAAAAGGCCCCTGGAAGGAGCCTGTCTGTCGCGCATGGGAGGCTATTGCCTGACGGTCACACCGTCATGCCCATGCGCGTACCCACCACGAGAAGAATGTTAAAATTGATCATGGGCAAAGTGATAGCCAGTCTGACAGCAAGCGTCAACGGCAAAAAGCCTGCAAATGCGGCAGGAGGCGCACATTTTCGAAGCATCTGCGCCGGTGTTGCCGTCAAGATGATATACCGGATCTTAACAGCAGACGGCTACCATCGCTTGCCGGTCCCTCGCCGGACCCCGGTCCATCACAGATGAGCGCCTTTTGCAAAACCCTGATCTTCCACCTTCAGGCTCCTCCCTTTCCAGCGCATCCGCCGGACAGGATCGCCGTGACCAGATGACACCTGGCAATCGTTTTCTGGGCCGTGTCGTTGCCTGCAATGGCGCACGCGCCACGATTGCCGCCACCGCCCAGGAAGGCGGCACCGACCTGACGTCGCTGTGGTCTGTCGGGCGGCTGATTTCCATTACCGTCGGGGAAAACCGTGTCGTCGCGCTGGTTTACGCCATGCGCACCGAAACTGGTCTGTGGAGCGAAGACAAAGACAATGGCTTCATCGTCGATGTCGAGCTGATGGGCGAGGTCAGCCGGGGCCCGGAGGGCAGCGAAGTCTTTACCTCAGGCATTACTCAATATCCCTATCTTGGCGCCGTTGCTCACCGCATCCGCGTGGCCGATCTGAAGCGGATCTATGATTCGAAAGAAGGTGGTAGCTGCAAGATCGGACGTTTGAGCCAGGACGATTCCATCGACGCCACGATCCACATTCCTTCCATGCTCTCCAAGCATTTCGCCGTGGTCGGCTCCACCGGCGTTGGAAAATCCACCGCCGTGTCCTTGTTGCTGCATAAGGCAATAGCCGCCGACCCCAAGCTGCGGGTATTGATCCTCGATCCCCATAATGAATTTGCCGCAGCCTTTGGCAGCCAGGCCGTGGTGATCGACACCGACACGCTGGACCTGCCCTTCTGGCTGATGCGTCTCGATGAACTGACTGAAGTGCTTTACCGGGGCAGGCCCGCCGTCGTCGAAGAGCTGGATGTTTTGCGCGACCTGATTCCGGAGGCCAAACGCGCCTTCAAAGGCTCTGAAGCTGGCCTGACACGCCGTAGCGAGCGGGCTGGTTTTACCGCCGATACACCTGTCCCCTACCGATTGTCGGACCTGCTGGCCGCCATTGACGAGCGGATTGGCAGGCTGGAGGGCCGCGACGAAAAGCCCGCCCTTCGCTCGCTGAAAATGCGGATCATGTCGGCGGTCAACGACCCGCGCTATCGCTTCATGTTCTCCAGCAACACGATCAGCGATACGATCATGGAAACCGTCGCGCATATCTTTCGCGTGCCGGGCCATGGCAAGCCGATTTCCACGTTCCAACTGGCGGGCATTCCCTCCGAAATTGTCAATTCGGTGGCCTCCGTGCTGTGCCGCATGGCCTTTGAGCTGGCGCTCTGGTCGAACGGCGCGATCCATATGCTGGTGGTTTGCGAAGAAGCGCATCGTTATGTGCCGGCAGACCCCAGCCTTGGTTTTTTCCCGACCCGGCAGGCCATTGCGCGGATTGCCAAGGAAGGCCGCAAATACGGCGTCTCGCTCGGCATCATCACCCAGCGACCGGGTGAGCTCGACCAAACCATCCTGTCGCAATGCTCCACTGTGTTTGCCATGCGGCTTTCCAACGACAGCGACCAGGCCATCATTCGCAAGGCCTTGCCCGACAGCTCGATCTCCGCCACCAGCTTCATTTCCTCGATTGGCAACGGCGAGGCGATTGCCTTTGGCGAGGCGATTGCCGTGCCGATGCGCATGCGGTTTGACCGGGTGGACCAACGCCACCTCCCCAAAGCCAGCGGCAGCACACTGGCACCCTCCGAAGACATGCCAGATAATATAGATCTCAGCGAAGTCATCTCGCGGATGCGCGCCAGCGCAGAACCGGACATTTCGGGCTTCCAACAGAGCTATCGCGTACCGGAGCCGGAAGCGTACAGGCCGCCCGCGCCCAATACTGAGCCGACCATCACCACCCCACTCGCCGAACCATTCCGCGCCCCGACCGCCGAGCCTCCAGAAGCACCGCGCCCGATCCTGCCCAGCCCGCCTATCGAGCCCTACCGGCCCGACATGCTGCCCGGCACCGAACTTGGCACCTCACCCGCTGCACCCCGCCCTGAACCCGCCTCCGGCTTTCGCCCTGCCAGCGCCTATGCGGGGCTGCGTAAGCCGGATGCTCAAACCCTTTTTGCCGCCGCGCCCTCACCCGCCGTTCCAACACGGCGCGAGCCGGGCATGACGCTAAGGGAAAGTATTTTGAAGAAGCCGTTGGGTGGGGTGAAGGAATAGTAGAAGCTTGCTCCAACTATTCTGCCGATTCATATCGAGTCAGGCGCTGCTTCAATCTCTTAGAGCATCGTACAGAAAATCGGAAACAGAACGATGCTCTTGTGGAACGCTTGGTTCCTAGGGAGAACCGGTCCGGCTGCTACACCACTCTCACCCACCCACATTCCGCTTCGCCGCATCGGCCAGCACGCTCAAATGCCGCTCGATCAGCGTCAGGAAGGCAATCGTGCCGCAGACCAGGGCCGCAACCAGAATGCCGCCCAAGCCACCGATGACAGCACCGGGAATGGAAAGTTCGCCGGTATAATAGATGCCACGCGTGGCACCAGATGCGGCCGCGATGGTGATGATCAGCAGAGCAAACAGGATGTTGAGGGCGGACAGGGTTCTGGCGAGAAAGTGGTTCATGGGAACTCCGTGATCGATTGTTTCGCAACAATGAAATCACGGTTCAACACACCGAACAAGATTCGGATGTGACCGCAGGTCACCTCAGCCTGAACGGCTGGCAGCAGGATCGACCCTCTCCCAACTCCCATCCATCTGATTGCGAAACCAGGTCATCTGGCGTTTTGCATATTGGCGCGTGGCGGCGGAGGCCTTTTCGATGACGTCCGCGCGGCTCATCTCACCCTTCAGCATAGCGGCGATCTGGGAGACGCCGATGGCCTTCATGGCGGGCATGTCCGGGGAAATGTTCTGCGCCAGCAGTGCCTCTACCTCTTCCACCGCGCCCTCATCCATCATCATTGCAAAGCGGCGGTTGATGCGGTCGTGCAGCAGTTTGCGATCCGGCAGGACGACCAGTTTCTTCGCCCGGCTCGGATCAACGATCATTGGCCCGGAGCGGGTTTGAAAGACGGAAATCGACTGGCCAGTGACCTCAAGCACCTCCAGCGCCCGGATGATCCGCTGGCCGTCGCGCGGGTCGAGCCTTCCCGCAACGGCGGGATCACGCAGAGTCAGGTCGTGATGCAGGCTTTCCGCCCCTTCCGATCGTTCACGCTGGCGCAGGGCCGCACGTACCGGTTCGGGTATGACAGGCATGTCGGAGAGGCCGCCGGTCAGCGCCTTAAAATACAGCCCCGTACCGCCGACGATCACCGGCAACCGGTTTTGCGTCCGCAGGTCTTGCAGCAACATAGTCACGTCGCGCAGCCAGTCGCCGGTCGAATAGGCAGCACCCGCCGCAACATGGCCGTAGAGGCGATGCGGCACGCCCTGCATATCCTCTTCGCTTGGGCGCGCGGTCACCACACGCAGCGTATCATACACCTGCATGCTATCGGCATTGATCACCACGCCACCTGCGTCGGCCGCAAGCCTCAGCGCTAACGCGGACTTGCCGCTGGCGGTCGGTCCGGTTATCAGGATGGCATCAAAATTGTCATCAAGGTTGTTCATCATGGCTTTCGTTGCCACGCTTATTGCCAATCCGTCAAATCCTGTTCTGACCCCGGCCCTTGCCGAGCAAGCCGCAGCCGCAGTTTCCGCCTCTGGCCTCTATTGGCTGGCGGATGGTGTAGCCTGCGATATCGCGCTGAAGGATGGCAGTGATCTTGACGCAACGGAAGAGACCTTACGTAAAGTGATAGAAGGTCACCCCATTGATCTCGCCATCCAACAGGCCGACAAACGCCGCAAGGCCTTCCTGATAGCCGATATGGATTCGACCATGATCGGCCAGGAATGCATTGATGAACTGGCCGCCGAAGTCGGTCTGAAGGACGAGGTCTCGCAGATCACCGCCCGCGCCATGAATGGCGAAATCGCCTTCGAACCGGCGCTGCGTGAACGTGTCGCGCTGTTGAAAGGCCTGCCGATCACCGTTGTCGATGAGGTGATCGCCAAACGGATCACGCTCACCCCAGGCGGGCTGGAGCTGATCGCCACCATGAAGGCCAAGGGCTATTATACCGCGCTGGTCTCGGGCGGATTTACTGTCTTCACCTCGAAAATTGCGGCCACCCTGGGCTTTGAAGAAAACCGCGCCAATATCCTGCTGGAACAAGACGGCCTGCTGACCGGCGAAGTGGCCGAACCAATCCTCGGCAAGCAAGCCAAGGTGGATGCGTTGCAGGACATCGTCACCCGACTTGGTCTTTCGCCGGAGGATGTGATTGCCGTTGGCGACGGCGCCAATGATCTTGGCATGCTCGGCGTCGCTGGCTCCGGCGTGGCGCTGCATGCCAAGCCCACGGTGGCGGCTCAGGCGAAAATTCGCATCGACTATGGTGATTTAACGGCTTTGCTTTATCTTCAGGGCTACCGCAAGACGGATTTCGTCGCTCCTTAAACCACGGGCATCATGATTATTGTTGAAACGGACCGGCTGCTGTTGCGCCGATGGAAAGAGAGCGACCGCAATCTGTTTCGGGAAATCAATGCCGACCCGAAAGTCATGCAGTTCTTCCCCTTTCGCCGGTCTTATGAAGAAGCGGACCTGATGATGGACCGCGTCAACAGGCTGATCGATGAGACCGGCCTGTGCTTTTACGCGGTTGAACTCAAGGAAACCGAAGAGCCCATTGGTTTTTGCGGATTGTCGGACGCGATGATGCCGGACATTCTGGGCGAAGGCACGATAGAAATCGGCTGGCGGCTCGCCACCCGCTTCTGGGGGCATGGCTATGCGACGGAAGCGGCACGCGGTCTTCTCGGTTATGGCTTCAAAGCCAAAGGCTTGAACGAAATCGTTTCCTTTGCGGTCGCCACCAACCACCGCTCCACTGCCGTCATGCAGCGGCTCGGCATGATCCGTGACCTGAACGGCGATTTCGACCACCCGCGTGTCCCCGACACCCATCCGCACCTGAAACCACATGTGCTTTACCGGATGACAAAACAGCTTTGGGCGTCCCAACACATCACTTGAAGTAGCGGATTCAAACTCTGAACCCGCTGCCATAGACCTCTGAATCGACTCTCAAAAATACCCTATTCCAGCGGCACGGCCACGAAACGCAGATCGCCCTGCGGCGTCGCCACCATCAGATGAATGGCACGGCGGCCATCGGATTTCAGCTTGTCGATTTTCTCCGCCAAGGCTTCTGGCGTGGCGACGAATTCCTGGGCCACTTCCACGATCACCTCACCGGCTTTCAAGCCCTTCTGGTCAGCGGCGGAGCTCTGCTGCACATCAGTGATCAGCAAGCCCTCGACGCTCTTGGCAATCGAATTGGCGGCCCGCTTCTCATCGTCCAGCGCCTCGACACTCATGCCAAGCACCATGCCGCTGGCCGCCTCGTCCGTGTCCTCGCTGTCGCTGGCTTTTGGATCGGCCTGTTCGCTGTCCTTGGCTTCCGTCGCCTTGTCGTCAGGCAATTGCGCCAGCTTCACTTTCAATGTTTCCCGCTTACCGTCACGAAACACCACGACATCGATATCCTGATTGATCGGGCTTTCGGCCACCGTGCGAACCAGATCGCGGCTTTCGGCAATATCCTTGCCGCCGAAGGAAATAATCACGTCTCCGGTTTTGAGAGGCCCCTTGGCCACCGGACCGTCTTCAATAATGCTGCTGACCAGCGCACCCCGGCCCAATTTGATACCTGCCGACTTGGCGAGATCATCCGGTACCGGCTGAATGCGCACGCCCAGCCAGCCGCGCCGCGTTTCACCAAAGTCGCGGAGCTGCTTGATGACATTTTCGGCCAGTTCCGACGGCACGGCAAAGCCAATACCGATGGAACCGCCGCTGGGCGAAATGATCGCCGTATTGATGCCGATCACTTCACCACGCATGTTGAACAGTGGGCCGCCGGAATTGCCCTTGTTGATCGCCGCATCGGTCTGAATGAAATTGTCATAGGGTCCGGCATTGATATTTCGGCCCCGGGCCGAAACGATGCCGAGCGTTACCGAACCGCCGAGCCCAAAGGGATTGCCGATCGCCATCACCCAATCGCCGATCCGCATCACTTTCGAATCGCCGAATTTTACCGCTGTCAGCGGTTCCGTCGGTTCAACCTTCAATAGCGAAAGATCGGTCTTGGTGTCGGTGCCGATCAGCTTGGCCTGCAATTTCGAACCGTCGGAGAAAATCACTTCGATGTCATCGGCATTCTCGATGACATGGTTGTTGGTGACGATGTAACCAGCGGGATCGATAACAAAGCCGGAGCCTAGCGAATTGACCTTATGGTTGCTGCCCTTGCCCTCGCGATTCTTGTAGAAATCTTCAAACAGATCTTCAAAGGGCGAGCCTTTCGGCACCTGTGGCAGGGGCGCAGACTCGTCATCATCGACATTCTGCGATGTCGCGATATTGACCACCGCACCGAGAAGCCCCTCTGCAAGATCGGCGACGGGTGCCGGACCGCCCTGCGCGGGTCCTGACGTTGCGGACGCACCAGACCCGGAAGCAGGCGGCGACGGGGGAATCGGCGCTGCGGTCTTGACCTGCGCAAAGGCTGCCGTGCTCGTGGCCACAGGCCCAAAGCTGACCATGCCCCCGACGACAACAGAGGTCAGAAGGCGGGTGGCCGGTCCGCAACACTTAATCATAAGCTTCCTCATGGTGAGTTTCATTCCTGCTCGCATCCGACCGATCATAGGACGCATGGCTACAAACCGAAACCGCCTTGCCGGGTTTGTTCACGCTATCTTGAGTATAGGGCGGCGTCATGGCGCGGGGTGTCGTTTATACCCGCCCCCCCAAAATGCCCAGGCATCGTCGTTTCGAAGGATTTCGGCGATCTCAACTGCATCAGGCGGTTGAGATATTTGCAAATGACATACCCATAGAAAAGGGGCCGGAATGACCCGGCCCCTTTTGGCTTTAAAGATGTGTCTATCAGTTAGCGGCAGGTGCTGTGGGCGTTGCCGCCCCAGTTCCAGCCTGCGAACGGAAGAACTTGAAGAATTCCGAATTCGGCGACAGCACCATGGACGTCCCGGTCGTGCCGAGCGATGCCTCATAGGCTGCCATAGAACGGTAGAATTCGAAGAAGGACGGATCGCGCTGATAGGCATCGGCGAACACCCGGTTGCGTTCAGCATCACCCTGACCGCGCAGGATTTCCGAATCGCGCTGCGCATCGGCCTGCAACTCGACAACCTGACGGTCGGCGATGGCCCGGCGACGCTGGCCCTCTTCATTACCACGCGCCCGGATCAATTCGGCTTCGGCCAGACGCTCGGAGCGCATCCGGGCATAGGTCTGTTGCGAAATCTCCTGGGTCAAGTCGGTGCGGCGAATGCGCACGTCCTCAATGGTGATACCTAGGTTTTCCGCATCCGATTTCAGATCGTCGGCAACCTCCTGCATCATCTGCGAACGGGCATCCGACAGGGCGGCCTCGAAGCCGCGCAGACCGTAAACCCGACGCAAGGATGCATCGAGACGGGTGCGAAGCCGCGCTTCCGCCAGATCGCGGTCACCACCCGAAACGATCCCGATAAAGCGGCGGGCATCGGTGATCTTGTAGATCAGGAAGGCATCGACCTCATAGAACTTGCCGCCGGAAACCTGGACACGGATATTGTCGAGATCAAATCGCAGGGACTGATCCGAGATAATCTGCACCTTGTCGGCGCCGGCAAAGGCAAAGGGCATTTTGAAGTAAAGGCCAGGCTCGCTATAGACCGCCTTGATCTGGCCAAAGCGCACGACAACGGCCTGCTGGCGCTGGTTGATGACGAAAACCGAAGAGTAGATCAGCAGAAGCACGATGGCTAAGCCGATCAGCACGGCAGGAAGACGATTGGTCATCTTACTTGCCTCCCTGTGCTGGCTGGGTGCCCATGCGGCCGATTTCGTTCAACGGCAGATAGGGAACGACACCCTGGCCCTGCTCATCGACGATCACCTTGTTGGATTTCTTCAGGACCTGCTCCATGGTTTCAATGTAAAGCCGCGTGCGGGTCACGTCCGGCGCCTTGGTATACTGGTCGTAGATCGAGATGAAGCGCTGCGCCTCACCCTCGGCTTCCTTCACGACGCGATCCTTGTAGGCAGCAGCCTCTTCCCGCATCTGCGCGGACTGACCACGGGCCTGACCAAGCTTCTGGTTGGAATATTGGTTGGCTTCCTCAACGAAGCGGTCCTCGTCCTGCTCGGCACGCTGCACTTCATCGAACGCATCGGCCACTTCGCGCGGCGGCGCCGCATCCTCGATAGCCACCGAATTGATGGAAATGCCGGAACCGTAGCTGTCCATCGTCCCCTGGATGATGTTGCGCACGTCGACAGAGATAGACTGACGGGCATCACGGAAAATTTCCTGGGCCGGGCGACGTCCGACGACTTCGCGCATGGCGCTCTCCGCCACCTGCTGCAAAGTCTGCGGCGGGCTTTCGAGATTGAACAGATAGGCCTTTGGATCGCTGACCGTGTACAACACGGAAAACTGCACGTTGACGATATTCTGGTCGCCGGTCAGCATCAGGCCAGCAGTGGAATTGGAGGCAACCTTGGCACCGATATTCTGTTGCTGCTCGGTCACCTTGACCTTCTCCACCGTTTCAAACGGCCAGAGATGGAAATGCAGACCGGGGGCGGAAATTTCGTCCTTCGGCTTGCCGAAGCGCATTTCCACGCCGCGCTCATCCGGCTGCACGGTATAGACCGCCTGGGTCAACCAGAGACCGGCCACAGCCAGCACGACGATCAGGCCCATGCCTCCGCCCAGACCACCGGGAACCAGGTTCTTGAACTGATCCTGCCCGCGCTTGATAATGTCTTCCAGATCCGGCGGCTGCTTGCCACCGCCGCCACCGCCATTGCCGCGAGGCCGGTTCGGTCCCTGCCCCCACGGTCCTCCATTGTTATTATTACCACCGCCGCCGCCCCAGGGGCCGCCGCCGTTCTGATTACTCCAAGGCATCAAAACCTCTTTTTCTGAGAATGCTCCCAACAGCGCCATGGAGCTCGTAAACCCGGCACGACGCTGCAAAACCTCTAGTCTCCTGCACAATCCACGATAAAGACTATTTCAGTCCATAACTGTTGTGCAAAGGCCCGCAACGGCGCCGTCAAAAAGGCATCCACCCGGATTAATCCCGTTATAGGGATCGCGGCGACGCCTTTCAACGAAAAGGCCCTAACTTCTTCGATTTCTATGGAAATAAACAGTTACAACGCTGTTTTACGCCGGTAGATCGTATAGCGCGTCGCGAAACTGTCGCGTTCGCCGGCTGGCACGGCCTCTTCATACAGTTTTTCAAACTGTGACGGATCGATTGCCGGAAAAACCGTATCGCCATCGGCAATCTCCGTCTCCACATGGGTGACATGCAGGATATCAGCCAGCGGCAAAGCCTGCCGGTAGATTTCACCGCCGCCAATCACGCAGATCTCCTCTATCCCCAAATCCCCGGCAATCTGCCCTGCCCGCTCAAGCCCCGCCTCAAGGCTGCGCACGGTTTCCACCGAGGGCATGACGATATCGGCATGACGGCTGACGATCACATGCGGGCGACCGGGAAGCGGCCGGGAGCCGAAACTCTCGAAGGTCTTGCGGCCCATCACCAGCGGCTTGCCAAGCGTCAACGCCTTGAACCGCTTGAGATCGGTGCTCAGCTTCCAGGGCATGTCGCCATTGCGACCGATCACGCCGTTGTTCGAGACGGCAACGACAATGGAGATTTTAGGCATGATCTGCTCTCTTCATTTACCGGGCGAAGTGGTGTCACAAGCCACCGTAAACGTCCATAAAAAAGCCGCCGTCACCAGGACGGCGGCCCGAAACCCATTCCTTGCAGACAGACTATTCCTTGCGCATCGCCGCATCGACGCTAAGCGGGCCAGGGCCAGCAAAGACGATGTAGAAAAACACGAAGCAGAACAGGATAGCCGGCTCGCCGTGATTGTTCATCGGGTAAAAGCCCATCTGAGCATGCACGAGGAAATAGGCGAAAGCGCACATGCCCGACGCGATGAAGGCGGCTGGGCGGGTAAACAGACCGATGGTGATCAGCGCGCCGCCAACCAGCTCGATGCAACCGGCGATCCAGGGCAGTGACATAACAGCCGGGTTCATATCCGAGGGCGGGAAGCCCAGAAGCTTGCTCATGCCATGTTCAAGAAACAGCAGGCCCGCAATAATGCGCAGAATGCTGAGGACGGTCGGAGCCCAAGGGCTCAGTCGAGTGAAGATCATGAAACCTAAACCTTTTTAGGAAGAAACGATGTGAGAGCGAAACCACAGCTGCGGCATTCTGTCACTGAAATTCTCGGTAACGTTGTCGTGACCAACCACGAAAAATTGTATCACACGGCAATCGGCGCCTTGATAGCAGGTTCGGCGACATAGCCTTCCAGGCTGAAATGACTGAATTCAAAGCCGAAAACATCCTTCACGTCTGGATTGATCCGCATCACCGGCAAGGGTTTCGGCTGCCGGGTCAATTGCAACCGGGCCTGCTCGAAGTGATTGGCGTAGAGGTGCGCATCCCCCAGCGTATGAATGAAATCGCCGGCTTTCAGCCCCGTCACCTGCGCCACCATCATGGTCAGCAGCGCATAGGAAGCGATATTGAAGGGGACGCCGAGGAAAATATCAGCGGAGCGCTGGTAGAGCTGGCACGAGAGCTTGCCATCGGCCACATAGAACTGGAATAGGCAATGGCAGGGCGGCAGCGCCATCTCGTCCACCTCGGCCGGGTTCCAGGCCGAGACGATATGGCGACGAGAATTGGGGTTGGTCTTGATGCTCTCGACGAGATTGGCGATCTGGTCGATATGGCCACCGCCGGGCTTTGGCCAGGAGCGCCACTGCGCACCGTAGACCGGTCCGAGATCGCCGTTTTCATCGGCCCACTCGTCCCAGATGGAAACGCCGTTTTCCTTGAGATAGGCAATATTGGTATCGCCCTTCAAAAACCACAGGAGTTCATGGATGATCGAGCGCAAATGCAGCTTCTTGGTGGTCAGGACCGGAAAGCCCTCCGCCAGGTCAAACCGCATCTGATACCCAAAGACCGAGCGCGTGCCGGTGCCGGTGCGATCGCCACGGTCGGAGCCGTTTTCCATCACATGCTGCAGGAGATCGAGATATTGCTTCATGGTCGGTGCCTGCCATTTGTCGTTTGAAACAAGCTTTACCTCCGAAACCCGTGCCAACGGAAGTCGAAACAGCATCAAACACCGCCCTATCCCGGCATTTCCAAGGGTATTATCCGCATTTGTCACGAACCCGTTAAATTCAGCAGGCGCCGGTCTTTTCATCCGCGTGGAAAACACCTATATCCCCCTTGCCGATGCTTGCATCGGCTATGGCAATAAACGGTCGGTGAAATAAACCTATTGGACCCGGGGGCGGTACCCGGCGCCTCCACCAAAAACCGGTCGGTCTTTGTGGCCGGCTTTTGATGGGGGCGAAATAGGATCGACAAGGGCGTAAAGATCGAACTTTTGCTCGGCATGATACCACCGTCATCGGGTCACAAGTGTAGTTGCAAATGACAACAACGCTCAGGGTTACGCTGTCGCTGCTTAATCGCGGTGCCAGAAACCCAAACTAAGTCCTTACGGGTAGCACTGTAAGGCGGGGTTCGGAGGTACCTGGCAACAGAAACCTCCACTTTCTCCCTCCTTGATATCCCCTTGCCTGGCGCTGACCAATGCCGTGCCTGACGGCGGAATGGCTTGTCATCCGATGCGTACTTGCGATCCAACCATTGGCGCGTTCTCCCCTGGCTCCTTGTCTCGTCCTGAGCCGCGCCCCTACCCTCACCCTTGAGTTTGATTTATAGTGATATAGATAGAAGCGGAATCGGGCTTTGCGCCAAAGCCTTGCATGGCTTATAAACTACAGACCCGCGCATCATTCGTGATGCACATGACCGGACGCAGAAGAAAGACAGGACCATATGGGGCAGGACCACATCCGTTACGACATTCTGGCTCAGGACGCATTGCGCGGCGTTATCCGCAAGGTGCTGACCGAAGTCGCCGCAACGGGCCGGCTGCCGGGCGAACATCATTTTTTCATCACCTTCCTGACGGGCGCTCCGGGTGTGCGCATCTCACAGCACCTCAAGGCGAAATATGCCGAGCAGATGACCATCGTCATCCAGCACCAGTTCTGGGACCTGAAGGTCACCGATAGCCTGTTCGAAGTGGGCCTATCCTTCTCCGACACGCCGGAAAAACTGGTCATTCCTTTCAACGCCATTCGCGGCTTCTACGATCCTTCGGTGAATTTTGAACTGGAATTCGATGTGCCGCAGGTGGAAGAAGACGAAAACTCTGCCGAAATCACCGCCTATCCGCTGGCCGCCGAATCGGAAAAATCCGAGGATGGCGCTGCCGACAAGCCGGAAGGCGAAAAGAAGGAAGGCTCTGTCGTCTCCCTGGATGCGTTTCGAAAGAAGCAGTAAGGCGGGGCAGCCAAGGAAAGCAGCGCATGTCGGGCGAAGTCGTTAATCTGCGTCAGGTCAGGAAAGCCAAAGCGCGCACCGAAAAGGAAAAGATCGCGGATCAGAACCGCGTGAGTTTCGGGCGAAGCAAGGCTGAGAAAAACCTGACCCGCGCACTGAACGACAAGGCCCGCGCTGCTCTCGACAATTCAAAGCTGGAGCCAAAACCAGCCAGTCCTGCGCCGGACGAACCGGGCTGAGAGCGACGTTTGTTCCTATTGCTCCTGCCAGCACTGTCCAAGCAAGTATTGTCCAAGCCAGGATGCGGACGTGCAAAGCCATCTGTTTGCCTTTTTATGTCCCGTGAATGGCGTACTCTATGCCGGTGATCCGCAAGCATTCTATTTCCCTCCATGGCCATCGCACCAGTTTTTCTCTGGAAGATGCCTTCTGGCAGGAAATTCGGGCGATTGCCGAAAGCCGTAATGTCCCGATTGCTGCATTGATTGCGGATATTGACGGCAAACGTCCGGCTGATTGCAATCTCTCGTCAGCGCTGCGGCTCTATGTGCTGGAATGGCTCAAACAGGCAGGTTCCGATTCGCATTGAAAATGCGCTTGCCTGTGACTGGGCCAGTGATTCGGCAATCGATTCGCCAACGCGACAATTTGGGCATTTTATATGCCCCACCAGAGGCCTGTCGTATTCCAGTTTACTGCCTGGTTAGCCAAGCTGGTCCGTTTCAGGGGCCTATGAAGTAAAGTTATGTTAATCCGACCGACATCTCCGGACAAAGGTTATGTTGAATAACGTTTCATTAGGGAACGACTACTATGGTCAGGCTGCGCTGAAAGCTGCAGGACGCCCGGGAATGGTGCAGAATTTCTCCACCCGATACGCCCCCTCCAACAGCGCCAACTTAATTTGAAAAGGATTTCAAATATGACAAGCGCAGTTTCTTCCCAGATGTCCATGCCGATGATGCCGCCTATGGGCCGCATGCAGAAGCCAAGCGAAGAGCAGACCACCACCGACGCGACAGCATCGACCAGCACAACAGCATCATCGACCAGCACCTCTTCCGAGACATCGACCTCCGCCGAAGGTTCCGCACCTGAAGGTTTCGAAGGCTTTGAAGGCAAGTTCCCGAATTTCGGTGGCGGTAACATGGGTGGCGGCGCCATGCCTCCGTTTGGCCAGCGCGAAGCCTTCCTCTGAAATTTTCTGATCGATCTCTATCGAGACGCAGCACCGCTCTGCCATGATGGCATAGCGGTACTTTTTTGTCTTTTCGACAAGTTGCAAGTTCATAAGGCCGCAAAGGTGCGCGCAGCAAAGCCATCAGGCGGTAAGCTGCCGTTATGCACTCCCGTTATTGTACGTAAATTATTGCACCCCGGGCAAATCCTGCAACTCCAGTTTAAAACCGTTATTCGGCCCATCGCGCGGTGTTGATGGCGCCGCATTGCCAGCACCACGATCCGCCGCTCTCGCCGCAGCCTCCGCGGCCCGTGCCGCGGCATCGGCCGCCGCCGCAGCCTTGGCCTGCGCCGCCGCACGCTCTGCGGCAAGGGCGGTATAATAGGCCACTTCGCGCCGCAGCCTTTGCTTTTCCAACACAGCCGCTTGCAATGTTTCCACCCGTCTGCGCTCACGCTCGAATGCCTGGAGCGAGAGGTAGCTTGCCATTTCGCGGACATCCAACTGCCGCTTGGGCGCAGCTAGCGGACCCGTCAGCAGCAGGTGGACGGTCGGCGCGGCATCTCCCGCCGTTGCCTGCTCAACACCCGTCTGTGCTGCGATAGCCTCCCCAGACGTAGAGACCGCCGTAGCCGGATCGAAGGCGATCTGGACATCGGCATCGACGTCACCGGAGGCAACCGTCAAGACGGCCTGCGTCTCGATAGCGGCATCCTTGGCTGGCAGTTTGACGCCCTGCATCCGGGCTTTACCGTCACTCAGCGTAAACGGCATGGTCACGTCGCCCAGTAGGGTTGGCGCGCGGGCCAGCAGTGGTGTCAGAGCTGCGGAGACCTGCTCCGCCGTCACCTCACTGGTCGCAGCTCCAAAAGCCTCCGAGAGTGCCGGAAAGCTGGAGAGGTCCAGTTCCGGGATAGTCAAAGCGGAGAGATCGACCTGGCCGGAACCGTTGACCGATCCAAGCAGGCCTTGGGCGCTGCTACCGCTGCCTTCCGCCATCACTTGCAGCCTGGCTTGACCGGACAGGCCGCTGTCAGGCCAGATCTTGCCCAAGTCGGCATTGGCAAGGGACAGTCTGCTGCGCAGGAAAGCCGTGCCCTGGTTATTGGCGAGCGACATGCGCCCAGAGAGAGCGCCGCCGAACAGCGTGCCGGACAGATCCTCCAGCGCCATGCCGCCATCCACCAGCGTCAGGCGCGCGGCAACATCACGGGCGGCGGGCAGCGGGCCAAGATCGAGTGTGCCAGCCTTGAGGGCGACGTCCATCTGCATGTCGCCCCAGACGGGCGTCTGCACCTTCGCCGCCGATAACGCGTCGGATGCGGGGTCCTTGACCGGGCCGATCACGGTCGACGCCAGCCATTCAAGATCAACGGTCTCCAGGCCAACCGCACCGCCGATTTTAACCGCTGAAGCGGTCGGCTCCAGCACCAGCGTGCCGGACAAACGGTCCCCCGCAACCTCGCCATTTATATCTTGCAATTGCGTTTTGTTGTCGCCCTGCCGCTCGATGTCGCCGGTCAGGGTGATCGGCAGACCGGTGTCGATGCCGGGGAGACTGACTGCATTCATGATCAGCAATGGGGCAATATCGTCGCTGGCCAGTTCCATCTTGCCCTTGCCCTGCAAGAACAGGTCCGCACCAAGATTGACCGTTCCGCTCACCCCAAGCCGGGTCGCCCCAGATGTCAGCGACATCTGGCCATCCGCTGGCGCGGTGCCCTGCTGTTTTAATTGCAGGGTCAGTTTCGCACCGCCATCCATCGGCACCGGCAGCGGATCGAAGCCAAGCTGACCCAACAGCGCCGAAGGTTCTTCATTGGCAGCGGTCAGCGAAAAGCTCTTCTCAGAATCGTCGAACACATCAAACAGGCTATCCTGCCGATAGGCGGCATCGACCGTCGTGCCATTGGCCTTGCCCTGTAGATCGACCTGCAAGCCGCCATACTGGGCATCGCCAAAACGGGCATTCACCACGATGTCGGCATCGGAATACCATTGCCCGCTGGACGCCAGCCGGGCCAGCAGCGGATGCTGCGACAATTGCTGATGCAACATCGCCAGAAATCCGCTGATGTCGTCAGCATGCAGCATGACCTGCGCCTTGCCGCTATAATCGGCAAGCGAGCCGGTGGCTTCGCCCGTCGCCTTGATACTGGTACCGGCAAGATTGCCGATATCCAGCTTGCGCACCGAAAACCCGCCATCCTTGTAGGTAAACAGCCCGTCCACATCACGAGCCGTGATGCCGAATGCCGAAAAGGCATCGACCTTGATGTTCCCGGCGATTTGGTGGCTCAGCAGCGCATCATCGCTGGCATCACCAGACACCAGCGAGGCCAGTGCCTTCGTTGCATCGAAGTCGAAGGCATTGCCCGAGAGATCAAAGGACAGGCTGGGCATGACGCCATCAGCCGATTGCCGCTCAAGACGGCCATGCAGGCTGGCTGGTCCGATTGCCAGTTCAAGCTTTTCGAACCGTTGCAGGTCGGAGGTCAAGTTGACGTTGGCCGAAAAGCCCGCCGTGCGCAATTGCCGGATGGCCGGATCGACATCGCCCGACAGCCAGGAAGCCAGCCCGGAAGGCTGGCTGGAGGCCACCAGCAGCGAACCATTGAAGGATGCCTGCCCCTTCAGTTGCAGCCGTCCCGAGGCTTCCGCCTGGGTGCGGCCCGGCAGGGTGGCAACCGCCTTGTCCACCTGCCAACCGGTTCCGGCAGGCCGCAGATTCAGGGTAATATCCCGGATAACGGTATCGCCAGCGACAATCGCCGGCAGTTTAAGGCTGGCGCGACCCGGCATGTCGGGAATGGGGATCCGGTCTGCGAGCGCTATCAGCGACTGGATGCGCTGGCGGGCGGAATTCTGCATCTGCCGCCCGGTCTTGCCCTTGGGCAAAGTAGGCGTCAGCTTATCGACGTCGATCTGCTGGCCCTCGGCTGTCAGCAGAAATTCCGGCGCCTTGCCGCTATCCAGCGTCGCCTCGCCGGTGATGATATAGGGCTGATCGCTGGCACCGATTTCCATCCGGTATTCAGGAATCCGCACCCGGTCATTGCCCAGCTCGAACTTGCCTCTGATGCGCGGCGGGAGCACCGGGTTGCCCATCGGTGCACTAACCTGACCGTCCTCGGCATTGGCACGCAAGGCAGCCAGGAAGCTACCCTGCAATGTCGGGCGCTTGTCGACAAGCGCGAGATCGCCGGACAGGTCAATATCGACAGGCGTTGCATCCGGGGCGATATGGATTTTCACCGGCACCGCCCCCTTGGCCTGGTCCGGTTGAAGGCTGGACAGCGAGAAATTGCCGGACTGGCCATCCAGCACCCCCTGCCCCAACACCGTCCACGGGCCAGCCAGGGACCGAGCTGTCATATCGGCATTCAGACCGCTGACCTGGCGGGTGCGGCCTGTCTGCTGATCGACCAGGGTCAGAGCACCATCGACGACCGTCACTTTTTCCAGCACGACATTGCGACCCGGCAGGCTTGGCTGGCTGCCCTGCAACCAATCCAGCGAACCGTCCGGCAACAGTCTCAGCCGCACATTCGGCTGCTCGATCCGCATGGCGAAAATCCGCGCTTCGCCGGATAGAAACGGCGCAAGCTCGGCATCCATGGAAAACCGCGCCACATGCGCCAGCGTCTTGCCATCGGTGCCCGGCCCGACCGTAACGTCATTCATCGTGATCGACGGAAACGGCAGGATACGTGCCTCGACAGCGCCGTGGACCACCACCTTTTTACCGAGAAGACGGCTGGCCTGATCCTCGAAATCCTTGCGGAAATCCGTCCAGTTGACGAAAAGCGGCGCTAGAAGCGCGGCAAACAGCGCCACCACGACCAATCCGCCAAACGCGATGAACAGTCTGCCTAGCACTGCGACTCCCTATGGTGTTTCATGCCCGTTATCATAACGGCTTACTCATTATCGTAACGGCTTTAAGCCTGCGGATCAAAGCCGGAAGATCTTGCCCGGATTAAACAGATTGTCGGGGTCCAGTCCACGCTTTACCTGGCGCATCACATCCAATGCGCCGCCAAGCTCAGCTTCCAGATAGGACATCTTGCCCTGACCGACCCCATGTTCGCCGGTGCAGGTGCCATCCATGGCCAGCGCACGGTCGTTCAACCGCGCCATGAACGCCTCTACCTTATCGACATTCTCAGCGTCCTTGTCGTCGAACAGGATCAGCAGATGGAAATTGCCATCGCCGACATGGCCGACAATCGGCGCCAGAAGCCCGGTCTCTGCAATATCGGCCTGGGTTTCAGCCACGCATTCCGCCAGTTTGGAGATCGGCACGCAGACATCGGTGGACAAGCCCGCCAGCTCCGGGGCCAGCGCCCGGCCTGCCCAATAGGCGTTGTGACGTGCTTTCCAAAGTTGGGCGCGCTCCTGCGGATCGGAGGTGAAGCGCAGGTCTTCAGCGCCATATTCCTCGGCAATGGCGGCGAATTGCTCCGCCTGCAGGGCCACCGTCTGCTCCGTGCCATGAAACTCCAGAAACAGCGTCGGCCTTTCCGGTAGACTGAGGTTGGAATAGGCATTGCAGGCCCGGACCTGCATGGCATCGAGCAGCTCGATCCGCGCCACGGGAATGCCCATCTGAATGGTCATGATCACGGCGTCGCAGGCCGATTTAACGTCAGCAAAGGCGCAGACCCCGCCACCGATCTTTTCGGGGATGCCCTGAAGTTTGAGAGTAATCGAGGTGATCACCCCGAGCGTGCCTTCGGCACCGACAAACAACCGTGTCAGGTCATAGCCCGCCGAAGATTTACGGGCGCGGTGGGCGGTGCGGATCTCTTCGCCATTGGCGGTCACCACCGTCAATGCCATGACATTGTCCTTCATCGTGCCATAGCGCACCGCATTGGTACCGGAAGCCCTTGTCGAGGCCATGCCGCCGATGGAGGCATTTGCCCCGGGATCAATGGGGAAGAACAGACCGGTATCGCGCAGATAGGTGTTCAGCGCTTCGCGCGTCACGCCCGGCTGGACGGTGCAGTCGAGATCCTCGGCATTAACCTCGAGAACCGTGTCCATCCGGGTGAAATCGATGGAAATACCGCCATGCGCCGCATTGACCTGCCCCTCCAGCGAAGAGCCAACCCCAAACGGCACCATCGGCACCTTATGCTGGGCGCAGATCCGCACCACGGTCTTCACATCCTCGGCGCTTTCGACGAAGACCACCCCATCGGGCAATTGCGCCGGCAGATAGGTGGTGGTGTGGGCATGTTGCTCCCGGAAGGACTGGCCGGTCTGGAACCGCTCGCCGAAGGACTGCTTGAGCAGGCCTAGAACGGTTGCGATCCCATCCTCGTTGCGAACTCCCGCCACGACATCCTTCCTGCTCATGCCCGTCTCCCTGCTATCTCGAACCATTTTGTCAATTGGTTGCAGGTATGGCCAGAGCAGACAGGCTTGTCCAGTCATTGCGGCAGGAATAGCTGATATCCCGTCATCGGCATCGCGGAACGATCAGCCGAACCGACCCGTCACATAGTCGCTGGTGCGCTGGTCACTTGGGGCGCTGAAAATCGCTTCGGTGCGGTCGAATTCCACCAGTTCGCCCAGATACATGAAGGCGGTATATTGCGAGATACGCGCCGCCTGATGCAGATTATGGGTGACGATGGCGATGCAATAGGTGGACCGCAGGGTTTCGATCAATTCTTCCAGCTTGCTGGTCGAGATCGGATCGAGCGCCGAGGCTGGTTCGTCCAGCAGCAGCACGGACGGCTTGACGGCAATGGCGCGGGCAATGCACAGGCGCTGCTGCTGCCCACCGGAAAGCCCAAGACCGCTCTGGTGCAGCTTGTCCTTCACCTCGCCCCAAAGCGCTGCCTCCTGAAGGGCTGCTTCAACGCGATTGTCCATATCCGGCTTGGAAAGCCTTTCATAAAGGCGAATGCCGAAAGCGATATTCTCATAGATCGACATCGGAAACGGTGTCGGCTTTTGAAAGACCATGCCGATCTTGGCCCGCAACCGGTTCAGGTCTTCCGATGGGTTGAGAATATCGCGTCCGTCGAGCAAAACCTCGCCCGTCACCTTCTGACCCGGATAGAGATCGTACATCCGATTGAAAATCCGCAGCAGGGTCGATTTCCCACAGCCGGACGGGCCGATAAAGGCGGTGACCGTGCGATCTCGCAGGCCGAGATCGACATTTTTGATCGCCTGATAGCCGTTCTGGTAATAAAACGACAGCTGCTTGGCCTCAACCTTGATAGGGCGGCCGATATCGGACGGATTGAAGGCTTGCAGAGGTGCGCGCATCAGGGGCGTCCTTGTACCCGTATCAGACATTTGCATCTATCTTTCCTTCTTTCCGAACAACAAACCCGCCGACAGGCTTCGTGCGACGATATTCAAAACCAGGATCGTCACCGTGATCAGCAACGCCCCGCCCCAGGCCAGCCGCTGCCAATCCTCATAGGGGCTCATGGCGAACTGGAAAATCACAACCGGCAGGTTGGCGATCGGCTGGCTGAGATCGGCGGTCCAGTATTGATTGTTGAGCGCGGTAAACAGCAAAGGTGCCGTCTCGCCGCTGATCCGGGCGACAGCCAGAAGCACGCCGGTCAACATGCCGGAGCGGGCGCTGCGCCAGATTACCGAGGTCATGATTTTCCAGCGCGGCGCGCCAAGCGCTGCGGCCGCCTCGCGCATCGCATCCGGCACCAGCGCCAGCATATCCTGGGTGGTGCGGTTGATGACCGGAATGGCAATCAACGCCAGCGAAGCGGCACCGGCATAGCCGGAGAAATGCCGGAACGGCACGACCAGCAGCGTATAGACAAACAGGCCGATGACGATGGACGGTGCGGCCAGCAGGATATCGTTGACGAAGATCGCCACCATGCCAAGCTTGGTGCCGCGCCCGTATTCCGCAAGATAGGTGCCGGCCAGAATACCGATTGGCGTTGCCACCACGGTTGCCAGCAGCGTCATCATGAAGGAGCCGTAGATGGCATTGGCAAGACCGCCATCGGAACCCGGCGGCGGCGTCATCTTGGTGAAGAGGTCAAGCGTGATCGCTTGTAGACCATTGCTGAACAGCGTCCACAGGATAGCCGCCAGAACGGCGAGACCAAGAATGGCCGAGGCCAGCGACAGGCCAAGGGCGATACGGTTGACGAGATAGCGGCGGGAAACAATCGACATCGGCTGGCCTCAAAAACTTTCGCTGCGCCCGATGAGCCACTTGGCAAGCGCCAGCACTGCAAAGGTAATGAAGAACAGGATGAGACCGAGCGCCACCAGACTGGACGTATAGAGATCCGACGTCGCCTCAGAAAACTCATTGGCAATCGAAGCCGAAATCGTCGTGGCGGGCGACAGCAGCGAGGTGGCGATCCGGTGTGAATTGCCGATCACAAAGGTCACCGCCATGGTTTCGCCCAGCGCCCGGCCAAGGCCCAGCATGACGCCACCGATCAAGCCGCGCCGCGTATAGGGAATGATGATGTGGAAGACGACTTCCCAGGTGGTCATGCCCATGCCATAGGCCGATTCCCTGAGCAGCACCGGCACTGTGCCGAACACGTCGCGGGTGACAGAGGCGATGAATGGAATGACCATAATCGCCAGCACGATCCCCGCCGTCAGAAGACCGATGCCATAAGGTGCGCCGCTGAACAGCAGACCGAGAACAGGCAGATGGCCGAATGTGGCAATCAGAGCTGGCTGCACCACGGATTGCATGATCGGCGCCAGCACAAAGAAGCCCCAGAGCCCGTAAATAATGCTGGGAATGCCAGCCAGAAGCTCAATGGCCGTGCCGATGGGCCGTTGCAGCAGCGGCGGACACATTTCAGTGAGAAAAATAGCGATGCCGAAGCTGACGGGAACGCCGATCACCAGGCCGATAACCGAGGTAATCAACGTGCCGTAAATCGGTGCGGCGGCCCCGTAAATGTCCTTGGCCGGGCTCCAGCGTTCGTTCCACAGGAAGGATAGGCCGAATTCGCGCCAGGTCGGCAAGGATTCGATCAGCAGCGACAGGAATACCCCGAGCAATGCGACCATAACCAGCATGGCGCAAAGCCAGGTGGCGCGGATGAACACTGCATCGGCAAAGCGCACCCGCTTGGCGGCAGCTGTTCTTAGCTCGTCCTCGCTCATGGTCGGTTGATGGGTGGCAGTCATGCAGAAACTTTCTCGCAGGAGCTTTTTGGCAGGCCAAGACGCAAATAGCGGGCGGTGGAACCATCCGCTCAGACTGCTGACAAAGTCCGCATTTATCCTCGACGTCATGCTCGGCCTTGTGCCGAGCATCTAAGCACGTTAATTTAATCAACAACGTCAATTGCTTATTCAGCGACGGCAGACCCTCGGGACAGGCCCGAGGGTGACGAAATGCCGAGATCGAAATTTGGCAATAAACTGAGCGGGCGGTGGAACCGTCCGCTGTCTTCTATCGAAATTTCGGAATGCCCGACCTTAGATGGCCCCAATTACATCGCCTTGAAGACCGGCTTGCCGTCCTTCTGGATGCTATCCCAGGAGTTTTCGATCAGCTTCACAACCGGCTTGGGAATAGCGACATATTCCAGCGCCTTGGCTTCACCGGTGCCATCCTTGTAGGCCCAGGCGAAGAACTTCAGCGCGGCTTCGGTGGCGTCCTTGTCGACAGGGTCCTTATGGATCAGCACCCAGGTGGAAGCAGCAATCGGCCAGCTCTTTTCGCCGGGCTGATTGGTGATGACGACATTGAAATTCTTGGCACCGGCCCAATCGGCATTGGCAGCGGCAGCAGCAAAGCTGTCCAGCGAAGGCTCGACCACCTTGCCGGCGTCATTCTTCATCTTGGCATAGCCAAGCTTGTTCTGGATCACATAGGCATATTCGTTATAGCCGATAGCGCCAGCCGTCTGCTTGACCGTGTTGGCAACGCCTTCAGACCCCTTGGCACCGATACCGACCGGCCATTCGACAGCAGTGTCGGAGCCGATCTTGCTCTTCCACTCGGCGGAAACCTTGCTGAGGTAATCGGTGAAGTTGAAGGTCGTGCCGGAACCGTCGGCGCGATGCACGACAACGATGGCTTGCTCAGGCAGCTTGACGCCCTTGTTGAGGGCTACAATCGCCGGGTCGTTCCACTTGGTGATCGTACCCATGTAAATGGCTTCGAGCGCCTTGCCATCCAGCACCAGTTCGCCCGGCTTGACGCCTTCGATATTGTACATCGGCACGATGCCGCCCATCACCATCGGAAACTGGGTCAGGCCGTTCTTGGTGAGTTCTTCGTCGCTCAGCGGCTTGTCGGTAGCGCCGAAGGTGACGGTCTTGGCTTCGACCTGCTTGATGCCGCCGCCGGAACCGATGGACTGATAGTTCAAGCTGATGCCGGTCTTGGCTTTGTAGGCTTCACCCCATTTGGAAAACACAGGATAGATGAAGCTGGAACCGGCACCGGAAATATCGGCGGCAAAAGCCGCACCGGTAAAGGCGACCGAAAAGGCGGCAAGCGCCGCACCCGTGGCGATCTTTTTCATGAAAGTCATCGGAATAATCCCCGTGTTCGTCGAGCAATCTCTCAAAGCCCCAGCGGCTTTTCGAGCGACACTGGAATTGGCGTAAGTCGCTTCCATGAAGCTTTCGTGACAAAATTCCGACCAGCGAGCGGCATCACGCGGCTGTGATTTTCAGGCAAGCTGGCGTGATTTTCCTTCCATTTGCAATCAGGTTTCTGACCGTCTTTTAAGGGAGGTTTTTTCCTCTCTTCACTGACCCACCGCTGAATCTGGAATGAAACAAGAACGTTTTCACTGGCCTTTCGAGGTAGAATCACTACATTGAAGGACATGAGCAACGGTTTTGACGATATTCCCTTCTTCGACGAAGAGCCTGCACCCCGCACCTCCCCAGCGGGAGGAAAGGCCACGGCTACGCCGGAAAAGGAAACCACGACGCCTGCGGGCGGCGGATTGGGCATTGCAGCGCGGGCCATGGCCGCGCGCGACCAGAACCGCAACCCGGATTATCTCTCCGGCCTCAACCCGGAACAGCGCGAAGCGGTCGAAACCCTGGATGGTCCCGTTCTGGTGCTGGCCGGTGCAGGCACCGGCAAGACGCGGGTGTTGACCACCCGTATCGCACATATTCTGGCCACCGGCCGCGCTTTCCCCAGCCAGATCCTCTCCGTGACCTTCACCAACAAGGCAGCCCGCGAGATGAAGGAACGCGTCGGCGTTCTGGTTGGCGGCGCTGTCGAGGGCATGCCGTGGCTCGGCACATTCCACTCCATCGGCGTCAAGCTTTTGCGCCGCCATGCCGAGCTGGTCGGCCTGACCTCGGATTTCACCATTCTCGATACCGATGACGTGGTGCGGCTGATCAAGCAGATCATCCAGGCCGAAGGGCTGGACGACAAGCGCTGGCCCGCCAAAATGTTTGCCGGAATGATCGACGGCTGGAAAAACAAGGGCCTCGACCCGGCGCAGATCCCCGAAGGCGACGCCCGCGCCTTTGGCAATGGCAAGGGCCGCGAGCTTTACGCCGCCTACCAGGCCCGGCTGAAAAGCCTGAATGCCTGCGATTTCGGCGATCTTCTGCTGCACCCGATCCGCATGTTCCGCGCCAATCCGGATGTGCTGAAGGACTATCACCAGCGCTTCCGCTATATTCTTGTCGATGAGTATCAGGACACCAACACGGCGCAATATATGTGGCTGCGGCTGTTGGCCCAGCGGCCAAGCAGCAGAAGCGCTGACGGCAAGGTCACAAACGGCACAGTAAACATCTGCTGCGTTGGTGATGATGACCAGTCGATCTATGGCTGGCGTGGGGCCGAAGTGGACAACATCCTGCGCTTCGAGAAGGATTTTCCGGGCGCGAAAGTCATCAAGCTGGAGCGCAATTACCGCTCGACAGAGCATATTCTTGGCGCTGCCGGGTTCCTGATTGCCCATAACGAGGGGCGTCTGGGCAAGACGCTGTTTACCGACCGGGTCGATCCGAACGACGAAAAAGTCGTGGTGCATGCCGCCTGGGATTCGGAGGAGGAAGCCCGTGCAGTTGGCGAGGAAATCGAGCAGTTGCAACGCAACCAGCATAAGCTCAACGACATGGCCATTCTGGTGCGCGCCTCCTTCCAGATGCGCGAGTTTGAAGACCGGTTCGTAACGCTTGGGCTGAATTACCGGGTTATTGGCGGTCCGCGCTTTTACGAGCGGTTGGAAATCCGCGATGCCATGGCCTATTTCCGCATGGTCTGCCAGCCCGCCGACGACCTGGCCTTCGAGCGGATCGTCAATACGCCGAAGCGCGGGTTAGGCGATACCACGGTGCGCACCCTGCATGACTATGCCCGCAAACGGGATATTCCGATGCTGGCGGCGGCCTCCGACATTATCGAGACCGATGAATTGAAGCCGAAGGCGCGCAAGGCGCTGTTTGACGTGGTGACGGATTTCCGCCGCTGGCAGGATCTGCTGGAAAACACGCCGCATACCGAGCTTGCTGAGCAGATCCTCGATGAGAGCGGCTATACCGCCATGTGGCAGAACGACAAATCGGCGGAAGCGCCGGGGCGGCTGGAAAACCTGAAGGAACTGATCCGCTCGATGGAAGCCTTCGAGAGCATGCGCAGCTTCATGGAGCATGTCTCGCTGGTGATGGATGCCGAGACCAACGAAAATCTCGACGCCGTATCGATCATGACGCTGCATTCCGCCAAGGGGCTGGAATTCGAGACCGTGTTTCTGCCCGGCTGGGAAGAAGGCCTGTTTCCGCATCAACGTGCTCTGGATGAAGGCGGACGTGCCGCGCTGGAGGAAGAACGGCGGCTGGCCTATGTCGGCCTGACGCGCGCCAAGCGCCGCTGTCACCTGTGGTTCGTTTCCAACCGGCGCATCCATGGCCTCTGGCAATCGACCATGCCGTCACGCTTCCTCGATGAACTGCCGCCCGCCCATGTGGAAGTGGCGGAGGTGGAAACCAGCTATGGCGGCTATGGACGCGGCGGCTACGGCCAGTCCCGCTTCGACAAGCAGGAGCCATTTGCCAATTCCTACTCCACCCCCGGCTGGAAACGCGCCCAGGCCAACAAAACCGACGCCACCCGCGAAAACTGGGGCAGCCGCTCCGGCCACGCCGTGGAACGCATCGGCTACGGCGAAAGCGGCCCCCGCGGCCAAACCATCGACGGCCAGTTGGTCGCCAAATCCACCAGCACCGAACCATCAAAGTTCACAGTCGGCGACCGCGTGTTCCACATCAAGTTCGGCAATGGCAATGTGTCTGTCGTTGAGGGGAATAAGCTGACGATTGATTTTGATCGGGCTGGGCAGAAGCGGGTGCTGGACGGGTTTGTGGAGCGGGCTTAACGACAAAAGCTTATCTTGCGCCCAGAATTACCCTTACCCCCGGGCTTCTTCATTGCGATGCAGCCACATCAGTTCCATTTGCACGGCGTCCTGGAAATTCATGATCTCGCCGCGCATCACGTCTTCGGGGCAGCCGAGGTCGAGGAGTTCGGCGCCGAGCTGGCGGCAGGTGGCGCGCCAGTAGATGGTGGCATCGTTGCCTTGCAGGCGGTCCAGCGTCACGGCGGCACCGCGCACCATATCACGGCGGCTGGCCAGCGGGAAGAAAGCCAGCGTCGAGACGACGGGTTCAAGCTTGGCGGCAGTGTTGGGCATACGAACCATCCTTTATACTGATGATTCGTTTTACGGCTTCATGGTTAAGGTTTGGTTGCCGTAGCGGAAGGACATTTGAATCAATTGTTCCAAAAGAAGACCCCTCCCGGTCAAAACCGGAAGGGGCTGGATTGCTTTCTGTGAAATCTACCTCGGGGCGTAAGCACTCACCCCGCCTCCGCTGCGCTCGGCACCCCTCTCCCCACAAGGGGGCGAGGGACAACCGCCGCCGCTTTCGCTTCACAGCTCGCGTTATTGGAGAGGTAGGGTAAGACATAGGCCCTTCTCCCCCTTGTGGGGAGAAGGTTGCGGCAGCCGGATGAGGGGGTGAACAAGGCCACCGTCGTGCCAAATTTACGGCAGCGTATAGGCGATCACGTAGTCCCCCGGCTTGGTGCCGATTGAACCGTGGCCGCCAGCGACCATGACAACATATTGCTTGCCGTTCAGCTCGTAGCTCATCGGCGTCGCCTGGCCGCCAGCCGGAAGCCGGCCTTCCCAGAGAACCTTGCCTGTGGCGAGGTCATAGGCGCGCAGATAATTATCGACGGCAGCACCGAGGAAAGCGACCCCGCCCTTGGTAATCATCGGCCCACCGATGCCGGGTACGCCGACCTTGAAGGGCAGCGGCAGCGGCGTCATGTCATGCACGGTGCCATTGCGGTGCTGATAGGCGATCTTGCCGGTTTTCAGATCGACAGCGGCAACCGTACCCCATGGCGGCGCCTGGCAGGGAACACCGATGGGCGACAGGAACGGCCCCATTTTCACGGCATAGGGCGCGCCGTCATTGCGGTTCAGCCCCTGTTCCGAGCCTTTTTCGTCCTGGCCCTTGGCCGGAACCTGATCACGCGGCACAAGCTGTGAGGTGAAGGCCAGATAGGTCGGCATGCCGAACATGACCTGTTTTTCCGGATCGACAGCAACCGAACCCCAGTTAAACGTGCCGAAATTGCCGGGATAGATGATCGAGCCCTGCAACGATGGCGGGGTATATTGCCCCTCATAGCGCAACTGATGGAACTTGATGCGGCAGGCCAGCTGATCGAGCAGCGTCACGCCCCACATATTGCGCTCTTCCAGCTTCGGTGGGCGAAAACTAAGACCAGAAATCGGCTGGGTTGGCGACGCTTGATCTTCTGGAATAGTGCCGCCGGGAGCCGGAAGCTCCTTGATCGGAATGATCGGCTGGCCAGTGCGCCGGTCCAGCACATAGACATCACCCTGCTTGGTGGAGGCAACGAGCGCCGGGACGGTGGTGCCTTCGCGGGTAATGTCGAGCAGCACGGGCTGGGCGGGAACATCCATGTCCCAGAGGTCATGATGGACGAATTGCTGCACCCAGCGGTCGGCACCGGTATTGAGGTCAAGCGCCACGACCGAGGAAGAATATTTCTCCACATTGGCGCTGCGGTTCATGCCCAACTGGTCCGGCACCTGATTGCCAAGCGGGATATAGACGAGGCCCAGCTGTTCATCGACCGAGAATACCGACCAGCTATTCGGCGAATTGGCGGTGTATGTCTGGCCTTCGGGCAGTGGTTGGGTCTGGCCCGGATTGCCGCTGTCCCAGTTCCACACCAGCGCGCCGGTCTGGACGTCAAAGGCGCGGATCACGCCGGATTGTTCCTTGGTGGAATAGTTATCGTTGACCGCCCCACCAATGATAATCTTGCCGGCGGCAATCACCGGCGGCGACGTCGAGTAATAATAGCCAGCCGGATTGTAGGGCATGCCCTGTTCCAGATGCAGCACGCCCTTGTCGGCAAAACTCTCGCAGATCTTGCCATTGGCGGCATCGAGCGCGATCAGCCGCGCATCCGAGGTTGGAAGATAGACGCGGGTGGCGCAGGACGCACCAGCTGTGGCGGCAGGATCGGCATAATAGGTGACGCCACGGCAGGTCTGGTGCTGGCGATCCGGGTTCAGGCCGACATTGGGGTCATATTTCCATTTCTGCTTGCCAGTCGCCGCATCCACGGCGATAGCCCAATTGTGCGGGGTGCAGAGATAAAGCGTATCGCCGACTTTCAGCGGCGTGACCTGATAGGTGGTCTCGCCGACATCGCCGGGCAGTTTCACATCGCCGGTCTGGTAGGTCCAGGCGGTCTTCAGCGTCTTGACATTGTCGGTCGTGATCTGGGTCAGCGGCGAATAGCGCTGGCCATAGGGTGTGCGGCCATATTGATGCCATTCGCCATCAGCCATGTCGCCGCCATAGGAGGGCGTGGCGCTGGCCACATCCATCGGCAGCGTGCCGGGCTTGTCATAGGGGTCCTGGGTCATCGAATAACCGGCGACAACGAGCGCGACCAGCACCGGCAGCGCTACCGGCCAAGCGCTGGCGGCAATGCCGCCTTCGCGACGATGTAGCGGCCCGAGCCTGCGGCGGATGGCAGGCAATAGCAGCACAAAGCCGAGCACGATCACCAGCCCGCCGCGGGTGCCAAGCTGCCACCAGTCAAAGCCGACCTCCCAGATCGCCCAGCCCAGGCAGCCGAGAATGAACAGCCCATAGATCCACAGCGCCGCCGCCTTGCGCATCGCCAGAAGCAGCGCAACGAGGATGAAGGCAAGACCGGCGATGAGGTAAAACGGGCTACCGCCGAGCGACAGGAGATAGCCACCTCCGCCGCCGAGCGCGAGCCCGATCACGGCGAAAACGACCGCTGTAACGATGAGGATCATAGGACAAATCCGATGCATGTTGAAAATAAGCGGGGGTGCGACAAAAATTTACGCATAGGTGAACTGCAAACGCGGGAGCGACCGTTAGGTTCCTACCGATCTTACCGGCAAATCAAATTTTGAGACCAAATACTCTTACCCATACCCTTGCGCGCATCGATCGGCCTTGCCATGGTCTGGCGCAAAATCAGCAGGAGGGATCATGACCAAGGCGCTGCTTCTCATCGATATCCAGAATGGCTTTTGCCCGGGCGGCAATCTGCCGGTGGCAGAGGGCGATCAGATCGTCCCCATCGCCAATGCCCTGATGGCCAGCGGGGCCTATGACCTGATCGTCGCCTCGCAGGATTGGCATCCAGCCCATCATGGAAGCTTCGCCTCCCAGCATCCTGGCGCCAAGGTTTTCGAGCTGGGCGAGCTTTCCGGCAAGCCGCAGATGATGTGGCCGGACCATTGTATACAGGGAACAGTAGATGCCGAGTTTCACCCTGGCCTCGACCTCTCGCGGATCGATCATGTGCAGAAAAAGGGGCTGAACCCGTTGGTGGACAGCTATTCGGCCTTCCGCGACAACGATCAGTCTGCCCTGACCGGCCTTGACGCCTGGCTGATCGACAAGGGCGTCACCGAACTGGATGTCATGGGCCTTGCCACCGATTACTGCGTCAAGTTTTCCGTGCTGGATGCGCTGGACATGCTGCCGGGCGTGACGGTGCGCTTGATTATCGATGGCAGCCGGGGCATCGATCCGCAGACGGTGGAGGCGGCGATTGCCGACATGCAGGCTCACGGCGCAAGGCTTATCACCAGCGCGGATGTCCTCGCCTAAGAAACATCTGCACCTGCAAAAAGAATGGGTTCGGGAGGGCCGCCATGGAGATTATCAACACGATTGCAGCGCTGCGCCAAAGGCTCGATGCCTGCCGCAAGGCTGGAAAATCCATCGGTTTCGTGCCGACCATGGGCTATCTGCATAAGGGTCACCTGACGCTGGTCGAACAGGCGGAGGCTGAAAACGCTGTGACTGTGGTGTCGATCTTCGTCAACCCGCTGCAATTCGGCAAGGGCGAGGATCTGGAGAAATATCCCCGCGATCTCGCTCGCGACAGTGAAATGCTGGCGGCGGCAGGCGTCGATTTTCTGTTCGCGCCTGGCGTGGCCGACATGTATCCGCGACCGATACAAACGGTGGTCGATCTGCCGGAGCTGGGCGGCGAGCTGGAGGGCAAGGCCCGGCCCGGCCATTTCGCGGGCGTAGCAACCGTCGTTACCAAGCTGTTCAACATCGTCCAGCCGGATGCCGCCTATTTTGGCGAGAAGGATTATCAGCAGGTGGCGATCATCCGCCGCATGGTCGAGGATCTCGCCATGCCGGTGCGCGTCGTGCCGGTGGCAACCGTGCGCGAGGCCGATGGGCTGGCCTGCTCGTCGCGCAATGTCTATCTGACCGAGGAGCAGCGTGCCGCCGCCGCCATCGTGCCGAAAGCGCTGGAGGAGGCGGAACGGCTCTATCGCAACGGTCTGCGCGATGCGGCGGAGATGGAAGCAGCCCTTGCCGCCTTCATTGCCCGCGAGCCGCTGGCGCGGCCTGACGTGGTCGCCGTGCGTCACCCCGATACGCTCGCCACCCTGCCCCATCTTGACCAGCCGTTTCTGGTGTTGCTTTACGTACAAATCGGCACGACCAAGCTGCTGGATAACCGGGTCATCACCATCAAAAGCAAAAAGGAAGCCGCCGAGTGAGCGCCCCGCCCCGCCAGAAACGCCTGACGCCCACCACCATTGCCGCGCTGAAGCATCAGCGCCCGATTGTGTCCCTCACCGCCTATACCACGCCGATGGCGCGGCTGATGGATGCCCATTGCGATCTGCTGCTGGTCGGCGACAGTCTTGGCATGGTGCTGTATGGGCTGGACACCACTGTTAGCGTCACCCTGGAGATGATGATTGCCCATGGGCAAGCGGTGTTACGCGGAGTCAGTCATGCCTGCGTCATCGTCGATATGCCCTTCGGCTCCTATCAGGAATCCAGGGAACAGGCCTTCCGCAATGCGGCACGGATCATGAAGGAAACCGGCTGCGATGGCGTCAAGCTGGAGGGCGGCACGGAAATGGCCGAGACCGTCGCCTTTCTGGTGGAACGCGGCATTCCGGTGCTGGGCCATGTCGGACTAATGCCGCAGCAGGTCAACACGTCAGGCGGCTATCGCTCAAAAGGCCATGATGAGGCGGAAGCCGACAAGATCCAGGCCGACGCCACCGCTATAGCCAAGGCAGGCGCTTTTGCGCTGGTCATTGAAGGCACCGTGGAGCCTTTGGCGCGGGACATAACCCAGACCCTTGCCATCCCCACCATCGGCATCGGCGCCTCGCCTGCCTGCGATGGCCAGATCCTGGTCTCAGACGACATGCTGGGCCTGTTCAACGATTTCAAACCGCGCTTCGTCAAACATTATGCCGAGCTGGCCGGGGTGATTTCAAAGGCCGTGGAAGACTATGCGACCGAGGTCAAGGCGCGACAATTTCCCGGGCCGGAGCATACATTCCAGCCGCGCAAATCGTAACTGCCAAGGCAGCAGCACCTCGCGCCCTTGTCCGGCGCGCGGTGCTACGGCTATTTGACGATGACAAGCAGCCCCGCGGCAATCAGCAAGGTGCAAAACGACAAAACCAAGGTGCGTTCATCAACCTTATGGGCCAAATGAACGCCCGCTGGCACGCCCAAAAGCCCGCCGATGGCCAGCATGGAGCCAAGCACCCAATCGACATGGCCATAATAGCCATATTGCATCAGGCTGATACTGCATCCGGGCAGCGCCAGCGCCAACCCGAGTCCTTGCGCGCGAACCTGGGAATGCCCGTAAAACATCACAAGCAAGGGAACGGCCAGCATGGCGCCCCCTACTCCAAACAAGCCCAGCGATATGCCGCCAATAGCCCCCGGCAGAAAAGCCCAACGATAATCAAGGCCATGCGAGACGAATTTTATGTTGCGCGTGACAGCGACGAAGGCCGCAAGCAACATCAAAAACACGCCATACCACAGCTTCAATGTCTCGCTCGACAGCGACAGAGCCCAAAGAGAGTTGATCGCCGAGGTGATGCTGCCACTGACGGCCAGCACAAGGGCCGTCTTGAGATCGAAGCTGCCCTTGTTGCGGTATTTCACCAGGGCATAGAGAACATTGGTGACCACCATGACCAAAGCTGTCCCTTGGGCAAGCTTCTGGTCATAGGCCGCAAACAAAACCAGAAGCGGGATTGCAAATGTCCCGCCTCCGGTTCCCAAAAACCCTCCCGCCGTCCCGAGCAACGCGCCGAAGGGAACGCCTATGACACTCATCAGCATCGTGTTTGATCCTATGCCGCTACACTGGCGTGTTGGTCAGCCAAGCAGAGGACGGTAGGGCCGGACTCCTGACGAGAACTTGGAAAGTCGCTGTTGTAATGACAGCCGCGACTTTCAGACCGCGACAAGGCGCTGTCGATGACAATCCGCGCCGTCACCACCATGTTGTGCAAGTCGCTGAGGTCGAAAGAATGGGGATGCGATGTCAACATCGCCTCGACTTCCGAATGAAGCAGGTCAATCCTTCTGCGGGCCGCGTGAAGCGAATCCAGGCTGCGGACAATACCAACATAATTCCACATCACGGTTCTGATTTCCTGCTTGATCAGCACCATGGCATCACGCTTCATTCCATCCGCCGCCATGATATGCGGATGCTGTTTGGCCGGTGCCAGCGAGACGTTCAGCAGGTCGCTGCCGCTCAAGATATCCCGTGACGCGGCCCGTGCCATGACCACACATTCCAGCAGGGAGTTGGAGGCAAGCCGGTTGGCACCATGCAAGCCGGTATAGGCGGCTTCCCCGAGGCAATACAGGCGATCGACATCCGTTCGTCCGTTTATTTCCGCATAGACACCGCCGCAGGTATAATGCGAAGCGGGCGTCACCGGTATCGGCTCCTTCGTCATGTCGATCCCCCGCTCCAGACATTTCTGGTAGATGTTCGGGAAATGCCCCTTGATGAATTCCGCTGGCTTATGGCTGATGTCGAGATTGACGGATGGGATGCCGTTTTTCTTCATCTCGCTGTAAATGGCTCTGGAGACCACATCTCTCGGCGCAAGCTCTGCACGCTCATCATAATCGGCCATGAAGCGGTATCCATCGGGAAGCGTCAGAATGCCACCTTCGCCCCGAACGGCCTCCGTGATCAGAAAGGCGTCACCTCCGGGATAGTACATGCAGGTTGGATGGAACTGCATGAACTCCAGGTTGGCGACACGACAACCCATTCTCCAGGCCAGAGGAATACCGTCACCGATCGATTGAGCTGGCGATGTCGTATGAGAGAAAATCGGGCCGACGCCGCCTGTTGCCAAAACCGTGAAACTGGCAGCGATGCGGCGCTCGACACCCTTCGGGTCGATCAAGACCGCGCCAATGCAGGTATTTTTCTCGGCGTCGCCCCGAATGAGATCCGTAACTGCGCAATTCTCAAGCACGGTGATGTTGGGATGAGAGAGAAGATGGGAGGTCAGGCTGGTCTGAATTCCGCGACCGGTCATGTCATCGACATGCAAAATGCGCCGTTCGCCATGGCCGCCTTCGCGGGTCAGGTGATAGTCGCCATCCTGTTTGGTGAATGGAACGCCCTGCTCGATCAGCCAATCAACAGCTTTACGACCATTCTCAACGATATAGCGCGTATTGTCGATGTCGTTCAGATGACATCCGGCAATCAACGTATCGCTGACATGCTTGTCATGGGTGTCATCATCGGCATAGACCGCAGAAATGCCACCCTGGGCATAATTCGATGCGGCAGAGCCGAGATCGGATTTACAGACGATGAGAACCCGCTTTTCCCCCGCCACAGATAACGCCAACGTCTGCCCTGCCAATCCGGCGCCAATCACCAGAACGTCGTAATAATCCTCAGTCCCGCCTGAAAACATCATATTCCACTCCCCCCGGAAAAAAGCAGATCAGGCGCTTCGATAATTCCCATGCGCCGAATGCTCGCAGAGGTTGCTTGATCAGCAGGGAGCGATTTAAATTCTAGAGAGCATCAAGTCAACGAGAAATGCCCCTTTTAATTGCATTATGCCCATTTTTCAATCAAACCAATTTATCAGAAAAACACGCCCACCATGGCGCAAACCTCAAGACGCCATCGTCCGCTCCAATTGGTAGATCCCGTCATTGAAGCGATCGATCTGCTCGGCCAGCAGGGTCTGGGCGTCGGCAAGGCCTCTGTTGTAGAAATGCACACCGACCGTTCCGGCCAGAAAATCGATCAGACTTTCGACCTCGAACCGTCCAAGCTCGACCTCATGTTCACTCGCCAGGTGTTTTTGCAGCCGTGAAACCAGCAGAGCCAGTTCTTCTTTTGAAAAATCCGCTTTGAAATCATCGGGTTTCGGCATTCACAATGTTCCTTTTCGACAAGAAGGGTCGGCTGGAATAGGGCATGACTATGAGCACGCATCAATGGAAATCAACGCAGGATCACTCCTATTGATTTGCTCGTTTCGCGCTGATGTTCTAATCCACCCCTCATTCTTGTGAGGGAAAACAAGGGCTGGCCTGAAAGACAGGCCATCCCAAGGCATATACCCATTTAGAGCATTTCTGCCTTTCATAGAAACGCAGAAATACTCTAACTGTTTGTTTCAACAGATTTCCAGACGCAAAACCGCACCGCATTTTTGCTGGAAATGCTCTAGGAAAAGACGATGTCAGACTTTACCGATGGTGCGCGCCAAAGCGTTCCCATCACTCTTTCCACCCTGCCCTTTGCGGCCCTGTTTGGTGCCGTCGCTGCCGCCCATGGCCAATCGGTGGCTGAGGCGACGCTGATGAGTGCGACGATTTTTGCAGGTGCCAGTCAATTGGTCGGCATCGATCTGTTCGGCAATAACGTTCCGGCCTGGCTGGTCGTGCTCTCGGTGTTTGCCGTCAATTTCCGCCACATCCTCTATTCGGCGGCCATCGGCCCGTATTTTCAACGGCTGAGTGGACTGCAAAAGGCCGTGGCCTTCTTCTTCATGACTGATCCGCAATTTGCCGAAACCGTCAAACATTCCGAAGGTGGCAAGTCCGTTTCCTTCGGCTGGTATATGGGCTTTGCACTGGCCATCTATGTTCCCTGGGTCGGATTTTCGGCGATTGGCGCAGTGTTCAGTAGCCTGATCGGCGATCCGAAAGCGGTCGGCCTCGACGTGCTGCTGCCCGTCTATTTCATGGGCAGCGTGCTTGGCTTTCGCAAGCGTCCGAACTTCCTGATCGTGGTTGCCGTCAGCGCCGTGGCCGCGGTGTTCGCCATGCATGCCGTCGGTTCGCCCTGGCATGTCAGCCTCGGCGCACTGGCCGGCATTGTTACCGCAGCCCTGCTGCCGCCGAAGCCGCAAGCGGCCCTTGAGGATCGACCGGAGGTGACGCAATGATGGATCTCGACCCCTCTATGGTGGCGATCATTCTGGCTGCCGCCCTTGCCACCTACCTTACCCGCGCCGGCGGCTATCTGGTGATCAGCCGTTTCAAGACCTTGCCACCCCGGGTCGATGCAGCGTTGAACGCCGTTCCTGCCGCCGTGCTGACCACGCTGGTCGCTCCGGCCTTTTACGCCGGCGGGATGGAGGTGAAATTCGCCATGTTGCTTGGTCTCGTCGTTGGCCTGCGCTTTTCGTTGATCCCCATGCTGTTGACCGGTTGGGGTGCCGCCGTGCTGATCCGCCAGTTCATGGCCTGATCCCTATCCGCTCCACCCTGCGGCAATCACCTCTCCAAAGCCTCTGAGACTGGGGTGAGGCTTGTTTTACAGTTAGTATACCTTATTCAGCTATATTTAATATAAATAACCTATGGTAGAACTCTGTCGTCGCAACCGTTTGCCTTGCCGATTCGTCTCGTAACCACGTGAGGGCAATCTGATTGATGGCGTCATGCGGCAAAAAGGCGGAATGCATTGAGAGGGGTTTTTAAATGGGTCATCAACGTCATCGACTGGAACTGATTGCTGGCGGCAAGGAACCGGCAGCGAACGCCCATTCCATCCATCAGATTGCCGAGGACCTGCAAAAGCTGATCAAGGCGTCAGACGCCGCCCGCTGCGAGATGTTGAGCTATCTGCTGGAAGTGGCACTTGATGAGGCCATCCGCGAAAGCGAGGAAAGAGGGCGCTAATCACCCTCCTTCCTCCTCTGTCGTTTTTCTAAACGAACATGCCCAAAGCGAAGATGCCTATGCATCCTCGCTTTTTTAAATAGCCGACCGCGCCAATGGCTCGGTCGCCCGGATCAGCCAGCTTCGAGCATCCTCTCCCTCTACCAGTGGCAAAAGCTGCTCTCGCGTGCGGGCATGATAATCGTCCAGCCAGCGCAGTTCCTCACGGGTCAGCATGTCCTCAACGATCAGGTAGCGGTCGATGGGCGCGAACGTGAGCGTCTCGAAACTCATCATATCAAGGTCGCCGCCGTTCATCGGCTCCAGATCACGCACATAGATCAGGTTTTCGATCCGGATGCCGAAATGACCGGGCCGGTAGTAGCCAGGCTCATTGGAGAGAATCATGCCTGGCAGCAATTCCTGGGTGGAAAGCCGGGAAATGCGCTGCGGTCCCTCATGCACCGACAGAAACGAGCCGACGCCGTGGCCGGTGCCATGGGCAAAATCCGCTCCGGCCTTCCACAAGTTGATGCGCGCCAGCGGATCGAGATCGCAGCCGCGCGTACCCTTCGGAAAGCGCGCCGTGCTGATGGCGATCATGCCCTTCAACACCAGCGTAAAAAAGCGTTTTTGATCGTCCGGCACTGCGCCGACGGCAAGCGTGCGGGTAATATCCGTGGTGCCGTTGACATATTGGGCGCCTGAATCGACCAGGAACATTTCCCCGGCGCGGATTGGCCGGTCGCTTTCCGTCGTCACGCGGTAATGCATGATAGCGGCATGTTCACCTGCCCCGGCAATCGTATCGAAGGATACATCCTTCAGCGGGTTCTGCATCCGCTCGCCCACCTTGGCGCGGATGGTTTCCAACGCCCGCGTCGCACTGATCTCCGTCGCGCTGCCCGCCGGTTGCCGGTCGAGCCAGCTGAGGAATTCGACCACGGCCACGCCGTCCTGCACATGGGCGACGGCAGAGCCATTCAGCTCGACGAGGTTTTTCACCGCCCGCCCCAGCTTAGCCGGATCGCCACCATCCACCACCTTGCCGCCCCGGCTGGCCACCAGACGCGCCAATGCCGCCGGCGAGAGATCCGGGTCCATCAGAATGCGGGCGCCAGTTTGCGCCAGCATTGCCAATTGCAAAACGAAATTCTGCGGATCAAGCCGGGTGGCAAGACCATCGAGATAGGTTTCGACCTCGAGATTCGTCTTGCGCCGGTCCAGAAACAGCTCGGCCTTGCCATCGGCGTGGATGATTGCGCGCGACAGCGGATGCGGCGTGTGAGGCACATCCTGGCCACGAATATTAAAGATCCAGGCCACCGACGATGGATCGGTGATCACCACCGCCTCTGCGTCTTTTGCTGCGAGGCCATCGGCGATTTTGGCAATCTTCTCGCCCGCCTCGACCCCGGCGGCCGAGATCGGCTGGATCGACACAGCGCCCAGCGGTTCGGCAGGACGGTCGGTCCAGACCGCATCGAGCGGATTTTCATCGACCAGCACCAGCGTGCCGCCAATCTCGTTCAGCGCCTTTTCCAGCCGCGACACCTGCGCCACCGTATGCATCCATGGATCGATGCCCAGCCGGAAGCCCTTCGGTGCATGGGCCGGGATCCACTTGGCCGGAGGCTCGTCGATCAGATCGCCCGGTGTAAACACCTCCAGGTCCACCTGCTGGCGCACCTGCGTGACATAGCGGCCATCGACAAACACCACGGCCTGGCTCTGCGTCACCAGAACTTCGCCCGCCGAGCCGGTAAAGCCGGTCAGCCAGGACAGGCGTTCGGCTGAAGCGGGCACGTATTCACCCTGATATTCATCGGCCCGCGGGATCAGAAAACCATCGATACCCAGCCCCGAAAACCGGTCGCGCAGCGCAGCGACACGGTCGCGACCGAATTGAGGAGTGGAGGTAACGTCAAAACTTTGGAACATGAGACCTGTCCGACACTGTCAAAAACTGCTGCCAACCTATAACAGCGGCGCTGAAATGACACCCTTTCCATCACCTTTGCCCCGCTTTTCGCCCTAACCTCTCCGCCCGAGGCAGATTGTGACGGTTTTTTGACCACAAAGAGTCCGGCAGCCGTAAAATCAATGCGCTGGACGCATGGCTCCCATGCCGGCAAAACGCTGTCGCAAATCAGCTAAACCGATTAGAAGCACCGCAACGCAACATGCTAAACAAAACCGAAGAGAACTCCGATGACCAGCCCGATCCGCACCTCTGCTCCGACCCGCGCCATGCCGCTCGGCCGTCAGATTGGCCGCAACGGTCTGACCGGTGCCTCTTCCTTGTCGCGTGACATCCTGGCTGGCGATGCCCGCACTGGCACCGTCCGCAACGGCTCAGTTCGCGCTGCAATTTAACATAATCCTGAAATGGCTTATGCGATGCCACCGCTATGGAGGCGTGTCGAGCAGCCATTTTACCTATCGAACACAGTCCCGGCTACGGGACCCGCTTGAGCCTCTCCTCCCAGGGTTCGCGGGTTGATCAGGGAAACCTGATCGAGAAAAAGGCGGCATGGCGGTGCCGCCTTTTTTGTTTAAAGCGACATTTCTGAAAACGCCAATCTACCGGCATCAGTCTGATGGCTATTGGCCCGCTCCAGCCATGCGCGTTATTCACTGCTGCACCGCACACAATCATCGCAAGCCGAAAACCTGTTTCAGGTGGGCCTATTGCAGATGAATGGTGACCCAGCCATTGCGCCAGATGGTGCGCACATGCTTCACCCCCGCGCCATTATAGGCGGCGATCACTTTCCAGCGTTGCGATGCCAGAATGCCGGAGAGGATGACAGAACCGCCCGGAGCCAGATGAGTGACGAGCTGCGGCGCCATTTTCATCAGCGGACGGGCCAGAATATTGGCAATGATCAGGTCGAACGGTCCGAATTCACCAAAAGCCGTTGAATGAAAACCCGGCGCGGTGCGCCATTCGATGCCGTTGGGTACGCCGTTGCGCGTGCCGTTTTCCTTGGCCACCCGCACCGCGATGGGGTCGATATCGGTGGCCAGCACCGGTACATTCACCAGTTTGCGCACAGCGATGGCCAGAACGCCGCTGCCGGTGCCCAGATCCAGCGCATTGCGGGGCCTGCGGGCCCGCACCACGCTATCGATCATTTCCAGGCAACCGGCCGTCGTGCCATGGTGGCCGGTGCCGAACGCCTGACCGGCATCAATCTCGATGGCCAGATCATGAGGACGGACCTTGTCGCGGTCATGGGACCCATGCACCAGAAACCGCCCTGCCCTGACAGGCGTCAGGCCTTCCAGCGATTTGGCGATCCAGTCGATATCGGGGATCACTTCACGCTCGACCGGCAGATCCGGAAATTCCGCGACCAGCGCCGTCTTCACCCGCGCGAGTATATCGTCTTCCTCATCGAACATCAGATAGATCGATGTTTCCCAGATATCGCGTTTTTCATCGACCTCCGTGGTGGCAATCGCATAATCCTCTTCACCGAACTCAAAGCTTAAGAGGTCGAGAATGTGATTGGCCTGCACTTCGGTGGTGCTGGTGAAAAAACGAAGTTCGCTCACGGTCGATATTCCCTATGGGGCAGGCTGATTGAACGCCCACCTTTCTGCCGCTTCCGGTACAATGCCTGACGCGCCGTTGCAACATCAAAGCGGGACAGGCATGGCATCCGCGCCCCGCCCGCGAGCGATCAGCCCTTCATCAGCTTTTGCAGCTTCTGGACAGCGGTTTCGGGGTTTTCACCATAGGCAATCGTGCCTTTGAACCGGCCCTGCGCATCAAGCAGAAAGACAGAGGCCGTGTGGTCCATGGTGTAATCACCGTTCGGATTGGCCTCATCCACCGGCACTTTCTTGGCATAGACGCGGAAGCCCTTGACCATCTCCATGACCTTGTCGGGCGCGCCGGTAATGCCGGTGATCCGGTCGGAAACATTCGAAACATAGGTATTCAGGATCTCGGTCGTATCGCGTTCGGGATCGACGGAAACGAAATAGGCATTCAGATGGCCGCCCTGCGGATCGACCTGCTTCAGCCAACCATCCAGCTCGAACAGGGTGGTCGGGCAAACTTCGGGGCAATGAGTGAAGCCGAAGAATACCGCGCTCGGCTTGCCGCGCAGCACCTGCTCGCTGACAGCCTGTCCCCGCTGGTCGACCAACTGAAATGGCACGCCATAGGCCGCCTCGCCCACCGTGCGGCTCGATTGGCCAATTTCAAGCGTCAGATAGCCCAGCAAAGCTGCCGAGGCCGCCACCAATATCCAAAGCCCGATCCGCAGTCTCTTCATCGCTTCACTCAATGTTTATTTCCAAAGACCAGCATTTCCAAAGCGCAGCCGCACGATTAAACGCCGCCCGGCTCCTGCTCTTCCATACAAGCCGAGGGATAGGCAAGGCAAATCAAACAAAACGCAAAGCTGGAAAATCCCATGCCATCCCCCCGAGACATATCGTCGCCCGCCACTGATCTACGGGCTTAGGGCGGTGACCGAACCTCAGGTGTTGCTTGACGCCGGATAGAATTAAATCATCAATCGGGAATAGTATTAGTAAAAGCTTAATAGTCTTGAGAGACAGTCAACCTGCATGTCGGCCTTATGCCGTCAGGACATGATGTCCTTGGAGGATTGCTGCAAAGATTGCTGACCGGCAAAGGGCTGGAAGCGAAAGATGCGGCGGTTTAAGCAATGACAGCAGCCCCCTAGGGGAGAGCGCAGTCCTTCTAAACTCCGCACAGCATGTTCCATAGGACCGACCCGGTCACGTCAACTGAGCCATGCGGGGATATTCATGAGCAACGCAATTTCCGGCCGAGGCCTTTCCGTCGGCCAGCGCCTGATGACCTTGGGCGGCGCTGCCATCTGCGCCATCGCGGCCATGCTGGCCGTCGGCTATTATAAGAGCAGCCAGTTGGATCACTCGTTGAACCGGGCGATAGAACTCAAGAACAAGCTGGAAACCGTCAACGAACTGCGACTCGCCAATGGCGAAATTACCCTTGCGGCCATGGATACGATCATCGACCGTGACGAAGGCAAGGTACAGCCGGACCGTCAGGAAATTTTCGAAAAGAGCGGTCTGGCGCTTGCCAATGGGGCCGCCATCGTCAAGCAGGTTGCCGCCGATGTCGGCCTGTCCGCCAATGTGGCAAGCTATGACAGTGACGTACAGAAGATCCGCCAGGAGACAACCGTCGAACTCAAGAAGCTGGTGGAAACCCAGGCACCGGACGAAGCCTATGCGCGGATCGACGATGTGATAGACGGTGCAGGCGGCAAGCTGAACGACACGCTGTCAAGCCTGTCCGTCGCGGCCAGCAAGCTGGTTGAAAGCCGTGTGGCAGACGCGACGAGCGCGTCCAGAAGCGCCATCACCATGCAGATCACCATCGGATCGATTGCATTTTTCCTGGTCCTTGGATTGCAGATCATCCATGCCCGTTCCGTCGTCAACGGCATTCGCAATGTCCGCACCAGCCTCAAGGATATTATCGAGGGCAATTACGACCGTGAGATCCTCGGCTTGGAGCGTGGCGATGAAATCGGCGACATTGCCCGATCCGCTGATATTTTCCGTCAGGCCGTCATCGACAAACGTACGCTGGAAGCCGAGGCTGAAGACAGCCGAAAGAGCCGCGAAACCGAGATGCGCGAGAGCGAGGCCGCAGCGGCAGCTGAGCGCGACCGGATGAAAGCCGCCGTCGATGCCTTGGGCAAGGGCTTGAACCGGCTGGCCGAGGGCGATTTGCAGGCAGCGGTCGATGAAGCTTTCCCGCAGGAGGTTGAGCGCCTGCGCACCGATTTCAATCTGGTCACCACCCATCTGCGCAATGTCATGGGCGAGATCTCCATCAATTCCAGCTCCATCCAGGCCAATGCCAATCAGATGCGCTCCGCCGCCGACGACTTGGCGCGCCGCACCGAACAGCAGGCCGCATCGCTGGAAGAAACATCGGCGGCACTGGCCGAGATTACCGAAACGGTCCGTACCAGCACGCAGCGCGCTGAGGACGCCAGCCACATGGTCGATAATGCCAAGACCTATGCCGAACAGTCCGGTGCCGTCGTCTCCGACGCCATGGCCGCCATGGAGCGGATTGAAAGCGCCACCGGCGAAATCGGCAAGATCATCAACGTCGTTGACGAGATCGCCTTCCAGACCAATCTTCTGGCGTTGAATGCCGGCGTCGAAGCCGCCCGCGCTGGGGATGCTGGCAAAGGCTTTGCCGTGGTTGCCCAGGAAGTGCGCGCCTTGGCCGGACGCGCTGCGGAAGCCGCCCGCACCATCAAGGATCTGGTGACGAAATCAAGCGACGAAGTGCGCACCGGGGTCGAGCTTGTGACCGCCACCGGTGAGGCTTTGCATAAAATAGGCGAAGATGTGCTGCGAATTAACGATCACGTTAAGTCGATTGTAACCTCGGCGCGCGAACAATCAGTTGGCCTGAGTGAAATCAATTCCGCCGTCGGACAGATGGACCAGGTCACGCAGCAAAATGCCGCCATGGTCGAAGAGACCAATGCGGCAAGTCATACGCTTGCCAGCGATGCAGACAATCTTGGACAGCTCGTTGGGCAATTCAAGATCGGCGGCGCGGGTGAGACGCGGCCAGGATCACACCCGGCGCGACCGACATCAAGCAGACCTGAGCCGGCAAGACCGACCTCAGCACCGACGCAGTCTCCCGCAAAGCAGCTCATGAGCAAGGTTGCGGGGGCTTTCACCAAAGGCAGCGGCTCCGCGCCAGCCCGTGCAACGGCAGCCGCCCCATCAACCGACCACTGGGAAGAGTTCTGAACCATGTCCAATGCCATCAAGCAGTCCGGCGCCTATCTTGAAATAGTTTCCTTCCATCTTGGCGATCAGGAATTCTGTATCGACATCATGGCGATCCGTGAAATTCGCGGTTGGGCACCCGTCACCCCGATGCCGCATACGCCCCCATACGTGCTGGGTCTGATCAACCTGCGCGGCGCCGTCATCCCGGTCATCGACATGGCCTGCCGGCTGGGCATGAGCATGACAGAACCCTCCGAGCGCTCTGCCATCATCGTCACCGACATCGCCGGCAAGCTGGTCGGCCTGTTGGTGGAACAGGTCTCCGACATGATGACCATTCGCGGTGAAGACTTGCAGCCCGCCCCGGAAATCATCCCGGAAATGCAGCGCGCCTTCTGCCGCGGCATCGTGGCGCTGGAAAAATCCATGGTCTGCTTCCTCAACCTCGACACGGTTATCGCCGACGAGCTGGCCAACGCCGCCTGATCGGGTCAAGCGCCTGGTCGGCCGAGTATAGGCCGGGTTGAGCAGCCGAAGAAACAAGAAACCGCTGGTTCGGACGTGATGGCACCGAACCGGTGGTTTCGTGCGTTTAAAATTGTGATGGTGGCGGGGCTGAAATTGCCTCTATCTGCTCTCTATATAGAATAGATATGTCGGCGCTGGTCGCAGCCCTGAAACACCGGGTTCGCCGCAAATCTGCCTTACACTTTTGCGCGACTTTTTTGGCATGTCGTTATCGCAAAACCGATTCACACTTTTGCGCGACATGCCTGTATGGAGAATGATGATGAAAAAACAGATTTCGGCCCTTCTAATCGCAGCAAGCCTTGCGATAGGCTTTACATTGCCCGCAATGGCGGGCGAGCTTACCCTCCCCGACATCCTGTTTGGCAAGCGCTATAATGACGGCGTCTCGGTGGAGTTTATCGCCCAGCATCCACCCGGCCACGGCAATGACCTGCCGCTTCTGGTACGCTACCCCTCACGCCAGCGGATTGAGACATCACAGGCCGAAGTCAATGGCAGCCCCGCTTTGCGTGAGGCCATGAAGGTCCGGGGCATTCTCGTGAAAAATGTCATCTGGGTGCAGACCGCCGCCAATGGCGGCAAGATCGTTTACGTCAAGTAGGTCAAACAAGGTTGGCACGCCCCGAGACGCCAGACAGACTGGCAAACCTGTCTGCCCAGATGGAGCATACAGCTCAGAGCTCAGCTGTAAGAAAAGTGGACCTGATTTTCGAGAAAGACAGTTGAGAACAAAACAATCGAGAGTCTGTCTGGTTCAATCTGAACCGGACAGACTCTCGAATATAGAAGTCCACCCCGGTGGCATGGAGGCGACTTTCAACATCTCCAGACTGGTGATCCCAGGAGAAGGATCAACGGCCTCGGCAGACAAGCGGTAGATCACGAGCTTCGTAACAACCGTCACGTTATCGGAAACGCTCTCAAGCCGGTAACGGCTTAAGGAACAGACGATCCGCAGACAAAAGCGTTACAACAGACCCATGACGCTGCAACTCCCCAGCGCCCCCGCTGGGGAGTAATCTGCACCATAAGGCCGCGCCAATAAAGCCGTGACACGCCCGAATTCGCGGCCCACCCGGTGCGAATCCTGACCTTTTTTGGTATTTGCCTCGGCATTCGTCAAGGGCAAGCCATACAATCAGGGCTTGCCATTTTTCCAGGTTACGCTCTGATTGAACAGTGGCACGGTCGAAATCGCCATTTTGGCGGATCCGTCCACCACCTGCCGGGAGTGGATGAGATAGACCAGCGTGTCATTATCCTTGTCATAGATCCGGTTGACGACCAGCGTCTTCCAGATCAGCGACCGGCCCTGGCGAAACACTTCCTCGCCGCCTTTTGACAGATTGATATCGCCAATCTCGATCGGCCCTGTCTGGCGGCAAGCGATGGAATTGTTGGAGGGGTCCTCAAACCAATTGCCCTTATGCAGCCGGTCGATCAGCGAACGGTCGAAATAGGTGACATGGCAGGTAATGCCTTTCACCTGCGGATCGGCCACCGCCTCGACGACGATATCATTGCCCACCCAGTCTACACCGACCTTGCCGACCACATCGGCCATGGCAGGCGTACCAAGAAGTCCGGCAAAAGCAGCGGCGAACAGCAGCTTGGGTGATTTGAGCATAACAGCCTCCGAGAAATACTCAGTCAGAGATATGCTTTCGCCATCACGTTACAAGATGCGCGGCAATGCCATGCCAAAAACCGTCAAGCCGAAACCCGCGCTGGCTTGCGGACCGAGCAGGACTGATACCCGCCCGGGAACAGCCGTCCGATGGAAATCCCCATCATGCCAGCAAGCTCGCCCAGGTCCTGCACGCCCCGGCGCTCCATCATCGCAATCACCGATTGCGCGCAAACCGACGCATCTTCGGCTGCATTGTGATGCCGGAAGGACAATTGCAGATGCGCCGCCAACACATTCAGCCGATGGGAGGGCAGATGCGGCCAGACCTTCTGCGCCAGCTTGACGCTGCACACATAAGACAGGCTTGGATAGGGCTGGCGATAGAGATCGCAACTTGCCCGCCATACCGACAGATCGAAGGCAGCATTATGCGCCACCACCATCGCGCCCGAGAAATCATCGGCGAATTCGTCCATCACTTCGGGAAATTCACCCGCATCCTCGACATGATCAGGCCTGATCCCGTGAATGGCGATGTTGAAGGAGGAAAACCGCATGGTCTTTGGCCGGATCAACCGCTCCTCCACCCGCACCACCTGCCCGTCCTCGACAAAGGCCAGACCGACAGAACAGGCGCTGCCGCGCTCCTCATTGGCGGTCTCGAAATCGATTGCGATGATTTTGGGCTGCAATGGCGTTGACATCGATCCCCTTTATGGTGCGAGAGCGATTCGAGCAATGTGAGGAGGGACGGGCATGTCGAAAATCTCCGGATTCCACTGCGAAATAGACGGACCGGATGAAACCGGCAGCCCAATCGTCATGCTGCATGGCAGTGGCCAGGATGAAACATGCTGGGGAGACATTCCGGCACGCATCGGCCCCGGCTCGCCCATCGTCCGTATGCGCGGCAATATCATCTGGGAAGGCAAATACGCATTTTTCCGGCGCAATCCAGATAGAACGTTGGATCTGGCCGACCTGGCGCGCTCCGCCAGCGAAATCAGCTTGCTGCTCGAAAGCCTGACGCAACGGTTCACTGAGCGAAAGCCGATCCTGATCGGATATTCGAACGGCGCAATTCTCTCCGCAGCCGTTCTTCGCGATTTTCCGGATTTGATCGAGGGCGCCATTCTGCTGCGGGGTTTATCACCGGCTCCGGCTTCACCCTTTCCTCGGTCCGTGACCTGTCCGGTGCTGGTCATATCAGGCGAAACCGACAGCCGTCGCACCCCTCAAGACGGAGCAATCCTCGCGTCGCAACTCGTGGCGGCCGGGGCACCGACCTCCTATCATCTTCTGCCCTGCGGCCACGGCTGGGACCCGCAGGAACGGGATCTGGCCTTGATGCAGGACTGGCTATGTCAGGTGACGAGACGCGCCGTGTCCGGTTCCTGATCCGAGCTGACACGCAAGAGTCAAGGATGGTACAACCGAGCGAGCGGAACGCCTATCATGCCGCCCGATCACGCCGTCCCGTCGTGACGCCGCCTTGCCTGTCAGCCAGAAGAAAGCGGTCGACGAGCTTTTTCAGCCCTTCGGCACTGTCGCTCATCGTGTGAGCTGTGCCGCTACAGGCATTGGCCAGATCTGCATTTTCATGGGTCATCTGGTCCATTTGCCGGACCATGTCGGTCATGTCCTTGAGGCTGGCGGATTGTGATGCGGAACTGTCGGCGATCGCCTCAATGCCGACGGCGATCCCCGTGATCCGGTTCTGGATTTCGCTTAAGGATTGCCCGGTTCGCCGCACCAGTTCGACACCCTGCGTAACCTCGGCGCTGGAGGTCGATATCAAGGCGTCAATTTCCTTGGCGGCATTGGCAGAGCGCTGCGCCAGATCGCGGACCTCTTGCGCCACAACGGCAAAGCCCTTGCCCGCTTCTCCGGCCCGGGCTGCTTCCACGCCGGCATTCAAGGCCAGCAGATTGGTCTGGAAGGCGATTTCATCGATAACACCGGTGATTGAGGCAATCTTGCCGGAAGCATCCTCGATCCGGGACATAGCCGCCACCGCCTGCTGCACCACGGTGGACGAACGTTCCACGGCACCACGCACCTCAATCGTCTGGCCCTTCGTTTCGGCACTCCGCGACGAATTGACATCGACATTGCCGCTGATCTGGCTGATCGCCGCAGCGGCTTGCTTCAGAGCCACAGACTGGCTTTCGGTTCTCTCGGCAATCGAGGATACCTGGTTGTAGAGATCAGCGGAGTTAGCTTTCACATATTCCACCTTGCCCAGGATATCCGCAACGGTCGCCTGGAACAGTCCGAGAGACTTGTTGAGATTGACCCGGAGCGGTTCGAAATCCTCGGCAAAAGGATGATCGAGCGTCATGCGCAGATCGAATTGCGCCAACCGCTCCAACGCCGCGCCGAGATCGTCTACGACATGCTTGAGCGCCTTAGCCTGCACAGCCTGCTCTGCCAATCGCTCCGTCCCCTGTTGCAGGTCGGCTTCGGCGCGCATCCGTTCGGCTTCGCGCATACGCCGCCGCTCGATAGCGGCTTCGCGCAGCACGGCACCGGCTCTCGCCATTTTTCCGACTTCGTCATGCCGGTTCAGGAACGGTACGGTCAGATCGAAATTCCCCTCCGCAAGCACTGTCATGAACCGCTGGAAGTCCTGCATCGGCCCGATGGCGGAGCGGCGGAAAGCATAGAGACCAACGCAGAGAACGAGGATGGAAACTGCCGTCGCCGTGCCGGCAAGCATCTGCCAGGCCATGGATTTCGACGCTGCCTCGCGTTCCACGGTCTGCAGATCTTCATTGGAGGCCTGCACCAGCTTTTCTACCGCGGCCTTTTGCGCCAGAAAGAGCGTACGCAGCTTGACCAGACTTTGCCCGGCATCGGCAGCGCGATCCGCTTTCAAGGCCGGGAGCAGAACGGTTTCCACTTCCCGCCAAAAGATGGCGCTCGCGGGTTCCACCTCATTGCGCAGCAGAGTGTCCAGTGCCTTCGGCAGCGTCACGCCGTGCCAGAACGCAATACGCGTGTCAAAGCTTACCCGCAGCCGCGCCAGCTCCTCGGCATTGGCCTGAAGCCTTTGCGGCTCGGCGCCTGCATCCACTGCGGCCACATAGGCCTCGATGACGAAAAGCGGCGGCGGCAGGATATCGGCGATCATGTCCTTGGCATACACAATCCGCTCATAGACCGGCCCATTCACCTTCAGTGTCACCAAAGCATAAAACATAATGCCACTGGACAGTAAAAGCCCGAGAAACAGGCTGGCTCCGAAAAGCGCAAGGCTGCGGGAAAGGCTCAATCGTGCCATGCTGTCTTACTCCATCAATAGCCAAGCGAGGGCATTTGCCGTCTGTGCAATCGAGATGATTGAGCGAATACGAACGCTAATATAACCGTTAGTTTTCGAGGATAGTTGTTTAAATATTGCTAATAAATGTGCAGTTTAAATTGTAGATCGAAGAGAAAAACGCCTTTTCGTATCGATACCTCCGGATGTCTTGACATGCGTCATGTCGTGCGGGACAATTCATCACATGACCGCAAATCGCTCGACCCATCTGATGACCGTCCTCACCACCGTTCCGCAGGGAACGTGGGGCCGTCGTCACATCGTCACGATGTAAAAGCGATCATCCCACAAACCCTGCCGAGTAGAGCAGGGTTTTGAAAGCACCGCTGCTCCCTCGCCTCACCTGGAGATCAGCCATGCCGGACAATTCCTCTCTCGCACCACCCGCCTCGCCCGTTGCTGCAAATGCCCCTCCGGCCACAAACGTCCCTGTGGCAGCAAATGCAAGCTGGCCGGATGGACTGCTCATTCGCGCCCAAGCGCCTGATGATGCCGCTGGCATTGCCGCCCTGCAAAGCCTGCCCGGTGTGCGCGCCGGTACGCTACGCCTGCCCTATCCAGCGGAGCAGGATGTCCGCCAATATATCGAAAACCGCCAGGCAAACGGCGTATCGCTGGTCGCCGTGATGGATGATATCGTGGTTGGCAATGCAGGCTTCATGCAGGGCATCGGTCGCCGCAGCCACACGGCCAGTCTCGGCATCGGCGTTCACGATGCCTATCAGGGGCGCGGTATTGGCCGGGCGCTGGTTGGCGAGCTGGTGGCGATTGCCGAGGACTGGCTGAACATTCGTCGCCTGGAGCTGACAGTGTTTACCGACAATGCCGCCGCCATCGCCCTTTACGAACGCCTCGGCTTCATCCGTGAAGGCACCCACCGCGCCTTTGCCTTCCGGGCTGGCGCCTTTGTCGATGCCTATGCCATGGCGCGAGTGCGGGTTTAAACGGCGGATGATGGGGGGCTCGTCTGCCCCCTCTTCACCATTTCACCCCTTTTTCAACCGTCCCCCTGTACTTTCCGTGGTTTGGAGGGTAGGAACAGCCCAAACATGCCCGCAATCGGCGGGCGTCGTGCTTTTTGCGCGACCTGAAGACAGACATTTCGAGAGATGACCCCCATGACCGATTATGACGGCATCGTCCCGGCGATTGCCGAGGCCTTGCGCAAACGTGGCTATGCCACCCTCACCCCCGTTCAGCAGGCGATGATCGATACCGATCTCGAAGGCCGGGATGCGCTAGTTTCGGCCCAGACCGGCTCCGGCAAGACAGTGGCTTTCGGCCTGGCGCTGGCCCCAACCCTGCTGGGTAGCGAGAACCGTTTCGGTCGGGCCGTCAAGCCTTTGGCGCTGTGCATTGCACCGACCCGCGAGCTGGCCTTGCAGGTTCAGCGTGAGCTGGAATGGCTCTATGAAAACACCGGCGCGATTTTCGCCACCTGTGTCGGCGGCATGGACATCCGCAACGAGCGCCGGGCGCTGGAACGTGGCGCGCATATCATCGTCGGCACGCCGGGCCGCTTGCGCGACCATATTACCCGCCGCGCCCTCGACCTCTCCGGCCTGCGCGCCGTAGTGATGGACGAAGCCGATGAAATGCTGGATCTCGGCTTCCGCGAGGATCTGGAATTCATCCTGAAGGAATCGCCGGACGAGCGCCGCACCCTGATGTTCTCGGCAACCGTGCCGCGCTCCATCGCCGATCTGGCCCGCAGCTATCAGCGCGATGCCAAGCGTATCGAGACCGTTTCTGAGCAGAAGCAGCATATCGATATCGAATATCGCGCCATGCTGACCGTGCCTGCCGACAAGGAAAACGCGATCATCAACGCGCTGCGCTTTTATGAAGCCCGCAACGCCATCGTGTTCTGTTCCACCCGCGCCAATGTAAACCATCTGACCGCCCGCCTGCACAATCGCGGCTTTTCCGTCGTGGCCCTGTCGGGCGAGCTTTCGCAGAGCGAGCGCACCCACGCGCTACAAGCCATGCGCGATGGTCGCGCCCGGGTCTGCGTCGCCACCGACGTTGCGGCCCGCGGCATCGACCTGCCAGGCCTGGAACTGGTTATCCATGCCGATCTGCCGACCAATTCCGAAACCCTGCTGCACCGCTCAGGCCGCACAGGCCGCGCCGGTAACAAGGGCGTTTCGGCGCTGATCGTGCCGATGAGCCAGCGCCGCAAGGCCGAACGCATTCTGGGCGGTGCCAATGTCCAGGCCGCCTGGGTCAAGCCGCCCTCCGCCGATGAAGTGATTGCCCGTGACGATGAGCGCCTGTTGGCCGATCCGGTTTTCAGCGAAGCGATCAGCGAGGAAGAATCCGCCACCATCGCCCGGTTGCTGGAGGCCCACGGTGCCGACAAGATCGCTGCCGCCTATCTGCGCGCCTATCGCAGCACCCGGTCCGCTCCGGAAGACCTGATGGAGGTCAAGATCCAGGCGGAACGTCCGCGCCGCGAGAATGACACCTATGAGCCGAACACCCCGCCGCGTCCGCGCAGCGAGTTTGGCCCCAGCGTCTGGTTCTCGCTGTCGGTCGGCCGCCGCCAGAGCGCCGAGCCGCGCTGGCTGATCCCGATGCTGTGCCGCAACGGCAATATCACCAAGAACGAAATCGGCGCGATCAAAATGCAGCCGGAAGAAACCTTCGTGGAAATTGCCCAGGCCAATCTCGACCAGTTCCTGACGGCTCTTGGCCCCAACAAGACTCTGGAACGCGGCATTATCGTCAAGCAATTGCCCGGCATGCCGGATTTCAACGCGCCGCCAAAGGAACGTGCGGCCCGCCCGCCACGCGATGACAGCGACTTTGCCGAGCGCAAGCCGCGCGCCGCCCAAGGCGAGAAGAAGCCTTATGCCGCCAAGGCCGAAGCCACCGAACGCCGCCCCTACAAGGACGACCTGGCCAAGGCCGATGACGATGTCTGGGGCAACCCCAAGCCTGCCTCTTCCTTCAAGAAAAAATCCAATGCCGCTGGCGACACCCGCAGCTGGGACAAGCCCAAGGCCGATTGGGCGGGCAAGCCTAGAGGTGACAAACCAGCTTATGCGGGCAAGGGCGACAAGCCAGCTTATGCCGGAAAGAGCGATAAGCCCGCTTATGCAGGCAAGCCAAAGGGCAAGTTCGAAGGCCCGGCTGGTGGCGCCAAGAAAAACTTCAAGCCGAAAGGCTGATGAGTACCAACCATTTTGATAGGTCAGCAGCCCGGAAATCACCCCTGATTTCCGGGCTGCTGCGTTGAAGGCTTGTTTTTTCGACAACCGCACCCAAGTGCAAGACCAGACATTGCAACCAAAAATAGTCTATCCTTTCCGTCCATCAAGAGTTGACGGTGAATTTTAGATACTTCATGATTACTGCTGGAGGTTGTAGATTTGTGCTGTCTGCTGGACGCAGAGCGCAGGAGCACCCTCGAAATTTCACAGAAAATTTCGTCCTCCTTTCCATGAAGGAAGGGGCTCTTTTTCCGATCGAGCCGACCTTGATCATGACGTTCCCGGCCGCTCGCCACCCTCTCTTCAATGACAGGATTGCGATGTCTTACTCGATTTCCCGCCGCACGCTGCTGCGCGGCATGACAGCCCTGGCCGGTTCTTTTGCGGCTCCGTCTCTCATCACCGGTTTCAGCACTGCCCAAGCTGCCTACCAGACCAGCAAGCCCAATCTGCCGACCGGTTTCGGCAAAGGCAAAAGCGTCGCCATCCTCGGTGCCGGTGTTGCCGGGTTGACGGCTGCCTTGACGCTGGCCCGAAGCGGCTTTTCCGTTCAGGTCTTCGAGGCCGACAACCGCTATGGCGGCCGCAGCCTGACCGTTCGGCCGACGAATGAGCACTACAAGAGCTGGTGGTTCAAGAACTATCCTGGCACCCAGGAATTTTCCGAGATGTATGTGGACCGCTATCAGGAGACAGCGGACAGCCCGGCACCTGACCTGCAAATTTGCCAGTTCATGGACGACGCCTGGGCCGCGAAAAAATATGCTGGCAAGCCTGTCGAGCTCTACCTGAATGCCGGGCCGGGCCGTATTCCCTCAAACCATGTCAATCTCATCGCACTATGCCAGGAAATCGGCGTTTCGCTGGAGCCTTACTTCTTCCAGTCAATGTCCAACCTGATGCAAAGCAAAGAGTTCAACAACGGCGCGCCGGTATCCTTCGCCCAGGCCACATTCAGCCTCTATAGTGAAATGGCGGCGATGATGTACAAGGTGACGAAAGAAGGCGTGCTTTTGCAGGGCGATACCAATGCCGTGACCCGTGAAAAGCTCAAGGATCTTTACCGTGTTTTCGGCGACCTGACAGGCACCGGCGAGATCCAGACAACGACCCGCGTCGGCTTCAGCCATCTGCCCGGCGGCTGGCGCGATGCGCCAAAGACGCGGGATGCCATCGGGCTCGAAAAAATCCTCGATTCGGGCTTCGTTGGCGATCCCACGGCCAATCCGGAATTGACGCCCGGCTCCTTCCTGTTCAACAGTTTCAACACGGATTGGCAGCCAAGTTTGATGCAGCCGGTTGGCGGCATGGACCGGATCTGGCAACAATTGTTGATTCAGGATGTTCCGACGACCGCCCTGTGGAAAAAGGGCAGCAAACCTCGCCACCCCAAAGTCGGCCATCTGGTGATGCTCAAGACCAAAGCGTCGAAGATCGCGTCCGCTGGTGAAAAAGTGGTCGTGACCTTTGAAACGGCTGGCCGGAAAGCCGAACAGGCCCAGTTCGATTTCTGCATTTCCACCATGGCGCCTTCCCTGCTCAACACCATCATTGGCGATTACCCGGTCCCGCCCGACTTCCGCAAAGGCCTTGAGGCCTTTTCCAAGACCGGCAACTGGAATGATAAGACCCCCAATCTCTGGACGCCCGCCATCAAGGTCGGTTGGCAGGGCAAGGATCGTTTCTGGGAAACCGACAGTGAAATCTATGGCGGTATTTCCTGGACAACCGATATTATCGGCCAGATCTGGTATCCTTCCGAGGATTTCACCGCCCATACCGGCGTGCTGACCGGCGCCTATAACCGTGGACCGCTGGCGGTAGACTATGCCAAGCTGAACAATACCCAGCGCGTTGAAACAGCCCGCAAGGGACTTGGCCTGCTGCATCCGGGAAAGACCGACCAGGTCTATCGCGGCGTCTCCATTGCCTGGCAATATATGCCACACCAGGTCGGCGGATGGGCGTCGGATACGGCAACGACAGACAACGAAGCCTATCAGCAGATCACCACCTTCGAGAAAAACGGCCACTTCTTCTGCGCGGGCGATACCTGGAGCTACCTGCCCGGCTGGCAGGAAGGCTCCGTCACCTCAGCCTATTGCGCCGTCAACGCCATAGCCCGGACCATGGACCCGGCCAAATACAGCGACTGCGCCTGCTTCCAATAAACTGATGGCCGCCGGGGACCATGTTCCCGGCGGCCTTTCATTAGCTCAATCACCTTTTGATTGATTATCCTGCCGATAGGTATGACTGGGCTTCACAACATATTTTTTCGCCTGATCGTTCAATTCCTTGCTGTGATACAGATCGAGGCACTTCAAGAAATCGAATTTCACACCTTTGACTTCCGATTCAGCGAGCGGGTTGCTGTAATTTTTCGTCAGAAATTTTTCGATCAAAGCCTTCATGTCATCAGGGCTTTTGTCCATATCGTAATATGTCCAGTCCCTCAGCGCGCTCACACTGCTCCCCGCATCGACTGACGCGCCCTTATCCTCTTTATAGGCATTGGAAATGCAGGTGGCCAAAACCATGTCTTTGTAATTCTGAAGATAGCTGCGACCAGCCGCTTGAGGCCCGTTACCAACGGCAAAGTCCTTAGCGGCCGCGATCTCGGTGTTAACAAAAAGACTGACCAAGCCGAGAAGAAGCAAACGGGACATCATTGCAAACTCCAGAAATTTGCCTTGTCTGTTTTGTAAGCCACTCCCGGCTCATTAAAATAGCAATGATCGTAACAAACTGTTCCATTAAAAAGCGTCGCATGTCCCTGCGCGTCGCTCCAACCTGACACCTCGAAAAGGATGACGCCTCTTTTTCCCGCAAGCGTACCTCCATTAGACGGAGGGTACTGAACCACCTCTGGCTTACCCCAGGTTTTCTCAAGATAATCAATCAGATTTTTCACGCGAAAAAAATACCATTTCTGGTCTGCACCAGAAACCGTTTGGGCAGCGATATGCGGAAGGTGCATGCCGGAATAGTTTAAAATATAGCTCATTCTGACTGCGCAAGTATTGCTCCAACGCGCAACCGGATTGGGATTATTGACATTTTTTGCGACATTTCCACCAATGACTTCAGAAACCTTGGCTCCTGACGTTTGCGGATCGTAAATCCGCATTGAAGCTGCCCACGCAATATTAAAATTTGGCCGTCCCATATCGAACCTCAAAAAATTTTCAACAATGTCGCAATTAGGATAAAGCGACAAAACCCTGAGGGCAATCGTCTATTCTGCAAATAAACTTTCCAAAACAAAAACGCTTGCGGCAAATAGCACATGCCAGTAAAGTTGCATCATGCAACCAATATGGAACTGGTTTGATGCAAGACCATTCACATCTCGAAGCTATTCGCGCCTCATCACGCCAGTTGGTCCGTGAGCTCGGCTTCATGGGAGGGGCTTTTGCCGGAACAGATCTTCCGCCCTCGGCGGTGCATGCTTTGATCGAGATCGATGCGTGTCCTGGTATCACCGCCCGCGACCTCGGGCATAGTCTTCACCTTGAGAAATCTAGCGTCAGCCGGATGCTCCGCAGGCTCATTTCATCCGGTGATCTGTTGGAAGAAGTGGATAAGGACGATTCCCGGATCAAGCGGCTGCGCTTGAGCGAGAGCGGACAAAAGCGAACCCAAACCATTCATGCGTTCGCGCGTCATCAGGTTTCAAATGCTCTGAACCGATTGCAACCCCACGACAATCGCAGGATTCTTGACGGACTTCGGCTCTATGTTCAGGCCCTTTCCAATCGAGGCAACGCGACCGCACCCGAAGTTGAAATTGTCCAAGGCTATAGACCGGGCCTCATTGCCCGTATCACGCAAATGCATGCGCTCTACTATGCGCGAACAGCAGGCTTCGGCCTGCATTTCGAATGCGTTGTCGCCACTGGCCTCGCCGACTTTTGCAATCGCCTGGAGAGCTCGAAAAATGCCATCTGGCTTGCCATGCAAGCAGGTGAAATCGTCGGCTCCATCGCCATCGATGGCGAGGATCTGGGTGCCAAAACAGCCCATCTGCGATGGTTCATCATCGATGATGGCTTGCGCGGCGGAGGCGTCGGGCGTCAATTGCTCTCCGCCGCCCTCGCCTTTGCGGATGAGAAAGGCTTTGAAGAAACGCATCTATGGACGTTCAGCGGCCTGACGGCGGCGCGACATCTGTACGAAAGCCACGGTTTTGTTTGCGTCGAGGAGCGCACTGGCAACCAGTGGGGAAGCGAAGTGCTGGAACAGAGATTTGTCAGGCCACGGCCTTCCTACTGCATCATTCCTTAAATCGGAGAGGATTTAAGGAATGATGCAGTAGGTATAAAAAGCGAACCTTTGTCCGCCATATGGTGCGCACGGCGCTGTAGGGCCCAACACCAGCCCTGGCATCACCCACCAATCAGCGCCAGCCATTCATCCTCGGTCATGACAGTCACGCCCACCTCACGGGCCTTGTCCAGCTTGGAGCCGGCGCCAGGGCCAGCGACCAGATAATCGGTCTTTTTCGAAACTGACCCGGCCACCTTGGCACCGAGGCTTTCGGCCCTGGCCTTGGCCTCATCGCGGGTAAAGCGCTCCAGTGAACCGGTGAACACCACGGTTTTTCCAGCCACGGGGCTATTGCTTGCCGTAACGGCTTCTGCATCCAGCGGAGCCACTTCCTTCAGCAAACGGGAGACGACTTCGAGATTGCGGGGCTCCTTGAAGAATTCAACCATGGAGGCGGCGACCACTTCGCCGATGCCATCGATGCTGTTCAACTCATTCCAAGCCTCGCCGAATTTCGGGGCGGCCTCCTGCATGGCCTCGGCAAACGCCGCGTAAGAGCCATAGGAGCGGGCCAGCAGCTTGGCGGTGGTTTCGCCGACATGGCGAATGCCGAGCGCGAAGATGAAGCGGTTGAGGGCAATCTCGCGGCGCGCATCGATGGCGTCGAACAGTTTACGGACGCTGACCCGGCCAAAACCGTCGATATTTTCAAGTCGGGTCAGCGAAGAGGCTTCCTGCCGCTGTTTGAGGGTGAAAATATCCGGCGCAGTGCGGATCATCAAAGCTGGGTCTTCACTGTCGAAGAAGAAATCCACCTGTTTGGTACCAAGCCCTTCAATGTCGAAGGCATTGCGGGATACGAAATGCTTGATGTGCTCCTTGGCCTGCGCCGAGCAGACAAAGCCGCCCGTGCAGCGGGTCACGGAATCCAGCTTGCCGGTCTTGTCGTTCTTCTCGCGCACCGCATGGCTGCCGCAAACCGGGCAGGTTTTCGGAAATTCATATTTCGCCGAGGTCTCAGGGCGCTTTTCCAGTACCACATCCAGCACCTGCGGAATGACGTCACCGGCCCGCTGGACGATGACAGTATCGCCGATGCGAATGTCATGGCCTTCCTCTCGGATACGCTCGCCGCCATTGCCGATACCCTCGATGTAATCGGCATTATGCAGGGTCGCATTGGTCACAACCACGCCACCGACGGTAATCGGCTCCAGCCGCGCCACCGGTGTCAGTGCGCCGGTACGGCCGACCTGGATGTCGATGGCCTCCACTTTGGTAAAGGCCTGTTCCGCCGGGAATTTATGAGCTGTCGCCCAGCGCGGCGAGCGCGACCGGAAGCCGAGCCGCGCCTGCAAATCCAGCCGATCAACCTTATAGACAACGCCATCAATGTCATAATCCAGATCGGCGCGTTGTAGGCCAATCTTGCGGTAGTGGGTGATGATCTCTTCCACGGATGTCAGCCGTCTGGTCAGCGGATTGACCGGAAAGCCCCAACGCTTAAAGGTCTCGACCATGCCCGATTGGGTATCTGAAGGCATGATGCTCATCTCCCCCCAAGCATAGGCGAAGAATTTCAGCTTGCGGCTGGCGGTAATTTTCGCATCGAGCTGGCGCAGCGACCCGGCAGCCGTATTGCGCGGGTTGACATAGGTTTGGCGGCCCTCGGCCTCCATCTGAGCGTTCAGCGCCAGAAAGTCGCTTTTCGCCATATAGACCTCGCCGCGCACTTCCACGACATCGGGGGCATCAGCGGGCAATTCCGTCGGGATGTCCTTGATGGTCAGGATATTGGCGGTGACATTTTCGCCCGTCGTGCCATCGCCGCGCGTCGCCGCCGTCTTGAGCCTGCGGTTCTCATAGCGGATAGACATCGACAGGCCATCGATCTTCGGTTCGGCGGTAAAGGCAATGGAATTATCCGGCATCACGCCCAAAAAGCGATAGACCGAGGCCACGAAATCCGCCACATCCTCATCGGAAAACGTGTTGTCCAGCGACAGCATCGGCCTTGCATGGGTGATCTGCGAGAAAATCCCGGCAGGTGCCGCACCCACCCGCTGCGACGGACTATCGCTGCGCACCAAAGTCGGAAACCGCGCCTCGATGGCATCGTTGCGCCGCTTCAAGGCATCGTAATCAGCATCGGAAATTTCCGGCTGGTCGTTACCGTGATAAAGCGCATCATGATGGGCAATAGCGGCGGCCAACCGGATGAGTTCCTGCCCGGCCTGCTCTTCGCTGAGGTCTTCGACCGGGATCAATGCATCCGCCATGACTGTCTCCTGACTATGGTCTTTGTCCGGTCTTAAATGAAAATTTCCGGATTAAAAACTCTCATCCGACAGCTTCTACCGTCTTGTCCAGATCGATCCACGCTTTCAGCGGCAGATGGTCGGAGGCAAGCCGCGCCAGCGGACTGTCATGCACCTGCATGTCAGCAATCAGGCCGGGGCGGTTGGTCATAATCCGGTCCAGTGCGAGAACCGGCAGCCGGGCCGGAAAGCTGGGGACAGGCGGCGGCAGCGGGCCAAACAGCGGCTCCAGCCGGGTCAGCGCCGAGCCCGGCCCGACCCGCCACTCGTTGAAATCCCCCATCAGCACGGTCGGACAATCTGCCCGCTCGCGCATCAGCTTCAGGATGAAATCCGCCTGCTGGCGGCGCGCCCAGCGCAACAGGCCGAGATGGGCGGCGATGATCCTGAGCTCACGCCCGCCGCTCAATTCGATTTCCGCCACCACGGCGCCGCGCGGCTCCAGCCCCGGCAGCACGAAGGGATGGACATCCCTCACCACGCCTTCGCGAAACAGCAGCACATTGCCCCGCCAACCGTGGCTTTTCGTTAGGCCAGCGACCGGGACGCGGGTCAAACCGGTTTCGCCTTGCAAGCGGGAAAGGTCGAGAAGCCCGTTGCGCTCGCCGAAACGCTGGTCCGCCTCCTGAAGGGCGATCACGTCAGGACCGATTTCGCGGATCACATGCGCAATCCGTTCCGGGTCGAACCGGCCATCGACGCCGACGCATTTGTGCACATTGTAGGAGGCCACCAGAAGCCCGGGCGTCTCCGCTTCCCGCCCACCCGCGGTGGACGTCAGGGGACGGCTGCGGCGATTGCGCAGCGAGGTCAACATTTGCGTTCGGAGCGAATGGGTTTGCTTTTTCATGCTCACTCAAAAAATAGGAGGCGGAAGGCCGATGTCCACCCGCTTTACAAAGCCAGCGAGCCCAGCCACAGCACTCTTTGCATCAGTTTCAGCAGGAAAGGACGCGCATGCAGGCTTTCCAGCGTCACCTCCTCGGCTCCTTCCAGGCTTTCGTCCATCAGGCTCGCCACGAAGCGGGCAAAATCATCGTCATAGACCTCCAGATCAATCTCGAAATTCAGCCGCAGCGACCGGGCGTCGAGATTGGATGAACCGACAAAGGCCCATTTATCATCGATGACAAGCAGTTTCGAATGATCAAACGGTCCGGTGGAGCGAAAGATCCGGCAGCCATCCCGAATAATCTGCTCGAATTGCGCATTCATCGCATGGCTGACGACAGCCAGATTGTTTTTCGAGGGAACGATAATTTCCACTGTCACCCCGCGCCGAGCCGCCGTGGCCAGTGCTGACAGGAAAATATTGTCCGGCAGGAAATAGGGCGACAGAATGCGGATGGAGCGTTCGGCGACGGAAAACGCCCCGGTCAGCACCCGGTGATTGCTTTCCAGATGCGCATCCGGCCCGGACACCACGGCGCGGGCGTAAGGCGTCTCACCTGCCTCACCGGCGGCCAGATGCAATTGCCAGGCTTCGCCGTTGAGGGCTTCATCGGTTTCGAAATGCCAGTCGTCGGCGGCCACTGAAAACAGTTCGGCGACGACAGGCCCGGTCACATGAAAATGCGTATCGCGGGCCGCATTCGGCCCTGCAAAGGCCTCGCGGATATTCATGCCGCCGAAGAAGCCGACCGCGCCATCCACCACCAGAATTTTACGATGGGTGCGCAGATTGGCATAGGGCAGTCTCAAGCCGACAATGACCTTGCCGTTGAAGGAAGCGACAGTGATGCCGCCATCGGCGAGATAGCCGACAATGCTCGGCACGCTGTAGCGCGCCCCGACCGCATCAATCAGCACCCGCACCTCGACGCCCCGCTTGCGCGCCGCGATCAGGCAATCGGCAATCCGAAGGCCAACGCTGTCCCTGTCGAAAATATAGGTTTCCAGCAAGATACTATGCTGCGCCGCCTCGATGGCCGCACACATCGCATCATAGGCCTCGTCACCGCTGGCAAGCGGTGTCAGGCGATTGCCCGATGTCAGCGGGTGGTGGGTGACACGCTCCCCCAGATGCCGCAGCGCTTCCAAGCGCCCGCCGAATTTTGCCTTAACATCGCCTTCCGGCACGGCATAATGGGCCAAAATGCCTTCCATCTGGCTACGGCGCAATGCCCGGCGCGCCATATAGGAAGCGCGGCGCATACGGTTGATCCCCGCCATCGCATAGATCAGCGTACCGATAATCGGCGACAGGATGATAACCCCAACCCAGGACAACGCCGAACGCACGTCACGCTTGGTCATCGCCGCATGCACAGCGGCCACCGTACCCATAACCGTGGAAATCACGGCAAGAAGATGCGGCCAATAATGGGAGATAAGGTCGAGCATCACTTACCGGTATAAAGGGGATGGAACCGCGCGAACGCGCAATATTCGACGAAACGAAGATTGGCGCAAACGTCTGACTTAAGGAATTGTTCCTCCTCTAGGCCCGACGAGACGACAGGATCACAAGATCCATTGGCAATCCGGCGGCGTCAATGGTCCCCGGCCAGAAGCTTGGCGGCTGCGGCTCTAGCCTCATCCGTCACCGAAGCGCCTGCCAGCATCCGGGCGATTTCCTCGCGGCGATGGTCGGGGCCGATCATCGCAACTTGTGTGGCGATCTTTTCCGCGTTGCCGCTAGCAGGCCCCTTGGAGATCAGCAGATGTGTGGCGGCGCGGGCGGCCACCTGTGGCGCATGGGTCACCGACAGGACCTGGACGCGCTCCGACAGCCGTTTCAGCCGCTGACCAATCGCATCGGCCACAGCCCCACCAACGCCGGTATCGATTTCGTCAAACACAAGTGTCGGAGCAGAGCCTCGGTCAGCGAGCGCCACTTTCAGCGCCAGCAGAAACCGCGACAACTCGCCACCGGAGGCCACTTTCATGATCGGGCCGGGCCGTGTGCCGGGATTGGTCTGCACATGGAATTCGACCAGATCGATACCGTCGGCGGTGGCATTGTCGGCATCCGCTGTGACCTCGACCATGAAACGCGCGCGCTCCAGCTTCAACGCCGGCAGTTCTTCCATGACGGCTTCGGCCAGCGAAGAGGCTGCATTCTGGCGCTTCTGCGATAGGGATTGCGCATTGGCGAAATAAACAGTCTTGGTTTCGGCCACGGCCTTTTCCAACGTGCCGAGCTTTTCCTCACCGGCATCGAGATCGGCGAGATCTGTGATCATCTTTTCGGCAAGGGCCGGAAGATCGGCCATAGCGACCGAATATTTGCGGCCAGCGGCCCGCAGCGCAAACAGCCGTTCCTCGACCCGCTCCAGTTCGCGTGGATCGAACTCGGTGCGGCGCAGCGCCGATTCGACCTCCATCTGCGCGCTCGACAAGGTGTCCAGCGCCGTCCCCAGCAGGCTGACCGTGTCCTCCAGCAGGCCCGGGGCTTCGCCGCTCTTGCGCTCCAGACGGCGCATCAGCGAGGCGATCATTGGCACGGGCGAAGCATTGCCATTCAGGAATTCGCTGGCCTCGGCGATATCGCCAGCGATCCGCTCGGATTTCTGCATCCGGGAGCGGCGCTCGGCCAGATCCTCTTCCTCACCATCCTGGGGGCTGAGGCCTTCCAACTCCTCGACCGAGGCCCGCAGGTAGTCCGCCTCGCGGGCAGCAGCCTCGACCTTGGCCTTGTGGATCTTGAAAGCGCGCTCGGCCTCACGCCAGCGGCGATAGCTATCGCCCAGCGCCTGCGCTTCTTCGGTCAGCCCGGCAAAGGCGTCCAGCAGCAGACGGTGGGCGGCGGTATCCACCAGCGCCCGATCATCATGCTGTCCATGGATTTCGACCAGATATTGCCCGGCCTGGCGCATCAGCTGCACGCTGATCGGCTGGTCGTTGACATAGGCGCGGGTGCGGCCATCGGCGGATTGCACCCGGCGGAAAATCAGATCGCCATCGTCATCAATGCCGTTTTCGCGCAGCATGATGCGGGCCGGATGGCTGATGGCGACATCGAACACTGCCGTCACCTGCCCCTTGTCTTCGCCGTGGCGTACAAGGGAGCCATCGCCGCGCCCACCAAGGGCCAGCGATAGACTGTCGAGCAGAATGGATTTCCCCGCCCCCGTTTCGCCGGTCAGCACAGACAGACCGGCCGAAAAGTCAAGGTCGAGCCGCTCGATCAAGACGATGTCGCGGATCGAAAGCTGGACGAGCATGAGTGTTCACATCTCTCCGAAGGCGACGGGTAAACCGTCTGGAAAATCAGGATGAGCCCAGAATCTTTTTGCCGGCTCTGGAAATCCAGCTCTCCTGGGCTTCCCGCGGCTCAAGACCACCGGTTTTCAGCAGTTCGAAACTATCCTTGTACCATTTGCTGTCAGGATAGTTGTGACCCAGCACGGCAGCTGCCGTCTGTGCTTCCTGCACCACGCCCATGGCATAATAGGCTTCCACGAGACGCGCCAGCGCTTCCTCGATCTGGTTGGTCGTCGGATATTGCTCAACCACATTGCGGAACCGCTGGATCGAGGCCAGATATTCCTTGCGCTCCAGATAATAGCGGCCGATCTGCATTTCCTTGCCGGCCAGCTGGTCGCGGGCAAAGCGCATCTTTTCCTGGGCGTCGGACACATATTCGGAGGTCGGATAGTTCTTGACCACCTTATCCATGGCCTCAAGTGTCCTAGACGAGAATTTCTGGTCCTGGGTCACGTTGGGGATCTGGCGCCAGTTGGACAGACCGATCAGATATTGCACATAGGCCGAATCCTTGGTCGACGGATACAGCGTCATGTAGCGCGTGCCGGTCGAGATGGCCTCGGTATATTTGCCCTGGCGGTATTTGACGAAGGTGCTCATGACAAGCGCCTTCTGCGACCAGTCTGAGAACGGGTTCTGCTTGTCGACGGCGTCGAACTTACGCGACGCTTCAGCAAGATTGCCAGCCTTGATGTTGGCCAGACCCTGATTATAGAGCGTCTCCGGCGGATCGGTCTCAGCGCCGAGCTTGGTAATGTCGATATCCTTGTCGGTATTGCAAGCGCTGAGCAGCGGCGCAACGCCGGCGATAGACAGGCAAACGGCAAGCATCCGCGCTGATTTGTTGATCATGGAAGACTTCACTTCACTCATACGACAGATCCCGATTGCAGCGGTGCTTCTAGAAAGCCATCGCTTCCGCTAGGCGTTTTAGCCATAAAGATAACGATAGGGCAACGCAATGGTGATGTTTTAACGCATTTTTATGGCGTAACGCCACAATCTGCTGTTTTATTTTGGACAATAAGCATCGAGCAGAAATCCGGAATCAGCACGATGCGTAAGCTTTTTGCTTTCGTATCGGATTTATCCGAAAACCGGTTCTTAACTTTCGCTCCGATGCTGTAGCATCAGGTGAAATGCCCGAAACCGAATGCACGAAAACGGCGCCTACCGGCGCCGTTTTAATTCAACTGATTCTATGGACCACTTCGCCAAGCCCAAATCCGAGCGACATGATGCAGCGAATCGTCAAGCCGTCCAGGGCGCGAAACCCGGTGCATTGACTGCCACGAATTCCCGGACCCTTGCCTTGCCACTGCGTGCGCCGGGCGCTTCCACCACTTCATAGGCCGAAGCATCCGACAGCAGCGCTTTCAACGCCAGCGAATTCATCTTGTGACCGCCGCGATAGGAGCGGTAGCAGCCGATGAACTGCGCACCGGCCAGAGCCAGATCGCCAACGGCATCCAGCGTCTTGTGACGGGCGAATTCGTCGGGATAGCGAAGACCTTCGATATTGACGACCTTGTCGTCGTCGGAAATCACCACGGAATTTTCAAGCGAAGACCCAAGCGCCAGGCCAGCGGCCCACAGGCGCTCGACATCGCGCATGAAACCGAAGGTACGGGCGCGCGACAATTCCTGCTTGAAGCTCTGCGGTGTCAGGTCGCCCTGCCAGGACTGGCGGCCGATCAGCGGGCAATCGAAATCGATTTCCACTTCAAAGCGCGTCCCTTCATAGGGGCGAAACTCAGCCCAGGACGCGCCATTGTCGACCCGAACCGGCTTCATCACCCTGATATAGCGGCGCTTGACACCAAGGTTGACAATGCCAGCCTGCTCGATGGCGTCGATATAGACGGCGGAGCTGCCATCCATGACCGGGGTTTCCGGTCCATCGACCTCAACCACCAGATTGTCGAGACCGAGCGAATATATGGCCGCCATCACATGCTCGACGGTGGCGACCCAATGGGTTGGCGAAGAGCCCAGAACGGTGCTGAGATCGGTATTACCGACCTGGGAGGCGACAGCCTTCAGCTCGGTAACGGAACCATTGGCATGCTGGCGGTGGAACACGATGCCAGTTCCGGCTTCGGCAGGCAGAAAGCTCATGGTAACAGGCTGACCGGAATGCACGCCGATCCCCTTCAGGGTGACCGGTTGAGCGATAGTCGTCTGGAAGCTCAACAAACCGATTGCCATTAACATTCACCTTTCAAGTCTTCAAATCCGATCCGAGGCCGTGAAGGCTGGACCGGCTATTCATCTGCCAGTCCATACCCTTGCGTAACCGCCGGGCCTCGTCGCTTCTGAAGCGCCAACCAACCACTCATCGGTCTGCCTGGCACTCTTCGTTATCAGGGATATACGTTTGGAAACCCAACAATCCAAATCAATGTTTCTTTCCGATTGTTACGAAACCGAATCCTTGAAAAAACCTTGGAAAACTGTGGATTAACGGCACTGTCTCAACAAGAAATCAGCATCTGAAACAGCCATTATAAAAACAGAAACCCGGATCGTTCGATCCGGGTTTCCAAAACGCATCTCTGGCGAGAGACTCAGTGTCTGGCAGGTTCAAATTGAACCCGCCAGACACTGGATTTTTGTATCGTTTGTCTTTTCGGGAAAACCGGGCTCCACTTTCCCTAAGGCAAAATTTAGTTCGACTGGCGGCGCAAGAAGGCCGGAATTTCCAGCTGGTCGTCATCATGGGCCGCACGCTGCTGCGGCACCTGACGGCCCTGATCGTCCAGATTGCCACGACGCGGTGCGTAGAGGCTTGCTTCCGGCGACAGCGGACGACGCTGCTGCGAGGCGGCTGCCGGTGCTGGTGCAGTCATGTCGGAAGCGACATTGTCTTCCTGACGGCCGAGCGAGTTGGTGATGCGGCGCAGCAGCCCCATCGGACCACGATCTTCGGATGCCTGCTGGGCGGCAGGCTGGTTGCGATGGTCCAGCTCGGCCTGCACGACCGGCGAGAAATCCTCGACCTTCGGCATGCGGGACTGTTCGGGCTGGCGCATGACCGGCGCGGCAGGTTCCTGGCGCATGACAGGAGCAACCGGCTCCTGGCGGAAGGCTGGCTGTGGCGCGGCAGGAGCGGGCTGCATGACAGGCGCTGGCTGCGGTGCACGAGCTACCGGCTGTTCAGCAGCGGCGAACGAGGAAAACAGCTTGCTCTGCGGGCGGAAATCGTCAGCAGGCTGGGCAGCGGCAGGCTGCTGCACCTCAGGCTGGGCATGCATGGCGGCCTGACGGGCGACAGCGATTTCCAGTTCGCGTTCCATTTCAGCTTCAGCATTGCGGATCTGCTCGGCGACCGGATCAAGCGGGCGCGTTGCAAAGATCGATGGAGCTGCGGCAACCGGAGCTGGTGCCGGGGCAGCAGCAACAGGCGCTGGCTGAGGCGCCGGAGCGGCAGCAGCAGGCGTGAAGGCAGCGGAAGGACGAATCGCTGACTTGGCAGAGATCGTGCGCATTTCAGCGCCGCGAGCTTCCAGCGCATTGGCGGCGCGATCGATGCCGGTGGCAACGACCGACACGCGGATCAGGCCTTCCAGCGCTTCGTCGAAGGTGGCGCCGAGGATGATGTTGGCGTCGGCATCGACTTCTTCGCGGATACGGGTTGCCGCTTCATCGACTTCGAACAACGTCAGGTCGCGACCACCGGTGATGGAGATCAGCAGGCCCTGGGCACCCTTCATCGAGGTTTCGTCGAGCAGCGGGTTGGCAATGGCGGCTTCGGCAGCCTGAAGCGCACGGCCTGGGCCGGAAGCCTCGCCGGTGCCCATCATGGCGCGACCCATTTCACGCATCACCGAGCGAACGTCGGCGAAGTCGAGATTGATCAGGCCTTCCTTGACCATCAGGTCGGTGATGCAGGCAACGCCGGAATAGAGAACCTGGTCGGCCATCGCGAAAGCGTCAGCGAAGGTCGTCCGGTCGTTGGCGATGCGGAACAGGTTCTGGTTCGGGATGACGATCAGTGTATCGACCGACTTCTGCAGCGCATCGATACCGGCTTCGGCCAGACGCATGCGGCGCGCGCCTTCGAAATGGAAGGGCTTGGTGACGACGCCGACGGTCAGGATGCCCTTGTTACGGGCAGCCTGGGCAACGACGGGAGCAGCACCAGTGCCGGTACCGCCGCCCATGCCAGCGGTGACGAAGCACATGTGGGTGCCGTTCAGGTGATCGATGATCTCATCGATGCATTCTTCGGCAGCAGCGCGGCCGACTTCCGGCTGCGAACCGGCGCCGAGACCTTCGGTGACATTGGCACCGAGCTGGATGATCCGCTCTGCCTTGGTCATGGTCAGGGCCTGGGCGTCGGTGTTGGCAACAACGAAATCCACCCCCTGAAGACCAGCGGTGATCATGTTATTGACGGCATTGCCGCCGCCGCCGCCGACGCCGAACACGGTAATGCGCGGCTTGAGTTCGGTAATATCCGGCTTGTTCAGATTGATGGTCATGTTACCCGTTCCTTCTTTCCCTGGCCGCATCGCCACGCTAGCCATGTCTTGTCTCTTGATCGCGCGCCCCGAATCGATTTTTCACCCGCAAGGCGCAGGTCCTCAAAAACTCTCTTTCAACCATTGTCCCACGCGCATCATGCGGCTGTTGCCGGAGCCAGAGGAGAACAAGCCTCCCTGCCCCACGGCGATCTCCTGATCGGCCACCTGCGGATAGATCATCAGACCTACCGCAGTGGAGAAAGCCGGTCCCTTGGCCGCCACAGGCAGGCCAGAGACCCCCATCGGGCGGCCAATCCGGACATTGCGGGCGAGCATCCGCCGCGCAACTTCCGGAAGACCGGTCAACTGGCTTGCGCCACCGGTCAGAACCAAACGCTTGCCGACCACGGGGCTAAAGCCCGATGCGTGGATTCGGTCGCGAATCATCTCCAGAGTCTCTTCAATACGCGCTTGAATGATTCGCGTCAGCAAAGAACGTGGAACTTGGATCGGTAAATCGCGATCGTCTTCGCCGATTGGCGGAATTGCAACAACATCGCGCTCTTCCGAGCCATTGGCAAAGGCCGAACCATGCACGACCTTCAACCGCTCCGCATCCTCAATGCGGGTCGAAAGACCACGCGCCAGATCGGTGGTGACATGATGGCCGCCAATGGCGATAGCATCCGTATGGATCAGCTTGCCCTCGGCAAACACCGAGATCGTCGTGGTGCCGCCGCCCATGTCGATGGCGGCACACCCCAGCTCGACTTCGTCGTCCACCAGAGCAGCAAGGCCGCTGGCGTAAGGTGTCGCCACCAAGCCCTCGACCGTCAGATGGGCGCGGTTGATGCAAAGCTCGAGATTTTTCAGCGCCGGACGTTCTGCCGTCACCACATGCATGTCGACACCCAGCGTATCACCGAACATGCCGAGCGGATCGCGAATACCGCGCTCGCCATCCAGCGAAAAGCCGGTCGCCAGCGAATGCAGCAGCACCCGGTCACGGCGTTGCGACTGGTGGCTGGCCGCAGACAGGACGCGCTTGAGATCGGCGCTTTCCACTTCCTGGCCGCCAAGATCAATGGTGGCGGTATAGACGTCCGAACCGATCCGGCCAGCCGAGACATTGACGATCAGGCTGTCGACCGTCAGGCCCGCCATGCGTTCGGCGGCATCGACTGCCAGTCGCACGACGCTCTCCACCGAATCGATATCGGAGATAACGCCGGACTTCATGCCACGCGAACGCTGATGGCCGATGCCGATCACTTCGACATGATGGGTCCGGCCTGGCAGGACATCGCTTTCCTTGCGCGGCGTCAACCGGCCGATCATGCAGACCACTTTGGTAGAGCCGATATCGAGAACCGAAACGACATGGCTGCGCTTATGCGAGAGAGGTTTCATACGGGGCAATCCGAAAGAGGAACCGAAGACGCTCATGTCTCTTTCTCCGCCTTGGCGAGGGCCTTGGCGCGAGCCGTCACCGCAGCCTGACGGCGCACCAGCGCCTCAGGCGTCAATTGGACGGTCATGCGGTCGGAGAGGCGAAGGTCAATGGCGGCGATGTCGCGGTCCAGCAATTGGTGATCCGCTTCCATCTTGGCCAGACGCGCCATCGCGCCATCCACATCGTCTTCAGGAAGCTTCACGACTACGCCATTGTCGAGATAGAGATCCCAGCGACGGCTGGCGACGCGCACATACGCTTTGACGCGGCCGGTAATCTGCGGCCAGGTGGCAAACTCTCCGGCGATGTCCTGGGCTGCCACTTCGGCATCACGGCCGACAAACAACGGGAGGGTGGCAAATTTATTGTCACGCAGCGGCGCAATGATGCTGCCGCTCTTTTCGATCAGCGACAGGTCGGTGCCATGCTGCCAGATACCATAGGCCTCGCGCTCCTTGATATTCACCTCGATGGTGCGCGGATAGATCTTGCGGACCTCGACTTGCTCTACCCACGGCAGATCCGCCACCTTACGGCGCGCGTCGTCGGCGTCGATGGCCACCAGAGAGGTCGCACCATCCAGACCCAGCGATTGCAGCACATCGATTTCGGATGTGTGAACATTGCCCGACAGCTTGACGTCTTCCACCGCAAAACCCGCAGTCGAGGTCATCGCCTCGGCAAAGTCCGGCCAGTGACCACCCTTGACGATACCGTAACCACCGACAGCAAGAATATAGGCCGCAAAAGAAACCTTGCCGAGATGTTCCGGCACAGCCACCCTGCCCGAGCAGAGCGCGACGACGAACCGCATCAGCCGACGAACCGGGCGCGGCAGGGCCATCAAGCCATCATCCGCCAGGCTCGGCGCGCGATAAGGTGCAGCCTTGCTGCCCTTTGCAGTTTTTTTGCCGCTCACCGTGAACACGACGCGTCCTCCACCATCCAGCTGACGAATTCACCAAAGGAAATGCCCGCATGCGCAGCCATTTCAGGCACAAGCGAGGTTGGCGTCATGCCCGGCTGGGTATTCACTTCCAGCCAGATCAAGTCGCCATCTTCGGAAAACCGGTCGTCGTAACGGAAGTCGGACCGACTGACGCCACGGCACCCGATAGCGTTATGGGCCCTGACAGACAAGTCTTGTATTTTTTGGTAAATTTTCGGTGAAAGTTGCGCCGGAATGACGTGAGTCGAACCCCCTGCTGCGTATTTGGAGTCGTAATCGTAGAATGTATTAGCCTTGGCGATCACCTCGGTCACAGCCAGCGCCTTGCCATCCATGACCCCGCAGGTCAGCTCGCGGCCAGCCACGTAGGATTCGACCATGACAGTATCGCCATAGCGCCACTCCGACGAGCCAAGGATCTGCGGCGGATGCGACTGATCTTCCTTGACGATCACCACGCCGAAACTGGAACCTTCCCGCACCGGCTTGACGACGTAAGGCGGCTCGATCGGATGGATATTGCCGATCTCAAAACGCGACATTTGGCGACCGAAAGCCACGGGAATGCCCGCCGCCGCCGCCACGATCTTTGCCTGCGTCTTGTCCATTGCCAGCGCCGAGGCCAGCACACCGGAATGCGTATAGGGAATGGAGAGGTATTCGAGGATACCCTGAATGGTGCCGTCTTCGCCGAAAGGACCATGCAAAGCATTGAAGACCACATCAGGCTTCAATTCCTGAAGCACGCTGGCGATATCGCGGGTGACATCGACCCGTGTCACGCGGTAGCCGTGCTCCTCAAGCGCCGATGCGCAAGGGGCGCCAGAGGCGAGGCTGACAGGCCGCTCCGACGAAAATCCTCCCAGCAATACGGCAACATGCTTCTTAGCCATTCACGCACCCAAACAAAACAATCGCGGTTTTCCGCCTTACCTTTGCGCCCGACTTGCGGCGCGAATCGCGCCGGTTCATGCACCTGACATGATAAAACGCCATTAAGGTTAACGAACCGTTTACAGGTGTTAACGGGCAAAAATTACTTTTGTTTTTCTGGGAGTTATCGAGGGGCGCCCGATGGGTTCGGCCCCAGAACGGAAGGCGCAGGCCCTCAGTGAAGCAGGCCATGCCGATGGGTGAGAACAGAGACAGCCCACTGGGTACCGGCAGCGACATGATGGCCGGAATAACAAAAAGCCGTGCCGAGGGAACAATGAGAACCCTATACAGCACGGCTTCAAATTCATCGATCACGTCAACCCGAAGAGGGTCAGCGCTTCATCAAGGCTTGGAAACAGACGAGCAGCCCAAGATCGAAACGCAACTTAATACGTTCGATGCGAAGCTGCACATCCGTATCAGGGCTCCACAACGCCCGGAACTCGCCGTCCATCGGGAAGCCGGCAGCTACAAGGCGCACCAGGCGGCAGCGGCCTGCGGACCGGGCAAACCAGCGGCGGCATACCGCGCCGTGGTGGCGGTGCAACACAGGATGGCGGCGGCGGCATTGCCCCCGGCCCCGGTGGCACAGGACCTGGACCTGGTGGCGGTGGCGGCATTTGTGCAATGGCTTGCCCCGCCATTAGCACGATAGAACAGACGAAAAGAAACCGTTTCATAAATCCACTCCGGAAGCCGCGCCGAATAAATCCTGTCATTGATGACGGGAAAATATTGGAGCGATTAAGTCAACAAATCCCACAGGTTGCACTTGTCGACATCGCGATTATATAAATATTTTATAAACAACAACAATGATAAAAGTCAATCTAAACTTCGTTCGTCTAAAGGCACACAGAGATGAGCCGATCGGTCATCCTGATGGTTTCCGACGATTTTCAAGCGATGTTCCCCGCATGATGATTGACCAGGAAAACACCGCTTATAGCGCCCAAATAAGCAGGACCAGTTGAAATTGCCTATGCAAATGCGTAAAGCCAACCGCTAACGACAAGTGCCGCATACTCTTTCAACATACGGCACGATTGCGAAAAACCACCATTGAACTCAAATTGGACCCACTCACCATGACTGATGCGATACGCACCGTATCGCCGTCCGCCGAGCCGCTGGCACCTGTTGCATTGAATTCTCCTGCACGAGTCCTGACGGCCAGCCTGGTCGGCACCACAATAGAATTCTTCGATTTCTACGTCTATGCCACTGCCGCCGTGCTGGTTTTCCCGGCGCTGTTCTTCCCCAACAGCGATCCGATGACGGCTCTGCTGGCGTCTTTTGCTACATTTTCCATCGCGTTTTTCGCCCGTCCGCTGGGCGCTGTGGTGTTCGGCCATTTCGGTGACCGCATCGGCCGCAAGACGACGTTGGTGGCGGCTCTTTTGACCATGGGCATTTCCACCGTGGTGATCGGCCTTCTGCCGACTTACGGACAGATCGGCGTATTTGCACCATTGCTGCTGGCACTGTGCCGGTTCGGCCAAGGCTTTGGCCTTGGTGGCGAATGGGGTGGAGCCGTGTTGCTGGCCACCGAAAACGCCCCGGAAGGCAAGCGCAACTGGTATGCGATGTTCCCACAGCTTGGCGCGCCGGTTGGCCTGTTCCTGTCCTCGGGCATTTTCTGGCTGCTGCTGCATGTGATTTCCAAGGACGACCTGATGGCCTGGGGCTGGCGCGTTCCATTCCTGGCCTCCACCTTACTGATCGTCATCGGCCTGTGGGTACGTTTCTCGATCTCGGAAACACCAGCCTTCCAAAAGGCCATGGACGCCCATGAGCGGGTGGCTGTGCCGGTTGCCGAAATCTTTGGCAAATACAAGCGCAGCCTGTTCCTCGGCACCTTCGTGGCGCTGGTCACCTTCGTGCTGTTCTACATCGGCACGGCATGGCTGCTGTCCTACAATATCAAGGTCTTGCAGATCCCCTTCCTCGACGCTCTGGAAATCCAGATCATGAGCTCGGTGGTGTTCGGCATCTTCATTCCGCTGACGGCCAAGGTCGGCGACAAGATCGGCCGTCGCAGGGCGCTGATCGGCATCACCGTGATGATTGCCGGTTTCTCCTTCCTGCTGCCGGTACTGCTAACCGCGGGAGAGACAGGCGTGGCGATCTTCGCCGCTGGCTCCATGGCCTTGATGGGCATGACCTATGCGTTGATAGGCGCGGCGCTGTCGGCCCCCTTCCCGACCAATGTCCGCTATACCGGCGCTTCGCTGACCTTTAACTTCGCAGGCATTGTCGGCGCGTCGCTGGCGCCCTATGCGGCAACCTGGCTCCAGACCAATTACGGCATGGCCTATGTCGGCTACTATCTCGGCCTTGCCGCCGCGATCACGCTGGTCTGCATTCTCGCATCGCGTAAAGGTGAAGTTTAACGTGTCGATGCCCGGCTTGCCGGGCATCGAATGCAAAGTTGAATCAGATTCTGAACAATAAAAAACGCCGCCAAGTGATTCACCTGGCGGCGTTTTTTATGAATTAGCCGTTTGGTTTATTCGCTTGTCACGCCCATGAACGGCTTCACTTCGCTGCCAGGCATGAACAGGCCGAGGCGCTTGATTTCCCATTGCAGCTTGATGCCGGACTGTTCGAACACCTGCCCACGGATGGTCTCGCCCAGATATTCGAGATCATAGGCCGTGGCATGGCCGACATTGATCATGAAATTGCAATGCAGCGACGACATTTGCGCGCCGCCAATCATCAGACCGCGTCCGCCGACCTCATCGATCAGTTCCCAGGCGGAATGGCCTTCCGGGTTTTTGAAGGTCGAGCCACCGGTCTTTTCCTTGACCGGCTGCACGGTTTCGCGGTGCTGGCGCACGGCGTCCATTTCAGCCCGGATCGCCGATTTCTCCTGCGGGAAGCCTTCAAACAGACCGCTGATGAAGATCAAGCCTTCCGGCGCTGAGGAGTGACGGTAACCATAGCCCATATCAGCCTTGGACAGGACATGCAGATTGCCCTGGCGATCCACGGCCTCGACCTCGATGACCCGCTCCACCGTCTCGCCGCCATTGGCGCCAGCATTCATTCTGAGCGCACCGCCAATCGAGCCGGGAATGCCATAATAAAACGCGAAACCACCGATGTTATTGTCCATCGCCATGGCAGCGATATGCTTGTCCGGGCAGATGGCACCAGCGCGGATGCGGTTTTCGCCTTCCAGCTCCAGTCCGCCGAACCCCTTGGCTGACAGACGGATCACCACGCCGGGAATGCCGCCATCTCGCACCAAAAGGTTGGAGCCGACGCCGACCATGGTGAGCGGCACATCATCGGGTAGCAGTTTCAGGAAGGTGACCAGATCGTCCCTGTCATGTGGCTGGAACATCAGTTCCGCCAAACCGCCCGCCTGGAACCACGTCACCCGGTCCATCGGCGCGTCCGGCGTCAGCCGTCCCCGCAGCGCATCCACACCCGGCCCCAAGCGGGCCAGCAGCTTTTCCCCATCCACCTGTTTCATTCCGATTTTCCCGAAAGCGCTTGCAATTCTGAAGGCAGCGCCGCTGCCCATTGTGTAATATTTCCAGCCCCCAACAGGACCACAAAATCACCCGGCTGTGCAATGGTCGAAATAATTCCGGCCAGCTGATCCGGCGAGGCCAGATAGCGCACATCCCGATGACCGCCCGACCGGATGCGCGACACCAGCGCCTCAGAATCGATGCCTTCGATGGGATCTTCTCCCGCAGCATAAACTGGCGACAACAGAATACTATCGGCATCGTTGAAGCAATTGGCGAAATCCTCGAATAGACTCGACAAACGCGAGAAGCGATGCGGCTGATGCACGGCGATGATCCGGCCCTTGCAGCTTTCGCGCGCCGCCTTCAATACCGCCTTGATTTCCACCGGGTGGTGGCCGTAATCGTCAAACACCTGCACGCCGTTCCAGGTGCCGGTCAAGGTGAAGCGCCGCTTGACGCCACCGAAGGTGGACAGGCCCTTGCGGATTGCTTCCTCGGAAATATCCAGCCGGTTGGCCACCGCAATGGCCGCGCAGGCATTGGAAATATTGTGGCGGCCCGGCATCGGCAGGGTCAGGTCCTTGAAGCTGAAAACACGGCCCGTGCGGCGACGACGGATTTCCACATCGAAAATCGACTTGGTGCCTTCATTGCGAACATTGGAAAACCGCACATCGGCCTGCGGATTTTCACCATAGGTGACAACCTTACGGTCCTCGATCCGACCAACCAGCGCCTGCACTTCGGGGTGATCGAGGCACATGACCCCAAAACCGTAGAACGGCACATTCTCGACGAATTGCCGAAACGCAGCGCGCACGGCGTCGAAATTGCCGTAATGGTCAAGATGTTCCGGGTCGATATTGGTGACGACAGCCACATCGGCAGGCAGTTTCAGGAAGGTACCATCCGATTCGTCGGCTTCGACCACCATCCATTCACCTTCGCCCATGCGGGCATTGGTGCCATAGGCATTGATGATACCGCCATTGATCACCGTCGGGTCGAGCTGGCCCGCCTCCAGCAGCGCTGCCACCATTGACGTGGTCGTCGTCTTGCCATGGGTGCCGCCGATGGCGATGGCATTGCGGAACCGCATCAGCTCGGCCAGCATTTCGGCGCGGCGCACCACCGGTAGCAGCTTTTCACGGGCGGCCACCAGTTCAGGATTGTCTTTCTTGATGGCGGTGGAAACGACAACGACCTCGGCATCACCCAGGTTTTCCGGCTTGTGGCCGACAAACACCTCAATGCCCTTGGCGCGCAGGCGCTGCACATTGGCGCTTTCGGCCTGGTCCGATCCCTGTACCCGATGGCCGAGATTGTGCAGCACTTCGGCAATGCCGCTCATGCCGATCCCGCCGATCCCGATGAAATGCACCAGACCGATGCTCTTCGGCATTTTCATGCTTTCACGTCCTTCATAGTCTTCACGTCCTTGCCTTCGGCAATAGTCTGAACAAGATCAGCAAGCAAGCCTGCGGCCTCCGGTTGTCCCGCACTTCGCGCCGAGGCAGCCATATGGGCCAGCTTGGCCGGGCTGGTCATCCAGTCCTTCAACAGTGCCGACAGTTTTTCCGGCGTCAGATCCGATTGCGGCACGACAACCGCACCGCCCTGACCGGAAATCGCTGCCGCATTGGCGGCCTGATCGTGATCCAGCGCATAGGGATAGGGGACCAGGACCGCAGGGCGACCAATCACGCCAAGCTCCGATACGGTAGACGCGCCGGAGCGGGAAATCACCATTTGCGATGTGGCGATCCGTTCGGCCATATCGCCGAAGAACGGCGAGACCGACGCGGGAACCTTCAACTTCTCATAAAGCGCCTTCACCCGGTCGGCATCTTCCGGCCGTGCCTGCTGCGTCACCCGCAGGCGCGCCCGCAACACATCGTCCAGAATGCAGATGGCGCTCGGCACGGCATTGGAAAAATGCTGGGCGCCCTGGCTGCCGCCAAACACCACGAGCTCAAACGGATCTCCATCGCCGGACGGCTGATAATCCGTCTCGGAGGCCGCCAACACGGCAGGCCGCACCGGATTGCCAGTCACCACGGTCTTGTCGGCATAGGCGCCGCCCGCTGGCAAGAAGCCACCGGCAATGGCCTTGACCCTGGGCGCCAGAAACCGGTTGGCCCGCCCCATCACAGCATTCTGCTCATGGATAACAGTGGCAACGCCAAGAGCGCGGGCCGCCAGCAAGGGCGGGATGGTCGGATAGCCGCCAAACCCGATCACCACTTGAGGCTTCAAGCCTGCGATCAGGGTGCGAGCGGCACGATAACCGCGCCACAAGGTCAGCAGCGCTTTCGCAATGGCAACAGGATTTTTAGAGCCGATGGTGGCCGACGGCACGACATGGATGGCGTCGGCTGGAAACTTGCCTGCATAGCGTTCGGCGCGGCTATCGGTCACCAGATGCACGCTATAGCCTCTGGCTCTCAGCTCGTGAGCCAGCGCTTCTGCGGGAAACAAATGGCCGCCGGTTCCCCCGGCGGCAAGAAGAATGAGACCTTTGGTCATGACTTAACTCCGCTGGCCTATTCTGCTGGAACGCCCTGGACCGACCTGAACAAGCGCCGCTCCTGCGAGCGCTTTTCCGGGCGGTGGCGTGTCAGCGCCAGAATGAAGCCCGCTGTAACGCCAATCGCCACCATGGAAGACCCACCATAGGAGATCAAGGGCAGCGTCATGCCCTTGGCGGGCAGCAGTTCCAGATTAACGCCGATATTGATCATCGACTGCACACCGATCTGCAGAATCAGACCAGCCACCGCAAAACGGTTGAAGTCGTTGCGCTCGCGAAAGGCATGGCCAAGGCCGCGAATAACCAGGAAGGCGAAGATCGACACCAGCAGCAGGCAGAAAATGATGCCGAACTCCTCGGCAGCCACCGAAAAGATGAAGTCGGTATGAGCATCGGGAATGATCCGCTTGACGATGCCTTCGCCCGGCCCGACCCCGAACCAGTTGCCGCGAATGATCGCCTCACGCGCCGTATCCACCTGAAACGTATCACCCTCGCCGGTCAGGAAGCGGTCGATACGGCCAGCCACGTGCGGCATGGTATAATAGGCAATTGTCGAACCGGCTCCACCGACCAGGGCCAGCACGATGATGAAGATCCACGGCACGCCCGCCATGAAGAACATGCCACTCCAAACCACCGAGGTCAGGATGGTCTGACCGAAATCCGGCTGAACCATCAACAGAGCCACGACGACCATGAACAGCAGGATGGCAAAGAAATTGCCCGGAATATCCGGCTGGCGGGCATGTTCGGCAAACAGCCAGGCGCAAACCACCACGAAGGCGGGCTTCATGAATTCCGAAGGCTGGATCGACAGGCTGCCGAAATTGATCCAGCGATGCGCACCCTTGACCTCCGGTCCGAAGAACAGCGCCAGGATCATCAGGGCAATCGAGGCAAGCAGGATGAGGACGGCGGCGCGGCGCACCTGCCGGGGCGACAGGAAGGACAGGCCGACCATGGTCGCAAGGCAGGGAATGGTAAAGGCCGCCTGACGGCGCACGAAGTGAAAACTGTCCAACCCGATGCGCTCGGCCACCGCTGGCGACGCGGCAAAGGACAGCATGAAGCCGATGCCCAGAAGCACGATGAATGTTACCAGAAAGAGCCGGTCGATGGTCCAGAACCAATCCGCCAAAGCTCCACGTTCCGCACGGCTTACCATGTCATGTCTCTCCTGAAGCCTGTTGGATCAGCATCGTCACATCGTCAAGCCCGGCTACCAGCGAAACGAAGGCTTCGCCCCTGACTTCAAAATTCTTGTACTGGTCGAAGCTTGCGCAAGCCGGGGAAAGCATCACAGCAACCTCGCCGCCCTTCCCATCGTCTTGCGCATCGGCGCTGGCATGGGCAAGCGCCCGGTCCAGCGTACCGGAAATCTCGTAAGCAACGGCATTGCCGAGCGTCGCTGCAAAGCCGGACGCCGCCTCGCCGATCAGATAGGCCTTGGCAATATGCGGAAACAGCGGCGAAAGGCTGGCAATGCCACCCTGCTTTGGCAGACCACCAGCAATCCAGTAGATCCGCTCATAACTGGACAAGGCCGGTGCAGACGCCTCGGCATTGGTCGCCTTGCTGTCATTGACGAAGACCACATGTCCCCGCCGCCCGACCGGCTGCATCCGATGCTTCAACCCTGCAAAGGAGGACAATCCGGCCTGAATCTGGTCTTTGGACAATCCCACCGCCATACAAGCGGCAATGGCCGCTGCCGCGTTCTGGGCATTGTGGCTGCCCCGCAACGTGGCGATACCGTTCAGGTCGGCAATCACCTCGGCCGCTTCACCCGAGCCACGCACAATCCGCTGGCCGTCATTGTAAAGGCCGTCGGTCAAAGGCTGGCCCTTGGAAATCCGCACGACCTCTTTGCCCGCCTCTTCCAAACGCTTGGCGATCTCAAGGCAATAGTCGTCATCGACGCCGATGATCGCCACACCGCTGCCTGAGACCAGCCGCTCCTTCACCGCCGCATAATTCTTCATGCTGCCGTGGCGGTCGAGATGGTCGGGGGTGAGGTTGAGAAGAATGCCTGCCGTCGGGTCAATGCCCGGCGCAAGATCGATTTGGTAGGATGAGCATTCCACCACATAATAACGATCAGGTGCGGGCGGCTCCAGGGTTAGCACCGCCGTGCCGATATTGCCGCCGATCTGCACATCATAGCCGTTGTGGCGCAGAATATGGCCAATCAGCGCCGTGGTGGTCGATTTGCCATTGGTGCCGGTAATGGCGATGAACGGGCAATCCGGGGCTTTCCCCTGCCGCTCGCGCACGAAAAGCTCGATATCGCCGATGATCTCGACGCCTGCTGCCTTTGCCAGTTCCACCGTCCAATGCGATTTCGGATGGGTCAGCGGCACGCCCGGCGACAAAACAAAGGCGGAAAGCCCGCTCCAGTCAATCTGGCGCAGATCCCGCGCCTCCAGCCCTTCTGCCCGCGCCTTCTCGACACTGTCGGGATTGTCATCCCAGACCGTCACCGCTGCCCCACCAGCCACCAGGGCGCGAGCCGTGGCAAGGCCGGAGCCGCCAAGCCCGAACAGGGCGACGCTGCGATCGGAAAAGCTGGTAACCGGAATCATCGCGCCCTCACCGCAGCTTCAGTGTGGCGAGGCCGAGCATGGCGAGACCGACGGCGATGATCCAGAACCGGATGACGACCTGGCTTTCCGTCCAGCCCTTCTTTTCGAAATGATGATGGATCGGCGCCATCAGGAAAACCCGCTTCTTGGTGCGCTTGTACCAAAACACCTGAATGATCACCGACAGGGTTTCCATGACGAACAGCCCGCCGATGATCACCATGACGATCTCGTGCTTGGTGGCCACCGCTACCGTGCCGATCAACCCACCCAAAGCCAGCGAACCGGTATCGCCCATGAAAATGGCCGCTGGCGGTGCATTGAACCATAGGAAACCAAGCCCGGCCCCGATGACCGCGCCAAGGATGACGGCCAGTTCGCCGGTGCCCGGCACGAAATTGATCTGCAAATATCCTGAGAACACCGCGTTACCGGCGAGATAGGCAATCAGCCCGAAGGCCGCCGAGGCGATCATCACAGGCACGATGGCCAGCCCGTCCAGCCCGTCCGTCAGGTTGACGGCATTCCCGGCGCTGACGATGACGAAGCCGCCAAAGACGATGAAGAAATAGCCGACATTGAGCAGCGCATCCTTGAAGAACGGAAAGGCGATGGAGGTCGCCAGATGCGGGCCTTGCGGCGCGGAAATCTTTGCCGCTTCCATCATGAAGAATACCGCAATCCCAGCAATCAGAAACTCGATGGCCAGCCGCGCCTTGCCGGAAAATCCCTTGTCCGACTGTTTGGTGACCTTCAGGTAATCGTCGTAAAAACCGATGGCACCAAAACCCAGCGTCACCAGCAGTGTTGCCACCACATAAACATTGGAGAGATCGGCCCAGAGCAGTGAGGAGCCAACAATGCCAGCCAAGATCATCAGCCCGCCCATGGTCGGCGTGCCGGACTTCTTGAAATGAGTTTGCGGCCCATCGGCGCGGATCGGCTGGCCCTTGCCCTGGCGCACCTTGAGCGAAGCGATGATCTTCGGCCCGAACAGGAAGACGATCAAGGCTGCCGTGAACATCGCCGCCCCGGTCCGGAAGGTGATGTACCGGAACAGGTTGAAAAATTGTACGTGGTTTGCGAGTTCGACAAGCCAAATCAGCATAAAGGCACTTTCTAACATCTATCCAAGCCCGCGACGCGGGTCCGGCATTAGCCTATTCTGGGCGGCGGGTGTCGTCCAATGGGGGATACTTGTCAAGCAAAGCCGCGACAATCTTGCCAAAACCGATGCCCAGCGACGACTTGACCATCACCACATCACCACCGTGAACAGAGGCGACGGCAAAAGCGGCCAGATCTTCAGCGGTGTCGAAAGACGCAACGGAAACGGTCTCCGGCAATTGCGCGCGCAGTGCTGCCATGGCGGGGCCTGCCAACCAGACATGCTCGATCCCGGCGGCCAGCAGTGGCCCGGCCAGATCGGCGTGCAATTCTTCGGAAAACTCGCCCATTTCCAGCATGTCACCGAGCACGGCGATGCGGCGGCCCTCGCCGCGCGGCTGGGCTGCGGCCAGCACAGCAATGGCAGCGCGCATGGAAGCCGGATTGGCGTTATAGCTTTCATCAATCAGCGTGAAGAGACCCGAGGCACAGCGCAGCCGATGGCGCTCACCCCGGCCCTTGACCGGCGACAGTCTGCTCAATGCATCGACCGCGCCATCGAGATCGGCACCCAGAAGACGGGCAGCACCCAGTGCCGCCATAGCGTTTTCAGCGATGTGGCGGCCCGGAGCGGCGATCACCACTTCACGGGTCTCGCCGTCGATGATCGCCCAGGCGGTCGAGCTTTCGGCGGCGCCATCAAATTCCGCCAGCCGGAATTCCGCCTTGGCATGTTGGCCGAAGGAATGGATGTGGGTGATGCCCGCTTCCTGCGCCTTGTGTTCCAGATATTCGAAATAGGGATTGTCGTGGTTTAAAAGCACGCCGCCATTGGCCGCGACGCCGGAAAAGATTTCCGCCTTGGCATCGGCGATCTCGTCAACACTGGCGAAATTGCCAAGATGGGCCGGCGCAATGGTGGTGATAACAGCCAGATGCGGGCGGACCATCTGCACCAGCGGGGTGATTTCGCCGGAATGGTTCATGCCGATTTCAAACACACCGAATTGCGCAGTGGCAGGCATCCGCGCCAGCGTCAGCGGCACGCCCCAGTGATTGTTGAAGGAAGCGACGGCGGCATGCACTTCACCTGACGGCGCCAGCACCTGACGCAGCATTTCCTTGGTCGTCGTCTTGCCGACTGAGCCGGTCACAGCAACAATCTTGGCACGCGAACGCAGGCGGGCGGCGATAGCAAGCCTTCCCAGCGCCTGCAACACATCGTCAACAACGATCATTGGCACGGTCAACCGGCCGAGCGCGGGCAGTTTGGCCTCGTTGACCACCATCAGCGCCGCGCCATTGGCCACAGCGATGCTGGCATAATCATGGCCGTCGACCCGGTCGCCCTTGATGGCGAAAAACGCTTCTCCGGGCTGGATGCTGCGGCTATCAATGGAAATGCCGGTAATGCCCGGTGGCATGGTGCCGACCGGGCGTCCGGTCATGGCAGCAACCAGATCTTCGATGGTCCAGAGCAAGGTCAAGGGTGAAACTCCTCCATGGCTTTGCGGATTTCGGCGTGATCAGAAAACGGCAGCGTCTGCGCGCCAACAATCTGGCCCTCTTCATGGCCCTTGCCAGCAACAATCAGCGTATCGCCGGTCGCCAGCATTGCCACACCGGCGCGGATTGCCTGGGCGCGGTCACCGATTTCGATGCCCTTCGGTGTCGCCGCCATTACCTCACCGCGAATGGTGGCAGCCAATTCCGAACGCGGATTGTCGTCGGTGACGATAACGATATCGGCCAACCGGTCGGCGATCTCACCCATGATCGGGCGCTTGCCCTTGTCGCGGTCGCCGCCGCAGCCAAACACCACGATAATTCTGCCGCTGGTAAAGGGCCTGACCGCCGTCAACACCTTTTCCAAGGCATCGGGCTTATGAGCGTAATCGACATAGGCGAGCGCGCCGCTTTTCGCCTGCCCCACCAGCTCCAGCCGACCCGACGCGCCTTGCAGCTTTTCCAATGCTTTCAGGGCGACCGAAGCCTCGACGCCGGTCGAAATGGCAAGACCGGCGGACACCAGCGCATTGGCAATCTGGAAATCACCTGCCAGCGGCAGATCGACTTCATATATCGCGCCCTGATGGTGGATTTCAGCAATCTGCTTGTGGCGGAAATGCTCGACCCGTTTCAGGCTGAGGAAATCCCCGGCCCGGCCAACGGTGCGCACATCATGACCCGCCTGCCTTGCCACCCGGATTGCTTCCGCCGACCATTCGTCATCGGCAAAGATCACCGCCGGAGACCCCTTGGGCAGCAGGGTATCGAACAGGCGCATCTTGGCGGCCATGTAATCGGCAACGGTCGGGTGATAATCCATATGGTCGCGGCCAAGATTGGTAAAGGCGGCAGCGGCAAGTCGCACACCGTCCAGCCGGCTCTGGTCGAGGCCATGACTGGAGGCTTCCATGGCCGCGTGGGTCACGCCCTCTTGTGCGAGCTCTGCCAGCAACTGATGCAGGGCGACCGGATCGGGCGTGGTCAGCGAACCGTAATCGCTACGAGTTGGGGAAATCACCCCGGTCGTGCCGATCTGCGCACTGGCAAGCCCGGCATATGCCCATATCTGGCGGGTGAAGGAGGCAACCGATGTCTTGCCCGCCGTGCCGGTTACCGCCACCATGGTTTCCGGCTGGCCTGAATAGAAACGGGCGGCAAGAAGCGCTAGCGCATGACGGGGCTGGTCGGTAACAAGAGACGGAACGGTAATATCCAGATGAGAGGTTGAAAGCACGCCAGCAGCGCCCCGCACTACCGCATCGGCAACGAAACCCGCACCATCAGCCTTAACGCCCTGCAAAGCCACGAACAGCATGCCGGGTTCAACCTTGCGGCTGTCGGCGGTTATTCCGGTGATCTCAACGTCGCCGACCGGCCCATCCAATGGTCCGGTCAGATCCCCAAAATCGCCGCTAGCGAGATCTCGCAATTTCATCGTCTACCTGTCCCCTGCCGCGCAGCAGGAGCAGAGCCCTGCGGCAACGGCGAATCAATCGTCCTCAATATGAGACGAGCATATCATTGCCCACCTGTCCGTAATTGGGTTCTACACCGAGAATTGGGGCCGTTCTGCGAATAACGTCACGCACGATCGGCAAAGCGGTAAAGGCGGAAATCGTTCCTCCACCCTCGCCGCTCAAGGGTTCGTCGATAAAGCTTAGAACCACATAGCGCGGCTTGCTCATCGGGAAGGCACCCAGAAAGGCGTTGAAATTCAGCTTGCTATCGTAGCGACCGTTGACGACCTTATCGGCTGTCCCCGTTTTGCCGCCGACATCGAGACCGGGGACGCGCGCGCCACGACCTGAGCCGTTAATGCCGTTATATTCAAAGAGATAACGCATATCGGCGCTGGTGGATGGCTTCAGCACGGCTTCTGCCACCTCGTTTGCCTGGTCCACGCTGCGTGGCAGGAATGTCGGCTGGATCAGTTTGCCGCCATTGATGAGCGCTGCACCGGCGACCGCCGTCTGCAGCGGCGTCGTTGCAACACCGTGACCAAAGGAAATGGTGACCGAACTGATCTTCTTCCACTCGCCCCGTGGCTGAGACGGCATTTTCACTTCCGGCAGTTCCGTCTTCATCTTGGTCAGAAGACCCAGGCGGTTCAGATATTCCTTCTGCTCGGGAATACCGACCACGTCGATGATCTTTGCCGTGCCGATATTGGAGGAATATTTGAAAATATCGGGAACGCTCAGGAATTTGCTCTGGCCGTGAAAGTCGTGAATCGTAAATCCACCGATTTTCAGCGGATAGCGTGCATCGAACACGTCGGTCAGCTTCACCCGACCGGTATCAAGCCCCATCGCCATCGTAAAGGATTTGAAGGTCGAGCCCATTTCGAACGTGCCGTTCGACATCCGGTTCAACCAGCCTTCCTTAGCGCCTTCCTCGGGCTTGTTGGGGTCGAAATCGGGATAGGACGCCATGCCCAGCACTTCGCCGGTCTCGACATCCAGCACCACGGCACCCGCCGACTTGGCCTTGAAATTCACCTGGGCAGCGGCCACCACGTCATGCACGATATTCTGGACGCGCAGGTCGATGGAGAGCTTGACCGGCTCAAGCGGCGCATTGCTGGTCATGCCGAGATCGGCCAGATCCGCCAGGCCCTGATTGTCGATATATTTCTCCATCCCGGCCATGCCGCGATTGTCGATATTGACGAAGCCAACAATATGGGCCGCCGTGGAACCGCCTGGATAGAAACGGCGAATTTCCGGCCGGAAACCAATGCCGGGAATGCCCAGCGCCAGGATCTGGCTCTGCTGCTTGGGCGTCAATTGACGGCGAAGCCATTGGAAATGCGATTTCGACGAGAGCTTCTTGTAGGTGTCGCGGCTATCGAGATCAGCCAGCACCGTTTGCAGCTTTTCGACGGCTTCATCCACATCGACAATCTTGTGCGGCTCTGCAAACAGCGACACCGTCCTGATATCGGTGGCCAGAACCTGGCCATTGCGGTCGAGAATATCGGGACGCGCCGCCATCAGCCGATCCGGCGGCATGATGCTGGAGGTGCTTTCGGGATGGGCATAGCCATACTGCACCAGCCGACCGCCGATCACACCATAAACCAGCGTGAAACCGAGGATCAGCAGGCCGACGCGGCGCTTGGCCATATCTGCCTTGCGCTTGCCAGCGCCTTCGAACGCGCGGCCCTTGCCGCGCGCAGCGCCACGGCGCACATCGGTGGAAAAATGGGCCCGGCTTTTCAGGAGCATCATGCGGGAAAGAAAAGTCATCAGCGTTTCACCGATCCGGTTATGACCTTATCCATCGGCACGGGGACCGGTTTACCATTCACCATCTTAATGCCATCGGCGATCTTGGGACCGCCTGTCTTGGCCGCCGGGGCCTGTACCACAGGCACCTGGGATTTCAGCATCGGCAATTCATTGGCTCGCGCCAATTGGTTAGGATCGGTCTGCTGGAGCTTCAGCTCCTGACCAAAGGTATCGGCCAGTTTTTCGAGACGATTCGGCTGGGTCAACAAGGCCCAGTCGGCCTGGAGAAGCTCGATCGTATCCTTCTCCAGCTTGATCTCGGCTTCGATACGCTTCAGATCCTGCACTTTCTCATCGGTATTGTGCTTGATCTGGTACGTCACGGCTGCCGCTGCCGCCATGGCGCCAATCATCACGATGTCAAAGGTTCGCAGCATGGTTCAGGCCCCCAACCGTTCGATTTCCGCAAGATCCGGCAAATCGAAAATGGAAAAATCGGCCTTCATGGCTGGATGTGCGGTACGAATGCCCGCACGTAGTTTTGCAGAACGGGCACGAGGATTGATCTCGGCCTCCTCTTCTGTGGCTGTCACCATTCCCTTACCGACCGGCTCAAAGGTTGCCGGGCGCTCGAACGCCATAGGCATATGGCGCGAACCGGCGGCCTTGCCGGAGCGGTCTGAAAAGAATTTCTTGACGATACGATCTTCAAGCGAATGAAAGGTGACGACAACCAGCCGCCCACCCGGCTTCAAGGCCCGCTCGGCAGCAAACAGTGCCTCGGCCAATTCGCCAAGCTCATCATTGACGAAAACCCGCAGGGCCTGAAACACCCGGGTCGCCGGATGGATCTTGTCCTTCGCCTTGCGCGGGGTCACGATCTCGATCATGCCCGCCAGATCACGCGTGGTCTGGAAAGGATGATTGACGCGACGCTTTTCGATGGCGCGGGCAATGCGGCCGGATTGCTTTTCTTCGCCCAGAAAGCCGAAAATCCTGATGAGGTCACCAACCTTGGCCCGGTTGACGACATCAGCGGCAGACACGCCCGTGCCGGACATCCGCATATCGAGCGGCCCGTTGCGCTGGAAGGAAAACCCACGCTCGGCCTCATCAATCTGCATGGAGGAGACGCCTATATCCAGCACGATGCCATCCAACCCGCCTTCGGGGGCAAAATTATCCAGCGTGGAAAACCGGGTATGGTGAAGCGTGAGATGACCCGCCCGAGAGGCGACCATGGCTTGACCGCCAGCAATGGCGTTCGGATCACGGTCGAGCGCGATTACATCGGCGCCAGTATCGAGAATGGCTGAGGTATAACCACCCGCTCCAAACGTGCCATCCAGGATAACCTTACCGGCAGAGGGCTCGAGGGCATCTATGACAGGCTCGAGAAGAACCGGAATGTGACGGACCGGTCCGCCTTCGGCTTCAGCATACCCTCCGCCAAGATCCGTCACCATTCCGCTTCTCCGTCTCAAACTATCTCCACTTTTCTTTGAAAAATGGAGATAGTCTACATCATTGCATTTGCGCATTTCAGGACGGAAAACCGGTTTCCACTTTTCCTGGAAATGCTCTAACTGGACCCCGCCCTCTTCAGACCGAGTCCCTTTCTTGCCGCCGCCTGCGCCTCGTGAAACGCCTGCGGCTGCCACACTTGAAAATGATCCGAGCGACCGACAAAGGTCACCTCGGACGCAATACCCGTAAAGTCGCGGATAAAATCCGTGACCATCAGACGCCCCTCGCTGTCGAGGCGCATAAAAACGCCACCCCCATGTACGAGAAGCGACATTTCGTTGGCAACCGGCGAAAACGGATCCTCGCCGACAATTTGCCGTTCGTAGCGCTCCAACAGATCCGGACCACCGATACTGATCGCCGGAAAGGTGAAATCCTGGAAGCAATAAAGCTCCTGAATGCCCCGCTCCACCAGAACAGCACGAAACGCCGCCGGAACGGAAACCCGCCCCTTCGCATCGATCCGGTTCGTCGCATTGGACAAGAAGCGGTTCATAACGCTTTACCGCCGCCCTTTTCCCATCTACGCGGCCCACACATCCGCATTTCCATTGATACACCCGAGCAGGCATGCCCATTGCCGCAAGGTCGAAACAGGAAAAATAGCCCTTCAGGACCTGCTTCGCAGTTTCGCATGTCGGGGCCGTTATTCGCCCCTCGGCAGTGCAATTATGGGATAACATGGGACACCATGGGCGTCAATGGGATTAGGGTTGGCAAACCAGTCTACTTCATCGGAAATTTATAACCCGTTAAGATTAATGAATGGTTATTATGGCTTGAGGGAAGCAAGCCACCCATATCCGCAGCCTTGCTTTTCAAGGCATTGAAGATAAACATAAATTAGCAAGAGAAGGCAAAAATGACGCGAGTGCGCCTTTGCTTTTTCAACCCGAAGCGACGCCTTTGAGCGGCCCGCGATAGGAAACACCAGTCGGCCTGTAAGCCGGGTTCTGTATGGCCCCGGTTTCCCGGAACGTGGCAGCCATTCATCTGGGACGATACTTGCGCACCGCCTCTCGCAACCCACCCGGATGACTGGCCCGAAAACCGGCTGTAGCGCAACTTGCGTTGCACCCGCGTCATCCCTATTCGGTCTTGCTCCCGGTGGGGTTTACCATGCCGTCCCTGTCACCAGGAACGCGGTGGGCTCTTACCCCACCCTTTCACCCTGACCCCGATAAACGGGGCGGTCTGCTTTCTGTGGCACTTTCCCTGAGGTCGCCCTCGCCGGACGTTATCCGGCACCGTGTTTCCGTGGAGCCCGGACTTTCCTCACCCTACCGCCTTTCGGCATTGGTAAAGCGCGGCTGCCCGGCCGACTGGTTCGGCGTGATTAACGGAGACATCTGGAGAAAGCCACCGAAATCATCCACTCAGACGAAAACAGGGGTGAAATCTGCATCATAACCCTCATGCGCAATCGTGCCGCGCAGGATAAACTCGGCACCCAACCGGCCAATTTCATCCGAGCTTTTCGCCGCCGCCCCGCAGCCACCGGTCAGAACGGCGATGCGCGGGCTGTCGCTAAACCCGATGGCCGGATAGCCGCTCCCCGTAAAGGAGGTCACGCAGGGCGCCATCGACACCGGCGCCTGAGCAACCCCTGGCACCAGCGATCTGCAAATGCGCACCAGATGATCGCGGGCGCTTTCCCGTCCGCCACCTCTGAACCAGGCGCGAATTTCGGCCTCGGTTGTCAACCGCAGATCATCGGGATCGCCACCGATCTTGAGATAGGTTTTACCATCCGGGTAGCGCACCGGTGGTAGCAGATAGATATGATCGCTTGGATCGGGCGGCTCGTGAATCAGTGACGGCATGCCGTGATAGGCTGGCAGATCCTGATCGGCAATTTCGAAAAAGGTCACCGTGCGAGCATAAACCGACAGATCAATCCGGCGCGGCAACAGTCTGTCCGCAATGGAAAATCCGCCTGCCGCCACCAGCACTCTTTCCGCTTTCAGCGCCTTGCCGCCTGCGGTCGTGACCACGACATAGCCGCCCTCGTCACGGGTGCCGATGGCCACATCGCTGACCAGCGTTGCTCCCGCCCGAACCGCAAGCTGCGCCTGGGCCTCGACCAAACGGCGTGGATTGACGTAGCCAGCGCGACGCGCCTCATAAATCCCCGTTGAAACAGGCTCGAAACGGAAATAGCCGAAACGCTCGGCAAGACCGGCATGATCGAAAGATTGAGTGGAAACGCCAAGCCCTTCGGCAGCGCGTGTTGCCCTGTCGACATAATCGGAATGACCATCCGGGCTCGTCCCGACGATCAGGCAACCTCTTTCGTAGTAGAACTGGATGCCGCTCTGCTGTTCGATTTCATTGTAGCGGGCAATCGACGCATGCGCGAGCTTTGCCCAGACAGGATCGCCATCGATGGTGCGGGTGATTCGCGCTTCGTCGTAATGGCTGGCAAAAACCCCTTCGTGGCTTTGCTTGTCGGCAGGCTCATCCGGCCCAACCAGCGCCACGCCATCCGTTTGCAACGCCAGGTGCCGCGCTGCCGCCGCCCCCATCATGCCACGCCCGATAATGAGATATTTGAAAACCTGATCCGTCATGCCGCTCGTCCAGAATGATTTGCCAACTGGATAGCATTATCAATCAAACTTGCCATACAGTTTGATTGATCTGACGCAAGAACCGGCAGAACCTGCGGTTCTTGCGTGATCGTCAAACCGTCTCCCCCTACAAGATCGGCAGAAGGGACGCTGTCAGGTTTTCAGCTGTTTTCAAGCGCCGCTTCAACCTGACCGCAATATTGCTTGGAAACCGGGTTCATGCGGGTCGCGCCGTGACCGGCATTATAGCGCAGGATGGCGCCGCAGGTATCGCCGCCGCCAAGCTGGTGGGCCATGGCGAGATATTTCATCCCGTATTTTAGATTGGTGGACGGGTCGTAAAGCCCGGCAACGGTGCCAGTATAGCCCATGGCGCGGGCGGTGGCGGGCTTGATCTGCATCAGGCCGACTTCGCCATGCGTGCCGCGCGCTTTCGGATTGAAACCGCTCTCGATCTTCACCACGGCACTGGCCAGTTCCACCGGCACGCCATATTGCTTGGCATAGGACGAAATCAGAGCGTGGTAGGGCGCCTTGCCAGTTGCCGCACCGGTATCGGCCTTCTGATCATCAGCCTCGGTTTTATTCGAGAGCCTGGTTTTCTCCAGGGGCTTGGCGAGGTCGGCTTGCTGTTTATTGGCACGCAACATGTCCATCAGGGTCAAGCCCTTACCGGCATCAGCAGCCTCGGCATGGGAAACAGCAGACATAGAAACGGCGATGCATGCCGCGGCAGCGAAAAGCGAGGTTTTCATGAAAAAGGTCAGTCTCCAGACAAAGGGGCGGACACGGATGCCAGCAAAGCGCACTATTTACCCGTCCACTGCCCATCAAAGGACAGCGATGTTCATCGCCCTCATCGTTGATATTTGCGAAAGACTTCCATTTTGGAAATCAAATTCGCTGTTCATCTCAACCGCTGCCGAGGAATACCATGGCTGCGACGGCTGCTGTTAGACAGACTCAATAAGGAAATCCTATGGCATGGTAAAAAGAGATGGTTTTCGACCCTGCCGAAAGCCGTCTGCCCACCACAACAGCCCGCAATTCTCAGCTGAACCGTGGCAACGCCGCCAGCAGACGGTGCAGGGTGTCGATGGTCGAATAATCAGCCACGCCATCGACCTTGGAGGGGCGAAAATGCAGCTGGAAACTTCTGACGACACCCTCGGTCGCCGAATCGAAATCCCCACTGATTTCAACAGGGTATCCATAGAGCGACAGCATGGACTGCAAGGCTTCGACCGGCTGGCCGCGATCGCCTCTCTGGAAGAACCGTCCACCAGTGATCGCGGTTGGTTCCACCCAATGCCCTACGCCCATGGCGTGCAGACGGTTCCAGGGGAAATGTTCGCCCGGATCGACCTTGCGAACCGGGGCAATATCGGAATGGGCCAGCACCCGCTCCGGGGCGATGGACCAGCGACTTGCACAATCCAGACACAATTGCGCGACGGCCTCGATCTGTTTTTCGGGATAATCCGGCAGGGAGGGATGTCCAGCATTGGCAATCTCGATGCCAACAGAGCGGGAATTGATATCGGTCGCGCCCGCCCAAAAACTCTTGCCAGCATGCCAGGCCCGACGGCTTTCCGGCACCATCTGCACGACATCACCGTTTTCACGCACCAGATAATGGCTGGAAACCTGGCTCTCCACAGTGCAGAGCCAGGAGAGTGCCGCCTCTTCGCTGGGCATGCCGGTATAATGCAGAATGATGGTGTCAGGGGCCGCACAGTCGATGCGCTCACCGTGGTTGGGGGATGGCACCACGACGGCGTCTGGATAATCGGCGATGAATGCAGTCATGCGGCCCGGCGTTCCTTTTCAATCGCGGCATAGGCCGCGTTGAAACTGGCCATTCGTTGATGGGCGGCGGCATGCATTTCCACCGGCAAGCCGCGCGCATGCAGCCGGTCTGGATGATGCTCTGAGGCCAGCGCCCGGTAGCGTTTGCGAATCGTGCCAAAATCGTCGCTGCGCGACACGCCAAGAATGCCATAGGGGTCGTGGTCGGGCGCGAGATGACGGGCGGAAATCTGTTCGAAGCGATCCTCGCCGATCTCGAAAATCTCGGCGATCCGCGACAGAAAAGCCAATTCCTTCTCGTGGATCAGCCCATCCGCCGTGGCGATGTGAAACAGGGCATCGACAATCTCTTCGAGCACAGGGCACCCTCTGGTGCGCGAGCCGCAGAGATTGGCGAGCTTTTCGGCATAGGCTTCGTAACCGGCAATATCCTGCTTGGCGAGATTATAGAGGCGCGCGACATTGCGGGCCTCCTCCGGCGGAAAATCGAAAATGCTGCGAAACGCATTGACCTCGGCCTGCGACACCACCCCATCCGCCTTGGCCATCTTGGCGGAAAGCGCGATGATCGCCACGGAGAAAGACACGCGCCTGCGCGTTTCCGGATCGCCTTCGAAGACGGTGCGGATCGCTTCGACAATCGACGACAGGACATTGCCAGCCGCGTCGCTGACCGCGCCGAGCAGCCGCTCCCAGAGTGACGATAATTGTTGGCAGGCGAAATCGAAAATCATTTTGACAGATTGACCAAATTATCACTTGAAATGCAAGGGAAGCACCCCATTGTTTCGGGTTAAACTTTGTTCACTTTCCAGGTTTTACCGCAGTGCGGAATCAGCGGATGCGTCACGTCTTCGTTGGCATACCAGCTTTTCCACAAGCCTCCCGCCCGCCGCTTTCCATTTGAAACGATTATATTTCCGTGGCTGATGACATTTCCACGAAACTGCGGATTTTGTTCGATTTTTCGCTTTACAGCATCCGGCCACTGTCGCATCCATTGGCACCATTTCGTAAACGTCTGCGGCGTTTTGTCCGCAAGAAGGAGGATTTGATGGCCAAGACCAAAGTCGCGTTGCTGACCGCCGGGGGCCTGGCGCCCTGTCTCTCATCGGCAGTGGGCGGGTTGATCGAGCGCTATAGCGACATCGCGCCCGATGCCGAGATCGTTGCCTATAAATCCGGCTATCGCGGCCTGTTGATGGACTACAAGATTGAGATCAACCAGCAGATGCGTGAACAGGCCCATGTCCTGCATCGCTATGGCGGCTCGCCGATCGGCAATAGCCGCGTCAAGCTCACCAATGTCGCCGATTGCGTCAAGCGCGGACTGGTGAAGGAAGGCCAGAACCCGTTGCAGGTGGCCGCCGAGCGCTTGGCCGCCGATGGCATTACCATTCTGCACACGATCGGCGGTGACGATACCAATACGACGGCGGCTGATCTCGCGGCCTATCTCGGCGCCAATGGCTATGACCTGACGGTCGTCGGCCTGCCCAAAACGGTCGACAATGATGTCGTACCGATTCGCCAGTCGCTCGGCGCCTGGACGGCGGCAGAGGTCGGCGCCCGCTTCTTCGACCACGTCTCCAACGAACAAAGTGCCGCGCCGCGCACGCTGGTCATTCACGAGGTCATGGGCCGCCATTGCGGCTGGCTGACAGCGGCCACCGCCCGCGCCTATATTCAGCGCATCCAGCATAATGAATATGTCGAGGGCTTCATGATGAATGAAGAACTGAAGACCATTGATGGTCTTTATCTGCCCGAGACCCATTTCGACATGGAAGCCGAGGCTGAGCGGCTGAAGGAATTGATGGACCGCACCGGCTTTGTCACCCTGTTCGTTTCGGAAGGAGCCTGCATGGACGAAATCATCGCCGACCGGGAAAAGGCCGGCGAAGAGATCAAGCGCGACGCTTTCGGCCATGTGAAGCTCGACACCATCAATGTCGGCGGCTGGTTCCAGAAGCATTTCGCCAAATTGCTCGATGCCGAACGCTCTATGGTGCAGAAGTCGGGTTATTACGCCCGTTCGGCTCCGGCCAATTACGAGGACTTACGGTTGATCCAGAGCATGGTGGATCTGGCCGTCGAAAGCGGGTTGAACGGCGTTTCCGGCGTCACCGGTCATGACGAGGACCAGGGCGGCAAGTTGCGCGCCATTGAATTCCCCCGCATCAAGGGCGGCAAGGCTTTCGACCTCTCCACCCCATGGTTCAAAGATGTGATGGACCATCTGGGTCAGAAATTCCGTCCGGCACATTGACCTCGACGTCGAATGGTGGCTTCTGTTTGCAGGCGGTGCTGACGGCATAATTGCCCGAAGCATGCCTGCATGACTGTTCGGGCCCACCTTGGGTTTTCCGAACGGAAATGACAGACTATTTATTGTGACAGCGCCGGTGCCAATGGCATGCGGCGCTGCTATGTTTGTATCGGAAGTGCCCGGGCCAGGATGAGGTTCACGACATCCCGCCACAGGCTTACCGAACACGGAGGCAGGCCCATGACATTTCAGGATTGGCTGTTGTTTTCAGCAGCAAGCGCTGCCTTCCTTGTTGTGCCTGGGCGCAATACCAAGCGGATCATTGCCTGTCGGCAAGCGGGCGGCGGTAGGGCTGCAACGCACTGCGTGCTGGGCAGCATGACAGGCTATGGCATTGCCGCCTGTCTGGTATTCGGCATGGCGCAAGCGCTGAGCAATATCAACGCTACGGCACTCTCTGCCCTGCGGTGGCCCGGCATGGCGGTGTTGATGGTTCTGGCACTCAGGCTCTGGCGGGCACCTTTGCACATCGGTCCGGTGGCCGATAACGACAATCTGGCCGACCGACGCGCCATGGTCATTGTGTCGCAGGCCGTGATCGGTTCGGCTCTGGATGCGCGAACGCTCGTCTTTCTGTTGGCGATCACCACGCAGATCACATCGGGTTTTTCGCCGTTCAGCGGCGATTTTCTGGCCATGGAACTGGCTTTTCTAGGCCTCGCAGCCGTTGTCTGCGGGATTCAGGCAATTTATGCACACGCTTTTGACAGGATGATTCGCCGCCGTTCGGCACGCCGTATGGTGCAGCCGAAGGGTAAATCCATGCTGATTTCCGCCCGCTCCGTCAGCGCCGGTTATCGCCGGATTGCCGCCTGAATCACGGCCTTTGACAGGTTATCCCCTTTTAGACCAAGGCATCGAAGATGCTCACGCATCCTCGCCTTGATGACATTGCAAATATCTCAAATGCATCAGAGGCTTGCGATATTTGCAAAGGGAATACCAACGGTCATTTTCAATGATCGTCGGCATTAGACTTCAAGGGGGCTGTCAAATTTGTGAATCCGATGTTAATAGTTCGTGCGTTGCCTGCGGGCAGCGCTCGTTTCAATAGCCGACGGACATCTGCATGACAGCGAAAACGGACCGCACGATTGCCATCAGCGTCACTGCTGTGATCGTCGCAGCCCTTTCCAGTTGCACCAATGTCAATGACAACTCCAAAGCCGATATAGCGCCAAAACCCGCATCGGCTCATCAAGCCGTTGCCGCCGCAGCGCAGCCAGGCGTCACACAGCCGGGCGCCAGTACCGTAGCACCGGCAAATGGCACCGTCGCAACAGGCGCCTCGACACCTGTAGCCGCCGCAAACGGCACGATGACGACGGTCGTTCCTGGCACGCAGGCCGTGACGCCTCCATCGCAATCTGCTGTCACCGCGCTTGCCAATACCGCATCGGGAAACAATGCGCTGGCCGCCATAAATGGCGCTTCGGGCACAGGCCAGACGGTCAATCTCGCGACTGGCCAAGGCCCCTATCCTATTCAGAAGCCAGGCCTGACGCAGGTCGCATCGCTCGGACCAACCGTCAGCACCGTGCCGTCTTCCGCCAATGCACCAGCCCGGATTTCGGACAACGAGCCGATCGGCCTTGAAAACGAAGCGTTGCAGCCGGATGTGATGGCCATGCATTCCGCCGTTCCCACGCCGCGCCCGGGTTCTGTTGCCTCATCGTCGGTCGCCTATGCCTCACCGGCCAAGCCGGTCGTCAAATCCTTCGCCCTGCTTGATGCACAATTCGACACCAGCGCCCCCGGCCCCGTGCCGAGCGCCACGCCGGAAGCCTCCAAAAGCTCCGCTTCAAGCACAAGTGAAACGGCAAGCCGCGGCCCGACGGTCATCAACGGCCTGGTCAACAAATATGCCGCCTTATACGGAATGCCCTCCGCGTTGATCCACCGGGTCATTCACCGCGAAAGCCGTTACAATCCGTCGGCCTATAGTCGTGGCAATTACGGGCTGATGCAGATCCGCTATAATACGGCCCGTTCTCTAGGCTATGAAGGTCCGGCAGAGGGTCTGTTCGACCCGGAAACCAACCTGAAATACGCGATCAAATATCTGCGCGGTGCGTGGATGGTGGCCGAAAACAACAATGACAACGCCGTTCGCCTCTATGCCCGTGGCTATTATTTCGATGCCAAGCGCAAGGGCCTGCTGGACGAAGTGCAGTAAACCACTTCGTCCATGCCGACACGGACCACTGTCCCTGTCTGTCGATTCGATTTCCTACGGCATTGCGTCCAGAACCGCTTTCAGCAATTTCTGCGGCCTGTAGTTATCCCAGGCAGGCGTCAGCCCCATCCGCAGCACAATCAACTTACGTGACGGGACAATCGCAATTGTTTGTCCATCATGACCCTGAAACCAGAGGGTTTCTTCGGTAATGCCGAAGGTGGAATCAGGTTCCCGGCCCGGCCCACTCCGCCAGATTTGCCCCTGTCCATAGGTGCCGCCTGATGCCTTTGTCGGGGTTCCCATGGTCTTTACATAGCCTTCCGGCAACAGACGCCGCCCCTGCCAGACACCGTCCTGCAACAGGCATTGGGCAAGCTTGGCCCAATCGCGGGCATTGGCATAGAGATAGGACCCACCTGCCAAAGTGCCGGTTTCGTCGGCCTCCAGCACTGCGCTGGCCATGCCGAGCGGCTTGAACAAGGATGTTTGAGGATAAGACAGTGCCTGTTCCGGCGGCAAGCTGTCCATCAGCAGGCGGGCCAGCAGCACGCTGGTACCGGTCGAATAGTGAAACTGCGTCCCGGGCGTCGCGTCCAGCGGCTGAAAGGCGACGAATGCCGCCTGATCCGGCTGAAGAAACAGCATGCGCGTTGCATCGCTGACATCACCATAATCCTCGTTGAACCGCAGGCCGCTTTCCATGCCCATCAATTGACGCAGCGTGATTGCCGCGCGCCCATCGGTCCATTGCGGCAAGAGATGGTCCTTGTCGAGGTCAAGCCCACCCTCCCCCATCCGCTGGCCAATCAGCATGGCCATGACAGTCTTGGTCATCGACCAGCCGATCAGCGGCGTATCGGGGCCAAAACCCTTACCATAGGCCTCACCAAGCAACTCTCCATCCCGAATCACCAGTGTGGCCCGCATCGATGGTCCGGTCAGGGCTGGATCAGCAAGAATGCCCGCCAGCACCGGGTCGGCGTGCGGTGCGCCCGTTCCATCCGGCCAGGGGGCTGGGTTCGGGTTCGGGGCTACCGAAGCCGCAAGCGGCTGCGGCAGATGCACCTTGCGAGCCGCATCGATTTTTCCATCGGGAACGTTGGCGCAACCCAGACCGGGCCGGGCAATGGCCGTGCTGGGTGCAAAAGCCCCGAACATATAGGCCGTGACCATGCCTGCATCCCTATCGACATTCAGCCGCAGGAAACGCAACAGCGGATGGCCCGGCGCCTGCACATCCTCAGCCAGAACCTCCATCGGATCACGCTTGGCGATGAACACATTGGAGCAAACGATCTTGGCGGCGTAGCCGGTGCCAACCCGCAGCAATTGCGGCGGTGCCAGCCAAAGCCACACGGCAGCCCCAACGATAAGCACCAGGACAGCAAGCAGCAATCTTTGGGCCAACCTGATCAGCATATGCATGCGATTTCCTCCCGCGCCGGATGACCTCGCGGATCGGGAACTTCGAACCGATATCCGTAAAATCCGATGCTTAAACAATAACCTGGAGCGAAAAGGTGATTCTGTTTTAGAGCCAGCCACCCGCAGTTCACATGCAAGCATGATTACGGCAGGCGTGAAAGGGTGTGACGGTTGAAAAACCGAGGGATTTTGAAGGCGCTCATCGTCTCATCACTGGTCAACAGGCCCCGTCATCAAACTGTATTGGACAGGCACTATTCCGATAAAAAATTCAGAACGGGGCACCCTCCACATGACAGAACTTGTTCCAGATGCCGGATTCCGCAAAAACCAGAAGCTGAAATCGGCGCTGCTTCAACACAATGCGCTGTCACGCAAAGGCCTGTCGGAGCGGTTGTTCGGCCTGCTGTTTTCCGGCCTGGTCTATCCGCAGATCTGGGAAGACCCGGATGTCGACATGCAGGCCATGCAGCTTGCCGCTGGACACCGTGTCGTTACCATCGGCTCCGGTGGCTGCAACATGCTGGCCTATCTGTCGCGCGAGCCTGATAGTATCGACGTCGTCGATCTCAATCCGCATCACATCGCCCTCAACAAGCTGAAGCTGGCCGCTTTCCGGCATTTGCCCGATCACACCGCCGTGGTGCGGCTGCTTGGCACCGACAATGCCCGCAGCAATGCCTCCATGGTCGAGCAATATGTGGCACCGCATCTGGACGCCACCACGCGGCGCTACTGGAGCCGCCGCACCCTGACCGGACGCCGCCGCATCCGGGTGTTCAACGGCAATTTTTACCGCACCGGCCTCTTGGGCCGCTTCATCACCGCCACCCATATTCTGGCCCGCCTGCACGGCGTCAAGCTGGAAGAAATCACCCAGTGCCGCACTCCGCGCGAACAGCGGCAGTTTTTCGAGACCCGCATCGCGCCGCTGTTTGAAAAGCCTTTTATCCGCTGGCTGACCAATCGCAAAAGCTCGCTGTTCGGCCTCGGCATTCCGCCGCAGCAATATGACGAACTGGCCAGCGTTTCGGAAACCGGTACCATCGCCCCAGTGCTGAAGGGTCGGCTGGAGAAGCTCGCCTGTCATTTTTCACTGCGGGATAATTATTTTGCCTGGCAGGCCTTCGCCCGCCGCTATCCCAAATCCCATGAGGGCGCATTGCCGGATTATCTGCGGGCCGATTACTACGGCACGATCCGCACCAGCGTTGATCGCGTCAATGTCCATCATGCCAGCTATACCGAATTGCTCTCCACCAAGCCCGCAGGCAGCGTCGACCGGTTCATTCTGCTTGATGCCCAGGACTGGATGACCGACGAACAGTTGAACGATCTGTGGACCGAAATCACCCGCACTGCCGCCAAGGATGCGCGGGTCATCTTCCGGACCGCCGCCGAAAAAAGCGTGATCGAAGGCCGGATTTCCCCGGCGCTCGCCGATCAATGGTCCTATCTGAAAGACCTGTCCGTGCATTTCAACGCGCTCGACCGCTCGGCGATTTACGGTGGCTTCCATATCTATGAGAAGACGGCATGAGCGATGCCCCTATTGGCCGGAACAATTCCGGCCCGAATCTTGACCGGCACCATGCCAGCAAGATGGATCAGGTCTATCGCAGCCAGCGTCATATCTATGACCTGACCCGCAAATATTACCTGCTTGGGCGCGACACAGCCATTGTCGGACTGGACCTGCCGAAGGATCGCAGCCTACTGGAAGTGGCCTGCGGCACGGGCCGCAATCTGATCTGCACCGAGCGGCTCTATCCGATGTCGCATCTCTATGGTCTGGACATTTCCAGCGAAATGCTGGTGCAGGCCAGGCGTAATTTTCGCGGTCGCCCCCGCCAGCCAGATCTGCGCATCGCCGATGCCTCGACGTTCACCGCCGCCGATTTTGCCATGACCGGTTTCGACCGCGTGCTGATTTCCTATGCCCTGTCGATGATCCCCGACTGGCAAAAAGCGATTGCCTGTTCGCTTGCCGCCTTAAACCCCGGCGGCTCGCTGCATATCGTCGATTTTGGTCAGCAGGAACACCTGCCGAGTTGGTTTCGAACCGGGCTGCATGCTTGGCTGGCCCGATTTCACGTTAGCCCCCGGGCCAACATGCGCGAAGAACTAGCCGCCCAGGCCGAGGCCGCAGGCGCAACGCTGAGCTTCTCGCCGCTTTATCGCGGCTATGCATGGCATGCCATCGTGCGCCGCCCGGCGGCCTGACAGTTCGCCGTTCTTTCCGGCCCAATAGGTCGGTATTTTCGATCGATTGATCTGAGCTGTTGAAAATAACCACATTTTAACGATGATGAAGCAAAGTCAGGCTGGAGGTTTTCCAGTCCGGCTTCATCGGATCGGTGATCTCCTGATGTTCCGCGTCTTTTGATCTTGCCATAGGCATGTGCTGCCTTGGCATAACAGTTGAATGAATGGGTTTTCGATGCGGTCGCTGGTCCTGGCACTTATTCCGATTTGTTTGGCGATGGCGTCCTGCACCTCGACGAGCTACGATTTCATGGAAACCGGCTCGATCCAGCCGAAATTCCAGGATAAGGACCCGCAGGATTTCGGCGTCAACTCCCCACATCGCCATCAGGTCCACGGCATCGACGTGTCGAAATGGAACGGTAACATCAACTGGATGCAGGTGCGCCAGTCCGGCGTTTCCTTCGCCTTCATCAAGGCCACCGAAGGCAAGGATGTGATCGATCCAAAGTTTGCGGAATACTGGCAGCAGGCCAATGCGAGCGGCCTGCCCCATGCACCCTATCATTTCTATTATTTCTGCTCCAGCGCCGACGAACAGGCCGATTGGTTCATCGCCAATGTGCCGAAAGCCTCAATGGATATGCCGCCTGTTCTCGATGTCGAGTGGAACCATACATCTAAGACCTGCACCAAGCGGCCCCCGGCTGATGTGGTGCGCAGCGAAATGAAACGCTTCATGGACCGGCTGGAAGCCTATTACGGCAAGCGCCCAATCATCTATACATCTGTTGATTTCCATAAGGACAATTTGCAAGGCGCGTTCCAGGATCATTATTTCTGGGTCCGGGCCGTCGCCAAACACCCCTCGGAAATCTATCCGGACCGCCGCTGGGCCTTCTGGCAATATACCTCGACCGGCGTCATCCCCGGCATCAAGGGCGACACAGACATCAACGTCTTTGCTGGCACCCAGCAGAACTGGCGCAAATGGGTGCAGGCCGTTTCCCTTCCGACCCAACAGACCGCAGCGAACTGACCATTCCAGGTCGCAGTTTTGCGTCATGCCGGGGAAAACCCGGCTCCTCTCCATGCTTCCGTCACAAAGCTTCGGCAGAGCGAAGCATGTTCTTTTCATATCCGGGGGCTTTATCCATGCATATCCTGTCTCGCTTCACGCTCGCAGCCGTGTTGAGCGGCCTTATGGCCGGCACGGCCTTTGCCCAGGCACCGCAATGCGGCGGTGATCTCAATGCGTTCCTGGCTGGCGTCAAGGCGGAAGCTGTTGCCAATGGCGCCTCGGCCGAGGCTGCCGACAAGGCGCTGGCCGGTGCGCAGATCGACCAGAAAGTGTTGGGACGCGACCGCGCCCAGGGCGTGTTCAAGCAGACCTTTACCGAATTTTCCACCCGCACCGTTTCCAAAGGCCGGTTGGACCAGGGAAAGCAGAAATTGCAGCAATATAGCGCGGTCTTTGATCGTGCCGAAAAGGAATACGGCGTTGCCCCCGGCGTGATCGCCGCCTTCTGGGCAATGGAAACCGATTTCGGCGCAGTCCAGGGCGATTTCAACACCCGCAACGCCCTGGTGACGCTGGCGCATGATTGCCGCCGCCCGGAACTGTTCCGCCCGCAATTGCTGTCGCTGATCACCATGGTTCAGCATGGCGACCTCGACCCCGCCACCAATACCGGTGCCTGGGCCGGTGAAGTCGGCCAGGTACAGATGCTGCCCAAGGATATCGTTGCCTTCGGCGTTGATGGCGACGGCGATGGCCATGTGGCGCTAAAATCCAGCTCACCCGATGCGATCATGACGGCGGCGAAATTCATCCAGCATCTCGGCTTCAAGCGTGGCGAGCCGTGGATTCAGGAAGTCACCGTGCCGGACACCCTGCCCTGGGAAAAGAGCGGCTTCGACAGCGGCATGAAGGCGGGCGACTGGTTCAAGCTTGGCGTTACCCCGCGTGACGGCAATACCAAATTTGCCGGTCTGGAAGGCGAACTGGTGCTGCCGCAGGGCCGCAAGGGACCGGCCTTCATCACCTATCCGAATTTCGGCATTTATCTGGAATGGAACAAGTCGTTTATTTACACGACCTCTGCCGCCTATTTCGCCACACGTCTCGAAGGTGCCGATGCTTATCTGAAGGGCAATCCGGAACAGGGATTGACCGATGTGCAGATGAAGGAATTGCAGACCAAGCTGAAGGGTCTCGGCTATGATGTCGGCGAGATCGACGGCATTCTGGGCGGCGGCACCCGTGATGCCGTGCAGAAGGAACAGCTGAAGCGCAACATCCCAGCCGATGGCTGGCCGACACCGGCGCTGTTAGCCGCACTGTAAAATATAAAAAAACAGAGTCTGTGAGGCCGCGCATCCGAAGGGATGGGCGGCCTTTTTATGCCCATGTGCCGTAACGAAGAATACGAAGAGTCATCTTTAATGACGCTTGGTATCGCACTGCGACAGCATCTGAGGATGCGCTTGACTAAACATTGGCGGTCGCCGTCACGCAGCATCATGCCCCCGCATTAACCAATCAGCGATCTGCGACAAGGATGAGAAGACGCTTCCCCCCGCGGCAAGAATCGCAGCCGTATCCGTTTCGGCGCGATCCACACCGATAAACGCAAGGCCCGCATCGCGTGCGGCCTGCATGTCTTTGATGCCATCGCCAATGTAGACCGTGTTGGCTTTATCGAGATCAGGAAACTCGACAAGCATTTCATCAAAAACCCTACCCGAAGGCTTGTGAAATTTGGTGTCAAAGCAGCCGTAAATTCCTGCGGGTTTAAGAGTGGAAAGTTCGCTTGCGGCAAGCTGCTGCTCGATCAATTGCCGCTCGCAGGAGGAGACGATGATGAGGTTATATTTCGTTTGCAACCATTCGAGGGCGGATTTCGCGTCCCTGTGCGGGATCAAGGGAAACTCGCTATCCATGGCCGAATACTGAGAAAGGGCGGCGTCCAGCTCGGAGCCGGAAATGGAGAAAACGGTTTCGAAAAGCGCCGTGTGGGCAATTCCCCAATGCTTTTCAATGTCCTGTCGCGCAATGTCACGACTGAACATTCTGCGACCCAGTTCCACGATGGCAGAGATCTTGCATTGGCGTGTCTGCATAATGGTGTCGTCGTAGTCCAAGACACAGTAACCGCAGCCTGTGAAGGCTAGAAGCATTTGGCATTCCCGACATAGGTTTCAGGAGACAATTCCGCCAGCAACTGGAAATGCATAAAAACAAAGAGATTAAGAGTTTCAATGCCTCCCCGAGGCGCTGAAGTTCATTCTTAAAAAAACATCTTACCTTCTGTCGGCGCGACAATTAGTTGATTTTTTTATTTTGTCAATCTGAGGATGCGGCCGTTGCAAAAGCGGTGTTTTATAGGGCACCTACATTGCTACAGCCGGATTGGATGGGCGAAACAAGCCAGAAGTGACCTTGAGACTTACGGACGTGTATGTTCGCAGATATGCACTCGATGGACGCAAGCGACAATTCCAGAGCAGAGTTTATTGATTTTTTTAGAGCGCAAAACGAGGCCGTGAATCCGAAAATCCTATCTCTCACAGCCGCCCTTGGCTCGGGTGGCCTTTTGGCCGTGATGGCGCATTTGAATGGTGTGCTGACAATGCACGGCGGTGCCGTGCTCGCGTCCTGGATTGCCCATGGCACCGGCACATTAACAGCACTGGTGTTTATACTGGTGTTCGCGGCCTTTGGCCGGAAAGAACAGCTCAAAGTCACCTCACAGGCTCCAGCCTGGGCTTATCTCGGCGGCGTATCCGGGGCGGCCACGGTTATTCTCATCAGCCTTGCCGTGAACTCACCCATCGCCCTTTCGGGAGCGATTGCCCTGACGCTTGTTGGACTAGGGCTTTTCAGCCTCGCAGCAGATTGGTGGGGATTGTTTGGCTTGTCAGCACGGCGGGTGACGCTCCGCGACGTGGCAGCCATGATCCTGATTATCGCGGGCAGTTGCCTCATGGTTTTCTATGGAAAATAAATGATGATGGTTTCAATCTTTTTTGCCGCAATCGCCGGCGTCCTCATTGGCCTGAGCCGTCAGTTGAATGGCAGACTGAGCCTTACCACGACCGCTCTCGTGGCGTCTTTCTGGAACCATATCGTTGGCTTTGCAGTGCTGACGATACTGGGTCTGGCCTACGGCGAACTTTCGCGTCCAGGTGTTTTCGAAGCGCCGCTCTACACGTTTTTTGGTGGCACGCTCGGTGTGATCTTCGTGGCATCAGGTAGTTGGCTGATTGCCCGTATCGGCGCAACGGCTACAGCTATTCTGATTATTGCAGGTCAGATGGGTACAGGTCTCATTCTCGACATCCTGCACGGCACAGAAATGTCCTACAGCTTCACCGGCTTGGGCCTCGCCATGATCCTGGGCGGTGTGGCGCTGATACAGCGCAGAGACTGAGAAAACCTAATACACCGAACCAAATGGTTGTGTCCGCGGAGTTTGGCTCAGCGCATAACAAAAAGGCTACAGCATAATTCCTTAAAACAGAAGGATGCGCGGTTTTTTCGTGCTCGACAGAGCGGATTGCATCTTCGATAAAGATTGGCGTGATTTGTCCTATCCTCGTCAGAAAGCGGTATTTCGCCGGGGAATTTCATCGTTAGATTGACACCATCTTCACGATAAAAGCTCCCTTGGAGGCAATGGCCATGACACATTCCGACAGCGCCCTGCTGGTTATCGATGCACAGCAATCCTTCCGCCACAGTTCCTATTTCCGCGAGGATGCGTTGCCCGCCTATCTGGAGCGGCAGCAGGCGTTGATCGATGGCGCCCGCAAGGCGGGCATTGCCACCGTTCAGATTTTCCATTTGAACGACACTGGCCCTTTTAGCGAGGCCTGCGGATTTGTCTCCACACTATCCCCTTTGACGATTGAACCGGATGCGGTTTTCCGCAAGCATCGGCATAGCGCGCTGGTCGGGACAGGGCTAGACGTCTGGCTGACCCGAAACAATATCCGCCATCTGATCGTCTCAGGTATCCGTACGGAGCAATGTTGCGAAACCACGACACGTCATGCTTCGGACCTGGGCTATAGCGTGGATTTTGTTGGTGAAGCCACTCTCACCTTTCCGATGACAGATGATCAAGGCCGTGAATGGAGTGCGGCGGAGATCCGCGCCCGCACCGAACTGGTTTTGGCCGGTCGCTTCGCACGCATTGCCACGGTCGAACAGGCACTGTCACTCCCACCCACAACACTCGCGGCATAGACTTCATGTCAGGACTGATCCAGCCGCAGCGCGTTGTCGAAATGATCGTCGTGGTACCACCACGCCTGCTGCTGCTGGATTTGGCAGGACCGATGGAAGTCCTGCGCAAGGCCAATCTTGAGCAGGACAATGTGCGGTTCACGGTTCGATATGTCGGCCCGTCTGCCACCATCAATAGCTCGATCGGCCTGGGGCTTGCCGGGATCGAACCGCTGCCAGACGCCATAGCGGATGGCGTGATGATTATCGTCCTGGGCAATGCCGCACAGCCGCTCGGTGCAGTCGATGCAAAGCCGGAACCGGACGATATTCTCCAGGAGGCCACCATCGTCGCCTGGCTGCGGTCTGTTGTCCGTCCAGGCGTGAAGATTGTCACCATTTGCGCTGGCGCCCTGCTGGCGGCACGCGCCGGACTGTTGGAAGGCTATACCTGCACCACACACTACAGTGAGATTGCTGAATTGCGGCAGTTGGCGCCGACGGCAAAGGTGCTGGAAAACCGCCTCTATATCGAGGACCGGGATAGGTTGAGCTCGGCAGGCATCACCGCCGGTATCGACATGATGCTGGCCTTGGTGGCAGAAGAGGCAGGACACACGATAGCCCTCAACGTCGCCCGTTACCTGGTCGTTTATCTGCGCCGGGCGGGGAACGACCCGCAACTCTCCCCCTGGCTGGAGGGGCGCAACCATATCCATCCCGTCATTCACAAGGTCCAGGATGCGGTTTCGGCTGACCCTGCTGGAAACTGGACGGTTGCCAGCATGGCAGCGGTCGCCGCCACCAGCGCCCGTAGCCTTTCACGCCTGTTTAACGAGCAAACCGGCATGAGCGTAACCGATTATGTCAACCGGCTCCGGATCGCCTTGGCCCATGAGTTGGTGACCGCATCACGGCTGGATATGGAAATGGTCGCGGAACGCGCTGGTTTTGCGTCCACCCGGCACATGCGCCGCACTTGGAAAAAGCTGTATGGCGGCACACCAACGGCGTTGCGCAATACCTGACCTCACCCAAAACGATTCTCCTGTCCTGGAACGAACCAGGCTCCCGCCGATGCCAGCGCCGTCATTAACGATGAAATATTTCGTTATCACGCGATTTTAACAATATGTTTCCGTGCGTTACCTTATCTTCCAACGGTTTATACAGACCGCCTGCTGCATCGCAGCACAAATTTCGCTTTTCAAATGACACGAAACGGTCATATTCTTTAACTGTTAACGCAAGGGAGACCGAGATGGGACTGACACGTTCTTTCAACATCCTGGCAGTCGGAGTAGCGTTTCTTTTTGTCGCAGCGATGCTTTTCATCTGAGGACGACAACAACTCCAACACCGTATGCGGCGGCGGCATGGATCGCCATGACACTTTTCGTCATCAAACGATGCTAAAAAACGCCGTGCGCCCTCGATGGCGCACGGCGGTTTTTATTGTGCGAGATTGTTGAGCCACCAACTGACTCATGAACGCATAGAAGTTTGCAGACGCCCGCACCTGAGCATGTCGCGATCAGGGGAGCATCTCACGATTTAAGGTTTTGCGTTATCGCAAAATTATTGCGCGCTTTACGCCACAACCCCTGCCCGGTCGGCGACTGCGGTATCAGAGCGCTGCAATCCCAGCCGTTCCAGCGTGGCATGGACCAACGGGGCCCGGTTCATCGTATAGATATGGAATTCGTCGATACCACGCCTCTGCAGGTCGGCGATCTGCTCGGCAGCCAGTGCCGCAGCGACACTGGCGCGCTCATTGGGCTTGTCGTCCAGCCCTTCGAAACGCTGGTCCAGCATGGCGGGAACGGATGTGCCGCACATTCCAGCAAAGCGCTTCAACTGCGTGAGGTTGAGGATCGGCATGATGCCCGGCACGATAGGAATGCTGATCCCGGCGGCCCGTACCTTGTCGAGATAGCGTTCGAAAATATCGTTATCGAAGAAAAACTGGGTGAGCGCCCGGGTCGCGCCATTGTCGACCTTGCGTTTCAACATGTCGAGATCCATGGCGAGATCGGCGCTTTCCGGATGCTTTTCCGGATAGGCCGAGACGGAGATCTCAAAATCGCCAAGCTCTTTCAAGCCCTTCACCAAGGCTGCCGCATTTTCAAAGCCACCTGGATGCGGTTGATAGGCGGAACCGACACCGGTCGGCGGATCGCCGCGCAGCGCCACGAAATGCTTGACGCCAACCGCCCGAAAGTCTTCGACCACCTGGGCGATTTCCTCGCGTGTCGCACCGACGCATGTGAGATGCGATGCGGTGGCGAGTGGCGTTTCCGCCAGCAAGCGGCGCACAGCGGCCAGGGTCGGCGCCTTGGTGGTGCCGCCAGCGCCGTAGGTAACCGAGACGAATTCCGGCGCCCAGCCGGTCAGCTCATCGACCGTTGCCCAGAGCTGGGCTTCCATCTCCTCGGATTTCGGCGGAAAGAATTCAAAGGACAGTTTGAAGGGCCGTGCCTGATCTCTTTTGGAAGATGTGTGTGCCATCAGTAAACTCCCGCCCGCGCGGCCTGTTGCGCCACGGATGCTGCGGCTTGACCATAGGTCGCCAGCCAGATTGTTGCCGTAAGCGCATCCCCATCCCTGTGGTTCGGCGCAATATCGATTGCGTTTGTGACGTCAAAACCGGTCTTGACGAGCCAGCCCTCCATCAACTGATGAGAGAACCCCAACCGCACATGCGCATGATCCTCGCGCAAATGCTCCAGCTTATGCGGAGCGAGATCGATGATCACCAGCCGACCGCCGGGCTTCAGCATACGCGCCGCCTCGTTCAGCGCCAGTTCCGGCTCCACCAGAAAATGCAGTACCTGATGAATGATCACCACATCGAACTCGCCACCATCGAGCGGCAGATTGAGAATATCGCCCTGGCGTACGGCAGCCTTGGCCACACCGGCCTTGTCGAGATTGACACGGGCAACCGCCAGCATGTCGCGGCTGGCATCGATACCCACCGCCCGGTGATAGCGGCTTTCCAGCAATTGCAGGATACGCCCGGTCCCGGTGCCAAGATCCAGCAAAGCCTCAACTGTGTCTTCGCCGATCAGCTTCACCAGTGCATCTTCGACCTCACGGTCATTGATATGCAGTCGACGCAACTCGTCCCATTCGGCGGCATTGCGACTGAAATAGGCCTGTGCCTTTTCCGCCCGCGCCCGTTTGACCGCTCCAAGCCGCTCGCCGTCACGCGCCAAAACAGGGTCGGACGTTGAGGCAACCGCCAGCAGGTGACGGGCGAGATCGCCCGCAGCCCCATCCTGTTTCAAACGAAAATAGGCCCAGGCACCTTCCTGGTAACGATCCACCAATTCCGCCTCAGCCAGAAGCTTGAGATGACGCGAGATACGCGGCTGGGATTGACCGAGAATATCGGTCAGGTCAGATACGGTCAGATCTCCCGCCGCCAGAAGCGCCAGCAGACGCAGGCGGGTGGGTTCACCTGCCGCCTTGAGAAGATCGACCATACCGTCCAATGTAAAAGACATGCTCATGCCGCTTCCGTCAATCAAGATATAAACATATCTTTATGTGATGCGCGTAATTTTCGCAAGCCCCAAATTGCCGTTCACTATCCTCCCTGCACGGTGAATCAACAAAAATCCGCCGGTGACTGGTGCCACCGGCGGCATTGAAAGCCCTGTCTCCTGAGCCAAACAGGCTTGGCATCGTTGTCTTTTCGGAAAAATCAGGTTCGATTTTTCCCTGCCAAACTCTAGGCGACCCGCTGGCGAGCGAAATCCGCCCGTCCAGCGGAGGCCGTAGCACGACTGGAGTTCTGGTGGCCCGTCTTGAAATTTGCCAGCAATTCCGAGAGCTTCGCGGCTTCATCGGCAAGCCCTGCTCCGGCAGCATTCATTTCTTCGACCATGGCAGCATTCTGCTGCGTGGCTTGGTCCATATGGTTGACGGCGACATTGACTTCGCCAAGCCCCACCGATTGCTCCTGGGCGGCTGTCGCGATGGCATCCATATGCTCATTGATCTCCTCGACCACCTTCGCGATGGCGCCGAGGCCCTCGCCGGTATCGTGAACCAGCTTGACCCCTTCGGAAACCGCGACTTCCGAATTGCCGATCAGCTGTTTGATTTCCTTTGCTGCATTGGCAGAACGCTGCGCAAGCTCGCGCACTTCCTGGGCAACGACAGCAAAGCCCTTGCCCGCCTCTCCGGCGCGCGCTGCCTCGACGCCCGCATTCAGCGCCAGGAGATTGGTCTGGAACGCAATTTCATCGATCACCCCGATGATCTGGACAATCTGCCGAGACGCATTCTCGATCCGGCCCATCGCCGTCACTGCATTGCCGACGACGTTGCTGGACCTGTCGGCACGGCCGCGAGCATCCCGAACGAGATCACGGGCCTGGCCGGTTCGCAGCGACGTCGCCTTTACATTGGCGGTGATTTCTTCCAGAGCCGCCGCTGTCTGTTCCAGTGAGGCCGCCTGGGTTTCGGTCCGCTTGGAAAGATCGTCTGACGCATCAGAAATTTCACCGCTGCCATTGCGTACGCCACTCGCGGATATGCCAACGGAAATCAGAACGGACCGCAGCTGGTTGACCGATGTATTGAAGTCATGCCTCAACGCCTCGAATTGCGGCGCAAATTGCTCCTGGATTTCGCAGAGCAAATCACCCGCCGCCAGCTGGCGGAGCCCGGCGGCCAAGGCCCCGGTGGCGCGGGTGAGACGTTCGTTTGCCTCCGCCTCGGCCTTGGCCTGCATTTCTTCGCGCTCGATCTCGGCAAGACGGCGGTTTTCCTGGGCCGACCGTTCCAATTCATCGTTGCGAAGTGCTGCCTGGCGGAACACCTCGACCGAGTGGGCGATGTCGCCGATCTCATCTTTGCGGTCAAGATAGGGAATAGCGCTGGCCTTGTCCCCCTCGGCCAGGCTGGTCATCCGGCCCGAGATCCGGCGAATGGCATTCGAGAGAATCCGCAGGACCGAAATGCTGAACAGTGCGGTGATCAAAACCAGAATGCCGAGGGCCGTCACCATGAAATACAAGGAGTTACGGGCGTCCGACAGCTGCGCGTCCGCAAATGCGCCCAGATCCTGCGACGTGGATTTGATCAGGTTGGCAACGAAATCCCGCCGCTTGGCCATGATCGTGTTCCAGGTGTCGAGATCCCCTGTGGCGGGGGTATAGGTACGCCCCACGGCCATCGCATCGACGGCGTTCTGGACAGGCGCGACATCGTTTCCTCGCCAGAACTGGTCGTACTGATCGATCAACGGCTTGGGCAGGAATTGCTGCATCGGCTTCAAGTAGATCATGGCCTTATTGAAACCAGCATGGAAACGGGCCGACTCTTCAGGAGAAAGCGTGCCTTTTTGGGTATAAACCTGGCCGATCCGGTTGATAATCAGATAGGAGTCGTTGACCTGCAACAAGGAATAATAGCCTTGGATGCCTTGTGACAGGAGGCGATCATCGACCAGATTGGCAGCGCGGCCGGCCAATTCCATTCCCATAGCGGAAATAGGCTGGAGATATTTCAGGGGCATGATCGGATCAACGCGATCGGCATCGACAGCGGACCGGAATTCGCCAATCTTGGCGAAAGAATCAACAAGCCGGTTCTTCAGGCCGTTCAGGATTGCATCGTCATAGCCAGCAGCGATGGCGTCGTCATAGGCGCTCACCACCTTCGCATAGGCCGCATCCGATGTTGCCCGGGCCTCTGTCCTGGCTGCCGGCGGTGCCGCGCCCTCCAGAGGCATGACCAATAACAGATTGCCCCCGGCCCGTGCCAGTTGCTCCAGCGTCACAGCCTTGGACGTTTTCGTATAGTTTTCCCAGGCCTCCCAGCTCAGGATCGCACCAAGCACGATCGCCGCCAATAATGGCACGATCCCAAGGCTTGTTAAAAGTACCTTAAATGACAAAGCGGAAATAATTCGCATAAATACCCCCCGAAAATCACAGAACTCACCGCATAGAGCAGCAAAAACTCATAGTGATTTCCAATTTGCGAGAAATTGATTATTTTTCCGTAAGTAAATTACAACAAACGGAATCAACCTTAAGATGCGTATTTTTCAATACCCTCAACTAGAATAAGCAGCACGTCATATAAGTCAAAAATGCCATCCGAATTTTCCGGGCATAATTTTCTCAAATTGCGGACTGGGCCTCCTCTGAAGCGGAAAAGCCATGAATCTAAAAGATGCAGGGCTTTTTTGTATTGGAGAAGACTTCAGAATTCTTCCCAGGCATCCTTCGAAACGGCAACCGCGGCGCTGCCTCGGCTCGGAGCGGCTACCGCCCGGCTGGGGCGCGTAAGGGGAGTTGCCTGCCGCTCCACACGGACCGGGGCTGCCGCAGCCGGTCGGGCGGATCGATACTGGCCACCTGTCGATGCGGAAGACAAACCGGCCTTCTGTTCGCCCGTCTCAAAATTTGCCAACAGGTCGGCAAGCCTGGTTGCCTCACTGGCAGGGCCCGCCCCCGCCGCGCTCATTTCCTCGACCATGGCCGCATTCTGTTGGGTGCCATGGTCCATGTGATTGACGGCGGTATTGACTTCGCTGAGACCGACCGACTGTTCCTGAGCCGCCGTCGCGATGGCATCCATATGCGCATTGATGGCCTGCACGAGTTCGGCGATTTCACTCAGGCCCTTGCCGGTATCGTTCACAAGCCTAACCCCATCGCCGACTGCCACTTCCGAATTGGCAATCAGCGCCTTGATTTCCTTGGCCGCATTGGCGGAACGCTGCGCAAGCTCGCGTACTTCCTGGGCAACGACGGCAAAACCCTTGCCGGCCTCCCCGGCGCGCGCTGCCTCAACGCCCGCGTTGAGCGCCAGGAGATTGGTCTGGAACGCGATCTCATCGATGACGCTGATGATCTGGGTGATCTTTGAGGAGGCCTCTTCGATACGCCCCATGGCCGTGACCGCATTGCCCACCACCGCCCCGGAGTGTTCGGCGCGTGTACGCGTATTGCGCACCAGATCGCGTGCATCGCCCGTGCGCTGCGACGTTGCCCTGACATTGACGGTAATCTGCTCAAGGGCTGCGGCGGTTTGCTCCAGGGAGGCCGCCTGCTGCTCGGTCCGCTTTGCCAGGTTATCGGACGCCTGGGAGATTTCCCCGCTGCCATTGCGCACCGCATGGGCGGCACTGCCGACGTTCAGCAGGGCCGTTCGCAATTGCTCGACAGAGCGGTTGAAATCATGGCGAAGCGCTTCAAACCGTGGAGCGAATTCCTCGCGGATTTCACAGAGCATATCCCCTGACGCCAGGCGCTTCAAACCGGCTGCAAGCGAACCCGTCGCGCGGTTCAGACGCTCCTCGGCCTCCGCTTCCGCAACGCGCTGAACTTCAATACGTTCAAGCTCACCGCGACGCCGCATCTCCTCGGTTTCAGTCTCAAGCTGCTTGTTCCGAATGGCCGCTTCCCGGAAAATTTCGACCGAGCGAGCCATGGCTCCCACTTCATCCTGACGAATGGTGAAGGGGATATTTTTCTGCGTATCGCCATCGGCAAGGGCTCGCATGGACTGTGTGAGAGTGCCGATGGGAGCAACAACGCGTCTTACGACAATCGCCATGCCTGCAATGGTCAGGATGATTGAGCCAACCAGCAAGGCGCTGTACAAAATAACCAAGGAGAATGCGGCGTTAGCCAACGAATTTGCTTTATCGTTCACAACCTTCATAGCCGTAACCACGACATCGGCTATGCTGGCTTGAGCTTTGGAACTCGGAGACAACCATTTATCCAGCGTCAAATCAGCTGGTTCGCGAGCAACAACTTTTTTGTAGAGGGTATCGCGCATATCCGCGAATGCGCCACCAAAATAGACTGACTCAGCCTTGCTAAGCGCCTGTTTCAATTCTTCCGGCATCGTCGAATGATTGACGAGTGCGCGAACCTGAAGCCAGCCCGACATGATTTTCGAATGTTGGTTCGCGACCTCAAGAACATCGGGCATAGCGAGAGGTGTCTGCAGAGCGATAGCCTTGTTAAGCAGGATGTTTTCCGCTCCAGCCGCTGAGCGGGTTACCCATGCATTGGTCCTGACCTGCAAAAGATCTGTCAGGCTGTTATCCAGCGAACGAATGGTCGACTCGGTAAAAACAGAGCTTTTTTCGAGATCATCAAGCACGCTATCGCCATAGGACAGCTGCTTTGCATTCAACTCCTTATTGCGGCTTTCCAGAGGAAGGGAAAACTGTGCGTCAAGCGGTTGGCGCATCGAGACGATCGTGTCGTAATGTCCTTTGATCTTGTTCAACATCGCCGCGAATTCTGGCGTACCGACAACGGTGACCGCTGCGGTAAAATCCTTCATCGCCGCGTCGACCTTCTGGCGATCGACAGGAACATCCTTCGCAGTCGTTCCAGCTTTTTCCGGGCTTGTCATAAAGACGGTGTTGGTATGGCCGCGTTCCAGGCGGTAATTCAATAGAAAATCAAACAGCGCCTTATTAACCGCCGTCAGTTTTGCGACATCGCGGAACACACCGAACTGGTTGTAAGCGACATAGAGCGATCGCGACACCATGGCGCCCAAGGCAATGCTGATAATAAGAAAGACCGAAACCAGAACGTTACGTATAGAAAACATAATCCCCCCAAAGGCACTAAACCCCTGGATGAATTTCATCACGCAAGCAACTAATATACTGTTAAAATTACGAGATCAGATAAACAACCCTGAGATGGAAAAAACCACCTCAGGATTGCCAATAATCACAATTACCGGGTCAGGCGCTTGTAGCTGACGCGCTTCGGGTTGACACTTTCGGCACCCAACCGGCGGATCTTGTCCTTTTCATAGTCCTCGAAATTGCCTTCGAACCATTCCACGTGGCTATCGCCTTCGAAGGCGAGAATGTGGGTGGCCAGACGGTCGAGGAACATGCGGTCATGCGAAATGATGATCGCGCAGCCGGCAAAGCTTTCCAGCGCATTTTCCAGCGCGCCGAGCGTTTCGGTATCGAGGTCGTTGGTCGGTTCGTCGAGCAGCAGAACGTTGCCGCCAGCCTTCAGCATCTTGGCCAGATGCACACGGTTGCGCTGACCGCCGGAGAGATTGCCGACCTTCTGTTGCTGGTCGCCGCCCTTGAAGTTGAAGGCACCGCAATAGGCGCGGGAGTTCATGTCGAACTTGCCGAGCTTGATGATTTCGGCCCCACCGGAAATTTCTTCCCAGACGGTTTTTTCAGCGGCCAAAGTATCACGGCTCTGGTCTACATAACCAAGCTGCACGCTGTCACCGACTTTGACAGTACCCGAATCCGGCGTTTCCTGGCCGGTGATCATCCGAAACAGCGTCGTTTTACCGGCACCGTTCGGGCCGATCACGCCGACAATGCCGCCCGGCGGCAGTTTCAGGCTTAGATCATCGATCAGCAAACGGTCGCCATAGGACTTGGAAATCCCGTCCAACTCAATCACCACCTGGCCCAGTCGTTCGCTGACGGGAATGATGATCTGCGCATCGCCGGGACGCTGCTTGTCAGCCGCTTCCACCAGTTGCTCATAGGACTTGATACGGGCCTTGGACTTGGCCTGACGGGCCTTGGGGCTGGATGCAATCCATTCCTGCTCACGCGACAGTGCCTTCTGGCGCGACGCATCTTCGCGGCTTTCCTGCATCAGGCGCTTGGCCTTGGCTTGCAAATAGGCCGAGTAATTGCCTTCGTAAGGAATGCCGCGGCCACGGTCGAGTTCGAGAATCCAGCCCGTGACATTGTCGAGGAAGTAGCGATCGTGGGTAATCATCAGCACGGAGCCGGGATATTCCCGCAGATGGTTTTCCAGCCAGCCAATGGTTTCAGCGTCCAGATGGTTGGTTGGTTCGTCGAGCAGCAGCAGATCAGGTTTCGACAGCAGCAGCTTGCACAGCGCCACGCGACGGCGCTCACCACCGGAAAGGCTGGTTACATCGCTGTCGCCCGGAGGGCAACGCAGCGCATCCATGGCCATTTCGACCTGATTTTCCAGATCCCAAAGGTTCTGGCTGTCGATAATATCCTGAAGCTTGGCACCCTCGTCAGCCGTCTCGTCCGAGTAATTCATCATCAACTCGTTGTAACGGTCGAGGACGGCAGTCTTGGAGGCAACGCCTTCCATGACGTTTTCGAACACGGTCTTATCCGGGTTCAGCTTCGGCTCCTGTTCCAGATAGCCCATGGTGGCACCTTCGGCGAGCCAGGCTTCACCGGTATATTCCTTGTCGAGACCGGCGATGATGCGCAGCACCGTCGATTTACCGGCACCGTTCGGGCCGAGAATACCGATCTTGGCATCGGGATAGAAGGACAGGTTGACGTTCTCAAGGATCTTTTTGGCGCCATAGGCTTTGTTAAGCCCGGACATGTGGTAGATGAACTGACGTGCCATCGGTAAAATGCTCCGCACGGGTAAATGGAATTGCCCGCTATGTAGGCGAAACCGCAAGCGGGGGCAATGCCGCCCGCGCAATTCCTTCAGGTCTTGCCCCGTTTACGGGAGAGGATGCAGGCGCAATATTCGGTCTTAAAGCAGGCTCATTGCAGCCCAACCGGATCGACAATACCCTGGTTGCAATCAAACTTGGTTGAGCCTGCTGCCTGGATGCGCTCCTGTAGCGGCGTACCGGCATCGCCATCGCCAAGTCCTATAGTCAATTCCGTCACAATCCGTCTGTTGCCGTCTTGTTCACAGCTCATTTTGACTCGCCGTCCAGCACCCGTACCAAAGCTGGCATCAAACGCCGTCTGCACATCTTCCTGGGTGACCGTCTTGCCCACATTGGCGGCAAACAGACCGTTGACCGCCGAACCGTTCAGGGTCTCGATCAGCGCGATCGCCTCGGCAAAATAGTCTTGCTGACCAAGACCGGTGCAGGTGCCATGCTTGATCCATTCATGCCGTTCCAGGGCTGACTGTGTGCCGGGCATCACCCGGTCCAGCGCCTGACGAGTGGAAGCAGACAGTGTCACTTCCGGCAGATCGGTCCAGCGGCTTTTCTTGTCGGCATCGATATCGGCCTGATCAACACCGCAATAGTTCTGGCGCATCGGCCACAGCCCATGCAGGGTAAAATGGCTGGCATCATAGCGGTCCGCCGTCTGGCTCTTGCATTCCGGCTTGTCCGGCTTGGTCTCGCAAAAACCCGGTTGCCAACTGACGGCCAGAATGCTGGTCGTTCTGCCTTTTTCCGCTGCGAAAGACGGATGACAGGTCACAAAGACCGCCGCAGCCAGACCCAGATAGTGAAAATGCTTCATGATGCTCTCTCTCCGAATCGCTTAAGGTCTTCATGGAACGGTTGAAACAGGCTTGCAACCTTGAATAACGGTATGAACCTGCCTTTCAGCAATTGCACTTGGCAGCAAAATCACGTCATTTTTCGGGGCAGAACGAGTTGAGACTCGCGATACACCATTCGCGTTCGGCACTATCGGGAGGACGGCATGTTTGACGAAACGCATTACCTGCAAAGGCCGGATGGCGCCCGGATCGCCTACCACTACCATCAGGCAACGGATGGGCAGGCCATTCTGCTCGTCAATCACGGGCTGATCGAACATTCGCGCCGTTATCGCCGCTTTGCCGCCTTCATGGCCGCCTCGGGCTTTCACGTTTACGCCCATGACCACCGTGGACACGGAGAAACCCAGGCCCCGAATGCGCCGCTTGGCCGCTTTGCGCGAAAGAATGGGGTGTCACTGGTGATCGACGATGCCAAGGCAATCCGCGATCTGGCCAGTGCCAACCATCCAGGCCTGCCAGTTCTGCTGTTCGGTCATTCCATGGGCGGGCTGATCGCTTTGCGCACTGCCACGGAGTTCCCGGAAAGCTTTCAGGCGCTGGCGGTGTGGAATTCCAATTTCAACAACGGCATCGAGACCCGGTTCGCCCGGCTGGTTCTGAAGATCGAGCGGGCCTTGAAAGGGTCTGACGTGCCAAGCCTGCTGATGGCCAAGGCAACCTTCGAGGCCTGGGGCAAGTCCGTATCCGGCAGGCGCACTCTGTTCGATTGGCTGAGCCGCGATGACGCGGAAGTCGATCTCTACGCCAATGATCCACTCTGCCGGTTTCAGGCCAGCAATTCCCTATGGATGGACGTGCTTGACCTGACGGCGCAGACCGCCACCCTGCCCCGCCTTGCCCGGCTGCGGGCCGACCTGCCCATTCATCTGGTCGGCGGCGGGCAGGACCCGGCCACCAAGGGCGGCGAGGCCACCCGCGCACTGGACCACCGCCTGCGGCAATCCGGTTTGACCGATGTCACGCTGACCCTTTATCCGGCCATGCGGCATGAAACGCTCAACGAAATTGGTCGTGACGAGGCCATGACGACGTTTCGGGATTGGGCGCGAAAGGCGCTGGGGCTAGAGACTGTTCATTCCGGTTTGGAATGACCCTATAACAGAAAGTCACGTGCCGCCGGGCATGATGGACGGTATAGACAGACGATCAAAAGCGAGACAATTCCGCATGTCCACTCCACCGCGCGCCCCTTCAGGCACATCCAGCCAAGCGCCGCTTTTCTCCGGCGTCACGTTCGGACTTGGCATGATGGTCCTGTCGGTACTGGTCACGCCGCTGGTGGATGTGTTTTCCAAGCTGGCAACGCAAACCATGCCTGCTGCCGAAATCAGCCTTGCCCGGTTTTTCTTTCAGATCCTTTTCATGCTTCCCGTGCTGATGATACGCCGCACATGGCTGAAACTGTCCTGGTCCAACACACGACTGCATATGATCCGTGGGGGGGTGCTCTGCCTGTCGATGCTGACCTTTGTCACCGCGCTCAGGACCATGGAAGTGGCCGATGCCGTGGCAATCTTTTTCGTCGAGCCGATCATCCTGACGATCTTGAGCGGCATTATCCTCAAGGAAAAAATCGGCTGGCGCCGCTACCTCGCCTGTGGCACCGGATTTATCGGCGCCATGCTGGTGGTGCAGCCCAGCTTCCAGGAAGTCGGCGCTGTCGCCTTCCTGCCGATCATCGCCGCCTTTTGCATCGCCATTTTTGCAATTTTGACGCGGCTATTGTCGCGCCATCAGGACCCGTTCGTCATGCAGGTGGAAACCGGCTGCTGGGCCATGGTGTTTTGCACCATCATGATCGCCATAGGCCAGACAATGAACCTCGCCATGTTCGATCTGGTCCAGCCTGACATGACCGGCACCATCTGGCTCGTCTGCACCGGGGCCACCGCCGCCGTGGGCGGTGTGCTGGGCGTGTTTGCCTATCGCGCCGCACCACCCTCGATGCTCGCGCCGCTGCAATATCTGGAAATCGTCACCGCCACCCTGTTTGGCTGGCTGGTCTTCCATGACCTGCCGGATGCCCTGAAATGGCTGGGCATCGCCATCATCATCGGCTCCGGCCTCACCATCATCTGGCGGGAGCGCAAACATGCGTCCAGGCCTGTTTCCGACAGCAGCGGGCCGCCACAACCTTAAATTCGGCCAAACCACATCCAAGGATTACGCGATGAAAAGAACCGGCGGACAATTGATCGTTGAAGCCCTGAAGGCCAATGGCGTGAAGCGCGTCGCCTGCGTGCCCGGCGAAAGCTATCTGGCGGTGCTGGACGCGCTGGTCGATAGCCAGATTGAAACCGTCGTCTGCCGCCAGGAAGGCGGGGCTACGATGATGGCCGATTGCTGGGGCCGGTTAACCGGCGAGCCCGGCATTTGCATGGTAACGCGCGGTCCCGGCGCCACAAATGCCTCGGCGGGCCTGCATATCGCCCGGCAGGATTCGGTGCCGATGATCCTGTTTATCGGACAGGTCGCCCGCGACATGCGCGAACGCGAGGCGTTTCAGGAAGTCGAATACCGTCGCGCCTTTACCGAATTTGCCAAATGGGTCGGCGAGATCGATGATGTCGCCCGCATCCCGGAATTTGTCAGCCGCGCCTTTGCGGTCGCCACCTCCGGGCGTCCCGGTCCCGTGGTGCTGACCCTGCCGGAAGATGTGCTGGTGGAAGAGGCGGACGCGCCAGAAGCCCGCCCCTATATGCCGGTGGACGCGCATCCCGGCCCTAGCCAGATCGCTGCGCTTGGTGCGATGCTGGAAAAGGCGGAGCGCCCGCTGGTCATTCTCGGAGGCACCCGCTGGGATGAGGCCTCGGTGAAGGCGTTTGAAGATTTTGCCGCGCAATGGAAACTGCCGGTCGGCTGCTCCTTCCGCCGCCAGATGCTGTTTGACCATCTGCATCCCAATTACGCGGGCGATGTCGGCATCGGCATCAATCCGGCGCTTGCGAAAGAGGTGAAAGAAGCCGATCTCATCCTGTTGCTGGGCGGGCGTTTTTCAGAAATGCCATCGTCCTCCTACACGCTGATGGACATCCCCTACCCCAAGCAAAAGCTGGTGCATGTCTATCCCGACCCGTCAGAGCTTGGCCGAGTCTATCGCCCGGATCTGGCGATCTGCGCCAGTCCGAAGGATTTTGTCGCCGCTCTGGTAAGCCTCAAAGTACCAGCCTCGCCGGTTTGGGCCGAGCGGACAAAAGCCATGCATGCCGCCTATCTGACCTGGTCCACGCCGCCTAAGACCGGACCCGGTGCCGTGCAGATGGGACCGATCATGGAATGGATCGAAGCCAATACCGCGAAAGTCGCGGTCTTCACCAATGGCGCGGGCAATTACGCCACATGGCTGCACCGCTTCCATCGTTTTCAGGGCTACAACACCCAGGCAGCCCCCACCTCCGGCTCGATGGGGTACGGCCTGCCCGCTGCCGTGGCCGCCAAGGCGCAGTTTCCCGAACGTGAAGTGATCTGCTTTGCCGGAGACGGCTGCTTCATGATGCACGGGCAGGAATTCATCACTGCCGTGCGCTACAATCTGCCGATCATCGTTTTGCTGATCAACAACAGCACCTATGGCACGATCCGCATGCATCAGGAGCGCGAATACCCGGGCCGCATCAGCGCCACCGATCTGGTGAACCCGGATTTCAAGGCCTTTGCGCAGGCCTATGGCGGACATGGAGAGCTGGTGGAAAAGACTGAGGATTTCGCGGCGGCGTTTAAGCGGGCCCGCGCTTCTGGCAAACCGTCGATCATCGAAATCAAGCTGGATGCAGAAGCAATTACGCCGACCCGCACGCTGACACAGATCAGGGAGAAGAGCTGAGGACGGAAGCGGCCACCGGGAACACAAGCAGACACCACTTCAGCTACTGCTGGTGTTCCCGTGGCCGTTTGAGAACAAGAACCAAACCGAGTAGCGCGGATAGCGAAAAGCTGATGATAAACGCAATATAGAACAAATATCCGTTTTCATAATGTAAGCCCACATCCCTACCGCAGGCGACATCCTGCGTAAGGATATTGGAAAGCGAGCTGAAAAAATAATCTAAAATGAGGTTGGCTCCGCCGTGCAAAATCGACCCCGTTACAAAGTCGAATAAAAAATAATACAGAAGAGCCATTAGAAAACATAGATCAGGTATCAAAAGCCATTTTTCATATTTTAAAACAGCAGAAACAAATGAGGTCAGAAGATACAACAAAACCCCATAAAATAAGAAGGATTTTTCCTGAAACCAGGAGATATCCGTGGTTAGATGACAAGTCGCGTAATAACCTTGTGGGTAGTAAACAGACAGTACGAACGCACACAGCGCAAAAAATCTAAGAAGTAAGTTAACCCTGGAATTCAATAAGGAAGCCATAATATTATCCGCCGATAAAATCAGTTAGACATGAAATCCCCTCACCGCAAGGAAAAGCACTTCAACGCCGAATTAGACATCTCCAAAAGGGCTAATCCAAACAAGTAGGTGATCAATTCTTTTCATGTCGCCGATCGGATAGGAATACAATTAAACCCAGAATCGTCGATAAAAAGAAACTGCTAACGGCAAGAACATAGAAGAGATAGCCCCACTGATAATGGAATACGACGTCGGCATTGCATGGACCTCTGCCCGTCAGCGAATCCTCTATATTTCCAAATATTTCAGATAAAACTCCATGCACCAAAGGCATGAGTATTTCGATTACAACAACATGTTTAACAATAAAAACACAGAAAATAACATCGGTAATTAAAAATAAATATCCTTTAATAAAATATTCAGCCATCAAAGATGAAAAAAGATAAAAAATCAAAACATAAAAATAAATTGAATAAACTGATAAAATTGTAAACGGGCTTTCTGATTCACACCTGGAATAATATCCGTAAGGAATAAGTGCACACAAGGCTGAAGATACAAAAGTCCATATCTTCAGAAAAAAACGGGTTTTAGGATCAACAAAAACTGACAACTGCATCTCCTTTTGCAACAAAGGCATGATGGAGTGCTACGATTTAAGAAGGACACTTTTGCCTCGTGTAGAAGCAGAAGTGTCCATCTAAAGACTTTATGGAATTAACGAGAGCCCATAAGCGGCTTGTAAAAGCCCCTTAAATCGCAGCCGTCACGATGAACTCGACCTTGTAATCCGGCGTTGCCAAAGCAGCTTCGCTGGTGGCGCGGGCCGGTGGGTTGGCGGGGTCGATCCAGGCTTCCCAGACAGCGTTCATTTCAGCGAAAGTCGACATGTCGGAGAGGTAGATGATGGTTTGCAGGATCTTCGACTTGTCGGAACCGGCAGCGGCCAGCAGGCGATCCACTTCGGCCAGCGCCGACTTGGACTGTTCGGTGACACCCGTGCCTTCACCGACTTGACCGGCCAGATAGACCGTATTGCCGTGGACGACAGCACCGCTCATACGCTTGCCGGGCTCGATACGCTTGATGGACATGGAAAATCTCCTTGAGGTTATGAAACACGAAAACGCTGCGGACTTTGCCGCAGCGTGGGTAGTTTTTTTGAACGTTTAACGCTGGCGCAGGCTATGTTCGTAGGTCGCCGTGGAGCGGGCGCCGGAGCGGCAATAGCCAAGCATCGGACGCTCCAGATCATCCAGCGCGTCCACCATGGCGGCGACGGCATCCGGCGTCACCCCCATCGGGCCAACCGGAATATGGCGGATGGCAAGTCCAAGTTCCTCGGCCCGCGCAGCAATAGCGGTAAAATCCGGCTGACCGGGCTCTTCGCCATCCGGGCGATGGCAAACGATGGATTTGAAGCCCAGCGCCTTGATATCATCCAGATCCTCGAGACTGATCTGACCGCTGACGGAATATTCCTCGTTGATCGGCCTGATATTCATCGTCGCATCCTTTTCAAAACCGGCTGAACCGAAATCGGCCAAACATTTACGATGTGGATACCGGGGCGTCAACGCCGCAAGCGGCTTACAGACGCACCAGACCTCACACGAAGAAGAAATCCAGCCCGAATTCCCGGCTCTCGCCCGGCGCCAACAGGTCAAGTTTGCCGCCCTTGGCGAGATCGTCACGTCCAACCCAGCGATGCGAGACCGGCTCGATGCCCACCACATTGGCAGGCGCCTGCTGGTTGCGCCAGATTTGCAGGAAGGGCAGGCTTGCCGTGTCAAAACGCACCACCAGCGTCAGCCCGCCAACCGAGGCGATTGGGCCGAGCCGAAACTCCGCCCAGCCATCCGCGCCCGCCTTGTCGCCGTTGGCGGCAACGCAGAACACCCCGCCCGGCTCCGCGCCGAAACGCCAGCCGAAACCGCCGTCGTCCAGCATTGCGCCTTCCATCCGCACCGCACCGTCAAAGAGTTTCGCGGCAATATTCATGTGATACATCAGCATGACGGGAAATGGCGCATGGCCGCTATTTGTGATCCGGTCGCGCAACGCAACAACACCGGTTTCAGCGTCGATGCGCCAATGGCGCTCCAGAAGCGATTGGCCGCCATCGGCATGGCGCACTGGAATTTCAGCCCGGCATTCGGTGTCGTTCTGGTCAATAATCCTGGCCGGATGCGATGAAAACGAGCCATGCAGCGGGTAGCGTCGGTCGCTGCCATCGCCAATCGGTTCCGGGTGACGAATATGGTCCGGGCCGCAGGTGAAGAGAAAACCTTCCAGGGAATGGTCGATACGCGAATCGCCATCATCAGGAATGGCCCGGTGCGGCGAAAGATCGACCCCATTGATGATCAAGGTGCGAATATCCAGAACCGATGTCGGGTCCAGTTCAACGATCGGTCCCTTGGCTGCCTGTAGCTTCATGATTCGTCTCCTCCTGCAATCCGCACAGCATTAGCGCGCCAATGGCGGCCTATGCCATGTCCTACACCGTGTAAAAACGCAGTAGTCCCTGCTTTTACCGTGTAAAACTCTGTTAATTCTGAGGGACTGACGTAATCGCATCGGTCATCCTGTCGTTCGCTATCTCTTTGTTTATGCAACGATTTTTCCAAACTTGGCTGGGGCCTCTATCTGGAGCGATGCATAAGGGTTTAAGAGTTTCTTCACTTCGTTTTCATTTTTCCATATTAGCGTCAAAATTACGGTGTCTCAGCGCATGATAAGCAATTGTCCATGCTTTGGCGCAAGCGCCTCGATTTCCCCTGAACCGGATAGGGTTTGGGGCGTTATGCAAGAAACCAACCGGAAAGATCACCCGTGCAGCCGCTTTGGAAAACTGGTCTCATCGTCGTCGCGCTTCTCTCAACCGTGTCGCAGCCTGCGATGGCGCGCAGCCCCTATAACGGGCAGAACCCGAATACCGTGCTGATTACTCCCTCAGGCGAGGTTCTGGATTTCGTTCCCGAACAGGGCTCGGTGATGATCAGCCGCGACCGCATGGGCCGCACGGTGTTGATCGACCGCTCCGGCAATCTTATCGCCACGGAAATGCCTGCCGACATGGTCTATGGCCGTACCGACCGTAACCGCTATCCCAATGATTATTATCCTCCGGCTCCTTCTGGCGGCGGTTATGACGATGAAGACATGGCGACCGGCGGCATTCCCGAGGATCAGCCCGTTGAGCGTCAGCCGCTCGGCCAGGGCTATCCGCAAAACGTCAATCATGACCCCGCGGTAAGCGACGATGCCTTGGCGAGGCCTGCTTCCCCTTCAACCGCGGCGCCGTCGACGCTTGGCAGCAGCGGCAAGGCCAAGCCGGAAATCACAGCACTTCAGGTGTTTCTTGCCCGCGAAGGGTTTTCACCGGGGGCTATCGACGGCCATATGGGTATGAATGTTCAAAAGGCACTGGAAGCCTGGCAGCAGAAGACCGGCGAAACGCTGAACCCTAACGACACCGACGCCATCATGGAGCGGCTGCGGATGAATGGCGGCCTGCCTTTCACCAGCTATACTCTGACCGCTGCCGATGCCGCCGGACCCTATGTGGCGGAAATTCCTGAGGATTACAGCCAGAAGGCTGCGATGCCATCGCTTGGCTATACATCCACCACGGAAATGCTGGCGGAAAAGTTCCACATGGATGAGGGCTATCTGAAAGCGCTCAATCCCGGTGTCGATTTCACTGTTCCCGGCAGCACCGTCAAAGTGGTGAGCATCGGCCAGCCTCATAGCGGAAGGGTTGCCCGCATCGTTGCCGACAAGGGCCGCAAACAGGTTCTGGCATACGGCGAGGATGGCCAACTGATTACCGCCTATCCGGCCAGCATCGGCTCTAACGATACGCCATCGCCGTCCGGCACCGTGCAGGTGCAGCGCGTCGCCTTCGATCCCGGCTATACCTATAATCCGAAGGTCAATTTCCAGCAGGGCGCCAATGACAAGGTGCTGAATATTCCGCCAGGCCCGAATGGCCCGGTCGGCACTGTCTGGATCGCCCTATCCAAGCCAACCTACGGCATCCACGGCACGCCAGAGCCCTCAAAGATCGGTCGCACCCAGAGCCATGGTTGTATCCGTCTGACCAATTGGGATGCAACGGAACTAGCCAAGATGGTACAACCGGGCGTCACCGTGGAATTCGTTGACTGAGTGCGGTCAATCTTAAGCACATAAAAACGCCCCGCCAACGGTTGTCGTAGCGGGGCATTTTTTTGCTTATACCAATGTACAAATCTCAGGCGGCGTCGCCGATCAGTCGCAAAAGGCGCGGGCGTAGGCTGCGCACCACTTTGACCGGCAGCAGATGCACGACTTCCGCAGCAAAGGCGCGTGAATTTTCCTGGGCCTTATCCAGATTGCTGACCTTGGCCGGGTCCATCGAATAGACCGTGCCACCGGTTTCAAAAATATCACGGAAGGCGTTGCGCTCGGCAATCGGCGTATTGATGACATTCACCCCACGCGCCGCCAGCAGGCCCTTGATGGCGAGAAGCGCTCGTGTGGTGACCATCGAGGCGACCCGCGTCAAAACCACTGAATGTGGGATGACCAGATTGCCGGCTATCCGCATCTGCTCAATCAGGTCGAGGATCTGGGCGGCACCCTTGGCGTCCATGGCACAGCCCTGGACAGGGATCATCACATGGTCGGAAAGTCCGATCGCCATGGTAACGATGGCGTCCCGCGCACCGGCAAGATCGATAATAACGTAATCGGCAGTTTTGCGGCCTTCCCGGATATGGCCCTGCAATGACCCAACGCTGACTTCGGAAATGACTTCGATATTGTGCTGCAACCCGGCGGCTTCCGACCATTGGGTAATCCAGCGTTGCGGATCGGCATCGAGAATACAGATCCGGTAGCCCTGATGGGCAAGTTCTGTGGCAAGCAGCAGCGCCGCTGTGGTTTTACCTGCGCCGCCCTTGGCATTGGCAAATGAGATGACTGGCATTGGTGTCCTCGATGCTATGATTGAGCCACTCATCGCTCTAACAGGCACCCGGCTATTCATGGCGCCCGGTTAATACATCCTTGCTAAAAATGGTTAATAAATAGCAAATGACATATATCAGTTCTTGTGAATGAAATTCTAGGTTACCTTGCTTGCCGTAAGCTGGAGCCAGATTTTCAAAAACATTCCGCCAGCAATGCGGTGGTATTTTCCAAAGTCATCTTGACGGGATTGCTCGCGGCACTTGCATCGCGGATCGCCATGGCGGCCAGGTCGTCCAGCCGGTCACCCGGCACGCCAAGCTCGCTCAGATTATGCGGAATGGCGAGATCATCACGAAACACCATCAGAAAATCATGGAAGCCATCAAAGCCGCCCTGGATTTCCAGATAGCCCGCCAGTTTCTCGATCTTGCGCTCTATCGCCTTGCGGTTGAAAGACACCACCATTGGCATCAGCACCGCATTGGTTGTGCCATGATGGGTATTATAGACCGCGCCGATCGGGTGCGACAGCGCGTGAATGGCCCCCAGCCCTTTTTGCAGGGCAATCGACCCCATGACCGCCGCCGACATCATGTTGAGCCGGGCTTCCAGATCCACCGGATCACGATAGGCTTTGGGCAGAAACTCCTTGACCAAACGCATCCCCTCGATGGCGATACCCTGGCCGAGTGGATGGTAGACCGGTGAACAATAGGCCTCCAGGCAATGAGCAAAGGCATCCATGCCGGTGCCAGCCGTGATGGACTTTGGCATGCCGACCGTCAGTTCCGGGTCGCAAATGACGATTGCCGGAAGCATTTTCGGATGAAAGATCGCGGTCTTGACGCGGGTGACGGTATTAGTGATCACGCAGGTGCGTCCCACTTCGGCACCGGTCCCTGCGGTGGTCGGCACCGTCACAACTGGCAGAATTGCCGCCTCGTCGGCGTCGCGCCAGCCTTCGGTGCCAGCGGCGAAATCCCAGACAGACCGGGTTTGGCCAGCCATAAAAGCCACGCATTTACCCAGATCGATCCCCGATCCACCGCCAAAGGCGACAACGCCGTCATGACCGCCTTGCCGAAACGCCACTAGACCGGCTTCCAGATTAAGCTCCGTCGGATTGGGCTCGACATCGGCAAACAGCGCGTAGTCAAGCCCAGCATCACTCAACGTTTCCTGCGCCACCCTGGTAATCGCCAGCGAGGCCAGTCCGCGGTCGGTTACCAGCAGCGGATTGCGCATACCAAGAGATTTGCAGGCATCGCCGAGTTCCTCTATTCGCCCGCGCCCAACCCTGATGTCGGTCGGATAACTCCAATTCGCATAGGTTTTCATGGTCGCATCACTCCTTCCACCGGAGGATCGAAGAGGGGATCGGAAAAGGTAAAAAAGGAACAGCTAGGTCAATGACGCGCCTTGCGTCTGACCACAGTGTAAACCTCAGAAAATTTGAACCTCCCGAATGCGGGCTTTCCTCCTCACCCACACCAGCCATGGTAGGGTATCTAATATAAATAACTACTAATCAAAAAGGGAAAATCGGTGGCTTCGCCACCACAATTTCAAATTTCAAAAGAAAATAGCCTCACACGTTTATTTAGATAAAGAGAGGTCGCCGATCCAGGCGACCCCTCTTCGTATCAGGTCAGGCTATTCAGGCTTGGCCGACAGCCTTTTCCGCAGCAGCAATTTCCGCCTGCCGCTTTGCCACTTCATCGCCAATCGGCGGGCCTTTGAAGCGACGCTGCTCGAACAGAACCCAGATCAGCGCCGTCAGCGCCAGGAAACCGACAGTGATATACAGCGCCCACTGGTTGGGCGGCTGTACACCAATGATGAAGATGGCAACCATGGCCAGGATGACCAGCAAACCGACAAACCTGTAAGCGCCGATCCCCATGTTCCACGGCCCCATTTTCGGCCATTTCGCCGTACCGATCACCTTCATGCCGAGCACGATCGGAATGGCGAAGGACAGGAACAGGAAGATCACCGTGCAGGAGACGACAATCGTATAGGCCGAGGCTCCGGCAATGGTGACGAGCGAAGCGCCCCAGACGAACAGCACCGACAGCACAGCCCCAACCCAGATGGCTGTCGCCGGAGTACGGAACCTTGGGCTGACGCTGGACAGTGCCTTGGAGGCAGGCAGGCCGCCATCGCGCGAAAAGGCATAGATCATTCGTGATACCGAAGTGACCGTTGCCAGACCGCAGATGAATTGCGCAACGAAAATCGCAAGATAGAGAATATTGGCGACAACCGGGTGGGTGACGCTGTTCAGCGTCCAGAAGAACACGTTCCAGCCCTGGGCTGCCGCTTCATTCATGTCAGGAATAGCCAGGAGGAAGGCCAGCAACATGATGTAGCCGAACAGCGACGCCCAGAAGACCGAGGAAATAATCCCCTTCGGCACCGATTCCGACGCCTTGATGGTTTCCTCCGACGTATGGGCAGAAGCGTCATAGCCGGTGATCGTGTAGATCGGCAAAAGCAGGCTGAGAGCAAAAATATACCAGACACTGCCGGTTTGCGGCCAGACTGGCGCATCGCCAGCAGGCGTGCCGGAATAATTGGTGAAGGTCCAGATGCGAGAGAAATCCCAGGTTTTCACGCCGATCAGGCAGACGATTGTCAAGGCGATGGCGGTGATGAAGATCAGATAACCCGAGAGATCCGTCAGCTTGGCGGTCAGCTTGATGCCAAGATGGTTGATCAGCGCCTGCACCGCCGTAATCGCGGCCACAAACAAGATCTGGTTGGCAAAGCCGCCCGCCGTCGTCGTATCGACATTGATGCCGAACCAGCCGGCAATCGAGCCAGCGAAAAAGCCCCAGGTGCCGACATTGATGGCACCGAGCACCGTGACCAGGCCGATCAGGTTAAACCAGGCCGTCACCCAGCCGGTAAAGCGATTACCAAGGATCGAGCCCCAGTGATAAAGCCCGCCAGCGGTGGGATAGGCCGAGGCAATCTGCGCCATGCCGAGCGCGAAGACGCCGGAAATGAGGCAACCCAGCGGCCAGCCGATGCCGATGGCCGCCCCGCCAGCCCCGGATGTCGCCTGGGCCAGCGAATTGATGCCGCCGGACAGAATACAAATGATCGAGAAGGAAATCGCAAAGTTCGAGAACGAACTCATGCGCCGCTCCAACTCCTGCGCATAGCCCATGGAATGGAGGATATGCAGGTCTTCCTGCTTATCGACGTCGCTATAACCGGTCATGATGACCCCCAGTTAAGCCAAGGCAAAACACCTCGGCAGCCTCTGCCTTTCGGTTTGCCGGTTGTTACCGTTGCAAACCGCACGCAGTCTTCGCTGCTCCCTTTGGATCTTGTTATTTTGAGCCGGACCGGCATATCCGGATGGCTTGGAGACCCGTCACGATCCTGTGATACAGGCCCCTGTTTTCAGTCTTTGTCTAAAATCAATTTCAGTCGAGAAAAAATCAATCTCCAGCTTTTCAAATGCCCATGCAATTCACATGCCTGTTCGCGCCATTCCCCAGCCTGCAACCGTCGTAACAACAGAGAATGCTGGAAAAGCGCCTCGTGGATCCCCAGTATTCGCACAGGCACAGAGGCGCGGATGACAAAGCGCGCCCAGTGGGCATGCCTGCACGACAAAGCCATAGGACTGAATTTTCGAAACAAAGAACTTATTTTCTTTTTCAAATCAGGGAACTAAGCGCCAATTCCCCGATATCCCCTTAGGCTGAACAGGGAAAAGTCATTTTTTCCGGTTGGGGCAGATTGACTCGGTGACCCTCTGTCGTCTTATCTTTGCGCAATAAACCGGCAAAGACCGGAGGGGAACAATCGACGCTTGCAGATACCTGTCATCTCAGCAGCAGCGCGCGCAAAATCCAGGGTCATGGCTTTTACCTGCTCGGCCGGGTCATCCGTGCTATCAGCGATACCGCAGATTGTCTCCAAGAATACCGTTGCAGAAATACTTGCAGATATGGCCGTTATAGCAGTGCTCACCCACCCTATCCGTCACATAACTATCATCTGCGCCCCCTATGCAGTCGCTCGGCTTACCGCAGACAATTTTGCAGATCGAAGATTTGCAGATCCACAAGGAGGACACACGTGAACATCCGTTTGCACCGCATTCTTTCCCTCTCGACCGCCATGGTCGTCGCATCGGCCGCCTATGCGAGCGCCGAGCCAAGCGCCGAGCTGATCGCAGCTGCCAAAAAAGAAGGCATGCTGACCACCATCGCCCTGCCCCATGACTGGTGCGGCTATGGCGACGTGATCGCCGGTTTCAAGAAAAAATATCCTGAAATCAAGGTCAACGAGCTGAACCCGAATGCGGGCTCCGGCGACGAAATCGAAGCGATCAAGGCCAATAAGGGCAATACCGGCCCACAGGCTCCCGATGTCATCGATGTCGGTCTGTCCTTCGGTCCTGCCGCCAAGAAAGATGGTCTCGTTCAGCCTTACAAGGTCTCCACCTGGGATTCGATCCCGGCTTCGGCCAAGGATGCAGACGGCTATTGGTATGGCGATTATTACGGTGTTCTGGCCATCGGCGTGAACAAGGATATCGTCAAGGACGTGCCGAAGAGCTTTGCCGACCTGACCGCTTCCAAATATGCCAATTCCGTTGCCATGCCTGGCGATCCACGCACCGGCAACAGCTCGATGATGACGGTATATGCCGCTGGCGCCGCGCAGTCCGGCAAGGCTGGTGCCGATGCCGCCAAGGCCGGGATCGAGTTCATGAAGTCGCTCAAGGAAAAGGGCAATCTCGTGCCGGTCAACGGTTCGGCCCAGAACATGGCGCAGGGTACCACGCCGATCCTGTTCGACTGGGACTATAACGTGCTCGCCATGCGCGACAAGCTGGCTGGCAACCCGCCGATGGACGTTGTCGTTCCCTCGGATTCGGTCATCGCCGGCGTTTACGTTCAGGCGATTTCGGCCTTCGCACCGCATCCGAATGCTGCCAAGCTGTGGATGGAATACCTCTATTCCGACGAAGGTCAGCTCGGCTGGCTGGCTGGCTATTGCCACCCGATCCGCTTCAACGATCTGGCTGAAAAGAAGAAGATTCCGCAGGCCCTGCTCGACAAGATGCCGGATGCCGCAGGCTATGCCAAGGCGCTCTTCCCGACGCTGGACGAACAGTCTGCTGCCAAGGCCGTCGTTGCCGCCGATTGGGCAAAGCAGATGGGCGCACAATAAGTTAGTGCCAGTGCTGAAATTTCACTCCACCTTTGCGCAGGCCGGTTTTTACCGGCCTGCGTGCCTAATTTGAAGGGAAAAAGTGGCATGACCGTTGCGGAGACCGAGCTTCATTCGCCAGCCAGTGCATCCGTGCCAAATTCATCCAGGCCCAGTGCACCGACGCTCAACGCCCCCCTGCCCAGCCTTTCCATAGTCGAAGGCTCCAGACCGCAACCAGCACCTCGCTCCAAAAGCCGTATGAACTGGGATTGGCTGGGTGTGCTGCCGTTTTTCCTGTTTGCCATTCTGTTTCTGATCGGCCCGATCCTGTATCTGGTCAAAGGCTCTTTCCAGAATCCTGCCGGTGATTTCACGCTGGAGAATTTCATCAGCCTGGCCACCCCCAATATCATGGCCGCCTATTCCCTGTCGCTGCGCCTGAGCCTGGCCGCAGCCTGTCTTGGCGCCATCGCCGGTCTTCTGGTGGGCTATGCCATTATTCTCGGTGGCCTGCCGCGCTGGGTGCGCACGGCCTTCATGACATTTTCGGGTGTCGCCTCGAATTTTGCCGGTATTCCGCTGGCCTTTGCCTTCATCGCCACGCTCGGCCGACTGGGTCTGGTCACGGTTCTGTTGCGAGACATGTTCGGCTTCAATCTCTATGGCACGGGCTTCAGCCTGTTCTCCTTCTGGGGCCTGGCGATAACCTACCTTTATTTCCAGTTGCCGCTGATGGTCCTGATCATCACCCCCGCTCTCGACGGGTTGAAGGGCGAATGGCGCGAAGCGGCGGAAATTCTCGGCGCCACCCGCCGCCAATATTGGCAAATGGTCGCCCTGCCGGTGCTGACCCCCTCCATTCTCGGCTGTTTCCTGCTGCTGTTTGCCAATGCCTTCGGCACGCTGGTCACCGTTTATGCCCTGACCGGCTCGAGCTTCGGCGTTGTGCCAATCGTGCTTTACCAGCAGATTCAAGGCAATGTGCTGTACAATCCCAATCTCGGCTATGCGCTGGCGGTTGGCATGGTGGCCATCATGGCCGTCACCAACACCCTCTATCTTATCCTGCGCAGCCGCGCCGAACGGTGGCAAAAATGAAAAAGCCCTTCCCGCTGGTCTCGACCGTCATCGTCCTTGTCGCCGCCGCCTATTTCCTCGTTCCGCTGTATGCGACCTTCCAGTTTTCCCTGCAAATGCTGCGGGGCCAGTGGAGCTTTGCCGCTTACCGTTCGGTGTTTTCCAGCGACGAGTTTCTGTCTACCCTCGGCTATTCAGCCTTTGCCTCACTGATGGCGATCGTGGTCGGTGCCGTCATCGTCGTGCCCACTGCCTATTGGGTACGGCTGCGGCTGCCGAAACTGCGGCCAATCGTCGAGTTCGTCAGCCTCCTGCCGCTGATCATTCCGCCCGTTGTGCTGGTGTTCGGTTATATCCGGTTGTTCGGCTCCAATTCCTATCTGCCGCTCACCATGTCGGAAAACGGCACCAATATCCTGCTGGTGATTGGCTACGTCACATTGTCCTTGCCCTATATGTTTCGGGCCGTGGACAATGGCATGGCCGCCATCGATATCACCATCCTGACGGAAGCCGCCGAAAGCCTCGGCGCATCGCGGCTGCGCACCATCGCCGAGGTGATTTTTCCCAATGTCCGCTCGGCCATTGTCTCCGGCGCCTTTTTGACCTTTTCGATTTCGCTGGGTGAATTCGTCTTTGCCAGCCTGCTCAATCGCCCGGCCTTCGGCCCTTATATGGTCAAGATCGGCCAGGATCGTGCTTATGAGCCCGCAGCGCTGGCTATTCTGTCCTTTGCGCTGACCTGGGGCTGCATGGTCCTCATGCAAGTATTCGCCAATAAAAAACCCGGACAGCGCTGGTTGCCACGCCGTATCGCACGTCAGGCCCCGCTGTCCTCTTCCATGCCCCCAAGGAGTGCAACCCGATGAGTTTCCTCAGGATCGAAGCGGTCAGCAAGAGTTTCGCGGCCAATACCGTCGTCAAGGAATTCGATTTGCCGGTGAATAAAGGGGAGTTCATCTCTTTCCTGGGGCCGTCCGGCTGCGGCAAGACAACCGTTCTGCGCATGGTGGCCGGGTTTGAAACGCCCTCCTCCGGCTCGATTGTCATCGATGGGCAGGACGTGACGAAACTGCCGCCCAATCGACGCCGGATCGGCATGGTCTTCCAGGCCTACGCACTGTTTCCAAATATGAATGTGTTCGACAACGTCGCCTTCGGCCTGAAGATCGCCAAGAAGCCCAAGACGGAAATTCACAGCCGGGTGATGGAAATGCTGAAGCTGATCCATCTCGATCATCTGGCCGAGCGCTATCCCTACCAGATGTCCGGCGGCCAACAGCAGCGCGTGGCGCTGGCCCGGGCGCTAGCGCCAAAGCCGCAGGTTTTGCTGCTCGATGAGCCGCTGTCCGCGCTGGATGCCAAGATCCGCGTATCGCTGCGCGAGGAAATCCGCCAGATCCAGCGCCAGCTTGGCATTACCACCGTGTTCGTCACCCATGACCAGGAGGAGGCGCTGTCGATTTCCGACCGGATCGTGGTGATGAACGGCGGGCGCGCCGACCAGATCGGCACGCCTTCGGAAATCTACAACCATCCCCAGACCCGTTTCGTCGCCTCCTTCGTCGGCACGCTCAACCTGATCGACGCAAAGGTGACGGATACATCCACCAATACGATCCTGATCGGCGACCAGCAGGTGAGCCTGAAAAAGCCGCTGGGCAAGGCCAATGGCGAAACCGTTACTGTGGCGCTGCGCCCGGAAGCGGGATCGCCTTCCGAAGGCGCCAAAGGGGATGTGCGGATCAGCGGCACCGTCACATCAAGCCATTTTCTGGGCTCGGTCATCCGCACCCGGCTGGACGTCGGCGGCGCCACGTTGTCCTTCGACATGTTCAACGATCCTGGTGTCAGGCCTGCCGCAATCGGTGAAACCGTCACCCTGAAATTTGCAGGGGACGACCTGATGGTGGTGGCGGATTGATGACATTTCCGCACCACACCCATAATTGATAGAATTCAAAAACCCACCCGTGAATTGAATTTATATATGCTAATTCATATGTTTACGCATTATCAATAGAAATCGAATATAAAGCCTCATCACGTAGGAGGCATTTTAAATGGGACTGTTGTCGTTTGGCTTCGGTGCAGACAATAAAGGCGTTCTGGAAGCCATCAATCGGTCTCAAGCCATCATTGAATTTGACCTCAATGGCAATATCCTTGATGCGAACGACAATTTCTGCAAGGCGATCGGCTATCAAAAATCGGAAATCGTCGGCAAGCACCACCGGATTTTTGTCGATCCCGAAGACGTCAAAAATCCAGCCTATGCAGAGTTCTGGGCCAAACTCGGCTCCGGCCAGTTCGATCAAGGGCAGTACAAACGATTGACCAAGACCGGGGAATCGATCTGGATCGAAGCCTGTTACAATCCGGTTTTTCGGGGCAAAAAGCCCTACAAGGTCGTGAAAATCGCAACCGACATAACGGCTGCGAAGACCAAGACCATGGACAGTGACGGCAAAATTGATGCGCTGATGCGCTCTCAGGCTGTCATTGAATTCACGCCAACCGGCCAGATTCTCACAGCCAACGAGAATTTCTGCAAAACACTGGGCTATAGCTTAAGCGAAATCGCCGGCAAGCATCATTCGATGTTCTGCGAACCCGCCTATGCTGCCTCGCCTGAATACAAGCAATTCTGGCGCAACCTCGCCGCGGCCGAATATCAGAGCAACGAGTTTCTGCGCATCGGCAAAGGTGGAAAACACGTTCATATTCAAGCCACCTACAATCCAATTTTCGATGAAAAGGGAAAAGTCGTCAAGGTTGTGAAATTCGCAACCGATGTGACTGGCCGCGTCAAAGCCATCGACGCCATCGCGGCCGGTCTGGAACGCCTTTCAAACTGCAATATCCGCATGACAATCGACGAGCCGTTCATCCCGACCTTCGACCACCTGCGCACAAACTTCAACATGTCGATCGGCAAGTTTCAAGAAACGCTGGCACAGGTGTTGACGGAAACGGCGTCCGTGGCCGCCAACAGCCGGGAAGTCCAGGAAAGCTCCACGAGTCTCGCCCAACGCTCTGAACAACAGGCCGCCGCACTTGAGCAAACCTCAGCCGCATTGGAGGACATTACCACCGTCGTTAATCAATCCAGTGCGAGCACCAAGAACACCAGAGATCTGGTGCGTGATGCGCGCCAGGCAGCAACCGAATCCGTGAAAGTCGTTAACTCGACGGTGGACGCGATGAGCCGCATCGAGGGTGCTTCGAAGGAAATCAGCAACATCATCAGCGTCATCGATGAAATCGCCTTCCAGACCAATCTCCTGGCCTTGAACGCGGGCGTGGAGGCCGCCCGTGCAGGCGAAAGCGGCAAGGGCTTTGCTGTCGTGGCACAAGAAGTGCGCGAACTGGCCCAGCGTTCCGCCAAGGCCGCCAAGGAAATCTCGGAACTGATCGGCAAATCCAGCAATGAAGTAAAAGACGGTGTGCGTTTGGTCGGGGAAACAGGCAGTGCTCTGAACCGGATCGAATCTTTCGTTCAATCCATCGATGACAATATCGAGGCCATTGCTACAGCCGCGATAAAGCAGTCCACCAGCCTTGGCGAAATCAGTTCCGCAGTGAACGCGCTGGATCAGATGACGCAAAAGAACGCCGGCATGGTCAATACGATCAACACTATCAGCGACGCGCTTTCCAGCGGCGCTGCCAAGCTGACAGAACTGGCCAACCGGTTCCAACTGAACAGGCGATCCGCGATCCGCGAGCCGGGAAGCTCCGCAGCGATGCGCGGCAGCGACAGACGGCAAAGCAACCGCACGGCAGCCTGACCGAATGACCTTTGAGGCACCCCACCACCTTTAAGCAACACATTGGCGAAAACATCGGCGGTGTGTTTCGTTTTCAGCATTTTTATTTTGCGGTCCTTGAGGCGATAGGCCAATTTTCGCGCATCTTCAAAGCTGCGGCTTAACGAAAGAGTGCCTATGTCTGCCACGCCAGCCTTGACCACCCCTGCCCTGGCCATCATCGACACGATCAGCGATCCGGGAAAAAGCGACCGGAGCAACGAGGACAGGCTGGGGTATAATGAGCAAGCCGCTTTCGTGCTCGACGGCGCAACCGGGCTGGGCGACGTCCAATTCATGGATGGCTACGGTTCCGATGCCGCCTGGATTGCCCATTTTGCTGCAAAGCGACTGACCACGGAACTGACCTGCGACACCAATGTCACCGAGGTGATCCGCGCCATCGCTTTCGACGCCCATGAGCTTTTTACCGCAGCCGCAGGCGACCAGCCGCGTTATGCCTGGCCGCTGGCGGCCCTGGCCGCCCTGCGGGTCACGCCGGATGGCGCAGAATTCATTGGCCTTGGCGATAGCGTTCTTTACCTTCTGCATGACGATGGCCGGGTGGAAACCCACATGGCGCTGCCTGACGCATTTGAGCGTGAGCAGCAAGCCGCCCGCGCCCATGTGGAGCGCGCGGGCGGCATCGGTGCAAGCGGCATGGCCCACACAAGCGACACCGAAACATTGGAAAATTTACGCAGCAAACGCGAACAGCAAAACACGCCCGGCGGCAGTGTCTGGTCTCTGGGACTCATACCCGATACCGCCGACCACCTGGTTCGCACAGTCCTGACCGTCGAGGCGGGCGCCACGGCGCTGATCTGCTCGGATGGACTGGCCGATCTCGTCAGCCTCTACCAGGCCTATGATCCTGCCGGTCTGGTCAAACGGGCCGCAACCGCCGGATTGAAAGCCCTAGTCACCGAATTACGGCATCTGGAACGCGAGGTCGATCCCGACGGACTACAATTTCCGCGCTTCAAGCAAAGCGACGACACGACGGCGATCCTCTGCCGGATCGATCGTTAACTCCTGCCTCATATCTCGCTCAGAGCCTCCAGCAGCCGGTCGCATTCGGCATCCGTGCCGATGCTGATGCGTAGAAAATCACCGATCCGTGGCTTTTGAAAATTGCGCACCAGCACGGATTTTTGTCGCAGCGCCAATGTAAGATCCGCACCACTCCGGTCCGAATGCCGGGCAAACACAAAATTGGCTGAGGATGGCAGGACCTCGAAACCCAACTCCTGAAGACCGAGGGAGAGACGCTCCCGGCTGGCGACAACCAGATCGCGGTGACGCTCGAACCATTCCCGGTCTTCCCAGGAGGCAACGGCACCTGCGAGCGCCAGCCGATCAAGCGGGTAGGAATTGAAACTGTCCTTGACCCGCTCCAAGGCCTCGATCAGCGCCCGTTGCCCAACAGCAAAGCCAACCCGCAATCCGGCAAGGCCCCGCGATTTAGAAAAAGTCTGAACCACAAGCAGGTTCGGATAGGTTTTGACCAGCGGAATGGCACTGTCCGCACCGAAATCCACATAGGCCTCATCAATCACCACCACCTGATCGGGATGGTCACGCACGAGAGTTTCAATCTCCGAAAGCGACAGGGCAATACCCGTCGGTGCATTGGGATTGGGCAGGATGATCGCACCACACGGCTGCCGATAATCCTCAATCCGCACTCGCATGGCATCGTCCAAGGCAACTTCCCGGAAATCAATGCCATAGAGCCGACAATAGGTTGGGTAGAAACTATAGCTGACATCCGGAAACAGCAGCGGCTTATCGTGATTCAACAGGGCCTGAAACGTATGCGCCAAGACCTCATCGGAACCATTACCGACAAACACCTCGCCCGGGTCGAGATTGTGGCTCTTGGCAATCGCATGGCGAAGCGGCAGGCCAGTCGGATCGGGGTAAAGCCGAAGCGTGTCATCCACTGCCTGTCGCATCGCGGTAATCGCATGCGGCGAAGGACCGTAAGGGCTTTCATTGGTGTTCAGCTTGACCAGATCGCTGATGGCGGGTTGTTCGCCCGCCACATAAGGCATCAGGGATCGAACGATCGGGCTCCAGAATCTGCTCATGGAAGTTCTCCACGGATGGGAGGCGGAAAACAAAGGGACGGCAATCAATTTTCATTTTTGATATCTCACCCAGAGATTGGTGCCAAGCCACCGAGATGTTGATGCGTCCTAACCTTTTAAGCCGCGCCGCCGGTTCGAATCCCGCAAGAGAAACACTATTCACCAGGTTCAATGGCGACTGCGCTCACAATCCTAAAGCTTAAGCCAAAATGATCCTCTCTCGCGGGGTTTGACTTTTTTTGATAGTATGTCTTATATAATTTTCATACAAAACAAGTAATATAAAACCCTTTAAAAAATGGGGGTAGCAATGACTAAAGACATGACATCGCCAAACCTTGATAAAACCTTATCATTTCTATCTCAAATAAAGCAAACAGACACAGTAAAAAATATTGTAGATTTAACAAAACATGCGACAAGCCGGTACGGTGTTAAAAATATCGTTCTAGGATTTCCACCAGAAATTGGAATGCTACCCAGCCAGCAAATGCAGGGTATTTTACTTGCAGACTGGCCTGACGAATGGTCGCATCTCTATTTCCGCGACAACCTCGCATTTCAAGACCCTGCCATCCGACACATAGTCAAATCGGAACCCTCCTTCGTCTGGTCGGATTTCTCCAAAACATTACCCATAAGCCGCGACGAAAAATGGCTGATGGATCAGGCCAAGGAGTTTTTCGTCAGCAATGGCTTCACCCTGCCCATTGTATCCTTGGATGGACGCCGCGCTGGCGTCACATTCGCCGGCAGCGACATCGATGATTCTCCGCAGGCAAGAACCGGCATGGCGCTGATCGCGAGCCTCATCTTCGCACGCACGTTGGAACTACATAACGCAGGCCAGAGACAGACAACTCGACTGACCCCGAGGGAAAGGGAAGTCATCGGCTGGATTGCCAATGGCAAAACGGATTGGGAAATCAGCGTGATTTTCGGGGTCTCCGAAAAGGCCGTGACCAAGCATGTCGGCAATATCATGATGAAGCTCGGCGCCGTCAGCAGATCACACGCCATTGCAGAAGCCTTCCGGCAAAAATTGATATGCTGAAGTCTGTCAAGGTGGCTTTTCCTCTACTACGCAGATTTAAAATTTTTTGTAACATTTAAAATTTTCAATACTTAAACCAGAATCTACCGTTCAAATGACTAAAGCGCTGATTAAAAAGATATTTACTTAATATTTTAAAAAAATAAAACCCCGACAATTGATTAGAAAACTCCAAAAATAAACACAATTTACAGTATTACGTCTTAAAATAGGACGAACAGCCGACAATCTTCTCTCATTTTTTGACCGTTGATCATATTGTAAAACACAGAACGAAACATGAGTTAATTTCCGCTGTAGTGTATTGAGATCGCCGATGACATTGCTCAAAAAAACACCTGACGTGCATTATTATAACATCCTGGCGGGAGAACGCTTGAAAAGCGCCCGAAAGAATAAGGGGATGAGCCAATCCGACGTTGCAAGAGAACTGGGCGTGACATTCCAACAGCTGCATAAATATGAAAAGGGCATCAACGGCATGAGCGCCAGCAGACTTGCTGCTGCAGCCACTCTCTTGGGAATGGACCCCGATTTTTCCTACACCGCCGATAGTGCCGTAGCAGCGCCAGAGGATACCTCAAGCGAGCTGACAGATCTGGTGAAAGCGACATCACGTTCAGACGCGCTTGAACTCAACACTTGTTTCGCCAGAATTAAAAACTCCAATACACGCAAAATCATTATTTCCATTATCGAGCAGATTGCATCTGCCCGTTAGAGCTCGTCCGGCAAGGCGGCAAAGTCCGCACACCTCCAAGCTCCTTCAACCGGTCGAATGCCGGGCCTACCTCTCCATAACCCCAATCACCTGCGATAACAGGCCTGAATTTTGATGGCAGTGCCGAGGCCTGAGCATCGTCCATTTTCTGGTCCATCGCTTGGGTGAAGCAGCCCCCTTCCCACGAAAGTGCAGTATCAAAAATTTCAACTAAATATATCGATCAAAATTTGAACAGTATTTTCCTGAATAAGGAAACTAATTGATCAAATAACGAATTAGTTCATATCAGTTTTACAATATAACTAATTCTAGTCTTTTATAATCGAGGTATTTTAGATGAAGTCGATTGGTTCTGTTTTGGATGAACATCGAGGCATCGGTCCAGGATTTGATTTTCTGCGGATTTTCCTGGCAGTCATGGTTTTACTCGACCATTCGTTCCTGATTGCCGAAGGTGAAAAATATCAGTTTTCGCAGCCCGGAATCACGGTACTGCAGGCTGCTATCCTGCCAATGTTTTTTGCGCTCAGCGGCTTTCTGATTACCGGCAGCGCCATCCGCCTTCGCCTGAAGGACTTCCTGCTCAATCGCGGCATCAGGATCGTGCCGGCGCTTGCGGTCGACATTGTGTTCGCTGCACTGATCCTCGGTCCACTGTTTACCACGGTCAGCCTACCGACCTATTTTCAGTCCTATGAGTTCTGGGCCTATTTCGCCAATATATTTGGCGTTATCCACTATGTCCTACCGGGCGTCTTCGAGCAAAATCCGTTTCCATCGACCGTGAATGGCTCTCTCTGGACTGTTCCCTATGAGATCGGTTGCTATGCCATCATGTCAGCGCTGATCATTTTTGGCCTTCTAAAGCGTCCTTTTATGGCACTGGTGGCGACGGCCTGTGTCGCCGTAATCATCATTGCCCTGAAGGTCGAAAACATCAGTCCGTCGAGCATGGGCGGGCTCTTTCCGCCTGAAAGCTCCGGCTACACCCTGCTTAACCACTTTATCGGCCTGCGCGGCCTGATGCTCTATGTCAATTTCATGCTGGGGTCGGTGTTCTTCCTGTTCCGCCGCTTCATTCCGAAACATTGGACGCTGGCGGTTATCTCCTGCATCGTTCCGATTGCAGCCTCTTTCGCGCTTCCAGAGGTCAGCGGCAGCACGCTCTGCACGATTTTTGCGCCGATGCTGGTCTATCTCACCGTCTATGTCGGAATGCTACGCATCCCACCCATTCCGCTTTACCATCGGGGAGACTATTCCTACGGGATCTATCTCTATGGATATCCCTTTCAGCAGGCCCTGGTGAACCTGTTCCCGAAGCTGACATCACCCTGTCTGCACTTTGTCATATCCCTTCCCATCGCAACCGTAATTGCCATGGGGTCGTGGCATTTCATTGAAAAACCGATCCTGCGGCTAAGGAAGAAATTCAGCTTTACGGCACAGAAGGGTGAGGAGAAGGAAGTTTTGCCACAGGCTGCTGCCGTTACACGATCAGCGTGACATAAAAGCATTTTTGCGATCCCCCCATCGCAGAAATGCACCTTCAAACAGGCTGATGCCCATCAACCTCGATACGATACACCTTGCAAATCGTCACTTCTGAAGAGCGATAGGTCCGAAAACCCATTGTCTCATAGTAAGCCAAGCCTGCTTCGTTATCGGCACCGATCGCGGCTTCAATATTATCTAGCGGAAAACTCTTTGCGGCCTGCAAGGTTGCGCGGAACAGGGCCGAGCCAATGCCTCTTCTGGCCGCAAGCGGACTGATATGCGTGCCGATAATGCCCCACCCCACTGGCGTGCCATATGGATTATCCACAGTCGCAAATCGTAACGACTGAAAGCCGAAAATACGGCCATCATCCTGCGCGACTGAGCACTCGATACGGTCCTTGTGCTCAATATAGTTCGCCAGCACCAATTGCGGATCACCAGCACTTTTGCGCAAGCCTGCTGCAAAAATCTCGTTCAGGGCATCACTCATACCTTGCGCATCAAGAGAGGTCGCAGGTCTGATTAACATTGTCTACTCTTCTCCAGTTATCACAGGGACACAACAATACAGCCTTCAACTTACTCGAGCCAAGCTGCCACGACACGGCAATATCAAAGATTTGGGTCCTGCTCATCCAGCGTGGTCAGAAGCTTTGACAGCAATGCGCGGCTTTGCACCAGCTTATCAACACGCTGGTCAACAAGCGCCATATGCTGGCGCAGGATTGACCGAAGCTCGTCGCAAGGCTCAAACTCAGCGCGGGCATCAAGGGCGCATGGCAAAAACTGCAAAATCACAGGAAGCGTCATGCCGGCAGCCCCAAGCAGCTTGATGCGCTCGATAACATTTTTCTCCGCTTGCCCATAGTCGCGATATCCGCTGGCCGTTCGTGTGGGTGTCAACAACCCTTCCGCCTCGTAATAACGCAGCATGCGTATGCTCGTGCCCGTCTGCCGGGCAAATTCGCCAATTCTCATAAATCCTCTTGACCCTGACAGTGCTGTCACAGTGTAGAGCCAATGCTCACCAATGTGAACCCACACAGGAGCAACACCATGTCCGATTGTTTTCCTTGCAAGACCACGCTCAATGGCCACGCCGTATCGGCGGACGATCTCGCCCCACTCGCCTTCTCAGGCTTTGCGCATTTCACCGCCATGCAAGTGCGGCAAGGGCGCGTGCGGGGACTTGACCTGCATCTGGAACGCCTGCGTCTGGCATCTCTTGCAATGTTCGGAATGGCACTGCCCGATGAGCAGGTCCGCGCACATTTGCACGCAGTTCTCGATGGAGCGCCAAATGATCTATCACTCACCGCAACGATATTCTCCCGCAGCGGTGAATTCACAGTTCCTACTGCACCAGACAATCTCGCCATTCTGGTGCGCACAGCCCTCCCCTCGAATGACCCAGCAGGACCTTTGCGCCTGGATGTCGTTCTTCATGAACGCCCTCTCGCCTCGATTAAGCATGTTGGCGAATCTGCCAAAACATATTACCTGCGCAAAGCCGTTGAACGTGGCTTCGATGATGCCGCTTTTCTGGATACAAAAGGTCGGCTGAGTGAGGCAACAATCTGGAATCTGGTGTTTTGGGATGGTGAAGCCATTGTCTGGCCCCGCGCCGATATGTTGCATGGCGTAACAATGGGCATTATTAGCCGTCAGTTGGAAAAACTGGGCATTCCTCAGCGGCAACAGGAGGTCAGGCTGGAAGACCTTAAAAACATGACAAGCGCCGCCCTGATGAATTCATGGACACCCGGCATTGCGATCAGCAGCATAGAGACTACGAATTTCACAGAGACCAGCACGTTAACGGAGCTGCTCCACCGCGCCTACCAAGCCGAGCCTGCAATTTCAATAGGATGAAGAAGACGGAAATAGAGCGGGAGAAAATATCATAGGCTGCAATAAGCAGCCTATGTGGCTCCCATTGACCTACGCCATTGTGCGAGCTTTATATCCAAAATCAGCACCTTAGACGATAACGGATGGAGAGGCACTTTCGCTCGCTCGCTTCATCGCAGCCAATATCCGACCCCGGATAAGGCCGCTCACAGGGCGGATCACATACCAATAGGGTGCAAATTTAAGCCAGCAGGCGCGGTCCGGGCAGAACACACGGGTTTCCGTGACCAGCAGTGTCGTGCCATCCGCTTGGCGGTTCGCCGAAAAAACCAAAACAAGCTTTGCCACGCCTGGCGTATCAAACCGTCGAAACGCGCTTCCATCGTTGATGGGAACAAGACCAAAATCAGGCCGCCAGAACCGGCCAACCAGACCATAGGCCAGTTCGGCACCATCTCGCCGTTCCAGCAGCGTAAAATTGTGCATGCCAAACGGTTGCGGCAATTGGGCCTGCGTCCCCTTGAGAAAACTGGCAAAGCGCGTGGGTAACTCCCGAAGACCAATCATCTTTCGAAAAACCGGGTCAGTTTCCGGTGAATAGTCTGCCGCCGCGCTGATGACGGTATCCGTCGATGCTGAAATCACGCAGGAATGCACTTCCTGAAAGCTAAAGTCTGGAAGATACGTGGCAAGCAGCGTCATCGCCGTTTCCAAGGTAAAAGGTTGCTATGCCACATCATATCGTTTCAATGGAGCATAACAACCGATACGACTTGAGGCGTTACGCCGCAGCATCCTCAGCCACTGCTACCTTCGGCACATAATTCAGCACCGGCCCAAGCCAGCGTTCAATCTCACGCACTTCCATGCCTTTACGAGCAGCATAATCTTCCACCTGATCGCGCTCCACTTTGGCCACGCCAAAATAATAGCTGTCGGGGTGGCCGATATAGATGCCGGAGACGGATGAGCCGGGCCACATGGCGTAGCTTTCGGTCAGCGTTACGCCTGTTGTGGCGGTGGCGTCCAGCAGGTTGAACAGCGTGACCTTTTCGGTGTGGTCGGGCTGGGCGGGATAGCCGGGAGCTGGGCGGATACCGGCGTAGGATTCTGCGATCAGCTCTTCTTGCGCAAAGGTTTCGTCTGCACCGTAACCCCAGAATTCCTTGCGCACGCGCTCATGCATGCGCTCGGCAAAGGCTTCGGCGAAGCGGTCGGCAAGGGCCTTGACCATGATGGAGGAGTAATCGTCGTTGGCACGCTCGAACCGCTCGGCAATTGCCACTTCTTCGATGCCTGCCGTGACCACAAAGCCGCCAACGTAATCTTCCACGCCGCTATCCACAGGGGCGACGAAATCGCTCAAGGCAACATTCGGGCGACCATCGCGCTTGGAAAGCTGCTGGCGGAGCGTGAAGAAGGTGGCGAGGTCTTCTTTGCGGGCATCGTCCGTGAACAGGCGGATATCATCGCCAACGCTGTTGGCAGGCCAGAAGCCGATGACGGCGCGCGGGCGGAACCATGTCTCGTCGATGATCTTGGTCAGCATGGCTTGCGCATCTGCATAAAGCGCGCGGGCGGCTTCGCCCTGCTTTTCGTCTTCCAGAATAGCCGGATAGCGGCCTTTCAGCTCCCATGTCTGGAAGAAAGGTGTCCAGTCGATATATTGCGCCAGTTCCTTGAGGTCGTAATCCTCAAACACCTTGATGCCGGTGAAGCTTGGCTTTTTCGGCTTATAATTGGTCCAATCCACCTTGGCGGCATTGGCGCGGGCGCGGGCAATTGGCAAACGTTGCTTTTCCAGCTCGGCGCGGGCGTGGGCATCGGCCACCTTGGCGTATTCGCCTCGCAGGGTTTCAATGGTAGTGTCGCGGGTATCGGGCGACAGCAAGGACGAGACAACCCCCACGGCGCGGCTGGCATCCAGCACATAGACCGCTTGGCCCTTCTGATATTGCGGATGGATTTTCACCGCCGTATGCACACGGCTGGTGGTGGCCCCACCAATCAGCAGCGGCACATTAAAGCCTTGGCGCTGCATCTCGGCTGCGACATGCACCATTTCATCCAGCGATGGGGTGATCAGGCCGGAAAGGCCAATGATATCGACATTTTCCTTGATCGCCACTTCCAGAATTTTGGCAGCTGGCACCATCACGCCAAGGTCGATGATCTCGTAATTGTTGCAGGCCAAAACCACGCCGACAATGTTTTTGCCAATGTCATGCACGTCGCCCTTCACGGTGGCCATCAGGATTTTGCCTGCGGCCTCGCGCTCGCCCGTGCCGCCATTGGCGCGCTTTTCTTCTTCCATGTAAGGCAGCAGCACGGCCACGGCCTGCTTCATGACGCGGGCGGATTTTACCACCTGCGGCAAGAACATTTTGCCCGCGCCAAACAAATCGCCCACCACATTCATGCCCGCCATCAGCGGACCTTCAATGACGTGCAGAGGCCGCGCCGCATTCTGCCGCGCTTCTTCGGTGTCGGCGTCGATAAATTCGGTAATGCCGTTGACCAAAGCATGCTCTAGCCGCTTCTCCACGGGGAGTTCGCGCCAGGACATATCCTGCACGCGGGCTTTCGCCTCGCCCGTGCCGCGATAGCGCTCGGCGATTTCCAGCAGGCGTTCGGTGCCATCGTCACGGCGGTTCAGCACCACGTCTTCGCAGGCTTCGCGCAGTTCGGCATCAATGCTTTCATACACCGCCAACTGACCAGCGTTGACAATGCCCATGTCCATACCCGCCTGAATGGCGTGGTAGAGGAACACGGCATGCATGGCCTCGCGCACCGGCTCATTGCCGCGGAAGGAGAAGGACAGGTTGGAAACACCGCCGGAAATATGCACCAGCGGCATGCGCTGGCGGATGGTGCGGGTGGCCTCGATGAAATCGACGCCGTAATTGTTGTGCTCTTCAATGCCGGTCGCGACGGCAAACACATTGGGGTCGAAGATAATATCTTCCGGCGCAAAACCGGCTTCTTCGGTGAGGATTTTATAAGCGCGGGAACAGATTTCCACCTTGCGCTCATAGGTATCCGCCTGCCCCTGCTCGTCAAAGGCCATGACAACAACGGCGGCACCGTAATTGCGGATCAATTTAGCATGGGCCACAAAACTCTCCTCGCCTTCCTTCAGCGAGATGGAGTTGACGATGGCCTTGCCCTGCACACACTTCAGGCCGGATTCGATGATCTGGAACTTGGATGAGTCAATCATGACAGGAACGCGGGCGATATCAGGTTCAGCGGCGATCAGGTTGAGAAACTCAACCATGGCCTTTTCCGAATCGATCAGGCCCTCATCCATATTGATGTCGATGATCTGCGCGCCGTTTTCGACCTGATCGCGGGCAACCACCAGCGCTGCATTGAAATCACCAGCGGTGATCAGTTTGCGGAACTTGGCAGAACCCGTGACATTGGTGCGCTCACCCACGTTGACGAATGGAATTTCCTTGGTCAGCTCAAACGGCTCAAGACCAGAGAGCGACATGAACGGGCGATGCTCTGCTGGCTGGCGTGGTGCCTTGCCCTTCACCGCTTCGGCGATGGCCGCAATGTGGGCAGGCGTGGAGCCACAGCAGCCGCCAACCACGTTGACGATGCCTTCCTCGGCAAAGCCTTCCACCAATTTCGCCATATATTCCGGGCTTTGGTCATACTGACCAAATTCATTGGGCAAACCAGCGTTGGGGTAAGCCGAGACGAACGTATCGGCAATGCCGGACAGCTCCTGCAAATGCGGGCGCATGGCATCGGCACCCAGCGCGCAATTCAGGCCAATGGTAAATGGCTTGGCGTGGCGCACAGAGTTCCAGAAAGCCGATGGTGTCTGGCCAGACAGCGTGCGGCCGGAAAGGTCGGTGATCGTGCCTGATATCATCACCGGCAGGCGAATGCTCTTGGCAATGAAGCGCTCCTCGCAGGCAAAAATCGCCGCCTTGGCATTCAGCGTATCAAAGATGGTTTCGATCAAAATGAGATCGGCACCGCCATCAATCAAGCCATCGATCTGTTCGCCATAGGCAAGGCGCAAATCGTCGAAAGAGACAGCGCGGTAGCCGGGATTGTTGACATCGGGTGAAATCGAGGCGGTACGATTGGTCGGGCCAATCGCGCCCGCCACAAAGCGGCGCTTGCCATCTTCGCGCTCGGCCCGAAGGATGGCCCGGCGCACGACCTGCGCCCCATGTTTGTTGAGATCATAGACAGCACCTTCCATCTCGTAATCCGCCTGGGCGATGCGGGTGGATGAGAATGTATTGGTCTCAACAATATCCGCTCCCGCCATGGCGTAGCGAAAATGAATATCTTCAATAGCTTCCGGCTGGGACAGAATCAGAAGGTCGTTATTGCCCTTCTGATGGCAGGCGCAGCCAATGAAGCGCTCGCCGCGAAAGTCATCTTCATCCAGGCCAAGGCCCTGAATTTCCGTGCCCATGGCACCGTCGAGGATCAGAATACGCTCACGCGCCGCCTGTTGCAGAGCTTTGAGAATCTCTGCGCCGTCGCGGTTCGCCCCTTCACGTCCAAACAATTGATCGAGCATGAGCGACTTCCTTCCGTTCCCAGGGTTACGTACCCAATCACATAAAGATATGTTTATGTCAATATACGCGGCGTCATTAGATCGCGCCGTTCAGCTGCCACCGCAGCTTCCAAACGCATTGCGGCACAGTCTATCATAAAGGGTGAACGGAGCGGTAACACTCTATGGCTGCTGGATAATTTTCTCCTTAAATCGATTTCGATTTCGTCGATTATGCAGTATAGACACGGGCGATTTTGTACCGCGTGGAGGATGATATGTCGAACGTCAATCAAGGAAAACCGCTGGCTGACCAATGGAGCGGACGGCCTTACCATCGCAAATGGCTGCTGGATCAGGCCGATGGCCTGTTTGATTTCTTCCAGACGGCAGCGATCAACCCCAAGGGCGGCTTCTACGATCTTGCCCGCGACGGCACACCATTGACGACAGACAATCCGGTGCGCGGCATCCATGCCAGCGCCCGCATGGTGCATTGCTATGCCATCGGCGATCTGCTGGGCCGTCCCGGCGCTGCCGATGTGGTGGATCACGGAATGCGTTATCTGTGGCGCAAACATCGTGACGAGAAGAACGGCGGCTATGTCTGGCAATTGAACGACGATGGCGTCGCCGATGGCTCCAAGCAGGGCTATGGCCATGCTTTCGTGCTGCTGGCCGCCTCCTCCGCCAAAACCGTCGGCCATCCACTGGCCGACCGGATGCTGGAAGACATTACCGAGGTGCTGGAGACCAAATTCTGGGAGGAGCGCCACGGCGCCATTGCCGAGGAATTTTCGCAGGATTGGCAACCGGTCGCCGGCTATCGCGGCCAAAATTCCAACATGCATCTCACCGAAGCGCTGATGGCGGCGTTCGAGGCGACCGGCGAGCAGCATTATCTCGACAAGGCCACCCGGATCGCCGACCTGATCATCAACCGCCGCGCCCGCGAAGAAGCTTTCCGCGTTGCCGAACATTTCGATGAGGAATGGGTGGTGGACCGCAATTACTATCACCCCAATGAAATGTTCCGCCCCGCCGGCACCACGCCCGGCCATTGGCTGGAATGGGCGCGCCTGGTGTTGCAACTCTGGGTACTGACCGGCAAGCAGCATGACTGGATGCCGGAAGCGGCAAGCGGCCTGTTCTATCAATCGATGCTGCTGGGCTGGGACCGTAAGAAGGGCGGCTTTTACTACACGCTGGATTGGGACAATGTCCCCACCAAGACGTTCAAGCTATGGTGGCCGCTTTGCGAGGCCGCAGGCGCTGCCCATTACCTCAACCAGCACCAGGGCCGCGACCTGAACGAGGAAAACTACCGCAAGATCTGGAATTTCATCGCCAACAACACCATCGACAAGCAATTCGGCGGCTGGCACGAAGAAATGACCGAAGACCTCGCGCCATCAAACAGCCTGTTCCCTGGCAAGGGGGATATCTATCACGCTCTTCAAGCCTGCCTCATCCCTCTGTTTCCAGCCGAAGGCAGCCTGACCAAGGTTATCCAGGACTATCCGCTGGACGTGTAATCCGAGAGCACAATCACCTATTGTAAGCCCGCCTTCTGTCCGAAGGCGGGTTAACGGGTGCATTTGCGCAGTTCCGGACGGAAAACCGCTTCACACTTTTCCTGGAAATGCTCTATTTCAACGATTTGTCGATTTCGAAACTGGCCGAGAATTTCGTGCCTTTTTGCAGCGTGCCAGTGCAAGCCACCAGAAACCGGTCGTTATTGATCTGGCTGGTATTGCAGGCGCCATTGGCAGCGATCCGTTGCAAGCCGCTCTTGGTGTTTCCGTCATTGAGGATGACTTCGTCCAGCTTGAGCGTCTCAACCTGGCTCTTGTCGCGCGACTTTTCCTTGGAGGGGATGCCGGTAAAGGTAATGATATGCGTGGCACCCATGAAGAAATAAAGGCCGGAGCGGCCATCGCTATGCAGGCTACGGCCAATTTCAGAAGAACAGGCCTTGGTCAGATCCTGATCACCGATGGAAACCCTAAGGCATCGCCCCTTGACCGAAGCAAACTGCGGATCGGTCGCTTCCTTGGCACCTGCGGCATAGACAACTGTCGCAGAACCAATGGCAGCCACGGACAGCGCAAAAAACAACCGAGCCATCTTCATTGCCAACCCTTACGCTCGCTTAAACTTCAGACCGTGAGTCTTGGTAGAAAACGAAACTGCCGCGAACCTTGCGTGGTCATCGCGGCAGAATAAGAGCGGCCATTGGAAACGGCGCTGTTGGCACAGTTTAACGTCAAACGTTACAGGCAGTCGGCAGGCGCCTGCACATGAGAAAGACTGTCGATCACATGGGCTGCGGGAACGCCTGCTTTGCGGCAACGCAAGGCCAGATTACGCTGGCGGGCCGCATCATCCAGCAGGACGGCAAAAGCGCTGAGAGATACTCCGTCTGCCCGCAAGAGCTGACGGATCATTGGGTCCTTGAGAACTTCGGACATGGTCAGGTCAGTCATATCGTAGGTCACTGGTCTTTTCTCCCTTTGTCCGTGTTATGCGTGCCGCGCAATCTTTGCCTTAGGCTTCTTTGAAGTCAGCAAACAATTAGGAACGCCGCAAACCGGATTTTGCTCCATGAGTTCCAAAAGTTTTTTATTCTCTGCTTATGGAGGAAAGCATAAAGCCAAGGTGTTACGATCTGATGTCGTGCAGATGGCGTAAAAGTGGCAAGACTGGCAAATTTTGGAGGCGTGCGTCACGAAACGGTACAACATAGACGTGTATCACTCAGAACAGCACAGAAAAAACAGTCAGACTGTGTCAGGTTCAGATTGAACCAAACAAACTCTGGCTTCTTTCGTTTTTCTTTTCGGGAAAACCGAGCTCCACTTTTCCTAAGGCAAACTCTCTCAGCACCAGGGCTGGCGATGGCCGGTCCAGGGCCTGACCAATCCCTCATCGACCATCATCGCGCCGAGTGAACGACCATTTCGGCTCACCACGCGCAATTTTCGTCCATATTGGTCTTCATCCCGCATTCCAAAGGGAGAAAGATCGAAACTGCCGGCGCTGAGCAGATCACGCAATCGTACCTTGGCGGCAAAGCCCCGGTCGCGCTCGGATTTGCATTTTGCCTGTTCGGTTTCGGGCGCATCGATATCGGCAACCCGGATCTTGGTCTTGTTGACCCAGAAGGTGTCGCCATCGACAACGCAATTGTCGAGCCCGCTCGTGCCGCAATAATAGAATTTGCCGGAAACCCGCTGCTTATCGACCCCGCGCGGCTGAAGGGAGGCAACGACCTGTCCCGGTACCAGCGTGGTGGCGGGCGGCAAGGGGCTGTCATCTCTCGAACGCGGCATCATCGATGCGGTCGGTATCATCGTCGTGGCCGGTGGCAGTGGCGTCGGATCGAGCCTGCGCGCCATCGGTGTTGGAACGCTTGCGGGCGGAACCGGGCCAGTCTCGCTGCGGCTACTGGTTTCGCGGGGCGCATGGCCCTGCAATTGCGCGATATATTTGCCACCTGTTCCGAACGTCTTGTCGATCAGCCCAGACAATTCCTTGCGGTGGTCATAGGCCGAAACGCCGGCCACCACCACGACAAGCGCCCCAAACCAAGGCCAAAGGCTGCCGCCAGACCCTGCCCGTTTTGCTCTTGACCCACCGGATGCCCGGCGTTTGTTTGCGCCCCCGCGCCTTGCCCCTCCCGCTGCTTTTCTAGCCGCCATGTTTTACTCCTTATAGAATGGCGGCATTATCGTCGTTAAGAGTTTCTAAAAGGTTGGCGCCTTCAGGGGAAAACAGTTATCCAAAATGAAACAGCATGTCTCTGCATCAGTCCGCGAGATAGGCATGAAAAAGCCCGCATCGCTGCGGGCTTATCATAAGAGGTAAAGAGATCACCGGCTGCCGATCAGGGCGTAACGGTCAATGTGCCCTGCATACCGGCCTCGTAGTGACCCTTGATATTGCAGAACACCAGATAGCTGCCCGGCTTCAATGTCACCTTAAGCTTGCCATCGGCGCCGGGCTTCAGATCCGACACTTCGCCAAGGCTTTTCAGCTTCTTTTCGTCAACGCGGTGCTTGGCCGTGTCGAGCGGTATCTTGGCATCCGGCGTCGCCAGCTTTACCACGATCATCTCATGGTCTTCCGACATGGCATCGTTGTGAACGTGGAACACCGCCGGACCGGCGGCAACCGTTGCAGGCTCCATCTTCAGCCCCATGGCGCCACCGCCCTCACCCGTTTCGGTGACCTTGATCTGGGTTTCAGCCGCAAAAGCCACCGATGCGGTAAGGCTCGTTGCAATAAGGGCTGCGTAAAGACCGGTCTTGAACATCATGGTGTAAGCTCCTGATTGGGTTTCTTCTGGCACCAGCTATGATGATCATTGCTGACAGCGCTCTGAACGCGCCGTACCATTCACCGCAATTGCTGCAAACCCGCCTTCAATGAGCCAAGAACCCTCGCATCCATGGTTTGCGCCACGTTGAAACGCATGAACCGGCCCGCATTCTGCGACAGGCTGAAGACATTGCCGGGTGCCAGGATGACACCATCGTCAAGGCAGTGCCGGGCCAGAGCGCCCGATTCGATCCCATCAGGCATTTTACACCATAGAAAAAGTCCCGCCTTCGGCTGGAGCCAGGGCGTGAAGCCAAGCGACGACAACTCCGCCGCCACAGTGCTGCGCGCTGCGGCCAGCCGGGTTTTCAGCCCTTCAAGATGTTTACGATAGCCACCATCCGTCAGCACCGCCAACACCAGCTCGGCGGAAAGCCGCCCGCCACCAAAACTCGTGGCGATCTTCAAGTCGGTCAGACCCTCGATCCAATCACGCCGGGCGGCGATATAACCGCAGCGCACCGAAGCCGACAATGTCTTGGAAAAACTGCCGATCTGTACCACCCGGTTCAATCCGTCGAAGGCTGACAGCCGCGCAGACGCGACATCTTCGAAATCGGCAAAAATATCATCTTCGACGATGGTCAGGTCGGCCCGGTCGGCAAGGGTCAGCAACCGATGCGCATTCACCGCCGAAAGGCTTGCGCCGGTGGGATTATGCACGCCGGAATTGGTAATATAGAGCCGCGGCCTATGCGCCTCGACAATGGCTGCAAAGGCCTCCAGATCCGGGCCATCCGCCAGATAAGGCACGCTGACGATGGTGGCGCGGTGCGCCCGCAACAGAGCGTGAAAGTTGAAATAGCAGGGATCATCGACCAGAACGCAATCGCCCGGCTCCAGAAAAAACCGGCAGACCAGATCGATGGCATGGGTCCCCGATTCCGTCAGCATGATCGCATTCGCAGCAACCGTCAGCCCATGATCGGCCATCCGCCGCGATAGCAATTGCCGAAGCCCTGGCAGACCCAACGGAGAACCATAATCCGTCAGCACAGCACCATCGGCGCGGCCAAGCATGCGGACCGCGCGCCGAAGGGCTGCCTGCGGCAACCAATCGGGCGGCAGCCAGCCGCATCCCGGTTTCAGCATATCGCCACGGGTTTCCAGCGACTGGCGAGAGACCCAGAACGGGTCGATCTCCCGCTCCAGTCGAGGCCCGAGATTGGTCAAGGACAGCGGAGCCAAGGGAGCCGCCACGAAAAACCCGGAGCCCGGCCGCGAGCGGATCAACCCTTCCGCCGCCAACCGTTCGTAAGCCTCCACCACTGTGGAAACCGAAACCTGCATGGTCTTGGCGAAGCCGCGCACAGAGGGCAGTCGCGCGCCGGTCGCCAGACTTCGGGAGGAAATGCGCGCCCGAATAGCTGCCATTACCGTCTCAATCCGGCTTGTTCCCTGCGCGTCCAAATCGCTCACCATCGCCTCTGTACTGCTCAAACAACCATAACAGTTTGGCAAAATTGTATTGCACCGTCTCTGGCATAACCGTCGCCTCGGCGCAAGAACAACAAAAACAGGAGCATCACATGAACAAGACGACGAGCGGGCTGATCAATGGTTTTCTGGGCATGCTGATCTTCAGCGGTTCGCTCCCGGCAACCCGGGCTGCGATCGGCAGTTTCGATCCGGTTTTTCTGACCGTCGCCCGCGCCAGCATCGCCGGCTTGCTCGGCTGCGGCCTGCTGCTTGTCTTTCGTCCAGCAAAACCCAACCTCGCTGAGATCGCGGCGCTCGCCATGGTCTCGCTCTGCGTGGTGATTGCCTTTCCCTTACTGACGGCCTACGCCTTGCAACATATACCCTCGGCCCGCTCATTGGTTTTCATCGCCTTGCTGCCGCTTTCAACCGCGCTATTTGCCGTTCTGCGTGGCGGTGAGCGTCCGCGACCGATCTTCTGGCTGTTTTCCGGCCTCGGCAGCGCGCTGGTGATCGGCTTTGCACTGTCTCAAGGGGCCGCCACCGCATCCTATGGCGATCTACTGATGGTCCTCGCCATCCTGATTTGCGGCCTTGGCTATGCCGAAGGCGCAAGACTGTCGCGCCGGTTGGGCGGTTGGCAGGTGATCTGCTGGGCGCTGACGTTGGCTTTGCCCATCAGTGTCGTGGCCGCCGCCCTCACCTTGCCACCAACACTCAATGGGGTCACCACTGGCGCCTGGCTCGGCCTTGGCTATGTCTCGCTGTTCAGCATGTTGATCGGCTTCATCTTCTGGTATCGCGGCCTTGCCCAGGGCGGCATTGCCGCCATCGGTCAATTGCAATTGCTGCAACCGTTTTTCGGCCTGGCGCTCGCCGCCGCCCTTCTCCACGAAACCGTCAGCGCCTCCATGCTGGTCACCACCCTTGCCGTCGTTGCCTGCGTCACTGGTGCCAGGAGGGCGACCCTATAGCCGTCACCAAAACACCGGAAAGAGCACACCAAAGTGCTGAGCGGCCCTGCGCATTCCCTGGCCTCTAATAACTAAAAATTCATCACAAAAGCAGAATGCACAGGCTTTTCCCTGCCCTATCGGAGGGAAAGAAACAGCAAAAACCCACAGGATTTGACAGGAAAACACTCGAATAAGGTGTGTATTGGCCTCATTTGTGGAATTTAAAGCTCATAATTGCATAAACCGTGATATTTTTGCTACATACACGCAAATGAATAGATTATATCTCACTCACTCATTGAACGAGTGGAGACGAATATGAACAGACTGACCCTCCTTGCAACCGCTGCAACCCTTTTCGTATCGGCAGGCATTGCCATGGCCGCCGATGCAGTCGACCAGGTTCCGACAGCTCCTGCTGCTGTTGAAACCCCCGCAGCGTTTTCATGGGCAGGCGGCTATATCGGCGTTTACGGTGGTTACGGCTGGCTGGATGCCACACTGTCGCAGAGCGGCGCATCGCTCTCGGATAATTTCGATGGCGGCCGCATCGGTGGATTTGGTGGCTGGAACTTCGATGTCGGCCACAACGTGATTCTCGGCGTGGAAGCCGACGTGAACTACGACTGGAACGAAAACAACTATTCCGGCGTCAAGGTGGGCATGGATGTCTCCGGCTCTGCCCGCGCCCGCGCCGGTTACGCCATTGACCGCGCCCTGCTGTTTGTGGCTGGCGGCTGGACGGCAGACAGAACCTATATCAAGTCTTCATCCGGCGATTTCGACAAAACCCTGAACGGCTGGACCATCGGCGCTGGTGTGGATTATGCGATTACCAATCGCATCTTTACCCGCCTCGAATATCGCTACAACGATTACGGCACCAAGAATATTAGCGACATCGATTTCGACAGCACGCAGAATGTCGTCAATCTCGGCATCGGTATCAAATTCTGATAGACTGCTTGAGAAATCAGCCCCGGTTTAACGACCGGGGCTTTTTTTGTGATTGAAGGCTATTGCTCCAACGCAAAGCTGACATTCACAGTGACACGATAGGTATTTTCCCCTGCCGCCATCGGCGTTGGGGCGGGCGCCATATCACGGGCCATGCTGGCTTTCATCATCATGCCCTGCTCGAAGGGCCGCGCTGAATTTTCATTGATGGAAATGATTCGGCCAAGCTTAACGCCAGCCGCTTGCGTCAGCACTTTCGCCTTGGCCAAGGCATCCGCCATGGCGGATTTGCGGGCGTCATCGATGGCCGTTTCCGGCTTGTCATTGGTGAAGCGAATTTCTCCACCCTGGTTGACGCCGAGACCAACGGACGTATCGATTACCCCGCCCAGCTTGGACAGATCACGCACCCGAATCGTCAGCCCATTGCTGACGGAATAGCCTTCGATCACTGGCGGGCGGCTATCGGTTTTGTCTTCCGGTTCCTGGCGATAGCGCGGCGTAATCTGAAAACCGGATGTTTGCAGATCGCGATCCGCCAATCCCTTGTCCTTCAGGGATTTCAAAACCTTGGCCAAAGCCTCGCTATTGTCCTTCAACGCCTGCGCAGCCTCGGCAGCCTCAGTCACGACACCCAATTGCATCAAAGCCATATCCGGCGCCAGACTGACCTCCCCTTCGCCCGATACATTAATGACCGCCTCCTGCCGTGAGGCCTCCTGCGCCATAGCCGGAGAAACAAAAGCCAGAGATGCCAACACAAAGCCAAGCCGCCCAAGGCCAAAAACCGCACCCAAATTCACCATCTCGTCTCCCAAGCTCCGCTTTCTGATTGCTCAACCTCACTCTAAACAACCTATTGCAAAACCATTGCGGCAAACACTTGTCGCCCCCCACGTTTTCCGCTAGAGCGTCATCACGGGTGTTGGAACCATTGCCAACCCCACCGCCGGCCCTCGCGCCAGGCCGGGCCTGTAGCTCAATGGTTAGAGCCGGCGGCTCATAACCGCTTGGTTGGGAGTTCGAGTCTCTCCGGGCCCACCATTCTTATCTCACCGGTGTAGCTCGCCGCTGTAGCTCGCCACCAACTTTCGGAATTTTGACACGAAGAATCGGAAAAACCAAATTTCTGCATTTGATGCAGAAAGCGCATTCAAGTTGACTTCGAAAGGTATTTTTTATTTTTTGCACCTTCGCATAAATTTCTACCGAAGCGCGCAACAAACTTTTTGATTGGGTTCATATCTGTACCCGTTCATTTTTTCTCCAATAGGAAATTAAAATAGCCAGACGACGCAGGAACACTTCGCCGTCTGGCAGGCTTCCCGTCACCCGTCAGGACAGGAAGCAGAAATGCTCACCCAAGCCAGGGCGTAACAAGCAGGTCCAAAGAGTCACGCCACGGATTACTTTCGCCATTCGCCCGCGTCTGAGACACAATCAATTCCCTTGCCGCCTCTTCCAAAGACGGACCAACGACCAGCACTGTTGGCTTTACACCTAGCAGACGGCCATTATCGCCGCGCAGGCTCATCATTGAGGCGCGTGCAGCAGCGTACCTGCTGTTATCAAGAGGTCGCTTTGATCCCCACGCCAGTTGCCAAAGACCAAACCCCGCATTAGAGCGAGCGCGAACGCCATAGACATATTCATCACGGAAAAAGACGTTCTCATCATTTTCCTGGTCGAGCCGGGTCAACTGCGACTTGATGCGGTCCTGAAACACAATCGGCTTGATCGCTCGGCTTCCGTCAAGCAAAAACCAGGGCGCACCAGTCCCGCCATCCGTATTAGCAACGGAAATTACATTTCCATCCTGATCTAGTGTCGCATGATCAGGGTCGAAGAAATACTGGCCGTCGTAGCATTTTGTAGTAAAACCAGATTTCAGAAGATCATAGACAAGTTCATTTGGATGCTCGGCAGCGGCCTGCCCCATTTCCTGGAAGAGTGGGCTTAGGATGCCATACTGGTCATCTTCGAAATCTTCGCGCCTCACCCGTATTGTGTTCTCAAATTTACGATTTGAGATAGAAAAACTATGGGCTTCGAGATTATTGAATATGCGGTCACCGAGCCATTCTCGCATCTTCGGAATTTGGCCTAGCCAGCGATAGATTTCGGTCGACGCGCTTGATGGCACCGTCATCGTGACTTTTTCGTACGTCGACTGGGCGCTACCAAAACCCTTATTAAATGACACTTTGAAGCCGGTAAAAGCGTTTTCAATATTCGCCCGGTTGATAAGCATGTGCGGATCCTTTGTTATTCGCCAATTTGGGCGCTGATGAATTCGGCTTCGGACAACCCCATAGTGCGGCAGATTTCCAATTGATCGTCGGTCAGCTTAGAGGCGGGTCTCGATTGATAACCGCCTTGAATTTGAGAGCTCATCACCTGCGTGAAGAACGGTCCGGTGCGCTCGACAAAGATATCCAGTTGAGGCTTGTTGATGGAGCAGAGGTTCAACGCCCAATCCCGAAGAAATGGCGCAAGGGATCCGGATTTGATAAGTCCCGACACATGAATTTCAGCAGCCTGCTGGCTGATGCCCTGGCGAAGCTTGTTCCCTTCTGCGACAACACGTTCGAAGTCGCCAATAGGAACAAATTTCGCTGGGTCAGGATTGGCGCTGTTTGATGCGACCATCAAAGCCGAAATTGCATCGCGAACAGCATCGAAATCAGCGTCCGAAGCCAAACCGAGTAACGTTCGCAGTTCGTTGAGTTGTGCTTCATTCATGGAAAATACCTCCGACCGCGCCACAGCGGTCAAATCTAGGTTTGGAGTGTTGGTGAGGGCAACGTTTAGAATGCGCTTCACCATCCCTTTGGCGTCGTGATGAAATACTGGAGAGAGATAGCGATAAGCCCTTTGGCGAACCATCTTTGCAGCTTCAGGGGTCCATTGTACGTGCGCCCAGATACCATCGGAGCGGGCTTGCAATGCGGCTATCCAGCCTGCGGCCGGAGCAGGCTTTCCGCTATGCGCGGCATTGACAGATTGATGCTCGAAATCCACCACCATCTGAGTTCTGCCATGATAGCGGCGGGTCTCAGCCATTACAGTGTCTGGGTCAATTACCGTGTAAGGACCTCGTCCATCGCGGCCTGAGACTGTTCCCAGCGGCAATACGTGTATCCATTGCATGTCATCAGCATTAATTTTATCTGAGACCAGCATGGAAGCTGCGCTTGACAGAATATCAGCCATGATGGCCCTCACCGCTTGCCAAGTTCACTCGAACAACCAGACCCAGAGCTACAGCTTCATCAATATGAGCGCTTAATACCCTGCATTGACGCCGTTCGGATGAAGCACGGCGATCTTGATCCGATTTCAACCACCCTCTGACGGAAACATCTGTAGACGAGAGCCGCGTCGCGATGTCGGCATTCTTCAATCCTTTGGATCGAAGATATCGGGCCAGAAATTTTTTTGCTGTGGGCACTCGGTAGCTGTGTGGATACCCAGCATTAAGCAGGCTTTCGGCGAGGTCACGAGCTTTTTTCTTCCCGTAAAGAAGCGCGATGTTAGTGCGGTTCTGAATAGCGTTTTCGTTCAAACGTATATATTTTCCGCCGAACAGCATTAAGAATTCGGAGCTTTTATGCAATCCGAGGACGTTGATGATTGGCACCAGGTGAGCGTCGACTTTTGCTGAGACTTCGTTACCGGCAGTATCTGTCCAAGTCAGTTTCATGGGAGTAAAGCTTCCTGCAATAAACTGAGTGCAGGATACTCGCCGCAACGCTTTGCGGACAGCCACAACGCTTTGTTGCTACAAGGGAAAGGCCAGCGGGTAGGTATATTCCGGGCGATATCAATTAAGGTATTTAGCGGCCATCAATGACAACCGGGAAATCGCTGGTCCGGTTTGGTGATCCCGTCCTGGCAACGGCGACACTGCTACGGGGAAAGTGGCGTACCCCCTTTGATGGCCTACCAATGGCGGTTGACCGCTATCCGGCCCTACGCCTTCATCACGCTCTAAGGATGGCAGAATAGCAGCCTCGAACGGAACGCACTTTAAAAGCCCACAAATAAGCAACACACCAACTTTTCCAATAGAACGCCGCTGATGCATTTTTTTGCGCATTACTGATCCCAACCCTCATCAGACGCCTCAATCGCGCCCAAGGGCTTCAAAACGGCTTCGAAATCGATCTTTGCTCAAAGTCCCGCAGCGTTTCTATAGCACTATAACGACCAGCCTCTTCCGGCTTCTGAAGCATTTTCATGACACGGTACGCCGCATCGTCCAAATCACCACCTGAATCAATCAAATGCACCACCTCTTCTTGCTGATTTTCGTTCAGCTTGTGGGCCTCCTTCGCAATCCAGAAGTCATTTCGAACCTTGAGCGCATAAACCAACCGTTCGGCCAAACCGACGCCCACACCTTGCTTTGTCAGCTTCTTGAGAAGTTTCACAGCAAGAGTATCAGGCGGACGGCCTCGCTTTGGCTTCCTGGATTTCGCGACCTTTGCCTTTGCGCGTTGCTTCTCAAAGATTTCCCGGTTTGCCGCCTCTTCGGCGTTGATCTTAGCGGAAATGCTGCGCGCTCTATAATCTTCCTCTTCAGCCACCCTTTCAATATCAGCCTTCATTGCCTCAAGCTGATCATATGTCAGCTTAGTGGAAACAGTGACATAAGGGTTCTTCATCATCCGCCATAAAGGCGAAGCGTTACCAGGAACAGGAATAGGTGGCGGCGGCGGAAAGCTCATAGGCCAGGGGTCAATCGGCTTCATGATCGCGCCAATCTTATCAAGTGCCGCCGCTCGACGATCTCTGGGCATTCCTTCCCAGGCGTCAGTAAATTGCTTCTCTCGCCAGTCGCCTGTTTCCATACGCCCGACGCTTTGCCGCCCAGACGCCGGATCGGCTATCCGCAACACGCTGTCTAAGTCTGGCTCAATTTTCAATGCCGCCGCGATGCCTGCTTGCTGCGGTAAGCTCATTTTCCTGAGCTTTAGAAGCCGCCCTTGGTCGTCAGCATAGCGTGTTCTACGAAGTGCGTCTCTGAGTGACCGTTCAAGGCTGCCTATCTGGTAAAGGCGCCATCCAACAGTCTTCGATATATTAAAATTTTCACTTAAGTCATTGTAAAAGCCTGATTTCTTGAGAAATTCACTTTTCCCATGAGTAGTTTCACTGTGAAATCTTGAACGCCTATCGCCGCCCCAGGCTGTGGAGTTGTTGCATTCCATCCACCATTCTACATAGCGGACAATATGCTCTCCTTTCTCTAATTGAGGAAGGTTAGCGACACTTAAATTGTCGCTAATCTCAAGCATAGGAGCTTCGGCCTTCAGACGCAAGACAGCTTTGATCTCCTTAGAACCAAGGATATCCATAGCTCGTAGACGCCTGCCACCATAAATCAGCGTATACTGCTTACCTTCACCTTTCACGCGACTTCTATAGACCGCAATTGGGTTCAATTGGCCCTCGCGTTCAATAAGCCTTGCAAGCGCTTGCGCCGCTGCCTCGTCAACAGGTCGGATGCGATCTTCCGGAACGTGGATTTTATCAATGGGAATGGAAATGATCTCGACCACCGCAGCCTCGCCCTTAAGCACCAAACCACTTTGAAATGACAACAGTCTCAGCTCCAGCAAGCAACGACCATATGCGTCCCAATTCGTAAGTGCTTGCGGGGTTCTTGCTCATTTTAAGAGCAGCCCCTTTTGCAACAATACACCCTCCAATAAACGCCTAATACCTTCCGGCCTCGTAGGAAGGTCGGCCTCCGTCTTTCGAAAAGTGTCTATAGCTTCAATCATCTGGCGTGGAAGCCGTACAGTCACTGCTTCAGTATCAACCTGGGGACGCCCTGTTTTTGCCATTTTGACTTTATGCCACTATCTATTGACGAATTAGATTCATGATGTCATAAAGTCAGCAGCCGCGCAAGGTGCTTCCAACACCCAACGCGGCCTAACCGCAGGCAAAGGAGTTCACCCCATGCCCGAAGCTGTAGCCAGCAATAGCATATCTATGTCCGACGGTCAGCACCCGTTCAAGACAGACCTCACAGCCTTCATTGACACAATACAAGAGCTTGAAGCACTAACCATTATGCTTTCGAGCCTGCTGTCAACAACCGGCTTGGAAAGCCAAGCATCCGGCATTTCGGGCCTATTTCAAAGGCAGTTATCCGATCTCGATCAAATTTATAAAGCCGTAAAGTCTGACCTATCGAAACCAACTGAAAGAGCAATAACGGCAACAGAAAAACCGAAGCAAAGCAACATCAACGTTCAATTCAAGCTCTACAATCACATTCTCAACCTGATCAAAATCATCCGGATTGAAACCGGCGAACCAGTCTACGCCACACATGAAGAATGGCCCGAAACCATTCAAAAAACTATCGTCGATCTTGCGCAAAGCTACGTCGATAAAGTGCTCAACAAGATGGAAGACAAAACAAACGAGATGGAAGCTGGAAGTTTGCTTCCGTGGATAGAGGCCATCATTCGCCGCGAACTACTGAACGAAAAGCAACCCGCGCCAACGACAATGTTACGCGACAACTTCATTCTCGACAGTATAGAAAGTGGATACTCAACTGCAGACATTGCCCAAGTGCTTGGCCTATCACGCCACGCGATTGATAAGGCCGTATACCGCCTCAAACGTCCAATCCATGAGGCAAATAGGCAGCAAGCAACGGCAAACTAACAGCCCCAATCAACGTGATTACAAGGCACTCTGGCAAACCGGAGTGCTTTTTTATGTCGATTTCGTATCGACGTTTTGTCATTCACAGGCCCCACCACTTTCGGCAATCTCAGTCCATCGAACAATTCACTTAAAGGACTGTAACATGCCCACTCTGGCCGAACGAACCCGTAACCAATACCCCGCGACAAATGTAATTCCCGTTTGGCTTCTTTGCTATTGGCGATTGTTGCGCACAACTGCCGCAGGATATTATGCAAAAGCTTGGGCAATATTACCATCAGCGCTTCCTATGAATGTAACATGCCCAACAGTGGAAGGTCTTGCCGCAATGTTGGTGCATCATCGTCTAATTGACGAGCAATAAACATGCATTACACAATGGCATCTAAATTTTGAAATATCTAAATGAAGCCATTTAATACGTGAATCTCAGTCAGTTTAGCGCCCTCATTTCGATCGTTCCAGCTTGTAGTTTTCTTTCCCACCAGCGGACGTCCGATGCACGCTAGCTAGCCAACAAAAAGCGAGAACAGACCTCAACTACGTTGTCTTCTGCCCTGATTGACAGAGGAAAGCCTGCAACAGCCAGTATCTTTCTTTTCAGGTTTACCAATATTTTTCCTTCGGCCCAAGTGAAATCGAAGACCTGTGCCGCATCTCCATTAATTGCTCTTGCCAGTTGGTTAGCGTTTACAGTAGGCGATCCGCTTTTCAATCGAGTTTGTAGTGGCGCAACACAAGAAAGCAATAAATCAAGCAGAGCTTCGCCTTCGTTAAGCTTCTCAGCCGATGACGCTGCCCTCAAACACCTGACAACGTCGTTGAATGAGTGCTCGAGTGCGCCGTCTTCTGCATCTTGAATGAAGAGAGCCTCCTTCACGGCCGCGTCTGGCTTGCTCGGAACCTCCTTTAGATCCGTACCGCTGTAATAGTCCTCGATCGTACCTCTGCGAAGGATGAAACATCCCAGCTCTTCAAGAACAGAGAGCAGAACGTCCAAACGTGCCCTTATCGCGGCCCAGCGGTCTGGCAACTCGGTCAGCTGATCCTGCGATTGGGATAGGATCGTTGCAAGTGCGGCGCGCCGTCTACGCCGTTCTTCATCTTTGGGATCGCCAGCGATGTAGTACTGGTGCTGCTCAGCCAATTGAGAAATCTCGCTCCAATAGGCACTCACAAGTCCGCAGAAATCACTGTACACACTCCGCGACAGCTCTCTCCCAGACGCAAACCCACGTTTAGTCGCAACGGCTCCACCTTCATGTGTGCTTAGAAAACTGTTTGACAGTTCAATTCCATCGGCGAGACCGTCACAATCAGCAAGAACTACTGGTTCCTTACCCATCAGCCGCAACAGCTTGAGCACTGCAGGAAATTCTCCCTTTCCAATTACCGGGAGTACTTGCGAACCACCGGCTTCAAGATGGATCACAAGTTTTGAGGCAAGCGCGCCGCAAATCACGGCGTCGGAAGGCCCCTCCACAAGAATAGGTGACTTCGCGAACAACGAGAGCTTGTGCTCTTGTCCCATCCGGCTTACCAGCTCACGGACCTTTCGGCCACCGAGCTCACCGACTTGAGGGGAAATCTGAACCGGTGGTGCGGCGAAATCCGAGCAAAATATCAACTGCGGTATGTCGCTCGGGGTGTCGAGCTTTATGAACTCCGTGGAGTGCGTGGACAAAACTATTATTTTTTTGTTGCTTGCGCTATCCGGATATCCTGCTACCCCGGTCATTTCTTGGAGCAGAAATGCTTGCAATTGGGGATGAAGTGATACTTCGGGCTCATCAATGAGAAGTGCGCCGATCTCATCATCGTAGAGAGCTGTCAGCAATCCCACTAGGTGCATCAATCCAGATGCTTCACGTCCGGAGGAATAAGTCGTGTCGGTACCGTCGAGGCGCATGAACGACAATTTCAGGCTGCCAGCGTCCCATTCAACAAAGACATCCCGTTGGAATAGCTTTCGTAGCCTTTCACGGATTTTGACCAGGATGTCCGGTCTTTGGGAAAGGGTAAGAATGTCGCCCTGCAAAGTCTCGAAGTTGTGCCGTCGAGAAGCGTCGTCCTTTGAGCCGTATTGGGCTCGATCATAAAGCGGGGTGCCAGAACGGTGGCCGTCATAGTCGGCTCGATATTGCTCCAGCAACCCGATTCGCCCAGCGGAAATAAACCGGACATTTTTGTTCGGCGGTGGTCCTCCATTTGGTCCCGGCTGCCCCATCAGTTGTAGCAGTCCATGCTTGGCTGCCCTCATCAATTGGGTCTTTCCAGAGCCGTTCGGCCCCAAGATAACCGTGATCCCACTATTGAGACTAATCATGTAGTTCTGCGCACCACCGGGAGCGGAAATTTTCGCATTTATCTCGACAGGAAACGCCATGTGTGAGCCATTTAACTCCGGGTTGAGGGAGTAGAGTGCGGTGCAGAATTCCTGAGTTGCAAGTTCTGTGTGTGGCTTGAGTAGCTTTATCCCGGGGAATTTGCTGTGAAATTCTACGTCTTGGCCAAATAGGGCATAGCAAGCGCCGATCCCTTCGATTTGTGACGATTGGGTCGAGCGGGTCACACATCTCGAAAGGTCTATAACCGACAGTGAGCGGCCCAGAGCTGACAGTCCACTTGCGGCCCCATATCGGCCATCACCGATTGCCGTGAAAACACGGTCATTGGTGATGTTTCCTTTTGAGCACGTCTCAAATTCCCCCTCCCTTGATCAAGCATGTGTCGCTGCTAAATTGGTCAGCATGGGAACATTCATCGAAATGATCATCGGCAGCCTGTTCGGGGCGCCGCCGGCAAAAACCAAGATCGGGAAACGCATCCAGAATTACGGGTGGATTGTGCCTGTTGTCGTCGGCATTAGTCTGCTGTTGTTCTGGCACTGATTCTCAGGCCCTTGGAGCACTAGCGAGACTGTTACCCCCAAATAAGGTCAGATCACCCTGTTATCAGAAGCATTGAAGTGCGTTTTCGCTCCCCTAGCTTACGTAAATGGAAAAACTGCCGTTCGATGATAACGCAAACCAGATCTTTTCTTACGATGGCATCCCGGTCGGTTATTTCGGAGGCGGTATCGTGCCAATCAAGCCTGGCACTTACCGTTACATGCCATTTCGAAGTCTTGGCCACTATATGATGGTGCGATCGCTCGACGATGGTGGAAGGCCGGTTTGCTCCTACAAGCGCGTTAAAACCACCGTTCATTTCGAGGTGCTTGGTCGAAGCGCAAACAGAGAACTCCATCTTGGCGCCTTCACAACCTCTGACGACGAATAACCCAGCCGCAGACGTGATCGCGTCGTCTTTCTGACGTGGCAATGGACGCCATTTTGAGCCCAATTGTCAGATAAGATGCAAATATGGAACTAGGCGGCACTTCAGTACAGCCTGGATCCTAAGTCCCGCGTGAAATTTTCTCCCAATTGCCTGCGTCGAACAAGTCCTTCATTTCAATGCATTTTTGGCTCGCATAGGATAATTCCGGCGCGAAATTTTTACTGTCTGAGTTGGAAGGCAAATCTGTCGAGGCTTGGCGAGCCACGCTGGGGCAATGTTCCGGCAATATCAATTCTTTGAAAAACGTCACCCCTGCCCTGAATGGTTTTTGAAGGCGCACGTTATGTTTGATCATAAAGTACGCTTACGTGCAGATCACAAACCTATCCCGCTTATTTTACTCGGGCAATCATGCAGTTCGATTGGCAAAATATCTTTTTGAAACAACCACTCCCACCTGTTCCCATGAAATTTCGCAAATTCCCGCCAATTCCAAGCCTGCCTGACAGACAACATGTATGTATGTATGTATGTAGCTCGCCGCGCACTTCCGGAATTTTGACACGCAGAACCGGAAAAATGAAAATTCGAGATCGCATATCAAAAAGTTGATTCGAACATAGTTTGAAGGCCGCTCAAATGGCCATTTACCTCGGGTGTTGACGTGGTGCATCGGGGACAAAACCCTACAGAACTATACAGAGGAATCCGATCAATCCAACCAACGCGACAAGCAAAAGAAGAAGCCGCATTTTTATCCAGAATGCCGTTTTACGAGAAATCGGCTTCTGGAGGTTTTCATACGCTTGGGAGTAATCGAGCTTGGTGAACCCAGACCCCAATCTACGAGACGGCATCGTCGCACCGACGACACCGCAAGCCAACACAAGAAAAACAATGAATACGATAATCACCTCGTGACCTCCGACATCAGCGGTTAATCCGCCTCCTGAGACCGAGAATAATTTGCTTGCTTGGCCTCAAGGTCAAGCGTTGCGAAAGGGAACACGTCTTCTTCTGGCGCGAACCGGCCATGGCGGCTTTCGGCCCGAAGCGGTCATTCCAACGGCAAGCCTCGCTCCACGATTGCCTTGAAATATTCGACACCAAAGGGAATGGCCGCGTCGTTGAAGTCGTACCGAGAGTCATGAACAGACGGGCCGTCGCCATTTCCGATGAGCATGATGTTTCCTGGTCTAGCTTCGAGCATGAACGCGAAGTCTTCTGATCCCATCAATGGCTCCATAGAGCCGTTTACGTTTTCCGCGCCAACCAATGAAGTCGCTGTGCTAACAGCGAATACGGTTTCACCTGGGTGATTTATGGTCGGTGGAAACATCCGCTTGTATGCGACCGATGCTTTTGCTCCGTAGGCTTCGGCAACATGCGACGCGATTTCTGTTACACGTTTTTCTATCAGATCGCGCGTGGCGGGATCGAACGTCCTGGTCGTACCGCCCATCTCGGCCGACTGAGGTATGACGTTGCCAGCCTTGCCGCCCGCCATCCAGCCCACGGTGACAACTGCGCACTGACGAGGATGGACATTGCGGGAGACAATCGTCTGGAGCGCCAAAAGGATGTTTGCGCCGACAACAAGCGGATCAACGCTGACGTGGGGTGATGCTCCGTGCGCCCCTTTGCCTTCGATCTTTATCCGAAAGCCATCAGCAGATGCAGCCAATGGTCCGCTGGCAGTCGTGAACTGACCAATTGGCAACCCTGGCTCGGTGTGCATGGCATAGATCTCATCTATCTCCAAGCGGTCCATCAAACCATCATCGACCATGGCCTTTCCACCTCCGCCACCTTCCTCTGCTGGTTGGAAGATAACCACGGCCTTCCCATTGAATGCTCGGGTCCGGGTCAGGGAACGAGCGGCACCTAGAAGCATTGCGGTGTGTCCATCATGTCCGCACGCATGCATCACGCCTTTGGTCGTAGATACCCAAGGCGCTCCAGTTTCTTCCTCGATCGGTAGCGCATCCATATCAGCTCGTAATCCAATTACCTTCTCGCTGGTCTGTTGTTGGCCATGAATGATGCCGACGACGCCCGTCTTGCCGATGCCTGTTATGATTTCGTCACAGCCGAATTCAGCAAGCTTTGCCGCCACAAAGGCAGCCGTTCTGTGAACTTCGAATTGAAGCTCAGGGTGGGCATGAATATCGCGCCGCCATTCGACAACGTCAGCGTAATCAGCATCGCTCCATTCCATTGGATACCTCGGTGGTGTGATGTCTTTCAGATCGGTAGGATAAGCGATTTTGATCAAGGCACAATGACCGCTAATGGCGCAAAGCTGCCCTTAAGCATTTGCTCTCAACATCACCCATCCCTACCATAAAAAATCAACTCCCGCGCCTCCGTCCCCTTCCCGCCAGACACAGAATAAGACAACTCCGCGCCGTCCACCGGAAACCCAGCGAAGATCTCCCGGATCTCAGGCCGATCATTTATCGACAATATGAAGCCGCCTTGAAGCGTCTTTAAACGCCCTGCAAGAACGTCAAACTGATCCCGGCTAAACAGCGCCTTGCCGTAATCGTCCTCACAGCCAAAGTATGGCGGATCGAGATAGAAGAGCACGCCCGGCCGGTCATAGCGGTTGATGAAGGCCAGCCAGTCCAGGTTCTCGATGACGACGCCAGAGAGGCGCTCGTGGACATCTTCCAGGAGCGGCGCGAGGCGGATCAGGTTGAACCGGGCGCTGCCCTCGTGCTGGACGCCGAAGGTCTGGCCTGCGACCTTGCCGCCGAAGGCGAGCTTCTGGAGATAGATGAAACGCGCCGCCCGTTCCAGATCGGTCAGCGTTGCCGGATCACAGGCCTTCAGACGCTCGAATTCGCGGCGGCTGGTGATCTGGAACTTCAGGATGTCGATGAACTGCGGATGTAGAAGCCCTTAGGGCTAACGCCGAAGACGGCATTACAAGTTGTTGGTGCTGGCAATACTAAAACCAAGACGCAACACACGACAATGCAATTGCCTCGCTGCGGACAGATGGCATTTGTCGTCGATCCAGATGTATGGGAAGAAAGGCCCCGCGCTTAACGACCGGGAAAACACGAGCCATCGCTGTTAGCACAGGCTAAACGATCAGACCGAAAAGTGGTAACCACTTTTCGGTCTGATTCTTTAGGAACAGATCGAGCTAGAATAGGCGATCAGAATATCTTCTCGCCTTCTACTCGAGCATGTCGACAAATTCGGGTTCAAACCACGCAATACGTTTGCGCGCATCGCTGTGCAGTGAACGCGAGTCCGTTGTTAAAGCACGCTGACGTTTTCAGCCTTCGACTTCCCGGTCTTACGGTCCTGCCCGATTTCGAAGCTGACCTTGTCACCTTCTCTGAGCGAGTCACCGCGCTGCAGGGAAGACACGTGAACGAATACATCCGTTCCACCATTCTCGGGCGTGATAAAACCAAAACCCTTGTCGTCGTTAAAAAATTTCACAGTACCAGTAGGCATGACATTTCCTCTTGAATTCCCGTAGCCGTTTGACTCCGCGCCAGACTTTTATAGCGTGATCCCCTGTCGATCAACCACCAACACAGAGATAGAAAGCTAATTGGCAGAATTGATTGCTTCTTCCGGTTTTAAAATAGGTCTTCAACACCGCTTCGACCTGGGTGACGTCGCAAAAATTATCGCGGCACTCGTCATAGCCGACAGAACTGGCCTGCAACATAGCCTTATCCAAAGACAGATCGGTGACGATCTGCTTCAGCTTGGCATTGTCCTTCTCCCATCGCAGCTATAGGCACCTGAAGACCCCAATGAACTCAAGAGTTCTGCCTCACCTCTGAGTTTACCCTTTCTCAACCAGACACAAATTTCTTTGCGCAATCAAGCGCTTCGGCGATGGAGACATCCATATCGAGGTATCGGAAAGTGCCGAGCCGGCCGACGAAGGTTACATTTTTCTCGGCGGTAGCCAGTTCCTGGTAGCGGGTGAGGTTGTCCGACAGACCTGTCAGGTGTACCGGGTAATAGGGAATGTCCTTCTCCGTGCAGGAGCGGCTATATTCTTTATAGCAGATGGTTTTCTCATGCGTTTCCCAGGGCGAGAAATGCTTATGTTCAGTGATCCGGGTATAGGGCACGTCAGACCCACAATAATTAACCACGGCATTTCCCTGAAAATCGCCCTCACCCCGCAGGATTTCGAAGTCCAGCGTGCGATAAGGAAGCCTGCCTTCGCGATAGTCGAACCAGGCATCGAGTGGACCGCTATAGAAAACATGGTCGAAATCATCCTTTTCTGCCGGAGAAAAGGGCCTGTTCAGATGAACTTCAACGCCCTCGATATCCAGTATGCGCTCGACGATCTGTGTATAACCGTGCTTGGGCATGCCCTGGAAACGATGATTGAAGTAGTTATCGTCGTAATTGAACCGGACCGGCAGCCGTTTCAAAATACTGGCCGGCAACTGGTCCGGTTGCACACCCCACTGCTTGATCGTGTAACCCTTGAAGAAGGCTTCATAGAGTTCCTTGCCGATAAATTTTAGCGCCTGTTCTTCAAAGGATTGCGGCTCCTGATCCATTTTCAGGCCCTTTGATTCGATAAAGGCCCGGGCCTGCGTTGGGTTGAAGGTCTTGCCGAAATATTGGTTGATCGTGTGAAGGTTGATTGGCAGCGAAAAGACCTGACCTTCCGTTATGGCCTTTACCCGGTTGGTATATGGTTGAAATGTGTCGAACCCGGTAATGTAGTTCCACACGGTTTCATTATCGGTATGAAAGATATGCGGCCCATAGACATGCACCATGACGCCCGTTTCAGGGTCGCGTGCGGTGTGGCAATTGCCGGCGATATGATCGCGCGCCTCGAACACCGAGACCTTGTGCCCCGCTGCGGCGAGCTCGCGAGCGATGACCGCTCCTGAAAGTCCTGCGCCGACAATTGCAATTTCTTTCATCAACCCCGATTCCCCATTGCTGTTCAACATCTATGGTAAATCATTGTGTTTGCGATAAGAAGGCCAAGATCAACAAGAGATCTACATCTCCACCAGATAACGCCGATCTCTGGAATTTGCTATTGTCAATAATCTATTTCCAGAGCAACACATTCAGCAAATGCAATGTTTTTTGAGAATTACGCCAAGAGAGACATCAGGGATCAAATAACGTTTCTAACAACAGAAGTTGCACCATCGCTCTATCGTCGCCCATTAAATGAAAATTAGTAATTCCTCGGGTACATATGATCGCATAAGTCGATCTCCCATGCAGAACGGAGGTGGACTGTGTTAAAGGCAAATTTTGGCGAAACGACATGCACCTTTGCAACACGTTATCGCCAATTGACGTAGGATCAGAGCTTCTGTGAGCTCTTATGCATGATGCGCTCCTAACGTGCCGGCTCATCCGAGCCATGTCCTGAGTAGCATTTTCTCTTCTGATGCGATTTGATTCGACGGTGCGACGTGTCGTGACCCGATAGAATCCATGGTGGGAGGGTGATGTTGGCATTCCGTTAACCCAAGGGGCACATCTCAATGACTTCTATTGTTTCGTCGTTATCCATCACGCAAATCAAGGCGCTGTCCACCACAGCGATCGCATCACTGAATACGGACGATGCAGCTGCACTATCGACCACTCAGGTTGCGGCATTGTCTTCCAAGCAGATCGCAGCGATCGAAACGGTAGACCTGGCTGTGCTGGACACAAACCAGATGGGCGCCATTTCCGCTACTGGCGTCGTTGGCCTGACGCTCAGCCAGCTGACCGCGTTGAGCTCGGGTCAGGAAGCCGCTTTGAGCACCAAGGCTGTGGCCGCATTGACGGCCTCCCAGATCGGCAATTTCGGCACGACTCAAACAGCCAATCTGTTGTCGTCGCAAGTTTCAGTTCTGTCCGCGACGCAAATCGCTGCACTCGGCACCGATGACATCGCCGTGATGACGTCCGACCAGATCCAGGCAATCAGCACCAAAGCGGTCTCCGGCCTGACCTCGACGCAGCTTGGCGCCTTGTCCACAGACCAGGTCACTCAGCTCTCAACCGGTCAGATCTCCGCTCTCAGCGCCAAGCAGCTCGCTGGCCTGTCCACGGATTCAGTCGCCGCCCTTACCAGCGCCCAGGTTGGTGCAATCAGCGCCAAGTCCATCAGCGGCCTGAGCACAAGCCAGGTAGCTGCGCTGGAAACCGCTGACGAAGCCGCCCTGACATCGACACAGATCGCCGCATTGTCCACTGCACAGGTCAAGGCGCTGTCGTCCGACCAGGTCTCGGCCTTGTCGTCCACGCAGATTTCCGGCTTCTCTTCTGCCCAGCTCGGCAGCCTCGACACCGCTGATATTGCAACGCTCGACAGCACCGATCTCGCTGCCATCAGCACCAAGACCATTGTCGGCCTCACGACCACGCAGATCGCGTCCTTGTCCACCGATCAGGTCAGTGCACTGTCGTCCGGCCAGATCTCTGCCCTCGGCGCAAAGCAAATCGCTGCCCTGAGCACCGACGCCATTGCTGCACTTTCCAGCACCCAGGTTGGCGCAATCAGTGCCAAGTCCATCACCGGCCTGACCACCAGCCAGGTCGCCGCGCTGGAAACCGCAGATGAAGCTGCCCTGACAACGGCACAGATCGCCGCATTGTCCACCGCACAGGTCAAGGCCCTGTCTTCCGATCAGGTCGTTGCCTTGTCAACAACCCAGGTAGCGACCCTGTCTTCAGCCCAGATTGGCGTCCTCACCACCGATACCGTGGCCAGCCTGTCAACCGACCAGGTCGCGTCGATCTCCACCAAGTCAATTGGCGGCCTGTCCACCGGCCAGATTGCGGCATTGACAACCGCTCAGGCCGAAGCTCTGACAACCAGCCAGGTCGCCAACCTGAGCTCCAAGCAGATCTCTGCGATCGAAACTTCCGATATCGTTACCTTCTCCACCGGCGACATTGCTGCAATCAGCGTCAAGTCGATCACCGGCTTGACCACCCAGGATATCGGCGTCCTGACCAGCGACCAGTTGCAGTCTCTCACCACCTCGCAGGTTCAGGCTTTCAATTCGTCACAGGTTGAAGCCATCATCCTGGCATATCAAAGCATCTAACTTCTGATGACAGGCGCGGCTCAGGCCGCGCTTGTAGAAGCCTCGATAGCAAGACCAAATGCGGCGCCTCATCCAGGCGCCGCATTTGCTTTTGCAGACCCCATTCTGCCCTTATGCGATGTTCTGTGGCCATGGTTTCTGCCGGGAATCCGTCGTCAAGCCCGATGCAAGCTAATGCCGCTACCAAGGCCAGGCATGACATCGCGGTCCAGTTTGCCGTGGAAAAATGTTATGCGTCAGCCTCATGCCTGTCGGCATAGGCCTGTTGTCGTTACCTGGCCTTGCGGCCGACTGTTCCTGGGGTGGATATGGACACTGGCATTGTAACATCGACTATCGCGACACCTGCTGCCGATTTCGTGGAGCAAGCACGCACTCAACAGCTCTCGCTGACAAAGTTGTTCGAGACCGCCGAGCAATTCGCCAGAGCAGGTCGAGTCGATCAGGCCGTGGAACTTTACAAGGCCTGGATTGCCTATAACAGCGCCCATCCGCTGGTGCATATGGTCTACTTCAACTATTCCGTCACCTTAAGGCAGATTGGCGATATGGCAGGGGCGATCAATGCTCTGCGCGCCTGCCTGAAGATTGATCCGCAATTCGGCGCCGCCCATGTCAATCTGGGCAGGTCTCTGGAAGACAGCGGGCTGCTGAACGATGCCCTGCAACAATGGCGCAGCTTTGCCGAAATGACCACGGATGTTTCGCCCGACAGGCTTGCCAATCGCATCATGGTGCTGGAGCATATCGGTCGTGTGCTGGAAAATGCCGGCCTGATGGAAGAGGCTGAAGCCTCCCTGTGGAAAGCAATCGAACTGCGTCCGGATAAAACTGAAGCCGGTCAGCATTGGTCCGCCATACGGTTGCGTCAATGCAAATGGCCGGTCCTTCAAGAGTCTCCCCATGTCACCATGCGCCAATTGCTGGATGCAGTGTCGCCCTTGACGATCTCTTGCTACTCAGACGATCCGCTGTTTCATCTGGCCAAGGCCTATCGCTGCAATAAAACGATGATCGGCCGTCCGGATCTCAGCGCCGTACCACACCAGTCGCCACGCCAGAAGACAGGAACCGGCCAGCGGTTACGCGTCGGTTACCTGTCATCCGACCTGCGCGACCATGCGGTCGGCTTTGCGCTGCGCGAAGTTCTGGAGTTACATGACAAGACCAGTATCGAAGTGTTCGCCTATTATTGCGGTGAACCGATAGCACTCGACGAGACCCAGCAACGTATCAAACAGTCGGTCGATGGCTGGCGCGATATTTTTGCGCTGAGTGATGTCGATGCCGCCCGGCTGATCGCAGCCGATGAAATCGACGTGCTGATCGATGTTAACGGCTATACGAAACATGCGCGCACCCGGATTTTCGCCTATCGGCCCGCACCGGTTATCGTCAATTTCTGCGGCTATCCCGGCTCGATGGCGAGCCCCTTCCATCAATATATGATCGCGGACAATCATATTGTTCCGCCTGAATACGAGATCTATTATTCGGAAAAAGTATTGCGGATCGCCTGCAATCAGCCGGTCGATCGCAAGCGGAAGGTGGCGCCGCGCCCAACACGCGCCGAAGTGGGCCTGCCAGAAGACGCCTTCGTCTTTGCCTGCTTCAATGGCATGCAGAAGATTACGCAAAGCGGCTTTACCCGCTGGATGACCATCCTGCAGGCGACGCCCGGCAGCGTGCTCTGGTTGCTGTCCGGCAACGAAGAGGTCAATCAGCGTCTGCGCGATACGGCAACCCGATGCGGAGTCGATTCGGCTCGGCTGCTGTTTGCGGCCAAGGCTGGCAATGCGCAGCATCTTGCCCGAATCGCAGTTGCCGATCTCTTTCTCGACACCTTCCCTTACGGTGCGCATTCCACCGCCGCCGACGCCATCAACATGGGCCTGCCGGTCCTGACCTTTCCCGGCAAAAGCTTCGCATCGCGTTTCTGCGCCAGCGTCGTAGCCTCAGCGGGAGCGCCGGAGCTGATCTGCCAATCTCCAGATGACTATGTGCGGCGCGCCATCGCCTTCGCCCAGGATCGCCAGAGCCTTATGGCCATCAAGGAAAGCTTGAGTCGGCAATTCGAAACCAGCGCCCTGCGTGACATGCCCGGCCTCGCCCGCCGGCTTGAAGAATTGTTCTGGCAGATGCAAGGCGAATGCGAGCGGGGAGAAACGCCCAAGCCCGAACTGCTCAATATGGAAGCCTATTACGAGATCGGTGTCGAATTCGCCCTGGAGAATATCGATTTCGAGGATGAGCAGACCTATCGACGGCGCTACCGGGAAAAGCTCGCCAAGTGGAACAGGCACGCGCCTCTCCTTCCTGACAGTCGCCTATGGTCCGGCGTGGAAGAATGATGACAGTGCCGCCCGTCAAATCTGGCGGGCGGCACCGTCATTGTGTTGCAGAAGACACAACCGAAGCCCTTAAGGCCGAACCTGCTGCCAGACCCGCAGGAAATTACCGCTATAAACATCGATGATCCGCTGCTCCGGCCAACCGGCAGTAACCATGGCTTCGGTGAGTTTCGGCAGATCGGCGCCACTCTGCATGCCGGTCGGTAGGCTGGAAATACCACCATCGAAATCGCTGCCAAAGGAGAGATGCTTCCAGGGGTCCTCGACAATCTCCATACTGGCGATGAGCTGTGCGAAGGCTTCATAATAGGCGATCACGAAAGCGATGTCGGCATCCATGTCCGGCTTGCCATCGGCAAGATAGCGGTTCTGGAGGAAGTAAGGGGCAAGGATAACACTGATACAGCCGCCAGTCCGGACGATGGCGCGGATGGCCTCATCGCTCAAGGCCCTGTCCAGATGACGCGACGGTCTCTCCTCCCTACCCCGTGTCACCGTGCGCGATGCGCCATGCGACGCAAAGGCTGGTACATTGCGGCGAACACAGATCTCGCAGGCATCGAGAATGCCCTGCGTGGATGTGTGGGTGACATCCACCAGCAGGCCGACATCGATACAACGCTCCACCACCTGCCTGCCAAAGGCAGACAGACCGCCGCCCTCGATCTTGCGCCACGGATTGACCGGCGCATAGCCGGCCTCGGAGATATCGGTATGACTGAAATGGTTGAGTGTCAGATAGGCGGCACCGGCCCTGGCAATCTCGCCCAACCTGTCCAGCCGCAGGACCTGGCTTTTCATCCCGCCTGGCCCCAACATATGCGCGCCTTCCATGGACAGGATTGCACATCGCTTGCCCACCGCTTGCGCGGCGCGGACCTCTTTTGCATTGCGCGCCAACCGCATCCGGCCTTGGCTCTGATCGACGACGTCTTCCACATAACGCTGGTGAGCCACCCAGTTTTTCCACGGGTCGAGGAAAGGAGCCGGAATAAGATTTTCCCACAAGGCGTGGGCACTGAAACAGGCCCCGCCATAACCGCCTTCCAGAAAATCCGGTCCGCTGACATGTTCGGATAACGGCCTGTTGCGTCCCCTCGGCGAGGTTTTGCGGATCAGCCAGACCACGAGGGAGCGCCGATGCGCCTTCCAGTCTCCTTTCCAGAAATCATATCCGGCCAGTCGCGATAGAAACAGCGAATCCAGATGGGTATCGATCGGATAGGCAAGTGTGTGAAGCGCTTTGACAGTCAGATCGGTTATTTCAGAAACAGAATCTGTCATGTTTTCAGAAGAAATCGTGTCCATTGAGACATGTCTCCAGCAACGAATTTTAAAAATGGATAAATCTAAATATCGATATGAATTTTAGTCGCATCATTTGTCCAGTTTATAAAAACACACATGATGCAGTCGGCTCTGAAATTTTTCGGCCAGACCAAGTGATGGATTCTATCCTTTCGCCATGGCATCTTATGTGGATACGACAGCGCCTTTTGGTCTGAACCATCCCCATAGTCAGACGAATAGAACAATAAGTCCAGAGCGATTGTACCTGCCTGCTCACCAGACAAACGTAAAGACGGCGCGCATCCTGTCGGGACGCGCGCCGTCAATCATGTAAAATCACTCTTCAATTCAAGGCCGGCTTCAATTTGCGAAGGGGCAGCCGGGGCGGTTCGCGAGAACGACGCGATCATATTCGCCGTAACGGATACCACCGACAATCACACGGCGCGGTGTCACACGTTCGATATTCGGCCGGCGCAAGCCGTCTCGGCGGGCCTGGCGGATCGCATCACCGGGCGAGCAAACGCCACCGTAACGCGGATCTGGACCATCCCAACGCCGTGGTGGCGGAGGCGGTGGACCGCCCCATGGCGGCGGCGGAGGTGGCGGACCACCCCACGGCGGAGGTGGCGGTGGTGGACGGCGATAACCGTCATCGCCCCAGGCCTGTACCAATTGCGGCGCATCGCCGCCGATATAGACGCCCAGGCGAACATCAGGCTGGGCCGCGGCCGGGCCAACCGTGGCAACCACCGCGCCGATCAAGGCCAGTCCAGCCAGAGCTGTTTTCGCAAAAATGCTTCGCATCGTTTTTCTCCTCGAAGGACGGCATGGGTTTCTCTTTGAAAAACCGGCTTACCGCCCCGAAAACCTTGTCTAATCATGGGTTTGATTAATCTGCAAAAACTCAGATGCAGAAAAGCCAACCAAGATCTCGCGTCGGACAGCCCGTTTCCGTAAGCGATTGACTGAGAGATTAACGCCGCAATACTGAACGCCATCAGAAGCGTCCATTCAGTCTCCGTTCATTAGTTTCAGCTTGTGGTTCAAGAGCTTAGATGCATTACTACCTGGCGCGTATGTGGTTGGTCGCGATGTTCGAACAGGTAAATACCCTGCCAGGTTCCAAGTAAAAGCCGCCCATTGGCCATTGGAATACCAATCGACACCTGCGTCAGCGCCGATTTTATATGGGCCGGCATATCATCGGGCCCTTCCTGGCGATGGGTGATCCATGCCATGGACGGATCGTTACACGGCGGGACCAGGCGCTGAAAAAACACTTTGAGATCGCGCTTCACATCCGGATCGGCATTTTCCTGGATGATCAGCGAGCAGGACGTATGGCGCACGAAAACAGTCAATAGTCCTTCCGGAGCGCCCGTATGCCTGACAAAATCATCGACCTGATCGGTAAATTCGTACAGACCCTGGCCACGCGTGGAAATCGACAGGCTGGTTTGCGGCATGGCATGGTCCTCGAATTGCGCTCCGTCAAGGAAATGGCCCATATAACGCCTGCGTCAAGGGCTCTTTCCAGCAGCAAGGCTTAGACGTTCCGGTTGCGAGAAACACAGCAAGTCTTCCAGAGGTGCCGGGCGGCCATAGAGAAAACCCTGATGTTTGCGGCATCCGGCTTCCACAAGCCAGCGTGCCTGCACCTCCGTTTCGATACCTTCCGCGACAACATCGATGCCGAGCGCCTGGGCCATTTGCAGCACGGCCTGAACGATAACCTGCCCAACCCGGTCGTCCCCAACACGGCTGATCAGGCTACGGTCCAGCTTCAACCACTGGATCGGCAGGCTGCTGAGAGAGGAAATATTCGAATAGCCGGTGCCGAAATCATCAAGTGCGACTCGAACGCCGAGCCGCGAAAGTTCGGAAAGCTCGCGCCCGGCCCGCAGCAGGTCCGACATGATCAGGTCCTCGGTAATCTCCACCACCAATGCCGTGGCTGGAAAACCGGTCTGCTCCAGGATGGACGCGATGACCATCGCCAGATTACCGGACTTGAACTGGCTTGGAGAAATATTGACCGACACGTAGTTGAGCTTTCCAGCCTTAACCAACGGCGCCGTTTGCGCACAGGCCGTGCGCGCCACCTGCGCAAACAACCGATCCAGAAGGTTGCGCTCTTCCGCCAGCGGCAGAAATACACCCGGCAGCACCAGACCGCGATAGGGATGCTGCCAGCGTGCCAGCACTTCCACCCCCAGTATCCGCTTGCTGGCTCCATCAACGATCGGCTGGTACCAGGGCATGATTTCATGGCGGTCCATGGCCAGCACCAGTTCCAGTTCCAGCAAGCGTCGCTCGTTGGCCTCGGCCCAAAGGTCGTCGTCAAAAGCGGTCGCCAGCGACAGCCCAGCTTTCTTGGAAACGTAAAGCGCCATATCGGCATGCCGCAGCAATTCGGTGGACGATGCGGCATGATCCGGCAGGCTCGCATATCCGATGGAAGCCGAGACATCCAAGCGCTTGCCGTTGAAGAGAACCGGCTCCTGCAAACTGGCGCGAAAACTCGAGACAAAGGCATGATCAGCCGTCACATCCGACAGATGGTCGAGAATCAATGCAAATTCGTCACCACCCAGCCGTGCCACCGTTCCAGGTCCAGCCGCAACCATCAGCCGGCGGGCAAATTCTCGCAGCACCGCATCCCCCGCCTCATGACCATAAGCGTCGTTGATCGCCTTGAACCTATCCATATCAACAAGAATGACGGTGATACGGTCGCCTCGAAGGCGGCTCTTCTGGCAAGCGTCGGTCAAAACCGCGGTAAAGCTGCGGCGATTGGCAAGCCCGGTCAATTGGTCCTGCTGGGCCAGCGCAATGGCGCGTTCGCGCTCCTGAACCAGCTCCTCCGTGCGCTGCATGACCCGCTGTTCAAGATCTTCCGCCTGTCGTGCCAATTGGCAATTGGCCATATAAAGCTCACGCGCACGCGCTTCCAGCAATGTCTCGGCTTGGCGGCGGGCCGCGCGCTCGCGCTCCAGACGGCGGGTCAGCCGGTCGATCCGATCAAGATCGGAAACCTCAAGTGGCTGGTTTACCATCACGATGTACTCTCGGTAATCACAAACAGAGTTGCCCCATCGTCGCCCGCGCTGCGCTCGACCGTAACAGTGCTTCCAAAATGCCGGGCAGCCCCTTGGATCAAGCCTTCCGCCAAGGCCTCCATTTTCCGCCCGGACCGATAGAGCATCGACATGGACGCCCCGTCCTGGCTCAGAATTTCAAAAGAAGGCAATTCCGCATCGGGATAGAGCTTTTTCACCTCGACATGAATGTGGGCGTCAATACTGGCTAGAAAGCCGAAGAGACCGCCGCTGCGGTCGAAGAAGCCTGGAAACAACACGGCGAAACGTCCCGCAAGATGCAGTCCGAACGCCTGCATCAATTCATCGACGCCAAGGCCGGAGCGCTGCGACAGCGCGCTCAGCAGCGCCACCATCTCGCGATGGTCATAGGTGCCAACGCTGGTATAGGCTCCGCCACTGGCAAGCCCGTTGGTAAGCAAAGAGGCTTCGATAATGTCGTCGGCCATGTCTTCATTCCAGGTCGCGGCGACGAATTCGAGCATTTCCGTAAAAACCATCCCTTTCATAGTCTATCCCAAGGCCTCCCCGCTATCGACGCGAGGCAACAATATGAGGAAAAACTTAACAACAAAGCGTTGTACAATCTGTTTCTACGACCCAAATATACTTTGTGGTGAATGCAGTCTTACCGCATGGATGGACGCTTCTGCGCCATCGGCAGCAAGCATTGGCGTGCTGCGGCAAGAACACTTGCCGTTAACGGATCGAGTGCCTGGCCCAGCGCCCTGCTCCAGTGCCAATAAAGCGGCACGGCAAGCGGTTGATCCGGCATCAGATCCACCAGCACGCCCTCGGCGATCAAAGGCGCCACCGAAACCGCCGGGTTCATGCCCCATCCCAGCCCCAGACGCGACGCGTCGATAAAAGCCTGGCTGGAGGGCAGCCAATGGCAAGGCGGCGACAGGCGGCATCCGGCCACCTGCTCCATCCATGCGGCTTGCAATCCATCCTTGGCGTTGAAGGTAAGGCAGGGAGCAACGGCCAGAGCCTCAGCGGTCACGCCCTGCGCAAACCATCGCCCCGCGAAATCAGGGCTGGCCGTGGCGCGGTAGGTCAGCAAACCAAGCGGTCGGCAATCGCAGCCCTGAACGGGCGCGGCAAGCGAGGTCACCGCCGCCCGCACCTCACCGCGCCGCAGCCAATCAGCGCTGTGGTCCTGATCGTCAAGCACGAGATCGAACAACAGTCCCTCCACTGCGGCCATGGCCGGAACAAACCATGTCGCCAGACTATCGGCATTGATCGCCAGCCGCACCGTCACCTGCGCCGCCTGCGCAAGTCCGAGATCACCGATCACCTGGTGCTCCAGCAGGGCGACTTCCTCGGCATGGCGGCAAAGTCGCGCCCCCGCCGAAGTCGGCAAGCAGGGCTGGCCACGAATGATCAGCGCCGTGCCTGATCGCTCCTCCAGCAGCTTGATGCGCTGCGAGATCGCCGATTGCGTTACCCCCAACTGACGGGCGGCTTTTTCGAAACTGCCGCTGCGCAGCACAGCCACCAACGCCGATAAATGCTCGCCATCGAATGCCATTAGAATTTCTTATGCCTGGTTATATTTGTTAATTTTTCTAATGAATTCATTTGCATTAGTCAAAGGGCCACAACCTGGAGACCTCTATGCAAAACGCCTATTTTTCCGGCCTGTTTCTTGGCCTGAGCCTGATTGTCGCCATTGGGGCGCAAAACGCCTTCCTGCTGCGCCAGGGCTTGCGGCGCGAGCATGTCTTTATCCTCTGCCTGACCTGCGCCACCGCCGATGCCTTGCTGATCGTGCTTGGCATTGGCGCGCTGGCGACGGTAACCGCCCTTCTGCCCGCTTTTGAGCCGGTGCTGCGCTATGGTGGCGCGGCGTTTCTTCTGGCCTACAGCGCCCGGCATGCCTTCGCTGCGCTGAAAACCCAAAGCCGCCTTACGCCCGGCGAGGCCAAGCCCAGCACGCTTGCCGCCAGCCTTGCCACCTGCCTTGCCCTCACCTTTCTCAATCCGCATGTCTATCTGGATACGGTGCTGCTGATCGGCTCCATTTCCAGCCGCTTTGCAGATCACAAGACAGCCTTCGGCCTTGGCGCGGTTTCAGCATCCTTCCTGTTTTTCTTCTCGCTCGGCTATGGCGCACGGTTGCTGGCACCGGTCTTTGCCCGGCCTATCTCCTGGCGTATTCTGGATGCGATCATCGCCGTGGTCATGGCCTGGATCGCCATCGGGCTGATCCGGCATTCGTAAGCGTCAGTTCACCGGAAAACGTCGCGCCTGCCACTGGCTTTTCGGCACGGCGGCACCGAGTGAAAAGCTGAAACTGGTGATCGCCAAGGTCTTGGCATCCGTTTCGCAATGGTAACTGATATCATACCATTGGCCTCGGCTGCGGAAGGCAGCACCCGAAACATCCATCAACCGTGCGGTAATGGTCTGTCGCGTTGTCGGCGATCCCGTAATCACATCCGGCACGGCACCGGGAACGGCGCGGCGGATCTGTTCCAGCATTTCAATGCTGCATATCTGCACGATCCGGCGTTCCGGCGGCAGCGTGCCGAGGGCCTGGCGCACACGCGGATCAGACAGCGTTGCCTTCGAATAGATCCGCTTGGCGGGCTTTAACGCGGCAACAGGCCCGGCTTTCTTGTCCGCCGATGCAGGCGAAGGCGAGGCCTCGCGCTTTTGCTGCGGCTGCGCGGCGCTCTCCTCATCCAGTGCAAAGCGTTGCTCCGTCACCAGCCCTCCGCCCGGCTTTTCCACCTTGTCCGGCGTCGGCAATTGTCCGGCCAACCCGGCATCCGGCGGTGTCACATCCTTTGGCAGAGCGGGCGGTTGCGGCGGATCGGTTTTTTGCGGATCGCCTGCGGCAGACTTGTCCGGCCCAGCTTTTGGGGCAGCGGAAGGAGGTGACTGGGTTTGCGCTGCCGGTTCATCGGCAGGCGGTGGCACGGGCGGCGCATCCTGCTTCGGGGCCTCCTCGTCCTTCGGCGCGGATTCCAGGGCCTGGGGCTTATCCTCGGCAGGCTTTGCCGCCTGCGGTGGTGCGGGTGCAGGCGGTTTGGCTTCCTGCTTTTCCTCTGGCTTCTTCTCTTCTGCTTTGGGTGCGGGGGCTTTGGGGGCTGGTGCCGCCGGGGCTTCCTTGGGCTTGGCCTCCGGTTTCAACTCCAGCTGCAATTGCTTTTCCGGCTTGGTTTTCTCGGGTTGCGGCTTTTCCTCTGGTGGCGGCTCAATGGAAACCGACACGACCTCTTCCTTCGGTGCATCCGGCGCCGGGGCGGGCCAATGGGCCAGGAATGCCAGAACCAAAAGCCCATGCAGCAGCACCGAGGCGGCGACGCCCCAGACAAAGCGTTTATGCATCGGTTGCGGCTTTTCCTGCATTGCACGATCCATACACGGGGCTGATGCCCGCCGCAAACCCGCAAGCGGCGTTTCGACACTTTCAGACCGACACAATACTTTCAGACCGACACAAGGGCGTGCTAACAGACGCATGTCAGCCACGCCATTGCGGAGCCAACATGTTCCTCAGCCCTACCGATCTGCACGCTCTCACCGCCATCCGCCACGAGCTTCATCGCTATCCTGAAGTCTCCGGTGAGGAACAAGAGACAGCCCGGCGGATCGTCGAGGCACTGACGCCACTCCACCCGGACCGCATCCTGACCGGGCTTGGCGGCCATGGCGTGGCAGCGGTGTTTTCGGGTGCGGCACCCGGCCCGACCCTGCTGTTTCGCTCAGAACTCGACGCCCTGCCGATTACGGAAAAAACCGGCCTGCCCTATGGATCGACAATTCCGGGGAAAGGCCATCTCTGCGGCCATGACGGCCATTCGACCATTCTGCTGGCGCTGGCGCTTGGCCTGTCGCGCCAGCCGCCTGCCACAGGCCGCGTTGTGCTGCTGTTTCAGCCTGCCGAGGAAAATGGCGCCGGTGCCGCTGCTGTGCTGGCCGATCCGCGCTTTGCTGAAATTGCGCCGGATTTTGCGTTTTCCCTGCACAATTTGCCGGGCATTCCGCTCGGCCATGTGGCGCTGAAGGCAGGCCCGGTCAACTGCGCCTCACGCGGGCTGAAAATCACGCTCACCGGCAAGACTGCCCATGCCTCGCAGCCCGAAACCGGCCTGTCGCCAATGCAGGCGATCAGCAGCCTGATGCCAGCCCTGACCGCCCTCTCCCACAGCGCCCCACCGGCCACCGACTTCCGCCTCGCCACCGTGACCCACGCAAAACTTGGCGAACCGGCCTTCGGCATCGCGCCCGGCGACGGCGAAATCTGGGTGACGCTGAGAACCTTGACCGATGAGGGCATGGACGCGCTTTGCAGCCAAGCCGAAGCCCTCGCACACGCAACCGCAGCACAACACGGCCTTGGCCTGACCCTTACCTATCACGACATCTTCCTGCACTGCGAAAACGCCCCAGAAGCCATCGCCGCCCTCACCACCGCTCTCGATGCCGAAGGCATAACCCACGACGCCCGCGCCCTACCGATGCGCGCCTCCGAAGACTTCGGCCGCTTCCGCACCACCTCCCCCACCGCCATGTTCTTCCTCGGCGCAGGCGAGACACACCCGGCCCTGCACAACCCGGATTATGACTTTCCGGATGCGTTGATTGAGGTTGGAGCGAGGGTGTTTATGCGGGTGGTGCGGGGGAGATTGGGGTGATTGGCCGCAAGGCATAGGTCTGCTGCCGCTCGTCTGAGCGCGGAAAATAATCGAGGAATTTTGAGTGATCGGCAAAAACCAACTCGAAATGCTCATTAAGAGCCGCAACCCAAAATTCAAAGCCGGCTGACTCAAATTCTTTTGTCAGAGCTGTGACCAGCATTCCCAGAAGTACAGTACGTGTCACTCCGGAACCAACCGCACTGCACCACTAAGAATGCTCGGAACGTTCCCAGTATTCCAGCAATTTGCCGCTATCGGCTCTTGTTACGGGTAGGAAAATTGGGTCGGTGTGGGCGTTGCCGGTGCCGTGGCTGTAGATTTGCACGGTCTGGTCGTCCTGGCGGATGACGGTGTAGGTCAGTTCGGTGTTTTTATCTGCCTCTCTGCGTCGCAGGCGGTAGCCTAGCAGAAGTGCCAGGACGGCCAGAAACATGCCCGGCGGGATCAGCAGCCAGAGGGCCTTGATCGCATCCGGCGAGGCGCGGAAGGTGGCGAGAAGGTCAGCCCAGATATCGTAAGTCTCCATTGCGGCGCTCCCTGTGAACAACACGAGCGGTCACCGGAGGGTTTTGCCCTCTGGTGATCGGGGAGTTGGAAAGCCGACAAAAGAACGACCGTCCCGACCTTTAAGCAAAGCTCTGGACATACGCCGAGACCTCCCCGACCATAGAGAATGGTAGAGAGCGAACCGTATAGACACGGTTCACCGCCTCAGCCACAAACCTATGGCTGAGGGGTGTCTTTTTAACGGTCGACACCGACCGCTTTTGAAGGGGTTTCCATGCCCCAAGATCGGCGTGTTACAACCGATCTCACCCGATGTTTAGCGCATAAAGGGTGGGGATTGGAAGTGGGGCAGATGGGATTTTATTGGGCAGGGACGAAGGCGTTGATGCAGCAAGATCAGCCCCTTACCGCGCGGGCTTGCGGCGCGAGTTTTTGATAAAGCACACAAGGAGAGCGAGAATTTCGCCAAAGCAGCAATTTTTGCGCTGCATTATGCACAATCAATAAAATTATCCTTTTTCAAATCAGAATTTTCTCACCGGTGTACAGGATATTGGCGCGCGCCGGGCAAGCCCGGTTATTCTGGCGGGGCGATGACGGCCTCGCCGTCAACCGGACGACGCCACATGATACGGAAAAGGCCGGTCAGGAGAACAAAATGACATCTGCATCCGCCATAGCAGCCAGCATCCCACCAGCCCCCTAACGGACGGGATATTTGATTGCCGAGAACCCCGCGCCGCCCATTGCAAAACCCACCGTGGTCACCTCGTCTGCCGCCAGCGTTCCGTCTACCATCGCCGCCCTATCGGTCCGCGATACGTAAGCATTCGGCAGCGAGAGTTTGCCGGGTTCAGATTGAACCATAGGACACGGCGCAGACGTTTTGATATGCCGCTTACCCCCCTCTGCCTTGCCAGGCATCTCCCCCTCAAGGGGGGAGATCGGATAGACATAGCCTCTTATGGTTGCCGATAGAGCGTGATTGCCGATGCGTTGGCAGTGATAATGTGACGCGAAAGTCCTAATCCAGGAGAAGAGACACTGATAATTCTGGCCACAAAAAACCGGCGTTTCCGCCGGATTTTTAACTCTTGTCTCTTCGCTAGACTTTGCCAGATCCAGATTGAACCACAGGATACGATGCAGACGTTTTGATATGCCGCTTACCCCCCTCTGCCTTGCCAGGCATCTCCCCCTCAAGGGGGGAGATCAGATGGTGGTGCATGCCGTTTCCCCATCAAGCCTGTTGCGAAATAGAATCGATTGTTATGCGCGTGAGAGGCCTGCTCCACGTCGATCTCCCCCCTTGAGGGGGAGATGTCCGGCAGGACAGAGGGGGGTAAACCCCGCTCCATCAGCAACCATCTTCCTCACCCTAAGATGCAAAAAACCCGGCGTTTCCGCCGGGTTTTCAACTTTTGTCTCTTGGCTAAGCTTAGCTGTCCAGGAAGCTGCGCAGTTTGCGGCTCCGGCTTGGATGCTTGAGCTTGCGCAGGGCCTTGGCTTCGATCTGGCGGATACGTTCGCGGGTGACCGAGAACTGTTGGCCGACTTCTTCCAGCGTGTGGTCGGTGTTCATGCCGATGCCGAAGCGCATGCGCAGCACGCGCTCTTCGCGTGGCGTCAGCGAAGCCAGCACGCGGGTGGTGGTTTCGCGCAGGTTGGCCTGGATGGCGGCATCGATGGGCAGCAGTGCGTTCTTGTCCTCGATGAAGTCGCCGAGATGCGAATCTTCCTCGTCGCCCACAGGGGTTTCGAGCGAGATCGGCTCCTTGGCGATTTTCAGCACCTTGCGGACTTTTTCGAGCGGCATGGCCAGCTTTTCAGCCAGTTCTTCAGGTGTCGGTTCGCGGCCAATTTCGTGCAGCATCTGGCGCGAGGTACGAACGATTTTGTTGATCGTTTCGATCATATGCACCGGAATACGGATCGTACGGGCCTGGTCGGCAATCGAGCGGGTGATTGCCTGCCTGATCCACCAGGTCGCATAGGTGGAGAACTTATAGCCGCGCCGATATTCGAACTTATCGACCGCCTTCATCAGGCCGATATTGCCTTCCTGGATCAGGTCAAGGAATTGCAGGCCGCGATTGGTGTATTTCTTGGCAATCGAAATAACCAGACGCAGATTGGCCTCAACCATTTCCTTCTTGGCGATCCGGGCTTCGCGTTCGCCCTTCTGCACCATGGAAACGATACGGCGGAATTCGGCGATGGAAATGCCGGTTTCGGTCGCCAGATTCTGGATTTCCTGACGGATTTCCCGGATCGTATTGTTTTCCTCGCGGGCGAAATCCTTCCAGCCGCGGGCAGCAAGATTGCCGACTGACTTCATCCAGTTAGGATCAAGTTCTGCACCCTGATACTGCTCCAGAAAGCTGTCGCGCTTGACGCCGTAGCTTTCGGCCAGCCGCAACAGCCGGCCTTCGTTCTGCATCAGGCGCTTGGAAATGTCGTAAAGCTGCTCGACAAGGCTGTCGATACGGTTCTGGTTCAGCGACAGCGATTTGACCGCCGTGATCAACTGATCCTTCAGCTCCTTGTAGCGCCGCTCCTGGCCTGATGACAGCGTGCCGGCACAGGCCAGGCGCGCTTCTACCTGCTGGTCCTGCAACTTGCGCAGCTTCTTGTAGGTATCGGCGATCAGGTCGAGGGTTTCCATGACCTGGGGCCGCAACTCGGCTTCCATGGCGGCCAGCGAAAGATTGGACTCGTCTTCGTCCTCTTCCTCTTCTTCCGGCATTTGCATGTCGCCGCCGACATTGGTGATGTCGTCTTCGCTGGAACGGACCCGGCGGGTCTTTTCCTTTTCCTCGGCAGCCTTGCGGTCCGCTTCGATTTTTTCCGGGCTCTGGAATTGCGGCGCGGCCTTGGCCTCGGGACCGGAATAGGTGGTCTCGAGATCGATAATCTCGCGCAGCAGAGTCGTGCCTTCGTTCAGCTCGTCGCGCCAGATAATCAGCGCCTGGAATGTCAACGGGCTCTCACAGAGACCGGCGATCATCGTTTCGCGGCCAGCCTCGATGCGCTTGGCGATGGCGATTTCGCCTTCGCGCGACAACAGCTCCACCGAGCCCATTTCGCGCAGATACATGCGCACCGGGTCGTCCGTGCGGTCGGTCGGCTCTTTCTTCTTGGCTGTGGCAACAGCGGTATTGCCAGCAGGCGCCAGTTCGCCGCCTTCGCTTTCAGCTTCTTCGTCGTTATCGCTTTCTTCGGCCGCCGGATCTTCGGCGTCCTCGTCCTCGACGACGTTGATGCCCATGTCGGAAAGCATCGCCATGGTGTCTTCGATCTGCTCCGAGGTCACTTCCTCAGACGGCAGAACCGAATTCAACTCATCCATAGTGACGTAGCCGCGCTTCTTGGCGGCCTTGATCATTTTCTTGACCGCGTCATCCGAAAGATCGAGAAGCGGACCGTCGGTCGCGCCATCGCGCTCGTTCTCGGCTTCTTCGTTTTCCTTGACCTTGGTTGCCATGTATCTCGTCGCTTTCCCTGACGCTTCAATTTTCCGCAGTGCTGTCACGCGCCAGATGGGGCATAGCCTTGCACCGACCACTACGAATCACTGGTTATGACCTACAGCGTCATGCGCGGACCATACGCACGAAACACGCTGTAAAACCTTAAATGTGCAGCACAACTTCTCAAACCAGATGAGGCCGAAGAAAAACCATGCCTTAGATGCGAAACATTCCGTCAGCCTTGGTGCTTTCCTGAAGGAAATGGCACGTTGACCAAGCAATGTCTAATTCCCGGTTGACCACCACGGTTCCCGTCGATTTCGGTATAACTACACAAACAGGCGACGAAGCCCGCCAGCATAGACCCGGCGCAACCTGCGTCACCTTGTTTTTTCGTTTGACCGTGATTCCCACAATTTATCGATACGTCAAGCCTTTTAAAGCGATTGTGCCTGTTGATATCGCGAAAAAACCATTCATCTCGCTCTACGCTCCTTATCCAAACGCCTCCACACTCGCCACAAGTGGCAGGGAGCCATTCAATCGTCACGTCATTAACCTGTCCTTTTGGAACATCCTTTCGGGACAGGCACGGCCTCGATCTCAGGAACATTACCCGGTTTGAACTGAAATCTAGGCACTCACGCCGCCGATACAAGGGGCGCGGTTGGTATCTGCCATAACAAAGCTTGCAAAACCGTTATGAATTGTGACCGTAAGCCGGTCCCTTGACGCGCCCCGACATCACGCCAAAGCCATCGATGATCGCTTCCTGGTTCTCCATCCGAACGATTTCCAGCTGCACTTCCTGCAAAACCGACATCAGCCCATCGATCCGCCCGGCATCATCGGCTTCGGTCGCCTCGGCAATCTCGCGTTCCAGTTCGATGCGCTGGCGGCGCAGCGCCTTGGCGCGCTTATGCAATGACAGCGCCTGGGTATAGCCCTCGCGGGCATCTTCCAGCGCCGCCACCGTCGTTGCCGTCCACAGTCTGGCATTGCGGATCTGCTGGTCCAGCGCCTTCAACAGCGCATCGAAGCCGCCCGACATCAACCGCTCATATAGATCCTCACGGGTCAACTGCGCACCGGTTTGCGCAACAGCGGTCAGCACCGCCGGCCAAAGCCGTTGCAGATCACGGCTGTCGAAATCGATGCAGGAAATCTCGTCATAATCCTCCTGCAACAATTGCGGATGATTGACTATGGTCAACGCCAACACGCTTTCGCGCAGGCTGGGCTGGTCGTGGCTGCGGCTGACCATGCCCGACCGCGTCAGCCGGTCGGAGGCAACCGTGCTGCCGGGACGCTGCGCACCCGGCGCGCCGCGACCACCCCCATTGTTTTGAAACCGGCCATTGCCGGGCCGGCTGCCGGTAAAGCCACCACCGCCACGCTCGAAATTGCCGCGCCCGGCACGGGTAGCTCCCTGCCCCTGGAAGAACCCATAAAGCCGGTCCCTGACATTCTGCTGATAGTGGCGGCGCACATTCTCATCGGCAATGATATTGACGATCTGCTTTAACCGCGCCTCAAGCTCGGCGCGCTGCTCCGGCGTGTCAAAGCGGCCCTGGCCGGTCTCCCTCACCCAGACCATTTCATCCAGAGAGCGGGCCTCGGCCAATACCCGGTCAAAGGGCGCGCGACCATCCTGCTTGACCAGATCATCGGGGTCCTTGCCATCCGGCAGCATGGCAAAGCGGACGCTTTTTCCGGGCTTCAGATGCGGCAGGGCGAGATCAACGGCGCGAAACGCCGCCCGCTGCCCAGCGCCATCGCCATCGAAACACAGGACCGGCTGCGGCGTCATTTTCCACATCAGCTCCAGCTGATTTTCGGTCAGCGCCGTGCCGAGTGGCGCAACGGCATTTTCGACGCCTGCCTGATAGAGCGCGATCACATCCATATAGCCTTCGACGGCAATGATCGTCTCTGCGCCATCGGCGCCCTGAAGCGTCCGTCTGGCGCGGGAGAAATTATAGAGGACATTGCCCTTGTGAAACAGTTCCGTCTCGTTGGAATTCAGATATTTGGCTGGCGCATCCGGCGACATCGCCCGACCGCCAAAAGCAATTACTTTTTCGCGGGACGACAGGATGGGAAACATGATCCGGTCACGGAATCGGTCATAGGATACCGGAATATCCGGCCCATGCACCACCAGCCCGCAGGCCTCGATCTGCTCCTTCGGCACGCCTTTTCCGGCCAGATGTTCCTTCAACGCGTTGCGGCTTTCCGGCGCATAGCCCAGCCGGAAAGTCTCGATGGTGCGGCCCGACAGGCCACGCTCCCGAAGGTAAGCCCGCGCCTTGGCACCCAGGGCTGCCTGTAACTGATCCTGGAAGAACAGGGTGGCCATTTCCATGACGTCCTGAAGGCTGGTGCGCTCACGCTCACGCTCTATGTCGCGTACATCCACCTTGGGCATGGCGATACCGGCCATGTCGGCAATCCGCTCAACGGCCTCCGGAAAGCTCAGTCCTTCCAGATCGGTCAGAAAGCGAAAATGATCACCGGAAACACCACAGCCGAAGCAATGGTAACGGCCCTTGCGATCCTCACAGTGAAAGCTCGGGCTTTTTTCGCCGTGGAACGGGCAGCAGGCCCAGTAGTCGCCGCGCGACACGTTGGTTTTCTTTCGATCCCACGGCACGCGCGCGCCAATCACGGCCGAAATCGGCACGCGGTCGCGGATCTCGTCGAGAAAGTCGTTTGAAAAGCGCATTGGGCAACCTTGAGGAATGATCTGGTTATATAGGAGGTATAAAAGGCAAGCGCCACGGCTTTCATGGGATGTGCCCGCTATTCACATGTGCTTTCCCCTTTGCGCCCTCCATGCTCCAGCGTCTGCAGTCCCTTTCCGGCCTTTGGCCCAGTATTAAGGGAATTCCCAGCCCAAAATGAGGGAAATCCCCGGGCCTCAAAATGAGCCAACGGCTCCCAAGGAGCAAGCGTTGGGATTGACAATAAGCCCAGGCTCGATATTTTATCGATAATTTTCCAAAATAGACAAAAAAATTGGAGACGACATGGACATTTCTCTTCTTTCTCGAACCAATAAGAATAAATTTTCAATTTTTATCGATAAAATAATTATTGTTTCGGTCGGCGTGCTGTTGATGACCTTGGCGGCCAAAGTGCAGATCCCCTTCTGGCCGGTCCCAATGACACTGCATACCTTTGCGGTGATGGCGTTCGCGCTGATCCTTGGGCCGCAGTTGTCACTGACCATCTTCACCACCTATCTGGCCGTCGGTGCTGTAGGTACGCCCGTATTTTCCGGCTCACCGGAACGCGGCATCGGGCTCGCCTATATGATGGGGCCAACCGGCGGCTATCTTGCCGGATACTGGCTGGCGGCCTGGCTCACCGGCATGATCGGCCATGGACGCGGGCTGGTGATGCGCCTTGTCGCAAACTTTGCCGGGCTGGCATTGGTCTATGCCGCAGGCCTCACATGGCTTGCCTTCTTCGTTCCTGCCGCGACATTGCTGGGCGTTGGCCTCATGCCCTTTATCGGTGGTGACGTGGTGAAATGTGTGCTTGCGGCGCTGATCGCCAGCCAGTGGCCATCAAAGGCAAAACGCTTGCAGGAGACGGAGCAATGAGTGGCGTGGCGTGCGAAATTCGTCATGACTGGAGCGTGGAAGAGATCGTCACCCTTCACAATCTGCCCCTTCTGGAATTGATCGGCCATGCCAACGCTGTCCATGGCCGCCACCACGACCCGAACGCCGTCCAGAAGGCAAGCCTGCTGTCGATCAAGACTGGCGGCTGCCCGGAAGACTGCGCCTATTGCCCGCAATCGGCCCATCACCGGGAGGTGAAGCTGACGAAGGATCGCCTCATGCAGCCAGACAGCGTGCTGGCGCTTGCAAAACGGGCGAAGGATGCCGGTGCCGAGCGCTTCTGCATGGGGGCAGCGTGGCGACAGGTGCGCGATGGCAAGGAGTTTGACGCGGTACTGACGATGGTGCGCGGCGTTCGCGATCTCGGCATGGAAGCCTGCGTGACACTCGGCATGCTGGAAAAGCACCAGGCTGAGAAACTGGCCGAGGCCGGATTGACAGCTTACAACCATAATCTGGACACCAGTCCCGAATTTTACGGTGAGATCATCACCACCCGCAGCTATGCAGACCGGCTGGAAACCCTGTCCATCGTCCGCTCTTTCGGCATCGACCTCTGTTGCGGCGGGATTATCGGCATGGGCGAGACCATCCGTGATCGCGCCTCCATGCTCCAGGTCCTGGCATCGATGCGCCCGCATCCGGAAAGCGTCCCGATCAACGCGCTGGTGCCTGTGGAGGGGACACCGCTTGCCGCCATGCCGCGGATCGATCCGCTGGAACTGGTGCGCATGGTGGCGACGGCGAGGATCGTCATGCCGAGATCCACGGTTCGCCTGTCGGCTGGGCGCTCGACACTAAACAGGGAAGCGCAAATTCTTTGCCTGGTCTCCGGTGCCAACTCAGTCTTCTACGGCGATACGCTGCTGACCACGCCCAATGCCGGTATAGGAGAGGACGAGGCGCTGTTTGCCGCTATCGGCCCATTGCCACACAACGCTGCGCCACTTGCCGCTGAATAAAGAAAGCGAGAAGCTGCCATCGATATAAAGCGCTTTAGCGACCTGTCGTGCGCCATCTATGGCGCACAACGCTGTATACGGCGACTTCGGCCTTACTTTGTCAAAAGCTCTTTCACCACGCCGGAGGCCTTGGCGAAATCCATCTGACCGGCATAGCGTTCTTTCAAAGCGGCCATCACCTTGCCCATGTCGCGCACGCCTTCGGCGCTGATTTCGGTGATGATGCCAGAAATCGCTTCGCGGACTTTATCGTCATCCATCTGCTCGGGCATGAAGCCCTTGATAATCGCCACTTCCTCACGCTCCTGGGCGGCAAGCTCGGGGCGGGCATTGTCTTCATAGATCTTGGCCGATTCCTCGCGCTGCTTCACCAGCTTGGCCATCAGCTGGAGGATGTCGTCGTCGCTGGCCTCGGCCTTGCCCTCGCCGCGATTGGCGATATCGCGGTCCTTGATGGCCGATTGCACCAGGCGGATGGTGGAAAGCCGACGGCTGTCCTTGGCTTTCATCGCTTCCTTCAGCGCAGTCGTCAGATCCTCGCGTAGCATGTCTTCATCTCCTTGGGTGACTGTGGAGCCCCTGGCCGCCGTTCAAACGGCACCGTGGCTCGCTTCAGGCGTGGTGATACCCCTCCCGGAGGCTCCGCGCAATGCGGGGGTCTTTCAAGACTTCAAGGGAAAACACCTCTTTTACCTGAGGAACAATTGACCCGGCCCACGCTTCTCGTCTATGTACCATCGCCTGCACAGACATCGACATCAGGTTCCCGCACGCGCATCCTCTTGCTGCGCGAGGACCCTTGGCACAACTAGATACTGGCACATACAGATAGCCACGCGCCGCCGGTTTGCATCGGCCGGGGCAAGCGGCTGGAAAAGGAACGGATATGACCGCAACATCGCCATTGCCCACCGCAGCCTGGACAACAACCAAGCCGACAGCGCTTCTGGTTCTGGCTGACGGCACCGTCATCGAAGGTCAGGGCGTCGGCGCCACCGGCGATGTTCAGGCCGAGGTGTGCTTCAACACCGCGCTGACCGGCTATGAGGAAATCCTCACCGATCCCTCCTATCTCGGCCAGATCGTTACCTTCACCTTTCCCCATATCGGCAATGTCGGCACCAATGAGGAAGATATTGAAGACCTGACGCCCGCCGCCCGCCACGGCGCAGTCGGGGTGATCTTCAAGGCCGACATTACCGAACCATCCAATTTCCGCGCCACCAAGCATCTTGATGCCTGGCTGAAGGCGCGCGGCATGATCGGCCTGTCCGGCGTCGATACGCGGGCGCTGACCGCCTGGATTCGCGAAAACGGTGCGCCGAACGCGGTCATCGCCCATGACCCGAACGGCAATTTCGACATCGAGGCGCTGAAGGCCAAGGCTAAGGCCTGGAGCGGGCTGGAAGGTCTTGATCTTGCCAAGGTCGCCTCCTCCGGCCAGTCCTCGACATGGGGTGAAAAGCCATGGGTGTGGAACGAAGGCTTTTCGGAGCTGGCTGACAAGGATGCCGATTATCACGTCGTCTGCGTGGATTTTGGCGTGAAGCGCAATATCCTGCGGCTGTTTACCGGCCTGAAATGCAAGGTCACGGTCGTGCCTGCCAATACCAGCGCCGAAGATATTCTGGCCTTGTCGCCGGATGGCATTTTCCTCTCCAATGGCCCCGGCGATCCGGCTGCAACCGGTGAATACGCCGTGCCGGTCATCAAGGAATTGATCAACACCGATATCCCGCTGTTCGGTATTTGCCTTGGCCATCAGATGCTGGGTTTGGCGCTGGGCGCCAAGACAGAAAAGATGCATCAGGGCCATCACGGCGCCAACCATCCGGTCAAGGATTTCACCACCGGCAAGGTGGAGATCGTCTCGATGAACCACGGCTTCGCGGTGGATTCGAAGTCCCTGCCGGAAGGCGTTGAAGAGACTCATATTTCGCTGTTTGACAACACCAATTGCGGCCTGCGCCTGACCGGCAAGCCGGTGTTTTCCGTCCAGCACCACCCGGAAGCCTCGCCCGGCCCGCAAGACAGCCACTATCTGTTCCGCCGCTTCATCAACATGGTACGCGAGAAGAAGGGCGAACCGGCTTTGGCCGAGCGCTGAACCACAGATTATAGCCCATAAAAAAACATAAGCCGACCAATCACTTGGTCGGCTTATTTGATTCTCATGCAGAACCTTATAATACGGGTAGAACAGCTTTACCGGCTCATCATCCGCATTTCGTGGCGAAGCCGTAGCCAGAACCGCAGCCCCATCATGACAGCGGCGCTGGAAAGCCCGATCAGGAAACCAAACCAGACGCCAAGACCGCCCATACCTAAGGGAAAAGCCATGAACCAGGCCAGGCCGAAACCAATTGGCCAATAGGAAATCAGCGCCAGGATCATCGGCACGCTGGCATCCTTCAGGCCACGCAGCAGCCCGGTAGCAACCGCCTGCATGCCATCGACCAGCTGGAAAATACCGGCGACCACCACCAGCGGCGCTGCATAATCCAGCACCGCCGCCGCATCGCCCCGACCCCGGTCGAGGAACATTCCACTCAATTCGTTGGAAAAAAAGAAGAACAGCAACCCGCCGATCACCGAGATCAGGGCTGCCATGCAGACAACCGTGATGGAGGCCCGTACCACATCGGTAAAATCGCCGCGTCCATGGGCAACGCCGATCCGCACGGTGGCGGCCTGCGCCAGCCCCAGCGGGATCATGAAGGCGATGGAGGCCAATTGCAGGGCAATGCCATGCGCGGCCAGCTCAATCGTGCCAATGCTGCCCATCAGCAGGGAGGCAGCCGTAAACAGGCTGACTTCAGCCAGCACCGTCACGCCAATCGGCAGGCCAAGCTTGATCACATCGCGCAGCGCATCCCAATCGGGCCGCCAGAAGCGCACGAACAATTCGTATTTCCGGGTGACGCTGTTGAAGTGCAGATAGAGACCCATGACGATCATGGCGAAGACATTGACCGAAACCGCCACCCAGGCAGCCCCCAGAATGCCAAAAGCCGGAAAGCCGAAATGGCCCAGCACAATGCAGTAAGCCAGGGCGGCATTCAGCAGCAAGGTGGCGATGGTGATATAGAGGACGATCTGCGCCCGCCCGATGGCGCTGACCAACGCCCGCATCACCGCAAACATCAACGCGACAGGCAGGCTCAGCCACATGATGCGGATATAGCTCGAGGCGAGCTCAACCACCTGCGGCACCTGCCCCAGGGCCAGCAGCACATCACGCGAGTAATGGAAGAGCGGCCAGGTCACCACGCTATAGGCGAGCGATACCCACAGCCCCATGCGAATGGAGCGGCGTGCCAGGCGCACATCGCCCTTGCCATAGGCATTGGCCACCATCGGCATAACTGCGATGGAAAAGCCGGAACCGAAAATAAACACTGTGAAGAAAAACTGCCCAGCCAGCACCAAAGCCGCCAGCGATTCGGCTCCCAGACGGCCGACAATCACCACATCGGTCGTGTGAATTGCCAGCTGCGCCAATTGCGCACCAGCCAGGGGAATGCCCAGCGCCAGCGTGGCGCGAACATGGCTAAGCCAGCTTTCAATAGGCGCGCTAAGGCGCTGGGACGAGGCATAAGTCATGAGAACTTCCAAAACGAAAAAAAGCCGCTTCCAGTCATGCTGGACGAGCGGCGGGATTTCAGCATCGTATACCGGACATGGCGCATACAGGTCAGCTGCTATGCATATTCTCTTCTCAACCGCTGAGCTGTGTGAGGAAATAATATGCAATTGCCTCGGTACGTCAAAGCCGTGACGTTTTCAAGACACAAGCAGATGCTTCAGAAAAACTCATCGTCTCATCACGGTTGTTGATGAGCGATCAACCGGGATCGCCATGCTGGCGGATATAATCGATAAAGACCCGCAGGGGCACGGGCATGTGGCGACGGCTGTGATAATAGAGGAAGGGACCGGAAAACTCATCCTCCCAATCGGTCAGTACCCGCTCCAGCCGTCCGGCATTCAAATCCTCGATCATGAAGTCCTCGAATGTGCGCATCATGCCAAGCCCAGCCCGCACGGCGGCCAGTTCCAGATCGACCGTTTCGGCGATCAGCCGGGGTGGCGGGGAGACATTGATCGCCTCGCCCTCACGCTCGAAATGCCAGTCATTCACCCGGCCACTGTTGAAACGATGTAGAATGGAGCGGTGATGGATCAGGTCGCGCGGATGATCCGGTCTGCCATACTGCGCAAGATAAGACGGGGCTGCCACGCAGACATAGCGCTGGCGGCGCGGACCGATAGGAACCGCGATCATATCCTGATGCAGCGCCTCTTCATAGCGAATGCCAGCATCGCAGCCTTCAGCCAGCACGTCGATCAAAGCATCATTGACCATCACCTCCAGCAGGATATCCGGATAGGCGGCCAGAAAGCCGTTGACAACTGGCGGCAGCACACACCGGGCGACAATGCCCGGCACATTGAGCCGCAATCGCCCGAAGGGTCGCTCGCGAAACTGATTGATATCGTCAAGTGCCAGTTCAATATCCGCCAGCGTCGGCGATAACCGTTCCAACAACCGCGCTCCGGCATCGGTCAGGGTCACGCTGCGGGTGGTGCGATTCAGCAGCCGCACGCCAACCCGCGCCTCCAGCCGCCGCATCGCCTCGCTCAATGACGAGGCCGAAACACCGCGCAACTTTCCGGCTGCGCGGAAGTTTCTCAACCGGGCAATGGTGGCGAAGGCATCGAGATCGGCAAGCGGTAGATCACTCATTGTGCATAATTCCAAACAACACATGCGGAATAAACAGGATTATCGCACAAAGCCAAACAGCGTAAACCTGGTTTCAGACAGACAGCAGAAAAGGAAACTGGATATGCAAACGGTAAAACTTGGAAAATCCGGCCCTCAGACCTCGCGCCTTGGATTGGGATGCATGGGCATGTCGGGCATGTATGGGCCTGCCGATCGTACGGAAAGCCTCGCCACTCTGCATGCCGCCATCGATGCCGGAGTGACGCTGATCGATACTGGCGATTTCTACGGCATGGGCCACAATGAAATGCTGATTGGAGAAGGGCTGAAGGGTGGCCTGCGCGACAAAATGCAGATCAGCGTCAAATTCGGCGCTCAGCGCGACCCGGCGGGCGGCTGGATCGGGTACGATGCACGTCCATCGGCAGTAAAGACGGCGCTGGCTTACACATTGCAACGGCTAGGCACCGACCATATCGATATCTACCGCCCGGCCCGGCTCGATCCCAATGTGCCGATTGAAGAGACCATCGGCGCCATCGCAGAGATGGTCCAGGCTGGCTATGTCAAGCATATCGGCCTGTCGGAAGTCGGCGCAGATACGATCCGGCGGGCAGCAGCCGTCCATCCGATCGTTGACCTGCAAATCGAATATTCGCTGATCTCGCGTGGCATCGAGGACAGTATCCTGCCGACCTGCCGGGAACTCGGAATCGGCATTACCGCCTATGGGGTTCTGTCGCGCGGGCTGATCAGCGGCAACTGGACCGCACCAACGGCACCAACGGATTTCCGCGCCCATTCGCCACGCTTCCAAGGCGAGAATGCCAACCACAATCTGGCGCTCGTCGAAGCCCTGACACAGGTCGCGACCTCAAAAGGCATGACCACAGCGCAAGCCGCCATTGCCTGGGTGCTGGCCAAGGGCGAGGATATCGTCCCGCTGATAGGTGCCCGCCGCCGCGACCGATTGACGGAATCGCTTAGCGCCCTCGACTTTACCCTGTCACAGGAGGATATCGCTGCCCTTGAAACCGCAGTCCCCAAGGGCAGCGCCGCCGGTTCCCGCTATGCAGAGGCGCAAATGGCGCATCTGGACAGCGAAAAGTAACCGCCATCAGATCGGGCCGGAAAAGGTGTCGCAGGCATCCATCCGGCCCTGGTCATAGCCTTTCTTGAACCATTTCATCCGCTGTGCGGCGGAGCCATGGTTGAAGCTCTCAGGCACGACATAGCCCTGGGACCGCTTTTGAATCGTATCGTCGCCAATCTGCTGAGCTGCATTCATCGCTTCCTGAAGATCGCCTGCCGAGAGCAATCCCTGCTGATCGGCCTTCCGGCCCCAGATCCCGGCAAAGCAATCAGCCTGCAATTCGACGCGGACCGACATCCGATTGGCGTCGGCGGCACTCATCGAGCTGCGCATCTGGTTGAATTTCGGCAGGATGCCGGTCAGGTTCTGGACGTGGTGGCCGACTTCATGAGCGATCACATAGGCCTGGGCAAAATCGCCGGAGGCCTGGAACCGCTTGGATAGCTCCGTGAAAAACGCGGTATCGAGATAGATACGGCGATCTCCAGGGCAGTAGAAAGGCCCGGTCGCCGCAGAGGCAGCGCCACAGGCAGAGGGATATTGACCGGAAAACAGCCGCAGCTTTGGCATTTCATAGGTTGCGTCGCGCTCTTGAAATGCGGTGGTCCAGACATCCTCGGTAGACGCCAGCACTCGGCTCACGAATACTTTCATGTCCGCCTGTTCTGGCGTGTCACTGACCTGCTGCTGCGAAGAAGATGGCGCGGACCCACTGCCCTCCTCCAGCAATTGCAACATATCGATGCCCATCAGGCGAAGACCGAAATAGATCAGCACCAGAATGATGATGGTGGAAAAACTCAAACCCCGCCCGCGGCCGCCAATCGGCAGCCGGATGCCGCGCCGGCCAAAGCCGCCGCCGCCTGATGCACCCCTGACATCCTCGAGATTTTCGGACTGACGACGCCCATCCAGTTCCATCGGTTCTCTCCCCGGCCGCATTGCAGAACGCCCATGTTCAGCAAAAACTGCCGCCGTGCAACAGCAACGGCGGCAGGCTGGTAACGGCTTGAGCCCAACAGTGTTCCAAACACTCTTAAGCCCAACAGTGTTCCAAACACTGGGTTTGAAGAAAAAGGCGGTCAGGTCTTGGAGAACATATAAGCTCCGCCGCGTTGCAGGGCGCGCTGATAGGCCGGCCTGGCGCGGATTGTGGAAAGATAGGAACGAAGGATGGTAACATCGCCCGTATCGCCGGAAATCGACAGCACCGATTCCACCGGGAAGCTCATGGCGATATCGGCGGCGGTAAAGTCCGTCCCGGCAAAAAAGCCGTCCTTGCGCAATTCCGCCTGCCAGAAGGCCAGATGCTCAGCGATCTGCGGATCGATCATCTTGCCGCAAACGCCATCGGAAATCCGCTTAGCCACTCCGCGCAATAGAAACGGCATCTGCTTGGACAACCGGGAGAATACCAGCTTCAAGATCAGAAGGGGCATGGCCGAGCCTTCGGCATAATGCAGCCAGTAACGGTAACGCAGGAAAGCGTCGCTGCCCGGTGCCGGACGCAAAACCATCTTGCCATTGGTATCGGCGCCATAGGTGTCGATCAGATATTCGATAATGGCGCCGCTTTCGGCGAAGATCCGGCCATTGTCTTCGATGACAGGCGATTTCCCCAGCGGATGCACGGCCTTCAATGCCGCCGGTGCATGCATATCGGCGCCGCGCTTGTAGGTTTTCACCTCATAAGACAATCCCAGCTCTTCCAGCAGCCAGAGAATGCGGTGCGCCCTGGAATGCTCCAGATAATGGACGGTAATCATGGGCAGGTCTCCTGGCTTATATCGGTTGCCTGGGCAAATAGGCCGTAGCCAGAGCATTTCCAGGAAAAGTGTGAAACGGTTTTACATGCGCAAACGCGATGGATTAAAAAATGTCTCATGAAAATACCTTGGATTTTTAAAATCTGCTGTCATGCCCCTGGCATGTGCCAGGGCCGGCCCCAGGCATCTGCCAGAACCAGCAAGGAACATGACGAAAATCAGGCTGCACGCCTTGCCATGGCAAGTCGATAGCCAATTTTGCAACCCTGACAGAGCGTTAAAAAATGCACTTCGCCTTGATGGCGCCATTAAAGAGAGGCAGCCAGGAGAAATGGTCGAGGACGGCGTCGGTTTCCCATAAATTCCCGTAGGATCAAATAGTTAAACAATCACCTCGTGGAGAATTTCCAAAAAAATCCGAGACCAGAGGAGCATAGAGATGTCGCAAAACGGCGGCAGACTCTGTTTGCGAAAAGCATAAAAACCCCATGGCATCGATCTGGAAAAGCCAACAGGGTTTCAGATACCTGCGACGCGAAAACGATACAACATCGTATTGCTTAACCGTCGCTTTTTTTAGTCGATATGACCCTGCAATACGATCAGTTCTTCGAAATGCTTCATATCGTTAAAGGCACAGAAAGCCGGAGGATCAAGAGCGATATCCTCAAATTGCTCCAGAAACTCTTCTCGCGCCATCTCCAGCATGGCCTGCCACTGAAAAAGGGCCGCCTCTGAAAATGGCCTGATGACATAGGCAAAGGTGATATGAAACTCGTAAGTCTCATGGTCGGGATGGCGATAGCCGAGCAGATCCGCCAGCCTGTCGCGCCACTGCGCCAAGGCCCGGCGATCCGCCTCACCCACTGGCTCCAACCGAAGCCCCGTCGGTAGCATCCGGGCAATCTTCATGCGAAAATCCGGCCCGGGCGTAAAATGCATCAGCCTTTGCGCGAGGATTTCCGTCATGTCGTCGATTGGCGCATCCAGCGGCAGATCCTTTGGCCAGAAACCGGCGGTGCGGCGATGTTCGATAATGCCTTGAAACAGGGTCATATGCAGGCTGGAGGCAGGGGTAACGGCCAGATGGTCAGCCTCCGGCATTTGCTTATAGCGCTCCTGCAAGGCGACAATCGCCTTCTGGCTTTCACTTCCCGGGCGAAGATGGCAGACAATCGTGTTGCCCGGTTCGGGTAGGAAATTACCTTCCGCATCGAAACGGATGCCGAGACGTTTCGATGGCCCGGAGCGGCCGGCCGCAGAGAAACGGATGAGGTCGGACGACAGTTGCGTCTGCGGCATGAGGGCCATCTCCTTTGAAACCGAACAGGTTTCCTACAGCGTCTGCGCAAATGGCATGTGACAAAACGGTCCATTTCTCACTGTAATGTCCCAGGGGAAATTGCAGGACCACATCCCCGCCGCGCCTGCCCTTCACTTATCCGTAGAAAAAGCGAAAACGGGGGTTCCGCTGATCGCCACAATTCCCTATAAGCCGCTTCTAGCCTGAAATACCATGGATCTGCGCCCGACCGGTGATGCCCCTCACCTTGGCCGGTTTTTCGCGCAGGTGAAGAGATCGGATAGAGACATGCCAAAGCGCCAAGACATTAAATCCATCCTCATCATCGGCGCTGGACCGATTGTCATCGGCCAGGCATGCGAATTCGATTATTCCGGCACCCAGGCCTGCAAGGCGCTGAAGGAAGAAGGCTACCGGGTCATTCTGGTCAATTCCAACCCGGCGACCATCATGACCGATCCGGGCCTCGCCGACGCAACGTATGTCGAGCCGATCACCCCGGAAGTGGTCGCCAAGATCATCGCCAAGGAACGCCCGGATGCGCTGCTGCCGACCATGGGTGGGCAGACGGCCTTGAATACCGCGCTCTCCCTGAAGCGGATGGGCGTGTTGGATCGCTACAATGTCGAGATGATTGGCGCCAAGCCTGCCGCCATCGACATGGCCGAAGACCGCGCCCTGTTTCGGGAAGCCATGGCCCGCATCGGCCTTGAGACGCCGAAATCCATGCTGGCCAATGCCACCGAGATCAAGGACGCCGACCGCAAGACCCATGAAATTGCTCGTAATGAGGTAAAGGCCCGGCTTTCCGGCGACGCGCTCGACAAGGCGCTGGATGAGCTGGAAAACCAGTGGAACCTCGGCGAAACCGACCGCAAGCAGCGCTATATGAACCACGCGATGGCGGTGGCAGCCCAGGCGCTTGACGTTGTTGGCCTGCCCACCATCATCCGCCCGTCCTTTACCATGGGCGGCACCGGCGGCGGCATTGCCTATAACCGCTCGGAATTCTTCGAGATCATCGGCTCCGGCCTCGATGCCTCGCCGACGACAGAAGTGCTGATCGAGGAATCGGTGCTGGGTTGGAAAGAATATGAAATGGAAGTTGTCCGCGACAAGGCGGACAATTGCATCATCATCTGCTCCATCGAAAATATCGATCCGATGGGCGTCCATACCGGCGACAGCATCACCGTTGCCCCGGCTCTGACGCTGACGGACAAGGAATACCAGATGATGCGCAACGCCTCGATTGCGGTGCTGCGCGAAATCGGTGTTGAGACCGGCGGCTCCAACGTGCAGTTTGCGGTCAACCCCAAGGACGGCCGCCTCGTCGTCATCGAGATGAACCCACGCGTGTCGCGTTCGTCGGCGCTGGCCTCCAAGGCGACCGGCTTCCCGATTGCCAAGATCGCTGCCAAGCTGGCAGTTGGCTATACGCTGGACGAGTTGGACAATGACATTACCGGCGGCGCGACGCCTGCCTCCTTCGAGCCGTCGATTGATTACGTCGTCACCAAAATCCCGCGCTTTGCCTTCGAGAAATTCCCCGGTGCCGAGCCGACGCTGACCACTGCGATGAAATCGGTCGGCGAAGTCATGGCGATTGGCCGCACCTTCGCCGAATCCCTGCAAAAGGCGCTGCGTGGCCTGGAAACCGGCCTGACCGGTCTGGACGAAATCGAAATCCCCGGCCTTGGCCAGGGCGACGACAAGAACGCCATCCGCGCCGCCATCGGCACACCGACCCCGGACCGGCTGCGCATGGTGGCCCAGGCCTTGCGGCTCGGCATGTCGGAAGCCGAAGTGCATGAAGGCTGCAAGATCGATCCGTGGTTCATCGCTCAGTTGAAGGCAATCACCGATCTGGAAGCCCGCATCCGCGAACATGGCCTGCCCGAAGACGCTGAAAATCTGCGGATGCTGAAAGCCAAGGGCTTTTCCGATGCCCGCCTTGCCAGCCTGTCGGGCAAGCGTCCGAAGGAAGTGGCCGAGCTGCGCAATGGCCTCAATGTCCGCCCGGTCTTCAAGCGGATCGATACCTGTGCGGCCGAATTCGCGTCACCCACGGCTTACATGTATTCGACCTATGAGACGCCTTTCGTCGGCGCGCTGCGCTCGGAAGCGCAGGTGTCGGATCGCAAGAAAATCGTCATCCTCGGCGGTGGCCCGAACCGCATCGGCCAGGGTATCGAGTTCGATTATTGCTGCTGCCACGCCGCCTTCGCCCTGAAGGATGCCGGTTTTGAAGCGATCATGATCAACTGCAACCCGGAAACCGTCTCCACCGACTATGACACCTCCGACCGCCTGTATTTCGAACCGTTGACGGCGGAAGACGTTATCGAAATTCTGCGCGCCGAACAGGAAAAGGGTGAAGTGGTCGGCGTCATCGTGCAGTTTGGCGGCCAGACGCCGCTGAAACTGGCCGAAGCCCTGGAAAAGAACGGCATCCCGATCCTCGGTACCGCGCCTGACATGATCGATCTGGCCGAAGACCGCGACCGGTTCCAGAAGCTACTGATGAAGCTGGACCTCAACCAGCCCAACAACGGCATTGCCTATTCGGTCGAACAGGCGCGCCTTGTCGCCTCCGAAATCGGCTTCCCGCTGGTGGTGCGTCCGTCCTACGTGCTGGGCGGTCGGGCCATGCAGATCATCCACAATGAGAGCATGTTGCAGAGCTACCTGCTGGATACCGTGCCGGGCCTGGTGCCGGAAGCCATCAAGCAGCGGTATCCCAATGACAAGACGGGCCAGATCAACACCCTTCTCAGCAAGAACCCGCTGCTGTTCGATAGCTACCTCACCAACGCAATTGAGGTGGATGTCGATGCGCTGTGCGATGGCGAAAGTGTCTTCGTCTCCGGTATCATGGAGCATATCGAAGAGGCTGGTATCCATTCCGGCGACTCGGCCTGTTCGCTGCCGTCGCGCTCGCTGAGCAATGAGACTTTGGACGAGCTGGAGCGCCAGACAGCCGCCATGGCCAAGGCGCTGCATGTCGGCGGGTTGATGAATGTGCAATACGCCATCAAGGATGGGGTTATCTACGTTCTCGAGGTTAACCCACGTGCCTCGCGCACCGTGCCGTTCGTGGCAAAAACCATCGGCGCGCCGATTGCCAAGATCGCCGCCCGGATCATGGCCGGTGAAAAGCTGGATGCGGCGATTGCCGCTTACGGTGCCAAGCCCGATCCGCGCAACCTGAAGCACATTGCCGTCAAGGAAGCGGTGTTCCCGTTTGCCCGCTTCCCCGGCGTCGATACGCTTCTGGGGCCGGAAATGCGCTCAACCGGCGAGGTCATCGGTCTCGACACCAGCTTCGCGCTGGCCTTTGCCAAGAGCCAGCTGGGCGCCAGCGTCGAGCTTCCCCGTGACGGCTCGGTGTTCGTGTCGGTGCGCGATGAGGACAAGGTCCGCGTTCTGCCCGCCATCAAGCTGTTGACCTCAATCGGCTTCAAAGTTCTGGCCACCGGCGGCACGCAACGCTTCCTCGCCGAACAGGGCATAGAGGCGGTCAAGATCAACAAGGTTCTGGAAGGCCGCCCGCATATTGAGGATGCCATCCGCAACCGGCAGGTTCAACTGGTGATCAACACCACCGATAGCAACAAGGCGATCTCGGACAGCAAATCGCTGCGCCGCGCTGCCCTGATGCAGAAAGTGCCTTATTACACCACGATGGCCGGTGCGCTTGCCGCAGCCGAAGCCATCGAGGCGCTGAAAAAGGGCCAGTTGGAAGTTCGTCCGCTGCAAAGCTATTTCTGACAGCCCGTTCAATAATCGGCACATGGCCGTTCTTGAACAGACTGTGAGCGAATGCGACCAAAGGGTGAGGCTTTCCGCCTGACCCTTCAAAAGCCAGGGATGCTGCACCACGCTGATAATGCTATGAAAACCCCTTGATCTGGCAAGGGGACAGCGTGGGCAAAAACATCGTCATTCTGTTTGACGGCACGTCGAATGAAATTTCAGCCAGCCGAACCAATATCGTCAGACTGCTTGGCTGCCTGACCCGCAATGACGAGCAATTGGTCTATTATGAGCCGGGCGTCGGCACGTTCGGTGCAGACGACGCTTGGTTGCGACTTGCACGCCAATCCGCCGAAGTCTGGGGCCTGGCAACAGGCTGGGGTCTCGACCGCAATGTCAAGCGCGCCTACCGGTTTCTTGTTGAGAACTACCGCGCCGCACCGCGTGACGACGCCGGCAACACAATTGGCGAGGACGACAGGATCTACATCCTAGGCTTCAGCCGCGGAGCCTATAGCGCCAGGGTTCTGGCCGGTTTCATCAACAGCCTGGGCATTATTGCGCCGAATTTTCTCAATCTTGTGGACTACGCCTACCGGACCTATAAAACCATTCCCATAAGCGAGCGGCGCGGCGAAACGGCTGACATCGTCAGCCACTCGGCACCCTCCGCCTTCGCCGCCATGCGTCTTTATGAGCGGACATTGCGCGGCTACCGTCCGGCGATTGCCTTTCTCGGCCTGTTCGACACCGTATCGACGGTGATCAACCAGACACAGAGAGGTCTCACCTTCCAGACCTTTCCTTTCACGACCCGCAATCCAAGCGTGGCCGCTGTCCGCCAGGCCCTGGCCATTGATGAGCGGCGCACGATATTTCGACCGGTCTATTGGAAGTCCGGCCAGCCATTCTGGGGCAGCCCGTTCAAGCCGGAGGACCCGCATATGATCAAGCCTCAGGATTTCAAACAGGTCTGGTTTGCTGGCTCCCATGGCGATGTCGGCGGCGGCTATAGCGAAGCGCAGAGCGCGACGGCCAAGATTCCGCTGGCCTGGATGATCGCAGAAAGCAGGCCATTTGGGCTGCACTACGACGAAGACACTGTCCATGATATCGTCTATGGCGAGGATGACGACAACGACCATGTGAAGCTCGACCCACTGGCCCCGATCCATGATTCCATGACCTGGTCCTGGCTGCCGTTCGAGATCGTGCCGCGTCGCGTACCCTTTTCCTCCTGGCGCTGCCGGCCTCCCAAGGGCTGGTATCTGCCGCTCTGCGACCCTCGCTCTATCGAAAAAGGCAGCGTCATCCATCAATCCGTCATCGACCGGCTGGACCACCCATCAAGGACGACCCCCTACAGGCCACCCAATATGCCGCCGCCCGGCGATTACTCAATCGAGCCTTGGTCTACCAAGCCGATTGAAGATTGACCGGCAGAGCGCTCCATGAACCAAAACGAGACAGCCCCGCCTTCGCATTTACAAAAAATCATCCTTGATCGAAGGTTAACATCCACGCAGGCCGAATCATCGCATAGAGTTGAGCGTAGAACCGGCGATAGACGGCAGAGATAATGACCCCAAGGATGAAATACCTGCTTCTGGTCTTTGCGATTTCAATTGCGATGTGGCTTGTCGCCATTGCCCTTGTTAACGACATCTGGAAGCTTATATCAGCGCAGTGACACGGTTGCGCCTGGGCAGTTGTGCCGGATGGACAGATTGAAAATACGTCCATTCGAAATCTCTGGAAATTGACTGTTACAGTCTGCTATAATGTCACGAGTTGGATATGTGGCTGGTTCCGTAGCTTTGCTTCGGAACCTGTTTTATTTTCATGGCCACGCCATGCGGGCATGAAAGGTGAAGGAAGAGGACATGGTTGATAAGGTACCGATGACGCAGAACGGCTTCTCCAAGCTTCAGGAGGAACTGCGCTGGCGTCAACAAGAAGAACGTCCTCGGATCATTGAGGCCATTGCCGAAGCGCGCGCCCATGGCGACCTTTCGGAAAATGCCGAATATCATGCCGCCAAGGAAGCCCAGAGCCATAATGAAGGCCGGGTCTCCGAACTCGAAGATCTGACTGCGCGCGCGGAAGTCATCGATCTGTCGAAAATGTCCGGCTCGAAAATCAAGTTCGGCGCCACCGTCAAGCTGATCGATGAAGATACCGACGAGGAAAAAATCTACCAGATCGTCGGCGATCAGGAAGCCGATGTGAAGGCTGGGCGTATCTCGATTTCCTCGCCGATTGCCCGCGCCATGATTGGCAAGGAAGCCGGCGACAGTATCGAAGTCGTGGCTCCCGGCGGTTCCAAGGCTTACGAAATTATCGCGGTCAACTGGGGTTGATCTCCAGCCTCTGCTGTTGAAAAAGGCGCGCCTTGCAGGTGCGTCTTTTTTCTGTGAGCAGTAACCTGCACTGTAGCCGTGATGACGAAAGGTACCTGTTGCGTGCTTGATCCTGCTTCAATCCTTGTGGTGGCTCCTCATTTCAAGCGGCGACTTTCGGGCGTTACCTCCACCGTGGTGCAACTGATCCCGCAGCAGCGCCGCCGCGGACTGGCGATTGCCACGCTTGGCCCCGGCCTGCCGGACACCATGCCCGCGCTGTCTTTCGCACAAATGCCAGCCTTGTGGAAAAAGCCGCGCGGCGCTTCCCATCGCGTCTGGCATGCCCGGCGCAATCTGGAAATGTTGGCAGGCGTGGTGCTGCGCGATGTGCTGCGCATGCCGCTGAAACTGCTATTTACCTCGGCGGCCCAGCGTCACCACAGCCGCTATACCCGTTGGCTGATCTCGAAAATGGATGCCGTGGTCGCCACCAGCGCCCGCTCCGGCTCGTTTTTGCAGGTGCCGCATAGCGTCATCCGCCACGGTATCGACACCGAACTGTTTCATCCGCCGCAAGGTGCCGAGGACAGGATGCCAGCCACCAACCTGCCGGGCGATTATCTGATTGGCTGCTTCGGTCGGGTGCGCCATCAGAAGGGCACCGATCTGTTCGTCAAGGCGATGATTGAGCTTCTGCCACGCTATCCCGGCTGGACAGCCGTGGTCTCCGGCCGCGTCACCCCGGAACATAAGGGTTTTGCCGAGGGGCTGAAGGCGCAGATTGCCGCCGCCGGTCTGACCGAGCGGATCTTTTTTTTAGGCGAGGTCGAGGATATCAAACCATGGTATCGGCGGCTGACGCTCTATGTCGCGCCCTCGCGCAATGAAGGCTTCGGCCTGACACCGCTGGAAGCCATGGCGTCCGAGACCGTTGTGGTCGCCTCGGATGCCGGGGCCTATGCGGAACTGATCGCCGAAGGCGCAACCGGTGCCGTGGTTGCCGCCGACGCCTATGCACCGCTGCGTGACGCAATCGAGCCTTATCTGGCCGATCCCGGACGCGCCTGCCTGCATGGCAAGGCGGCCGTTGCCCATGTGCGGGAAAATTTTGCGTTGGCGAGAGAAGCGGCAGGGCTGGAGGCGGTCTATAGCCGGTTACTCGGCAGGCCGGTGATCGCGCCGCCCACGCCCCAACCATAAAGCCGACGCCATGCAGGTGATGATCATCAATCTCAACCGCGCCCGTGAGCGGCTGGCCTTCCAGCAGGCGCAGATGCACGCCCTTGGGTTACCCTTCACCCGCATAGCGGCCTTGGATGCCGATCATCTTCCCGATCTGGACGAGGCCTATTGGAGCGGCTGGGAAAGACCGATCCGGCCCGCCGAACGGGCCTGCCTGCTCAGCCATCGCCAGATCTGGGAGGCGGTTGCCACAGGCGCAGATCCCGTGCTGGTATTGGAAGACGACGCGGTTCTGTCCGATAAGGTGTCTGCTCTTTTGGAAGCGCTGCGCCATCGCACCGATCTCGACCATGTGACGCTGGAAACCCGCAGCCGCAAAAAACTTGTCGCTCACGCCAGCCTCTCCGATCTACCGCTGCGCCGGCTCTACCAGGATCGTTCGGGGGCTGCGGCCTATATTCTATGGCCGACGGGAGCTGCCAAGCTTCTCAAGCGCAGTGCGCGCCACGGTGCCATTGCCGATGCGGTGATCTGCGCGGCCTATGAGCTTGCCTCCTTCCAGGCCGATCCGGCGCTGGCCGTGCAACTGGACCGCTGCGTCCCCTATGGCCTGCCCGAACCGATTGCGACCCAGTCTTCGATTACCCCCGCTCAATCGGAAAAACAGCGCCCAGCGCTGGCCTTTCAGCTGAGGCGCATCAAGGCGCAGTTGCGGATGGGCCTGCGTCAGCTTTGTCATAGTCATGATGCACAGCGGCGGCAGGTGCCGGTCCGGCGCGAGGATTTCGACTATCTGAAGGCCTTGGCCGTCACTCAGACCACCAGCCCGTCCGCCCCCGGTGATGCTGCGCCTTGAGGCGGGCAAAGGCGGTATCTTCCACCTGCAACCGGTCGAAAACGGTTTTCAGCATCATGCCAACCGGGCCTTGCGCCATCAAACCGTCCAGCCGCCAGCGCATGTTGCGCAGGGTATCGTCGGTGCCGATGGTAAAGCAGGACAGGCCGGAAAACAGCGGAATCAACTCGGATTGCAGCCGCTCCAGCTTTTGCGCATCGAGCGGTGCCGGAGCCGTCGCCAGCACCCGCTCCGTCTCATAGATTTTCACCGTATTGACCAGCAGCGACACCAGCATGGCGCGCGCCCGCGCCCCGGCATCCGGGTGATGATCGACAAAACTGTCGGCAGCCGAAACCAGCCAGCGCAGATTGAGGTTTTCGCAGAGGAAATCAGCCTCCGCCTCCCACAGTGCCTGCAATTGCACAAATGTCTGCTCCACCTGGAATTCCCGGCGCAGCAGCACGATCAGCCGGGCATGATGCCAGAGCAGTTCCGGCTGGCCCGCAAACTCCCTCCGCAGGTTTTCCAGATGCAGATCGAGCGATTTTTCCGAGCCGCGCGTCTGCTGCGCAGTGTCACCCTCGACCATCTGATGTTTGAGTGCCTGGTAATCCAGATCCCCCTCAGCATAGCGCGCCGCGCCCCAGCGCTTGCGATGTTGGTTAAGGGAAAAGAACCGCTCAAGCCGGGTTTTCTTGCGAGGCCGGGTTTTCTTGCCGAACATGCCCTATCCTGTCACGAAGGTCGCAGCAGCCTGATGAGAGACAGCCACACAAAGCGCAACACGGCGCATCACAGTCCCTGTAGCTGAAAACCAGGCAAAACGGAATGGGCAGGACTATGGCGCACCTGACGGCTACCGCCAGCGCACCGTCTGGCGAGGATTGGGGCAAACCGTTTCAACACATCCCCGGCGCGGATGTCATCCAGCGTCCAATGGGCATAGGCGATATCATGGAACAATTGCTCACGTTCCGGCAACGGCGGATCGTTCACATCTTCGATCCGTCTGGAGCAAATTGGCGCGGCGATATTGAAGCGTGATAACGTAATGACCGGCACCCCTTCCAGCAGGGAATCCAGCGAAAAAGACGAGGAATAGCATATGGTGCAATGCGCCCGGGCCAGTTCATCGACAACGGTGAGGGACGACAGGCCGGAAAGGTGCAGGCCGGGAATCGCTACAAGTTCGGTCTCAAGCGCCGCAAAATCCTCGTTTTTCATGCCGGGATGCGGTCGCACGATGATGGGCCGGTCCGTCAGCCTGCGCACGTGGCGAGCGGTCGCCACCAACCATTGGCGAACATCCATGCCGCGCATGGCCGCGTCTCCGGGGATCTGCCCGATGATCAACACATGCTCACCAGCGCTGCGGTAGGGCTTCAGCCGAATATTCAGCGCAGCACTTTGCTGTTCCCAGCGGTCCGGCGGGCTATTGGCATTACAGAAATCACCCTCGCCGGGCAGGGAACCGTCAAGGGCGATCCGGTAGAAATTATGCTTGAATTTATACAGGCTGCGGCGATGTCCAAGCAGGGTATGATACCAGTTAAACGATCGCTTGCTGGTCTCACGCCCCCAGAAGCCGACTTCGACCGTCAGCAACGGCCCCTTATGCTGAACGGCAATAGCGGTGCGCAAGGCATGGACCGGCGTCGAGTCACGCCCGAAAGATCCGAAGATCACGGCCACGTCGCAGGGCTTATAGCGCGCATCTTCCACAAGCGAAACGCGAAGGGACGGATGAGACTGTTTCGCAAAGGCCTCGAAGGGGAATTCCTTCTTCGTCGCCCGAAACAAATTGACGCGTAGCGCATCAGATACCTGCATTTCGGTGTCCTCTTGCCCGTCACACGGCAATCCCAAGGCTGTAAAATACCGGGATGCCAGACTATCGATCATAAACCCGTGATTGTCACGGGACCAATCAATTCGCGTTTGCATTCACTGCACAACCGCGATTTCTCCCAGTTTTCCCTGAAATGAAGCGGGGATACTCCCGTATTTTTGATAGAGGCCTTCCCAGTCCCGGACGGACCTGTGATTTTTTTAAAAAACCCTGGCGCGAATCAGTAACTTATTGGTTACTACAATATCAGAGCATTCTATCCTCCAAGCGCCTAATCTGGCGCAAAGCGGATGAAATCAGGGGTTGGGATCAAGATGAGCTTGATCCCTCTATAAATGCGGGATTGTTGGGCCGTGATACGGCAGCAGGAATCGCGCAGCAGATTGAGAACATTACAGCATCATGCATTTGAGAAAACGCATGGATGTTGAGGCGCTGGGACAGCGCTATCACTTAAAAAGGAGGGACCATGACGGTCGTTGCGCAAAACTTTGTCTTTGTACATGTTCCGAAATCCGCCGGGAGATCCATCACCAAGGTGCTGGGTGGTGAGACGCAGGGGGTTCCGACCCATACGCCTTACCGCAAGCTCGCCAATTTCGGCATAGACAAGCGTTTCAGCTTCGGCTTCGTTCGCAATCCCTGGGACAGAATGGTATCCCTTTATTCGTTTCTTTGCCAGAAACGGCTACAACCCTATGAGTGCCCCGATTATCAGCAGCATATTCGCGATATCGGCTTCAAAGCATGGCTCCTTGAAGATGAATATTATTCGCGGCATGACGAACATTGGCCGGATGAAATCCTGCCCCCTCTTCAACGCCGCTCACAGCTGTTTTGGTTATCCGGCTGCGACTACATCGGAAAGATCGAAAACATCAATTCGGATTTCCGCCATATCCGCAAACGGATCGGATTGAAGCCGACCTTGATGGAAAGACTGCGTCTGACCAGCCCGGTCCCGAAGAAAAACAGCTCGAAACGCGGCAATTATACCCGCTATTTCGATGAGGAAACCAAAGCCTTTGTTGAGGCCCATTTCCAGGAGGAAATCCGCGTGTTCAACTATACATTCGGCTCCTGATACCCAATCTCGAAAATGTGGGCCGCAACCTCGCCGTGAAGGCATGCAAATATCTCAAACGCTTGCATCGCTTGAGATATTTGCAAAAATGATAGACGCGATCATTTTCAATGACTCTTCGTAGAAAATCTGTTTGAGATAAAATCAGGGCGCTGACCGTAAGCAGAACAGCGTCGGATTTCGAGGAGCCAAACGTGATATCTGCCCCCTTACACCACGCGCGACTGAAAGTCGTATGCATTGGCTTCTGGGCAGATTATGAAGACTATTTCTGGACCAAGGCCGATACCACGCGCTTTAATGTCGAAGTCGTCAACGTCAAACAGCAAGCGCGCCGTCAGCTGATCTTCAAGGTCCTGCCGCGCTTCTGCCGGAAATACGTTTACGAGAGGATACTCACGGATCATATTGCCCGCCATCCCGACGCCTTGTTCATCGTCAACGAGCGCGAGGAGATCGTGGATTATCTTCACCGCACGCGCCCCAAGGCTTCTGTTGCCGTGGTCGTGCGCAATCCAATTGCCACAAAAAACGGCATGGGACCTCTGCTGCGGGATCTTCATGCCGCCGGCTATCCGGTTCTATCCTTCGACCAGGCCGATTGCGAACGCTACGGCTTTGAATTCTACAGGCAATTTATCGCCGCGGTAGACGGTGTCCGCGCGGTCAATCCAGTCTACGACTTCGCCTTTCTGGGCAAGGACAAGGGACGCAAGGATCTGATAGAGACACTCAGCAATCAGTTGACACAAAAGGGCTTTAGCACGTCCATCCGTTTCACCGAGGTGAAAAAACCCCACAAGACCCCGACTGAACGTCTCGGCAAGAAACCGGTCAATAAGCCCTATCCCGCCTATCTCGCCGAAAACCTTGCTGCGCGCTGCATCATCGATATCGTCCAGGACGGCCAGAAGGGCTTGACGCTGCGACCGCTGGAAGCTGCTCTCTACGGACGCAAGCTGTTGACCAATAATCAGTCTGTGCGCGACGAGGACTTTTATCATCCAGACAATGTCTTCATTCTCGGTGAGCATTCAAACCGCCCACAGGGCCTGGAAGGAATAGAGGATTTCTGCAAGGCGCCCTTCGTCGAAATCTCACCGCAGATCATGGCGCTCTACTCGGTGGATGCGCTGATCGACCAGATCACTGGCCTGCTCAAGACCACATCAAGTCTTGAGAGATAACAGCGCGAATCATGGATGATGATTTTGCGGCAAGGCGCAATCAAATGTCCACCAAACCCAGCCGCTTGATTTGCCGGATCGTCAACAGGGTTTTCACCGTATCGACATGGCTATTGGCCGTCAGAGTCTCGATGACGAAATCCTGGAAACTGGTGAGGTTATCGGCAACGCAGTGCAGCAGGAAGTCGCTTTCGCCGTTGACCATCCAGGCCTGGCGCACCAGCGGCCATTGTTCGGTGGCAGCGGCGAAGCTCTTCAGATTGGCTTCCGACTGATGTTTCAGGCCTACCATGCAGAAGGCAACCAGATCGAATCCCAGTTTGGGGCCGCTTAAAGCCGCATGATAGCCTTGAATAATGCCAGAATCTTCCAGCTTGCGCACCCGGCGGAGGCAGGGCGGTGCGGAAATACCGACGCGCTCCGAAAGCTCGACATTGGTCATCCGACCGTCGCGTTGCAGCTCTCTTAGAATTTTGATGTCGATGGCATCCAAATCAGCGCGAAACACGCGGTCACCCTTTATCAAACTCCATGCGCGCTTATGACCCTGACCGGGTTCCAACGCAAGAAAATGTCCGTTTGCCGCAGTAAAATTACGGTGGATGGAATTGCCCTGTTATAAACGCAGAGCTGCCCTTGAATAAATGCATGGAGCCTTCATAAATGAAATGAAGAAAAGGCGAGGCAGGCATCCTATATGCCGCACACCACACGTCCCTCGCCACGGAAAGGAAAGACCATGTCCGCCCGCCATACCAAAGTGCTGATCATCGGCTCTGGTCCCGCCGGTTATACCGCCGCCATCTATGCAGCCCGCGCCATGCTGAAACCGGTGTTGATCGCCGGCATGGAACAGGGTGGCCAGCTAATGATCACCACCGATGTGGAAAATTATCCCGGCTTTGCCGATCCGATCCAAGGCCCCTGGCTGATGGGCGAAATGCTGAAACAGGCAACCCATGTCGGCACGGAAATCGTCAACGACCTGGTGACCGAGGTGGAAACCACCCGCCGCCCCTTCACCGTCAAGACCGATTCCGGCACCGTCTGGACCGCTGATACGCTGATCATCTGCACTGGCGCCAAGGCGAAATGGCTGGGGATCGAAAGCGAACAGCATTTCCAGGGTTTCGGGGTTTCGGCCTGCGCCACCTGCGATGGCTTTTTCTATCGCAACAAGGATGTGATCGTGGTCGGCGGCGGCAATTCGGCGGTCGAGGAATCGCTCTACCTGTCGCATATCGCCAAGACCGTGACCGTCGTGCATCGCCGCGACAGTTTCCGCTCGGAGAAGATTTTGCAGGAGCGGCTGTTTGCCAAGGATAATGTCAAGGTCCTCTGGAACACCGTTATTGATGAAGTCACCGGCAGCCCGGCCAAGCCGCCGATGCCGCCATCGGTGACCGGCGTGCGGTTGAAAAATCTCGACACTGGCATCGTTACCGATACCCCCATCGACGGCGTTTTCGTCGCCATCGGCCATGCGCCCGCCGTGGAACTGTTCACCGGCAAGCTGAAGCTGAAGCCAAACGGCTATCTGTGGACCGCACCGGATTCGACCGCGACCGACGTACCCGGCATTTTTGCCGCCGGTGACGTAACTGATGATATCTACCGCCAGGCTATTACTGCTGCCGGCATGGGGTGCATGGCCGCCCTTGAGGCAGAACGTTATCTTGCCGCGGAGATTATCCCGGCTCAGGCCGCGGAGTGAGGGCATGATGCGAGGCAGCAGCAATATACCGCTGGATTGGGACAAATTGCGGATTTTCCACGCCGCAGCCGAAGCCGGGTCCTTTACCCATGCGGCAGATAAGCTGCATCTCTCGCAGTCGGCAATCAGCCGACAGGTGAGCGCGCTGGAGCAGGATGTGGGGGTGAAGCTGTTTCACCGCCACGCCCGCGGCCTCATTCTGACCGAACAGGGCGAATTGCTCTATCGCACCGCCCATGACGTGCTGCTGAAACTGGAAACAGTGAAAATGCAGCTGACCGAAACCACCGAGAAGCCGAGCGGCAAGCTGCGCGTCACCACCACGGTCGGGCTTGGCCAGGGCTGGCTCACCGACAAGGTGCAGGAATTCCTGCAACTTTACCCTGACATGTCGATCCAGCTGATCCTCGACAACGAGGAACTGGATGTCAACATGCGCCACGCCGATTGCGCCATCCGCTTGCGCCAGCCGCAGCAATCGGACCTGATCCAGCGCAAGCTGTTTACCGTGCATATGCATGTCTATGCCGCTCCCTCCTATATCAATCGCTATGGGGAGCCGCAGACCATTGAGGATCTCGATAACCATCGGATCATCAGCTTTGGCGAACCGGCGCCCAATTACCTGCTTGACGTTAACTGGCTGGAAGTGGCCGGGCGCTCCTCCGACAATCGCCGCATTCCCCATCTGCAAATCAACAGCCAGACCTCGATCAAGCGTGCCTGCCTGCTGGGTATAGGGGTTGCCTGCATGCCCGATTACATCGTCGGACGCGATCCGGGACTGATTCAGCTGCCGATCAGTGCCGAAGTTCCGTCCTTCGATACCTATTTCTGCTATCCGGACGAGATGAAAAATGCGGCCAAGCTAAAAGTTTTTCGCGACTTCATCGTCAGCAAGGCGCGCAATTGGAACTTCTGAAACCGACAGATCTTCTTATGCGCATCTATGCATAGGCCTTACTGAGCAGTCGCAGCAAGGTCACGAATCATCGTCAAATCGTTTTTCAATTGCGACGCAAATAGCAGACATGCGACACCTGCATGCCTCCTATGCACAAAAAAGCATTGTTCACTGCACAAAAAACCACCATATCGCTCATAGCTGATGCACACGGTGGCTTCCTCCCAGTTCCCACCGCACCAGCTGTTCCCCTCTGGAGGTTTTTAACCTTCACACTTTAAGGGCCCTGGAGTGATCCGGTGGCCCCTTTTTTTTGGTTTTTTACGGGGGCTAAGTTTTTCAGGGAGACTTGAAACTTCCTGCGATTGATCTATATAATTGTGCAGTTGCGAAAAAACTATTTATGGTAGTTTTTTGTAGCTGTTCCCCTCTGGAGGTTTGACGACCTTCACACTTGAAGCATCCGTTCGCGGGTGCTTTTTTTTGCCCGCTCCAAAATCACCGGCCGCCGCTCTTGATATCGGATTTTTACGATCCATATATCGTTGATGGACGATACGAATTTCGACAAGCCAGAAGACCTTAGCAAGCCGGATATGGATGACGCGCTGAAAGCGCTGTCGCATCCGGTTCGGCGTGAGATCCTTCAATGGCTACGGGAGCCGGAAAAACATTTCAGCGATCAGGCTCATCCGCTGGAAATGGGCATTTGCGCGGGGCAGTTCGAGCGCTGCGGCCTGTCGCAATCCACCGTATCGGCCCATCTCGCGAGCCTGCACAAGGCTGGACTAATCACCTCCCACAAGGTCGGACAATGGATTTTCTATAAGCGGGACGAAGCAGCCATTGCTGCTTTTCTATCCCGGCTGTCTTTGGAACTCTGACCTCTCCCATCACACTCTCATCATGACCCTCAGAAGGACATTTCAATGGCCACTCTTTTTGACCCCTTGCAAGTCGGCGATATCGCCGTTGCAAACCGCATCGCCATGGCACCGCTGACGCGCAACCGTTCCCCCAATGCCGTTCCAAAGCCAATCACCGCCACCTATTACCAGCAGCGTGCCACCGCCGGTCTGCTGATCACCGAAGCCACGGCCATTTCTCATCAGGCACAGGGTTATGCCGATGTTCCGGGTCTCTATTCGGCTGAAGCCCTTGAAGGCTGGAAAGCGGTCACCAAGGCGGTGCATGAGGCGGGCGGCAAAATCGTCACCCAGCTTTGGCATGTCGGGCGCATTTCCCATACCTCGCTTCAGCCGAATGGCGGCAAGCCGGTGGCTCCTTCGGCGATCGCTGCCAAGGGCAAGACCTATGTAATCAACCCGGATGGCAACGGCGCGTTTGTAGACACTTCCGAGCCCCGCGCCCTGGAACTCTCGGAAATCCCCGGCCTGATCGAGGATTACCGCAAGGCAGCGCGCGCCGCCATCGATGCCGGTTTTGACGGCGTCGAAATCCATGCCGCCAACGGTTATCTGCTGGAACAGTTCATGCGATTGAGCAGCAATCAGCGCAGCGATGCCTATGGCGGCTCGATTGAGAACCGTATCCGCCTGACGATTGAAGTCGTCCAGGCCGTGACCCGTGAAATCGGCAGCGGCCGCACCGGCATCCGCCTGTCGCCGGTCACGCCCGCCAATGACGTTTCAGATCCCGATCCGCAGTCGGTCTATACCGCGCTGGTGGAAAAGCTGGCGGCCTTCGACCTGGCCTACATTCACGTGATCGAGGGTGCGACCGGCGGCCCGCGTGATTTCAGCCAGGGCGACAAACCCTTCGATTGGGAGGCCTTCAAGGGCGCGTACCGCAATGCGGGCGGCAAGGCTGTCTGGATCGGCAATAACGGCTATGACCGGCAGATGGCCATGGACGCCATTGCGTCAGGCAAAGTCGACATGGTCGCCTTCGGCAAGCCCTTTATCGCCAACCCGGATCTGGTGCGCCGTCTGAAGGAAGATGCACCACTGAATGAAGCCGACCAGAGCACATTCTACGGCGGCGGAGAAAAGGGCTATATCGACTATCCGACGCTCGACGACTGATCGTAAACCTTGATACAGACCCCGCCATCATCCGGCGGGGTCTTGTTGCATCAATGCAGCGCGGTTTCAGATGCCATCGAACGACTTCCGTCAGGGTGAACCGCGGTGGTTTGCAAGCACTTCAGGCTCTTCAAGGTCGTGGCAACCGCCACATCCAATGCCGTCCTTGGTTCTTCCCCAAGCACCTCAACGAGACGACGGTTATCAAGCGCAATGGGTTCGCGCCACAGGTAGCGCATTTCCAGCAATTCCCGAAACACCGGCAGGACGGGTGACAGCAGCGGCACCATCCACCAGGCAAAGCGCTTGAACCGGACAGAATCGCTGCCGCTTGCCCGCCGGATCGCCTGCGCCATGGCATATCCGTCCGCATCGACATGGCCCTGCATGTGAAAACGGGCGAAGGCTGGCAGATCAGGCGCGCGTTCCAGTAGCCGGACAAAGGTTTCCGCGACATCAGGCAGATAGGCCCAGCTATGGCTGACGCCCGGCCTGCCCGGCAGGTTAACCCGCGTCACCGGCTTACCGGGGGTAATCAGCCCTTGAGCAAACCAGTTGTTTCCCGCCTCAGGCCCGAAGAAATCACCAGCCCTGACAAGAATGACCCGCACCCCCTCGCCTGCTGCCTGTTCCAGCCGCCGCTCCAGCTCTACCCGTATCCGACCCTTGACCGTTTGCGGATGCTGCGGGCTCTCCTCGCTGAGCAGCGGGAAGGCATCCGGGCCGTAGTTATAGATCGTCCCCGGCATCAGGATACAGGCACCGCTGGCACGGGCGGCGGCAATGGTATTGTCGATCATCGGCAGTACCAGTGTCCCCCAGTTGCGATAGCCGGGCGGATTGACGCCATGCAGAATAACAGAGGCGTCTTTGGCCGCGTGGATAACATCGGCGCGGTTCATCGCATCGCCCTGCACCCATTCCAGTGCTGGCTGTCCTTCCCTATGTTTCGCCGCAAGTCGAGCTGCATCGCGGTGCAAAGCCCGCACATGGTATCCCCGACCGGCCAAAGCTCGTGCGACGGCGCCACCGACACCTCCCGTTGCCCCGAGCACGAGGGCAATCGGGCTGGGCAGCGGAATAGAACCAGTAATATCGTTGATTTCTGTCATAACAATCTCCAGACTTCTGCTGTTTCGATTGCCAATCATTCCTCATTATTGAGGTATTCGAAATTGTATACTTTCTTATCTATGCTATACAAAAATGCATGAACGCAGATCAACTGAGTTGGGATCTCTACCGCAGTCTTCTCGCCGTCATCACGGAGGGTTCACTGTCTGCGGCAGCGCGTCAACTGAGCCTGACCCAGCCGACAGTCGGTCGCCATATAGAGATGCTGGAACAGGCTTTTGGCACGCCCTTGTTCCTGCGCAGCCAGCGCGGCCTGCTGCCGACGGAAACCGCCCTTGCCATGCGGAGCCACGCTGCCCTGATGGCCGCCACCAGCACATCGCTGGCGCGCATCGCCGCCGGGGAGCAGGGAGACGCAGGAGATGTGCGCGGACCGGTGCGGGTCAGCGCCAGTGAAATGATCGCCGTGGAAGTGCTTCCCCCAATGTTCACCCGCTTGCAGGAGCAGTTTCCCGGGCTGGAAATCGAGCTATCGGCCACCGACCAGATGGAGGATCTGCTCCACCGGGAGGTGGATATTGCCGTGCGCATGGTGGCACCAACCCAGCTTGCCCTGATCAGCCGCCATATCGGGGCCATTGGCATCGGCTTTTATGCCCATCGGCGCTATCTGGAGCGTCACGGCACGCCATCACGTCTGGCGGAGCTTGCCGATCATCGCCTCATCGGTTTCGACCGGCAATTGGCCTATATCAGGGATCTGCTGAAAACCCGCCCGGATCTGGATGCCCTGCATTTTCAGTTCCGCAGCGACAGCAATCTAGCGCAATTTGCAGCCATCCGCGCCGGTCTGGGGATTGGCATGTGCCAGCCCGGCCTCGCCCGCCGCCATGCGGATCTCATCGAAGTCCTGCCCGGAACCCTCGATATCGCGCTCGACACATTCGTGGTCATGCACGAGGACCTGAAACTCAGCCGCCGCTGCCGGACGGTGTTCGACGCCGTGGTCGAGGGATTATTGGCCTATTTGGACGAATGACATCGACGCCGCAATGCGGGATCTATCCGCAAACCGATCTGAATTGACCGCTCCGTTCAGGCGGTACGGGATTGGTCGTACTGGTCAAGGATTTCCACCTCGGGCCGATCATCGCCATTGCTCATTTCCGCCCGCCACTTGCCGCTCTCATCCTGATAGACAATCCGCACCGGCTCATCGGCCTGAGCGATTTCCTGCATGACGATCCGCGCCGCTTCCAATGCCTGGTCATGCGTATCGAAGCGTTCGGAATAGGCGCCGTTCAGCCGATAGGCCCAGCCTTCATCATGCGGAACGATTTCATAGGTAACCTTGACCATGATGCATCTTCTCCCTGTGCAATGAATGAGCTCCCTGTCATCTCCATACCAAGGCTCGAAGATGCTCACGCATCCTCACCTTGAAGGCGTTTCGAATATCTCAAATGCGTCAAAGGCTTGAGATATTCGAAAGAGGAACACCAACGGCCATTTTCAATGCCGTTCGTGTAACTATCGCATCTTGACGAGGGAACTGCAAATTGCCTCAGCACGTTGCAGGTGCGAAAGAGAATGGACGCACCGCAACGGCGAATCGCTTTACTGAAATCCGTGCCCCCTGAATGGCCTTTGCTTGCTCAAATACCTTACTAGAATGACAAATGCCGCGCTGCGGTTTCAAAGGATAAAGAGACGTGACAGTTTTGCTCCGGGAAAAGTCCCTGCTGATCCCCATCGCATTGGCGATAGCCGTGTTCTTCCTCGAACATTCGCTGATCGAGGCGGGACCAACCATCAGCCTGATCGCTGCGGCAGTGCTGATTGGCGGCATATTGGTGGCCTCGATCCGGGTCGCGCATCACGCGGAAATCCTCGCCCGCCGGGTTGGCGACCCCTATGGCACAATGATCCTCACCTTGTCAGCCGTGGCCGTGGAAGTGCTGATCCTTGCCATCATGATGCAGGGCGAAAGCTCGCCCACCCTGGTGCGCGACACGATCTATTCGGCTGTGATGCTGGATATCAACGGCATTCTGGGCCTTGCCGCCCTGTTGGGCGGGCTGAAACACGGCGAACAGCCCTATAATGACGATAGTGGCAAGACCTATGGCGTGATGATCCTGACGGCGATGGGCATATCGATGATCGTGCCGGAATTCATCCCCGTCGACAAATGGACCTATTATTCCAGCTTCACCATCTTTGCCATGCTGGCGCTTTATGGGCTGTTCTTGCGCATGCAGGTCGGTCAGCACAGCTATTTCTTCAGCTATAGCTATACCGGCCGCGCCGCGCCCAAGGCAGCCACGACAGCAAAGGCGCCATCTACCGAAGTCGCCGCCACCAAAAGCGCGACAGAACAACAGCAAGCACCACAGGAGGCCTTGCCCCATGACGAAGAAGACGGAAGCATCGCCTCCTCCATCGCCGTCATCCTGTTCGGTGTGGTGCTGATCGGCGTTCTCGCCGAATTCATGTCCGCGTTGATGACCGAGGGCCTGCGCGATACCGGCGCGCCGCCGACCATCATGGCCATCGTCGTTGCCACCATCTCGGCTGCTCCAGAAATCATGACCGCCCTGAAGGCGGCTTTGCGCAACCGGATGCAAGCCACCGTCAACATCGCCATGGGGGCATCGCTGTCGACCGTCATCCTGACGGTTCCGGTCATGGAGGCCATCGCCCTTTACACCGGCCAGCCGTTCATCATGGCGATGACCCCGGTACAGACGGTAATGGTGCTGATCACCCTTGTCGCGGCGGCCATCAACCTCAACGATGGCGAGACCAATGCCATCGAGGGCATGACCCATTTCATCCTGTTTGCCACCTTCATCATGCTGTCTGCTCTGGGGCTTTGATCTCAGGGGTTTCAGGTCAAAATCCAGTCACAAGATTTTGATGCAGGAACCTTTCTTGCAAACACTCGTTGCGGTTATGTGATCGGGTCGTTACCCGGTCCGCCGCATTGTCACCACGATGAAGGGCAAAAACCGACCTGCTGGGCAGGACGCGAACCGGGAGCCGGGACCTTGAAAAGATTAGATGTCCTAGACGGAATGCGGGGATATTTCCTTGTATTCATGATGTTGAACCACCTGATCTTCACGGGCGGCTATCTGCTGGTAGAGGTCAATCACCGCAACCTGACATTTGTTGAGGACGCACAGGGCTTCGTGTTCATGTCCGGTCTGCTGGTCGGCATGGTCTATGGCCGCAAGATGCTGAAAAGCGGCTATGAGGCGGGACGCGAGCGGATCTGGGCACGAGCGCTGGAGCTTTATCGCTACGCCATGGGCATTATTCTGCTGGTCCTGCTGGCCCGGTTCGTGTTGCCGGGAGCCGCTGGAATCTGGCATGACTGGCTTGGCGAAGTGTCGCTCAGCGATCCGTTGCGCCTCGCCTCAATCGCCACATTCCTGTTCCAGCCGACCTATATGGATATTCTGCCGCAATATATCATCTACATGGTGTTTGCGCCTGTCTTGATCTGGCTGTGCATTACTGGACGCTGGGCAAGCGTCGCCATCGGCTCATTGGTCGTCTGGATGGCGGGCCAGCTTGGTCTGCACCGTCTGATCACCTATCCGCTCGATGCCTGGCTGGGCGCAGCGGAGAAGGAAGGCATTCGCGCCAGCTTCAACCTGCTGGGCTGGCAGATCGTGTTTTTCGGCGGCCTGATTGCCGGCAGCCTGACCGCGACGGGCAACATCGAGTGGAGCAAGGTCTTCAGCCCGGAAAAGACGCTGATCCCCAAGACGGCCCTTGCCATTCTCATATTCTTCCTTCCACTCAGGATCATGACAGCCCATGGGTTGATGCCTGACGTCGTGCTGCAAAAATTTGGAACGATGGAAGTGCGTGCCGATTTCGGCCCCGTCTATCTGCTGAATTTCGCCGCCATGGCCAGCCTGGTTGCCTGGCTGCTGATTGCCGGTCCGAAATATGACAGCGCTGTCGTGCGCAAGATTGCAAGCGTGGTCAACAGCGTCTTCAGCCTCAGCTTCCTGCAATTGCTCGGCCGTCACTCGCTGCATGTCTATCTCTGGCATGTGTTGGTGGTGTTTGCGGTGCGTTATATGGATGGGCGGATCGGGCCGTTCTCGGAACTGACGAAAACCGCAATTGCCGTGTTCTGCGTGTCGCTTCTGGCCCTGCCGGCGCTCTACCGCGAACGCGACATCCATTTTGCCCCGGCCCCGCAACCAAAGCCGGTTCCGGCCCCTGCCCCGGCAGGAAAGCAGATGCAGAACGCCTGAGCAGCTTCATTCTGCGCTCGTTACAAGAATAGAAAAAGGGCGGGATGGCATCACCATCCCGCCCTTTAGTTTTACTGCTAAGCGAAAGCTTACTTGCAGGCCGCGCAGAAGCGCTGGATGCGCTTGCAGGCTTCTTCCAGCAGGGCTTCCGATGTCGCATAGGAAATGCGGAAGTTCGGACCAAGGCCGAAGGCGCTGCCATGCACCACGGCTACGCCTTCTGTTTCCAGCAGTTCGGTGACGAAATCCTCATCGCTTTCCAGAACCTTGCCCGACGGCGCGGTCTTGCCCATCAACCCCGCGCAGGACGGATAGACATAGAAAGCCCCTTCTGGCGACGGGCATACGATGCCCTTGGCCTGGTTGAGCATCGAAACCACCAGATCGCGACGACCTTCAAAGATCTTCTTGTTTTCCGGAATGAAGTCCTGGCTGCCGTTCAAGGCTTCCACAGCCGCCCACTGAGCGATGGAGCAAGCGCCCGAGGTCTGCTGACCCTGGATCATGTCCATCGCCTTGATCAACGGCAGCGGGCCTGCGGCATAGCCGATCCGCCAGCCGGTCATGGCATAGGCCTTGGAAACGCCGTTCATGGTCAATGTACGGTCATAGAGCTTCGGCTCGACTTCCGCTGGCGTGGTGAATTTGAAGTCACCATAGACCAGATGCTCGTACATGTCGTCGGTCAGGACCCAGACCTGCTCGTGGCGCAACAGCACGTCGGTCAGAGCCTTCAGCTCGGCCTCAGTATAGGCAGCACCCGACGGGTTGGACGGCGAGTTGAACAGGAACCACTTGGTCTTCGGTGTGATCGCCTTTTCGAGATCTTCCGCCGTCAGCTTGAAGTTATTTTCCTGCGTGGTGGCGACGAAGACAGGCGTGCCTCCGCACAGCGCCACCATTTCCGGATAGGAGACCCAGTAAGGCGTCGGAATGATCACTTCATCGCCAGCGTTCAGCGTCGCCATGAAGGCGTTGAACAGGATCTGCTTGCCACCGGTACCGACAATCGTCTGCTCCGGCTTGTAGTCGAGATTGTTCTCGCGCTTGTACTTGTCGGCAATCGCCTTGCGCAGTTCCGGAATGCCTGAAATCGGCGTGTACTTGGTCTCGCCGCGATTGATGGCGTCGATGGCGGCCTGCTTGATGTTGTCGGGCGTATCGAAGTCCGGTTCGCCCGCGCCAAGGCCGATCACATCACGGCCTTTCGCTTTCAGTTCACGAGCTTTCTGCGACACGGCAATGGTGGCGGAAGGCTTAACACGGGAAAGGGCGTCGGCAAGAAAAGCCATGAAATTATCCTGAAGCTGTTGATCGATTGCAAACCTTGGTTTGCCCAAGGCTTCAGGTTACAGCTGTATGACAATTCTGCCTGCCCGGATCAAGCGGAAACGGCCAGTGCCGATGCTTTTCTTGTCACGGTGACAGGAGCGCACAAAAACCACCGCCGAGGATGCTGGCCAGGACGATGGAAAGCGCCGTTAACCGGCTGGAATGGCCAAATGTTAACGCGCCACAATATCGCCTCAATTTTTGCAGTGCAGTGCCGCAATTCGGTCCCTTTGCCGACGATTTCGACCGGCTTTTATCATCCTGCGGTTGGGCAGAAGGAAGCGGCGAGATGAGACGGAACAGGACGGAAAATACCCCCTCGAAACCCTGGGATTTTAGCCGGAAAACCATGTTTGCGGCCTGGATTGCGCTGGCCGCTTTAACATTGCCGACCGCATGGGTTTCGGCGGCCCCCGCAAGCGGGCAACCGGCCCCCTCAGTGGCGACAAGCACAATGACCGATCAAACACCAGTCGATACAATGGAAACCGGCAGCATTGCCCTGCCGATCACCCAGAAAGATCTGCTGAGCAATACGCTTGCCCGCAACAACGGCGTCGACCGAGCCGTCGCTGGCACCGTCTCCTCCGTGCATGTCCCCGGCTATCTCTCGGTATTGGCCGACCGCCGCGTTCTTGCCCTGCTCAGCCTGTTTGGCCTGCTGGTCGTCTGGCTCAACCGGGCGCCGCCAAAAAACAATCAGGATCTGTAGAGCGTTTCCGCAGGGATGTTTCGTATCTTCTGCACCACCTGAAAAACAACCCTGGGATGGTCCAAAACAGACTTCGCTGTTCTTGCGGCCATTGATGACGCCTGATAGAGGCACCGCATTGCCTGCGTAGCCAAAATACCAGCCGCAGGACAGGATCAGGATGTTTCAGTGACCCGTATTCAGGCCAATCTCCTTCTTCTTCTGGCTGCCGCCATCTGGGGCGGCGGGTTCGTTGCACAATCCACCGCCATGGATCATCTGGGCGCCAACTGGTTCAACGCCCTGCGATTTGGCATTGCAACAATTGTCCTGCTGCCTTTTGCCGTGCTCGAAAGCCGACGTAGCCGAGACAGGTTGTCGGTGGGTGACGTCAGGATGTTTGTCATTATCGGCGTCCTGCTGTTTGCTGCCCAGACCGCCCAGCAATTTGGCCTGAAAACTACCACCGTCACCAATGCCAGTTTCCTCACCGGCCTTTATGTGGTGATCGTGCCTGTCATGGCAGTGGTGTTTCTGCGGCACCGGCCCCATTGGATCATCTGGCCAGCGGCACTGGCCGCCCTGCTCGGCATCCTGCTGCTCAGCGGCGGCAGCCTGTCGGCACTCAGTACCGGCGACGGCCTGACCATCCTGTGCGCCGGGTTTTTCGCGGTGCAGATCCTGTTGACGGGACGGATTATCCAGACCCTGTCACGGCCCTATGCACTTGCCACCATCCAGTTTGCCGTCACCGCCCTCCTCTGCACGCTGGCCGCCATTGGCCTGGAACCAATCAGCCTTGCCAGTATCGAAAATTCGATGACGCAGATCCTGTATGGTGGCCTGTTGTCGAGCGGACTGGCTTTCAGCCTGCAAATCATCGCCCAGCGCTACACATCTTCATCGCAAGCGGCAATTTTCATGTCGTCGGAGGCGCTGTTTGGTGCCCTGCTGGGGGCAGTTATCCTCAACGAGTCCCTGACGCCGATTGGCTATCTCGGCTGTGCCCTGATGTTTCTCGCCATGCTAGCGGTGGAAATCGTGCCTGAATGGGGCAAACTGCGCGCTATCAGGCAATAAAATTTAACTCACGCCTTATTTTACAGCTTTGAAAAACTTTACCGCTGCAACCGGCATATTGAGGATGATTTACATCGTCCACGATGCAGTTTTCGCAATTTTCGGCGAAAACAGTACAGATATGGCCCGGAAAGGCACGAATTGCTCCGGCTTGAACCATGCCAGATCATAGATTGGTAAAAAAACTTTTGCTTGCCAATTTCCCACAAACCAAGCACTCTTGAAGGGTTCGGGCAATTTAAAGGCGCGGAAAGATCTAAATTTCGACTGGCACCGGAGACGCAGAAGTTCCGGGCATCCATAAGGGGATACGACAGGCGTCGTTCACAGCTTGTGGCTGCGGTAACAGGGACCTTTCCTCACAATTTAAACTTGCTCGCCTAGACCCCTGCCTCGACCCTGGGCGGGATTGAGCAATGCTGTCCGCCGATCCCGGACAGAGACAAAAGGACCTGACGCATGGCCGAAACTGGCATTGTAAAATTCTTCAACAACGACAAAGGCTTCGGCTTTATCAAGCCGGACAATGGCGGTGCGGATATTTTCGTCCACATCTCCGCCGTACAGGCTTCCGGTCTGAACGGACTGAGTGAAAATCAGAAAGTAAGCTTCGATACGGAACCGGACCGCCGCGGCAAGGGACCAAAGGCCGTCAATCTGCAAATCGCAGGCTGAGACCCTCGTTCACATATCTCATTTCGCCCAGCGGCCCGGCAAGTTTTGCCGGGTTTTTTCTACGATTCAAAGACCTTTTCAAAGGCCTTTCAGAAACGGATTGCTGCGGCGCTCGTCGCCGATCCGACTGCCGGGGCCATGACCGCAAATGAAGCCGACATCGTCGCCCAGCGGCAAGACCTTATCGCGGATAGAATCCAGCAATTGCTGATGATTGCCGCCCGGCAGATCTGTGCGGCCAATGGATCCATTGAACAGCACATCGCCCAGATGGGCGAAATTCTGGACGCGATTGAAAAACACCACATGGCCCGGCGCATGGCCGGGGCAATGCAGCACCTCGAATTCATGGCCGGAAAAGCCGACGACATCGCCCTCTTCCAGAAAGCGGTCGGGCGTCACATTGCGCAGCTTGATGGGAAGATTGAAGCGGGCGCCCTGCCCCTCCAGCGCGTCCAGCAAAGGCTTGTCGTCGCGATGCGGGCCTATGATCTGAATGCCAAGCGCATCCTTGAGGTCTTCGGCGCCGCCAGCATGATCAAGATGGCCGTGGGTCAGCCAGATCTCCTTCAGGGTTATGCCGTTTTCTTGAACCATGCGCAGGATGTCCTCGACATCGCCACCCGGATCGACCACCACGCCTTCCTTTGTCTCGCTATCGAAGAAAACCGTGCAATTCTGCTGAAATGGCGTCACGGGAATAATCCCCGCCTGAAGCTGTCCCATACCTAAACCTCTGACTATCGGCGTGCCGCGAACCAATGGCGACCTTGACAGACCATATACAGCATCGGGCTGAAAAGTGGACAGCGGTCCTGCGGAAAATCCTATAGCAACCTCGCATCAAGCGACGTCTCAGACCATCGAAGATGCTCAGGGTACGGCAACCATTTCGGCTTCAGCCGAATGAAGGTTCGGCATCATCACATTGCCGACCAGAAGCGCTGCCACGGCAATTTTCAGGGTGAAAACCAGGATCATCACCGGCTTCAGGGTGTTTTCAACGGCTTGCGCGACAGGAATGTCGGACGAGAATTCCGGTGCGGTGTCCGACGCGAGATTTGATGACATTGCAGTCAGCCTCTTGTTCTACCAGTGCATGAAAACGCCAACGCATTTTCATCGCCTTGAAGGGATCGTGACTGTCTCCATAGACAATCGCCACCCCGTTCCCCATCTATTGTCCTCATAAAGCCTTGAGCGGAGCTTTGGTTGCACGGCCTTGAAAATATTTCTCAGGCAGGAACGGCCTCTGTTGATGGCATCTTTGGAAAACCGGCTTTTTTAATAGCGTTTTGATCGCACTCGTCATAGTTTTGCACCGAATTTCAAGTGCATGGACACGCCGCCAGCCATGATCGGCCACAGATGACCGACCGGGAGCCACCGACATACAGGCGCGGCGCATCGACCGGTAAAACAAGGAACTGAACCACGTGCAGAAAACGTCATCGGTAAGAACGGCGAAAAAGCAGCTGCCGGACATGCCGCATATCGACGATAAAAGTATCGATTTCGAGACGATCGAAGCCTTTTTCTTCGCCTACCGTGATTTCATTTCCGATCCGGACGAGATTCTGGCCAAGCTGGGCTATGGCCGCGCCCATCACCGGGCGGTGCATTTCGTCAATCGCCAACCGGGCATGACGGTGGCCGATCTTCTGGGGTTGCTGCGGATCACCAAGCAGAGCCTCGCAAGGGTTCTGAAGGAATTGATTGACGAGGGCTATATTCGACAAATGACCGGCCCCGCCGACCGGCGTCAGCGCCGGCTCTACCCGACACTGGCCGGGCGCGAACTGGCGCTGGCTCTGTCGGACCCGCAATCGCGCCGGATTGCCCGTGCCTTCGAAGGGTTTTCAGGCGAACAGAGACAGGCCGTTCGCACTTTTCTGGCTGCCATGCGCAGTGAGAATGGCGCGGCAACACCGCTAGATCAGGAGCCTTGAGCAGTATGAAGCGTATTGACCTGACCGACGATGCCCCGCACCTCCTTGTTGTCGATGACGATACACGCATCCGCGATCTCTTGCATCGCTACCTGACCGAGCAGGGCTTTCGCGTCACCGTCGCCGCCGAAGCGCAGGAAGCCCGTCGCAAGCTGGCGGGCTTGGCCTATGACCTGCTGATCGTTGATGTGATGATGCCCGGCGAAAACGGCTTGTCGCTGACAAAATCGCTGAGCGGCGAGATCAATGCGCCGATCATTCTTCTGACGGCCCGCACAGAAGCCGATTCGCGCATTGCCGGGCTGGAGGCAGGCGCCGACGACTATCTGGCCAAGCCCTTCGACCCGCGCGAACTGGTGCTGCGCATCAACAATATCCTGCGGCGCAACACCGGCGCCGATACGCCGAAAATCGAACAGGTAATGTTCGGCCCCTATACATTCTCCATCCTGCGCAAGGAGCTGAAAAAGGGGCCAGAGGTCATTCATCTGACCGACCGCGAACAGGATATCATGCTGCTGTTTGCCAACCGGGCCGGTGATACCATTCCGCGCCACGAGCTGGTGGGCGAGGATACCGATGTCGGTGAACGCACCATCGACGTGCAGATCAACCGGCTGCGCCGCAAGATCGAAGACGACCCGGCCAATCCGGTCTGGCTGCAAACCGTGCGCGGCATCGGCTATCGCCTTAGCCGGGATTAGAGCATCGGACCGAAAGTTAAGAACCGGTTTTCGGATGAATCCGATGCGCAAACAAAAATTTAGAGCATCGTTCTGATGCTCTAAAGGCTGCATCCGACCAGCAGCGGTCAACCATAACGGAAACGACCATGACGTTCAGGCAAGCCTTCAGCCGATTGAAATACCGGCGCATTTCATGGATCGACCTGCGCTGGTTCAGCCGCTGGCTGCGCCGCCAGTTTCCGACCGGCCTGTTTGCCCGTGCCCTGCTGATCATCATCCTGCCGATGCTGATCCTCCAGACCGTCTTGCTGTTCGTCTTCATGGAGCGCCACTGGCAGATGGTGACGCAACGCCTGTCCGCCGCCGTCACCCGTGACATTGCCACGGTGATCGTCTTGCTTGAAACCTATCCCCAGGACGCAGCCAACACGCTGAAAATTGCCAATTCCAAGCTGGGTCTGGTCGCCTCGCTGGAAAAGAACGGCGAATTGCCCGCCCCTCGCCCCAAGCCATTCTTTTCGATTCTCGATCAATTGCTCAGTGATGAATTGCGCAACCAGATCAAGCGGCCCTTCTGGATCGATACGGTCGGCGATTCGCCGTTGATCGAAATCCGTATCCAGTTGAATGGCGAGGTGCTGCGGATTTTCGCTCGGCGCAACCAGGCCTATGCCTCAAATACCCATATCTTCCTGCTGTGGATGTTTGGCACGTCGCTGGTGCTGATCGTTATCGCCACACTGTTCCTGCGCGGCCAGATCCGCCCGATCCTGTCGCTGGCCGAGGCCGCCGAAAGCTTTGGCAAGGGCCAGAAACCCGCCAAGGACTTCAGCCCGCGCGGAGCCGACGAAATCCGCCGGGCGGGCCTCGCCTTCATCCTAATGCGTGAGCGCATCGAGCGGCAGATGGAACAGCGCACCGCCATGCTGACCGGCGTCAGCCATGACTTGCGCACCATCCTCACCCGGTTCAAGTTGCAATTGGCGCTAGCGGGCGACAATCCCGATCTCGAACCGCTGAACGAGGATGTCGAGGCCATGCAAACGATGCTGGAAGGCTATATGGCCTTTGCCAAAGGCGAGGCCGAGGAAAATTTCGGCCCCTTCAGCCTGAAGGACATGATGGAAAAAATCAGCGCCGATTACCGGCTGCACGGCAAGGCCTTCAGCTATGTGATCGAGGGTGACGAGCAGATCCGGGTGCGCCCCAATGCCTTCTGGCGGCTGGTGGGCAACCTTGCCGCCAATGGCCGCCGCTATGCCAATACCATGGATGTCGAGGCCCGCCACGGGGCCAAGTGGCTGACCATCGTCTTCGATGATGATGGTCCCGGCATTCCCGCCCAGTCTCGCGATGATGTGTTCAAGCCGTTTTTCCGGCTGGACGAGGCCCGCAACCAAGATGCGTCAGGCACCGGTCTTGGCCTTGCCATTGCCCGCGACATCGCCCGCAGCCATGGCGGCAATGTCACGCTTGGCGACAGCCCGCTCGGGGGGCTGCGCGCCACGATCCGCATTCCGGTTTAAGAAGGCCGACCCAATTTAAAGACGACCCGAACGCGGGAAACTACATCATTTTGTGGCCGTTCGGCACGCCGCGCTCCACCGAAGCCAGCACAATGGCCCCGCTCTCGTCCTCGAAACCAAGGGTGAGAACCTCGGATCGCACAGGTCCGATCTGGCGCGGCGGAAAATTCACCACGCCGAGCACTTGGCGGCCAACAAGGCTTTCCGGCGTATAATGTACGGTGATCTGCGCCGATGACCGTTTGATGCCGATCTCAGGTCCGAAATCGATCCGCAGCTTGAAGGCAGGCTTGCGGGCCTCAGGAAAAGGCTCTGCCTCGATGATCGTCCCGACCCGGATATCGACTTTTTCGAAATCGCCGTAAGTGATCTCGGTCAAGGTCTTGTCACCGCCACTCAAGAGGCAAGCTCCTCGGCTCGGCGTTTCGCAGCAGCTATCGCCGTGTCGAACAGCGGCTGCATGCCGTCTTCGGCCATCAATACGCCAAGGGCTGCGGCGGTGGTGCCGCCCGGCGAGGTGACATTCTTGCGCAGCGTGGCGGCATCGTCCGGGGACTGGTGCAACATTTCACCAGCCCCGGCGACAGTTTCCCGTGCGAGACGCATGGCGAGGTCCGCTGGCAGACCGGCTTTACAGCCTGCCTCAGCCATGCATTCGACGAGATAAAACACATAGGCCGGACCGCTGCCGGAAACGGCGGTGACCGCGTCGATATCGCTTTCGCTGGCCACCCACTCCACCGGACCGGATACGGCCAGAAGTGCGGTGACCCGCGCCCGCTGCGCGTCACTGACCTCGCTATTGGCATAGGCACCGGTGACACCGCGCCCAACCATGGCAGGCGTATTGGGCATGGCGCGGACCATGGCCGCAGCCCCCAAATGGCTTTCCATGAAAGCCAAAGTCTTGCCAGCAGCCACGGACACCACGACTGTATCGGCCCCCACCAGCGGCTTGAGCGGCGCAAGCACCGCTTCCATCACTTGCGGCTTGACGGCCAGAAACAGCAGACCTGCTACGAGATCGCCCGGCGCCTGCGTCAGATGACGCACGCCAGCTTGAGAAAACCGGTCCTTGGCGGCATCACTCGCACCGGGATCGATGACGATCACGGTCGCGGGATCGACGCCGTTCTTCAGCCACCCGGACAGCATGGCGCCGCCCATATTGCCGGCGCCGACGAGAATGATAGGACCGGTCATTGCTCAGGCCTCTCCGACCGTGGTGAACAAGGCCGCATCCATGGCAGACTTGGCATCGATCCCCGACCAGACGACAAACTGGAAAGCCTGGAAATAGGTCTCGCAGGCCTCGACCGCGCTGGACAACAGCACTTCAACCTGCTGGTTGGTCGGCTCGGCACCACCGGCCAGCAGCAGCGACTGGCGAAAGATCACCACGTCTTCCTGGCGCCACAGATCGAAATGGCCCATCAGAACCTGACCATTGATATGCGACAGCAGGCGGATGATCTCGTTGACCCTGGGTTCCGGCACCCTGATATCGAAGGCACAGGCCAGATGCAGCGCCTCGCATTCCTCCATCCAGGAGAAGGACACGTGATAGGCAGCCCAGCGGCCATCCACAGTCATGGCGATTTCATCTTCGCCGGACCGCTCGAAAGACCAGTCATTATTGGAGGCCACATACTCGATCGTATCGACCGGGTTGGACTGACGTTCAAATTGAAATTCCATTAGGCTCATGCCGCACCTTCTAAACCGGGAATGCCCTTGTGACGACGACATGCTGACACCATCGACAAACCACAACGCACTGACCGGAAATACGCTTCGAATGACACCCGATAGCCCCAGAATGCTTGCGGCACCCTGCCCGAAACTGGTCGGGTTCGTTTCGAATCATCATTTAAAATCAGTGTATAGCGGGCACTCATCCAAACCAGCCCCTCCCGGCCGATTTCACGAGCGTCACTGTGGACAGCGCGTGTATCAACACCCCGATGCACAGGCTTAACTGACTCATGGAATTGCCTTTTTTGGAACAATCCACATGTGGAAAAAAAACGTAAGCAATCATTAACCACAATGCCCGGTGAACGCTCCGACGACCCCATAGCGCACATAAAAAACGGCTGTGCGCGAGCACAACCGTCAGATAGCGTGATTATTGATTTGCAAGCCCATCTACGGACAATCGGGCCGATGGCCAGCCGGTCCGTAGCTACCCGATGCTTTTCCCTCTTAAAGGGCCGGATCGGTGGTCACAGGCGCACTGCCGCCCGTACGCTGTTCCAGCGCCTCGATTCGGGCCTTGAGGGCTTCGTTTTCTTCCAATGCCTTCAACGCCATTTCGCGCACCACGTCGAATTCCTCGCGGCGCACCACGTCCAGGCTGTTCAGCCAGCGCTCGGCCTGGGCATGCAAGGCGGTTTCCGCTTCCTTGCGCACGCCCTGGGCAGCACCCGCGGCATCGGTCATCAACTTGGCGAATTCATCCATGATACGGCTTGTTCCGGTGCTCATGATCGTGTTCCTTACGCTCCACCACAAGACGCCCGATTGGGGCGCGGCATTCCTTGGAGGTAGGGATTCGGCGCAGGCTATGCAAGAGAAAACCACGTGAAGAGCACCAGCCCTTGCACCCACCGCCTAAACAGCGGATGGGCCACGCCAAACGCGCCCAAACGCCGCCCGCCAAAAACCCTTGCCAAAAGCCTTTTCCCGGCCTTTACACAGATCATTGAGGATCTCACGTCTTTTTAAGCTCTCGGTGCAATTTTCACCTTAATCGGAGCAGATCAAGGCGGGCGGGCAGATTCACCTTGACCAGCGCAAGCCTGCCCGCCATTTTTCGGACAAATCGAATGAAAGCATATCCTTGAACACAGTAGCCAGCCTTTTCGCCATTCTGCCCTATCCGCAGATCGACCCGATTGCGCTCAGCATCGGCCCCGTTGCCATTCGCTGGTATGGACTGGCCTATGTTACGGGCATTCTCATCGGCTGGTGGCTGGCGCGTCGGATGATCGCCAATCTGTCGCTCTGGCCCGGCAACACGACGCCGATCACCGAAAAGCATCTGGATGACTTTCTGGTCTGGGCGGCCATCGGCATCGTGCTGGGCGGGCGGATTGGCTATATCCTGTTCTATGATCTGCAACCGGTGCTGGACAATCCGGTGGTGGCACTGGAAATCTGGCGCGGCGGCATGTCCTTCCATGGCGGCCTGACTGGGGCTACGCTGGCAATGATCGTCTTTGCCCGCCGCAACGGTCTGCCCGTGTGGATGCTGTTCGACCTCGTCGCCTGTGTTGCACCCATCGGTCTGTTCTTTGGCCGGATCGCCAATTTCATCAACGGCGAATTGTGGGGCCGAATCAGCGATGTAGCCTGGGCCATGCAGTTCCCGACCGGCGGTCCCTTCACTCGCCATCCAAGTCAGCTTTATGAAGCAGCACTGGAAGGCCTCGTGCTGTTTGTGCTGCTGCAAGTGCTCGTCCGCCGGTTCCACGCGCTGAAAACCTCAGGCGTTATCAGCGGCGTATTTATCTGCGGCTATGCGCTGGCGCGTATTTTTGTTGAATTTTTCCGGGAACCAGATGAGCAGCTCGGCTATCTGGCAGGTGGTTGGTTAACAATGGGCATGGTACTCTCGCTGCCGATGCTGGCGTTGGGGCTGTGGGCTATCTGGCGGGCAAGACGTGCCGGGCGCAACCACCAGCCGTCAGGACTAAAAGGATGAATCGGGAAACGCTGACCATGACCACCACGCTTGGTGATAAGATCAAGGCGCTCATCCGGTTGAACGGTCCGTTGAGCGTCACGGACTACTTTGCTCTTTGCCTCGCCGATCCGGAATTCGGCTATTACAAGACCCGTGAGCCGTTCGGCACCTCGGGCGATTTCATCACCGGGCCGGAAATCAGCCAGATCTTCGGTGAGATGATCGGGGTTTTCATCGTCCATGCCTGGCAGCGCCATGGCCTGCCCGCCCCCGTGCGGCTGGCCGAGGTCGGCCCCGGACGCGGCACGATGATGAGCGACATGCTGCGGGTGATCGCCCGGCTTGCCCCTGACCTCTACCGGGATTCCACCGTGCATCTGGTGGAAACCAGCGACCGGCTGCGCCAGATCCAGCGCAACAGCCTGGAACCGCATATCGAAAAGATTGACTGGCATGACAGCTTTGGCGATGTGCCCGAAGGCTTCGTGCTGGTGGTGGCCAACGAGCTGTTCGACGCCATTCCCATCCGCCAGTTCGTCAAGCTCGGTCCGCATTACCGCGAACGGATGGTCAGCCTCGGCGTGGACGACGAGCTGATCTTCTCGACCGGGGTTGCAACGCTTGATCCTGCTCTTCTGCCACCCGGCGCCAGCGCCCAGCCTGATGGCACGGTGTTTGAATTTTCACCGGCCCGCCGCGCGGTGATGACCGCCATGTGCGAGCGGCTGAAAGCCGAAGGCGGCGCGGCTCTGATTATCGATTACGGCCATATCTCCACTGGTTTCGGCGATACGCTGCAAGCCTTGCGCGCCCATGATTACGATCCGCCACTGGCCAATCCCGGCATTGCCGATCTGACCAGTCATGTCGATTTCGAGGATCTGGCCCGCACCGCCCTTGCCGCCGGGGTCACACCCAGCGGCTGCCTGCGCCAGGGCGATTTCCTGCTCGGCCTCGGCATCAAGGAACGGGCTGGCATTCTGGGGCGCGGCAAGGACGAGGCCACCCAGCTTGAACTGGCCGAAGCCGTCAACCGGCTGGCCGGCGCTGGCGTCGGACGGATGGGGGAATTGTTTAAGGTGCTTGCCCTGTCCAGCCCCACCCTGTCGCTCGCCCCGTTCCGGCCCCTACCCCAAGCGGACATTTGACCCAGGCCGACCTTTAGCTCAGGCCGACCTTTAACTCAGGATTGACAGATTAGCGCAGCGATGGTCACATCCGGCCAAATCGCCGGATGTGACCATCGCTGCGGGCAAAGTCCTGGGCATAATGCCGATTGATTCAGATTAAGACATGCGAAAGGGACACCGATGCCGTCCTCGACACACGATGTGGCCCACCTTCAGCACGAGACCAGACCATCCCCCTTGCAGAGCGCCCTTCTGGCTCCCTGCGAGTCGGCAGGCATTGCCCACGGTTTTTTCACCCGGCATGGCGGCATTTCCACCGGCATTTACGCGGGACTGAATATCGGGCTCGGCTCCCATGACGATCCGGCGCATGTGCATGAAAACCGCGCCCGCGTGGCGGGCTGGTTTGGTGGAGAAGAGGCGGATCTTGTCACGGTCCATCAGGTCCATTCCCCTGATGTGGTGACGGTGACAGAGCCTTTCGGGGCCGAGCGGCCACAGGTAGATGCAATGGTCACCGACCGGCCCGGCCTTATCTTGGGGGCGCTTGCCGCCGATTGCGGACCGATCCTGTTTGCCGATCCGGTCAGCCGCATCATCGGGGCTGCCCATGCCGGATGGAAGGGCGCGCTGACCGGCGTGCTGGAAAACACCATCGAGGCAATGATCGCGCTTGGCGCTGCCCGCACCAGCATCGTTGCCACGCTTGGCCCGTCGATCAGCGCCAAGGCCTATGAGGTTGGCCCGGAATTCGTCGAGCGGTTTCTGGCCCTCGATCCGGCCTATCAGCAATTCTTCACGCCTTCGACCAAACCCGGCCATTCAATGTTCGACCTGCCGGGCTTTACGGTAAAACGATTGACGGATGCCGGGATTGCCGCCGACATGCTTGGCCTCTGCACCTATGGCGACCCGGAGCGGTTCTTCTCCTATCGCCGCACCACCCACGCTGGCGAGCCGGACTACGGCCGCCAGATCTCCGCCATCATGCTTCAGGGGCCTCGCGCATGACTTTGCATTTTTCAAACGCCGAATACACCGCCCGGCTGGAACGCCTGACCGACAGGATGCGCGAACAGAAGCTGGATGCTATGCTGCTGTTTGCCCAGGAAAGCATGTATTGGCTGACCGGCTATGACACCTTCGGCTATTGCTTCTTCCAGACGCTGGTGGTGAAGGCCGATGGCTCGATGACGCTTCTGACCCGCTCGGCGGATCTGCGTCAGGCCCGCCAGACCTCGACCATCGACAATATCCTGATCTGGGTTGACCGTACCAATGCCGATCCGACCAGCGACCTGAAGGATCTGCTCAACGATCTCGACCTGCTCGGCTGCCGACTGGGCATCGAATACGACACCCATGGCATGACGGGACGGATTGCTCGGCTGCTCGACAATCAATTGCTGAGCTTTGGTGAATTGATCGACGCCTCGATGCTGGTCAGCGAATTGCGGCTGATCAAGAGCGCGGAAGAGATTGCCTATGTCGAAAAGGCCGCCAGTCTTGCCGATGACGCGCTGGATGCGGCCCTGCCGCTGATTTCAGCCGGGGGCGACGAATCTGCCATTCTCGCTGCCATGCAGGGTGCTGTTTTTGCTGGCGGCGGCGATTATCCGGCCAATGAATTCATTATCGGCTCCGGTCAGGATGCACTGCTGTGCCGCTACAAGGCAGGCCGCCGCACGTTGTCGGCCAATGACCAGCTGACGCTGGAATGGGCTGGCGCTTCTGCCCATTACCATGTCGCCATGATGCGCACCGTGTTGGTCGGCGAACCCTCGCCCCGCCACCGCGAGCTTTATGCCGCCTGCCGCGAGGCGATCCAGGAAATCGAAACCGTGCTGCGGCCCGGCCATACCTTCGGGGACGTGTTCGAGACCCATGCAAGAGTGCTGGACGAACGCGGTCTGACCCGCCACCGGCTGAACGCCTGCGGCTATTCGCTGGGCGCCCGCTTCTCCCCGTCCTGGATGGAGCACCAGATGTTCCATATCGGCAATCCGCAGCAAATCCTGCCTGATATGTCGCTGTTCATCCACATGATCATCATGGATTCCGAACGCGAGACCGCGATGACGCTCGGCCATACCTATCTGACCACCGAAGGCGCACCGCGCGCGCTGTCGCGTCATCCGCTGGACCTGATCGTCAAGGCATGAGCATCTTCGATGCCCTGACATCAAAGATGCAATTTCGTCGATAAAAGGCGACATGTACGTCGTGTTTGAAGCAAAATTTAACGTTTTAGGAAGATAATCGCGGGATTCTCATACGAACGCAGCCGTTAAGGAGGCAGCCAATGAGACGTCCCGCTTCCAGCATCGGCTCCGCGCTCGTTCTGGCCCTTGGTGGTCTGGCCAGCGCTGGCTTGGCCAGTGCCGGTCTGGCCGGTTGCAGCGTCTCCGACACGCTGACACCCCCCCTTGATGTCGGCACCAGCGGCTCGATCAGCAAGCCGCTGACCGGTGAAGACATGCAGACGGCCATGCGCCAGAATGAGGAGGTTCCCCGCCGCCCGCATCGCCAGATGCGTGAGCAAGCGCCGGAACAGGCCTACTCCCCCTATCCGCAGCAGCAGGCCCAGCCACAAAATTCGCTGGAAGCCCAGGCTCAAGCTCTCCAAAACGGCTATAATCCGGTTGCCTCCGAGCCTCTGGACGGCCAGCCCCGCCGTCAGCAAAGCTGGCAGCAGCCAGAACGGCAGCAGAGCCAGATGCACGCGCAGGCCGAGGCTGGACCAGCGGTCAACCAATCAGAGCCTGAGGAACAGGCCGCTCTCGCTCCGCAAACCGATGATGAGGCAGCGGCTCCTGCCTCGCCCACCCCTTCGCAGCAAGCCTCGCTTGCTCCGGCTGGCGATGCCGGACCAGACTCGATCCGCTTCCTGCCGATCATCGGCGCGCCGGTTGAGGCCGTGACCCCGCTTTCACGCCAGTTGGGGGCCGAGGCCCGCGCCAAAGGCCTGATGATGCGCAGCTCCAGCGGCGAACAGGCCCGCCATATCCTCAAAGGCTATTTCTCCGCCTATGGCGAGGGCGGCAAGATCACCGTCGTCTATGTCTGGGACGTTCTCGACGCCAGCGGCAACCGCCTGCACCGCATCCAGGGCCAGCAGACTGTGCCGGGCAAAGCCCAAGACCCCTGGGCCGCCGTCCCCGCCTCCGTCATGCAGATCATCGCCAACAAGACCCTTGAGGAATATGTTGACTGGCGTGCGAAAAATACGGGGTGACGGTGGAAATGGCCGCGTTCGTTTGGTGGCGAATGAGGCGGTAGGGCGAGATGGTCGGGTTTCGGCTTTTGGTGCATTTCGACCGTGGTCAATATTTGCCCTTTGCTGGCATCGAAATGCAGTTGAATTTTACGCCGTTGAAGCGTCAGAAATTGCGTAAACGGAAAAATGGTGCATAAATCTTGATTTATGTACCCATATCATTGACTTCAAACCAACCTCTTTTATGATGACTATGAGTTCCATTTGTTAGTGACGCAATGCAAAAAAACTTTTCCTCGATTAGAGCATCCTTAGGCCGCCCTGCCTATGAGGACGATGACATCCTTCTATATAATGGCGACTGCTTTGATTTGATGAGGAGGATTCCATCCGAATCGATTCCGCTTACGGTAACCTCGCCACCGTATAATATTGGAAAATCTTACGAAAATAATCGATCCGTTGAAGATTACATCAAATGGACAGCTGATTGGGTTTGTCTAGTTCATGACATTACTACGCAGTCCGGTTCATTTTGGCTAAATGTCGGCTATATGCCTATCCAAGGAAAAGCAAAGGCCATGCCTTTGCCGTATCTTATATGGGATAAAATTCCATTTTTCTTGATTCAAGAAGTCGTCTGGAATTACGGAGCGGGTGTTGCTGGTCGACTTTTCCTCTCACCACGCAATGAGAAATTACTTTGGTATGTAAAAGACTCTGAGAAATACGTCTTTAATCTTGATGATATTCGAGACACAAACGTTAAATATCCAAATCAGAAAAAAAATGGGAAGCTGAGGTGCAATCCAAACGGAAAAAATCCTTCTGACGTCTGGCAAATCCCAAAAGTCACTTCAGGAGCTAATCGCTCTTCCAAGGAACGTACAGCACACCCTGCGCAATTCCCGCTAGCTCTAGTAAGTAGAGCGATCCTCGCGTCTAGCAATCCTGGCGATTTAGTCCTTGACCCGTTTGCCGGGTCTGGCTCCACGTTAGAGGCCGCAGCTATATTAGGACGAAAAGCAATCGGATTTGAGATTGACTCAAGTTATGTAGAAATGGCTTCTAATCGTCTAAAAAGCATGCGCCGCTCTCAAGAGATTCAACGCGCCCAAGCCACATTACCTTTTGATATTAGATCGTCCCTCGAATTGTGATCAGCTTTAGCTTCGCTAGACTAACACCAATTGACGCTTGTTGTCCGGTTGGCTTGGTCTGCCCAACCCAATCGTCATCGTCGATCCAGCCGAATCTAACATTAAGAATGCTTTTTGATTTATCGTCTTCTGTCGGAAGCTTATAATTAATTACAAGGTAATATCCAGAGCGAAATTTTGTTCTGCCTTCAGCACGATGTCCTGTACTTCTATTTCCATACAAACCTGATCGGCTTGAAGATGTTTTTATCTCAAAGGAAAAATTTAAGTCATTTTCATACACAATATCTTTTTCATTTTTAACTCTACCACCTCTCCAGCCTTCAAGATTTTTTTGCATTTCGACAGCAATTAAGCGCTCCAGCAAAACTCCAGTAGCTTGGGCTGGAAGCAGAATGTCCATTCCTATCTGGAGACCACTTTCACCAAAACTGGAATTGAATAAGTTGTGCCAAGCATTATCAACGAATTTTAGTAACTCATCTGTATGAAGAGGAAATACTTCAACTAGCCGCCGCGTTATATCAGGCCATTCTTCTCGAGGGCGCTCAGCATATGGAGATACCAACATTAGCTAACACCACGCATCAAATCTGAAGCAGTAGTGTTAAGCGCCCTTGCAATACTTAGAATATTGTCGAGGCTTACGTTGCGTTCGCCACGCTCAACTCCGCCAACATAAGTTCTGTGAAGCCCAGCCTGCTCTGCTAGTCTTTCTTGAGAAATTTCAAGTTCTTGTCTGCGGCTTCGGATATTCTCTCCGAGAGCCATACGCCCATTGCTTTTCATAAAACAGAAATTCACAAAATGACGACTATACGTCTACAGCCTATGCGTATCACTCAGACGGACGATTTAAGGATATGAAGCGCATTTTATAACAACAGGTGGTTTATCAATCTCTGTAGCGGAAATTTCGCTTTTGGCCGATAATTACCACCCATCAAACGCTCTATTTTGCGCCCCGAATCCAGGCCAATTCGGAACGCTGCTTGCGGGAAAATCACTTCGTTTACGAATTTCCGTGAGAACTGTCGCAAACCACTTGCATTCAGGGGCAAGGGCGCTAAAAAGCCCGCATTGCAGCGCCGCGCATGAAACAAGTGTGCTGGGGTCGGTTGTAACAGTTTTAATCCGAGGCGGGATGCCCAGACGGGGTCGCGCATCGGGATGCAAACAGGCGGGCACAAATGAAGGTCTTCGCAGGTAATTCGAACCGGCAACTTGCTGAAGCGGTCTGTAAATATCTCAATGTTCCCCTTGGAAAAGCCAGTGTTCGCCGCTTTGCGGACCAGGAAATCTTCGTGGAAATTCAGGAAAACGTGCGTGGCGAGGATATCTTCATCGTCCAGTCGACGTCGTTTCCGACCAATGACCACCTGATGGAACTGCTGATCATGATCGACGCCTTCCGCCGTTCTTCGGCGCGGCGGATCACAGCCGTCATTCCCTATTTCGGCTATGCCCGCCAGGACCGTCGCGCCTCTGGCCGCACACCGATCTCGGCGAAGCTGGTTGCCAACCTGATCACCGAGGCGGGCGCCGACCGTGTTCTGACGCTTGATCTGCATGCCGGTCAGATCCAGGGCTTTTTCGATATCCCGACCGACAACCTTTTTGCAGCACCCGTCCTCGCCCGTGACGTCAAGGAACATTACGACCTTGCCAATCTGATGGTCGTTTCACCTGACGTCGGCGGCGTGGTGCGTGCGCGTGCGCTTGCCAAGCGTCTGGACTGTCTTCTGGCCATCGTCGACAAGCGTCGCGATCGTCCAGGCGAGTCCGAAGTGATGAACATCATCGGCGATGTCGAAGGCAAGGATTGTATTCTGATCGACGATATCGTCGATAGCGGCGGCACGCTCTGCAACGCGGCTGAAGCGATGCTGAACATGGGCGCAGCCAGCGTTACCGCCTATATTACCCATGGGGTGCTATCGGGCGGCGCCGTTACCCGCGTCACCTCCTCCAAACTGCGCGAATTGGTGATCACAGATTCCATCCAGCCGACCGTCGCGGTTCAATCGGCCCATAATATCCGGGTGTTGAGCACCGCCACCCTGCTTGGCGAAGCCATCAACCGCACCAGCGCCGAAGCCTCGGTTTCCAGCCTGTTCGATTAATCGTCTCGGCACGCCTGCGTAAGTCCCTGAACCGGAAGCGGTTTCAGGGATTACCTGGCAAATTTAACGTGTTACAGCGCATTTTGCTGCCGTTTATCTTTTTGGGGAGACGGACCACCCTTTTCGCATTCCGATGCAAAACGGAAATCCCCTATTCGTCGCAGATGCTTTTCCGGCTGGCATGACGTCAGCACCGATCCTGTGTAAAAATTTCCACCAAAAATCTATTGAGCATTTCCAGGAAAAGTGGATACCGACTTTCTGTCAGGAAATGCGTACAAACAAGAGCGAGAGTGTTGCTGCGATTCCACGAAGAGCAAAAACAATCTGGTCAAAACAGAATGGTTGCAGGCCGCTATTCCATTGATGAATGGTTGAGCTTCGGATACCCTTCTATTTGCATAGAAAAAATGGCTCGGACACCATGACCTGCACGCAAGCTCAAGACGATATTCCAGCGCAGCCAACGAAACACCAGGCCATGCCTTTCACAGCCAGCGCCATGCTATCCCATCCGCGGATTCATCCGATCATCCGCGTGCAGGCGGAGGCCTTCTTGAAACGGTTCGAGGAGCACCCTCAGATCGCCAGGGTTTTTGCCAGTCACCAGCGCTGGCTTCTCGGACAGATTGCCCTGATGCAATATTTTGAGATGGGCCAGATCTTGCCTGCCCGCTATTTCGACTTTGTCGAGGCCACTGGTGTGGCCAGCCGCAATACGGCGGATGCATTTCTGAAGGAAATGGAAACCTACGGCATCGCCCGCGAAACAACCACCACCGACCGCCGCAGCAGACCGCTTGTGCCGAGCGAGGCCAGCCTTGGCAGTGCGGCGGGCTGGATGGAGATCCATCTGCGAAGCCTGGACGGGTTCGACGACGGCACACGGTTACAGAATTTCGAGGCCAGTGGCCGGGACATGAGCAAGCTGCATCCGCTTATCGCTTCCGCCTTCATGCAGACGCCTGAGCTGCGCGAGCAGCCGGAAATTTTCGATCCCTTCGTCTGGCTGAACAACGGCAATATCATTATCGACTGGCTGATCGCCAAGAGTCAGGATACCGAGGCCGACGCTGAGCAGATTTTGATCGGCACCGTATCGATCCAGGCCATGGCCGAGACATTCCACCTGTCACGCTCGCATCTTACCCGCAAGCTGCTCGATGCCGCAAACGCCGGAACCATCGGCTGGAAAGGACGGCGTGGACGCTCGGAACTCTGGGTTTCCAACCCCTTCCGACGAGAATATGCGAGGGCGCAAGCCATCAAGCTCGAAATCATCGACGCCGCCTGCGCCAAATGCGGCTTGCTGTAGAGCGGGATTTTAGCGCTTCGGCTAAATTATTAGCGGACAGGTAAAGCGCAGACCTCACCCCCGAACAGCTTGGAGCGGGTCAGAAAGCGCTTTTCGCGGCCATTATCCAACGAAAACATGCCCCCTCGTCCCGGCACGACATCGATGATCAACTGGGTATGTTTCCAGACTTCATACTGACTCTGATGGATATAGAAGGGCACCCCATCAATCTCGCCCAGCTTCACATCGGTATCCCCGACGATATAATCATCCACGGGATAACACATCGGCGACGACCCGTCGCAACAGCCGCCCGACTGATGAAACAGGATCTGCGGATGATCCCTGCGGATCTCGCCGATCAAATCGATGGCCGCCGCTGTCGCGACGACCCTTGGTTCACCGTCCAAAATCGTGTCCATAACTGCCTCGTTTCAAAATGAAAGAAGTCCGTCGTGGCTTCGCCCCCCTCATCCGGCTGCCGCCACCTTCTCCCCGCTGGGGAGAAGAATGCAGGAACCGCAAGCCCTGTGAATTCTCATCAGCGTATAAAAACCACAAACTCGACACCTAAACCCGTCGAGATTCGCGGCTGGAGGTGGCGAAAATGGTTATGTTCGAGAACCGGAGCGGAGCGTACTTCAAAGCATTCCCAGAAAAAGTGTGAAGCGGTTTTTCGTTCGGGAATGCGAAACATAAGAGTACGTGAGCACCGGAAGCGCAGGACATGACCATTTGCAGCCCCTCCAGACGTGAATATCGGCGGGTTTAAACCCGATTGGAAATTCGCCCCACTGTGGCGAAAATGGCTTCCGGCGAGAACCAGCGCGGAGCGTACCTAGAGTACGTGAGCACTGGAAGCGCAGGCGGAAGACATTTGCAGCCCAGCGGGGCGGATTTACAACGGGTTTAGAAGAAGCCGAGGGCTTTGGGGCTGTAACTTACCAGCATGTTCTTGGTCTGCTGATAGTGATCCAGCATCATCTTGTGGGTCTCACGGCCAATGCCCGATTGCTTGTAGCCGCCGAAGGCCGCATGGGCCGGATAGGCGTGGTAGCAATTGGTCCAGACGCGCCCGGCCTGGATATTGCGACCGAAGCGGTAGCAGGTATTGGCATCGCGGCTCCAGACGCCAGCACCCAGGCCATAGAGGGTGTCATTGGCGATTTCCAGGGCCTCGGCCTCGTCCTTGAAGGTGGTGACGGAGACGACCGGGCCGAAGATTTCCTCCTGGAAGACCCGCATCTTGTTATGCCCCTTGAACACGGTCGGCTTAACGTAATAGCCGCCAGCGAGATCGCCGGACAGAGTATTGCGATGGCCACCGGTCAGCACTTCGGCGCCTTCCTGACGACCGATATCCATATAGGACAGGATTTTTTCAAGCTGCTCGCTGGAGGCCTGCGCGCCGATCATCGTGCCCATATCCAGCGGATCACCCTGCACGATGGCCTCGACGCGCTTGATGGCTTTTTCCATGAAGCGATCATAGATCTTTTCATGGACGATCGCCCGGCTTGGGCAGGTGCAGACTTCGCCCTGGTTAAGGGCAAACATCGCAAAGCCTTCCAGGGCCTTGTCGAGATAATCGTCATCTTCGCGCAGCACATCCTCGAAGAAGATATTCGGCGATTTTCCGCCCAGCTCCAGCGTCACCGGAATGAGGTTTTGGCTGGCATACTGCATGATCAGGCGACCCGTCGAGGTCTCACCGGTAAAGGCGATCTTGGCGATGCGCGGGCTGGAGGCCAGGGGCTTGCCAGCTTCCAGGCCAAAGCCATTGACGATATTGAGCACGCCGGGCGGCAGGATGTCGCCGATCAATTCGGCCCAGACGAGAATCGAGGCCGGAGTCTGCTCGGCGGGCTTCAGCACGACGCAATTGCCAGCGGCAAGAGCGGGCGCCAGCTTCCAGGCGGCCATCAGGATCGGGAAATTCCAGGGAATGATCTGGCCGACGACGCCAAGCGGCTCGTGGAAATGATAGGCAACCGTATCGTGGTCGATTTCGCCGATCGAGCCTTCCTGTGCGCGCACGCAGGCGGCAAAATAGCGGAAATGATCGACGGCCAGCGGAATATCGGCAGCCATGGTTTCACGCAGCGGCTTGCCATTGTCCCAGGTTTCGGCCCGGGCTAGAAGCTCCAGATTGCTTTCCATCCGGTCGGCAATGCGGTTCAGCATGTTGGCGCGCTCGGCAACGGGGGTCTTGCCCCATTTGTCCTTGGCGGCATGGGCAGCGTCCAGCGCCAGATTGATGTCGCGCTCGTCGGAGCGGGCGATATCGCACAGCTTGCCACCGGTGACTGGCGTGGTGTTTTCAAAATACCGGCCACCGACCGGCTCACGCCAGTCGCCACCGATGAAATTGCCGTATTTCAGCTTGAACGGGGTGCTTGCCGTGGTTTGAACCTGAATGTTCATCTCTCATCCTCCCTGATGAAGGGTCCTGTGGTGATGTTTGTCTTTGGGGAAAACCGGTCCTCCACTTTTCCCTGACAAACTCCCAGAACCGTAGAGGGAAGATGCACCCCGCTAAGGCCAGATACCAGCCACGCTTCGCAATGCCGCAACGCACAGTGTCGCATCGCTGCGACACTGCTACGTGCATTAGTGAATATTGAAACGCTTCATCTTGCGATGCAGGGTTGCGCGGCTAATGCCCAGCAATTGCGCTGCCTGGGAGACATTGCCTTTGGTGCGCGACAGGACCCGGCGCAGTGCAGCCCGTTCCGCATCATAGAGGTCGTCCCCCTCTTCCCCGCGCTTTTCCTTCAGGGCATCGGTGGCAGGCAGGCCAGCGGCAATGGCCTGATCGTCGATCTGCAACGCCAGCCGCGCCGCCCGCGTCGCCCCCAGCACCAGATCGTCACCATCTACGGCCAAAAGTGCCGTGGGATTGGCGACCGTGGGGATCATGACGATCCTCGCGCCTGCAAAGGCCATGCGAAACAGGTTGACCTCAACACGCAGCGCGGCATCGCGCACCGCCTGGGCGAGAATGGTCATCGACAGATCCGTTACATCATGGCGGCAGGTGGAAATGTCGAGCGCGGCGGCAATCTGACCGCGATGGTCGCGGATTGGCGCCGTGGTGCAACTCAGTGCGATATTGGCAGAGAGAAAATGCTGGTCGCGGTGGATGATGACCGGGCGCTCGTCAGCCAGCGCCGTGCCGATGCCATTGGTGCCGACACTGGCCTCGCTCCATTCCGTCTGCTGCCAGAGCCCAAGCCTGTGGAAATCCCGGTCGTCGCCAGCCGCGCTACGCCGTTCCAGCACCACGCCATGGCTATCGGCCAGCACCAGGCAGCAACCGGAGCGCCCGACCGTCGAAAACAGCCGGTCCATCTCCTCGGCGCTGGCGGCGATCAGGTGGTCCATGCGTTGGCGCGCTTCGCGGAAGGCCGTTTCCTCCAAGATCCTTGGGGTGCCTGCCTGTTCAGGGTCCAGCCCATGGACATCGAGGCAACGCCGCCAGGAAGCGGCAATCGGTGAACTGGCCGCCTTCGATCCCTGCAATGCTGTCGAATAGACCGTATCGGCATGTTTGTAACCGACGCTCATATGCTCCTCCCAAAGCAAATTCACATCTCTCTGGACTATCATGAACCTTTGCGAGCAGGATGGCAATCGACAGGATTGACGCGCCTTGCCGCAAAAACCGGTGGCCCCGTTCCATCCCATGCTCGAAAAAAGCCCGAGAAAGCTTGCATCCACGGCACTTTCATACTATAGCGCCCCCGTCCGCGCAGACACCCTTGGAGGCAATGCGGATGAAATTGTGACGGCTGCTATATGTTTCCTTCAATCCTGAACGGTTGGAGTGAAACGATGCGGCAGATTTAAAAACCGGCACCGTTTCCAGTTTCAATCCGGAATTTCAAAGACAAAACCGGCTGAAACTCTCCAGTAACATCGAAAGGAAATGCCATGAGCCACGCATCTTACGAGCTCAAGGCCGAAACGCGCGAACGGGTTGGTAAGGGGTCCTCCCGTGAACTTCGCCGCAACGGTCTCATTCCCGCTGTCATCTATGGTGACAAGCAGGCTCCCATTGCCATTACCCTGAACACCAATGAAGTCACCAAGCGTATCCACGCTGGCGGTTTCATGACCACGGTGGCAACCATTGAAGTCAACGGCGAAAAGATCCGCGTCCTGCCAAAGGACTACCAGCTGGATCCGGTCCGCGACTTCACCATGCATATCGACTTCCTGCGCGTTTCGGCAAACAGCCAGGTCACGGTTGCCGTGCCTGTCCGTTTCGTCAATGAAGACAAGTCCGCCGTCAAGACCGGCGCTGTCCTCAACATCGTACGCCACGACGTCGAGTTGCAGGTTCCGGCCAACAACATTCCGGAAGCCCTCACCTTCGACCTGGCTGGCCTGAAGATCGGCGACAGCGTGCATATTTCTGCCGTCAAGCTGCCTGCTGGTGTGACCCCTGTCATCACCGACCGCGACTTCACGATCGCAACCCTCGTCGCTCCTGACGTTGACGTTGCCGACGAAGAAGAAGCTACCGAAGAATAATCGACCCACTCGGTTAGAGTGTTCGATGAACCCGCCCCTTACCGGGCGGGTTTTTTCATGCCGTCCGATCCGGTTGGTGATCAAGCTTTAAGGCAATAGCTGTAGCGCCAGCCTGTCGCACCCTGCCCTTCTTGTCAGGAATGGGCAGCTTTGCACGAAAGCCGCAAATAACTTTGCGTAAAGGTGCAAATCTTCTTTACGACTTCAGTCATCGTTAACGTCTCGCGTGGAATCCTTCTCCAAAATAAGAGAAGAACAAGGGGCTGTGGGGGTGTATTGTTTCATCCCTATTCATTTTCCAGCACGCTCACCAAATACGATGGAAAAATGTATAATATTACATCTATTGGTTGCTATTTGAAATTGTACATCGTCGGATGCGATCCATGACCCGGTCCGTGGAACAGCGTTTCCTTGCGCTGGTGGCTGGAACAGTGTTCGTTTGCGTGGTGCCGCTGTTTCTGCTGTTTCTCTGGCTGTCGTCGCAGCGCGCCGAAACCGACCAGCAAAATAGCATTGCCGTGCTGCTGGCTGCCAATGCCCAGGCACTCGCCAAGCCACTTTGGGATTTCGATGCTGAGAGTGTACGCCAGATCAGTGCAGCGCTGGTCTCCGGTGGCGAGGTCATCAGGGTCGAGGTTTCCGACCCGACCGGCAATATCCGCATTGACATGCCTCAAACATTTGCGCCGGCAAAGACATTTTCCTCCCTGTCGCAAACCATCATCTACCAGCATCAGGACGGACCAAAAACCGTTGGTACCATTACGCTTTCCTTTCAAAAGCATGGCCTGTTTGCCAGCATTCGCCGGACCGAAGGCGTGTTTATCGCCATCTTCATTCTGTCCATGCTGGTGGTGATTCTGGCCGCCATCGTCGGCAACCGGATGATGGTGATGAAGCCGCTGACACAGCTGACCGCCGCCATCGAAGCCACGCGACGTCTGGGTTCGCGACGTTCGGTCGACTGGCATTCCAATGACGAAATGGGACGGTTGGCGCAAAGCTTCAACGCCATGCAATCCAAGCTTCAGCAGGAAGAAATCGATCTGAAACAGGCGCACCGGCTGGCAACCGACATCTACCATGCCACGCCCGCCATGCTGTTTTCCGTCGATGCCGATGACCGGATTACCGGCATCAGCGACTACTGGACATCAGTGACAGGCTATCACCGCGAAGATATCATTGGTCTCAATTTTGAAAGCCTGATCACAATCGAGGCCCGTCAAGCCTACCGGCAAGTCAAGCGGGATAACGAAACCGGCCTGCAACAGCAATATACCACCAAATTCGTCTGCGCCGACGGACGGATCATGGATGTGCTGGTCGTCGAATCCGGCAATGCCACACCGATGGCCCAGTCCAACCTTTCGCTGAGCGTCATGACTGACATCACCGCCCTCAAGCAATCGGAGGCACGCAACCGGCGCCAGGCGATGACCGATCATCTGACCGGGCTTCTCAACCGCCAAGGCTTCGAGAACGAACTGGATGTGCAGATCGAGGCAACCGACCGCCAGGGCGGTTCCCTTGCCTGCCTGTTCGTCGATCTCGACCGGTTCAAATGGATCAATGACAATCTCGGCCATCATGCCGGCGACACGACCCTGAAAATTCTGGTGGACATGATCGTCCACCTCCTGCCGGAAAACTCGGTGGCCGCCCGCATTGGCGGCGACGAATTCGCCATCCTGCTGCGTGCCAACGATTGCGAAACAGCCGCCCGCGGCGTGGCCAACGATATTTGCGGGATTTTCGAAACCCCCTTCATCGTCAAGGGCACCGCCACGAGGCTGAGCGCCAGCATCGGCATCGCGCTGTATCCGCAACACGCCGAGACAGCGACAGAACTGCTGCAAAAGGCCGACATGGCCATGTATAATCGCAAGCGCGACGGAAAGAACGGTTTCCAGATCTTTGACGACAGCATTGGCAATACCACCCGCCGTCGCGCCGAGATCGAGCAGATGATCGAGCAGGCATTGAGCAACGACTGGCTCGATGCTTTCTTGCAACCAATCATCGACCTGCAAAGCGGCAAGACGGTCGGCTACGAGGCCCTGATGCGCCTGCGCCACCCCGTCCACGGCATCATGGCGCCGACCGAAATCATCAGTCTTGCCGAGGAAACCGGCACCATTCACGATATCGGCAAGCAGGTTTTCGACAAGGCTCTCGATCACTTCACCAGGCTTTCCGCCCTCAGTGGCGACACCACCTCGTATCTGGCGCTGAATGTCTCACCAACGCAGATCGATGCCAGCCTGCTGGTCTGGTTGGCCAGCGCCGTGCATCTTTTCAACATTGACCCATCGCGGATCATCATCGAGATCACCGAAGCGACGTTGCTGCACGACAGCCCGCACATCCAGACCGTCCTCCAAAAGATTGGCGATTTTGGTTGCCGCATCGCGCTGGATGATTTCGGCACCGGATATTCCTCGCTCAGCTATCTCAGCCGCTTCCCGGTCAATATCATCAAGATCGACCAGTCCTTCATCCGCTCCATGACCGGCGATACCCCGGACCTGCGCGAACGCAGCCGCATGTTGATCGAAGGCATTGCCGCGATCTCGCACAAGATGAAATGCACCGTAGTGGCCGAGGGCATCGAGACCAACGAACAATGGCGAGCGCTACAGGCGATCGGTGTGGATTACGGCCAGGGCTATCTGTTCGATCGGCCATTGTCCTTTGAAGATCTGCAAGCCCGTTTCGGGGCCAATACGACGCTGCCAAAAGCCACCCCCATTGCAAGGATTGGACAGCGGACAACGGGGTAGGATGGAAAAAAATACCGTAATTTCAGCAGGGCAAGCACAACCAAACGCAACGTGAGGAGGCCGAAAATGGGCTGTCGAAGAAGTGCATTCCGCCTTGCTGTGCTTTCCGCCTTGGTGTTCATGTCCGCCGTGGCCATGGCACAAAACAGCATCGTCTTTACCACTGAAGATTACCCACCTTATAATTTTAGGGAAAACGGGGTGGACAAGGGCGTCGGCTACGAGCAGGTCGTCTTGATCATGAAGGAACTATCGATCCCCTACACCATAGAGATGATGCCCTGGGCTCGTGCCATCGCGATGGCCGAAACCGAGACGATGACCTGCGTGTTTACCGCGGCCCATATCCCTGAGCGCGAAGGCCGCTTCAAATGGGTCGAGCCGCTGGCCATCGACCGCAATATCATCATGAGCAGCAAGCAATCTGGCATTCAGGTGCGCAATGTCGAGGAGGCCCGCAAGTATATTGTCGGCACCCAGCGCGACGACTACACTCAGGCCCTTCTGGAACGGCAGGGTTTTCCAAGGATAGACCTCGCCGCCAACCTGGACCTGACCATCAAGAAGCTGGAAAGCGGCCGGATCGACCTTATGCCGGTCTCGGAAAAATTCTATCACAAGCTGGTGGAGGAAGGGCATCCGCTGGAACAGCAATTCGTGCTGACCGAGCAGAAATTCGCCATTGCCTGCAACAAGGACATGCCCGATACGCTCGTGGCGCAAATGCAGAAAGCGCTTGATCGCCTGATCGCTGACGGCACGCAAGCCAGGATTTCCCTGCAATATGGCCTGTTGCAGCCTCGATAGCGTTAGCAACCGGGTTGACATGGCGGCCGTTTCGCGGTGGTGAAGACCAACCGAAATACCGTTCGTGGAAAATGCGATGATCGTTCTTGCAGGGCTTGGCAATCCCGGCTCCCAATATGCCGGCAACCGCCACAATATCGGCTTCATGGCACTCGACGCCATCCACCGCCGTCACGGCTTTTCGCCCTGGTCGAAGAAATTCAAGGCCGAGATTGCCGACGGCACGCTGGCGGGCGAAAAAGTGCTGCTGATCAAGCCGCAGACCTTCATGAACCTATCAGGCGAATCGGTCGGGGAGGCGTTGCGCTTCTACAAGCTTGGACCGGAACAGCTGGTAGCGATCTATGACGAGCTGGATCTTCTCCCCGGCAAGGCCCGCATCAAGCTGGGCGGCGGCCATGGCGGCCATAACGGCATCAAATCGCTCGATGCCCATTGCGGCCTGAACTATCGCCGCCTGCGGCTGGGCATCGGGCATCCCGGCGATAAATCCCATGTGCACGGCCATGTGCTGGGCGATTTCGGCAAGCTCGACGCAGAATGGCTCGATCCGCTGCTGGAGACGCTGGCCGAAAACGCCGACATGCTGGTGCGCGGCGAAGACAGCCAGTTGATGAACAAACTAGCGCTCGCCACCGGAGCCAAGGCGGACGAGGAAAAGCCCAAGCCTGCAAAGCCCGCGAAATCCCACATTCATCAGGCCCGCAACGGCATACAGCCGAAAAAGCTGCCGGAAACCGGGCCGATGGCCGAGATGTTGAAGAAGATGTTTGGGCCGAAGAAGGATTGAGATGAGCAAGTCAGCCATCGAGATTCGCGCCGCCCGGCCAGACGATTTGGAAAGCCTGCTGTCGCTGTATCAGGAATTGAACAGTGATGACGATCTGTTGCAGCCCGATCTCGTGCTCGAAAAATACGCTGCAATTCTCGCCCATCCCGGCCTGACAATTTTTTTGGCGCTCGATAAGGAAATACCCGTCGCGACCACCTCTCTTGTCGTCATTCCCAACCTCACCCGCGGCGGAAGACCTTATGCCCTGATTGAAAACGTTGCCAGCGCCATCAGCCATCGCGGCCAGGGCTATGGCAAGGCGGTGGTGCTTCACGCCATTGACACCGCCTGGCAGGCAGGCTGCTACAAAGCCATGCTGCTCACAGGCCGAACGGACGAGGCCATCCACCGCTTCTATGGTTCCTGCGGCTTTCTCCAGAACAAGACCGGCTATCAGATCCGCCGTACGTGATGCCTATTCTTCCGGCTCAATGGTAAACAGCAGCGGAAACCCTGCTTCCTTGGCGAGATCATTGGCCTCGGTGGATTTGGTCTCGGCGATGTCGCGGGTGCAGACCACCACCACCGCCGAGCCAAAACGGTGAGCGGTCATCATCACCCGGTTGCCGGTTTCCTCGCTCATCCGGAACACGGCTTTCAGCACGATGGTCACGAATTCGCGCGGGGTGTAATCATCATTGGTCAGGATGACCTTGTAGAGCCTGGGCTGCTCCAGCTTTGGCCTGGTTTTCACCTTTGGCTGCCCGACAATGACTTTTTGAGGCATTGGCAACTCCCATCGGCACACGCTCGCGTTACCATAATGCGAACTGCTCCCGGCTTCAAGCAATTGGCGCCAAGAAGCGGCAAAGCCTTGACCGGGCCGTTCCATTCCCCCATAGGCAAGGCAACAAAACCTTTACTGAGCACGGAAAACACCCATGGGCTTCAAATGCGGTATCGTGGGACTGCCGAATGTCGGCAAGTCCACCCTTTTCAACGCGCTGACCAGGACGGCGGCAGCCCAGGCGGCCAACTATCCTTTCTGCACCATCGAGCCGAATACCGGCGAAGTGGCCGTACCCGATCCGCGCATGCAGACGCTGGCAACCGTTGCCGGTTCCAAGGAAATCATCCCGACCCGCATTTCCTTCGTGGATATTGCCGGTCTGGTGCGTGGCGCTTCCAAGGGTGAAGGCCTCGGCAACAAGTTCCTCGCCAATATCCGCGAAGTCGATGCCGTCGTGCATGTACTGCGCTGTTTCGAAGATGACGACATCACCCATGTCGAAGGCCGGATCGATCCGGTGGGCGATGCCGAAACCATCGAAACCGAGCTGATGTTGGCCGATCTGGAAAGCCTGGAGCGCCGCACCGAGCAGACCCGCAAGCGCGCCGCCTCCAAGGACAAGGAATCGATGACGCTGCTGCCTGTTATGGATGGCGCGCTGAAGCTTTTGCAGGAAGGCAAACCCGCCCGCCTGCTGTTGGCAAGCCTTGATGCCGAAGAACGCGAGGTGCTGAAAAGCCTGAACCTGCTGACCTCCCATCCGGTCCTTTATGTCTGCAATGTCGCCGAAGCCGATGCGGTGGGTGGCAATGCCCATACCAAAGCCGTCGAGGAAATGGCCAAGGCACAAGGGGCGGAAACCGTAATCATTTCGGCGGCCATCGAAGCCGAAGTAGCGCAATTGCCTGACGAGGAAGCTGCCGAATTTCTGTCGGCGCTCGGGCTGGAAGAAGCAGGTCTCGACCGGCTGATCCGCGCTGGCTATCACCTGCTCGACCTGATCACCTATTTCACCGTCGGCCCCAAGGAAACCCGTGCCTGGACCATTCCGCGCGGCACCAAGGCGCCCGCCGCCGCAGGCGTGATCCATACCGATTTCGAACGCGGCTTCATCCGCGCCTTCACCATCGCCTATGACGATTACATCACCTACAAGGGCGAAGTCGGCGCCAAGGAAGCTGGCAAGGGCCGTGACGAAGGCAAGGAATATGTCGTGAATGACGGCGACGTCATCCACTTCCGCTTCAACACCTGATCCATATTTGCGACGGTCGAACTGTCAATCATAAGCGGGATGCTCTTCCAAAAGCATCCCGCTTTTATTTTGCCCTTTAAAACGGTGGCCAACTGGGCAATATCAACCTGTTGGAGCGGTGTGGGTTGCCGCCTCCTGCAACGAGGGGAGTGACCATGCGTTTGATATCCGTGCCTATCTTGCTTCTATCCGCCGTGCTGATCGACGCACAAGCCAATGCCGCCGATGTTACCCCGAAGGGCGCCAAGGACCTCAAGCAGCAGCTCCTGTCCGCCCTGCCGGACGGCATGGTCAAGGATGCGAGCGCTATGACGGTGCGGGCGCGCAAGAGCGCCTATGAGGTCCGGGTCAATACCATTGCGCTCTTCGGCATCGAGGCGATCAAATTCACCAAGGCCGTGGGCATCAGCCCGGTCGTTTCCCTCATTCGGCCGCTGGACGGTGGCCTGTGGCAAATCGACCAGGCAGGCGGGATCGATGTCAAAGGGCAGACCAAGGAGAAAGGCCCCAAGTCCAACTTTCTCTTTTCGGTTGATTCCTACAGCATGACGGGCATCTACGATCCAACCATCACCTATCTACAATCCGGCACCTACAAGGCCGAGGACATGCGGCTGCGATTGCAGACGGGCGACAGCTCGACGGACATACGCCTGGACGCAGTCAATTCCACAGTTCAAGGGACGAAGGACGGTGATAATACGATCACGATTGCCAGCACCGGTTCCTATACCAACCTCGTCGAAACCATAAAGGGTCCGAAAGCGGACCCTGTCGGTGTCCGCGTCGGCTCAGGCGAAAGCTCCGTCAAGATTGAGGGCCTTGCCTACGGGCCGCTCCAGAAAATGATCCCTATCCTGGTCAGGAACTGGAACAAGCCGCCAATGGATGAGGCTGACAAGAACCTCTTGATCCAGCTGTTCCGCTCGAATTTCCCGCTTTTCAAGACTATGTCCCAGACCGTGGTCTATCACGACATGCAGGTCGAGACCCCGCAAGGGCCGTTCACCGCCAAGCGTTTCGGCATAGAGACCATGATCGACGGCATCAGCAATGGCGCCAGATTCGGCTTCGGCCTTGATCTCGTCGAGCCGCGGATGGTAGCGGGCCTGGTGCCAGCGGCCTATGTGCCGCTCATTCCGCAGACCACGACGATCAAGGTGAAGGTGCCCACCGTCAACGCGGCAGATGGCATCAATTACCTGATGGACAATGTCGATTACGATCCCGCCCAGCCGCTGACACCGCCGCAAAAGAGCGAAATCAGCCGCCGCTTCTTTCCCGATGGCATCGCCACCATTGCCTATGACGGCACCCGTCTGACATCTTCGCTCTATGACGTCACGGTTACCGGCAAAACTACGTTTGCCCTGACCGGCAACGACAAACCGCTGGTCGACGTAACAGTAACAGCACGCGATTTCGACAAGACCATTGCCTATCTCCAGGCCAATGCCAAGCAAACGCCAGAGCTTGGCCAGACAGCATTTTTCCTGCTGATGGCGAAAGGCTTTGCCAAGACACAGGAGGATGGCCAACTGCTTTGGCACGTGGAGACGGATCGTACCGGCCAGATCAAGGTCAACGGCAATGCTTTCAGTATTCCGGGTGCCGCTCCAGACCCCGCTCCAGGCACGCCTCCGGCACCGTAATTCTTGTATCTGTGTTATTAGGGTTCGGATACGCCCAGAGAGGATATTATGCAGACAGACAAATTATATTTTGAAGATTTTCCGGTTGGTACACGCCTACCGCTTGGCCCCGTTACGGTGGATTTAAACGACATTATAGAGTTTGCCACAGAGTTCGATCCGCAGCCGATGCATCTCGATGCGGCAGCCGGTGAGGCCAGCATTCTCGGCGGCTTGGCGGCCTCCGGCTGGCATACCTGCGGGCTTTTAATGCGGATGATGATCGACAGCTATATCCTGCGCTCCTATTCCGAGGGAGCGCCGGGCATAGACTTCGTGCAGTGGAAAACGCCTGTCCTGGCGGGTGATACCCTGAGCGGCTTTTCCCTGGTTGAAGAGGCCCGGCCATTGCGCTCGCGCCCGGGAATCGGTGTCATCACCAGCCGCCATGAACTGGTCAACCAGAAGGGCGAAACCGTCATCGTCGCCCGCAATGCGGCCATGATGCGCCAGCGCCAACCGGCAGGAGACGTGGCATGAGAATGGTCGACCTGTTTCCCTTCGAGCAAAAAGTCGTGCTCGGCACCCGCCATTTCAACGCCGAGGACATTATCCGCTTTGCCACAAAATTCGATCCGCAACCCTTCCATGTCGATGCGGAAGCGGCGAAGTCCTACGTCTTCGGCGGTCTCTGCGCTTCCGGTTGGCACACCTGTTCGGTCTGGATGCGCACCTTTCTCGATTTCATGGGCGAAGCCAACGCCAAAGCCATTGCCGAAGGCGTGACACCGCCGCGACTTGGCCCCTCGCCCGGCTTTACCGACCTGAAGTGGCTGAAACCGGTCTATGCCGGAGACGACATTACCTATAGCCTGACGGCACAAAACAGCCGTGCGCTCAGATCGCGTCCCGGTTGGCACCTCCACGCCAGCGTTGCCGAGGGTATGAACCAGAAGGGCGAGCCGGTGCTGCATTTCGTCAGCACCGTGCTTGAACAGGAGAATGACAATGAACGTTCATGACTTTTCAGCCAAGGATATTACCGGCCGGGAGCGTAAGCTCGCTGAATTTGCCGGAAAACTGCTCCTGATCGTCAACACCGCCAGCAAATGCGGGTTTACCCCGCAATATGAAGGCCTGGAGACCCTGCAAAAGCGTTTTCAGGACGATCTCGTCATCATCGGCTTTCCCTGCAACCAGTTCGGCGGCCAGGAACCCGGATCGGAAGCCGAAATTGCCAGCTTCTGCGACCTGAATTTCAAGGTCAGCTTCCCGATGTTTGCCAAGATTGATGTCAAAGGCAACGAGGCCCACCCGCTTTACAAATACCTGACCCACGAAGTCCGCGGCATTCTCGGCACCGAAGCGATCAAATGGAATTTCACCAAATTTCTTGTTGGACGCGACGGCACACCGATTGCCCGCTATGCGCCGATCACCAAACCGGAAGAAATTGCCGATGATATTGCCAAGGCGGTAAAGGGTTAAGGGCGATGGGCCGGATGCAGGACTTTCAGTCATTCCGGCCCAGAGACCCACGGCTTCGCGCCGTTTGCGCCCAAAGTAAACACAGATTTTCTCGACACACCCACGACGAGTTCGGCATCGGGCTGCTCGTCAATGGCGGGCAGATATCGGCCTCTGGCCGGGGCCAGGTGACGGCTGAGCCCGGCAACATCATCACCGTCAATCCCGGAGAGGTGCATGACGGCGCGCCACTCGATGACCACGGCCGACATTGGCTGATGCTCTATATGGAGCCGGCGTTTCTCAACGACATGCAGACGGATCTAGGCGAGACCGGACAGGTTGAATTCGAAAGACCGGTCTTCGACAAGCCGGATTGGGCGACCCGGTACTACCGTGCCTTTCAAGCCATGCGCGAAGGCAAAGGGTCAGCGGCAGCCCTGGCCCAAGACGAGACCCTGATTGACCTGCTGGCGCCACTGATCTCTTGGCGAAGCAACGCAGTGCGGCCGAAGAACGATCCGACCATGGGGCGGGTCAGGCAGATGATCTGTGACGACCCGGCGGCAAATCCATCCCTCCAGGACTTGGCCACTGTCGCAAATGCCAGCCGGTTCCAAACGCTGCGGGCTTTCCAGGCCATGACCGGGCTGACGCCCCATGCCTATATTCTGCAGCAGCGCGCCAACCGGGCCCGCCGCCTGATTCTATTGGGTAAGAGCAGCCTTGCCGACATCGCCGCTACCTGCGGCTATGCCGACCAGAGCCATATGACGCGAGAATTCAAACGCCGATATGGCCTCACACCTGCGGCTTTTCGGGCCTGAGAGGAACCTGCAATTCCATTCAAGACCGGACGGGCAAGTGGTGACCAAATGGCGCAAGGATCAACACAGCGCGGTCGCTCATCATGCCTCTCGATTTTTACCTGACATCCCTCATCATCGTCGCAACACCCGGAACCGGAGCGCTTTACACTCTGACTGTCGCACTGTCCGGCGGATGGCGAGCCGCAACCATTGCCGCCTTCGGCTGCACGCTCGGCATTCTTCCGCATATGGCAGCAGCCAGTTTTGGCCTGGCAGCGATACTGGCCGCAAATGAAACCCTCTTCCAAGCGGTCAAAATCGGCGGTGTCGTCTATTTGCTCTATATGGCAGCCAGCCTCTGGCGCGGCGGCGAAATCGAGATGAGCCAGGAGCAAAGCCAGCCGTACAATGCCTTGCGAATCATCGGCAAGGCCGTGCTGATCAACCTGCTGAACCCGAAACTCTCGCTGTTTTTCCTGGCCTTCCTGCCGCAATTCGTTGATGGCAAGGCCCCGCAGGCCATCAGGCAATTCGTCCTCTGCTCGGGCCTGTTCATGGCGATGACATTCATCGTCTTCGCCCTCTATGGATGGATGGCAAGCGGATTGCGCAAGCATATCCTCTCAAAGCCAAGAACGGTCAAAACGCTCTACAAAGGATTTTCTGCCGCATTCCTGTTGATGAGCGTCAGACTGGCGCTGGCCGAGCGCTGACACGAAGCGAACAAACAACGCCGGGCTATTCGGCAGCGGCCAGTCTTTCACGGCAAACCACCTCTACAGCCGTCTGCAATCGTGTGACCGCATCGAACAGCCAGTCAAGCTCTTCAGAGGTCACCTTGTATTGGGTGGAATAGCGAGCCTCGACATAAGCGCGATGCAGCCGGTCAAAACAACGACGTGCCAAGCGGTTTTTCGGCGGCCAGACGTCTCGAAGACGGACGTCATAGCTCTCAGCCAAGGGCCTGAGCTTCCGAAGGCTATGAAGCGGTGGGCTATAGAGAGTGAAAACCAGCAGGACGCAGTGATAAAAGCGTTCCGTGGCCTGATGGAGGTTGAAAGCCGCCTGTTTGAGTTGCATGTCCTTACTGGCATAGCCCGCCAGTGTCACATTATAGACAGCGCTCGGAAACCAGTCATCGAAATAGGCTTGCGCTCGCGCTTGTCTCTCTTCGGCAGTGATCGGCTTCGGCTCGGCAAAGCCATAGCCCGCCACCTCGTAAAGAGGAATGCCATCGCTGATAACATCGACGAAAAACGGCAGTCCCTGGGCCAGCTTGTCGTTCACGTCATGAAGCGAATGGACGATGAAATTTACCGGGGTTTTCAGGCGCTTGGTGACCTGCTCTTCGCGGATGATGCGGTCATGGGCGGCGCGCCAAAATTCATCCTCGTCGGCAAAGGTCTCCGTGTTGACCACGACCAGTATATCGTAATCCGAGTAGTAGCCGCTGGCATGGTCCTCGACCCAGTTGCCACGCGCGTAGGAGCCGAACAGGAGGACCTTGAGAATCTGGCCGCCCTTGTTCTTGGCCGAAAGCCGACCCTTCTGCGCCTCATCGAATTCCTCGAAGAGAATTTTCAGAACACGATCCAGCTCCCGCCTTTTGCGCAGCGGCAAATGAGCTAGAAGATCGTGATCCATCGCGGCATCCGTCGTTTCGGTTCAATAAAGATCAATGCCCGGAAAATTCCACCAGCGTGCGCACTTCAACACCTAGCGCTTCCAGCTTCTTGCGGCCGCCGAGATCCGGCAGGTCGATGACGAAGCAGGCGGAGACGACGTCGGCGCCGATCTGACGCAGTAGCTGCACTGCGCCGACGGCGGTGCCGCCGGTGGCGATCAGGTCGTCGACCAGAATGACCTTTTCGCCGGGTTGGACGGCATCGACGTGCATTTCCATCTCGTCCACGCCATATTCCAGGCTATAGGCGATACGCACCGTTGTGTGCGGCAGCTTGCCTTTCTTGCGGATCGGCACGAAACCGGCAGACAGCTGATGCGCCACCGCTCCGCCCAGAATGAAGCCGCGTGCTTCCATGCCAGCGATCTTGTCGATCTTCAACCCGGCATAGGGTTGCACTAGTTCATCGACGGCGCGGCGAAAAGCGCGTGGATTGCCGAGCAGCGTGGTGATATCGCGAAACACGATGCCGGGCTTGGGATAATCCGGAATGGAGCGGATAGCGGCGGAAAGTTCCTGGGAAATCTGTGTCATGGTCTGCCCGGCTGACGGAATTTCTAGTTGCGCCGGACCCTACTGCATAAAATCTTAAATCGGAATCAATTTAAGGCTCTGTCCAGAGGGAATATGTTCTGCCATCCCACAGCCATCGCCGCGGCGTGTCTTATGGTATTTGGGTGAAACGAAAGACGAAAAAGGCGGCCCGAAAGCCGCCTTTTCGAAATTGCGTCACCCCAAGGGTCAATCAATGCCCCTTGTTGGCATAGACCGATTTTTTGGTCAGGTAGACCAGGCCGGAGAAAATCAGCAAGAAAACCATGACCATGAAGCCAGTGCGCTTGCGTTCCTCCAGATGCGGCTCGGCAGCCCACATCAGGAAAGCCGAGACGTCCTTGGCATATTGATCGACGGTCTGCGGCGCGCCATCGTCATAAGTCACCTGCCCCTCGCTGAGCGGCGGAGCCATGGCAAGGGCCGAGGCGGCAGAGAAATACGGGTTATAATGGGTGCCTTCGGCCACCGTCACGCCAGCCGGCGGGTCCTGATAGCCGGTCAGCAGCGCGTGGATATAATCCGGCCCGCCCTCCTGATATTGCGTGAAGATATCAAAGATGAAGGTCGGGAAACCACGCTCGATGCCGCGTGCCTTGGCCAGCAACGACATGTCCGGTGGTGCGGCGCCATTATTGGCAGCAGCGGCGGCTTCATGGTTGGGGAAGGGCGACGGGAAATGATCCGAAGGCACGGCCTTGCGGGCATACATTTCGCCGGATGCGTTCGGCCCGTCCTGCACTTCGTATTCGGCGGCAAAGGTCTTCACCTGCGCTTCCGAATAGCCAAGGCCTTCCAGCGTGCGGAAGGAAACCAGGTTCATGGAATGGCAGGCGGAACAGACTTCCTTGTAAATCTTCAGTCCGCGCTGCAATTGTCCCTTGTCATATTTACCGAAAGGCCCGGAAAAACTCCATTCCACCGGGGCTGGCTTATGAATGGGGTAATGGGGCGTTTCGCCTTCCGCATGTTCCTGCGCAAGCGCTGCGGAAAAGCCGAGACCGGTGGCGAATGCCAGCGACAGGAGGCTTGTGGCAAGCTTCTTCATTGAGTTTATCCTCTCCCTGCCTGTCTCAGACATGCGCTTCGGTTTTGCCGGCTTTGGCCAGAACAGCCTCGGTAATGGAGTTCGGCACGCGCCTTGGCGTTTCCAGCAGACCGAGCAGCGGCATGATCACCAGGAAAAAGCCGAAGTAATACAGCGTCCCGAACTGCGCCATGGTGGTGAATGTATCCGTCGGCTGACGTGAACCGAGCCAACCCAGCAAAATGCAATCGGCGACAAAGATCCAGAAGAACAGCTTGTACCAGGGACGGTACACGGCGGAACGCACCTTGGACGTATCCAGCCAGGGCAGGAAGAACAAGACGATGATCGCCCCGAACATCACCAACACGCCACCCAGCTTGGAATCGATGAACAGCACGTTGAAGGTGATGGCGCGCAGCATGGCGTAGAACGGCAGGAAATACCATTCAGGCACGATATGTGCCGGGGTCTTCAACGGATCGGCCATGATGTAGTTGTCGGGATGGCCGAGGAAGTTCGGCATGTAGAAGATGAACCAGGCATAGGCGATCAGGAAGATCGACACGCCGAAGGCGTCCTTCAGCGTCGCATAGGGCGTGAACGGCACCGTGTCGGTCTTTGACTTCACCTCAACCCCGGTAGGATTGGTCTGCCCGGTGACATGCAGTGCCCAGATATGCAGGATAACCACGCCTGCGATCATGAAGGGCAGCAGGTAATGCAGCGAGAAGAAGCGGTTCAGCGTTGGCTGATCGACGGCGAAGCCACCAAGCAGGAAGGTCTGTATCCACTCGCCCACATAAGGAAAGGCCGAGAAGAAGCCGGTGATAACGGTTGCACCCCAGAAGGACATCTGGCCCCAGGGCAGAACGTAGCCCATGAAGGCAGTCGCCATCATCAGCAGGAAGATCACAACACCGAGAATCCAGAGGATTTCGCGGGGCGCCTTGTAGGACCCATAGTAAAGACCGCGGGCGATATGCAGGTAGACGGCGATAAAGAAGAAGGACGCGCCATTGGCATGCATATAGCGCAGCAGCCAACCATGGTTGACGTCGCGCATGATCTTTTCGACGGAGTTGAAAGCAACAGTGGTATCAGCGGTATAATGCATGGCCAGCACGACGCCGGTCAGGATCTGCACGATCAGCATCACGGCCAGCATGGCACCGAATGTATAGGCGTAGTTCAGATTGCGCGGTACGGGAAAAGCAATGAAACTATCATAGACCAAGCGCGGCAAGGGTAGCCGCTGATCGATCCACCGTGTCAGCCCGCTCGAAGGCTGGTAACTGGAATGCCCACTCATCAATCTCTCCCCCTCAGCCGATCTTGATCACGGTATTGGATACGAACCCATAATTTGGAATATGCAGGTTTTCCGGCGCCGGGCCTTTGCGGATACGGCCAGCCGTATCGTAGACCGAGCCATGACAGGGACAGAACCACCCGCCATATTCCCCGGCCTGACCAAGCGGTACGCAGCCGAGATGGGTGCAGGAGCCGATCATCACGATCCAGTTTTCCTTGCCCTGCCCCGCCGAGCGGGCAAGATCGGTCGCCTGGGCGTCGTCGCCGGCATTGGCGTTGCGCGCCACCGGGTCCTTCAGCTGGGCAATCGGCACGCCCTTGGCCTCTTCCACTTCCTTGTCGGTGCGGTTGCGGATGAAGACCGGCTTGCCGCGCCATTTGACCGTCAGTGACATGCCCGGCTGAAGCGCCGAGACATCTACCTCGATAGAGGCCAAAGCCAGGGTCGAGGCATCGGGCCGCATCTGGTCGATAAAGGGCCAGGCCACAGCCGCAACGCCAACTGCGCCCGCCATGCCGGTGGCGAGATAAAGGAAGTCGCGGCGCGTCGGCTCGCCCGCGCCCATGCCTCCGCCCGCAGTTTCAGTCTGTGTATTGTGTTCGCTCACGGTCAAACCATCCTCTTCGCATCGCCTGCGACAAACCGTTGGAGCGCCATGGGTCACTCTCACCCGCAAAGGACGCTCGATCACTTTTCATCCACCGTAATACCCGTTCAACGAGCAGGTCCTACGGCAGCGGTCCCCCTGACGGCATCCATGACGCCACAAAATCGCCATGGATTCTCCGCCTCCAAGTCAATTTCTATGCGCGCTGGTGAAATCTGTCCAGTGTTCAACCGCATCAGAGGCAACATGTCGCGGAAAACTTTAGGAAAACCAGGGATAAAAATTCCCCTGCAATTGCAGGGATTTGCGCTTTATCAAGAGCCAGGACACGAGAAGAGCCCGGTTTTTCACGCTTTTGGCTGCGAACCTGATTTGAAAAAAGTCAAGACTTGTGCAATGCGCAAGTGACTGTTGCGCTGCAAAATTTTCGTGATCCGCATGTGTAATCGTTGTGAGTTGACCTCGGGATTTTGGCAGTCTCGTTATGAAGCCCAAGGGTGCAAGCTTGATTGCCGGATATTGTCTTTTCGGAAATCAGGTTCCGTGCCATCTGACAGGCCGTATGCGCGGTGCTGGAAGCATGGGACGACAACCGGAACCGGCTTAAAGATAAAATCATGCAACAAATAGAAAGTGTTATAGAAACGCAGTCGACACCCTATAGGCTGCATGACACTGCAATCCCGCAAAAGGCAAGAAGATGAAATCGATGCTGCTGCACATCATGGCAACCCTGCTCGTGCTTGCCCTTGGCGTCTTTGCCCTGCGTTACACGACCAGTTTCTGGGGCGCGGGGGTGATCTATAGCCTCCAGCTGCACGCCGGGCAGGCCATGTTGCTCATGGCGCTGTTCTGCCTGGCGCTGCGCCCCGGCCTGTTCACCATGACCCTTCTGGCCGCCACACTGTTCATCGCCGGTCATGCCGTCTGGATGATCTGGGCCACCCTGCCGCCAACACCCCGGGTCGATCTGGCGCGCATGCAGCCTTTCAGGGTCCTGTCCTTCAACGTGCTGGGCGATAACCTGGAAAACGGCGGCGCGATTACCGATTACATTCTCGAATCGGGTGCTGACGTCGCCTATGTGATGGAGGCGGCCCCCGTTTCCCTGCATCTCGACCGGCTGGTGAAGACCTACCCTTATCGGATCGGCTGCGGCGAGCACACGCCGACCTGCGACCTGATGATCCTCTCGAAATATCCGCTTGATATGATCTATGTCGGCAATCTCAGCGATCTCAGGCGCGATCGGTTCGCCATGGCGAAAATCCAAGTCGGCGGCACCGCCTTGCATCTGGCCGCCGCGCATTTGAGCAAGCCCTATTTCGACGGCTATCACATGGAGGAACTGGGAGAGCTGGGCGATGTCTTGAGCGGCATCGATGGCCCTCTCCTGCTGGCCGGTGATTTCAACGCCTCGACGCTGGCACCCGACATGCAGAAACTGCTGAAAATCACCGGCATGACCACGACCGGGTTCGAGCCCGCCACCTGGCCCATCATCGGCGGCGCCTTCGGCGTGCCAATTGACCATATCTACATCCGCAGCCCGCTGATGGCGGCGAAGCTGTCACGCATTCCCTCGAATTTCGGCTCCAACCATTATGGACTGATCACCGATCTGCTGCTGCCGAAGGGGTGAAGTCGAAGGAAAGCGGCCCCGGATGCCGGAGCCGCCTTTGTTTTCAAGAGGAGGCGGAAAAACCTTCATGATAGGCGACGATCCCCGACGTCACCGATCCATCAAGTGACAAGGCAAGGAAATGCTCGGGAGCAGCCCCCGGCAGAACCAGCGCCTTGTAGTGCTCGAAACCGAAGCGACGGTAAAGGCTAGGCGCACCTAGAACGACACATCCCTTTGCTCCCCATCGTTTCAGCCGCGAAAGCCCATTTTCAATTAGTCCGCTTCCGATCCCCTGCCCCTGTCGATCCGGTAGGACTGAGACCGGACCGAGGCCGAACCAACCAGAATGAACTCCGTCGATCGTGACAGAGGAAAATGCCAGATGACCGACCACACCCCGATCGGCCACAGCAACCAGCGAAACGGCCAAAGCGTCCGCCGCACGAAGGGCGTTAATAATCGCCGCTTCGGTTCCGCTGCTGTAGCGATTGGACTTGAAAGCTTCTTGCGTGATCCGGTCTATCCTCTGCACATCGCACGCTGCTTCCAGACGAAATGTCAGTTCCATCGCTTTACCCCCTATCGATTGTCGAGTTGTGATCGAACGGAGCGACGACCCTTCTCGGAAATCCGATAGGGACTGGAGGCTCTGGATTCGATGAGACGCTTGCGCCGGAGTTTGGAGAAAATCTCCAAGGTACAGTCGGTCAACACGTGACCGTCACGGGTAAAGCAGATGATGTCGGTAATGCGCCCATTGCCAGCGCGTTGATAGTGGACAGCACCACCTTGGGCCAGCACGTGAAGAACGCGCTGCTCAATACGAGAAATATTCATGATGAGAACCTGAGAAAAGCATCCATACGGCATGGCAATCCAAGACAGCGCGTGTCCTGAATGCCGATGCGGCCAGATGTCTCGATCAATCGAGACAATCAGCGGATGATCACAAGCTCCAACATCTACAATTCCTCATCTTGCGCAGACGACAAGAAGTTTTCTAATTGCCTGGCAACCCACCGTCAAGTTTTACATGTTGCTATCGCCCGAGATCAAGGAGGGACGCCAAGCATTGAGCGCTCAGGCTCGCCTCTCTCCTCACCGCCAATAAATCCCCCCGATTGGCGCGCCCAAAGCTCGGCGTAGAGCCCGCCCCGCTCCACCAGTTCGTCATGGCTGCCCTCTTCGATGATCCGACCCTGGTCGATCACCACGAGGCGGTCGAGGCTGGCGATGGTGGAGAGGCGGTGGGCGATGGCGAGCACGGTTTTGCCGGTCATCAGCTGTTCCAGATTGGACTGGATGGCGGCTTCCACTTCCGAATCGAGCGCCGAGGTCGCCTCGTCCAGCACCAGGATCGGGGCGTCCTTCAGCATCACCCGAGCGATGGCGATCCGCTGGCGCTGGCCGCCGGAAAGTTTCACGCCGCGTTCGCCGACATGGACGTCAAAGCCGGTGCGGCCGCGCTGATCGACCAGTTTTTCGATAAAGCCCAGCGCCTCGGCCTGATCGGCGGCAGCACGCAACTGCTCTTCGCTCGCCTCATCGCGGCCAAACAGGATGTTGTCACGGATCGAGCGGTGCAGCAGGGCTGTATCCTGGGTGACCATGCCGATCTTGCCCCGCAGGCTTTCCTGCGTCACCTCGCGCAGATCCTGACCGTCGATGCGGATAGCGCCGCCCTCGACATCGTAGAACCGCAGCAGAAGGTTGACCAGCGTGGTCTTGCCAGCCCCGGAGCGCCCGACAATGCCGACTTTCTCGCCGGGCTTGATGGTCAGCGACAGATGATCGATGGCCCCCTTCTGCTTGCCATAATGGAAAGACACATTGTCAAAGCGGATTTCCGGACCGGTGACAGCGAGCACTTTGGCATCGGGCCGGTCCTTCAGGCCGATGGGCTGGGAAATCATCTCGGCGGCGTTCTGGATCGTGCCGATATTGCGCATCATGCCGTTCAACTGGGTCATCATCCGGTTCAGGAGCATGCTGAGGCGAAGCACGAGGCCAAGGGTAAACGCCATGCCACCCGCCGTCATCGCCCCTGAAAACCAGCGGTCGATGCAGACGGCGGCAATCATCAGGATCATGCCGCCCGACAGCAGCGCCAGCGAGGCGCGCACCCCGGTGATCAGCCGGGTAAAGGGCGCTTGCGCCGCCTGGAACCGCTCGAACCCGGCCCGGATGTAATGGTCGTTCTGCCGCTCGCGGGCAAACAATTTCAGGGTCTGGATATTCGCATAGCTATCGACCAGCCTGCCGGTCAGTGCCGAGCCTGCCTCGGCTGTGTCACGGGCATGGCGGCGGATGCGCGGTACGAAATAGCGGGCCAGCACCGCGAAAACCAGCACCCAGACGGCGATGATCGCCGCCAGCACCCAGTCCAGTTGCGCCAAAAGCGCCATGGTGGAAATTGTATAGATCACCATGAACCAGGCGACTTGCAACAGCGACGTCAGGAGATCGCCCGTTGCCTGCCCGCCCGCCCAGACCTTGGTGGCAATCCGCCCGGCAAAATCATTATGGAAGAAGTTCAGCGATTGGCGCGCGACATGCACATGGCTTTGCCAGCGCACCAGATTGAGGAAATTCAGCACCACGACCTGTTCTTCGACCAGCGCGCTCAGCGTGATCACCGCAAATCGCACGAAGACGACAACGGCGGCAATGCCCAGCAGTTCAAGCCCATGCGCACCGAGCAGCCCCTGCCAGCCTGCCGCTTTGGGGACGGTATCGATCAGATCCACCAGCCGCCCGACAAACCAGAACATGCTGGCTTCCATGACCGCCACCGCGCCACCAAATATCGCCATGGCAAAAAATGCCCACTTGGCTTGGCGCACGTAAAACCAGACGAAAGCCGTGGTGCCGCGCGGTGGGCAAAGATCCGCACGCTCGGTAAAGGGATCGACCCAGCGTTCGAAAAGGCGGACAATGGCAGCAATCAGCATAGGGCGGAACCTCGATAGAGCCGAACGGGACGAGTCGGTTCTCTCGCAAACTAGGGCTATTGCGGACCGGGACAAAGGTGCTGATGTCGATTGGCCGGTTATATTTGCGTGATCAGGATGGTAACACCCTGGTTGCCGTGACACCTGTACGTCGAGCCGAAAGCGCCCTGAAGGGACCCCCAATATGAAGTTGATTGTTGAGATTGGGACGATAAAAGATGTTGAGCCGTGGGCGCAGCTTCGTACCGCGCTCTGGCCGCATCACACACTTGAAGATCATCGCGCTGAATTGGTCGGAACGTTTCTCTCGCAAAGTGGAAAAGCCATCGCGTTTATTGCCCGAAACACCGCGAATGAAGCTGTCGGCTTTGCTGAGGCCAGCTTGCGACATGATTATGTGAATGGATGCAGCAGTTCGCCCGTTCTATTCCTCGAAGGGATTTACGTCCGGCCCGCTGACAGGCGACAAGGGATTGCAGGATTGCTTTGCAATGCCGTTGCCAATTGGGGGAAGTCGCTTGGATGTGTTGAATTTGGTTCTGACGCGCCGCTTGATAATTCAGCCAGCCATGCGCTCCATACCGCTTTGGGCTTTGAGGAGACACAGCGCGTCGTCTTCTTCCGAAAGCCGTTATAGGCCCGTATAGCTTTTCAACCAGGATCTGCCGCCAGATCCATGCCATCACCTTCATTCAAGACAGCAATGGTATCAGATGCTCGACACAAGGCCGAGCATGACGACGAAAACGGGAGCGTGCGCCAGCAAACAATGGCGGCGGATCACTCCGCCGCCGTTTCCTGCACTTCGTTGGCCTCATCCCCCAAAAACCCACCCGACTGGCGGTTCCATAGATCGGCATAGACGCCGCTCTGGCTGGCAAGCTGATGATGGGTGCCGGTCTCGATGATCCGGCCTTTGTCCAGCACCACCAGACGGTCCATTTCGGTCAAGGTCGAGAGGCGATGGGCGATGGCGATCACCGTCTTGCCCTCCATCAGGGCAAACAGGCTCTCCTGAATGGCGGCCTCTACCTCAGAGTCAAGCGCCGAGGTCGCCTCGTCCAGCACCAAGATCGGCGCGTTTTTCAGGAAGACACGGGCGATGGCAATCCGCTGGCGCTGGCCGCCGGACAGTTTCACACCGCGTTCACCCACCTGCGCATCCAATCCAACCCGGCCCTGCATATCGACGAGGTGCTCGATAAAGTCCCAGGCATTGGCGCGTTTTGCCGCCTCGACCACTTCGGCATCGCTGGCGTCCGGGCGGCCATAGGCGATATTGTCGCGGATCGACCGGTGCAGCAGCGAGGTATCCTGCGTGACGACGCCGATCTGGCCGCGCAGGCTATCTTGGGTCACCGACCCGATATCCTGCCCGTCGATGGTGACGTGGCCCTTTTCGACATCGTAGAACCGCAGCAGCAGGTTCATCAGCGTCGTCTTGCCAGCCCCGGAGCGGCCAACCAGCCCGACCTTTTCGCCAGCCTTTATGGTCAGCGAAAAATCGTCGATCACGCCGCGCGTCTTTCCATAGTGGAAACGAACCTTGTCATAGACGATCTCACCCTTCGGCACGGTCAGCGGCTTGGCATCGGGCTTGTCGGTAATGTCATGGGGCTTGGTCATCATCTCCATGCCGTCATAGACGGTACCGATATTTTCAAACAGCGCCGACACTTCCCACATCACCCATTGCGACATGCTGTTGACCCGCATGGCAAGCCCGATGGCAATGGCGATGGCGCCGACCTGGATGGAGGCCGTCAGCCACAGCCAGATCGACAGCGTGCCGATCATGAAAATCACAGTGCAATTGTTGAGATAGACCAGAACCTGGAACAGCGTCACCTTGCGCATCTGCGCATGCACGGATTGCAGGAATTCGTCCATCGCGCCCTTGGCATAGTCCTCCTCCCGCCTGGTATGGGAGAACAGCTTGACCGTAGCGATATTGGTATAACTATCGACGATCCGCCCTGTCATGGTCGAGCGGGTATCGGCCTGGAGCGCTGCAATCTTGCGCAGCCTTGGCACGTAATAGGTGACGATCGAGATATAGATGCCGAGCCAGACCAGCATCGGTACCAGCAGGCGCAGATCGGCGGAGGCGATCACCACCAGCATCGAGATGAAATAGGTGATGACATAGACGAAAACGTCCAGCACCTTGACCACGGTTTCGCGCACCGCCAATGCGGTCTGCATGACCTTGGTCGAGACCCGGCCTGAAAACTCATTGGCGAAAAACGTCATGGAATGGTTGAGCAGGAAGCGATGCATCTGCCAGCGGGCGATCATCGGGAAATTGCCCAGCAGCGTCTGATGCACGATCAGCGAATTGATCGTGGCAATGCCCGGCAGAAACACCAGGACCAAGGCGCCCATGCCCACCAGCCGCCAGCCTTCGGTTTGCAGGAACGTATCGCGGTTGGCATGGGAGAGCCAGGTGACGATATCGCCGAGAAACTGGAAGAGCATCACCTCGCCCACCGCAATCAGCATCACCAGCACGGCCATCAGCGCCAGCCAGCCGGCAGCGGGCCTGGTATAATGCCAGATGAAGCGGAACAGACCCTTGGGCGGCAGGCTGGGTTGCTCGGCCGGATAGGGATTGAGTTGGCGTTCGAACCAGGTAAACATCTTCAGTCTCCATCAGCTTGCCGGACCGATATAGCCCGTATCGCGGCAAAGCAACCGGGATATGGCAAGCTCAATCGGTAAACGGCGGCCAACCGCGAAAGGGCCAGCAGATTGGCGGCATGACCGCCTGACCGCAAAGGTTCAGGCGAAATCAGCCATGGGATTGAGAAAGACATCGCCTCTTGCAAGAGCGTAGTTCGGGCAAGAGCACAGTTCAGGCGATGGCGTTTCGACAGGTTAAGGAAAAGTCGAGAGGGCTCAGCGCTGCCGGAGAATTCGTGCAGCGGGGTGGCGCATCCAGTGGATATCGGTCATGCGTGCCTCCCTGTCTCGAGTGAAGATGCGTTTTCAATAAAGACGCAGCGGGAAATTGAAAAGTCGCAATCGGAACGGCACCCTGTTTTGCGGTCGCACTGTTGCCCATCGACAACAGACAGGCCGCAGTGAAGCCGGTATTCAAACGCCATGACCAATAGCATCACCGGCATCTCCCCCTCCACGCTCCGCATCGCCCTTTACCAGCCGGATATTCCCGGCAATACCGGCACGATCCTGCGGCTTGCCGCCTGCCTTGGCCTCGGTGTCGATATTATCGAGCCTGCCGGTTTCGACCTGTCGGACCGCAATCTGAAGCGGGCGGGAATGGACTATCTCGCTGCCGTCACCCTCACCCGGCATGTCAACTGGGCGCAATTTGAGGATTGGCGCAAGGACAGCGGACGCCGGCTGGTTCTGGCCTCCACCAAGGCGGCCATGCCCTATACCGAACTTGCCTTCCAGCCCGATGATATCCTGCTGTTTGGCCGCGAAAGCGCCGGTGTGCCTGACCATGTCCATGACGGCGCCGATGCCCGCATTCTAATCCCGATGGTCGACGGCCAGCGTTCCATCAATGTCGCCATGTCGGCAGCGATGATTGTCGGTGAGGCGCTGCGCCAGACGCGGCGCTGACCCCAAGAATTGCCTGATTTTCCAAACGTTTTTATCAGGATAAGCGCCAGAACGCTTATGCATGGACATTTGGCTTTGCGCAAAGCCAGCCGGTTCAGCCTGTGCTATCCTTGATAGCTGGATTTGCAATCATGAGCCAACACAGCTTTTCCGTTAGTGCAAAAAAAATAAAGTAACAGTTGCTAATCGAATTGCGCGCCCATAAGTTGCAATGCAACAAACCACATGGGAGAAGACCAATGTTCGAGACGGCATTCACCTTTGGCTTGACCCAATTTGCCCGGTCGCTATCGCTGCCGGAAAGGCTGCAAAGGCGGCCTTTGCGCAATGCTGCGCTGGAGCCCTGGCGGTTGCGCAACAGCAGCCTCGATGCGCTCTATTACGACATCCGGGCGCTGACCTCGGACGAGGCCTTCTACATCAGCGACGCATTGGCCGCCGAAGGGTTGATCATGATCGTGCCGCCCACCGGCCAGGGCATGTTGACGCTGTGCGAAACGGTGGATGAATATCTGCTGCGCGGTGGCCGTGAGGTCCGGGCCATGGCGGTGGCAGGCATTGGCGGCTCAGCTGCCGGGGCTGCCGCCTTTGCCCGCAATGTCGCAGACGCCATCGAGGCACCGGTCTGCGCTGTGGTGTCCGGCTATGGACTTGGCGATGTCGTCGCGGAAGCATTGGGCGGCGCTTTCTTCTTTGGCCCGCTGGGCTTTCTGCGCCGCAATTTCGAGATGATCGACGATCTGGTCGGACGCCCGCAATTCGGCGCCTACCAGCGCCGCCCGAAACCATCGCAACCGCCGCGTCACACCAGTCTCGATGCCGATACGATTCAGGCGCTGCTGTGCCACCCGGACCTGCGTTTCAACCTCGTCACCGGCCATTCCAAGGGCAACCAGATCGTTGCTGAAGCGCTGAACGCCATTGAAAAAGAAGCGCCGGAGCGGCTTTCCATTCTGGCGGAACGGTTGCAGATCATCACCTTCAGCACGCGCGTCGCGCTGCCCACGCCGTTTTCACCGCCCTTGGCGATCATCGGTGAACTTGACTGGTACGGCGAATTGAATGCCACCGCGCCGGTGACCAATAGTGTCCGCGTCGCACGCGCCGGCCATTCGACCAACATATCCCTGCCGGGTGGGCTGAAAATCACCGATCTTTTGGCGCAGGCGCTTTCCGCGTCACCTGCCAGCGCCTCAGACACGGCTAGAACAGACGAACCGGTGGAACATGCAATTCCGTCGCTTCTGGCTCTGGTCGTTCCCCCTGTCGTGGCGGAAGCCAGCGACACGCGCGCTCAAGTCAGCACTCAGGCCAGCGCCCAAAACAGTGCCATGAACGACAATGACAGAAACGATGATGAGAGAGTTATCGTTGAGGAGCCAGTTTCATTGGAACCGGAGCCGGAAATATCTGCCGAACCCGTCGACGCGGTGGCTGGCGACAACACGCACGATGTCATCCCGCAGCAGCCTGCCGATGCGCCGCTCTCCGAGCCGGTCATGCACGAAGACAAGGCCGAAACTGAACAGATACTGGCTCCTGACGAACTGGTGCCCGAAGCGTCTGCCCAAACGATTTCCGAGCCTGTCGCTGTTGCCGATACGCTCCCACCCGTTCAGCAAAGCCCCGTTAAACAAAGCTTCGGTCAACCAGGCAATACCCGCAAGCGCAACAGATCACGCAAGCGGTGAGGCGTGTTTGACGGCGCGACGCCGCCATCACTTGGCACAGCGGTTACATAAATAGCTGTGCCAAGCTCTTCTGCTGGCTGTTGGCAATGCTGAGGGTGGCCGTCTGCAACTGGGATTGGACGCTTTGCGCCGAAAGCTTGGTGGCTTCCTCTTCCATATCGGCATCGGTCAAGCGGCCAATGCTGATCGTGGCGGTATCCTGCAGATCCTTCATCAAATCGGAACTGTTGGAAATCCGATTCTGGGTTGCGCCCACGGCGGCGCTGGCATCGGTCATACTGGAAAGGATGGATTGGGTGGCGCCGATCATCGCATCGATCTGCGCATTCGATGTATCATCCGAAATGGCGATTTCCGCAGCGGTCGGCGCGGCTGGTGTCTGGGAACCGACATTCATCAGATAATATTCACTGGCGCTGCCATCGGAGCCAATGGTCAGGGTCGAGCGCGTCAAAATGCCGTCGCTCGCATCGTTTTTGCTGGTCAGCACGCTTTGCGCCGTGTCGAAATTGGTGACATTGACCGCCAGATTGCCGCTGCCATCAGTGCCGACCGAGGACACCATCGACGTCACTTTCGGTGACTGGTTGCTATCGAGCGCCAGCCAGTTCTGGCCGTTGAAGCTGGAGGACTGCGTCACGGTCGAAAGCTGCTCCTTGAGTTGGCTGATCTCGTCATTGATCGCTCCCTTGTTGGCACCGGCTGCCTTGGAGGCAATCAGCTTGGCCTGGATGTCGGAAACAAGACCCGTCGCTTGCTCCAGCCCCAGTGCGGCAGTGTCGGAGACCGCAGCCGACAGCGCCGTGGCGTCTTCGGCGCTCGACAGCGACAGGCTGTCGGATTTCATCGTCGTGGCAATCGACCAATAGGCGGCGTTATCAGAGGCGTCATCGACCTTTTTGCCGGTTGCAACCTTGGTCTGGGTCGCTTCAAGCGCCTTCGAAGACCCGCTCAGAAGAGACAGGGCCGATGCAGACGTGGAATTGATCGATACGGAATCCATGCTGCCCCCTTTAACGTCGTGGGCCTTAAAACGCCTAAATGGCGCTTTGAAGAAAAATACCCCACAATGTAAGGGATTTATAATCTACGAGATATTTCCATCACCTTTCGGCAACGACTGCAATTTTAACGATTAGACAATATTCAAGGCTCGACTGCTGAGAAGGACGCCGGATAGCACCAAGACTCAATCCGCAGACGACAAACGCCGCATGGTAAACTCGATGGCATCGCCCTCCAATTGCCGCCAGCTTTCCACTTCGGTCCAGTAGGCGGCCTTGGGAAAGGCATCGAACCATTCGCGTGCCTTGGCGCGGGCCTCTTCCCGGTTGAGGCGAAAGGTTTCCCGAATGAAGGGCGAGGCCTCCCGTATCGCCTGGCCCCGGTCTTTTGTCTGTCGATCACGGTGGCGGGCAATCTGCCGTTTCAGGCCGTCGAGCGGCGGAAGAGGACGTTTTGCTGTCATGGTGACAATCCTTTCTAGACCCGGCCTTTCGAGACCCGATGATAAGCCATGCGCGATGGTTTTTCCAGTATCAGGTGGTTTGGCGGCGATGGCACAACCGAGCTGGATCTGATAGTCACCGTGCTTCGATCAACGCGCCGGGATCTGATGAAAGCGGCGACAGGGAGAGCATATGCAACGGCCCATTCTGCCCAAAGGCCTGCCTGAGGATATCGAGGCGAAAAAAGCCACCGCCCGCGCCTGGTTCGAAAACCTTCGTGACCAGATCTGCCGGTCCTTCGAGGCGCTGGAAGACGAATTGACCGGTCCCTTGAGCGAGCGCGAACCTGGACGCTTTGTCCCAAAGGACTGGCAGCGCGAAGAAGGACTTGGCGGCGGCGGACGCATGTCGATGATGAATGGCCGGGTGTTTGAGAAGGTCGGCGTTCATACCTCCACAGTGCATGGCGAATTCTCGCCGGAATTTCGCAAGCAGATGCCGGGTGCCGAGGAAGATCCAAGATTCTGGGCCTCGGGCATTTCGCTGATCGCCCATCCCTGCAATCCGCATGTTCCGGCGGTGCATATGAACACCCGCATGGTGGTCACCACCAGCCAGTGGTTCGGCGGCGGAGCAGACCTGACCCCGGTTCTGGATCGGCGCCGTACCCAGGAGGATGCCGACACGGTGGCCTTTCATGCCGCGCTCGAATCCGCCTGTTCGGCCCATCCTGACATTGCCGATTATCCGCATTACAAAGCCTGGTGCGAGGAATATTTCTTTCTGCCGCACCGCCAGGAACCACGTGGCATTGGTGGAATTTTCTTCGACTGGCTGCATGCCGGGGAAAAGTTCGACCTCTGGGCCGCCAATTTCGCTTTCGTGCAGGATGTCGGACGAAAATTCGCCTCCGTCTATCCCGATCTGGTTCGTGGCAATTTCAACACGCCATGGACCGATGAAGACCGGGAAGAGCAACTGGTGCGCCGGGGCCGCTATGTGGAGTTCAATCTGCTCTATGACCGCGGCACGATCTTTGGTCTTAAGACCGGCGGCAATGTCGAATCGATTTTGTCGTCGCTTCCGCCCCTCGTCCGCTGGCCTTGAGGCAGAAATCTGCTTCAGAATGGATCTGATCGCAGCAAAAACCCCATAATTGCAGGGGCTTTCGCTGCGATAACGTTCAATTCATATTTTCTTGATTAACAAAAACTGCATTACAGGCCCATTAATCGAAAATTAACATTGGCATGTCGCGTTCCCGTGTTATCCTGTCGCCTATGGAATGAGGAGGAGGATTGCAATGGCTACGCACAGCATGACTATTCCCACGGACATGACGAATTCCGCAGATCGGACCGGTCGCGACCGACTGATCGACACAGCGGAACTCATCGATCGCATGGCGCATGACCTGAAAGCGTCCAGCGATGCCAATCTGCCGCATTGCTACTTTGTCGAACAGGCAAAATTGCGGCTTGCAGGCCTGCATGGCCGCGAACATCGCACCAACGACGCCCATAAAATGGTCAGCAAAAACACGGTCAACGGCTCAAGCTCGGTGTTTTACGCCTGGGCCATGCCGGAATAAATAGTCTGGCGAAACAATAGTTTATGAAGGGTCGGAAATGTCCCTTCATAACAATTGGAAGAGAGCGACAAGCCGTCAGGCGAAGCGTTTAACAAGCTCCATGCGAAAATTCTTGAATACAGGAAGCACTGACCTTTGAGGGGTCGTTGCCAACGACACCTCACCGCAGCAATGCTTCGGGAGGAAAGAACCATGAAACAATTCGAATGTGGAAGTCTCGTACCCGGATGCGAATGGCATACCCGTGCCAATGAAGAAGCCGAGGTGGTGCATCGCGCTGTCGAGCATATGCGGATGGTGCATGGAGAAAGCGTGATCCGCGAACATATGGTGCAGAATGTCCGTGCGCGCATTACCGATGCAGGCGATGGTGACACCGCAGATAACAAACACAGTGCCACCCACAAGCAAAGTGATCAGGCTGCCTGATCGCAATCAACCCGATGGCGTGACCGCCTCTTTAAGCCGGGAGAGAAGCTTTTCCCGGCTGAAGGTGAAATTGGCCTGAACCCAACTGTCTTCCAGCGTCGTCAGCACGCGACCAATCTCCGGTCCCGGCGCAAGACCGGCGGCAATGGCGTCACTGCCTGTCACAGGAAAGACGGGCTTTTCGAAAGCCTGCGCCCGTTGCATCAAGCGAAACCAGCGAGCCGACGCTGCCATGCTGGCCGTATCGCCCTCCGCCTTGGCACGGGCTGCTGCCAGCGACAGTTTCAACTGCGCGACAATGCCCGGCTTGTCTTGCCGATAGAGCAACCGGTCGAGGGCAAGATCAGCCATATCATCCTTGATCTTCGGCACGGTGGCAAAGCGCTGCAAAAACTCCGCCTCGGCCCGCGACAGTTTCAGCCGCTCGGCCAATCCCTTCATCCGCTCAGGGTTATCAGGCACCATTGCCACCAGCCGCAACAGTGGCTCCGGCGGCCAGTTCAGGGCGGTTTGCGTGGCGATCAGGCCCGGAATGGCATCAATCCCCCATTTTTCCGTTTCCGGCAGGATCGCCGTCAACACGCCGGATTGGCGCATCCACAGCAGCGCCCGGCCCGGGTCTTTGGCGGAAAGGAGTTTTTTGGTCTCCGACCAGACCCGCTCGGCAGACAGCCGGTGCAATTCGTCACGCGCCGCCGCACAGGCCCGCAAGCCATCGGCATCCGGGCGTCCGCGCCCATACCAGGCAAAAAACCGGAAGAAGCGCAGCACCCGCAGATAATCCTCGGCAATCCGCAGGCGGGCATCGCCAATGAACCGCAGCGTGCCGGTTTGAAGATCCGCCAGCCCGCCGACCGGATCGATCACCTCGCCAGACGCCGTGGCATAAAGCGCGTTGATGGTGAAATCCCGCCGTTCGGCATCCACCTGCCAGTCGGTGCCGAACGCGACCTCGGCATGGCGGCCATCGGTTTCCATGTCGCGCCGCAGCGTCGTCACTTCAAACGGCTTGCCACCGATCACCAGCGTCACTGTGCCATGCTCAATGCCTGTTGGCACCGCCTTGATGTCTGCCGCCTCGGCCCGAGCCGTCACTTCGGAGGGAACAAGCGTGGTGGCGAGATCGATATCGCCAACGGGTTCACCCAGCAGGCTATTGCGCACCGCGCCGCCCACCACTCGCACCTCGCCGCCATCGGCGTTCAACAGGGCAAAGACCTTGGCCAGCGCCGCATCCTGAAACCAGGGCCGATCCGCAACCGTCGTCATGCATAAAGCCTTTCATAAAGCGTGCGCAGAATGCCTGCGGTAATGCCCCAGATCTGGCGTTCGCCATAGGGCATCACATAAAAATGCCTGGTCGTCCCATTAAAGACTTTGCTGTCGCGGCGGTGATTGTCCGGGTCCATCAGGAAGGAGAGCGGCACTTCGAACACATCGGCCACTTCATCCGGGTTGATGGTCAGGCGAAATCCTGGCTGCACCACCGCCAGCACCGGCGTGATGCGAAAGCCGGTGCCTGCAAGATAATGCGGCAGCCGTCCGACAGTCTCGACAAAGCGCGGATCAAGGCCGATTTCCTCTTCCGCCTCACGCAGCGCTGCCGCTTCCGGGCTTGCATCGGCATCATCGATACCGCCGCCGGGAAAGGCAATCTGTCCGGAATGCTTGCGCAGCGTTGTGGTGCGCTGGGTCAGGATGATCCGTGCGTCATCGCCATCATCCACCACCGGCACCAGCACGGCAGCATCCTTGAGCCGCAGGCCTTCCAGCTTCAGCAATATCTCGGCATTCAACACATGATCGCCATGGTCGCGCCAAGCGGTTTCCAGTGGCGCACCGCTTTGGCTCTGCGCCCGGCTGCGAAATTCATCGGCGGTGAAACCTGGCAGGGTCAGATTATTGCGGTCGATTTCCGTCATGATGCCAATCCGTCCAGATCCGCCGCTGGCATCACGGCAAAAGTCTCGCCACCGGAGCGGATCGCAAACATCGCCTGTCCGTCGATGTCGATCACCTCCCCCAGCGCCATCAACTCATAGGTGACGGCGCGTGACACCAGCGCCTCCAACCGTCCGCGCACGGCAAGATAGGGTTTCAATTGCTGGTGCTCGCCCTCGATCACAAACCGCAGTGGATGCTCAGGCCCGGCCTCAACGAGATCACCGACATTGGTGCGAAAGGTCAAGACAGGTTCGCCATTGCTTGCGCCAACCGTCATTTCCACGGCGACGAAATGGGCGTCTGCGACCTTGATTCCCAGTTTTTCCACAGGCGTGACCAGATAGGTCTTCCCATCCTCGTCCTTGCGCAACACGGTTGAAAACAACCGCACCAAGGGCGCACGGCCAATCGGCGTGCCGAGATAGAACCAAGTGCCATCGGCCAGGATTTCCATGTCGATATCGCCGCAAAACGCTGGGTTCCAGCGCTCAACCGGTGGAAGGCCGGGCTTGCCCCCTGCCGTCTGGTCGGCGGCACGGGCAATCATCGCAGCCAATCCAGCCGCATCGACCGCGTCATTGTTTTCATCGCCTGCCATGTTTGCGTCCCGGTTTTAACCTTATTAGACATCGAAGTGAGACATGGGACACGAGATAGTCATTTGAAACACGCTTGTCAGCCGCCCCACGGGGAATAAGTTAGATAAACTGCGCCGATACACGTAATGATCGATTCTTCTGGCAATCGGCACAGGCCTGCCTTACCTACCAATGACGATATGAGCCAACGGAGACCGCCATGGGCATGATCAACACCACGGACACCGCGCTCGATGAAAAAGCCATCGTCGCTCTGGCTGAACAGGCCCTGGCCGAGATTGCCAGCGTGCGCGCCGAGGTCTCCAAGGTTATTTTCGGCCAGGAAAAGGTCGTGGAAAACACCCTGCTCGCCATTCTCTCCGGCGGCCATGCGCTGCTGGTCGGCGTGCCGGGCCTGGCCAAAACCAAGCTGGTGACGACGCTCGGCACCGTGCTGGGGCTGGACGCCAACCGCATCCAGTTCACCCCCGACCTGATGCCGTCGGACATTCTCGGCACCGAAGTGATGGACCAGGACGAGCATGGCCGTCGCTCCTTCCGCTTCGTCAAGGGGCCGGTGTTTGCGCAATTACTGATGGCCGATGAAATCAACCGGGCCAGCCCGCGCACCCAATCCGCCCTGCTGCAATCCATGCAGGAATATCACATTACCATTGCCGGTCAGCGTTATGATCTGCCCGCCCCTTTCCATGTGCTGGCCACTCAGAACCCGCTGGAACAGGAAGGCACCTATCCGCTGCCGGAAGCCCAGCTCGACCGTTTCCTGTTGCAGGTCGATGTCGGCTATCCGGATCTGGCGGCAGAACGGCAGATCCTGCTCGACACGACCGGTATCAGTGATAGCCATGCCAGCGCCGTGCTGGATGCGCCCCGCCTGCTCGACATCCAGAAGCTGGTCCGCCAGATGCCGGTGCCCGACAGCGTGGTCGATGCCATCCTGTCGCTGGTGCGTGCCGCCCGGCCCGGCCAAGGTCATACGGAAACCGACAAGCATGTGGCCTGGGGTCCCGGTCCACGCGCCGGACAGGCTTTGATGCTGTGCGCCCGCGCCCGTGCACTTTACGAAGGACGCCTTGCCCCATCGATTGACGATGTGCATGCGCTGGCCGAACCGGTGCTTCAGCACCGGATGGCGTTGACCTTTGCGGCCCGTGCCGAAGGCATGGCGGTGCGTGACGTGATCGCTGGCTTGATCAAGCACAGCAAAGCGTGAGGGAGCGGTAGCGTTTTGGCAGGATTTGCACCGGAAGCGATCAGAGGGCCTGTTGACGGACGGATCGTCGAGAAAACCCCGACCGGGGATGTTCTGGCCCGCGCCCGCCAACGCGCTGCCCTCATTCCCGATTGCATGGTGGAAGCCAAGCGCATCGCCAATACCGTCATTTCCGGCTGGCATGGCCGCAGAAAACGCGGCATTGGCGAAAATTTCTGGCAGTTCCGCCCCTATGCCGAGGGCGAAAGCCTGGCCGGAATCGATTGGCGCCGCTCGGCCCGCGACGATCATCTCTATATCCGCGACCGCGAATGGGAAGCGGCCCACACGATCTGGCTCTGGGCCGATCTGTCGCCCTCAATGATGTATAAATCCCGCTTCGGCAGTGTTTCCAAGGAAAGCCGGGCGCTGGTGCTGATGCTGGCGCTGGCCGAAGTGCTGGCGCGCTCCGGCGAGCGTATCGGCTGCCCCGGCATCATGGAACCGATGTCCGCCCGCAACGCCTCCGAGCGGCTGGCGGCAGCGCTGATCCATGCGCCGGACCTGAGCGGCCTGCCCAATCAGGGCTTTCCCGATACGGCGATGATCCGCAATGCCAGCGATATCGTGCTGATCGGTGATTTTCTTGATGATCCCGATGCGATTATGGCGGGCATTGCACCGCTGGCCCGGCGCGGGTTGCGCGGTCATGTCATCGAGGTTGCCGATCCGGCGGAAGAACTGTTTCCCTATGCGGGCCGCACCGAATTTACCGACCCGGAAACCGGCGAAAAGCTGGTATCGGGCCGCGCCGAAAACATCCGGGAAGACTATCGCCGCGCCTATTTCCTGCGCCGTGAAGCCTTGAGCGAGGAATTGCGGCGGCTGGGCTGGAGCTTTACCGCGCATCTCACCGACCGACTGGCCTCCGAAGCGCTGGTCAAAGTGCATATGCATTTGTCTGGCGCTCCGCAACTTTCCCACCGTGGAGGCGCGTAATGGGTGGCCTTCCGCTTGCTTTTGTCACTCCTGCGCTGCTCGGCGCGCTCGTCGTGCTGCCAGCCATCTGGTTTCTGCTGAAACTGACACCGCCGCGCCCGCAGATGGAAGTGTTTCCACCGCTGCGCATTCTGGCCCGCGTGCTGAAGCGGGAGGAAACCCCGGCCCGAAGCCCCTGGTGGCTGACGCTGCTGCGCATGGCAATGGCGACCCTGGTCATTCTGGCCTTGGCCGAACCGGTGCTCAACCCGCGCGGCACATCGGTTGCCGGTGGTGGGCCGCTGGTTCTGGTCATCGACAACAGTTGGGCCAGCGTTGGAGATTGGGAGCGCCGCGTAGAGACGGCAAATGGCCTGATCGATGAGGCCGAAAGCAGCAATCTGCCGATTTCCCTGGTGTTGACCGCCGAGCTGACCCAGGATGCCGTCCCCGTCAATACCGCCGCCGCCCGCGAAAAACTAAGCGCCGCCCGGCCAAGGCCTTTGACGCCGGACCGCAGCCGCGCCCTCACGGCGCTGACGGCAGCGTTGAAAGGAACCAAGCCCGGCACGCTGGCCTTCCTGAGTGACGGTGTCGCGGCCAGCGAAAGCGAACAAATCGGCAGCCAATTCTCCGCACTGGCCCCTGCCGAATTGCGGGTAATCACCGATGACGGCAAGGCAAGTATCGCCCTGACTGGTGCCACCAATGGCGTCGATCAGCTTGTCGCCAAAGTCACCCGCCTGTCGCCTGCTGATCCCCAACAGATCATCGTCGATGCGCAGGACCAGCAGGGACGACCGATTGCGTCAGGCACCGCCAGTTTTGCCGCCGGGCAAAGCGTCGCCACGGCAGAGATTGCCGCACCTTTTGAGCTGCGCAATGATTTTGCCCGGCTGAGCCTTGCCGGTTATGGCACAGCCGGTGCGGTCCAGCTATTGGATGACGGCTTTCGCCGCCGCAAGGTGGCGCTTCTCGCCGGTGACGCCAATGACGAATTCCAGCCGCTGCTATCGCCGCTCTATTACATCCAGCGGGCGCTGCAACCCTATGCCGACCTGATCAAATCCAGTGACAAGGATCTGGCCAGAGCCATTCCCGAGCTGTTGCAGCAGAACCCCTCGGCCCTGATCATGGCCGATATCGGCCGCCTGCCGCCGGATGTGCAGCAGCAGCTGCAACGCTGGCTGCAACGCGGCGGCACGCTGATCCGGTTCGCCGGACCAAGGCTTGCCGCTGCCCCTGCCGATGATCCGCTGGTGCCGGTGACGCTGCGTCAGGGTGAGCGCCAATTGGGCGGCGCGCTCTCCTGGTCTGAGCCGCAACCGCTTGCCGCCTTCCCGCCCACCAGCCCGTTTGCCGGGCTTGCGCCACCCGATGGCGTGCTGGTCAAGCGGCAGGTTCTGGCCGAGCCGACCCCTGATCTCGCCAGCCGCACCTGGGCAAGCCTTGGCGATGGCACGCCGCTGGTCACCGCCAGGGATAGTGGTGCCGGGCGCATCGTGCTGTTCCATGTCAGCGCCGAGGCCAGCTGGTCCAATCTGCCAATTTCGGGCGATTTCGTGGAAATGCTGCGCCGTGTCGTGCAGATGGCCCATGCTAGCGGAACCAATACCGGTAGCAATGCGACCGCCGCAGCCGCCAGCCTGCCGCCCTACCGGCTGCTGACCGAGCATGGCGGACTGACGGCGGAAGCCAGCAATGCCAAACCGCTGGAGTTGGGAGCCAAACGCCCGCCTGCCGCAACGTTTGACAATCCACCCGGCCTTTACGGCTCCGAAGATGGATTTTCTGCCCTCAACCTTCTGCCAGCAGGTGCCGAGTTGAAACCGTTAAACCTCGATGGCGTGACGGTTCCGGTGGTGCGCGAGCCGCTGGCCGGGGCAAGTGCTACACCGCTGAAGCCGCCGTTGCTGGGTATCGCATTGGCGCTGTTCATCATCGACAGTCTGGTGGTGCTTGCCATGGGTGGGGCCTTTGCCCGAATGCCGAAAGCACGGATCGCCAAAAGCGCTGGCGCTCTCGTGGTGCTGGCCGCAGCGCTGGCTTTGATGCCTGCCGACCGCAGCTTTGCCAATGACGCTAAACCCGGCGATGACGTGTTGCTGCAACGGCTGGACACCACCCATCTGGCCTATGTGAAAACCGGAGAGCAGGACGTCGATAGCATTTCGGAACGGGGCCTGAGCGGGCTCACCGAATTTCTCACCTATCGCACCACGCTGGAGCCGGGCGCGCCGGTCGGGCTGGACATTGCCAAGGACGAGCTGTCGCTTTACCCGATCATCTTCTGGCCGATTTCAGCCAGCGCCCCGATGCCAAGCGCCGAGGCCATCAGCCGGATCGACGCCTATATGCGCTCCGGCGGCACCGTGCTGTTCGACACCCGCGACCAATTGGGCAGTATGGGTGGGCAAGGAGATGCCGGGGCCAGCGCCAATGGCGAGCGCCTGCGCCAGATTCTTGCCAATATCGATATTCCGCCGCTGGAACCGGTGCCGAAGGACCATGTGATCAACCGGTCTTTCTATCTGCTGCATACCTATCCCGGCCGCTATACGGGCAGCCCGCTCTGGGTCGAGGCCAGGCAGGAGGCCCGCGCCAGCCAGAACGGCCTGACGTCGGGCGGTGATGGCGTGTCACCGATCATCATCACCGGCAATGATTTTCTTTCCGCCTGGGCCATCGACGCCAATGGTGTCCCCATGCTGCCGACCGTGCCGCCCGATGAAAATCAGCGGGAAATCTCCTACCGCGTCGGGGTCAATATCATGATGTATATGCTGACCGGCAATTACAAAGCCGATCAGGTCCATGTTCCGGCCCTGCTGGAAAGGCTGGGTCAATAAGATGAGCCTGTCCTTCTCCCCCTTCCTGCCTCTCTGGGCGCTGGCCGCGCTGGCCTTGCTGGCGCTGGCCGTCGCGGCTATCGGCTTTCGCCGTGGCATACGCGGCGCAACGATCCGGCTGATCGCCTTTGCCGCCTTGATCGCCGCCCTCGCCAATCCGCAGCTTCTGTCGGAAAACCGCGACAAGCTCTCAACCGTGGTGCCTGTGATCGTTGACCGCAGCCAGAGCCAGACCGATATCGCCAGCCGCAAGGCGATGACCGATCAGGCCTTGCAGGGCGTCAAGGATAAGTTGGCCCGCTTCCCCGGCATAGAGCCGCGTATTGTCGAAGCCTCGACGCCGGAAAACGCCGACACGCCATCGACCCGGCTGTTCGAAGCCCTGTCCTCGGCGATATCCGACGTGCCGCCAGCCCGGGTTGGGGCGGCGATTTTCATCACCGATGGACAAGTGCATGATGTGCCATCCAATCTGAAAACGCTGGGCATGGATGCGCCGGTCCATACGCTGTTGACCGGCAAAGCGAATGAATTCGACCGGCGCATTGAAGTGGTGCGCGCCCCCCGTTTTGGCATTGTCGGCCAGAACCAGGACATGTCGCTTCGGGTAATCGATGAAGGAGTGAAGGGCAGCCAGCCCGCTACCGTAACCGTGCGGATCAATGGCCAGGATGGCGGTTCGTTTACCGCCGTGCCGGGTGCGGAAACGCCCTATTCCTTTGCCGTGCCACGCGCCGGTAGCAATGTGCTGGAATTTTCCGTCTCCGGCCTGCCTGGCGAAGTGACGGAAACCAATAACAAGACCGTGCATCTGATCGACGGCATCCGCCAGAACCTGCGGGTGCTGCTGGTGTCAGGTGAACCGCATGCCGGTGAGCGGGCCTGGCGCAACCTGCTGAAATCCGATGCCTCCGTGGATCTGGTGCATTTCACCATTCTGCGGCCCCCGGAAAAGCAGGATGGCACCCCGATCAATGAGTTGTCACTGATCGCCTTTCCAACCCGCGAGCTATTTGTCGAAAAAATCACTGATTTCGACCTGATCATCTTCGACCGCTATCAGCATCGCGGTGTGTTGCCGATCCTCTACTATGATTATATCGCCGAATATGTCCGCAAGGGCGGCGCGCTGCTGATTGCGGCTGGCCCCGAACATGCCGGTCAGGATTCGATTGCCATGACCCCGCTGGCCTCGGTTCTGCCCGCAGCGCCGACCGGCAATATGCAGGAGGGTGGCTTTTATCCGCGTTTGTCGGAGATTGGCAAGAAACACCCCGTGACCCGCGATCTCGATGGCGCCGCATCCGAGCCGCCGCATTGGGGCCGCTGGTTCCGCAGCGTCGATGTCGATCAGCCGCAAGGCGAAACGGTCATGACCGCCAATGACAAGCCGCTGCTGGTGCTGAACCGCGCCGGCCAAGGCCGCGTCGCCATGCTGTTGTCCGACCAGGGCTGGCTCTGGGCGCGCGGCTTTGAAGGCGGCGGCCCGCATGTGGCGCTTTACCGCCGCATCGCCCATTGGCTGATGAAGGAACCGGAGCTGGAGGAAGAAGCCCTGACGGCACGTGCCAGCGGCCGGATGCTGACCATTACCCGCCAGACCATCGGCAATGACCCCGGCCCCGCCACCATCACCAGCCCCTCCGGCAAGGTGCAGGACGTGACCCAGACCCAGACCGAACCGGGCCGCTTCACGGCGGAACAGCGGATGGCGGAAACCGGCCTGTTCACCATCGCCAATGGCGAATTTTCCACCCTCGTCCATATCGGTGCGGTGGATGCGCCGGAATTCAAGGCGATGATCTCCACCCCTGACATTATGAAACCGGTATCGGACGCCACCCACGGCCTGATCCGGCGGCTGGACGCCGGGGCAAGCGGTGTCACGGTTCCCGACATCCTGCCCGTCAGCGGCCCGGTCCGCAGCAGCGATGGCGAGCGCATGGCGATCCGCATGACCAGCGAAACCCTGCTGAAAGGCGTGGACACCCTGCCCCTATTTGCCGGTTTCGGCGGATTGGCTCTGCTGTTGTTTGCAGTTTCGGCCATGTGGTGGCGCGAGGGACGGTGATGGAGGAGTTGGTGCTTGAGGTTCTGGATGACGTGCCGCCTCACTCGAAAGCCCTGATCTCAGGCCGGCTGACGGCTCATAACGACATAATGTTTGGCAGGACTGGCGGACATAAGAGCTTGTTTATTCCTATCCAAAGCCAAGAGGGCCAGATCGAGGGTGGCTTGATCGGAGGCTCCGCCAGAGGCTGGCTTGATATCGACATCCTCTTCATCCCGGAGCCTCTGCGCGGTAGGGGACTTGCTGGAAAGCTGCTGGCATTGGCCGAAGATGAGGCTAAAAAACGTGGCTGCAAAGGCGCTCATATTCAAACCGCCAATCCCATTGCGACAAAGACCTACCAAAAATGCGGCTACGAAATTTTCGGGACAATCGATCATTTCATCGATGATTTTGCGCTGACGATGTTGGTGAAGCGGTGGTGATTGCAGCTCTGTGCGGCGGGAGGGATAGTGACGATGGGGCCAGAAGATGGTAGAGTGTTAAAAGGTAACACCGGGGAATACTGCCATGCAGACGACGACGAGTGTAAAGCTCGACAGTGAAATCAAGGAGAGAATGCAACAATTGGCCCTCAAACGTCAGCGCAGCACCCATTGGCTACTGCGCGAAGCGATAGAGCAATATGTCGAACGCGAGGAGCAGCGCCAGAAGATCAATCAGGATGCGCTGGACGCCTGGAAAGAATATCAGGCGACGGGATTGCATGTGACGGCGCAAGACGCCGACATATGGCTTGCAAAACTGGAAGCGGGTGAGGATCTGGACCCGCCGATATGCCAGGGTTGATATGGGCACCTGCAGCGCTTGCAGATATTGCTCGGCTTCATCGGTTCGTTGCTTCGAAAAATAAGGATGCGGCAAAACGTGGGGTTAGTGCGATCCGGCACGGTGTGAAACTTCTGGAAAAATACCCTGAAGCTGGCAGACCTTTGGAAGACATGCCATCAGAGTTTCGAGAATGGGCGATTGAGTTTGGCTCTGGAAGCTATCTTGTCCTCTATCGTTTCAGCGGGAAAGACCTCATCATTCTTGCTGTCAGGCATAGCCGCGAGGCTGGTTATTGATGGTGAATTGAGGTCAACATCCACGTGACCAAACCTGTAGACCAGACCATCAATTGTAACAGAGAAACCATCCATGTCCCCCTATCACTTCACACTTGGAGCAGCGCAGATCTTCGCCATTCAGGATGGCATTCTGACCGCCGATGTCGGCAAGCTTTATCGCCGCAATGGCGAACCTGTCGCGGAGGGGTTTGCAGATGCCGCGACCTCGCTGTCCGTCAACTGCTTCCTGATCAAGACCCCTGAACGGACCGTGCTGATCGACACTGGTTCCGGCCAGCTCTTCGGGCCGGATCATGGCAAGCTTTCCGCCGGGCTGGCAGCACTCGGCCTCAGTCCCGCCGATATCGACGACATCATTCTCACCCATATTCATGCCGATCACACCGGCGGGCTGGTGCGCGATGGTGCGCCGATTTTCCCCAAAGCCACGGTCCACGCCGGACGCACGGAAACCGGTTTCTGGCTATCGCCGGGGGCTGCCGATGCGCCTGATGCGACGGAACGGGTCAAGGGCCAGATCGGTCGGGCGCATCTTTGCCTCGACCCGTATGAGGCCGAAGGAAGGTTGACGATTTTTGACGATAACGGGCCGATCCTCCCCGGCTTCAGCGCCACATTGCGTGCCGGTCACACGCCCGGCCATCTGGCGATCCAGTTTGAGAGCGAGGGGACGGCCATGCTGTTCGTCGGCGATATCGTCCACGGCGAGAACGTGCAGTTCCGCGATCCCGCCATCACCATCGATTTCGATTATGATCAGACCAATGCCGCCAAGGCACGGGCGCAGGTTTTCGAACAGGCGACAAACGAAGGCTACCTGATTGCCGCCGCGCACCTGCCTTTTCCGGGTGTCGGTTTTATCAGGAAAGAGGCGAAGGCTTATCGTTTCGAGGCTTTGGGATAATGGCGTGAGCATGACGCCTGATCGTCTCGGAGCTCAACGATCAATCAGGATTAGAGCGCCGTGCGCTTTAAAAAACGCACGGCGCTCTAATTTTTTATGTCTCCGGCATAATTTCAGCCATTTGCGGCCAGACGCAAGGGCTCGCAGTCCTCGACACCCTCAACCGTATCGAGAGGAACGACAACCTGGCTATCGCGCCAGCCAATCACGCCCTTTAGCCGGGCATGCACATCCTCAGCCAGCGGCACGACCAGCACCCGACCGGGATCGACCGGACCGGGGAAGGACAGGGCATTGTAAGCGATTTTTTCAAAGCCGAGCGGCATATAGTATGGCGGATCGCCGATCAGGATCACCGCTTCGGAGCCGTTCCGCCGGGCGGCTTCAATGGCGATGCGCACCAGTTCCCGGCCAATGCCCAGGCATTTATGGGAGGGGCGCACGGCAAGCGGACCAAGCATATGGCCTTTGACGGTTCCGGCCAGCACCGGCGTCATTCGCACCGAGGCAATGGTTTCGCCCTTGTCGGCGCAGACGAAGGACAGCGTGCGATCATGCGGGCCTTGCTCCCGGATACGGGCAGCGGCTCGTGTGAACCGGCCAGGGCCGAAAGCTTCCGCGTTGATGAGTTCGATAATGGCGTCGTGAGACGCATCCTCGGTGAGGTAGACGAGATCGTGCTTTTGCATGAAGACCGGAACCGTATAGCGAATTGCGCAGGAGTGTTCACACCATCACAGGGATGGTCGAGAGCATCAGCGTCGTCGCAGGTTCCGGCAGAAGGTCATGGGATCACTGTCCAATTTCGATGGGAATTTGCATAACAACAAATTTTCCGACCGTCTATAGCATCGTGCAGAAAAACGGAACCGGCACGATGCTATAGGGTCTTGCCTCGCATCGTATGGCCCGAAAACCGGTTTCCACTTTTCGGTACGATGCTTTATCCCAAAACACACTGTTCATCAGCCAAATCATCGCAATTCCTCGCCAGCATCGCATATAAGAACAAAGGAAATTCGAAACAGCAATGGAAGGAAGAGCCAATGGGCATGCTGGTTGATGGCGTCTGGAGCGACACCTGGTACGATACGAAGGCCACCAAAGGGCATTTCCAGCGCTCAGCCAGCCGGTTTCGCAACTGGTTGACCGCTGATGGCGCGCCGGGGCCGACCGGCGAAGGCGGTTTCAAGGCCCAGGCCGGGCGCTACCATCTCTATGTCTCGCTGGCCTGCCCCTGGGCGCATCGCACGCTGATTTTCCGTCAGTTGAAAAAGCTGGAAGAGTTCGTCTCGGTATCAGTCGTCCATCCGCTGATGCTGGAAAACGGCTGGACGTTTCAGCAGGACGGCGCGGCAACCGGCGACCATCTGTTCGGGGCGGATTATCTCTGGCAGGTCTATCTGAAGGCCGATCCGCACTATAGCGGCCGGGTCACGGTGCCTGTCCTCTGGGACAAGCATTTGAATACCGTGGTCTCCAACGAATCCGCCGAGATCATCCGCATGTTCAACTCCGCCTTCAATGCGCTGACAGGGGATATCAAGGATTTCTATCCCGAGCCGCTGCGTGGCGAGATCGATGCGCTGAACGACCGCATCTACGACACCGTCAATAACGGCGTCTACAAGGCCGGTTTCGCCACCACTCAGGACGCTTATGAAACCGCGATTGCCCCACTGTTCGAAACGCTGGACATGCTCGAGGAAAGACTTTCATCCAGCCAGTTCCTGGTCGGTGATACGCTGACCGAGGCGGATTGGCGGCTGTTTACCACGCTGGTGCGGTTCGATGCGGTTTATGTCGGCCATTTCAAATGCAACATCCGCCGCATTGCCGATTATCCGGCGCTATCGGCCTATCTGTCGGCGCTCTACAACTGGCCGGGCGTGGCGGAGACCGTCAATATCGACCATATCAAGCGCCATTACTACGGCAGCCACAAGACCATCAACCCGACGGGAATCATACCGGTCGGCCCGGACCTTCCCTTTCTTCACCAGAAATCGGCGTAAGGCCCATCCGTAACAAGCTCCGCTAGGCGACGCCGGGTGGCGGGGGTGATTCCTTCAGGGAGAGCGTCGAGAGGGAAAAAGCCCGATTCGGCGATTTCCCGATCCGGCAGGCGCGGCGCGGTCTGGCGCACCAGGGTGCGGTAAAACAACACATGGTCGCGGCGGCTAGCGGTGCGGTTCAGGTAGGATTGCAACAGAACGGGCGGCGCGGTCATCAGCAGATTGCCCTCTTCCCGCAATTCCTTTTCCAGCGCTTGGCTCGCAGTTTCACCCCGCTCCACCCCGCCGCCGGGCATGTACCAGCCGGGGAGATAGGTGTGTCGCACCAGGAAAATCCGGCCATCGTTATCGAAACAGGCGGCCCGCACTCCCAGCGTCATGCCGCGCGTGATGGCAAAATAAACATGCAACAGCCGCACCACACATTTTTTCACGGAACTCAACCGGCTGTCATCCGGTTGAGACCCTGATGGATACAGTGTCATCGCGCTTGCCCCGCTGTCCGGAAAGTATAGATAAGGTTCATGTTCAAACTCGCCCATATATCCGATATCCATCTGGGACCCATGCCACATCTCACCTTTCGAGAACTGGCATCGAAGCGCATCACAGGTTATGTCAACTGGCACCGCAACCGGGCAAAGCATATGGTCTCCGGCACGCTGGAGGCGCTGGTGGCCGATATTCACGCCAGGGCGCCCGACCATCTGACCGTTACCGGCGATCTCGTCAACCTGGCATCAGGGCTGGAAATCAACAAGGCCGCCGAATGGCTCCGCACGGTCGGCCCACCGGCCACGACATCGGTCGTGCCGGGCAATCACGATGCCTATGTGCCCGGCGCCCACGAAAAGGCAATGCATGCCTGGTATGACTATGTGCGCGGCGACACGGACCCGGACATCTGGCGCAAGGATTTCAAGCTCTGGCCGACTTTTCGTCGCCGGGGACCCGTCGGACTGATCGGCTGCTCCACCTCCATCGCCACCCCGCCCTTTTCTGCCAGCGGCTATTTCAGCTCGCGCCAGGCCCGTGAAACCGCCCAATTGCTGCGCCAGGCGGGCGAAGAGGGCCTGTTCCGGGTGGTGCTGATCCATCATCCCCCTGTTCGGGGTGCCGCCTCCCAGCATAAGCGGATGATCGGTATCCGTCGCTTTGCCGCAGCGATCTCGCTGGGCGGGGCCGAACTGGTTTTGCACGGCCATACCCATCTCAACACCCTGAACTGGCTGCACAATCGCCATGGCCGCGTACCGGTGGTGGGTATTGCCTCGGCCAGCCAGGGGCCGGGCAGCAAAAAGCCGCAGGCCGCCTATAATCTGTTTTCGATTTCCGGTGCGCCAGAGGCGTGGGTGCTGGACTGGGAGCGCTATGCTTTGACGGGTGATACCAGCGAGGTCTCCCTGACCCATAACCAGAGATTGTCGGGCTGACCCGCCGAACTCCGCAATCCCAGTTGCCGAACCGAGGCGTTGAAAAATCGATATACAGGATCAACTTCCTGTTCACTGCGTCCACGCTTGCCTTTTTCCGGCATTGTTTTAAGCCTTGATAAGCACTATTTGCATAGGAAGTGGTAAGCGTGCCGTCCGCAGCCTATCGGTCACTATGATGGCCCAGGACACGGTCGGTTCGGGTGAGCAAAACGCAAATGAGGAATTGCCGAATGAACGAAGAAGACGACGACAAGAGCAAGGAACTGCCGCTCGGCAAGGAAACGGAAGCGAATCTTTTCAAGTCGCGATCGATCTTCATCTATGGCGGCATCACCCAGGAACTGGCGCAGAAGGTCTGCACACAGCTGGTGGCTCTGGCTGCCGCCAGCGACGACGACATCCGCGTCTACGTCAATTCTCCAGGCGGCCATGTCGAATCGGGCGATTCGATCCATGACATGATCAAGTTCATCAAGCCGAAGGTCTGGATCATCGGCACCGGATGGGTCGCCTCCGCTGGCGCTCTGATCTATGTTTCGGTTCCGAAGGAGCAGCGCCTTTGCCTGCCCAATACCCGCTTCCTGCTGCACCAACCCTCGGGCGGCACACGCGGCATGGCCTCGGATATCGAAATCCAGGCCCGCGAAATCATCAAGATGAACGAGCGACTGATCAAGATCTTCTCCAAGGCCACCGGCCAGACGGAAGAAAAGATCGCCAAGGACATCGACCGCGATTACTGGCTCTCGGCTGAACAAGCCAAGGATTACGGCCTGGTTTCGAAGATCGTTGAAAGCCAGTCGGAAATCTGAGTTTACAACCATGAAGATATAACCCCGTCGGAGCAATCCGGCGGGGTTTTGTTTTGTGTGCCTGCCATCGCAAATGTATTTCGATACGTACCCGTTTGCCTCATCTCAGCCTTGCGTGTTTCATTAAAACCTGATGTTCCAGCCGGATCGATACTGTGGCCGGGACCATCCGCATGCTGAAAGAATTCTCGCCGCAAAGCCTGTTCATGGGGCTTCTGGTGGCCTTTGTTGGCTTTGCCAGTTCCTTCGCCGTTATCCTGCAAGGGCTGAAAGGAGTTGGCGCCAGCGATCTGCAAGCGGCCTCCGGCCTGATGGCGCTGTCGGTCTCCATGGGCATTTGCGGTCTTATCGTCTGTCTCAAGACGCGGATGCCGATTTCCATTGCCTGGTCGACGCCGGGTGCTGCCTTGCTGGTGACAGCCGGTGTGCCGCAAGGCGGTTTTTCAGCAGCGGTCGGCGCGTTTCTGGTCTGCGCCGCGCTGATCGTCATTGCCGGGCTGTTCAAGCCGCTTGGCCGGGCCATTGGCACCATCCCCGCCCCGCTGGCCAATGCCATGCTATCAGGGGTGATTGTCGGCCTTTGCTTTGCGCCGTTCAAGGCCATCGAAGAAAGCCCGCTGCTTGGCCTGCCGATCCTGCTGGCCTGGGCGATTGTCGGCACCATCAACCGGCTCTTTGCCGTTCCCGCCGCTCTTGCCGCCTTCGTTCTGGTCCTGGTATTCGCCGTTCCCCTGCCCGACGGCGCATTTGCAGCACTGGGTGCCTCCTTCGTGCCGCCGGTCGCATTCGTGATGCCGACGTTCACATTCGCGTCGATGGTTTCCATCTCATTGCCACTGTTCATCGTCACCATGGCCTCGCAGAACATTCCAGGCATCGCCGTGCTGAAAGTGCATGATTACCATCCAAGGCCGGGTCCGCTTTTCACCATTACCGGCCTGTTCACCGCCCTTGCCGCGCCATTTGGCGCCCATGCCATCAATCTCGCCGCCGTCACTGCCGCTATGGCGGCGGGCCATGATGCCCATGCCGATCCGCAGCGACGCTACTGGGCGGCAATGATCGGCAGCGTCGGCTATCTGGTGCTTGGGCTTTTGGCCGGTGTGGTCACCTCCTTCGTAGGCCTGGCACCCGCCATCCTGATCGAATCGGTGGCGGGTCTGGCGCTGATCGGCGCCTTTTCCGGCTCACTCGTCGCGGCCTTCCGCGAACCGACAACCCGCGAGGCCGCCGCCGTCACCTTCCTGGTCACCGCATCGGGCATTTCGCTTCTCGGCATTTCCGCCGCCTTCTGGGGATTGATCGGCGGTCTGGCTATGCTGGGGCTGACGCGGTTCGCTGTCCGGCTGCGGCGCTGACCGTCATCCGCAACCTTGATGAAAATTGCCCTTGCCAGCCCGGAAACCGCTGATTATAGATTGAACTATGAAGACATCGGGCCATTCCATGACGAAGACTGCGCAGCGAGGCAATTTTAGCCGCGCCGCAGCTTTGCGCGCCCTATCCTCGCTTCTTCTTCTCGACCTTATCCGCGGTTGCCGGGTCCATTGAGGAGCGCCCGGCGGCCGGGTTAGCCGTCGCAGGCGATTGCTCCTCACCACTCCACGATTTTGACTATTGACCCCTGAAGGGGCCGAATTTTGCATTCGCATGCGGCACTCGAACCGCTATAAGCCGGGCATATTCGGGATGAGAAGAGAGCGAACATGTTGAAGACCAATTCCATCAAAAAGGGCATGCCCGACGCGGCAAAGAAATACCAGGCCTATCCGCAGATCGACATTTCCGACCGCACCTGGCCGAGCAAGACCATCACACAAGCGCCAATCTGGTGTTCGGTGGACCTGCGCGACGGCAACCAGTCGCTGGTCAATCCGATGGGCCACGACCGCAAGGCCAGGATGTTCCAGTTGCTGCTGGAAATGGGCTTCAAGGAAATCGAGATCGGCTTTCCCTCGGCCTCGCAGACCGATTTCGACTTTGCCCGCTGGTGCGTCGAGCAAGGCAATGTGCCCGATGACGTCTCCCTGCAAGTGCTGGTGCAGTGCCGCCCGGAACTGATCACCCGCACCTTCGAGGCCTTGGAAGGCGCGCATAAGCCGATCATCCATTTCTACAATTCGACTTCGGAATTGCAGCGCCGCGTGGTGTTTGCCAAGGACGTGCCCGGCATCAAGCAGATCGCCGTCGATGCGGCGAAAATGATCATCGACATGGCCACCAAGGCTGGCGGCGGCTACCGGTTCGAATATTCGCCGGAAAGCTTTACCGGCACGGAACTGGAGGTGGCGCTGGAAATCTGCAACGCTGTGATTGCCGAGATCAAGCCGACCGCTGACAACAAGCTGATCCTCAACCTGCCCTCGACCGTGGAAATGGCGACGCCAAACATCTATGCCGACCAGATCGAATGGATGTGCCGCAATATCGACAACCGCGAAAACGTTATCATCTCGCTGCATCCGCACAACGACCGCGGCACCGGCATCGCCGCCACCGAACTGGCGTTGATGGCGGGTGCAGACCGGGTGGAAGGCACGCTGTTTGGCAATGGCGAACGCACCGGCAATGTCGATGTCGTGACGCTGGCATTGAACATGTACACCCAAGGCATCGATCCCGAGCTGGACTGCTCGCAGATCGAGCGCATCAAGGATGTCTATGAATATGCCAATGAAATGACCATTCCGGAGCGCCATCCCTATGTTGGCGAACTGGTCTATACCGCCTTTTCCGGCTCGCATCAGGATGCGATCAACAAGGGGATGAAGGCAGTGAAAAAGGCCAATTCCCCGGTCTGGGAAGTCCCCTATCTGCCAATCGATCCGCAGGATGTCGGCCGCTCCTATGAGGCGATCATCCGCATCAATTCCCAATCGGGCAAGGGCGGTATCGCTTATATCCTGCAACAGGATTACGGCATCAACCTGCCGCGCAACCTGCAAGTCGAATTCCGCGAGGAAATCCAGCGCATTACCGATGAAGAAGGCGTGGAACTGCCCTCCAAGCGGATCTATGACAGCTTTATCAGCCGCTATATCGACCAGCCCAATGCCCGGCTGAAATTCGTCGATCACCACACCTATCCCGACACGGCCACCAAGGGCGTGCGGATCGTCGCTGCCGAAATCACCGATGGCGGCGAGGTCAAGCGCATCGAGGGCAAGGGCAATGGCCCGATCGACGGTTTCGTTAACGCGCTCTCCACCTATCTGGGCATCGAGATTTCGGTGCGCGATTATTCCGAGCACTCCCTGCAACACGGCTCCAACGCAGCAGCCATTGCCTATGTGGAAATGGACCATCCCGGCGGACGGCTGTTCGGTGCCGGTATCAACCAGAACATCGTCACCGCCTCGCTGGAAGCCATCGTCTCGGCCGCCAACCGGGTGCTGGACGCAAGGGCGAAGTAAGGGGACGGCTTCACAGCAACCCGAAAGAACCAAAGCCACCCGCAAAACTCTTGCGGGTGGATTTGCATGTCGGCAATCCTGTTGACTTCGATGCGGCAATTAATGTACAGAAATACGTACAGATTATTGAGGCATAGACCATGACCAATGTTCGCTTCACTGAATTTCGCCAGAATTTCGCTCATCATTTTGACAGCGTGCTGGAGTCACGCGCGCCCTTGCTGGTGACACGCCAAGGCAAGGAAGCCGTGGTGGTGATTGCCGAGGGGGAATATGAGAGCATGCAGGAAACCTTGCATCTCCTGTCCAACCCAGCCAACGCCGAGCGCCTGCGCGACGGCATCGAACAACTGCGCCAAGGGAAGGTCATCGACCGCGATCCAACCGAGCCGGAGGACGGCCAGGATACTTAAACGATGAAGCTGGGCTGGACCGAGAATGCCTGGGACGATTACGAATTCTGGCTCCAAACCGACCTGAAAATGGTTTCGAAAATCAACGAGCTGATCCGCAACGCCAAGAGAACACCGTTTGCGGGCCTCGGAAAGCCCGAGCCGCTGAAAGGCGATCTCGCGGGCTTCTGGTCGAGGCGCATCGCTGGCGATCATCGGCTGGTCTATTGCGTTTCGGGTTCTGGCCAGGAACAGCGGCTGGATATTGTGCAATGCCGCTACCACTATAGGAAATGATCACCATACAAGAAGCTCACCGGGCAATCCGCGTCGATAGAATAATCGATGACAGCGTCCGCTCCACCCCTGACAACTCCCCAATCCGGTCAATCAGCCGGTCCAGCTCCTGGATTGAGGGTGCCGCCAGCATGGCGATCAGATCGTAGGGACCGTTGACGGAATGCAGGGCCGTGACCTGTGGGATGGCGGCCAGCTCTGCCGTGACGCTGGTTAGCGCTTTGGGTGCCATGGTGATCATCACATGCGCGCGGATCAGCCCGCTCTGATAGGCGTCCGACAGACGGAGTCCGTAACCGGTAATCACCCCTTCCCGCTCCAGCCGTTCCAGCCGCGCCTGCACCGTGGTGCGCGACAGGCCAAGCCGTCGCGCCAGCGTCGCCACCGGCATGCGGGCATTTTCACCCAGCAGCGCCAGCAATTCGCGGTCCTTATCGGAGACCTGCATTCTGTCCAATCCTTTCGGCAAATCGTCCATTATTGTAAGCGAAAACGCTCAATTTGCCACTGTGAATCGACAGGGATCGGCTCCACACTGAAGGCTCGTCAAAAGCATTAGGGGAACGGTCATGAAAAACATTTCCATCATTGGCGCGGGGAAGATCGGCGGGGCAATTGCCCATCTTCTGGCAGAGACCGGCGATTACCGGGTGACGGTTACCGACCGCAGCGCCGAGCAATTGGCGAAACTCGACAAGCATCCCGGCATCGCCACTGCTTTGGTTGATATTGCCGATAAAGCCGCACTTGATGCCCATATTTACGGTCAGTTCGCCGTTCTCTCCGCCGCCCCTTTTCACCTGACCGGGGCCATTGCCGAAAGTGCGGCGCGCAGCGGCTGCCATTACCTCGACCTGACCGAGGACGTAGCGACCACGAAAAAAGTCGCGGCCCTGGCTGAGGGCGCACACACCGCCTTCATCCCGCAATGCGGCCTTGCCCCCGGCTTCATTTCCATCGTCGCCCATGATCTGGCGCAGCGCTTCGAGACGCTGGACAGCGTGCGGATGCGGGTCGGTGCGCTGCCGCAATACCCGTCCAATGCGCTGAACTATAACCTTACCTGGAGCACGGACGGGCTGATCAACGAATATATCGAACCCTGCGAAGCCATTGTCGAGGGACGGATGATCAGCGTGCCAGCCATGGAAGAGCGTGAGGAATTTTCGCTTGACGGTGTGACCTATGAAGCCTTCAACACATCAGGCGGCCTCGGCACGCTGGCGAAAACCCTGGAAGGCCGGGTTCGGACAATGAATTACCGCACCATCCGCTATCCAGGCCATCAGGCGATCATCAAGGCGCTGCTCAACGACTTCAACCTGAAGAACCGCCGCGACGTGCTGAAGGACCTGTTTGAAAACGCCCTGCCCGCCACCATGCAGGATGTGGTGGTGATTTTTGTGACCGTCTGCGGTTGGCGCGAAGGGCGCTACATGCAGGAAACCTATGCCAACAAGGTCTATGCCGGCACTGTCGCGGACAAGAAAATGAGCGCCATCCAGATCACCACCGCCGCCGGCATCTGCGCCGTGCTGGACCTGCTGGCTGAGGGTGCATTGCCGCAATCCGGCTTCGTGCGCCAGGAGGAAATCAGTCTCGACGCCTTTCTCGCCAACCGTTATGGCCAGCTTTATCAATCGACAGCCGCCGCGATCGCCCGAAAGCGCCACGAATACGCGGCAGCATAAGCGAAGACTCGCCCCGCTTCATCCGGACAACCATTTCAGGGTGAGGCGCATGGCGTGGGCGGTTGCCTTATGCTACGGCAGGTTTTCCGTCTCAAAGCTGCAAAAACCGCCCCATGCCCCTCGACATGTCCCCAGCCCCGGCAGCCCTGCCCGTTCGCACTTGCGGCACCTGCACGCTCTGTTGCCGTCTGCCGGATATCGACGCCTTGGCAAAACCCGCCAATACCTGGTGCCTGCACTGCACAGCCGGGAAAGGCTGCGCGATCTACCCCGACAGACCGCAGCTCTGCCGAGATTTTCTCTGTCTTTGGATGACAAGCGACAGTCTTGGCCCGGAATGGGAACCGGCCAAGGCAAAGATGATGGTCTACACTCAGGGTCCGCAAATCACGGTTTTGGTCGACCCGGCCTTTCCGCAGGTGTGGCGTCACGAACCCTATGCCAGCGCGTTGCGCCGCTGGGCAGCCGAAGCGGAAACAGCCGGCGGCTATGTCATCGTTTTTATCGGGGAAGACGTCGTCAAGATCAACGCTGGCAAGGTGCTGGCCGGTTAGGCTTTGCGCAATTCTGCATCGCCCTTTCCATCCACTGATCAACATTCGCAACCGAAAAAACAAACATACCCGGCAACACAACCAAAAACTTGACCTTTTGTAAAGCTAGTCTAATTTCGCCATAGGGATGGCGTGTTTGAAACAGCTCGGGCGGGCCATCGATATTGCATTTGATATTTTAAGACGCAATCCGGGGGCCTTACGATGTTCGACGATATATTGACTGCTGATTTCATTCAGGCCAGCCGCGTTTTGAAAGTCTCCTCTCCGCTGGGTGAGGATCAATTGCTGCCGGAGCGGATGAAGGTGGATGAGGGCGTCAACCGTCTGTTTGAAATCACTCTGCACGTCCGCGCCAAGCGTGAAGCGGTCAAACCGGAAGAGCTTATCGGCAAGCTAGTCGACATTTCCCTGGAAATCCGCCAGGGCGAGTTGGGCGAGGATGGCCTGCGCCGCCCGTTCAATGGCTTGGTGACCGATCTTGAGGAAGGCCCGCCGGTCACACGTGGGTTACGCTCCTACACGCTCACCATCCGTCCGCAGATGTGGCTACTGTCCCGCCGCTCCGATTGCCGGATCTGGCTGGACATGACGTCGATCCAGGTGCTGGAAACACTGTTTTCCGAACATGGCCTGCCGCAGCCGGATATCGGCTTTCTACAGAACAAGCCCCCGGCGCAAGGCTATTCTGTCCAATGGCAGGAAAATGACCTCGACTACCTGCTTCGCCGGTTGGAAGAAGATGGAATCTTCTATTGGTTTCAACATGATAAGGGCATTCATCGCCTGAGAGTAACAGACCACCAGATTGCCTGGTCAAAGGCCTCGGCCAGCGCGGAAGGTGATGACACCGTGCGGATCGCCCAAGGCTCTTCCGACCGCAACCACATCACCGAATGGATGCGGCGCTTCAGTTATGTCCCCGGCCAACGGGTCGATGCCGACTGGAATTTTGAAACGCCGAACTTCATTCCACGCTCGCAGACCCCTTCTCTCGTGGAGTTGTCGGGCAATGCCAAGCGCGAACTTTATAACTACCCCGCCCGCGCCGCAGATTACACCGAAATGGAGCGCGTCGGTAAATTGCGCGCGCAGGCGACACAGGCGGATCACGAGCGGATCAAAGGCCAGTCGACCGTGCGTGTGCTGGAACCAGGACGACGCTTCAACCCCTATGAAGAACCCCACCCGGAACACAAATACGAAGAGCATGTGATAACCCGTATCACCCATTGGGTGGTGGATCGCTCCTATGAAACCACGGAAAACCAGCCGGAATATATCAACCAATTCGAGGCCATACCGTCCCGTATCCCCTTAACCCCGCATCGCACCACCAAACGCCCGCGCATCGAAGGCGCGCAGGTGGCCATTGTCGCAGGCCCCTCGGGGGAAGAAATTCATCCTGACAAATACGGCCGGATCAAAGCCTGGTTCCCCTGGGACAGACGCGCCAAAAAGGACGGCTCCGACACCTGCTGGATCCGCGTCTCCCAAAGCTGGGCCGGCGGCCTCTGGGGCTCCCAGGTCATCCCCCGCATCGGCATGGAAGTCATGATCGCCTATATCGACGGCGACCCGGATAGACCGCTGGTGACAGGCGTCGTGCCGAATACGAACAATCCGGTGCCTTATGATTTGCCGGCGAATAAGACCAAGAGCGTGTTTCGGACGAATACGCATAAGGGGAAATCAGCGCAGAAGTTTAATGAACTGACGTTTGAAGATGAGGCTGGCCGGGAGGAGATTTATATTCATGCTCAGAAGGATCGGAATGAAAAAACACTCAATAATCATAGCGAGCGCATTGACAAAAACTGGATGCAATCAGTGGGACATAATAAAGCAATCGAGGTTACAAACAACCACGATGAAATTGTTGGCGGGAACTACTCAATTATCGTAGGGCCTTCGAACATTGGAAAATTTATTTCCGCAGAACTTGCTCGTGTGGCCGAAGGTATTGGCAAGTTAACTTATAATCTTGGCCTTTCCAATATATTCAGTCTTGGGCGTGGCAACATGTTTGTTAGCGTGGAGAAGAGCAAACAAGAAACCGTTGGTGTCGCCAGTACGGAGATAGTCGGCCTATCCAAGAACCTCGCGGTCGGACGTTTTCTCTCCATAAACTCGGGGAGCGTGATCGATGTGCATGCTGACGAGCGACTCGAAATTGACTCCGGCGAAACTTTGGATTTATCCGCCGCGCAGTCCGTCGAGATTATTGCAGGTGAATCGCGTATTGTTTTGGAACGGGACGGTACTGTTGGAATATATGGCAAAACCATAAACATAGGCGCTACAAAATCAGTAAACATTGATGCTGGCGAACACGTTGCAATACGAGCAAAGAAGATTGATCTGAACTAGGAGGTAACGATGGGAAAAGGTATTTCCTACGGAGGTGATGTCGTTGAAACCGGAAGCGGGAAGATGCCGAGGGACGCTGTCCAATTCGTCTGCTCGGACCCCAATTTTCTGGAGAAGGCGGCAGCAAAAAAGCCAAACTTAGTTCTGAGCTTCCTCAAAGGGGTATATAGCCACCCCCGAGATTGGTGGGTTGGCATCATTTGGTGTTTAATGTCACTTGGGGCTTTTGGTGCCGAAGCAAAGGAGAACGCTGACGGTTGGGGTCGCAACTTGGAAACAATTCTCATCTTAGCAAAAAATAATCCCACACTTGCTGCACGAATGCTAGTAATCTATTTAAAGCATAAAGCAATGAACGAACCGGAATTCTATGGGCGTATAGCAGGAGGGATGTTTACAAATTACGCCTCAACGGGCGGCAGGCTTGGACGTCGAATACTGCCCACTACTGTCAAGCTTGGATCATCCGCCGCGAATTTTGTTCTTGCCACGACGGGAGCGATGATACTGTCGATAAAATATGGGGGAAAGGATATAATTTCCGCGCTCGACGCTGCCATAACAGGTGACTACTCCCCTGATGTTAGCAACGAACAGTACAAGGAAATATTTCGATCTGCGCTAGAGTCAGACGTCTCCATACCCCAGGCCGAGCAGGACGCCTTAGTTGAAATTATAGATGGCGTTTTGGACTGCATTCATAATCCTGGAAAATATTTAGGCAGCACCGAAAAGGGAACCATCAGTCAGCAGGTTCCCGTTGGTAGGGTGTCTTCCGCTCGTCCAGATGGACAATTCGGCAGCATTCCCCAGGGAAGTGAGACTAATGCGCTTGACGTAATTTCTGAAAAAAACCAACACAATCAATGGTGAGGTTAACAGGATGTGGGAATCTGCACTTTCACTATTCATAGGATATTGCAGGGAAATTATTTTATTACCATCATTTTTCTTACTTGCTATTTTTTTAATTGGCGGAGCTTATCTATACGCAATATTACTAGGAATATTCATAGCATTTATCTTTTTCTTTGGCGAAAAAATTATAACAAAGACCTATAATAAAAATAAGAAAATTGAAAAATAATGTGCAAATTATTTAAAATTTTGAAAAAATTTTTAGGCTTTACGTTAATAATAGCCCCAGTTTATTTTATTATACACACATCAGGACAGGCAGAAGATAACAATACATGCTCCCAATGGCATCAATATCATCAAAATACCTGCGAGGAAGCGCTCAAACTTCTCTTACAAGGCAATACCATAAGCTCTGATCTGACTGTGCAGATCCTCGTGCAACAACATGAATGGAGACATGAGTATCGCTTTGCACGATCAAACAACGGTTCCGCGACTTTCTTGACATGCACAATCCCCGGCCCGCTGATTTTACCTCAAGGTAAAACGGTACGCCTGCTTATTACATCTGAAGATTCAATTTACGAGTTGTCACTTCCAACCGTGGGTGTTCGCGTTGACGCCATTCCTGGAAGAATTAACACGTTTGCCTTCGACACTTCAAAGCCAGAGACATTCTACGGCACTGTCACCGAGGATCATAGCCACAACCAAGTGAAAGTTGAGCTAAGGGTGCTAAATAGAGAGGCCTACAACATCTGGGAGCGCGAAGTGTTGCTAAAAAAATGCAATTCCTAGAAAAATTACGAGGCCGAAGAGGTGTACGTTGTGCCAAATGGAAATAAATTGCCTTTGCCATTCAGTATCTTCATCATTTCCTCCATTAGCCTGGTTTTTATATATTTATGTATGTGCATTTATCTCTTTTATATATTTGAATTCACAAACACCCCTTCTTCAGCAAAAGATGGTTACATTCTAGGAAAATACACTGTCCTTGGCTTAACAAAATTAACCGCAATAGAAAGCATGATTCACATAGAAGACCAAGAAAAATGGGACGGAAAAGATCAACTTTTGAGATTAAGGGGATTTTTTCAAACAAAAAATAGAAATGAATTAATAAAAATAATCATGATGAATGTATTTTCACGCAATGATGATATGTATTTCATAACTGGAGACGATGACGAATGGTGGCATAAACCCACCGATACAAAAAATATAATTTATCTCACAAGAGAAAACTTCGCACAGACCGAGAATATAAAAGTTTATGACGTTGATGGCGATAAGAGCATTTTTCTTTTAGAGTCAGTTAGCTTCTAATTTTCATGGGTTTTGAAACCACATAACAAGGCACGTACAAACGAAGGAGAACCCCATGCCCGCGATCACCCGCCTCGGCGATATTGGTTCCGGCCATGCCTGCCATTTCCCGCCGACCCCCTCTATCGAGGCCAGCGGTAATGTGTTCATCAACGGTCGCGGGGCGGTTCGGGTTGGGGATGCCTATGGGGCGCATGCCTGTTCGTCCTGCCCGGAACCAAGCCATGGCCGGGCTTTGGCCGCAGGGTCGCCAACGGTCTTCATCAATGGCCAACCAGCCGGGCGGATTGGCGATGCGATCGATTGCGGCGGGGCGGCAGCGGAAGGATCAGGCGATGTATTTTTGGATGATGGCGCTTGAGCCGCTTCATAAGCATTCGTTTCTTTAAAGGCCCTCAACAAGCATTGTTTCACCGTCCGTAATATCCGGTTTTATTGCCTACGGTCACCGGCCTGTCACACCTCATTATTATAGGGCTGAGCATCTTCCATGATTGTTCGGTTCTAAAGTCGATGGCGAAATTCCAGTCCTATGTGATCTGCACCTCGCCACGCAGCGGCAGCACTTTGCTGTGCAATATGCTGACGGCAACCGGGGTGGCGGGAAAGCCGAAATCTTATTTTCATCACGGACCGATTACCGATTGGCTGTCCTATCTCAATCTGGATATCAACCCCTCTTTACCGGAGAGCGATCTTCTGGCGGCGATCTTTGAAGCTGCGTTTGAGACGGGCCGCGATGGCACTGATCTCTTTGGCCTGCGGCTGCAACGGCACAGTTTCGATCTGTTTGTCGAGAAGCTTGCCGTTCTATACCCGGTGCTGGCCAGCGACCGGCAGCGGATCGAGGCTACGTTCGGAAACACGCTGTTCATTCACCTGACACGCCTCGATAAGGTGCAACAGGCCGTCTCCTATGTGAAAGCCCAACAAACTGGATTATGGCATCGCGCACCCGATGGTACAGAGCTGGAACGGTTGTCTGCGCCACGCGATCCAATTTACGACGCCGCCGAAATCCTCGCCCGCTATGACGAGTTCAACCGATATGATCGCGCCTGGCAAAGCTGGTTTGACATGCAAGGCATCCAACCCTTGCCAATCACCTATGAAGCGCTTTGCGCCGACCCCATTGGGAGCCTGAAGGATGTGCTGGGGCAACTGGGATTGGATGGCGAGGCTGCAAGCAGCGTCGTGCCCGGCACCGCCAAGCTGGCGGACGGGATCAACCAAAGCTGGGAGACACGGTTTCGCATGGAGCATTTGCACAGTGATCACCTATGATTGGGGGGCTGAAAATCACTCTTGCGCGGCGTGGCGGACCGGGTTATGAATTCCGCCATGAAGATCGTTTTGTCCATGAATGCTTGGTGGTGGGTTCGCTAACGCGGCCTTGACCAGTCATGTCTAAAGACGATTGACCCAAAGCCGCCCGGATTTCCTGAGGCGGCTTTTTTGTGTTCATGGCCCCTCACTGACGGGCTTTACGATGAGGAAGAAGCGCCATGGCAACCATTATTCGCGATGACAATAGCGATGTCTACCAGACCCGGGGCGGGATTACGGTAACGCGCCAGCGTCGGGCCACACCCTATGCCGATGCAGTGTCCAGCTATGTCGAAAAGCTGGATGAGCGGCGCGGCGCGGTGTTTTCTTCCAACTATGAATATCCGGGCCGCTATACCCGCTGGGATACGGCCATTGTCGATCCGCCGCTGGGCATTTCCAGCTTTGGCCGCGCCGTGTGGATCGAGGCTTATAATGGCCGGGGCGAAGTGCTGCTGTCACTGATCGCCGAAAAGCTGAAGACCGTGCCGGAACTGGTGCTGGGCGCGCTGACCACGCAGCGACTGGACCTGACAGTGAAGACCCCCGACCGGGTGTTTACCGAGGAGGAGCGCTCCAAGGCGCCAACGGTATTTACCGTGCTGCGCGCCATTACCGACCTGTTCTATTCGTCTGCCGATAGCAGCATCGGCCTGTTCGGGGCGTTCGGCTATGATCTGGCCTTCCAGTTCGATGCCATTGATCTGAAACTGAAGCGGCCGGACGATCAGCGCGACATGGTGCTGTTCCTGCCCGATGAAATTCTGGTGGTTGACCATTATTCCGCCAAGGCCTGGATCGACCGCTATGATTTCGAAAAGGACGGCGTGACAACGGCAGGCAAGGCCGAGACCATTGCGCCGGAGCCTTTCCGCCATACCGATACCATTCCGCCGCGCGGCGATCACCGGCCCGGCGAATTTGCCGAGCTGGTGGTGAAGGCCAAGGAAAGCTTCCGCAAGGGCGACCTGTTCGAAGTGGTTCCCGGCCAGAAATTCATGGAGCGTTGCGATAGCAAGCCCTCAGATATTTCCAAGCGGTTGAAGGACATCAACCCGTCGCCCTATTCCTTCTTCATCAATCTCGGCAATCAGGAATATCTGGTCGGCGCTTCGCCGGAAATGTTCGTGCGGGTTAACGGACGGCGCATCGAGACCTGCCCGATTTCTGGCACGATCAAACGCGGCGACGATCCGATTGCCGATAGCGAGCAGATCCTCAAGCTGTTGAATTCCAAGAAGGATGAATCCGAACTGACCATGTGTTCGGATGTTGACCGCAACGACAAGAGCCGGGTCTGCGAGCCGGGTTCGGTCAAGGTGATCGGCCGCCGCCAGATCGAAATGTATTCCCGGTTGATCCACACGGTGGACCATATTGAGGGCCGGTTGCGCGACGATATGGATGCGTTCGACGGCTTCCTCTCGCATGCCTGGGCAGTGACCGTCACCGGCGCACCAAAACTCTGGGCGATGCGTTTTGTCGAAGCCCATGAGAAGAGCGCGCGCGCCTGGTATGGCGGCGCGGTCGGCATGGTCGGCTTCAATGGCGACATGAATACCGGACTGACGCTGCGCACCGTGCGCATCAAGGACGGCATTGCCGAAGTGCGGGCCGGTGCAACGCTGCTCAATGACAGCGATCCGCAGGAAGAAGAAGCTGAAACAGAATTGAAGGCATCGGCGATGATTGCTGCGATCCGTGACGCCAAGACCGGCCATAATGCCAAGGCCCAGCGCGGCGTGGCGGCTGTCGGCCACGGCGTGAAAATCCTGTTGGTCGATCATGAGGACTCATTCGTCCACACGCTGGCCAATTACTTCCGCCAGACCGGCGCTACCGTCAGCACGGTGCGTAGCCCGGTGCCGGAAGAGGTGTTTGACCGCCTGAACCCCGATCTCGTCGTCCTGTCGCCCGGACCGGGCTCACCGTCGGATTTTGATTGCAAGGCGACAATCAAGAAGGCGCGTGACCGCAACCTGCCGATCTTCGGCGTCTGCCTTGGTCTCCAGGCGCTGACGGAAGCCTATGGCGGCGTGCTGCGGCAGTTGGATGTGCCGATGCATGGCAAGCCATCACGCATCCGCGTGCTGGAACCCGGCATCGTGTTTTCCGGCCTGAACAAAGAAGTCACGGTCGGGCGCTATCACTCGATCCATGCCGACCCGGCCATGCTGCCCAAGGATTTCATCATCACCGCCGAAAGCGAGGATGGGACGATCATGGGTATCGAGCATACAAAAGAGCCGGTGGCCGCCGTGCAGTTCCACCCGGAATCAATCATGACGCTCGGCAACGATGCCGGGATGCGGATGATCGAGAATGTGGTGGAAAAGCTGGCCAAACGGGCGAAGGTGAAGGCGGCGTGAGTGGTATCATCATTCAGCCGATAGAGGCGAGTAATGTCGAGAGCTTTCATCAGGCTCTCGACTCGGTTTCGCGCGAGCGCCGCTATCTGAGCATGGTGGAAGCGCCGCCACTGGACCATGTGCGGGATTTCGTCACCGGCCTCAAGCACGGCGGCAATCCGCAGTTCGTGGCGCTTGATGGTGCGCGTGTCGTCGGTTGGTGCGACATTCGCCGCCACGACCGGGAGCTCCACGCCCATCGCGGCGTGCTGGGCATGGGCATTATCGATGGCTACCGGGGCGCTGGCCTCGGCAAACGGCTGATCGAAACCACGCTTGCGGCATCATGGGCAATCGGTCTGCACCGGGTGGAACTGGATGTTCACGCCGATAACGACCGCGCCATTCGTCTTTACGAAAGCGTCGGCTTTGTCCGCGAAGGTGTGGCCCGAGATGCGGTGCGGATCGATGGACGGTTCGTCGATGTCATCCATATGGCGATCATTGGCTCGAACACAGCATGATCTTCACTGCACGTTAATTAGCAATAACTACTATTTGTTAACGCCGCTTTGGATTATCCATCCTTCGGGTTTGACAGATTAGCAGATATCAAGGATATGAGACCCATCATAAACCGTCCAGCCTTTGCAGGCTTGGGCGGTTTTGCCGTCTTAAGGGCATGAATTTTGCAACTGGTTCGCAAATGCAGGAGTGGGCGTGATGTCCGAGCATAATCCTATCGTCAAGCGTCTGGCCTTCTGGGGCATTCCGCTATCTTTCGGCGTGCTGGGCCTGAAGCTCCTGGCTTGGTGGGTCACGGGGTCGGTGGCGTTGCTATCGGATGGGTTGGAATCCACCGTCAATGTGGTGGCGGCTTTCATCGCCTATTTCGTGATCGGCTATGCCCAAAAGCCTGCCGACCATGACCACCCCTATGGGCATCACAAGGCGGAATATATTTCAGCAGTTATCGAAGGCGTGCTGATCGTCATTGCCGCGCTGCTGATCATGAAAGAGGCGGTGGCCGCCCTTGAAGCGCCAACCATGCTGGATGCCCCGGCGCTTGGCCTGGCGATCAATTTTGCCGCCGGTGTCGTCAATGCGGTCTGGGCAACGATCCTGATCCGGGTCGGCAAGGCCAACCGCTCCCCTGCCCTGACGGCGGATGGGCAGCATATCATGTCGGATGTGGTGACATCGGTGGGCGTGCTGATCGGCCTTGTTCTGGTGGTGATCACCGGTTATGCCATTCTCGATCCGCTGCTGGCCATTCTGGTCGCCTGCAACATCATCTATCAGGGTTGGAAAGTGATCAGCCACTCCGTCGATGGCTTGATGGACAAGGCGGTCGAACCAGCGGAAGAAGATGCGATCAAGAAGGCGATTGCCGATCACGCCAGTGGCTCGCTCGGGGTGCATTACCTGCGCACCCGCCGGGCTGGGGCCGCGACCTTTGTTGGCTTCGATCTCGTCGTGCCAGCCGTGATGCCGGTGGGCGAGGCCCATGAGATTTGCGACAGGCTGGAAGCGGCGGTGCAAGCCGTGCAGCCGGGCGCGCGGGTGACGATCCATGTGGAACCGGAAAGCGAAGAGGCCCATGGCGTCCGTGTTAAAGTTATTGAAGGAGAACATGCATGAGCAAGACCGATGTTTCCGGCCTGTCACAACTGGGTCGCCAGGTGGATGCGCCGACCAGCCCTGAGGCGGCGGTGCTGGAACGGGTTCCCAATACCAATGCCGGAACCGATTATGTCGTGCGCTTCACCGCGCCGGAATTCACCTCGCTCTGCCCGATGACCGGCCAGCCGGATTTCGCCCATATCGTCATCGACTATATTCCCGGCGATTTCCTGGTGGAATCCAAGTCACTGAAACTGTTCATGACCTCGTTCCGCAACCACGGCTCCTTCCACGAGGATTGCTCGATCTACATCGCCAAGCGGCTGGTGGAACTGCTCGATCCGAAATGGCTGCGGATCGGCGCCTATTGGTACCCACGCGGCGGTATTCCCATTGATGTGTTCTGGCAGACCGGCGAGGTGCCTAAGGGTGTTTGGTTGCCGGATCAGGGCGTTCCGACTTATCGTGGGCGGGGGTGAGATTTTCAAGCGGATCGGACTTTCGTCAATCTGCAATCTGCCCTGGAGTGAGGACGATTGGTTGAATTCCGCTCAGTAATACATCATAGCAAAACATCAGCCAGTTAAGCTGGATCATTTCCGAGACAAGAACTGTATGCTAACTGCGGATTGATCTACCGCTGATGCCGTGATCGTACCCGCAAAGATAGAACACAGAGTTACACATGAGCTCCAGCAATCCGAGGCAGTCATCTACAGCAGAGCCCGCGATTGACGCGATATTGTCAGCATTCGAAACACATGCGCTGGTCGGCATTGGGGATTCTCACGGATTAGCGCAACAGGCCGCATTCTATACTGATCTGATAAGCGATCCCAGGTTCGCTCGCGATGTGCGCAACGTCGTTGTTGAATTTGGCGGTGCCGCCGCCCAGCCGATCGTTGACCGCTTTGTCGCTGGAGAAGCGGTTCCTTATGACGAATTGCGCCGAGTGTGGACCGACGTTGTCGGCTGGCTCCCGACCGTCTGGTCTCTTAGTTTTATGTGGTTTTATGCAGCGGTTCGGGCTGCCAACCTTAAGTTACCTCCAGAGAAGCAAATCCGCGTGTGGCTGGGTGAGCCTGCTATTGACTGGTCGGCGATCCATACTCGTGAAGATCTATTTCCACTGGTAGAGACCCGGGACAGTCATCCGGCGGAACTGATCAAACAACAGATCCTGGAAAAGGGTGAAAAGGCTGTTGTGATATACGGATCCGCTCACTTCCAGCGCACGGGATTTTACGTTCCGCAAAATGACGAGTATGTGCCTACTTTGCTTGGTCTGATTGAACAGGACTATCCAGGAGTTCTGTTTCTTATCACGCCCTATACTGGCTTCACAAATAAAGCCTGCATTGAGAAATTCGAAGCGTTATGTGGCGACTGGCCGACACCCGCTCTGGTCGGGCCAGTCAAGGGGACACTGCTACATGACATGCTCGTTGATCCTGAATACAAGACTTTCGATCAGGAACCTCCTGGGAATGAGAAGCTTGCCGAGATGCAAAGATGCATCACGCACACGCTCAATGGCGCAACGGCGGATGCATTGCTGTATCTTGGCCCCGCCATGGGTTTGACCCTTTCAGCAATCGATCCCCAAGTTTATCTCGATCTCGACTTTCTAGCCGAAATCAATCGCCGCTTTGAGCTGTATATGCCCGAGCAGTCTTTCTCCTATAGCGACGTCATCAAAGCCGGTACGCCGCTTCCCCAGTTTATTCGTCCGCGCTAACAATGGTATCGTTCGGGGCCAATGGAGAAGATGGTTTTTTGATTTCAGATCAATCGCGCTGATTGAGTCCCACCGCCTGCGCAAAACGCGTAGAAAAGCGGTATAGCTGCCTTTCTACGCTCCCTTGTTTCATAGACGATTAAGGCGCATTCAAGCATTCATGCTGTCATCGCCACCGAAATCACTGTCGTCAAAACTGCTATTGTCATAGCTGTCATTGTCAGTGTCCAGGCTGGCCTGCTGGAAGCCGCTGTCATCATTTTGGGCGGGCGTATCGTCGCGGCCATTCTCGGTGATGTTATAGGTATTGTTGTTGATGATGGTTTCCTCGACCGGTGCTTGAGCCACGCCGCCCATGCCGCCAACGCCCAGCATATTGCCGAAACCGCCGCCGTGGCTAGAGAAGATGTCACGCACCGCATCGGCCACCAGCACGCCACCGGCAACGCCTGCCGCCGTGGTCAGGGCACCGCGCAGAAAGCCGCCGCCGGCTGGAGCTGCTGCTGGTTGTTGCCCCGGTTGCTGCCATGAATTCCCTGCTGGAGCTTGTCCGCCCCAAGGGCCGGATTGTGGCGGGGCGCTGCGGCTGTAATCGTCATAGCCACGGTTCTGCGCTGGTGCCGCACCCCAGGGCCCTGCGTTGCGGGATGGCGCCGGCGCCGGGCTGCCGCCTCCAAAAATCGAGCTGATACCACCGAGAAAGCCGCCGCCTTGTTGCGGAGCGGGCGGTTGGGCCTGAGCGCGGGACAGTTCATCCTGCAAATGGGCGATCTGGTCTTCAAGATCGCGGATCTTGGCGGTCGCTGCCTCCAGGCCTTTTTCCTGGATAATCACGGCCTGGGCCAGATAATAGGTGGCATAGGGCTGGGTGCGCAATTCGCCTTCGATCAGGCTTTCCGCGTCGCGGTCGCGCGGCGTTGAAGACGCCTGGCGCACGCGGTCAAACAATTGGGTCAGTAACTGGCGCTCTTCCGGTGACATGGATCTCATCTCCGATGACATGACTGACCATGATCTAGGGTGGCAATCATGGCTGTTCCAAGCCCTTTTGAATTACAAATATGTAACCTGTTCTGTTCCAAGACGAAAAACGGCGGGATTTCTCCCGCCGTTACTGGTTTGATCTTGAATGAGCTATCAGCCTAGCATCAGAGCCGCGCCACCGAGAGCCGTGGCCACACCGAGCAACCGGGTGATGCGCGGGCCGAAGCGGTTGAGGCCAACGCCAAGGCCAATACCGACTGCATGCAGCGCAGCGGTAGCGATCAGGAAGCCGAGGCCGAATTCCAGCGCACCGGCGCCAGCCAGTTCGGTGCCATGTGCATAGCCATGGAACAGCGCGAAAAGAGCGACAACAGCAGAAGCACCAACAGCCGGCAGGCGCACGGCAGTCGCCACCAGCAGGCCGAGACCCATGACAGACGCCAGGATAGCCGGCTCAACGAAAGGAAGATGCACACCTGCCAGCGCCAGAAGAAAGCCGATGGCCATGGTGCCGACGAAAGCGGCGGGTACGGCATACAGCGCCTTGCCACCCTGCTGCGACGCCCAGAGACCGACGGCAACCATCGCCATGATGTGGTCGGGTCCGGTCAGCGGATGAGAAATACCGGCAAGCACCGAGCCGTGTTCGGCGGGGTTGAGATGGGCAAAGGCCGGAGCGGCGGCGCTTGCGAAAATGGCAGCGGTGAATGAAATGCGTTTAAACATCGACAGTCCCTCTTTTTGGTCAACCTGGCGTCCGGGATTCGGTCCCGCCGATTTTCTCTTTATGTCAGCCGCAAATGTAACGTAAGCAATTTTCAATTGTCCATGCGCAATTTGCCGGGGATGCGGCTTCGTCACAGCTCTTGCCTTGCACTCCCGTGTCCCTGCGCCACATATACACGAATGAACGTTGCCCGGAGAAACTCAGATGTTTGCCTTTGACAATAGCTACGCCCGTCTGCCGGAGCCGTTTCACGCCGCCGTTTTGCCGCAACCGGTGGCGCAGCCAAAGCTGATCCGGTTCAACCATGCGCTTGCGCAGGACCTGGGCCTGGACATGCAGGGCAAGGATGACGCTGCGCTGGCAGAAATCTTTTCCGGCAATCGCATTGTGCAGGGCGCAAGCCCGCTGGCCATGGCCTATGCCGGGCATCAATTCGGCAATTTCGTGCCGCAATTGGGCGATGGCCGCGCCATTCTGCTGGGCGAGGTGCTGGACCATCACGGGCGGCGGCGTGATATCCAGCTGAAAGGCGCAGGCCCCACACCCTTTTCCCGCAATGGCGACGGGCGCGCAGCGCTTGGCCCTGTGATCCGCGAATATATCGTCTCGGAAGCCATGCATGCGCTCGGCCTTCCCACCACACGGGCGCTGGCCGCCGTTGCGACCGGCCAGCCTGTAAGACGCGAAGTGGCGCTGCCCGGCGCTGTGCTGACACGGGTTGCCGCCAGCCATATTCGAGTCGGCACCTTCCAGTTTTTCGCCGCCCGTCAGGATAATGACAGCCTAAAGGCATTGGCCGATCATGTCATCGACCGGCATTATCCCATCCTCAAAGATGCAGACAACCGCTATCTGGCACTGCTGAACGCCATTGCCGACCGGCAGGCGGCACTGATTGCTCGCTGGCTATCGATCGGCTTCATCCATGGGGTGATGAATACCGACAATGTCGCGGTATCAGGCGAAACCATCGACTTCGGCCCCTGCGCCTTTCTGGATGAATATAATCCGAAAAAGGTGTTTTCCTCCATCGACCAGCGCGGCCGCTATGCCTATGCCAACCAACCCGGCATTGGCCAATGGAACATGGCGCGGTTGGCCGAATGCCTGCTGCCGCTGTTTGAAGGAGGCGAAGACAAGGCCGTGGAAGACGCCAATGCGGCACTGGCCCGCTTCGGCGAAGTGTTCCAGACCTATTGGCTCGCCGCCTTCCGCGCCAAGCTGGGCGTGACGGGTACGGACGAGTCCGATCTGGCGCTGATCAACGATTTCCTTGGCCTGATGGAGACAAATGAGGCGGATTTCACCTTGACCTTCCGCCAGCTCGGCAGGATAGCAGGAGGCGGCGTGGCACACGATCTGATCCCAGAAACCGACGCGCTGATCGCCTGGCTGATCCGCTGGCGCGCAAGGCTTGGCACGGAGCGCCCGGCAGAGATGATCGAAGCCGAGATGCAAACCATCAACCCTGCCCTCATTCCTCGTAACCATCGCATCGAAGAGGCAATCTCGGCTGCGGTCTATGACGATTATTCGTTCTTTGAACGGCTGACGCAAGCACTGGAACGGCCATTTGAAGAATTGGAAGACACCGCGGATCTCAGAGTGCCGCCGAAAGCGGAAGAGAGAGTGACGCGAACCTTTTGCGGGACGTGACACTCCAACGCTATACCCAAACCTCTATTCAAGGCAGTCTATCGTCCAGTAGCAATCAACCATATGCAGCAGCGGGCTTAAGTCACTGAAACCAAATGCAGGCTCAAACGTTCCCTCCAGCGACAAACCTTTGGGGGACGACTCGATGAGATGCAAAACGCTGCTGCTGGCCTTAAGCCTGATATGCCTGAGCGGCGCATCTCTCCCTCCAAAAGACGCCCTTCCCGAGCAGGGTCCCATTCCCGATAGCAAACCGAAGACCGCAACCGACACGCCAGATGCGTCCTCCGGCGTTCCAGATGCTTCCTCCGGCGTTAAAGGCCCCGACACAAAAGATGAAGTCGGCAAGCCCGGCGATAAATCGGCCCTGGTTCCGGCACCGGACACTGTTCCCGTGCCGACGCCCTCGCCCGCCGCGTCAACCCCAACTCCGGCCCCATCAGCAGAGCCGGCTCCGAATCCGGCACCCACACCAGCTCCAGCGCCAGCTCCGCCTCCACCGCCGCCAATCATGACGGAAGACCCGCAGGCCTATAATCAATGCCTTACGGATCTGAAGGCGGCAGGCGCGCAATTTACCGAACGGCCCCGGATCGATGACGGCGATGGTTGTGGCATCGATAAGCCGCTGGAGGTGACGGAAATCCTTCCTGGCGTCAGCCTGAAGCCCAAGGCGACGCTGCGCTGCGCCGCGGCGCTGGAACTGTCGGAATGGATGCGCACGCTGGTTATTCCCGCCGCTGATCAGGCGCTGCCGGACAAGGGTCGGCTGACGGCTGTGGACCAAGCCTCCTCCTATATCTGCCGCAACCGCAATAGCCGCAGCGATGGCAAGATGTCCGAACATGCCAAGGGCAATGCGCTGGATATTGCCGGCTTCGAATTTGAAAAAGGCGACGTGCCGATGAAGATCGTGCCGGACAGCGAACCAACCCTGCCCGGCGCGTTCCAGCGCACCATCAACTCCTCAGCCTGCCTGTATTTCACCACCGTTCTGGCGCCAGGAGCCGACGAGACCCACAAGGATCACTTGCATCTCGACCTGATCAAACGCCGCAACGATTACCGCGTCTGTCAGGAGCCGAATTGATCGAAACCGAATCTCTCAGAACTTCTGAGAGATGGCGATTTTGAAATAACGGCCGGCCTCGGAGTAAAGCGCATTGGCGTTGGCGACGTCCTTCACTTCAAGCGCGTCGTAATATTGCTTGTCGAACAGATTGTAGACACCGGCCTGAAGGCGCAGGCCCTTGGTCTGTTCCGGCTCCCACCATCCCGTCAGGTTGACGACCCCATAGCCGGCTGGCTTGGTGGAGGCGCTGGAGTCGTCGGAGACGGCAGCGGCGGCCACCAGACTGACATCCGCGCCCCAGGTCTGCCGTTCATAGCCGACACCGACAATGGCTTTCAGCGGCGCTACCGTGCTCAACAGCTCGTCGGTATCCAGATCCACACCACGCGCATAGAACATCGAGCCATGCAGGTTGATGCCGTTGGTGAAGGTCTTGTGACCCTCAATCTCGACGCCGCTGATGCGGACATTGGCGCGGTTGATATATTCATAGGTCCCAAGCACATAGCCGGTGGTGCGGATGATGTCCGAGGTGTCGATGAAATTCTTGTAGCGGGTGGTAAAGGCGCTGATCCGGCCACCGAAATCCTCGTTGCCAAGATTGGCACCGACATCGAAGCCCCAGCTGGTTTCCGGCTTCAGGTCGGGATTGCCGATCGAGCGGTAAAGGGGCGAATTGTCGTAATCCACATAGAGTTGGTAGGCGTTGGGCGACTTGAAGGCCGTGGAGAACTGGGCGTAAAGCTCGGCATCCGGCGTCGCCTGCCAGGCGGCGCGCAGTTTCGGCGAGAGGTGGGCGCCATCCTGCCCCTCGGGCATGGTTCCTTCATAGCTGGCGGTATCCTGCGGATCTTCCTTATACCAATCGAGGCGCAGGCCGGGCGTGATCGAAACGGGGCTGTTGCCGAGCGAAATCTTGTCCTCGACAAAGGCGCCGAGCTTGTAGGAATTCACGTCAGGCGAATAGGACTGGTTGGTGTGGTAATAGGCGCAACCCGATACGTAAGTGACTGAGCAGGTGTCCTGACCGGCGAGATAATAGCTACTCTGACTGAAGCGGATGTCAGCGCCGAAGGTCAGCTTGTGGTTCAGAGCGCCGGTGCTGAAATCAGAATTGGCATAGGAGTTCAACCCGATGTCGCGCTGCTCACTTTCCATGAACCGCTCATAAATGCCGATTGGAGCCGTCAGACGGTAGCTGGATGTGCCTTCCACGCGGGTGGCGCGCTGCCAATAGAGGGTGGCGAAGGCGCTGTCGATCCAGCTATCGGCAGAGGTACTGTCATAGACGTAGTCAAGCGAAACCCGATCGCGGCCCTTGTCCTGGATATAATCGTAATCACCAGCGCGATAGGTCGTGCCGTAGCCGGTATTGGACTTGTAATCCTTCTTGGAATTATAGTCGTAATGCTCTGCTGTCAGGCCGATCGTATGCCCGCCTTCCAGCTCCTGACGGATCTTGAACAGGAAATTGCGGTCGTTATAACTCATCGGATCGGCCTCGGTCCGGGTGGAGCCTGTGCCGCCGACGTCACCGGTCGTCTCGGTCTCATGGCCGTATTTGTAGGAAGACTGGAACAGTACCGAGGTATTGCCGAATTTCTTGGCAATAGCGCCTGAGGCGGTGAGCGAGCGGTCCGAGCCGTCATAGCCGAGCTTGGCGATGCCGCCAAAGCTCTTGCCGTCGCCAATCAGGTCTTCCGGCTCATAGGTATGCAGGAGCAACGCACCGCCGAGCGCGCCGGACCCGGCGCGGCTGGAATCGGCGCTGTGCAGCACATCCACCGACGACAGCGAATTGAAATCATAGGTATCGGCACCGCCGCCATAGCTATAAACGCTATCGAAGAAATACGGCACGGGAATGCCATCAATGGTGGTCAGCACCCGGTCAGCTTCCAGTCCGCGAATGTTGACGCTCTTGGAATTCTTCACATAGGTCACACTCGGCTCGACCGTATTGCCGAGGTCATCGACGTCATCGATCTGCTTCTTCTGCAATTGTTCAGCCGAGGTATGGGTCGCCACCGGCGTGTCTTCCACGGAACCCTTTACAACCTTCTGGCCCTTGACGGTGATGGTCGAAAGCTCGGTCTGGCTGTTGGAGCCACCGTTTTCCTCCGTTTTTGCCGCTTCCTGCGCGATGACAGGCACGGCCGCATAGAAGGAGCAAAGTGCCGTGCAGGCAAGCAGAACAGGTCGAATTCCCCGAAAAGACATGGTGCAAACTTTCAATACGGCGCACGAAACCCCTCGGCTGCAGGGCAGTGCAGCCGGCTTCGCACGCAATTGGTCGTCCCCGAAACAAGCCGCCGTCAGAAAAGACGCGCCTCAATTCGGACACTTATTAAACATGATTTTTTATGTCAAGATTAAAAACATGATTAAATAAATCATGTTATATTTTGCACTTTAGTGATGTAAAGCAACGCAGCACTATTCTTTAAAACAGGCCTTCGACCAGTCCATTATCATCAAGCCGGATGGTTTCGGCGGCCGGCTTTCTCGGCAGGCCGGGCATGGTCATGATATCGCCGGTGATGGCCACCACGAAACCAGCGCCGGCTGATAGACGCACGTCGCGCACATGCACGTCATGGCCATCGGGAGCGCCGAGCAGCGAGGGGTCGGTGGAGAAGGAATATTGGGTCTTGGCGATGCAGACCGGCAGGTTGCCATAGCCCATGGCCTCGAACTGGGCGAGTTGGTCGATGACAGCGCGGTCCGCCGTCACGCTCCCCGCCCGATAGATCCGCTTGGCGACCGTCTCGATCTTGGCAAACAGCGACATGTCGTCTGGGTAAAGCGGTTGGAAATCGGCAATGCCGCTATCGGCCATGGCCGCCACTTTCCTCGCCAGGTCCTCAATGCCCGCACCCCCTTCGGCCCAATGGCGGCAGAGCACGGCTTCAACGCCGATACTGGCGGCATAATCCTGAAGGGCGGCGATTTCCGCCGGCGTATCCGACAGGAAATGGTTGATGGCGACGATAACAGGCACGCCAAAGCCCCGGACATTTTCCACATGCCGCCCAAGGTTGACAGCACCACGGACCAGAGCGCCTACATCTTCGCGGCCAAGCTCCGTTTTGGCAACACCGCCATTCATCTTCAGCGCCCGCACCGTCGCAACGATGACAGCCGCTGCCGGGCGCAGACCGGCCTTACGGCATTTGATATCGAAGAATTTTTCAGCGCCAAGATCGGCGCCGAAGCCCGCTTCCGTCACCACGTAATCGGCAAGCTTCAGGGCGGCCCTTGTCGCCACCACCGAATTGCAGCCGTGGGCGATATTGGCAAACGGGCCGCCATGCACCAGCGCCGGATTGTTTTCCAGCGTCTGCACCAGATTGGGCTGCATCGCCTCTTTCAGCAGCACCGTCATGGCTTGATGGGCGTGGATGTCGCGGGCATGCACAGGCGTCTTGTCACGCCGGTAGCCGATGACGATCTGGCCCAACCGCTCTTCCAGATCGGCCAGATCACGGGCCAGACAGAGGACGGCCATCACTTCGGAAGCAACCGTGATATCGAAGCCGGTTTCGCGCGGAAAGCCGTTGCGCACGCCACCCAAGGCACCAACCATCTCGCGCAGTGCCCGGTCATTCATGTCCACCACCCGGCGCCAGGCGATACGGCGCGTATCGAGATCCTGTTCATTGCCCCAGTAAATATGGTTATCGATCATCGCCGCCAGCAGATTATGCGCGGAGGTGATGGCATGGAAATCGCCGGTGAAATGCAGATTGATGTCTTCCATCGGCACGACCTGCGCCCGCCCGCCCCCGGCAGCGCCACCCTTGACCCCGAAGCACGGACCAAGCGACGGCTCACGCACGCAGACCATGGCCTTGGCGCCGATGCGGTTCAACCCGTCCACCAAGCCGACCGTGGTCGTCGTCTTGCCCTCGCCTGCTGGTGTCGGATTGATTGCCGTCACCAGAATGAGCTTGCCATCCCGGCGATCCGCCAGCGAGTGCAGGAATGAAGCGCTGATCTTAGCCTTGTCATGGCCATAGGGCTGCAAATCACCGGGGCTGATTCCCAAACGCTCGCCAATCTGCGTGATCGCGAGCTTCGATGCTGCACGTGCAATTTCAATATCCGACATCAGCCTCTTAACCCTGTCTCTACACCGTTTCCGGCACATATCCTTCAAACAGCTCGTGCTAAAGCGCTGTAGCACTTTAAACCTGCCGCGCATTTACCCTTTATATCAAGTCCTCAAGATGCTCACGCATCCCTGCCGCGAAAGCGTTGAAAATATCGCAAAGGCATCAGTTGCTTGGGATATTTGCAAAGGCAATACGATTGTCCATCTTCCATGGCGCATCGTATTACCGCATAATTCAGCGCGCCCGGTAGAGCGCGACACAAAAATTCTCGTGCGTGCGGAAAATCTCGGTCACCCACCCCTGGCGAGCTCATCGGCAGGGGCAAAAGAACAGGCTAAATCATCATAAAAGCCCTGCATGATGCATCCCATTTTAAGGTGGGATTTTACGGATAAGGAGTTATGCAGGCATTAAGCGCGGCAAGCTCAACAGAAGGCGCTTATTTTCGCAAGACACGTTATTACCTTGACTTTTAGGGGGACCGGCGCTCATTTAACACTCACTTCAATGCATTTCCGACCGCATGGACGTGGAAGCGCCACAGTGGAAGAAATGCAACTGAAGGCAAGCATTGGCACAACCAGTTCAATTAAAGCGAAAGATATATATTTTTTCGCTAATGAGTTCACAGGGTTTTGAAAGACATTTTTTGAAATTAATCGATAAGAACTTTCGAAAGCTCTAGGATTTAATATATAAAATCTCCCTATACCCGCTTCGTCGCCAAACCCACCGCCCTTACCTCAAATTCAGTCGCCCCTCATGTTGATCGCCGAGCGCCAGACACTGCTCAGTACAGAAATAACCGCAATGGAAAGCCGCGAGCATTGTGCGGAGATCCTGCGCACTGTTGCCCAGGCGTTTGGCCTGTCGCATGGCAGTATCATGCTCGCCCCTTCTGCGACCGATGTGCATCTCATGCCGCTAGTCATGGAAACCACCTTGCCGATGGAATTCGGCCATGAATTCGACCGCCACCAGTTCGTAAAATTCTGTCCGGTGGTCAAGAAATTTGCCGGCTCGATCCTGCCACGAACTTGGGACATGAAATTCAGGGAACCTGATGACATGGCCGAGGAATGGCCGCCAGCCATGCGCGACCTGATGGTGCGGTTCAAACTGATCGTCGGTGTTGTCTTCATTTTTCCCTCCCTTGATTCCCGGCTGTATTTCATGCGGTTCGATGGGGACCGCTCGCCTCTCTCCCAATGCGAAGTCAATGAACTGGGCATGCTGGCAATGGCGGTTTTCGACACCTATGATCGCCTACGCCGCAGGGAATTGATGAATGTCGATGTTCTCTCAGTGCGCGAGTTGGAAGTGCTTCGCTGGACGGCGCAGGGCAAAACCTCGGTGGAAATCGGCCAGATCCTGAGCCTCTCCGACCACACCATAAACGCGTATATGACAACAGCTATGAAAAAGCTGGATTGCGTCAACCGGACGCAATTGGTAGCAAAGGCCATTAGGCTGAAGCTCATTCAATAATTCATTTGCTTCAGCCAAGCCAAAAGGGAGGCTTTTCACTTGGCTTGGCGCTCGAACAAACCGCGGCCTTGTCCGCTTCAAGATTTTCATTCAATTGGATTGCAGGAATGTGATGTCGTCAATCTCACCCAGGCCATGAATATCTGTGGCTTCTGGCGACTGGATATAGATCAGGGCCATTTATATGGCACGCCGCATGTTTCGAAGCTCTACGAGCTAGACCATTCTGAAGGTCCATTGAATGTAAAGGATCTTTGCGACCGTATGCACCCGCAGGACGTAGACCAGGTGATGGACAGCTATTATCGTGCCGCCACCAGTCGTGGTGTTTTCCACAGTATCCACCGGATCATCACCACAAGCGGTACCTTGAAATATATTCGTACCGTCGGTCTCTATCATCCCGTGGAAGGAGGATCAGGCGAATATCGCGGCATGCTGCATGAGTTGTTTCAACTGGAGCCTACGGCAAGCTTCATCGAATTATAAGACAAGGCCCGGCGGTCTGTCCGCCGGGCCATTGACCGTCAGCGTTGCAGAACGGCTCGCAATTCCACCATGTTGGCGCGTACGCGCAACGTGTAGAAGCCCATGGTTGAGAGATGGTTCGGCATGAACAGCCCGTCCTCGCTACCGTTGGAAACAATTATCGGTTGAACCTTGAGTGCGGCCTCGAACTGCTTTTCCAGCTCTGCCCAGATCGCCGTCAGGTTACGCTCGCGCACCACATCGATGAAATCGGCCTTTGCCGCCTGAAACAGGGCGTATTGTCCATAGAGTTGGCCATAGGCGAACCAGAAACGGTCGTCGGCCCGCGTGTCGAACCAGCCGCCATTATGCTCTTCCGAGCGGCGGCGCAAAATGTCGGATGTGTTACCGAGGTCGCTGGCCAATCCATCGAGCAGTTTGACGAGATTGTCAGCCCGGGCATCGAACACCGCCTTGCAGGTCTCGAGATCGGAATTAAACCCACGCCAGCTGGTGATTGCGGCGCGATAATAGCTTGGCGTCGGCGTCTTGAACCCGAAAGGATTGGAGCCGAAATACCAGGTGCCTTCGTTGAACTGGATATTGCCACGCGCATCCTGCAGATCGGTGTTGATACCGGAAGTACCCCTCACCCGGCCAAGATCGTCGGCCAATACGATGCCAACCCGGCGCGCCACCTGATTGATACCGCGCTGGAACGAGGCCTTGTTGTCAAAGAACGGCGTGTCATCCCAGCTCATCCCGAACAGGCCAAGCTTGTAGAGCAGCGTCGAAGACACCCAGACATTCTGGTTGACGTTGGAATCCGTCAGGTCGGCAACCGTGGTGACGATAGCGGAATTCTGGCAGGTGCCGGGCTTGTCGGCGATCTGCTGTCCGGCGGCGACCTTGCGGTCGGCAAAGCCATAGGCCTTGGCGAAGGCTGGATCAAAGCCATACCAGACCTGGGTGCGCCACAAAAACTGCCCGTAAGCAGCAATCAGTACCAGCACAATCAGCGCGACGGAGCCACGGAAAATATAGGCCCGCTTGCCCGCTTCGCTATGGCGGGCGCGGAAGGGCCAGGCCACCGCCGTATAGAGAAGATTACCGCTGCGCCGAAGCGCTCCCCAGAGCCCTCGGAAAAACCCCGTTAGCGCATTCAGCATCTGCCCTGTCTCCCGTCTTGTGGTCATGGCAACGGCGGACGCCCGGCGTCCGGTCACTGCTCAACAGATATGTCTGCCCATCAACAATAACAACGACAAACCGCGTTTTTAACGACACAAGGTTTTCAGGTGGCGATATTTTTGAAAAACAACCGGTTGGACTTGTCGACTGTCAAATATCAGCGCACGCTTCACCCATTGAAGAGTTCATCCCAATGCAGGCGGCAGAAGGACACATATTTCTCATTGCCGCCAACTTCGATCTGCGCACCCTCGCGCATCACCTGGCCGCTGGCATCGAAGCGGGCATTCATCGTCGCCTTACGGCCGCAATGGCAGATCGTGCGGATTTCGCGCAATTCATCGGCGATGCCCAGCAGCAACCGGGAGGCGGGAAACAGTTGGCCCTGAAAATCCGTGCGCAGGCCATAGGCCATGACCGGAATGTGCAGGCGGTCGGCAATCCGCGCCAATTGCCAGACATGGCCCTCACTCAAAAAATTGGCCTCGTCGACAAAAACGCAGGCAATCGGCTCGATTGCATGCATGGCCTCGACCACGACAAACAGATCGGTTCCCGGCTCGAAGGTTTCGGCCGGGCTGGACAGCCCAATGCGGGACGCGACCCGGCCACGCCCGGCCCGATCATCCAGCGCAGCGACAAAGACCACCGTGCGCATGCCGCGCTCCTGATAATTATAGGAGGCCTGCAACAGCATGGTGGATTTACCGGCATTCATGGCGGCATAATTGAAATAGAGCTTGGCCATTGGCACCGTTTCCCTGGGCTTTCGTGTCTCGCGCCGCCATGCAGCACAAAAACAGGGCGGCTTTAAACCGAAAAATCAAAATTCCCCCGATTTCTGCGCAGAGCAGAGGCGAAATCCCGGCCCGAGATGCACAGTGCCAAAAAAAATTCAAGGACGGGGACAGCGGTTCGGCGCGCCTCTCGCCACGGGCTTTACCCCTGGATTTGCGGCGATGCAGCACATTTCTAAGGCGTGATGACAAAATGTCGCAAATGGCCCCTATAGACCGGCGCGAACACGCAGGCTTGCCTCGGCTGTTTATGTATTGATAATGCCGGGAACTAAAAAAGGGAGCATAATAATGCCGATTGCCAAGACACTGAAATTTGCACCGACGAAATACGCACTGGCCCTGGCCGGATGCGTGGCAGCACTCAGCCCCGCTGCCTATGCGGCTGAACCTGCCAGTTGCGGCACCGTTCGCATCTCGGATGTAGGCTGGACGGATCTGGCCTCCACAAATGCCTCCTTCGTCACCGTTCTGGAAGCACTGGGCTACAAGGCCGACGTCAAGACGCTCGGCGTGCCCGTGACCTATTCCTCGATGAAGAACAAGGATATCGACGTCTTCCTCGGCAATTGGATGCCAGCCCAGAAAGAAGCCATCCAGCAATATCTCGACGACAAGTCGATCGATAGCGTCGCCGTCAATCTCGAAGGCGCAAAATACACGCTGGCCACCAATGCTGCCGGCGCCAAGCTCGGCATCAAGAGCTTCAAGGATGTCGCTGCTCATAAGGCCGAGCTTGATGGCAAGATCTACGGGATCGAGCCGGGCAATGAAGGCAATGGCATGATCGTGTCGCTGATCGACGGCGACAAGTTCGGCCTCAAGGGCTTCAACGTCGTGGAGTCCTCCGAACAGGGCATGTTGAGCCAAGTGACCCGCGCCGACAAGGAAAACAAGCCGGTGATCTTCCTGGCCTGGGCGCCGCATCCGATGAACACCGCCCACCAGATCACCTATCTCGCCGATGGCGATGACACGGTGTTCGGCCCCAATTACGGTGGCGCGACAGTTTACACGGTGGCGCGCGGCGGCTATGCCAAGGAATGTCCAAATGTTGGCAAGCTGCTGACCAACATGAAGTTTTCGCTCGACATGGAAAATGCCATTATGGGCAAGATCCTCGATGACGGCGAAGACGCCGACAAGGCTGCCAAGACCTGGCTGAAGGCCAACCCAACCGTGATCGAGCCCTGGCTGGCTGGCGTCACCACCAAGGATGGCAAGGACGGCCTGGCGGCGGTCAAGACCAAGCTTGGCCTGTAACCACCACTGGCAGTCTATCCAATAATCGCCGTTGGCCGTCTGCAAATGGCACTTTCTACGCTTCCGGTACTCACGTGCGTTAAGTACGCTCCGTTCCGGTTCTCGAAATCACCATTTTCGCCAGGCCAGCAGCAATTCTTGAACAGACTGTGAACGATAGCGCCGGGGCGAAACATTGCGCCCTGGCACCGCTATTCCTTATTCTCTTTTTTACGCATTTCCTGCAAATGCTCGAAAGGATGCGTTTCAGTGGATTGGCTGACTGATTTCAAAATTCCCATCGGCCCCACCGCCAAAGTCGTTGTTGACTGGCTGACGGCCAATGGAGCCTGGTTTTTCGACTGGCTCTCTCACCTCATTTCAAGCAGTATCGATGGCGTTCTGTTCGTGCTGCAATATCCCCACCCGCTGGTGACGGCACTTGCCATCAGCATTATCGCCTGGCTGCTGCGCCGCTCCCTTCTCGTGGCGATCTTCACCTTTCTCGGCCTGGCGCTGATCATCAACCAGGGCTATTTCAAGGAAACCACCGAGACGCTGGCGCTGGTTCTGGCCTCCACCGCCGTCTGTATGGTGATCGGCGTGCCGCTCGGCATCCTGGCCGCGCGCCGGACATGGATCTACGCGCTGATGCGCCCGGTCCTTGACCTGATGCAGACCATCCCGACCTTCGTCTATCTCATCCCGGCGCTGATCCTGTTCGGGCTCGGCATGGTGCCCGGTCTGATCGCCACGGTGATCTTTGCCGTGCCCTCACCCATCCGCCTCACCCGGCTCGGCATCGTCTCCACCCCTTCCTCCCTGGTGGAAGCGGCGGTTGCCTTCGGCGCCACACCGACCCAGGTGCTGCGTAAGGTGGAACTGCCCTATGCGCTGCCACAGATCATGGCGGGCCTGACCCAGACCATCATGCTGTCGCTGTCCATGGTGGTGATTGCCGCTCTGGTCGGCGCTGCCGGTCTTGGCGTTCCGGTGGTACGAGCGCTGAATACCGTCAACATCGCCAGAGGTTTCGAAGCGGGCCTTTGTATTGTCATCCTGGCAATCATTCTGGATCGGATGTTCCGCATTCCGTCGGCGGGAGATGACCAATGAGCGATGCAGTCATCTTCGGAAATGTCGATATCATCTTCGGCGATCGGCCCCAGAAGGCGCTTGCCCTGGTCGATCAGGGCCGGACACGCGACGAGATTAACAAGGAAACCGGCCTGATCCTCGGTGTGGCCAATGCCTCGCTGACTTTGAAGGAAGGCGAAATCCTGGTGCTGATGGGCCTGTCCGGCTCCGGCAAATCGACACTGCTGCGGGCCGTCAACGGCTTGGCGCCCGTGGTGCGCGGCTCGGTGTCAGTCAAGTCGCGCAATGGCTTCGTCGATCCATACCAGGCCAGCCGCAAGGCGTTGCGCGACCTGCGCATGCACAGCGTCTCGATGGTGTTCCAGCAATTTGGCCTGCTGCCCTGGCGCAGTGTTGCCGACAATATCGGCTTCGGGCTGGAATTGGCGGGCGTTGGCGAAAAGGAACGGCGGAAAATCGTTGCCGAGCAATTGGAATTGGTCAACCTGACGCAATGGGCCGACCGCAAGGTGGACGAATTGTCCGGTGGCATGCAGCAGCGGGTCGGCCTGGCCCGCGCCTTTGCCACCGGCGCGCCGATCTTGTTGATGGACGAACCGTTCTCGGCGCTTGATCCGCTGATCCGCACACGCTTGCAGGATGAATTGCTGGAATTCCAACACCGGCTAAAAAAGACCATCTTGTTCGTCAGCCACGATCTGGACGAGGCATTCCGGATTGGCAACCGCATCGCCATCATGGAAAGCGGCAGGATCATCCAATGCGGCACGCCGCAGCAGATCGTCCAGAACCCGGCAGATCAATATGTCGCCGATTTCGTGCGCAACATGAACCCGATCAGCATGTTGACGGCGAGAGATGTCATGACTGCCGGCACCAGTCACACGCCGGGTCTCGGCGTCACCGCCACCGCCGCGCCAGAAACGCCGCTGATCGATATTCTTGACGCCATGGCCCGCCACCCCGGTCTGGTCGGCGTGGTGGAGAACGGCACGGTGATTGGCGCGATCGGCGCGCAGGATGTGGTCTCGGCCCTGACCCGACACCGCCAGACCTGACGTAGAAGGCTGAAAACACAACGGTGTGCGTAGAAGGCGCGGAACGATACCATTGAGCCAAGGGCCGCTGCTTACGGTATCATGGGTTTTATCAAACTCGTGATGCCCTGGGCTGCGGTCCTTGACGCTTTCGCGTGAAAGAACACTGGGATATGGTCAAGGCTCCGTCCTGCCCCACAGCCAGCCATACTCATGAGACCGCCCGATGATCGACCGTCCCTCTCCCATCCGTCCAACCGATGACGAGGCGCGGCGCCAAGCGCGAACCCTGTTGCGCAGCGCCACCCATGTTCCCTTGGGCGTGCTCGATCCGCAAACCGGCGGGCCTTTTGTCAGCCGCGTGCTGATGGGCACCATGCCGGATGGAACGCTAACCGTTCTGGTCTCACGCCTCTCGGCTCATACCCGGGCGATGCTGGCCGATCCACGCGTATCGCTGCTGGCCGGCGAACCTGGCAAGGGTGATCCCCTCGCCTATCCGCGTCTCACCGTTCAATGCCTGGCAAGCCCGGTGGACCCCGATAGCGACATTCATCAGGCGATGCGCCGCCGCTTTCTGGCCCGTCATCCAAAGGCCAAGCTCTATATCGATTTTCCGGATTTTCTGTTTTTTCAGCTCATGCCGCAACGCGCCGCCATGAATGGCGGGTTCGGAAAAGCCTTCCTGCTGAATGGAGAGGATTTGTTGATTCGAACAGAGCTTACGTTCGCCGACGGTAAAACCGAGGCTCAAACCATACAAGATTTAGGGTATGGACTTCTGAAAATCATAAAAAATCCCCCTTATCATACGGGGCAAAAGCCGAAGGGAAAAGTCACAATCTGCGGTCTGGATGCGTCGGGAATCGACTTTTTTTGGGGTAAAAGGCTGTTTAGATGCGAATTTGACCGTGAAATTGTGTCTTTGGACACACACCCTTCACTCCAAACTAATTAAGATGAAACGATACCTTAAATTTAGGCATATACAATCCTCCTCATATTGCTAGACTCAGGGTGTAGGGTTTCTTGTGGGATGCAACAACCAGGGCCTGCCATGTGTGCAGGCCAATCGCTTCAAAGGAAGATTGAGAGATGAAAGCCAATGACTTGTCTGATCACTCGAATGCGGCTGCCGGCCTCCTCACGGCCATGGCCAATCCTAAGCGACTGATGATTCTCTGCAGCCTGGTTCAAGGTGAGGTGCCGGTTGGCGTCTTGGCCTCGCAGGTTGGCTTGAGCCAGTCAGCGCTGTCCCAGCACCTGTCCAAGCTTCGCGCCCAGAAGCTGGTCAAGACCCGCCGCGATGCCCAAACCATCTATTATTCCAGCACGTCGGATGCCGTCATGAAAGTGCTCGGCACGCTCGAGGATATATTCTGCCATCAGGAAAGCAGCAGAAACGCTGCTTGAATGATAACGCTGACATAACAGCTTAATCTAAAATAAAAGGCGGCTTGATGTTAAAAATACATCGGCCGCCTAGACTATTCTTGACTGAACCGCGAGAAACAGATCAGCAGGACATCAGCCAGCGCGCATCTGTATTAATGGCTATTCCTGACAGCAAGCTGAACAGGCAATCTGCTTCATAAGATTTCAGATTTTCAAAATCCGTTGGCGACCTATATTCTGGCGCTCGTCTGATGACGCAAGCAGGCCTGTCCGGCCAGCAGATGACAGACCCCGAACCACCAAAGCAGTTCGGAGCCCGCTCTCTTCAAAAAAGCGTATATCCCTGCTCCTGCACACTTCAAATCCGGTGGGATTGAGAGAGTTATGCAACAGTGGCCGCCGGTCGATCGATGCTGTCGAACTGCCCTTCGATCCTGCATCTGATCATGCTGGCATATACCCATGGCGAGCTTGCGCCGACCTTGCCCGCTGAACGTGCAGTCCGTGATGCTTCCTTATAGTGCGTTTTATCAAATGCAGAAAAACGTTGCGCCATCATCGCTTTTCAACTCCATTTCCTTCTTTTGCCCATTCTGGTTTGAGGAGGATTATGCATCAGAAGAAACACTGGTTTCGCTGATTATTCAGGATAGCCGCCCTCTGGCCGCTTGACGGCACAAGGCCGGCTGCTACTTTGACCGCGCGGTAAATTTATGCGGAGCGGCTGGCCTACAAGGACGGCTGATTTGCCAGTTACAGCGCCATATATCCATGTCACTGCGGCATGACCGTCAATGTGTGAGACGCGAACCCGCAGCCGATTGAAGCACCGGATATGGCCCCGAAACCACTGACAGGGCCCGCGGAAAGGGCCATGGAGAGTATCATGTCCAATCGCACCACTATTCCCAACGACCTGCGCGCCTTCTGGATGCCGTTTACCGCCAACCGCCAATACAAGCAGGAGCCGCGCCTGTTCGTCGGCGCCAAGGACATGTATTATACCACCCATGATGGCCGTCAGGTTCTGGATGGCACGGCGGGTCTATGGTGCGTCAATGCTGGCCATTGCCGCCCGCTGATCACCGAAGCGATCCGCCAGCAGGCGGGCGAACTGGATTACGCCCCCGCCTTCCAACTCGGCCATCCGAAGGCCTTCGAGCTGGCCAACCGCCTGGTGGATATCGCCCCTGCCGGCATGGAGCATGTGCTTTACACCAATTCCGGCTCTGAATCGGTCGAGACCGCGCTGAAGGTGGCGCTGGCCTATCACCGGGTCAAAGGCAATGGCTCGCGCTTCCGCTTGATCGGCCGCGAGCGCGGCTATCACGGCGTCAATTTCGGCGGCATTTCGGTGGGCGGCATCGTCTCCAACCGTAAGATGTTCGGCACGCTTTTGACCGGCGTAGACCACATGCCCCACACCCATCTGCCGGAAAAGAACGCCTTCACCAAGGGACAGCCGGAGCATGGCGGCGATCTCGCAGCCGAGCTGGAGCGCATCGTCACCCTGCATGACGCCTCCACGGTCGCTGCCGTTATCGTCGAGCCGGTCGCAGGCTCGACCGGCGTGCTGATCCCGCCGAAGGGCTATCTGCAAAAGCTGCGCGACATCTGCACCAAGCACGGCATTCTGCTGATTTTTGATGAAGTCATCACCGGCTATGGCCGTCTCGGCGCGCCGTTCGCCGCCCAGTATTTTGATGTGACGCCTGACATCATCGTCACCGCCAAAGGCCTGACCAATGGCGTCATCCCGATGGGCGCGGTATTCGTGACATCAGAAATCCACGATGCCTTCATGTCCGGCCCGGAACATATGATCGAGTTCTTCCACGGCTATACCTATTCCGGCAACCCGATTGCCTCAGCCGCAGCGCTGGGCACGCTCGATACCTACCGGGACGAAGGCCTGCTGACCCGCGCCAGCGAGCTTGCCTCCTATTGGGAAGAGCAACTGCACAGCCTTGCCGATTGCCCCAATGTCATCGATATCAGAAATATCGGCCTGATCGGCGCCGTGGAGCTGAAACCCATTGACGGCGAACCCACCAAACGCGCCTTCAACGCCTTCCTCAAGGCCTACGAAGACGGATTGCTGATCCGCACCACCGGCGACATCATCGCGCTCTCACCGCCGCTAATCATCTCCAAGGCCGAAATCGACCAGCTGTTTGACAAGCTGCGCAAGGTGCTGATGAGCAATATCTGACCATTGATCGTCGTAACACCAAAGCCGCTTCATTGGGCCGCATAACGCGGCCCTTTTTCATGGCCGATTTTTTGATTATGCAGTAGAAACCAGCCGGGGGAAACAGCAATCCAAGATATGCCGCCACAGAACAAGCCATCGCAGAATGGTGCGGCGAAACCCAAGGAGACGACAATGAAACTTCATCTTTTGGCAAGCGCTGCCTTTGCCGCGCTTCTCGCCGCTGCCCCCGCCGCCCATGCCGATATCACCATTGGTCTGATGGCGCCGCTGACCGGCCCGTTGGCGGCCATTGGCGCGCAGATCAAGAACGGCACGGAGACGGCGATTGCCGATATCAATGCCAAGGGTGGCATCAAGGGCGAAAAGCTGGTGCTGAAGACCGCTGACGATGCGGGCGAGCCGAAGCAAGGCGTGTCCGCCGCCAACCAGTTGGTCGGTGAAGGTGTGCGCTTCGTGGTTGGCCCGGTGACGTCAGGCGTCGCCGTTCCGGCCTCCGACGTGCTGGCGGAAAACGGCGCGCTGATGGTCACTCCGACCGCCACGGCCCCAAGCCTGACCAAGCGCGGCTTGCCGACCGTGCTGCGCACCTGCGGGCGTGACGACCAGCAGGCCGATGTGGCGGCCAAATATGTGCTGGCCCATTTCAAGGACAAGAAAATCGCCATTCTCAATGACAAGGGCCAGTATGGCAAGGGTCTGGCCGATGCCTTCAAGGCCGCGCTCAATGCAGGCGGCGTCACTGAAGTGTTCAACGATTCGCTGACGGCAGGCGAAAAGGATTTCAGCGCGCTCGTCACCCGGTTGAAGTCGGCCAATGTCGACGTGCTGTATTTTGGCGGCTATCACCCGGAAGCAGGTCTGCTGGTGCGCCAGATGAAGGATGCCGGGCTGAAAGCCGTGGTGGTGGCGGGCGATGGCCTCTCCAACAGCGAATATACCACTGTCGGCGGTGACGCCGCCAATGGCACGCTGTTCACCAATGCCGCCGACGCGCTGAAAAACCCGGATTCTAAGGTTGCCGCCGATTCGCTGACCGCCAAGGGCATTCCGGCGGAAGCCTTCACGCTCAACGCCTACGCCGCCGTGCAGGTTATTGCCGCTGGCATCGAAAAGGTCGGCAGCGCCGAAGATGCCGAAGCCGTCGCCACCGCAATCAAATCCGGCGACCCGATCCCGACCGCCATCGGCAAGCTGACCTATGGCGAAACCGGCGACCTCACCTCGCAGAGCTTCTCCATGTACAAATGGGAAGGCGGCAAGACCGTCGCCGCTGAGTAATTCGGCTGTAGCATGAGACGCGGGTTTTATCATCCGCGTCTCATGCCGTTTATGTGCCATGAAGAGCGGGTAAATTTCTCTCCATATTTTCGTTACATGGAGCATCGTATAGAAAACCGGAAACAGCACCACGCCCACTTAAGAGAGAGACGCCCATGCCCACCCTGACTGAGATCGGCAATGACCAGCTTACCGTGCAGATCTCCTCGCTTGGCGCGGAGATGCAGTCCCTTCGCACAAAAGACGGCCAATCGCTGCTATGGCATGGCGATGCGGCCTATTGGGGCGGGCGCTCGCCCATTCTGTTTCCGATTGTCGGCAAGGCCAAGGACGATACGCTGCTGATTGATGGTAAGCCCTATGCCATGGCCCAGCATGGCATTGCACGACGCCGCGAGTTTACGCTGCTGGACGCTAGAGCCGATGTCTGTCGTCACGAACTGACCGCCAATGACGAGACCAAAGCCGCCTATCCCTTCGATTTTTCGCTGGTGCTGGAACACCGGCTGCATGGTGCGGCGCTGACGGTGTCCGCCACGGTCACCAATCGCGGTGACGCTCCCATGCCCTATGGCCTCGGCTTCCATCCGGCTTTTCTCTGGCCCTTGCCGGGGGCAGAGGGCAAGCCACACACGATCACGCTGGACAATGGCGCAGAACCAGCCCTGCTACGGTTGGGCGGTGGCCTGCTGGCCGAGGAAGCCCGCCCCTCGCCTTTCCATGCCGGACGGCTGGTGCTGGACAAGAGCCAGTTCGAGGAAGACGCGATGATCTTTCCCGAAGGTGCCGGAACGGAGCTAACCTATCGCGCCGAGGATGCGGCCAGCCTGCACTTCCGCTTTGAAAACCTGCCCAATCTGGCGCTCTGGCAAAAACCCGGCGCACCCTTCATCTGCATCGAGCCATGGCACGGCATGGCCGCCCGCCATGGCAAAAGCAGCGAACTGGTGGAACGGCCCTATACCGCCACACTCGCCCCCGGCGACAGCGCCCGCCACAGCTTTACCGTGACAATCGAAACGTGACGCTCAACGCGACATTGGAGAACGGGTCTGCGGGACAGATCCTGATCCTGAACGGCGCGCCACGCTCCGGTAAGTCCAGCATTGCAAAGGTGGTGCTGGACAGCTTTCCAGGCCTCTGGGTCAATCTTGGCGTTGATGCACAGATGGCCACGATCAGCGAAAGGCACAGGCCCGGCATCGGCTTGCGGCCCGGCGGCGAGCACCCGGAAAAAGAAGCGGTCGTGCAGCAGCTCTACGGCGCCCTGCATGAAACGATTGCCGCCCATAGCCGGCTGGGGATCAATGTGGTTGTCGATGCGGGCTACCACGAGGCCTATTCGCGGCCACTCCATATTCTCGATGATTGCGCCAGACGGCTGGCTGGTCTACCGGCGCTGTTCATCGGTGTCCGTTGCTCGCTTTCCACCATCATGGCCCGCCGGGCCGCCTCTCCAACCAATGGCGCGATCGCCTATCTTCAGGGCTCAACAAACGATCCGGTTCCGGAACCTGTACAGCGCTGGCAAATGGCTGTGCATGAACACGGCCCCTATGATCTGGACATCGATACAACCGACAAGACACCGGAAGAGTGTGCTAGAGAGATTCTGACATTGCTGGCTAAGGATCGACCAAGCCCCAGCTTTTTCGAGCGGCGTTTGACGCTCATCCAGACCTGAGACCGAAGGAGCCACATCCATGAGCCCATTGGAACGCCGCATCGACCAGGGCGTCGGCCGAGAAACCGCTGATATCGTGCTGAAAGGCGGCCGCTTTTTTGATCTCGTCACCGGTGATCTGGTGGAAAGCGATATCGCCATCTGCGGCGATACCATTGTCGGCACCTGCGGGGCCTATCAGGGCCGTGAGGAAATCGACATATCCGGCAAGATTGTCGTGCCGGGTTTTATCGATACCCATCTGCATATCGAAAGCTCGCTGGTCACGCCGCATGAGTTCGACCGCTGCGTGCTGCCTTACGGGGTGACGACTGTCATCTGCGATCCCCATGAAATCGCCAATGTGCTGGGGACTGAGGGCATCGAGTTCTTTCTGGAATCGGCGCTGGAAACCATCATGGATATCCGCGTGCAGCTGTCCTCCTGCGTGCCCGCGACCCATCTCGAAACCTCGGGCGCGGACCTGCCCATCGAGCGGCTTTTGCCATTCCGCGAGCATCCGAAGGTGATCGGCCTTGCCGAATTCATGAATTTTCCCGGCGTGATCCATAAGGACCCGATCTGCATGGCCAAGCTGGAAGCCTTTCAGGGCGGCCATATCGATGGCCATGCGCCGCTGCTGCGCGGCAATGACCTGAATGGCTATCTGTCGGCTGGTATTCGCACCGAACATGAATGCACCACGGCGGAAGAAGCGCTGGAGAAGATCCGCAAGGGCATGCATATTCTGGTGCGCGAAGGCTCGGTTTCCAAGGATTTGCACGCCCTGATGCCCATCATAACCGAGCGGCTGTCGCCATTCCTGGCGCTGTGCACCGATGACCGCAACCCGCTGGATATCGCTGAACAAGGCCATCTGGATTACATGATCCGCACGGCCATCGCCCATGGCGTGGAGCCGCTGGCCATCTACCGCGCCGCCTCCATTTCGGCAGCCCGCGCCTTTGGCCTGCGGGATCGCGGCCTGGTCGCCCCCGGCTGGCGGGCCGATCTGGTGGTGGTGGACAGTCTGGAAAACTGCAAGGCCGAAACGGTGTTTGCGGCCGGTCGCCGTGTCACCGACGCTTTGTTTGCCACGCGCAAGCCGGTGGCCCCGGTTGGCCTCGACAGCGTCAAGGCCCGGATCGTCAAGTCAGCCGATTTTGCCGTGCCGGTCAGTGACGGCGAAGTGCCGGTCATGGGCGTATTGCCGGGCAAGATCATCACCGAATATCGCCGCTACCGCCTGCCCGCCTCCGGCAACCAGACCAGCGTCGATCTTAACCGCGACATCATCAAGGTCGCCGTCATCGAGCGTCATGGCAAGAACGGCAACCATGCCAATGGCTTCGTGCAGGGCTTCGGCCTGAAAAAGGGCGCCATCGCCTCCACCGTCGGCCATGACAGCCACAATATCTGCGTGGTCGGTGTCAGTGAGGACGACATGACCATGGCCGCCAACCGCCTCTCCGATATCAAGGGCGGCTTCGTGGTCGTGGAAGACGGCAAGGTGACCGGCGAAATCCCCCTGCCCGTCGCAGGGCTGATGAGCCTTGAGCCGTTCGAGAGCGTGCGCGATACACTGCATGAGCTGCGCCAAGCCGCTTACGCGCTTGGCACCACCTTGCAGGAGCCGTTTTTGCAGGTCGCCTTCCTGCCGCTGCCGGTCATCCCGCATTTGAAGATTTCCGACAAGGGCATGGTGGATGTCGATAAGTTCATGCTGATTGGGTGAGTGATTGCACTGAACTCCCACTTGTACTATATTCAGTACAAGTGGGAGATCCTGATGGACACGGTGTTTTTTTCCAAAGCGCGGGCCGAACTGGCCGGACTGCTCGACAAGGTAAACGAGGATGCCTCGGCGGTGGAGATCGTGCGCCGGGACAAGCCCTCTGCCGTGCTGATGAGCAAGGAAGAATATGAGAGCATGGTGGAAACTCTGCATCTCCTCTCCTCGCCCGCCAATGCCAGCCGTCTGCTGAAGGCGAAACAGGCGATAGAAGCAGGCCGCTTTGCCCCGCGCCACCTGCCTGATCTGGATGACGCCTGATCCATGCTGGTCACCTTTACAGATGAGGGCTGGGAAGATTACTGCTTCTGGCAGGAAACCGATCCCAAAACAGCGCAGCGGATCAATGCCCTGCTAAAGGATACCAAACGCCACCCCTTTTCCGGCATCGGCAAGCCAGAGCCCCTGAAAGGCCAGTTCAAAGGCTTCTGGTCACGCCGCATCAGCCAGGAGCATCGGCTGGTTTATGCGGTGAAGGGTCAGGATGACGATCAGGTGCTGATCGTGGCGCAATGCCGCTATCATTATTGAAATAACTGTCACACCCGCGCGCAAAAACCGTCAAGCGCATCAAGCGTAATCACGCCCTTTTCATAGGTGCTGCGGGCATCCGGCAAAGCGATGATCTCCTTCACCGTCATATGCTCCGGCAGGCGAACCTCCTGCGGTCCGCGGCGCATGTTGAAGACAAACAGCAATCTTTCGCTGTTCTCCCCGCGCAGGAAGGCAAGCACATCCTCGTTGATATCTAGGAAGGACATGGACCCATCGCGCAGGGCCGGATGGGCTTTGCGCAAGGCCAGCATGTTGCGGTAATGGTTGAGCACCGAGCTCTTGTCCTTGTCCTGGGCGTCCACCGACAGAGCCTGCTGCTCCGGCTGAACCGGCAGCCATGGTTTGCCGCTGGTAAAACCGGCATGCGCCTTGGCTTTTTCCCAGACCATCGGCGTGCGGCATCCATCGCGACCCTTGAAAGACGGCCAGAAGCGGATGCCATAGGGATCGCGTAGATCCTCAAAGGCGATATCCGCCTCCGGCAGGCCGAGTTCCTCACCCTGATAAAGGCAGATCGAACCGCGCAGACTGGCGAGAATGCTGATCGCCAGCTTGGCCACCTGCGGCATCTCTTCCGGCCCCTGGGCAAAGCGCGACACATGGCGCACCACGTCATGGTTGGAAAAGGCCCAGCACACCCAGCCATCCTTCACCATCGATTGGAAGGAGGTGACGCAATCGCGAATATGCGACGGCGTGAAATGCGGCCCCAGCAGATCGAATGTGTAGCACATATGCAGCTTGTCGCCGCCGCTGGTATAGGCGGCCACGGTTTTCAACGAACGCGCGCCATCGCCGACCTCGCCGACTGTGGTACGGTCTGGATATTCATCCAGCAGCGCCCGCAATTTTTGCAGGAAGCCAATATTTTCCGGCTGGGTCTTGTCGTGCAGATGTTCCTGCATGCCATAGGGATTAACATCCGGCGCATCGAGCCCGGCATCGCCGCTGTCTGGCGCATGGGGCGGGTTGTTGCGCAATTCCTTGTCATGAAAATAATAGTTCACGGTATCCAGCCGAAACCCATCCACGCCGCGCTCCAGCCAAAACCGGGTGGCATCCAGCACCGCCTGCTGCACCTGCGGATTGTGGAAATTCAAATCCGGCTGAGAGCCCAGGAAATTATGCATGTAATATTGCTTGCGCACCCCATCCCATTCCCAGGCCGGGCCGCCGAACACCGATAGCCAATTGCTCGGTGCGGTGCCATCCGGCTTGGCATTGGCCCAGACATACCAATCGGCTTTGGGATTGTTGCGACTGGCGCGGCTCTCAATGAACCAGGGGTGCTGGTCGGATGTATGGGAAATTACCTGGTCGATAATCACTTTCAGGCCGAGATCATGCGCCTTGGTCATCATCGCGTCGAAATCGGCAAGTGTGCCGAACATCGGATCGACATCGCAATAGTCAGAGACGTCATAGCCCATGTCAGCCATGGGCGAAGTGAAGAACGGCGACAGCCAGATGGCATCGACACCAAGCGAGGCGATATAGGGCAAGCGCTGGGTTATGCCCTTGATGTCGCCGATGCCATCGCCTGTCGTGTCCTGAAACGAGCGTGGATAGACCTGATAGATAACCGCGCCGCGCCACCAATCGCTCACTGCTTTCACTGCGGTTTTGCTGGCACGATCAGTCTTGGTCGGCATATGGCCCATCCTCTGCTCAAAAAATTCGGCACTTCAAGACTATAGGGCTCAATGCCGCGATGACCAGTGGCGATGGTCAAGTCCGGCGATCAATCCACCTTCATTCCTTTGTTACAATGCTGGCCCATAAGCCCAAGTACAGTGGCGGGGGCTTCTGCGTGATTCCCCGGCGAAACGGCACCCGATAGCAGGCTCCCGTGTCGCCGGGGGAGCATTTCATGCGGGATAACGCCACCTGTCCGTGAAGCATCGGATCGAGGAGCACGCGCGATGAGATTGACGATCGTGACCGATGCCTGGCATCCGCAGGTGAATGGCGTGGTACGCTCCATTGAAAATACCAATGCCGAACTAACCAGGATGGGCGTTACCGTCACCATGGTCACGCCTGCGGACTATCGCAGCCTGCCAATGCCGACCTATCCGGAAATCCGCCTGTCGCTGGCCAGCCCGTGGCGGATTGCCGCCGCCATCAAGCAAAGCCGCCCGGACCTGATCCATATCGCCACCGAAGGACCCTTGGGTCTGTTGGCGCGGCGCTGGTGCCTGAGCCAGGGCCTCGCCTTTTCCACCAGCTATCACACCCGGTTTCCCGAATATGTCGCCGCCCGCCTGCCATTGCCGCTTTCGCTGCTCTATGCCTATGTGCGCTGGTTTCACCGCGCCGGTGGTGCCTGCATGGTGGCGACCGAAAGCCTGAAACGAGAGCTGGAAGACCGCAAGATCGGCAATCTGCGGCTCTGGAGCCGAGGCATCGATACCGAACTGTTCCACCCGCAGCCGCTTGAGGCAAATCCCTTCGACCTGCCCCGCCCGATCTTCATGACGGTTGGCCGTGTGGCGGTGGAGAAAAACCTGCCGGCCTTTCTCGACCTCGACCTGCCGGGTTCGAAAGTGGTGGTGGGCGATGGCCCTGCCCGCGCCGAATTGGCGGAACGCTATCCAGACGTACTGTTTACCGGCGTCAAATTCGGCGCCGAGCTGGCAAGCGCCTATGCGCAGGCCGATGTTTTCGTGTTTCCTTCGAAAACCGACACGTTTGGCAATACGATTTTGGAAGCGCTGGCCTGCGGCGTACCCGTGGCCGGCTTTCCCGTCACCGGACCGATCGACATCATCTCTGATCCCAAAGCTGGCGCGCTCAATGACGACCTGAAAGCCGCCTGCCTTGAAGCACTGAACTGCTCTCGCAGCCAAGCCAGAGCCTTGGCGGAAACCTATTCCTGGGCCTCCGCCACCCGCCAGTTTCTCGACAATGTCATCGAGGCCAAAACGCAGGGCCGCTGGCGGATGCTGATGCGGCGGAAAAAACCGATCAACCAAGCTTTGGAAAGTTGATCCGTCCGGGAAAGTTGAATCAGCGCCTTTTCCGCTTATTCTCAAACGGATTTTCCGACGCCTTCAAATGAATGCGGATCGGTACGCCCGGCATATTGAAATCGGCGCGCAAACCGTTGGTGAGGTAGCGGATATAGCTTTCCGGCACGGAATCTGGCCTGGTGCAGGAAATCATGAAGGCGGGCGGACGGGCCTTGACCTGCGTCATGTATTTCAGCTTCAACCGGCGACCGGAAACCGCCGGTGGCGGATGCTGGGTCTGCACACTGTCCAGCCAGCGATTAAGCTTGGCGGTCGAGATCCGCTTATTCCACACCATGTCGGTGTCGATGATCGACTGCATCAGCTTTTCAAGGCCGTAGCCGGTCTGACCAGCCATTGGCACAGCGCGAATACCGCGCGCCTGTGGCAGGAGCCGTTCGGTCTTTTCACGCAACTCGGCCAACACCGCCTGCGGGTCCTCCACCAGATCCCATTTGTTGAAGGCAAGAACCGCGGCACGGCCTTCGCGCAGCACCAGATCAACGATCTGGATATCCTGCTTTTCAAAGGGGATGGTGGCGTCGAAGACGATGACAACGGTTTCGGCAAAGCGGATGGCGCGCAATGTATCGGCCACCGACAGCTTTTCCAGCTTCTCGATCACCCGCGCCTTGCGGCGCATGCCCGCCGTGTCGAACATCTTGATGGTACGGCCACGCCAGTCCCATTCCACCGAAATCGAATCGCGGGTAATCCCGGCTTCCGGGCCGGTCAGCAGCCGGTCCTCACCGAGGAAGCGGTTGATCAGCGTTGATTTTCCGGCATTAGGCCGCCCGACAATAGCAACGCGCAGCGGCTTGGTATCGTCATAGGCCAGATCTTCCTCGTCATCCTCACCCTCGACGGTGGGCCTGAGGACGATATCGGTCTCGGCCACGTCGTCATCGTCTTCGGGAAAGGCGCGATCCACGCCGATAGCCTCGACAATCGCATCGCGCAGGTCGATCATCCCCTGGCCGTGTTCAGCGGAAATCGGCACCGGTTCGCCAAGGCCAAGCGTGAAGGCGTCGTAGAATCCGCCATCCGAACCACGGGCCTCGGACTTGTTGGCAACCAGCACCACCGGCTTGCCGCGCTTGCGCAGCATATCGGCCAGCGCCTTGTCCACATGGGTCAGACCCATTTTCGCATCGACCACGAACAGCGACAGATCTGCCTCGTCGATGGCGATTTCGGTCTGGGCGCGCATCCGGCCTTCCAGCGTGTCGGCGCCTGCTTCTTCAAGACCGGCGGTATCGACGATGTGGAAACGCAGGTCCACCAGCTTGGCCTCACCGGGCCGCCGGTCGCGGGTTACGCCCGGCGTGTCATCGACAAGCGCCAGTTTCTTGCCGACCAGACGGTTGAACAAGGTGGATTTGCCGACATTGGGACGTCCGACGATGGCGACGGTAAAGCTCATGATAATTTGGTATCCGGTTATATCCAGCCCGTCTTCAAGCGGACTTTAAAACAGTAGCGCATCGGAGCGAAACCTGTGAAGCGGTTTTCGATCCGATGCGTGAGAGCATATTGGGCGACGGCGCAACAACTGTGCGCCAACAACCCGTTGAAAGTATCAGGACGCCTTGCCAGCGGCAGCGATATTGTCCAGCATGATCTGGGCGCGATTGGCCACGTTGCGCGGTGCTTCGCTATCCTCGGTAATCTGCTGGAACCATTCGCGGGCGCGTTCCATCTGGCCAGCCTTATAGGCGGCAAGACCGAGCGCCTCACGGGCGGAATGGCGCAGGCCCTGGCCGGGAACCGCCAGCGCTTCGACCTCAGTGGACACCTGTTCATAGGTGCCGTTGTCGATCAGCAGCCAGGCGGCGCGGATATGGGCGACATCGCGGATCACTTGCGGAACGCTGTTATCCTTGCCGATGGCGGTAAAGGCATCAATCGCCGCTTTGGCATCGCCCTTCTCCGCCATGAGGGAGGCCGCCCGAAGCTTCGCCAGCACCGGATAGGCGCCGAAGCCGTCTTTTTCCAGGGCTTGCAGATCGCTCAGTGCCTGATCATTCTTGCCATCTGTCGCCAGCTTGGTCGCCGCTAGGAAACGGTCGCCGGACTTGGAGGAACGGTCATCCGTATAATAATCATAAAGCCGGTATCCGGCAGTGCCCACCACGATCAGCACGGCAATGCCAATGAACACTGGCCCCAGACGCCGCCAGAAACGGCGCATCTGTTCGGAGCGAAGCTCGTCATTGACTTCGCGGATAAAGCTGTCGTTCTGATTTGCCATTACATTGTCCGGATATCTGGGCCTGTATCATCGTTTACGCTTGCCATCGTCCGGTCCAGAATTGGCGATGGCGTGGCGAAAATGGTGATTTCGAGAACCGGAGCGGAGCGTACTGAATGTACGTGAGCACCGGGAGCGCAGAAATTGCCATTTGCAGCCCGCCAGTGACTATTCTGGGATGGACGATGTGGCCTTCTACCCGATTTTTGCGCCGATGTAAGGGGGAGAAGGGCAAAACACCCATCTCCCCATCAAAAAGCGCGATTACATCGGCAATGGCGAGACGCCGATCAGCACTTCATGCAGCTTGAGAAGGATAGCGACATAGGCGACCAGACCGATGACCACGGCATAGACATCGTATTTGGCCGACACGAACGGCCCGCGCACCAGCAGACCCGCCCGCTCCCGGCGCTTCAAGGAAATCCGCAGGACGACGCCCCAGGCCAGCAACCAGCCGAACAGCAGGATCGAGCGCAGGTCGCCGTTGGACAGAAGATGCGCCAGCGCCCAGATTTTTACCGAGAGAACCATGGGATGCTTGGTTTTTGCCGCGATATGGCCAGCCGGGAGAAGGCTGGCCACCAGACAGATCATCGCAATGACCATCAGGGTCAACGTCAGATGGGTCATGCCAGCCGGTGGAAACCAGACATTGACGATTGGCGCGATACTGTAGCCATAGGCAATAATGGCAATGCCCAGCAGCGACAGGACCGAAAACAGCGACTTCCAGCCGTTCAGGCTGAGGCGGGCCACCATGGAATCGCGAAAGCCCGGCGCAATCGTCCGGGTGAGATGCACCAATGTGAAAAATAACAGGCCGAGAACAAGAATAAGCATAAAAAATCCCCGCAAATGAGAGAGCATAGAGATAGCCGCTCGGCCACCTCTTGACCAGCCTGCATAATTTGGGGGGATGGCGATAAACTTCCGAAAATACCGGAGACGTGTGCCTCTGGATGGCAGAGAACCGAACGTGATGAGCCACAAGGTCGATCAAAGCTTCGCCGCATTTGCCCGCCAGGAAGCGGCAAATGTTCACAACAAGGTTGTTCGCTTGGCACCGTTTCGCCCGCTTTTCTCCTCATCGCTTCGAACCATCCTGGCCGCGCTCTGCATGCCGGGCATCGCCATTGCCCAGAACGCGGCTGAAGCGCCGCAAAAGCCCAAGCAATTGCTGCTGATTTCCTTCGATGGTGCCGCCGATAACAGGCTGTGGGAGCGAAGCGGCGAAATCGCCAGCCGGGCCAATGCCCATTTCACCTATTTTCTGTCCTGCACCACGCTGATTGCCAGAGGCCCGGCCTCGAAAGCCTATCAAGCGCCCGGCCAAAAGCCCGGCAAGTCAAATGTCGGCTTTGCCCCTGACGAGGCCGATGCTGCGGCAAGGCTAGAGCACATCTGGGCCGCCCACCTCGCCGGTCACGACATTTCCAGCCATGCCTGCGGCCATTTCGATGGCAAGGACTGGAGCAAAGCGGACTGGCTAACCGAATTTTCGACCTTCAAAACCGTCTTGGCCGGGGCCTGGAAAAAGAATGGCGTGGCTGACAAGGAGCCGGAGGGCTGGCAGGACTTCGTCAAGACCGGCATCAAGGGGTTTCGTGCACCCTATCTCTCGACCAGCAAAGGCATGGCCGAGGCTGAAAAACAGGCTGGTTTTCTCTATGACGCCAGTCTCGTCACCAAAGGTCCACAAGAGCCCGAACAGGACGGCACTCTCACCCGCTTCGGCCTGCCGCTGATTCCGGAGGGACCGGGCAACCGCCCGATCATCGGCATGGATTACAACATGTTTGTGCGTCATTCTGCGGGCTTCGATAACCCGTCGAAAAGCGCCGAATTTGAGGAGCGCACCTATCAAGCCTTCAAAACCGCCTTCGAGGCGCAATATAGTGGCGACCGCAAACCTGTGCAGTTCGGCTTCCACTTCGTGTTGATGAACGGCGGCGCCTATTGGCGGGCAATGGAGCGACTGGTGACGGATGTCTGCCACCGCGAGGATGTCGCTTGCGTCAGCTATTCGCAAGCTGTGGCGGTATTGCAAAAACAGAACGGCCGGAAAAATCCGGCCGGGTCTTCGTTTTAGGGAATTTGAAGGCAGCCCTCCTAAAAAGACTGACAGCTTCAGGATTTTTAATCACTGTCTTGCCGTGCCAAATATCGTTGATCAATTTGAGGCAATGGCTCATCCTGGATTGCGGCTTCAAACGCCTTCAAACGCTTTTGAATAGAAAGAAGCTCAACGATCGTTGTCCAGGAATTTGCAAGGTATTGCAGAGAAGACGTAACCTGTCCGAATGCTCCCGATATCTGGTTCAACAAGCCAAGAGTAATTGTGCCAGCGACAAATGAAGGCACAAGAACTGCAACAGAAAATATCGTATCCAAATTCAGATAGAAGTATCGAGCGATATTAAAATAAATATAATGGAAATAGTATCGAAAATAATTGCGCCGGACCGCATCGAACAGACCCTTCATCGTCTGTAATTCTGCTCGGTCGGCATGGTCTTCACCATATACAAGCTCTTTACGATACGCAGCTTCTACACGTTGGTTACGAAACTCAAGCCCCGGCAATTTGATACCTACCAAAGCAAGAAGAGCAGTACCGAAAGCAGACCATAAAACCGCAGCGAACACGAGCGGATAAGGGATAGCCCCGACCAAGGGCAGTTCCTTAACATTTTCCGAAAGTCGTATTAACAGCGGAGTGAACGCGATCAGCGTCATAACGCTGCTGATGAGGCTCACACCTAAACTTTCGACAGTCGTTGCAAAGCGCATCGTATCTTCCTGAACGCGCTGTGAGGCACCTTCGATATGACGCAACTTTGGCCAGTTCGCCATGTAAAAGTCCGTCATAGCGATGCGCCAGCGAAAGATATAATGACTAACGAAAAACCGAGTTAGAACGGAAACAGCCACTGCAAGAAAAGCAATTTCAAGAAAAACAATAAATTGCGAATAAAATTCACCCGCAGCAACCGGGCGCGATTTTGATACAGCTGCCTGTATCAAATCACCAAACGGCCCGTTCCAAGTATTGATCGCAATGCTGACTTGAACCTGGAAATAGACAGTAAAAAGAACGATCGCGGAGCCAACTACCGACCACCGTTGCCATGGATGCGGCGATGCAACTGCCCAAGCCCCGGCAAAAATAGCGACTACCACAGAAAAGTAGATGTAAAACCAAATAAAATCAGGTGCCCAAAAAATCGAAACACCTACTGTTGGTTCGGCACCTTGAGCCTGAGATGCAAAGCCCAAGTGAGTACCAAGTTGTTCACCCAAACCATACCAAAATGCGATGGCAAGCATGGCCCACAGCGCGGCGGTTGGAAAAAACAATTTCGGCTTGGGGAAGAATGAGTGAAACACGGGGTCTCGCTTTCCTGAAGATATGGTCGTGGCCGTCTTTAGCGCGGCAAACTATGCCAGAAGCCGCAGTGCAGCAATGGTGGGAATACCACCTTAACGATTTGTAATCGCTGCAAAGGTCTTCAGACCGTCTTTCTCCACAGGCTTGCGGCCAGAATGAGGCTAACAAGCAATACAGCGCCCGCAACAAGGCTTGGCAGCGCGAAGCTGCCGCTGATGGCAGCAAGCCAACCGGCGACCAGCGGCCCGATTGTCTGCCCGACGCCGAAAGCCGCCGTCATGATCGACAGGGCCTTGCGGGGACTGGCTGGCGCAAGGGTTCTGGCCAGCCGTAGGCCATAGGCGGTAATCGTCATGAAGGTTAAGCCGAGAAGAGCCGCTCCCACCAGCGGGGCAGCCATGCCCGGCAATCCAACCGAGGCAAAAACCCCAATGGCTGCCAGAAGCAGGGCAAGGCTGTAGGCGCCCGCCAGGCCGACCCTGTCCAGCACCGGACGCCAGACAAACAGCGAGGCAGCCGCCATGATGCCCGCCAGAAACCACGCCAGAAATTCCGCCACCGGCCCCGCATTGGCCATGCGGGCCATGGTGACGATGAACGTGGCCGTCACCACATAGCCGAAGCCGAACAGGCCGTAGGAGGCAAACAACAAAAGAAATGGCCTGCCCCAGAAAAGCGGCGGCTCCTGTTCGGCCCTCACCTCAGTTTTGCGCACCCGTGGCAACAGCAGGCTGACGACAAGGAAGACAACAAAGGTCAGCCCCGCCCCGGCCAACCAGTCCAGCCGCCACCCTGCGGATACGGATGCGCCAAACAGGTGTGGCAATGCATAGACCATCAGGGACGACGCGGCGATCCCCAGGCCTACCCCGCCAAAATGGGTGGATTGCGCATATTCACCAGCATGGATGCTTGCATGAGCGCTGACATGGGCAAGCACGATGGAACTGGTGAAGATCATCGCGAAGGCACTGGCCGCGCCTGACAGAAAGCGAATGAGCATGAACATTCCCACATGCTCCGTCAGCGCCATCGCGGCCAAAAGCAAGCTGGTGGCCAAAAGCGAAGACAACGCAATCAACCTTTCGCGCCCCGCCGCCCAACCCTGACCGGCAAGCACGGCGCCTAAGAGATAGCCGAGGAAATTCGCCGCCGCGATCAGGCCCGCATCGCCGGGCATAAGATGAAGATCGGTCATCATCCCCGGCAGAATGGGGGTGAAGGAAAACCGGCCAAAACCCATGGCCGCAGCCAAGGCCAGCGCACCGGCAAGAGCGGTGAATGGGAGATTGGCATGTCTGGGGAGCGTGATCGTCATGGGCTGCTTATCGCACCGCCGCTTTGGCCCAACAAGCCAAAAATACTGATTGAGCCATCGAAGGAAACAGGGGCTGCCGATTTCTCCGCTATCCCAAAAAAACACCCGATGGCGTTTCAAGCTGACAGTTTATTGGCGCTGAAGCTTGCCGAAACCGCAAAAATCGCTAGTGGAGGAAGAAAATTCCAAGGAGTGCATTATGAGCGACCTCAGCCTGCAACAGGCCATCGACAATATCTACACCTCGATCAACAATGATAACGAAGAAATCGATGTGCATATCGCCGCCCTCAAGGCCGCCATGGCCCGCGAAGGCGCCAAGGAAGCGGTGTTCGAGACCACAAAGCTCGCGCAGCCGAACCGTCAGGGCCGCAAGATCATGCAGGCCTATTTCAAGAAAAAAGGCGTCGCAGTCAGCTTTGCCGGCTGATAGAAATATTGCATCTCCATCCCATACTGAAATTCGAATATATTAAGCCATTGATGGATATCATATATTCGAGTTTCTTTCATGGAACCGAACGAAATAATTCAAAGCATTACAAATTAATAATACCGCCAAACTTCAATACAAAAAGCTTAAAATGAATTCCATTAACCAAATACAAGGCGTCATCATCGAAAAAATAAGCAAAATTTGATTTTTTACTAAAAAATGATAATTTTCAAATGTTCATTTTGGAGATTTATCATTATGTATAATTTTCATACGAATACTCAGCAGTGGCTTGATATATCACTTTTGTTTTCATCTTTTTTTACTTTAACAGGAAGCATCTTGACTTTGGTCACCAAAGTCGACGCCTACAAGGTTCGTTGGAAAAGCCAGTACGAATGGGCGCAAATTCTTGTCACAATCGCCTCTACCACTCTGATATGCCTAGGGTTTTCCGAACCTGGCCCCGTTGTTGTCATCGCTTCGGGTACGATGGTCCTCGCCCTTGCCGTGCAGCGTAGCCTTCCCTGGCTCAGTGCTGCGGGGGTGGCCTATGTCGTGGTAGCGCCCATCGGAAGCCTCGCCGGCGGGCTATGGATGATATTCTGGCTCAGGCAACAGTCCTATCCGGAATGGCTATGGATCGGCGCCTCAGTGGCCATGGTGCTTTCGTTCCTGCGCATGATATTGGTTGTGGCCATGCGTGTCGGCACCTTTGCGCTCCTGACCCGCAAGGTCTGGACACGGCCGATCGCCCCCTTGCCGCCTCGTAACGGCCCCGAGGAGGTCCGTGTGTCTCTTCACGTCCCCACCCATTGCGAACCTCCTGATCTCGTTATCAATACCCTCGACCACCTCGCGAGGCTGCACTACGAGAATTATGAGGTTATCATTTGCGATAACAATACCCTGGATGAGCAGCTCTGGCGTCCGGTGGAAGCCCATTGCCGCAGGCTGAATGCCGCCAGCGGCAAGGAACAGTTCCGCTTCCTCCATGTGGAAGGGCTTCAAGGCGCCAAGGCAGGCGCATTGAACCTATGCCTCGACCATACGGATCCGGGCGCCGAACTGGTCGCTGTCGTCGACGCCGACTATCTGGCCGAACCGGACTTCCTTTCTCGTCTGGTTGGCTTCTTTGTCGATCCCCGCTTCGCCTTCGTACAAACCTCGCACGATTATCGCAGCGACGATGCCAGCCTGTTCAAGCGCGCCTGTTACTGGGAATATGTGGCGCCGAATCGCTTGGAATATGCCGGTGCCAGCGAGATGCGGGCTTCCTTCACGGTCGGCACCATGTGCATTTTCCGACGCTCGGCCATCGAGGCGGTCGGGCGCTGGGCGGAATGGTGCCAGACGGAGGATTCCGAAATTGCCATTCGTTTGCGCGCCGCCGGTTATGACGGCGTTTTCCTGCCCTATACATTCGGACGCGGCCTGATTCCCGACAATTATGCCGACTGGAAACGCCAGCGCTTCCGCTGGACATCCGGCCCCATGCAACAGTTTCGTCGTCATTGGCGGCTGTTTCTTCCTTCACGTTTCGGTGGATCGCCGCATTTAAGCCGCTGGGGTAAATTGTTCGAAGTGTTCCGCAGCGTTGTGCCTTTGACCATTCCGATGACCATTGCTGGCAATGTCGCCTTTGCCATTTTGCTGCCCATCATGGTCATGCTGGACATCACCCCGCAGCTTTCGGTGCCGCCGGTTGCCATGCTGGGCCTGTCCGTCGTGATGGCCGCAAGCGTCGTGCGGACCGTTGCCGAATACCGCGTCTGCGGGTGTTGCCGGTTGCGGGATGTGTTAAGCGCAGAATTTGCGGCGCTGGCGCTCAGCCACGTCTGCGGCATGGCTGCAATCACCGCTGCCCTGGGTGGAAAAATCGCCTGGCTGAGAACGCCGAAATTCAACAGCCGGTCGTCCCTTCGCAATGCGCTTGCCAGTGTGCGGGTGGAACTGTCCATTGCCCTTGCACTGGTCGTCATCGCGATCACCATCGCTTTCGCTTTCGAAACCGTCAACCTGCATGGCAAGCTGGTGGCGCTTGGGGCCTTGGTGTATCCGCTGCTCTCATTTGTCGCGGCAGTGGCCATGGCCCTGCTGGCCCTGGCGCGAAGGCCGGACACCGGCACTCAGGCTTTCATCGATAAAAGGGCGATCTCCGACCAAAGGGGTAACACGGGCACGCCCGCCTCCCCTTAAAGTTTGTCAGAAAAAAACGAAATCGGATTTCCCGAAAAGACAAACGAAGACAAGAGAGACTACAGCCCTCTTTAAGCGCGATACAGGGCACACGGAGCTGTAACGCGCTCGCCCCAAAAGGCTGAAACACCTGATGTCGCTGGCGACATCAGGTGTTTGGCTTCAAAAGTAAACCTCATCGCGATGCAGCGAGACGTGAGGTGTTCACTCCACCATCGTCAAAATCAGCGGCCCATTGCGGGTTGCCACCACTGTGTGTTCGAACTGCACGGTCGGCGCTTTCGGGTCGCTGTAGAGCGTCCAGGGGTCATCGCCATCCTCGGCCCATTGACCGCCCAGCGACAGGAACGGCTCGATGGTGAACACCTGGCCCTCCTGCATGATTCTTGTTTCATCCGGGTCGGCCCAGGTGGAAAGCTCGCGCGGTTCCTCATGCAGCTCGCGGCCAATGCCATGGCTGGCAAGATTGGCAATCAGCGTATAGCGGTTCTTGGCGGCAAAAGCGCCGATGGCATTACCGATACTGGCAAAAGGCGCGCCGGTCTTGACCTGGGTGACACCGAGAAACAGCGCCCGCTTGCCATCGCGCAGCAGTTTTTCGATCTTCGGCTTACCCGGCGGCACAATGAAGGATGAGCCGGTATCGCCGAAAAACCCGTTCTTGACGCCGGAAACGTCGATATTGACCAGATCGCCCCGGGCAATCACCCGGTCACCGGGAATGCCATGGGCCACTTCCTCATTGACGCTGATGCAGGTGGCACCGGGAAACTGATAGCAGAATTCCGGTGCCGATTGCGCGCCATTGTCTTCCAGTATCTTGCGGCCGATCAGGTCCAGCTCGCGGGTGGTTATCCCCGGCTCCAGCGCCGCCCCCATGGTTTTCACGGCCAGCGCGCAAAGAGTGCCGATCTCCTTCAGGTGCTGGAGTTCCTCGTCGCTGGAGATGATCATTGTTGGACTTTCATGAGCGTTTGCGGATTTTGCCGCTGCTTACGCCCCCGCCCCGACCTGCGTCAAGTCAGCAGCAAGAGCCTTGCGCACCAATGGCGCAACCTTGGTGCCGTAAAGCTCGATGCCGCGCATGATATCCTTGTGCGGCATCGGGCCGATGGCCATTTGCAGTAGGAAGCGGTCATTTTTGAACAGGGCGTGATGGGCGACAATCTTTTCGGCCACCGCCTCGGGATCACCGACAAACAGCGCCCCATGCGGCCCGCGCATCGCGTCATACTGGGCACGATTGCCCGGCCCCCAACCGCGCTCCCGGCCGATCCGGTCCATGACTTCGGCCTGCGGTGCGTAGAAGATATCGGCAGCCGATTGCGTCGTGTCGTGGATGAAACCGTGCACATTGATCGAGGTTTTCAAGGCCGCCGGATCGACCCCGGCCTTCGCCCCGCTCTGCCGGTAAAGATCGACCAGCGGCGCAAAGCGGCGCGGCTCGCCGCCGATGATGGCAATGGCCAGCGGCAGGCCGAGATAGCCGGCCCGGGCCACCGATTGCGGCGTGCCACCCACGGCGATCCACAGCGGCAGCGGGTCCTGCAAGGGGCGCGGATAGACGCCACGACCTTGGATCGGCTTACGGGTCTCGCCTTCCCAGGTGACGATCTCGTTGTCGCGGATCTCCATCAGCAATTGCAGCTTTTCGGCAAACAAAAGATCATAATCATCAAGATCATAGCCGAACAACGGAAAGCTTTCGATGAAGGAGCCGCGCCCAGCCATCATCTCCACACGCCCGTTCGACAGCAGATCGACGGTGGCAAATTGCTGGAACACCCGCACCGGATCATCGGAACTGAGCACCGATACCGCGCTGGTTAGGCGAATATTTTTGGTCTGCACCGCCACCGCCGCCAGAATGGTGGCGGGCGAAGACGCCATGTAGTCGGGACGGTGATGTTCGCCAAGACCGAAGACATCCAGCCCCACCTCGTCCGCCAGCCGGATTTCCTCCAGCAGATCATCCACCCGACGCTTGGCCTCCAGCCCCTTGTTGGGTGCCGTGGGGTCCACATCCGCGAAGGTGTAAAGGCCAAGTTCCATGGGTCGCATCCTCAGTTGTTCGCTACAGCGCCGTGCGCCCTATATGGCGCACAAAGGTTCGCTGTAGCTCCTTATATCTGCTGCATAATTTTCTTTTTAAACCGATTCCGGTTTAAAAAATTATGCAGTAGGCAGGTAAGTGCAAATGCGCCGCGTGGCAAACCCTGGGATGAGAACGCAGCGTTCAATGAATGGGAGTTTGAAGCACGATCAAGCCTCGGAGCAGGCCAAAGCTTCAATAAATACCTATAAATATCAATGGCTTTCCATAGGCTTTTGATTCATTGCGGAATCAACCTGAATCATTTTCTCAACCCGCCGTCAGCGTCCGTCTGACTGCATCCCGCCAGCCTCTGAGCTTTTCCGTGCGGGTCTCGGCATCCATGACCGGCTCAAACCGATGGTCGCGCGCCCAGGCGCGGGCAAACGCATCCATGCCGGGCCAGAGGCCGACACGGCTGGCCGCGAGGAAGGCAGCACCAAGTGCCGTCGTCTCAATAACGGAGGGGCGATCCACCGGCGCGTCCAGCAAATCGGCCAGCCGCTGCATCGTCCAGTCCGAGGCTGCCATGCCGCCATCAACGCGCAGCACCATATCGTCCTCGCCGTTCTGCCAGTCCTTGTGCATGGCATCCAGCAGGTCGCGGGTCTGGTAGCAGACGGCTTCCAGCGCGGCGCGGGCCAGTTCTGCCGGTCCGGTATTGCGGGTCAGGCCGAACAGCGCGCCGCGTGCATCCGGGTCCCACCAGGGCGCGCCAAGACCTGTGAAGGCCGGCACCAGATAGACCGGCTGGCCGGGATCGGCTTCAGCCGCCAGCCGCCCGGTTTCCGCCGCATCGCCGATCACCTTCAATCCATCGCGCAGCCATTGCACAGCGGCACCGGCAATGAAGATCGAGCCTTCCAACGCATAGGTGGTCTTGCCGTCCATCCGGTAGGCGATGGTGGTCAGCAACCGGCTTTTCGAAACCACCCGATCCGCGCCAGTATTGAGCAGCGCGAAACAGCCGGTGCCATAGGTGGATTTGACCATGCCCGGCGCAAAGCAGGCCTGTCCGATGGTGGCCGCCTGCTGGTCGCCCGCCACGCCAAGGATCGGCACCGCCGCCCCGAATACCGCCTTGTCGGTCACGCCGAAATCGGCGGCGCAATCCTTCACCTCTGGCAACATGGCGGCGGGGATGCTCAACAGCGCCAGCAATTCCTCGTCCCAGCCATGCTCGACAATGTTGAAAATCAGCGTGCGCGAGGCATTGGTGGCATCGGTGACGAAGCTTTTGCCGCCCGTCAGCCGCCAGATCAAATAGGTATCGACGGTGCCGAAGCACAGGCCGCCTTGTTCTGCCCGGGCGCGAGCGCCCTCGACATGGTCGAGCAGCCAGGACAGTTTGGTGCCGGAGAAATACGGGTCCAGCAGCAGGCCGGTCTTGGTGGTGAACGTTGCCTCCAGTCCGTCGCGCTTCAGCGTTTCGCAAAATGCCGATGTGCGGCGATCCTGCCAGACGATGGCATTGTGGATCGGCTTGCCCGTATCCTTATCCCAGACCACAACAGTTTCCCGCTGGTTGGTAATACCAATGGCGGCAAGGTCACCTGCCGTGATCCGGGCGCGGGCCAGCGCATCGTGGATGGAGCTGACGACACTGTCCCAGATCGCTTCCGGGTCGTGCTCCACCCAACCCGATTGCGGGAAGATCTGCGGAAATTCCTTTTGGCCGGTCCCAACGATGCGCATCGCGCCATCAAACACGATGGCACGGCTCGACGTCGTTCCCTGGTCAATCGCCAGCACAAAACCGCCCATGATACTCCTCCCAGAGTTTTCGCTTTCTTTCGCTTATATCAAGATACGAAAGTTTTATGCCAAGTCAAAACCGAAAATGAAAAACAAACGAAGGCGCAAGGACTGTGTTTCCTCATCCCCATCTCTTGGTGGTTTTCATCGCTATGTGATGACACAGGACAATTGCATAGGACAGGGGTTTGGGCATAGGTTTAACCTTGCTGCGGCGCAACCGACCGCTTCGCTACACGGCCAAACCAGAAAAATCATCGCACAGGGAGTTACGCCATGACCAGAACTGTCGTTATTACCGGTTCCACCAGCGGCATCGGGCTTGGCATTGCCCGCGCCTTTGCGGCTGAAGGCGCCAATGTGCTGATCAACGGTTTCGGCCCGCTCGGTGAAATCGAATCGATCCGCAAGGAGCTGGAAGCTGGCGGCGGCAAGGCGCTCTACCACCCCGCCGACATGACCAAGCCCAAGGAAATCGCCGAACTGGTGGAAACCGCCATTGCCGAATTCGGTGGCATCGATGTTCTCGTCAACAATGCGGGCATTCAGCATGTCGCCCCCGTCGAGGAGTTTCCCATTGAAAAATGGGACCAGATCATTGCCATCAACATGTCGAGCGCCTTCCACACAATGCGCGCCGCCATCCCGGCGATGAAGGCGCAAAAATACGGGCGGATCATCAATATCGCCTCGGCCCATGGCCTGGTCGCCTCGCCGTTCAAATCCGCCTATGTCACCGCCAAGCACGGCATTCTCGGCATGACCAAGTCGGTTGCGCTGGAAGTGGCGCAAAGCGGCATTACCGTCAACGCCATCTGCCCCGGCTATGTGCTGACGCCGCTGGTGGAAAAGCAGATCCCCGACACCGCCAAGGCACGTGGCATTGCCGAAAGCGAGGTCAAGGATGTGATGCTGCATTTGCAGGCCACCAAGGAATTCGTCACCGTCGAGGACATTGCCGCCATGACGCTCTATCTTGCCAGCGATGCGGCAAAACAGGTCACCGGCACCAGCCTGTCCATCGACGGCGGCTGGACGGCGCAGTAAACTTTCCACCGCATCGCTCAAAGGGCCATCATGACCAACCGCATCCGCTTTCTGCTCAACGACCAGCCCGTGACGCTTGTTAGCGCCGACCCGACCGGCACGCTGCTGGACTATCTGCGTCTGGCAAAGCGGCTGACCGGGAGCAAGGAAGGCTGCGCGGAAGGCGATTGCGGGGCCTGTACGGTGTTGGTCGGGCGGCTGGTGAAGGGTGTGCTGCGCTATGAGGCGGTCAATGCCTGCATCCGCTTCATCGGCTCGCTCAACGCCAGCCATGTGGTGACGGTCGAACATCTGGCCGCCAAGGATGGCACCTTGCATCCGGTGCAGCAGGCCATGGTGGATTGCCATGGCTCACAATGCGGCTTCTGCACCCCCGGTTTCGTCATGTCGCTCTACGGACTGTGGCTGGAAAGCGAGGCTCCGAGCCGCGCCGAAATCGAGGGGGCCTTGCAAGGCAATCTCTGTCGTTGCACCGGCTATGAACCCATCGTCAAGGCCGCCGAACAGATGGGCCAGACAAGGCCGTCGGCGCTGTTCGACCCGCTGGCACGGGAACGGGAGCAGATCATCGCCACGCTGGAAGCCATGACCAGCACCGACACCATCGCCCTGGAAGGCGACGATGGCCGCAGCCTGATCATTCCCAACAGCGTCGAAGCACTGGCCAATGTGCTGGCGGCCCACCCCAAGGCGACGATTGTTGCCGGTGCAACCGATGTCGGTCTGTGGGTAACGAAGCAGATGCGGACGTTAAGCCCCGTGGTGTTCATCAACCATCTGGAAGCGTTGCAGGAAATCACGGTCGATGAAACCGGCATTACCCTCGGTGCCGGCGTCAGCTACAGCGCCGCCTTCGACTGTCTTCGGGCAGAAATCCCCGCCTTTGGCCGGTTGATCGAGCGGATCGGCGGCCAGCAAGTGCGCAATATGGGCACGATAGGCGGCAATATCGCCAATGGTTCGCCGATTGGCGATACGCCTCCGGCCCTGATTGCCCTTGGCGCGACGGTGACGCTGCGCTCGGCTTCGGGAACGCGAACCTTGCTGCTGGAAGATTTTTTCATTGAGTATGGCAAGCAAGACCGCCAGTCGGGCGAATTTGTCGAACGTATTTTTCTGCCCCGCCCCAAGGCCGGAAGCGACTTTGCCATCTACAAGATCTCCAAGCGCCGCGACGAGGATATTTCAGCGCTTTGCGGGGCTTTCTATCTGGAGAAGGATGCCCAAGCCCGCGTCACCACCCTGCGCATCGCCTTTGGCGGCATGGCCGGAACGCCGAAACGGGCGCGGGCGGTGGAAGCGGCTCTGATGGGGAAAGTCTGGAACCAAGAGAGTATCGATGCCGCACGCGCCGCTTTCGATGCCGATTATCAGCCGCTCTCCGACTGGCGGGCCAGCGCCGATTACCGGCAATTGACGGCCAAGAACCTGCTGACACGGTTCTTTCTGGAAACATCCGGCGAGAGACACGAACTGGAACGCTTTGCGATGGAGAGGGTTTGATGGGTATGAACATCTGGCATTTGGCTTCGCCCCCCTCATCCGGCTGCCGCCACCTTCTCCCCGCTGGGGAGAAGAGGCAGACTGCAAGCGCCTTGTTCGTATCGCAACCTTTTCGAACACGCCAAGTGCGGCATTTCACTTGGAGCAAGGCATTACCACTCGTCTCTTCTCCCCGACGGGGAGAAGGTCCCGGCAGGGGGATGAGGGGGGCGAAGCCACTTGAAAAAATGAAAACAGCAGCGGTTTCAAACACTGATGCAAGGAACCACCCCCATGGATAAGGCCCTCTTCACCACCGCCGCCACAATCCAGGGTCCGATGCATCAATCGTTGCGTCATGATTCAGCGCATAAGCATGTGGCCGGAAGTGCCGAATATATCGACGATATTCCAGAACCCGCCGGGCTGTTGCATGGCGCGCTCGGCATGGCGGATCGCGCCCATGCCGACATTCTCTCCATCGATCTGTCCGGTGTTCAGGCCTATCCCGGCGTCGTCGCGGTGCTGACGGCCAAGGACATTCCCGGCACCAACGACGTCTCCTCCGGTGGGCGGCATGATGAACCACTGATCGCCACCGACCGGGTCGAGTTTCATGGCCAGACCGTTTTTGCCGTCATCGCCGAGACCCGCGACGCAGCCCGCAAGGCGGCACGGCTTGCCAAAATAGAATACCGCGACCGGCCCTTCTGGACCGATATCGATGCCGCACTGGAAAACGGTGCGCCGCTCGTCACCCCGGGCATGGTGCTGAAGCGCGGCACGCCGGAAACCGAGCTGGACAAGGCCGAGCACCGGCTGCAAGGCGCGATGCGGATCGGCGGCCAGGAACATTTCTATCTGGAAAGCCATATCGCGCTGGCCATTCCCGGCGAAGACGATGATGTCACCGTCTGGTCATCGACCCAGCATCCGTCGGAAATCCAGCATATTGTCGGCCATGTGCTGGATATTTCCTCGCATGCGATCACCGTCAATGTGCGGCGCATGGGCGGCGGCTTCGGTGGCAAGGAAACCCAGGGCAATCAGTTTGCCGCACTGGCCGCACTGGCCGCCAAGAAGCTCAACCGGGCTGTGAAGTTTCGCCCGGACCGCGACGAAGACATGAGCATTACCGGCAAACGCCATGATTTTAAAATGGATTTCGACGTCGCCTTCAATAGTGATGGCCGTATCCACGCCATCGACGCCAATTTCGCCGCCCGCTGCGGCTATTCCTCGGATCTTTCCGGCCCCGTCACCGACCGGGCGCTATTTCACGCCGATAGCAGCTATTTCTACCCGCATGTGAAGCTGACCTCACAGCCTCTGAAGACCCATACGGTCTCCAACACCGCCTATCGCGGCTTCGGTGGCCCCCAAGGCATGCTGGGGGCAGAACGGGTGATCGAGGAAATCGCCTACGCCTTGGGCAAAGACCCGCTTGAGGTTCGCAAGGCCAATTTCTATGGCGAGACCGGCTCTGGCCGCGACCTGACGCCCTATCACCAGCAGGTGGAAGACAATATCATCGCCCGCGTGGTGGAAGAGCTGGAGACCTCCTGCGATTATCAGGCACGGCGCGCGGCGATCCTCGACTTCAACAAGACAAGCCCGGTGATCAAAAAGGGCATTGCGCTCACCCCTGTCAAGTTCGGCATTTCCTTCACCATGACCGCCTTCAACCAGGCGGGCGCGCTGGTGCATGTCTATCAGGACGGCTCGATCCATCTCAACCATGGCGGCACCGAAATGGGCCAGGGACTCTATACCAAGGTCGCCCAGGTGATTGCCGATGGCTTCCAGGTCGATATCGACAAGGTGAAGATCACCGCCACAACGACGGGCAAGGTGCCGAATACCTCGGCCACCGCCGCCTCTTCCGGCTCTGACCTGAACGGCATGGCCGCCTATGATGCCGTGCGCCAGATCAAGGAACGGTTGGTGGTATTTGCCTCGGAAAAATGGGGCGTGTCGCAGGCCGAAGTGGTGTTTCTGCCCAATCGTGTCAGGGTCGGCGGTGAAGAGATTGCTTTCCCCGACTTCATCCGCCAGGCCTATTTTGCCCGCGTTCAGCTTTCGGCTGCCGGTTTCTACAAGACACCGAAAATCCATTGGAACCGGGAAACCGGGCGCGGCACACCATTCTATTATTATGCCTATGGCGCGTCCTGCACCGAAGTCTCAATCGACACGCTGACCGGCGAATATCTTATCGACCGTACCGATATTCTCCACGATGTCGGCAAATCGCTCAATCCGGCCATCGATATCGGCCAGATCGAAGGCGGTTTCGTGCAGGGCATGGGCTGGCTGACGACGGAAGAATTATGGTGGGACGGCAAAGGGCGGCTGCGCACCCACGCGCCCTCCACCTACAAGATCCCGCTTGCCTCCGACCGGCCGAAAATCTTCAATGTCAAACTGGCGGACTGGGCGGAAAATACCGAACTCACCATTGGCCGCTCCAAGGCGGTTGGCGAGCCGCCCTTCATGCTGGCCAATTCGGTGCTGGAAGCGATTTCCATGGCGGTGGCGAGCGTCGCCGATTACCGGTTCTGCCCGCGCCTCGATACGCCCGCCACGCCGGAGCGGGTATTGATGGCGGTGGAGCGGTTGAAGGAGGCACAGCGCGCGTGACTGATCTTTCCGGCGCAGTGCTTGCCGCCTTCCTCTCGCGCCATGCCGACTGTGTGGCGGTGACTGTCACGGAAGCCAAAGGATCGACGCCCCGCGAGGCCGGTGCGCTGATGCTGGTGGCACGCCATCAGGTGCTTGGCACTATCGGCGGCGGACAGTTGGAATATCTGGCGATTGAAAAAGCCCGCGCCATGCTGGATGCCCGCGAAGATCAGGCGGAAATGGACGTGCCGCTCGGCCCGGCCATTGGCCAATGCTGCGGCGGCTGGGTGAAACTGACGCTCTCTCTCCTGACACCGCAGCGGCGGCAAGAGCTGCTGACCCTGGCGCAACAGACGTGGCAGGCCTTCCCCCAGGTCTTCATTTTTGGCGCTGGCCATGTCGGGCTGGCGCTGGCCGCTGCCTTGGCACCGCTGCCGTTTCGCACCCGGCTGATCGATGCCCGCGACGCGATTGATGGCGCGGTGCCAACCGGCATTCCGCTCGACCGCACGGCCATGCCGGAAAGCCATGTGGCGCAAATTGCCCCCGGCGGCGGCGTTGTCATCGTCACCCATGACCATGCGCTGGATTTCCTGATTGCCCGCGAAGCCTTGGCCCGCGATGATCTCGCCTATATCGGCATGATCGGCTCTGCCACCAAACGCGCCACCTTCGCCCATTGGCTGGAACGCGAGGGCGACAGTCCGGCAAGACTCGACCGCCTGATCCTGCCGATCGGGGCAAGCGCTATCAAGGACAAGCGCCCGCCTGTCATCGCCGCGCTGGTCGCCGCCGAACTGGTCAACCGCCTGCTGTAAACCAGCCTCACACAGGGCTGATCTGCGATTCATGGTCCGAAATGGACATGAAAGAACGGACACGATGAGCGCCCTGGAAAAGCTACAGGCCCAGCGTCAGAGACTGGAACCGCTGCTGGCCATGGCGCGCCAGTATAAGCCAGCCGATCTGGCCAACCTGCCGCTAGATGCCCGCCGCAAGGCCGAGGATCTGCAACAGATGGCCTGCAAGGCCGCACGCGATCTAGCTGAAATTTCGATCCATCTTCACGATTACGCCGGGGCAACAGAGCTTTTGCACGCGGTTCTATTGATCCGCGTTGAGCCTTCCACGCATAGCCGGCTGGCCGATCTGGCCCAGATCGACGGACGCTGGTCGGATGCAATCGCCCATTATCAGGCCGCGATAGCAGCAGGCAGTCCGAATGCCACGTTCTACAACGCCCTTGCCCATTGCTTCAAACAGGCTGGCCGTCATCTGGAAGCCAATCAGACCTACGATCTTCTCCTCAACCAAGACCCGAACCATTTGGTCGCGCTGAATGACAAGAGTTTCCGCAGTCTGATTGCTGGCGATTTCAAGCAGGGCCTGGCGCTGGCGGAGCGGGCGGCAAGCGCCCATCCCGGTGATCTCACCGCGCATTTCAACCTCGGCCAGGCATTGCAGGGCGTCGGGCGGATGGATGAGGCAAAGACGGCCTATCGCAAGGTGCTGGACCTCAACCCCACCCATGTCGATAGCTATCTGCTGCTGGGTATGCTGAGCCGCGCCCGACCGGATGATCCAGATATCGCCGCAATGCAGGCCCTGCATGCAACGCTGGCCGATGAGCCTGCCCGGCGGCTGAAACTCGGCTTTGCGCTTTACAAGGCGCTGAACGATATCAGCCGACATGACGACGCCTTCACCTATCTCGAAGACGCCAACCGTGAACGGCGACGCCAATTCACGGCCTATACCATTGATCAGGATCTTGAACTGATGCAGGCGTTGCAAGCCCGGTTCACCGCCGATTTCGTCCGCTCAACGCAGGACAACATCGCCAAGGCGGGATTTGTCCAGTCGGAACGGCCGATCTTCGTGGTTGGCCTGCCGCGCTCCGGCACCAGCCTGACGGAGCAGATCCTTGCCAGCCACGCCGATGTCTATGGCGCCGGTGAGTTGGAAACGCTAAGCTATGCGATCACCGACGCGTTCTTCGAGCCAGACCGCCAGACACTGCGCGGCCCCGATAGTGTGACTCCCAAGGCCGTGAACGATGCGGCCCGGCGCTATATCGATCCGGTCCGCGAAAAAGCTGGAGGTGCCCGGATTGTTGATAAGATGCCGGTCAATTTCCTCTGGGTCGGCTTTATCAAGCTGATGTTTCCTGACGCCAGGATCGTCATCATGAAACGCGATCCCCTGGCCAGCGGCTTTGCGCTTTATTCCAGCTATTTTCCCAGCGACGGCATGCAATATAGCTACAACCAGACCGAGACCGCCCGCTATATCGCCGCCCAGCGGCGGCTCTGCGCCCATTGGCAAGCGCTATTTCCTGACGATGTGCTGGAGCTTGGCTATGAGCAATTGACGCTCGACCAGGAAGGCGAAACCCGCCGCCTGCTGGCCTTTTGCGGCCTGCCCTGGGACGCAAACTGCCTCGACTTCCACAAGGCCGACAGGGCGGTGATGACACTCAGCAGCGCCCAGGTCCGCCAGGGGCTTTACAGCGGCGTTGATAAAAAGACCGCCCATTATCGTCATCGTCTAGGCGAGATGATCGCCGGGTTGACGCTGGCAGGATTGCTCAACGAAGAACGCCTTGCAGCAAATGCCTGAGCCTGCTGCCGGGCAACCAGATAGCATCGGCGGCCTGTTCAGGCAGCCTATCATCAAGACCGACATCCTGCCTCAGATCCTCTGGTAGATCCTGACATCGATAACGGTTTTTCCGGCCAGAAAGGCCGATAATCACCTTGCTAAAAAGCCTCGCAACAAGGCACGACAATGCGTTCGCACACGGCATAATGCTCCGCACTCCCCAAAATCTATTGATGTGTAAGACCGGGTCGGCAGAGGCGTGAATTCACCACCGGTGCCCGTTTTGATATGAGGATATTGGCGGCAATTGCCTCAACAATCCAATCGGATTACTATGCTCATCCATAAAGAGAGCTTATCCGATGAAATTGTCGAAACAGTTCCCCGTCAATGCCCTGCGGGTGTTCGAGGCCGTCGCCCGCCACAATGGTTTTACCCGTGCCGCTGAAGAGCTTGGCATGACCCAGACGGCGGTGAGCTACCAGATCAAGCTGCTGGAGGACAATCTCGGCACGCTGCTGTTCCTACGAACGTCAAGACAGATCAGCCTGACCGAGGCCGGAGAACGGCTGCTGCCGAAAACGCGGGAAGGCTTCGAGTTGCTGCGCGAGGCCGTGGCGCTGGCACGGCATGAGGCAAGCGAAGTTCTGGAAATTCACTCCACACCGACCTTCGCCTCCCACTGGCTGGCGCGCCATCTCGGCAGCTTTCAACTCCTGCATCCGGGCATTGCCGTGCGCCTGCTGCGAAGCGATGGAAAGCAGCGGGATTTCGCCCGCGAGAGCGGCGATGTCGGCATCCATATCGGCAAGGAGCCGCTACCCGGATTGATCTGTCATCCGATTTTGAAGCTGGATTATGCACCCATGCTCAGTCCGGCGCTGGCCGACAGCATTGGTGGCATCCGCGAGCCCGCAGACCTCCTCAAACTGCCGCGCGTGAGCAGCTGCGAGACTTGGTGGGCGGACTGGTTTCACAATGCGGGCATTGCATCCTCTCTGCCAGCCTCCATCGGCCTCGACGCGCAGGGCGCCCTCGACCTTCAGGCTGGCGCGGCCATGGCCGGGCATGGCGTCGCCATTCTCAGTCCCTTCTATGTCGAGGAAGAACTCGCATCTGGCCGTCTGATCCAGCCCTTCGATCTGCTGTTGGGGGATGACCAGATCTACTGGCTGGTTTACCCGCCATCGCGCCGGACCATGCCGAAGGTCAAGGCCTTTCACCAATGGCTGATCGCAAGCCTGCCACCATTCGAACTGAACGGTGTCCATACGTCTTGACCCTCACCCAATCTGCCTAAAACATACGCATGCACATATTTTTGCGCATCTGCGAAAATGTGCCCTTCCCTTGGCCGCCAGTATTTTGCAATGTCTCTGGTCGGGAGAGTAAAAGAGGTCAACCATGTATGAATTCGCCATCGCCTGGGAATGGCTGGCTTTTGCGGTCCGCTGGCTGCATGTCGTCACCGCTATCGCCTGGATCGGCTCTTCCTTCTATTTCATCGCGCTGGATCTGGGTCTCGTCAAACGCCCCGGCATGCCGGAGGGCGTTTATGGCGAGGAATGGCAGGTGCATGGCGGCGGGTTTTACCACGTGCAGAAATATCTGGTGGCGCCCGCCTCGATGCCGCAGCACCTGACCTGGTTCAAATGGGAAAGCTATGCCACCTGGCTGTCCGGTTTTGCCATGCTCTGCGTGGTCTATTACGGCGGAGCCGATCTGTTTCTGATCGACCGCAGCGTGCTCGACCTTACCCAGCCGGAGGCCATCGGCCTGTCGATGGCTTCGCTTGCCATTGGCTGGATCTGTTACGACCTCCTATGCAAATCCCCGATCGGCAAGAATACCTGGGGCCTGATGATCCTGCTCTATATCCTGCTGGTCGCCATGGCCTGGGGCTATACGCAGGTGTTTACCGGGCGTGCGGCCTTCCTGCATCTGGGCGCGTTTACCGCGACGATCATGACCGCCAATGTGTTCTTCATCATCATGCCCAACCAGCGCGTCGTGGTGGCCGATCTGATTGCCGGGCGTAAACCCGATCCGAAATACGGCATGATTGCCAAGCAGCGCTCGCTGCACAACAACTACCTGACGCTGCCAGTCGTGTTTTTCATGCTGTCCAACCATTATCCGCTGGCCTTCGCCACCGCCTATAATTGGATTATCGCAGCGCTGGTCTTCCTGATGGGCGTTACCATCCGCCACTGGTTCAACACCACCCATGCCCGCAAAGGCCGCCCGATCTGGACCTGGATGCTGACCACGGTGATCTTCATTATCATCATGTGGCTTTCCACCGTGCAGAAACCCGGCGCTGGCGAGCATGCCGCACTGTCGCCTATGCAGCAGCAATTCATGGCGGATGCACATTTTGGTAGCGCCCGCGATATCGTCCAGGCGCGCTGTTCCATGTGCCATGCGGCGGAGCCGGTCTGGGACGGGCTGACATTTGCGCCCAAGAACGTCAAATTCGAAACCGATGCCGAGATTGCGGCGCATGCCCGGGAGATCTATATCCAGGCCGGACGAAGCCACGCCATGCCGCCCGGCAATGTTTCGGAGGTCACGCCTCAGGAACGCGCCCTGCTGGTCGCCTGGTATGAAAGTGCTGTGAAAGGCAAAAGCCCGTAATGACAAAGACCCTGATCCGTGGACGCCTGCTCTCCTTCCGCAGCCAGCCCCGCGACATCACCGATACCGACAGCTATCTTTTTGAAAGCGATGGCGCCGTTCTGGTGGAAAACGGCCTGATCCTCGCCTCCGGCACCTATGACAGTGTCAAAGCAGAGGCCGACGCGCAGACCGTGGAAATTGACCACCGCCCACATCTGATTCTGCCCGGATTTATTGATTGCCATGTGCATTTCCCGCAAATGCAGGTGATCGGCTCCTACGCCGCCAACCTGCTGGAGTGGCTGAACACCTATACCTTCCCGGAGGAATGCCGCTTCGTTGAAACTGCGCATGCAGCGCGGATCGCCACGCATTTCTTCGATGAATTCCTGCGCCAAGGCACGACGACGGCGGTGGCCTATTGCTCGGTGCATAAAACCTCGGCGGATGCCTTCTTTGCCGAGAGCGCAAGGCGTGGCACACGGATGATCGCCGGCAAGGTGATGATGGACCGCAATGCGCCACAGGGCCTGCTGGACACGCCGCAAAGCGGTTATGACGAGACCAAGGAACTGATTGAAAGCTGGCACGGACGCGGACGCAACCTCGTCGCCATCACGCCGCGCTTTGCCATCACCTCCACACCGCAGCAGATGGAGCGGACCCAGGCGCTGGCCCATGAATTCCCTGATCTCCATATCCAGACGCATCTGTCGGAAAATCGCGAGGAAATCGATTTCACCGCCAGCCTTTACCCTGAGTCATCCGACTATACGGATATCTATGCCCGCTACGGCCTGCTCGGGCGTAAAACCCTGTTCGGTCACGCCATCCATCTTTCGGAGCGTGAGGCGGACGCTCTCGCTGAGTCAGGCTCGATTGCTGTGCATTGCCCAACGTCAAACCTGTTCCTCGGCTCCGGCCTGTTTCCGCTGAAAGCCATCCAGCGCCGCGACAAGCCCGTGCGCGTCGCGCTTGCTACCGATATCGGCGGCGGCACCAGCTATTCCATGCTGCGCACCCTGGACGAGGCCTACAAGATCCAGCAATTGCTGGGCGAGCGGCTGAACCCGCTCGACAGTTTCTACCATATGACGCTGGGCAATGCTGAGGCCCTGTCGCTCTCCGACAAGATCGGCACACTAGAACCCGGCACCGAGGCCGATCTGGTGGTGCTCAACGCCCATGCCACCCCGGCCATGGCGCTGAAAATGGAAGCTGTAACTTCCCTGACCGAAGAACTGTTCCTGATGCAGACGCTGGGCGACGACCGGGTGGTGGTGGAAACCTATGTGGCGGGCGTGGCGTCGAAACCGCGGATTTAACAATCCGTTGATTTTTTCGCCTCTGAAAGCTGACTGAAAGCTAGCGCTGCTACAAACGCTCCACCATCCCGTGGAGGAGACGCGCCGGGGAGCGCGCCACGGGACTGACCCAGAGGAGGATAATATCCATGCGTTCCACACGCCAATTTTTCCGCGCCCTTTCGCTGTGCGCACTCGCTGCCGCCAGCCTGACGGCCAGCACAGCGCTGTCGCAGGCTGCCGAAAAGATCACCATCATGGTCGGTGGTTTTGAAAAGCAGATCTATCTGCCCGCCAAGCTGACCGAGAGCCTTGGCTATTTCAAGGAAGAAGGTCTTGATGTCGAGCTTCTGAACGAAGCGGCTGGCGTCGACGCGGAAAACCAGCTTCTGGCCGGTGCTGTGCACGGCGTGGTCGGCTTCTACGACCACTGCGTCGATCTGCAAGCCAAGGGCAAATTCGTCGAATCCGTCGTACAGTTCAGCCAGGCGCCGGGCGAAGTCCAGCTGGTATCGACCAAGAACCCTGAAATCAAGAGCTTTGCCGACTTCAAAGGCAAGACGCTGGGTGTGACCGGGCTTGGCTCTTCCACCAACTTCCTCACCCTCTACATGGCCTCCAAGGCAGGCTTGAAGCCAGGCGAAATCGTGACCATTCCGGTCGGCGCGGGCGGCACATTCATTGCCGCCATGCAGCAGGCCAGCATCCAGGGCGGCATGACCACCGAGCCGACGATTTCGCGCATGGTGAAGACCGGCGAAGCCTCGGTTCTCGTGGATCTGCGCACCGTGGACAAGACCCGCGAAGCGCTGGGTGGCACCTATCCGGCCGCCTCGCTCTACATGGAAACCGCCTGGGTCAAGGAACATAAGGAAGACGTGCAGAAGCTTGCCAACGCCTTCGTCAAGACGCTGAAATTCATCAACACCCATTCGGCTGCCGAAATTGCCGAAAAGATGCCGAAGGATTTCTACGTTGGCGACAAGGAGGGCTATATCAAGGCTCTCGAAGCCGGCAAGGGCATGTTCACCCCCGATGGCGTGATGCCGGAAGATGGCCCGCCGACGGTTCTGGCCGTGCTCTCGGAATTTTCCAAGAACGTCAAGGGCAAGAAGATCGACCTGTCCAAGACCTATACGACCGAATTCGTCAAGAACGCCAAGTTCTGATTTTCAGGGTCGCCAGTCACTTGGCCGGGCGGCCCTTCCCTCTCCTTTAACGATCACACTCTGCGGGCCTGACGCTCGCCGGAAGGATGTCCCATGGCCAAAGATCAGAGCCGGACCCCGGCTATCGAACTCATCAATGTGACGCGCCGTTTCGTCTCCCCCACCGGCAAGACGCTGACTGCGCTGAAGGATTTCAACATGGCGGTGGAGCGCGGCGAATTCGTCGCCGTCGTCGGCCCGACCGGCTGCGGCAAATCCACCACGCTCAACCTCGTCACCGGCCTTGCCAAGCCCAGCGCTGGCGAAGTGCGGTTGATGGGCGGCCCGGTCAACGGTATCGACCCGCGCGTCGGCTTTGCCTTCCAGAAGGATGCACTGTTTCCGTGGAAGAACGTCATCGACAATGTCATGGCTGGCCCGCTGTTTCGCGGCAAATCCAAAACCGAAGCAGAAAGGCTGGCGAAAGACTGGCTGGCCCGCGTCGGCCTTGGCAAGTTTCTGCATCACTATCCCCACCAGCTTTCGGGCGGCATGAGGAAGCGCGTGGCCTTGGCCCAGACCTTCATCAACGAGCCGGAAATCCTGCTGATGGACGAGCCCTTCTCGGCGCTGGACGTGCAGACCCGCACCGTGATGCATGAAGAATTGCTAAAACTGTGGGCCGAGCGCAAGGCCTCGGTGATTTTCGTCACCCACGATCTGGAAGAAGCCGTAGCGCTGGCCGACAAGGTCTATGTGCTGACCGCCGGCCCGGCCACGGTGAAATCCGTCTACCCCATCGCGCTGCCGCGCCCGCGCGTTGTCTCCGAGATCCGCTACGAGCCGGAATTCGTCGAATATTGCAAGACCATCTGGGAAGACATGCGCCAGGAAGTGGAAACCAGCTACCGCCGCGCCAGCGAAGCCGCCTGAGGAGGATAGAATTATGGCAGACATTACTATGCAAAGCCCGACCACCCCTACGGCCACCTTTCGCGCTGGCACATCCGACAAGGAAATCGAGACCGCTGCACTGAAATCCGTCAAGCGCCGCAAGCAGATCGTGCTGTTCTGGCAGATCGCCATTCTGGTTGGCGTGCTGACTCTCTGGCAGGTGGCTTCCGACCAGACCTGGATCGACCCGTTCTTCTACGCCAGCCCCTATGCGGTGGTGGAGCGGATCTATGACTGGGCCGTCAATGGCACCACGGAAGGGTCGCTCTGGTATAATCTCGGCATTACCATGGAAGAGGCGCTGATCGGCTTCTTCTCCGGCTCGATTGCCGGTGTGGTGGTCGGTATCGGCCTTGGCCGCAACAAGCTGCTTTCGGATATTTTCTCCGTCTATATCAAGGCGATCAACTCCATTCCCCGCGTGGTTCTGGCGCCAATCTTCATCATGATCATGGGCCTCGGCCTTGCCTCCAAAGTGGCGCTGGCCTTCATCATGGTGTTCTTCGTGGTGTTCGCCAATGCTTTCCAGGGCGTGCGCGAAGCCGACCAGGACATGATTGCCAATGCCCGCATTCTCGGCGCCAATGACTGGCAGGTGACAAAAGCGGTAATTGTACCCTCGGCGATGAGCTGGATCTTCGCCAGCCTGCACGTCTCCTTCGGCTTCGCCATCATCGGCGCCATCGTCGGCGAATTCGTCGGTGCCCGCTACGGCATCGGCCAGCTGATCTCGATTGCCAAAGGCACCTTCGACGCCGCCGGCATGTTCGCCGCCATCGTCCTCGTCATGATCATCACACTTGCTGCTGAATATGTGATGACGCTGATCGAAAACCGCCTCGCCAAATGGCGCCCGCAGCAGAGCCTCGACACGCATTAAGGTGCGTTGACGGAAGCAAATGCTCCTCCCGGTAAGCCGCTCGCAACTGATGTTGCGGGCGGTTTTTTGTGTTATGAGGAGCAGGGGGCGGAAAACGATAGGCAGAGCATTCGTTTTCGGATGAATGTCTGGATTCGATCCAAAGCGAGCGAAATGCTCCGTATCGATCATGATAATGCTACGTCGTTAGGTCTGAGACTTCATTAGAGTCTCAATGTCGGAAAATCCCTGAACTGAGAGTCAGTATGCCTTCGGATTATGCGTGTCGATATCCGAGTTCGACCTTTCAGCATGACTTTTAAAAGCATTTACTTTAACAACTTGTGGAATACGGCGAAGTATCCCTGCAATCCGTGCCACTTGTAGTGTTACTTTCGATCTACGAATCGGATCGAGGTGTAGTGAATGGCAGAAACTATCAATCGAGCACAGATGGCAGAAGACCTTTCCAGTAAGGTGTTCGCCGAATTTTTATGGCAAAAGACGGGTCAGATGAACGAGAATTGGCCATGTGAACAGCAAGAGCTGCACAACACCAAAAGTCATCCTACGGACGTCGTCTTCTATTATGATGAACCCTACTCTACAGTTCGCCGATATATTCAGTGCGATTTGAAAAGTTATAGTGCCAACAGCATCAAGCGTAATGCGGTCAAAGAAGCTATATTCAGTCTTGCGAATCAGGTTTCATGCGCAGGAGCAAGTGAGGTTTGGCAAAAGCGATACACACACGCGTCGTCCACCTTCGACATTTCCGGGTTGTTGTTCGTGTACAATCACGACAAGGAATTCCACAAGTCCTTTGATTCATTGATTTCTGATGTCCGACCTGAAGACATCAAGCTTCCACGAAAGTCGCGTCTTTACGTTCTAGGACCGGAAGAAATTAACTGGCTTCAACGCGTTGCGCGCGAGCTGCAACAAATGAGAGGCGAAGAAGACGAAAACAAGCGCCTTCCTCCGAGGGAGCGTTGCGCGTTCTATTATCCGCAACTGGTTAGAAATACGGTCGTACGAAGTGAGCGTGCTCGCGCCGCAACCATGGAGATGTTAAAGTCGCCATGGATAATTTTAGAACACTTCGACGAAGATGAGACGCGTCAAGGATTTGTCATCTTTCATCGTCGTAAAACGACGGTCGAAGGGCTGATGTATCTTCTCGACTATTTGCGAAGACATGAGCTGATCGTAAGTAAGACGCGGTTTGATATCAAGGTACAACCTGACGACAGTGAAGCCTCGGCCAATCTGCAAAAGGCAATCCAAGAATATGTGTCATTCATACCTGGCGAAAATCAAGACACCGATTTTGCGAAGCGTCTGTCCAAGATTAAGATTTCGCAAGTGCCGGAAATATTGACGTCTTATTCAACCACGGAAATGGGGATGATTTATGCAGGATAAGCATCCACGTTTATTCGCCACCGACAAGGAACTTTACGATCTTCTGTTCTCTGCAAAGCAGAGAATCACCGATGGCGTCCTCCATCGTGCCACGCGAGAGCGAGGTGTTTTCTTCGGGTCAGCGACCGAACGCGGGGATTTGGCCGACTACATTTCAATGACCATCCACGATCTGCAGGATGTCGTCGATTTGGTTAAAGACGCCGAACCGGGCACGCGAGGAGAACGAACAAGTTCGCTGACCGTTAAAATGAAGCTGGATGCCTCCGAGATTAGAGAAGTCATACAAGAGTATGCGGATACAGATGGAACGACCGACAAGGTGGCAGTCCCCCACAAAACGTCCGAAGCAGTTATTGCAACGGTTGCCTACAGTGAGTTCGATCTTTCCCGCACAACGTTAGCGCAGCGGCAGGATAAGGTCGCCACCCTGGACTTCAGAGTGGAAGACGACGGGGTCACAATCCGCTTTCCTGCCAATGACAAGGGACAGGAGCTTGTAGATATTCTTATTGAGAAGCTGGAAAGTAAGAAGAAAGGTGAAGTAATACAAGAACGGGTCTCCGTGGAGGACCTTTCACCAGAGAACCGTACGCGTTTTTTTGTAAATCTCGTTACTAAGATGACTGGTTTCAAGTTAGATACCGTTACCAAGCTCAAGGTTTCGTCCGCATCCATGGAAGTCGATGATCTCGACTCTGATGAAGATGATGACACCCCGGAAAAAGAAGCTGCCAAAAGTACAATGATCAATCTAGTGAAAAACGTAGCGATTAGCGGCAACGATTTGCTAGTATCTAAGCAGTACAAACAAATGGAAGAAGATGGTTTCTTTATTACGGCCATAAAATGGCAAGCAACCCAGACTGTGCACCCCTTTGACAAAGCTGAATTTGAAGCATTATTTGAAAACGCTCATGAAGGTACAGGGTTTCAATATCGGGCGAGACACTCTCGCCGATCTGAGCGCACCGGGACTTACCCCCACAATTTCAAGCTTCCCGATGACGGGGTTCGGAAAGTGCTGTTCTCTCTTCTTGAGCAGACCGCTCGCGCAACTTTGGTTGAAGTTCGTAAAAGCCGAACATTCGCTAAGGGCAAAAATTGATGCGCGTTCGTTGGTACGGTTTACGGACGGAACTTAGGACAAACGTTATTGCCGCGCACCTCAAAAAAATGCCTTATAGAGACGGGTCCCCAGATGGGTTTGTTGTAGAGCAACTGCGACCCAATTTTATTGACGCATGCCTTATCCAGAGATTACAAACGACGCACGAGACAATCGATCCGTTTGGCCATCAGGAAAAGTTCGAACTTGTTGAATATCTTCGGACGCACTTTCGTATCAGCCCTGATACATCCAGCCTCGAATTACGAGACCCAGGGAGAACCGGTTCAAGGCTTATTAGCCGGTTAATGGAAGCATTGAACCACCGATTTTCGATCGAGGAAACATCCATCGATCCTCTAGCATGGGCAACCAGGTTCAGAGAAATCGTGGGGGTCTACGGGTCGATTGAAAGGGTGCAAATTGGATCCGTCGCGATAGCTGATAGTGCTGTCGGTCAGTTGTTAGTCAAAGGAAGTGGCGACATCGCCGATGCGGCAATCAAATTCATTGCGCCAGCTGATTACTCGCTCGAAAAGGTACAATTGAGGTTTCGCTCTACACGGGGATCTATCTCCTTCCAAAGAAACGCGAGCGTTATACTTTCCTCTAGCTTCGACGAACAATGGATGGATGCACTTCGCGACAGCTTGCGCGAAATTCAGAGCGTTCGGGTCGTCGACCACTCATAGCTTGTTACGCTTTTCTGTCGATTTTTCTGCGGCGACTCAGTTGATGTGGTCAAAGTTATACCACTGATTTTACAGAAAAACGTGATCTTGACGACCTCAGCTTTTCTTACTGCATCCGACCTTAAATTCCCACTGTTGGCGCTACAGAAATAAAGACAAAGCATCCTACAATCGCAATCTTTGCAATCATAGATCATGCTGTCCGTGACACGTTCGCTGGCGGTGTTTTTCGGCTTTGGCTGAACCGCCCAACCCCTGGAACTTCACCCCGCCTTCGGCAACCGCACCACCACCTTCAATCCACCCTCCGCAGCACTGCCAAGCGTCACCTTGCCGCCTGCGCCCTCCACCACTTCGCGGACGATGGCGAGGCCGAGGCCGCTGCCTTCGGGTTGGGTGCCGATGATGCGGTAGAATCGTTCGAAGACCTGTTCGTGTTCTGCGGGGGCGATGCCGGGGCCACTGTCTTCGACGGTGAGTTGTACGGTGTCGGCAAGCGTCTCCACTGTTACCGTCACAACGCCGGGGGACGGCGTGTAGCGCAGGGCGTTATCAACCAGGTTGACGGTCATTTCGCGCAGCATGGTGGCGTCGCCGGTGACGGGGGCAGCGCCTTCCGCCTCCAGGCCGAGATCGATGCCGCGCCGCAGCGCGTCTTCCGCCTGGGCTTCCAGCACCTGTCTGGCGATGTCGGCCATATCGACGCGGTCAGCACGGGGCGCGCGGCTGCCGGGTTCGGCGCGGGTCAGGGTCAGCAATTGTTCGGCCAGCCGGGTGACTTGCCGTGTGCTGCGGATCAGCGCGTGCAGTGCTTCTTCGCGCCGGACCGGGTCGGTTTCGCGGGCGGCAAAGCTGGCCTGCGTCGAAATCAGCGTCAGCGGCGTGCGCAATTGATGGGCGGCATTGGCAACGAAGCGTTTTTGCGCCGCCATCTGGCGCTGCACGCGGTTCATGTAATCATTCAGCGCCCGCACCAGCGGACGAAGCTCGGTATGGACGATCGCCTCATCAAAAGGCTCCAACTGGTCACGGCGGCGGGCGCGCACCGCATTCCGCAGCCGCAAGACGGGGCCAAGACCGCGCTGGAGCCCCAGCACCGTCACCACGCCGGCAACCAGAACCAGCAGAACCTGCCCGTTAAAATTCGAAAACCACAGATGGGTGCGCATCGCCTGCTGGCTATAGCGTGTCACCGCCACCGTCACGGTGACGCCCGCGCCATCAGTCCCTGCGCCAGAATCAAAACCGACCACCGGATGGTTCAGCATCAAGGCACGGACATTGAGATTGCGAAACACCATGTCTTCGCCCTGGCGTTCATGGGCCGGGGTTTGCAGGTCGGCATAGCCGGACAGCAGATTGCCCCAGGCGGTCGTGACCCGGTAATAGACCCGGTCGCCAAAGCCGGTATCGAAGATTTCCAGCGCTGCCGGTGGAATATCCACCTCGACATTGCCGCCCTGATCGACCCGCACCGCCTCGGCAATCATCCGTGCTGAGCCGAGCAGCATATTATCCGTCACCAGATTGGCGGTGCTGCGGGCCATGACCAGCCCGAAATAGAGATTGAAGCCGATCACGCCGACCAGCGTCACCATCACCCAGGCCAGAAGCTGTGCCCGCAGACTGTGGCGCAGCCGCAGCAAGGGCCGGACACGACCAAAATTCATGCCGCGCCCGCCCATATCACGCCCCCATCTCACGCGGCCCGCAGCATATAGCCGAGGCCACGCAGGGTGGCGATCTGCACCGCCCCGCCTTCCAGCTTTTTGCGGACCCGATGCACGTAAATTTCAATGGCGCTCGGATCGGTTTCGGCATCGAAGCCGAACACGCTTTGCGACAGCGCCGCCTTGGTCACGGTGCTGCCCGCCTTCAGCATTAGATATTCCAGCACCGAATGTTCGCGTGGCGTCAGCGACAAGACCTCGCCTTTCAAAGAAAATTGCCGTGTCGCGCTATTGAGCACCAGATCAGCCACGGCAATTTCCGGGCTGGCCAGATCATGCCCGCGCCGGATCAATGCCCGCAGCCGGGCTTCCAACTCGGCCATTTCGAAAGGCTTGGCGAGATAGTCGTCGGCACCGGAATCCAACCCCGCCACCCGTCCGTCCAGCGAAGCATTGGCGGTCAGGATAATCACCGGCACTTTACGCCCACTGCGGCGAATGCGCTTCAGCAGGGTCATTCCATCAATTTTCGGCAGCGACAGATCGAGGATCACGGCGGCATAATCGGCGAGGTTCAAAAAATCCTCGGCCTCTTCGCCATCATGGGCGGCATCCACGGTGTAATGCGCCTGGGTCAGGGCCTTCGCCAGCCAATCGGCCAATTCATGATTGTCTTCAACGATCAGCAATCGCATGATGGTTCATTCATCCTCTTCCCGGAGCCATCATACAGCGCCGCTGCTCAGAAAGGTCGGGGAAAGAATATTATAACAGATTATTTTTGGCATTGATCGTCAGGCGAGCCAGCCGCTTTCCAGCCCGCTTGCCCAATCGTCACGCCCCCTGTCCGCCGCCAGCCGGGCCATTTCGAGATGACGGTAAGGCACCTGCCGGAACGTCACCGTCCAGCCTGCCTCACCCTTTTCCAGAATGGCGTAACAGGCGAGCGGTGTTCCGGCTTCCACCCGATGATAAAACGGTACGTCATCATCATAGGCCGGGCAGCCGACGCTGCCGGGATTGACGATCAGCCGCCCATCGGTAAGCCGCACCGCACGCGGCAGATGCGAATGGGCGCAGAGGATCAGCTCCTGCCCGACGCCCTCGGCCAGTGCTTCAATCTCTGCACGGGCTTTAAGATGCACCAGGCCTTCGGGGCTGACGCTTTCCAGCCAGTAGAGATCGTCAATGTCAGGCGTGGCATGGCAGAGAAACACCTGCTCGCGCCAAACCGTGGTGACCGGCAGGCGTTGCAGCCATTGCAAATGCCGGGGCGAGAGCTGGTCGTAAGCAACCGCATCAGAAGAATGCATCGCCGCCCTGTCCTGCTCGATCAGATAGCGGTCGTGATTGCCCCTGACGGTGACGAGATCCAGCAACAGCAGCAGGTCGCCGGTGCGCCCCGCCTCCAGCGGCCCGGAAAAACAATCACCGAGATTGACGACATGGTCATAGCCAATGCCCTGAGCGGCGATATCGGCAAGCACCGCTTCCAGAGCCAGACAATTGCCGTGAATATCGGCGATAGCGGCAAACCGCATCTCTCAGCTCCCCCGATAGGTTGAGTAGCCGTAGGGCGAAAGCAGTAGCGGCACATGGTAATGGGCCTGCGGATCGGCAATGCCGAAGCGAATGGGAATGACATCCAGAAACGGCGGATCGGTCAGTTCTGCCCCCTGGCTCAGCAGATAGTCACCGGCATGAAACAGCAATTCATATTGGCCGATGCGAAAGTCCTCGCCAGCCAGGATCGGCCCGCCATCCACCCGGCCATCGGCATTGGTGAACACGGTCTTGATCAGCTCCGCCTCCTCGCCGTTCATCCGCATCAGCTGAATGCGCAGGCCAGACGCCGGGCGGCCCAAGGCGGTATCAAGAACATGGGTGGTCAGGCCGGTCATGGGCGTGGCTCCAGAATCAGGTAGGGCTGGTCGAAGAAGAACTCTTCCAGATTGTTTCCCGGCCCGTCGCGATCCGCAACCAGAAAATCGCTGACCTCACCGATTGCCATCAAAGGATGGTGCCAGACATTGCGGTGGTAGTTCACGCCCTGCTGCGGCTCGGCCAGAAACACCTGCGGCGCGCCCGGGCGATCCCCCTCGTCCAGCGAAACCGCCAGCAGGAACGGGCGTCCGGACAGCGGCGTAAAGCTTTGGCTGCCAAGCGGATGCCGTTCCATCATGCCAATCTCATAGGGAAAACGGCGCGGCTGACCGCGAAAGATATTGAGGACCACGCGCGCGCCCTCACCCACCACATCGGGGCTGGCCAGAGCATGAAACCGCTCGGTCGTGCCGCCATTGATCAGCCGCATCCGGGCGGGATCGGCCTCGATGACATCGCCGAAGGGCGCGAAGGCTTCAGGCGTTAACGGGCGGATGGCAAGGGGAAGGAATGGCTGGGTCATGGCAAGATCCGCAAACGAGGTGGGCCAGCGGTATCGTCGTGATTGGCATTAGAGCCAAGGACATATGCCGCTGATCTCGATAGCAGTAACCCATTGGAACCGATCAGCAAACCTGATTTCAATATTTTATCCCGCCCCGCGATTGCGTGGGGCGGGATAATTCAATTGTCGATGCTAGAACCTGTCGGATTAGGCAAACCGCGTCACACGCTCAATCTTGGCCTCAGTCTGAGGCCGACGCAGGACCAGGAATTCACGCAGCAGTTCTGCCTGAACGACCGCGCTGATATGCGATGCCGGTTCGATATTCAGCATGTCGTGGTGGTTGCAGGTCATATCGCGCAGGTAAACCCTGCCCTCCACATGCGGCAACCAGGTTTCCGCATCGTAGTTGAGGATGGTGTTCAGCGCATCACTGCCAGCACTTGGCTCGGCGCGGAAGAAATGCACATCGGCATCGATCTTGCCCGGTGTAAAGCGCTGGGCAATCTCCAGATTGTGCAAGATGGTTGCTTTGGCACGCTCGACAAAATCCGGATCGAACTGGTGAACCTGTTCCAGCAGGACATGGTTGTCCGTATCGAACATTTTCAGCACGAAATCGCCAAGTTCAGCCAGCGATGGCTTGTCACCCGCCGCCTTTTCATCGAAGCCGAGGAACCCGAGGGCTGCCCGCGCCAGCGTCGCATCATCCTGCAATTGAGCGGCAGGCTTGAAATGGTAGCTGTCCATCATGCCCAGGAACGCGATAGCCTGGCCTTCTGCCTGCAATTGCCGGGTCATTTCATGGGCAATCAACCCGCCCAATGACCAGCCCAGCAGATGATATGGACCCTGCGGCTGGATCTTGCGAATCCTCTGCACGTAGAGCGCAGCCATGTCCTCGATAGAGCGAGGCAGAGCAGCGAGATCATGCAACCCATCCGATTGCAGCGCATAGACCGGCACATCTTCACTCAAATGCTGCGCGAGCGAGAAGAAGCTCCAGCCCAAACCCAGCACCGGATGGATGCAGAACAGCGGCGGGCGCTCACCCTTGGCGCGGATGGCCAGCACCGGCTCGATCAGCGGGGAACCCGCACTTTCCTCATCCAGATGCACGGCCAAGGCGGCGATGGTTGGCGTTTCGAACACAGCACCGAGGGGAATTTCACCCTTCAACCGGCTGCGAACGGCGGAAATCATTCCGGCGGCAGCCAGCGAATCGCCGCCGAGCACGAAGAAACTGTCGTGAATGCCGATCTGCTCCAGACCGAGGATCTCGCACCACAAGGCAGCAAGCCGCTTTTCGGCATCGGTTCCCGGCAGGGCAATGCCTTCCGTCACCGTCCATTGCGGCACCGGCAGCGCGTGGCGGTCGGTCTTGCCATTGGAGTTCAGCGGAATAGCTTCCAGCACCACATAGGCCGCCGGGATCATATGGACGGGAATAACCTTGCCCAACCGCTCCGAAAGATCTGCGGCATCTAGCGTGGCACCCTCGCCTACCGCGCCTTCTCTGGGGACAACATAAGCAACCAGTCGCTTTTCGCGGCCCGGATCATCGCGCAGAATAACCACGGCTTCACGCACCTGTGGCAAGCTGGCCAGCGCTGCCTCGATTTCGCCCGGCTCCACCCGGAAGCCGCGGATCTTGATCTGGTGGTCGTTGCGGCCGAGATAATCCAGCACGCCATCGCGCCGCCAGCGCACCAGGTCGCCGGTCCGGTAGATCCGCTCGCCTTCGCCTGCGAAAGGATCAGCCATGAATTTTTCCGCTGTCAGGTCCGGGCGGTTCAGGTAGCCCTTCGCCACGCCCGCACCACCGATATACAGTTCCCCGATAAAGCCGGGTGGTACTGGCTGGCAATGCCGGTCGAGGACATAGACGCGGGTGTTCCAGATTGGCCGGCCAATCGGCGCGCTGTCGAGATCGCTGCCCAAAAGCGGCATGTTGGTGGACCAGATCGTGGTTTCCGTCGGTCCGTAGACATTGAGAACGGGATGACCGAGCCGTGCCATCTTATGGGCGAGATCGGAGGGTAGCGCCTCGCCACCCACCAGACTGCGCAAGCCCGTCAGTCCCTCATGATGATCGGCCAGCAGTGCCCGCCACAAAGACGGCGTCGCCTGCATAATGGTGATGCCCGCACTGCGGATCAACCCATGCAGCACGGCCGGGTCGCGCACTTCCGAGCGCAGCGCGATCACCGTGCGCGCGCCTGCCAGCAACGGCAGATAGAGCTCAAGGGCTGCAATATCGAAGGAAATCGTCGTGACGGCCAGCAATCGATCTTCGCTGTCCAGTTTCAACAGATCCTGCATCGACAGCAGGAAGTTCATCAGGCCGAGATGTGGGATTTCCACACCCTTGGGCCGACCGGTCGAGCCGGAGGTAAAGATGATATAGGCCGTGTCGGTCAGCGATGGGCCATTCGGCAGGTCGCGTCCCTGCCGCTCAAGGGGTTTATCGAGGAAGATCAGGTTGTCGGTGGCATCCGGTAGGTTGCCAGCCACTTCCTCTGTGGTGATGACGCAGGCTGGCTGCGCATCCTCCAGAATCATCGCCACCCGCGAGGCGGGATCAGCCGGATCAAGAGGCAGATAGGCCGCACCGCTCTTCAGCACGGCCAGCAACGCCACAACCATGTTTTCAGACCGCGGCACAGCCACAGCCACCAGGGCGCCGGGTACTGCACCCTTTTCCATCAGATAGCCAGCCAGATGATCGGAGGCCGCATTCAGCTCGCCATAGGTCATCTGGCGACCGCCAAAGGATAGCGCGACCGCATCCGGCATGCGGGCCGCCTGCGCCCGGAACAGTTCCGGCCAAGTCTGATCCGGCAATTTATGGGCCGTATCATTCCAGTCTGTCAGGATTTCCTGACGCTCCCACGTTGACAGCAGGCTGACGTCGCGCAGCGGCTTTTCCGGCGCGGCCAGAATCTCTCTCAGCATACGGGTAAACCGTGCCTCGTGATCGGCCAGTTCCTCCAGCGTATAGAGCGCCGGATTGGCATCGAAATCGATGCGCAGGTCGCCATTGTCGCCTCGGTCATAAGCAAAGATGGTGAAATCCGTCATCGTGCCGTTTGACATATTATGCACGGTGGTCGGATGGCCATCAAAGCGCAGATCGTAATCGAAAGGCTCGATATTGACGCCCAGCCAGGCAATCTGCGCATCCTGCCGGACCATGCCGAGATCGCGGCGAATATCCTCATAGCGGTAACGCTGGTAACGCAGCGCCCGGCTCATCTGCTGGGAAACCTGACCAGTCAATTCGCGCCAGGACAGATCCGGCGTCATCGAAAACCGCAGCGGAACCGCATTGGCGGTCATGCCTGGAATGCGGCGCATCGTCTGGCTGATCCGGGCCGTCACCATGGTAACCATGGTCAGTTCTTCGCAATTGGTGGCCTTGGCATAATAGGCCGCAACCAGAGCAATCAGCGCCTGCGGCACGCTGGCACCAAAGCCACGGCTGATCTCTGCAAGCCCCTTAACCGTCTGGCGGTCAATGACCGTCGTATGGCGCAGCAGACCACCGGATGGCTCGCCTTTCTTCTTCATCAGGGTCACCGGCTCCGGCAGCCCCTTCATCTGTTCGGACCAATAGGCCTTGTCGCGCTGGAAATGTACCGAATCGCGGTAGGTACGCTCAAGCTCCAGCAATTCCTGCGGAGAGCCGCAATCATAGGGCTCCGGCTGGTTGCCCTGGGCCAGTGCCGAGTAAATATCGACCAGCCGCCGGGCCAGCAGGCCACCGGAGAACCCATCCATGATGATATGATGTGCCCAATGATACCAGACCCATTCCGTCGCTGCGAGCTTCAGAAGCGAAGACCCCCAGAGATTGTCATTGGCAAGATCGAGAGGCTTGCACATATGCTTTTGCATCCACTCCGTCGCACTTGCGCTAGGATTTTCAGCAGTACTGAAATCGATGACGTCAAAGACGCCGCAATAGGCCGCCATGACAACCTGATGCGGCTGTCCTTCGATTTCCTTGATGCGTGACCGTGTGACAGCAAAATCATCTGACAAGCGGCGCAACGCCTGGCAAAACAAGCCCGGATGGACAGGCCCATGAATTTCGATGGATTCAGCAAGAACAAAGCTCAGATCGGCGGGAGCTACCTTTTGTTTGACCCACAAGCCTGCCTGCGCAAGAGAAACCGGAAAAACCTGCTCATGTCTGCCTACAAAAGACATTGAAAAACCTCACTGAAATATCGGCCAAAACCAGAAAACAATCTAAAAGCAAGCGCAATCAAACGATTGTGCGGCTAGGAAACGCAAAAACTGCCACTCAAAATAAAGCACATCAGCATGCCATGAATTCAACTGCTCAATACAAATTTAAAGCACTTAAATAGAAAACAAAAACCTATTTGTCGCAAAATGATACAATCACGAATAAAACGAACACAGATTTTGCTATAAATTTCACAAATTATATACAAATCAGGCACACAAGCCTGAAAACGTGAGACAATGAAACCAGCACACGGCACGTTTGTAAAGTGTCAGACTTGCAATAACCCGTAAAAATCAACGAAACAGAACGGGGATGGACTTTGCGCTTAATGCCGAATTAATCGCCCAAAAGTAGAAAAATGAACAAACGCACGTTTAAATTTTTATTTTCGCCCAATAAAGTATACGGACCGAAGATGAAACAATTTTGACACCCTTACGGACAGATATAGTGCCCCAAACAGGGATAAATAATAAAAAATATACATCAGTAAACATAACTACAATTAAAATGAGGGAGTATATATTTTTTTTGATGCAAGATAATTTCTATACGCAAAAACCCCTCATATTAAAGAGTAAAACGATCGCCTTCTCCAATTTTTATAAAATCGACACGGCCCGTTATTAACATATATCAAATTACGATATTTTAAAATAAAAACACGCAGAAAATTGGATCGATACGCGAACAACCTAGACAAGATTGATGTTATAAATGCGCGATAAATGCCCGATTCCACGACAACGCTATAATGCAAATTGTATACAGATGAACTTAAATCGGTTCCGGAACGGGGAATGACGCGGTCTTAATTTTGAAATCGCCCGAACGTATTCACTTCAGCGTTGAATACTGCTTATAGCACATGAAAACGTTTTGACTGAATGATCGCGGGCCACACAAGACCACAGCCGATATTCACCTATACGAAAGTCTGAAGATGCTCCCGCATCCTCTCCTTTAAAAATTTCAAACACACCAGTGGCTTGAAATATTCACACCATCTTCAAGACAAGGATGCATCTGCACCTACAATGTCCTGGTACACGACATCAAGAGCGCTTGCGCCCTGACCCGAGGGTAAGATCCGATGGATCGAGCCAGATTGGATCAGGGCGCAAGCGGAGAGGATCAGGCAGCTTCGGACTTCGCAGCCGGAACTTCTGCAATCGTCTTCAAGACCTGGGAAGCGATCTGGTAAGGGCAGCCCTGTGAATTGGGGCGACGATCTTCCAGGTAGCCACGATAGCCATTGTTGACGAAAGAATGCGGAACGCGGATCGATGCACCACGGTCAGCAACGCCGTAGGAGAACTTGTTCCACGGAGCGGTTTCGTGCTTGCCGGTCAGACGCAGGTGGTTGTCGGGACCGTAAACGTCGATATGCTCTTTCCAGTTCTTGGCGAAAGCCGCCATGAGCGCTTCGAAATAGTCCTTGCCGCCCACTTCGCGCATGAACTTGGTCGAGAAGTTGCAGTGCATGCCGGAACCGTTCCAGTCGGTATCGCCGAGCGGCTTGCAATGGAACTCGACATCGACGCCGTATTTTTCGCACAGACGCAGCAACAGGTAGCGAGCCAGCCAAATTTCGTCGGCGGCCTTCTTGGAGCCCTTACCGAAAACCTGGAATTCCCACTGGCCCTTGGCCACTTCAGCATTGATGCCTTCGTGGTTGATGCCAGCAGCCAGGCAGAGATCCAGATGCTCTTCAACGATTTCACGCGCGACATCGCCGACATTCTTGAAGCCGACGCCGGTGTAATAAGGACCCTGCGGCGCAGGATAGCCATTTTCCGGGAAGCCGAGCGGACGACCGTCCTGATAGAGGAAATATTCCTGCTCGAAGCCGAACCATGTGCCTTCGTCTTCCAGAATGGTAGCGCGGCTGTTGGAGCTATGCGGGGTGACGCCATCGGGCATCATCACTTCGCACATCACCAATGCACCATTGGTGCGGGCCGGATCGGGGTAAACAGCAACAGGCTTCAGCACGCAATCCGAGCTATGGCCTTCGGCCTGCTGGGTGGAGCTACCGTCGAAGCCCCAGAGGGGGAGCTGTTCGAGGGTCGGAAATTCAGCGAATTCCTTGATCTGCGTCTTGCCACGCAGGTTCGGGACCGGCGTATAGCCGTCCAACCAGATATACTCGAGCTTGTACTTGGTCATTGTCGATCTCTCATAAGTCCAGCGCCTCGCATCGGGCGCACCCTGGGGGTGATTCTCCGGCGGTCCGGGAGTCGATAAATAACAAGCAGGAACCATGCCAAACCCGCAAAAATCACCCCGCAGCTAGCAGAAAAAATGCCAGGCATATTCAAAACACCTTAAAAGCCACGGGTTTTTAACAGTTTTGCGTCAGATTGGCGGACATGCCACCGCCTTCTCAATGCGCATTTGCAAAATAAAAGGCAGCAATGCCCGGTGGATAGCAGCGATGACGTGAAAAAGCAGCTTGAAATGATTTATTTTTGGGCAAATTGCACTTTCTATGTGCATTTTAGCTGAAAAAATGCTATGAGATTCATCCGGGCGGAGGAGCTCGAGGAACAACGAAGGGCAGTATCGATGACAACGGGCCTTGGTCGGGAATCGGCAAAAATCTACGAATTCCCAGTACATAATACGCAAAGACTGCGTGAAATGCGTGAGCGCAGTCTCCACAAGCAGGTGATCCTCGAAAGCGGAGCCGCCAGCTGGTATCACGAGGCAGCGATCCGCGAGGCGGAAGACGCGCTCAAGCAGTGAGGTAGGGGCAGTGACGTTTGGCAAGAACGCAATCAGCAGGATCATGCTGCATGACCCTGCTTCGGCTGCGCGCTTAAACGCGCGGCCTATTCATTCATGCCCGGCACTCTCGCCTGGCAGCATTGCTTCGAGCCGGAGGCGGGCGATCTTTTCGACTTGAAGGCAGGCGGTTGAGAACTCGGTCTCGACGCTATTGTCGATCCGGGCCTCAAATGCGGCCAGAATGTCGTCTTTCGTCAGACCTTTCACGGCGATGATGAACGGAAAGCCGAATTTTTCTATATAAGCACTATTGAGCGCTGTAAAACGCTGGTGTTCAGCCTCCGACAGGCGATCGAGCCCGGCGCCAGCCTGTTCGCTGCGGCTTTCCGCTGTCAACTCACCCGCAATGGCCAATTTTCCTGCCAGATCCGGATGCGCCCGCAGGACCTCGAGCCGCTCGGCTTGGGTTGCGGTGCGAAACATCGCGCTCATTCCATCATGAACGCCAAGGGCGCTCAGGGGCTCATCGATAAAACCGGCATCGAAAGCGCGCTCAGCAATGAACGGCGAATGCTCGAATATCCCGCCGAATTGCTCAATGAAATCCTGTCGCTGCATCGGCTCACCCCTGTTTTGATTTGCAATCGATAGCCAATATGCGACGGGTTGGAAAGACCCGGATTTTCGCAAGGCCGCGCCGAATATTCCCCATAGATGTTGAACGCACCCGCCAGAGACCTATCTAAGAGGCGGGCTGCCGTTCCCAACTGCTTTTCCGTGCCCTTCCCAATTGCAAAAACTGTTCTCTACACATTCCTCCCCATGACAAAAAAGGAGCGCCGCATGCCAATCGCAAGAGGTTATGCCGCAACCGACGCCAGCAAGCCGCTGGAACCCTTCACTTTTGAACGTCGCGAACCCAATGATGACGACGTGGTGATTTCCATCAAATATTGTGGCGTCTGCCATTCCGACATCCACCAGGCCCGCAATGAATGGGGAAATTCCGCATTCCCCATGGTGCCCGGCCACGAAATTGCCGGTGTCGTCACCGCCGTCGGCGCAAACGTGTCGAAATTCAAGGTCGGCGACCCTGTCGGCGTTGGCTGTTTCGTCGATTCCTGCGTTCATTGCCAGGAACGCAATGAGGATATCGAGCAATATCTGCCCGGCCTCGTCCAGACCTATAACGGCGTAGACCGCGACGGTAAGACCGCCACCCAGGGCGGCTATTCCGACACGATCGTCGTCAAGGAAGGCTATGTCCTGTCGATCCCGGACAATCTGCCACTCGACAAGGCGGCCCCGCTGCTTTGCGCCGGTATCACGCTGTATTCGCCGCTCGCTCATTGGAAGGCCGGTCCGGGCAAGAAAGTGGCCATCGTCGGCATGGGCGGTCTCGGCCATATGGGCGTCAAGATCGGCGCGGCCATGGGCGCGGAAATCACCGTGCTCAGCCAGACCCTGTCGAAGAAAGAGGATGGCCTGCGTCTCGGTGCCAGCCATTACTATGCGACCAGCGACGCCAAGACCTTCGAGACACTGTCCGGATCCTTCGACCTGATCATCTGCACGGTCAGCGCCGATATTGATTGGAACGCCTATCTCAACCTGCTGAAGGTCGATGGCACCATGGTTTTGCTCGGCGTGCCGGAAAAACCGGTTCCGGTCCATGCCTTTTCGCTCATCCCCGCCCGCCGCAATCTGGCCGGCTCGATGATCGGGTCGATCAAGGAAACCCAGGACATGCTGGATTTCTGCGGTAAGCACGGCATCACCTCCGATATCGAGCTGATCGATATCAAGGATATCAACACGGCCTATGAGCGAGTGTTGAAAAGCGACGTGCGTTACCGCTTCGTCATCGATATGGCGACGCTGGCCGCCTAGGCACCCTTGTTGCAGTTTGTCTTTTCGGGAACCCAACTGGCCACTTTTCCCTGACAAACTCTAACGGCTAACAAAAACATCCCCCGGCGAAGACCGGGGGATGCACAAAACCTCACATCAAATGAATATCAGATCAGCGAGCAGGCTTCAGTTGCAGGCGTGAAATCCCGGCTGCGACGTTCAGACCCGTTCCGGCCTCCGCGCTGAGCGGCTGCAAGCCGAAATTCTTGTTGCTGCCGCCAACCAAGGCGTTGGCGCCAAGGCCAATGCCGACCGAGGCTCTCGCCGATGCGCCGACATAGGTACCAGCCAGCGCGCCCTGGCGCGTCGTGGTCGGGTTGATGTTATAAACGATCCAGCGGATATAGCTCTTGCCGGTAATACCGACATCCAGGCCGAGCTTGCCAATAGAGCCGCTGTAGCGCTCAACCTTGCCAGAACGCTGCTGGAAATCGCAGGTCACTGTTCGGCTAGAGCCGATCAACATGCCGATGCCGCCTGCAACCTCACAGGATAGTGTGCCCAGACGCTCCTTCGGCTGGGTCGCCGTCATCTGGGAGGCAGGGTGGCGCGTGCTGTTGTGATGAGTATTGGCTGCATTGGCGACCGATGCCGCCCCCATTGCCGCCACCGCGACCAGAGCAAAAACTGTTCTCATCGAACATTCCTTTCCGCTGTTGCGGACCGTTACCGGTCCCCTTTCGCAAGGCGGTAATCCACCTTGACAGAATGTGTCTCACCGGCAGCCACGCGGCGTGGCTACCGTTATTATCCTAGGACGTCTGCGGGCGAGGATGCTCAGCATCTTCAAACCCGCAAGACTTCGAGCATGATAATTCGTTTACTTGAAGGCATCCTTGGCCTTGCCAACGGTGGACTGAATCTTGCCAGCGGCCTTGTCCATCTTGCCTTCGGCTTCGAGCTTCTTGCTGCCCGTTACCTTGCCGACGGCTTCCTTGACGCTGCCCTTGGCTTCCTTGGCGGCACCTTCGATGCGATTCTTGTCCATAGTTTTCGTCCTTCTCTTGATTAAGGAAGACCGTTGTTGGTGTTCCGGCAGTGAAACGTCCGGCCTGAAAAATTGTTCACCAGTCATTGAAAGAAATTGAGATTGTTCGGCTCGCTATAGGCGGGAAACATATTACCGATCCTACCGTTGGCTGTGGGAATATCCACTTTATGATCAAGTTGATCTCAAAATAGACATGAGTAAAGCAGCAACCTGTTACAGAATTTATCTTGAACGAAGAGAGAAGGATTATGGATCAAATCCAAAATCTTGAGGCAATCATTCCGCCTAGACGCAGGATGCGGGATATTTTTTTAAGTCGGAAACGGCCTAATGAGAAAATTACTCATTATATTCAAATACTTAAAAAAATTGGCGTATTTTATAAATACGCACCGCACATTAAGCGGTGCAAGTTCATCCAGGCAGGAAATTCTTTCACTAGTTTTAATATTTATTGTTTTCGGATCGTTTTCCAAGTGTAAATTTCCAAATCCTGCCATTTTATCCATTCCAGAAAATACGAAATAGTTTTTTAATTCCTGCCCTCTTAATATAATATTGATCTACTACAAGAGAAAACTTGACCATGAATGTCATGCATATCGCATCGAAAAATCCCGCCCAACAGCTGGTTATCGCGGGAGGATTTGCAATATTTCTGGCATTGACGATCTGGTCCGAGGTTGCAAACTGGACGGCCCAGGTGTCGCGGATGAATTCTTATCTCGCGCAAACGGCAAGAGCGATTGCCCAGCACACAGACGACGTCATCGAAGTGGCCAAGCAACCTTTGGCCGGGCTGGTCTTCGAAGTGCAGGAAAACAACAGCAAAAGCGTTTTGCAGAGCCTGGACCTGGTTCGCAGGATGCGCGAGCTTATCAAGACGTCACCCTATTTGCGCAGCTTGGCCTATATCGGCCCGGATGGCCGGCTGATTGAGTCGACCTCCGATCCATTTTCATCGGGTCTCGATCTTTCCAGCCGCAGTTATTTCAAGATCCATCAAACCTCCGAGGAACTGCAACCGCTTGTCGATGGACCCTATCAAAGTCCGTCGGTCAAAGACTGGTTTATTACCTTGTCCCAGCGGATGAATGATGATCGGGGGCAATTTGCGGGCATCATGGTGGCGACCATTGATGTCGAGAGCTTCATCCGGTTTTTCCGGAGTTTCAACATGCTGGACAACAGTGCCTTCGCAATGATGGATGGTGCTGGCCGCGTTCTGGTGCGTGCGCCCCTGGATGCGACGGCCATGGGCACCAGCATTGCCGATTCAGCTTTGTACCGAAACGCTATTTCGACAAGCAACATTGGAAATTTTCAATATACATCGCGATTTGACGGCATATTGAGAACCTCTGGCTATTATAAAAGCAGCAATACACAGATCACTGTGCTTGTGGCTGTCTCCAAAAAAGCTATTCTGTGGTATTGGATAGACATCAGCAAACCCAGATGGATCTGTTTTATCGTCGCATTGATGGTCGCATGCGCGTTGGGCATCCGCTTGAGACGGCAATGGGCATTGAAGCGTCGCGACGAGATGATTATTGCCGCACGGGAAGCGGAGTTTCGCCTGATTGCCAATGCCTCATCCGACTTGATCGAAAAACTGGATGACAACGGTATCCGAGAATATGTTTCGGCAGCCGCCAAATCTGTTCTCGGCGTGGAGGCCGATACGATCGTCGGACGCAGCGTGTTGGACGAATACGATGCCGACGCCCGGCAATACTGGTCTGAGGCGCTGGCCAACATTGCCGCCGGTTCTTCAATCGAACGGCTTGTCTTCCCCAGAATAAAAAAAGACGGTGAGATCGCCTGGCTGGAAACCGTGATAACCCGGGTTCGCAGCTTCGATGTCAGCAGCGGCATGGTTGCCGTAACCAGGGACGTCACAAGTCAAAGGCTTTTGCAGGAAGAGCTGGATCGGCTTGCCAACACGGATGAATTGACGCAGCTTTCCAACAAACGTCACTTCAACAGGCAGCTGAAAAGTCTTTCCGCCGAGGCACGGATGGTGGGCACTCCCCTTTCACTGCTTGTCGTTGATGTCGATAAATTCAAGCTGTTCAACGATACCTATGGTCATCTGCCGGGTGATAATTGCCTGCGGAAAATTTCGACCGAAATCGCCGCTGCAATCCGTCCGGGAACGGATCTTGCCGCGCGCTACGGTGGAGAGGAAATCGTCATCCTGCTGCCGGGAAAAACCGCAAGCCAGGCACGCCAAGTAGGCGAGGAGATCCGCCAACGGATCGCCGACCTGGGGATAATCCACCAGAAAAACCTGCCCTGGGGGCATGTGACCATCAGCATCGGCGTTGCCGAACAATCACCTGAGCATGATGAAACAGATGAAGCACTGTTTGTGAAAGCCGATAAATGCCTCTACACAGCTAAAAATTCCGGTCGCAATAAAGTCGTCTCTTTTGATGAGAATTTGTCAGTCGCGGCGGCCTGAGGCCGTCGCTACTCATTTTCAATATCTCGAGCCTCTGATGTATGTGAGGTATTCACGTCGGGGATGCGTGAGCATCTTCCATGGCTGTTTCGGTTATTTTCCCTACTACCATTCAGGCTTGTGATGGGCGTGCCAGTGCTTGGCAATATCAAGGCGGGTCGGCGTCCAGACCTTGTCATGGGACAGCACGTAATCCAGAAAGCGCTTTAGCGCGGCGGCCCGGCCCGGGCGGCCAACCAACCGGCAATGCAGGCCGACGGACATCATTTTCGGCGCGCCCTCTGCGCCTTCCTGATAGAGCGTGTCGAAGGCATCCTTCAGATAGGTGAAAAACTGGTCGCCGGAGTTGAAGCCCTGCGGCGTGGCAAACCGCATGTCGTTGGTTTCCAGCGTATAGGGAATGATCAGAAACGGTTTACCGTTAAGATCCGGCACCCAGAAAGGCAGGTCATCGGAATAATTGTCGGAGGAATAGAGAAAACCGCCCTCCTCCATCACCAGCCGCAGCGTGTTGTCGGAAGGCTTGCCCTGATACATGCCATAGGGCCGCTCCCCCGTCACCTCGGTATGCAGGCGCACGGCGTCCAGAATATGCTGACGCTCAACCTCCTCGGGGAAATCCTTATATTCCAACCAGCGATAGCCATGGCTGGCGATTTCCCAGCCCGCCTCTTTCATCGCCACTACCGCGTCCGGGTTGCGGGCCATGGCCAGCGTGACGCCATAGACCGTCACCGGTATATTGAGGGCCGTGAACATCCGATGCAGACGCCAGAAGCCAGCACGAGACCCGTATTCATAGATGGATTCCATGTTCAGGTTGCGCTGACCGGGCCATGCCGCCGCACCAACGATTTCCGACAGCAGATTTTCGGAGGCCGGGTCGCCGTCGAGGATACAGCTTTCGCCCCCCTCCTCATAATTGATGACGAACTGTACCGCCACACGCGCTTCTCCCGGCCAGCGGGGATCGGGGGTATGGCGACCATAGCCGATGAGATCGCGGGGGTAAGTTTCAGTCTTCATAGCTGCTACCTTCTGGTCTTGTGACAAGAAACGGTAAGCAACCCTGCCCTTTTTGTCGAGAGGGCATACAGCATCGTGAGATCAGGCGATCTTGCGCGCCGAGACCCGCCCCATCGGATGCAGCGAATGCACCACCAGTGGTGCTCCGGGCTCACGCTCGATAAACAGCGCCAGATTGGCAAACACGACAGGGTTTTGCAGCAGCGGCGCGAAATAGTGAGTCGCCGCCTGATGAAGGCGATCGCGGTGGCTGAGCGGCAACGGCCCGGTCAGGGGCATGTAGAAACGATATTCGTCCAGCACATGCGGATCGCCCCAGCGGTAGAGATTGGCAAATTGCGGCGCGCTGAGACGTTCGGGCGCCATGCGCTCAATTTCGGCATCACTGAGCGGCGCGCGGAACCGGTCGAAATTCTGCACCACCAGCGCCGCCACCCGATCCAGCTGGTTGGACGGATAGGTTAAAGTCAGACCGCAAAAATCACCGAGCTTTGCCACTTCCAGTCCCGGCAGCGTGAAAGGCTCGACAATACCGGCAAAATGCATCAACTCACGCAACAACTGGGCTTCACTGACCTCCGGATGCAGCGCGAATGGCGCTTTCAGGCAGCCATGGAACCCATTTCGACGCGGCAAGGCCGTATGAAAGGCAATCTCGTGCAGGCCAAGACCTGCCAGTCCCGGATGTTCGACCGGTTCATCGGAATAGACATTGCGTCCCAGCCAGCTGGCGGCTGCAAGCGACAGCGGGTCACGCGCAGAGGGTGTATAGCAAATCGAATATCGCATGCGGGTGGCCTCCGGCAGCGACGGGCGTCTGCAAAGACGCGCCAGGAGCGCTGCAAATCTTCTTAAGTTCTGCATTACGGCATGCTGGACCAAACTGATCCTGTCGCACACACCCTTGGCCCCAATGGATTTGTGGATTTATGCAACACATTCAAATCGATACAACGCCGTGCCTGCATTCTGCCAAACGCATGGCGCTGTCATGCAAAACAATCGAATCGACCATGACCGATAGCCCGCATGAGCAGTCAGATAGGGGATTTGCATGACACTATGACGAAAGTGACCGAGCATCAGGTTCACTTTTTACGCGAGATCACAGGAGGGTGATGAGAAGCGACCTCGCACGACGCAAGGCTCGACGCTTGAAATATTTATTAAGAGAATATTAAGGCCGGTTTATCAACCGACCGGGTTTTCCAACGGCGGTTCCACGGTTTTATCAGGGACACGGGAGGCGATCTGCAGATGATGGGCAAGCGTAAAACCATCCGGCATATCAAGCTCTGCACCGAAAATCAGCCGTAACGCCTGCTGCGCCAGGCTATGCGCCAGCCCGAAGCTGATCTTGAAACCGCCAGTCAGTGCAATCAGCCTGGGATGATCGGGATGCGGTCCAACCATGGGATCGCGGTCTATCGACTTGGGCCGCAGCCCCGCCCAGCGCTCCACCACCGGGGCGTCGCCCAGCATCGGCACCAGCCTGCGGGCCTTGGCAATCAGGGTTTCCAGCAGGTCATCAGTGGTCAAGGGCGCATCCCAGCGGTTTTCGCTGGTGCTGCCAATCGCCACATGCCCACCCTCATGTGGCACGGCATAAATGCCGTCCAGATAGACCAGCGGCAGCGCAGGATCGACATCGGCCTTCAGCAATGCCGCCTGCCCCTTGACCGCCATGCCGAGCGGCAGCACACCGGTCGGGCTGAAACCATCCAGCAGTGGAAAACTCCCGACGCCAGCTGAAACGATCACATGGCCGAAGGCAATCCGGCTTGTATCCGACAATTCAGCCCATTGCCGAGCCGGATCGATGGCACTGACTGCCGAACCCTCGATGATCCGGCAGCGCGGCGATGCAACAAGGGCCGCCTTCAGCGCCGCCGTCAAGCCGCGCGGCGACACCCGCGCCGCCAGCGTGTCATGCACCAGACCGGCTTGCGTGACAGAACTATCCGGCCAGCCATCACCAGCCGGGGAGTTGTCGATAACCTTCCAGGCAAATTGCCGATCTGCGGTTTTCCAGGCGGTTTCGGCGTCTTTTTCGTGCCGCTTGGCAATCACCCGCAGATGCGGCTTTGGCAAGGGCATCAGCCGCCCGGACCGGCGATAGCCCACAGCAATCCCTGTTTCCGTCTCAAGCCGCAATGCTTCTGTTTCCAGTGCCAGCAGCGCATCGAACTGAAACTGCTTCTTGCGATCCCATTTGTCCGGCATATAGGGCATGAGTGCGCCCAGCAGCCCGCCACTGGCGCCACCGGCCACCCGACCGCCATCGACCAGAACCACATTCAGCCCGGCCAGAACCGCAAAGCGCGCCGCCCACAGGCCCATGATGCCGCCGCCGACCACCAGAAGATCTGCCGCGAGGGTATTGGACGCGCCTTTGAGGGACAAGTGTTGACCGGAGACCGAAGCCGTCCTATCGCCTGTCTTCATGACCCACTCCACTTCCAATCCCGATCCGATGCCTGACGCCGAAACGGCTGACACCCAGCCGCTGAGCTGGCAGGACGGCGATATGCCCTATTCCACCGCGTTTGGCGACCATTTTTACTGCCAGACCGATGGCCGCCTGGAATGCGGCCATGTTTTCCTCGCGGGCAATGAATTGCCGCAGCGCTGGATCAACGCATCTTCGTTCCGCATCGGCGAACTGGGTTTCGGCACCGGGCTAAACGCCATGGAAACCTGGCGCCAGTGGCAGGCAACGCGCATGCCGAGCGGACATCTGACCTTCATATCCTTTGAGCTTTATCCGATGGCGCGCGCCGATATCGACCGCGCCCTGTCGCGCTGGCCGCAAATCGATGCAGAGCGGCAAGGCTTGCTGGCGCTGTGGCCGGATGAGCCCCAAGGTCAAGTCCAGCTCGACCTCGACGCCCAGACCCGGTTGATCGTGGTTTGCGGCGACGCGCTGGCCTCGCTGCAAGCCTGGAGCGACCCCTTCGACGCCTGGTATCTCGATGGCTTTGCCCCGTCCCGCAACAGCGCCATGTGGTCGCTGGATCTGATGACCCGGCTCTATCAGCTGACATCATCCGGTGGCCGCTTCGCCACCTATGCCGCTGCCGGTTTCGTACGCCGCAACCTGATCGAGGCGGGCTTTACCGTGGAGCGACGCCCGGGCTTTGCCGGCAAACGGGAAATGCTATGCGGGTCGAAGACCGAGCCGTCATGATTTCAGATACGCTGTCATCGACCGGATCGGTCCCACGGTCACAATGCCGTCTGCCTCGCACCGAGGTCCTCTGCCAGGGCCTGTGGCTGCGTCACCGCTGCGGCCCCCCCTAACCAATAGGCAATGCAGTCCTGGAGACGGTCGGGACTGACAGGCTTGAGGACGAGATCATCAAGACCGGCTTTATGGCAGGCCGCCTTGTCATAGGTGGAAAGATCTCCCGCAAGACCAATCAGCACGGTCGGCGCGGTCTGTGGCTGCTGGCTTTCCTCGGCACGGATCTGCCTGACCATATCAAGCACCCGTGCCCGGTCCTCAACGAGATCGATCAGCATCATCCCCGGCTGCCATTGGCGCCAGAGGGTCAGCGCCTCGCTTTCCCCCTCCACGCAGGCATGGCCCACACCCAGCGCCTGCAAGGCTTGATGGAAAAAATGACGCTCCGCTTCACCAGCATCCAGCACCAGCAGATCGATCTGCTCTTGCTGTATCACGCCCGACGGCATCAAGTCCGATTGCTCTTCCTCCGAGATCAGGGGCGCCTCAGCCTCCGGTTCCGCCCTCAGCGCGGAGACAGCGCCGCGCCGCGTTCCGCGCAACACGTCGATGACAACATTGCGCAGCAGGTTTTCACCCACCGGCTTGGTAAGCTGCGCCTGAATATTCAGCCCATCGGCCATTCTGTCGAGATTGAAGGGGGCATCCGCTGCCAGCAGGATGATCGACAGCGAATCGAACCGTCGGTCACCGCGGATCTTGCGCACCAGATCCAGCCCGCCGCCGCTGCGCCGGCAGCAATCGATCACAACCACCTCAATCGGGCTATTCTGGCTCTCGGCCTGTTCCAGCACGGCCAGCGCCAGCGCCGGATCGTTAACCGCCACGCCATCGAAGCCCCAACGGCAAAGCTGGTCATTAAGAATGCCGCAGCTGATATCATTGCTTTCGAAACCCAAGACCCGGGCACCGCGCAGATGAAAGCCGGCAAGGCTCGGTAGTTTTTCAGCCGCCATTGCAAAGGGCAGATTGACAGTCACGGTGGCACCTCGACCGGGTGCGCTTTCCACCCCGATCGTCCCGCCAAACAGATCGACAAGCCCACCGGCAATCGAAAATCCTAGACCCGCCCCATCCCGGTGATGCAAAGCCCCGTCATTCATCTGGGAAAATTTGGTAAAGGCCATCAGGCATTGCTCCGGCGTCATGCCATGGCCGGTATCCTCGATCCGCAGAACCAGCCATGCACGGGCGCGGTCACTCACCTCGGCATTCGTTTCAGAAATAGGATCTCCGTGGCTTTGGAGCGGGACGTCCAGATCCGGCTCTTCCTGGCGCAAACCGAGATCGACCAGCACATGGCCTCTGTCGGTGGCGCGGATTGCCTCCCCCAAAAGATTGGTGAGAATCTGGCGGAACCGACCCGCATCGCCCGCCAGCATATGGGTCAGCCTGCCCTGACCGCGCACCAGGATATCCACATCCTTTTCCGCGGCACGCCCGGCCATCAAGGTCACCACATCCTCCACCGCCGCCAGCGGATCGAAGGGGGCCGAGCGCAAGGACAGGCTACCGTCATCGATCTTCGAGAAATCGATGATGTCATTGATGATGGTCAGCAGCGAGCGCCCGGATTTGACGATCACATCGACAAAGGTCTTTTGCCGGGCATCAAGATTGGAAGACAGCAGCAATTCCGTCATACCCAGCACGCCGCTCATCGGCGTGCGGATCTCATGGCTCATATTGGCCAGAAACCGCGATTTGGCCTTATCCGCCGCCTCGGCCTGCGCCGCAAGCGTGGTCAGTTCCGCCTCACGCTGCTTGGCCTCGCTGGCATCGCTGATCACGAACAGCCAGCGGTCCTCGGCGCTGACAATCGCCTCGATACTGCGCCAGGCACCATCGCGCCGTTGCACCACGACGCTGGCGGAGGTGTCAGCGGACATCCTTGATCGCATCCGGTCGAGGAACCCCTTTGGATTTTCGCCGAAATCGCCCCGTTCGGCGCAGTAATCGAAAAGCTGGCGCCAATCCGCCCCTGTGCGCACCAGATGCGGCGACACGTTCAATATTTCCGCCAATTTATCGTTGCGGTAAAGGATACGGTCCGTCTGGATGACACACAGCCCCTGCGCCATGTGCTGGGTAGCCTCTTCCAGCAGCTTGCCGACATCCTGCAGCCGAGCACGGGCCTCGTCTATCTCGCGCTCGCGCAACCGCTGCTCGGTATAGTCAGAGAAAGTCAGCATGATCTGGCCATCGTCCAGCGGCGATGCCGTCACCACGATATGCCGGCGATCCGAAAGCGTCACCTCGGTTTGCCGCGCCGTCGTCAATGACCGCAATTCAAGACTATAGGCGGCGATCCGGCTTTCAGGGTCGATGCTATCAGGACTGGGGCTATCAGGATTGGGGCTATCAGGGTTGAGGCTGGCGTCATCGCCGGTCTTGAGTGGCCAGCCATTGGCATGGGCGTGGCGCAGATAATCCGCGAAACTTGTGCCCGTCATGGCCTGGTCTTCAGGCCAGCACACCATATTGCGTGCCATGAGGTTGGAAAAACTTAAACTCTGATCCGCATCGAGGATGATCACCCCGACCGGCATGGTGCGCAGGATGGCCTCTATATCGTCATAGAGCTTTTCGGCATGCGCCTTGGCTTCGCGCAATTGTCGTTCGCCGATCTTCAGCAGCGAAACATCCGCCAAAGTCCCGACGATATAAGGCGCGCCATCGTTCGTCTCGATCCGCTTCAGGCTGGTCAGCAAGGGCACGGTGTCGCCGTTGGGCATGATGATCAGCTGTTCGCGCTCCGTCGCGCATCCGGTTTCCAGGACCTCGATATTCTCCTGGCGCAGGGCCTCGCCTTCGGCAGGAAACATCTCGTCTTCGCGCAAGCCATAAAAGCGGGTCCGGTCGCCACCCAGCATTTGTTCATAAGCGGCATTGGCAAACACCAGCCGCCGGTCGCCATCGCGCAGAAAAACCGGCTCAGGTACATTTTCCAACGCTGCGCGGTAAAGAGTGCTTTCGCGCTCATAGGTCTGCGCCTCAGTGACATCGGTATAGAGCAGCAGAAACTGACCGTTTTCCAGGCGGTTGCCCCGGGCCGAAATCACCCGTCCGTTCGGCATGGCGATCTGGCATGGCTCTGGTTCGTCTATCGACGCGGCAAGGAATTGGCTGGATATATCCTCACCACTCCCATCCCATCCCGCACGTCCGATAACGTCGAGAACCGCCTGAAAATTCATGCCGAACTTCAGCTCGACCATTGAGTCACCCAACATCCTGGAGAAACTGGTGTTGAAATAGACAATATCGAGCTGCGGATCGAGAAGCAGAACCCCAAGCGGAATGAGATCGAGAAGCATCGCATAATCGGCTGGCAGGCAGGCACCAGGCGCCCCATGACCAACACCAGCGCTCCTAACTTGAGACGCGGCACCTCTGGAAATTTCAGCCATGGTAGAAGGCATCCGAGGGCCCGACAGCGGCGGCTCTTTCTTCCAGCCCCGGCTCTTGACCCGGCCAGGCCGCTCGCGAAACACCCCGAAGACATAGGGCATTTCATCTTCGGTGATGAAGCGCTCGATCTGCACCCGGCAATGCTGGCGACCGCTATGATCGAAGCACAGGGCCAGATGTTCTTCCGCAAACACCAGCGCCCGACGCTCGACATCCTCCCATGCCAGATCTTCCGGACGGTCCGTCAGCTCCCCTGCCCGGCGACCGAGAAGGTCATCAAGATCCGCCCCGAAAAATGCGACAAAGGCGGGATTGACGGCAACGAAACGAAGCTCGCTATCCTTGATGAAAGCGGGCACATCAAGCCTGGCGATTTTCTCGCACGCTATGGTGAGCAATCCGCCTTCTATCGGCAATGGTATCCCCTTTATTGCCCGAGCCGCCTGCATCACGGATGAACCTCTCTGTGCCCTTTTCCGCCGTTGAAACAACCCTATCACCAGGCAAAACACAAAACAAAGCGCCTGACTGAAAAAATCCTGTCAATCTCCTGTTTAACAAAGCTTTTTACCAGCAGGGGCAGCACCGTGCGCAAGACAGGGCCGAGCGCCCAGTCTTTGTGGCGGAGACGCGGCACATCAACCGGCAACCTTGTAGAATATTTTTTAATTTCAACATCTTATGAAATTTACCCTTGTGGCATTGATCGCTTTAAATGACGATAATTTAATCTTGGCTCCACAATTCCATCATTAATCTGCCCGTTTTCAGGATCATCTTCATAGCATTCTCTTCGGAGAAAAAGTTCTGAAAGGATCAAACCATGTCCGTATTTCGCATGAGTATGTCTGCGGGCCTTGTCGCCACTCTCGTAGGTGCCTCGCTGATGGCGACGGCCCCTGCCGCAGAGGCCCATGACCCGTTCTGGGGTGGCGTCGCAGCCGGTGCCGTCGGTGGCATCGTCGGCAGCGCCATCGTCAACGGAATGGATGGGGGACCGCGCTATTACCGGTCCTATGACCCACCACCACCGCCCCCACCGGTTTATCGGACCTATTATCGTCCGGTCTACGCGGCTCCGTGCCATTTCGAGCGGCGCTATGATGAATGGGGCGACAGCTACCGCGTTCAGGTCTGCCCCCGGTAATTGATCTGCCGCCCGTCACCCAGACGGGGTATATAGTAGAAATATTCAGCGCCCGCCCGTCCATGATGGGCGGGCGCTTGACATTTGGCCGCAAAACGCGCAAAAGCGGCGCAAGCTTTCAGCCTTCCGGCCGCCGCGTGAGCGCGCCACTGCATTCCGGCTTTGCCTATTTCGGCACTGTCATGCAAAAAAGGTATGGGTGCTTCATATATGACCGCATCAGCGGTCAAACGCACCGAAAGTCGTTTCCAACTTACAAGTTCCCAATTCACGCGGGGTTCTTGACGCCAAAGACCGCTATAATCGCAATGAGGCGATCGTGGCTCAGTGTCTTGGCGCCCCGAAAGGTTTATGAATTGACCAGTTTTAACGAACTTGGCCTCTCGCCGACTGTTGTCGCCACGCTGACCCAGCTTGGCTTCGAAACCCCTACCCCCATCCAGGCGCAGGGCATTCCAGTGGTGATGGCCGGTCGCGACCTGATTGGCCTTGCCCAGACCGGCACCGGCAAGACCGCTGCCTTTGGTCTGCCGATCATCGAGTTGCTGATGAAGGACGAACGCCGTCCCGACAATCGCACCACCCGCACGCTGATTCTTGCCCCGACCCGCGAACTCGTCAACCAGATCGGCGATAATCTGCGATCCTTCATTCGCAAGACCCCGATCAAGATCAACCAGGTGGTTGGTGGCGCATCGATCAACAAGCAGCAACTTCAGCTGGAACGTGGCACCGACATTCTCGTCGCCACGCCGGGCCGGTTGCTGGACCTGATTTCCCGCAATGCGATTTCGCTGCGCGCCGTCACCCATCTGGTGCTGGACGAAGCCGACCAGATGCTGGACTTGGGCTTCATCCACGACCTGCGCAAGATTGCCAAGATGGTTCCGGCCAAGCGCCAGACCCTTCTGTTTTCGGCCACCATGCCGAAGGCGATTGCTGATCTGGCCGGTAGCTTCCTCAACAATCCGGTCACCGTCGAAGTGTCGCCTCCGGGCAAGGCCGCCGACAAGGTTGAACAGTATGTTCACTTCGTCAACGGCCAGAACCATAAGACCGAACTGCTGAAGAAGACCCTTGCCGATCATCCCGATGGCCGTTCCATCGTTTTCCTGCGCACCAAGCACGGCGCGGAAAAGCTGATGAAGCATCTGGAAATCACCGGCTTCTCGGTTGCCTCCATTCATGGCAACAAGAGCCAGGGCCAGCGTGAGCGCGCCTTGAAGGGGTTCCGCGATGGGTCTATCCGCACGCTGATCGCCACCGACGTTGCCGCCCGCGGCATTGACATCCCGGCTGTCAGCCATGTGTTCAACTACGACCTGCCGGAAGTACCGGATGCCTATGTCCACCGCATCGGTCGTACCGCCCGTGCTGGCCGCGACGGCATTGCGATCGCCTTCTGCGGTCCCGACGAAGCTCGTCTGCTGCGCGACATCGAGCGGCTGATGGGTATTGAAATTTCCGTTGCCAGCGGTGAAGCTCCGGCTGACCGTGGCCGCCCTGCCCGTCCGACCCGTCGTGCAGGTGGCGGTGGTGCTGGCGCAGGTGCCGGAAACCGCAACCATGGCAACCCGGCCCGCAAGGATGGCCGTCCGCAAGGCCGTGGCCCACGCGAAGAAGGCAATGGTGGCGAACAGCGTTCTGCCCGCCCGGCCAACCGCAACAAGCCAGCCAATGGTCGCCCGGCCCGCCGCCCCGACCGTCCGCGCCAGGACGGCCCGGCCCGCGCCGGTGCAGGCGGCCAGCGCCGCGAGCGTTAATCTTCCTCTGTGATTTTGCGAAAGGCCGGTTTTTCCGGCCTTTTTCTTTCGCCAGAACAGATGAAAAACGGCTGAAAGTGGCAAAAGGGCCGTGTGTTTCATCAAACACACGGCCCTTTATCATGATTGCTTGCCCGTCTATTTTCAAAACAAACGGGCTGCTTGATGCGGCATCAGCCGACGATATCCTTGGTGATTTCCGCCAGGCAATATTCGGCCACAGCAGCAATGGTCCAGGCCGGGGTAGCAGCACCGGTAGAGCCGGGAATCAGAGAACCGTCGACCACATAGAGGCCGGGTACCGGCGTGTCGTTGGCCGCCTTGACCCTGCCGAATCCGTCACAGGCCTTGCCAAGCACGCAGCCGCCAAGCGGATGGGCCGTGACGCCATAGGCCACCACGAATTCCTCCTTCACCGTGTTGGAGTTCCAGCCTTCCAAGAGCCGGGCGTGATGCAGCCGGGTCGATTGCAGAGCCGGCAGTGCACCGCGATAGGAGAGCGGGCCGTTGCGCAGGATCAGGCTCTCGCCGTCCTTGCTGGCATTGATCTCACCCCATTCAGTCAGCACAGTGGCCAGCGCTGTGATCGAATCCAGCACGCCGACATTGGTGTCGCCATCTTTGGAAGGCACCGTGCCTGCATCCGGCGTATTGGGATAATAAAGACTATAGACCGTACGACCCGAAGAACTGGCCGATGCCGCATCCTCTACAAAATAGCCAGGCGCTGGCTGATAGCAGACCGACATATTATAGGTATTTTGCAGATTGTCGGCTTCGTCAAACCAGGCCGGATAGAGCATGAGGCGAATGAAAGACGCCGAATTGTGGCTCTTCATGTAGTCGATCGAATCGTCGAAGGCCACCTTCAGCTCGTCGTCAGAAAGGTCGTGATCCAGACTTTCGTCCTTGACGAAATAGAAGGAGGCATCGGTCGAGCCGGGACCGCCGTCCGAAGGCCGCGTCTTGCAGCTCATGTCCTGGGTGCCGGTGACATCACCGTTCTGGCCCCAGAATTGGCCGACATATTTGCTCAACGCTGGCAGGCCGGAGGTGTCAGGCGCTTGCGGATTGGGGTTGTTGGAATATTCCAGCAGCATGGATGCCGTATGCATAGAACCAGCCGAGAAGATCACGTTCTTCGCCCGATAGGTCACCGATGTCGGATTGGCGACATCGGTTGGCGAGATCTCCTCGACAGTGACGACATAGACCGGGCTCACACTGTTGGAGCTCAGATCCTGGTAGACATTGGTGACATTGCTGAGGCATTGAATGTCAAGTAGGCCGGTTTCCTTGGCCTGTTTCAGGTAGTTCTGGTCCAGCGCCTTCTTGACGCCCAGCAATTCCTTTTTCCCCAATGGCTTGGTCGAGACCGAATAGCTGTTCATGCCATACCACATTTCGCCGATGATGGCGGACGGCAGCATTTCAGCATTGACTTCCTTGCAGACCACGCCCCAGTCGAGCGCCAGCTTGGTATATTCCAGCGTGACTGACTGGATCGGCGTTTCGACGGCGCCCGACTTAACGACCTCATCGATCTTCTCGACCTGCGCCCTGAAGCTACGGGTAGAGAGATAGGGCGGGCTGTCCTTGAGCGGATAGGAGACCGTCAGGTCCGCATCGCTGCTGACCGGCACCGTCACCGACACCTTGTTTTCCTTGGCGTCGATGGTTTTCGGTCCCATCATCTGCTCGACCGTATCGTAATGCTGCGCCAGTTCGCCATAGGATAGCAGCACATCCTCGTAGGAATCCAGATTTTCCGGGTCGCGGAAGGCCAGGGTGAAGGCCAGTTGCGACGGCTTCTGGAAGAACGAGTTATAGACCTGCGACGTGCCGCCCAGCCCCGCGCCGACAATGGTGGTCATCGTCGGCAAGCTGCCATCAAAAGCGGTGATCGTCTCGACCAGGCCGGGATAGACCGGAATCGGGCGCTGCGCATAGGTGGTCATCGTATTGAAGTTGGCGGTCGCGTCACCCAAATCCTCTGGCTGGCCATAGGTGACCGGTGGGGATTGCGGCGTGCCGAACGGCTCGACATTCACCATCCAGCCAGCGCGGCCATCCGGCTGGCGATAGTTGCTAAACGGCGGCGCGGTGGTGGGCTGGCCTGTCAGATTGCCCCACCAGTCCTTGCCGCGCTCCAAAAGCAGCACGGGCTTACCGGTACCCTTGGGACGATCAACCTTCTGGAAGGCCTCGCATAGCCTGAGCGCGGCGACGCTGCCGCCGAAGCCGGAGCCGATGATGATCGTTTCATAAACCGGCGGACCACCATTTCCGGGAATGGCAATTTCTTCGGCTGGCGCCGAAATGTTTTTCGAAGACACGATAAAGACCCCCTAGAAAATATTGGGTTCGGAAGAAATATGAGGTTCAGGGCAGGCCTGTCCGGTCCGGATAGCACCGGACAGGCCTGTTACGTTTCATGGTTGTTTTTCGGGAAAACTTGTTTCCCAACCGTTCGACAGGAAGGGAAATCAAACTCACATGACAATGTGCTGGTGGTTGGCATTCATCTCGACGACTTCACGGCGAAGCGAGGGAATGACATTCTGATTGCTGGAGACAATCTCCGCCATGATTTCAGAAATGCGCGTGCAATCGGCTTCGACATAGCCAAGACGGGTGATTTCCGCCGTGCCGACCCGCATGAAGCCATCCACATGGATGTTATGCTGCTTCAGCTTATCGCGATATCCCTGCCCCATCTGCCGGTCGAGCTTAGGAAGCACTTGGTGGCAATAGGATAGTTCCGAGAATTTCTTGGTGGACTGGCCCCGCATCTCATAGCCCTTGGCTTGCAGCGTGTTGGCGAAAGCGCGCGAGTTCTTCACCACCTGCTCGGCATAACGCTCCCACGGCACTTCATCGATGACGATGCCCAGCGAAGCGATGCGCGCCAGATGCGGATTGCAAATCATCGTCGGCCCGTTCAACGGCGTGAAATTGGAGACGATGTCGATGCGATCGTTCAATTCTTTGCTGTTGGTGACGATAATGCCGCCCTGCGGACCGGGGAATGTCTTGTGGGTCGAACCAAACAGAATATCCGCGCCCTCGTTGAGCGGGTCCTGATACTGTTTGCCAACGATCAGGCCAAGGCTGTGCGAGCCATCATAGGCAACGATGCCGCCATAGCTATGCACAAGATCGGCCACTTCGCGCACAGGCATGGGAACGGTGAAGATCGACGCACCAAGAATGACCAGTTTCGGCTTTTCCCGCTCAAGCAGTTCCAGAGTGGCTTCCAGATCAAGCTGCCACTCTTCATCATCGAAAGGAAGCGGCAAGGAGACGCGGTCAAACACCTCATAATTGAAGGGATAGCCGCCACCTGGAAAGAAAGGCGGCACGCGCCCAACCTTGTCGCCCGGCGACGTCAGCGCGAACACAACGGCCATCAGGCTCGCACTACCGGAAATCGGGGAAATATTCACATACTCGGCGTTGAAAAGCTTTTTGGCCTTCTGCTCGGTAATCGAGACGATTTCCTGGGAAATATCGGTACCGGCATAAAATGGCGCCGCATATCGGGACGCAAGGTCGGAACTCAGAGCGGCCAAAGCGGCCGGAGACATACGGTTTTCACTGACGATCAGGTTAATAGCACCCGTTCTCACATCATTATGCTTGCTAATAAGTTTTACAATTTCATTCATAATTCGCCTCGTTAATCCTGGGAGGTTTAAGGACTGCGCGCGAGAATTAGCAGTCAGTAAATTTTAAAACTACCCTAAATTGTAACTGTAATTTTTGATTGTTTTTTTCAACCCAAAAAAAGTCATTCGGGGCCGTAAGGACGGAGACGTCAGGATTTTGCCGGCGCACGCGGAGCCAGCTTCATGATCTCCAAGAGCTAGACTTGGAGATACATAAGCAAGAACAATATGTTATGTTATTTATTAGGAGAAGCTTCAACAGCAGGCAGCAAGGCAGCGCGAGGCTCCGTACCGCAATCGACCCGTTTTCGCAATCGGCTTCAGATCCAACCGCGCCCATACCGAGCAGCCCTTGATGAGCGATGGTCCCAGGCTTTTAGCGGCGTATTCAACAGGTCATACGGCGCATGAAAGCTAGAGAACGGCACCCATCGCTTAATCGATCTATTCGCCAAAAGCCGATGCTTTTTAACGATCAAGCCCCAACGATCTGGATTTGCGGATCGTTGCATGATTGGCCTCGGCCCAATTTTTCATCAGATGAAACGGTACCAACAAGGAACGCCCAAGCGGAGTGAGGTCATATTCCACCCGCTGCGGGACAACCGGATAGACCCGGCGTTCGACAAGGCCATCCAGTTCCAATCGCCGGAGCGTCTGCGACAGCATCCGCTGCGAAATATCGGGAATGCATCGCTTAAGCTCTGAAAACCGCAGCGTTCCCCCTTCGAGGTGCAGAGCGATCAGCATGCTCCAGCGGTCGGAGACGCGGTGAAGCACATCGCGTATGGGGCAATTTTCCAGGTTGTTTTCCAGAGTTTCCATCACGTTAAACGATTGCCCGGTTACCTCAGGGTTACCAGGTAATTTCTCGCTCCCTTTCTTGCGCCGCTTACCGCCGCGCCATAGCCTGGCGCGACTGGTAACTAGAAGAGAGCAGGTTCAATAATGGATGTAAAGACAAACTCCCGCACAGCGGAACACCCAATCGAAGATTTCTTCGTGGATCGCTGGTCTCCCCGCGCCTTCACCGAAGAGACGATTTCCGAACAGGATCTGCTTGGCGTGCTGGAGGCGGCGCGCTGGGCACCCTCCGGCCTGAACGCCCAGCCCTGGCGCTTTATTTACAGCTTTCGCGGAGAATCGCAATTTGATGGAGTCATCGCGGCGCTCTGGGAAGGAAACCAGGTCTGGGCGCAACATGCGGCAGCGCTGATCGTCATCACCACAAAGACAACTCTCATTCCACCGGGCAGCGATGCGGAGGTACCCAATCCCGGCCACACCTTCGACGCGGGAACAGCCTGGGGCTATCTGGCTCTCCAGGCCCATCTGAAGGGCTGGTCCACCCATGCCATGGGCGGCATCGACCCGGTAAAGACTGCCGAAGCGGTCAATATGCCCGAGGGATATGCCATGCAGGTGGTCATCGCGATCGGGCGACGCGCCAGTGCCGACCAGCTTCCCGAGGCGCTGCGCGGACGCGAGGCACCAAGCCCGCGCCGCCCTGTCGACGCCTCCGCTTTCCACGGCACATTTCCCCTTTGAACTGAATAGAGACCAGAATCATGAGCGACTATAAAAAGGCGATTGTCAGAAAACTCATTGAAGAGGTTCAAGTCGGCGGCAATTACGCCGTCTTCGATGCCTTGATGCATCCAGATTTCATCGACCACACGCCCACGCCCGGCTTTTCACCTGATCGCGACAGCGTGCGGGCATTCTACCGTGCTTTCCACGCCTCCTTCTCCGAACCTGTCTGCGAGATCGATTTCCAGACCGCCGAAGGCGACCTCGTCACCACCCGCAAGGTCTATTCCGTTACCCATTCCGGCCCCTTTAACGGCATTCCGCCAACCGGACGGCGTATAACATTCGACGTTATCGATGTGCTGGAGGTCGAAGGCGAGTTCATTACCGCGCATTGGGGCATTCTGAACCTCATGAAGATCGTCGCGCAGATAAGCTGACCCTTGAAATAGCCGGCGCGCGGAATCATCTGCGCGTCTGCGTCTGCGCCTGTCTCGGAACGAGGGGGCTGAAGAAAAGGTCCGAATCAAGGGATCGAAGCCCAAAAAAGCTCCAAATCTTTGTCGCCACCTTGATCCGGCACCCTTCTGCATAATTCCTTAAACCAGAATCGATTCAACGAATTATACAGCAGATATAAAATCTTACAGCGCCGTGGAAATTTAATGAAAATGGCGCACCCGACAGGATTCGAACCTGTGACCTTTGGAATCGGAATCCAACACTCTATCCAGCTGAGCTACGGGTGCGTTCAGATGAGCACTTGTGGTGCGAAGCGGTACATAGCCTAGTCTGGCGGCCGCATCAATGGTGAATTTGTGTTCGATCCACAGAAGCCTGCCCGCCGAAAAAGGTACCTCTAAAATAAGAGATTGTCGATACAGCTGTTTTACCCCTATATTGTTTCAGGGGGAAATCATTCAATTAAAGAATTATCTTGTACCCATATGTTAAGAAGGGTAAAGATGAACTGTTATTGAGAGTCAGAACATGCCGGATTGTGGGATCGGGCATTGGTCACGGGAGGTTTGTAGTCTAGGGGCATGAGCAATCAACATTTTATTGGTGAGGGCGCCGGTGTTCGACAAGGGGTTGTCGATTATTCCGGGCTAGCCTATTCACTCGGCTTTCGCGTCAGGCGCGCACAGCTGGCCATTTTGCAGGACTTTCAGGATGTTCTCGGCGGTCATGATATCCGGCCAGCTGATTTTTCCGTTCTGTCTATCATAGCCGGTAATTCCGGAATGAAGCAAAGCGACGTTGCCTCGACGCTAGCAATCCAGCGAGCCAATTTCGTTGCAATCGTCGATGGATTGGAAGACAAGGGCCTTATCGAGCGCCGTCGCTCGGATACGGATCGCCGCGTCTATTTTCTTCACCTGACGTCCAAGGGGTCGGCATTTCTCGAAGAGCTTTTGCCGAAGTGGCGCGAGCATGAGGAAAAATTCGTGGGTCGCCTCGGCGGATCGGAAAAACGCGATCAGCTGATTGAGCTACTGAAGTCGATTTCCGAGTAATGATCAAACATACTCAGGTTCGGAGTCATATCCGAACCTGAGTTATCGCATTGAAATCCGGCAAGAAAATACCACTTCGGAAATCCGGTTTCATTTTCCCATGAAAATTCCGGCTATCCCCTGCACGGCCAGACAAACAAGAGCTTTTTCCTGACACCCGGGTTTTCAAGATCTTGTCTTCAGTGCCTGATCTATCAGTTGATTGGCAATGGTCATCCGGGTATGAGCCGCATCCGCAAATAACGGATGAACCAGGTCCGGGTGATTGAGCTGCGCAAATGCTCTCCGCTTGGCTTTCAAGCTTGAAGCCTCGTCATTATCAGCAATACCCAGATCCTCTGCAACCTCTTCCGGCGCAAGACGCGCGAGGTAAGGGGGCATTTCAGGGGGAGCCACCTCTTCCTTGGCCAATTCTGCCTCGGAAACAGCGTCCTCATCCGGCATCAGCTCGAGATATTGCTCTTGCGCCCACGCCGCAGCGGCTTGTGGCACGTGGCTGTTTTCTTGAACGAAGCCGGTATTCAATCCAGAGACGCGGTAATGATTGGCCTCACCCTCAAGTTCAGCCTTTTCCGCCTCTTCATTCGAAAGCCGTTCGACGACGGATTGAAAGATCGATTGTCCAAACAACATCGCGCCTGTCCTGATTTGCCAAGAACTCTACAGCACAACGGACAAAACCGGAATTAGTTTCCAAGAGCCGGCACGGCAACAGGGTTAAGAGCTAAACGATCAGCCTGACGGAGCCGGAGGTTCGTCCTTCCTCCAGGTCGGCATGGGCCTGCGCCGCTTGCGCCAAGGAATAGCGCGCGCCTTCCGGCAGGCTGAAGCCGGTTTTCAGCATCTCGAACCACGCTTCGGCTGCTCGGCGGTATGCATCCCGATCGGCGAGGAGAGAAATGATGCTCGCCCGAATGAGCGATCGATTGACAAGGCTCATGGGATCGATGAGTGGCAAGGTGCCTGCTGTCTGTCCGATTGATGCCACCAGTCCGAAAACACGCACGGCGCGCAGGCTTCCGGCAAGGGTGTCGCCACCCACACCATCGATGACCAGATCAACGCCCCGGCCTTTCGTCAGTCCCAACGTCACGTCGACAAAATCGCTTTGTTTGTAAAGGACGGCATGGTCGAGGCCGTGCTGTGTCGCGAGATCGGCCTTTGCCTGCGATCCAACGGTGCCGATGACTTTTGCGCCCTTCTTCTTCGCCCATTGCGTCAGGATCAGGCCAAGCCCGCCTGCTGCGGCGTGAACCAGAACCACCTGCCCCGGCGACACGTGTCCAACGGTTTCAAGCAGCATATACGCAGTCAATCCACGCAGAAAGGATCCACCGAGAAGCTCGTCATCAAGCTCCGCAGGCGGCTTTACGGCGATGGAGGCCGGAATGATCCTGCTGGCCGCATAGCTGCCAGCTGGCAATCCCGCATAGACCACCCGGTCGCCAACCTGGAAATCGGCAACGTCATCGGCCACCTCTTCAACCACGCCCAAGGCTTCCACGCCCGGCACCGCCGGCAAGGGCAAAGGATAGGCGCCGCTGCGGTGATAGATGTCGATATAATTGACGCCGACCACCGTCTGCCGCAGGCGAATTTCACCTGGCTTGAGAGCAACTATGTCACGAGAAACTGGCTGCAAAACATCCGCTGCGCCAGGATATTTAAATTCCATGACCAAAGTCATCGGCTCACTCCCTGTGTGTCGCACCCTCGCTGTCATACCAAGGCTTCTTGCCAAGGATTTTGGTATTCCATTTTCAGACATCTCAAGGCGAGGTGCATTTGCATCTTTGTGCATTGGTATCTCTGGTAGGCTCATGTGCGATAGTGCATACTTACGCACAGTACATGTGGAGAAACGCACAAGTGAACTGGGATGATTATCGATGCTTCCTGACCCTCGCCAAGACCGGTAGCTTCTCACGGGCAGCACGCCTGCTTCACGTCGATCACACAACTGTTGGCCGGAGGGTTGCGGCATTGGAGGTGGATCTCGGTATAAAGCTGGTGGAGCGGCTGGCGAGAGAAGTCAGGCTGACGGCAGAGGGTCATGAGCTGGCGACCCTGGGACTACCCGTCGAAGAAGCAATGGCCAGCGTCGAACGGGCGGCGGCAGGCGGCGGTGCAGCATTGGCGGGACCTGTGCATATTTCCGCGCCACCCGGTCTGGCATCGCTCTTGCTGGCACCGAAACTGGTTTCCCTGCATCGCCAGTATCCCGACATCAAAATCACGATGTCGAGTGACAAGGATTTTGCAAATCTCAATCGGCGCGAAGCGGATATTGCACTACGATTGTCGCGCCCACTCTCGAACGGACTTGTCGCCCGCAAACTCCGCGATATCCCATTCTTCTTTTTCGCAAGCCACACCTATGACATCGCGGAGGATGACTGGGAATTTATCACCTATCTTCAGGCGGATGATATTTTGCCGCAACAGAGCTGGTTGATGCAGCATATCGGGTCGAGAACCATTGCGCTGCGATGCAGTGATGCCGCGAGCCAGGTTCAGGCCACCGCCTCCGGCCTCGGCGTGGCACTGTTGCCGGACTATCTCGGATATAATGATACCCGTCTCAGGAAATGCCCCAGCCGGCTCACGCCGCCACGGCGCGAATTATGGATGGTGGTACATGACGATATTCGCCACGCACCACGGGTGCGGGTCGTGCTGGATTTCCTGATCGGCATACTCGCCGTCACGCCCGATTTCGAATTGCCAAACGCATCAGAGGCTTGAGATATCCAAAAACAGAATGGTAATTATCCAGCAAACGTAAAAGTCTTCTACCGCAAACGACGGCAATTTCTGACTTCACCCCTGGCTCTGCGACTGGCTTTGACCGGTTTCCGCGACGCTGACCGTTACGGACATGTCCTCCCCCGCCAAACCGATGCGCATGCCGGAAACCGGTGCTGCATCGGCGTAGGACAGGCCAGAGGCAAGTCGCACATAGCGGGCATCCGGGCAGACATCATTAGCGGCATCGAAGCCGACCCAGCCGAGCGACGGCAGGTGGATTTCGGCCCAGGCATGGGTTGCCGTCTGCTGCTCGACACCATCCATCATCAGATAGCCGGAAATATAGCGGGCGGGCAGGTTCATCAGCCGTGCTGCGGAGATCATCACATGGGCGTGGTCCTGGCAAACGCCCGTCCCCGCCTCCAATGCTTGCTCGGCGGTGGTTTCCGTCGTGGTCGCGCCCGTCTCATAGCGAACCTGGCTATTCACGCGCGCCATCAGGTCGTGCATCCTGGCCAGTTCATTATCGCCTGCCAGGCTTTTCACCAGATCGCGCACCAGCTTTCCCGCCTTGGTGCGCGGCGTATCGCGCAGATAGAGCCAAAGCGGCACATAGCCGGTATGGGGGCCAAAGACGCCGGCGCGATCCTCGGTCTTCACTTCTCCCGAGGCAACGATCCGCACAGACCTGGCATCCCCTTCAAAGGACACCAGATGGGTGTGATTGCCGAACTGGTCGTTGAACCCGGCCTCGACATTGGCGCCGTCCACCACGATCGTCCAGGATACGACGTGCAGGCCGGGATTTTCGATCGGGGTCAGCCTGAGCCTCTGGAGCGAGAACTGCACCGGCTCGTCATAGCTGTATTCCGTCACATGATTGATTTTCAGACGCATCGCTTGTGCCCCGCTCAACTGTAGAATCGGTAGCCCTCGTTAATCTCATGCCCCAGCCGGTTGTTGCGGGAAATGAAATTATCGAGAAACTCGTGCAGGCCCTGATCCATGATCCGGGTGATGTTACTGGAGCGCAGCGACGCGCGAATGCTATCGGCTGTTTCATGGGCAGGCAGCCGCTCGCCATATTCCTTGCCGATATAGCCGAGATTGCTGACGATCTTCTCATAGCAATAGGCCAGAGACCGCGGCATCTGACCGTTGATGATCAGAAAATCGGCAATATTGGCGGCGAGATAATCGCCGTCATAGACCCAGCGATAAGACCGATGCGCCGACACCGAACGCAGGATCGATTCCCACTGGATATTATCCAGCGATGAGCCGACTTGGTTTATCGAGGGCAGCAGCACGTAATATTTCACATCGAGAATGCGGCTGGTATTATCGGCCCGCTCGATAAATGTGCCGATCCGGGCAAAATTATAGATCTCGTTACGCAACATCGAGCCGTGGAAGGCGCCGCGGATCAGCCCGGCCCGCCGCTTCACCGTATCGATGGTTTCCGGCAGGTCGGCGGATTTCAGCTTACGCGACAGAAGCTGCTTCAGCTCGATCCAGCATTCGTTGGTCGCCTCCCAGGTTTCCCGGGTCAGCGCGGTGCGCACCATACGGGCATTGTTGCGGGCGCTGTCGATGCAGGACATCACGCTGGAGGGATTGGCCGTATCACGCAGCAGAAAGTCGATAGCATCAGCCGCCGTCACTTTCGGATGGGCTTTTAGGAAAATATCCAGCACGTCGGCGCTTTGCAGCACACCAGTCCAATCATCGTCAGTGGCACCCGACCGGGTCAGCGACACGCGCAGCCCGGCATCCACCAGACGCGCAATGTTTTCAGCCCGTTCAATATACCGGAACATCCAGAAGAGGCCGTTTGCAGTTCTTCCCAGCATGACCATCAGTCCTCCAATACCCATGTATCCTTGGTGCCGCCGCCCTGGCTGGAATTGACCACCAGTGAACCCTGCTTCAGAGCCACGCGGGTCAAGCCGCCAGGAATGATCTGCACCTTGTCGGAAACAAGCACATAGGGACGAAGATCGACATGCCGGGGAGCAATGCCCTTGTTGACCAGGATCGGCACGGTCGAGAGCGACAGGGTCGGCTGGGCAATGTAATTGCTGGGGCGGGTCTTCAGCTTTTCGGCAAACAGCGCCCGCTCCTTCTTGCTGGCGGTCGGCCCGACCAGCATGCCGTAGCCACCGGAACCATGCACTTCCTTGACCACCAGTTCTTCCAGATGCTCCAGCACATAGGCCAGGCTATCGGCCTCCGAACAGCGCCAGGTCGGCACGTTTTCCAGGATCGCCTTGCGGCCCGTATAGAACTCGACGATTTCAGGCATGTAGGAATAGATCGCCTTGTCGTCGGAAATGCCGGTGCCCGGCGCATTGGCGATGGTGATATTACCGGCGCGGTAAACGTCCATGATGCCAGGCACGCCCAGCGCCGAATCCGGGCGGAAGGTCAGCGGATCAAGGAAATCGTCATCGACGCGGCGATAAAGCACGTCGATGGCCTCATAGCCTCGGGTGGTGCGCATCTTCACCTTGCCGTCGATGACACGCAGGTCAGAGCCTTCCACCAGTTCGACGCCCATCATGTCGGCCAGGAAGGAATGTTCGTAATAGGCGGAATTGTAGATGCCCGGCGTCAGCACGGCCACGCGCGGCTTACCTTTGCAGCCCGGAGGTGCCAGCGAAGCCAAAGATTGGCGCAGAAGATAGGGATAGTCCTCGACCCGCTGCACCTTGTTCAGCTGGAACAGTTCGGGAAACATCTGCATCATGGTTTCGCGATTTTCCAGCATATAGCTGACACCGGATGGCGTGCGGGCATTATCCTCCAACACATAGAACTCGCCCTCGCCGGTGCGCACGATATCGGTGCCGACGATATGGGTATAGACACCGCCCGGCGGACGAAAGCCGATCATTTCCGGCAGGAAGGCGACATTGTTTTCGATCAGCTCGCGGGGGATGCGGCCAGCCTTGATGATTTCCTGCTTATGGTAGATGTCATCGAGAAAGGCATTCAGCGCCAGAACGCGCTGCTCGATACCCTGGGCAAGCTTTCGCCATTCCTGGCCGGAAATGATCCGGGGAATGAGATCAAAGGGAATCAATTTTTCCGAGGAATCCTCGTGACCATAAACGGCGAATGTAATGCCGGTCTTTCTGAAGATGGTTTCCGCATCGCGCGATTTTGCGATCAGATGCTTGGGGTCCTGGCTCGAATACCAGTCGAAATATTTCTGGTACGGTCCGCGCGGGCTGCCGTCCGCCGTAATCATTTCATCAAATGCCAATGGCGCTATCCCCGTTTGTTTAGCCATATGAATACAGTGCCTTTTACAATGCAAGAAGCGTGCTCAATTTGAATGAAATATTTCGATCCGCCAAAATCCTGCGAAAACAGCCAAAAAACTGGGCGTTCGCCAGAGCTGTGACCAACCTCGCTTCAGGCGCTGGCGACAGCGCGCATAAATTCGATGCAACTGCGAGATTTATAAGCAGCTCCTTCAGGTTTCCCCAACACCATGTCTGAATGTTGAAATCATCAGCAACAGAGAAAACCATAGAGGGATTGGCGCGGCACCCTCGCCTCAAATCAGGCCTGATGAAAGCCGTGATGCCGCCCCTTTTCCGGGCTAACGGCTGCTCTATATTCAGGTCAACAAAAGTTGTCTTGGCGAAAAAGCTGTATACAGACACGATAAACCATCGCCGCCATATCAGAGAGCCAAACTGCCGATTTGCCATTGTAGATGCACATAATTGTCGTGTTGAACCGATTCCGGTTTGACGGTTTATGCGCTAGCGTCAGGAATATTCGAATCACGACCAATCGTGTTCTGGAAACATCGATAAGCTATGCCGCGCATGTCGCAGACAGGATGCATTCAGAAACGGTCGTGAAGGTCATAACCGCTGCGGAATTTGAAGAGTTTGCATAACGGATCCGGCACATAAAAGACAGGTGCGCATTGCATGGATGAAAACGGCAGGGGCATAAATGGTATGAAGGAATTCGGCATGGGATATGACGACGCGTCAGGCAAACAAGCAATACTGACGCGGCGCGGACTGCTTGGCGGCATGGCGGCCACACTGGCCGCACCGTCTTTCGCACATGCTTTTGACGTTCCCGCTGAGCCGCGCCTGTTGCACCATGACTATATGAAAATGCGCGAGCGCTTTCGCACCCGGCTGCTGCAAAAAGGCCCCGCCCCCGACAAATATGAGCCCTTGACCGCACCTGCGGGCGCCAACCGGATCTTCTACCGCTCCGGTCGGGGTGGTGAACTGACCTTGGCCGCCTGGGTCTCCACCTATAAACGCGAGCGCAAGCTGAAGCCTGCCGTATTGTTCCTGCATGGCGGCAATGCCATGGGCGCTGGCCAGTGGGAGCCGCTGAAAGCCTATGCAGACGCCGGCTATGTGGTGATGATGCCCTCCATGCGTGGTGAAAACGGCCAGATGGGGATTTTCTCCGGTTTCTACGATGAAGTCGATGACGTGCTGGCGGCAGCCGACCGGCTCTCCCACCTGCCCGGCATCGACCGCGAGCGGGTGTTTCTGGCCGGTCACAGCATTGGTGGCACGCTGGCCATGCTGGCCTCGATGAGCACCCACCGCTTCCGCGCCGCCGTGCCAATTTCCGGCAATCCCAACGCTTTCCGCTTTTTCAAGCGCTACCCCGAGGATATTCGCTTCGACGACAGCCACCCGCATGAATTCGAGGTGCGCAGCGCAGTCTGCTACGCTCATAGCTTCAAATGCCCGATAAAGCTGCTGCATGCTGAAACCGAAACCAGCTTCGAGGACAATGCCGCCCTGCTGATAAAGCGCGCCCGAGCCGCCAACGCGATCATCTCGTCTGAAGAGGTGGAAGGCAATCACACCAGCGAAATCCCCCATGCGGTGGAAGCCAGCATGCGGTTTTTCCATCAGGTCGCGGCGTGACGCCTGTTGCGCAAGTCCATAGATCGGAAGCGATCTAATAGGAAATGCGCAGCGGCTTCAAACCGCGACACAGCCTTCACTGAAAGGCGTTCTTGCGTCTAAGTGCGCGATAGAGCGTGGCGCGGCTGATGCCCATGTCGCGTGCCGCTCCCTGGACGGTGACAGATCCACCGTGAATGGCACCACGCGCCACCTCGACATCCTGCTTAGACAGCTTGACGGGCCGTCCTATGGCGCTGCCGCGCTGCCGCGCTGCCGACATGCCCGCCCTTGTGCGCTCGGAAATCAGGCTACGCTCAAACTCCGCCAATGCCCCCATGATGTGGAAAATCAGAATGCCGCCAGCCGAAGCCGTATCGATACATTCGTTGACGGAATAGAGGCCGATTTTCCGCTCTCCAAGTTCCGTGACCATCTCGATCAGATGCGACAAAGAGCGCCCCAGTCGGTCAAGGCGCCAGATCACCAGCGTATCACCTGATTTAAGCGCAGCAAGCGCCTCCATCAAACCCGGCCTGTGCCGCATGGCCCCAGAGAGCCCTTGGTCTGAAAAAACTCTCTCACATCCGACCTGCGCCAACGCCGAGAGTTGAAGATCAAGATTCTGATCACTTGTGGAAACGCGAGCATAACCAATACGCATCAGGCAAAAACACTCATAATAGATGAAATTTAAAGTCTCAAAGGTCAGATCAACAATAAGTGTATCATAATGGTTCCCTTTTAATCACAACTAATGAGCGCGTTCAACACAAAAAACGACCTTAAAGTGCTCATTTTTGGTGTTTTTATTCTGGAAAGCAACAGAAGCGAATTGACCATTACAAGTAGAACATAAGAAAATCTTCTTTTAGTTGTATATAATAATAAAATGTCCATAGGTTGTATTTTTTACGTATCGGATTGCAAATGGGAACGCTTTCGAGACGGAGAGAACGTCCGAGAGCATCACATGACCCCAAGCTAAGGATCTGAAAAAATGAAATATTCCCTATCTCTCACATTCGACACGGATGTGCTGGCCAATATCAAGGCCGCTGGCCAGACTGTGGCTATTGCAAAAACAGTCGGAACTGGCGCGCCAAACGTACTTTGGCTGACAATCGATCCATTTCAATCAAACACTATCGAATGGGAAGAGGATTACTGGATTTATGCATCGACGGTTAATGTCAGCAATGGCGCTTCTATTAACAAGCTGACAGAGGTTACTCCAGGTCCCGCACTGGATGGCGGGTATTACGATTTGAACGAGAACTCCATTTTTGGTCCGTTCCGCAAGAACAACAGTGTGTTTCCGGTTGCAACCGGCAGCTATGCTGCAATCAACAATATGAGCTACGAGCAATACCCGTCGCTGACATTCGGCCTGTCTCAGACCGCCTTGGTCAATCAGACGCTCCAGGAACGCAAGCCCATTTCGGCCCAGACAGTCCTCGCCACGCAGTCTGTTCGCATGACGCCGTTCACAGAAGTCTACCTCTGGCTACAGTCCGAATATAAAAGCCAGACTATCATCACTGAAATCAGCGGAACCACGAGCGTGGCACAATTCGGCGGCAGTATCACCGACATCGCCCTGAAATACGATCCGATCCACGGCCTCTTTGGCCACGCCTGATCCCAGACACGCTGAGCCGCAAAGAGGTGGCCTCCCCCACCAAGACGGCTACCCTTTGCGGCTGAGCGTCGGCGGTCAGCATCCCCACCGTAGATGCTGGCCGCCAGACTTGTTTAAAGACACCGTCACGCTATACAACGAGCCATTGCAGATGACCCTTTGTATTCCATTTTCGAATGCTAAATATCTTTATAAATTAGAGATCTTCAAGATTATCTAGTTGAGACAACGTCTGAATATATCAGCTTGGAAATAATTAGGCTTGGGGTGGTCCGAAAAGACCTTGGACAGGATCGTATTTCAGTGCGATGTCGGTGACACCCTCACCAAATCCAACCAGGCTTGGCGTTCCGTTAATGTCGGTAATAAATGTTTGGCTTTCGTGCTCAGACTGAAGCCACACATGCACGGCGGTGGACGGGGTCATGCGAACGGGCTGGGTGGCGAATAATGTCTGAGCCGAAATCGGCTTGCGCTCGTGCAGCGTCTGATTGACCAAGGCGGTCTGCGACAGGCCGAATGTCAGCGACGGGTATTGTTCGTGGCTCATATTATTGATTGCAGTATAGGCGCCGGTTGCAACCGGAAACACACTGTTGTTCTTGCGGAACGGACCAAAAATGGAGTTCTCGTTCAAATCGTAATACCCGCCATCCAGTGCGGGACCTGGAGTAACCTCTGTCAGCTTGTTAATAGAAGCGCCATTGCTGACATCAACCGTCGAGGCATAAATCCAGTAATCCTCTTCCCATTCGATGGTGTTTGATTGAAATGGATCAACTGTCAGCCAAATTACGTTTGGCGTGCCAGTTCCGACTGTTTTTGCAATAGCCACAGTCTGGCCAGCGGCCTTGATATTGGCCAGCACATCCGTGTCGAATGTGAGAGATAGGGAATATTTCATCAGGTGAGCCCCTTTTATCATTTAATTAGCGCAAAGCAAAAGCCTCGCCCATATCGATAGGCGCAGGGAAATGTGGTATAAAATGCACGACACACCTTAAAATTGTATTAGCCCTGAAAGCATCTGCAAACCACCCCTGCGCCTCATCGCCACATCCTCCCTTCGCCCGTTGCCTCCCTTCACCAAACCCGGCAAAAGGGGCTACCAAAAGTGTTACAGCGCCGCGCGTTCTATAAAACGCGCGGCGCTGTAGGGCAGTCGAGGGCAGGACGTGAGCGACGAGAATACCATCACACTCTATGAAGCCATCGGCGGGGATGCGACGGTGAAGGCGTTGGTGCATCGCTTTTACCAGTTGATGGACACGCTGCCGGAAGCGGCGCGCTGCCGGGCCATTCATCCGGCTGATCTCACCGAAAGCGAAGAGAAGTTTTATGATTATATCACCGGCTATCTCGGCGGGCCGCCTGTCTATATGCAAAAGCGCGGCCATCCCATGCTGCGGCGTCGGCACTTTGTCGCGGAGATCGGACCGTTGGAGCGGGATGAGTGGCTATTGTGTTTTCGCCGCGCCATGGACGAGACCATTGCCCATGAGAAGCTGCGCGAGATCATCTGGGCGCCGATTGAAAAGCTTGCCCATCACATGCAGAACAAGGAATAGCGGCATGAGCCTGCGCGCATTGAGACCTCTCCTGCTGATCTTGTCCGGCCTGTTCGGCGCCTGCGGCGTCGGGCTGGCGGCTGCGGCGGCGCATGTGACGGGGGCTGGCAATCTGCTCGGCCCCGCCTCCTCGATTGCGCTCACCCATGCTCCCGCCTTGCTGGGGCTTTATCTGGCCGGTGACAGGATTCGTACCGCCACGCTCTCCGGCCTGGTAATCGGCCTTGGCGTGCTGCTATTTGCTGGTGATCTCGCGGTCAAGCAATGGAGCGGCCAGAGCCTGTTTCCCATGGCCGCCCCAACGGGCGGTATCGCGATGATGGTGGGTTGGACGCTGCTGGCGCTCGGCGCGTTTTTGCCGCGCACCTGATCAGCTGTTGCGCCGTGCCGCGTTGCGGTGCCATTGCGGCGGCGGAAAATCGATGACCTCGGCTGAAATCGCGTCGCGCCGCAACCCCTGCGCCAAATGCTGGGTGCGCGACACGGGCCGTTCATGCAGGCCCGGCAGCCGGATGATCTCTGCCATCGCCGCCTGCCGCTCCCGGCCATCCTGCTCGCGTTCGTACAGGGCGCCGATCAGTCCCTCCCCCGCCTGGTCACCAAGCTTGTGCAGCTCGATCATCAGGCTGCCGTCACTCCCGTCATGCATGAAATATGTCCCTCAATTGCTGTCAGAGCGGTCGTTCAACGTCTGAAGCGCCCGTTCCAGGCTGGATTTCGAGCCGTTGCGCAGCGGAATGAAGGTCTTGCCGAATTTCTTGCAGCCGCTCTTCACCCGCAGACACGCATCATGGCTGATACAGTCGATCGGGCAGAACACGCAGTCGACCGAAGGCAGAACCGTATCGATCCGCGAAACGGCTTCCCGCAATCCGCCATCGTGATGGATCAGCTCGGCGCCAAAATTGGTGGCGATCTGGCGCAAATGCGCTACCTGGCAATCGCGCCCGCCGACATAGAGAAAGCTCTTGATATCCGCCTGAGCGCCCTTCTCATCAACCGGGGCAGCGGTGACCGCGCGCTTGTCTGTCTGCTTCTTCTTTTTCGGCGCATTGTGTTTTGCCATGGACTGTCTCCTGTGTATGGCGGCGGCGTCTTGCCATCCTTGTGTGTGCAATCACCCTACAAAACATGAGTAAAAGAGTAAAGTATATAGTGGAGGATTTTCATCATGTTTTCCGCAGCGAATGCGGACGAGATTTCAAACAGGCTTTTTTGGCAAAAAACCCGATAATACTATTTTAAATCAATATCTTAAAAAATTTTCCGCAATGCGGCATATTGTAATTTTTACCGTTTGATAAATTTTTTATCCTGCGTTACGCTTTTCCCAATCGCTTCGAACAAAAAAGAGGGAACTGCGATGCGAAAACTGGAACCGGGCCTGAAGGCCGGGCGGCTTGACGCTGTCGATTATGTAAAAAACTTCTCCGACCTGCATCCGCGCCTGGGCGACCATGAAGCGCTTGTCGCGTCTGACCGCTGCTATTTCTGTTATGACGCGCCCTGCATGACGGCCTGTCCGACCTCAATCGACATTCCGTTGTTCATCCGCCAGATCTCGACGGGCAACCCGACCGGCTCGGCCAAGACGATTTTCGATCAGAACATCCTCGGCGGCATGTGTGCCCGCGTCTGTCCCACCGAACAGCTCTGCGAAGAGGCCTGTGTACGCAACACCGCCGAAGAACGCCCGGTGGAAATCGGCCGCTTGCAGCGTTATGCGACAGATCTAGCCATTGAACATGGCCACCAGTTCTACACAGCCGCGGCCTCGACCGGAAAGACCATTGCCGTGGTGGGTGCCGGTCCGGCCGGTCTTGCTTGCGCGCATCGGCTGGCCATGCACGGCCATTCCGTCACCATCTACGACACCCGCCCCAAGGCAGGCGGTTTGAACGAATATGGCATTGCCGCCTACAAAACCACAGATGACTATGCCCAGGCGGAAGTGGATTACATCCTGTCGATTGGCAATATCGATGTGCTGCACGGCCAGATGCTGGGCCGCGACTTCACCCTCGCCGACCTCAAGGCAAAGTTCGATGCGGTGTTTCTCGGCACCGGCCTTGGCAATGTCAATATGTTGACCATTCCCGGCGCCGATACCAATGGTGTGATGGATGCGGTGGAGTTCATCGCCCATCTGCGCCAGGCAGACGCCAAGGGCAATGTGCCTGTCGGACGCGACGTCGTCGTCATCGGCGGCGGCATGACCGCCATTGATGCGGGCGTGCAGGCCAAGCTGCTCGGTGCGGAAAACGTCACCATCTGCTATCGCCGTGGCAAGGAGCATATGAACGCCTCGGATTATGAGCAGGACCTTGCCGCCTCCAAGGGCGTGCAGATCCGCCATTGGCTCCAGCCGAAGGAGGTTGCGCATCACGGCGGCCATATCGCCTCGATCAGCTTTGAATATACCCATCTGGAAAACGGGCTGATGAAGGGCAGCGGCCACACCACCGAGATCAAGGCCGACCAGATCCTCGTCGCTATCGGCCAGAAGCTCGACCCGGAAGGCCAGGACAGCCTTGCGATGCAAGGCGGCAAGATTACCGTGGATGCAGAGGGTCGTACATCGCTTCCTGGCGTCTGGGCGGGCGGTGACTGCGCCTTCGGCGGCCAGGACCTGACGGTCTCCGCCGTTGCCATGGGCCGCGACGCGGCTGAAAGCATCAACCTGACGCTTGCTGCGGACGCCTCCGGCGTCAGCGCCGTCGCCTGAGCCGGAGGGATTGAACCATGGCTGATATTAGAAATAATTTCGTCGGCATCAAATCGCCCAACCCCTTCTGGCTGGCCTCTGCGCCACCGACCGACAAGGCCTATAATGTCGAGCGCGCCTTCAAAGCCGGCTGGGGCGGCGTGGTGTGGAAAACCCTCGGCTCGGAAGGCCCACCGGTCGTCAATGTCAATGGTCCCCGCTACGGGGCCATCTGGGGGGCGGACCGCCGCCTGCTGGGTCTCAACAATATCGAGCTGATCACCGACCGCCCCTTGCAGGTCAATCTTCAGGAAATGAAGATGGTCAAGATGAACTGGCCAGACCGCGCCCTGATCGCCTCGATCATGGTGCCTTGTGAGGAAGAGGAATGGAAGGCGATCCTGCCGCTGGTGGAAGAAACCGGGGCTGACGGCATCGAGCTGAATTTCGGCTGTCCGCACGGCATGTCGGAACGCGGCATGGGAGCCGCCGTCGGCCAGGTGCCGGAATATATCGAAATGGTGGTGCGCTGGTGCAAGCAATATAGCCGCATGCCTGTGATCACCAAGCTGACGCCTAATATTACCGATATCCGCAAACCGGCCCGCGCTGCCAAGGCGGGCGGCACAGATGCGGTGTCGCTGATCAACACCATCAATTCCATCGTCTCGGTCGATCTCGACAGTTTTGCCCCCAATCCCAGTGTTGGCGGCAAAGGCAGCCATGGCGGCTATTGCGGCCCGGCGGTCAAGCCGATTGCGCTGAACATGGTGGCGGAAATCGCCCGCGATCCGGAAACCTATGGCCTACCGATCTCAGGCATCGGCGGCATTACCACCTGGCGGGATGCGGCAGAGTTTTTGGCGCTCGGCGCTGGCAATGTGCAGGTCTGCACCGCCGCCATGACCTATGGGTTCAAGATCGTTGAGGAAATGATCACGGGCCTGTCCGACTGGATGGATGCCAAGGGTCACGCATCGCTGGATGACATCTGTGGTCGCGCCGTGCCCAATGTCACCGACTGGCAATATCTCAACCTCAACTATATCGCCAAGGCGCAGATCGATCAGGATGCCTGCATCAAATGCGGCCGCTGTCACATCGCCTGCGAGGACACGTCCCATCAGGCGATTACCAGCATTGTCGATGGCGCACGCAAGTTCGAGGTGATGGAAGACGAATGCGTCGGCTGCAACCTCTGCGTTAATGTCTGTCCGGTCGAAAACTGCATCACCATGGTCGGCCTGGAACCCGGCACGCTAGACCAGCGCACCGGCAAGCCAGTCGATCCGAACTACGCCAACTGGACGACCCATCCCAATAATCCGATGGCGGTGCAGGCAGCGGAATAAGTCCAACCGCCATCGCGGTGGCGCTGGACTTCCCTTTGTGAATATCTCAAAGCCTTAAACTGGCAGCGAGTGACGGTCGGCCGGGTTCAGATTGAACCAGCCAGATTGTCACTCGCTTTTTTCATTTGTCTTTTTGGGTTTCCGTACGTTTCCGAGCAAAAATGATAGGGAACGACGTGAATTGCATCGGTATTTTTAATATTAATCATATCTAAATAAAAACAAGCTGGCGAAAGTTGGTGTGAAAATTCAGGAATTCTCAATTTTTTCATGAACTGATGCAGTCGTTATTTCATCGCGTGCTTGACGACAATATCCGCACAGCGCCTTGCACCTCTATCGTGGAGCGCGTTTCATCCAGATAACATGACAACACAATGCGTCGACTATACTGCATGCAACCCTATTTTTATCCATGGATCATTGGAGAATTTCTATCAAAAACTCCAGAATATTTGAGAAGATATTCAATAAAATCATAATCTTAAATTTTCTGAGATTTTTCTTTTACATAAGAAATATCAATAGCTTCAATTGAAAATTGGATATTTTTTGTAATGATTTTTTCTACACCAAAAAGGAAATTTTAGAGAATTACTTTGCAATGAACTGACCAAGCCTGCATAAGTATATTTTAATAAGAAGAGAGATCTATCGAGATCATCCAAAATGGGCAAAACGATTAGGGTCAATCTTCGAAATGAATACTGCATCTTACGCTCTACCGAGCGCGACAGGATCGGACCGGGAACTAGGATCGATTCTCGGACAAATCCGAGGCGAAAACAACAAGATCGAAAGTCCGTCAGGTGACATAGGCGCCTGGCAGACTCTAAAGAGCAGGACCGAAATATCAATATATCTGCACGTTGAAGAGTTTGATGATGATCATTTCTGCCTGGGCCGATAACATTGCGGGAAGTGTCAGGAAGCTTGCCAGCTTCTACTGGCCCGCTTTGATTGTTTGCGCTGCGGTTTTCGTCACTATTTTTGCAATCGAAAGCCAAAATCGCAAAGCCTATCTGGAAGACAGGAAGGCCGCGATCTCCGACAAGCTCAGCCCCGTGCGCGCCCGGCTGGAAGGCAATATCAAGGCCGACATCAAGATGCTCCAAGGCCTGCTTGCCGTGCTTGAAACCGAGCCAGACATGAGCCAGGCCCGGTTTTCCGCCATTGGCAGGCGATTTTTCTCCAGGCCTGTCCGGCTGCGCTCTATCAGTCTTTCCTTCGACATGCGGACAAGACTGACCTATCCGTTCATTCTCAACCAGGTTGGGCATGACTTCACAGCCAACCCGCAAGAGCAAAAAGCCGCCGTCCAGGCCGAGAACAGCAATATCTATGTCATCACAGAGCCGATGAACCTGCCGACAACAGGCAAGAGTCTCGTTATCTTTTACCCCATTGCGTCATCGAGCCTGAGCGAACCGGCCAGCACGTCACCGGACTTGCCGGACCAGACGTCCCCTCAGAATAAGCCCTTCAGCCATGGCCTGCTGCGCGGCACCGTCGATGTGGAGCGGCTGTTTCGCGAAAGTGGCCTCTATGACCTCGATCTGAATGTCGCGCTTTACGCCGGTTCCGATACGCAAAACGCAGTCAGCACGGCGTTTTTCGGCGATCCCGCACTAATCGGCGCCAGCGCGGTGCGCATGGAGGTCAGCATTGGCGCCCAGACCTGGGTGCTGGCGGCAGCGCCCAAGGGCGGGTGGCAACAACCCGCCAACGAAATCTGGTTCCGTCAATTGGTAATGTTCATCCTGGCGCTGGCAATCATCACGCCTTTCCTGTGGGTCGCGCATCTTCTGATGGAACGGCAGGCCAATATTGCCGAGCTCAACGATCAGGAACGCGAATTGCGCACTCTGTCACAACGATTGCAAATCGCGCTCGACGCCTCGCAAATCGGCGTGTGGGAAATGGATATCGGCAGCCTCGCCCTGACCTGGGACAATCGCATGCGCCAGCTCTACGATTGTGATCCGTCCCGTCCGATTGAAATCCGCGAGGACTGGAGCAACTGTCTTCATCCGGAGGACCGGGAAAGCGCCACTCACGCTCTGGCCTCGGCCATCCGCACCGGCTCCAATTACTCGACCGAGTTCCGTATTCTGGATCGCAGCGGCCAGATACGCCATATCCGCTCCTTCGGATCGATCTATCGCGATGCCGATTTTCGCAAGAAGATCGTCGGCGTGAACTGGAACATCACCGCGGATGTCAAACTGCATGAAGCCCTGCACGATGCCAAAACCGCGCTCGAGGCCCAGAACCAGGAACTGGAAAACGCCCGGCAGATCATGGAACATACGTCCCTGCACGATCCCCTGACCGGACTTGCAAACCGACGCTTCCTCGACCGGCATCTAGCCGACATCGAAGACCTAAGGGGTAGCGGCAAATCTGTCGCTTTGCTGCATATCGATCTCGACAGGTTCAAGGAGATCAACGACACGCTGGGCCACGCGGCAGGTGACGCCATGCTGCGCCATGCCGCCAGCCAGATCAATACCCATATTTCCCCCGGCGATTTTGCCGCGCGCATCGGCGGCGACGAATTCGTGGTGGTCAAGCACAACGAGAGCAGCCAGGCCGCAGCCCGCAGCCTTGGCGAAACCCTGATCGATGCCATCAACCAGCCAATCCATTGGGAGGGCCAAGAATGCCGTGTTAGCGCCAGCATCGGCATCGCCCAATCCTGCAACAGCCACCCGCATCTGGAACAGGCCTTGATCAATGCCGATATCGCGCTTTACGAGGCAAAACGGCGCGGAAAGAACCGGCTGGAATTCTTTTCCGACACGTTGAAGGAAGCCACCCTTTCCACCAAGCGCACCGCCGACGCCATTCTGCGCTCGCTGGCCGATCACGATTTCATTCCCTATTTCCAGCCGCAATTTGACGCGCACACCATGCAGATTACTGGCGTCGAGGCGCTCGCGCGCTGGCAACATCCGCAGCTTGGCCTGTTGCCGCCGATTGCCTTCCTGTCGGTGGCCGAAAGCCTGAATGTCGTGGCCGCCATCGACAACAGCATTCTCGAACAATCGCTTGCCGAGGCCCGGCGCTGGCAGGAGCACGGACTGGATACGCCGCATGTCTCCGTTAATATCTCTGCCCAAAGATTGTTCGACGATGGGCTTGTCGCCCATCTACGCGATACACCGCTTCCCGCCGGCGGCCTTGCCTTCGAATTGCTGGAATCGATCTCCTTCGATGACAAGGCGGAAGCCGCGGCAACCGCCATCAGCCAGATCAAAATCCTCGGCATCGATATCGAGATCGATGATTTCGGCACCGGCTATTCCTCGATCCTCAGCCTGTTGAAGCTCTCGCCCCGACGGCTGAAAATCGACAGGCAATTGACCCTGCCGATCATCGAGAGCAAGCAACAGCGACGGCTGATCGGCTCGATTGTTGAAATCGGCCGATCGCTTGGCATCGAAATCATTGCCGAAGGTGTGGAAACCATGCAGCACGCCGACATTCTGCGGGATCTCGGCTGTCATACCTTGCAGGGCTATGGCCTGGCCCGCCCCATGAACGGCGACGACCTGTTCGCGCTTTTGAAGCGCCGATCTCTCGACCGTAAACAGGATGCCATCGCGCTCTGATGCTTTTTGAAATGCCTCATTTTTGAACGGAAAAGGGGTCGCCTCGCTTTGCCCTGCATCGTATAGAGAGCTTTGGCGCAACAAGCGTGGCCGCCATTTTGCCTATCATTCACAAAGACCCAATCCGTGACAGCATCGACGATTTCCCCCTCGCCTGAAAAAGACGATATAAGAGACAGGCATAACAGCCATGCCCGTGGCCGCGAGAAACTGAAGGCCCATCTGGCCGTTTTGCTGTTTGCCGTGTTGCTCGCCACCTCCTTTTCCTTCGGTGGCATGGCGACCCACATGATCGATCCGATTGCGGTCCAGGCGCTACGCTATATCGTCACCATCGCCATCACAGCTTTCCTGTGCTTCCGCATTAAGCGCTATCCGCTCAAAGCGCCGCGTCGCCCGGTCCGCTTCGTGATTATCGGCGCGCTGATGGCCACCTATATGATCAGCATGTTCATCGCCCTGCAATTTACCGCCCCTGTGGCGACCGGGGCGATTTTCACGATGATGCCGCTGATGAGCGCAGGCTTCGCCTGGCTGTTGATGCGCCAAAAAACCCGAGGCCGGGTGATGGTCAGCCTGGTGATTGCCGCCATCGGGGCGATCTGGGTGATCTTTCGCGGCGATGTGCAGGCGCTGATCCATTTCGACATCGGCAAGGGCGAGTTGATCTATCTCGTCGGCGTGACCGCGCATGCGATTTACGTGCCGCTGCTGCGCAAATTCAACGAGAACGAACCGGCGCTGATCTTCCTGCTCTGGTCGGCGGTGGGCACACTCGCCTTCATTATGGTGCCGGGCGTGCCCCGACTGATCGCCCTCGACTACGCCTCGATCTCCTGGCTTGGCTGGGGTCTGGTTCTCTATCTGGCGGTCGTGACAACGCTGATCACCTTCCTGCTGCTGCAATATGCCTCGCAGCGCCTGCCCGCGCCCAAAGTGCTGGCCTATAGCTACCTGACGCCAAGCTTCATCATTCTGCTGGAAGGCGCCATGGGCCATGGCTGGGCGCCGATGGCCGTATTTGCCGGGGCGCTGATCACAGCCGCCGGACTTCTCGCCATGGCCCTGCTGCCGGATTGATCCGGCCTTGCGTTCACATTCCTGGCTGGAGACCTCGCAGGAACAGGCCTTCCAGAAACCGTGCGGCATTCTCGAACCGCTCGTCTTCCGCCGTCCCCGCGCCCAGCACGGCACGCACCTGCACGTCGAAATCAGCGTAATGCTGGGTGGTGGACCAGATTGAAAAAATCAGGTGATAGGGGTCGCAGGCGACAAGCTTGCCCGCCATGATCCAGCTGCGAATGACCCCGGCCTTCTCATCGACCAGATCTTTCAACGGCCCTTTCAGCACATCCTCGATAATGGGTGCACCCTGGAGCACTTCATTGGCAAACAACCGGCTTTCGCGCGGAAAATCTCGGGCCATTTCCAGCTTGCGGCGGATATAGCTGCGGATTTCCTCCTGCGGATCGCCCTCGGCATCGAAAGCGCGCAGCGGCTTCAGCCACGTCTCCAGCAGCCGGTCCATTAAAAGCCGGTGCATCGCCTCCTTGGTGCGGAAATAATAGAGCAGATTGGGTTTCGACATGCCCGCCACCTCGGCGATCTGGTCGATGGTCGAGCCGCGAAAGCCGCGCATGGAAAACACGTCCAGTGCCGCTTGCAGGATGACCTCCTCCTTTTCTTCCTGAATCCGCGTCCGCCTCTGCGTCCTTGATGCCCTGGCAATCGCCATGCTCTCTCCCTGTCTTCCCCATGCCTGCCTGCGCCTTGCTGCTTCCAACCCTGCCCCGGAAGCAACCAGACGCGCCTCAAAAAAATAGGCGAAAGCTTTGGCCGAATTTTTCGCGTTTTTCGGCTTGAGTGCTACGCCGGAAGTTGTAATGTTTACCAATCGGTCAAATATCAATCACTGCCCTCAGAAAGGCAATGGTTGAGACCGAAACAAAGGCTCAAAAATAACAAGAGCTAACAATGATGGGAACAGCGGTTTTCGATGGGCATCGAAATCCCTGCACAAATTAGGATTGATAAGATGACGGCTCACCCCGGTGCGAACCTGCGCGTAAATGCTGACCGGCTGTGGGACAGCCTGATGGACATGGCCAAGATTGGCCCCGGCATTGCTGGCGGCAACAACCGCCAAACCTTGACGGATGAGGATGCCGAAGGCCGCGCCCTGTTTCAAACATGGTGCGAAGCCGCAGGCATGACCATGGGCTTGGACCAGATGGGCACGATGTTTGCCACCCGCCCCGGCACCGACCCGGATGCCCTGCCCGTTTATGTTGGTTCCCACCTCGACACCCAACCCACCGGCGGCAAATATGATGGCGTGTTGGGCGTGCTGGCAGCGCTGGAAGTGGTGCGCTCGATGAACGACCTTGGCGTTAAAACCAAGCACCCGATTGTTGTCACCAACTGGGCCAATGAAGAGGGTGCGCGCTTTGCCCCCGCCATGCTGGCCTCTGGCGTGTTTGCTGGCATGCATACGCTGGATTACGCCTATTCGCGCAAAGACCCCGACGGAAAATCTTACGGCGATGAGCTGAAGCGCATTGGCTGGCTGGGCGACGAAGAAGTGGGGGCGCGCAAAATGCACGCCTATTTCGAATATCACATCGAACAAGGGCCGATTCTTGAAGCTGAGAACAAGCAAATCGGCGTTGTTACCCACTGTCAGGGCCTGTGGTGGCTGGAATTTACCCTCACAGGCCGCGAGGCGCATACCGGCTCTACCCCGATGAACCTTCGCGTCAACGCTGGACTTGCCATGAGCCGGATCATCGAGATGGTGCAGGATGTGGCGATGAGCGAACAGCCGGGTGCAGTTGGCGGCGTCGGCCAAGTGTTCTTCTCACCCAACTCGCGCAATGTGCTGCCGGGCAAAGTGGTGTTCACGGTGGATATTCGCACGCCAAGCCAAGACAAGCTCGACCGGATGCGGGAGAAAATCGAAGCGGAAGCGGCAACAATCTGCGAAGCGCTGGGTGTTGGCTGCTCGGTGGAAGCCGTCGGCCATTTCGACCCCGTCACCTTTGATCCCACACTGGTGGGCCGCGTGCGCGATGCCGCCGAGCGGTTGGGCTATAGCCACATGAACATCATTTCCGGCGCTGGCCACGATGCCTGCTGGGCAGCACGGGTTGCGCCATCGACGATGATCATGTGTCCTTGCGTGGGCGGGCTTTCGCATAATGAGGCGGAAGAGATTTCCAAGGAGTGGGCTGGTGCTGGGTGTGATGTGTTGTTGCACGCGGTGCTGGAGACGGCGGAGGTTGTGGGGTGATGGACAGCATGATCGTTTTGATCTGCCGCCTACCCCCCTCTGCCCTGCCGGGCATCTCCCCCTCAAGGGGGGAGATCGATTCTGGGTTTGCCCCTTACACCTCTTTTTTGTCGCGCATCGGAGATCCCGACGCTTGAAGAAAAACAAGGCGTTTCCTCTATCCAATCTCCCCCTTGAGGGGGAGATGGCTGGCAAGCCAGAGGGGGTGAACGGCAAATTGAAAGCTTGATTGGCAACCAAAAACAAACACGGGTGAATACACATGAGCACAGTCATCAAAGGCGGCACTATTGTAACAGCCGATCTCACCTACAAGGCCGATGTCAAAATCGCGGGCGGGATCATCACCGAAATCGGCCTCGACCTTTCCGCCGATACCGCGCTGGATGCCTCCGGCTGTTACATCATGCCGGGTGGCATCGATCCGCATGTGCATCTGGAAATGCCGTTTATGGGCACCTATTCCGCCGATGATTTTGAAAGCGGCACCCGCGCAGGCTTGGCTGGCGGCACCACCATGGTGGTGGATTTCTGTCTGCCCGATCCCGGCCAATCACTGCTGGAAGCGCTGACCCGCTGGGACAATAAATCCACCCGCGCCAATTGCGATTACTCCTTCCACATGGCCATCACCTCATGGGATGAGCGCATTTTCAACGAAATGCAGACCATTGTGCAAGACAAGGGCATCAACACCTTCAAACACTTCATGGCCTATAAGGGGGCCTTGATGGTGAATGATGATGAGATGTTCGCCTCCTTCTCCCGCTGTGCCGAACTGGGCGCGCTGCCGCTGGTGCATGCTGAAAATGGCGATGTGGTCGCGGCCATGTCGGCCAAGTTACTTGCAGAAGGCAATGACGGGCCGGAGGCGCACGCCTATTCCCGCCCGGCTGAAGTGGAAGGCGAAGCCACCAACCGCGCCATCATGCTGGCCGATATGGCGGGCGTTCCGCTCTATGTGGTGCATACCTCTTGCGAACAAGCCCATGAAGCCATACGCCGCGCCCGGCAAAAGGGCATGCGGGTCTATGGCGAGCCACTGATTCAGCATCTGACACTGGATGAAAGCGAATATTTCGACAAGGATTGGGACCACGCCGCCCGCCGGGTGATGTCGCCGCCGTTCCGCAACAAGCAGCATCAGGATAGCCTCTGGGCTGGCCTGCAATCCGGCTCGCTGTCGTGCGTTGCCACCGACCATTGCGCTTTTACCACCGAGCAGAAGCGGTTTGGCGTCGGCAATTTCACCAAAATCCCCAACGGCACCGGCGGCCTGGAAGATCGCCTGCCGATGCTGTGGACCTATGGCGTGGCCACGGGCCGTCTGACCATGAACGAATTCGTGGCCGTCACCTCCACCAACATCGCCAAAATCCTCAATATCTATCCGAAAAAGGGCGCGATCCTTGTGGGGGCCGATGCCGATATTGTGGTGTGGGACCCAAAACGCTCCAAGACCATCTCGGCCAGCAACCAGCAATCGGCCATTGATTACAATGTGTTCGAGGGCAAAACCGTCACCGGCCTGCCGCGCTTCACCCTGACCCGTGGTGTAGTGGCGATTGAGGAAAGCACGGTGAAAACGCAGGAAGGCCACGGCAAGTTTGTGAAGCGCGAGCCTTATCCGGCGGTGAGCAAGGCGCTGTCTACGTGGAAGGAGCTCGTCTCACCGCGTAAAGTGGAACGGACGGGCATTCCGGCGAGCGGGGTATGAGGGTGAGCAAACTCAAGATGATGAGGGCTTATCTGGGCGCTGTAATCACAGGGCTAATGGTTTTCGCTCTCATCATGTTGCCAATATTTCTCTTACCTTTGATGACTTCAAGTGAAACAAAATTCTCAACCGATGCGGTTTTAAACGGATCAGTTGGCTCATTTATATTAATTCTTATGTTTCTTGGATATGGACTTCCAATATCCTTCATCACAGCCGCACCTTTTACTTTAATATGCATTTCCCTTATCGGAATTGCATGGAACGCAACGCATAGGAATTCCATTATTCTAGGTGCGCTATGCCCACTCGTATCGACAGCATTTTTCACCATACTGTTTATCATGCCGACGACGTCACCACCTGATCCTGAAAGCAACCGATTTAACGACTATATTTTACCGGCTCTGGTCGTAGGTGCCGCATTGATCCCAAGCGGTGCCGTCGCCGGATCGGTTTTCTGGCGTCTGGGACTGAGACCGAAGACCTCTCCATCCCAACCCGTTCTTCAGGTTACATCATGAGACATGGAATATCGTCATGACAACATCCCCCTATTCCGTCGTCTCCGCCAAAGATCTCTGTCTGACCTTCCAGACCAATGATGGGCCGGTGCATGCGCTGTCCAACGTGGATCTGGAGGTGAAAAAGGGCGATTTTGTTTCCTTCATCGGCCCATCCGGCTGTGGCAAAACCACGTTTTTGCGGGTAATCGCGGACCTTGAAAAGCACACCAGCGGCACCATCACCGTGAATGGCATGACGCCGGAGAATGCGCGCAAGGAACGCTCCTATGGCTATGTGTTTCAGGCAGCAGCGCTTTATCCGTGGCGCACCATTGAGCAAAACATTGCTCTGCCGCTGGAGATCATGGCCTATAGCCCGGATGAGAAGAAAAAGCGGATTGAGCAGACGCTGGAACTGGTCAATCTCGCAGGCTTTGGCAAAAAATTCCCCTGGCAGCTTTCTGGCGGCATGCAGCAGCGCGCTTCGATTGCCCGCGCGCTGGCCTTTGATGCTGATCTGTTGTTGATGGATGAGCCATTTGGGGCGCTGGATGAAATTGTCCGCGATCACTTGAACGAGCAATTGCTAAAGCTCTGGGATCGTACCAACAAAACCATCTGTTTTGTCACGCACTCGATCCCAGAGGCCGTTTATCTCTCCACCAAAATCGTCGTCATGAGCCCCCGGCCCGGTCGCGTGACCGATGTGATTGAATCCACCCTGCCACGGGAGCGACCACTGGATATTCGAGAAAGCCCGGAGTTTCTGGCCATTGCCCATCGGGTGCGCGAGGGTTTGCGGGCGGGGCATAGTTATGAGGAATAGACTGCTCCCCATCCTCACCGTCATCCTTGCCATCCTGATCATCTGGCATGTGTTTGTGGTTATTCTCAACGCGCCCTTTGTGCGCGATCAGGCAGCGCGGGCGGGTGAGACAATCACCACCGCGCAAGTGATTGAGCAGACCTTCAATCAGGAACGCCCTGTCCTTCCCGCCCCGCACCAGATTATTGCCGAGCTGTGGGATACGGTGATTGATAAGCCAATTACCTCCAAGCGCAGCCTTGTGTATCACGCATGGATCACCCTTTCCGCCACGCTCATGGGCTTTGGCATGGGCACAGCCCTTGGCATTTTGCTGGCCATTGCCATTGTGCATAATCGCGCCGTCGATAAATCGCTGATGCCGTGGGTGATTGCCAGCCAGACCATTCCGATCATTGCCGTGGCCCCGATGATTATAGTGGTGCTGAACGCCGTTGGAATTTCCGGCCTGATGCCGAAAGCGCTGATTTCCACCTATCTTTCCTTCTTTCCGGTGGTGGTGGGCATGGTCAAAGGTCTGCGTAGCCCGGATGCTATTTTGATTGATCTGATGCGCACATATTATGCCAGCAACACCCAGACATTTTGGAAACTCCGCATGCCTGCTGCCATGCCCTATCTGTTTACCTCGCTGAAAGTGGCCATTGCCATTTCACTGGTGGGAGCCATTGTGGGGGAATTGCCGACGGGTGCGGTCGCGGGCCTCGGCGCACGGCTGCTGTCTGGCTCTTACTATGGTCAGACGGTGCAAATCTGGGCAGCGCTGTTTATGGCGGCGGGGTTGGCGGCGCTGTTGGTGGCCATCGTCGGGCTTGCCCACACGGCGGTGTTGAAACGCATGGGAGAGCGGGCATGAGTGGTTATCTGCTGTTTGCGCTGATCTTCTGGCTTGTCGCATGGGGCGTGAACGAATGGCTGGTGCGGCAACGCTTTGCTGCCCTGCCCGCCCAACGCGCCGCCAATATTGCCGTGCCGTTGCTGTTTGGCGTGACGCTGCTGGTCATCTGGGAATGCGTGGTGCGCGGCTTTGACATCCCCTCCATTCTGCTGCCCGCCCCCAGCATGATCTGGACCCGGCTGATCCATTCCCTGCCCATCCTCTGGGCCGATTTTCAGCAGACGTTTTTGAAATCGGTGCTGACCGGCTATGTCGCAGGCTGCGGCCTTGGCTTTATCGTCGCGGTGCTAATTGATCGCTCACCCTTTTTGAAACAAGGCCTGTTGCCGATTGGCAATTTCGTCTCGGCCCTTCCGGTGGTGGGCGTGGCCCCAATCATGGTGATGTGGTTCGGGTTTGATTGGCCGTCAAAAGTCGCGGTCGTGGTGATCATGACCTTCTTCCCCATGCTGGTAAACACCGTGCAGGGCCTGTCTGCGGCAAGCCCCATGGAGCGCGATTTGATGCGCACCTATGCCGCCAGTTGGTGGCAGACGTTGATCAAGCTCCGGCTTCCCGCCGCATGGCCGTTTATCTTCAACGCCTTGAAAATCAATTCGACACTGGCGCTGATTGGGGCGATTGTGGCCGAGTTTTTCGGCACCCCCATCGTCGGCATGGGCTTTCGCATTTCCACCGAGGTTGGCCGCAGCAATGTGGATATGGTCTGGGCCGAAATTGCGGTGGCGGCGCTGGCTGGTTCTGTTTTCTATGGTTTGGTGGCACTGGCTGAAAAAGCCGTCACCTTCTGGCATCCGTCTGTCCGTGGTGGCCAGACTCGATAACACAAGAGAGGGAACGATAATGAAAAGCAAAATTGCTTCACTGTTGATGGCTGGCACCGTGTCATTGCTGGCCGTGCAGGCCCATGCCGCCGATAAGCTGACCCTGCAATTGAAATGGGTCACACAAGCACAATTTGCTGGCTATTACGTGGCCAAAGACAAGGGCTATTACAAAGAAGAAGGCCTTGATGTGGACATCAAGCCCGGCGGCCCGGACATTGCGCCCGCGCAAGTGCTGGCTGGTGGCGGTGCCGATGTGATCGTCGATTGGCTGCCATCTGCCTTGGCCACCCGCGAAAAAGGCGTGCCGCTAGTCAATATCGCCCAGCCGTTCAAGCATTCAGGCATGATGCTGACCTGTCTGAAGGAAAGCGGTGTCAAGACACCTGCTGATTTCAAGGGCAAGACCCTGGGCGTGTGGTTCTTCGGCAATGAATATCCGTTCCTGTCCTGGATGGCACATCTGGGCATCAAGACCGATGGCAGCGCTGATGGCGTGAAAGTGCTGAAACAGGGCTTCAACGTTGATCCGCTGTTGCAAAAGCAGGCCGCCTGCATTTCCACCATGACCTATAACGAATATTGGCAGGTGATTGATGCTGGTATCAAGCCGGATCAGCTGATCACCTTCCCCTATGAAAAGGAAGGCGTCGCAACCTTGGAAGACGGCCTCTACGTGCTGGAGCCAAAGCTGAAAGACCCAGCCTTCAAGGAAAAAATGATCAAGTTCGTCCGCGCCTCCATGAAGGGCTGGAAATGGGCTGAAAAGAACCCGGACGAGGCAGCTGGTATCGTTCTCGACAACGACGCCTCCGGCGCCCAGACCGAAAAGCATCAGAAGCGGATGATGAGCGAAGTGGCCAAGCTGACCGAAGGCTCCAAGGGCGCATTGGATGAGGCCGATTATAAGCGCACCGTGGCCACCCTGCTTGGCGGCGGCTCTGATCCTGTCATATCCAAGGAACCCGTGGGTGCTTATACCCATGAAATCACCGATGCCGCGCTGAAATAGTCAGATCAAACTTTCAATTTTATCGTGTATTCGCCGCCAGGGTCCTCATCCCGTTCCCTGGCGGCGGGGTTCCCAGAGGCTGACTGAGCGGCCCCGCTGAGCTTGTTCTAACCCTCTTATTTCATGGGATTTTCATATTGGCACAGGCCCGACTACCGCGTGCGGGCAAAACCGGGTTTACCACACAAGCCGATCCGCGATCAGGTCGAAGCCGCGCGCTTTCCTTTAACTATTATTGCAATGCAACCTCTTCGCTGCACCGGCTCTATCTGCGGCGGGATTGCGCTGCAACCGGCCCTGTCGTAACGTAACCCTATTAAAAACCCGGGTTTTCCGTTGATCGACAAACCTGACATTGTATTTAAAGCCATTTCGATAATATTAGCGTATTGTGGGTTTTCCATAGATCCCCAGGGATTTGAATAGACATGTTTGAAATCGTATCGTCCCTGGTCACAGCGCGCCCCGGGAAAAAGGCTCGCGCCCACCCTGCCTTCGTCCGCAAGGCCGCGATCCGGCGTGATAAATCAGGCATTCGGAGGAGACCAGGGGTGACGGACAGTCGGGTTGAAACTTTGCGCGTCAGGCCAGTCATGCTCGTTCTGGCGCTGCTGCTATCGGTTAGCCAGGGCGGTTTTATACCTGCCGCGAACGCGCAATCTCCCGCACCCGCAGTCAGCACCGATGCCCAGCTCCCGGCCATCGTCGTTGCCGAAGCCAGCACCCAGAGCCTGACCGACAAGGTGATCGGCACCGGCAGCATCAAGGCGGTGGAGGAAATTTACGTCCAGCCTGAAGTGGATGGAATAGCCATTCGCAATCTCCTGGCCGATGTCGGCGACAAGGTGAAGGCCGGTCAGGTTCTGGCAACGCTGGACGGCGATAGCCTGATCCTGCAAAAGGCGCAGTATGCCGCCAACCAGGCCAAGGCCGAGGCCTCGCTTGCCCAGTACAAGATCCAGTTGATCGATGCGCAGGCCAGTGCAGCAGAAGCGGAACGCCAATTGGCGCGCGGCCAGTCACTGGTCTCGGGCGGCACGATTTCTACCGCTCAGGTCCAGCAATATGAGACCTCTGCCATCAATGCCCGCAACAAGGTGGACAGCGCCCGCCAGTCCATCGCCATTGCCGAGGCCGAATTGAAAGTGGTGATCAGCCAGGTCGCCGATCTTAATCTGAAACTGGCCCGCACCGATATCAAGGCGCCGTTCGGTGGGTTGATCACTGCGCGCAATGCCCGCATCGGCGCCATAGCTGCCGGTTCCGGCCAGCCGCTGTTCACCATTATCCGCGACAGCAAGATCGAGCTGGTGGCCGAAGTGTCCGAAAGCGATATGCAAAAAATGCGGGTCGGCCAACCGGCCGAAATCGCCATTGCCGGACAGGCAACGCCGATCAGCGGCCATGTGCGGCTGATCTCTCCCGCCGTCAGCCCCACGACGAGGCTCGGTGAGGTGCATGTTCTGCTTGATGATAGCGATGCGGCCCGCCAAGGCATGTATGCCAGCGCCTTGATCACCATCACCTCCGCCTCGGGCATTGCCCTGCCCTTATCGGCAATCGACAGCGGCAAGGCCGGCAGCTTTACCCGCGTCGTTGATAATGGCGTGGTCCGGCAGGTGAAAATCGAGACCGGCATTATCGAAAACGGCTTTATCCTGGTGGCATCAGGCGTCAAGCCGGGCGATCTGGTGGTGCTGAAAGCAGGCGCTTTCGTGCGCGATGGCGACAAGGTCAGGCCGGTGCTTGAAACCGTGAGCCAGACCGGCGCAATATCCAACTGACGAGGCAAGACGATGAATTTCTCCGCCTGGTCAATCCGCAATCCGATAGCACCCCTGTTGGGCTTCTTCCTGCTGATGGTGCTGGGCATCCAGTCCTTCAACAGCCTGCCCATTACCCGCTTTCCGAATATCGATGTGGCTGTCGTGTCGATCAGCGTCACCCAGAGTGGGGCGTCGCCGTCGGAACTGGAAATGCAGGTGACCAAGGAAATCGAGGATGCCGTTGCCTCGATCAACGGCGTCGACGAGATTTCCTCCAAGGTCAATGATGGCGTGTCCGTCACTTCGGTGGTGTTCCGCATCGAAATTCCCACCCAGCAGGCCGTTCAGGATGTCAAGGACGCGGTGGATCGGATCCGCAACGATCTGCCCGCCGGCGTCGATGAGCCGATCGTCAACAAGGTCGATGTCGAAGGCCAGGCAATCCAGACCTTTGCCGTCTCCGCCCCGAACATGACGCTTGAAGAATTGTCGTGGTTCGTCGATGACACGATCAAACGCGCGCTCCAGGGCCAGAAGGGCATTGGCCGCATCGACCGGATCGGCGGTGCCGACCGCGAGATCCGGATCGAACTGGACCCGGATCGGCTGAACGCGCTGGGCATTACCGCCGCCGACGTCAACAAGCAATTGCGCGGTACCAATGTCGATATCGGCTCGGGACGGGGCCAGGTGGCTGGCGCCGAACAGGCGATCCGCGTGCTGGGCGATACCCGTAATGTCCAGGCACTGGCCACCACCACCATTGCCATTTCCTCGGACCGCTTCGTCAAGCTTGCCGATCTTGGTCGGATCATCGATACCTATACGGAGCCGAAAAGTTTCGCGCTGTACGACAACCAGCCGGTGGTCTCCTTCTCGGTGTTTCGCTCCAAGGGCGCCTCCGACGTGGCCGTCGCCGAACTGGTGGCCAAGAGCCTTGATGAGGTGCGGGCCAAAAACCCTGATGTCGGCATCAACCTGATCAGCGATTTCGTCTATTTCACCTATGGCAATTACACCGCCGCTATCGATACCCTGCTGGAAGGGGCAATCCTCGCCGTCATCGTGGTGTTCCTGTTCCTGAAAAACTGGCGGGCAACGCTTATTTCGGCCATTGCCCTGCCGCTTTCCGCCATACCGACCTTCTGGATCCTCGAGATGATGGGCTTTTCGCTCAATCTCGTCAGCTTCCTCGCCCTGACACTGGCCACCGGCATTCTGGTGGACGACGCCATCGTCGAAATCGAAAACATCGCCCGCCATATCAAGATGGGCAAGACGCCCTATCGGGCCGCCATCGAGGCTGCCGACGAAATCGGCCTTGCCGTCATCGCCACCACCTTCACCATTGTGGCCGTCTTCGTGCCCGTGTCCTTCATGGGCGGCATTCCCGGTCAATATTTCATCCAGTTCGGCCTGACGGTCGCCTTTTCCGTGCTGTTTTCGCTGCTGGTCGCCCGGCTGATCACCCCGATGATGGCCGCCTATCTGATGCGGCCGGAAGACGGCCATGACGAGGACGAAGGGCAGGAAGGCCGCTTCATGCGGCTCTATACGCGGCTTGTCCTGACGACCACCAGCACATGGTATCGCCGCTATCTGACACTGGCGGCAGCGCTGGTGTTTCTGGTGGTGTCGGTCGGCCTGCTGATGCAGGTTCCCACCAGCTTCCTGCCGCCAGAAGATGCCGGGCGGATCACGCTTTCAATAGAGCTGCCGCCCAATGCCACGCTGGACGAGACCGAAAGTCGGGCCAGGCAGATCACCGAGACCTTGAAGCCGCTCGCCGGCGTGCAATCGGTCTTTGTCCAGGGCGGCACCTCGCCCAGTGGTGATCTGGAGCTGCGGCGGGCGTCCGTAACCCTGCAACTCTTCCGCATCGAGCATTCGCTGGTCAAAACCGTGGTCAACAAACTGATCGGTGGCCTGCCGCTGATCGGCCCTCACCTGCCGAAAATGACCGTCGACGGTCGCACGATCCCGCAATGGCAGATCGAAAAACAGGTCTTTGCCAAACTGCACGACATTCCCGATATGCGCGTCCAGAAGATGAACGATCGCGGTGCCCGCGACATGGCATTCTACTTCCTCTCCAAGAACGAAGAGGATCTGACCGAGGCGGTCAGCATTCTGGAAGCAAAGCTGCGCACCGTGCCAGTGCTGGCCAATGTCAGCGCCGATGGCTCGCTGCCGCGCCCGGAATTGCAGATCCGTCCGAAAACCGATGAAATGGCAAGATTGGGCATTACCGCCCAGCAGGTTTCCGAAACTCTTCGAGTCGCAACCATCGGCGATATCGATGCGCAATTGCCGAAAATCTCGCTGGACGGTCGGTTGATCCCGATCCGGGTTCAGGCGGCGCTTGGCCAGCGTCGCGACCTTGGCGCCATAAGGGCGTTGAAAATCAAGTCTGCCGCCGGTTCCATGGTGCCGCTCTCCACCGTGGTCGATATTGACTACACGCAAGGCATCAGTTCGATCAAACGCAATCACCGTGACCGTGTGGTCTCGATCGGCGCCGACCTGCCGCAAGGCGTGGCGCTCGATACGGCGACGGCAGCCTTCAAGCAGGCCGTTGCCTCCGCCAAGATTCCCGCCAGCGTCTATCTGAAGGAAACCGGCGACACCAAGGTCCAGAAGGAAATGCTGGCGAGCTTCGTCAATGCGATGATCCTTGGCCTGCTGCTGGTGCTGATCGTGCTGATCCTGCTGTTCAAGGACATCATCCAGCCCTTCACCATCCTTTTGTCGCTGCCGCTGGCCGTCGGCGGCGTGGCCGTGGCGTTGATCATCACCCATAATGCACTGTCAATGCCCGTGCTGATCGGTATCCTGATGCTGATGGGGATTGTCACCAAGAACGCCATCCTGCTGATCGATTTTGCCATCGAAATGCGCCGCCACGGCATGGAACGTGTCGAAGCGATGGTCGAGGCGGGCCGCAAACGCGCCAGACCGATCATCATGACCTCGATTGCCATGTCGGCGGGCATGCTGCCCTCGGCGCTGGGCGTCGGCGAAGGCGGCTCGTTCCGCTCCCCCATGGCCATCGCCGTGATCGGCGGCATCATCGTCTCGACGGTGATGAGCCTTGTCGTCGTCCCCTCCTTCTTCCTTGTCATGGACGATCTGTCACGCCTGCTGGGCGTCGTCTTCGGCAGGCTGGTCGGCGCCAAGGAACAGGAACGAGAGCCGCTCGACACCGCAACACTCACCGATTTACACGACCAGACCGCGGCCCAGATCTCCACGCTCGAAGCCCGCATGGATGGCCTGGAAGCCGGTGCTGCCCATCCGCCAAGACGCCTCTCAGCGGGACCGTTCGGACGGGATTGATACGAAAACCATTGAAAATGACAGATCCCACAAGGCGATACGGCAGCCATAGCGTATCGCCTTGTGCCGGGTTCGGTTTTCCACCCGAAGCCCCTGCTTAATCCGTTGAACGGAGCTGCAATCACGCAAACCTGTGATTGTAATTGGCTATTGATCGAAATCAAACCATTGGCCCGATTTTCCCATTAGATTACCCCCATCGACCAGTGGCGGGGGCCGATGGTGGGAAAGAGGGCGCCGTCTTGCACCAATGGGAACAGCTATGATGTCCCACGCAAGACCGAGCCGTTGCGACCACCCATTCCCCTTATGAACCATACCGCTATCAGGCGGGCGCTGCTGCGCAAGGGCTGAAGGAAAAGGACGGTCTGGCCGTGAACAAGGTTTTGAATTTGAACAGTCGCGATCGCAATATTCTGGTAAAATCACCCCTGATGGCCACGCTCGGCCCGGGCTCTTTAAACCGGATGCTGGAACTGGCGACAGTGTTGAGCTTCGAGGCGCGCGATATTCTGTTTCGCGAGGGCGACCCTGCCGATTATTTCTATTGCGTGCTGACCGGCTATGTCCGCCTCTATCGCCTGAACAAGGACGGACGCGAAGCCGACATCCGCATCAGCGGCGGTGGTGATACCTTTGCCGAAAGCCTGTTGGCCATGGGCGATACCTATCACTATAACGCCCAGGCGGCGGAGCATGTGACCGTGGCGCGATTTGATCTCGCCAAAGTACGCCAGCTTGCAGAGCAGGAAAACGACATCGCCCGTTCGGTGATCCGCTGCCTGTCCAATTACCTGCGCAGCACCATGGATTGCATCGCCAATGACCGGCTGCAAACCGCTCCGCAACGTGTGGCCCAATATCTGATCGACAATTGCCCCAATGGTGGCGGTGCTGTGTCGATCCGCCTGCCCTTCCAGAAAAGCCTGCTGGCCGGAAAGCTGGGCCTTGCGCCCGAAGCCCTGTCACGCGCCTTTTCCACCCTGCGGCACAGCGGCGTTACCGTGCGCGGTCGGATGGTCCAGATCAACGATGTCAACACACTCCGACAGATTTGACAGGCATCGCATCAGTCAAAGGCCAAAAAATCTGTTCCTGTCGCCTATGCTATATAATACCAAGGCTCAAAGATCAAAAATGGTGAAAGGGACAAGCGGTAAACGGGGTACTTAACCGCTTCATCCCTTTTACTTTTCACGGTTTCCTCAAAAATCAGACCGTGATGAAACGCCAGCCCTTGTCTGCTTTTTCCACACGCACGAAACCGGAGACATGGCCGCCTGTGGCAGTCCAGCCCTTTTCGCTTGCATGGGTGAAGATGGTCCGGCGGCTGTTGGCGCCCTGTCGTGCATCCGCATCGTAGATGAAGTAGAAATCGGGATCATCAAATTGAAGCTTGGACGCGTGTACCAGATCGCCCCAAAGCATGAGCTTTTCCGCTCCCTCGCCAATCAGATAGCCGGAATGACCAGGCGTGTGGCCGGGCATGGAAACCATCTCTATGCCAGGAAGTACCGGTCCTTCCAGGACAGGTCGCACCCGATCGCCGTAGATTTCCAGCAGGCGGGCAGCAATGTCGAATCCACCGCGCCGATAGATGGGGATGGTCTCCTTCAGCTCGGCTTTCGTAAAGAAAGCCAGATCCGCTTCCGGGACAACGATTTCCGCGTCGGCAAAATATTGCCCGACGTCGTCAAAAAGGCCCAGTGCATGGTCGCCATGCAAATGGGTGAGGAGAACCCGGCGCACATCAGCGCTGCTTATTCCTGCCCGCTCCAGCGCTGCCCTGCCGAGCCCCAATTCAGGTCCCCAATAGGGTCCTGTTCCTGCATCGACCAAGGTAATTCCGTCAGCGCCCGACAGCAGGAAAAAATTGACGTCCATGTCAATGGTGCGTGCCGGCCACGCCGCGACCGCCGCATTTCGCACTGCTTCACTGCTGGCGTGATCCAGATGTTCAATCGGCGCCCTAAAGACACCATCGACCATGATCGTCACATCATAGTGCCCAAAACGACGAATATCCGTCATGTCAAAGGCCTCCATGGCTTTCAAGGAAGCGGACAATGTCACCAACACCTTCACCACGTTTCATATCTGTGAAGACGACGGGCTTGCTCTCGCGCATACGCGCCGCATCGCGATCCATCACATCAAGGTCGACCTCGACATAGGGCGCCAGGTCTTTCTTGTTGATGACCAGCAAATCCGAGCGGGTAATGCCCGGCCCGCCCTTGCGGGGAATTTCCTCGCCCTGACAGACCGAGATCACGTAGATCGTCACATCGGCCAGATCGGGCGAAAAGGTCGCGGCCAGATTGTCGCCACCGGATTCGATGAAAATCACGTCAAGATCGGGTATACGCTCGTTCAGTCCGGCAATCGCCTGGAGATTGATCGACGCATCCTCCCGGATCGCCGTATGCGGACAGCCGCCGGTCTCCACGCCCACCACCCGGTCAGAAGACAGCGCTTGCATACGGATCAAAGCGTCGGCATCCTCACGGGTGTAGATATCATTGGTGACGACGGCCACCGAATAGCGGTCGCGCATCGCCTTGCACAGCTTTTCCGTCAGTGCCGTCTTGCCTGAGCCGACCGGGCCACCAATTCCAACCCGCAACGGACCATTTGCCGATTTCATGCTTTTCCCCTTGTTATTCTCTTGTTCTTATCCAAGCTTCTAAAGCTGGCGATATCACGACCGGAACAGTCGCACAGCTTGACCTTCATGGCGCGCCGAAACGATGTCCGCGGCAATCGTGGCGCTTCCAAGATCGTCCAACCCCGACTGGACGGCCCGGGCAGCCAGTCTTGCCACAGGCGCTTCGAGCCGCGACAGAATGGCGAGGCCTCCAGTCTGGCCGATCAGGCTGAGGCGAATGCCAGCCGAGACCTGCTGCGACAGGGCCGCATGCAGATAGGCGGCAAGCACTGCCTCGCAACCTATTCCCTGAAAGGCGCCGACTGCCCCAACCGCCACCGGATAGGCAACCGGACCGGACAATAGGACCGAAAACGGGTTCGCCCAGGAGCGGGCCGCATCGCGAAACGCCGCGCCGAGCGCCGTGGTTTCCTGATAGCGCTCCCGAGAGCCGGCCAGCGCCAGCGCCAGATCCGACACCTCGGTTAGGGACTGCGGCACATTCCAAACCCGCCAGGCCTCGGCCAGAAGCACCGCATCGTTCCAAACTGCGCCGTGATCCAGCAGCGATGTCAGCCAGGCCAGCAACGCCTCTTGGCGCCCGGTGGCGGTGCCGTCACCCTCGATCAACCCATCCTCAACCGCCTTTTCCAGTCCACCGGAATAGGCAAAACCGCCAATGGGAAAGGCCGGCGAGAGCCATGTCATCAACCGGATCAGGCCGAGCGTGTCGAGAGCAATGGTCATGTTTGATCAGGAATGGGCGTGGTGGGCATGCGACCCATGGCTGTGATAAGCGCCGCGCACCGGCTGAAACGGCTCCACCACCTCGCTGACCGTCGCGCCCAGCCCCTCCAGCATGGCGCGGATCACCGGATCACGACCGATCAGGATGCGATCCGGCTCGATCTGGGCAGGCAGATGGCGGTTGCCAAGATGCCAGGCCAGTTCCAGCAGATGCTGCCCATCGCGCGGTTCAATCGCGTAGAGCCGCTCATCGGCGGCCTTCACCGCGATCTGGTCGCCGTTTTCGAGCACCAGGCGGTCGCCATCGGCAAACAGCACCGCTTCCTTAAGGTCCAGCATCACCATCTCGCCATCGGCTAGATGCAGCAGCTTACGACGCAAATGGCGCATGTCATGGGCCAGAACAACTGTCGATACCGGCGGATCAAGGACATCTTTGGCCGGAAGATAAGAGATCACACGCAGCATCGGTACTCCATGGCCTTGCGGATCGCCAGTGGCTCCGCAACGCAGATATCAATTGACGAAACCGGATTTGGTCGACAGCCTTCGATAAAGCTCCGGCCTTGGCAAGCGCCAAGTTTGCGCAAAATAAAGGCCGGACGCAACAGGCAAAAGGACTTGTGCGGCTGTTATCGTAAATATCAAAGGAATGAGCGAGCCGCTCAGGATGCAGCCTAGATAGCCTGTTTCAAAGGCTGCGGGCCATGAGTCATTTCGTGCACGATACAGTTGCGGCCATTGGCCTTGGCGCGGTAAAGCGCGCGGTCGGCCGCAGCATAGACCACTTCCGGGCGCCTTTCCGGCGAAATTTCCGCAACGCCGATCGAGATCGAGGTCGAGATCAACCGACCGTCGAAATGCAGCCGAAGGTCGGAAATGCTGCGGCGGATCATGTCGATCCGCTCAAACCGCTGCTGGATCGTGTCGCCCTGGATGATCAAACCGAATTCCTCGCCGCCAAGCCTGGCCGTGACATGCGGATTACTGGCGAAATGGCACAGAATGTCTGCCACGGCCCGAATGACGAAATCGCCGGCGCTATGGCCGTAAGCATCATTGATCGACTTGAACCAATCGAGATCGGCGATGGCCAGCGAAGCGTTCCCCTCCGTCTGGTCCAGCGCTTCCGAGAAGGCGCGCCGGTTCAGCAGACCAGACAGACCGTCAATCCGGCTCAAATGCTCGTATTTGGCCTTGGCGATGGCGAGACTGCGGATTTCACGCGCCACGAAGACACCGGTGATCGTCGCCACGAAACTGCCCAACAACCAGCTCATCGCCACGCTGAGCTTGACCGCATCGATGAGCGGCATCGGCATCAGACCCAGCACCCAACAGAAAGGCAGGGCAACGATCTGAAAGCCAAGCGCAAGCGAAACAGACGAAAACATCAGATGCATGACAAAGCTGAAAATGTTTCCCCTTTGCGAGAGATCTTCAAATCCTCGGCGCAGCGAAAGCCAGTTCAATATTCGAATCAATTGCCGCCCCCTTCTCTGCTTTTCTCTGGGATAGGCCTGTTTTGTGTGTCGTTTCCTAAATCAATACCTAGAATTTTAACGATTGATTGTATGGGCCATCGCATCATTTCAATACACGAACAGCCAAAACAGATCATCCGGGCAAAGACAGGGGCGCGCCTGCATAAAGCGATACAGCAAACGTTAGTGCATCATGTTGGGTGGACGGCGCTTTAATGGAAATACCAGCGGCCCATGCATGACCGAAACGAAAAAACCCGGCACGCAGCCGGGCTTTTTCTGGTCTCGCAGACGTGTTTAACCACGCGTAAGGAGGCTCTTTGAAAATGAGCCTTCGTCTTACGCCGCCTGCTTGTCCTTCAGCTTTTCCAGGATATTCTGCGGCGAAGACACACCATAAGGGTCGCTATCGCAATTGTCGGAATAGCCCTCTTCTTCGAACCACTGCTCCACCACGCCATCGTTGATGATAGCCGCATAGCGCCAGGAACGCATGCCGAAGCCGAGATTGTCCTTGGACACCAGCATGCCCATCTTGCGGGTGAACTCGCCGGAGCCATCGGGAATGAGCTTGACATTGGCCAGGCCCTGCTGCTTGCCCCAGGCATTCATAACGAAAGCATCATTGACCGAAATGCAGTAGATGTCGTCAATGCCGGCAGACTGGAACTCGCTATAAAGCTTTTCGAAATCCGGCAGTTGGAAGGTCGAGCAGGTGGGAGTGAAAGCACCCGGAAGCGAAAAGAGCACGACTTTCTTGCCCTTGAAGTAATCATCCGAGGTCATATCTTGCCAACGGAAGGGGTTTGGGCCACCGACCTCTTCATCGCGAACGCGGGTACGAAACGTGACGCTGGGCACTTTTCTGCCAATAAGCATCGCTGATCTCCTTTGATAGACATGATGAAGCGTAAAAATGATGAAAAGCGGCCTTTTACCGGGCCACCGGGATCAGCCTTTCGATTACCGCATAACCATGTGCGGCGCAGCATAAAACAGCATGCTGGACGCCGCAGCATGCCTGACATGCGCATAGTGCATGGCGGACCCATTCGGCATTGCATAATGATGGCCAGTTTCGCTTTTAACGCGGCAAAAGCTCAAACCGGGCAAACCGGCCTATTGCGCGCGCTGTATAGAAGACCAACCGCGATGCCTTGGCCACTGCTGCCTCGACAGCAACGTATGCAATCGATCACAACTTTAACAAAGCTTCATAATAGCACATTATTGCCCTAATTTAAGATCTATACCTTTAATGGTCGATGCAGAGGGCGATTATCACATAAAAAAACAGACAAAACAGATCTTGAAGCATTGCAAAAAACTTTGTTGCGTATTTTAATCCGGAAATATTCGACCTTAACGATTTGTTAAGAATTTGCACAAAATTCGGCATCGAAACAGGCTTTCGAATGCCAATCGCCGACAGAAGATCTTTTTTGGTATTGGGTAGGGTTGGAGACGGAAACGATGTTGAATGCGAAAAAGCAGCCTATGACCCGGCATGTATTGCCTGTCGTAGAAGGCACCAATGGTCCGGTGGGCAGAGCCATTGACCGGGACCCCTCCGTCAGAAATACCCGTTTGTCGGTGCTAGCACCGACCCGTTACCCCTGGCGCTTCAATTCACCGCGCCACAGCCGGCACATGATCGAAAATCGCAATTTTGTGCCGATGAACTACGTATCGCCAAAGCTGGAAGGCATCACGGTCCTGTCGCCATTTCCGCCGCGCCGGTTCGACCTCATTCATGCGTTCAACCGGATACCGATGAGCGCGACGCCCTTCATGATCTCTTTTGAATCCCATATGCCGCGCGGCTTTGGCATTGAGACATCCGCCCTTTATGCCTTCATGACCCGGCGTCTGATTTCCGACCGCTGTCTGGGCATTGGCGCGATTTCCGAACATGCGCGCCGGATCTTTCAAAAAACCCATAGGAACAACCCTGCCTATGAGACCCTGAACCGCAAACTGTTTGTGCGCTATCCAAATATGGAAATCGAAGAGCGGCCAGATACGTTCAACGAGGAAAACCAGGGGCCGATCCGCGTCGTCTTCGTCGGAAATCACTTTGCTCGCAAGGGCGGCTGCGTTGGCGTGCGCATGGCCGAACTCGCCATGGAGCGCGGCATTCCGCTGGAAGTCGATATCGTCTCCACCGTGGAAGTCGGACCGATGTCCTGGACGGACCCGTTGGTGCCCGGCTACTTCGATCGTTACCGCAAATTGTTGAGCCTGCCGAATGTTCGCCATGTCCAGAACATTCCCAATAGCGAAGTGCTGAAAATCCTGCGCAACGCACATTTCTCGCTGCTGACCACATTTTGCGACACATTCGGCTTCAGCGCGATTGAATCTGAGGCCAATTATGTGCCGGTGATCGCCACGAAACAGGGCGCCCTGCCGGAATTCATCAAGCACCGGCAGAACGGCATCCTGCTCGACATGGAGACCACTGACATTGGTGAGTGGAAACACATTGCCGACGACCGCAGCACGCCGGAATTTGCCGAGATCCACGCCCGTGAAATCGAACGATTGGCCGAAGAAAGCCTGAACGAAGTCGTCGCCGCCATGGCCGACCAGAATGCCTACAAAGCCATGCGCCAAGCCGCCTATCGCACCGCAAAGACGATGTTTTCGGCAAAGGATGCCAATGAATTCTGGGACGATTTTTACGTTGAGGCCCTGAATGAGTACCGGACTGGCCACAATTCCTCAGGGCTGATGCAAAAGCCGTTTTCGGGGTGATGGAAGCGTCAAATCCGTCCAAGCCACCCAGGAAATCGATTTGCGTTTTCCTGGGAAACAATTAGGTTAGAAGCTCGTCCCTGGCCTGCCAGTCTTCATCAACGACAGGACGTGCTTGACCTACCTAATCGCCATAACGCTTTCCTTCATCGCCTCTCTCATCCTCGGAACAATTTTACACGAGGTTGGCCACGCTTTTGCAGCACGCCTCGGCAGGTTGCAGTTGAGAGAAATTCGCATCGGCATAGGCCGGATTATCTGGCAATTTCAAATTAAAAATATCGACATCGTTCTTCATAAATATCCAATAGCAGGCTTGGTCTCGATTTTCCCTCCGCTGAACTCTGAGCGTCGGCTAGAAAAATTAATTTATTTATCCGGCGGCCTGTTTTTCAATTTTATATTTTTATCAATATTATTTTATTTCCTTGTGGCATTTAGGGATCATCAATGTCCCAATATATTGCTTTCAACTGGAGTAGTCGTTCAAATATCGATAATTTTCATCAACGCAGTCCCCGGACATATTTACATTTTTGGACGAAAAATTCCAAACGACGGCCTTCAAATATTTCAAATTCTTATTAGCAGGAAAAATGAAACCGAGGTCTACAGAAAGCAGTATTTAATGCGCGTCCTCGATTATTCCGAAAAAAATGGAACGACGCCGATATTTAACGAAGCATCAGAGCGCGTCGCATTTTTAATCTACTGGAATGAAAATAGTCTGCATGGCAATTTTGACGACTATCTCCAGGCTCTCGAACAGGAACTCGACAGCGATCTCTCTTCCACCGAAAGAATACTTCTTATAGACGCATTGGTCACAGGGTCTCTTTTGCGAGACACTGTAAACAATATCGAAAATTTGGATCGCTGGACAGCAGAAGCACTATCGATACGGCCAACAGAAGACACCTTAAAAGCCTCTCGTGGCTCCGTCTTGATCGAACTCAACAAAGTGGGGGAAGGCCTTGATCTGTTCTCAACGCTCAGCTCCCTTGACCCGTTCAACAAGTGCTGCGTGCTGGCCTATGAAGCACTTGCTCATTATAAAATGGGCCATCCCGGCAAAGCAGAGGCCATATTTCGACAAGCGGTTTCGGAACATCAGTCACTGCCTCCAGCGGGCCAACTTTGCACCCCACTCATAAAGCGCATTGCAAAGGCTTTAGGCCTGGAGATGGATCGAACGTAAAGACGCTTGCTCCAATCGCAACCCCTATCGCGATGCGCCCTTGCACTTTTCGTAACTAAAGAGGACCCCGTATAGACGGGGCCGCCCTTCTCTTCGATCTTTGCCCCTGAAAAACTCACAGCAAGGCCCATCAAAACAAGAAATACCGCTGTGCCATCGGCAAGACCGTGGCCGGTTCGCAGGTCAGCAATTCGCCATCGGCACGCACTTCATAGGTTTCAGGATCGACCTCGATATGTGGCGTCAGGCTGTTGTGGATCATCGATGCCTTGGAAATACCGCCGCGGGTGTTTTTTACCGCCAGCAATTGCTTGGAAACGCCGAGCCGCTGGGCCAGCCCCACATCCAGCGAGGCCTGAGACACGAAGGTGACGGAGGAATTGGTGCGGGCCTTGCCATAGGCGCCGAACATGTGCCGATAATGAACCGGCTGCGGCGTCGGGATCGAAGCGTTGGGGTCGCCCATCGGGGCTGCGGCAATCGACCCTCCAAGCAGCACCATATCCGGCTTGACGCCGAAAAAGGCCGGGTTCCAGATCACCAGATCGGCGCGCTTGCCGATTTCAATCGAGCCGATTTCATGGGAGAGACCATGGGCAATGGCCGGGTTGATGGTGTATTTGGCGATGTAGCGCTTGACGCGCATATTGTCGTTCTCGCCGGTTTCCGATGGCAGCCGCCCGCGCTGACGCTTCATCTTGTCCGCCGTCTGCCAGGTGCGGATCGCCACTTCGCCGACCCGGCCCATGGCCTGGCTGTCCGACGAAATGATCGAAAACGCGCCGATATCGTGCAGAATGTCTTCCGCCGCGATGGTTTCCTTGCGGATCCGGCTTTCGGCAAAGGCAATGTCTTCCGGGATCGACGGGCTGAGATGGTGGCAGACCATCAGCATGTCCAAATGCTCGGCCAGTGTATTGATCGTATAGGGCCGCGTCGGATTGGTAGAAGACGGGATGACATTCGGCTGGCCGCAGATCTTGATGATATCTGGCGCATGGCCGCCACCTGCCCCTTCGGTATGGAAGGCATGAATGGTACGGCCCTTGATGGCACTGATGGAATCCTCAACGAAACCGCTTTCGTTCAGCGTATCGGTATGGATCATCACCTGCACGTCGTAGTCGTCGGCCACCGACAGGCAGCAATCGACGGCACCGGGCGTCGTCCCCCAGTCTTCGTGCAATTTCAGGGCGCATGCGCCGCCCAGCACCATTTCCTCCAGCGCGCCGGGCAATGAGGCATTGCCCTTGCCCGCAAAAGCCAGGTTCATCGGAAAGGCATCCGCCGCCTCGATCATCCGGGCAATATGCCAGGGACCCGGCGTACAGGTGGTGGCCAGCGTGCCATGCGCAGGGCCAGTGCCGCCGCCCAACATGCAGGTCAGCCCGCTCATCAGCGCTTCCTCGATCTGCTGCGGGCAGATGAAATGGATATGGCTGTCCATGCCGCCCGCCGTGACGATCTTGCCTTCCCCGGCAATCGCCTCCGTGCCGGGGCCGACAATGATATTGACGCCTGGCTGGGTATCGGGATTGCCCGCCTTGCCGATTGCCACGATCCGGCCGTCCCTAAGTCCGATATCGGCCTTGACGATGCCCCAGTGATCGACGATCAGCGCATTGGTGATGACGGTATCAACCGCGCCGTCGACGCGCGTTGCCTGGCTTTGCCCCATGCCATCGCGGATCACCTTGCCGCCGCCGAATTTCACTTCATCGCCATAATGGGTGAAATCCTTTTCCACCTCGATGAACAGTTCGGTATCGGCCAACCGCACTTTATCCCCGGTCGTGGGGCCGAACATGCTGGCATAGGCGGCGCGGGACATTTTGAAAGGCATGGTCAGGCTCCTTGGGACAGGACAGATTGGGGTGAAGGCCCAAGGCGCGTCAGCCGCCCGGCCTCGATATGTGCGTCGATCACTTGCCGTTCCGCAGCGAAAGGATGGCCATCCCAACCCTGGTGCGAAAAGCCTGCAACGAAAATCCGATCTCCGGCAAAAGCCGGATCGCGAAGAACATGGCTCATCACTACCAGGCCGCTGCTCGGCGTGACATAGAGACCGGGATCATAGGGGTCCAATGCCGCCACTGCGGCCTCATGGGCCAAGGCAGGCAGAACAACGTGATCCTTGCCATTGCTGCGGGCAAATTCGGCAAAATTGTCGGTTTGATCCTCAAACAGATCGTCAAGTTCGGGAAAATTCACCAGAATCTCCGGCTTCATCGCCTCGAACTTGGCGGGATCGCGCACCGACCAGATCGCGCCGCTGGTGTCGACCGGCGGGCTGTTGCGCCAGGCGCAATCGGCCAGCATAGCCTTGGCGGGACGGCCGGTATTGCACACCGCCATCACGTCGGTTCGGTGTCCGGCCAGGCCGAAATTGCGCGCGCCATTGAAGCGAATGACCATATCGGCAGCATCAATGGCGTCCGCAACCTCCTGGGGAACTTCACCATTGCCAATGATCATGATCTTGCGATCCATGCCTGTCCGATCTGCTTATCGAGTTTCGGACAAGGATTTCAATTCCTTGGTCCGCGTCTTCGTCATTTCCGCCTTGCAGGCGGCAACCTCCATGGGCTCCATCGTGCCACCCCGGACATAAAATCCCTGCGCCTCACATTGACCGTCGCGGTAATCGATCCAGGCGCGCTGGGCTTTCAGCAAGGCCTTTTCAGCCCCCTTGAGATCATCGTCCAGCATTGTATCCTGCTCAACGAAGACCTTGCGGGTGATTTTCCATTGGGCATTCATGGCCTTGTCCGCCGCGTCGAAATCCTGCACAGCGCAGGCGGTCATATCGCTCTGGGTTTTCGGGTCCCGGCAATCGCGCGCCTGCGCCAAAACGCCACCACTCAGAGACAGCAGCGTCAAACCGGCCAGCACCGTCAGCCTTGCAAAACAGGTCACAGCTTGCCCATCACCTTCTGACGAAAGCCATAAACCTCGCGTTTACCGGCCAGCGGAATCAACGTCACTTCCCGGGTCTGGCCCGGTTCAAAGCGCACCGCAGTCCCCGCCGGAATGTCCAGCCGCATGCCGCGCACCTTGTCGCGGTCGAAGGATAGGCCCGCATTGGTCTCGAAGAAATGATAATGACTGCCCACCTGAACCGGACGATCCCCGGTGTTGGACACTTCAATCGTCACGGTCGGCTGACCGGCATTCAGCTCGATCTCGCCACTTGCGGCAATGATTTCACCCGGTTTCATCACTGTCTCTCCCGTCATCGGTTCCCGGCAGGCCGGAAAACCACATTGTTCATGCATGAATAATACATCCGGAACGACCGGATGGATCACCGATCAGGCGGCGTGCGAGGGCTTGCAGCCTTCCGCCTTCAGAACCCGCGTGGTGGATGGCGGATTGTTGACGAGCTTGCTCGCCGGGCGGATCGGTCTGCGCACCAGTTCGCCACCGCAATTGGGGCAGATGCCGGCCAGCACGCTCTCAGCACAGGCGGCGCAATAGGTGCATTCAAAGCTACAGATCAGCGCCTCGCGGCTGTCAGGCGGCAGATCGCGGTCGCAGCATTCACAATTGGGGCGAAGCTCCAGCATGGCGTCAGCGGATCGGTTCGTGGACGGTCACCAGCTTGGTGCCATCGGGAAATGTCGCTTCGACCTGCACGTCATGGATCATTTCGGCAATGCCCTCCATCACCTGGTCGCGGGTGATCACATGGGCACCCGCCTCCATCAGCTCGGACACGGCACGGCCATCGCGGGCGCCTTCGACGACGAAATCAGAAATCAGCGCAATCGCCTCGGGATAGTTCAGCTTGACGCCGCGCTCCAGCCTGCGCCGGGCGACCATGGCCGCCATGGAAATCAGAAGCTTGTCTTTTTCTCTTGGGCTGAGATTCATGGGTGCTCCGAAAATGATGCCGGTTACAAGGTCCAGACTTTCGGCACAGACGCGCCGTCGCGCAAGGCCGAAATCACCGGAACCAATAATTTTCTGAGGGAAAATCCATCGCTGCTGATAAAACGGGCAACCAGCTTGTCATTCCACAGGCTTATGCCGATATCGCCGAGATCAGACGGGCGGTCCGTCAACCGGCGAAGAGCTGCCATATGCGCCTCCGCATGGCGTCCCGTATACAGCAATGTGGCAAAGGCAACCCTGCCGCCCAGCACCGCTTTTTCAGCGGTGAGATCGGCAATATCGCCTGATAGTGCCAGATCTTCGGCATGAATGAGCCGCCCTGAGCGGCGGATGCGCCAGCGGTCGCGCACCAGGCCCTGACGCATTGCTTCGCCCATCGCCTTGCGGCCCAGCAGAATGGCCTCGACACTGAGAAACTCCGCTGTCTCATGCAGATCGACCTCCAGCCTGCGGGTCAGGGATGCCTGATCGAACAGAATGGATTCCTGCGGCAGCCAATGGACCGCCGCCCCCTCGCCGACCGTGATGCGGCTGCGGATCGACGCCGTATCGGCGGCAGCCTTGTAGATTTTCTCACAGGCCTGTGTGGTCAGCGTCAGATGGGTACCCTCTCCGGCAGTAAACTCCCAATCGAGCTGGTCGCCGCCGGTCAGCCCGCCGGAGGAATTGATCAGCACAGCCTCCATCCGGCCATCGAAACTTTCGGGAATACGGATCTTGGCGCAGCCCTCCTGGAAGAAGGTTTCCAACCGGCTGCGCCCTTGAAACAGCTTGGTGTCCAGCCGTCCGCGACCATTCGCTCTTTGCGGCTTGATCAGTATGGCGGGCTGTATGGTCATGCCTTCAACGCTTCGATTTCGAGAAGAAATCCCACATCATATCAGTGGCATTCAGGTCAAAGGAAACCTTGCCGATCACCTTCTGGATCTTCAGCGATGCGGTGCTGCCCGGCCATGTATGGCCCGCCCCCGCCAAACGGTAGGAAGCGATGCGCACGCCGTCCGCACATTGGGCATAATCGGTGGTCTCGACCCGGCCCTCGGTTTTGACGGTGGGAGATTTGCACCCATCCAGCTCCGCCCAACGATGCAGCGCGGCATCGGCGCCGTAGCCCCAATAGGGCAGACCCGGCCCGGCAATCGGGTTGATCTTATCGTCCAGCCCAGCAAAGGCGATCAGCGACATCGGTTTTGCCGGTTTACAGGTCGCAGCGTCAGGCACCCATGTCTCGCCCTCACGCTTTGGCGTTCCGGCCCGCAGGCCGACCACCAGACCGGCAGCGGCAAAATCGGTATGTCCATCGCAAAGATATTGCGACACCATCCGCCCGCCGCCGGAATAGCCGGTGGCATAGAAAGACGCCGGATCGACGCAGAAATTGTCTTCGACCGCCTTGATCACATCGCGGATATAGGCCTCTTCATCGGCCTCGCCTTTGGCGACGCCCGGCACGTTCCAGGCGAAATAGCCCGCTCGCTTGGTGGGCATCGACCCTTGCGGCGCGACAGCGATAAAGCCTTCGCGCTCGGCCACCCGCTCCCATTCGCTACGGTCCAGTTGCTCATTGGCATTGCTGTCGGACCCGTGAAAATCAAACACGACCGGCACCTTGTCCTGGCCGCTATAGCTGGAGGGAATGAAATAGGAAAACACCCGCTCATGCCCGCCAGAGGTCAGCGTCATATCATAACGGCCCACATCCCTGGGCTGACCGCAACCGGCTGCCGATGCGGAGCCGGTCGAAAGCGCCAGAAGGGAAACGACTGCCGCAATCGCCACACCGGACAGAGTGCCAACTCTTGGCAGAACAGGCTTTTCGCATTGATTTTCAATATTTTGCATATAGTCCTCCGCAGCGGGGCCACGGTAGCAAAAGACCAATACGATGCAAAACAAAAAAGAGGTGCCGCGCACCAAAGCGCAGCACCCCATCCATAATATTAGGACAATCGCTTGCTGATACTTAAGAGCATTTCCTGTCAAACCATGTCGCGGTTCGGTGTCTGGAGATGCGTCAAAAACACAAGCGAAGCATTGTTTACTGCCTGGTTCAATCCGAACCCGGCAACCTCTACAGCGCGTCCGCCGACATCGGGCTTTCCACCGCCTGCGGCTTGACCTTGGCCTTCATCGTCACCGAGCAAGCAGGGTTTGCAGAGGCCGTTGCGCCAGCAGCCGGTTTTGCGCCATCTGCACAGGCGTTTTTGGCGATATTGTCGGCGATCAGGCGGCCATCGCCGCTGTCGAAGAAGGCCCACATCCGCTTGGCCGCATACATATCTTCCTGGTTCTTGCCATCAGATACCTTTGCCTTGGAGTTAGCGGCAGCCAGCGAGAACCCGATGGTCTGAGCGGGCCAATCATGGGTCTGGTCGGCAATCGTATAGGACAGGATGCGGGCGCCGCCCTTGCAGCGTTCGAATTCCGCCGAGGAAATTTTCGTCCCCTTGACGATCTTGCGTTCGCCCTGACAGCCATCCAGCTCGGCCCAGCGGTTAAGTGCCGCTTCGCCGCCATATTGCCAATAGGGTCTTCCGCCGCCTGCATAGGGATTGGTATTGTCCTTCAGTCCCCAGAACGCGATGATCGACACCGGACGGCCCGGACGGCAGCTTTGCGGATCGGGCAACCATTTTCCCTGATCGGGGCCAACGCCCTGGCGCGGCGTGCCAGCCCGCAGGCTCATGACGAAACCGGCAGCGGAAAAATCGGTATTGCCGTTGCAGATATATTGCGACAGCATCCGCCCGCCACCCGAATAGCCGGACGCGTAGATCCGGTCGGGATCGACGCAGAACTTGGCCTTGACCAGCGCCACGGTGTCGCTGAGATAAGCGGCATCATCCGGCCCTTTGGCTTCGGTTACTGTAGAAACAGATGCGCCTGGCGAAACAGATGCATTTTGCGAGGCAGCCGTATTGGGCGAATCAGCCGTATTGGGCGCGGTCGAGCTTGTCAGGCTTGCGTTGGTTACGGTGCCATTCGAAACTGTGGCATTCGGTACGGTCACGCCAGGCACGGGGGTTACGCCCGGCACGTTCCAGGCATGGGTGCCTTCCGCCTTGCCATTCAGCCCGCCCTGCGGAGCAATGACGATGAAGCCGTTTTCACGCGCCACGTCGGACCATTGGCTACGACCCAGCTGATCGCGGGGAAAGCTGTTGGACCCGTGCAGATCAAACACCACAGGCACCTTGGCCTTGCCGGTATAGCCTTGGGGAATGTAGGCCACCGCCGTGCGCTCAATGCCACCTGACGTGAATGACAGATCCTGCAAACCGGCCCGCACGGTCACGCCGCAGCCGCCCGCCGCATAGGCAAGGCCACCCGGCACCACCATGGAAACGCCGAGTGTGAACAGGCACAACAAAGTCTGGGCAGATGTGCGCGCGAAAAAACCCGGCCGCCGCAGGCCAGTCAGTTCATCGAATGTCATGAGGTCGCCTTGTTATTAGCACTCGGCGGAAAATACCACATGTTCCGCAGGCTTCAACTGAAACCTGATAACAAATGATCAAGGCTGACATGCGTCAAACACAAAGCGTGAATATACTATGAATACACATGGGTATTTTACAGCAAAAACAAAAGCTTACACTCCAGATCCGAACATCGAATCCCATGCCTGAATGCGACATTATACCGTAAGGTGACGGCGCGCCTCAACCGTATCCAGGGTTTCAGCCCCCCCTTCATGGACAATTTCACCGCGATCCATGATGTAGACATGGTCGGCCAGCTCCCGGCAGAAATCGAGATATTGCTCAACCAGCAGGATTGCCATGCCGGTTGAATCCCGCAAATAGCGGATCGCCCGGCCGATATCCTTGATAATCGACGGCTGGATGCCCTCGGTCGGCTCGTCCAGCACCAGGATTTTCGGGCGCGTCACCATAGCCCGGCCTATCGCCAATTGCTGCTGCTGGCCACCGGACAGATCACCGCCGCGCCGCGACAGCATGGTTTGCAAAATCGGAAACAGCGCGAAAATATCGTCCGGAATCGTCCGGTCCTTGCGCTTTAGCGGCGCAAACCCGGTTTCCAGATTTTCCTTGACCGACAGAAGCGGAAAGATCTCACGCCCCTGCGGCACATAGCCGACACCGTGCCGCGCCCGGTTGAACGGCGCCATGCCGTTCAGCACCGTGCCTTCAAACGCAATCGTGCCGCCGGACACCGGATGCTGGCCGGTCACGGCGCGCAAAAGCGAGCTTTTGCCCACCCCGTTTCGACCCAGCACACAGGTGATCTTGCCCATCGGTGCAGTAATGTTCACGCCGCGCAGCGCCTGGGCGGCACCATAGTGAAGATTGAGATTTTCAACAGTCAGCATCGATGCACCTTCTGAAAAATTGGGAGCAAGCCGTTCACCCCCCTCTGTCACTTCGTGACATCTCCCCCTCAAGGGGGGAGATAGGAGGAACCCGTCCGCTCCATCGTTGATCTCCCCCCTTGAGGGGGAGATGCCTGGCAAGGCAGAGGGGGGTACTGCGCATTCCAAGGGTACCGTTCTCACCGCCCCAGATAATTCTCGATCACCCGCGGATCATTCGAGACGAAATCGATCGAGCCTTCGGCCAGCACCGAGCCTTCGGCAAGGCATGTCACCTTGACGCCGAGATCACGGATGAAGCCCATATCGTGCTCCACCACCACGACCGAACGAGTCTTGGAAATTTCGCGCAGCAGGATGGCGGTTTCCGCCGTTTCGGCATCGGTCATGCCCGCCACCGGCTCATCGACCAGCAGCAGTTTCGGCTCCTGCGCCAGCAGCATGCCGATTTCCAGCCATTGCTTCTGGCCGTGGGACAGGTTGGCGGCGAGGTCATTTTTGCGGGCGGTGAGCCGCACGGTTTCGAGAATGGAACCGATCCGCTCGCGGTCCGTGAGTGTCAGCCGGTAAAACAGCGTTGAAAACACGCCGCGCGGCTTGTTCAGCGCCAGTTCCAGATTGTCCCAGACCGTATGGCTTTCAAACACCGTCGGCTTCTGGAATTTGCGGCCAATGCCGAGCTGGGCGATTTCGGCCTCGTCGCGCTTGGTAAGATCCACCTTGCCGCCGTCGAAAAACACCTCACCGCTGTCAGGCCGTGTCTTGCCGGTGATGATATCCATCATCGTCGTCTTGCCAGCACCATTCGGGCCGATAATGGCGCGCAGTTCCCCCGGCTCGACCACGAAGGACAGGGAGTTCAAGGCCCGGAACCCGTCGAAGGAGACGCTGACCCCGTTGAGATAAAGAAGCGAATTGGTGGTTTTATCAGCCATGGTCTCACTCCGCCGCCTGAGGTTTGCGGTTCAATGCCTCGGCCTCCGTCACTGCCTTGTCCTGCCTGCGCCGGAGAAGGCTTTGGGTAACAGTGCCAACAATGCCCTTGGGCAGAAACAGCGTGACAGCCACGAACAGCCCGCCCAGCGCAAACAGCCAGGCATTGGGAAACAGGCCGGTAAACACCGTCTTGCCGCCATTGACCAGCACCGCGCCAATGATCGGGCCGATCAGCGTGGCGCGCCCGCCGACGGCGGTCCAAATCACCACCTCGATGGAATTGGCCGGTGAAAACTCGCCGGGATTGATGATGCCGACTTGCGGCACGTAGAGCGCGCCCGCCACACCCGCCATCATTGCTGAGACGACAAAGGCAAACAGCTTCATGTTTTCCACGCGGTAGCCGAGAAAGCGGGTGCGGCTTTCGGCATCGCGGATACCGACCAGCACCTTGCCGTATTTGGAGCGTACGATGGCCGAGACCAGCAGCAGTGAGCCCGCCAGAAACAGCGCCGAGAGCGAAAACAGCGCGGCACGGGTGCCATCGGCCTGGATGTTGAAGCCGAGAATATCCTTGAAATCAGTCAGGCCATTATTGCCGCCAAAACCCATATCGTTGCGGAAGAAGGCCAGCAGCAGCGCATAGGTCATCGCCTGGGTGATGATCGACAGGTAGACGCCGTTGACCCGCGAGCGAAACGCAAACCAGCCGAATACGAAGGCCAGCAGACCGGGCGCCACCAGCACCATCAGGGCTGCAAACCAGAACATGTCGAAGCCGTGCCAGAACCAGGGCAGTTCCTTCCAGTTCAAGAACACCATGAAGTCCGGCAGGATAGGATCGCCATAGGTGCCGCGTGGGCCGATCTGGCGCATCAGATACATGCCCATCGCATAGCCGCCGAGCGCGAAGAACGCCCCGTGGCCAAGCGAAAGAATGCCGCAAAAGCCCCAGACCAGATCGAGCGCCAAGGCCAGCATGGCATAGGTCAGGTATTTGCCGAACAGCGCCACCAGATAGGTCGGCATATGCAACGCGCTTTCAGGCGACGTGGCAAGGCTGAGGATCGGCACCAGAATGGCAAGCGCGATGAGTATAGCGATGGCGACGAGGATCTTGGCGTCCAGCGAGCGCAGAAGAAATGCCGTGATCATGCTTCCACCGCCCTTCCCTTGAGTGCGAAGAGACCGCGCGGCCGCTTCTGGATGAACAGGATGATGAGAACCAGAACCAGGATCTTGCCCAGCACCGCACCGGCATAGGGCTCAAGGAACTTGTTAACGATCCCGAGCGAAAACGCCCCGACCAGCGTGCCCCAGAGATTACCGACCCCGCCGAACACCACGACCATGAAACTGTCGATAATATAGGTCTGGCCGAGATTGGGCGAGACATTGTCGATCTGGGACAGCGCCACGCCCGCCATCCCGGCAATGCCCGACCCCAAAGCAAACGTGAAGGCATCCACCCACGGCGTGCGAATGCCCATCGAAGACGCCATGCGCCGGTTTTGGGTGACGGCGCGCATCTGCAAGCCAAAGGCGGAGCGCTTCAACAGCATCAGCAGCGCGAAGAACACCGAGAGCGAAAACACCAGAATCCACAGCCGGTTCCAGGTAATGGTCAAGCCGCCAAGCCCAAACGAGCCGGACATCCACGACGGATTGGCAACCTCCTGATTGGTCGGGCCAAACAGTGTGCGCACCAACTGCTGCAACATCAGCGAAATGCCCCAGGTGGCCAGCAGCGTTTCCAGCGGACGACCATAGAGAAAGCGGATGACGCAGCGCTCGATCACCAACCCGAAGATGCCAGTGACGGCAAAGGCGACCGGCAGGGCAATTGCCAGCGACCAGTCAAACAGCTCAGGCGCGTTCGCCCGGATTGCCTGCTGGACGATGAAGGTGGAATAGGCGCCGAGCATGACCATTTCGCCATGCGCCATGTTGATAATGCCCATGACGCCGAAGGTGATGGCAAGGCCAATGGCGGCCAGCAGCAGCACCGAGCCGAGCGAGATGCCATAGGTGATGTTCTGCGCGGTATTCCACAGCGCCACATCGCTCTGGATCTTGGCGATGGCCGCATCGATATCACCCTTCAGGGCCGGATCGACGGTCGCAGCAGCATTACCGAGAATGGAAATCGCATCCTGGCCGCCCACCGCGCGAATAAGCGCAATGGCGGCACGTTTTTCCTCCAGCGAATGGTTGGAGGTGATGACCGAGACAGCACGGGCCTGGGCCAGCAGCGTTTTCACCGCGCCATCCTGCTCCTTGGCAAGGGCGGTGTCGAGCAATTCGAGATTGTCTTCCGAGGGTGCCTTCAACAGCGCATCGGCAGCGGCAAGCCGCACCGTGCGATCTGGGCTGAGCAGGGTCAGCCCGCCTTGCGCAGCGCGGATGGCACGGCGCAACCCATTGTTGATCTTGATCTTGACCAGTCCGCCCTTGGCTTCCTTGCCAACCTCGGCACCGCTCAAGGGATCGACCAACGTCAGTTGGCTACCCGCGGGCTTGGCGATGAACACATTGCCATCGGCCTTGCGCAGATAGAGATCGCCACCGCTCAGGGCTTCCAGGGCCGGAACCACTTTGAGATCGCCAGTGCGTCCGAGATCGCCGACGATCTTTTCGGCATCGGTGAAATTGGCCGTGCCCAGCGCCTTGATCAGGCTAGCGGGGTCTTCCTCGGCGCGCGCCGAAAGGGTCAAGGCCACCATCAGCAACAGCCCGGCAGCCAGCACATGCGACAGATGGTTCAAACAGGATCGTATCATACCGGCCCCTCTTGCGATTGCTCCCGACAAGGGAGAAAAAGCTGCGGATGCGTCACGCACCCGCAGCAAGTTTCAGGCTGGGAAGTTTTACGAGCCCTTGCCGCCGCACTTGCCGGACTTGACGTTGAAATTGCCGCAGTTCATCGGCAGGCGCCAATCGGCGATCAGGTCCTTGCTGTCGGGGAGGAAATCCGACCATTCGTCGCCCACCACTTCCGGTGTCTGGGAGACGATGTCGAACTGGCCATTTTCCTGGACTTCGCCAATCAGCACCGGCTTGGTGATGTAATGGCTCGGCATCATCGTGGCATAGCCGCCGGTGAGGTTCGGCACGGAAACGCCGACCAGCGCGTCGATGACCTTGTCGGGTTCGGCAGAGCCTGCCTTTTCGACGGCCTTCACCCACATGTTGAAGCCGATATAGGCGGCTTCCATCGGGTCGTTGGTCACACGCTTGTCGTTCTTGGTAAAGGCATGCCAGGTCTTGATGAATTCGGCATTGATGGGCGTATCGACGGATTCGAAGTAGTTCCAGGCGGCGAGATGGCCAACCAGCGGCTTGGTGTCGATACCGGCCAGTTCTTCTTCGCCAACCGAGAAGGCCATGACCGGAATGTCTTCAGCCTTGACGCCCTGGTTGCCGAGTTCCTTGTAGAACGGCACGTTGGCATCGCCATTGACGGTGGAGATAACAGCGGCCTTCTTGCCAGCCGAGCCGAATTTCTTGATGGCGGCGACTTCGGTCTGCCAGTCGGAGAAGCCGAACGGCGTGTAGTTGACCAGGATGTCTTCCTTCTTCACGCCCTTGGACAGAAGATAGGCTTCGAGAATCTTGTTGGTCGTGCGCGGATAGACATAGTCGGTGCCCTCAAGCACCCAGCGCTGCACGCCTTCGTTCTCCATCAGGTAATCGACGGCGGGAATGGCCTGCTGGTTGGGAGCGGCACCGGTGTAGAAGACGTTGCGCTCGCTTTCCTCACCCTCGAACTGCACGGGGTAGAACAGCACCGAATCCAGCTCCTTGAACACGGGCAGAACCGACTTGCGCGACACCGAGGTCCAGCAACCGAAGACAGCCGAAACCTTGTCCTTGGAAATCAGTTCGCGGGCCTTTTCGGCAAACAGCGGCCAGTTGGAGGCCGGATCGACCACGACAGGCTCAAGCTTCTTGCCGAGAACGCCGCCCTTCTTGTTCTGCTCGTCGATGAGCATCAGCATGGCGTCCTTCAACGTCGTTTCCGAAATCGCCATCGTGCCGGAGAGTGAGTGCAGAATGCCGACCTTGATCGTATCATCAGCGGCAAACGCACCGTGGAAGGCGGTGGTGGACAGCATGGCGCCGACAAGTGCGCTCGCCAGTTTGGACTTGAAGTTCATTTCAGGTTCCCCTCTTTTTGAATTCTGGAGTGAGGGGACTATCGGCTGCTGCGCTGCAAAATCGTATACGTCAATTGACGTAGGTGCCGGGTAAGGCAACGTTGCTCCCCACAAAAATAGGGGATTTATTGTCTTAAACTGCGGTCATAGGTTTATTGTGCTTGATTTCCGCTGAATTCGAACCTTATTACCTGATAAGGCTCTCATGGAGAGCATTCTCATAAACCGCTCATATAGCAGATGTAGAATAGAGCGGCGGAAATCTGTTTCGAAAGTCATCCATGCCTTTTTCACCCCGGCGACGGCTTCTGAAGGAAGCGACCGCCGATGCTCATGCCGAACTCGATGCAGTGATCGGCGACTTTTCCTCTCCTGCCGCCTACCGCGCCTATTTGCTCGGAATGGCCCGTTTTCGGCTGCCATTAGAAGAGATGATTGTCCAACAGGCCCCACGGGCACCCTTTGTCAACTGGCCGGGCACCTGGAAGCCTGTCATGATCGGCAACGGGCTGCGCGCCGACCTGCAAACACTTGAGTTGGAAGACGACCGCTGGCAGGCAACGGTTCCCCAGCCGGAAGAGGCTGAAGACTGGCTTGGCCTGTTCTATGTGCTGGAAGGCTCGGCGCTTGGCGCAAAGCTTCTGGCAAAACGAGCCGCCCTGCTTGGGTACGGCCCCACCCATGGCGGGGCGCATCTTTTTGCCCAGGCCGGGAACTTTTCGAGCTGGCCTACGTTTTTACATCTTATGGAGGAACTGCGGGATCTCGATGAAGGGAAGCTCGTGGCCTTTGCCAATGCAACCTTTGCTTATGCCTACGCTGCCTTCGAAAGCCCCATGCATGCCTCCCACGCAGACCGTTGATCTCACCAATTGCGACCGCGAGCCCATCCATATTCCAGGCAGTATCCAGCCGCATGGCTGTCTGCTGGCCTGCGATGCGGAAATGGCCAAGGTTTTGCGCCATTCCGCCAATGTCGCTGACATGTTGGGGCTGGAGGGGCCGCTGAACGGCCTGGAGGTCCACACACTTCTGGGCGATGCTGCCACCCACGACCTGCGCAACGCGCTGGCGACGGCGCCTTCGGCCTCGCGGCCAGCGCTCATTCCCAATTTGCGTCTTCGCCCCACTCATGGCTTTGGAAAAGAACAGCTTTTCGACGTCAGCGTGCATCGCCAGCGCGCCACTGTCATCATCGAGTTCGAACCGGCCCATGACGGGCGCGACCCCTTGCAGCTGGCGCGTGAAATGATCGGGCGGATCAAGGATGTCGACGACATAGACAAGCTGATCCGCACCTCCGCACGGCTGGTGCGGGCGGTGCTCGGCTATGACAGGGTGATGATCTACCGCTTCGACAATGACGGCTCCGGCAAGGTGGTAAGCGAGGCCAAGTCGATGGAGCTGGAAAGCTTCCTTGGCCAATATTTCCCGGCATCCGACATTCCCCAGCAGGCCCGCAAGCTCTACGTGCAAAATTCCATCCGGGTGATTTCCGGTGCAAGCGGCCACAAGGTGGCGATCGAGCCGGAACTGGATGCATCCGGTGAGCCGCTCGACCTGTCCTTTGCGCATTTGCGCAGTGTTTCGCCTATTCATCTGGAATATCTGCGCAATATGGGGGTCGGCGCGTCCATGTCGATCTCGATCCTGTTGAATGGCGAGCTTTGGGGCCTGATCGCCTGTCATCATTACCGCGAAAAGACCCTGTCGATGGCGCAACGGGTCGCCGCTGAATTGTTCGGCGAGTTTTTCTCCCTGACATTGCTTGCCCTTAAACAGAAACATAAGCTTGACCTGGCCACGGGCACACGCCAATCGCTGGACCGCTTCCTGCACCTTGCTTCCCACCACGAAAATCTTGAGGCGCTGTTTGGCGAATGCCTGCCGGAATTCAGCAGCCTCGTGCCCTGCGATGGCGCTGGCCTTTGGATGAACGGGACCTGGACGGCGCTTGGCACCTGTCCGCCGCCTACCGAAATCGAACCGCTGATACGCTTCGTCAGCAGCGTTGCAGACGGACAGACCTGGGCCAGCCATGCCTTGTCCCAATTTCTACCCAGAGCTGAAAGTTATTATAAGACAGTCTCCGGCGTCATGGTCGTGCCGCTCTCGGAAATACCCCGCGATTACCTGGTGTTTTTCCGCAAGGAAAGGTTGCAAACGCTCAATTGGGCGGGCAATCCCGATAAATCCTATGAGATCGGACCGCTGGGCGACCGGCTGACGCCACGCAAGAGCTTCGCCATCTGGAAGGAAGCCGTCACAAAGCAATCGGACCATTGGAGCGAAAACGACAGGGAAATTGCGGAAGCCATTCGCGCCGTCACCGTCAAGGTGGTGCTCCGGCACAATGAGTTGATGCAGGAAGAGCGCAACAAGGCCGACATCCGTCAGCGCGTGCTGAATGAAGAATTGAACCACCGGGTCAAGAATATCCTGGCGGTGATCAAGTCGCTGATCGGTGTTCCGACCCGGCCCGAACATCAGTTGAGGGATTATGTCACCTCGCTGAAGGGCCGCGTCCACGCCCTGTCCCATGCCCATGACCAGGTGATCCGCGGCAGCGGCAGCGGCAATCTGAGCGAGTTGCTACAGGCCGAGCTTGGTCCTTACCGCACCGAGGGCACCACACTCTCGCTTGGTGGCCCGATGGTCGTGCTCGATAGCCGCGCCTATGCCGTAACGGCCCTGGTTATCCACGAGCTCGCCACCAATGCGGCGAAATACGGAGCACTTTCGCGCGTCGGTGGCACGCTTGACTTGACTTGGCGCTGGACGGGGGAGGGAGATTGTGAAATTCTCTGGACGGAAAGCGGCGGGCCAACGGTGACCGCGCCGACACGCCGGGGCTTTGGCTCCGCCTTGATAGACCGTAGCATTCCCTATGATCTCGGTGGTAAGAGCACCGTGAATTATAATCCACACGGCCTGAATGCGTATCTTTTGCTTCCTGCCCGTTTCCTGTCCGGTTTCGGACACGAGCCGGAAACCACACATGCCCCGCCCTCCGAGACAGAGACCAGATCCATGGCCAATATCGACAAAACCCTGCCGATCCTGCTGGTTGAAGACCAGATGCTGATTGCGATGGATGCCGAAATGATGCTGGGCGATGCCGGTTTCACCACGGTCATGACAGCAGGCTCCGTGCCGGAAGCCCTGGCGCAAATCAAGGTCACAGCCCCTGCCGTGGCCGTGCTCGACATCAACCTTGGCAATCATACCTCGGTGCCGGTGGCCCAGGAGCTGCACCAGCGGGGCATTCCCTTTCTATTTGCCACCGGCTATGCCGAGCGGTCGATCATTCCGGAAGCCTTCGGCGACGTCACGATCATCAACAAGCCCTATGACGGCGAGGCGCTGGCCGATGCGGTGATGAGCCTGTTGCGCCAGCCGGATGCCACCACGGGCTAAAAACACAGATAAACGATGGCCTGTCTGGTTGACCAGAACCCGACAGGCTTTCGCTGATACACCGAAATATGGTGCGTATCGAAACGACGCTTATCAGCCTGTTGTGCTGTTGCGCAGCTTTTCCGCTTCGGCGTAGAACTTCTTTTCCCACTCATTGTGGTTGTCGAGCCCTTCGCGGATGAAGGGCGTGAAGATCGCCATGTTCATCAGCGCCCAATTGACCAGACGAGCCGGGAATTTCAGCGGTTTGGCGAAATCGACGAACAGCACGACGCGGGTTTTATCCGTATGGTTCCAGGCTTCGTGCTCGTAGGCATCGTCGAAGATCAGCACTTTGCCCTCTTCCCAGTGGCAGATCTGATCCTTGACGCGAATGGCAATCTGGTCGCGCGGCTCCGGCACGATCATCCCCAGATGCAGGCGCAGCACGCCGTTATAGGGGCCGCGATGGGCGGGCAGATGCTTGCCGGGTTCAAAAATCGAGAACATGACAGTGGTCAGGCCGGGAATGGACTGCATGGCCTTCCAGGTTTCCGGGCAGGCCTTGATATTGGCCTCGGACTTCACCCCGAAACCAAGCAGGAAGAAGGTCTTCCAGCGATTGTCCGTGGAAATCGTCTTCACATCGGTGGAAATATCCTGAAAGCTTGGCAGCTCGCTCTGGCGCAGCAGGATCTGGTCCAGCTCGGCGCGAATGGCCGGATAGGCCTTTTCCACCTCTGCCACCCAGGGGAAAGTGGCATTGTCATAGACCGGCGGATTGCCAAGCTTGGCATATTTATAATTCAGCTTTTCCGCCCAGGCGACGATGCCCATGAAAAACCGGGTAATGCGGCTTGGCCGATCCATCGGCTGAATGCCCGATGTGCCGAAGGCTTGTTCATTGTCCGCACCGGTCGAAGTCTGAGAGGCTGGCATATCCATCGGTTCACTTTCTGATGCAACAATTCCGTACAGCGGCGCCGATTACACCGGCGCAGGCGTTGAAAAACCCAAACGCCTGAAAAATGGAAAAATAGAGGCAAACCGGATTTCGTCCAGCCGCCAAAGCCCTGTCACCCCGGATCGGGTGAAATCACTGTGACAATTCCAGTGTCCAGCGCAATGGAAAAACAGCAGGAAGCGGCGCGAACATCGCCAAGCACCCTTGCAAAACCCCCGGCTTGCCGTGACAGTATCCATCCATCCTGTTTCCCATCAGAAAGCACCCGATTTCCGGCATGGCCGCACGCCAACGCATCATTCCCGTCCGACGCCAATATAACCGCTGGGTGGCCGACCAGACGTTGGAAGATTATGCGCTGCGCTTTACCGCCAAAAGTGCGCGCCGATTTTCCTCCAGCCGGATTTCCCAAACCGCGATCGGGGCGATTTCCTTTCTGGCATTGGAAGCGATCGGCGGCACGATCACGCTGTCCTACGGCACCACCAATGCGTTTTTCGCCATTCTGGTCGCCGCCGTCCTGATGCTGCTGGTTGGCCTGCCAATCAGCCGTTATGCGATCCGCGAAGGCGTCGATATCGATCTTCTGACAAGAGGCGCTGGCTTCGGCTATATCGGCTCGACGCTGACCTCGCTGATCTATGCCAGCTTCACCTTCATGCTGTTTGCCATCGAAGCCTCGATCATGACCGGGGCCTTGGCGCTGGCCTTCGGCATTCCCCCCTCGATCGGCTATATTATTTCGGCTGTTGTCGTCATTCCGCTGGTCACCTACGGCATTCAGCTAATTTCGAAATTCCAGCTTCTGACCCAGCCGATCTGGATCGTGCTGAATATCGCGCCCTTCGTGTTCATCGCCTTTCAGGACTGGGAGAAATTCGATCTCTGGCGGGCCTTTGCCGGCATTCACCAATCCAATGCCGGAACGCAAAGTATCGCACCCTTTCGGCTCGCCGATTTTGGCGCCGCCTCCGCCGTCATCCTGGCATTGATGCCACAGATTGGTGAGCAGGTGGATTTTCTGCGCTTCCTGCCGCCGGAGGGCGGGCGCAAGCTGCACCATCGTTTCATGGTATTTCTGGCCGGTGCAGGTTGGGTGGTGCTGGGCGTGCCAAAGCTGCTGGCCGGTTCCTTCCTCGCCGTGCTGACACTCTCGACCGGTGTCAGTCTGAGCGAGGCCGCCGATCCCGCCCATATGTATCTGGCCGCCTTCGGCTATATCCTGCCCAATGAGACGCTGGCCATGCTGCTAATGGTCGCCTTCGTGGTGGTGTCGCAGCTGAAGATTAATGTGATGAACGCCTATGCAGGCTCGCTCGCCTGGTCGAATTTCTTCTCCCGCCTCACCCATAGCCATCCAGGCCGAGTGGTCTGGCTGGTGTTCAATGTCGGCATCGCGCTGCTGTTGATGGAGCTTGGCATCTACCGGCTGTTGGAAGCCACCCTCGGGATCTTCTCGATCATTGCCATGGCCTGGCTCTGCACCATTTCCGCCGATCTGTTCATCAATAAGCGGTTGGGCCTTGCACCACCGGGCATCGAGTTCAAGCGCGCCCATCTCTATGACATCAACCCGGTCGGCTGCGGCACGCTGTTGATTTCGGCAGGTCTGGCGCTCACCGCCCATTTCGGCCTGTTCGGGCCGTTGATGGCCTCGCTCTCCACCTTCGTGACGCTGGCCGCTTTCCTGATTTCGCCGCTGATCGCCTGGGGAACCAAGGGCAAATTCTATCTGGCCCGCAAGCCGCGCCATGCCTGGAAAAACCTTGGCCATATCACCTGTTCGATCTGCGAACATCCGTTCGAGCCAGAAGATATGGCCTGGTGCCCGGCCTATGCCGCGCCGATCTGTTCGCTGTGCTGCTCGCTGGATAGCCGCTGTCATGACATGTGCAAGCCGAAGGCGCGGCTAAACACCCAGGTCGGCACCGTCGCCCGCACTGTGCTGCCCAGCACGGTGATCGAGAAGCTGACGACCCGGCTTGGTCGCTATGCGATGACCAGTGTCGGGGCGATTTCGCTGGTCGGGGCGATCTTGGCGCTGATTGCCCATCAGGTCTCCGCCGCCTCGCCAGAAACCGAAGTGGTGGTCAATGCGACGATCCTGATCGTGTTCTTCGTGTTTTCGGTGATTGCCGGCATCGCCACGTGGTTCTACGTGCTGGCCCATGACAGCCGACTGGTGGCAGAAGAGGAATCCTATCGCCAGAACAGCCTGTTGTTGAAGGAAATCGCCGCCCACCGCAAAACCGACGCCGCGCTTCAGACCGCCAAGGAAACGGCCGAGGCCGCCAACCGCGCCAAGAGCCGCTACGTGGTTGGCCTCAGCCATGAATTGCGCACCCCGCTCAACGCCGTGATGGGCTATGCGCAGTTGCTGGAGCAGGATGAGACCATTCCCGCGCCACGCCAATCGGCAATCAAGGTGATCCGCCGGTCTGCCGACCATCTTTCCGGGCTGATCGATGGGCTGCTGGATATTTCCAAGATCGAGGCTGGACGCTTACAGGTGTTTTCCGCCGAGCTGAACATCCATGATTTCCTCGATCAGATCCTTGATATGCTGCGCCCGCAGGCCGAGGCCAAGGGCCTGACCTTTACCCACACCCGCGCCAAGAACCTGCCGCAATATGTGCGCGCCGACGAGAAAAGGCTGCGCCAGATTCTCGTCAATCTATTGTCCAACGCCATCAAATTCACCGATGCGGGTACGGTCAGTTTCGACATCGCCTATCGCAGCCAGGTCGCCAGCTTCACGGTGACCGATACCGGGCGCGGCATTGCGCAGAAAGACCTGAGCCGGATCTACGAACCCTTCCAGCGCGGCGAGGCCGACAATATCCGCCCCATGCCGGGGCTGGGGCTGGGGCTAACCATCACCAAGCTGCTCACCAATACGCTGGGCGGCGAAATTGCCGTGGAGAGCGAGAAGGATAAAGGCACGACCTTCCGGGTGCGGCTGATGCTGTCTTCCGTCGACCGGCCCAGCACCGCGCCCAAGGCGGAACGCAAGATCCTCTCCTATGACGGCCCGCGCCGCACCATCGTCGTGGTCGATGACAATGAGGACCACCGAGAGTTGATGCGCGAGGCGCTGGCGCCCCTGGATTTCATCGTGCTGACTGCCACTGGTGGGCCGGATTGTCTGGCGCTGATCGAAGGTGTCAAACCCGATCTTTTCCTGGTCGATATTTCCATGCCGGGTATGAATGGCTGGCAATTGGTCGAGCGGCTGCGCGATGCTGGGCAGAGCGCGCCGATCCTGATGCTGTCGGCCAATATCGGCGACGGCGCGGTGCGCGAACCAGGCTCCGGTGGCCATAACGACGCCATCCCCAAGCCCGTCGACGTGAAAATGCTGCGTGACAAGCTGGCCCGCCACCTGAAACTACGCTGGCTCTATGCCGAAGACATGCCCCCGCCCGCCTCCGCCTTGCCCGCTGGTACGCCGCGCGACCCCGGCCTTGCCCACCGCGAGGACCTGCGCAAGCTGGCCGAAATCGGCTATATCAGGGGCTTGGAAAACAAATTGCAGGAACTGGCCAAGACACCGGATATGCTGCCCTTCACCGAGGAACTCCGCCCCTTCGTACAGGCTTTCGACATGGCCGGGCTGATTGCCTGTCTTGATCGCTATCAGGAGGGCAAGGCATGAGCGTGCAGAGGCCATCGCCCAACCGCCAATCCATTGCCGGTCTTGCGCCGAGGCATCCCCCAGCCGATCTCCCCACCCGAGGGGGAGATGGCCGGCAGGCCAGAGGGGGGCGACTTGGTGTAAAGGCTTGTTTTACGCAACGCCTCACTCCGTGGCCTGGCTTCGCCCCCCTCATCTCCCTGCCGGGATCTTCTCCCCGATGGGGAGAAGAAGCGTGCCGACGCCCCGTTCGTTCCGCTCGCCTTAAGGAAAGAATCCGCCGTGGCTGAACCAACCTCCCCCCGCGATATCATCCTCCTGGTGGATGACAGCCCGGAAGCGCTGGGCTTTTTAACCGATGCGCTGGAACAGTCAGGCTTTTCCGTGCTAATCGCCACGTCAGGCCAAGGGGCGCTGGGCATTGTCGAGAGGATCAGCCCCGACCTGATCCTGCTGGATGCTGTGATGCCCGGCATGGATGGGTTCGAGACCTGCCGACAGATCAAGGCCAATCCGGCGGTGGCGCAGGTGCCTGTCATCTTCATGACCGGCCTCAGCGAAACCGAACATGTGGTGCATGCGCTTGACGTCGGCGGCGTCGATTACCTAACCAAACCGATCAATATCGATGAGCTGCGCGCCCGCATCCGCGTGCATCTCGCCAATGCCCGGTCCGCCCAAAGCGCCCGTGTCGCGCTGGACGCCGCAGGTCGCCACCTGCTGGCCTTGCGCGCTGATGGCAGCCTGCTGTGGTCCACGCCGCAAGCCAGCCGCCTGATCACCACCGCCACCGGCCGCGAGGACGGGCTGGACACGGTGATCAAGGCGATTGGCGAGTGGATGCAGGCCCGCACAGCCACGATTTCCACCGCCAATCCCGCGACCGCCCCCAATAGCCAACCCGCAGGCGCATCCCGCGACGCCGCCCTGACCTTGCCACTCGAAAACCACCCTGCCCTGCAAATCGCCTATCTCGGCGCCATGGCCGCCGACGAATATCTGTTTCGCCTCAGCGCGACCAACCCGCACCGCGAAGACGAACGCCTGCGCCAGGCCTTCGGCCTCACCCAGCGCGAATCCGAAGTCCTTCTCTGGATCGCCCGCGGCAAACCCAACCGCGACATCGGCGAAATCCTCGGCCTCGCCGCGCGCACGGTGAACAAGCATCTGGAACAGATCTATGTGAAGCTAGGCGTGGAAAACCGGGCGTCAGCGGCGGTGAAGGCGGCGGCTGTGTTGAGGGTGGAGTGAGGCACTTAATCAGATCGGACTATGAACTTTGACCGATATTTGCATCATATTTGATTTGGACGGCACACTTGTTGACAGTGAAACCCTCTGTAATCAGGCCTTTGTTGACCTTCTGCCAGCGCTTCGAGATCCAGTGGAGATATTGGTGGAAAGATATCGCGGCAAGAAACTTGCAAGCATATTCATTGATATCGAAAAGCGAATTGGAGCTAGGCTTCCAAGCGATTTTGAAAAACACTACCGCCAGCGTGTATCTGAACTTTTCGAGTCCGATTTAAAGCCGATACCCGGCGCTATATCCATGCTCGAGCAGGCAAACTACGCAAAGTGTATAGCCTCGAGTGGACCACCTGCAAAAATAAGACAGGCCCTAGAAATTACAGGACTTGCGCAGTATTTTGGAAAAAATATCTTCAGTTCCTACGATATAGGGACATGGAAGCCAGAGCCCGGCCTTTTCCTCCATGCAGCAAAAGCAATGGGCTTCTCGCCACATCAATGCGGCGTCGTTGAGGATAGTGATGTTGGGATAGAAGCGGCAATCGCCGCACAGATGCGAGTATTCCACTACAGTCGAGATATCCCAAAACCCTCTCCTACGGCGGTAACAAGAATATCCGACCTGGGCCAATTGAACGCACATATCAAACAGACTTGGCCCTGAACGACCTGTGCCACTTCTTGCAAAAGAGCCTCGCCATGAACCGTTTCGTCATCCTCTCCGGCTGCTCCGGCGGCGGCAAATCCACGTTGCTCTCAGCCTTGGCTGCAAAAGGCTATGCCACCATGGAAGAACCCGGCCGACGCATTGTGGCGGAGGAACAGGCCGGAGATGGCAAAGCCCTGCCCTGGATCGACATGGCCGCCTTCGCCCACCGCGCCATTGCCATGGCGCAGGAAGACCGGGAACGAGCGGCATCTCTACCCGGCTGGGTGTTCTTCGACCGCAGCCTGATCGACGCCGCCACCGCGCTGAAAGCTGCGACCGGCGATGAGACACAATTGAACGCGCTCAAGCAACAGCACCGCTACCACGCTCGCGTTTTTCTCACCCCGCCATGGCCGGAAATTTACAGTAAGGATGCCGAGCGTCAGCATGATCTGACCGCAGCAGAGGAAGAATATCAGCGCTTGCTCGAAGCCTATCCGGCGCTTGGATATGAGGTGATTGTGTTGCCAACAGTGAGTGTTGTGGAGCGTGTGGAGTTTGTCTTGGCAATGCTTCAGCACCCAACCGAAAGGTAAAACCGGTTTTGGGTGATGGTCAGGATATTTTTGCCCGACTGGGCTTATTCTTACGCATCCGGATTGGTGCTGTGGGCGTTTCGCTGGCTGGCGAGGAACTCTCGCCCGCGCCGAAGGGCAACCCCCGGATCGGACCCACGGTGATATTCCTCAAGGATGATCTGGGTAATCTGTTGGCGCACCTCGCTTCTGCCCAGGTCTGCCCCGTCGGCCACGGAACTCTCTTGCGGATTGAGCAACCGGCGGGCGTCCTCCAGCCGATGTTGAAGATTGGTGGCGGCGTCGAGCAGCATATGGTCCATCTCGTCGCCCGGCTCCGGCATATCCTCCGGTCTCAGTCGGAAGTGCTGCGGTGGCGAAAGATGGTCCCCGGAGGGGACTGGACCGTCTTCCCCCGTCTTCTGCCTGTAGCGCAGCACCAGCGCCAGCACGGTCGCCACGAAAACCGGTGGCACGACGATAACAAGAGCTTTCACCCAATCGGATGTCGATTGCCACGTATCGAAAAGATCAGCCCAGAAATTGTAATCCGCCATTGTCCATTCCTCCCACGCTTGAAAACGAGCGATCACCAGAGAACTGTCTCTGGTGATCGGGGAGTTCGTAAGCCGGTAAAAAAACGACCGCCTCGACCTTTAAGCCGAAGCTCTGGACATACGCCGAGGCCTCCCCGACCATAGAGAATGGTAGAGAGCGAACCGTATAGACACAGTTCACCACCTCAGCCACAAACCTATGGCTGAGGGGTGTCATTTTAACGATCGACACTGACCGTTTTTAACCGGGGTTACGACGCCCCAAGACCGGCTCGTTACAACCGATCTCACCCTTGTCTTAGCGCATAACGAGTGAGAAGGAAAAGAGGGGTTGGTGCGATTTTGAGCGGGGGAAATCGGTGGCGTTGTGCGTGGCGTTTACCCCCTGTGTCCTGCCGGACTTGGCCCTTCGCATGGCTCCGGGCGTTCGTCAGTACAATCGATCCACTGGATCGATTGTTTGGCTGCGCCGACCCTTCCTCACCTCACCTCAAGGGAGGAGATCGGATGATAGGGCAGAGGGGATATCTTGCACCAAGGGCCACCATCCCAAGCCAAAAGAATTCCCCATGAACCGTGTCGTCATCCTGTCCGGCTGCTCCGGCGGCGGCAAATCCACGTTGCTCATGGCTTGCGGCGCAGATGATCAACCAGTGCGGCCAGTTTGGGGGCCATGTTGCGGCGACTGGGATAGTAGAGATAAAAACCTTGAAAGCGCGGGGAATAATCCTCCAACAGCGGCACAAGCTGGTTTTGCTCGATCAAGGTACGGAAACTTTCCTCCATCCCAAAAGTGATACCGGCTCCGGCCACCGCCAGGTTAATCATCAAGGCCATGTCATTACTGGTGATATTGGGGGCAACATCAACGCTGAACTCCTGCCCATTTTCAGCAAACTCCCAACGATAAGGTGCCATCCTCGGCGACGGACGCCAGCCGATACACCGATGATCCGCCAGTTCACGAGGATGCGAAGGCACAGCAAACCGCTCAAGATAGTGGGGCGCGCACACGGCCAGCTGCCGCTGATCCCCAGACACCCGCAGCGCAATCATGTCCTGCGAAATCACTTCGCCAAGCCGCACGCCGGCATCATAGCCCTCAGTGACAATATCGAATTCCTCATCCGTGACAGTCACATCAAGCTGAATCTCCGGATATTTTTCCAAAAACCCTGCCAGCAATGGGCCGGAGAGAAACCGGTTGGCAATGGAGGAAACAGCAAGCCGCAGTTGACCACGCGGGCGCTCACTCAGATCCGCCGCCCGCTCCACCGCCGCCCGCATTTCGGCAAGTGCTGGTGCGACCTCTTCATAAAGCCGCTCGCCCGCTTCCGTCAGATTCACGCTGCGGGTCGTGCGTAGCACAAGCGCAATGCCCAAACGCTCTTCAAGGCGGTTCAAAGTCTGGCTAACGGCAGAGCGCGTGACCCCCATGCGATCGGCAACGGCGCGAAAATTCTTCTCTTCGGCAATCAGCAAAAACACAGAAAGCGCGTTCAGATCCAGCAGCATTGGTTATTTTTTCTTTCCAAAATGTCAATCAATAGACAGCTTATCACAACAATGATGCTGATCTATCTTTTTGCCAACAGCAAAACGGCTGTTTGACGCAAGAGAAGGAAACATCGCCATGTCTTTCAACAAGGTCGTTCTGATCACCGGTGCATCCAGCGGCATTGGTGCCGCCATTTCCCGCAAATTGGCCGCAGCCGGAGCAAAGGTTATGCTCGGCGCACGCCGTACCGACCGTCTGAGCGCACTTGCACAGGAGATCGAAGCCGCAGGTGGAGAGGTTCTCACCCGCCGCCTGGATGTTACAGACCGCGTCGATGTTGCCGCTTTTGCAGAAGCTGCGCGGCTTGCCTGGGGGCGCGTTGACGTGATCGTTAACAATGCGGGCATTATGCCGCTATCGCTCATGGCCTCCATGAAAGTGGATGAGTGGGACCGGATGATTGACGTGAACATCAAGGGCGTGTTGCACGGCATTGCCGCCGTGCTGCCGGGCATGACAGATCGCGGCTCTGGCCATATCATCAACATCGCATCGATTGGCGCATTGGCGGTTTCGCCAACAGCCGCGGTCTATTGCGCCACCAAATTTGCAGTGCGGGCGATTTCCGACGGTTTGCGGCAAGAGTGCCAGAACATCCGCGTGACCTGCATCCACCCCGGCGTGGTGGAAAGCGAACTGGCCGATACCATCACCGACCCGATCGCCGCAGACGCGATGAAAGCCTACCGGGCCATCGCCCTGCAACCAGACGCCATTGCCCGCGCCGTGCTCTATGCCATCGAACAGCCTGATGATGTTGATGTGAATGAAATTGTCGTGCGCCCCACCCGTGCGGCATAGAGAGCGCCATGCCCCATCAAAACCATGCATTTTCGGGCCTGTGGATCACCGCAGATGGCCATATCAGCCACGAACTTCTGCCAAATGGACGCTATGACGAGGCCCGAGGCGATCGCAAAAGTGCTTATCAGGGCAGCTACGTCATGACCGGCAATCACATAGATTACCGGGACGACACCGGATTTACCGCAGATGGCGACTTTATTGACGGCGTCTTGCACCATGCCGGCATGATCTTGTATCGCCAGCTGTAAGGCGAGCAAACAGCGCGATATAACGGTGGTCGTCGATCTATATTCATAGGATGCGCATGTCTATTGAATGAAAACAGCCGCAAAGCTTCCACTTTGCGGCTGAAAAATCTCATATCGGCTTCAGGCCAGCCACACCGGCCAGCCCTCACCCCATCAAGCCGCCAAGGCTTGAGCATCCCGTGGAATTTCCACATCGATCTCCAGGATCGACACGTGCTCGTCACGGTCAACCTTGATGCGGACCTTGTCGGCATCGACTTGGACGTGCTTGGAAATCACGGCCAGGATTTCCTCGCGCAGGATGGCGACGAGGTCGGAGCCTTGGGCGGCGCGTTCGTGGGCGAGAAGGACTTGCAGCCGTTCGCGCGCCATCGGCGCCGAGGTTGGCCTGCGGAATAGGTTGAAGATGCTCATGCGGCCCTCCGTGCGAAAATCTTGCCGAACAGGCCACGCTTTTCCTCGGGCATGGAAACCGGAATTTCCTCACCGGCCAGACGGCGGGCAGCTTCGAAATAGGCCTGGGCAGGAAGGCTTTTAGCATCGGCCAGCGTCACCGGCGCGCCAATATTGGAGGCTTTCAGCACATCCATGCTTTCCGGGATAATGCCGAGCAGCGGGATGGAGAGGATTTCCAGGACGTCCTCGACCTTCAGCATATCGCCGCGCTGGGCGCGGACGGCATCGTAACGGGTCAGCAGCAGGTGCTTTTCCATCCGCTCGCCGCGCTCGGCCTTCAGGGTCTTCGAATCCAGCAGGCCGATGATTCGGTCCGAATCGCGCACCGAAGACACTTCGGGATTGGTGACGACCACGGCGACATCGGCGTGGCGCATGGCCAGCGTCGCACCGCGTTCAATCCCGGCCGGGCTATCGCAGATCACCCAGTCGAAATGCTTTTTCAGCTCGGTAATTACCCATTCCACGCCTTCGGGCGTCAGATTGTCCTTGTCGCGGGTTTGCGAGGCCGGCAGCAGGTACAGCGTATCGACCCGCTTGTCGCGGATCAGCGCCTGCGGCAGCTTAGCATCGCCCTGGATGACATTGACGAGATCGTAGACCACCCGGCGCTCGGCACCCATGACCAGATCGAGATTGCGCAGACCGACATCAAAATCGATGACGACAACCTTGTCGCCGCGCTGGGCAAGTGCCGCACCAAGGGCAGCCGTGGAGGTCGTCTTGCCGACGCCGCCCTTGCCTGATGTCACAACGATGACCTTCCCCATTTCATTCTCCTGTCTTTCGCCGCATGCGGCACAAGCTTCGGGTCGCGCTGGACCAAATTTCCAGCGTATTAAACGTCAACTTTAACCAGCGGAGTCGGCGTCAAGCTGACGTCCGCACGGCTCAAACCAGCATCAGGCCATTTTTTCAGCCTTGATGACATCGTCTTCCAGCCAGAGCTGGACAGGCTTGCCCAGCAATTCCGGCGGCATGTCCTCGGCCATCTTGTAGATGCCGTCGATGGCCAGCAGCTCGGCCTCCATCTTGCGGCAGAAAATCCGCGCCGATGCATTGCCAACCGATCCCGCCATCGCCCGGCCCCGCAAGGCGCCGTAGATATGGATCGACCCACCGGCAATGATTTCAGCGCCTGAGGCAACCGAGCCGATCACCGTCACATCGCCTTCGGTGAAAATCACCGACTGGCCAGAGCGCACCGGCTCACGCAGCAGCAAGGATTGCACCACGGAACGGGCCTGCGGCGCGGTCATCACCGCCTGGGGTGTTTCAGTCTCGCTGCTCTCGTCGGTCTTGCCGGAGGCTTTCGTGGCTTTACCAGTCTTTTTCTTGTCTTCGGCCGGTGATGATTCAGGCTCGGCCTTCGGCACGTCAACATCGGACACCGGACGGCCACCCTTGAGGATCGGCGGCATGCCGCGTTCCACCATCGAGGGGCGCGCGCCTTCCAGACCCATAATGCTGACATTGCGGCTGGACAGCTCGGCGATCAGTGCCTTCAGCTCATCCCGGCTGATCGCCAGTTCCGCCACATCCAGAACCACCGGACGGCCAAGGAAGAACCCGGCTGAGCGCGAGGCCAGATCGTCCAGCCTTTCCAGCCAGTTATCGACCGGCAGGTCCGGTGAAAGCACCACCGCCAGAAACGAGCGGCCTTTGATGCGGATTGAGCGGGGTTCTGTTAGCACTTCGGTCATCTTTATGAACAAATCGTTGAGATGGTTTACGGCTGATTTGGTTAACAAAAGGTTAACGCAGCTCTTTAATCCGTTAAGACAACCGATATGGATGATGCTAATTGGCTATAATATTCAAATCGTTAGAAAATAAATCTTGCGGTTGCACGCAAATGTCACTCACGCGTGCAATGCAAAAAGCCCGGCGCAAGGCCGGGCTTTCCTAAGCTATCAACAAAGCTGATCGAAATCAGTTTTCGAAGTAGGAATACTTGCCGTCAGGGCCTTTCTTCCAGGTGTACATCACGTAGTCGGGACGGGTGATGTCGCCCTTGGCGTCAAAGCCGATCGAACCGATAACGGTCGTGAACGGCCCCTTGGCCTTCATGGTTTCAGCAACCTTTTCAGCATCGGTGGAACCGGCAGCCTTGGCAGCGTCTGCAATGATCTGCAGGGCGGCATAGGAGTAGAGCGTGTAAGCTTCTGGCTCAAAACCAGCGTCGCGGAACTTCTTGACGACGTCCTTGGCGTTCGGGTTGTTACGTGGATCCGGCGGGAAGGTCATCAGCGTTCCATTGACGGCGTCGCCAGCAATCGAAGCCAGTTCGTTGGAGGTGATGCCGTCGCCGGACATCATCGGCGCCTTGACGCCCTGGTCAGCCATCTGACGCAGGATCAGGCCAGCTTCCGTGTGCAGACCGCCGTAATAAACGATGCCGACACCAGCTTCCTTCATCTTGGCGATCAGGGCCGAATAGTCCTTTTCACCAGGGGTGATGCCTTCGTAGATGACTTCCTTGACGCCCAGACCATTCATGGCCTTCTTGGTTTCGTCGGCAAGGCCCTGACCGTAAGGGGTCTTGTCATGCACGACAGCAACCTTCACGCCCTTGAACTTTTCGGCAATGTATTTGCCGGCAACAGCGCCCTGCTGGTCATCACGACCGCAGGTGCGGAACGTGTTCCACATGCCGCGTTCGGTGAATTTCGGATTGGTGGAGGCTGGCGTGATCTGCAAAATGCCATTTTCGGCATACACGTCCGAAGCCGGGATCGATACGCCCGAGTTGAAGTGGCCGATCACATATTTGACGCCATCGGCGACGAATTTGTTGGCAACGGAAACGCCCTGCTTGGCATCCGACACGTCGTCGCCGAGCACGATCTTGATCTTTTCGCCATTGATGCCGCCGGCTGCGTTGATATCGGCAGCGGCCTGTTCGGCACCCTTCTGGAGCTGTGCGCCGAAAGCAGCGTTCGGGCCTGTCAGGGGACCGCCGACACCGACGATGATGTCAGCCCAGGCGGTGCCGCTGAAGGCAACCATGGCTGTCAGCGCCACGGCTGAAAGAAGCGACTTCTTCATTCTGATACTCCCAGTTTTTAGGGCGGGCTTCATTCGATCCCCCGCGCAACACCCACCTAGATTGCGCCGGAAAACTCTTCCACTCTTTATTATTGCAATTTCCCCGGCCATCAGAGGCGAGAAAGACGGTGCTGTCAATCTTTCTTCTTCCAGGAAAGTGGGGAAGTTTTTTCATAGAGCCAGTAATAGTTACCGGCCATCTGGCGAGTGCGTCGCTGGCGGAAACCGACCATCGAAAACACCAGCAGAACGACAAAATCCATCGCGTAAAGACCGAGATCCAGCATCGGCCCTGCGAACAGCGCATGGTGGAGAAACCGCATGACCAGCGCCAGCAGCAGCGTGTAGATCACCACCCGGCCATAGCCTTCCCAGTTTTCGGCAACGGCCTTGCCGGTGCGCCATGCGGTCCAGAAACCGAGCAGCACCACGAGGAAACGCAGCACCATCCGCACCTGGTCATCCGTATCGAAAAACAAACCCTGCATGTCTTTTCCCCTCCGGGGTCTTTTTATCCGCAGTTTATCGGCATGGCACGGCGATTAATGCCGACCGCCTTCGAGATAGGCGGCACGAACCTGAGGGTCGGCCAGCAATTCCCGACCGGAACCGCTCATCGTCACCAATCCGTTGACCATGACATAGGCGCGGTCGGACAGTTTCAGCGCTGCAAACGCATTCTGCTCGACCAGGAACACGGTCAGCCCTTCTTCCTGATTGAGCTTCTTGATCGCCTCGAAAATCCCCTTGACGATCAAGGGCGCCAGCCCCAGCGATGGTTCGTCCAGCAGCAGCAGCTTGGGCCGCGCCATCAGCGCCCGGCCGATGGACAGCATCTGCTGCTCACCACCGGAAAGCGTGCCGCCGCGTTGGGCGTGACGCTCTTTCAGGCGCGGGAACAGCGTGAAGATCTTCTCGACGTCCTCCTGGAAATATTTAAGATTGTCGAGACCGGCACCCATTTGCAGGTTTTCCATCACCGTCATGCGCGGAAAAATCCGCCGCCCTTCCGGTGATTGGGCAATGCGCTGGCGAGCAATCAGATGGGTGGGCATTTTGGTAATGTCCACACCATCGAAAATCACCCGGCCGGCGCGCGCCTGCGGGCTGCCGCAAATCGTCATCATCAGCGTTGATTTGCCCGCGCCATTGGCACCGATCAGGCTGACGATCTCGCCTTTTTTAACCTCGACGCTGACACCACCAAGCGCGCGGATATTGCCGTAATAGGTCTCGACGGCCTCAACCTTCAAAAGAGCTTCAGCAGTCATCACAATTTGCCTCCGGCCACGGCTTCCACATCGGAAATCGCGTCGTCCAGTTCTTCATCCTCGACACCAAGATAGGCCGCGATGACCCTCGGGTCGTTCTTCACGTGGTCAGGCGTGCCATCGGAAATCTTCTGGCCATATTCCAGCACCACGACATGGTCGGAAATTTCCATGACCACCGACATATCGTGCTCGATCAGCATGATCGATGTGCCGGTTTCGTCCCTGATGCCATTGAGCAACGTGTTGAGCGCCAGCGATTCCCGTGGGTTGAGGCCAGCAGCCGGCTCATCCAGGCAAAGCAATTCCGGCTCCGTACACATTGCGCGAGCGATTTCGAGACGCCGCTGTGCGCCATAGGGCAGATCGCCAGCCGGATCGTCGGCCCGCTCGATCAGGTCGGCGCGCTCCAGCCAGAACCTCGCCTTGTCGATCGACAGTGCCGCTGCCTTCTTGTAGGCGGGCAGGCCGAGCAGACCGAGCACCGTATAGCCAGAGGCCTTCATCAGCGCATTGTGCTGGGCAACCAGCAGGTTTTCCAGCACGGTCAGGCCGGAGAACAGCCGGATATTCTGGAAGGTTCGGGCCACCTTGGCTTTCTTGGTAATCTCGAAATCCGTCAGGCGTTCCAAAAGGAATTCCTTGCCGGCTTTCTGGCGCAGGGTGACCATCCCCATTGTCGGCTTGTAGAAGCCGGTAATGCAGTTGAACACCGTGGTCTTGCCTGCTCCGTTCGGGCCAATCAACGCGGTAATTTCACCGCGCCGGGCCTCAAAAGAGAAGTCGTTGATGGCCATCAAGCCGCCGAATTTCATCGACAGGTGCTCGACCGTCAGGATTGGGTCATTGCTCATGGTTTGCGTCCCGGATGTCATCAGCCGTGACCCTCCTTGGTAAAGCTGCCGGAGACAGCCTTGCGTTCCTTCAGGAAGGCCGTCGGCTCTCTGCTGCCGACAAAGCCGCGCGGCTTGAACAGCATGACCACAATCATGGCAAGACCGAATAGCAGCATGCGATACAGTTCAGGAGTAAAATCAGGTCCGAACACGTGCTTCAGGAATTCCATCTCGCGCAGCAGTTCCGTGCCACCGACCATGACGATGGCGGCGACCGCGATACCGGTCAAAGACCCCATGCCACCCAGAACCACGATGGCGAGAATAACCGCCGATTCCAGGAAGACGAAGCTTTCCGGCGACACGAAACCCTGGCGGGCGGCAAAGAACGACCCGGCAAAACCGCCAAACATCGCGCCGATGGCAAAGGCCGTCAGCTTGGTCTTCACCGTGTCGATGCCAAGCGAGCGGCAGGCGATCTCGTCTTCGCGCAGCGCTTCCCAGGCCCGGCCTATCGGCATGCGCCGCAGCCGGATGGTCACATAGGCGGTGAGCATGCACAGCCCCAGCGCCAGATAGAACAGGAAGATCTTGTAATAGGCCGAGGACATCGGCAGGCCGAAGGTCTTGGCGAAACCATGCGCCGAGGCATCGAAAGGAATGCCGAACAGCGTAGCCTTGGGAATGCCCGATACGCCGAACGTGCCCTGGGTGACATCCGTCCAGTTGATCAGCACCAACCGGATGATTTCCCCGAAGGCCAGCGTGACGATGGCGAGGTAATCTCCCCGCAGGCGCAGCACCGGAAAGCCGAGCATGATGCCCCAGAAGGCGGCCAGAATACCTGATATCGGCAGGAGCAGCCAGAAGGACAGGCCGAAATGCTGCGACAGCAGCGCGTAGGAATAGGCACCGACCGCATAGAAGGCGACATAGCCGAGATCCAGCAGCCCGGCCAGACCGACGACGATGTTCAATCCCCAGGCCAGCATGACGTAGATCAGGATCTGGATGCCGAAATTATCGACATATTTCAGCGATCCCTGCGTGCCGACCAGAAAGAGAATGACCGGCGGATAGAGGATCAGCGCCACCAGCGCGATCTTCAGGAAATGCGTCTTGAAGAAAGACGGTCGGGTATCCGTGGCAGCGGCAGGCTTTGCAGCCGCCCGCGCCTTGCGCGCTGCCGACCAGGGGCGCAAGACAGCGACCACGGCGAACCGGCCAATGGCGGCAATCGCCACGAAAATCGACAGAAGGCCCCAGCGCGTATACCAGACCAGGGCATTGTTGATGTCCTGGTCGGTCTTGATGCCGATGAACAGCACGAACAAGCCGAGCGCCAGCAAGCCTGCGAACACGGCTTCTTTCAATGCCCGCGCCATCAGGCCGGGCTGCGCCTTGACGGCAGAAACGTCCACATTTGCCATGATCTCAGACCTTCTCGACTTCGGGACGGCCCAGGATGCCGGTCGGTTTGAAAATCAGCACGAAAGCCAGGATGCCAAACGTCGCAACATCCTTGTAGGCGATGGTGAAATAGGCCGACCACAGGGATTCGATCAGACCGATCAAGAGACCACCGAGGACGGCGCCCGGCAGCGAGCCGATGCCACCCAGAACCGCCGCGGTAAAGGCCTTGACGCCAGGAATGAAGCCATCGGTAAAGGAGGCAACCCCATAATACATCAGATACATTGTACCAGCCACCGCAGCCAGCGCCGCCCCCATCACGAAGGTGACGGAAATGGTCCGGTCGACGTCGACACCCAAAAGGGCCGCCATCTTGCGGTCTTGCTCGGTGGCGCGTTGAGCACGGCCAAGCGGCGTCTTGTTGACGATATACCAGAAGGCCGCCAGCAGCACCGCCGTTACCGCAACGATGATCATCTGCTTCAGCGACACCGTGATGGCGCCGAAATGATAGACGTCATTGACCAGCGCCGGAATTGGCTTGTTACGAGGGCCCTGCGCGACCTGAATGAAGTTGGACAGTGCAATCGACATGCCGATTGCCGTAATCAGCGGCGCCAGCCGGAAGGACCCGCGCAAGGGCCGATAGGCGACCCGCTCGATGGTCCAGTTCCACAAACCGGTCATCACCATCGATACAACCAACATGATCAGCAGCGCCAAAGCCACTGGAATGCCTGCAAAAAATGTCGTGAGAAGCAAAAAGACAATCAAGGCGGCAAAACCGCCGAGCATGAAAATATCGCCATGGGCGAAGTTGATCATGCCGACAATCCCGTAGACCATCGTATAACCGATCGCCACCAAGCCATAAATCGAGCCAAGCGTCAGCCCGTTGATAAGCTGCTGGATGAAATAATCCATACATTATCCCCCGGATGCCGATCAAACGCAGCATCCATATGTTGTCCCATTCGGGTTCTTCGTGTTGGAGGGATTTGATATCGGTTTCGACAAAAATGTGAAGCCTAAAAGCTTTGCAGCGCGTATTTTTCTGTCAATTGCTCAACATATCGGCAGTTTTTGCACAAATTCGGCATTAAACCTGGAATTGCGCCCAAAAAGCGCGCAGGTGACTCTGGAACAACTTGCCAAATGAAAAAAACCTGGATGGTTTCGTGGTTTTTTACGAAGGCATCAGCAGCCGCAGCGCCAAGTCCACACGCATGCGGATCTCGCTATCCAGATCCTCTGCCTGCTTGCCGAACATCAGAACCTTCGTCTGCAACGGCCCCAGAACCGCCCCGACAAAGATGTCTGCAATATCACGGCGATCAACCCCCTCGGATGGGCTGACCGCGACGTGAAAATCCAGTTCCTGCGCCAGGAAGGCTCGAAAATTCTCGACACAATCCTCGTAAAATTGCCGGGTCAGGCCGGGATGCTTGCCCGCTTCGGCAATGATCAGCCGGGTCACCAGAATCTGGCGTGGCGACAAGACGAACCGAGCCAGAGCCTCCAGCGCCAATCGCACTCTCTCACGCGGGTCAGCCGTTTGCCCGCGCTGACCGCCGATTTCGATCTGCAATTGATCATGAGACTGGATCAACGCGGTAAACAAGCAGCGCTTATCAGGAAAAAACCGGTAGACGGTCTTTTTCGCCATACCGGCCAGACGCGCCACCTCCTCCATGGTCGCATCGCCAAAGCCCATAGCGTCAAACACCACTTCGGCAGCCTTGAGAATACGCTCACGCCGTTCCTCATCCGGCATGACTGGCAGACGCATGACCACTCGCTGCTGTTCGGACATCGGTCTTCTCACACTTTCGACTTGACAAACGGAAACGAAAGCGTTTCCTGATCGTCGGGAGGAAACGACAACGTTTCCATGCTTACCGCATAATTTATCCGACCGAAATGGTAAAAGATCAATTCTGCGGCATTCAAACATCTAGACGACTGCGCACACAACGAACCAAAGGCGAGCTGCTGCATGATTTTCTGAACCGCATCCGGTTCAGGGTAGAAATCATGCAGCAGCGCACATGCGTCAAGGGAAACGCAGAGTGCTTCATGTGCAGCGCGGTAAAGATGTATGGCTGGCATGGTCAGATTCAGGAATATGAAAATGGACCGAAAAACCCTTGTTCTAGCCATCTCCATCGGCATGATCTGCGCCATCGGGCCGCTTGCAACGGATATGTATCTGGGCGCCATGCCACTGATGGCTACGAGCTTATCGACCACAGCCGCAACGATCCAGTTGTCCGTCATGACATTTTTTTCCGGTTTCACCATCGGGCAGATGTTCTACGGACCGATTTCCGACAGGACCGGCCGCAAGCCGATAATTTATGTGGCATTGGCTATCTTCTGCCTATCCTCCTTCGGCTGTCTGACCGCATCGACCGGCGAGCAATTGCTGGTATGGCGCTTCATACAGGGCGTGGGCGGCTCGATCGGCATGGTCATCGGAACAGCCATCATCCGCGACACGCATACCGGCTCGGCAGCCACAAAGCTGATGTCCATGGTGATGCTGGTCATCGGCGTCGCCCCGATCCTCGCACCGTTTGCCGGCAGTCTCATTCTGAAAATAGCCAATTGGCAGATGATTTTCGTATTGCTCGGCTGCTATGCGGCGCTGTGCTTGCTGGTCGTCGCGATCTGGCTTCCCGAAACCCGGTTGCCGGCCGACCGCGCTTCCAGTAAACCCAGCCGTGCCCTCATTACCTATGGCGGATTGCTGATCAGCCGCAATTTCATCCCCTATGCTGGCACCATGGCGCTCGTCCAGGGCGGGTTCTTCGCCTATATCGCCGGGTCGTCTTTCATGCTGATGACCGTCTACGGGCTTTCGGCCATCAGTTACTCGATTATCTTCAGCACCAACGCAATCGGCCTTGGAATCGGCACACAGATATGCAACCGGTTTGCCACACGGTTCGGTGTAAAGGCCGCGGTACGCGGCTCCGTGCTGCTCTACACGGTCATCGCCCTGGTACTGGTCGCCACCCAGCTGACCGGCACCGATAGCCTGACAGTCACCTGCATCCTGATGTTTATTCTCGTCATGTCGATTGGCGGCATCATGCCGGGTTGCAACGTGCTGGCAATGGAAGCCCATGGCACCATTGCCGGGACTGCCGCCGCCCTGGCGGGAGGCCTTTCCTTTGGCGCAGGCGCCCTGTCCAGCTTTGTCCTCGGGCTGTTGGAAAACGGCACCGCCCTGCCTCTGGTCAGCGTCATGGCCGGTTGCGGTATCCTGGCTGTACTTGTTACGCAGGTGTTTTTCGAGGACCGCCAAGAGACAACAGTTCCCGAAAAAGCCTGACGAAGATCGGGAATTCTCCCGAGTACCGGCGCGGTAACTCGCTACATCTGCTGCATAATTCTCGATTTGAATCGATTCCGCTTTCAGGAATTATCCAGTAAAACGATAGGGCAAGCATTGGCGCTTGCCCTTGACAGCTCTTCTTTATTCAATCTTATTGAAAGCTAAAGAGCTGCCCGCATACATAGCGCTTCCCCCTCTTTTTGTGGTATGGATCACCAGGTTCTGTGGAAAGAAATACGAGGCGTTTATTGAAAATGACCTTTCGTATTTGGCTTTTGAATACCTCAAGATACGGATAAATTTGAGATATTTGACATTGGTCAAAGCAGGGGATGCGGTCCACATCTTCCATGCCTTCGTATAAAATGGCAAAAAAAAGGCGTTTTCATTCCTCGATTCAATCGTTATAAAACAGACATATGCAGGCAGACGGCAGACACGTGATAGCCATCGTTTCGAGGGGAAACGCCGAAAGATGATAGCAGCGCATGACACGAGGACGATCGTGACGTCACAGCAAAACATCGTCGTCCAGCAATTGCAGGTCCGCCGGGAGGCGCGCGCCGTTATCAAACGCCAGCACCCCCGGGTGATCTGGCTTACCGGCCTGTCTGGCTCGGGAAAATCCACTGTCGCCAACGCCTTGGAAAGTGAACTGCACGACCAGGGATACCACACCTATATTCTCGACGGCGACAATGTCCGTCACGGACTGAACCGGGATCTGGGGTTTTCCGATGCCGACAGGGTGGAAAATATCCGCCGGGTGGCAGAAGTCGCCAAGCTGATGGCGGATGCAGGCCTGATCGTGATCGTCTCATTCATCTCCCCCTTTCAGGCCGACCGCGACATGGCCCGCGCCTTGATGGCAGACGGCGAATTCATTGAAGTTTTCATCGATACACCCTTGCAGGAATGCATGCGGCGCGATCCAAAGGGCCTTTATCGCCGCGCGCTGATGGGAGAGATCAAGCAGTTTACCGGGGTCAGTTCCAGTTACGAGGCGCCACAACATCCGGATATTCATTTGAAGACCGCTCAGGCCACTCCAACGGAAATGGCCAACCAGGTGATTGGTTATCTCACGGAAATCGCACCTGCCTGATAGAAGATCTGGACAAATAGAGTGGAAAAATTGAACACGTATCGTGTAGCCTGCGTTTTTTGAGGAACATGACGTGATTGATTTGTTTGAAAAGGCGGCAATAGCCGCTGGGCGCGATATTATGGACGTGTTCCACAATGGCCCAACGGTGCGCACCAAAAGCGACGCCTCACCGGTGACCGAGGCCGATGAGCGGGCTGAAGCGATCATTCTTGCCGCCCTGGCTGCGCAGTTTCCCGCTATTCCCGTGGTGGCCGAGGAAGCCGTTGCCGCCGGCAATATTCCTCAGACCAGAGGCCAACCCTTCATTCTGGTCGATCCGCTTGACGGCACCAAGGAATTCATTCGCAAGAGTTCCGACTTCACGGTCAATATCGCGCTGATCGAGGCCGGTGTACCTGTCATGGGCATCGTCTATGCTCCGGCGCGCGGCCAAGCCTATATTGGCGACCGTAGTGGTGCGCTCAAGATCGAGATCGATGCCAATTTCCAACCGGTTTCGCGACAGTCCATCACGGTCCGCACTCCTTCGGGCACGTTGATTGCAGTGGCCAGCCGCGCGCATAGCGGCCCGGAAACCGAAGAATTCCTGGTAAACCACGCCATAACCGATACCCGTTCCGTCGGTTCCTCGCTAAAATTCTGCCTGGTGGCGGAAGGGGCGGCCGATGTCTATCCACGCTTCGGCCGAACGATGGAATGGGATACTGCCGCAGGCGACGCCGTGCTGCGGGCAGCTGGCGGCATAACGGTTGGGCCGGACGGCGCACCGCTGCTCTACGGCAAACGCGATCAGCTCAATGATAGCGACTTCGCCAATCCCTCCTTCATCGCCTGGGGCGGCAAAAAGGCCTGAGCCTTCAGCCTTCCCCGGTGAACTCGAAACCGGGAATTGCCTGAAAAATCATATCTCTCCTGCCGGTCTTATCCACCGTCAAACGGTCGCGCCGATAATGGCGCGAGCGCTGGAGCTGGCTTGCCGATCCCATCGGCTTGGCCAGCTCCGGATTTTGACAGGATGCGATCTCCGGCCAGGTCTTGCTTGCCAACCGGATATCGCTCCACATTGATGGAGACGACACAATGGCAGACAATAGTCCACGCCTCGATTTGCCTTATATCCTGCCCTCCCAGGCCCAGAAACATGTCACCCATAACGAAGCACTGCTGGTTCTCGATGCAGTAACGCAGCTTGTGATTGAGGGCACTTTTACCACGCCACCTACCTCCCCTGCCGCCGGCACCTGTTACTGGGTTGCGGCCACCGCGACGGATGCCTGGGCTGGCAAGGAAGCGCACATCGCCGCCTGGCAGGATGACAGCTGGGCTTTCCTGGCACCCGCCGCCGGTTGGCGCGCTTATGTCCGCGCAACGGGCCGATTGCAGACCTATGACGGCACGGCCTGGCAGGATCTCGCCCTGCCCGACACGGCCTCCTTTTCCCGGCTTGGGATCAATGCCACAGCCGATGACACCAACCGGCTGGCCGTGTCGAGCGATGCCGTGCTTCTCAATCACGCCGGTGGCGACAACAGGCTTAAACTCAACAAGGCTGGCGAGAGCAATACGGCAACGCTTCTCTATCAGTCCAACTGGCAAGGCCGCGCCGAAATGGGGCTGGCCGGCTCGGACCAGTTCAGCATCAAAGTCTGCAATGACAGTGGCAGTTGGACCACCGCCCTGCTGATTAGCGGCGACGGCACCGTCACCCATCCGGCAAGACCCGTCGCCCGGGCAAAACTGACAAGCCCGTCCCTTGTGGTTTCCAGCGGCATGGTTACCGGATTTAACGGACTGGTCATCAGTCAGGGCAATATGCTGCTTGCCACCGCCACGGCAAGCGGCAATGGGCAAAGCCTGAAAGTGCCGGTCGCTGGCCTATACATGATCTCTCTTACCCTCGCCACCGCCGCTACCGACACCTATACTGCAACCGTGGTGGACACCGCTCAGACGAGCCTTTTAAAGATGACCATCGGCACGACGGAAACCGCTGCCGAAACCCATAGGACGGCCCTGATCATGCTGGAAGCCGGAGCCGAAATCAGCCTGTTGCATAATGGCACGGCCACATTTGCCACCACCGGTGCGGGCATTAAATTTTCGATATTCCTAATATAAAAGACACTATCGTCGTCAAACCGGCGTAGCAAAATGGCAACAATGTTCCGATTTGAGAAAATAGACCCAAGAAGAAACATTTACTTCAGAAGGTTAACCATTCGTTAAGTTTGTTCATGACGAGCGCCCTATTTGGGACTACATAAGCCACAAGAACTTTAGTCGGGAACAAATGGCGGTGCGAAAGCGGAGGAAATACACTCGGCTCGCATCTGCACGCAACCAAGAATCTGGAGTTAGTTGACACCGGTATAATCGGCTCGGCTGCTCCAGGAGGGACGAGGCTGGAATGGGTGTACCGCATGCACAGCAAGGCCTTCAGGCACGTCGCATCAACCGACGACGGACACGGTTTTCAAGAAATCGGATTCATCTGATTGCAAAACGAAGCCTCGACATCCTGATCTCGATCAGCGCATTGACGATCTTGCTGCCGTTTCTGCTGTCGGTCGCCGCGCTGATCAAGCTCACCTCCCCTGGCCCGGTCCTGTTTCGGCAAATGCGCTGGGGCCGCGACCAGCAAAAAATCCGCATCTACAAATTCCGCACCATGTATACTGCGGAATGTGACGATAGCGGCGTGCGGCAAACCACCGAAAACGATCCCCGGATTACAGTGGTCGGTGCGGTCCTGCGGCGCACCAATATCGACGAACTCCCGCAATTACTGAATGTGTTGAAAGGCGACATGTCGCTGGTCGGGCCGCGCTGCCACGCGATCGGCATGTTGGCCGCTGGCATGCCCTATGAGGATCTGGTCGCGGACTATCATCACCGTCATCAGGTTAAGCCGGGTCTCACCGGCCTTGCCCAGATGCGCGGCCTGCGTGGACCAACCGGTTCCGCCGCCAAAGCCCGCGCCCGCATCGCCGCCGATCTGTTTTATGTGGATAATTTTTCGTTCTGGCTCGATATCAAGATCATCCTCGGCACGATCCATTCCGAACTGACCTGCGGCAAAGGCTTTTAAAGAGAAGGACCTCACCTGATCTGGCCGGAATTATTCGGTAAAATCACCGCCTGCAGTGAGAGGAACTGCAAATTCTTTCCATATTCGACAAATTTGTCTCGAAAAAACGCAAGGTCGCGACGCGCCGCCCAGCGGCCAAGTCCGTTAAAGCGCCCTCTTGGTGCCATTGATTCGCACTGCATCGAGCCAAAAGCCAAAAGCTGTCAAGTCAGAACGCTCGGACGATCACGAATTATTAAATTCAAACCCTGGGATTTCACCAGGATCAAACTTTACGCAAATTTTCTTGAGTAGAAACCAATTAGGATAGACAGCTTAACGGCAATAAATTTTGCGATAAACGATATATATACATAAAATTGGTGATTTCAAACTTGATAGCGGCTTGTCAGAGTGTCGTCTTCATCCGAAAACGCCGTTTCTACGTGACATCAGCAGTCTTGGCCAAGTCCCTAAAATTCTTATCAAATTGTTACCCGGTGCTTAGGTAATTTTTAAAGGTGCGGCGTTAGATTTCTGGTCTGTGGTCTTGAGTTTGTATTAGAGAGTCCAATGACCGAAACGATACGCCCGCGAGTTAAATATGTTATCGGCCCTGACGGCAGTCCGTTGACAATTGCCGACCTGCCGCCAGCAAACACCCGTCGCTGGGTCATCCGCCGCAAGGCGGAGGTTGTGGCTGCCGTGCGCGGTGGCCTGTTGAGCCTTGAAGAAGCGTGCGAACGCTACACGCTGACCGTGGAGGAATTCCTGTCATGGCAGGCCTCCATCAATGACCATGGTTTGCAGGGTTTGAGAACGACCCGTATCCAGCAATACCGTCATTAACACCAGACAGGGCCTGGGATTGGGGCCGGGCCTGAAGACGAAGGCTCGAAGAGGTCGACCACACCCTCGCCTTGCCAATCCCGCCTTGAGGGAATTGCAAATATCTCAGATGCCTCAGGGTATTTGAGATATTTGCAAAAGCACGACAATACCGATTTTAAATATCGCATTGAATAAGGCCAGCGGGGCTACGGCGTATATCCTGGGCAAAGTGCCTCTGCGATCGGACGTGTTACGCCTCCGTGACAAAGCCAAGCATCTGACCGACACGACGTCCCGTCGATTTTCGTGAGAGATTTAATTTTTCGAATTCGACGCCCGCCGAATTTGCCCCAGGCAACTCCCTTAAGCTTCTTCAGCCTTCGGTTAATCCAGACGCCTTCCCCGTCACCACAGGACATTGGGATGTGAATGGTTTTCACGGGAAACTGCTGTCCCCTCACCTATCACAGATGTCGGTTTCATAGGGGATCGGTCCGGATATTGGACCGAACCGTGGACCGTGTGGGGAACTCCGATGCAAAACGCTGATTATCGCAGCGGGCGAGCGAAGGTTTTTTGCATGATGCCGCCGTGGGCATCCTTAATCGGGCAAATAACTGAAAAAATAAATATCATATGGTCGCGGATGAAAAGGCCGTTCCATTCCATGTGAACGGCCAGGCAATGAAACCATCATCGAGCAGGTCCCATTCCCTGCCTGCCTTTGTCATCTACGATCAGGATCTTCGCCGTTAAGCGCGAGCCCGCTGCTGGCTGTCGCGCTCTTCCAACGCAGCTGCCTTGGCATGTTCAGCCTCGGCCAGTTCCAGTGACAGTTCCGCGGCATCTTGCTGAACCTTCAGCTCGCGAATCGAATCCTGCAGGTTATCGGCACGCTGGCGGGCGGCCTTTGCAAAAGTCGGATAGGCGAAATGCGAAGCATCCGTGATGCCCGCTTTTTTTTCTTCCAGAGAAATCTGATTCTCCAGTTCCTTGGCCATACGTTCAAATTCAGACATCATTAACTGCAATTGTTGCAGCTGCCGACGCTTCTCGGTAACCTGAAATGCCTTCAGGCGAACTAGGCTGTCACGCGACTTCATACGCAATACTCCCGTGATGCGAGACATCCCGCCGTCACTCTGTTTTGACATCGCCCGCTGACATTTAAACGAATCACCGCGAAAAAATCTCACGGCGTTAACAAAAAACTACCTTTGGTAACCTTTCGTTTACGGGCATCGTTAATGATAAGGGAGATCTTTTAAAGGTCGGTAAATGCCCGGGTCCAAAATGCAGGACAATGACAATGATGAGTCAATTGAATCGCTTAAGGGGTTTTCTTCCCTTTTCGATTCATCTGTGGCGATGAGAAAATAACATATGAATCAGGAGGCTAGGCATTATGCTTAATAAATTCGTTACACCTTGCCAGAGTGAATCAGAATTTGTTAACCATTTGGTGGCAGCCTTCAAATCAGGCAACGACTGGATCCGTATCGCGTAGTGGGCCATTCAGACCTTTCGGCGGCGGTAAAGGGGATAATTATGCGGGTTCTACTCATCGAAGACGACAGCGCCACAGCGCAGAGCATCGAACTGATGCTCAAGTCCGAAAGTTTTAACGTCTACACCACCGATCTCGGTGAGGAAGGCGTCGACCTCGGGAAACTATACGACTACGACATCATCCTGCTGGACCTCAATCTTCCCGACATGTCGGGTTACGAGGTTTTGAGAACGCTTCGCCTGTCCAAGGTCAAGACACCGATCCTCATCTTGTCCGGCATGGCCGGCATCGAGGACAAGGTTCGCGGTCTCGGCTTCGGCGCTGACGATTACATGACAAAGCCGTTCCACAAGGACGAGCTTGTTGCCCGCATCCATGCGATCGTTCGTCGTTCCAAGGGCCATGCCCAGTCGATCATCATCACCGGCGAACTGATCGTCAATCTCGACGCCAAAACCGTCGAAGTTGGTGGCCAGCGCGTTCACCTGACCGGCAAGGAATACCAGATGCTGGAGCTGCTTTCGCTCCGCAAGGGTACCACGCTGACCAAGGAAATGTTCCTTAACCATCTCTATGGTGGCATGGACGAGCCGGAACTGAAAATCATCGACGTGTTCATCTGCAAGCTTCGCAAGAAGCTGGCCAATGCCGCCGGTGGTGCAAACTATATCGAAACCGTCTGGGGCCGTGGCTATGTGCTGCGCGAACCCGACAGTGCCGAATATATGGAAACGGCCTGACACCGGTTTGTCGTTACAACGGGGCGTTATTCGTAACGCCTCGCCGTAAATCCCCACCTGTGCCACTCCCGCGCGAGATCGTATGATCTCAAAAAAGTCCCTGCATTGCCGGGACTTTTTTGCGTTGAAGAAAATGGATTGCTGTGACCCGCGACAATGGGGACAGACCATGCATTGAGAGAATCGGACCGAACGTTAACAACCGATTTTCGGATAAATCCGCCATGTCTGGAATGATTCGGGATCAGGCGGCTTCGCGGTCACTGAACACTTCGGTCAGTGTTTTACGGTCGAAGGGCTTCAGCAGGAAATCGCTGGCTCCGGCCCGTTTGCCTTGCATCATGTGTTTCAGGTCGGCTTCGATGACGCAATAGAAGATCCGCACCGTTTTGCCCTCCGGCATGGCCCGGATATTGGTGATCAGTCCAAGCGCGCCTTCCAGACCCGAGTCAACGATGATCACATGCGGTAATTGTGTTTCGCAAGCCAGCATCGCCTCGCGCGCCGTGGATGCTTCCGTCACTCCAAAACCCAGTTCGGACAGAATTTTACGGCCAACCTTACGAACGATATCTGACGAGTCAGCAATGATCAGGTTCTTCATGCCGATCCCCTTTCGATGCCCATGGACCTTGCTTAAACATCAAAAAGATTAAGCAATTTTCCAAAAGAGCAAGCGGCGCGCCCCGTGCACCGCGTCTTTACCCATTGTCGCCGCATCCCGCGGTCTGACTTTGCCCATATTTCAAACCCCCAATGGATTTGAGATATCTGCACTATCTTTATGGTAAATCCAGAATACTAAGGAAACATTACCCGTATCTGGTGGAAACGGAAAGCGGCGCCCGAAGCCTGAGACACCGGGCGCCGTCGAGCATCTTTATGCGTGATCAGCCGGCCGCAACTGATTCGGCGGTGAAGATAATTTCGCCTTCACCGATGCTGTATTTCAGCTCCATCGATGATTCGTCGGCCAGCAACACGGTGTAATAGGGCTGGATGGAATGGGCATCGACGGCTTCTTCCATCTGGCCATTGCAGATTTCGGCGAATTTCGGCGGCACACGCAGCATACGGCCCTTGGCGACGATGGTAAATTTCGCGTCATATTCCGGATTTTCCAGCGTCACATCCAGCGAGCCGCCGCGTGGAATGGCGCCGTAAGCCACCAGCATCAGGTTCATCAGCAGTTTGACCCGGTTCTTGGCGATAATGGCGCGCGGGCCATTCCAGGTGATTTCAGTTTTCTTTTCGGCGGCGGCGAAATCCTTGACGGCTTTCTCGGCCTCGCCGGTATCGATCGACGCGCCGACCGAGCCGGAGGCGCCAAACGCCAGCCGGGCAAATTTCAACCGAACCGAAGCATTCAGCGCGCTGGTGCGAATCAGGTCCATGGCATCGGCATCCGCCCCGCCTTCATCCAGCAGTTCCAGCCCGTTATTGATGGCACCAACCGGCGAAATGACATCATGGCAGACACGGCTGCACAGCAGTGCCGCCAGATCAGGTCCGGCCAGCGTTAGGTTCACGTTCTTGAGCATCGAATTCTCCTCGACGGCAAAGTCTGTTATCGGCTGAGAGGCATAGCTGCCCCATCAAGCCGCATGATGTCGACGCCATAATGACACCATATTTGGTAAACCCATTGTTAATACGAAGTCATCAAGATGGAAGTCCGGTCTCATCAGAGCCGATTCTATTCATATCCGAGGAGGAAGCGATGCGCTTTTCCATCATTCGGGACCTGTTCAGGACCTGGATTGTAACGGCTGGCGTGGTTGCGGCAAGTGTTGTTTCGCAGCCCGCGACTGCAATGGCGCAGGGCGATCAATATACCATGCAGGAAGTGGTCGATGCGGGCCACTCCTTCTTCGGCTCGACCAGCGGCGCGCTGGCCAAGGTGATCGAGAAGGCGTTCGGGCAATACGGCCTACCCAATGGCTACATTCTCGGCCAGGAAGGCTCCGGCGCGTTTATTGCCGGCCTCACCTATGGCGAAGGCACGCTCTATACCAAAAATGCTGGTCAGCACCCCGTCTTCTGGCAGGGGCCGTCGCTCGGCATCGATTACGGTGGCAATGGCAGCCGCACGATGATGCTGGTCTATAACCTGCCCGCCGTTGGCAGCCTCTACAGCCGCTATGGCGGCGTCAGCGGCTCGGCCTATGTGGTGGCCGGCGTCGGCATGACGGCGCTGAAAAACAACAATATGGTTCTGGTCCCGATCCGCACCGGCGTCGGAGCAAGGCTTGGCGTCAATGTCGGCTATCTGAAGCTGACTCAATCCTCCACCTGGAACCCCTTCTGACCTCCACCGGCTTGGTTGATGTCAAGTCGGTCCATCGCCCGCAACTGCTGTCTTTGCCTTGCCGTTGTCGAACATCAACAGGCTAAGATGGAATGGCGCAGGGTTTTGGTTTACAGAATGTGCATCTGGACCGTCATCTGACACTTTGGGAACCGCTCTAACGGATATGGCACCGCCGTGATCGAATACGCCCTGCTCTTTGCATTGGGATTTGCCGCCGCAGCGCTTCTGGCGGCGTTGATCAGCCCTGCCATCCATGGCCGCATCGTTGCCTATACAGAACGGCGTCTGCGGGCCACCGCCCCTCTCGGCCCGGAAGAAGTCCGCGCCCAGAAGGACATGGTCCGCGCCGTTTATGCCGCCGAAAATGCGAAACTGTCCTATGACCTCCGGCGCGAGCGGGAGTATTTCGTCTCCGTCAAGGCCGCCGCCGATCAGGCCCAGGCGGAAGCGGTCCGTGCGCTCGGAGCAGAAGATGCTCTGAAGGAGCAGATCCACACCATGAGCAACGAGGCCGGAACGCTCCGCGTCGAACTGCGCCAGAACCAGGCTCAGCTGGAACAGCTGAAAGCCACGCTACAGCGCCACGAAGCGATGGTCGCCAGCCGCGATCTCGACATCGAGGCGCTAACCGTCAAACTGACCCGCCTGGAGGCGGACCTGGCCGCCCGCAATCGGGAAACCGCTAGCCACAAGCACCAGACAGAAGACCTGCAACTGCGCCTCCAGGATTTGCGCACCGAACGCGAGACGTTGCGCGACGAGGCCAAGGCCGCCGCCAGCCGCGCCCAGAAGGCAGAGCAACGGCTTCTCCAGGAGGAAGACAAGGTGCTGCGGCTGGAAGAGCGGCTGGAACGCCAGCAAAAGACCGAAACCCCTGTGCAACAGGTCGCCAAATGAGCGAAAGCCGCCCGGACATGCAGCACCCCTCGCCCGAAGCACTCGACACGCTCGCGGACGACTTACGTCAGCGCAGCGAAGCGCTCAATTCCCGGCTGCTTGCTGGCGATGGTGTCGAGGAAGACGCGGCCCTGCGCGCGCAAATCGCCGAAATTGCCGCCGGGATGATCGTGTTCACCGCCCGCAAGGAAGGCGAAGCATCGCCGATTCCGGCCCTGCTGGCACACCCTGTCCTCAGCGCCGATGCGCCGCAACCGCTGCTGGACCGGATCAAGGCGGTAGCGCCGGATCTTCTGAACGATTGAGCCTATCGCCTCGCAGAACAGGATGGCGCAGCCAGATGAGGGGCCACCTACCCCAATTTTCCCAGCGCCCGCGCCGCGCTGTGCAGGGCGATGCCGCTGGCGGTGCCGAGGTTGAGGCTGTCGAGTTGCGGTGATTGGGCGATCCGCACGGTCATGAACCGGGCAAGCACGTCAGCGGGCAGGCCCTCGCCTTCGGTGCCCACCACCAGCGCCAGCCTTTGCCGGCCACCAAGCCCGGCGGCGATATCGCCGATTTCAGTGGTCCCCGAGGGCGTCAGCGCCGCCACCAGAAAGCCCGCCGTATCCAGCGCCGACAACAGCGCAAGGGCGCTGTGTTCGCGCGCATAGGGCATGGTCAGCACCGAGCCGACCGAAACCCGCAGCGCCTTACGATACAGCGGGTCGCAACTGGTCTCATCCAGCAGCACCGCATCGGCACAGAAGCCGGTGGCATTGCGAAACATAGAGCCGACATTGTCATGATTGGAAATGCCGCAGCCGACCAGAACCAGGGCGCGTTGCGGCAAGCTGGCAATCAGCTGCGTGGCATCGGGCGCGGTGAGCCGGCTGCCCAGCGCCAGCACGCCACGATGCAGGTGAAAGCCAGCGATTGCATCCAGCACGGCAGCGCTTGCCACGTAGACCGGCAGATCGTCCGGCCATTGGTCAAGAAGCGGCTGGAGACCCGCCACCCGGTTTTCCAACAGCAGCAGGGCCTCGGCGCGAATGCCGCGCCCAGCTTGATGCGATGCCAGCAACATACGCAGCACAACCGTGCCTTCTGCAATGAACCGGCCCTCACGCCCGGTCAGGTCGCGCTCGCGGATATTGCTAAAGGCAGCGATGCGCGGGTCCTGCGGATCGGTGATGGTGACGAACTGGACCATGCTCGGCCTATTGCGTGATCGCGACATCCGCGATCATCCGGCCCACTGACAGGTCAAACACATAGGCCTTGGACTGGCCTTCGGCTGTGGTCCCATAAAACAGGATCTGCGTGCCTGACAGCGCTGTGGAGGTCACTTTGAAACCGGCGGGCAGGCGGGCAGCCAGTGTCAAGGGCTGATCGGAGGGGATGGTAATGCCACCGGCCTGCGTCTTTTCCGGGGTTGGGCTGTTCTTGACCTTGTAGACAACGGCGGCCAACACCGCCATAAGGCTGACAAACATGATGGCCGCCGAGACGAGTTGCAAACGCACCATCTTGCGGCGAACTTTTTCGAGCACCGGATCGAGCGGCTTGTCTTTCTGTTCGTCGGTCTCGACTTGGCTCATGAAACTTAAACCTTTCCCTGATGGAGCTGCTCTGCCGCCCATTGGGCCTCGGCCACAAGGGCCGAAAGACAGGATGCGCTATGACAGACCCCTTTAAACAAGCAGGCGAGCCAAGGAAAGAGCTGATTGCCGGTGAGGACGCCGAAGGCCGTCTGGATGCCTGGCTGGCAGCAAGCCTTGGCGGTGACCTGTCTCGCAACCGCGTCAAGGCTCTGATCGAACAGGGTGCGGTCTTCGTCAATGGCACAGCCGTTACCGAGCCGAAGCGCAAGATCAAGCCCGGCGACCAGCTGGTGATCGCCATGCCGGAGCCGGAAGACCCCGAACCCAAGGGCGAGGATATTCCGCTCACCGTGCTCTACGAGGACAAGGACCTGATCGTTCTGTCAAAGCCCGCCGGTCTGGTGGTGCATCCGGGTGCTGGCAACTGGACCGGCACGCTGGTCAATGCGCTGATCCACCATTGCGGCGACAGTCTCTCCGGCATTGGCGGGGTGAAACGTCCCGGCATTGTCCACCGGCTGGATAAGGAAACTTCCGGCGTCATGGTCGTTGCCAAGAATGACATCGCCCACCGGCACCTGGCCGACCAGTTTGCCGACCATGGCCGCAGCGGCCCGCTGGAGCGGGCCTATCAAGCGCTTGTCTGGGGCCGCCCGCGTGGGCTGCGCGGCACGATTGACGCCGCCCTTGGCCGGGCTGGCGACCGCACCAAGCGCACCGTGAAGCGCGAGGATACCGATGACGCCCGCGAAGCCATCACCCATTATCAGGTGATGGAGCGTTATGGCGAAAAGCCGGATGCCACCTGCCTCGCCTCGCTGGTGGAATGCCGGCTGGAAACCGGCCGCACCCACCAGATCCGGGTGCACATGGCCCATATCGGCCATCCGCTGATTGGCGATCCCGAATATGGCGCCGCCTTCAAAACCAAGGCCAACCTGCTACCAGACGCGGCCAAGGCCATCGTCACTAACTTCCACCGCCAGGCGCTGCATGCCTACCTCTTGGCGTTCGAACACCCGACCACTGGCGAAGTCATGCACTTCGAAGCGGCCATCCCTGACGACATGGAAACAATTATCCGGGCGCTACGCGATATCGCATGAACCCTTTGCCCCGTTAAACGTTAGCGCAGGTCCGACATGGCTGCGCAGCCGTTGCGCGCCGGACAGGCAAACGGGGCAAGGGCGATTATGGATACCAAGCAAGCAGTCGGAACATCGCGCGATCTGCACGATGGCAAGTCCTTCTGGGCTGCGACACCGAATATTGTGGTTGAGAGCCGCGATACCCCGGCGCGCACCGATTACGATGTTATCATCATCGGTGCCGGGATCAGCGGCGCTTTGATGGCGCAGGCGCTGGCAGCAGATGGCCGCCATATTTTGGTGGTGGACCGGCGTGAACCCGTCCGGGGCAGCACGCTGGCCAGCACGGCGATGATCCAGCACGAAATCGATATTCCTCTGTCGCAATTGTCCAAAGCGATCGGGGCCAAGAAGGCGATGCGTGCCTGGAGGCGCTCGGCAGCCTCTGTTAATAGCCTGGGGGAGCGCGTCGCCAAACTTGGCCTTTCCTGCCAGTTCCAGCAGCGCAGCAGCCTTTTCCTGGCGGGCGATGAGATGGGCCACCGTGCCCTCGCCGCTGAAACGGAGCTGCGCCGTGAAGCGCAATTGGACGCCGAGTATCTGAGCGGCGCGCAAGTGAAGGAGAGATTCGGAATCGAGCGCACGGGAGCCATCCTCTCCCCCTGCTCGGCCAGCGCCAATCCGGCCCAGATGACGGCGGGCCTGCTAAAGGCTGCCCAGCAAGGCGGCGTGGAAGTCGTCTCACCGCTGGCGATTACCGCGATCCGGGAAACCCGCGACGGGGTGATGGTGGCAACAGCGGACGGTACATTGCTCTGTGCCACAGACCTTATCGCCTGCACGGGCTATGAATATCTGAAGATGATGGAAAGCCCCCTGCATCAGGTGATTTCCACCTGGGCCATTGCCTCCGAGCCGAACGCCCAAAGGCCGGACTGGCTGGACAACCATCTCGTCTGGGAAGCGTCCGAACCCTATCTCTATTTCCGCTCCACATCTGATGGCCGGATCATCGCCGGTGGCGAAGATGAGGACGATCCGCTCGCCCATCAGGACCCGGTCAAGGCGCGGCGCAAATTCGAGACGATCCGGCAAAAGCTGAAGGATCTCGCCGGGATTGAGATGGACCACATCGCCTATGGCTGGTCTGCCCCGTTCGGCACGACGCGGGATGGGCTGCCGATCATCGACCGCGTCCCCGGCACCAGCCATGTGCATGTGGTGATGGGATTTGGCGGCAATGGCATCACGTTTTCGACCATTGCGTCGGAGATTGTCTCGGCCCGGATTGCCGGTCGCAAGGATGCCGATGAGGATTTGTTCCGATTCCGCTCGTAAATCAATCGTGACCGGCGTGGTGCGCTTGAATCGCGGCCATGCCACACTTATGTGACATAGGATTTCGTGCGGGATGAGGAAATCCGCATGTTGGAGCTTGCCCGTTTGGCATTGGGAAGCTCATGGATAAAGGGGGTGCTTTATGGCCCGCAATAGCTTGCCTTCGATTACTGCCGGTGAAGGCGGACTGAACCGTTACCTGGATGAGATCCGCAAGTTCCCGATGCTGGAACCCCAGGTGGAATATATGCTGGCCAAGCGCTATGCAGAGCATGGCGACCGCGATGCTGCGCACCGGCTTGTCACCAGCCATTTGCGCCTCGTGGCGAAGATTGCCATGGGCTATCGCGGCTACGGCCTGCCGATTGGCGAAGTCGTGTCTGAGGGCAATGTCGGCCTGATGCAGGCCGTGAAGAAATTCGATCCCGAACGCGGCTTCCGGCTTGCGACCTATGCGATGTGGTGGATCAAGGCCTCGATCCAGGAATATATCCTGCGCTCCTGGTCGCTGGTGAAGATGGGCACGACCGCCAATCAAAAGCGGCTGTTCTTCAACCTGCGCCGCCTGAAGGGCAAGATCCAGGCCATCGAAGAAGGCGACCTGAAGCCGCACCAGGTCACGGAAATCGCCACCAAGCTGAAGGTCAGCGAGGAGGAAGTGATTTCCATGAACCGTCGCCTGTCGGGCGATGCCTCGCTGAATGCGCCGATCCGCGCCAGCGAAGGCGAATCCGGCCAGTGGCAGGATTGGCTGGTGGACGATCATGACAGCCAGGAAGACACGCTGATCGAGCAGGACGAGCTGGAAACCCGGCGCAACATGCTGTCGCGCGCCATGGACGTTCTGAATGACCGCGAACGCCGGATCTTCGCCGCCCGCCGCCTGGCCGAAGAGCCGGTGACGCTGGAAGAACTGTCATCGGAGTTCGACATCAGCCGCGAACGTGTGCGCCAGATCGAAGTGCGCGCCTTTGAAAAGGTTCAGGATGCTGTCCAGAAGGACGCACTGGAACAGGCCAAGGCGTTGCGGGTCGTCGAGTCCTGACGTTCAGCCACGACAATCGCAATGTTTTACAGGCCTCGCAATAACCCTGCGAGGCTTCGTCCATTCCACATCGCGGGAGAATTGTGCCGTGACAAAGCAACAGTCCATTCTGGAACCGGTTGCAAAACAACTCGATGCCTATAACGCCAAGGATATCGACGGTTTCATGCAGCATTGGGCACCGGACTGCCGGATCTATGCCTTTCCCGATACTCTATTGGCGGATGGAGCGGCAGAGATCCGCAGCCGCCACATCGAGCGCTTCCGAGAGCCGGACCTGCATGGCAAGCTGATTGCCCGCCACATCACCGGCAATATGGTCACTGATATTGAATGCGTCACCCGCAATTTCCCAGAGGGCAAGGGCAAGATCGACGTGCTCTGCCTTTACGAGATTGAGCACGGAAAGATCGCCAGGGCGTGGTTCAAAATGGGCGAGAAGCGGTTTCTTGGCTGAAAGCTACCCGGCCACCACCACCAGCGCCAGCAGCGAGAGAACCAGCGCCGGGATCATCACGACAGCGCCGATTTTCAAAAATTCCAGCGCGCCCATATGCAGGCCTTCGCGCCTGAGCGCTGACAGCCAGAGAATGGTGGCAAGCGAACCGGTCACCGACAGATTGGGGCCAAGATCGACCCCGATCAGCATAGCACCGGAAACAGTGCTGCCGACATGGGCGCCCTGCACGGTGGCACCGGCCACCAGACCGGCTGGAAGATTGTTGACGAGGTTGGAGAGGAAGCCGACCAGCAGGCCTGCTCCCATGGCCGCTGCCTTGGCATCCGCTGCGGCAGCATCGGACAAATAACGGGCAAGCAGCACCGTCAGCCCGGTCTTGTCCAGCGCCTCGACCAGCACGAACAGGCCCGCCACCAGCGGCAACACGCTCCAGGACATGCCCTTCAGCGTCTCAGCCGGTCCCTGCCCGCTCAAGGCCAGCACCAGCACAGTGGTGAGTACACCGGCAATAAAGGTTGGCAGGCCAAGGTCCAAACCCAGCGCCGACGCCGCCATCAGCACGACAGCCGTCAGGATCAGTCCCCAGCCGGCCAGCTTGGCGCTGTGGGAGAGATGCGGTGTCTCAACCTGCTGATCCATCACCTCGGCGCGGATGGCGCGTCTCTGGCTCCAATAGAGCATGGCGAAGGTGACGACGATGGCCACCAGCGAAGGGAGCGCGAATGTGGCAAGCCATGTCGAGAGCGGCGGCATTTCCCCACCGCCGAAAATCACCAGATTGGCCGGATTGGAGATCGGCAGCACAAAGCTTGCCGCATTGGCGATGAAGGCGCAGATCAGCAGATAAGGCATCGGATTCTTGAGCTTGGCCGCCTTGGTGGCGGCAAAGACCGCAGGCGTCAGTACCACTGCCGTCGCGTCGTTGGAGAGAAAGGCCGTGACGAGAACGCCGACACCATACAGCAGCACGAACAGCCTGAGCGGCGAGCCCTTGGCCCTTTGCGTGGCCAGCGCCGCCAGCCAATCGAACAGACCTTCACGCCGCGCCAGTTCCGATAGAAGCATCATGCCGATCAGGAACAGATAGACATCATAGCCCTTGGCAATGCCTGCCCAGGCATCGTTGATGCCGATCAACCCCAAGCCGACTGCTCCCAGGCCCAGGAGCACGATGGCACCTAGCACAGCCCAGATCGCCTCCGGCCAGCCAAAGGGCCGGCTGATAACGCCCAGAACGGAGAGGGCGCAAACAGCCCAGGTCAGGTAAGTTGCGGTCATGAAACATCCGAAAAAGACGCGGCCGGAAGGAAGGCCAAGGAAAGGACTGGCAGGCAGACGCCGAGAACCGGCGTCAGATCAGATCTCCCATTTAGTCCAGGATACGCAAAGAGCAAGCGGCATGGAACAATTTTGCATTTGGCAAATTAACGAGGCGCCTGCCCATGCCTATTTGATGCTAAACCGCTGATTTTTCAACCTTTCCGAAAGCGCGCCCGTGATCGCACAGTCCAAGATTGTCTCCGCGAGCCGCCGCTCGCTCATTGCCCTTGCCATCCTCAACTTCTTCCTTGCTGATGCCCGTGACGGGCTTGGCCCGTTCCTCGATGGCTTTCTGGCAACCCATGGATGGTCGCCGATGACACTGGGTATCATCGCCACGATGGGCGGCGTGCTCGGCATGGTGGTCACGCCCCTGTTTGGCGCGGTTGTCGATGCAAGCCCCTATAAGCGGACCCTGATCATCCTGCCAGTCACACTCGTCACAGCCGCCGCACTGTGGACGCTGGCAAACCCCGACAATCTGGCGGTGTTCGGCGGACAATCGGCAACGGCCCTGGTGGGCGCGGTGATCGGCCCTGCCCTGATGGGGATGACGCTGGGACTGGTCGGCGAGAGAGCCTTCTCCAACCAGGTCTCCCGCAATGAAGTCTGGAACCACACCGGCAATGTGTTTTCACTGGTCTGTATTTTCGTCCTCACCAGCTATTTCGGCCAGAACGGCGTTGTCTGGCTGATGATCGCTTCGGCCCTTGCCACCATCGCAGCGGTCCTGACGATCCGGCCCCAGGAAATCGACCAGGATGTCGCCCGCGGGCTGAGTCATAAGGACAGATCGGCTGAGGCTGAGGACAACACTGCAGCCCAGCCCTCGGGTTATTCCATGCTGGTGCATAGTCGTGGGTTGATCGTGCTCGCCCTGATCCTGATGATCTTCCATTTCGGCAATGCGCCGATCAGCCGGTTGATCGCTCAGAATTTCTCCATCCAGCTCGACAGTCCTTTCAAGACTACCGCCATCACGACAGGCGTCTCGCAACTGGCGATGATCGTCGTCGCCTGCGCCGCCCCATGGATGATTGCCCGGTTTGGACTGCGGTCGGTGTTTTTTATCGCTTTGATGGCTCTGCCGATCCGGGGCATGATCGCCGGTAGTTTTTCCAGCTTTGCCGCCATCTACCCGGTACAGATCCTCGATGGCATCGGGGCTGGCCTGATCGGCATAGCCACACCGATTGCCGCGGAACGTATTTTGTCCGGCTCTGGCCGTTTTAACGTTGGCCTTGCCGCCGTCATGACCGTCCAGGGCATCGGCGCGTCATCCAGCAATGTCGTCGCTGGCTGGCTCACGCAGGAAGGCGGCTATTCGCTCGCCTATTTCGTCCATGGTGGCATTGCTGCCCTGGCGCTGCTGCTGTTCATCGTCAACCATAAGCAGGTCGCGCCGGAACTGCCGGAGCATAGGCGGTAAAGCATCAGACCGAAAAATGGGAACCGGTTTTCGGATGAATCCGATGCGTAAACAAAAACGTAGAGCATCGGTCCGATGCTCTCCTGCATAATTTTTTAAACCGGAATCGGTTTAAAGAGAAAATTATGCAGCAGATATAAAGAGCTACAGCGAACCTTTGTGCGCCATATATGGCGCACGGCGCTGTAGGGCGTCTGGACCACTTGAAGTTCATAAAACAAAATAGGGCATGTCAGTGTTTGCACGAAACGCTGACATGCCCTGGTTAAATCTCAGATCAGAAGCGGCTCGGCGCAAGGTCGAGTGCAGGGTGTTGCGACAGGGATCACCCGCCGCTGCGATTGTTTCCGAGTGCTGCCCATTCCTTGATGACGCTGTCGAAGATCGGCTTGCCAGCGGCGCCCTTGTCGAGGGTAATCAGCGCACGGCGACCGTTGCGATAGGTAACGGGAATGTCGATCCAGTCACGGCTGCGCAACAGATCGACATTGCGGGCCACCACTTCGGCAAAATCGTTGAAGGCAATCATGAACGTATCGTCGGTGATCTTGGCAGGCACCGCCACGATCGGATCGCCGCGATCCTGCTCGCTTGTCTTCATGGCAACGCGCTGAACGCTGTCTATGCCGCCGCCCTCAAAGTTCTGCGGCACCGAAAAGACGATTTCCATCAGGTGGCTGGCGGGAAGCGAGCTGTCGGTATTGCGCTTGAAGGTAATCAGCGCTGTCAGCCCCCGCTCAGGGATCGTCAGCTTGCCCTGGATTTCCGGTTCCGGCTTGCCGCTGTCGCCAGTCTCATGCCGGGCTTCCCAGACAATATAGCCCTGCACGGTGGTCGGCGTCGTCTGACCGAGACGTTCTTCGTAGAGATAGGCCTTCTGGCCATTTTCCGGCACGGTAAAGGGCGCACCCTGCACAGGCGTGGTGGTGGCTGGCGCACTGGCCGCACCGCCGGACACTGGCGCTGCCGGATTGGCCCCACCATTCTGCTGGGCCACCGAACGGCCCTCGCCGCTATTGGCGGCAGCGTTCGAGGCCCCCTCATCCACTTCCGTACCGTCAGGCATCAGCTTCTGGGTAAATTTCTGCCCCGCGGCCCCGGCATCGCCGGTTGACGCTGGAACGGTCGCCGGTTTTCCGGCATCCGCGCTGCCCGTCTGCGAAGACGGTGCGGACGCTGGCGAAGAACCCTTTGAAGCAAACAATCCTGTCACGGTCTGCTTCAAACCGGCAATGGCGCCCGGCAGATTGTCACGATGGGCATAGGCGTAGTAGCCACCGCCGCAGATCAACAGGATCAGCACGCCTGTGATGATGTAAGGCGCAGTCCGGCGGGATTTCTTGGTGCGCAGTCCAGCCTTCCTGTTGGCCTTTGCCAGCACGGCTGCCATCTCTTCAGAGGAATTGCTTCGGTCAGGCGCGGCGGCGCGCTGTTGCTTTTTAGCTGCCGCCGGTGGCACAGGCTGTGCCGCGACAAAATCATCGAACCAGGCAGGATCTTCGCCTGCCTTGCTCGCGGAAGCTCCGTTGCGAACGGCCTTTTCATCGTTTCCGGATGCCTGACCGGCAGGCGTGCCGAAGCTGGTATTCTGATGCTTGTCGCTCCAGTCCAGAAGATCCTTCGGATCTTCATGACCAGCTTGCGAGAAGGAGCCACCCTGCCCCGCAGGCTGCTTGTTGTCGCGCACGAAAGCGTCGAACGCGCCCAGCGCCTCGGCTTCATCGAACACCGGCTGGCGTGCCGGTGGAATAGCGGGGTAGACTGGGGGCTTTTCTGCTTCTTCCTGACGCGACTGAGACTGTGCTTCAAAGGAATGGACAGGTGCAAGCGGAGCTGGCGTCGGCTCCAGATGGCTTTCCAGCCATTCATCCATCGAATGCTTCTGTGGCGCCGAAGGCTTTACGGTTGCGGCGGGAACAGCGGGCGAAAAAGAAGCTGCGGGCTGGACAGGCTCTTCACTCTCCCAAATAGCAGGTGGAATGGCAGCAGCCGGAATACGCGCCGGTTCTGGCTTATAAGGCTCCGGCTCCGGTTCATACACTGGCTCTGGCGCTGGTTCCGGCTCATAGACAGGTGCTGGGGCAGGCTCAGGAACATAAGCCGGCTCATGAACAGGTTCAGGCTGGTGCACATATTCGGGCTCATGCGCCGGTTCGCCAACAGGCTCCGGTTCATGGTAAACGTGTTCCGGCTCAGGTTCATAGGCTGGCGCTGGGGCCGGTTCATAAACCGGGGCCGGTTCATAGGCCTCCTCTTCCACGGCAGGAAGAGCCTCGGCATAATCTGCCTCGACCTCGGCAATCGCGGCGTCAAGCTTGTCCAGCTGGCGGCGCAGCATGTCTTCCGACGGCTTGGGTGTCATATTGTCCAGCTGCCGCATCACTGCGCCACGAGCCTTCTCATACACCTTTACGCGCATTTCCGGGGTATTGTTCGACAGGCCATCAACGGCGCGCCGAATAACTGCTACGAAATCTGCCATCCGTACTTTCTCGTGATCACCGGCCCAGGCCGACAAGACAAATTAATTCAACTCTAACCTTAATCCTCAAATGGATCGGTCACAAGTATGGTGTCGTCGCGTTCCGGGCTGGTGGACAACAGCGCGACCGGCGCACCGATCAGCTCTTCCACCTGGCGGACATATTTGATCGCCTGGGCGGGAAGATCGGCCCATTTGCGCGCGCCGACGGTGGATTCCTTCCAGCCTTCCAGCGTCACGTAAATCGGCTCGACCCGCGCCTGGGCTGCCTGTGCCGCCGGTAGATGGTCGATTTCCACACCATCCAGCTTGTAGCCGACGCAGATCTTCAGCTCGTCCAATCCGTCGAGAACGTCGAGCTTGGTCAGGGCGATGCCGGTAATGCCGTTGGTGGCCACCGACTGGCGCACCAACGCCGCATCGAACCAGCCACAACGGCGTTTACGGCCGGTGACCGTGCCGAATTCATGACCTTTTTCCCCAAGAAACTGGCCGACCTCGTCCGTCAGCTCGGTCGGGAACGGGCCTTCGCCGACGCGGGTCGTATAGGCCTTGGTGATGCCAAGGATATAGCCAAGCGAGCCTGGCCCCATGCCGGAACCTGCCGCTGCCTGGCCGGCGACCGTGTTGGACGAGGTGACGAAGGGATAAGTGCCGTGATCGATATCGAGCAGCGAGCCTTGCGCGCCTTCAAACAGGATACGGGCGCCACGACGGCGCTCCTTGTCCAGCATCAACCAGACGGTTTCGCGGAAGGGGAGAACTTTGTCGGCCACCGACAGCAGCTCTTCCATGATCGTCGAATGTTCGACCTCGGGCGCACCAAAACCACGGCGAAGCGCATTGTGATGGGGCAGGATGCGGGCAACTTTCTCGGCCAGACCTTCAGGATCGGCCAGATCCATCACCCGGATGGCACGACGGCCGACCTTGTCTTCGTAGGCCGGGCCGATACCGCGCCGCGTGGTGCCGATCTTGGTGCCACTATTGGACGCTGCGTCTTCGCGCATGCCATCCAGTTCGCGGTGAAGCGACAGGATCAGCGTCGCATTGTCGGCAATGCGCAGATTATCAGGTGTTACGGTGACGCCCTGGGCGGCCAGCTTGGCGATTTCGGCGATCAGCGCATGCGGATCGACCACGACACCATTGCCGATCACCGCCATCTTGCCGGGGCGCACAACACCCGAGGGCAGCAACGATAATTTATAGGAAATGCCGTCGATGACCAGCGTATGACCGGCATTATGGCCACCCTGGAAGCGCACGACCACGTCAGCGCGCTCGGACAGCCAGTCCACGATCTTGCCTTTGCCTTCGTCACCCCATTGGGAGCCAACCACCACGACATTCGTCATTTCAAAATCCTGTCTTTACGCCTCAAGCGTACCTTCGCCTCGCGACAGCGCTGGCGGTTGATAAAGCCGTAAGCCCTCACACGTTCTGTCTGCTGCGCGCCGCCGTTTTCCCTGAAGCAGATCGTCCTGAACAGGTTTCCAGTCAAGGCAGCGCGTTTTCGCGCCTGCGCGTCCCCAAACCCGCGCATCTATACTGTGTTGTTTTGCGGAAAGCGACACGTTTATGCGCGTTAATCCGGCTTTTTGCATGGCAGAGACATATGACGGTGCAACACAATTTTACGATTGCATAATTCCTGAAATCGATTCCGGTTTCAGGAATTATGCAGTAGTCACAATGCATCGAAATTGGCGACGCGCAGAGGTTGAACGATCAGATGCAAATCAGAGCCTATGCCTATCTGGTGCTGACAACCTTGTTCTGGGGCGGCAATGCCGTGGCGGGTAAGCTGGCCGTTGGCCATATCAGCCCGATGATACTGAATCTTGGTCGCTGGTCGCTGGCCTTGACGCTGCTGCTGGCGGTTTCCTCCCGTCAGATCAAGGCGGATTGGCCGGTGGTGCGCCGTCATATCCCCCTGCTGCTGGCGCTCGGTGCAATCGGCTATACCGGCTTTAACGGCTTTCTCTATTCGGCGCTGAAATACACCTCTGCCGTCAATGGCGCCATCGAACAGGGTGGCATTCCCGTGCTGATCTTCCTGTTGAACTTCCTGCTCTTTCGAATCGCCGCCTCCGCCATCCAGATTGCCGGCTTCGTGATCAGCTTTATCGGCGTGGCGCTGACGGCAGGCCATGGCGACCTGATGGCGCTTTTGTCGCTACGGCTAAACTTCGGCGATACGCTGATGCTGCTGGCCGTGCTGTGCTATGCGATTTTCACCGTGGCGCTGCGCTGGAAGCCGGAACTGCACTGGAAGACACTGATGGCCGCTCTTGCCTTCGGCGCGGCGCTGGCCTCGCTGCCGCTGGTCGCCTGGGAAGCCAGCAATGGCAGCCTGATCGCGCCCGATGCCACCGGCTGGGCACTGATTCTGTTTTGCGGCCTGCTGCCATCCCTGGTGTCACAAACACTCTATATATCAGGGGTCAACATGATCGGTGCCAACCGGGCTGGCCTGTTCATCAATCTTGTGCCGGTGTTCGGCACCATCCTGTCGATCGCCGTGGTCGGTGAAAAGCTGGAAGGCTTTCACATGCTGGCGCTCAGCCTGGTGATTGGAGGCATCGCGCTGGCCGAATGGGGCAAACCGCAAACCACTGCCCGCTAAGGGCAAACTCTAGATCAGGCTCGTATGTCCATCGGCAATCCGCAAAACGGCGAGGCGTCCTGAGGCATAGGCACCGGTATCTATGCCGATCCGGTTCTTGCCGAAGGTGACCGCATCGGTCGGGGTATGTCCATGTACAACCGTATAGGGCAGCTCCGGGCCACGCCCCAGAAAGGGCTCCCGAATCCACATCAGATCTTCATCGGCCTGGGCTTCCAGCGCGACGCCCGGCTTCAGGCCTGCGTGCACGAACAGAAATTGCCCCACCTTGAGCATGACCGGCAGGGATTTCAGCCAGGCATAATGGCTTTCAGGAATGGCCCGTGCCAATTCCGAGGAGAGCCCCTTGAAACTGCCGGCCTGGTGCAAGGCGTGGTCGATGTCGATGCCATAGGAATAAAGCGTGGCCGCCGCGCCGAAATCCAGCCAGCGCCGTCCAGCCGAGGGATCGTCGAGAAAATGGCAGAATACATCGTCATGATTGCCGCACAGCGATACCCGCTCGAAACCGGGTGCCAGCGGTGCCATCAGGTGGTCGATCACCCGGCGCGAGGACGGCCCACGATCGACATAGTCACCCAGCATGACAATCAGCTTGGGACCATCGATACTGCCGGCATCGTGCAGGATACGGCATTCCGCTTCCAGCAACTCAGCATAGCAACCATGCACATCCCCCACCGCATAGATCGCGGAAAACGCCTTGGGATCGATATCCACACGACTACGCATGCCAGCCACACCGGTTTCCGATCCGACGTCGAGAAATTTACGCAACAACTTTATCATAATGGTTCCAGCTTCCCGCAACCGTTTTACGCCTGTCACAAGCGCTTCTCAACCACGCGCAGGGCTAATCGTGATAATTACCAACCATTAAGGTTAACATCGGTTCGAATCGCGCGCTTTTCAGCATCGCGGCGCGCGCAAATCGATGCTTTTCCGCGACATGAACAGAGCTTATCCCTAGGACTATGAGAGAAAAATGGATCCCAGCTTTCGTAAAAAGACGAGCGATTACAAAAAGATCGAAAGTTCTATCTGATCCAATATCAACTTTGATCGATTTTAGCCAATCAATGGGGAAGCATCATGACCAAGCCATTTTACTGGAATGAATTGAACACCTATGATTTCGCCAGCCTGTCACCTGGCAGCACCATCGCCGTTTTGCCGATTGCCTCCACCGAGCAGCATGGGCCACATCTGCCAATTGCAACCGATGTGGCGATTGCCAATGGCATGTTGACAGAGCTGAAGCGCCAGCGCCCGTATGACCTGGACTTCCTGGTTCTTCCCACTCAGGAAATCGGCAAGGCCAATGAACATGTTTATGGCCCCGGCACGCTCTCACTCAGCGCGGATCTGCTGATTGCGGCATGGACCGCCATCGGTGCCAAGGTGGCGGAAGCGGGCCTGCGCAAGCTGGTCATCGTCAATTCCCATGGTGGCAATGTCGATATCATGAGCATTGTCGGGCGCGAATTGCGCGTCCGCCACAAGATGGCAGTGGTGTCCACCCAATGGAGCCGGTTCGGTAACCCCGATGGCATGATTTCCGATCATGAAAACCGCTATGGCATTCATGGCGGCGAAGTGGAAACCTCGCTGATGCTGCATTTCCGCCCCGAACTGGTGCGGATGGACAAGGCCGAAAACTTCGTCTCCAAGGCGGAATGGATGAAGGAACGCTCGGATTTTCTCCAGCCCTTACCCCCCCACTCGCTGGCCTGGATCGCCCATGACCTCAATCCGGCTGGCGTGGTCGGCGATGCCTCGAAAGGGACAGCGGAAAAGGGTGAAGCGATCTGCCGTCATCAGGTTTCCGGCTTCATCCAGCTGTTGCGTGACGTCAGGGACTATCCGCTGTCGGCGCTTTACTCCCCGGAATAAGAACGGTCCGCGGCAAGATATCCCCTGCCCTGCAATTCCATCACCAGGGCCTGGATTTCCTGAACCAGATATTCAACGAACAGGCTAGTCGCCGCATCGAGCGGCGCCCGCGCCCGGGCAAACAGTTTCATCGGCTGATGGCGGCAATGCGGCTCGGCCAGCGGTCGAAACACCAGTTCGCCCTTGCGGCATTCGACAATCACATCCAGGGGGTTGAGCAGGGTCAGCGCCGTGCCGCATTTGACCAATTGCTTCAGCAATTCGGAGGCATTGGTTTCCAGCAGCGGCTCGACCGGCAGCGGCAGATTGGCAAGCGCCAGATTGATGACATTGCGCAGGCTGGTGCCAGGCTCAGCCAGCACCAGTTTTTCCTGCACCACATCGACCAGATTGATCGGGCCTTTTTCACGCGCCAGCCGATGACCGGGCGGTAAAACCGCGCCGACAGGGATATCAAAATTGGCGATGGTGCGAATACCTGGCGTTGCCGGGATGTTGAAGCCCAGCCCGATATCCACTTCGCCCGTCAGCACCGGATTGAGGGTGGTGGAGCCGCTGTCATTGCGCAAATGCACCTTGATGCGCGGATGCGCGTCCAGAAACCGGGCAATGATTTCCGGCAGGGGACCGGCGGCCAGCCCCACCGTGGCGACCAGCGATACCTTTCCCACCTGCGGCATTTTCAGGCTGCGGATACGGGCTTCCAGACGTTCATAGCCCTTCAGAACTTCACGGATGTGCTCGACACACAGTTCCCCCGCCGCCGTCAGTCGCAAGCCGCGCGGCAGACGCTCGAACAGGGGAACACCCAGCTCATCTTCCAGTGCCAGAATCTGCCGGTTGACAGCGGAAGATGCAACGTTAAGTCTAGCGGCGGCTTTACGAATTGAACCGCAACGGGCAATCTCGTCTATATAAAGCAGCTTACGGGAGTGAAGCATGGCGTAACACACCAGTCCATTTTTTAGGCAGATTGAACATTTCACATACAGAGCGAGCAAGCGATGCCATTAAGGCATCGAAGCGGACGAAATTTGATGCTTTTCAAGCCGCAAGGCAACCGCTCAAATGCATAAAACGCGGCGGGCCATTTCAGTGGAGCCATTTTGAGCGGAGCCATTTCAGCGGCATGGGACATCGGGCGGCAGCACGCGATCCGAGGGATCAGGGGAAAACACACATGACGAAAACCATACTGCACAAGACAATTGTCAACACTTTGGCCGCGACCGCACTGGCCCTTGGCCTTGGCAGCCCGGCCATGGCGCTGGACGAGGTCAGCTACGGCACCAATTGGCTGGCCCAGGCCGAGCATGGCGGCTTTTACCAGGCCGTGGCCGATGGCACCTATGAAAAATACGGTTTGAAGGTGAAGATCGTCCAGGGTGGCCCGAATGCGGCAAACCAGGCATTGCTGATCGCCGGCAAGGTCGATTTCTACATGGGCAGCCCGCTTCAACAATTGGATGCCATCAAGCAGGGCATTCCGTTGATCGACGTCGCGGCCATGTTCCAGAAGGACCCGCAGGTGCTGATTGCCCATCCTGACCAGGGGATCGAGAAATTTGGCGATCTCGCCAAGCTCGACACGATCTTCATGGGCAAGGAAGGCTACACCACCTATTTCGAGTGGATGAAGAAGAACTATCCGGGCTTCAAGGACGAGCAATACAAGCCCTATACGTTCAACCCGGCACCGTTCCTCGCCAACAAGAAATCCGCCCAGCAAGGCTATATCACGTCTGAGCCTTACGAGATCGAAAAGCAGGGCGGCTTCAAGCCGAAACTGTTCCTGCTGGCCGACAATGGCTACACGCCCTATGCGACGATGATTACCACCACCCAGACCATGGTCGATAAGAAGCCTGATGTGGTGCAGCGCTTTATCGATGCCTCCTCCGAGGGCTGGTACAAATATCTCTACGGTGACAACAAAGCGGCCAATGAACTGATCAAAAAGGATAATCCTGAGATCACCGATAGCCAGATCGCCTTTTCCATCGAGAAAATGAAGGAATATGGCATCGTCGATTCCGGCCCGACCCTGGAAAAGGGCATCGGCTGCATGACCGATGAGCATTACAAGAAATTCTTCGATACCATGGTTCAGATCGGCGTTGTCGATGCCAAGCTGGATTACAACAAGGCCTACACAACCAAGTTCGTCTGCAAGGGCGTTGGCCTTAACCTGAAAAAGTAAAGCTGAAGAAGCAAAGACAGGGCGGCGCACCGGATAGAGGCGCCGCCACAGCGTGTGGATAAGGAGGACAGATCCTTCGTCCTTATCCGTGTTTGTCAGGCTCAAATCGAGCCAGACAGACACTCTGTTCTCTTGTTTGCGTTTGTCTTTTCGGGAAAATCGGGTTTCTCTTTTTCCAAGGCAAACTCTTTCCCCCAAGACAAACTTTAGGCCCTTAACGACAGGCCCCGGAATGACCCCGACTGAACCACTGCAAAAGCCTCGCACTGAAAACCGCCAGCGCGCCCTTGTCATGCTAACAGGCGTGTCCAAAGTGTTTTCCAGCGGCACGGTGGCGCTGTCCAACATGTCACTCACCGTCGACGCGGGTGAATTCGTCAGCCTGCTTGGCCCCTCCGGCTGCGGCAAATCGACGGCGCTGCGGATTATTGCCGGTCTCGGCGGCATCTCCAGCGGCACGGTCGACTGGCCCAGTTCCCGCATCAATGCCAAGGGCCTGCCGGAAGGCGATATCAGCTTCGTCTTCCAGGAACCGACCCTGCTGCCCTGGCAGACGGTGTTCGGCAATGTCTATCTGCCACTGCGTCTGCAAGGGATTTCCAAGGCAGCTGCAACCTCGACCGTTCTCGAAACCCTTGACACGGTGGGACTGAAGGATTTCGCGGATGCCTATCCGCGCCAGCTTTCCGGCGGCATGAAAATGCGGGTGTCGATTGCCCGCGCCCTGGTGACCAAGCCGAAACTGCTGCTGATGGACGAGCCGTTTGCTGCCCTTGACGAAATCACCCGGCAAAAACTGAACGACGACGTGCTGCGGCTGTGGCGCGAGACCGGCATTACCGTGATCTTCGTGACTCATTCGGTGTTCGAGGCCGCTTATCTCTCCAATCGCATCGTGGTGATGAAGGCAAGGCCCGGCCGGGTGCATGCGGATTTCACCATTGCCACCAGCCTGGAACGCGACGCCCATTACCGAACCTCGGAAGAATACCGGCAGGTCTGCGAAAAGGCCTCGAATGTCCTATTGGAAGCCATCGGCTTTCCTCTCGACGGCGGCCCATCCAAGGCGGGATTGGAGCATCACGGATGACCCCGGAGATTGAAACACCAGCCGACGCTGAAAGCCTGGCCATGCCAAAACAAGGCGTGTTTGCCCGCCATGGAGAAACCACTCTCCGGGTAATAATCCCCCTTGCCGTCGTGGCCATACTGATCCTGATCTGGCATGTCAGCGTCATTCTGTCCGAAGTACCCCAATATATCCTGCCCGGACCCTTGGTGGTCGCCAAAGCGCTCTATACGGATTGGGGCATTCTGGGACCGGCGCTCTGGGTGACGACGAAGATCACTCTGATGGCGCTGGTTCTGGCACTGGTCGGTGGTGTCGGCATTGCGGTATTTCTCGTCCAGTCGAAATGGATTGAAACGGCTTTCTACCCAATTGCGGTCATCCTTCAGGTCACGCCTGTCGTCGCCATCTCGCCGCTGATCCTGATCTATGCACCGTCAACGCAGGTGGCGCTGCTGATCTGCGCCTTTCTGGTTGCCTTTTTCCCGATCCTCTCCAACATGGTGCAGGGCTTGAAAAGCGTCGATCATAATCTCCTCAACCTGTTCGATCTCTACGGCGCCTCGCGGCTGCAAACCCTGCTTTATCTGAAGCTGCCCGCCTCGCTGCCCTATTTCATGACCGGTCTGAAGATCGGTGGCGGATTGGCGCTGATTGCCGCCGTGGTGGCGGAGTTTGCGGCGGGTTCGGCCGGTGCGGGCTCCGGACTTGCCTTCCGGCTGCTGGAATCGCAATTCCGACTGAACATTCCCCGGCTGTTTGCCGCCCTGTTCCTGTTGTCCTGTCTCGGCGTGGTGATTTTCGCCATCACCTCCTTCATCTCATGGTTGGCGCTGCATCGCTGGCATGAAAGCAGCATCAAGCGAGAAAACTGATGACCAGATTGTTTGCCGACATTCCGCAAACCGGGCGGTTTGCCCTGACGCGCGCCACCCTACCCGTTGAAGCGGTGGATGACGTTCCCGCTGGACCGGTCCGCGAAGGGCTGGTCAGCGCCGATCTGATTATTAACCACGGCAAGGTCGAAGCCATTATTAAGGCCGGCACCGCATCTGATGACAAGACCGGCGCGGACCAGCCGATCATCGATCTGCGCGACGCCATGGTCTGGCCGACCTTTACCGACATGCATACCCATCTCGACAAGGGCCATATCTGGCCACGTCAGCCCAATCCAACAGGTGATTTCATCGGCGCATTGAGCGCCGTGAAGGACGACCGCGAGGCAAATTGGTCGGCGGACGATGTGCGGGCGCGGATGGAATTTTCGCTGCGCTGCGCCTATGCGCATGGCACCAGCCTGATCCGTACCCATCTTGACAGCAGCGCCCCCCAGCACCGGATTTCCTTTGAGGTGTTTTCGCAGATACGCAAGGAGTGGGCGGGGCGGATCGACCTTCAGGCGGTCGCCCTTTTCCCCTTCGACGACATCACCGATCAGGCGTTTTTTAGGGATCTGCTGGAGGTGCTTGTTGCGCACAAGGGCATTCTCGGCGGCGTCACTCAGGTCTCGCCGGATCTGGACCACCGGCTGGACCTGTTGTTTCGCGCCGCGAGCGATCACGGCCTCGACATTGACCTGCATGTCGATGAGACGCAGGACGCTTCCGTGCTGACCTTGAAATCCATTGCCGAAGCCAAGCTGCGCAATGGTTTTCAAGGTTCGGTGGTGGTTGGTCATTGCTGTTCGCTGACCCAGCAGAGCAACGATATCGCCAAGGCCACCATCGACAAGGTTGCGGAAGCCGGGCTTGCCGTCGTGTCACTGCCGATGTGCAACATGTATTTGCAGGACCGGCATGCTGGCCGCACACCCCGCCAACGCGGCGTCACCCTGTTTCATGAACTGGCGGCGGCAGGTGTTCAGACGGCAGTTTCCTCCGACAATACACGCGATCCGTTCTACGCCTATGGCGATCTCGATTGTGTGGAAGTGCTGCGCGAAGCGGTCAGGATCATCCATCTCGATCACCCGCTGGACAGCACGGCCCGGATTGTCACCCGCAGCCCCGCCGATATTCTTGGTCGCCCCGACCATGGCCGCATCAAGGTCGGTGCCAAGGCGGATCTGGTGATGTTTTCGGCGAGAACCTGGAGCGAGCTTTTATCGCGTCCGCAGGCTGACCGCATCGTTTTGCGCTCCGGTCAGGCTATCGACGCGCAGGTGCCTGACTACCGCGACCTTGACCATGTGATGGAAGATTGAACAATGCCCGATTACGCAAAAATCAAAGCTGAACTGGCCGGGATCGCCGTCGAGGACAATCCGGCGCTGGTCAAGCAGAAGTCCCGGGATTTCTACTGGTACTCGCCAATCCTGAAGGCCGAGCTGGACCATGTCACGGCGGACCTCGTGGTTTCTCCGGTCAGCGAAGAAGAGGTGATCCGCACGCTGAGAGTGGCCTATGCCCATGGCGTGCCGGTGACACCACGCGGCGCAGGTACTGGCAATTATGGTCAGGCCATGCCGCTCTCCGGCGGCATCGTGCTGAACCTGATCAACATGAACAAGGTGAAAGAGATTCACCCAGGCCGGGTGATCTGCGAACCGGGCATCGTTATCGCCGAACTGGATCGCCAGACACGCGCCCATTCCGATCAGGAACTGCGTTTCCACCCCTCAACTGCCCAGACTGCTTCCATCGGCGGCTTTGTCGCTGGCGGCTCGGGCGGAGTCGGCTCGATCACCTGGGGTGGCCTGCGCGATCTCGGCAATATCCTGAAACTGCGGGTCGTCACCATGGAGGCGGAACCACGCGTACTGGAACTATCCGCCTGGGATTTGCAAAAAGTCAGCCACGCCTATGGCACCAATGGCATCATCACCGAAGTGGAAATGCCGCTGGCCCCTGCCTATGACTGGGTGGACGTCATCGTCGGCTATGACGACTACATGGACGCCGTTCGCTTTGCCGATGCGCTCAGCCACCGCAACGGTATTCTGTTGAAGGAAGTGGCACCCATCGCCGCTCCCGTACCTTACGACTATTTCACCCGTCACAAGCCCTGGCTGAAGGAAGGCCAATCGGTGGTCGTGCTGATGGTCGCCCCGCATTCCATGGGACCGTTTCTTGCCTATGCCGAGAAAATGAAGGCCGACCTACGCTTCCGCTCCGACACCGTGGAGAGCATGAAGGGCATTCCCCATGCCTATGAACTGGCCTGGAACCATACGACGCTGCGTGCGCTGAAGGTCGATCCTTCGATCACCTATCTGCAAGTGCAATATCCAGGGCCGGATCATGTCGAAAAGGTCGGGAAGATGACCGAAATTTTTGGTGATGAGGTGATCGGCCACCTGGAATTCATGCGCTTTGATGGCGCCATCCAATGCTCCGGCCTGCCGCTGGTGCGCTACACCACCAAGGAGCGGCTGGAGGAGATCATCCGCATCCACGAAGACAACGGCTGCCCGATCTTCAACCCGCATCGCTATACGCTGGAAGAAGGCGGCATGAAGCAGACCGATACGGTGCAACTGGCCTTCAAACAGGAAACCGACCCCAAGGGCCTGCTCAATCCCGGCAAGATGATCGCCTGGGAAAATCCCGATTTCGACTTTTCCGCCGGGCGCAACTATCTGTTTCCCGGATTACAATCGATGGGAGACGATTGAAATCCTTGCACTTTCAACCGGAGATGATTTAGAACGCAACGGCTTGACGGCATGAGGCCGTCTTCACAGTCCGAAGGTACTCCTGGCGGGGCTTGTCCCTGATCATGCAATGAACATGACCTTTCCTCCAGCCAGCAGGTGGAAGAAGGCATCGGGACAAACGACGCGGATGTTTTTGACAGAACCCTCCGGGGAACCGGCGGGTGCAAACCAGGGACTTTTGCATGCGCGTGCTCGTTCTTCACTCTCATCCCTTGGCTGAAAGCTTCAACCGGGCGCTCTACTACAAGACCTGCCAAAGCCTGGAGAAAGCCGGCCATGAGGTCGATGGCTGCAATTTGTATGATGAGGATTTCGACCCGGTTCTTTCGGCTGAAGAGCGGCGGATCTATCATGATTATCCAGACAATATCGAGCCGGTGAAATCCTATGTCGAGCGGTTGAAGGCGGCTGAAGGGCTTGTTATCGTCACTCCCGTGTGGAATTTCAGCTTTCCCGCCATGCTGAGCGGCTATTTCGACCGTGTCTGGCTGCCGGGGGTCACGTTCGAACTGATCGATGGAAAACTGACGCCAACGCTGCGCCATATCCGCAAACTGGCGGCGGTGATGACCTATGGCGCAACCCCGTTACGAGCATTTCTTGCGGGCAACCCGCCAAAGAAATCCGTCACCCGTGTGATCCGCGCTCAGATCAAGCTCGGCGCGCCGGTAAAATTTCTTGCCCATTACGATATGAACAATTGCACGCAACAAAGCCGCGCCGCCTTTCTGGATAAGGTGGGGGGCGTGATGGAGCGGTTTTGATAGCAGTCTCAGCCTGCCGCATCGTGCGTTTCATCAAGTGCAGAGATGATGCCGCAGATGATGCGAGCAATGTTAAAAGATAATAAATTAGATTGAATTAACAATAAACTGAGTTTGAAATATCTGAAAACCGATTAGCGATTAAAGCACATGAGCAATATTATAATATCGGCACGGCGGCTCGAAGATGCAGATGCATCTTCGGCTTCTAAGAATCCGGTTATTGCGAAAGTAAAATCTTTTCTACCCACAGCACTATTTTTCTTCTTTGCTGTCATGGCCATGATGTCCGCCATTCTGTGGCCGCGCGGTTCATACCTGCTTGTAGTCGCTCCACCTTTTTCGTCGCCAGCGGCAACCATGGCAATCATTGCATCGGCGGACGGCGCCTTTGTTCAACAAGGCACCATGAGTTGGGTTGCCATCGCCTATTCACAACACCCTGACTTTGCCACCCGGTTAAGATCGGCTGGCGCCTTGGTTGTTCTGGGCAGCCCGTTGCAGAACACCTGCCTCACCATAGCCAGCACAGGCAGATAAAAAGAGCGCCACACGAAAAACGTGAAATTTTCTGGAATTTTCGCTGCATACAACTTTCTTTAAGTAAACCATAGCACATTCGTCAAATCCGCCACTACAACACGGGGACCAAACCAGAATGAACGCTTTGCTGGATTTACGGCGGAAGATTGCGCCGGGCATCATAACTATGGTCTGGATCAATGCAGCCCTTGTCGCCATAGCCGCAATCCTTCATGAACAATCACAGGCGCTGCTTGACATCGGTATATCTTTGGCCATGGCCCTCCTGTGCCTGTTCTTCTGGCGGCAGGACAAAACCGGCAGTCAAACCATGATGGCGACCGCAATCGCCAATGCAGTACTCGTTGCCATGCTGGTTTACGAATTTCGCGGGTCCTCGCTGCAAATCGACATGCACATGTATTTCTTTGCGGTGCTTGCGATTTCCGCGATGTGGATTTATCTGCCCGCCATTATCGCCTTTTCGCTGGTGGTCGCCATCCACCATACCGCCTTTTATTTTGTTGTTCCCTTCGCCGTTTTTCCCGGTTCATCCGATTTTTCCCGCGTCATTCTGCATGCCGCCATTCTGATTTTCGAGACCGCCGCCCTCGCTATTTTGATCCACATTCTGACGTCGTCTACACGCAAGGCGGAAGACCTGACGCTGAAGGCCCAGGAAGCGCAGGCCGCAAGCGAAGCGCTTCGCATGGATAATCTTAAAATGCAGACACAAGCCGCTGAAGAACGCATCCTCACCTTTGAAACGGCTGAAAAAGACGCGAATGCCAAGCTGAAACAGGCAACCCTTGGCCTGGAGCAGGCCCTCACCCGTTTGGCAAAGGGGGAGCTGAATTTTCGGCTCGATGAACCTTTCGATCAACAGTTCGAAGGACTGCGTCATCATTTGAACGACACGATCCAGCAATTCGGCCATGTTTTGTCCAGCGTTGTCGATACCGTTGTGATTATTGACGACAACAGCCGGGAAATCGCCTCCGGTGCCAATGATCTCTCCCGCCGAACCGAAAGTCAGGCGGCGACGCTGGAGGAAACGGCAGCCTCTCTCGACGTCCTCACCTCCAATATCCAGCAATCGACGGACAACACGCTCAAAGCCCATGCCATGGCAAATAAGGCGACTGAAAATGCCGTTCAATCCAGCACCGTCGTGACCGAAGCCGAAGATGCAATGCGCCGTATCGAAGAAAGCTCCGGCAAAATCTCCAGCATCATTTCCGTCATCGATGAAATCGCATTTCAGACCAATCTTTTAGCGCTCAATGCCGGTGTTGAAGCAGCGCGTGCCGGAGAAGCAGGCAAGGGTTTTGCCGTTGTGGCCCAAGAAGTGCGCGAACTGGCCCAGCGCAGCGCGCAGGCCGCCCGCGAGATCAAGCAACTGATCGCGGCATCCTCCTCCGAGGTCGATAACGGCGTGCGTCTGGTGCGCAATACCGGCAGCACACTCCAGTCGATCAGCAGCAATATTCAGGAAATAGGCATTCTCATCGGCTCCATTGCTGCATCGGCCAAAGATCAATCGTCGGGTCTCAAAGACATCAACAGCGCCGTAAGCCAGATGGATCAGACCACACAGCAAAATGCCGCCATGGTGGAGCAAACGACCGCCGCGTCATCGGCCATGGCGTCGCAAGCCCAGCAGTTGAAACGAATGGTCGAGCACTTCAGCCTGCCGCGGCAGACACGGAAAACACAAGCCGCGCATCTACGCCTCAGTGCATGATTGCCTAACCGGCTCAAATTTAAAGAGGGAATTATCGAGCCGATATAAAGAGTTACAGCGCCGTGCGCCTTGTATTGCGCACGGCGCTGTAGTGTCTGTCTTGTTTTGTTTGCGCATCGGATTTATTCGAAAAACGATTGTTAACTTTTGGTTCGATCCTCTAATGAGCAGCCTTCAGCGAGGAGATGATCTCCTGCAATTCGGCGCCATGCTTTTCCTGTTTGCCCTTCGTTCCCCAATAGGTGATGACCAGCAGCTTGCCGGGACGGGGTGAGAGCAGCGACAGGCCGACATTGACGGCGCCGTCTTCATCGACGCCGGTCCAGTCGAAATTGGTCATGTCCATGCCGTTGATGACTTCGTCCGACTGCTTCTGGGTCGAGCCGTCGATCTTGACGCCGTTCTCCTGCAAGAAAGCGATAGCGTCATCAATCACCTTGTCGGTCGTCTTGGCATTGGCGACGTCGATGGCAATGTAGATGGCGGCATCCTCGGAGGTCGCATCAATGCCGGTTTCGGTTTCCTTCGGTTCCCAACTGGCCGGAATAGTGATGCGTGCCACCGGATTATCGCTTGGAAACAGCAGCGTATCGGCAAAAGACAAGCTTGGCAGAAGGAAGGTCAGCACGGCAACGGCGATTATTCTCTTCACAGATGGTCCCCCTAGAGCATTTCCAGCAAAAGTGCGCAGCGGTTTTGCGTCCGGAAATGCGTTAAAACAAAAACCGAGTGCACGAAAGCATGAACGAAGTGAATGCGTCAGGGCACTAGGATCGATAAGATGTCGATTGTCGAAAATAGAGATTTCCATCCGTCTGTCGCTGGGAATTGCTAAACTGATCTCTACTATTTCAGGGTATGTTTTACACCATAGCGGCCTGCCGCGTAATTTAACCTACAGAGCATTTCCAAGAAAAGGGGAAACCGGTTTTCCGTTCGGAAATGCGTAAAGGCAAAGAGCGAGAGCACCCTGCTCCGATCAAAAAAAAGCCCCACGAGCACGAGGCTGGTGGGGCAAGATGACTGGAGAGAAAAAAAAAGTCGTTACTGAATGATATCAATGACCGTATAGGACTGCGGATCGACGATAACACGCTCATTATTGACGATTGCATAGGCGTAAGTCGGATCTTCCGGGATCGGGGTGATCACAATCTGGCGCGGTAAATGCTGACCGACGACGATTTGCTGATCGGTCACGTAAGGCTGCGCTGGCATTGGCTGCTGGCGAACATAAGTAACAACGCGCGGCGGCGGCGGATCGATGGCTGTGCCAGCAACTGCGCCGACAACGCCGCCAACGGCTGCACCAACTGGACCACCAACAACAGCACCGGTAACCGCACCACCTGCTGCGCCGGTCACAGTGGCGTTCTGCGCCATAGCCGAGGTTGCAATCGAGCCAGCAAGGGCGGCAGCGACAATAAGAGCAATTTTGGTTTTCATCCGAATATTCCTTCTTTCCGATTATCTGACGGGATAACGGAGAAGGAAACTATTTGTTCCGAATATTTTAAATAACATCCGTTGAACACGTCATTCATCTATCGTTCATATTGCATAAATGTTTCAATATGAGATTAGACGCTAGAAACGCTTAATTTTTGGAATGTAAAGAAATGTTCAGGTCTTTTATCTTCGACCTATAAACATGAAAATATTCCGGCTTGATAAAATAAAGCCGGAAAAAACCTCAGAATGATTTGGCTGCCGTCACTTCTACTTCGACCAGAAATTCCGGTCGGGTAAATCCGGTGACGATAAGAAGCGTTGAAACCGGTTTTGGTTCCAACGTATAACGATCACGCACCTGCATATAGGATGCAAAATCCTCTCGGCGGGTGACAAACCCGGCGATGCGGATCACATCCGCATAACTCATGCCCGCCTCGGCCAGGATGGCGCCGATCGCCTCGAAGCACAAAACCGCCTGGCTTTCGAGATCATTGGGAATACTGTCATCGACACCGATCCCGAGCTGGCCGGATGTCACCAGCAGGCTGGCACCCGCAGGCACCAGCAGGCCGTGATTGTAATTGCCGAAGGGTCTGCGCACCGAGGGCGGGTTGAAGGTCTTCTTCATGCGTCCCAGCCGACGATGCCCTTGATCTCGAGGAAATCGTGAATGGCCCAATCGGCATATTCGCGCCCATTGCCGGATTGTTTATAGCCGCCGAATGGCGCGAACGTGTCCCAATCCGGGTAGTTGAGATAGACCGACCCGGCCCGCATTTTCTTTGCCACGTCGCGGGCATGCTCAATATCGGTCGATTGCACATAGGCCGCCAGCCCATAGACCGTGTCATTGGCGATCTCGACCGCCTCGCCCTCGTCTTTGTAGGGCAGAATCGACAGCACCGGGCCGAAGATTTCTTCGCGGGCGATGGTCATGTCGTTGGAGACGTTGCCGAAGATGGTCGGGCGAATGTAATAGCCACGGTTCAGCCCTTCCGGACGCCCCGGCCCGCCGGTCACCAGCGTCGCTCCGTCCTTGATACCCGCTTCGATCAGCCCCTGGATCTTGTCATACTGGATCTGACTGACAACAGGGCCAAGCTTGGTGTCTTCGCTGCGCGGATCGCCGGTCACGAAACTTTCGGCCTCTGACTTCGCATAGGTCAGCGCCTCGTCATGGCGGTCAGCGGGTACCAGCATTCTTGTCGGCGCATCGCAGGACTGGCCGGAATTGCCGAAACATCCCTGCACGCCCTTGCGCACCGCCGTTTCGAAATCGGCATCGGGCAGAATGATATTGGCGGATTTGCCACCCAGTTCCTGGGCGACGCGCTTCACCGTTTCCGCTGCCGTCTTGGCAACGATAATCCCAGCCCGGGTTGAGCCGGTGAAGGACACCATGTCGACATCGGGATGACCAGCCATCACTTGGCCGACATCCGGGCCATTGCCGCTGACCATATTGTAGACGCCCTTCGGCGTTCCGGCGGCTTCCATGACCTCGGAGAAAATAATGCCGCTGATCGGGGCGATCTCGGAGGGTTTCAGCACCACGGTGCAGCCAGCAGCGATGGCGGGCGCGACCTTGCAGACGATCTGGTTCAGCGGCCAGTTCCAAGGCGTGATCAGCGCGCAAACGCCGATCGGCTCCTTGACCACCATGGTGCCACCGCGCTGCTCGGAAAACTTGAACGTCTCCAGCCCGGCAATCGTCGCTTCCATATGGGCGCGTCCGGCCCAGGCCTGGCTTTCCAGCGCAAAGCTGAGCGGCGCGCCCATTTCCTGGCTGACAGCCTTGGCAATATCCTCAAACCGGTTGTTGTATTCGGCAAGCATGCGTTTCAGCAGCGCCAACCGCTCTTCCACCGACCACAGCGAAAAACTGGTGAAAGCCCGCTTGGCTGCCGCCACCGCCTTATCGACATCGGCCTTGGAGCCGACAGAAATCGACGTATAGGCCTCTTCCGTTGATGGATCGATCACCTCAAGCGTGGCGGGGTGAACCGGATCAACCCATTCGCCATCGATGAAGAATTTCAGATGATTGCTCATAGTGCCTCCGGTGTGTGTTTACAGTCTGTTCAAGAATTGCTGTTGACGTGGCGAAAATGGTGATTTCGAGAACCGGAGCGGAGCGTACTTAACGTACGTGAGCACTGGAAGCGCAGAAATTGCCTTTTGCAGCCCGTCAGCGGCGATTCTTGGATAGACTGTTCGGCAAGACTATCGATAAAGATGGCAGAGCTGCAAGCCGATTTACGCCTACCCCTGTCCAGGATCGGCTGGAAGCTGCCAGTCGATGGGCGCCTCTGCATGCGCCTCCAGATAGGCATTGGCCTTTGAAAACGGTTTTGAGCCGAAAAAGCCGTTATGGGCGGAGAGCGGTGATGGATGCACGGATTTCAGCACCAGATGCCGGGCCGGATCGACGAAAGCCGCCTTTTTCTGCGCATAGGCACCCCAGAGAATGAAAACCACATGCTCGCGGCTTTCGGCCACGGCATGGATGACCCGGTCGGTGAACTTTTCCCAGCCCTTGCCTTGATGCGATCCCGCCCTGCCCTCTTCCACCGTCAACACGCTGTTGAGCAGCAGCACGCCCTGGCGTGCCCAATGTTCGAGAAAGCCATGCCGCACCGGGGCAATGCCGAGATCGGCCTGCAATTCCTTGTAGATATTGACCAGCGACGGCGGAATGCGCACCCCGGGCCGCACGGAAAAGCAAAGGCCATGCGCCTGCCCCGCGCCGTGATAGGGGTCCTGGCCCAGGATCACCACCCGCACCTTGTCGATGGGGGTCAGATCCAGCGCCCGGAAATACTCTGGCCCTTTGGGAAAAATCGGCTTGCCCTGCTGCTTTTCCTCGACCAGAAACTGCTTGAGGCTGTGCATATAGGGTTGCTCGAATTCCTCGCCGACCACGGCCTTCCAGCTGTCTTCCAGGCGAAGCGTCGATTGCGCCATCAGTCTCTCCTCACTGTCAGCACTGTCAATAACCGCCAGTCGCCTCTGGTCCTGCCTCGCCTTTGACGCTGCGCAAATGGTTGGCGGCAGCGGCAACCAGCAGGCCGACATCGCTTTGGGTGGCGATGAAGCGCGCCCCGTTGCTTCGGGCAAGATCGATCATCACAGGATCGGTTGACATGATTCCGGCGGGCTTGCTCAGCGCCTTGGCCCGGCGCAGAATATCCTCCACCGCTGCGTAAACCTCCGGCACATCGGCTCGGCCCGGAAAACCGAGATCGGCGGCGAGATCCGCAGGCCCGATCAGAAAAGCATCGACGCCATCAGTCGCAAGGATCGCCTCCAGATTGGCCATCGCCAATCGGCTTTCGATCTGCACGATCAGGCAGATCTGGTCATTGGCACTTGCCACATAATCGCCGATCCGGCCAAAGTCGGAGGCCCGGCCAAGCCCGGCCCCCATGCCGCGAATGCCCAAGGGCGGGTAGCGGCAGGCTTTTGCAGCAGCCAAGGCCTGCTCCGGCGTATCGACCATCGGGATCAGCAGCGTCTGCGCGCCGATATCCAGCGCCTGCTTGATCAACCAGGCTTCGCCCACGGCTAAACGCACCACCTGATGGGCGGATTGACGGGCGGAGGCGGCAAGCTGGGCGGCAAGCAGCGGAATGTCATTTGGCCCATGCTCGCCATCGATCAGCACCCAGTCATACCCGGCACCGGCACAAAGCTCGGCCCCATGCGCAGAGGCCAGCGCCACCCACAGGCCGTAGAGAACAGCCTCCTGCCGCAGGGCTTGCTTGAAACCATTGACGGGTGCGGGCATCGGCCAATCTCCATTGCTGTTATCAGACTTTCATAGCCCTCATTGCAGATGCGGTTCAAGACCGATCCTGCCGGTATCGGACTGAAACAATTGACAGCCCATCCCCTTTGCCTCTACCTCATCCACCAAGGGAAGAGGTTTTTAATGGCACGCAAAGCAGGTTCCAACGCCAGGCTGGACGACGCCGCCCGCGCCGGCTGGCTCTATTATGTGGCCGGTCGCACGCAGGACGAAATCGCCGCGGCGATGAATATTTCCCGCCAGAGCGCCCAGCGGCTGGTGTCGCTGGCGGTTGCCGAAAAACTGGTCAAGGTCCGCCTCGACCACCCGATTGCCGTCTGCCTGGAACTGGCCGATGCGGTGAAACAGGCCTATGGCCTGAAGCAGGTCGAGGTCGTGCCGACCGATCCCGGCTCGGACGCCACCGCGACAGGCATTGCCGAGGCGGGTGCTGCCGAACTGGAGCGCTGGCTGAAACGACCGGACCCGCTGACCATCGCCATGGGTACAGGCCGGACGTTACGTGCTATGATCGACCAATTGCCGCAGATGGACTGTCCGCAGCACAAGATCGTCTCGCTGACCGGCAATATCAGTCCGGATGGATCGGCGGCCTATTTCAACGTGATCTTTTCCATGGCCGATGCGGTGAAAGCCCGGCATTTTCCGATGCCACTACCGGTCATCGTTTCCAGCGCAGAGGAACGCGACCTTTTGCACCGTCAGCCGCTGGTCGCCCCGACCATCGCGCTTGGCAGCCAATCCGATGTGACATTCGTCGGCATCGGTGAGATGACGCTGAGCGCGCCCTTGCTTCAGGACGGGTTCCTGAAGGAAGCCGAAATGCGCAATCTTCTGGCCGCTGGTGCCACCGGTGAAATCTGCGGCTGGATTTTCGACGCCAAGGGCAAGCTGTTGGACGACCCGGTCAATAGCCGTGTCGCCAGTATGGCGATCCCGTCACGCCAAACCTCTGTCGTCATCGGCATGGCGCGCGGCAAACGCAAACACGCCGCCATCCGCGCCGCCGCCCGCGGTGGCCATGTCAACGCGCTGATCATCGATGAAGATGCGGCACGCTATCTGCTCGAACTGTGACCTCTGGAGACGGTGAAACGGCGTTTCGATAGCGCGCCGATACCAGCAGCAAGGACGCAAGGGCGATCTGCCCGACGACCGGCAGGCAGGCATAGTGCAGGACGCTGATTGCCCCGCCCGGCATGCCACCCATGACCAGCCAGACCAAGCCCGTATTGCTCACGACCCAAAGGGCCAAAAGCCGTAACCGCATCCGGGGCCAGCCAGCCGGAATGGCAGTCCTGCTGTCATTGACCAAGCCCTTGGTGCCCCAACTGACATCGTGGAAATTGGCAAGCGCATAACTCAGCAGATAGAAGCTGGCGACGGGAGCGGACGGAATATAGATCACGAACACTCTCAACAGATCCGACATCCCGTGGGACGAATGGCGCCAGACCGCCGTTCCAAGGATAAGGGCAACCGTCAGGATCACGCCTTGAATGACAGGACCGACCTCAACAAGGCAGATCACAAACCCCAGAACCGTGCATGTCAGAAGAATGCCCAGGCCAAGGCCATGCAAGCAGCCATGCAGCCTACGGCTGAAAGATTCCCCCTCCTCCCTCGCCTTCATGCTGACCAGACAATAAAGCCAGAACAGCAACACACCCGCTGCCATTCCCCATGCCAAACCATTGCCCGCAACGCCATTTCTGGCCTCGCCTTGCCAAAGCCCTGACGTCAGGGAGACAAGCAGGGCGAGTGACGCCGGGATGAACCATTGTTCCAGCAATTGCAGCAGGGTCCAGGCCAGCGCCAGCGCCATCGAACACCAGCGCGCAGGCGTCAGGCGACCATGCCACAGCAGAGCGGCAAGGCTGCCGACGGCTGTCAGGCGCGCCACAAGCGTACTGTTTGTCCAGCGGCGGCGCTGGCGCAGCAATTCGCCAACCGTCGCGCAGCCATCGGTGACAAGATTGGCATCATGATGATAGCGGATGGTGCAGGCAGGATGGCTTTTGACGATTTCCGCGCCGATGATCCGATCCTCGGCGAGAAACAGATTGGCCTCCATCAGGCTCTTCGGCCTGGAGAGACCGCGAAAATAGGCCGCCATTGGATCGCCGTTTTCACCACGTCTCAAGGCCGACATTCTGAACAGGCTGGCCTGCCCCGGCACGACTTCGAGATAGCCCAAACCGTTGCCAATCGGCCAATCGGATAGTTTCTGCCAGAGAAAATCCGCCTGTTGCCAGCTTTGCAGCCAATCGGTCAAGGCCGCGTCTTGCATGACGATATTGGTGGCAAGGGCTGCACAGTCCGGCTCGCGTTGCATTTGCGCCAGCAATGCCGGCAGGCAATCGTCAGCAGGCCGGGACCCGGCATCGATCTGCAAGACAAAATCTGGCCGCAGGCGTTCCGCAAGGTCTCGAAAGAAGAAGGCATGACTATCCAGCTTGCCCCTGTTGCGGTCCTTCACCGCCAGATGCACGCAGAGAGGGTTTCCGCTGCCCCCCGTCAGCCGATCCACCGGAATATGCCGGGTCTGAACGCGAACCCGCACCTCATCCTCTCCCTGCCGACCGATAGTCCCAGCCTCAGGATCAAAGCCCCAATCGAGATCGAAGCCAAGCCGGTTGAAGAGTGCCTCGGTCTCTGGGTGAACGCGGTCGCGGCCATCCAGCACGATGGCCACTTCCAGCCGTTGTATAGGGCCGTTTCGGCTGAGCAGCACAGCCTGATTGGCGGCAAGGCAGGCCAATGTCGCCGCCACCGCCTCGGCAGGCTCGTTGAAAAGTGTGAGGCAAGCAAGAATTTCCCTACCCTCGGACGAGGCCTGATCGAAGGGTTGATCATCAAACCCAAAAGTTCTGAGAGAGCCATCCTGCAGCAAGACAGGCGCACGCAAAGCGGCAGCCTGTCCGGCTGCACCGTCAGGTGCAACTGGAGAGAACAATGTCACAGCAATATCCTTAAATTATTCGGATCAGTCTTTGGAGGCTGTCAGGGTCATACTGAGCCCGACAGCCTCTAGAACAAGGCCAAGGGCGCAAAGCCCTGCGCGGCAATCGGATTGGTTGGGAATCGCCAGAAATTGCCGATCACCGACGCATAGATACTGCGAAAATCGGTGGTGAAAACCGGATTGCCTTCCGCATCGAGCTTTTCCAGATCACTGCGGCTGCCATAAAGCCCAGGCTTGATCCCGCCCCCCATCATGATAACAGGACTGCAAGAGCCATGGTCTGTCCCGCCAGAGGCATTTTCACCCGGTCGGCGGCCAAATTCCGAATGGGCAATGACAAGCGTATCGTTCCAGACACCGATCTCCTTCAGCCCGCGACGCAGGCCCATCAGCGTGCTCTGAACCTTCGCCAGCAGACGCTCGTGTTCGCCCCGCAGATTGGAATGCTGATCGAAGCCGCCGATGCTGATCTTGAACAGTGGCGACTTCACATCCTGTTCAACCATCCAGAGCAAAAGAGCCGTCTGGGCATCAATCGGGTCCATGTAATAATCGCGCGTAAACCGTGCCTCGAACCGGTTATCACCCTTCAATCTGGCGGCAACACGCCCGATAACCTCCTGCTGGTCGGCCATAAGGCGGGTCAGATAGGCGAGCGCGGCGTGATCGTCCGTCTTGTCGGTTCCAGCCATCGCGCTCGGAGACCCGCTGCGCAATGCATCCTTGTTATCGACCGTCAGGATGCGCATCCCATCGCCCTCAAGCAGGTCCTGATTGCCTGAAAACACCACGCCATCTGCATCGAAGGGTCCTGCATCCTTCCGGTTCGCCTGCAAGACCTGGCTGACCCAACCGCCACTGGAAATGCCTTTTCTGGACCCGCCTGCCCAAATTTCCGCCGATTGAAAATGCGAAAGATTGTTATCGGGATAGCCGACATCCTGGATGATGGCGATTTCGCCATTGTGATAAAGATCCGCCATCTGTCGCCAGGCCGCATTGAAGCCCAGCTCCGTATTGAGTGGAAGGATCTCATCCCCTTTCAGGCCGATGGTTGGGCGCAAATGCCGGTAGACCGGGTCTTTGAAAGGCACCAGTGTATTCAGGGCATCGTTGCCACCGAAAAGTTCGAGTAAAATCACCCGGCGGGCAGAACCAGCAGCCCCCGGTCCGGCAGCCGCCAAAGCCTGCCTGGCCCACAAGGGCGCCCACTGGGGGCCCCACACCGGCATTGAGCCCACAGCAAGACACCGACCCATCCATGTCGCAAATTCACGGCGCGACAACCCATGCCTGTTAAACATAGCCATTCATTCCCCCGAATTATAATGGTGAAAAAATTACTTAAGGTTGTATTGCGGATCTGTCGTCATCGACCTGAGAAGATCGATCAGCGCCGCACCTCGTTCAGCAGTGCCGGTATTACCGGCAGGCTGCATCATCATGGCAATCGGTTGAGCGACAGGCTGGGCAACGGACGGAACGAGTGCTGGCTTTTCCGCCCGGGCAGACAAGACAGGCCGCCCCAGAAGCCATTGCCCGGCAAGGTTCTCACGGCTGACAGAACCCTCGCCAACACGCGCCATCATCATATCGAATGCCTGCTCAAGAGGCGGCGGGGCATCCCGAACTTCCTCTCGTTGCAACCGCGCCGTAGTATATTCAATGTGACTGTTATGATCGGCCCGCAGATCATCGATCGTCGCCTGCTGCGTATCGAAAGGCGCTATATCGAACACCAGACCGACATTGCAGTAGAACATGCCACGCGGTGCACCCGCACAAGGCGCATCCGACGGACTCCAGCGGCTGAGCTGCGGCGGATAGCGACGTCCCGCAACCTCGACCCAATTGACGAACAGGCGGCTGTCAGGATCGTTGGAAACATGAGTTATCTCGACACTGCGGATCTCCGCGGGCAGGTTTTTTGCCGGGATGATTGCGGTTTCCCACATCGGTTTCAAACCGCCATTATCGCCCTGGTTGCGCTGCTTTTGCAGGTCCAGTCCAATGGTTTGCCTGACGGTGGCAACCTCAGCCCCATTGACACGCACGGTAAAGACGGTCGGCACCATGATGAATTCCGAGCTGAAACGGACGGCGAGATCGCCTTGCTTGGGGGTGCGATCAGCAACCCGCAGCGCATCCCAAAGCCTGGAGACCACAAGCCGCCGAAGCACCAGGGTCTTCATGTTCAGCCAGGACGTCCCCTCGCGCCAACCGGCAACGGAGGGTGCCATAAACGGTGTCTGCCCAAGCTTGTCGAGATAGGTTACCAAAACCATCGCGTCCGGCGGGTTCAGACCGAAGCTGCGGCAAAATCCGACGACGAGGTCGATCGGCGATTTGACCAGATCCCCCCTGTTGGCAGGGCTCCAGAACTCCGGGCTGAGCAACAAGGCGCGCAAGAAAGGACGCAGCTCGTAATCATGATCGCGCAAGACACCCGCAAGCCGATTGGTGGCCTCAGGGTTCGGGCGGATCGAAACGAAGGCCGCATAAAATTTACCGGCAATAAACTCGGCGGTTTGCGGCTGTGCCAGGAGAATATCGGTGAGGCGGTCGATCTGATCCTGACTGCCCGCCGCAATAGGCTGGCCCAAAACGATCTTTTCCCCGGTATCAGCCTGATCGACAGCGAAGCGATAGCGCCAGCCACCTTCGAAATCCACGCCATGCCCAGCCAGGACCCGGGAAACTTCACGCACATCACGCTGGTCATAGTGTCCAATGCCAAGCGTGAACAATTCCATCAGTTCACGCGCCAGGTTTTCATTGGGATGGCTGCTGGTGTTCCAGACATTGTCCAGGCTGGTCAGCATCATCGGATCGCGCAGGACATCCCGTAGCAAGACCCGAAAATTACCGCCACCTTCCCGGCGAAACAGCGCGATTTGATCGAAGAGCGGCGCACTAACCCGGCCAGGATCAAAGCGCGATACGAAGTGACCATGCCAGAACAACGCCAGTCTTTCAGCAAAAGGCGTAGGAGTGGCAATCATATGACTGATCCACACCGCCTGCATCTGATCGCGTTCCGCCACATGCTGCAAGATCATGTCGCGGCTTTCCCAGCCACTCGCCCAGTAATCCGGCCTTGGCCGGGAAACAAACGGCGGCGGCTCTGGAAACTCCGGATGATCAAGACTGTCGAGAAAGTGATCAACCGCCTCTTCGCGCGTCAGTTCAACCAAGGCGGCAACTTCAGCAGGACTAGCACCAAAGGCAACCCGCTGCAAAAGATGACGCGCCTCGCCAACATCCATGGCGTGCGACGATACAGACAAAAAGACAAGAAAAGCCATCGGCAAAACAAGCCGATTGAAGAAATACCCCACGAAAATCATGCTCATCGCCCCCCAGCGAAAACAACACAATTCGAAAGGGTAATATAATATTATCAAGAGTCAATTTATTTATCAAAAAATAATAATAACAATCGATTGTATATTAACTATTATTGAATTTTGAAAATTATTAAAAAATATTTATTAATATGTTATATAAAAATACTATGCTAAATTAGATAACTTAAATAAATTTAATTTAATGGAATTTGACCTGTTAAGATGGCTTCACGCTCCGGCCCACGGTATTTTTTGATCGCGACTGTTTATCAACCCGCTGCTACCGACACCAACAGCCAGATGACGAAAATCAATCTCAAGTGGCTGATAAATTTAAAATATTCAAAATCCCTTTAGTTTCCGCCCCCTCAACGGCATTGATCGGTTTACTGCGCGTGGATTCGCAGCTGACTTCGGCAGTGCAGCAACGAATTGCGATTGACATTTCGTGGCATAATGTGAGTATTTGCCCATGAGTAAAGCGAATGCTCATTAGATCGCGAGTAAGATCAAGGTCTATCGGTTGATTTACCAGTGGCCCGTCGGCAGACCCTCAAGGGGCCTCCGGGTTCCACTTGGTCTTCTGGGAGGAAGAAATGACATTGAAAACACTATTGCTGGGCGCGTGCTCGGTCTTCGCCATGGCTGGCGTGGCCTCTGCCGAAACGCTGACGATTGCCACCGTCAACAATGGCGACATGATCCGCATGCAAAAGCTGACGGATGATTTTACAGCCAAGAACCCCGGCATTGATGTGAAGTGGGTGACGCTGGAAGAAAACGTGCTGCGCCAGAAGGTTACCACCGATGTGGCCACCAAGGGTGGCCAGTATGACGTGATGACGATAGGTATTTACGAAGCCCCCATCTGGGGCAAGCAAGGTTGGCTGGCACCCCTGGACAAGCTGAGTGCCGACAAGGATTACGACGCCGCCGATCTTCTGCCGCCAGTGCGCTCGGGCCTCACCGTCGATGGCAAGCTCTATGCCGCACCGTTTTATGCTGAAAGCTCGATGGTGATGTATCGAAAGGATCTGTTTGAAAAAGCAGGCCTGAAAATGCCGGAAGCCCCCACTTGGGACTTCATCAAGGAAGCCGCCGACAAAATCACTGACAAGTCTAAGGAAGTCTACGGCATCTGCCTGCGTGGCAAGGCTGGCTGGGGCGAAAATATCGCTTTCCTCTCCGCCATGTCCAACTCGTTTGGTGCCCGCTGGTTTGATGAGCAGTGGAAGCCACAGTTTGATCAGCCCGAATGGAAAAAGACCCTTCAGTTCTATGTGGACCTGATGAAGAAGAACGGCCCTCCCGGTGCCTCATCCAACGGCTTTAATGAAAACCTCGCTTTGTTCCAGACCGGCAAATGCGGCATGTGGATTGATGCCACCGTGGCAGCATCCTTCGTGACCAACCCGAAGGAATCCAAGGTGGCTGATCAGGTCGGCTTTGCGCTGGCGCCGGATAATGGACTTGGCAAGCGCGGCAACTGGCTGTGGTCTTGGAACCTCGCCATTCCGGCTGGGTCCAAGAAGGTGGAAGCGGCTGAAAAGTTCATCGCCTGGGCAACCAGCAAGGATTACCTGAAGCTGGTGGCCGAAAAGGATGGCTGGGCCAATGTTCCTCCGGGCACCCGCACCTCGCTTTATGCCAATGCTGATTACCAGAAGGCCGCACCTTTTGCGAAAATGACGCTTGATAGCATCAACGCAGCAGACCCCAAGCACCCCACCGTCAAGCCCGTGCCTTATGAGGGCGTGCAATATGTGGCTATCCCAGAGTTTCAGGGCATCGGCACCGCCGTTGGCCAGCAATTCTCGGCGGCTCTTGCCGGTCAGACCACGGTGGATCAGGCGTTGAAGACGGCGCAGACCTTGACCGAGCGTGAGATGAAGAAGGCGGGTTATCCAAAGAAGTAAGGGGTGAGTGCGGGGGTTACCCCCGCCATCTCGCCCACAATGTACGTCAGTGCAAGCGGCCCCCTCACCCCGCCTCCGCTACGCTCGGCGGACCTCTCCCCGCTGGGGAGAGGAAAACCGAAACGCTGCGGCTCCATCCTTCTTCTCCCCATTCCCTATGTAAAGTGGGGGGAGAAGGTGGCGGCAGCCGGATGAGGGGGCGGCTGGCACTGCGTTACATTGTATCTGGGTCAGATGTGCACCCACTCCACCGAAACAACTAAAACCCCAACACCCCAAGAGGCGCGGCAGACATGGCGACGACCCATACCCATTCCTCGGCCCGATGGATGATGGCCCCTTCGGTTATCCTGCTGTTTGCATGGATGATTGTGCCGCTGGCCATGACCATCTATTTCTCAACTCTGAACTATAATCTGCTGATGCCCGGCGTGCATGACTTCGTCGGCCTGCTGAATTACGAATATTTCCTCACCGATCCGGCCTTCTTTGCAGCGCTGACCAACACGCTGATACTGGTGGGTGGCGTGCTGGCCATTTCCATCATTGGCGGCATTGCGCTGGCGCTGCTGCTGGATCAGCCGATGTTTGGCCAAGGCATTGTCCGCATTCTGGTGATTTCGCCGTTTTTCATCATGCCAACCGTGGCCGCCTTGGTGTGGAAAAACATGCTGATGAACCCTGTCAATGGCTTGTTTGCCTTCGCCTTTCGCGCAGTCGGGCTGGAGCCGCTGGATTGGCTGGCCACCATTCCGCTGTTGTCGATCATCATCATTGTTGCTTGGCAATGGCTGCCGTTTGCAACGCTGATCCTGCTCACCGCCCTGCAATCCCTAGACGAAGAGCAAAAGGAAGCCGCCGAGATGGATGGCGCGGGGCCGATCTCGAAATTCATCTATATCACCCTGCCGCATATGGCCCGCGCCATCACCGTGGTGGTGCTGATTGAGACGATCTTCCTGCTCTCGGTATTTGCCGAAATTCTCGTCACCACCAATGGCGGACCCGGCACCGACAGCACCAACCTGACCTATCTGATCTACAATCAGGCCCTGCTGCAATTTGACATTGGCGGAGCCTCCGCAGGTGGCATCGTGGCTGTGGTGCTGGCCAATATCGTTGCCCTTTTCCTGATCCGCCTCATCGGCAAGAACCTGGAGAGCTGATCAATGGCACGCGCAATTTCAACCAAGCGTAAGCTGACCTTTACCCTCATTGCATGGGCGATTGGCCTGTTGCTGTTCTTCCCGATCCTGTGGACCTTCCTCACCAGTTTCAAAAGCGAGGGCGATGCCATCGCCTCGCCTCCGGTGTTTTTGTTCTTCCATTGGACCACGGAAAACTATGTCGAGGTGCAGGGCCGCTCGGATTATTTTGCCCACTTCATGAACTCGGTGATCATCTCCTTTGGCTCCACGCTTCTGGGGCTGGCCATTGCCATTCCGTCCGCATGGGCCATGGCGTTTTCACCCACCAAGCGCACCAAGGATGTGTTGATGTGGATGCTCTCCACCAAGATGATGCCGCCCGTGGGCGCGCTGATCCCGATCTATCTGCTGTTTCGCGATGGCGGATTGCTCGATAGCCGCATCGGTCTGGTCGGCGTGCTGACCATGATCAACCTGCCGATCATCATCTGGATGCTCTACACTTACTTTAAAGAAATTCCCGGCGAAATTCTCGAAGCCGCTCGCATGGATGGCGCATCCCTGATCAAAGAAATCATCTATGTGCTGACGCCGATGGCGGTGCCGGGCATTGCCTCGACCATGCTGCTCAACATCATTCTGTCGTGGAACGAGGCGTTTTGGACCCTCAACCTCACCACATCAGTGGCGGCACCGCTGACCACTTTCATCGCCTCCTATTCCAGCCCCGAAGGCCTGTTTTACGCCAAGCTCTCGGCTGCCTCCACCATGGCGATTGCTCCAATCGTTGTGCTCGGATGGTTCAGCCAGAAACAGCTGGTGCGCGGACTGACTTTTGGCGCGGTCAAGTAAAAGGAATTTTTCCATGGGCAGTATTCAGCTTAAAAACGTCTCGAAAGCCTTTGCCGAGCATAAGGTTATTCCCGGTATTGATCTGGAGATCAACAATGGCGAATTCGTTGTGTTTGTTGGTCCCTCCGGCTGCGGCAAATCCACCCTGCTGCGGCTGATTGCCGGACTGGAGGACACATCCGGCGGCAAGATTTTCATTGATGGCACCGACGCCACAGACCGCAAACCGTCTGAACGCGGCCTTGCCATGGTGTTCCAGTCCTATGCGCTTTACCCGCATATGAGCGTACGCTCCAACATTGGCTTTCCGCTGAAAATGGCGGGCATGGATAAGGGCGAGATTGACAAGAAGGTCACGGATGCCGCCCGCATCCTAAACCTCACGGATTATCTCGACCGTAAGCCGCGCCAGCTTTCCGGCGGCCAACGCCAGCGCGTGGCGATTGGCCGAGCGATTGTGCGCTCACCCTCGTGCTTTTTGTTTGATGAGCCGCTGTCCAATCTGGATGCGGCGTTGCGCGTCAACATGCGGCTGGAGATCACCGAATTGCACCAGAAGCTGGGCGCGACATCGATCTACGTCACCCACGATCAGGTCGAAGCCATGACCATGGCCGACAAGATTGTGGTGCTGAACAAGGGCAATATCGAACAGGTCGGCTCGCCGATGGATCTCTACCACCGACCCGCAAATCTGTTTGTCGCAGGCTTTATTGGCTCTCCGAAAATGAACCTGATTTCCGGCGAGACCGCTGCCAAATATGGAGCCACAACCATCGGCGTGCGCCCGGAACATGTCACACTTTCCACCACCGATGGCGCGTGGAAAGGCAAGGTGACGATTGCCGAACATCTTGGCTCCGACACCCATTTGCATGTCGATGTTGAAGGCCTTGGCCACCTCACCGCCCGCGCGGATGGCGATTTCACTGCCCGCCATGGCGACACGGTGTTCATCACCCCGGATGAGAGCCGCCTGCATCGTTTCAATGAGCAGGGCCTAAATGAGAAGGAGGCGTCAGCATGACTGGCAGGTTAGACGGAAAATCCGCCCTGATTACCGGCTCGGCTCGTGGCATTGGCCGCGCCTTTGCGGAAGCCTATGTGCGTGAGGGTGCCACGGTTGCCATTGCCGACATTAATATGGAACGGGCATTGGAAACCGCCAAAGCCATTGGCGAAAAAGCCTATGCCGTGCATCTGGATGTGACCAATCAGGCCTCCATTGATGCCGCCATCAAGGCCGTAGAAGAGAAAACTGGCGGCCTCGACATTCTCATCAACAACGCCGCCCTGTTTGATCTTGCGCCCATCGTGGACATCACACGCGAGAGCTATGATCGGCTGTTTTCCATCAACGTGGCTGGCTCACTCTTCATGCTGCAAGCGGCGGCAAAGTCGATGATTGCCCGTGGCAAGGGCGGCAAGATTATCAATATGGCAAGCCAAGCCGGACGGCGCGGTGAAGCGCTGGTTGCGGTCTATTGCGCCACCAAGGCGGCGATTATTTCGCTCACCCAATCGGCAGGGTTAGACCTGATCAAGCATGGCATCAATGTCAACGCCATTGCCCCCGGCGTGGTCGATGGCGAGCATTGGGATGGAGTCGATGCGCTGTTTGCCAAACATGAGAACCGCGCCCCCGGCGAGAAGAAAAAGCTGGTGGGTGAGGCTGTTCCGTTTGGGCGCATGGGGACTGCACAGGACCTCACGGGGATGGCGATTTTTCTGGCGTCAAGTGAGGCCGATTATGTGGTGGCCCAGACGTACAACGTCGATGGCGGCAATTGGATGAGCTGAGATGAGTGATGGTGCGAGTGACATAATGTGTCGTGCGTGGGATTCACCCCCCTCTGCCCTGCCGGGCATCTCCCCCTCAAGGGGGGAGATCCACTTGGAGCACGCCCCTCACCCTCATTACAATGCCGCATCGGCTCTAAGCTACAAAATCAAAAATAGGGCTCGGCATGTCCACACATCGATCTCCCCCCTTGAGGGGGAGATGTCCGGCAGGACAGAGGGGGGTACCCCGGCCTAGCCCCCACCCATTTCCCAAAATTCATTCAGGACCTAACCCAATGACCATAAAACTCTCCCTTTCCACCCTGCCCGACGCCGCCGCCAAGGCTGCCATTCCAACCTACGCCCGCGAGGCCCTCACATCAGGCATTGTCCATTTCGGCGTTGGCAATTTCCACCGCGCTCATCAAGCGGTTTACCTGCATGAGCTGTTCAACCTCGGCAAGGACCTCGATTTCGCCATTGTCGGCGCGGGCGTGCTTCCCTCTGACGCCACGATGAAAGACAAGCTGGCAGGCCAAGACTACCTGACCACGGTGGTGGAACAGGATGTGGCCAAGAGTGCCGCCACCGTCACCGGGCCGATGGTGGATATGATCGCGGCACCGGATTTTGACGGCATCATCGCCAAGCTTGCAGACCCCGCCATTCGCATTGTCTCCATGACCATCACCGAAGGCGGCTATTTCATCGATCCCGCCACCGGGCATTTTGACCCCAAACACCCGGCCATTATGGCCGATGCACAAAACCCCGATCAGCCCAAAACCGTGTTTGGCCTGATCATCGCAGGCCTCAAGGCCCGCCGCGCCGCCAATATCCCACCCTTTACCGTGATGTGCTGCGACAACATCCCCGGCAATGGCGAGGTCACGGAAGCCACCGTGATTGGCCTTGCCAAACTCTCCGATCCCGATTTTGCCGAGTGGATTCACCACCACGTCGCCTTCCCCAATTCCATGGTGGACCGTATCACCCCCGCCACCGGCCCACGCGAAATCGACATCACCCGCGACACCTACGGCATTGATGATGCATGGCCAGTGTTTTGCGAGGAATTCAAGCAATGGGTGCTGGAGGACAAATTCCCGCTCGGTCGCCCTGCCTTTGAAGAGGTTGGCGTGACCTTCGTGGAAGATGTCGCACCCTATGAGTTGATGAAACTGCGCATTCTCAATGGCGGCCATGCGGCCATTGCCTATCCAGCCGCGCTGATGGACATTCACTTTGTCCATGAAGCCATGGAAAATCCGCTGATCCGCGCTTTTCTTGCCAAGCTGACCCATGATGAAATCATCCCGGTAGTGCCGCCCGTGCCCAACACCAGCTTGCAGGATTATGCAACGCTGATCGAGAGCCGCTTCTCCAACCCTAAAATCGGCGATACCATTCCGCGCTTGGCGCAGGATGGATCCAACCGTCAGCCAAAATTCATTCTGCCATCGACAGCGGATCGTCTCGCCAAGGGTTTGGATGTTACCGGACTGGCCTTGGTGTCCGCCCTTTGGTGCCATTATTTCGAGGGCATATCCGATAGCGGCAAGCCGATTGTGTTCAACGATGCCAACGCTGATCGTCTGCAAAAAACCGCCATTGCGTCACGACAAGATCCGCTGCTATTCCTGACGCTGGACGATATTTTCGGCACCGTGGGGCAAAATGAGCTGTTCAAGACGCGCTTTGCAAAGGCACTCTCAAGCCTTCGCACCCATGGCACAGCACAGACCCTGCAAAGCTACATCGATGGGCATCTTGCAGCGGCATAAAGGATAAGATGATGCATGACCCGGCCACCAAGCTGGTGATTTTCGACTGCGACGGCGTGCTTGTCGATAGCGAGCCGATCTCGGTCGAGGTCATGGTGGCCGAATTTGAAAAAGCCGGTGTGGCGATTGACGAGGATTACGTCTATCGCAATTTCCTTGGCCGCAGCATGGCAACGGTAGTGGAGGTGGCCCACGAGGAGTTTTCGTTCGCCATTGGCGACACCTTTCTCACCAGCCTGCGCACCCATCTGTATCGACGCTTTCGGCAGGATTTGAAGCCGATTTCCGGTCTGCATACCGCGCTCGACGATTTGGGCAAGGCGGGCGTTGGCTGGTGCGTGGCCTCCTCAAGTCAGCCGGATCGCATCGCCCTATCTCTCAGCGTCACCGGCCTGATCGAGCGTTTCGAACCGCATATTTTCAGCGCCACCATGGTCAAGAACGGCAAGCCCGCTCCGGATCTGTTCCTCTATGCCGCCGAGAAAATGGGGATCGATCCACACCATTGCGTGGTGGTGGAAGATAGCCCCGCAGGCCTCACCGCCGCCCGCGCCGCTGGTATGCGCGCCTTAGCCTTCACCGGCGGCGGCCATGCGACAGGCGAAAGCTACCACGGCAGCATTGACGCCCTGAAGCCAGACGCCAAATTTGACGTCATGGCCAATCTGGTTCAGTTTGTTTTATGACAGTTTGTTCCAAAATTGCTGTTGGCGTGGCGAAAATGGTGATTTCGAGAACCAGAGCGGAGCGTACTCAAGGACGTGAGCACAAGCATTTCCAGAAAAAGTACGAAGTGGTTTTTCGTCCGGAAATGCGAATGCATCAAGCTCAGCGCAGAAATTGCCTTTTGCAGCCCGTCAGCGGCCATTTTGGGACGGACTGAAAGCATTAGGGCGGAAACAAATTCATCATGCGAGATCATCTGATTGCGGTGGATGTCGGCACCGGCAGTGCGCGTGCCGGTGTCGTGACGCGCACCGGTCGCTTGCTGGCCCGGCGCGAACACCCGATCCTGCTTTCACGCCCAAGCGATGAGCGTGGCGAACACAATTCCCAGGATATCTGGGAGGCCTGCTGCTTCGCGGTCAAGGCAGCCCTTGCCGAGGCCGGTATCGGTCCTGCAGCCATTGCCGGTATCGGTTTCGACGCCACTTGCTCGCTGGTACTGCTTGACAGCAGCGGCCAGCCACTCTGCCTGAATGGGCAAGATGGTTTCGACACCATTGCCTGGCTGGATCACCGCGCCACGGCTGAAGCCGAAGAATGCAGCCGCATCGACCATCCTGTGCTGCACCACAATGGCGGGGTGATATCGCCGGAAGCGGAAATCCCCAAGCTGATGTGGCTGAAGCGTCATCGCCCGGATCTCTGGCAAAGGCTCGGCTCCGCCTTCGATCTCGCTGATTTCCTCACCTGGAAGGCGACGGGCAGCCCGGCGCGTTCGCTCTGCACCCTGACATCGAAATGGACGTTTTTCGGCCACAGCAAACCCGGCTGGCAGCAGGATTTTCTGGATCACGTCGGGCTGGATGATCTGGTGGCCCGCGCAGGCTTGCCCCAAGAGGCGGTTGCTGTCGGCAAAAGTGTCGGTGCGCTCAGCACGAAAGCCGCAGACGCGCTGGGGCTTATGGCCGGAATTCCCGTTGCCGCCGGCATGGTCGATGCCTATGCAGGCGCGCTTGGCGTGCTGGGATCGACGGATCTCTCCGACCCTGACCTCAACCATGTCGCGATGATCGGCGGCACGTCCAGCTGCCTGATTGCGCTCAGGCCCCAGCCCTTTTACGGTTTCAGCCTCTGGGGGCCTTATTTCGGGGCGATTTTCCCCGATCTCTGGCTGGTGGAGGCCGGACAATCGGCAACCGGCGCGCTTCTCAACCATATTGTGCGCAGCCATGCGGAGGGCGGCGAGCCGAGCATCGACAATCATCGCCGCATTATTGACCGGATCGCTGCATTGCGCGCCGAGGAAGGCGCGTCTTTCGGACAGAAAATCAACGTCCTGCCGGATTTTCACGGCAACCGTTCGCCCTTCGCCGACCCAAACCTGACCGGAACCATCTCCGGCCTGACGCTGGATGCTTCGTTTGACGGCCTCTGCCGCCTCTATTGGCGCGCCTGCGTCGGCATTGTGCTTGGCCTGCGCCAGATCGTCGAGACGCTCGGCAAGGACGGTATAGGCCCGCTGCGCCTGCATCTGACCGGCGGTCATGTCAAAAACCCGCTTCTGGTCGAGCTTTACGCCGCGGCAACCGGCTGCGAACTGGTGGTGGCCGACGGCACCGATGCCGTGTTGATTGGCACCGCCATCAATGCCGCCAGCGCCGCCGGGCTTTATCCCGGCCTTGCTGAGGCAGGCGCGGCGATGGCTGAACCAGGGCGGCTTGTAGTGCCGAACCCGGATATGAAAGAGATTTACGACCGTGACTATGCGCGTTTTCTCGCCATGCAGCGGCACCGGGCCGAGCTGGATGCTATCTGAGCGGCAGAAGCCCCACCATAACGGACATGAAAACACCGGTCTTGATTGCACGGCCAATTGTTTCTATATCGGGCGGGAATTGGCTGATAGAATGATAAGCCAAGCTGCATCGTGCAAGCTGCATTGTGAATGATCCGCTTCTTCCTGCCCATGGCGGTGCTCAAGGCCCGCCAGCAGCAGCCGAGAACGGTCTTCTCGCAGACATTTGAGAAATGACGCGCCCCGTGAATACGCTGGATTTTGACAAGAGACCGGAAGATACCCGCGTTGTCGTCGCCATGTCAGGCGGCGTCGACAGTTCTGTCGTGGCCGGAGTGTTGAAACGCGAAGGCTATGACGTGTTGGGCATTACGCTCCAGCTTTACGATCATGGTGCCGCCGTGCACCGGGCTGGGTCCTGTTGCGCCGGTCAGGACATCGACGATGCGCGCCGGGTCTGCGAGACGCTGGGCATTCCCCACTATGTGCTGGATTACGAACAGCGCTTTCGCGACACCGTGATCAATCCGTTCATGGACAGCTATATCGCCGGTGAAACGCCGATCCCCTGCGTGGCCTGCAACCAGACGGTCAAATTCGCCGATCTTCTGGCCACCGCCCGCGAGCTTGGGGCCGACGCGCTGGCCACCGGCCACTATATACGTTCACGCGCCACGCCCCTGCCGAACGATCCGGGCCACCGCGCCCTGTTTCGCCCGATTGATAGCGAACGCGACCAGAGTTACTTCCTGTTTGCCACCACCCAGGAACAGATCGATTATCTGCGCTTTCCGCTGGGCGGCCTGTCCAAGGCCGAGACCCGCAAACTGGCCGAGGACATGGGCCTCGTCGTCGCACAAAAGGCCGACAGCCAGGATATCTGTTTCGTGCCACAGGGCAAATATGCCGATATCATCAACAAGCTGAAGCCAAACGCGGCATTGAGCGGCGATATCGTCCATCTCGATGGTCGGGTTCTGGGCCAGCATGAAGGCATCCTGCACTACACGATCGGCCAACGCAAAGGCCTCGGCGTCGCCACCGGCGAGCCGCTTTACGTCGTTTATCTGGACGCCCGGTCGCGCCGGGTCATCGTCGGGCCGCGTGAAGCGCTGGAAACCCGCCGCGTCTATCTGCGCGACATCAACTGGCTGGGCGACCGCGCCATCGAGGATGAGGCAAGCGGCGGTTTTGCCTGTTTTGCCAAGGTGCGCTCCACCCGTCCCCCTGCTCCGGCCCATCTGCATGCCGATGAAACCGGCATTTATGTTGACCTCGACATGGGGGAAGCTGGCGTTGCGCCGGGCCAGGCCTGCGTGCTCTATTCGGGCGAAGGTGCTGACGCCCGCGTCTATGGCGGCGGCTTTATCGAACGCTCGGAACGCCAGGCCGAAGCCGAGACCTTCCTGAAGGCGCTTCTGGCGGGCGCACAAGCTGCCTAACCGCTTGTTGTCCCAAGGTAAAAGCCGCTTATTGCAAGAGGACTGCCCCCGGCGGTCCTTTTTTGCATTTTGCCTGCTTGACTTTGCAACGACGCTCGCCTTATAAGCCGCCCATCGCTTCGGACAGCTTTCTCGACAAGCAAAAGTCCTTGAGGTGCGGCGGGATAGCTCAGGTGGTTAGAGCGTGGGATTCATAACCCCAAGGTCGGCGGTTCAAGTCCGCCTCCCGCTACCATTCTTCAAAAAACCAGACCTTTAAATATCAGTCATGACTGGTTTTATTTTGCTGACCTTTTTCCATCCCGGCATCTACTTCACTGAGAGTCTGTCAGGTTCAGATTGAGCCAGACAGACTCTAGGTTTTCCCTGAAAACTTCTAAAAGCCATATCTTTTAAAGGCATTTTTAAACAAATAAAACCTTCGTGGATTTGCCAATTTTAAAGTTGACTCCGTTTGTATAGTTCATATTGTCCGCCTGTGACGGAGACGGGATATCTCCTCACGCCGACAGCATGAAGGAAGGCGGAGCATGACGAAAATGACGAAGGGGGCCGGTGGACGCGCGCAGGCTGCGAACCGGACGATGTCCAGACATGGACAATTGCTGCTCGGCAGTATTGCCGGCCTGGCGCTGATTGCCGCCGCCTCGCAAGCCTGGTCGCAAGAGAAAGATACGGAGCTCTCGACCATTACCGTTCAGGGCAAAGCCTCGGCCACCGGCCCGGATGCCAATATCGTCGCCAAGGAGACGACTGTCGGCAGCAAGACCGATACACCGATCATCGACATTCCCCTGGCTGTCTCCGTTGTCACCATGAAGGAAATGGAAACGCGCGGCGTCAGCGACATGCAGGCAGCCGTAGCCTATACGTCCGGTGTGGTTGTCGATGAATTCGGCTCCGACGATCGCTACGACTATTATCGTATTCGCGGCTTCGACACGACGACACTCGGCATCTATCGCGATGGCCTGAGTGCGCGCATTCCCGCCTGGTTTACCGCAGCCCGCACCGAGCCCTACGGCCTGGAACGGGTGGAAGTGCTGAAAGGCTCGACTTCCACCTTGTTCGGCCTCAACGGTCCGGGCGGGATGATCAATGCCGTCACCAAGCATCCGACCGACACATTCCATGCCGAGGTTTATACCACCTTCGGCGACAACCATATCGAAACAGGCACAGATTTTGGTGGGCCGCTCGACAAGGAAGGTGTCTTTACCTACCGCGTCACCGCCAAATGGCAGAATGCCGACCTGGGCTCGGATTATTCCAACGATGACCGCATCTACGTCGCACCGGCTCTGACCATCAGCCCGGACGAGAGCACCTCGCTGACCTTCCTCACCGACTACAACAAGCGCAACACCACACCGGCCCTGGGCTTCCCTGCTGGTCTTGACGTCGACACGACCCGGTTCTACGGCGAGCCGGACTTCAACAAATTCGACACCATCCAGAAGGATGTCGGCTACGAGTTTCGCCACGAGATCACCGAGGGTCTGACTTTCCGGCAGAATGCCCGTTACTCGCATGTGGACCTGGACTATGAGACAGTCTATGGCGCCAGCACGGATTCGAGCGCCAATCGGACGGCCTATGCCGTGGACGGCGTGGCGGATCGCTTCGCCATCGACAACCAGCTGGAATATGACACCAGCACGGATCGCCTCGACAGCAAGACTTTGCTGGGTGTCGACTATTCCTATGACAGCACCCATGAAGTTATTGGCTATGGCTCGGCCCCAGGCATCGACATGAACGATCCGGTGTTCTGCGGTCGCTCCTGTGTGTCTCTCGATCCCTATCTCGATTGGAAGGTCAAGCAGAAGGCGCTCGGTATCTACGCGCAGGAACAGTTGACGCTGGATGACCGCTGGATCCTGACGCTCGGCGGGCGCTATGACTATGTCAATACTACCGCGGATTACCTAAGCCCCGGCACAAATAGCGACTACTTTTCCAAAGCGGGCTCATCAGATAATAATACCTCAGAAGCCTTCACCAAACGGATTGGCTTGAGCTACAAGATCACGCCGGAACTTGCTGCCTATGCCAATTACTCCACGTCCTTCCAGCCGCTGGTGACACCAACCGCCAATGGCTATTCCGTTAGCGGCTCACTGAAGCCGCAGGAAGGCGAACAGTATGAAATCGGCTTGAAATACAAGCCCGACAGTTTCGACGCCCTGTTTACGGTCGCCCTGTTCGACATAACCCAAACCAATGTTCCCTCCAACGTCACCCCCATACTACAGCGCCAGATCGGCAAGGTCGGGGTGCGCGGCGTGGAAGTGGAGGGCAAGGTGGCGCTCAACGACCGCTGGAACATGACGCTTGCCTATTCCTACTGGGATGCCGAGATCAAGGAAGACGGTACCGGCGGCAATGCAGGCAACCGGCCTGAGCGTGTTCCGAGGAACACCGCCTCGGCCTGGGTCGATTATACCATTCCCGGCGATGGCTGGCGCGGCGACCTGACGCTGGGCGGCGGTGTCCGGTATGTCGGATCCAGCTACGGCGATTCGGCCAATACCGTGAAGGTCGATGCCTATACCGTGGTCGATGCGATGGCGAGCTACAAGGTGACCGAAAACGTCACCTTCGCCATCAATGCCAAGAACCTGTTTGACAAGAAATACGTCACCACCACCTATTACGGCAGCTCCTACTACGGCGACCGCCGTACAGTGCTGGGGACGCTTAAATATACCTGGTAACGGCAAGCCTCACCAGAGCACAGCAAACTACAGCGCCGTGCGCCATATATGGCGAATGGCGTTGTAGAGTTTGTCTGGTTCAACTTGACCCTGATAGAGTCCAGGTCCCAATTTGCCCAGGAGAAGCGAACGCTTGCCTCCTCAGGTCAGGACGCCTGATAATCCGCAAGCGTCGCGGATGTGCTTAAGCATTTAAATTGCACTTCGTCATTCAGTCCGGCAAAGACGCTGTACTCGTCCAGCGTCGAGAGGCTACCGTCCTCTCAATTGATCGATCTGACGCGTTGCCATCGCAGCCGTGCCACCTGTTGCTTACCGTCGAGTGGGGTCGGGTCGCCGCTGAGAATGAGCACATTGTCGGATGAGCGCTCTATGTACCGCGTCTGATGCCCGCCAACCCAGTTGGGCAACAAGCTGAATTGCAGATGATGGATAACGATTGCCGTCTGTGGATCGATCGCATAGCGACCTGCATAGGCAAAATAGCTCGTGGCTGCGGCAATCAATTGATCGTCCTTTCCACCCGATATCTCTGGAAAATCATAGAGCTTGCGGTCTGCCGCCATGATCTGCACCGACATCCAGCCATCGGCCGCATAGGATATGTATCCACTGACGTTTGGGCCCATCACGTCCACGACAGTGCCCGCGTCATCCATGCTGGTAAAAGTTTCCAGGGACCACGTGCCCTGGATCCAGTCAGCGAGAGGCGATTTCGAAACTGGTTGGGCCATCGTCACTCCTGAATAAAGGCAACCGCGCGAGTCCAGCCTGCGGAAGCGCCACGGATTTTAATGGGAAAGCACGAGACTTCGAAACCTGTCGAGGGCAGGGTTTCGAGCTTTTGCAGTTTTTCCATATGGCAATAGCCGATGGTCATGCCGGCAAGGTGCCCCTCCCAGATCAGGCTCGTGTCATGGGTCTGCTCATAGCGCTCAGCGGTATACTTGAATGGCGCATCCCAACTCCACGCATCCGTACCGGTGACACGGACCCCGCGCTCCAACAGGTAGAGTGTCGCATCGCGACCCATCCCACAACCGCTGGAGAGATAGCTGAGATTGCCGTAATGGGCCGCCGCCGAGGTGTTGACCAGAACGATATCAAGCGGTTGCAGCTCATGACCAATTCGCGCCAGTTCGGCCTCCACTTCAGCGGCGGTTACAACATGACCATCGGCCAAATGGCGGAAGTCCAGCTTGACACCGGGGCGGCAGCACCAGTCGAGCGGCACTTCGTCTATGGTGATGGCGCGTTTTCCGCCGTCCATCGTGGAGTGGTAGTGATAGGGGGCATCCAGATGGGTGCCATTATGCGTCGTCAGCCGGATCTCCTCGATGGCCCAACCCTCGCCATCGGGAAGATCCTCCGGCTTGAGGCCGGGGAAATAGGCCGCCATCTGCGACGCCATTTCCTTGTGGCCGTGATAGGTGATCTTGGGGTCAAGACCCGGGGGATCGGACGGCACGTCGTTTTCGATCACCATCGAAATATCAACGATCTTTCGGGCGGGCTTTGCTGCGGCCACCGCCGTGGAAGAAGCCGCAAGAGCGCCCATCAGTCCGCCCATGGCAGCCATTATCGTTCTCCGGTTCGTCTTGAATTGTTCATTGTCACCGACTGACATGGGCTCTAATCCTTGTTGCAATTACGTTTCCGCAGACATTGATCTGCGCATTCGATAATTAGGTAGGTCGAACGACCTAATCAATATAGGAGATTGTCACATGTCCGTGAAGAGCATCACTGCGACACGTATTCTGGACGCAGCGGAAGCTTTATTTGCTGACCTCGGGTACGATGCGGTGTCGATCAGAGCGATCACCGATAAAGCCGATGTGCGGCTTAACCTCCTCCACTACCATTTCGGAACCAAGGAGGCGTTGTTCGAAGCCGTGATTGCCCGCCGGATGGTGGTTCTCAACACATGCCGTCAAGACGCGCTCAGCAAGGTCCCAACTGGGATGGGACGTGACATCGTTGCCGAAATTCTATCGGCCTTCGTGCGGCCCTATCTGGAGCTTGCAACCAGTAGCGAAAATGGATGGGCGAGCTATGCAAGGCTAATCGCGCAGATCAGCCAATCGAACCGGCACTTGCCGCTTCTCCAGTCACACATGGACGAGACTGCCCAGCTGTTCATCGAGGCGCTTAATGCTGCTTTGCCACAAGCGCCGCGACATAGTGTGGCGCGGGCGTTCATGTTTACCGCGGCATTGATGGTGTCGGTATTCTCTGGCGTTGCTCGTATAGACGGATTAACAGGCGGCGCGATCACTGGCGGTGATCTTGAAGGCGCAATTGACCCTTTGCTCGCTTATTCCCTTGCTGGCTTCCTGGAAATCTGCGGGTAAAGGCAGGTAAAGCCCTTCACGCCCTCCGGCGCATCAGCAGGATCAGCACCGGCGCGCCGATCAGCGCCGAGACTAGGCCAGCGGCGATTTCGTAAGGGTGGACCAATGTCCGGCCAATCCAGTCGGCCATCATCATCAGCACGCCACCGATTAACACGGCACCGGTCAGTTGCGGCCCAGCGCGCAGCAATCCGGCCTCTCGGGCCAGATGCGGCGCCATCAGGCCGACGAAACTCAAGGGGCCGACCGTCAGGGTAGCCGCACCGCTGAGTGCGCCTGCCAACAGCAGCAGTAAAAGCCTGGCCGTTGCGAGCGGCACGCCGAGTGCGCCCGCAGCAGACGGCCCCAGCGGCAGCAGGTCCAGCCAGCGGCGCAGCAGGGCGACAACCACCACCAGAGCCACGGCGATGATCGTCACCGTGATGGCACTCGTCATCGTGACATTATAGGTCGAGCCACTCATCCAGCGCATCAGGAAGGTGGCGCGGGGATCGCCGCTCGCCGCCAGCACACCGACCACGGCATCGACCATGGCGCTGAGCGCAATACCTGCCAGCAGCACCCGCTCCGGCGCAAAACCAGCCCGAGCGGCAAACAGGAAAATCACTGCCAGCACGGTCAGCGAGCCCGCCGCAGCAAAACCGAGCTGGGTGCCAAGACTTGGCGCCGCCAGAAAGAACACCGCTACCGTGACCCCGAAGGTTGCTCCGGCGCTGATGCCCAACACTTCCGGACTGGCCATTTCATTGCCGGTCAGCCGTTGCAGGATCAACCCGGCCACCGCCAGCATGGCGCCAGAAGCAAAGGCCGCCAACACCCGAGGAAAGCGCACAGGCAGAATTTCGCTGTAAAGCGAGGGGGACAGAAAAGCCCAATCGCCGACGGTACTGCGCCCGAACAGCAGCGCCATGGCAATCAGCATCACGCCACCGATCAGCCCGACGATCAGGACCGTCCGCGTCGAGGCGAAGTGCCGAGGCTTCGGCACCCGCTCGACCATGATCCGATGCCGGGTTTTCAACAGTGGCAGCAGCACCAGCAGCAGCGGCGAACCGAACAAGGCGGTGACGGCCCCGGTCGGCAGCATATCGCTGAATTGATCGGCAAGCAGCAGCAATGCACTATCGGCAAAGAACAGCAAGGCCGCGCCGATCAACGTGGACCAGACCAAAAGGGCGCCGGAGCGCCGCGCTCCGGTCAGCCGGGCAAGCGTTGGCGCAACGAGACCGATAAAGCCGATGACCCCGACCGCACTGGTGACGAAGGCCGCCAGCAGCACGGCAAGCGCGATAGCCGCCGCCCGCAGATGACCGGTCTTGACGCCGAGCGCGGTGGCTCCCGCCTCGCCCAGTTCCACCAGCGCCAGCGGCCGCAGCAGCAGCGCGGCGGCGACGGCCACCAGCCCGACCTTGGGCAGAAGCGCGAGCGGCAAGGCCCAGCTTTGCTGGGCGAGCGATCCCGCACCCCAGATGAACAGGGAGACCAGATAGCGCTCATTGAGCAGCACCAGCACGCTCGACAGCGCCCCGCACCACAGGCTGACCACCAGCCCGGACATAACCAGCGAAAACGGTGAAAATCCGCGCCTCAGCCCCATCAGCAGCACGAGGCCCGCCGCAATAGCGCTTCCGGCCAGCGCCACCATGTCACGGCCAAACCCCAGCAGGCCCGGCGACAGCAACAGCGCCAGGACGATGGCGAGATTCGCCCCGGCTGAAACCCCAAGCGTGGTTGGCGAGGCCAGCGGATTGCGCAGCACCTGCTGGAACAGCGCGCCCGACAAGGATAGTGCGCCCCCGCAAATCAACGCCATCGCCATGCGCGGCAGGGTGGCGTTGTAAAGCACGGCATAGTCGATATCGTAACCCGCATTTTCAGGCCGCGCCAGCACCGGCGCAATGCCGTGCCAGGCCATCAGGCCCCCAAGACCGGCGAGCAGCAGGGTGACGAGGAGCGGACCGAGATAGGACGGTCTGGAAGAGAACAGAATATTCATGCTTGACTGTCCAGGTAATCGGTCAGCAGGCGCGCGAAGCGCATGGCTTCGACCACCATCCCGAACATCAGGGTCGAGGGCAGGACGGCGAAGCGCTCCGGCTTTGCCATCGGCAAGGCCTGCCAGAGCGGGCTTTTCGCCAAGGTCGGCATGACATCGGCGGGAACAGGCTCGAAAGCGATCAGCCGGGCGCGCGGATCGGCGATCGTCGCCAGGGTCTCGATGCCGATCAGCTCGAAACCCCAGTAATTGCCGGGCTTTTGCCAGGCATTGGTGAGGCCCAGCCGCTGGAGAACATCGTGATAGAGGCCAGGCGCCGTATAGACCCGCACATGGCGGGCATCCATGAAATTGACCAGCGCCACCGGCGGTGCATTGAGCCGGGCAAGGCGGGCGCGGCAGGCATCGAAAAACGCATCGGCCTCGGCCAAAAAGGCCTCGGCCCTCGCCTCCAGCCGCATGACCTTGGCGAGATCCCGCGTCGCACTGTAAGAGGCCGTCAGGATATCGGTGGTGTCAGGCGCATAGACGCTGGCGCGAAACAGCGGTGCCAAGGCTTCCAGTCGCGGTTTCAGCGGATCGTTAAAGGCGGTCGACAGGATCAGATCGGGCTTCAGGGCAATCAGCAGTTCGAAATTGACCTCCCAGGACGAGCCGAGATCGATCACACCATCCGGCATACGCGGTTCTTCCACCCATTTGTCCCAATCGGCCAGAGACGCGACCGCCAGAGGCGTGACCCCGAAGGCCAGCAGCGTCGAGGCAAGGCCGTAATCCAGGCAGACAACCCGGGCAGGCGTAGCACTCTCAGCCCGGGCAGCAGACGCCATGAACAGGCTCACACCTCCGGCCAAAAGATGGCGGCGGCTGAGCGGCAGGAAAGGATCAGCAGACATAGGCGAGCGGGATCTCCAGGGCCGGATGGCGGGTGACGTCCATATCGACGCCGTAGATGGCGTTCAGCGTCTCGCGGGTCATCAGGGCCGTGGGTGAGCCCTCGGCAATCAATTGCCCGGCCTTCAGCGCATAGAGCCGGTCGCAGAAACGGCTGGCCATGTTGATGTCATGCAGGACGATGATGACGCTCAGCCCCTTTTCCTGCGACAAGCGGCGCACCAGCGCCAGCACCTCCATCTGATGGGCGATGTCGAGCGCCGAGGTCGGCTCATCCAGCAGCAGGCATTCGCTATCCTGCGCCACCAGCATGGCGATCCAGGCCCGCTGACGCTCACCGCCCGACAGCGTATCCACCATGCGGTCCGCCATGGGCAGGACATGGGTGAGATCCAGCGCCTCTTCCACCTTGGCCTTATCAACCTCGGTAAACCGGCCAAGCGCGCCATGCCAGGGATAGCGTCCGCAGGCCACCAGTTCGCGCACCGTCATGCCATGGGCCGCCGTGACGTCCTGCGGCAGATAGGCAACCTTGCGGGCAAAATCGCGCGCGCCAAGCGCACCGGCATCCGCCCCGGCAAAATGGATCGTCCCGGATGTCAGGCTTTGCTGGCGGGCGAGAAGCTTCAGCAATGTGGATTTGCCCGAGCCGTTATGGCCGACCAGGCCGGAAATCTCACCCTTGCGAAAACCGATTGACACATCCCGCAACAAGGCCCGGCCATCGACGGTGAAACCAAGCGCCTGCGTTTCGAAAATCATCCCTGCCTTATCAGCAGCCTGGATGTTACGATGTTCGCTCGCCATCAAAGATCCTCTAATACAAGGTGCCACCAAGCTTGAACTGGATGGATAAAACATGATAATAAAAATCAACTATACACAGTCTTGCCGGTTCGCAAGTGTGTTTTCAACACAGTTTTGCCCATCGCCCGCACGTCACTTGTCCCGGATTGGCCAATGTCCTACCTGCCCCGCATGATCAGCAAGATCGACGGACTATCCGTCTCCTCCGGCCTGCACCGGCGTTACTGGAACGGCATGGTCGCCGATCTCTGGTCGGTGGATTGTCAAAGTGATGCGGGCGGCCAGTATGTCAGCAACGATCCGCGCCTGTTCATTCTATTGGACGCCGCAGGCGAGGATGGGGCCGATCTCAGCATGGCTGAAGGCGGTGGCAAGCAGATTTCCGGAGCGATTGCCAGGGCGGCCCATTTCATTCCAGCCGGGCTGGAAATGTCAACCGCGATCACCGGCGTCAAAAGCCTGCGGCATCTGGATCTGCATTTCGATGCCGACATCTTGCTGCGCCGGTTGGGCGAGGATGCCGGGCTGGCGGCTTTGCACCAGCCACGCTACCTCCTTGATGATCCCCGGCTGCTGGCCCTGGCCGAACTGATCGCCGCCGATGTCGCCAATCCGCAGCCCCTGCACGACCTCTACGGCGATGGGCTGGTCAGCGCTCTGCTGATCGACGTGCTGAACATTCACCCAACCCCTGCGCGCCAACTGCCCCACCGGAAGCGCAGCAAGCTGGCCGCCTGGCAACTGCGCCGGGTTTGCGATTTCATCGAGGCCCATTGCCTGCGCACCATCAGGCTAGAGGAATTGGCCGGACTGGCGGGCCTGTCACCCACCTATTTCAGCCACGCTTTCAAAGCCTCTACCGGCCTGTCGCCGCATCAATGGCAGATGAAGGCGCGGATCGAAACGGTCAAGCAACGGCTGCGCGACCCCGCCGTGCCGCTGACAGTGATCGCGGCTGAAACCGGCTTTGCCGATGCCGCCCACTTTGCCCGCAGCTTTCGCCGCGCCGTCGGTCTGTCGCCGTCCGAATGGCGACGGGTCCGGCTCAATTGAGTTGGCTGGGGAGTTCACCCTGCCCGGTTCGGCAATCGCTGTGCAATACCCGTTAAAATTCTGTGCGGCGGGACACGGTTTGCCCAAATCCGTTCAAGCCTTCCATGCTTCAGACAAGCACGACGGAAATACATGAATTAATCAGTCATCATTTGAAATTCATGCCCGGCGGGGCATTGGCAATGGGGTGATGACATGGGGACGGCATTGGTTCAGGCACGGAAAACAGATGGGCAAGATCGCTCAAACCGGCATCGCGCCGCCTTGCTGGCAGGGATTGCCCTACAGACGCTATGCCTGCCGGGCCTTGTCCATGCGCAGGACGCCACCACGCAATTGTCGACCATCACCGTCGAAGGCAAGAGCGAAACCGCAACTGGCCCGGTTGATGGCTATGTCGCCAAGCGCACCTCGACAGGCTCCAAATCCGATACGCCGATCACGCAAGTGCCGCAATCGGTCTCGGTGATCGGCACCGCCGAAATGGCGGATCGCGGCGTCACCAACAAGGTTGATGAGGCGCTGCGCTATACATCTGGCGTCTATACCCAGCCATTCGGTGCCGATGGCGACACCAACTGGATGTATATCCGTGGCTTCGAGGCCACCCAGACCGGCAGTTTCCTCGATGGCCTGAACCTGTGGAGCTACGGTTTCGGCGGGTTTCTGGTGGACCCTGTCGTGCTGGAGCGGGTGGAAGTGCTGAAAGGCCCGGCCTCCGTTCTCTATGGCGGCTCCAATCCGGGCGGCATCGTCAACATGGTCGGCAAGCGTCCGACGGGGGAAAAATTTCTCACCACCGAAGTTGGTATCAACAATTATGGCAATGCCTTCCTGACCTTCGATACCGGCGACACTATCAAGGACAGCGATGTCAGCTACCGGGTCACCGGCAAGATCGCCGGTGGCGACAAGTCTGCCGATTACGCCCATGATTTCCGTGGCGTGATCATGCCGCAAATTACCTGGGCTCCGGATGACGGCACCAAGCTGAATGTCTATGCCTATTATTCCTATCTCGACCAGACCTCCGGCACCAATGGCTTCCTGCCCTATGTCGGCACGGTGGAGAAAGCCTCCTTCGGACGGATCGACCGGGACGCCTATTATGGTGAGCCGGGGAGCGACTACAGCTATTCGCGCCAGACCATGGTGGGTACGGATTTCAGCCACGAACTGGAAAACGGCTGGACGTTTTCGCAAACCGCCCGTTATTCCTACCTCAACAAGGCCGAGAACACGCCCTATACCTATGGCTATTACGACCCGGCCACCGGCAGCAATTATCTCTCGGAACCGACAAGCAGCGATGCCTACCTGACACGGCTCGGCTTCAGCCACCATACCGAGGTAAATTCCTTTGCCATCGACAATCACCTGAACGGCGAGGTCGAGACCGGCGCGCTGAAGCATGACGTAACATTGGGTGTGGATTACAAATTCTACCAGCTCGACCAGGTACAGGCCAGCACCACCGATACGCCGATCAGCGCCACCGATCCGGTCTATGGCACCACCCAGCCCGCCAATTCGGTCTATCTCAACCAGATCCTGCGCCAGAACCAGATCGGCGGCTATGTGCAGGATCAGATCCATTTCGGTGGCGGCTTTATCGCCACGCTGAACGGCCGTTACGACTATGTCTATACGACGTCCAACGACCGCACCGCCAGCAATGCCGACTATGACAGCAGTGAGAGTGCGGCAAGCGGTCGGGCGGGCCTCGCCTATCAATTCGACAATGGGTTGACGCCCTATGTCAGCGTCGCCAGCTTCTTCAACCCGCAGATCGGCGTTACCCAGGGCGATCCGCTGAAGGCGGAAAAAGGCGAGCAGTATGAAGCCGGTATCAAATACGAGCCGAGCTTCTTTCCGGGCATGATCACCGCCTCGGTCTTCCAGATTGACAAGAAGAACTGGACCGTGACCGATCCGCTCACCTTTCTCTCCACCCAGATCGGCGAGGTGCGCTCGCGCGGATTCGAACTGGAAGGCAAGGTGGAGCTGAATGCCGATTGGAAGGCGCTGGCCTCCTTCACCTATCAGGATCTGGAAATCCTCGAACATGCCGATACATCGCTGATCGGCAATTCACCCTATCTCGTTCCGAAAATGCTGGCCTCGGCCTGGCTGGATTACGCGATACCCACCACCGTTCTGGCCGGAAAACTCGAGGGCTTCAGCCTGGGCGGTGGCATTCGCTACCAGGGCGAAAGCTGGGCCGATTACGCCAATACCAAAAAAGTGCCTGACGCGGTGCTGTTCGATGCCGCCATCCGCTACAAGAAAGACGACTGGGGTGCAGCGCTCTCCGTCACCAACCTGTTCGACAAGCAATATGTCTCCGGCTGCCAGGGCACGCTGACCTGCGGCTACGGCGAAGGCCGCACGGTAACGCTGAAGATTTCAAAAAGCTGGTAAGGCTATCAACAAGCCTATCGCGCCGCCTGCATCCCAGGCGGCGTTGGATTATCGCAACAGATCAAGATTGCGGCTGGTGACTGAGCGGATCGACAGGGTCCGCATCAGATCTGCCAATTGCTCCGGCTTCGCCTTGGCGTCGCAATAGCGAAGCGTCACCCGCACCGGCAGTTCCAGTTCGGATTTATCGGACAGGCTGACCGCAGTCTTGAAGGCGCGCGGGTCCTTCACCGCCTGCCAGGCATAGACGCAGGCGCCGCCGCTCTTGCCGAGCGTGCCGGTGGCAACCCCGAATTGCCCATAGCCGTTCTGATGAATGGCGGTGTCGGTCACCATTTTGACACCGGGAAACAGTTTCTTGATCGACCCGGGCGCTTCATCATTCATCGCCGTCTGGCGAAAACGGTCGCTGTCGGCAAGCCCGATTTCGATTGCCAGGCTATTTTCACCAAGCTTGCCGGCGGTGGGGTACAACAGGGTCTGGAAAGCCGAGGCCGGTTCGATGCGATGACGATTGCCCGTGATCGGCGCCGTCAGGCCAGAGAGCTTCAGCATCGCCACTTCGGGCGCGCCCTTTTCCACAGCCTGTGTCTTTGCCGCCAGCGGCTTATTCTTGGAAATCGACCCTGTTGAGTTGGGATCGATACCAGCCACGCAGGAAGACGCCGCCAAGGCGATGCCAAACATCGACAAGAGCGTTCCGACACGTCGTAAGTTTGGATTTGCGGCAGGGACGCTACCCTTGCCGGGACATTGGTCATCTGTGGTTTTCATAGCCGTTTACCTCGTCAAACCCATCCTACCGTATCATTTCTTAAATCAGGATTGATTTAGGGCGAAATAATCCGATCAGTCGTTTTGTGCCGCGTCCTCGCATCGTCTGCAAGACGGGCAGCGTGGTTGTTGCCGCAAGCTTTAGTGATCGAAGTGTTAACGAAATATTAAGACGAGGAGGCCGACTGTCTCATGCTGCAACAACAAAGGTTGCAGGCCAAAACCCATGACTATCCCCGGCAAATGAAATGAAAACTTTTCGTTAAATTTTAGCGAATACAATGAGGGGTGATAGAAGAGGTATTATTGTAATGCGTAGAATCCTCATCATCGCCCTCTTGCTGGCTTTGGCAAGCTGCGCCCGGCCGCCCAGCCAGATCCGCAACGCCTGCGCGATCTTCGAGCAGAAGGACGGGGCCTTTGAAAACTGGAAACGCGCCGCCCGCTCGGTGGAGCGCGAATACGGCGTTCCGGTACCAATTCTGCTGGCCACCATCTATACCGAATCCAGCTTCCGTGCCCGCGCCCGGCCACCCAGGCGCTACATTCTCGGCTTCATTCCATGGAAGCGGATCTCGACTGCCTATGGCTATTCGCAGGCATTGGACGGCACCTGGGACCGCTATCAGCGTGAAACGGGTCGTTACCTTGCCCGGCGCACCAATTTCGGCGACGCCGTACGCTTCATCGGCTGGTATCACTACCAAAGCCACCTGCGCAACGGCATCCCCTTCAGCAGTCCCTATAACATCTATCTGGCCTACCATTCCGGCCAGGACGGTTACCGGCGAGGCGCTTACCGCGCCCGGCCTGAGGCCTTGGCCGGCGCCAAACGCTTTGCTGCCATCACCGCCGTTTACGAGCAGCAGCTGCGCCGCTGCCCGTGAGGCGCAGTGTTATCTGCGCAAGCGTTCTGAAGAGAATACGTTCGGGGCCGCAATGCGTGTAAAATAGTAACACGACGCAAACGTTTTATATACCGCTTACCCCCATCTACCCTGCCGGGTATCTCCCTCTCATGGGGGGGGAGATCGGACAGGCGTAGCCGTTCGCTTCAACGGACAACATTGCGATTTCCGATATCTTTAAAGCGTGAATGTGACATGACAAGCCCATCCGTTGCCGATCTCCCCCGAGGTGAGTCAGGAAGAGGTGGCGCAAACGAACAATTGATTCCATGGAAAGATTGTACTGACGAACGCCCTGTGCCGTGCGCCGAAAGCATCGGACCGAAAAGTGGGAACCGGTTTTCGGATAAACCCGATGCGTAAACAAAAACTTAGAGCATAGTGCTGGTTCAGATTTTCTGTACGATGCTCTAGCCGCACATACGGGCTCGCTTCAGCCTTTTATATCATCTGCCTAATTCCCAGAAGTATTGCTCGGAGAGCAGGACAGTCAAATACAGCGCATGAAAAAGCCCCCGATCTTGCGACCGGAGGCTGTTCATCATTCTTGGTGAGTGCCGCTTGCTCGTTCGTCTCAGGCTGACTGGATTGCCGAAATGCTCCAGCCAGAACCGGGACGGCGCACGAAGGTCCAGACTTCGACCGACTGCTGCGGATGGTCAGGGTCGCCATCCACCACAGCGCCGGTGGCGCGATCACGCATAACATCGATGGCTTCATAGCGCATGGCGACGGTGGCATAATCGATAGTGCCTTCGCGCCAGGCTTCTGCCAGGTCACCCTGCAGGAGGTGGACATCGCGCACCTCGTTCTTGACGCCCTTGGTCGCATGTTCACCAAGCTCTTCGGCAAGATAGGACATGGCTTCCGGCGTGGTGATCCGGCGCAGGGCCGAATAGTCTTCTTCCGCATAGGCCTTCTGCATGTCTTTCAGCAGGCTCTCGAAAATCTCCAGATCCTTGGGGCCGATGCCGACATCATCGCTACCAGCCTTTGAAACGGCCGGGCGGGTGGCACCGAGTGCAGCGCCAGATCCCATTTTCGGAATGGAGAAGCCACCGAAACCGCCAGGCGATCCCCCGAACGAACCTTGGGGAGCATTCCCCGGCTGCGACATATCATTGCGCGAAGCCGGACCGGCATAGGAGGATGCCGTGCGATTGCGGTTGAAGAACCGCATGGCCAACATGATCAAGCCGCCAATCAGCAGCAGTTGGAACAACATGCCGAACATGCCAGCCGCACCGCCGAAGCCGCCGCCGAGCAACATGCCGAACAGACCGCCCATCAAAAGGCCGCCCATCAAACCACCGGCCATGCCGCCGAACAGGCCACGCGAAGCGGGCTGCTGCATGCCGGGCGTCGTCGCGCCGTTATTCGGCGTCATGCTCCGCTGAATGGGGGCTGCCGTCGTTGGGGCCGTGCTGGTGGCGGGCGGGGCGCTAAAGGTGCGCTCGCCACGGCTGCCAAAACTGCTGGAGCTTCCGGCCCGGCGGGCCTCCGCGAAATCGACTGCTGACAGGGTTACTGCCACTCCGATTGCCACGATGCCGATGATCCTGCCTGCTCTTCCCATGACGTCCTCTCTCCAAACCTGCCCTTTCGGGCTGTTGCGCCCAAATGAGCCTTCCTTGCCCATATGGCGATGGACTTGCTTGATGTTAAGGGCCGGATCGCAAAAAACGGGCTAACCCTATGATTGCATCAGCACCAGCCGGATGGAGGCGGCGACCGCGCCCACCACCGCCACGCCAACAATCCAGAAAATCGCAAACCACAGGATCTTCTGTTTCAGGGATTTCGGTTCTGTCCCAATGTCTTGCGCCATCAATGATACCCTTCTTCCGGATCGATCTTGCCTCTGAAAACCCAATAGGCATAGGTCGTATAGATCAGAATGATCGGCACAAGAATAGCCGCCCCGACCAACAGGAATTTCAGGCTGGTATCGGGCGCAGCCGCTTCCCAGATCGTCACCGAGGTGGGGACGATATAGGGATAGAAACTGATGCCGATGCCAACATAGCCAAGCACGAACAGCGCAAGCGACGCCACGAAGGGCAGCCAATCCTTACCGTCGCGCAGCCCCTTGAACACCAGATAGAGGCAACCGAGCACCAGAATTGGCACGATGACGGAAAACACCGCCGTCGGAAAGGTGAACCAGCGGTCAAGATAATGCGGCTTCAACCACGGTGTCCACAGGCTGAACACGCCCATGGCCCCCACCGTCAGCACGGCGGCGGCAAGCGCATAGCGTTGTGCCTGGGCGCGCAGTGGCCCAACCGTCTTGAACACCAGCCAGGTGGCGCCCAGCAGCGTATAGCCGAACACCAGGGCGACGCCTGTTGCAATCGAAAACGGTGTCAGCCAGTCCCACCACCCACCAGCATAGGCGCGGTCAACGACCGGAATGCCCTGCACCAAAGCGCCCAGCGCCACACCTTGCGAAAAGCCAGCCACCAGCGAACCACCGGTAAAACCGATATCCCAAACGCCTTTCCAGCGCCGTGTACGCCAGCGGTATTCAAAGGCCACGCCGCGAAAGATCAGGCCGAGCAGCATGAGAATGATCGGCATGTAAAGCGCCGGCAGGATGGTGGCATAGGCCAGCGGAAACACCGCCATCAACCCGCCGCCACCCAGGACCAGCCAGGTCTCGTTGCCATCCCAGACGGGCGCCACCGAATTCATCATCTGGTCGCGGTCGTGCTCGCTCTTGAAGAACGGAAACAACAGACCGACACCCAGATCGAAACCGTCAAGGATGACATAGGCCAGCACCGCAAAGGCGATGATCGCGGCCCAGAGGAACGCATAATCAAAGGGCATGGGAGCCTCCTTTGCCTTGGGTGTGGTGGGCTGGCCCCGGCGTGATCCCGGCGCTGCGCAGCGGTGCATCGCCGATTTCCGGCGTCGGATCGCGTGGCAGCCGCGCCATCAGCCGAAGAATGTAGAAGGTTCCGGCCCCGAACACGAAGAAATAGACGACGATGAAAGCGATCAGCGATGCCGCAACCGCAGGGGCTGCAATTGGCGAATGGGACTGCGCGGTCAGCAAATGACCGTAGATCGTATAGGGCTGGCGCCCCACCTCGGTGGTAATCCAGCCGCTCAGCACCGCGATGAAGCCCGCGGGTCCCATGGCAAAAGCCGCGCGATGCAGCCAGTCATTGCTATAGAGTGTGCGGCGATAGCGCGCCCACAGGCTCCAGAGACCCAGCCCCAGCATGGCAAAGCCCAGGCCAACCATGACGCGGAACGACCAGAAAATCACCGCGACCGGCGGTTCCAGCTCATCCGGCACCGTATCCAGTCCGGCCATTGGCGCATTGAGGTCGTGCTTGAGGATCAGGCTGGAGAGTTTGGGGACCTCAATGGCATAATCCACCCGTTTTTCGGCGGGATTGGGAATGCCGAACAGGATGAGCGGCGCGCCATCGGGATGGCTATCATAATGACCTTCCATCGCCATGATCTTCACCGGCTGATGTTCCAGCGTGTTCAGCCCATGGGCATCACCGGCCAGGATCTGGATTGGCGCAACCACGGCGACCATGCCCATCGCCATTGAAAACATCTTGCCAGCGCGGCGCGGCGCGGTCTTGCGCAGCAGATGCCAGGCGCCCACCGCACCGACCACCAGCGCCGTGGTGAGATAGGCGGCCAACACCATATGCACCAGCCGATAGGGAAAGGACGGATTGAAGATCACCGCCCACCAGTCGAGCGGAATGAACTGGCCTTTATCGTTCATGCCGAAACCGGCAGGCGTCTGCATCCAGGAATTGACGGCGAGAATCCAGGTTGCCGAAATCAGCGTGCCGAAAGCCACCATGCAGGTGGCGAAGAAATGTAGCTTCGGCCCGACCCGTTGCAAGCCGAACAGCATCACACCCAGGAAACCCGCCTCCAGGAAGAAAGCCGTCAACACCTCATAGCCCATCAACGGCCCAATCACCGGTCCGGCCTTATCCGAAAACACCGACCAATTGGTGCCGAACTGGTAGGACATCACAATGCCCGACACCACGCCCATGCCGAAGGCAACGGCAAAGATCGTCTTCCAGAAATTGAACAGCTCAAAATAGACCTGTTTTTTGGTCCAGAGATACAAGCCATTCAGCACCGCCAGATAGCTGGCCAGCCCGATGGAAAAGGCTGGAAAGATAATGTGGAAGGAAACCGTGAAGGCAAATTGCATACGCGCGAGAAGAACGGCATCGAATTGATCAAACATGACCCCACCTCTTTCCGTCCACAGGCCAAACGGCATTAGGACATCGATAAAAGACTAGGTAGACCGATTGACCACTTTATCAATGCGGCAACACGTCATGCGACAGTTTGACATTCATCAGTTTAAACACAAGCGGGAATGTCCTCTCTCAACCCACCGGCCGAGAGAGGACGACAACCGCTATAAGAAGTTATATTGAATAATACTCGAACTCAGATATTCATCAATAAAATCAATGTAGACGATATTTGGCTTACTCCAGCCAAGGCTAACGATTTGTTTTGAAAGAACGGCAGGCAAATGGCCATTAGCCTCAGCAGCCAGGGATTTAACTGAGACCAATCCGCCAGAGGTCAGCGTCCAAGACAACAAAAACAGAAAATTCTGCCCGAGTCCCCCATGAGCACGCCATTTGGCAAGCTGATCCTGTTGCATAGTTTGGTAGTCGCTGGTGTTGGCGTAATTATCATAGACCGTCAGATTGGCACCACTGACAGCCGAATTGCCGTCTTCGTAACGGAAACGACCGGTGGCCGGATCGATAAAATCGCCATAGTCAAAAACGGCAATGATTTTGCCACGGACCGCCGCAAGGGTTATATTGACAATATTAATTGTCGCCGCACCATTGCTATATAAAATATCCTGATAGGAATTCAGCAAATCGTTGATACGTTTGCGGGTATCGGCCGGATTATGACCATCATAATCGCGAATATGCGAAAACTTCAAAATAGCAAATTCCGTCGGATGGGCCTTTAGAAAGCTCTTAGCTTCATCCAAAACAGATTTCAGTGACTGACCATTGCAGCCCAACGCACCGGACCTGTGATAGGTTACAAGCTCACTGTGATCATAATCGACACGGATATCAAAATAGCGCGAACCGCTGGCAAGCTGCCCACCGACAGAAAGTTCCTGAGTCTTGGTCGGACCTTCCGCACCGACAAACGGATTGCAATGCGACAACTGGGACATGCCCGCGTCATGGCTTCCCGGCATCACGATCTGTTTCAAGGGGGTGTCCGCAGCAACATGCGCCAGCCAATCCTGTGTAGGGATCAGAACGCCGGGCGTAACATCGACACCGCTGACGGAATTGCCACCGCGCAGGAACGTGAATGGAGAATGGATATCGGCAATGCCACTTCCCGAAACATTTACCTGATTATTACCGATAGAGGCCGCTGTTTTACCGCCAAACCACCAGTTGTTCGATGCGCCGCTATGTCCCTGGGCAAGAGCAATGTCGTTAAAGACAAAGCTCTGCTGACGATCCCCAAGCGATCCACTGGTGAGCGTCAGTGTCAACTGGCCCAAAAATGCAAAATTCAGATCGCCTGCCGCATGACCGAATGTCGTTGAGTTGGCTGGAATACGAGAATTAAACCACTTGGCAACGGTTTCCGACCCTTTGCGGCCAACATTGAACGTGAATTTACCATCAGCGCCACACGTCACCAGTAAACCGTTATGAATATGCTTATCCGGATCCTGGCCATCCGTTATCGAAAACTCATTAATCAGATAGGAACCGCTGATAAGCCGATAGCCTCCGGCAAGCGAAAAGAAGACGTCGTTGTCATGATATTGCATGATAGATCCTTAAGATTGAAAATAAGAAACACTCAAAAATCTCTGACAGTCATCGGAATCTAAAATCTATATTGATTTAAAAGACAACATAAATGTAATCATAAATTGTAAAAAATGCAAAAACCGGCGAGAATGCCCCCTCGCCGGTTTCACTTTTGGAATGTGAAGAAGCTTATTCGACTGCAAACGTCAGAAGCCGAGCCTGCTTGATTGCCGCATTGGCGGTCAGTTGATCAAGCACAGCCTGTTCGACCGGGCCATCGACATACAGCAGCGCAATCGCGTCGCCGGATTCTTTTTCTCGGCCCAGCTGGAAGTTGGCGATATTAACGCCAGCATTGCCGAGCGTGGTCCCCATGAAGCCGATCATGCCGGGAACGTCAGTGTTGGAAATGTAGATCATGTGCGGACCAACATCGGCGTCGAGATTGATGCCCTTAATCTGGATGAAGCGTGGCTTGCCATCCGAGAACACTGTTCCTGTAATCGAGCGGGTCTGGCGCTCAGTCGTCACCGTCAGCTTGATATAGCCATCGTAAACGCCGGTCTTGTCGCGCTTGACTTCAGACAGGACAATGCCCTTTTCCTTGATCATGATCGGTGCGGACACCATGTTGACATCCGAAACCTGTGCCCGGATCAACCCGGCCAGCAGCGCAGACGTCAGCGCCTTGGTGTTCATGGTGGCCGTCTGGCCATCATAGAGGATTTCGATTTCCTTGATCGCGCCATCGGTGACCTGGCCGACGAAAGCGCCGAGAACATCAGCCAACCGGATGAAGGGCTTCAAAAGCGGTGCTTCTTCGGCGGTGATCGAAGGCATGTTGATGGCGTTGGAAACGGCGCCGTTAACCAGATAGTCCGACATCTGCTCGGCAACCTGCAAAGCAACATTTTCCTGTGCTTCGGTGGTGGATGCGCCCAGATGCGGGGTGCAAACCACGTTTGGCAAGCCAAACAGCGGGCTTTCCTTGGCAGGCTCGACTTCGAACACGTCGAAACCGGCCCCGGCAACATGGCCAGACTTGATGGCTTCGGCCAAAGCGGCCTCATCCACCAGACCACCACGGGCGCAGTTGATGATGCGAACGCCGGGCTTGGTCTTGGCAAGATTTTCCTTGCCGAGAATGCCGCGAGTCTTATCGGTCATTGGCACGTGCAGGGTGATGAAATCGGCCTGGGCCAGCAGCTCGTCCAGCTCAACCTTCTTCACGCCCATTTCCTGGGCGCGTTCTGCCGACAGGAAGGGGTCGTAAGCGATGACATGCATGCCTAGGCCGATGGCCTTCTTGCAGACGATACCGCCAATGTTGCCAGCGCCGATCACACCCAGCACCTTGCCGGTGATTTCAACACCCATGAACTTCGACTTTTCCCACTTGCCAGCCTGCGTGGAGGCATCAGCAGCAGGCAGCTGGCGGGCAACGGCGAACATCAGCGCAATGGCGTGTTCAGCCGTGGTGATGGAATTGCCGAACGGCGTGTTCATCACAATGATACCACGGCGCGAGGCAGCCGGAATATCAACGTTATCGACGCCGATACCGGCGCGGCCGATAACCTTGAGATTAGTGGCAGCAGCAATCAGCTTTTCCGTGGCCTTGGTGGCCGAACGGATGGCCAAACCATCGTAATTGCCGATGATTTCAGCCAGTTTGTCTTTATCCTTGCCGAGTTGCGGCTGGAAATCCACTTCAACGCCGCGATCGCGGAAAATCTGGACGGCGGTTTCTGACAATTCATCAGAGACGAGAACGCGAGGTGCCATGACGAGGCCTCCTAAAAGAGTTCGTGTATAACGAGCATGAATGGGGAAGTGGGCCTCGCTTCATAGCGAGGCCGAATAACAGCTTAAGCAGCAGCCTTGGCAAGCGTTGCCTTCTGGGTCTGGTAAGCCCAGGTCAGCCAAGGCATCAAAGCCTGCATGTCGGCGGTCTCAATGGTGGCACCAGCCCAGATGCGAAGGCCAGCAGGCGCATCGCGGTAAGCACCGATGTCATAGGCCACGCCCTGCTTTTCCAGAAGCGTTGCAATGCCCTTGGCAAAAGCGGCCTGCTCTTCAGCGGGCAGCGCCAGAACCTCAGGATCAGCAATGGTCAGGCATACCGATGTGTTGGAGCGGGTCTCGTCAACCTGTGCGAGGTTGGCAATCCAGTCATTGGCGGCGACGAAATCGAAGATCACCTTGGCATTGGCATCAGCACGGGCAATCAGCGCGTCCAGACCGCCGATCGACTTCGCCCAGTTTAGCGCATCCAGATAGTCTTCAACGCAAAGCATCGACGGAGTATTGATGGTTTCGCCCTTGAAGATGCCTTCAATCAGCTTGCCGCCAGAGGTCAGACGGAAAATTTTCGGCAGCGGCCAAGCCGGTGCGTAAGTCTGAAGACGCTCAACAGCGCGGGGGCTGAGGATCAACATGCCGTGACCGCCCTCGCCGCCCAGAACCTTCTGCCAGGAGAAGGTCACAACGTCGAGCTTGGAAAAATCCATCGCTTGCGCAAATGCGGCAGAGGTCGCATCGCAGATGGTTAGACCCTTGCGGTCAGCCGGGATGAAATCAGCATTGGGAACGCGAACGCCAGAGGTGGTACCGTTCCAGGTAAAGACCACGTCGCGGTCAAAATCGACATCTGCGAGGTTCGGCAGCAAGCCGTAATCGGCATTGAACTTGCGAACGTCAGCAAGCTTGAGCTGCTTGACCACATCGGTCACCCAGCCAGCGCCAAAGCTTTCCCAGGACAGCATGTCCACGCCGCGCTCACCCAGCAAGGACCAGAGCGCCATTTCAACAGCGCCGGTGTCGGATGCGGGAACGATACCAATGCGGTAATCAGCGGGAACGTTGAGAATTTCACGGGTAAGGTCAATGGCCAGCTTCAGCTTGTCTTTGCCAACCTTGGCGCGGTGCGAACGACCGAGCGGGGCATCGCTGAGAGCATCGAGTGCCCAACCGGGGCGCTTCGAGCAGGGGCCAGACGAAAAATTAGCGTTTTCCGTACGTACGGCGGGTGCAGTAATATCAACCATAGCAAACTACCCTTCCAGGTATATGGCCTCTCGTTGGGGAGAGGTGTCCCGCCGTCGGCTATAATCAAAACCCTTTTGCCTTGCAAGAAAAAATTCAAACCCCTCGTAATTTCGCGCAGAACCTTGCGCGAACATAACCAAAACAAGTGAGTGGCACTGACACAAAATCTGACACAAAAAGTGCCGATTCGTTCTGATGTTATGGGGTCTCGCACCATTGCAAAACGCGCAAATAAATCTCCAAAATATCGCATTATAGGCGCAACCTTGACGACCAATGCGCCTCTCTGAGTTACGACCGTCTTGCTACGAGTGTAACCATCAGAGAAATCAAGACTGATAGCGCCAGATTGTTATTCAGCTTGGGAAGCTTCGAAAACGGATAGCAATTACAAGCTTTCGTGTCACTGAAAAGGACGTGAAAAATAGCCGTTTCATTTCAAAAAATGACACGCCCACTTCTGGTTTTCGTCGCGTGTATTTGGGGCAGCGGCGACAAATTGTAACGACCTGACTAGCTTCCACCCTTGGTTCTATAGCGGGCACATGAGACCTTGACTCTTTGTCAAAATTAGAACGTTTGAAGAACAAACGAGAGGCCGTAGATATATCCGAAGCTGAAAAAATCATCGTCGTGCAGTTCAAGAAGAACCGGGTTAGCATTGTGCCGGGCGACATGTGCCAAGCATCAAGTGTCGCTTCTGCGGAGAAAATGGCCGGTGCGATGGCTGATCGCTACATTGGTGTTGCCGCATACGCGTTCACTGTTGATGAAGAGAGTGGGGGCATGATGAACGCCGCGCTCGTATCGCACGGAGCGATGAGGATGGATGCCAATCGAGCTACAGACATTCAGTCTTGACTATTAATAGTGGTACCGTCAGTGATGAAAGTCATGTTCAGGAACAAGAACCTTTGTGATCGACGCCGACGCCGCTGCACCCAAGCGGTGGCTTTTGGGCTGCGCGTCGAACAGCGTCCGTCTGTGTGGTGACTGCCTCAACATAGGTCTCATACACCGGAGCGGCTCCGGCCCGCTTTCCTGAACCTCCGCAGCCTTCGGCTTCGGGGGTTTTGTTTTATCCGCATTTCAGAAGGACAGCATCATGAACATTCGCGCTGGCATTGTCGGCATTAGTGGTTTTGGCGGCGGCGAGGCGATGCGCCTAATCGCGGGTCACCCATCTTTCGAACTGGTCTATGCGGCGGGCGAGGGCAGTGCTGGTAGCCGTTTGGTGGAACGCTTCCCCGGTGTGCCTGCCCGGCTCGCCGACCTGGTGATCGAAAAATGGGACCCCGCGACTCTACCGAAACTCGACGTGCTGTTCGCGTCACTGCCCACAGGCACTTCGGCTAAGGCTCTGGCGCGCGTTTCTGGTGAGGTGAAGATCGTGGATATCGGCGGTGACCACCGCTATACCGAGAACTGGGCCTACGGCTTGGCCGACATCTGGCCGGATCGGATCGAGGGACAGACGCGTGTGGCCAATCCCGGTTGCTTTCCTGCGGCAACGTTGGCCGCCTTGGCGCCGCTGCTGGTCAACAGACTGATAGAACCCGGCAATATTGTGATTGACGCCAAGACCGGCATTTCAGGTGCTGGACGGGGCGGCGGCGATAGCAAATTCGGCTATGCCGAAAGCAACGAAAATCTCATTCCCTACGGCCTGCTCAAACATGTCCACATGCCCGAGATCGCCAGCACTATCGAGCGGCTGAGCGGCGGCAGCGCGGAGGGGTTAGTGTTCACACCTCACCTGATCCCTATGACGCGCGGTATCCTCGTCACCATCTACTGCCGCGGCCAAGCTACCACGGAACAATGCCTCGACGCAGCCCGCCACTTCTATGCCGATCGGGCCTTCGTGCGCGTGACCGACAGGCCGCCGCAGACCAAATGGGCGACCGGCTCGAATCTCTCGTTCGTCAGCTATGCCGCAGATCCCGAGCGCAATCTGGTGATTGCGATGGGCGTGGTCGACAATCTCGGCAAGGGAGCGGCTGGTCAGGCCGTGCAGAACGCTAACCTGATCTGTGGCTTGCCTGAAACCGCAGGGCTAGACGGCGCACCCTTCTGGCCATGAAATATCTCGTAATTCTGTAAAGTCGTCGATTGCCTCCTGGCTGAAACATGGGAAGCGGCCGTCGCGAAACTTTGTCGCAAAAGTTAAAGTTTCGTGGCGGATTGCTGCGACGGCCACTTACCGCTTGGAGGCCGGAAACTGACTGTCAAGTTTTGCGCGCAACGTGTTTGGAGCCGACATGCAAGTGGAGACGCAACGATATCGCCGTGAGTATTATCACTCGTGAAACCGCTCCTGCCAGTCCTTGGGCCCGACGCCCAACCTGCGCAGAAACACCCGCCGCATGGTCTCCGGGGACCCGAAACCGCATTTGCGAGCGGCGGCTTCGACGGAAAATCCGGTCTCCAGCAGCCCTTGCGCCCGTTCCAGCCGGATGATCTCAACCGCGTCGGCGGGTGTGCGGCCCGTCCGTTGTCGGTAATGGCGGGCGAAAGATCGAAGGCTCATTCCCGCCCGATCCGCCAGCGTATGTAGCGTCAGCGAACGGGTCAGATTGGCCGAGATCCAAGCGTGAAGATCGGCGAACCTGTCGTCCGCGGTCTGGAGTCTCAGCGGCGCGCTGAATTGCGACTGGCCGCCGGGCCGCTTGAGAAATACCACCAATTCGCGGGCGACGGCGAGCGCAAGTGCGCGGCCGTGATCCTCTTCAACCATCGCCAAAGCGAGGTCTATCCCAGCCGTCACGCCCGCCGAGGTCCAGATCTTACCATCGCGCAAAAAGATCGGGTCGCGTTCGAGGCGGACCTGCGGAAACCGCCCGGCGAATTCGTCATAGCGATGCCAATGTGTTACGGCGCGGCGGCCATCCAGCAAGCCGGCCTCCGCCAGCAGAAACGCACCGCTGCAAACCGACGCCATGCGCCGTGCATGGATCGCGCGGTCACGAACCCAGTCGATCAAGACCGGACGGCTGCATGCGACGTTGACCCCGCTGCCGCCGACAGCGATGGCGGTGTCGGGCACCGACCGTTCTTCCGAAAGGAGAGCACACCGCAGTGCAATCCCCGAATTGCAGGTCACCTCCGCCATTTCCGCGACCAAGGCGATATCGTACAGGGGTCCCTTTTGGGGGTGGGCGCTTCTGCGCGCCATCTCATTGGCCGACGCGAAGACCTGTGCAGGACCTGTCACGTCGAGCACTTGGGCATCTGGAAAGACAAGGATTTCAATCCGACGCAAAATCGTGGTTGGCATCAGCATGGCGTTTGGCATGAAACGAGGGACAATTGGCATTCATGCCAAATCATTTCCTGTCATGGTCTCGGGGTCAAGACAGGAGAAAAAATAGTGTCCATCCGCTTCGGTATTCTTTGCTTTCCCAATGTTCAGCAACTCGATCTGACTGGCCCCTACGAGGTTTTCGGCTCTGCACGCGATGCGCGGGTCGATCTGGTCTGGAAAAACACGGCGCCTGTTCGGGCTTCGACGGGCCTGTGGCTCACGCCCGACCTGACCTTTGAAGAGGCGCCTGCGTTCGATGTCATCTGCGTGCCGGGCGGTGGCGGCGTGAACCCGCTTCTGAAAGACGAAGAAACGCTCGACTTCGTGCAGGCGCAAGCGAAGACGGCGCGCTTCGTCACCTCTGTCTGCACGGGAACGCTGGTCCTGGGCCAAGCCGGCCTGCTGGCTGGAAAACGCGCGGCGACGCATTGGAACGCGATGGACTTTCTCCCACGGTTTGGGGCGACCGCAGTCGAGGCGCGCGTGGTTCGCGACGGCAATCTGATCACTGCCGGCGGTGTCACATCCGGGATCGATTTCGGCCTCTCGGTCATCGCGGAATTAATGGGGCAGGATGAGGCGGAGACGATCCAGCTTTCGCTAGAATACGCCCCGGCTCCGCCCTTTGATGCCGGATTGCCGACGCGGGCGCGCCCGGAAATTCTTGCCGCGGCCCGTCAACGCATGGTTCGGTCCAGGCAAGAGCGAGAGGCGCTGATTTCGCCTTGATCCAAGGCAAACCAAAAGTAGCTAGGACAACTTTTCTTTCGCCATTGCGCCTGAGACAAACACGCATGGGAATTTCTTTGGCCCCTCCCCGACCAAGAAGCCGCAAAGCGGGCGGTTCGAGCGCCTATATTAGGGTTGTCGTATGGCGCTTGATGACACGCTTGAGATATCCGTTTAAGTGAAACGCTTAACGCAACGCGTATGACTGACTGGAAGGCGCGTTACCCTCCGGCTGTTATGGGGCCGATAGCGGATCGGCAGCTTTGATATGTATGGACCTCGAAGCTGCCAATCATCGAGCGGGCAAGGCGATAAGTTGTCGCACGATGCGCCACCCCCTGGGTGAAATGCTGAGAATTGGGCCGGCTATCTTGTATTACGATTTTGGTGCGACGCAGCCATAAACGAGCGAACCTTCCAAGTAGAACGCTGCACTGGCTTCTTCTGCCCGCGCGATACTAGATCATAGCTATTTTAATTTAGTAATTGCGTATTCCAAAAATAGGATGTACTTTCAAAAAAACGCGCACAAGGTGCATTCGAGAATACAAATAATAATCTGAATCATTTGAGGTCGCAAGGCGATGCAATAATTGCCTTCGGTAGGGGGTAATTGTGGCAAAATGGAAAAATCTACTCCTCCGAAGGAGTATACCCATTTCGATACTCTTGGCAGGAGTTTCAAACGCGTGGGCAATTCCTGATTTTACGCGGACCGTGGGTTTACCAGAGCCCAAGTCGATTACTTTGTATCGCGATAATACTGACGACAATCTGTACTGGGCACCCCCAACCTCACTCGAATACGCGGTTCTCGATGACAAGACTACGCCAGTGTTTTCCGTGCTTACGTACGGGATCAAGCTTCCCAGCATTTCAGGTGGTTTGGGTGCAGTCATAAATCTATCAGTCAGGGCAATCATCGACGATGAGCTGCTTCCTGCAGAGTGGGAAGCGATCAAGAAAGCTAACCCCAATGCCAGAATCGCGGTAATCGCTCCGGATGCCGCCTATATGGACTTGATCTTGGGGTCGGCATTGTTCGACAAAACCGCCGCCGCGAGTGTGAGGACGCAGATCGTGCGGACTGAACTGGTGAAGGCTACTGCTGATCCGAATGTTCCCACCGGAACGGCTGAAGCCGCAACGCCGGCTAGGCAGGTTACGGTCGAAGACCTCGATGGTGTGGTCATCGCAGGCGATGACAGTACGACGATCATCAAAGACCCTTCAATCGCATCGACAACACTCGGAGCACAGGTTGGAGCGTATCAGGTCTTCGCCGTTTCCTTAACGCCTGACGCTGGAGCGGTCTTTGCAACCAATGGCGGCGAAGACGCTTCCAACTTCGGAGTGCGGTATCGTTACGTCGTATCCGGGATACGCAGCAGATTGAAGGCAGAGATCAAGGTAAACTGGAGCCGATTATACGAACGTACAACCGAATCTGCTGGAGGTGGATGGTTTGCTTTCAAAGGGCGACACTCAGTGGACATTCAGAAGTTGAAGGAGACCGGTGCGGTCACCATGAATATCATCGAGGGTGGATTTGAAAGCGATTCGGATGCCTTTGAGACCATCTACAATACGCTTGTAAAGGCTCAGATCAACGGTGAGGGAATATTTAAGCCGACCCTGACCGCAAACGCACCGCAAGGTGCGCCCTCAACAAGTGGCTCATTTTTTGGATGGTCCTTCTCGGGCGCGTGGTCCTACACCCGACTCCAGGAGGAAAAGGACTTTACGTTTACGATCGACCGACAGGTCATTGGGAAGAAATCATTTTCGATTGGAATGGCCTTCCAGGGAATGTGCGCCAAATATCCGAAGCTGTTTGTCGCACAAGGAGTAAAAGGACCTGGTTGCATCGAGGCAAACGATCTCGCCGGAGCAAAGCAGCGCTACGATGAGATCAAAAATACTTGCGAGACAAAGACCCAAATCGAGCGGGCGAGCCTCTATCAGTCAATCGGCTTGTTGCCGGATCTAGAGCTCAGAAAGATCGCTCTGAACAATGCTCTCGCGTCGATCTCACAGTTCAAGTTCGATTGCTTGCAGGGTAAATGACATGGCGCAAGCAAATAGAAAACACATCGGGCTAACCATAGCGTTGGCGGTTGGATTCGCATTCCTCCCTTTCGCTGCTCATGCGGCAGTTGAAAAGAGGGCTGACAGTATTCTCGTCTCGGTAGATAAGAAGAAGGATCTCCTGTTCTTACCGCTTGTCCCAACCATCGTGCGGAATGGCAATGGCACCATGGTGGTCAACATATTCGTTAGGCAGGGCTCTTTCGGAGAGCTCGAACTGACAGTTGCCCCGACCATTAAGTGGGAGCTGTCGAAAGGCCAGGAAGCCGCCCTGGGACAGATGAAAAAAGAAGGTGTCAAAACCTTCGCGGCGTGGCCGGACGTTGTTTCTGCTGCGAATCTGTATCAGATAGCCTCTGATGGAGAGCTGCGGTCGTCATCGAAGTCGGTTGGTTCAATCGTAATCGGCGCAAATAGGTCGATCGAGTTCTCCTTTACCGGTTTGCAGATGAGTGACGTGCGCGACCTGCTACATGGAAAGCGCGAATGGGGGGTAATTTTCCTCTATGAAACGAACGTGCATCATGACTTCGACGACTTGATCGATCCTCGCTGGATCGATGAGTTCCGACGCGATCTGAGGACATTTGGGGAACTGCCCGTGGATGGCGCGGTCGAACAGGTGTTTTCCTCGCTGAGAGACAAATACGCGGAGGACTTCCGCGTTCCGCAGCGAGCGCTAAGGGCTGTTGTAGAGCGCTATGTGAAGTCTGCGCCGATTTTCGTCAAGGAAGTGGCTGGTACACAATCGCTTGTCCACGATCTCTCCGGTTACATGGAAATAGACATACCGAGTCAAAGTGAAGGGGCCTCATCAGTCCGCGACTACTATCAGGGCACGCTCGCCTTTGGCGATTTCTGTAGCGAGGCTAACTCTACGATATTCGTGACCCTCGAGCAGGGATCGACCATCGGCTGCGAAGCATTGGAGGAGTAGTCGATGCGAACATTCGAACGCGAGGCTCAGCTCCTTTTGTTTGCTCTTGCGGTGTTATGGAGCAACTTGGCGTTTTCCCAGACGCCGACACAACTTCCCCCCACCGTTTTGCCCTCGGTAGCCTTCTATGAGCCCGTTCCATTCAAGAATGCGGTCAAGTTCGCGGTTTATAAGGATGACATGGGAAACTTTTTTCTAGCTCCCACGTCGCTCCAAGTCGATCAGGAGAGCGTGGGCTTTGTTTATAAAAAATCGCCCGCCGACAAGCAGTTCAATAGCGTGACCCTAACCCTGCGGCCGGTCCTGGATGAGTTGATGAGCGAGGAAGACGTCACCGCTGCAATCCGCGCCGAATACCCGGATGTCAAGCTACACTATCTAGAGCCTCGTCTCGCCCGGTTTGAGGTGACGATCGTCGGCGAGCGGCATATCGTTACGCCTTTCACGACTACATTGCGGTTCGGCAGAGACATGTCGCTTTCCGTTCCCGTCAGCGGCGAAGTTGCAGCATTCCTGCTCAGCGGCAGGACAACCGACGTCCCAATCGGGAACGTCACTTTGACCTATACCATTCGAGGCCGGGAGCTCGGACTTGATGGCACAAGTTCGGTCGTCGATCGAAAGTTACAGATCTCGGGGTTTATCAACGGAGGATGCGCTCGGCGATCGGAGTCCTATGTAGACGTGTCGACCGGCAACACGGGTTGTATTGTCGGCATGAAGTATTCGGCGGAGGAGGTCGTTCTTATCCAACTTGAGCTCAAGCGCCTGGCTCTCTACAAGGGTCCGGTCGATGGCATCATCGGATGGCAGACGAAGAAGGCCGTCCGAGCTGCCCAGGCACACCTCGATATCCCCCCCACGGGAGCGCTCGGCTATTGGACTGTGATCCGGATCAAGAACGGGGAACTCGCCAAGGCAATTGAAGAGACAAGGGGGTAGCGGTTGAAAGTTCACCTATTCTCAGTTTTTCTCCTTGGCGGTGTCGTATCGTCTTGGAGTGCGCTTGCCCAAAGTGAAGCTCTATGCCTCCAGGGATTCGACGTGGACCCTGCAAAGTTCGTGACCTACATCGCCGCAGACAGCGCTCACAAGAACCTCGTATTCGTGAATTCGATGTCCTGCGTGGATGCCGAGCGGTTTCGAGAGCGCCTCTTTGTTTCCATGGATCGAGGGATTTATGAATCCGAGGATATGATACGATCATCACTCGTTGATGCGAGCGCTTCGCTACAGCAACTTGAGACTTCGCTGGCCGCCGAAATCGACGCCACACAGGTAAAAGCCCTAGTGCTGGGTTCCGCAACAGTGGTGTCGACGGTCTACGCGATCTCCACGACAGCAGCATGCGCTTCGGCGGTGATCAACGGCGGGGGGATCGCGGCCTGCGGTCCAGCGGCACGCGGGTCGGTCGCGGCAGTCGCGGCATGGGCCGCGTTTTCATCAACAATGGAGTCAGCCGGTAACCTGAAGGCGCTGGCGATCAAGGAAATTGACAAGCAGAGGGGCATCGTCACCGGCCTCGAGCAACAACTGAACGCGGCGATGGCTGACAGTATGCGGGTAAACTATTCCAACTTGTTCGTGGCAATCTGCACCGCAGTGCGCGAACAGTGTCTAAAGTAGCCGAGCAAGACATTTTCTCTTTCGCGGCAGGATAGTTCATCGGACCGATCATTTCCAGCGTGGCTGTCTGGCGCTCCACATATCGGCGGATGACCTTGTCTGCAGTCTCTTTTTCCCAAGCCAGCACCTCGGAAGTTGCGCAGATGCTGGCACAGGGAATGGATTAGGCGCAGTCTGATACTGAGCAAAGTTTCCCGATTGGACCGTGCGCTTCGGACGCGAGTGGATAACGAACACATCCCATGTCGGCTTTCAGATAGTAAGTAAATTCGGACCAACGTCTGAAATGGAGGCGCTTACCCGCCGTCGGACGCACAGCCCAAAAGAGTCCAACTTGCGATCCTCCGTCAAAGCAGCGAAAATCGGGTATGCCGAATTCGAAGGGTAAGCCTATGAAGATAATGTGCCTGAATGGATGGGGTGGAAAATTGCATAAGGAATTGCTGCCCTATGTCGCAACCACTGCGCCCGATGTTCTTTGCCTTCAGGAAGTTGTTCACAGTCCTGCATCCGAAAAAGACTGGTTGACCTATCGCGACGACGATCACGTCTTGCCGCAGCGCGCCAACTTTTTCCGTGATGTCGCATCTGTCTTGCCCGATCACGTGGCTATTTTCTGCCCGGCAGCGCAAGGTGTTCTGTGGGACGGTGATCAGTCAATTCCCTCTCAGTGGGGGCTGGCAACCTTTGTGCATCATTCATTGCCGATTATCGGTCAGGCCCAAGGCTTCGTGCATAAGGATTATTCGCACGTGGGCTATGGCGAACACCCACGATCCCGCAACGCCCACGGGATTAGAGTCTACGACTACGACGCAAGCCGATCTGTCAGCGTGACGCACATGCACGGCCTGCGCGATCTGAACGGCAAGATGGACACCCCAGAACGATTTGACCAGGCGCAGCGGCTACTTGATCTCTCCCGGCAGGTCTCGCAACCGGGAGACCTGATGGTGGTTTGCGGCGACTTCAACGTCGAACCTAACAGCGAGACGCTTGCGGTTTTGGGCGCTGGTGGATTGAGCGAACTGGTAACAAGGCGTGGCTTCCAAAGCACACGGACATCGCATTACAAGAAAGCAAGCCGGTTCGCAGATTACATGCTCGTCAGTCGGGAAGCAGCGGTCCGAGGCTTCGATGTAGTCCATGACCCGGAGGTTTCAGATCACTGCCCGCTAGTGCTCGTTTTGTAACATCCACCGACTGAGCTGGCCTACTTCCTGTCTCGCGCGCAATAGCAGTTTGATAGGGGAGTCGACCTTCCCAACGACGATCGGCAGTCTCCGCTTTCGTGATCGGCTTCCACTTCGACCAACGTCCAGAATGAAGGCGCATTGCGGCCAAAATTGCTTCCGCTTTGCGCCCTCATGTCAGTCGTAGTAGTCATCATAGCCCGCACCCGAAAGCGGACAAACCACCGCCGCGTTGTCATATCTTCTTCGCGCCAGAATCGGTCACGGCTCTTTCGCGTAACTCATGCATGGCAAGCTTGAACAACAGGGACGCGGGGTGGAACATGCAAGTGGCCTACGGGATCGCATATTAACCATCGAGAAACGATGACCTGCTACTTAAGTCATTGACTTCGTACTGTTCCGGCGAGCTTCGTCCTGGACAATCGGGTGCTAGTATGAGATGCTCGAACAATGATTCCTACCTGCGTTGATCTATTCGCCGGATGCGGCGGCCTGTCGCTCGGCCTCGGAACTGCGGGGTTTTCTACGTTGCTGGGCGTGGAAGCGCATGCGGATCCCTTCTCGACATATAAGCTTAACCTCCTTGATCGCAATGGCGACCGGCATCTGTGGCCTTCGTGGCTTGAAAAGCAGCCTTGGAAAGCCGAGGAGCTCCTCCGTTTCCATCGCGACAAACTTGCCGAACTCAAGGGATCCGTGGATCTTGTCGCAGGAGGTCCTCCATGCCAGGGCTTCAGCATGAACGGCCTCCGGCGTCCTGACGATCCACGGAGCAAGATGGTAGACGTGTACCTTGAATACGTGCACGTTCTGCGACCGCGTCTGGTTTTGCTTGAAAATGTAGTCGGGTTTCAGTCGATGAAGCATCGCGCTGGCGGCACCTACCGCGACTACGCAATCGGTGAGTTGGTTCGTCTAGGATACGACTGCTGGACTGACGTCGTCAGATCTGCTGACTGGGGAGTCCCTCAGCGTCGTCCGCGTTTTGTCCTCGTCGCAGCCCTCAAGGGCACGCTTCCTGGCATAGACCCAATCCAGAGGCTGAAAGTTGCCCGAAGGGCGTTCCTCCAGAAACGCGGTCTCGGGCCTGGAACCACTGACAGCAAAGCGGCATTGTCGGACCTTGAGGGCCTCTCAGACCTACGGGCAGACAGGGAATGGGGACACAAGGGCTTTTTTGCCCTGAAAAGGGCGGCGAAGGCGAAGACGCCGTACCAGGCGCTCATGCGGCTAGGTAGCCGAGGCCAGCCGGAAGATCTGCGATTGCCTCGCCACGGAGAGGCCTCCGTTCGGCGTATGCAGGAAATCCTCGACAACTGCGAGCGCGGCGTATGCCTGCGACCGCAGGATCGGGCTCGCCTCGGTATCAAGAAACGGAGCACCACTGCACTAGATCCGAACGACATCGCTCCGACGATCAGCACCTTGCCCGACGATCTGATACATTACTCGGAGCCTCGCTCCATGACCGTTCGTGAACACGCACGGCTGCAGTCGTTTCCGGACTGGTTCTCGTTCTGTGGGCCATACACGACGGGCGGATCTCGTCGGAAGGATGCGTGCCCCCGCTATACCCAGGTGGGGAACGCCGTGCCGCCGCTCCTCGCTGAGGCGCTGGGGGAGACATTGATCGGCCTACTTGCGGTCCAGCAGCAGAACCAGATCACTCATTTCGCGGATAGCGTCGATGTGCGCGGCAAATCCTCGCCTGATCTCCGCGAAATCGTTGACGCTGATCTCGTCGCTGCCTTGTAGCACCCAACCTTCGGCGCCTTCAACCTCGGTGACGTGCCCCAGAATGTTGCGCTTGTTCAAGACCACCTTGTCGTACTGAGCGCTCAATTTTCTGAGCTCGCGCAGACGGTCTACCTGATCGCCGTCGAGGCCGAACGCCGCTGGATTCGCGGCAGCTACCTGAGTGAGGCGTCGAAAATGCTTGAAGAGTTTTGTGCTGTCGATGGCGCGGGTGTCGATGCGTTCCTGCATCCCAGCCGGCCGCGCCGCCTCATACTTCACTTTCATCTCGGTCATAAAACTGAAAACGTCGTTGTCCATCTCCGCGACTTTTTCGGCGCATTTCGGTTCGCGTCGCGTCATTCCCAGTACAGCGTTTTTCATCAGGTCGTCGCATTCTGCAACGACCTTCATCGCAAGTCCCCGCATGCCGGAGAGCCGGTCTAGCGCCCGCGCAGTCTGGTCGATTAACGTGCCGGTCCGTTCGATGAAACGGCTACGGTGGCTGCAGTAGACGCCTTCAACCTCCTTGGCTGCGATCATTCGGCGAAGTTCGGCCTCCTCCACGCTTCCAGAATAGAAGAGGATCGTTACGGAAGGGAATAGCCTCCTGACGGAGGTAGCAAGCTCGTCCCCATTCTCGTTTTTTAGGCGATAGTCGAGGAGGATCAAGTCGAAGCGATGGTAGAGGCTGTGAAGCCGCGCCAGTTCCTCGATCTCGCCTCCGTTTGGAATGACTTGGATGCGCGCCACGAAGCCCGCGTCGGCGACGCGGCGTTTAAGGCTGGCTTCTTCCTCTGCACTGAACGAATCCTCGATCCAGAGGATGCCGAGATCGAGGTTCATGCGTCCTCCCTTGGGATCACAATTTCAAAGTCCGCTCGGGTTCCGTCACCCACGAGCGTAATAGTTCCATTCATCTCCGCCAGAATCTGCCGCACGCTGTAGAGGCCCAGTCCGGTGCCGGTCACCGAGCCCGAGTAGCCTCGTTCGAACAGCTTGGCGACATCCACCCGATCGGGATCGATCCCTAGCCCGTCGTCGCTGACATTGATGGCTATCGCTTTGGATCCCTTAGGCGAGGCGCTGAAGTCCACCCTAGTTGCCTTTGCCTTCCGGGCGTTATCCATCAGGTTGTCGACCAGCACAGCTATGTCGACGGGAGAGAACTCGCGCAGGAGCGTCTGGTCCGCAGCGTCGAAGATGGCCTTCGGCATTCCGGGAACTCCCGAGACACGCACACTGAAGTATTCGTCGAGGAAACGAAGGAGGTCGCCGCTCATTTTGTCGGTCTGGAGGTCGATGCGGATGTTAGGTGCGAAGGAAAGCACCGCGCCGAGCCTGTCGCTCGACAGGTTGGCTCCTGCAATAGATGCCGATGCTCGTCGTGCCGACTGTCGGACCGTTGCAAGCAGGTCGGCTACGTCCTCGCTATCCACTTCTCCCGTGGCCGAAGCAATCGAAAGAACGTTCCGGATTTCATGAGCGGCGTTCGTAATCGCCGACCGAATGTGGCCGAGGTGGATGATGGCTTGGTGCATTAGCAGTTGCACCCGCTCTACGTCCACGTCTCGGCTGCTGCCAAGAAAGCGCGCCTGTTGTTCCAGTCTTGCGATCATTGCATCGGCTCGGACCCGCTCTTCAATGGCCCGTTCGGCTTGCTGGCGGGCCTCTAGGCGCGAGGATTTCAATTCTTCGATTCGCCGCCGTGCATCCTCGATTTGGTTCAGGAGCGAGGCGTCGCCCCGGCGCTCCGCCAGGTCGGACATCGCCTTCAGTGCGCCGTCTGTGATCTGGTCGGGGTCGTCCGCTATCCGGACGATCTCCTTGTCGTAATAAATAACTTCCACGTCCTTCGAGCGAGCGAGTGCCCCGATGATCGAAAGAATTCGATCGCGCGCTCGATCGGTTTCAAGACCTTCGGCCGTGTCGCGATCTTGATCGAAGGAATCTTGCCAGTTCACCCCGACCACGTAGCGCTCCAGGCGGAAAACCATGTGTTTCAGGATCGCCTCATAGAGAGCCCGGCTACGAGCGTCCTCGACCAGGCCGGCATCGCGGCTCGAAACTTCGCGGAAGACTTTCGGCCTGGCCGTCACGTCTACACGGCCGATGATGTCGCGCGTGCCCAGATAGCGTGATGTGCCCTGCTGTTTTCGCCGGTTTAAACCGAGCGTGTCGTCCAACTCGTCGCCGATCGGGGAGATCCTGAAACGGTTTAGGAACAAGAAGACGCTACCGAACTCGACCGGGCGAACTCCCATTCGGCCCGTGAACGTCTTTTTCGCCGACCGGTTAAGAAAGAAGATCTGGCCTTCGACCTTGCAACCCTCCAGTTCCTCGTAGGGTGAACGTTCCTGGATCTCGTAGATTTTCCGCCCTCGGTCAAAAAGGGTCGTATGTATCTGGCCACTCTCGATCGTGACCTCGATCCTGCTCGTCTTCTCCCGTAGAAGGTCGGCGATCTGATTTCCCACCGGTCCATCGACGTCTTTGATCCGGACGTCGGTTCCGTCCAGTAGCCACGTCGAGACCGTGACGCTGGTCGTGGTGCCAAACGGGTCGATAAGCTTTGCCAGGTCCCTCCGGAGCCTTTTCATACGGTCAGCATCCCACTCGTGGCGCGTGTCCCTTATCAGCAGAACAGTGCCATGCTCGCTGGGCGTCGCCGCATTGGCGATTTCTGGAAAGGCCGCGACCCGGTCGATTTCCACGGTGACGTCCTTGAACTCCTTTTGGCTGCTCTGCTCGAACCGGGTCCAGTCGATCGAAAGCATCTCCACCTTGTCTTGGTCCCTCACTCGAGAATAGAGCGAAAGCTTCTCTCCGAGTGTGTCGCAGGCGAAGCGACCGATGCCCTTGCTGCCGGCGTACTGGCCTGCCGTTCTGATCTTGTCGCGATACGATTCCGGCTCTGAATGCGCCTTCTCCGAATACGCGACGAACAACCATTTCTTCCTGATGTCGTCCTGAGTCATCCCGACGCCGTCATCGACGATTGCGATGGTGCGCTCTGATGGGTCGAACTCGATGTCGACCCGCGTCGCCCCTGCGTCGAAGGAGTTCTTCACAAGTTCGAAGATCGCAATGAACTCGTTCGTCACGAGGTCACGCCCGATGATGTCCTTGAGATGCGAACTGATTCTGAAGGTTTCTTTGATCGACATACAATCCTTATACGTGAAAATCAGGGGCGCGCGAGAGTGCGGAACACTTCTCGACAAAGTTTTGTCGTAATCTTATTCGTCAGAGCCAGCATCTATTTCCAGCCTTTTTGACAGGGTGCTTATGGTAGATTTCTTGAATGCCGCAGAGCGCTCCGAAAGGATGTCGAGGATTCGCTCGAAGGATACGAAACCGTAAATAATTCTTAGACAGTCCCTGCATGCTTGGGGCCTCAGGTATCGCCTTGGCGGCCTGGTCTGCCCGGTAGGCCGGATATCATATTCCCTTGGCACAAGGTTGCACTTTTCGTCCACGGATGCTTCTGGCATGGCCATGGATGCGGTATTGCCAACATGCCGAAATCCAATTCGGAGTTTTGGCTAGCGAAGTTCGAACGGAACAAGGCTAGGGACAAGCGGGTGATCGATGAGATTGACAAGCTTGGCTGGCGACCGATGGTGGTATGGGAGTGCGAGATCACTACGAAACGGGCACTGGAAGTGACGTCGGCAGCTCTCGACGAAGCGATCCGAGCTGCGCCGGTATGGTGCGGCGAATAAGCGACGATCTTGATTTGTAGCAATATTGACTGGATTGTGCATTGAGCCGATAGACAATCATCCGGACTCAAACATGATGGCGTACCTTGAAGCTCCACACTGTTTCCCCTTCGGTTGTGCAGAGATAGAGCGAGCCCCTACACTCAGCGTACATCTTCCGGGCTGAGATTAACCACTTCCTTAATGGCTGCATTGAGGGTCGGTAGATGATAGGTAGCTATGCCGCCATTCCGCTGAAATCGGACAGTCAGCATCCCGCCCCGTACTCGTCACCAGGCCAGAGCGGAGAACATTTCCGCTTTGCGCCTTCATTGCGTTCGTTTGGCATGTCGTTGGTATCTCTCGAAAGCCGACATACTACTGGCGAGGATGATCGAATGTCCGTGGTCATTCCGAGCTAAGTTATCAATCGTCCGGTTGGCGCACTGACGTCTATGGCTGTGCGATAAAGGCGGACTATCGTGGCCGCCCCAGCAGGTTTTCGGCTCACTCAAACAGCGCGCCCTTTTCTCGAAGCCTCGTTGCCTCACATTCCCCTCGATCACAATATCTACGTTGGGACTTAGCTTCGGCCACAACCTCCATGAGATTTACCGTCGCCTCCTCCTCAGGGGTTACTAGCAATCAAAGCATTCGCTTTTAGCGTGGCGTGTGAGCCGCTCCAACTCTCTCGTCGCACCCGAACGAGCTTCCCTTATCTTCTAAGTTGTGTAAATTCATCGCTTTGAACCGGGGGGAACATGTCCAAAATTTACGTGTCCTATACGATGCGGGACGACAAGTTTGCGCAAGAACTAATGACAAGTCTGCGCGCCGCTGGACATGAAATTACTATCGAAGGCGCGCGGCTAACGCCGGGTATCAATTGGCGACTGGAACTGAACCAAGGGTTGAAGGCCGCTGAGGTCTTTATCATCCTAATTTCCGAGAGCACAATGCACTCGCAGTTTCCAATGATGGAGCTTGGCACCGCGCGCGCATACGCCGAGACGTCAGGTAAGATGCTCATTCTTCCAATAGTGTTAGGCGAGCTGGCTCTTCCGACAATCGTGCAGGATATTCAGGTCATTTTCGCGCGAAATCGACCAGCCACCGATTTGGTGGCCGATGTAGATGTCGCAATTTCAGCGTTTGAAGGTCGGCGGGCGGCTCAGGAGGAACAGCAGGAAGAACTCGCCCAAGCTGTCCAGGGCAATCTTGCCGAGTTTGTTGATGAGGCGATCAAGACGCAGCAGCAGTATGAAAAAGCGCATAAAGTGGCAGCCCAACGCTGGTATTTGATTGGCTACGCGAGCCTCGTTTTTGGCCTGTTAACAACAGCTTACCTCGCGTATTCCGTCATCATATCTACGGCCACGACGCCCGATTATGCTCGCACAATATCGATATCGTAAGCGCGGTCTCCGCCCCATTGGATTGGGTGTATTTTGAGGCTTGCTGCGTATGCGAGAAGGTTTCCAGTTTTATCTGGAGATTTGCATGGCAGATGATGGATTTGTTGGTCGCTACGAAGTTGT
>WPHV01000010.1 GCA_009744235.1 Gillisella vitis
GTTTCAAACGCTCCCACTGGTCATCTCGGAGAACCTCACCATCCATCGCTAAACCTCCAAAAGTTAGCGTTGAATCTGATTTGCGACGGAAAGGGAATCCCAGTCGTTAATTTGTCACTACAGCCTAGAGTCTGTCGGGTTCAGATTGAACCAGTCAGACTGGATTGGCTTGTGGCTGTCTTATCTTCGTGCTCCGTGTATTCGGGCTTTAAAAAAGCACGGTGCCGCAAAAATCTCGCCAGCTTGTTTAGGGATGCGCCCTGTCGCATTCTGCGTTAATCAAACAGGATCGCCAAACATCCAAGGCCTCGCTATCATGAACAATCCCATTACCGTTGAAGTCACCCGCGGAAATCGCGTCGAAAGCCGCCATTATGGCGTAGCCGTGGTGGTGGATGGCGATGGCCAGGTGGTGTTTTCTGCCGGAGATATCGAGGCGGGTGTGTTCCCGCGCTCGGCCTGCAAGGCCATGCAGGCCCTGCCTTTGGTGGAAAGCGGTGCGGCCGATGCCTATGGGTTTGGTGACAAGGAGCTGGCGTTGGCCTGTTCCTCTCATTCCGGCGAGGACGAGCATGTGGTGCTGGCGGCGTTGATGCTGGCCCGGACCGGGCTGGATGTGGATGCGCTGGAATGCGGCGCTCATTGGTCTTTCGACCAGAAAACCCTGATCCATCAGGCCCGCACATTGGAAAAGCCGCAGGCGCTGCATAACAATTGCTCCGGTAAACATGCCGGTTTCGTCTGCGCCTGCGTACATGCTGGCTATCAGGTCGAAGGCTATGTGGAATACGACCACCCCCTGCAACGCGATATCCGGGCGACCATGGAAAGCCTGACGGGGGCCGTGCTGGACCGTGACCATTGCGGCACCGACGGCTGCTCGATCCCCACCTATGCTGTGCCGCTGAAGGCGCTGGCCCATGGTTTTGCCAGGATGGCGACCGGACAGGGGCTGGAGCCAGTGCGCGCCAAAGCCTCCAGACGGCTGATCGATGCCTGCATGGCGGAGCCTTATTACGTGGCGGGTACAGCACGCGCCTGCACGAAGATGATGCAGGTCGCCCCGGGAAAGATCTTCGCCAAGACCGGTGCCGAAGGGGTGTTCTGCGCCATTCTGCCGCAACAGGGCCTGTCGATTGCGGTCAAGGCGGATGACGGCGCGACCCGCGCCGCCGAGGCGATGGTGACGGCGCTGCTGGCCCGCTATTTCGAAAAGGACAGTTGCGAGCGGCTGGCCCTGATGGCCATGGCCAACAAGCCGATGCACAATTGGACAGGCCGCCATGTCGGTGATGTCAGAGTGACCGACGTGCTGTTTTCCTGATCTATCGCGATTTCATATCCTGACGGCTGGTCACGCCTGAAAAAGCGCGATCCCAGTCGCCTGATAGGGGGTAAGGCGCACGGCCTCCACACTGGGTCCAACGATCAATCCCGCCAGGGCCGAGAGCGGCAGGATCTGGCAGGGCGATAGCGTATCGAGCTTTTCCGCGGTCAGGCAGAGATAGGTTTCCGCACTGACCGAGGCGATCAGCCGTTTGATCGCCGCTTCCTCGGCATCGCCAGTGGTCACACCATGCTGTGGGTGGACGGATGTCGCCCCCAGGAAGAACAGATGCGGGCGCAGCCTTGCAATCGCCTCCGCCGCCACTGCACCCACCGCCACCATCGAATGCCGATAGAGCCGCCCGCCGATCAGGATAACCTCGATATCGCTGCGCCTCTCCAGTTCGACAGCGATGGTCGGGCTATGGGTGATCACCGTCAGGCCGAGATTTTGCGGCAGCAACCGGGCAATTTCGGCATTGGTGGTGCCACCATCCAGAAAGATCATCTGCCCCGGCTGGACCAGCGCTACGGCACGGGTTGCCAAAGCCTGTTTCTCACTGCCCGCCCGGCTTTTCCGGGCCGAGAAATCCGGCAGGTCAGGCGAAAGCGGCAACGCACCGCCATGCACGCGCGCAAGCAATCCCACTGCTGCCATGTCGCGCATGTCACGGCGAACGGTGTCTTCCGACAGGTCGAGTTCAGCGGCAAAATCCTTGGCGATCACCCGTCCGTCGCGTTGTAGCCGGGATAGAATGAGAGCCTTGCGTTGATGAGTCAGCATTGCACGAAATTACCTGAAAATTTACATAGTCATATTTATTGACGATTTTGACTCGACTTTCAACAGAAATCGTGCAGATTTGTGGATATTCATGCAGTTTAATGGAGAGAGAAATGCTGATTTTGATTGCAGGCCCTTATCGCTCGGGCACCGGTGACGACCCGGTGAAAATGGCGGCCAACCTGAGGGCATTGGAGGCACCGTCCTATGCGCTGTTTCAGGCGGGCCATGTGCCGATGATCGGGGAATGGGTGGCGCTGCCGATCTGGCATGCAGCGGGTGGAACGGCTGTCGGCGACGCGCTCTATGAGGAGATTTTCCACCCGGTCGCGGGTCGGCTGCTGGCGCTTTGCGATGGTGTATTACGCTTGCCCGGTGCTTCCAAAGGCGCCGACAACGATGTGCGGATTGCCAACCAACGGGGCATTCCCGTGTGGACCCGGCTGGAGGATGTGCCGGGTGTGAGCTTATAAGACGAAGATTCCTTGCTGAACACGAGGATGCGCGACAGCGAACCTTCGCAGAACAGACGAGCCGAAGCCGGGCATCTGCCCGGTTTTGGCGGGTGATCATAAAGGAGGCGCGGTTGCAAATCCAATAGAACACATGAGCTAATGGATTCCCTCTATCTCCCATGCCACTGGATGACCCGGCATTGCCCCGCAGGATTGCGGCGGTGACCGGCAGGAGCGATCAAATCGCAGTTTCTGCCAGGATTGTGGCCAGGATTGTGGAGAGAATAGGGGACAGATGTTGATGAGAAGAGTTTTGCATGGGCTTTTTAGTCTGGTGGTTTTGTCAGGTCTGGTCTCATGCCAGACACCTCAGGAATCTGCCAGCAACGCGGAAATGACCTGTAGCGCGCAAGGCTTGAAGCCGGGTACCTCGCGCTATCAGAAATGTGTCGGGGCCACCTATCAAAGCAATCGCATTCAGGCCAAGCAGGCTGAAAGCAATGTGGCTGCCGGCGCAGCAATCGGCGTCCTGGGAGGTGCCGTTCTTGGTGCCAGCCTGGACAACCGGCACCATTACTATCGTCGCTGCGGACCTTGGGGCTGCTATTATTAAAGCTTGCCCTCGCCAAAGCACGTAAGCTCTGGCCACCGGAAATCTGCCGAGAGCCAGAGCTTAGTAGCATCACATCGGCGGCACGACGCCCTTAGTGCCGACAACCACGCGGCTTGAGGCGATTGTGCCGTCCTCGGCTTTTTCGGCATTAACGAACACGGTGGCGCCGCTCTTCAGGTCGGCTTCGACGGCTGGGGCGAAGGTGACGATGGGCGTGCCTTCGGGAATGGAGATGGTCTTTTCGCCGCCCTTATAGGTCAGGGTCAGGGTCGGGCCATCGACGGCTTTGACGGCATTGGCCACGGTGGCATTGGTCATCGTGCTGCCGGGCTGAAGATCCCAGGGGCGGCTGCCTTCGCCGGTGCCTTTCATGGCGGCGGGAAAGATCACCACTTCCAGCGCATTGTTGCCACCATCCGATTTGGGGGCCGAGGCAATACCGACGAAATCGCCGGGCTTGATCGCATCGGCGGAGGCCTTGGCGACGCTGGAGATTTTCCAGCCGTCCTTCAGGGCAATCTTCGCCGTTTCCCCCTCGCGGGTCTTGACGGTCAGCACCTTGCCCTCAAAGCTTTCGACCGTGCCGCGAATGCGCAACGCTTCCGCCGCTTCTGCACTCATGCCGATACCCAGCGCCAGAAGGCTGCCTGCGAGAAGGGAGAGGGTGGTTTTCGATCGTACCATTGTCGTTCGTAGCATGGTGCTGCTTTCTGTTGAGCCTTTGGCAGGGTTGGTTGGCAACCTGTCGAGATATCCTAACAGATCTGCTCGCGGCCGCTGCTCTTTCAAGGCGCGGACACGAATAGTTGAGAGCAGGCGTTGGTGTCGGCTACTTGACCGGTTCGGCAGTTGCCACGGCGCCCGGCGCACGGCGGCAGCCGGAAAACACATCGAGGGCGGGATTGTACACTTTGGTCGCCACATCCATCAGGCCCAGCACGCTGTGGAACAGATTGTCGTGGGAGCGCGGTTCGGCTGTGGTCTTTGCCAGGCAGGCCCGGTCATATCCAGCATCCTTGGCCAGATCGTCGGCCAGCCAGAACAGCATCGGCACATGGGTCTGTTCGGTTGGCGCCACCATATAGGGCATGCCATGCAGATAGATACCGTTTTCGCCAAGCGACTCGCCATGGTCGGACAGATAAACGACGGCGCCAGCCAGCGTGGCGGACCGCTGTTTCAGCGTGTCGATCACCTCAGCAACGATATGGTCGGTATAGAGTATAGTGTTGTCGTAGGCGTTGCGGATTTCCTGCGGGCTGCATTTGCCGAAATCATTGGCGCGGCAATCCGGCTGGAACCTGCGGAATTCCTCCGGATAGCGGGCGTAATAGGCAGGGCCGTGACTGCCAAGCTGATGCAGCACCAGCACGCTGTCGCCCTTGATCCCGTCCAGCCAGCCGTTCAGCTTGTCGGTCAGGATGCCATCCAGACATTCGCCATCCTTGCAAAAGCGCGGATCGGCAGACGGTGGCAGAAACGTATAGGGCACCCGGTCGGCGACATTGTAATGGCCGGTGTCATTGTCCAGCCAGGTCACGGAGACCTTGGCATAGCCCAGCACATCCAGCAGGTTTTGCCGCTCGGCGGCCTTGCGGTGGCTATAGCTGGCCCGTGTGAGGTCGGAGAACATGCAGGGGATGGAGACGGCGGTTGCAGTGCCGCAGCTGGTCGTGTTGCTGAAATAGGTCACGCCCCGGGCTTTCAGCTGCGGATTGGTATCGCGGTCATAGCCGCCCAGCGAGAAATTCGCAGCCCGTGCGGTTTCCCCGGCAACGATGACCGTGACGCGCGGCTTGGTGATGGCGGCGGTATTGATCCGGTGGGCGTCGGTGCCGATCGGCCCTGCCACGATATTGCGGTCGCGGTTGGCATCGATGGTATAGCGCACCGCATTGGCAATCGGCAGGAACGGGTTCAGCCGGTCGAGAATATCGTTATGGGCGCGCCCGACGCCTGCAAAGGTTCGGTAATCGCTGAAGGCGGCGGCGGCAAACACCGCGACACAGGCGATGATGACGCCAGCATTATGGGCAACTTTGCTGAGGAAAGGCCGGTGGCGGACCCGCAGCCAGACGATCAGCAGCGAGGGCAAAACACCGGTCAGAACCACATGTATCATAAAACGGGGCGTGAGCAGATGAGCAGTCTCCGCGCCGGTCGAAACCGCTGCATTGCGGATCATTTCCCGGTCGATGATCGTGCCGAACTGGTCGGTAAACCATGATGATAGCGAGGCGGTGATCACTAGGAAGATCAGTACCGGCTTTACCAGATATTTTGCCGAGAACAGCGTGAGGATCGCCAGGCACATGGCGGAAATGCCGAGCGCAAACAGGCCGAAGGCCAATGGCGAGGTATCTGCCAGATAGCCATGCGCCTTGATCCAGAACGTAGTGTTGGTCACCGCCAGCAGATAGGCCGTGGTCAGGATGCACAGCGTCACGCTGCCGATCTGCGGTCTGGACCTGAAGACGCTGGCTTTTCCTGCACGATAATCCACGTAACGTCCTCCACATGACCGTTTTATGTCGGTCGCATGGCATGCAGTCCTGACAGGAAGCTGAATATCGGAAAATACTAAATAAAGAATTCAGGCGCGAAAAGCAGACCTTTCCACAGGATGAATCGATGGATAAAGCAATTACTGGTTGTTTTTAGGGATATAGAATGGCTCTGCCTGGAGGTGAGCCGTTATGGGACCGATCAAAGCTCCAGCAGCATCAGCACCTGCGGCCCGGCCTTGCCGCCGAGATAGGTCTGGCCGGTATCCTGCCAGCCGCTTTTTGTGTAGAGGCCAATTGCCGTGGGATTGCGCAGGTTGACGGTGAGGAAACAGTGTCTGGCCGGATAATGGCGGGCGAGATAGGCTGGCAGCGCGGCCATGGCTGCCCTGCCATAGCCTTTTCCCTGAAATTGGCTGCCGACGATCAGCGCCCGCAGGCCGAGATCGCCGGGTTGGAAACCGTGCTTCGCCAGATCAAAACTGGAGAGGCGGGTATTATAGTCCCGGTCGATCTTGAAGAAGCAGACAGGGTCATCGCTGACACTGCCGATGTGAAAATCCACCGTTTGATCGTTGTCATCGATAACGCTTTCGATGGGCCCGGCAAATATCTGCTGCTCTAGCGGCAAGGATAGATGCAGGACGCGGGCGCGGTCGTCGCGCGCCAGCGGCGCCAGGGTCAGTGCGGGTTCCATCGGTTACTCCGCAGCCCGCCTTTCCCACATGGCCTTGAAGGCCGGGCGGCTCTGGCAGCGGCCAAGCCAGGCACTGACGCTCGGATGGGCGTCCATCACCGGCGTATAAGGCTGGGCGTAGCGAACGATTTCGGCGAGATTGATGTCGGCTACGGTGAAACGGTCGGAAACGGCGAATTCCTTGGCCGAGAAATGCTTTTCCAGCACGGCCATCGGCCGTTTCAACAGCCGGGCTGCGGCTGCGGCTTCGGATTGACCGGCCTCGCTGTCCAACCGGCCATCCATGGAGATCCGGGAGATTTTCAGCGCATTGCCTTCGATTTCAGTGGCGGCAAACAGCGACCACTGCATCATCAGCGCATCTTCCTCCAGATCCCTCGGACCGATCTCGCCGCCATATTGCTTGGCAAGATAAAGGGTGATGGCGAGCGATTCAAACAGAACCAACCCGTCATCCTCGATTGCCGGAATGGCCCCGAACGGATTGATGGCCAGGAAGGCAGGCGACTGCGTATTGATCGGTGCATCCGGTGCGAGTGGATTGTCCAGCTTCACCGCCTGCAAGACCGGGATATGATCGAAGGCCAGCTCCAGCTCTTCCGCAAGCCATATGACGCGCGTGGCGCGGGATTTATAGCAGCCATAGACTTTTAACATCGGTGTCTCCCAAGGGTGATTTGGAGGTGAGGCTATCCTTGAAATGCAGCCTTGGGAAGCGCGGGATTGACACTGAAAACAATTTGCTTCTATCACTCTTAACAGGGTCCGCAGTTCACCCAGACATCACCGCTCCTGCAAAGGAGAGCTAAACCTGCATCATCCTACTGCATAATTTTCTCTTTAAACCGGAATGGGTTTAAAGAGAAAATTATGCAGTAGGTATGAAAGAGTTACAGCGAACCTTTGTGCGCCATATCTGGCGCACGGCGCTGTAGATCCACGGCACGCTTTATTGCGCCCGCTGGCAGGACGGTGGTTACCGGCATGGCATGGGCGCATCTATCGAGGGATAAAGCGATGTCGCGTCTGACTTACTCTTATGAAATCGCAGATATTTCCGATCTCGCCCGCCGTCTTGGCCGCGAACTTCAAAAGCATGAGGGAGCACCCGGCCATGTCGAGCTTCTCAATATGCTCGCCCGCGCCTCAGGCCACGCCAATTTCCAGCACTGGAAAGCGTCACGTGCGGCCCAGGCAAGGCTGGCTCTGCCAAAGGCCACCGATCCACCGGTCGATTATCGGCTTGTCGAGGCGGTCGCGCGCTGCTTTGGTGACAAAGGCGTGCTGATCCGCTGGCCATCGAAAACCAGCCACCAGCGGCTGAGCCTATGGAAGCTCTGGGCGGCCTTTCCCGCCGATAGGGACATGCCGGAAACGCAGGTCAATGCGCTGCTCCGAAGCTTGAATGGCTTTGGCGATCATGTCCTGCTGCGCCGGGAAATGGTCAACAACAGGCTGTTGTCGCGCACGTTGGATTGCCGCCTCTACCGGCGGGTGGAAAGCCGTCCGCCGCCGGATGCTCTGGCCTTGATCGGACTGTGACGGCGGCTCCGGCCACCGTCTTCGTCGGCAAGCCTCGTCAATAACCCTTGGCGGAACCGGCGACAGCCCGGGTGTCGATGGCGCCAAAATAGCCGGATGCCTTGTCCCCGGCCTTGGCAATATCAGAGACACTCTTGCCTCCAACCAGAATGCCGGCGGCCTGGCCCCAGACCGGGCCGTCATTGCCGCCATCGAGCGTATAGCCCATGTCCTTCAGCTTCTGGAGCGTATCGGGCGATAGCGCGTAGGACTCATAATAGACCTTGTCCGGCTGCCATTGATGGTGAATGCGCGGCGCGTTGACGGCGGCGGAAATGTCCATGCCGAAATCCACCACATTGAGGATCGCTTCCAGCGTGATGGTGATGATGCGCGAGCCGCCGGGGCTGCCGATCACCATGAACGGCTTGCCATCCTTGGTGACGATGGTCGGGCTCATCGAGGAGAGCGGCGTTTTCTTCGGCGCAATCGCATTGGCCTCGCCCTGCACCAACCCGTAGAGATTGGCCACACCGGGCTTGGAGGTGAAATCGTCCATCTCGTTGTTGAGGAGAATACCGGTGCCGGGGGCGACCACGCCCGCGCCGAACGAGCCGTTCAGCGTATAGGTGACGGAAACCGCGTTGCCGTCACCGTCGATGATTGAATATTGCGTGGTCTCGGTGCTTTCCTTGCCCCCGAACGGCTTCAGATTGGTGGATTCTCCGGCTTTGCCAGGGATAATCTTGGCGCGGATTTCGGCGGCATAGGCCTTGTCCAGCATTTTTGGCAGCGGATTGTTGACGAAATCAGGATCGCCCAGCGCCGCATTGCGGTCAACATAGGCGTAGCGCATCGCCTCGACCATCTGATGCACGGTGGTGGCTGCGCCATAGCCCTGCTCGGCCAGCGGATAGGCCTCCAGAATGTTGAGGATTTCGCAGATGATCACCCCGCCCGAGGATGGCGGCGGCGAGGAGATGATATGGTAGCCGCGATAGTCGCATTCGACCGGCTTCAACTCACGCACGGCATAGGTCTCGAAATCGGCGGTGGTCAATATGCCACGGCCATCGGCGCTGGCCTTGGCAATTGCCTGGGCAGGCATGCCCTTGTAGAAGGCATCAGGGCCTTTTTCGGCAATGCTGTCCAGCACATTGGCCAGATCCGGCTGTTTCAGCACTTCGCCTGCGCCATAGGGCGCGCCATCGGCTTTCAGGAAGATCTTTGCCGCTGCCGGGTCTTTTGCCAGCCGCTTGGCACCACCGGCCAGAATGGCGGCATCGCCCTGGTTGAGCGTGAATCCGTCGCGGGCCAGCGCAATCGCCGGACCGATCAACGCGGCGCGGTCCTTGGTGCCGTATTTTTCCCGCGCCAGTTCCAGCCCCTTGACGGTTCCGGGCACGCCGACGGCCAGATAGCCATCCAGGCTGGCACGCGGCACGATCTCGCCCTTGTCGTCGAGATACATGTCCTTCTTGGCGGCCAGCGGTGCCTTTTCACGGAAATCGATGAAATCGGTGCGGCCATCTTTGAGGCGAATGGTCATGAAACCGCCACCGCCGATATTGCCGGCGGTCGGATAGGTCACTGCCAGCGCGTATCCTACGGCCACGGCGGCATCGACGGCATTGCCGCCGGATTTCAGCACCGTAACGCCGATATCGGTGGCCAGATGCTGGGCCGTGACCACCATGCCATTGCGGCCTTCGACCGGAGCAGGCGAGGCGGCATGAAGCGATGTCATCGGCGCAAGCACCAGTGCCAGCGCTGTCAACAGGCCTGAGGATGGGAACAGCAAGGATCTACAGCGGAACATAATCATCAAAACGACCTCTGGAGCACAACAGGTTTTCGTTTGTCTTTTCGGAAAAATCGGATTTCCCTTTTCCGGGACAATCATTGGCCGAAAGAGAATACGGTCATCCGGCGAGGTCGAAAGGTATCACCCATAACGGATCTTGCAACCACGGCAGCGGCAAGATCAATCCGATTTTTCGGCCGATTTTCCGGTCCATCGTTTCATGCGCACCCGATGTCATGCAAAACCGGCGGCAATCTGAAGTATGAATGGAAGGCGGCCCTTGGTATTAAATCTTATCTCCGGCCTCTTTGGCCAGCATCGTTCCCCGGCATTCCAGCCCACAGATGAAGCGATCGAACAGGGTTTCGAATGTGATGATGTCGTCAGCGCTCCAGTCTTCCACCGTCTGGCCGATCACCTCGCGGCGAACACTGTCGAAGTGATGCAGCAATTCCTCACCGATTGGCGTCAGGGTGACGATAGTGCGCCGGGCATCGGCCTGTGACGCCTCCCGCCGCAGGGCGCCGCGCCGGACAAGATCGGCCACGACGCGGCTTGCTCGCGACGGATCGATGCGCATCTGCTCGGCAATTACCCCGACGGTCACTTCCTGGCCACGCGCGGAATGGGAAACCACCTTCACCACATCGAAATGGGAAAGCTCCATGCCGTGGCCCTCGCTCATCCGGCTGAGCGCAATGCGCGACATGAAGCGGCGGCCCATCATCATGCGCAGCCGGGCCATGGTCTGCGAAATGCCGTCCAAGGCCGTTTCGACGCCCGCAGGGGCTTGCTCACCAGCAAGATCGGCGCCCAGGGCAGTTGCGTGTTCGGCGCGGTCTTGAGGTTGGGTCATGCGAAAGCCAGTGCAGATGGGAGTTCACGAAAATATGTGCTTTTATCATATATGTGCTGATTGACAATAAAACACAATATATGCTTTTATCACATATATGACAAGAGCAATGAACGTTTCGTTCTCCGCTCGTTCAGGCCATAGCACCCCAGACAATCGCGCCTTTCCAGCTCCTTCTGCCTTGCAACCAAAGAGATTTCTGCATGGATACTGCCCTGTCCGATCCGGCCGTCGCTCCTAAGACGGTGGAGCCGCCCCCCTTCCAGTCGCTGGTGCCTGATCCGCGCCTGCGGATGATGTTGTTTCTGTTCCTGATGACGGCGCTGTTCATGGCGACACTGGACAATCAGATCGTTTCCACGGCATTGCCCACCATCGTCGGCGAGTTCGGCCAGTTGGAACGGTTCGGCTGGGTGGGGTCCGCCTATCTTCTGGCCATGAGCGCGGTCATGCCGCTCTATGGCAAGTTGGGCGACCTGTTTGGCCGCAAATATGTGATGATGACGGCAATCGCGATTTTTACCGTCGGCTCGCTGATTTGCGGCTCGGCGGTCTCGATGAACACGCTGATTGCAGCACGGGTGCTGCAAGGGCTTGGCGGCGGCGGCATCATGGTGTCGATCTTTTCCATCAATGCCGATCTGTTCGAGCCACGGGTGCGGGCCCGCTATCAGAGCTATTCCAGCCTGGTGCTGATGGCCTCCGGCGCCATTGGCCCCACCCTGGGCGGCACGATGAGCGACCTGTTCGGCTGGCGGTCGATCTTTCTCGTCAACCTGCCGATCGGCATTGTTGTTCTGGTGGGCCTTGGCCTCTATCTGCCCTATCGCAAGCCGCAGCGGCGTCCGAAGATCGATTATGCCGGTGCGCTGCTTCTGGCCGGGGCGGTCACCAGCGTGGTGTTCTGGGCCGATAGCGGCCAGATCTTCGGTTCGCTGGTGGCACCGGGAAGCCTCGGCGTCGTTGCTTTTGGCCTGGTTTGCGCCGTGCTGTTCGTGCAGGTGGAAAAGCGGGCAGCAGAACCAATGGTACCGATCAGCCTGATGCGCAATTCCACGGCCCGGCTGCTGTGGATCATATCGCTGGCCAGTGGTGCTGTCGGCATTGGCTCCGTTAATTATGTCGCGCTCTACCTGCAAACCACGACCGGGCTTTCGCCGACACTGGCCGGCCTGCTGTTCATTGCTGTGACCGGCGGCATCGCCATCGGTTCGCTCAGCAGCGGACGGCTGATTTCCGCGACCGGACGTTACAAGATCTTCGGTATCCTCGGCGGCGCGGGCAGTTGCATTGCCTTTGCCCTCTTCAGCCAATTGCCTGTTGGCACACCAATCGCGGTGATCGGCGCGCTCATGCTGATGCATGGCATCAGCGTCGGCATCGGTCAGCAGATCCCGGTGATTGGCGTGCAGAATGCCGTGGCCCAGAAGGATGTCGGCGCGGCGACCGGCACGGTGACGCTAACCCGCATGGGGGGTGCCTCCATCGCCATTTCCATCTATGGCGCGGTGCTGTCGGCCTTCATGACCGGCGGCGCAGAAATCCCCGGCGTCGGCAATATCGAAAGCCTGACACCGGCGGCCATGGCGGCGCTGGACCCGGCAGCCCGCGCGGCGGTCTCGGCCACCTATGCCCATGCGTTCGGGCCGGTGTTCATCAGCATGGCGCTAATCATCGGCTGCGGCTTCATCGCGTCTTGCTGCCTGAAAAACGTCCGGTTGCCGACCGGCGAGGCCCCGAAACCGGTGGAGGCCGTGGCGGAGTGATTTGCCCGGTATAAGGGTGCTATGCTACCAGAGAGCAAAGCACTCTTTGGTAGCATAGCGAGCATGGCCCCAGTACACCGCATAATTTTCGCCCTTGCGGCTGCTGTTTTGCGTGGCCTCTCCCTTACGGTCTCCACTTTGGCGGCGGAGCCGTTTACGGCCCGTGATCCAGGCTTTCTAGGCGATGAGGATGCGGCGCGGATCGTCGAGAAGGTCGGCGATATGGAAAAGGCGCTGGCGGACGAAGCGGTTCTGGCCGGGCATTTCGCCGGTCTGGTCTCCCCGCCGGAAGAAACGGCCAGCCTGCACCAGTTGACGGGCAATGTGCCGGGTCTGGCCTATATCCTGCCGGTCATTCACGGCGAGGTGCGCGGCACGCTGATCGACATGCGCTTTACCGATAAGGCGGCGGCGGATGGTTTTCGTCAAAAGCTTGATCAAGCCTTCGGGCCATCCGATCCGGCCTGTAGCGATGAAACCCACGCCTATTGGGCACCACACCCTGACCACTCGCTGGCCTTGCGGATTGATGTCTATAAGACGGAAACCATTGCGCAATTGACGCTGCTTGCGTCTGCCCCACCGGATGCCAATTGCAAAGTCAATTCAGCGCCGCCCAATGCGCTGGTGGACAAAGCGGCTTTGACGGCATTATTCACGCGGCTGAAAAACGAGCCGGTACCATGGACCAACGCGGATGCCATGGCGGCTTGGCTGAAGCCTTATGGCGAAAGCACCATTGAAAGGCCGGACAATTGCGCAGCGCAACTGGATATCGCCAGACCGCAGCAGCAGCTTGGCGGCATTGGCACATTCTCAGCCAGCCTGCGCCTTTGCCCCGTCTCCAGGTTCGGCAAACCGTCCAGCCTTTTCCTGTCCACCGGCGAAAACGACCTGTTTGGCTCTCGCAAGGCGCAAGAGGCGCTGGAAGCGGCTTTTGGCCCCCGCTATGCGCAATGCAGCGGCGAGGGCCGGGAGGTCTGGGTGGTTAATCCCGAGGTGACGGCGGTTCTCAGCCGGGTCTATCCGGCTTCCGGGGTGCTGATCGTCAATGCGCCGGTGACGGCGCTGGCCGATTGCCGGGAGTGATGAAGAGCAAAGTTCTCACTTCACCTCGATGACGAAGTCCTCGCGGGCGCGGCGGACTTTCTTCAGGTTGACCAGCCAGTCGCCGTCCGGCTGACGATAGCCGAGCGGCAGGATGGCGACGGAGCGCAGGCCCTTGGCGCGCAGATCGAGAATTTCGTCCAGCGCTGCCGGGTCGAAACCTTCCATCGGGGTTGAATCAACTTCTTCGAAGGCGGCAGCCGTCAGGGCCAGCCCCAGCGCGATATAGGCCTGGCGGGCGGCATGTTCGAAATTCACTTGAGGATCGCGTGGCGGATAGGTGCCCAGCAGCATCTTGCGATAGTTTTCCCAACCTTCATTGGTGAAATTGCGCTCGGCATTGGTGAGATCAAACATCGTGTTGATCCGTTCCGCCGTGTAATTGTCCCAGGCGGCAAACACCAGCAGATGCGAGCAATCGGTGATCTGGCCCTGGTTCCAGGCGATCGGCTTGATCCGCTCGCGAATCTCCTTATTGGTCACGACAAGCACGGAAAACGGCTGCAAGCCGCTGGACGTCGGCGCCAGCCGGGCCGCCTCGACAATACGCTCGACCTTGTCTTCGGCAACAGTTTTCGACGGGTCCATTTTCTTGGCGGCATAACGCCAGTTCAACTTATCAAGCAGCACGATACTATCCTTATGCGAAGGCTCGAAGATGCTCACGCATCCCCGCCTTGAAGAATTTCGACTATCTCACATGCAGCAAAGGCTTGAGATAGTCGAAAAGGAAATACGAACTGCCATCTTCGATGACACTCCGTATTATGGAAGAAAAATTGCCTGCCCGATGTAGGCGGGCAGGCGGTGATCCGCAATCGGCTGGATGATGAATACAGCGTTCACCCTGCATGGATCATTGGTGATTTTCCATGGCATAGCGAAGCTACTTTTCGACGAACACCGCCTGTGTCAGATCGGCATCGAAACGGTAGCGGTCGTTTTCCCGGCGCAGCAATTGCGAGAGCGGCACTTCGCTGCGGTTGTCGATAATCACCTTGTCGTTTTCGCTTTCCGTCTTGCGCAACCACTCGACCAGATCGGTCTCACCGGATTTGAGAAAATCGCAGCCACGCCGAAACAGTTTCGGGAAAATCAGTTGGGCCTTGCCGGTGCCGTCTTCCTCTTCCTCGCCCGGCTTGCTGCCGCTCGCCCAGCCAAGATCGCTGAGGTCGGTGAGGGCAAACCGTTCCGTCTTATCCACCGCCCAGACGCCAAGGTCCGCATCCCGCGCCTGTCTTGCGGCCTCGGAAATCGTCTCGCGCTGGTCTACCGGCGCGGAACTATAGAGCATGGGATAGGCCATTCCGCTGGAAATCAGCCGGTAATTGGCGCTGGCCTCCAGGGCCTTTTGCGAAATCGCGCCGGTATCGCCGGAGGAAAACGGATTGCCGTCAAACGTCAGATAGGAAATCGGTCGCCCGTGAACATCGGCGGAGGCCGTCAGAATACCGGCCTGGATGGTTTGCGGCTCGGCGGCGGTGACGGTTTCTTTCGACAGCGAAAAGGAGGAAAAGCCGATGAGATCGCGCAGCAGATAATCCCGCGCCACCCCGCCGCGCGGCTGCGCCTTGCTCTCGTAATGGGTTTCGGGCGTATCGATCCCTTCCAGCCGCAGTTGATGGCTGCCATCCTTGGCCGGGCGCAGCAGATGGGCGCGGTAGATGTCGGCAAGCAGGTTTTCATCATCCGGGCGAAACCGCACCGAATCGCCATCCGGCTGCTTGCCGATGATGATGATCGTGCCGGGAACGTAGCGATAATTCTGCAAGGCCATGGGCGATCCTCCTTTGCCATCAATGGTCTACAGCATCGTGCGTTTTATCAAACGCACATAAGATGCTGTAACGCTTCGAATTTCCTGCATAATCCCTCAGATCGAGTCCGATTTGGGGGATTATGCAGTAGGAGCAGCAAACCGCAGATCTGTGTCATGGGTGAGACAGAGGAGGCCGATCAGACGGCTGCGGCCAGACCCTGCACCGCCAACAACCCGCTGGCCGCCGCCGCGGTGGATGCCGGAGACGGGGCAGCGTCCGCGCCTTGATCCGCCGCCGCGTCTTCATCCGTCGCGGCCAAATCGTCCTGAATAGTCTCGCCGGTATCGGTCAGGAACATCCTGTTGACCAAGGCATCGCTGCTGAACATCTTGCTCATCAGCTCGGTGGTGAGGCTTTTCCTGCCGCTTTCGACAGAGCTTGTCGTGAGGATGCCAAAGTGCTTTTCCCTGATGGCCGCCGCAAGTTCCTCAGGCGTATACCCGGATTCCCAATCTATATCAGCTATGTCTGCAAAACTGTGGCTTTTTCCGTCAGTGGACGTGAAGGCCATGCCCCCTTCATTAAAAATCGTCGCTGTACCGATTTCGGTCTGTATGGTTCCCCACACGGTCGCGGGCTTGTTATCGGCTTCAATCTTGACCTGCTCCGCCGCAACCTCCGCCCACATCGCTTCCATTTCCACCTGCAAGGCGGTCTTGGGTTGGCTATCGTCAGGCAAACTCGCCATAAACTCGGTATCGGCCTCCGCAGCCTTGGTTGAGGAATAGCCATAGGCATACGCTATGCCGGGTGTAACTGTCGTGCTCATGTGACCCCTCCTATGAGCATGGAAATGAAAAACCCCGATGCCGCAATGCGGTACTCGATCAGGCGGCTGTGGATTGCACTTGCGATGGCTGCACAGCGCTGGCGGCTGACATGGCCGATCCACTCGCTTGCGCCCCATTCGCCTCTTCATCGGATGACAGCAAGCCCTCTTGCAGGCTTTCACCGGAACTGGTCATCATCATCCGATCCACCAGCGCATCGCTGCTGAACATCGTGCTCATCAGTTCGCTGGTCAGGCTTTTGTCGCCGCTTTCGACAGAGCTTGCGGTGAGTTTGCCGCCGTGTTTTTCCATGATGGCGGCGGCGCGTTCTTCCGGGGTATCAAGGTTTTCCCAATCGATACCCTCACCCCATTCCGAAAAGTCGGTTCCCTGTTCGTACGGATTGTATCTGGAGCCGCCTTCATTGTAGAGCGTTACAGTTCCTGTGCTGAGATGCAATACGCCCCATACGGTGGCTGGTTCGCTGTCGGTATCTTCTGCGGGAAGATCTTCCAGCGTTGTGTATTCGGTTTCGTAAAAATCGTCTGGCAGCTTCGGCGTCTGCTTCGTTTGATAAACGGTGCTGGATGATGTCGTGGTGGTGGATGAAATTGTTGCGCTCAACTCGACCTCCGGCTTTAATTTTTAATCGAATTATCAATCAAAGCTTGCGTGTAACTTTCTATCTTTGATTGCATATTGGTGTTTCGTCATGGTGATTGAGGCGACGACATCATCATTTTCGATTTGCTCAAAGCTCATCCCTTCACCAGCTTCGCGCCAGCCGCGTCTGTCAGTCTCGTGGCAATCTCGAACCAGGCCAGGTTGCGCAATGTCGTCTACTGTTTTTGTCCGCCCGTTTTCCCGTGTTGCTCGTGCCCTGTTGGCAGGGCTTGGCTGCCTGTCGCTGTCTGTGCTTGGCGGCTGCTATTTCGTGACGGATACGCAGCGGATGAATACGGAAGTGTTTGCGGCCCAGACCGCGCCGACCTGGAACCAGTCGATGGCCGCGCCGCCGACGGAAAAGCCCAATAAATTCCTCGGCCTGTTCAAGACGCCTTTCCACCAGACCTATGGGATGCCAGCAGCCGAGCCCTATGTTTCGCCGTTTGCGACGCCAATGCAGAAGGCGATTTATGGACAGATGAGCGATGACGGCCATACGCTGACTGCCATTCCGCTCGACCGGGTGGACAAGCGCTTCCTGCGGCAGGAGGTTGATTATCCGACCACGGAACGGCCCGGCACCATCGTGGTCGATACCAAGGCGCATTATCTCTATCTGGTTGAGGCCAATGGCCGGGCAATGCGCTATGGCGTTGGCCTCGGCAAGCAGGGTTTTGCCTGGCAGGGCAGGGGCGTTATCCAGTTCAAGAAGACCTGGCCGCGCTGGACCCCAAGCGACGACATGGTCGAGCGCCAGCCCGACATGCGCCAGTTTGCCGCCGCGCAAGGCGGGCTGGAGCCGGGCCTGCGCAATCCGCTCGGCGCGCGCGCGCTGTATATCTTCCAGAATGGCCGCGATACGCTTTACCGCATCCATGGCACGCCCGATTGGCAATCCGTCGGCAAGGCCGTTTCGTCAGGTTGCGTGCGGATGTTCAATCAGGATGTGATTGATCTTTATTCCCGTGTGCGGGACAAAGCGGAGATCGTGGTTATGTAAGGTGTAGGCAGCCACGGTCGAGGCTCCGCCTACCGGCCTGTTGCCTGAACGACACGCAATGGCGCAAATGTGAACGTGTGTGTGCGCTATTGGCGGTGAAATTCGGGTAAATCGCTGTAGATAGGATCTTGCGGAACAAAACCGTGCAGCGTGCGTTTGTGCGCTGCTGACCAGCAGGATGTACCACCGTATATGACAAGCCCCGATTTTTCCCGCCGTGCCTTTCTCTCTTTTTCCGGCCTTGGAGCGGCAGCGCTTCTGTCCAGTTGCGCTTCGTCCTATCGCCCCCCGGTGTATGACCAGGGTTCGCTGGGCGGTATGGTGCAGCCCACGGGACCCATGGCGCCATCCACGCCGGAACTGGACGCCATGTATGGCGAAGTGGTCGATGGCGGCTTCGTCATTCCGGCCATTCCCTACCAGCAGATTCCGCCGCGCTACTATCGCCAGCGGGTTAGCGATCCGACCGGCTATCCGGCGGGCTCCATCGTTGTCGATACGCCCAACCGCTTCCTCTATCTGGTGGAACAGGGCGGCACCGCCATGCGCTACGGCGTCGGCATTGGCCGCGAGGGCTTTGCCTGGCAGGGCGAAGGCGTGATCCAATGGCGGCAGAAATGGCCAAAATGGACGCCGCCGGATGAAATGGTCGCCCGCCAGCCGCAGCTTGCCAAATATTCCTCCGCCAATGGCGGCATGGCACCTGGCCTGATGAACCCGCTGGGCGCGCGCGCGCTCTACATCTTCCAGAACGGTCAGGACACGCTCTACCGTCTGCATGGTTCGCCGGAATGGAACTCCATCGGCAAGGCGATGTCGTCGGGCTGTGTGCGGTTGATGAACCAAGACATTATCGACCTCTATGACCGCGTGCCGAACAAGGCGCGGATCATCGTCCTGCAATAGGGATCAAGAGTCCTGCGCGGCGGCATTCAGCTTGCCGCGCAAATCCTGCAATTGATCGCGCAGCGCCGCGATTTCTTCCAGGCTACAGCCGGTCGCAGAGCCGATAGCCGCCATCACGTCCACAGCCTTGTCCTGCAGGGCGGCGCCCGTGGGGGTGAGTGAGACGGTCACCTGCCGCTCATCCTGGCTTTGGCGTTGGCGGGTGACGTAGCCCGCCTGTTCCAGCCGTTTCAACAGTGGCGACAGCGTGCCGCTGTCCAGCCCCAGCCGCTCCCCCAGCGCCTTGACCGCCAGATGGTCGGTTTCCCACAGCACCATCATCACAAGATATTGCGGATAGGTCAGGCCCAGCGGCTCCAGCAGCGGCTTGTAAGTGCGCGTCAGCGCCAGCGATGCGCCGTAAAGCGCAAAGCAGAGCTGCTTGTCCAGCACCAGATCCGTCTTGTCCATCGGCCTTATCCTTCATGCAGGTGAGAACACATTCTCCCAGCCTTGTCATAAAAATGCAATGTGCAAAAAACAATTGCGTACAATTGAATTGCGTGATACTAACAATACAGACACAGCGGCTGGCACACTGTTCCGGCCTTCAAACAACCAAAACGCCCAGTTTTCAAAAAGGAGAGACTCTCATGGCTATTCTCTACACAACCAAGGCATCTGCAACCGGTGGTCGCGAAGGCCGCGCCGTCAGCGAAAACGGCGTTCTGGATGTAACGCTGACGACACCGAAGGAATTGGGCGGCAATGGCGCCACCGGCACCAATCCCGAACAGCTGTTTGCTGCTGGCTATTCCGCCTGCTTCCTCGGCGCGCTGAAGTTTGCCGCTGGCCAGCAGAAGGTCAAGGTGCCTGAAGACGCCAAGGTCACCGCCACGGTTGGCATCGGCCCCCGCGAAGACGGCACCGGCTTCGGCATCGAAGTCTCCATCAGCGTTGATCTGCCAGGCATCGACCGCGAAACCGGCGAAAAGCTCGTCGCCGCTGCCCACATCGTCTGCCCCTACAGCCACGCCATGCGCACGGCAACAGAAGTATCCGCTACGCTGGCCTGAGGCTGGGGTAAAGGATAGGCGAAAGGCCGGTCTGGCGGGGCCGGCCTTTTGTCGTTTGGGGGAGGGGCAAACGTGTCACTCTCTTGAGGTCCGCTTTGCGCCAAGAGCGGTCATCGCGGCGAATACGCGCTTATAATCTAGCTGTGGGCTAACAGGTGCAGCTCTTCCTTCTGCAACGCAACGGTGCATAATCTTGGCATGAACCAGCCGATTCAAAACACCGCCGATGCCCACCATTACATCCCAAAATTCTATACGAAGCGATGGACGACAAACGGCCTGCTCACGATATACAAGCTGACGGAAAATGGTCTGCATATCCGGGAGGGCTCGCCTAAATCGACGGGCTATCTTAGTAAGCTTTACTCCATGAATAGCGTGCCACCTAAGGAGGCAGCAGACATCGAGAAGGAGTTCTTTGCGCCAGCTGACACTGTTGCCGAGAAGGCAATGCATGCCCTCGGCAGCGGTCGCACGATATGCAAGGACAACTTCCGCGAGGCGTGGGCTCAGTATATCGTTGGCTTGCTTATCAGGTGTCCGGAGGACTTAGAGCTGATGCGAGAGAACTGGCTTAAATATGTGGTGGATGTGCCCGCGCATTGGGAGCTTGCCTATGAGGAGACGAGAGAGCCGGGCGAGCCAGCGACGTTGGCTGACAAAATCAAGCTGATGACACCCGCTGCAGAAGAGAAGTCGATGTTCCGGGCGTACCTCAACCTCTTCAATCATCAGAACGTGCTAAAATTTGTGAAGAAGATGCGCTGGTGCGTAAGGGATGTGAGTGACGCTAACCAGAAGCTACTAACGTCGGATCGACCCGTCATCCGCACAAACGGACTCCAACAGACAGGCGGGCATATCGCGCTCGCAATCGGGCCTACTAAGCTCTTTCTTGCCGCGCGGGACATCCCGACCATGAACAACCTTAAAAGTATGACACCTAATGCTGTCGTCAGGAACTATAACAAACAGGTCGTTGAGGGTTCCGGCGGGTTTGTCTATGCCGCTGACCGTAGCCAGACAACCTTCGTAAAAAGATGGATTGGAACCAATCCCCAGCGTCGCATCGCTCACGGTTTCTTCGACAAGCAGCGCGTAGTTAGGATAATTGACAAGGATATGTAGGCCGCCACTGAGGGTATCCGCCCAAGAAGCTTTGACTTGTCCGCTTCGCGCCAATGACTGACACACGGCCCTACCACGCCGGAGCAGCTCGGCTCTTAGAAACGGACCAGACGACGTTGCATGATCGAAAGGTGCGCTTGTCCCGAACCCTTTGACCGTGAGCGCTCAAGTTGGGCGATTTGATGCAACAACCCCGCGGCAGGCGTGTTACAGTGACAGCGTTGGACTTGACCCCATCGATTTTCCGACGCTGCCTGCCGAGTCATGGCTTGCTCCGCAAGTCTTCGGCCCTCGAAAGCTCGTTCATGCCACAGATACCGACGGTCCGTTTAGAAGCGGCGAGCACGCTTGCCGTGGTTGTGTCTTCCAACGAACCGTTGTTGTTTCTGTCTGACGACCTTAAAATCATTGCAGCAAGCACATCGTTTTGCCGGGCTTTTGAGATCGACCCCACCTCCGTCTCCGGTAGGCACCTCGGCGAACTTGGCAGCGGGGAATGGGCGATGCCCAGGCTTTTGTCGCTGTTGAGGGCGACTGCGACCGGCAGTGCGAGCATCGATGCCTACGAGCTCGACCTGAAGCGAGCAAACCAGAAAACGCGGCGGTTGGTCGTCAATGCACGAACGCTCGATGATGGCGACCTCGACCATATTCGCCTGCTTCTGGCCATAACCGACGTGACCGACATGCGCGCCGAAGCGCGTCTGAAAGACGATCTGGTGCGTGACAAGGCCATTCTGTTGCAGGAGGTTCAGCATAGGGTCGCCAACAGTTTGCAGATCATCGCCAGCGTCCTGATGCAGAGCGCACGTCGCGTTCAGTCGGAGGAGGCACGCGGACATCTGCACGATGCCCGTCAACGCATCATGTCTATCGCCGCGCTGCAACGGCAGCTTTCCGCATCCCCCGGCGGCAGTGTTGAACTCAGTGCCTACTTCACGCAATTGTGCCAAAGCCTCGGTGCATCGATGATCGCCGACCCCGAGAGGCTATCGATCCAGGTGACGGTTGACGATAGTACGGTGGATGCGGACGTCTCGATAAGTCTGGGGCTCATCGTAACCGAACTGGTGATCAATGCTCTTAAGCATGCCTTTCCAGACGGGCGGGCCGGGACGATCGTCATCGACTATCGATCGGCTGGCAAGGACTGGACGCTTACCATTACCGACAACGGCATAGGAATGCCGGTGGGCAGCGATGCACCCAAGGCGGGATTGGGGACGGGTATTGTGGAGGCGCTCGTGAAGAATATGAACGGTGAGATTACGGTGAGCAGCGCGGAGCCAGGTACGGTGGTTACGATCAGTCATCGGGACGCATCGGACCTCCAGGCCGACTTTTCTCCAGCGGCATAGGAACAAAACGGCTCCCCAAAACGCTAACGGTGTTGTGCAGAAAAACGGCATTGTAGGACGCATAAAATTTTGTTTTCGCATCGTATTTTTCGAAAACTGCTTTCCACTTTTCCGAAAAAACTCTAAAGGCCGCGGCATTGTGGCTAGCCTCATAGATCGAGTGAACAATGAAGAACGGCAGACCGGTTATCCTGGTCGTGGAAGACAGCCCGTTGATCCGAATGGGTGCCATCGATCTTGTCAAATCGGCGGGCTACGAAGCGCTGGAGGCTGGCGACGCTGACGAGGCAATCCGCGTCCTGGAATCGCGAGATGACATTGACCTTGTGTTCACCGATGTTCAGATGCCGGGGACGATGGACGGTATCAAATTGTCCCACTACATCCGTGATCGTTGGCCGCCGGTGAAGCTGATCGTCACATCCGGTGCTGCCATTATCAAGGAAAGTATGTTGCCTGGTGGAAGTCGCTTCTTCTCAAAACCCTATGACGAACTCACCATTACCGAGGCAATGGCACAGCTGCTTTTGAGCGAAGATCCACACGCCGGTATCACCTGAAGCCTAGCAGGAAAATGAAGGCGAGAGGAAGTTTCGATAACGTCCGGAACGACATCCGCCTCTGGCTGAAAGCGGAAGAACTGGCCTCTCTATAAGCCGATCTCCCACTGCACCCCCATTTACTGCATGTTTCCTTAAATCGGCATCGATTTAAGGAGAAAATTACGAAGTGGATATCAAGCGCTACAGCGAACCCGTGTGCGCTATACAGAGCACCCGGCGCGGCCCCCTTGGAAGCAGAGACTAAAACTAAAACACCTAGAGAACGAACGACATGCCCCGATATTCATCCTCTATTCCGGAACTGGCCAGGAATAGCATGTTGATCAGATGGTCTATAAGATACAGTTCCTCGTGAACCTGTGTACGCGCGTCAGCTGCTTCCTTGATCAGCCGTTTCATCATGAGGGCATGATCGGCAATTTTGGCTTTGAGAATAGCGACATCTGCAGGATCATTCGGTTTCATTGCAAAACTCCGCATTATTCGATATTCTTCGCTCAGGCAGCAACGGCGAAAGCAGGCGTAAATTCCGGGTTCGGTACGTCGCGTGAGAAGAGCGGTTCATGAACCTTCAAGGCATGGCGCATGTTTTCACGGCCCTGATGGTTAATTTCGAATGTTCCGCAGCAGACGGGATACTTTCCGTAGCCATCGGCCCTGCCGATTTCCAGCACATCGGCGCCTGCCCGATCATAGATTTTCTTTAGACGTGGTTCGTAATTGGCAACGATTGCCTTGATGCCGTGCGCCAAGGCGCATTCGTAAACGGTAAGAAGCATAATACCGAAGGCCCTGGCGACAGGTAGGTCTGGATGGTCTTTTGCCAGCACATCTTCGTCGATGCACAGTCGCGTGCCTTCCCAAATCCCAGGAGCGACCAAATTCACAGTCTTGGGGAATGTCGAGCGGAACGTATCATAGAGAAGGGTCGGCCCGGTGGTCGGCATGAGGCGCATCGAACCATAAAGGCGCTGCCCATCTTTACTGCACCAGACAACATAGGCAGGACCGTATGTATCGTAAATATCGTATTCTTTGTCTTGCGAGCAACATACATCCCATTTCAACGTGTCTTGAAATACACGTTTACGGAGTTTGAACATTTGCTCCATGAGAGGTTGATGATGATCGTAATTGTGAGCTTGTAAAGAAAAGAACATTGAAGCCTCCGTCGTGAGATACTGGAAGGATCATCGCTCGATTGATTAAAATTATAAGTCCCATGGTCATGTTAACTCGAAAGGACTAGTACATATGTGGTATGACTAGCCCTTGATCAGCCTTAAGGTCATTGCCTTCGCAACGGCCTGAGCCAAGGTCGCGCAATCCAATTTCGACCTGGCTGAACGCATGTAAGTCCGGACGGTATGCTCGGAAATGCCAAGAATGACGGCGATCCCGGCAGCTTCTTTGCCTTGGCCGACCCAATAGAGTGTTTCCAATTCTCGTGGGCTTATTTGTGGCGCTGGGTCTTTATCGCCATACATTTCTTCAATGGCTTGCTTGTGGATGAGATGCGCTAGTTCGCTCCATTCTGACTGATAGAGATTCACATATTCTTCCCATTCCGTAAAATCCGGCGAAAAGTTGAGCGAAAGCAGTGCCCGTCGACCGGCACGATCAATGATCGGAATGGAATAGCCGGTGCCGCCGAGGCCGTGGGCTTCGAATTCAGTAAAAAGAGCGGACGACTCGGGTTTGACTTCAATCTCCGCCCAGCGGAACGGCAACATTCGTTTGGTTCCTTCCTGAACCACCGGGTCTATAGCGGCGTAACCCTGGATGATGTAACGTCCGATCCAGGCATCCGGATAGGTTGTCTTCACGAATGGTGCATCGACAGTCATCTTACCCAGCACGGTATGGGCGTGGTGATAAGTCACATGGGCCAGGGCTGAATAGTTGTCACGCAAGATCAATACCGCGAGACTGGTGTTTCGGCTTAACTTGATCTGATTAAATGTCTTTTCAAAAAGGCTTTGGTCATGGTCAATGCGCATCGGTAAACCCACGATTCAAGGGGGTAAAGTGTCCTTATAAGCTCATTGCGAGCGGGCTGTCTCGCATATTTGTGGGATATGACGAAAGCTTTTCGAAGTGTTATCCTCGCGCCATGTCCAGAAAGATTTTGACAATTCTCAATGAAGAGCAGCCTAGCATCGGCCAGGCCATCCAAGCCTTGAAAATCTATGGTGACTTGGCTGGGGCAGAAGCACTCGTTCGAGCCATGATCGCCGAACGGACTGAGAATCACACCAATGCCCTATTCTGGGTAAGCGTCTTCATGGCAATTTCTTCCACTGGTGATCCGGCAGGACGTCATACTCTCCCTTAGGGGGTGAGTGATCACCTCCACACCCCAGCAAAATCAGCTCGACAACCGCCTCAACCGGCACCATCGCATCAATAACCGTCGCATTCTCGGTAATATCCTCCCACGTTGCATGCAACCGCATAATCAGATCCCGCTCGGCTTGTTTTCCGCCGAACTCGTCTTCGGGTCTGCTGGCCAACCGGTTTTTCAGGGTGTGTTGATCGACGTCGAGAACGAAGACCCCGTCAAAAAGCTCGATAAACCGATGGAAATTGCGGGAGCCGCCGCAGAAGAAGGAGATCGGGTGGTTGTGGTCGGCAATCAGCGCTTTGACCTTGCTGACATCCCACAGGTGGTGCCTGTGTCCGAAAGCTACATCCGCAAGACCCGGCGCCAGTGTGGACGCATCCAGCGGTTCGCCGGTTTCGGGGTCGCCCTGGTAGGCCAGTTCACGATCACCGTGAATGACGTGGTAGCCGCGCCGTTGCAGTTCGGTGGCGACGGAGGTCTTGCCGGTTCCTGAAACGCCTTCGATCAGAATATTGCGCTGGCCCATGCTTGCATCCCTTCGTTCATCAATGTGGCGGTGATTGTTTTGAAACATCGCCCGGCTGCTGCTTCGGTTCAGTTTCATACAAGCCAGAACTGGCACATCAGGTTGTGCAATTTATTGGCTCCTCCATGACCGCAAAGCGGAGAGGGTCAGTCTTGGCCTGGATCGGGCGATCTCCAGGCGAGGAAATTGGAAAACATGTTCAGACGCAATCATCAAGGCCCTGCCTACCGTGACTTCATTGCCGCGATTGCTGGCAAGAAACAGGCGCGCGGCTATCTCGAAGTCGGGGTCCGGGATGGCGGCACGCTGTCGGGGATCGGATGCGAGGCCATCGGCGTCGATCTGGAGTTCAAGATCCGCTACGACATACTCGCCAACAAGAGTGCGGTTCATCTCTACAGCATGACCAGCGACGTATTTTTCCGCGAACATGATCCGCGCGTGATCCTGGGACGGTCGCCGGACGTGATTTTTCTCGATGGCCTGCACCAGTTCGAATATCTGCTGCGCGATTTCATCAACAGCGAGCGGATCGCCCACCGCGACACGGTTGTCATGCTGGATGATTGCCTGCCGATCAACGCGGAAATGACCGAGCGCGTCTTTAACATGGCTGGCCGGCTTGACCGCGACAATGCCCCGTCCTGGACCGGCGATGTCTGGAAAATCATCCCGATCCTCAAGATCTACCGGCCAGACCTGCATATCACCCTCGTTGATACCCAGCCGACCGGCACCGTTTGTGTCACCAATCTCGATCCGGATTCAACCGTGCTGCGGGACCACTACTACCAGATCATCCAGGCGTATATTTTAGAGATGATGGACGATGCCGCAATCGAGCGGTTTTACGACAGCAACCCGGTCGCCTCGGGCGAGGTGATCTTGAGCGATTTCAACGCCTCGATCTTCGTCGGCCCTTAACCGGCCCAAGGTTCGGGATCACTTCTCCAGATCAGCCATGGTGAAAACCGGAAATACCGCAAGGTCGGGCGCGTTTGTGATATGAGGACTGCCGTTCCCACGCCAGATTGCGCAAACCACGGCAAGAATGTCTGCTTGCTCTGCCAAGGCCAATCGATGCGCATCGGCGACGGCGCCGCCTGTGGTGATCACGTCCTCTATGAAGGTGATGCGCCGGCCCCTGACGTCCTGTCCTTCTATGGCGCGGCAGGTTCCATAGGTTTTTGCCTCTTTACGGACAAAGGCGGCGGGAAGTCCTGTTTCCAACGATATTGCCGTGACAAGCGGAATCCCGCCGAGTTCCAGACCAGCAAGGATTTCGGTTCCGGGTGGAAGCAGGGAGGCCATGGCCTTGGCCAGTTCTCTCAAGAGAACCGGGTTTCCCTCGAAGCGATATTTATCAAAATACCGGTTGGAGACCTGGCCGGAGCGCAACACGAATTCGCCCTCCAGCGTCGCCGTTGCTGCTATCTGTCTGGCGAGTTCCGCCAACGGGGAGGGCGTATTTCCGGTCATTTCCGGCCTCTCTGAACCTGTCGTAAATGCCGGATGGCTACACCGATTATGCGCATGCAACAAGTGGAAGTTGCTGGATGTGCGCGTCCGTTATCATTTGAATACATGATGCAGTGCCGAGCAAAAAGGGCAGGGGGCAGCATTGCCGCCCCCTTATTTCATCCCTCAAGACGCCATCGCATAGCGTTGCTGGCCATAGCTTCCGGCATTGGTGCGGAAGCGCTGGACCATCTGGGCGAGATGTTCGGTTTCCTGGGTCAGGCTCTGGGCCGCTGCGGTGGTTTGCTCCACCATGGCGGCGTTCTGCTGGGTGACCTTGTCCATCTGGTCGCCAGCGGCGGTGACTTCGCGTAGCGAGGTCGCCTGTTCGCGGGCGGCGTTGGCGATGTCGGTGATGGTGGTGCTCATCTCGACCACCTGCTCGACGATTTCCTTCAGCGAAGTGCCGGATGCGGTGACGAGGCCGACGCCGGTCTCGACTTGCGCGCTTGAGGTGGAGATCAGCGCCTTGATCTCCTTGGCGGCATTGGCGGACCGCTGGGCGAGTTCGCGCACTTCCTGGGCAACCACCGCAAAACCCTTACCGGCTTCACCAGCGCGGGCAGCTTCCACACCGGCGTTCAGGGCCAGAAGATTGGTTTGGAAGGCGATCTCATCGATGACGCCGATAATGTTGCCGATCTTTTCCGATGAGCCCTGGATGGCAGTCATCGCTTCCACAGCCCGGGCAACGATGTCGCCGCCCTTGGCGGCATTGTCGCGGGCGGCGGTAACGGCATGTTGGGCGCGGCCTGCGCCTTCGGCGGTGCCGTTGACGCCGCGCGACACATCGCCGAGCGCTGCAATGGTTTCTTCCAGCGAGGCGGCCTGCTGTTCGGTACGGCGTGCCAGATCGTTGGAGGCGGCGGAGATTTCGCCAAGGCCGGAACGGATCGTGCTGACGGTGGAAACCACCGAGCCCATCGCGTCTTCAAGCGCTGCGACCGAGGTGTTGAAATTCTGGCGGATCGCCTCGAATTCCGGTGCGACATGAGTGTTCATCCGCACGGTCAGGTCGCCCGCGGCCAGCGCGTCGAAGCCTGCCTGCACCTGCTGGACGAAATGGCGCAGATCTTCCGCCTTGGCCAGTTCCAGTGCGGTCTGGCGCTCTCGGTCGCTCTCGACGCTGGCCCTGAGCTTTTCCTGTTCCGCCTGCACGGACCGGCCATTGGCGAGATCAAGGCGGAAACTGTCGAGGGCCGAGGCCAGCATGCCGAATTCGTCGCTGCGGGTCTTGCCGGTCACGTCCGTCTGGTAATCGCCACCGCCCATGCGGCGCACGGCTTCCACCACGTCGCCCAGCGGGCGGCGCACGATGAGGATGGAAACGCCGTAGATCATCACCAGGGCAATGACCAGCAGGACCAGCCCGCTGATGGCGGTGGAGGTCACCTGCGCAACGACCGGTTCGGAAAAGGTTTTGGCGGGAACATCGAGAACGGCGGCCCAGGTCTTGTTCATGCCCGGCGCTGTGAAGGGAAAGACCAGTCGTGTCGCACCGTCAGGCAAACCGTGAAGGATGCGCATCCTGCCATCGGCAAGGGCGGCCTTGACATCGGCGGCACCCGTGTCGCCATAGGGCTTCATCAGCGTGTCCTTATCAGGATGCACCAGCCAGTTGCCGTTGTCTGCCACCAGCATGACACGGCCGCCATCAAATGGGGTCATGGCGCTGATCGAGGCGGAAAGATCGCCCAGCTGCACATCCACACCGGCAAGACCAATGATCTTGCCCTTGACGATGACGGGGGTTGAAACCGAGGTCAAAAGCTTGCCGGTGGTGGAAATATACGGTTGGGTAATCAACCCCTTGCCGGTTGACAAGGGTTCCGCATACCATTGGTCGGCGGTCTTGGTGACCCAGGTGGAAAACTCCAGGTTACCGCTATCATCCTTGGTCCAGTAAGCCGCAAAAATCCCCACCTTGTTGCTGCCCTCGGTGCCTTGCAGTTTCAGCTCCTGCGGGGCTTCCGGCACTTCAGTCATCCAGGCGCCGAACATGGTTTTGTAATGGGTCGGAACGCCCTTCAACAGCGCAATCACATCGGTTCGGTTGCGTGAGCCGTTTTCGATCAGGCCGGACAGGCTGCCAGCCACACTGGTTCCGGCAGACACCACATCGGTGATCTGCACGGCCACCTGATTGGCGACCGAGGCCGCCTTTTCGGAGGCGAGCGCCACCACCTGATCATTGACGCGCTTGCTGGTTTCCCAGCCGCTCAATGCCGTATAGGAGGCGATGAGCGCCGCCATCGCGGCACCTGCCGCCAGCATCAGTTTTCCTGAAACAGTCCCTACCTGTATACTCATTGCAACCAGCCCCTCGGTTTGCCGAATTTTGGCTAAGGTTGCATAGAGATTCTAACGAAAGTCTAAGGCTGCACCCCGATTGCTGGGCCGCACCCACCTTTTTTGTGAAAAAAATATTCCACTGGCGAAACCAAGAAAGCGAAATGCCGCCGAGTAATCCGGCGGCATTTATCTTCATGCAGATGATCGAAGACCCGATGCCAATCTCACGACGCCTTGGCGTAGCGCTGGGGCTGGCCGGAATTGGCGGAATTGGTCCGGAAACGCCGGACCATATGGGCGAGATTTTCGGTTTCCTGGGCAAGGTTCTGGGCTGCGGCGGTGGTTTCTTCCACCATGGCGGCATTCTGCTGGGTGACCTTGTCCATGACATCGCCCGCATTCGTCACTTCGCGCAGCGATGTAGCCTGTTCGCGGGCCGAATTGGCAATGTCTGTTATTGTCGAACTCATGTTGGCGACCTGATCGACAATCTGTTGCAGCGAGGACCCCGAGGCGCTGACGAGATGGACCCCCGTTTCAACCTGGGCACTGGAGGTGGAGATCAGCGCCTTGATTTCGCGGGCTGCATTGGCGGAGCGCTGGGCGAGTTCGCGCACTTCCTGCGCCACCACGGCAAAACCCTTGCCCGATTCCCCGGCGCGGGCCGCTTCAACCCCGGCGTTCAGCGCCAGGAGATTGGTCTGGAAGGCGATCTCGTCGATAACGCCGATGATATTGCCGATCTTTTCGGATGAGCCCTGGATGGCCGTCATCGCCTCGATGGCGCGGGAGACGATATCTCCGCCCTTGGCGGCATTGTCGCGGGTGGCGGTAACGACCGACTGCGCCCGGCCAGCCCCGTCGGCCGTGCCGTCGATGGCGCGTGACACATCGCCGAGTGCTGCAATGGTTTCTTCCAGCGATGCGGCCTGCTGTTCGGTGCGCCGCGCCAGATCGTTGGAGGCGGACGAGATTTCGCCAAGACCGGACCGGATCGTACCGATTGCGTGGACAACGGCGCCGATCGCCTCCTCAAGGCTTGCCACCGAGGTGTTGAAATTCTGGCGGATTGCTTCGAATTCCGGTGCGACATTGTCCTGCATGCGCACGGTCAGATCGCCTGCGGCCAGGGCATCGAAGCCAGCCTGGACCTGCTGGACAAATTGTAGCAAATCTTCGGCCTTTGCCTTTTCCAGCGCGCTTTGGCGTTCCCGGTCCTGTTCCACGCTTTTGCGTAAGGAATCCTGTTCCTGCTGCACGCGAAGGCCATTGGAGAGTTCGCGGCGGAAATGGTCGAGCGCTGTCGCCAAGGTGCCAAATTCGTCGTGACGTTCCGTTCCGGCAATCGGTTTGTTGTAATCGCCACCGGCCATCACACGCACGTCAGCCACCACATTTGCCAAGGGCCGGCGTACGATCAGCGTCGAGACAAAGTAAATCAGGCAAAGACCGATCGTCAGCATGATCAGGCAACTGGAGGATATGGCGATGATCTGTTCTTTGATCGGGCCTGTGAAGGTCTTTTCCGGAATGTCCAGCACCGTGGCCCAGGTCTTGTTCATGCCGGGGCTGGTAAAGGGAAAGACAATCCGTGTCGCGCCATCCGGCAGGCCATGGATGATGCGCGTCTTGCCATCGGCAAGCGCCGCCTTGACCTCGGCGGCCCCGGTATCGGCATAGTCCTTCATCATCAGGGACTTGTCGGCATTCACAAGCCATTTGCCGTTATCGGCCAGCAGCATGATGCGGCCATCTTCGAAGGGCCGCAAAGCGCTGATTGTCGCGGCGAGATCGTCCAGCTTGATATCGACGCCCGCCAGACCGACAATCTTGCCATTCACCCTTACCGGCAAGGATATCGATGTCAGCAACTGACCGGTGGTCGAGATATAAGGCTGGGTAATCAAGCTCTTGCCGGTTGCCAGAGGTTCGGCATACCATTGATCGGTGGTTTTGATCTCCCAGGTGGAAAATCCCAGCTTGCCGCTATCGTCCTTGGTCCAATAGGCCGTGAACAGACCTTGTTTGTTGGTGCCCTCAGCGCCCTGCAGTTTAAGGTCCGCCGGGACATCAGGCAATTCGGTCATCCATGCGCCAAACATGCTTGGATATTGTGGTGGAATGTTTTTCAGCGCGGCGATGACATCGGCGCGGCTGCCGGCGCCGTTTTCAATCAGTCCCGACAGGCTGGCCGCGACGCTGGTCGCAGAGGAAACCACATTGGTAATATCTGCCGTTACCTGCCTGGAGGCAAGCTCGGCCTTTTGCGTCGCCACGGCGACAATATTGTCGCTCAGTTGCGTTTTGGTGGCAAATATGCCGACAATCGAGAAGCCGCCCAGAGAGATCGTTATCACGACCCCTGCTGCCAGCAGAAGCTTTGCTGAAACCGATTGCACTGGCATTTTCATCAAATGACCCCGACTGGTTGTAAGTCCTACGGAACCGTATCTTTGATTTTCTAAATAAATGCTAATGTTCGGTGTTAAAATCCATATAGCCTGCGAATACCACCATGTATGGCGAGCACACCTGCGTCCAACCTTCAACGCGTTGCAAATATCTCAAATGCATCAGGTGCTTGAGATATTTGCAAGGTTTGAAATATTTGAAAGGACAGTCTGACTGGTGCGTGTTAGACGAACTGGCTAAGGCCCGGTACGGATGCCACGACCTTGTCCACGACTTCGTCACCAGCATGTTCGCGGGCAATGGCCATGGTTTCCTTGGCAAGCGCCGAAATTTCTCCCATGCCTAGTCCAAGGCTCATCAATTGCTGCCCGAGACCCATGATGCCGCCGCCGCCGATGGCGCTCATCAGGCCACCCAGCAGGCCGCCGCTCTTGCCTTCGCCATTGTGCATAGCCACCAGTTCAGGTGCGCCGGGCATGGCTTCGATCATCCGGGCAACCGCGCCGTCATCGGCTTCGCGCTGCAAAAAGCCCAGCATCATGCCAAGCGCCTTTTCCGCCGTGTCCGGGGCGATGCCGACATTGTCGGAAATGCGGGTGACCAATTCGCTCATGGGATGCTCCTCAAAGGTTTTTTGACGTTCACGTCAACGTAATTTACTCAGGCCGCAAACTCAAGCGGCAAGCGCCTTCAATCTGCTCAAAGCCGTGTGAAACCGCTGACGGAGTTGAGGATGTTCCATATTCTGCTAAGAACAACAAGTGCATGACCGAAGGGGCATTCGGCGATTGTACACGTCCTTCAATCGAAACCGGTTGAGGGAGAAGACCATGCAGCGCTTTAGGTGTTTGATAAAACGCCCGGTGCTGTTGTCGCGAAGGCGTGTCGAGGGGATGTGACGCGATGCTTGAAGATGGAAAATTGTTTCTCGGCGCCAGCCGCAAGCCGGATGATGCGTTTAACGCACCGGAATATCTGGATCTGAAACTGGCCAACCGCCACGGGCTGATCACCGGCGCCACCGGCACCGGCAAGACCGTGACGCTGCAAATCCTGGCGGAAGGTTTCGCCAGTGCGGGTGTGCCGGTGTTCTGCGCCGATATCAAGGGTGATCTGTCGGGCGTGGCCGCGCCGGGGGAGGCCAAGGATTTCCTGTTGAAGCGCGCTGAGGAGATCGGGCTTTCGCCCTATCCCTTCGCGGAATTTCCGGTCACTTTCTGGGATCTCTACGGCGAAAAGGGCCACAGGGTCCGCACCACCATCGCCGAAATGGGGCCGCTTCTGCTGGCTCGGCTGATGGAGGCCTCGGAAGCACAGGAAGGCGTGCTGAACATTGCCTTCAAGATCGCCGATAAGGGCGGGCTGGCGCTGCTGGATCTCAAGGATTTGCAGGCGCTGCTGACCTATATGGCGGAAAATTCCAGTGAACTATCGGGCCAATTCGGGCTGGTGTCGAAGTCCTCGGTCGGCTCGCTGCAACGGGCGCTGCTGCTGCTGGAAAGCCAGGGCGCCGACCAGTTCTTTGGCGAGCCGGCGCTGTCTATCCAGGATATCATGCGGGTTGCGCCGGATGGGCGCGGGACGATTTCGGTGCTGGCCGCCGACCGGCTGATGATGAACCCACGGCTTTATGCCACATTCCTGCTCTGGCTGCTTTCGGAACTGTTCGAGGAACTGCCTGAGGTTGGCGATCTCGCCCAGCCCAAACTGGTGTTCTTCTTCGATGAGGCGCATCTGCTGTTTCGCGATGCGCCAAGCGTTCTCGTCGAGCGGGTCGAGCAGGTGGTGCGGTTGATCCGCTCCAAAGGTGTCGGTGTTTATTTTGTCACGCAAAATCCGCTGGATGTGCCGGAAACCATTCTGGCGCAATTGGGCAACCGGGTGCAGCACGCATTGCGCGCCTATACGCCCCGCGAACAGAAGGCGGTGAAGACCGCCGCCGAAACCTTCCGGCCCAATCCGGCCTTTTCCTGCGAAGAGGCGATTACGGCACTTGGCACCGGTGAAGCGCTGGTCTCGACCCTTCAGGGCAAAGGTGTACCCTCCATGGTCGAGCGCACCCTGATCCGCCCGCCTTCCGCCCGCATCGGCCCGCTGACGGATAGCGAGCGGGCGACAATCATTGGCGCCAGCCCCATGGCGAACCTCTATGATCGCACCATCGACCGGCACTCGGCCTTCGAAATCCTGGCGGAACGTGCCGAAAAAGCCGCAGGCCACAGCGGAGCCGATGACCGTGCCGAAGGCACCAGCGCCGCCAGCCGCTGGAAACTGCCGGGCTTTGGCGATGAAGCACCAGACCAAAAAACCACCACCACCCGCCAAGCGCCTGACCGCACCGCACCCCCCGGTCGCCAACGCCAAACGGTGATCGAGGCAGCAATGAAAAGCGCCGCCCGCTCACTCGCCAGCCAAGTCGCCAACCAGCTCGGCCGGGCGCTGGTGCGGGGGATTTTGGGGAGCTTGAAACGGTAGGATATGCTCGCCTGGGGTATCATGGGGGCTGGTAGGGAGAGCTTCCCAGGAAAACGGAACCGGCTTCTGCGATCGGAGATACACGACAGCACCGTTCGCCATATATGACGCGCAAAGGTTCGCTGTAGCACTTTATATCTGCTGCATAATTTCCTCCTTAAGTCCGCTCCGATTTAAGGAGGAAATTGTGCCGTAACAAAAAGACAGAGTTTGCTCTGAACGATCAATATCGTTGGTTTCGCTCCAAATGCAGGATTTTCATCGCCTTATGAATGATCCACCGGTCTCTAGACGGGTGGTGGTAGGCTGATGGTCATGAACCAATACAATCTATTGTAGAAAAATAAGTCAATCAATCGCTATTTGGTGGAATTATTGCCTGTTTCGGGTGGAAATTTTAGCATGAAACAGCTTCATTTTTAATGAACAATATCGATATATTTTGTCATGAAACTGTCAGAATTGAAGATCCATCAAGATAATTGACTACGAAAAGATAGGTCATGAAAATAAAATGGCCCGCGTAGATTCATATATAAGGGGTTCTTTTTATTTAATATAGGAAGATCCATGTATATTAAGAACGTTGAATCAATTATATATTGTTCTTTGATTTTGATTCTGTCATTTTTTGCGTTTATATTTTTCAATGCAAAATTATTTAATACAAAAATACCAAAAATTATATTATATATTATATTCGGTATTTTTCTTGGGCCATATTCCCTCAATGTTGAAGATTGGTTTGAGCTTCATCGGGTAGGTGCGCGGATTGGTGAGATTTATGCCCTCAGTAACGTCGCTCTCGGTTTTTTGATTGTTACGTCCTTCTCGAATATCCGGAGTGCGGAAAAGCAAGTCGATCTCAAATCGTTGACCTCCTACATGGCGGGTACGTTCGCGGCCCTTCTTCTGGCGCTCTCGACGTCCCACATCGTTTTGCGCATTGCGCCGGGACTGACGTTTCCGTCTCAAACGGTCGGTGAGGAAAGAGCAACGATCCTTGTGCTTGCTTTGGCGGTTATCGTTACGTCCGTACCCTTTTTGACGAAAATCTTCATCGATCTCAAAATGATCGGGACCACCTTTTCATCGACGGTTCTCGTGTCGGCCTGTTTGCTGGATATTCTGATTTGGGCGGTGTTTCCCATCTCCGACGTGCTGCGAACGCAATCACAATTCGACCTTCTGCCGGTTTTGACAAGCTTGGTCATGACGTTGACTGCGGCTGGCGCTCTGTTTCTGGTAACCTTCTCCCTTGTCAAACTCTATGACACATGGGCGCAACGGCATGAGAGCAGGCAAATCGGCATTGCTTTCATCATCGCTGTCTCCCTGGCCGCCGCTCTGACGTCTGCCTCCTTGGGTGCAGGTCTCTTGCTGGGGATGCTGATTGCAGGATTATGTCTGGGGAGAGCAAAGTCTATCGCCGAGAACGGCATGCCGTTCCTCGCAAAGCTGGCGCAATGGATTTTTATTCCGGCATATTTCATCCTTGTTGGGCGAGGCCTGGTTTTCGATAATGCCATATCGATCTACGATATTGCCGTCTTCCTGCTCTGGTCATCCGCACTGAAGATAGCATCGGTGACCGTCACCCATTTCCTGATGTCGAAAAATGCCCGGCAGTCCTTCCTCAATGGGGTCGTGTTCAACACGCGCGGCGGTCCGGGGCTCGTGCTCGCCACCGTCGCCTATTCGATGAACCTCATCAATGTAAACGCCTTCTCGGCATTCGTTGTCGCGTCGATTCTCACTGCACCCGTGACAGAGCTTGTTCTCCGCTACCGGGCTGACCACGCAAAGACCTCCACCGTTGGCGATGCCGCGCTGGAAGGAACCCTTTAAATTTCACATAACCGCTTCATTCGGAGACCTCTCATGGCGTCTATAGGTATTATTGCAACCATTGGTCCGGTCTCGGCCAATTTCACCACTCTGCAAGCACTGAGAGAGGCCGGAATGACCGTTGCACGGCTGAATGGCTCTCATGGCAATCTTGAGTGGCACAGGCAAACCATTCGCCTGATCCGTGAAGCCGTTCCCGGTGTTCCGGTCTTGCTCGACATTCCGGGGCGCAAGATCAGAACGATCCAGCTCGCCCACGAGCCAAGCTTCAAGGAAGGCGAGATCCTGATCCTGACGACAGATATCAGCCATGACGGTACTGAAAAAGTACCGGTGAATTTCGATGGCCTGCATGAGCAACTGGCTCCCGGCATTCGGCTCTATGCTGACGACGGAACATTGTCCTTCCAGGTTGAGAGGATTGACGGGAGAGACATTCATGTGCGTGCCGGTGGCGATGGTACATTGCGGAGCCGGAAGGGCATTAACGTGCCTGAGGTCTCTCTCGGACGGGAACTCATTACATCAAACGACCGCACGATGGTCGATTTCGCCAGAGACAACAGGGTCGATTATCTCGGGATCAGCTTTGTGGAAAGCGCCGAACATGTCGATGCCATCCGTGGGCTGATCGGCGGTCGGGCACCTCGCATCGTCGCCAAGGTCGAGAATCAGGGTGGTCTTGATAACCTGGAGGACATTGTCGGCGCTGCTGACGTTATCATGATCGACCGCGGCGACCTTTCCGTGGAAACCAATGTCGATAGCGTTTCCGTGTTTCAGAAGCGGATTATCACAACAGCAAATGCCAATGGCAAGCCTGTGATTGTCGCGACGGAATTGCTGCATTCGATGATCGATAACCCCTATCCGACAAAGGCGGAAATCGGAGATATCACCAACGCCGTCATCGATGGTGCTAGCCTGTTGATGCTATCAGGCGAAACGGCAGTCGGGCGCTATCCGGTCGAGGCCGTCGGGCGGTTAAGGAATATCGCAGCCATTTCCCAGACCTATATCTACACGTCAGCGCCCCAAGATGCCCCCAAACATGAGATCGCACGCGCTGTAAAGGCCCTCATCTCCACTCTGCCGGTGGACAAGATCGTCGTCGTTTCGCGCAGCGGCTACGCTGTGGGCCTGGTCGCGTCGGCGTCCGTTCAGCAGCAGGTCATTGCCGTCCATGATGACCCTTGGGTGGCAAGGGCGCTGAACCTGGTGCCTGGTGTCTCCGGTATTCACCTTTCCAAGGTTGACTGGCAGGTGCCGTCTTCTGCGCTGCACGATTTGAAAGAGGTCAATGACGGCACATTGCTGAGTCCCGAAGACGTTGTGCTGATCGTCGGGGCAAACCAGGGTGATGACCGCGACTATTTCAACAGTTTCCAAACCCTGCGTGTCGGTGGAGCAAACCATCCCGCCTTGCAGCCGAATTGATGCCGGAGTTTATGCGCGTGCTGACAATACTCACGGCCTTGATCCCCATCTTCACCTTGATTTTGATGGGGTTCATTCTCCATCGCCGCACTCTTTTGGCGTCCGAATTCTGGATGCCGTGCGAGCGGTTGAACTACTTCTATCTCTTTCCAGCCTTGATGTTCAGCCAGATCGTGACGGCTGACCTTGCCGGTATTTCTCTATCCCTGGTCACAATCGCTCTTTTGGGAGGCATTGTGCTGGGCGGCAGTATCGTCTTTCTGTTGCAAGTGCTGTTTCCGAGACCGGGGCCTGTTTTTTCCTCCGTTCTGCAAGGGGCTTTACGCCCCAACACCTATGTTGCCGTTGCCGCCGCGACCGCCCTCTATGGTCAGCCAGGTTTGATGGTGACGGCTGTGGCCATCGCCATCACCATTCCGGTGCTGAATGTCGGATCGATCTTCATTCTGATGATCCATGGGGATAACGGCCCTGTCGGCAAAAGGCATATGGTGAAAACCATTGTTACCAATCCCGTCATTTTATCCGTGGTGATTGGTGGCGTGGTCAATCTTGCCAGCATACCAATGCCGGATTTCGTGACAGCCATTCTCAAAATTTTGGGAAGCGCTTCCCTGCCGCTCGGACTGTTAAGCGTCGGGGCCGGAATAGATTTTGCCGCTGTTCGCGCCTCGCGTGGCATGATTTGGCTGTCTTCGGCCATCAAGCTCGCTGTACTGCCGGTTGCCACCTATGGGATCGGTAAGTCGCTTGGCCTGACTGGCACATCTCTGGCAACGATCATCCTGTTTAATTCGCTTCCGTGTACGCCTTCCACCTATATCATGGCCCGGCTGTTCGGAGGAGATTATCGGATGGCGGCCAGCATCATCAGCATCCAGACAGCAATAGCAGCTGTGACGATACCTTTGGTGCTGGCCGCTTTGGTTTAGTGCATTTCCAGGAAGTGAAAACGCTTACGCCGCCCGGCGTCTCTGATTGCTGGTGGTATTGGGGAGTGTGAAGTCCGAGACCAGTTGTTGCAAACGCACGCTTTCCTGCGCAAGGTTGGCGCTGGCGGCGCTGGTTTCTTCTACCATGGCGGCATTCTGTTGGGTGACCTGGTCCATCTGGTTGACGGCGGTATTGACCTCCGACAGGCCAACCGATTGTTCACGCGAGGAGGTGGCGATGGCGTCCATCAGGCCGTTGATCGTCGTGACGTGCTGCTCGATGGCTTTCAGAACCTCGCCGGTTTCCTGCACCTGACGCACGCCGTTTTCCACTTCCTGGGTGGATTTGTTGATCAGTTCCTTGATTTCGCGTGCGGCCTTGGCCGAGCGTTGCGCCAGTTCGCGCACTTCTGTGGCGACCACCGCAAAGCCACGGCCCGCTTCGCCCGCACGGGCGGCTTCGACACCGGCATTCAGGGCGAGAAGATTGGTCTGGAAGGCAATCTCGTCGATCACGGTGATGATATTGGAAATCTGGTTGGAGGATTGCTCAATGCGCTGCATGGCGTTGATGGCTTCATTCACCACCTGGCCGGAATGCACCGCGCTGCTATTGGCTTCTTTCGCCACACCACGCGCCTCTTCAACGCGCTTTGAGGAATTGCTGACATTGACCGTGATCTGGTCGAGAGCGGCAGCTGTTTCTTCCAGCGATGCGGCTTGCTGTTCCGTGCGCTTGGAAAGGTCGTCCGCACTCTGGCTGACTTCGCGTGAGCCGTCGCTGATAGCATTGGCAGAGGTCGCAACGGTGGAAATCGTGCTGCCCAATTGGGCCACGGCGGTATTCAGGTCGAGGCGCAGAGCGTCGAATTCGGGGGCAAACGGTTCTTTCAGTTCAAAGCCGAGGTCGCCAGCCGCCAAGCGCTTCAGGCCAGATGCAAGACCTGCGGTGGCTTCCTGCAATTTCTTCTGTGCCGCTGCTTCGGCCTCCTGCTGAAGGCGCAGCTTGTCGGCTTCGGCCTTCTGGCGGTTGCTGGCGGCTTCGGCTTCCAGGGCACGGCTGTGGAGAATGCCGTCCTTGAACACCTGAAGGGCGGCGGCCATTGCACCGATTTCGTCCTTGCGGCTCATGTAAGGCACGCTGCCGCTGGTATCGCCGGAAGACAAGGTGCGCATATTGTCCGTGATGCGCTTCAAGGGGCGCACGACCCGCAGGCTGCTGATCAGTGCCGCACCGATGCCGATGCTGAACGCTAAGGCAAGAGCGATATAGGTCACGGTCGTGGCCAGGGAAATTTGCTCGGCGTTGGAGGCGCCCTCGTCTTTAACGTTGCTGGCCAGATCGTCAACAGCGGCCTGGATATCGTCACCGGCCTTGGCATAGGTCGCCAGGGAGTCTCCCAGAAACAGCTGTTTTGCCTCATCGGCACTGCCGCTGTCCGTCAATGTCTTGACCTTCTGCCACAATTGCTCGGCCTTGGCCCAGTCCTTGGAGAAGGTGTCGTAAAGCGCCTGATCTTCTTTGTCGACGATCAGCGGCTCATACTGCTTTCTAGCCTGCTCAAGTGCGGTATAGGCATTGTTCAGCGATCCCAGAAAGACGGCGCGTTGCTCCGGTGTGGCGGCACTGCGATAATTGCTCTGCGCAACGCGGATATCGCCCAGATCAGCATTGATCTGCCCCATAAGGATGAAGGAGGGAACCCGCTTATCGACGATCTGATTGGTCCCAACCGATATGGTGTTCAGCGACGTCACCGCATAAATGCCCTGGCCGACCACGACCAGAAGAATGACTGCGAACAGGGATATGAGAAGTTGGCCAAGAGAGATGCGCATTTTTAAAAATCTCCGGAGCCGCACGGCCCGCTTTCTTGCAGGGTTACCATTATGATGTTGCTAATCCTCAGTTTAATGGCAAATAGGTTTAAACATTAATAATGTTGAATAATATCAAGAAACCACATCCAACATTTTGATTTTCCCGCAAAAGGAGAAGGAGATGTGCGCGCTCGTCTTGGGAGATTAGCGCCATCGCAAATCGCGTACTTGCTGTACTGTTTTTGGTATTCTGTCACGATCCGGCAATATACTGTCTTGCTTATGCCATGGTCGCGGTTTCAAAACACCTGGCGTTTGATGCCAGAACGAGCGATGAGCGGGTAAGGCAAAGGGTACAAGATGGCGGATGCATGCGTGGTGGGTTCGGCAACGGGTTTTGTCGATCTGAGTTTTATCCAGACCGCGTTTCTAGGCGTGGTGCAGGGAGTGACGGAACTGGTGCCGGTGTCTTCCTCGGCCCATATGCGGGTGGTACCGGCGCTGCTGGGCTGGCCCGATCCCGGTGCCGCCTTTTCCGCCGCCATGCAGATGGCCGCGCTGGTTGGTGTGATCAGCTATTTCTGGCGCGACATTTACGGCCTGGCCAACGGTTCGATCAGCGCCGTGAAACGCCGCGACTTTGAGAATTTCGATTTCCAGCTGGTCTTGTGGATTCTGATCGCCACGCTGCCGATCATCGTCGCCGGGCTGGCGCTGTCACATACGCTGAACAGCTGCGGTTCGCCGCTGCGCAGCCTGTGGGCCGTGGGGCTGGCCTGTCTGGTCATGGGCGGGCTGCTGGCCGCCACCGAGCTTATGGCCAAACATCGCCGCGATCTGCCCAGTATTCGCCCGCTGGATATTCTTCTGGTCGGCATCGCCCAGGTCGGCGCGCTGATCCCCGGCGTGTCACGCTCCGGCGCGACGATGACGGCGGCCTTGGCGCTGGGCTTCAAGCGGGAGGAAGCAGCGCGCTTTTCCTTCCTGCTCGGCCTGCCAGCCATTCTTCTGGCCGGTCTCAAGGAGGTCTGGGAATTGCACAAGCTGGCGCTGGACAGCCATGGCTGGGCGCTGCTCGGTGTCGGCCTGGTGGCGGGCGGCATCTCCTCGCTCATCGCCATCTGGGGCCTGATGCGCTTTCTGGAGCGCTTCTCCACCTGGCCCTTCGTGATCTACCGGATCATTCTGGGCGTGGTGCTGCTGGCGGCCGCCGCCTCCGGCATGGCGTCCTAAACCTGGGTCTCAAACCACCTGCATCGCGCCGGGGCCAGGCACGGCACCCGGCGGCACTTTGCCGATGATGATCATACCCAGCACTTCATCCTTGGTGACATCCTGAGTGCGGGCGTGGCCGACCACTTTGCCGTTTTTCATCACGAACACCCGGTCGGCCAAATCGAAGACGTCGTGAATGTCGTGGCTGATCAGGAAAATGCCGATGCCTTCCTTTTTCAGTTGCAGGATCAGCTCGCCCACCTGGGCGGTTTCCTGGGGGCCGAGCGCTGCGGTCGGCTCATCCATGATCAGGATGCGGGCATCGAACAGGATGGCGCGGGCAATGGCCACCGATTGTCGCTGGCCGCCTGACAGCGCTTTCACCGGCTCCTTGAAGCGCTGGAAATTCGGATTGAGCCGCCCCATCACCTCGCGCGCCTTGGCCTCCATCGCCACATCATCCAGCGTGCCCCAGGGGGTGCGCAGCTCGCGTCCAAGATAAAGATTGGCGGCGGCATCGACATTGTCGGCAACGGCCAGCGTCTGGTAGATGGTCTCGATGCCGTGGCGCTTGGCATCACGCGGATTGCTGATATCGGCTGGCTGGCCATTGATCAGGATCTCGCCGGTATCGCGTTTATAAGCGCCCGACAGGATCTTGATCAGCGTCGATTTGCCCGCACCGTTATGGCCGAGCAGGGCAACGACCTCGCCTGCATGAAGATCCACCGAGGCATCATCGACGGCATGAATACCGCCGAAGGAGATGGAGATATTCTTCATTTCCACAAGAGGCGTGTTCTGTTGTGTCATAACGTTTCTCCTGCTTTTTATCGGGTGCGGGCGCGGTAAACCGTATCCAGCCAGACCGCGACGACCAGCACCATGCCGATGACGATGCTTTGCAGCGGCGTATCCATGCCCAGCAGCACCATGCCCGAATTCAGCGATTGCATGACGATGGCACCCAGTACCGCACCGGCAATGGTGCCAGCCCCACCGGCCAGCGATGTGCCGCCAATCACGGCTGCGGCAATGGTGTAAAGCTCGTCCAGCGTGCCCTGCGCATTGGTGGCGGCATTGAGACGGGCGGTGGAAATCGCTGCGGCAATGGCGCAGAGCGCGCCCATCAGCGCAAAGATCCGCACTGTCACCCAGCGGGTTTTGATGCCCGCCAGCACGGCGGCTTCCGGATTGCCGCCAATGGCAAACACATAGCGGCCAAACCGGGTGCGGTTGGTGATGAAATTCATGACCATGGCGATACCAAGCGCGATCAGCACCGGAATGGCAATGCCCAGCGAAATCTCCAGTCCGCTGTCGGGCCAGGCGATATTGTTGGCCTCGGCATATTTGCGGGCCAGATTGACCGGCATGTAATAGCTATTGAGCACGCTGACGGAGCCGAGCACCGCGCCGCAGCCGATCAGCCCCATGAAATATTCGGCCCAGATCGGCTTTAGCGGAAAGCCGAAACGCTTGCGCTGACGGCGCGACTGCAGGATCGACAACACGATGAACACGCAGGCGATGATCCCCACCACCCAGCTGGCAGTGGCCCCAATTGAGCCATCCGCGCCGCCGCCCATCAGGCGAAAACGGGTATCCATCGGCGCGACCGTCGCGCCGCTCGTCACCATCCAGGCGCAGCCGCGCCAGACCAGCAGACCACCGAGCGTGACGATGAAGGACGGCACGTTGAGAAAGGCGATGATCGCGCCCTGAAACGCCCCGATTGCCGCGCCGATGACAATGCCGAGCGAGAGCGCCAGCACCCACATCAGCGGATGGTCATAGCCGAGCAGAACCGGCAGAAACTTGGTTTGGGTGACGGCCATCATCATGCCGACAAAGCCAAGGATCGACCCGACGGACAGATCGATATTGCGGGTAACGATAACCAGCACCATGCCCGTGGCCATGACAGAGACCGACGCGGCCTGAACCGACAGGTTCCACAGGTTGCGCGGCGTCAGAAACAGTCCATCCGACAGAATGTGGAAGCCGAACCAGATGAACAACAGTGCGACCACCATGCCCATCAACCGGGTGTCGATTTCGGTGGCGTTCAAAAACCGCCGCCAGGGACTGACCGTTGACGGACGCGCACTGCTGGATGCTGCGCCAAGTGTGTGATCCACCATGGATCGGTTACTCCTCTATGATCTTCCGGCAGATGTATCGCCGCACAACTGGGAGCGGCGATATGGGATTGTTGAGCGCTTTCAAACGGAAACGGCTTTAAAACAGAGGATCAGTGCATATCTTGGCTTCGCCCTTCATCCGCAGCGCCGGTTGCCTCCTCTCCCCAGCGGGGAGAGGTCCGCCGAGCGTAGCGGAGGCGGGGTGAGGGGGAGCCCAGGATGCTGTCATTTACGGCGAGCGTGAAACATCGGCATGCTGTAAATGGGAGCAATCAGCGGCTCCTTTGTCAAAGCGGTAACAGCTTAGGCAGGCCGCAGCGACTGTTTCCGGCGCAGCAGCCTGACCCAAACCGCCCTTACTTGCAGACTGCTACCGCCCCGGCTTTCACGCCCTGGCACAACTCGCTCTTGGTGATCCACTTGGCATCCAGAACGACGTTGAGATTGTCCTTGGTGATGGCCTGCGGCATCAGGAATTGCGATTCCATTTCCACACCCTTGGTGCCGCCCTTGAACTTGGCGGTGCCGGGGATTTCGCTCATCTTCTTGCCGCCAGCCAGAGCTACAGCCACATCACCGGCCTTCTTGCCCAGCATGCGGCTGTCTTTCCAGACGGAGACGGTCTGGGTGCCAAGCGCCACGCGGTTCAGCGCTGCCTTGTCGCCATCCTGACCGGAAACCGGCACGGAACCGGCAAGCCCCTGTGCTTCCAGCGCTGCGACAACGCCGCCCGCCATGCCGTCATTGGACGAGACGACCGCATCGACCTTGTTGTTGTTGGCCGTCAGGAACTGCTCCATGTTCTTCTGGGCAATTTCCGGCTTCCAGCCATCGGTATAGGCTTCGCCAACATTCTTGATCTTGCCGCTGGCCATGGCGTCTTTCAGCACTTCCATCTGGCCGGAGAACACGAAATCGGCGTTCGGGTCGGTGGAGCCGCCCTTGATGAACACGTAATTGCCTGTGGGCTTGACCTTCATCACGTCCTTGGCCTGCAAACGGCCGACTTCCTTGTTGTCGAAGGTGATGTAATAGGTGTTGGGGTTCTCGATAAGGCGGTCGTAGCCGATGACAGGAATGCCTTCAGCCGCAGCCTTTTCGATGGCCGGGCCGATGGCGCTTGAATCCTGCGCCAGTACGATCAGAGCATTGGCGCCCTGGGCAATCAGGCTTTCGATATCTGTCAGCTGCTTGGCGGCGGATGTCTGGGCGTCGGCGGAAATATACTTGGCGCCATGCGCTTTCAGCGCTTCCTTGATGGCGGCTTCATCGGTCTTCCAGCGCTCTTCCTGGAAGTTGGACCAGGATACGCCAACCACCAGATCCTTGGCATGAACAGGAGCATAGGCAGATGTCATGACGGCAGCCACTGCCATCAGTTTCAAAACGGATTTCATTGTAAACCTCCCCAGGTGAAGGCAGCGCGGGCAGACCTCCTCGTCCGCCGCCACGCTGCCAGAAAACTGCCTCTGTTCCCCAATCATCAGGCTCTTACAAGCCGGGCGATTGTTTTTCTCGACAGTCGAGAAAATAACTGGCAGAAGAATTAGACCCTGTCAATATGCCTGTGGGAACCATAAACGGGTGATGGGTCGAGAACTGCAACACCTGTGAGTTTGCCCAGGAGGAATTGAAGAGCGCTTTTCCAGAAATGACAAATGGGCCATAGAGAAATCAGACCTTGCTGGTTCAGGATGACCCAGAAGAACAGGGGCGTTGCAGTGAAACAGATGCTTTGGGAGGGGCATGTGGTTCAGGCAGAGATAACAGAAGATAGGAATAGGTCGGCGCATCGATGCTGATGAAATCCAGCACCGAACAGATCCGCCGCCAGAATTCGGCCCTGGTTCTCGCCGCTTTGCGGATAGAGCAGGCCATGTCCCACACCCAGATCGCTGCCGTGACCGGTCTTGCCTCGGCAACGGTCACCGCCATTACCAGTGAGCTGGAACAGGCCGGCGTGATTGAGCGGCATGAGCAGCAGATCGCTGGCGCACGGGGCAGGCCGCGTGTCGCTCTGTCGCGCCGCCGGGATTTCGCCTATGTGATGTCGGTCAGGATTTCCTCCGACCGGCTGAATTACACCCTGTCGGATTATCGCGGCACGCTGATGGACCGTTTCGAGGAGCCGCGCCCGCTTGATGTGTCGGCGGCGGGCTTTATCGACGGGCTTGGCCGCAACCTTGCCCGTCTGGCCAGCCGCTCGAAATTGCCGCCGGAAAAGGTCGCCGTTCTCTCCGTCAGTTCCAAAGGCATCGTCGATGCAGGCGGCGCAAGACTGCTCTGGACACCGGTGTTCGGTCAGCAACCGCTCGACCTCAAGGCGGGCCTTGGTGATTTCGATCGGGCCATGGCTCTGCTCAGCAACGAGACATTGCTGGTGGCCCACGGTCTCAGCCGCCGCATGGACGCCCAGGACGGCACGTTTCGTGGCCTGATTGCGCTGTCGCTCGGCCACAGCATCGGGCTTGGCATTGCGAGGCCAGTGCCGGATGGCACGGTGGCGGTCAGCGCCCCGAATTTCGGGCATATGCTCAATACCGCCGACAGCAAATTGTGCCGCTGCGGCGCGCGCGGCTGTATCGAGGCCTCCGCCGGATTCTATGGCATCCTGCGCATGGCGTTTGAAGTGCGGCCCGATACCATTCCCGCCAAGTTCGTGCCGATTGCCGAGATGGACAAGATCGCGCTCTCGGCCCGCCAGGGCAATCGTATGGCCCAATATGCCTTCCGCCAGGCGGGGCTGGCGTTGGGCCAAGGCCTGTCACGGGTGTTCAGCCTCCACGAAACGCTCCCCGTCATCATCACCGGCCCCGGCACCCGCTATTATGACCTGCTGGCGCAGGGCATAGAGGAGGGCCTTGCCCAATCCCTGCAAGTACGGCTGGACGGTATGCCCTCGATCACTCTGGTTGGAGACGAGGCCGATCTGGTGCAGGAGGGGCATGTGGACCATGCGCTGAGGGCGATTGATGAGCGGTTGTTTGGGGTTGGGGGATAACGCAACTGTTCTGCGATCCTGTCATGCGAGCCATCATGGATCAATCGACTTTGAGGGCTTTCATCCGCTTCGCTCTGACGATTTCCGCGAGTTTCTTGCGAATCTCAACAAAGAAGCTCTCCGGAACCATGCCATAGTCGCAACGGGTTTGATCGTGCGGCAAGGGGGCCAGCCGATCAGAGGGCCACGTGAACTGATTGATTTCAGATACGCGGACGTAATTAGCCTCCTGATCCAATCCGATAGCCTTACAGAGGTCCTCTGGGATAAGAATGGATTGGTCTTCTTCCCCGACTTCTGGATAGGAATGGGTGATTGGAACCACTGTTACCATGCCTGACTCCTGAGACGTCAGCACGATCGCGCAGGGCCTATCCTTCCTGAAGCGATCTTTATGCCAGGTGTAGCCAAAACGGATCACAAGACCCGGAACAGGGTCCGGCAGATTCACTTGGAAATCACGCCGTATTGTGCGTTTTCAATTTCCCCCAGGAGATCGTCATCAATTTCGCTCGCGTGCAGAACCCGAACTTCCTGGCTCTTCAATCTCTTGAAATGCTCCAGTTCCCTAGGGCTAATGTAAGCACCCACGACACGGTCATGAGACGTAACCTCAATCACGCCGACGTCGTAGACTTCTTCGCGGATTTTGCCAAATTGCCGGGAAAAAGCACTGGCAGGAACTTGAATTGCCATGGCCGGTCTCCTTTAAAATTATACGCAAAATACGTAATTTACGCAAACATGTCAATTGCCTTAGCTCAGCTTCTCAACACGCTGTAACTGGGTGCTCTTTTCACCCTACACTCAGCTAAATGAATAGCAATTACACGCCCTACACCAACGCCCCATCAACAATCACCTGCAACCGCCCCTGGCTGCATGCCTCAATGCGTGCATCGACGCGGTAGACGTCGCGCAGCAGGGTAGGGGTGATGACGTCTTCGGTTGGGCCTGAGGCGATCAGCTTGCCGCCGCCGATGACAAGGGTGCGGCTGCAATAGCGAAGCGCATGGTTGAGGTCGTGTAGCGCGATCAGTACGGCAATGCCTTCGCGGGTGGCGATCTTGCGCATGAATTCCAGCACTTCGATCTGCCGGAAGAGATCGAGCGCCGAGGTCGGCTCATCCATCAGCAGCACTTCCGGCTTGCGCACCAAGGCCTGGGCAATCGCCACCAATTGCCGCTGACCGCCCGAGAGCGCACCGAGATCGCGGAAGGCGAGATCGGAGATGCGCAGAGCGGCCAGAATCCGGTCGATATCGTTGAGTTCGCCATCGGCCACCCGCCAGCCGCCGCCTTGCTTGGCGGCCAGCAGCACGCTTTCATAGACGGTCAGCACCGCATTGGCGCCGGTATCCTGTGGCATGTAACAGATCGGGCGGTGGCCCTCGCGCACGTCTTCCACGGCAACCACGCCGGGGCCGGAAATCAGCCCGGCAATGCGCTTGAACAGCGTGGATTTTCCCGCCGCATTCGGGCCGATCAGCGCGGTCATTTCACCGCCGGTCAGCCAATCGGTGCTGATGTCTTCAAAAACCTGGGCGCGGCCATAGCGGGCGCCGACGCGGTCGAGCTTCAGGCTTACCATGCGCGCCTCCTGTTGGTGAAAATCAGCGAGAAGAAGAAGGGAACGCCGACCAGGGCGGTGATCACTCCGATGGGGAGAATGGCGCCGGGGATCAGCATTTTCGACACGACCGAGGTGACGGACAGCAGCAAGGCCCCGCAGATGACCGAGCCGGGCAGGAAGAACCGCTGGTCTTCACCAACCAGCATCCGGGCGATATGTGGCCCGACCAGACCGACAAAGCCGATGGTGCCGACAAAGGACACTGGAATGGCAGCCAGCAGGCTGACCAGCATCATGGTTTCCAGCCGGAGCGCCCGGACATTGACGCCAAGGCTGGCCGCTTTGTCATCACCAAGCCGCAGCGCTGTCAGCGCCCAGGCGCGGCGCGCAAACAGGGGTACGGAGATGACGAGCACGGCCAGCGTCACGCCAACCTTCATCCAGGTCGCCTTGGTCAGGCTGCCCATGGTCCAGAACACCACGGCAGCCAGCGCCTGTTCCGAGGCCAGATATTCAAGCAGCGACAACAGCGCGTTGAAGGTGAAGACCAGCGCAATGCCCAGCAGCACGATGGTTTCCACCGTCACGCCGCGCATGGTCGAGACGCCATAGATGAACAGCGAGGCGAGCATCGCCATCAGGAAGGCGTTGATCGGCACCATGAACTCAATGGCGGCGGGAAACACCGCGATGCCGCCGACCAGCGCCAGTGCCGCGCCGAAACCGGCGGCGGCCGAAATGCCGAGCGTGAACGGGCTTGCCAGCGGATTGGCGAGAATGGTCTGCATCTGCGCGCCCGCCAGCGACAGACAGGCGCCGACGGTGACAGCCATCAGCGCAATCGGCATGCGGATATCCCAGATCACCACCCGGATCTGGTTGGAGACGCTATCGGGGGTGAAAATCGCCGACAGCACCTGGGATAGCGTATAGCGGGCCGGTCCGAGCGCCATATCAACGGCAACGCTTGTGGCCAGAGCCGCCAGCAGGCACAGGAGAATGGTGACGCGCCGGGCGGTCAGCGCGCGGTATTGGCTACGACCCTTTCCTTCACCCTGCACCTCAGCGGCGCTCTCAATGGCAACAGTCATCAGTTTGATCCTTTTTCGTCGTCCGACGGGTTCATTGAGACGAAATAGCCCGGCTTATAGGCGACCGGCAGGAATTTCTGGTGAAACTCCCGGAAGGTGCGGTCAGGGTCAAGATCGGCAAACAGCTCCGGGTGGAACCATTTGGCGAATTGCTGGATAGGAACAAATTCATAGGGTACGCCGTAGAACTGGTGCCACGCGGCATGAACCTGGCGATTGCGCACGGCGGCAAGCCCGTCGAAGCCGGTGCGCTCGATCAGGGTTTGCAGCTTGGCGCGGGCCTTTTCGGGATCGGCACCTCGCCCGACATGCACGAAACGGTTGGTCTTGGATTCCGCCAGCCAGTTGGAGCCGGTAACGATGATTTGGGCCGGATCGGAGGCGATCAGCTGTTCGATGCTGATTTCGCCAAAGGTGGTGGAGATGATGTCGGAGGCAATATTATGCCCACCGGCGATATCGATCATTTGGCCGAAATTGGCAGGGCCAAAGGTGCGGCAGCAGCCACCTTCCGCATCATTGCCCGGTGCGCGTTCCATGAAGACAGCAGGGCGTTTCAAGTCCTTCACAGCGGCCAGCCGGTCGGTGACAATTGCAATCTGCTGGCGGCGATAGGCGATCAGCTCTTTCGCCTTGTCTTCTGCGCCAAAAATCTGGCCGAGGATTTCAATGGATTTCTCGGTATTCTTGTCAGGATCAAGGCGGAAATCGACATAGACGACCTGAATGCCCGCCGCTGCCGCTTTTTCCTCCAGCCCGCTTTCACGCGCCGCCTGTAACACTTCCAGATTAAGCGTCATCACATCGGGATGCAGGGCAATCGCTGCTTCCAAGCTGAAACCGCCCTGCGGCAGATAGCCGAATTGCGGCAGCTTGGCGATCTCAGGGAAGCGCTCGACATAAGCGGCGTAGCTGTCGGGGTCCTTTTTCACCATGTCATCGCGCCAGCCGACAATGGTGTCGAAGGTCTTGTCCCCGGCCAGCGCCGCGATGGTGTGGATCTGCCGGGCCTCGCCGACCAGAACCCGCTTGGCGGGCAGGTCGAGCGTCACGGTGCGGCCAGCGACATCGGTAATCTCGGCGGCTAGCGCAGGTGCGGCCATAAACGGCAAAAGGGCGACGAGCGCCCGCATGATCATTCTGAAAGTCATCAACAAACCTCTTTATATAAATTCCGGCGGCAAGTGCCAGCCGCCGGAAGCCTTTGAAAGTATTAGAGACCCGTGTTCAGCGAGACGAAATAGCCGGAACGGTAAGCAACCGGCAGGAAGCGCTCGTGCAGTTCCTTGAAAGTCGCTTCCGGGTCCAGATCTCCAAACAGCTCGGGATGCAACCATTTGGCGATCTGCTGCACGGCGACGAACTGGTAGGGATTGTTGTAGAACTGGTGCCAGATCGCGTGGACATTGCTATCCTTCACCGCTTTGATGTCGGTAAAGGCGGGGCGTTTCATCAGGTCGGCCAGCTTCTTGGTCGCCAGCGCCTTGTCGGCACCGGGGCCGACGCCCACCCATTTGCCGCCGGGGACATACAGTTCCCAATTGGCACCTGTGACGATCACCTGATCGGGGTTGGAGGCAATGATCTGCTCTGGATTGACGGTGCCGAACGTGCCGGGAATGATGGTTCCGGCCATGTTGACGCCACCAGCGAGCTGCACCATCTTGCCGAAATTCTCGTTGCCGAACGACATGCAGCAATCGTCGCTATAGCCACCGGCGCGTTCCATGAACACGACAGGCTTTTTCAGGTCTTTCGCGTTGGCCAGCGTCTCGGTGACGCGCTTGATCTGCGCATCGTGGAACTCAACGAACTCTTCGGCGCGCTTTTCCTTGCCATAGAGCTTGCCGATCAGCCGCATCGACGGGTCGGTATTTTCCATGGCCTTTTCGCGGAAATCGACATAAACGAGGGGAATGCCGACCTTGGCAAGCTTTTCGATATAGCCGCTTTCCTCGGTCGCCGACTTGGCGTCGATATTCATGATGATCACGTCAGGCTTCAGCGTCACGGCCTGTTCGATATCGAACGTGCCGTCCTTCATGCCGCCGAAGGTCGGGATTTTTGCCATCTCCGGGAATTTTTCCAGATAGGCATTGTATCCGTCCAGATCGGCCTTCTGGAAATCATCGCGCCAGCCAACGATGCGCTTGAACGGTGTTTCCGTGTCAAGAGCGGCGGTGAAATAGATCTGGCGGCCTTCGCCCAGGATGACCCGCTCCACAGGCACGCTGACCTCGACCTCACGGCCGGTAATATCCTTGATCTTCACCATCTCACCGGCGACTGCCACGCCGGACATCAGCGTGAGCGAAAATGCGGCTGCGCAAGCCACCCCATGAACGTTGAACACGTTTGCCTCCAAATATAATTTTCTGTTGTGTGAGCACGAAAGCGGAATGGCGTCCCCACCTGGTTCTTGTTTTCGTGACCCACACAGTGTTTCGCCGTGGATTTATGTTTTTATGACTTTAACAGTCAAGAAATATCTTTTAGAAGAATTCCAGAGATTTTGAGGGGTTTTTGCGGGCATGACGCAGACGGCAATGCAACAGAATTACAACCTGAAAGACGAGATCAAGGCCTATTGGTCGGCCCGCGCCGAAACCTTTGATAGCCAGCCGGGCCACGAAATCTTTTCAGAAGACGAGCGCGCTGCCTGGCATACGCTGATCCGCAAACATCTGGGGGTGGGCAACGTTGGCGCTGGCGAGGGTCGCAAGGTGCTGGATCTGGCGTCGGGCACCGGTGTCGTCTCGCATCTGCTGGATGATCTCGGGTTTTCAGTGACCGGCATGGACTGGGCCGAACCGATGCTGGAACGCGCCCGCGCCAAGGCCAAATCCCGAGGCCGCAATATCCGCTTCCTGATCGGCGATGCCGAAAACACCATGGAGGCGGAGGCAAGCTACGACGCCATCACCAACCGCCATCTGGTGTGGACGCTGGTCGATCCGCTCGCAGCTTTCAAGGAATGGCACCGCGTGCTGAAACCCGGCGGCAAGCTGCTGATCGTCGATGGCGATTTCGTCAATCCCAGCCCGCTTGCCAAACTCACCGGCCTGTTGGCCAGGCTGGCGTCACGCCTTGGCATCGGCAAAGCCGTTGCCCATCACGGCCCGGCATCGTCGCTGGTGGAAACCCACAGGAGCATTCTCTCACGGGTCTATTTTTCCCAAGGCGCCAGGGCTGACGCCGTGGTGGCCCTGCTGAAAGAGGCAGGTTTTTCCTCCGTAACGGTGGATACGGACCTGCGCGCCATCAACCGGGCGCAACGCGCCAATTTCGGATTTTTGAAGGGGTTGGAGAGGGCGACCCAGCATCGCTATGCGATTTGCGCGGTGCGGTGAGGCGGTGATCGGTGTTGTCGGGGCAGTCACTCAGGAGGACTCGGCAAAATCCTTCTCGAAGGCCTCGATAACCTGTTCGCAGGTCTTCTTCATGTCCAGCAGGGTAAACCGGATCAGCGGCGAAATTTCAGGAACGCCCAGTGGTTTGAAAACCGCGAAATGACTCTTTGGTGCGTCGCAGATGAAGATATCGAATAGGTCGTTATAATATTTCTGTTCGTTTTTCTCGCTCAGGTAGCTGACGAACCCGTACCGCTTGAACACCGTGAATGTGGGTCCAAAATATAGTTTTCCTCTTTTATTGTCGCCAATTTTTGCTTGATAGGGTCGGCTGACGTAATAGGATCCGGTCTCTATGTCGTCGCGAAGTATTCTGATCTTCTCGATCAGAAGTTTCATATGCTGTGGCTTGATCCGACGGGAGAAATAGCCGTCGAATTCACCAGAGAAAGTATAGATCAATTTGCCCTTTTTCGTCGTAGACATATTGAGATAGAAGGAAAAACCCCACTTGCCCCTGAACAGGCAGACCCGTTTGCAGAGCGTCTGCCCCCAGCTGTCAACAAAGGGCTGCACCAGGAGATAGACAGCAAAGGATGCCATGAGGAAGAGGATGACTTGCTGAAAGCCTGTCATAGAGATTGGATCCGCTTGCTGTTTACGACAGACATTTCTTCAAATTTGGCTTTTCGATGTCTGAGATAAGGTGGTGTCGCCAGCGGCTTAGCGGCAAAGTCGATACAAACACAAGAAATCTATTTAGAATTGCAATAATGAATGAAGCAATCTAAAAGAGCGTGTCTGGAAGGCCAAAAGAATGGCATGAGATGGTGCTACTGGCTCGCGGGCATTACAGCTGCGGAACGGCGACACGGTCCAAGGTTGACATTTGCCCTAAGCAAGCGCTTTAATGGCAACATGATCAACACGCGCACAACCATTTCCTGCACGTATTTTTGGGCCTACCGGTAGCCGGCGGCCTGACAGATCATTGTGTCAACAGGCCGCCGTCAGGCGGCCTTGTTGTTTGAACGAGCTTCCCTGACGGCGGTATTTCAAGAGGGAAGCAGCCATGACTGAAGATAGCGACATTACCCTGCCAAGACCTGCAATGGTCAGCATTCGCAATGCCCAGCCCGGCGATCTGCCGGAGTTGAACGAGATGATCGCGGCCTTGGCCGCCCATCACGGCGATGCCTCGGACATGACCCCGCAAACGCTGAAACGCGACCTGTTCGGCCCCATGCCGTGGATCACAGCACTTGTGGCCGATGGTGGTGAACAGTTGATCGGCTATGCCATCCTGATGCCGCTTTACAGGGCCAATGAGGGAAAGCGCGGCATGGAAATGCTGCATCTCTATGTGCGTGACGGTCAGCGGGGCAATGGCATCGGCCATCACCTGATTGCCCGCGCCCGCGATGTAGCGCGCCAGTCCGGCTGCGATTACCTTTCGGTGTCCGCCGCCACCGGCAATTTCGCCGCCCATCGCTTCTACGAGCAGATGGACTTCTCCGCCCGGCCTGTGACCGGCATGCGCTATATTCAGGCGCTGGCCTGAAAAACTGGCCTGAAAATGTTGGAGAGAACGGGAGAGACAAGATCATGGCACGCATCGCCATCGCTTTGGCTGAGGATTATGCCGATTGGGAAATTGCTCTGTTGACCGCAATGTCGCGCAGCTTTCTCGATGTGGATATCGTTTACGCTTCACCGGATGGTGCGCCGGTCACCTCCATGGGTGGATTGAAGGTGACACCGGATTGTGCCTATGCCGCGCTGAAAGCCGATACTTTCAATGCGCTGGTCATTTCGGGCGGGATGAGTTGGGAAAAGGGAAATGCGCCGGATCTCTCCGGCCTCGTGGATGATTTTCGCATCAACGACAAGCTGATTGCCGGAATTTGTGCCGCCGCAAGTGCGTTGGCTGGCACCGGCATTCTCAATGGCGTTTCACATACCGGCAACGGTCTCGCCGCACATAAGGCCTACGCCGCCTATCTCGGGGATGCGCGTTACAAGGATCAGCCGCAGGCCGTTTCGGATGGTGGCGTCATCACCGCAGCCGGCACCGCGTCCTTCACCTTCACGGTGGAAATCCTGAAAGCCCTTGATCTCTGGGTGCCAGAGGTTCAGGCGGAAATGGACGGTTTTGCCGCCGAATATTCCTGACCGCTTTCGGTAGGCGCGGGATGTGGCTTCTGCAACAACGGCCCTTTTTTTCGCAGACTCGAAGACGGCTCTGCCGCTCACGGCCCTTTATCTCCGGATATGCCTCGGGCAAGCCCGGCCAATTATATTAGACCTTCTTGAAGAAGGTGAAAGTGACGATATCGCATGACTTCGGCAATGCTCAAGAAAACCGACCAAACAAGGGCTGAGACGCTCGCCATGGAAAACCGGCGGATAGAAAGCGCCATCCGCAGCCTGCTGGATCGGCATTCCGACCCGGCTCTGCATCGCTGGGTGCGAGAAACCGTGAGGACATTTGAGGCGCGGCTTGCCGGTATCGTCGATCCGTCCGAGCGCGACCAGGCCCGCCATGCGGCGCTGGTGCTGATCAGGACAACGTTGCAGGAATGGTCGAGAAACCCGGTTTCGCAGCACTAAAGCTAAAGCCGCCGCGTAAAAGTGTATCTCGGTTTTCCGATAACGACACGCAATTAAACAGAGATCACAAAATGTGCGAGCGGCTATAAAACATCGCGCCCCGTTTTGTTCATCATACGGTTTTTCCTAGTTTTGATGCTGGTGATAGTTAAGTTAGGACCATGGAGGCTCGTCCTTTTTCGCCAGTGTGGAATGTGTTTTAAGTGAACGTTCCCCATCAAAGTGAGTGCCCAATGACATCATATCTTATGGACCTTCGCGGTTTGATCGGAAACCGCTTAATTTTACTCCCTTCTGTTGCGGGCGTCATTCATGACCATACCGGCAAGTTGCTTTTGCAAGAGAAGGCATCAGGGGAGGGGTGGAGCCTCCCTTCTGGCGCAATCGAACCCGGCGAAACGCCGCAGGACGCCGTCATCCGGGAGGTAAAGGAAGAGACTGGCCTCGTCGTCTCCTCAACCGGCATTCTGGGCGTTTTTGGTGGACGTGAGTTTCGGTACGTCTACCCGAATGGCCATCAAGTCGAGTATGTGGTGACGTTGTTTAAGTGCCGGGTGCATGAAGGCGGGGGCAAGTGGACGGATACTGAGACAAAATCACTTCGATATTTTGCCATCGATGACATGCCGTCCCTCGCGTTGCCTTATCCTCTTCCGGCTCTGTTCTCGTAGATAGTGCAGCTTAGCGGAAATCACATTTCCAAACGAATCTCACTTCGCTGGAATGGCCTTGAGATAGGCGGCAATCGCTGCGCGGTCTTCGGCGGGCAGTTCGGCGAGGTTTTTCTGCACCTCGACCATCGAGCCGCCGACACTGTCGAAATCGGGGGTGAAGCCGGTTTCCAGATAGCTGGCGATTTCGTCTTTTGACCATTTACCCATGCTGTCGGAGCCGGGGGTGATATTGGGGATGCGGCCTTCGCCTTCCGGGTTTGGCCCACCGGCCAGCCATTGATCCGCCTTCAGCCCGCCGATCACGTTGCGGGGCGTATGACATTCGCCACAATGGCCGGGGCCTTCGACCAGATATTGGCCGCGCTGGATCTGCGCATCCGCAGAGGCCAAGGTGACCCTCGGTTTATCGTTTAGAAACAGCAGTTTCCAGCCGGTCAGCGCAAGACGTTGATTGAAGGGAAAGCCCAGCTCATGCGGGGGCGCGACATTGCCGCTGACGGGCAGGGTTTTCAGATAGCCATAGAGATCGGCCACATCCTGCGGCTTCATCCGCGCATAGGATGTATAGGGAAAGGCCGGATAGAGATTTTCGCCGGAAGGACCGATCCCACGGGTGACGGCATCGCCAAATTCGGCCAGCGTCCATTGACCGATCCCGGCCTTCGGGTCCGGCGAAATATTGGGAACGTGAAAGGTGCCGAACTGGGTTTTCAGCGCCACGCCGCCAGTCAGCAGCAGGCGCGCATCGCCGGTTGCACCGGGTGCCGCATGGCAGCTGGAACAGCCGCCAGCAAAAAACATCCGTTTGCCATTGGTAAGGTCGGGTGCCGTGGTCGCGGCCCAGACGGTGGCGGGCTGGCGGTGCGGTGCCACGGCAAACACATAGGTGCCGACCAGTGCTACACCCACGACGAGCGCCGCTGCGATGCCGAATTTTGCCGTTCCAGCCATGCTCATCCCCAATTTCTTTATATATCAAACCCGCCCGGGTGGCCCGGACGGGTCTCTACATGGGATGCAATTATTTCTTCAGCCTGAACGTCTGGTGGCAATCGCCGCAAGTGCCGCCAATGCTTTTCAGCGCCGCACCAACGCCAGCCTGATCAGCGGGCAGGGTGGCGAGCTGGGTGGCGGCTGCGGTTTCAAGCGCCTTGGCCTTGGTCTTGAAGGTGGCCGGGTCTTCCCAGATCTTCGGGCTGGCTTCCGTGTTGAGGCCGGTCTCGGAGCCCTTGGGGAACTGTTCCGGGAAAGCCTTGGCAACCTCTTCCATCGTGGTCAGCGAGGTCTTGACCACCGCTGCGTCATAGGGCTTTTCGCCCTTGGCGATAGCGGCCAGCTGGCCCATGGCACCGCCGACTTTCTTCATCATTCCAGCGCGTACCACCTGCGGCTCATCAGCGGCGCTGACCGCGCTGCTGATGCCCGCGCCAAGACAGAGACCAATGGCGGCCATTGTTGCAAGCTTCCTCATGCCAAGCCCTGATATCATCGTCATTCTCCTGTTGATGGCCGAACCTGCGGCGTTTTTCACACGTGATATTCTCTTCAATTTCGGTCACCGCATTTTGATGGTAAATCAAATAGCAAATAAAGTCACAAGAGAGTGATGTTTGCGATGGTTAAATATCTGATATAACAATCATATCAGCAACCCTTTCAATCGCCGTGTCACCTGATCGGCAAGAGCCTGTCTTCCTCGCGGCCAAAGCCTTGAAGGCTAAGCGCGTCTGTCGCAAGGGTCAGAATTGAAAAGGCGGTGTCCTCTTCGCCATCCACCATGCCTTTCAGGGTGATGAAATGGGTATCGCCGATCAGGCCATAGCCGCCACGGTGGTCATGCCCGTTGATATAGGCGATGGCAGCGGGTGATGCGGCGATCACGTCGGCCACCTCCTGCGCATTCCAAAGGGCGTGGTCGGTGAAGGGATGGAGCGGATAATGGCCGAAGACGATGGCCTTTTCCCCTGCGGCATGCGCTAGCGTCAGGCGGCTTTCCAGCCAGTCGATCTGCGGCTGGCTGATGGCGGCGTTCCAGTCCTGGGCATTGGCCGCATCTTTTGCCTTCAGCGCGAGGAGCTGGCGCACTGCCACTTCCCTGTCGGGATCGTCGCGCGCCACCGAGAAGGTGGAGATTTCACAGCCATCGGTGAAGATCAGCCTGATACCGTTGATCACCCTGTCGAAGTAAGGGGCAGGCATGCCCAGTGCATCGCGCACCATCGGTTTTTGAGCGTCAGAGACCGCGAAATCGTGATTGCCGGACAGGGTGATCAGCGGGTGGCGCAGACCTTCCAGCACTTTCAGAGCAGGGGCAAAATTGCGGAAATCCCGGTCGATCAGGTCGCCCAGCAGCAGCACGGCATCCAGCGTCTGTTCGTTGAACACGTCGATGGCCGCCTGCATCTTGGCGAGGCTCAGGGCATAATAGCGGTTGGCGGTCAGGTTGGGCGGCAGATCGGCATATTGCGGATCGGCGATCAGCCCGAGACGAAGTTTGGGCATGGGAGTGCGCATCGCGGTCGGTTTCATTTATCGTCGAATTATGCCCCGGCTATAACAGCAGCATGACGGCGGCGGGCTTGCACTGTGGATGACGGGAGAATACATCGGCGCACTTTCATTGGAGTGCTCTCATGTCATCGATCACACTCTCCCGCATCTGCCGCGCCGACGGGGCGGATCTGGTGGCGGCCAATCTGGCCAGCCGCGATTACCATGCGCCCTGGGCGGCGCCCTTCACCGATCTCGATGGTTTCGAGGCCTATCTCAGCCAGACGATCAGCAGCGCCAATATTGGTTTGATTGCCCGAGAGTCAGACAGTCACGGTGTGGTCGGGGTCTTTACCCTGAGTCAGATCGTGCTGGGCAATTTCAGAAGCTGCTATCTCGGTTATTACGGCATGGCTGCCTTTGGCGGGCGCGGATTGATGACGGAAGCGCTGAACGCGGTCATTGCCCATGCCTTCACGGAGGTGGGCCTGAACCGGATCGAGGCCAATATCCAGCCGGAAAACCTGCGCTCGATTGCGCTTGTCGCGCGCTGCGGCTTTGAAAAGGAAGGCTTTTCCAGGCGCTACCTGAAAATCGGCGGGGAATGGCGCGATCATGAGCGCTGGGCCAAGATGTCAGGATAAAGCGTGGCAGCATAAAGAAAAGGCGCAGCGGGGATGCCGCTGCGCCTTTCATTTGACCTTATGTCAAGCGGATCAAGCGGCCTTCAGGGTCGCGATCGAATCCTTGGCGCCCTTGACGGCAGCGGCCTTGGCTTCTTCGCCCATGTTGACGCCTTCGGCGATCACGAAGTCCAGATCGGTGATGCCGAGGAAGCTGAAGACGCCCTTCAGGTAGGTTTCGGCATGTTCGAGCGGAGCCGCAGGGCCCTGACTGTAGATGCCGCCGCGCGAGATGGCAACGACCACCCGCTTGCCGCCGCACAGACCTTCAGGACCGGCAGCGCCGTATTTGAAGGTCTTGCCGGCAACGCTGATACGGTCGATCCAGGCCTTGAGCTGGCTCGGAATGCCGAAATTGTAGAAGCCAACGCCAATGACGACGACGTCGGAGGTGAGGAACTGTTCCAGCACCTCGCCGCCCAGCGCCAGATCGGCCTTGGTGGCTTCGTCATTGCTTGCATCGTAATTGCCCATGGCAGCCGCCAGCGTCAGGCCGGACAGATGCGGAAGCGGATTGGCGGCCAGATCGCGGTAGGTGACGTCGAGGCCAGCGGTCTTTTCGCTGAGGGTCTTCACAATCGACGCCGACAGGTCGCGGCTGACGGAATAGGGGCCAAGCACGCTGGAATCGAGATGCAGAAGTTTCATGGTCATCGACCTTTCCTTGTGGTATAAAATCAATACTGGCACACTTATGGTAACTGCCAATCGAGCGCAAGGAGGCACAGACTTGGAACTCGGGAACATCGATGTAACCACATCCGAACCGACATCGGCGCCGGAGGTTTCCATGGCGGCTGTCAACCAGCGCAGCAGCTGCGAGGCTGTTAACAGCGTGCTGACGCGCATCGGTGACAAATGGAGCGTGCTGATCGTCATGATGCTGGCCAGCGGCCCCCTGCGTTTCAACGAGTTGAAACGGCGGATCGGCAGCATTTCCCAGCGCATGTTGACACTAACGCTGCGCGGACTAGAGCGGGATGGGCTGGTAAAGCGCACCGTGTTTCCGACAATCCCACCCAGAGTGGATTACGAATTGACCGATCTCGGCCAATCCCTGCGCCAGCCGATCGAGGCGCTTGGCCACTGGGCCTTCGACAATTACGCATGCATCGCAAAGGCCCGTGACAGTTTTGATAAGGCGGCAAAGAAGCAAGGCGTCAGGAAGCCCTGATCTGCTTTGCCATGTTGACGCCGGTGACACGAAAGCCACCATATTCATAGATATGCCGGGCGCGGTCGTTGTCGGCAGCAACCCGCAGCTTGATTTCGCGGTATCCTTCCTCCGCCAACAGGGTTTCCAGGGCGGCAAGGGCTTGTTTGCCTTGGCCCGTGCCGCGATGGGCCGGAAAAAGATAGAAATCGAGGATGAATACGGATTTCGCCGTTTCGTCGAAGCGATACCAGAGATAGCCGATCGTCTGCTGCTGCTTGTCAACAATGTTAAGCAACGCATGATCAGGAGTTTTCGGGCCGTGCGGCAGGCTTTGAGCGATCTCGTGTTCCGCGCGTTTTAACGCCTCGCCCTCAGTGACATTATAATTGAGGGCGATTTCGGCAGCGTAATCCGCAATGAAATAGTTGAGGTAGTGACTGTAGTCCTCGTCGGACATCCCTGTGAATTTAATCATTTTCCCCTGCGCCGCTTGGGTCTGCTCAATGAAAAAGGCCCGGAGCAACGAGCCGCCGGGCCTTATTATCGTCGGTAATCTGGTATCGCCGATTACTTGGTGGCGGCTTCGTAAAGCTCGGCCACGTAATCCCAGTTGATCAAGCTATCAACGAAGGCTTCCAGGTATTTCGGGCGGGCGTTGCGGTAGTCGATATAGTAGGAATGTTCCCAGACATCGACACCGAGGATTGGCGAGGCGCCATGGATCAGCGGGTTTTCGCCATTCGGGGTCTTGGAAATTTCCAGCTTGCCGTCCTTGACGGAGAGCCAGGCCCAGCCGGAGCCGAACTGGGTGGTGCCAGCGGCGATGAAGTCGGCCTTGAACTTGTCGTAGCCGCCGAGATCGGAGGCAATCGCTGCTTCCAGCTTGCCGGGCAGCTTGGTGCCGCCGCCGTCTTTCTTCAACCAGTTCCAGAAATGCACGTGGTTATAATGCTGGCCGGCATTGTTGAACAGACCGGCATTCTTGCCATAGGACTGCTTGACGACTTCCTCCAGCGAAAGCCCTTCAAGACCCGAATCCTTTAGCAGATTATTGCCGTTGGTGACATAGGCCTGATGATGCTTGTCGTGGTGGAATTCCAGCGTTTCGGCCGACATGAACGGGCCGAGTGCATCGTAAGCGTAGGGAAGTGCGGGAAGTTCGAAAGCCATGATGAAACTCCTCTGGCATCGCTTAATTGAAATCGCGAGATGACGGGAACATAGGAGGGCGTTGTTAAAGAGGCAACCTTCCAAATGAGAAATTGTTCCTCATCGCGCTGTTACGAACGGCCTGAAAATTGCCTGGCCTGTTGCATATGCCTGAAGCCGAAAATGCTTGAGAAAAAAATGATGCCACAGACATCAAACACGGACACGAGTTGAGATATTTAAAAGTATAATACGAACGATCACTTTCAGCGGCTCTTCGTATGATCCAAAAACCGGTTCTTACCCTTTGGTCCGATGCCCTATAACGCTTATTGAACGAGGGCTGAAAATGTGCGGTTGGTGTTGGACGCGGTGGCGCAAAGCCATGCCGTTTTGGCAAAGCTGATGGTGGGAATGTTAAAGCTGAAATCAAATGGTCCGATAAAGAAGGTTTTGTCGGGATTTTTGCTGAGATTGAATTTTACATCCAGATAGTTCTTCTCGACGATGGTCTCGGGCGAAAACCGGGTTGAGGGCTGTCCATGAACCAGTGCAAAATGACAGAGATTCAAAGAGATCGTGGTGATTTCCAGATCTCGGGGAATGGGCTCTCCCGGTCCATTAATGGCTGATAAACTGCCGCGATTGACATGTCCAATCACCCGGCCGTTGATCACTTCTACATTGCCGGAAATCTCAAAGCGGATATTGGGCCGAATTGTCTGGCTGAGCGCAAAGGATTTGCGAGCTACATTCTTTTCCGTGACGTTCAACGGCGTGGTTTGCGGGGGATTTTGAAAGAACCTCTCCAGGGGGTTGGGGGCCATGACCACAGCGGCCCCAATGAAGAGTAGCGCGAAAGCCGTGCATCCCAAAGTATAGAAGATACAGGATGCGGCGCTGATCTGGGGGCTGCCACGACCGTTGATCAGCGAGGTCAGCCCCGCCAATCCACCCGCAGTGAGCAAGGTATACAGCGATATGTAAGAGTTCTTGATAAAATCTGGCAAACGCTCGAAATTTTCATCACCTAAAAACTTGCCGGCCATAGTGACGATGAAAATCACCATGGCAACGGAAAGCAGAAGAATAATTGTCGCCTCCAGCAATCCTCCCGACTCGCGTCGTCGAACGGCATGAATGCTTGGTAGTTTACTACCTTTGGCTGAATCAACTTGCGCCATCACACATCCTCGGCTGTGCCCGAGAAACAAAAATGTTATATATATAGCTAACATACAATTTATATTTAAGCAATATAATTAAAACCTATGCGCGAACATTCAGAAATCAGTCGTCATAAATATCGGTGTCGGGCAAATTATCTATGGCAAATCCGCGTGCTTCTCGGGCGATGCGACATTCAGGGTCGCCGGGCATGCAATCGCGGCAGACCTGCGGACGAACGTCGTAAACTCCACAGCCGACATGCTTGCCAAGTTCGCCGGTCAGTGCCGCGCAGCGGCCTTTGCCCGCCGCATCGACGTCAAATTTCATGCCGCTCAGATCCGCTGCCACGAATTCATCAGGGATCTTTGCCAGCTGCTCGTCGCTCTCCAGCGAAAATCGTGGCCAGTCAGCCTGATAGGCGCAACAGGCGCCGCAGGTCTGGCAATCGAAAATTTCGGGCGGTGAGGTTTCCAGCATGATTTGTCTTAGAGTCTGTCAGGTTCATATTGAACCAGACAGGCTCACGCTTTTCTTATTTTCGTTTGGCTTTTCGGGAAAACCGTTTTCCACTTTTCCCTAGAAACTCTAGCACAAAAGCATCCGGAGCGGAATTGTTTCTGGCCAAAAAGCAGAAGGACGCCATGAGGCAGTTTGCTGGAATTCATACACGCTAAAACAACCAAAGGTTAGGGATTGGCGGTTACCATGCGCGCCTGTTCTTGAGGATTATCAATGGAAGAGAATGCCATCACGCCGTGGGTCGACATCGGAGACTATGAGGCGATGACGCTTGCCATGGAGAATATGGGGGTGGCCGTCGCCCTGATGCGATTGGACGGGAGCCTGTTGTTTGCCAACAAGCCGTTTCGAACATTGCACGATTATGCCGCGCATCTGGCCCCAGCTGGTGGCTTCAGCGATCTTGTCCAGTCCGGGGCGCTCGCCCATTGGAATATCGATCCGGCCCGGTATTTTCAAACCCTGGTCGAGCGTCTTGTCGATAATGGCGGTCTGTGCCGGGATCAGCTCGAAATTGGCGACCGGATCATTGCGGTGGAAGACCGGCTGATCGAAGACCGGATGATCCTTTCGGTGCAGCAGGATATTACCGAGCAGATCGTCGCGGCACGTCGGCTGGCCTATCTTGCCAGCCACGACATTCTCACCGGCCTTGCCAACCGCGCCAGCGTCGAGGCTCAGCTTGATCGGTTGACGGCCATCAAGAGCGAGGGCAGAGGTCGGTTTGCGGTGCTGATTGGCGATCTCGATCTGTTCAAGGTCATTAACGATACCTATGGCCACGCGGCTGGCGATGCGGTGTTGCAGGAAATGGCCTGCCGCTTCCGAGCTGTCCTCGGCCGCAACGATTTCGCCGCCCGGCTCGGTGGCGACGAATTTCTGTTTCTTTGCAATGATGACGATGCGCCGGACGCCAACGCCGAAAGGCTTGCGCAGCAGCTGATCGCCTGCGCCGACCAGCCAGTGGTCTTCGAGGGCAAGTCCTTATCCCTCGGCATCAGCCTTGGTTATAGCCTGTTTCCAGACCATGGAACGCAGACGGCGCAATTGACGCGCGCCGCCGATATCGCCCTTTACCGCGCCAAGAGCCAAGGCCGTGGCCGTCTGGTTCGCTTCGACCAGGGGGAGAACGGCTGAAGCAATTCTATCCGTGGCTCACATATCGCTTCCGGACCGCGCCCAATCCATATAAAGATCCAGTGCCTTGCGGGTCACGGGGCCTTCCTGGTAATCGCTGCCGTCCAGCCTCGAAACCGGGGCGATCTTCGAATAATTGCCGCTGGTGAACACTTCGTCGGCACCGAGGAAATCGGCGACGCTGAGCGTGACTTCCTGCACATCGAAGCCCGCCTGGCGCAGCAGGGTGATGACACGCGAACGGGTGATACCCGCCAGGAAGGTGCGGTTGGGGATTGGGGTCAGCACCACGCCGTCCTTGACCATGAAGATGTTGGAGGAGGCGGTTTCCGCCACATTGCCATTCATGTCCAGCGCCAGCGCATTGTCAAAACCACGGGCGCGGGCCTCGAGAATCATCCGGCCGGAATTGGGATAGAGGCTACCAGCCTTGGCATCGGTCATCGCGCATTCCGGCGAGGGGCGACGGAAGGGGGAGACGGTCAGCGTGTGCGGCGTGGCTGTGTGCATCGGCGCCTCGAACAGGCAGAGCGCAAAGCGGGTGGAGGCAGCATCCGGGGCAACGACCGAGCCCGGCGCGCCATGTTCAGCCCAATACATCGGCTTGATATAGATCGCCGTCTTGCCATCGAACTTGGCAACCCCTTCGCGCGCCAGCCGCTCGATTTCCTCGGCGCTCATGGTTGGCTGCATATGCATGGCCAAAGCTGAACGGTTGATCCGCTGGCAATGCAGGTCGAGGTCGGGCGCGATCCCGTCGAACCAGCGCGCGCCGTCAAACACCGTCGAGCCCAGCCACATGGCATGGGATGTCGGCCCGATCAGCGGTGGATTGCCCGACAGCCATTCGCCATCGACATAGGTCCAGGTGGGGGTGCGCGGGGTGGTATCGACGGTCATTCTCAGTCTCCGGATCGTATTTGGCGGCAAAAGACAAGCTGCACCGCGCAACGTCAAGGAGAAAATGCAAAGGGCATGCAGCACTTGCCCCCAAAAATGGCCGGTCTGCCACCATGGTCTCGGACAGACGGCGCGTCTTGCGAAATTTTTCTATAAAAACAGTGGCATGACGATCAGTCGTTGCAGAGTTCACCGATGGATTCGGTGTTTTACCATAAAAGTTGTGATTGATTTTTTTACTACCTAAGGAAAGTGTAGCCTTTTCGCGATTCCCTTGCTTTTCTTAAGGAGATTTCATGCAAAGTGCTCGATGGCGTTGCCTTGCGGCCGCCGCTTTCCTTGGCCCGATATACCCAGCTCTGGCGCAGGATGCCGTGCAGGTTGCAAGCCCCCCTGCCGCAGAAGAAGCATTTGGCAATCCGCCGGTGCTGGGGCAATCGGCTGTTGCACCCAAGGGCACGCTTTACCGGGCGCTGCCATCCGCCACGCCGCAGCCCCATGCCGGGCGCGAACAGGTGCTCGACCTCAAGGTCGTCTATACGGAAGGCAGGATCCGCAAACCGGGTGGGTCGCCGGATAACCCTTTCGATCGCGTGCGCCTGCGCAGTTATCAAGGCACCAATGTCGATCCCGACCACCCCTTCGTCGCTCCAACCATCGAAGCCATGCCGGGCGACACTATTCGGGTCAGGCTGGACAACCAGCTGCCGGCAGACCCGTCCTGCACATCCAGCGATACATCGGTGGATGTGCCCCATTGCTTCAACGGCACCAATCTTCACAGCCACGGCCTTTGGGTCAGCCCGACCGGCAATAGCGACAATGTGCTGCTGTCGATCAATCCGGGCATGAGGTTTGAATATGAATATAATATCCCGGCCGATCATCCGGCGGGCACGTTCTGGTATCACCCGCATCGCCATGGCTCTACCGCCTTGCAGGTTGGCAGCGGCATGGCGGGGGCGCTGATCATTCGCGGCGACCGTCCGCCGACAGACAAGACCAATGGCGACCTCGACACCTTGGTCAAACCATTTCCGGAACGGCTGCTGGTGTTCGAGCAGATCCCCTATGCCTGCCTGACAAAGGACGGCAAGCTGAAGCAGACATTTGTCCCTGATCCCAAAGACCCGAAAAAGGGAAAATATGTCATCGACTGGACCTGCGAGAAGGGTGAAGTGGGCGAGGTGATTTCCTACGACCAGTTCACGCCCTCGAGCTGGGATGATTCCGGCCGCTTCACGACGGTCAATGGCCGGGTGCGTCCGGTGTTTGCCAATGCTGAAACGGGCAAGACCGAGCGCTGGCGCCTGGTGCATGCGGGCGTGCGCAACACGATCCAGGTCGAGTTCCACAAAATGAACACCACGGATTTCTTCAAGCGGGAGCGCAGCACCGATGCGGATGGAGAAGACCGGTTCGCCAATGACCTGTGCACTGGCCAATCGGTGCCTTACGTCGTGGCGGCTTCCGACGGGCTGACCATGGAGCAGGGCCAGGTGCGCAAGGATATTACCCTGCAACCCGGCTATCGCAACGACCTGCTGGTGAATTTCCCGGAAGACGGTCTTTACTGCATCGTCAACCCGCCAACCGACGCTGCCAATTCCGTCACGCGCACGCAGCAGGCCCGCTCAGTTCTCGGCTTCGTCCGGGTCAAAGGGGGCAAGGGCGCGCCAGCAGCGGGTGATCCGATTACCGAGATCAAAAAACAGCTGATCGCCAATGCCAATGCCTTCTACACGCCAGAGGTCGCCAATACGGTGGTCGCTGATCTGAACGATGGGCTGAAGCTGACGAAATTCATTCCCCATCCGACAGTTGCCGACGAAGAAGTTGCCGGCCAGCCAAAGCAGGATCTGGTGTTCTTCATCAATCTCGGTCCGGGCGGTAATGGGCCAAATGGCTTCCAGGTCGGTAAGAATTTCAATGTCGTGCAAAACGATGTCGGCGTCTATGTGCCAGACGGCGCCAAGGCTTACGATCCTAATGTGGTTGATCGCAAACTGGTGTTGGGGACAGCGCAGGAATGGGAGTTACGCTCCTATTTCGTCAGTCATCCCTTCCATATCCACGTCAATCCCTTCCAGATCGTCCGCATTCTTCGCCCCGACGGCAAGGATGTCAGCGGGCTGGACGCCAAGGAACTGGACGGATTGGATTCCCAATATGCTGGCCTGAAAGGTGTGTGGAAGGATACGCTCTGGATCAAAAGCAATGTCAACAATCCGCTGACAGCAGTCGATGCCGCCTGGCTGAACGGCGATCTCAGCCGCAAGTCGATTCCCGATGCCCCCGATGCCCCCGATACCCCCGATGCCGCAAAGCCGCAAGGCGTCTACCGCATCTTCATCCGCACCCGTTATGAACGCTATATCGGCGAATTCGTCCTGCATTGCCACATCCTCGACCATGAGGACCAGGGCATGATGCAAAATGTCTCCATCGGCCTGCCCGACGGTGCGGGCGGATTGGCAAACGCCCATCATCACGGAAGTTCACCAGAGAGTAAGTAGACCTTTGCTCTCGTAACCGGAATTGATGCGACAAACTGTTTCCGCCGTCCCTCGGGATGGCGGAATTGTTTCATTTCAGTGGAGGGACAATAATGCACCATTAGAAACCGGGATCAAACATCCACCTGCGGGAATTGATGGTGGCAGCTGTATCGAAGTCACTACGGCAATAGATGCTGAAAAAGCACCGAATGATGATCGGCCAAATTTGGTTGTATAGTATTAAAAAATCCATTAAAAGTAGAAATCCATAGACCGCTCTGCTATCGAAGCATCGCGCCAGGCTTTAGGCGCGGTTTCTTATTGTGGAGGTTCAAGTGACTCTTAAAAACATTGGTTCGGCTGCATTTCCTCACGTCTTTCTACGCTATGATGGGCAAGGTCATGTTTTGCCGGATGGACAAGGCGTTGGTACGGCGAATTGCCAGTTCTATGCCGGTCCCTGGGAGGCTTTTCATATTGATATTGTCGCCGATGGCAGCGTAACTATCCGTTCCAGCCAGTTTCCAGAGATTTACCTTCGGATGGATGGTCGCAATGTCAGTTACGGCCAAGATGAGGGCGGTGGTCTTGTCAATGGCCAGACAGGCGCTCCTGGCCCGTATGAACACTTCGTTCTGGTTCCGCAGGCCGATGGTACCGTCGCTATCCAGTCAAAGGCGTTCCCGGGCATCTATCTTCGCCTTGACGGCTCGGGTGTCACCAAATTCGAAGATGCAGGTTCCGGAAAAGTTAATGCTCAGATCGGTGTCGGTCCCTGGGAGAAATTCCACATCGTCGATGCTGCAAAATAAGGAATTCGGACTGACATGCGGCACTTGAAGCGGTGACCGAACAATCGGCTGTAAGCAACGCAATTTAGAGCATCGTACAGAAAACCGGAATCAGCACGATACTCTCAGTTTTTGTTTGTGCATCGGATTTATCCGAAAACCGGTTTCCACTTTTCGGTCCGATGCTGTCGCTGTCAGTAAATCGAATAAAGTCTACATGTATAGAGCGTCCGCCTGTTCTCACCTGCGGGCGCTCATTCTGTTTAGCAATTATGCAACAAATATAAGGAGCTACAGCGAACCTTTGTGCGCCATATATGGCGCACGGCGCTGTAGGAAGCGGATTATTAGTGATCTGAGATCGCTCTCACATCTTCCCCGCCACCTTCACCGCAAAGGCATATTCAAACGCCACCTCTTCCAACCGCTGAAACCGCCCGGATTTGCCGCCGTGGCCGGCGGACATGTTGGTTTTCAGCAGATATGGTCCGGCATCGGGTGCGTTTTCGCGCAGTTTGGCCACCCATTTGGTTGGTTCCCAATAGGTGACGCGGGGGTCGGTGAGGCCGGATAGGGCGAGAATGGGCGGATAGGATTTTTTGCCTACGTTGTCATAGGGGCTATAGGCGGCGATCCAGCGGTATTCTTCTTCTGACTCGATCGGGTTGCCCCATTCCGGCCATTCGGGAGGGGTTAGCGGCAGGGTATCATCAAGCATGGTATTGAGCACGTCCACGAAGGGGACGGCGGCGATGATGCCGGCGAATTTTTCTGGCGCCATATTGGCAACGGCGCCCATCAACATGCCGCCAGCTGAGCCGCCTTCGGCGATGATCTTGTCATAGGCGGTGAAGCCTTCTTTCACCAGATGATCGGCGGCGGAGATGAAGTCTTTGAAGGTATTGACCTTATTCTCCATCTTGCCGTCTTCATACCATTGAAAGCCCTTGTCCTTGCCGCCACGGATATGGGCGATGGCATAGACGAAGCCTCGGTCGGCCAGCGACAGGCAATTGGTGTTGAAACCAGCCGGAATGGTCATGCCGTAAGCGCCGTAGCCATAAAGCAGGCAGGGGGCGGAACCATCCAGCACGGTATCCTTGCGATAGAGCAGCGTGACCGGCACATCGACGCCATCATGCGCCTTGGCGAACACCCGCCGGGTCACATAGTCCTCGGCTTTGTGGCCTGAGGGGACTTCCTGGGTTTTCAGCAGCACCCGCTCGCGCGTCACCATGTTATAGTCATAGAGCTGGCTGGCCGTCGTCATCGACGAATAGGAAAAGCGGATGACGGTGGCATCATATTCGGCAGCGCCTGACAGACCAAGCGAATAGGCTTCCTCGGCAAAATCGATGGCGTGTTCTTCACCGGTCTCGCGGTCGCGAATCATGATGCGCGGCAGGCCATCGCGGCGTTCCAGCCACAGCAGATGTCCGGCAAAGGCCATATGCGACAGGATAAGACGGCCCGGCACATGAGGAACGAGGTCTTTCCAGTTGTCCTTGCCCGGCGCACCAACCGGCGCTTCCATGATCTTGAAATCCTTGGCACCGTCGGCATTGGTCAGGATGTAGAACACATCGCCGCCCTCGGTCATCGAATATTCGACGCCTTCCTCGCGCTCAGCCACCAGCTTAGGTTCTGCCGTCAGATCTTTGGTGGAGAGCAGCCGGTATTCCGAGGTCTCGTGATCGTGGATGTCGATATAGATAAAGTCGTCGAGCAGCGACCCGCCGACCCCCATGAAGAAGCCGGGGTCCTTTTCCTCATAGACCAGCCGGTCGGAGGATTGCGGCTCGCCGATAATATGGTGGAAGACTTTGGACGGACGGTGGTTTTCATCCTGAAGCGTATAGAAAAAGCTCTTGCCATCGGGTGCCCAGACGCCGCCGCCTGCGGTATTGTCCAGCACGTCGGCGAGGTCTTCGCCGGTTTTGAGATCGCGGATGCGCAGCGTGTAATATTCCGACCCCTTGTCGTCATAGCCCCAGATGCCACGGGTGTGATCATTGCTATGGTCGATGCCGGACAGGCGGAAATAATCCTTGCCCGCCGCTTCCTTGTCGCCATCCAGCAGCAATTCGCGCAGGCTCTCGTCCTTCGGGTCGCCGTCGCGTGGAATGCGGAAATAGCGCGGCTGCTCGCCACCGGTCACGAAAGCCGAACCGTAAGCATAAGGGCCATCCTTCATCGGGATGGAGCTGTCATCCTCCTTGATCCGGCCTTTCATCTCGGCAAACAGCTGCTGTTGCAGTGGCTTGGTATCGGCCATGGCCGCGTCCATATAGATGTTTTCGGCCTCCAGAACTGCGCGGATCTCCAGATCAAGGATCGAGGTATCCTTGAACATCTGCTGCCAGTTATCGGCCCGCAGCCACGCGTAGTCGTCAATGCGGGTGATGCCGTGGCGGGTGTCGCTCAGCGGTTTCTTCTGGACTGTGGGGGCGGCGGGCAGGTTGGCAAACAGGGACTTTGAGGATGAAGACAAGAGCAATCTCGCTTTTTTGGCATAGGCGGGGTTTGGTATAAGGCCGGTGTTACGTAGGATGTGTTGCATGAGAGATAGGCGCCCGCCCACCACCGATCAAGCAGAAATCGGTGGTCCCGGCCATGGCCGGTGCCAGCGACAGAGGAAGCCGATCACAAATGCGGGATGCACGTTTTGAGTGCTGGCTTCGCCAGAAGTCAGGCAATACATTCCGCCGAATCGGTATCTGTTAGGAAATTCTATATGCGATTGATGATTTTAGGGGGTGGTTTGGCGATGGTTTTTGCGCAATCGGCCTTTGCGCTTGACGCCGCAGCCACCCGCCAGCTCAAGTCGCTGTCGCCGGCCGAGCGGCTGGAACAGCGCTGCGACATGGAGGCGATGAGCCGGATTGGCAAGGATAGTAAGACCTATTCGCCTGACAAGGTGATCGCCTACACGTTCGCCCAGACCAAGGCCGATGGCAACCGGCTGAAGGCGCCGGGTGCGGTGTTTCGCAGCAAGGGCCACTGGTATCGGCTGAAATACCAGTGCGAGACCGGCAACCAGCGCCTGGACGTGAAGAATTTCAGCTATCAGGTGGGTGCCGAAGTACCCAAGGAAAGCTGGAGTAAATATTACTTGTATAATTGACGAGTGATGAGCCGTGGGGTGACGCCTGTCACCCTTTTCGTCCTGTCACCCTGGCAGTTTCGGCTTCGGTGCCGCATGGGGCGCCAGTTCGGTAAAGATCGCCTTGCCGATCAATGCCAGAGGCACGGCCAGCATGGCACCCGCCGCGCCCCAGACCCAGGTCCAGAAGATGATGGCGACGAACACGCCAAAGGCGTTGATCTCCATACGTCGCCCCATCACGGCTGGCGTTACCAGATTTTCGACCAGCGCATGGACAGTGAAGAAAGCGATGGCGGGAAGCAGGCCAAACAGCAGGCTGCTATGGGTCAGCATTCCGGCCACGGCCAGCGCAAAGGTCATGGCGGTGACGCCGAGAAAAGGCACGAAGCTGGAGAGAAAGGCGAAGAAGCCCCAGAGTACCGGCAGCGTCAGCCCGCCAACCCAGGCAATCAGCAGGGCGCAGCAACCGACGCCCGCGTAGATTACCGAAGCGGTGGCAAAGTAGAAGCCCAGCGCCGTTTCAATCGCATTGATGCTGCGGATGGCCGAGAGCCGGCGAGCGCGGTCGCGGAAAGAGACGATCAGAGTTTTGCGGATCGACACCCTCCCGGCCAGAAACAGCACCAATGCGGCAAAGAAAATCAATGTCTGGACGATGGCGGGCGTCACCTGGCTTGCCACTGTCGAGAGAATGCCGCCGCCATTTTCCAGCATCTTGTCGAGGTTGATAGGGCCGTTGCCGCTGGCAAGCCTGTCCAGATGCAGCCAGTGAAAGCGTTGGAAATAGGGTGTGAACCGATCCATCATGGTCTGGCCAATGCTGGGAATGTCCTGGGCCAGTTCCATCAGTGGCCCGGCCAGCGTGTTGGCAATGATCGTCACCAGCGTGAAAAGCGCTGTGGTCAGCAGCACGGCACTCATCATCGGCGGAACGCCCAGCGCTTCCAGCCGGTCTGCTGCCAGACCCAGGATAAGGCCGACCACAACCGCAAGGGTCAATGGCATCAGGATCGTGCCTGCATAATGCAGTGCGGCAATGGCGACAATCAGGAAAAGCCCGATCACCGCCCAGGCCTGCGCCAGGTCCAGCGCCGTCTTGCGGTGCCGGCCCAGCCGCGTTTCCGCCGGCTGCAAAATCCGCCGCTTCACCGTGTCATCCATCATGTCCGTTTACGTCCCCATCGGTGCCATCATTATGTGCGGCCATGCTGGCACCAGAAGGTGCAAAGCCGCAACATGTTATATTTACTACATAATCTTTTCAGATTGCCAGCAACACGACCTTCGCATCGCAATTTGGCGCTATGGCTCGACGCTTTCCCCGAGAGTGCCGCTGAGGGGCGTCTTGACAAGCAACCCTTAATTAACGCGCAGAACGGGCAGTGGTTCCGCCCAGATTTTGCCTTGCTTGCGCCACTTTGGTGCGAATTGCGGGATTCAAGGGTTGTATCAATTTGGGGCAGGCGATCGGAACAGGTCGGGTCTCTGCACGACATACGCGCTAAATCACGGGTTGCAGCCGCGAGCGTCAGCCTCCTTTCGTAAAATCCACTATTATTACAGGGGTCTACGAAAAATCGGCATTTTGAGTCTGCATCCATGGAGATATGGAGGTTTTTGTAACTATCCGAAACAAAAAACCCCTGACACTGGCAGGTAACTGCTCCAAAAAAATAGAGATGCACCCAATAAAAGTGTCTGAAAAGTGTAAAAAGCAAGATTTGTATTAAGGTTGGAAAAACAAAAAATGCAACTGAAAATATGTGTTTTTTGTCGCCGTTTCCAATACATTGATAGAGTAAATAATATGTACAAGGCGGATGACTATGCGTTTCATTATGGGTCGTCGAGTGTTTGTTGCTGGAGCGGCTAGTCTTTTTGCGCTGAGACCAAGTTTTGCACAGCAAGCGACCTATGATGTTATTGTCTATGGAATGACCAGTGGCGGAATTACAGCTGCCATACAGGCAAAAGTCATGGGAAGAACCGTGGCAATTGTTGGCGGCTGGCGTGAGCGTCATCCCGGTGGGATGATGTCTGGCGGGCTTGGCGGCACCGATGTCGAGGCCGGCAGCGCCTTCGGCGGTCTGGCGCGCCATGTGATTTCCAGGATCAATCAAGAGGCCCAGGTGGCCGACGACCGGTTCGCCTTCGAGCCCCGCTTTGCCCAGACCGTGTTTGAAAAACTGCTGCGCGAATATGATATTCCGGTGTTTCAAAGCCGTGGTGTGCTGCGGGTCGCCAAGACCGGGCCTCGGATCGATGCGATGGAAACGGTTGACCGCCAGCTGTTCAATGGCCGTGTCTTCATCGACGCCAGCTATGAAGGCGACCTGATGGCCGCGTCAGGCGTTTCCTGGACCGTTGGCCGCGAGCCGCAGGACGGCGACAATGTGCTGAACGGTTTTCGCGGAACCCGGACGGATTCCTGGGGCGACAATCATAATTTCCAGCTGCATCGCCGTTTCGAGCGGGTGATCGGTCAGGTCGGCGTCGATCCTTTCGTCACCGAGGGCGTGGCCGCCAGCGGTCTTTTGCCGGGCATCCGCAATTATCCGTCCCCGGAAGTCGGCGCGGGCGACCGGGCCGTGCAGGCCTATAATTTCCGCATGACCATGACGCGCGATCCGGCCCGCCGCGTGGATCTGCCCTCGACACCGCCGCCGGGCTTTGATCCGACCCGCTACGAATTGCTGTTCCGCTGGATCAAGGCGCTGGGCGAGCGCGGCCAGCTCGCGGATGCGGAAAACGCCGTCAAGATGCAGTTCCTGCTGCATAACGATCTCGGCAACGGCATTTTCGACATCAACAATCGCGGAGCCGTTTCCACCGATTATATCGGCGGCTCCTGGGGCTATCCGCAGGCCGATTACGGCATGCGTGAAAAGATCTGGAAAGCCCATGAGCGCTGGACACGGGGCCTGTTCTACGCGCTCCAACACCACAAGGACGCTCGCATGCCGGGTCATCTGCGCGATGTGTTCCTTGATTATGGACTGGACGGCCAGCATTATCAGGACCCGCACGAAAACGACGAGGCGAACTGGCCCTATCAGCTCTATGTGCGGGAAGCCCGGCGCATGGTGTCCGACCATCAGATGACCGGCCATGACGTCACTGCTGCCGACGACCAGGAATTGCGCGACAACACCACGATTTCCACCGGTTCCTACAAGCGTGACAGCCACCATACCCAACGTATCGTCCGCACCACGGTCAACATGCTCGGCACGCCGACGCTGAGTGTCTGGAACGAGGGCAATTTCGAGGCCGAGGCTGGCGGTGCTGACCGGATCTTCACCATTCCGCTGTCGGCCATCGTGCCGCGCCGGGCGGAATGCACCAATCTGATGTCGATCTTCGCGCTCAGCGCTACTCATGAGGCCTTCGGGGCGATCCGCATGGAAATGAGCCTGATGCAAACCGGACAGTCGGCGGGCGCTGCTGCCGCGCTGGTCGCCGTCAGCCGGGCCGATATTCAGGACGTGTCCTATGATGAGCTGATTTCCAGCCTCTACGTCCCACCTGGCGCCAAGCCCTCGGTTCTGCCGCGTGATCCCAACAGCCAGGCGCTGGCTTTCAACCTTCAGAGGTCGTGAAGGAAGGCCGCCGAGCCGCATCTATCGATAGAATTCTCTTGACGGCAGCGTGATAGAAGCGTTTCTCCCGAAACGCTTTCTTCAAGGCAGGGATGTGGCATCCCAGACCTTGGTATCAGACCCTTGGTATCACGGCCATCTGGCTGGCAGGCGCGAAAAGAGTGTCATGGTTGTTATGGATATCCGCCGGATCGGTATTTACTTGTCATCACTGCTGCTGGGGGCGCTGCTTCTGAATGGAGCAGCACGACCTGCTCTTGCCGCTGCGGATGGCTTGATCGAGCCGAAACTGCATATTCATGCCGCTCCGAAAGGGTTGGTGCAGGTGGCGGTGACGCTGGATGCCTGCATGGGCAAAACCGATATGCGCATTCTCTCCACCCTGCTGGATGACAATATCAAGGCGACGATTTTCGTCACTGGTCGCTGGATAAGGTCCAATCCGCAGGCCGTTGCGGTGCTGAAATCCAGGCCGGACCTGTTCGAGGTGGAAAACCACGGCGAAAACCACATCCCGGCGGTCGACTATCCGGCGACCGTCTATGGCATCGCCGCCGCTGGATCGCCAGAAGCGGTTGCCAGGGAAGTGACCGGCGGCGCGGACGCCATGCGGGCCGCAGGGTTTTCTCCGCCACGCTGGTATCGGGATGCCACGGCCGAATATTCACCCTCCGCTATCGCAGAGATCAAGGCGATGGGCTACCAGATCGGCGGCTTTTCCATCAATGGCGATTCAGGCTCACTTTTGGGCGCCAAACAGACCGAGCAGCAATTTGCCCGCGCCAAAAACGGTGACGTGCTGATCGCCCATATCAACCAGCCCACCCACGCCGCTGGTGAAGGTGTGGTGGCCGGTTTAAAGGCACTGAAGGCAAGGGGCGTGGTGTTTGTGCATCTGAGCGAGGCAGGCCCTGTGGAAACGGTCAAAGGCCCGCCAGTCAACTGACATTTATCCGGATATGGACGGCACCGAATTCAAAGTCAGACCAATTCCCCAGGGATCGGTCAGCCTGTGGCCTTCGGCGCTCAATGTCACAGGAATCTCCAATCCTTCCAGCGTCGCTAGCGCCTTTTGCAGCGCTTCCCCGTCGTTGAACGTCAGGGAGTAATCGGCAAGCCCGGTCATTGCCGCAAGGCGAGGGCCTGCGCCCCGGCTGTTCCAGATATTGGCGGCGACATGGTGGTGGTATTTGCCGGAGCCGAAGAAGCTGGCACCGGGATAGGAGGCCATTTTCTTCAAACCCAGCACACCCTCATAAAACCGGTCTGCTTCCGGCACATTGCCGACCTGCAAATGCATATGGCCAATGCTTGAGCCCTCGGGCAGGCCGGTCCATGCCTCATCACTGGCGCTGTCGTAAAGCTCTTGCAGGCTGAGGGGCAGGGTGGCCATGCCAACCGTGCCATCGGATTGGTAGGTCCATTCCAGCGGGCTGCGGTCGCGGTAGATCTCGATGCCATTGCCTTCAGGGTCGGACAGGTAGATCGCCTCGCTGACCAGATGGTCCGAGGCGCCGTCCAGCTGAACGCCGGAATGGGCGGCATGGCGCAGCCATTGCGCAAGCGTCTTGCGGTTCGGCACAAGAAAAGCAGTGTGAAACAGCCCGGCTGCCGTGGGCGGCGCCATGGCTGCATCGCTGCGGGTGGTCAGCGTCAGCAATGGCGTCGTGCCAACCCCAAGCACCATGCCGCTGGGGGTGCTCTCCAGCACGGCAAGGCCAATGATCTGCCGATAGAAGCTGGAGACCATGGCCAGATCACCGACCACCAGATGCGCCCGTCCGATATGGATCGGCCGGGTCAGGGCAAAGCTTGGGGAATGATGGGCATCCATGACGGCAGGTCCGATAGGTTGGCGCGAGGGCGCTGAGAACGTCTTGCTCCCTAGATACAGCCTGCCGGTCGTTTCATGTAGAGCGCATATACGCGAAAGATCGTTCGATAATGCTGAACAGTGTCTTTGTCATCGTTCAATCCTGGCGATTTCCAGGCTTGATCGGGATCAATGCGGGCGGAGCTTGGCGCGCGCAGGTTGTTGTCGGCAAAGTCGTTCAGCAGCCGAGAGGAGAGGGCCATGTACAGAAAGATCATTGTTCCCGTGGATATCGCGCAATGGGAAAAGGGCGACAAGATCCTGAAAAAAGCCCAGAGCCTGCTGGATGCTGGTGGCGAGATCGTGCTGCTGACCGTGGTCGAGCATCTGCCGTCCTATCTTGCCATCGATATTCCGCATGACATCATCGATGGGGCGGTGGAGGAAGGGCGCACCAAACTCGCCGCGCTGGCCGCGTCGGTTGGGTCTGGCGTGACAACGCAATTGCGGGTCGGCTCGCCCGCCCATGAGATTCTGGCTGTCGCAGCGGAGCAAAAGGCCGACTTGATCATTATAGCCTCGCATATCCCAGATTTTTCCAACTACCTGATCGGGGCGACTGCCGACCGTGTCGTGCGCCACGCCCGATGCGCGGTACTTGTCGACCGGTAATCGCATCCGGGAGGCGTTTCACATTTTGAGGAGATCGATGATGGACATGGATGGATATAAGCAGACGCTGCTCGGACGGCGGCTGGAGCTGACCAGCCGACTAGGAAAAATTTCCGGTGACCTGTCAGAGCAACGCAGCGCCGAAAGCGCCGAGCGCGCTATCGAATCGGAAAATGACGAAGTGTTGGAAAGCCTGGGGCAGGCGGGCGAAAACGAGCTGCGCGGCATCGAGGCGGCATTGGCCCGCATGGAGGCCGGTTCCTACGGACGCTGCGTGACCTGCGATGCGGCAATTGCACCCGAGCGGCTCGCCCTTTTGCCGGCCACGCCGTTTTGCCAGGATTGCGCCCCGGCCTGAACAGACATGCAGACAGGTGCGATCCGGCTATTGCAGCAGTGCCGCCACCGTGCCGCCCATCAGCAGCAGAAAGGCAATGACCCAGGAAATCAGCGCGCCGGGACCGCGCTTTTTTGCGTCGGCATAATATTCAGCGGCATAGAGCACCCGTGCGCCTGTCCAGCACAGGCCCAGCAACCCAGCCAGCTGGTCGGACAGGTAAAAGCCGAAGAGCCAGAGCGACGGCAGGAAGAAAACCAATTGCTCGGCGGTGTTCTGTTGAACCCGGTAAATCCGCTCGAAATTCTCATCGCCTGTCATCTTCGGTGCCTTGACCCCAAATTGCTGGCGCGCCCGGGCGACCTTGATGAAGAACCAGTTATAGGCGATCAGCGCCATGAACGTGGCAAGGACTGTAAAGCGCATGGGTGCTTCCTGACTGGGTGCGAGGACGGCAGTTCCGCGGACAGAACCGTTAACTGTCCAACAGCTTTATCCGCAAACGGTTTAAGCCCGGTTGATGACGGCGCAAGCCTTGGCATTCGGCGCATATAGTTCAGGCCTTGACACTGCAATGGTCGATCGAAGAACGGCAGCTGGCCGTCTTGCCAACGCGATGGAGTTGACGCATCATGGTCACCACAGGTTGCGGTGTGTGGCCGTCATAGACATAAATTTGACCGGATCGTCGGGCTGATCAGGCTTATATGAAGACGACGAGACAGGCGACATTATCTGGCAATCATTCTCGGTTATGCTGTCGGCAGATATTTTAATTTCTTGGGTTGATCATAACGATGGAAGAATTCCGCTTCGGGCGACACTATGATTTTCACGAATTGCTGGCCGATGGCATCGTGCATGGTGTCGGCGTGGTGTTTGCGCTGGTTGGCGTAACCGCGCTGATCTTCTATGCCACGGTGTTTACCAGCTTTGGCGAGATTGCCGCCAGCTGGATCTATGGTCTTGGCTTGGTGCTCGCGCTTGGCTGTTCCTTCACCTACAATATGTGGCCGCGCTCGACCTTCAAAAGCTATTTACGACGGCTGGATCATTCGGCGATTTTCGTGCTGATCGCCGCCACCTATACGCCCTTTCTGGAACGCGGTGCCGATGAACCGGCCATTCTCTGTCTGTTGATCGGCATCTGGCTGACGGCGATAACAGGTATCTTTCTGAAATGCCGCTATCCGGGTCGCTACGACCGGTTGGCCATCCTGCTGTATCTGGCCATGGGCTGGAGCGGCGTGCTGGCGCTGGAGCCGATTTCCGAGCGGCTGCCGCCCGTCACCATGGTGCTGATCTTCATCGGCGGCATTCTTTATTCAGCCGGCGTGATCTTTCACGTCTGGCAGCGGTTGCGGTTTCAAAACGCCATCTGGCACGGTTTCGTGGTGGCTGCGGCTGCCGTGCATTATTCCGCCGTGGTTACCGCCATCGGGTCTTGAGGCGGTGCGGCTGTATAGCCGAGAAAGTCAGAGTTGGCGATATCATGTTGACCTCTCGGAGATCAGCCGTTTCGTCGCGCTTCGGCAATGCGCCAGTCCCTCAGCCGATACCTGAAAAGTCGATCAGTTTTTTCATGCTTATCTCGAGCTTCCTCGGCCCCTTTCGCTGGACAAGGCCGTTTTTTTCCAGCAGCGCAAAAGTGCGTGACACTGATTCTACCGAGGTCCCAAGATAGTCCGCAATATCGTAGCGCGACATCGGAAGCGATAAGGTCGAGCTTTCACGGTCAAAATAGCGATCATGGTCCGAGCAGTCTACTAAAAACGCGGCTAGGCGTTGTGGCAGCTCCAATTGTCCGATTGTGATGGTGTGTCGTTGCGCGGTCCGAATTTCGTGGACCGCCTTGACGAAGAAACCCTGCTGAATCCTCGGATTTTCCAGAAGGAATTTCTCCAGCTTGCGGAACGGAAAGCGGTATACGGAGCAGGGTGTTACCGCCTCTGACGAGTTAACGTACAGTCCCGTCTCCGCCAGACCAAAGATATCGCCTGGCCAGTAAAACGCCACGATCTGCCGTTGACCATCCTTCAGCGAGTGACAGGCCTGAACGACTCCCTCGATAAGCAAATAGAGGAAATCTGCGGGTTCACCTTGCGACAATATCTCTAATTTCGCCGTGCGATACTCTATGATTTCTCCCAGTCGCCCAAGTTCGTACTGTTCATGTGGGCTTAGGACGATATGCTCCGCGTTCTCATCTCGCTGCGGCGACCATACAGGCGTTGCTCTGATTTGGAGTGGCGGTCGGCTAGCGGGCGAAGAAAGGCTCATGTGTTACATTCTTGCAAGGAGGAAAATTAGAACTGATTTTTACCGCTGCTTAGGAAGGTCTAAAGAATAATTTTCGCGGGTACGGCGCTGCATGATGGAACGATTTATTGTGGAAGCCAACACTAACCATTTCCGAAAAAAACCATTCCAAAGAGAATAACGCGAATAGTTTCTTGACGTTTCTTTACATTTTCGGAAGAAGAGCGAAAATATGCAAAATTCGATGCCACATTGCGGAAAATCTCGACGCAAGATCGACCTTGCGCTGTGATATCAGCCTTTATCCGAGCTCAGATCCTTTACAACAGCGTCCGCCCATATCGCAAGGACGATGTTTACTCCGCAAAAGCGACATCAAGGCTTGGGATATTGTTTTTGGTTCAGTCAAATGACTGTCCTATCCAAAAAGTTGAATTTGATCCGTTCTTCCATTTCGAGTTGGGGTATTGACCAGTTGCGGAAAGGCCCTTGTCGGGAGCGCCATACGAGGGGTCATTGAAGACGACAAATCCTATTTCCGTGCATGGTTTTCTGCGTTAGGACTGTGCGTATCCTATGTCTGTTTCAGGGCTTCTCATGACCACACAGCACGTCATCCGCGACGGCACCGAAGCGGATCTTGCCGCTATTGTCGAGATTTACAACCACGCCGTCGAGCATACGACCGCCATCTGGAACGAGGCGCTGATCGATGTCGACAATCGCCGTGTCTGGCTGGAACTGCGCCGGGCCAAAGGCTTTCCGGTCCTTGTGGCTGAAGTGGATGGCCGTGTTGCGGGCTATGCATCCTATGGCGATTGGCGGGCTTTTGATGGCTATCGCCATACGGTTGAGCACTCGGTCTATATCGACAAGGACCATCGCGGCGCGGGGCTTGGCAAGGCGTTGATGCAGGCGTTGATCGAGCGTGCCAAAGCCGGAAATGTGCATGTGATGATCGCCGCCATCGAGGCCGGAAACGCGGCCTCGATTGCCCTGCACGAAAAGCTCGGCTTCCGTCTGGTCGGCATCCACCGCGAGGTCGGCACCAAATTCGGCCGCTGGCTGGATCTGGCGGCGATGGAACTGATGATTGTGCGTTGATTACTCGATCCTGGCCCGCACCATCTCGCCGCGAATGGTAATGGCGGGGTGGGCGCCCGGCGTATTGGGCAGGGCGCTGTCGATATAGGAGGCGGTGGCCTCGACCAGATAGCTGATCGATGTGGGGGTGAGGAAGCGCAGGGTGGCGTCCATCATCCGGCCGGACAGAAGGATGGTTTCATCCTTGCTGATGGTCTTGAAGAACGCCTGTACTCGCAGCGCTGCGCCTGAAACATCCAGCGTGCTCGCATGGCCGTCCAGAGTGAAATCCCCGGCATCGGCCCGCACATTGATGGTGGAAAAATCACCGTTAAGCCCGATACGGGCGGCTTTCTGGCGGATCAGCACGGCAGATTGCGGACGCAGATTGGCCTTGAGCTTTATGGTGCAGTCCGACCAGTCGAAATAGCGCGACAGATCGGCGACATCGACAACCAGAGTGTCTTTATCGATATGCATCCGGCCACTGTCCGCGCAGTCGCGGGCATACCAGCCGGATTGCCAGAGCGACCCCCAGCCGTCGCGCTCGCCTGTGAGGGTGGCGGTTAGCGGCCTGTCTGGATCAGTGGTTACGGAAATCAGGCTGGCGGCGCCGTCGACGCGCAGTTTGGAAATGGCCGACAGGTCGAGCGGCGCGCCAATCGGCACATCGTGCCGCCATAGCGCCATGGCCCGATCCATGGCGGCGATGCAAACAAGTCCTGCGGCAATGCCAAGCACGATCACACGTTTTTTCATGGGTCTTCACTCCGATGGATTGCGATGCGCCAATCTTTGCCAAGGGAGGGAATGCTGCGACCTGAAACACGTTTCCGGTCGTCGCCGATCATGATCGGGGGTATAACAGTCGCAAGAAATGCCCCATGCAATCGCTCAGAAATTCACCTCGCTCAACGATTCCTGTCCCATGATCTTTCTGCCGATTTCCTTTTTCGTCGCCCTGCTGCTTGTGACCCTGTTGATCCGTATGCTGCGGCAGGACGATGCCCCGGCCTCCGCGAAGCCTTTCCTGCTGCTGTTGGCGGTCATGGCGGCGCAATCGGTTCTGGTCGGCTTGCGCTGGGGCTATGGCATGATGCTGGTCATGCCAGCCATGTCGGTTCTGGCGACGGTTATCCCGCCTTTGAGCTTTCTGGCCTTTCGCAGCCTGACCTCGACCCGTGCGGAACGTCAGGATCGTGGTTTGTCGCATGTCAATTGGCTGCATGCCCTGCCAGCTGCCATCGTGCTGGTGCTGAGCAGTGCGGGCGGTGGGCCAATCGACGCCATTATCATCCTCACCTTCCTGGCCTATGGACTGGCGCTGCTCTGGCTGGCGCGGCTGGGGCCGGACGGGCTGACGGCCTCGCGGTTGGACGGGGCGCTTCGGTCCTACCGTGCCCTGCAATGCATGGCAGCGTCGCTGCTGGCCTCAGCGGCTGCCGATGTCGTCATCAGCCTCGACTTTGCCTTTGGCGGCGGCCGTCATGCGGCAACCGTCGTCTCGGCTTTCATGACCCTGATCCTTCTGGCGCTCGGCTTTGCTGCGTCGCTGGCCGAAAGTGGCGCCTCTTCAGATGAAGGCACCTCTTCAGATGACAAGGGGCGTGAAGAGGAGCGAGCGGGGGACACAGGCGACAAGCCGGTGCCGAGACCCGCGAGCGAGGAGGACGCGCGGATTGCCAGCGCGCTGGCAGCGATGATGGTGGAAAAACAGCTCTACAAGGATGTGGACCTGAACCTTGGCCGGCTGGCGCGTCGCCTGAGCCTGTCCGCAAGATCCGTGTCAAATGCCGTCAACAGGGTGCATGGCATGAGTGTTTCGCAGTATGTCAACAATCACCGCGTGACGGAGGCCTGCCGGCTGCTACGACACAGCGATGCACCGATTACCAGAATCGTCTTTGAGGCCGGTTTTATGACCAAGTCCAATTTCAATCGGGAATTTCTGCGGGTTACGGGCCAAAGCCCCAGTGCCTGGCGGCGGCAGGAGACGATCACGCAAGCGTGTGCATAGTCGCGCTGGGCAAGCCAACCAAGGACGATTTGCCGGGATTGGGCTGATATTGGGATCGGGCTGATATCAGCAATCATAAAGCAAAATTCCGCAAGCCTTATGAGGCCCACGGAATTGATTTCTGATTATCGAAGGCATGAATGCCAACTCGAAGATGCGTGAGCATCTTCGAGACTTGGTCTTACTTGGCGCGGCGGCGGCGCTGGCCCAGGCCCATTTCCTTGGCGAGGCGCGAGCGGGCTTCCGCATAGGCGGGCGCAACCATCGGGTAATCGACGGGAAGGTCCCATTTCTCGCGATATTCTTCCGGGCTCAAGGTGTGATGGGTCATCAAGTGACGCTTCAGCGACTTGAACGAGCCACCACATTCCAGGCAGATGATCTGGTCGCCCTGAATCGACTTGCGAACGGCAACGGCAGGCTTCTGCTTTTCGACCACGGATACCACTGGCACCGGTGAAGATGTATTGGACAATGCGGTATGCACATCCGAAATCAGGTGGCTGATGTCCCCGATTGGTACAACATGGTTGCTGACATACGCTGCAACGATATCTGCCGTCAGTTCGACCAGAAGATCGTTTCCTGACGATCCAAATGCCGTTTCACTCATTTTTTTCTCCTGTCATATGTCTGCCTGACGGTTCGTTTGCCACCCACCGCCGACACTGAATTCAAACCAGTTTGACTGGTTTGCGTGATACCCCCACATAAAATCCACTGCCAGCCAGCCAGGATGGCAGTGTTATATTAGATATTTACGCCATTAACCCAAAACTAGTCTCCAAATTCATTGTCCGCCTCTGGTCTACAACCCGGGCGGTTGTATCGGCTAAATACATGCTGCTTTTGAACTAGATCGAAATTGAAAACGGTTCAGTGATCCAAATAGTCCTTTTAATGAATTATCAACATCGGGAAAAATGTCCAGTTCCTATTTATCCTAATTCTTGTGCGTGAAAGAATGTAGATCAGATCAAATATGAATGGCACTCTGCTCTTATGATACTTTTAGAACGGTCTCATTCATAATTTGTTAACTAAGTCCTTCTTGCCGTTGCCAATGCCGTTGCTCATTTCATCGAGTACGGTCGCCTGGGCCAGGGGATATCCGACATGCCGCGCAGCTTTTGCCAGCAGATGTGCAGAGACCGGCGCTGTCAGTACAAAGAAGAAAAACCCGCAAAAAGCGCGTGCAAAAACCGACAAATCCCCGGAATTGACGCCAATTGCCAGTAACAGCAGGCCCGATCCCACCGTTCCGGCCTTGGAGGCTGCATGCATGCGGGTGAACAGGTCCGGCAAACGGTTGAGACCGATTGCCGCGATCACTGCAAAAAACGAACCGCCCAGAATCAATACAGATGTTAAAATCGCCGCCGCTATTTCCATTAATCTGTTTCCTTTTGGGACATGTGCCTATCCGCGCCACTCCGCTTGCGCCTGCGCTCCATGCGCGACTTTTCCACAGCTAATTGTTCGGCTGCCGCCCGAATTGCCGGTTCGGTTTCCGGTGTTTCGCCAATCACGCCGCGCACAAGGATGAATCGCGCAAAGGCAATGGTGGTCAGAAATCCAACCAGGCCGAGCGAAATGGCAATATCCATGTAGAGCACATAGCCCGACTTGATCGCGAAGACGGCAATAAAGCCGATGACGATACCGACCAGCATGTCCAGCGCGATCACCCGGTCGGGCAGGGTTGGGCCACGCATCACCCGGTAGACGGTCAGGAAGAAGGCGATGGCCAGCAACAGCAGCCCGCCATTGCAGGCATGATGGACGAGGACTTGCGCGGCTGTCATGTCTGAAGGTGTCATTGGAACGCCTCGCGGATCTTGCGCTCGAATCCCTCGGCAATGTCGCGCCGGGCCGCATCCGGATCGCTGCAATCCAGGGCATGGACATAGAGGATCTTTCGGTCTTCGGATACATCCACCGACAGGGTGCCTGGTGTCAGCGTGATGAGATTGGCCAGAAGAGTGATTTCGAAGTCGCGCTCGACGCTGAGCGGAAAGGCGAAAATACCGGGCTTGATGTCGAGCCCCGGCGACAGGACCATGATCGTTACCTTCCAGGCAGATTTGGCCAGCTCGCTGAGAAACAGCAGCAGCAGGGACAGGATGCGCCACGTTCTGTTGAGATAGGAAACGCCGCCGATCTGCTCGCGCAACACGCCGACCATCGCCAGCGACAGCACGAAACCAAACAGAAGATTATGCAGGCTGGCGCTGCCGGTGACCGCTACCCAGATAATGGCCATCAGCAAGTTGAGGATCAACAGCCTCATGGGCGCGCCTCCGTGGGAAAGACCGAGGTGATATAGGCCGATGGATCGACAAGCCCGACCGCTGCGTCCTGTGAGAGTGCAATCAACGTTTCAGGAAACAGCCCGAACCAGACAATCAAGCCTGCCAGCAGCAGGATCGGCGCGAGGGATGAGCGGGTTGGCGCAGTAAGGATTCCTGGATTGGCTTGGTTGGAATTCACGTCTGATTCGTCCCTGGCCGGTTGTGTCCGCCAGAAGGCCAGCAGGAAGACCCGGGCCAGCGCAATCGTGGTCAGAAAGCCGGATAGCAGGATTGCGCCGGCCATCCACCAGGCGCCGATATCGAGTGCTGCCTTCAACAACATGACCTTTGGCCAGAAGCCGGAAAACGGCGGCAGGCCGCTTGCAGCGAAGAACAGCGCCAGCGCCAGGAAGGAAAAGCCCGGAGCTGCGCGGTAAAGGCCAGACATGTCCTGCAGGGCAAAACTGCCAGTCATCCGCCCGGCTTGGCCGACCACCAGATAGAGCGCTGCCATCAACAGGATCGAGTGCATGGCATAGAAGATCGTCGCGCTGATGCCCTGTACGGCGCCAATGGCGATACCGGCCAGCATGATGCCGATGCCGGAAATGACGACAAAGCCCATCAGCCGGCGGATGTCAGACTGGCCGAGAGCGCCAACCGCGCCCAGAACCATGGTGGCGGCGGCAATCACCCCCAGCACCAGGCTCAGTTGCTCACGCTCAATCGGAAACAGCATCACCACGACCCGCAGCAGGCTGTAGATGCCGACCTTGGTCAGCAGGGCGGCAAACAGTGCCGACACCACGATGCGCGGCGTGTGATAGGAGGCAGGCAACCAGAAATTCAGCGGGAAGGCGGCGGCTTTCATGGCAAAGGCCAGGGCAAACAGCGTGGCCAGCGTCATCAGCGGGGCGGTATCACGCAAACCATCGGCCTTGCGGGCGATATCGGCCATGTTGAGCGTGCCGAAACTGGCATAGAGAAAGCCGATGGTGATCAGAAACAGCGTGGTGGCGATCAGGTTGAGCACCGCATATTTCAGCGCGCCGTCGATCTGTTCGCGCTCTGAACCGAGGATCAACATGCCGAAAGACGAGATCAGCAGCACTTCGAACCAGACATAGAGGTTGAAAATATCGCCGGTCAGGAAGGCACCGGACACCCCGGCCATCAGCACCAGAAGAAACGGATAGAAACCATAGCGGCGACCGGACGTATTGATATCCGTCAGCCCATAGACGCCGCAGGCCAGGGCGACGATGGCAGAGATCAGGGCAAACAGCGCCCCGGTGATATCGACGGTGAAGGCAATGCCGAAGGGCGGCAGCCAGCGGCCCATCATCACCGTTAGCGGGCCATCCTTGATGACCTCGAGCAGCAGCGCCAGATCGATCAGCACCAGCAGGACCAGCGTGGGAAGGGCAATCATCGGCTGAAGGCGGGTGCGATCACGCAGCATCAAGGCCACGGCCCCACCTGCCAGACACAGGGCCACCGGCAGGATGGGCAGCCACTGGGCAAACGTGGTCGGTGTCTGCACCGTGGCAGCGGCCAGGGCGGCAGTCAGAGCCTCGGTATTGGTGGGTGAAACGGCCATGCGGTTATTTTGGTCTTTCGGTTTAAAGCGTTCGTGTTACCGCGAAATCCTCAGTAATCAAGCGGCGGCAAGGGCGGGTTTTTCGGTTCGGCCAGCCGCATGTCGTCGGTATCGTCGGTGTCGAGGTCCTGATAGGCGCGGTAGGACAGCACCAGCAGAAAGGCGAAGAACGAGAAGGAAATCACGATAGCCGTCAGGATCAGCGCCTGCGGCAGCGGATTGGCGGCGGCCATGCTCAGCACGTCCTCACCCTTCATCATGATCGGCGGCACTTCGTGGGTCAGGCGTCCGGCGGTAAACAGGCCCAGATTGACGGCATTGCCGAGCAATACGATGCCAAGCAGCACCCGGACGATATGGCGTGACATGATCAGGTAAAAGGCGCTCGTGGCAAACAGCCCGACCAGCAGGGAGAAAATCGCTTCCATCAGTCACTCTCCCTTTCGCCCAGCGCCAGCGCAATCGAGGTGATCGCCCCGACCACCACCAGATAGACGCCGATATCGAAGCTGGTGACGGTGGCGACCGGCACATCGACGCCGAAAATATGCGGGGTGATCCACAGCACGGTCATGAACGGCACACCTGCGAAGGCCGAGAGGAAGCCGGACAGGCAGGCCATCAGCAGGCCGAAGCCCGCCACCGACAGCGGATGGACGTAAAGGGCGCGGCGCACCGCCTGCACGCCGAAGGCCATGCCGTAGATGGCAAAGCCGGAGGCGGCGATCAAGCCGCCGATAAAGCCGCCGCCCGGCTCGTTATGACCGCGCAGCAGCACGAAAACCGAAAACAGCAGCATCAGCGCAGTGACGACGGGCGCAACGGTGCGAAAGATCAAGCTGTTCATAAGCGCTCTCCCACCTCATGGCTTTCATGCCCCACCCCGGACGGCGAAGCCGTTGGCTTGGGCGCGCGCAGCCGGATCAGCGCCAGGATGGCAAGCCCGGTGACCATCACCACGGCAATTTCGCCCATGGTGTCGACGCCGCGGAAATCGACGATGATGACGTTCACGACATTGGCCCCATGGGCGATGACTTTGGAATAGCTGTTGAAGAATTCCGTCAGGGTCGAATCGAAGGGGATTTGCGTCACCTTCAGCAGCATCAGCGTCAGGCCGGCCCCGGCGGCAAGTGCCACCGTGCCGTCCAGCAGGATCTGGGGTAGGGGCCGGTGATCGGCGGGATGCAGTTTCAGCCGGGTCATCACCAGCGCCAGGATCACCACCGAAAGCGTCTCGATCATGAACTGGGTAAAGGACAGATCCGGCGCGCCAAACAACAGGAAGATCACCGAGATCGCAAAGCCCTGGATGCCGAGCGCGACGATGGCATCCAGCCGGTTGGCGGCCCGCAGCACGCCGTAGAGACCGGCCACGGCAATCAGCAGGAAGGCGGCTTCATGCAGCTCGATCCGCTCCGGCAGCACCGGCCAGGACGGCGCCTCGCCAAACAGCATCATCGGCACCAGGAAAGCGGCGGCAATGGCAATCAGCGTCACGGTAACATAGACATCCAGCCGCCCGCCATGCAGCACATTGGTGATGCGGAAACACAGCCGCACCAATCCGGCCATCAACTGGTCGAAGCCCTGATCGGGGCCGGGGCCGAGCACCTCCAAGAGGTTTGCCACCAGACGGCGCAGCCTGTCGAGCAACATGAACAGCGCCACACCGATGGCGATGGTTAACAGCGATAGAGCCAATGGTACGCCGATATGCGGGACAAGGCCGATGGAAACGGTCACCGTTCTGCCGGTGACGGCGCTAACCATCGGCGAGGAAATCGCCTGGTGAAACGGCCCGGAAAACACCGCAGCACCCAGTCCGACCAAGGCGAGTACCAGCGGTCCCAGCCACAGCAAAGCGGGGCCGTCATGGGCGGGTTTCGGGCTGGTCGCAGCGCGCCCCACAAACGGTTTGAAGGCCAGCGCCAATCCGACGACCATCATCAGCGCATTGCCGACCACGGCGATGGCGGTAAACAGCAGGGCGCGAAGATTGCCCCCTGCCAACGCCTCATAGATTTCTTCCTTGGCGAGAAAGCCGAACAGCGGCGGCAGTCCGGCCATGGACAGCCCGGCCAGCAGCGCCGCCGTGAAGGTAACCGGCATGGCCCGCGCCAGCCCGCCAAGTCTGGTCAGGTCACGGCTACCCGCTTCATGGTCGAGAACACCGGCCACCATGAACAGTGCGCCTTTAAACAGCGAATGGGCGACCAGATAAAGCACGGCGGCAGACAGCGCATGGGGGGAGCCGAAGCCGGTCAGCATCACCATCAACCCCAGCGAGGCGACGGTCGTATAGGCCAGCATCAGCTTGAGGTCTGTCTGGCGCACGGCGATGACAGAGCCGACGATCAGGGTAACGCCACCGAAAAATGGTAGCAATATTTCCCAGGCGGGTGTGGAGCCCAGCACTGGCTGCAAGCGCATCAGCAGGTAAACCCCGGCTTTGACCATGGTCGCCGAATGCAGATAGGCCGAGACGGGGGTGGGGGCTTCCATGGCGTTGGGCAGCCAGACATGGAAAGGAAATTGCGCTGATTTGGTAAAGGCCCCGCCCAGAACCAGCAGCAGGATCGCCAGATAGAAGGGGCTGGCGGTGACCATATTGTTGCTATGCATCAGCATCGACAATTGCGTGACGCCCGACACGTTCCACAGCAGGATCAACCCGGCCAGCAGCAAAAGCCCGCCGCCGCCGGTAATCACCAGCGCTTGCAGCGCGGCACGGCGCGCAGCCGGGCGCTCATGGTCGAAACCGATCAGCAGGAAGGAGGTGATCGAGGTCAGTTCCCAATAGATGAACAGCATCAGGAAACTGTCAGAGATCACCACGCCCAGCATGGCACCCATGAACAGCAGCAGGAAGGACAGAAACCGGCCCTGCTGCGGATGGCCCTTCATATAGCCGCCCGCATAGAGCACGATCAGCGTGCCGATGCCGGTAATCAGCAGCGCGAAGGTCAGGGACAATCCATCGATAAACCAGGAAAAACTGACATTGTAGCTCGGCACCCAGGCATAGCCGCCCGTCACTTCCTCACCGCGGGAGATTTCCGGCAGGAAGCCGAGGAAATGCACGAAGGAAAACAGCGGCAGAAGCGCCAGAACCCACGCCGCCCGGCTGCCAAGGTGCCGTACCAGCCAAGGCGCCAGACAGGCGCCCAGAAATGGCAGGACCAAAGCCAGCAATGTCATACCGGCGGCATGAGCGATCATCTTGTCTCCTGTCGTCTGCAACACGATGGGTCGCGGTCGCACGGGCTATAAAACCTGCAAAAGGCAAGTGCGATTGCGGTTTTTCAATAATCTTATGGTGACACTGACGCCCAAACAGGAATGTTTCGACAGGTCCGCGGCAAATATAAGCATTTTGGCCGGAACGGCCACCCCAAAACCTCGATTATAATGTGGGTTAACAGATCCGTTGGTTCGTCCTGTATCGCACCCTGCTTGCAGCCTGAGGGCGAAACACTATCTATAGGCTTGAAACCCGATAAGCCAGCCAAGTGAGGACGCGACAATGAGCGAGGACAGCATCGACAGCGGTGAAAAGCCCGCAACAGCAGAGCGCAGCGAGGCCGAGTGGCGCGAACAATTGACGCCAGATCAGTATCGAATCCTGCGCGAACATGGCACGGAACGGGCCTTTACCGGACCCTACTGGGATAATTTCGAGCCGGGCCTTTACCGCTGCGCCGGTTGCGACACGCCGCTATTTTACTCCGATACCAAATTCGATGCTGGTTGCGGCTGGCCGAGCTATTTCGAGCCGGTCACGCCTGACGCCGTCACCGAACATCGCGATACGGCTTATGGCATGGTGCGCACCGAAATCCGCTGCGCCACCTGCGGCGGCCATCTTGGCCATGTGTTTCCCGATGGTCCCAAGCCGACCGGCCTGCGCTATTGCATCAATGGTCATTCCATGGTGTTCGAGCAAAAGCCCTGACAGTCCGTCCAAGAAGTGCCGCTGGCCGTCTGCAAATGGCAATTTCTGCGCTTGAATGGTGCAATCGCATTTCCAAACGGAAAACCGCTTCGCACTTTTCCTGGAATGCTTGTACTCACGTACGTTAAGTACGCTCCGTTCCGGTTCTCGAAATCACCATTTTCGCCAGGCCAGCAGCAATTCTTGAACAGACTGTGACACAATTCGTTGTGAGATGAATGTCATGTCGCATAAGCGCATTGCGTTCGAGCAAAAGCGCCTATGCAAAATACCGATGTTCTAACGTGCCGCGTATCAACAGGATGCGCGGCACGTTTGTATATTGCATTTGTTTCTATAGAATCCCCCTGAATTAGCCGGGGCAAACTCACGGCACCGTGGAAAATAATCCTGAATACGCCTGCGGGTTTCAACAAAAATAATAATGAAAACAAAGGATAGAATTTTGGCGACGTGAAAGTACGTTCACAGGGATTGTAGATATTGATATGAATAAAATCCTATATAGGGAGACGTTATCATGTCTGCAATGCCGCTTGAACATCCTGTCCCGGTCAAGGCCTCCAGCAGGCTCCTGTGCCATTCCGTTGCCAGGGTCACGGAGGAAATATTTGTTGTTTTCCAGAGCCCGGCTCTTATGCATGCCGGGCGCCGCCGCCAGCGCTGCCAGATCCGGCAGATCGCCATGTATCTCTGCCATGTGGTGCTGAGCCTGCCGCAACACGAAATCGCCCGCGCGTTCGGCTACGACCGAAGCACAGTATCCTATGCCTGCCATGTCATCGAGGACCGGCGCGAAAATGCGGCCCTCGACCAGTTTCTCAGCGTCCTGGAACGGGTCGTCGCGGTGCTGTCGACGGTGGCCAAGGACGGGCGCGATGCGTAAGCCTGCAAGTCATTCGCCGCAAAAACCGGCATCAGGCAGCATCAAGCCGCTGCTGCGGTTGTTGCGGCTGGCGAGCCGGGGGGTGTTGTTGGAGCCAGCCGGTTCTGGCGAAACCGCGCTGCTGCGGGCTCAGGATGGTGTACTGCTGGGCCGCGTACCCGACGCGCTGTTGCACAAGGCGCTGGCGGACGGTCTGGTCCAACGGAAAGACAATAGGCTGGCCGCGACCTGCGAGGCGGAAAGTTTCCTGAAACGGGCCATGGCCGAGCGCGAAGACGAGATCTTTGCAGGCCAGCATGGGGAGAGGGTGACCGAGACCCTGGTGGAGCCGGATGGCAATCGTTCTACAGTACGGCGCAATCTTGATGACCAGCCGTTTTCGACGGTGGCCCGGCTGCGGGACCGGACTGGCAAGCCCTATCTGCCACCGGAAGCGGTTGCCGCCGGGGAGCGGTTGGCGGCGGATTTCGAGCGCAGTCATTTACAGCCACGCATCACCGCATCCTTCGAGCCGCGCTTGGCGCAAAAGCACAAAGGCGCCCGGCCATCCGGGCCGGATCTGACCGACAGCGCGCTCGCCGCGCGGCTGCGGGTTGGCGAGGCACTGACCGCTTTGGGGCCGGATCTGTCAGGCGTCGCTCTGGATATCTGCTGTTTTGCCAAGGGGTTGGAAACCGTGGAACGGGAGCGGCAATGGCCCGCCCGCTCGGCCAAGCTGATGCTGCGCACAGCCTTACTGGCGCTGGCTCGTCACTATGCGCCGCCATCGGCAAGGACAGCGTCCGGCCTTCGACATTGGGGCGATAGCGATTATCGTCCGCCGTTCTCATGCGTTCCGGGGTGAGGCATCCGTTGACGGAGGTTGTCGGACAGCCAAAACCGGATGACGTTTCCGGCCGTCTCAAGGCTTTATACGAAGAGTCATTGAAAATGACTCTTCGTATTCCCTTTGAAAATATCTCAAGCCTCTGATGTATTTGAGATATTTTCAAGTCGAGAATGCCTCAACATCTTCAAGGTTTATTAAGCGGACCCTCCGCCGGGCAGTTCGAGTTGATTGATGAACTGTTCGGCGAAGTTGCTGAGATTGCCATTATAGTTCGTCAACTGGGCCAGCAGGTCTTCATCCGACATGTCGCTGTCATCGGTGCTGTCAGTAGACGACGATGCGGTGGCGCTATCGGTATCCTCTGTCGAGGAGGTCGATGACGTGGAGGTCTGCGTTGAGCTAGCGCCCGTCGAAGCACCGGCGGACGGTACTGCGAACACTTGCGACAGAAGATCGTCTTCAACGGCGGCGGCGTCCGTACTCGATGCGCTGGCTGTGGTCGATTCAGCCTCAGTGGCTTCAGTGCTTGTCGACGAACCGGCGGTGACCTCTTCGTCTTTTTCCTCGTCTGAACTGGTGCTGCTGGCAGCTGATGCCGAGGTCAGCTGTGACAGCCAGGCCTCGAACGACGTGGACGGATCGGTCGATACGCTTTCGCTTGTATCACTCTCATCCGTCTCCTCGGTGCTATCGCTACCGAAGAGGGCGTTGAGCAGTGTATCATCGCTGCTGCTGCTACTACCGCTGCTGCCGCCCGACAGAGAATCGAACAGACCACCGCTGCCGCTGCTGGATTTTTGCTTCGATGAACTCGATGTATAAGTTGATTGCGATGCATTGCTGCTGGAAACCTGCATGGACCTCTCTCCGTGTGTGACCGTGCCATTCTGCGTCTGTCCTGAAACCGGGTTCGATCGAAGGCCGGTTACGCAACCCCTTAAAATACGAGCGCTTCACGCCAAATGGCGATGATTGCCAGCAATGATCTCCTGGGCCGGGCGCATGATCGTTAAAGGCTGGGTACGCCTGCTGCAAAAGCCGCATCCTGGACCGGTGGCATTCCGGAATGCAGCGCAGCGGGCGTGGGCCCTGTCGCGTTCACCACGGCATCATGCCGTACAAGTGAATAGGTATGATTTATAACCTTTTGTCTTGCGCGAGGCTGATCATTCGCGCCCCCGTTGTGGAAAAAAGCTGTCCTGATCAAGGGAAGGTTTATCCGGATCTGTCAGGCTCTCCAGCATGACGCCACGGGCAAAAATGGCCAGGCAATAGCGCAGGTGGTCGGTGCGTTGACAGTCCTGCGGCATCAGCGGCGAAGGAGAAAAGGCCATGTCCATCAGCATTTGGGCCGCAGACAAAGGATTTTCGATGCGGATGCGTCCCAGCCGGTGCTGAGCGCTCAACCATTCCGCCAGATCCAGTCTTGAACGCTCGATATCCCGGTTAGCAAATGCCTCGGCAAGACCCGACGCTTGTCTGGCATCGCGGAGCAAGGCACGCATGAAAACAGTTCTTCGCTGGTCGGTCGTCTTATCCGTGCCGACATGGAAAATCTGCTCCAGCGTCTCAACGAAAGACAGGTCCTCTTCTGGCGGACGTGGCAAATCCAGCATCAACCGCCGGTGGCGATGCAGAACCTCAACAAAAAGAGCATCCTTGCTGGGAAAAAGCCGGTAAAGCGTCTGTTTGGAGATATGGCAACGGGCTGCGACGAGACCGGTCGTGGTGGCCAGATAGCCTTGCTCGACCAGGCAGGCATAGGCCTGTTCCAGGATGGATTCGCGCCTGATCTCGTCATCCTGGCGCGGCCGTCCCTTGAGGCGAGCCGTGTCCGACTGGTTCGGGGTCGCCGTTTGTTGCCGAAGTTTAATCCTTCCGCTGATTGACACCCTTTGTCCCCTCAGATTATCGGTACTTAAGAGTACTTATAAATTTACCGTCGTCCAGAACCGTCTTTACATTTTCTAACGTTTTGGAAGTCTGGAGAAAATCAGGTCGGCGTCATCTGACCTGAGATAGAAGTTCCAGCAGTTCACACTGCTGAAGGTAGGATTCCAGCGGCTCGCACCGCTGTAGGAAGGATTACAGTGTCGCGTAAACTGTTCGCAGTCGTTGTCATCGTCGTTCTGGTACTTGCCGCCGTTGGCTTCACTCTGTTCAAGCGCTCCGAGGCCAATCCGACCGATGGGCTGCTGCTGGCGGTGGTCAAGCGGGGGGATGTGGAGGAGACGGTGCTTGCTACCGGCATCTTCAAGCCGTCCCGGCTGGTTGCTGTCGGCGCCCAGGTGTCGGGCCGTATCACGGCCCTGCACGTCAAGGTTGGCGACACCATCAAGAAGGACAGCCTGGTGGCCGAGATCGACTCGGTCACCCAGGTCAACGACCTGCGCACTTCAAAGGCCTCGCTGGCCGATATCAAGGCCCAGAAGGAAGAGGCCGAGGCGACCCTGGTCAGCGCTGAACTGGCGCTGGTGCGCCAGCAGAATCTGAGGGCCAGCAATTCCGGCACCCAGGCGGATCTCGAAAGCGCGGTCGCCACCCGCGACAAGACCAAGGCGCAGATCGACAGCCTTCAGGCCCAGATCGTCAAGGCTGAAGTCGCCGTGGAAACCTCAGAGGCTGACCTCGGCTATACCCGCATCACCGCGCCCATGGATGGTACGGTTCTGGCCGTGGTCAACCAGCAGGGCCAGACCGTCAATGCCACGCAATCGGCGCCCACCATCGTTATCCTGGGCGACCTCAACCAGATGATCGTGCGCGCTGAAATCTCCGAAGCCGATGTGGTCAATGTCAGGCCGGGCCAGGCGGTCTATTTCAACATTCTCGGCCAGCCTTCCGTCCGCCACGAGTCGGTGTTGAAATCCATCGAGCCCGCGCCGGAATCGATCACCAGTGACAGCAGCGTCTCGACCTCGTCCAGTTCCAGCTCGTCCAGCAGTTCCTCCAGCACATCGTCCTCGGCGATTTACTATAACGGCATCCTGGATGTCGATAATTCCGACGGCCGTTTCCGCACCTATATGACGGCGGAAGTGCATGTCGTGCTTGGCGCGGCGAAGAATGTGCTGACGGTGCCGGCCTCGGCACTTGGCGCCGGCGTCAAGACCGGCAAGGCCAGCCTGCGGGTTGTGGGGGGCGACAACGCGGTTGCCACCCGAACGGTAGAAATCGGCCTGAATGACGGGGTCAATGCCGAAGTGAAATCGGGCTTGAACGAAGGGGAGAAGATCGTCATCGGCCAGGCCGATCCATCGGCCAAAGCGGCTCCGGGGGGCTTTGGGCCACCACCCGGAGGGATGTGAGCCATGGCCCTGCTCGAGCTGAAGAACCTCACCCGCATCTATCGCTCCGGGGAAGAGGATGTTGCGGTCCTCAAAGGCGTCAATCTCAGCATCAATCGCGGCGAGATGGTCTCGATCATCGGTCCATCAGGGTCGGGAAAATCGACGCTGATGAATATTCTCGGCCTGCTCGATCGGCCAAGCGGTGGCACGTATGAGATCGATGGCAAGCGTACCGACCAGTTGGACAGCGACGCGCTGTCGGCGCTTCGGCGTGAGCATTTCGGCTTCATCTTCCAGCGCTATAACCTGCTGTCAGATCTGACAGCGCTTGGCAATGTGGAAGTGCCAGCGATCTATGCCGGGATTTCGCCTTCGGAACGCCGCAACCGGGCGACCAAAATCCTGGAACGGCTGGGCATGGGCGAACGGCTGCGCCACCGGCCGGGCCAATTGTCCGGCGGTCAGCAGCAGCGGGTGTCCATCGCGCGCGCACTGATCAATGGCGGCGAGGTGATCCTGGCCGATGAACCAACCGGCGCGCTCGACAAGCATAGCGGCGAGGAAGTACTGCGCATTCTCGACGAATTGCATGCCGAGGGCCGCACCATCATCATCGTCACCCACGATCCGGGCGTTGCCGCGCGCGCGGAACGGGTGATTGAGATTGCCGATGGCGAAATCATTGCCGACCGCCGCCAGGACAAGCCAGTGCTGGTGCGTGAAAACACCCTGCCATCCTCGGCCCGGCCGCATCGTTTCCCCGGTCTCGACCGGTTGGGTGAAGCCTTCATGATGGCCGTGCGGGCGCTTGCCTCGCACCGGCTGCGCACCTTCCTGACCATGCTGGGCATTATCATCGGCATCGCCTCGGTGGTATCGGTCGTGGCGCTCGGGGCTGGCACCCAGCAGAAAGTGCTTTCCAATATCAACGGGCTTGGCACCAATACGCTGGAAATTTTCCCCGGCAAGGGGTTCGGCGATACCCGTTCAGGAAAGATCACCACGCTGAAGGTCGGCGATGCCGATGCACTCGCCAGGCTCTCCTATGTTTCTGCCGTAACCCCGACCGTTTCCACCTCAGGCACGGTGCGCTACGGCGCCACCGTGGCCAATGCGCTGGTCAACGGCGTCGGCGATCAGTATTTCACCGCCAAGGGCTCCAAGCTGATGGCCGGGCGGCTGTTCGACCATGCAAGCGTTGTCGCGATGAGCCAGGAGGCGGTGATCGACCAGAATGCCGCAAAGGCGTTGTTTGGCGACGATCCGGCCATGGCGCTTGGCCATACGGTGTTCCTGACCGATGTGCCGGTGCGGATTGTCGGCGTCATCGAGGCCCAGCAGGGCGGCTTCGGTTCGAACTCTAATCTACAGGCCTATTTGCCCTATAGCAGTGTCCAGGCCCGCTTCCTTGGCGATCTGTCGCTGCGCAGCATCACCGTCAGATTGGACGACAGCGTCGATAGTTCCGTGGCCGAAAGTGCCGTCACCACGTTTCTCACGGGCCGCCATGGTGAAAAAGACTTCTTCATCCTCAACACCGACGACATCCGCAAGACGATCGTCAGCACCGCCCAGACCCTGACACTGCTGGTGGCGGCAATTGCGGTGATTTCGCTGATCGTTGGCGGTATCGGGGTGATGAATATCATGCTGGTTTCGGTTTCTGAGCGGGTCAGCGAGATCGGCGTGCGCATGGCGGTCGGCGCGCGTCGTCAGGATATTCTCCAGCAATTCCTGATCGAGGCCGTGCTGGTCTGCCTGATCGGCGGCGGCCTCGGCCTTGGCTTTGCGCTGTCGATCGGCTTTGTCTTTAGTCTGTTGACCAAGGATTTCCAGCTGGTCTATTCCACCACGTCAATGGTGGCAGCCTTCAGCTGCTCGTGCCTTATCGGCCTCGTCTTCGGCTTCATGCCCGCCCGTAATGCCTCAAGGCTCGACCCGGTGGCGGCACTCTCAAAAGATTAGGAATGCGGACCAAGAACTGAGAAGGCGGGGCAAAAGAAAAGCCCCGCCTTCTTGCCGGACCGGCTGGCGGGCCGTCCTGCTACTCTTCGTGCTGCTATTTTTGGTTCACACCCCGGGAATAAAGGGTACGAGCAGTTTCGAGCCGTATTCCCCACCGAAGTGGATGATATGGCGGCCCTTGTTGAGGGTTGGAATAGGCGGCAATTGCGGGAATTCCGGCCTGATCAGCAGATCGGTACCGGTAATCACCAGTTCCAGTGTTTCGCCCGGCTGCCAGCGGATGCCGTAGGGCCAAAAGCCGATTTCGACGGGCACGATCTCCCCCGCCTTCAGCTTGGCCGGAGTGTCATAGGGCAGGAAGGGTTCAAGTTCGGTCGAACGTTTGGGGTCCGTGGCCCGTAGCGAGACGCGCAGGCGGCCATTGGGGCCGACATGGGTGCGGTCCGTCACCACGTGGCTTTCCTGCACCGTTCCGTTGCTGTCGCGCTTCCTGACAAAGGCAAACAGGTCCATGTCGTCATTGCCATCCGCTTCCACCCAGAGCTTCAGGTTGAAGGAACCGGTGAGTTCCGTCAGCTCGTTGAAGGTGATGAAGAAGGAAACACCTTCCTTGTCCGCGACATCGTAGGAAAGGCTGGCGGCCTCCGTCTGGCTTTCGTGGGACAAAACAGGTTTGCCGTCCTTCAGCCCAAGGTGAAGCGCTTTGGTGACCTGACGCGCGAGCGGGAAGGCGACCTCGCTGCGGTTGACGGTATCGCGGTTGCCCGGGTCCATCACAGACAGGCGGACGCGCGGCGTGGCCTCCCAGCCATTATCGATATCTTTCAGGTAGCGATCAAAGAAACGGCGCAGATCATCGACATTCTCGGGGTTGAAATAATCAGTCCATTCATGGGTATTGTTGACCCGCAGCCATTTTTCCGTCGATGAAATGGATGACCAGCCGCGAAATGTGCCGCCCGTGTGCAGAAGATTGGTCCAGGAAGCCACGACATAGGCGGGAACATCAATGTTTTCGAGGACAGGGACCTTGGCCTTCCAATAGTCGTCGAGGAGCGGATGGGTGGCTGACATGGCGGGAATGTCTTCCACCAGACCGTGGCCGGCGAGCCGACCGAAAATGCCCTCGGAGAAAATAATGTCCGGGATGCCGCCACGGCAGTTGGAATCACGATAGATGTCGGCAGCCCCTTCCCAAGGGGCAATGGCTGCCAGATGCGGTGGGCGCAGCGCGGCGACAAACCATTGCGACATTGCCAGCATGGAATTGCCTGTCAGGCCGATCTTGCCGCTCGACCAGGGTTGCTGGCCAGCCCACTCGATCAGGTCGTACTCGTCTTCCGGCTCCTGGCGTCCCCAGGCGTGAATGTCGCCTTCAGAATTACCGGCACCGCGGCTGTCCGGCGCGATGATCACATAGCCATGGGCAACCCAATAGGCCGGTGTTGGGGCTTCGAACTTGTTGAGCCCATCCTCCCAGGCGACAGGCACATCCATGCGTGTCGGGTGTCCGAACAGATCGTTGTTGAGAAAGCTCCCGCGTTTGCCATAAGGGCTCCAGCCGATAATGGCTGGATACTGGCCCTCTGCGACGGGCCTATATATGTCTGCCCTGATCTTCACGCCGTCGCGCAGTGTTACGGCCACATCCCGTTCCACCAGCACATCCGATTGTAGTGGCATACCGCCTTCACGGTGGGTGCTGCCCTTTTTGAGAATGAAACTGCGCTCATCCACCCGATAATTGGTGGAGTTCTCATTGACCACAGCTTTCCTGAAAATAACGTCGATTCCGTCTAAGTTTTTGGTAATATTCATGTTTTCCTCCATATGGTGCCGGTCCTCCTGTGCCTTGGCCCAAAAAGCGCCAAGGCTTCAGGTTCCGGCCTCCTCCCAGTGACCGCCAGTTCATGTCCTGCATCGTGTGCATCTGCACACGACAGGAAACACCCGGAGGTTACGCCATTTATATAAAAATACAACGTGTGTTTAATATTTTTATAGGCTGTCGTTATTGACGCCCTGTTCGGTCACGGGGCAAAAGATCAGTCAATGGCCTCATCGATGAAGCAGACATGACCATGAGCGACGAGCAACCAGCCAAGATGAAGCCGACCCGGGTCGGCAGGCCCCGGTTGGGCGCGGAGGTTGGCCGTGAGGCAATTCTCTCGAAAGCCATTCATGCGTTTGGCCGCCAGGGCTTTGACGGGGTCAACCTGCGGGACCTGGCAAGGCAGGCCGGGGTCAATATTGCGCTGGCAAATTATCACTTCGGCTCAAAAGCCGCCCTATGGGAGGCATGTCTTGAACGCATGAACCTGCGCGCAGCACCCTGCATCAGCGCCTTGCAGGCCATTTCGGCGGCCCCTTTGGCCTACTCGCAGAGAATGGCGGATTTCTATGCCACCTTCATCCGCTTCAATGCCGACCTGCCGGATTATGGCCTGTTCATTCTCCAGGAGATGGTTCAGGAAGGCCCGCGCCAGGAACAGGTGAAAGCCTCGCTGATCGATCCTTTTCACGATGCGACGGTGCCGCTTCTCTTGGAAGGAATGGACCTGGGACTGGTCCACCGGCAGGATGCATCCCTGCTGTTTTTCACCCATTCCATCACCATTTCGCACGTTCTGGCAGGCCAGGGTACAATGGCATTCTATCTCCAGCCTGAGGGCCGCAAGGAGCAGACGATGAAGGATATTCTGGCAATGATCATCCGTTCCGCAGCAGGCGTACTGACGGCCGAATTCGAACTGGCAATCGCATCGGCCAATCCACCGGCATAAATTTTATGATGCGGCAATAAAGATAGTGGCAAGCGGGTAGGGCGGCTTTTATGGCCTTGGCAGCACCGGCAGCCCACTCAGGCCCGCGCCACAGCCTCGCCCCTGATCCGTTCCACCATGGAGCGCAGGCCGTTGGCGCGTTGGGCGGAGAGGTGTTCGATCAGGCCGAGCTTGCCAAACAGGTCGAGGGCGTTGAAGCCTGCGACTTCTGAGGCTGTTTTGCCGGAATAGGCTGATAGCACGATGGCGACCAGGCCCTTGACGATATGGGCATCGGAATCGCCTTCGAAGGTCAGGATCGGGTCCGGACCTTCGCCCGCCTTCGTTACGAGCCAGACCTGACTGGCACAGCCCTTGACCTTGTTGTCAGCGATACGCTGCTCTTCCGGCAGGTCAGGCAGTGCCTTGCCCAGTTCGATAACGTAGCGGTAGCGGTCTTCCCAATCGTCGAGATAGGCGAAGTCGTCGATAATCTGGTCGATGGGCGTCATGGGAGGGTCATCCAGGCGGTTTTTCGGGTGTTTTGGGTGGCTTCCGATGATGGTTTTGGAAGCCGCTCGAGGCCATATAGGCCTTTCCCATACGGAAATGAACCGGCTGCGCGGTAAAAATCACTCAACCTGCGGGTTTCGGCCTTGGTCTTGGTACGGTGATGGTCAGGGGCACGCCATTGCCAGCGGCAGAGACCGTACCGGTGACCATATGGTCTTCGCTGGCGGCAGCAGGGGCGGCGATTGCCGCTTCCTTGACGCTGCCATGGGCTGGCGCCGCATCGGCGCTGATGGCCTGATGATCCTCTCCGGTGCCAAACTGACGGTTAAGCAATTGATAAGCGACCAGCGCACCTTCACGCGCCCGGATTCCGATGGCCTGAAGCGTCTGGCCGCCCTTTACGCAGACATCGGGCTTTTCCCCGCAGAGGCCGGAAACGTAATCATAAGCGCCTGATGCGGCCGAAACGGCGTTTGCCAGCTCGAATTGCGGTGCAGATGCAGAACCATCGCGCGGCGCGCCGCCCAGATAGGACAGGGCGACCAATACCAGCGTAAACCAGAATGCTCCCTTGATCAGAAACCACATGACCGCTTATCCGTCTCGTTCTGCGACATTTTTTCGTCTGTCGCGTCGGTTGCGCCGGTCGTATGGCCGGGCTGCTGCGAAACAGACTATGATTCGCGCGGAAATATCGCTTTGCAAAACATAATCGGATTTTCTGCGTATTTTCATAAAATGCGCTCTTTCCGCATTTGAACCACATTCTAGTCAAAGTTTAACGACTGAGGTTAAGCATAATTGCGGCAGAACCCTTCTGTTCCCGGGCTTTTTCATTCTACCAACCGCCACAGATATTAACGTGATGCGGAAAAACATGCAAAATCCGTTGCTTACGCCACGTTAACCATGTTTTCGAAAGCTTCTGACCCCTGTCCCTTTCCGAGACGGAAACACCGGTTTAGGCGGGTTTGCAGCTTTCCCTTTATCTTTTCCTTAAGGCGGCGACCTCTATTGTTTGGTCAGTAAAGAGGACCGCAAGTCGCGGAAATTTGGCGTGTTGGTATTGAGTAAAATCGCTGATCGGGCAAAGACCCTTCTCGACGAAGCCGTGACCCTGGTGGTGACGCGCATCGGCGCGGAAGCCTCGCCGTCTCGCGCCGAAGTTGCGGCGGCGCGCTGCGTGGTCCTGGCCTGCCTGCCCGCTCTGGTCCTCGTGCCGCTCACCCTGTCCTTCTTTCAAGGTGTCGCCGTGGCCCTGCCGCTCGGCGTTGCTATTGTTGCCGGCCTGTTTCTGATCGCCGTGGTCGCCGCCTTGTGGCTGGCGCGCCTGTCGGCTCGCCAGCCGGTCATCCGCCATTCGCTGGACACGAGCGCTTCCATCGATCTGTCGCTGTTTCCCGGCATGGTTTTCACTCTCGATGCCCAGGCGCGGGTAGAGACCGTCGGCGGGCGCGATGCCCGTGATTTCCTGCCTTTCCTGCGCAATCCGCTCGGTCGTCCTTTCATCGATCAGGTGCATGTCACCGACCGTATCGCTTTCGTGCGTGCCTTTGACGCCCTGCGCCAGGGCGAGGATATTGGCCGTGTGCAACTGCGGCTTGCCCGCCCGACCGGTCATATTGAAGGCGTCAAGGGTGAGACCGGCGAAGGTCAGTATAGTGAAACTGCGAGCGATGAGGCTGCCGATGGCACGCTGATGGCGGTTGGCCTCGACATGGCCGTGCGCCGTGACGAACGCGGTGGCATTGCCGGGATTTTCGTACAGATGCTTGATTGCCGCGAGCAACAGCAGATGGCGCAGCGGCTGGTCAAGCTCGATGCCGATCTGCAGACGGCCAACGAAGCGAAGTCGCGCTTTCTCGCCGCCGTCAGCCATGAATTGCGCACGCCGCTGAATGCCATACTCGGCTTTTCCGATATTCTGATGGGCGATTATTTCGGCCGGATGGAAGATGAGCGTCACCGCGAATATGTGCGGTTGATCCGCCAATCCGGCGGCCATCTTCTGTCGGTGGTCAATACCATGCTCGACATGTGCCGCATCGAGGCCGGGCGCTACGAATTGCTGGTGGAGCCGTTCTGCCTTGCGCAGACCATTCACGACTGTGAAAACATGCTGGCCTTGCAGGCCCAGGAAAAAGGCGTCAAGCTCACCAGCCGTATCGGCCGCGATGTGAGCGAGCTGACCGCCGATCCGCGTGCGGTGCGCCAGATCCTGATCAATCTTGTTGGTAACGCCATTAAATTCACTGAGCCGGGTGGCGTTGTTACCGTGGATGCGGCACGTTTCGGCAAGGATCTGGTGATCTCTGTCAGCGATACGGGTATTGGTATCGCCCAGGATCGCATCCTTCTGCTCGGCCAGCCTTTTGTTCAGGTCGATAGTGATTATAACAGGAAATTCGACGGCGTTGGTTTGGGCCTGTCGCTGGTCAAGGGCCTCGTTGCCCTGCATGGCGGGACATTCCTGTTGACGAGCCGTGTGGGCGAGGGGACTGTTGTTTCCATCACCCTGCCAATCGACGGATCGGGCATTGCCCGGGTTCAATCCACAGGCGAAAGCCGTCAGATCGAATTTCCGCCACGCTTGCCCGTCAGTGAAAGGCAGCCTGCTCGCGAGAGGCTCGATGGGGCAATGAGCATGAATATGGTGGGCGACAGCGGTGCGCTTGGTGAGGGGCTTGCCCCATCGCCGCGGCATCACCAGATGGACGGCGTCTCTTTTGAAGGGAGCACAGGGCAAACGCATGAGCGGCAGGGTAGCGGGCAGCCGGGCCAAAGGATGGGCCAGCAAAAGGATGTGAATGACGACGCGAAAGCGAAAATCGCCTGATAAAAGAAAACCGGCCCGCAAGGAACCGGGATTTCTGATGCTGGCCGCTCGAGCGTCCGTGCGCATCTGCGCGCGCAATCCAGCTCGGTTCACCAGCACGGTCGGCTTTGTCGTAGTCATGGGTTTCGTTGCGGCCAACGCTTTCTGGTATCAGCCGGGCCGGCATCCGTCTCCCTTCCTGCGCACCCGCGATCCGCATGATTTTACCGCCATGCTGGGGCTGAACAGCAACCATTCCCTGAAACCCGACCCTGATGACGTCACCACGTTCCGTATTCAGCGCCAGACAGCGGAAAACACCCCTGTTGGCACAGCGCCCGGCAGCGGTGGTTCAGCAACAGGTGTGTTGCAGGCCGCGGAGCCTGGCGCCGACCAGCTGACTGTTGGCATTCAGGCGCAGCTCATTCGCCTGGGGCTTTACGATGGCGTGGCCGATGGCAAACGGGGACCCCGAACCGATGCGGCGATCAGCGCCTATCAGCGGCGGATCGGCATGCCGGTGACTGGCGCGCCCAGCGATGACCTGCTGGCAGCGCTGAGCGTCGATCAGAAATCACCTGCGGTTGCGGCCCCCAAGGGGAGTGCACCGCCAGTGCGCCCTATGGAACGGCCAGTTCAGGTCACGGCGACAGCGGATGATGCCATCGATCCCGTAGCCGCAGCCATTCGCAATGCGGAAAAGACCGTCACCACAGCGCGGTCCGCGCCCTCACGGTTGCCCACGGCAACACCCGTGTCGACCGCCTCGGCCTCCTCGGGCAAAACCCAGTCCGGTGCGCTGACCAAGGCTGCTACGTCGGCAAATACGCCAGTGCCACAAGCACCTGTTGCCTCTGCCAGCCTTGTCACGACGGGTGCCAATGGGGCCGGTGCCAATGGGACTGGTGCAAGCGGGGAAGCAAGCCTGATCATGGATATCCAGCGCGGCCTGATCAATATCGCTTATACCGATATCAGCGTGGACGGCGTGGCTGGCGACAAGACCAAGGCTGCCATCCGCCATTTCGAGCGCCATTATCGCCTGCCGGAAACCGGCGAACCGAATATGGCGGTGCTGAAAAAGCTGAAATCCATTGGCGCTTTGTAAACGGCTTTCGCCAGCATTTGCGTATATCCTAACGCAAAACCGGTTTCCATCTTTCCCTAAAGTAAACGCTAATAAGCGATTTTTCCGTCTATCAGCGGTTTCTGCCCCGACGAAAATTCCTGCTTGAGCGATTGACGTGCATCGCTGCTGATCACCGCCATGGGAGCGGTGACGACGGTGCGGGCCGCGGAACCGGCCAGATTGGCTGTGCCGATTGCCACCAGGCCGACCCGATCGCCCAAGGTGGTTTGGCCGCCTTCCATGGATTGGCCAGCGATGTTCTTGCCCAGATTGCGGATGATCTCCGGACTGTCGGCAAAGGCCGTGTGGCCGAGCGGATCGTGGCTATCGACGCTGCTGGTGTCGATGGCGGTGATGCCGAGCGCTTTCAGGTCACCAGCCAGCGGCTGCAGGTCGGCCTGGCTCATGCCGCCGACCCGGTTGACGCCGCCCGACAGCCATCGCGACACGGACAAGGCCTTGTCTTTGTTGGAGGTGAAGATGGTGAAATGCGGCCGTTTGGTCCCCATTTCGATCAACTGGCGACGAAATACATCGACATCGATATCCGGCGAGGCCAGGATGACATTGTTGACCTTGCTTGGAACTGTTCCGGTGCGCATCGCCACGCCGCGCAACGCTTCCATGGTCAACCAGGTGCCCATGGAATGGGAAATAATCGTCACATCGCCGACATTAGGATTCTTCGCGGCTTGCAGGATCAGGTCTTCCAGCGCCCGCCGGGAATAGGTGGTGCTTTCCTTGTCGTAGAGATAGTCGAACACACTGCCGCGCGACGGCCATGTGAACAGGATCGGGGATGCGTCCGTGCCGGAATCATGGATGATCTGGGCAAAGCGGAAAACCGCATCCGAATACGTATTGTTAAAGCCATGCACGAAGATCACGGCCTGGCGTTTCTTGTTACGGGTCGCGTTGAACCACCGCAGGGCCTCGGCTTCCGTCGGCACTTTATCGGCCTTCAGCACCGCGAAATCATGTTCCGGGTTGGGGGGCACACGGGAAGGCCACTGCACTTCGCCTACCTTGCGGTTGCGCTCCGGAGGGATGGAAACGACCACATTGTTCACCGAGATCGCTGTGCCGCGATCACCGGAGTAAAGCAGGCCGGGATCGTCCGCCGGTTTGCGGGTGGTGAACACCAGCATGTTCACCTGGCTGGCGTCGCTGGCAACCGGCACAGGCTTCAGCACGCTTTCTGGCCTGCCCGCGCAACCACCCAGCACGAGGACGATCACTAAGGGAATGACGGCATGTCCCGCAAAAGCAGGACTGGATCCTGCCAGTCCGCTTGCGGCCGACCCAGATGCCGCCAGCCTAGATGTGGAAGCAGAAGGCGTGAGGGCATATCCACGCTTCAAGAGAGAGCGGGCGTGTTCCCGCTTCCTGTTCTTGAGCCAGCCGAGGGTCGACATCCTATTTCTCGGCTCCGATAGCATTGTTGTCGGGGGCTCCGTTGTTGTGATCATGGGTATCGGGGACGTGGCTGTCGTGCGCCTGGTTTTTCTCCGGCTTGATCCGGAACCAGGTGATGTAGAGCGCGGGCAGGAACAGTAGGGTCAGCACCGTTCCGACGACGATGCCACCCATCATGGCAAAGGCCATCGGTCCCCAAAAGATCTGTCGCGAGATCGGGATCAGCGCCAGGGTTGCTGCGGCGGCGGTTAGCATGATCGGGCGCATCCGGTGTTCGGTGGCCTCGACCACGGCCGCAAAGGCCGCGACGCCCGATTTTCGCAGGTCCTCGATCTGCACCACCAGGATGACAGAGTTTCGGATCAGGATGCCGATCAGCGCGAGCACGCCGAGCAGCGCCACAAAGCCAAGGGGTGCGTTGCTGGTGAGAAGCGCGATCACCACGCCGACCAGTGCCAGCGGGGCGACGGAAAACACCAGGAACAGCCGGTGGAAGCTCTGCAACTGGATCATCAGCAGCGTTGCCATGATGAACAGCATCAGCGGTGCTACCTGGATGATCGGCCCCTGCGACTTGTTGCTCTCCTCGACCGCGCCGCCGATATTGACGGCATAGCCTGCCGGAAGCGCCTTGGAGAATTCGGTGACTTTGCCGCTCAGCGCGTTGACGATGGTCGCGGGCTGGGTGGGGCCGTTGACGGCGGCCTCGATGGTGATCGTCGGCGTGCGGTCGCGCCGCCAGATGGTCGGCTGCTCCAGTTCGTAATGGAAGGTGGCGACGGATGACAGCGGGATCGACTGGCCGTTGCTGCTCGGCAATTGCAGATCGACCAGCGTTTCGACGGAACCGCGATCCTTCTTTTCGGCACGGCTGACGACATCGATCAGGTAGATGTCGTCACGAACCTTGGTGACGGTCGATCCCTCGACCACCCTGTTGAGGGTCTGGGCGATGTCTTCGGAGGTGACACCGAGCTGACGGGCCTTGTCCTGCAACACATCCACTTTCAGCACCCGGGCCGGTTCATACCAGTTGAAGGCGATATTGGTGAGCAGCGGATGGGTGCCGACAATGGCGGCCAGCTTGCCCGCATAATCGCGCACCTTCTGGATGTCGGGGCCGGACACACGGTATTGCACCGGCTTGCCGACCGGCGGTCCGATATCCAGCAGCTTTACATAGGCATCGGTGCCGGGGAATGTCTGGCTCAGATAGGCCTGGAACTGCTGGCGCAGCTTGTCGCGCACGTCCAGACCCTTGGTGACGACGACCATCTGACCGAAGGTAATATCATCCGGCTGCACGTCGAAAGACAGGATGAAGCGCGGCGCACCGCGGCCGACATAGGTCGACCAGTGGTCGATATCCGGGTTATTGGCCAATTGCTCCTGTTCGAACTTGGCCATCTGCCGGTTGGTTTCGTCGATGGAGCTGTTTTGCGGCAGGTTCCAGTCGACGATCAGTTCCGGGCGGTCGGAGCTGGGGAAGAATTGCTGCTGCACATGGGTCATGCCATAGAGCGACAGGGCGAAGGCGCCGATCGTCGCAACGATGGTCAGCCAGCGCCAGCGCAGGCAAAAGTGGAGCATGCTGGCAAACAGCCTGGCAAACCAGCCCTTGTGGTCGGCATGCTTCTTCATGGTTTTCGGCAGCATGGTGACGCCCAGAAGCGGCGTGAACAGCACAGCCACCACCCAGGACACCACCAGCGACACGGCGATGACGACGAACAGCGAGAAGGTGAATTCGCCTGCATTGCTGTTGTTCAACCCAACGGGAATGAAGCTGGCGACGGTGACGAGCGTTCCCGTCAGCATCGGGAAGGCGGTCGAGGTATAGACATGGGTGGCGGCCTTGCGCAGGCTATCGCCCACTTCCAGCCGCGCCACCATCATTTCCACGGCAATCATCGCATCATCCACCAGAAGCCCGAGCGCGATGATCAAGGCGCCGAGCGAGATGCGTTGCAACGATATGCCAGCATATTGCATGAACAGGAAGGTGATCGCCAATACTAGCGGGATCGAGATCGCAACCACCAGTCCGGCGCGCAGGCCAAGGCTGATGAAGCTGATGGCCAGCACGATGACGATTGCCTCGAACAGCGCATGGGTGAAGCTGGAAACCGCTTCCTCTACCACCGCCGGCTGATCGGCGACCCGATCGACGGAAACGCCGACCGGCAGGTCCTGGATGACGTCGGCCATGGTCTTGTCCAGCGCCTTGCCGAAATTCACCAGATTGGCACCGGCCTTCATGCCGATGGCAAGACCGATCGCGGGCTTGCCATTGACCCGGAACATGCTGGTCGGTGGATCGGCATAGCCCCGGCTGATGGTGGCGACATCGGTCAGCGGAAAGAACCGGTCGTTGACCTTGAGATTGATCGACCGCAGGCTGTCTTCCGAAATAAAGCGCCCGCCGACCCGAAGCGCAATCCGCTCCGGCCCGGCATCAATGAAGCCTGACTGGGTAACTGCATTCTGGGCCTGAAGCGTGGCGATGATCGCCGATTGGTCGATGCCGAGGGCGGCAATCTTGCGGGTGGAAAATTCGAGATAGATCGCCTCGTCCTGGGTGCCGACAATGTCCACCTTGCCAATATTGGGGACAGTCAGCAGCTTGGTGCGCGCGCTCTCGACCAGATCGCGCAATTGCCGATGGGTCAGGCCATCGCTGGTGAAGGCGTAGATATTGCCGTAAACGTCGCCGAAACGGTCGTTATAGAACGGTCCGACGACGCCGGAGGGAAAGTCCCCCTGGACGTCCTGGACCATGTTGCGCACGCGAAGCCAGGTAGCGGGCACGTCGCGGGCCTTGGTCGTATCCAGCAGGTTGACGAAGACGATGGTCTGGCCAGCCGTGGTGATCGACTTGGTATAGTCGAGCGACTCCAGTTCCTGGAGCTTCTTCTCGATCCGGTCGGTGATCTGCTGGGTGACCTCCTGGGCAGAGGCACCGGGCCATTGTGCCTGGATCACCATGGTCTTGATGGTGAAGGACGGGTCTTCCTCACGCCCAAGGCCGATATAAGCGAGCACGCCGGCCAGCGAAAACACAATCATGAAGTACCAGACGAGGGAGCGATGTTCGAGCGCCCAGTCCGACAGGTTAAATTTCTTCACGGGCGCGGCTCCTCATCGGTCTTGATCTTTTGTCCCTCGGCAAGCTGGTTGGCGCCAGCGACGGCAACCTGCTCGCCCTCCTTCAATCCGGACAGGACCTTTACGCGGGTGCCGTCGATAGTGGCGTCGTCCAGAACGACCTTGCGCAGGGCGACCGAGGCATTGGCCCGGTCGATCACCCAGACGCCAGTCGCGCCGTCTTTCCTGAGGATGGCGGTCAACGGCAGCAGGATGACGCCGTCTTCTTCATCACGGCTTGCGGTCGCGGTTACAACGGCGCCGAGTCGAAAGACCTCGGGGGCATCGTTGATGGCAATCTTCAGCCGGTGGGTGCGGGTTTCCGCATCGGCTTCCGGGCCGATCTCGCGCAGCGTGCCGATGGCCTGTTTGGTGGGGTCGAGCTGTAGCGCTACGCTGAACTTCGTGCCTTCCTTCAGCGCGCCGATCCGTCCTTCCGGGACATCGACGATCACGTCGCGCTGGTCGAGCCGTGCGACTTTCATCACCGTCTGCCCGGCGGTCACCGTCTGCCCGACTTCGACCGATACCGAGGTGACGACGCCGTCGAATTCCGCCTGTAGCCGCGCATACCCCAATTGCTCGCGGGCCTTGTCCAGCTTGGCCTTGGCCTGGTTGAGACTTCCCTCGGCCGATTTCAGGCCCTGTTCGGCCACTTCGAAATCGGCGACGCTGCCGGCATTGATGGTGGCGAGCGTGCGGCGGCGCTTTTCGGTGATCTGCGCATTCTCATAGGCCGCCTGGGCATTGCGCAGGTCGGCCTCGGCGCTGTTGACGGCAAATTGCAGCGCCAGCGGATCGATTTCGGCAACCACGTCACCCTTGTGAACGAGATCTCCGACTTCGGCCTTGCGCAGGATCACCCGGCCAAGCGTGCGAAAGGCGAGGTCGGTCTCGACCCGCGCCTGGACGACACCCGCAAAGCTGACCCCCGACAGGCGCTCGGCCTTGATGGTTATCGAGCGGACAGGACGTGGCCCGGCGGCCTGCTGGTCGTCCTTCTCGCTGCAACCGGCGGAAAGCGCCAGGGCAAGCAGAAAGGGAAGGGTGATGATGGGACGGTAGAGGCGCATGTCACTTTTCCTTAAAGGCCACGACCTGGCCGTCCGTCAGAAACTTGCCGCCGTCGGTGACGATGATGTCCCCGGGCGCGACACCGGATGCCACCACGAAATCGCCGACGCGGTAGCGGGCAATGTCGATCTTGCGCAGCCTGACAGAGCTGTCGGCGGCATTGACCGCCCAGACGGCGGGCTGGCCATTGGCCGAGGCCATGGCGCTCCAGGGGAGCACGATGCCCTGCTGCGGCTGGGCGCGGAACCGTCCGACGACAGTCGTGCCGAGCGACCATTGCGTATCGGCGGGCAGGGCGACCTTGATGCGGATGGTGCCAGCGCTGGTGTCAATGGCCGGAGAGACTTCGCGGATCTTGCCGTCCTGGGGATTGGCGCGGCCGCCGATCGGCGAAACCTCGACGGTATCGGACGGCGCACCTTCCAGGAAAAACGCTTCGAACATGTCGAATACGGCATCGCGCGGTCCGTCATGGGCAAGCGTCAGGGCCGCCTGCGCCGCCGAAACCACCTGTCCCACCTCGATGCTGCGCGAGGTAATGATGCCGTCGGCATCGGCCTTCAACTCCGTATAGGTCATCGCATCCTGGGCGGTGGCCAGATTGGCCTGCGCGGTTTGCAGCGAGCCTTGAGCCGTGGCGAGATCCTCGCGGGCCTGGTCGAAGGTGGATTGGGCAATGGTGTTGGTCTGGATCAGTACCTTGTAGCGGTCGAAGGCCAATTTCTTCTGGCGCATCGTCGCCTGGGCCGATTCCAGCCCGGCCTGGGCAACGGCGATATCCGCCTTCTGCTCGGTATTGTCGAGCAGGGCCAGGACGTCGCCCGCCTTGACCCGGTCGCCGACATCGACATGCCGCTCGATCACCCGGCCTGCGGTACGGAAGGACAGGTCGGACTGCACCCGCGCCTTCACCGATCCGGAGATTTCCACCGAGGGCTGATATTGCGCGGTTTGGGCCTTGGTCACCGTGACGCTGCGCGGTGAAGACTGGCTCTCGGTCTTTTCATTGCAGCCTGCCAGACACACGGCGAGCAGGACGCAAGCCAGTCCGGATAATGTCGTTTGTAACCGCACTGTGAGGTCCCCACCATTGCATTCACGGGTCGTTGCGAGTAGATATCAATGACTGTATGGTTAGTCAATATAATTGCCGGTATGTCAGTTGCTGGTATAGGAATTGAAAGCGTAATGCCTGATGCTTTCGCTCCGGCGCCTCACGCAAGACCGCTCGCTCAAACCTCAAGGAAATGGTCATGGCAAAGCGATTGAAAACGATCAGCCGGGCCGAGCAGAAAGCGAGGCGCCCGCAGGAAATATTAGAAGCCGCGTTTGAAGAGTTTCTGGACAAAGGGTTTGCTGCAGCGCGTGTGGAAGATGTAGCTCTGCGGCTCGGCATTACAAAGGGCACAGTTTATCTTTATTTTCCGTCAAAGGAGGTCTTGTTCGAGGAGACCATCCGGCAGATGTCGCTGCCGTTGTCCCAATTGCGTGCTTCTGCTGAAATATTGGAGGGCAGCCATGCCGAACGATTGAAGCAAATGATCGGCATGGCCTATGAGATGATCGCCGGCGATTGCAAGTGTAGCGAACTCCTGCGTTTGACGGTGAGCGAGGGAACCCGCTTTCCCCATATTGTAGACAGGCATTACGACGAATTCGTTGCGCCCCTCTTGAAAACGGTCTGCACGCTAGTGGAGGGGGGCGTCGCTGCCGGCGAATTTTTGCCTGGCCCTGCCGCTTCGGCTCCCGATGTTCTGATTGGACCGATCATCCACTTCAATCTCTGGTCAATCCTGTTTGCGCAACGCAGGCCGCTTGAGCAAAAGGCGTACATGGAGGCTCATGTCGATATGGTGATGCGGACCCTGATGCGCGGCAAGGGCGAATAATCCCGACTGCCTCGATGAATGCCTTTCTTTCCGTCAATCCTGTCTATAGACAGGCGGGATGCGCCTTCGCTCCGATATTTTCGTCGCCGCCATCCTACGCCGCGTGTTTTCCGCTGGCGGCTTTGCTGCTGTGGAGCGTAAGGGCATGGACCAAGCCGGCGCCATCTTCCTGCGCCAGCGGTTTCGTGATGGCCTGGAAAGTCTTTACGCTCCCGCCCCCCAAAGCCTGATTGAAGCCGACGATGCCGAAATGTCAGGCGACCGCCGATTCGAGCGCCGCCTGGACAAGGTCGATGCCTGCGAGGTCGCGGCTTTGATGGAGCGCGAATACCGTTTCGATCCGGATCTGTGGCTGGTGGAAATCGAGATCGACCAGTTGGACGGTCTTTTGTCGCTGGTTGGCGAGGGAAGCTGAAGGGCAGTCACGCTTACTGCCGCCGAAATGGCCGCACTCCGACAAGACAGTGTCTTTAATCGCTGTCGTTTGTCTTTTCAGGAAAATCGGTTTCCACTTATCCACGGATAAAGTTTCAACGGGAAGCCGACACCGCCGCTGGCTGGATGTCGCTCTGACCGCTCTGATAGGTATAGCGGTCGGCCCTGAGCCAGGCATCGATGCGCTTTTCGCAGTCCCTGCCGTCGAGGGCGGCGATCAGTCTGGCGACGCGCGGTTCGCCCTGCTGCAATTGGCTGAGATGCGGATAGAGGCGGGTCAGTATGAAAATCATGTCGGGAATGGCCATGGCAAGGCCGGTCAGCGTCGTGGCCAGCTGCTGGCCGGAGGTATCGAGCAGGATACGCTCGGCCAGCCATCGACTTGAAGACAGGGCATCGGCCAAGGCCGTGGCAAAACTGCCTGGTGCGTTTTCACGGGCAAAACGCACCAGCAGGGCAGCCTGCACGGAGCTGAGATTGCGCCGACCCAGGCGATCACGATCCTGGCGATGAAGGTGACGATCCAGCGCCTTCAAGGTCTGGCGCAAGGCTTCCTCGCGTTGTGCCCTTGTCAGATCTTGTTTCTGTTTCTCTACACGGAGTTGATCTGGTTCCTGCGTTACCCCCTGATTTTCCACGGCATCCTCAGGGTCTATAGCGGGCACGTTTTCGGGCTCGGCAGCGGCATCCGACCTCAGGCGAATGGGGCGGGGCGGTGCTTCCATCATGTCCTGGACAATATCCTCGTTGTCCACGTGCTGGGCATGCTCGGGCAATGGGTCGATGAAGCGCAGGCCTGCCAGTGCATCGATGACGGCGGGCGACAAAGCCTCGCGGCGCACGATGGTGCGGGCGTGGTGTATGCCCTGGGTGCGGGCGATGGTGATGAGTAGTTCATCCGACAGACAGGGCGAGGCGATCAGGAATGGCGCGGCAATGGCGAGCGGCTGGCTGGCGATGAAAAATGCGACGGCTTCCGGCACATTGGGCGATTGGGACAGCGCCGCCACGGCATCGCGCCGGGCCTCTTCGGAGGAGTATTGAAACAGGGGCTGGAACAGCAGGGCAAACTGCCGGAGATCGGCCTTGCGGGGATGTTCGAGGCTTTCGAAACTGGAAACGGTGGCCATTAAAACCACGTCCTTCTTGCGGCCGATCCTCGGATTTTCCAACGCCCGAAATTGATGATCCACGACATTACCCGTCCCAACGCAATACCAATTCGGTCAAAATAGACGGTAATCGTTAGCAAGCTGTTAACCATCGACAGTGTTTAATAAGGAAACTTTGATAAAGCAGCATATCCTTGCGTGAGCGTTGCAGTGTCATCGCTTTTACTCGGAAATGTCAGCAAGGGTTCCCGGCAAAACGGGAACCTATTCAGTATAAAAGCAACTTTTCATGAGGATGGCTGTTTACCCCTCATGTCTGGAGAAAAGCGCAGAATGCCTGTCTTTGCTGCCCAAAACGGCAAGGCTGGATGTGCTGGCCCCTTTGCCGGGGCAGGATGAAATCGATCTCTTCATCCGTCTCATCTACCCCAAATGGAGACGAGCATGGCTGACATCGTGAAACTGAAAGACCGGCTGGATCAAAAGCCCGTCAACCGTACCCCCGCACCGACACAGGCCCGTATCCTGCTGTTTACTGGCGTGCGCTATACCCGCGCCGACCCCCTGCTGATCGGCGCCGCCTCGCTCACCGGCAAGCGTCCAGTGCAGGACATGCATCCCTATGAGGGGTAATACGAGGATTCGCTGGAAATGACTCTTCGTATTCCTTTTGAAAATATCTCAAGCCTCTGATGCATTTGAGATATTTTCAAGTCGAGGATGCGTGATCATCTTCGAGGCTTGGTATTAGGCCTGTGTTACCGTGATGCGGCTCTTCCACTGCGTGGAGTGAGATCAATTGGCCGTTGGCTATTGCGACCATTGAGGCAATCACATGGGGTGAATGTCATTGGCTGAGCCCGGTTGCTTTTTTATGAAGCGTTCAGTGGCAATCAGGAAATCCGGGCCGTTTTTCCAGGCATTCACCGGAATGCTCTATGGCATCCTTCACGTTAACCACTGTGCAGGAGATGCACTAATACCGCCAATTCTGTTGGGTAATTTTCTTTTTTGGAACGGACGCGCTTTAAGGGAATACGCAATAGTTGTGCAACCATAGTTTCCCAGAGATACCTATATCTGCTTTGTTTAAGTATGATCCGCAAATTTAAAATATGTATTTTATTTTGCAATTCTACCAAAGATTGTTTTGTATACGATTGTGATATTTGAGTAATAATTCCGCCTACCCCATTTGGGGGATGTTTAAAGCACCCAAAAATGGTTGATAAACGTTGTTAGGAATAAGCAACATTATTTCAAGTGGGGCGTTTGATGCATAAAGATACAGAGTCTGCGCTTGGATATAGTCACGCGGAACAGCTGGACCAGAAGAAGACAGAATTGTCTCGAAACAATCGACAGGAAGCCTACGACGAGGATTTGGCGGGCACGCCCGATCGTGACAGCATGATGTATGCGCCACGGGTGTTTGCAGGAATGGGTGTCGTCTTGCTGGGTTTTGCCATCTATAATTACCAATCGACAGGGCTCATCGCGGCCACAATCATCAGGACGGTTGTTGCGGCAATTATTCTTCAAAGCGTTTATTTCATCGCGATTGTCTATCTTGTCATGCGTCGGGTGAAGGCGCGCCTTGCCACGCTTCAAAACAGTCAAGCCTCCCGTGATGGTCGTGCACAAAAGGACCAGTGCGCAGGTCGCGACCTGACGCTTGCCGAGAGGGCGGACAATGCCTGAGACTGGTCTATGCCTGTGAGGTGTGCAGGTATGAAGGGGCTTTTCCGGGCATTGGTGATGCGGAATCAGAATGACAAAGTGCCGACGTCCTTTTAAAGCGGTTTCCAGTGTCGAAGCCGTACAAAGTAGGATGTAACGACCCTCAATCCGCTTCCAGTGAATGAAGCGAAGTCAGAGCGGCAATAAGGTCGGTTTGCCGGGCCATATCGGTTTTGGCCAGTACGGTTTTTATCTGGCTTCTGGCGGTTTCCAGCTGAATCCCAAGGGCCTGGGCGGCATCGCGCAGAGGCTCTCCATCAAGAAGCAGTTTCGTCAACCGCGCCTCGGCGCGCGTTAAATTCATCAGGGACTGGATCATCTCCGAGGTCAGGCCATTGCTACGGCTGAGGGGGACCAGAATGATGAAAAAGCTGACCGGGCTGAACAATCCGACATTCAACCGGGCGGCGGGAATGAGATAGACGACCGCCGGCGGCAGGCCCGGCTGGCCGGGGCAGGCGAATTGAGCGCCCTGCATCTCGTCCCGGCTGGCGCCATCTGCCATACCCGCGGCAAGACTGGCTTCAAAACTTGCCTGTGCTGCGGGATGGAGAAAGCGCAACTGGTCGAAGGCCGAAATGGCGTATCTTGGATTGGCTGCCTCAAACACCGTATTGCAACCCAGGATCTTGCCTTTGGCGGTAAGAGCGGCAGTTGGGAGCCGCGCCAGCTGCAATGCCCGCAGACTGTTATCGACCGCCTTGAATTCAAGCTGGGAGGCAAGGATTAGGCTGCGACGCAGGTCCCGGCCAACGCTGTTGAGAAGATCAAGATGTTTTTCTTCGATGGGACCGCTATCACGCTTTCGTTCAATCGAGATGGCAATGGTTTTCTCCTGGGGAAGATCGAAGCTGACGCCTGCGGCAAAGCCGAAGCCGCGCGGCCAGAGAAAATCCCGATAAAGTGGCTCATCACGCATCTGTTCTTGTGAAAACTGATCGACATCGCTGATGAATTTCGACTTGCTGGCACTCAGCAGCGCTTTGGTGCGGATATTGTCGGCGGTCCAGCCCTGTTTGAAAAAATCAGAATAAAGCTCGCGCACACCTGGCGTCGTGATCAAGGGCATGAGCTCGTCGGAGATATTGACAAGCAGGGCGCCTTCCGCGCCGACAAGATGCGCCAAGCGGTCCAGCGCATTTTCCCAGGCAGCCGGTTCAGCGGCCGCTTCATAAATGCAATCTATGATAGTTTCCGGCATAGCAATCTCACATATTAATATTGCTATGTTTAGCAAACATGTCTTTCTGAAGCAATGCCAGTCAATTTACTGAATAACATTATCAGATTTTAAGTCGAAAAAACAAAATAATCGAATATTTTAATTTTTTATCGCTTGGAAAAAAGAAAATTTTAGACTTAATTGAATGTTCTAAAGCAAACGTGCGCGCCAAAGTGTTTTAGCTATTTGTGCGACTGCAAAAATACTTTATGGATCTATGGCTGTCTGATCACAACCAGAGTTTGTAAGAAAAGCCTGTGCATCGGGCGCGAAGCTGGCTTGAGGCACAAGGGTGCGCAACACGGCATAGCCTTGGGTTTCCGGCATTTCCACCAATATGGTCTGGGCCAGCGCATCGGGTGCCGTGGCGCGCAGCCGGGCGAGTTGGGCCGGGGTGGCGACAATAATGTCAAGCTTGCCCTCCACGGATGTAGCGTCGTTCATACTGTAGACTTCATTGGCATTACGGTCGAAAATACCCACGGACCAAAAGGGAACGCTGCCCTCTGCTGTCAGATGCACCGGCGCCTCACTGACATCGAAAGCGCAGGCGGCGAGTTTGAGGAAGGGATCGCCATTGGCAAGCCCCGCCCGGTCCGCCCGACTGTCGAGACTATAGAATTTGAACAGCGGGCCTTCCATGGTCACGCGGGTATAGGCGTCCTTGCCGGTGAAATGCGGTAATGCCAGGATGATGACGATATGCAAAACCACGGCCCCGACCAGGCCGACAAGAAAGGCGTAGATCAGCTTACGCATCGCCGCATCCGATCTGTTCGACATGCGGCATGGTCAGTTTCACCAGACCCGAATTGCCCGCGACCGGCGTGTCCAGCAGAGTGAGGTTGAGCATCAGATCTTCGCTTCCTGCGGGAATGGCCAGCCAATTGCCGGGTGCTGCTTGCGAACCGATGGTGATCTCCATGCTGGCATCACGATTTTTCAGCGTCGTGACGGAATTCAGCGCCCCCGGCAGGTCGGGCGATACGGGCAGGGGCGTTCCATCCGGGCGGCTGGCTGAGAGCGTCCAGTAGCGGGCCATCGGCACCGTACCCGCCAGCCGGTAGCGGCAGCGTGTATTCAGCTTACGTCCGCTCATATCTGTGGTGGCAATAAAACTCAGCCCTTCGGCGCTGCCCAGCAACAACCGCCCGGCCTTGGCCCGGTGTGAGCGCGCATAAGGATCGGCATCGGCGGTCTGCGCCTGCGGAAACGCCCGCCAGCCATCAATCTCAATTTCGCCAAAGCCCACCGTGGCATTCAGTGCCATCAGCGTGGACTGGATGCCAAGCCCGAAGGCAATGGCAAGCGCAATGGCGACAAGAAGCGGAACCCGGAACACGCGCTGATTCGAACCCTGTTGATTGTTGGAGAAGCGGTAGCACTCAATTCAGGGCAGGGAAATGGCGCGCGCTTCGCTCGGCCCCATGACAAACCCTTTGTTCAATCCAGCGCCGCCCTCAGTGCCGGTGCCAGCGGCTCGGCCTCTGTGAGCATCGTGCCGATCTGGCGGAGCAGGGCGGTGGTTTCCACCGACAGTGTCCGGGGGCGGACGAATTCGGGCGGGGTGGGGGCGGATGCTGCGCCCTTTGGTTCGCCCTTGGCCGGGGCTGGGGCTTTTACGGCAATGGTTGCCGGTTCCAGCACGCCTGGAATTGGCCGGACGGCGACGCCCTGGTGGGCGTAGTCCATGATGGTCTTGAAGGTCATGGCCGGAAGTGAGCCGCCGGTCATGTTGTTGGTTGAAGTATAGTCATCATTGCCGAACCAGACGGCGGTTGTGAAATTGCCGGTAAAGCCGACGAACCAGGCATCGCGATAGGCTTGCGTCGTGCCGCTCTTGCCAGCGGTCAGAATGCCGTCCAGGGCGGCTTTGCGGCCCGTGCCGATATAGGGGACCTTGGTCAGCATCTGGTTCATGTAGTTATCGGCCTGCTCGGTCAGCACCCGGCGTGGGGCCGGTTCGTCGCGGTCGAAATCGTAGAGCACATGGCCGCGATAGTCTCTGACATCGACAATGCCGTGGCGGCGTGATTGCAGGCCACCCGATGGCAGCACGGCATAGGCTGTCGCCTGGTCCATGACGGTCACTTCCGAGGTGCCGAGCGGAATGGTGACATCTTTGCGGATCGGCGTTTCCACGCCCATGGCCTTCGCCATGCGGATGACGGAATCAACGCCCAGCCGGTCCTTGACCAGCCGCACCGGCACGGTGTTGATCGATTTGGCCAGCGCCGTCGTCAGCGTGATGCGCCCGGCATAGCTGTTGCCGTAATTATGCGGGCTCCAATTGCCCCAATTGACCGGACCATCGACAATGGTGGTCTCCGGGGTCAGGCCCGCTTCCATCGCTACCGCATAGGTATAGATTTTGAAGGAGGAGCCGGGTTGGCGCAGGCCGCGCGTGGCGCGGTTGAACTGGCTTTCGCCGTAATCGCGCCCGCCGACCATGGCGCGCACCGCGCCGCCGTTTTCCAGCGTCACGAGGGCCGCTTGCTTGACATTATACTGTTCGCCATATTCGCGCAGCGTATTGCTGACAGCGGTTTCGGCGACTTTTTGCAGGCCGGGATCGATGGTGGTGCGCACGATCAGTGAATGTTCAGGGAAGCGGGAGGCGATGCGTTGCACCTCGTCAAACGCCCAGTCGAGGAAAAAGTCCGGCGCCTCGCGCTCGGCCCGATCGACGACGGTGGCCGGATTGCGCCGGGCGGCAATCACCTGTCCCTCGCTCATGAAGCCGCTTTGTACCAGATTGCTCAACACTTCATTGGCGCGGCCACGGGCGGCGGGCAGGTTGACATGCGGCGCATATTTGGCCGGGGCCTTGAACAGACCCGCCAGCATGGCGGCTTCGGCCAGATTGACGTCGCGCACGCTTTTGCCGAAGTAGAATTGCGAGGCCGCCGCCGCCCCGAATGTACCGCCGCCCATATAGGCGCGGTCGAGATAGAGTGACAGGATTTCCTGCTTCGACAGATTGGCCTCCAGCCATAGCGACAGGAAGGCTTCCTTGATCTTGCGCTCGATGGAGCGCTCATTGGTGAGAAACAGGTTCTTGGCGAGCTGCTGGGTCAGCGTCGAGCCGCCCTGCACCACGCCGCCAGCTCGGGCGTTTTCGCTGAGTGCCCGGCCAAGGCCAATGAAATCGATGCCGAAATGGTCGAAAAACCGCCGGTCTTCGGTGGCCAGCACCGCCTTGATCAGATTGTCGGGCAGGTCTTCGAAGGGCACGGAATTTTCATGGATAATGCCGCGATGGCCGATGACATTGCCGTAGCGATCCAGAAAGGTCACGGCGAAATCGCCGCGATTGCGCCAATCCTTGACCGTTTCCTGAAAGGCGGGCATGGCCAGCGCCAGCATGACGACGGCACCGGCGGTGCCCAGGGTCATGGCTTCGCCCAGCGCCTCGAACAGCCATTTCTTCCAGCCGCGCATGCGAAACCGGCGAAAGAAGATCGTGGTTTCCTCCCAGAATTCGGCGGCCTGAAAGCCGGTATTCCACAGGGTGGAATCCAGCCAGGCGTCGAGTTTGAGAAAGATATGCCGCTTTTTCTTCTGCATGGCGGTTCCGGGGCCGAGCCTTAAGATGATCTGCTACAATATCACAGGCGGAGAGTGCCGGGGATGCTGTAGGCATATGCAACGCTTCACATGCAACGCTTGACAGGCGCCAAGCTTGCGCCCATGTCTGCGTTGATCGCGATATATCCCAGCCAATGGATCATATGCGACTTAACTTTTAACGAATCTATAAGATTGCCGCGGATTGGGTGCTCGCATCCGACCGATGGCCAAGGGCATGATGACCAGCGAACCCTATTGGAAGACCAAGCGCCTTGATGAGATGAACACTGTGGAGTGGGAATCCCTCTGCGATGGCTGTGGCCTGTGCTGTCTCAACAAGCTGGAGGACTGGGAAAGCGGTGAGGTGGTCTTCACCTCCGTCGCCTGTCGTCTGCTGGATGGGGAAAGCTGTCGGTGCAAGGACTATCCCAACCGGCAGGCCGCCGTGCCCGATTGCATCCAGCTGACGCCGGATCAGGTCGAGGACATCGCCTGGCTGCCGCCCAGTTGCGGCTACCGGCTGGTGCATGAGGGCCGCGACCTTTACTGGTGGCACCCGCTGGTCTCGGGCAATCCTGAAACCGTCCATCAGGCCGGGATTTCCGCCCGTGGTCGCACGGTCAGCGAAGAGCATGTTTCTATCGAGGAGTACGAGGATTATCTCTGCGACTGGCCGATGACGGTGCTCTTGCAGGCCGAAGAATCTGACGGCCAATAGGGACATGAAATGACGGCAGAAGCAGACGGACTTTTTTCCAAACTCGGCTGAAGCTTTCGTTTGGATTGATGCTCTCGTGGTATTATTTTGACATTTTCTACCGTTCGCAGCACCCTCAAGAGCAGCTGTCAAAAACCTTGAAGACCACTAGCAACCTAGGCTGCCGTCTTGGCTGCCACCGGTCCCGTCAGAAGTGTCAGGTCGCCATTGACGGCATAGCGGTCGAAAATGGCCATGGCTTGCCGACGAATATTTTCCGGCACCTCGGCTCCGCGGCCCGCGATGCCCTGATTGATCCGCTTGCGTTCACCGTCACGCTTGTCGGCCAGCGCCTCAGTGATTTTCTGAGCCGCCTGGCTGTCCGCTCCGGTGAAGGTGGCAATCCGATCGGCCAGAACCGCCTTGTCACCGAGGAAGTCCGTTTCGTAGCAAACCCATAGCGGCTTGACCAGATTGAGCATTTCGCATCGCTGCCAACTCAGCAGAAACTGCGCATACCAGACCGCTTGAGCCGCAACCAGCATCTCAAGCCGCTCCTCGAAGGGCAGGTGGTGGTAATTGCTTGGCAGGCCGTCATCAAAAAAAATGGTGTCGACCGGACGATTGGAAGCGCGCCAGGATTGGAACATATCATCGAGGCTGATCAGCGTGTCGAAGAAATTACGGACAGTGACGATAGGGCGGATGTTGTAAAGCGTCATCTGGCGGGCCAGATAGGGCGTGCATCGAATATGATGCTGGGCGACATAGCCACAGCCGTTCAATCCATGCCGCATAAGTGCAAGCTCATCGGTTTCCTGCGAGCGCAGATTGCCTCCCAGTGCAGAGCCGCTGCCGGGTGTGAAGCTGGGAAGTGCCAGGTTGGCCAGGGGGATATCCAGTGCCTGCACCAACGCCATCGAAATAAAAGTCGAGGCCGATTTGGGCGCGCAGGCCACCAGAACATTCGGCTGTCTGGCCCGGCTTGCCGTCAATCTCGCCCGAAATGTCAATTCGGCAAGTTGGGAAGTCGACAGCTTCAGACCCTGGGCGTCGTCATCGCTTACCGCGGGCAGAAAGAACGGATTGGCATGGCAAAGGGCCGCGGCGACTTCCAGAGCCCGGTTTGGCGGCACGGAGGATAGATAGTCCATTCCCAGGCTTAGCGCTTCGCGCGGCGCCAGGGTGGATATGTCTGCTAGCGTCTGGCCCAGCGTGTCTTCCAGGTTCGAGCCTGGCTTGTCATTCGTCCGGATGCCGACCGCATGTTCCATGCTGCAACCTGTCCTTATCCTGCTGAGTCTATCCAAACGGAGGCTTTAGCCGAATTGGAGATATCGACGCATAAACAAAAGCTTGGTGCATGAGAGCATGACCGAAGTTAATGCGTCGGTGCACCGGGGTGTGTCTGTGCCAAAGGGTTATTCGCAAGGGGCAAAAACGTTGTGGCGTAAAGCTGACTGAGGAAGCTTGCGCCAGGCAGGAGCCTGCAACCTCGTCCATGAGGGCCGCGGCCTTTACTGGTGGCATCCGCTGATTTCTGGCGACCGCGAAACCGTCCATCAGGCCGGGATTTCCGCCCGGGGACGCACGGTCAGCGAAGAGAAAGTGCCTGTCGAGGATTGTCTTTGTGACTGGCCATTGACGGTGGCCGGGGACGCGCCCTGACAATCGCCTGCAAGTTTATCCTTAGGGTAAGTCTCGTACAAGTTTTACACTATAATTTCATCTCGATTGAAACCGTTTCGGTGCAATGGAGAGCCTATGTCGAGACTTGACTGGTCGTTTGTCAAAAGCTTTGTCCGTGAAGCGGCTCCGGTGCCTGATGCGGAATGGGTATCACGGAAATTCGATGAGTTTCTCCGGCGGACCGATCCCGCCGATGCTTTTGCGATTTCGGGCGTGTTTTCGTTGGCGCATCCTTTCTATGTGCCGAAGATGAGCGATGCCGCAGCCGACAGTCTGGCGATTTCTGTGCCGGAACTTGGCGAGGCTCTGATGCGGGCACGGCTGACGGCCTCGCGCGCGCGTCAGCCGAATGTTCTGGTGGCGTGCCTGCCGAAATCGGCTTCGACCTTCATCGGGCAGAGCTTGATGAAAGTATTGAATGTGCCGATGGCGGTGCTGATGTCCTCCGCCTTGTCGCCGCAAACGCCTTTTTCCATGGGTATTACCCTGCGTGAGCAGGAAACGGACGAATTGGCGTTGATCCAATACGGCAATAATGGCCTTGGCTATGTGGCGCAGCATCATTTGCGCTGTACGCCCTATCTTTGCCAGCAGCTTGAGCTTTACAATATCCGCCCGATCGTAACCTACCGCAATGTCTATGATAGCCTGGTCAGTCTGGATGACATGATGCGCAAACAGCACCAGGAATGGGCGGCGACCCGTGACAAGGATGCGATCTATTTCAGCGATGGCCTGCCATCCAATTATTGTGAGCTGGACGATGAGACGCGCTATCTGATCCTGGTGGATCGCCAATGTGCCTGGTATCTGCAATTTTTCATGAGCTGGAAACGCTGCGAAGCGCTTGGTCTGGTCAAGCCGCTCTGGGTCTCCTACGAGGAGGATTTTCTCGGCAACAAGCAGCGTCTGGCCGAGAGGATCGCCGCCTTTGTCGGGCCGGAATTCGTCGATTCCGCAAAGCTGTCCGAGGTGTTTTCCGAGACGATAGAGGCGGGTCATGCCCGGTTCAACAAGGGTGTCAGCGGTCGGGGCAGCCAATTGCCTCAGCGTGTCAAGGATCGGATCAGGGCGAGTTTCGATCTCTATCGCGATGATTTCGATTTTTCTGAAATATTGCCCTCCTAACACCTCTGTTCCGCCGATCCTTCAGGCCGGGTGTACAGCGTGGATTTTTGCACCCTTGTACCTTATAACTATTGCACCATAGGTTGTGGTTACGCTATATAGCGATTTCGTGCATCGCTAGCTGTACTATCGTGATATCGAATTTGCCGATCGTACTTCCTGTATCGTTCCGACACGCAAGTGTATCGGAGTACGATACGCTTTCCATGAAATTGTGTGGATAAGGAGTGAATGGCAATTCGGATTGGATAATTCGCGCTCTTGCTGTCGCTCACGTAAAAATGTGTGCATCCAATGTAACTTTTTTTGGTTATTTACTTCTGCCGATATTGATAGTTAAAAGCTGGAATGCAATTTTAAAAAACGGCGCAAGCTGGATAGTTTACTATTTTTGCTTGCAACCAGGAAGGACAAGCTCATGAATATCGGAGAAGCCGCCGCAGCCTCCGGCGTTTCTGCGAAGATGATCCGCTACTATGAGGAAATCGGGCTGGTTCTTCCGGCACGGCGCACCTCAAGCAATTATCGGGTCTATGGCGAAAATGAAGTCCACCGTCTGCGCTTTGTGCGGCGGGCGCGGACCCTCGGGTTTTCCCTGGAGGAAACGGAGCGGTTGCTGGCGCTGTGGAGCGACTCTGGCCGCAAAAACGACGATGTGCGCCAGGTGGCCATGAACCACCTGCGCGAACTCGAAGACAAGATGGAAGCCATGCAGGCCATGGTCGACACGCTGAAAAACCTGGTCGATCACTGCGAGCAGGGTGAGCGCCCGGATTGCCCGATCCTGGAAAAGCTGGGCGGTGGTTCTTCCAACGACAATAGCTGCACAGTGGAAATGGAAGAGGCCTGAGCCTCGGCATATCCGATCAGGCGAAAGCGTCATCCGCCACGGCCACGTGTTTTTATATCTGCCGCTGTGTGTTTGGCTAGCGGTAGAACTCATGCGGGCAATATAGCTCGTCGTCGGACGCACCTGAACCCTGGGGGCGGGGGAATGGGGCGGGCGGCCGGTCGAAAGACCGGCCGTCAATCAAGACCTCAGTCAGCTGTATGCTGAACCAGGCAGACGTGTACGTCTCTGTTGTGCCGTTCGTGATGTCTTCATGAGGCGCGGATTCAACCGCCTGAGTCTATAAACACAGTAGTTTTAAAGAGTTACAGTGTGCTTTGGCATTGTACTAAATGCACGGTGTTATACCAAGTCTCTGACATGCTCACGCATCCTCGCCTTGAAGGCATTGCAAATATCTCCAATGCATCAGGTGCTTGAGATATTTGCAAAGGGAATACCAAGCGTCATTTTCAGTGACGCTTGGTATTAGAACCGGCAATTGTGAAATTGAACCGGATATTGTCTCACCACTCTTTTCTCATATGTTGGTTATGCGTTAAGTGAGCCTCCGATTGTGGAAGGAGGTTGTCTTTGTCGCAATTAAAAATAAGAAAAAAAACCTAAATAGGAAAATAGTCATTGACACCGTGACGGTGTTTTGATAGGTTTTGTTTACGGTCGGAAATCTGCGGCTTCGGCTCTTCCGGTTCGGTTTTACGCTCTCTTTCATATCATTACAGCGCTTCAACTCTGGTTCTGGCGGCTTGCCCATCCATCGTGATGGGAGCCTCGCCTGCCGGGAGGACATTGGTCATGGATGATTTCGATATCTCGCTTTACGGCTGTTGGCCTTTGCCTGCCCCGACCCTCCTGCGACACCAAGAGGGTTGGCTGTTGGCGCGTGACCGGCTTGAAATCAAGGCTGCCGATCTCGCTACTTTGAGCGATCATTATGCCGGGCTGCTCAATGAGCTGACGCGGGAAATGTCGGCGCAGTTCGAGCAATTCCGGCTGTTGCGCGAAGGGGCGGCGGCGCTGATGGAGGGGGGCGATGAGGCGGCGGCAAAGCTCGCCCGTGCTGATCTGAAGGCGGCGACCGAAGCGATGTCGGTGATTGTCCGCACGCTGGAAAAAATCGATGCGCTGCAACGCCAACTGGCCCGCGACCGCGAGGCCGAGGAGGAGCGGGCGGGTGAGACGGAGACCCTGGATGCCGCCCAGGCGCGGCTGTTGGCGCTGGTGGAAACCCAGGCGGAGGCCAAGGCGGGCCTGCTGTTTGAGCGGTGGAAAGCTGAAAGTCTTGCTGCAACTGGCCCCCCGGGCGCGACAAGCGACCAGCCAATTCAGACAACAGCGTGAGGGCCGCAGGTGACAGGACGTTCGGATCGGCTGTCGGCGGGCATATCGGTTGCGGCCCTTCTGGCGGCATCGCAGATCGAAAACAATGGTTTATCCGCCCTGCGCCGGGAGATGCAAAACCTGCACGATACGGTTTCGGCACTGGGGGATGAAGGATCGCTGCTGGCGCAGGCGATCAGCGCGCGACAGGGCCATAATTCTCCGGTTCTGGCTGGTCAGGCGGATGGAAATAACGGCGTTGATATGATGCAGGGGCTGGAGCTTGCGGTCTTGCAACGGCTGGCGCGCAACTGGGCCTTGCTGCGGCACCCATTGCAAGCGCCGCCCGAGGGGGCATGGCGTAACTGGTTGCTGATGGGCGGACGCGGTTCCGGCAAGACCCGTGCCGGAGCCGAATGGGTGCATGAGATCGCCTCGGCTGGCGAAAAATCCGCTGTGCGGATTGCGCTGGTGGGCGAAACCCTGGGCGATGCCCGTGAGGTGATGGTGGATGGTTTGTCCGGCATTGCCCGTATAGCCCGCCACAAACGCCCGGAGGTGGAAATTTCCCGGCGTCGGCTGGTCTGGCCGAATGGGGCGGTGGCGCAGATGTTTTCCGCCGAAGACCCGGAAAGCCTGCGCGGTCCGCAGTTCCACTATGCCTGGTGCGATGAGATCGCCAAATGGAAACATGCCGAGGAGACCTTCGACATGCTGCAATTTTCTCTGCGGCTGGGGGATGATCCACGCCAGGTGATAACAACCACGCCGCGCCCGGTGCCGATCCTCAAACGATTGCTGGCGGACCCCGGCACAAGGCTGACCCGGCTTTCCACCTTTGGCAATGCCGGTAATCTTGCTCCCGGCTTTATCGAGGCCTTGCAGGCCCGCTACGGCGGTACGCGGCTGGGCCGTCAGGAATTGAATGGCGAGCTGATTGAGGACCGGGAGGATGCGCTCTGGCGGCGCGACCGGCTGGAGCAATTGACGGTCAGGCTCAGCGAACCGCTGCATCGGATCGTCGTCGGCGTTGATCCGCCGTCCGGGGCAGGGGCGCAATCTGTCTGCGGTATCGTTGTTGCCGGTCTCGACCGTCTGGGCCGGGCGGTGGTGCTGGCTGATTGTTCGGTCACGGGAGAAAGCCCCGCCAGCTGGGCGACCGCCGTGGTGCGGGCGTTTCGCCGGTTTGAAGCGGACCGGGTGGTAGCGGAGGTCAATCAGGGCGGCGAAATGGTCGGCGCGCTGTTGAAAAGCGTCGATGCCAATCTGCCGGTGCGCATGGTGCGGGCAACCCGCGGCAAGTTTCTGCGGGCCGAGCCGGTGGCCGCTTTATATGAACAAGGCCGCGTTTTTCACGCGGCCCGTTTTACCGATCTGGAAGATCAAATGTGTGATTTCGGCCCGGAGGGCTTGTCGAGTGGCCGATCACCGGACCGGCTCGATGCGCTGGTCTGGGCCTTGACCGCGCTTTTGCTGGAAGGCGCGGGCGAGCCGCGCATTCGCACGCTGTAATTACTTGGTAGCGGGGGTAGGCTGGGGCGCAGGCTGGCGCATCTGGCGCCATTCGGATTCAAGGCGTTCAACGATATGGGCAGGAATGGTCCGGCTGGCCTCTGCGATCGTCTTGCTGATCTGGCTGCTGCTCTTGGCGTCCATCACATGTCTCCTGTGTTAACCGCCCGGCGCCCGTCATGGCGCGGCAGGGCTTGTTGCTCTGTGCCGCTCATAACCAGCGGTGGAGTGGAAAGTTCCACAAGCTTAAATATTTGTAAATATCACGTGATAGGTCCTGAACCGATTGAATTTCGTTTAACCGATTTAAATCCCAGCATTTTTTGGGTTCAATCTCACCGCGTTCAGTTGGACCCTGCCATTTTAAGGGGAATTGACAGTTTATGAACAGCACGGCTTTGCAATGGCTCTTCAACGTGATCCGCGGTGACTTATGTGGCGGGCGGCTTGGCACGGCTCAGGTACAGGGCATCAACGCCATCCTGGCGGGCTGCGCGCGCCATGGTCTGACCGACCATCGCCATATCGCCTATGTGCTGGCCACCGCCTTTCATGAAACGGTGGGTCGCTTTCAGCCCCTGCGGGAAACGCTGGCGAAAACCGATGCCGAGGCTATCGACCGGCTGGAACGCGCCTATGCGGCGGGCCGTTTGCCGCAGGTGACCGCGCCTTATTGGCGGCTGGACGAGGCCGGGCGCAGCTGGTTTGGCCGAGGCTTTGTGCAACTCACTCATCAGCGCAATTATCAGGCGCTGTCGGCGGCGTTGGGCGTCGATCTTGTCGCCGATCCGGCCCGCGCCCTGCATCTGGCGACCGCGGCGGATATTCTGGTGGTCGGTATGCGCGAGGGGTTGTTTTCGGGCGTTAGGCTTGGCGATGTGTTTACCGCCACGGCAAGCGATTGGGTCGGCGCGCGGCGCATTGTCAACGGGCAGGACCGGGCCGACTTGGTGGCCGGGTATGGGCGGGTGATTTTGGCGGGGTTGGGGTGAGTGCGGTCTTCGTTGGTATTCGGGGCATGCCCCTCACCTGAAAAATCTATGACTTAGCAACGCTAAGATACTGATGAGCCTTCGCGCGGCGTCGCGCTCAGGCCTTCGTTCACTGAAATCGACTTTATCGATTTCTGGCCTTCGGCCACCGTTGCCCAGCCTCTCCTGCTAGGGGAGAGGCTGGGCAACGAGATCGCGGTAAGCTCGCATCTCCCCTAGCCTGGGAAGAATGGAATTTCAGCATCTTATAGGACGGTACGAAGATGCGGGCGGCATTCTCGCCCTGAAAGAACGTCCAATATTCGTTCGCCGTATTCCTGACTGACACTCATCGCCCAAGCTGCCGAATGTATTCCGGCGCGAATATCCCATTTTCTAGGAGAACATCATGCTGTCTTCCTTTCGCCTGCCGTTTTGGCGGGCCAATCGTGCTGCCGTGTCGTCGGCGACGCCAACACAGACAAAAGCGGCGATACGACCCCGGGCGGGGTTGGAAATGCTGCTCTCCACCGGTGCGGGGCGAGGCACGGGGCGGTCTTATGCGGCATTGTCACGCGCGGGCTTTCTCGGCAATCCGGTGGCGCATCGGGCGGTGCGGCTGGTGTCGGAGGCGGCGGCGGCTGTGCCGCTTCTGCTTTATCAGGGCCTGCCGCAGGACGGGGCCGGGGAGTTGAGCGAGCATCCGGCGCTGGCGCTTCTGGCCCGGCCCAACGGGCGGGCGACGGGGGCGGATTTTTTCGAAATGCTCTATGGCCATCTGCTGCTATCGGGCAATGCCTATCTGGAGCCGCTCTGGCTTGGCGGGCGGCTGATGGAACTGCATCTGTTGCGGCCCGACCGGGTCAGCGTCGTCGAGGGGGCCGATGGCTGGCCGGTCGCCTATGATTATCGCGCCGCCGGGGTGACGCGGCGTTTGGCTGCTGAAGGCGAGCCGCAGCCGATCCTGCATTTCAAGCTGTTTCATCCGCTTGATGACATCAGCGGCTATGCCCCCTTGGCGTCCGCCCATAATGCGCTGGACCTGCACAATGCCGCCGCGACCTGGAACAAGGCGTTGCTCGACAATTCCGCCCGACCCTCCGGGGCGCTGGTCTATCAGCCCAAGGAGGGTGGCAACCTGCCGCCGGAGCAATATCAGCGGCTGAAGGACGAGCTGGAACAGGGCTATTCCGGGCCAATGCAGGCAGGCCGCCCGATGCTGCTGGAGGGCGGGCTGGACTGGAAGGCGATGAGCCTGACTCCCCGCGACATGGATTTTACCGATGCCCGCAATGGCGCGGCCCGCGATATTGCGCTCTCGCTCGGCGTGCCGCCAATGCTGCTGGGCATTCCCGGCGACAATACCTATGCCAATTATCAGGAGGCCAACCGCGCCTTCTACCGGCTGACGGTGCTGCCGCTGATCCGCCGCACTGCCGCCAGCCTGTCGGGGTTTCTGTCCGATGGGTTTGGCGAGGTCTTGTGCCTGAAGCCTGATCTCGATCAGGTCGAGGGCCTGTCCAGCGAGCGTGACGCGCTGTGGTCACGGGTAGGCTCTGCCAGCTTCCTCACCGACGAGGAAAAGCGCCAGGCGGTTGGGTATGACGCGTAAAGCCTGGAAGTTTCAAGAGGTTGATGCCTGATCCGGACTCTGTTGCGCAGGAGGGTGATTCAGAGTGTCAACGTCCGCACCCTGTTTGCGAGCAGACGCGCCTAAGCGATTCTAAATATTAGAATGCTCGGATAAATCAGGGCGGATTGGTGTCCGTTTCCACAATCATAAGACGAAAAGATTAATAAAATGACCGATTTTACACCCGACACGCCCTTATGGGGTGCGCGGCTGGCGGGCGCATTGGCGGGGTCCGCTATCTCGCTGGTCTATCTTCTACCAAGAGGCCGACGCGAGGCGGCTAGCCGGTTTTTCACCGGGCTGGCCATCGGGCTGATCTTCGGCGGCGCCACCGGCCAATGGCTGGCCCGCAAGCTGGACATTCTGCAAAGCCTGTCCGGTGCCGAAATCATGCTGGCGGGGGCGACATTTGCCAGCCTTTCGGCCTGGTGGGCGCTGGGCGCGCTGGCGCGACTGGCGGGCAGATACGGCTCCAAGGGCGGCTGAGCCAGCCTCACAATTTAAACCATTGAAGGAGAAATTCATGCACGCTTATCGCGGGCCAGGAAAGCTGGTGCGCAAATTTGCCGATCTGACCCTGTCGGATCTCAGCGGTGACGGCACGTTCAGCGGCTATGCCAGCGTGTTCGGCGAGGTGGATCTGGGGCGCGATGTGATCGAGCCGGGAGCGTTCCGCACCAGTTTGCAGGGGCGCGGCGCAGGCGGCATCCGCATGCTGTACCAGCACGATCCCAACCAGCCGATTGGCAGCTGGACGCTGCTGAAGGAAGACGCGCGTGGCCTTTATGTCGAGGGACGGCTTTCCCCCGGTGTCAAGCGTGCCGAGGAGGTGCGCGCCCTGATGAAATCGGGCGCGCTGGACGGGCTGTCGATCGGTTTCCAGACGGTGAAATCCCGTCAGGACGCCAAGACCGGCATTCGCCGTATTCTGGAGGCCGATCTCTGGGAAATTTCCGTCGTCACCTTTCCCATGGCCCCCTCGGCCAGAGTTTCCAATGTCAAGCATCAGCGGTTTTACCGCGACAAGGATACCGAGCTGATCCGGGCGATGCGCCGGGCAGCCCGGACGATGGCCAACAGCAATTTCAAATAAAGGATGGATTTATGAGCGATCATCAGATGACTGCCCCCGAAATCAAGGCGATCCCGGAAACCATGGCCGCCGCTTTCGACGATTTCATGGAAGCCTTCGAAGGCTTCAAACAGGCCAATGACCAGCGGCTTGGCGAAATCGAGCAGAAGCTGACCGCCGATGTCGTCACCCGCGATAAGGTGGAGCGGATCAACAAGGCGATGGACGAGCAATCCCGGCTGCTGGACCAGCTGGCGCTGAAAAATCTGCGTCCGGCGCTGGGATCGAACGGCAATCGCGGTGGTTCCTCTAGCCTTGACATGACGGAGCGCAAGGCGGCTTTCGAGGCCTATATCCGGCGCGGCGATGAGACGGCGCTGCGCGATCTTGACGCCAAATCCATGGCGATTGGGTCGGATGCGGATGGCGGTTATCTGGTCACCGACGAGACCGATAGCGAGATTGGCCGCAGGCTGGCCTCCATCTCGCCGATCCGGCAATTGGCCAGCGTCCGGCAGGTCTCGGGCGCGGTGCTGAAAAAGCCGTTTGCCCCGACGGGCATGGCCTCCGGCTGGGTGGCCGAAACCACGGCCCGCACCCAGACCGATACGCCGCAGCTGACGGAACTTAGCTTTCCGACCATGGAGATTTACGCCATGCCCGCCGCCACCCAGTCGCTGCTGGACGATGCGGCTGTTGATGTCGAGGCCTGGATTGCTGGTGAGGTGGACATCGCCTTTGCCGAACAGGAAGGGGCGGCCTTTGTGGCGGGCGATGGTGTCAACAAGCCAAAGGGCTTTCTGGCCTATGAGACGGTGGCCGACAGCGCCTGGGCCTGGGGTAAGATCGGCTTCAAGGCGACCGGCGCTGCCGGTGGCTTTGCCGCAAGCGGGCCGTCCGATGTGCTGCTCGACACCATCTATGCGTTGAAGGCTGGGCATCGCCAGAACGGCACGTTTGTGATGAACCGCAAGACCCAGGGCGAGATCCGCAAGTTCAAGGATGCCGACGGCAATTATCTCTGGCTGCCGCCCGCAGGCCCCGGCCTTGAGGCCTCACTGATGGGCTTTCCGATTGCCGAGGCCGAGGACATGCCCGATATCGCCGCCAACGCCTTTTCCATCGCCTTTGGTGATTTCAAGGCCGGGTATCTGGTGGTTGACCGGATGGGCGTGCGGGTGCTGCGCGATCCCTATTCGGCCAAGCCCTATGTGCTGTTCTACACCACCAAGCGGGTTGGCGGTGGAATGCAGAATTTTGAAGCGCTAAAGCTGATCAAGTTTGCTGCCGCTTGACAGCCCGCGCATGAATACCCGCTGACGGGCTGCAAATGGCGAATTCTGCGCTTCCAGTGCTCACGTACTTGAGTACGCTGCGCGCCGGTTCTCGAATTCACCATTTTCGCCACGTCAGCAGGAATTCCTGCACGAGCTGTCGGCTGCGGCAGGAAGGGCGCTCCCGTAAACGGAGAGCGCCCTTTGTATTTTGGGCATTTCACCTTCCGGAGACCCCCAACACATGACCATCACCACCCTCACTCCGCCGCAAGCGGAGCCGCTGACCCTTGTCGATGTGAAGGCGCAGTTGAAGATTGATACCGATGATGAAGACGATCTTCTCTCCGGCCTGATCACCGCTGCCCGCCAGCATCTGGAGGCTGAGACAGGGCTTTGCCTGATGAGCCAATCGCTGCGGCTCTATCTGGATGACTGGCCGCAGAGCGAAGTGATTCAGCTTCCCAAAGGTCCGGTGCAAACCATTGATGCCGTGACGGTTTTTGATGAAAACGGCGATGAACTTCATGTTTCACTGAAAGATCATCTGCTGGATGGACAGGCGCGTCCAGCCCGCCTGTGGCTGCGCGACCGGCCCTTGCCGGGACGGCCGATCAACGGCATCGAGATCGACTTTACCGCAGGCTTCGGTGCTGCCGCCACCGATGTGCCGGATACGCTGCGCCGCGCGATGAGCCTGCATGTTGCGGCCATGCATGCGTTTCGTGGTGTAGTGGCGCTGGCCGATCAGCCTGCCGCCCTGCCGGTTGGTTACGAACGGCTGATCGCACCTTTTTCCCGCAGGGGCCTGTGATGGGTGCCTTCACCATGCCCGATCCGGGCCGGATGACGGCGCGCCTCACGCTGGAACAGCCAGTTAATGAGCCTGACGGTCAGGGCGGGGTGAGCCAGAACTGGCAGGCGATTGCCACGCTCTGGGCGCTGATCGAGCCGCAATCCTTCACCCGTGAAGAGCGCGGCGAAGCGGAAATCGCCACCATCAACCAGACGGTGACCATTCGTTTTCGCACCGATGTGGCGCGCGGCCATCGGCTGGTGAAGGGAACGCGCATTCTCGCGGTCCGGGCGCTGCGCGACCCGGATGAGACCAAGCGGTTTCTGCTGCTGGATTGTGAGGAGGAGGTGAGATGAGCCTGCAATTTTCAGCAAACGGGCAGCAGGGTGCGGTGACGGATTTTACCGCTGCGCTGCGGCGCAGGGTGGAAGAGGCCGCCAGCCGGGCGGCTGCCAAAAGGCAAAGCGCGAGCGAAGAGCCGAAGGGCGAGAAAATTGGAGAGACATCCGATGACCACGCACAGTCCGGTCAATGACCTGCTCACCGCAATGACGGCGGCGGCGCTCGCCGATACCGGCATTGCGGCGATCATCGGTGCCGATGGGATGAAGGATCGTCGGCTGCTGCGCTCGGCCCAACCTTACCTGATGGTGGGCGAGGTGACGGTCACGGATATCTCCACCGATGATGATGGGTTGGTTGAAGCGCTGGTCAGTTTGCAGGCCTGGTCGTCACTCAGTCGCCGCGAGGCGGAAAGCCTGGCGGCGATGGTGCGCGCCGTGTTGCAGGATGCGGCGCTGCCGCTGGTCGCTGCCCGGCTGATCGCGCTGCGCCATATCAAAACCGTCAGTCGCCGCGAGGCAAAGACCGGCCTTTATCTGGCCGAGTTGCAATTTCGCGCTGTTATCGCTTGATGGTTGACTGGCGCGAAAGCATGGCCAGAAAGATCAGTGCTGCCAGCACCAGAGCGCTGACGGCGAGGGTAAAGGTTAGAAGCAGCGGCAGGCCGCCGCGATCCAGCAGACCAGCGATCACCACCGGCGACAGCGCCTGGGAGATATTGCCGGGCAGTGCCAGTTTTGCTGAGATCCCGGCGTAGCGGCTGACGGAAAAAAAGCCGAGCGGCAACACGGTGCGCGAAATGGCCGACAGGCCGGAGCCGACGCCATAGGCACCGATAAACAGGCCGAGCATCCATACGGAGCCATGGCCGAATATCAGCGCGAGAAAGCCGATGACGATCAGGCCGGTGGCCACAAGGCCTGATGTGACGGGCGAGGCGCGTTTTCCGGCAATTGTATCGGCGGCACGGGCGGAAATGCCCAGCACCGAGCGCAGCGACCCCAGTTGCAGCGCCAGCGCCGGTGTGGCGCCAGCCTGTGTGAGCATTTCAATCAGCGATGACGAGACGCCGAAGGTGACGCTGCTGAAGCCGATGCTGATGATGGCAAGTGCGATCATCGCCCGCTTTTGTTGGAGTGCTGTCAGCGGCATTGGTTCGCGGTCGGCAGCGGCCTGCGCTGTTTGCGACCGGGTTTTGATGGGTGGCAGGGCGAAGCGATGCAAGGGAACGAGGATGAGAAGATGGCAGCCAGCGGCAAGCAGCAATGTATCGCGCCAGCCCAGCAGGCCAGTCAGCCAACTGAGCAGCGGCCAGAAAATGGCCGTCGACAGCCCGGTGAAAATCATCAGCAGGCCGATGACGCTTTTCGCCGACGAGCCTTCGCGCTCGACGACCGCCGTATAGCAGGCAACGCTCAGCGCCAAGGTGCCGGCAATACCGATGGTGAACCAGGCGGCAAAATAGGAAGCCATGCCTTGCGCCTGCGAGAGCAGTGCGAGGCCGAAAGCAAACACAACCGAACCCGCCGCCATCACCTTGGCGGCCCCGTGCCTTTCCAGCAGGCGGCCGCTGGCCGGTCCGGCAAAACCCATGATCAGCAGCATCACCGTGGCACCGAGAAAGCCGGTCTCGTTGCTGATGCCGATATCGGCGGCGATGGTGCGACCGAGAATGCCGAACAGGTCGAAACTCGTGCCCCAGCCGACAATCTGGCTGATGGATAGCACGGCCAGCAGCCGCAAGCGCGCCAGCGATGCGGCATTGTGGGGAACGGGACTGGGAGAATCGGCGGGGAGAGCGGACATGCAAGCAACCTAATCGGCAGATCAGCATAGTGCCGCATCTGTGTAAGTTTCAAGACACGGCTGTGTCTGGTCCAGACATTTACATCTGTTTGCAGCATCGGTGCGGACAACCTTTACTGTCTTTTTACGCGAGTTTTCGCGGTCACACTAGTTTTGGTGCTTCCCCTGCGGGCCTCTTGGTCTCCTTACCTTCGCCCTGGGTTTCTCTCTGAAAAAGGGACGGGCGGTCGTGCCGGCTTGGCCGGGTCCGCACGTGGGAGAGACCCCTGAAAACGGGGAGGGGGTGGATGTCGCCCTGGCGTGGTTGGCGGCCGGTTTGCGGATTTCTAGTTATTTTCAAGGAGATTTTTTATGGTGGCCCAGAGGGGTAAGGACCTGCTGCTGAAGATTATCAGCGGCAGCGATTATGTAACCGTTGCAGGACTGCGTTCACGCAAGCTGGCCTTCAATACCGAAACCGTCGATGTGACCGATGCCGACAGCGCCGGGCGCTGGCGTGAACTTTTGGCCGGTGCCGGTGCCAAACGCGCCTCGCTATCGGGGGCCGGGCTGTTCAAGGACCAGTCCTCCGATGAACTGGTCCGGGCGGCGTTTTTTGCCGGTTCGGTGTTGAGTTGGCAGGTGGTGATCCCGGCTTTTGGCACAGTGACCGGCCTGTTTCAGGTGACGGCGCTGGACTATTCCGGCGAGCATGACGGCGAGTTGAAATTCGACATCGCGCTGGAATCGGCAGGGGCTATTGCCTTTGAGGTGACGGCATGAACGGGGGGACCATGAAAGGAGGGACGGGCATGCGCGCCAACCGCAGGCGCGGCGAAGTGGAAGCGGTGATCGATGGCGAACGGCGGATTCTGTGCCTGACGCTGAGCGCGCTGGCCGAACTGGAAACGGCCTTTGCCGCCGACAGTCTGGCGGATCTTGCCCTGCGGTTTTCCAGTGGCAAGCTTTCCAGCCGCGATCTGATCCGCATTCTGGCCGTCGGGTTGCGGGGTGGCGGCAATTGCTGCGCCGATGAGGATGTCGCCGACATGTGCGTCGAGGGCGGGCTTGCCGCCTGCATCGCCATCGTCCGCGAGTTGCTGCTCGTGACGTTTGGAACGTCCGATCAGTCCGCCTCAGCCGGGCAGGCCGCTTCGATAGGGGAAGGTGATCTCGCCCGCCCTTGAGGGCCGCAGCGGGTCGATCCGACACGGTAAAGCCGCCTCCCTTTCCATGGGAGGCGGTGATGCATGCCGGATTTCACCTGCTGCGGCTGACCCCGCAGGCCTTCTGGGCGCTGACCCCACGCGAATTCGCCGCCATGAGTGGGGCGTTTCGTCCCGTCGCCACCGCCCGCACTGAGCTTGCCCGTGCCGATCTGGAGGCGCTGATGGCCCGCTATCCTGACCATGCTTTCCTGACCGCAACATAGAGTTTGTCAGGGAAAAGTGGAATCCGGTTTTCCCGAAAAGACAAACTCAAACAAAGGAATCGAGAGTCTGTCTGGTTCAATCTGAACCTGACAGACTCTAGAAGAGGTAGACCATGGCCGATGACGAAACCCTGTCCTTCGGGATCGATCTCGATGCTTCCGGGGCGACCAAGACCCTCGACGATCTGGAAAGCCGCTCGAAAAGCTTTGGCAGCGCGCTGACATCAGCGTTGAAATCCGCCACGAGCGGCGGTGGCGATCTGGAAGACACGCTGAAATCGCTGGCGAGCCAATTGTCCAGCATTACCCTGTCATCCGGGCTGCAACCGCTGCAAAGCAGTCTGTCGTCGCTGGCCTCCAGCGCCACATCCAGCCTTTCATCGGGGATCAGCTCGCTGTTTGCCTTCGAGAAGGGCGGCGTGCCCGGCTCGATCACGCCTTTTGCGTCCGGTGGGGTGGTGTCCAGCCCCACCTATTTCGGCATGGATGGCGGCAATACCGGGCTGATGGGCGAGGCGGGCAGCGAGGCGATCCTGCCGCTGAAACGCGGCTCGGATGGGTCGCTGGGGGTTGCCACCCAGGGCGGTGGTTCCTCCGGCACGCAGGTCAATGTCAACGTCACCACCCAGGATGCGTCGAGCTTCACCAAGAGCCAGTCGCAGATTTCCAGCCTGCTGGCGCGTTCCGTCAAGCGCGGTCAGCGCAATTTGTGAGGTGAAACCATGGCAACCGCCTTTCACGAGGTGCGCTTTCCGCTGCGCGTGTCGCTTTCGACCAGCGGCGGGCCGGTGCGGCGCACGGATATTGTCAACCTGTCGAATGGGCGCGAAGTGCGCAACCAGCGCTGGGCCAATTCGCGCCGAAGTTATGATGCCGGATCGGGGGTGAAATCGCTTGCCGATCTCTACACGATCCTGGAGTTTTTCGAGGCTCGTGGCGGCCAGATGGCGGGGTTCCGGTTTCGCGATCCGCTGGATGCCAATTCCGCCGGGCCGGGCCGGGCGGTGAGTGCTGAAGACCAGAAGATCGGCATCGGCGATGGTGTCACAGCCAGCTTCCAACTGGTCAAGACCTATGGCGATGCCGGTGGCGGCTGGAACCGCACCATTGCCAAGCCGGTCGATGGCACCGTGCTGATCTCGGTGGATGGCGTGCCGGTCAATGGGTTCAACTGCGATAGCACCACCGGGCTGGTGTCCTTCAATCAGGATTTTATTCCTGTATCCGGTGCCGTTATCCGGGCGGGCTTCCAATTCGATGTGCCGGTGCGTTTTGACACGGACCGGATCGAGATCAATCTCGAAGCCTTCAATGCTGGCAGCATTCCCTCCATTTCGCTGACGGAGATCCTTCCATGAGGACAATCGATGCCGCTTTGGCGCGCCATCTGGCGGGCGACGCCACGACGCTCTGCACCTGCTGGCGCGTCACCCGCAGCGATGGGCTGGTGTTGGGCTTTACCGATCATGACCGGGATCTGACCCTGCGCGGCACGCTGTTTCATGCCGCCAGCGGTTTTTCCGCCAGCGATGGTGAGGCGGAAAACACCTTGTCGGCTCCGACCTCCGAAGTTGCCGGTGGTTTTTCCAGCGAGGTGATTACCGAAGCCGATCTGATTGCCGGGCGCTATGATGGGGCGCGCATCGAGGTCTACCGTGTCAACTGGCAGGTGCCGGACCAGCATGTTCTGCTCAAGGTACAGGATGTTGGCGAGGTCAAGCGTCAGACGGGGCAGTTTACCGCCGAATTGCGCAGCTTTGCCGCCAAGCTTTCCCAGGACCAAGGCCGCACACTGGGCCGCCGCTGCGATGCCAGCCTGGGCGATAATCGCTGCGGTATCGATTTGAATATTGAGGGCCGCACCGTCAGCGCTGTGTTGGTGGCGATGGCGGCGTCCGACCGGCTCATCGTTTCGGGGCTGGATGCCTATGGCGACGACCATTTCCGCTATGGCCGGATCACCGTCACATCAGGGGCTGAGACCGGCCTGACCGCCGAGATTGAAACCAGCCGCCCCGGAGAGGACGGCACGGAGCTGACACTGTGGCTGCCCTTGGAAGTAACATTGTCACCGGGCGATGCACTGAGCATCACTATCGGCTGCGACAAACGCTTCGCCACCTGCCGCGACAGCTTCGCCAACGCCGCCAACTTCCGGGGCTTCCCGCATATGCCCGGCAGCGATTTCGCCTATTCCTATGTCAGCGGCCAAACGACCCATGACGGGTCGGTGCTGTTTGAGTGAGGAGGATTGTATGTCCTCCATCAACACCCATGTCCTCACCCTTGCCGAGGGCTGGATTGGCACGCCCTATCGCCATCAGGCCTCCACCAAGGGGGTTGGCTGCGATTGTCTCGGCCTGGTCCGAGGCATCTGGCGGGAGCTTTATGGGCAGGAGCCGGAGGTAACGCCTGCTTATGCGCCTGATTGGGCCGAGCGGTCGGGAGAGGATCGGTTGATCGAGGCGGCGGGGCGGCATTTCACCTTGATCGCCAGCCTTGGCGAGGCCTTGCCCGGCGATCTCCTGGTCTTCCGGTTTCGCGCCCATTACGCCGCCAAGCATTTGGGGCTTTTGGCGGCGGACCAGCATTTCATTCACGCCTATGAGCAGGCCGCGGTGGTTCGCTCCGCCCTGGTGCCCGCCTGGCGGCGGCGTGTCGCGGGCGTCTATCGTTTTCCGGAGAAGTGATCGATGGCAACTCTTGTTTTCCAGGCAGCCGGTGCGGCCATCGGCAGCATATTCGGGCCTGTTGGCACCATGCTGGGCCGCGCCGTGGGGTCACTGGCTGGCAATATGGTCGATCAGGCGCTGATCAACGGCAGTTCCACCACGACAGGCTCGCATCTGTCGTCGGCGCGGATCGGTGGGGCCAGCGAAGGCACGGCGCTGAACCGGGCCTATGGCACGGTGCGCATTGGCGGCACGCTGATCTGGGCGACGCGGTTTGAGGAAAAGACCACCACCGAAACCTCCGGCAGTAAATCCACCGGCAGCAAGACCAAGAGTTATGATTATTACGGAAATCTGGCGCTGGCTTTGTGCGAAGGCCCTGTGGCGGCCGTTCGCCGGGTCTGGGCCGATGGCGAGGAAGTGGATCTGACTGAGGTCGAGATGCGCTTTTATCCTGGCAGTGAGGATCAGGGCGTCGATCCGCTGATTGCCGCCAAACAGGGCGAGGGCAATGCGCCCGCCTATCGCGGCGTCGCCTATGTCGTATTCGAGCGCCTGCCGCTCGACGATTACGGCAACCGTCTTCCCGTGCTGCAATTCGAGGTGATCCGCCCACTGGGCGCACTGGAAAACCAGGTCAGGGCTGTCACCATCATTCCCGGCGCCACCGAACATGGCTATGCCACAAAAGCCATTACCGAGGAAACCGGCGATGGCGAAGAGCGGATCATCAACCGCAATACGCTGGTGGCCGCCACCGATTGGCAGGCCTCGCTGGATGAGTTGCAGGCGGTGTGTCCCAATCTCGTCCGTGCAGCCCTGGTGGTCAGCTGGTTCGGTACCGATCTGCGGGCCGATCAATGCGCCATCGTGCCGGGTGTCGAAGTGGCGAGGCGTGACGAGGAGAGCCGCGCCTGGAGTGTTGCAGGCATCGGGCGCTCACAGGCCCGGCTGGTCAGCCAGAGCGGCGGCGGCCCGGCCTATGGCGGCACGCCCAGTGACAAAAGCGTGATTGAGGCGATCAAGGATCTCAACAGCCGGGGCATTGCCACCTGCCTCTATCCCTTCGTGATGATGGATATTCCCTCCGGTAACGGCTTGGCCGATCCTTATGGCGGGACAGAACAGGCGGCCTATCCCTGGCGTGGTCGCATCACCTGTTCACCGGCCCCTGGTCTTGCCGGTTCGCCTGACGGCACGGACGCGGTGGACGGCATTATCGAGGCCTTCATGGGCAAGACCACAGTCGATGATTTCTTCGTGCTCGGCACAACGATCCTTTATACCGGCAACAATAACGGTCGCGATAGCGGCTATCGGCGGCTGGTGCTGCATTCTGCGTTGCTGGCCAAGGCGGCGGGTGGGGTGGATAGTTTCGTGATCGGCTCGGAACTGAAGGGCCTGACGACCCTGCGCGGTGCGGGCAACAGTTTTCCCTTCGTCACCGCCTTGATGCGGTTGGCAGAGGATGTGCGCGCCATTCTGGGGAGCCAGACCAAGCTGACTTACGGCGCCGATTGGAGCGAATATTTCGGCTATCATCCTGGCGATGGGTCTGGTGATGTGTTCTTCCATCTCGATCCGCTCTGGGCCAGCGCGACCATCGATGCGGTTGGCATCGACAATTACATGCCGCTGTCGGACTGGAATGACGCGGATTTCACTGCTGATAATCCTGACGGGTTTATCATTGCCGATGACCGTGCCGCCATGCAGGCGCAGATTGCCGCCGGGGAGGGTTATGACTGGTATTATCCAGACCTTGTCGCCCGTAAGAAACGCGAGCGTGCCGCCATTACCGATGGGCTGGCGGGCAAGCCCTGGGTCTATCGCTATAAGGATATTCAATCCTGGTGGGAAAACCACCACTATGACCGGGTCGGCGGTGTTGAGCTTTCTACGCCCAGCGCCTGGGTGCCGAAGCAAAAGCCGATCTGGTTTAGCGAACTGGGTTGCCCGGCGGTAGAGCGTGGTGCCAACCAGCCGAACGTGTTTCCCGATCCGAAATCCTCGGAAAATGCGCTTCCCTATTTTTCCTCCGGCATGCGCTCGGATGCCATGCAGCGGCGGTTTCTTGAAGCGCATCTGAGCTATTGGCAGGGAGAGTCGGCACCATCAGGCATGGTCGATGCCGACCATATCTTTCTCTGGACCTGGGACAGCCGGCCCTTTCCGGCCTTTCCCTATGATACCGATCTGTTTGCCGATGGCGACAATTGGCGCAGCGGCCATTGGCTGAACGGTAGGCTGGGCGGCGGCACGCTGGCCGAGGTGATCGCCGCGATATTGGAAGATTGCGGCTTTACCGATTACGATGTGTCTGCTGTCACCGGCGATCTCTCGGGCTATGTGCAGGGCGATATATCCTCGGCCCGCAGCCTGATCGAGCCTCTGACCGAGGCCTTCTTGATCGACGTGATCGAGGACGGTGCCGTGCTGCGGTTCCGCTCACGCCAGGCCGCCAGCCTGCAGGCCGTCGAGACCCGGGTTTTCGTCGATACCGAAGATGAGCCGTTCTGGACCGAGACCCGGGGCGATAGCACCGATTATGCTGGGCAGGCCGTATTGGATTTTTACGACCCCGCCAATGATTACGAAGATGCCAGTGTCCGCTCGCGCCGCGTGGTGGGGACCTCGGCCAAGCTTTTATCCAGCGATCTGCCTGCGGTGCTGGATGAGGCGAGCGCTTTGGCCGTGGTTGAAACGCAATTGCGCGATCACCGGATCGGGCGGCGCAGCCTGACCCTGTCGCTGTCGCCCTCGCAGCTGGCGCTTCAGCCCGGTGACGTGCTGACCTTGCCGGAAGGGCCATCCGGCCGGTTCCTGATCACCCGGATCGAAGACAGCAGCACGCTGTCGTTGGAACTGACCGAAGTGGCAGCGCCGGTGTCCAGTGCGATCACGGTTGCCAGCAGCGGGCGGGTGCAGAGCGGGCGGGCCTCGGACGGGTTTGCGCCGCTGTGGCGGCTGATGGACCTGCCACGCCTTGACGATGGCGAGGACGGCAGTTTTGCGCGCGCGGCTGCCTATGCCAGCCCTTGGCGCAAGATCGTACTGTCGTCATCCGCCGAGACCGAGAACTATGCGACCCGTGTCGTGGTGGATGGCCCAGCAACCCTCGGCAGCCTGTCATCGGCATTGGCTGCGGGTGTGTCGGGCCGGTTCGATAAGGCCAATCGTCTGACCGTTACTCTGTCGCATGGCAGCTTTTCCTCTGGTTCGCGGCTGTCGGTGCTGAATGGCGATAACCGCCTTGCGATCAAGGCCGCCAATGATGTCTGGGAGGTGATTGGCTTTCTGACGGCGGAGGAGGTGGAAAGTGGCGTCTGGCAATTGTCCGGCCTGTTGCGCGGTCTCTATGGCACGGAGGATGCGATGGCGGCGGGCGCGGTCTCGGGCGCGCAGGTGGTTCTGCTCAACAACGCGGTGACTGCGCTTGACCTTGCCGATAGCGAAATCGGCCTGACGCTGAACTGGATCGCCGAGGCCGCAGGCACCAGCCTTGCGGCCAAGGGGCCGGTTAGCTTTTCCGGTGGCGTGCGGGCGTTGACGCCGCTTTCCCCGGTGCATCTGCGCGCCAGCCGGGGGGCAAGCGGCGATATTGCGCTGACCTGGGTCCGGCGTGGCCGCACCGATGCCGATAATTGGACACCATCCGATATTCCGCTCGATGAAGAAAGCGAACGCTACCAACTCGACATTCTCGACACGGGGAAAGCGACGTTGCGCAGCGTAACCTTGACGTCTGCGTCCTACACCTACAGCGCCGAGTTGCAGGCCACAGACTTTGGCGTGGCACCCTCGACGCTTTCCATCCGGGTCCGCCAGATTGGCCGCCATGCCAGCGGCATCGCGGCTGAAGCACAGTTCATTTTCTGATCTTCAACCCGAAAATCTCCACCGAAAACAAGGGAAATCGACATGAATGATGGCAAACCATGGTATCTGTCCAAGACTGTCTGGGGTGCGCTGGTCGCTATCCTGGCGTCCGGCCTGCAACTTGGCGGGTTCGAGCTTGGTGTTCTGGAACAGGGTCAGTTGACCGATGGACTGGTGGCGCTGGCCGGATCGGTGGGCGGGCTCGTTGCGCTCTATGGCCGGCTGGTGGCAAGCCACGCCATCGTCCCCCAGGCGAACCGGCCGCCCCCGGAAAAACCCTGAACGGCAATGGATATCGCATTCAATCTGCCAATAATCTCATAAATTGAAATGCTTGCCCTGTCGCAGATCTGTCATGCAGATCGTGCCACAGGCCAAGATTACCATGCATTCATTTGCCATTCAGCCGCTCTTCGGTAACACTGACACCACGATAACCGAATGCGGCAGAGTGGCAGTTTATGACATCCAAATCGATCATAGGCAGTATCGCAGCCGGGCTTATTGCCTGGACGGTACCGGCGACCGTAGCGCCGGTACCCGATGCTGTCCCTATGTCGCAGATGGTGTCTGGCTCCAGCGGGTCTTCTTCACCTGTCATCGTCCAGGCGCAGAACCAGAATCAGAACAGTGACAATTCCGACAGTAACGACAGCAAATCCAATGGCAGGGTCGATTGCCGTTCGGCGGCGCTCAGAGCCGTTGAGCAGGCGGGCGGGCAATTGCTCTCGGTACGGCTGTCGGGCGGCCAATGCGTGATCACCATTCTCGTGCCAGGCACCGGCGACAATGCAAGGCCCCGCAAGATGACGGTCCAGGTGTCCCGCTGAGGCTGGTTTTGGTGTGTGGAGTAGTGTAAGGCTTTCTATATGTTGGATATTTTTTTCTTGCGCGGCCTGGTTTTCCGGACCTGCACGCAAGATCGCCCGGCTGGCGCCAGCATGGCAAAACGGAGAAGTGAAGAATGCGCATTCTCGTCGTCGAGGACGATGTCAATCTGAACCGCCAGCTGGTCGAGGCGCTTCAGGAGGCAGGTTATGTAGTAGACCAGGCCATGGATGGCGAGGAAGGTCATTATCTCGGTGATACCGAGCCTTATGACGCCGTGATCCTCGATATCGGTCTGCCGACCATGGACGGCATTACCGTTCTGGAAAAATGGCGCTCCGCCGGACGTGTTATGCCGGTGCTGATCCTAACCGCCCGCGACCGCTGGAGCGACAAGGTGTCTGGTATCGATGCCGGTGCCGACGACTATGTCACCAAGCCTTTCCATGTCGAAGAGGTGCTGGCGCGCATCCGGGCGCTGATTCGCCGCGCCGCCGGCCATGCCTCATCGGAAATCGCCTGCGGGCCGGTGCGGCTCGACACCAAGAGTTCCAAGGTCACTGTTTCGGGCAAGGCGCTGAAACTGACCTCGCATGAGTTCCGGCTGCTGTCCTATCTCATGCATCACATGGGGGAAGTCGTGTCGCGCACCGAACTGGTCGAGCATATGTATGATCAGGATTTCGACCGCGATTCCAACACGATCGAAGTGTTTGTCGGGCGGCTGCGCAAGAAGATCGGTCTGGACATGATCGAGACCGTGCGCGGGCTGGGCTACCGGATCAAAGCGCCTGACAGCGTCGAGGGCTAGGTGTTCCGGGTCAACTCTCTCACCCTTCGCGTTCTGCTGTCTGCCACTCTCTGGTACATCATCGCGCTGGTGACGATGGCCGTGGTGATTTCGGCGCTGTATCGGCAAGGGGCAGAGCGCTCCTTCAACGATCTGTTGCGCGCCCAGCTCTATAATGTCGTCAATTCCGTCACGGTTGGAGATGGTGAAAGCCTGTCCGGCAGTCCGGCGCTGGGCGATCTCCGGTTTTCGCAGCCCGGAACCGGCTGGTACTGGCTGGTCGAGCCGCTCGGCTCCTTCAATGCCGCGCCGCTGGCCTCCACATCGCTGGGGCTGACCAATCTGCCGGTGCCAAGCTTCGAGGAAAGCCCGTTCGACCAGAATTACGAGCGGTTTTACGGCATGACCGATAGTTTCGGCAACCGGCTGCGGATTGCCGAAACTGAAGTTATCCTCGACGAATCCGGCCGGGCGGCGCGGTTCCGGGTGTCGGGCAATCTGAAAGTGGTGGAAGACGAAATCACCGGATTTTCCCACCGGCTTTACGCCGTTCTGGCGATGTTCGGGGTTGGCGGCCTGCTGGTCAATGCCGTCACCATTATCTTCGGGCTAAAACCTCTGGATCGGGCGCGCCGGGCGCTGGAGCGGATCAGGGGCGGCGAGGCAGAGCGGATCGAAGGCGAATTCCCGCGTGAGATCGAGCCGCTGGCCAATGAAATCAACGCCCTGATCGACAGCAACCACCGTATTGTCGAGCGCGCCCGCATGCAGGTCGGCAATCTCGCCCATTCGCTGAAAACCCCGATTGCCGTGCTTCTCAACGAGGCGCGCGTCCTTGATCCACCGCATGGCGAGGTCATCAAGGCCCAGGCATCCGCCATGCAGAACCAGGTCGGCACCTATCTCAACCGCGCCCGCATCGCGGCCCAGCGCGAATCGGTGCTGTCGCGCGCCGAGGTGGAGCCGGTTCTGGAGCGTCTGGTGCGGGTGATGCGCAAGCTTAATCCCGATAAGCAATTCGAGGTTCAACTGGAGAGCCAAGCCTCGGGGCAAGGTCTGGTTCTGGCGATGGAAAGTCAGGATCTCGAGGAAATCCTCGGCAATCTGCTGGAAAATGCTGCCCGTCACGCACAAACCACTGTGACGGTGACGGCCCGGATCGCGCCGGTCGGCGAGGTCGGGCTAGATCCGGGTCGTAGGGCCTGGCTGGAAATCATCGTCGAGGATGACGGTCCGGGTCTTGACCCCGACCAGATCGGCGAGGCGTTAAAGCGCGGTCGCCGCCTGGATGAAAGCAAGCCCGGCACTGGGCTCGGACTGTCGATTGTCAAGGAAATAACCTCGGAATATCAAGGCAAGCTTGGCCTGTCGCGCGGCGTCAATGGTGGACTGCTGGCGCGGCTGGTTCTGCCTGCCCTGTCACGGGATGGAGCATGATCTGGCATGGGTGCTGGTGCTTTATGCAGGGCAGGATTGTACTGTTTTCCTGACAAACTCCAGACAGCGGATCAAAATGGCGGCTTGCAAAGTGAGGCAGTGTCGGGCTTATCATGAGATACTACAGCAACGCACGGTTTGACCGTGCAAATTGTCATGAGAAACAGAATTTGGAATTGCAGGCCATGAGGAAGATCAGCACCGGTTTTGCATTTGCCCTGCTGGGCTGCGCCCTGGCACTGACCTCCTGCAAGACGACCGGTGGCAGCACCGGCCTGCTTGCCAAATCCACCACCTCAAGCTCGCTCTATCTCAACGCACTTCAGGGCGGCATTGTGTCGCGGACCGGTGCGGAACTGGACAACAGCCAGAAGCAGCGGGCGCTGGCGGCCGAATATCAGGCCCTGGAAGTGGCCCCCGGCGGCCAGACCGTGACATGGCGCGATGACGATGTTTCCGGCGAAGTGGTGGCCGCAGCCCCTTATCAGGTCGGCAATCAGAACTGCCGCCAATATCGCCACAAGGTGACGGTCGATGGCAAGACGGTGGAGGCACGCGGCGTTGCCTGCCGCAATGAAGACGGGACATGGACGCCTCTGACCTGAATCACATCTGCGCGGGTCAGTCCGGCTTGCCCTTGACTTAAGTCAAGGCTGATGGAAGGTCGGTTGTTTAAGACGCCATCAGTTGCAAGATAGTATGGACGGCGTTCCAAAACGTCATAGAACCCTCCGGGTTCAGGGAGCCTTATGCTGTTCTGGGTTGAAATTGCAGTTCTGACCTTTGCCGTCGCGGCGGCCTTTCTGTTGCCGTTGACGCGAGCGCAGCAGCGTGGTGAGCGCGAGACCCGTGATGGTGCGATGGCCGTCTATCGCGATCAATTGCAGGAACTCGACCGTGACCGGGCGGGCGGGCTGATTTCCGCCGAGCAGGTGGATTATGCCCGCGCCGAGATTGCCCGCCGCCTTCTCGCTGCCGATAAGGGCGATGAAACAGGTCAGGCAGCCAAAAACGCGCCTCGCAAAACCTCGCGTAACGGTCTGGCGCAGGCCTTTGTTGTCTTGCTGGTGCCAGCGGTCGGCCTTGGGCTTTATCTTGCTCTCGGCAGTCCCGGCCTGCCATCACAGCCCTTGCAGGCCCGACTGGAAAATCCTGGCAACGACATGAGCCTGCTGATTGCCCAGGCAGAACGTCATCTGATGCAAAAGCCTGAGGATGGCGCGGGCTGGGATGTGCTTGCCCCGATCTATCTGCAACAGAACCGCATGGGCGAGGCGGAACTGGCCTTTCGCAACGCCATCCGGTTGAAGGGCGCCAGCCCCGAGCGGCTCAATGGTCTTGGCGAAGCGCTGATTGCTCAGAGCGACGGTGTGGTGACGGATGCCGCCCGCGATCTGTTTTCGCAGTCCGTGGCGCTGAACCGCGACAATCCGCGTGCCGCCTATTATCTGGCGCTGGCGCTGGAACAGTCCGGCAAACGCGACGAGGCGCTGGCCGCCTTCAAGGCGATTGCGGCTCAATCCCCGCCCAATGCGCCGTGGCTACCGCTGGTCGCCCGTCATATTACCCGCAATGATCCTCAGGCTGCTGCAACGGCGGCGCCCCTCGGAAATCCCGATGCCGCCGCTGTCGCCGCAGCCCAGGGCTTGCCGGACGGCGACCGTCAGGCGATGATCAAGGGCATGGTGGAAAGCCTGGATGCCAAGCTGAAAACCGATCCAAACAATTTCGAAGGCTGGGTGCGTTTGGTGCGCTCCTATACCGTGTTGAAGGACAACCAGCGGGCGCTTGAGGCCTTGAAAGCCGGGTTGAAGACTTTCCCCGCCGAGGGGGAGCAAGGCAAGCAGCTGATCGCCATGGCGCAACAATTGGGATTGCCGGTCGAGGAGGCGCTGAAATGACCCGCAAGCAGAAACGTCTGGCTGTGATTGCCGGTGGGGTTGGTTTCATCATGGCGGCTGTGCTGCTGGTTCTGTTCGCGTTCGGCCAGTCCATCGCCTATTTCTATATGCCCTCCGATCTCGCCAAGACGCCGGTTGGTCCCGGCACCCGCATCCGGCTGGGCGGGTTGGTGGCGGAAGGTTCGGTCAAGCGCGACACCGGCTCCACCGTCAGTTTTGCCGTCACCGATGGTACGGCCACGGTGCCAGTGACCTATACGGGCATTCTGCCGGATCTGTTTCGTGAAGGGCAGGGCGTGGTGACGGAAGGCGTATTTGGCGCTGGCGGCACGCTGTTTGATGCCGATACGGTTCTGGCCAAGCATGACGAGAATTACATGCCGAAGGAAGTTGCCGACCGGATGAAGAAGGACGGCGTCTGGAAGGGCGAGGGAGAGGCGAAATGATCATTGAGATCGGCCATTACGCGCTGGTGCTGGCGCTGGCCGCCGCACTCCTGCTTTCGGTCCTGCCGATGCTGGGCGCCCGCAGGGGCGATACCGCGATGATGCAGACGGCGGTCACCGGCACCTATGCGCTGTTTGGCCTGGTGCTGTTTGCGTTCGGGGTGCTGGCTTATGCCTATCTGGTCTCGGATTTCTCGCTGCTGAATGCCTATCAGAATTCCCATTCGCTGATGCCTGCCATCTATCGCTTTTCGGCGGTCTGGGGCAATCACGAGGGGTCGATGATGCTGTGGCTGTTGATCCTGACGCTGTTTTCGGCCCTGGTGGCGCTGTTCGGCACCAATCTGCCCGACCGGTTGAAAGCCAATGTACTCGGCGTTCAAGCCTGGATTTCCACGGCCTTCATTCTGTTTATCCTGATCACCTCCAATCCCTTCATTCGCCTCAATCCGGCCCCTGCCGAGGGGCAGGACCTCAATCCGGTGTTGCAGGACCCCGGCCTCGCCATCCATCCGCCGCTGCTGTATCTCGGCTATGTCGGCTTTTCCGTCTGTTTTTCCTTTGCCATTGCCGCTCTGATCGACGGGCGGATCGATGCCGCCTGGGCGCGCTGGGTTCGGCCCTGGACGCTGGCAGCCTGGACTTTCCTGACGGCGGGCATCGCCATGGGTTCCTACTGGGCCTATTACGAGCTGGGCTGGGGCGGCTGGTGGTTCTGGGACCCGGTCGAAAACGCCTCCTTCATGCCCTGGCTGGCTGGCACCGCGCTGTTGCATTCGGCGCTGGTGATGGAAAAGCGCGATGCCCTGAAAATCTGGACGGTGTTGCTCGCCATCCTGACCTTCTCGCTGTCGCTGCTTGGCACATTCCTGGTGCGCTCCGGCGTGCTGACCTCGGTGCATGCCTTTGCCACCGATCCCAGCCGCGGGATTTTCATTCTCGCCATCCTCATCCTGTTCATCGGCGGCGCGCTGTTCCTGTTCATGCTGCGGGCTCCGCATCTGAAGGCGGGCGGGCTGTTCCAGCCGATCTCGCGCGAGGGCGCGCTGGTGCTGAACAATCTGATCCTGACGGTGTCGACCGCGACAGTGCTGATCGGCACGCTCTATCCGCTGCTGCTGGAAACCCTGACCGGTGAGAAGATTTCGGTTGGCGCACCCTTCTTCAACCTCACCTTCGGCCTGCTGATGATCCCGCTCCTCGTTGCTGTTCCGTTCGGGCCGATGCTGGCCTGGAAGCGCGGCGATCTGCTGGGCGCGCTGCAACGGCTCTATCTGGTGGCGGCGCTGGCCTTTCTGGTTGGGCTTGTGTTCTATTATTTCCAGAATGGCGGTCCGGTTCTGTCTGTTCTGGGGCTGGCCGCAGGCTTTTTCCTGATGTTCGGGGCGTTGGCCGATCTTGCTTATCGCTCGGCGTTCGGCAAGCAGAAGCCAAGCGTCGCCTTTCGTCGGTTGATCGGCCTGCCGCGCTCGGCCTTTGGCACGGCACTCGCGCATTTCGGCCTCGGCGTCACCGTGCTGGGCATTGTCGCTGTTACCACGTTCCAGAGCGAAATGGTGGTGGAGATGAAGCCCGGCCAGACCGTCGAGGCCGGTGGCTTTTCCCTGACCTATGACGGGCTGCGCTCCGCCAAGGGACCGAATTACACCGAGGATCGCGGTCATTTCACCATTCGGCGTGGCGGGGTCTCCGAGGGCGATGTCTGGTCATCGAAACGGCTTTATACGGCAAGGCGCATGCCGACCACCGAGGCGGGTATCCGCAGTTTCGGCTTCAGCCAGCTTTACGTCTCGCTTGGCGATGCCATGGCCGATGGCGGCATGGTGGTGCGGATCTGGTGGAAGCCTTGGATTCTCTGCATCTGGGGCGGGGCGCTGGTGATGATGATCGGCGGTTTCGTCTCGCTTTCCGACCGGCGTTTGCGCGTCGGTGCTCCAAACCGCAAGGCAAAGGCAGCGGCGCCCAATGGTACCCTCAAGGGCCTGGAGGCGGCGGAATGAGGGGACTTTTTGCCGTCTTCTTCGGTTTCTGGCTGTCGCTGGTCCAGCCCGCCTTTGCCGTCAATCCCGATGAAATGCTGAAAGATCCGGCCTTGGAGGCCCGCGCCCGGCACCTGTCGGGGCAATTGCGCTGCATGGTCTGCCAGAACCAGTCCATTGACGACAGCAACGCTGAACTGGCCCGCGATCTGCGGCTTCTGGTGCGCGAACGCATCGTCAAGGGCGATAGCGATGACGATGTCATCCGCTATCTGGTGTCGCGCTACGGTGAATTCGTGCTGCTGAAACCGCGATTGACCTCGGAGACCTTGCTTCTGTGGGGCGCGCCCGGTCTGTTGCTGGTGATTGGCGTAGGGGCAGCCTTTGCCTACAGCCGCCGACGTAGAAGCGTGGCTGTGGCAGAGCCGTTGAGTGCGGAGGAAGAGGCGCGGTTGAAGCGGCTGTTGGAAGAGTAGGATTCCATCGCGTGTCAGAGATGTCACGTAATGCTTGACAGATGTCACGCAAAGTGTTACATATTTTCTATGATCGAGACCTTCCTCAATAAGGAACTGGCCAAGCTCTGGGAAGGATCTCGAACCAAGATCGACCAGCGGCTTCATGCCCGTATCGAAGCGAGGCTCGATGCTCTCGATGCCGCCACCAAGGCGGATGATATGAATCTCCCCGGCTTCGATTTCCATCAGCTTGTCGGGCCAAATCCGAGGCGATACACCGTTCATGTCAACGGTCCCTGGTGCGTCACCTTCGAGTTCAGCAATGGCAATGCATACGATGTTGACTTTGAACAATATCATTAGGAGCGGTCGATGACCTCAATCGCGGCAAAACGTAACCCCAACAGATGCCCCACGCATCCAGGCGCCCTGTTGCGCGATGTCATTCTTCCGGCGATCGGCAAGCCGAAGACGGAGATTGCCGGCCTGCTTGGCATTTCCCGCCAGCATCTTCATGAGGTCTTGGCTGAGGAAAGGCCGGTGAGTGCCGCCGTGGCTGTCCGGTTTGGGAAGATGTTCGGCAATGGCCCGCTGTTCTGGATCAGGATGCAAGCGGCCTACGACGCCTGGTATGCCGAACGCGAGATCGACGTATCCGGTATCCCGACTTTGCATGTCGCCTAACGGTCTCTATGGCGGGAGAGTTTTATTGGATAAATCGGAGCCGGGCCTTATCCTTATTGTCCACGGTGACTTGCTTTGATGTATTGCTGCTCCGACCGCCCATATTCCAAGCCCCAAAAACCTTTCCGGCGCATAAATTTCCGCATTACCAACTTTTCATGTTCCGGACAGTTCGTTGTAACGTGATCCATCCTATATCTGTGTCATCCACCGCCTGAAGCCGGGTTGTTCCGGTCTTCGCAAGATACGATGCCAACAGAACAGATAAGGTAGAGATCCATGTCGAAATCCTTCCATAATCGCTCCGTTACCTCCAGGCTGCGGGCCGGTACCGCGGCAGGGCTGGCGGCCCTGATGCTGGCGGGTGCCGTGACGGTAACGCCTGCGCTGGCTGCGCCCGTCGAGGTGCAGGCGCCGCAGGTGCCAAGCTTTGCCGATCTGGTCAGTGCCGTTTCGCCCGCCGTCGTCTCCATCCGCGTCAAATCGGATGTGCAGCAGGCTTCCGAGGACGGCAGCAATTTCTCCTTCAATGGCCGTGACTTCGACCAGCTTCCCGATCCGCTGAAGCGCTTCTTCAAGGAATGGGGCATGCCAGGCCCCGGCGGTCCGGGTGGTCCAGGAGGCCCCAAGGGCGGCCCGCATGCCGAGCGTCATGGCAAACTGCGTCCGATTGCCCAGGGCTCGGGCTTCTTCATCTCCGAGGACGGCTATGTCGTGACCAACAATCACGTGGTTTCCGATGGCCAGGCCTATACGGTGGTGATGAATGACGGCACCGAATATGATGCCAAGCTAGTCGGTAAGGACCCGCGCACCGATCTCGCCGTTTTGAAGGTCGATCAGCCGACCAAGAAATTCACCTATGTCGAATGGGCGCAGGACGAGAAGATCCGCGTTGGTGACTGGGTCGTGGCCGTCGGCAATCCTTTCGGCCTCGGTGGAACCGTGACCTCGGGTATCGTTTCGGCCTTTGGCCGCGATATCGGCTCCGGCCCCTACGACGATTACATCCAGATCGACGCACCGGTAAACCGGGGTAATTCGGGTGGGCCAGACTTCAACCTCAGCGGCAAGGTGGTCGGCATCAATACGGCGATCTTCTCGCCATCGGGCGGCAGCGTTGGCATCGCCTTCGCTATTCCGGCGGCCACCGCCAAGGATGTGGTTGCTGAATTGATCAAGCATGGCTCGGTGCAGCGCGGCTGGCTTGGCGTTCAGATCCAGCCCGTCACCAAGGATATAGCCGAATCGCTCGGTCTGGCCGATGCCAAGGGTGCGCTGGTGGCTGAGCCGCAGGCCGATTCGCCCGGTGAAAAGGCCGGTATCAAGCAGGGCGACGTGATTACCGCGGTGAACGGCGATCCGGTCAAGGACCCGCGTGACCTGGCCAAGCGCATTGCGGCCTTCCCGCCCAATACCAAGGTCGATATTTCGATCTGGCGCAATGGCAAGCCGACTGCCGTCAAGGTTGATCTCGGCACCCTGCCTGCTGAAAAGGATGCGGCCAGCGGTGATGAGGACCAGGGCGCGCCCGAGCAGAACGCACCGGCCACCGAGCAGGCGCTTGCCAATCTCGGGGTCACTGTCCAGCGTGCCGATGACGGCAAGGGCCTGACGATCACCAATGTCGACCCTGATTCTGAGGCTGCCGACAAGGGGCTGAAGACTGGCCAGAAGATCACCTCGGTCAATAACCAGCAGGTCTCCAGCGCCGCCGATGTCAAGAAGATCCTTGAACAGGCTAAGAAGGATGGCCGCACCAAGGCGCTCTTCCAGGTGGAAACCGACAATGGCAGCCGCTTCATCGCCCTGCCGATCAACCAGGGCTGATGATCAGGCTATTGGCGGCGGCTGGACTTTTCCAGTCGCCGTCAATCTTCCGGCAGAAGATGTGTTTTCGTGAACGAAGAGGCGCAGATCATGGCATTCGGGACGGGACAAAGCATGGAAACCGGTAAAACAGGCTGTGCATCGGGCAATGCGGGCACTAATGTCGCGCGCATGAAAATACTTGTGATCGAAGACGATCTTGAAGCCGCCGCTTACATGACCAAGGCCTTCCGTGAGGCTGGGATCATGGCCGACCACGCCAGCGATGGCGAGGCAGGCCTGTTCATGGGCTGCGAAAATACCTATGATGTGATGATTATCGACCGGATGCTGCCGCGCCGCGATGGCTTGTCGGTGATTTCTGAATTGCGTAAGCGCAGCATCAATACGCCGGTGCTGATCCTGTCGGCGCTTGGCCAGGTCGATGACCGGGTGACCGGCCTTCGCGCCGGTGGCGACGATTATCTGCCCAAGCCCTATGCCTTTTCCGAGCTTCTGGCCCGGGTCGAAGTCCTGGGGCGACGCAAGGGTACGCCGGAACAGGACATGATTTACCGGGTCGGCGATCTCGAGCTTGACCGCCTTTCCCACGAAGTGCGCCGGGCGGGCAAGGAAATCCTGCTCCAGCCCCGCGAATTCCGCCTGCTGGAATATCTGATGAAGAATGCCGGGCAGGTGGTGACCCGCACCATGCTGTTGGAACATGTCTGGGACTATCATTTCGATCCGCAGACCAATGTCATCGACGTGCATGTGTCGCGGCTGCGCTCCAAGATCGAAAAGGATTTCGACCGGCCGCTGCTGAAGACGGTGCGCGGTGCCGGCTATATGATCAAAGACGAAAGCTGACGAGCCCCAATGTCGCGTGCCGGATTTCTGTTCAAGTCTACCGCCGTCAGGCTTTCGGCGCTTTACATCATTCTGTTTGCGCTTTGCGCCGCTTTTCTGGTGATCTACGTCACGGCGCTTTCGGAACGTCTGCTCAATCAGCAGACCCGCGATAGTCTGCAACAGGAAGTGACGGAAATTGAGCGCGCTTATGAAAAGGGCGGCGTCGAAAATCTGCTGCGGTTGATGGAACGGCGCATGCGCCAGCCCGGTGCCAATCTCTATGTCATTGCCGGGCCAAACGGCGAATTTCTGGCGGGCAATGTCAGCTCCGTCGAGCCGGGCGTGCTGGACCGCGAGGGCTGGACGAATTTTCCCTTCGCTTATAACCGCTATGCCGAAACAGGGCCTGCCCGTCCGCATCTGGCGATAGCCAATGTGCTGGCGCTGGACAATGGGTTGCGCATTCTGGTCGGGCGGGATCTGGGCGAACCCACCAAATTCCGCATTCTGGTGCGCAAGGCGCTGATGGTGGCGCTCGCGATCATGGGGGCGGGGGCTTTGGTGATCTGGTTTGCCATTGGCCGCAACGCCTTGAAGCGCATCGATCGGGTGTCTGCCGCCAGCAAGAAGATCATGGCGGGCGATCTTGGCCAGCGTCTGCCGGTCTCCGGTTCCGGCGATGAATTCGACCGGCTGTCGCGCTCGCTGAATGATATGCTGGAGCGGATCGAAAAGCTCAATGAGGGCCTTCGCCAGGTTTCCGACAACATCGCCCATGACCTGAAGACGCCGCTGACCCGGCTGCGCAACAAGGCCGCCGATGCGCTGGCCGAGGATGATGACCAACTGCGGCGTCAGGCGCTGGAAGGGATTATCGGCGAATCGGATCAGTTGATCCGCACGTTCAACGCGCTGTTGATGATTTCCCGCGTCGAAGCGGGATCGATTGCCGCCGAGCTTTCCGATCTCGATGCCTCCACCATTGCTGCTGATACCGCCGAGCTATACGAGCCGGTGGCCGAGGAGGCGGGCTATATGCTGGCAAGCGATATTGCCCCCGGCATTAGCGTGCGGGGCAATCGCGAACTGATCGGCCAGGCGATTTTTAATCTGCTCGACAATGCCATCAAATATGCGGGTGAAGGCGGCAGCGAAATCCGCGTGAAACTGGCAAAGGCAGCGAACGGCGAGGCGCGTCTCAGCGTCTGCGATCATGGCCCTGGCATCGCAGCGGAGCGCCGGGAAGATGTCGTTAAGCGTTTCGTGCGGCTGGATGAAAGCCGCAGCAAACCCGGCACTGGTCTTGGCCTGTCGCTGGTCGAGGCGGTGATGGCATTGCATGGCGGCAGGCTGGAGCTGAGCGATACCGATACCGCTAATTCCGAGTGTCCCGGGTTGACGGCCACCATGGTCTTTCCGCGTGTAACCGCATAAACTTCTCTCAACCCGCAATGGCCAAAAAGGCCGCCTTGTAAAAGGCAGACCGAAACAGGCGGGATGGAGGATGTGCATGCCCAAGGACCAGCCCGTTTCGCCGGAAACCGTCTTTCTGCGCGATGTCGCCGAAGATGTCGTCAAACCGCTGAACAAGGTGGAGACCAAGGCTGTCCTTGCCGTGCTGAAGGAGCTTGGCCGGGATGCGCCTGAGATCGCGGCCTTGCTTTTGGAGGAGACGCCACTCAGAGCTTTCATCATCGCCGCCCTGACGCTGTCACCCTATTTGCGTGAGACGGCGGCCTTGCGCCCCGATCTGCTGGTATGCGCGCTTCAAGCCCCTCTGCAAGACAGCCTGCACATGCTGGTGGAGCATGCGCGCCATGCCTGGCGACCGGACCAGGGAGAAACGCCGCCGACCGAGGCCATGGTGATGAGCAGGTTGCGCCAGGCCAAGCGGGGCCTGTCCTTCCTGCTGGCGCTGGCCGATCTGGGCCGATTGTTTCATCCCCGCCAGACGACGCTATGGCTGTCGCGGATGGCGGATGCGGCAATCGCCTGCGCCATCGACCATCTTTTGCTGGCGGGTCATGAGGCGGGCAAGTTTCGGCTTGCCGATCGCGATGCGCCATCGAAACACAGCGGCCTGATCGTGCTGGGCATGGGCAAGCTTGGCGCGTTTGAGCTGAACTATTCGTCGGACATCGATCTCGTGGTGTTTTTTGAGCCGGATGCGGCGATCCTGGTCGCGCCCGAGGAAGCAACTGAAACCTATGGCCGGATGATGCGCCGGTTGATCCGCATCCTTCAGGAGCGCACGGGGGATGGCTATGTCTTCCGTACCGATTTGAGGCTCAGGCCCGATCCGGGGGCCACGCCCCTCGCCATGCCGGTCGAGGCGGCACTGATCTATTATGAGGGACGTGGGCAGAACTGGGAGCGCGCCGCCTTTATCAAGGCTCGGGCGCTGGCGGGGGATCTTAGCGCAGGTCAGGCCTTTCTTAAGGAATTGGCACCTTTCGTGTTTCGAAAATACCTCGATTATGCGGCGATTGCCGATATTCACTCGATCAAGCGGCAGATCCATAGCCATCGAGGCCATGGAGCGATTGCGGTCAAGGGCCATAACGTCAAGCTCGGGCGCGGCGGGATTCGCGAGATCGAGTTCTTCGCCCAGACCCAGCAATTGATCGCCGGTGGACGGATGCCGGATCTGCGGGTGCGCGGCACCGAGGCAGCACTGGCGGCGTTGGAACAGGCCCGCTGGATCGATGCGACCACCCGCGATGAACTGACGGAGGCCTATTGGTTCCTGCGGGATATCGAGCACCGCATCCAGATGGTGCATGACGAGCAGAGCCATACGCTGCCGACCACCGAGACTGAGTTGAAGCGGATTGCGCTGATGTGCGGCTTCGATACCCCGGCAGGCTTTTCGCAGGCCCTGGAAAAGCGGCTGCGGCTGGTGGAGCGGCGTTACGGTCAATTGTTTGAACAGGAAGACGATCTGTCTGTTGGCGGCAATCTGGTATTTACCGGTCAAAAGGACGATCCCGATACGTTGAAAACGCTGGAAAAGCTTGGATTTCAACGGCCTGAAGACATTTCCAGGGTGATCCGCACCTGGCATTACGGACGCTACCGCGCCACGCAATCGGTGGAGGCCCGCGAACGGTTGACGGAACTGACTCCGCGTCTCCTCAAGGCATTTGGCGAAAGCCGTCGCGCCGATGAGGCGTTGTTGCGGTTTGATGCGTTTATGTCGGGCCTTCCCGCCGGTATCCAGTTGTTTTCGCTGCTTGGCAACAACCCGGCACTGCTGGAATTGATCGTTACCATCATGGCTGCCGCGCCCCGGCTTGCTGCCACCATTGCCAGTCGGCCGCATGTTTTCGACGGTATGCTCGACCCCGGTCTGATGGCCGATCTGCCGACGCGCGATTACCTTGCCATGCGCCTCGATGCTTTTATTGGCGGTGTGTCGAATTACGAGGAATTGCTGGACCGCCTGCGGATCTTTGCCGCCGAGCAGCGTTTCCTGATCGGCATTCGCCTGATGACCGGGGCAATTTCCGGAACGGTGGCAGGTCATGCCTTTACCGATCTCGCCGATCTGGTGATCGAGCAGGCCTTTCACGCCGTGCGCCGTGAAGTGGAACGGGTGCATGGCCGGATCTCTGGCGGGCAACTGGCGCTGGTCGGCATGGGCAAGCTTGGCTCGCGGGAGCTGACGGCAGGTTCCGACGTCGATCTGATCGTGCTTTATGAGTATGATGATGAAAACGGGGAGAGCGATGGAGCAAAACCGCTCGATGCCGTGCGTTATTACACCCGCCTGACACAGCGGTTGATCGCCGCCTTGTCCGCACCGACCGCCGAGGGCGTGCTCTATGAGGTGGACATGCGGCTTCGTCCTTCCGGCAACAAGGGGCCGGTGGCAACCCGGTTGAGAGCCTTCGAGCGCTATCAGCGCGAGGAGGCCTGGACCTGGGAGCATATGGCGCTGACCCGCGCCCGGCTGATCACCGGCGATGGCCCGCTGGTCGCCGAGGCGCAAACCATCATTGCCGATATCCTGGCGCAGACCCGCGACCGCGCCGCGATCGCTGCCGATGTCAGTGAGATGCGCAACCTGATCGACACCGAAAAGCCGCCGAAGGACGGATGGGACTTGAAACTGATACCCGGCGGATTGGTCGACCTGGAATTTCTCGCCCAATATCTGGCCCTGATAGAACCGGATCATGGATTGAAGACGCAGGCCGGGTCGGGATTTTCGCAGACGGATATCACCACCGCCCAGCGTTTGAAGCAGGGTGGTGCGCGGGCGATGGATGCCGGTGATCTCGATCTCTGCCTTGCGGCCCTCACGCTCTACACGGAACTGTCGCAGGTAATCAGGGCCTGTGTCGAGGGAGGATTCAGGCCGCAGGATGCACCGGCGGGCCTGATCGATGTCGTCCTGCGGGTTGCCGACTGCCCGGACCTGAAAGTGCTGGAGGCCGAGTTGAAGCGCCTGTCCAAGGCGGTTCGGCGGATTTTTCAGGCAGTTGTCAGCACCCGGCCCTGAGCGGCGGATTTGCGGCAGGGGGGAAGTTGTGACGGTCTATCCGGCACGGTGATCGAAACGACGGTCCCTTTGCCCTCGCGTGAGCGAATCCGCAGGCTGCCGCCATGCAGCATGATCAGCGAGCGGGAAATCGCCAGGCCCAGGCCCGATCCGCCCTTGCTCTTGGCATATTGGCTCTGCACCTGTTCGAAGGGCTGGCCGATCTTGCTGATGGCCTGTTTGGGAATGCCGATGCCGGTATCAGAGACCAGCAGCCGCACCGCGCCGTCGATCTTGTGGGCGCGCACCGCGATACGTCCGCCCTCATTGGTGAATTTAACCGCATTTGACAGGATGTTGAGCAGGATCTGCTTCAGGGCGCGCCGGTCTGCAGTCATGGCGAGGCCCGAAACGATGCGTTGCTCAATGGCGATATTCTTGTCCTTGGCGGAAATCGTCGTCAGTCGCAGGGTTTCGTCGATCAGCGAGGCGAAATCAACGTTTTCGCATTTCAGCAGCATATGGCCCGCCTCGATCTTCGACATGTCGAGAATGTCGTTGATGACGTTGAGGAGATGCTTGCCGCTATCGTGGATATCGCGAGCATATTCGCCGTATTTCGGCGAGCCGATCGGCCCGAACATGCCGGTGGAGAGGATTTCGGAAAAGCCGAGGATGGCGTTGAGCGGCGTGCGCAACTCATGCGACATATTGGCGAGGAACTCCGACTTGGCCTTGTTGGCGGCTTCGGCGCGCTGCTTTTCGGCCAGATATTTCTCGTTGGCTTCCGACAGTTCCGCCTTTTGCCGTTCCAGCTTTTTCTGCGACGAAGACAGGTCGCCAATGGTGGCCATCAGCCGGCGCTCCTGCTCGCGCAGCCGCTCCTGATGACGCTTCAGCAGGGTAATATCGGTACCAACAGAGACCAGGCCACCATCGCGGGTGCGCCGCTCGTTGATTTGTAGCCAGCGCTCGTCGGCCAGTTGCAGCTCGGTAGTCCGCGAGCTTCCCTTGGCGGACGGATCGGCAATACGCCGTTGAATGATGGGCCGGGCAGCGGCGGCATCCACCACAGCGCGCTCGACGCCGGGCACCAGCACGCTGTCGGGCAGGCCGTAGACATGCTGAAAATGGGCGTTGCACATCACCAACCGGTCGTTCTTATCCCAAAGCACGAAGGCTTCCGAGGTACATTCGATGGCATCGGCCAGCCGCTGGTCGGCCTCGGCGTAGCGCTGTGCCAGCCGGTGCTGCTCCGTCACGTCCATGGCGATACCGATCACATGCGGGCTGCCGGAACTGGTGCGGATCACCTGGGCGCGGGCGCGCAGCCAGACATAATGGCCATTGGCGTGACGCATGCGAAACACCTGGTCGATATGGCGGTCGCCATCTCGGCCAATGGTGCGGGCCAGCGCATAAAGATTGCCGTCATCAGGATGCATCAGCCGGGCGGCGTCGGCAAAGCCAAGCGGTTCGCTGGACGGCGGCAGGCCGAGAATGTCGAACATCGAGCGCGACCAGACCAGTTTTCGGCTGGCGAGATCGAAATCCCACAATCCGCAGCGACCGCGCGACAGGGCAGTTTCGACCCGGCGGTTGGAATCGACGAACACGTCAGAGGTCTCCCGCGCCCGTTTTGCCTGGGCGAAATAGGCATAGAGAATGCCCATCAGGATCAGCGAGATGGCCGAAAACAGCGTGACGTTGAGAGCGAGTTCCGCCCGCCAGTAGTCGGCGGCGGATTTCAGCGAATGGGCCGCCAGCACAAGCGCGCCGTCCGTGCCGGTTGGTGTCAGCACGGCGATATGGCGAAAGCCGTTGATGTCGGTTTCTACCGCGCCCGTCTGGTCTCCGAAATTGCGGAGCACCGCGACTTGCGGAAACAGCGCCATGATTTGCATGCCGACAAAACTGCTGCCATTGCCGGAACTGGCGACTACCCGGCCTTCGGGATCGAGCAAGAGAACAAAGCTTTCGTCATCGAGAAGATTGGGCGGCAGAAAGCGCTTGATCAGCGCCTCGGCCTTGTCCCGGCCAAGTTCTGCCGGAAGCTCGGGGCCGGAAGATAAGGCCGCCGCCGCCGCAGAGGCCATCATCGCGGTGGAATGACGGATGGCGCTTTCCATTCGCGCATATTCCGAGACAAGCCCCATGCCGCGCGCCATGGCGATGACGATCAGAAAAGCAACCACCAGAATAGGAATGACTTGGCGAAGGGCCGCGTCAGTATTGGAAATCGAAAGGTTTCGGACGACGTAAGCAACGCCTCCGTGGTTCTTGACCGCATCCAGAAATGACAGATATCCGGGAAATTCCGGTCGCAACCGATCATCGGCTGCGGTCGCCCGCTGCACGTTTTCCATTGTCCCTGCCTTGATCCCTCGTCCTGATTCGGCGCGCCGCTCGCTCCAAATCTAACCTAATGAATCATCAGGGATTCTTCCTGTCCAGTCGAAAAAACTAACCGCTTGTTAACCTCTTGCGAAGAATCAGCTTTTCATGATCGCGTGACTGTTGCAGCCGCACCTATCAGCCGTCGAATCATCCCTGCGTCGCCATTGCATGAGCATGCACTCCAGGCTTGCGCACAAAAAAAGGGGCGGACGCATGTGCGGCCACCCCTTTTGGAAGATCATAAACCGTAGGCGCTCAGCCCTTCAGCATCCGCTCGACGATGTCGCGGACATCGTTGGAAAGCCCGTTTGAGCCTTCGATAACGGCAAGGGCCGCCTTGGCCTTGGCCGCGCGGATCGGTTCAAGCTTTTGCCAGGTGCGCATCGAGGTCAGCAGTCGGGCTGCAAGCTGCGGATTGCGCTTGTCGATGGTCAGAATTTCCGAGGCAAGAAAATCATAGGCCTTGCCATCGGCGCGGTGGAAGCCGGTCGGATTGGAAAAGGCAAAGCTGCCGATCAGCGCACGAACGCGGTTGGGATTGCTGGCGTTGAACAGCGAATTTTGCATGAGCGCTTCAATCCGTTCCAGCGCACCGTGTCCCGGGATGGTGGCCTGAATGGAAAACCACTTGTCCAGAACCAATGCATTCTGGGCAAACCGTGTCTGGAAATTGGCCAGCGCTGCCTGCGCCTCTTCCGTAGCACCGAAGTGATAGGCGAGAACGCCGAGCGCATGCGACAGGTCGGTCATATTATCGGCTTTGTCATAGGCCTCGGCGGCCTTGGCCGGATCGCCTTTGGCCTGCACGAGATAGCCGAGTGCTGCATTTTTCAGCGCTCTTTTGCCTGCGGCAGTAGCATCCGGACTGTAGGGGGTCTCAGTCGCCATGTTATCGTAGAGGCGGGCAAACAGATCCGCGCCCTCAGTGGCGATATCAGCCAGCACCGCCTGGCGTGCCTGATGGATGGCGTCCGGGTCGATGTCGCTGCCCAATTCGCGGGCGATATCGGCTTCGCTCGGCAGCGCCAGCACCTGGGCGCGGAAGGCCGGCTCAAGCGCATCGTCGGCGATGATGGCAAGCAGGCTTCCCTTCAGGGCAGCGCTTGCCTTGTCAGAAGCGCTTTTGGCCGTGCCGCTCTTGGTGGAGAACTGGCGCGCGCTGTCGCACAGAACCGGCAAAGCGAGGTCGGTCAGGGCCTGCCAGCGGGAGAACAGGTCGCTATCGTGGCGTGCGATCAGCGCCAGATCCGCACTTGCCTGGCTGAAATGCAGGATGACGGGTGCCGAAAAGCTCCGGTTGAGTGACAGGACTGGACGTTCCTTCACGCCTGAAAATTGGAATACCTGCCGGCGTTCGGTCAGATGCAGCACGTCGCCGCTGATTTCGCCGCCGTCCACGGTTGCTGCGTTAAGCGGCGTGCCATCTGCTGCCAGAAGCCCAAAGCGCAGCGGAATATGCATCGGCTGCTTGTTGGGCTGGCCGGGTGTCGGCGGGATCACCTGTTCCAGCTCGATGGTAAACAGGCTCGCGCCGGTGTCGTAGTCGCAGGACACCGTCACATTCGGCGTACCGGCCTGGTTATACCAGAGAGAGAATTGGCTAAGATCGCGCCCGGAGACTTGCGCGAAGCAGGCAACGAAATCCTCGACGGTTGCCGCATCGCCGTCATGGCGCTCGAAATAGAGATCCATGCCAGCCTTGAATAGGTCCGGCCCGAGGATCGTGGCGATCATTCCTGTGACTTCGGAGCCTTTTTCATAGACGGTGGTCGTGTAGAAGTTATTGATTTCCTTGTAGGTATTCGGGCGCACCGGATGCGCGAGCGGGCCAGAATCCTCAACGAACTGTTCGGCGCGCAAATGCCGGACTTCGGCGATGCGCTTGACGGCGCGTGAGCGCTGATCGGCGGAAAACTGGTGATCGCGATAGACCGTCAGCCCTTCCTTCAGGCAGAGCTGGAACCAGTCGCGGCAGGTGATGCGGTTGCCGGTCCAGTTATGGAAATATTCGTGGGCAATGATCGCTTCGATATTGGCATAGTCGGCATCGGTGGCGGTTTGCGGGTCGGCCAGCACATATTTGTCGTTGAAGACATTCAGGCCCTTGTTTTCCATGGCCCCCATATTGAAATCCGACACGGCGACGATCATGAAAATATCCAGATCGTATTCGCGCCCGAACACATCCTCATCCCATTTCATCGAGCGCTTCAGCGCATCCATCGCATAGGCGGCGCGGGGTTCCTTGCCGTGCTCCACATAGATTTTCAACGCGACCTCGCGGCCCGACACCGTGGTGAACGTGTCCTCGATCAGGCCGAGATCGCCTGCCACCAGTGCAAACAGGTAGCTGGGCTTGGGATGGGGATCGAACCAGGCGGCGAAATGCTTGCCCTCGCCATAGCCCGCACCACCCAGGAAATTGCCGTTCGACAACAGTAGCGGATTGGCTTGCTTGTCAGCGATGATATTGACGGTATAGACCGACAGCACATCCGGACGGTCCGGGAAATAGGTGATGCGGCGGAAGCCCTCGGCCTCGCACTGGGTGCAATAGATGCCGTTCGAGCGGTAAAGCCCCATCAACTGGGTATTGGCCTCAGGATTGATCAGCGTGGTAATGGTAATCTCAAAGGGTTCGGCAGCTGGAAGGTCGCGGATCGTCAATGAGCGCGCAGTGGCGCTGTAACGCTCCGGCTCCAGCTCGATCTGGTCGAACAGCACGCTAGAGAGAACCAGATCATCGCCGTCCAGCACCAGCGGTGCGGCGACATCGGCACCTTCACGACGATGAAAGATCAGTCGGGCCTCGACCTTTGTGTCTGTTGGATCAAGCTCGAAAGTCAGGTCCACTCGCTCCAGGACAAACTCGGTCGGGCGATAATCCGCCAGGCTGACAACCTGGCCCGTTTCTGTACGCATCAATATATCCTGATCGTCCTATTGCAAATCGACTACACGCGAGCGTTTCGATGGAACGGGCCAGCGCAATTCATGGGCATGATGACATCAATTTCTGAACGATTGCTAAAATCCGATCTATTATTGTTTATTCTTGATGAAGTCAGATCATTTTCTTGTCCCATGAAAACGCGGAAATGAGTTATCCTATTGTTTTCAAAGGTTTCAGATTGCAAAATTCGCTTTGCACTTTTGTTGGAAATGCTCCAGAAATATTTTGACCCGAGGTCTGGTTTTGGTGTGCCGACAGGCCTCGGCGGGAACCACTGGGATATTGACCTGGGTCACAGACCAATATCAAGCTTTGCGCGAATGTCTTGATCCGCCTCGGTCTGTTGAATAATCACGCCATACCAACCAAGACCGTCATAGTCTTCGTAACCAAGCGTTTTGGCAAAGGCGATGATGTTTCCGCTGTCATCATAGTAACTGCCTTTCTGGTTTGCTTGGCTATTGTGCAGCGGGAAATGAGTGTAGATCCGGCTTGGATGAGAGCTTGCAATCACCCGCATTGAGCCATCGAGCAGCATGACCTGGGTCTTGTCAACGAGATGCGGCGGCAGATTGGCTTCTTTTTCGACAATGGCCTGGCCCTGGGCCTGCCAGTCGAAATAGACGCCAAGCATTCCCAGTAGTTCGCCGTCCGAACGGCCTCCCGCCCGAATTCCGGTAGCATAGACCAATGTGTCGCGGTTGTCATGCAGAGGGCTTTTTTTGACTTCGTCAACGATATAGTCGTCGCCGCTTGTCGTTTGACCGGCGGCCTTGACCCATGTTTCCTGAGCAAAACTTTTGTTCTGAAGATTGTTTCGGTAGCGCGGATTGGCAGAGGCGACGACACGGCCACTGGCATCCGTCATCACCAGATCGAGATAGACCGTATAGAACCGATTGATGACCCCCAGTCGCTCCGAGGCATGGTTGAAGCTTTCGGTGGTTGGATTTTGTAGCGCCGACCACAGGGCAGTGTCCGTTGCCCACCATCGGACATCGGCGGTGCGTTCGAACAGATTGCGGACGATGAACTGCACCAGGGTCAGGCAGAGATCGGTCAGCCGCACGCCTTCCATTTCCTGAACCAGACCATCGGCCATGGCCCGGCCAAGCTTTATACGGCTCAGGACATTGTCCTCGAACTGTTTGGCGATGTCGGCCGCGCTTTGAGCCAGGCGCTGGACTTCATTGGCCACGACCGCGAAGCCTTTGCCCGTATCACCGGCGCGCGCGGCTTCAATCAGGGCATTGATGGCCAGCAGGCGGATTTGCTTGACCACCAATGTATTGTTCATGCTGAATTTTTCGAGATCGCCGCCAATGCTTTCCGTAATCAACCGCATGGAGCGAGGCGTTGCAGTCACGACCCGGTTCTGGCGGAGCGGTGCTGGGGAATTCGACATGGCGATAAATCCTGAAGCCAGGGCCGCGATGACCCAAAGTGGAAAGAAAAATAATATATTGCTTTGCAGTAAATTAACGCATCACTTGGTTAAGTAAGTATAAATTCAAATCTATTGTTTTTGGGTGCGATTTATTTATCGAGGATAGCTCGAGGATTTTTGAGTTTTGTGGATAAGTGTATGATTTAAATATAGTAATTTTGTAATTATTTATTTAGGGTTGCGACAGTATTTGTGGTTGTCCACCCCATTGCGCATCGCATGTTTGCGACACGGGAGTGTTCGTGAATGCTGACCTTGTTCTTGCGCGGTCGGTCCGAATCGGCAATGGTCGGGTTATCCGACGTGCTGGCTGAAACCCATGGCCGCTCGTCCCCTTGATGTCATGGCCCGCATATCAGCCGGCCTTGTGAGTCCAGCGTCATGAACAGTGAAGTATCGGCGGGTCCGATCAGAGGCCCGATCAGGGGCATTGTGTTCAAGGTCGCCTCTGTTACGGTCTTCGTTGCCATGCAGACAGCGATCAAACTGGCAGGCGATGACGTGCCGGCGGGGCAGATCACCTTCTATCGCTCAGCCTTCGCGCTCATTCCCATTCTGGCCTATCTTGCCTATCTGGGGCAGATCAGGACCGGGTTGAAGACGGCCAATGTGTTTGGGCATGTCAAACGTGGGCTGATCGGTATCGCCGCCATGGCCTGTGGCTTTTACGGCCTCGTGCATCTGCCGATGCCGGATGCAATTGCTATCGGTTATGCCATGCCGTTGATTGCCGTGGTGTTTGCTGCGGTTTTCCTGGGTGAGACCGTCAGACTCTATCGCTGGTCGGCCGTTGCCATCGGCCTGGTCGGTGTGGTGATTATTTCCTGGCCGAAGCTGACCCTGTTGCAGGACGGATTTTATGGTTCCGAGGCTGGCTTGGGGACGCTTGCAGTTCTCGCCTCCGCCGCGCTTGGAGCAGCGGCGATGTTGCAGGTCCGCCAACTCGTTCGTGAAGAAAAAACCGCCACGATCGTATTGTATTTCTCGATCATCGCGGCGCTGATATCGCTTGTCAGTCTGCCATTCGGCTGGAACGATCTCTCCGTCCGCCAGCTTGCTCTCCTGGCTTTTGCGGGGATCTGCGGTGGTCTCGCCCAGATTTTACTGACGGAAAGCTATCGCCATGCCGATATTTCGACAATCGCGCCGTTCGAATACAGCTCCATCCTGTTTGGCTCGCTGATCGGCTATCTGCTGTTCGATGATCTTCCGAGCATTCACACCCTGGTCGGCACGCTGATCGTGGCGGGTGCCGGAATTTTCATCATCCTGCGCGAGCATCAATTGGGGTTGGAGCGCCGCGCGGCGCGTAAGGCATCCACTCCTGGCGCCTGAGTCGCATTGGGTTAGAGATCGGTGATCTTGCTGGAGACGGCTTCCGTGCCCTGGAGCGGGATGGAGGAGGCTTGAAACTCCGTTTTTCCAGGTTGGTCAGGGACAGCGCTACGCTGCCGCATCCGCCAGGCGGCATAGCCAGCGTAGAGAAGAAAGCTGATAGCGAGGCTGAACAGTAGTCCGTTGGGGCCGATGCCCTGCATGATTGCGCCTGTTACCAGCGGGCCTGTGACGGTGCCGAAGCCGTAGAGAATCATGATGGCACTGGAGATCGTCACATATTCATCGGGATCGGCCATATCATTGGCATGGGCAACATTGAGTGAGTAGACCGGATAAAGCACGGTGCCGACAAAGAAGCCGCAGATATAGAGCGCCAATGGCGAAATTCCGCCGAGCACGATCATCACCGCGCAGCAAAACACCCCGAACAAACCAGCGCCGACCATAACGCGGCGGCGGTCCATGCGATCGGACAGTCGCCCGAGCGGCATCTGCGCGATGGCGCCTCCAGCCAGGACGGCTGCCAGAAAGGTAGCGCCTTCCGCCGTCGAAAGACCGACCCGCTGGCTGTAAACCGCACCGAGACTGCTCCAGGTTCCCGATAAAGCGCCTGACAGCAGCGAGCCGACAAAAGCAATGGGCGAGCGGATATAGAGTTTCTTCAGGTCGAACCGCGCCTGGGCGAGCGGCGCGGGCGATTGTGCGGTGGACAGGGCGGTTGGAAAGAGCGCTGCGGAAAAAATCAACCCGCAGACGACGAACAGTGTCACCTGGCTTGGATCGCCAAGCGGCACGATATACTGGCCACCAATCGAGCCAACCAGGCAGGAAATCATATAGACGGAAAACAATCCGCCACGGTTTTCATTGTTGCTGCGCTCATTCAGCCAGCTTTCGATGATCAGGTAGCTGCCAGCAATGGCAAAGCCGGCAATACCCCGGAACAGGGTCCAGGCCCGCCAGTCGACAACGATGGCGCAGAGTAGGACAGACATGGTCAGGAGAGTGATCAGGGCGGAAAAAACCCGGACATGTCCCACCTTCTGCACCAGGCGAGGCGTGACGACGCAGGATGTGGTGAAGCCAAATGTATAACCGGTAGCGATGATTGAAATGGTGAATGTCGACCAGCCTTCGGCAATCGCCCGGATTGGCAGCATGTAATTCATCAGCCCGAATCCAGCCATCATCAGCAGGGTTGAGAGCATGAGGGCGCCGATGGAGGCGAGACTGGCAATCATGGCATGATCCGAACAGGAATGGGGCTGCGACTGGGAAGCGACTCTAACTGGGACCCACTTACGGCGAAGATTATGCCGCAGATATGACAGGCAACAGCATGCTTTATAGAACAAGGCATCGAAGATGCTGACGCATCCTCGCCTTGTATGAATTTTGAATCTCTCAAACGCACCGAAGGCTTAAGATACGCAAAAGTGGAATACGAAGAGCCATTTTCAGTGGTTTTCCGTGTTATGCGTCCTGGAAAGGTCCTTGCTCGGAACGCTGGGGTACGTGCGATAGGGAGCCATAACGGACCCTGTATTGAAAAGATGCTCCAAAGTCGACTGTGACATGGTATAATATCGCTTCTCTACGACGGACACGCGCCGTTTGGATGAGGATGATGTAGATTGGATAATGTTGGTTTTGTAAAAATGACACTATTTCAATTGGCATGACCGTATCAATCATTTTTATGTTAAGCATCGCCTTGTATTCCTGGAAATTGTGATGGGGCTCACAAGAATTGATTGGCAATAGGGCGGGTTTTGTTGTTATGATCAATAAAAAATTAATGATGTAGGTGGCGATGGCTCGCTTGGTATAGGCTTTTGCTGCTTTCCTTATTCATGTATTGCTGAACTTGGGATTGTCCATGGCGCTTTCTGTTGCAACGCTTTCATCCTCCTGGCGCTTCGCCGAGGCGATAGCTGTCATGGCGGCACAGTTCGGCGATCAGTTCGATGAGACGCCACGATTGGCGCGTGCGCTTGTTTCGCACCAGCGCTGGATGATGACCCAAGCCGCCTTTGCGCTCTACGCGGATCACCTGGCGGGACGCAGTAGCGGTCCTGGAATGACGGCCAGCGGCTTGGTGGACTGGATTTGCCAGACCGAAATTGCCAGCCGCAATACGGTTCTGACCTATGTCGATCAACTGCTATCCTATCGCTTCATCCGCCTTCACCCCGCCAGCGCCAAGCGTCCGCGCAGTTTTGAGGCAAGCGAGGCCAGCATTGACGCCATGCGGCGATGGCTTGGCGTCAATCTCGCCGTGCTCGATCATGTCGATGGTGGTGAGCGATTGCAGCACTTTCGGCAGCGTCCAGAATTGCTTTTCCGGGTTCAGCCGGAATTTGCGCGCCTGTGCCTTGATGATCAGCAATGGCGCGAGCCAGGTGAGCGTATCGGCCTGTTTCTGTGGACGGAAAGTGGTGCCCTGGTGATGGATAGGTTTATATCCCTCACACCCAATGCAGTCCTTGAGGATGACTTCTACGATTTGGGGACAATTGACATCCCAGCCATGGCAGAACGCTTCGTCATGTCACGAACCCATCTGCAAAGGGCTTTGAGAAAGGCCGAGCAACACGGTTGCATTCGCCGTAACGGATCGGGGCGGGCCAGCCATATCTGGCTGGCGGCAGACTTCTATCAGGAATATCGCGATTGGCTGGCGCGCAAATCGGCTATTCTCGACGCGGTCTTTGAAAAAGAGATGATACTGGCAGGAGAAACGCAGCAAGCGCATCCGCAAAGCGAACCTGTCACGGTAGCGCGTTCGGCATCAAGCAGAGGGTGCTGAACTTGATGCCGCAAGCAAGGATGTTGCAGTCAAAATCCATTCCAGATGAAGATCGCCCTCCCGTTTTAAATCGGAATCATTTTAGAATGGAATGGCTGCCTGCAACACGGTTTCATCCCCGTCGGTGCGGGCGGAGCGACTGAAATCGCGCGATGCGCTAACCGCCGCGTGGATCTGTTGAAAAGCCCGCATCGGGCGGACTGCGAGGCGTCTGGCCTTTGTCCCGTCGAAACTGTGGGTCATCGAATGTCTCTTTCCAATCGTATCCAGGCCGTGGAGGCCAATTGTTCGCAGGCGACATAGCCCATGCGGTAATAGCTATGCAGTCCCTTAAGCGAACGGATTTGCCCGCGCACCGTTTCGAACTTGCTATGGATTGGCCGTGTAATGCGTTTCCGGTTCATCGTCCTGGTTCCTATAAAGGGTCCTCCCAAGACTGTGCGGCGATTGCCGACCATTCATGTCCGACAAACACCTGCAACAATGAATATATTGCACTGCAATATAGAAAATTCAATGGCTCTAAAATGATGACTGCCATGCGGTTTGCGCATGGGTTCGTTGAGAAAGCGAACATCCGGCAATCCTCGCAAGGTGTGTGTCAAGCCAACCGCTGCCGGAAGGCGAGAAGATCTCGCCAGGCTAGAGCCTTGGTGGCCGGGGCTTGCAGCAATTCCTGCGGATGAAAGGTTGCCATGGCCGCAACGCCGTGACCGCCTGCGGCCACGTCACGCCACTCTCCGCGCATCGAATGGATTGTCGCCGTTCCACCGAAGAAGAACCGGGCGGTGAAATTGCCGAGCAGAAGAACGGCCTTCGGTTCAGCCAGTGCGATTTGTCTCTCTATGAAGGGTCGGCAGATGGCGGCTTCAGCCGGGGTCGGCATGCGGTCACCAGGGCCGCGCCAGGGAATGGCGGTTGTCAATAGCAGCGCGTCGCGACGAAGGCCAATGGCGGCAAGCATCCGGTCGAGAAGCGCGCCAGTCCGGCCGGAAAAGGCCAGACCTTCGCGATCGTCATCGGCTGACGGAATGGGGCCGATCACCATGATGCCTGCCTCAGCGGGGCCTTCTGCAAAGATGGTGGAGCGGGCACTGGTCTTCAGATTGCAGCTGGAAAATCCTTCCAGAGCCGTTTTCAACTCAGCCAGTGAACGAGCGCTTTCGGCGGCAAACCGGGCGTCGTTGATTGCCGTTTCATCGGGAATGGCAAGCGGTGTCGATGCAGCAGGCCGAGGCGCCGGGCCGTCGCGGTTGAGGGCAGGGCCATTCTGCGAACCGACAGGGGCAGTCGTAGCCCGTTGGTCCTGGCCTTGAACTGGGGCTTGTTGGGGCGCGGCCCTGGTCCGCGCCTGCCGTTCTGCTGCAAATTGTGCGATCCGGTCAACAGGCGCATCTTCCACAAGCCAATCCACCCCGGCTTCGGCGTGAAAAGCCAGAAGGGCGGCAAGTTCGGCGGCAGTCATGTCCTGAGCGGCAATCATTGCTATGTTTTAGACAAGCTATTCGCAGAAAGGAACAGAAAACCGTATTTGCTTCCGGTTATGCTGTCCCCCCTGTCATGCTGTCCCCAGGTCATGCTGTCCAAAGAGCAATATCGTCGCGGTCGCCGATCAGCGCCAGTCCATGTGCAATCGATACCATTTCGCCGCCGCTCTCGATGCGGTCCTGGCTGAAGCGCTCAGTGAAGATCCGTCGCACCGCCGGAACGAAGGATGTGCCGCCGGTCAGAAACACCTTGTCCACGGCGCCTGCCTCCGTGTTCGTCCGGGTGAGAACATCATCGAGTGCCGATTCGATGCGTGTGAGATCGTCGGCAATCCAGCTCTCGAAATCCTGACGCTTGACGGACTTGCGGCCAGCCGCGCCAAGTGGCGAGAAGTTGAATTCCGCTTCATCCGCCGCAGACAGCGCCATTTTCGTGGAGGATACCGCCTGGTAGAGCGGATAGCCTTCGTCATGCTCGACCAGGTCGATAAAAAGCTCCAGTTTGTCGGGGGCTAGGCTTTGGCGTACCAATTGTTTCAGATCGGCGAATTCCTTTGAGGACTTGAACACCGACAGCTGGTTCCAGCGCGAAAAGCTGGTGTAATAATTGCTTGGAATATCCAGGATCTTGTCGAAACTCTTGAACTGGCTGCCCTTGCCAATTTCCGGTGCCACCAGATGCTCGATGATCCGCGCATCGAACTGGTCACCGGCCAATCCAACACCGGAATAGCCGACAGGTACTGCCGACAGCACGCCTGCCTTGCGCTCGAACCGGATCAGCGAATAGTCGGTGGTGCCGCCGCCGAAGTCGGCGACCAGCACGGTGGCATCTGTCGTCAGGTGCTGGGCGAAATAGAAAGCCGCGGCCACCGGCTCATAGACATAATGGATTTCCGGAAAGCCGAGCCGGGTGAGCGCTTCGTTATAGCGGCGCATGGCAAGCTCGGGATCGGGGGAGGCGCCGGCGAAATGCACGGGCCTGCCAGCGACGATGCGGTTGGCATTCGCAGGCCAGCCATCGCCAGCATAGGTTTCCAGCCTTTTCAGGAACACTTCCATCAGGTCTTCGAACTGAAACCGCCGTGCATGGACCAGCGTACCCTGAAACAGTGCCGAGGCCGCAAAGGTCTTGATCGATTGCAGGAAACGGCAATCGCCGGGATTGTCGATGAACTGGCGAATGGCGGCTTGCCCGGCCTCCACCTTCAGGGCGCGCGCGCCAAGCTGGGCATCCTTCATGAAGGACAGCGCCGTGCGCATGCTGTCGGTGGTTCCGGCCATGGATGTGAACTGCACCGAATGGGTGGTGGTCTCGTTGATGCTCTGTGCCAGGACCGTGTTGGTCGTGCCGAAATCAAGCCCAAGCGCGTTTGCCATGGCTGCTGCTCCCTGATGCCTGTCTATTGGCGTGAATGATTGGACGGTTGCGGGCGCGCCTCTGCCTGAGAGGGGCTTTGCTTAACGAGCGGGCCTGATGACACAGGCTGGGGCAGGATGCAAGGATCGATTTCCAGAAAGAGCCACTGCCTGCGCGCCTACGGCTTGACAGATGAAAGCGCCGCGTTCGGTCAAACGCGGCGCTTTGAAGCGGCAATTATGAACTGCGCGAGGTTATCGCAAAATCCGGCCCGACCCCCAGGTCAGGACCAGGCCGAACAGGGCCAGCAAGCCCCCCCAGATGATCCAGGGGCTTTGGTTGATCATGAAACTGGATTGCGGGTAGGGGAAAATCCCGGCACCCTGCGCCATCCACAGAATGCCCATGGCAATGGCCAGCAAGCCGACAATTGTTAAAGCCCAACGCACGACAATCATTTGACTTGCTCCCGTTATTCAGCCGCCATGGCTGGTTTTGATGGCCCATCTTCGCTGTTTGCAGCGTGGTGACCCTTGTCGCGGCGAACGAGCCGGGTCAAGAATTTACCGAACCGGTCCATTTCCACGAAGATGACAGGTGTGATGAACAGTGTGAGCAATTGTGAGACGATCAGGCCGCCGACAACGGCGATCCCGAGCGGCTGGCGCAGTTCGGAACTGGCGCCATGGCCAAGCGCAATGGGCAGTGCTCCGAGAAGGGCGCAGAAAGTGGTCATCATGATCGGCCGGAAACGCCGCACACAGGCCTCGTGAATGGCCTTTGCCGGTGTCTCGCCATGCTCGCGGATCAATTCCACCGCCACGTCGATCATCATGATCGCGTTTTTCTTGACAATGCCGATCAGCATCAGCAGGCCGATCAGAGCGATGACCGACATATCAAAATTCAGCAGTTTCAGGGCCAGAAGCGCCCCGAAAGCCGCCGCTGGCAGGCCGGAAAGAATGGTGAGCGGATGGATGAAGCTCTCATACAACACGCCCAGCACCACATAGATCGTCAGCACGGCGGCGAGGATCAGTAGACCGGTATTGCTTTGCGACTGCTGGAAAATCGCCGCCGTACCGCCATAGGAGGTGAAGACGTCATTGGGCACGCCAATCTCGGTCTTGATCTGATCGATCCGGGCGGTGGCGTCGCTCAGCGATATGCCGTCAGGCAGGTTGAACGACACCGTGGTCGAAACCAGCTGGCCGGTCTGGTTGACAGTGACAGGCGCATTATGACGCTTGACGGTGGCGAAGTTCGATAGCGGCACCAGCGTGCCCGTAGACGATGAACGCACCAGGATATCGCGCAGGAACTCGTCGTCCCATGGCTTGTTCCGGTCGAACTCAACGATGACATCGTAGCTGTCGCCGGTCGACTGGATCTGGGCGGCATTATAGCCGCTGAACGCCATTTCCAGGGTCTTGCGAAGCTGGTCGTTGGTAATGCCGAAAGCGGCGGCCTTGCCATTGTCGATGTTGATATCGGCGGCAATGGCATTGTTCTGCGCATCGCTGGTCACATCGGTAAACAACGGGTCCTGGCGCATGGCGGCCTGGATTTTCGATGACCATTCATCGGTTGCTTTCGTGCTCAGCGCCTGGACAACCAACTGATATTGGCTAGCGGTGCTTCGTCCGCCGAAACGCAGATTTTGCTGTGGGGTGATATAGCTGCGGATGCCGGCGATCTTGGACAGCTTCTGTCGCATCTCGTTGAGGGTTTGAGCGAGAGGCGGACGGTTGTCCTTCGGTTTCAGCTGCACGAAGATCGTGCCGTTGTTGAGCGGGCTGCGGCTTGAGCCACCGACGATGGAGGTAACATGATCGACAGCCGGATTGGTCTTCAGTTCTTCAGCGACCTTTGACTGAAGATCGCGCATGGCCGCGTAGGAAATATCCTCACGCGCCTGGGTGCTGACCGTCAACCGGCCAATATCTTCCTGCGGGAAGAAGCTGGATGGCAGCGTGTGGAACAGCCAGCCGGAGCCTGCGATGGAGGCGACAAAGACCATCATCACCACAAAACGGTGGTTGAGACACCAGCGGACAGACTTGTCATAGCCGCGTTGCGTCTTGGCAAAACCGGCGTCGAACCAGCGCACGATCAGCGGTGGGCGGCTGCTGTGGGAGGAAATCCGGGCTGCCAGCATTGGCGTGACCGTTAGGGACACCAGGGCAGAGGAGAGGATCGCCATGGTGACGACCATGCCGAACTCATTGAACAGGCGTCCGACGACACCGCCCATCAACAGGATGGGAATGAACACTGCCACCAGTGAAATCGACATGGAAATAATCGTGTAGCTGACTTCACCGGCGCCTTTCAGGGCCGCCTGCATCGGCGGCATGCCTTCTTCGACATGGCGCAGGATATTTTCCAGCATAACGATGGCGTCATCCACCACCAGACCCACCGCCAGCGTCAGGCCGAGCAATGAGATATTGTCGATACTGTAGCCAAGCACATACATGCCGCCAAAGGTGGCAATCAGCGATAGCGGCACGGCAAGACCGGGAATGAGGGTCGCGGTCAGATGGCCGGTGAACAAATAGATCACCAGGATGACAAGGGCGATGGTGAGGAACAGCGTGAACTGAACGTCGTGGATTGCCTCGCGGATCGCGGTCGATGAATCGTTCATCACATTGATCTTCAAGGAGGGAGGCAGCTGCTTTTGCAGGGCAGGCAGCTTGGCCAACACCTCATCGACCACCTCGACCGTATTGGCGTCCGGCTGGCGCTGGATGGCGAGGATGATCGCCTGTTTCCCATCGAACCAACTGCCCGCGTCGAGATTGTCGACACTGTCGCGCACATTGGCGACATCGGAAAGGTGGATTGGCGCGCCATTGCTGGTGGTGGAGATTACCAGCGACTTGAATTCCTCGGCATTGGTGCGCTGGGTATTGGCATTGATGGTCAGCGACTGATTTGCCATCTGCAAGGTGCCGATTGGCACCTGGCTATTGGCCCCGGCAATCGCCGAGGTCAGCGTGTCGACGCCAAGCCCGCGCGCTTGCAGCTTGGCGGGATCGACGCCGATCCGCACCGCGTAGGTCTGGGAACCATAGATGCTGACCTGCGCCACGCCGTTCAGCGTCGACAGCAGCGGGGAAATGATATTTTCGGCAATCGAATCCACCTGACTGCGCGGCATCTCATCGCTGTTGATTGCCAGGAGCAGCACCGGTGAATCGGCTGGATTGGTCTTGCGGTAGCTCGGATCGGACGTCATGTTGCTGGGCAATTGACGGCTGGCGCGGGAAATTGCCGCCTGAACGTCAGCGGCAGCGGCATCGATATCACGGTTCAGGTCGAACTGGAGAACGACGGAGGAGTTGCCCAGCGAGTTGGTGGCGCTGATTTCGCTGATCCCGGGGATGGTCTCGAACTGTTTGATCAGCGGGGTGGAAACGGACGTCGCCATGGTTTCCGGCGAGGCACCTGACAGGGTCGCCGTCACGTTGATGGTAGGAAAGTCCACTTTGGGCAGAGCGGCCACCGGTAGAAGCCGATAACCGGCCAGTCCGGCCAGAACCAGGCCGATGGCAAGCAGAATGGTGGCAACAGGCCGATTGATGCAAAAAGCAGGGATCATCGGGTGATATCCTTCGGCTCGTTTTCAGCCACTTTCTGGCCAGCAAACTGTTCCAGAACAGTCTGTCCGTCGGCAAGCTGTACCTGACCTTCCACCACGACGTGATCGCCTTCCTTGAGGCCCGAGGCAATCGCCGCCATGTCGCCATTGGCGCGCAGGACGGAAACCTTGGTTGCCTTGACCTTGCTGTCGCTGTTGACCGTATAGACGAAGAAGCCTTCAGCGCCGGGGCGAACGGCTACGGTTGGCACGAGGATGTTACGCTGGTCTGTCTGGAAGCGAACGGTGACATTGGCGCTCTGACCGGGCCAAAGAACGCCCTTGTCGTTTTGAAACTCTGCCTTGACAAGAACAGTCCCCGACGCGGTGTCCACGCTATTGTCGAAGAAGGACAGTTTGCCCTGAACCGGCACGCCGCCGGTCGAGGCGGGATCGACATCGACCACCACATCCTTGCCTGAAAACGCCTGATGCAATTGCGGCAGGTAGCGTTCCGCCATCTGGAATTTCACATAGATCGGATTATAGCGGGTGATGGTGACAATCGCGGTTCCGGCGCTGACATAGGCGCCGATGCTGAGCTGGATACTTCCGAGCCGGCCATCAAAGGGCGCCCGGATTTTCATATGCTCCAGGTCGACCATATCGGAGGCCAGCGTGGCCTTATCGGCGTCGACCTTGGCAGCAGCCGAGTCGCGCGACGCCTTGGCCTGTTCGTAGGCCTGCTGTGATTGCGCATTCTGCTTCAAGAGGCTTTCCGCACGCGTCAAGGCCGCCTCGTATTCGGCCAGGCTGGCCTGGTCGGCAACGATATTGGCCTGGTCCTTGTCCACTGTTGCCTTTGCGATCCGGTCATCAAGCCGGGCAATCAGATCTCCGGCTTTCACTTCCTGGCCGTCCTTGGCGATCACGTCCTGAAGCAGCCCGCTCTGGAGGGCGGCCAATGTCGTGGTATCTTCCGCTTCGGCCCAGCCTGTTGCCGTGGCATCCATTGGCAGATTGCCCATGCTGGCCGCAACGGTCTTGACCGATGCCGGTCCGCCATTGCGCCGACCGCCACTTTTTCCGCCACCTTGGCCTGCCGGTTTACCGGCTTCCTGTCCTGAGGCCCGATCTGAAGATTGCCCGTTTGCTTGGGCTGTTGCCTGTTCGGCACCCGGCTTGTGGCCCGCCGTCTGGCTGGCTTGGCTCAGAAACGGAACCTTGTCGAGATAAGGAATTTGGTCGCGATATATCCACCCGCCGACGGCAAGGATTGCGATGATGCTGGAGGCGGTCCAGAATTTTTTCATGTGTCAGGGCCTGATGAAGCTTGAGCTGGTCGTTCATCCTATCATTATTGAATTAATGCACCGCGAAAATAACAGAGACGCACACTATCGATCAACTCGCGGTGAGTTATCCTTAAATTCTTGTAATAAAGTCGTATTTAGTGACATTGATATTGGTTCGTCACTAAATACGATGGTTTGGGCGGATTGTTCAAAGAGATTTAGCGCCGCCGCCATCAACCCGCAGCATTGTGCCGGTGATGTAGGCAGCGGGGACGGAGCAGAGAAAAGCACCTGCGGCGGCAAATTCCTCCACCTTGCCAAGCCGGCCTATCGGGATGGTTTTGATCGAGCTTTCGCGAACCTCTTGCAGCGATTTTCCCTGGCGTTTGGCATTGGCGCCGTCCAGCTCATCAATCCGGTCGGTATGGATTCGTCCGGGCAGGAGAAGATTGGCGGTGATGCCGAAGGAGGCTATTTCGGAAGATAATGTCTTGTTCCAGCCGACCAACGCGCCGCGCAACGTGTTGGAAAGCGCCAGATTGGCAATTGGCTCAATCACACCAGACGAAGCAACGGTGAGAATGCGTCCGAAGCCCTGCGCCTTCATCTGGGGAACCAGCGCGTTGGTTAGCGTAATGATCCGCACCACCATGGACTGAAAGAAGATGTGGAGCTTTTCATCGTCCATGTCTTCCACGGTGCCGGGTGTCGGCCCGCCGGTATTGTTGACGAGGATATCGATGCCGCCAAGTTTTACGGCGACCGCTTCAACGAGCGTGGCGACGAAATCAGTATCCGAGAGATCCGCCACCACATAGTCCGCCTTGCCGCCAGCCTTGACGATGTCAGCGCAATTGGCCTCAAGCTTGTCTTTTGTGCGTCCGCAGATCAGCACATGCGCGCCTTCGGCGGCCAGTGCATTGGCGATGCCTTGTCCAAGTCCGCGAGATGCGGCGAGAACAACCGCCCGCTTGCCGGAAATGCCGAGATCCATTGTGAATTCCTTTTTGTGAATGACGATGCGATTTTCACGCGAACCTAACAAGCGGGGATGTAAAATCAAAGGCGCAGAAAGCGATAAGCTCCTGCGGTCAGCATGTCATCCATTTCCCGGCGTCACAGTAATTGACGTGCACGTAAACGGAAGATATTCTTGTCCCTCATAGCACCTCGCAGGGATTTCACGCCTTGCCCTGTCGCAACCTGGCTCGACAAGCCCGGTTTGATTTGACAAGGAAGAGGTCCATATGGGGAAAAAGCCGAGCGGAGAAAAACGATGAGCGAACAAGAGCTGCCCGAGCGCGAGAGCATGGAATTCGACGTGGTGATTGTCGGTGCGGGGCCTGCTGGCCTTTCGGCTGCCATTCGCCTCAAGCAGGTCAATCCCGATCTGACGGTTGTTGTGCTGGAAAAGGGTGCGGAGGTCGGCGCCCATATTCTCTCCGGGGCTGTGGTCGATCCGGTTGGAGTCGATAAGCTTCTTCCCGATTGGCGCAAGGAAGCCGATCATCCGTTCAAGACCGAAGTCACCGCCGATCATTTCCTGTTTCTCGGTCCCGCTGGCTCCGTTCGCCTGCCCAACGCGCTGATGCCGCCGCTGATGAACAATCACGGCAATTACATCGTCTCGCTTGGTAATGTCTGTCGCTGGCTGGCGGGCCATGCCGAGGCGCTGGGTGTCGAGATCTATCCGGGCTTTGCCGCAACCGAATTGCTTTATAATGAGGCTGGTGCGGTGATTGGTGTTGCCACCGGTGATATGGGCGTCGAAAAGAACGGCGAACCCGGCTCCAGTTACACACGCGGCATGGAATTGCTGGGCAAATATTTGCTGATCGGCGAAGGCGTGCGTGGCTCGCTGGCAAAGCAACTGATCGCCAAATTTGATCTGTCACGCGATAGCGATGTGCAGAAATTTGGCCTCGGCATCAAGGAACTGTGGCAGGTCAAGCCCGAGCACCACAAACCCGGTCTGGTGCAGCACTCGTTCGGCTGGCCGCTGGACATGAAAACCGGCGGCGGCTCGTTCCTCTATCATCTGGAGGACAATCTGGTTGCGGTCGGCTTTGTCGTGCATCTGAACTACAAGAATCCCTATCTCTATCCGTTTGAGGAGTTCCAGCGCTTCAAGACCCATCCGGCCATTCGCAACACTTTTGAGGGTGCCAAGCGGATTTCCTATGGAGCACGGGCGATTACCGAAGGTGGCTATCAGTCGGTGCCGAAATTGTCCTTCCCCGGTGGGGCGCTGCTGGGCTGTTCGGCGGGCATGGTCAATGTGCCGCGCATCAAGGGTAGCCATAATGCTGTGCTGTCGGGGATGATGGCGGCGGAAAAGATTGCCGAGGCGATTGCCGCAGGCCGCGCCAATGACGAGCCGGTCGAGATCGAAAACAGCTGGCGCGGCAGCGAAATAGGCACGGATTTGCGGCGAGTGCGAAACGTCAAGCCGCTGTGGTCGAAACTTGGCACGGTGCTCGGCGTGGCGCTGGGTGGGCTGGATATGTGGACCAACCAGCTCTTCGGCTTTTCTGTCTTCGGGACGCTGAAACATGGCAAGACCGATGCTGAGAGTCTTGAACCGGCTGCACAGCATAAGAAGATCGACTACCCCAGGCCCGATGGCGTGCTGACCTTCGACCGCCTGTCTTCGGTGTTCCTGTCCAACACCAATCACGAGGAAGACCAGCCGGTGCATCTGAAGGTCAAGGACATGGCCCTGCAGAAGAACTCCGAGCTTGGCGTCTATGCCGGTCCGTCCAGCCGCTACTGTCCCGCCGGGGTTTATGAATGGGTGGAGAAGGAGGGCGAGCCGAGCTTCGTCATCAACGCCCAGAACTGCGTCCACTGCAAGACCTGCGACATCAAGGACCCGAACCAGAACATCACCTGGGTGCCGCCACAAGGAGGCGAAGGACCGGTTTATCCGAACATGTAATGTTCGGGTATAGCGGTCCGCACGGACCTCCGTTGGGGAAAGGAGGCGAAGGACCGGTTTATCCGAACATGTAATGTTCGGGTATAGCGGTCCGCACGGACCTCCGTTGGGGAAAGGAGGCGAAGGACCGGTTTATCCGAACATGTAAAGGCGGTCCGCACGTCCTTAATATCTGCATCAGGCCGTTGGTTGGATATTTTTATCAACCGTACCGGTTTGCACTTGAAATGACTTGCGAAAGCTGGTGATCGTCTATACGAAACGTCAATAGGTCAGTAATGTTGACCTATTGACTGATTTGAGGAGATCACCTGTCATGTCTGCCGCAACCGCAAAGCCGGAATTCATCGTCAAGCCGAATGCGAACCCCATGCCGGAAGCAGAGCGCCTCGAGGCGTTCCAGAGCCTGGGCTTTGGCACGCTGTTCAGCGACCATATGGCGGTGATCCAATGGAATGTGGTGAAGGGCTGGCATTCGGCGGAGATTACCGCGCGCGGACCATTTGCCATCGATCCGGCAGCCGCGGTGCTGCATTACGCCCAGGAAATTTTTGAGGGGATGAAGGCGTACCGTACGGCGGAAGGTCGCGTCGTGCTGTTTCGCCCGGATGAAAATGCCCGCCGTTTCAACGAGTCTGCACGGCGCATGGCGATGCCGGAAATTCCCGAGGAGTTGTTTCTCGAAGCCATTGATAAACTGGTCAAGGCCGATGCAAAGTGGATTCCGGAGGGTGAGGGCAGCCTTTACCTGCGGCCTTTCATGTTTGCCAGCGAAGCGTTTTTGGGTGTGCGACCGGCACGTGACTATATTTTCTGCGTCATCGCCTCGCCGGTTGGCCCCTATTTCAAGGGCGGCGCCAAGGCGGTGAAGATCTGGGTTTCGGAAAACTACACCCGCGCCGCTCCCGGCGGCACCGGTGCCGCCAAATGCGGCGGCAATTATGCGGCAAGCCTGATTGCCCAGCAGGAAGCGGTCGAGCATGGCTGCGATCAGGTGGCTTTCCTGGATGCCGCCGAGCATAAGTGGCTGGAAGAACTGGGTGGCATGAACGTGTTTTTCGTTATGGACGACGGTTCGCTGGTGACGCCGCCTCTGGGGGGCACCATCCTCCCAGGCATTACCCGTAATTCGTTGATCTCGCTCATCAAAGACCAGGGCGTGACAGTGCATGAACGCCCGTATTCCTTCGATGAATGGCAGGCGGATGCCAAAAGTGGCAAGCTGAAGGAAGCCTTCGCCTGCGGCACGGCGGCTGTGGTGGCCGGCATCGGCGAGGTCAAATTCACCGACGGTGGCTTTGTGATCGGCAATGGCGAGACCGGTCCGACCACCCTGAAAATCCGCGAGCAATTGGTCAATATCCAGCGCGGCAAGAGCAATGACCCGCATGGCTGGGTGCGGCGGATCGAAGGCGTCTGATACAAAAGGCCGGGAGTGATCCCGGCCTTTTTAATTATATTCTCAATAGTAAATATGATTTTCTTTTCTATGTTTCGGCATGATTTACTGCGTGACGTGCAATATAAAACACCGCACATTCTACGGTTGTCTGTAGATTTTCACATTTTGCGCATAATTTGTTCTTATGGTTTGCCTGGTTAGGTACGCAGGTTTCCCTTGCAAGCCAAGCAAACTCACGCTTCCTTTGTTCTCGTTTGTCTTTCGGGAAAATCGCATTAACCTTTCCCCGACAGACTGTAAGGGCTGTTGAAGATCATGGCAGTGCATCCCGGAAATGCAGACCGCTTGAAACAACCACCAAGATCCATTTTTAACGCCATTTCGGATTGGGCCTTGGCCTCGGCGCTGTCGCGCATCGTCACCATTGGGTGTCTTGATATTGTGACGGCTAGTGGCAAGACGCTTTCATTTGGTGACCGTACGGGTGACCCTGTCACCGTTCGCTTCGCCGATACGGCTGCCCAATGGGCTTTTTTGATCGATGCTGATATGCGGCTGGGCGAGCTCTATATGGATGAGCGGTTCTTTGTCGATCAGGGAACCATGTTCGATTTTGTATCCGTGGTGCTGCGGGAGGCGCAAAATGCCACCCATCCACTGATCGCCCGGATTATCGACGATGTGAGAACCCGGTTCAGGATCTTTCGCCATCGCAATCTTCCAGCCAGATCCAAACAGAATGTCGCGCACCATTACGATCTGGATGCACGGCTTTACGAACTCTTCCTGGATGAAGACCGCCAGTATTCCTGCGCCTATTTCGAGCATGATACCCAGAGCCTGGACGACGCCCAGCGCGCCAAGAAAGACCATCTTGCCGCCAAGCTGCGCCTCAAACCGGGAAACCGTGTGCTGGATATCGGCTGCGGCTGGGGCGGTCTTGCCCTTCATCTGGCCGATAGGGCGGTGGGTGGGGAGGTCGTGGGCGTCACCTTGTCCGAAGAGCAACTAGCCTATGCGGTGAAGCGGCCTCGCAAGTCTGCCACCGAGGCGGCCAATGTCGATTTCCGACTGATGGATTATCGCAGCCTGGAAGGATCGTTCGACCGCATCGTCTCGGTCGGCATGTTCGAGCATGTCGGCCTTGCGGCCTACAGGACGTTTTTCAGCAAATGCAGCACGCTGCTGGCCGATGATGGCGTGATGGTGCTGCACACGATCGGCTGTTCCGCAACGCCGGGCTTCACCACGCCATGGCTCGACAAATATATCTTCCCCGGCGGCTATATTCCGGCGCTCTCTGAAATCGTTCCTGAAATCGAGAAGGCTGGCCTGACGATCACGGATGTCGAGGTGCTGCGCATCCACTATGCCAAAACCTTGCGCCACTGGCGCGACCGCTTTACCGCCCGATGGGCAGAGGCGGCCACCCTCTATGACGACCGCTTCTGCCGGATGTGGGACTATTATCTATCAACTGCCGAAGCTGCCTTCTATCACGAGGATCTCGTCGTCTTTCAGATCCAGATAGCCAAGAAAAACAATATCCTGCCGCTGACGCGGGATTATATTTTGACCGATCACGAAAAGCATGTCGCCGCCGTATAAGACGCACGACGATCAGTTCGTCGGCAGGAATCGGTGATAGCTATCGGGGTCGGTGAGGATGTCGCGCACCATATCAAAGAATTCGGGAACTGTCTGGCCCAGTGTCTGGGGTGAAAAATCAAACCAGTAGCGTTTGGAAAATTCGCCTTCGATGTCATTGTGATAGCGGCGCAAGAACTCGTGCATTTCCTGCACTAATTGTTGCTTTCTGGTGTCCTCGGTCAATCGGGCATAGCCAGCAATCGCCGCGGGTACGCTTTGATATTCCAAATCCATATCCTGATGAAGATAGCTGCCAATCAGGCCTGAAAGTGCGTCGAAATCGTCAGTCATTGTTGGCATGGTCAATCGTTACTCTTACGGAACGGGATAGGAGGTGAGAATATAATGGGTCATGCCATTATAAGTCTCTTTCTTTAAAATAATCCGGAGCCTCGTCATTTGTTGAACCTGCCCTGATGCTCGGACCACACCTTGTCCGATCACCCGTCCTGCATCGAACACAATGGGTGGTTCCAGCTTGGAGCCAATGGCGGCATTCTGTGACCATTGCATGATCCGTGCTTGGTTCAACCTCAATGCTCTGGAAATTTGATCTTCAGCGATGCGCAGACTGCTGAAGGACGAGATAACGGGAGGGGGCGCGCGATTGGGTGCTGTTTGTGCGATCCGTTGGCGTAGGAATGCTTCATCCTTGGCAATATGCCTCTCTATCGTATGGCCGCCAAGGCGGCTTCCCGCCTGCGCTTCGTGCTGCATCAAAGAGATACGGCCGGATCTGATGGCGGCTGCGCGAACTGCGCCAGCCATTGCAGCCCCACCGATTGGCACCACAAAGTCCATCGCCATGCCGATGTTGTCTGCTGCGTGGGGCGATGCACCAAGAGATTTCGCGAGGGACGACGTGCCTCTCTCCGTCCAGGAGCGTTCGTTTTGCCCCGTCCATAATTGTCGTCCGCCTGTGGTGCATTGATCTGCGGCATGAAGCGCCAAAGCTCCTCCACCGACCTTGGTCAACATTGTCGGTTCTGGTGTGGCAAGAAGTGCTCCGGCCGTCAGGCCTTCCGCAGCGCAGCCGAGCAAGCGTAATCCGCCTATGACCCTGTTGCCCAGTGTTCCGCTTTGTTCGACCGTTTCCCCTTCAAGGACCGCCGCCAACTGAACGGCAGATACAGCGATAACCAATCCCCCCTCTATCGGAGCATTGCTTTCATTTTCTGTTGGCATGGATAACCTCCCAAACATTCCAGAATTGGGAAGGTTTCATTTTTCGCGGAATTTTACAACCCCGGCAAGGGATAAACCTGAAGGTTGCCGAAGACCCAATGCTGACACATGGAACTCATGGTCCATTCAATAGCAACAGAGCCATGTCGACCATAATACCAAAGCTCGAAGATGCTACCGCATCCTCGCTTTGAAGAGATTTCGAATATCTCAAATGCATGACGGGCTTGAGATATTCGAAAACGGAATACAAAGAGTCATTGAAAATGACTCTTTGTATAAGACATAGCGGTGTAAGCGAGTGCGTCATTCAAACGGCTACTCACGCGATCCCAAGCTTACAGCAGCGTCCCGCTCAAAATCACCAGCGCGACGGTGAAATAAATCACCAGCCCACTGACATCCACCAGCGTCGCCACAGCCGGGGCTGACGCGCTGGCGGGGTCGAGCCGTAGGCGTTGCAGCAGGAAGGGCAACATCGAGCCCGCCATCGAGCCGAACGTGACGATGCCGATCAGGGCGGCAAACACGGTGAAGCCGACCAGCAGCCAGTGATCGCCGTAATTATAGAGACCCATATGCTGCCACAGCGCAATGCGCACGAAACCGACCAGGCCGAGAATGGTCCCCAGTGTCATGCCCGTGGGCAATTCACGGATGGCAACCCGCCACCAGTCGGACAGTTTCAATTCGCCGACAGCCAGCGCACGAATGATCAGCGACGTTGCTTGTGAACCGGAATTGCCGCCCGAGCTCATGATCAGCGGGATGAACAGGGTCAGCACCACCGCCTTTTCCAGCTCGCCTTCAAAATATTGCATGGCGCTGGCCGTCAGCATCTCCCCGAGGAACAGGGCAGCCAGCCAGCCGGCCCGCTTCTTGATCATGCCGGCAAAGCCGATCTGCATATAGGGCTTGCCCAATGCTTCCATGCCGCCGAATTTCTGGGCGTCTTCGGTCGTATCGGCAATCATCGTGTCGATCACGTCATCGACGGTGACAATGCCCAGCATCTGGCCTGTGTCGTTAGTGACGGGCAGGGCCAGCAGGTTGTTGCGACGGATCAGGCGAGCCACTTCCTCCTGTGTCATCAACGGGCTTGCATGCACGACACCATGACATTGGGCGACCGACAGGATGGACGCCTCGGGCTCTACGGTGATCAGCCGCCGCAGCGTGACCACGGCAATGAGCGTCCGGGTGATACGGTCCAGCACATAGATCGCATAGACGGTCTCGCTGGCGTTTTCCACCATCCGCACATGGGCCAGCGTTTCGGCAACGGTGAAATCATCGGGAACGCTGACGAATTCCGTCGTCATGATCGAGCCGGCGGTGCGCTGCGGATAGGCCATCAGATGTTCGACAGCATGGGCCGTGGCCGCATCGAGCCGCGAGAAGATCACCATGCGGCAGCGGTCGTCCATCGCCTGGAAGATGTCGGCGACCCGGTCGTGGGCGGTGGCTTTCAGCAGGCGCACGGCTGTATCGACCGGCAGGGCCGCGATGATGTCGGCCGCATGCACCAGTTCGGGGCGGGCAATGACGCGCAGCGCCTTTGGCTGCGGCAGGCTAGCCAGCATGGCGGCGGCCTCGGAAACGTCCAGCGCATTCAGCTGTTCGATCCGGTCCGTAACGGTGACGACATTGAGGCTGTCGTTGAGAAGGTGGCGGGCAGCATGACTGGCCCGCAGAGGAAGGCGTTGGATGTTCATTGTGCTTGCCTTTCCGTCGATCCGCCGTAGCGCAACCGACCGGCAAGCTGACGGAACCGTCAGAGCAGGGCGACCGCGTACGGCATGGACAATCGACTGCTACTGTCGCTTGGCATCTTATCGATGACTCCGTTGATATCCGTGCGGGAAGTTCCCGCTCGTTCATATTAGCTGCGCCTCTGCCTGCGCAAAGTCAAGAGGGGGATAGCGGTTGGAATCGGAGTCAAAGCGTCGGGCGCATTACACAATTCGGTGAGTGTCGGCTCTGTCTTGATATAAGAGCCATTTCACCGCGTATTCCGCGGCCCTGTTGGCCCACGCGCACGCGAATTTCCGAGGTTATGCAAGGACTTGCTCAATAAATTCCGCCGTGACTTTCTCGGTCGGAAAGGCTGCAAAACGGTGGGCGCAGCACTCACGGTCGGTTAACCACGCACACAGAACACATTCAATACCTACTGTTGGTGCGGGTCGGTAGCGCGCTTGCGCAAGGGACCGGTCAGGACGCTGATTGGCGCTGTAGCGCAACCGAGATCAGGAAGACCACGAGGCCTAGAAGCGACAGAACCGCACCGACATAGCCGGTTGCGCCATAGCCGTAACCCGCGGAAATCACCATGCCGCCCAGCCAGGCGCCGAGGGCATTGGCGATATTGAAGGCTGAGTGGTTCGATGCTGCCGCGAGCGTCTGGGCGTCGGCGGCAACATCCATCAGTCTCGTCTGCACGGCGGGACAGGCGGCGAAACCGCAGCCGGTCAGAAAGACGCAGATGCACAGCATGACCGGATTGGCGGCGGTCAGCGAAAAGATCGTCATCAGCACGACGTTGAAGGCCAGCATGCCGCCGATTGTGCCGTTCAGCGAATAATCGGCCATGCGTGAGCCAACCACATTGCCGACATTCATGCCGATGCCGAACAGCGCCAGTACGACGGCAATCATCGAGGCGGGTAGTCCGGCGGTGTCGGTGGTGGTCTTGGCGATATAGCTGAAGATTGAGAACATGCCGCCAAAGCCCACCGCAGCCACCGCAAGCGCCAACCAGACTTGTAACCGGCCGAAAGCGCCGAGCTCGCGGCGAATGCTGGCGCCTTCCGCTACCGTGTCCTTGCGCAGGTTGAACGCGATCAGCACCGCCGTCAGCGCGGCAATTGCCCCGACCAGCATGAAGGCGGCCCGCCAGCTCATCATCTGGCCAAGGAAGGTGGCAAATGGCGTGCCGATCAGTGTGGCGATGGTCAGACCCAGCATGACGCGGCCAACGGCGCGCGCCCGCTTGTGCGGCTCGACCATCGATGCGGCCACCAGGGCGGCGACGCCGAAATAGGCGCCATGCGGCAGGCCAGTGATGAAGCGCAGGACGGTGAAACTCAGAAAGCCCGGGGCCATTGCACTGGCGATATTGCCAAGAGCAAACAGGCACATCAGCATCAGCAGCAATGTCTTGCGTGGCAGTTTTGCCGCCAGTGCGGCAATGATCGGCGCTCCGACGACCACGCCCAATGCATAGGCGCTGATCACGCGGCCTGCTTCCGGTACGCTGACGGAATAGGTTTGCGCCACTTCCGGCAGGAGGCCCATGATGGCGAACTCGCCGGTGCCAATGCCAAATCCGCCGACGGCCAGCGCAAACTCAATCAACAGGACGGTGCGCGGCGACAGGGCGGCTTCGGTCCGGTCTGGGCTTGGTCTGACGGGCGAGGGGGCAAACCGGATCGTATCATTCATAAAATCATCCCGGCACCGGAGCAAGGCTGGTGCTGTTCAATAGAAGGGTAGCAGGGAGGACTGCTCGACGCAGCTGAATCGCGAAATAACCCATTTGGCGTACCCATCATGAAGCCGCTGACCTTGTGGCGGTCATGCGCAAGGCAAGACGGCGAAGATCGCAAACCTGCGGATGGGATGGTCAAACGTGATGCCGTTACCCTTAGCATGCATGTGTGCGTTGCGGTAGAATGATAATGATCATCTTGATCTTTTCAGCTGCAAACCCGATTTGCAGCAGACGCATGCAACATAATCGACGGCGGATCGTTAAAATGCGTTGTCGTGCGGTTTCAACGTAAGGCACACCGTATGGAACCTAGCATCGGACAACAAGAGCAGGGGGGCGAATGAAGATCAAGGCCGTTTTCAACCGGGAGGGCGGGACCTTTCGCACCACCGACATGGATGCCTATTGTGCACGCGCCGAGCAAATCTTCCGCGATGCTGGTCATGAGATCGACACCATGGCTGTTGATGGCCGTGATATCGTCAAGGCCTTGGAGACCGCTGCAAAGCAGGGTTATGACGCGCTGATTGCCGGTGGTGGCGACGGGACCATTTCGGCTGCCGCCGGTATCGCCTGGAAAGCCGGCCTGCCGCTCGGCGTCGTACCCGCCGGGACGATGAACCTGTTTGCACGCTCGCTGAAACTGCCGCTCGATATCTGGCAGGTTCTGGAGGTGCTGGCCTCTGCGGAGGTCCAATCCGTTGATATTGCCACTGCCAATGGTCAGCCCTATGTCCACCAGTTTTCCGCGGGCCTGCACGCCCGGATGGTCCGCCTGCGCAACCGGATGGATTATGCCTCGCGCTTTGGCAAAATGCGGGCCAGCACCAGCGCAGCGATCAGCGTGATGTTCAATCCGCCTCGCTTCGACGTCGTTTTCGATATCGACGCCGATGGACGGCAGGATAGCAAGGAAGTGTCCGCCGTTTCGGTTTGCAACAACCCGGTTGGAACCAATCCGTTGTTTTATGCCGATGATATTACCACCGGACAACTTGGGATTTATCTTGCGGCACCCCTCGATTCGGTTGGAATGGTGGGGTTGGCGATTGATATTTTGCGCGGTAAACTCACGGAAAACCAGGCTGTCACATCGGCCACCTCACAAATCGTCAAGCTGCATTTCCCAAAACACCGTCACGGCGTCGCCTGCGTGATCGATGGAGAACTGCTGCACATGCCCCGCGACGTGGAGATCAGAATCCATCCCGGAGAACTGAAGGTCTTGGCACCAGCCCTTCAGGTATAGCGCACCTCATAGAAACGCCCGGACGAGCCGGGCGTTTAAACTATCACAATTTTACCAAAGCTTTAATGCGTAAACGCAGCCGCAATCAAGGCCTTGGTATAGTCCTCGGCGGGGCTTTCGAAAATGTCGTCCGTCGGCCCTTCCTCTACAATTTTGCCGTTCTTCATCACGATCACATGGTCGGAAATCGCCTTGATCACCGACAGGTCGTGGCTGATGAACACGTAGGACAGGTCGTGCTTCTGTTGCAGGTCGCGTAGCAACTCGATCACCTGCCGCTGCACGGAACGGTCCAGGGCCGAGGTCGGCTCATCGAGGATCACCACTTTCGGCTTAAGGATCATCGAGCGGGCGATGGCGATACGCTGACGCTGGCCGCCGGAAAACTCGTGCGGATAGCGGTTGCGCGAGGCCGGATCGAGGCCAACCTCCTTCAAGGCGGCAATGGCGCGCTTGTCGCGCTCCGCTTTGCTAAGGTTCGGTTCATGCACGTAAAGCCCTTCGGTGATGATCTCGCCAACCGTCTGGCGTGGCGAGAGCGAGCCGTAGGGGTCCTGAAATACCAGCTGCAATTGACGGCGGAAGGGCCGCATCCCGGCGCGGTCGAGGCCGGAAATATCCGTTGTTTCGAAGCTGAAGCGCCCATCGGCCGAAAGTAGTTTCAAAAGCGCCCGACCGAGTGTCGATTTACCCGAGCCGGATTCGCCGACGATGCCGATGGTCTGGCCCTTTCGGAGTGTCAGATTGACATGATCGACGGCCCGAAACTTTCGATTGCCCTTGAACAGGATGCCGGAACTGATGTTGAAATCCACCACGACATTGCGGCCTTCGAGAATGACAGGCGCATCGGAGGGCGGTGCGGCCTTGGAGCCTGATGGTTCGGCGGCCAGCAGCATCTTGGTGTAATCGACCTGGGGACGCTCAAAAATATCGTCGCGGCTGCCCTGTTCGACAATTTCGCCGCGCCGCATCACCGCTACGCGGTCAGCGACGTGGCGAACCACGCCGAGATCGTGGGTGATCAACACGATGGCCATGCCGAAGCGCTTTTGCAGATCGGCGAGAAGGTCGAGGATCTGCGCCTGGATCGTCACGTCCAGCGCCGTGGTCGGCTCGTCGGCAATCAGCAGGTCCGGCTCGTTGGCGAGCGCCATGGCGATCATCACGCGCTGGCGCTGGCCACCGGACAATTCATGCGGATAGCTGTCGATCCGCCGCTCCGGTTCCGGGATGCCGACCAGCTTCAGCAATTCCAGCACGCGGGCGCGCGCCTTCGACCGGCTCATGCGGCGGTGAAAAATCAACGGCTCGGAAATCTGCTTGCCGACCGTGTAGAGCGGATCGAGCGAGGTCATCGGCTCCTGAAAGATCATGGTGATCTTGGAGCCGCGCACGTCGTTCAGCGTTGAGATGCTGGCCCCTGCCAGTTCGGTTTCGCCGTAGCGGGCTGAACCGGCGACTTGGCCGTTGGAGGCCAGAAGCCCCATGATGCCCATCATCGTCTGGCTTTTGCCGGAGCCGGATTCACCGACGATGGCCAGCGTCTCACCTTTCTTGACGTCGAAGGAAATGCCCTTGACAGCATTCACCTCGCCATCGGGCGTGGTGAATGTGACCTTCAGGTCCTTGACGGTCAGTACCGTCTGGTTCTCGGTCTTGTCCATGCTTATCGGTCCTTGGGATCAAGCGCATCGCGCAGCCCGTCGCCCACGAAATTGAGCGAAAACAGGGTGACGACGAAGAAAATGGCCGGGAAGATCAGCAGCCATGGCGTGTTTTGAATGTTTTGCGCGCCATCCGAAATCAATGTTCCCCAGCTGGCCAGTGGTGCTTGTACGCCAAGACCGAGGAAGGAAAGGAAGCTTTCGGTGAGGATCACCTGCGGCACCACCACGGTGACGAAGACGATGACCGGGCCAATGGTGTTGGGAATGATATGGCGGCGAATGATCTGCCAATCCGTCAAGCCCAAAGCCTCTGCCGCGCCGACAAATTCACGCCGTTTCAACGACAAGGTCTGACCACGGACGATCCGGGCCATTTCCAGCCATTGTACGGCCCCGATCACCAGGAACATCAACAGGATGGAGCGGCCGAAAAACACCACCATGACAACAACCAGGAACACGAAGGGCAGCGAATAAAGGATTTCGACGATGCGCATCATCACATTGTCGACCCGTCCGCCAAGATAGCCAGAGGTTGCCCCATAGATCACCCCGATGCCGAGGGAAACGAGGCTGGCGGCAATGCCGACGGCAATCGAGATCTGTCCGCCCAGCATAACGCGAACCATCAGATCGCGGCCATTGCTGTCGGTGCCGAAGAAGAAATATTCTTGGCTGACACGTCCGCTCAACGTCATCGAAAGCTGGTCGGGCGTGGTCTCAGTGACGCGGGTGTCATGAAACTCATTGACGCGGTCGAAATAGCGAATACTGCGGGGATCGACGGGCTTGTCGGAGGAAATCTTCACGGTAAACGTGCCGTTTTCCACCGTAAAACTGTCCAGTTTCAGCCGTGCCCGCATGGCAGCACTTTCCGCTACCTGTTGAAGAGAGGCAGGGTCGGGAAAGGGTTTCAGGCTCGGAGGCACAGAAACATAGGAGGAAAACACCTGGTCATAGCTGTGGCTGCTGAACAGAGGCCCGGCAAAGGAGAACAGGGCAATGAGCAGCAGGATCACGCAGCCGCCCATGGCTGCCTTATTCCGGCGGAACCGCAGGAGCGCCAATTGGCCCAGGCTGCGGCCTTCAATCGAAGGGGAGGTGATGGTGGTATCAGTCATGGCGGACCCTCGGATCGAGCAGGCCGTAGGCGATGTCGACAAGCAGATTGAAGACGATCACGAAGATCGAAACCAGCAAAACGGTTGCCATCACCAGCGGATAGTCCCGGTTCAGGGCGCCGATGACAAAGAAACGTCCGACGCCTGGAATGGTGAAAATGCTCTCGACCACGGCAGAGCCGGTCAAAAGAGCCGCGGCTGCGGGCGCGAGATAGGAAATAACCGGCAGCAGCGCACCGCGCATGGCATGGGTTATGATGACCGTGCGCGAGGGCAGGCCATAGGCGCGGGCCGTGCGGATATGGTCGGTATGCAGGGCTTCGATCATTGAGCCGCGGGTGAGGCGGGCGATAATGGCGACCTGGGGCAGGGCCAGTACGGTAATCGGCAGCGCCAGATAGTAGAGCGAACCATCACCCCAGCCACCGGCGGGAAGCCAGGACAGCATCAAAGCGAAAATCAGCGTCAACACCGGCCCGACCACGAAATTCGGGACGGTAATGCCAATCGTCGCAAACGACATGACGGTAAAATCGATCCAGCCGTTTTGCCGAAGCGCTGCGATTGTTCCCAGAATGACGCCTAAAATCAGCGCGATAATCAGCGCGGTGCCGCCAAGCTTGATGGAATAGGGAAGCGCCTGCGAAATCAACTGCGCAACGGTATTGTCCTTGTAGACGAAGCTCGGACCAAAATCCCCTTGGAAGGCATTGGCGAGATAATGCAGATATTGTTTCCACAAGGGATCGTTGAGGTGGAATGTCGCGATGATATTTTCCATGGTTTGCGGCGGTAATGGCCGTTCAAGGCTGAACGGTCCACCCGGAGCAAAGCGCATCAGGAAAAATGAAATGGTCACGACGATGAAGATCGTCGGTATCGCGCTCATCAGTCGGCGCAGAACAAAGTTGATCATGGTCAAATAGCAGACGCGCGGCCAGACCTTTCGGTCCCCGCGCGTCGCTCTCCTTTGAGGTTACTTGGACAGGCTCAGATACTTGGAGAGGTGCCAATCAACGCCACTGTCGCCCCAGCCCTGCACGTTTTCAGAAACCATCCACAGATTGGACCGGAAATAAAGCGGCATGATCGGCTGGTCCTTGACCTGAATCGCTTCAGCCTGCTTCATCAGCTCCATGCGCTTGGCCTGATCGGTTTCCTTGTAGGATTTCGCCATCAGCGCGTCGAATTCCGGGTTATTCCAATGCGGATAATTGAAGGTCTTGTTGTCGCTGATTTGCAGCGCCAGGAAATTTTCCGGGTCGGCGTAGTCGGCAGCCCAGGCCGCACGTGCAACGTTGAACTTGCCGCCTTCCTGCAAGTAGGAGTAATGCGAGGCCACATCGAGATTGGTCAGCTTGACCGTAGCGCCGAAGGTGGTCTTCCACATGTCGGCAATGGCGGTCGCCAGCCGTTCGTGGTCGGCATTGGTGTTGTAGCGAATTTCGATGTTCAGCGGCTTGCCGCCCTTGCCGTAACCGGCCTCTTTCATCAATTCAACGGCCTTGTCCTCGCGGTCGATCTGCGAAAGCTTGGCAAATTCAGGCTGTGGGCCTGCGCCATAGCCTTCCATGCCCGGCGGCACAAAGCTATAGGCCGGGATGACGGCACCGGAGCGAATGTCATTGGCGACGAAATCGCGGTCGACTGCCATGGACAGAGCCTGGCGGACCCGCACGTCGCTATAGGGGGCTTCGCGGGTGTCGAAAGCATAGTATTCTGTCGCGAGTGACGGCGTTGCGTGAACCTGTGCGCCAAATGCAGCCTTGAGGCGCTTCAACTGATCGAGCGGCAGGCCGTAGCTGACATCCAGCTCCTTGGCTTCATAGCGGCGCTGCGCTGCGGCCTGATCGTCGATCGGGTAAAAGATCACCTTGTCGAGCTTGACGTTCTTCGCATCCCAGTAGTTTTCATTTTTAACGACGGTCAGGCTGTCATTCGGCACATGGGCTTGCAGCTTGAAGGCGCCGTTGGACACCATGTTGCCCGGCTTGACGAATTGCTCGCCGAATTTATCATAATTGGCCTTGCTGATCGGCAAGGAGGTATAATGGGTCATCAATTGCAGAAAGAACGGTGTTGCCTGTTCCAGGGTGATTTCCAGCGTGTGGTCATCCACCGCCTTCACACCAAGCTGTTCGGGCGGCAATTCACCCTTGTTGACCTTCTGGGCATTTTTGATCGGATAAAGAATATTGGCATATTCGGCGGCTGTCTTCGGATTTTCCTCACGCTGAAGGGAGAAGACGAAGTCGCCAGCCGTCAGAGGTGTGCCATCAGACCACTTGGCATCCTTGCGCAGGTTGAACGTGTAGACCGTGCCGTCCGTGGAGATTTTCCAGCTTTCGGCCACGCCTGGCTGGATCTTGCCAGCATTGTCAAACACCACGAGACCTTCGTAAAGGTCCTGCATGATATGACCTTCGATGTCGATCGAGATATGGGCCGGATCAAGCGACTTGGGCTCTGCGCCATTGCCGCGCCGAAGCACCGCTTCCGCCAATGCACTGCTTGCACCAAACAGCAGGGAACCTGCCAGCACTGCCGTTGCCAATCGGATTTTCATCTTGGTCATTCTTGTTGTCTCCGCGCCCGTAGGGAATTCGTTCGGTTGTTGACCAAATGGTAAAACTGCCCAAAAAACAAGCCCTGCCTTCAAAAAAACATTGTCGGTTTCTGACCAGAGGCACTTTGTGCTCAAAAGGCAAAATGTTTTCCACAGTCTGGCCCTGCCTCCCCATGATTTCAGGGGAAGTTGGTGCTCCATTCTGTCCGTCGGCGTTATTTTAGTATTTTATTATTCAAAATGCGATGTCCATGGGATCACATTCCGCTGAACGGTTCTCATGCTGCGGCAGTTCTGGACATGGCAGGCGCGTTTACAGGCGCGGCAGATAGGTCCGGTAATCGAAATCCGACACGGTGCGCAGGTACGTGATCGCTTCCTTGCGCTTGGTATCGCCATAGAGTTGGCGATATTGTTTTCCGAAAACATCGGCGATGAAATCAGACGTGCGGAAGGCATCGACGGCGGTCAGGAAGTCATGGGTCAGAAGGTCCGGGCTTGTGGCTGGCGCATCAGGCGTGGTCACTGGGCCGGGATCGAGATCGGCCTCCAGGCCCTTCAACATGCCGCCGAGAATGGCGGCGAGCAGCAGATGCGGATTGGCGTCGGCCCCCGCTACCCGGTGCTCGATCCGTGCTGCCGGGCCGTCCTTGTCGGGAATACGAATAGCGGTGCCGCGATGGCCGAAACCCCAGTCGATCCGGTCGGGCGCAAAGGAGCCGGGCTGGAAACGGCGATAGGAATTGGCAAAGGGTGCAAAAATCAGCTGCGCTTCCCGCATGGTCTGCAACAGGCCCGCCGTCACCGATTTCAGCTTGACCGGTTCGCCGCCTTTGGCATCGAGAATATTGCGGCCTTGCGTATCGATGATGCTGACATGCACATGCAGGCCGGAACCGGCCTGATCACCATAGGGCTTGGCCATGCAGGTGGATTTCAGCCCATGGCGCCGGGCGGCAAATTCGGCGACGCGCTTCAAATAGATACAGTCATCCGCTGCGGCCATAGCGTCGGGCCGGTGCAGGAGATTGACCTCGAACTGGCCGGGTCCGAATTCCGCTGTCGTGGCATCGGCGGGCAGGCCAATGGCATCGGCATAGGCGCGCACGGTGGCGAGATAATCCTCCATCGCTCCGGTTGCCCGCATGTCATACAGCTGAAAGCCGTTCGGCTCGCCGCGATAGGTCAGCGCCTTGGGCGGCATCGGCCTTCCGGTCTCGCGCCAATCATCCTCCATCACGTAAAATTCCAGCTCGGTTGCTACGACAGGCGTCAGGCCTAATGCCGTAAACCGTTCCAGCACCCTGGCCAGAATGGCGCGCGGGCAGACGAAATGCGGCTTTCCTTCTAGCGTGTGCATGGTGGCCAGCACCTGTTTGGAGCCTGATGGTGCCCACGGCATGGAGCTAAGCGAACGCTTGTCGGGAATGCACAGGCCATCGGGATCGCCCAAGGTCAGCGAAATGCCGGTCAGGTCGTCATTGTCGTCGCCCCAGATATCCAGCGACTGGGTGGAGGCGGGCAGGCGGACACTGTTTTTCCAGACCTTGTCCTCAGCACTGAGCGGGATCATCTTGCCGCGCAGATCGCCATTCATGCCCACCAGCAGGATTTCGATCCGGGCCTGCGGGTCGAGGGCGGTGCTGGTGGAGGCGTCGATCTGGGTCATGGCGGGCTTTCGAAAGAGGTGTGCCAGCCCTTGGCGGTTCTTGCCAAAGCTGGGGCATATCGTCATGGTCGTAGCGGATAAATTGCCGCCTTTCAATGCGACACCGCCGCCTGAGGATGCCTGCCATGAACGAGAAACCTGCCACCCTTTCCAATCTTGCCGCCATCGATGCCGCTCATCATCTGCACCCGTTCAATGACACCAAAAAGCTGAATGAGGCAGGTGTGCGCATTATTGAGCGCGCCGAGGGCGTCCATATCTGGGATGCGACGGGCAAGAAATATCTCGATGCGTTTGGCGGGCTATGGTGCGTCAATGTCGGTTATGGCCGCAAGTCGATTGCCGATGCGGCCTATGCGCAAATGCAGGAACTACCCTATTACAACACGTTTTTCGGCTCCACCACGCCACCAGCGACGCTGCTGGCCCAGAAAGTGACCAGCCTGGCCGGGCCGCAGATGAACCATGTGTTCTTCACAAATTCGGGTTCCGAGGCCACCGATACATGGTTTCGCCTGGCGCGGGTCTATTGGAAGGCGCTCGGCCACCCCACCAAGACGCAGGTGATCGCTCGCAAGAATGGCTATCATGGCTCGACCGTGGCGGGCGCTTCGCTGGGCGGTATGAAATACATGCATGAACAGGGCAATCTGCCGATTGAGGGCATTCACCATATCAACCAGCCCTATTGGTATGGCGAGGGCGGCATCCTTTCGCCTGAGGAGTTTGGCCTGAAGGCCGCGCAGGAGCTGGAAGCGAAAATTCTGGAACTTGGCGCGGAAAACGTTGCGGCCTTCGTGGCCGAACCCGTGCAAGGGGCGGGTGGGGTTATCATTCCGCCGGATAGCTATTGGCCGGAGATCGTGCGCATTTGCCAGCACTATGATGTGCTGCTGGTCTCCGACGAAGTGATCTGCGGCTTTGGCCGGTTGGGCAGCTGGTTCGGCTATCAGCATTTCGGTTTCGAGCCGGATCTGGCCCCGATCGCCAAGGGCCTATCGTCAGGCTACCTGCCGGTCGGCGGCGTGCTGGTCTCGGACCGGGTGGCCGAGGTGCTGATCAATGAGGTCGGCGATTTCAATCACGGCTATACCTATTCCGGCCATCCGGTCTGCGCGGCAGCGGCATTGGAAAATATCCGTATCCTCGAAGATGAAAAACTGGTGGAGCGGGTGCGCGACGATATCGGCCCTTATTTCGCCACGGCGCTGGCGTCGCTTGCCGATCATCCGTGCGTGGGCGAGGTGGTCAGCCTTGGGCTGATCGGTGCGGTGCAACTGACGGCAGACAAGGCGTCGCGCCATCGCTTCGCCAAACCCGACGATGTCGGCGCGCAAGTGCGCAATCAGTGCGTTGCCAATGGCGTGATTGTCCGCGCCACCGGCGACCGCATGTTGTTTTCGCCGCCATTTATTATCTCCCGCGCCGAGGTTGATGAGGCGGTGGAGGTTTTGGGCAAGGCGCTGGATTGGCTGCGCGATCACTATCGCGAATAGGTCACGTCATACCAAGGTCATTTTCAATGGCCTTGGTATCAGGCAGGTTTCCAATCAAAGGGCAGGGGCGCTTCGCGGAAGGCGAAGCGGTCGAGATGGCTGGAGACCACGCCTTTGAAGCGCTCCAGCAGGTCCTCGCTTGCGGCTTCGATGGTGACGGTCAGTCCTGCCTCGTCGCAGGTCATCACAGCGATGGCGTTGTCGAATTTGACGGTACCTTTTTGATCGCCGAGATCGACCTCCAGCTTGTGGCTCCAGTGTTTGCAGAGTTGCTGAACATATTTCCAACCGTGTTCAGTGGGGACGGTGGCAATGGTTTTGGTCATGGTCAAAGCCTTTCAATCTTGCTGGCTGCTTCATCGAGAATGCGGGCGACGTCCAATTGCGTCTCACGCGATACGTCGTCCTGGGCGAGCCGGTCATGGATCACGGCGCGCAGATTATGGATTGCCCGGCGCACCGGCCCGGCATCGGTGCGTTCGGTCAATTTGGCAAGGGCGGTCAGCCGGGCGATGGCAATCTCGACCGCCTCGGCATTGTCGTCGAGGTGGATTTTTCCAGCCTCGGTAATGCCCAGCAATTTGCGGGCGCCCTCAGTCTGTTGTTCTTCGGCAAGGCCCATATCCAGCAGCAGGGTCATGGTCGGATAGATCACGCCGGGGCTGGGCGCATAGGCACCGCCCGAGAGCCGTTCGATTTCGCGGATCAGGTCATAGCCATGGCGCGGCAGTTCCGAAATCAGCTTCAGCAGCACCAGCCGCAATTCGCCGGTTTCAAACATCCGGCGACGTTCGCCATCGCGTCCGTGCTTGCCGCCTGGTCCCTTGTGTCCAAAGGGACCGCCACGCATCGCCTGCATCAGGTCGGTAAGCCGATGACCATGCCTGCCACCATGCTCCCCTTGGTATTCGTGTGAATGAGAAAATCGCATTGTGTATCTCCGATAAGTTTTATAGGTCTAAGATATATCTTAGATAAAATCGATCAAGAGGCATTTTGATCTTTTTTGCCAAATCGAAATATCAGGGTGTGGTGGAGTAATAGAGGGCGTAGCCGAAGGAATAGAGCGAATGCGGCCGCCCATGCAGGAAGGGCAGGGCGATTTCGCCGACCGATTGGGCCTGTAGACCGGGATAGGTGGCGATCCAGTCCTTCATGGCCTTTGGCATTTCCGGGTTGGGCCTGCCGAAATTGCGCCAAATCACCATCAGCGGATGCTGTGCGTCGAAACGCGCCGGTGCAGGCACGCCGCTTGTCGGCGGAACGGTAACAGCAATATCGGGCGCGTGCAGGCGGATGTTGCCGGCCATCTGCTGATCGCTGGTCAGCACCAGAACTGGGCGGCTTGGCGCAGAGGCCAGCGCCGTGGCAACGGCCTGGCCATAGGGTACATTCTGCTTCTGGTAATGGCCGATAATGCCGGCACCGACCACGCGGCCATAGAGGATCACCGGCACCAGCACCATGATGGCAAGCGCGACGACCAGAAAGCGGCGCAACTGTCCCTCTTCGCCTAAGCCTGCTGCCTCGACTTTCAGGCAAAGATAGAGCGGCAGCATCAGGAAACAGGGCGCAAGCCAGCGGTCCTTGATGGCGCTGACGCCGCCGAAAATTACCATCAGCGCCAGAACGGCGACCACCAGCAGCATCATCCGGCCCAGCAGCCGGGTCCATTCATTGCTGGCGGACAAAACGGAGGCGGCTGGGCGCGGCAGATGCGGGAAGGGCAGGGTGCGGGCGAAGGGTATCAGCAGCAGCGCCATGGTGGGGGCTGCGCTGGCCAGAACCGCAGTGCTGAGCGATGTCAGACCCTTGAAGATCTGCTGTGGCAGGCTGGTAATATTGTCATCGGTCATTTTACCCAGCGTATTGCGGGTCGCTTCCTGCATATGCTGGAAAAACCACAGGGCATGCGGCAGCAAGATGGCCAATGCCACGCCAGCCGTCAGCAGGATGCGCCAGTCCATTACACGTCGGCGAAACTTCGGCTCCGCCAGGATGGCGAGGAAGGCGGCGCTGACCAATAGGACGAAGTTGTATTTGGAAATAAACCCACAGCCGATCGCAGCCCCGGTCAGGGCATAGCTCCAGCGACTGGGCGATTTCAGGGTCCGCAACACCCCGAACAGCAGCAGCGCGGTGCAGAAAATCAGCGCGACAGTATGGGTCAGGTCTCGCTGTGCCTCAAAGCTGATCTGCGGCATGGTCAACAGGCTAAGGCAGGCGATGATCACGAGATCACGGCTTTTCAGCACCTGCGCTGCGGCCAGCGCGATCAACACGTAGCTGGCAAACAGCATCAGGTTTTTCAATAGCGCCAGCGCCAGCCGGTTGGGGCCAAGCAGCTCCACCACACCATACTGGATCCAGTTATAGAACGGCGGTTGGCTGTCGTAACCGATTGACAGCCATTGCGCATAATAGAGCTGCTGGCCTTCATCGAGTTCCAGCGAGGCGGGCAAGGCCAGTCGCACCAGCACCTGCACGATGAAATAGACGCCCAGAAGAAGAAAGAGCGAAGCGGGCTTCTGCCGGAGCGTCGAAATCATCTCAGATATCCTTGGTATCCGGTGCTTGGGTATCCGGAGCCTGCTCATAGGTCTTGCGGATCACGTAGGCGCGGGGCGTATCGTAGGAACGGGTCAGCATTTCCGCGACAATGCCAGTGGTGATCATCTGGATCGAGGCCAAAAACAGCATGACGCCGACCAGCAGCAGCGGCCGCGTGCCGATATCCTCGCCCATCAGCTTGATGACGAACAGATAGAACAGGATCAGCGCGCTGAGCGTGCCGATGAAAAAGCCGATCATCCCGAAGAAATGGCCGGGCCTCTGGCGAAACCGCATGAAGAACAGCACGGCCAGCAGATCGAGCACGACGCGGGCGGTGCGGGAAATGCCGTATTTCGAGGTGCCAAACTGGCGGGCATGGTGATTGACCACGGTCTCGCCGATCCTTGACGATGGAATGACGCTGGCGACCCAGGCAGGAATGAAGCGGTGCATTCCGCCCATGATGCTGATCTGCTTGATGATATGGGCACGGTAGAGCTTCAGGCCGCAGCCGTAATCGTGGATGCGCACGCCGGTCACCTTGCCGATCAACCGGTTGGCGCACCAGGAGGGGATCTTGCGCAGCACCAGCGCATCCTGCCTGGCCTTGCGCCAGCCGCAGAGCAGGTCGAGATCGCGGCTTTCCAACTCGGTGATCATGCCGGGAATATCGTGCGGGTCGTTTTGCAGGTCGCCGTCCAGCGAGGCAATCAGCCGTCCGCGTGCCGCGTCAAAACCAGCCTGAAGGCCTGCTGCCTGGCCGAAATTGCGCTGGAATTCAATGATTTTCAGGTCGAGGCCTTCACGGCCGATATAGGCCTGCGCCCGGCTCAATGTCCGGTCTGTGGAGCCGTCGTCGATGACGATCAGTTCCCAGAGCTTGCCGAAATCCTTCAGCGCTTCCATCACCCGCTCGATCATCCGCCCGATATTGTCTTCTTCGTTCATGAAGGGAACGATGACCGACAGCTCGATCGCGGATGCGGCATCATCGGAGGAAGCATGGCCGGTCACGGCGGCGAAACGGTCTGTCGGCAAGGGAGGAACTCCGAAAATTGCTGGCCTTTATAAGTCCGGGTGTTATAGGAACCGGCGCGGCCACGCAATTCGGAACTGTCAGGGCAATGACCTCAATCGATCAAAGTCACCGCAAATCGTGGATAAAGCGCCATGGCGTTTCGCTCATCGCCTTTATCGCCATTGCCGCTTATGTGGTTTTTGTCGAAGCCGTCTGGGGCTGGGGGATGGTGCTGCGAGAGTGGCAGGCGCTGGGCCTTTCAACAGTGCTGCTGGCACTGGGCCTGTTGGTGTCCACCTCTCTGGTGCGGGCCTGGCGGATCTACGATTATTTTCCACACCAAACCTCGGGCCGGTTTACCGCGCTGTTTCATCTGGCGCAGGTCCATAATCTCCTCAATATTCTTCTGCCGTTTCGAAGCGGTGAAACCAGCTTTCCGCTGCTGATGCGCTCGGAATTTTCCGTGCCGCTGTTGTCTGGCACTTCGGCGCTGCTGGTGATGCGGCTCCTGGATCTGCACGCGCTTCTGGCCGCCGCCGGTCTCGGCCTGGTGCTGGGCAAGCCGCAGCCCAAAGTGTGGGGAATGGTCTGGCTGCTGTTTCTGGTCCTGCCGCTGATCGGCTTTGCGTTAAAACGCCCTGCTTTAGCTTTCGCAAGGGCGCGGTTTTCCGGCAGGCTGCTGAAGATGGTCGAAGGGGTGGAGGCAGGCCTGCCTGCGCATAAGGCGGCCTTTTTCCGGGCCTGGGCCATGACCATTGTCACCTGGGGTACCAAAGTTCTGGTGTTTGCCTGGGTGTTGAGCCTGATGCAGGTGACACCGCTATCTGCGGCTTTTGGCGGAGCGCTGGGCGGCGAGCTTTCCTCCGTCCTGCCGTTTCATGCGCCGGCTGGCGTCGGCACCTATCCGGCTGGCATCGTCGCCGGTGCGGCGGCTCTTGGAGCGGCAGTGCAGGATATGGACGGATTGGCCAAGGCCGCCGTCAACCTGCATCTGATCGTCATCGTTTCAGCCCTGCTCAGTGCAGCGCTGTCGCTGGCGCTGAACGCGATCTTCCCTTCGCCTGCGCAAAAGCCCTAAAACGGCAGGCATCAACGGCAAGGCATCGAAGCTGCTTACTGGAAGGCCGTTTCGAAAAAGCTTCTCAGCTTGCGCGAATGCAGTTTTTCGGTTGGCATGGCGCCGAGCTTCTGTAAGGCGCGGATACCGATCTGCAAATGCTGGCTGACCTGGGTCTTGTAGAAAGCCGTCGCCATGCCCGGCAGTTTCAATTCGCCATGCAGCGGCTTGTCGGAGACGCAGAGCAAGGTGCCATAGGGAACGCGGAAGCGGAAGCCATTGGCGGCAATCGTCGCGGATTCCATGTCGAGCGCAATGGCGCGCGACTGCGACAGGCGCTTCACCGGGCCGCGCTGGTCGCGCAGTTCCCAGTTGCGATTGTCGATGGTGGCTACCGTGCCGGTGCGCATGATGCGCTTCAGCTCGAAGCCTTCATAACCGGTAATTTCCTCGACAGCATCTTCCAGTGCCAGCTGCACTTCGGCCAAAGCCGGGATCGGTACCCAGACAGGCAGGTCGTCGTCCAGCACGTGGTCTTCACGCATATAGGCATGAGCCAGCACATAATCGCCGAGCCGCTGGCTGTTGCGAAGGCCAGCGCAGTGGCCAAGCATCAGCCATGCATGCGGGCGCAGCACGGCGACGTGGTCGGTAATGGTCTTGGCATTGGACGGGCCAACGCCGATATTGACCATGGTAATACCGGCATGCCCCTTCATTTTCAGATGATAGGCAGGCATTTGCGGCAGTCGGCCAAGCGGCGCGCCGGAAGAGGGCGCATTTTCACCCGCTTGCGTGGTGATATTGCCCGGCTCGACAAAGGCCGTATAGCCTTCGCCGCCATTGGCCATCAGGGTGCGGGCATAGGCGCAGAATTCATCCACATAGAACTGATAGTTGGTGAACAGCACGAAGTTCTGGAAATGCTTGGCGCTGGTCGCCGTATAATGCGACAGCCGCGCCAGCGAATAATCGATCCGCTGCGCCGTGAACGGCGCCAGTGGAAACGGTTCGCCGGCTGGCGGCTCATATTCGCCATTGGCGATCTCGTCGTCCGTGGTCGAAAGATCAGGCGTATCGAAAATATCGCGCAACTGGATATCGGAAAAGCCGGTGGGCGAAGCCTCGACATGCGCGCCTTCGCCAAAGGCGAAATGCAGCGGGATCGGCGTCGTTGATTCACAGACCTTGACCGGAACCTGATGATTGCGCATCAGCAGGGACAGCTGTTCCTTGAGATAATGGCGAAACAATTTCGGATTGGTGAGCGTCGTGGTGTAGACGCCGGGCGAGGTGACGTGGCCATAGGAAAGCCGGGTATCCAGATGGCCGAAACTATTGGTCTCAATACTGACCTGCGGATAGAAGGCCCGGTAACGACCCTCTATCGGCGCGCCATTGGCAAGGGCTGTAAATGCATCGATGAGAAACGCCGTATTGCGCTCATAGATTTCTGTAATCGCATCGACAGCCTCATTGGCATCGGCAAACAGCCTTGCCTCATAAGCGGGTGGGCTGATGATGGTGACGGGGATAGGCCCAGGGATGGAATTGACGATTCTATTGCTCATGAGACGTTATATATCGGTCTGAATAACAAGCAAACGACAGCCATGCATTTCCGCTGATTTTATCCCCTGCGCGCGGTGATGTTTTGATTGGCAAACGACGACCCGTTTTGCAGTGAATAGAGCCGCTCTCCCGCCAGGCCCGTGCGCAGGTTTTGCGGTATGCGGGCAGAATTGACGACCAGTATGGAAAACAGCGCCGCGAACACCGCCATGATAACCGTTACCGCCGTCAGCCGTAGTGCAATCTCTCTCATGATATCCCCCGATAGCTTGATGGTTTTGATATAAAACGATCAAGCTATCGCGAGGCTGGAATCCCCTCTGACGCTGTTGTTTTAAGGTTTCTGTCCCTTGAACTTGGCGCTGTGATATTTACCTCAGGACAGGAAGCGACTGCATCATTTGAAGTGCTACAGCATCGGCATTTGATAAAACACACGATGCCGTAAAGGAGAGAGCCCATGACAGCGCCTATCGAGCTTTATTACTGGCCCACCCCGAATGGCTGGAAGATTTCCATTCTGTTGGAAGAACTCGGCCTGCCCTATGAGGTGAAATACATCAATATCGGCAAGGGCGAGCAATTCGCGCCGGATTTCCTGAAAATTTCGCCCAATAACCGCATGCCAGCAATTATCGATCCGGATGGTCCGGGCGGGGAGCCGATATCCGTGTTCGAATCTGGCGCCATCCTGCAATATCTGGGACGCAAGACCGGCAAATTCTACCCCACCGACGAGCGCGCCCGTGTCGAGGTGGATCAGTGGCTGTTCTGGCAGATGGGCGGCCTTGGCCCGATGGCCGGACAAGCGCATCATTTCCGTCAATATGCGCCGGAAAAGATCGAATACGGCATCAACCGCTACACCAATGAAGTCAACCGTCTCTATGGCGTGATGAACAAGCGGCTGGCGGATCGGGAGTTTCTGGCGGGCAATTATTCCATTGCCGACATGGCCTGCATCGGCTGGGTCGTACCCCATGCCAATCAGGGACAGGACCTCAACGATTTCCCCCATCTGAAGCGCTGGTTTGAGGCGATGATGGAACGACCGGCGGTCAAGGCCGGTATTGCTGTTGGCGCCGAGCGGCGTAGCAATGTCGCCACCGATGAGGAAGCCAAGAAAGTCCTGTTTGGTCAAAAGGCGCGATAAGCAGGCGTCTTCAAAATCGGGCAATACCGCGCCGGGACGATCCGGCGCGGCGAAATATTACATCCGGGTCCAGGTCTGGCTCTTGCACAGCACGGCCAACACGCAGCCCTTCAAGTTGAGGGACTTGCCCTGAACATTTGCCGAGCCGGAATAGGTCTTGTCATTATCCGGATCGGTGACTTCGCCGGTATAGCTGGCACTTGAGCCACTCAGCTTGCCGATTTGCTTGCCAGCATGCTTGCCCGTCTTCAGGGTGATGCAAAAGGCTGTGCCACAGCTGGCGATCTCGGCGGTTTCACCGCTCGCCGTCTTCCATTTGCCTTCAATCGGCTCCGCTGCGCTGACGCTTGTCAGGCTCAAGGCCAATAGTCCGGCTGCGAGTAGAATAGTTTTCATTGTTTCCTCCACGATCCTCCGCCCCCGATATGATTTCGGGTCACAAGACCACCAAATTAAATGACGCGCACGTAAACGTAAATAGGGCTTTGATGCGATGTGAGAGGCGCTATCGCAAGGGATGAATGTCGAAGCCTTTCCGCGTCTCTCTCGATCATGATGAACAAAGAGTAAAATCACAACTGTAAAAGATCAGTAAAATTAACCTCTATTTGCCGGTAAACCAGCCCCTGTAATGCTTAACGGAAAGACAAGTTGACAAAGGGTTTCGAGCCCGTTTGCCACCCGTTAAGCAAGCATTTTAAGCGCATTTTGAAACCCGTCCGACATAATGAACCCATCAAACGAGCAGGGAAAACCTGCCGCACCGCAAACTCCGAAAAGCGACGTTAGATCGCAAGGATGTTGACGGTTCAGACATAAAAACAGGGACTTAGCCTGGCGGGGTATTCCGGCGCAATGATAAGCCGGAAACCCGCCATGACACTGAAAAAAGACCAACCGAAGCCAAATTGGACAGGAACTAGACCATGGCACGTTTCGATATGCAGGCAGACGATATGGCCACGATTGGCGGCCAGCCACAGGCTGATATCTTTCGGATCATGGGCCTGATGTATGCCACCGGTCGTGGCTGCGAGCAGGATCTGGTGTCTGCCCATAAATGGCTGAATATCGCCGCGATCAAAGGATGTGACCGTTCTGTCGGCCTCCGGTCCGATCTGGCCTCCACCATGACCAAGGGCCAGCTGGCAGAAGCGCTCCGTGACGCCCGTGAATGGATGACCTCCCACTGATCCACCGCCATCCAAACAGGGCATCAACGAAACAGGGTAATACCAAACCATTCAACCGCGACCGGCAGGAACAAGCCGGCGCGGTTTTTGTTTTTCCAAGTGGTTCAATCACTTCGATTCGAGATCGCTCAAAACCATCGGCAGCACTTGCTCCAGCAAATCGAGATCCTCCGGCAAGCCAGCGCTGATGCGGATACAGCGATTGAGCGGTGCCACGCCCGGCATGCGGATAAACACGCCATGCTGCATCAATCCATCGACAATTGCGCGGGCATAGGCCGGGTCGCGGCCGCAGTCCACCGCCACGAAATTGGTCGCTGAGGCCAGCGGTTGCAGGCCATTCTGGCGGGCAATTAAGGAAATTCGCTCCCGTGCCGCGATGATCCTCGCGACGGTTGCGGTCAGATAATCCTGGTCGGCGAGGGCGGCCAGAGCCGCGGCGACGGAGGTGCGCACCATGCCGAAATGATTGCGAATCTTGTCGAAGGCAGACACTGTTCCGGGTGTGCCGATCGCATAGCCGATCCGCGCTCCGGCCAAGCCGTAAGCCTTGGAAAATGTCCGCATCCGCAGCACATTCGGCAGGTCGATCAGCGCATCGACCGCAGGGATGCTGCCAGCCGGGGCGGTTTCGCTATAGGCTTCGTCCAGAATGAGCAGACATGTCTCCGGCAAGGCGCGGGCAAAGGCGACGACGTCGTGGCTCTTGTGCCAGCTTCCCATCGGATTATCGGGATTGGCGAGATAGGCCAGCGGCGCATTTTCGCGGCGTACGGCCTCTAGCAAACCGTCGAGATCCTCGCGGTCCTGGCGATAGGGCACCGTCACCAGTCGCCCACCAAAGCCATTGACGTGAAAATTGAAGGTCGGATAACCGCCAAGCGAAGTGACGACTGGCAAACCCTGCTCGATCACCAGCCGCACGGTCAGGCCTAGAAGATCATCGACGCCTTCACCAACCGCAAAATTATCGGCGGCAAGGCCATAATGGGCAGCCAGGGCGGCCTTCAGATCGAAATTTTCGGGATCGGCATATTTCCAGATGTCGGATGAGGCGGCCTGCAACGCCAAGTGAACGTTGGGCGAGGGACCGAAGCCGCTTTCATTGGCGCCGATCCTGGCCTTGACCGGCAGACTGCGCTGGCGCTCGATAGCCTCGGGGCCGACAAAGGGAACGGTGGCGGGCAGGCGGGAGATAAGCGGTGTAAACCGCGAAAAGGATGACATGAACGCTATTCCTGGCGAATCGGTGTCGCTGAGAATAGAAAGGCTGCAAGGAGCCGCCAAGGGGCATGAGATCAAACAACAGCGGCTAGTCCTCTTTATTGCAGCGGACGGCCGTTGATTGAAAATAAATGGTGCGCGACGAGGTTTGAGCGCCTGCTCACCGGGCAAGTCTGCCTGTACCCGGCGCAACGGTTTTTCCAGCATTGTCTTTGGTCCGGTCGGCACTCATGACGAAGTCGGTACGGATAATCCGTTGCAACAAGACTTCTGAAATCGGCATCAGGAATTTGACACCCGCCCTTGTGCCGTTGCGAAAAGCTTCGGCACAGCCAATGCGCGTAGCAATCCCTAGCACCTCCAGATAGTAATGGCTGCCAAGGCCGATACCCGTATCCAATTCGAGACCGGCGCCACCGCGAGAAATATCCAGCACCGTCGCGCTGCGCATGGTCACGCCGCTCAAACCTGCACGGACCGCCATAATACGAGCGGGGCGGCGAACCTGGTAACGGTCCCAGCGCCGCTCATACATTTCTGAAGTGACGGACGCTAGATGGGTTCCTTGCAGCATGATCTCTCCTCGGTTGTGCTCGTTGTCAGGAGAAGTTTGCCGCAATGGCATTTCAGAGCGTTGAATCTATTCCATCAAATTTGAGCGATTGGACTAATTTTAAAACCAAAACGAGAATATGCAAAGAAACGCAACTCAATCTCAAGTCCAACCTGTGTTAGTCTGTGCCATTACGGCCCAAATTCGAATGAGAGCTTTACGACGTGATGAAGGAATTCGGGATCGATCAGCATGTTGAAGCTCACCACTGCCGTCTCTTGCTCCCTGCGCATCAAGGTGCAACCGATCTCGTCGCGAATGCCTAGAATTTCGAGAAAGAAGTTTTTCGGCACGGGTAGCATGCGGCTGACTTCGAGTTCCGCACCCTGCAGAGAGATTTTGCGAATCAGGCAACGTACCGTGGTTTTGGTGCTGAGATGATGGCCCACAAAGATGATTTTGCCAGGTCGGTCAATGCCGAACTTCTTATAGACAAGGTCCCGCGGAATGTCCTTTTTTGCATCGGGAATGTTCTGCAGCGGCATGACACCGGTCCTTCTTCTCCTTCTTGGTATCCCAGTTTAACGCAGTTTTCCTAATTGTTTGCCTCATCTTATCGGTAAAATTGTCGAGCCTGACGAACTGCGGCAACTCTTCTGATCCGTCCCAAGGTGAGGAGGTGGCCGATCTTCGGAACCTGGCATTATTACATCCAGGCGTGGCCACCGAACTTGACGGGTTGGCATCCGGTATTTACCCGTTGATGAGAATGGTTATCGCGTTGATTGCTGCATTTTTTCCGGCAGAGAGTTCGCGATTTTTCTGGAGGCATGGCGTGGAAAATTCATTGGTGATCGTCGGCGCAGGGCAGGCCGGTTTTTCTGTTGCGGCAAAGCTACGGGCACTGAACGACGAACGACCGATTACCATGATTGGCCTTGCACCGGAATTACCCTATCAGCGCCCACCGCTTTCAAAAAAATATCTGATCGGCGAAATGAGTTTTGATCGACTGCTGTTGCGGCCCGCCCAATGGTACGATGAAAATGCGATTACACTGCGCCTTTCCAGTTGGGTGGAAGAAATTGATCGATCGAAAAAGCTACTTCGGCTTCAGGACGGTTCATCACTGTCCTATGACAAACTCGTGCTTGCCACCGGTTCGACGCCACGAGGATTGCCGCAGGAAATTGGCGGCAACTTGGCTGGGGTCTACACCATCCGCAACAAGGCCGATGCTGACCGCCTGGCTGAGGTGATGAAGCCAGGGCGGCGGCTGTTGATCATCGGGGGCGGCTATATTGGCCTGGAGGCTGCTGCCGTGGCGCGCCATCTTGGCCTTGAGGTCACGGTGATCGAAATGGCCGACCGCATTCTATCGCGTGTTGCCGCCAAAGAGACTGCCGATTTCATTCGTGCCGTTCACCAGGGTCATGGCGTGATGATTCGCGAAAACATGGGCTTGAAATGCCTTTTGGGTAAGAATGATATCGTGACGGCTGCCGAGCTATCAGATGGCAGCAGGCTTGATGTCGATTTGGTGATCGTCGGTATCGGCGCGACCGCCAATGACGGATTGGCGCGCAACGCCGGACTGCATGTGCAGAATGGCATTATTGTCGACGGCTATGCCCGGACATCCGATCCTGACATCTTCGCTGCTGGCGATTGCGCGCTGCTTCCTTGGGGTGAGGGGGCTGTCCGGCTGGAATCAGTTCAGAATGCCGTCGATCAAGGGGAAGCCATTTCTATGGTGCTTGCAGGTGGGACAGTGCCCTACGCACCAAAACCATGGTTCTGGTCGGATCAATACGATCTGAAACTGCAAATCGCCGGGCTTAATCTGGGCTATGACGAGACGATTATAAGACCGGGCATGCGCGAGGGTAGCCTGTCCGTCTGGTATTATCATGAGGACCGTTTCCTTGCGGTCGATGCCATCAATGATGCCAAGGCCTATGTCACGGCCAAAAAGCTTCTGGAAGCCGGCCGGTTCGCCGATAAGGCAATCATTGGTAATCCGCAGGAAGATTTAAAGCAGTTGCTGGCCTGATCCAGCGCTGACGAAATAGCTCTCGGGGCCATTTTAAAGCACCTCAGGCCCTTGAGGCGTGGAAGCATCTGCATCTCGTTCAAAGCGACAATGCGTGAGCATCCGTGCCTTGATAGAAGGCCAGCCAAATTCTTTCAGAGTGAGAGGTTGCCTTGGGAAGAGTGAAACCGGTTTTCCCGAAAAGACAAACGACAACACAAGACGGGAGAGTTTGCATGGTTCAATCAAAACCGAAAGACCCCAAACAATCCTAGGACCCAACCCTTCGAACCCAGTCCTATAAGAGAGGATTAAGGGCAATAAGCGCAATCGCGCTTTATATCCAACCCTGCTTGCGAGGTTGCACACCGCATCAAGGCAATAAAAAACCTCCGGGCGTAAACCCGGAGGCTATTGTCAACTGAAGATCAACAATCAGATCAGAACTTGCGTTCCAGACGAACAAAGCCCGTCCAAACGTCGTCGTTGCCATCCCAGTCATGATCCTGGTACTGAGCAGAAACCTTGGTGGTCAGGCCTTCTGCCAGCTTGTAGTCAACCGTCAGACCAGCTCTCCAGATGTCGCGACCGAAGTAATCGCCATCCGTGTCAACCTGAGTTTCACCCCAGTACTGAACGCCAGGAGTCAGGCTCAGCTTGTCGGTGATCTTTGCAGCGTACTGAGCAGCAACAGTCCACTTGCTGAGGTCGTAATAGGTGCTTGCGCCGGTCGAGTAGATCGCAGCGATACCGAATTCGCCAGGACCAACTTCAGCTGTAGCCAAGCCACGAACAGCACCATTGCTGGTTGCGAAATCCCAAGAGCCGAGCAGGTTTGCAGTAACCGGACCGAAAGTCGTGCCGACCTGAGCTTCAAGACCAACGCGGTTATTCTTGCTGTACGGATCAGAGCCAGCAGCCGGAGTACGGCTGTAGTAACCCGTCAGTTCGTCAACCGAACCGTATACGAAGAAATTGTCAGCCTTGTACTTGTAAGCAATCGAGTTCAGACGGTTCGAACCGATATCGTCGGTTTCGCCGGACAGATCGCTATCCCAAGGATTGTAGAAGGAACCGACCTGGAAGCCAGCAACAGTGATGAAGGCTTCGTCGAGTTCGAGGCTGCCGCCGTTTTCATCAGCCCAGGTGCGGACCGTGATGGTGGAGCCGATCGTGCCGAGTTCGGAGTCGTTCTTGGCGTCGAAAGTGACGAGGCCACGTGTACGAGCGTTCCAGTTACGATCATCGCCCAGGCTGTTGTTGCTTGCGCCCTGAACTTCAAAACGAACGTAGCCGCTCATCTTCAAGCAGGTTTCAGTGCCGGGGATGTAGAAGTAGCCAGTGCCGAAAGCATCGCAAACGCGGACATATTCAGCAGGTTCGGGGGCAGCGGCAACAATAGCGTCAGCAGCCTGTGCGCCAGATACTGCTGCGAGAGCCGCAGCGGAGCCGAGAAGAAGGCCCTTAATATTCATTTTTAATCTCCAGTTTGTCGTTTAAGAAATAGAGATATTCTCTCTATGAACCGCTCTTGTTGTTTGCCCCCCGGCATACTGACTAGGCCCCGTATTCCAACGGAGCCTAGTCTTAGTCTTATCTCCTAAGAGATAATTAGAACGAACGCTGCAAGCGAACGAAGCCAGACCATACGTCGTCGCTGTTGCTCCAGGCATGATCCTGGTACTGAGCGGAAACCTTGGTGGTCAGGCCTTGAGCCAGCTTATAGTCCAGCGTCAAGCCACCCTTCCAGATGTCACGGCCGGTGTAATCGCCGCTACCGTCAACCTGGGTGTTAGCGAAGTACTGAACGCCAGGAGTCAGGGTCAGCTTGTCAGTGATCTTTGCTGCGTATTCAGCAGCAACAGTCCACTCAGCCTTGTCGTAGTAAGCCGAAACGCCGGTCGAGTACAGGCCAGCGACGCCGAGCACGCCAGGACCGAGGTTTGCGGTTGCGATGACGCGAACAGCGCCGTCGTTAGCAACTGCGTCCCAGCCACCCAGCAGGGTTGCTGTTACTGGACCGAAAGAACCGCCAACCTGGCCTTCAATGCCAACGCGCTTGTTCTGGCCGTAAGCATCAGCCTGGCCGAGGTCACGTGGACGGCTGTAGTAGCCAGTCAGTTCGTCAACAGCGATGCCGGCGAAGAAGGTGTCGGACTTGTAGTTGTAAGCGATCGAGTTCAGACGGTTCGAGCCGAGGTCATCGGTTTCACCGGAGAGGCCCGTATCGAAGTAGTTGTAGAATTCACCAACCTGGAAGCCAGCAACAGTGATGAAGGCTTCGTCGAGTTCGAGGCTGCCGCCGTTTTCATCAGCCCAGGTGCGGACAGTGATGGTGGAGCCGATCGTGCCGATTTCAGAGTCGTTCTTGGCGTCGAAAGTGACGAGGCCACGAGTACGAGAGTTCCAGTCGCGGTTACCCGACCAGGACGAGTCGCCGTCGTTGCTGTTGCCCTGAACTTCGAAACGGACATAGCCCTTAACGCGAAGGCAGGTTTCGGTGCCGGGGATGTAGAAATAGCCAGTGCCGAAGGCGTCGCAAACGCGGACGTATTCAGCTGGTTCCGGAGCAGCAGCAACGATAGCGTCTGCTGCCTGGGCGCCGGATACTGCTGCGAGAGCCGCAGCGGAGCCGAGAAGAAGGCTCTTGATGTTCATAATGACCTCCAGTCAAGTTTCATTAGGGTCTGGGCTTGTTTGGCTGAAGGACAGCATTTCCTGCCCCCATTCCCGTTAACGTATGAAACGGACGATCCACCGCCTCGCTTCTGGATTTGAAAATACAAAACGCTGCTGCGCTTGCAATCGACAAACGGCAAACGGGGCAGTTTCGCCATAGCCTTCCCTGTTTGATGTTGCTGAAAGGACACAAAGCTATGGCCGAAGCGGGGCATTTGTTTACTCTTTGTTAAGAAACGCTTTGAAAAACAAAGGCTAACGTCAATCAACTGAAAACCGGCTTGAATTCCGACCTCATCCGAAATGCGGCAAATCCGGGCGATTCGGTGCCGACGAGTGCTATTTGAAGGCGATCTGCTGCAAAGTCGCTTCAAGGTGAGACGATGTTTTCAACAGCCTCTTCGGCTCGCAGTGTAGCAAAATCGGACTGAGGACAGCCGGAATCGGTGGCGATTCTATTTTAGACTCTAGCGATTCTCTCAACCAATCGCGGTGTCGCTCGTTACCTGACGAGGTTCGCGCATGCAGCCCGCTTGTTACAGGGCCCGCTTGTTACAGGGAGAGTGCGCCCGCCTTCTGATAAGGGCAGTCTTCTTATAAGGGCAATTAAGGACAATCAAAACGAGACAGAGCAGCGTTGTCGCCGGGGGCGAGTATGGCGGAATTGTCCAGGCTGGCACAATGGTGTGCGGTTTGCTTTGTTTGTTATGAGGAAATGGCGCCTTTATCGTGGAAGTTGGCGAAAAGCGCTTGCAATCGAATCTACGACGACATAATCAGACCGCACCGGAGAGGTGGCCGAGTGGTCGAAGGCGCTCCCCTGCTAAGGGAGTATACCAGAGATGGTATCGTGGGTTCGAATCCCATCCTCTCCGCCATCAAACAAACTTCCATTTAAATCTATTTGTAACCATGTGTCGCTCTGGGCGAGCAAACGATTGCTATCTGGCGTTCAGAAATCGCGTGATATCATCGGCAAGCGGCATGAGGTGCAGCACGGGCGCGTGGCCCTGGCCGTTTGCGATGATCAGGCTTGCCTGGGGATGGCGAGCGACCATGGCTTCGCTTGCCTGTTTGGACAGCAATTGTGAGTGCTCACCGCGAATGATCAGTAGGGGGAAGGGGGCGAAACCCTCATATTGCACCCATAGATCCGGGATGGGTTTGCTGAAGTCAATGCTTGAAATTTGTGCGGCAATCGCCGCATCGTAGTCGGCGACGGGGATACCTTTGTCGTCGCGATAGAGTGCCTGTGCCATGTCTTCCCAATCCTGCTGTTCCAGCACCGGAAACGTCGCACCATGCACGGATTTGAGATAATCAGGGCAATCCGCCCAGGTCTTTGGTCCGCCACTGCCGCTCAGGTAATCCCTGATGGCGATCAGGCCCTCTTTTTCCAGAACCGGTCCCACATCGTTGAGAATCACGCGGCGAATACGGCCGGAATGCATGACGGCCAGGAAATGCAGCAGAAGTCCGCCTCTGGATGTGCCGATAAAATCCGCCTGAGCAACGGCAAGCTCATCCAGTACGGCGACCACATCGGCCATTTCCGTCAAAAGATTGTAGTTCTTTGGGTCCGGATCACGCTCAGAGCCGCCACGACCGCGCGAATCGATGCAGATCACGCGTCGTCCGCCCGCAGCAAGCCTTTGCGCCAAGGCTGTGAAATCACGGTGATTGCGTGTCAGGCCCGGCAGGCAGACGACCGGGGGCAGGGCTGCCAGTTGGGTGTCGCCGCTGGCTTGGTAATCGCGCGCAAACAGTTTTAAGTCATCGGCGGCTGCAACCGTCCTGTCGTGAAAAGTTCCACTTTCAAGGTGTTGCATAGCGTGAACTCCTGTTTTCATCACCTGACTGGTATCAGCCGTCAGCGGCCATAGCGAAGGTCGTGCTCGATATCTGCGGTCTGCCCCAGCCGGGTCTTGTAGATCTGGTAGTTTTCCATGACGCGTTGTACATAGCCGCGCGTTTCGGGGAAGGGGATGCGCTCGATCCAGTCGACGACGTCATCGATTGGCATACCACGCGGATCGCCATAGCGGTTGATCCATTCCGGCACCCGCTTCGGTCCGGCATTATAGGCAATGAACGTCAATATATAGGAGCCGCCGAAAGCGTCGATCTGTTCACCCAGATAATGGGCACCAAGCGTGGCGTTATAGGCTGGGTCCTGGGTTAACCGATCAGGGGAAAATGCCATGTCATGACGCTTGGCGACGGCCTTGGCCGTGGCGGGCATCAGTTGCAACAGGCCCTTGGCATTGGCGGCCGATACGGCTGCCGGGTTGAAGGCACTTTCCTGGCGGGCAATGGCATAGGCCATAGCTTTGCCGGAACCGGCGATATTGGCGGAAGCCGGAATGACCCCGATGGGGAAGGCCAGGGCTGGGACGTTGATGCCACGGCCATAGGCGGTTTTACCCACCTGCAACGACAATTGGTGATTGCCGGCGCGCTCCGCCTTGGAGGCGAGAAGCGCCAGTTCTCCAGGGCTTTGCAATTGTTCGGCCAAGGCCCGGTAAAGGCTTGCGCCGCGCCATTCGTGACCGGCTGCCTTGTAGCGATCAATAGCGATAATGGCTTCCCGGCTGGCGAAGCGACGCCGGTCTTCGTCCGTCGGTGTGGGGTAGCGAATGTCGAGCCGTGTCTGCTTCAGGCGGGCGCCTGCCAATTGTCCATAGAATGTGCCGGGATAATCGGCAGCCCGAACGAAATCCTGCCTCGCTGCGGTCGGATTGCCTTGCGCTTCATCGGCACGCCCCAGCCAATAATAGGCGCGCGAAGCCGATAGCGGCCGATTCGAGGCCTCGACAATCCGGCGAAAATGCTGGGCTGCGGTTTTGGGATCATTGAGGCCGCGCAGGGCATACCAGCCAGCATGGAACTCGGCATCGACGATATCGACCGGGTCGGTGGCGGTATAGCCAGCGGCAACCTGATAGGCCAGCCGGTATTTGCCGTCATCGGCAAGGCCGCGCGCCACGATACGCCGCTCATTCCACCATTCGCCCGGATTGACCAACCGTGACGCATCTCTGGGCACAAGCGCCAGCAGCTTTGCCGCGTCCTGGTAATTGTCCTGACGCCGCTGATACTCGATCTTGACGAACAGCAATGCGGGGTCATTGCCAAACCGTGCGCTGGCGGCCTGAACCAGCGCCACGGCCTTGGGCGAACGGCTGTTGACGGCCATCCAGGCGGCATAAAGAGCCTGCGCATCGCCAAGCGATGCGAAGCGCTTGGCCTGGGCGGTGCGGCCGCGATACATCAGATAATCCATCCGTACCTTGTGATCGGCGCGAGTCAGCAAGCCGCCGAATTCGCTCAGGATGCGGTCTTCGGTGGCAATCTCCAGCGGTTGGCTGCGCCACAGGTCTTTGAGGATAAAAACGGCGCGGCTGCGATTGCCGCTTGCCACCAGGGCGCGGGTCAGGATGATCGTGCCTTCTGCCGTTTCCGGCTTTGTCTCTCCGAAGGCTGCCAATACATCCGGCGCTGGCGGGTTTTCACGCAAAAGCGCCTTTTCCGAATTGGCGCGGAACGCGGAAAGCCCCGGCCAGCCTTTCAGTTCGCGCTGGGCATTGGCAATTTCCGAGGAGGGAATACCGGCAAGGCCGGACATGGCAATCGACCATGTCAACATATGCCGGTCCAGCCCCTGGGGCATGGCATCGCGAATCGACAGCGCCAGCGCTCCGTTGCGATCCGACAGGGCATCAAGGCCGGATTTCAGCGGGGACCGCTCGACCGGCATGGGCGCGACAACCGGTATGGAACCGGTAATGTCGCCAGAAACAGAGGATCCGGAAACAGAGGAGGCGGAAGACACCGAAAGCGCTGCTGGACGGTTGGCGGGCGCTGGCACATCCCCGCCACCCAGGAGCGGCTGGGACCAGGACACACCGGCAGGGGCCGCCACCGCCACACTTAAGGACAGGGCAAGCTTGAGCAAAATGGTCCGTTTCATCGGCAAACTCGTCCGGAAAATGCGCATAGCTCCCATTAACTCTGAGCCCGATTAATGAATGCTTAATGAAATGGCGTCAATGCGACGAAAATTCCACATTGAAAAACTGTCATAAAACCGCCCGTACCGTGCTTGTACCGGTGCGGGCCTAGCAGTAATGTGCCCGCGTTTGATTGCACATTTACGGCTGACCAGGGATTGGCGGCTGTTGGGAGTTCTATGCATGTTCCAGGGTTCCATGCCCGCGCTTGTCACGCCGTTCACCGAAACCGGGGCGATTGACGAGAAAGCCTTTGCCGCTCATGTCGAATGGCAGATCGCCGAAGGCAGTTCCGGTCTGGTGCCGGTCGGCACCACAGGCGAATCGCCAACCCTGACCCATGCCGAGCACAAACGGGTGGTGGAGCTGTGCATCGAAGTGGCCGCCAAGCGGGTTCCGGTGATTGCTGGTGCTGGCTCCAACAATACGATGGAAGCCATCGATCTCGCCCAGCACGCCGAAAAGGCCGGGGCTGATGCCGTGCTGGTGGTGACACCTTATTATAATAAGCCGACCCAAAAGGGGCTGATCGCGCATTTCTCGGCGATTGCCCAGGCGGTCTCCCTGCCGATCATCATCTACAATATTCCGCCGCGCTCGGTAATCGACATGAGCCCGGAAACCATGGGCAAGCTGGCCCAGGCCCATAAGACCATCGTTGGCGTCAAGGACGCCACCGGCAAGCTGGAGCGGGTTTCCGAGCAGCGGATCACCTGCGGGCGTGAGTTCATCCAGCTGTCCGGCGAGGATGCGACCGCGCTGGGCTTCAACGCCCATGGTGGGGTTGGCTGCATCTCGGTGACGGCCAATGTCGCGCCGCGCCTGTGCGCCGAGTTCCAGGCAGCGACGCTGGCCGGGGATTTCGCCAAGGCGCTTGACTATCAGGATCGGTTGATGCCGCTGCACAAGGCGATTTTCCTGGAGCCAGGTCTTTGCGGGGCGAAATATGCCCTGTCGCGGCTTGGCCGGATGGGCCGGACCGCGCGCCTGCCGCTGTTATCGACGCTGGAATCCTCGACCGAAGCGGCGATTGATGCCGCTCTTCAGCATGCTGGTCTGATGAACTGAGATCATCAATGGACGGCTGGGCCGGAGTTCACATTGGCTCCGGCTTCTTCCATTCCTGATATTGCTGTATTACATAAGGCCTACAGACCGGAGTAGTGACCCACCGGCGTTCAACAAAAACAAAAAAGCATTAGGTCGGATTGGACAGAGTTCATGGCACCCAGAGGCAGCCAGCGCACCGTAAACAAGATCGTCGCGGAAAACCGCAAGGCGCGGTTCAACTATGAGATCATCGACACCTACGAGGCCGGCATCATGCTGACCGGCACGGAGGTCAAGTCTCTGCGCGAAGGCAAGGCCAATATTGCCGAATCCTATGCTTCAGACGAGGGTGAGGAAATCTGGCTGATCAATTCGCATCTGCCGGAATATCTCCAGGCCAACCGTTTCAATCATGAACCCCGCCGTCGCCGCAAATTGCTGCTCAACAAGCGCGAGATCAACCGGCTGCGCGTTGCCATCAATCGCGAAGGCATGACGCTGGTGCCGTTGAAAATCTATTTCAACGAAAAAGGTCGCGCCAAGCTGGAACTGGCCTTGGCCAAGGGCAAGAAATTGCATGACAAGCGCCAGACCGAGAAGGAACGCGACTGGAACCGGCAGAAAAGCCGGTTGCTGAAGACGGGCTGAGATGCGTGTGAGTTGTCAAAGCGCCGCGTAGAGTTTGTCAGGGAAAAGTGGAACCCGGTTTTCCCGAAAAGACAAACGAAAACAAAAGAATCTAGAGTCTGTCTGGTTCAATTTGAACCTGACAGACTCTAGTACGGCGCTTTGACAGACACGGCGTGAGTTTTACCGCCCGTGCATCCCAATCAGGAAGGCATAGGCCGCCAGCCGGGCGCTCCGCTCCTGTTCCTGCCGGGATGAGATATCCCTTTCGTCGAGGCCGATATCGCGCAATTGATGCGCATTCAGATCGCTTATGTGGTTGCTCGGCTTTTCCCCGCCCCGGCGCAAGAAACGGCGCGTCAGAACCGAAGCGATCCAGCGATAAGCGATCGCAAAGCGGCGGGTGAAACCGCCTCTGGGGGCCTGGACAACACTGTTTTTCGTCGGATCTGTCGTGCGCATGATCTTTTCCTTTCAAGCGGGCACGAGGACAGGAGCCTACGTCTCGACGACGCAGACAAGCGATGGGTGAGGGGTGAAAAGGTGGCGGGCCGAGAGCCTTGTTCTGCTTCATGGAAACAGGGAAAATCTCCCTTTTCCTGGAAATACTCTGGCTGCCAGTGGACGCGCGAAAAATGACCGAGATGCCTCAAATCGTCCAGCGAATGTTTTGAATGACAACGATCAGCAACGCTTATGGGTTGTGTTTTATGCGCCGCTCGTGATTGAGCAACCACTGTTTGCGCCACAATCCGCCACCATAGCCGGTGAGGCTGCCATCCGCGCCGATGACGCGGTGGCATGGTATGACGATAGCGATCTGGTTTGCTCCATTTGCCCGTGCCACCGCCCGCACGGCGCTTGGACGGTCAAGGGCTGTCGCCAGCTCTGAATAGCTACAGGTCTCCCCCACTGGAATGTGCCGCAGCGCCTGCCACACATCACGCTCGAATGGCGTTCCATGTCCGGCAAGCCGGGTTTCGAATCCCCGGGTTTCGAAATCATTCGGATCGCCGCTGAAATAGCGCGCCAGTTCGGCCGCGATTTGTTCGGTCACGGCGGTTCGCCCAATTGCCACCCCGCAGCCCTGTCTTGTCTTCAGACGGTTCAGTTCCGTGGGCAGGGCAGGCCGGTCGGCAAATTCGAGCAGATGCAGCGCATGATCGTCGGCAATCGCCAGCATCGGCCCGACCGGCGTGTCGATCCAGTCAGCCTTGAGCAGGTCGAGGTCCTTCATCCTTGCCGGAGCATTGCCGAGCAATTGGGTGATGGCGGCACGAAAGCCGCTGCCGGATTCATATCCGGCCTCCATCTGCGCTTCGATCACAGCCTCGCCAGCGGCAAGGGCTTCCGTGCCAAGGCTGATCCGGCGCAGCCTTGCCATTTCGATAAAGCTCACTCCGAATCGCCGTTTGAACGCGCGCCGGACCGTGGATGGGTCATGACCGAGTGCAACGACGTCCGCTTCTTGCCAGCGACGACCGGGATCGGCGTCCAGCCGGTCGAGCAGGGTTTTCACCAGCGGATCGGCATGGCCATAGGCGAGAAGCGGCCGGCAGCGCTTGCAGGGACGAAAGCCGCCTTCAAGGCAGGCGGCGATGGTCTCTGTGAACCGGCAATTTTCCGGTTTGGGTTTGCGCGCCGTACAGGTGAAACGGCAGAAAATCCGTGTCGAGGTGACGCAGACATAGGCGAAGCCGTCATAGGACGCATCTTTGGCGACCAGTGCGGCGTAGAGGGTCTCGTCGGAAGGTTGTTTGAACAGCATGGGCAGGTTTTACGTCATTCCACCGGACGCCGCCGCCGAAAAACGGGCATGGATATGCCCGCTCTCAAAAAATATTCTGGCTGGATAACCAATTTTATTTTTATCCGGTCGTCAGGCCGCGTAGCTCTGGTGATAGGCCCCGGACCGTGGCGTATGCGCCTTCGTCCCTTGCGTCTGGAAACGGGCCAGCAGTGATGCCAGATGGTCGGATACGCCTTGCAGCGTATGGGTTGAGGCGTTGGTTTCCTCCACCATCGAGGCATTCTGCTGGGTCAACTGATCCATGCTGGAAATAGCGGCATTGATTTCACTCATCCCGGAGGCCTGCTCCTGGGCGGCCTGGGCTATCGCTGCAATATGTCCGTCCACTTCACGAACCTGATCGCTGATGGTGCGCAAGACGTCGCCCGTCTGGTTGACCAGAGCCACCCCATTGGCAACGTCTTTTGACGAGCGGTCGATCAGCGTCTTGATTTCCTTGGCGGCATTGGCGGAGCGCTGCGCCAGTTCGCGCACTTCCTGGGCGACCACAGCGAAACCCTTGCCTGCCTCGCCCGCGCGTGCGGCTTCTACCCCGGCATTCAGCGCCAGAAGGTTGGTCTGGAAGGAAATTTCGTCGATGACGCTGATGATTGAGGAAATCTTCGTCGAGCTATCCTCGATGGCGCTCATGGCCGCAACTGCATTGCCGACGATCTCGCCGGATTTGCCGGCAGCCTCTGCGGCATGGCTGGCCACCGTCTGGGCTTCCCGGCTGCGCTGCGCCGATTGCTTGGCAATCACGCTGATTTCCTCCAGCGCCGCAGCCGTCTCTTCGAGGGCGGCGGCCTGTTGTTCGGTTCGCTTGGCCATGTCGTCGGTGGCTCGGGTCAGCTCACGGGTATTGGCATTGACCTGGCCTGCCTCGTGGCTGATTTCGTCGAAAGCGCCTGCCAGGGTCGCGACGGCCTTGTTGAAATTGCCGCGCAAGGCTTCGTATTGTGGTGCAAGCGGCGTGGTGATCTGTGCCGTCAAATTGCCGTTACTCAACGCGGCCAGTGCATTGTCCAGGGCGCTCAGGGCCTGTTGCTGTTCTTCTTCGATCCTGGCGCGCTCCGCGGCAATTTTGCTGCGCTCCTCGCCCAAAGCTTCGCCATAGGTGGAAATGGCGAAATCCATATCCAGCATCGTGGCGCGGATCAGCGCGGAGATTTTTGGAATGGCGCCTTTCAAGCGGCTGCCGAACATGGTTCCACGCATCTCTGCTTCCAGCACGCCGGTGACCAGGCCCGAAAGAATCAGGCCATAGCCGTCGATATACCAACGCGGGTCGAGGCCCAGCCTTGCATGGGTGCGGCCAATCGTGGTTGCCGAGGCAACATAAGCGCCATCCAGATGGCCGGAAAGCAGATGGCTCCAATGCTTGATCTGTTTCTGTTTGGCATGTTCGATATGGCTGTCGCTGGAAAAGAACTTCGCCGCTTCCGGATGCTGTTTGGCGGTTTGGTAGAAGATGTCCAGCGTCGGACCGATGGAATGGGCAATGATCGGCTGCAAGCCGGCGACGACCTGCAGATCGCTTGCCGTCAGCTTGAGGAAAGCCATTCGCTTGTGAAGTTCGCCATTGTCATCGGTTGCATTAGTCATGAAACACCCTGGTCCACTTATCCTGTTTTAAAAATGCACGATCACCAGCCATTCAACACGGAGATCGGCACTGCGCTTTGCCATAACGCGAGGTCTCCGTTACATCCCATTTTATCCAAGGTGTTGAAGACAGGATGCAAGAGGTGGCGCCTCGAGCCTTCTGTCGCTATCCGAGGAAAAATACTCAGCCTAGAGACGCGCTATGGTTGTGTTTTCGGTCATCATTCTCCCGGTTGTGGATCCGTTAGGATCTCACCTCCCATGGAAATGTTAACGCCCAGAAATTTAACAATAGGATAATAAGGCGGTCGCCAGCGTTTATCCGCAGGAGCGGGTAAACCAAGATATTATCGCAAAAACCCTTAAAATAAGCAGAGCTTACGTTGCTGAATATCTAATAGATACAGTCGTGTCGCGATCCGCAAAGCGTCTGTCGCGTCCTGTTTGAGCCGGAATATTTTTTATCAAGAAAGCAGCTAGCAGGGCGGTTGCGTGGCAACCATCAGTTTATTTCCTTGAGCAATGCAGGAAAGGGCATGTGCCCGACCGTGCTGGAGGGGACCCTGGCTGACCCAGGGTCGTCTCATTGTGCAGCAGATATAAAGCGCTACAGCGAAACTGAGTGCGCCGTATGTGGTGCACGGCGCTGTAGGCAATTAGATCTGCGGTTCGGCCAGCATGGGTTCGACCTGGCGTATCGGCCGTTCGCTTGGATCGCGACCGATTTCAGCCTTCAACGATACGAGATCGATGAAATGATCGGCCTGGCGACGAAGATCATCGGCAATCATCGGCGGCTGGGTCGACATGGTCGAAACCACGGAAACCTTGCGGCCCTTGCGCTGAAGGGCTTCGACCAGCGTGGTAAAATCGCCGTCGCCGGAGAAGATTACCAGATGATCCACAGTTTCGGACTGTTCCATTGCATCGATGGCCAGTTCGATATCCATATTGCCCTTGACCTTGCGGCGGCCCATGGAATCGGTGAATTCCTTGGCCGGCTTGGTAATGACCTTGTAGCCGTTATAGTCCAGCCAATCGATCAGCGGGCGGATCGACGAATATTCCTGGTCTTCGATTAACGCGGTGTAATAGTAAGCGCGCAGCAGATAACCACGCTTTTGAAATGCTTTGAGCAGCTTGCGGTAATCGATATCGAAACCAAGGCTTTTGGAAGCCGCATATAAATTTGCGCCGTCTATGAAAAGCGCTATTTTTTCTCTCGGATCAAACATCCTTCAACATCCTTTGTTATATACATTAGCGCGGCATCATGTATGGCCAGCCTCGGGTTCCAACCCGACTCAATGTATTATGATTTAATCATATATGAATTATGTATCCAGCGATAGAGCATATTCCAACCGCCTGTTGATTGAATCTTTATTAGTTTCCAATTTTTTTTACAATTTCTAGGTTGAGTCTGGCTGAAACGACGCTCAGGAAAAACTTGAACTCCGGCGATAATACATGTATCCGGTCTGTCAATCCCTCAGGAATAAATATTAAAAGCCCCCAGGACTAAATAGTAAAAAGAAGGACAGACCATGGCACGCGTCACCGTGGAAGATTGCATCGACAAGGTCGATAACCGTTTCGAACTGGTTCTGCTGGCAAGCCATCGCGCCCGTCAGATCTCCCAGGGAGCCCAGATCACCATCGACCGCGACAATGACAAGAATCCCGTCGTTGCCCTGCGCGAAATCGCCGATGAAACCTTGTCGCCTGATGATCTGAAGGAAGATCTGATCCATTCCCTGCAAAAGCACGTCGAAGTCGACGAGCCGGAACAGGATGCTGCCTCCGTTGCCGAAGGCCAGCTGACCAGCGGCTCGCAAGACGAGGACGAAATGCCGGAAACCGTTGCCTTCGACCAGATGTCGGAAGAAGAGCTGCTGGCCGGCATCGAGGGCCTTGTCCCGCCGGAAAAGAGCGACGATTACTGATTGCCGAAGTCTCAAGATCGGCGTACCGGTCTTGAGGTGGTCCGATCTTTCAAACTCTCTGTGCGTCAATCGGAAGGTTGGCGCGCTTTTTCTTTTGAGAGTGCGTCCTCGACCAGCGTTCTTGTGGCCTGTTTTTCGATTGATGGAGTAGCTTTGGCATGATGCGGCAGTATGAGCTCGTGGAGCGGGTACAGAAGTACAAGCCCGACGCCAACGAAGCATTGCTCAACAAGGCCTATGTCTACGCCATGCAGAAACATGGCCAGCAGAAGCGAGCCAGCGGCGATCCCTATATTTCCCATCCGCTGGAAGTGGCCGCCATCCTCACCGAAATGCATCTGGACGAGTCGACCATCGCGGTTGCCCTCCTGCATGACACGATTGAGGATACCACGGCGACCAGGGCCGAAATCGACGAATTGTTCGGCGAGGATATCGGCCGGCTCGTCGAAGGCCTGACCAAGCTCAAGAAACTCGACCTTGTCACGAAGAAAGCCAAGCAGGCCGAAAACCTGCGCAAGCTGTTGCTGGCGATTTCCGACGATGTGCGGGTTCTGCTGGTCAAGCTGGCCGATCGCCTGCACAATATGCGCACGCTGGAGCATATGCGCCCCGACAAGCGCGCCCGGATTTCCGAGGAAACCATGGAAATCTATGCGCCGCTGGCCGGTCGCATGGGCATGCAGGACATGCGCGACGAGCTGGAGGATCTGTCCTTCCGCTATATCAATCCCGAAGCTTACGAGACTGTTACAAAGCGGCTGGAAGAGCTTTCCCGACGCAATGAAGGCCTGATCAAGAAGATCGAAGACGAATTGAGCGAACTGTTGGTCGCCAATGGCCTGCTCCAGGCGTCGGTGAAGGGGCGCCAGAAGAAACCCTATTCGGTGTTTCGCAAGATGCAGTCCAAATCGCTGTCCTTCGAGCAGCTTTCGGATGTCTATGGCTTTCGCATCCTGGTCGATGGCGTTGCGGCCTGCTATCGGGCGCTCGGCATTGTCCATACCCGCTGGCGGGTGGTGCCTGGCCGGTTCAAGGACTATATCTCGACGCCGAAGCAGAACGATTACCGGTCGCTGCACACCACCATCGTCGGCCCGTCGCGCCAGCGTATCGAGTTGCAGATTCGCACCCACCGCATGCATGAAATCGCCGAGTACGGCATCGCCGCCCACGCGCTTTACAAGGATGGTGAGGGCGGTGGCGAAGGCGAGTTGCTGTCACGCGAAAGCAATGCCTATTCCTGGCTGCGCCATACCATCGAGGCTCTGGCGGAAGCCAACAATCCGGAAGAGTTTCTTGAGCACACCAAGCTGGAACTGTTCCAGGACCAGGTCTTCTGTTTCACTCCGAAGGGCAAGTTGATCGCCCTGCCGCGCGGCGCCACGCCGATCGACTTTGCCTATGCCGTTCATACCAATATTGGCGATACCACCGTCGGCGCCAAGATCAACGGCCGGATCATGCCGCTGGTCACCCGCCTGGCCAATGGCGATGAGGTGGAGATCATCCGCTCCGGCGTGCAGGTGCCGCCGGCGGCCTGGGAAGAGATCGTCGTCACGGGCAAGGCCCGCGCCGCCATCCGCCGCGCCACCCGAATGGCGATCCGTAAGCAATATTCCGGCCTTGGCTACCGAATCCTCGAGCGCACGTTCGAGCGTGCCGCCAAGACGTTTTCCCGCGAGATCCTGAAACCGGTTCTGCACAGGCTGGGCCATAAGGATGTCGAGGATGCCATAGCGGCAGTCGGGCGCGGCGAAGTGTCTTCGCTCGATGTGCTGCGCGCCGTTTTCCCCGATTATCAGGACGAGCGCGTTACGGTAAAGCCCGCCATGGATGATGGCTGGTTCAACATGCGCTCAGCCAGCGGCATGATGTTCAAGCTGCCGCAAGGCAAGAAGGTAACTGACGCCGCAAAGCCCACCGATGGCAGTCTTGCGGAGGAGTTGGATCCGCTGCCGATCCGAGGGCTTGCTGGTAATCTCGAAGTGCATTTCTCCGCAGCCGGTGCCGTTCCCGGCGACCGGATTGTCGGCATCATGGAAGACGGCAAGGGGATCATCATCTATCCGATCCAGGCGTCTGCCTTGCAGAAATATGATGACGAGCCGGAACGCTGGATCGATGTCCGCTGGGATCTGGACGAGGCGAACAAATCGCGCTTCCATTCCCGCATCCTGATCAATGCCATCAACGAGCCGGGTACGTTGGCCAAGGTGGCGCAGCTGATTGCCGGGCTGGACATTAATATCCGGCTTCTGTCCATGATGCGCGTCGCTGCCGATTTCACCGAAATGGCCTTCGATCTGGATGTCTGGGATCTGCGCCAGCTCAACCAGCTTTTGTCCCAGCTAAAGGAGCTGGATTGCGTGGCAACCGCCAAGCGGGTCTATGACTGAGGCTTGGATTGCCGACTTCGATTGAAATTATGCTGCCGATACAAAGCGGTACAGCGTCATAGGTGTGTTTTATGACATGCACGGCACTGTAAATGCTTACTGTCCGCTTCGGCGGTGCTGCCAATGTTTTGACATCGGAGCCTTGTTTCTGATCAAATTTCGTGCAGTTTCTGGCTAAATTCCACGGTTTTTAACGATGCCATGCATTTTGAGCATGGCTGGCAACGCACCTTGTCTCTGGTTCTTTGTGCAGTGCACTCGTATATTGAGGTCATCGAAACAAACACAGAGAGATAAGACAATGTTTGGTCCTATTCGCAAATTTGCCCGCGCCCTGCGCGTCCCGACTGCCCAGGAACGTGAAATGGCTTATCTGAACGCTGCCCATGACCGCCTCGACCTGGAATATCGCCAGCGCGAAATCGATGGTGGCCTGTTCCGTCGCATCCGTTAATCGCTATACGCCGGGCGCATGGCTGACCTGTGAAATCAGCTGTGCCGGGTGAGGCGAATTGGATGTTGAGAAAAAAGGTTGCGGTCTTGCCGGGGCTTGTGAATAAAGACGTTGCATCAAGCCACGTCGTGTAATGCCAGCGACGTCTTGTAATAATGGCCATCACGAATGGCCTTCCTGATACGGGACCATCGTCTTTGGGTGGTCTCGCCGACGAACGCGATGCGTTCGGGTGCTGGCAAATTTCAAAATTACATTTCTGATGTTTTCTGGGGGCATGCGTTTGCATCCTTGTCCGTTGTTCATCTTGGCTGCTATTTATCTGGGATTGCCCGGTTTCACGGCTGCACATCGGCAGCACTGTGATGAAGACCGATCCCCAGCTATGCCGCTTCTTTCCCGTTAAAGTTCGTTTCTCAACGATAATTGTCTGATCCGTGTGCGTTCCTGTCGTGTTATCGGGACGCAAGCGCGTGATGCAACGGTTTTGCCGTTGCCGGGTCGGCATGAAACGACTAGAGAAACGTCAGACTGACGAATTATGAAAGAGACCGGCGTGACGGATAAAGTCGAAAAGAAGCAGAATGCCCTTTGGGAGAACATCAAGGTCATCATTCAGGCGCTGGTGCTTGCCATGGTGATCCGCACCGTGCTGTTCCAGCCTTTCACCATTCCGTCCGGCTCGATGATGCCGACACTGCTGGTGGGTGATTATATCTTCGTCAACAAGTTCTCCTACGGCTATTCGAAATATTCGCTGCCTTTTTCCCTCGATCTGTTCTCCGGCCGTATTCTGGCGAGTGAGCCCAAGCGAGGCGATGTCGTCGTCTTCCGCTTTCCGCCCAATCCTGACATCGATTATATCAAGCGCCTTGTCGGCCTGCCGGGCGACCGTATCCAGGTGACGGATGGCGTGTTGCTGGTGAACGGCAAGCCGATACCCAAAGTGCCGGACGGAACCTTTACCTCCGATTATCGGATGGATGCCGGGCGCGACGTTCCGGTCTTCCGCGAAACGCTTGATAATGGCGTCAATTACGACACGCTGGATGAAATCCAGAATTCAGCTGGCGATAATACCCGCGAATTCACCGTTCCCGCCGGTCATTACTTCATGATGGGCGACAACCGCGATAATTCCGCTGATAGTCGCTTCGACGTGGGCATGGTTCCGGCTGAAAATCTGGTCGGCCGTGCCTCGGTGATCTTCTTCTCGCTTGGCAACAACACGTCCTTCCGTGAAATTTGGAAATGGCCGTCCAATATGCGGTGGGATCGTTTGTTCAAGGCTGTTCAATGAAGGCTCCCAAGGCCCTGAGCGCTGAGGAACGCGAGAAAGTGGAGGCCGTTATCGGCTACCGCTTTATCGGCAAGGAACGGCTGGATAAGGCGCTGACCCATTCCAGTGCCAGGCCTGCTAAAGGTAGCGATTATGAGCGCCTGGAATTCCTGGGCGACCGGGTGCTTGGCCTTTGCGTGGCCGAGCATTTGTTCAAGGTGTTTCGCGCTGCCACCGAAGGCGAATTGTCGGTGCGGCTGAACCAACTGGTCAGCGCAGAGACCTGTGCGGCGGTGGCCGATGAAATCCAGCTGCATCGCTATATCCGTACCGGTGCCGACGTCAAAAAGCTGACCGACAAGAACATGCTGAATGTGCGGGCCGATGTGGTAGAAAGCCTGATTGCCGCCATTTATCTCGATGCCGGGCTGGAAGCGGCGCGTGCCTTCGTGTTGAAGTTCTGGGCTGAACGCGCCTCCCGGCAGGATGCAGGCCGGCGTGACGCCAAGACCGAGCTACAGGAATGGGCACACGCGAAATTTGCCGTGACACCGGTCTATCGGGTTGCAGACCGCTCCGGACCGGATCATGATCCCAGCTTCACGGTAACGGTGGAAATCGGCAAGCTGGAGCCGGAAACCGGAATTGACCGGTCTAAGCGCGCCGCCGAACAAGCGGCGGCGACCCGGTTGCTGGAAAGAGAAGGCGTGTGGACGAGATCCGCCGCCTCAGATTGATTGGATGACAATGACCGAGCATGAAAACCAACCGGCTGGCGATGGCCAGATCGCTGACACTGTTGCGGGTACCGTGGCCGAAGATGCGGCTGCTGTTCGTCCGACCCATTCCGGCTTCGTTGCCCTGATCGGTCCCACCAATGCCGGCAAGTCGACCCTGGTGAACCGGTTCGTCGGTGCCAAGGTGTCGATCGTCAGCCACAAGGTACAGACGACACGCGCCGTCATGCGCGGCATCGCCATCCATAACAATGCCCAGATCGTCTTCATGGACACGCCCGGCATTTTCAAGCCACGCCGCAAGCTGGACCGCGCCATGGTGACATCCGCCTGGGGCGGCGCCAAGGACGCAGACGTGATCCTGCTGTTGATCGACAGTGAACGCGGATTGCGCGGCGATGGCGAAGCCATTCTGGAAGCGCTGAAGGATGTGCATCAGCCGAAAATCCTGGTGCTGAACAAGATCGACCAGGTGCGTCATGAAGATCTGCTGAAATTGGCCTCGACGGCCAACGAGGCGGTGAAGTTTGAGCGCACCTTCATGATCTCGGCCACCAACGGTTCCGGTTGCCAGGACGTGATGGATTATCTGGCCGATTACCTGCCGGAAGGCCCCTGGTACTATCCGGAGGATCAGATTTCCGATCTGCCGATGCGCCAACTGGCGGCGGAAATCACCCGTGAAAAACTCTTCCTGCGCCTGCATCAGGAATTGCCCTATTCTTCTCATGTCGAAACTGAGAAATGGGAAGAGCGCAAGGACGGCTCGGTCAGGATCGAGCAGGTGATTTATGTCGAGCGCGACAGCCAGAAGAAGATCGTGCTCGGCAAGAATGGCGATGCCATCAAATCGATCTCCACCAGTTCGCGCAAGGAAATGTCGGAAATTCTCGAACAGACGGTTCATCTGTTCCTGTTCGTGAAAGTCCGTGAAAACTGGGGCAATGATCCAGAACGTTTCCGCGAAATGGGCCTGGAGTTTCCGAGGGACTAACCGCTCGCCCTACACCTTGATCCGGTTGGCGATGAACTTTGAAATCGACGGGCCGAGCGCCAGGATCATCAGGAAGCGTGCCGTTTGCAGGGCCAGCACGAAGGGCAGGTCCACATGGGTGGTGGCGGCAATGATCGCCACCGAATCCAGCCCGCCCGGGCTGGTGGCGAGATAGGCGGTCAGCGGATCGACGCCCAGCAGATACCACAACAGAAAAGCCAGACAGCCGCCAAAGGAAATCAGAATAAGGATCGACAGGGCAACCTGCGGTGCTGCCTTGGCGGCATGCAGCAAAAGACGGCGGCTGAAGGCCAGCCCGATGCGCCACCCGACCATGGCATAGGCCACCGCCAGCAGCCAGAGCGGCAGTTCGATCTTCACCAATCCGAAAGAATTCAGCACGGCCATGACCAGCATTGGCACCAGCATCGTGCCTGCCGGGATTTTCAGATAGTGACCGGCGGCAGTGGCCGCAGCGGTAATCGCCAGCGTCAGGGCCAGAGCTTGGCCGTCAATATCAGGAAAAAACACCAGCGGCGGCGGCTCGGCTCCGGCTATATTGAAGACGAAGGCCGCCATGGCCGCCGCCGCCGAGGCCACGCAGACCACCCGAAGATACTGCATGAAGGCAACCAGCCGCGTATCGGCGCCGTAAGCTTCGGCCATCAGCACCATAGCCGAGGCCGCTCCGGCGGAACTGCCCCAGACCGCTGTGGTCCCCGGCAGAACTTGGCGCTTCGCCATGATGTAGCCGAGCAGCGAGCTGAGCGCGATTACCGACAGCGTGGCGCCGATAAACAGCGGCCAATCCTGCAAGAACCGCCGCAGGATATCGCCATTCAGCGATTCGGCGATCATGCAGCCCACCAGAGCCTGGGCGGCGATATAGGGTGGGCGCGGCAGGGAAAGCCTTGCGCCATTAGTGGCAAACACGATCGCGGCAATCATCGGCCCAAGCAGAAGCGCTGCCGGGAAGCGGACATATTCCAAAGCCCCAGCCACCAGCAGCGACAAGAGCAGCAGCAGTCCCCATTTGAGCGCGGATGGAAGCGCTGTCAGCCGGCCATCGCCCAAGGCGGGTTCGGTGTTTTTCGTGTCCATTGGGGTCATGTCATGCCGTCTTGCGGGATCTGAACCAGGGATACGGCGCTGAAGTGAAGCATGCCGCAGGTTGAAAGGCCTGGTTGCTGTATAGGGCCATCTTCCTGTTTGCGCCATGCAAAATTCTGGCATGCCAGCTATGCTGCCTGATTGCCAAAAGACATGCTGGTTCGGAAGCGTATATAGGGAATATCCAGATTTTTTACGGGCGAAAATCATCGCTCTGGTATAAAAACAATCTATGGAATGGACCGATCAGGCAATTGTGTTGGGTGTGCGCAGGCATGGCGAAACCAGCGTCATTGCCGAAATGATGACGCTGGCGCGGGGCCGACATCTCGGTCTGGTGCGGGGTGGGCGATCACGCACCATGCAGCCGGTGTTGCAGCCGGGCAATGTCGTGGAAGTCACCTGGCGGGCGCGGCTGGAAGAGCATCTGGGCGATTTCCGCGTCGAGCCTTTGCAATTGCGAGCCGGTCATCTGATGAGTTCGGCCACGGCGGTCTATGGCGTGCAGGCGTTGGCGGCTCTGCTGCGGCTGTTGCCGGAGCGGGAGCCGCATGGGCATCTGTATGAAGCGATGAACATCATTCTCGATCATCTGCATGAGCCAGCGTCGGCAGGTGAATTGTTCATCCGCTTTGAACTGGCAATCCTGAACGATCTTGGTTTCGGTCTGGACCTGACAGCCTGCGCGGCCACAGGCGGGCGTCAGGATCTGGTTTTCGTGTCGCCGAAGACGGGCAGGGCGGTTTCCCACGCCGCCGGTCTGCCCTATGCGGATCGACTTCTATCCCTTCCGGTTTTTCTGCAACCGGAGCCGTTAGTCGGTAAAGGCAAACAGGCGGATGCGCATGCCCTGCAACAGGCGTTCAGCCTGACCGGCTATTTTCTGCAAAGGCATGTTTATGAACCGCGCGGGCTCACGGCTGGAGCCGCGCGCGATGGTTTCTGTCAGGCGGCGCTGAAAGCCTTGGAGACGCCGGATGAGATCGCGCTCGGTGGAGCGGCTCCGAAACCGGTGAGGGTACCATAGGCATTCTCATCGGATTTTTTCATATGCGTGCGGATGGCGCGTTGCAGTTCAGTGACATTGCTATAAACGCCGCCATCCAGATCGATGACTGGGAATTTCACGGCGATAAATTTGATCCGGTTGCCTTCCGGGACGCTTATTCCAACCGGCACACCGGCATATTCGATAACTTGTTTTTCCATAGTCATATCCCCGCCCGCTTTGATACGCAGGCCAATAGTCGATCAATTGTGGTGTCTTGTTTTAAGAACGCGTCACATTCGACAGCAAATGAAAGACATCATTATAACGCCTCTCACGCCAAGCGGGCATAGATGCGAGGAGCGCGCCGCATGGTGCGATAGTCTGCGCATATGCTTTACCTCCTTGCCAGGGAGCCGGTTATGGAACCGGCTCTACATTGAACACGTGCCGATCGATGTCCTGTCCGATTGACAGATCTTGGTAGCGTGTATCACCACCTTGTCGACAGCGTTGAAGGTAAGATCAATGGGTCGATCCGTCAATGGCGCTCTAATCAAAAACAAAATATATTTTTGTGATCGGTTGAATATGAAGGTTTCATGGCAAAATGAATCCCACATGCCCCATTTTGGAAAATAGCGTTCGCATTGCGGCAAAATCTGCGCAGTCGCAAAAAACCAGGAAAAATTCCCGTTAAAATTGAAGTATTGGATTTCTATGCAAGATATCTGTCGGTTAAGAGAACCGTTTACCGACGTTTCCTAAGTTCGATACCTTCCGGTCGCCTTTCCAGCACCTCGACAATATCGCCAAGGCGCAGTGTGCCAATGGCGCGGGGAACAGCGTTCCAGCCGAATAGCGGACCGGGAACGCGCTTGTTGCCTGACATTCGAAGCCGTCCCATGGCAGCGAGCGGTGAGGGGCCGGAGCGCGATCCAGTCTTTTGATCCTGTGTTGTCATGATACAGCGGGCGCAGGGCTTGACGAGATCGAAGCGCAATCCGCCAATGGCGATACTGGCCCATTGGTCTTCCTCCCAGGGCAGTGCGCCGTCGATGACGATATTGGGCCGAAAGCGGTCCATGGCAACCATGCCTTCCCCATGGGATTCCATATCGGCATTCAGCGCGTCGAGCGAGGCTGTCGTGGTGATCAACACCTGATAGCCATCGGCAAAGGTGACGGGCGTGTCCGGTCCGGCCCAGTCTGCATTGGCGAGGCGCGATGCCCGTTCATCGAAGAGCACCAGTTCGAGCGGCCTGCCGAACCATTGCGACAAGGTGTCGTTGATGGCGGGATCCGCCAAGGCCGAATCAACCAATGACCGCCAGACCGTGACCGGCTTGCGGGTGCTAAAACTCCCAAGGGGCATGCTGATGTTTCTGCTATCATCGAGTCGCAGGTATAAAACTGCGTCATCCAGCCGAACGTCCAGCTGCGCCAGTTCCGGCAACTCTCGTTGGGTGACGAAATGCCCCGAGGGCTCAACCAGCATCAACTGGCGGTCGAGGCTAAGACCCTCGGGACGAATGTCGGCTTGGCCCAGGGCAATGCCCCGCGCGCTTTTCAAAGGATAGATGCAAAGGGTGGAGAGAAACATCGGATTAGGCTGTAGTGACAAATTAACGACTGGGATTCCCTTTCCGTCGCAAATCAGATTCAACGCTAACTTTTGGAGGTTTAGCGATGGATGGTGAGGTTCTCCGAGATGACCAGTGGGAGCGTTTGAAAC
>WPHV01000011.1 GCA_009744235.1 Gillisella vitis
GCTGTCGAGAAGCCGCGATGTTCTTCCCGCTGTTTGGTCGCGTCGTGATGCTTCTTGCACAAGGTCTGGAAAGGTCCGTTCCAGAACTTCTCCGCATTGCCGCTATGACGTTCAATGTGATCGCAGATGAAGCCCTTCTTGAGCCTCCCTTGCTGCCGGCACATGCGGCAATAGGGTTCCCGCTTCAGCTGGATTGCCCGGATGGCTCGCCACCTCGTGGTGTAATACCAAGAGCGCCAGCCCTTGGCCTCATCTGATCGCTGATCTGTCGCCATATCCTAGAACGCAAAAAGGCGACCCATCGGCCGCCTTGTCATCGTTCATCTGGTCATAGCTTACGCACTGGCCCTGAATCACATCGCCTATTGGCTTGGATCAGAGCGAGGCCGGGGGGTGAACATCAATCCCTTAGGAGCATCAGCGCGCCCCGGTCATCTCGGCGGGAAAGGCGCTATTCGCCTCTCCACGTTTCAAGCGATAATCTCAGTCAGAAATGAAGTCAATCCCCATTGTGATTTCGCTCATACCGCCGAACAACGGCACGTCAACGACCATCTGGCCACGCTTCGACAGCACCTTGCGCACCGTCACCACGAAGTCGGCAAACGGGCCAGAGCGGATCGTCACCTGCTTGCCCAGCACATCCGGCATCGGTGGAACATCCCGCCCATCCATATGTTTTCTTTCCGCTTTCTTGGCAGACAGCATCAGTTGGCGCATCAATGATTCGGGCATCAGGTGCGGCTTGCCATCCTTGCCCATCAGCCCGCGAAGCTTTGAGGCAAGCATCAATCCGACGAAGGCTTCATTGTCGGGAATGACCTGCACAAACAGATAACCCCGAAACACCGCCCGCTGGATTTCCACAGCCTTTTGACCGCGCTTTGGTGGCCGACGATGCCGCTCCAAGGGGCACCAGCACTCGATTTCCTGCTGTTCGAGCGAACCGCGGATCGCCTCTTCCATACCGGCTTTGCAGCTCGCCACCACCCACCGGGCCAAGCGGTCGAACTCAGGCCGGTCGCGCCGGGCCATGGCAACCTGTCGCTGGCGCTTGGCCTCGATAGCGTTGACGTAAGCCAGCCTCGACAAGCCATCATCCGAGACGCCATCCAGAAGTTTCCCGTTATGCTGCATCATGGGTGCGTCCCTCGCTCAAGCTGGTTTGGAAATGGTCGAGTGCCGCCTCGACCGCCGCGTCGAGATCGGGCTGATCGGGGTCAATGGGCGGGAAATAGTTCCAGTCACGTAGGCCCTCGACGAACATCCAGCCACGGCGTTCATGCAGGCGCTTCCAGGCCGCAAACAGCGTACTGCTGCTTTCGACTTTTTCGAAGTCAGAGACCAGCGGCAGCAGGTCCACCGAGGTGACGAACGGCTCATTGCGCCGAGCAAGGTCGCGCATCCGGCTCACCAGCGGCCAGCCGTGTTCACGACGCTTTTCCCAAACCAGGGCTTCCCGGCTGATCGCGCCAGAAGCCAGCCGCCGATTGTCGAACGCCGTGAACACGAACTGGCCTGTTGGCTCGCAAAGCAGCGTTTCCAAGCGCCGCCCCATCCAGAGCTTGCCGCACACCTTGGCGGTGGCATGGGTTTGGACCGCCTGGGCAACCTCAGGCATTTTTTCCCAAGCCCTGTCTCGCAGGAACACAGCGGCGAAGGTGAACGTGCCTTTGCCGATCCACTGGATGTAGGCCGGTGTTTTCTCGATGCAGGCCGCTCGCTGATCTGCCGTCAGGGCAAACCAAGCCTTCCTCGCTGCCGTGTCGCTGCTCTTGTCGTAATTCGGCCAAGTCGGATACCAGCGCTTGAAGGCGAGATCGATCTTTCGCAATTCCTCTCTCGAAAATTCCCCCCGCCCCGCGCCTGCGGTGGGAGAGTTGTTTGGAGAGTTAGCTGGAAGAATCTTATCTTGGTGGAGCTGCTCCACCACCTTTGTGGAACCATTTCCACCACCTTCGGGCGCCATTTCCACCACCTTTTCCGCACAAGGCGGTGGAGCGGCTCCACCACCTTCCGGCAAAATCTCACCCTCAAAAGGTGGTGTATCTCCTCCACCAGCTTGCGCATTTGCGACAGAAGCGGCGGCAGCACTGCCCGTCAGATCGCGGCCAGGCCAGCGGGCGATATACTCGTTTCGCTTCCACTTCTGCCCACGAAAGCCGTGCTGGGTGACCTCGATCCAGCCCGCCTGTTCGGCAACGTCCAGATGCTTCAGGATTGTTTTCTTATCGAGACCGGATAGCTCGACCAGTTCTGAGACGGGTGGATAGCAGGAACCACCCGTGGCATCCATCTTCAGGCCGAGCGTATGCAGCACCAGCCGCGTGATCGGCGGAAGGCCAGATTTGGCAACGGCATGACGCCAGGACCATGCCCGCGACGTTGCACCGTGATCAGGCTCCATCATGCCGCACCGCCTTTGCGCGCCACGTCCAGCATCGCCGCTCTGGCCGCACCAATGGTCAACAACACGCTATCGCGCCAGCAGCCCTGCCCGCTCCGCGTGGAATTGATCGCCGCAAACTCGGCATCAAGATAATCGACGCCAGCCAAAAACCCGGCCGTCCGCAACACCATGCAGATCGAGGCATGGTCGCGGTAAATGACACCCTGCGGCACCCGCAGTAGCCAATTGGCCCGCTCCGCGTCCGTCTGGCAATCGCAAAGCTGCTCTACGATTGGAAGTAGCCCGGTCATGCTTCACCCCCGCCGCGCAGCCACGCCTCGTACTCGCCAAACAGCGAGAGCCAGGCCGCTCTGACGCGGTCATCTTCATTGATCTGTTTTTTGCTGGTGATGCCGAGGCGGTCCTTCAAAGCCGCGTCGGCAGTGTCTTTGTCGTCAACCACGCGCCCACCGCCGGTCTCGCTGAGAAATCGGTGAAAGGCAGCGTGGGACAGCAGAATGGAGGCTTGTGCCGAGTGGTTCGGTTTGTTGTGGTGGGCCGCTGGCTGGCTATTGTGCGTCGCCAGCTCACCCCGCAGATCGCGCACGGCAATCGCTGCCCGATCAACAAGGCGAAGAAACAGGCGCAAATGATCGAGCGCCCCGCAGATCAGGTCACGTTCGTCATGCAGGGCGGCCGGGTGAATGGTGGCAATATGCACCTGCTCACCCATCAGCCGATGCACCACCAGGCGCAACCCGCCCCGATCCGCTTCCAGCGTCCAGACATCATCATTCAGACGCTCTGCCGACCCCTTGAGCCGGTTCACCGTCGAGGCTTCACGTTGGCGGTTCACATCGTGCATGATCCGGCCACCTTGTTCGCTGCAACAATAATGGAAAGCCCGGCAGAACCGGGCTTGGGAAACTTCATGGAGGCATAACCGGCCATCAGTTCGCCCTCATCAGACGATCAAGATAGGCCTGACCGAGACCGGTCAGCAGCACCGTCCTCTGATCCTCACGGATCAGCACATAGCCGCAGGCACGGCAGTCATCCGCCAACAACCGGTCAGGGCCATCACGCACGATCAGCTGGCCACCATGGATTTTGAGCTTGCGCAGGAAGCCCCGTGCCCGCGCACTCAAGGGCCGCTCGAACAGCGAGGTCAAGGTTGCGTCGATCATGGCTGATCTCCCACAACCCGAAGGCCGAATTTTTCCCCGCCCCGCGCTTTCACACCGGCAAGCGCCTTGCGGAACACGCCAATCTTCGCTTCAAGCGCAGCCGCATCCCGGTCCATCTTGGTGGCTTCCGCCGGGGTCGCAACGAGATCAGAAAAGGCAATGGCTGCACCGGAAAAAAGATCACCGGCCTGCTGCATCATATCGGCATAGGCAAGGATGGCACTTTGCTCGACAGCACGGTCGCCTTCCGGGTCCGTCAACCGCCGACCGCTCAATTCCGCCATAGCCGAGGTGACAAGAGGCAGGCCGCATTCGCTCTCCAGGGCATAGACAACCGAAATCGGCATCAGGTCCGTATCACGCGGATTGTTCATCCGGCCGATATGACTGGGAGAAACAGACGAGATCTCAGACGCCCGCTCGATGCCGCCAGCAAGCCTAATCAGGTCACGTTGCGCCGCTTTGATGCGATGAAACCAAGCGCTTGTTTGCATAAGACAAAACCTTTCCCGCGCCGGGAAATCTCCGGCGTTTTTCCCGTGGTGGGAATTGATCAAAAATGTGAGGAATGGGCCGTCAGATAATCACGGAGGCCCGCATGCAAAACGATAACGATCCGCGCGGAGGCAGCCGCCAAATGGCCAGGAGAAGCCTGTTGGATAGACAAGCAAAAAGATTATCCAAGTCATCAACTGGATTTCCGTTTGCTGAGGCAAATTTCAAGAAATTGAATGGCAGTTACACGCTGGTCTGTGCCGCGTTCAATGTCCCGGGCCAAATCGATACTGGGATCACGTTGACCGGACAGTACACGTGACAATGTACTCGGCGCGCGCCCAATACGGAGCGCAAAGCTCGACAACCTCTCACCGGATTCGTCCAAATACGTCCTAAAAGCATCCATGTAACATTACTTGCCAAATAGGCAATTTTTAGTCAAGGGTTATTTTGCCTATTTGGCTATGGCGCTGGAGCTTCAAACTGAGCATTTTTGCCATATGGACAAACAATACCCTAACAGACTGAATACGCTCCGAGAAGAACGGGGTATGACAATCGAGCAAGTAGCGGAAGCGACTGGCTTATCGACGTCATATGTGTCGAGGCTAGAGAATGGAGACCGCAACCTGTCGGTCAAAAATCTCAACCTCTTTGCGCACGCTTTGGGTGTCGAGCCTCAAGAGATTCTAATTAAGAGCAATGAACCGAAAGCGAATGTTGTAGCTGTGATGGGGCGCATTGGTGCTGGCGCCGAAATTTTGCCAGATGAAGAGCAGGTACCACCTGACGGCCTACATGAAGTCGAGACACCTTTTCCCATTCCCGACGATGCCCTGGCCTTCGAGGTCAGCGGCGATTCAATGTGGCCGCGATATGATGATGGCGACATTATAATTTGCTGGTCTCAGAGCATCATCCCAGAAGACGTACTTGGCTGGGAAGCCGCTGTCAGAACGCGGGATGGCCGTCGATATCTCAAGCGCGTCCACAAAGGTGCAGAAGCCGGAACTTATGACCTCGAAAGCCACAACGCACCACCCATAAGAGGGGTCGAGTTGGTGTGGGTCGCCTCCATTCAATCGGTCATCAGAAGCGGTCAATGGAAAAGGGCAGCACCATCTGAGCGCCATAGGCGCATACGCAAGATGATCTCAGGGCGGTAGCAAGACATCGCACGCAATAAAAAGGCCCAGATGTTTCTGGGCTTTTTTGTATTTTTTATAAATTTGCCAAATAGACAAATTTGAGCTTGACGATTATTGCCTATTTGGCAATATTGCGTTCACCATCAATTCGATGGCGGCATATTTAAGCCGTGCGGCTTGAGTGCATCAAACAGCAGGCAAAGATGAGTTGGATGTAACGCGGGACGATACCCAACCCGCGAACGCCGATCTGCGCCCGCTTTGCAGTTCCAGCGACAAGGAGCACTAAAATTGGCATTTATTAAAGACATCAACCGGCCAGTTGACCGTGAGTTACTAAACATGATCGGAGATGGCGCAACGCCAGCCGAGATCGCAAAGTCTGTCCCCTGCTCTACCGATTCAGTTCGCGGCTGGCTTCGCCGGCTTGGATGCACCCACAATCGCAAGGGATTGTGGTTTCTGCCAAAAGAAGCATCCAAGAAGCCACAACGGGACAGCCGCCTCGCCCAGAAGCGACAGGTTGAGGTCCGCAAAGGCGTTCTGCCAGAACAGTTTCCATTTATTCGCACCCACATCACGATTAGGGACGATGGCAGCCGCATCACCCTTCCTGACCTCTCCATCCTGGCCGTTGCACGCGCCGAGCGCGACAGAAGGGAACGCTGCAGCGCGATGGCTTTCAATATCTCACACCCACAGCCGCAGGAGAAACAGAATGCGAAAGGCTGATCAGACTTTGGTGACACCACCCGCCAGAAAGCGTGCCAGCGAGCATGCCATGGCCGCTGCCTTGAAGGCCGCCCGACGCGCAGGCCTTATGGTAGATCGCCTGCTTATCCATGACGGCACGGTCGAGATACGATTTACTGGCAGCGCTGAAAGCGATGTCGAACCAGCCTCTCTTGACCTTAAAGAATGGTAGGACGTCATGAAAGTCAGCTATCCCGGCCTTATCAAGGAAGAATTGCCTTCGGGCAATGTTCGTTACCGCGTCCGCGTGATTGGTAACCCGAAACAGCGCATTCGCATTTTCTGCCTGCCAGGCGATGAAGATTTCAGCCGCCAATATACGCTTGCCCGCTATGGAGAACAGCCTGTGCCTTTGAAGAAGGCATCCGAGGCGGTCAAGCCCAGATCCATTGGCTGGCTGGTGCACAGTTATTTTGAATACATGGAGCAAAGGGTAAAGGCCCGCCTGTCCAGCGCAAAAACGCTGAAGAAGAAACGAAACCTGCTGGCCCGGCTGATTGAGGATCCAGACAGGATTATGCTCATCCCGCAACCAAAGCTGATCGAAATGCAGGATAAAATGGCCAGCACGCCCGCCCAAGCGGATGCCTTCATCGAAGCGATCAGCGTCATGTATGAATGGGCAATCAAGCGTGGCCACCTTAAGACCAATCCAGCCAAGGGAATTGACCGGATCTATAAAAAAGGCGACGGGGCAACGCCTTGGAAATCAGCGGATGTGAAACGCTTTTTTACCCACCACAAGCCAGGTTCCAAGCCTTTCATTGCAATGTCCATTCTCCTTTGGACGGGTTGCCGCATCGAAGACCTTACATTCCTTGGCCCAAGGCATGAGTGCATTCTGGACGGACTGGAGGCGCTGCGATGGGTGCCTGCAAAGAGGGGCTCATCCGAAGTGACCATCCCCCTGCTCAAGCCCTTGAAGGCCGCGATCCACAGCCAAGGCACAATAGCTGAAACCTACATCGTGGCGCGAGGCAACAAACCCTTTGCCAGCGGCGACTCCATGTCGGCCATGTTCAAGCGTTGGTGCATTGATGCAGGCTTGAACCATCTCTCTGCTCATGGCGTGCGCAAAGGTCTGGCCGAGTTGCTGGCCGAACAAGGCTGCAGCCAATATGAAATCATGGCCATTCTCGGCCACTCAGAAGCCAAAACAAGCGAGATTTATACCCGCCGCGTGGAGCGCTGGAAGCTCGCGCAGCAAGCAATGGACCGGCTTGCTGTGTCCGAGGCATGGCTGTAGCCAGCGGTAGCCGTATCTACCGCACACTCAGCCTTCAAGTGCAAATCTACGCAGTAACCGCTCAAGGAGCAGGCCTATGCATACACTGCCAATTGCAACACCTATAAAATATTGTTTATCAAGATCTTCGGTTGGGTAACCGAGATAATATGCAGAACGCACCCATTCAACGGCCTGAAAAGCCGGGTTCCATGAACAGCTGTAGACAACTACTTCTGGAAATGAATGAAGGTAAATTGGAGCACCAGACGTGATGTAAAAAATCACCATTAGCAGAGAGTAAATCATCGGAAAGATGGGCATAATAACCGAAATAACACTCGCTATTATACCAAATCCAATTGATAAAATTACCGTAAATAGAAAAGCGAGCAAAGCTTCCGAAGGATAAACTGGGACTGGGTTAGATCCGATAGAAACTAAATATATATAAATAAAAATAAATGAAATGATAATGCCGATAAATTCCAAAAAAGCCCTAGCTAATATTATATCAAGCAACCGTACCACGGGAAAAGCCATCATAGATTTGTTGGCAAGCAGTGATATTGACATAAAACGCGAAACATATGTGAACGTCATTACTGGAAGCAGTCCAGTGGCAAAAAATATCTGAAGATCATCGCCAAACTCGGAATGTTTACCAACGACATAGTAAATTAAAAGAAGCAAAAAGATATGCCCAACAGGAAAAAGCGGGACGATCAAAAAGCCCAAGCCGTGATTGAAGAATCGGCTGCGTATATCGCGCAGGATCACGGCATGCATCACATTAAGTTTTTGCTTCAGCGCATCTTTTGTCGAAATCTGTGACGGAACCTCAGCCCTCTTTATCGTTTGCGCAGTAATGTCTGTCACGATATTTTTCCCGATTTTTGACCAGCTTCAGGGTAAAGCAAAAATCCGGCTTTTCCGGGTCCGGAGTACCGACCATTCAACATTTAACACGGCCAATCAGAAGCGAAAACAAGCGACGTGTATGGCGCTCAGTAAAGCACTGAAAACTACCCAGTAAGCGCTGTACCGGCCCGATATGTCCCACGCATGGTTTTGACGTGGGACACATCAAAACTTAACCTGTTGAACGAAAAAGAAAAACCCGGCCTAAAGCCGGGTTCTTGGTGCGGTCGAGAAGACTCGAACTTCCACGGGTTGCCCCACAGCGACCTCAACGCTGCGCGTCTACCAATTCCGCCACGACCGCATCGTGGTAGAGTGCCGACTTGCGTCGACGGGCTGCATCTAGCAAATGCGTCGGGGGTACACAAGGGCGGCTTGCAACATTTTTATGAAATCGCTTCACGGCCTTGATATGTCTGTTGAAAACTCTCTCCAACCGGGCCAAATACAGGATGAAATGCGGCGCGCTGCCAGAATGAACCTTATAAGCAGAATGCACTCATAAGATTGAGCCACTGGAGAGCACCGCTCACGTTCTCCTTGCCGATATCTTCAAGGCGAAGATACGCAGATATCTTCTCCTTGGCCTTATTGGGTTCATGCAAAAATCGAACGTCAGCGTGGGCGCCCGTTCAAGCCCGTTGTCGTTTCACCATTGCATAATTCTTCTAGCTCAAATCGGCCTAGAGGAAATTATGCGACGAATTTCAAGCGTTATACCGCCGGGCACCACATATGGTGGGCGGTGGTATAAACCAACCCACGCGATGGCGAAGGCCTGCTGCGCGCTTAAGGATAGCTTCTCATGCTTCGTTCCGATCTCGACAAGTCCATGCTTGCTAGCCCTGGTAATCCGCCGATCCGGTGGCGGGTCAGCGACGGACTTGTTGGCTATGAGGATGCGTTGCGCGTGATGGAGGAGGAAGTGGCAGCTATTGCCGACGGCACCGCCGACGAGCTGATCTGGCTGCTGGAACATCCGCCGATCTACACGGCAGGCACTAGTGCCGATCCGAAGGATTTGATCGACACGCATCGCTTTCCGGTTTTCGCCACCGGACGTGGTGGTGAATATACTTATCACGGGCCAGGCCAGCGGGTCGTTTATGTCATGCTGGATTTGAAGCGTCGCCGCCAGGACGTACGAGCCTATGTCGTCGCCCTGGAAGACGTTATTATCAAAACACTGGATATGATGAACATTCGCGGCGAGCGGCGGGAAGATCGGGTCGGGGTCTGGGTTCGTCGCCCGGATAAATCACCCCTGCCGGACGGTAGCGTGACAGAAGACAAGATCGCCGCTCTCGGCATTCGTCTGCGACGCTGGGTCAGTTTTCACGGCCTGTCTTTAAATGTGGAGCCAGACTTGTCTCATTTCAGCGGTATCGTACCCTGCGGCATCTCTGCCTACGGCATCACTAGCCTTGTCGATCTCGGTCTGCCTGTGACGATGGCCGATGTAGATATTCATCTCAAAGAAGCATTTGAAAAGGTGTTCGGCCTGACAGTGGCCGACCAGCATATAAAGCCGCGGTAATTGGCGCCTGAAAGGCACCCATTACCGGCTGGATCGCTGCTCCAAATCGCCAATCCTGCGATGCAGGATTTCGATCATGCTGCCGGTTTCTTGATACATATGGGTCAAACGGTCAAGTTCGCGGCGCATGACCAAAAGCATGTCGTCCTCGGCATCGCCGCCATTGTCCTCTTCGTCTGGACCGCGCCCGTTGCCTGTCATCAGCCATTGGCGGCAAACGCCAAGACTATCGGCAACCAATCCAAGACTTCTGGCATCGGCTTCACTGCGATCCGCCTCCCATGAGCGCAATTTCGCAACCGGCACGCCCGCGATCGAGGCCAAATCGGCGAGATCCATGCCTGCGCAATCCCTCGCAGTTGCAAGTCGCCCGCCCAAGGTATCGTCATTCACATTCAGTAGCCGGTTAATATCGTAAAGCCCCATAATACGATCTCCGTGAAAAAAACGCCGATGATTCCCAGCCACCCGACATTCCCTTGACCGCCTCTCGCCAAAGGCCCACGCCTTTGACAAATTTTTTACCCGCATGATTGCCAGCTTAAAATAGATCCAGATCGAAATCCGTCTGCCGCGCATCCGGGTTAAAAATACGCGCCCATCGGATTGCCACGCCGTTGAACCGTTTAAAACCGCAACAGAAATGTTCGCCATCTCAATTGGTTCCACGCCGCAGAAAAAATTATTCATGACGTCGCAAATTACGAAAATTGAAACTGTGCCGCAATGGTGCCTCGCGACAAATCTCGTTTTCACGACCGTCATATTTAAACGCCGACCAGCAAACTCTCGACCAAACGCTCGGTAACTTTTAAAAACAGCAATGTTTTTCAATGAGAAGGCGGAAAATTGAATTCCATTGAGGAAACCGAACGCAACCGACCTATCATTATCGGCTTCTCTCGACAGGACTTAAGGGCGAGTTAACGACCTAAATCCGCGACGCTCCAAAATGACCCAGCTTTATTCCAGGGAGCCATTCGATGTGCGTTTTTGAGACAGCCAAGCCACGACGAATCAACTTGGCAAAAAACAATGCGTTTTTGCTTGGATTATTTTTTTGAATGATGGCGCGCCAAAAACCGCTCCACACTTTTCGGGCCGATCGCTTCCCCAAGCATCGGCTTATCCGAAAACCGCGCCACACTTTGCGGGCCGATGCTATTCGGCCGATGCTATTCGGCCGCCTTCGGCAGATCCGGAACAGGATCGGACAGCGTCTCCACCAGTGGTTCCAGCTCGTAGGAATAGCCCTCTAGCATGGAATAGGCGCGCTCGATGGCGTCGATCTGGGTTTCGGCATTCTTGATCGCTTCGGCAATCGACTGGGTGCGGGCGCGCAACATAGAGCCGAGCACATCGGTTTCAGGTCGCCGGCCAATACGATCCACATGCTTGCGGATACGGGTGCGGTGACGCTCCAGTTCCAGAATATGAAACCGGGCTTTGAGGATATCGTCCGTCAACTTGCGGCGCAGGCCCGCGACCGGATCGAAACTGCCGGGCTCGCGCTCGTCAAGAATCATGTCGTTAATCAGCGATTCCAGCACCATCAAGCCCTTCAGGTCGGCAACATCGGCCAATTGCGGATCATAGCCGGTATCATCATAGACCTTACGGCGAACCGGATCCTTCAAGAGATCATAGGACGTAGTGATCCTGCCAAATTCATCCGGGTCGCCGCCGGCATCTGGATGGGCGCTCTTGGCCTTCTTGCGATACGCCGCCTTGACCGCCGCCTCATCGGCATCGCGCTCCAAACCCAGCATGACATAAGGATCGATCACAAAGGCACCTGTCTAGAATTCCAACCGGCCCGGCAAAGCGGGCAGATGTTTCGCATGGCTGTAACACAGGCTCATCTGCCTCGCTTACATCGCGCATAAGTTTACCGCAGGCCGGGGCGAAAATGTGAAAAGAAATGGTCTATCCCCAAACAGATTGTCTGAGATGCCATAAACAGCGCTTTCACCAGCCCTGGAATTTGCGCAGATCCGGCCACAGATAAGCCATCGACACGCAAACCTTGGAAAGGCCGCATTTTACCCGCCGCAGCCACATTTTCCAGTCGCGCGAATGAATTGCCTGTTATAAAAGGGCGGCAAAATTCTCACTCCCAGTGCAAGAGAGAGCCATGACGATCCCGAATTCCATCCCGATCACCCCGGAACTGGTAGCCTCCCATGGCCTGAAGCCGGAGGAATATGACCGGATTCTGCAATTGATCGGACGGGAGCCGACATTTACCGAGCTTGGTATTTTCTCGGCCATGTGGAACGAACATTGTTCCTACAAGTCCTCCAAGCGCTGGCTGCGTACCCTGCCCACCACGGGCGCTCGCGTTATTCAAGGCCCCGGCGAAAATGCAGGCGTGGTCGATATCGATGACGGCGATTGCGTGGTCTTCAAGATGGAAAGCCACAACCACCCTTCTTATATCGAACCTTATCAAGGTGCTGCGACCGGCGTCGGCGGCATTCTGCGCGACGTTTTCACCATGGGCGCGCGTCCGATTGCCGCCATGAACGCGCTGCGCTTCGGCGCACCGGATCATCCGAAGACACGGCATCTCGTCTCCGGCGTTGTGGCTGGCGTCGGCGGCTATGGCAATGCCTTTGGCGTTCCCACCGTGGGCGGCGAAGTGGAATTCGACGAGCGCTATAACGGCAATATCCTGGTCAACGCCTTTGCCGCTGGCCTTGCAAAGTCGGACGCGATCTTCCTGTCGGAAGCCAAGGGCGTTGGCCTGCCGGTCGTCTATCTCGGTGCCAAGACTGGCCGCGATGGCGTCGGTGGCGCGACCATGGCATCGGCGGAATTCGATGAATCCATCGACGAAAAGCGCCCGACCGTACAGGTCGGCGACCCCTTCACCGAAAAATGCCTGCTGGAAGCCTGCCTTGAACTGATGAAGACCGGTGCGGTCATCGCCATTCAGGACATGGGTGCCGCAGGTCTCACCTGTTCGGCGGTGGAAATGGGTGCCAAGGGCGATCTCGGCATCGAGCTTGACCTCGACACCGTGCCGGTGCGCGAAGAAAACATGACCGCCTATGAAATGATGCTCTCGGAAAGCCAGGAGCGCATGCTGATGGTGCTGGAGCCATCCAAGGAAGAGGTCGCCAAGGCGATCTTCGTCAAATGGGGCCTAGACTTTGCCATTGTCGGCAAAACCACCGATGACCTGCGCTTCCGCATTCTGCATCAGGGCGAGGAAGTCGCCAATCTGCCAATCAAGGATCTCGGCGATCAGGCACCCGAATATGACCGCCCATGGCGCGAATCAGACAAGCGCGGCCCCCTGCCCGCCAATCTGGTGGACGAGCCAGCCGATTACCGCGCCGCTATTCTGTCGCTGGTCGGTTCGGCCAACCAGTCCAGCCGCCGCTGGGTCTATGAACAATATGATACGCTGATCCAGGGGAATTCGCTTCAGCTTCCCGGCGGTGACGCGGGCGTAGTGCGGGTGGAAAATCATCCGACCAAGGCACTGGCCTTCTCCTCGGATGTCACGCCGCGTTATGTCGAAGCCGATCCGTTTGAAGGCGGTAAGCAGGCCGTGGCTGAATGCTGGCGCAACATTACCGCGACCGGCGCCGAGCCGCTGGCCGCCACCGACAACCTCAACTTCGGCAATCCCGAAAAGCCCGAAATCATGGGCCAGCTGGTGGAAGCCATCAAGGGCATCGGCGAAGCCTGCCGGGCGCTGGATTTCCCGATCGTCTCGGGCAATGTGTCGCTGTATAACGAAACCAATGGCGTCGCGATCCTACCGACCCCGACCATTGCCGGCGTTGGCCTGTTGCCCGACTGGAGCCGGATGGCGAAAATCGGCGGCGCCCAGGATGGCGATCATGTTCTACTGATCGGCACCGATGGCTCCCATCTCGGCAGCTCGATCTATCTGCGTGACCTTCTTGGCCGCACCGATGGCCCGGCGCCTGAGGTGGACCTGCATGCCGAGCGCCGCAATGGCGATTTCATCCGCTCGGCGATCCGCAATGGTCAGGTAACTGCCTGCCATGACATTTCCTCTGGTGGTCTCGGGATTGCTCTGGCCGAAATGGCGATGGCCTCGTCCAAGGGCCTTTCCATCGACCTGTCAGAAAGCCGCGGCCCAGCCCATGCGCTGCTGTTTGGTGAAGACCAGGCCCGCTATGTTGTCACGGTTCCGGCTGATCTTGCCAATTTCATCTGTGCGAATGCTGAAGGTGCGGGTGTACCGTTCCGCCGTCTTGGCAAGGTTGGCGGCGATGCGCTTGTCATCGACGGTATGTGTACAATCACCGTTGAGGAATTGCGCAACACGCATGAATCGTGGTTCCCTGACTTCATGGATGGCAAGGCTGAAACCCTGGCCGCCGCGCAGTAAATATCAGGCGCGCAAAGAGATCAGAATGGGAGCAGAACCATGGCTATGAAGCCCGGCGATATCGAAGACATGATCAAAGCGGGTATTCCCGGCGCCAAGGTCGTCATCCGCGATCTGGCTGGCGATGGCGACCACTATGCCGCTGAAGTCGTGGCCGAAGCCTTTCGCGGCAAGTCGCGCGTGCAGCAGCACCAGATGGTCTACGATGCCCTGAAAGGCAATATGGGCGGGGTGCTGCATGCCCTCGCCCTGCAAACCTCCATCCCCGAAGCCTGACGGTATCACATCATCATGAGCAACCCGATTACCTCGTTTTTCTCCTCACTGATCAAATCGGTGAAAGCTGAAATGTCCGACCGAAAGAAATACAAGCAGGCCCGCCTGCAACGGTTGAATGCGCCTGCTGCCGACAAGAAGGTCGAGCCGACGCGAGCGAATACCCGCAACAAGGCTGCCCGTCAGGCCCGGCGCGTCACCCGCAATCGGGGCTGATCGCGGTTAACCGCCGTTTTGACTTTTGAAATTTCGGTAAAATGCGCCTATATAGGCAATGGAATACTGCGGCCTTGACCCGCATGTGAAAGGATAAATCCATGAGCGGTGTAAACGAATTCATTGATAATGCTGTAAAAAGCAATGATGTCGTGCTTTTCATGAAGGGCACGCCCCAGTTTCCGCAATGCGGATTTTCGGGCCAGGTCGTACAGATGCTCGATTATCTCGGCATCGACTACAAGGGCATCAATGTGCTCGCCGACCAGGAAATTCGCGAAGGCATCAAGACCTATTCCAACTGGCCGACCATTCCGCAGCTTTATGTGAAGGGCGAATTCATCGGCGGATGCGATATCGTCCGGGAAATGTTCCAGGCCGGTGAATTGCAGTCTCACCTCGAGGAAAAGGGCATTGCCGTTCGCGGCGCCGCCTGACGCGAACTGGATAAAGCCCGGTAGTATTCCGGGCTTGTCCCCTTCGGCCCCTTTGCGCATATTGCGGTGCGGCAAATTTGACGCACACAGCGGTCAGCTACAAGCCTATCGACAGCACGGCTCTCATAATCGATTCCGATTGAGGGATTAATGCAGTATCTGATAAGGGCGTCGCGCCTTGCGACGCCTTTTGATTTTCCAGGACATGTTTTCCCATGACAGCTCCCATTCGTTCCGCTCCAGCTGCCTTGCAAGGCATGAGCAAGCTGGAATTCGTCTTTCTCTGCGCCGCATTGATGGCAATGAACGCGTTGGCGATCGACATCATGCTTCCTGCCTTGCAGCAGATCGGCGAAGCCCTCAATGTCGTCAATGAAAATCACCGGCAATATGTCGTGACGTCATACCTGATCGGGTTTGGGTGCGCGCAATTGATCTATGGCCCGCTGTCGGATCGGTTCGGGCGGCGCACGCCGATGTTGATCGGTCTCATCGTCTATGTTCTGGCAGCACTGGCGATCACCATTGTGCCAAGCTTCGCCGGATTGCTGATCCTGCGCTTCATCCAGGGTGCCGGCTCGGCTGGAACCCGGGTCATCACCATTTCCATCGTGCGCGATGTCTACGGTGGCCGCCAGATGGCGGAGGTGATGTCGCTGATCATGATGGTTTTCATGATCATCCCGGTCGTCGCTCCCGGAACCGGTCAAATCATCATGTTCTTTGGCAACTGGCACCTGATCTTCCTGTTCATTGCCGTCGGCGGCATTCTCACCAGCATCTGGATGCACATGCGACTTCCGGAAACATTGACCCCGGAAAACCGCCGGGAATTCACCCCCAAGGTGATCTTCGAGGGCTTCAAGATCGTCCTGACCAATCGCATCGCCTTGTTCTACACCTTGGCAAGCACCTTCATCTTCGGGGCGCTGTTCGGCTTCATCAACTCTGCCCAACAGATCTACATGGGCATTTACGGTCTCGGTGTCTGGTTCCCCTTCGCTTTTGCTGGCGTGGCGATTTTCATGGCGCTGTCATCCTACGTAAACTCGAAGCTGGTGGGTCGGATTGGGATGCGGCGCCTGTCGCATGCATCGCTTCTTGGTTTCATCACCATCAATGCCCTGTGGTTGCTGGCTGAAACCTTCGGGCCGACACCACTGCCCTTCGTTATTTTCATGGCTTTTTTCGCGGTCTCCATGTTCCAGTTCGGCTGGATCGGCGGCAATTTCCAGACGCTCGCCATCGAACCGCTCGGCCATGTCGCCGGAACCGCCTCATCGGTGCTCGGCTTCATCTCCACCGTCGGCGGCTCGGTCATCGGCGCCGTGGTCGGTCAAGCCTTCGATGGTACGGCTCGGCCCCTAGTCGCTGGCTATTTCATTCTCGGCGTGATCGGCCTGATCTTCGTGCTGATTGCCGAAAAGGGCAAGCTGTTCCAGCCGCATAACCCCAAAGTCTGACAATCGGATATCCGAACAAAAAAGCCACGGCAGATCACCTGCCGTGGCTTTTTTATTGGGTAATCGAAGTTTTCAAACGTTGAAAATCTTTTCGCGCAATTCTGTCCAGCTCTCCTTGTCGGGGGCGATCAGCAGACCGCCGCTGGTGTGGTGCGGCAGGTATGCGGAGCCGTCGAACCTAGCTGCATAGGCTCCCGATTCCTGAGCCATCAGCGTTCCGGCCAGATGATCCCAGGGCATCAGCTTGTTATACATGGCAAAATGCATATGGCCCTGGCAGAGAATACGGTATTCGTGGGCAGCACAGCGATAGCTGGTGAACAGCCGCACCTCGGCCAGATTAACCAGCAGCTTGCGGCGCGCCTCCAGCTCGAAAAAGCCGACATTGGCAATGCCAATCATCTGAGCAAGATCGGGTGCCGGGCGCACCTCCATCTTTTCCTGATTGCCATCGGGTTTGCAGAGCCAGGCACCGCTGCCCTTTTCAACGATTGCCCAATCATTGCCCATCGGGTCGTAAATCAGGCCCGCAACCGTTTCGCCATGGCGCACGACGCTGAGCATGACCCCGAACAGCGGCATGCCGGCAGCGAAATTGAACGTGCCGTCAATCGGATCGACAATCACGGCAAGCTCGGCATCCGCCAGCTTGTCGAGCAGAGCAGGATCTGCGGCAACCGCTTCCTCGCCGATGAACACCGCATCCGGCATGAGTTCCTTGATACGGCTGTGGATCAGCCGCTCGGCAGCTTCATCAGCCTCAGTGACCAGATCGATGGCCTCGGTTTTCATCCGCACATCGCCCTCGCCCAGATTGCGAAAACGCGGCAGGATTTCCGTGACTGCCGCTTCCTGCAGAAGATTGGCAAGGGCTGCAATGTCGATATCGGCCATGTCTGTTCCTTTTAAAATGTCGTTCGTCTTATCGCGCCTGGATCACTTCGCGGAGGACCATCTCCCAACTGTCGCGATCCGGTGCCGTCAGGATGCCGCCGGTGATGTCGCCGGGACGATAGGGGCTGCCGTCGAACCGGGCTGTCACGCCGCCCGCCTCTTGGTGGATCAACACGCCAGCCAAATGGTCCCAGGGCATCAATTTGTAATGGCCGATAAAATGGACCTTGCCGGTGGCAACCAGCCAATATTCATAGGCGGAGCAATTGAAAGCAAAAGCCATCTTGGTTTTGGTGAGATTACCGGCAATGCGGCGCTTTTCCTCACCCTTCAGTTCATTGATGGAAATCGTTCCCACCATGGACGAGAGATCGCAAGGGGCGGCCACTTTGACCGGCACGCGCTCGCCATTGGCGCGCAAAAACTGCGCACCGGCACCGCGAGAGGCCACCAGCGTATCGCCAAGCACCGATTCGTGAATAATCCCCGCGACGGTCTCACCCCGCACCACGACGGCGAGATTGGTGGCATGCAACGGAAGGCCTGCCTGAAAATTGAATGTTCCATCGACCGGATCGATGACGAATGCCAGTTCGGCGTCCCTCAAGGCGTCGATCACGTCAGGATTGGTTTCGCAAGCCTCCTCTCCGACGATCAGTGCGCCGGGCCAGCGGGCGAGAAAGGCTTCCGTCATCTGTTTTTCCGACAGAAGATCGGCCTCGGTGACGAGATCGATAGAGGATTTCTTCTCGGATATATCGGAAACACCCAGACGCCGAAAACGAGGCACGATCTGGCTAGCGGCGGCGTCCTTGACGATTTGCAGGACGGCGTCGATATCACGGTCTTGAAACACGGGAGGCACTTTCTTAAGGCTGGTGAAATGTCAAAAACTCGATGCGCCCGCCTTATGACGGCTTCGTGACAACCAGCCCGGAAAAATCAAAAAGTGCGGGATCAAGCAGATGCGAGGGGTTCACATGCGACAACGCCCGCAGCATCGCATCCTTGCGGCCCGGCATCTTGGCTTCGATCCCGGCCAGCATGTCCTTCATGGCGTTGCGCTGCAAGCCGTCCTGCGACCCGCAGAGATCGCAGGGAATGATTGGAAACTGCATGGCAGCAGCGAATTTGGCGAGATCGTCTTCCGCCGCATAGGCCAGCGGCCGCATCACGAACAGATCTCCCTCATCGTTCAGCAGCTTGGCCGGCATGGCCGCCAACCGTCCGCCATGGAAGAAATTCATGAAGAAGGTTTCGAGAATGTCTTCGCGGTGATGGCCAAGCACCAGCGCATCGCAGCCTTCTTCGCGGGCGATGCGATAGAGATTACCACGCCGCAGCCGCGAACAGAGCGAACAATAAGTGCCGCCCGCCGGGACCTTTTCCTTCACAATGGAATAAGTGTCCCGATATTCGATGCGGTGGGCAATGCCGATGGATTTCAGATACTCCGGCAGGACATGCTTGGGAAAATTCGGCTGGCCCTGGTCGAGATTGCAGGCGATCAATTCGACGGGCAGCAGGCCGCGCCATTTCAGGTCCATCAACAACGCCAAAAGGCCATAGCTATCCTTGCCGCCGGAAAGCCCGATAAGCCAGCGCTTCTGGCCGTTCAACATGCCAAAATCGTCGATCGCCTGACGCACGTGGCGCAGCAAACGCTTGCGCAGCTTGTTAAAGGAGACTGACTGCGGTGCGTCATTAAACAGCGGATGGCGGACGCTCTCCTGCCCATCCTCTACGTCATCTAATCCGGCGCGTTCCGCCCCGTTTCCCGCAAAAGCAAGATTCATGTGAGGATGCGGCCCTGTCCGCTGATTTGCTTAAACCAAGAATCGATGCTGAAGCAGCTCGTCCTTGAACAAATGTTGACTGCCGCCACTGCCAATCGGGCGGATTTTCTCTTATTGGCGCATCAGCTCGGCAAATTCAACCTCGCGGGCCATCATCAGCCGGTCACGCGCCCGCAGGATCGCATCCGAATGGCCGGGATGGCACATGACAACCGCGTCACGTGGCGCATGGCTGCGAAAATAGCGAAGCGCATCGGCAAAGCCGTTCGGCTTGCCGCGCTCGTAAAAACCGGTCAACGGTCCCTTGATCGTATAGCCCGCCGCCTGCATTTCCGCATTGAAGCCGCGTGCCATGCGCTGCACCAGGCTGATCTTGGCGCGCTGGGCAAGGCTGGTCGCCAGCCGTGCATCCGGCTCACCACGCAGCCAAGGACTGTTGCCGCGCGGGCTGATCAGCAGATCACGTCGCGCCACCAACCATTCCCGCACGACGGGCAGGAAATGAATGTGTTGATGACCGTCGATATAATCAGGCACGCGGCCAATCACATCAATAAAAGCGTTGAGCTGCGCATCCAGCTCGCGTTGCAGCTTGCCTTTGTCGACACCGCCCATGAAGGATTGTGTCAGACGACGGCGGAAGGAGCACATGGGCTGCACACCGCTCAAAGGCAGGAAATTGGTCAGCGTCAGGTGCAGGCCGATGGCGCCGCCACATCTGTCGATCACTGGCAGCAACAGAGAAGCCTCGTCGCGCCAATCGGCAAACACGGTCATGCAGCCGGTGCCACGCACCTTGCCCTCGCTAAGCAGCGTCCTGATTGCCTGATTGACGCCCGGCGACAGGCCATAGCCATCGGCAACGATGCATAGCGGCGCCGCATTGATTTTCATATCCGAGATCACGTTCAAGACTTGTCCCACTCCTGCAGGCCTTTTGCCCGCTATATCATAGTCACGGCATGAATGCGCGCCGAACTTTATGCCTATCGACCCTGCATTCTCCAGGCATCACTTTTCACCGAAAAGCAAAAACCGCTCTCACATCAATTTCCAAAAACCGACCAGCCGGTCCGGGTTGCCAGCAGTTCGAGCGCTTCCGATCCAAGCGCCGAATTGCCGACTTTGTTCAATCCCGGAGACCACACTGCAATAGAGGCCTTGCCCGGCGCTATCGCCAGGATGCCGCCGCCCACGCCGCTCTTGCCGGGCAAGCCGACATGATAGGCAAAATCCCCCGAGCCATCATAATGGCCGCAGGTCAGCATCAAGGCGTTGATGCGCCGCGCCCGCTTCGGCGAGACCACGGAAAAGCCACTAAGCGGATTTGTACCCCGGTTGGCAAGATACAGACCCGCATGGGAGAGTTGCACACAGCTCATCGCCAGCGCGCATTGATGGAAATAAACACCCAGCACCATCTCCACCGCGTGGTGCAGATTACCAAAACCGCTCATGAAATTGGCCAGTGCGAAATTACGGTAGCCAGTCGTCTGCTCAGACTGCGCCACCTTCCGGTCGATGGTAATGGTGTCGTCATCGGCCAGGAACTGCATGAAGCGCAGGAATTCACCGATGGCTTCGCGCGGCTTGTGTCCGGCCAGCACCATATCCGTCACAACGATGGCGCCCGCATTGATGAAGGGGTTGCGCGGAATACCATGCTCATGCTCCAGCTGAACGATGGAGTTGAAGGATGAGCCGGAGGGCTCTCGCCCGACCCGCTTCCACACGCCCTCACCCGTTTTTCCAAGCGCCAGCGTCAGCATGAACACCTTGGAAATGCTCTGGATGGAAAATGGCACTGCCGCATCGCCTGCGGTAAAGGTCTGGCCGTCGACCGTGGTGATGGCGATGCCGAATTGCTTCGGATCAATCGTCGCAAGCTCGGGAATATAGTCCGCGACCTTGCCTTCCCCAAGTCGGGGCTGCATCTCACCGACAATGTCGTCAACAATTGCCTGCAAATCCATCTGGGTTCCCCATGCCGGGCTGTTGCTCATCCCGGCAGATGCATGACAGTCCGGTTTTTCGTGCAGAAGCCGACAGGCATCATTATCGAATTTTGCTGCGCTGCAAACAGAAAAAGCCGCCCGTAAAGGCGGCTTTCTCGAATTTCAGATCGAAATCAACGCGAGTAGAATTCGACGACCAGCTGCGGTTCCATGATGACGGCGTAAGGAACGTCCGTCAGGGTTGGTACGCGAACGAAGGTAGCAACCATCTTGTTGTGATCAACTTCGATATAATCGGGAACGTCACGTTCGGCGAGCTGCGTGGCTTCCAGAACGATGGCCAGTTGCTTGGACTTCTGACGCACTTCAATAACGTCACCAGCCTTGCAGCGGTAGGAACCGATATTGACCTTGACGCCATTGACCGAAACGTGGCCGTGGTTGACGAACTGGCGAGCAGCAAACACCGTCGGCACGAACTTGGCGCGGTAGACGATGGCGTCCAGACGCGATTCCAGGAGGCCGATCAGGTTCTCGGAAGTATCGCCCTTACGACGGTTGGCTTCGTCGTAGGTGGCGCGGAACTGCTTTTCACGCAGGTCGCCGTAGTAGCCCTTCAGCTTCTGCTTGGCGCGCAGCTGCACACCGAAGTCGGAAAGCTTGCCCTTGCGGCGCTGACCGTGCTGGCCGGGGCCATATTCGCGACGGTTGACCGGGGACTTCGGACGGCCCCAGATGTTTTCGCCCATACGGCGGTCGATTTTATACTTGGAAGATGCGCGCTTGCTCATCGTATTTCCTCTTGTTGTTATTGGGCCTTTTAGAACCCATTTTGGGAAACACGCCCTCCTCTGGATCGCCTTTCGGCTTTCCTGACAGGCGGCTCACACCTAAAAAAGCGGAGCCTCCACGGGACATGTCGTAAAAACACCGGGCGTTTCCACCCGGCGTTGGACGGGTCTCTACGCAGAGCCGTCACAAATGTCAAGCACCGGCCTTGAACTCGTGGCAGGCCCGCCTCATTTACCGCTGTATCAGCAGTTCCGGGCCCCTCTGACGCGAGTGCCGGATACCCGTGATGTCGGAACTGCAACAAAAACCCTCCGGCAAAGGAAACCCTCGATGGATTTTCTTTGGGTCGATTTTATGGGCAAGCCAACATGGATGTGGCTTTTCTTCCTTGCAATCGTTCTATTTCTTCTGGTTCTCGATCTTGGTGTTCTGCATAAGAACAGCAAGGAGATCGGCATGGCCGAAAGCTTTGCTTTCTCGGCCTTCTACATCACTCTGGGCGTGTTGTTCGGCGGCTGGATATGGTGGCAATCGGGTCCGCAAGCCGGACTTGAATATCTGACGGGCTTTGTCATCGAAAAAAGCCTGGCGATGGACAATATCTTCGTCATCGCCATGATCTTCGGCTATTTCGCCATCCCTCGCGCCTATCAGCACCGGGTGCTGCTCTACGGTATTCTCGGCGTGATCGTGCTGCGCGGCATCATGATTGCGGCAGGTGCGGCTATCGTCGAAAGCTATCACTGGGTTCTGTATTTCTTTGCGGCCTTCCTGGTGTTTACCGGTGTCAAAATGCTGCTATCGGCCGACAGCCAATATGATGTCGCCAACAACCAGGCCTTGAAGCTGGCGCGGCGCTACCTGCCTGTCACCGACAAGTTGGAAGGCGACAGTTTCGTGGTGCGAAAGCAGGACGAAACGACTGGTAAGCTGAAAACCTACATCACGCCGCTGCTTCTGGCGCTGATCATGGTGGAATTCGTCGACCTGGTGTTTGCGGTCGATTCGATCCCGGCGATTTTTGCGATCACCACTGATCCCTATATCGTCTACACCTCGAATATTTTCGCCATCCTCGGCCTGCGCGCCCTCTACTTCGCGCTATCCGCCCTTATCCACCGCTTCGCTTACCTGAAATATGCGTTGTCGGTCGTTCTGATCTTCATCGGCTCGAAGATCTTTCTTGCCGACATGCTGGGTATCGCCAAGATCCCGCCGCTGCTGTCGCTAACCATCACGCTGGCCATCCTGGCAGCTGGTATTGTTGGATCTCTGTGGGCGACCCGCAAGGACGAGAAAAAGGATGTTATCGAAGAGTAATTTTCTCTCCAGCCAACAGCCAATATAAAAGAAGGGGCGACTTCATGAGCCGCCCCTTTTCTGTGTCCGACGTGACTTTACCTATGCAGGCTTGACGCAGAGCCGATCCACCATGGAGGCAACTTTCGGGGCAAGCTGACTGGAAGCGCTCACCTCGAGCGGTCGCCCTGCCCGTCTTTCGCGCGTCACCCATTCCGTCAGGGTTTCGGCATAGGTGTGATCGACATAATGCAGACCCGCAGGCGTGATCAGCACTTTCTTTCCGTCAGGAAGCGATTCCAGTGTGGCCAGCAATGCTGGAACGTCCCGGCAGGTCCCGACGCCATTCAGCTTCAACTGGATCGAATCATCATTCTCATGATGGTCGATATGCAGTTTACGGCGCAGGAACGGAATGATTTCCATGATAGAGAGAAACAGGCCGACCGCAACCCCCACCAGAAGATCCTGAACGACGACAAGACTGACCGTCGTGGCCCAGACCGCGACCGGCACCCAGCCGTGATGATCGAACAGGTGGCGCACATGCTGCAAGCTCACCAGTCGCCAGCCGGTTACCAAAAGCACGGCCGCGAGAGCGGTCAAAGGCACGACGCCCAGCAATTGCGGCAAAAGCGCCACCAGAGCCAGAATCCAGACACCATGGAAAATAGTAGAGCGGCGCGTTGCAGCGCCTGCCTGGATATTGGCAGAAGAGCGAACGATAACGCCGGTTACCGGCAGGGCACCCAGCAGGCCGCACAGGCTATTGCCGACGCCCTGCGCCACCAGTTCCTTGTTGAAACGGGTGCGTTCGCCATCATGCATTCTGTCAACGGCGGCAGCCGATAGCAGGGTTTCGGCGCTGGCAATCACTGCGATGATCAGCACGGTGGCGATCACCCCCGGCTGTGCAAGCCCGGCAAAGCTTTCCATCGTTGGCAGGCGAATGCCTTCCAGCAGGGTGGCCGGAACCTGAACCCGGGCAATCGGCAGGTCGAGGCCGACCGCCAGCAAGGTTCCGGCGGCTACGCCGATCAATGCCCCCGGCACCAGCCGCAGCCGGGCTGGCCGCAATTTTTCCCAACCAACCATGGCCAGCAAAGAGATCAGGCCGATAATGAGCGCTATGCTGTGATTGCTCATGCCGCCGCTGATCACCTTGCCGATGGTCTCATCCATGGCGGCGACATTTTCAACGCCACCGGCGGCGGGCTTGGCGTCCATCAGCACATGGACCTGGCCAAGGACGATCAGGATACCGATTCCCGCCAGCATGCCATGCACGACGGCAGGCGAAATGGCGCGAAACCACGAGCCGAGCTTGAGATAGCCGGCCAGGACCTGCAAAAACCCGGCAACGATCAATACCGGCCCCAGAAGAACAAGCCCATATTCCTCAACGAAGCCGAAGACGATCACCGCAAGGCCTGCCGCCGGGCCGGAGACCTGCAAGGGGGAACCGGCGATCACGCCGATAACAATGCCGCCGACAATGCCGGAGACGAGGCCCATCGCCACCGGTACGCCGGATGCGATGGCAATGCCGAGGCAAAGCGGAATGGCGACGAGAAAGACGACGATGGACGAGGCAATGTCCCGTGTCAGAGCTGAACTGGTTTTTTCCATCGCCTCACTCCGCCGCAACCGCTACGAAAGGATCGGCCATGATATGCGGCGTGGCACGCCCGGAAACCGCAACCGGCAGCGGCTTTTCACCTTCGATCACCAGGAAGCGTTTCTCCGCGCCATCGTAGACCTGCACCTCGCCGGTCTCGATGTCGAAGAACCAGCCATGCAGGTTAATGTCATTGGTGGCGAGTTTGGCGGCGACCGAAGGGTGGGTCTTCAGGTGATCGATTTGAATGACCACATTTTCCATCGCTACAGCCCGCACCTTGTCCTTGTGCGGCAGATCATCAGGATAGGCCTCGCAGACGATGGAATAAGCAGCGTGGCTATGGCGCAACCAGGCGGCTACATTGGGCATTGGCGCCAGCAGTTCGTGATTGCACAGACCCTTCATGGCACCGCAATCGGAATGGCCGCAAACAACGATGTCGCGCACGCCAAGCGCCACGACAGCATATTCGATGGCCGAGGAAACACCGCCATTCATGGTCGAGAACGGTGGAACGATATTGCCCGCGTTGCGGCATACGAACAATTCGCCAGGGCCGGACTGGGTAATCACTTCCGGCATGACCCGGCTATCGGCGCAGGAAATCATCAAGGCCTGGGGCTGCTGTCCTTCACGGGCCAATTTGCGATAGAGACCCGAATGGGTTGGAAATACTTCTTCCCGAAAACTCGAAAGGCGCTTCAAAAAATCACTCATTGCAAAAGTCCTCCTGATAAATAGCTGGCTAGATATTGAAGCCGGGATGCATTGCATCCGTGTCGTGAGCCACGCGGATTTGAAACAGCAATCCGGCTGGTTATCGTGCAGGGCTGGACCAAACCGATCCCTTTAACCATTCCCCGCTTACACAACCGAGAGTAATTTATTTCGAGGACGAAAATGTGATTTCTGTTGCTGCGCAGCAAAAACATCAATCACTTTTCCGTTATTATTTCAAAATCCCTTTTTATCGATGGGCAAAAAATCAGGATATTTTACGTATAAATTACAATTATTTGAATTCTAAATTTGATAGATGTCATGACAATTTAAAATATTGAAATTTTCAAATTCCGTTCAATTCCACGAGTCCTTATCAAAGCACAGCTATTTTTCTGCGCCGCAACATTAAATCAAAATACTCTCTTAGGATGCATATGAAAAAGCAAATATCATGACGCTCTCTTAGTCTTGCGCGACAATAAAGAGACGGATGTCATGTCACGGAACCGTCCGTCGACAGGGTCATTTCTGACAGTGTTTGCTTGAGTATTGGCCGTTGCCAATGGTGAAAGATAAAAATGCGGAGACGTTACAAATGGGTTGAGCAAACCTTCGTCTTGTGAAACGCTTACATTTACAAGATCTCTTTTGCGCCAATAATGTCGCAAATTGAATACTGTAAAATTGCAGGTGCCGCAGGTCGGCATCGCATATCCTGCGGATGGGCAAAGCCCGACCCCGCCCCAAACCCGTGGCCACCAACCATAGCCACAAACCGTGATGGACCGCCCGCATGCCCGATACAATTCTCGACCGTTTCCTGCGCTATGTCGTCATCGACACCCAGTCAGACCCCGAATCAACCAGCCAGCCTTCCACGGAAAAACAGAAAAACCTCGGCCATGTGCTGGTGAGTGAATTGCTGGCCATGGGCCTTTCCGACGCCCATCTGGATGAGCACGGCAATGTCTATGCGACCATTCCCGCCAATGTCGACAAGCCGGTTCCGGTGATCTGCTTCTGCTCGCATATGGATACGGCACCGGATTTCACCGGCACGAATGTGAAGCCGCAGCTGCTGAAAAACTATCAGGGCGGAGATATCGTTCTGTCCGGCGACGCCAATCAGATCATCCGGGTCAGCGACAATCCGCAGCTCGCCACGCAAATCGGCCATGACATTGTCACCACCGACGGCACCACGCTGCTGGGTGCCGACGACAAGGCGGGTATTGCCGAAATCATGACGGCGGCGCAGTTCCTGATCGACAATCCGCACATCCGGCATGGCGCCATCAAGATCCTCTTCACCACTGATGAAGAGATTGGCCGAGGTGCCGACAAGGTGGATCTTAAAAAGCTGGGCGCAGCCTTTGGCTACACCATGGATGGCAGCACGATCGGCGAGATCGAGAACGAGACATTTTCGGCGGACGGCGTGGATATCACCATAACCGGCGTTGCGATCCATCCCGGCACGGCCAAAGGCCGGATGGAAAACGCCATCAAGATCGCCAGCGCCATCATTGGCCGGCTGCCGAAGGACCAGACCCCCGAAACCACCGAGGGCCGCCAGGGCTTCATTCACCCCACCGACATCAGCGGCTCCATGGATGAAGCGCACCTGAAATTCATCATCCGCGATTTTGTGGATGAAGGCTTGGAGCAGAAAGAAGCGCTCCTGGAAGAGATCACCCACGATGTGATGCGCGACTATCCCGGATCGACCTACAGATTCGAGGTCAAGCAGCAATATCGCAATATGAAAGTGGTGCTCGACCAAGTTCCGATGGTGATGGACAATCTCGAAGAAGCGGTGCGCCGCGTTGGCCTCACCCCCGTGCTGCACAGCATTCGCGGCGGAACCGATGGCTCGCGCCTGTCCTTCATGGGCCTGCCCTGCCCCAATATCTATACCGGTGGCCATGCTTACCACTCGCCACTCGAGTGGATAAGCGTTCAGGACATGGAAGTCGCCGTGAAAACAATTGTGGAACTGGCAAAGGTCTGGGAAGAACGGGCCGACTGACGCGCTATCGCGTCGTGCCGAAAACCGGGTTCCACTTTTCGGTACGATGATCTTCTTTTCGCATCGTATTACCCGAAAACCGGGTTCCACTTTTCGGTACGATGCTGATCAAACCAGATTGCGGCCCCGCATCCATGCCTCAAGCGCCGGTGTCCAGAGCACCGGCGGCCTGGGCGTTTTCCTCATGCTCCCTTCGCCCATGGCAAAGCCGTGACCGCCCTGCTCAAGTTCGACCAGATCGGCGGAAACACCAGCCTTGCGGCAAGCCGCCTGCATCAGCCTGGAGTGTTCAATATTGGCAACCGGATCGTCCTTGGCATGGGCCAGAAAGACCGGCGGGCAAGTGGAGTTGACATGGGTTTCCACCGACCAGGCCGCAACATCGGCATCGCTTGGATGTTTGCCGACCATCTCAACCCGGGTCCATGTATGATTATAGGGAGCCTTCAGGGTGATGACCGGATAGGCCAGCAGGGTGAAATCCGGCCTTGCCGACAGCGTATCGGCATTATCCACCGAGGAATAGATCGGCTCGGCAAAGCGGGTCGATAGCATGCCCATCAAATGCCCACCGGCGGAAAATCCCATACTGCCAATTTTCTGAGGGTCGAGGCCAAGCACATCACCCTGCGCCCGGATCAGCCGCAAGGCCCGCTGGGCATCCTGCAATGGCGCACGCGGGCCGACGAACCAGCCTTCGCCCGGAAGACGGTAGGTGAGAATGAAGGCGGTAACGCCACGGGCGGCCAGCCACTGCGCGGCGGCTTCGCCCTCCTTACGCTCCTCAACGAAATGATAGCCGCCGCCGGGTGCAATCAGCACGGCTGTACCATTTGGAGTTTGCGGACGGACCATCCGCAGGGTTGGCGTGGCGATCCGCAGCAATGCTGCCTTGTGAATGGTCCGCCTGCCAAGCCGAGGCCCCCCACCGCCCGGCGCTCGGCCCGGCCAGAGCGGCACTTCACCGGGCGCCAGGGATGCGGCTTGCCCTGATGTCGCGAGACCCAGGAAACTCAAAGAAGCAAGGCTCAGGACATGCCTCCGTCGGAGGGCTAGGGGAAACTTGGTCATCAAACCATCATGGGCAGCCATTGCGGCACAACTTGGCCAGTCAGCAAGGCTCCAGGTTTAAAACCGTGGCTAAACTCTATTCCGCAGCAGTGCGGCTATCCGGCATATCGGCTGCATTCGGATCACCCGGCTTGGTTTCTGATTCCAGATCGGGGAAGGCAACGATGCGCTTTCCGGAAAAATCCGTATGCACCACGACCATGCCCTGCTCCTCGAAATAGCCAAGCAACCGACGGGCACGGCGGGCGGAATGGGTGCCATAGGCTCGGGCGATCCGCAAATCGGAAGGGCAAGGCTCGGACCGGATGGCCGCCTTGGCAATCAGCAGGAAAACGCCCTGCAGGTCATCCGAAACCCGCGTTGATAAAGACAGCGCCTCCTGCCAGCGGTCAGAAGACGCCGTTTCGTCATCGACATCGGCCCGCGCCACCGCGACGCGGCGGCGAAACTCACCCATCGCCATCGGTGGACCGCCGACCCGGCGCATACGGGCTCGAACCAGAAATTCCTGATAGAGAACGGAATCGGTGCGATAGGCCGCCTGTGGATCATCGAGAATTTCTGCCAGCACCGCCGCCATCCGCTCCTCGCGTTCCTCGGCGGTGATTTCCGGCTGTGACGATCTCTGTGGAGCGACATCCTCGACATTCACCGGCGTTGCACGGGCCAGTTCGGCCAGAATATCGGTGGTCGGACGCGGGGCCGGCGGCGCACGGCGAACGAGCGGGCGGGTAAACTCTTCGGGATCCGGCGTGAAGATCAGATCTTCCACGTCCTGCGGCGCATCTGGCAAGGGCATCAGCTTCGGACTGGAGGAACGCGCCGAGGTCTCCACATCGCCGATCACGATGGGCAAAGGACGGCGCGACAACGCCGGGCCAAGGGCGACGAAGTTGCCGCGCTTCAGGTCGCGGAACATTTCCGCCTGGCGGCGATCCATACCGAGAAGATCGGCGGCACGCGCCATATCGATATCGAGAAAGGTGCGGCCCATCAGGAAGTTGGAGGCTTCAGCTGCGACATTCTTGGCAAGCTTTGCCAAACGCTGCGTAGCGATCACACCTGCCAAGCCACGCTTTCGGCCACGGCACATCAGATTGGTCATGGCGCCCAGCGACAGTTTGCGGGCGTCTTCCGAGACATCGCCGCCGACCGAGGGGGCAAACATCTGCGCCTCATCGACTACGACCAGCACCGGATACCAATACTCGCGCTCGGCATCAAACAGGCCGTTCAGAAATACACCGGCTGCACGCATCTGCTGCTCGATATCCAACCCTTCCAGCGTCAGCACGCAGGAAACGCGATGCTGGCGGATGCGGTTGGCAATGCCGATCAATTCGGCATCGCTGCGCTCCCCGTCTACGACCAGATGGCCGTATTTTTCCGAGAGCGTCACGAAATCCCCTTCGGGATCGATGATCACCTGCTGCACCCATTGGGCGGATTGCTCCAGCAGACGCCGCAGAAGATGCGATTTGCCGGAACCGGAATTGCCCTGCACAAGAAGACGGGTTGCCAGCAGCTCCTCGATATCGAGCCTGGCAGGTTGGCCACCCGCCACTGTTCCCATATCGATCCCGACCTGCACCTTTATAAACCCTCATGATGGAATGGTGGCGCATTCCTGGAGCAGGATGCAGCCACGTTGTTCAATCCGTGTTTCCTAACAGAAAGTAAAAGAAGATGCCTGTGTCTTCTCGTTGAAACCCACAGGCAATCGCGGATGAAATCAATCCGGATCGTCTGCCAGGACCGGCGAGACCAGCAGCTTGTCAATGCGCCGCCCATCCAGATCGACGACTTCGAATTTCCAGCCATTCTTGACGAAGCTTTCGCCTAGCGCCGGAATACGTTTCAACTCATCCAGCACATAGCCTGCGACGGTGGTAAAATCCGGATCGTCATCCACGGGCACACGGATATGCTCGATGAACTCGTCGATCGGTGTCCAACCGGCCACCAGATAGGAACCGTCTTCACGCATCAGCAGAGCCGGCTCTTCCTCGCCCTCCTCCTGATAGGCACCGGTAATCGCCTCCAGAATATCGCCTGAGGTGATAATACCTTCGAAATGGCCGTATTCGTCATAGACCAGCACCATATGCAGAACCGTCTTGCGGATCGACTGGATGATATCGATGGCACCGGCCAGATCGGATACGATTGGCACATCGCTGATAATCGAGCGAATGTCGACCGTGCCGCCATTGGCCAAGGCATCGTAAAAGTTTTTCACCAGCATGACCCCGACGATTTCGTCGGAATTGCCGTTGCGCACCGGCAGCCGGGAATGCTGGCTTTTACGCAATGTCTCGCGAATTTCCTCAATCGTGTCATCGACGCTGATCAGTTCGACATCGCGGCGCGGTGTCATCAGGCCACGCGCCGTGCGATCCGCCAGGCGCATGACGCCTGAAATCATCTGTGATTCTTCCGATTCGATGACGCCAGCACTTTGTGCTTCGGCCAGAACCGTCTTGATTTCCTCATCGGTCACGGTGCCAGAGGAGGCACCCTTCTGGCCGAGCAGCGACAGGACAGCCCGCCCCGAGCCATCCAGCAGCCAGACCAGCGGCAGCGAAACCTTGGACAGGATCAACATGGCGCCTGCCATACGCGAGGCGACCATTTCAGGGTTTCTCAGCGCGATCTGCTTGGGGACCAGCTCACCGACAATCAGCGACAGGTAGGTGATACCAACCACGACGCAGCCGACGCCGAGCGTGCTGGCCAGGGCCTCTGACATCCCTTGCAACAAAAGCCACTGGGTCAATCGAGCCCCCAGGGTCGCTCCTGAAAACGCGCCGGACAGAACGCCGACAAGGGTAATACCGATCTGCACGGTCGACAAAAACCGACCGGGATTTTCGGCCAACCGGATGGCAACGGCAGAACCGCGATGACCGGCTTCGGCCAGAACTCTCAGACGCGCCGGACGGGCGGAGACGACCGCCAGTTCGGACATTGCCAATACGCCGTTCAAGATGGTGAGCAGGACAACAATGACGATTTCGGCAAACAAGCTGTTTCAAATCTCTTAGGAGCCGCATGGATGGCGGCGGGATAAAATCTGTAGCACAAGTCGTTGCCGCATTCCAAATGGCTCGCAACAATTTCGATGGATGGAAGGTGGTCGGGAATACGCGACCGTAAGTTTTGCTGAAAAAGGCAGATCATGCGAGAAGACAGAGGATATCGAGGCCTGAAAATCTCGACGCCTCAGGGGGTTGAGGGATTTTGTACCATCTGCAAGGCAAGAGTGCGCGAGCATGAGCAACCTTGATATAAGGTGCTGATTGAACCGGACAAAAATCGAAGTCGCCATCAAAAGCCAATCTCCGAAGAGATACACACAGGGTTTGCCGTGAACAACTGACATTTATCAAGAAAAACAACCGCTGGACGAGCCCCGTAAAGACCATGTTGACTATGATTATTTGAAACCGATGACGCATTTTTGGTGTTTTCCCCACCATGCCACGGCGCTTCCCGTATTATTGTAGGGTTGTGTATTCCCCAGATAATGGTGTTCTTCAAGCAGGTCCGATTTTATCAAATCCACAATAACACGTTGAATGCTCAATAGTTTTTATCTGGAGAATTAAAATCCACTTCCAACCAATTCTACTTTAGCGACTTAGTCCCGGCATCACATTTCGCGCGAACCGAAATAACAAAAAAATATAGTTTGAAATCTTTAGATAGTTGACCCCCGCATGGCGTCCTATAAAGATCGCCTCAATACAGGACGGCTGCGGTTTAAAGTGCATCCACTTCTAAAATGATGAAACAACCTTGAATATCTACTGTTTTTACGAACACCTATAGCCCTTTGGGCGCGAAAGGTCTCGGAATGGCATTTTCCATTCGCGTTGATAAACTCATCCAGGCTCCGATCAGTCGCGTCTATAAAGCGTTTCTTGACGAGCAGTCCGTCGTGCAATGGATGCAGAGGAAGGACTTTACCTGCCAACCGCTTCATTTCGATGGACGCGAGGGTGGCGGTTACAGGATACGCTTTATCAGCACCGCGTCAGATTTAAGTTATGTGATGATCGGAGAGTTCAACGAATTGGTTCTCAACGAGCGTATTCGCTACACGGAAAGAATGGATGACCCATTCTGGACTGCGCGAGTCGAGACCATTATCCAGCTGAAACCGACAGTAAAGGGAACGGCACTGACACTCGTTCAGTCCGGCATACCAGACACTGTATCGCAGGAAGGGGTCCAATTGGCCTGGGACGAATGTCTGCGACAGCTTGCCTGCCTGGTCGAACAACTCACCGAGAGCCTACACGCGCGAACGCGATAATTTATCTTCTGGCTATTTCCGTAATAAACGTCAGCCTGCTGCCACGCGCAAACCAAAACCCTGCATCAGCCGGTGGGTGGAAAAGACCGGCTGGCCTGACGTAAAGACCGCGAAATCGTAATCGTCCGAATGCGCGCCCTCGCCCACATCAGGCACCAGACGCCGCGCCTGGCGAGCAATGGCTTCCGCGGGGTCAAGCCAATCCACCGGCCAGGGAGCCAGCTTGCGGAAGACATTGGCAAGAAACGGATAATGGGTACAGGCGAGCACGACAATATCAGTCTTCGCACCTTGTTTTTCGATGAAACACGGCGCGATCTCCGCCTTCAGCACCGCGTCTTCTATCGGTTCACCGCGAATATAGGCTTCGGCCAGCCGGGCCAGATGTTGAGACCCGACGAGGTTAACCTCGCACTGGCTGGCAAAGGACTGAATCAGATCGCGGGTATAGGCGCGCTTGACGGTGCCAGGGGTTGCCAGCACGGAAATCAGGCCGGACCGGCTGCGCTCGGCAGCAGGCTTGATGGCCGGTACGGTGCCGATGAAGCGCATGCCGGGAAAGGCTTCGCGCAGCGCGGCACCAGCCAGCGTGAAGGCCGTGCTACAGGCAACGATCACCGCTTCAGGATCATACTGTGCCAGAAGATTGGCAAACAACGAGACGATCCGCGCTTTGAGCGGCTCCTCCTCCCAGTTGCCATAGGGGAAACCGGCGTCGTCGGCGATATAGATAAAGCCGCGCTCCGGCATCAGCACCCGGGCTTCACGCAAAACGGTCAAGCCGCCAATACCGGAATCAAAGACCAGAATCGGTTTTAATTTAGTCCTGGTCTCGTTCATGCCCGCTACCATCAGCTTCGTCCCTCTCAATACCGTCCACTGCATCGCCCTCCAGAGGCGCTCCAGCGCCGCGCGGATTGCGGCGGGAGAAGCGGTCGAGTGACGAGACCACGCCACGCATGACATTGATTTCCGGTGAAGTGAAACCACGTCGCGTCAGCACGGCGCGCAGATTGTCGATCATTCGTGCTTTTTTATGGATCGGGCGGAAATATCCCCTGGCATCGAGCGCATCCTCCATATGCTCGAACAGGCCGATAACTTCCTCCTTGCTGGCAGGCATCTGATCGACACCCTGAAACGGCGTCTGGGTAACGTCCTCCATGGTGGATTTCATCCACTCATAAGACATCAGCAGCACAGCCTGAGCGATGTTCAGCGACGCGAAAGCGGGATTGACCGGAAAGGTGACGATTTCATCGGCCAGAGCCACATCCTCATTCTTCAGACCGGATTTTTCACGCCCAAAAAGAATTCCGGTTTTTTCACCAGCCAGAAACCGAGTTCGCAAAGTTGAGGCCGCCGTCACCGGCGAGGCCACGGGCTTGAAATTGTCCCGTTGGCGCGCCGTGGTCGCATAGACGAAATTCAGATCGGCCAGTGCTTCCTCGAGCGTATCGTAAAGCTTGGCGCCATCAATGACACGATCGGCCTTGGATGCGGCGGACCGGGCTTTTTCCGAGGGCCAGCCATCACGCGGATTGACCAGACGCAGCTCCGCCAGCCCGAAATTCGCCATGGCACGGGCCACCATGCCGATATTCTCGCCCAATTGCGGTTCCACCAGAATAATCGCTGGTCCCTCGGCGATAAGCTCGCGCTCGCTGTTCGTGCCTGCCATGGCGCCTTTCCTGCAATAATTCATTCAACCCTGCAAATTTACGTCTGCATGGGCATAAACAGCCCAAAATGCAAGAGGCGGAAGGCAAAGCGCGCTCAAGCTAAAATGAAGTCCACACGCGGCTTCCTGTTTGCCTTGGCTTGCGAGAATGCTATAGGCAACTCCGGTCATATGGACAGAGACGCGGTCGAATTAAAGCCGCCCTATCGATGAGGAAGACTTATGCAAAAGATCAAGGTTGCCAACCCGGTCGTCGATCTCGACGGCGATGAAATGACCCGTATCATCTGGCAGTTCATCAAGGAAAAGCTGATCCTTCCCTATCTCGATCTCGAGATTGAATACTACGACCTCTCGGTAGAAAACCGCGATGCAACCAATGACCAGGTGACGATCGATTCCGCCCACGCGATCAAAAAGCACGGCGTCGGCATCAAATGCGCCACCATCACACCAGACGAAGCCCGCGTGAAGGAATTCAACCTGAAGGAAATGTGGAAAAGCCCGAACGGCACGATCCGCAACATCCTCGGCGGCGTTATTTTCCGCGAGCCGATCATCTGCAAGAACGTACCCCGTCTCGTCCCCGGCTGGACCCAGCCGATCGTCGTCGGTCGCCATGCCTTCGGCGACCAGTATAAGGCAACCGATTTCAAATTCCCCGGCAAGGGCAAGCTGACCATCAAGTTCGTCGGCGAAGACGGCCAGGTCATCGAGAAGGACGTGTTCGATGCACCGTCCGCCGGTGTGGCCATGGCCATGTACAACCTGGATGATTCGATTCGCGATTTCGCCCGCGCTTCGATGAACTACGGCCTGATGCGCAAATGGCCAGTCTACCTGTCCACCAAGAACACCATTTTGAAGGCCTATGACGGCCGCTTCAAGGATATTTTCGAGGAAGTCTATCAGGCCGAATTCAAGGCCCAGTTCGACGCCGCTGGCATTACCTACGAGCATCGCCTGATCGACGACATGGTTGCCTCTGCGCTGAAATGGTCCGGCGGCTATATCTGGGCCTGCAAGAACTATGACGGCGACGTCCAGTCGGACACGGTTGCCCAGGGCTTCGGCTCGCTCGGCCTGATGACCTCGGTTCTGCTGTCTCCGGATGGGCGCACGGTAGAAGCCGAAGCCGCCCACGGCACCGTGACCCGTCACTATCGCCAGCATCAGAAGGGCCAGGAAACCTCGACCAATTCCATCGCCTCGATCTTTGCCTGGACCCGTGGCCTCGCGCACCGCGCCAAGCTGGACGACAATGCCGATCTGGCCAAGTTCGCCCTCACCCTTGAAAAGGTCTGCGTGGACACGGTTGAAGCCGGCTACATGACCAAGGATCTGGCGCTGCTGATCGGTCCCGACCAGCCGTGGCTGTCAACCACCGCCTTCCTCGACAAGGTTGATGAAAATCTTCGGGCTGCAATGGCTGCCTGAGACATCTCACGTTTTGCAAAACCCGGCCATCGCGCCGGGTTTTCGCTTTATTGGGAGAGCCAATGAAAATGGCCATCCGACTGCTGCATAATTCCTTAAATCGGAATCGATTTAACGAGAAAATTATGCAGCGGAATTAAAGTATTACAGCGCCGTGCGTTTTATAAAACGCACGGCGCTGTAATGTCAGGCGATGATGCGTGCGCATCGTCAAACCATCGTATTCTATGCATTTTTGGGGAAGAGAGCACCATGACCGAGCAAGTCGTTTTATACACCAATCCTATGTCCAGAGGGCGCATCGTTCGCTGGATGCTGGAGGAGATCGGCCAACCCTATCAGACCGAATTGGTCGCCTATGGTCCCGCGATGAAGGCGGCTGACTACACCACCATCAACCCGCTGGGCAAGGTTCCGGCTATCCGCCACGGCAAAACGGTGGTGACGGAAACGCCAGCCATTCTGGCCTATCTGGCCGATGCCTTTCCTGAAGCGGGCCTTGCCCCAGATCTTGGCAACCGCGGCAGCTATTATCGCTGGCTGTTCTTCACTGCCGGTCCGGTGGAAGCCGCCGTCATCGGTCAGGCTTGTGGCTTCGCCGTCCCCGATGAGCGCCGTGGCATGGTTGGCTACGGCAGTATCGATACCATGATGGATGTGGTTGCTTCTGCAATTTCCGCAAGCCCGTATATCGCTGGCGAAAGCTTTAGCGCTGCCGATCTCTATCTCGCATCGCATCTGTCGTTCTCACTGAGAGTCAACAGCGTGCCATCACGTCCGGTCTTTACCGATTACATCGCCCGGATGACCGATCGTGACGCCTATCGCCGTGCGAGCGAAATCGATACCGAAGCCCAGGCTGCGTCCAACGCATAACTCAGATTTTCAGATCCGGTTGACACATCGGACCTCTGATTAACAAGAATTTGCCAAGCGCCCTCCAAGATGGCGCTTGGCATTCCCATTACCAGCACTTTTCAAACATTACGATAGTTCAGGTACCGCCGCTGGTTTAGCACCGATTAGCGCGATGACGGCCGCCATCCCCTCCTCCGGTTTCTGCACCACGACGTCCTCCGCAGGGCTCAAAATACAACGATTCCGTCCCTGGTCCTTAGCCCGGTAAAGTGCTGCATCCGCCCGAAGAGACACCGCGTCAAGATCCGCGCCGGCTTTGGCCACCTCATGCATGCCGATACTGATGGTCATGGTGATCGTCGCGTCACGCCACGGTGTGGTGAGCCGGGCAACGGATTGCCGCAGCCCATCGCAAAAGGCCAGCGCTTCATCACCCGTCATTTGCGGCATGAACAAAGCAAATTCTTCTCCGCCGAGCCGGCCAAACACCATGTTCGCATCGAGTTGCTCGATCATCGTTTTCCCGAAGGCGCACAAGGCTGCGTCCCCTCCTGCATGTCCATGCGCATCATTGATACATTTGAAATGATCAAGATCGATCAGCGCCAGCACACCAGCACTCTTGAGCATTCGTGACTGGGCGCGCTCATAGAAAGCGCGGCGATTGAGAACGCCGGTCAGCATGTCGATCTCGGAGGCATGCTTATACTGCATGAGGCTTCGATGGCTGCTGAGCGCAAAAATGCCGATCCCCAGCCCAAGGCTGTTGACGTATAAAATAAAGGTAACGACCGGCACCCATGGTGTTTGGGCAACACCGCCAATCTCTGTGACCGGCCAGATCATCACCAGAGGAATGCGCAGCAACATGACAAAGCCATAGGACAGTAGCATGAAGATAATGACCAGGCGGACTGGAAAACGGTCGCTCTTCCAACCGGACCAAATCGAGGCGGCTAAAGCGCCGATCTGCATAACGGTCAAAATCGTGTAGAGGACAATTCTGTAGTCCGGATTGGCGGAAAAAACATTCACTCCAAAATAGCAGAGGAGCCAAATCGCAGTTATTGCGACCACAAACCAACGGGAACGGGAAAATCCATCGAAGATCCGAAACCCAACCCACACCAATCCGGATCCAAGAAGCACCAGTGCTCCACCAGCGCCGATACCAAGAGATTCAGGAACGATACCGCGCAAAGCCTGCAAGCATGTACCGATTGAAACACACCAAAAACCGATACTCCATAGACCCAACTGGTTGGATTTACGGTCGAAAAACCAGCTGATGCTCATCAGGACAGAATTCAAGGTCCATCCGACCAGTAGGCAGATCATCAGCGTTGGAATGTTGAAGAGTAAAACCAAGAGATGTTAACCCAAAAAACGGTTGCCTTGTCACGCCCCACCCCTGCGGAGAAGAAGTATTTCTGCACCCGTCGGCCTTAAATAATATTTACAATTATCGCCTGTCGCTCACTAAAAATCCATTGGCAAATGATATTCGAGCCAATTTCTCCGGCACAGACAAAAATCAACCTAAAAATCGGAAATACAACTACAAAAACAAACTGGTTTACGGATCGAAGATTCTATCTATTAGTTTATTTTAAAATATATCATCTACTGATTGTTTTTTGCAACAAACAACATAAGACAGACCATGAAAATCTACTCATATGTGCAATGCAAGTCACGTAAAATCTCGACAAGAATGGGCGACGGCATGATTTAAAAGCATGAAGGCATCGCGCATGTGAAAATGCGCGATGCCTTCATAACAAAACCGCCACCGGCCCGAAAAGGGGAAACTGGCTCCCCGATCAGATGCTGCTCATTTGTCTTAGCGGCATTTGAAGTGGATGGAATCCGAGCCAGCAGCGGCTTTATCGTAATGCGCAACCAGGGGATAGGGGCAGTAAAGATAGCGCCCCGGCGTCAGTGCTGCGCCATCCTTGTTGTCCTTGGTGATCCCTGCGGATACCGGACCGGGTGCCGCGCCCTTTTCTACCCAGGCGACAAGCGGTGTGAAGAAATCAAAATCGTCATATGAGGGGCCACCCGCCCCATGTGGCATGCCAGGAATACGGTAGAATTTGACGAAATCCCCCGCCTTGCGACCATTATTGCTGTCGAGTTTGCGATACCATTTGACCGTATCGAGCACTGAAAATACCGGATCGGCATTGCCATGAAAAACAATCATCTTATGGCCCGCATCTTTAAATGCCTTCAAACGCGGATTGGCGCTATCAGGCGGAATCATGAAATCTGCGGCAGATTCCGTGAACGGTCCTGATTTTGCAAAAATCTTCGGCGCATCCCGGTCGAAATCGAAGCCGAGCAAAAACTTTTGCAGGTCCTCCGGCGTTCCGTTGACCGGCACGGGCGGCGTGGTGAAGATCTGAGCCAGCGAACCCGCGCCCATCACAGCAATGATTGGTTTGCCGCCCCAGGCTGCAACAGGGCTTTGCAATTTCCAAAGACGCCAATTGGCCGACCCCATGCCCGGGTCCCAATCCCAATTGCTGTACAGCGCATGGCCCTTGCTGTTTCTCGGGCCTGCGTGACTGGTGCGAAGGGCGGTGATCTGGTCCTGGCTAAGGCAATCAGGCTGCTTCTCAGTCTTGCAGGCCAGGGTCTTGATATTGAAACGGCTCTGGCAGGCATCCGCATTGCCGACAACGCCATCGACCCGACCGTCCAAGGCATCACAGGCGGAAAGGATGCCCTTGGCCAGAACCGCCATATCGGCGGGAGAAAAGGCTTTGGCGATATCCTGATCGACCTTGGCCCAGGCCTGCACGTCCCAGGCATGCTGAAGGGCAGCCTTCGGCAGATTGAAGCCGGGATAACCAACCAGCAGACCATCGAATTGCTCCGGCAGTCGCGTGGCGGCCATCAGCGCGTGGCGGCCACCATTCGAGCCACCGATGCCGTAGCGAAAGGCGATCTTTTGTCCATAATACTGTTCCACCAGCCGCATGGCCAATGGGTTGAGCTTGGCGACGGCACCATAACCATAATCCTGGCGGGCGACCGGGTCGAAGCCAAAGGCAGCTGAACCGGCAAGCCCCTTATCGGAAAACGCCGCCTCGTCATGACCAGCATCGCTGGAGACCACCGCATAGCCACGGCTGAGCGCATTGTCCGCCTTGTTGCCGCCAAGCAACGGGCCGGTGGCGGCCAGGACCTTGCCGTCATTGCCTCCGTTGAACTGATGGACGAAACGGCCATTCCAATCGTCCGGGAGCCGCATTTCGAAGTGGATGGCATAGGCTCTACCGTCAATGCCCTGGTGAGCCGACAACTCCCCCTGGACCAGGCAATGGCTGCGCGGCATCTCGGCATTGCCGGGAACGGATTTTGCCTCAGCTATGGTCAATTCGGGCGGGTGCCCGCCGGTGTTGCGGATATCGCCGCATGTGCCGGCGGCATAGGCGCCAGATGCATACATCAATGACGGAAACAGCAGAGCCGTAACCACGGCACTCCGCAAAGCAAATATTGACATGAATTCCTCCCAGAATATGCTGGGCAAGGTAATCCCCTCAGCGGGTTGGCGTCAATATTGGTAGGCAAGACAAACCATTTTCTTTTGTCGTTGCCGCGCTCACACTCTTGACGCAAGGCGCTACGGATCGCAGATAAGCGGCATGAAGGCATCGCAAGCAGAAATTTTGATCGTCCCCGGCTATACCAATTCCGGGCCGGACCATTGGCAAAGCCGTTGGGAGGGCAAATTGTCCACCGCCCGTCGCGTTGAGCAGGCCGAATGGGCAAAGCCTGTCCGGGAGGATTGGGTGAAGCGGCTGGTTGAAGAGGTCAACCGCGCCGAAAAACCAGTCGTGCTGGTGGGCCACTCGCTGGGTGTGCCGACGATCGTGCATGCCGTGCCGCATTTTCAGCGCAAGGTGGCTGGCGCCTTTCTGGTGGCGCCGCCGGACGTGGCCAATTCAGCAATTCGGCCCCGACACCTGATGACGTTCGGTCCCTATCCCCGTACGCCCCTGCCTTTTCCCACATTGATCGTCGCCAGCCGCAACGATCCGTTTGGCACCTATGACCATGCCGAGGATATTGCAAAGGCTTGGGGAGGCCTTGTCGTCGATGCAGGCGAGGCAGGTCATCTCAATGCCGAGTCCGGTCATGGTCCCTGGCCCGAAGGCACCATGGTTTTTGCCCAGTTTCTCAGCAAGCTTTCCGCCGAGGACTGACTTATCCATGGCTTTCTCTGGCCATGGATTTCGTGGTTCGGCACCGCTGTGCTAAAGATAATATCCTGGGCTGCTGTGACAGATCGCGATTCTCCATGGTCGGTAGTGTCTGCATTGGGGATTGAACGGTAGGGAGCAGAAGCCTGTATGGATGCGCCCGAACCGGGCGCCACCAGAAAAACAAGGAAGGGGCAAGAGCCGGATTGTGAAAAGCCGCGTTTTCCTTTATGGACCGCCTCAACCAGTGACACAGAGCGTCCCTTGTGCGACGCCAACAATAGAGACAAACCGTCATGAACCGTCGCCGCCGTATTTACGAAGGCAAGGCCAAGATCCTGTATGAGGGTCCTGAGCCGGGCACGCTGATCCAGTTTTTCAAGGATGATGCAACAGCCTTCAACAAGAAAAAGCATGATGTTATCGACGGCAAAGGCGTGTTGAACAATCGCATCTGCGAATATGTCTACACGCATCTGAACAAGATCGGCATTCCCACCCACTTCATCCGCCGCCTCAACATGCGTGAGCAGCTGATCAAGGAAGTGGAAATCATCCCGCTGGAAATCGTCGTGCGCAATGTCGCCGCCGGTTCCCTGTCCAAGCGTCTCGGCATCGAGGAAGGCGTGGTTCTCCCACGCTCCATCATCGAATTCTATTATAAGTCCGACGCGCTGGAAGATCCGATCGTCTCGGAAGAGCATATCACCGCGTTTGGCTGGGCCAATCCGGCTGAGCTGGACGATATCATGGCGCTGGCCATTCGCGTCAATGACTTCCTTTCCGGGCTTTTCCTCGGCATCGGCATTCAGCTGGTCGATTTCAAGATCGAATGCGGCCGTCTCTACGAAGGTGACATGATGCGCATCGTGTTGGCCGATGAGATTTCGCCCGACAGCTGCCGTCTTTGGGACGTCGAAACCCACGAGAAACTGGACAAGGACCGGTTCCGCCACGATATGGGCGGGCTGCTGGAAGCCTATCAGGAAGTGGCGCGCCGTCTCGGCATCATCAATGAAAACGAACCCGTTCGCGGCACCGGCCCGGTTCTGGTCAAGTAGTTCTGGAGACACACTCGTGATTAAGGCTCGCGTCACCGTTACATTGAAAAACGGCGTTCTGGACCCCCAAGGCAAGGCTATCGAAGGAGCGCTCGGGGCGCTGGGCTTCGGTGGCGTCAACCATGTCCGCCAGGGCAAGGTTTTCGACCTGTCGCTCGATACAGCCGACAAGTCTGCGGCAGAAGCAGAATTGAAAGCCATGTGCGAAAAGCTGCTGGCCAATACCGTGATCGAAAATTACGCGATCTCGATCGATTGAGCGAACTGCTCCCGGTGACGGGGACGACAAAGCCGGAATGCGGTTAATAAGACGCATGATGCTTTAGAATTTGCCTTGGGAAGAACGGAAGCCGATCTTTCCAAGGCAAATGACATCACAGAAGATCCAGAGGCCGCCTGATTGAAACATCAACCCGGCAGCGTCTGGAACAGACAGTCAAGTGGGAGCCGACGCCATGAAATCCGCCGTTGTTCAACTGCCCGGCCTGAACCGTGACCGCGATATGATCGCGGCTCTGACCAAGATTTCCGGCACCCCACCCGTCACCATCTGGCAGACGGAAACCGAAATTCCTGATGTCGACCTCATCGTCATTCCCGGCGGCTTTTCCTATGGCGACTATCTGCGTTGCGGTGCCATTGCGGCGCGCATGCCCGTCATGCAGGCCATCAAGGCCAAGGCGGATCAGGGTGTCAAGGTTCTCGGCGTCTGCAACGGTTTCCAGATTCTGCTGGAAGCAGGCATGCTGCCAGGCGCATTGATGCGCAATGCATCGTTGAAATTTGTCTGCCGCGAAGTGAAGCTGGAAGTCGTCAATGACGATACGGATTTTTCCCGCGCTTATGCCGCAGGGCAGATCATCCGTTGCCCGGTCGCCCATCACGACGGCAATTATTTTGCCGATGCCGAGACGCTGCAATCCATCGAAGGCAATGGCCAGGTGGTGTTTCGCTATGCTGAAGGCACCAACCCGAACGGCTCGCTCAACAATATTGCCGGTGTTATCAACGCCAAGGGCAATGTGCTGGGCATGATGCCGCATCCGGAAAACCTGATCGAAGCCGCCCATGGCGGCAATGATGGGCGTGGTCTGTTTGCGTCCGCTCTCGACGTCGTCGCCGCAGCCTGAGACCGGTTGTTGACCTGAATTACAAATCGGACTCGGATTCACTCATGCGCAAGCCACTTTTTATGATCGCCCTTGCGGGTCTCGCCATGCTGGGTGCTTGCAAGCCGACACCGCCTGCTGCCGTGAAGCCACAAAGCGCCCTTGACGTGATGGAGCGGGTGATGGTCAGCGCCTCATCCTGTTGGTTCAAGTCCGGAGATCCGGCTTTCAAAGCCTATCGCATGGATGCCGAGTTGACCTCCTATTCAGGCCAGCCGCGCATTCTCTTGGTGCGCAAGGGCAGCGGCGACATCCGTCCCCTGCTGGTGGTCATGGCGCAAGGCACGCCCGCCAGGCTTCAGGCCTTCGGCCCTGTCATGAACGAGCCCCTGTCCGGCCGTATTTCTGCCGACGTCAAGCGCTGGGCAAACGGATCGTCAGCCTGCCGTTAATGTTTCGATGAAACGCTGAACCGCGCGACAGCGCCTCGGCCACGCGGCGATAAATGCCCAGCGTGGCGATTTTGACACTGCGTTTGCTTGAAAAAATTGGCAAATTAAACCTCGGCGAATCATCGGGATTCGAGCGAGGAATTTGAATAACAATGATTGCGCTGTCTTCGATAAGAGCATTAGCCTTGGCTGGCCTTTTACTGTTTACCATTACCAACCAATCCGCATTTGCTGACGACACTATTTTCGACGAATTGCGTTTCGGGGCCGTCACCTCAATCCAGGGCCATGAACATGGTGGCGCCGGTGAAGTCACGATGTTGTTCGACCCATTCTCCCGCGATTCCGCCTCCGGTTTCCTCGACAGCCTTGCTCGACCAAGGGTGCATGTCGGCGGAGAAATCGGTGGCGACAGCCTCAACAATCAGATCTATGCGGGATTCAGTTGGACGACCGACATCTTCTCCTCCAAGGCCTTTATCGAAGCAGGCTTTGGCGGTGTCATCCATGATGGCGCCATTGACGAGCAGCACCGCAACGGCCCGGATCTCGGCTGCCGCGTGCTATTTCGTGAATATGCAGCGCTCGGCTATCGCATCAACAAGACCTGGAGCGTGATGGGGCAGATCGAGCACGCTTCCAATGCCGATCTCTGCGATCCGAATGATGGCATGACGCGGGCGGGCGTGATGGTCGGTTATAAATTCTGATGGCCGCGCTCAAAGATCGGTTTGATTACAGCATCGGGAACTTGATCGGCGCATGATGATGCGGCGGTAAAAGCTCAGCCGTCCAGTGCAGGTAAATAGACTTGCGCATTTCCAGTCGGGCTTCGTCACGCGATATGCCGATATCGCGCAACAAACACGCATCCAGATCCGCAAGGTCCTTTCGTGTCCGGCGCGTCACCCGCCACCGCTTCAGCCGCGCCCTCACCGTCCCGATATGTTTCAAAAACCGCCATACGGGACCGCGTAAAACACTGTCGTGATGATTGCTTGACTGGGCATTGCCAGCAACATCCGTGTCCCGCAACACAATTGTATCTATTGTCACCATCACCATGATCCTAAAATCTCGTAATTTTCAATTGTGTCGCTTGTTATCTGTGTATTTATAGATACAATCACCTTATTGAAGGTGACAATAAGGATAATTGTCATGGTAACACATTGGCTCCCCGATCTTTCTACAGCAGAGGGACCGCTTTATATCAGGATTGCGGACCGGGCAGAGGCGGATATCAAAACTGGAAGGCTGTCGTCCGGCGCGAAACTGCCGCCGCAGCGGGATCTTGCCTTCGATCTGAAGGTGACAATCGGGACAATTACCCGAGCCTATGCATTGTTGCGGGAACGTGGGCTGGTGACCGGTGAAGTCGGGCGCGGCACTTACGTCCAGTCAAGCCTGGCCGAGAACGAAACCGATATTCACCGCGACCCGGTTACTCTCACCTATGGCGGCACGCGAACCCTGTCGCCACCGCCGGGCAAGCTGCGCTTTGACACCACCGCTGCCATCGATGTCGGCCAGGCTGACATTATCGGCCGTTTGATGACCGACATTGCCCGCGATCAACCGGACGAGATCGCCAGCTACACCCGAACCCTGCTGCCGGATTGGCTGGAGGCAGGTCGCCGTTGGCTGTCGAATGGCGACTGGAGCCCGGAGGCCGCCAATATCGTGCCGCAGATGGGTGTACATGCCGGAGTGAATGCGGTGATCGCCGCCATTAGCGGCACCGGTGACCGGATCGTTTGCGAACACCTCACCTATTCACAGATTGCCCGCAGTGCCTCGCTGATGGGTCGCCAGATTGCGTTGGTGGACTCCGACCATGACGGGATCATGCCGGAGGACTTTGAACGGGTCTGCGCACGCGAGCACCCAAAGGCAGCCTTCATCATGTCGTCCGGCCAGAACCCGACGCTATCCTGTCTGCCCCTGTCACGGCGGCTGGAGATCGTAGACATCGCCCGCCGTTATAATGTCTGGCTGATCGAGGATTACATTTATGGGGCGCTGGTCGGCGATGGCATTCCGCTGCTGGCCCAACTGGCGCCAGACCGGACATTTCTGCTCAACAGCCTGTCGAAATCCGTCGCAGCCGGAGTGCGCGGCGGCTGGGTCGCCTGCCCCGACCATATGAGCCAGCGGGTCCGCGTCACCCAGAAAATGGTCTGCGGCGGCCTGCCCTTCCTGCTGGCGGAACTGTCGGCACGTCTGGTTCTGTCGGGGGCTGCGGATGATATTCGCGGGCGCGTGCTGGAAGAGCTTTCGGCTCGAGAACAGATCGTCCGTCAGTTGTTCGAAGGCTACGAATTCCGCTCGCATCCACACCTGCCGTATTTCTGGCTGAAACTGCCGGAACCATGGCTGTCTGGCACATTCAAGCAGGCCGCGCTGGACCAGGGCGTATTGATCGATGATGAAGACGAGTTCAAACCGGCCCGTTCATCCCGGGTGTTTCACCATATCCGCGCTGGTTTCAGCGAAGGGCGGGATCGAAGCATCGCCGAAGGTGGCCTGATCACGCTCAGGCGGATTCTCGACCAGATTCCGGTCGGCAGCAACGCCGTCATGTGACGGCGTTGCCTCCAGGGATCAGATCGTCGTCAGCGTCCAGTTGACGATATCGCCGCTGACCTTCGCGAAAGCCTGCGACAGCGCGTTGACGAGCGCCTGATTGTCGCCGCCACGGGCGGGAACGCTGGCAGAAAACACCTTCTGGGAAATCACACTGCCATTGCGGTCATTGAGCAGCTTGACGGAAATCTCGACATTGGCCCGGCGAATACCGCCAGCCTCGACTTCGAACGTCCTGATATCGGATAGCAATTGATAATCGATTGCCAGACCCTGCCCCGGCTTGCCGACGCCACCGAGCTTACCGGTATTTTCGAAAGCCTCGACCAGTTTTGACTGCACCATGCGCGGCAGCTTGTCGCTCCATTGCGACTTGGCCAGATATTGCATTTCCGTGCCGGAAACGCGCACCACGATCATGTCGCTGTCGAGCACTTTCAACGCGGTCGGATCGGCAACCAGAACCTGCCGCTTCTGGGCCGATTGGGTCGTGGTGGCGGCACGGATACTGGCCAGATCGTATGTGTCGTTCGGGCTTGTGCCGCAGCCCGCCAGCATGACGCCGAGAATGGACAGGGCGCAAGCGGCGCGCAAAGCTGCCATTGGACGCAGAACCGCTAAAGAATACCCCATCATCTGTCCCTTTTTCACGGAAAAACCTGTCACCGTCTTGTCCGCCCATCATATTGCTTGACGTTGTCGCCACCGAAGATCAGCCGTTGCGGATCACGATCAAAATTGCTGATCGTGTCATCCAGGTTCTTCACGGTGCTGCGCGTATCGTTGACCAGCGTCTGAATGTCCTTCAGGCCCGAAGACGAGAATTTCGACAGATTGTCGGCAATCGGGCCGATCTTCTGGTTGAGATTATCCGCCACGGCGCGAATGGACTGGAGGGTGCGTTTGGCCTCCGCCGAAAGCGAATTGGTATCGTCGGAGCCCAGCAGCGCATCGACCTTGGCCAGAATGCCATCGACCCTGGTCGAGGCATTGTTCAACCTGTTGGAAAGCTGGGTAAAGTCACTGATTGCCTGATCGATATCCGGTTTACGATCCTTGAAGGTCTCGGTCACCGATTGGACATTGGCAGCCGCACTGCGGGCATCGGTGACAGCCACGGAGACATCATCCACGACACGAGAGACCTTCTGCGTATCGATCGCGGCAATCAGCGCGTTGACCTGTCCAAGCGTTCCCTCCGCCTTCACACCGAAATCGTTGAAGGTCTTTGCCGTTGCCGAAAAATTGTCGACGGCGACGCCGACCTTGTCCGAGGCATCGGCAATCTTGCCGGTAAAGGTTTCGGCATTGGTGAGGATCTGGTTGACCTTGTTGCGATCCACCGCTTTAAGCAGATCTTCGGCCGCGGCAAGCGTTGAATCAAGCCGACCGGAGAGACCGGTGATCGTATCGGAGAGCGCGCTGACACTCTTCAGGAAAGTGTCGATGCCATCGGCATTGTCGGCCAGAGCCTTGGAAAAGGTTTCAGCGTTGCGCATCGTATTGGTCAACGGCCCGCGTGCATCGGCGACGAAACCCTGAACATTGGCGATGGCGTCATCGGCGCGCTTCATGATCTTGTCAGCCGTCGCCAGAAGATTGGTCAGGCTTGACTGATCGGCGACCAGCACCGCCGTCTTGCCCGTTTCCTGGGCTTTCTTCAGCAAATCGTCGCCACCAACGCCACCCGACATTTCGACATAGGCCGCACCGGTCAGGCCCTGAACCTCAAGCGCCGCCTTGGTATTGGAGCGAATGGGCGCATCCTGCTGCACCTGCGTCTCAGCGATGGAAAATGCCGGATCGTCACGGTCGATGCTCAAGGAAACGACCGAGCCGATCTGGATGCCATTGAAACGCACCGGCGAGCCGACACTCAAACCATTGGCAGAGCCAGGAATGCGGATGGTCAGCGGTGACATGGGACCACCACGGCCATATTCGGCCATCCAGTAGACAAAACCAAATGCCGCAAGGATCACAAGAAGCGTGAACAAGCCGACGATGGTGTAATTTGCTTTGGTTTCCATAGGATCTCAATCAATCGTGCCGGCAATCGCGCGGGTGCCGCGCATTTCCTGATGTTTGGGAATGGAGCGCGCCCGTTTGCCCCGGAAATAGGATTTGACCCAGTCATCGTCGCAGGCGAGCATATCCGTTAACGGTCCTTCAACCAAGACTCGTTTCTGTCCGAGCACAGCGATGCGATCGCAGACGGAAAACAGGCTGTCGAGGTCGTGGGTCACCATGTAGACGGTCAGCCCCAGCGTATCGCGCAGACGGGCAATCAAATCATCGAACTCAGCAGCGCCAATCGGGTCGAGGCCGGAGGTCGGTTCATCGAGAAACACCAGGTCCGGGTCCAGCGCCAGCGCACGCGCCAAAGCCGCCCGCTTGATCATGCCGCCGGACAGCTCGGAAGGGTATTTGTCACCGGCATCCGCAGAAAGGCCAACCATCTGGATTTTCAGATAAGCCAGTTCATCCATCAGCACTTGTGGAAGCTTCAGATATTCCCGCATCGGCAATTGGATGTTTTCCTTGACCGTCAGCGCGGAAAACAAGGCACCATGCTGGAACAGCACACCGAGGCGTGTATCGAGATTGGAACGTTCGGCAGCGCTGACCGAATCGTAGTCTGCGCCCAGAATGTGGATCTGGCCGGCCTGACGCGGCAAAAGCCGGAGAACCGTGCGCATCAGCACTGATTTGCCTGCACCCGAAGCACCGACAAAACCGAGAATTTCGCCGCGATAGACATCGAGATCGAGATTGTCCAGCACCAGCTTGTCACCGAAACCGACCGTCAGACCACGCACGGACAGCACCGCTTCCCGCCCTTCCTTGAGCGGCGGCACCTCTTGTGTCGGGTGATTGTCTCTGTCTTGATTAGTCAGGTCTTGCTGTTCCACGGCGGCCCCTTAAAAATTGATCGCTGCGTAGAAGACGGCAAACAGCCCATCCATGAGGATGACGACGAAGATCGACTTCACCACCGAGGCTGTGACGTGCTGGCCGAGCGACTCGGCACTGCCACCAACCTTCATACCTTCCACCGCCGCGACGATGCCGATCACCACGGCCATGAACGGCGCCTTGATCAGGCCCGCAGCGAAGGTGGCGTAATCCACGGCGTCATGCAGACGGGTAACAAAGACCTGAAAGGTAATGCCGGAATAGGCAAAGGAAACGACCGCGGCACCGTAAAGCGCCGCAAAATTGGCGATAACCGTCAGAAGCGGCAGCGCAATGACCAGCGCGACGATACGCGGGAGCACGAGAACGCCGATCGGATTGAGGCCGATAACCTTCAACGCATCCACTTCCTCGCGCATCTTCATCGAGCCGATTTCAGCGGTGATGGCGCTGCCCGAACGGCCAGCGATCATGATGGCGGTCAAGAGCACACCGATCTCGCGCAATTGTAGAATGCCGACCAGGTCGACCACAAAGACTTCGGCGCCGAAATAGCGAAGCTGGAAGGCACCCTGCTGGGCAATGATTGCCCCGATCAGGAAGGACATCAGCAGGATGATCGGCACCGCCCGCAGACCCATGTGGTCCAACTGATTGACGATGGAAGCAATGGATGCGCGCCCGCCGCGCCGTTCCTTGGACTGCGTGCCACGCACCGCCGAGCCGAGCACATAGCTCATGGCCAAGACGTCTTCAAACAGGCTGACGCTCATCTTGCCAACCGGCTCCAGCACCCGCTGGAAGAAGGGACGGTGATCCACGACCTTTTCTGGCAAAGGCGGCTGTTCCGGCAGCGCGGAAATCAGCTCCCGCATCGCGTCGCTGCCACCGACAATCTGCACATCGCCCTGCTTGGAGGCGGCCAGCTCGATGCGGCGGATGATCCATGCGCCAGATGTATCAAGACTTGAAATGCCGGTGATGTCGATCTCGACATTGCCGTTCAGCGTTTCGCGCATTTCCAGCAGTTTTGGAATCACGGTATCGACCGTGGTATTGCGCCACGGACCGCTCAGGCGAAGCCTCTGCCCGGCCTCCCCTTCCAGCTGTTCGGCATCGACCGTGGCATTGTCCATCTGACCGGAACTCAAAACGAATACACTTTCAAAGCCGTCACTCAGAGAGTGGGCAAGCCGCCATCGGCTTGATGCTGGCGACTATATATCGTTCCCGCGCGACAATTCCACTGATCTTTGCGGGAAAAGTGTCGATCAACCCATGGGCAACACTTCGGTCCACAGGCTTTTGTCACCTATAACCATTTTATGCGTTGCAGCGCGCCGCCTGCGTTTCTGTTCCAGCGGGGTTTTCCACCGGAAAGATGCGAATCGGCTCCGGCGGACCCAGCAGGCGCGGTTGCGCAACGGCGTTATAGCGCGTGCCCCATTCGATCAGCTCGAAATGTCCATCGTAATGTTCGGCCACCGCGGTACAGCTTTCCACCCAATCGCCGGTATTGATGTAATGGATACCGCCAACATCCTCCATGACAGCATGGTGGATATGGCCACAGATCACACCATGCACGTCGTTGCGGCGCGCTTCGTCGGCAACGACTTTCTGGAATTCGCCAATAAAATTGACGGCATGCTTGACCTGTAGCTTGGCCCAGGCAGAAAATGACCAATAGGGCATGCCCATCCGGCGGCGGACGGCCGCCAGAACCACGTTGATGGCAATCGCCATATCGTAAGCCCAGTCACCCATATAGGCGAGCAGGCGCGCATTGCGCACCACCACATCGAACTGATCGCCGTGCAGAACCAGATAGCGCTTGTTATCCGCCGTCTCGTGAATCATCTGATCCAGCACTTCGATTCCGCCGAAATGGGTTCCGGGAAAACCCCGGAGGAATTCGTCGTGATTTCCGGGGATATAGACAATTCTTGTCCCCTTGCGCGCCTTGCGCAGCAATTTCTGCACCACATCATTACAGCCCTGAGGCCAATACCAGCTGCGTTTCAACCGCCAGCCATCGACGATATCGCCAACCAGAACGATGGTGTCGGCATCGTAAACACGCAGGAAATCCAGCAAAAAATCAGTTTTTGCGGCCTTAGAGCCGAGATGCACATCCGAAATGAAGAGGGTTCTCACATGTCGCGTTTCGGTTTCGTCGCTCACGGGAATGGTCCTTTACGATCAGCTTTGGCATGCTCTCAAAATCAGACTCGTGTTTCAGGATGATGACACGGGCGGTACACCGATGGGCTGCAATTGCCATGCCCCCCAGAAATATGTTCTGGTCCGTGGAACGATTTGTTGTAAGAGATGGGAAGAGATGAACGATGAAGCGGCAAGAAGCATGACCGACGACAAAACCAAGACGAATTCGCCCGCCTCTGGCGATCTGGACGAACAGGCTCTGTTCTACCATTTGCATCCCCGTCCCGGCAAACTGGAGATCCAGGCAACCAAGCCGCTGGGCAACCAGCGCGATCTGGCACTGGCCTACTCCCCCGGCGTTGCCGCTCCCTGCCTTGCCATTCGTGACAATCCACAGGCCGCCGATGATTATACGGCCCGCGCCAATCTGGTCGCGGTGATTTCCAACGGCACCGCCGTCCTCGGCCTCGGCAATATCGGCCCGCTGGCCTCCAAGCCGGTCATGGAAGGCAAAGCCGTCCTGTTCAAGAAATTCGCCGGCATCGACGTTTTCGACATCGAGGTCGACGCCATGACCGTCGATGCCATGGTCTCGACCGTCGCATCGCTGGAGCCGACCTTCGGCGGTATTAACCTTGAAGATATCAAGGCGCCGGAATGCTTCGAGATTGAGCAGCAATTGCGTGACCGGATGAATATTCCGGTGTTTCACGATGACCAGCACGGTACCGCGATTATCGTCGCCGCCGCCATTCTGAACGGCCTGGAACTTGCCGGTAAAACCATTGGCGACGTCAAGATCGTCGCGTCAGGCGCAGGTGCTGCGGCTCTTGCCTGCCTCAACCTTCTGGTTGCACTTGGCGCGAAACGCGAAAATATTTGGGTTCATGACATTGAGGGCCTGGTCTACAAGGGCCGCAACGAGCTGATGGACCCCTGGAAAGAGGTCTATGCCCAGGAAAGCGACAAGCGGGTGCTGGCCGAAAGCATCGGCGGCGCCGATGTGTTCCTCGGCCTGTCCGCTGCGGGCGTCCTGAAGCCGGAACTGCTCGAACAGATGGCACCAAGCCCGCTGATCATGGCTCTGGCCAATCCAAAGCCGGAAATCATGCCGGAACTGGCGCGCACCGCCCGTCCCGACGCGATGATCTGCACCGGCCGGTCGGACTATCCAAATCAGGTCAATAACGTTCTCTGCTTCCCTTATATCTTCCGGGGTGCGCTGGATTGTGGCGCGACGACGATCAACGAAGAGATGAAGATGGCCGCCGTCAAGGCCATCGCCGCACTGGCGCGCGAAGAAGTCTCAGAGGTGGCAGCCAGGGCCTATACCGGCGACTCGCCGACGTTCGGACCTGAATATCTGATCCCCTCGCCCTTCGACCCACGCCTCATCCTCCGCATTGCCCCCGCCGTGGCAAAAGCCGCCGAAGAGAGTGGCGTCGCCCGCAGGCCGATTGCCGATTATGACAGCTATCTCGATACACTGAGCCGTTTCGTGTTCCGCTCCGGCTTCATCATGAAGCCGATCTTTGCCAATGCAAAAGCGGCTGTGAAAAAGCGGGTGATCTTTGCCGAAGGCGAGGATGAACGGGTGTTGCGCGCCGCCCAGGTGCTGCTAGAAGACGGGATCGGCGAACCGATCCTGATCGGTCGTCCACAGATCATCGAAACGCGCCTGAAACGCTTTGGCCTGCGCATCCGGCCCGGCACCGATTTTGCCATCGTCAATCCGGAAGACGATCCGCGCTACCGTGATTATGTCGACGACTACGTGGCGCTGGTTGGACGGTCGGGTATCAACCCTGAAGCTGCAAGAACCATCGTGCGCACCAATACGACCGTGATCGGCGCACTATCCTTGAAGCGCGGCGAAGCTGATGCGCTGATCTGCGGCGTCGAAGGCCGGTTTGACAGGCATGTTCACGATGTCGGTCAAATTCTCGGCAAAAAGCCGAATGTCCGGGATTTTTCCGGTCTCAGCCTGCTGATTTCCCAGCGCGGTGCGGTTTTCATGACCGATACATTCGTGACGGAAAATCCAACGGCGGAAGAAGTCGCGGAAATGACCATTCTGGCCGCCCAGGCCATTCGCCAGTTCGGCATCACCCCGAAGGCCGCACTTCTGTCTCACTCCAATTTCGGCTCACGCAATTGTGAAAGCGCCCGCAAGATGCGTGCAGCACTTGAGATCCTGCGTAAGGAAGCCCCCGAGTTGGAAGTCGATGGTGAAATGCAGGGTGGTTCAGCCCTGTCGGAAACCCTGCGTCGGCGCGCCATTCCCAATAGCACGCTGTCGGGCGATGCAAATCTGCTGGTCTTCCCCAACCTGGATTCCGCCAATATTTCGCTGGGTCTCGTTCGCACCTTTACCGATGCTTTGCATGTCGGCCCGATCCTTCTGGGAGCCGCCCAGCCAGCGCATGTTCTGTCAACGTCCGTCACCTCTCGTGGCGTTGTCAATATGGCCGCTCTTGCCGTGGTGGAAGCCAACCAGCAGGTCTGACCCCCACTTTGGGTCTTTCGTATTCTGTAATCACCCAGGTTCATTCCGAACCTGGGTGATTTTTTTGTCCGCTTGCATTTCCTTTCAGGAAGACCGGGTCCCATTTTTCCTGGCAAACGTCATGCCGAGCCGGGCGAAGATGACGGTCTCGGACACCATCTGTTTATTATCCTCTCGCTTGCTCTGGCTCTCCTACGCTTTGTTTCCCTTGCTCTGTTTCCTTGGAAAACGGAGTTTTTGGCGTTCTTGCCGGGCATGGTCGTCTTCGAAAGACACAAAATCGCAGACCTGAAACCTTATTCAACACATGGACATTTGCCCTCAAAGGTAGAAAATAAACCCTTAAAATTTGCGGGGCTTTCATGTTTGACGATAACATTTATTTCAATTTGCTCGATTGGCTGGAGACCGCCACCAGCGCGAAATGGACCGATTTCCTGAACCGCCTGCAAGCCAGCTACAACCTGTCGGGCTGTCTTTACATGGACGCTTCCATCACCTCGGCTGGCGCCCTGGTATATCGATACGGGCATACATTCGATCAGCAGGCAAAAGACCCTATCCTCATGCTTGATGCGCCTGTTTTGCGTAACGTCTTGTCACAGCTCAGCCGGGCCATGGAACCGGTGGATATGCATGACCTCGCACAATTGAGCGAAGAGGGCCTGCTATTGCGCAGCAAGCTGCGCGATCTGCCCTTGCCGAGGCAGGCTGTCAGCTATCCGCTGCTTTCGGTGGATGGACGCGGCGCAATTCTTGCTATTGCAAGCAATGCGTGTGAGGAAGAGTGGAGACACTTTCGCCGCTGCCATGACCGCGACGTTCATCTTCTGGCGGGAAAATTCCACGCAGGCCTGATCAAACGCTGTGATGGTGCCCGTATAGGAGGGGCACCCACCCTCACCCGACGGGAACAGGAAACCCTGCGGTGGACGGCTGCCGGCAAAAGCTATTGGGAAACGGCTGTTATCCTTGGAATCTCGGAACGGACCGTGCGCTTTTTCATGGCCAATGCCCGCACCAAACTCGATGCCGTCTCCAATACTCAAGCGGTGGCAAAAGCACTGCAACGCGGTCTGATTCCACCTGAAGCGCCATTATAACCGGCCGCTGCCCTGCACATCTTATATTAACCAAACATCTCCGCGGTTGAGTGATGCGAACCATTATTGAAGATGGTAGCTCGTATTGCTTTGGAAAAAATTCAGGCCGCTGATGTGTTTTAGATATTTTCCATGCCTTCAAGACCGGATGGAGACCACATCTTCGATGCCTTGGTATGAAATGGTGAATCGGACCAGTTTAACGGTCAACTCGTGTCAGTTAAACTGTCGCTACCGTCAGTTTTATTGGGATTTTTTTACACTAATATTGTGTCACCTTCCAAATAAGGAGACACGTATGCTCAAAATTCTGAACAGCCGACATAAGCAGACCCAACAAGCGGCATTGGCAGACATGTTTCGCCTGCGAAAAAAAGTATTTCATGATCTTTTGAAATGGGATGTCATTGTACAAGGCGATTTCGAGATGGATCATTATGACGATGCCAATCCGATTTACGTTTTATCTTATGACGACCGGACAGGCCGGTTGCGCGGCTCGCTCCGCCTGCTGCCGACGCTTGGCCCGAATATGCTGGATGATACCTTTCCGATTCTATTGGACGGAAAACCGGCCATTCGTGACATTTACATGTGGGAATCGAGCCGGTTCTGCATCGACCCGGAAATTTCCCTGGACCGATCTTCCAACCAGGTCAGCATTGCCGCAGCCGAGCTGATGTGTGGTGTTGGTGAACTGGGCCTTGCATCGGGGCTTACGCATATCGTCACCGTTACGGATGTGTTTTTGGAGCGGATGTTTCGCCGGATGGGCTGCCCCGGCGAACGAATTGGCGCCCCGCATAAGATCGGCGCGGTTCATGCCGTGGCAATTGCCTGGGAGATCGATACCGGCATGCTCGATGCCATGAAAAACATTGCTGCCATTACCGGACGCCTGCTCGACACACCCATGTCGCTTGAACAGGCGCGCGCCGCCTGACGTGGCATTTCTTATACGAAGGGCCGCCAATAATGGCTGTTCGTATGGTCGGCCTCTTGGCCCTGGCAGACGGGATTGCTAAAACAGGATTACGGGTTGGCGTTTCCGACGCCCTGCCCTATGTTCCCTTTCACTTGGCTTGTTTAGTTTCCCGTCAACCGGCCCGTTAGCATGGCCCAATAGCATGGCTTATGGATCTGCATGCGCGCTATCGCTATCATCGCTGTCGCGCCCTGTTGCTTCATCGCCCTCGGGTTGGCCGGTTCGGCACGGGCCGCCCCAAACTGCGAAGCTATTCGGGCCGAGCTTGCCCAGACACCTGTCGTGATTGGCAATTCTCAGGACGTGCGCGCCTATTCGGGAGCTGTGACCCGGCAGGATTTCGAGATCCGTAAATTGCAACGCACCGTGCAACAAGCCGGATGTTCCTCCAGTATCGCCGTTCTCGACGGCCAGGGACAGGATCTCTGCGCACCGATGCAGGACAGCCTTGCCGTGATGCAGGAAAACAAACGTCAGCTTCTGATCGAACGCAACGCGGCGGGCATGAAAGGCGGCGTCAATCCCCGTCACGAGGAACTGACGGCTGCCTTGCAATCGAATGGCTGTGATGTCACCGAACCGGCCTCGGCGCTCCAGGACACGGATGACAGCCCGGAGACGGCCAGGCCCTTTGAAGCTCCGGTCTATCCCGATTATCCATTGCGCAATGAGGCTCCGATCTCGACATCCAGCGACGGGCTTATGCTGCCGTCGGGACAGGGCGGATATAGAACTCTTTGCGTTCGCACCTGCGATGGCGGTTTTTTCCCGATCTCGCCCAGCACCCCCGCCCGTGACTTCGGTCGCGATGCCGAAACATGCAATCGGCTTTGTCCAGGGACGCAAGCCGAACTCTATTATTCCCGCCTCACCGACGAGGCAAAGGATATGGTTTCAACCGTAACCGGCCAGCCTTATCGCGATATGCCCCATGCCTTCGCCTATCTCAGCCGGGTACCCGGGCAGCCGGGACAATGCAGTTGCAACAGGAGCCGCTCTGACGGCTTGCAGACCAATGCTCCAAAGCCTGGTTCCGGGGGGGATGCTGGCGGGTCCTCAGTCGTATCCATCACATCCAATGGATCCGCCGCCGGTTCCACACAGATGGAGGCCCCTCCTGGTGCGAAGGCCAAAACATCGCCCGACGAAAAGACAACGAATGGAATGGAAGCTACGAATAAGCCGGTCCCTGAACCGGAGGTCGTGAGCCGACCCTACGATACAGGGCGCCAATCCGTGCGCCGCGTCGGTCCGACCTTCCTGCCGTCCAACACCAGCCAGATCGACCTCGTTCACCCAGCGCTTCCGGGCGCCCAACCAGTTCAGGAATAGGCTCTCGTTACAGCATCGTGCTGATTCCGGTTTTCCTCACGATCCATCGAGCGGTTAAACCGGGCTAGAGTTTGTCAGAGAAAAGCGGAACCCGATTTTCCCTAAAAGACAAACGAAAACAAGAGAATATAGAGTCTGTCTGGTTCAATCTGAACCTGACAGACTCTATTGAAATTCGAAGATCTGGCGGAACATCCCGGGCGCGATGATCGATAGCGGATTGACCACCAGATGCGGGGCATCAACCGGGCCTTTCAGCTTGAAAGTAATGCCCAAAAGGCCGCGGTCGCGGCCATTGCCAAGGATGGCGCCGATAATCGGAACTTCCGCGAACAGCCTATTGAGACCATAGGCGGGCATGAATGTCCCGGTCATTTCCATCTGGCCCCTGGTATCCTTGATGGTGCCCTGGAACGATGCGCCGACCTGTTCGCCACGGACAATGCCGTTATCGGTCCTGAGCACGCCGTCCTGGTAGATCAGCCGCGCGAAGGCCCGCTGGAATTTTTCCGAACTGACATCCAGGTCACGCTTGACCGCGCTGTTCAGGCTACGGCCATCGTCGGTTGCCGGCGTCGTGACAATTTTCTGCAACCGATCCTCATTCTCGACCCGGAAATTGCGCAGATCAACATTGCCCATCCAGTTCTTGTTCAGATCACCACGGATTTTCACGTCCAACATGCCACCGCGCATATGGCTGTAGAGATCGACAAACCGCACCAACGTGCCTGCATCGCTGGAAATCAGCGATATGTCATTGCCATTTCCAGCCTTGGCCGACTGAACGACAACCGCCTGGCCGGTATCGGTCACGGCACTCATTTTCAGCGCTGTTATTGCACCCGACCGGGAGCCATAAACCAGCCTGACGCCGGAAAGGGATTCGTCATTGAAACCAATCAGTTTGTCGATGTCGACATTTATATCGACATCGGTCGAATTGCTTGACGACTGACCGTCGCCAGTCGCTCCATGAGACGAGCTACCGGATTTCAGCTTTTTCAGGAAAGCACGGCCATCAACGCTGCTGCCGCTGACCTTTGCGTTGATGACACCCTTGTTGACCTGAACCGAAAGGCCGAAATCATCGGCGGAGGCCAGTTTGACATGGTCGAGATCCGCCCCAACCAGTCCATTGGTTTTGGATACCACAAGCTTGCCTGTCGCCCCGAACCCGTCGCCACCGAGATTGAACTTGTCGAGCATCAGCATGCCGGACTTGTCCTGCAACTCCATCGACACCTTGGCGGGAATACCGGAGCCCTTGGTCCAGCCGATAACAGGGATGTTCAAAGTCGCACGCGACAGGTCGCTTTTCACCAGCTGGCGATTATCATCAAGGCGCGACACTTCCAGATCGATCGTGCCTCCGACAATATCGCCAAGGCCCGGTACGAGCTTGGCGCGCTGGCTGTCATTCAGCTGTCCTTTCACCGTCCAGCTGGGCGCTCTATTGGAACCGCGGTCGACCGGCTGAGAGAAGTCGATCTCCACCGACACGCCATCGATCTGGGCATCCCCCTGCAAGACGGCATTTTGCGGATCGACCACCAGCGTGCCATCGAAGCCGGTAATCTTCTTGTCCATATAGGGCCGCTTGAGATCGACCCCCTTCATATCCAGCGAGGCCTTCCACACTTCCGGTGGAGGTTTCTGATCGGCGATGATGCCGCCATAGAGCTGGACATCGGCCTTGATCTCGCCTGCAAAATCCTCTGGCACGAATTCCGTGCGTTGCAGGGCTTGCATGGGCTTGAAGGTTGCAAGTTCCGCCATGGCATCAGCAGGGCCGCTGAGGGAAACGGCGATATTGGCCATCAAAGGCTTCTTGTAGGTATTGGCGATCGCAAATGTGCCTTTGTCCAGTTTGACCTTCCGCCCCGAGGGGAAATAGGACGTGCCGCCATCGATACGCACGTCCAGATCCGGCCCTGTCAGGTCGAAATGCCCCGCAAGATCACGAATCGGCGGCAGGTCGCCTGTGACGTTCATCCGCGCACCGCTGATATCGAAAGCAATTTTCAACTCGTCCGGGCCCAGATCCAGGGGCTGGGGTATAGGCTTCATTCGTCCGGCAGGAATGAGCACATCGATAGAGGCATTGCTGATCGTGCCGCCGAACAGATTGGCCTGCACCCAGGCTCTTGGCTTCATGGCCATCCAATAGGGCCAGAGCTGCTTGACCATGGCGGTGCGCATCTCGAACAGTTTGCCGTTGAAACGGATTTCCGGCGAGGCGTTGCCAAACTGAACATTGAGCGTGGCTTGCATGCTGCCATGCGGTGTCGACACCGCCAACTCGCTGAATGTCAAATGACGCTGGCTGGGAATGAACTGTCCAAAGGCCTTCAAAGAAAACGGAAACGGTTGCTCTCCCGATGATTCCACCGAGGCCGTGCCCTGATCGACCAGCAGATCGATGCCGATACCCTGGGCATCACCCTGCACGGACTGCAACCGGTCAAGATCGATGAACCCGCCGGAGAACGGCACATGGGTTGGGCCGAAATCCACCTCAGAGGGTCGGATTTCCGCCGTCAGCTTGTCGAAATCATAGGCGAGATTGATGTCGGCCCGCGTCAGGTCCTGCTTGTCGCCATCGACGTAGAGTATGCCGTTTTCCGTTCGCAACCTCGCCGAGAGCGCGGGCCTCTGGCTTGGTGACTGCCGCAAGGCGTAAAAATCGATATTGATGCTGGTATCGGCGCCGTCCCGCCAGACACCGGTGGGCGTGCGCTTGATCAGGAAGGGCGTGGCGATCAGATCTGTCACCGTTGCTGTCAGCGAGGTGGTGCGGGTTCCGTCAGTCACCGCCTCGGCGGAGATCATGCTGACCTTGCCGTTGATAGACGTCTCACCCTCGATGGCAAGCGAATCATCCTTCCTGCGTGTCAATGTCAGATCGTTGACCTGCACATCAACCGGCTGACCGATTCCGTTTTTGGCAGGCAAGGTAATGCCACCCAGCCGCAGCCGATCCAGACCTCCCCGGACAATGAAGCCATGCACATCGTCGAGATTGCCGAACATCGTCTCCATGAATGCCGGAAACTTGTCGATCCGCAGCGTGGCAAGATCCAGATCGCCGCCCTGCAACAGGCGTGAACTGTCGAAATCGATGCCGGTCACGTCGATTTCGGTCACGGAAACCCGCCCCATCAACAGCGAGATCGGATCGATGACGAGTTTGACGTCACCGGCTTTGGAGACCACCTGCTGGGTCTTCGGATCGGTCAGGGTGACATTCTGCGCGGCGACCGCCAGATGCAAATTCTTGGAAAGACGGATGGAGGTCTGGTCGATATCGGCTTTCAGGTCGTCGCCAATCGCGGATTGAAAAGCGGCGCGCGCACCGGTCGACAGGGCCTGGTCCAGCGTACCGGTTTCAATCGCAATGGCCGCCGCCCCCAGCATGGCCATCAGCGACAGCACGATATAGGCCCCAAACCGCATCAATCTGGTCAGAAGGCCACGGCGGCGCGGGCAATGCACGATCAAGGGATCATCGACCTGCGAGGACGGCAAGGTCTCGAGGGCAACAATATCGCCTTTGCGAAAACGGATTTTCTCGCCCCGGATCTCTCCCATGCCTTGGCCTGTATCTCCGATATTTCCTGAAGCTCGACGGGCTGTTAGCGCACCGGCAACCTTATGATTCCAATGAATGACCGAATTCGACATGTGCCTTGACTGCGCGCAGCAAACAGAATTCTGATGGCAAATTCATTACACTGGACGCGCTTCATCTGCGCTATATATCCGTCCCGGCCTTATATTTCCACAAACCGGGCAAAAGAAAGGTATCAGCATGGCGGAATTGTCGATTGGGGACATGGCTCCGGATTTTACGCTTCCACGCGATGGCGGCGGCACGGTGAGCCTCTCCTCCTTCAAGGGCAAGCAGGTCGTCGTCTATTTCTATCCCAAGGACGATACCAGCGGCTGCACCGTAGAAGCCACGTCCTTCACATCCCTGACACCGGAATTCGAGAGTTCCGGCGCAGTCATTATCGGCATTTCCCCCGACACGGTGAAAAGTCACGATAAATTCGTCGCCAAACACGGACTTGCGGTCATGCTCGGCTCTGACGAAGAGAAGACCACGCTGGAAGCCTACGGCGTGTGGAAGGAAAAAAGCATGTATGGCAAGACTTATATGGGGGTCGAACGTAGCACCTTTCTTGTTGATGCCGATGGCCGGATCGCAGGCGTCTGGCGCAAGGTGAAAGTGCCTGGTCACGCTGAGGCTGTGCTGCAAGCCGTGAAAGGCAAAGCAGCGTAGCTGGAATATTTCGCCCGAAATCGATAGAGATTTCGGCAATTATGCCGTAAATGCCAAGCATGTCTCATAGCATAATAAAATCCCTGAGAGCGGGTGCGACGATGGCAATCGCCGCAACCGACCTCGATGAAAAAACCGGCCTTGCGCAGGAAACCGCCCGCCGCTGGCATGGCCGGACCCTGTCACTGCGCTCGCCGCTCGATCCACCGTTGCCGGACCGTCCGGGGCGTCCGGCCCATCCGGTTCTGGTGCCGCCAAAGGCGACGGAAAAACGGTCTCTGCACACGCTGAAGGGCCGGATCGCCATGCTGCATTCGCTGGCCCATATCGAATTGAATGCCGTGGATCTGGCGCTGGATATTGTTGCCCGCTTTGCCAGTGAACCGGTGCCACATTCATTTTTCGACGGCTGGATGCAGGTGGCCTTTGAAGAAGCCAAGCATTTCGGCCTGGTGCGCGACCGGCTCCGGGCGCTCGGGGCCGATTACGGCGACATGCCAGCCCATGATGGACTTTGGCAGGCGGCCCATAGCACCCGCACCGACCTGACAGCCCGACTTGCTGTCGTGCCGCTGATCCTTGAGGCGCGCGGCCTGGACGTAACCCCGTCCCTTCAGGAAAAGATGCGCGAGACCGGCGATATCGAAAGTGCCGAGGTATTGAAGATCATCTATGACGACGAAAAAGGCCATGTCGCCGTCGGCGCCAAATGGTTTCGCTTTCTCTGTTCCCGTGAAAAGCGTGACCCGGCCAAAACCTTCCAGCAATTGGTTCGCGCCAACTTCCGTGGAACGTTGAAAGCACCGTTCAACGACATTGCTAGGGCCGAAGCCGGGCTGACACCTTCCTTTTACCGGGTGCTCTCCTCTATCAGCCACGCTTGAAACATATCGGCGGCAGGCAACATTTTGTTAACCTTAACAGGATGTAATCACCTCGACAGAATCGGGTCTGCAATCCGGGTCAAACGTTAGAGTTTGGCCACGCGCAACGGCTGTAACGATGCACGAGGTCGGCATGATGAAGACACGCAGCCGCAACGGCTTCAGCAAGCGTCAGCGCCAACAGCATGTCCTTATCCTCGCGTCCGGCGAAACCATTCGCCATATGACACTGCGCCCGTGGATGGCAGGAGCCGGTCTTTGCCTGGTGGTGGCCGGTGTGGTCGGCTATCTCGGCGCGACCTCCTATCTCATCATGCGCGATAATCTGATCGGTGCCTCCATGGCCCGCCAGGCGCATTTGCAGCACGATTACGAAGACCGGATTTCCGCCTTGCGCGCCCAGGTCGACCGGGTCACGTCCCGGCAATTGCTGGACCAGCAGGTGGTGGAGGAAAAGCTTCAAACCCTGCTCGAAAAGCAGATGGCGCTTTCCGCCCGTTCCGGCAAGCTTGGATCGCTTCTGGACCGCGCCGAGGAATCCGGCCTAACGCCGAATGAGCCTTCAGCGCCTATGGCACCGGATAAATCCGCGTCTGTCGCACCTGTGGGCAAAGGCAATGCACTGGCCGCCCTCAATCGGATGCTCCATACCGGACCCGCAGACACACAGGAAAGCGATGGCCCGGCACTGGGCTTTATGCCCGCCCGTGAAAGCGGCGCCGACCGGGCCGACCGGGTTTTCCGCAATGTGACCCTGTCGCTGAAATCCATCGAGCAGCAGCAGAAATCAAGCATCCATGCACTGACCGCCGAGGCAAGCGACAAGGCCGGTGCCATAGAGCAGGTCTTGATCGACAACGGCATCCACATCGACAAGCCTGATGCCGGCAAAGATGGAATGGGTGGCCCCCTGGTTGATGCCGACCCGAAACTCGGAATCGATACCAGTCTCGACGGGCTGGATAGCGCCCTCAATCGCCTGGATGCCGCACGCGAAACGGCAAAGGACATGCCTTTTTCAAATCCTGCCGCTACCCGCGAAATCACCAGCCCCTTCGGTAACCGCCCAGACCCGCTGCTTGGACGACTGGCCATGCATACCGGCATAGATTTCCGCGCAACGAATGGTTCAGCTGTCAAAAGTGCCGGTGCCGGAACCGTGGTCACGGCGGGACCGACAGGCGGCTATGGGAATATGGTGGAAATCGACCATGGTCAGGGACTTTCCACCCGTTACGGCCATATGTCGAAAATCCTGGTTCGTCCCGGCGAAAAGATCGAGGTCGGTCAGTTGATCGGCCTGTCTGGGTCTACCGGGCGTTCCACCGGGCCGCATCTGCATTATGAAATTCGCAAGAACGGCAACCCGATCAATCCGATGAGCTTTCTGGCATCCGGAATGACATTGAAGCCTTTTATTCAGTAGTAGGCGCCTCAAATCGGGAGGAATCGCGCGATTGGAGATGAGATTGGCGGCACTTACCAAGGCAACCCGTTATTCATAAATGTCTGTTACTGAATATCTGCAGATACGAGGATATGTCAGGGGACCTGAGTTGCAACAAAGCAGCTCAACAGACAAAGCGGAACGGTACTATGTGGCTTGAACTGCATGACGGCGACGGGTTTCCCTTCTTCGTCAATATGAACAATGTCGTTGATTTTCGTTGGTATGAACGAGAAAAATATACCAGCTTGCTGACCACGGCGCCTGTGGCGGAAAAACTGCATATGCTTTACGTGCGAGAAAGCGCGACCCAGATCATGCAGATGATCCGCCAGGAGCAAAACCGGCAGGCTGGCAGGACAGGCGGCGCTTAAAGCATCGGCCCCGAAAAAGAAACCGGGTTGCTGAAAGGTGCTCTAAGCATGGCAGAGATTGATCCAACACCTTTCGCCTAGCGTAATGGTATAGGTTACTCCTGAATCAGCGAGCCACCATGCCAAATGCCAGCCCTAGTCCAACCATCCTTTGGTTCCGCAAGGATCTGCGTCTTGATGACAACAGGGCGCTGCACGCAGCCTTGCAGACCGGAAGCCCGGTCATCCCCCTCTATATCCTTGAGCCTGAGGAGATGGGTACCGGTCCACTCGGTCCGGCGCAGGCCTGGTGGCTGCATCACTCCCTCGTCAGCCTCGGCCAGTCGCTTGAACCTTACGGCAGTAGGTTGATTCTTCGCCATGGCCCACCGGGCCAGGTCCTGCGTAGCCTGATGAAAGAGACTGGCGCCAAAACCGTGCATTGGAACCGCCGTTACGATCCGTCCGGCATGGCCATGGACACCGAGCTGAAAGCCGCTCTGCGCAGCGAAGGGCTTGAGGCCAGCAGCCATGCGGGCTTCCTGCTGCATGAACCGTCGAAGGTGAAAACCGGGAGCGGCGGGCCTTTCCGTGTCTATACACCCTTCTGGCGCGCGCTTGAAAAACAGGGCGATCCACCACCGTCCATCGAGAAACCCAAGACCTTTCACAACCCCGCCGATTGGCCGGATAGCGACCGGTTGGAAGACTGGCAATTGCTGCCGACCAGGCCGGATTGGGCAAAAGAGTTTTCGCAGATCTGGACGCCAGGGGAATCCGGTGCGCATGAGAAACTGAGCCAGTTTATCGATCATGGCATCAAGGGTTACCGCACGCAGCGGGATTTTCCCGCCCTGCCCCATACATCCGGCCTGTCGCCGCATCTGGCATTGGGGGAAATTTCTCCGGCGCGAATCTGGCAGGCAACCATCGGCCTCGGCGATAATGTTTCCAGCGAAGACTATGTGCATTTTCGAAAAGAGCTGGTTTGGCGGGAATTTTCCTACCACCTGCTGTTTCACTTTGCCGATCTGGCCAGCCAGAACTGGAATGACCGCTTTAATGACTTCCCCTGGGAAAAGAACGCGGCATTTCTATCCGCCTGGCAGCGGGGCCAGACCGGCTATCCGATTGTCGATGCCGGCATGCGCCAACTTTGGCGGCATGGTGTCATGCACAATCGCGTGCGGATGATCGTCGCCTCCTTCCTGATCAAGGACCTGATGATCGACTGGCGCGAGGGCGAGACCTGGTTTCGTTACACCTTGGTCGATGCCGATCCGGCTTCCAACGCTGCCAGCTGGCAATGGGTGGCTGGCTCCGGAGCCGATGCCTCACCATTTTTCCGGATTTTCAACCCGGTCACCCAGAGCGAGAAATTCGACCCTGACGGCGACTATATCCGCCAATTCGTGCCGGAGCTGGCAAAATTGCCCAACAACCTGATCCATCGCCCATTCGAAGCCCCCGCAGCCCTGCTGGAAAAGGCGGGTGTTACGCTTGGCAAAACCTATCCGGCGCCACTGGTGGATCACAAAAAAGCCAGGGCCGTGGCGCTTGAGGCCTATAAATCAACCGGCGCGCCGGAATGAATAACAGCCTCAAAGGCATTTTCCCCACATGCTGAGGCAAGGTTTTCCGGGTTGATGCCACAGCAAGAAATTGCATTTCTTGTCATGCGGGGCTTGTAGACCGAAAACACACTTTCTATTGTCCGGGAAACAGAAAGTGCGCTCATGGCATTCCACCCCTCCGTTCTAGACGCCATCGGCAACACGCCGCTGATCCGGCTGAAAGCCGCTTCACAGGCAACCGGTTGCACCATTCTGGGCAAGGCCGAGTTTCTCAATCCCGGCCAGTCCGTGAAGGACCGTGCCGCGCTCTACATCATCCGCGATGCCGAACGGCGCGGATTGCTGCGGCCTGGCGGCGTGATCGTCGAGGGCACCGCCGGTAATACCGGTATCGGCTTGACCCTGGTCGCCAAGGCGCTTGGCTACCGCACCGTGATCGTCATTCCGGAAACCCAGAGCCAGGAAAAGAAGGACGCGCTGCGGCTGCTTGGCGCCGAACTGGTCGAGGTTCCCGCTGTTCCCTACAAGAACCCGAATAATTATGTGAAGCTTTCCGGGCGGCTTGCGGCCCAACTGGCGAAAACCGAACCGAACGGCGCGATCTGGGCCAATCAGTTTGACAATACCGCCAATCGCGACGCTCATATCGAGACAACGGCCCGGGAGATTTTCGAGGACACAGGCGGTGCTGTCGATGGATTCATCTGCGCCGTTGGCTCCGGTGGCACGCTGGCTGGCACGGGGATCGGACTTCGAAACCTGAAGCCCGGCGTCAAGATCGGTCTTGCCGATCCCGAAGGAGCCGCGCTCTATGAATTCTATCGGAATGGCGAGTTAAAATCCTCTGGCTCCTCAATCAGCGAGGGCATAGGCCAGGGCCGGATTACCGCCAATCTGGAAGGATTTACGCCTGATTTCTCTTACCTGATCCCCGACAGCGAAGCTCTGCCGATCATTTTCGATCTGGTCGAACAGGAAGGCCTCTGCCTTGGCGGCTCTTCCGGCATCAACATTGCCGGTGCCATCAGGTTGGCGCGTGAGCTTGGGCCGGGTCATACCATCGTGACCATTCTGTGCGACTATGGCAATCGCTACCAGTCAAAGCTCTATAATCCGGCCTTCCTCAAAGAAAAGGGCCTGCCGCAGCCGACATGGCTGGGCGGAAAAACTGACATTTCCATTCCCTTCGAACCTGTCTGAGCCCCATGCCAACATTGCCTCTGTTTCGTGACGATTTTTACCTCTCGACGGCTGAGGCGGTGGTGACAGCCGTGCATGAAGACGGCTCAATCGAGCTTGACCAGACCTGCTTTTACGCCACATCCGGCGGCCAGCCAGGCGATACCGGTTTTCTCGAACGCGCCGATGGCTCCACCATTCAGCTTGGCCTGACGCGCCACGGTGCAGACAAGAGCATCATTCTGCACCAGCCGCTGGAGGGCCAGCCAAGTCCCGACCTTGGTGAAAAACTGGTCCTGCATGTCGATTGGCAGCGGCGCTACAAATTGATGCGGATGCATACCGCCTGCCATCTGTTGTCGGTGGTCTGCCCGTTTCCCATTACCGGTGCCGCCGTCGGCGAGGATGAAAGCCGGGTGGATTTCGACATGAGCGAAGCCATCGACCGCGAAACGGTAACCGCCGATCTGATACGGCTGGTGGAGGAAAACCATCCGATCTACCTGGAATGGATCACCGACGCGCAACTGGCAGCCAATCCGGATATCGTCAAATCCAAGAATGTGCGCCCACCGATGGGTTTGGGTCGCGTTAGCCTTGTTTGCATCGGAGAGAATTCATCCGTTGACAGCCAGCCCTGCGGCGGCACACATGTTTCCGAGACCCAGGAGGTCGGCGCGATTCATATCGCCAAGATCGAGAAAAAGGGCAAGGAGAACCGGCGCTTCCGTATTCGCTTCGGTACGCTGGAACTCTCTGCCTGACAAGCATGGAGAGAAGCATGTCTGCGGAGAAAAGCCGTTTCGTCGTATCGGCCGAGTGGGTACAGAAGCAATTGGGCGCACCTCAATTCAAGGTGGTCGATGCATCCTGGTATCTGCCGGCCCATAACCGCAATGGCGCGGAGGAATACGCTGCGGGGCACATTCCCGGCGCAGTGTTTTTCGATCAGGACCAGATCGCCGACCGCTCCACCAGCCTGCCCCACACCGTACCCTCCCCGGAATCCTTTGCCGAAGCAGTCGGCAAGCTTGGCATTTCAGACACCGACACGATTGTCGTATATGATGGCCCCGGCCTGTTTTCCGCGCCGCGCGTCTGGTGGATGTTCCGGGTGATGGGCGCGCCGAATGTGTTTCTTCTGGATGGCGGATTGGACGGTTGGAAACAGGAAGAACGGCCGCTTGAGACCGACCTGCCTGAGCCCGCACCTGCAACCTTTACCACCAATTTCAAGGAAAGTCTGATTACTCCGTTCCAGGATATGCAGAGCATTGTCGAGAGCGCCAGCCGCCAGATCGCCGATGCTCGCCCTGCTGGACGATTCACCGGTGAAGAACAGGAACCACGGGCGGGAATGCGCTCGGGCCATATGCCTGGCGCTCGCTCAGTACCTGCCTCCATCCTTGGCGAAAATGGTCGGTTGAAAGACCTCTCGACATTGCGAGAGATTTTTACCGATGCAGGCATCGATCTGACCCGCCCCGTTGTTACCAGCTGCGGCTCTGGGGTTACAGCGGCGGTCGTAACGCTGGCGCTGCAATCGCTCGGCCATCACGATAATACGCTCTATGACGGTTCCTGGTCTGAATGGGGCTCCCGCAAGGACACTCCTGTCGTGACCGGACCGGCAGACGAGGTTGAAGGCGAGTTACCCACGCTTCTAACCGCCCATGTCACCAAGCTGGAAATGACCGCCCCGCCGAAATCCAGCTTGCCAGTGCCAATCAATATCCAGACGGCGATCATCCGCGCCACCGAAATGCCCCTGCCCTATTACCGCTTCCTCTATCGCCAGGTCGGCTCCCGCTGGCACTGGTACAAGCGCCTGCAGATGACCGATACCGAGCTGAAGGCGGCCATCCATAGCCCGGATGTGTCAATCTGTGTGCTTTACGTCAATGGCGCACCAGCGGGCTTCTTTGAGCTGACCCAGCAACAGGACAATACCGTCGAGCTGTCCTATTTCGGCCTGTTCGAACATGCACTGGGACTTGGAATCGGCAAATGGTTCCTGCTTCAGGCCCTCTATGCCGCATGGTCGACCGCACCAACCAAAATTTCGGTGATGACAAATACACTCGACCATCCCCGTGCCCTGCAACTCTACCAGCAATTCGGCTTTTCCCCGGTTGAGACCTGGCAGGAATTGGTGGAGCCACCCTCGGAATCCAGTTTGCTGGACATTTTGAAGCGGGATTACAACATTCAGTGATGGGCTGTGACGCCGGTCAATTCTTCTTCTTGCCTGTCAGGTTTAGATTGAACCCGACAGGCTCGAATCCATTCAGTTCAGCAATGGGATAATCGACGGGCAACACCATCAACCTTTGGACACTCACTTCTTAGGTGAGAATGCAAGCCGGTCCAGCACGCTAGCAATGACAATGCCCAAACAATAAGCCACGATGTTCCACGGTGAAAAAATCCGGCCGAGCAGCAAGGCACCCGCCATAGTCAAACGAAAAGCATCCAGCTCCGGCGTATGGATCAACCTGAACAATTCGACAGCAATTGCCACGGCCAAAGAAGCGACCAAAGACCGGCGGAATGCAACCAAAACAATAGCGGTCAATCCATAGACCATAGCTCCCCACAAAATCGACCCGCCATACTTGACGAAAAAGAACGGCAAACCAAACTGATAGCCTTTAACCCGCAAAAGGAGACCAGCAATAATCACGCCTAACGACGCCACCAATAGAATAAGCTTTCTTTGCAGTGGGCTATGTTCTCCGATCCCTACAATAGACAAGTTGGATCCTCTTCAAAAACCGTCCCTCTCCAACATTGCACATTTTTGAAGCCTACAAGTTCCAGTGAATTATGCAGCAGGCAAGATCGTATGACAGATCCCCGCACACGCCAAGCGTTCTCACTTCATCGCCTTGATGACATTCTTGAGCAGAGTCGACCATTCAACAATCTCTCAGGTCTGCGCCGATTTATTGTCGAGTTTCTCTATTTTGGAATAAAAGAGGCCCGCGCCTGTCTTTTTGTCGGACTGTTTTTTCTGGCGGTTTTCCTCGTGCCGCGCGGTGGCATTCTCGGTGTTGCCCGCTACGATATACTTTTGTTTATCGCTCTTGCCATTCAAGCGATCATGCTGATCGGCAAACTGGAGACTTGGGACGAAGCAAAGGCAATCGCGCTCTTCCATGCACTTGGTTTTGCTCTTGAAGTTTTCAAGACATCCGGCGCACTTCCATCTTGGTCTTATCCTGATCCCGGATTGAGCAAATTATTCGGTGTTCCTCTATTTTCCGGCTTCATGTACGCGGGTGTCGGCTCCTACATCATACAAGCCTGGAGGTTATTCGACCTGCGTGTTCGCCATCACCCACCGTATTGGATGACGGCGCTAGTCGCAGTGGCAATATACGCAAACTTTTTCACCCATCACTATATCGGCGACTACCGCTGGTATATTGCCGCTTGCGCGCTGGGCCTCTACGCCCGAACCACTGTGATTTTCCGTCCATATGACAAAGACCGATGGATGCCTCTGTTTGTGGCATTTATCCTTATAGGATTTTTTATATGGCTTGCGGAAAACATCAGCACATTTTTTGGTATCTGGCGCTATCCGAACCAGATGAACTATTGGTCCATGGTTCATCTTGGTAAGTGGAGTTCGTGGTCCTTGTTGGTGATCATGTCATTTGTGATCGTCACGCAATTGAAACATATCAAAACAAGGATACACATACCTCAATAGTAAGCGCATCGATCTTATAGCGATGCCTATTGATGGGGCATGAAGGCGCGACAACACACCGCGTCCTCAATGCCTTGATTTTTGTTGTGGAGCTCAAAAACGAATAAGGCGCTCAAGATACATACGATATGGTTTATTTTCCGCCATCGCGTTTCTTCCACGTTTTCCAGTCCGCGATAACGACATCGGCGAAACGACTTCCCACTCGATAAGCATTTGTAACTGATGGCATGAAGCCGCCGGACTTCGAAGTCAGCGACTCGATAGCGGTGCGGCCAAACGGCTCGCGGTCGAAATTGGACGCTGTGCGCAACACCAGAATACGGTTGAAATCGAGGCGCCCGGCCTCCGAGGCCCGCTTCAAAGCTGTCAGCGTCGCATTATCCTCCATCTGGGTGGTGCAGTAATGGGCTTTTCCATCGGTGACCAGGGTCGCAAACCGTTCCGTGGCTTCAGCGTTCTTGACCCCATGCCAGTAGGTATCGCCTGAGACCGTGTCGCAAATCTTCACAGACGGAGCCGCCTTGGCCGCAGGCGCGGCATAGGCGGCGCGATAGGTCTTGGCAGCGTCGCTGTCCATCAGTTCGACGGACCCGGTCACCGCCATGGCCTTCTGGACCAGCGCCTCGTTCAGCGCGTAGACTTCTGTCCCCGCCGCCCAGGTCGGCTTGCCGGTCGGACTTGCCGCACCCAGCGGCACCTGCCCGTCTGGCCAGTCCTTGTCGATCTGGCGGGCATCGATATCATGCCGCAATCCGCCATCAACCACATATCTGGCCCAGAACGCCGACCCCAGAGTTCCCTCCTTCGGATTGACGCCGGCAATGCCTGCGATCAACACATAGGTGTTGCGGAAGTCGAACCGACGGTCGAACGCCACCGCCATGGTCGAGCCCGCCGCATTGGCATAGCCCATTGCCGTGGTCATCACGCAGAGGCCCTGACGATCACAAGAGACCTCCGGATACTCTTTCGACAGGCCTTGTACTTTAACTTTTGTCGTCAGCTTTCGCCCTGTCAGCCACGGCTTGGTCTCTTCGCCAAACATGGTGATGACAAGAACTTTCGGAGCGATTGTTTTCACTCCCCGGCTGGAAGCCGACGCCGCGGAATGGCTGACAATGGCGCTCGACGCCACCGTCAACGCCGTGACAATCAAAACAGTAGCGAGTGCAGGCAATCTTGGCATCATGGGATAGGTCTCTTTGTCGAAGGGCAATGGCAGCATTGCAGGGAGGAGACCACCTTCTTAGCCCGGACAGAATTTCAGGTCAAAACCATAGACCAAAGGCATAGGCGATCCTGCAGATTAACCAACAATGCGTGACGCCTGAACACAACTCTCCCGGCAAGACTTGGAGCAGCGAGCCAGAAAACGGAAAAGAGCCGGATGGTTTCCCATCCGACCCTGAAACAAACGACTTAACGTCGCTTATGGCTTATGCTGCTTCAGCGGTTTCTGCTTCAGCGGCAACGCGAGCCTTGTCAGCTGCACCCTTGGCGTCGACATCGCGCTCAACGAACTCGATAACGGCCAGAGGAGCGTTGTCGCCCTGACGGAAGCCAGCCTTCATGATGCGAAGGTAGCCGCCGTTACGGCTGGCGTAACGTGTAGCAATCGCATCGAACAGCTTGCGAACAGCATCCTGATCCTTGATCTGCGAAATGGCCTGACGACGAGCGTGCAGGTCGCCACGCTTGCCGAGTGTGACAAGCCGTTCGACGATCGGGCGAATTTCCTTCGCCTTAGGCAGGGTGGTAACAATTTGCTCATGGGTGATGAGCGAAGCCGCCATATTGGCAAACATTGCCTTACGGTGGCTTGCGGTACGGTTCAGCTTGCGGCCGGCTTTCTGATGGCGCATGGCTATTCTCCTTCAATGCAGGTTCCCGCGCTTGTTGCGGCCCTGCCGTTTCCTGACACATACGGATCAAGATCCGCAGTTTGACTGGAAAGGCAGAGTTCAACCTGCCTTATCTAAGATTAATATTGGTCTTCGTAGCGCTTGGCGAGATCTTCGATGTTTTCCGGCGGCCAGGCAGGAACTTCCATACCCAGATGCAGGCCCATGGAAGCCAAAACTTCCTTGATCTCGTTGAGCGACTTGCGACCAAAGTTCGGCGTGCGCAGCATTTCGGCTTCGGTCTTCTGGATCAGATCGCCAATATATACGATATTGTCGTTCTTCAGGCAGTTGGCCGAACGAACCGAAAGCTCGAGTTCGTCGACCTTCTTCAACAGAGCCGGGTTGAAAGCCAGTTCGGTAACGGCTTCTTCTTCAGCTTCACGCTGCGGCTCATCGAAGTTGACGAAGACAGACAGCTGGTCCTGGAGAATACGGGCAGCAAAAGCCACCGCATCTTCACCCGAAACAGACCCATCGGTCTCGATCGTCATGGTCAGCTTGTCGTAGTCAAGAACCTGGCCTTCGCGGGTGTTTTCCACCTTGTAGGACACTTTCTTGACCGGCGAATAGAGGCTGTCGACCGGGATAAGCCCAATCGGCGCATCTTCTGCGCGGTTACGATCGGCGGGGACATAGCCCTTGCCGTTGTTGACCGTGAATTCCATCCGGATTTCCGCACCCTCATCCAGCGTGCAGATGACGTGGTTCGGATTGAGGATCTCGATATCGCCAACCGTCTGGATATCACCAGCGGTCACGACGCCTGGACCCTGCTTGCGAACGACCATGCGCTTGGCATCGTCGCCGTCCATCTTGATGGCAATTTCCTTGATGTTCAAAACGATGTCGGTGACATCTTCGCGAACACCTGGGATCGACGAGAATTCATGCAGAACGCCGTCGATTTGAACTGCCGTCACGGCAGCACCACGCAGCGACGACAACAAAACGCGACGAAGCGCGTTGCCGAGCGTCAGACCGAAGCCCCGCTCAAGCGGTTCGGCAACCAGGGTGGCCTTGGTGCGACCGCTGGAGGAGAACTCAACCTTGTTCGGCTTGATCAGTTCCTGCCAATTCTTCTGAATCATATGTTTACCTTCCGTTCGTCGCCACTATTCAATCGTGACGACCGAGCATGAGAAGAACCGGGACCGCATGTGCGCATATCCCGGCCGGACGAAGAATGATCAGACGCGGCGCTTCTTGCGAGGACGGCAGCCATTGTGCGGGATCGGGGTCACATCGCGGATCGAGGTGATCATGAAGCCCGCAGCCTGCAAAGCGCGCAGAGCCGATTCACGGCCAGAACCCGGACCGCAAACTTCGACTTCCAGCGACTTCATGCCGTGTTCCTGAGCCTTCTTGGCGCAATCTTCAGCAGCGATCTGAGCGGCAAACGGGGTCGACTTACGCGAACCCTTGAAGCCCTTGGCACCAGCAGACGACCAGGCAATTGCATTGCCCTGCGCGTCGGTGATGGTGATCATCGTGTTGTTGAATGTCGAGTTGACGTGCGCGACACCCGACGAAATATTTTTGCGTTCTCTACGGCGAACGCGTGTGGCTTCCTTGGCCATTCAATTCCCTTTCATTGATCTCGACACCGCCGTAACACCAGCGGCTCCACCGGAAAGGACAAAGCGCCCTCTCCAAAACTGCAACAAGGCCGGCACTGACGTGCCAGCCTCAAGCTCGCCATAAAGCGAAACTTACTTCTTCTTACCAGCGATAGCCTTTGCCGGACCCTTGCGAGTACGAGCATTGGTATGGGTACGCTGACCGCGAACAGGCAGACCGCGACGATGACGCAGACCGCGGTAGCAGCCCAAATCCATCAATCGCTTGATGTTCATTGCGGTGTCGCGACGCAGGTCACCTTCGACCTGGTAATCGCGGTCGATGGTTTCACGGATAGCCAGAACTTCAGCATCTGTCAGCTGATGAACGCGGCGGTCGGCGGCAAGACCAACCTTTTCCATGATTTCCTGTGCGAACTTCGGACCAATCCCATGAATATAGGTCAGCGCGATAACTACGCGCTTTGCCGTTGGGATGTTGACGCCAGCGATACGTGCCACGCCTATTCTCCTTGCGTTCCAGTTGCCATCCGGCAAGTGGTGTGTCGTTTGACAGCCGTGACAAGGCCGCCGATTGATTTTTGGGTTCTCAACAAGTCAAAACGACCGAACCCGTCTTCCTCCGTAGGAAGAACGCGCCGACCGTTGATCTTTAGCGAGTTGGCGCGCTATCTAGCGGAATCGGTAACAAAAAGCAACCGTTCCACTAAAGAAATTCATGGATATCCGGTCAGAGACCGGACAACACAGCCTCGATTTCCGCCGTAACCTGGTCGATTTCGGCCATACCGTCGACAGAATGGAGTTTTCCCTTGGCATAGTAATAGCCGATCAAGGGAGAAGTCTCCTTATAATAGGCCTGTAGACGGGTCTTTACCGTATCGCGATTGTCATCGGGACGGCGCTTGAAGTGAGTCGATCCGCATTTGTCGCAGACCCCCTCCACCTTCGGCTTGAGATTCTCGTCATGATAACCCGTCCCGCAATTGGCACAGGTATAACGACCAGCGATTCGATCCGCTAGAATTTCGTCTTCGACCCTGATTTCAACCACAGCCGAAAGCTCAAGGCCCTTAACCGCAAGCATATTTTCCGTAGCATCCGCCTGGATCAAGGTCCGCGGAAACCCATCGAGAATGAATCCATTGCTGCAATCATCTTGATCGATCCGCTCGGAAACGATGGCGATGACGATATCGTCCGAAACCAGTTTCCCGGCATCCATCACCGCCTTGGCGCGCTTACCGACCTCAGTCTGAGCCGACACAGCGGCCCGCAGCATATCCCCCGTCGACAATTGCGGAATACCGTACTTGTCGACGATCCTCTGGGCCTGAGTGCCTTTACCCGCACCCGGAGGCCCCAATAGAATTAACCTCATCGTCCCCTCTTTCCTCCACGCAACTTCGATTTCTTGATCAGCCCCTCATATTGCTGAGCAATCAGGTGACCCTGTACCTGTGCTACCGTATCCAGGGTAACGCTGACAACAATCAAAAGCGACGTACCACCAAGGGATAAGGGCACCCCGGTCTGAGAAACCAAAATTTCGGGAAGGATACAGACGAAGACAAGGTAGATGGCGCCAACAACCGTAATTCGCGTCAGCACATAATCGATATATTCAGCCGTGCGATCACCGGGACGAATCCCCGGAATGAAGCCGCCATGCTTTTTCAGATTGTCGGCGGTATCCTTCGGATTGAAAACGATGGCCGTATAGAAGAATGCAAAGAAGCCGATCAGCAGCGCATAGAGCACCATATAGGCAGGTTGACCATGGCCAAGCGCGCTGATGATGGTGGTCGCCCAGGCGGGCAGCGTTGAGCCACCGGTAAAGCCGGCAGCTGTCGCTGGCAACAGCAAGAGAGAAGATGCAAAGATCGCAGGGATAACACCTGAGGTGTTCAGCTTCAGCGGCAGATGCGAGGTATCACCTTGGAACATCCGGTTGCCGACCTGGCGCTTCGGATACTGGATCAGCAAACGGCGCTGGGCGCGTTCAAAGAACACGATCAGCGCAATCACGCCGATTGCCACCAGGATCACCGTCAGGATCAAGGCTGTGGACAAAGCGCCTGTGCGGCCTAGCTCCAACGTACCGGCAAGTGCGGTCGGGAGACCTGCGGCAATACCCGCGAAGATAATCAGCGAAATACCGTTACCAATACCGCGCGACGTGATCTGCTCGCCAAGCCACATCAGGAACATCGTACCGCCCAGCAGCGTCACGACGGTCGACAGCCGGAAGAACAAGCCAGGATCGGTCACCAAGCCATTGCCGTGCTCCAGACCGACCGCAATACCATAGGCTTGCAGCGTACCGAGCAGAACCGTGCCGTAGCGGGTATATTGATTAATGATCTTTCGGCCCTGCTCCCCTTCTTTCTTGAGGTTTTCAAGTGAGGGAACAACTGATGTCATCAGCTGGACGATAATCGAAGCCGAAATATAGGGCATGATGCCGAGGGCGAAAATCGCCATGCGCTGCACTGCGCCACCGGAAAACATGTTGAACAGCCCGAGAATACCACCGGACTGGCCTTTAAAGGCAGCCGCATAGGCCTCGGGGTTGAGGCCAGGCAGCGGAATGTGGGTACCTAGACGATAGACAAGAAGGGCGGCCAGCGTGAACCAGATGCGCTTTTTCAAATCCTCTGCCTTCGCAAAGGTTGAAAAGTTCAGGTTCGAGGCCAATTGTTCCGCTGCAGAAGCCATAAAATTCTCCGCGTACCATATACGGCGGCTTGATAATGGACAGCCTGCCGAAGGTAAAGTTCGTTCTCTCTCGCAGAAAACCGGGGGCGGAGCGATTGCATTGCAACCAGATGCCTCTCCCTCTGTTTCCGAAATTCCCGGAAGACGGAACATAAAGCGTCGTGTATTTTTTCAAACACAACAAAACTGCTTTATCACTCAAAAAGTGCTGTGTCGCTTTCTCCCCAAACTAAGATGATTTGGGGAGAAAGCGACACAGGGGCCGCCCATGGGTCGCGAGGCACACATATGGTAGAAAAATCGCCCGGTGTGAAGCACCCCGGGCGATAAATTTAATCGATTATTCCGACTTTTCCGCAACAGCTGAAAGCTGCTTGATCGAGCCACCTGCCTTTTCGATCTTTTCGACCGCAGGCTTGGAGGCACCGGCAACTTCAATCGTTACCTTCGTCGTCAATTCACCGTCACCGAGGACACGAACACCGTCCTTGAGGCGGCGAATCACACCAGCAGCCTTGAGAGCTGCTGCATCGATCGTGGCGGAAGCGTCGAGCTTGCCAGCATCGATCGCCGTCTGAATCCGACCGAGCGAAACGGTCGTGAATTCGGAAGCGAAGATGTTGTTGAAGCCACGCTTCGGCAGGCGACGATAGATCGGCATCTGGCCGCCTTCGAAGCCATTGACGGCAACGCCGGAACGAGCCTTCTGACCCTTGACGCCACGGCCACCGGTCTTGCCCTTGCCGGAACCGATACCGCGACCTACGCGGATACGGTCCTTGCTGGAGCCTTCGTTGTCTTTGATTTCATTCAGTTTCATGACAGTTTCCTCCGTCTCACTTCTCGTCGACGACGCGAACGAGATGCTGGACAGCACGGATCATGCCACGAACCGAAGGCGTATCTTCCAACGTGCGGACCCGATGCATCTTGTTGAGACCCAGGCCGATAAGCGTCTGGCGCTGTACAGCCGGGCGGCGAATAGGCGAACCGATCTGCTCGACCGTGATCGTCTTCTGGGCTTCAGTGTTCTTGGCCATTGTCCAGCTCCTTATTCTTCAGAACCGTTGCCGGACGCGGCACGACGAGCCTGCAAGGTCGCATACTTCAGGCCACGCTGTGCAGCGACGTCCTTCGGATGAACCTGGTGCTTCAGCGCGTCGAACGTTGCACGAACCATGTTGTAAGGGTTCGACGAACCGGTCGACTTGGCAACAACGTCATGCATGCCGAGCGTTTCGAAGACGGCGCGCATCGGGCCACCAGCGATGATACCAGTACCAGCCTTGGCAGACCGCAGCAGCACCTTGCCAGCGCCGTGACGGCCATGAACGTCATGATGCAGCGTACGGCCATCACGCAGCGGTACGAAAATCAGGTCGCGCTTGGCGGATTCGGTTGCCTTGCGGATGGCTTCCGGCACTTCACGTGCCTTGCCATGACCGAAGCCAACGCGACCCTTCTGGTCGCCGACGACGACGAGAGCAGCGAAACCAAAACGACGGCCGCCCTTGACGACCTTGGCGACGCGATTGATGGCGACCAGCTTGTCGACAAATTCGCTATCGCGCTCTTCACGGTTCTGACGGTCGTCCCGCGAACCACGCTTTTCTTGTGCCATTGTCCTTTTCCTTTTTTCTTTTCCGGGTGCAATCGGCAGATTACAATCTTGAATTCGGCCCTCCCCTTTTAGGGTTGGGCTTCTCCGGCATATGCGGCAAAGCCGCGAAACCGCCCGGATACCAGCGCATCCGGGCGGCTATTCCTTAGAAGGACAGACCGCCTTCGCGGGCGGCTTCTGCCAGTGCCTTGATGCGGCCATGATAGATGAAGGCGCCGCGATCGAACACGACTTCCTTCACACCGGCGGCAACAGCACGCTCGGCGACCAGCTTGCCAACAGCAGCAGCTGCTGCTGTGTCGGCGCCGGTCTTCAGCGAAGAGCGCAGGCTGCCGTCGAGGGTCGATGCAGCAGCCAGCGTGCGGCCGGCCACGTCGTCGATAACCTGGACGTAGATGTTCTTCGAAGAGCGATGTACCGACAGACGCGGACGGCCATTGGCCACCGCCTTGATCTGACGCCGTACGCGGTTGGCACGACGTACAAGTGCTTCTTTTCTGCTTGCCATTTCGCGCGTTCCTTACTTCTTCTTGCCTTCTTTGCGGACGATCCGCTCTTCGGCATACTTGACGCCCTTGCCCTTGTAGGGCTCGGGGCCGCGATATTCGCGGATCTCGGCAGCGACCTGACCGACCTGCTGCTTGTTGATCCCGGAAACCACGATTTCCGTCGGCTTCGGAACGGCGATAGTGATGCCCTGCGGCGGCTCATACACAACGTCGTGGCTGAAACCGAGCGCCAGCTGCAGGTTCTTGCCCTGCAAAGATGCGCGGTAACCAACGCCGTTGATTTCGAGCTTGCGCTCGTAGCCGTCCTTGACACCCTTCAGGATGTTTTCGATCATCGTGCGGGACATGCCCCACTTTGAACGCGCATCCTTGGAGTCATTGACTGGCTTGACGACAATTGCGTTGTCTTCAAGCGCAACCGAGATTTCGTCATTTGCGACGAAGAAGAGTTCGCCCTTCGGGCCCTTGGCAGTTACTTTCTGGCCATCAACCGAGGCCGTGATCCCTGCAGGAACCTGAACGGGCTTTTTACCGATACGAGACATGTGATTATCCTGTCTGTTCGCTAGGGAGATCTCTGCGCTGTCTTAGAAGACAGAGCAGAGAACCTCGCCACCAACATTCTGTTCGCGAGCCTGGTGATCGGCCATTACGCCCTTCGGAGTCGAAAGGATGGTAATGCCGAGGCCGTTCGCGACCTGCGGAATGGACTTAACCGAGACATAGACTCGGCGGCCCGGCTTGGACACGCGGCCGATCTCACGGATCACCGACGCGCCTTCATAATATTTCAGTTCGATCGTGATCTCGGCCTTGCCGTTACCATGGTCGATTTCAGAATAGCCACGAATGTAGCCTTCAGCCTGAAGAACATCCAGAACGCGCGCACGCAGCTTGGAAGCCGGAGTAACCACCGAAGCCTTGCGGCGGGCAGCACCATTCCGGATACGGGTGAGCATATCGCCCAACGGATCAGTCATCGTCATTTGCCCGTCTCCTTACCAGCTCGACTTTACAATACCCGGCACCTTGCCGGAATTGCCAAGCTCACGAAGTGCGATACGCGACATCTTGAGCTTGCGATAAAATGCACGCGGACGACCGGTGACTTCGCAACGGTTACGGATGCGGGTCTTGGAGCCATCACGCGGCATTTCTGCCAGCTTCAGGGTTGCCTTGAAACGGTCCTCGATCGACAGGGACTGGTTCATGATGATTGCCTTCAGCTCGGCGCGCTTGCCGGATTGCTGGGCAACTGTCTTGCGGCGGCGCTTGTTCTTTTCAACTGCGCTTGTCTTCGCCATATTGAAGTTCCTCTTCTACGCTCGTCGTTACGGTTATTGACGGAAGGGGAAGTTGAACTCTTTTAGAAGAGCCCGTGCTTCGTCATCCGTGGGAGCCGTCGTGCAAACGATGATGTCCATGCCCCACATCTGATCAACCTTATCGTAGTTGATCTCTGGGAACACAATGTGTTCCTTGATGCCCATGGCGAAGTTGCCACGGCCGTCAAAGCTCTTCGGGTTCAAGCCCCGGAAGTCGCGAACGCGCGGGAGCGCGATGTTGATCAGACGGTCCATGAACTCATACATGCGAGCGCCGCGCAGTGTAACCTTTGCGCCAATCGGCATGTCTTCGCGGACCTTGAAGCCAGCGATCGAGTTGCGGGCCCGGGTAATGACAGGCTTCTGACCAGCAATAGCAGCCAAATCCGCAGCAGCAACCGTGGGCTTCTTGGAATCGGCAGTTGCCTCACCCACGCCCATGTTGATGACGATCTTGTCAAGCTTCGGAATCTGCATTTCGTTGGCGTAGGAGAACTGCTCCCGAAGCGCCTGACGAATGCGGCTTACATATTCTGCCTTGAGCCGTGGCTCATACTTGATCTCAGCCATCGATCACTTCCCCCGAACGCTTGGCAACGCGAACCTTCTTGCCATCGACAACGGAGAAACCAACGCGAGTCGGCTTGCCGTCCTTGTCTGCAATAGCAAGGTTGGAAAGGTGCACAGAGGCTTCCTTGTTGATGATACCGGCTTCCTGGGTCTGCGTCTGGCGCTGGTGGCGCTTTACGACGTTGATCCCCTGAACGACCGCACGGTCTTCCTTCGGCATCACTTGAATGACTTCACCAGAACGACCCTTGTCCTTGCCGGTGAGTACGACGACTTTGTCGCCCTTACGAATCTTTTGCATCGTCAATCGCTCCCCTTAAAGAACTTCAGGAGCCAGCGAGATGATCTTCATGTGGTTCTTAGCGCGAAGTTCGCGCGGAACCGGTCCGAAGATACGGCTGCCGATTGGCTCTTTCTTGTTGTCGATAAGAACGGCTGCGTTGTTATCGAAGCGGATGACGCTGCCGTCGGCGCGACGGATGTCCTTGGCGGTACGAACCACCACGGCCTTCATCACATCACCCTTTTTCACGCGGCCGCGCGGAATAGCTTCCTTGATCGAAACGACGATAATGTCGCCGACCGAAGCGTATTTGCGCTTAGAACCGCCCAGCACTTTGATGCACATGACACGACGCGCGCCGGAATTATCGGCAACGTCGAGGTTAGTCTGCATCTGAATCATGTCAGGTCGCCTTCTCGTTATACCGGAACGGTTGGGCGATGCCCCCTATTCCGGCTTATGGATCTTTATGTCTTTTCGAGCGGAGGAGGATCTTGCCAAGGTGGTTTCCTTAAAAAGGACCTTCCCTGCGCTCAAAGCAAAAGAACGCTCTCGATGGAGCGTTCTTGCGCCGTTGCGGTGCTTCTACAGATTTTTGGGAAAGGCGCAAGTGGCCTCCCCCATTTCTCTGCAAATTAAGCCTGGGCGGAAACGACCGTCCAGCACTTATCCTTGGAAATCGGTGCGCATTCCTCGATGGAAACCACGTCACCAATCTTATACTGATTGCTCTCGTCGTGAGCCTTGTATTTCTTCGAGCGACGAACGGTCTTCTGAAGCAGCGGGTGAGCGAATCGACGCTCAACCCGAACTACAACGGTCTTCTCGTTCTTGTCGCTGACCACGACGCCCTGCAGAATGCGTTTCGGCATTGTTCTTCTGGTCCTTTAGGCCTTGGCTTCTGCCGCCTTCTGGCGGGCAATGGTTTTCACGCGGGCGATATCCTTACGGACCTCGTTGATGCGCGAGGACTTTTCAAGCTGGCCAGTTGCCTTCTGGAAGCGCAGGTTGAACTGCTCCTTCTTCAGGTTGCCCAACTCATCCTTCAACTGATCAGCGCTCATGGCGCGTGCGTCTGCGGCTTTCATGGCTTGATCCTTACTCTGCAATGCGCTGTACGAAGCGCGTTTTCACCGAGAGCTTGGCCGAGCCGAGACGCAGCGCCTCACGGGCGATTTCCTCGGACACACCGTCGATCTCGAACATCATACGGCCGGGCTTGACCTTGCATGCCCAGTATTCGACAGAGCCCTTACCCTTACCCATACGGACTTCGGTAGGCTTTGCCGTGACCGGCACATCGGGGAATACCCGGATCCACACGCGACCTGCGCGCTTCATATAGCGCGTGATCGCGCGGCGAGCCGCTTCGATCTCGCGTGCATTGACGCGGTTGGGCTCAAGAGCCTTCAGGCCGAATTCACCGAACGCCAGGTCGAAACCGCCCTTGGCAACGCCCTTGATGCGTCCCTTGAACTGCTTGCGGTACTTGGTACGCTTTGGCTGCAACATTTATCTATTCTCCGAACTTTTCTCCGGGCGCGCCTAATCAGGCGTTCTCGCGACGACGGTTGTTGTTGTTGCCGCCTTGGGCGTCGCTTTCCAGCGCCCGGCGCTCGGAGGCCATTGGATCGTGCTCAAGGATTTCGCCCTTGAAGATCCAGACCTTGATGCCGCAAATACCATAAGCGGTCGTAGCTTCCGCTACACCGTAATCGATATCGGCACGCAGCGTATGAAGCGGCACGCGACCTTCGCGGTACCATTCCGTACGAGCGATTTCGGCACCACCGAGACGGCCAGCGCAGGTGATCTTGATGCCTTCGGCACCCAGACGCATGGCGGACTGTACGGCGCGCTTCATGGCACGACGGAACGCGATACGGCGCTCGAGCTGCTGGGCGATCGACTGAGCGACCAGCGTAGCATCGACTTCCGGCTTGCGCACTTCAACAATGTTGAGGTGCGTTTCGGAATTGGTCATTTCGGAAAGCTTCTTGCGAAGCTTTTCGATGTCTGCACCCTTCTTGCCGATGATCAGACCCGGACGAGCCGAGTGGATCGTGACGCGGCACTTCTTGTGCGGACGCTCGATAACCACCTTGGCGATACCGGCCTGCTTCAGCTCTTCCATCAAATAGGCCCGGATCTTCAGGTCTTCATGAAGAAGCTTGCCATATTCGGCGTTGTCGGCGAACCAACGGCTATCCCAAGTCCTGTTAATGCCCAGGCGGAAACCGATTGGATTGATTTTCTGACCCATTATGCGGCCTCCCCTTTGGCTTCGACTTCGCGCACAACAATCGTCAGATGCGAGAATGGCTTTTCAATGCGCGATGCGCGGCCACGGCCACGAGCGTGGAAACGCTTCATGGTGATCGATTTACCAACATAGGCTTCGGCGACGATCAGCTGATCGACGTCGAGGTCGTGGTTGTTCTCGGCGTTTGCAATAGCCGATTCCAGTGTCTTCTTCACTGTATCTGCAATGCGCTTGCGCGAGAATGTCAGGTCGGCCAGAGCGCGGTCGACCTTCTTGCCACGGATCAAAGCTGCAACTAGGTTGAGCTTCTGAGGGCTGACGCGGAGCGTGCGCGCAACGGCCTGCGCCTCGTTATCCTTCAGCCGGCGTTCGGCTTTTGCCTTGCCCATCGTTACTTCCTCTTCGCTTTCTTGTCCGCACCGTGACCGTAATAGGTCCGGGTCGGAGCGAATTCACCGAATTTATGGCCAACCATGTCTTCGTTGACGCTGACCGGGATATGCTTGCTGCCGTTATAGACGCCAAACGTCAAACCGACAAACTGGGGCAAGATCGTCGACCGACGGGTCCACATCTTGATCACTTCGCTACGACCGCTCTCGCGAACTTTTTCAGCCTTCTTAAGAAGGTAGCCGTCAACGAAGGGGCCTTTCCATACTGAACGAGCCATCTCTGACTACCTCTCTTACTTCTTCTTCTGGTGGCGGGAACGCATGATGAACTTGTCCGTGGACTTGTTCGACCGCGTACGCTTGCCCTTGGTCGGCTTACCCCAAGGGGAAACCGGATGACGGCCACCGGAGGTGCGGCCTTCACCACCGCCGTGCGGGTGGTCGACTGGGTTCATGACGACGCCGCGAACGTGCGGGCGCTTGCCACGCCAACGCGAACGACCAGCCTTGCCGTCATTGATGTTGCCGTGGTCGGAGTTCGACACGGCGCCGACCGTTGCAAGGCAAGTGCCATGCACCAGGCGCTGTTCGCCCGAGCTGAGACGCAGGATAGCCATGCCGGCATCGCGACCGACCAGCTGAACATAGGCACCAGCGGAACGGGCAACCTGACCGCCCTTGCCGGGCTTCAGCTCGACATTATGCACGATGGAGCCGACTGGGACGTATTGCAGCGGCATAGCGTTGCCGGGCTTGACGTCAACAGCCTTATCCGATGCGATCACCTTGTCACCGGCTGCCAAACGCTGCGGAGCCAGGATATAGGCCTGCTCGCCATCGGCATAGGTGATCAGCGCAATAAACGCTGTACGGTTGGGGTCGTATTCCAGACGCTCGACAGTGCCTTCTACGTCAAACTTACGACGCTTGAAGTCCACCAGACGATAGGTGCGCTTGTGACCGCCGCCCTGAAAGCGAACTGTGATGCGACCGAGATTGTTGCGACCGCCCTTCGAAGACAGACCCTCGGTCAGCGACTTGACAGGCTTGCCCTTGTAGAGGCCCGACCGGTCAACGATGACCAGCTGACGCTGGCTCGGGGTTGTCGGATTGAAATTTTTCAATGCCATTTTTCTGTTCCTCAGAGACCGGTGGAGACGTCGATGGACTGACCCTCGGCGAGCGTAACGATCGCCTTCTTCACATCCTTCTGCTTACCGGCGAAGCCGCGGAAACGCTTAGTCTTGCCCTTGCGGAGCAGCGTATTCACAGCTGTAACCTTGACACCGAACAGTGCTTCGACGGCAGCCTTGATTTCAGGCTTGGAAGCAGTCCGGGCGACGTTGAAGACCACCTGGTTGAAATCGGAAACCAGCGTGGACTTTTCAGTGATCGATGGAGATACGATCACGTCGTAGTGGCGAAGATCAGTCATTTGAACCGCTCCTCCAGAGCTTCAACCGCAGCCTTGGAAAGCACGAGCTTACCGCGACGCAGAATGTCATAAACGTTGATGCCCTGAACCGGCAGAACATCGATATTCGGGATGTTCGCGGCAGCGAGCTTGAAATTGACGTCGAGTTCGACGCCGCCAATCACCAATGCGTTCTTCAGCCCGAGAGCCTCGAACACGCCAACGGCGGCCTTGGTCTTGGCATCGGCAGCAACCAGCTGATCGACGATGATCAGTTCGTCAGCCTTGAACTTGGCAGACAGAGCGTGACGCAGGGCGAGAGCGCGAACCTTCTTGGGAAGATCATGCTCGTGGCTGCGAACGACCGGGCCGTGGGCCTTGCCGCCGCCGCGGAACTGCGGAGCACGAGCGGAATGGTGACGAGCGCGGCCCGTACCCTTTTGCTTGTACATCTTGGCACCGGTGCGCGATACTTCGGCACGGGTCTTGGTCTTGTGTGTGCCCTGCTGCTTCCTGGCAAGCTGCCAACGAACCATGCGAGCAATGATATCTTGACGGGGTTCGAGGCCGAAAATGGCGTCGGACAGGGAAACCGTACCGGCATCCGTCCCCTCGAGGGTTTTGACGTTGAGTTCCATGGTTTGGCTCCCTTACTTCGCTGCCGACTTGACGGCGTCGCGCACGATGATCCAGGAACCCTTGGAACCGGGCACAGCGCCCTTCACCAGGATAAGGCCACGATCTTCATCGGTCGAAACGACTTCCAGATTCTGGGTGGTAACGCGGGTTTGACCCATGTGACCGGCCATACGCTTGCCCTTCCAGACCTTGCCCGGATCCTGGTTGGAACCAGTCGAACCGTGCGAGCGGTGCGAGACGGACACGCCGTGGGTTGCACGAAGACCACCGAAATTGTGGCGCTTCATGGCACCGGCAAAACCCTTGCCGATCGTGGTGCCGGTAACGTCAACCAGCTGACCAGCAGCAAAGTGACCAGCCTTCAATTCAGCACCGATCTCGATGAGGTTGTCTTCGGAAACGCGAAATTCGACGAGCTTGGCCTTCGGCTCGACGTTTGCAGCGGCAAAATTGCCGCGCATTGCCTTGGATGTATTCTTGACCTTGGCCTGACCGGCGCCGAGCTGAACGGCAGTGTAGCCGTGCTTATCGACAGTCCGCTGAGCCAGGACCTGGCAGTTATCCAAGCGTAGTACTGTTACCGGGACATGCTCGCCGGCGTCATTATAGACCCGGGTCATTCCCACTTTCTGTGCAATCACACCTGAACGCATCGGTTCATTCCTCTTGAGAGTAAAACAAGCGCCTCACGGCCCTTGCCCGCCTCTTTGTTTAAGGATTCCATTCCAGTCCTTCCAGACTTTCAGGTTTCCCGTTTCGAGAAGTCGTTGGCAGGTCTTGCCACGTACCTTCCTTGTTATTTCGGCTCTCGCCGGAATTGGTTTTTAAAGCTTGATTTCGACGTCTACGCCGGCAGCCAGATCGAGCTTCATCAAAGCGTCGACGGTCTGCGGAGTCGGATCAACGATGTCCAGCAGACGCTTATGCGTACGCATTTCAAACTGTTCGCGACTCTTCTTGTCGACGTGAGGCGAACGGTTGACGGTGAATTTCTCAATACGGGTCGGAAGCGGAACCGGGCCGCGGACGCTTGCACCGGTGCGCTTGGCGGTAGAAACGATCTCCCGCGTAGAGGCATCGAGAACCCGGTGATCAAACGCCTTCAGGCGGATACGGATATTCTGGCCGTTCATTCGACGTGTCCTTATTCGTTTTTCTTAAACGTCCCCGCTCACGCAAAGACAGTGAATTACCAATTTCTGGCCGGCCCCGTATTGTCAAAAATCACAAGGACGTATCGACGTCCATGTCACCTTACTTCATCAGGGACCCCACCAGTGCGACCCAAGACCGGATCGCGAAACTTAGCAGAGCCAGAGGAAAGAGGAGCGATGCGCCGCTCTTCCTTGTTCGTGGCGGGGGCATACAACGTCCCCGTCAATTCGTCAACTGATTCCCGGAAATAAAGAAGCGCGGCATGGAATGCCGCGCTTCTTCGTCTGTATTATGACGACTTATTCGATGATCGAAGCGACGATGCCGGCGCCGACGGTACGGCCACCTTCGCGGATCGCGAAGCGCAGCTTTTCTTCCATCGCGATCGGAACGATCAGTTCAACCTGAACCGTCACGTTGTCACCAGGCATAACCATTTCAGTGCCTTCAGGCAGGGAAACAATACCGGTAACGTCCGTCGTGCGGAAGTAGAACTGCGGACGGTAGTTGGTGAAGAACGGTGTATGACGGCCGCCTTCTTCCTTCGTCAGGATGTAGGCTTCTGCCATGAACTTCTTGTGCGGCTTAACCGAACCCGGCTTGCACAGGATCTGGCCACGCTCAACGCCATCGCGCTGTACGCCGCGAACCAGTGCACCAATGTTGTCGCCAGCCTGGCCCTGATCGAGCAGCTTGCGGAACATTTCAACGCCGGTAACCGTCGTCTTCGAGGTCGCGCGGATGCCGACGATTTCGACTTCTTCGCCAACCTTGACGATACCACGCTCAACGCGGCCCGTCACAACCGTACCACGGCCAGAGATCGAGAACACGTCTTCGATCGGCATCAGGAACGGCTGGTCAATCGGACGCTCAGGCGTCGGAATGTAAGCGTCAACTGCGGCCATCAGTTCGCGGATCGCGTCTTCGCCGATCTTCTTGTTGCTGTCTTCCAGAGCAGCCAGAGCCGAACCCTTGACAATCGGAATATCGTCGCCCGGGAAGTCGTAGGACGACAGAAGTTCGCGCACTTCCAGTTCGACCAGCTCCAGAAGCTCTTCGTCGTCAACCTGGTCAACCTTGTTCAGGAACACGACGATGGCGGGAACGCCAACCTGACGAGCCAGCAAAATGTGCTCGCGGGTCTGGGGCATCGGGCCATCGGCAGCCGAGCAAACCAAGATCGCGCCGTCCATCTGCGCTGCACCGGTGATCATGTTCTTGACGTAGTCGGCGTGGCCGGGGCAGTCAACGTGAGCGTAGTGACGGGCAGGCGTTTCATATTCGACGTGCGCCGTCGAAATGGTGATCCCGCGGGCCTTTTCTTCCGGAGCGGCGTCGATCTGGTCATACGCCTTGTATTCACCGAAATACTTCGTAATTGCTGCCGTCAGCGACGTCTTGCCGTGGTCAACGTGGCCGATCGTGCCGATGTTAACGTGCGGCTTGTTGCGCTCAAACTTACTCTTTGCCATTTTCGGCTCTCCATTATCTCATCCCCATGAAGGGGGAAATTCCTGTTATCTGTTCCGGCTGACTACCCCGATCATTTCTGACCGGAGTACTTTGCCTGAATTTCGGCAGCGACATTGCTCGGAACGGGCGAATAGTGATCGAACACCATCGAGTACTGAGCGCGACCCTGGCTCATGGAGCGCAGGTTGTCGACGTATTTGAACATGTTGGCCAACGGTACATGCGCGTTGATGACAACGGCGATACCACGGCTTTCCTGGCCCTGGATCTGGCCACGGCGGGAGTTCAGGTCGCCGATCACGTCACCGACGTAATCTTCCGGCGTCACGACTTCCACCTTCATCATCGGCTCGAGCAACTGAGCGCCAGCCTTCTTGGCTGCTTCACGGAAGCAGGCACGCGAAGCGATTTCGAAGGCCAGAACCGACGAGTCGACATCGTGGTAAGCACCATCGATCAGAGTTGCCTTGACGCCGAGCATCGGGAAGCCAGCCAGCGGACCGGAAGACAGAACGCTTTCGATGCCCTTCTGAACGCCGGGGATGTATTCCTTGGGAACCGAACCACCGACGATTTTCGAATCGAACTTAAACTCATCACCTTCAGGATTGGGTTCGAAGATGATCTTGACGCGGGCGAACTGACCCGTACCGCCAGACTGCTTCTTGTGGGTATAGTCTTCTTCGTGCTGACGCGTAATAGTTTCGCGATAGGCAACCTGCGGCGCGCCGACAGTTGCTTCTACCTTGAACTCACGACGCATACGGTCGACGATGATGTCGAGGTGAAGTTCACCCATGCCGGCGATGATCGTCTGGCCGGATTCCTGATCGGTCTTGACGCGGAAGGACGGATCCTCAGCAGCAAGACGGTTGAGCGCGAGGCCCATCTTTTCCTGGTCGCCCTTGGTCTTCGGCTCGATGGCGATCTGAATGACCGGCTCGGGGAATTCCATGCGCTCCAGGATAACCTGGTTCAGGGGATCGCAGAGCGTATCGCCCGTGGTGCTTTCCTTCAGGCCAGCCAGGGCAACGATGTCGCCTGCAAAGGCTTCTTCGATGTCTTCACGGCTGTTGGAATGCATCTGGAGCATACGACCAACGCGTTCGCGCTTTTCCTTGACCGTGTTCATGACCGACGCGCCCTTTTCGAGCTTGCCGGAATAGATACGGCAGAAGGTCAGCGAACCAACGAAGGGGTCGTTCATGATCTTGAACGCCAGCATCGACAAAGGCTCTGCGTCATCAGGATGACGTTCGATTTCAGCGTCGGTCTTGACGTCGATACCCTTGATGGCAGGGATATCGAGCGGCGAAGGCAAATATTCGCAAACAGCGTCGAGCAAAGGCTGAACGCCCTTGTTCTTAAAGGCCGTACCGCAGAACATCGGATGGAACTTAACTTCAATCGTGCCCTGACGAACGAGAGCGCGGATCTTGTCATTATCAGGCATGATGCCGTTCAGGTAGTCTTCCATCGCCTGTTCGTCGATCTCGACAACGGTCTCGATCAGCTTTTCGCGATATTCAACGGCCTTTTCCTTCAGGTCGTCGGGGATTTCCACAACGTCCCAGGCAGCGCCCAGCGATTCATCACGCCAGACGAGAGCGTTCATCTCGATCAGGTCAACAACGCCCTTGAACTCTGTTTCAGCGCCGATTGGCAGCTGCATAACAACAGCGGTGGCACCGAGACGGGTCTTGATCATTTCTACCGAACGGTAGAAGTCAGCGCCGGTCTTGTCCATCTTGTTGCAGAAGATCATCCGCGGAACGTTGTACTTTTCAGCCTGACGCCAGACGGTTTCCGTCTGCGGCTCAACGCCTGCGTTGGCATCGAGAAGTGCGATAGCACCGTCGAGTACGCGGAGCGAACGTTCAACTTCAATCGTGAAGTCGACGTGGCCGGGGGTGTCGATGATGTTGAAACGGCGCATCTTGCCATCGCGACCCTTCCAGTAGGTCGTGGTCGCAGCAGAGGTGATGGTGATACCACGCTCCTGCTCCTGCTCCATCCAGTCCATCGTGGCTGCGCCATCATGAACTTCGCCGATCTTGTGCGACTTGCCGGTGTAGTAGAGAATCCGCTCAGTCGTCGTGGTCTTACCGGCGTCGATATGCGCCATGATCCCGAAATTGCGGTAGTCTTCGATTTTATATTCGCGAGCCATAGTGGACTGCCTTTCGATATTCGATCGTCTAAGATTACCAGCGGTAATGCGAGAAGGCGCGGTTGGCGTCGGCCATCTTGTGCGTGTCTTCACGCTTCTTGACAGCGCTGCCGCGATTGTTGGACGCATCAAGCAATTCGCCGGAAAGGCGATCGACCATGGTGGTCTCGTTGCGCTTGCGGGCGGCGATGATCAGCCAGCGAATGGCGAGCGCCTGGCGGCGCTCCGGACGGACGTCGACGGGGACCTGGTATGTTGCACCACCAACGCGGCGCGAACGAACTTCAACATGCGGGGCGACATTTTCAAGCGCCTGGTGGAAGATTGCGATCGGCTCTGCCTTGGACTTGGCTTCAACGACATCGAAGGCACCGTAAACGATGCTTTCAGCAACGGACTTCTTGCCGTGCAACATGATGGCGTTCATGAACTTGGTGACGACCAGATCACCGAACTTTGGGTCCGGGTTGATCTCACGCTTTTCGGCTTTATGGCGACGGGACATTTTACTTCGTCTCTCAACGGTTAGAACGCTTTATCACGCGGAGAACCTCGCGCAGCGCTGAATTTCAAAGAAGGCTTCCGACTTACTTCGGACGCTTTGCACCATACTTGGAACGGCGCTGCTTACGGTTCTTGACACCCTGGGTATCGAGAACACCACGGATGATGTGGTAACGAACGCCCGGCAAGTCCTTGACGCGGCCGCCACGGATCATGACGACAGAGTGTTCCTGCAGGTTGTGGCCTTCACCCGGAATGTAGCCGATGACTTCGAAGCCATTGGTCAAACGGATCTTGGCAACCTTACGCAGAGCCGAGTTCGGCTTCTTCGGGGTCGTGGTATAAACGCGGGTGCAAACGCCGCGCTTCTGTGGATTTTCCTGCAAGGCAGGAACCTTGTTGCGCTTTACCTGCGCCTGACGCGGCTTGCGGATCAGCTGATTTACGGTAGGCATAGAACCATCCCTTATAATTCTTGTCACTTGAGCCTTTTCAGGCCCGTTTGTGCCGTTTCCGGCGGCGCTCGCACAATTTTCGCCATGCGCGAAATGTGGCCCGATCCGGGCTTCCGGATGGACCACAAAAAGCAGAGGACGCATGCGAATGCGTCATGCGTGCAGCATTCATGTCTTCAAAGTGCGTTTGGATCCTAAGCCTGGGGCAAACTTCAGAACAATATGTCCTGAAAATCATAACCGTGCATTGGCTCCGATGCGGGGCTACTACTGTTTTCACCCCGTTCCGTCAAGCCATGGCGCAAAATTAATAGCTCTCCAAAGCCCTGTGGCCGCTTTGGTCCCGGCCTATTTCGCGTTATGACGGCTTTTCGTCGATTATGCAATTGTCATCGGCCAATTCCGACCTTGCACCTACCGATTTTCAGCCTGCGATAGAAGAATCGTTTTCATGCCTGCCAAACGTCAGTTTTTGCACATGAAGCTGAGCGATTTGGAATTTGCAACCAGCCTTCAGCTTGACGAAGGCGGATGGCTCTATAACGATGAAATTATCGATTAGGTTATTGTGCCGAGGCGATTCCCGTCTACAAGACTTTCTAACCGTTGCTATCGCGGTCACCTGGCGGCTCGCTTGTCTCGAGCTATAAGAAAGGCGACCCGTCATAAGGACCGACTGATGATTTCGACCCCTGACAATGACAATAATTCGGACGGACCAATGGTCTTCATCATCATTGCCAAGGCCTATGAAGAAACGGGCACCGAAGGCATCGACCTGCATATTCTGCTGAGCGCACCCGATGACGATTCCGCAGTGCGCGAGGCTTTGAATGCACTGGCCGAGGAAGGCTTCCTGGAGGCCGACCTGGACCAGATCGGCATGGTGACAGAACCACCTTCCGACGAGCCGCACGCCTCAGCTTATCAGGGCGCACTCGAAGGTGAAGTGGCAATCATCCGCTTCAATTGAGTCAGCCGTGAATGACGGGACATGTCATCGAAAAGGTCCTGGTCTATGCAGCCGACCGCGACCGGCTCCTGGTTTTCGATGAGCCGGATTTTCCGGATATTCTACCGCAGGTGCCTGGTGGCACCATTGAACACGGTGAAAGCCCCAGCACTGCGGCTTGTCGCGAATTCGAAGAGGAGACGGGCTTAGCTTGTCCCTCGCCTCCCCGCTTTCTGACTTCTGTCGATTATCGGGATGTTCGAGATGGGGGTTCCATCCACCACAAGCGCCACTTTTTCCACCTGCCTTTGCTTCACACTCTCTATCCGCAGAGCTGGATTCACAGCGAAACAAAGCCCCATGGTGGTGGCGATCCAGTGCGTTTTTCCTTCTTCTGGTTAACCCGAGATGAGGCAAGCCACCGGCTCGGCTATGAGCATGGCGCCGTCCTGCCCCTGCTTCCTTAGGTATCCGTCAGGTTGTTATCGAGCCAATCACCGGATTGCGTATTCCACTGATAAGCTCGAACAAACTCCGCCCTTCGCTAGGCTACATCATAAAACGGAAAAGCCGCCCGGATCGCTCCAGACGGCTTTTTATTTCGATTGCTCTGCACCGATTACTCGGCGGCAGGAGCACCCTCGCCTGCCATGTCGCGCAGCATCGGGGTTGCGAGATCCGCACCGGTTCCCTTGCGACGTTCCTCGAGAATGAGGTCGTCACGCGAGGTGGCGATACGGCGGATCTGCGTCATCGTACCACCGGTACCGGCCGGGATCAGACGACCAACGATGACGTTTTCCTTCAGGCCTTGCAGCGTATCGGTCTTGCCGGCAATTGCCGCTTCCGTGAGAACCTTGGTGGTTTCCTGGAAGGACGCAGCCGAGATGAAGGACGGCGTCTGCAGCGATGCCTTGGTGATACCGAGCAATACCGGATCGCCAAAAGCTGGCTTCTTGCCTTCTTCAACCAGACGCTCGTTGGCTTCGTCCAGCTCGATACGGTCGACATTGTCGCCAACGATATACTGGCTGTCGCCGCTGTCGGTAATTTCGACCTTCTGCAGCATCTGGCGAACGATCACCTCGATGTGCTTGTCGTTGATCACAACGCCCTGCAAGCGATAAACTTCCTGGATTTCGTTGACCAGGTAGCTTGCCAGCGCTTCGACACCCTTGATCGCCAGAATATCGTGCGGAGCCGGATTACCGTCGAGGATATAGTCACCCTTTTCGATATAGTCGCCTTCCTGAAGATGGAAGGGCTTGCCCTTCGGGATCAGGTATTCGACAGGCTCGACACCGTCTTCCGCCGGCTCGATGATAACGCGACGCTTGTTCTTGTAGTCGCGGCCCAGCCGGATCGTACCATCGATTTCAGCAATGATGGCGTGATCCTTTGGACGACGGGCTTCGAACAATTCAGCAACACGCGGCAGACCACCGGTGATGTCCTTGGTCTTGGCGCTTTCCATTGGCGAACGAGCAAGCACGTCACCCTGGGAGACACGCTGGCCTGGTTCAACCGACAGGATCGCATCGACCGACAGCTGGAACCGTGCTTCACCACCACGCGGAACCTTGAGCACATTGCCCTGGGTGTCCTTGATGACGATTGCCGGCTTCAGATCGGCACCACGTGGCGTCGAACGCCAGTCGATAACCTGACGCTTGGTGATACCGGTGGATTCGTCGGTAGCTTCCAGAACGGAGATACCGTCGACCAGATCCTCGAAATGGACGATACCTTCCACTTCGGTCATCATCGGGCGTGTATATGGGTCCCACTCAGCCAGACGCTGACCGCGCTTGACCTTGTCGCCATCGTCGACAAACAGCTTGGAACCATAGGCAACACGCTGCGAGGAGCGCTCGACGCCGCGTTCATCCAGGATCGTCACTGCGATGCTACGGCCCATGGCAACATAAATACCGTCAGAGTTGCGCAGCATGTTGCGGTTCTTGATCTGGATCGTGCCCTCATAGGACGCTTCCAGGAACGATTGGTCGACCACGTTGGCCGTACCGCCCAAGTGGAACGTACGCATGGTCAGCTGTGTGCCAGGCTCACCGATAGACTGAGCAGCGATGACACCCACGGCTTCACCCATGTTCACAGGTGTACCACGGGCAAGGTCGCGACCGTAGCAGATCGAGCATACGCCGGTCTGAACTTCGCAGGTCAGAGCCGAACGAATACGGATCGACTGAATGCCAGCCTTTTCGATTTCGATGACATCGGCTTCAAGGATCATCCGACCTGCATCAACGATGCGCTCACCCGTGACCGGATGGTCGATATCGTCCAGCGCAGTACGACCAAGAACGCGCGCACCAATCGACGCCACAACCTGACCGGCGTCAACAATCGCCGTCATGGTCAGGCCCTTGTCGGTACCGCAATCGACCAGATTGACGATGCAATCCTGCGCAACGTCAACCAGACGACGGGTCAGGTAACCGGAGTTCGCGGTCTTCAAGGCCGTGTCTGCAAGACCCTTACGGGCGCCGTGGGTCGAGTTGAAGTACTCGTTAACGGTCAGACCTTCCTTAAAGTTCGAAATGATCGGCGTTTCAATGATTTCGCCCGATGGCTTGGCCATAAGACCACGCATACCACCCAGCTGACGCATCTGGTTCGGAGAACCACGCGCACCGGAGTGAGACATCATGTAAATCGCGTTCATTGGCTTTTGGCGGCCAGTTTCCGGATCGAACTCAACGGCCTTAATGCGGGCCATCATGTCTTCCGCAACCTTTTCAGTCGCCTTACCCCAGGCATCAACGACCTTGTTGTACTTCTCACCCTGGGTGATCAGACCGTCGTTGTACTGCTGTTCGTATTCCTTCACCAAAGACTCGGTGTCGCCTACGATCTTCACCTTGGAGTCAGGAATGACCATGTCATCCTTACCAAAGGAAATGCCAGCCTTACATGCGTGGCGGAAGCCGAGCTGCATGATGCGGTCGCAGAAAATCACTGTGTCCTTCTGGCCGCAATGACGGTAGACCGTATCGATCATCTTGGAGATGTTCTTCTTGGTCATTTCCTGATTGCAGGTATCGAACGGCACGTTGACGTTCTTCGGCAGAAGTTCGCCAATCAGCATACGGCCCGGCGTGGTTTCGAAAATCTTCGAAACTGGCTTGCCTTCTGCATCCACGGTCTTGAAACGACCACGGATCTTGGAGTGCAGCGTCACAACCTTGTTTTCCAGCGCGTGATGCAACTCACCGATGTCGGAGAAGACCATGCCTTCGCCCGGCTCATTCTGGTTCATGATCGACAAATAGTAGAGACCGAGAACCATGTCCTGAGAAGGAACGATAATCGGCGCACCGTTTGCCGGATGCAAAATGTTGTTGGTGGACATCATCAACACGCGTGCTTCCAGCTGGGCTTCCAGCGAAAGCGGAACGTGAACAGCCATCTGGTCGCCGTCGAAGTCGGCGTTGAAAGCCGTGCAGACCAGCGGATGCAGCTGAATGGCCTTGCCTTCAACCAGAATTGGTTCGAAGGCCTGGATACCCAGACGGTGCAGCGTCGGTGCGCGGTTCAGCAGAACGGGATGCTCGCGGATAACCTCGTCGAGAATATCCCAAACTTCCGGCTTTTCCTTTTCAACCAGCTTCTTGGCCTGCTTGACGGTCGAGGAATAACCCTTGGCGTCGAGACGGGCGTAAATGAAAGGCTTGAACAGTTCGAGTGCCATTTTCTTTGGCAGGCCGCACTGGTGCAGCTTCAGTTCTGGACCGGTCACGATAACCGAACGACCAGAATAGTCGACGCGCTTGCCGAGAAGGTTCTGGCGGAAGCGGCCCTGCTTGCCCTTGAGCATATCGGACAGCGACTTCAGCGGACGCTTGTTGGCGCCGGTGATAACGCGGCCACGGCGGCCGTTGTCGAACAGCGCGTCTACAGATTCCTGCAACATGCGCTTTTCGTTACGGATGATGATGCCCGGCGCGCGCAGCTCGATCAAACGCTTCAAACGGTTGTTACGGTTGATCACGCGACGATAGAGATCATTCAGGTCGGAGGTCGCAAAACGGCCACCATCCAGCGGCACCAGCGGACGCAGGTCCGGCGGAATCACGGGAACAACCTTCATGATCATCCATTCAGGACGATTCCCGGATTCCATGAAGTTCTCAACGATCTTCAGGCGCTTCATCAGCTTCTTCTGCTTCAGGTCCGACGTGGTGTCGGCCAAATCCTGACGCAATTCGCCGGCGATGCGCTCGAGATTCATTGAGGCCAGCATTTCAAAGATGGCTTCAGCACCGATCATGGCGGTGAACTGGTCTTCGCCATATTCATCGACCGCCATCATGTATTCTTCTTCGGACAGAAGCTGGTTCTGCTTCAGGGCCGTCAGGCCCGGCTCCGTGACAATGTAGTTTTCGAAGTAGAGAACCCGCTCCACATCCTTCAACGTCATGTCGAGCAGGGTCGAAATGCGCGATGGCAGCGACTTCAGGAACCAGATATGGGCAACCGGAGCGGCAAGCTCGATATGGCCCATGCGCTCACGGCGAACGCGCGACAGGGTGACTTCCACGCCGCACTTTTCGCAGATGATGCCCTTGTACTTCATGCGCTTGTACTTGCCGCACAGGCACTCGTAATCCTTGATCGGACCAAAGATACGGGCGCAGAACAGACCGTCGCGCTCCGGCTTGAAAGTGCGGTAGTTGATGGTCTCAGGCTTTTTGATTTCGCCATACGACCATGACAGGATCTTCTCCGGCGAGGCAATCGAAATCCGGATGGAATCGAAATGCTGCGCAGGGACCTGCGGGTTGAAAAGGTTCATGACCTCTTGGTTCATGCCTATCTCCTTGTGGGGCCTGGGGCCCTCAGCTTGGCGACGGATGTGGCCCTTCCCGGGAAGCCGCACCGCGCCTTAAAACGACAATAACCGCTGAATGCGGCAAAAGTCCCCACGCCGGTTGATGTTTACAACTGGCGGAAGACGGCGCGCGCATCGAAACGCGCGCGCCCCACTGTCACTGTTATTCCGCAGCGTCCGGCAACGGGTTGACGGTATCGGCCGTCTCGAGTTTGGAATTCTCCAACTCGACCGACAGGCCAAGCGACCGCATTTCCTTGACGAGAACGTTGAAGCTTTCCGGAATACCGGCTTCGAACGTATCGTCGCCCCGGACAATCGCCTCGTAGACCTTGGTACGACCGGCCACGTCATCCGACTTCACCGTCAGCATCTCCTGCAGGGTGTAGGCGGCGCCGTAAGCTTCCAGCGCCCAGACTTCCATTTCCCCGAAGCGCTGACCGCCGAACTGTGCCTTGCCGCCCAAAGGCTGCTGGGTCACAAGCGAGTAAGGACCGATGGAGCGTGCATGGATCTTGTCGTCAACCAAGTGGTTGAGCTTGATCATGTACATGTAACCAACGGTGACCTTACGGTCGAAGGTTTCACCCGTCCGTCCATCATAGAGAACCGACTGGCCGGAAGTGTGCAGACCGGCGCGGGTCAGCATTTCCGAAACGTCGCTTTCATGCGCACCGTCGAAAACCGGTGTTGCGATGGAAAGTCCGCTCTTGGCCTGATCGGCCAGTCGCAGAAGCGATTCGTCATCGAATCTGGCGACTTCGTCATGCGACTCGCTGGCGTAGAGATCGACCAGTTCTGTCCTCAGCTCGGTGATGTCCAGATGCTTCTGGTAGTCCTCAAGCATCTGCCCAATCTTGCGACCCATGCCGGCGCAAGCCCAGGCAAGGTGGGTTTCAAGAATCTGGCCGACATTCATACGCGACGGCACGCCAAGCGGGTTCAGAACGATATCGACATGCGTACCGTCTTCCAGGAACGGCATGTCTTCGACCGGAACGATGCGCGACACGACGCCCTTGTTACCGTGACGGCCGGCCATCTTGTCACCTGGCTGGATCTTGCGCTTCACAGCAACAAAGACCTTGACCATCTTCATGACGCCCGGAGGCATTTCATCGCCGCGCTGGACCTTTTCGACCTTGTCCATGAAGCGCTGCTCAAGGCGCGACTTGGATTCGTCGTACTGACCACGAAGCGCTTCCAGCTCGCTTTGAACCTTCTCGTCTTCAACGGCAAACATCCACCATTGCGAACGCGGATATTCAGAAATGACGGCGTTGTTGAGTTCGACGCCCTTCTTGAAACCCTTCGGACCGGCAATCGAAACCTGACCGCGCAGCGTGTCGAGCAAACGCCCATAGACGTTGCGGTCCAGGATTGCCTGTTCGTCGTCACGGTCCTTGGCGAGACGTTCGATTTCCTCGCGTTCGATGGCCATGGCGCGCTCGTCCTTTTCAACGCCGTGGCGGTTGAAAACACGAACTTCGACAATGGTCCCGAACGTGCCCGGAGGCATGCGCATCGAGGTGTCACGGACGTCGGAAGCCTTTTCACCGAAGATGGCGCGCAGAAGCTTTTCTTCCGGCGTCATCGGGCTTTCGCCCTTCGGAGTGATCTTGCCGACCAGGATATCGCCCGGCTGCACTTCCGCACCGATGTAGACGATACCGGCTTCATCGAGGTTGCGCAGCGCTTCTTCCGAAACGTTCGGAATATCGCGGGTGATTTCTTCCGGCCCAAGCTTGGTATCGCGGGCCATGACTTCAAACTCCTCGATATGGATCGAGGTGAAGACGTCTTCCGAAACGATACGCTCCGACATGAGGATCGAGTCCTCATAGTTATAGCCGTTCCAAGGCATAAACGCGACGAGCGCGTTGCGGCCAAGCGCCAGGTCACCGAGGTCGGTCGACGGACCGTCCGCGATGATATCGCCCTTGTTCAGAATATCGCCAACGGCGACCAGCGGACGCTGGTTGACGCAGGTATTCTGGTTGGAACGCTGGAACTTCTGCAGACGGTAGATATCAACACCGGACTTGCCGGCATCGAGATCTTCCGTGGCGCGGATAACGATACGCGTCGCGTCTACCTGGTCAACCACGCCGCCACGACGGGCGCCGATAGCCGCACCGGAGTCACGCGCCACGATCGGCTCCATGCCGGTCCCAACGAACGGTGCTTCAGCCCGCAGCAGCGGAACAGCCTGACGCTGCATGTTGGAGCCCATCAGCGCGCGGTTGGCGTCGTCATTTTCCAGGAATGGAATAAGAGCGGCGGCAACGGACACGAGCTGCTTCGGCGAAACGTCCATCAGGTTGATGGTGTCGCGCGGCGACAGCATCACTTCCCCAGCGTGACGGCAAACGACGAATTCCTCGACGAATTTGCCTTCCGCGTTCAGCTCGGCATTGGCCTGGGCAACGTAATACTTGGCCTCTTCCATAGCGGAGAGGTAGATCACGTCCTTCGTCACAACGCCGTCGATGATCTTACGATACGGGCTTTCGATGAAGCCGTATTTGTTGACCCGTGCGAAGGTGGCAAGCGAGTTGATCAGACCGATATTCGGGCCTTCAGGCGTCTCAATCGGGCAGATACGGCCGTAATGGGTCGGATGCACGTCGCGCACTTCAAAGCCAGCGCGCTCGCGGGTCAGACCACCCGGTCCAAGAGCCGAAAGACGGCGCTTGTGGGTGATTTCCGACAGCGGATTGACCTGGTCCATGAACTGGCTGAGCTGGGACGACCCGAAGAATTCGCGCACAGCAGCAGCGGCAGGCTTGGCGTTGATCAGATCCTGCGGCATGACCGTGTCGATTTCGATCGACGACATACGTTCCTTGATGGCGCGCTCCATGCGCAGCAGACCCAGACGATACTGGTTCTCCATCAATTCACCGACGGAACGAACACGGCGGTTGCCGAGGTTGTCGATATCGTCGATTTCGCCCTTGCCGTCGCGCAGTTCGACCAGCATCTTGACCACGGCCAGGATGTCTTCCTTGCGCAGAACACGCACGGTGTCGGCCACTTCGAGGTCGAGACGCATGTTCATCTTGACGCGGCCAACAGCCGACAAGTCATAACGCTCGCTGTCGAAGAACAGCGAGTTGAACATGGCTTCTGCCGAATCCATGGTTGGCGGTTCACCCGGACGCATGACCCGGTAGATGTCGAACAGCGCATCCTGGCGGTTTTCGTTCTTGTCGGCAGACAGCGTGTTGCGGATATACGCACCGACATTGATATGGTCGATGCCCAGAACCGGGATCTCTTCAAAGCCTGCGTCCAGAATGATCGGCAGGGTCTTTTCGTCGATTTCGTCACCGGCTTCGAGATAGATCTCACCGGTTGCAAAATTGACGATATCTTCGGCCAGATAATTTCCGTAAAGGTCCTCGTCGGTCGCCTTAAGAGCCTTCAGGCCCTTGTCCTGCAACTGGCGCAGAAGACGCGGCGTGAGCTTCTTGCCCGCTTCGACCACGACTTCGCCGCTATCGGCATCGACCATGTCGACGAGCGTCTTGGAACCCTTCAGCGTTTCCGCCTGGAACGGCACGCGCCAGCCCTTGCCATCGCGCTTATAGTCGGACTTGGAATAGAAGGTCGACAGGATCTCTTCGCCGTCCATGCCCAGCGCCATCAGCAGCGAGGTCACGGGGATCTTGCGGCGGCGGTCGATACGGGCGTGGACGATGTCCTTGGCGTCGAATTCGATATCGAGCCAGGAACCGCGATAAGGAATGACGCGGGCCGCAAACAGCAGCTTGCCGGAGGAATGGCTCTTACCCTTGTCGTGGTCGAAGAACACGCCCGGCGAACGGTGCATCTGCGAGACGATAACTCGCTCGGTGCCGTTGACGATAAACGTGCCGTTATTGGTCATCAGAGGCATGTCGCCCATGTAGACCGACTGTTCCTTGATGTCCTTGATCGAGCGGGCACCCGTATCTTCATCAATATCGAACACGATCAGGCGTAATGTTACCTTGAGCGGCGCTGCATAGGTCAGGTCGCGCTGGCGGCATTCATCGACGTCGAACTTCGGCGGCTCGAATTCGTAGGACACGAATTCCAACATCGAGGCACCGGAAAAATCGGTGATCGGGAAAACGGATCTGAAAACAGTTTGAAGCCCCTCGTCGGGACGACCGCCTTCAGGCTCGTCAACCATGAGGAACTGATCATAAGATGCCTTCTGAACCTCAATGAGGTTCGGCATTTCTGCCACTTCTGGAATCTTTCCGAAAAACTTGCGTACGCGCCTGCGACCGTTAAAGGAAAGGGTCTGAGCCATCGTCGCTCCTTGTCAGTTTGCACCCGGGCCTGCAACAGACGGCAACCGCTGGCCAGGCGGCACCATCAATCATGGGTCGTCAATCTCGTTCCAGTTCAGGCGGGAAGGCCGGTTTGCCTTGAGCGCCAGATCGGAACCATCCTCTTGAGAACCCATTACCCAAAAGCCGTTTTACCGGCTTTTGGGTAATAATTTCCGCCAGGAAAACGACTCCGGAGAGAGTTTGCACCCTCGCCGGAGCCGAAGTCTGAATTACTTGACGTCAACCTTGGCGCCAGCGTCTTCAAGCTTCTTCTTCAGGTCAGCAGCTTCAGCCTTGGAAACGGCTTCCTTGACAGCCTTCGGAGCGCCTTCAACGAGGTCCTTGGCTTCCTTCAGGCCGAGGCCTGTGATCGCGCGAACTTCCTTGATGACGTTGATCTTGTTTGCACCGGCTTCGGTCAGGATAACGTCGAATTCGGTCTTTTCTTCTTCAACAACTGCGGCAGCAGCGCCACCAGCAGCAGCAGCAGCTACAGGAGCAGCTGCAGATACGCCCCACTTTTCTTCGAGCAGCTTGGAAAGCTCAGCAGCTTCCAGAACGGTCAAAGAGGAGAGGTCTTCTACGATCTTAGCGAGATCAGCCATTTTACTAGTCCTTTGTCAGTGTTCGGTTCGAAACGAACTGGTTTGGGTATGAACAGCGAAAAACCGCCTTACGCGGCTTCGTCCTTCTTGGCATAGGCCGCAAACACACGAGCAAGCTGAGCTGCCGGTGCCTGAACAACGCCTGCGATGCGAGTAGCTGGGGTCTGGATCATGCCGACCAGCTTTGCACGCAGCTCGTCCAGCGAAGGCAGGGTCGCAAGCGACTTAACTGCATCCACGGAGAGCGTGGTTGTTCCCATGGAACCACCGAGAACAACGAGCTTGTCGTTAATCTTGGCGAAATCCATGACGACTTTCGGAGCCGTGATCGGGTCGACGCTGTAAGCAATCAGCGTCTGGCCCTTGAAGAGATCTGTCATCCCTTCCGACTCCGTGCCCTGAAGAGCGATCTTGGCCAGACGGTTCTTCGCGACTTTGACGGTGCCGCCAGCAGCGCGCATTTTTGAACGGAAGTCGTTCATCTGCGCAACCGTGACACCAGCATAGTGGGCCACAACAACCGAACCGGAAGCCTTGAAGACTTCGTTCAGTTCTGTGACGAATTCGCGTTTTTCCGCTCTTTCCACTGTCTGTCTCCAGTAGACGGGACCGCAATCCTGCAGGCCCCATCGGGTTTGCCTTTGCCTCAAGGGATCTAAACTCGTCAGATCCCAAGCGACGCTTGAGGATCCTGTCCCCCCGCACTGTCACCCGAAGGCGTCAGGCACAAGGCACACAAGGCTCGAACCGACACTTCCGTAACGCCTTGGCGTTCGTGAAGAATTTCGGGTCTTACCCGTCTCATGCAGGCAAATATTAAGGCCTTGCGGCCGCCCACAATCTCGGACAGGAAATCCGGCTATAAAACCGGACATTCCCGGTCCCGAAGGACCGGGAATTCTTGAATACGGGGTGGAACACCCCGAAAAATTAAGCTGTGACCGACGAAGGGTCGATCTTGACGCCAGGACCCATGGTCGAGGAGATCGCTACGCGCTTGACGTAGTTACCCTTGGCGCCAGCCGGCTTTGCCTTGATGACAGCATCAGCAAAGGCCTTGATGTTTTCTTCAAGAGCCTTGGCTTCGAACGAGGCCTTGCCGATACCGGCGTGGATGATACCAGCCTTCTCAACGCGGAACTCAACGGCGCCGCCCTTGGAAGCCTTAACGGCACCAGCAACGTCCATGGTCACAGTGCCGACCTTCGGGTTCGGCATCATGCCACGCGGGCCGAGAACCTTACCGAGACGGCCGACCAGCGGCATCATGTCAGGCGTTGCGATGCAACGATCAAAATCGATCTTGCCGCCCTGGACGATTTCGACCAGGTCTTCGGCACCAACCACTTCTGCGCCAGCAGCACGGGCTTCATCAGCCTTGGCGCCACGAGCGAATACGGCAACGCGAACGTCACGGCCAGTGCCATTCGGCAGGTTGACAACGCCACGAACCATCTGGTCAGCGTGACGAGGGTCAACGCCCAGATTCATGGCAATTTCGATGGTTTCATCGAACTTGGCAACGGCACGTTCCTTAACCATAGAAATGGCATCGGTCAGAGCAACCAGCTTGGTGGGATCAACGCCTTCGCGGATCTTCTGAATACGCTTTGCAAGCTTTGCCATGATCAACCTACCACTTCCAGGCCCATGGAGCGGGCAGAACCCTCGACCATTGCCATAGCGCCGTCAACGTCGGCAGCATTCAGATCCTTCATCTTGGCTTCGGCGATCGTACGAACCTGAGCCTTGGTGATGGTGCCAGCTTTTCCGCCCTTGCCCGGAGTCTTCGAGCCGGACTGAATCTTTGCTTCCTTCTTCAACCAGTAAGTAACCGGAGGCTGCTTCATGATGAAGGTGAAGGACTTGTCCTGGTAATAGGTAATGACGACCGGAATCGGCATGCCCTTTTCCATTTCCTGCGTGGCGGCATTGAACGCCTTGCAGAATTCCATGATATTGACACCACGCTGACCAAGCGCAGGACCGATTGGCGGGGACGGATTAGCCGATCCTGCCTTGACCTGAAGCTTGAGCTGGCCTGCAACTTTTTTAGCCATTTCTCTCTGCCTTTCTATCAGACCGGTTGCCCGGCCCACTCATGCCGGACATGCCGGCGGCTGCGGTTGCGTGGTGCGTATGAACGATCCGGCTTAAGAGACCGCCGCACTCCCACGCGAAACGGGAGGTTACCCTCCCTGACCAATCAGACCTTTTCGACCTGACTGTATTCAAGCTCGACCGGCGTAGCGCGACCAAAGATTGACACCTCAACTTTAAGGCGCGACCGCTCCTCATCGACATCCTGCACAACACCGTTGAAGGATGCAAAAGGACCATCGGAAACGCGAACCTGCTCGCCGATCTCGAAGGACAACGAGGACTTGGGACGCTCGACACCCTCCTGAACCTGACCGAGAATCCTATCAGCTTCGTAATCAGGGATCGGAACCGGCTTATTATCGGAACCAAGGAAACCCGTGACCTTTGGGGTATTCTTGATCAAGTGATACACTTCATCCGTCAAATTCGCCCGCACCAGCACGTAACCGGGGAAGAACTTGCGCTCGCTGTCAACCTTACGACCGCGACGGACCTCGACAACCTTTTCGGTCGGAACCAGGATCTTTTCAAAGAGATGCCCAAGCCCCTTCTGGCGAGCCTTCTCTTCAATCGATTCCGCGACCTTCTTTTCAAAATTAGAATATGCGTGGACGATATACCAACGTGCAGCCATGTTCGTTCCCGTCCTGTTAATTGCCGAGATTCAGGACAAGGCTCAAAACCCAGCCAATAACCTGATCCGCCGCAAAGAAAAACAGCGAGGCAAAAATCACCATGGCCAACACCATCAGCGTCGAGATCACAGTCTCGCGGCGCGACGGCCAGGTGACTTTGGACGTTTCGGAGCGGACCTGCTGCAAAAACGCAAATGGATTAGTCTTCGATGCCATCTAATGCCCACGCATTTACGGCACGTAAAGCTGAAAAGATCAGCCCCACGCACCGCGTGTCTGTTTGAGTGTTACATAAACGCCGATTCTCACTTTAACAAGGGCAAAACCGACATTTAAACAAATTCTACAACGCCAAAACCCACCAGCCGAAAAAATCAATTCCAACACTGTGTGAAAAATGGCAGGGGCAGTAAGGCTCGAACTTACGACCTGCGGTTTTGGAGACCGCCGCTCTACCAACTGAGCTATACCCCTATCTGCACGTCCGAGTGATGTGCCTATGGCCATCCCGTCCGTTGCTTGGCGCTCCGTTTAAGACGGTCGGTGACGATTGGCAAGAGGGTTTTTTGCACATTCAAAACAAAATACCGTTTTCCTACCAGTGACGACTATAGCTCGCCCGGAAGGTGGTCGAAGGCGCATCGAGCAGATTGGTCATAGCGGCCGAAAGACCGACATCGCCGAAAACCTTTTTCTCAATACCGACAGATCCAGTCGTCGTCGCATCCAGCTGGTCGATACCCGCTTCGCTGTAAAGCGATGCCGACCAATCCGGCATGGACAAATCCAGCCGCTGGCTCGCCGACAGCCCCGCCCCATCACCACTGACCCGGCGCACCTGGATAATGCGAGTCGAGCCAAGCGTGAAGTCAGGCGTCAGCGTCCAGTTCCAGGCGCGCTCCATCGACAGGCTGGAGGCACCCGTTGCGGGTGTGAAACTGGTATTGAGATAGGTCGCAGGCCCATTGGTTTTGTCATTGCCTTCCAGCAGCACCCGTCCCCAGAGCCGCAACGGCAGCGTGGATTGATCCACCTGCCCGCTCCTCGTGGCAATGATCGAGGTATCAACACCTATTTTCGGCTCAAAAGCATTCCGCAACTGAACGCCGGTCTGGATAGCAACACCACTCGTGCCGTTGCGCGACACGTTCCAGATCAACGGCCTGCCAAAATCGGCAGCCTGGCCAACCCAGGAAAATGGTAGAATGAAAAAAGGCGCAATCGCAACCGCGCACATCAGACGAATCATAGATACATCTTTATGTGTTCAGGGTGGGTTCGGCCCCAAACAAGCCGGGACAGCGTAAATAGTTATATCGCTATATTAACAACCAACGCCATTTATCGCAAATCAATTTTTTGCGGTGCAGCATGGCAAAACGCGAATCAACTCTTGGCCTTCTTGGCGTTCAATCGCTGTTTTCTGGTTTTCGGCTTCAGCTTTTTTGAGAGCTGATAAAACCAGCGCAGGATCTTTGTGACGGAAATCAGCTTATCGATTTCCTTGTTTGCCCCTTCAAGACGGCTTGCCAGCACGTCAGCGGCAGACAGCGCGACCGCCCCCTCAGTCAAATCAGGGAATCGTTGCAGTAGTGCCGCATAAGCGTTTTTCTCTGCCGCACCCGGAGCGACCAGCTTGCCGGAATGGATGAACAATCGCAGCACGACCTGTTCGAATGTCCAGTCATGCAGATGAAAGACTTTCCATTTCTCACTGCGTCGGGCTGAAAATCCATCCAGCACAATGGTCTTTTCGGGCAGGTATTCACTCAGCCATAAGGCCAAGGCAAAACCGCTGGTCGGAATATGATCGCCAGGATAAAAACTGGAAAAATGGCTGGAGAGATCCAGATGGCCAACCGCAGCCCCTTCGAATTTGCCGGCTTCGCTGAACAATTCTCCGGGATGAGCCCTGACATTCATTACGCCTAGAAAAGTGTCAGCTGGAAAATAGCCAAGTACCTCTTTGACTTCCTTGCGGTAGACGATATTGGCGCCAACCGAACCACTGCGCGCCACCAGCAGCGACGGGCGATCGAACGGCTTGTCGAGGATCTTGTAGACCTTGTTGAAAAACACGAACAAGCTCGTATGCGGCAATTCGCGCCGCAGCCTGTCCACATTGGCCTCTTCGCTGTTGGCGACGAGGACGATATGGGTGAAACGGCCGAGCAACGCCTGCCAGTCCGTAAAGGCCTGGATGCTGGCGGTCGTGGGGCGCGCGCTGCCGTTCTGGACTGTCATGGTCACAGGCTCTGTGTGACGTGCAGCATGCGTTCGCGGGCAGCAAACCACTCTTCTGCGTAATCGTCATTCTTGTATTGTTCGAAATAAGGGCCGCCATCGGTGAAATGGACGATCTTGGCGGCCGGGTCATGGTCATATTCGTTGACCAGATAATTCCAATGCAGCGGCAGCCCACCGATCAGGTCATCACTTTCAAGCCATTTGAACTGATGCAGTTGCAGACCGGTTGCGGTGTTGACGTAATCCTTGGTCAGCGCCGTGCATTTGGCGTTGTTGAACAGCATGACGCTCGACCAGTTCTTCTTTTCGTATTTGGTCTGAGTCTGACCGAGAAACTTGGTTTCCACCTTTGGCTGGTAGTCATGCTTGACGCACATCACGGCGTAGCGGTCGTCGCGCAGCGCCCAGAGTTCGGCCAGATCGGCGCGCGCCAGCATGTCGCAATCCATGAACATGCTCCAGCCCTGGTAATCGCTCAGATAAGGCACGAGAAACCGGGAGAAGGAAAACTCCGTCGATTGCAGTGGATTGCGTTCGCGCGTGAAGATACCGGCCAGATTGTCGAGGACGATGGGTGTGAAGGCGACGGGAATGGACGAATGTTCAAGAATGCTCTGCGCGAGCACATGATAGGCCACGACTTCCTTTGTATCGAAGCCAATGAAAATCTGAAGCTTGTTGTCCAACACCGCAACTCCTGAAATTGTACGTCTGTTTCTTTTAAAGGATAGGGACCGCTGCGGACAAGAGAACCAAGCGCTTAACTGCATTAGCCACCAAGAATTTGCAGTACGGCTTGCCGTTTTGCAGATTTTCTCATGGTCTCCATCGCAATAGCGTCCAATTTGAGGAAGGCGGCTCCTTAGAAACGTAATCAGTTCAACCGTAACGTCCTAAACGCAAAAACCCCGCTGTTGCCAGCGGGGTTCCATTTCATCCCCTAAGGGAAGAAATCATTATTCGATGATCGAAGCGACGATGCCGGCGCCGACGGTACGGCCACCTTCGCGGATCGCGAAGCGCAGCTTTTCTTCCATCGCGATCGGAACGATCAGCTCAACCTGAACCGTCACGTTGTCACCAGGCATAACCATTTCAGTGCCTTCAGGCAGGGAAACAATACCGGTAACGTCCGTCGTGCGGAAGTAGAACTGCGGACGGTAGTTGGTGAAGAACGGTGTATGACGGCCGCCTTCTTCCTTCGTCAGGATGTAGGCTTCTGCCATGAACTTCTTGTGTGGCTTGACAGAGCCGGGCTTGCACAGGATCTGACCGCGCTCAACGCCATCGCGCTGTACGCCACGAACCAGGGCGCCGATGTTGTCGCCAGCCTGGCCCTGATCGAGCAGCTTGCGGAACATTTCAACGCCGGTAACGGTCGTCTTCGAGGTGGCGCGGATGCCGACGATTTCGACTTCTTCGCCAACCTTGACGATACCACGCTCAACGCGACCCGTCACAACCGTACCACGGCCAGAGATCGAGAACACGTCTTCGATTGGCATCAGGAACGGCTGGTCGATCGGGCGCTCAGGCGTCGGAATGTAGGAGTCAACTGCCGCCATCAGTTCGCGGATCGCGTCTTCGCCGATCTTCTTGTTGCTGTCTTCCAGAGCAGCAAGAGCCGAACCCTTGACAATCGGAATATCGTCGCCCGGGAAGTCGTAGGACGACAGAAGTTCGCGCACTTCCAGTTCGACCAGCTCCAGAAGCTCTTCGTCGTCAACCTGGTCAACCTTGTTCAGGAACACGACGATGGCGGGAACGCCAACCTGGCGAGCCAGAAGAATGTGTTCGCGGGTCTGCGGCATCGGGCCGTCAGCTGCCGAGCAAACCAGGATCGCGCCGTCCATCTGCGCTGCACCGGTGATCATGTTCTTGACGTAGTCGGCGTGGCCGGGGCAGTCAACGTGAGCGTAGTGACGGGCAGGCGTTTCATATTCGACGTGCGCCGTCGAAATGGTAATCCCGCGGGCCTTTTCTTCCGGAGCAGCGTCGATCTGGTCATACGCCTTGTATTCACCGAAATACTTCGTAATTGCTGCCGTCAGCGACGTCTTGCCATGGTCAACGTGGCCGATCGTGCCAATGTTAACGTGCGGCTTGTTGCGCTCAAACTTACTCTTTGCCATTTGAATGCTTCCTGTGAACGTAAAAGGTTGACGCGGCGAACCGGTTTAGTGCCGCCGTTTAAGGCTTTCGGTCCGATTGCGCAAGCCATAAATGCGCATGGCCCAAAGCAGGTGCCTTGCGGGGGTGTCCAGCAGCGCAATTCCTGCAAATGCGCGTGATAACGGCACAGATCGCATATAGGGAAACAGCTGAAAGATAAACTAAAAGAGAGTATGGAAAGCTGGAGCGGGTAGCGGGAATCGAACCCGCGTATTCAGCTTGGAAGGCTGCTGCTCTACCATTGAGCTATACCCGCGGCGGTTTTAGATCCAGGTGTCGAAATGGTGGAGGGAGTTGGATTTGAACCAACGTAGGCTGAGCCAACGGATTTACAGTCCGTCCCCTTTAACCACTCGGGCATCCCTCCAGTATTTCGACCGGATCAAGCAACCAAGCTTACTATCCCGGAGCGTCGAACTTCGCTTTCGAGCTTGGCTCACCGCGTTCCGTGGCGGCTATATGACGGCCCGAAACGGAGATGTCAACACGCCTTAGACGGAAAATTTTCATGTTTTTTCCTCGTTCAGGCATCCCGGCAAACCCGGGGTCTCTATCCCCTGGCACGCAAGCCCGCTATAAGGCGCCATGAGCAAAGATAACCCAAACGACACGTCCGACCGCGACAGCCACTATGCAACTTTGCGCCGTCAGGTGCGGGATGCAAAGCGTGAGCGCGGCGAGATTCCCACCCCGCAACCGCAAAAACGGCGCAAGTCCAACGCCGATTGGACACCGCCGCCGATCGCCCCCGACCAGGTATTTTTATATGGCCTGCACACGGTGCGCGCCGCCCTCAACAATCCCGAACGCAAGCCGATCAAGCTATCGCTGACCCAGAATGCGCTGGTGCGGCTGGAAATCGGCCCGGTCGATGCCCTGCCCTTTCCTGTGGAAATCGTCACGCCGCAGGATCTCGACAAGCATTTGGGGCCGGAAGCCATTCATCAGGGCGTCATGCTGGAAACCCGGCCGCTGCCACCTCGCCGTCTTGAAGCGCTTAAGGAAAGCCCACTGTTGCTGGTGCTGGACCAGGTGACCGATCCGCATAACGTTGGAGCAATCATGCGCACCGCCGTCGCCTTCGGTGCTGGCGCGGTGATCACCACCATGCGGCACAGCCCGACCGAATCGGGTGTACTCGCGAAATCAGCTTCCGGTGCGCTGGAATTGATTCCCTATATCCAAATCACCAATCTCGCCGATGCGCTGGGCGAATTGCACAAGCTCGGTTTCGTTTCCATCGGGCTCGATTCGGAAGGGCCAAGCCCGCTGGAAGAGACATTCAGTGGCGACAAGTTGGCACTGGTGCTGGGCTCCGAAGGTAAGGGCCTGCGCCAAAAGACTCGTGACACAGTCAACGCACTGGCGCGGCTCGACATGCCCGGCGAGATCAAATCACTGAACGTGTCGAATGCGGCGGCTATCGCTTTGTATGCTTCACGCCAATTCCTGTTGCGCAAAAGCTGACATCACGGCGTCGGTTCCGATGTCCTCGACCTCGGAGCCGACTATCTGCAAGCCTTTCCGAGAATATCCTCTATCATTCCCGGCCGGTCAGACGCCAATACTGCTAGCTGATAGCATCGCGGTAGGCTCGACATTTGGCGAGACGTCAAAATCTTCGGAACCAATGCCCAGCCCTATGGTTGTCCTTCTGAACAGAAGAAGGAGGATAACCATGCCAACCACAATTCCCGAAAGACCAGAAGGCGCACCGCGCGGCCCGCAGGGCACGCCCGGCATTCCAGACCGTAAGCAGGATGGCGCGGTAAAACCGCCAATCCAGGATCAGGGCGACACCAAAAATCCCAATGATCCGGTACCAAGCCCGCCCCTGCTACCGATCGGCGACCCTGCCGGAATGGCCTGACAATTATCTTTGAATACTCTCCCCGGCGCATTGTGAAGCGGCGGGGATATTCTTTTTTATCGGTGGCGAGGCAATGCCAGTCCGTTCATGGCAGTCGCCGACTTTGAGATTAACCGATCCGCGGTCCGCTGATTTTCTGGCTCATCGTAACCATGCCGCAAGCTTTGCGTGAAATAAATGCCGCCGATCATGCATGGCTTTATCATAGCCCATGAGAGGAGGCACCCATGAGCGACAATGTCATAAAATTCAGAAAACCTGCCCCGCCGAAGCAACCGCGGCCAGGGCTGCGCAAACTGGTGGTCGTACTCTGTATTGTCGCGGCTTTCGCGGTCGCATGGGCGTATTTCGCGTTTATCGCACCCGGCGGGCTTTGACGAACGTCGTCGCTCCGCTGATCCTAGGATCAGCAGTTCAAGCGATGGAATTGATGTGAAATAATGGTGCCCCCGGCAGGATTCGAACCCGCGACCCCCTGATTACAAATCAGGTGCTCTACCAACTGAGCTACAAGGGCAGTGGCGTCTGACTACCAGATTTTTCCGCGCTGTAAAGAGGGTATAACGAAAAAGCGTCATACAGGACGGCTCAAACGATATCTGTCTGGATCTGGTTTTGAACCACAACACCTGCCCGGTGTTATCCATCGCGCTCCACGTCCGCAACCCGGATTTCAAGGGTTTTAACAACGCGAAAAAACTTGGCGTAGGGTTAGTTTATCATGTACGAAGAAGGCCCTTTCCAACAGGTTTTTTCGCATGGCGCGTTCCTTCCGGTCGCTTTCTTTCGTCGCAACGAACACCCCGGAGGCGCTTGCATCCCGCGAAGAGCTGATTCGAACCTATGGCTACACGCCACCCGAAGAGGCCGATGTGCTCGTCGTGCTGGGCGGCGATGGCTTTATGCTGCAAAACCTGCATGACACGATGAATTCCGGGCGGCTGATCTATGGCATGAACCGGGGCAGCGTCGGCTTCCTGATGAATGATTACCGGGTGGACGATCTGCCGGAGCGAATCGCAATCGCCACCGAGAATGATTTTCATCCCTTGAAAATGACCGCGCTCAGCGAAGACGGCACGCAAACCGTCGCGCTTGCCATCAACGAGGTCTCTTTGCTGCGGCAATCCTATCAGGCGGCGAAACTAAGGGTGCTGATCGACGGCCAGGAGCGCCTCGATGAGCTGATCTGCGATGGGCTGATGGTGGCGACACCGGTCGGCTCCACCGCCTATAATCTTTCCGCCCATGGGCCTATCCTGCCGCTTGATGCACCTCTTCTGGCGCTTACCCCCGTCTGCCCGTTTCGACCACGGCGCTGGCGTGGCGCCTTGCTTCCCGACCGGGTCACGGTGATGATCGAGGTTCTCGAAGAACGAAAGCGTCCGGTCAATGCCGTCGCCGATAATATAGAGGTCAAGTCGGTTCTCACCGTGCAGATCGAACAGGCCAAGGATATTACCGCGCGGATATTGTCAGATCCCGATCATTCGTGGTCGGAACGAATCCTCGCCGAGCAATTTGCCAACTGAAACATATTGTGCAGCACAAGGGGCGTAAGCCGGAGTGAACCTATGCAGATGAAGGGACGCCTGGATTTTTCAGCATCCGCCACCGCTGTTGCCGCGGCACTGATGGTCTGCACCTTCACATTTTCGTTCACGAATACCGCCGCATTGGCACAGGAAGCCGAAACGGTGCCGCCCGCCGTGACATTCTTGATCAGCGGGGGCTATTGGGAGGATCCCGGCACGGCAAGCAGCACCGGTATCGTCAAAAGCCCTGCCGTCATCGACGCAAGCAAGGACGGGACGCGGCGCGGTTATTACCGGCTCTACGCCCTGCGCCAGCCAGACCGCACCGCCAAGGTTTTCCTCAGCCAGATTTCCGTTGGAGGTCAAGGGTCACAGATTATCGACACCGTTGAATTGCAGGAAATTACCGATCTGCATGCCTATGTCACCGATATTCGCAGCGAAGACCCATCCGGGGTTAATCGCGGTTTTGGCCTTTCGGCAACCGTCTATCTAAAGCAGGACGCCCGTTCGAATGACCCGGAAAGCTGGACGGTGGTGGTCGATGAATTCGGCGAAATCCAGGTCGAGCGTGAGAGCCACTGAGCGCAATCAGACCGCTCGGCTCCTTGGCCGGCTGTAATCATAGGCAATGGACTGCTTGAAACTGTCCAGCCTGCCGAGGATCAACTCGGCATACGCCCCCAGGGAAAGGCTTCTGTCTTCAACCTTCGTCAGGCCACGAGCCACGGGGACCAACAAGTCACCGGGTACGGTTCCACGCAAGGAGTGGATGGCCAGCGGATCGGCGCCTTGCGCACCCAATCCTGGTGCAAGAATGATCGAACGGGGCATAAATTGTCTAAGGCGACGTCCTTCCGCAGGAACCGTCGCACCGATAACCGCCCCAATGGCACTGAGATCACCGTCCTCAATCGTGTCAGGTATAAAACCACCGATCAGCCCCGCCAGGCGGTCCGAAATAAGCTGGTTGCCCGTCATCTTGTCCTGTAGCCAGCCTGCGCCCGGATTGGACGTGCGGCAGAGGACAAACAGGCCTTTGCCATGCGCCTGCGTGGCCTCGACAAAGGGCGCAAGCGTGTCGGGTCCCATCAGCGGATTGACGGTCAGGCAATCCGCCTCGAAGTCACCGCTTCCCCCTTCAGCGCCGGGAACCAGATAAGCCCTCGCATAGGCTGACGCCGTTGCGCCGATATCGCCACGCTTTGCATCGAGGATAACGCCAATGCCAGACGCCCGCGCTCGTGCCATGCCCATCGACAGAGCCTTCAAGCCTTTGATGCCGCAAGCCTCGAAATAAGCCGACTGGAACTTGACGAAGCCAACATGCCCCTCGATCGTGTCGAGAAGAAAGTCCACATAGTCTTCGATCCAGCATCCATCGCCATTCTCGAAGACGGAGGGAACATCGCCCAGCGCTGGATCAATTCCAGCGACCAGATCGCCATAATGCTCGACATTGGCTTTGACGATTTCAGTCCATGTCGGCATGAGGTGCTTTCCTTTTGCTCACGATCCGACAATCATTATACAAAAAAACCGCCTGAACAGAAGCTCAGACGGTTTGCATTTCACTGCGTGCAAGAGGCGCGGCACAAGAACCGCCGAACATGGCCCGACATCAGTCGATATCGGAAACAGCATCGGCGCTGCCGCTGATGCGATGGGCGAGAGCGGCCTCCATGAAGGGGCTGATGTCGCCGTTCAGGACGTCGTCGGGCGCTGTGCTTTCGACACCGGTGCGCAGATCCTTGACCAACTGATAGGGCTGCAATACGTAGGAGCGAATCTGGTGGCCCCAACCGATATCAGTCTTGGACGCTGCCTCGGCATTGGCGGCTTCCTCGCGTTTCTTCAGCTCGACTTCGTAGAGACGGGCGCGCAGCATGTCCCATGCCTTGGCCTTGTTCTTGTGCTGCGACCGTTCCTGCTGGCAGGAGACTGCAATACCGCTTGGAATATGGGTGATTCGCACCGCCGAGTCCGTGGTGTTGACGTGCTGACCGCCCGCACCAGAGGAGCGGTAGGTATCGATACGGCAATCGCTTTCGTTGATGTCGATCTGGATCGAATCATCCACCACCGGATAGACCCAGATGGAGGAGAACGAGGTATGACGCCGCGCATTGCTGTCGTAAGGCGAAATGCGCACCAGGCGATGCACGCCCGATTCGGTCTTCATCCAGCCATAGGCATTATGGCCCTTGACCAGGATGGTGGCCGACTTGATGCCGGCTTCTTCGCCGTCATGCACTTCCAGCAATTCCACCTTGAAGCCACTGCGCTCGGCCCAGCGGGTATACATGCGCAACAGCATGTTCGCCCAGTCCTGGCTTTCCGTGCCGCCAGCCCCCGAATGCACTTCGACATAGGTGTCATTGCCATCAGCTTCACCCGAAAGCATCGCTTCGACCTGCAATTTACCGGATTCGGCCTTGAGGGCTTTCAGGCCTTCCTCGGCCTCCTTGACGATGCTCTCGTCGCCCTCTTCCTCACCCATCTCGATCAGCTCGATATTATCTTTCATCTGCTGTTCGAGACGGCGCACGCCGGCAATGCTGTCTTCCAGCTGCTGGCGCTCGCGCATCAGCTTTTGGGCCTCAGCCGCGTCGTTCCAGAGGTTGGGGTCCTCTGCCTTGTTGTTCAACCAGTCCAGTCGTCTTACCGCCTGATCCCAGTCAAAGATGCCTCCTCAGCAGGCTTATGGCCTGCTTGATTTCGTCTACGACATTTTCGATTTCGTTACGCATGGGTCCTTTTCTCGGAATCTTGTTTTTCGATATCGTGCCCGGTCCATAATTGCCGATGCCCCGGAAGTAAAGTCCGGGGCATGGCGACAAGCTTGATCGCTCTGTTAAAATAGGCCGGGCGTCCCGGACTGAACGGCCTGGTTGACCTGCGGCGAGCTTTTCATGATCTCATCCGGCTGCATATTGCTGTCCATGCCGATCACCGAGAGGCTGTCGGCCGGGCCGGTGCCGGGCTTGAAGGCCTCAACAATCGTATCCGGATCGCCCACGACCGCCGCCATGCCGGTCTTGCGGTTGACGGCAATCATCTGCATACCGTCAGGCACCTTGAACTTGCTGGGCGGTGTGCCCTTCACTGCGGTCTGCATGAATTCATTAAATACAGGTGCTGACATCGAGCCCCCCGTCGCACCCCGGCCCATCGGGGTCGGATTGTCGTAACCGATATAAACACCGGCGACGATATTCGGGGTGAAGCCGACGAACCAGGTATCCTTCGCGTCGTTGGTGGTGCCGGTCTTACCCGCCACGTCGCGGTCCAGCTTGATCTTGCCATAGGCCGTGCCGCGCTGGATGACGCCCTGCATCATTGAGGTAATCTGATAGGAGGTCATCGGATCAAGCACCTGCAACCGGTTATCGGCCAGAACCGGCTCATCCTGATTGTGCCATTCGTCGGCATTGCAGCCTTCGCAAATCCGCTCTTCATGCTTGAAGATCGTCTTGCCGTAGCGATCCTGGATCCGGTCGATCAGTGTCGGCTTGATCTGCTTGCCGCCATTGGCGATCACCGCATAGGCGGACACCATGCGCATGACAGTGGTTTCCCCTGCCCCCAGCGACATGGACAGCACGGGCTGCATATGATCGTAAATGCCGAAGCGCTCGGCATATTCGGCCACCAGATTCATGCCCATGTCATTGGCCAAACGCACGGTCATCAAATTGCGCGAATGCTCGATGGCAAACCGCAGCGTTGCCGGACCAATGGAACCGCCTCCGTCATTTTGCGGCCGCCAGACCTCGCCACCGGACACAAATTCCACTGGCGCATCCAGCACGACGGAAGCTGGCGTATAGCCGCTATCCAGCGCCGCCGCATAGACGAAGGGTTTGAAGGACGAACCCGGCTGACGCATGGCCTGCGTCGCGCGGTTGAATTCCGATTGGGCGTAGGAGAAACCGCCAACCAGAGCCAGAACACGGCCCGTATGCGGGTCCATGGCAACAAAACCGCCCTGGACTTTCGGCGGCTGCCGAAGGCGATAATTGGTGGAGGTATCGGCGCCGATCTTTTCAGCATAGACCACGTCACCGGGCTGCAAGACACCGTCAGGCGATTTGGCCGTCTTGCGGTCGCCGCGTCCCGACCTATAGGCCCAATCCATCGCATCGGCCTTGATGGTGCCGGTCAAACGCTCCGGCACGACTTTGCCCGCGCCGTCACGGTCCGGTTTCAGACCGATCTGCACCTCGGTCTTGGAAGTAGAGAGCACGACCGCGACTTCCCATTCCGGCACGTCGGCAAGGCTAGCCACATCGGCCAGCGGCACGCCCCAGTCGGACCCCATATCGATATGGGTGATCGGACCGCGATAGCCACGCCGTTCGTCATAGCTCAGCAAACCATCCTGCAATGCCTTGCGGGCCGCTACCTGAAGCTCTGGATCGAGCGAGGTGCGCACCGAAAGTCCACCTTCATAAAGCGACTTGTTGCCATATTTATCGATAATCTGACGGCGGACTTCTTCGGAGAAATAATCCGAGGCAAACACATTGCCGCCACCGCGCCGCAGGTTGACGCCCAGGTCTTCCTTCTTGGCAGTGTCGCCATCGGCCTGGCTCACAAATCCATTTTCCACCAATCGGTCGATAACCCAATTGCGGCGCTCGATAGCGGCCTGCGTGTGGCGGTAGGGATGGTAATTGGCCGGGCCTTTAGGCAGCGAGGCGAGATAGGCGGTTTCGGCAATGGTCAGTTCGGTAACAGGCTTGTCGAAATAGGTGAGTGCCGCCGCAGCGATACCATAGGAATTCAGGCCGAAGAAAATCTCATTCAGATAAAGCTCAAGGATCTTGTCCTTGGAATAGGCTTGCTCGATGCGGAAGGAGAGAATGGCCTCCTTGATCTTGCGGTCCATGGTCTGGTCAGAGGACAGAAGAAAGTTCTTGGCGACCTGCTGGGTGATGGTCGACGCGCCAACGGGACGGCGACCAGACCCGAAATTCTGCAAGTTCACCAGGATGGCGCGGCCAAGGCCCCAGATATCAACCCCGGGATGGGTGTAGAAATTCTTGTCTTCCGCTGACAGGAAGGCCGCCTTCACACGATCAGGAATGGCCTGGATCGGCATGAACAGCCGCCGTTCATGGGCATATTCAGCGATCAGCGCGCCGTTACCGGCGTGGACGCGGGTCATCACGGGCGGCGCATACCGGCTCAATACCTCATAATCAGGCAGATCCTTGGTAATGGTCGTCAGATAGATGGCAGCAGCGGCCGCCGCGGCAAGCGCGGCAACGGAAGCCAATCCGAAGAGATATCCAATCAGTCTTATCATCGTGAAGCTACCGGCAATCGCTTTCGGTTCGCATACGCCTGTATGTCAAGCATCGCTTATATCGTGGCGTTTTGCATACGACGCCACCAATTACAAGTCGGGAGGCGCATTGAACACCACCGCCCGGGTCTTTCCTGGTGTTGTTGTGACAATGTGCGTAAAATAGGGCCTTACCCGTTTTACACACAGCCATCGCGATCAACTTTCGTGTTGCCGCTTTATTCTTCGATAAATCGGCGTCCGCCGATGCATTCGATGTAAACACCCAGGCTTTGCCTTTAGAGCATTTCCAGCCGAAGTGGCTCTCGGTTTAGCGTCAACCACCTTTGGCAACAAGCGGCTGGCGATATTTCTTCACCGCCTCAGCGATCAGTTTCACCACTTTGCTGCGCCAGGCCGAATCGAGCAACAGCTTCTCGTCGTCCTTGTTGGACAGAAACCCAAGTTCGAGCAGCACGGACGGTACATCCTGGGCCTGCAACACTCGGAAGCCGGCAAAGCGATGCGGATTGTTGATCAGGTTGATCTGCCCGTCGAACGACGTCACCACCGATTTGGCCATGGCAATGGAAAAGGCCTGGGTCTCGCGCCGGGTGAGGTCCGCCAGGATGTCGGAAACCTCCTGTGGTTCGGCGCTCGCATCGACACCGCCAACCTCGTCCGATTGGTTTTCACGCGCCGCCGCCGCTTCGGCAAGATGGTCTGATGCCTTGTCGGAAATGGTATAAACGGTCGCGCCGCGAATATTGGCCTGACCCAGCATGTCGGCATGCAGCGAAATAAACAGGTTTGCGCCTTTCTGCCGCGCCAGCGTCACGCGCTGCGACAGGGACAAAAACGTATCGCCGTCGCGGGTCAGGAAGGCCTTGACGCCCTTCTGCCGCTTAAGCTCGACAGCCAGCGCCCGGGCAAAGCCCAGCGTCACGGTTTTTTCCGGCGTATTGGTGGTCTTGCCAGTCGCCCCGGTGTCGATACCACCATGGCCAGCATCGACGGCAATCAGAAACTCGCCATCCGTCGTCGGCGCCGCCTGTTCTATGCGCGGGCTCTTGCCATTGCTGTAGGCATCGGCATCCCAGGCCTGGGAGGCGACCAGTTTGGAAAATGTATCATTATCGGTCATCTCCGCATCGAGAATCAGCCGAAACCCCTGCCCCTCGTCATTCTTGCGAATGTCGGTCAGGACGAGTTTGGCAGGGCGCGCCGTCGTCAGCACGATACGCGAATGGGTGGCGTCGATGGAGCCGAAACGGATATCCCGAAACAGGCCACGGGCTGCCAGTGCCTCGGCTGGAAAGGCAAAGACGGCGGCGGGCAGATCGACGACGATGCGATCCGGATTGCCGATATAGCGCACAGTCGCTTCCGGCTTCTGGTCGAAATCCATGACGATACGGGTGCGGGCATCGTCACCGGCGATGCGGGCCGCAAAAGCCGCAAGACGTTCCGCAGAAAAGGCCTTTGCAGGGGCAAAACCCGCGACAATACAGGCCAATAGCCACAGAATCATCACGCCGGGCCGCTTGCCTTGCCCTATCCTTTCCATCGTCAAACGCACCACCCGTCCACGCCACGACACCATTCCGCTCACGCTTTGAGCGCCTTGATCATTCACGCCCATCCTTCAACCCTACTCAAACGCCGGACCGACCGGACGACCGGAAATTGCAACCACCGGAGGCGCAGGATGCGATCCTAACCATAAACCGGAGCGCGCATACCGACTATCCATCATTCCTCAACGCCGCACGCAAGTGCAACAATTCTAATCTATTGGTCTTATCAATATTATGGCAGGGCAGGCTTTGCCGCTTGCCAATGTGACACAGACGACATACAACAGAAATAAGGGTTAAAATTGTCGACGGGATAGAGTCATCCGACGGCTGCCAACCAATAACGGACCTGGCGCCATTTGTCTGATTTTTCATCCGCCGCCAAGGCATTTTTGTCCCGAAACTGAATCGTCCAGCCGGAATCTTCGGCAAAATAACAGGGCGGGAAACCGCCAAACGCTCTTTTGAGCATTCATTGGGCCTTATCACGAGGCCTTTGTCATTGTCGCTTTTGTTTTGGTATTTGATGTCGTTGCAGCAGCCTTTGTCCAATGTTGTCCGCCTTGGGGCCTTTGATGCCCTGAACGCTGACGGACTGCTGCCAGGAAAGATACCACAGACGAGAGCACCGATATCCGGCGCATCGCTCACGAGATCAGCCCCGCTTGGCACCAGGCCTGCGGCATTGCTCGCCACCGGTCGCGCCGAGGAGCAGAGCTTACATGGCAGACAAAATGCTAATCGATGCGTCTCACGAAGAAGAGACGCGCGTCGTTGTCGTTCGCGGTAACAGGATCGAAGAATTCGATTTTGAATCCCAGCATAAGAAACAGATCCGCGGCAACATCTATCTGGCCAAAGTCACACGGGTCGAGCCTTCCTTGCAGGCCGCCTTCGTCGATTACGGCGGCAATCGCCACGGCTTCCTGGCTTTTGCAGAAATCCATCCCGACTATTATCAGATCCCGCTTGCCGACCGTCAGGCCCTGCTGAAGGCCGAAGCCGAAGAGCATGGCCGTCACGACGACGGCGATTTCGAGCCGGTGCGCAGCAGAGATCCCGGCGAACGCGACCAGCCAGTAATTGCTGATCCGGCCGAATTCGCCAATGAAGCCGAAGAGGTGGCTGGTCTCGCCGTCAATCAGGCCGATGACGATCACGCCCAAACCACTGCCGAGCAACCGGCAGAGACAGCGGATGCGACGCAAGCCGACGCGGTACAGGCCGTGCCGCAAGCGGACGAGGCAGCCCCTGAGGCCGCAGCCAAGCCCAAGGCACGCCGTCCGCGCAAGCCCCGCAAGAAGGCAGGCGAGGTTGAAGCCAGCGCCGATGAAGCGTCCGCAGAACCTGTAGCCCCGGTCGCCATTGAAAGCGACGAGACACCGGACGATGGATCGAGCAATGGCAGCATGGCCGCCATGGTCGACACGGACTCCATCTCGGAAGAAACCGATAGCCGCCATCGTCATGACGATGATGACGACGATGATGATGATGACGGCGAGAAGGAAGAGATCGAATCCGTTGGCGCTGAAGACGCCATGGAGGAGGTTCCCGACCGGGTGCGCCGCACGCCGCGCAAGCAATATCGCATCCAGGAAGTCATCAAGCGCCGCCAGATCCTGCTGGTGCAGGTCGCCAAGGAAGAACGTGGCAACAAAGGTGCTGCGCTGACCACCTACCTGTCTCTGGCAGGCCGCTATTCTGTTCTGATGCCGAATACGGCGCGCGGTGGTGGCATTTCCCGCAAGATTACCAACCCCGCCGACCGCAAGCGGTTGAAGGAAGTGGCCCGCGATCTGGAAGTGCCGCTGGGCATGGGCGTTATCCTGCGCACGGCAGGCGCCAATCGCACCAAGGTCGAGGTCAAGCGCGATTTCGAATATCTTATGCGTCTCTGGGAAAATGTTCGCACCCTGACGCTGAACTCCACCGCACCTTGCCTTGTCTATGAGGAAGGCTCGCTGATCAAGCGCTCGATCCGCGACCTGTACAACAAGGATATCAGCGAGATCGTGGTATCAGGCGAAGAAGGCTATCGTGAAGCGAAAGACTTCATGAAAATGCTGATGCCGAGCCATGCCAAGGTGGTTCAGCCCTACCGCGACATTCACCCGATCTTCTCGCGCTCCGGCATCGAGGCGCAACTGGACCGGATGTTGCAGCCGCAGGTCACGCTGAAGTCCGGTGGTTATATCATCATCAACCAGACCGAAGCACTGGTGTCCATCGATGTGAACTCGGGTCGCTCGACCCGCGAATATTCCATCGAAGACACCGCCCTGCAAACCAATCTGGAAGCAGCGGAAGAAGTGGCTCGTCAGTTGCGCCTGCGCGACCTTGCCGGTCTGATCGTCATCGACTTCATCGACATGGAAGAGAAGCGCAACAATCGCTCTGTCGAGAAGAAGCTGAAGGATTGCCTGAAAAACGACCGCGCCCGTATTCAGGTCGGACGTATTTCGCATTTCGGTCTGCTGGAAATGTCGCGTCAGCGCATTCGCGCCAGCGTGTTGGAATCGACCACCCAGGTCTGCCAGCATTGCTCCGGCACGGGCCTGATCCGCTCACAATCCTCCGTTGCCCTGCATGTGCTGCGCGGCGTCGAGGAATATCTGCTGAAAAGCACCACGCACGACATTACCGTGCGTACCCTGCCCGAAACAGCGCTTTACCTGCTCAACCACAAGCGCGGCTCGATTGTCGATTATGAAAACCGCTTCGGCGTGTCGATCATCATCGACTCGGATGCCAGCGTCGGCCACCAGCATTTCGCCATCGACAAGGGTGAGCCGGTTGCCAATCCGGTCCGCATCGAGACCTTGCTGCCGCTGATCAGCGAGCCGGAAGAAGACGATCCGATCATCGAGATCGAGGAAGAGGATGACGAGGACGTCGTCGAGGCTCCTGTTCAGGCGCAGACCGCATCAAGTGGCAATGCCGCAGCAAACGCCGCCGAAGACGGTAATCGCAAGCGCAAGCGCCGCCGCCGCCGCCGTGGCAAGAATGGCAATGGCCATGCCGATGGACAGCAGAACGCTGCCGGCGGTGACGAAGGCGACGATGACAGCGAAGGCGAGGACGACGCCGAAGATACGGCAGAAGACCGCGATGATAGCGTCGAGGCCTCTGAATCTTCTGAAGACGGCAACAGCGAAAGCCAGCGCCGAAAGCGCCGCCGTCGCGGCAAACGCGGTGGACGTCGCGGTCGCGATGAAAATGGTGTGAGCGCCGATGCCGAAGGTAATGACACTGCTGAAGATGACGACTCTTCTGAAGAGTCGGCGCAGGCCGATGCCGATCAGGCTGTCGCCGTCGCTGTGGTTCCGTCCGAAGCCGTCGCCGACAGTGTTGCTGTGGCTGCCGAGGTCAGTGTCCCAGCAACAGAGGCCGTGAAAGCCGATGAGCCAGTGGCTGCCAAGCCACGCCGGGCTCGCAAGCCGAAAGCGTCAGCCAAAACCGAAGCCGCCGATAGCGTCGAAACGGTAACGGAACCTGCTGCTGTGCCTGAGGCTGTGGTTGTCGAAGCACCGGCTGCTGCCGAGCCTGTCGCCGCCTCCCCCGTCTCGGAAGAGACGTCAGTACCGGCACCTGCTCAGGACGTCTCTGCGCCAGAGCCTGCGGTCGAAGCACCTGCTTCTGAAGTTGCGAGCGAGCCAGAGGCCGTAAGTGATGCCAGTGCCGAAAAGCCGGTGCGCGCCAATCGGTCGTCCAATGTCAGCACATCCGAACCGGTCGTTACCTCGGTGACCAACGGCGACGACGCTCCGAAGCCCAAGAAGGGCGGATGGTGGCAAAAGCGCGGTTTCCTCTAGGAGGGACTTGCGTCTTAAACATTCAAAAACGGCCATGCTCCAGCGTGGCCGTTTTCGTTTAATGGTAAGCGTCCATCAGTCCTATTGTCTATGAAACGGTGTGATCAACCGAAGTCCGGCGCTGCCACCAATAACGGCCTCATGCGCTGCATGACCAGCGTCGGTCTGCCCATATAGGTCGCCTCACCCTTACGACTATAGCCGCTTTTCTCCGCAACCCGGATCGACGCCTGGTGCTGAGGATCGAAAAGGCAGACTGTTTCTGCATGGGCAAAATGACGATCGGCCCAGCCCAGCGCGGCCGCGACGGCCTCGGTTGCAATGCCCCGGCCATGGGCATCGGCAATAAGCACCCAGCCAATTTCCGGCACCTCGTCCAAGGGTGGGCTGATATCGCGCTTGTAATTGGCGAAGCCGACTTCACCGAGAAAATCGCCGCTGATCCGGTCTTCGACAACCCAATAGCCGAAGGATAGCGCCTGCCAATGGCCGATATAGCGCAGCAGCCGAGACCAGCTGTCGGATCGGCTCGATGGCTTCCCGCTGATATAGCGCACCACTCTCTCGTCCGCCCACATCCGGGCCGATGCCTCGAAATCCTCGAGGCGATGACCGCGCAATCGCAGCCTTACGGTTTCAAGAACAAGCACGCGCGACACCATTGGCTCATCCTGCATTTGACATCCCCTGCTGCTTCTTGAGTGATCCTGACAAACAGAATCAATCCTTTCACAGATTGATTCAAGCGCTTACGACCTTGAATCGAGATGAGACCTTAAGCCTTTGATCCCTATTAAAAATCAAGAAAGCCAGTTAGCAATGCGGTCGGTGGCATCGGTCAGGTCGGCCAGTGTTCCCGCATAGGAAATCCGCAAGGCCCGGTGGCCTTCCAGCGGATCGAAATCGAGGCCAGGCGTTGCCGCCACATGGGTTTGCGCCAGCAATCTGCGGGCAAATTCCATGCTGTCATTGGTGAAACGGCTGACATCAACATAGGCATAGAAAGCGCCATCCATGGGAGACAGCAGCGGCATGCCCAGCGCAGGCAGCCGAGCCTGGAGAAAATCGCGATTGGCGCGGCAACCGGCCCGGTACTCTTCCAACTCATCGCCTGCCCCCAGCGCCGCTATCGCGGCAATCTGCGATAATTCAGGCGCCGAAATATAGAGGCTCTGAGCCACGCATTCCACGCCACGAACCAATGCCGGGGGCAAGACCATCCAGCCAATGCGCCAGCCGGTCATCCGATAATATTTGGAGAAGGAATTGATGACGACAGCATTCGGCGCAAATTCCACAGCGCTCGCTTCCTCCACACCATAGGTCAAGCCGTGATAGATCTCGTCAGAGATGAAGCTGACACCATTGTCGTCGCACCACAGCGCCAGACGCTCTAACGCAGCCCGGCCGGTGACCGTGCCAGTAGGATTGGCGGGGCTTGCCAGAAGCACGCCTTTCAGCCGCACACCAGCTGCCCTCGCCGCACGCTCCAGGCTATCGGGCGTCAGGGTAAAATCAGTCTCAGGACCAACAGGCACTTCAATCACCACCAGTCCCAGCGCCTTCAGGATGTTACGATAGGCCGGATAGCCGGGCCGGGCGATGGCCACCGCGTCCCCTGCCTCAAACAGCGTCAGAAATGCCAGGTTGAAACCCGCCGACGAGCCAGTCGTCACCATGATCCGCTCCGCCGCGACCTCCGTGCCGTGACGACGGCGGTAATAATCGGAAAGCCCCTGACGCAGGTCGGCGCGGCCCAAGGCTTCGGTATAGCCGATCTGGCCCGCCCGCAAGGCGACTTCCGCCGCCTGGATCGCCCGCTCGGGCGCTGGTGCGCCAGGTTGGCCCACGGCAAGCGAAATCACCTTATGGCCAGCGGCCTTCAACCGGTTGGCCTCGGCCAGAATATCCATGGCGTGAAACGGTTCGACGGCACTGCGGGTGGAAAGCATAACCAAGATGGATCTCTTTCTATTCTATTAGGAGGCTGAAACAGAAATGCGCCTGACATTTGCCGCATTGCGCACCCTATCACAATGGTAAGAGCCATGCCGGAATGCGTTTTCCCGCTTTTCCCGGTCAGGAAATGAGCTACGGTCACACCTCCAATTCGAGGTGGATTGACCACGAAAATAACCGGATAGACTAGACCGCCAGCGCGGCGGCTGGCACAAGGCCCGAAGACCGGCAGGGCGGACATGCATGCCGCCGAAAACGCAGGCCGAAAATCATGGCCGAAGACAATGGCCAGAGACGAGGATTGATATGAAGACACGATTTTTTCGCACCGCCGTTCTGGCAACGCTCCTTGCCTCGACCGGCCTCGGCGCTCCTGCTTACGCGCTGGATGACAAGCAGAAGCAAGAAATCGGCGCCTTCATCAAGGAATATCTGATCGCCCACCCGGAAATCATGCTCGACGTGCAGGACGCCCTGCAAAAGAAACAGGAAGCGGCCCGCGCCAGCCAGGCCTCCAGCGGCATCGAACGCAACAAGGCGGAGATCTTCAATTCGAAGGATGATATCGTCCTTGGCAATCCGAAGGGTGACGTGACCATCGTCGAGTTCTTCGACTATAATTGCGGCTATTGCCGCCATGCGCTGGCGGACATGGACACCATTCTGAAGACTGACAAGAATGTGCGGTTCGTCCTGAAGGAATTCCCGATCCTTGGACCGGATTCGGTGGCCGCTCACCGGGTTGCAGACGCTTTTCGCAAGCTGGCGCCAGAAAAATACGGCGACTTCCATCACGCCCTGCTGGGCGGTGAAGGCCGCGCTACGGAAGAAAGCGCCATTGACGCCGGTGTGATGCTGGGGATTTCGGAAGCAGCTCTTCGCAAGGAAATGACTGACAGCCCCAATGCCGCATCCGTCAAAAAGGTCTATCAGCTGGCCCAGGACCTGGGCATTAACGGCACACCCGCCTATGTGATCGGCAATGAACTGGTTTCCGGTGCTATCGGTGCAGATGCTCTCCAGGAGAAGCTGACGAATGTTCGCACCTGCGGCAAATCAACCTGCTGAATCCACCAGATAGTCTCGATATCCAGCTGATTTTACAGTGAAGCCATAGGGAGAAAAGCGCAAAGGGCTTTTCCTTCAACGGATGCCGGTTTATAGGAGGCGGTCGAAAACGCGACGGAACAGCAATGAGCAGAACAATTTTCGTGCTGAACGGCCCCAATCTCAATGCGCTTGGCAAGCGGGAGCCCGGGATTTACGGTGGCAAGACATTGGCCGACATCGAAGCGGACTGCGTTCGGTTCGGTGAGCAGCTCGGCATTGCCGTGGACTGCCGCCAGAGCAATCATGAGGGCGATCTGGTCGATTGGCTGCATGAAGCGGGCGATAAAGCTGTCGGTGTCGCGCTCAATGCCGGTGCCTACACGCATACATCGATCGCACTGCATGACGCCATGCGGGCGATTACTGTTCCGGTCGTCGAAGTTCATATTTCGAATGTCCACGCGCGGGAAGAATTCCGCCACACCTCAATGATAGCGCCCGCCGCCAAGGGAGTTATTTGCGGCTTCGGACCGCATTCCTACCTCTTGGCGCTGCAAGCGCTTGATAACCTCACACGATAGAACAAGAAATTCAGGGACAACCTCCATGGCAGAGAAGAAAACCGGCATCGATCAGGCGCTTATCCGCGAGCTGGCGAATATCTTGAACGAGACCGATCTGAGCGAGATCGAAGTGGAACAGGATGCGCTGAGAATTCGCGTTTCCCGCGCCGCGCCGCAAATGGTGGCTCCACAGATGATGGCAATGCCGCAGATGCAGTATGGCGCGCCTTATGGTGCCCCAGCACCTGCCGCAGCACCTGCTCCGGTCGCGGTAGCGGCTCCTGCTGCCCGCGATCTGTCCAAGGCCGTAACGGCTCCCATGGTCGGTACGGTCTATATGTCCCCCGCCCCCGGTTCCAAGCCCTTCATCGAAGTCGGCTCGACGGTCAAGGAAGGCCAGACGCTGCTGATCATCGAAGCCATGAAGACAATGAACCAGATCCCTTCGCCTCGTTCCGGCAAGGTCGTCGAAATCCTCATCGACGATGCAAGCCCGGTCGAATATGGCGAAGCCATGGTCATCATCGAGTAAGCCGATGCCAGTCATCTCAAAAATACTCATCGCCAATCGCGGCGAAATCGCCCTTCGCGTGCTGCGCGCCTGCAAGGAGCTTGGCATTGCCTCCGTTGCCGTGCATTCCACCGCGGATGCCGACGCCATGCATGTGCGCCTCGCCGACGAAAGCGTCTGCATCGGCCCGCCGCCCTCGCGTGACAGCTATCTGAACATCCACCAGATCGTTGCCGCCTGCGAAATCACCGGGGCGGACGCCGTCCATCCCGGCTATGGCTTCCTCTCGGAGAATTCCAAATTCGCCGATATTCTTGATGCCCATGGCATTACCTTCATCGGACCGACCGCCGATCATATCCGGCTGATGGGCGACAAGATTACCGCCAAGGAAACCGCAAAATCCCTCGGCATTCCCGTGGTTCCCGGTTCCGCTGGCGAAGTAAAGCCGGAAACTGCGCTGGAAATCGCCCGCGAAATCGGCTTTCCAGTGCTGATCAAGGCAACGGCTGGCGGCGGCGGACGCGGCATGAAAGTCGCAAACACCGAAGCAGAGCTGGAAGAAGCCGTTTCCACGGCCCGTTCTGAAGCCGCAGCTGCTTTTGGTAACGACGCCGTTTATATGGAAAAATATCTCGGTACGCCTCGGCATATCGAAATCCAGGTATTCGGCGACGGTGAAGGCAATGCCATTCACCTGGGCGAACGCGATTGCTCGCTTCAACGCCGCCACCAGAAGGTCTGGGAAGAGGCCAATTCCCCTGCCCTGACCCAGGAACAGCGGATGAAGATCGGCCAGATCTGCGCCGACGCCATGAAGAAGCTGAAATATCGCGGCGCTGGCACGATCGAGTTCCTCTACGAAAACGGCGAGTTCTATTTCATCGAAATGAACACCCGTCTGCAGGTGGAGCATCCGGTGACGGAAGCCATTACCGGCATCGATCTGGTCTATGAACAGATCCGCGTTGCATCGGGCGCAGGGCTTTCCGTGACGCAGGAAGAAGTGGAATTCCGTGGCCATGCCATCGAATGCCGCATCAATGCCGAAGACCCGCGTACCTTCACGCCGTCGCCTGGCACAATCACCCATTTTCACGCTCCTGGTGGACTTGGGGTGCGGGTGGATTCCGGCGCTTACGCTGGCTACAAGATCCCGCCCTACTATGATAGCTTGATCGGCAAGCTGATCGTGCATGGCCGCACCCGCGAAGAATGCATGATGCGTCTGCGCCGGGTTCTCGATGAATTCGTCATTGACGGGATCAAGACGACCCTGCCATTGTTCCAGGATCTGATCAACAATCCGGATATTGCCAAGGGCGATTACGACATCCATTGGCTGGAGCATTATCTGGCCAAGACGTCCACGAAATAAGGACTTAGAATGGGTCGGCGCAGTAAGGATAGAAGCATCACACCCGACATCCTGCTGCGCGCCTATTCCATCGGCCTGTTTCCCATGGCCGAATCCAGCGACGACCCGGAGCTGTTCTGGGTCGAGCCGGACCTGCGGGGCATTATTCCCCTCGACAGTTTTCACTATTCCAAAAGCCTGGCCAAGATTATCCGGCAAAAGCCGTTTGATATCCGCTTCGATACGGCTTTTGCGGCGGTTCTGGACAAATGCGCCGAGCCTGCGCCGGACCGGCCCAGCACATGGATCAACCAGACAATCCGCGACCTCTACACAGCCCTGTTTCACATGGGCCACGCCCATAGCGTCGAAGCCTTTGAGGGCGATGAACTGGTCGGCGGCCTTTACGGCGTGTCTCTGGGGGCGGCCTTCTTCGGCGAAAGCATGTTTTCCCGCCGTTCCAATGCATCGAAAATCTGTCTTGTGCATCTGGTCGACAGGCTGCGGTCACAGGGCTTCGTGCTGCTCGATACCCAGTTCACCACCGAGCATCTGAAAACCTTCGGAGCGATAGATGTGGCAAAAGACGAGTACAGCAAAATGCTGGACGAGGCCGTAACCATGGCCAATGTGCCATTTCTACTGCCGGAAGAAATCAGCCCAGAATAGCCGGTTTTCGACATTCCGATTTTTGGCTTATTTTACCGGCTTCGGCACGTCGGAGGTCTGCTTGCAATCCTTCAACCAGACATCGTAGATCGGGTGCTCAATGGCATTCAGTGCCGGGCTATCGGCAAACATCCAGCCTGAAAAAATCTGGCGGATGCGGCGATCCAGGGTAATTTCCTCGACCTGCACGAAGGCATCGACATGCTGGGCCTCCGTTTCATCGCGGGAATAACAGGCCTTGGGCGTCACCTGCAAGGCACCGAACTGGACTGTCTCATTGATATAGACGTCGAATTCGGTAATCCGCCCGGTGATCTTGTCCAATCCTGAAAAAACAGCAACGGCGTTGGAAATGCGGGCGGCATCGGCTGGAACAGTGGCCGTTATCGAGAACGCTACGGTGAGGCTGGTTGCTGCCAGAACCGCTCTCAACACCCTTTTCGTCTGTTTCACAGATCGTATTCCTGTCGTTTCCGGCCGTCGTCGCTCAGATGGGCCAATTTTCAAATGCGCCAGCAATTGGACCGGTGATCCGAATTGCAGACACGTCCGCCCTACGCGCAAAACAAATGTCAGCAGGAACGCGCTGACAAACCCATGTACCGGAAATTTGTGGCCAAAACCGGAAGAGCGCACAACGCGTAACCCGTCATGCGCTCACAAAGTCTCTGTTAATTGCCGGGTGTCCAGGCGTCGTAGTCACCGGTGACGCGCGGACGAGCACCGGTCGCGGCAATAGAGCCCTGCGGACGATAGGCTTTGGCGGTGCCGGTCAGGTTTGCCTCATGCGGCTTTTCCCATTCCCGTGGCACGTAATTGTCCTTGGTAGGCGGAACGTCGGTGCGGTGATGCATCCAGCCATGCCAGCCAGGCGGAATGGCAGAGGCATCGGCATAACCGTTGTAAATCACCCAGCGGCGTTGCAGGCCGAAGCTGCTCATGCCGCCTTCATAGTAGACATTACCTGCCTCGTCTTCGCCAACGCGCTTGCCTTCACGCCAGGTGAAGAAACGGGTTCCGACGGTCTGGCCACTCCACCAGGTGAAAATCTGCAACAAAAGCTGCTTCATGTCTTTTCCTCGGCTCCGCCACGGTCCGGCGGCTTTCAATGATGATTTGCTTATGACGCCTTGACGAGCGCTTGTCCAGAGATTCGGGTCAAAGCCCTGTTCATTTCAGCTTGAACTTGAAGCCGAAATGGCTCTTGCTAAAGCCCAACCGCTCGTAAAATCGATGCGCGTCGAGCCTCACTGCGTTCGAAGACAACTGCACTAGGCGCAGACCTTCAGCCCTTGCTCGATCCAGGCAAAACTCGATCATCTGCGCACCAATCCCCTGCCCCCGGCAGTCGGCCCGTGTCTGAACGGCCTCCACGATCATCGAAGAGGAACCACGACCGGTGAGGGTCGTGGTGACCATGGTTTGGAAGGTGCCAACCACAACGCCATCTCGTTCCGCCACATATAGGATCTCATTGCTCGACGCGGCGATGCGCCAAAAGGCAGCAAGATAGTCCGGCAGGGCATCGGGGTCAGTGGTATCGCCATGACCACCAAGATCGTCAGCGGCAAATAGCGCTACAATGGCGACAATATCATTTTCTTGCGCCGGACGAATAATCAAGGGGAGCATGATGATCCTGAACGTTTCGGGCTGACAGGTATAAACGACCTAGAACGGCCCAGATAAGACATTGACCAATGGTTTTTCCATGACCAAGCCTTCGATGCCGCTGCCCGCTGCCCCGCAATTTTGGGTGCGATCAACCTCCACGAAGCCGTGAGTGGTGTAAAAAGTCACGGCACCAGTATTTTTGGGCTCCACGTCCAGCCGCAGGATCTCGGCGTCCGGAAAGCAGGTTTCCAGTTCGGCCAGAATATCAGTGCCAATGCCCTGGCGGTGAAAACTCGGGTGGACATAAAGCTGATGCAGAATGGCGGTCTTGACCATATTATCCGCCATGGCAGCAAACCCCATGCCGCCGAGGCGCTTGCCATCGTCAGCCACCAGAAATTCGCCGCCCTTTTTCGCCAGCCTGGCTTTCAGCGCGGCAGCCGAATGCCAGGTATCGATGATCTTCTGCACCTTGGCCACGCCATAGAGACTGTCATAGGTGGCATGCCAGGTTTCCCCCAGCAGCACCCGCACCTTTTCCAGATCCCGGTCATTGGCGGTGCAGATGAAGAACATCGGACTTTACTCCTCCAGGCCCAGCTTGGCCTTGACCAGCGCCTGCACCGCCTGCGGATTGGCCTTGCCACCGGTCGCCTTCATCACCTGACCGACAAACCAGCCGGCCAGGGTCGGCTTGGCCAGCACCTTGGCGACCTGATCGGGATTGGCGGCGATAATCTCGTCCACAGCCTTTTCGATGGCGCCGGTGTCGGTCACCTGTTTCATGCCCCGGCTTTCAACGATATCGGCGGGATCACCGCCCTCGTTGAAGACGATTTCAAACAAGTCCTTGGCGATCTTGCCGGAAATGGTCTCCGCCTTGATCAGATCGATGATACCACCGAGTTGGGCGGGTGAAACCGGAGTCTCTTCAATGCCTTTGCCGGCTTTGTTCAAGGCACCCAGCAAGTCGTTGATCACCCAGTTGGCGGCAATCTTGCCATCGCGACCGGCGGCCACGGCTTCGTAATAGTCGGCAATCGCCTTTTCAGACACCAGCACCGAAGCATCGTAGACGGAAAGGCCCAGGGAGGCGACAAAACGCGCCTTCTTGTCGTCGGGCAATTCCGGCAGATCCTTCTTCAAGGCCTGCACGAAGGCATCATCGAACTCCAGCGGCAGCAGGTCGGGATCGGGGAAATAGCGATAATCATGCGCGTCTTCCTTGGAGCGCATCGAGCGGGTCTCGCCCTTGCCCGGATCAAACAGCCGGGTTTCCTGATCAATCGAGCCGCCATCCTCCAGAATAGCGATCTGGCGACGAGCTTCATACTCGATGGCCTGACCGATGAAGCGGATGGAGTTGACGTTCTTGATTTCGCAGCGCGTGCCGAATTCGCCGCCCGGCTTGCGCACCGAGACATTGACGTCGGCGCGCATCGAGCCTTCGTCCATATTGCCGTCGCAGGTGCCGAGATAGCGCACGATGGAGCGTAGCTTGGTCATATAGGCCTTGGCTTCGTCGGAAGAGCGCATGTCCGGCTTGGACACGATTTCCATCAGCGCCACGCCGGAGCGGTTCAGATCGACATAGGACATGGTCGGATGCTGGTCATGCATCGACTTGCCGGCATCCTGCTCCAGATGCAGACGCTCGATGCCGATTTCGATATCCTCGAAATTCCCCTGACGATCAGGCCCAAGCGAAATGATGATCTTGCCTTCGCCGACAATCGGGTCCTTGAACTGCGAGATCTGATAGCCCTGCGGCAGGTCGGGATAGAAATAGTTCTTGCGGTCAAAAATCGAACGCTTGTTGATTTTTGCCTTCAGGCCGAGACCGGTGCGCACCGCCTGGCGAACGCATTCCTCGTTGATAACGGGCAACATGCCGGGCATGGCCGCATCGACCAAGGAGACGTTGTCGTTCGGTGCATTGCCGAATGTGGTTGAGGCCCCGGAAAACAGCTTGGACTGGCTCAAGACCTGGGCATGAACTTCCATGCCGATAACGATTTCCCAATCGCCGGTGGCGCCGGGAATCAGGCGTTTCGGGTCGGGGGTGCGCGTATCGACAAGGGTCATGACATGCTCTTTTCAGACCAATTCCGGAAAAACCACGAGAGATTTCGCCTGAGGAATTGCACAAACATAAAGAAGCCGGAGCGGTCGGCGATCTGGAAAAAACAGCAATGCTCCGACAGGTGATTTTCACCTTCCCGGTTAAAACAAATGCGCGCAAGGCGCAAGACGGCGCAGCGCCCTCAGCCGTCAAGGAACGGCCTGGCACCACTGAAAAAAGCGGATGACGTGGCAAAATTAGCAATTGCTCGCAAAATGCAGGGCAAAGCAGCCGTAACAGCCTTTCAAGGCGGATGACGCGCCTTGGAAAACAGGCTATGGGGGCGGCGGAGAACAGCCCTTGGAAACAGACATGACCGCCCAATTGCCCCGCTTTGCCGTTGTCGTCCCTATGAAGAATGAGGCGGATAATATCGACCTGCTGATCGGCGAGATCGAAACGGCCTGTCAGGGCGAGAATTTCGAGGCGATTTTCGTGGATGACGGATCGACGGACGCCACGCTTGCCCGGCTAAGGCAAGCAGCCAGCCTCAAGCCATGGGTGCGCGTGCTGCATCATCCAGTCTCCGGCGGTCAATCGGCAGCGATCCATTCGGGCGTCAACGCGGCGCGTGCGCCGATCATCTGCACCATGGATGGCGACGGCCAGAACCCGCCCTCGGAAATCCCCCGGCTCGTCGCTCCGCTTTTGGGCGATAACACCGCTCCCGATCTGGGCCTGGTCGCCGGGCAGCGCGCCAAGCGGCAGGACACTTTGTCGAAGAAGATCGCCTCGCGTCTGGCCAATGGCATCCGCCAGAGCATCCTGCAGGACAACACCCGCGACACCGGCTGCGGCCTGAAAGCCTTTCGGCGCGATGCATTTCTGGACCTGCCGTTTTTCAATCACATGCACCGCTACCTGCCGGCACTGTTTTCCGCCTATGGCTGGCGGGTGGCGCATGTGGATGTCGGCCACCGGCACCGCCATGCCGGAACCTCCAATTACAACAATCTTCAGCGCGCGCTGGTCGGCATTCATGACCTGATCGGCGTCAGCTGGTTGATCAAACGCCGCAAGACCGTGCGCCCGCAGGATATCGGACCGTCATCTCATGAATGATCTTCTCGCCTATTTCAAAATCCACGACACCAACGATCTGATCTGGCTGGCGCTGGGGGTGATTGCCCAATTGATGTTTTCGCTACGGTTCATCATCCAGTGGCTGGTGTCTGAAAAGCAGAAACGCTCCGTGATACCCGCCGCCTTCTGGTGGTTTTCGGTGATCGGGGGTATCATGCTGCTGGCCTATGGCATTCACCGTGGCGAGCCGATCATCATGCTTGGCCAAGGGCTTGGCATCATCGTCTATATCCGCAACCTGATGCTGCTGCATCAGGGCCGCAAGACCGATCTGCCCTCCGAATCCAAATCATAAACCGGCGGCCCCGATGCGCATCACCCTAACCACCAGCGTCTTCCTCATTCTTGCCATCACGCTCTACCGGATCGTGATGCTGCATTTCGACGGCACCGACCTGTTTGTGGATGAAGCGCAATACTGGCTGTGGTCGACCCATCTCGACTTCGGCTATTATTCCAAGCCGCCGATGATCGCTTGGGTGATCCATCTGTTCACGCTGATCGGTGGCAGTCAGGATATTTTCTGGGTCCGTGTGGCAAGCCCGCTGTTCCATATGGCAACGGCGCTGCTGCTGATCCCGGCGACGTCCAGGCTGACCGGTTCTGAAAAGGCCGGGCTGTGGACAGGACTGAGCTATGCGACCCTGCCGGGCGTGGCGCTGTCATCGGTGTTCATGTCCACCGACACGATCCTGTTTCCCTTCCTGGCGCTGACGCTGCTATGTTATTCGCATCTGATCGAGCGACGCTCGGCTGGCTATGCGGTTTTGATGGGCATCGCCATCGGCTGCGGCACCCTTTCGAAATATGCGATGCTGTATTTCGCCGCGACCGCAATCATTGCCGCCATCGCCCTGCCCAAAGCGCGCATTGCGCTGCGAGACACCGTGCTTGCCATCTTCGCGGCAATCGTGGTTATCGCTCCGAATATCTGGTGGAACAGCACCCATGGCGGCGCGACGCTGAAACACACGTCGGAAAATGCCGATTGGCACGGGCTGAACTTCAAGATCGGCAAGGCAGCAGAGTTTCTCGGCAGTCAGTTCGGCGTGGTCGGACCGGTGTTGTTTGCCGCCCTGCTGATCGTGTTTTACCGGCTGCTGCGGGGGCGTGCCTCCACGACCGAAAAACATCTGTTCATCCTGTCCTGGCCAATCATTCTCGCCATCGTTTTCCAGGCCTTGATGTCGCGTGCCTATGCCAATTGGGCAGCCACCGCTTACGCAGCAGGCACCATGCTGGCGGTCTGGTATCTTCTCCAGTCCTCGCCTCGGGCGCTGAAGATCTCGCTGGCGATCAATGGCATCATCGCCATAGCCTTTCCGTTGCTGACGGCTTTTCCTCAGCACGTCACGACACCAAAAGGCCAATCGGTGCTGGCCCGCTATCTGGGACGAACCGATCTGAGCTGGGCGATTGCCACGACGGCCGCGAGGACCGGCACAGCCACCATCGTCGCTGATAACCGCGATATTCTTGCCGATCTGTTTCACACGCTGCGCGACGAACCCTTCGCCATCAAGGCCCGGACCATCGGTGGTTTTCCGCGCAATTACTATGAGCAGGAATTTCCGCTGACCTCGGCGCTCGGCACGGAAACCGTGCTGTATGTGACCGGAGCCAATGTCACCTGCCACGGCGCGGTGGTCGATCCTGTGGCGGACCTGACGCCCAAGGATGGCTATCTCATGGGACGCAAGCTGAAAGCCTACGCGATTTCCGCCAGCTGCCTGACCAACCAGCTGACATAACCCCCTTGCGTCCTACTCAAATCCGCCGCCGGGGCCATAGGTAAAGCTGCGTTTTTCAACGAGACGCTTCGACATACCGACCGTCTCCACATCCCGGTCCAGCTTCGGATTATAGACCACCGAAAGCCAGTGGACGCTATATCCGTGGTGTTCGAAAAAACCGACGGCCTGACGGTTGCGCGCATGAGTTTCCAGATGCGCTTCCTCAAAGCCCAAGTGAAGGATATCCTCCTCGATGGAGGCGAGCAGCGTCCTGCTATAGCCGCGCCGCTGGTAATCGGGATCGATCCAGAAATCGGAGATCTTATCATCGAGATTTTCGCGCGCCGCCCAGCCAACGGGGTGGCCTGCATGTTCGACCACGGACATGGTAATCAGGTTCGAGCGGGCGAAATTGATAAATGCGCTGCGGGCAGTATCGACCATCGTCCGCGTTTCGCCGACGGGAATCATCGCCTGTTCCCAGGCGCGAAAGCCGATATCGGCCAAAATCCCTGCTTCGTCGGAATGCGCACTGCGAATCGTCGACATCGGCTCCTCACCTGGATGATCGGTTGAGTAGATCACCAGGAATGCAACAGCGCCAGTGGCGTTAAGGTTTTATGAACACTTTGCTGAGGGCGCGGTTCAGTAAAGCCGTCGCCGCAGCCGGACCTTGGGAATTTCCAATTCCATGACCGCGTCGCGCTCCATACCTTGCCAGACGGTCTCAAATCCGCAGCTTTTATAAAGGGCCTGGGCCGCAAAATTATTCTGATGGGTGGAAATTCGGGCCTGCTTTACCCCTTCGCGGCGCATGGTCTCGCAAAAATGCAACACCAAAGACCGGCCAATGCCACGCCGCTGATGGTCCGGCGAGATCCAGATATCGGAAATCACGTCCTGTTGCGCCTCACGCGCGCCCCAACCGGCAATCGCGCCTTCGATCTCGGCAACAATGACATCCAGCGCAGGCCCGAAGGGGAAGCGCAAAAACGCTTCCTTGACCTTTTGCGCAATAGCCGGATCGGTCATGGCGCGATCCAGCGGCCCGGTGGAGCGCCAGCTGTCCCAGCCGATGTGGCCGACCATCTGCCGGTCAGCCTCCTCCATCGGCCTCAGGATCAATGGCTTACCACCATTGAGCGGGTGTGAACTTTCCGGCAGCCTGTTCGATGACATGAGCGGTCTTGAAAAGAGTTTCTTCCTCGAAGGGCCTGCCGATCAGTTGCAGGCCAAGTGGCAGTCCCTTGGCGTCCAGGCCAGCGGGAACCGAAAGGCCCGGCAGACCCGCCATGTTCAGCGTTACCGAGAAGATATCGTTCAGATACATCTTCACCGGATCGGCAGCCATGTCCTTGTCGCCAATGGCAAAGGCCGAGGATGGTGTGATCGGCGTCAGGATCGCATCGACCCCTGCGGCAAACACCTGTTCGAAATCGCGCTTGATCAGCGTGCGAACTTTCTGGGCGCGCAGATAGTAGGCGTCGTAATAGCCAGCTGAGAGCACATAGGTGCCCATCAGGATACGGCGCTGCACTTCCTTGCCGAAGCCTGCCGCACGGCTCTTTTCATACATGTCGGCAATATCCTTGCCATCAACGCGCAAGCCGTAGCGCACGCCATCATAGCGCGCGAGGTTGGATGAGGCTTCGGCTGAGGCGACGATATAATAAGCTGGCAATGCGTATTTGGTATGCGGCAGGGAAATATCGACAATCTCGGCACCGGCCTCCTTCAGCCAGGCCATGCCCTTCTGCCAGAGGGCCTCGATTTCCTCAGGCATGCCATCGACGCGGTACTCCCGGGGAATGCCGATCTTCATGCCCTTGACGGACTGGCCGATGGCCGCCTCATAGTTTGGAGCGAGCAGATCGACCGAGGTCGTGTCCTTCTCGTCTATGCTGGCCATGGATTTGAGCAGGATCGCGGCATCGCGCACATCGCGGGCAATTGGCCCGGCCTGATCAAGCGACGAGGCATAGGCAACAATGCCCCAACGCGAGCAGCGGCCGTAAGTGGGCTTGATTCCGACAGTGCCAGTGAAGGCAGCCGGCTGGCGGATTGAGCCGCCGGTATCGGAGGCAGTAGCACCAGCGCAGAGCCGTGCGGCGACAGCTGCCGCCGAGCCACCGGATGAGCCGCCCGGCACCAGCTTTTCCTCAGATCCCGTGGCCCGCCATGGGTTTACCACCGGGCCATAGAAGGAGTTTTCGTTGGACGAGCCCATGGCGAATTCGTCCATGTTCAGCTTGCCCAACATCACCGCGCCCTCATTCCAGAGGTTCTGGGTAACGGTCGATTCGTATTTCGGCTTGAAGCCGTCGAGAATGTTCGAGCAGGCCTGGGTATGGACGTCGCGGGTGGCGAACAGGTCCTTGACGCCGAGCGGAATGCCTTCCAGCGCGCCAGCCTTGCCGCTGGCCAGCCGCGCATCCGACGCCTTGGCCATGTCGCGGGCGATCTCCGGCGTCACCGTCACATAGGCATTGATGGCACCATTGGCAGCCTCGATGGCGCCCAGATAGGCATCGGTCAACTCGATGGCGGTGATATCCTTGGAAACCAGCTTTTCGCGGGCTTCGGCAATGGTGAGGCTGGTGAGTTCGCTCATGAATACGGTCACTTTATAGTTGGCGCGGCTGCGTCGAGGGCATCGATGGCTTGGTGGATAATCGCACCGGCTTATTCGACAACCTTGGGCACCAGGAAGAAATGGCGGTCGGTTTCCGGCGCATTGGCAACGATGTCATCGGCCTTGCCACCATCGGTGACGGCGTCCTTGCGCTTGCGCATCGCCATTGGCATCACCGACGTCATCGGCTCGACGCCATCGACATTCACTTCCGACAATTGCTCGACAAAGCCGAGAATGCCATTCAACTCCCCCATGACCCGCTCGGCCTCGTCTTCGGGCAGAGCAATACGGGCAAGCTTGGCAACACGCTTGACAGTGGCGAGATCAACGGACATCGGCATTCTCCAGATCGATTATCAGACCCGCTATAATCGCCGAACCGCGCCCGCGCAACGGGCAGGTTTTTACCACCCTCGAATTTTCACCCCCGATCTCGAATTTTCGCCTCTGGCCCAGATTTTTCACCCCGAGAATGACTGATCCAGGGGTGAAAGTTGAGATTTTTAACAGGGCATCATTTCAAAGCGACAGCGTTTCGCCCGGCTTGGGTGCCTTGACCTCAGTTTTCGATCCTTCCATGCCGCCGATGAATTTTTCCGGGGTCTGGTCGATGATCGGGAAGGTGCCGTAATGGGCGGGAATAGCGGTCTTAAAGTTGAAGAATCGCTGGCAGGCGAGTGCGGCAACCGCACCGCCCATGGTGAAACGGTCACCAATCGGTACGATGCCGATATCAGGCTGATGCAGCTCGTTGATCAGCGCCATATCCGAGAAAATATCGGTATCGCCCATATGCAGCAGGGACGCTTCATCCTGGAAATGCAGCATCAACCCATTGGCATTGCCGAGCGCATGCGACACGCCATCCTCGGTGATCTGCGCGGAGGAATGCAGTGCATTGGTAAAGGTCGCGGTAAAGCCGCCGAGATCGATCGTCCCGCCTGTATTGCCCATCTCGATTTTGGACACACCCTTGGCGCCAAGCCAGGCGGCGAGATCGGCATTGGCCAGCACGGTTGCGTCGGTATCCTTGGCAATCGCCACCGTATCGCCGACATGGTCGCCATGACCGTGGGTCAGAAGAATATGCGTAACGCCCTTGGTCATATCCTTGATATCCAACCCGGAAAAGCTGGCATTATGGGTCAGGAACGGGTCGATCAGAATGGTGGCCTTGGCGGTTTCGAGACGAAAGGCCGAATGGCCGAGCCAGGTGAGTTTCATGGAATATCCTCTATGGATGAATGAAAATGGTTTGCCCGCCAAGACATATGGCATAAGCAGCGCAAGAAAAGGCCAAACCACGAGGATATCCCAGTATCCCCACGGTTTGGAATGAACACACTATTCACAGTTTGAGAAACAGTTATGGCGACCCTGGAAATCGAAGAACTGGCGCAAAGCCTGCAACCAGGTCAGGCCGTGGCAGGGCTTGATCTCGGCACCAAGACCATCGGTCTTGCCATGTCGGATCTCGGGCGCCGCTTTGCCTCGCCGCGCACAGTGATCAAAAGGACGAAATTTACCAAAGACGCTGAGGTTCTACTGGCCTTTGCCGCGAAGGAAAAAGTCGCGGCCTTCGTCATCGGCCTGCCAATCAACATGGATGGCTCTTCCGGGCCCCGTGTTCAGGCCACCCGCGCCTTTGTGCGCGCCATGGCCGAGAAGACCGAAATTCCCTTCGTCTACTGGGATGAGCGGCTATCGACGGTTGCGGCAACGCGGGCGCTGCTGGAAATGGACGTGTCGCGGGCCAAGCGCGCCGAACGGATTGATTCGGCCGCCGCCAGCTTCATTCTTCAAGGGGCGCTGGACAGGCTGTCTGGCCTTGCATCGACGCTCTGAAGCTGACGCGCTTTCCACCAGGCAGCAATCTGCTTGCGGCGGCGAAAAGCCACCAAGCTGAACAGAACAGTGCTATCGACGACGATGGCACGCATGACCAGCGGCGGAATGCTTTCCGGCGCGATGCCCAGAACATTGCCATAGATGGTAAAGACCAGATCATGGGTCTGGCGGGTCAGCATGAAAAAACCGAAGCTCATGTCGTTGAGCGACAGATAATACCAGCTTCCCAAAAGCAGGATTGGCCCGGCCCAGAAAATCAGCAAATATTTCATGCCAGCCTCCCCTTGGTCGAGAGGTATTGGGCAGAGACGGATTGACGCGGCAGGAGATGGTCGAAAAGATCATCCGGCGCCTTCAGCACCAGCCAATTGATCGCCGCCATGACAGACAGCACCAATGCCGGCACCGCAATATCCAATGCCAAAACGGCAAAAAACGCCATCATGACGCCCAGTGCCACAGATTTCCGAAGGCCAGTCATCATTACCCGCCCCTATTGGTTGCATTTACCAGCAGAGTTAACGGTTAATGAATGCCGCACAACGTAAACCTTTTATTAAGGTTAATTTTTGGAGGTGGGGCTGTGGATAGATTTATTGCGAACGGAAATCTAATCTCAAAAGCGCTTTTTCAGAAAATATTGTCCATGGGCTTTTTCGCCCGCCTCAAGTTCGCCGAATAGCTGAAATCCGAGCTTTTCATAGAACGGACGGGCCTGAAAATCGAAGGTCTCCAGCCAGATCCCTTCGCTTTCGTGGCGGCGGGCAATCGCCTCTGCTTCTTCCATCAGGCGTCGGCCAAGACCCAATCCCCGATAGGCCTCAGGGACGATCAAAAGCTTTACAAAACTCCATCCGTGATCCGTCAGACCATATAATCCGCCGATAACATCCCCGCTCTCCGGGTCCCGCAAAAGAATCGCGAATTCGACATAGAAAGCGTGCTGAGCCATCGCATTATTGTAGGTCAGCAAAGCATCGAGAATTGACGCCTTCTGCTGCGACGTAACGTTATCCTCGACGATTTCAATACGGGGCACCCGCATGATGACGCCACCTCCTTGAGGGTATCAAGCTTTCTAAAAACTGAGTTCCGAAACCGCGTCTCAATCTACCGCCGGATACAGCAAATCGATCAGATACCGGCTGTCGAACCGCGCATCCAGCACGCCGTAGGTATTTCGCCAGCCGCCTGTCAGGCGTGTCTCAAGAAAGGCATCAGCAATCTTGCCTGCACCCATGCGGTAAAGTTCGGCGGCGGCGGCGGCGAGTGCCATTTGTTCGACCAACAAACGCGCCGCGCCCTCGTCGCGTTCGCAGAGCGCCATGGCGGCCCGCAGCACTTCGACGGTCTTGCGGCCTGACGGACCAAGATCGCGCTCAAGCTCGGCAAATACCATTTCGAACAGGTCTTTGCCACGGGCCAGCACGCGCAACACGTCCAGCGCCATGACATTGCCGGAGCCTTCCCAGATGGCGTTAACAGGGGCCTCGCGGTAATGACGGGCAATGGCGCGTTCTTCGACATAGCCGCTGCCGCCGATGCATTCCATCGCTTCATAGATCAGCGGCGGTGCCATCTTGCAGACCCAGTATTTCACCACCGGCGTCATCACCCGTGCGTAAGCTGCGTCGGCGGGATTATCACGCGCACGGTCGAAGGCCTCGGCCAGCCGGAAGGACAGCGCCGTTGCCGCCGCCACATCCAGCGCCATATCGGCCAGAACGCGGGTCATGATCGGCTGGTCCACCAGCTTTTTGCCGAATACGGAGCGGCCCCGCACATGGTGCACAGCCTCCGCCATCGAAGCGCGCATGATGCCAGCCGAAGCCAATGCGCAATCCAGCCGGGTCAAAGTCACCATTTCCAGAATGGTGCGGATGCCGCCGCCCTGCTCGCCCAGCAGGAAGCCGAAGGCATCGGTAAATTCGACCTCGGAGGAGGCATTCGACCGGTTGCCGATCTTGTCCTTCAGCCGCTGGAACTGCAAGCCGTTGGCCGAACCGTCTTCCAACAGGCGCGGCACCAGAAAACAGCCGACGCCCTCAGGCATCTGCGCCAGCATCACGAACCCATCGCTCATCGGTGCCGACATGAACCATTTGTGGCCGGAGAGCCGGTAGATCCCCTCGCCCACCCGTGTGGCGGTGGAAATATTGGCGCGTACATCGGTGCCGCCCTGTTTCTCCGTCATGCCCATGCCAATGGTGATGGCGGATTTCTGCATGGCGGGGCGGTTGGAACTGTCATATTTGCGCGACAGAATTTTTGGCGCCCATTCCTTCTGCACCCGGGGCGAGCCCATCAGGGCAGCAACCGAGGCGCTGGTCATGGTCAGCGGGCAGAGATGGCCGCATTCGAGCTGGGCGGTGAGATAGAATCGCACGGCGCGGGCCTTGTGGTCCTGACCGCGTGCATCAGCTAAATTTTCCCAGACGGAGGAATGCAGGCCGGTTGCCATGGAACGGCGCATCAGCGCATGCCAGGCCGGATGAAACTCCACCACGTCAAGCCGCTCGCCGCGCGGCCCGTGGGTGCGCAGTTCCGGCGGATTGTGGTTGGCCATGCGGGCCAGTTCCTGCGCCTCATGCGAGGTCACATAGCGGCCAAGCGTATCATATTCATCGCGCAGGTTGCGGCTGAGGCCATTGGTAATATCGACCACCAGCGGATCGGTGCGAAAGGCGTTCACGCCGGACCAGGGCCTTGGCTGATTGAGTTCCAGCAATTTGTCTTCCGTACGGCTCATCCGCGTTCCAATTTTTATCTTTAGTCTTACAGCAATGCCGCAAATCGATCTTTGTCGATGGTCTTTAACACGTTTGCGCAGATTTGCGACAGCATGGGGCGGGCCAACCGACCAAAACGGGGGACAAAGGCTTGCACGTCTCAAGCAGGCTTGCTCCTGATCATCGCAGTCTTTATAGACCGCGCGACCCCTTCGGAGTCTCATGCTTTCATTACAAGCCGAGAGACTTCAAAGCCTTTCGTTGTCGTTTGTCCTGTCGGAAAATCGGGCTCCATTTTTCCCTGACGAACTCTAGGAGAACATGCGCATGGTCTTCTTTCCCCATCGCCATCTGATTGGCATCAAGGGCCTTACCGAAACCGATATTACCTATCTGCTCGATAAAGCTGACGAAGCGGTAAAAATCAGCCGCCAGCGTGAAAAAAAGACCTCGACCCTGCGCGGTCTGACCCAGATCAACCTGTTTTTCGAGGCGTCCACCCGCACCCAGTCATCCTTCGAGCTGGCGGGCAAGCGGCTCGGTGCCGATGTGATGAACATGTCGGTCGGTAATTCGTCGGTCAAGAAAGGCGAAACGCTGATCGATACGGCGATGACGCTGAACGCCATGCACCCGGACGTGCTGGTCGTGCGCCATGCCTCAGCCGGTGCGGCAGCGCTTCTGTCGCAAAAGGTCGCCTGCGCGGTGATCAATGCCGGCGATGGCCAACATGAACATCCAACCCAGGCGCTGCTCGACGCGCTGACCATCCGGCGCGCCAAGGGCAAGCTGTCGCGGATCATCGTCGCGATCTGCGGCGACGTGCTGCATTCGCGCGTGGCCCGTTCCAATATTCTCCTGCTCAATGCCATGGGCGCGCGGGTCAGGGTCGTGGCGCCCGCCACGCTGCTGCCATCGGGCATTGCCGATATGAGTGTCGAAGTCTTCCACGATATGAAGGAAGGCCTGAAGGGCGCCGATGTCGTGATGATGCTGCGCTTGCAGCGCGAGCGCATGGCAGGGTCGTTTGTCCCATCGATCCGCGAATATTTCCACTTCTACGGGCTTGATGCTGAAAAGCTGAAAGCCGCCAAGGAAGACGCCCTGGTCATGCATCCCGGCCCGATGAACCGAGGAGTGGAAATCGCCTCCGATGTGGCCGATGGGCCGCAAAGCGTCATCGAAAGCCAGGTCGAGATGGGCGTCGCCGTACGCATGGCCGTGATGGAATCGCTGCTGATCTCTGACAATAACGGCCCGCGTAGCGAAGGAGTTGGCGCATGAACAAGCCGCTTGTCTTCAACAATGCCCGCATTATCGATCCGTCCCGTTCGCTGGATGAGGTTGGCAGCATTATCGTCGGTGCCGATGGCCGCATTCTGGCCGCCGGTGCGGATGCCCGAAATCAGGGAGCACCCGAGGGTGCCGAGGTCAGAGACTGCAAAGGACTGGTGGCCGCACCGGGTCTGGTGGATGCGCAGGTGTTTGTCGGCGAACCCGGCGGCGAACACCGCGAAACACTGGCTTCCGCTGGCAAGGCCGCAGCGGCTGGCGGCGTAACCTCCTTCGTGATGATGCCGGATACCGATCCTGTCATCGACGACATCGCCCTGGTGGAATTCATCAAGAACGCGGCGCGGGAAAAATCGCCGGTCAATATCTATCCGGCCGCGGCCCTGACCCGTCGGTTGCGCGGCGAGGAAATGACCGAATTCGGCCTGTTGCAACAGGCGGGCGCGGTCTGCTTCACCAATGGCCGCCATGGGCTGGACGATACGCTGGTGCTGCGCCGGGCGATGACCTATGCGCGGGAATTCGGCGCGGTGATTTCGCTGGAACTGCACGAAAAATATCTCGGCAATGGCGTGATGAACGAAGGCCTGTTTGCCAGTTGGCTGGGCTTGTCCGGCGTGCCGAAGGAAGCCGAAATCATTCCGCTGGAACGCGACCTGCGTATCGCCGGGCTAACGCGGGCAAAATATCATGCCGCCAAGATTTCGGTGCCCGGCTCGGTGGAGGCCATCAAACTTGCCCGCGCACGCGGCGCAAACGTCACCTGCGGTATTTCCATCAACAATCTGTCGCTGAACGAAAACGATATCGGTGAATACCGGACCTTCTTCAAGCTGGCCCCGCCGCTGCGGGCCGAGGATGATCGGGTAGCGATGGTCGAGGCCTTGGCAAGCGGCGATATCGACATCATCGTTTCAGCCCATGATCCGCAGGATGTCGATACCAAGCGCCTGCCATTTGCCGATGCTGCCGATGGCGCGGTTGGTCTGGAAACCGTGCTGGCAGCAGCTCTCAGGCTGCATCATGCCGGTCAGGTGCCGCTGATGCGGCTGATCGATGCGATGTCCACCCGGCCTGCCGAAATTTTCGGGCTGGATGCCGGCACATTGAAGCCGGGCGCAAAGGCCGATATCGTGCTCATCGATCTGGACGAGCCATGGTTGGTTGCCAAGGAGACGCTGTTGTCGCGCTCCAAGAATACACCCTTTGAAGACGCCCGCTTCTCCGGCCGCGCTGTCGCCACCTATGTGGCGGGCCGTCCGGTGTTTTCTCTGTTTTGAACGTATAGGAGCCGGCCATGCCCAGCCTCGATTATAGCCAGGTGACGATCACAGCCCTTATCGCCTCGCTGGCGATCGGCTATCTGCTCGGCTCCATCCCTTTCGGACTGATCCTGACCCGGATGGCGGGCCTGGGCGATGTGCGCAATATCGGTTCCGGCAATATCGGCGCCACCAATGTTCTGCGCACTGGCAATAAAAAGCTAGCGGCTGCCACCCTGCTGCTCGACGCGCTGAAAGCAACGGCTGCGGCGCTGATCGCCCAGAAACTGTTCGGCTCCGATACGGTGCATCTGCCGGGCCTGCTTGGCGGCTTTGCTGCTTTTATCGGCCACCTTTTCCCGGTCTGGCTTGGTTTCAAGGGCGGCAAGGGCGTGGCCACCTATATCGGCACATTGCTCGGCATTTTTCCGTTGATGGTACTGGTCTTTGCCATCGTCTGGCTATCGATTGCTTTCCTCAGCCGCTATTCCTCGCTATCAGCACTGGTTGCAACCCTTGTCATTCCGGTTGCATTGTGGATACTCGGTCAGCCGGAAGCTGCCATGATCACGTCGGCCATGACTGTGATCACCTGGGGCAAGCACAAGGCAAATATTGAAAGACTTATTTCAGGCACCGAGAGCAAGATCGGTAAAAAAGGATAGAACACAATGTCGGCAGGCGGTTCTGGACGCTCGGGGATCGCCCTGACGGAAAAACAAAGAACCGCCTGGCTGAGGTTGATACGTTCCGACAATGTTGGCCCGGCCACCTTTCGCGACCTGATCAACAATTTCGGCACTGCCGAACGCGCCTTGGACATGCTGCCCGAATTGTCGCAGCGCGGCGGCGCCACTCGCTCCATCCGCATCGCCACGATTGCCGAGGCCGAACGCGAGCTGGACTTTGCCCGCAAATTCGGGGCGCGATTCGTCGGGATCGGCGAACCGGACTATCCCCCCGCGCTGCGCCAGATCGACGCGGCACCACCGCTTCTGGCGATGAAAGGCTCTGGCAGCACCGCTATCCGCCCCTCGATCGGCATCGTCGGCTCACGCAATGCCTCGATCAGCGGCGTGAAAATGGCATCACTGCTGGCGCGCGATTGCGGTACAACCGGCTACACCATCACCTCGGGACTTGCGCGCGGCATCGATGCGGGCGCGCATCGAGCAAGCCTGGACACCGGCACGATGGCCGCATTGGCAGGCGGACTCGACCGGCCCTATCCGCCTGAGAATGTCGATCTCTTGAAAGACATCTGGGATGGCAAGGGTGTGGCGATCAGCGAAATGCCATTTGGCTGGGAGCCCCGCGCCCGTGACTTTCCAAGACGCAACCGGCTGATTGCCGGAACCTCACTTGGGGTTGTAGTCATCGAAGCCGCCAGCCGCTCCGGCTCACTGATTACCGCACGGCTGGCCGCCGATTTCGGACGACTGGTGTTTGCCGTGCCGGGCTCGCCGCTCGATCCGCGCTGTCATGGAACCAATGGGCTGTTGAAAAACGGTGCGACGATCACCACCGAGGCCCGGGATATTCTCGAGGCGCTATCCCCGCTCAGCAGTATTGACTTGTTTTCCCAGCCGCAGGTGGAAGAACCGGTCTATGAAGAAAGCGAGACCTTCAACCAGCCACCCGGAGAACAGGATCGCAGCCGGATCATCGATGCGTTGGGCATAACGCCGGTCGAAGTCGATGATATCATTCGCCACACCCAATTGCCGCCGTCTGCCGTCTATCTGGTGATGCTGGAACTGGATATTGCCGGTCGCCTGCACCGTCATCCCGGTGGCCTGGTTTCGATTGCACCGCTGGATTAAACAAGGCTGCCTTTGGAAAAGTCGAAACCGGGTCGCCCAAAAAGATCAGCGAAAGCAATGGACGCGACAATCTGCCTGGCACGGCAGATGGGGGGAGGCACAACTGAAAACGTCTGTGTCGCGTACTCTGGCTCTATCAGAACAAGACAAAACCAAAGATTTTCAAAGCGATCTTTTGGTGTTTGAGATCATTCTCGGCGCTTTATGGCGGCGTTGAAGGTCGCCGGCCTCTTCAAAGGCCATCTCGATCAGGTAGCAAAGCATCTGTGCCCCCTCCTTTTCGGCAACCAGCCGTAATTCGCCCAGCATCTGGCGCACATAGGCTATGCTTTCCCGGCTATGAAGTTCCGCTGCGCCACTGCCCGTCATTACGTGTTCCCGTCGTGGAAATACAACCTGAATATGTATATTTGCTACCTATGCAACATAGGATACAGAAATGATTTATGATTGCAATACCATTTTTATAAACTTTCGGTTGTGCAAGCGTGTAATGGATAAAATGCATGAGGGGACTTGACCCCGGCGCAATCCCTGTCCATGTCGAACCATCGATGCTTGAACCCTCGCCAGAATCGACGCCATATGCAACAAACGGGGCCATGTTCAGAGAAACAGAATGAATGTAGTCGTTGTCGAATCCCCTGCCAAAGCCAAGACGATCAACAAGTATCTCGGACCGGGATATAAGGTGCTCGCCTCCTTCGGCCATGTCCGCGACCTGCCTGCCAAGGACGGCTCGGTCCTGCCGGATCAGGATTTCGAAATGCTATGGGAAGTGGACACCGCCTCTGCCAAACGCATGAAGGACATTGCCGATGCGATGAAGGGGGCCGACGCCTTGTTTCTCGCAACTGACCCGGATCGTGAGGGTGAAGCGATTTCCTGGCATGTGCTGGATCTCTTGAAAAAGAAGAAGGTGATCGGCGACAAGCCGGTGAAGCGCGTGGTTTTCAACGCCATCACCAAGAAGGCCGTGCTCGACGCCATGGCTGCCCCGCGTGATATCGATGGCGATCTGGTCGATGCCTATCTGGCGCGCCGTGCCATGGACTATCTGGTTGGCTTTAACCTTTCGCCCGTCCTGTGGCGCAAGCTGCCCGGCGCCCGCTCGGCAGGCCGCGTGCAATCGGTAGCCCTGCGGCTGGTTTGCGACCGGGAAAACGAGATTGAACGCTTCGTCTCGGAAGAATACTGGAACCTGTCAGCGCTTCTGAAAACCCCACGCGGCGATGAATTCCTTGCCCGCCTGGTGTCTGCCGATGGCAAGCGCTTGCAAGCGCGCAGCGTCGGCAATGGCGAAATGGCCAACCGGCTGAAAGACCTGCTCGACGGCGCCAACTATGTGGTGGAATCGATTGAGGCAAAGCCCGTCAAGCGCAACCCATCGCCGCCATTTACAACCTCTACATTGCAACAGGCCGCGTCCTCCAAGCTCGGCTTCTCCGCCTCGCGCACCATGCAGGTGGCGCAGAAACTTTATGAAGGTGTCGATATCGGCGGCGAGACCGTCGGTCTGATCACCTATATGCGTACCGATGGCGTGCAGATGGCACCGGAAGCCATTGAGGCCGCCCGCTCCGCGATTACCGAGCAATTCGGCCCGCGCTATATGCCGGAAAAGCCGCGTTTCTATTCCACCAAGGCGAAAAACGCCCAGGAAGCGCATGAAGCCATCCGTCCGACCGATTTTAACCGGACGCCGGATCAGGTCCGCCGCTATCTTGATGCCGACCAGTTGCGTCTGTACGATCTGGTCTGGAAGCGCGGCATTGCCAGCCAGATGGCCTCTGCCGAAATCGAGCGGACTACCGCTGAAATCCTCGCCGACAACGCCGGTGAAAAAGCCGGTCTGCGCGCCGTTGGCTCGGTCATCCGGTTTGACGGCTTTATCGCCGCCTATACTGATCACCGCGAAGAAGGTGAAAAGAGCGACGACGATGATGATGAAGATGGCCGCCTGCCGGAGATCAACGCCCGTGAGGCGCTGGCCAAGCAAAAGGTCAATGCCACCCAGCATTTCACCGAGCCGCCACCGCGCTATTCGGAAGCGACCCTGATCAAGAAGATGGAAGAGCTTGGCATTGGCCGGCCTTCCACCTATGCCGCGACGCTGAAGACACTCAGCGACCGCGAATATGTTGTTATCGACAAGCGCAAGCTGATCCCCGAAGCCAAGGGCCGTTTGGTGACGGCATTCCTGGAAAGCTTCTTCACCCGCTATGTCGAATATGATTTCACCGCCGATCTTGAAGAAAAGCTCGACAAGATTTCTGCCGGTGAGCTGAACTGGAAAGACGTGCTGCGCGAATTCTGGCAGAATTTCTTTGCCCAGATCGAAGGCACCAAGGAATTACGCGTCACCAACGTGCTCGACGCGCTGAATGAGGCGCTAGCCCCGCTGGTGTTCCCGAAGCGCGAAGACGGCTCGGACCCGCGCATCTGCCAGGTTTGTGGCACCGGCAATCTTTCGCTGAAGCTTGGTAAATACGGCGCCTTCGTCGGTTGCTCCAATTATCCCGAATGCAACTTTACCCGCCAATTGTCCGCCGATGGCAGCACAGAAGCGGAAGCCGTCGGCAATGAACCGAAAGCACTGGGTGAAGATCCCGCAACCGGCGAACAGATCACGCTGCGTTCGGGCCGTTTCGGCCCTTACGTCCAGCGGGGCGATGGCAAGGAAGCTAAGCGCTCGTCGCTCCCCAAGGGCTGGTCGCCGACCGATGTAGATTTCGACAAGGCGCTATCACTGCTGTCGCTGCCACGTGAAGTCGGCCTTCACCCGGAAACCGGCAAGATGATGACGGCCGGGCTTGGCCGCTACGGACCTTTCGTGCTGCATGATGGCACCTATGCCAATCTCGACGGTATCGAGGACGTGCTGACCATCGGCCTCAACCGTGCTGTCACCGTTCTGGCGGAAAAGCAGGCGAACCCCGGTGGCCGTGGCCGCGCAGCACCTGCCGCCCTGAAGGAGATCGGCGATCATCCCGATGGCGGCGCGATTACCGTGCGCGATGGCCGCTATGGTCCCTACGTGAATTGGGGTAAGATCAACGCGACCATTCCCAAAGGCATGGACCCGCAAGCCGTAACCATGGAAGAGGCGATTGCCCTGATCGTTGAGCGCGCCGCCAAGGAAGGCAGCGGCAAGACCAAGGCGAAACCTGCCGCCAAATCCGCCAGCGCAAAGAAGGCGCCTGCGAAAGCTGCCAAGGCCGATGCGGATGACGCCGCCGACGCCAAACCAAAGAAAGCAGCCGCCAAGCCGAAGGCGACAAAGCCCAAGGCAAAGCCCGCCGCGAAACCAGAGAAAGCCTGACCTTGAGCAAAGCCCCGCGACCCGACACCCGCAGCCTCACCAACAGAACGCGGAAGGCGGAGCTTGCGGCGAAAAAGGCAGCGGATAAGAATGAAACGGTGATCATCCACGGGGCGGTGCCGCCCCGCGAGATCCTGATGCAGTTCATTACCGACAATCCCGACCGGGCCTCCAAGCGCGAAATTGCCAAGGCTTTCGGCCTGAAAGGCGAGGCTCGGATCGAATTGAAGGAAGCCCTGCGGGCTTTGGAAGAAGACGGGCTGGTCAACAAGAACCGCAAGTCGCTGAGCCGCCCCGGTGCGCTGCCGCCCGTGACTGTTCTCGACATCACCACCCGTGACAAGGATGGCGACCTGATCGGGCGTCCCGCAGAATGGCCGGATGAACTGGGCGCTGCCCCTGCCGTCTCCATCCGCCAGTCGAGCGCGGACCGCGCCAAGGGCAAGACGCCTGTCGGCGGGCTTGGCGACCGGGTTCTGGCGAAGATTTTCCCCTCCAAGGACCATATCGGTCCCGCCTATACCGCGCGGATCATCAAAGTGATCGACAAGCGGCGCGGCGCGCTTTTGGGCGTTTACCGCGAAATGGCCGGGGATACCGGCGGCAGGCTGATGCCAATCGAGCGGCGCGGCGAGGAAATGGTCATCGAAGCGCCAGATGTTGGCGACGCCCGCGACGGCGATCTGGTCGAGGTGGAAGTCGGTCGGCTCTCCAGCCGTCTGGGTCTTGCCCGCGCCAAGGTGCTGTCGGTGATCGGCTCGGTGGCCTCGGAAAAAGCGATCTCGATGATCGCCATCCACGCCCATGGCATCCCGCATATTTTCCCGCAATCGGTGCTGGACGAGGCCGATGCCGCCAAACCAGCCAGCATGGCCCATCGGGAGGATTGGCGCAGCTTGCCGCTGGTCACCATCGACCCGCATGACGCCAAGGACCATGACGACGCTGTTCATGCCGAGCCGGACCCCTCACCCGACAATCCGGGCGGCGTGATCGTTACCGTGGCGATTGCCGATGTCTCCTATTATATCCGCAGTAAGTCGGCGCTGGATCGCGAGGCGCTGAAGCGCGGCAATTCGGTGTATTTCCCCGACCGGGTCGTGCCGATGCTGCCGGAGCGGATTTCCAACGATCTCTGCTCGCTGCGCGAGGGCGTTGACCGGCCAGCACTGGCCGTGCGCATGGTGTTTTCCCATGAAGGGCGCAAGGCGGGTCATACATTTCATCGCATCATGATGAAGAGTGCGGCCAAATTGTCCTACCAACAGGCGCAGGCCGCCATTGACGGCAACCCGGACGACAAGGCCGGGCCGTTGCTGGAGCCGATCCTGAAACCGCTCTGGGCGGCCTATGCGATCCTGAAGCGTGGCCGCGACCGCCGCCAGCCGCTGGAACTGGACATGCCGGAGCGCAAGATCATCCTCAAAGCCGATGGCACGGTGGATCGGGTCTTCGTACCCGAACGGCTGGACGCCCATAAGCTGATCGAGGAAATGATGATCCAGGCCAATGTGGCCGCCGCCGAGACGCTGGAGAAGAAAAAGCAGCCGCTGGTCTACCGTATCCACGACACCCCGACATTGGCCAAGCAGGAAGTGCTGCGTGAGTTTCTGGCCACCATCGGCTTTTCACTGGCCAAGGGCGGCAATCTGCGCTCCAATTCGTTCAATGGCATCCTCGCCAAGGCGCAGGACACGCCCCACCAGACCATCGTCAACGAAATGGTGCTGCGTTCGCAGAGCCAGGCGGTCTATAGCCCCGAGAATATCGGCCATTTCGGCTTGAACCTTTTGAAATACGCGCATTTCACATCCCCCATCCGCCGCTACGCCGACCTGATCGTGCACCGGGCGCTGGTTGGCACGCTGGGGCTTGGCGAAGGCGGCATTACATCCGATGAAGAAGCGGCGCTGGCCGATGTCGCCGCCGAAATCTCCACCTTTGAGCGCCGCGCCATGGCAGCCGAGCGCGACACGATCAACCGGCTGATTGCCCACCACCTGGCAACGCGGATCGGTGATGAATTCGACGGGCAGGTTTCCGGCGTCACCAAATCCGGCCTGTTTATCTCCCTGCCGCAATATGGCGCCGATGGCTTCATTCCGGTCTCAACGCTTGGCCGCGACTATTTCATCTACGATGAAGCACATCAGGCACTGACCGGCGAAAAGACCGGGCTTGGCTATCAATTGGGCGACAGCGTCAGCGTCAAGCTGGTGGAAGCCGTGCCGCTGGCCGGTGCCTTGCGGTTTGAAATCCTCAGCGAAGGCAAGAAAATGCCGACCGGCATCCGTTCCTTCCACAAAGCGACGCGGCGCGGCCGACCCGGCCCCGGCAAGACACCGGGAACCAGACCACCGCGCGGCAGGCGTTGAAACCGCGCGCCGAGTTCGTATATCTGGGCTTGGTATACGAAGCCCAGATATACGAACTCGGCGCACTTGTGCGCAAATGCCGCGATGAAATATCAACTTTCATGCCCCATCTTTGATCAAAGCCTATAGGATTTGATAGAAGTTCAGGAGGAACCGCATGTCTGTCAGCCAGTCTCCCCCCGTTATCCGCTTCGGCGGCGGCAAGGATGCGGTTCGCCCACTTGGACGCTCCATTCTGCGCGGCCTGATGTGTACCTGTCCCGCCTGCGGCTCCGGTCGCCTGTTCAAGGCCTTCCTTAAGCCGGTCGATACCTGCGCAGTCTGCGACGAGGATCTTTCCCACCAGAGGGCCGATGACCTGCCCCCCTATATCGTCATTATGATCGTCGGCCATGTGCTGCTGGGTGGCTATATGATGACCGATCTGGTCTTCGTGCTATCGACCTGGGCGCATCTGGCGATCTGGACGCCGATTGCCGTCATCACCTCTCTGCTGATCATCCAGCCCATCAAGGGCGGCGTGGTGGGGCTGCAATGGGCGCTGCGTATGCACGGCTTCGGGGAAGAACCAGAGGTGATTGAGGACTACGACGAGCGCTATCCGCCAAAGTGACGGTTTCACCACCCCATATCGGATGGACCAGTCAAGCAGGGCCAAATCCGGTCAGGCCAAATTCTGGCATTCGACGTATTACGACAATCGAATAAGTAGTTTTTCTACATCTTGGCTTAAACCGGTTTCGATTTTTGCCGTTATGGAGTAAAGCCCCGGAGGATCGCTGGCATATTATGAAATGTAATCGGCCTTTGTTGCCCTGGCATGACGCCTTGCGCCGTTATCCTTCACCGCGCATTGCGTGCATTTTCTTCTGAGGACCTTCCATGTCTGACACCAGAGACCCTGTTACCGGACATCGCGAAGAGATCCACTGGCCATCGCTGATTGCCGCAGTCTCGTCGATTTCCGCTGTTGGCATTGCCATCGGGCTGGGATTGCCGCTACTCAGCATCATTCTGGAAAAACGCGGTATTCCCTCCACCCTGATCGGACTGAATTCAGCCATGGCAGGCGTTGCGGCGATGATTGCCGCGCCGATCACCACCAGGCTTGCGCACCGTTTCGGTGTGGCGCAGACCATGATCTGGGCGGTGCTGCTCGCCGCGCTCAGTTCGCTCGGCTTCTATTACGCCGAAGCCTTCTGGATGTGGTTTCCTCTGCGGCTGGTGTTTCACGGCGCCACGACGACATTGTTCATCCTGTCGGAATTCTGGATCAATGCCGCCGCCCCGCCATCGCGGCGCGGGCTGGTGCTCGGCATTTATGCCACCGTCCTGTCGGTCGGCTTTGCCGCTGGTCCCTTGCTGTTTTCAATTGTCGGCAGTGAGGGCGTATTGCCCTTTGCCATCGGCGCGGTTGCCATAATGATGGCAGCGGTGCCGATCTTCGTTGCCCGCAACGAAAGCCCGGCACTGGATGAAAAGCCGGAGATGCATTTCTTCCGCTATATCTTCCTGGTGCCAACCGCCACAGCCGCCGTCTTCGTGTTCGGCGCGGTGGAAGTCGGCGGACTGTCCCTGATGCCCGTCTATGCCACTCGTATCGGCTTCACAGAGGCCCAGTCAGCCCTGCTGCTGACGGTGATGGGGGTTGGCAACATGGTGTTCCAGATTCCGCTTGGCATGCTCTCTGACAAGCTTAGGGATCGCCGCTTGCTGCTCGGCGCCTTGGCGACAGTCGGCCTGATCGGATCGCTGCTGCTGCCGCTGATTTCTCATAGCTGGATGGCGATGGCCGTCATCCTGCTGTTCTGGGGCGGCTGCGTCTCCGGTCTCTACACGATCGGCCTCAGCCATCTCGGCTCCCGACTCACAGGATCTGACCTTGCCGCCGCCAATGCCGCCTTCGTTTTCTGTTATGCGGTTGGCACGGTGGCCGGTCCACAAGTGGTGGGTGCAGCCATCGATATGGGCGGAAATGCCGGTTTTGCCTGGTCGATTGCCGGCTTCTTTGCGTTATATGTGGTTCTTTCCGTCGCACGATTGTTTTTCAAGGGTGCGCGGGGTTGACTTTTCGGTGGCGATTTGTAGTTTCCGCCCAGATTTGCCGTGGGCCCTGAAGGTCGTCACGGCTTTGTGTTATTCATGTAAGGCAGGACGACCATGGCCAAGGCTACAACCATCAAGATCAAGCTGCTGTCGACAGCCGATACGGGTTTCTTCTACGTCACCACCAAGAACAGCCGTACGATGACGGACAAGATGACGAAGACCAAATACGACCCGATCGCTCGCAAGCATGTCGAATTCAAGGAAACCAAGATCAAGTGATCCTGGTTCTTCGTGAGAAGATTGAAAAGCGCGCTCCATCGGCGCGCTTTTTTTATGCCGTTTTGAGGATGGGCCAGCACGCCACGCAGACCGGCTCTAAAAGCCGAGCTCGATCCTGCCTGTGGCAATAGGCGTAAGGACGCTATCGGCGCGAGGACAGTGACCCCACCCATAGGGGCGCAGGATAGAATGCATCGGAAACCATCTTGACCGCGAAACGCAAAACGCCGCCTCCGGACAAGGAAGCGGCGTTCGAATGGTGGTCGGCGGGCATGCAATAACGGCACGAGGAACCGCTTGATAATCGCACACCTGCCGACCAACCCCACGACCCAGGAGATGCGGCGGACCTGAGCACCATGGGGTATTGGTTAAACCTGTTATTCGTCAATTTTTACTGCTTAATTCCTCAGATCCACAGGGATCGATGGATATCTCTAAGCAGCTTATAAAAACGGCATTTATTAAGAACCACAGCACACGTTAAAGCACAGCTTGCTATGGATGCATCGTAGTTGTCCCAACTATGCGCATATGAAATAAAAAATCAACATTTTCTTAACCGTTGCATCTTTTCGATGCCGGCATGGTTAAATTCTGCTCATTTCCTCTTGTCAAAAACAAATAGAATTAACACTCCAGAGAGGCAAGTATTTTCTCTTAAAAACTCTCGATCTCAACGAAAAATTGTCGTTATCAACAATTCGAAAAACATAACTTTCTATTACACCTACATTTCTATCCAAAACAGAGTAAAAAAATAAAAATATACCCTTATTTATTTATGGTATATTTTCTATTTTTTTAAAAGAAAATAGACATGTATCGAGCACATCTACAAGCTCTCGGAAAAGTCCGGGCAAACATGGCTTTCTATGTCAGGAGCAAATTTTGCCAAACCGGATCCTTGAACGCGCGCATGGATGTAACGGAAAATCACGGCAGATGAATTTTTTGAAGACGCGGGAGAGCGGGCTCCACGTGAACCAAAACACAAAGGCGCACCTGTGCTGAAATTACTTTAGGCCGCCGCAGACACGACCCTGTTACGGCCTTCGGTTTTGGCCTGATAGAGCGCGCGGTCAGCCTGTCTTAACAATTGTTCCGGACTTGCGATCTCATCTCCCGCCGTAGCGATGCCAAGCGATGCCGTAACATTCAGTTCGCCCCCAGATTGCAACCGAAATGGCTTTTTCTCTACCATCTCGCGCAGGCGCTCGGCCACCGTACCGGCCATCTCTTGCGACGTATCCGGCATCACGACCACGAATTCCTCACCGCCATAGCGGCAGGCAAGATCGGCGCCGCGCACTGTGGCGCGAATACGAGCAGCAAACTCCCGCAGAACGTCATCGCCCGCCTCATGGCCATAGGTGTCATTGACCAGCTTAAACCGATCGATATCCACCAGGCACACCGAAAGCGACTGTTTGCGCAGGCTGGATCGCTCGAACAACACTTTGATATGGGTATCGAGATAGCGCCGATTGTGAAGTCCGGTAAGATCGTCGGTCACCGCCAGTTCGATGCTTTGCTGCACGCTGCTGCGCAGCCTGTCATTATACCGTTTGCGGCGTAGCTGGGTCAGCGTGCGCGCCAGCAGCTCATTGGTGTCGACCGGCCGGACAATGTAATCGTTGACGCCCAGATCCAACGCCCGCACGATCAAGTATTCCTCGCCTTGGTCGGCAATCAGCAAAATCGGAATGAAGCGGGTGCGGTCCAGCGACCGCAGCTGCGAACACAGGCGTAGCGGATCGTAATCCTCCAGCGTGCCATTAACGATCACCAGGTCGAAATTGCTTTCCGCCGCCTCAAACAGCGCGGCCTGGGCGTCGGACATCGCGATAACATCAGCCACAGGCTTCAACGCCTTGATGATGCGCTCCTGCGAACTGGCGCGGCTATCGACCAGCAAGACCTGGCCGACCTCGTCCATACGTCCATCCCCGAGATGAATATTGCTATCTATGCCGATTTTCTGCGCCGTCTCGGCGCGGATGCGCAATTCATCGGAAAGGGTTTTCAGCCGCACCAGGCTTTTGACCCGAGAGATCAATTGCAGATCATTGACCGGTTTGGTCAGAAAATCGTCAGCGCCAGCCTTCAATCCCCTCACCCGGTCCGAAGGTTGGTCCAGCGCCGTGACCATGACCACGGGAATATGGGCCGTACGCGGGCTGGATTTCAGCCGCTCGCACACTTCAAAGCCATCAATGCCTGGCATCATGACATCGAGAAGAACGACGTCCACCTGGGTACGGTCGCAGATATCCAGCGCCTTCAATCCGTCTTCGGCCGTCAATACCTCAAAATATTCCGCCAGCAGCCGGGCTTCCAGCAGCTTCACATTGGCAGGAACATCATCAACAACCAGAATACGGGCTGTCATCAGCCATCACCCCTTGAAGCAAGCCTGGCGCGCACACGCTACCGGCTCTGCATGGACATTGCGCCAACCCGACAGACTGACGTTTCATATAGAATTCAGAGCGCCTCGGTCCGTCAAGCATCTGCCCAGGTCTCAACGGAGATCGCCTATGGGTTTAAGACGCCCGCGCTACCTGCGCCTCAGGCGTCTCCCAGATAGGTCTTGATCGTTTCCAGAAATTTTGGCACGGAAATTGGCTTCGACACATAGGCCTCGCACCCACCCTGGCGAATGCGCTCTTCATCGCCCTTCATGGCAAAGGCAGTCACCGCGATCACGGGAATGACGTGCAGCTCGCTATCCTGCTTCAGCCATTTGGTCACTTCCAGGCCGGAAACTTCCGGTAACTGTATGTCCATCAGAATCAGATCGGGATGATGTTTGCGTGCCAGTTCCAGCGCTTCCATGCCATTGCGGGTCTGGATGGTCGCATAGCCCGACGCTTCGATCAGATCACGAAACAGTTTCATGTTCAGCTCGTTATCTTCAACGATCATCACCTTTTTCGGCATTTTCAATCCTTGCTTTCCCGCCCTCCATGGTGGATGACAGGCGTAACAGACATAAAGATTCATTCTTTTGTGAAATAGAATTTAGCGCGATTTGGTTGAGAAATAGGTAATTCTCCGGCACATTGCGACACAAGTCAGCCAAGACAATTTAACCGTGATAAACCGAAAATAACAATCGGTTTAAGCGAGTTGGCCGGATAGAACGAGCTGCCGGACGAAACAAACCGAAATGGGCATAGACTGTGCGAGACAAAGTGACGATCAAGACGGTTTCAGCAGAGCATGCCGAACAAACGGCGATTGCCGTTCTGGGTTGGCTGGCGAGTGAGCCGGACATGCTGGGGCGCTTTCTGTCCCTGACCGGCCTGGAGCCTCAGCAATTGCGCCTGGCCGTCAATGACCCGGAATTTCTGGCCGGACTTCTGGAGTTTCTCATGCAGCATGAACCAACCTTGCTGGAATTCTGCTCCGCCACACAGACCCGACCGGAAGATGTTATTGCAGCCTATCACGTCTATGTTCGGCCTGCACTTGATTCCGGTGAAATCTGATGGGCGAGATTGTCGACTTCAACCATGTCCGCCTGGCCGACCGGCCATTGCTGATCAGCGATGTCGACGACGTCGTGCTGGAATTCCTGGTGCCCTTCGAGGCCTATCTCGACAGCCTGGGCCATCGTCTCTTGCCGAAATCCTTTCGACTGCATGGCAACATCGTGTCAGCCAAGGATCAGCTTGCGCTGGAAGATCAGATCGTCACGGATCTCCTGCTGACGTTTTTCGAAAAGCAGGAAGAGTGGCAGACCCCGTTTGGCGATGCCGTGGCCGTGCTGCAGCGGATCGGCGAGATTGCAGATATTGTCTTTCTGACCGCCATGCCACCCGCCTTTACCGCCCAACGACGCCGTCTGCTGGATCGGCTGGGGCTGGATTTCCCACTCCTGGCCACGGAAAGCCCAAAGGGACCAGTCGTCAAAGCCCTGCATGGTGATCGGCCCCTGCCCTTCGCCTTTATGGATGACATGGCCCACAATCTCCATTCCGTGGGAGAACATGCCCCGGAATGCCTGCTGGTGCAGATCGGGCCTCAGTCTGAAATTCATCGCCACGCGCCTCCGCCCGGCCCCCATGTATTGCGTGCCGACGATTGGCACGATGCCAGCGAGCGGGTTCTCCGTCATTTCCAGGCGCGCATCTGATCCGTTCCCGTCTTTTACTTTTTGGGGGCTTGGGGATTAGCAGGGTATCCACTTGCAGGCCTTGAAAACCCGGCTTATGGTGGCGATGTTCAACTTATGTTCTCGCCCATGTCTGCTGCGCCGCCACTCCGTTCCGGCTTTTGTCGTGATTGCCTTTCGCTACAGGCGGAAGGCAAGCGGAGATGTACGGCTTGCGGCAGCCCTCGCCTCGTCTACCACCCGGAACTGTTTAAGCTGACATTGGCCCATATAGATTGCGATGCCTTTTATGCCTCGGTTGAAAAGCGCGACAATCCAGACCTGATCGACAAACCATTGATCATTGGCGGCGGTAAACGCGGCGTGGTTTCCACCGCCTGTTACGTTGCGCGCATCCATGGCGTGCGCTCGGCCATGCCGATGTTCAAGGCGCTGGAAGCCTGCCCTGACGCCGTTGTCATTCCACCGAATATGGAAAAATATTCCCGCGTCGGACGGCAAGTGCGGGCGATGATGGAGGAACTGACCCCTCTGGTGCAACCCCTGTCCATAGATGAGGCCTTTTTGGAATTGAAAGGCACAGAAACCCTGCACCACGCGCCACCCGCCCTTGTGCTGGCACGGCTTGCCCGGCGTATCGAAAGCGAGATCGGCATCACCGTTTCCGTTGGTCTGTCCTATTGTAAATTTCTGGCGAAAGTGGCGTCCGACCTGCAAAAACCCCGGGGATTTTCGGTCATTGGCGAGGCTGAAGCGATGGATTTTCTGGCGCCTCGCCCTGTCACCACGATCTGGGGCGTCGGCAAGGCCTTCGCCAGCACCTTGGAAAAAGACGGCATTCGCACCATCGGGCAATTGCAAACCATGGAGGAAAGCGACCTGATCCGTCGCTATGGCAGCATGGGCCAACGACTGGCCCGGCTATCAAAAGGCATCGACGACCGGGATGTTCATATCAATGACGCGGCTAAAAGCGTCTCCGCCGAAACCACGTTCTTTGACGATATTTCCCGCCGAGAAGACCTTGTCCCCCATTTGCGCAAGCTTTCCGAGAAAGTCGCCTGGCGATTGAAAAAGCAGGAATTGGCTGGACACACTGTTATCTTGAAGCTGAAGAGCGCCGATTTCAAACTGCGCACCCGCAATCGGCGGCTGGACGATCCGACCCAACTGGCTGATCGGATCTTTCGCACCGGTCTGCAAATGCTGGATAAGGAAGCCGATGGCACGAAATTTCGGCTAATCGGTATCGGCGTCAGCGATTTTGCCGATCCAAGCCTGGCCGACCCACCGGATCTGGTCGATCCAGACGCCGCCCGCCGCGCCAAGGCGGAAGCCGCCATGGACCAATTGCGGACGAAATTCGGCAAGGGCATGGTCGAAACCGGCTTCACCTTCGGCAGCACTAAAAAATAGCCACTATCAAAGCATTGCCCGTCAACTTTGTGTGAGCGGCCATGCCGGGTAAGCAATCGTTAAAGATCGACGTTTATTTTAGGGTTCAGCTTGCACGCGTCTGTATCCCTTGTGCGTTTTATAAAACGCATTGCGTTGTAGGCGTGTACCAACTGATTTCATGGCACATTGTTGCTCACATGATCAGGCGACCTTTTGAAGGCCCAGTTTTTCCCGGTTTACATAATGAGGGCACCATGACGGTCCGCACCATGTTTCGTTCGATGTTCCTGTCCGCTTCCGTGCTCGCGTTGAGCGCGACCCTATCGCAGGCCTCAGCCAGAGACGGCAGCGCATTGCAAATCATCGTGTCGAAACAGACGCAGTCTCTCACGGTCTATGATGGAAACCGGATCGTCGCCTCTTCGAAGGTTTCGACAGGTAAGGAAGGTCATACGACGCCATCAGGCATCTTCTCGATCATCCAGAAGGCAAAATATCACGAATCCAACCTTTATTCGAATGCGCCCATGCCCTGGATGCAACGCATCACCTGGTCCGGCGTTGCCTTGCATGAATCAAACAGTGTGCCAAACCGGCCAGCCTCGCATGGCTGCGTGCGCCTGCCCGGCCAATTTGCCCGTGAGCTCTACGGCATGACCCGACTGGGTGCGCATGTGCTGATCAGCGATGCCCCGGTCGCGCCAGCTCCCATCGAGCATCCGTTTCTATTCAGCCCGGCGCAACAACAGCAAGGCCCACAGATCCTGTCCGACGCGCGCTTGCGCGGTGCGGATGGCACAAGCAGCACGGAACCGGTGGAAGTGGCAATGGCCGATCTGCCCCGCCCCAAGCCCCCGACCGTAATTGCCGGACAACCACCTTTGAGCCTGTTAATCACCTTCCGGGGTGAAATCGAAACCATCCATGACGCCCAACTTCTCTTGCAAGACATGGGATTTGAGACCGGCGGTCACGATGGTCATGCCGGTCCCCTGACCCGCACCGCCATCCAGGGCTTCAAACGGTGGAAAGGTCTGCCCCTGAAGGGGCCACTTATTACGCCGACATTCCTGAGCGCTCTTTATCAAAGCGCTGGCAAGCCGATGCCACCCGTTGGCCAGATCTATGTGCGGCAGGCCTTCAAGCCGGTCTTCGATGCGCCTATTGTCATCGACCAGCCGGAAAAACCACTCGGCACACATTTTTTCGCAGCGAACCTGGAGAGTGCCAATGGGACGGCCCATTGGCAGGTAACCAGCCTTGAGCCGGCTCCGGCGGCCTCAAATTCGTCGATTGTCACCATTGGCAAGGCGCAGCCAACCGCCCCCGATGGGGTGGATACGGTTCTTAATCGTATTCACATCCCGGACGACATCCGCGAGCGTATTGAAACGACCATGACGACAGGCACCGTGATGACGATTACCGACCATGGACTAGGCCAGGATACGGTTGACGGTACAGACTTCATCACCTACCTGCCGGGATAACGGCAATGCCGAAATAATCCGCGTGGTCTGAGCCCGTGCCGCAGTTTTGCGAGAGCGACGCCACAAAGGTGCCTATACCAATTCAACATCCACCACGCCCGGCGCGGACCGCATGGCGGCGGCGATTTCGGGGGTGATGCGGAAACGTTGATTGAGTTCGACCTCGATTTCGCGGCGGCCATCCTCCTTGATCACCACGAAGGACACCAGTCCATCGCCCTTGGTGTTGAGATGGGCGGCCAGCGCCCGCAAGGGGCCGGAATCGCGCAGATAGACGCGCAGCGTCTTTTGCATCTGCAAGGATTTTTCTTCCAGAGATTGCGCCGTCTGGATACGAAGACCAATGCCTTCCGGTCGTTCTTCGGCAGCAACCGTGATCACCAGCGACTTGCCCGATTCAAGCAGGTCGCGATACTGATTCAAGCCCTCCGAAAACAGCACCGCCTCGAACTGGCCGGTGGCATCCGAGAACGTAACGATGCCCATTTTGTTTCCGGTTCGCGTCTTGCGCTCCTGCTTTGAAATCACCGTACCGGCCAGCCGACCCGCCGTCGCGCCTTGGCGCACAGCGCCAGAAAAGTCAGCGAAATTCTGCACGCGCATCTTTTCCAACAGCGGTTTATAAGTGTCGAGCGGATGGGCCGAGAGATAGAAGCCCAGAACCTGAAACTCCCGCATCAACTTTTCAGATGGCAGCCAGGGCGTATAGGTCGGAAACGAAATCCGCTCCGGCCCTGTGGCGCCGCCAGAGCCGAACATATCCGACTGGCCGCTGACGGCATTTTCCTGGGCGCGCTGCGCATAGCCGATGATCCGGTCCATGCCAGCCAACAGTTCGGGACGATCGCGGCCAAAGCAATCGAAGGCACCGGCAAAAATCAGGCTTTCAAACACCCGGCGATTGATCTGCTTCGGGTCGATCCGCAGACAAAAATCCTCCAGATCGGCAAAGGGCGTATCGGCGCGGACAGCCACGATATGCTCGACGGCTGCATCGCCGACACCCTTCAAGGCGGCCAGTGAATAGTAAATCCTGTTCGGACCGGTCTGGAAGTGCCTGAAAGACGTCTGCACCGAGGGCGGCACCACCTCAATACCGAGACGCCCGGCGTCCTGGCGGAAATCCACCAGTTTTTCGGTATTGGCCATATCGAGCGTCATCGACGCTGCCAGAAACTCCACCGGATAATGCGCCTTCATATAGGCGGTCTGGTAGGAGACAATGGCATAGGCGGCGGCGTGAGACTTGTTGAAGCCGTAATTGGCAAACTTCGCCAGCAGGTCGAAAATATTGTCGGCCTGGGGCTTTGAGACGCCATTCTTCACCGCACCATCGACGAAACGGGCGCGCTGTTTGTCCATTTCCTCCTTGATCTTCTTACCCATGGCGCGGCGCAGAAGATCCGCTTCACCGAGCGAATAGCCCGACAGAACCTGGGCCACCTGCATGACCTGCTCCTGATAGACGATAACCCCCTGGGTTTCCTTCAGCAGGTAATCGATGGTCGGATGGATCGATTCGATCTCCTCCTCGCCATGCTTGCGGGCATTGTAGACCGGAATATTTTCCATCGGCCCCGGACGATAGAGCGCCACCAGCGCGATAATATCCTCGATACAGTCGGGCCGCATGCCGATCAGCGCCTTGCGCATGCCGGCACTTTCCACCTGGAACACACCGACGGTCTCACCGCGTGACAGCATTTGATAGGTTTTTTCGTCGTCCAGCGGAATGGTCGCCAGATCGATCTCGATATCGCGCAACCGGCAGAAATCCACGGCGGTTTTCAGCACCGTCAGCGTCTTCAATCCGAGAAAGTCAAACTTGACCAGCCCGGCCTGCTCCACCCACTTCATATTAAACTGGGTAACCGGCATATCCGAGCGCGGATCGCGATACATCGGCACCAGCTTGGACAGCGGGCGGTCACCGATCACAATACCGGCGGCATGAGTGGAGGCGTGGCGATAAAGCCCTTCAATCTTCTGGGCGATATCCAGCAGACGGGCGACAACCGGCTCCTTCTCTGCCTCTTCCTGAAACTTTGGCTCTTCTTCGATGGCCTTGGACAGAGGGGTCGGATTGGCCGGATTGTTCGGCACCAGCTTGCAGATCCTGTCGACCTGCCCATAGGGCATTTCCAGCACGCGGCCAACGTCACGCAAGGCTGCACGGGCCTGGAGCGACCCAAAGGTGATGATCTGCGCCACCTGCTCGCGCCCATATTTGCGCTGCACATAACGGATCACCTCTTCACGGCGATCCTGGCAGAAGTCGATGTCGAAGTCGGGCATCGAGACACGCTCAGGATTGAGGAAGCGTTCGAACAGCAGGGAGAACCGCAGCGGATCGACATCGGTAATGGTCAGGGCATAGGCAACCAGCGAACCCGCACCGGAACCACGGCCGGGGCCAACTGGAATGTCCTGGTTTTTGGCCCATTTGATGAAGTCGGCAACGATCAGGAAGTAGCCGGGAAATTTCATCCGCTCGATGACGCCAAGCTCGAAATCCAACCGGTCTCGATATTCCTTTTCCTCGTAGCCTGGCGCCATGCCAAGCTTCGCCAGCCGGTCGTCCAGTCCCTCAATGGCCTGACGGCGCAATTCCCCGGCTTCGGCGCGCTCAGCCTCTTCCGGATCGTCGCTACCACCGGTAAAGCGCGGCAATATAGGGTTACGGGTGTCGAGAACGAAAGAACAGCGGCTGGCAATCTCCACCGTGTTTTCAAGTGCTTCCGGCAGATCGCTAAACAAAGCCTGCATTTCCTTGCGGCTTTTCAGATAATGATCCGGCGTCAGGCGAAACCGTCGGTCATCAGACACGATGGCATTATGGGCAACCGCCATCAATGCGTCATGGGCATCATAATCGTCACGGCTGGGAAAGAAGGCCTCATTGGTGGCAACCAATGGAATATCGTGATCATAAGCCAGCGCGATCATCCGGCTTTCATGCACCCGGTCATAGCCTTGGTGGCGCTGCAATTCGATATAAAGCCGATCCCCGAACAGGGATTTGAGCGTCTGAAGCCGCGACAGCGCCTGGGCTTGATGGCCGTCCTTCACCGGCAGATCGACCGGACCGCCTGCTGCACCCGTCAGGGCGATCAGGCCATCCGTGCCGATCTCCTCCAGCCAGGAGGCGGTGATATGCACAGACTGAGTGTTATCGCCCTGGAGATAGGCACGGCTGACCAGGTCCACCAGCCGCTCATAACCCGCCGGATCGGCGGCCAGAAGCACAATGGCGGGATATTTGGCAAGAGAGCTATTGCCCCGCTTTTCCTCGCTTGCGTCTTCCATGTCGATGGACAATTGGCAGCCAATGATCGGCTGCAATCCATCGCCGAGCGCCTTCTGGGAAAACTCCAGTGCGATGAACAGATTGTTGGTATCGGTAATGGCAATGGCCGGTTGCTGGTCAGACGCAACCTTGCTCAGGATCTTCTTCAGCGGCAGCGCGCCTTCCAGCAGCGAATAGGCCGAATGTACTCTCAAATGGACGAAACCTGGACCCGCCTTCACTACAGCCTGTCCGCTTGCGCCCATATCACTCATTGCATCCATCCTGCTTGCTTGTCGCCGCTACACACTGAAAACCGCCGCCATAAAACTTCTCGTTCAACCGAAATCGGCCCAAGGAAAAAGCAATGCAGCAGATGAAAGTGTTACCGCGTCCGATGTGCATTTAACAAAACGCACCGCGCTGTATGAAGGTTATTGTCCTAGGTTTGGCCCGCCATGTCCAGAAGACATCCAGCCTCACTGCCACCTATCCCCTTAAAGCGACGTGTGCCTTTGGCAGGCCCATCTAGGTCAGATCGCGCCAAGACGATGCCCGGCATTTCAAAAAGCCATCGCCAGAACAGACAAGCTGGCAATAAAAACAGCCAGCGATGCGAATGCGGCGATGTCATGCAGAATGTCACTCATAGCTCACTCCTGTCTGGTTATGTATTCACTTTGTTCTCCTTTTGTTTGTTCGTCAACAGAAATTTTTCCAATCATTTGTCTGCCGAAACCGGTTTCCATTTTTCTCTGACAAACTCTATGCGCCATACGAAAAGCCCGCCGATCAAGTGATCGACGGGCTTTGATATCTCTAATGTAAAAAGTTCTTTCCAGACCCGTGGGCAATTACAAATCGAAATCGACGATTCTGCCATCCTGGAGAGTGACGCAGCGGTCCATCCGCCGGGCCAGTTCGTGATTATGGGTCGCGATCAACGCCGCAAGGCCAGACTGGCGCACCAGAGCTTCCAGCGCGGAAAACACGTAAGCCGCAGTTTCCGGATCGAGATTGCCGGTCGGCTCGTCCGCCAACAGCAACAGCGGCGCATTGGCGACAGCCCGGGCAATAGCCACGCGCTGCTGTTCGCCGCCGGAAAGCTCGGCGGGCCGGTGGTCGCCGCGATGACCGATACGCATGTAATCAAGCAAAGCCTTGGCGCGCTTGCTAGCTTCCGGAATGCTCAGGCCTGCAATCATCTGCGGCATCATGATGTTTTCAAGTGCCGAGAACTCCGGCAACAGGTGATGGAACTGATAGACGAAGCCAATGCTGGTGCGGCGCATGGCCGTGCGGCCTTCCTCGGACAATTCATTGCAACGGGTGCCACCAATCAGCACGTCACCATCGGTCGGATGTTCCAGCAACCCGGCAATATGCAGCAGGGTGGACTTGCCCGTGCCCGATGGCGCCACGAGAGCGACGGTTTCGCCTTCGTATAATTTTAGTCCGGCACCTTTCAGAATTGAAAGCTTGGTTTCGCCCTCCCCATAGGTGCGCGAAACCTCCGAAATTTCAAGAACAGGGTTGTTCGCCATGGATCCGCTGTTCCTTATTCGTAACGCAGGGCTTGCACGGGATCGAGCCGGGCCGCCCGCCATGCCGGAAAGATGGTGGCGATAAAGGACAGGGTCAGCGACATGATAATCACCGAAACCGTTTCACCGAAGCTCATATCCGCTGGCAATTTGCTGAGGAAATAGAGTTGCGGATCAAACAACACAGTACCGGAGACCCAGGAGAAGAAATTCCGGATCGATTCGATGTTCAGACAGACCAGCACGCCCAGTCCGACGCCGGCGAATGTGCCAGCGATGCCGATGGCCGCACCTGTCATGAAGAAGATCCGAAGGATCGAACTTGAACTGGCGCCCATGGTCTTCAGAATGGCGATATCGCTGCTCTTGTCCTTCACCAGCATGATCAGGCCGGAAATGATGTTCAGCGCCGCGACGATGACGATCAATGTCAGGATCATGAACATCACATTGCGCTCCACCTGCAAGGCGGAGAAGAAGGTCTGGTTGCGCTGGCGCCAATCGCTGATGAACACCTGCCGGCCCGCTGCCGCCTCGACCTTGGGACGCAGCTCATCGATGTCGTCAGGATTGGTAACGAACAATTCGATGGATTGCACCACGCCTTCCGCGTTGAAATAGAGCTGCGATTCTTCAAGCGGCATATAGATAATCGAAGAATCATATTCCGACATGCCGATCTCAAACGTACCGGAAATCTTGTAGGATTTGACCCGCGGGTTGACACCCATCGGCGTCACGTCCCCCTCTGGCGAGACCAGCGTGATGGAATCACCCGCCTGCAACCCGAGATCGTTGGCCATGCGCGAACCAATCAGCACGCCTTGGCCGGACGTGAAGCCAACCATGTCGCCGGTCTTGATATTTGCCGCTACTTCCTTGAGCTTCAACAGGTCGTCCGGGCGGATGCCGCGCACCAGCGCACCCGTTCCAGCCCCGCCCTTGCCGGAGGCCAGAGTCTGCCCCTCGACCAACGGCAGCGCCATGGTGACCCCGGGCACGGCGGAGAATTTCTTGGCAAGATCGGCAAAGTCGGTGAAGGGACTATCGACCGGCTGAACGATCATATGCCCGTTTATGCCGAGGATACGAGAAATCAACTCGGTCCGAAAACCGTTCATGACAGCCATGACGATGATCAGGGTCGCAACCCCCAGCATGATGCCGACGAAGGAAAAGCCGGCAATAACCGAAATTACCGCCTCCTTGCGCCGCGCGCGCAGGTAGCGCCAGGCCACCATGCGCTCGAATGCGGAAAACGGCTTTGCGGATGACGGCACTGCGGTATCGCCTGCCGCAGAGCTTCCGGTTTCACTGCTCAATCTTGCCTCCTGGCGTCGCTCAACCGGCAAGACGGTTGATAGCGGCCTCGATGGTCATGGTTTCACGCTCGCCGGTTTTACGGTTCTTCAGCTCGACTTCGCCATTGGCGACCGACCTCGGACCGACGATCACCTGGTAGGGTACGCCGATCAAATCCGCGAGTGCGAATTTCGCACCGGCGCGATCATCGGTATCGTCGAGAAGAACATCCTTGCCGGCCTTGGTCAGCGCCCCGTACACGGTGTCGCATGCGCCATCGCAACCAGCATCCCCAGCCTTCATGTTGATGATGATAGCATCGAACGGCGCGACAGAAGCCGGCCAGATAATGCCATTTTCATCATGGGAAGCTTCGATAATGGCCGGAACAAGGCGGGTCGGCCCAATACCGTAGGATCCCATGTGGACAAGATGTTCCTTACCGTCAGGCCCCTGCACCTTGGCGCCCATCGGCTCGGAATATTTGGTGCCGAAATAGAAGATATGACCGACCTCGATACCACGGGCGGAAATCTTCGCGTCATCAGGCATGGCACCGTAAGCTGCCTCATCATGCATTTCGGATGTGGCGGCATAGTTTGACGTCCAGTCGTCAAAAATCGCCTGAAGGCCAGCAACATCGTCAAAATCGGTATCGGCAGCCGGAATGGCGCGATCCAGGAAGCTCTTGTGGCAGAACACTTCCGATTCACCGGTATCGGCGAGAATGATGAATTCATGGCTATGATTGCCGCCAATCGGGCCGGTATCGGCGCGCATCGGAATGGCCCGCAGACCAAGCCGGTCGAAGGTCCTGAGATAGGCGGTAAACATCTTGTTATAGGAGTGAATGGCGGCTTCCTTCGTCAGATCGAAGGAATAGGCGTCTTTCATCAGAAACTCGCGCGACCGCATCGTGCCAAAGCGCGGCCTGATCTCATCACGGAATTTCAATTGTATGTGATAGAGGTTCAGCGGCAGGCTCTTGTAGGATTTCACATAGGACCGGAAGATGTCCGTGATCATTTCCTCATTGGTGGGACCGTACAGCATGGGCCGGTCCTGCCGATCCTTGATCCGCAGCATTTCCTTGCCATAGTCGTCGTAACGACCGCTTTCCTGCCAAAGCTCCGCCGATTGCAGCGTCGGCATCAGCAATTCCACCGCTCCAGCCCGGTTCTGCTCTTCACGAATGATCGCATTGACCTTGTCCAGCACGCGCTTGCCCAGCGGCAGCCAGGAATAGATGCCCTGCGACTGCTGCCGGATCATGCCGGTGCGCAGCATCAGCCGATGAGAAACGATTTCCGCTTCCTTGGGATTTTCCTTCAGGATGGGCAAAAAATAACGGGAGAGACGCATACCGACTTCCATTGGTGAGGCGAGCCGCATTTCGTGCGGAATCAGCCGTATATCTGGTTTTTCTTGAAGCCTTCTAACCGTTTCGCACGCGGAAGAAAACCCGCCACGTCCGTTTGTTCACGGCGGCGAAGGATAACAAGGTGCCGCGCAAGATCCGCTTCATACAGAGACACCTTGAAGATAGACTTGTCCCGACTGGCTCAGGGCTGAACACCCGGCAAAAGCACCAAGGCCTTGCACCAAAATCGGGGCAAATCACTCTGACCTGAGCATTCGCTCAAAGCCTAACCATGTCAAAATATTGACAAATCAGCAAAAATTTCCAGCGGGAATTCTTTTTTTAGAAAGCTGTAACAAAAATGCAAAAAGTTGATGACAAGTCTGCCTTGTTGAGCTAGTTTACGCTCACAAAACAGGCAGAAAGCTTAAATTTCTGCCGAATTCGCGGTTAAAGTCTTGGGAGGATCAGATCTTAGGCGCGGTCATTCGCAGCCCCTTAATTGGTGAAAGGTCACGCGACATTTCAATAACAAGGTCTTCGGGCCTTGTTTTTTTTTGCCCATACGGTGTTTCCGCTTACAGGACACACGCATTGCTTAGCGAATATCGGGGCTTAGCGAATATCGAGCCTCAGCGAATATCAGGCATAACGTGCGGCAGATCGGAAAAACTGAAGCCGAAATAGCCCGACACGAAATTCCAGCCAAAAAAGATGACGGCGGCAACAATCGTCGTGGTGCCCATCACCCGCCAGAAGCGGAAGCCTGCTGGGGCGCTGGCCACAGTGCCTGGAACGATGTCGCTTTCTTCGTCCTGCGTCCGCACTCCAAAGGGCAGGACAGCAAACAGCGTGACCCACCAGAGAATGAAATAGATCGCTCCACCGGTAACCCAGGACATCACTCTTCCTCCCCGAAATGCACCCCGAACACAGTCGCAAGAACACAATCTACAGCATCGGGCCGAAAAGTGAAAACCGGTTCTGGGGAAAACCCGAGCCTATCGTGTGCGCCTTTCACACTGTGATTCTACAATCCGGCAGCTTTGGAAAACCAATCAACGCGGATTGCGAAGTAGGCCTTCAGCCATGGCGCGGAAAGCCTCGACCGCCTTTGGCAAGACATTTTCTGGATCGTCGCTGGCCGCAATCCAAAGTGCCGCATCAAGGGCGGCCCCGCTCAGAAGCCGTGCGGCGGCTTCCGCATCAACCGGCTTTAGGACTTCCTGAGCAATAAGGCTCTCCAAGGCCCGCCGGGTGATCTGAAGACAAGTGTTCTGGCTTGGCCATTGGGAGGGGTCACCCAACACTGCCGGGCCGTCAAGCAACACGATACGCTGCACCTCCGGCTCCATTGCCATTTCGATATAGGCCACGCCCTCAGCCAGCAGGCGCTGCCAGTCCGTCGCGGCATGAAAACCGATTTGCTGGGCGCGCGCGGCCATTTCCGAATCGATCTGGTCGACAACCGCCGCCAGCAGACCGCGCTTGTCGCCAAAGTTATGATACAGCGCACCGCGCGTCAGCCCCGCATGGGCGGTCAACTCGTCCATGGACGCCGCCGCATAGCCCTTTTCAGCAAAGGCTTTTCGTCCAGCCGCGATCAACTTGACGCGGTTTTCCTCCATGGTTTCTCGTCGGGACTTTGCCATTCAGACCTCACTTCATATACGACATGTATGCGAATTTGACATGCAGCTCGCATGCAGTTACTTTGTATACGTTCCGTATATGAAATACCGGCTGCATTGTGAAATGTCATGCGGACCCACTCGCATTGTCATCCGCCCCCCCAGAAAAGAGAGAAAAATGGCTGAACACGAAGCAATCTTTCCTGCCAACCGACATGCTCTTTACGAAAAACACGGATATTCCGCCGCCATCCGCTCCGGTGACCTGTTGTTTGTCTCAGGTCAGGTCGGCAGCCGTGACGATGGAACACCCGAGCCTGATTTCAAGCGTCAAGTCCAACTGGCTTTTGAAAATCTCAAGGCCGTCTTGGGTGCTGCGGGATGCGGCTTGGAGGATATCGTCGATGTAACGACGTTTCACACGGACCCCGAACAGCAGTTTCCAATCATAATGCCTGTCAAGCAGGAGATCTTTCACAGCGCACCCTATCCGAACTGGACGGCCGTTGGAGTAACCTGGCTTGCCGGTTTCGATTTTGAAATAAAGGTCATTGCCCGCATTCCAAAAATTCATTGAAACAGAACCATCAAAGGAATCAGGGATGACCTAGAGTTGCTCGAGTTCGATCAATGTCCCAGTAAAATCCTTGGGATGCAGAAAAAGCACCGGCTTGCCATGCGCGCCGATTTTCGGCTCGCCATCTCCCAAAACGCGGGCACCTTTGGCAATCAGGCGGTCTCGCGCGGCGTGAATATCATCGACCTCATAGCAAATATGGTGCATGCCACCATTGGGCGATTTTTCCAGAAAGGCTTTGATCGGGGAGTGATCGCCCAGCGGCTCCAGAAGTTCGACCTTGGTATTTGGCAGTTCGACAAAAACCACCGTCACACCATGCTCCGGCAAGGCTTGAGCAGCGGAAACCGTCGCGCCAAGCGTGTCAGCGTAAGTCTCCACCGCAGAGCCAAGATCTGGCACGGCGATGGCGATATGGTTGACCCGGCCCAGCATACGCTTCTCCCATGTCTGCGCAGATAGAGCGCCATTATCACGAGATGAATGGCGCTCCATGTCTGTTGATAGCTGACCTATTCCGGATCCAGAAATATCCCTTGCCAGCGGCTCCGGCAATCAGACCTTGGTCACAAAAACCGTAACGACCGGCTTCTTGCCCCAGCACTCATTGGCGGTGGAGCGAACAGCGCGACGGATACTTTCACGCAGGGCGCCAAGATCCTTGCGCCGTGTGCGCGGAATGCTCTCGACGGCGCTCAGAACGGCGTCATAGAGAATGTCCTCCATGTCATCGCCTTCCAAATCTTCCGCTGGCAGGCCATGGGCAACCACTTCCGGATCGTCGCGGAACTCGAAGCGTTCGTCCAGGAGGACGCTGACCGAGACATGGCCTGCAAAAGACAGCTTACGCCGCTCACCAATGCCCATCTGCTCGAAATCGCCCAGCAGCTTGCCATCCTTGAAGACCCGGCCATACGGCGCTTCACCGATGACTTCGGCAGGACCAGGCGCCAGCCGCAGAATGTCGCCATTGCGCACTTTCGGCACCTGCGCAATCCCAGCTTCCAGAGCCAGTTTCTGCTGCGCCGTCAGGTGGGCCGCCTCGCCATGAACAGGGACGAGAATTTGCGGGCGCGTCCATTGGTACATCTGCAAAAGTTCGTTGCGACGTGGATGACCGGAGACATGTACCAGCGCGTCGCTATCGATAACGATGGTTACACCCTGCTCGATCAGACCATTCTTGATATCGTTGATGGGCTTTTCATTGCCCGGAATAGCACGAGACGAGAAAACCACCGTGTCGCCCTTGGTCAGCGCCACATTACGCATTTCATCGCGAGACAGCTTGGCAAGCGCCGCGCGTGATTCACCCTGGCTACCAGTCAGGATCACCACGACTTTGTCGCGGGGAATGTAACCATATTCGTCCTCGGCGATAAAAGACTGCACGCCTTCCATCAGCCCGACATCGCGCGCCACCCCCACGACCCGCTTCAAGGAACTGCCCAGCAGCAGCACTTCGCGCCCAGCAGCCTCGGCCGCCTTGGCAATCGAGCGGATACGTCCGACATTGGAGGAAAACGTGGTAATTGCCACGCGTCCTTCCGCCGTCTTGATGATCTTGCGCAACCCTTCCGAGACTTCCTGCTCGGAGGGAGAAACGCCCTCGCGCATCGCGTTGGTGCTATCGCACATGACAGCCAGCACGCCCTCGTCGCCGAGAGCACGGAACCGCGCCTCATCGGTCAGCGGGCCAAGCGACGGCGCATGGTCGATCTTCCAGTCACCGGTATGGATGACATTGCCAAGCGGCGTGCGAATAATCAGCGACATCGGCTCGGGAATCGAGTGATTGACATCCGAAGCCTCGACAACGAAAGGACCGACATGGACCTTGTCGCCTGGCTTGAAGGGCGTTACCGGAATTTCAGCCCGGGTTCCCTCATAATTGCGCTTGGCCTCCAGCATGCCAGCGGTAAAACCAGAGGCATACACAGGTACATTCAGGCCCGGCCAGATATCATTCAATCCGCCATAATGATCTTCATGCGCGTGGGTGATGAAGATAGCCTTGAGCCGGTTTTTCTGCGAGAGAACGAAGCGGATGTCAGGCAGAACCAGATCCACGCCGGGCAGATCGGGACCAGGGAAGGTCACGCCGCAATCCACCATGATCCACTCCCGGTTCTTCGGCGGGCCAAAGCCGTAAAGCGCCAGGTTCATGCCAATTTCACCTACGCCGCCCAGCGGCAGAAATACCAGTTCGTCTGTCTTTGTCATTCTTTCCTTGGCCCATTCGGCTCGAAAAACACATCTCCCGCCGCAACTGGCGTGATGCCTAGCGAGCCCCGGTCGAGCAATAATATCCCTTTATCATCGATTCCTGAAAACACACCGGAAATCGACCGATCCGGGAGATTGACGGTGATTTTCTCGCCGATCCCACACGCCACCTGCCGCCAGCGCTGCATCACTGCCTTGACGCCGCGACCCCGATCCCAAAGCGCCAGGGCATCGGCCATGGCGGCAAAAAGATGCGTGAAAAGCTCGTCAGGCGTCACCGCTGCGCCATGCTCGGCGAGCGAAGCCGTCGGATACGGCGTTTCCGTGGGCTTGAAACGAAGATTGATGCCGATGCCGATAACCAGGGCGTTGCGGCCATCCGGCGTCCGCTCCGCTTCCAGCAGGATGCCGGAGGTTTTGGCACGACCGATCAGCACGTCATTCGGCCATTTGATTTCCAAAGGCGGCGCAACCGACGGCAATACGACGCCAATCGCATCATGCACGGCCACGGCCACGGCCAGCGGCAGCGAGGCCAGATCGGCCAAAGGCGCCGGATCGATCAATAAAAGAGAGCTATAGAGATTGCCGGGCTCGGAGGCCCAAGGCCTGCCACGACGACCCCGGCCGCCTGTCTGGCGGTTGGCCGTGATCCAGAGATTTCCCGGATCACCGTCACGGGCCCTGATCAGGCACTGCTGGTTGGTGGAATCCACCTCGTCCAGCGCAATATGTCGGAAGGCGTCGAGCGCCTTCCGACGATGGGTGGAATAGTCGCTCAACGGAACAAGGTCGCTGCCGCTGCCGACGCCGCACTGCCGATCGGACCACCGATCAACACATAGGCAATGACGAACAGACCGGACAGGCCAAAGACCACCCGCAACGTGCCAGACGTCGCGGCAAACTCGATTTTGGCATCGTCGAACCACATGACCTTGACGAGGCGCAGGTAGTAGTAGGCGCCGATAACCGAGGCCAGAACACCGATGATCGCCAGGGCATAGAGATGTGCCTCGATAGCGGCCAGGAAGACGAAATACTTCCCGAAGAAGCCAGCGAGCGGCGGAATACCGGCCAACGAGAACATCAGTGCCGTCAGAACGAAGGCCATGAACGGACGGGTCTGCGACAGACCAGCCAGATCATCCACTGTTTCGAGCGCTTCCCCCTCCTTGGTCCGCATCGCCATGATGCAGGCGAAGGTACCGAGATTCATGATCAGGTAGATCAGCATATAGAGCAGAACGCCCTCGATGCCCTGCTTGGAGCCAGCGGCCAGACCGACCAGAGCGTAACCCATATGACCAATGGAGGAATAGGCCATCAGGCGCTTGATATTGCGTTGGCCGATGGCAGCAACCGAACCCAGAACCATGGAGGCGATCGCGATGAACACGACGATCTGCTGCCATTCAGCGGTGATCGGCTGGAAGGCGTCGATGACGATGCGCACCAGGATCGCCATGGCGCCAACCTTTGGGGCGGCGGCAAGAAAGGCCGTGACAGGTGTCGGCGCGCCTTCGTAAACGTCCGGTGTCCACATATGAAAGGGAACAGCCGAGATCTTGAAGGCGAGACCGGCAAGCACGAAGACCAGACCGAAAATAAGTCCAAGATTGGTGTGACCAGCGGCCAGGACGGCAGCGATCTTGTCGAACTCCACATTGCCGGTGAAGCCGTAGACCAGAGACATGCCGTAGAGCAACATGCCCGACGACAGGGCACCAAGCACGAAATATTTCAGGCCAGCTTCCGAAGACCGCGCGCTGTCGCGGTTCATGGCGGCGATGACGTAGAGCGCTAGAGACTGGAGCTCCAGCGACATATAAAGAGAGATCAGGCTATTGGCCGAGATCATCAACAGAATGCCCAGCGTCGCCAGCACCAGCAAGACCGGAAACTCGAACTTGTCGAGATCGTTGGCACGTGCCTGACCGACCGCCATCACCATGGTGGTAATGGAACCGATCAGGGCCAGGACCTTCATGAAACGGGCATAGCCGTCGGAGATATAGGCACCGCCGAAGGCGACACCATCGGCGGGCATCAACAGGATCCACGCGCAGGCGGCGGCCAGAAGCGCCACCGCCAGGCCCGTCACCAACGAGGTCTTGTTGGTGAACACGCCGATCATCAGCAATACCAGCGCGCCAACCGCAAGCAGGAGCTCCGGCGTGACGAGATGCAGGCTTGCAAGGAGAGTTTCAGCATTCATGTCCAATGATCCTGTCGTCAGTTCACCAGGAGCGCAACATTTTGCGCAGCCTGCAGAGCAGCGGTGTAGTTATTCAAAAGCGCGTCCACCGAAGCCGTCGTCACGTCGAAGATCGGGGCCGGATAGACACCGAACAGGATGGTGAGCGCGATCAACGGATAAAGCGTGACCTTTTCGCGGAAGGACAGATCGAGAAGCGCTTTCAGGCTCTCCTTGTCCAGCGCCCCGAAAACGACCCGGCGATAGAGCCAGAGCGCGTAGGCTGCCGACAGGATAACGCCGGTGGCAGCAAACAATGCCACCCAGCTATTGGCCCGGAACGCACCGATCAGCGTCAGGAATTCGCCGATAAAGCCCGAGGTGCCAGGCAGGCCGACATTGGCCATAGTGAAGATCATAAAGGCCAGCGCGTATTTCGGCATGTTGTTGGCGAGACCGCCATAGGCGACGATTTCGCGGGTATGCATGCGATCATAGATCACGCCGACGCAGAGAAACAGCGCGCCTGAAACAAAGCCGTGGCTGATCATCTGGAAAACCGCACCCTGCAAGCCTTGGGTATTGGCAGCAAAGATACCCATCGTCACATAGCCCATGTGAGCAATGGAGGAATAGGCGATCAGCTTCTTCATATCCTCCTGCATCAGCGCCACAAGCGAGGTGTAGATGATGGCGATAACGGAGAGCGCAAAGACCGCTGGTGCGAAATAGTCGGAGGCAAGCGGGAACATCGCCAGCGAAAAGCGAATGAACCCATAACCACCGAGCTTCAGCATGATCCCCGCCAGAATGACCGAACCAGCGGTCGGCGCCTGGACGTGAGCATCGGGAAGCCAGGTGTGGACAGGCCACATCGGCATCTTCACCGCGAAGGAAGCGAAGAAGGCCAGCCATAGCACCGTCTGCAAATGCGGCGGGAATTTATGAGCCAGAAGCGCTGCGATATCGGTCGTGCCGGCATCCCAGTACATCGCCATGATCGCCAGCATCATCAGCACGGAGCCAAGCAGCGTATAAAGGAAGAACTTATAGGAAGCGTAGACGCGATCCTTGCCACCCCAGACACCGATGATGATGAACATCGGGATCAGGCCAGCCTCGAAGAACACGTAGAACAGCACGATATCCAGCGACACGAACACGCCGACCATCATCACTTCAAGAATGAGGAAGGCGATCATGTATTCCTTGATCCGCTTCTGGACCGAGGTCCAGCTGGCGAGCACGCAGAACGGCATGAGGAACGCCGTCAACACCACGAACAGCATGGAAATGCCATCGACGCCGAGGTGATAGGCAATGCCGGTGCCGAGCCAGGGATGATTTTCCACCATCTGGAAGCCTGGATTGGCGTTATCGAAGCCGATCCAGATGAACAGCGACACAATGAAGGTCGCAACCGTCGTCAACAACGAAATGTTGAGAACGTTCCGGCGTCCGGATGGAGTGTCGCCATTCATCAGCAGCAGCAGGGCAACCCCGACCAGCGGCAGAAAGGTGACCGTTGAAAGAATTGGCCAATCGGTCATCAGATCGAACTCCCGAGCATCATCCAGGTAATAAGCGCTGCAATTCCGAGCAGCATTGCGAACGCATAGTGGTAGAGATAGCCGGATTGCAGCCGGACAACCCGCTGCGTCAGACCTGCGACCCCGGCAGCAACGCCATTCGGACCATAGGCATCAATGGTGGCAACATCGCCCTTCTTCCAAAGGAACCGTCCAAGCGCCTTGGCCGACCGCACGAAAAGGAAGTCATAGAGCTCGTCGAAATACCACTTGTTGAGCAGGAATTGGTAGAGAAGCCACTGGCTTTGCGCCAGTTTCTTCGGCGTTTCCGGCGACTTGATATACATGTACCAAGCGGTGACCAGGCCGACGAGCATGGCAACGAACGGGCTCAGCTTCACCCAGGTCGGAACGTGATGGACCTCGTGGAGGACTTCATTATGCGCACCGGTAAACAATGCGCCCTTCCAGAACTCGGCATAGGCTTCGCCGAAGAAATAGTCATGGAAGATAAAGCCAGCGAACAAGGCTCCTGCGGTCAGAAGGTAAAGCGGCACCAGCATGACCTGAGGTGATTCATGCACATGATGCATGACTTCGTGCGAGGCGCGCGGCTTGCCGAAGAAGGTCATGAACGCCAGACGCCACGAATAGAAGCTGGTGAACAGGGCGGCAATGACCAGAAGCACGAAGGCAAAGGTTGAAACGCCTGTGCCAGCGGCAAAGGAGGATTCGATAATCGCATCCTTGGAGAAGAAGCCTGCCGTACCGATCATCGTTCCCGGAATGCCGACACCTGTCAGCGCCAGATTGCCGATGGTCATCGCCCAGAAGGTCACTGGGATATGCTTGCGTAAGCCCCCCATGTGACGCATGTCCTGCTCGCCATCCACGGCATGAATGACCGAACCGGCACCAAGGAACAACAGGGCCTTGAAGAATGCGTGCGTGAACAGGTGGAAAATAGCCGCCCCATAAGCACCGACGCCAAGCGCCACGAACATGTAGCCGAGCTGCGAGCAGGTCGAATAGGCAATCACCCGTTTGATGTCGTTCTGCACGAGACCGACAGTTGCCGCAAAGAAGGCAGTGATCGCACCGACGATGGTGACGACCATCAGGGCATCCGGCGACAGTTCGAAGACCGGCGACATGCGGGCGACGAGGAAGACACCGGCGGTGACCATGGTTGCCGCGTGGATCAGAGCCGAAACCGGTGTCGGCCCCTCCATCGCATCCGGCAGCCAGGTATGCAGCAGGAACTGCGCCGACTTACCCATGGCGCCCATGAACAGCAGCAGGCAGGCTGCGGTGACCGCATGACCCTTGTCGAGATGCATACCGAACAGATTGATGACAGCGTCACCGGCAGGCGCGCCTTCGGCTGGCAGATATGTCTGGGCAGAAGCGAAGATCGTTTCGAAATTGATCGAACCGAACAGCACGAACAGCGTGGCGATGCCGAGAATAAAGCCAAAGTCGCCCACACGGTTGACGATGAAGGCTTTCATGGCAGCAGCCGTTGCCGAAGGCTTCTTGAACCAGAAACCGATCAGCAGATAAGAGGCCAGACCGACGCCTTCCCAGCCGAAGAACATCTGCAGGAGATTGTCTGACGTGACCAGCATCAACATTGCGAAGGTAAACAGCGACAGATAGCTGAAAAAGCGCGGACGATGCGGATCGTGATGCATGTAGCCGATGGAATAGAGATGCACCAGCGTCGAGACGCTGTTGACCACCACCAGCATGACCGCTGTCAGCGTATCGATCCTCAGCGCCCATTCAACGTCGATGCCACCGACCTGAATCCAGCGCAGCACAGGAACCTTGATCAGCTCAGAATGACCGAAGCCAACCGAGATGAACACGTACCAGGACAGGGCCGCAGTCAGCACCATGAAGCCGGTGGTGATGAATTCCGATGCCTTGGCACCGATCTGGCGACCGAACAGGCCGGCGATGAGCGCGCCAAGCAGCGGAAGAAAGACGATTGTCTTATACAATAGCATAGCCGTATCAGCCCTTCATCATGTTGACGTCTTCAACGGCGATCGATCCGCGGTTGCGGTAGAAGACAACGAGGATAGCAAGGCCGATCGCGGCTTCCGCAGCCGCGACGGTCAGGATAAACAGCGCGAAAACCTGGCCGACGATGTCATTGAGGAATGACGAGAAGGCCACCATGTTGACGTTGACCGCCAGAAGAATGAGTTCCACCGACATCAGGATAACGATGATGTTCTTTCGGTTCAGGAAGATACCGAAGACGCCCAGCATGAACAGGATCGCGCTGACGGTGAGATAATGGGAAAGTCCGATTTCCATTGTTCGTTTCCTTGAGATCCCTTGCCTTCAGCTCAGATGCCCTGGCCGGGCTTGACCTTGACCACCTTGATGGCAGTCGCCGGTCCACGTGCAACCTGGTGTGCAATATTCTGCCGCTTGATGTGCTGGCGGTGACGCAGCGTCAGCACGATGGCGCCGATCATGGCCACCAGCAGCACAAGGCCGGCAATTTGGAAGAAGAAGACATAATTGGTATAGAGCACATCGCCGAGCGCCGCCGTGTTCTGACGGTCCGCCAGTGCCGGGATCGGCATGGTGATCGCCTCCTTAGCAGCAGGCGAGATGACCGAGCCGCCAATCACGAAGATCAGTTCAGCTGCAACGATGGCACCGATCAAGGCCGCCAGGGGACCATGTTTCGAAGCCCCTGCCCTCAATTCCGTGAAGTCGATGTCCAGCATCATCACCACGAACAGGAAGAGCACTGCAACCGCGCCGACATAGACAACCAGCAGGATCATCGCCAGGAACTCGGCGCCCGTCAGCATGAACAGACCAGCCGCGTTGACGAAGGTGAGGATGAGGAACAAAACCGAATGAACCGGATTGCGTGACGAAATAACCATGAACGCCGACGCAATCGCGACAAAGGCGAAAAGGTAGAAAAAGATTGCCTGAAGACCCATGATGGTGCCTTTTCATCTTCCCCAGGAGCGCGGCGCGGCCGTGTCCCATGAAATGCCAGTGGCCCGGGCCGGACCATCCATGCATTTCGTTTCAATTTCAAACCGGGACGGACAGATCATGTCCAGCCGCCATCGGTTTCCTCAAAAGACGATCTCAGCGGTAGGGAGCATCCTGCGCAAGATTGCGCGCAATTTCCCGCTCCCACCGATCTCCATTGGCCAGAAGCTTGGCCTTGTCGAAATAGAGTTCTTCGCGTGATTCCGTCGAGAATTCGAAATTCGGACCTTCGACGATCGCATCGACCGGGCAGGCTTCCTGGCAGAAGCCGCAATAGATGCATTTTACCATGTCGATATCGTAACGAACCGTGCGGCGCGTGCCATCGTTGCGGCGCGGGCCAGCTTCGATGGTGATCGCCTGGGCCGGACAGATCGCCTCGCATAATTTGCAGGCAATGCAACGTTCCTCGCCATTGGGATAGCGGCGCAACGCATGCTCGCCGCGAAAGCGCGGGCTGACAGGGCCCTTCTCAAACGGATAGTTCACGGTCGCCTTCTGCTTGAAAAAGTAACGCATCGACAGGAAAAATGCGTTGACGAACTCTTTCAGAAACAGCGAGCGGACAGCCTGGGAAACACTTGCCATCTTCAAACTCCAATTCTGCCGAAATCTGCAGGGTGAAGGCTCATGCCCAGCCCCCCAGTTTCAACACGAATGCAACAATAACCACCATGGCCAGCGACAGCGGCAGGAACACTTTCCAGCCCAGGCGCATCAACTGGTCATAACGGTAGCGTGGAACGATCGCCTTGGTGATGCCGAACATGAAGAACACCAGCGTCGCCTTGAGGATGAACCAGATAATGCCCGGCACCCAGTTGAGTACGGCAATGTCCAACGGCGGCAACCAGCCCCCCAGGAACAGGATGGTGGTCAGGGCGCACATCAGCACGATGGCCGCATATTCGCCCAGCATGAACATCATGTAAGGGGTCGATCCGTATTCCACCATGAAGCCGGCAACCAGTTCGGATTCCGCTTCAGGCAGGTCGAAGGGAGGACGATTGGTTTCCGCCAGCGCCGAGATGAAAAAGATCACAAACATCGGAAACAGCGACAACCAATGCCAATCAAGCAGCGAGGACGGCATGCCCATCATTGTGCCGAGACCATGGTTCTGGGAATTGACGATGTCGGTGAGGTTCAGAGATCCCGCACACAACAGCACCGTGACGATGACGAAGCCGATCGACACTTCGTAGGAGACCATCTGCGCCGCAGAGCGCAACGCACCGAGGAATGGGTATTTCGAGTTAGACGCCCAGCCCCCCATGATGATGCCGTAGACTTCCAGCGAGGAAATCGCAAACACATAGAGAATGCCGACATTGATATTGGCAATTACCCAGCCCTGGTTGAGCGGAATAACCGCCCAGGTCGCCAGCGCCAGCGTCACGGCCACAAGCGGTGCCAGGAGGAAAACGGCCTTATTGGCGCCGGCCGGAATGATCGGTTCCTTGAACACGAATTTCAAAAGGTCGGCGAAGGACTGGAAAAGCCCCCAGGGACCCACCACATTCGGACCACGGCGCAATTGCACCGCTGCCCAGATTTTGCGGTCTGCCAACAGGATATAGGCAATGAACACCAGCAGGCAGACCAGCAGCAGCAGGGACTGGCCGATCATGATGGCCGCCGGCCACACATAGGTAGAAACGAAACTGTCCATGGTCCCTTGCCCTTACTCTGCCGCAGCCTTGAAATTATTGCGGGCCAATGCCGAACACTCGGCCATCACCGCAGACGCGCGTGCAATCGGGTTTGTCAAATAGAAGTCTTTGATCGGAGACGCAAACCCGGATTGGGTCATGTTCCCGCCTTTTTTTGCCAAGGCGTCGATTTCCGCCGGATTGCCTTCGGCAATCTCGTCAAGCGCGGCAAAATGCGGATAGGCCTGATAGAGCTTCTGTCGCAGTTGGCCAAGCGAATCGAACGGCAACTTCTTGCCGAGCACGTCCGAGAGCGCGCGCAGCACAGCCCAGTCTTCGCGGGCTTCGCCCGGCGCGAAGCCAGCGCGATTGCCAAGCTGGACGCGACCTTCCGTATTCACCCAGGTGCCCGACTTTTCCGTATAGGCGGCAGCCGGCAAGATAACATCGGCATTCTGGGCACCGTTATCGCCATGCGAACCGATATAGATCGTCAGTTTGGCCGTCTTGGCCGACAGATCCAGTTCATCGGCACCAAGCAGGAAGATAACATCCATTGCACCAGGCATTTCAGCCGCTGTCTTGCCCCCCTGCCCCGGCACGAAGCCGAGATCGAGGCCACCGACGCGCGACGCGGCGGTATGCAGAACGCCAAAGCCGTTCCAGCTTTCGCTGACAGCACCCACGGCAACAGCAAGCGCTGCGACCTGCGCCAGCACGGCAGCGCCATCACCACGGGTCAAGGCGCCCTGGCCAATGATGATCAAGGGCTTGGCAGCCGTCTTCAACGCATCAAAGAAGCTGTTCTTGCCAGCCGCCAGATCGGAAAGCGTATCCGTACCCGCACCCAGATAGCTATAGTCATAGCGCAGGTCGGCGTTTTCGCCGATTACACCAATCGGGAAGCCACCACGGCGCCACCGCTTGCGGATACGCGCATTCATGACCGCCGCTTCAAGGCGCGGATTGCAACCGATCAACAGCAGCGCGTCGGCGTCCTCGATGCCCTCGATGGTCGAGTTGAGGATATAGGACGAACGCCCCAGAACCGGATCGAGCGCCGTGCCATCCTGGCGACAATCATAGCTCGTGGAACCAAGCGAGGTCAGCAGTTCCTTCAGCGCATACATTTCCTCGACGGAGGCCAGATCGCCAGCAATCGCGCCAATCTTCGAGCCATTGGTGGCCGAAACGGCAGTCTTGATTTCGGCGAAGGCTTCCGGCCAGGTTGCAGGCTGGAGGCGTCCATTGCGCCGCACATAAGGCCGGTCAAGACGCTGGGTCTTCAATCCGTCCCAGATGAAGCGGCTCTTATCGGAAATCCACTCTTCATTGATGCTGTCATTGACGCGCGGCATGACACGCATCACTTCGCGACCGCGCGTATCGACGCGGATTGCCGAACCCAGCGCATCCATCACATCGACCGATTCGGTCTTGCCCAATTCCCACGGACGGGCCGTGAAGGCAAAAGGCTTGGAAGTCAGCGCGCCGACCGGGCAGAGATCAACGACATTGCCCTGCAATTCCGAGGTCATCGCCTGTTCGAGATAGGTGGTGATTTCGGCATCCTCGCCGCGACCGATCAGGCCAAGTTCGGCAACGCCAGCCACTTCGGTGGTGAAGCGGACGCAGCGCGTGCAGTGAATGCAACGGTTCATCACCGTCTTGACCAGCGGTCCGATATACTTGTCCTCGACGGCGCGCTTGTCCTCGCCATAGCGGGAACTGTCGATACCGAAGGCCATGGCCTGGTCTTGCAAGTCGCACTCGCCGCCCTGGTCGCAGATCGGACAATCGAGCGGATGGTTGATGAGGAGGAACTCCATCACCCCTTCGCGCGCCTTCTTGACCATTGGCGTATTGGTATAGACTTCCGGCAACTCGCCATTCGGACCACCACGGATATCGCGCACGCCCATGGCGCAGGAGGCTGCCGGCTTTGGCGGACCGCCCTTCACCTCGACAAGGCACATACGGCAATTGCCGGCTACCGAAAGCCGCTCGTGGAAACAAAAACGCGGAACTTCGGCACCCGCTTCCTCGCACGCTTGAAGCAGCGTGAAATGATCGGGAACCTCGATCTCCTTACCGTCGACTTTCAGCTTTGCCATATTCGCCTTCCTGTCTCACGTCCATCGCAGCCGCCGCTTCTTCAGTCCGGCCAGGAAAATCGCACAGGATTTTCCGCTACGCATGTCTCAGTTCTCGACCGCTCGCCTGCTTTGTATCCCATCACTCAAGATGGGATGCATGGCGGCAGAGCGCCCTCAATTCATCCAATAGGCCTTCGCCCATCTTTTCCGTGCCGTGCTTCATACATGAGACACAAAACACGTCGTAACACATTCTATCTCAATCACAATTCCTAAACCGACGTCGGCACACCTGCCTAATCAAGCACCGGTCAGCTTGCGGGCCTGTCCGATCCAGTCATCACGCAGGATCCGACCGTCGAGACCAAGCTCTGCATCAATCCGTGCCGCATCTTCGGGCGTCCAGGTGGCGATATCATCAAGGCCATGAACACCAAGTTTACTGAGCATTTCCTGAACCTTCGGCCCGACACCGCCGATTGCCTTCAGATCGACCTTTTTGCCGCGCCGCCGGGCAGGCTTGACGGCAACAGGCGCGGCCTTCACTTCGGGTTCCGCTATAGGCGTCACAGGCGCGACTGTCGGCTTTTTGGCCGACTGCACTGCCTGGCTTCTTACCGGCTTGGCAGTCTGCGGCTTGCTCTTTGCTTTTGCGACTGGACGGCGTGCAGGTGCCGCTTTGGGCGGAACCGCTGCATCCGAAACCGGAGCATCGACTGGCTTCAGCTGCGTTTCAGGCTTCAAATTGACCTCTAAAACGGATGCGGCAGAAATCTGATCATCAGCTTTATCTTCCGGCACATCGTCCTTCGTCCGACGGGCGGGCTTGTCCATCATCGTTTGCATGGAACCGAGCATCACACCAGTCATCTGGGTGGCAAAACCGAAACCCAGCACCGTGGCAGCCGCAAAGGCAGCCATCGGATTGGCCATCAAGGCATGCAGCGACGATCCGGCCGTCTCAGCGCCGCGACTGGTGTCAGCCGGCTTTGCCGATGCATCCGTTCCCGTCCGTTTCGAAGCCTCAACCATCGCATCACCTTTGTTACTCGGCGCCACTGTAACCGGAGCCTACGTTACTCAGCCGCTTCCATCACCGCGCCATGGTCCATGGACTTGCGGGTATAGTCATCGATCCTGGCCTCGATCTCAGGCCGGAAATTACGGATCAGGCCCTGGATCGGCCAAGCCGCCGCGTCGCCAAGCGCGCAGATGGTATGTCCTTCAATCTGCTTGGTGACCTGGAACAGCATGTCAATTTCACGCTTCTGGGCATTGCCCTTCACCATGCGCTCCATCACCCGCCACATCCAACCAGTCCCTTCACGGCACGGCGTGCATTGGCCACAGCTCTCGTGCTTGAAGAACTGCGACAACCGGGCAATCGCCTTGATGATATCGGTGGACTTATCCATGACGATAATCGCTGCGGTACCGAACGAGGATTTCACATCACGCAGCCCATCGAAATCCATGGGGACGTCAATAATATCTTCCGCCTTGACCACTGGACAGGACGCGCCGCCGGGAATGACAGCCAGAAGATTGTCCCAACCGCCGCGAATGCCGCCGGCATGCCGCTCGATCAGTTCGCGGAACGTGATCCCCATGGTTTCTTCAACCGTGCAGGGCTTGTTGACATGACCGGAGATCATGAACAGCTTGGTACCGACATTGTTCGGGCGACCGAAGGACGAGAACCAGCCAGCGCCACGGCGCAGGATGGTTGGTGCGACCGCTATCGACTCGACATTGTTGACCGTCGTCGGGCAGCCATAGAGACCCATATTGGCCGGGAACGGCGGCTTCAGGCGTGGCTGGCCCTTCTTGCCCTCAAGGCTTTCAAGAAGAGCCGTTTCCTCGCCGCAGATATAGGCCCCTGCGCCATGGTGAACGTAAATGTCATAATCCCAGCCAAGCTTGTTGTTTTTGCCCAGCAATCCGTATTCGTAGCACTCGTCGATTGCGGCCTGAAGCGCTTCGCGTTCGCGCATATATTCGCCGCGCACGTAAATATAGGCGGCGTGGGCGCCCATGGCGAAACCGGCAATCACGCAGCCTTCCAGCAGCGTATGCGGATCATGGCGCATGATTTCCCGGTCCTTACAGGTGCCGGGTTCGGACTCATCGGCATTAACGACCAGATAATGCGGGCGACCGTCGCTTTCCTTCGGCATGAAGGACCACTTCAGACCTGTCGGGAAGCCTGCGCCGCCACGACCACGAAGACCCGAGGCCTTCATCTCATTGATGATCCAGTCGCGTCCCTTTTCCAGGATCTGCTTGGTCCCGTCCCAGTGGCCGCGGCTCATCGCGCCTTTCAGGGACTTGTCCTTGAGGCCGTAGATATTGGTGAAAATGCGGTCCTTATCCTGTAACATCTCTCACCCCTTGGCCTTGTCGGCATTGTCGCCGGAGACTTTCGCATTTTCACTCGCTGCCGGCTTGTCGGTGGCGGGCGTCTTCAGCTTCGGATCGGTTATCGGCGTATCGGTTGTCGGACGACCGGCATTAGCCGGTGGAACCGCTACCTCATCCTGTCCAGATTGTCCCTCGCCCCAACGGACCGGGGTGATCTCTTCCGTCAGGCTGGTCAGCCCGCCTTCAGGAGCAGAAAATACTCGCTCGATCTGCGGACCTGTCTTGACCTCGCCACCCTCGCCGGCTTCGAAGGCGTCGATGATTTCTTCGAGGCGCGCGGGTGTCAGATCCTCATAAGCGTCCTTGAAGATGATGACCATCGGCGCGTTGACGCAGGCACCCTGACATTCGACTTCTTCCCATGACAGGGTTCCGGTCGCATTACGCTCAAGAGGTTCCGGATGGATCTTTTTCTTACAGATTTTCATCAGCTCTTCCGAGCCGCGCAGCATGCAGGGCGTTGTACCGCAGACCTGGATATGGGCTTTGGTACCAACAGGCTTCAACTGGAACTGGGTATAGAAGGTCGCCACTTCGAGCACGCGGATATAGGGCATGTCCAGCTTGTCCGCGACGAATTCGATCGTCGCCTTGGTGACCCAGCCGTCCTGCTCCTGCGCCCGCATCAACAGCGGGATGACAGCGGATTGCTGACGACCCTCCGGATATTTGCGGATGGTGGCTTCGGCCCAAACGGCATTCTCCTCGCTAAAAGCGAAGGATGCGGGCTGGAATTGATCTTCGGCTAAACGACGAACGGACATACTTCCTCACGCCTTATCTCAGTTTTTGAACAGAAGGCCTGGATGCGTCGCCATGACGGCATCCCGGCCTGCGTTCAGATTGTCCTTCTCGTGGACGCTGACGAGCAATGCGGCAGAAAGCCCGATTGCCGCCTGCAGAGCAGACGGCCTGGCGGGACAGTGCCGTTCGGTCCCAACGGATTTCAATGCAGAGTGCCGACCCGCAACCGAGGCTGCAAGAGGAACACCACACTGACGATCCGAGAGGATAAGCTGCATCAACGATCCACCTCACCAAACACGATGTCGAGAGACCCCAGCACCGCCGTCACGTCAGCAAGCTGATGACCGCGCGACATGAAGTCCATGGCCTGCAGATGCACGAACCCAGGAGCGCGGATCTTGCAGCGATACGGCTTGTTTGTGCCGTCCGCCACCAGATAGACCCCGAATTCACCCTTCGGCGCCTCGACGGCCGCATACACTTCGCCAGCCGGCACGTGGAAGCCTTCAGTGTAAAGCTTGAAGTGATGGATGAGCGCTTCCATCGACCGCTTCATCTCACCCCGTTTCGGCGGCACGACCTTGCCATCCACAGACGAAACCGGACCAACGCGCGCATCGCCGAGCAGGCGATTGACGCATTGCTTCATGATCTTCACCGATTCGCGCATTTCCATCATGCGGATCAGATAGCGATCGTAGCAGTCGCCATTCTTACCAACCGGAATATCGAACTCCATATCGGAATAGCATTCGTAAGGCTGCGAGCGGCGCAAATCCCAGGCTGCACCCGAACCGCGAACCATCACGCCGGAGAAGCCCCATTTCCAGGCATCTTCCAGGCTGACAACGCCGATATCGACATTGCGCTGCTTGAAAATCCGGTTCTCGGTCAACAGACCTTCGATGTCATCGAGAACTTTCAGGAACGGATCGCACCAAGCGCCGATATCCTCGACCAACTGGGCCGGAATATCCTGGTGAACGCCACCGGGACGGAAATAGGCGGCATGCATGCGCGCGCCAGAGGCCCGCTCATAGAATACCATCAATTTTTCGCGCTCTTCGAAGCCCCAGACCGGTGGCGTCATCGCACCAACGTCCATCGCCTGCGTGGTGACGTTCATGATATGCGACAGGATGCGACCAATTTCGGAATAGAGAACCCGGATCAGCTGGCCACGGATCGGAATTTCCAGACCGAGGAGCTTTTCGATAGCCAGACAATAGGCATGTTCCTGATTCATCGGTGCGACATAGTCCAGCCGGTCGAAATAGGGCAATGCCTGCAAATAGGTCTTGGCTTCGATCAGCTTTTCGGTGCCACGGTGCAAGAGGCCGATATGCGGATCGACACGCTCAACGATTTCGCCGTCTAGCTCCAGCACCAGACGCAAAACGCCGTGCGCAGATGGGTGTTCAGGGCCGAAATTGATCGTGAAGTTACGGACGGAATGTTCAGTCATGGTCTCGCCTTCCGTTCCCTTACTTCGCGGCTTTTTCATCGCCGGGCAGCACGTAATCCGTGCCTTCCCAAGGCGAGAGAAAGTCGAAACTACGGAATTCCTGCTTCAACTCAACCGGTTCATAAACCACCCGCTTGACCGTGTCATCATAGCGGACTTCAACAAAGCCTGTCAGCGGAAAATCCTTGCGCAGCGGATGGCCTTCAAAGCCGTAATCGGTCAGCAGACGACGCAGGTCCGGATGACCGGTAAACATCACGCCATAGAGATCCCAGGCCTCGCGCTCAAACCAGTCGGCGCCTGGAAACAACGGACAGATCGACGGAACCGGTTTGTCCTCGCTGGTGGAAAGCTTGACGCGGATGCGCTGATTCTGCTTCGGTGCCAGGAAATGATAGACCACCTCGAAACGCTCGACACGCTCGGGATAATCCACACCGCAGATGTCGATGATATTGATGAAGCCGCAACGGGCGTCGTCACGCAGGAAAGTCACCAGCGCGTAAATATTTTCGACGGTCGTAGTGACCGTCAGTTCACCAAAGGCAACGGTGCTCGACAAAGCGAGACCACCGCTGTTTTCGGTGATGTGGGATGCCAGCACTTGCAGGGCTTCACTCATCTTGTCGGTCCCTCGCCTTAGCGCTCGATCGTGCCGGTGCGGCGGATTTTCTTCTGAAGCAGCAGGACGCCATAGAGTAGCGCCTCTGCCGTGGGGGGACAGCCCGGCACATATATGTCGACAGGCACGACCCGGTCACAACCCCGAACCACGGAGTAGGAATAGTGATAGTAACCGCCGCCATTGGCACAGGAACCCATGGATATCACATAGCGCGGCTCCGGCATCTGGTCATAGACCTTGCGCAAGGCGGGCGCCATCTTGTTGGTCAGGGTTCCCGCGACAATCATCACGTCCGACTGGCGCGGAGATGCACGCGGTGCGACGCCGAAACGCTCCATGTCGTAACGCGGGCCAGAGGCCTGCATCAGACCTTCGACGGCGCAACAAGCCAGACCGAACTGCATCCACATCAAAGATCCGGTGCGCGCCCAGGTAATCAAAGCCTGAGTGGAAGTGACGAGAAACCCTTTATCGGCCAGCTCATCATTGATCTCGCCGAAAAACGTGCTGTCATTGCCAACCGGCTTGCCGGTGGCAGGGTCCAGAATACCCTTCGGCTGCGGTGCAACCAAGGTCTGGTGATCGCTTTGGCTCACTCCCATTCCAGGGCTCCCTTCTTCCATTCATAGATAAATCCGATGGTCAACACGCCGAGAAACACCATCATAGACCAGAAACCAAACCAGCCGATCGCACCGAAGGAAACCGCCCACGGAAACAGGAAGGCAACTTCGAGATCGAAGATGATAAAAAGAATCGACACGAGGTAAAATCGAATATCGAATTTGACGCGGGCATCATCAAAAGCATTGAAGCCGCATTCATAGGCAGAAAGCTTTTCCGAGTCTGGCGCCTTGAATGCCACGGCAAACGGCGTCACCAGAAGGGCTATGCCGATAACCATCGCAATTCCGACGAAAACCATGATCGGAAGGTAGGAACTGAGGAGTTCAGTCATCGTATCCATCCTTGCTTGTCAAAACGCCGGGCGACGTTCACGGCGGTGCGCCGACAAGCCAAAAAGACTGTTGCAACGAGCTGTTGGTTAGCGCAGCCAGCGCCCGTGCGCAAGTGCGCTTACCGCATTTCGCACATGCACACAAAGACTTTAACACCAAGATTGAAGGCTGGTATATAGTACGTTGCAGTTCAAAAGATACAACGGACTAAGGAGGTGGAAAAATGGCGCGAGTGACGGGGCTCGAACCCGCGACCTCCGGCGTGACAGGCCGGCACTCTAACCGACTGAGCTACACCCGCGCATTGATGATGCCTTGTCATAGGCATCTGAATGGAAAGCCATTCACTTTTAGTACCAGGATGGCGCGAGTGACGGGGCTCGAACCCGCGACCTCCGGCGTGACAGGCCGGCACTCTAACCAACTGAGCTACACCCGCAATTTCCTGGTGGGAAGCTTGCTTCCCCGCTTACCGACCGTCATGTGCCGTTCGATGAGCGGCTAACTAAGTGGTTCCTTGGTGGGTGTCAAGCAGCATTGAAAACAAAAACGTGACAGAATGATTTTTCGCTGTTGATGGACAGAAAACACCGGCGATTGTGCACAGGCACAGGGATCGAAACAGGCCGCGAGACCAAACCGACCAAACGACGCCGACCGTATTGACTGCCAGGTGCGGCCCTTCGGCCATCCTGCGCATGTCACACGATCCCCACCGCCAATCCAGACCGGGTGCCACAAGAGAAAACCGCGCCCTGTTGAGAACGAGGCCATAGCGCACGCCCTATAGCAGAATACCGAAGGCGGCCTCCCCTTTTCGAAAGGAAGCGACAAGCCCGGAACTGCAGGGTTTTTGATCCAGCCGTCATCTTGCCGTCGTAAAAAAATCAAAAAAAGCAAAAAACCCTCTTGCGGTTTTTTCAACGACCGAATAGATCACAGCCACCGACGCGGCGGGCACGACCCGATGACGCGAAGGGCGATTAGCTCAGTTGGTAGAGCGCCTCGTTTACACCGAGGATGTCGGGAGTTCGAGTCTCTCATCGCCCACCATTTTTCCTTTTATAGTCCAGAATTGAACAGTGTATGCCATCAGCGCGGAGCTGTGTTTCGTTCTAGGCTGTAGTGACAATTTAATCAATTGATCCATAGCATTATGCTGGCGAGCTTAATGAACCCGAGAAAGTTGGCGGCGAGTTTGTCATATCGCGTGGCGATACGCCGCCACTGCTTGAGCTTGGCAAAGAAGCTCTCAATACCCCATCTCT
>WPHV01000012.1 GCA_009744235.1 Gillisella vitis
TTTCAAACGCTCCCACTGGTCATCTCGGAGAACCTCACCATCCATCGCTAAACCTCCAAAAGTTAGCGTTGAATCTGATTTGCGACGGAAAGGGAATCCCAGTCGTTAATTTGTCACTACAGCCTAGTGATCGCTTCCCCAATTGGCAAAAAAAGACCCGCCAGTGGTTCTGCGGGTCTTTCATACCTAAGAATTATTGATCGTTCGGAAGTTTATTTCCGTTTGTAAGCGCCAAGCCCAGGGCGATAGGTCTTGTCATCCAGGAATTGCTTCAGGCCCTCGTCACGGCCCCGGGTCTTGTCCAGCAGCAGCATTTGCTCCAGCTTCGCATAGATATAGTCGTCGGCCAGTTCCCAGGGCATGTTGCGGACGCGCTTGAACGTGTCCTTGGCGGCTTTCATTGTCACAGGATTTTTTTCGAGCAGACTGGCGCAGAGTTTGCGGACGCGGGTTTCCAACTCTTCCAGTGGCACCGATTCGTTGACCAGGCCCATATCCCGGGCCTTCTCACCACCGAAGGGCTCGCCGGTCATGATGTAATACAGCGAATCACGGTGATTCATCACTTCAGCGACAGCGCGAGTCACATTGCCACCCGGCAGGATGCCCCAGTTGATTTCCGAGAGTCCAAAAGTGGCTTCATTGGCGGCAATCGCCAGATCGCAGGCCACCAGCGGATTGAAGGCACCGCCGAAGCACCAGCCATTGACCATAGCGATGGTCGGCTTTTCAAAATAAGTCAGGCGCTGCCACCACCCGCCCGACTGGCGGCGGCTTTTCAGTGTTGCGTGGCGAGGCTTGTCGTCATTGTCGCGGAAATATTGCTGAAGATCCATGCCGGCAGACCATGAGGTTCCTGCCCCGCGCAACACCAGCACACCGCAACGGTCGTCAGCTTCCAGCTCATCAAGGATTTCCGCCATGCGGATATTCAGCGCCGGGTTCATCGCATTGCGTTTTTCAGGCCGGTTGAAGGTCACGAAGGCGATTCGGTCTTCAATGTCGACCAGTACGGTGTCTGCGTCGGATTTTTCTGCAACTGTCATAGTATGTCTCCTTATGCGCCGGGCTGTCCGGACGCCGATGTCGAGCTGGATGAAAGGTGAGTGTAGGCTTCGCGCAAAATGTGCTTCTGCACCTTGCCGGAAGCGGAGCGAGGAATGGTATCCACAAACACAACGTGCTTGGGCCGTTTGAAGCTGGCAAGCCGATCCGCGCAATGGCGTAGGATGTCGTGATCACGTAAGCTACCGTCGCCAGCGACGACCAGCGCCAGGCCAACTTCGCCCCATTCGGCATGGGCAAGACCCATGACCGCAACATCGGCAACGCCGGGATGGGCGGCAATCGCCGCCTCGACCTCAGCCGGGTAAACATTTTCGCCCCCGCTGATATACATGTCCTTCAGGCGGTCTGCGAGATAGACGACGCCGTCCTGGACCCGCGCCATATCGCCGCTGCGAAACCAGCCATCGGTGAAGGCTGCCTCGGTCAGGTCCGGACGGTTCCAATAGCCCTCGGTGACGCTCGGTCCTCGTAGCCAGATTTCACCGACCCCGCCATTGGTGACATCGGCGCCATCGAAATCAACAACCCGGGTTTCAAGCAGTGGGGCGGCAAAACCGATACTGCCTGGATGACGGGCGATGAGTTGCCGGTCGAGCGGCATATGATAGGCCGTGCCGGTTTCGCTCATCCCGTAGCCATTGACCAGCGCAATGCCGTCATCGAGAAAACGCTCGATCAGCACCGGTGGCAAAGGCGCACCACCCAGAAAGATCGCCTTCAAACCCTGCAATGCAGCCGGGTTCCAATTCGGCGAGCTCCGCAACGTACTGGCCATTTGCGGCACACCACAATAATGGCTCACGCCGATTTGGGCATCCGCCATGGTGGCAATCGTTCGTTCGGCGATGAAGCGATCAGAAATGACCAGCCGGGCGCCCATCACCATTGCGGTGCGCGCCAGAGCCACCAAACCGATCGTGTGGAAAAACGGCAAGTCGCAAAGCACGACCGACTCCGGCGTCACCTCACCGACGAAAGCAAAATTCAAGGCGGAGAAAAACAGATTGCGGGCATTGAGCAGTACGCCCTTTGGCACGCCTGTCGTCCCGGATGTGTAGAGAATCACGCAAGTACGGTCGGCAGATGAAGAACGGGGTGTGATTGGCTCCAATGCCGAGGCCTTGTCCAGAAAGCCTCCCTTGCCGGACACAACAAGGCTTTCGACTTCGAAACTGATACCGGTTTCGGCAAATTCCGCATCGTAAAGCAAAAGCGCCGGTTCGCAGTCAGCAAGAATCAACGAAATTTCCCGGGCGCTCAAGCGCCAGTTCAAGGGCACGAAGATCGCACCGATACGCTGGCAGGCAAAACAAACCGCAAATTGGGCAGTGGAATTGCGTCCGAGATAGGCAATACGGGCTGGGCTGTCCTGCCCCGTCCCTGCGCTCGCAATCACATCATCAAGATGAGCGGCGCATCGCCCGATCAGCGTATCGAACTCGGAAAATGTCAGTGTTTGCCCGGTCGCAAGCTCCATGACGGCTGGCCGATCAGGACCGTTATTGGCGCGGAATCGAACCGGATCCTCGGCAACCATGCCGGCAAAAGCAGACGTATCGCGCAAACCTGCGCCACCATAGTGCGACATATATCCTCCCTGGCCCGTTCTCCCGACGGCCATTTAGTATGTAGTACATATTATATTGTCTTTCTGGCAGCACAAGCGAAATCTGCGCGATGCATAGGTCAAATATGGCGCTTTGCCTTTTGGGCTTATGGGTTTATCACCGGAGTGAGCCGTATCTTATCAGGCTGGAGATGCTACGCATCCTCAACCTGAAGGCATTATCGAACATGGATTGAGCGCATGGACGGACCGGAACAGGCGACTGACGATTTCGAAACCCCGGAATTTTCCGGAACTGTGGCCTTCGGCGACCTGGAAAAAGTCCTTGGCTTTCATTTGCGATTGGCCAATGTCGCGGTGTTTCAGGATTTTCAGGCGACCATGTCGGGGCTGGCCTTAACCCCGAAGCAATTTGCCGTACTGGAATTGATCGACAACAATGCCGGGGCCAGCCAGATCGATCTTGCCCAAAGCCTGAGAATGGACAAGGCGACCATGATGGCGCTGATCAACAAGCTCGAAGGTCGGGGCGCCGTCGAGCGCCGGCCTTCCCAGGTGGATCGCCGACGCCAGGAACTCTTCGTGACCGAGGAAGGCCAGCGTGTTCTGGCTGCGGCAAAAGAGCTTCGCCATGGCCATGAAGCCCGTTTTACCGAGCGGTTTTCGAAAGACGAGCTTGCCCAGCTGCTGTCTTTCCTGCGGCGCATCTATCAGGACGGTCGCGCCCTGCCCAAGCCATCCACGACACCACAGACCTGATCATCATGGGTTTGCTATATCCCTCTGGCGCTGCTCGATTTTCTGTCGAGTGGCTTGCTGGTGCGTGCTGTCGATGGAAAACCGCCACATAAGAGCGATGGCGAGCAGCTTGAACAGGATCGGCAAGAAAGCATAAAGCGCCGACAAGGCGTAAAGCGCCTGCCCGCTTTGAGCGCCGCCTTCCGGCTGGAAGCCTGCTAAAGCCAGCAATGGAAAGACAATACCGGAAGAAAGCGCCAAGGCCAGCTTGGTGACGAAACTCCAGGCGGCGAAATAGAGCCCGGACCGTTGTTCGCCTGACGCCAATGTGTCCTGATCGATTACGTCGGCCTGGATGGCGGGCGGCAGCGCCAGATCGAAGCCGAGCAAGACGCCGGTCACCACGCAGATGCCGAGAAACAGCCAGGCATCCCCCGGCCCCAGCAGGCCACCCAAGGCAAATATCGCGCAGCTGAGCAGCATGGCCCAGCACCAGGCCCGGTGCTTGCCCAGCCGCCGCGCCACGAAAACCGCAAGCGGCACGCCAGCGACCGCCGAAAGAAAATAAGCAAACAGCAAAGGCCCCTGAAGTTCAGGCGCCTCCAGCCGCGCCGCGACGAAATAGAGAAACAGCGAAGCGGGAATGGCATTGGCCAGAGAATTCATCAGGAAAGCCATGGCCAGCCGCAGAAAGGCGCTATTGGCCAGCAGGAAGCCCAGACCCTTCTGCAGGGAAAGCCGGGTCTTCGAAAAATCCACCGGTTCCGCCACGCGCCATACCGCAATGGCACCAAAAATTGGCAATAGCACCGCCACCATAACAGCAATCGCATTCAGGTCCGGCTGGGCGCCTGCCGTGGATGCCTGCCCCAGGAAAGGCAGCGAGATGGCGAGAAGCGTGCCGAGCAGCGTCGTACCCTCACGCCAGGCTGAAAGCCTGACCCGCCCGTCGTAGGAGGTCTCCAGCTCGGCCCCCCAAGCGGTATAGGGCAGGCTTGTCCAGGTACTGCCAATCGACAAAAGACAGCCCCAAACCACCAGATGCGCAAGCCCTGCCCCTTCCGGCGGGCTGAACAGCATGTAAGCGGAGAGCGCCGTCAGCGGCAGCGACAATAGAAAGAACAGGCGGCGGCGGCCATACCGACCGGGAATGCGGTCCGCAAGCCAACCCATCAGCGGATCGGTGATCGCATCCAGACAGCGAATGGCCAGCAAAGCGGCCCCAATGGCCGACAGAGCAATACCGAACCGCCCGGCATAGACGGACGGCACGATGATATAGAGCGGCAGAGCAATGGCTGCCAAAGGCAGGGCCGGAAGCGCATAAAATAGCAAAGTCAGGTTCGACAGCGGCTTCATGAGGTGTGCGACACTCTCGAACGGGCCATCTCCAATTTTCGGAACGATGCCCTGCGGTTACGGCAGCGCTCGGAACAGAAGCGAACCTCCTCCCAGCAGCGCGCCCACTTTTTACGCCACGCGAAAGGCCTCTGACAGGCCACGCAGAGCTTGGTCGGGAGATTGGCTTTCTTCGTGACCACGGGCGCCTCTCTGATGGACCATTGGCAACTCGTTTGCGGCAGCCAATTTGTATTGAACTCAATGCTATTTCGAAGCAGCGACCATCTTGGATCAGTGAAACGGCAACGAGATGCCTCCTTCCTGCAAAAAGACAAAAAACCCGGCTTGAGAGCCGGGTTTTCGATAGAACTGGCAGGTTTGCCGCTAGAGTCTGTCAGGTTCAGATTGAACCAGACAGACTCTAGCTACTCTTGTTTTCGTTTGTCTTTTCGGGAAAACCGGTTTCCACTTTTCCCTGACAAACTCTAGCAGGATCAGCTGTTAACAGCGTCCTTCAGGCCCTTGCCGGCCGTGAACTTCGGAACGTTACGGGCAGGAATATCGACTTCCGCGCCGGTCGAAGGATTGCGGCCCTTCGAGGCTTCGCGATGGGAAACCGTGAAGGCGCCAAAACCGGCGAGGCGAATGTCGCCACCATTCTTCAATTCCGCCTGGACGGTGTCGAAGACGGCGTCCACGGCGGAAGCTGCGTCGGCCTTGCTGAGACCGGCCTTATCGGCAACTGCGTTTACGAGTTCGGACTTGTTCATGTTTCCACCCTTTCTGTATGACATGAATATCAAAGCGGCGAAGATGCTAACGCATCCCCGCATCGAGGAACCGCGACCACCGCAAAGCGCCAGGCGCCCGAGAGGATCACAAAGGAATACCGACCGCCATTTTCGATGGCCTCCGGCATGACTCAAAAATTCCAAGTCGGGCGGACAATACTCATGCCCATGCCCGTCGCAAGCCAAAAGCACCGCAATCGCCTGAAAAACAAGGCTTCTGGTGATGTTTGCACAAAAAAGGCTGGCCCGAAGGCCAGCCTTTTCGAAGTTTTTCCGCCAATTGGGCAGGATCGTGGCAAAGACGGCTCAGTGCGCCACGGTTGCGCCTGAATCATCGACACCTTCGACCGTGCCGACAGCAGGCGTTTCCACCGTGCCATCCCACTCGATCGGCTCTGGTATGCGCACCAGCGCATGGGCAATCACTTCACCCATCCGGGCGACCGGGACGATCTCAAGATTGTTCTTCACATTGTCTGGAATATCCGCCAGGTCCTTGGCGTTTTCTTCCGGGATCAGAACCTTCTTGATGCCGCCGCGAAGTGCTGCCAGCAGCTTTTCCTTCAACCCGCCAATTGGCAAGACGCGACCGCGCAGGGTGATTTCACCCGTCATCGCCACATCCTTGTTGACCGGAATGCCCGTCATGATCGAGACGATGGCGGTTGCCATTGCCACGCCAGCCGACGGACCGTCCTTAGGCGTCGCACCTTCCGGCACGTGGACGTGAATGTCCGACTTATCAAAGCGCGGTGGTTCGATGCCGAAATCGACGGCGCGCGAGCGGACATAGGATGCCGCCGCCGAAATCGATTCCTTCATCACTTCCTTCAGATTGCCAGTTACCGTCATGCGGCCCTTGCCCGGCATCATCACGCCTTCAATGGTCAGCAATTCGCCGCCTACTTCCGTCCAGGCAAGACCGGTGACGATACCGACCTGATCCTCGCCCTCGGCCTCACCATGACGATAACGCGGAACGCCGAGATAATCGTTGATGCTAGCCGCCGTAACCGCAACAGAGGTCGACTTACCCTTGATGATTTCAGTCACGGCCTTGCGGGCGACCTTCATCAATTCACGCTCGAGACTGCGCACACCGGCCTCGCGGGTATATTGCTGGATGATCGAGACGATCGCATCATCCGCCAGCGAGAACTCTTCCGGACGCAGCGCATGCTCCTTGATCGCCTTGGGCAGAAGATGCCGCTTGGCGATCTGGAGCTTTTCATCCTCGGTGTAACCGGCGATCCGGATGATTTCCATGCGGTCCATCAGCGGGCCGGGAATATTCAGCGTATTGGCGGTCGTAATGAACATCACGTTGGACAGATCGTATTCGACCTCCAGGTAATGGTCCATGAAGGTTGCGTTCTGTTCCGGATCCAGCACCTCGAGCAGAGCCGAAGACGGATCGCCACGGAAATCCTGGCCCATCTTGTCGATTTCGTCGAGCAGGAACAGCGGGTTGGACCGTTTGGCCTTCTTCATCGACTGCACGACCTTGCCGGGCATGGAGCCAATATAGGTCCGGCGGTGACCGCGGATCTCGGCCTCATCACGCACGCCGCCCAGCGCCATACGGACATATTCGCGTCCTGTAGCCTTGGCAATCGAGCGGGCGAGCGACGTCTTGCCAACGCCCGGAGGACCGACGAGGCACAGGATTGGCCCCTTGAGCTTGGTGGCACGCGCCTGCACAGCCAGATATTCGACGATCCGTTCCTTGACCTTGTCGAGACCGAAATGATCCTCGTCGAGGATTTTTTCAGCCGCGTTGAGGTCGATCCGCACCTTGGACTTCTTGTTCCAGGGCAGACCGAGCAGCCAGTCGAGGTAGTTACGCACGACAGTGGCTTCCGCCGACATCGGGCTCATATGCTTGAGCTTTTTCAGCTCCGCATCGGCCTTGTCCTTGGCTTCTTTGGACAGTTTGGTCTTGGCAATGCGCTCTTCCAGTTCGGCCATCTCGTCGCGGCCTTCCTCGCCGTCGCCGAGTTCCTTCTGGATCGCCTTCATCTGCTCGTTCAGGTAATATTCGCGCTGGGTCTTTTCCATCTGGCGCTTGACGCGCGAGCGAATACGCTTCTCCACTTGGAGAACGGAAATTTCGCCCTCCATGAAGCCAAGCGCCTTTTCAAGCCGTGTCTTGATACTCACCGTTTCCAGCATTTCCTGCTTTTCGGTGATCTTGATCGACAGATGCGAGGCAACCGTGTCGGCCAGTTTCGAATAGTCTTCGATCTGGCTGGCAGCCCCCACCACTTCCGGCGAGATCTTCTTGTTCAGCTTGACGTAATTTTCAAACTCCGACACCACAGACCGGCTCAAAGCCTCGACTTCAACCGGATCTTCGGCGGGTTCAGGCAACAGATCGGCATGGGCCTCGTAGAAGTCCTCACGTCCGGTATAGCCAGAGATCCGGGCGCGCGCCTTGCCTTCGATCAGCACTTTGACGGTGCCGTCAGGCAATTTCAAAAGCTGCAAGACATTGGCGACCGTGCCGACCTCATAGATGGCATCGGCCGATGGATCGTCATCGCTTGCATTGATCTGGGTGGCCAGCATGATCTGCTTGTCGGAGCCCATGACTTCTTCGAGGGCACGAATAGACTTCTCGCGCCCTACAAAGAGCGGCACGATCATGTGCGGGAACACCACGATGTCACGCAGCGGCAATACCGGATAGGTATTGGTTTCGCCGGTGACAGAGGTCACTTTAGTCATTCCAGTTCCTTTCATCGTCCCGTTGCCGGGACCCAAATCCGCGCTCAAAAGCCGCGGGGGACATGGTCCTGTCTCACCGGTTAAAGTGGAGACCCAAGATCTAAAATTCAAGCCTTTCAGCGCTCAGCCACCACCGTGGCGTAACAGCTTGGGGCCTGTTGCATGATATTCCGGCTCAGACCTATCCGGGTCGAGCCCATCGTGCGGAAACACAATACAAACGGTTGATTGACGCGACAGCAAGCAACAACAAAACGCACCGGCACTGCCCAACCACTGCGACCGAAGCCGCCCTACCCTGATGCGCGCGCCAGGCATTCCAGCATCCGAAGAGATCAAACACTCGCCTGGGGCAAACCTGCCTTCGACCGAATCTGTCACATCGCGCGAAGCACCTTGTGATAGTCATAAACTATTCAAAAACGCCCTGCAAACGACTTAGAGTTTGGCAGGGAAAAGTGGGACCCGGTTTTCCCGAAAAGACAACCGACAAGAAACATAGATCCAAGCACCGATACGGCCCCACCCCGTAGAAACGCCAAAGCCCGCACATGGCGGGCTTCAAAGCTGTTCAGAGATTTGCGGAGGGTCACGCCGAAGCGTTGGCCTTTTCTTCCTGGCGATCCGCATAGATGTAGAGCGGACGGGCGGCACCGCGCACCACTTCATCGGAAATCACCACTTCGCGCACACCTTCAAGCTCAGGCAGTTCGAACATCGTGTCGAGCAGGATCTTTTCCATGATCGAACGCAGGCCACGAGCGCCGGTCTTGCGGGTAATCGCCTTGCGGGCGATTTCGCGCAGCGCGTCCTCGTGGAAGGACAATTCGACGTCCTCCATTTCGAACAGGCGCTGATACTGCTTGACCAGTGCATTCTTTGGCTCGGACAGGATCTGGATCAGCGCGTCCTCGTCCAGGTCTTCCAGCGTCGCCAGAACCGGCAGACGACCGATGAATTCCGGGATCAGGCCGAACTTGACCAGATCTTCCGGCTCCAGTTCGCGCAGCACTTCGCCGACGCGGCGATCTTCCGGCGACACAACCGTCGCGCCGAAGCCGATCGAGGTCTTTTCGCCACGAGCCGAGATGATCTTGTCGAGACCGGCAAAAGCACCGCCGCAGATGAACAGGATATTGGTCGTATCAACCTGCAGGAATTCCTGCTGCGGATGCTTGCGGCCACCCTGAGGAGGAACCGAAGCAACAGTGCCTTCCATGATCTTCAACAGCGCCTGCTGCACGCCTTCGCCAGACACGTCGCGGGTAATCGACGGGTTGTCGGACTTGCGGCTGATCTTGTCGACTTCATCGATATAGACGATACCGCGCTGGGCGCGCTCGACATTGTAATCAGCCGATTGCAGCAGCTTCAGGATGATGTTTTCAACGTCTTCACCGACATAGCCGGCTTCCGTCAGCGTTGTCGCATCCGCCATGGTGAAAGGCACATCGATGATGCGCGCCAGCGTCTGGGCAAGATAGGTCTTGCCGCAACCGGTTGGCCCGACCAGCAGGATGTTCGACTTCGCCAGCTCCACATCGCCGCCCTTGGAGGCATGCGACAGGCGCTTGTAATGATTATGGACAGCGACGGACAGGATCTTCTTGGCCTGTCTCTGGCCGATCACATATTCGTCGAGGATCTTGATGATGTCCTGCGGTGTCGGCACGCCATCGCGCGACTTGACCATCGAACTCTTGTTTTCCTCGCGGATGATATCCATGCAGAGTTCGACGCATTCATCGCAGATGAAAACCGTCGGGCCGGCAATCAGTTTCCGGACCTCGTGCTGGCTCTTGCCGCAGAACGAACAATACAGGGTATTCTTCGAGTCACCGCCGTTGCTTCCGCTGACCTTGCTCATAACTTTTTCCTTCCAGCACGCCGCACCGCCATTTACCGGCTCGCGGTCTAGTCATGTCGCCCGATACCGCACGCCCGACCATCCGGGCGAAATTCGGTTCAGAGGTACTATTCAGCTCTCAAAAGTCACATTCATGAGCTGACGGCAACGAGAACCTCTGAGAATATTCAGGCTATGTCATAAAAGCTCAACATAGCCTTAATAACTATTAGCGCTTTCGGCGGCAGTTTAAACCCCCTGGATGGATCCGGCCTTGCGTTTCCATCGAAAGCCCACCGCCAAAAGACATCAAGAAGGCGTTACCCCTTCGATTTCGGAGCGCGTCGTCAGGATCTTGTCGATCAGACCCCAATCCTTGGCTTCCGTGGATTCCATGAAGTGGTCGCGGTCGAGCGTGTGCTCGACTTCTTCCAGCGTACGGCCGGTGTGCTTGACATACACCTCGTTCAGGCGACGCTTCATCTTGATGATGTCGCGGGCATGACGCTCGATGTCGGAGGCCTGCCCCTGGAAACCGCCGGACGGCTGATGCACCATGATGCGAGCGTTGGGGGTCGCAAAGCGCATGCCCTTTTCGCCGGCCGCCAGAAGCAGCGATCCCATCGAGGCGGCCTGGCCGACGCACAGCGTCGAGACGGCCGGACGGATGAACTGCATCGTATCGTAGATCGCCATGCCGGCAGTCACGACGCCGCCGGGAGAATTGATGTAGATCGCGATTTCCTTCTTCGGATTTTCCGCTTCCAGAAACAGCAGCTGGGCGCAGACAAGCGACGCCATATGATCCTCGACCGGTCCGGTCAGGAAAATGATGCGCTCCTTCAACAGACGCGAGTAGATGTCGTAGGACCGTTCGCCGCGATTGGTCTGCTCCACAACCATAGGCACCAGAGCCATGGCGGTATCAACTGGATTTCTCATGTCCGTCCTTTTCAACCCATTCCCGAAGCCTGTCAGGCCCGATGCCGATCCGGGCTGAGGGAATCAATTCAAATGCTGTCAATCCCTACATAGAGTGTTCGCCCCCAACACTTCAAGACGCGAGCACACGATATCCTTAATCGCTTGCATGGATTGGTTCTCGCATTCTCGCTGTTTTACCCAAAGCGCCCCATGGGCGGTGGCTTGCCCGGCCAAGCCATACACAGAAAATCGACAACATGGTGAATAGGGCGTGATAGGTCCAATCGGAATTTGCAACCAAAAGAAAAAATCGATTATGATCACCGATAGATCATCCCGGCTTTCATTCGGAAGCATAAAACCAGAGAATGACGAGGGCCGACCGCCTTGCTCGACATCAAGACAGCTTTTTTGATGTGGGGGACCCAGGCGATCACGCTGGCGGTCCTGCTGATCACCATATGGCTGCGCGCGCCACAGCATCGCTATTATTGTTACATGGCCATCGGGTTTGCCTGTCACGGCATTGGCGCAATGCTGATCGCGCTTCGCAACGACCTACCGCTGCCGCTGGCAATTTACGGCGGCAACGCCATCGTGCTGTGCGGCTTCTGTTTCTGGATCTGCGCGCTGCGGCTGTTTGACGGGCGCAAACCCGGCTGGTGGATCGCGGCACCGCTGCTGCTCTGGGGCCTCGTCCTGATCCATCCGGTCATACGGGATACCTACGCCTATCGTCTGGCGACCCATCAATTTGCCAGCATGCTTTGCTTCGTGATGCTCGCGGTCACGGCCATGACGTCGCGTATGACGGCACGGAAATATCGTCGGATGCTTGCGGCCTTGTGGACGCTGCAAGCGCTGTCATGTGCGGTGATCGGTTCCGCCAGCCTGATCGGCATGCCGGAAGGCCAACATGAGGTTGCCCTCAGCGACTATATCGGCCTGTTCGTCATTGTCTGCCTGGTCTCGGCCATGGTGCTTCTGGCCCGGATCGTCATGGATCGGAACGAACGGGAACTGAAGCAATTGTCGCGCACCGATCCCCTCACCGGCGTACTGAACCGGCGTGGCCTGATCGAGACCGTAGGTGAACTGAAACACACTGTCGCCAGAGACCGGTTTCTGGCCCTTCTTGTGTTCGATCTCGATTATTTCAAACATATCAATGATACATTCGGCCATCAGGCCGGCGATACGGTCTTGTCCAACTTCGCGCAGATGACAGGTAGCGCACTTGGCAGTGGCGCGATTTTCGCCCGCTCCGGGGGCGAGGAATTCTGCGCCGTCATGCCTGTTGCGGACCTGCGCCAAGCTGCCGGCGTTGCCGAGCGGATCCGCTACATGATTGCCTCGACCCCCATCACCACAGAACAGGGCGTTGTCAGGCTGACCACCAGCATTGGCCTCTCTGCGGCCTCCGTCGAGGCCTTCGACTTCGATACAGCCATGCGTCAGGCCGATCACGGCCTCTATACGGCCAAAGCAGATGGTCGTAACAGAACTGCCGTGGCGCGTGGCGAAAGCGTTTTTTGCCTGACGCCCAACGAGGAACGCGGCACACCGGCGGCAATCGACAATGAGGCAGACCGTCAGGTCGCAGCCCTGCGCCGTCTCAGCCAGCGTTCGACACAGCAACATCTCGAATGAGGAGGCTCTTTCAGCCTCGTCAAGAAAGAATCCGCGAACCGATCATGCCGCATTCCTCGTTTTTTTCCCTCGATCCCCACCAGAGATCGGTCAGTCTCGACACTGGCCATCCCGGTTTTTTCGAAGCCCCGAATGCGGTCTATGCCATGCTACATGCGCAGGCGCCGACATTTTTCTGGCGTGAGCAGCAGCAATGGTTTTTCACCGGTTACGACCTGGTCAATGGTTTGCTGCGCGACAAGCGGTTCGGCCGGCAGATCCTGCAGATCGCCAGCCGCGAAGAACTCGGCTGGCCGGAGCCTGCCGCCCATACGAGAGCCTTCGATGCCGCAGAGGCCTGGTCGCTGCTGGAACTGGAGCCGCCGGAGCATACACGGCTGCGGACGCTGGTTAACCGTGCGTTCGTGTCCCGCCATGTCGAGAAAATGACGCCGGATATTCTCGCGCTCGCCAATACGTTGATCGATGATTTCGAAGCGCAAGGCAAAACGGAATTGCTGTCTTCCTTCGCCGAAATCATTCCGGTGACGATGATTGCCCGGATGATCGGCATTCCCGACGAAATGGGGCCGCAATTGCTGGCGTGGAGCCATGATTATGTCGGCATGTATGTTTTCAACCGCACCCGCGCCCATGAGGATGCCGCCGAGCGCGCTGCCCGGGAGTTTTCCGATTATTTGCGCGGTGTCATTACCGAGCGCCGCAGCGAGCCGCGTGACGACCTGCTCAGCCACATGATCCATACCGAGCATAAGGGCCAGTATCTCACCGATGACGAGTTGATCTCGACGACCGTGGTGCTGCTCAATGCCGGACATGAAGCAACCGTCCACCAGATCGGCAATGCGGTGCGGATCATCCTAGAGAGCGGGCTGGACCCAAAGGGGTTGTTTGGCGATACAGCCGCCACGGAACGCACGGTCGAGGAATGTCTGCGGATCTGCGCGCCGGTGCATATTTTCCAGCGCTACTGCCTGGAGCCCTGCGAGATCGACGGTGTCTCCTTCAGCCAAGGCGATAAGATCGGTCTGATCCTGGCCGCGGCCAATCTCGACCCACGCAAATTTCCAGATCCTCTCACCTTCAAGCCGCAGCGCAATGATGGCGCCAACCTTTCTTTCGGCGCCGGCATTCATTTCTGCATCGGCGCGCCCCTCGCCCGGCTGGAACTGTCATTGGTGCTGCCGTTGCTGTTCCAGCGCCTGCCGGGTCTGGCGTTGGCAGGGACCCCAAAAGTCAAGGACCTCTATCATTTCCACGGGTTGGAAAAGCTCGATCTCGTCTGGTAGCGGCAGCCGCCTCAAAACCGAACGACGTAATCCTTCATTGTGGTTTCCACCACTTCCCATAGGCCCGTGAAGCCGGGACGAAGAATCATCCTGTCACCCTTGCGCAGATGCATCGGCTCCCCGCCGTCTTCCGTGACGATGGAATAGCCTTCCAAAACGGAAAAATATTCCCATTCGTCATAGACGATTCGCCACGTGCCGGGCGTGGATTGCCAGACCCCGGCATAGAGCCCTTGACCGGGCTCATCGATACTCCAGGTCAGGAAGCGCGGATCTCCGACGACCAGCCGGTCCGGCGCGGGAGCGCCCTCTTCCGGCTGAACGGCGGATAAATCGAAATGAAGCGATGTGATCATGATCTCTGTCTCGCACATCCATTAAATGGGGTTCATCAATGCCACCGATTGTCGGCAATGCTGATTTGATTGGAGAATAGACTTGGCTGCGCCAAATGTCTCCACCAAGACAGCGACTTCCGCATCTGTACGGCAGCAAGCTGCATGATTTTCTTTTTCAGCCGTAGACCGTTTAAAGAATCATGCAGCAGCACCACAGATCCAGATTGGCGTTTCCACCGTTGTAGTGGATGCGCTCTTGTCTAACGGACTGGTGCGAACAACATTCTAGACCCTGACCAAATCAAGTCGCTTTATACTGCGACACCCGATCTCGACAATGAAGAAGCCGGAAACAACAACACGGAACAGGTCGCGTTGCCCGTCTACACCCCGAAAGAATAGAATTGATGTTTCATCTGATATTTGGACTTCCCTGGCTGATCGTCGCCATCCGCTTCATCCAGCCCTTGCCCTGGATCTGGTCGGCGAAGGTGGCGCTGGCAGTTCTCCTGTTGATCGCCTCGCAATATCATTTCTTCAGCCGCCTCTCGTCCGGTTCGGTGTTTTCGCCCGAGTTTCCCCGTCCGCTGATCATCGCGTTCAATCTCCTGTTTGGTGCGATCATCCTGCTCGCCGTGTTCCAGATCGTGCTGGACGTTATTTCCGTTGCGATCATGCTGTTCAAAGGCAATTTCCCATCGATTCCGGCCAGTCTGCGCTATGCCCTTGGAGGCGTGGCGCTGTGCCTTTCCGCATACGCGGTCAGCCAAGCGATCAGGGTACCGCCGCTAAAGGACATCGAAATTCCAATTGCAGGCCTACCACCGGCGTTTGACGGCTACCGCCTCGTGCAACTGACCGACCTCCACATCAGCCGCCTGTTCCCTGCCCGCTGGACCGAGGAAGTCGTATCGAAAACCAACGAACTCAATGCCGACCTCATCGTCATCACCGGAGACTTTATCGACGGTGACGTTGCGAGCCGGCGGGATGATGTCGCACCGCTTGCAAACTTGCGGGCGCGCGATGGCGTCTATGCCATTCCCGGCAATCACGAATACTTCTTCAGTTACCAGAACTGGATGGCCCATCTCGCCACGTTGAAGATGACCATGCTCCCGAACGCCCATACTGTGCTGACCAGAGGCGACGCCAAAATCGCCTTGGCAGGCGTGACGGATCGCTCCGCCTCGGCGCACGGAGCACCGGCGCCCAACCTCGCAGCGGCACTCCAGGGAACGCCCGCAGATGCGCCGATCATTCTCCTCGATCATCAGCCGATGTCGGCTGCCAAGGCCGCCGCTTCAGGGGTTGCCCTTCAACTGTCGGGTCATACGCATGGTGGCATGGTTCTGGGCCTTGATCGCATGGTCGCCCGCGCCAATAACGGCTTTGTTTCGGGCCGTTATGTCATCGGTGGCATGACGCTCTATGTCAACAATGGCACAGCACTCTGGCCCGGCTTTGCGCTCAGGCTCGGCGTGCCGTCAGAACTGACCAGGATTACCCTGAGAGCGAAGAGGCCGAGCGGGATATAGAGGATTTCAGCGTTTCCATGGAAACGCTGAAATCCTCTCACCGCAAACGCAGTCAGCAAGCCCCAATCAAAGCTTCGATAAAGCCTGTTGAAGATCCGCAATGATATCGTCGGGGTCCTCGATACCGATGGACAGGCGCACGACCTCCGGCCCTGCACCTGCCGCCACCTGCTGCTCCGGGGTCAATTGGGCATGGGTGGTCGAGGCGGGATGAATGACCAGCGAGCGGGTATCGCCGATATTGGCAAGATGGGAAAACAGCTGCAATCCCTCCACCAGCGCCTTGCCCGCCTCATAGCCACCCTTCAGCCCGAAGGTGAAAACGGCGCCAGCTCCTTTCGGTGCGTAGCGCTGTTGCAGCGCATGGTTCGGATCATCCGGCAGGCCCGCATAATGCACCCAGGAGACTTTCGCATGGGCCTTCAGCCAATGCGCGACCTTCAAGGCGTTGTCGCAGTGACGCTGCATGCGCAGCGGCAAGGTTTCAATGCCGGTCAGGATGAGGAAGGCATTCATTGGCGCAATCGCCGGTCCAAGGTCGCGCAGACCGAGCACCCGGCAGGCAATGGCAAACGCCATATTGCCGAAGGCGTCATGCAGAACCACATCGCCATATTCGCTGCGCGGCTGTGACAGGCTCGGAAACTTGTCCGATTGCGACCAGTCGAACGTGCCGCCGTCAACGATCACGCCGCCCATGGAATTTCCATGGCCGCCGAGAAATTTGGTGGCGGAATGCACGACGATATCGGCACCGTATTCCAAAGGCCGGACCAGATAAGGGCTGGCCATGGTATTATCGACGATCAGCGGCAGTCCGTGGCGGCGCGCAACATCGGCAATAGTGGCAATATCGACGAATGTACCACCGGGATTGGCAAGGCTTTCGATGAAGATCGCCTTGGTTCGCTCGTCGATTTGCGCCTCAAAGCTTGCCGGATTGTCGGTATCGGCCCAGCGCACCTGCCAGCCGAAATTCTGAAAGGAGTGACCGAACTGGTTGATCGACCCGCCATAGAGCTTTTTGGCAGCAACGAAATTATCCCCCAGCTGCATCAGGGTGTGAAAGACCAGCATTTGCGCCGCATGTCCCGATGCCACCGCCAATGCCGCCGTGCCGCCTTCCAAAGCAGCGACTCGCTCTTCCAGCACGCCCTGGGTCGGGTTCATGATCCTTGTATAGATATTGCCGAATTGCTTGAGGCCAAACAAGGCGGCGGCGTGATCGGTATTTTCAAACACAAAGGCGGTCGTCTGGTAGATCGGCGTCGTACGTGCGCCGGTCGTCGGGTCCGGCTGAGCACCAGCATGCACCGCCAGTGTCGCGAAGCCCGGATTGTTGTTTGCCATGGTTATCCTCCCTGAAATAGTGCGGCAGAGCATTACACCGATCCCGATGAAACGCTACCTCATGCCCTGTTTGAAAGTCCGGGCTTTTTTGGAGAATTGCACAGACTTTTGATGGCTATAGATCTCTTACCCGATCCGCCTAATGCCTGTCCTGGTCCAGCTTGCCTTGAAAAAATCTGGGATATTCGATGGCCGGGCAGCGGTTCATCACCATCTTGATCCCGGCTGCCTCGGCGCGGGCGGCGGCCTGGTCGTCGCGCACGCCAAGCTGAGCCCAGATCACCTTTGGCAGATGCGTGAGCCCCAAGGCTTCATCCACCACGGAGGGTAGATATTCGGAAGCGCGGAACACATCGATCATGTCGACCGGTTCAGGAATATCCGCAAGCGAAGCAAAAACAGTCTGCCCCAGAATGTCCTTTCCCGCCTGCCCCGGATTGACCGGAATGACGCGGTAGCCCTGGTTCAGCAGGAAATGCATGACCCCATGGCTTGGCCGCGCCGGATTGGGCGAGGCCCCGGTCAGGGCAATGGTCTTGACCGTTTCCAGAATGGTCTTGAGATAAGCGCTCTCATAAACGTCATGCTGCATGTCATTCTCCCAAGCACGCTGCTGTGATCCTCTGGAATTGCGCCCTGTCTTGATCGTAAGCACAACCGCCCCAGTTAACGAAGAGATATACAGCATGTCACCAGAAAGTGTGCGGCGGGCTTGGGACAAGGACATGCTATAGGGATTGGCGAATGTATTTGATGGAGATGTTCTGATGAACCCGATGATACGGTTGAGCTTTTGCGTTGCCATTTCCTTATGGGGCAGCAGTGCGCTGGCGATCGAGCGTTACAATTCAACCACGCTTGCCTGCGAAAATGTCCGGCAAATCCTGAGAGATCAGGGGGCTGCCGTGCTGCGCTATCCCTCGAAGCGTGTGCCGGGCATGGCGCTTTACGATCGCTACGTTCGCAACACCAATTCCTGTTCTCCAGGGGAGTATGCCGAACGTGCCACGGTACCGACACGCGACAATCCTGCCTGCCCGGTGCTGAACTGCAAACCGGTGGAAAACCTGCAGGACGGCTTTATCCGCTTCGTCCCGCATTATTCCCTCTAAGAGAACACCCGGCCCGCGGATAACCCACCAAGACGGCGCTAACCGCGCAAGGCAGCGCGATTATCGCCGGTGCCGCTTGCAATCAGGCGACGGTGGGGGAGCGATGGGCAATATGACTGGCCTGGTAGACCAGCGGATATTCAGCGACCAGCGCTCGGTTCATCACCACATCGATGCCTGCCGCCTCGGCTTTTGCCGCCGCTTCATCATCGCGTACACCCAATTGACCCCAAATCGCTTTTGGTCGTCTCTCCAGGGCCAGGGCTTCATCCACCACCTCACTGAGGGCTTCCGAGCGGCGAAACACATCGACGAGATCGATCGGCACCCCTATATCGGCAAGGCGTGCATGCACAAGGCGGCCAAGAATTGTGGTGCCAGCAAGCGCGGGATTGACGGGAAAGACCTGATAGCCCTTACCGAGCAGAAAACCGAGCACCCAATGGCTGGGCCGGTCGTCGCGTGCGGACACTCCAACCAGCGCGACAGTGCGGGTGCGCGCCAGAATCGTGCAGAGATAGTCATCGGAATAGTGGTCGTGGTTCATGGCTTATCCTTCCCGGCTCGACAGCCGTTTCTCCAGACAATCCGTCCCTAAAACCTGTCGCTCAAAAGTGGGCAGCGGTTTTGCGATAACGACATGCGGCAAAACAAAAATTCAAAGCGTGAAAAGCTACTCTGAAGATATACTTTGCTCTCGTGCTGCCGTTTGTCTTTTCAGGAAAACCGGGCTTCACTCTTCCTAAGGCAAACTCTAGGTCCCGGTCACAGGATAGCAAATTTGGCTTAACTGTTTGCAAAGACGCAAGGTCCCGCAATGACACATTACACGGTGCCATTCGCGCCATCATTTCCCGATTAAGTAACCTTTTTTTGCACAACCATCCCTCTGCCGGTCCAGAATCGGAAACGCGAATACAACCTTTGAGATAAAGACACACCAATACCCTCTCCGCCTTCCGAGGAGACATGGAAGCGGTCGTCATGTTATCGCTATCATTAGTATACTCTTTTTAAGGGAATTTTCAAGCTTGATGTGATCAACATCACATTCATAAAGATGAATGCTATTATGTTCGCTTTTTGTTCATATTTTGTTCATGTGCATTTTAGCACCCTCAAACATTGAATTCCCTAATGATTACAAGTAGTTTTAGGTAAAAATTATTTCACTCGAAATGTCGTTAGACGTGCCAGAATTTAAATCGATTTGATTATCGATCACCCCCATTGCGTAAGCCTGTGTTGACGCAAGAGCCTCGGGTTACGTATCTCAAAGGCTAGTTAACACCACCACTGATTGCAAAACCTCCATCCCGAAACAAGCCGGAGCAACAGAGCGATTTGTCTCAAAACGAAGCACTCGCCTCACGCCGTCTACAGAAACCATTAGGCATCGCACATGTGCATCTCCACTCTCGTCCGAGAGGAAAAGATAAGTGCGTCTCAGAATTAGAAAGCAGCTGGCGTGCACTTTCAAATAATGCAGACTTCTCTGCCACCATGACCTCAAACCGGGTACCGTGGATGAGCCTTCTCGCCGCAAACCTGGCAAGTTCAGCGTGACCGCCCCGCCGTTTGCACCAATGAAGAGGCCGAAATTCAGACAAGATGGCAAAGTATTTTGCGGTAAAATAATACCACATATCTAATCACTTGTTTTCTATTGGTTTTTCGAACGCCGTCGCCAATCAGCCATCCTTGACCGAACCCGGCACCGCGACTATAAAACCGCCAGCTTGCGGCCCTTATGGACCGCATTCTTTTTGTGCGCATCAAAACGCACAAGACAAGCAACAAGAAACGCCCGACCGGCCCTTCAAAGGCTGAAAGGGTCCAAAAGAAAGTTGAACCTCATGTCTACCTTCGTTCAGAAGCCTGCAGAGGTGGAGAAGAAGTGGGTCATCATCGACGCCGAAGGGCTCGTTGTTGGTCGCCTCGCCACCGTGATCGCCACCTATCTGCGTGGCAAGCACAAGGTCACGTATACTCCCCATGTCGATGATGGCGACAATGTCATCGTCATCAATGCCGAAAAGGTCGTCCTGACCGGCAAGAAATACACCGACAAGACCTATTACTGGCACACCGGCTATCCGGGTGGCATCAAGGAACGCACGGCGCGCCAGATCATCGAAGGCCGCTTCCCGGAGCGCGTTCTTGAAAAGGCTGTCGAGCGCATGATTCCTCGCGGTCCGCTTGGCCGTCGCCAGATGAAGAACCTGCGCGTTTACGCCGGTTCCGCCCACCCCCACGAAGCCCAGCAGCCTGTCGCTCTCGACGTGGCCAAGCTGAACAGCAAGAACGTAAGGAGCGCCTAAGTATGGCTGACCTCTCTTCCCTGAAGGATCTCGGCACTGCGCAGGAAGCTTCGGCTCCCGTTCACGTCCGTAAGGTCGACGCTCAAGGCCGCGCCTACGCGACCGGCAAGCGCAAGAACGCAATCGCCCGCGTTTGGGTCAAGCCCGGCACTGGCAAGATCACGGTCAATGGCCGCGATTTCCCGGTTTACTTCGCCCGTCCGGTTCTGCAGATGATCCTGCAGCAGCCTGTCGTCGCTGCTGCCCGCACCGGCCAGTTCGACGTTATCGCCACCGTTACCGGTGGTGGTCTGTCCGGCCAGGCTGGCGCTGTGCGTCACGGCATTTCCAAGGCCCTCACCTACTTCGAACCAGGCCTGCGCTCGGTTCTGAAGAAGGGTGGCTTCCTGACCCGCGATAGCCGCGTTGTTGAACGTAAGAAGTACGGCAAGGCAAAAGCTCGCCGGTCCTTCCAGTTCTCCAAGCGCTAATTGCGCTTCTGGAATTTTACATTGGAAAAGCGGGGCTTCGGCTCCGCTTTTTTTATGATCGATCATCAATTTGAATTTGTCTATTTCGGCTGAAGGAGCAAATTGACAACACGCCATGCCTCAACCCAACAGAGAGTCGCCCGTGATGTCCGGTTTTGCCAAATTGCCTTCTCCCCCTTACTACGTCGTCTGTTTTTCCTCGGTCAGAACCGAAGTCAGCAATGGCTACGATGACATGGCAGAGGCCATGGTGACGCTTGCCAGCCAGCAGCCAGGCTTTCTCGGTGTGGAATCCGCCCGCGATGCGACCGGGTTCGGCATAACCAATTCCTACTGGAGCGATGAAGACTCGATCCGGGCCTGGAAAAAGGTCGTGGATCATCTGGCAGCGCAAAACCAGGGCCGTGCGGAATGGTACAGCCGCTATGAGGTGCGCGTGGCAAAAGTGGAGCGGTCCTACAGCTTTGCGAAAGGCTGACAAAGCAAGGATTGCGTGGTGCCATCGGCTTCATTTTGACCGATGCAGCGGACGGAACCTTGGAATTGAAAATGATCAAACGGCCTTACAATATTTGCATCGTGGAGCCGAAAGGCTTCGGTCACTCCAAAGCCTTCGAGGAAGTCGCCGAGGCCATCGACTATTCCTTGAAAGAATTGGGGTATCCAACGGCCCTTTCAGTCAACAGAGTGACCGACGACGCCGTCAACATCATCTTCGGGGCGCATCTCCTCCCCTTGCAGGACCTTCACGATCTTGATCCGAGCACGATCATCGTCAATGCCGAACCTTTGTCAGCGACCTCGGAACGGACACGTGACCGAATTCTCATCTGCCTCAACGCCGGCTTGGAAATCTGGGATTACAGCCTCGCCAATATCGAGATCCTCAACCGAATCGGTGGGCGGCCAGCCAAATATCTGCAACTTGGTTTCCAGAAGGAACTGGACCGCATAGCGGCCGCCCCGGTCCGTGATATCGACGTGCTTTTCTATGGCTCGATGAATGAACGTCGCGCAGAGATTCTCTACGGCTTGCAAGCCCGGGGACTTGTCATCGAGCATCTGTTCGATGTGTATGGACGCGAGCGCGACGCCTGGATCGCCAGGTCCAAAGTGGTTTTGAACATGCATCTGCTGGAATCGCAGATTTTCGAAGTCGTGCGGGTATTCTATCTGCTGATCAATGGCGTGGCCGTTGTCGGCGAGGTGAATGGTCCGGAAACACTGATCGATGATCGGTTTGCGCAGGGCATCGTCGCCGCACCCTATGGTGATTTGATCGACGTTACGGAACAGCTGGTGCGCGATGCTGCCAGGCTCGAGAAACAACGCACCCTCGCCCGCGACGCCATCAAGCGCTATCCGCAAGTCTCCTTCACCCAACAACTACTTTGATATCCTAATGGCAAAAGTGGACGGCTACAGGTTTGCGAAAGCCATCTGCGCCATGGTCACAGCCCTTACCGTCATGCACCACACGTGCATCCTGGTCTCGTAACAGCTGGTCAGCGACATGAGTTCTGCAAAATATAATATCTGCATCGTGGAGCCCGACGGCTTCAAGCATTCCATGGCCTTTCTGGAGATCGCAGAGGCGCTGGGTTATTCATTGAGAGCGTTGGGGCATCAGGCGGCGGTGAATTTCAACGCCTTCGCGCATGACGCAATCAACATCATTTTTGGCGCCCATCTGCTGACCCCACAGGATATCGCCGATCTCAAGCCGAACACGATCATCGTCAATGCCGAACCGCTCTCGGCCATTGACGCGCCGGTGCGTGAGCGCATTCTCACCTGGGTCGAGGCCGGACTGGAAATCTGGGATTACAGCCGCGCCAATATCGAGATCCTGGGCCAGATCGGCGGACGTCCGGCGAAATATCTGCAATTGGGTTTCCAGAAAGAACTGGATCGCATTACGCCTGCGCCGCGCCAGGATATCGACGTGCTGTTCTATGGCTCGATGAACGACCGGCGTGCCGCCATCATCGATGGCCTGCGCGACAGGGGCCTTGCCGTCAAGCGCCTGTTCAACGTCTATGGACGCGACCGCGACGCATGGATCGCCCGTTCGAAAACGGTCTTAAACATCCATTTTTTCGACGCGCAGATTTTCGAGGTCGTGCGGGTCTTCTATCTGCTCAGCAATGGCGTGCCTGTTGTCGGCGAGGTCAACGGACAGGCGACGCAGATCGAGGAGCGTTTTACCCAGGGCATCGTGGCCGCACCCTATGACGAGCTGATTGATGTCACCGAAAAGCTGGTGCGCGATCCCGAAAGGCTTGCACGGCAGCGCATCATCGCCCGCGATGCCATCACGCCTTATCCGCAGATTGTCTTTACGCAAATGCTGCTTTGACACAGGCCGAGGCCTCTATAGGATTGCTGCATAAAGTTTGTCAGGGACAAGTGGAACCCGGTTTTCGCGAAAAGACAAACGAAAACAAGAGAATCTAGAGTTTGTCTGGTTCAATTTGAACCTGACAGACTCTAGAACAGCTGATGCGGATCAAATACCTTGGCAGATAAATCCATAGACCACGCCTTCACGGCTAGCGATCTCACATCGGCCGCCACCGACCCGACCTATGCCGGGGTGCTCTCCTTCATGCGCCGGCGCTATACCAAACTGCTGGATGGGGTGGACACGGCGGTCTGGGGCATTCCCTTCGATGCCGCCACCTCCAACCGGCCCGGCGCCCGGTTCGGGCCGCAGGCCATTCGCCGTGCCTCGGCCATTTTCGACAACGACCCGCAATATCCGTTCGAGCGCGATCTGTTCGCGGCCATGCCCACCGTGGATTACGGTGATTGCCGTCTGGACTATGGCAATCATTGGGAAACACCCGCTACCATTGAAAAGGAAGCGGCCGATATTCTCTCAAAGGCGAATTTCCTGCTGACGCTTGGCGGCGACCATTTCATCACCTGGCCGCTGCTGAAGGCCCATGTCGCCAAACATGGGCCGCTGGCGCTGGTGCAGTTCGATGCCCATCAGGACACATGGTTCGACGATGGAAACCGGATCGACCACGGTTCCTTCGTCGGACGGGCGGTGCGCGAAGGCCTGATCGTCCCATCCCGTTCGATCCAGATTGGCATCCGCACCCATGCGCCTGATGATTGCGGCATCCGCATGCTTTACGGTCATCATGTGGAGGAAATGCGCGCTGCCGAGATCGCCGCGCTGATCCTCGATCACACGGCGGGCCAGCCCGCTTATCTCACCTTCGACATCGATTGCCTCGACCCTGCCTTTGCCCCCGGCACCGGCACGCCGGTGGCAGGTGGACCATCCAGCGCAAAAATCCTCTCGGTTCTGCAAAACCTTCATCCGCTCGACATAAGAGGAGCCGATATAGTCGAGGTAGCGCCCGCCTATGACCATGCCGATATCACCGCCATTGCAGGGGCAACGGTGGCGATGTATATGCTGGGGCTGCGCGCTGAACGACTGGCGCGGTCTGGTTGATAAACTGATTCAAGCAATTCAGGATTTGAATCCGCAAAAGCGGGCAATCTCCTGAAAAGAGAGGGTAAAATGACAGCGAAAATCTTCATTGACGGCGAACACGGCACCACCGGCCTGCAAATCCGCAGCCGCATGGCCGACCGCCGCGATGTGGAATTGCTGTCGATCCCGCAAGAGCAGCGCCGCAATGCCGCCCTGCGCGAGGACATGCTCAACAGCGCCGATATCGCCATTCTGTGCCTGCCCGACGATGCCTCGAAAGAGGCTGTGTCGATGCTGGCTGGCAACAACAATGTGCGGATCATCGATACGTCCACCGCCTTCCGCGTTGCCAAAGACTGGACCTATGGTTTTGCCGAAATGGACAAGGACCAGGGCGACAAGATCCGCTCAGCCCGCTGCGTAGCCAATCCCGGTTGCTACCCGACCGGCGCTATCGCGCTGATCCGTCCGCTTCGCGCTGCGGGCATCCTGCCGGACGGCTATCCGGTCTCGGTCAATGCCGTTTCCGGCTATAGCGGCGGCGGCAAGCAGTTGATCGCGCAGATGGAAGACGAGAGCCATCCCGAGCATCTGACCGTCAACAACTATGTCTATGGCTTGAACCTCAAGCACAAGCATGTGCCGGAAATGAAGGCCCATGGCCTGCTGGATCGCGCCCCGCTATTTTCGCCTTCGGTCGGCCGGTTCCCGCAGGGTATGATCGTGCAGGTTCCACTGTTCCTGGAGGATCTGGCCGATGGCGCGACCGTAGAAAGCATCCATGCGGCGCTTTGCGCCCATTACGCCGGGCAGGACATCGTCAATGTCGTCTCTCTGGAAGACAGCGCCAAGCTCGGTCGCGTCGATGCCGAGGAACTGGTGGGCCAGGACACGATGAAACTCTTCGTGTTTGGCAATCCGGGCACCGGCCATGTCAATCTCGTCGCCGTGCTGGACAATCTCGGCAAGGGTGCGTCCGGTGCAGCCGTCCAGAACATGGACCTGATGCTGTCGGCGTGATCGTTTGAACAGCTCTTTGAAAGCCCCCATCTTTCCTCCATCTCTGATGGAGACATGGGGGCTTTCACATCTCAGGCTAATCGCCGATACCCCTAGCAGCCTCGTTTACCGAGCCATGCAGGACCAACGCCCCGTCATTGTCAAAGCTCTGAAGCCCGAAGGCAGCGGCGAACGACCGGGCCTGGATTTTCTGCGCTGGCGGGCTGGCAATGGTGCAATCCGGCTCATCGATCAGGCCGACGACATCGCCCTGCTGGACGATGCGGGCAACCTGCTGCTGCGCCATCATCTTGGCAAGGTCGGAGATCCGGTAGCAACGGAGATCATTGTCGATGTATTGGCGCGCCTGCATGCGCCCTCGTCCGACCCTGTTCCCGATGCGCTGACGCCGCTAGATGTCCATTTCAGCGCCCTGTTTGCGCTTGAGAAAACCATGTCTGACCCGGCCATCGCCGAGATCATCCATTGGACCGCAGCACTTGCCCGCAGCCTGCTTGCCGAGCAACAGGATATCAAGCCGCTACACGGCGACCTGCACCACGATAATGTCATCGGCGATGACAGTGGCAATTGGCTGGCCATCGATCCGCAAGGCCTGCTGGGCGATCCGGCCTATGATGTCGCCAATGTGTTTGGCAATCCGCTCCACGCTCCAAATCTCGTTCTTGATCGCCAGCGCGCGCTAGACCTGAGCCAGCGGTTTTCATTGGCATTGGGCTGTTCGTCACGCAAAATCCTCAGCTATGCCGCAGCTCATGCAGGTCTCTCCTGCGCCTGGACGCTGAGCCGCCCGCTGACCGCATCAGGCAATACCAATCTTGCCGAGCGGCTTGGCTTTGCCCGGCTGGCACGGTCCATACTTGCTGAACAGTTTGTCGACTGATCCGCCTCTCGTGCTGGTTGCCGCCACGGCGTATATTCGGGTCATATCTTCAGGAGCATCCCATGACCGACAGCCGTCTTCCCGTTTATTTCATCCCTCATGGCGGCGGGCCCTGGCCCTTCATGGATTTCCCGAAAGACGACCAGGGCAAAGGCCCCTGGGACGATCTTGCGGCCTTTCTGCAAGGCCTGCCTGCCGATCTCGGCGTCACGCCGAAAGCCATTCTCATCGTCTCCGGCCATTGGGAAAAGGAACCCCAGGTCACCGTCAGCACGGCAGCGGCCCCCGGCATGCTCTATGATTATTACGGCTTTCCCGCCCATACCTATGAGATAACCTATCCGGCTAAAGGCGATCCGGCACTGGCTGCCCATGTCCGCGCGCTGCTGCAACAGGCAGGCATTGCTTCAGCGGAAGATGATTCGCGCGGCTTCGACCACGGCGTCTTCGTTCCGCTGATGGTTGCCTATCCGGATGCGGATGTGCCTGTCGTGATGCTGTCGCTGAAAAATACGCTGGATGCGGAAAGCCATCTGGAGATCGGCAAGGCTTTGCAGTCGCTGCGCGATGACAATGTGCTGATCATCGCGTCCGGCATGAGCTACCATAATATGCCGATGTTTCGCCGCCGCGATGCCGACCACGAAGCCGTTGCCAAACGGTTCGATGACTGGCTGACGGCAGCGGTAGAAATACCCGACCCGGATGCCCGTGCCGCAACGCTCAGCCTCTGGAATCAAAACCCGGATGCGCTTGCCTGCCATGTGCCTGACCATGACCATCTTGTGCCGCTGTTTGTGGCCGCAGGGGCTGCGGGCGCGGACAAGGGCGTGCGGACGTTCAATGGTCTGGCGCTGGGCAAGGCCTATTCAGGCTACCGGTTCGGGTAGCGGATAGGAGCCGTAGAAGCCCCGTAGATGTGCGACCGTAAAGCCGAGCAGGATCAGCGCGCCGCCCTGATGGGCGAGCGCCGCATGAAGCTGCACCTGCATGAGCAGCGCGGAAATCCCCAACGCGGCCTGACAGCAAACGATGGCAAACAGCACGACACTGCGGCGCGCATGGGTCGTTCCCGGGGCCGCCCGCAGCGACGAGACCATGTGATAGAGCGCCACCAGAAACACGGTATAGGCACCAATGCGATGCACGAACTGCACCGTCTTCGGGTTTTCGAAGAAATTCAGCCAGACGGGATGCTGGAGCAGCAGATCACCGGGTATCAGCGCCCCATCCATCAGCGGCCAGGTATTGTAGGACATGCCCGCATCCAGCCCTGCCACCAGCGCCCCCAGATAGATCTGGAACAGCACAAGGCACAGCAGCGCTATCGCCCAATGCCTCGAATGCGCGGCTGGAGCCGGATCGGCGCTATGGCGGGCAAGGCCACGCATCACCCAGACACAGGATGAGAAGATCAGACAGGCTGTAACCAAATGAGTTGCCAACCGGTATTGGCTGACCTCGGTGCGCTCCGACAGGCCTGATGATACCATCCACCAGCCGATAAAGCCCTGAAAGCCGCCAAGCGCAAGTATGCCGACCAGCGGCCAGCGCAAACGCTTCTCGATCCGTCCTGTGACCCAGAAAAACACCAGCGGCAGGGCAAAGATCACGCCGATGCTGCGGGCCAGGAAGCGATGCGCCCATTCCCACCAGAAAATCGTCTTGAACGCCTCGACCGTCATGCCCTTGTTAACCAGCTCATATTGCGGGATCTGCTGGTAGAGCTTGAACTCTTCCTCCCATTCCGCCGCGCTCAACGGGGGAATGACACCGTGGATCGGCTTCCACTGGGTAATCGACAGGCCAGAATTGGTCAGCCGCGTTGCCCCACCGACCAGAACCAGGGCAAACAGCGCGAGAATCACCAGGCCGAGCCAGATGCGCAGGGCGCGGCGGTTGCGGCTTTGCCGGTCAAGGGCGGCTGCCGCCGGGACGGGTGAAGCGGTGCTGGCGATGGTCATCGGTCCAATCTCTCCATTCTACGGCATAATCCCGGTCCGAACGCTGTGTTGCAGGCGGAACTGGTGCATTCCGGTTGATTTGCATCAGGACCCGGTGCAAAACAAGGGCGGAAGGTTTGCGACATCGCGTCGCGTCCTGCAATCAGGGTCATAGCATGCCGGTCAGACTGCGCAAATTCATCGGGACGATTTTGATCGTCGTGCTTGTCATGCTTTACGCGGTGCTGGCCACCACCATTGCCACATTGACATTGGCACAATCACCCTGGTGGGTGCATCTCACCTATTTCCTGCTGTCGGGTGTGGTCTGGATCCTGCCAGCCATGGCGATCATCAAATGGATGGCGGGTCCGGTTCGCAAATAATCCGCGCATTGCATAATCCTTAAATACAAACCGGGTAAACTGGTGCTGTATCGACAGGACCGGAGAATGCAGCGTGGCGATGATCGATCCGAAACGGCTGACTGAAACCGCCAGCAGCCAAATCTCCGTGGCAGATATCGCCGTGGACGTTTTGCCTGCGATGGAGCCTCTGGAGGCCGACTGGCGCTGTCTGGAGCGCAACAACCACCTGTCGCTGCATCAAGGTTACGACTGGTGCCGCGCCTGGGTTAAAACCCATGGCAACCCGCTGGCCATCCTGCATGGCAACAGCAATGGACGCAGCCTGTTCATCCTGCCGCTGGAAATCACCCGCCACGCTATGATCCGCAAGGCAAGCTTCATTGCCACCCGCTTCACCAATATCAATACCGGCCTGTTTGACCCGGCTTTTTGCCAGCAGGTGGAGCCGGACACGGCCAAACAGTTGGGAAAGCAGATTGTCCAGGCAATGACGGGGCATGCCGATCTCGTTCACCTCGGCAATATTCCGCTCTCCTGGCGTGGATTGTCTCATCCTCTGGCCAGCCTACCGGCTGTCGAACATCAGAACCATGCCTTCCAACTGCCTGTTCTAGGCGACTTTGAGCAGACGCTCTCCCAGATCAACGCCAAGCGTCGCCGCAAGAAATACCGTAACCAGGTCCGCAAGCTGGAAGCGAGCGGCGGCTTTGAACATATTATTGCATGCGGTGAAGAGCAGAAGGCCTGGCTGCTGGATTTGTTTTTCCGGCAAAAAGCGATCCGCTTCGAAACCCTCGGCCTTCCGGACGTGTTCCAGGAGCCGGAGACACAGGCATTCTTCCAGTTGCTGCTGCAAAGCGAGGCAGGCGGATTGAACGTGCCGCTGGAACTGCATGCGCTGCGGTTGTCGGGCAGCCATCAAAATGGCAAGATTGCCGCCATCGCCGGCCTGTCACGCAAGGGCGATCACGTTATCTGCCAGTTCGGCTCGATAGACGAAAACATTGCCCCGGAAACCAGCCCCGGGGAATTGCTGTTCTGGCTGATGATCGAACAATGCTGCGCCGAAGGGGCCGCCCTGTTCGACTTCGGCCTCGGTGACCAGATCTACAAGCGAAGCTGGTGCCCTATGGAAACCGTGCAACACGATATTTTGCTGCCTGTGACCCCTCTCGGCCACCTCGCCGCCACAGCGGAGCGGAGCCTGATCCGCTCCAAGGCGTTCATCAAGGGTCATCCCCAACTCTATAGCGCCCTGCAAAAACTCCGCGCCCGTAGCAATGCGCAGGCGGATGATCCGGGCTAGGATTAGAGGCTTGAGTTTGTTAGGTTAAGATTGAACCATAGTACAGAACGCAAAAGTTTTTCGGGCGCGCGGCCCCCTCTTGCCTCTGCCGCCACCTTCTCCCCGATGGGGAGAAGAAGTGCGAGCCGCCTTCCTGATCACTCACCGACACCGTGAAAAAGGTATAATCTTTTTTCAACATCAAACTGAGATTCAGTGCTGTCGCTTTTGCTTCTTCTCACCAGCGGGGAGAAGGTCCCGGCAGGGGGATGAGGGGGTGCGCAGCCGAGAGGATGTTTGCGTCGTGTACCCCGCCGATTGAACCACACAGACTCTAAATCTTCTTGTTGTCGTTTAACTGTCCGAGAAAACTCGGTTTCCACGTTCCCCTGACAAATTTCAAGCCACCCGCTGGCCACCATCATCCGGTGGCACCGCATTGTCGTCACTCATCAGCACCAGATCACTATAGCCAACGGCTTCGAAGGCGGACATGATTTGCGCCAATTGCTTGCGGTCCGGATTGGGCGCAGAGAGGATGACTTCATGGTCCTGGGCCTTGCACAGGCCAACGACATTGTCGGCGCTGGCCGGGCCGCATTCGATCAGGACCAGGTCGTAAACGTCGGCAAGCGCCTCGACCACCATTGACAGCCGCTCGATGCCACGCAGCGCCTGACGGATATCGCTATTGCCCTTCGGCACGATATGGGCGTTTGACAATCGGTCGGAATGGATGGTTTCACCAAAGGCAACGTCGCCGCAGAGCAGATCGGTCACGCCGGGCAGATCGTTTCGCACGGCCATCAGCGCTGTCGGATAGCCGGAGCCGGTCATGTCAATCAGGATCACCGTGCGTTCGGCTTTGGCCACGGCGCGTGCCAAAAGCACCGTTGCCGCCGATCCGTCATCGCCGGAAGGCGAGATGACCACTGCTTTGGAAATACCATGCCGCGTCAAGTAACGCGCCACCGACGCGATTGAAAACTCATGATCGGCATCGGAAAGGGCCGCGGGATGTTGATCGCTTTCACCTTCAGGATCTGCCGGTGCGATGGGCGGAGTTTCCTTTTCGATCCGTTCGGCTGCTGCCGTCGCTGCGATCGCGGCAGCCGCCGCATCCAGTCTTGGCTTCTGTTTTGCAGGCGCGGCTGCTGGTTCGTCAAAGGCAGGCTCACCGGTCCGGCGGCGGGGATATTCCTGCGCAAACCGCCCGCTGCGGTCTGGATCAACAGGGCCGACAGGCTTCAGCGCCCGGCCACTGAACAGTTCCGCCAACATGATGACGATCACGCTCAACACCAGAGCCGCCATGGCGGCCACAACTGTGATCGGCAGGACCTTGGGGAAATTCGGTTCACTCGGCTCGGAGGCGCGGGAAATCACCCGGGCATCGGCAGGGCTGGCATTGCTGTCCAGACGGCTGGTGGCTTCGCGGTAGCGGGCAAGATAGGTTTCCAGCAATTGCCGCTGGGCGCTGGCTTCGCGCTCCAATGCCGCAAGCCCGACCTGGCTGTCCCCAGCCTTGGCGCTTTGTGCCTTGAGGGTCGTCAGCTGCCGGTCAAGCTCCGCTTCGCGCATCCGCGCCACATTGGCCTCGGTTTCCAGGCTGGAGACGACTTTTCTCGTCTCTTCGGCCAATTGCTGGCGCAGGTTGGCCAATTGGGCCCGCAGCGCCTTGATGCGCGGGTGTCCGTCCAGAAGACTGGTGGAGAGGTCGGAGATTTGTGCCTGTACGGCGGCTTCCGCCTGTTTCAACTGCTGCACGGCAGGAGAGGCCATGACGATATCGAGATTGTCGGTCGACCGCCCGGCCTTCAATGATGCCTTGGCATTTTCGGCCCGTGCCTGCGCACTGGCCCGGTCGGTCCGCACCCGCGCCAATTCCGTCGATATATCGTTGAGCTGCTTGGAGGCGAATGTACCGCCCTCGCCGGTCGACAGCAGATCGGCATTGCGGCGATAATCCGCGACTTTCTTTTCCGCGTCGGACACCTTCTGACGCAGATTGGAAATTTCCGGCTCCAGCCAGCGGGCCGCGTCCTCATTGCTATCAAGCTTGGCGCCGCTCTGGATCGCCAGATAGACCTTGACCATTTCATTGGGAATGGCAGCGGCGAGCCTTGCATCCTTGGAGGAAAACTCGATGCCGATAACCCGCGACTTCTCGACCTGATAGACCTGAAGCTTTTCCAGGAAGGTACGGATCACCCGGTCTTCTGGCGCCAGATCGAGCGGGTTCTTTTTCAGATGCAGCATCACCATCAGATCCGACAGGGCGGAGGGATGCAGATCAGGGTCGAATTCCGTCAGTTCATAGAGCTTGAGATCCTTCACCACCTGGCGGATCAGATCGACAGATCGGAACAGCTGCACCTGACTGGCAATATTCAGCTCGTCCAGCACCGGTTCGGAGGCGGCCGACTTGGCGTTTTCCGCATCGTAATTGGGCGCGCGCGGCTCAATCAGCACCGTCGTTTCGGCGCGGTAGGTCGGACGGATCATGCTGGCCCCGGCAAAGGCGACGCCTGCGGCCAGACAAGTGACAAGCAATACCCTGCCCTTTCGCTGCCAGACGGCGCGAAACAGCTGCAAGAGATCGATATCTACGTCCTGATGGGCGGCGACCGGCTGACCCGACATTCCATCCCTCCTTCAAATCTGTCCGGAGCGTAAACGAACATAGTAACTCAAGCGTTAACCGCCTGTGGTCATCGCGGAGATTGCAGGATAAGCTTGCCGGACTTGCGCTCCAATCTTTACACTCCCTTAACCATACTGGCCGATAAGAACATGATTATCTTCTATGGGAGCGTGCGCATGGTCACCGCCAAACAGATCTTGCTGGCTGTTGCCGTCACCCTGCTGGCGGCGCTTTCCAGCTGCGCCACCTATAAGCCGGCTTCGAAAGTCTTCCAGGAAGCAACGATCCAGCCCTACCGGCTGGATAGCGGCGACCGGCTGCGCATCACCGTGTTCGACCAGGCCAATCTGAGCAATACCTATACCGTGGATCAGGCCGGCTATATCGCCTTTCCGCTGATCGGCCAGGTCGCGGCGCGCGGCACCACCATGCCACAGCTGGAAGGCACCATTGCCCAGCGGCTGCGCAAGGGCTATCTGCGCGATCCCGATGTCAGCATTGAGATCGACCGCTACCGCTCGATCTTCGTCATGGGCGAAGTTGGCCAGCCGGGGCAATATTCCTATGTGCCGGGCATGACGGTGCAAAATGCCATCGCCGTTGCTGGCGGCTTCACCAGCCGCGCCAACGAGCGCGACGTGGATGTGACCCGCAAGGTCAATGGCACCATCGCCACGGGCCGGGTGCCGATCACCGACCCCATCATTGCCGGTGATACGGTTTATGTGCGCGAACGGCTGTTCTGATGCCGGATGAAGACGGGCTGCGGATCATCCATTGCTTCCGCTCGCCAATTGGCGGCATTTTCCGGCATGTGCGCGATCTGGTCGAGCATCACGACGCGCTTGGCCATTCCGTCGGCATTATCTGCGACAGCAGCACCGGCGGCGACCATGAGGACGCCCTGTTTGCGGAATTGCTGCCCCGCCTGAAACTCGGCCTTATCCGCCAGCCGATCCGGCGCGCCATTGGCTTTGACGATATCAGCGCGGTGCGCTCCTGCTATCGGCATATCAAGAGCCTGAAGCCCGATATACTGCATGGTCACGGTGCCAAGGGCGGCGCCCTCGCCCGCATCATTGGCACGGCGCTTCGCATGCAGGGATCAAAGGTTGTCCGCATCTATTCACCGCATGGCGGCAGCCTGCATTATCGCCGCAACAGGCCGGTTGGCAGACTGATCTTTGCCCTGGAAAAGCTGTTGGAACGCCAGACCGAAGCCATCGCCTTTGTCTGCGGCTTCGAGCAATGGTCCTACGGGCAAAAGGTGGGAAAACCGAGCTGCGACTCCCGATTGATTTTGAATGGGATCAGCGAGAGTGAATTTCGACCTGTACCACTCCGTGACGCATCCGTGGACTTCGTCTTCATCGGCATGTTGCGGGATCTGAAAGGCCCTGACGTCTTCATCAACGCCGTGCTGGAGGCGGAACGGTTGCTGGGGCGTCCTCTGACCGGCGCTGTCATCGGCGATGGCCCGGACCGAGACAGATACGAGCAGCAGATTCACCAGCGCGGACTTGGCCTTCGCATGCAATTGCTGCCTGCCATGCGGGTCTCGGAAGCCTTTACCTTCAGCAATATTGTTGTCGTCCCCTCCAGAGCTGAATCCATGCCCTATATCGTGCTGGAGGCGATTGCCGCCGGAAAATCGGTGATTGCCAGCGCCGTCGGCGGCATTCCGGAAGCTCTGGGCAAGAACAGCGCCGCACTGGTCAAACCCGACAATGTCGAGGAACTGGCCGCTACCATGGTGCAGGCCCTGACCCAACCCGACTGGAAACAGGCCGTCATGCCGGACCCGGTTCTCTTCCATGCGCGATTTTCTGCCTCTGCCATGGCCACACAAATGCTGGCGCTCTACCGCGATCATTCGGTTTGACAGCCGCCGCGACCTGCATCATCGTGGGACGGGTCCTGCCAAAGCTAAAGGTTTTTTAGCACATTTGCGGTAATCCAACGTTGCAAAATGAATTGCCGCGATGAGGGCGCTAGAGACTTTGGATGTAGCAAAGCTCCGTCAAAAACTGAAGGAAGAGGCTGAACAGACCCGCGCAAGCGGCTCTTCATCGTCTCCAACAGTCGAATTGTCACCACTCGCCAGCCGGGTGGCCGATCAATTACGCCGTGCCAATCGCTCGCCCAGCATCATGCTGGGGCAGTTCGGCCTGCTGGAATTTTCCTGGCTGATCGCCACCAGCCTGCTGTCCGGCTGGTTGACGATGGACGGACCGCTCGACACACTGCTGCCCCTTGGTGCGTTCGGCGCCCTTGGAGCGATTGTTTTTGTCCTGTTCACGCAATTTGCCGACGGCTACCAGATACATACGCTGCGTCGTCCAATCCGCTCGGTAAAGCGGGCCCTGACCAGCTGGCTTCTGGTTATCGCCTTGATGGTCGGCATCCACTTTGCCTGGAATGCCCAGCTGTTTACCGTTTCCTGGTTGGCGACCTGGGCGGCAACCGCTGCCCTGTTTCTCCTGCTTGAACGCTATGGCATGGCACTGGCCATTCGCAGCTGGACCCGTAACGGCATCATCGAGCGACGCGCCGTGGTGGTTGGCGGTGGAGAGCCTGCCAAACAATTGATCCGCACGCTGGAAAGCCAGCCGGATAACGATATCCGTATCTGCGGTATTTTCGACGATCGGCAAGGCGACCGGTCGCCGAACATCGTCGCGGGCTATCCCAAGCTCGGCACCGTTGCCGAATTGGTGGCCTTTGCGCGGGAAACACGGATCGACATGCTGATCATCGCCCTGCCGATCAGCGCGGAAGCGCGTATTCTGGAATTGCTGAAACTACTCTGGGTCCTGCCGGTGGATATTCGGCTGGCGGCCCATTCCAACAGCCTCAGATTCAGACCCCGCGCCTATTCCCATGTCGGCGATCTACCGATGCTGGATCTGGTCGATAAGCCCATCCGCGACTGGGACCAGGTTGCCAAACGGGCCTTCGACATCATTTTCAGCCTGGCGGCCTTGGCCATTTTCTGGCCGGTCATGGCGCTCGCCGCCATCGCCATCAAATCCACGTCGAAAGGGCCGGTGCTGTTCGTGCAGAAGCGCCATGGCTTCAACAATGAGGTCATCAAAGTCCTGAAATTCCGCTCGATGTATACGGAAATGAGCGACCCGACCGCCAAACTGGCCGTCACCAAGAACGATCCGCGCGTCACGCCCGTCGGCCGCTGGCTGCGCAAATCCTCGATGGATGAATTGCCGCAATTGTTCAATGTTTTGCGCGGCGATCTTTCGCTGGTCGGGCCTCGCCCGCATGCGGTCATGGCGCAAACCCGCAACCGCCATTACAGCGAAATCGTCGAGAGCTATTTTGCCCGCCACCGGGTCAAGCCTGGTGTCACCGGCTGGGCGCAGATCAAGGGCTGGCGTGGCGAGATCGATACCGACGACAAGATCAAGGGCAGAACCGCCCATGACCTCTATTATATCGAGAACTGGTCGCTACTGTTTGACCTGAAGATCCTGTTGATGACGCCGATCAGCCTTTTCAACACGGAAAACGCTTATTGAGCGCGGTCAGCCACCACAGCAGCCCGCCTTTCCGGCCAGGCTTTGCAGCCATTACCCTGACCGGATCGGCGCTGGTCGGCTTTGGCGTGTTTCTGCTCGGCTTCGTGTTCATGGAGCCAGCCCCTTACGAATTGTTCATGGCGGCGCAGATCCCGCTATGGTTCCTGCTGGGCCTGAAAATTTCCCGCAGCGTCGCACCGCTTCTGGCGCTGATGCTCACCTTCAATGTCGGCGGCATGATCTCGTTGACGACAATGACGGACCTTGATGAAGGCCCGCTCTATGTTGCCGTCTCGACCTTCCTCGCCGTGACCTCGGTTTTCTATGCCGCCATCATTGAGGACCGGCATGAACGTCTACGATTGATCTTCAATGCCTGGGTTCTAGCCGCTGTCGCCACGTCCCTTCTGGGAATCCTGGGCTATTTCCACGCCTTTCCCGGCGCTGAAATGTTTACACGCTATGATCGGGCCATGGGGGCTTTCCAGGACCCCAATGTGTTTGGTCCGTTTCTGATTGCTCCGTCGCTCTATCTCATCCATGGGCTTTTGACTGGCAGGCTGTTGGACGCACCCTGGAAAATCCTCTGTCTGCTGATCCTCGCACTTGGGGTTTTCCTGTCCTTTTCACGGGCGGCCTGGGCGCTTTTCCTATTTAGCGCCATTGCCATGGTACTGATCCTGCTGATCAAGGAGCGCAGCAGTGCCTTCCGCCTGAAGATCGTGCTGCTGGCGCTGACGGCGGCCATCGCTCTCGTTGTGGCGCTGACCGTCGCCCTGCAATTCCAGCAGGTGCGTGACCTGTTTTCCAGCCGCACCCAGCTTGTGCAGGATTATGATGGCGGCCATCTCGGCCGCTTCGAGCGTCACAAGATCGGCTTTCTGATGTCGATGGAAAAGCCACTCGGGATCGGGCCGATGGTGTTCAGCAAGATCTTTCCAGAGGACGAGCACAATATCTGGCTGAAAACCCTGACATCCTATGGCTGGCTCGGCTTCGTCTGTTTTATCGCCATGCTGATCTGGAGCATTTGCTTCGGCTTCAAATGTCTGCTCTATGACCGCCCTTGGCAACCCTATCTGATGATTGCCTGGATCGTGCTGATCGGCCATGCCCTGATCGGCAATGTCATCGATATCGATCATTGGCGACATGTGTACCTGCTGTTCGGAATCCTTTGGGGATGCAGAGCACTGGAAATCAACTGGCAAAGACACTAGGGAACATCGGGGGACGCGTTTAGTGGAGGAAAACGTCAGGGATGGCCAGGGAATTGCCAATGGGCAGCATCTGCGAATCTTGCAGGTCTTGGAGCCGAGCGGCGGTGGCTCCGGCCGTCATTTTATCGATCTTTGTGCAGGCCTCGCTGCCTGCGGCCAAACGGTAACCGCTGTCTATTCTCCTTTGAGAGCCGAAAGCCGGTTCGTTGCCGAATTGCTGGCGCTGCCGCTGCACGAGATCATTACGCTGGACATGCACCGTGCGGTCGGCCCCTGGGATTTGGCCTCCTATAGCGCGCTGCGACGGCTGATCCGCGACAAAGGCCCATTCGACATCGTGCATGGCCACAGTTCAAAGGCCGGCGCGCTGACCCGACTGGCAACCCTGCCCGGGCGCAATCCACCGGTGCTTTACACGCCCCACGCCTTCCGCACCATGGACCCGACGCTCGGCTCCAAAGGCCGTTTGGTCTATGGCGGCGTGGAACGGCTGCTTGGGAGGTTCTTCAGCGACCGGGTGATTTGCGTTTCGCCAGACGAATATCATCATGCCGTGGCGCTGGGTATTCCGGCGCGAACACTCCGCATTGTCGCAAATGGCGTCAAATATCCGCCCGGCGACGCCCGCTCGGAGACACGCACACGCTTCGGCATTGCCCATGAGCACCTGGTTTTCGGTTTCATCGGCAGGCTCGTCGCCCAGAAAGCTCCGGAGCGGCTGATCCACGCCTTTGCCAGCATTGCAGACCTGATGCCTCAGGCACGGTTGGTGATGATTGGCAGCGGCGAGCGGGAGGCGGAACTGCGCAACTTGATCCATATCCTCGGTCTTGATGGCAAGGCACAGATCCGTAGCGATATGAGCGGACATGATGCCATCCAGGCTTTCGACATCCTGGTTGCTCCCAGCCGCTACGAGGCCATGTCCTATGCGATGCTGGAGGCCGCAGCCGGTGGCCTTCCCCTCGTTTTGACAGCAGTGGGTGGAACGAGCGTTGTGCTGGAGAATGGCGTCAACGGCTTTGCCGTTCCCAATAGCGATGAGATCAAGCCGCTTTCAGACGCCATGGCCGCCTTTCGCGATCCCCTGGTGCGGGCACAGCTTACGGCTGGCGCATTGAGCCGCCGTAACAACTACCGGCTTGAAAAAATGGTGGCCGAAACATTGGCAATCTACCGGGACCTACTGCCGCAAACCACGCCATGCCCGGTGATCAAACACGAAACCGACAGCAGACTTCGAACGCCCGGAGACCACACGACCTTGCGGCTCGCCAATCAGATTGGTGAATGACCCAGGGAGACTGGCAGGTATTTTTTCACACGCATGGAACAATTTCTCTTCTGTCGCATTAAGCAGCGCGTTCAGCCGAAACAGTTGGCGGACGGACAGAAGAGGGACAGCATGAACCGCACAAACGGTCTTTATTTGATCATCGGCGCATTGGTCGTCATCGTGGTTGGCCTCGGCGCCTATGCCTATCATGAGGAAACCAAGCCCAAGGGCGTGGAACTCAGCATTGGAAAAGACGGCGTTGCCGTCGAACAGAAATAATCTCCAGCCAGCGCGTTTGCCTTACAGCACTGCCGTATTATAAAACGCCAGTGCTGTAAGGCTTTATACTATTGAATAATTCTCAAGTGGAGGCAAATCACGCGACCTTGCGTTTGCCTTCAGCCCTGTCGAGACCCCAGCTTTCCACAAGCAGGGATGGCAAATGCAGGTCTCCAGGTAGCATATAGGGCATTTCCTGCCCCTCGCCCGCTTTGATCGGCAGACCATGCCCCAGGCCATCCATTACGGCATATTCCACCTTGATCGCACCGTCTTCGTCATGCCAGACATAGCCGTCGCTCCGGCCATAGGCGACGGGCTTTGCCTTGCCGTCCAGCAAGCCATGCACGGCAAGCCATTGGATGACCAGCGCATCGGCGTTCTTCTGATGGACGACATTGTCATCCCTGCCCTGCCAGATCGAAATCCGTGGCCAGTCCCGACCTTCGGGCGCGGCCTGATAGACCAGTTGCGCCCATTCATCCGGGGCTTTCGCCACACCGTTATGCATGATGTTCAAGGCATTCATTGCATCGCGCGCGCCACCAACCGGCAGGCCGGCAACCACGGCACCTGCCTTGAAGATATCGGGATAGGCGGCCAGAGCCGCAGCGGCCAGCGCACCACCGGCCGACAGGCCCATGATGAAAACATGGTCGGTGCTCAGGCTATGGGCCTCGACCATGGTGTCAATCATCTGGCGGATCGAGCCCGTCTCGCCGCGATCACGCGCAACAGCACTCGGGCGAAACCAGTTGAAACACCCATTCGGATTGTTGGAACTACGCTGTTCGGGATAGAGCAGCGCGAAACCGTACTGACGTGCCAGACGGCTCCAGCCGCTGCCGTCATCGAAATCCTTAGCCGTCTGCCCGCAGCCGTGCAGCACCACCACAAGCGGCGCACCCGGCTGCAAACCCGCAGGCACATAGGTCATCATCCGCAAATGCCCGGGATTGCTGCCGAAGCTGGTGTTTTCAACAAGGCGTGGCTGGGCGGGCTTTCTCGGTTTCGGCGCGACCTTTTCGCGAGGCGTGGCGCTCTCAACCAGATCCACAAATGCCTTTTGTAACTTTTTTTGGCGGCGAACCATGGCGGCCACCGATTTTGGAACATTCAATCGCATCACATCTGCCTTCCTGACGGCTGCATTCTCTCGTCTGCTTCACAAGCCGCCAATACTTCTGGCCCTCAAAAACTCATGGTGAATATCGTCTCATGCTAATCTCGAAGGTTATGAGGACCAACGACACGGCATATTGCTGCACTGCACCCAATATAAGGCAGAGACGGGACTTTATCGATACCAGCGCTGCACCATTCGGCGCTTTTGTAGCCTGTCTAGCCTCTTCAAAGTCCAGAAAATCTGATAATAACCGTTAGAATATAGATGGTTACGGAAAACATCTGTCTATTACGTGCACCGCAAAAAAAGAATTATACATTATAAACATAAAACTCTTGAGATTAGCTTACGCCCTGAAAGGATTACGCAAGCACAAAGCCGCCGCCTCTCCCCAAAATAGAAGGGCTTCAGCAAACCTGAGTGCAAGGCGCTGTAACGCTGAAAATAGGCATCTGGTTTGAAGAGAGACAATCACCCAAACTGGGGGGGAGTGATTGAAATAAATGGTCGGGACGGCAGGATTTGAACCTGCGACCCCTTGACCCCCAGTCAAGTGCGCTACCGGGCTGCGCTACGCCCCGACCCGCTCCTAAGAGCAAGGTTCACTTAGAGTTTTTGACTTTCGGGCGCAAGCGGAATTTTGCCCGGACAGATCAAAAACACGCAAAACACACCTCAAAACTCATTCCGCCAAGATCGACGGTGGAAGCCTGACGGTATACGTCGTGCCACTGGAGCTCGTCGCGCTGGCCAGGGAACCGCCGAGTTGCTTGACGAAAGCTTTGACGAACTGGGTGCCAAGTCCCGACCCCTCCGATTTGCCGCTGAGGCCGATTCCGTTATCGCTGACGGTCAGTGCGACCTCACCTTCCCGGCGCTGAAAGCCGAGAACAACCTCGCCCTGCCCCGATGGAAAGGCATATTTTACGGCATTGGTGGCAAGCTCATTGACGATCAAGCCGATCGATACGGCATAATCGGGTTGAATGCTCAACGGCTCGGTTTTCGTGCTGATCGTGATGTTCGAATTCGGGCTCAAAAGGCTCTTACGGATCGTGGTGTTGATGCCTCTCAGGTAGGTTTCCATGTTGACGGGGCCAAAGGCACTGGATTGAGCAATGACGTCGTAAAGCTCGGCAACGGCTCTAATCCGCGCTTGCATGGCCTTATATCCTTCGGCGCAAGGTTCTGCGGCGCGGCGAATTTCGTGCGAGACGAAAGAGGAAATGATCTGCAGGCTGTTTTTGATGCGATGGGCGAGTTCCGCTGCCAATATATCCCGATGCCTATCGAACAGCACGGCCTCCGTCGCGTCTTCGAATACGACGAGCATCCGGGTGACATGATTGCCTGGCCGAAATATTTTCCGGGCATTGATCTTGAACACACGACGGCCCAGACCGGGAAAGTCGTCCTCCAGCAGCAAGCCATCGACATGCTCGTCGCGTGGCAAGACACGCTCCAGGAGATCGTTGAGCGCAGCCACGTTCCACTGGCCGTCCCCCAGCGTTTTCAACTGCTGGCCGACAACCTCCGTGGCTTGAACACCGAAAAGTTTCAAAAAAGAACGGCTGGCAAACACAACGCGCATGTCATGTTCCAACACCAGCAATGGATCGCGGACCGTATCGACAATATTCTGCGCAAGAATCCAACTGCGCTCAGCTTCCGCACTGGCAAGGCGCGCTTGCGTGACATCATCGATCGACATCAAAAACAGGCTTGTGGCATCACTCGTGCGTTGAACCCGCCGCACATTGACCAGCATGATCCTATGGCCCAGATCGGGGAAAACCACATCAATTTCATGAGCATTAACGACGATATCGAGCGGAACGATCTGCTCCAAAAGCAATCGAAGCCCAGGTATGTTCCAATGGCCACCCTTTAGCTCGTACAGCTGCCGTTCCAGTGTCTGTTCAGAGGTGATCTGGAAATTGGCGTAGAAGGCTTGATTGGCGGCAAGCACAGTCAGATCCTGGCTCAGAATCAGCACTGCGTCACGGGAGGTATCAATGATGTCCTGAGGCAGGATTTCGTTGAGCGGAAGATTGGTCAAGGGGTGTCGCTTTTCTAAGATGAGATAGGCTGTTTCCAGGTGCGGCTAGGCCGCGCGTGAAATAGGTGAGCTATACCACGGTCCAAAGATACCAATGCATCACTGGCTTTGGATAGAGATCAGTGGAATAGCAAACATCGTTTTTAATGAAACATTTGCATCGGACGACCAAAACGGCATGCACGGCAACAGGTGGCTCGTCCTCGCCCATCAAGGCGTGCTTTGGCTAATCGCTCATTTCGTGGCACTGTCTCTGGAGGTTTTCGTGGGTTGATCGGGCCCGGGGCCAGCAATCAAACTCTCGAAAATCGCATCGTTTGTCTTGCGCCATGTCTCGTCCGTCAACCATTGATAATCCTGGTCCGGCATCAAAGGGACTGCCTTCACCTGCGCATTCGAAATCCGCAGAAAGAAGCTCTTCCTTTCCCGATCGACAAGCAGGTAGCGAAGCGGAACAACGAGACTATCCTTGCCCGGTACAAAAAAACCACCAGCCGCAACGATTGCGTAATCCTGCCGGTCCTTGGTGCCGATGACCACATTGCGAACCTCGCCAACAATCTTGTCATCGGCGGTCCGAACCTCGGCCCCGACAATTTCATTGACCAGCAAGCCAGGATCGAGATCGTTGATGCTGATCAAAGCCCCCTCATTGGCAGTGCCACGGCTTCCCTTGACCTGGCCCAGCCTATGCCATTGCGGCTCGCCGGCGGCCAATTGCTGGTCGGTCGCGTCTTCGTCATTGGTACCCAACCGCGCCATGAACGGGGATGCGATCAATTCACGAATATTGCCCAGTAACCGCTCGCAATCTTTTTCCAGCCCGTAATTCCACAGAAGAAAGGCCGCATCGCGCAATTTGCGCAGGTCATGCACGAGATAGCGGTTTTGAGGATCCCGGAATTCAGGCTTTTCCAGAATGGCTTCTTCAAACCTTGCATCGGAAATATTGCAGGCGGCGAGCGCTGGCGTGCCACAAAGCGCAAGCAGAAGCGCTCCAGCCGCGGCTGATTTCATAAACGTCATTCCTAGTCCGATCGGCGGGTTTTGCTATGACTTCGTGTTGCCCAGCACACTGATCGGAAGGAGGCGCACCGCATGACGCTATTCTTCAGTCAGCATAACGCGCGCCATCCTGATTTGTTCCAAAATTTAAGAAAATATTCCTTTTTGCCGTTCTTTTCTTATTGCCGAAACACACGCCAGACACGTCTTTGCCGTCGATTCCACAGCCCGCGATATACGGCCAAAATTTATTATTCACATCGGATTTTTTCTGCGGAACCAATGGTTAACCGTGGCGTTATGAGCCGCGGAGAACATGACATGACATTAGACAGAGACTTTCAGCGGCCGGTCGCCTTGGTCATTGCCGGAACCACCCACATGGTCAGATCGATTCGGGAAGCAGCCTGGCTGCTTGCCGATCAATGGCCGGATTTTTCCTGCGAATATTTTCGCAAGGCCTTGTCCGCCTGCGCAGCCGCCCTGGAAGGACGGCGTTCCGCCACCTATGCGCGGCGCGCGCTGATCCTTGCCGCGCATCGCGCCAATGTGGCGATTGCGCCGGAGCAAACTCAGGCGGCGTGAGGGGTGTTTTAGCGGACCTGATCCAATAGCCGCTTGCATTCCAGCAGATCGAACAGAGTTTCCTGAAGAAGCGCCCGGTCTTCCTTGCCGACCGAACCACGGCCAGCGGAAATGTCGAGAGCGCTATCGTCGCCACCGCCGAAGTTAAAGAATCGGCTGCTGGTACGCGACTTTGCATGACCGACAACCTGATCGTCGTCGCTGCCGAGTTTGGGATCGTCATTGCTGGATTGGCCAGCAGCAACCAGGGCTTCCATCGTCGCCAGATCGCCGGAAGCGACAGCCATGACGAATTTATTGCCGTTGGTTTTCAGAAGCTTCTGCACACCTTTGATCGTATAGCCATGATCGTAAAGCAGATGTCGAATGCCCTTCAGCAGTTCGATATCGTCAGGACGGTAGTAGCGCCGCCCGCCGCCGCGTTTCAGCGGCTTGATCTGCGGAAACCGGGTTTCCCAGAATCGCAGCACATGCTGAGGCAAATCAAGATCGTCCGCCACTTCGCTGATCGTGCGGAAGGCATCAGGGCTTTTATCCAAGACGGGCTCCATCATGTCACTCTCAACGACAGCATGTCTCTCATCAGAAACTGAGGCTGTATCATCTTGTATTGCAGCTACTGTTTTGAGGACTATTCAGTAAGTCGCCCATCCGTATGGCAGCTCGAAAGCGCCGTCCGCAACAAATAGGGACCGACATAATCAAGCTCAAAACTTGCCGGAACCGCTGGGGTTGCTCCCAAGACCATTAAGCAGCAGGATTGGCCGGTTTCTGCTTGGCTTTGCGGGCCAGATGCGAGCGCAGAATACGCTGTTTCAAGACATTGGAGGCCTTGAACGTCATCACCTTGCGGGGCGAAATCGGCACTTCTTCACCGGTCTTCGGATTGCGGCCGATCCGCTCGTTCTTTGCGCGCACCTGGAAGGTAGCGAAAGAGGAAAGCTTGACCATTTCGCCACGCACGATGGCATTGCAAATCTCATCGATAACAGTTTCGACAAGTTCGGCGGATTCCGTCCGGGAGAGACCAACCTTGCGGAAGACCGATTCAGCCAAATCCGCGCGTGTTACCGTTTTGCCAGCCATAGCATCCCGTCCATTTATCAGTTCTGATCGTTATACTCAGAGACTATTGATATGAACGCAATCGGTCAAGCACCGTTAACAACTTGTTTTTGCGGCAACTACCAGCGCAGCAGCAGCGCACCCCAGGTAAATCCGCCGCCCATGGCTTCCAACAGCACCAAGTCACCCTGCTTGATCCGGCCATCAGCGACAGCAACCGAAATCGCCAGTGGAATCGAGGCAGCAGATGTATTGCCATGCTGATCGACGGTGATCACAACTTTTTCCAGGGGAATATCCAGTTTTTTCGCAGCACCATCGATAATGCGGCGATTGGCCTGATGCGGCACCAGCCAATCGACATCCTCAGCCGTCAGGCCCGACGCCGCAAAGGATTGTTCGATCACATCGGCGATCATCCCGACCGCGTGCTTGAAGACTTCACGGCCTTCCATGCGCAAATGGCCGACGGTGCCTGTCGTGGATGGGCCGCCATCGACATAAAGCTTGTCCTTGTGCGAGCCATCCGAGCGCAAATGCGCCGTCAGCACGCCGCGATCGGCAATGGTTCCCTGCCCTTCGACCGCTTCCAGCACCAGAGCGCCAGCGCCATCGCCGAACAGCACGCAGGTGGTACGGTCCTGCCAGTCGAGAATACGCGAAAAGGTCTCGGCACCGATGACCAGCACCCGCTTCGCCAGTCCGCCGCGAATATAGGCATCCGCCGTCGTCATGGCATAGACGAACCCGGTGCAGACGGCCTGAACGTCAAAGGCAAACCCATGGGTCATGCCAAGCCGGTTCTGGATATTCACCGCAGCCGACGGAAAGGTGTTGTCGGGCGTCGATGTGGCGCAGATGATCATGTCGATATCGGCGGGCGCGAGGCCAGCGGCCTCCAGCGCCTTCAAGGCAGCCTCAGCGCCAAGCGAGGCGGTGGTCTCCCCCTCGCCGGCAATATAGCGCTGCTTTATGCCGGTGCGTTGAACGATCCAGTCGTCCGACGTGTCGACAAGCGTTTCCATTTCGCGGTTACTCAATAGCCGCTTGGGCAAAGCCGAGCCAACACCGCGAACAACTGAACGAATCATTTTATATTTATCCTGTCTTTCACGCTGCTTCCGGCCCGGCGCTGGAGGAACCAGCCCTGGACGTCGATGGAAAGCGAGTGTGATAAAGTTTCAAATCATTTTCAATTTTCTGGGTCAAACCATTGCGCGCCATGTCATAGCCAACCTCAATGGCTGAACCGAAACCTTCCGCGTCCGTACCGCCATGGCTCTTGATGACGATGCCGTTCAGACCGAGAAAGACGCCGCCATTCACCTTGCGCGGGTCCATCTTGTCCTTCAGCGCATCGAACGCCCCCTTGGCGAAGAAATAGCCGATCTTCGACATCAGGCTGCGCGACATGGCAGCCCTCAGATAGGTGGCAATCTGGCGCGCCGTGCCTTCGGCAGCCTTCAGGGCGATATTGCCGGTGAAGCCTTCCGTGACGACGACATCGACCGTGCCCTTGCCAAGATCGTCTCCCTCGACGAAACCAGCATAGTTTAGGGTGTCCAGACCTGCCTCACGCAACATGCGGCCCGCTTCGCGCACTTCTTCCTGACCCTTGATTTCCTCGACGCCGACATTCAACAAGCCAATCGAAGGACGATCAATCTGGAATAAAGCCCGGGCCATAGCGCCGCCCATGACGGCGAAATCCAGCAGTTGTTGCGCATCGGCACCAATGGTGGCGCCAATATCGAGCACAATGCTTTCCCCCTTCAGGGTCGGCCAGATCCCGGCAATGGCCGGGCGCTCCACATTGGCCATGGTGCGCAGGCAGAACTTGGACATCGCCATCAGTGCGCCGGTATTACCGGCAGACACGACAACATCCGCCTCGCCTGTTTTGACGGCCTCAATCGAGCGCCACATGCTGGAGACATAGCGGCCACGCCGCAGCGCCTGGCTTGGCTTTTCGTCCATAGCGATTGCCACTTCGCAATCGTGGAAGACGGATTTTGCTTTCAATTTTGGATATTTGGCAAGAAAAGGCTCGCACTTTTCCCGCTGGCCAAACAGGATGAATGTAATCTCCGGATGGCGCTCCAGCGCCCGGGCGGCGCCCGGAATAACGACTTCGGGACCGAAATCGCCCCCCATGACGTCGAGAGAAATTTTGACCACGCGTCTTAATCCCTTCTTTTTCACCCCCAGGTGAAATTTTCGGCCAAAATACCGGTTTTGGTCTGGCGTACAACTTATTTGTGGTTCATCGTCAAGGCGCGACTGTCAATCTAGTCCTTTTTCCAGTCTTTAAGCGCGGCAAAGGGCGATGGGCGAATAATCTGCGCGCCTGTATCCTCGTTATGGCCTGAAAATTCAACGCCCGGCTTGCGCGGATAGGGGTCGATTGCCATGGCGGCAAACTCGGCGACCAGCGCGCCCGCATCGATCGTGTCCCCGACGAAGGGTTCCGGCGCGTCCGGTCCATCCGGGTCCAGCACCATTTCGCCCTGGCCGTCCAGCACAATGCGGGCAAGCTTGGAGCCTTCAGGCACGAAAACCTGCTCCACCTGTTCGCTAATCTGCGTCAGGACCGGCTCCAGCGTCACGACGCAGGCCTGCTCGATTTCACCTTCCACCACGCCCTTGATTCGCACACCGTCGCGCTTCCAGCGGCTGATCTGAAGTTCAGCCTTCAGGGAACGGACAGCCAGCACTTTCCACAGCTGCGCCAGGCCTTGGCGCTCGGCGTCATTGGCCTCAAGGCGCACCCGTACGGCATTGGCGGAGACATGTCCGACCTTGACGTGATAGGAAAAAGGCGTGTTTGCCAGGGTTTGGCCTTGCGATTTCATCGATGAACCTGCTGCTCTGGAAGAGGAAATGCCAGCGATCCGATGATCACGGTCTCTTCCGTCATTTGTAAAAGATATGTTTCCGCTGTGATGGCCCAATGGGCCAGATCCGTCATGGCCGGAAGCGCGGCTTCTGGCACGTCTGGATGGATATTGCGCCGAAAGCCGGCGGCAAGCGCACTCTCATCCTTCAAATCGAGTGCCTTGCCGTAGGTTTCAAGGCGGCCGTAGAACATTCCCGCCAATTTTTTCATCCTCTTGGGCACGGTCTGGTCGCCGACGCCCAATTCCCGGATGGAATGATCGACATCCTGAAAAAACGCGTCAATGATTTCCTGCGCCACTTCCTGGCCGCTGCGCTCAGATTTCGCCGTGCGGCGCAGATAGAGAATCAGCACCAGCGACAGCATTTCAAAACGGCCCATCACGGTATCCGGCACGTCGAACGCCTCGTAGAATAGCGGCACGCGGGCGGTTTCCATCAGCACCGCATATTGGCGATCGATAATCTGGCGGTTGTTGCGGCGGGTCTTGAACAGGGAAAAAATCATCGCAGCGCCTATTTTACGTGTTGCCGGCTATTCGTCCGATCCCTGGAGAAAGAGGCGCGACGGCCCGACCGATGTTGCATGATGGCTAAAGCTGGTTTACCGAAGCAGTCATGAATTGCAATGCCGTTTTACCGGACCGGCCCTGCCGATGGCAATCGTATCGGCCAAAGTGGGTTGGAGCTTGAAACATATCGTTGCTCCGTCTTTTCGGTTTCCCCGGAAAGGCCACAATGATATGGGCAAGACGCAAGCGGATAAGCACAAGAAGCGACTGGCGCAAGAAATGGCTGGCGCAAGAACGAACCTGGCCTGCAGGCGGGCAGAAGAGAGCATGATGGGAGATGCATCATTGAAGAGACGGTATTTCCGGCCCGACGCCAGGGCAATCGGCCTGGCCGCGATGACTTTGCTGATCGCAACCGGCGGCTTGACCGGCTGCACGACCAGCGAAGTTTTCCATAACGGCTATATTGTGGACCCAAAGGCGCTCGATCTGGTGCCGGTCGGGGCCAGCCGCGAACAGGTCCTGCTATCGCTCGGCACGCCGTCCACCACGGCGACCTTCGATGGCGAGGTATTCTATTATATCTCCCAGACCCGCAAGCGCCCCGTGGCCTTCATGAAGCAGCAGCTGGTCGATCAGCAGGTTCTGGCGATTTACTTCGACAAGAACGGCACGGTCGTACAGCGCGCCAACTACAGCATGAAGGACGGCAAGGTCTTCGACATGGTGTCGCGCACCACGCCAACCGGCGGCAAGGACCTCAGCTTCCTGCAACAGATTCTGTCGGGCGGCAACGGCGCTGCCAACAGCGTCAAGAACATGCTCGGCTTCCAATAAGCAGAGCCTCGATATCAAAACAAAACCCGCGGCCTTACGGTCGCGGGTTTTTCTATGTCTGCGGTGTATCAAACACCCTCAACCGGCAAGAATAGCCAGCAGCAACAGAGCAACGATATTGGTGATCTTGATGGCCGGATTGACGGCAGGGCCTGCCGTATCCTTGTAGGGATCGCCAACCGTATCGCCTGTCACCGACGCCTTATGGGCGTCTGACCCTTTCAGATGCGTTGTGCCGTCCTTGTCAACAAAACCATCCTCGAAGCTCTTCTTGGCATTATCCCAGGCGCCGCCGCCCGATGTCATGGAAATTGCCACGAACAGGCCGTTGACGATCACGCCCAGCAACGAGGCCCCCAGCGCCGCAAAGGCCGAGGCCTTGGAGCCGGAGACCAGCAGCACACCGAAATAGACGACGATGGGTGCAAGCACCGGCAACAACGACGGCACGATCATCTCACGGATCGCCGCCTTGGTGAGGATATCGACGGCGCGACCATAATCCGGCTTTTCGGTTCCCTGCATGATGCCGGGCTTTTCACGGAACTGGCGGCGCACTTCCTCAACGATCGAGCCAGCGGCCCGGCCCACTGCCGTCATGGCGATGCCGCCGAACAGATAGGGAATGAGCCCCCCGAAGATCAACCCGGCCACCACGTAAGGGTTGGAGAGGCTGAAGGAAATGTCGCCTATTCCAGCGAAATACGGATATTGATCGCCATTGGCGGCAAAATATTGCAGGTCATTGGAATAGGCGGCAAACAGCACCAGCGCACCAAGCCCTGCCGAACCGATCGCATAGCCTTTGGTGACGGCTTTCGTCGTATTGCCAACCGCGTCCAGCGCATCGGTAACCTTGCGCACCTCCGGTGGCAGATGGGCCATTTCGGCAATGCCGCCAGCATTGTCGGTGACGGGACCGAAAGCATCAAGCGCGACGATCATCCCGGCCAGCCCCAGCATGGTGGTGACGGCGATGGCGGTGCCGAACAGACCGGCCAGCTGATAGGTGGAGATGATGCCGCCGATGATTACCAGCGCTGGCAGCGCGGTTGACTCAAGGGAAACTGCCAGCCCTTGGATAACGTTGGTGCCGTGGCCGGTCACCGACGCCTGGGCGATGGAATTGACCGGGCGTTTGTTGGTTCCGGTATAGTATTCGGTGATCACAACGATCAGCGCGGTGACGACCAGGCCCAGAATGCCGCAAATGAACAGGTTGACGCCAGTGATGGCCTGACCCGCAACGCTGCCAATCGCGCCCCAACCGATGGTAAGCTGGGTTGCCACGGCCAGCCCGATGATCGAAAGCAGGCCAGTGACGATCAGGCCCTTGTAGAGCGCGCCCATGATCGAGCCATTGACACCGAGCTTGACGAAAAACGTACCAGCAATCGAGGTCAGGATGCAGGTGCCGCAAATCGCCAGCGGATAGATCATCGCGCTTTCCAGTATCGCGCTGCCTGCGAAGAAAATCGCCGCCAGCACCATGGTGGCGACCACGGACACCGCATAGGTCTCAAACAGGTCGGCGGCCATGCCGGCGCAATCGCCAACATTATCGCCGACATTATCGGCAATGGTGGCCGGGTTGCGCGGATCATCCTCGGGAATGCCCGCCTCGACCTTGCCGACCAGATCGCCGCCGACATCGGCACCCTTGGTGAAGATACCGCCGCCCAGCCGGGCGAAAATCGAGATCAGCGACGCGCCGAAGCCAAGCGCCACCAGCGCATCGATGACATCGCGCGAGCCGCTGGCATGGCCAAGACCATAAGTCAGGATGAGATAATAAACGGAGACGCCGAGAAGGGCGAGACCAGCCACCAGCATGCCGGTAATGGCCCCGGATTTGAAGGCAATGTCGAGACCGGCGGCCAGGCTCTGGGCCGAGGCCTGCGCGGTGCGGACATTGGCGCGCACCGACACATGCATGCCGATAAAGCCCGCTGCACCGGAGAGAACCGCGCCGATCAGAAAGCCGATGGCAGCCTCTCCCGACAGGAGGTACCAGACGCCTGCACACACCACAGCACCGACGATAGCGATGGTCAGATATTGCCGGGCCAGATAGGCCTGCGCGCCCTCGCGGATATAGCCGGCGATTTCCTGCATACGCGGCGTGCCCTGGTCAGCAGCCAATACCGCCTGCGTTGCCCAGACCGCATAGGCCACCGAAATCAAGCCACATAGAATTACGCCTAACAGAACTGCCATTCCAACGCCTCCCTGTTGGACACCGCCCTCTCCTCCAAGGACGTTGCCTGTTTCTAACAGTCTATCCAATAATCGCCGCTGGCCGGCTGCAAATGGCAATTTCTGCGCTTCCGGTACTCACGTACGTTAAGTACGCTCCGTTCCGGTTCTCAAAATCACCATTTTCGCCAGGCCAGCAGCAATTCTTGAACAAACTGTAAGGCAGAGTGCGCTTCTCACGCTGCAAAGGTCAAGAGCGTGCAACCGGATTTCAAAGCGTCCTGCCGTGCCAGAACGCAATCAACAACCGTCGGGAAATGTTCCGCCGTGAAGGGCTTTGTTGGAGGGTATCAGGAGCCGTCAGGCCTTGGCGCGGCGCTCGGCAAGCAGTTGCAGCGCAATCAGCACGAGGCAAAGCACGGTCACCGGCCAAATCACCAGGTTCATCACCGACCATCCATAGGCAGTAAACACCTTGCCGGAAGAAAAGGACGAGAGGGCAACTGTGCTGAACAGGATGATGTCATGGAAACCCTGGACCTTGTCAGCTTCCTGTGGCCGATAGGAGGAGGCAACAATGGCTGTCGCGCCGATGAAGCCGAAATTCCAGCCGATGCCGAGCAGCACCAGCGCGCCCCAGAAATTCCAGAGTTCAACGCCCATATGCGCAACGACGGCGCAGCCCATCAGGATCAACAGACCGGCGGCAACGATTTTTTCAGCCCCGAACCGGCGGATCAGCCGTCCGGTGAAGAAGCTTGGCGCGAACATGGCGATGACATGCCATTGAATACCGAGTGTTGCCTGATCAGAGGTAAAGCCGCAGCCGATCACCATGGCGAGCGGCGCACCGGTCATCATGAAGGTCATCAGCGCATAGGTGCAGATGCCGCAGATCATCCCGGTAATGAACCGTTGCGTCAGCACGATCTCACGCAGCGAGCGAACGGGCTTGGCGCTGTCATCCTGGTGGCCGAGCGGCTGCCCAAGATGAACGAAGCTGAGAATCGCAATGGCCAGCAGCATCAGCGGTGCCAGCGCCAGGAATGCACCGGCAAACAACACCGGCTCGAACAGATCTTTCAGCCAGATCGCCAATTGCGGACCAAGGATCGCCGAAACAATGCCGCCTGCGAGAATCCAGGAAATGGCCTCGCCCTTGAAATAGCTGGGCGAACTGTCGGCGGCGGCAAAACGGATCTTCTGGGTAAAGCCGCTGGACAGGCCAATCAGCAGCAGGCCGAAGGCAAACAGCCAGAAATCGATCCTGAACAGCGCCAGCGTAGCGACCAAACCGCCAATCGCCGCCGAACCTGCCCCGATGATGAATGCAGCCTTGCGGCCAAACAGGCGGGACGCAATGGCAATGGCCACTGCGCCAAGGGCTACGCCAATGTTGAAGCCGGTGAGCGGCGCTGTCGCCAGCGATTTATCGGCACCCAGCATTTGGTAACCGGCAAGCCCGCCCAGGGAAAAGGACAGGGGGGCAACAGAGCCCAGAACCGCCTGGGCAGCGGTCAGGATAGCAACGGTGCGCTTGGCACCTCGCAACTGATGTTCAAGGCCAGTGCTGCTTTCCACTGCCATGTCCCTGCCCTTCCCCCGAAGGGCTGTTACTTGACTGCGGGAACCCGGACCTGCTTGGCAATCCGGTCCAGCACCGCATTGACCAGCTTGGGCTCGTCTTCCTGGAAAAAGGCGTGGGCAATCTCGACATATTCCGTGACGATCACCGCAATGGGTACGTCCTTGCGCTCCAGCAATTCGAACGTGCCAGCGCGCAGAATGGCCCGCACGGTGCTGTCCACCCGGGCCAGCGACCAGTCGTCCTGCAAGGCCTGACGGATCAGCGGATCGATCTTGGTCTGGTCGCGGACCACACCGGCAACGATGGAGCGGAACCAGGAGGCATCGGCCTTCAGATAGGTTTCGCCGTCGATTTCCTGACCGAGACGATGGGTCTCGTATTCGGCAACGACTTCAAGAACGCCGGTGCCGCCGATATCCATCTGGTAGAGGGCCTGCACGGCGGCAAGCCTGGCGGCGCCGCGCTGGTTGGCGGTCTTGACCGGCGGTTTGTTATTTTCGGTCGTCATCGGTTCAGCCACCAAATTTCTGCTTCAGAGCAATCATCGTCAGGGCAGCGCGAGCGGCAAAGCCACCCTTGTCCTTGTCTGTCCGCTTGACGCGGGCCCAAGCCTGTTCGTCATTCTCTACCGTCAGGATGCCGTTGCCGATGGCAAGCGATTCTGACACGGAAAGATCCATCAGGGCGCGGGAGGATTCGTTGGCGACGATATCGAAATGATAGGTCTCACCCCTGATAACCATGCCGAGAGCCACATAGCCATCGTAGACCACGCCGCCATTGTCGGCGCCGTCGAGCGCCATGGAAATAGCCGCGGGGACTTCGAGCGCGCCCATGACGGTAACGATGTCATAGCTGGCGCCAGCCTCATCCAGCACCGCCTTGGCGCCGTCCAGAAGCGCATCGGCCATGTCGTCGTAGAAACGGGCCTCGACAATAAGAAGGTGCGGTGCGGAATACTGGTCAGACATAAGCGGTCACCCCGGAACGGATGGAGAAAATGGCAATGATTGGATGCGGGGTCAAACCATGCCCTACCCCGAATGGCAAGTGTTTTTCCGCAAAACCCGCCGAAATGCCGCCAAAGCCTTGCAATCCTGCTCCCGCGGCTTCGGCACCGCAAGCGCTATTGCACATTATTGTGACCTAGCCTGCAAAGGACCGGTTTTGCGGCAGGTGCAGACATCTTACTGACTCATCAGTCATTGGAAGGCGCGCCAATGAGATGGCCTCAACAGAGGACACGCTTCGTCAACATGCTGATAAATATCAGTAATCTTGCGAAAATCCGCGCCAGAAAGCCGGTAATGATGATTGGTCAGCGGCCACACTTTCGCCCGCGCTAAAAATGGCGATTTGATGAAAATCAAGATGACGGATTTGTAACCCATCAAGGCAGTTTGCGGGCTGGAAATTGCCTTTGTTGCAACGCACATCATTGATCACCGGCGAGCGTTTAGGACGCGATAAGCCGGGGGAAAATTTGGATTAGGAGATTACCGATGAACCGTATCGGACACGTATTCAGTGCTTCCACCGTTGCCGCCATCTCTTTCGGTGGCGCATCCCAGGCCGCCGTTGAAGTGGCCTGCGAAGATGGTCGGCCCCAATCCGTACAATCCGTACAACCCGTCGTCGGCAACCGACTGACAGTCGTGCCGCTGCGTGGCCTACAGATATCCGACCCGATGCGCCAGGCGCTGGATTCGCAGGACCCACATTCCGCCCAGGCGCGCAAGTTGCAGGCCGCTATTATTGCCAATCCGAAACTGATGCGTCAGCTCGATGGCCAGGGCGTCGATGTCACCACCATTGTCGGCATGGTCACGGTAGACGACGGCAGCATATCGGTGTTTACCGCTTCGGCTTGATGGATATGCGCGGAAGGAGCTACCCGGCCCTTCCGCCCTTTCTCAAAAAGCGCGTAAGTTTTTACGCCTTTGGAAATTCCGCAAGCCTTGCCGCATAGCGCGCCATGGTATCGACTTCGAAATTGACGAAATCGCCGACTTGCCGGTCGCCCCATGTCGTCACGTCCAGCGTGTGGCGGATCAGCAGGATGTCGAAGTCGCAGCCATCGACACCATTAACGGTCAACGAGGTTCCGTCCAGCGCAACTGAGCCCTTCGGGGCGACGAAACGGGCCAGATTCTCGGGTACGCGCAGGGTGAAGCGGGTCGCATCGCCTTCGGCTTTGATCGCCAGAATCTCGGCCTTGCCATCGACATGGCCAGAGACAATATGCCCGCCTAGCTCATCGCCGATTTTCAACGAGCGCTCCAGATTGATCCGCGTGCCCTTTTGCCAGCTGCCGATGGTGGTTAGCCGCAGGGCTTCTTCCCAGGCTTCGACTTCGAACCAGCGCGCATTGCTGCCCGACTCTGGCAGACCGGTCACCGTCAGGCAGGTCCCGGAATGCGCGATGGAAGCGCCCATGTCGATTGTGTCAGGATCATAGGCTGTAGCGATGCGCAGCTTTACGCCTTCCTTCAGAGGCACGATGTCTTCCACGGTGCCGATATCGGTGACAATGCCTGTAAACATCAGAAATCCCGCTCATATTCATAAAACCGATCCGCGCCGAAGGTCACACTGCGCAGATGACGAAAATTTTCCGGTATATTGGCAGGCGTGAGCGGCGATACAAGTCCATTGCGACCGATTTCATCCGGCCCCTGATAAAGATGGATGCGATCCACCAGGCCCGCGTCGAGGAAGGCCTTTGCCGCAGCAGCCCCACCTTCGACCAGCACGGAAGACATGCCCTGCACAGCCAGTTGACGCAGGAGATCGTCAAGATCAGCTGCCGGCCAGACATCAACGCCCGCAGCCTGCAATGCCGTGCGGCTTTCCTCAAAACTTTCCGTACAGGTAAAGGTGGAAGGCTCACCGCAGGCGCAAACCGTTGGCACCTGCCCCGCCGTTTGCACCAGTTTCGAGCCAAGAGGCAGTTCCAGCCGCCGGTCGAGCACGATGCGCAGCGGAGACAGATGGGTCTGTCCAGCCAGCCGCACCGTCAGTTCCGGGTCATCGGCTCTTGCCGTGCCGATCCCGACCAGAATGGCATCGCTCTCGGCGCGCAGCAATTGCACCTGGGTGCGGGCCAGCGGCCCGGTAATCGCCACCTGCCCCTCGCCCGCCCGGCCAATCATTCCATCGCGCGACAGGGCCAGTTTCAGCGTCACATGCGGGCGCTGTTTCGTCTGCCGTGTCAAATAGGCAGCGAGGCCATAGCGCGCTTCACGCTCCAGCACGCCGGTCAGCACCTCGATCCCCGCATCCGTCAGGATGGACAGGCCACGGCCTGAAACACGCGGGTCCGGGTCGGTGACAGCAACCACAACCCGTGCAACGCCAGCCTCAACCAGCGCGTCAGCACAAGGCGGGGTCTTGCCATGATGGGAACAGGGTTCAAGCGTCACATAGGCCGTAGCACCGCGGGCCTTTTCGCCGGCCACGGCAAGGGCCTGACGCTCGGCATGCGGGCGTCCGCCAATCGCTGTGACAGCGGAGCCGACAATGGTTCCGTCGGCAACAATCACACAGCCGACCGACGGATTGGTCAGGGTTTGTCCCAGATGACTGCGACCAAGCCTAATCGCCGCTGCCATAAACCGCTGATCATCGGGCTGTTCGCACACCATGTTTACCCCGGTTCGTGATCCTGGGAAATCTTGGCGGTAATTTCAGAAATGACCTGCTCGAAATCCTCGGCATGGGAGAAATCGCGATAGACCGAGGCGTAACGCACGAAAGCCACATCATCGAGGCTTTTCAGCGCTTCCAGCACCTGCAAACCGATCTGTTCGGAGGAAATTTCCGTCTCGCCGGAGCTTTCCAAACGCCGCACGATGCCGGAAACCGCCCTTTCGATCCGGTCCCGGTCGACGGGACGTTTGCGAAGGGCGATCTCGAACGACCGCACCAGCTTGTTGCGATCGAAAGGCGCCTTACGACCCGTCTTTTTCAACACGGTCAGCTCGCGCAGTTGCACGCGCTCGAACGTGGTGAAGCGGCCACCGCAATCCGGGCAGATCCGACGCCGGCGGATGGCGCTATTGTCCTCCGCCGGGCGAGAATCCTTGACCTGAGTATCGTCCGAACCGCAAAACGGGCACCGCATCTGGCCGCCTTACAGGTAAGGATACATCGGGAAACGGCCCGTCAGGCCAACGACCTTATCGCGCACGCTTGCCTCGACGGCGCTATTGCCCTCGTCGGAATTGGCAACCTTCAGACCGTCGAGAACCTCAACGATCAGATTGCCGATTTCGATGAATTCAACCTCCTTGAAGCCACGGGTCGTGCCAGCTGGCGTGCCGAGGCGAACACCCGAGGTGACGAAAGGCTTTTCAGGGTCGAAGGGAATGCCGTTCTTGTTGCAGGTGACATAGGCGCGGCCAAGGGCTGCCTCGGCGCGCTTGCCGGTGGCGTTCTTCTTGCGCAGGTCGACCAGCATCAAATGGTTGTCGGTACCGCCAGAGACGATATCGAGGCCCCCCTTGACCAGGGTTTCGGACAGAGCCTTGGCGTTCTTTACCACCTGGGCCGCATAATCCTGGAATTCCGGTTGCAAGGCTTCGCCGAAGGCAACCGCCTTGGCGGCGATCACATGCATCAGCGGGCCGCCCTGGAGGCCAGGGAAGACAGCCGAATTGAATTTCTTGGCCAGATCCTCGTCATTGGTGAGAATCATGCCGCCACGCGGGCCACGCAACGACTTGTGGGTCGTGGTGGTGGCGACGTGGCAATGCGGGAACGGCGACGGATGCTGATTGCCAGCAACCAGACCGGCGATATGGGCCATATCAACCATCAGATAGGCGCCAACTTCGTCTGCGATTTCGCGGAAGCGCTTCCAGTCCCAGATCCGCGAATAGGCTGTGCCACCGGCGATGATCAGCTTTGGCTTGTGTTTGCGGGCCGATTCAGCCACCGCATCCATATCCAGCAGATTGTCGTCCTGGCGCACGCCATAGGAGACGACGTTGAACCACTTGCCGGACATGTTGACCGGCGAACCGTGGGTCAGATGGCCCCCGGAATTCAGGTCGAGACCCATGAAGGTATCGCCCGGCTGCAACAGCGCCAGGAACACGGCCTGGTTCATCTGCGAACCGGAATTGGGCTGAACATTGGCAAAATTGACGCCAAACAGCTTCTTGGCGCGCTCGATCGCCAATTCCTCGGCAATATCGACGAACTGACAGCCGCCATAATAGCGCTTGCCCGGATAGCCCTCGGCATATTTGTTGGTCATGATCGAGCCTTGCGCTTCCAGCACGGCGCGCGAGACGATGTTTTCAGAAGCAATCAGCTCGATTTCATGGCGTTGACGACCGAGCTCCTTTTCGATCGCACCAAAAATATCCGGATCGGTTTCGGCAAGCGGACGGGAAAAGAAAGCATCGGTATTGGCCATGATCGCAGTCTCCTGAAAGCGTTGATGCGTGCGCGTCTTAACGTCCTCGCGCCCCAAGAGCAAGACAACAGAGCGACATTTGCACGCCAATGCGCGGAAGAAGATGCTTGTTCTTGTATCACCCGGTGTGCTGCCCGCGTAAAAACACAAAAGGCCGCGCAACTTGAGCGCGGCCCTTTATAAAAACGCCTGGTGCCAAGACTTACTGCGGCAAATTGTCGTCCTCAATCCGGCCCGGATTTTGCTCCACGCCAATGTTGGTTTGCAGCGCCAACTGGGCATCGCCATCACGCTTGTAGATATCGTCACGGAACTGCACGACATTGTCCTTGGCCGACCACGCCGTGATGTAAACGATATAGACGGGGACTTCCTGCGAAAGCTTGATCACATTGTTCTGGCGCGTGGAGATGACCCGCTCGATTTCCTGACGGTTCCAGCCGGGCGTATCCCTCAGCAACCATGTGATCAGATCACGGACGTTCTGGACGCGCATGCAGCCGGAGGATTCAAAGCGCATCAGTTTGTTGAACAGACCCTGCTGGGGCGTATCGTGCAGATATTCGTTGTTGGGATTGTGGAAGTTGATCTTCGTCGAGGCCATGGCGTTGATCTTGCCAGGGTCCTGACGGAACATCAGGTTCGGTGCCTTTGGCGCGTTCCAATCCACAGTCTCCGGAGCCACTTCCTGGCCTTTGCCATCGAAGAGACGGATATTGTTGCGCGTCAGATAGGTCGGGTCCTTGCGCATCAGCGGCACAATGTCTTTTTCGACGATTGAGCGCGGCGCAGTCCAGTAAGGATTCAGGATGACTTCATAGATCTTGGAATTGATGGAATGGGTCGGGCGGTCGATACGGCCAACAACGGCATTGGTGCGCAACGCAACGCGATCATTTTCGACGGCCTCGATAGACATCGAGGGAATGTTGACCATGACATACCGGTTGCCAAGATCACCGGACATTGCCTGCAGGCGCACCAGATTGGTATTGAGCTGGTTGAGGCGCACGTCGGCAGAGATATTCATGGCTTTCAGCGTATATTCGCCGAGTGCACCGTCGGTTGGAAGCCCGTGACGAGCCTGAAAACGCTTCACGGCACCATCGACATAGGTATCGAAAGAATTGGACATGCCCGCTTCCTGGCCAAGATCGCCCGAGATCATCAGGCGTTGACGCAGCAGCTGCACGGTCGGATCAACGGACCCGAGTTTCAATTTCACCGAGGGATTGACCTGCGGCCAACCGCCCTGGGCGACGATCTGCTGATAGGCGGAAATGGCCAATTGCAGGTTCGGCAGGTTGGTGGCGCTCAACATCGGCGAATTGGACGTGACCGAAGCGACCGCACGTGACGTCTGGGCATCGAACTGGTCGTCCCAATTGCCCCGCGACCGGGCATTGATCAGCTCGTCGACAGCGGATTGCGCCATGGCGGTCCCGGCCAGCGTGGATGCTCCCACCAATGCAGCGCCTCTCAGCAATGCTCTGCGAGAGACCGAAACCAGTTTAATCTTGTCCGCCATAGTCTTCTATTTCCCTACCGATCCACCGATCCCGAAACCCTTTAGCCCATGGGAGACGATCAGGTCCCATGAAGGCCTTGTGCTTAATAAAGCCGGAGGCGTTCCGCAATCATTGTTTTCATCGCAGGAAACGTTTGCCGCTATCGCTTGTTCCCAAAGCCCTCTGCCCTACAGAATTCTTTAGAACCCAGGCGAAGGCAAGGCTTCAGCTCGGGTCGAGCAACCAGCTTATTCCACAGTCTGGCGGTCCCATATCAATATGGCCAAAGCTTGTCAGGCCCGATGCGCTCACAACACTGTGTTGAATAAGCGTGCGCGCATCAAAACGAAGCGAGGCGATATCGATCTGCCGGGATTGATGACCGTTACCGGTCGATCAAGGCAGCAAAGCCAGACATTGCAGCCGGTTGGCCTACATCCGATAGGCGATCGTGTCGTTCCAGAAGCGATCGAGACGCTGCAACAACCTGTTCATCTGGTTGAATTCGTCAGGACCGATGCCGCCGACCTTCTGGATGGAGCCGACGTGACGCTCATAGAGCTTGGCGACGGTTTCGGCGATATCCTGGCCTTCTGGTGTCAGGGAAATACGGACCGAACGGCGGTCGACACGCGAGCGGGAATGATTGATGAAACCGAGGTCCACCAGCTTCTTGACGTTATAGGAAACGTTGGAGCCGAGGTAGTAACCGCGAGACCGCAATTCACCGGCCGTCAGCTCGGAATTGCCGATGTTAAACAGCAGCAAAGCCTGAACAGCATTGACGTCGTTGCGGCCCTGACGGTCGAATTCGTCCTTGATGACGTCGAGCAGGCGGCGGTGCAGGCGCTCCACCAGATGCAGGGAATCAAGATAGAGAGAACGGATGGTCTGCTCTTCGTGATCGATAGCGGACACCTGCGGTTTGATCTTTGTCGTGGTCATATCGTCTGCCTCACTGTTTGGGTGGCGGCCTTGTTGGTTTCCAACCGCCTTGTGAGTGACAATATCGAATGCAGATAAAATTCTATTTAAAACGCAGGCTTAACAGAGGCTTACCATTCAGCCTGCTTGTATCAGGGTAAACCATTCCTTATGCCGTGGCGCGCCGACGCTTTTGCATCAGGATTGCCAGGCGGAAAGCGATATAAACGACGGCGACAATCAGATGGAATGCGACGATCAGCGGATCGCGTCCGAAAATGCCCGGCCATACGGCATGCATCAGGATCTGGCCGCTGGCGGCAATCACCCAGATGACCGGCCCCCAGGAGACCGTCATCCACAACCCAACCCCTGCCACCGGCAGCATCACGGCAAGCCCGCAGCTGGCAATGCGCCAAGGCACATTCATCAGGTCGAACCGCCCAAGGCCGTCACCGGCAAAGCCCACCAGCAGGCCCCAGAACTGTAAGCCCAGCCAAAGGCAGGCAAGCGCAACAACGCGCAGGAAGAGCACGAACAACAGGTCTACCAGGCTGGGTTTTGGCGTATGGACGACATCATCAATCATCCTGCGACGATATCGCATAATTGACCGGACCGGTATCGGCGACAGGTGAAATTTATGGGGAGACAAACAATCCGCGGACGGTTTTACCCGAGCATCGCTATGCCCGGGGGTGGGTGTGGGGGCGGTCAGGTTGCCGCAGTGGGCAAACATCCCGGTGCATGATAAACGGCATCATAAGAGAGCAGGCCTGAAGACTGGAGACCGCGATGACCAACAAGACCCACCTCGTCGACGATATTACCGGCCACCGGCGCATGCGCCGCAACCGCAAGGCGGACTGGACGCGCCGGATGGTCCAGGAAAGCCGGTTGACGGTGGACGATCTGATCTGGCCGATATTTCTCGTGCCCGGCAGCGGCATCGCCGAGCCGATCGCCGCCATGCCGGGGGTCAACAGGATGAGCGTCGACAAGGCCGTCGAGGCGGTGAAGGAAGCTGCCGATCTCGGCATTCCCGCCATTGCCACCTTTCCGAATATCGAGATGAACCTGCGTGACCAGACGGGCTCCCATATCCTGGAAGCCAATAACCTGCTCAACCAGGCGACAGCCGCCATCAAGAAAGCCGTCTCCAACATCGGCGTGATTACCGATGTGGCGCTGGACCCGTTCACCAGCCATGGGCATGACGGTATTTTGCGCGGCGATGATATCGTCAATGACGAAACGGTCGATCAGGTGGTCAAGGCCGCCATCCTGCAAGCCGATGCCGGCTCCGACATTATTGCGCCGTCGGAAATGATGGATGGGCGAATCGGCGCCATCCGCCGCGGGCTCGACGCTGCCGGTCACCAGTCGGTCGGCATCATGTCCTATGCGACGAAATTCTCCTCCGGCTATTACGGCCCCTATCGCGAGGCGATTTCCACCGCAGGCCTGCTGAAGGGCGACAAGAACAGCTATTACATCAGCCCGGCCAATGGCACCGAAGCGGTGCGCGATGCTGCCATGGATGTCGAGGAAGGGGCGGATATGCTGATGGTCAAGCCCGGCCTGCCCTATCTGGATATCTGCTGGCGTCTCAAGGAAGCCTTCAGCCTGCCGGTCTTCGCCTATCAGGTGTCAGGCGAATATGCACAGATCAAAGCGGCGGGTCTGAATGGCTGGATCGACGAGGAGCGAGTGATGATGGAAACGCTGCTCTGCTTCAAACGGGCCGGATGCGACGGCATTTTGAGTTATTTTGCCGTGGAAGCGGCAAAGCGGCTGGCCAAAAGCTGACGGTTTTCGGTGGGACGCTGCCCCATGCAAGGGTCCCCGATAGAAGACAATTGTATTTTGGACCGGAGCATCCCATATCATCGTGATCGACCAAGGAGACGATCATGAGCTTCGATCCGAATATGACCACCGTGGCTCCCACCGACTGGCGCGCCTATAGCGGCGTGCTATCGCGCCGGGTCTTTGCCTTCATCATCGACTATGTCCTGGTCGGGCTCCTTTGGGTTCCCGCCGCCGTCGTGGTGTTTTTCCTTGGCGTCATCACGCTTGGCCTCGGCTGGCTCCTTTATCCCATTCTGTTTTTCATTGTCGCGGGCCTTTATTTCGGCCTGTCGCTGGCTGGACGCACTCAGGCGACACCTGGCATGCGGGCCATGGGAATTGCCATGATTCGACTGGATGGCAGCAAGATCGATTTCGTAACCGCCATTGCCCATCTAGCCCTGTTCTGGATTCTCAACTCCGTGCTGACACCACTGATCCTGCTGGCAGGCCTGTTTACCGATCGCTCGCGATTGGTCCATGACTTGCTACTCGGCACCGCTGCGCTTCGCGCTGGCTGAGTGGACGCCAGCATCCACTAAAAATCGGTAGTCTCGACAGGAATGCTTACAATTTCACGTTGAGCAACCGAATCGTGAAATGAAATAGTTGACCTTTTGAAATCTTGAGCCATGCTAGACATGAACTTGAAGGTCATGGGCAATAACGGGAATCATTAAAAATGATTTTTGATATTGCGCTTTTGGATAGCTCAAGCGCTTGATGCATTTGAGATATTCGACATTCCTGCAAGGTGAGGATGCGTTAGCACCTTCGATGTCTTGGTGTAATGTGCATTCCCGGCCAACGAAGCAAGCGCGCTTTTCCGGGTGCCTGAGAGGACGCATAGACAAAGCATGAACACGCAGGCTGCTACGTCTCCGCAGTTTTATCTGACAGCGCCCGCGCCCTGCCCTTACTTGGCGGGGGAAATGGAGCGGAAGGTCTTCACGCATCTTGTTGGACCACGCGCGCCGGAAATGAACGATCTTCTGACACAGGGCGGCTTTCGCCGATCGCAGAATATCGCCTACCGTCCAGCCTGCGAAACCTGCCGCGCCTGCATTTCCGTGCGGATCGTCGCCCGGGAATTCCAGCCGAACCGGACCATGCGGCGTGTGGCGGGCGTCAATGCTGATCTCACCAGCAGCGTCTTTGCCGCCCAGCCTTCGACCGAACAATTCTCGCTGTTTCGCACCTATCTCGATCATCGCCACCAGCAGGGCGGCATGTCAGACATGTCGGCGCTCGATTTTGCAATCATGGTGGAAGACAGCCATGTCAAAACCAAGGTGATCGAATATCGCCTGCCGAAAGTGGACGAGGACAGCGACCGCCCCGGCGAACTGGTGGCCGTGGCGCTGTCCGATATTCTCAGCGACGGATTGTCGATGGTCTATTCCTTCTTCAATCCGGCTATGGAAAAACGGTCTCTCGGCACATACATGGTTCTCGACCATATCCGCCGTGCCAACGAAATGGGCCTACCCCATGTCTATCTTGGCTATTGGGTGAACGGCTCGCGTAAAATGGGATATAAAATCCGCTTCCTGCCGCAGGAACATCTGCTCAGCCAGGGCTGGACCCGCTATGAGCCAGAAAGCAGCGTCGAAGAGTAAACCAAAGATCACTCTTCGTATTCCTGTGCAGCAGCCTGGAGAGGAGGATGCGTCATCCTCTCCAGGAAACTTGGTCGAATGGATCAGGCGACCCGAGCCGCCTGATCGGCAGCTTCGCGGCGATGGCGCAGCCATTCCGGCAGAACTTCCGCCGCCATGGGACGCGACAGCCAGAAGCCCTGAATCTCATCGCAACCCATCGCTTGCAGGAGATCGGCGGCCTCCAGCGTTTCGACGCCTTCCGCTACCACTTCATAACCTAGACTGTGCGAGAGATTGATCATCGATCGCACCAACACGCGCTCGCGATTGCCTTTTGCCATATCCGCGACGAAAGAACGGTCAATCTTCACCACGTCGGCAGGCAATTTTTGCATATAGGCCAGGCTGCTATAGCCAGTGCCGAAGTCGTCGATCGCCAGCCGGACACCATGGGCGCTCAGCGCGTGAAGAAGGTCGAGTGACTTTTCGGTCTCCCTCATCATCGCCGTTTCCGTCAGTTCAAATTCGATCTGACCCGGCAGAACATCGTATTTCGCCAGCTTTTCCTTCAGCAATTCCAGAAATTCCGGCTCATTCAGATTGAGAGCCGAAATATTGATCGACAATCGCATATCGATGCCTTGGCCTCGCAGAATGGCCAGATGGGAGAGCGCCTTGTCGATCACCCAGGCGCTCATGGAGCGCACCAGATCGGACGCTTCGATAACTGGCACGAATTCGGCTGGTGAAATCGACCCCAGTTCAGGATGGTTCCAGCGCAGCAACGCTTCGGCGCATTCCGCTTGACCGGTCTTCAAAGACAGCCTCGGCTGGAAAACCAGATGCAATTGATCACTCGACGCCAGAGCGACAGGAAAATCCTGCAACAGGCGGAAGTTACGGCGATGCAGCAAATCATGATCGTCGGAAAAAAAGGCAATGCCGGTTTCGCTATCACGCGCATCTTGAACCGCACTTTGCAGCGAGCGTAGCACGTTTTCTGGCTCCATTGCGCTGGGATTGAACCAGGTCACCCCAAGCGAGGGTGTCATCGTCAAACGAAGATTTCCCACCTCACCCACATCGGACAACAAGCGTTCCAGCACAGGCAAAAGACTTTCGGATGTGGCGTCCTCAGGTGGGATCAAGGCAAACTGCATCGCGCCAATATGATAGGAGGCCGTATGATCACCCATCGACCTCTGCAGGAACTGCGCAACGGAGCGGATGACACCATCCAGATGCGATGGGCCCATGACACGCGACAACCGGTCGAACTGCATGGTGCGCGCAAGATCGAGAACGCCGATCAACCGTTCCTTGCCACCGCCATGCTTGCCAATATCAGCAAGGTCGCTCAACAATTGGAAGCGATTTGGCAGGCCGCTGGCGGCCTCAATACGGCCCACGGCATGCTGCATTTCTATCTGCGCCATGACCATGGCCGCCATATCGGACAATACAGCCATTTCCCTTTCGCCAACCGCGTGAGGTTCATTATCAAGAACGCAGAGCGCACCCAGGGAATAGCCATCGGTCGTCATAAGCGGCACACCGGCGTAGAACCGAACGCCAGCCTGACCGAGGGGACTATCGACATAAAAGGCATCATTGTGAAAATCGTTGACGATCAGCGGCCGACAAGTTTCCGCGACTTCAGCGCAGGGCGCCTTGAACCGTGGAATCTGGTTATGATCAATTCCCACTTTCGACTTGAACCACTGGCGATCGACATCTGTCAGCGACACTGCCGCGACCGGCAATCCGAAAAATTCCGATACGATTCGAGTAATCCGGTCAAAGCTTTCGCTCGGCAGGGTATCGAGTATTTTCAGGTTGCGTAGGCTGGTCAGTCTTGCCAGTTCGCGCTCTTGATCCACAGTCATCGCCTTCTTGGTAGGGCTCGAAGCATCTGATTATCATGCCGAAAGCCAGCCACGCAGAAACGCGGTTCCGAAAGGCGCAGCCAGGCAAAAAACTCTTCCGGCTTGCGTATTGAGCACGGTTTGAAATCAAAAACGCACGCGCACAGCCTTTGTTCCATATGGAGCAGAAGTGATTAAAACCAAGTGATGATGTTAACTGCAAAAAGACTGAATTTATCTATGGTTATAGCATCATGAATCATTGTTTTCATGCAAAACAAAACCCAGAATTCCGAAGAATTCTGGGTTTGAATAATGGCGGCCAGTCATTTGGGAGATATGCTGGCTGCAAAACAACTGAAATCGATTTTCTTTAAAGATTCACGCGCCCGAAATGTAAAACGCAGGCTCGTGTAACGTCTCATGGATTCCGCAAAAAGCCGAGAATATATTATATTCACGAATTTACACAGTAAACTCCAAGCGAACCTAGCCGATTTTTCGAATAAAGCCGTAGACAATATTGCGATTAGCACCGAAACGAACCTGCGCATCGATATCGCCTTCCGGTGTGCTTGCATGAATAACGCGCCACATGTCCTGCTCGCTGCGCAGCAAAAGGGCCCAGTTCATGAAGGTTTCCATATAGCCGTCGACGACAATATCTTCCGCAAAATTGGCGAACATAAAGACACCATTCGGCTTAAGCATGGACAGGCACTTCTTCGTCAGCTTTACAGCTACCTTGTCGTTAAGATAGTCATAAAGGCCCGACGCATAGACGAAATCGAAAGTTCCAAGGTCATGCTGATTGGTCAAGAGGCTACGGACTGATCCATCAATAGGCTCAATGCAGGTGTTTGCGAAATCCCGACGGATGGAACCGACACTCACAGGGTCCTGATCCAGTGCGATCCAGCGCTTGATTCTGCCCTCTTTCAGAGCGACTGAACGATTGGCCTCGCGTAGGTGGCCTGCGGCAATGGTCAGGATTTCTGCATCCGGCCCGCGTGACGTGGCAATTTCATCGACATGCTGGGTCAGGAGATCGCGGCGCTCCCGTACGGCGACAGATGACGACGCATCCTTGGTGTAATCATACAGCGCCAGCCCGAGAGGCGAAGCAGCGGCAATTTCATTCGCAACGCTTTCATGGCCGTAAATAAAATCAAGTAATTGTGCATCCCCTGAATAGCCGCGCGGCTTGACGCAAGACCAGCGCGTAAAAGGATCCTCGAGAAAATACTTAGATACTTTATGATTTTGCGCCATCGGTATCAATGACTGCCATAAGACAGGAGAAACCTTATTGCGGAGATTATGAAGGGCTCCAGCCATCATTGCAATGATAGCAGCGGGATCTCTACCGTGCTCAAATTGCTGATAGGCAATGTTGAGTGCCAGGGCCAACTCGGATTCCGCTAAAACCCGCTCACGATCATCGATTTTCTTGCCTTTTGGCGAAAAAACCTCTGCTGCAATTGCATCTGGAGTTACCAAGCTTTCGCCGTCCAAGACAGTTTCTATATACTGCATATCCGATCTACCTCTAATGTTTTATCGACAAAATTAAATGTTTGATAACTATAAAGTCTGATTCTAACTATTGCGACTGGCGATTTAGGCAATTTTCTATTAAGGTTAATAGATGAGAGTGCGTCATATTCAGCGTGATACAGAGGTTTGACGCTTGTCTAAATTTCAATTAAATTTAAGGGTAATTGTGCGCTGTATTACATTAGGGATTCGGGTTTAAAATAAAAGGTGTATCGAGCTGAGTGTGTGAATAGCGCGCATGAAGGAATAACTTGCATTCCTGTTCACGACGGTAAAACTCAGTGGAACAATCCAGCATGAAGCACCCCGGGTCGGACCCAATGAAAGCCGGGCGGCGTGGCACCCCTGACAGAAAGCGAACTGCAGAAGTCGTGAAGCTGTATCGAGACCAGACCGAATCCGAGCGCATTGCCGCAGCACGCCATGGCCTTTGGATCGCTGTGATCGTCTATCTGATGTTTTCAGGGATGGATTACATCCTCATTCCTGATGTTGCATCAACCTTGCTGATCAGCCGTTTTGCGGTTGGCGCCTTGTCTCTCGTCATTTTGGAAGCCCAGATCTTCATTGGCCCGAGAGCCAATATGATAGACTTGACCTGCGCCCTGGCGCTCATCATCGGCTATGGTGGCTGGCTTTTTCCGGCATCAATGACCGATTCGGTTGAGAATTTTCGCTATTACATGGTGTTTGGCGCGATTTTCATGATGGGTGCCAACCTGTTTTTCGGCCTGTATTTCCTGTTGTCGATTGTCACCTCTGCTTCATTACTTGCCTTGTTTCTCTGGGTTGTTACGAGTGTTTTCGGTCGAGAGACGTCTTACATCATTGCTTTCGCTACGTTTTATGTCTTGTGCTTCGTCTTCACCAGTTATGTAAACTGGCGACTGAACAAGGAGCGCTACCATGTTTTCCTGAACGCGCTGGAGGCACGCAAGCAGCATCGGGAAGCCATCGAACGCGGCAAAGCGCTGCTGCGCCTTTCCAATACAGACTATCTGACCGGCGTTGAAAACCGACGTGCCATCGATCAGCGATTGAGGGACAATTGGGCTGAATGGCAAAGTTCAGGAACCGGCTTTGCCGCAATTCTGGTCGACGTCGATTTTTTCAAGAAATACAACGACTATTACGGGCATCAAGCTGGCGACCATTGTCTGGTCCTGGTCGCCAATGCTCTGAAGACAGCCCTCCTGCCCTTCAATGCCTCCATTGGCCGTTATGGCGGCGAGGAATTTATCGTTCTGGCTCCAGCCGCCAGCCGTGACGATGTTGGGCTGCTGGCTGAGATGATTCGCAATACCGTGGAAAAAATGTCGCTGGTCCACGATCAGCGCAAGGATGGCATCAACGTCGTCACGGTCAGCGTCGGCGCGGCCTTTACACGCCCTCATTTCGGTCCACGGCTGGAAAAGATCATTACCGAGGCCGACCGGGCGCTCTATTCGGCAAAGGCCAATGGTCGTAATTGCGCGCGGTTGTTCGACCCGAACGACCCGCAAAGCAGCGACGATAGCGAGCACATTGCCGCCCTTTTGCGGGTGGCAGTGGCCAATAACCTTGTTTCCCTCGTCTATCAGCCGATCCTCAACCTCACAACCGGCAAGATCGACGCTGCGGAAGCCCTGATGCGGCTGAAACTGCTCGACGGAACGCCTGTGCCACCCTCGGTGTTCATTCCGATTGCTGAGCGGACAGGTTCGATCCTCGATCTCGGCTTGTGGACGCTACGGCAGGCCTGCGACGAAATCCTCGTTCCCGGCCACGCGCCGGTCGTCAGTATCAATGTCTCTCCCATTCAGCTGAAAACCCGCGGCTTTGCCGCCGCCGTCGCTGAAATCCTGATTGATACCGGCGTCGATGGGCAGCATGTCGCCTTCGAGATTACCGAAGGCATCAATATGGATCGTCAATCCGACATCCTGCGCTGCATCAAGGACCTTGAAAATATGGGCATCCGCATCTGGCTGGATGATTTCGGTACTGGTTTCGCTGGCCTGTCCTGGCTGCGGCTCTTCAATTTCGACACGGTGAAAATCGATCGGTCCTTCCTTCAGGACAGCGATACGCCGAAGGGACGCTCCATGCTGCGCGACATCATCGCGCTGGTCCGCAATCGTGGCCACCGCATTCTTGTCGAGGGCATCGAGACCGAGGAACAGCTGGAGTTGATGCGGCAGTTTGACATTGATCATGTGCAGGGATTCTACATCGGCCGCCCGGCCACCCTGGATGTCTTCAAGTCCAAACCCCTGAACCATTTTAGCCAAACTGAGGCGGAAAGCACAGACGCATCGCTGATTACCCATTTCATCAGCTAGGGCATTCAATGTTTCTCGGAAATGCAGAAATACGCTACAGCCTGAGCCATTGGCAAAATGGAACCGGCGGCCCTGCGCACTACATGGTGCGCAGGACGAAACGGGCAATCAGCCGCTGAATTTGCCGCTGCGCGGGAAGCCCTTGGGAACCGTGCGTCCAGACCCGGCCCGATCGCCCAGCCATTCCAACAGTTCGTCCTTGCTGCGGGTGAAGCTCCGTCCCGCACTGTCTTCCCAGGAAAGCCCGCCTGCAAGGGTAAAGCACTTGATGTCGGAGACACCGCCGTCCTTATAGCGTTGCAGGCGCACGCCCTTGCCACGGCTCATTTCCGGGACCTGCGCCAGCGGAAACACCACCATCTTGCGATTTTCGCCGACCACAGCTACATGGTCGCCGGAAATCGGCACGACCAGCTTGGTTTCATCAGGCATGCCGACATTCATCACCTGCTTACCCTTGCGGGTATTGGCGGTGATGTCGCTTTCCGCAACGATGAAGCCATTGCCCCCCGTCGAGGCGATCAGCAGCTTGCGGGCTGGATCGTGGACGAAAGCCGTCAGCACATCCTGATCGTTTTCCATATCGACCATGATGCGGATCGGCTCACCATGACCGCGCCCGCCAGGCAGCTTGTCGCCGCCAAGTGTGTAGACCTTGCCACCGGTGGTCACCAGCAGGATCTTGTCGGTGGTCTGCGCCGGGAAGGCCACGCGCAGACCATCGCCTTCCTTGAAGGTCAGGCTGGCCTTGTCGTAGCTGTGGCCCTTCAGCGCCCGTATCCAGCCCTTTTCGGAGATGACGACGGTGATCGGCTCTTTCTCAATCATCGCCTGCTGAATGGCATCGATATCGGCGTCAGGCGCATTGGCAAACAGCGTGCGGCGGCGACCGATGTCGGTCGCCTTGGCGTATTTCTTCTTCACCTCACCGATTTCCGAGGCGACAGTCCCCCATTGCAGGTCGTCAGAGGCCAGCAATGTCTCGATCTCTGCCTTTTCCTTGGAGAGCGCATCGTGTTCCTTGCGGATCTCGAATTCCTCGAGCTTGCGCAAATTGCGCAACCGCATGTTCAAGATGGCTTCGGCCTGGTTGTCGGTCAGCTCGAAGCGGGCAATCAGTGCGTCCTTGGCCTCGTCTTCCTCGCGGATGATGCGGATCACCTCGTCGAGATTGAGATAGGCGATCAGCAACCCGCCGAGAATTTCCAGCCGCCGGTCGATGGCCGCCAGACGGAAGCGCGACCGGCGCACCAGCACGTCCTTGCGGTGATCCAGCCATTCCAGCAGCACCTCGTTCAGCGCCATCACCTTCGGTACTTTACCTTGGGAGAGGACGTTCATGTTCAGCGGGATGCGGCTTTCCAGCTCAGACAGCTTGAACAGCGATTCCATCAGGATGGTCGGATCGACAGTACGACTCTTCGGCACCAGCACAACGCGAACGTCTTCGGCTGACTCATCGCGAATGTCTTCCAGCAACGGCAGGCGCTTGGCGATCAGCAATTCAGCGATCTTTTCGATCAACCGTGATTTCTGCACCTGGAACGGAATCTGGGTGATGACGATCTGATAGCCGCCGCGCCCGAGGTCTTCCGTCTCCCATTTGGCCCGCACCCGGAAACCGCCGCGTCCGGTGCGGTAGGTTTCCAGCATGCTTTCGCGGCTTTCGATGACAATACCGCCGGTCGGGAAATCCGGTCCCTCGATGCCGCCGCGCTGCGGATGAGCCGGATCGGCAAACAGCTCTTCAACAGAAGCGCTACGGTTCTTGATCAGATAAAGCGCCGCATCACACAGCTCATGGGCATTGTGCGGCGGGATCGAGGTTGCCATGCCGACCGCGATGCCGGAGGCGCCATTGGCGAGCAGATTGGGGAAAGCGCCGGGCAACACGACCGGCTCGTCGTCTTCCTCGTTATAGGTCGGACGAAAATCCACCGCATCCTGCTCGATACCCTCAAGCAGAAGTCCGGCAACGTCGGTCATCCGTGCTTCGGTATAGCGGTAGGCAGCCGCCGAATCGCCGTCGATATTGCCGAAATTGCCCTGACCATCGACAACGGGATAGCGCTGCGAAAAGTCCTGGGCGAGCCGCACCAGCGCGTCATAGACCGACTGGTCGCCATGCGGGTGAAATTTACCGATGACATCGCCGACGATACGCGCGCATTTCTTGAAGGCGGAATTGGGCCTGATCCCCATTTCGCTCATCGCATGGATAATGCGCCGATGCACCGGCTTCAGCCCATCGCGCACGTCAGGCAGCGCCCGGTGCATGATGGTCGACAGCGCATAGGCCAGGTAGCGCTCTTCCAGCGCGTATTTCAGATCGATCGGTGTGACGTTATCGCCACCGTCGCCAGGCGGTATAAGACTTTTTCCCATACCCCTTGCGTAGCCGAGAACCCCTTGCACGGCAAGGATTCCGGGGGATGCACCTGTGGATTATCCGATCCGGGCGTTTAAGGTCTATGAGACAAAATCAAACTACAGCGCCGTGCGCCCTATAGGGCGCACAAAGGTTCGCTGTAGCTCTTTATATCTGCTGCATAATTTTCTCCTTAAATCGAATCCGATTTAAGGAATTATGCAGTAGTACGACAAAAAGCATGGCGGATTTCCGCACTGTCTTATAAAGGATCATGACCGCGCAATCGCGCATATCCTTTTGTTCTTAGAGGGAATTGTTATGACGACGCATAAATCCGCCGGGCCTGCCCTGCGCCGTATCCTCTCGGTCAGTGCCGCCATTCTCGTGCTTCCCTCGGCAGCTTTCGCGCTGGATGGCCAGGATTTGCTCGCCAAGATCAATAAATCCTATACCGGGGGCAATGCCGCCATTACCGCTGGCTCAATCGATATCAACGGCGATGTCGTGACCCTGCGCGATACCAAATTGAAGCCGGCCAATGCTTCTGATACCGGCCCGGAGTCGACACCAGTCTCCATCGGCGATGTGAAGATGAGCGGGGTCATTGAAAACCAGGACGGCTCCTATGAGATCGACCGGGTCGATTTCCAGCCGCTCAACCTGGTTGAAAACAAATCGACCGTGACAGCTTCCGATCTCTATCTGTCCGGCGTCACCGTTCCCGCCAAGACCGATGGCGGCGATCTCGCCTCCATGCTGTTTTATGAAAAGGCCCATAGCGGCCCGATCAGCGTCAAGGCGGATGGCAAGGAAGTGTTGTCCATGGCCGAGGCCGAGGCGACAACGGCAATCGAGGACGATGGCGCCAGCCTCGCTTTCGAAGGGACTGTCAAAGGCTTCAAGCTCGATCTGTCCACCGTCGACGATCCAAAGAGTCGCGATGCCATCGAAAAGCTCGGGATCAGCATGCTGGATGGCGGCATGACCATGAAAGGCAGCTGGGAACTGCAATCGGGAACGATTGACGTTCAAAACTACACGCTCGATTTCAAGAATGTCGGTAAGCTGACGGTGGCGCTCGGTCTGTCCGGTTATACGCTGGACCTGGTCAAGCAACTTCAGGAAACCGCACGGGCCATGGAAACCAATGCCAAGGACCCGCAGGCGCAGCAGGCCTCCGGCATTGCCATTCTCGGCCTGATGCAGCAAATGTCCTTCCTGGGCGCCGATATCCGCTTCGACGATGCTGGCATTACTGAACGGGCGCTGGCCTATAGCGGCAGCCAGCAGGGTATCTCGGGCAAGGATATGGGGCAAATGGTCAAGGCCATGACGCCTTTGATGCTGGCCCAGGCCAAGCTTGGCGATTTCCAGAATGTCGTCACGTCAGCCGTCAATGCCTATATCGACAATCCGAAGAGCCTGACAATCTCCGCCGAACCGCAGAACCCGGTCCCCTTCCCGATGATCGTCGGCGCAGCCATGGGCGCACCGGAGACACTGCCCAAGGTTCTGGGCGCAAAGGTAACGTCCAACGACTGAGGAGCGTCAAGCTCGAACACAGACGATAAAAGCCGCCAGACTGGCGGCTTTTTTTGTGGAATGCGTTTTGCAGATTGCGCTATTTTTCCTGCGGCCCCTGCCCTGCATCCTTGCTGGGCGCGGTCGTCGTGTCATGCAGTTTCGTCGCATTGCGAAACAGGATGAGCGCGAAGGCAAGTCCGGTGGAGACGCCGATGATCACATCGAGAAAGCGCACCAGCCCGCCGGTCGCAGGGCCAAGCAGGATGACCAGAAGTGCTGAGGCGCCAGCCTGGATAGGCGTGACCGGCGCCAGATTGGCCAGCGCGCCGAGAAACATCGCGGCGAATATGGCCAGCGAAATCTGGATGCCGAGCACACTTATCGGCAGGAGAAAGATCAGCTCGCCGACCGCGATGCCGATGGTCACGCCAATGACAACATTGATACCTTGGCGCAGGTGATTGGGAATGCCCGGGGCCAGACAGATGATCGCGGCTATGGCGGCAAAGATCGGCTGCTGGTGGCCGAACAGCCAGTGTGCACCATAAAATGCGACCGCCGCAGCTAAGGCTGCGGCGGTCGCATGGCTGAAGGCATCCCGGATATGGCTAGCAAACCGGGACCACATCGGTTCAGTCTTTCTTCGGCGTCGGCACCACGCGCAGCGCCAATTCACGCAACTGCGTTGGCGTTGCCGGAGCCGGGGCGCCCATCAACAGATCCTGCGCCTGCTGGTTCATTGGGAACAGCGAGATTTCGCGCAGGTTCTTGGCACCGACCAGCAGCATGACCACGCGGTCGATACCGAATGCACAGCCACCATGCGGCGGTGCGCCGTATTGGAAGGCGCGGTAGAGGCCGCCGAAGCGCTCTTCCACGTCCGTCTGGCTGAGGCCAACCTTCTCGAACGCCTTGACCATCAGTTCCGGCGACTGATTACGGATCGAGCCGGAAGCGATTTCAAAGCCGTTACAGACGGCGTCATACTGGTAAGCCTTGAGTGTCAGCGGATCTTGGCTGTCGAAGGCTTCCAACCCGCCCTGCGGCATGGAGAACGGGTTATGGGCGAAGTCGATCTTCTTTTCTTCCTCGCTCCATTCGTAGAATGGGAAGTCCACAATCCAGCACATTTCAAACCGGTCGCGGTCAACAAGGTTCAGCTCTTCGCCTGCACGGGTGCGGGCTTCGCCAGCGAACTTGTAGAACTTGGCCGGATCACCGGCGACAAAGAAGCAGGCATCGCCAGCGCCAAGGCCAAGCTGGGCGGCGATGGCTGCGGTGCGCTCTTCGCCAATGTTCTTGGCCAGAGGGCCGGAACCGCCAACCTTGCCGTCTTCTTCCTTCCAGAAGATATAGCCAAGGCCCGGCTGGCCGGTCGATTGCGCCCAGGCATTCATGCGGTCGCATACGGCGCGGCCAATCGCGCCTGTTGCTTCCGTATGCTTGACCGGGATCGCCCAGACCTCAACCTTGGGGTTGGAGGCAATCATGCTTGCAAAAATCTTGAAGCCTGAATCAGCGAAATGCTCGGTCACAGCCTGCATGACGATGGGGTTACGCAGGTCTGGCTTGTCGGAACCGTATTTGCGGATCGCTTCATCATAGGGAATGCGTGGCCACTGCTTCGTCACCGGCTTGCCTTCGGCAAACTGCTCGAACACCTTGGTCATCATCGGTTCCATCGTGGTCCAGACATCTTCCTGGGTCACGAAGCTCATTTCCACGTCGAGTTGGTAGAACTCGCCCGGCAGACGGTCGGCACGCGGGTCTTCATCGCGGAAACAAGGGGCGATCTGGAAGTAGCGGTCGAAACCAGCCACCATCAACAGCTGCTTATACTGCTGCGGAGCCTGCGGCAGGGCGAAGAACTGGCCTTCATGGATACGGCTTGGCACCAGAAAGTCACGCGCACCTTCCGGCGAAGAGGCGGTGAGGATTGGCGTGGTGTATTCAGCAAAGCCAAGCTCGCTCATGCCATTGCGCATGGACGAAATAATCTGGGTGCGCTTGACGATGTTCTTGTGCAGGGTTTCGCGGCGAAGATCGATGAAGCGATACTTCAGGCGCACATCTTCCGGATAATCCGGCTCACCAAACACCGGCAGCGGCAATTCCTTGGCCACGGCCAGAATTTCGATTTCCTGCGCATACAGCTCGATTTCGCCGGTCTGCATGGCCTTATTGACCGTCTCATCGGCGCGGGCCTTGACCACGCCGTCGATGCGGATCACCCATTCACCGCGCACGGTTTCAGCCAGCTTGAAAGCCGGGCTATCGGGATCGGCCACCACCTGCGTGATGCCGTAATGGTCACGAAGGTCGATGAACAAAACGCCGCCATGGTCGCGGACGCGGTGGACCCAGCCGGAAAGGCGCACGGTGGCACCAACATCGGACTTGCGGAGAGCGGCACAGGTGTGGCTGCGGTAACGATGCATTTCGAACGATCCTGGACATGTGTAAAAGGTCAGCACGGACGCAAGGAATGCGCGCTTGGCTGGCATGGAAAATCGGGCGGAAAAGCGCATGGCCGGCCTGATTTGTCAAGGCTACAGGCTTTTACGCTTTGGATTTACGCTATATCGGCATCTCCTGCCGGGGTAAACGTCGCATGCTGTTTATAGCCCGACTCACCTGCATTTGAAAATCCTGCCCATCATGAACGATATCCGTCCGCTTTTGCCCTTGCTCGTCACCGCCGGTATTCTGATCGGCGGCAATGGCTTGCAAGGCACGTTCATTTCGCTGCGCGCCCTTGAAGAAGGGTTCTCGACGACGATGATCGGCGTGGTCGGCACCGGCTATAATATCGGCTTTGCCATCGGCTGCATCTATGTCACCCGGCTGATCCGGGAAATCGGCCATATCCGCGCCTTTGCCGGGCTGGCGGCGATTGCCTCTGCCGCCTCCATCGCCATGCTGATCTTCATCCATCCTGCCGCATGGTTTTCGATGCGGCTCATCCAGGGCATCTGCTTTGCCGGATTGTTTGCCGTGGTGGAAAGCTGGCTCAATGCCCGCGTCACCAACGAAACACGGGCGCGCACCTTGTCCATCTACCGCTTCGTCGATCTCGGCTCCGTCACCGTGGCGCAATATGTCATTCCGGCGGTAGGGATTTCCGGTGTCGATCTGTTTGCGCTGATCGCCATGGCGCTGTCCCTGTCGCTGGTGCCAATTTCCTTTGCCGACCGCACCAGCCCCACCCCGCCCCGGCATGTGGAGTTTAACATCAAGGCCCTGTGGGGCATTTCGCCGCTGGCGACCATCGGATGTATCGTCGTCGGGCTGACCAATTCCAGTTTCCGTTCGCTCGGACCGATCTATGCGCAGGATCTTGGCATGTCGGTCACGGCCATCGTCACCTTCATGAGCATAGGTATTTTTGCGGGCGTGGTGCTACAATATCCGCTCGGCCATTATTCTGACAAGCTGGATCGGCGCACCATCATTCTGGTAGCCGCCGGCGGTGCAATGCTAGCCGGGCTATTCCTGACCTTCGTGGCGGGAACGAGCGAAATCCTCAATTTCATCGGGATTTTCCTGTTCGGAGCCTTTGCCATGCCGCTCTATTCGCTGTGCTCGGCCCATGCCAATGACCACGCCGCCCCCGGTCAACATGCGCTGGTCTCTGCGGGAACGCTGTTCTTCTGGTCCTGCGGGGCCGTTGTCGGGCCGATGTTTGCCTCTGTCCTGCTCGACCATTTCGGCCCAAGGGCGTTGTTTAGCTATATGGTCGTCGTGCTGGCGCTGTTCATCCTCTATACCCTGCTGCGGATGCGGGCGCGCGAGGCGGTTCCGACGGAAGAGCGGCGCTATCCCTTCCGGGCGCTGCTGCGCACCTCGGCCTTTTTCAGCAAGCTCGCAGCACCTGTGCGAACGAAGCGGAAATAGGCTCGGCGGCATCGGCCTGGGATATTGCTGATTTCGATAATCAACTTTAAAAGATCTGCGTCCCGTCCGACGCTGGAACCGCCCATCATGCCCATTCTCTCCCGCCGCACCCTGTTGAAAGCCTCCGCTGTTGCCACTGCCTATGGCGCAGGGCTCGGCATTACCAGCCGCTTCCAGGGCACGCGCATGGCCTTTGCCGCCCCCAAACCACTGGAGATCGAGGCGCGGTTTACTTCGGCCACACTCGACGGCAGCCACGAGACGAAAAAGCTGATGAGTTTTGCTTTGCCTGGCCAGACGGCGGCAATGCCACCGACCATCCGCATGCGACGAGGCGAGCCTTTCGCGGCAAAACTCATCAACCATATCGATGATGCGACCACCATTCACTGGCATGGATTGCGGATTCCTAATGCCATGGACGGCGTGCCTTTCCTGACCCAGCCCTATGTCTATCAGGGCGACAGTTTCGATTACGCTTTCACGCCGCCGGATGCCGGTACATTCTGGTATCACCCGCATTGCAACACGCTGACCCAGATGGCGACGGGCATGACCGGGATGATCGTGGTCGAGGACCGCGATGACCCGGTCTTCGACGCGGAAATCGATCTCAATCTGCGCGACTGGCGGCTGGGCGATGATGGCCAGTTCATCGCGCTTTTTAGGCCACGCGACACCGCCAGGGCCGGAACCTTCGGCACCGTGCGCACCGCCAATTGGCAGGTGGAGCCGCGCTACGATGCGCCCAGCGGCGGTTTTACCCGGGTGCGGATCGTCAATACCGATGTGACGCGGATCTATACGCTGAAGCTGGAAGGCGCAGAGGCGGTGATCGTCGCGCTGGACGGCCAGCCGGTGCCGGCGATCCTGCCAATGGAACTTGCCATCGTTGCCCCCGGCCAGCGCATGGACATCATCCTGAAAATGCCCGACAGCGAAGGCAGCGAGGCGCGGCTGACCGATATTCGCCCCAGCACGCCAAAAATCGTGGTCAGCTTCCGCGCCACCGGTCAGTCCTTGAAACGCGATCTGAAGGAGGTGCCGCCGCTGCGGCCCAATCCTTTCAACAAGCCCGATCTCTCATCCGCCCAACATATTCCGCTGGTGCTTTCCGCCACGGCGGAAAACGGCGCGAAAGAGTCAATCTGCGGCACGCTCGGCTATTCCTTCTGGGCGATCAACAAGGTGACCTGGCCGGGCGACACCCCGGACCCGACCGCGCCACTGGCGGAATTGAAGCTGGGCAAGAGCTATATCTTCGACCTCGTGAACGACACGCCGCACGCCCATCCCATCCATCTGCATGGCATGAATTTCCAGGTGATCGCCTCCAACAACCGCCCTGCTGTACCGCTGATCTCCGATACCTATCTGGTCATGCCCGATGAAAAGGTTCAGCTGGCTTTCGTGGCTGACAATCCCGGCGACTGGGTTTTGCATTGCCATATCATCGAGCATCAGAAGACTGGCATGACAAGCTATATCCGGGTGGCGTAAAAAGACCCTGCCGCGCCGCAATGCCATGATGTCCGTTTTCGTCCAGAAGTGGAAACATGCCGCCAATCATGGCGGAGCGCATTGAATGAATTGCTTGACGGCCAGCGTTGCAAGCAGGTCACAAAGCCGTCACTTACTGCGAAAAACCGGGGAGTTTTAAAGCTTGGCAGGCTCAAACCTTGTCATCAACTTGACAACCCCGACACAAGCGGAAAGGAAAGATATGATTTCGAAGAAATATGCCGGGGCCAAATGATTTCCACAACTCAAGATTTAGAAGCCGCTTGCGAAAAACTGGCCGGATCTGAATTTATCACCATCGATACCGAATTCCTGCGCGAAACCACCTTCTGGCCGGAGCTGTGCCTGATCCAGATGGCCAGTCCAGATCTGGAAGTTATTGTTGATCCGCTGGCTGACGGGATCGATCTTGCGCCGTTTTTCAAGCTGATGGCCAATGGCGACGTGATCAAGGTGTTTCACGCTGCGCGCCAGGACATCGAAATCATTTTTCACCTCGGAAATCTCATTCCCCATCCGATCTTCGACACCCAGGTGGCGGCCATGGTCTGCGGCTTTGGCGATAGCGTGTCCTATGATCAGCTGGTCCAGAAGATCAAGAATATCCATATCGACAAAAGCTCGCGCTTTACCGACTGGAGCCGCCGTCCGCTCTCTGAAAAGCAGCTGGATTATGCGCTGGCCGATGTCACCCATCTGCGCGATGTTTATCTGACGCTGAAGGCGGAACTGGAGCGTGAAGGCCGCGCCAGCTGGCTGAGCGAAGAAATGGCCATTCTGGAATCCCGCGACACCTATGACCTGCATCCCGACGATGCCTGGCAACGGCTGAAGATGCGGCTGAGAAAACCGCAGGAACTGATGGTGATGAAAGCCGTCACCGCCTGGCGTGAGCGTGAGGCCCGCGCCCGTAACGTCCCCCGCTCACGGGTGATCAAGGACGACGCTATTTTCGAAATCGCCCAACAGCAGCCCAGGGATGTTGAGGCGCTGGGACGGCTGAGGACCATTCCGAAAGGTTGGGAGCGCTCGACGCCGGGCGGCGCGATCATCGAGGCGGTCAATGCCGCCCTGGCAATTCCCAAGGCCGAATGGCCTCAGGTCCAGCGCCAGAACCATGTGCCAGAAGGCACGGCACCGGCAGTGGAACTCCTCAAGGTACTTCTGCGCCTGACCTGCGAACAGCATGGCGTCGCCGCCAAAATGATCGCCAATACCGACGACCTGGAAAAGATTGCCGTTGAAGGCGAACAGGCCGATGTGCAGGCCATGCGCGGCTGGCGGCGTGATCTGTTCGGCGAGTCGGCGCTGAAGCTGATCAATGGCGGGGTTGCCCTTCGTTTCGTCGGCAAGAAGATCGAAGCCGTCGAATTTATCGAACCTTGATGGTGTCGCTGCGCGCGGCCACGAAAGGTGATATCGGCTTCATGATGTCGGCGGAGCGCCAGCCCGGCTACGACCTGGTGGTCGGTCGGTTCAGCGCGGCGGAACACCTTGCCAATCTCAATGACCCGGCGAAGGCCTATCGGATCGCCGTGTCGCCGGAGGACGAACCCCTCGGCTTCGTGTTGTTCCGTGACATCAACGATCCGCAGGATAATCTCTATATCAAGCGCGTCGTGGTCGCCGCTCCCGACAAGGGAACCGGCACGGCGATGATGCGGCTTGCGCTCGACTGGGCATTCACCAGCACCTCCGCCTACCGGATCTGGCTGACACATATACCGAATAACCGGCGCGCCCACGCGCTTTACAGCAAGCTCGGCTTTCAACAGGAAGGCGTGCTGCGCGGAGCCTATGGCCACCGTCAGGACCAGCGCGGCGATCTCGTGCAGATGTCACTGCTGAAACCGGAATGGGACAGCGGGACCCACGGCTGATAAGACGTGTTTGCCTCACAGTCCGTTCAACAATCGCCGCTGTTTCCCAACTCTTCAAACTGCCGGACCCTTACCGTGGAACTCCCCTCTCCCTTGAAAAGCGCCGTCGAGCGCCTGTTGGAAAACCAGCCGCTGGCACCGCTGATGAAGGCTGCCGAGCGCCTGTCGCAGCGCTACCGTAAGGAAGTGCGCGACGGACAGTTGCATATCAGCGATGATCTCGCCGCCCGCGCTTATCTGGCGGCCCGCCTGCCCGCCACCTTTGCCGCCGTCAGGGCGGCGATGGAGATGGTGGCCGAAGTGCAGGCGGATTTTGCGCCCAGAACCTTAAGCGATTTTGGCTCCGGCCCCGGCACCGCGCTTTGGGCCGCCGCCGATTGCTGGCCACAATTGCAACAGGCGACGCTGATCGAGGCCAGCCCTGCCATTCGCGCCATTGGCAAAAGCCTCTCGCAAGCCCTTCCCTTTACCTGCGACTGGCAGGCGGCCGATCTCACCAAGACCCTGCCGCCTATGGCCCCTGCCGATCTGGTGACGCTGGCCTATGTGCTCGATGAATTACCCATCGATGCGGTGGCAAGCATGACGGCAAAGCTCTGGGCCTTGACCGCAGGCACGATCATCATTGTTGAGCCCGGCACGCCAGCGGGCTGGCAGCGGATCGTCACGGCGCGGCAGGCACTTCTCGATGCGGGCGCCCATCTGCTTGCACCCTGCCCTCACCAGCAGCTCTGTCCGATCACCAGCCCGGACTGGTGCCACTTTTCAAGGCGCGTTGCCCGCTCACGCCTGCACCGGCAGGTGAAACAAGGCGAAGTGCCGTGGGAAGACGAGAAATACATTTTCATCGCCGCCTCGCGCCAGCCTGTGACCCTATCTGGAGCGCGGGTCCTGTTGCCGCCCCGGCTGGCCAGCGGCATGGTGAAGCTGAAACTGTGCCAAGGCGATGGAACGGCAGAGGAAACCACTCTCAGCCGCCGTGATGGTGCGCTGTTCAAGGCTGCACGCCGGGCCGATTGGGGTGACTTGCTGATCGCCGAGGAGGAAGACTGATGCCTGTGCCACAGAGAATGCTGGATATAGAGACGGCACATGGTTTTGCCGAAATTGCCCTTGGCCATGTCACCAGGGAATATCCCAATCACATCATGCATGTGTTCGATGGTCCGGAGGCTGGCGTCACACCCTCGGCCCTGCATCCGGTGTTCTATGGTAGTTTCGACTGGCATTCCTGCGTCCACGGCTATTGGATGTTGGCGCGGCTGCTCAGGCTTTTCCCCTCCATGCCCTCGGCACCGGCGATCCGCGACCTGTTCGATACCATGCTGGTGGCGGAAAACATCGCCGGAGAATGCCGCTATTTCGACAGGCCATCATCGCGCGGTTATGAAAGGCCCTACGGCTGGGGCTGGCTTCTGGCCCTTGCCGCCGAATTGGAGGGTTACGAACAGCCGGATTGGGCGCAAGCCTTGCTGCCGCTGACCCAACGGATCGTTGCACGCTTTGAGACATTTTTGCCGCTGGCGACCTATCCGGTTCGGGTCGGCACCCATTACAATACCGCTTTTGCCCTGCGGCTGGCCGCAGACTATGGGCACGTGTCCGGCAATTCCGCATTCCTGACACTTCTTGAGCAAACGGCCCGGCGCTGGTACGGCGCCGACCACACGTGCACGGCCTGGGGAGAGCCATCCGGCGACGAATTCCTGTCCTCATCGCTGATCGAGGCCGAATGCATGCGCCAGCTTCTGCCGCCTGCGGAATTTTCCAACTGGCTGTCGCGCTTCCTGCCAGATCTCGACCGGGGTGAGCCTGCGCATCTGATGCAGCCCGCCAATGTTTCCGACCGCAGCGATGGCAAGATCGCCCATCTGGACGGGCTAAACCTCAGCCGGGCCTGGTGCTTTTATTCGCTTTCGGCGGCGCTGACGGATCAGGATGCCGCAAGCCTGGTGCTTACCCAAGCCGCTGAGCGGCATCTGGATACTGCACTCGCCCATGTCGCGGGCGACTATATGGGCGAGCATTGGCTTGCAAGCTTTGCCGTGCTGGCGCTTACACAGCCCCGCTGAAGACATCCCAGAGCAGTTTGAGATTGAGCGCGATGATGATCGCAGCAATCACCCAGGCCAGGGCCGCCGTCCAGCGGGAGATGACGAACGATCCCATCTTGCGCTTGTCGCTGACGAATTGCACCAGCGGCACGACGGCAAAGGGCAATTGCATCGACAAGATGACCTGGCTGAGCACCAGCAGCTCTGCCGTTCCCTTGTTGCCGTATAGCCAGGTGACGATCACGACCGGAATGATCGCCAGACAGCGGGTCAGCAGGCGGCGCGCCCAATTGGGGATGGTCAGCCGCAGGAACCCTTCCATGACGATCTGCCCGGCCAGCGTTGCCGTGACAGTGGAATTGATGCCGGAGGCGAGCAGCGCCACGGCAAACAGGGTGGAGGCAAGGCCGAAGCCCAGAAGCGGCGACAGCAATTGATGCGCCTGCTCGATTTCCGCCACATCGGTGCGGCCATTGGCATGAAACACCACGGCGGCGATGATCAGGATCGAGGCATTGACGAACAGCGCCAGCATCAGCGCAATCGTGCTATCCAGCGTCGCCCATTTGATCGCATCCTTGCGCCCCCGGTCATTGCGCTCATAGGCGCGGGTCTGGACGATGGAAGAATGCAGGTAGAGATTATGCGGCATAACCGTCGCGCCGATAATGCCGATGGCGACATAGAGCATTTCGCGATTGGTGATCACTTCCGTGGACGGAATGAAGCCCGACAGAATCTCGGCGACTGGCGGTTGGGCCGCGATGATCTGCGCCATAAAACACAGGGCGATAATCGTCAGCATCGACACCACGAAGGCTTCCAGAAACCGAAACCCCTTGTTCATCAATAGCAACAGCAAAACCGTATCGAGCGCGGTAATCAGCGCCCCGCCGATCAGCGGAATGCCGAACAGCAATTGCAGGGCGATGGCCGTACCGATCACTTCCGCCAGATCGCAGGCGATAATCGCCACTTCGCAGGCCAGCCACAGACAGATGCGCACCGGCGGCGAATAATGGTCGCGGCAGGCCTGGGCGAGATCCCGCCCGGTGGCAATGCCAAGCCGGGCTGACAGCGCCTGCAACAGGATCGCCATCAGGTTGGAAATCATGATGACCGACAAAAGCGTATAGCCGAACTGCGACCCGCCAGCGATATCCGTCGCCCAATTGCCGGGATCCATATAGCCGACCGAAATCATATAGCCCGGTCCGGCAAAGGCCATCAGCTTACGCATCCAGGAGCCGATCTTCGGCACATGGATAGAGGCATGCACTTCCGGCAGACTGGCGCGGTCATCTCCCGGCCGCGCAAAACTCCAGGCCCCTTTCGGGGCGGGACTGGTTTCCAATTTCGACATAAGTGCCCGTAGCCTGTTTTTTATTGCGATTAATTCGCAACAATCTGCGCCGGTTTTTTTAATTATGCAATAGGCTATATTCTATTGCATTGGCTTTATTCGAAACGTTTGGCCATGGGTGACGCCCCGTAACCCCGCCCTTTTTCGACGTCTGCCGGAGGCTGGTCATCAAGGCCAAGACTTGCTACTGCATTGTTTCGCCCGAACCAGGCCACAGCGCACGGTTGCGTCAAAAATGGTGCAAGGCGAGCGACCCACTGAATAAGAGGAACAGCATTTGGCGCGCATATCTCCTTCAAAGCCCCGGACCGGTTCCCTGCCGGATGCCGACGCCCATTCCGAAGGGTTCCGGCAGGCGCGAGAGGCACAGCGCAGCGCGCTGGTGGAGGACTATGTCGAACTGATTGCCGATCTGATCGCTGAGGGTCAGGAAGCCCGGCAGGTGGATATCGCCCAGCGGCTCGGCGTCGCCCAGCCAACCGTGGCCAAGATGCTGGCCCGACTGACCGAAGGCGGTCTGATTTCCCGCAAACCTTATCGCGGAGTCTTCCTGACCGAGGCCGGAGAAAAGCTGGCGCAGGAAAGCCGCGAGCGGCATGAGACCGTCGAGGCATTTTTGAAAATGCTCGGGGTATGCGAGAAAACCGCAAGGATCGATGCCGAGGGCATCGAGCATTATGTTAGCGCCGAAACGCTGGCGGCTTTTCGTAAAGCGCTGACAGATGGACTTTCCGAATCACGGGCAGCAGAGATTGGCGATCACCAATAACCGCCTTAGCAATTAACTCACTCGAAGCGAAAGGCCAGCCGCTTGCCCGTCAGTTTCGAGAGTTGCTGCAAACGGCCATCCAGGCGCTCCCCGGCAAATTCGTGATAGTCCTTCGGCACCACGAATTCGAGGTCCAGATCCGGGCGCTTTGAGCGCTCAAACGTCAGATGATCGACCACGCCCGGCATCGAGGCGGAAAACAGATAGACGACGCGCAGCAACCCACCCAAGAGCTTTGCCCGGTCCAGCAGTCGTTGCGTGGCAATGGTGGCGAGCGGCCCCGTCTGCCCATCATCATGCAGGCCTTCGAACCGGTAGTAATTGCTGAGCGCGATAAAGGCCCGGCCCGGATGGCTAATGCCGACAAAGGAGGAGTGGGCAATCAGGTTCAGCGCCTGCAAGCCGCGATAATCGGGATGGGCGCGCCAGCTGAGATCAGCCAGAAGGCAGGCGGCCTGACGATAGCGCGCCTCTTCCTCCGTCTCCACGACATCGAAAAACGGCATCATCGCGCCGGACCATTGCGCAAGCTCACGCGCATGTTCCGGCGAGCGGGCTCGCAGGATCGCCAATTCGTCGGCGGCTTCCAGCAAGGGGTCCAATGCACGGATCTCGTCCGACAGCTTGGAATAGAGATAGCCCTCACGCACGCCTTGTGCGGAAAAGCACACCCGGGCGGGCTGCATGGCCTCCAGAACTTCGCGAAGGGCAACCGCACCGAAAGGAATCAATGTGCGGCGGCTCTTGGAGACCGTCTGCCAGGCCGGTGCGCGAGCACTGACACCGGTGATGATCTCGTTGAGAAACTGCATCATCTCGGCTGTGGACACTTCATAGCCCTGCATCATGTGCAGGGGGTAATTGCGGATTTCCATATGCAGCTTGGCAATATTGCGCCATGTGCCACCGACTGCATAAAAGGTCCGCCCCTGGCCATTTTTCAAAAGGCTGGCGGAGCGAACCTGTTTGCGGGTAAAACTGGCCGCCTTTTCAAGGGAGCCTTCTGATAGTTCCGATAGTCGCAAGCCGCCAAGCGGCAGGGTAATTCCCTTGCCAATCACCTGTCCCTTGACATCGACCAGTTCAAGAGAGCCGCCGCCCAGATCGCCGGCAATGCCATCGGGGTCGTGAAAGCCGCTGATGATGCCATAGGCGGAATAGAGCGCCTCTTCCTCGCCGGACAGAACTTCGATTTTATGGTCGAGGATCTCTTCGGCCTCGGCGATGAACGCGGGGCCATTTTGCGCCTCGCGCGCCGCAGCCGTCGCCAGAACATGCATGGAGACCGCGCGAGCCTGCTGCGATAAGGCGTGAAAACGCTTCAGCGCCAAAAGCGCGCGCCTGACACCCTCTTCATCCATCCTGCCGGTCTTGGCGAGGCCCTTGCCCAGGCCGCACAGCACTTTCTCGTTAAAGAGAATGGCAGGCGCCCGCGACAGGCCCTCGTAGATGACAAGACGAATGGAATTCGAACCGATATCGACAACGGAAACAGGGGAAATTCCGGGGAGACGCCCCTGCGCTTCGGATTGGGTCATGCGTATCCAGTTTGGCGTTCACTTGCTTTGCAGGTCTATCCGAAAGCTGGTCACCCGCCTTTCGGAAAACCTGCTTAGCTTTTCCGACCGGAAACAACCCCGGCGATCAGCTTCGGCGCGCTCGATTTCAAGGCTTCTCCTCGCCCGGACAGGCTGGGATTGGTCATGAAATACTGTTGCGCGTTAAAAGGTTCCTCGCCTGCGCGCACATCGATGCGCCTCGACGTTCCATCGGGCAATATCTCGTAGCTCTGCTGGTTGTCAATCAGATTGCCCAGCATGATCTGCGAGAGAACCTGTTCATGCACGGTTGGGTTGACCAGCGGCACCAGGGTTTCGACACGCCGATCCAGATTACGCGGCATCATATCGGCCGAGCCGATATAGACCAGCGCCTTTTCGGAGGGCAGACGATGGCCGTTACCGAAGCAGAAAATCCGGCTGTGTTCAAGAAAACGTCCGATGATCGATTTGACCCGGATATTTTCCGAGAGACCCGCCACTTGCGGCCGAAGGCAGCAGATGCCGCGAATGACCAGATCCACCTCGACGCCAGCGGCACTGGCCCGGTAAAGCGCATCGATAATCTCAGGATCGACCAGAGAGTTCATCTTCATCCAGATGCCGGACGGTTTACCGTCCTTGGCATTGCTGGTTTCTTCCTCGATATGGCGCAGGATGCGCGAGCGCATCGTGTAGGGAGACACCGCCAGTTTCATGTTCTCCTCCGGCTCGCCATAGCCGGTGATGAAGTTGAAGACATTGGCCATGTCATGGGCAATCTTCGGATTGCAGGTGAAGAACGACAGGTCCGTATAGATCTTCGCGGTAATCGGGTGATAATTGCCGGTGCCGAGATGGCAATAGGTCCTGAGCTTGCCGTCCTCACGGCGCACCACCATGGACATCTTGGCATGGGTTTTCAGCTCGATAAAGCCGAACACCACCTGCACGCCAGCCCGCTCCAGGTCGCGTGCCCAGCGAATATTGGCCTCTTCGTCAAACCGGGCCTTCAACTCCACCAGCGCCGTCACCGATTTTCCGGCATCGGCGGCATCGATCAGGGCGCGGACAATCGGGCTATCATTCGAGGTACGGTAAAGCGTCTGCTTGATCGCCAGCACGTCGGGATCGCGGGCAGCCTGAAGCAGGAACTGCACCACGACATCAAAGCTTTCATAGGGGTGGTGGACCACCATGTCCTTTTCGCGGATGGCCGCCAGGCAATCGCCCATATGCTCACGAACCCGCTCCGGGAACCGGGCATTGTAAGGCTCAAACCGCAAATCTTCACGCGGGGCCTTGGTGATTTCAGATATGGTATTCAGCGCCAACAGTCCTGGCAGAACCGCGACGCGATTATCAGGCACATTCAATTCCTGCACCACGAACTGGCGCAGCGCCGCTGGCATTTCCGAATCGGTTTCGATGCGGATCACCTTGCCGCGACGGCGGCGTTTCAGGGCGGTTTCGAAAAACCGAACAAGATCTTCGGCCTCTTCCTCGACCTCAATATCGCTGTCGCGGATGATGCGGAAGGTGCCATAACCCTTGACCTCATAGCCGGGATAGAGCCGGTGGATAAACATGCCGACCACATCTTCGAGCGTGATGTAGCGGATGGTGTTCTTGTCGTCGGGCAGGCGAATGAAGCGGTCCAGCGCGGTCGGCAGGCGCAGCAGTGCCGTCATTGGCTCCTTGCCGTGCAGGCTTTCCAGTTGCAGCCCCATGGAAAAGCCGAGATTGGGAATGAAGGGGAACGGATGGGCCGGATCGATGGACAGTGGCGTCAGGACCGGAAAGATCGACTGCTCGAATTCAGTCCCCAGCCAGGTGCGGTCTTCCTCGGAAAGAGCCGAGGGCCGGACGATCAGAATGTCTTCCTTGGCGAGATATTGCTGCAAGACGGCCAGCGACGCCTGCTGTTCCATTTGCAGATTGTCGATTTCCTTGAGGATATCTTCCAATTGCTCGACGGGCGTGCGTCCGTCCGGGCTCTTGATGACGATGCCCTGGCGCACCTGGCCTTCCAGCCCGGCGACGCGCACCATGAAAAACTCATCCAGGTTGGCGGCGGAAATCGACAGGAAGCGCACACGCTCCAGCAGCGGATGGGCGGTGTTCAGGGTTTCCTCCAGCACCCGCCGATTGAATTGCAGCCAGGAAAATTCACGATTGATGAAGCGATGCGGGCTGGAGAGCAATTCCTCGCGCGCGACCTCTTCTCCCGCCAGGATAACCGTTTCCTGAGATACCGCCGATTCCGTCACCGATTCCATTGTTCCCGCCTTCGTTTTCAATGCCTTGCGGCATGGCGTCCCAGCTTCATGCAAAACGCAATGCAAGCCATGACACTTCTATTGATTGCAAATCCCGCTAAAACTCTGAGGGAGTCACAGACTTGCCCAACTATACCAGCAACACGACGTTCCTGTGACAACCGTTAGCCGTCGATTGCAGAGAGAGAATCCAGAACCTCCGCCGCCAGCGCCCGCGAAATTTTGACCCGACGCGCCAGTGCCAGCCGATCAAGGTGCTCGACAACGGTCTGGGCGGCGGCCAGCGACCGTTCCATACGCTGAACGATATAATCAACGACCCGTTCGTCAATCGCCAATTGACGGTCGGCAAACAGCTTGACGATCACCTGCGACAGCAAAGCCTCGTCCGGCTCGCCGATTTCAACCAGGGTCGCGGCCTTCAGCCGGGAACGCAGATCGGCCAGTTTGACCGGCCAGGACAATGGCCAGGTGCGCGAGGTGATCAGCAGGCTCGTACCATGCTGCTTGACGCTATTGATCACATGAAACAGCTCGACCTCGTCGAAATCCGCCCGGTCAGCGTCCTCAAACAATACCGGTCCCTTGGATGCGATCAGGGAGCTCTCTGCATCGGCCACAGGGAGAATATCGACGGCCCCGCTTTGCGCCCGCCAGATTTCCGCCAGATGCGATTTGCCGGAGCCTTGCGGCCCCGACAGAATCACCACCGGTGACGGCCAGCTGGGCCAGGCATCGACAACAGACACGGCAGCCGCCAGCCGGTCCGAGACCAAAAGGTCGTCGCGGCCCGATGCCGGGCTGTGGCCCAAGGCGAGCGGTAGTTGTTCGCCCGTTTTGCCTTCATATGCTGGGTGCCGCACCGCTGTCTTGTCGATGTCACGCATTTACGTCTCTGAAATGACTGGAGGACGGACGTCCTTGATAACGGTCGCCTCCTCACCATAGTATAGATCGCTGTCAAGATATCGCCGCACGGCAAAGCGGACAAGCACGCCAACCGCCGCCGCGCAGGGAACCGCGACCAGAACCCCAAGAAAACCGAAGAGCGAGCCGAAGGCGAACATCGCAAACATCAGCCAGACGGGATGCAGGCCAACGCTGGAGCCAACCAGCTTGGGCTGAAGGACATTGCCTTCCAGAAACTGGCCGGTGAAGAAGAATACGCCTGTAATGACCACCCAGAGATAATCGGGCCAGAACTGCACCGCCGCCATGCCGAGCGCCAGAATCAGACCAACGGATGAGCCGACATAGGGAATGAAGCTGATCATGCCGGTGAAAAAGCCGATCAGCAGGCCGAAATTCAAACCGATCAGCGACAGGCCGACCGCGTAATAAATGCCGAGAATGAGGCAGAGCGAGCCCTGACCACGCACGAAACCGGCAATAGTCCGATTCATTTCGCGGGCGATTTCCCGCACGGCGCCGACCTGATTGCGCGGAATGAGGCTGTCCAGCTTGTCCATCATCCGGTCCCAGTCGAGCAACAGATAAAAGGCGACGACAGGGGTCACCACCAGCAGAGAGATGATATCCAGCAGCGCCTTGCCGGAATTCCACAATTGCGACAGAAGCGTGCCGATAAAGCCCGCCCCTTCCGCCAGATAGCGGGAAAAATTGCCCTTGATCGCCGCCATCTGGGTGCTCACCTGGCCATTCAGCCATTTCGGCACCCAGGAGGCGTTGGATTTGGCAATCAGCGCCTGCAACTGGCTGACATAATCGGGAATATTGGTGATGAAGTCGTTGAGCTGGGTGACGAGGACCGGAATGATGATCACCAGCGACAACACGAAGATCACCACGAAGGACACCAGGATCAGCACCGTTGCCATCATCCGCGACAGGCCCAGCCGCTCCAGCCGGTCGGCGACCGGATCGAGAAAATAGGCGAGCGCCATGCCGGCCACGAAGGGCAGCAGAATGGAACTGAAGGTCAGCAGAAAGGCAATGACCACTGCGAGTGTGCCAATGCCGAAAAGAACCTGCCGCCAGAAAACGGGGCCGCTGACGCGCTTGATCATGACTTACTGTCCTTCCCGGCGGATTGCCTTTTTGCAAACTGGATATGCAGGCCGCAACAGGCCGTCCTATCATCATGCCGATGAACATGAGATAGGATGGTGTTTCGTCAAGGGTCAAGGTGGCGCGACCGCAATTCACATATACGGCCACCACAGTCCTTGGAAAACGATGAAAAAGCGGCAGTTTCCAGCCCTTGCGCTTGCATCCCGGCCCCACCCATGCCATGGCGGGCGAAATGAGCCTAACCCTGCCAACCAGCGGAGACGAACGGATGAGCCAGTCGGGGAAAAACGGTCTGACCTATAGCGATGCAGGCGTCGATATCGATGCGGGCAATCTTCTGGTCGAAAAGATCAAGCCTGCGGTTCGCTCCACCCGCCGCCCCGGCGCCGATGGTGAGATCGGCGGCTTCGGCGGATTGTTCGACCTGAAGGCGGCAGGCTTTACCGATCCGATCCTGGTTGCGGCCAATGACGGCGTCGGCACCAAGCTGAAGATCGCCATCGATGCGGGCCTGCATGACACTGTTGGTATCGACCTCGTTGCCATGTGCGTCAACGATCTCGTGGTCCAGGGTGCCGAACCTCTGCTGTTTCTCGATTATTACGCCACCGGCAAGCTTGACCCCGACCAGGGTGCTGCCATCGTCGGCGGCATTGCGGCGGGCTGCCGCGAGGCAGGCTGTGCGCTGATTGGCGGCGAGACCGCTGAAATGCCCGGCATGTATTCCGGCGGCGATTACGATCTGGCCGGTTTTGCTGTGGGCGCTGCCGAGCGCGGCCAGCTTCTGCCTGCGGGTGATATTGCCGAGGGTGATGTGATTTTGGGTCTTGCCTCGTCCGGCGTCCATTCCAACGGTTTTTCGCTGGTGCGCAAGATCGTTGAGCTTTCCGGCCTTGGCTGGGACGCACCGGCACCGTTTGCAGAAGGTGCTACGCTTGGCGCTGCCCTGCTGACCCCGACCCGGATTTATGTGAAGCCGCTGTTGAAGGCGATCCGCGAGACCAAGGCCCTAAAAGCACTGGCCCATATTACCGGCGGTGGTTTTCCCGAGAATATTCCGCGTGTCCTGCCAAAACATCTGGCCGCCGAAATCGACCTTACTTCGATCACCGTTCCCGCCGTATTTTCCTGGCTGTCTAAAACCGGTGGCGTGGCGCAGAATGAAATGCTGCGCACTTTCAATTGCGGCGTCGGCATGATTGTCGTGGTCGCTGCCGAAAACGCCGATGCGGTTGTTGCTGCTCTCAAAGCCGAAGGCGAGACCGTCGCCCGTCTCGGCCGGATGATTTCCCGTGAGGAAGGCGCGCCCGGTACCGTCTACAAGGGAACGCTCGGCCTATGAGTTCGGCACCTTCATCGGCGGTCGAAAGGCCATCTCACGCCAAAAAGCGTGTCGCCGTGCTGGTTTCCGGCAGCGGCTCCAATATGGTGGCGCTGGCCAAGGCCTGCGAAACGGAGGATTATCCGGCGGAAATCGTTGCCGTATTCTCCGACAAGCCGGAGGCTGGCGGTCTGGCCAAGGCCAGCGATCTCGGCATTTTCGCTGCCGCTTTTCCCCGTAAGGACTATGCCAGCAAGGCGGACCACGAAGCCGCTATTCTGGCCGCACTGGATCAGGTACAGCCCGATCTGATCTGTCTTGCCGGTTATATGCGGTTGCTGTCGGGCGATTTCATTCGCCGCTACCAGGGCCGTATTCTTAATATTCACCCATCACTTCTGCCGTTGTTTCCCGGCCTGCACACCCACCAGCGGGCACTGGATGCTGGCATGAAGATCGCCGGCTGCACCGTGCATTTCGTCACCGAAGGCATGGATGAAGGTCCAATTGTTGCCCAGGCCGCTGTGCCCGTGCTACCGACCGATACCGCTGATGCGCTGGCCACTCGCACCCTGACGATAGAGCATCGCATCTATCCGGTCGCCTTGCAGCTGGTGGCAGGCGGTACCGTCACCATGCTGGAAGACGGTCGCATTGAGCGCTCCGGCTTTGTCGCGGATGCTGAGGCGCGGCTGCTCAGCGCGTAATGATCGCGCTAGAGCTCTTGTAGATCACATAGAAGGCAACCAGGAAAATCATCACCGCGAAAATGCGGTTGAGGGTGTTTTTATGCGCGCCGAGCCGTGTTGCCGAGAGGGTGCCGACAATACCGCCCAGCAGCCCACCCAGAATGAATTCCGCCGCCAAGGCCCAATCCACCAAACCTGACAGTGCGTAGTTCACAGCCGTTGCCAACCCGAAGGCCGTGACCGCCATAAGCGACGTGCCAACAGCATTGATCATCGGCATGCCCGTGGCAAGCATCAGGCCGGGCACAATCAGGAAGCCACCACCAATCCCGAAAAAGCCGGAGGCGGCACCCGATACCAGCGCCACAAGCGCCGTCATCAGACACATGCGCAGATCCACCGGCCTTGGAGCGGCAGCCACCGCCTTTCTGGGCCGCAGCATCCACGCCCCGACAACCAGCATGACAATACCGAACAACAGCAGAAGCCTCGTGCCATCCATCGCCTTGCCAAGCGAGGATCCGGCCAACGCGCCAAGCACACCCAGCGCTGCAAACACCGCGCCGCAGCGCCAGCGGACATTGCCTTTCAGGGCGTGACTGGCAAAATTGATAAGGGCATTGGCCGACACCGCCAGCGCGCCGGTACCGATCGCCACATGCGGTTGCGATACGCCCACCACATAGAGCAGCAGCGGGGTCGCCAGGATAGACCCGCCTCCCCCCAGCAGGCCAAGGGTGAAGCCGACCACGCTGCCTGAGCCGATGGCTGCAAAAAGCGTGTTCATTGGCGACCTCCCGTCATCAGGCGATCATGCACGACCATGCCGATCACCATGGCAACAACGAAGATCAGGCTTTCTCCATAGCCGAGCGGCAAAGCCGCCAGCGCCGGACCGGGACAGAACCCTCCAAGGCCCCAACCGATACCGAAAATCGCCGAGCCTGCCACCAGCGGCAAATCGATGCGGGTCGCGGTCGGCATGGCGAAACGATCCGCCAGCACGGGACGGGCCATACGGCGCACCAGCACCATACCGGCGAAAGCCGTGACAACCGCACCGCCCAGCACGAAGATCAGGCTCGGGTCCCAGACGCCGAAAATATCAAGAAAGCCCTGGACACGGGCGGGGTCCAGCATGCCGGACAAGGACAGGCCGAAACCGAAGAGAAGACCGGATAGGAGCGCGGCAGCAGCCTGCAAGGGAATGGTTTTCATAGGCTGCCCCTCATGATTGTCACGGTGACAATGCCGGTGAAGAGAAAGGTGACGACCGCAACGAAGGAGCGCGGCGACAGTCTCGCCAGACCCAGAACGCCATGGCCGCTGGTGCAGCCTGAGCCCATGCGCGAACCGAAACCGACCAGCAGGCCAGCAACAACCGCCAGCGGCAGGCTGGCCGTCATCGTCACCTGCGGCCATGCCCCAAACAGGGCAAGGAACAGGATAGGACCAAGCATCAACCCTACGACAAATGCGCTATTGATAGCGATGCTCCCCCCCTGCGCCAGGCGCCCGACAATACCGCTGATCCCGGCAATCCGGCCCGTCATCACCAGAAACAGGATGGCCGAGGCACCGATCATCACGCCGCCCGCAAGCGAAAGAAGATAGGTCGATATCATGCTTCGTCCTCCGCGCAGAAAATCGTGAACAGGGCAGCAATCAACCGCTGGGTCTTCGCCTCCGTCAGGCGATAGAAAATCTGCTTGCCCTCGCGCCGGGTCTCAACGATCCCGGCCTCGCGGAGCACGGTAAGCTGCTGCGACAGGGTCGGCTGGTGAATATCCAGCTTTTCCTCCAGCTCACCCACCGACCATTCGCCCTCGACCAGCGTGCAGACCAGCATGAGGCGCACCGGATGGGCGAGCGTTTTCAAATGCCCGGCCACTTCATCGGCCCGCTCTTCCATCGCCTTCGGCGTCATGCCGGCGCGACGCTTGATCTCAGCAAACGGATCTACCATGCGGCCCCCTCCAGAACATTAAGCGGAATTTTCAGGTAGCGGCGGCCATTGTCTTCCGGTTCCGGCAACCGCCCGCCACGCACATTGATCTGCAAGGCATGGAGAATCAGTTTCGGCATCGGCAGGGTGCGGTCGCGAGCCTGACGCAGGGCGATGAACCCGGCCTCATCCGTATTGGCCAGATGCGGATTGGCGGCCTTCTGCGCTGCGACGGTGCTTTCCCAACGCGGATTGCGCCCGCCCGGCTGATAGTCATGGCCGGTGAAAATCCTGGTGTCGTCAGGCAGGGCCAGAATATCCTGCATGGATTGCCACAGCATATGGGCATCCCCACCGGGAAAATCGGCCCTCGCCGTGCCACTGTCAGGCATGAACATCGTGTCATGCACAAAGGCCGCATCGCCGATGACATAAGTGACAGATGCCAGCGTATGGCCCGGCGAAAACATCACCTTCGCATCGATAGATCCGAGCTTGAAGCTCTCACGATGGCTGAATAGCCGGTCCCATTGCGATCCATCGGCTTTTAGCGCTGGCCAATTGTAGATGCCTTTCCACAGGGCCTGCACATCAATGACATGCGCACCAATCGCCGTTGGCGCGCCGGTCTTGCCCTTCAGATAGTCGGCAGCAGAAAAATGATCGGCATGGGGATGGGTGTCGAGAATCCAGGCGACCGTCAGCCCCTCGTCCTCGATATGGCGAAGGATGCGATCGGCATTCTCGGTCGAGGTCTGGCCGGATTTCTCATCATAATCCAGAACCGGATCGATGATGGCGCAGACTTTCGTTGCAGGGTCGGACACCACATATTGCACACTCCAGGTGCGCGGGTCGAAGAAGCCCTTGACCTGCGGCCGACGCTCGGCCCGGCGATTGAGCCAGGCGACGGCGGCGCTCAGATCCATGCCATGAGCAGAACCGAAATATGGGACCTCGTCCACACTCATGCGGCCATCGAGGACTTCGCCTAGAACATGCAGGGTCAGCGCCCGCAAGCCGCTGCGGCAATGGGCAAAGACCTTACGCTTGCCTTGAGACGCAGCCCGGAAAGCCTCCACATCAGCCTCGGTAATATCGGCCATGGTGACCGGAATGAAATGATAGTCCAGCCCGGCCTTTTGCGCGGCCTCACGCTCGGCTTTTGTGCCGGGGGCCCCTTCTTCAGCATCTGGGCGTAGATTGACGAGCGTGGTAAACCCATCGGTCGCCAGTGCGGCAATCTCGTCCATGGAGGGTTGGCTGGAAATGGTAAACGTATCGGAGATGTGGTTCGGCATGGTGGTTCGCCTCCTATCAATATACAATATCATATAATGTATATTGATAGAAGGCGCAAGAGCCAGAATGACGCAGGCATGCGTCCTCCCGGCCTCTCAAAACGATGAGTGAATTGCCTTGGTCGGAACGTCCCCCGACCGCTCCGCTCAGGCCAAGTTGAGCGCCGCCCATTGCAGCAGCATGATCGTTTTGCCATCGACAATGTCGCCGCGCTCGATCATCGAGATTGCATCCTTAAGCGGCACTTCGACCAGTTCCAGATCTTCGTGCTCGGCTTCCAGCCCGCCGCCGAGCGACAGTTTTTGCGCCTCATCGATGGGTGAGTAGAAGAAGTGGATCTTTTCTGTCACCGCTCCCGGCGACATATAGGCGGTGAACAGGAAACGCGGCGCGGCAATGTGATAGCCGGTCTCCTCCTCAACCTCGCGGGTCACGGCCTTTTCAGCATCCTCGCCATCGGTCATGCCCGCCGGCACTTCCAGCAGAAAGGGCTTGTCACCCATCATATAGGCGGGAATGCGAAACTGCCGTACCAGAAGCAAGGTCTTCTTCGCAGGGTCATGCAGCAGGATTGCCACCGCATGGCCGCGATCGAAGACTTCCCAGCTAAGGCGCTGGGTGGTGCCATCCGGTTTCGCATAATCGAACACCATCTTGCGCAGATGGCTCCAGCCCTTCCACAGGGTCTTGTCCTCGACAATGGTAATGCCGGTCGCGTCGAACTTGCTCATGATACTCGCACCCAAACCTTGTTATCGTGAAACGCAGCCCCACCATGCGGGGCGGGCGCGTCGGCACCGGTCAACACGTTGATGCCCTCGCCGTCCAGATGCGCCTTGTTGGGCCAAAGACCTTCCGCCACCAGCACGCCGGGCTTGACCGCATCGGTGACGTTGACGTGGATACGCAAGCTTCCCCGCCGGTTGCCGATCCGCACCACATCACCATGGCCGATACCCAGTGCCGCCGCGTCAGCCGGATTGACCATCACCTCTGGCCTGCCCTCCTTGTCGCGCGAGGTCTTGGTCTCGGCGAATGTCGAGTTGAGGAAATTGCGGGCGGGTGACGTGGCGAGCCGGAACGGATGCTCGCTATCGGCTGTCTCGATCACATCCATCTGATCGGGGAAAACCGGAAGCGCGGCCACCGGCCCCAGCGAACCCAGTGCCCGAGGCGGTTTGTTGGGCGCGGGCGTGCCTTCCCAATCCGGCCTAAAGCGGAACCTGCCATCGGGGTGGGCAAAACCTTTGAGATAATGAGCGTCTTCGAATGGCGGCTGACAATCCAGCCATTTGTCCTGTTCGAAACTGGCAAAATCCGGCTTGCCGCTAGCGGCGAGGATATGGTCGATATGCTCGCGTTCGCTGAGGCCAAAACCCGGAAGATCCGCTAGACCGAGCCGTTTGGCCAGTTCCTCAATAACAAAGAGATTGGTGCGCACCGTGTCCGGCGGCTCGACCAGTTTTGGCCCAAGCAGGATATGGCTCTGGCCACCGCCGCGATAGAGATCGTCATGCTCAACGAACATCGTGGCTGGTAGAACCAGATCGGCAAGCTCCGCTGTCTCGGTCATGAAATGCTCGTGTACCGCCGCGAACAGATCGTTGCGCAGAAAGCCCTGCTTTACCAGCCGCTGTTCCGGCGCAACATTGACCGGGTTGGTGTTCTGGATCAGCATCGCCGTCACCGGGCCACGATGGCGCAGCGCCTCCGCATCGCCGGTCAGCACCCGGCCAACCTGCGACTGGTCCAACATGCGGATATCAGGATCGACAAACGCCGTCCCCATCAACTCGGCCTTGTTGAGCTTGAAAATATCGCTGTTGGAATGAAACGCGCCACCGCCTTCATATTGCCAGCTGCCCAGCACGGTCGAAAGCGACAGAGCCGCATGCATGGAGACCGCACCGTTGCGGCTGCGGGTAAAACCATAGCCGAGGCGGAAGAATGTCTTTTTGGTCTCGCCGACCAATCTGGCGAAGGCTTCGATCTCTTCAACCGAAAGACCGGTAATGCTGGCGGCCCATTCCGGCGTCTTGTCCTTCAGATGCGCTTCCAGCCCAGCGGGATCGTCGGCAAAGTCAGCCATATACTCCCGGTCGGCATAACCGTCACGAAAGGCAATATGCATTGCGGCACAGGCCAGCGCCGCATCGGTGCCGGGGCGCAGAATGAGGCCCATATCGGCCTGTTTCATGGTCGGATTATCGTAGATATCGATAACGACGATTTTCGCGCCGCGATTTTTGCGCGCCGCCACCGCATGGGTCATGACATTGACCTGGGTCGCCACCGCATTGGTGCCCCAGATCACCACGCAATCGGCAACCGCCATTTCGCGCGGGTCGGGGCCACGCAGCGTGCCGGTGCCCATCACATAGCCGGTCCAGGCCAGATTGGTGCAGATCGAACCGAAAAAGCCGGAATATTTCTTGGCATGGCGCAACCGCTCTATCGAATCGCGCTGCACCTGCCCCATCGTCCCGGCATAGAAATAAGGCCAAACAGCTTCGCTGCCATGCAGTTGCTCGGCTTTGATAAAGGCATTGGCGATTTCATCCAGCGCCGCCTCCCAGGAAATCTCCTGCCATCTGCCCGCCCCTTTGGCGCCTTTCCGGCGCTGCGGCACCAGCAAGCGGTCGGGGTGATAGAGCCGCTCGGTATAGCGCGCCACCTTGGCGCAGATCACGCCAGCGGTATAGCTATTGTCGCGCGCGCCGCGCATCCGCCCGATCCTGCCGTCCGGGGTCAGATCGACCTCAAGCGCGCAGGTGGATGGACAGTCATGCGGACAGGCCGTATGACCAACGGAAGTTTTCAAGGCGGGGCTGATGATGTTCATGGCAAAGTTATAGGCCAAGCCTGCAAGGCTCAAAAGCCCCATTCCAAAATTTCACCGGACCCATCGGAAAAGCGCATGAATTACCGCCACATCTACCACGCAGGCAATTTCGCGGACGTGCTGAAGCATGCCGTGCTGGCGCGGCTGGTCATTTATCTCCAGCAAAAGGACAAGGCATTCCGTGTGCTGGATACCCATGCGGGCATCGGTCTTTACGATCTATCCTCAGACGAATCGCAAAAAACCGGTGAATGGCTGGGCGGGATCGGCAAATTGCTCGACGCCGAGCTGACACCCGCAGCAGCGCAAGTGCTGCAACCCTATCTCGACGTGGTGCGGGCGCTGAACCCGGACGGCGGTCTGACCCGCTATCCAGGCTCGCCAAAGCTGGCACGCGACCTGTTTCGCCCGCAGGACCGATTGTCGGCCATGGAACTGCATCCGGACGATTGCCGCACACTTTCCCGGCTGTTCGAAGGCGATTACCAGGCGCGGATCACCGAACTGGATGGCTGGCTGGCGCTGGGCGCTCATCTGCCACCCAAGGAAAAACGCGGCATCGTGCTGGTTGATCCGCCCTTCGAGTTGGACGGAGAATATGAGCGGCTGGTCGATGGATTGGCGCGGGCCTATCGCCGGTTTTCCGCCGGGGTCTATTGCCTCTGGTATCCCATCAAGAAGGGTGCGCCGATTGCCGCGTTTCACGAGGCCTTGAAAGAAACGGGCATCCCCAAAATGCTCTGCACTGAGCTTTCGGTGAAAAGCGACCGGGATTTGACCGGCCTGTCTGGTTCAGGCCTGATCGTCGTCAATCCGCCCTTCACCCTCAAGGATGAATTGCATGCGCTGCTGCCCGAATTGAAGCGGGTGCTGGCGCAGGACCGCTATGCCTCGCAGCGCTGCTTCTGGCTGCGCGGCGAAGAGTAAACTCCACCTGACACGCGAACAGGACCAAACCGATGAAGCTGCTTTATGCTCCCGCCTCGCCCTATTCCTCCAAGGTCCGGATGGCCGCCCGTGCCACCGGCATTACCCTTGAGGAAATCAAGGTCGATACCAATGCCAACCCGCCTGAATTGATCGACAACAATCCGCTGGGCAAGATCCCGACCCTGATCACCGACGAGGGCCAGGCGATTTACGACAGCCGCGCCATCATGCTCTATCTGAATCGGATTTCGGACGGTGGCCTCTATCCGAAAAAGGACGAAAAGCGCACCGAGGCCGAGGTGCTGGAAGCGCTGTGCGATGGCATCACCGATTGCCTTCTGGCGATTGTCTATGAAAAGCGCCTGCATCCGCCGGAAAAGATCCACCAGCCCTATATCGACCGGCAATGGGAAAAGGTCACACGCGGCCTTGACTATCTCGAAGCCCATATGCCGAAGATGGGCAAGAAGCTGAACGGCGGCCATTTTTCCATGGCGGGCCTGCTCGGCTACCTGATGCTGCGCTTTCCGGGCGAATGGGAAAATGGTCATGTGGCGCTGACCGAATGGCCGGTGCTGTTTGCCAAGAAATTCGATGGGTATCAGTTGCTGCGACCGCAGGCCTGAAAGTTTTTCCAAGCTTGAAAAGTCTTCCCAGAATCAAGAAGCCCGGCGCTAAGGCCGGGCTTCTTTCGAGATCACGATAATCGGCTGATCAGAACTTCATGCCGATACCAACCTTGACGCTCTGGTCGTCAAAGCCGCGCGATACCTTGGAACCGCCGATGTTGTAGTCCTTGTTCTGGTAATCGGTGTAGCGGTATTCCACACGAGTGGTGATGTTGTTGGTCACCATGGCTTCGACACCTGCACCGACCGTGTAGCCGAGAGCTGCCTTGCTGTCAGAACCGCCAGCACCGGAAATCTTGGTGTCAGCCGCAGCCACACCGGCTGTGCCGTAAACCATGAATGGGTTGAGGTCGTAGCCGACGCGGCCACGAATAGAGCCGTTTACGCCCTGCTTGCCGGTCAGGCCAGCGCCGGAGCGGCTACCATTGCCGTCATAACCGATGTCAGCTTCACCACCGTAAACGATCTTGTCGTTCTGCATGTTGTAGCCGCCATAGACCTGGCCGCCGAAGGCACGGGCGCTGAACTTGCTGCCGTGCGAACGACCCATTGTATAGGTGCCTGCACCGCCGACATAAGCACCGGCCCAGTTGCTGACCGGAGCCGGCATATCGACGGCTGCGGGTGCTTCCGGCACCGACATGACGGCATCGGCAGCGTGAGCGCCGGTGACGAGGGAAAGACCAGCAGACGATGCCAGCAAAATCATAACGAGAGTACGCATACCAAATTCTCCTATTTATAAAACGAACCGATGGCGATCATGTCGTCTCTTGCGGTTCGAATACTTGCACGGATGTCCCTGCCCGCTTCAGTGTTGAAAATGGCCCTCAATTGCGGAATTGGAAGAGCCGAATTGTGAAATATTTTAGGCAAACACTAGGCAAAATTTAGACGTTGCTTTCGTGCAACAGGTGATTTGTTAACCCTAATAAATCGTCAACAGGATATTACTTTGCACTCACGGCATTTTACTTTCGCAAATGCAGCGTGATACAGAGATTCAAGATGAAGAAAACGAAGATCGCTGACCTTCAATAAGTCGCGCCATGACATATATCTGGAGCGACAATAATGGTGCGCCTTGAGCGTCCGGCCTATCCATACAAAGCCGATTATAACAAAAGGTGAAGAGCATGTCCGCCCCTCGTCCAAAAGCTGCCTCAAGAACAGCACTTGTCACCGCTTCCGCCAAACGGATTGGCCAGGCCATCGCGCAGGATCTGGCAGACAATGGTTTTGCCGTTGCCATCCATACCCATGCGTCTCTTGACGAAGCTGAAACTCTGGCGCAGCAGATAAGTTCCAAGGGCGGCAAGGCGGTGGCCTTGAAAGCGGATCTTCGTGACATTGGCGAGACACAAGCGCTGATTTCAAAGGCGACGCAGGCGCTTGGTCCTCTTGGTCTGCTGGTCAACAATGCCTCGGTGTTTCTGGACGACAAGGCAGACCAGTTCGATGCGGAGCATTTCGCTGCCCATTTCGATATTCATGTCCGTGCGCCTGCCATTCTGTCCGCTGAATTTCATCGGCAGGTGCCAGAGAATGGCTCGGGCCTGATCGTCAACATCATCGATCAGCGGGTGCTGGCCCTCAAACCAACGTTCTTTTCCTATACATTGTCGAAATCCACCCTGTGGACGGCGACGAGAACCATGGCGCAGGCCTTTGCCCCACAGATCCGGGTCAATGCCATCGGCCCCGGCCCGACGCTGAAAAGCGAGCGGCAGGAGCAGAAGGATTTTCAGGCGCAGATCGACAGCCTGCCGCTGAAGCAGGGCGCGGGCCTTGAAGAATTCGGCCGCACCATCCGCTTTCTTTTTGACACGCCATCGATCACCGGCCAAATGTTTGCCCTCGATGGCGGGCAACATTTGATTTGGCCCGGCGCAAACGGTACGGAGATTGCGGAATGACCCCAGGGAAGCAGCCGGAAGGCGGCATTCTCTATGATGGCACAGAAGACGACGAGGATGACGTTGCGACAGATGGCGCAATCGACCCCGCGGTCGCTGCCGTGTTGCCGCCGATCGACTGGAACGAGGGTGCCCTGCATGGCAGCGGCCTGACCGGCGCCGACCTGATTGCGGAATTCGTCAAGAAACTACCCAACAATCCCGGCGTCTACCGGATGATGAATGGCGACGGCGATGTGCTCTATGTCGGCAAGGCCCGCAGCCTGAAGAAGCGCGTCAGCAATTACGCGCAAGGCCGCCTGCATTCCAACCGCCTGACCCGCATGGTGCGCGAAACCGCCCATATGGAATTCGTCACGACCCGCACCGAGGTCGAGGCGCTGTTGCTCGAAGCCAACCTGATCAAGCGCTTGCGGCCGCGCTATAACGTCCTGTTGCGCGACGACAAGAGCTTTCCCTATATCCTGATTACCGGCGATGGCCGCGCACCCGCCATTTACAAACATCGCGGCGCGCGTGCCCGCAAGGGTGACTATTTCGGCCCCTTCGCCTCGGCGGGCGCTGTCGGACGCACCATCAATTCGCTGCAACGGGCGTTTCTTTTACGCACCTGCACCGACAGCGTGTTCGAGAGCCGCACCCGGCCCTGTCTTCTTTATCAAATCAAGCGCTGTTCCGGCCCCTGCACCCATGAAATCAGCGATGCCGATTACGGCGTGCTGGTGAAGGAAGCCAAGGATTTCCTGTCCGGCAAGAGCCAGAACGTCAAGGAAGCCATGGCGCGGACGATGAACGAGGCGGCGGAAGAGCTGGATTTCGAACGCGCCGCCGTGTTCCGCGACCGTCTGGCAGGCCTCTCCCATGTGCAGAGCCACCAGGGCATCAACCCGGCGGGCGTCGAGGAAGCCGATATTTTCGCCATCCATCACGAGGGCGGGCTGACCTGTATCCAGGTGTTCTTTTTCAGGACGGGACAGAACTGGGGCAACCGCGCCTATTTCCCGAAGGCCGACCCGCAAATGACTGGCGCGGAAGTGTTGAGCGCCTTTCTGGCACAGTTTTACGACGACAAGCCCTGTCCCCGGCAAGTGCTGCTGTCGGAGGGGATTGACGAACAGGATCTGTTGAGCTTGGCGCTCTCCGAAAAGGCGGGATACAAGGTGACGATCCTGGTGCCGCAACGCGGCGAGAAGAAGGATCTGGTCGAGCATGTGCATGGCAATGCCCGCGAGGCCCATGGCCGCAAGCTGGCGGAGACGGCCTCGCAGGAACGCTTGTTGAAAGGCTTTGCCGAAACGTTCGCGCTCAGTTACGTGCCACGCCGGATCGAGATCTACGACAATTCCCACATCATGGGGACCAATGCAGTGGGCGGCATGGTGGTCGCCGGGCCGGAAGGCTTCGTGCGCAACCAGTATCGCAAGTTCAACATCAAATCGACCGACATCACCCCTGGCGACGATTTCGGCATGATGCGCGAAGTGATGACGCGGCGCTTTTCGCGGCTGTTGAAAGAAGAAGGCAAGCCGGACCGCAAAACTGTTACCGAGGAAGGCGCGGATGCGGTTTTCCCGGCCTGGCCCGATGTGATTCTGATCGATGGTGGCCAGGGTCAGATGACCGCCGTCAGGGCGATCCTGAAGGAACTGGATATTACCGATTGCGTCACCGCCATCGGTGTCGCCAAGGGCGTTGACCGCGATGCGGGCCGTGAGCGTTTCTTTGCTGAGGGCAAGCCGGACTTCACCTTGCCGCCACGCGATCCGGTGCTGTATTTCATCCAGCGGCTACGCGACGAGGCACATCGCTTTGCCATCGGCTCGCACCGGGCGCGGCGCAAGAAGGAAATGGTCAAAAACCCATTGGATGAAATCGGCGGCATCGGACCGACCCGCAAGCGGGCGCTGTTACAGCATTTCGGCACGGCCAAGGCGGTCTCGCGAGCGGCAATGAACGATCTGATGGCGGTGGATGGCATTTCGGAAGCCGTTGCACGACAAGTTTACAATCATTTTCATGAAAATGCTGGTCATTCTCACGAAAACAGCCGGGAATAGTGAAGCTGCTTAATTCCTTAAATCGGACTCGATTTAAGGAGAAAATTATGCAGCAAATATAAAGAGCTACAGCAAACCTTTGCTGTAGTGAGCATAAAATGGCCGTTTCGACCCCGGAAAAACCTTAGCACCGGCTTGACGATCGATCTTTCCAAGCGCCATCTTCCAGCGCTTCATAACAAAGACAGGGCATCATGGCTTCGCGTACTTACAGTATTCCCAACCTGTTGACTTATTGCCGCATTCTGGCCGTGCCGTTGATCGTCCTGTGCTTCTATCTGGAAGGCAAGCTGCAAAGCACCGACTTTGCCCGCTGGGCGGCGCTGGCGATCTTTGTTATCGCCTCGATCACCGATTTCTTCGACGGCTATCTGGCCCGGATCTGGAACCAGACCTCCAATATCGGCCGGATGCTCGACCCGATCGCCGACAAACTGCTGGTCGCCACCTGCCTGTTGCTGATGGCTGCCGATACGGAAAAAACCATTGCTGGCTGGTCGCTCTGGGCCGCCATCATCATCCTCTGCCGCGAAATCCTGGTTTCCGGCCTGCGGGAATATCTGGCCGAACTGAAGGTCAGCGTGCCGGTGACGCGGATTGCCAAGTGGAAAACCACCGTGCAGATGGTGGCGCTGGCCTTTCTGCTGGCCGGTCCGGCGGGCGACAAGGTTCTGCCTTACACAACCCAGATCGGCATCGGCCTGCTGTGGATCGCCGCCGCTCTGACCATGTATACCGGCTATGACTATTTCAAAGCCGGTGTGAAGCATATGGTGGATGAATGACCGTCAAGCTTGTCTATTTCGCCTGGGTGCGTGAAAAGATCGGCCTCGATGAGGAAGAGCTTGCGCTGCCCGAGCAGGTAAAGACCGGCGCCGACCTGATTGCCTATCTGACCGAACGCGGCGAGAATTACGCCGAGGCGCTGCAATTTCCAAACGCCATTCGGATTGCCGTCAATCAGGAACATGTCGAGCATGACGAGCTTTTGGCCGGTGCCCGCGAAATCGGCCTGTTTCCGCCGATGACTGGCGGCTGAGGCCATGGTGTCGCCTGTCATCCGGGTTCAGAAGGACGATTTCGACGCTTCGGCAGAGACGGCGTTGATAACGGATGGCCGCACGGATATCGGCGCGCTGGTGTCCTTCGTCGGGCTTTGCCGGGATGAACAGGGCAGGCTCGATGCGCTGGAGCTGGAACATTACCCCGGCATGGCAGAAGCCGAGATGAACCGGATTGCTACGCTTGCCATCGAGCGATTCGATCTGATGGCGCTGACCGTGCTGCATCGCTATGGCAAGATCGCCGCTGGCGAACAGATCGTGCTTGTCATTGCCGCCTCAAGCCACCGGCAGGCGGCCTTCGATGGTGCCAATTTCGTGATGGATTTCCTGAAAACCGCCGCCCCCTTCTGGAAGAAGGAACATGCCAAGGATGGCACGTCAGCCGGCTGGGTCGCCGCCCGCGACGCCGACGACGCGGCCCGCGACAGATGGACATGAAAAAACCGGAGCCTCTCAGCTCCGGTTTTTTTTTAATTCTGAAAGCAAAAACCTCGAAGAGGCTCAGCCAACGATCTCGGTGGCTGCGAACCAGTAAGCGATTTCTTCAGCGGCAGTTTCCGGGGCGTCGGAGCCGTGCACGGAGTTTTCGCCGATGGAGAGGGCGAACTGCTTACGGATCGTGCCTTCGGCAGCCTGGGCAGGATTGGTTGCGCCCATGATTTCGCGGTTCTTCAGGATGGCGCCTTCGCCTTCCAGAACCTGGACAATGGTCGGGCCGGAGGTCATGCCTTCAACCAGTTCGCCGAAGAAAGGGCGTTCCTTGTGAACTGCGTAGAAGCCTTCAGCTTCGCGCGTGCTCATCCAGACGCGCTTCGAAGCAACGACGCGCAGGCCGTTGTCTTCAAAAACCTTGGTGATCGCGCCCGTCAGGTTACGCTTGGTTGCATCCGGCTTGATCATCGAAAAGGTGCGTTCAATCGCCATCGTCTCGTCCTTTGTTTGTAGGGAAAGTGGGCGGTTTCTACCTGCCCCGATTCGCGAAGACAAGGGGGAGACGCGAATTTCACGCCACCGTCACATGACAAGGCCTTTATGCCGCGTCAGCCTGCGCCAAGCCAAGGGCCGCGCAGCGCTCAAACCATTGCGCTGCCGGATCGTCTTCGGGCAGGAAGATCGAGCCTGTGACAATCTTCAGCCATTGCAACGCGCCAAACACGATGTAATCGGCAAACAACGGCTTTTCCCCGCCGATAAAAGGTTGCGAGCGCAGCATATGCCGCAAGGGCTGGAGTTTTGCCGGAAAAGCCGCAATCGCCCCGTCACGATCCGGGAAAATCTCTTCCAGCACCTTGCCGAACAGCGCTTCGCGGGTTTTACGAAAATGCGCCTGATCGGCGGGAGAGATCATATTATAAATGTCCATCAGGATGATGGCACTGATGGCCGGATGGATAGTGGATTGCGAATAGCCTTCCACAAACCGTGCCAGCGCCTTGCCGCCCTCGCCGCGAAACAGGCTTGGGCGATCCGGATAGGCCTCCTCCAGATAAAGCGCGATCTGGAAACTATCCGCCACCACCTTATCGCCATCGCGCAAGATAGGCACGAGCTTCGAGACCCCCTCCTCCACCGTTGGAATTTCGGTAAAAGCCAGCGGCTTTTCCTCGAAGCTCAATCCCTTGTGGCGCAGCGCCAGGATGATCTTCCAGCAATGCGGTGAAAACGGACGAGTGACGTCCGTGCCTGCAAGTGAGTAGAGAAGTCGGGTCATCGGTGGTTGCCTCCAGTCGAAACAATCTGACTATCGGATGTCAATCCTCCCAACTATTCAAATCAAAAATGCTTATATCAGCCATCAACATCAAGACTGAAGGGCTTGCCCGCTGCCGGCTGCACACCGTCATCTAGAAACTCCGTGTCATAGGCAGCGCTGGAAATGGCTGTGTCGATCACCTGCCCTTGCACGAAGGAGCCGGCGATAATGTAGTAGGTCGGATTTGGCTTGAACTGGTACGTCAAGTTCGGCTCCAACTGCACAGCAATTGCCGATTTCCCGGCCATGGCAAGGCCGACATTCAGAGATACGTTCTCGCTGTGCCGGACGGCCACGGTCGGTAACGCATCGTCGGCATTGATATCGGTCACGGCCTGAGTATCGTCGACGGGCTCGTTGGGCAAGCCGGTTACCCCATCAGAAAACTGCCCCTGATAGTTAGCACCCACCGTATTGGCAGAGTTGATGCGAACACCCATCTGGCTGATCGTCTCGAAGCTGCGCGGCGGGGTCGTCGTACCAATTTCTTGAATGGAGCCAACAGGTGCCGAATAGTCGACAGTCAAATTGAACTGCGGCTGGCTCGGATTGCCCGGCGCGCCCACAGAAGCTCCGCCCACCATCCAGGCGAGCGAGAATGGATCATAGGATGATGCACTCGGCACCTTCTGAAATATCACGAACTGTTGAAATTTTGTATTCTCGTTGAGAATCGTCAGTGTATATTCCTGTTTGTTGGATAGGTTCTTTGTCTCCTCACTGCCCAAGACTTTCCTCCTTCAAAATGAACTGGACCGCGGGCGTCCAAAACCCCTTGCAGCTCGTCGCAGTCTGTGAAGAATCATCATAACAATAATTTTCAAACCCCACACTCAAAAGATGAAAACAACAAAAGACCCGATGCGTTTCCGCACCGGGTCCAGTTTGCTTTTGGGTCACTCTGCGGCTGGGTCAATCAGGCAGGTTCAAACTGGTTTTGCTGGGTAAAGCGAACCGTCATATTGGTCACGCCCTGGAACTTTACTTCGTAGGCAGCGCTGGAAATGGCTGTGTCAATCACCTGCCCTTGCACGAAGGAGCCGGCGATAATGTAATAGGTCGGCTTTGGCGTGAACTGGTAGGTCAGGTTCGGCTCCAACTGCACAGCAATTGCCGATTTCCCTGCCATGGCAAGACCGACATTCACAGATACCTTGTCGCTGCGCTGGACGGCCACGGTCGGGAACGAGTTGTCGGACTTAATGACGATCACCCCTTGGGTGCCGTTGACGGGTTCGTTGGGGAAACCGGGCGCGCCATAGGGAAACTGCCCCTGGTAGGTAACGCCTACCGTGTTGGCGGAGTTGATGAGAACCCCCACCTGGCTGGCTGTCTGGAAGCTGCGCGGCTGGGTCGTCGTACCAAAATCCTGAATGTAGCCAGCAGTTGCAGCATAGTCGATGGTCCAGCTGAACTGCGACTGGCTCGGATTGTCCGGCGCTCCCCCGGCAGCTCCGCCCACCATCCAGGCAAGCGAGATCGGATCAAAGGATGAGCCGATCACCTTCGGGATCGTTTGATAGAGCGCGAATTGCTGGAATTTCGTGTTTTCATTCAGTATCTTAAGCGAATAAGGCTGACCAGATTCAACCTTTGCCTGTGATTCAATCGCATTTCTTCCCATCCAAATCGTCATATCATTCTCCAAGTCGCGTTAATCGGCAGTCAGCGCACCATGCACTGTCCCGCCTGTCGGCCAACCACCTTGATGGGCCAACAACGGTCGTAACCAACCGTGAATGCAACTATAGATAAATATTTCTTCCAATCATGTTCCTTACGTTACAGTTGAATCCTAATTTTTTGCAATCATTACTGGCACTCTGTGGTATTCCTCTCAACGGACATTTTCAGACCATGCCATTTCAGCCTTATATTCCCATCGTCAGCAATTTGCGGTCTCATGAACCCTTTGCCTTGCTTGATCCAAAAGTCCTGGCAGAGCATGAACGGGCGTTTCGCATTCGGAAATACTTAAATGGACAGACAATATTCCAGGCGGGGGATGCCTGCCATGCCGTCGGCATCATTCTCTCCGGCGGCGTACACCTGTCCTTCCAGTCGATCTCGGGCCATGAGGTGATCTTCAGAGAGTTGCGTGCTGGCGAGATGATTGGCGATAGTGAATTGGCCCTGGGTAGCACCTATGGCACGAGCGCCACGGCAACTGAGGAAACTCGCCTGGCGGAAATTGATGGCGCAACCTTCACCAAGCTGGCACAGCTGCCACCGGTCGCGCATTTCTGGCTGCACAGTAATGCCCGAAAACTTCATGCCGCCTTGCAATTTGCCGAGGGCCTGGCGCTGCAATCCCTGGAAGCCCGCCTGGCGCGCGTTCTGCTGGAACTGGCAGACCGCCATGGCCGCACCACCCCTGCTGGCACACTGATTGACAGAGTGATACCCCAGCACCTGCTAGGGCAATTGATCAACGCCAGTCGCCCCAAGGTCAATATTCAATTGCAGATCTGGAAATCGCGGGAGGTCATTCAGATGCAACAGCACCGTATCCTGATCGTCAAGCCGGAGCTTTTGCGGAGCAAGGCGGGATGGTCAATCGTCGCACCCCAGCGGCGGTGAGGCAAGACGGAATGCAAGGCGTCCTATGCGACGTCTCCTCGTCTGAACGATTTTCTACCCCGCCGAGGTGGAGTTCAGAGAAGCATGGCCGCCGCCACGACGGCCATGCTTGTCCAGCCTATTTGCAGCCGCCCTTCACGTAGGCGATCATATCCGTCGTGTCATCCGTGAAGACCGGACCTCGGACATAGTCGCTTGTCCCCGAGGCCACGACGCTTACTGCCTTGAAGGACCCTGAATCTCCGATGAACCAAGCCCCACCGCTTGCACCGCCACCAGACATTGGATGCGGTCTCGCTTCGAAAGAGGTTCCTGCCTGAGCAAGGATTGTCGCGCCTTCCCGATACATATAGTTGCCATCCTCCAGTCGACCTGGATAGCCAGTAATGGTCACGGCGGCATTCACTTTTGCAGTGCCGAGATCATAGCGACCAACTGCGCTAGCCGTCTTTGTGCGCATGACGGAATAGTCATATTGGGATTTTTTCGCGCTTGGATCCTCGCCCGCGACCTTCGTCCATTCGGTCAGCACCGCGGCCTGATCGATGTCGTAGCGGGTCCCGCCGCCGCCATTATAACCTTGCATGAAGCGGATGTTGGTTGCCTCCTTACCTCCATACCACAGACTGTGCGCGGCGCCGATGACGATATTGTCTTGCGCAACGAACTGGGCGCTTGCTTTGTAGTCCTTGCCTCCACGAGTGTAGAAGAGCTTGCCGCCAAATTTGTAAGGCGCTTCATTGATGGGAGCACGCTCGGCATCGCCAAGCGCCTGTGGCGACGCGGAGCCAGAGCCATTCTGGTCCGAGGGCAGTTCCAGCGGCTCGGATACGGCTTTGCGCATCCGCTCCTCCGTCCAATAATCGGCGGGTGCCACTGCCAACTCTTTGGTATTCAAGCCCCAGCAAGTGACTTTATCATTGGCAAGCAGTGGCGCTGGCATGGCGGTCATGGCGCCCGCAAGGGCAAGCATCAGGTGTCGGAATGAAGGGCTCATTAAGTTCTCCTTTGTAAACGAGGGACACGCCGCACAGTTGCAGCGCAAGAAGAACGTTAGTCCTGCCTTTGGTCTTTGGCTGTTCCGGCGGGGACAACCGCTCTGCCTTCCCATCGTCGCCCTCTTGCTTTCCCAGCCATCATCCGCCAAAACGCCAGCCATGATTACCATCAATGACGTCTCCGCCCGTATTGCAGGCCGCCTGCTGATTGACCACGCCAGCATTTCGCTGCCAACAGGCACGAAAGCGGGTCTTGTCGGCCGCAATGGTGCCGGTAAATCCACCCTGTTTCGGGTGATCACCGGCGACCTGGGAGCTGAAAGCGGCTCGGTCTCCATTCCCAAGAATGCCAAGATCGGTCAGGTGGCGCAGGAAGCCCCCGGCACCGAGGACAGCCTGATCGAAATCGTGCTGGCTGCCGACAAGGAGCGCACCGCGCTGATGGCGGAGGCCGAGACGGCCACCGACCCGAACCGGATTGCCGACATCCAGATGCGGCTGGTGGATATCGATGCCCATTCGGCGGAAGCGCGCGCCTCCAGCATTCTTGCCGGTCTCGGATTTAACCAGGAAGCGCAGTTGCGCCCGGCCTCGGCCTTTTCCGGCGGCTGGCGGATGCGCGTGGCGCTGGCCTCGGTGCTGTTTGCCGAGCCGGACCTGCTGCTGCTGGACGAACCCACCAACTATCTCGACCTTGAAGGCACCTTGTGGCTGGAAGACTATATCCGCCGCTATCCGCACACCGTCATCATCATCAGCCATGACCGCGACCTGCTCAACAACGCGGTCAATGCCATCGTCCATCTCGACCAGAAGAAGCTGACCTTCTATCGCGGCGGCTATGACCAGTTCGAGCGCCAGAAGGCCGAGAATGACGAATTGCAGATGAAGTCGAAGGCCAAGAGCGATGCGGCACGCAAGCATCTTCAGGCCTTCATCGACCGGTTCAAGGCCAAGGCCTCGAAGGCCAAACAGGCCCAGAGCCGTGTGAAAGCGCTGGAGCGCATGGGCACGGTTTCAGCGGTTATTGAAGACCACGTCCAGCCGATCACCTTCCCGGAGCCGGAAAAGCAGCCAGCATCGCCGATCATCGCCATCAATGGCGGTGCCGTTGGCTATGTGCCGGGGCAGCCGATCCTGAAAAACCTCAACCTGCGCATCGATGCGGATGACCGCATCGCGCTGCTGGGCTCGAACGGCAACGGTAAGTCTACATTCGCCAAATTCATTTCTGGTCGTTTGCCGCCGGAAAGTGGCGACCTGCGGCTGGCTCCCAGCCTGAAGATCGGCTTCTTCGCCCAGCATCAGTTGGACGATCTGGTGCCAGAGGATACGCCGGTGGAACATGTGCGCCGGCTGATGCCGCAGGCGCCGGAAGCCAAGGTACGCGCCCGCGTCGCGCAAATGGGGCTTGCCACCGAAAAGATGGCGACCGCCGCCAAGGATTTGTCCGGTGGCGAAAAGGCCCGATTGCTGATGGGCCTTGCTGCCTTTCACGCCCCCAACCTGCTGATCCTCGATGAGCCGACTAACCATCTCGACATCGACAGCCGCCGCGCGCTGATCGAGGCGCTGAACGATTACGACGGCGCGGTCATCCTGATCTCCCATGATCGCCACCTGATCGAGGCGACGGTGGACCGGCTCTGGCTGGTCAATAACGGGACCGTCACCACATTCGAAGGGGACATGGAAGAATACCGCGACCTGATTGTCTCCTCAGGTAAAAAAAAAGAAGAAAAAATTGACGTAACCGTCGAAGCCGGGAAAAAAGCCGACCAGCGCAAGGCCAATGCCGAAAAGCGGGCCGCGCTGGCACCGCTGAAGAAAAAGATCAACGAAATCGAATCATTGACCAAGAAACTGGAGACAGTGATTCAAGGTCTTGATGCAGAACTTGCAGATCCGGTTCTCTATGAAAAGCATCCGGCCAAGGCGGCGGAAAAGGTTAAGCAGCGCGGCGAGGCAGCCGCCAAGTTGAGCGCTGCCGAAGAGCAATGGCTGGAGCTTTCAACCGAATATGAAGAGGCGATGGCGGGTTAGACAGTCTTTCTGATCGTAGTCTATCAGAATGCTTGGAAGCCATCGATGCTATAGCGGCCATCGAAATCGCCAACAGATGTGCAAAATAAAAAACAACTTTAAATTTTAAATACTACCCATAGCGAACAATGCACAATTCCGACACTCAACGATCGGATAAAAGATAAATTCCGGAAACCCGCCTTTCTATTATTATTTTTGCAACGCAAACAAAAGCCATTCGACTGAATGCAGCGAAGCAATTCGCTAAACCCCTGAATCTTTTAGGATAAGACAATAAACCCCTAAAATATCAGGGTTAATTATCCATTAGAGATATTTTAAATATTAAGCAACATCATCCTCGCCAAGGACAGACCAGCAAGAAACATGCCGGTTGCCATGCCCCTCCGTCGGCTGTCAACGCTCGCCCCCAGCGTGAATGTCGCGTCATATCTGTCAGTAGGTTCAGCCGCTCTCCGGCTTTTATATATCCATTTCTCCACGGTGCTGTTCCAGCACGTGTCACATGATGAAACTCCAGGCCTCCGCGCAATGAATTGTGCGGAATGGTGCAAGCACGCCGTCGGACAAAGATGATATTTGCCATCGGCTCGATTGGAACAGATCAATGCATCTGAATTTCTCGCTCAAGACATCGCTGGCCAGCGCGTTTAGCGGCCTGATGCTGCTCCTTCTCCTCCAGGGCTGTTTTGCCTTGTCCTCCATGTCCGGCGTATTTGACAATGTCGAGGGTTTGGCGAAAGACGCCGTTCCCTCGGTCGATATTACCAACCGCCTCAACATTTCGCTCGCCAATGTGCGCGGCCTCGAAATGCGCCATATCCTCAGCAAAACGCCACAGGCCATTCAGGAAGCGGACGACGCCCTGAAAACTGAAATGCAGAAGCTGGACAAGCGGATGAAAACCTATGAAACGCTGATCTCGCTGCCTGAAGAGCGCAAGGCCTATGAGGCCTTCAAGCTGGCCATGGGTTCTTATGTTACGCTGCATAATCAAATGGTGACCTATTCGTCCAAAGGTGAAAAGGACAAGGCTGCGGCATTGCTGACCGGAGACATGGTCAGTGCCTATAACGCCATGGACGAACAGGCCGATATCTTCCGGGACGCCAATGTCGATGCGGCCAACCGGATGTATGAGAATGCCGCCGCGGCATTCCGGCTCTCGCTGCTGCTCAATGGACTAGTGCTGGCGCTGGGAGCGGCGGCCGGAATTGGCGCGATGGTTTTCGTCTTCAAGGGTGTGTCCAACCCCATCGAACGGCTGACCCGGTCCATGCGTCGCCTGGCCGACGGTAATCTTCAAACCGAAGTGCTCTATCTGGAGCGTGGCAACGAGATCGGCGACATGGCCCGGGCGCTCGAAATCTTCAAGCAGAACGGCCTGCGTGTTCAGATGATGAATGCCCAGGAACTGCATATGCGGCAGAAATCCGATGAATTGCGCGACAGTATCGGCGAAGTGGTCGCTGCCGCCGTCGTCGGCGATTTCAGCCAGCGGATCACCCGGGATTTCGATTTCGAAGATCTGAACGCCTTTGCCTCATCCATGAACAAACTGGTACAATCCATCGATACCGGCCTTGGCGAAACCCGCCGCATCGTCGCCGCCCTCTCGGATGGCGACCTCACCGACACGATGCGCGGCCAGTTCCATGGCGCGTTTGCCGAGTTGCAGCAGAATGTCAACGGGACGATGTCCGCATTGCGGGGCATTGTCGGCGAAGTGCGCTCCTCCATCGACATGATCAATTCAGGCTCCGGCGAATTGCGGTTTGCCTCGGACGATCTGGCCAAGCGCACTGAGCAACAGGCCGCCACCCTTGAAGAAACCTCCTCCGCATTGGAAGAAATCACCACGGCGGTGCATTCCTCTAATGATCGCGCCCAGCAGACCAGCCGCATGGTGGATGAAGCCCGCCGCAGCACCGAGCAGTCGGCCTCAGTCGTCCATGACGCCGTCTCGGCCATGGGCCGGATCGAACAAGCCTCCGGCGAAATCGGCAAGATCATCAATGTCATCGACGAGATCGCCTTCCAGACCAACCTGCTGGCGCTGAATGCCGGCGTCGAGGCGGCACGGGCAGGTGAAGCCGGCAAGGGCTTTGCGGTCGTCGCTCAGGAAGTGCGCGAATTGGCACAACGCTCGGCAGGCGCTGCCAAGGACATCAAATCGCTGATCACCAAATCGGGCGAGGAAGTCAATGCAGGCGTGCGGCTCGTTACCGCCACCGGCGATGCGCTCTCCAAGATCCGTGATCATGTGGTGGACATCAATGCGCAGGTGCATCAGATCGCCAATGCGGCCAAGGAACAATCCTTCAAACTGCAAGAGGTCAATTCTGCCGTCAGCCAGATGGACCAGGTCACTCAGCGCAATGCCGCCATGGTCGAGGAAACCACGGCGAGCACCAACCAACTGGCGGATGACGCCCAGAACCTTGCCCGGCTGATCTCGCATTTCAAGCTGGAAGCTGGCGGCGCTCACCAAAGACAGAAACGTCAGGCGGCCTGAGCTCTAACACTTTATATCATTGACGCGGGCGACCGCGTCAATGTTGCGTTTCAGGCATGAAAGAACATCAATTAAGCCTTCTTTTCCCATCGGCCCTGATTGTTCTGTTGCCAATAGGTGAGCGCATGGCCCTCACCCTTCAGCCGTTTCCATTCGCCTCTGGCCGTTTCCAGCTCGCCCTGATCATGGCCGTCGAACACGAAGACGATCCGGTCATAGACAAGCGGCAGGTCCGGCACCGCGCCATCGATATAAAAGCGTACCGTCGCCCCATTCGGATTGTCTGAGGACAGGCAGAGAAGAATCGGTTGTGCCTCCGCCTGCTCGCCGGTGCTAATGCCATGGGCCAGAAAACTGTCGTCGCGAAACGTCCATAAATGCTGATCCAGCCGGCCACACCGCTCCGGATCGCGCATTTCCACGCCAACCTTCCAGCCGCGCTCGACGCTTTTTTCCAAAAGCGCCGGAAGCGCATCTTCCAGCCGGGTCTCGGTCAGGTGATAGAACAATACCTCGGTCAAGGCCGGGCTATCCCTTACGATTCATAGGCATCACGCACCAGCTGATCGAGCAACCGCACGCCAAAGCCCGACGCCCAGGACTGGTTGATCTCGTCCTTCGGCGAGGCCATTGCCGTGCCAGCAATATCGAGATGCGCCCAGGGTGTGTCGCCAACAAAGCGCTTCAGGAACTGCGCTGCCGTGATTGCGCCGCCATGCCGGCCACCGGTATTTTTCATATCGGCGAACTTGCTGTCGATCAGCTTGTCGTAATCCTTGCCGAGCGGCATGCGCCACAGGCGCTCATTGGTGGAAAAACCGGCCTTCAGCAGATTATCCGCCAGCCTATCGTCATTGGAAAACAGCCCGGCATGCAGATTGGCCAGCGCCACCAGGATGGCGCCGGTCAGCGTCGCCAGATTGATCATCAAGGCAGGCTTGAAACGGTCGTTGCAATACCACAGCGCATCGCACAGCACGAGACGGCCTTCAGCATCGGTATTGATCACTTCGATGGTCTGACCGGACATCGAGGTGACGATATCGCCTGGGCGCTGGGCATTACCGTCAGGCATGTTTTCAACAAGGCCGAGAATGCCAATCGCGTTGACCTTGGCCTTGCGGGCCGCCAGCGTGTGCATCAAGCCGATCACGGCGGCAGCACCACCCATATCGCCCTTCATGTCTTCCATGCCGCCCGCAGGTTTGATGGAAATGCCGCCGGTGTCGAACACCACGCCCTTGCCGATGAAGGCAATGGGCTGACCATCAGGCGCGCCACCCTTCCACTGCATGATAGCAAGCCGCGGCGGACGGACCGAGCCCTGGGCCACGCCCAGAAGAGCGCCCATGCCAAGGCTGGCCATTTCGGTTTCGGTGAGGATTTCCACCTCGACGCCAAGCTGCTCAAGCGCTTTGGCGCGGTCGGCAAATTCCACCGGACCCAGCACATTGGCCGGCAAGTTGACGAGGTTGCGCGCCAGAAGAACACCATCGACAACCGCCCGGCCCTCAGCCGCAAACAACCGTTCCGCAGCGTCGGCCACAGCAGTCACCAGGGTGATCCGGACGGCGGACGGTGCCTTGTCGTCATCGTCCTTTTTCTTCGTCTTGTAATCATCGAAGGAATAGGCGCGCAGCAGCATGCCGATGGCAAAATCACGCACGGCCTGCGCCGTCACGGCCAGCCCATCCGCATCGAGAAAGACCGTCGCCGCCTCCGCGCCCTTCAGGTGTGCCGCTGCCACACCGCCCAGACGCAGCCAGTCATGATCGACAAGATCGGCGGCCTTGCCAGTCCCGATGACAATCAGCCGATTCGCCGGCGAACCGGCGGGCGCGATAATGTCGAGAGCCGACATGGATTTGGCCTTGAACTTTGCCGTTGCGGCGGCCTTCCCAAAAATCCCGGACGGATCGAGAGTGGATGCCCCGGCTGGCAAGTTCGCTTCGGCCTCCTTCAGGCTAAGGACCAGCCCCGTCTCGATTAAGGCGGATGGGGCAAAGGAAATTTCCAGCTTCATGGACATGGCTTACTCCGGCACTGCATGTTTGATCGCGATTGTCACGATTTGCTCTGGGCGCCGATCATGTCGGTTTTGCGCATGATTGCAACAGGGGCCGCCACCTTCTCCTCACTCCCGATCAAAGAAGCGCTTTGCCAACGCCGCCCCTGTCGACGTCGATCACAATTCCACATGCCCGATAGACCCTAATTTGGCCGTTTCCGACCCATGATCAGAGTAAAGATTTGTAATGCGTGGCCTGCCCGCAACTGGTCTTTGTCTTATAACATCTATAAGCATTAGCTATGATGCAAATCAGCACCGGGGCAAGCCAGAACCGGGGCAAGCCCGAGTTGTGACGAGCCTCAAGAGTTTGACGATGAAGACCAGTGCCCGCAAACCCCAGCTGACCGTCACGGATATATTTGGACGGCACTGTCGTATTCCCGATCTCACCCGATCCTCGTTTACGACCGCCGCCTTGCTATCCACCGTCTGGGTGATGCTGCTAGTGGTGTTCTATTCAGCTCCCGGCTTCGATGTCGCGGTGTCGGAATTGTTCTTTCGCGCCGGCAATTGCACAGCGCATGAGGCAAACACGATCTGCGGCGGCTTTCCCATTTCGCGCGAGCCAATCCTGAAGGCGATCAGGCAAATCCTGTTCTACATGCCGCATGTGGTTGGCGTCGGCGTGCTGGTGGCGCTGATCGTCAAGCTGTGTCAGCCGCGCGCCGCCTGGCAGCAGGAACAGATCGTCAAGCTGGTTCTGTCGCTGCTGGCAACGGCTATCGGCCCCTATCTGCTGGTCAATGTGTTTCTGAAGGACATGTCCGGTCGGCCACGCCCCAATCAGACCGTGTTTTTCGGCGGACCCTATGGGTTTGAACCGGCGGGCAATTTTGCCGGTGCCTGCGACCAGAACTGTTCCTTCATTTCCGGCGAAGCCGCCGGGGCAGGCTGGATCATCTGCATCGTTCCCCTGCTGCCAGCCACCTGGCGCCGGCGCATCGGCTGGCCGCTGGTCTTCGCGTCGTTTGCCTCGCCCCTGCTGCGGTTGGCCTTCGGAGCACATTACCTGTCCGACGTGGTTCTGGGCTGGCTGTCTTCCCCTGTTATCTTTGCCATCGTCTTTGCAGTGGCAAACGGCTGCGGGCTTTTGCGGGCCAGAAACCAGCCCCATCTTTAAATGAGGCACGTAAATCTGCCTGTTGCCGAGAAGCATCATTAAAAAGTCCTGCACAGGTGATTGAAGCATCGGCTCTTGTGTTTTGCCCTGACGATGGGCAAATAGGCGCTATTGGCAGGATCCGGCATGAAGCTTCTTGAGTCCTATATATTGCGGCGTGTCGCGCAGATGTTCCTGACGGCACTTCTGCCCGTGCTGGCCATCATCTGGACGACACAGGTCTTGGCACGCATCAATCTCGTGACCGATACAGGACAGTCGATCGGCTCTTTTGCCACACTGGCAACGTTGATCCTGCCCACCATCATTCCCATCGTTATGCCGTTCGCGCTGGTTATTGGCATTACCCAAAGCCTGACGGCGATGAACAACGATTCCGAGCTGGCTGTCATCGACGCCGCTGGTGCATCTCGCGCGGTCATTCTCCGGCCAATCCTGCTATTTGCGCTGGCCATCAGCGTGATAACGCTTGTTATCACCAACGAAGTGCAGCCAAAAGTGAAAGTGGCGGCGCGTCAGATGATCGCAAATGCCTATGCTGACCTTCTATCGACGGTGATCGAGGAAAAAACCTTCCGCAAGGTGGAAGATGGTCTCTATGTGCAGATTTCGCAGCGGCTGGCCGGACGCGTGCTGAAGGGCCTGTTCGTCGCCGATTACCGCGACCCGGCCTATTCGCTGATCTATTATGCCCGCGAAGGCGCGGTGGATGAGACGGGGACCGCCCTGATCATGCATGACGGCGAGGTCCAGCGCAAAGCACCGGGTGGCACGGTTTCAATCGTTCGCTTTGATTCCTATGCCTTCGACCTGTCCGACCTGACGGAAACCCGTGGCAAGGCAAAGATGCGGCCGAGCGACCGCAGCCTGAGCTTTCTGCTCAATCCCGATACAAACGACGACGATTACAAGGATCACCCAGGCGAATACCGGGCGGAACTGCACAAGCGCATGACCGAATGGCTCCTGCCGTTTGCTTTCGCACTGATTTCACTGGCCATCGCCGGCGATGCGCGCTCCCACCGAGAGGCGCGGCTGCATCCCATGGTCTCGGCATTGACCATCGCGCTTATCCTGCGCTGGCTGACATTCTATGCCGCCAACAAGTCCGAATCGAATGCTGCCTTCATCGTGTTGATGTATGCGACACCGCTCGCCAGCGCGGCGATTGCCACCCTGATGCTCATGCGACAGAAGAAATCGCAATTGCCGGCACCCTTGCGCCGCATGATCGACACGACACGGTTGGCCTTTCAGCGGCGCTTTGCTTCCAATAGCGCGAACGGCCGGGACAATGGAGGCAGCGTATGATGCTCAACACGCTCAGCCGCTATTTTCTCAAGCGCTATGCGATCACCGTGTTCTGGTTCGTGGTCGGCGTCGCCGCGATCATTTTCCTGATCGACTTCAGCGAGGTCAGCGGTCGGTTCTCCGACAACGAACAATCCTCGCTGTTCGGCGTCTTCCTGCTGACGCTGATGCGCCTGCCTCTGCTGCTTCAGCAAACCGTACCCTTCATCGCACTGTTTTCCGGGATGGTGACCCTGATCACCCTGAACAGGCGCTCGGAATTGGTGATTGCGCGTGCCGCAGGCATTTCGGTCTGGCAGTTCATGTTCCCCTTCCTGCTGGGCGCTTTCCTGCTCGGCTGCGCCACATCCCTGCTGATCAATCCGCTTGCCGCGCTCGGCCAGAAACAGGCCGCGACACTGGAAGCCGAATACAGCGACCCCGGCAAGGCCAGCAACAACAAGAACTCCGTGCCGTGGATGCGCCAGATCACCGGCAAGGAAGACACGATCATCGGCGCGACCTCCGTTCTGGAAGACGGTACGTTGCTGATGCAGGCGGTGTTCATCCACTTCGACGGCCAGGGTCGAATCACCTCCCGTCAGGATGCACGCACAGCGAAGTTGCAAGATGGTTACTGGTTGCTTAAGGATGTCGTGGAGACCAAGCCTGGCGAAACACCCAAGCGGGAGGCTTCGGCACAAGTTAGCACCAATTTGAAACAGGAATTTGTACAGGAGCGTCTCGCACAGCCGGATACTGTTGCTTTTTATGAACTTTCTCAGAAAATCGCAGTTGCCAAATCCTATGGCGTCTCAACGAAAAATCTGGAAACGCAGTTTCATACGCTGCTGTCCACTCCCTTCCTTTTCGTTGCGATGACTCTGATTGCTGCAACTGTTTCTCTCAAATTCAGCCGGTTCAACCAGTCACGTTCCGTGATTCTGGGTGGAATCATTTCGGGCTTCGTGCTTTATGTGGCGACAGTGCTCGTGAAGGCGTTCGGAAGCAGTGGCGTTGTGCCTCCGTTCGTTGCGACCTGGGTTCCTGTCATCGTTGCGACAGCGCTCGGGGCGACGATCCTGCTTCATCAGGAGGATGGTTAGTGGCGGCAATTGACCGCGGAAATATAAAACGGCTTTTCACAGCCCTGCTGGCAGGCGTCGCCTTTGGTGCGACCCTCGTTCCTGTGCCTTTTGCTTATGCACAGTCTGCCTCCAGCAATGGTTTGGTGTCACCGAAAATTCCCGCCGATGCGAAGCTCATGCTCGCAGCGAATGAAATGACATATGATAAGGACGCCCAGAAGGTGACTGCGGTCGGCGGCGTCCAGATCAATTACGCCGGCTACCAGATGGTATCAAAGCGCGTCGAATACGACCAGAAGACAGGTCGGATGATGGCCTATGGCAATATCGAACTGATAGAGCCTGATGGTAACCGCATCTATGCCGACAAGATGGACGTCACCGACGATTTCGCCAACGGCTTCGTCAACAGCCTGCGGGTGGAAACGACTGATAATACCCGCATCGCCGCCCAGAAGGGCGAACGCGTCAACGGCGACCAGATGATCCTCTACAAGGGCGTCTACACTGCCTGCCTGCCGTGTGCAGAACAGGGACGTGCGCCTTTCTGGCAGATCAAGGCGGAACGGGTCATCCAGAATGGCAAGACCCATACAATCCGTCTCGAAAATGCACGCTTCCAGCTGTTCGGCAAGTCAATTGCTCTGATCCCGTCAATCGAGGTTCCCGACAATACCGTCAAGCGTAAGTCGGGCTTCCTGTTTCCTGAATTCAGCACGACTCAGAAACTCGGGTTTGGGGTAATTGTTCCCTATTACTGGGCGATTTCCCCGCAGACCGATGCCACGATCAAGCTGGGCGGCTTTACCAGCCAGGGCGTGCTGATCGATACCGAAGTGCGCCATCAGTTCGAGGATGGATTGGCGACGCTGCGCTTTGCTGGCATCAACCAGTTGAATCCGGGCAAGTTCGACAGCGGCACCACGGATGCCGAGAAGGACTTCCGCGGCATGGTCGGTTCTACCGGCAAATTCGATATCAATCCCCGCTGGAGCTTCGGCTGGGACGTGATGCTGGAGAGCGACAACAATTTCTCACGCACCTACGACCTGGAAGGTTTCAACCAGAAAACCCATACCAATCAGGTCTATCTGACCGGTCTTGGGGATCGTAATTCCTTTGACATGCGCGCCTATTACTTCGACATCCAGGATGCTGACAGTAAGGATGTCGCCGAGCGCAAGCAGCCGATTGTCACCCCGACCATCGACTACAGCTATTATGCGCCGGAACCGTTCATGGGCGGCGAATTGTCGGCAACCGTCAATTTCACGGCCCTGACGCGCTATAACAGCGATATTCTCAACCTGAACAATGGCAACCAGCGTTTCAGCGGACTGAAGGGCAATACGACCCGCCTGACCGGTGAAATGGAATGGAAGCGCACCTTCGATACACCGCAGGGCGTATTGCTGACACCTATCCTTGCCGCACGTGGCGATGCCTTTGGCAATAACATGGATGCGCCGGGCTCCAGCTATTCCGGCAATTACAACGACACAACAGGCGTAACCCGTTCGATGGTAACGGCCGGGCTTGAAGTTCGCTATCCGTGGTTGCTCAGCGCTCCGGGCAGCACGCATGTGATCGAGCCAATTGCCCAGGTCTTCGTGCGGCCTGACGAGCAACAGGCCGGCAGGCTGACGAATGAAGATGCGCAAAGCTTCGTCTTCGACGCCAGCAACCTGTTTGAGCGCGACAAGTTCTCCGGCTATGACCGGGTTGAAGGTGGCACGCGTGCCAATGTCGGCCTGCGCTATACCGGCTCGTTCGACAGCGGCTATACGATGCGCAGTATCTTCGGGCAGTCCTACCAACTGGCCGGCAAGAACTCCTTCGCCTCCTCGGATCTGGTCTATGCTGGCAACGAATCGGGCCTGGAAACCGCAGTATCCGATTATGTCGGCATGGTCGGACTGGACACGCCCTACGGCATTTCCACCTCGGTCAATGCACGGTTCGATGAAAAGACCTTTGAGGTCGAACGGACGGATTCGGCTATCGGTTATCACAACGACCGACTGCAAACGAATTTCATTTACACCCAGATCGCGGCACAGCCTAATTACGGCTATGATTACGACCGCGAAGAGATACAAAATGCCAGCTCGGTCAAGGTCGGTGATTTCTGGTCGGTGTTCGGTTCGATTACCTGGGATGTGAAGAAGGACAATATCAACCGCTATGGCATCGGCGTGTCCTATGCCGACGATTGCACGATCTTCTCCATCGTCTACAAGAACAAGGACGACGACGAATCCGCCAATGACTGGTCCATCGGCGCCCGCCTGACATTCCGCACGTTGGGCGATGTCAAAGTAGGCGATACCGACGTCACCGGATTCAATTGATCTGTCTCGCCTTTTAAAAGCCCGCTGTTTTCCCTGGAAACCAGCGGGCGACAATCCTATTCATCCAAAATATCAATAGCATCGTGCGGAGACTTGAACATGCACGACGCTGTTGGTTTTTATTTTCCCATCGGATTTTTCAAAATCCGGTTCCCGCTTTTCGGCCAGATGCCATAGAACAGATGAATTTTTATAAGAAACGCTGCCGCACCGTTGGTTGAAGCGCCGTTTCTTCTGGAAAAGCCATTGTTTCGCCGCAGGGTTTGTGCAATCGATCCTGCAATAAAGCATTTTCTGCAAAGGTGCGGTGCGGCTTTGTGGTGGAAATGCCTGGAAGTAAAAAGGGGGCATTCTGCGCTTCACTTGGAAGCGGGAATTCTCCAATATGCTGTGCCCGCTGCATAATTGTTTGAATCAATGCTGATTTAAGAAATTATGCAGCAGAGTTTACCAGGAAAAAAGCATGCGTGTTTTTAACGGTAGACCCTGAACACGATAATTCAGAGGGTGCCGCGCGCCATTGGATCGCTGCGGCATGGGAAAAGGACAGGTGATGACCTTGAGCAATAAAACTTTGCGCGCCGCTGTTGTTGCAACGGTGGCTTTGGTTTGCGTGACAGGCTTTGCGCCAGCAACGATCACTCCAGCTCTGGCCGATACCGGCGTGGCTGTCGTCGTCAATAAAACCGCGATTACCAATACCGATTTGGCACGGCGGATTGCCTTCCTCAAACTTCGCCACGAGACCGGCGACGTCGCTAAAAAGGCCCGTCAGGAATTGATCGACGAGCAGCTGAAACGCCAGGAAATCGCCCGGGTTGGAATGTCCGTCAGCACCATGGATGTCGACCAGGCTTTTGGACGGTTCGCCGCTTCCAACAAACTGTCAACGCAGCAGATGGGCCAGATCCTCGACAAGGCAGGCGTCGGCGTTGAGCACTTCAAAGCCTATATTGCCGTGCAGATGAGCTGGCCGCGACTGGTCAACGCACGCTATGCGTCCCGCTCGAAGATGAGCAATCAGGACATGGTCACCCGTCTGCTTGAAAACAAGCAAAAGCCAGTGACGACGGAATACACCCTGAAACAGGTTATTTTCGTGGTTCCCGTTGCCAAACGCGCCACCTTGACCGCCAAGCGCAAGGCAGAGGCCGAAGCCTCCCGCGCCAAATTTCCCGGCTGCGACCAGGCCATGGATTTTGCCAAGAACTATCTCGACGTATCGATCCGCGACCTCGGCCGGGTGATGAAGCCTGAATTGCCTGACGACTGGAAGCCTTTGATCGAGGGCGCCAACGGCACCACCACGGGCACGCGTGTCACCGAACGCGGAATTGAATATCTGGCGATCTGCAATCAGAAGCAGGTCTCCGACGATCTGGCCGCCGAAGCGGTTTTCAAGGCCGAAGATATCGGCAAGGAAGACAAATCCAAAGGCGATCCGAACTCCGAAAAATACCTGACCGAACTGCGCTCCAAGGCCCAGATCATCAATCGTTGAGCATCATCATGTCGGATACCAGCCAGCGTCTTCCCCTCGCCTTGACCCAAGGCGATCCAGCGGGGATCGGCCCGGATATCGCCTTGGTGGCATGGACAAAGCGCAAGGCGCTTGACCTGCCGCCATTCCTGTTTCTGGGCGATCCAGCCGTGCTGAAAAGCCGTGCCAGACAGCTGGGGCTGGATATTGCCTTTAAGGAAACCGGGGCAGAGGATGCGGCAGAGGTTTTCGAAACCGCGTTTCCAGTTCTGCCGATCCCTGTTGGTATCGATGTCGTGGCTGGCGAGCCGCATGTTGCAACCGCGCGCTCGACGATAGCAGCCATTGAAATGGCGGTCGATCTTTGCCTGAAAGGCCAGGCTGGCGCTGTCGTGACCAATCCCGTCGCCAAATCCGTGCTCTATGAAGGCGGTTTTGGGTTTCCCGGTCATACCGAGTTTTTGGCCGCTCTTGCCGAAAAGGCCACAGGCCACCCAGTCATGCCTGTCATGATGCTGGCCGGAGCGCAATTGCGGGCAATTCCAGTCACAATCCACATGCCGCTAAGCGCGGTGGCGCCAGCGCTGAGCGAAGAGTTGATCATTCGCACCTGCCGGATCACCCATGCCGACCTGCGCGACAAATTTGGTATTGCCGAGCCTCGGCTCGCCGTTGCGGGGCTCAATCCGCATGCTGGCGAAGGCGGCGCGATGGGCCGCGAAGACGACGAGATCATAGCACCGGCTCTCAAGATCCTGCGCGCAGAAGGAATCGACGCCTTCGGGCCGCTGCCTGCCGACACCATGTTTCATGAGGAAGCGCGCAGCCGCTACGACGTCGCGATCTGCATGTATCACGATCAGGCGCTGATACCGGTCAAGACCCTGGATTTCGACGGTTCGGTCAATGTCACGCTCGGCCTGCCCTTCGTGCGGACATCGCCCGACCATGGCACTGCTTTCGGCCTCGCTGGCCAAGGCATTGCCCGCGAAAACAGCCTGGTCGCAGCGCTACGCCTGGCGGTCGATATCAGCCGCAAGGCTGCCCTCACCCACGCATTGGCCGTCTGATGGCCGCTCTGGACGGATTGCCGCCGCTGCGCGACGTTATCCAGCGCCACGGGCTGGATGCGAAGAAAGCGCTCGGCCAGAATTTTCTTCTGGATCTGAACATCACCCAGAAGGTTGCCCGCACCGCCGGTGACCTGACGAATGCGACGGTGTTCGAGGTCGGTCCAGGCCCAGGCGGCCTGACGCGGGCCTTGCTGGCGCTGGGTGCCAAAAAGGTCATTGCCGTAGAGCGTGACAGCCGCTGCCTGCCGGCGCTGGCCGAGATTTCCGACCATTATCCAGGCCGTCTTGAGGTGATTGAGGGCGATGCGCTGAAGACCGATTTTGAGGCAATGGCCCTGGAAGGGGCCCCGGAAGGTCCGGTAAAAATAGTTGCCAATCTGCCCTATAATGTCGGCACGCAATTGCTGATCAATTGGCTAATGCCGCGCCAATGGCCACCGTTCTGGGACTCGTTGACGCTGATGTTTCAGAAGGAAGTCGGTGAGCGGATTGTGGCCCAGGCCGATGACGACCATTATGGCCGCCTCGGCGTGCTCTGCGGTTGGCGAACTGAGGCCCATATGGCGTTCGACCTGTCACCGCAGGCCTTTACACCACCGCCGAAAGTGACATCCACAGTGGTGCATCTGACGCCGCGCTCTGCCCCTATCCCTTGCGAGATCGCCAAGCTGGAAAAACTGACCCAGGCCGCCTTTGGTCAGCGGCGCAAGATGCTGCGTGCCAGCCTGAAGCCCTTGGGTGGTGAAGCGCTTCTAAACCGCGCCGAGATCGATCCATCGCGCCGGGCAGAAACCCTGTCGGTCGAGGAGTTCTGCCGGATTGCCAATCTCCTGTAGGTGCCAGCCCGCCCCCTGCCCAATCAAATGTGCCCGCCCGATCACGCCTTCGGCAAGCGCAGGGTAAACAGAGCAACCCGGCCATGACGACGGACGTCCACATCCTGAAAATGCGCACGGAGCGTCTCTGCAAGGCCATCCTGCGTGTCGTGGCGATTGCCGAAAACACCCTTGGCGTTGTAGACCGCCATCAGTCGTCGGCCATAGTGGTTATGACCGGCGCTATCCCCGAGGATCGTCGCCCCGTAAATCACTCCGCCAGGTTCCAAATAGGGCGACAGATGGGCGATAGCCGCTGACTTTTCCACCATGCTGCCTGGCAGGCAGTGATAGAGATAAAACAGCGAAATCGAAGAAAAACGACAGTCTGACGGCAGTGGATGCGGTCGCATCACGTCACCGACATAGGTGTTGCAGGGGCGGACCAAAGACAGGGCCAAGCGCGCTTCCGCCGCCTTCAGGCTGTTCGGGTTGAGGTCGAGCAGACTGACCTTCTGATGCGGGCCGATCCCCGCCTCCGCAAGGTAATAGCCCGTGCCAACGCCGACATCGAGGTGATTGTTGCTGAGATGCGCCTTGAAGAACGGGAGCAGCACCGCACGGGTCGGGCATGTCCAAGCGAAGCGGTTGGAAAAACCGAGCACGACGAGATCATAAAGCTTCAGGGTCAGCGGCGAATAGATCGCCGCACCCGAACTGCTATCGAGACCATTCTCCACCATTGGCATCTCTCTCCTCATGCCACCAGGAACAGGCTATTTGGGTTCGGACTCCCCAGTCCTGGCCCTTTGTTAAAGCTTTGGCTCTTCTGTAATCAGGTTATTGACGAAATCGAACAGGCCCGGGCGGCGGTCGCGACGCAGACGCTCGGCCTTGACGATTGACTGTACAGCATCAAAGGCCGAATTCAGGTCGTCGTTGACGATGACATAGTCATATTCACGCCAATGCTCGATCTCGGAGCGGGAATTGGCGAGCCGGGTCTGGATCACCTCTTCAGAATCCTCGGCGCGGCGGTGCAGGCGAGATTGCAGCTCGGTCATGGTCGGCGGCAGGATGAAGACCGAGACGACATCGGCGGCCATTTTCTCCTGCAATTGCTGGGCACCCTGCCAGTCGATGTCGAACAGCATGTCACGCCCCTCCGACATCGCCACCTCGACCGGCTCGCGCGGTGTACCGTAGAAATTGCCATGCACTTCCGCCGACTCCAGCAGAGCATCCGAGGCCTTGAGTCGTTCGAATTCGCGCTGCGAAATGAAATGGTAATGCACGCCCTCGATTTCACTTGGACGGCGCTGGCGCGTGGTGACGCTGACCGACATGCCGATCTGCTTGTCGATATCCATCAGCGTGCGCGAAATGGTCGATTTACCCGCCCCCGAGGGTGAGGAAATCACCAGCATCAGGCCGCGCCTGGGAATGGTGGCGTTTTTGGACGCTGCGATGGACATGTTTCACTCCAGATTTTGGACCTGCTCGCGGAACTGGTCGATGACGACCTTCAATTCGATCCCAGCCGCTGTAACCGCGGCGGAATTGGACTTAGAGCAGATGGTATTCGATTCGCGATTAAATTCCTGCGCCAGAAAATCGAGCTTGCGCCCGACCGGTCCGCCAGCGCGCAGCAGGGTCCGGGCCGCAGCCACATGCGCCTTCAGCCGGTCGATCTCCTCGCGCAGATCGGCCTTGGTGGCCATCAAGGCCGCCTCGGCATAGAGCCTGTCCTTGTCCAGAACAGGTGCGGAGGCCAGCAATGCGCTAATCTGCGTGGCGAGCCGTCGAGCGATCTCGTCCGGGCTGCGGGATGGATCAGCCTCGATGACCAAGGCCAGTCGCTCAATTTCATCGATATGCGCGAGCAGGACCGCCTGCAAGGCAAGGCCCTCGTGCGACCGCATCTCAGCAAGTGCGGCGACGGCAGTTTCCAGTTCGCCCAGCAGCATTCGCCGCCGTGCGGCCAGTTGGGTGCCGTCCTCCTGCGCCTCGCGCAGATCGACAAGGCCACGGATGGACAGAAGCGTATCGAGCGACAATGGTTCGGCAGAGACGATGCCCGGACCCAATTGAGTGCGCAGCTCTAGCACAGCATCGAGGGCATCGCGGTTGACCACCGCTTCCATTCGGTTGTCGCTGGCAGTCAGGCTCAGGCCAACCTGCACATTGCCGCGAGACAGCTGCAAGGCGACCGCTGCCTTGACCTCAGTTTCCATGTCTTCCAGGCCCGGCGGCAGGCGAAGCCGCACATCCAGCCCCTTGCCATTGACCGACCGCAGCTCCCAGGCAAAACGATAGCGGCCGATCTGACCTTCATTGCGGGCGAACCCGGTCATCGATTGCAATGTCATCGTGTGTCTTCCATCGCCGCCCTGTTTGACCGATCATCCGGCAAGCCGCGTCATGTTATTTTTTCTTCGCCGGTTTCGGAGCCTGGTCAGGGTCCGCCTCGGGCTGGCCATCGACGGCCTGGCCAGGATCTGCACCCCGGTCCGCCTCCAGCTTGCGCCAGCGCCTGACATTGGCATTATGCTCATCGAGGGTCGATGCAAAGACGTGACCGCCGGTGCCATCCGCGACGAAATACAGATCGGAGGTGCGCCAGGGATTGGCAACCGCCTCCAGCGCCGCGCGGCCAGGATTGGCAATCGGTCCCGGCGGCAGGCCCTTGATCACATAGGTATTATACGGCGTCTGCTTCTGCAGGTCCGACTGGTAGATCGGCCGGTCGGCAGGCTTACCGTCACCGCCGAACAACCCATAGACGATGGTCGGATCCGATTGCAGCCGCATGCCCTTCTGCAGCCGGTTGAGGAACACCGAGGCCACATGGGCGCGCTCATCATCCTTGCCGGTTTCCTTCTCGACAATGGAGGCCAGAACCACGAATTGCTCCTTGGTCTTCAAGGACAGGTCGGGGGAACGATTGGCCCAGATCTGATCGACAAGACGTTTCTGTCCGTCGAGCATCTGATCGACGACTTCCTGCCGCTTGGTGCCCCGGGTGAATTTATAGGTATCCGGCCGCAGGCTTCCCTCCGGCGGCAGCGCCTTGGGTAGATCGCCTTCCAGCGTCTCGTCCTTGGCCAGCCTGTCGAACATCTGCTTGACCGTCAGCCCCTCCGGCAGCGTCACCGAATAGAGAATGGATTTGCCCGACCGTAGCAGTTCGAGAATATCCTTCATCGAGGCGCCGGCCTTGATCTCGTATTCGCCAGCCTTCAACGTATCGCCGTCATGCAGATAGGTCGATGTCATGTAACGGAAAATCCGCGCATCGGAAATCATGCCATTGCGCTCAAGGCTGGTGGCGATTTCGGACACGCCCGCGCCGTTGCGAACCAGAAAATTGGCATTGGTGGAGAGCGGACCCGGGTCCTGAAACGCCGAGACCACGTAATAGAAGGCAGCAACGGCGGCAATGCAGGCAAAGACCAGCAAGGTCATCACGAAATTCAGGAACACCACCACCTGGCTTCGGGCGCGCCGGGAACGACGCGGGGGTTGTGGCACCCGTTCCGGCCTCAGGGCTTCCGAGGGCGATTTGGGAATGAAAGGCCCTTTCGCCTGGTTTTGATTTTGGGGCTGCTGTTCACCACCATTGCTGGAACGGTTGGCTTCCTGGTCGACGCGATCGCTCACCGGCACTCCTCTTCTGTTCGGTCATGGTGCTTTTGGGCAAGCATTACGGCAAAAGCGGGTTCCGGACACGTGTCTTCCGGCGTTGTTGCGACGGCAGGGGTTGAAAACAGACCTTCAAGCCCATCCCCTGCCCTTACCAAGGGACAGGATCGGCCCGGCAGAGTGTCATACTCTACCCCTGCCCTTCAGAAAAGGCAGGGGATCTATTTTTCCGACTGGTCGGGATTGAAAGCATGACCAAAGCCTTGATCACAGGAGCGCAAGCAGTATCGGGCTATTGCTCCCGGAGGCTGCCGTTAGTCTTCTCGGGAAAACCGGTCTCCGCTTTTCCTAAGGCAAGTCTAGCCTTCGAAGCGGCGCAGCACCAGCGATGCATTGGTGCCGCCGAACCCGAAGGAATTCGACAGGGCCACCCGCACATCGCGTTTGCGGGCCTTATGCGGCACCAGGTCGATGGCACTGTCCACATCCGGCGTATCGAGGTTCAGCGTCGGCGGAACGATACCATCCCGAATGGCAAGCGCCGAGAAGATGGCTTCGACCGCACCGGCTGCCCCCAGAAGATGCCCGATCGCCGATTTGGTCGATGACATCGAAATCTTCGAGGCGGAAGCGCCGACCAGCCGCTCGACAGCGCCAAGCTCAATGGTATCGGCCATGGTCGATGTACCATGGGCGTTGATATAATCGATATCGGCAGCCGTCATCCCAGCCCGCTTCAGCGCCATGGTCATGCAGCGGAATGCACCGTCGCCATCTTCCGCAGGTGCGGTGATGTGGAAGGCGTCGCCGGACAGGCCGTAGCCTACCACTTCCGCATAGATCTTGGCGCCGCGCGCCTTGGCATGTTCCAACTCCTCAAGCACCACGATGCCAGCGCCCTCGCCCATCACGAAACCATCGCGGTCTCTGTCATAGGGGCGCGAGGCCTTCTGCGGATCGTCGTTATGTTGGGTGGACAAGGCCTTGCAGGCCGCAAAACCAGCCAGCGAAATCCGGCTGATCGGCGATTCGGCACCACCGGCCACCATCACGTCGGCATCGCCGAAGGCAATGAAGCGGCTGGCGTCACCGATCGCATGGGCGCCCGTCGAACAGGCGGTGACCACGGAGTGGTTTGGACCGCGCAGCTTGTGGCGGATCGAAACATGACCGGCGGCCAGATTGATCAGACGGCCAGGAATGAAGAAGGGGGAAATGCGGCGCGGACCCTTGTCGCGCAGCGTATAGCCAGCTTCGACAATGCCTTCGATGCCGCCGATGCCCGAGCCGATCAACACGCCGGTGGCGATCTGATCCTCATCGGTCTGGGGTTTCCAGTCGGCATCGGCCAGTGCCATTTCAGCAGCGGCCATCGCATAGACGATAAACGGATCGACCTTGCGCTGTTCCTTCGGCTCCATCCAGTCATCGGCATTGAATGTGCCGTCTGTACCGTCGCCAAAGGGAAGGCGGCAAGCGATCTTGGCCGGAAGATCCTCGACCTCGAATTCGGTTACCTTGCGGGCAGCGTTCTGGCCGGCAAGAAGCCGCGTCCAGGTGACATCCGTACCGCAGCCAAGAGGAGATACCATGCCGGTACCGGTGATAACGACACGTCTCATTCGCCCGTTCACCCCACTCAAACAATCAAATGCTAACGCATGCCTCCCTCAATCCGCCTCGATTGAAGGTGAAAACATGCAACGGATTAGAGATTTCCAGCCCGATTGCCCGTCATCCAGGATGAGGTACGACTGTGAAACCTGAAAACAACGTCAAAACAAACAGGACCGCAGGTGCATGTGTTTTGCTTGCAGGTCCTTTGAAGGGGGCGGACAGGAGCCCGCCCCTCTCAGGAAGATCAAGGATCAAGCCTGAGCCTTTTCGATGAACTTGACAGCATCGCCAACCGTGAGGATGGAGTCAGCTGCATCGTCGGGGATCTCGACGCCGAATTCTTCTTCGAACGCCATGACCAGTTCGACCGTGTCGAGCGAGTCTGCACCGAGATCGTCGATGAAGCTTGCTCCTTCAACGACCTTGTCGGCTTCAACGCCCAGATGGTCAATAACAATTTTCTTTACGCGTTCTGCGATATCGCTCATGTCGGTTTCCTCGACCTCTAATATAAAAGGGAATGCCGTGATGACGTTCCCACCCTGTTTTGCGCCCGCGGGTCCGAAGACGTCGCCGGCATTTGCGTTGAACCCGCTCTGCACACGTTCGTTCCGTGCTCACGGTCAGGCGCAAGACCTTCCATTTCGTGGCCATTTTCTGGCCATTTCCGGGACGACTGCTCACAGTCCCCGCCCGATTAACATGGTTTAAGTCTGCCGGAAAGCCCGAAAATCGATGCCCTCTGGTTGTTCCCAGACCAATTAAGCGGGTTTTGGCTTGTCTTCAGATCATTGCCATGCCGCCATTCACATGCAGTGTCTGGCCGGTGACATAGCTTGCTTCCGAAGAGGCCAGGTAGAGAACGGCAGACGCGATTTCGGCTCCCGTTCCCATGCGTTTCATGGGGATTGCCCCCATGATGGTGTCTTTCTGCTTATCGTTCAGCTTGCCGGTCATGGCGCTTTCGATAAAGCCAGGCGCAATACAGTTGACCGTGACGTTGCGCGCGGCAATTTCCTGGGCCAGCGACTTGGAAAAGCCGATCATGCCAGCCTTGGAAGCACAGTAATTGGCCTGCCCTGGATTGCCGGTCACGCCGACAATCGAGGTGATGTTGATGATCCGGCCATAGCGGCGGCGCATCATCGGATGGGTCAGTTCCCGCGTCAGGCGGAATGTTGAGGTCAGGTTGACCTCCAGCACGCTGTCCCAATCGGCATCCGACATGCGCACGAACAGGCCGTCCTTGGTGATACCGGCATTGTTGACGAGAATATCGACGCCTTCCAGTTCGGCTTCGGCCTTTTCGCCCAGCGCCTTCACTTCATCGCGGTCGGCGAGATTGGCAGGGAAAATCTTCACACGCTCGCCGAGATCGGCGGCCAGCGCCTCCAGCTTTTCGACGCGGGTGCCATGCAGACCGACGATTGCGCCTTGCGCATGCAGCATGCGGGCGATTTCCTCGCCGATGCCGCCGGTTGCGCCGGTTACCAGGGCCTTGCGGCCGGTCAAATCGAACATGTTCAATCCTCGTTGCTTGAAACCCGGTTCCGCCCTGCGAAACGCCAGTCTCATGTTAGAAACTTCTGCATTGTGCATTCATAAGCGACCGGCATAAGCTACCAGCCCCGGCAGGCCGCAAACCGGATGGCTTAAGACATCAACGCGGTCAGGGCCGCTTCGATATCAGCTGGCGAACCGACCGCCGTGCCGGTGATATTCTTGTCGATGCGCCGCACCAGGCCGCTCAGCACCTTGCCAGCGCCAATCTCATAGAGAACCGAGACGGCATTGTGGCTGAACCACTCCACCGTTTCACGCCAGCGCACCTGCCCCGTCACCTGCTCCACCAACAGGCGGCGGATCTCGTTCGGGTCGCTTACAGGAACGGCGACGACATTGGCGATCAACGGCACAACAGGTGCTTTCATCTCGACAGTCGCCAGGGCCTGCGCCATCGCATCGGCTGCCGGTCCCATCAATGTCGAGTGGAACGGCGCCGAGACCGGCAACATGATGGCGCGCTTGGCGCCTTTTTCAGTCGCGAGTGCCGCTGCCTTTTCCACGGCAGCCTTCGCGCCGGAAATCACCAGCTGGCCGCCGCCATTGTCATTGGCGATCTGCACCGGGCCGTCGCTGCTGGCCGCCTTGCAGACCTTTTCGACATCGCCATGCTCCAGACCGATAATTGCCGCCATGGCGCCAGCCCCAACCGGAACTGCGGCCTGCATGGCATTGCCACGAATGCGCAACAGGCGAGCGGTATCGGCAAGGCTGAACGTGCCAGCGGCACAGAGCGCCGAATATTCACCAAGCGAGTGGCCCGCGACATAGGACACTTTGCCCGCCAGCGAAAAACCACGCGCTTCCATGACCCGCAGCACCGCGATAGACACCGCCATCAGCGCCGGCTGGGCATTGGCCGTCAAGGTCAAATCCTCGGCGGACCCGTTCCACATCACGTCCGACAGTTTCTGGCCGAGTGCATCGTCCACTTCGTCAAAAACCGTGCGGGCTTCCGGAAAAGCCTCAGCCAGATCCTTGCCCATTCCGACGACCTGGCTGCCCTGGCCCGGAAATGTAAATGCGACACCCATGCGGTACTCCCTGCTAATTTCCTTCTCCAATTCACAAACTATCCTGGAGAGTCAACCCTTCGAGGCCGTATCGACGCCTCAACCCCGGTGAAGTCACAGGCTTTGGAGGTGCATTGGCGGGTCTTGCGGATCGGAAAATTCCCTCTACATTCCGCCTCGATCCCTCCCTGCTCGCAAAGAGCTTTTTCAAAACCGAGACCATAGACCATGAAATATAACAGGCTTGGCCGCACGGATATTTCCGTCTCCTCAATCTGCCTCGGCACTATGACCTGGGGAAGCCAGAATACCAAGGAAGACGCCTTCGCACAAATGGACTATGCCCTTGATAAGGGCGTGAATTTCTTCGATACCGCAGAGCTTTATCCCACCACGCCACTCTCTGCCGAAACCTATACGGATACCGAAAAACTGATCGGCCTATGGTTTGAAAAGACCGGAAAACGCAAGGACGTGGTGCTCGCCACCAAGGTTGCAGGCGCCGGCCGACCCTATATCCGCGGTGGTGCACCGATCAATGCCGACACGATCCGCGAGGCGGTCGATGCCAGCCTGTTGCGGCTGAAAACCGATTATATCGACCTCTATCAAATTCATTGGCCCAATCGGGGTCATTATCATTTCCGTGGGGTCTGGGGCTATGATCCATCCAACCAGAACCGCGCCCAGGTGCTGGCCGAAATCACCGAAAAGCTCGAGGCGCTCCAGGATTGCGTCACCGCTGGAAAGATCCGCGCCATCGGCCTGTCGAACGAAACCACCTGGGGGACGCAGAAATTTCTGGATATCGCCGAGCAGAAAGGCCTGCCGCGCGTTGCCAGCGTGCAGAACGAATATAACCTGCTTTACCGTCCGCACGATCTCGACATGGCGGAACTGTCCCACCACGAACAGGTCGGGCTTCTCTCCTATTCACCGCTGGCTGGCGGCATCCTGAGCGGCAAATATCTTGGTGGCACCAAGCCCGCCGGATCACGCGGCTCTATCAACGGCGATATCGGTGGCCGTCTGACACCCCATCAGGAACCCGCCACCCGCGCCTATCTGGAACTGGCCAAACAGCACGGCCTCGACCCATCGCAAATGGCGCTGGCCTTCTGCCTGACCCGTCCGTTCATGGCCTCAGTTATTATTGGCGCGACCAGCATGGAGCAGCTGGAAACCAATATCGGTGCTGCTGACGTCACCCTGTCCGACGAAGTGGTGAAGGGCATTGCCGCGATTTACCGGCAATATCCCATGCCGATCTGACAGTTTTTGGCGAGCCAAGAATAACCATAGGGGCGGGAGATATCCCGCCTTTTTTTTGTTAACCCTTTGCTCACCGCATTTGCAGGCAAAAGTAGCTTTACCTATCTTTATATATAAGTGTGCTCTTATCTTGTGGCTCGTAGCGGGCACGGAGAGCGCACATGAGCAGCATCAACAGTTTCTATCGCGACCCAAATGCCGTGGCCTATGCAAGCCAGCTGTTTTCCGGCAGCAGTCCGGCCAAACCCACAACAACGACAAACACCGGCCATAGCCAATCTGATCGTGGCACAGTCTCCGACAGCGCCGGGCAACGGGCATTGGCCCGGATCATTGAAATTCTCAGCCTTGGCGATGGCAGCAGCGCCGACCAGGCCGATGTCAGCGAAAGCCTTGGCTATATTACCAGCGTTACCGGCACGGAAGGCAATGACAGCCTGACCTTTACCGGCCGAGGCGTCTATCAGGTCGAGACCGGCAATGGCGACGACAGTCTGGTGGCCAAAAGCGCTGCCATGGCAGGAGTTGCACTTGGCGACGGCAAGGACAGCCTGAAAGCCAGTGCCGCCCTGCTCTCGGAGATCGACGGCGGAGCCGGTGATGACGATATCCAGTTGACGGGATCGCTGATCATGGCGGTAACGGGCGGCGATGGTGACGACAGTATCAAAGCCTCCGGTGACACGCTTGCCAATATCGATGGCGGTGCTGGCGACGATACAATGTATCTCGAAGGCAGCCGCATCTTCGCCTCTGGCGGCACCGGCAATGATACAGTGACCATCCACCAAACACCCGGCAGCAATAGCGTCGCCGAATATGCCTTTGCCGCTGGCGATGGTCAGGACACCATGACCACGGATGGGCCACTCTCTCTTCAGCTGGGCGGATTTCAGCAGAGCGATATCACTGTCACCGCCGGTGCCAATAGCTTGACCCTCACCTTTGCAGGGTCGTCCGACAAGATGACCGTGACCTTTGACGGCGCGGCGGCTAAAGGCTCCACCCCGAGCTTTGCCTTTGCCAATCACGATGGCCGCCTGACCCTTCAGATCCAATCAGCCTGATCGCTTTCCAAATAACGCATGACCTTCCTTGCTTAGCCACCGTTGGCTTGCCAGCAACTTTGTCTGGCAGAGCATGGAACCTGCTGGCATCCTGATCGTTTTCCCGAATAAATTTTAACGACACTTTATACTCCCCTCGGTGGAAATCTGATCAATCATGGAGGTTGCCATGTGCCGCTATTGCCAAATCATTCCCGAAAAAGTGCTGATCGCCCTATCCCATGACCAGGATTTTCCTGCTGCCGTCCGCGAGCGATTGCAGGAAACGATGCGTCACGACCATCAAGTACGCCAGTTTCGAGACAGCGCCCGCCAGCTGACCATCGCCAAGCGGCCTTTTCGGGCGTTTTCCGTGACGGTAGCCCAGGCGCCGGATATCCCGGTCTATACCTGCAATAACGGCATGACCCTTCCCGGCGTACAGATCGTCAATCCCGGTTCATCAAAGGATGCCCAGGTGAAGACCACATTCGACACCACGACCGGGGTCGAGGAATTCTATAGCAGCGTCTTCAAGCGTAACTCCATCGACGGCAATGGCATGACCATCCTGTCGTCGGTCCATTACGGCAGGGATTACAACAACGCCTTCTGGAACGGCTCGCAAATGGCCTATGGCGATGGCGACGGGGAAATTTTCACCCCGTTTTGCGAGAGCGCCGATGTGGTCGGCCATGAGCTAACCCATGGCATCACCCAATATACCCTCGGCCTCGACTATGAAAATCAGCCGGGCGGGCTGAATGAAAGTCTCTCGGATGTGTTCGGCAGCATGTTCAAGCAATGGACGAAAGGCCAGAGTGCCGATGAGGCCGACTGGTTGATCGGCAATGACATTCTCGGCCCGACGGCCCGGCAGAAATATACTTGCCTGCGCGACATGGCCAATCCTGAAGCAACCCATTGCATGGCCGAGCAGATCAGCCATTTCAGCGATTACCGCGATGGCATGGACCCACACGAGAGCAGCGGCATCGCCAACCGCGCCTTTTATCTGGCAGCCACCCGCATTGGCGGCAAAAGCTGGGACAAGACCGGACAGATATGGTATGATGCACTCACAAAGAATGGCAGCAACCCGGACATGACCATGGCGGAATTTGCCGAGGCGACCCGGGCCGGAGCTGCCAGGCTTTATCCGGGAGATGGATCGCTCGCTGAAACGCTCAACACCGCCTGGAGCGATGTGGGTTTGCAAAGTGCTTCGGTCTGATGCGTTTGCCACGATCACGGCGGCATCGATCAGGGCCGTATAGGTCAACACCGTATGGATGAACTTATTCTCGAAAAAATGGGCGGCTTTGGCGGCTTTGGCGGCGCGAGATCGGCGTTGCGCAGCGATGGAGTCTGCGCCGTCGAAAAACTGAGCGCTGCGGAAAAACAGCTGATCGAAGAGTTTTTCCGGGAGTCTGTGCCTCAAACAACCGCCGTGGCGGATGGATTTCGCTATCGAATCGTCTGGCCGTCACGTTTCGGCGACCAATCCGTGGAAGTGCCTGAAAGCCTGGTGCCGGATGAAATCAAGGCTGCCGTCAAGGATCGGCTGCGTTAAGGTCTCCCGCATAAGAATGCCTCGGCTTACAACCGATAGGTTTCCCCAGCTTTTTGCTTGCTTTCCGGCTGAAACCAGCTATAAGCCCGCTGTTCGCAACACCCGGTCTTTTGGCTGGTGGCTGAACGGAGGGCCGGCAGACTTGTTTTGCCGTCAGAAACGAAAAGCGTTTCGGCCTCCCGTGTCTCCGCTCTCGACCGTCTCGTACAACGCTTTTCTTGCCCCGGGCCTTGCCCGATCAGGAGCAGTCGTTGAGGCTTAGCGCCGATCCGGGTGATGATCACAGCAAGAAAGGCAAAGCTATCATGGCTCTTTATGAACATGTATTCCTTGCCCGGCAGGATATGTCCGCACAGCAGGTTGATGCCCTCGTAGAACAGTACAAGGGTGTTATCGAAGCAAATGGCGGCAAAGTCGGGCGCGTAGAAAACTGGGGCCTGAAGTCCCTGACCTACCGCATCAACAAGAACCGCAAGGCTCACTACGCTCTCATGGACATCGATGCTCCGGCTGCTGCCGTGCACGAAGTCGAGCGTCAGATGCGCATCAACGAAGACGTTCTTCGTTACATGACCATCGCCGTTGAAGCCCACGAAGAAGGCCCGTCTGCCATGATGCAGAAGCGCGACCGCGACGACCGTCCGCGCCGCGATGGCGACCGTCCGGATCGTGGCGACCGCGGTGATCGTGGTGATCGTGGCCCCCGTGAAGGTGGTCGTGAAAGCTTTGGTGATCGTCCGCGCCGTCCGCGCGAAGATCGCGCATAAGGAGATTTGACTATGGCTGAAGTTTCCTCTTCCACGGTTCGTCGTCCGTTCCATCGCCGTCGCAAGACCTGCCCGTTCTCCGGCGCCAACGCTCCGAAGATCGACTACAAGGACGTGCGTCTGCTGCAGCGCTACATTTCCGAGCGCGGCAAGATTGTTCCCTCGCGGATCACGGCTGTTTCGCAGAAGAAGCAGCGCGAGCTGGCCAAGGCCATCAAGCGCGCCCGCTTCCTTGGCCTGCTGCCTTACGTCGTTGCGTAATTTGGGCGTTGTCGCTTAACCTAAGCTGACGTGACTTTGCGGCTCCCGTTTTCGGGGGCCGTCTCCCTTCCGCGATGGGCGTGGATCGGAATGGATAAATCCCATGTTGAGGTGCAGGCCGCTTGCCGGTATCGCCCTCTAACTGCCAGGCGCAGGACAGCGACGTGAAACAATTGGACGGAAAATTGCTGCTGACCGGCTTTCTCGCCGGCGTGACCGCCATCTTTCTGGTGCTGGCGGCCAATGCACAACCGTCTTTTTCGTCTGTTTTCTATGCGGCATCTGCCCTGCCCGTGATGATTGTCGGCCTGCGCTGGGGCAATGTCCCTGCCATCGTTGCCATCGTCACCGCAGCCTTTGCTGGCGCGCTGGCGGTTTCGCCGCTGTTTGCCTGCGCCATGGCGGTTTTTACCTTGCTGCCCGCCGGCTGGATCAGCCATCTTGCCAATCTCGCTCGCCCCGCGTCTGAAATCGGCGGCCCGGACAAGCTGCTCGCCTGGTATCCCTTGTCGGATATCCTCATGCATCTCTGCGGATTGGTCTGTATCGGCGTGATCTTTCTTGGCGTGATGATCGGTTATGATGCTGAACTGGTTGGCAACATGATCGATGCGCTGATGCAGTCGCTGACCGATCGCGATCCAACCGTTGCCGCCACCATGGGCAGCACCGCCGGAATCAAATCCACCATGCTGCTGACCCTGCCGATCGTGCAGGGTGGCATGTGGGTCATCATGCTGTTTGCCGCCTATTACCTGGCAAGCCGGATCGTGGCAGCATCGGGCAATGCCTTGCGTCCGCGCGAGGATATTCCCTCGGCGCTGCGCATGAACCGCAATGCGCCGTTCATCTTCCTGGCTGGCATTGTCGCCTGCTTTATTGGCGGCGTTCCGGCCCTGATCGGCGCAACTGTCTGCGGCACGTTTGGGGCAGGCTTCCTGCTCGGCGGCTTCGCATCGCTGCATCAACGCACCCGTGGCAAGGAATGGCGCATCCCGGCGCTGATCCTGACCTATATGGTGTCTCTTCTCGCCTTTCCGGCCTTCTTCATCGTCATTCTCGGCCTTATCGACACACGGCGGACCGTTGCTCTCACTCCACCGAGGGTAGACGGCAAGTCCGGTACGGACAGCAAGTCCGATGACGATAACAAACCCGAAACATGAGCTTACAAACTTGAATTGCCCAACTTGAATTGAAAGGAAAATAGCATGCAAGTCATTCTTCTCGAGCGCATCGCCAAGCTTGGCCAGATGGGCGAAGTGGTCAAGGTTCGCGACGGCTTTGCCCGTAACTACCTGCTGCCAACCGGCAAGGCGCTGCGCGCCAACGCCGCCAACAAGGCCCGTTTCGACGCCGAGCGCGCCACCCTCGAAGCCCGCAACCTGGAGCGCAAGTCCGAAGCCCAGACCGTTGCTGACGTTCTGAACGGCAAGTCGTTCATCGTCGTCCGTTCGGCTGGCGAAACCGGCCAGCTCTACGGTTCGGTTGCGGCTCGCGACATCATCGAAGCTCTGGCAGCCGAAGGCTTTACCGTTTCGCGCAACCAGGTCGAGCTGAACAACCCGATCAAGACCATCGGCCTGCACAACGTCACCATGCACCTGCATGCCGAAGTTGAAATCAGCATCGAAATCAACGTTGCCCGTTCCGCTGAAGAAGCTGAGCGTCAGGCCAAGGGCGAAAGCCTCACCTCCGCCGACGCCATCTACGGCGTGGACGAAGACGCGCTACGTCCGGAAGACTTTTTCGATCCGGATGCCGACCGCGATGGCGACGACGAATAAGATATTCGTCATTATCGACTGAAGAGACGCCCGGATTTTCCGGGCGTTTTTTTGTGCGGATCGGGTTAAAATAGGCGCCTGAAGAACTGAGTCGTGCCATACCACAGTCAATGGAAAAAGCGGGTTCAGCTTGTTTTTTTCTGCCCTGGCGCATCAGGCCTGTGAACTACTGTGTTTATCGCAATGCGCCCTTTAACCGCCCCGCAGGATCGATAGGAATGCAGCTTCCAGCGAGAGAGAACGGATAAAGCCCATGAACGATGTTGCGCGCAGGTTAAATCCTGCCCAGCCGGCAGAGCCCCATTACCGGGAAGCCCCGAACAATATCGAGGCCGAACAGGCTTTGCTCGGCGCCATTCTGGTCAATAACGATGCCTATTATCGTGTCTCGGATTTCCTCAAGCCCCCACATTTTCACGAGGGCCTGCACCGGAAGATCTACGAGGTCGCCTCCGACATCATCCGCATGGGCAAGACCGCCAATCCGGTGACGATCAAGACCTTCCTGCCCTCCGACCAGAAGATCGGCGATTTCACCATTGCCCAATATCTGGCGCGACTGGCGTCGGAAGCCGTGTCGATCATCAATGCCGAGGATTATGGCCGGGCGATCTACGACTTGGCCCTGCGCCGCGCGCTGATCACCATCGGCGAAGACATGGTGAATATCGCCTTCGACGCACCGCTCGACATGCCGCCGCAGGCGCAGATCGAAGATACCGAGCGACGTCTGTTCGATCTCGCTGAAAACGGTCGCTATGACGGTGGCTTCCAGTCTTTCAACGATGCGGTGGCCCAGGCCGTCGATATGGCAGGTGCCGCTTTCGAGCGTGACGGTCATTTGTCCGGTATTTCCACCGGCATTCATTCGCTTGACAGCAAGATGGGCGGTTTGCAGCGCTCCGACTTGATCGTGCTGGCCGGACGTCCCGGCATGGGTAAGACCTCGCTTGCCACCAATATCGCCTGGAACATCGCTGCATCCTACGAGCCGGAAGTGCAGCCAGACGGTTCGTTCAAAGCCAAAAACGGCGGCGTGGTTGGCTTCTATTCGCTCGAAATGTCGTCCGAGCAGCTCGCTACCCGTATCATGTCCGAGCAGACCGAAGTATCCTCTTCGAAAATCCGCCGTGGCGATATTACCGAGCAGGATTTCGAAAAGCTGGTCGGCTTTTCCCAGACCATGCAGAAAGTGCCGCTATTCATCGACCAGACCGGTGGTATTTCCATCGCCCAGCTTTCCGCCCGTGCCCGCCGCCTGAAGCGCCAGCGTGGCCTCGATTGTTTGGTTGTGGACTATATTCAGCTGATGACCGGCTCGGGCAAGTCAGGGGAAAACCGCGTCCAGGAAATCACCCAGATCACCACCGGCCTCAAAGCGCTCGGCAAGGAGCTGAACGTGCCAATCGTCGCGCTGTCGCAGCTGTCGCGTCAGGTGGAAAGCCGTGACGACAAGCGTCCTCAGCTCTCCGACCTTCGCGAATCAGGCTCGATCGAGCAGGACGCCGACGTGGTGATGTTCGTGTTCCGTGAGGAATATTATGTGCAGAACCTCGAACCCCGCGACCAGGGCGACCCCAAATATCCCGAATGGGAAGCCCAGATGGAAAAAGTACGCGGCACGGCGGACGTGATCATCGCCAAGCAGCGTCACGGACCGACCGGCACCGTCAAACTGGCCTTCCAGGCGCAGTTCACCCGCTTTGCCGATCTGGCCGATCCGAGTTTCACGCCTTATGAGGAAACCTGACCATGCTTTGCGCGGTTCTTGCTTAAACTTTGCGCAAATGCACACCGTCAATCCAGACAAAACCAAGAGCCGCCTTTTCCAGGCGGCTTTTTGCATAGTGGCATAGCAATTGCTTTCTGAGGAGCAACATCAACCCGGAGCATCCTATGCATCGTCGTACCCTGCTTGCCCTTGGCCTTTCCCTTGCCACCTTTGCCGCCGTCCTGCCGGCCCATGCCGATGCGCTGGGCGACATTACCAAGCGGGGTACGCTGAAAGTGGCGGTGCCGCAGGACTTTCCGCCATTTGGCAGCGTCGGCCCTGACATGCAGCCCGTCGGATATGACATCGATACCGCAGCCCTGATTGCCAAAAAACTGGGCGTCAAGCTGGAACTGGTGCCCGTTACCAGCGCCAACCGCATTCCCTATTTGCAGACCAACAAGGTCGATCTGGTGATTTCAAGCCTCGGCAAAAATCCGGACCGCGAAAAGGTCGTGGATTTCTCCACCGCCTATGCGCCTTTCTACAATGGAGTGTTTGCACCCGCGGATACCGCCATCAAGTCCGCTGCCGATCTGTCGGGCAAGTCGGTCGGCGTTACCCGTGGCGCGGTCGAGGATCTGGAACTGACCAAGGTTGCGCCGTCCGACGCCACCATCAAGCGCTATGAGGACAATAACGGCACAATTTCCGCCTTCCTCTCCGGCCAGGTCGATGCGGTTGCCACCGGCAATGTCGTCGCGGCTGCTATCCTCGCCAAGAACCCGCCAAAGCGTCCGGAGCCAAAGTTCCTGATCAAGAATTCCCCCTGCTTCATCGGCTTCAACAAAAACGAACCGGCGCTGACGGAAAAGCTCAATGCGATTATCGCCGAGGCCAAGGCCGATGGCTCGCTGAGCAAGATTTCCGAAAAGTGGTTGGGCGCCCCGCTTCCCGCCGATCTCTGATCGTTGATCGGACGGTATAACCATTTTCTGCACAATCACCCGCAGCCCTGACGGCTGAGGTGATTGTGTAGGCCAGATACGGCAGCAAAGTAGAATACCCTCGCTTTGCCAGCAGGTTTCATCATGCATTACATTTTCGATTTCAGCTGGTTTGGCGAATACTATCCGATCATCCTCAAAGGGGTCGGGGTGACGGTCGAACTGACACTGGTCGGTGGCGTGGTCGGCATTGCCTTCGGCATCGCCTGCGCCTGGGCGCGGGCCTTAGGACCGAAATGGATCAAGCCACCAGTTGCCGCCTATGTGGAACTGATCCGCAATACGCCCTTCCTGATCCAGCTGTTCTTCATCTTTTTCGGCCTGCCCTCGACCGGGCTGAAGCTCTCCGAGATGGAAGCCGCCAATCTGGCGATGATCATCAATCTCGGTGCCTATAGCTGCGAAATCATCCGGGCCGGGATTGAGGCAACCCCGAAAGGTCAGTTCGAGGCCGGAAGCGCACTGGCGCTTCGACCACTGCAAACCTTCCGGCTGATCATTCTGGTCCCTGCCCTGCAACGTATCTGGCCGGCGCTATCGTCGCAGCTGGTCATCGTCATGCTCGGTTCCGCCGTCGTCTCGCAGATTGCCGCTGAAGACCTGACCTTTGCCGCCAATTTCATCCAGTCGCGCACCTTCCGGGCCTTTGAAGCCTACATGATCTCCACCGCTCTCTATCTGGTGCTGGCCATCGGCCTTCGGCAATTGCTGGCCCTGCTCGGACGGCAGATCTTTCCGAAAGGGGCGACGCGATGATTGAGTTCACCCTCTGGGATATCGCCCGCAATCTGTTGCTGGCTGCCCGCTGGACCCTGGTTCTGTCACTGGTGTCCTTCCTGTGCGGCGGGGCTTTGGGACTGGTGGTATTGATGCTGCGCATTGCCAAACAGCGCATGCCCCGAATCTTCGCGCGCGGCTTCATCGAGTTTTTCCAGGGCACGCCGCTCTTGATGCAGTTGTTCATCGCCTTTTTTGGTCTCGGCCTTTTCGGTATCGACGTTCCCGCGTGGCTCGCTGCTGGCGCGGCGCTGACCTGCTGGACCGCCGCTTTCCTGACCGAAATCTGGCGCGGCTGCGTCGAGGCCGTGCCAAAGGGCCAGTGGGAAGCGGGTACCAGCCTGGCCCTCACCTATCGCCAGCAGATGCGGCTGATCATCCTGCCGCAGGCCATGCGGATCGCCATTCCCCCTACGGCGGGTTTTTCGGTTCAGGTGGTCAAAGGCACGGCCCTGACCTCGATCATCGGTTTCGTTGAATTGTCAAAGGCCGGAACCATCGTCACCAATGCCACTTTTCAGCCCTTCACCGTCTATGGCTTGGTCGCGCTGTTCTATTTCGCCATCTGCTACCCGCTGTCGCGCTATTCCAAATATCTGGAACGCCGGTTTGGCGCGGCACCGGTCGGGCATTGATCCCTCAACCTATCCCCGGCGAAATTGCGCCGGGGTCATGCCCATCCGCGCCTTGAAATTGCGGGTAAAATGCGCCTGATCGGCAAAGCCGCAGGCAAAGGCAACGTCGGCAGGCGCAGCGTCCTTTGCCAGCATGGACTCCGCTTCTCGAATACGCCGAAGTGTCAGGTAGGCATGCGGCGTAATGTGATAGGTGGCGCGAAAGCTGCGGATCAAATGCGCGCGGCTACAGCCAACCAACCCCGCCAGATGCTCAAGGCCGATATCCTCAGCAAAATTCGCATGGAGATAGTCTCGTACCCTCGCCATCGCCGTGTCGGGGCGAGCAGTAGAGGACGCAGGCGCAACAACGCCATGGCGGGTGAAAAGAGCGGTGAGCATGTCCAGCATCCCCTCTTCGGCATCAAGCATTCCATCTGCCTGCTCTATTTGCCTGTGCATCCTGTTAAAGGCCTGCGCCAAGGCCGGATCTGTGACGATCTGCTGGCGAAAGGACGGCGTTCCCCACGACGGTCTCTTGCTCGTCTCTTGCAGAACGTCGCACACCATGGCGACCGACGGATAGATCATCCGATATCGATAGACCCCACCCGCAGGACTGCCATCGTGGATCTCCTCCGGATTGATCAGATAGAGATCGCCCGGTCCACAAATCTGCCGGCAGCCGCGAATAGTGGCAATTTTCTGTCCCGTCTCCATGGCGCCAATGCCGAAATGCTCATGGGCATGCGGGGAAAACCGATGGGTGACGAAGGTCGCGCTCATGCATTTCATACCGCCAAACCGGGCATCCCGCCAGAAGCGGGTCTGCTCCCGAATGGGCACTGACGCAAGGCTGGTGGAAACCGGTGAAAGCATGTTCATCGCCAGACAATAACACCAGCCCGGCATTCCAGTCTTGAAGAAAAGTGATAGGGTCCGGCTACCATTATTGTTCGCAAAAAGCTGTTTCCATGACCCTTACTGCCTTTTCCATCCCTCCTTCCGATGAATTCCTGACCGCACCGCTGCGTGTGACAATCGACCTCCAGGCGCTGGCCGACAATTGGCGCGAGATGGCGAAGCGATCCGGCAAGGCGCGGGCGGGTGCCGTGGTGAAGGCCGATGGCTACGGCATTGGTATCGAGGATGCAGGGCAGACGCTTTACAATGCCGGTGCGCGGGATTTTTTCGTGGCGCTGCCATCGGAAGGCGCGACCTTGCGCACCTATGCGCCGGACGCCCGGATCTTCGTACTGTCAGGGATCTGGGAAGGAATGGAACCGCTGTTTTTCGAGCATGATCTGGTGCCGGTGATTGCCAGTGAGGAACAGCTGGCGTTCTGGATGCGGGCCGTGGCCGAGCATGGCGACCATCCATGCGCCCTGCATGTCGATACCGGTTTCAACCGGCTGGGCCTCAGCATGGACGACGCAATGTTCCTGGCGACTGACGTTTCGCGCCCGGCCAGTTTTTCGCCAGTGCTGATTTTGAGCCATCTCGCCTGCGCAGACGATCCATCCTCGCCGATGAACCGGCTGCAATTGCAGGCTTTTCATCAGGTTAGCGCGGCTTTCGAGGGAATTGAATCAAGCCTTTCAGCCTCTGCTGGAACTTTACTCGGCCCCGATTACCATTTCGACCTCACCCGCCCCGGCATCGCGCTTTACGGCGGCGAAGCGGTCACGGGCCTGCCCAACCCAATGCGCCCAGTGGTCAAGGCCGAGGCCCGCATTCTCCAGATTCGACAAGCCAAGAGCGGAGAAACTGTCAGCTACGGCGCCACCTACCAGTTGACGAGAGAAAGCCGTCTGGCCATTGCCTCCGTCGGCTATGCCGATGGTTACCTGCGCAATCTCTCAGGCCACGGCACGGCATTGCGCGATACGGGGGCGCCGGGCGCCTATGGCTTTATCGCCGGATACAAGGTGCCGGTTGTTGGCCGCATCACAATGGACATGACGATCTTCGACGTCAGCGACGTGCCGGAAAAAGCGATTGCCGCTGGCGACTATATCGAGCTGTTCGGGCCAAACATGCCGATCGATGACGTGGCGCGGGCGGCGGGTACGATCGGCTATGAAATGCTGACCAGCCTCGGCCTGCGTTACGAGCGCCATTATCTGGAAGCCGAATAGGCCTTCCCCCCCTTGCATCGGCCCGGCATTTCTCTTAGGTGATAGCGCGTATTCACTTTTTGTTCTCATTTCTCCATCCATATTGCGGTGGGTGGGATGGTACGATGCTCGCATGAAAGGCAATGCATGGCCAAGGCCAAGACCCAATTCATCTGCCAGAACTGCGGCACGGTTCACAGCCGCTGGGCTGGCAAATGCGATGGTTGCGCACAGTGGAACACCATTGTTGAGGAAGACCCGATGGGTGGCATCGGGTCCGGTCCCGGCAAGGTGCCGAAGAAAGGCCGGGCGGTGACGCTGACCTCGCTGTCTGGCGAAATCGAGGAAGCGCCACGCATTCCAACCGGCCTGTCGGAACTGGACCGGGCGACCGGCGGCGGCTTCGTGCGCGGCTCCGCCGTGCTGATTGGCGGCGATCCGGGCATCGGTAAATCCACCCTGCTAATGCAGGCCGCCGCCGCCTTGTCGCGGCAGGGCCATCGCGTCGTCTATGTCTCGGGCGAAGAGGCGGTGGCTCAGGTGCGGCTGCGCGCCCAGCGGCTGAACGCCGCCGATACCGATGTGCTGCTGGCGGCAGAAACCAATGTCGAGGATATTCTGGCGACAATTTCCGAAGGAAAGCGGCCCGATCTTGTCATCATCGATTCGATCCAGACTCTCTGGAGCGATACCGCCGATTCGGCGCCCGGCACGGTCACGCAGGTGCGCACCGGCGTGCAGGCAATGATTCGTTTTGCCAAGCAGACTGGCGCCACCATGGTTCTGGTCGGCCACGTCACCAAGGAAGGCCAGATTGCCGGTCCCCGCGTCGTCGAGCACATGGTCGATGCCGTGCTGTATTTCGAAGGCGATCGGGGCCACCATTACCGCATCCTACGCACCGTCAAAAACCGATTTGGCCCGACGGATGAAATCGGCGTGTTCGAAATGTCGGATCGGGGGCTGCGCGAAGTCGCCAATCCATCGGAACTGTTTCTGGGCGAGCGCAATGAAAAAGCGCCTGGTGCTGCGGTGTTTGCCGGCATGGAAGGCACAAGACCCGTGCTGGTCGAAGTGCAGGCGCTGGTGGCCGCAACGGCGCTTGGCACACCGCGCCGAGCCGTGGTCGGCTGGGATTCCAGCCGCCTGGCGATGATTCTGGCCGTACTGGAGGCCCATTGCGGTGTCAGGCTTGGCCAGCACGATGTCTATCTCAATGTGGCAGGCGGCTACCGAATCACCGAACCCGCCGCCGATATGGCAATTGCCTCGGCGCTGGTGTCATCGCTGGCGGGCGTCGCCCTGCCCGCTGATTGTGTCTATTTCGGCGAAATCAGCCTTTCGGGCGCGGTGCGGCCCGTATCGCATACGGCGCAGCGATTGAAAGAGGCTGAAAAGCTTGGCTTTTCCTCCGCCGTTTTGCCCGCCTCCTCCGTCGATCTGCCGAAACGCACCGGCAAATGGGGTGAAATCGAAAGCCTGCCGGATCTGGTGGCGCGCATTGCCGGATCGAAACTGAAATCGCGCCAGCAGGGCAATGAGGATTGACAGAACGGGCGCAAAAGGTTCGGCAACGGGCAGGTTGCGTCCCTTGCCGCTCATAACGGTTGATTGCTGGTAGCCTGGAATTGACAGGGCCTGACCCCTTCCCCTACATGAACGGCAACGGACTGCAAGAGGACGCTATGGGAAAGACACGGACGGCATTGGTGACCGGCGGCGCTGGATTTCTCGGTTCCCACGTCTGCGCACGATTGCTTGACGAAGGCTGTGATGTGGTCTGCCTGGACAACCTCCAGACCGGGCGGCGCAAGAATATCGAACCTCTGCTGGCCAATCCCAAACTGTCCTTCATCAAAGCCGATGTCCGCGATCCCTTGCCGCAAGGCCGCTACGACGAGATCTGGAATCTCGCCTGCCCCGCCTCGCCGCCGCAATATCAGATCGATCCTGTCGGCACGATGCTGATCAATGTGCTTGGCATGAAAAACGTGCTGGACCTGGCTGTCGCCTGCGGCGCGCGGGTGTTTCAGGCATCGACCAGCGAGATCTACGGCGATCCGCAGGTTCATCCGCAGACGGAAAGCTATCGTGGCGCAGTCAACACGATAGGGCCGCGGGCCTGCTATGACGAAGGCAAGCGCGCCGCCGAAACCCTGTGTTTCGATTATCACCGCCAGCATGGCGTTGAAATCAAGGTGGTGCGGATCTTCAACACCTATGGTCCCAACATGGACCCGCAGGATGGACGGGTGGTGTCCAACTTCATCGTCCGCGCCCTGGAAGAGGCCCCGCTGGAACTTTATGGCGGCGGCACGCAGACCCGATCCTTCTGCTATGTCGATGATCTGATCGAGGGATTTTTCCGACTGATGCGCTCCGATGCCTCGATCACCGGTCCGGTCAATATTGGCGATCCCGGCGAGTTTACCGTGCGGGAACTGGCTGACATCATTCTGGAAATGACCGGAAGCCGGTCGGTTATCATCGACAGGCCGCTGCCGAAGGACGATCCGCTGCTGCGGCGTCCAGACATCACCCTTGCCGGGCAGTTGCTGGGCTGGGAGCCGAAAGTGCGGCTGCGTGAAGGACTGAAGCGGTCGATCCCGTATTTCGCGGCGGAAACGGGACGCACCATTAACACCAGTGCTGCCAACATCAATCTGGATACATTGTCATGAAGAATATCCTTGTTGTCGGCGGAGCCGGCTATATCGGAAGCCATGCCTGCAAGGCTTTGTCCAAGGCGGGTTACACACCTGTGGTCTATGACAACCTGGTTCACGGCCACGCGGATTCGGTCAAATGGGGACCGTTCGAACAAGGTGACATTGCCGATGGCGCAAGGCTTGATGCGGTTCTCAGCAAATACCAGCCGGAATGCGTGATGCATTTCGCAGCCTTCGCCGCCGTCGGCGAATCGGTGACGGACCCGGCGAAATATTACAATAACAACATCCATGGTTCGGTCTGCCTGCTGGATGCCATGCGCCGCAACGGCGTTGACACCATCGTGTTTTCCTCGACCTGCGCCACCTATGGCGAGGTCAAAAGCCTGCCAATTGTCGAGGAAGCTCCGCAGAGCCCGGTCAATCCCTATGGGTTCTCCAAGCTGGTCATTGAGCAGGCGCTGAAGGATTACGGCCATGCCTATGGATTGAAATGGGTGGCCATGCGCTATTTCAACGCCGCCGGTCTCGATCCGGAAGGCGATCTTGGCGAACGTCACGATCCGGAAACCCATGCCATTCCGCTGGCGGTTCTGGCAGCCATGCGGCAGACCGAATTCAATGTGTTCGGCACCGATTACAATACGCCTGATGGTACCGCCGTCCGCGACTATATCCATGTCTGCGATCTCGCCGATGCCCATGTCCTGGCCATCGACTATCTGCAAAAGGGTGGCGAAAGCGGCGCCTTCAATCTTGCCACCGGCAAGGGCACATCGGTCAAGGAATTGCTGGATGCGGTGTCTCAGGCGGTCGGCGCGCAGGTTCCGATCAATTATGCGCCAAGGCGGGCTGGCGATGCGCCGGTTCTTTACGCCTCCGGCGACAAGGCCCGCAGCCTGCTGGGCTGGACGCCCCAATATACCGATATCAACCTGATCGTGAAAACGGCGGCGGACTGGTTCAAGGCCCACCGTAATTAAGGCTCACCGTAATTAAGACCAACAATAGCCAAGGTCGAAAATAACCAAGGATTGTCGACATGGTTCGACAGGAACCGCAAGGCAGTCCCGTCCATCGCACACCCCCCGCCCATCCAACACCCTTTGACAGGAAAGCGGCAGAATTCATGAACGTTCGCATTACCATGGTAGGCACCGGCTATGTTGGCCTGGTCAGCGGCGCATGCTTTGCCGAACTGGGCCATGACGTGATCTGCGTCGACAAGGACCAGCGCAAGATTGAAATGCTGCGTCAGGGCAAGATGCCGATCTATGAGCCCGGTCTGGATGAACTGGTGCAGCGCAATGTCGCCGCCGGGCGCATCACTTTCACCACCGACCTTGCCGCAAGCGTCAAGGACCGTGATGCCGTGTTCATCGCCGTCGGCACGCCAACCGAGGCGGGCTCGGACCGGGCCGACCTGAAATATGTGTTTGCCGCCGCAGCCGAGATTGCCAAGGCCGTCACCGGCTTTACCGTTATCGTCACCAAGTCGACGGTGCCGGTTGGCACCAACCGTCAGGTCTTCGAGATGGCCAAGGCCAATGCAGGCCCGGATGTGCAGATCGCCGTTGCCTCCAATCCCGAATTTCTGCGCGAAGGCGCCGCCATCAAGGACTTCCTGGAGCCGGACCGGATCGTCGTCGGCGTCGATACCCCCCAGTCTGGCGAGGTCATGGAGCGGATTTATGCGCCATTGTTGTTAAACGGCAATGTTCCTTTCTTCAGCACCGGCATCGAGACCGCTGAACTGATCAAATACGCCGCCAATGCTTTTCTCGCGGTGAAAATCAGCTTCATCAATGAAATGGCCAATCTGTGTGAAGCGGTTGGCGCCACGGTTGAGGATGTGGCCCATGGCATCGGTCTCGACAAGCGGATCGGCCGGGCCTTTCTCAATACCGGCCCGGGCTGGGGTGGCTCCTGCTTTCCCAAGGATACCCGCGCGCTGCTGGCAACGGCTGCCGATGCCGGGATCGACTCACGGGTCGTCTCTTCAGCGGTCGATGCCAACAACCAGCGCAAGGCCGATATGGTCACCCGGGTGATCGATGCGGCGGGCGGTGATGTCGAGGGCAAGAAAATCGCCGTGCTGGGCGTGACCTTTAAAGGCCAGACCGACGATATGCGCGAAAGCACCAGCCTGGTGATGCTGCCGGCCTTGCAGGCGAAAGGCGCAAAGGTTGCGGCTTTCGATCCGTCGAGCCCGCATGATGCCGCAAGCCAGTTGCCGGGCGTTGAAATGACCAAGACGGCCAAGGAGGCCGCGACCGGCGCCGATGTCCTGGTGATCCTCACCGACTGGATGGTCTTCAAAACCTATAATTTCAAAGAAATCGCCAGTGTCATGGCCTCTCCTGTGCTGGTCGATCTTCGCAATATGTTCAATGCCAACGAAGCGCAGAAGAACGGCTTTTCTCATTATGTCTCGCTGGGACGGTGAGGTACTTCCTGGGAACGGGTCGTTCGGAGGTTTTTTGGCGTAAAGTCACATTTGTGTAACAAACTCGGCAAGGATTGATCCTTCCACTGCGTGACATCGTGGTGTAAGGAGAGGCCGCCGGAACAGCCGGACCGGAAAGATCAAGAAACCTGGCGACCCCTTCGCGGCCTAGTCCTGGAGTTGAACGGAATGCCCATTACGATTTTCGACGGTATTGTCATCGGTGTCGTGCTGTTTTCAGCCGTGCTGGCGATGATCCGCGGCTTTTCACGCGAGATCCTGTCGATTGCCAGTTGGGTGGGTGCTATTGCGGCGGCCTATTATCTCTATCCCTTCATTCTTCCCTATGTGAAGAATTATACCAATGACCAGCGGATCGCCGTGGCAGCCTCTGCCGGTGGCGTGTTCCTGCTTGCCTTGATCCTGATCTCGTTCATTACCTCGCGCATTGCCGACTTCATCATCGACAGCCGGATCGGCGCATTGGACCGCACCCTTGGCTTCCTGTTCGGGGCAGCACGCGGTATCCTGCTGCTGGTCGTCGCCGTGGCCTTCTGGAACTGGCTGATCGATGCCAAGCAGCGGCCGGACTGGGTCAACAATGCCAAGTCGAAGCCGTTCCTGGATGCGCTGGTCGTCAAGCTGGAAGCGGTGCTGCCCGACGATATCGAACCGCAATTGCGCGCCCGCATCCTCGGCAAGCAACAGACAGCACCCGCTGAAGGCCAGGCCCCTGCCGACGATGCGCCTGCACAACCGCCAGTCCAGACACCAGGTCAGGCACCCGCGCCGGCCAACTGATATCGTCCGCCTTCTGGACGTTGATGGCAGGCTTGCTTATATAGAGCATCCTGTCCGAATTGCTCAAGACCATCAGATCCTGCCAGGAACTGAGCCCTGGGATTGAGCCGAGACAAAGAATGAGCGCTACCCGTAATGGAAATCGGCGCTCCTCACTGCATTTCGTCACCCGTGCCCCGTATCGGCGCGCATGTATCGAGCAAAGGCTTGCTGCAATGAAACAGTCTATTTCATCGACTTTCCTTGAAGAGCTTGATGGCGACACGCTGCATGAAGAATGCGGCGTGTTCGGCATTTTGGGCCATCAGGATGCCGCAACGCTGACCGCTCTCGGACTGCATGCGCTTCAGCATCGCGGCCAGGAGGCAGCCGGACTGGTTTCCTTTGACGGCAAGCAGTTTCACACCGAAAAGCATATGGGCTTGGTCGGCGACCACTATACCAATCCGGTAACGCTGGCGAAGCTGCCGGGTTCTGCCGCCATCGGCCACACCCGCTATTCCACCACTGGCGAAGTGGCGTTGCGCAATGTGCAACCACTTTTTGCCGAGCTGGAAGAAGGCGGAATTGCCATTGCCCATAACGGCAATTTTACCAACGGCCTGACGCTACGCCGCCAGATCATTGCCACAGGCGCCATCTGTCAATCCACCTCGGATTCGGAAGTGGTGTTGCATCTTATCGCCCGGTCACGCCACAGCTCGACAGCCGACCGTTTCATCGACGCCATGCGGCAGATGGAGGGCGGCTATGCGATGATCGCCATGACCCGCACCAAACTGATCGCCGCCCGCGACCCGATCGGCATCCGACCGCTGGTGATGGGCGATCTCGACGGCAAACCGATTTTCTGCTCGGAAACCTGTGCGCTGGACATTATCGGCGCAAAATTCGTGCGCGATGTCGAAAACGGCGAAGTGATCATTTGCGAGATCCAGCCTGACGGTTCGATTACGGTGGACAGCCGCCGCCCGGCACGTCCGCAACCGGAGCGCCCCTGCCTGTTCGAGTATGTTTATTTCGCCCGCCCCGATTCGGTCGTCAGCGGTCGCAACGTCTATCAGACCCGCAAAGCCATGGGCATGAACCTGGCGAAGGAAGCCCCTTGCGATGGCGATGTCGTGGTGCCGGTTCCCGATGGCGGCACGCCAGCGGCGCTTGGCTATGCCCAGGCCAGTGGCATTCCCTTTGAATATGGCATTATCCGCAATCACTATGTCGGACGCACCTTTATCGAGCCAACGCAGCAGATCCGCGCCTTCGGCGTCAAGCTGAAACATTCGGCCAATCGGGCGATGATCGAGGGCAAACGGGTTATCCTGGTGGACGATTCCATCGTGCGCGGCACGACATCGCTGAAGATCGTCCAAATGATCCGCGATGCCGGTGCCAAGGAAGTGCATATCCGTGTTGCCAGCCCGATGATCTACCATCCTGACTTCTACGGCATCGACACGCCGGACGCCGAAAAGCTGCTCGCCAATCAATATGCGGGTGCCGAAGCCATGGCGAAATTTATCGGTGCCGATTCGCTTGCCTTCCTGTCCATCGACGGGCTGTACATGGCCGTCGGCGGCGAGGCGCGCAATGCTGCCAATCCGCAATTTACCGATCATTACTTCACCGGTGACTACCCGACCCGTCTGATGGACAGGGAAGGCGAGAAAATGGGCCGCAAGGTGTCGGTTATGTCTAGTAACGGCTGAGGCCGGTTCTTGGTGTTGCATGAGATGATGAGGGGGAAGCGGACATGACGGTTGATCTCAAGGGACGGATCGCGCTTGTCACCGGCGCGTCACGCGGCATCGGCTATTTCACCGCGCTGGAACTGGCGAAGGCGGGCGCGCATGTAATTGCCTGCGCCCGCACCGTCGGGGGTCTGGAAGACCTTGACGACGCCATTACCTCGGCAGGTGGTAGCGCGACCCTGGTGCCGTTCGATCTCGCCGACATGGCCGCCATCGATGCGCTGGGCGGATCGATTTTCGAGCGTTGGGGCAAGCTGGATATTCTGGTTGCCAATGCTGGCGTGCTCGGGACGATTTCGCCCGTTGCCCATGTCGAGGCCAAGGTGTTCGAAAAGGTGATGACTATCAATGTCACCGCCACCTGGCGGCTGATCCGCTCGATTGATCCGCTGATCACCAAATCCGACCAGGGCCGCGCCCTGATCCTGTCCTCCGCTGCACCGCATAAATGCAAGCCTTTCTGGGGCCCCTATTCCGCATCCAAGGCTGCGGTTGAAGCTTTGGCGCGCACCTGGGCTGCTGAAAACCAGCGCCTACCGCTCCGCGTCCTCGCGATTGACCCAGGCGCCACCCGCACGGCGATGCGCGCCCAGGCTATGCCGGGCGAAGACCCTGATACATTGCCGCATCCCTCAGAAGTCGCCAAAGCCCTGTTGCCACTAGTCGGGCCGCAACAGACGGAAACAGGCAAGCTGTTTATCGTCCGGGAACAGAAGATCGTCGATTATCCGCCCTACGGCTGACCGCGATTGCGGACAGCCTGGACGGCTGCGATCTTCAAAAATATTGAAATAGATTTTTACGGCAATAGCGGCTCGAAAGTCGTGCCCATCAGGGCCACTTTGCTGCGAATCCGCTCGGCTCCTTCGGCTCTTTCCGCGGGATTATCGATCAAGCGGATGATTTCTGCGATCCAGGCAGCCTGATCATAGGGCAATCGAGGTTGTGCATCATCAGCCTCGGCGCCATAGGCCAGGCCTTCTGAGAACAGCCCTGCCGCACCCAGCCGGGCAACATCGATGAATTTGGTGCAGGCGCGGCTGTCATTGGCCTCGGACGGCGCCAAAGGCACCAGCATGATATCGACCTGCGCCCTTCCCGCGTAAACCAGATATTGTGGCCAGGACACTGGCGCCTTCACCGTTACGCGGTTCATGTCTTTCCAGATCGTGCGCGCCTTCTTGCCCGCGAACACTTCGAACACCGCCTGGGGGCGCTGTTCCAGCACGGTCCGGATGACCGGCTTCAGGAAGTGATGTTCCGCCACATGCACCCCCGTGGCGTGATAGGCAACCACCACCTTGTCCTGGCTCGTCGCGTCATCCGCTTCGCTATCGGCGTGCAACCGACGCTCCCAAAGGCTGATGGGAGGAGCTGGCGGCAGGATACGGGCCATCGGTTCGCCAATCGCCTGGAACAATTGCGGCGTGGACAGCCAGAGAATGTCAAGATGGCGGTTCAGGCGCCGCAGCGGATAAAGCGCCCGAAACCATAGAAACAGGCTATAAGCGATATCGGCGTCCCGGCTGGATATCACGGCATTGATGTCGTCATCCAGCAGCAGACCGACCCCGGCGAGCTTGTCGGCATGGGTTTCGATCCAGCGCAGCAAGGGCCGTGACGCATAGCGACAGATCACCACAAATGCGCCGTCGGGGTCGAGTGCGGCCCCCTCAAGCTTTCTGATATCGTGAACCTGATACGGAGGCATGCCCTCTGCACTCAACCGGACGGGCAGATAATAGTCGAATGTGGGGTTTGGAACGCGACCGAAGACCAGAACCGACTTGACTGGGCGGCGCGGCTTTCCATCCGCTTGTTCCCGCAGCCGGGGTCGCGGCAAAACCTGCTCCAGAACGGGCCAGTACCACCGTTTTTTCATCGGATGCGGCCACTCCTTGCCGACAGGTCACGCGGCGCCGCTTCCAGCACGAAATCACCCGCGCTCAGTGAGCAATTCGGATTGTAGCAGGGATCGTTATCGATCACCTCGGACCAGCGTTCGAACATCACCTTTTCTTCTCCGGCAAAGCGCAGCCGCTTTTCGACAGTATCGTCCCGCCCGCGCGATACGGATTCACGATGAACAAGGCGTGCATGAGGCGTCCAGACGATATCGAGACCGGCACGGCGCAGCTTCAGGCAATAATCGACATCGTTGAAAGCAACCGGCAAATTTGCTTCGTCCATGCCGCCCACCTGAAGCCAATGGCTCTTGCGGGTCAAGAGGCAGGCCGCTGTGACGGCGGAAACATGGCGGCGCTGCGCAAGCAGGCCATGATCCTCACCACCGTCAGGATCATGAAAATGGAAACTGTGACGGGCGATGGACCCCGCCCCCAGCGTGACGCCGGCATGTTGGACAAAGCCATCGGGATAGAGCAACAGGGCGCCGACAGCCCCGACCTGAGGATCGTCCAACTCGGCCTTCATCTCACCCAGCCAGTCGCGCTCCAGCGGCTCGACATCATTGTTGAGCAGCAGAATCCGGTCATGCCGGGCCTGATCAACGCCGAGATTACAGGCTCTGGAAAAATTGAAGGTGCCGGGCATCGGCAAGCGCCGCACATGGCCTTCCGCCTCGATCCTGTCGAGAAGAATGCGCGTCGCATCCTCCTTGCTGTCATTGTCGATGACAATAATGTCCAACTCACCATGATCGGTGCGGCCCAGCAGGCCATCAAGACAGGCGGAGAGAAGATCCGCCCGGTCGCGGGTCGGAATGATCACTGTGACAGGCGGGCGAGAGCTGCCCGGCTGAAGCAAGGGCCGCGACGGCGTGAGAGCCGGTCGCGCAGAGGACCGGTGAACCAGAACGCGGGGCAGATGAAGAATGTCCCCCGCGGCCGCCGCCTGGATGACCAGTTGGTTCGCATCGAAATTGGTGACATCGACAGGCTGCGGCAGGCAGGCAGGACGCAAGAGAACACAGTCCATCGGCAGCCAGCCGGTTTGCACCAGGGGCAGGTTCCAGGCCGGTTTGAACAACGGCACAGCTGGCCCACCCTTGCGGCTAGCCTGGTCCTCGTCGCAATAGACGCCTGCCGCCTGCGGGTGACGGATCAGGCAATCCGCCATCCATTGCAACGCCAATGGCGACAAGGTGACACCCGCCGGTACCAGCAGCCAAAACAGATCCTTGTCCGCAGTGCGATTTGACAGGCTATCCGCCAGATCTTCCAGCTCGGCAAATTCGAAAGCGCGGTAGCTTTGCCGCTCAAGACTTTTGCGCGTAATGGTCCGCCCCTCACCCGCCCCAGTGATACTGACCAAAACAAGCGGCCCAGAACTGCTATCGGTGGGTGGTGGCCTGTCCACCTCATTGCGCAGCCGAAGCCAATCTTGATAGCGGGGGGACGACAAGGCCTCGAAATGCCGGAGGAACCGGAACGTCGCGCCTTTAAAGTTTCGCGCTGCCAGCAAGCGGAGCAAGGTGCGTGCGGTATGAGGCCAACGGATCAGCACCCGCAGGACAGCTTCAGCGATGGACAGTGTGCGGATGGTGACGGTCGGTTGCCGAACTGTCTTGCCCCCACTCTTTGCCGGTGAGGCGACGAGTGCAATAGAGTCCAGATCGTCGGGCATCCATCCCAGAAAGCGTCCGGCTTTGTTGACGATCAAAGAACGTTTAAGAAGGGCTGGAACCCGACCGGGACGATGAAGCAAGAGGCGCGGCGACGGTCCAAGGCAACCGTCGGGATCATCAATGGAGATCATCACTGGCTTATCGGCGAGATGGCGGGCAGCCGAACCCTGCGCGGCGCATACCTGCGCCAACCCGGTCGAATCCTGTCCATCGAGCACACTGGTCTTCAACGCATCACACCACCGATAAGACCGTTGGATGCGCTCCACAGCCGATACAATATTTCACCGGGCCTCACTTTTAAAACGCCAACACCGACCGCACCTAGACCTCTGCCCGCGTTTTACCGCATAAACCTTAAATCTAAGTCGATTTGAGGAAAAATTTATGCAGCATATATAAACTGTTACAGCGCCACACCCTCTCAGGTGCGTGGCGCTGTATTGCAGATACGCGTTCAGTTTAAAAGCGTCAGAGCACTTTTTTCAGCAGATATTGCCCATAGGCGCTCTTGCCATATTGCAGGCCGAGCGTCTCCAGCTGCTGGGCGTCGATGAAACCGAGCCGATAGGCGATCTCTTCCGGGCAGGAAATCTTGAAGCCCTGGCGGCGTTCCAGCGTGGCGACGAATTCCGAGGCATCCAGCAGACTGTCAGGCGTTCCGGTATCCAGCCATGCATAACCACGACTCATCTTTTCGACACTGAGACGGCCCCGCTCCAGATAGACCCGGTTGACGTCAGTGATTTCAAGTTCGCCCCGGGCCGATGGCTTGAGGTTCGCGGCGATATCCACGACATCCTTGTCGTAGAAGTAAAGCCCGGTCACGGCCCAGCTCGAGCGCGGCACCTGAGGCTTTTCCTCGATCGAAACCGCCTTCATGTCCTTATCGAATTCCACCACGCCATAGCGTTCCGGATCGTTGACGTGATAGGCAAATACGGTTGCCCCGTCATTGCGGGCCACAGCACTTCTGAACAGGTCGTTGATGCCATGACCGTAGAAAATATTGTCGCCCAGAATCAGGCAGGACGGGCTAGAACCGACGAAATCCGCGCCGATAATATAGGCCTGCGCCAGACCATCCGGTGTCGGCTGCTCAGCATAGGTCAGCGAAATCCCCCATTTCGATCCATCACCCAGCAGGCTTTGAAAGTTCGGCAGATCCTTTGGCGTCGAAATGATCAGGATATCGCGAATCCCGGCCAGCATCAGCGTCGAGAGTGGGTAATAGATCATCGGCTTGTCATAGACAGGCATGAGCTGCTTGGAGGTGACTAGCGTCATGGGATGCAGGCGGGTGCCGCTGCCTCCGGCTAGAATGATACCCTTCATTTATAAAACTCCTGACACGTCATTTGTGTTCGTTGTCTTTTGAGAAAAACCGGCGACCATCGTTGCCTTGACAAACTCTAAACTGCCGCCGGACGCCGCAACCGATCGATGACCAATTGCGTCGACACGCGCCAATCGGGGATATCGGTAGAGTGAACTCTGTCCAGTTTGGCGCAATCCAGCCGGGAATTCGCAGGCCGTTTGGCGGGAGTTGGGTAAGAGCTGGCCGGGATCGGATTGACCTTGGCTGATGGGCCGTTTTGCTCAGCCGACAGCCTGAAAATTTCAGCTGCAAACTCCGCCCAGCTGGCCTCTCCTGACCCCGTCATATGGAAGATGCCGCGCAGATCGGCGTCCTTTGAAGACAGCAGGTTATCGGCAACTTTCAGCACCGCATCGGCAATATCGAGCGCCGAGGTCGGATTGCCGATCTGGTCGGCGACCACGCCCAGTTCATCGCGGGTTTCGGCCAGCCGCAACATGGTCAGCAGAAAATTCTTGCCAAACGGACTATAGACCCAGGCCGTGCGCAGGATCGCGTGATTGTCGGTTTCAGCCGCCACCCGGCGCTCGCCTTCCAGCTTGCTGCGGCCATAGACGCCAAGCGGCGCAACCGGATCGGCCTCGTTATAGGGAAAAGCCTTGCTGCCATCGAAGACATAATCGGTCGAGATATGGATGATCGGAATATCCAGCGCCTTGGCAACCCGCGCCAATTCCCCCGGACCTTCGCCATTGACCGTGAAGGCTGCGGCCTCGTCGGTTTCGGCCTGGTCGACCGCGGTATAAGCGGCAGCAGAGATAATCAGGTCGGGTCTGGCGGCGCGCACAGCCGCTTCAATCGTTGAGGGGTCGGCCAGATCGAGCTGCGGCCGCCCCAGGGCGACCAGGTCAACATCCTTGCGATCACTGGCCTTCTCAAGCAGTGATTGAACGACCTGTCCCGCCAGTCCAGTCACCAGATAGCGCTTCACGCCGCTCATTTGCTTGCCGCCGCCTTCAACAGGCCAAGACGGCTGCCATCATAGCCCTTGCGCAACGGCTCCCACCACCAGCGGTTTTCGAGATACCATTTCACGGTCTTCTCGATGCCAGTCTCGAAGGTTTCCTGAGCCTTCCAGCCGAGTTCGGTTTCCAGCCGCGTCGCGTCGATAGCATAACGGGCGTCGTGGCCGGGACGGTCGGTCACATATTGGATCAGTTTCTCATGCGGTGCATCTGATGGATGAAGCTCATCCATCAGCGCGCAGACACGGGTAACGACGTCGATATTGCGCCGCTCATTACGTCCGCCGACATTATAGGTTTCGCCGATCCGCCCCCGCTCGGCGATGATATCCAGCGCCCTTGCATGGTCTTCGACGTAAAGCCAATCGCGGATATTGGCGCCATTGCCGTAAACCGGCAAAGGCTTGCCTTCCATCGCGTTGATGATCATCAGCGGAATGAGCTTTTCCGGGAAATGGAAGGGGCCGTAATTGTTGGAGCAATTCGACACCACCACCGGCAGGCCATAGGTGCGCGCCCAAGCCTTGGCGAGGTGGTCGGAGGCCGCTTTCGAGGCCGAATAGGGAGAGCTTGGATCATAGGGGGTGGTTTCGGTAAACAGACCCTCATCGCCCAGTGATCCATAGACTTCGTCGGTCGAGACATGCAGGAAGCGGAAACCGTCCTTGCTCGCACCTTCCAGCCCCTGCCAATAGGCGCGGGCGCATTCCAGCATGGTGAACGTGCCGAGCACATTGGTTTCGACGAAATCCTTGGCACCGGTAATCGAGCGATCAACATGGCTTTCGGCGGCCAGATGCATGACACGGTCCGGACGGAAGCTTGCAAAAGCCGAAGCAATCGCCTGGCCATCGCAGATATCGGCCTGAAGGAACCGGTACAGCGGATTTGCCTCAACCGATTTCAGCGAGGTCAAGGTCCCGGCATAGGTCAGCTTATCGACGTTCAGGACGTCATAGCCTTTTTCAAGCACCAGATGCCGCACGACGGCTGATCCGATAAAGCCGGCGCCGCCGGTTACAAGTACGCGCATGATTTTCGATATCCCCTAGCGTTCATAGAGCTGACTTGCATGAAGCAGATTGGCAAAGAGCAGAGGCGCTCAAGGCCGATAGACGAAATTCGTCTCAAGCTCGCTCAGTTTCGGCTGCTTCTTGTCCTTGTCAGACAGAATGGCATTATCTTCCGTCACCGGCCAGTCGATCGCCAGCGCCGGATCGTTCCACAACAGGCCCCGGTCATGATCCGGGCTGTAATAATCCGTCACCTTGTAGCTGATCACGGTATTGGGCTGTAATGTGCAGAAGCCATGGGCAAAGCCCGGCGGTACCCAAAGCTGGCAGCCGTTTTCGGCGGTCAGTTCGGCTTTCACCATCTGGCCATAGGTCGGCGAGCCCTGGCGGATGTCGACTGCAACATCCAACAACGCACCCGCCGCGCAGGAAACCAGCTTGCCCTGCGCCCTTGGGTCCAGCTGGAAATGCAGGCCGCGAACTGTGCCGACCTCTGCCGAAAACGACTTATTGTCCTGAACGAAGGTGAAAGATCCCACTTCGCTTTCAAACAGGCTGGCGCGGAAGGTTTCCATGAAATAACCCCGCGCGTCCCCAAACCGCTTCGGAGTGATCAGGAAAACGCCAGAAAGCTTCGTTTCTTCAAACTGCATTCTTGTCCCTTTGAATTAAGCCCCTCGCGCAATTAACAACCTCAATCTCACGAGGCAAGCAAAATGCTAGGCGCCCACCGTCTTAACCGGAAGATTATGACGTTATTCGGACAGTCTCCACGACCAGCAGCCACCATTGCAGGCAAGCCTTTGCCATTTGTGTCTCTTTACGACGCCGTCCGTTCAAAACGGTGCGCCCTCCAAAAAGCTCGAGAACGGCACAAAGGCTGACGAGCAATCGAGCGGCGGAACCGGATCTTCTTCACTGGCATCCACGAGATTGACCGTTTTCACCCGGCGCGCTGGGTCGGCCTTGATGAGGTCGGCAAAACTGACCGGACCAGGCCCCAGCGTGACATGCGCATTGAGCGGCGGATCTTTTGCCGCCGGATCGGCAGAACCGACCAAAAGCGGCTGAGGGCCGTCGAACTGAATGGTATCCAGGAAAAGGCCGAGCGGCTGATAATGCGCATCATCCCTGATGCCACGCAAAACCACATGGCCACCGCTGCCGGTCGTGCTCCCCGTATAGCGCATGTTGCGCACCGTGATGCCGGAAAAATCCGGGATACGGTCGCCGGTTTTGTCCGAGTAGCGGGTATCGAACACCAAGGGGAAGGCGACATTGCGCATGCAGACATCTTCATACAGCACATTCGTGACCTTGCCGCCCCGCGACGTATCCGACTTTATCCGCAGGCCATTGCCGTTCGGGCTGTCATGGCCGTCCATCACCAGATCATAGACATGGATACCGTCCACGCCAGCATCTGTCTCGGAGCCGACAGACATCCCGTGGCCGTAATAGAACCGGTTATGGGCAAAGGTCATCCGCGTCGAAGGCTTGTCGCCGCCCGCCTTGATCGCCACATGGTCGTCGCCGGTGCTGATCGCGCTATAGGCGAGCACGACTTTCGAGGATTGGCCCGGGTCGAACCCATCGGTATTCTTGACCGTATCAGGCGTGAAACAAGTGGCGGGCGTCAGCTTGTCGGGCGTGGTCTCCGGCGGGCAGGCGTAATCCGGGCGGGTATAGACGGCACTGGGGCTGAGGATCTTGATTCCCCAGGCGGTCAGGCCCGTCACGCCATTGCTCACCACATGAAAATTCGGGCTGTTCAACAGCGTGATCCGGTGCAGGGTAAAATCCTCGCCGCCATCGATTTCCACAAGCCGGAACACATGCTGGATCAATCCCTGCTTGGATTGCCAAGCCACATCCCACCAGGACCGCTTGCCAGCATTGTCGCCCGACAGCAGCAGCGAGCCGCCGCGTCCATCGATCTTTCCCTCGCCAACGATGCCGCTGCCTTTGGTGTCCTTGGCCATAATCAGCGGCTTGCAGGTTTTGGCGGATGAAGTATTGGCCGTACCGCAATCACCAGCACCGCTGTCGTAATCCTTGGGATCACGGGAGGCAAACAGCGTGACGCCCTTGTCGATCCACAGCACGACACCGCTCTTCAAGTTCAGCGGTCCGCTCAAAAACGCATCCCGCCCCTCACCGCCGGGCACGAGCTTGACGGCACCGCCCGCGCAGCCGTCGATAGCAGCCTGCAAGCGCATCTGGTCCGGATGGGGGGATTTGCCATCGGCATCGGCAGGATCGAGGGAACCGTCCTTGGCCGTCAGGCCAGCCGTCAATGTCGCGCAAAGGGTGGAGGGAGCCTCCGGCGCGGTGACTGCCCCCCATTGGGTGGCAACAGCCGGCTCCGCCGCCCAAGCCGCAACAGGCGCAAGGGCGCAAAAGGCGACCGCACCAAGCAACCGGCCAACGGCAGACTGTTGAAACAGGCGGGCAAAAACAGGTCCGGGCATGGGCTTATCCTTCAGCGGCGGCATGCGAAACAACAGTTAGCGCGCCCTCTTCAAACCGGTGAATGGCCCGAAATCAAGGCCGCAGCGTGCGCTTGTCGATGGGATAACGCAAAAATTTTTCATCACGGCGTAAAAACCGGCAGAGACCGTCCAGACGGCGCAAAAATCCGTTGACCAAAAACCGGGCTCGCGTCATAAAGCCAACCATGAAAACGAGCACCTGCATCCTCTGCTGGATCATTATTCGCTAGCGCATTCGCTGGCCCGGCCGTTTTCGTCTCTTGCAAAAGTCCCAGATGACAAACGCTCCGGTCCAGCCGGTTATCATTACGTCTGGAGACTGCCATGGCCGAGGGCCTCAAGCTTTACAACACACTGACGCGCAGCAAGGTTGATTTCACCCCGATCGACCCAGAAAACGTGCGCATGTATGTCTGCGGCCCAACGGTTTATGATTTTGCCCATATCGGCAATGCCCGGCCCGTTATCGTGTTTGATGTGCTCTACCGGCTGCTGCGTCACGTCTACGGCGAAAATCACGTCACCTATGCCCGCAACATCACCGACGTCGATGACAAGATCAACGCGCGGGCGCTCCGGGATTTTCCCGATCTGCCGCTGAATGAGGCGATTGCCAGGGTGACGCAAAAGACGGCGGATCAGTTCCATGCCGATGTGGCGGCACTGGGTAACTTGCCGCCGACCATCGAGCCACGCGCCACCGACAACATCAGCCAGATGATCGACATCATCAAGACGCTAATCGCCAAGGGCCATGCCTATGTGGCGGAAGGCGAAGTGCTGTTCGATACCCGGTCCATGGCGGTTTACGGCCAGCTTTCCAAGCGCAATCTGGATGAGCAACAGGCAGGCGCACGCATCGCTGTCGAGGCCCATAAAAAGCATCCCGGCGATTTCGTGCTGTGGAAACTGTCGAGCCATAACGAACCCGGCTGGGACAGCCCCTGGGGCCGAGGCCGCCCCGGCTGGCATATCGAATGCTCGGCGATGTCGAAGCGTTATCTGGGCGAGGTTTTCGACATTCACGGCGGCGGGCTGGACCTGATCTTCCCCCACCACGAAAACGAAATCGCCCAATCCTGCTGCGCCAATGACACCAGCGTGATGGCCAATGTGTGGATGCACAATGGCTTCGTGCAGGTGGAAGGCCGCAAGATGTCGAAATCGGATGGCAACTTCTTCACCATCAACGAATTGCTAGACACAGATAATTTCGGCGGTCGCAAATGGCCGGGCGAAGTGCTGCGGCTGGCAATGCTGATGACCCATTATCGTGAGCCAATTGATTTTTCGGTGAAGCGATTGGAAGAGGCGCAAAATATCGTTGGCAACTGGATGTCAAAGCTGTCTGGACATGACTCTCGCTGGATGTTTTGCGAGCCAGATCAAGAAGTACTTGCTCTCGTGACAGATGATCTCCAACTAGGAGAAGCCGTAAAGCTCCTAAACAGCAAATATTCCGGAGACTTGAAGCCGGAAGAAATTGGGCTGTTTTCCAGCACGCTCGGGCTATTGGGATTGATGCCCTCGCAAAAAATTCAGGAGCATTTCGACAATGCCACTGATCGGAGATCACCGGTACTTATGTCCCAAATTAAAAGCGGCATCTCTAATATGATGAAGCTATTTCGGTCATACGAAGCAGATGACGACCTTTCCGCTGCCATTGACGCTCTTGTCCAAATGCGCCTTGAAATGCTGAAGACCAAGAACTTTGCCGAGGCCGACAAGATCCGCGACGATCTTTTGGCAAAGGGCATTCAGTTGAAAGACGGAAAGAATAAGGACACCGGCGAGCGCGTGACCACCTGGGAGGTCAAGCGATAGAAGGCTTGCGGCTCTCGCTCTCTTCTCCCCAGCGGGGAGAAGGTGGCGGCAGCCGGATGAGGGGGGCGAAGCCAAAACGCCAAAAAACGGTTTTGGCATGTCTTTGAGACCGTATGGGAGCGACATCCATGATCGATCACATGAATATCAAGGTTGCCGATTTTGAGCGTGCAAAGGCTTTCTATGATGCGGCCTTTGCGCCACTTGGCGCGTCACTGCTCTACATGGTGCCAGCGGAATATTCCAACGGCGTGAAAATGGGTGGATACGGGCGCGAAAGGCCCGTCTATTGGTTACACGAGGGCACGCCACCCGTTGGCTACCATCAGCATATCGCCTTTACGGCCAACAGCCGCGCCGAGGTGGATGCGTTCTATCAAGCCGCAATCGCCGCTGGTGGCACAGACAACGGCCCACCCGGCCTGCGCCCGCATTATCATCCAGACTATTATGGGGCCTTTGTGTTTGATCTGGATGGCAACAATATCGAGGCCGTTTGTCACGCGAGGGAAGATGCGTGACCACGATGGAGGTCAAGCGTTGATTTGCATGGGACACGCGCTTGGCATATGCTAAGGCCTATGCCAGTGATGGAGGCACATATGAGCGGTGAGCAAGAAAGACATGTGCGGGTGTTCAAGAACGGTCGCAATCGCGCCGTTCGCATCCCCGTGGAATTCGAGTTTCCGGGCGATGAAGTGATCATGCGCAAGGAAGGCGACCGGATCATTATCGAGCCTATTGGCAATGCCCGAAAGAAGGAAAATCTTGTCGCTTTTCTGAGGAAGCAGGGGAAAATAGAGGAGGATTTTCCCGATGTAGATGAAGGACTGCTTCCTTTGAAGGATATCATCCTGTGATGGGATTTATGTTGGATACCAATATCGTCTCCGACATGGTTCGAAATCCTGATGGGCCTGCCATGGAACGCTGGAAACAAACGGGCTATGCGGACCTGCATATCAGCGCCATCGTCGTCTCCGAACTTTACTTTGGCATTCAAAAGCGTGAGTCGGAACGATTGCGACGGGGTGTTGAGACATTTCTGAACAATGTTGAGATCGCAGCTTTCGAAGGACACGCCGCGCATCATTATGCCAGCATTCGCAATGCTCTGGCAAAGGCTGGTGAGATGATTGGCCCGAACGACCTGTTCATCGCCGCCCACGCGCTGTCGCTGGATATGGTTCTTGTCACCAACAATAGCCGCGAATTTGCCCGTGTATCCGGGCTGAAACTGGAAAACTGGCTCGAAATCGCAACAGAGGGACAATAGGGCATGGCAGAAACAGTTTATACGGGCGGCTGCCAATGCGGAGCCATTCGCTTTCGCGTCGAGGGCGTGCTGAAAGACTCATCGATCTGCCATTGCCGCATGTGCCAGAAGGCGTTCGGGGCCTATTATGCACCGTTGGTGTCCACCCGTGGCGCGCAATTGAACTGGACGCGCGGCGCGCTCAAGCATTTTCAATCATCCAATATGGTCAAGCGCGGCTTTTGCGATGCCTGCGGCACACCACTGACCTATGAAGCGCCCGATGGCATTGCGGTGTCGGCTGGCGCGTTTGATGATCCATCTACCCTGCCCCCGACTATTCAATACGGTATTGAGGGCAAGGTTGGCTTTGTCGATAAACTGCATGAATTGCCAAACCGCAATACCGAAGAGGATTTGCAAAGCGCTGCCTTTCTGGCGCAGCTGATCTCCTACCAGCACCCCGACTTTGATACCGACACCTGGCCAACCGAAAGCGGAGCAAAGCCATGAGCGAGATTTTTTCCGGCGGTTGCCAATGTGGTGCTGTGCGGTTTCAAGCGGCAAAGCTGGGGCGGCCTTCCATCTGTCATTGCCGCATGTGCCAGAAACAATTCGGTGGCTTTTTTGGCGCTTTTGTCACCGCTGATCAGGCCCATCTGACCTGGACGCGCGGCCAGCCAAAGCTTTTCCGCTCATCCGCCAAGGTCAAGCGTGGCTTTTGTGAAAAATGCGGCACGCCGCTGACCTATCAGCATCCCACCGGGGTAGAGATTGCCATCGGTGCCTTTGACAATCCCGCCGCCTTTGAGCCCGCCATTCAGGTCAATCACCAAAAGCGCCTGCCGTGGATCGATACGCTGTTTGAAACGCCGGTCTATAACAGCCCGGAATACGAGGCGTTCTTCGACTCCATCGAATCCTGGCAGCACCCGGATTTCGACACCCAAGTCTGGCCGGTGGAGGACGAGGCATGAAAGCTCAAACCCTGCATGGCGGCTGCCAATGTGGCGCGGTGCGTTACACGGTGAAACCGTCGATGAGCCGCAAGCCGCCAATCGGCAATCCGCATATTTGTCATTGCCGCATGTGCCAGAAGGCGTCGGGCAATTATTTCCTGCCGCTCGGCTCGGTCAACCGTGAGCTGTTTCAGCTGACACGCGGCACCCCGAATTGGTTTCAGTCTTCCGATCTGGTGCGGCGCGGCTTTTGCGCCGCCTGCGGCACACCACTGTTTTTCGATATTCCCGAGGCGGATTTCATCAATATCACGCTCGGCTCTCTGGATGATCCGGCCAGCGTCAAGCCCGTTGAACAGGCCAATCTGGACAGCAAGATGCCATGGTTTGCAGCCCTCGACACCTTGCCGGTCGAGGCCAGCGAAGCAAATGCCAACTGGCTGGCGAAAGTGGCAGGTGCCACCCATCAGCACCCGGACCATGACACAAGCGAATGGCCAACCCATATCGGATCACCCCATGACTGAGCTTTGCGGCTTCTACCCTGAGATCGAACCTTTCGAGACCGGCGATCTCGATGTTGGCGATGGCCATGTCATCCATTGGGAGCGGGTCGGCACCAAGGGTGCCAAGCCTGCGGTGTTTCTGCATGGCGGACCGGGTGGTGGCATCACTCCCAACCAGAGGCGGGTATTCGATCCCGCCCTGTATGATGTGATCCTGTTCGATCAACGCGGCTGCGGCAAGTCTACGCCGCATGCCCATCTGGAAGCCAATACAACCTGGCATCTGGTGGCCGATATCGAGCGCTTGCGGACGATGATCGGCGTCGAAAAATGGCTGGTGTTTGGTGGCTCGTGGGGCTCAACACTGGCGCTGGCCTATGCGCAGACCCATCCCGAGCGGGTCAGCGAACTGGTGCTGCGCGGTATCTACACGCTGACCAAGGCGGAACTGGACTGGTATTATCAGTTTGGCGTCTCCGAAATGTATCCTGATCGTTGGGAACATTTCATCGCGCCCATCCCAGCTGAAGAGCGCCATGACATGATTTCCGCCTATCACCGCCGTCTGACCGGTGAGGACAAGGCCGTCCAGCTCGCCTGCGCCCGTGCCTGGAGCCAGTGGGAAGGCGCGACGATTTCGCTGATCCCCAATATCCAGCAGATCGAAAATTTCGGCGAGGACCATTACGCCATCGCCTTTGCCCGGCTGGAAAACCATTTTTTCATGAACCGGATCTGGATGGAAGACGGGCAATTGCTGCGCGGCGCCCATAAGCTGAAAGGCATTCCGGGCGTGATCGTGCATGGGCGCTATGACATGCCCTGCCCGCTGCGCTATGCTTGGGAATTGTCCAAACTCTGGCCGGATGCCGATCTGCACATTGTCGAGGCCGCTGGCCATGCCATGAGCGAACCCGGCATTCTCGACCAATTGATCCGCGCCACCGACCGTTTTGCCGGAAAAATCCAGAACACATAAAAATTTGCCTTTGGGAGGCACTCATGACCCGCGAAAAAATCACCCTATTCGATACCACGCTGCGCGATGGGCAGCAGACACCCGGCATCGATTTTTCCGTGGAAGACAAGATTGCCATTGCCGCCATGCTGGATGATTTCGGGCTGGACTATGTCGAGGGTGGCTATCCCGGTGCCAATCCGACCGACACGGCATTTTTCTCAAAGAAACGCACCAGCCGCGCCCGGTTCACGGCGTTTGGCATGACCAAACGCGCCGGGATTTCCGCCTCCAACGATCCGGGCCTGAGCCAGCTTTTGCAATCGAAAAGCGACGCCATCTGTCTGGTGGCGAAAAGCTGGGATTACCATGTGAAAGTGGCACTTGGCTGCACCAATGAGGAAAATCTCGACTCCATCCACGACAGCGTCAAGGCCGTGGTGGCTGCGGGCAAGGAAGCGCTGGTGGATTGCGAGCATTTCTTCGACGGCTACAAGGCCAATGCCGATTATGCCGTGGCCTGTGCCAAAACCGCCTATGAGGCCGGTGCGCGCTGGGTGGTGCTGTGCGATACCAATGGTGGCACCCAGCCGCCGGAAATCCGCAGTATCATTGCCAGCCTGATTGAGGCAGGTGTTCCCGGCGCAGCGCTGGGCATCCACGCCCATAACGATACCGGCCAGGCCGTTGCCAATTCGCTGGCCGCCGTGGAGGCCGGTGTACGCCAGATTCAAGGCACCCTGAACGGCATTGGCGAGCGCTGCGGCAATGCCGACCTGACCACCATCATTCCCACGCTCTGTCTGAAGAAAACCTATGCCGACCGGTTCGAGACGGCTATCGATCTCGAAAAGCTGGTGGAATTGACCCGGCTGTCGCATGCCTTCGATGAGCTGTTGAACCGCTCCCCCAACCATCAGGCTCCCTATGTCGGTGCTTCGGCCTTTGCCACCAAGGCTGGCATCCACGCCTCGGCGCTGTTGAAGGACCCGAAAACCTATGAGCATGTGGAGCCGGGCCTTGTGGGTAATTTCCGCAAGGTCATGGTGTCCGATCAGGGCGGCAAGGCCAATTTTATCAACGAGTTGAAACGCCGCGGCATCATGGTTGCCAAGGACGATCCGAAGCTGGACCGGCTGATCGAGATCGTCAAGCAGCGCGAAGCCTCCGGCTACGCCTATGAAGGTGCCGATGGCAGTTTCGAGCTTTTGGCGCATCGCACCCTCGGCACCGTGCCGGAGTTTTTCGCGGTCGAAAGCTTCCGGGTGATGATCGAACGCCGCTTCGACAGCAATGGCAACCTGAAAACCGTGTCGGAAGCGGTGGTGAAGATGGTGATCGACGGGCAGACGGTGATGTCGGTCGCCGAAGGTGACGGCCCGGTCAACGCCCTCGATATTGCGCTGCGCAAGGATCTCGGCAAATTCCAGAATGAAATAAAAGATCTGGAACTGGCCGATTACAAGGTCCGTATCCTCAATGGCGGCACCGAGGCCATCACCCGCGTTCTGATCGAATCCACCGATGCCAGCGGCGCCCGCTGGTGGACGGTAGGGGTTTCGGAAAACATCATCGATGCATCTTTCCAGGCGCTGATGGACGCTATCGTCTACAAGCTGATGAAAAACCGGCAACTGGCGGGACGGATCGCGGCGGAATAAGCTAAAACCGTCTTGATGTGCATTCCAGTTTTCGAACATTACTGCATAATTCCTTAAATCGGACTCGATTTCAGGAGAAAATCATGCAGCAGATTTAAAGTGTTACAGCGCCGTGCGTTTTATAAAACGCACGGCGCTGTAACAGGGTCGCATTCACCAAACTCACCGATCCTTCAATGGAATGAATTTGCCGTTTGCGCCCTGAAGGCGTATCGGCAGGAAAAACAGCAATGGGATCGGAAACATCATGACCGAGGTTGCAGCGCCAGGGACTGAGAACCGCGACAGCCTGCGCGGCTTTCTTTTTGCGCTTTCAGCCTATCTGCTCTGGGGGTTTCTGCCTCTTTACATGAAGGCCGTGGCGCATATTCCGCCCATGGAAGTGATCGCCCATCGGGTGCTGTGGTCCATTCCGGTCGCCGGTCTTGTTCTTCTGGTGCTGCGGCGCACCGATGATCTGAAGCGGGCGCTGCGCAATCCGAAAATGATTGGCATGGCAGCAATCACCGCCTGCCTGATCAGCGTCAACTGGGGCATTTATGTCTGGGCCATCGGTGCCGGCCACGCGCTGGATACCGCGCTCGGCTATTTCATCAATCCGCTGTTTTCCATTCTGCTTGGTGCCGTGCTTTTGAAGGAAAAGCTGAAGCCGGCGCAGATGGCGGCGCTGGCTTTGGTGGTGGTCGCCGTCGTCATCCTGACGGTGGATGCCGGACGCCTGCCGCTGATCGCCCTCAGCCTCACCTTTTCCTGGGGCTTCTATGCGTTTTTCCGCAAAACGCTGCCGATTGGCCCCAACCAGGGATTTCTGCTGGAAGTGCTGTTACTTGCACCGTTTGCCCTGGCCTACCTGATCTATCTCGGCGTGACCGGACAGTCGCATTTCCTGGGGGCGGCGGATGCCAGCATGTTCAACAATACCACGCTGCTGGCCTCAAGCGGGTTGGTCACAGCCGTGCCGCTGATCCTCTACGCCAATGGTGCCAAGCTGCTGCGTCTCTCCACCATCGGCATTATGCAATATATCGCCCCGACGATGATTTTCCTGATCGCCGTCTTCCTGTTTCGCGAGGAATTCAGCACCGCCAAGGCCATTGCCTTCCCGCTGATCTGGGTGGCTCTGTTCATCTATACCTTACCGATGCTGAAACGGCGCCCATCACAGCTTTGACAACACCTCGGCATCGCCGGAGATGCGGCCGAGTTCTTCCCAGCGATCGACGATCGTCGGCACGATGGCGTCGATCTCGTCAATCACCAGCGGCTGCACCTTATGGCCGGTATGGACGAAGCCCTCCTGGCGCATATGGGTGATCAACTCCAGCATCGGGTCCCAGAAACCGTTGACATTGGCAAAGACCATCGGCTTTTCATGGCGGCCAAGCTGGCCCCAGGTCATGATCTCGACGATTTCTTCCAGCGTGCCGATACCGCCCGGCAGCGTCACGAAGGCATCGGCACGCTCGAACATCTTGTGCTTGCGCTGATGCATGTCCTGCGTAATGATCAATTCGTTCAACTGACCGAGAGAATGGCGTGTGGCTTCCATATCGACCAGGAATTCCGGTATGATGCCCGTCACCTGGCCACCCGCATCCAGCACGCCGCTGGCAACGGCACCCATGATGCCCTTGGTGCCACCGCCATAAACCAGGCGCAGGCCATGGGCGGCAATCGAGTGGCCAAGTGTGCGGCCCGCAGCCATGTAATCGGGATCGCGCCCGGGCCGTGAGCCGCAGTAAACGCAGATGGATCGAATCGAAGAATGGTTTTCTGTCATACGTTTAGAATGGCCATCGCCGCCCGCTGACGTCAATAAAATTAACGAAAACTCCAGGAAGGCTATGAACAAACCAGGTTCATCGCTTGTGCAGCGATTAAGGAAACGTTACTGCATAAACTCTTAAATCCCAATGGATGTAAGAGATCGGACCAGAATGCGGGACGCGATTTTTGGAAAATCCGATGGAAACGCCAAGCCCGTAGCACCGCACCGTTCTGCGGTTTTGAGCTGGGTCATGCAGTGGGGACAAAACTTTTGAGCGTCCTTCATTGGGTATTCATACCCGATGGCGCTCTATCAGTTTCAAGGGATATGGCGGAATAATCCGCCCGGAGACGTTGGACTATGAAAAACCGTGCCGGTTGGCTGGCTCTCGGCGTGCTTGCCATTGCGACAGTATTGATGGTGTTTTTCGTGCTTCCGCAAATTGGCGGCACAAAGAAGACGGCAGAAACACCTGCTGCCCCGGCAGAACAGGCGGCGACGCCCGAAGCGTCAGGGCCCTCCTCAACCACGCCTGCCCCCGATGGCCAGGCCGCCGCCAAGATGCAGCGTCTGACCAAGGCCGCAGAGCAATCGGTGGCCGCCTTGGAAAATCTGTTTGCCGATCAGAAAACCCCGGCACCCGAACTTTACGCCACAGCCCGCATTGCCGCATTGACCGCGCTGAAAGCCCTATCGGATGCCGACCTTCCCGCCGGGATCGAATCTGGGCTTGTAGACAGCCTCACGAAGGCCAAGGCCTCGGCTGCCCATGCCTTGCAGTTGATCGCCAAACTGCCCGCCTCCCCGCAGGATGCCGCCGCCATGATCGCCAATATCGGTCGGGCCATGCGTGGCGAGCCGGAAGTGGCTATCGATCCAGACATGCCGCGTTTTGACGTGCTACGCGTTGAAAAAGACGGCTCAACGGTCATCGCCGGCAGCGCGGCACCGGGTGCCAAGGTCGAGGTCCATGACGGCTCCAACAATATTGCCAGTGCCACCGCCTCTCCCAACGGTGATTTCGCCATCGTGCTCGACAAGCCCTTGTCGCCCGGCGATCACTCTCTGGATTTGAAAGCCACGACCAAGGAAGGCAAGACCATCGGGTCCGAGGAGCAGGCTACGGTTTCCGTCCCGGCGGATCCATCCGGTGACGTGCTGGCCATGGTGACAAAGCCCGGCGAAGCCAGCCGGTTGATCAGTGGCCCGCAGCAGGATCAAGCCACGCAACAGGATAAGGGCCAGCCACAAGCTCCTGAACAGATCAATGGTGTCGACAAGCAAGGCCGCGTCGCCGCAGCCACGCCTAATGCGCCCACGGCATCCCCCGGGTCTGCGTCCAGCCCATCCCTGTCCGCTGCCGATTTGCAGATCACCGCCGTCGAGCTTGAAGGCGACAAGATCTTCGTGGCAGGCAATGCCCAGAAGGGCCGAACCGTGACCGCCTATGCCGATGGCAAGCAGATCGGCTCGGCGGATGTCGACCAGAAGGGGCATTTCGTGGTCGAAGGCCAGATGGCGCTTTCCGTCGGCCAGCATATCATCAGCGTCGATCTGAAGGACGCCAATGGCAGGGTGACGCTGCGCGCGTCCGTGCCGTTCAACCGGCCGGAAGGCGATCAGGTTGCGGTTGTCGCACCGGAAACCCAGCCCGGCGCCGCCAACAGCACCGTCAGCCCGGCCACCGTCGATAGCAACCTGTTCGACCGGCAGCGCGATACGCTGGCCAAGTCCTTCACGCTGCTCAGCAACCTGTTTGCCGATGGCAAGACACCAACGCTGGAAAGCCTGGCAGCCTCGCGTTCGGCGCTGGAATTTGCCCTGAAAGCAGTTGCGGATTTCCGCCCGACCCCCAGCACGGACCAGACCGCCAGCGCCTTCATGACGCGGATGGCAGATCAGGCTGACAAGGCTCTGGTCGTCCTCAAACAAGTACCGACGGCTTCGGTCACGGCGATGGCCAATGCCTTGCCGACCCTCAAGTCGCTTGTCGATGCGGCGCTGGAGCCCATGCCGGCCAAAATTGCCGCCGCGCAAGCCGCAGCGACGCAAAACCCGGCACCGACCCTGGCACCAACCGATGGCACATCGCCGCCAGTGCTGAGCCAGGCGCCGCTGACCGAAAGCAAGAATGCGGTGATCATCCGCCGGGGCGATACGCTCTGGCAGATTTCCCGGCGAGTCTATGGCCAGGGCGTGCGCTACACGACGATCTATGTTGCCAACGCCGAACAGATCAGCAACCCCGACCTGATCGAGCCCGGCCAGACCTTCACCGTGCCGGATCAATCCATGCCCGATGACGAGGCCAAAAAAATCCATCGCAAATGGATGCGTGAGCACAAGCGATAGGCGCAAATACAGGCAAGGACGGGGCTAAACCCGACCGGTCCTTGCCTGTTTCACTTATATTGCCTATATCAGCGACGACCAAAGGCGGCCCCAGGGTCGCCTTTTTCGTGCCGCCTCTTTTTGGCCGCCCTTCCGGGAACCGACCGCGCTTCCACCAGCCCGCGCGCAGGACATAAAGCATGCATCAGAAAGTTAAAACGGTTTCGGCCGAAAGCAGCAATCCGTGGCGCACCATCGTCAATCTCTGGCCCTATATGTGGCCAGCCGAGCGCCTCGATCTGAAAATGCGGGTGGTCTGGGCAAGCCTGTTTCTGGTGATCGCCAAGCTGGTCCTGATGCTGGTGCCCTATTATTTCAAATGGGCCACCGATGCGCTGAACGGTAAGATGGATGCGACTGGCCTGCTGCCTACCTTCATGCTGTCGGCAGTCATGCTGGTCATCGCCTATAATCTGGCCCGCATCGTGCAGATGGGCATCAACCAGTTCCGCGACGCGCTGTTTGCCAGCGTCGGCCAATATGCCGTGCGACGGCTGGCCCATATAACCTTTCTGCATATGCATCAATTGTCGCTGCGCTTCCATCTGGAGCGCAAGACCGGCGGGCTGTCGCGGATCATTGAGCGCGGCACCAAGGGTATTGAAACCATCGTCCGTTTCACCATTCTCAACTCCATCCCGACGCTGATCGAATTTGCCCTGACAGCGGTGATTTTCTGGTGGGGCTATGGCCTCTCCTATCTGGCGATCACGGCCGTCACCGTCGCCGTCTATGTCTGGTTCACGGTCAAGGCTTCGGACTGGCGCATCGCCATCCGCCGGTCGATGAATGACAGCGATACCGATGCCAATGTCAAAGCCATCGACTCGCTGTTGAATTTCGAGACGGTCAAATATTTTGGCAATGAAGACATGGAAGCCCGCCGCTTCGATGCCTCCATGGCCCGCTATGAGAAGGCCGCCACCCAGGTCTGGACCTCGCTCGGCTGGCTGAACTTCGGCCAGGGGCTGATTTTCGGTGTGGGCATGACAGTGATGCTGGTGTTTTCAGCACTGGCCGTGCAGCGCGGCGAGCAGACCATCGGCGATTTCGTCTTCGTCAACGCGCTGCTGTTGCAGCTTTCCGTGCCGCTGAATTTCATCGGCATGCTCTACCGCGAAATCCGCCAGGGCCTGACCGATATCGAGCAGATGTTTGACCTTCTGGCGGTAGAGCCGGAAGTACGCGACGCGCCCGATGCCAAGCCGCTTGCCATCGCCAAGGGCGCGATCACCTTCGAAAACGTGCATTTCGCCTATGACCCCGCAAGGCCGATCCTGAAGGGGATTTCCTTCACCGTGCCGGAGGGCAAGACGGTTGCCGTCGTCGGCCCATCCGGCGCTGGCAAGTCGACGATTTCACGGTTGCTCTACCGGTTTTATGATGTGCAGCAGGGCGCGATCCGCATTGACGGGCAGGATGTCCGCGACATCACCCAGACCTCGCTGCGCGCCGCCATCGGCATGGTGCCGCAGGATACGGTGCTGTTCAACGACACCATTGCCTATAATATCCGTTATGGCAGGCCAGAGGCCAGCGACGCCGAAATGGAAGCCGCCGCCGACATTGCCCAGATCAGCCGCTCGATCCGTGAACTGCCGCAGGGCTACAAGACCATGGTCGGCGAGCGCGGGCTAAAACTGTCAGGCGGCGAAAAGCAGCGCGTCGCCATCGCCCGCACCGTGCTGAAATCACCGCCAATCCTCATTCTCGATGAGGCAACCTCAGCGCTCGACACGACAACCGAGCAGGATATCCAGGCGGCCCTCGACATTGTATCGCAAAATCGCACCACTCTGGTCATCGCCCATCGGCTGTCCACCGTGATCGGGGCTGATGAGATCATCGTTTTGAAAGCGGGCGAAATCGCCGAGCGCGGCACTCACGCGGAACTTCTAGCGCAAAACGGCCTTTATGCCTCCATGTGGAACCGGCAGCGGGAGGCGACCCAGGCAGAAGAGCATCTGCGCCAGGTGCGCGAAAGCGACGATCTCGGCGTGGTCACGCGCCTGCCGCCTGCTGTGTAATGCCCGTGTATAAAAGTGCGACTGCCTGCCTGTGGATGACCTCAATCAGGCCCGGCATTGCCCCTGAACACGTTTCGCGGTAGTCACGTCATCAATAGAGTTTTCAGGAGAAGTCCTACCGATGTCCTTGTTCGATACGATCCGCAATACCCTCGTCCCCGTGCATAAGGAAGGCTATATTTTTGTCGGCGCTTTCTTCGTCGGGTCGCTGGTGCTCGGATGGATCTGGGAGCCGCTGTTCTGGGTCGGCCTGCTGCTGACACTGTGGTGCGCCTATTTCTTCCGCGACCCGGAGCGCCTCACCCCACAGGATGACGATCTGGTGGTCAGCCCTGCCGATGGCCGCGTGTCGATGATCCAGATGGTCATCCCGCCGGAAGAATTGCAGCTGTCGAGCGACCCGATGCTGCGCATCTCGATCTTCATGAATGTTTTCGATGTTCATATCAATCGCGCCCCGGTGCGCGGTCCAATCCGTCAGGTTGTCTACCGGGAAGGTAGTTTCCTGAATGCTGAACTGGACAAGGCCAGCACCGACAATGAGCGCAACTCGCTAGTCATCGATGGCCCACGCGGCGCCATCGGCGTGGTGCAGATCGCAGGTCTCGTGGCCCGCCGCATCCTCTGCTGGTCAGTCCCCGGCCAGGCGCTTGGGGTTGGCGAACGTTTCGGCCTGATCCGCTTTGGTTCGCGACTGGATGTCTACCTCCCAGCCGGTGCTGAGCCGCGTGTTGCAGTTGGCCAGCGTTCGATTGGCGGTGAAACCGTGATCGCGGAATATGGTTCGGCAAAGGGCCCAGTCATCAGCCGCCGCAGCTGAGACGATTTTTGCAAGCCATAACGGAGACAGGCCAGCCATGAACAGCGACACGCCGCAGCATCAGGCGCACCCCTCGGAAGAGAATGAGGGGCCGAGCAATCCGGCGGATGAGAATCAGGCAGGCCAGCAGGAAGTCAACGAGGCTTCACGCGGGCCTAGGCTGCGGGAAATTCCGCTGCGGCTCATGATTCCGAACCTGATTACCGTTTTGGCAATCTGCGCCGGTCTGACCGGCGTACGCCTGGCATTCGAAGGACGTTTCGAGCTTGCGGTTGGCATGGTGCTGGTCGCCGCTTTTCTCGATGGGATCGACGGACGCATCGCCCGCCTGATGAAAGCCACATCGAAATTTGGCGCGCAAATGGATTCACTCGCCGATATCGTCAATTTCGGCGTGGCGCCCGGTCTGGTTCTGTATATCTACGTTTTGGACCAGGCCCGGTCCTTCGGCTGGATCGCGGCGCTGATCTTTGCGATATCCGCAGGTCTGCGGCTTGCCCGCTTCAATGTGATGGACGAGCGTGCCATCAAGGCCCCTTGGCAAAACGCCTATTTCGTCGGCGTTCCGGCACCGGCTGGTGCGCTTCTGGTCATGCTGCCGATCTATCTCGGCTTTCTGGGTGTGGAAGCCACCCCCGGATTTGCCTTTGCGTCCTCGGCTTATACGATGCTGATCGCCTTCCTGCTGATCAGCCGTTTGCCGGTCTGGTCCGGCAAATCCGAAAAGAAGGTCCGCCGCGATCTGGTTCTGCCACTGACGATCGCTGTAGTGCTCTATGTCGCCCTGCTGATGAGCTTTACCTGGGAAGTGCTGTCGGTAACGGTCATCGTCTATCTTCTCTCCCTGCCCTTCGGCGCCCACGCCTGGAAGCGGAAATACGGCACCTTGACCGTCATGGAAGACCACGACGACCATCACGGCGCCGGCATGGATCGAGGCCTTTGAAACAGGCCTTTAAAACCGGAAATTGTAAAACAGACTCACGAAAAGTAGCAGTCTTTGATTTAAATTAATTTGCATTGTTCACGAAAGTGTCATGATCTCTAAACCTGAGCAGTCAAAAAAGCACTGTTCTGGAGTTTGTTACGGGAAAAACGCAATCCGATTTTCTCGATAAGGACAGACTGAAACAAGGGAAATGCGTGTCCCTCAGGTTGCAAGCAGATCTGAGAGGCCGCAATGGAAACACTTTGGAGAACATCATGCCCGCCCCCCTGCAAGCTAAAGAAGCCCCGCAACCGGCCAAGCCGGAATTGAGCGATAATTACCGTCCGATCGGTCTGAAAGCGGTGATTGCCGCCGCTCTGATGTTGAAGCGAGCGCCGATCAAGAAAGTTGCGTGAGGGCGCACTTTTTCCAATACCGTTCAAAACAGCGATAGCTGTTGCGAAGGCGGCTTGGGCTCGGCTTTCGGCGTCGGGTTTTCGATACGGATTTGCACATCCGGGCCGGTATTGGCGACCTTGTTGACCTTATCGGAAACCGGAATGGCTTCGAATATGTCCTCGCCTGCCGGTTTCAACAGATCAGCGACATGGCGTGGCTCCTGGCGCTTGCAATCCAGCCAACGCTCGAAATCCTCCGGGCCGATCACGACCGGCATGCGGTCGTGGATCGCTCGGATCGACTGATTCGCACGGGTGGTCAGGATGGCACCGGTATCGATTTCAGATCCATCGGCGGCGGCAAAGGTTTCGACCAGTCCCCCGAAAGCGACAATACCGCCCTGGGTGGGGCGGATCCAATAAGCCTGCGGTTTTTCACCGCTTTCTTTTGCTGGCCGATACCATTCGTAAAAGCCGGAGGCCGGGATCAAAACACGGCGATGGCGCATGGCGCCGCGAAAAGATGCCTTGGTTTCCGCCGTCTCAGAACGCGCATTGATCAGCAGTGGAAAATCACTTGGATCTTTCACCCAGCCGGGCAGAAAACCCCAGCGCACCAGCAGCGCCCGCCTGCTTGGCAGGTTACTGCCCATCATCGGCACCTCGCCATTGCCAACAGTCAGGATCGGCTGGGTCGGAGCAATATTAAACCGGGGCGGAAAAGCCTCGAGTTCGTGCAGACCAAATGCCTCCACGATTTCATCCGGTGTCACGGTCAGGGCAAAACGTCCACACATGCACTTGTCTTCGCAGTCACAGAGCCTATCGTCAAGCGACCTTATAACGGCTGCCTGATGCATCGGGTCAGCAAACAGAACGAGCACCGTATGACCGAGCAACCCGTCCCGGTTTTTTTCGCCCCCGCCTCCTCCGCCATCGTGATCCGCCAAGGCAAGCTGCTGTTGGTCAAGCGGTCAAAGCCGCCAGCCGCCGATCTCTACGCCTTTCCCGGCGGGCGTGGCGAACCCGGCGAAACACCGGAAGAGACCGCTTTGCGTGAGCTCAATGAGGAAACAGGGTTGTCGGCCCATGCGCCCAGTCTGTTTGCCAGCTACGACCTCTACCCCGACCCGGGCGGCCCCAGTCACCATCACTTCCGGCTTTCCGTTTTCCTCGTCACCCTGGACGACCCGGCGGCGGCGGCAGTCGCCCAAAGCGATGCCGCAGCGCTGGGCTGGTTTAGCCCGGTGGAAATCCGGGATCTGCCCGTGCCACCGAGCGTGCGCGACTGCGTGGAAAAGCTGGTGGCTTGCGGTAAAGCAGCGTAAACGAAGGCGGGAATCGTGATAAGGTTGAAGTCAATCCCGGCTAATCTGCCGGATATGCCATGGATATGCATGACCCGACGAATACTGTTTTTTTCCGCACTTTCTACCCTATCCGTCCTCATGGCGGGAATTGCCGCAGCGGCAAGTGTTGCGCCTCCAGCAAAGCTGCCCAGCGAGGCTGCAACGCCTGCGCAACAGGCAACGCCCTATGACGGACAGTTGAATCGGCTCTCGGAAATCCTGGGGACCGTGACCTATCTGCGCAATCTCTGCGCGGGCCAACCGGAGCAGCAATGGCGGGCTGTCGCCGAAAAGCTCATCGCGCTCGATGCAGGCACTGAACCGGCCCGCAAACAGGTGCTGACAGCCGCCTATAACCGTGGTTATCGGGCCTTTGCCGCAGTCCATCCCTCTTGCACTTCTGCCGCTCGGGTGGCAGAAAGCCAGTATCGTGCTGAAGGCGCAACACTTGTTCGGGAAATGACGGCGCGCTTTGGAAATTAACCAATAATTCATCCGATTTAGCATTCGCCCGTGTCGTTTTGATAAAACACTGATAGAGTCGTTAACAGCTGAGTAAGTATCGCTTCGAGGACATGCAGAATGGAACCACGCCGCAACGAGATTGACGACATGATCGTTCATGAAAAGATGCAGGCTGCCCTCGAATATCAGAACGAGGCCTGGGCCGACGGCATGGCTGACGGTATCGAACCGGAAATCATCGCCGATGCGGCCATTGCACTGGCCATGCGCGAAACCATCCGCATTCATGGTGAAGATGGTGCGGAAGCCATGTTGGAGTCTTTGCGCGCCCGTATGCTGGCCGGTGAGTTTTCTCCCAAGCGAAGTGTTCAGTAAGTTTCAGAGGCAAGAAGATGCGCAAGGCATGCCAGACCGGAGCAAAGGCAACCGGTCTCAAGAACAATGTAAAAACAATGCTGGTCTGCGGCTGGATGGCAAGTATTGCCGTTGTCGCTCTGCCGGGCAGCAGTTTCGCTCTGTCGGAATTGCAGGGCGGCGCCAAGGATGCGGCGCAGCAGGGACAGCAACCGCAAACCGGCCAGCAGCCGGGCCTGCCAACCGATAGCACCTCCGATCCGAAGAGCGCGCCCAGCACCGAACCACAGCAGGCAACCCCCGCCGACAAGGCGAAGGCAGCGACTGCCGAAGCGGCACCCCACACGCCTGTTGAGGTGATCTACGATATTAGCAAGGCCCCCGAACCCGTGCGCAAACTGCGCGAGAAGCTGGTGGAAGCCGCAGCCTCCGGCGACCCGGAACGGTTACGCGCGCTTCTGGCAGGCGGCAACGATCCGACCGCGCTGGCACTTGGCAATGACAATGGCGACCCGATCCAAACGATCAAGAGCGTTTCTGGCGATCCCGATGGCCTCGAAGTCCTGGCCATCATGCTGGACGTGCTGTCGACCGGCTTCGTGCATGTCAATGCCGGAACCCCGGAGGAAGCCTATGTCTGGCCGTATTTTGCCGAAAAGCCGCTGACAACGCTGACCCCACCGGAAAAAGTGGAATTGCTGCGGCTGGTGACAGCGGGCGATTTTGAAAACATGCTGGAAGTTGGCAATTACAATTTCTTCCGCATCGGCATTGCACCCGATGGAAAATGGAAATTCTTCACGGCAGGCGATTGATGGACGCGTGCTTGCCTTGGAAAAGTGGGCCCCGCGTTTCCCAACAAGGCAAATGATGTCATAGGTCACGAGAGGTTGCCGGGTTCAGTTTGAGCCAGGCAGCCTCTAGCCTATTTGACCTTGCGGCAATCAATTTGCTGAAGAGAAAAATATGCAATCCACGACCTCGCCTAATACTGCCGTGGTTTCGCAAGATGTGATTGGATCGTCTCATGCCAGCCGTTTTTCTTGAAAACCGGGCTTTTCTAAAGGTGGCTGGAGCAGAGGCCGCGCATTTTCTCAACAATTTGCTGACAGCAGATCTCGGCCTTATCGAACCTGGACAAGCCGCGCCCTCGGCGTTGCTGACACCCCAGGGCAAGATCCTGTTTGACATGCTGGTCTATCCGCTGGCCGATGGCTATCTGCTGGAGGTAGCATCTGACGAACAAGAGGCCCTGCTGCGCCGTTTGACACTCTACAAGCTGCGCGCCGCCGTGACCCTTACCGCCGCTGAATTTACCGGTGTCACAGTGATTTGGGACGAGGCGCCGACTGAATCCGCTTTTCAGGATCGTCGTTTCACCGCTGCCAGCGACACGGTCTGGCGCGTGCCGGGTCGCGTCAACTCGGCTGGGGCTGATGTCCGGCTCTATACAGCATTGCGAATCAAAGCCGGGGTGGCAGAAGCGGGGCTCGACTATCCGCTTCAGGATGCCTATCCGCACGACGTGCTGCTTGATCTCAATGGCGGCGTCTCCTTCAAGAAGGGCTGTTATGTCGGGCAGGAAGTGGTGTCGCGTATGCATCACCGTAAGATGGCCCGCCGCCGGATCGCCATCGTTTCCGCTGACACTGCCCTACCCGCGACCGGCACCGAGCTTCGTGCCGATGGTAAGCCGCTTGGCACACTCGGCACCATCTTGGACAACATGGGATTGGCGATCGTCCGCATCGACCGCACTGGCGATGCGATAACAAATGGCACGCCTATTCTGGCCGGCGATCAGGCTGTGCGTCTGCACCTGCCCGCCTGGACCGGTCTGGATTTTCCTGCCGCGTCAGACGAAGACTGACATGCCCGTCGTCCCTCCTCCGATATCGGCGCGGGCCTGGCAACGGATGCTGTCGGGCCGTCGTCTCGATCTTCTCGACCCTTCGCCGCTTGATGTCGAGCTTTCCGATATTGCCCATGGCCTGGCCCGCGTCGCCCGCTGGAATGGCCAGACGATTGGCGACCATGCCTTTTCCGTTGCCCAACACAGCCTTGTGGTCGAAGAGATCTTTCGCCGCTGCAATAGCAAATACAGCGCCAACGACCTGCAAATGGCCTTGCTGCACGATGCGCCGGAATATGTGATCGGCGATATGATTTCGCCCTTCAAGGCGGTGGTGGGCGGCGGCTATAAGCTGGTCGAAAAGCGGCTGGAGGCGGCCATCCATCTGCGATTTGGCTTGCCCTCGCATCCCACGGCCAGCCTGAAAAGCCTGATCAAGAAAGCCGATAGCATCGCCGCCTATTTCGAGGCCACCGAGCTTGCGGGATTTACCAACACGGAAGCCGTGCGAATCTTCGGCCAACCGCGCCATATTACCGCCGACATGCTGCCACTTGCCCCTATGCCAGCCATTGAAGCCCAGCGGCAATTCGCGGAGCGTTTCGACGCCATCGAGCGACTTCGAGAGGCGGAAAATCACAAAAAAACCGCTACGGGTGCGCCATGAGCTATTTCGTCGTCAGCCCGCTGGCTCGCCTTGCCGAAATGGCGGTGCGCCACAAGGCGAAAGAAATGATTAGCCTGCTGGCCAAGGGCCAGGATTTTCATCGCCCCGCAGTGATTTCACCGGATCGCCATCTTACGCTTGCGCTGAACGACATTACCTTTGCAGGCAGAGGTGATCTCATCGCCCCGCAAGACGTGCATGTGGAACAGATCATTCATTTCGTGAGGGATTGGGACCAGACTGCGCCGCTGCTGATCCATTGCTGGATGGGGGTATCACGCTCTCCAGCCGCAGCCTTGATTGCCAGCCTCGCCTTGCATCCCGAACAGGACGATGAGGCGTTGGCGCAAGGCTTACGGGCCGCATCGCCTTTTGCGACGCCCAATATCCGGATGGTGGAGATTGCCGATAGTCTGCTTTCACGCGGGGGGCGCTTCGTTGCGGCGATGAAAAAGCTAGGCCGTGGTCTGGACGCTGATGGCAATACGCCATTTGTGCTGCCAATTTTTGCAGCCGATCCGGTCTCCAGCTCCGCTTGATACGGATGGGCTCGATCCGAGGGATCTATAAATCAGCATTGAATGGGATAAAAAAGGGATAGATTGGTAAAGTTTGAAGCGGGTTCAATCGGCATAGGCATCATGTCTCCATGCCGTTTGTTTGCAAGTAGCGGCCCTTCAGGGCAGCATTCAGCCTCATGGCTGATAAAACGATCTCCCAGTCTCAGTCCTAGAACGATGAGCTCCAAAGTCCTGCACCGGGATAGTCGGGTGCGATAGCGACCCGTCAGGCAGCGGCGGTTTGTCCGGTCGTATCGGTTTCGTCGGCGGTGCCGCCAGCGGAACGATAGGCATTGATAACCGAGCTCATCTGACTGAACACGTCATCCATGGACATGCTGTCTTCACTACCACTGCTGTCACCGGACATCATGCTGCTAAGGCTCTGCATGTCGCCCATACCGCCCATCATCATCGGAGGTGGCATTTTAGTCTCGGACTGCAGCTGGTCTTCGGTCACATAGCCAGCATCTTCCGAGTCAATGGCCTCAAACATCTTGGTCGAATCTTCCTCCGACGCACCCTCCGGACGTGCGTTGACAAATTCTTCCTGGGTTACTTTTCCATCGCTATCTGTGTCGATGGACTTGGTTGCATTCTGGTCGGTAGAAGAGCTGTCGCCACGGGCCAGAACCATGGCCATCATATCACTGGAAAGCTGCGAGGATGTGCTGTTGGCGGCACTATCGCTCAAAACGGTTGGGTCCTGGGTCCGGGTAGATCCCGCGGATTGTTCTTCCGCAGAAACGACACCATCGCTATTGGTGTCCAAGCTGGATGTCGAGCCGACGTTGTAAGACGACACCGACGAAAGAGACGCTGAAGAAACGCTCGTCATTGAAAACCCCTGTCTAGGTTGTTTCTATTTTTATAGCGCCATTTAAACGCGAGACAGGACGGCGCTACGCGATGCCTATCGTGATTTGGGGGCCTTAGTCAAAAGGCAATTGTTATAGGTGATAATTTATATGGGCCGGATGATTTCCCTAGAAATCTGGGGTTTTCTAGAGGTTGAGTTGAAAAACGCTCAGTTGTTGCCGCGCGGGATCACGGAAATTTGCGTCCTTGCGTACCGCTTTTCCACTCTGCGAAGGCCAGGGCAAAATCATGCGATTTTGAGGGTGGATTTATCCTTCAATCTCAGTGGATTTGGGCAATGATACAGCAGAACCAAGTGATTCCCTGCGAGAAGATGCCCCGATGATCGCCACAGCCTTTGCCCCTCATGACGATCTTGCCAAATGGCTCCTGCCGCATGCCACTGAGGGTAATGACGGCTCGCATGACGCCGCCCATATTTTGCGCGTGTTCAAAAACGCCATGCGCATTCATGCCGTCGAAGGCGGCGACAGTCAGGTTCTTGCCGCAGCCGTTCTGCTGCACGATTGCGTTTCCATGGAAAAGAACGCGCCCAACCGAGCGGATGCGTCCCGCCTTGCCGCAAAGCAAGCTGAAGCCATCTTGGCTAACGACAGACAATGGCCAACGAGCAGAGTCCAAGCGGTCTCCCACGCAATTCTCACCCATAGTTTTTCGGCCAATCTTGCACCCGAAACGCTGGAAGCAAAGATCCTGCAAGACGCCGACCGGCTGGATGCCATCGGAGTGGTCGGGGCGGCGCGCTGTTTCTACATTGCCGGGCGGCTAGGCTCCGGGCTTTACGATCCAAGCGATCCGAAGGCTTTACATCGCCCACTGGACGACAAGCGCTTTGCCATCGACCATTTTCAGACCAAGCTTTTCAAGCTGGCGGATGGCTTCCAGACCCCGACCGGACAACACATGGCGCACGAGCGCCATACCCGCCTACAGGCAATTTTCAGCGATTTTCTTGAGGAGATCTAGGCTGTAGTGACAATTTAATCAATTGATCCATAGCATTATGCTGGCGAGCTTAATGAACCCGAGAAAGTTGGCGGCGAGTTTGTCATATCGCGTGGCGATACGCCGCCACTGCTTGAGCTTGG
>WPHV01000013.1 GCA_009744235.1 Gillisella vitis
CGATGACGCCGATCCCGTCGTGAGTGTCGAGGACGGTGATTGCGTTGTGAGGGCTGATCTCCAGCCAACGCGCCAGCGCTGTCGCATCGCCCGTGAACAATGAATGCAATATCAGTGGCGGCAGCGCGAAATCGTATACGCGGTCAACCTTCCTGGCGATTTCGATCTGGTCACGATAGTAGCTGTGAATTTCGACAAGAACCTCCATCCCGCGATCCCGTGCCTTTTCGGCGAGCTTGGCAAGGAAGGCATAGGTCTCATCAATCATGAAGCAACTGGTTCCGGCCTTCTTGATCGCGTAGCCGGCGGCATCGAGGCGGATTGCCGTTACGTTGGCTTCAGCAAAGCGATCGAGGATGGTCTCCAAGTATAAGGCGCCATGGGCACTGTGGACATCAATGTCGATCTGTTGGGGGGTGAATGTGGTCCACAGCATCCGCTGGCGGCCATCTGCAAGCGTGGCCTTTGAAAACGGCAGGCCAGGGCGCGGCCGATAGATATTCAGGAGGTCCTGTTCGCTGGCACCACGGGGAAAGACCTTGCCGAATGTCATGAACATGTCTGCAAATTCTGATTCAGGTCCCTTTGTGATGAAGTCCTGGAACCAGCTCGATTGCGCCGAGACGTGGTTGACGATGAGATCGGCCATGATCTCCACGGAAGCGGCTAGGCCGCGAACGTCATCCCAGTTACCGAGGCGAGGATCGACAATCGTGTGATCGGTGGGATCGAACCCGGCATCAGCGCCGTCGATCGGGTTGAAGAAAGGCAAGGCATGGACGCCGCCGAACAGGCCTTGTAGCCTCCCGTCGAGCAAAGCTCTCAACTCCGGGAAACCGCCTCCGCTTAACCGGTCGACGTAGGTGATAAGTTGTACACTGTTTTTCATTCAAAACTCTCGGTCTACTGTCTGGCGCTTGAGGTACGTTGGTCTTCGACTTCTGTAAGTTGCTTCAGTCGAGGACGGTCGACTTTCTCCAGGACAGCTGTCGATCAAGGTCCGCTCGTCCAAAAAAGAGCATCGAAAGAGCCTCGCCGATGAGATTGTTGTCATGATCTCTCGCCTTCCTCGTACGTGAATCCGCACCGGAAGGTTCGAGTTATCCCCGGATCGAGAAGTAAGTGATCGATGCGACCCGGCAGATTGAAGGCGTTTGTCAAATCTTCAACGGGTTCGAGCGCGATGGACCTGCGTCGATCCCTCGCAAGGGTGTCACCCGTGAAAACGTGCATGTGCCCGCGTTCTTGCCATACCGACAATTCCGCTCCAGAGCCCGGATCAACAAGGATCGTGCGTAGAGTGCCTCTCTCATTCACGAGGTTCGTAAAGCAGCAATCGAGAACCCGATCCCCAATCCTCTCCGGCTCGTTGAAGGTATCGTCGTCTCGAAGCTTCACCTCGCCGTTCGACGCGACCTTGGGGATGAGATCAACGGTTTCGACAACAGACCGCGATGGAACCTGCAAAATCAGATCATCGATCGCGGTGGTTCCGGGCAATCTGAAATAGGGGTGCCATCCAGCAGCATAGGGAGCTCGCTGTTGGCCGAGGTTCGTGGTGGCGATCTGAAGCTCGACCTCATGTGCAGAAAACATATATACAACGGAGATTCTAAGATCGTACGGGTAGCCGGTGGCGCCGACATCTGCCGTTTTATGGATGAGCTCGATCCGGAGATTGTCTCCGTCAGAATCGACCTGACCAAGCGCAAAAAGCCTGACACGTGCAAATCCGTGATAAACCTCATCTTCGCCTTCGGCGATCGGCGAAAGCTCGTGGACACGGCCGTCGAAATCGAATCGACCTCCTGTGAGGCGATTGGTAAACGGAGCGAGGATTCCATTGCGGACGCCGTTCTGCGACTTCAGTTCGTGCAGGTCACGATAGCCGTCAACGAGGCTTTCGTCTTCCAGACCATCGACGCTTCTTGGCCACCAGTCGAGAAGCGTGGCGCCTTGCAAAGCTATTCGGGCACGGTACCGGGGCCCTGTAACCTCGATCGTTTCCATCCCCTGCATCGTCTTCGACGATATTGTCGTATGGCTTTGTCCTGAATTGGTACTGAGCACCAGTTTCTCCATAATCGAGCGTCCGACCCATCGAATTGGGCCGTCGAATGTTCCTATGCGTCAGGCGCAGAATTGCTGGTGAGAAGCCGGCTTTCTCCAAGCAGGCCCTCTTCGTCCATGATTGGATGCGCCACCGAGGTGATGTGAGCATTGATCCTTTTGAGATCGCGAAGGATGTCGAGATGAAGTGAACTCGTTTGCAGGCTGTCGGCGCGCCCGTCGCGCAAGCGTTCCAGATGACGCTCCGAAGAGCGTTTCTCCATGCGGCGTACGTCGATCTTCCTTTCCATCAGCTGCGTGGCGAGTTTTATGTCGCGAGTAATCAGGATCGTTTGCGCGATCCTGAGGTTGTCGATTGTCAACTGGAAAAGCTGCTGGAGTTCCTCGAAACCATCGTCTGAGAACTTCAGGCCCTGCGCGACCTTTTTCGTGACTTCGGGCACCAGGCCTTTTTCGATGATGTCGCCGATATGTTCGAGATTGATGGCGTAGTCGATGATGACAATCGATCTGCGCCCCTCTTCCTCCGACAGCCCGTTACGTCCCAGCTTTGAAAGATAGACTTTGATCTCCTGCTGCAACCGATCGACCTGACGCTCGAGAGAGGTAATGTCCGCCAGTCTCGCGGTGGTGTTCCGGTCGAAGGCATCGGAAACCTTCAGGAGCATCTTCTCGACAATATCGCCGACGCCGAGCACCTCTCTCGCCGCACTGGCCAGAGCGACGACCGGCGTCGAAAGTTCGTCCGTGTCGAGGTAGTTGGGTGTGTTTTCCGCCTGGGTTTGATCCGGGATGAGAACTGCCATCCAGCGAGCGATAAGCCTTGAGCATGGCCAGGCGAGCGCCGCAAGCGCAAGGTTGAAGGCAAGATGCGCATCGACGGGTAGTTTCGATGGCGGGAGCGGTATCAAGGCGAGCCATTCAGCCAAAGACTGGGCGATGGGCAAGGTCAACAAACAACCAATCGCCCGGACGATCAGATTGCCGAGGGTAACGCGCCTCGCGGCGCTTGAGCCTGACAGCGATGCAATCACGGGGGGAATGGCTCCGCCGAGATTTGCACCAAGGACCAGTGCGACGATGAGGCCACCCGACGGCATGCCTGCCGACGTCAGTGACAGAATGAGGATGACGGCGGCGAGGCTTGACGATGACACGAAGGCAATGACGGCTGCGAAAATCATAGCCACCGGCCAGGCGTTGTCGAGCAAACCGACAAAGGCTGCAAGCGCCGCAGAATGCCGCAAAGGCTCGGTGGCGGTGCTCAGCAGATGGAGAGAGAGCAACATAAGGGCTATGCCGATCAGTGCCGCTCCTGCGCCTTGGCGAGATGTCGAGCCACTCCGATGAAGTATGATGCCAAGAAAAAGGAGAACGGGTGAAATCCATTCTATGCCGGTTGCCACAATCCATGCCGTGACAGCCGTTCCAACGTTGGCGCCGAGCAGAACTACCTGCGCCATCCTTGGCTTGATCAGCTCCCGTTCCACAAAGGACGAGACCATCAGTGCTGTTGCCGTGGAGCTTTGAAGGGCGACGGTGGCGACGAAGCCGGAGAGGAAAGAACGGGGACTGCTGCGCGTTCCCGTTGCGAGACCAGATCGCAATCTGGCTCCCAATGCGCGGGTCGCGCCGTCCTTCACCTGAGAGAGGCCGAACAAGAGCAATGCCACGGCGCCAAGCAGATTGATCATGACGATGGTCGATTCCAACGGCTATTCCTTTCTCGATCGGCCGGGCACACCGCACGACTGAACGTTGACCGCTGAAGGTGATGGTATGGACACGGGTTTGGCCGACGCGCGTCGCGCGATGAGGATCCTCACGTATTTCGTCGATCCAGCAGCTTGAAAAGGTCGGTGGACAGCAAGGGAGGATCGCTGCCCACCGTTATCCTGCCGACTTTGCCACGCGGGCAGGATAAGTGTCTTGTTTTGGCGAAAGGCGCTGGCCTTGGTGGGAGCGACAGGGAAGAGCTCAAGCTTGCTTGTCTCTTGATCTGCACCAGCAGACATCGGTCGCCAGGGAGCTCTTGCCATTTCGCGAGGCCCCTCGCGCGGGGCTATGTGCTTCGATCCCGCCGTCATTCTTGAGTGAAGCTCAATTGCAAAGAATAGCTACGGCTCTCACCAGGGCCGAGTTTTCCTCCTTCAGCCGGCCGAAGATCCGAGCGCGGCTCGATGCCAAGCGCAAAGACTCCCGACTGATATGCCCGCCATGCCGCGAACTTAGGAAGGGCGCTCTGGTCATATTTCAAAGAGACGGCAAACCCACACGTCGGGTTGTGAAGTCTGATCGGTGCCTCGTGTGGCGTTACACGGAAATCGACGTGGTCGACTTTCTCGCCAAAGCCATCCTGTGGAACGGGCGGCGTGGAATTGATCTCAGCGAGGATCCCCTCCGGAAGTCCGGCGATCGTCAAGCCGTCATCCAGAAAGGGATAGCCGAAGTTCAGATGATAGAGGATTGCATGGTCCGAAGGTCGGAAGCTGCGGTTCGTAATTGTGTCTTCAATGATCAGAGCGGTTTCGAAAACGGGGAGGGTGATCTTGCGATGCAGTTCCAAAACCTCGCCAAAGACGCTTGCCTGGCGTACGATCCCCTCGCATACGATTCTCAAGGTTCCTGGTTCTACAACATATCGATGCAGTCGCGCTTTCTCAGTCGAGATCCTGCCATGCTGGGGCATCCTCCGGGTTCTCAGGTTGGGATAGTTGTAGTGCCCTACGTCGGCGTCATAAGGCCTGCTGTACTGATCCAGGCCGCATGTGACCATGAAGCCATCGAAATTGCGGAAAAAGCCCAATCCTTCCTCGGAGTCGGGATCGTGGGTCGGAAACACCATTTGAGTCGGAGAATGCCATCCGACATTGGTGCCTCTGAACGACAGGCCCGAAACATCGAAGCCTCGATCGACCGCGATTTCGAATGCGACGCCATTTGCATTTCGGCCGATCAACAGTCGCTGGCCGCGCCCTGGTCCGTCGTCCAGTGTCACAAGCCGAATATCTGCCAGAGCACGCAGATCTGCTGTTCGTCTTAGGAGATCAGTATCCATGTCGAAGCCCTCGGCCATCTTCATCGACCTCGATTTAAGTCGATCAGCTCATGGGCGCGCTGAAGGCAGTCCGGTTGTTCGCTGCGATAGCGAGAGTTGATCTCCATCATCAGGATGGTTTCCGGAAGGAAGTCGAGTTCGGCAAAGATTTCGTCGAAAGGGATATCGCCCCACCCGAGAGGCATGTGTAAGTCGCCGATACCCAGTGCCGTGTATTCCTGGGGGAAATGTCCCTTGTAGAATTCAAACGGTCGGCCAAAGGAATCGTGGACATGCAGATGACCAGCGACCGGGGCCATGGCGCGGAGCTGATCGCGAAAATCAAGGCCCCGATAGGTTGATTCGAGATAGGCGTGACTGAAGTCGATCAGGGCTACGACATTCGGGTGGTTGACGGCCTTTACCGTCGCCGCAACCTCGGCCGGAGTTTGACGATACTGGCCCGGCTCTGTGGTAAAAATATTCTCGAAAGCGATGCGAACACCGTATCCTTTGGCGTGCTCGCCCAATTCGGACAGGGCTTCGCGTTGGCGCTCGTCAGCGCTGGCGCGTTCAGCAACCTGGTCGGCGCGAAGAAACCCCGCGTGCTGGACGAGGACGCGCGCGTTAATGCTGTCGCATATCTCGACCAATGCCTTTGCAGCATCGACCTGATACCGGTGCGTGGCGGGGTCCATGAAGTTCGAGGACACTAGGCCGTGGACGGTATAGCGAAAGGAGAATGTCTGAAGCAGGGTCCTGAGCCGATTGGCTCGCTCTTTGATGATACGGCCGCCCGCGATCAGATCGAGGCTGGAAAGGGCCAGTTCGACCGTGTCGACGCCGATTGACTGAAGCCGGCGCAGATCTCTCTCGAGGCTGCCAAGCTCGCCGTCTGCCGATGCCGTATTGAAGCCGGTTGCAATGATATTGCTCATAGTGATTTCCGCTCCTCATGTTTCAGCCCGCCTTGGAGGCGCCGCCTGCGGTCCGTTGCTTTTCTCGTTGTTCCAGTCTCGCGAAGAGGCCGCGCAGTTCCGGCTCTCCGACCGCAGATGCCGCCGTGCTCGGGCTGAACCATTGAAGATCGCGCTGATGGCGCTCCGGAAAGTCATCTTCCGTTGTCTGGACATCGAGAAGATGAACCTGCACCGTTGCCGGGATGAGCTCACCGTCATCGAGCCTCTTGACATAGGTGAAGTGACCCCAAGCCTTTTTTCGGACGCGCCCCCGGACACCTGCCTCTTCCCAGGCCTCCTGGCTTGCGACCTCGTGCGGCTTCTTTTTCCCCATTGGCCAACCTTTGGGTATGACCCATCGACCGGTCCCGCGGCTGGTGATGAGAAGAATCTCAATTGGGCATGAACTTTCGCCGGTTCGCCGGTAGCAGATCGCCGCGTACTGGGGCCTGCTCTCTCTGTTCCAGAGCTTGTCTGCTACCAGGGTCAACCGCGTTAAAGCTGTTTGTCCTGCAGGTTCACCGGGCATGGCGTGATCCACCCTCAAATTGAGAAAGCGATGGCGGCCATCCTCGGTGAGGGGCACGCTCTACGAACTGAATGTTCCTTTCCGAAGCAGCATCGCCCTGAAACAAGGGACCGCGCCCGGCTTTTGAGGGGCGCCGCGACCAGCAATGACGCGGCGCCCGGATTGCGAAGAGGTGTCCAATCAAACCGCCAGGGCCGCGACTATGCAGCCGCAGAGACCTTTTCGATCAGCGGGCGCACCTTGCTCAGGAATTCCTCGCTTCCACACGCAAAGCGGAGCTTCGAAGAGAGATCGATGCTGTCCCAGTCGATCGTATTGGAGATACCCAGATTGCTGAGTATCGGCAGTGCTGCCATCACATCCCAGGTCGAATCCCCGAGCGACACGTAGCCGTCGGTCTCGCCCATCGCCACTTCGATCATCGACAGCGTCGCCGCCCCGCAGAACCGGAAGCTGATATTCAGGTCATCCGAAATAAAGCGAATGACCTCCAGCCGGTCAGCCGTCGATGCCGAGGGGTGATAGCTAAAACCGGTCGAGGCGCGCGACATATCAAGCGCAGGCAGCGGCTTGATCGGTTGACCGTTGAGTTGAGTCGGAACAGTCTTCCCGCCGACCAGAGTCAGATCTCGAACAGGCGCATAAATCACCCCAAATGATGGACGACGGTTCTCGTAAAGGCCGACCGAGATTGCCCAGTTCTGGCCGCCGCGGACGAAGTTGAATGTTCCGTCGATCGGATCGATGACCCAGACGCGACCGGAGGTACCAGCGATCTCGCCACTCTCCTCACCCATGATGCCGTCATCCGGGAATGCCTTTCGCAAGCTGGCAATCAGAAATTCCTCAACGTCCTTGTCAGCCTCGGTAACGAGATCAAGGTGTCCCTTTGTCTCTACCGGAAGGCTCGACAGGGAACGAAAGTGAGCAAGGGCGCGCTCGCCGGCTTTGCGCGCGATCTTCTCGACAATGGCCGCGGTATCTTGGCCCGCAGACTTCGGATTATTCTGATCAGCCATTTGCTTCTTCTTTCAGCCTTGCAACCTGTGCGACGTCGTCTCCGAGTAGCTGGTCGAGCTGACCATCGCGAATCCCCTGAACGACCTGAGCTTCGACATTGACGCCGTACTGCATCAGCTTTTCGTGATGTCCGGCTGGCAAATAGCAGAATGCCGCGAAGCCCTCGTCCCGAAGCTGGCGCGCCTCGCCGCTGGCGAAGTGGTAGATCTCAATGTTCATCGCATCGAGATTGGCCTGGCGGGCAATAGCGGCAGGGTCGATCAGGCGGGAGTGCATGAGACCAACGGTCGGCACTTCCGGTATCGCTGCTTTCACGGCCTTCAGCTGGACATAATCGAACGAGGAGAACTGAATAAGGTCGGCACAACCCAGTTGGTCGACGAGCGCTCTCAGCTTCGGGAAGAAGATGTCATTCTGGTCGTAGATCTTGAGCTCGACCTGATAGATCATGTCGAGTTCACGGGCGAGCTGAAGGGCATCTTTCAGCAGCGGGATCCGTTCTCCGGCAAATTGTTCGCCGAACCAGCTTCCGGCGTCGAGCCTGGAAATCTCCGAATAGGTCATGTTCTGGACGAGACCGCGACCGTTGGTGGTCCGGTCGACCGTCTTGTCGTGAATGAGGACCAGTTCGCCATCGCGCGTGATCGAGAGGTCGGTCTCGCAGGTGACCTTGGGGCCCCCGAATTCGGATGCCTTTCTAAAGGCTGTGAGCGTATTCTCCGGAGCGCCGGCGCTATGGCCTCGGTGACCACCAAGACGCAGAGTCTGCGGCGTCATTCTAAGCGGATTCATTTTCTTTCCTTTCGTTCAACCGAACTGCGCGTTGGGAGATCACGCAGGTAATTTCTGTCGGCATACAAAAACTGCCCATCTCCAGGCGGATGTCAGCTTGCGCTGCGCACGACGCGTTCGACCCAGGCAACGTCGTCGCCCAGCAATTGGTCGATATGTCCATCTGATATCCAACCGGCCACACGGCGTTCGATATCGTCGCCATAGGAGGCTCGACGCTCGATCTCCTTTTGGGTTGCGATGACGACGACAGTGGCTGCGATGCCATTCCTGTGGAGCAGGATTGCCTCCTCTGGCGAGAACCGGTGCCAATCGAACTGAAGCGCATCGAGATGCGCCTCTTTCGCAAGCGCGACCGGATCCATGAAGCTGGTGTGGCTGAGACCGACGGTCGGGACCTCCGGGATCTGTCTCTTGATGTCCCGAAGTTGCCTGAAGTCGAGCGACGAAAACCACACGACGTCGTGGGCATCCAGCTCATCGAGCAACGCAGCCGTCTTCGGAAAGAGCAGGTCGTCCAGTCCCTGAACCTTCAGCTCAAGTTGCAGCAGCATCCCGTTCTCCCGGGCAAACACGATGGCCTCGCGCAATGTCGGTACGCGCTCGCCTTCAAACTCCGGAGAAAACCAACTGCTGACATCGAGCGCCTTGAGTTCGGCCAGCGTCATCTTTGACACCAAGCCTTTGCCGTTCGATGTGCGGTCGACCGTGGCATCATGGAAAAGGATCAACTCACCGTCGGCCGACAGGACCAGATCGGTCTCGCAAATGGTTGCACCGAGCTCCTTTGCCATGCGGAAGGACGCAAACGTGTTTTCAGGCGAAGCGACAAGGTGACCGCGGTGTCCGCAGATATGAACTGTCCCGGTCTCTGATCGTAAAATCGACATGGTATAAATCCTGTCACTGGCTAAGTACGCCGTCCGGACGCCGGTTGTGGACTATCTGGCCGGAGTGGGGCGTCAGACGAAATTAAACCGTTCCGGTCATTTCAGCGTGGGGTCGAAGATGTCGCGCAACTGATCGCCGATAAGGCTGATGGTCAGTCCAAGTACGAAAATGACGACTCCGGGAACGATCGAAATCCACCATTCCGTCATGATGTAGTCGCGGCCCGCACCAACCAGCGATCCAAGGCTGACCATCGGTGGCTGCACACCGAGCCCAAGGAAGCTCAATGAAGATTCCAGAATCAGAACCTCGGGCATCACGACCGTGAACGTGACGAGCACGATGGCAAGAATGTTGGGAAGAACGTGCTTCACCGCGATACGGAAGCTGCCGGCGCCATTGCGATGCAAGGCAGCGATATACGGTTTTTCCAGTTCAAGACCGGCCATGGTCCGCGTCAGTCGCGCGAAACGCTCCCACCCGAACAAGCCAAGCAGGCAGATGAAGAGCGTCAGGCTGTTTCCGAGGAAGGCCAATACCGTTAGTGCGATGATGATAAACGGCATGGATGCCTGGAAATCGACAGCTACCCGGATAATGGCATCGGCGAGACCACGGCGGAAGGCGGCAATAAGGCCCAGCGTGGTGCCGATGGTCATGCTGATGATCGCCGCACCGAGCGATATCATGATGCTCATGCGCAGTGCATAGAAGATGCGGCTGAGGATATCGCGCCCCATCTCATCCGTGCCGAACCAGTGCACGGCGCCGGTCCCGACGTGAAGCGGCGGCATCTTACGCGCCTTCAGGTCAATCTGAGCAAATCCGTATGGTGCCAGTTTGTCGGCGAAGACGGCCAGGCAAATAGCTGCAACCATCACGAAAAGGCACATGGCCAGCAGAGGGTTGATGCGCGGCAGCTTCGAGACGAGGTCGGAGCTCTTCGGAGTAGCGGGCGTAAGATCTGTCATGGATGCCTCCTTCAAGACCGGTTCGAGTAGCGCAGGCGCGGGTCAGCCAGCGTCTGGAGGAAATCGACGAGCAGATTTGCACTGACCATGGCGATCGTGATGAGAATGACGATAGCCTGCACGACCGCGACATCGCGGGACGCCACGGAACTGATGAGGAGGAGGCCGACGCCGGGCCATGCGTAGACGGCTTCAACGACCGCCGATCCACCGATCATTCCACCAAGCAGAAATCCGAGCAGTGTCAGAAGTGGGAGGGCCGCGTTCGGCATCACATGCCTGACGATAAGTCCCCACTCCGAGACACGACGCGCGCGCGCCGCGAGGATATAGCGTTGGCCCATGACCTCGAGGGCGCTGGAGCGAACGAACCTCGCGATGACTCCCGCGTTGTAAAGACCGATTACCAATGTGGGCATCACCAGGTGAGCGAGCGTCGATCCTCCGCCGGACGGCAGGATCCGCAATTTCACGGCGAAGAGCTGGATGAGGAGAATTCCGGTCAGAAAAGTCGGGACGGAATGGGTCAGCACAGCAAGGCCAATCACGGTCCGGTCGACGATACCGCCACGGTAACGTGCGGCCACGATGCCGAGTGGAACACCGACGACGAGAGCAAGTACAAGTGCTGCCGCCATGAGCTGCAAAGTGGCCGGAAGCTTTCCGAGGACTGTACCGAGCGCGTCTTGGCCGCTACGTAGCGACACTCCGAAATCCCCGGTCAGCATGCGCCCGATATAAGCGAAATACTGTTCGGTGACAGGACGATCCAGACCCCATTGCTGGCGCAGCATCTCGATGACCTGGGGTGGGGTTTCGACACCAAGAAGCGAAGTCATCGGATCGCCGCTGATGCGAAGCATGACGAAGGTGAAGGTGATGACGAGCCAGACCGTTAAGATTGCGCGCAGGACTGCGCTGGTCATTGTGTTCAGCATGATGCAGCCTCCGTAGGTATCTGGCGGTTGGATGCGGAATCCGCCGAATTTGCCCGGCGCCTGCCTTTCGGGACCGCCGCGAGCAGTTTCACCGTGTAGGGATCGGAGGGCCCGGCAAAGACTTTTGCGGTCGGTCCTGTCTCCACCACGCGACCGGCCTGCATCACGACGACGCGATGCGACACATGCCGCACCACGCGCACATCATGGCTGATGAACAGGATGGAGAGACCGCGCTTCTCCTGAAGATCGAGCAGGAGATTGAGAACCTGTGCCTGGACCGACACGTCCAGCGCCGAGACAGGTTCGTCGCAGAGCAGGATCTTCGGTTCGGCAACGAGCGCCCTGGCGATGGCGGCGCGTTGCCGCTGGCCGCCCGACATCTGATGGGGATAGCGGTCCAGCATCGCGCTTGGAAGTGCGACTGCATCGAGCGCATCCCTGGCCATATCACGCCGATCTGTCTTGCGTCCGATCGAATGAATGGCGAGCACTTCCTCGATCTGGTGACCGATCGTATGGCGCGGGTCGAAAGCGCCAAGCGTATCCTGGGCGACGACTTGAAGGACACGTGCCAGGCGCCGACGGTTCGGCCGGAGATACGTTTTGAATGGCTCGCCGAACAGCTCCAGCGATCCGCTATCGGGATTGCGGTCACCGCAAAGAAGTGCGGAAAGGGTCGATTTACCGCATCCAGACTCACCGACCAGACCGAGCGTTTCGCCCTGGCCGAGGGTGAGGGAGACGCCGCGGACGGCATGGTGACCCTTGTGGCTATTCGGCAAAAGTGAAAAGCCGGATTTGTAAGTGAAATCAAGATCGCGGGCTTCGAGAACGGTCGTCCTGCCCAATGTTTCCAGACTCATGGCGAGAGCTCCGTTTCGTTTGTTGATGCTACGGCTTCGAGCCGCCAGTTCTGAGGCATTTCCACCAACCTGGTCAGCGGTTCGCCGTGTCCTGGCATCGCGTCCAGCAGGAGGCGTGTGTAGGGATGGCTCGGCCGCTCGTAGATATTCTCAGTCGTATCGATTTCCATGATTTCGCCGCCGTACATGACGACGATGCGATCACAGACCTCGGCGATTAGATCGAGATCATGGCTGATAAAGATCATGGCGATGCCGCGTTTACGGACCAACGAAACGAGAAGCGAAACGACCTGGGCCTGAACAGTAACGTCCAGGGCCGTCGTCGGCTCATCTGCAATGACCAGGTGCGGTTCAAGAGCAAGGGCCGTTGCGATCATGACGCGCTGGCACATGCCTCCGGAAAATTGCGAGGGGTAGTAGTGATAACGCTTTTCAGGCTCGTCGATCGCGACGTCCTTCAGGAGCTGCAGTGCTATCTTGCGAGCTTCTTCCGCAGAGTGTCCGGCACTTCTTGCGGCCTCGGCGATTTGTTCGCCAACAGTTCGCACCGGATTAAGACAGGAGACCGGCTCCTGGAAAATCATACCGATCGGTGGAAGCATTTTCGACGCAAGTGCCCCTGGCAGATCGGAGGCTTCAAATGCGTGGTCGCCGATCGTCACCGTACCGGAAGCATGAGCCATAGCCGGCAGGAGGCCGGCTATGGCGAGGCAGGAGAGCGATTTTCCCGAACCGCTCTCTCCCACGATCCCAAGAATTTCGCCTTCCTTGACATCGAAAGAGACGGACTTGACTGGAGTCAGTTTCAAAAAGGAAATGCTCAAGTCTCGAATGGAGAGAACGGGTTCACTCATTGGCGCATCCTCATTTGGTGGTGTTTGCGAAGGACAGGCTTTGGGCGCCGAGGTCCATGGCGAAAGTCTGCTTAGGCTCCCACTTCAACTTGTTGGAAATCCCGTAGAAGACGGCGTTCTGGTGCAGGACGGTGATGCCCGGATCCTTTAACTCGATGATGTCCAGCATGTCGGAAAAGATCTTGGCGCGATCAGCCGGATCGATGGCCTGTTCGAGCTTCGCACCGAGAGCGTCGAATTCCGGGTTCTCCCAGATCTTTTGTGTACCCATCGTTGCGGTCTTTGCGAACGAAAGCGCGTACACGGATACATAAGGATCCGAAACGATGGCAGTGCTGGACCAATTGCCCGTCGCGCGAGCATTTGTGTTTTCGAATAATTTGCCGGCTTCGACAAATTCCAGCTTGGCATTGATACCCACGGCCTGCCACATAGCGACAATGGCCTCGCTGACCGGGTTTTCTGCCGTGTAATAGTTGTTCTGCGACCGGATCGTGATCTGCTCGCCGTTATAGCCGGCGTCCTTCAGGAGCTGCTGCGCCTTTTCTGGATTGTACTCGGGCTTTGGACGATCCTTCAGGTAGATCGGTCCGAATTCCTTGAACTGCGCGCCATTCGGGACGACGGTTTTTCCATCCCAGATGGAGTCGACGATTGCCTGTCGATCAATGGCCAGGCTTAGCGCCTGGCGAACGCGCGGATCCTTGAGCACAGGATTGTTCTTGTCGTAGAACAGGATGCGATTATTCGGAACCGGACCGCCGACGATCTTCGCCTCATTTGATTTGTTTACAACGTCGAGCTGGTCCGGCGGAAGATCGGTGACGATGTCATAGTCGCCCGCGAGAAGACCGGCGATGCGCGACGAGACCTCCGGCACCACTTTGAAAGTAACGGTTTTAGCATTGGGCTTACCGCCGAAATATAGATCGTGAGCAGCCAGCGTGACATGATCGTTCGCGATAGACTCAATGACCTTGTACGGGCCCGCGCCGATTGGCTTCTGCTTCCACTTGACCCAGTCGCCGCCCATCTTCACCCAGGCGTCCTTGCTGATGACAACGGCGGAATAGTTCGCCAGACGCTGCAACAAGACGGGATCCTTGAACTTCGTGACGAAGCGCACTGTTTCCGGATCGACAACGTCGACATGATCAAGGCTGCTAAAGCTTGTCAGGTAGGTTGGATATCCAGGCGCCTTTGGATCAGTCAAGCGTTCCGGACCAAACGAAAATGCCACGTCGTCTGCGGTCATTTCACGGCTGTCGTGGAAGATGACGCCCTTGCGAAGCTTTATTTCCAGGGTCGTGTCGTCGATCCATTTCCACGAGATCGCAAGGTTCGGCCGAACCGTGTAATCGTTCAGGTCGAGCTTTAGCAAAGTTTCGTGGATCGATGGGTTATTGCGGAACGCGGCGTTGGATGCCTGGTCGACCGGCTCCTGGGTCTCGGGGTTTTTCTGAACTGCTATTCTCAAGTCGCGACGATTGTCCTCCTGAGCGACGGCTGCCCCGGCCGCCAGCGAGGCAATGACGAGTGCCGTCGACGCAATGAATGTTCTTCTCTTCATATTCTCCACTCCCTGACGAGGCCGGTCAGCTGGGCTGTACCGAGCCGGTGCTTCTTGCTTTCACTCCCTGTCGCCGACGCTATGTTGGCGACTTCCCCCACGCTTTGATCCGGCGAGACGAGACCTGAGACGGGCAATCAATGCCCATCGAACTCTGTTCGAGGATGGACGCACACCGAGCGTGGACCCTCACGTTGCAATCACGAACTTCTTGCGCAGCTTCTCTGGAGCGGTGTCGATCATCGACTTGGCGCCCGCATCGGTGACGATGACGCTGATGTCTTCGATCTTTGCTGCCACCGACAGACTGGACTTTGTGAACTTCGAATAATCCGCCACGACGATGACACGCCGGGAAACCTCGATCATGGCGCGAGCGATACTCGCGTTCACGGGCGTTGAGGTGCAGATCAAACCACGATCTATGTCGATCGACGCCGCGTTAAGGATAAGCTTGTCGACATTGAACTGGCGAATGAACTGCTCCGCCAGCGGCCCCCGGAAAGAGCGGTTCGCTTCGGAATATTCGCCTCCTACCGAGTAAATGCTCTGCCTTTCGGCACGCGTCAGTTCGGCAACAATGTCGAGGCCGTTGGAAATGAATGTGAGGGTGTTGCGTCCAGCGAGGTGCTTGGCGACTTCCAATGCTGTCGTGCCTGCATCAAGAAGAACAGTGTCGCCATCGACAACCATCTCAGCCACGGCAGCGGCAATGGCCGCCTTCTCGGTCTGGTTTGAGACGGCACGGGCGGCGTTGGATGCGTCCATCGCGACCTGGTTGATATTGACGGCGCCGCCGTGCGTCCGGCGCACCAATCCGGCCGCTTCCATCTCGCCAAGGTCACGGCGGACAGTCGCGACCGAGATGTCGAGGTGCTCCGTCAGTGTACGAATATCCACGAAATTACGCGTCCGCAGCAGGTCGACAATTTTCGCTTGGCGATCTTCCGCTTGGGTCAACACGCGTTTCCTCCTCGTCCGTATGTGATGCTTATCGATCAATCGTGAGCGATATCTACCTCCCGTAGATGACAGCTATATGACAGCTTTGTTGGCTTTTGCATAGTAAATCTGCTGACGAATTGAATTAATTGTGTGCTGCGTCGCACAAATCCTGCTGTATGTTGAGCGAAATCGATCATAAAAGGCAAATCAGGCTGATGGTGGTTGTGTCGTCAGGTTGCCCGAGATCCAAAGCTTCGGGGCAGCACCCCGGGATTGACGCCGACGCGTCAGCCAATCAGGTGAAACAGGGCCCGAAACCGCGGATAGGAGGCTCGCATTGTCGACAGAGCAGATTTTGCTCTTGAGCCCCCGCATGATCCTGGCTTGACCGTTGGGCGTGGTCTCCCCATTCGCCTTGAAAAGCAGTGGCCATGGCCGGCACAATACCGGCCACGGCAAGGCATGAAAGCGGCCGCCGAGAAAAGCGTCCGCTCGCAGACTTTACCGGGTGTTTCCGAAGGAGAGGCTCAGGGGGCCAAGGTCCATGGCGAAACTCTGCTTCGGTTCCCACTTCACCTTGTTGGAAATCCCGTAGAAGACGGCGTTCTGGTGCAGGACGGTGATGCCGGGATCCTTCAACTCGATGATATCAAGCATGTCGGAGAAGGTCTTGGCGCGATCGGCTGGAGCGACGGCCTGTTCGAGCTTCGCACCGAGGGCGTCGAAATCGTCGTTGATCCAGATCTTCTGCGTGCCCATCGTCGCGGTCTTTGCGAACGAGAGCGCATAGATTGAAACATACGGGTCCGAAATGACTGCGGTGCTCGACCAATTACCGGCTGCACGGCCATTGGCATTGTCGAACAGCTTGCCGGCTTCGACAAATTCCAGCTTGGCATTGATGCCGACGGCCTGCCACATGGCAACGATCGCCTCGCTGACCGGGTTTTCTGCCGTGTAATAGTTGTTCTGCGAGCGGATCGTGATCTGCTCGCCGTCATAGCCGGCGTCCTTCAGGAGCTGCTGTGCCTTTTCCGGATTGTACTCGGGTTTCGGGCGGCCCTTCAGGTAGACCGGTCCGAATTCCTTGAATTGCGCGCCATTCGGGACGACGGTCTTGCCGTTCCAGATGGAGTCGACAATCGCCTGACGATCAATGGCGAGGCTGAGCGCCTGACGGACCCGCGGATCCTTCAGCGCCGGGTTGTTCTTGTCGTAGAACAGGATACGGTTGTTAGGAACCGGGCCACCGACAATCTTTGCATTGTCCGATTTGTTTACAACGTCGAGCTGGTCCGGGGGGAGATCGGTAGCAATGTCGTAGTCACCCGCGAGAAGGCCAGCAATACGAGACGAAACTTCAGGCACGACCTTGAACGTGATGGTCTTTGCGTTCGGCTTTCCACCAAAATACTGGTCGTTGGCAGCCAGTGTGACATGGTCGTTCGCGACAGATTCGACCACCTTGTACGGGCCGGCACCGACGGGCTTCTGCTTCCACTTGACCCAGTCGCTGCCCATCTTTACCCAAGCGTCCTTGCTGATGACAACCGCCGGATAGGCGGCGAGGCGCTGCAACAGAATAGGATCCTTGAACTTTGTCACGAAGCGCACGGTTTCCGGATCGACAACCTCGACATGATCGAGGCTGCTAAAATTCGTGAGATACGATGGATAACCGGGGGCCTTCGTGTCGGTCAAACGTTCCGGGCCGAAGGAGAAGGCGACATCGTCAGCGGTCATCTCGCGGCCATCGTGGAAAATGACGTCCTTGCGGAGCTTCAGTTCAAGGGTCTTGTCATCGACCCATTTCCAAGTGATTGCGAGGTTAGGTTGTACCGTGTAGTCACCGTTGAGGTCGAGTTTCAACAGGGTCTCGTGGATCGAGGGATTGTTGCGGAAAGCAACGTTCGATGCGGTATCCACCGGTTCTTGCGTTTCGGGGTTCTTTTGAACCGCAATGCGCAAGTCCGGACGCGTGTCCTCCTGAGCGAAAGCGATTCCACTGGAAAGCGATACGGCAATCGCAGCAGCCGTACCGATAAAGGTTCTTCTCTTCATTGAAGCCACTCCTTGAGAAAGCGGGCTGGTCTTGCCGTACCCGCGAATGATCTTGTTTCACCAACCACAACCGCCGGTACGGCGGTGTCTTCCCTCATGCACAGATCTGCGACGGGGAAATTTGAGCGAGCAACACCGTGCTCGGATTGCTCCGAGCCGTTTCCGCTGGATATTTCTGTGTGTCGCCCTGGTGCGGGACGTCAGCTCGCGATGACGAACTTCTTCCGCAGTTTTTCCGGAGCCGCTTCGATGATGGACTGAGCACCGGCGTCGGTCACGATGACGCCGATGTCCTCGATCTTTGCGGTGACCGACATGCTAGACTTTGTAAACTTGGAGTGGTCCGCCACGACGATCACCCGGCGAGAAACTTCAATCATGGCACGCGCGATACTCGCGTTGACCGGCGTCGAGGTGCAGACCAGTCCCCGATCCACATCGATGGACGCGGCATTGAGGATGAGCTTGTCGACGTTGAACTGGCGAATGAACTGCTCGGCTAACGGGCCACCAAACGAGCGGTTCGCCTCAAAGTATTCCCCACCGACAGAATATAAGTTCTGCCCCTCGACACGGGTCAGTTCCGCCACGATGTCGAGGCCGTTTGAGATGAACGTGAGGCTGTTGCGTCCGACCAGCGCACGCGCTGTTGATTTTCACTGAGAACTGACCCGGCGGGGGTGCGGATAAAAAGTTGGACTGCTTCATAATAACAAGCCGAGGCTTTTACGATATTCGACCGGGCTGAGCGATCCCAGCGATATCTTGATACGCTTCTCATTGTACCACCGGATATAGGCATCCACCTCAGCCACGAACTGTTCGATTGTGATGGCCTTCCAGTCTCGTGGATAGAAGAGCTCGGTTTTCAACCGACCGAAGAACCCTTCGCACGCGGCGTTGTCTTGCGAGCAACCCTTTCGGGACATCGAGCGAACCAGTCTTGCTTCGCTGATACGGGTTAACCAGCCGGGCCATCGATAATGGGCTCCGCGATCAGAATGGATGATTGGCCGTTCCTCGCCGTTGGCGACGGTTCCGATGGCTGCATCCAGCATGGTGTTGACCAGCCCCGCATCTGGTTGCGTTCCGATCGACCAGCTGATGACCATGCCGTCAAAGCAATCGATGATAGGCGAAAGGTACACCTTGCCAGCTGGGATCTGGAACTCGGTGATGTCTGTCAGCCACTTCACGTTCGGCGCTTTTGCATGGAAGTCGCGATTGATCAGGTTCTCGGGCGCTGGACTGATCTCTCCCAGATAGGATCCAAACCGCCGTCGACGCGGACTGGCAACGACCAACTGCTCCTGCTTCATCAATCGCTGGACAACCTTTTCCGAGATTATCACGCTCTGTCTGGCCAGCGACGCCTGCAGTCGTCGATAACCGTAGCAACGACGGTTCGCTTCAAAGATCTCCGCTAGGCTGTGGCGGACGGCGGCATACTTGTCTGCCAGGCACATGCGGGCGCGATGGTAGAAGTAGGAGCTTCGGGCAATCCGAAGCTGGGCAAGCAGCTCTGGCAAGCGATAAACTTCCTTAAGGGCGTCAATCAGTTGTGTCTTCTCCCGATTACTCAGGATCTGCAGATCGACGCCCAGGTCTTTTTTTAGGAGTTCGTTGGCCTTCTTCAGGAGATCATGCTCGAGTTGTAACTGGCGGACATCACGCTGGAGGGCTTCAAGCTGTCGCTCGAGCTCTTCACGTTCAGGCACCTTGGGGTTGGATTTGCGGCGTTTCATGGATGAGGGAGCCTCGTGACCGAGTAGCTGATCTTTCCAGCTGTACAGTGTCGGCCTTGAGACGCCCAGTCGGTCAGCTACCTGTTGAGCGCTTTCATCTCCACTGCATAATCCGATGACCCCCGCTTGCCGGACCTCCTCGGAATAGCCAGGGTGCCACGATCGACCGACCATCGATGTCCGCGCCTCCGGAAACGCCTCACGAACCCATGCGGTTAGAGTTCCTCGACCAGGGTAACCAAGCGCCCTCATCGTCGAAGAGATGCAACGATCGTGAGTGCGGTAATGCTCAAGGGCAGCCTGCTTTTGCGCCTCGGAAAACTTTGGCGGTCGAGCTACCGCCTGAACACGCAAGTCGTGATTCTCGACGTACTCGCGGTACCAGCCCCTCAGGGCATTTTTCGTGGGATAACCCAACTGGCGAATGGTCGCCTTGAGCCGCTTGCCAAGTCGGATATAGAGCTCAACAGCTCGAAGTCTGTCTGCGTAGGAATACATGAACTACCTCCTGGTGGTCCAAGTTTTCGTCCGCACCCCCTATCCTATGCTACCGGGTCAGTTCTCAGTGGCAATCAACACTTAAGGCATATCATCTTACCCCAGTGCATCAAACGAATGCTTCCTCCATGGATGAACTGGTTTGCTTTGTTGACACTGATGACCCCAATGGCAGCTATTCTTGGTGTTCATGAAGCACTTGGAAACACGCAAGCGGCTATGGAAGCCGCCGGCTCACGCCCGGAGTTTCTGGTGCCCTTCTATCTCTTCCTCATGACGATCTTCTTCGCCTTCATCTATCCATTTTCGGTTTTCACGCGCCGTCTCGAACGGCGATTTGGGACCGGCTCGTAACGGAGTCGTTTGAAATGAACACCTCTACAAATTGGTCGCCCGACAAGCCGATCGTCGCTCTCCAGGACGTGCACAAGTCTTTCGGCACGTTCGAAGTCTTGAAAGGCATCACGATGGAGGTGATGAAAGGCGAGGTCGTCTGCATCATCGGGCCGTCAGGATCCGGGAAATCGACGCTGATCCGAACGATCAATGGTCTCACGCCGGTCACGAAGGGATCTGTAAAGGTGGAGGGGCAAGAGGTCCACGACGCAAACCTGGACAAGTTGGCCCTCCGCCGTAAAGTTGGCATGGTATTTCAGCAGTATAATCTGTTTCCTCATCGCACAGCGCTTCAAAACTTGATGATGGCGCCGACGCTGGTCCTTGGTGAAAAGCGAGGCGAAGTCGAGAAACGCGCGCGCTCTCTTCTTGCTAAAGTGCGTCTCGAAGGGAAAGCCGATGCCTATCCGGCCGAGCTGTCCGGCGGGCAGCAGCAACGTGTGGCGATCGCCAGAAGCCTCTGCATGCGTCCTGACGTCATGCTGTTCGACGAAGTGACTGCTGCATTGGATCCCGAGATGGTCAAGGAGGTCCTCGTTACCATCAAGGAACTGGCGGCCGAGGGCATGACCTGCGTACTTGTTACCCATGAGATGGGTTTCGCTCGGGAAATATCCGACAGGGTCTATTTCACGGATGCCGGTCGGATCGTAGAGAGTGGTCCGCCAGCTCAGCTTTTTGACCACGCGCAGGACCTGCGGACGAAAGAGTTTCTTTCCAAAGTTCTTTAGGTGTCGATCGGTCGGACCGCTGCTCTTGCGTTTTGTTCGATCAATGGTCGCCCAGAGCTCGGAGGACTGCGTCACCATCGTTGATCTTAAGCAGCGCTGCGGTGGGCGTCTACGCAATTCGAGCGGTTGGGTACTTTTCTACACGGTGTTGTTTTGCCTGAACACAGCAGACTTGTTGGGACTGGACACGTGTCTCATCGATATGCTCCCGGGAAAACAATGTCCTGATCGACCAGCACATTGAATTTGTAGCCAGGCCGGATCTCGAGCGTCGGCTGCACGTCCATGTTTCTCTGGATGGTCCGGTCAGCGACACGACCGAAGGTTTCGGCGAAGTTCCGACGCGCCGCATCGGAGGCCGTATCCTGCGTCGCCAGTGTCGAACTCTCGGGCACGGCCATGTCGATCCCCGTGCCGATCACCGCAATAAGGACGGCCGAACCAAACGTCTGGAGCCACTTCCGATCCACCTTATCGCGGAAACCGCTGTAGCCCTGCGCGTCCGTCCCGGACATGCCGCCGATCTGGAGCGTCGAGCCATTCGGGAAGATGATGTCCGTCCAGACGACGAGCACACGGCTCTGGCCGAACGACACCTTGCTGTCATAGCGGCCGAACAGTTTCGTTCCCTGCGGGATCAGGAGGCGGTGTCCTGTCGCCGAGTCATAGACGTTCTGGCTTACCTGGGCAGTGATACGCCCGGGCAGGTCGGAGTTGATCCCGGTGATCAATGTCGCGGGAACGACCGAGCCACGTTTGAGTTCGTAAAGCGACTGCTGGGGGACGACACGGTTCGGAAGATAACCGAGCTCCTTGAGGTCGGCATTGAAGAAATCCTCCTTCGTCTTCTGGCCGTTCGGATCAACATTTTGCCCGGCGAGACCCGCACGAAGAGCGGCGGCGTAGAGGTCGGATGCTCCGGGAGCCGTTGCCGTGGAAACCTCGTTAGTCGTCCCGGCCGTGTCGTTTGCATTAGCTCCCTGCCTGTCAAACTTGCCGCGGTCGATAGCGATCGGTGAGTCATAGGCGGCGTCATTGGCCTGCAGCCGGGCCATTCTCTGGCGCTGCCGCTCACGAAGATATTGCTCTTCCTGCTCGCGCTGCAAGCGGGCGCGCCAGACCTGTTCAGATTCCAGTTGCGGTTCCGTCCGCGCATCTTCCCTTTGACCGGGCTGAGGTGTGAATGGATTGACGGAGCGCTTCTCCTCTTCCCTCTCGACCGGCGTCGGCTGCAGCGTCGTCACCTGCTGCGGCTCGCCGATGATGCCGTCGGAAACGCCGCGCTTGATCTGATCGGCGAAGGTTGACGCCGGATTGCCGGAGCTTGTGTCCGGGCCGGTGTCGCGGAAATACAGTCCGCGTGAGGTCAGGCCGTAGAAGATGACGGCTAGAAAGACGACCACAAGCACGATCACGACGATGATCGGCATGCGGTTGATCCGGCGCATGCCGGAGCCCACCTCCTCGTTTTTAGAGCCGCCGAGCTTGAGCGATTGAACCATGACCGCCCTCTCCACTAACCGCGTTGCATGACCGAGAGCGCGCTCGCCGGCTGCGCGCTCATCGTTGTGACGGTATAGGCGCGGCCGAGTTCGACGCTGTTGGTCGACAGACGGGCGAGCACTTGCCCCTCGAAGGGAATGACGACATAGGCGAGCGGCACGGTGCGCGTCGTGCCATCCGTCTTCTGGTCGGTCACGACCGCATAACCCCATCCCTTGAGGGACGCCTCCAACGCTTGCCCGAAGGGCGAGCCGTCCTGCTTCAGCGAGACGGTCGCGGTACCAGGACCGATCTGCTCGGCGAGCCTGCTCACCATGTCGCCGGCAATGGCGCTGGCCGCCGGCCCCGAGATCTCGGCAGGGGCATTGCTGGAGCTCAACCCGTCCGTCCCGGCGGATTGGCATCCGGAAAGGAGGAGGGCGAGGGCGCAGGTGGCAGCGAGGCTGCGGAGGGGGCGCAAGGGGTGCGTGCGGGAGGGCAGGCTTGGCATCACCGCCCTCCCCTTTTGATTGTCACCTTCTCCTGTTTCCAGCCGACGCCGGAAACGAGAACCGCGCGATCGACGTGATAGTCGACCACCATCATATCGCCCTTCATCCGGTAGTTGACGATGCGGTTCTGACCGCCGGAGACGACAAACAGCACCGGCGCGTCCTGGCCGGAGATCGAGCGCGGGAACTGGATATAGGTCTTTTCCCCGTCACTATAGACCCGTGTCGGCCGCCAGCCGGCATTGCCGGAGACGGAATAGGAGAAATTCAACTGCTCGGCCGGTACGCCGGCGCCGGGGATCGTGCTCGCCTCCATCCGTGCATTGATGTCGGCGACTTTGTTGGACACGTCTTCCGGATATTCGAATCCGACGCGGGCCATGTATTGTGTCTGATGCGACTTGAGCTGGATGTGATAGGTGCGGCGCGAGGTCGTCACCACCATCGAGGTGACGAGGTTCGGCTCTGATGGCTTGACGATCAGGTGGATCGCCTGCCCACCCGCAGCACCTGACGTCGCCGGCTCGACCTTCCACCTTACGGTGTCGCCGACGAGGACGTCGCGCACCACTTCGCCGCCCTGAAGCTCGATGTCGCACACCTGCAGCGGCGAGCAGACGACGGAGGGCTGCACCTCGCCGTAAAGGAAGATCACCTTCCCGTCCGGTCCTTTCGTGACAAGTCCGCGTGAGCCGCGCCACTGAGTGGAAATCCCCATCCCCTTCGCCTCATTGGCGGTGACGCCATCGGCTGCGAGCGCGCGTGAGGAAAGAGAAGCCGACAACGGCACGAGAGCAACGACGATCGTGGCAGCAGTCAGCGTGGCCGAAAAACGTCTCAGTCGAATGTTCATGTTCGAGGCCATGCCTTTCAAAGCTGCGCGGTCCAGTCGAGATCCCTGAGATAGAGTCCGATCGGGTTAAGCCGGATGACGCCCTCGTCCTGCGGCGGTGTAAGCGTCACGGTAGCAATCCCGCGGAACCGGCGCGTGGCTGTCTCTTTGCCGCGGCGATCGCGCTCGAACTCGGTCCAATCGATCTGGTAGGACTGGTTCGACAGCGCGACGATGTTGTTGACCTCGACGGCGACCGTTGCGTTCTTCGCTTTCTCGAAGGGCGACGAGGAGCGAAACCAGGCGTTGACCTTTTCGGTCGCAGGATCCGAGGTGCGGAGCAGCGCATAGGTGCGGTCGATATATTGTTTCTGCACGACCGCATCCGGCGACACCGACCGGAAGTTCGAGACGAAACTGCCAAGCGTGGCGCGCACCACGCGCGGATCGGCATATTCGATCTGCTGCGGGAACCCGGCGCTTGAGGCCGTGCCGAGCTTGTCGACCTCGACGATATACGGCACCAGCTTGACCTGCGTGCTCTGGTAGAGAGCGTAGCTGAAGCCGATCACCGCCATGGTCATCCCGGTGACGCCGACCAGGCGCCAGGCCGCGGCTGCCTTCACATAGGAGCCGTAGCGCTCGTTCCATTCCGTTCTCGCAGCGATATAGGGATTGTCGGGCGGGGTGCGTCCGGCCATGTGCGGTCAGCCTCTTACTTGTTTTCGTTGACGGGTGGAGGCGGAGGAGGCGCCGAGGGCCTGCCGGATTGCCGGGTCTGATCAAGCTTGGCGTTTGCAAGACCGAGCAGTGAGCCGGCATAGGCGCCGGGCGATCCGATTGCTTTTTCCCTTGCTGCCGAACCGACTGCGCTGCTCGCGCCGCCGATGCCAGCTTCCATGCCGCGCATGGCGGCAGAGCCAAGTGACGCTCCCCCTGCCCTTGCGGCGCTCGCCGCCTGAAAACCTTTGCTGGCAGCGCCTGCCGTGAGGAAGGCGGCGCCCGCCGCGAACGAAGCCGCCTGCCCGCCATGCCGGATCGCCTCCATGCCGCCCGAGACCGATGCTCCCTGGACGACGCCCTGGATGATCGGCGGGACATACATGGCGATGATGAACACGACGACGGAGATGCCGGCGATGCCGATTGTGGTGATGAACTGGTCGGAGGTCGCCGTCGGCGCTTCGGCCAGCCCGATCAGGATGTCGGAACCGATCTTGGCGATCATGACCAGTGCCATCAGCTTCATGCCGACGGAGAAGGCGTAGACGAGGTAACGGACCGCGAAATCCTTGGTATAGGAGCTGCCACCCAAACCGAGCATGATCATGCCGGCCAGCAGTCCTACATACATTTCGACCATGACAGCGACGAAGATCGCTGCGACGAGCGAAAAGGCGACGACGACCACGATCATTGCAAAGACGGCGGCGATCGCCAGTGCGTTATCCTCCCAAAGCCCGAACTTCGCCTGTTCCGACATTTTGGAGGCTACGCGGATACCGGCATCGAAAATGTTGGCCGGCGAAGCGGAGCCCCCGCCGGCGCCGATCTGGAACAGGCTGTCCACCACCGCCTTCGCGAGCGCAGGGGCGCGATCGAGGATGAAGGCGAAGAGACCGATGAACATGATCCGACGCACGAGCTCGGCGAACCAGGCGTCGAGGCTTGCCGCATTGATCGCCAGCCACACGGCTGCGATGCCGATCTCGATCCCGGCGAGGATCCAGAACAGGGAGCGCGCCGCGTTCATGATCGTCGTCTCCCAGCCCTTGGCGGCGGTGACGACCTGGTTCTCCAAGGTGGTGAGCACGGAACCCTGTTGGGCGAGCGCCGGCGCTGTCGCGAGAGCTAGGATCGCGACGACGATGAATGCGGTTTCGAGCTTGCGGGACGGGCGAATGACTACCATCGCGGCTTCATTTCCTGCCCGCCACGCACGTCGCGATCCGGGTCGCCCCCGAAGAAGCGCTCCCGGTGCTCACGGTGCGCTGCGCCAAAACGCGACGTCCCGGCCGGTGTTTCAGTCGCAGCATCCGGTTGGACCACCACCCAGACGATCATGCCGGCTCCGAAGGCGACGACACCCGCGACTGCGAGGGCGATGATGATACGCGGGCTCACCAGCGGGGCTCCATAGTCTGCCCGCCGCGGATGTTATTGGTTGGCGCGTTGAAGAATTTCTCGCGCCGGGCCTGGGCAAGATCCTTCTGTGCCTGTTCCGACTGGAACCATGTTCCCATCATCGTGGTCTGCTGTGACACCAGCCCGCGCAGCTTCTGCATCTGCGCCACCTGCTGCGTTGCGATCTGGTGCCCGACCTGCAGGGCCTTCATCTGGCCGTCGGCGCTCTCCGACATCGAGCGCAGCGAGGACATGGTGGATTCCTCGCTGGAAAACTGCTCGGCCGTGAGGTTCGCCGCCTTCAGCGTGCCGGCGATCGTGTCGCGATTGGTGTCGGACCAGTTCTGATAGGTCGTTGAGAAGCTCTGGCCGTCCGGCAGGTTGCTCTTCATGTCGGCGAAACTCTGAAACCGCTGGTTCAGGACGTCATCGACGTTGCCCATCGAAAACGCGACGCCCTGCCCTTGCGCGACGATGTTCTGGAGCTTGTTGAGGTCGTTCTCGACCTGACCCCAGATATGGTTCGGCAGCTGCGCGGTGTTCTGCAGCAGGTTCTTGTAGATGTTGATCTGGTTCTGGATCTGCTCTGCAAGCTGGCTGATCTGGGTGATCTGATTGTTCACCTGCTCGGCCGACTTGCCGACAAGACTGATGAGCTCCGCATTGTTGGCGAGTTGCGTCCATTCGGTTGCCTGTCCGGTAACGCCGCCGGCAAAGGCCGGAACCGGGAGAGCGACCGGGATCATGATGGCCGTGATCATAGCGGCGCGCGCCGCTTCAAGCGGCCTGGAAAAGTGTTTCGGCATGGGCGATCCCCCTTTGCTGGAGCCAGTGCTTGGGCCAATCCGCCCCGTGTTCGAAGTGAAGGGCGCGGATGCGCTTCAGGTCCTCCTTGCCGGAAGCGCCGACGAAGGAAAGCGCCACGGGACCAAGCGACATATCGAACAGCCGGCGGCCCTCGGGGGAGGCGACGTAATATTCGCGTTTCGGCAGTGCGGTGGCGACGATCTCGATCTGCCGTTCGTTGAAACCGATGCGCTCATAGAACTCGCGCGTCCCTGGCTCGCGTGCCGCGCCGTTGGGCAGACATATTTTGGTCGGGCAGGATTCCTTCAGCACGTCGATGATCCCGGAACGCTCGGCGTCCGAGATCGACTGGGTCGCGAGCACTACGGCGCAGTTGGCCTTGCGCACCACCTTCAGCCATTCCCTGATTTTGTTGCGGAACGTCGGATGACCGAGCATCAGCCAGGCCTCGTCAAGAATGATAAGGCTGGGCGCCCCCGTCAGCCGCTTCTCGACCCGCCGGAACATATAGAGCAGGACCGGTACGAGATTGCGCTCGCCCAGATTCATCAGCTCCTCGACCTCGAAGCACTGGAAAGCGCCGAGCGCCAGCCCGTCCTGCTCTGCATCGAGCAACTGGCCCATCGGTCCATCGACCGTGTAGTGATGCAACGCGTCCTTGATCTCGCGCATCTGCACGCCTGAGACGAAATCCGAAAGCGAGCGGCCGCGGGATTCCGCCATCAGGGCAAGCTGCCGGGAAATGGCGTTGCGATAGTCAGGCGTGACCGTGACGCCCTGCAGGGCGACCAGCGTCTCGATCCACTCCGCCGCCCAGGCACGGTCGCCGTCGGACGCGAGTTCGGCGAGCGGGCAGAAGGCTAGTCGTGGCGAGTCCCTCTCCCCTCCTTCGGCCGCGTCCCCGCCGATCTCGTAGTGATCACCGCCTATGGCGAGCGTTAGCGGCAGCATCGACCGCCCCTTGTCGAACGCAAAGATCTGCGCATCCGCATAGCGTCGGAACTGCGCCGCGATCAGCGACAGCAAAGTCGATTTGCCCGAACCGGTCGGGCCGAAGACCAGCGTGTGTCCGACGTCATCGACATGGAGGTTGAGCCGGAACGGCGTCGAGCCGCTGGCGACCTGCATGAGCGGCGGCGATCCCGGCGGGTAGAATGGGCATGGCGCGACGGGGCTTCCCGACCAGACCGAGTTCAGCGGAATGAGGTCCGCGAGATTGCGCGTGTTGACGAGCGGCTCGCGGATATTGGCATAGGAAACTCCCGGCAGACTGCCGAGAAAGGCATCGGTCGCGTTCAGCGTCTCGATCCGGGCGCCGAATCCTTCGGCCTGGATCAATCGGCGGATCGCCTCGCACTTTTCCTGAAGCCGTTCTTGCTGTTCATCGAACAACACGATGACCGGCGTGTAATATCCATAAGCGACGAGCTGCGACGATGCCTCGGCGATTGCGTCCTCCGTCTCGGCGACCATCATCATCGCATCCTGATCGAGCGAGCGGCTCTGGGTCTGGAAAAGCTGATCGAAGAACGGACGGACCTTCTGCTGCCATTTCTTGCGGGTGCGCTCCAGTTTCTGGCGTGCCTCCTGCTCGTCGAGAAAAACGAAGCGCGACGACCACCGATAGGTGAGCGGCATCAGGTCGAGGCTGTTCAGGATCCCCGGCCAACTCTCCGCGGCTAAGCCGTCAATGGCGACGACGCCGAGGAATCGGCTCTCGACCGTCGGCGTCAGGCCGTGCTGGAGTTCAGCCGTGACCAGCCAATCGAGGTACATCGGGATATCCGGGAGCCGGACCGGATGGTTCTCACCGGTAATGCAGAAGCGGATGAACTGGAACAGCTCGTCATAGCGGGCGATCCGGAAGCCGCCGCGTTCTTCGGTTTCGCGCGTCACCATGCGGCGGATGGAGACGACATTGGCGAGGTACTGTTCGACCTCGCGGATGGAGGTCCGGAAGCTCTCAAGCGCCGTGTCGGCATAGGTGGCCGAACGGCTGGCGGTGTCAGAATAGACGTAGCGCGCCAGGCCGGAGCGCCGAGGCTCGGGCGGCCGCCAGGTCAGGATCAACGCGTGCCGGCTCTCGAAATGCCCGCTCTCCCGCTCGAAATGAGTCCGGCGCTCGGTATCAATCGCACGCGTGACGGGATCAGCAAAGTGGCAGGCGTCGTCTGCCGGATAGTCGATCGTCGGAACCCGCAAAGCCTCGACCTGGATCATCCAGCCCGAACCCAGCCGCGACATGATCATATTGATCTGCCGCGACACCTCGTTGCGCTCTGCATCCGTCGAGCTTTCGCTGTCCGGGCCGGCAAAATACCAGCCGGCCATCAGTGAGCCGTCCTTCAGAAGGATCACGCCATTGTCGACCAGGCCCGCATAGGGAACCAGATCGGCGAATGACGGTCCGGAGTGTCGGAAGAGGTTCAGTGCCACCATGTCCGCCTCTTCAGAACTTGCGCCACGGCGTAGAGGTCGGCCGGTAGAGAGATCGATAGGACACGTGCCGCAGATATACGCGGCGCATCAGCGGATCAGTCTTCGCCATCATACGAAGGGCAGCGACCGCGATCAGCCAGATGGCCACGCCGAACAGTGCGGCGTACCAGGTCAGCACCACGAAGATCAGGATCACGGCGGTAAGGCCGGTGAGCAGCACCAGTTCGCGGTCGGCGCCCATCAGCAGGTTCGGGCGTGACAGCGCTCGATGGACCCGTGAGCGGGCGAGGTTGGAGCCCGGTTCAGCCATGAGCCCCCTCCCCTTCCGGTCGAGGTGCCGCCGACATCTTGACATTCCCAGACGCGGGTCGGGCCTCGAACTTGCCGATCGAAGCGCCTGTCGCTCCGAAGAGAGCGACGATCTGGGTCGCGCCGAGAAGTACGCCGCCCACGAGGGCGACGTAGCAAAGCCTCCTTGCGAAATCATTCAACTCGCCCCCGAAGATCAGCATTGCGCCGGCGATCGCCACCGCTGCGAGGGCGATGAAGCCGGCCACCGGTCCCGTGATCGACTGCTGGATTTGCTGGAGCGGAGATTCCCACGGCAACCCACCCCCGCCCGAAGAGGCGAAGGCTGGGTCCGCCAGATTGACGCAGAAGACAACGGCGAACGCCGCAAGTGCAATGGCAGTCTCGGTCTTACGCGACATGGCTGTCCTCATCGATCTGGGCGTAATGTTCGGTCTGGTAACGGGAGTTGGTGAAGCCCTCGACATGGATCACTTCGCGAACCCGTCTCCCCTTCCCCGTTCGTTCGATCGAGACGATCAGATCGACTGCCTCGCCGATCACTTCCTGCATCGGCTGCTGGCTCGCTTCTGCTGTCAGCTGTTCCAGTCGACGGAGAGCGGACATCGCCGTGTTCGAGTGAATGGTGGTGACACCGCCAGGATGGCCGGTATTCCACGCCTTGAGCAGTGTAAGCGCCGCCCCGTCGCGGACCTCGCCGACGATGATGCGATCGGGCCGCAAGCGCATCGTGCTCTTGAGCAGGCGGGCCATGTCGATCGTTTCACTTGTATGGAGCGCCACGGCGTTCTCGGCCGCGCACTGAATCTCGGCGGTGTCCTCCAGCATGACGATCCGATCGTCCGGCGCATTCGCGATGATTTCGGCAATGACGGCATTGGCGAGCGTCGTCTTGCCGGAGCCAGTACCGCCGGAGATCACGATATTCATGCGAGACGCGATTGCGCTGCGCAGAACCGACGCTTGCGCCTCGGTCATGATCTTGTGTTTCAGATAGTCGTCGAGCGGGATCAGGCGTGAAGCACGCCGGCGGATCGTGAAGCTCGGCCCGGAAACGACCGGCGGCAGCAAACCCTCGAAGCGGTGACCGCCGATCGGGAGTTCGCCAGAGATGATCGGTTGCTCGTCGTCGGCCTCTGATTGTAGTGCGTGGGCGACGCTGCCGATGATAACTTCTGCGGCGGCGGGGCTGAGTTGGCCAGCCGGGGCCATGCCATGACCCAGGCGCTCAATGAAGAGCTTGCCATCGGGATTGAGCATGATCTCGACCACCATCGCATCATCAAGCGCGACGCAAAGCTGATCGCCGAGGGCGTCCTGGAGTTTCCGGACCAGACGCGAATGGGAGCGCAACTGGGTCACGCGGCACTCCTGATCGCTGCCACGTCGATCCGGGGGATCGAATGATAGCCCGGTGGGCAAACCTGCCGGAAGCTCGTCCTATCTGCCGGCAGGCTGCCCGCAATGGCGATGGTGTTGCCGATTGCGACCGGTGGGCCGAGCCGTTGCATTGGCCAGCCCGCCCGCTTCAGGATGCGCTCGAAGCGAAGATCGGTCGCGGTGACGATCTCGTTGTAGCCATTGGCCATAGACCATTCGATGATGCCGGCGAACAGGGTGAGCGTGGCGACATGCAGTTGGCTTGCGTCCCTCCGCGAGACAAGCGCGGTATCGACACAGAAGCGCGAGCTCTCGACCATCCCGGAATGCGCGACGAGCGAACCCGTTTCGAGGAGTTGCGGAAAAGTCTGCTCCAGCATCGTAGGGCCGAAAGCCGGAAGAAGACGGGCGCAACCTGCGACACGTCCACTATCGGTAATCGCCAGAAGGTAGGTCGGCTTGTAACCATCGTACTGGTCGCGCTCTTGCCCGGCTGTAATGGAGACTTCCCATTCCAGGCGGCCGCCGAACACCGTCGCGCGAAGACGGTGCATTTGTTTGAGGAAGCTTCGACTACGTTCGTATTGGTCCGGCGAGACTGTCAGTATCTGCATCACGATCTCCACATGAACAGGTCATGCGAACAAAAAATCATCTCGCGGCGCGTGTGCCTACGTGCAGATTTGCACCTGAGGTGATTCTACCGAGTCGGTGTTCCAGGGCATAGAATGCGAGTGGGTGAGAACGGCTAGATGCCGACAAGGTTGTGCAAATCTGCACGTGGTGACACGTCGCACAGAAGGAGGGAATCTGTCTAACTAACAGATAGCATTTGAAGAATCGGCATTTTTTATGATTTCGATTGAAACGTGTTTAACCTTTCATTAACCAAAAACGTCTTGCAACCTCACACGCATTGGGTAATCGTCACGGATAAATGGCAATACGCGCCAATTAACCGTGACAAGAGATTACACCGTGAGCAAAGCCGCTGCCATATCCCGAAATGATCGCCCGTCGGTAGATGTTACCATTGGTGAGCATGCTGAGCAGCTCAGCTCTCAGCTTCAAGCGATGAGCGAGGCTTTGTTTCCTCCGACGTCGCACAAGAGCCTTCGCAAATTCACCTCGGGTGAAGCCGCACGCTTGATGAAAATATCTGACTCAACGCTTCGAAAGATGACGTTGGCAGGCGAAGGCCCCCAGCCTGAGCTTGCCAGCAACGGAAGACGCTTTTACACGCTCGGTCAGATAAACGAGATCCGGCATATGCTCGCAGGTTCGGCTCGTGGACGCGAAAGCATCGAGTTTGTGCCTCATCGCCGCGGTTCTGAGCATTTGCAAGTCATTGCCGTAACCAACTTCAAAGGCGGCTCCGGGAAGACGACGACGTCGGCTCATCTTGCACAGTATCTGGCGTTGCAAGGTTACAGGGTGCTCGCAGTCGATCTCGACCCGCAGGCCAGTCTTTCAGCACTCCTCGGCGTTCTGCCAGAAACTGATGTCGGTGCGAACGAAACGCTCTATGCGGCTATTCGGTATGACGAGACACGTCGTCCGTTGCGAGATGTGATCCGACCGACGTATTTTGACGGTCTTCATCTGGTTCCTGGAAATCTCGAGCTCATGGAGTTCGAGCATACCACGCCGAAAGCCTTGACTGATCGTGGTACACGCGACGGATTATTCTTTACTCGCGTGGCCCAAGCCTTTGACGAGGTGGCCGACGATTACGATGTCGTGGTCATTGACTGCCCTCCTCAGCTTGGGTTTCTGACGCTCAGCGGGTTGTGTGCTGCAACATCAATGGTAATCACCGTACATCCTCAGATGTTAGATATCGCTTCCATGAGCCAGTTTCTCCTCATGACACGCGACCTTCTGGGCGTCGTGAAAGAGGCGGGTGGCAATCTTCAATACGATTTCATACGCTATCTCTTGACGCGCTATGAGCCCCAGGACGCGCCGCAGACGAAAGTGACGGCACTACTGCGCAACATGTTCGAGGATCACGTCCTTACAAATCCAATGGTTAAGTCGGCAGCGGTGTCTGATGCCGGTTTAACCAAGCAGACGCTCTATGAGATAGGGCGAGAGAACCTTACGCGGTCGACATACGACCGGGCGATGGAATCTTTAGATGCGGTGAACTCGGAGATCGAGGCTTTGATCAAGATGGCGTGGGGGCGGGTCTGATGAAAGGCTTTGCGTTCCTCACAGGTCTGTTGGGAGCTCCCAACCGAGAGGTGTTGAGTCGCCCCTTGGACATGGGGCACTGGAGAAACCGGAGAAATTTGAGACAACGATGCATGCCAATCGCTAATTGGCCAGGGTGCAATTGTCTTCTCTTGTTGGGAGCTCCCAACCAAGCGCATTTGCAATCAAAAATGCGACGCCACGACGCCAAACCCAAGAGGCCAATAACATGAGCCGCAAAGACGCAATCGATACCTTGTTCCTCAAGAAGCAGCCTGCAACCGATAGAACAGCAGTCGACAAGTCAGCCGTTCGTGTTCGTACAGGCGCGATTTCGGCCATGGGTTCGTCTTTGCAAGAGATGGCCGAGGGAGCAAAAGCTGCAGCTCGGCTGCAGGATCAACTGGCTGCGGGCGAAGCCGTCGTGTCCCTGGATCCATCAATGATCGACGGGTCTCCGATCGCGGATCGGCTGCCCGCGGACGTGGATCCGAAGTTCGAGCAGCTTGAGGCGAGCATTTCGCAGGAGGGGCAGCAGGTACCGATTCTTGTCAGGCCGCATCCTGAGGCTGCCGGTCGATATCAAATCGTATATGGAAGGCGGCGACTGCGCGCGGCAGTAAATCTGCGGAGAGAGGTTTCTGCAATTGTCCGAAATCTCACGGACCGTGAACTAGTCGTGGCCCAGGGCCGAGAAAATCTTGACCGTGCTGACCTTTCCTTCATTGAAAAGGCTCTCTTCGCCCTGCGCCTCGAAGATGCGGGTTTTGATCGGGCCACCATCATTGCCGCGCTTTCCACTGACAAGGCCGACCTCAGCCGTTACATAACTGTTGCCAGAGGCATACCGCTGAACCTCGCCACACAAATCGGTCCAGCGTCGAAAGCGGGTCGATCGCGTTGGGTCGCACTTGCCGAGGGGCTTGGGAAGCCCAAGGCAACAGACGCAATCGACGCGGTGCTTGAGTCGGAGCAGTTCAAGCACTCAGATAGCGATACCCGCTTTGCCCTCATTTTCAATGCCGTTTCAAAGCCGCCCGCTAAGGCTCCAAAAAAGGTAAGGGCCTGGAGCACGCCAAAGGGGAAAAAGGCTGCGACGATCCGACAAGAAGCCGGACGAACGGCTCTGGTTTTCGATGAGAGATTGGTGCCAACTTTCGGCGAATATGTCGCTGACCAGTTGGATGGCCTGTACGCCCAATTCATTGAAACAACAGGAGGAGGCAAGCTCGACCAATAGCCAGGATTTCATCCAATTCAAAGCTTCGCTCGATTGAGATGGACTGGCTCTCACCGCAAAAGAAAAAGGCCCCCGAAACGGCGTTCCGGAAGACCTTCTCTGTAGTCTCGCAGCTAAGAGAATCGCATTTCCAGGAATCGTAGTCAAGGGTCCCGTGAGGGAAAGCGTCATTTCGACGGGCGGATTTCTATTGCCTAACAAAAGGTAAAAGGAAATGCAGACGCATATTTCAACGACGTCCTTTGGGCGGCGGCCGATGACACTCGGCCATATTGCAAGCCAGATGGCAGCAAAAGCGGTCGCATTGGACGCTGTCGCCCACAAATGGCAGGTCTTCCAGCACATCCGTGAATCCCGGGAACAGATCGGAGCCACGGACCGCTCACTCTCGATCCTGAACGCGCTGTTGACGTTTTACCCGGAGACCGCCTTGACTGGTGGCGCCGAACTGGTCGTATGGCCTTCTAACGAGCAGCTGATGGCTCGCGCAAACGGCATGCCTGCCACGACACTGCGCCGGCATCTTGCCGTACTGGTTGACTGCGGGCTCATCATTCGCCGCGACAGCCCCAACGGCAAGCGGTTCGCCCGCAAGGGAAGGGGAGGGGAGATCGAGCAGGCCTACGGCTTCGATCTGTCGCCAATCGTAGCGCGGGCCGAAGAGTTCCGAGATTTGGCCCAGGCGGTGCAAGCTGAAAAGAAGGCTTTCCGGGTGGCGAAGGAGCGATTGACTCTTCTTCGCCGCGACATCGTCAAAATGATCGAAACTGGCATTGAAGAGAGCGTTCCGGGAAACTGGGGAAGAGTTACACAGACCTATCAGGGGATCATCGGCCGCCTGCCGCGCTCTGCACCCCGTCAGCTTATAGAGAGTATTGCCCAGAAACTTCAGGAACTCTGCGCTGAGATCCGTGACGTATTGGAATCGTTTACGAAAACAATGAATCCGGACGCCAATGAGTCCCATTCCGGTCGTCACATACAGAATTCAAAACCAGACTCTAAATCTGAATCTGAACACGGCTTTAGAGAAATAGAAGAAGCGTGCGGCGGCGTTGCGGAAACCGACAACGTGCGGAGCTTGCCGAAACGCGAGCTGCCTTTGGGAATCGTGCTGGATGCCTGCCCCGAAATGCAGGAACTGGCCCAGGCAGGGACAATCCGGCACTGGCGCGACTTGGTGGCGGCGGCTGACCTTGCCCGGCCGATGCTGGGGATTAGCCCCAGCGCCTGGCGGGAGGCCCGAGAAACCATGGGTGAGCAACACGCGGCGATCACGCTGGCGGCGATCTATCAGCGGGCCGGTCAGATCAACAACGCCGGCGGCTATCTGCGCAGCCTGACCGATCGGGCCAGGGACGGGAAGTTTTCGACCTGGCCGATGGTCATGGCGTTGCTACGGACGAAGCTGGACGAGCAGAAGAATGCAGCCAGCGTCGGAAAACCACGAACGGATGAGGATGCAGAAGACGATAGCCGCGTCCACGTATCGGATTCGCTGCTGAAAAGCCTGCAGAAGCCGAGGTCGTGGTGATCTCCTCGTTACTCGGCCGCGGCGATGTCGACGTCGGTGATCAACCCCGAACGTCGGGCGCGATCGATGAGGTTCTTCACGGACGAGGGCGACCATTTGGAGCCGCCGCGCGGGGTGCGCTCGTGCAGCCTTTCGAGCTGGGTGGCGATATCGCGCAGGGTGAGGTCTGCGTTCGAAGAATGGATGCCGGCCACAAGCGTCATCAGGCGATCCTCGGGAAGCCGGGGCGGAGATTTTTTCAGCAGCGCTGCGTCCGCCATGCGTTCAGTCACCATCCACTTCACAGCCCGGCGAAGCCGTTCCGGCGTCCAGTCGAGGCCCTGCTGTTTGAGCACTCGGGTTATGTCGTCCCATGTGTGATCGGGCCGCATGCGCCGAACGGTCGGAAGCCATTGGTTCGCGGAGGCCTGAATGCGATCGCCGTATGCCGCTTTCTGGGCGGCCGTCATCCTGGCCAACGCCTCGGGGCGTTTCTCTCGTATGCCGGGGTTGCCGGGAAGTTTTCCTTTGGACTTGGCTGCCCGGATGCCGGCCTTCGTTCGTTCGGAAATGAGCGCGCGTTCGAGCTGCGCGACGGCGCCGAGAACCTGGAGCGAGAACATGCCCTGCGGCGTGGTTGTGTCGATAGGATCGCGAAGCGATCGGAAATGCGCGCCCCTCGCCGTCAGATTCTCGATCACCTCGAGCAGATGGCTGACCGAGCGCGCCAGACGGTCAAGCCGAACCACAACGAGCGTGTCTCCGGCGCCGATCTCGCGAACGAGTTTGGAAAGGGCAGGCCGGGCACGCGACGCGCCGGATCCGTGTTCCTGGACGATCACATTGCACCCGGCCGATCGCAGCTCGATTTCCTGGGCTTCTGTCGCCTGCTCGTCCGTAGAGACGCGGGCGTAGCCGATCAGGCGATGACTGGCGCTCGGACGCTTCATTGGGCAAGCTTCGCCGACGGTAGATCGCTGAGAAGAGCAAGCAGCGCCGGATTGATGTAGAGGTTCTCCCGGCCGGCTTTGATTTCCTTCAGCAGGCCGAGTTCAGCAAGGGATTTCAGGTAGACCGATGCGGCCTGTCGTTTCGCAATGTCCGCGGCCACCAGATCGCCGATACGGCAATAAGGGTTCACGAAGATCACTTCGGCCAGCTCGCGCGAATAAATCTTCGGCAGATCCCGCCTGATGCGCTCCGCGGTCTGATCGAGCAAATCCCGGATCGAACGAATGCGCGCGGTCGACCAGTTTGCAGTCTCACGGATCGCCTCAAGCATGTAGAGGATCCAGTCCTCCCAGGCAGCGTCTGTCGTCACGGCGAGCAGGCGGTCATAGTAGGCGCGCTTGTTGCCGATGATGTAACGGCTGAGATAGAGGACCGGAATGTCCAACAGGCCCTTGTCGACGAGGTAGAGCAGGTTCAGCACCCGGCCCGTTCGACCGTTGCCATCGGTGAATGGATGGATGGCTTCGAACTGGTAGTGCATCACAGCGAGGCGGATCAGCGGATCGATGTCCTCTGCCTCGTGAATGTACCGCTCCCAGTTCGAGAGCTTGTCCCGCAACAGTGCTTGCCCCTCTGGCGGAGTATAAATGACGGCGCCGGTCGCCTCGTTCATCAGCGCCGTTCCCGGCGTCGCGCGGATGTCGAGTTCGACGCCCTTGATGGTCCTGCAGACGGCGATCGCTGTCGACGTCGACACCGGACGTTGTTTGAGCGTTTGAAAGCCTTCACTGAGGGCGGTACGATACCGCAGCGCTTCCTTCGTCGCCGGATCAGCCTGGTTGTTGGCCTCATTGGCGAAGCGGAACAGTCTATCGGTCGTGGTGACGATGTTCTCTATCTCCGAGCTCGCCTGCGCCTCCAGCAGCGGAATAGAATTGATAAGGACCGCCTGGTTCGGAATGAGCTGGCCGGACACACGCAGTTCCGCCAGCGCCGCGCGTGCCGAGATGCAGGCTTTCAGCACGGCTTTCGTTTCCACGTCCTCGCGTGGCGGCAAGGTGGGGAGGTCGTTAAACGGGCGGTTCGGCTGAAACGGCATGTCGATTAATCCTCATGCGATCGACATGTCGGGTGGATATGTCGTCGGTATCGACATATCGTTAATTCATGTCGATAGAATCAAAATATAACGACACATTAAGCGTCTCGCAAGCGCCTTGTACAAATGCAGAAGATACTAACAAACGATCGTTTGTAAACGTCTCTTGGTCCTTTGGAGTCAAAGTAAACACGTCGCAAGTGGCTGGAAAACAGTGGTTTTCATCGATGTCACGTCCATCGGCGCTAATCCTGTACAGTTCGAACGCCTTGGCAGCTCTAAATAGTACGCGCGCGAGAAAAAGTATCTGCTATGATTGAAGTGTATGCTATTATAGCTTCAAGATGGTCTAAATAGATACGTTAAAACAATGAGATATGAAATTGGCGATTTGCCTTTGACAGTGCTGCTTCCGGCTATCGCAAGGGCAGAAGATCAAATCGCGCGTCTGGACGAAATTGTTCGTCGCAGCCCCGTCAGGCAGGGCTTTACCGAAAGGTCTCACTTCACCGAGGCGGCCGCAAGCATGTGGATCGCAGGCGAGCTTGTCCACATCGAGGATCTCGTTCTCCACGACGCAAATCGGGATGTGCGTACCCCGACCCACGAAATCACCATCGCACATTCGATCCTGAGAGCGCGGCGGCGCATCGAAAAAGCTGACCCTGACTGGGCGACGAGCAGGGCTGGGATCGTAAACCTGGTGGGGCGGTCAGAGGGCTCTGCGGAACGAGAGTCGGTAGGGAAGGGGAGATCGCCCTTGCCCGCCGAACTGACGCTGAACGAAGAGGACAACTGTTTCGCCGCGGAGATGGCCGAAATCGATGCAGTTCTTGATCGGTCGACCCGCGCACTCGAAGCGGTGGTAACGGTGGAGGGCAGCAAGGCGGATCCTCTGATGGTCGGTGAGCTCGTTGTCCGGGATCCGGGATGGGACGAGGAAGGGCGCCTTTCGGCTTGGAGAGCGGTTCTGGCTCAGGCTGACGCCTTGCCGACTACCTTGGCGGCCGCAGTGATATGGGACGCATGGGAAAGCATGGAGCCATTGCAGCGGCAGCATTGGCTTGGTACCCAACTCGTGAATTCATATTTCCGGGTGCGCGGAAAGGTGTCCTCGCACCTGTTTGGCATCTGCTCCGGTCTTAAAGCTGTGCCGCGGGAACGGCGGCGATCACACAATCGCGCTTCACGAATGCTTGCCGGGCTGGATGCAATGGCGAGCAGCGCTGAACTGGCCATGAAGGAAGTCATTCGGCTGGGACAGGCGAGGGAGCACCTCGAGCGAAAACTGAAGGGAAAGCGCTCGTCCAGCAGTTTGCCGCGCGTTGTGGACTTGCTGATGGCGCGACCGATCGTGTCCTCGTCGATGATAGTCAAGGAATTGAAGGTTAGCCATCGTGCGGCGCTCGATCTCGTCGCCGAACTTGGCGTTCGGGAAGTGACGGGGAGAGGAAGCTTCCGTGCATGGGGTGTGATTTGATGTGAAGGCAGCAAACATGGTCGGTGCGAGAATTGAACGAATTGAGGCGGTCGGGTCCTCGCGCGTTTAGATGTTTCTGGTCATAGAATTCCTTTTGTTTCGCGGCTCGTTCGTGGCGACGCATGTCGCAAACGACAGCGCATTCGCCGCAGTCAAAATCCGCGGGAGAGGGCGGCAACGTTCATTTGAACTCAGTTAAATAGATCGTCTTGATGCCGTCCGGCGTTAGGCCAGTACGGCGCAGTTCAGCCTCACAGCGCTCTTGAAGAACCTCCCTGTCTCCGGGTTGCCCAATTAGATAGACATAGAGATTCCGGACCGCTCCGACGAGCTTTGTCACTTCCTCCAATTTAAGGGCGTACGTTCCCTGGGTGCTTGCTTTCCGATCGGCGATGGGCTCCGGAAGCGCCGAAACCCGTAAAGACTGCCTTCCGGGATAGCATCGCCTGAACCATTGCTCGGCTTCTAGGAGTTGAGCATGGTCGTTCTTGTAGAGCGGGTTGTCCTTCTCCTTGTCGCTTTTGGCTTCTATGACGAAATCGAACAAACCGCTCGTTCGCCACAATACATCAGGCCCTGTTTTGTGCACTGCTTCCGGCCGCTCGGCGTCAAAACCAAGATATGCTCCAAGGTTCTTTAACGCCTCCTCATATTGGAATGGGGAGGCGTCGGGCACTAGAGCCGAGACCGCTTCGTTATAAGCAGGAATGAGCGATCCACGACGTTGATATTCGAGGATTCGGCTAACAATCGCCATGGATTGTGGACCTGCCATTGGTCGCGGAATATAGGCGGGTCGGATGCGAGGTGGGATATGGTTGTTGTTGGTTGCGAAAGCTGACGTCTGAAGTCGCTGACCCTTGTGATCGTCATTCATATGGAAAGCGATGCGAGCTGCCAACGAGGAAAGCCATGCCCTTCTCTGACCATCCTGGACTAGGTCTGGTGAGGAAATCAGGTGTTCGAGTTCTTGAATGGCGCTTTCATACTGTCCCACTCTTTCCAGCCGGAAAGCCCTGCGCTCAGCACCGGCGACCTTCAGCGACAGTTCGTCGATCCCCGGGGGCCGGGTGGCGGCTGCCAACTCTGACGCATGGTAGGCAACCCAATCCGGATCCCTGTTCAAACACTTGAGCATCGTTTCGCCAATTTCCTGATAGCTGGCGACAGCCTCACTCACTTCCTGTCCCACGTTGAGTTGTACGCGGCTGCTCGCGGTCAGATGCTCAAGGTTCTTCTTGCGTCCGATCCATGCAACCAAGTCGCTTCCCGTCAGGACGACCACGCAGAAATCGCCGCCACCCCTGGAGCCGCGCCCTAGGCCCTGCTCGATCCGCTGGGCCAACAACGAGTTGACCGCGGAATCTGCAAGGACATTCGTCCGAAACATATCGTAGTCGGTCGTACCCTGTGGCAGGCCATCCATAATCAGCAGGCGGCAAGACTGACCAGCCAAATCAATGCCGTCGTACCGGTTAGCAAGAACGATCGGACCCTTGAACGATCCGGCCTGCATATCTTTTATGCGGTGGCTAACCGCTTCACTTGTCTCTGGATATTCCGCAGTATCCAACCATCCTTTCGCAACGGTCCCGGACGGCGCCAAAATCGCGACGCCGGCGTAACCGGCAATCCATTTCGCGATCTGTTTAACCATCGGTGTGATAGCGACATTGCCGAGCGGCATCAGCTCGGGCACCAAGATCATGCGCTCGCCTACACCCGCGAGCGATGAAGACTGAATCGGTCTGCCAACTGCAGCAGGGGAGGCACCGAATGTGCGAACAATCTCGCTGTCGTCCGAAATCGTAGCAGACATGTAGATCCGGCGTTTAGCGTCATCGAACGTCGGAAGAAGATCAACCGGCGGAAAGGTGGGGGTGATCGTCACCGATTTGCGGCTGAAGAGGCAGTGGCACATGGCCAGATTGTCACGTAGGAGAGGCCATATGTAGGGATCGACGCCCTCGACATGCTGTGAAAGAAATTCCCGAACTTCGGGGACCTTGGACAGCCAAGCCCAGCTGGGGACCTCGATCACGCCGAAGTCCTTCCCCCTCGTGATGTCAGCAAAGGCGCCGCCTCGTCCGACCTCGTCGAACGCGCCCCTGAAACGATCCGCCATCTCCTGATAGACCTCGAGGTGGTCTTTCGATGTGATCGTCAGGCTGAATGCTTTACGAACAGAGGAAAGCGCGACGTGCGCGTCGTCTAAGATGATGCCTCCGACTTTCACTGCCGGTTTGGCGGAACCTCGAACACCAAATTTGCTGCGACCACTGAAAAGGCTCTCGTAGGCCCCCACGAGAACGGCGTTACCATCAAGAAACTCGGAGGCTAAAGGCTGCCCCCTCGTGTAGGGCACCGCGCGGATTCCATATTCAGTCGCTTTGGCAATAACCTGTTCGACGAGCTGGGTAGTTGGTGCGAGATAAAGAACGGGTTCACCGAGTTCATTCATGGTTGATTGTGCCATGAGAAGCGCAACCAGGGTCTTTCCTCCCCCCGTATGCAGTTTTACAACGACATCCTTGTCGTTTCTCCGGGATGGATACCAAGCATCGAGAGCTTCGGCTTGGCTAACATAAAGGTCATTGATCCCGACGGCTTTCGGCAGGGAATGAAAGATATCTCGTGGGGCGACGGGCTTCGGCTTTGCCTTGTCCTCGCGAAGCTTTTTGAAATCGACCACCTCTTGCCCCCCATTTTACCGACAGTTCTACTTTAACAGATGTATGCCCAAGAGAGAGGCATTGAAAATACCTACTACTTAGAAAGACGTGTTGCAGGTTATTTTTTCGGCGGGCGTTACTGACGCCTAACGATATGGCAGGAGCAGGATGACAAACCATGTTTTCTGCATCCACTAATTCACAGACGTCCAAGGTTGAAAGTCAGAAATCAATTCTGTCCTCTCGCATTTCACCACCAAGGCCAAATAAATACATGGAGCCATAAAATGACAACAGATCGCTCCGCGGCGCACCGTCGATTCGTTGTGTTAGCGCCTCGGCCACCACGCCGACGTGCTTTACGAGTGCGTCCAGATGTTGCTTTGTTGGTTGGTTCCTATCTCCAAGCGCTGCCTTCAGCGCATACAGCCGTTCAAGCGGCGCTGGATGGGTCTCGGATACCGAAAACCGAGGTATGTCGAGAAATCGGGAGCCCAAAAGTTCAATTAAGTGGAGGAAGAGAAATATGTGATAGGCGCCGTTGGAAAGGCGGAGTTTTGCATCTTTATCCGACCCGATGGCTGTAATCGCGTGGAGGTCAGCACTGAATTCTAGATCGTGGTTATAGGTTTTTAGATCCTCCAGATTTTCGGTCGAAGATGCTTCTTCCATATGACCTAGAAGCAAATGACTAAACTCATGCCCGAATGTGAATTCGAGCATGTCGTCTACATCGCGCTTGATAGCAGCGTCCACACTCGCTGGAAGTTTAGCTCGCGGATCGATGTCAAAGTCCTGGGCTTCTGACCCTATCATCGTCCGCAGGGCGATTAAGGCTGCATCAATCCGGTCGCCCATCGGAAATTCATAGTGTGCGCCATGAAAACATACAGTCATGAAATAGAGGAAGTAGCGCAACGCTTCGGAGACGATGATCACCTCGCCTACCAGGGACTTTAAGCAAGCGGCGTTCACTTCCAGGGTTGGGACGTAGCCATAGGGGATTGAGCGAGCGGATTTTCGTAAGGCCTTCGGCAGTCGCTCAAGATAGCGTCTCGGAGCCAAATTGACGGTTTCGTAGTAGGATGTCAGAGTCCAAGGGCGACCGTTCTGCTGAAATGCACGCTTCCGGTGGGCAAGCACCCTCGTAACTCGAGGAGAATCGGCAACGGAGTTAGCCCGAATTCGCAGCAAGTAGTCATGCGCGCTTCTCAACGACCTCAGCCGGAGAATCTCATTCTTAGAGCAGAAGGGCGCATAAACCAGTTCTTCATTGCTGAGATCTGGATCGAGTGGTTCGATCCCTGTGACGTAGAACTCGCCACGTTCATCGCCGATGATGAAACCATTCGCGGCGCGGCGCGCCCCGGGAAATTCCTTCAGCCATTTCTGTATTTCGTGCTCTTCCATTGCGAAACGACAACCCTCGTGCCAAGTAGAAAAATACGCAAACTAAAAAGTCCGATAGTAATACGCGAATAAGCCTAACTGCCCGTCTGTAAATCAGGTCGATAAAAAGAGGGTAAGTTCGCCATCAAATCTCTAAGGGCCTCAGTGCTGGCCGCTCCCGAATCTGAGGGCAACAATCTGGACAAATCGGACAATCCGCATTATCTTGGCTGTAGTCAAGAAGGAAGACGAAGATGGTTGCTGTCACCCGTAAATCGCAGATGCGCGCAAAGCTAGAAGTCAATCCGGCTGCGGTAGCCGATGTTCTCAAGGTTTTGGCCCGACACAATCCAGGCCTTTCAAAGCCGGCGCTTGCAGCGACTGGCAAGGTCATGGCCGTGGTCTCTGCGGTGGCAGCGCGCCTTTCTGTCGAGCAACAGCATCGGATTGCCGACGATGAAACGGAACTCGCCCATATTGTGGAAGCCGCCGTCGCCGAACTGGCTGCGAAGCCAGGTCATGTACTCGCGGAGGTATCGGTCGAAAAGCCTGTGGAGGTCAGCCGAGGTGCTGGTCTGGGGCAATCGGTAGACATGGAGGAAGGGCGCCGCAGGCTCGACGAATTTGCGACGCCAACCCGCATCGAAGACTGGGCCGGTCCGGTCGCTGGTCCGGGCGATATCGAGAAGAAGTTCGGCACGAAGCGATCGACCTTGCACGACTGGCACAAGCGCGGAGCTGTCGTCGGTCTGCTCAAGGGCGAGCGAAAGCATGTCTTTCCCCTGGCTCAGTTTGTCGATGGCCGGCCGGTCGAGGGCATGCCTCAGGTCACCAAAATCATCCGCAATCCGCGTGTGGCGTGGCAATGGTTGATCCAGCCGAAGCCGAGCATTGGCGGAACGCCGCTCGACAATCTCAAAATGGGCAATCTAGACGAAGTTCTGGATGCGGCCGAGCGCGATTTTGGTTGAGCTGAATCGTGAAACTTGATCCCCAAACGGTTCGGGAGCTCGCGCTTGCCTTTCTCCCGCAATCTTATGTCCGCATTATACCTGTAGCCCACATGTCGACCCCGCTTGGCATGGGTTTCGGCCAATCGCGATTCTCGAGCCCCAACCAGATGTTCCGACTGCTTTATGCCGCATATGATCTCGCGACCGCGATTGCGGAGACGATTGTGCGCGACCGCTTCGAGGGGACCCAGGAGCGAGTGCTGGATGAGAGCGAAATCGAGGACTGGTCGGTCACTGAGGTGACGGCCACGGATGCTCTCATTCTTCTCGACCTGCGCACGACCGGCCTCCTGAGGTTGGGCGTCAGCACGGACGCAGCCCGGGGCAAGGAACATCAGGAAGGGCAGAGACTGAGCGAGTCGATCTTTCGATCCTATGCTGTCGATGGATTGCTCTATTCCTCACGCCTCACGGCGGCAGATTGCGTGGCGGTCTACGATCGGGCTGTCGCTGCGAAACTTGTCGCCTCTCCGGCGGTCGAGCTGGTTCGTCAAGCCGACTTGATAGCCGCCCTGCGGTCTATCGGGGTGTCGATCCGGGCCGGGCGATAAGCATGTCCGTTACAGTCACTTCCGCAAACTTCTCTGGGCGATTTACGGCGTTGAATGGCACGAAAACGTTGCCAGCGACACATGCCGACATCATCCGCTCGTTGCTGACCGTCGGCTATCCCAGCCGTCGAGCCGCTGTCCGCACCGTTGGCCCCTGGCGGGAGAAAATGCTGGTCGCGATGGCGACGGGCTATCTGGATGCCTCCTTGAACACGACGGCCTATTTTCGGAGTTTGGAGCAGTCGGAGAAGGTGGGGGTTTCGTTCCTTTTCGGCGAGGCGTTCACGCACTGGTATGCTCAGAGTCAGATGAGCGTGCAGTATCTCGTGCATGTCGCCGGCCTTGCCTCCTGTCGATGGGGATCCCCAACGGCTCCGGTCGCGCCGAAAGCTGGCGCAGCGCCTCCTCCTCCAAAATCGCGTCCCGATTTTATCGGCATCAAGCGAAGGGAACGCCATGTGTTCGAGAGCAAGGGTCGCATCCGAGCGCCAGCCGCAAGCACCGTTGCGAAGGCACTGGGGCAGGTTTCGGCGCTTCACACGGTCAACGGACGGGCGCCGACCACACGCTGTGCAAACTTCTTCATGTTCAAGGCCGGTGGTGCAGAGGGCAGAGTGCTGGATCCGCCGGCAAAGGGTGACGACATCACCGTGACGTTTGATCTCTTCGAAGCGATTACACGAGCCTACTCCATTATCCTCGATCAGCCGGTACTTGATCTATCCGATCAGGTTGGTGCGGGTTATGTCGGACGCGAGATCGATGATGGTGTGTTCTTGGGTATCGACAAGGAAATCCTTGCCTTGGTACGAGAGCGGCCCCCGACTGAAGCAACGCGTCGCAGGCGTGTCGCCCAGGTCTTCTCTGCTCTTGAAGATCGGTCGCAGAACTATGCGGGTCGGCAGGATAGAAGTGTTTCGTCCGGCCTTGACGGGGTCCTGCTTCTTGACCGCCGTTCGCCGCGCGCCCTTCGACGCTTCCGGACGCAGGGTTAAATGGCCGACTTTATGTCGGTGTGTTGGTTTCACCTTCTGACCAGCAAATCATGTGATTTACTACAATCCCATAATTCCATCAGAGATGCTCGCTCCATGACGACCCTTCTCGGCCTCACATATATCTCAAATGAAAAAGTGCCGCTCGCGGACCTGGACGACTATGTAACCGTCCACGTGCCGAGTGCTGGGTTTGATCAGCACCTCGGAAATCATGCACCATGGTTTTGGTCGATCGATAGGAGAGGCGGCGGCGGCGTGGATTTCAAGCAAGGGAAATATGACTATTGGGTGCGCCGGATCGGTTCCAACCAACCAATAGGTTTTCCGGTGCTGACATCGACCTCAAAAGAGGAGGGATGGATCTCAGTCATGGACGGCCGACATCGCATAATGGCAATTGTCGATAGCGGTAGGCAGGCCTTTGCAGCGAGACTTCCCAGACCATTGCTGGGAACGGCGCAAATGATAATTCCAGGCCTCGAAATCTTTGATCTGTAGACTACAGACGGCGCCGAAGCGCCCCCTGTCAGACTTCTCCGTCGACGACCATCGAAGTCGTGAAGCCACCATGAGGCTTCGTAATGAACGCCAGGCGCGCTTTGCGGAGTGGCCACGTCTTATCTCGCCACCAGTAAAACTCCAGATGCGATCTGCCCTGCGCGCGGATTTCCGACTCGATATCGCGGCTCTCACGTGAACCCGGGACAGCAAGAAAAGTTCCCGTCACGATGCAACGGGTGCTGCCCCTTACAGTGGCCTCGGTGTCGAAGACGGCGTCGCTGATGCAAACGCCCATGAAATCCCTGCTGCGCTGGCCTTTAGGGGTCTCAATGATGAGATCACCAGACGTGCGGTCAAAGTAGATTTTCACTCGGCTGCCGATCTCAGGTGGCTGACGAGAGACGTGCGGTATATCCATTTTCTACTCCTCTGGAGACTGCGTTGGCACCTGTGGGACGGTCGCAAACACACCCGGGGAGCTGTCTTGCACCGCCGGTAGGTCGAAGCGCGGATCGGTGAGATCGAGCGCGCCAGACCGCATCAGAGACTTCTCGAGCCCGATCGAATATCCATTTATAGGCCTGTGGCGTGAGCTCCATATGCGGTTTTCTCATGATGGCGCGCCGCGGATTGAGATTGCCGCCACTGCCGGCGTTCAGATTGCGTTGAGTTGGCGCAAAAGAATCCGGACCAAGTTCGATCATCATATCGACCATGGACACGTCTGCCGAAAGAGGTCCGTTAATGACACATTGGCCCGAGCGATGCCTGAAACCACTCCCTAAGTGCGACGATGTCAGCTCTTGTTTCTAACCCAATAGCGCAGGCAAAGTGATAGGCATCTCCGGCAAGCTCCCCGGAAAAAGGCGCTATCAGCAAGCCCGCAGCAAGCGCATCCGCTACCAGAACCCGGCTGGCTATGACCACGCCTTGTCCCGCGATAGCCGCCTGGACGGCTAGCATGCTATCGGGAAAGCGGGGTCCGACACTGGTGTCGACGTCGGCCACACCGGCCTGCGCGCACCAGCGCAACCAGTCTGGTTCCGGCGAGGGCCGGTTTCGTCCGTCGATATGAATCAGTATAGCGCGCCGCAGATCATCAGGGTGGGACAGACCGAGCCGTGCGCTACAAACGGGTGTCATCACGTCACGGCAAAGGTAGGTACTGACCACGCCGGGGAAGGGACCACGCCCGTAACGTATTGCAGTCTCGACACCACCCGCCCGCAAGTCCTCGACGGAGTTCGACGTATGCAGCCGGAGATCGATCATCGGAACAGCCTGGCGGAGCGTGTCCATCCGCGGCACCAGCCAGTGGCTGAGAAAAGCAGTGGTGGATGAGAGGGTGACTGTCGTCGGGGTCGTATCTGCCAGCAGTCGCGTGACTGCTCTTTCGATTTCGCCGAAACCAGAGGCCGTCGCCTCGTACAGGGTCTTGCCCTGCGGCGTTAACGTCACCGCTCTCGGCGACCGGTCCAGGACGCGCAGGCCCATATGGGCTTCGAGTTGCTTGATCTGATGGCTGATGGCCGTCGGCGTCACCGAGAGTTCTTCAGCCGCCGCCTTGAAACTCGCCCGCCGTGCAGCGGCTTCGAAAGCGCGAAGGGCGGACAATGGCGGCAAGCGAGAGCGACTCATGCTGAATCCAGTTCACCTTGAAGCTGAGTAATTTGACTTTTTCTATTTGTATAAGCGGCTGTACAGTGCTGATCGTCAAACCCTATCAAAATAAACTCATTCAAGGCAGCAGGAAAAATGGTCGAACTGGTCGCAGGTCTCATTGATGTCTTCGCAGATGCGCCATTGACCGGCAATCCGCTCGCGGTGGTGCAGGACGCCGACGACCTTGCCGATGATGCGATGCGGCGGATCGCCGGTGAATTCAATCAGGCCGAGACCACCTTCATACTTCGGAGCGCACGTGCCGATTGGAAACTGCGGTCGTTCACCGCCAGCGGCGCGGAAGTATTCGGTGCGGGCCACAACGCCCTCGGTGCGTGGCTTTGGCTAGGAGAACATGGAAATCTCGGTTCGCTGACGACCGCCCGAACCCTTCAGCAGGAGATCGGTCAGGATGTTCTTCCGATCGAGCTCGAATTGATCGCCGGCCGCGTCCACGGCCGCATGCTCCAGGCGCCGCTGCGCTTGTCGGACGCGCTCAGTGATGTCGCGCCTCTCGCCGACGCTCTTGGCCTCGGTCTGGGCGACATTCTGTCAGAACCGGCGCCACGTCCCGCCGACACCGGTGCGGCTCATCTGATGGTGCGCGTTCGCAATGCCGGCACGGTTGACGAGGCGCGACCCGATGTCGGCAAGCTGCTCGCCGTTCTGAGAAAGACGGTGGCGGAAGGGTGTTATGTCTATGCGTTCGATGCCGGAGCATCGAACACTGCCTACGCCCGGTTCTTCAATCCAACTGTTGGTCTGTGGGAGGATTCGGCGACCGGAACCGCCGCTGGCCCGCTGGCGGCGTATCTTGCAGCCACGGGAAACCTCAGGAACAACGAATTGGTGATCGAACAAGGTACCAAGATGGGCCGCCGCAGCATTCTGCATATCCGGCTGAAGCCCGAACCGGAACTCTCCGGGACAGGCATTGTTGTGTTGAGAGGCGTGATCCGGCTTTAATGCTTGCACCCGGTCCTGCGCACGTACCGATCCTTCAAACTTCAGCAAGCCGGCGCTGTGACGTCTCTTGGTTCTGGGGCGACGACTTTATCGTGCTGCCGCCCTTCATGCGAGCCAACGGCGCTCTCTTCCTCGAACACGTGATGCCAATTCTTTAGGATCGCGGCATTTTCCATAACGACTGTACCGGCGGCCCCGACGCGAGACTTTTGCCCTGCCGCTCCCCAAAGCCAGTACGTGATGGCCCGCGGCAAAAATTCTGCATTTGAATAACTTAGAAACTCACTTTGCTTCCTCGTGCCCAAAAAGAGAACAACATTTCATGACTTAATACATAGATATAGACGAACTAGACGAATCTAATTTCGCACGCGTGGGGAGAAAAACTTTCTCATCGCCGTTGCTTGGGGCACTGTGTCGTCATTTCACGATGTCTTGAAGGCTGACGCGGTCGATCGTCGTGAGCACGGCAATCACAATAACAACGCCCTTGACGATTTCCTGGGTGAACGTGCTGACGCCAGAAACGTTCAGGCCGTTGCTCAGGATAGTGATAAGCGCGACCCCGAGCAGGGTGCGCTGTGCGCCGCCGACCCCGCCTGTAAGTGCCGTGCCGCCAACGACGATTGCAGCGACCGTGTCGAGAAGATACCCGTCCCCGATTGAGGGGGTGGCGGAACCCAAACGCGACAACAGAAAGAACCCACCGATCGCAGCGAGTGTGCTTGAAAGCACAAACGCATAGGTCTTGTAGCGGTTGATAGCGATGCCGCTCAGTTTCGCGACACGCTCGCCAGCCCCTATCGCGACGATGTACCGGCCGAACCGGGTATGGGACGTTGTCAGGCTCAGCACGACCCAAAGCAGCAGCGAAAGGAGAAGGACGTTGGGCACCCGCGGGATTATCTGCCCGTTGGCGAGCATCGAAAAGTCGTCGTCGTTGACGAACAGGGCAGTGCCATCAAGCACGTGCAGCATGATGCCCGTAAAGATGGAACTGGACGCAAGAGTTGCAATGAACGACGGCAGCCGCAGGACTGTCGAAAGAACGGAATTGAGCAGGCCGGCAGCGATGCCGAAACCGAGCACGGCGAGGAGGGCCGTTGTGTAACCCGTGCCAAATTTCTGCAGGAGAACGGCGCTGATCGCGGAGGCGAGCGCTGCGACAGCAGCAACGGAGAGGTCGATGCTGCCCATTAGCACGATGAAGGTCGCGCCGAGCGAGATCAAGAGCAGTGGCCCGGCCTGGGCTCCCATGACCGTCAGGTTGAGCGGCGACAAGAATGCGGGCTGCTGGAAAGCGAAGTAGCCAATAAGAATGAGAAGCGCCGATGCTGGCAGCCAGGTCGCCCGGTGTTCGCGCGAAACGATGGCCGTTGCAACACGCGCCTTCCAGGTTTCTATTTTGCCGGTTGCCTGCGGAACTTCAATTTCACTAATCTGCTTCGGGATCATAGGAATCTCTTCAAGGCGCAACAATCGGCGTCTTCTCGTTCGAGGCGGGACCAATCATATCGGCGACAAGGGCGTGCTCGGTCGTGAGCGTTTGGCGGTTGTCGATATCGCTGACGATCCGACCATCTCGCATGATCAGTATCCGGTCGCTGAGCGAGATCAGCTCCGGGAGATCATCTGTAACGTAAAGGATCGAGGTGCCATGAGCGGTAAGATCTCGCAAAAGCGCGTAGATTTCACGCTTGGCTCCCACATCCACGCCAGCGGTTGGATTCTCTATCAGAAGCAGCACCGGCTCGCGATGGATCCAGCGCGCCAATGATACCTTCTGCTGATTGCCACCGCTCAGTGTACGCAGGGGTTGACCTGAAACGGCCTTGATCCGCAGGGACACGATCATCTGTCTGGCGACATTTTGCTCACGAGCAGAACGCCAGATGCCGAATGCGTTGGAAAAACCGCGAGCGCCGGCATGACCGCTCGGCAGAGAAATGTTCGATGCGACATCCGCGGTCACGACTACCGCTTCGTTCGACCGATCACCGGGAATGAATGCGATGCCCCTTTGTTTCCGCTGGGCGATAGATCCTGCAAGCGGCATGCCCCCAAGCTCGACCGTGCCGTCCCGATGGGAGGTTACGCCCGCCAGAACGCGCAGAAGTTGCCCCTTGCCCGATCCCAGAAGACCGCCGATACCGACGATCTCGCCCTTTCCGACGTTGAAGGAAATGTCGGTGAGGTGCGTTAAGCGTTGCCCTGCCGACGGTCGGCTGGAACGTGAAAGCCCCTTGACGACAAGAAAGGGCTCTTCATTGAGCGTCGACCTCTTGCCCGGCGTCGTGCTTTCGAAAGCCCGGCCGACCATCAACCGGTGCAATCCGGCCTCATCGAACTGAGAAATCGGCCCTTCTCCGACGATCGCACCATCCTTCAGGACGATCAGCCGATCGCAGACGTCGAAAACTTCCTGCAGGCGATGCGAAACGAAGGCCACGCCCGCGCCTTGCCTGCGAAGCCTGCCCATGCTTTCCAGAAGCCGGACCACCTCGGCACGGCTAAGCCCGGTTGTCGGCTCGTCGAAGAGTACGAAACCGGAGGGCAACCCCAGCACTTTCGGTAACAGAATTGCCCGACAGACCTCCAGCGATTGCCGGGTGGCGAAGTCGTAGTTCAGCATCAGGTGCTTGACGTCGACCGCGATACCCATGGAACGCACGAGGTCGCGGGCAATATCAATCATCTTCGCCTTATTCAGCACCCCAAAGCGCGTGAAACGCTTTTCATGGCCGAGGAAAAGGCTCTCATAGACAGGCAGGGCCCCGATCAGCGCGGGATCCTGAAAGATCCGCCAGATCCCGCGCTGATTGGCCTCGTAATAATTTTCCAGGGCGACCGGCGTGCCGCCGATCGCTACGGTTCCTCTGGATGGTTTCAATGTACCGGAAAGCACGTTAAGAAGCGTCGACTTGCCAGCTCCATTTTCCCCAACGATACCGACAACCTCTCCCGACCGGATCGCGAGGTTTATATCGCGAAGGGCGGGCGAAGGACCAAAGGAATGGGTGAGGCTCTCGACGCTCAGAATGGACATTCTCAGGCCTTGATGCCCTTGAAGCTGAAGTCGTCCAGCTTGAGTTTGTAGGCGCTCTCGTAGCGCTTCGTGACAGCGTCGAACTCGCCCGTTTCGATAGACTTGGCATAGTCTGCCTGAGGTCGGTAATCTGCAGGCTTCTCGATGCCGGTGGCAGTGAAGTAGTCGTCGTACCTGATCGGGGCGAGCGGCGCCTGAGGGTCCCATTTGTCGCCGCTGATGACATGCGACAGCAGCTTCGGATCGAAGGGCAGGTTCGGATTGTCCACGTAGCGCGCCAGAACACCATCAACATTGTCTTTGGTGACGAGAAGCCCATTGAACCCCACGAACCTTTCCGGGGCGGACGCCTCATAGCCGTTCAGAGCATCGAAGAGCCGGGCGACAGCCTGGACACCGTAATAGGCCGGAGACTGGAACGCGGTGGCCGCGACTTTTCCGGCCTTGATTGCCCTGAAGATATCGGTTGCGCCATCCGCTCCAACCGTGAGCACTTCCTCACCGGCCTCGATCTTGAGACCGCGCAGCGCTGCCAGAACCCCGGTCAGCGATCCATCATTCTGGGCGATAATGCCGTTGGGCACGCCGTGGCGGGCGATGAGGTCCTCGGTCGCTTTCTGCCCTTCCTCGGCGCTCCAATTGCCTGGCAGACTTCCGGCGATCGTTACACCGGGAAATTCGGCAAGCGCACGCTTCACGGCCGCCGTGCGCAGATTGTCGTAGGATGAACCCTTCGAACCGGTGATATGCAGGAATTTGGCGTCCGGCCCGAACTTCTTCACCGCCAGGCCAATGGTGTATTTGACGGCTTCATACATATTACCGCCGCGATTTCCGTCCTCACGCGCAACGATTGCCTGCGCAAAGCCGGTTCCGGCGTCAATCGGAGATGTCCAGGGAATGTTGTTGCCGACATTGACCACATAGCCGCCGCCCTCTTGCGCTGTCCGGGCAATCCGCTTCAGACTGCTCCCGTCGGCGCTGACGATGAGGAAGAGTTTTGCACCTGCCGCAGCGGCGGACTGCGCCTGCGTAACGGCCGTGCCATCGTTGAGGTTGAACGTCGTCGAACTATAGGGAAGGCCGAGAACAGCTGCGGCCCGCTTTGCCGCATCGTTGATGATGGTGTTCCATTCATTGCTCAGCAGCAAAAGCTGATGCAGCGGAGCGGATTTAAAACTCTGAGCGCGTGCTTCCCAGCTGGGCAGAAATCCACTTCCCGCCACGGCAAGACCCGCCCCTGCCTGGAGCAGACGGCGGCGAGAAAGCGAGCTTGATAAGGGTGAAGAAGTTACTTTAGATGAAGTCATTTGAAGGATCCTTTCATAGGGTGAATTGGCTTATGCGGTTTGAGGTAGAGGCAATTGGGCAGTTCTACTGGGGTAGTTGCCTTGGCGTTTTCACAGCCGCGGCCGCCGCCAGTTGAAGTCCTGGCGAGCTCCTTATTCATAAAATCCGTCCGTGGATTTGATCAGGCTCGCAAACTGCTCCCGGTCGTGACCGAAGAGGACTTTGAGAGAACGGGATTCGGCGTATTTCCTGATATAGCTGACCGTCCGATCGTAACCGATCGTATCGTGGAGAACGCCGGCTCGGCGGGCCGGAGGACCATAATTTGTGGCGGTGTAACAAGCGTCTGAAACGAGCAGAAACCCGGGCCGCTTCTCAAGCTCCACGGCAATACCCAACATCCCGGCAGCATGGCCGCTTCCGAAGTTGAGCAGGGTCACTCCAGGCGCGAGTTCTCTTTCTCTCTCATCGCGACTGACAAGATCCCAGTTTCGTGGGGCCGCAAACCACGCCTCGATATCCTTGACGATGTAAGGCGACGAATGATCCCCCGTCGCGAAATACCGGACTGCGGTTGCGAATTCATCTTCATGTGCAATCAGCCTCGACTTTCCGAAATACTCGACGCAACCGGCGTGATCATTGTGAAGATGCGACAGGACCACCGTCGAAATTTCGTCCGGTGAAAGGCCGAGCTGCCTCAGCCGTTCCGGCAGATTGCATTCCGACGCCCCGATATAGGGCGCGTTCAGTTGCGATTGCGCGGGCCACCGGCCATTCGTTCCCATGCATTCCGGGTGACATCCTGTGTCGTAGAGGACCGTGGCATCGGTGCATTGGATGAGGTAGGCGGAGACCGGAATGTCGATCAGACGACTACTCACCGTCGGCTTCTGCGGCGTGACAAAAGTGGAGTTGGCGATGATGAAGTTTTCGTCGACACGAATTTCACCCAGGTCGAGAACGAACAGCTTATTTCCCATAAGATCTCCTAATTAAGTCACGCGATCTGGTTCAGCGCCGGCTGAGGTGAGGTTGACCAGCCTCGACGCGAAACATCCGCTAGGCCTTTCCAATGCCGGTGGTCCAAAGATCCGGCGGCAGGCTGCGGTTAACCGCGAAATCACCGATCTGACGCTCCTTGTAGATGACCGGATTGTGGGAGGAGATGGCGCGGGCGTTTCGCCAATAGCGATCCAGCCCCAACTCGTTGCTGAGCGCAGACGCTCCCAGTCCGTCGAAGAGGACGGTCGTCGCATCGAGGATGAGTTGGTGGACGACGACCTGTGCCTGGTAAATCTGCACCTCGAGTTTGCCGATCTCCGTTCTTTCCCTGCAGCCTTTAGCAACAGCGCGGTGATAGGCGTCGGCGGCTGAAAGTACGATCGAGTTTGCCCCGTGCGCATTGGCAAACACCTTACCGACGAGCTGGAGCACCTGCGGATCGTCGCTCGCGGTGCTGGCAGCCGCGTGGGAATATGTCCGTTTGCGTGACCGCACATAGTCCGCAACGGCAGTGGACGCCCCCCGCCCGATTCCGACAAGCGTTGCCAGATGGGCCAATTGAGCGAAGGCCGTCAGGAACGGCCACCGCGATGCCGATGGCGCAATATCGTCATCGTGCAGAAGGACCTGATCGAATACGGCGGTCCCACTGGCGGTCAGTCTCTGTCCGAAACCGTTCCAGTCATCGACAATGGACGTTCCTGGCGCCGTCGTTTTTATAAGCGCTATGATCAGCTCGTCAGCATTGTTCAAGCCGCTGACAGTCATCCATTCCGAGAACAGAGCGCCGGTCGTATAGAATTTCTGGCCGTTGAGACGATGGCCCTCATTGGTTTTTATGATGGAAGTCGAAAATTTGCCAAGCGTGGCATTTCCAACCTCCGTCGCTGCAGCGGAGATGATCTCCCCGGATCCGATGATGTCGATGCAACGCCTCGTCCAGGCGTTGGATGGTTCGTCGAGAAGCTGTCCGAGCAATCCGAAATGGGCGCGGAAGATCTGCGCGACATTCGAGTCTGCCTCTGCAAGCTCGACGAGCAATGCAAGGAGTTCCAGCGGTGTCGCTCCCAAACCGCCTTTATCTTTGGGGAGAAGCAGCGCACCGAATTTGAGCGCTTTCAGCCTTGCGACTTCATCGCGCGGGAGTGTGCGTGTCGCATCTCTTTGGCGCGAGCCTTCGGCGATTTCGGCGAACACCGGCCGGAAAATTGCCACGAGTGTGCGGAATGCGGGTGTGTCGATTGTCGGCCAGGTATGAGGATGATGGGTCAAGGGCGTTCACTTACAATTTGGAAATAATGACGGTGTTGTCGCGCTACGTGGCAGGCGGCGCCTGTGGAGCCCGCCTGCCGGATAAAGCTCAGCTTCCCAGCCACGCAGCGGCGAAGTCGACCGAATGCCCGGACGAATCCTCGGTGTGGTTGTGCAGCGTCTTGCGATAGAGCGTCAGGTTCTGGAACTGAACGAGGTTTACCGCCGGCAGATCGCGGTGAAGGATGTGTTGGAACCTGACGAAGTATTCTTTGCGCTTCGCCGGATCGATTTCGATCGATCCTTTCTCGAAGATCTCATCGACCTCGGCATTGCTGTAGCCGGAGTGATTGGACCACGGCACGCCCTTCTTGATGTTCTTCGACCAGTAGCCGCGCTGGATGCCGTCCGTCGGATCATAACCGTTGGCAAGATGCTGGAGGTCGATATCGAAGGCCGCGTCGGTATAGACGCTCTTGATGTAGGTCGCGTAGTCGTAGCTCTGGATCGCCACGTCGACGCCGATGTCGCCGAAGGCGGATCGGAGGAATTCTGCGCCGACACGGGTTGGCCCGTAGACAGGATTGTAGGTAAGGCGCAGCGCGAACCGTTTCCCATCACCACCACGCTTGTGGCCGGCCTCATCAAGAAGCGCTTCCGCCTTGGCCTTGTCGAAGGCATAGAAGCCGATACTTGGATCGTGATATTCTGCCATCGACGGTGCAATCGCGGTCGGGGACGGCACAGCATATCCCTTCCAGACGAGACGGATGTAGTCGTCGATATTGATGGCGTGAGCGAAAGCCTGGCGAACACGCAGATCGCTGAGAATCGGATGATCCAGACGGAAAAACAACTGGTTCAGACTGCCTTCAAGCTCGTAACCGCGAGTCTCGACGCCGAAGCGCGGATCGTCGCCAAGGCGCTTGATCTCGTCGAGCGGCACGGGTGTGTGATAGCCTACATCGACGTCTCCCGCCTCGAAAGCCGCCCCGCGGGCGCTGACATCAACGATAAACCGTGTCACCACAGCATCGAGCAGGGGCAGATCCTTGATCCAGTAATCGGGATTGCGTTCGAGCAGGATATGGCTGCCGCGTTCCCACTCCTTGAACACGTAGGGGCCCGTGCCTATCGGTTTTGCGTTATAGGGGTTCGCCCGAATATCCGTCTCTTCGTAGAGGTGTTTCGGGATGATGGGCGAAGCGATGCCGGAAAGGGCCGGCAACAGGAATGGAACCGGTGTCTTGAACTGGGCGACGACCGTCAGTGGATCGGGCGTGTCGATCTTTTCGAGCGATGCAAACGTCACACGCCGGCGCGGATGGGTTTCCTTCAACGTCAGCAGCGAGAATGCAACGTCCGCGGAGGTGAACGGTTGACCGTCATGCCACTTGATGCCCGGGCGCAGGTGAAAAGTGTAGGTCTTTCCATCCGCGCTGATATCCCAGCTCTCCGCAAGATGTGGTTTGAAGGTCCGGTCGAAACTGACCTTCAACAACCCTTCGATGACACGGGAACCGACGCCGGCGTTGCCGGTGTTCTGGAACAATTCGATGAGCATGGCGGGTTCGCTGGCGGCGACGATGCGGGCGGTACCGCCACGCACCGGCGTAGTTTGAGCGAACGAAATACCGGGTATGGCGGTACCCAATGCGCCGATTCCGAGGGCGGCGTTGAACGTCCGGCGCGACAGTTTGATCATGAAATTCTCCTGGCTCGTGAAGTTTCGGGTTCTGTTGTTTTAGGGAGTCCGTTGCCGTTACGAAGCTGCTGCGATCAGCTTCCTCGTGTATTCATGGGAGGGATTGCTCCATAGATTTTGGTGGTTGCCGCGCTCGATGATGTGTCCATCCTTCATGACCATGATCCTGTCCGAGATGTATTTCACGACAGCCAGATCGTGGGAGATGAAGAGATAGGAAAGACCGGCTTCCTCCTTGAGATCGGCAAGCAAGTTGAGAATTTGCGCCTGAACGGACACGTCGAGTGCCGATACCGGTTCGTCGCAGATGACGAGCGAGGGCCGCACGATCAGGGCTCTGGCAATCGCGATCCGTTGACGCTGCCCACCGGAGAATTCATGGGGAAAGCGCTCCACCGCCGAACGTGGCAGGCGGACCTGGTCGAGAGCTTCGCTTATGCGCGATTGCCTGTCGGCGGAATTGCGATACTTGTGTGCATGCAGCACGCTATCGAGAATATCTCCAACGGTCCGGCGCGGGTTTAGGGAAGAATAAGGATCCTGGAAGATCATCTGCACGCGCCCGCGGAAGGCGCGCAGGTCGGCTCCACCTGCGTGGGTGATGTCCTGACCTTCGAACAGGATCTGTCCGCCGGCAACGGGTATCAGACGGCTGAGCGCCTTTGAAAGCGAAGACTTGCCGCTACCGGATTCTCCGACCAGCCCGAGCGTTTCGCCGCGCAGGAGTTCGAAGGTCACACGATCGACGGCAGGCGGTGTCTTGCTAGCGGGGTCATAGCGAACCGTGAGATCCTCGACTTCCAGAAGCGCATCTGCCGTTGCATTGGTGCGCGGTTCCGCTGCAACCGGCGGGCTACGGATCTCGAAGCTGGTTGTGCCGTTGCTGTTCCTGTGGGTCCGGATCTCGTTCAGCCGCTCCGATGAAGCGTGGCGCCCATCGCCGAGACGGATCGATGCGCCGATCAGCCCTTTCGTGTAGGGATGCTGGCTCTCCTGAAACAGATGCTCTGCCTTGAGCTCTTCCATCCTTTTGCCGTTGTGCATGACGACCACGCGGTCGGTCCAGCGCGACACCAGTGTCAGATCGTGGGAGATGAGAAGCAGGCCCATGGACAGATCGCGCCGAAGACGATCGATCAATTCGAGGATCTGGCTCTGGATCGTCGAGTCGAGAGCCGTGGTCGGTTCGTCTGCGATCAGCAGGAGCGGCGTGAGCGCGATCGCCTGGGCGATCATGGCACGCTGTCTCTGGCCCCCGGACAGTTCGTGTGGATAGGACGCGATACGACGGTGTGGTTCCGGCATTGACACCAGATCGAGTAATTCCAGAACCCGCGAACGTGCAGCCTTCCGGGACAGCCGTTCATGGGCGTGCAGTACCTCGGCGATCTGGTCTCCGACCGTATAGACCGGATTGAGAGCGCTCATCGGCTCCTGGAAGATCATGCCGATCCGGGGTCCGAGAATGGGCCGCCATGCCTTGGGTGGGAGGCGGAAGAGATCCAGGCCATCGAAGGTCACCTCGCCGCTGCTGGACGCTTCGTCCGGCAGGAGGTTGGACAGCGCAAGGGCAGTCGTGCTTTTCCCGCAACCGGATTCGCCGACCAGAGCGACAGCCTCGCCGGCGGCGATGTCGAAGGAAAGGTTCTCGACGGCAACCGCTTCACCGCTCCGGCTGTGATATCGGACTGAGAGGTCGCGGACACCAAGCAAAGGTATCGCCATCATTCCACTGCTTTCCGCGAGCGGACTTTGCGCCTGATCCGCGGGTTGAGCGCGTCGTTGAGGCCATCCCCGATGAGGTTGAGCGCCAGCACGGTGAGGACGATGCACCCACCGGGCATGAGCGTGAGGTACCAGTGGCTGCGGATCACCTCGCGGCTGGCGCCGATCATTGATCCCCAGGTGACGGTATTCGGATCGCTAAGCCCCATGAAGGACAGCGCAGATTCCATCAGGATCGCCGAGGCAACCATGATCGATGAGACCACGATGAGCGAGGGCAGGGCGTTGGGCAGGATTTCCTGCAGAATGATCCGTGGCGCCGAAATGCCAGACGCCCTGGCAGCCATGACGAAATCCTTCTCCCGGATCGAGCGGAACTCGGCGCGGGTGAGACGCGCGATCATCGCCCAGGACACAAGTGCGATGCCGACGATGACCGTACCGATTGTCGGTGTCGCGAAGGCGACGAGAACGACCAGCAGGACGAAGCTAGGAATGGTCTGGAATATCTCGATGAACCGGACGATGAGATCGTCGATCCAGCCGCCGCAATAGCCGGCGATGGCTCCAATAAGTCCACCGAACACCAGACCGAGAATTGTTGCGGAAATCCCCACCAGCAGCGAGACACGGGCGCCATGTACCAGTCCCGCCCAGACGCTTCGACCGAGTGAATCCGTGCCGAGTAGAAAGTCCGGATTTTCTCCGGGCCAAAGACGCTCAGGGCCGACAATCGACTGCGGATCGCCCGGAGCCAGCCACGGGGCCAACAGCGCCAGGAGCATTATAATGCTGAGTGTCATGAGACCGGCTGTCGCGCCCGGGTTCGAGAGAAAGTCGCGCAGGACCGAGCGCGCAATGACAGGATTGCCGATGTTGCTCCAGGGGGCTTCACCGGCTGCCATGCGTGCGGTTGAGGATTCGATATCGAAGCCGCTCATCAGCGCACCTCGATTCTGGGATCGAGGGCAGCCTGGATGATGTCGACGATAGCGTTGACGCAAATCACCAGGACAGACGAGACCAGCATGATGCCGAGCAACAGCGTATATTCACGCGCCATGACGGCATCAAAGGCAAGCCGACCCATGCCTGGCCAACTGAAGACCGTTTCGATGACGATGGCGCCGCCAAGAATGCCGGCCACGTGGATACCGGCCACCGTGGTGATCGGGATGAGCGCGTTGCGCAGCACGTGGCGAAGGACAACCTGTCGTGGCGCCAGACCCTTCGCCTTTGCGGTGCGGACATGATCCTGCCCGATGACCTCAAGGATAGAAGATCGGGTGAGACGTGCGTAGATCGCCATGTAATAGAGCGCCAGTGACGTCGCGGGGAGCAATGCATAAGAGGCGCGGTCGATAAGCCAGCCAAAGCCCCCCGAGGAAGCGCCGATGGTTTTCATGCCGCCAGCCGGTAGCCAGCCGAGCTTCACCGAGAAGACGATGATGAAGATCAATCCGATCCAGAATGTCGGGACTGAGTAGAACAGCAGCGATGCCACCGAAAGAATGCGATCGGCCGCGCGCGTTGCGTTCAGTGCCATGATCGTGCCAGCTGCGATCCCCACCAGCAGGGCGATGACGATCGCAAGAACCATGAGCGTCAGGGTACCCGGCAGACGCTCCATGATGAGATCGGCGACGGGGACACCGTAGCGGGGAGATATGCCGAGACTGAAATGCGCCAGACTTGTATAGTAGTTCGCAAGCTGATCGAGCAGCGGCAGATCGAGCCCGAAAGCCCGGCGAATGTCGGCCACCGTTTCCTGCGTGGCGGCACCGGATTCGGCCGCCATGTAATCGGCGGCATCCCCAGGCGCGAGCTGCAGCACGAAGAAACCGAGCGTGACGATGACGAACATCGTCGGGACCGCCTGAATGAGGTTGCGTAGCAGACTGCGGCCAACCCGCGTAAGCCTCTTCATGGAGCTGCCTCCCAAGGTCCGGAGACGGGTGAGGGAGCGACGCGGTCGACCGCGATGGACGGCCCGAGGCTCGCAAGCCGCTCGTAGTCCGCGCGAGCATGGATAAAGAGTGAGCGAGCGACTGCCGCGATCAGGCGGGGCAGTGCGATCGCGGCGCTGCCGATATCGCCAGCATGGATGCCGTGACTGATGATCGCCGCGAAGGTATAGACATGGATACGCTTAAGCCATGGCGCCGAACCAGGCTCTATCTCCTGCAATTCAAAACCTTTCCCAAGATAGGGATGCGAAGACCAGCCGCTTTCCCTCTCCGCCGCCGCAACGCGGTCTTGCCAGAGGAGAATGTGGGGAGCCGCGGCGGTCAGTTCCGGCCGGGCATAAACGTTTTGCCTATAGCCGGTCGCGGCAATGACCGTGTCCAGCATTATATCGCCCGTCGTCGTTCTCGCTACGATATCGTCGCCAAGAGCTACAATCTGTTCTGCCGCAACGTTGAAATGGAGATAGTGGTTCGGATGCTGGCAGGCCCGGGCGATGGCCGCATCCGGCGCGGAGCTGCGTCGCCGGCGCTCCAAAATCAAACGCCATCGCATTGCATCATCGAATTCCGGAAAGAACAGCTTGTCAGCCGAGGGTCTGGCGGCAGCCTGATCGTTGGCCTCTACGAGATCGCCGTGTCGGACGAATTGATGCACACTCGCTGCACCATGTTCCAGCGCGACAGCCGCTGCGTCGAACGCGGAGGCGGCCGCTCCGACCACACCCACGCTCAAGCCGCGAAGGCTAGCGAAATTAATGAGGTCGTTCGTGTGGACAAGGCGGTCGGGAGGAAGAGTGTGGGAAAGAACCGACGGTATATAGGGTTCGCCCAAGCCGTCCAGGCCAGTTGCCAGTACGATCGTCTGTGTTGACAGATCTATCACGCCCTTGTCCTGCAGTTCAAAGCGCAGATTGAGCGGTGCGTTTTCGGCGTCCGAACGCGGATCGATCGAAATCAGGCGATGCTGCCATCGCACGTCGATCCCCGCCGTTTCGCGATACCAGTTGAGATAGTCGAGCCAGACGGTGCGGGGTATTTCCGCCATTGCGGCAAATGCGGCGTCACCATGAAGCGCAACGTACCAGTGCTCGAATGTCAGTTCAGGGATGCCCTGTTCGAGACCGGTAAATCCCTTGCCCGCGCGAAGCGTGTGCATCCTGGCTATGGTATTCCAGACGCCCGCTGTTTCCGGCGTGGCGGCATCGAAAACCTGCACCCGTCGGATGCCGGCACGGCGCAGTCCAAACGCAATGGCAACACCACTCTGACCACCGCCGATGACGGCAACGTCCATATCTGTGGCGACCGGAGCAACCCAATCCAGAGTGACCGGTTCGAGCTGCGCGATTGCGCGACGCGTCTGTTCACTGAGCTGGTTGAGACGCTCTTGCGACACCGTTCTCCCGCTTGATCGGCCCGACGCGATTTTTTGTTGAACTGTCATCTCATCACCCCTAGAGCCGCAAACCGGCTGCCCGCATCAGCGGGAGAACGGTTCGTCCGAAATGGGTGAGGTCGGGCAGGTAGTCGAAGAAGGAGATGTGGAAACCGTCCACTCCTTCGGCATGCAAAGCGGCAAGCTGTTCGACGATCCGTTGAGGCGAGCCGACGAGCCGGACATTCCCCCCGACAGCGATCGCATCGACCGAGTTTACATCGTTGCTCTTCGCCCACGCCTGCGCGTCGCTGACCAGCCGTTTGTCGAAATCCTTCGTGTCAGCAATGTTATGCAGCCCGCCGACATTCCTCTGCTCGACGGCGGCAACAATCGCGCCATAGTATTCCTGAGCTTCCTGATCCGTGTCGCGACAGACGATGATTGGATTGAGGATGACGCGGATTGTGCGCCCGTTTCGAGCCGCAGCTGCCTTGACGGTGGCGGTATGGGCGCCGAGCGACGCCCGCGCTGCCTCGAAACTGCCCCCGCCGGGGCTAGTGACAAAGACGATATCCGATTGCCGCGCAGCGAAGTCTATGCCGGCGGGCGAGCCTGTCGCGCTGATCAGAAGGGGTCGGCCGAAACGCGGCTTCGGCGTGATGAAGCCCTCTTTGATCCGCCATGGCGATTTACCGGAAAAGGTGACGGGCTCGTCCGAGCGCCACAATGCCTTCAGCGCATTGACGAATTCGTCGGCGAGCCTGTACCGCTGATCGTGCTCGATCTGCGAGCCGCCGAACATCTCGTGTTCAATCCGGCGATGACCGGTCACGACATTGAGGCCCCAGCGGCCATTTGTGATGTGATCGAGGGTGGCGCCGGCGCGCGCCAGATGAAGCGGGTGCCAAGGTCCATACAGGATATGCACGGTCGATGCGAGCAGGATATTCTTCGTCTCTGTCGCCAGCGCAGCCATGGTGACGAAGGGGTCGAGAGAGGTGCCGTTCAGTACTTCGCCGAACCCGCCTTTCGGAAGCCATTGCGACAGTCCAAAGACGATGTCGAAGCCGAGTTCGTCAGCGATTCGTACGAGGTTGCGGTTGTAGCCGAAATCCCATGACGTCGTGCGTGGCAGATGCGACGCACTCCAGCCACCGGCATTGAGTGGCAGAAAGAGGCCGAGCATCGTCGGCTGCCGGAAGATGCGCGCGACTGGGCTTTCGTCAAAATCAGCGGGTGACGGGACCGGATCGTTCTGCGTTAGTTCCGTGGATGTGAGCGTGTGGTGAGGGTCGCGCGTCATTCACCGAGCCCCAGGTTTCCGCGCAATGTGCTGTGCCGATATTCCGACCGGAAGATGCCACGTCGCTGCAGGATGGGGATGACGCTTTCCGTAAACGAACTGAAGCCATCGGGAAAATGCGTGGCGCTGACATTGAAGCCGTCAGCCGCACCGCTGCGGAACCACAACTCAATCTCATCGGCGACCTTCTCTGGCGTCCCGGCAATAAAGCGGTTGCGTCCCTGCGAACTGAGCAGGATTTCCCGCAGCGTCGCGCCGGGCCGCCGCTCGATCATCTGCCAGGTGGATTCCGAAATCCCGGTTGAAACCGCAGGTGTGAAGTCAGCCTGAGCGCGGGTCGGAGCCGGTTTGTCGAGGTCCTCGCCACCAAGAGGGACACCAAGACGAATCCCGAACCAGCGCGCATCGGCGGCGAGGTCGCGAAGCGCGTCGAGTCGTTCAACTTTTCTGAGCGCCTCTTCTTCGGTTGAGCCAACGACCGGATAGATTCCAGGCATGAACAGCGTCCGGTCGGGATCGCGCCCCGCCTTGCGCACCGCATCCTTCGTCCTTCTGTAACCCGCCTGGGCCGCCTCGAGGTTGGTCTGGAGGCTATAGATCAGGTCGGCGTGCCTTGCGCCGAAGCTAAGGCCGACCTCGGAGGATCCGGCTTGTACCAGGATGGGCTTTCCTTGCGGGCTGGTCGGCACCTGCAAGGGCCCACGGACTTTAAAATGCATTCCAACATGGTTGAGATGGCTGACCTTCTTCCAGTCGACGAACGTGCCGCCAGCCTGGTCGAGTAATAGCGCACCGTCTCCCCAGCTTGCCCAGAGAGCCTTTGCAACGCTCACGAACTCCTCCGCACGGTCGTAACGCTCGTCATGCGTCGGCAGGTCCATGCCGAAATTCCAGCCTGCTTCCGGAAGATAGCTTGTCACAATATTCCAGGCAGCACGGCCACCGCTGATATGATCGAGCGAAGAGAGCTTGCGGGCGAGTTCGTAGGGCTCGGAAAATGTCGTGGAAACAGTGGCGATCAGTCCCACGGATTCAGTTCTCGCCGCTATCGCCGAAAGTGCCAGCAATGGATCGAGTGCGTGCCACGGTTCGACTGGCGGCTCCATCGGAAGGCTTTGGAAGTCCGATAGAAAAACAGCGTCGAAACCTGCCTTCTCCGCGATCTGCGCGACCTCGATGTGAGCGTTCACATCGAGAAACTGCGCGGGGTTGTCGATGAGGCGCCATCGCGCTGGGTGCAAGCCGAGGCCAAGATTGTAATTTGCGGTGAAATGAAGTTCTCGTTGCATATCGTTCTTTGCTTCAGGAATAAGGAGGTGCCGCGCCCATGACAGACGGTTTCAAATTGCGGGCGGCGGGCCTATTTAGGAAGCAAAAGTCTACTAATTCTATAGACGTTGGTGCATATTCCTGTCGATTATATGTTTGTTTTCGATTTCACTATTCGAGAGGTTCGAAGAATGCGGGGCACCGACTTTGGCAATCTGCGTGCTTTTATGATGATCGTGGATTCCGGCAGTTTCGTTCGGGCCGCAGCAGCCCTGAAAATCGCGCCTTCCACTCTCAGCTACACAATCCAGGTTCTGGAAGGGCGGCTTGGGACGAAACTGCTGCAGCGTACGACGAGAACGGTCAGATTGACCGAAGCTGGAAGTCGATTGGCCCGGCGCCTCGGGCCAATGATGTCCGAATTCGACACCTTGATGGAGGACCTGACGGAGCCTCGGGAAAAGCTCTCCGGGACGCTGAAGCTTTGCGTCCCGCGTATGCCGATGCGGCTTTATATGGAACCGCTTCTTAATGGCTTCGAAGCCGCTTACACGGACATTACCATCGATCTCACGATTGGAGATGTGCTCGTCGACATCGCGGTGTCCGGGTTTGATGCTGCGGTCATCCCTAACCGGAGCATCCAGGACGATCTGGTCTCTATTCGGTTAGGACCGGAATTAAAGCGCATTGTCTACGCGTCACCAAGATATCTCGCCCGTTTCGGGGCGCCCTCTGAACCGGGAGACCTCGTTCATCATAATTGCATCAACTTTCGAGGCCCCCACACCGGAGCAATCTACCCCTGGGAGTTTCAGCGCGGTCAAGAACGCTTCGAGGTTGCTGTCAGCGGTTCGCTCATCGTGTCGGATTCGACCTACACACTTTCAGCCGCTCTCAGCGGCAAGGGCATAGGCTATGGCATAGAGCCAATTTCGAAGCCTTTTCTGGACGACGGCAGTCTGATTTCACTCCTGGAAGGCTGGGTCGCCCCCCATCCGGGGTTCATGCTGTGTTATCCAAAGAACCGGAATATCTCCGCCGCACTCAAGGCATTGCTTTCGTATGTAAGAAAGCAGAGCCGTGCCGGCAGTAGACTGAACGACGACCGTGTGAATGGTCGCCTTGGATCTACTCATATTGTTCGAACATGAAGCGCGCTCTTGAATGTCAGAAAAATATAGCCTAATTTCTGACGCATGAAACCCCTCGCGACATCAGTTCCAGACCTAATTATGAAGCGTGCCCGTGCCGGCGGGCGCGGCAGTGTCTTCACGCCCAGTGATTTCCTGGACGTGGCCGCGCGCGCGGCCGTCGACCAAGCGCTTTCTCGGTTGGCCAGGAATGGAAAGCTTCGGCGCCTGACGATGTGGCGAAAGCGTTGGCGCGGGAGACCGGATCTCAGGTGCAGATCGCCGGTGCGCGCGCGGCGAATGCCCTTGGCCTGTCAACACAGGTCCCCGCACATAGCATCTATCTGACTGATGGCCCGTCGCGCCGTGTTGTGCTCGATAAGCGCGTCGTTGATCTGCGCCACGCTTCGCCCAAGCACCTTATTGCTCCGGGCAGTGCTGCCGGCACAGTTGTTCAGGCCCTTCGTCACGTCGGGGCGGTGCGTGCCGCCGACGTTGCGCAGATCGCCTCGCGTCGACTGTCGGCCAGCGACAAGAAGACGCTAGCATCCAATGCGGTCCGGGCTCCCGCTTGGATGCGTTCGACGCTGGTCTCGATCGCTAACGCAATGCCGAGTGAGATAGATGGATAACCATGCGAATGTATCCATCAAGCTGATAGGAAAGAATTTGCTCTCGTTGCAGTCTCAAATGTTGGGAACTGTTGCTCCGTTCAAATTGCTTTTCGCTATGGCGATCATTAAACTGGATTTTAACCAGTTCTTTGGGAGAGGCGTCTATCTCTCGAAAGTGCCAAAAAGTCACCGCGAGAGGGACACGATGACGCAAATGTGGACCATTCAATCAGAAGGAGCTCGATCTATGAACCGAGCTCAGTCGTCATGACCACGGCGCAGCAGTTGATCTCGCTGCTGAAGAGCCACGTCGAAGGCGACGACGAGCAGTTCCTGACGATTGCATTGCAGGCTGCAGCAAGTGAGGCCCGCAGGGGTCATGGAAAGGTGGCTGTGCAACTCCGCGAGCTTGTCGATGCAGCGCGCGCCAACAAGGATCGTACCTCCGGGCGCAAGAAAGCCCCTGTTCCTATTGCGCAGCCACGCGGTGATCTCGCGAACCTGGTTGCGGTGCGCTACACTGACGTTCGGTTGTCGAGCATGATCCTTCCTGCGGAGCTCGAAGCTCGTTTGAAACGAGTCATTCTCGAGCAGCGACAACAGCATAAGCTTCGCAGCCATGGGCTGGCCCCACGGCGCAAACTGTTGCTCATCGGTCCCCCCGGATCCGGAAAGACAATGACCGCGGCTGCGCTCGCCGGTGAACTCCATACGCCGTTGTTCACCGTGCAGCTCGATGGCTTGATGACGAAGTTCATGGGGGAGACCGCCTCAAAGTTGCGGCTGGTGTTCTCGGCGATGGCTGAAACCAAAGGCGTCTACTTCTTCGACGAGTTCGATGCGATCGGCGCGAAGCGCGCGGAACGCAATGACGTGGGCGAGATCCGGCGTGTCCTCAATTCGTTCCTTCAATTCCTCGAGGAGGATGAGAGTGACGGTCTGGTGGTGGCGGCGACTAATCACCCGGAATTGCTCGATCCAGCGCTCTTTCGGCGGTTCGATGACGTCATCGAGTATGCATTGCCGAGCGTTGAAGTCGCGACCGGCATTTTGCAAGCGCGCCTATCCGGCTTCGACACCCAGGATATCGACTGGAAAAAAGCGGTTGCAGATGCTGCCGGTTTGAGCCAGGCCGAGATTGCCCGCGCTGCGGCCGACGCCGCGAAACTCGTCGTCCTGTCCGACCGGGACCGCATCACCCAGAACGATCTGTCCCTCGCGATAGCCGAACGCAAAGGAGCGGCGTCGCAATAATCGATGGCAGAAGAAACACCGCGTCCACTCCCACACGTTTATTTGCCCGGTCACGGGAACATCCAGGACTACACTGCCAGAGGCGGAGGTGGCGGCACAACCGTGCCGGTGCGCGATAGGGCTCAGCATGCTGTAAAGCTGACAGAAGCCCTTACCCGCGCAGTGGCAGACGCGGAAGCGCAATTGAGAGCCCGCGAGCCCGACCTTGCGGGTGGAACGCCAGGTTTCTATCTTGAGTTCGAACTCCCTTCATCCCAGAGCGAGATCGTCGATAAGCTCGAAAACCGCCAGGGCAGGTTTCCGATCGAACTTGTTAGCGTTCGCCCGATAGGGGAGGGAGGGAACGCGATTGCCGCCACCGTCTTCGTCCCCGAGCGCCAGCGCGACTATTACCTCAAGAAGGTGGCCGAATATCGCGACCAGGACCGGATCCAACGGGTCGAGGGGGACGGTGAGATCGTCGAAAGAAACAACGGACCCAAGAATGAAGTGCTCGTGGCCTCACTTGAGACCGCGCGTCTTGCGGTGGCCAGATCCCTCTATACGGATGACGAGGCGTTCTTTCCGGTGCCCGGTACGGCCATCTGGTGGGAGGTCTGGCTGCGTCTCGGGACCAGAGATACCTTTGCGACGGCGGCTGAGCGACTGGAGCTTCCGGTGCGTGAACATGCCCTTCAGTTTCCGGAGCGCGAGGTGTTGATCGTCCACGCGAGCGCCGAAACCCTCGGGCGGATCATTGCGCACACCGACACGATCGCAGAGCTACGAACCGCCCGCGATACACCGGCCTTCTTTATGGAGATGGACGGCGCCGAGCAACGCGCCTGGGCTGCGGAGACGGCGGGCCGCATTGTGGCCCCCGATGGTGACCGTCCCGCCGTCTGCCTTCTCGATTCAGGCTCTACCCGACGTCACCCTTTGATCCTCCCGGCGCTCGCAGCAGTGGATCAGCAGGCATTCGATCCTGGCTGGAACGTCGAAGACACCAGTAATCAGGGGCACGGCGGACATGGCACCCAGCTTTCCGGCGTCGCCCTATACGGTGACCTGACCGATGTCCTCGCCGGAGCCGGGCAGATCATACTGACGCACCGGCTGGAGTCGGTGAAGATCCTGCCTGACCATGGCGCGAATGACCCCGATCTCTTCGGCGCCATCACCGCCCAATCGATAGCGCGTGCCGAGATCGTCGCACCGGACCGGCCTCGCGCGATCTGCCTTGCCCTGACCAGTGACGGCGATCACTGGCGCGGCCGTCCGTCGTCATGGTCTGCGGCTCTCGACGCACTTGCCTATGGCGCCGACAATGCGCCGCGCCTGATTGCGGTTTCTGCCGGCAATATTCGTGAGGACATTCATCAGAACGATTATCTCGTTCGCAACGATATCACGCCGATCGAAAGCCCGGCCCAGGCGTGGAATGTGCTGACGGTCGGAGCATTTACCGAGAAGACGGCGATCACCGACCCGGTCTTCAACGGATGGGGTGTCATGGCCCAGGTCGGCGATCTCATGCCACGTAGCCGTACCTCCGTCACTTGGAACCACGATTGGCCCCTCAAACCCGATGTTGTCTTCGAGGGTGGCAATCTGGGCGTAGATCCGGCGACGCTCATTGGTGATCACCTTGACGATCTCGCGCTGCTGACGACCTATCGGACGCCCGAGCACCGGGCGTTCACGACAACCGGCGAGACCAGTGCAGCAACTGCGCTCGCGGCAAGGATGGGCGCGCAGATCCTGGGGCAGCGTCCTGATCTGTGGCCCGAGACGGTCAGAGCCCTGATCGTCCATTCGGCGGAATGGACACCGACGATGAAAGCCCATCTCGGCGGGATCAACAAGAATGGCTTGATTCGGCGTTACGGTTTCGGGGTTCCATCACTGGTGCGCGCCCTTGGAAGTCTCGATAACGATGTCACCATGGTCATCGAGAACCAGATGCAACCATTCAAGACCGTGGGCAGCAAGATCGAGACCAAGGACATGGTCCTGCACGCGCTTCCCTGGCCAACAGAGGAACTCGAGGCTCTTGGTGAAACCCAGGTTCAGTTGCGGATCACGCTCAGCTATTTCATTGAGCCCAATCCTGGGGAGCGTGGCCAAACACGCCGTCACAGCTACGCTTCGCATGGATTGCGGTTTGCGTTGAAACCGGGCGACGAGCGCCCCGATGTCTTCTTGCGTCGCATCAATGCCGCGGCCGGGGCCAGGCCGCCGGCAAGGGCGGCGGGAGATGCAGGCTGGACGCTTGGTCCCGTTCTTCGCAATCGGGGATCGCTGCATGGGGATATCTGGGAGGGAAACGCCGTCGAGCTCTCCCAGCGTGACGCTATCGCCATCTATCCGACTGGCGGATGGTGGCGGGAGAATACCGGTCAGAGAAGGGGTAATACAGCGGTTCGTTATGCACTTGTCGCAACGTTGCGAACTGCGGCTGATGTCGATCTCTACACCCCGATCAGCACCCCCATCCTTCCAGAGGTGGCGCCCGAAATTCTGATTGAGACTTAGACCCTCCCGCATTGGAGATATCGGTGAACATCCCAGACATGTTGCCTTCCCGTCAGTCACCCGACTCGATAGCTCATACGGGCGGATTCCGGCCCCACCGCCGTGAAGGACAGAAGTTAGCTTTACCCCCGACTGATCAGGGATGCACGCGTGCGACAATTTCGACGCTATCGTGGTAGGCAGCCATTCGCGAGAATTGTTGTCCACTAGGAAATTGTTTCCTCAACCCGCGTATAATTAGTCCCTTGAGGCTTTCTTTCGAGATCAGATATTATTCCATTATTTCTATATTGACGATAGATTGTATATAAATAGTCATTCCTGAGAATGATTATCTCAGGAAGGCGTACGGATGCATCTCGCTCTTTATCTCGAGGCAGGCACACATCTCGGAGGTTGGCGGCTCCCGGAGTCGGCCACCTCCGGCGGCGTCGACTGGGCGCTCTACAAGACCGTCGCCCGCCGCGCAGAAGCTGCGAAGCTGGACATGCTTTTCGTCGCTGACAAGCTTTCGATCGACGACAACTACGGCCAGCACTTTGCCGACACGGTGAAGTATCGTCTCGTCACCCGGCCCGAGCCCTTGACCACACTGGCGGCGCTCGGAGCCGTCACCGATCACATCGGCATAGGCGGCACGATCTCATCATCATATGCCTCGCCTTATGCCGCCGCCCGTATGTTAGCGAACATCGACCATATCAGCGGCGGTCGCGCTGCCTGGAACCTCGTCACCTCCGTAAGCGATGGCGAGGCGCGCAATTTCGGCCGGGAGCAACATTTCGGACACGAGGAGCGCTACCTCCGCGCCATCGAATTTGCGGACGTCATGGGCAAGCTATGGGATAGCTGGGAAGCCGATGCGCTCGTCCTCGACAAGAAGTCCGGCGTCTTCGCGGATTCCACCAAATTCCATTACATCGACCACGAAGGCGACTTCTTCAAAATCCGCGGGCCTATCAACGTACCCCGCCCGCCGCAGGGTCGTCCGGTCCTCATTCAGGCTGGCGTCTCGGACCGGTTCCAGGGGATCGCGGCGCAGAATGCCGAGGTGATCTTCGTCGTCCATGCTGAACTGGAGCGCGCACGAAGCTTCTACAAGAGCTTCAAGGAAAAGGTGGTCGAAGGCGGCCGCTCGGAGAACGCCGTAAAGGTCCTCCCCGGCATCGTCCCCGTGGTCGGTCGCACCCGTAAGGAAGCACTGGACAAGGAACGAGAGCTCAAGGAACTCATTCTGCCCGAGGCAGGCCTCAGCTTCATGTCGGCGAGCATGAACTTCGACCTCGCCCAGTTCCCCCAGAATGCACCCTTCCCCGATATCACCGACAAGATCACGGGCAGCGTCGGCCGTTTCCAATACGTCATCAAGCGCGCCATTGAACAGAAAATGACGGTTGCCGAGGTCGGAAAATGGTACGCTGAAAGCCTCTCCTTCTTCGCGCCCGTCGGTACGCCGGAGGAAGTCGCCAGTCAGTTGGCCCATTGGTACGCCCAGCGTGCGTGTGATGGCTTCGTCATCCTGCCTCCCTACATCCGTCGCGACGAGGACCTGTTCCTCGAAGGCGTCGTCCCTGTTCTCCAGGAGCGCGGACTTTTCCGTCGGGAGTATCCCGGAACCACCCTCCGCGAGACCCTGGGTCTCGAACGGCCAGCCAATCAATTCGAAACACGCGAAACAACCGAGAAAAGGCGCGCTGCGCTCTGACCTCGCATCAAGGAGTATTGTGATGAAGACCAAGTCAATCATTCGCCTGGCGCTGTCGTTAGCGCTGTCCGTCGCGGCAACAGTCGCCTCGGCCCAGGACGTCCTGCGCGTTGGCGACCAGCGCGGCAACGCGCGCGCGGTCATGGACGCTTCCGGCGTGCTCAAGGACGTCCCCTATCAAGTCGAGTGGAGCGAATTCGCCAACGCCGCCCCTCTGCTCGAAGCTCTCGCTGCCGAAGCTCTTGACGCTGGTTCGGTCGGCGACGCGCCACTGATCTTTGCCGCTGCACGTGGTGTCAAGGCAAAGGCCATCTTCGCCACGAAGTACGAAGGCAACGCCATCATCGTAAAGAACGACGCACCTTATCAGGGCATCAAGGATCTCGTCCGCAAGAAGGTCGCTTTCGTGAAGGGTTCGGCGGGCCACGCCCTTATCCTCCAGTCGCTCAAAGAGGCTGGTCTCAAGGAAGACGCCATCACGCCGGTCTTCCTGCCGCCCGCGGAGGCGACGCTCGCCTTGACGAACGGATCGGTCGACGCCGTCTCGCTCTGGGAACCCTACATCTCCTTCGCGACGCTCAAGTCCGGGGCTCGCATCATCGTCGATGGCAAGAACTACCCCAGCCTTTCCTATTTCATCGCTTCCGAGGCTGCTATCGAAGGCAAGCGCGATATCCTCAAGGACTTCGTCGCCCGCAGCGCCAAGGCTCGCGCCTGGGGGCTCGAGCATCCGCAGGAATACTCGAAGATTATCGCCCAGCTCGTCAAAATTCCCGATGACGTGGCTCTCGGCAAGCAGACCCGCGAAAGGCACGCTCCCCAGCTGATCAACGCAGACGTCGAGAAGCTCCAGCAAAGCACGATCGATCTCTATTATGGAGCCGGGATCATCGACAAGAAGCTGAAAGCCAGCGACCTGCTGGATGACTCCTTCTCTCCCAAGCAGACAGACTGACGAACGCAGAGGCTGACGATGATCACGACCAGCGCGAAGACTCCAACCACAGCAGGACGGTATCTGGCCCAGGCGTTTGCTCCGTGGGCGTTTCCTGTAATCGTCGTCATTCTCTGGCAGATCGCCTCATCGGGAGGACTGCTCTCCCAAGGCATTCTTCCGTCGCCGCTCGCCGTCCTGGAGGCCGCCTGGTCTCTGGCGGCAAGCGGCGAGCTTGTGCAGCACATGGCAGCCAGCTTTTGGCGCGCGGCCGTCGGCTTCGGTATAGGTTCGGCTCTGGGGCTGTTCTTCGGTTTTGTGAACGGCCTGTGGCGAACCGGGGAAACGCTCTTCGACAGTTCGCTTCAGATGCTCCGTAACATTCCGTCGCTCGCCATGGTGCCACTCGTCATCATGTGGTTCGGAATCGGCGAGGAAGCCAAGATTTTCCTCGTGGCGTTCGCTACCATGTTTCCGATCTACCTCAACACCTTCCACGGCATCAAATCAGTCGATCAGGGTCTGATCGAGATGGGGCGGAACTACGGACTGACACGAACCGGTCTTGTGCGCGATGTCATCTTGCCTGGAGCCATCTCGTCTATTCTCGTTGGTGTGCGGTACGCGCTCGGGGTGGCCTGGATCGTGCTGATCGTGGCCGAGACGATCGCAGCGAGTTCCGGTATCGGCCTTCTCGCTACCAACGCGCGTGAATTCCTTCAGTCCGATGTCGTGGTGCTCTCGATCATCCTGTACGCGCTTCTCGGCAAGCTGACAGACTGGCTGGCGCGGCTCGCGGAGAACCGTTGGCTACGCTGGCATCCATCCTATCAGAAGTAAGAGAGGTCTCTGGTGACTGTAGTCTCCTTGAAATCGACGCGGCCGAACGTGGCAAAAGAGGTTTCCTTAAGCAGCGCTTTTGTGGGTGGAGCCGGTCTGGACATCTTCGGCTTATGGAAGGGTTTCGACGGGACAGAGGTCCTTAAGAACCTTTCGCTCAACGTACCCGCCGGGCAGTTTCTTTCGATTGTCGGCCGCTCGGGCTGTGGGAAGTCCACGCTTTTGCGGCTGATCGCGGACCTCGAAACTATCGATGGCGGGACGATCCAGATCGACGGAAATCCCCTATCCGAAATCTCCGGTGAGGTGCGGATGATGTTCCAGGACGCGCGCCTCTTGCCCTGGAGAACCGTTCTCCAAAACATCGGGATCGGCCTGCCCAACCCATGGCAGAACCGCGCACGCAAGGCGCTTGCCGAGGTTGGTCTTTCCGAACACGCTGACAAATGGCCGTCCCAATTATCAGGTGGACAGAGGCAGCGCGTTGCCCTTGCCCGTGCCCTTATACACCGCCCGCGTCTCCTGCTGCTTGACGAACCGCTCGGCGCACTGGATGCACTGACGAGACTGGAAATGCAGGACCTCATCGAAAGCATCCGCGCGCGCCACGGATTCACGGTCCTTCTCGTCACACACGACGTCGAGGAGGCCATTGCTCTTGGCGATCGCGTCATCGTGATGGAGCAAGGCGAGATCGTTCTCGAGCTGGATATCGAGCTTGCGCATCCTCGTGTGCGCAGTTCGCAGGCGTTCACGTCAATCGAGGAGAAGGTTCTTTCCAGGGTACTGAACTCCAGAAATGCACCAAGCGGAGACGACTGCAAATGAACCTCGACGACATCGAAGCTTTCATCGCAGTGGTCGGAGCCAGGTCGCTCAGCCAAGCGGCGGCAATTCTTTCGTTGACCCAGTCGGCAATCTCGAAGCGCATCCAGAACCTCGAGAAGGACCTCGGTGTTACCCTGCTCGACAGAAGCGTCAAGCCACCCGTTCCAACCACCGTAGGTCTCGGCGTCCACGAGCAGTGCCTCAATATTCTCAGGGAGGTCGACAAGCTCCGCTTGACGTTGAGTGCCCGCTCGAACCTAACGGGTGGTGCGCGCTTGGGACTGACCCAGGCAGTCTGCGATGTGATTCTTGCCGACATAGTCCATCTGCAACAGGAGCGATGGCCGGAACTGTCTATACGTGCCACCACAGGCTGGGCGAACCAGATTGTTGAAAAGCTCGTCGACGGCCAGATCGATGCCGCGATCGTATTGATGCCCACACGGAAAATCTTTCCGCACAAAGTGACCGCCGTTTCGCTGGCGCAGGTCGAGATGGCGATCGTGGGGCCGCTCGGATCGGGCGGAGACCGTGCCCACCGCCTTGTCACCCTTCACAAATCCGGATGGATTCTGAACCCCGACGGATGCGGTTTCAGGGCAGAACTCCAGCGCGTGCATGCGGTGCTCAATCTTCCGTTCAAGGTCAATCTCGACACCTTTGCTCGAGAGACGCAGTTGGAGATGGTTGCCGCAGGTCTCGGACTTGGACTCGTTCCCGTGCCCCTTCTGGAGATGAGCCCCCACCGTACCAAACTGGAGATCATCACAGTCAGCGACTTTTCGTTGCGCGCAGAACTCTGGCTCTGTCACGCGCCGACTCTCGGTGCTCTCGAACCACCCATCAGCGCATTTGGAGCGAGAGCCGCAACGCTGTTTCAGGGCGCGGCAGCTCCCAGCAGGCTGGTCGACTTTGAAGCTGCCAGCCAGACCATCACCTCGTGAATAGCACACGAGATCGATAGCAGGAGAAAATATGTCAGCCCCGATAACGAAGCACAGCCTCAGGTACGACGAAGTGCGGCAGCATCTTCTGGCCCGCTCGGAAATCCTTCTCGCCGACGTCCGCGAAGAAGATCCTTTCGCGCAAGGGCATCCCCTCTGGGCAGCCAACTTTCCCATTGCCCGGCTTGAACTGGATGCATGGCGCAGGATCCCACAACGCGATATGCTGATCGTTCTGTATGGTCACGATGGCATACGAGACCTCGCTCCCATCGCCGTCGAGAAACTGAAATCGCTCGGCTACACGAATGTCCATATCCTCGAAGGGGGATTGGAAGCGTGGAAGGCCGACGGCGGCGAACTGTTCATTGACGTCAACGTGCCGAGCAAGTCATTCGGTGAACTGGTCGAAGCGAAAAGGCACACGCCGCTCTGGGACGCGACCAAGGTAAAGGCGCTTCTCGATGAAGGAGCCAACGCGGTCGTTTTCGATGCGCGCCGTTTTGACGAATATCAAACGATGAGCATTCCAAAGGGTATCAACGTTCCCGGTGGTGAACTCGTCCTGCGCGCACGGGACCTTGCTCCCGATCCCGAGACCCTTGTGATCGTCAACTGTGCTGGCCGCACACGCAGCATCATCGGGACGCAGTCTCTCATCAATGCCGGGATACCGAACAAGGTCGTCGGTCTTCGCAACGGAACAATTGGATGGACTTTGGCAGGTCAGACACTGGAACAGGGAGCGAGCAGGAGCTTCGCTGAGGTCGAAGCCAGGGACCGCTCGGAGGCGCAAAAATCCGCTGCAGCCGTCGCCGCGCGCGCGGGTGTTCGGAGCATTGCTCTGTCGGACATCGGCAGCCTTCAAACCCCGGACCGAACGACTTATCTGATCGACGTCCGCACCGAACCAGAATACCTCGAAGGCCACCTGCCGGGCTTCATGCACGTGCCAGGGGGACAGCTTGTACAGGAGACTGATCACTACGCGCCTGTCCGTGGTGCGCGTATCGTACTAAGCGATGACGAGACAACGCGTGCCAATATGGCAGCGTCTTGGCTCGCGCAGATGGGTTGGGAAGTCTATGTCGTAGAACAGGCTCCGAGTGATGCCTTCAGCGAACAAGGATCCTTCAAGAGCATATCGCCCGAAGTCGAGCCGACCCCGACGATCTGCGTCCGCGATCTTTCTTCCGCGATCTCCAATCCGAATTCCGATATCGTCGTGCTCGATTTCACGACCAGCGCGAACTACCTAAAGGGGCACATCCCGGGTGCGTGGTTAGCGCTACGCTCCCAGCTCCCGGAAGCGATCAAGCGCGTGCCTCCCGCAAAAACCTACGTCGTCACATGCGGCACAAGCGCGCTCGCCATTTATGCCGCCGTCGACCTCAAGAAACTGGTCGATGTTCCAGTCCTCGTTCTTGAGGGCGGCAACGCTGCCTGGAAGGCTGCCGGTCAAATCCTGGAAACCGATGAGTCCCACCTCGCATCACCCCGCATCGATCGCTATCGTCGGCCCTACGAAGGCACGGACGCCCCCGTGGAGGCTATGCAGGCCTATCTCGACTGGGAATACGGACTGGTCGCGCAGCTCGATCGCGACGGCACGCACTTCTTCAACGTCATCTGAGCAGGACCGCACCATGAGCGACGACCATCACCACGACCACCATCACTCGGACCATTGGAAGCACAACGGGATCCGTGTCATCAAGGGCGACCAGCTCGATTCCAACACGGCCCAGACGCCTGGCATGTTCCGGCAGGCAGCCGTCAATCATGCCCGCGTCGGCGCACAGAAAATCTGGGCAGGCACCGTCGCAATCGAGCCGAACGCCAAGACCGGGGTCCACCACCACGGTGCGCTCGAAAGCGTTATTTTCGTGATCCGTGGCAAGGCCCGTATGCGCTGGGGGGATCATTTGGAATATGTCGCGGAGGCGGGACCAGGCGACTTCATCTTCGTGCCGCCTTACGTACCGCACCAGGAAATCAATGCCGATCCTGACAACGTGCTCGAGTGCGTCCTGGTGCGATCGGACAACGAGGCAGTCGTCGTAAACATCACGGATGTCGATCCTGTAGAGAAGCCGGAAGAGGTTTATTGGGTTGATCCAATACACCGCCATCCGGATTGACAGAGAGAAAGCGGCCCACCATGCGCCGCTCACCCCGCTGGACCTCGTCCAGCGACGCTTCGGTGTTGACGGTCGTGAACAAGTCGACAGAGAAGGTTTCGTAGGCCGTAAACCGGCCGGTGATGATCAAAAGCGAACTGCCGATTGCTCCATCGGGCAGTCTGCTCCCATGTTCGACTGCGGTGCGTTGACACGCCATTGCTCAGAATTGTGATAAGCGTGACCCCGAGTAAAGTGCGCTGTGCGGCGCCAACCCCACCCTTCAGCGCCGTCGCGCCGACACCGGCGCGGCTCATCTGATGGTGCGCGTTCGCAATGCCGGCACGGTCGACGAGGCGCGACCCGATCCGGCAAGCTGCTCGCCGTTCTGAGAAAGACGGCGGCGGAAGGCTGCTATGTCTATGCGTTCGATGCCGGAGCACTCAGTGATCGACACGCGCCTGATCCCCATCGCCTTGAATTTTGATCCCGGGTGGAAAGCGAAGGCGACCAACCAGCCTAAACATTAAAATGGCGTTCTGGGTAGGCGGGTTGGTCGCAAAACTGATAACGCTGTCCTGTCTGGCGAGGCGCCATGCTGATCGTCTGAGCTCTAGCCTCAAAGCAGACTGCCCTGTTCCACGGGCTCTCCGGATTTGGACACGATCGTGGATCCGTACGGTTCGCGCGACGAAATGATCAACGCATCATCTGGCAAAGGCCGTGCCAGATCTTTGGCTTCGTCCCATGGCGCCTGCATCCACACCTCGGTCTCCTCTTCGGTCAGGAGAAGAACAGGCATCGCCTTCTCATGGATCGGCTTCACGAGATTGTTGGGATCAGTGGTCAAAAACCCATAGAGGTCGTCGGTCGTCGGCCCATCCTTCACCTTCCGGACGCTCTGCCATTGCGGGACATGGATGCCGGCGAAGAACATCAGCGACTTTTCCTCGTCGCGCGCAAACCAGGCGTTCGGCACGTTCCCGCCGGGTTGCTGGCTGGCGGGATCGGGTTCGGCGAAGCTGGTGACCGGGACGAGGCATCGGTGCTCGACACCAAACCATCGTTTCCAGTGTGGGAAGGTGAGCTTGCGGACGTTGGTCGTGCCGCGGTCCGCCTCCATGCGGATGAGCTCTTCAAGATCGGCGGGCTTCCCTTTGGCTTTCAGTTTTTCGGCCTTGGCTTTGGCGGCCTTTTCCAAGGTGAACCGCGGCGAGGGAAGACCCCAACGCGCACGTGCCAATTGTGTCCTTCCATCAGCGGTGTTGCGGACAATCGGTCCCATCTGATCGGGGTTCATTTGATAGGCTGGCATGAGGTTGATGAGGCTCTCGGCGTCCTGAGCCCATTTTGAAACCCAGTCCTTGTCCTCCATCCGATAGAGATTACACATGCGACCCCCTCCGCTTCGACCAAATACGGCTACTCTAGCGCATGTCGCTTGTTTCGCTAGTCGAGCTGGTAAACGTCGGCATTGTCTTGCCGTTCCCGCAGGCCCTTGTACGACGGATGACGGAGTTTCCCGTCCGATGTCCAGGCGCGAAACTCGATCTCGGCGATCAGGGTAGGCTGGACCCAGACAATGTCGGCAGTTCCGGAATGGGGCAGGGGCGGCTGCTTTCGCTTCCATCGCAGCGTGTCCAGTATCTTCCGCAACCGGATGATCTCGGCTCCCTTGAAGCCCGTGCCGACGCTTCCGACGTGGACGAGATCGCCATCGCGGTAGGCGGCAAGCGCTAACGAGCCGAAGCCGGCTAGGTACGATGCGGACCTCTCATAGCCGACGATGAAGAAAGCCTCGCTCTGGATGCATTTGACTTTTACCCAATCCCCGGTCCGGCCCGAACGATAGGGCTGATCGAGGCGCTTGCCGACGATGCCTTCCAGGCCGAGGCGGCAGACATGCTCAAGCAGGACAGCTGGCTCGGCATCGAGTGTTTCTGATATCCGAATGGCGCTGGCTTCATTCGTTGGGCCGTTTATCGTGTCCTCGAGAAGGTGTCGGCGCGAACGGTATTCAACACCGCGCAGATCGTGCCCATCCAGATAAACAAGATCGAAAGCGTAAAGAACGGCGTGGGAGGCGCGCCTGCCAGCTTGTTTGCCGGATGCACCCAGCGATTGCTGCAGCAGCCCGAAATCCGGCCGCCCCTCATCGTCGAGCACGACGGCTTCCCCATCGATGATCATCGTCGCCGGCCCCAGCGCTCGGGCGGCCTGCTCTATGGCCGGAAACCGATGTGTCCAGTCGTGGCCGCCGCGGGTAAGGATCCGGATCCGCTGGGGCTCGATATGGACCGCAAGGCGATAGCCATCCCATTTCAGCTCCCAACTCCATTCGTTTCCGGTGGGAGGCTTAGCCTTCAATAGGGCCAGCGCCGGCTCGACGCGATCAGGTATGGGATCGAAGAGGAGCTGTGGTTGAGCTGGATTACGCTTCCTGCGCGGCTTTGAGCGGATCGGCGGCTCGGTGTCGCGAAGGAGGGGTTTTGATCTCGGAGGCCTCGTCATCCGGCCAGTTCATCAGAAAAACCTTAATAATACTGTGACTATCCCTATATTGTCCCCGCTATTCACCGATCAGGACATAAGACTGTAGAAGCCAGCGAAATTTCTTGGTCGCAGCTATTCACCTGATTCTCATGAAGAATCTCGAACTTCTAATGTTCGGAACAATACTCGTACGTTTTTGCCGCCTTGACTCCTTTCTCATATGGGAACAAAAACAGAACATTGACATTTGCACGACATGAAGTCGCCCTGCCAACACGACCTTGAAGGGAGCCGTGAACAATGACTGCTGCCCGCGAAAGGGTAATCTGCGATCTGCGGGAGCGTATTGCATCGCTCGAAACCAGCACGGCGAAAAAAGCCGGTTGGTTGCCATTTGGCGTGCCGGATATGGATGCGGTTCTGCCTGGCGGCGGCCTTGCTCATGGCGCGCTTCACGAATTTGCCGGTGGTGGATCGGGCACCGTCGATGGTGCGGCCGCTGCTCTTTTTGCAGCCGGCATAGCGGCACGGACGAAGGGGCCGATCGTGTGGTGTCTGACGCGACCAGATCTGTTTTTCCCCGCGCTTGCGCAGGTCGGACTGCATCACGACCGGATAATCTTCGTCGAGTCCGACAAGGAGGAAGACGTGCTCGCCAATATGGAGGAGGGGCTGTCCTTTGGTGGGCTCGGCGCCGTCGTCGGTGAACTCGTTCGCCTGCCGATGGTCAGCTCGCGCCGCCTGCAGCTGGCGGCCGAGCGCACGGGGACAATGGCATTGGCTGTGCGTCGTTGGAGGCGGCAGACAGAGGCCAATGATTTCGGGCAGCCGACGGCGTCGACCACGCGGTGGCGGGTGAGCGTCATGCCATCGGAGGATTTGCCAGTGCCGGGTGTGGGGAGGGCCCAATGGTTGCTGGAATTGATGCGCGTGAAAGCGGGTGAATGTGCTGAGTTTCTCGTGAGGGCGTGCGATGACAAGGGTTGTCTCGATCTATCTTCCGGATCTGCCGACGGATCGCATTCGTCGCGCCGATCCGTCTATTCCGCCTGAACAGGCGATCGCTGTGATTGCCAGGAGCGGCTCGAAACGCTGGGTATCGGCGGCCGACGCAGCCGCCAGACAAGCCGGCGTTCATGTGGGCATGCCGGCTGCGAAAGCACAGGCGCTGTTTCGCGGCCTGATGCTGGTCGATGCGGATCCTGTAAAGGATGCCGCAGCACTCGAACGCATTACCCTTTGGGCGCTGACGCTCTATTCGCCGATCGTCGCGGTCGATGGGATCGACGGGATCGTCATGGACACAGAGGGTGCCGATCACCTGCAGGGCGGAGAGCTGGCGATGGTGACGAAGATCGCCAATCAATTCCTGGCAAAGAAACTCACTCCCCGGGTCGCGATCGCCGACACCTGGGGTGCAGCACACGCCTGCGCCCGTGCCATCAGCCGCGAAACGGTCATCGTGCCTTCAGGTGAGACCGTCCGCGCCGTCGAGAAGCTGCCGATATCGTTGCTGCGCCTTCCCGGGAAAGTCGTCAGCGATCTGCGCACGCTTGGCTTCCGGACCGTCGGCGAATTGGCCAACACGCCGCGCGCGCCGCTGACCCTTCGTTTCGGCCCGGAGATTGGCCGGCGGCTGGACCAGATGTTTGGCCGCGCCTGCGAACCGATCGATCCGATCCGCACCGCCGAGCTCGTCGAGATGAGCCGCGCCTTCGCCGAACCGATCGGTGCTGCCGAAACCATCAACAAATATGTCGGCCGGCTGGTCGTGCAACTGATCGAGGAGCTGCAAAGGCGCAGCCTTGGTGTCCGGCGCGCCGACCTGATCGTCGACAAGGTCGATGGCACACGGCAGGCGATCCGCGCTGGCACCGTGAAGCCGGTGCGCGACGTCGCCTGGCTGACGAAGCTGTTTCGCGACCGGACGGAGAAGATCGAGCCGGGCTTCGGGATCGAAAAGCTCACTCTGGTCGCGGTGATGGCTGAGCCCCTGGAGGAGCGCCAGAAATCCTCCTCGCTGGTCGAGGAGGAAGTGAAGGACGTGACGCCGCTGATCGATATCTACGGCAACCGCGGGCAGCGCGTCTATCGGGTGGCACCGGTTGCCACCGATGTTCCAGAGCGCTCCGTCCAGCGCATCAGTCCTGCTGCCGATCCGGTCGAGGTTACCTGGGTTAGCCATTGGCGCCGGCCGGTCCGGCTGCTGGCCCGTCCGGAGCTGATCGAGGCAATCGCCTTGCTACCGGACCGCCCGCCGGTTTCGATCACCTGGCGCGGCAAGCGGCGGAAGGTCAAGCGGGCCGATGGGCCCGAGCGGATCTTTGGCGAGTGGTGGCAGCGCGACGCGGAGATGGAGGCGGTGCGGGACTATTTCGTCATCGAAGACGAGGCCGGCGAGCGTCTCTGGGTGTTTCGCTCCGGTGATGGCATCGATCCTGAAACCGGAAGTCACCGCTGGTTCGTGCACGGGATCTTCGCATGAGCTATGCCGAGCTGCAGGTCACGACCCATTTTTCCTTCCTGCGCGGCGCAAGCTCGGCGCAGGAACTGTTCGAGACCGCCAAGGCTCTTGGCATCGAAGCCCTCGGAGTTGTCGACCGCAATTCGCTTGCCGGAATCGTCCGGGCGCTTGAGGCGGCGCGCGCCACGGGATTACGCCTCGTTATCGGTTGCCGGCTCGATCTGGCCGACGGCATGTCGGTGCTGGCCTACCCGACCGACCGGGCTGCCTATTCCCGGCTGACCCGCCTCATCACGCTTGGCAAGTCGCGCGGCGGCAAGAACAACTGTATCCTCCACTGGGACGACGTCGTCGCATACAATGACGGCATGATCGGCGTTCTTGTGCCGGACCTGCCGGATGACACCTGCGGGATCCAGCTGCGCAAGATGGCCGAGGTGTTTGGTGATCGCGCCTATGTGTCGCTTTGTCTGCGCCGTCGGCAGAACGACCAGCTGCGCCTGCATGAGATTTCCAATCTCGCCACGCGGTTCAAGGTACGGACGGTCGTCACCAATGATGTCCTCTTCCATGAGCCAGGCCGCCGGCAGTTGCAGGACATCGTTACCTGCATTCGCACCCGCACGACGATCGACGAGGTCGGTTTCGAGCGCGAGCGCCACGCCGACCGCTATCTGAAGCCGCCGGAAGAAATGGAGCGGTTGTTTCCGCGGTACCGGCAAGCCCTCGCGCGGACGATGGAGATCGTCGGGCGATGCAAATTCTCGCTGGAGGAACTCACCTATCAATATCCCGAGGAGGCGATCGTGCCGGGCAAGGACGCCCAGGCATCGCTCGAACACTATGTCTGGGAATGCGTCCCCAACCGCTATCCCGAAGGTCTGCCACCTGAGGTTCTAAAGACCGTGCGGCACGAGCTCGATCTCATCCGCACCATGAAATACGCGCCCTATTTTCTGACCGTCTTCTCGATCGTGCGCTATGCGCGGTCTGAAGGTATCCTTTGCCAGGGCAGGGGCTCCGCCGCCAACAGTGCCGTCTGCTACATTCTCGGCATTACCAGCATCGATCCCTTGACCAACGATCTTTTGTTCGAGCGCTTCGTCAGCCAGGAGCGCGACGAGCCCCCGGATATCGATGTGGATTTCGAGCACGAGCGGCGCGAAGAGGTGATCCAGTGGATTTACCGCACCTACACCAGAGAAAAGGCAGCACTCTGCGCCACCGTGACCCGCTACCGCGCCCGCGGCGCGATCCGCGATGTCGGAAAGGTACTCGGCCTGCCGGAGGACGTGATCAAGGCGCTGTCGTCGGGCATGTGGGCTTGGTCGGAGGAGGTCTGCGACCGCAATGTCCGCGAACTCAATCTCAATCCAGACGACCGACGTCTCGTGCTGACTTTGAAGCTCGCACAGCAACTGATGGGCGCCCCGCGCCATCTCGGCCAACACCCCGGCGGTTTTGTCCTCACTCATGATCGGCTCGACGATCTCGTGCCGATCGAACCGGCGACGATGAAGGACCGCCAGATCATCGAATGGGACAAGGACGACGTCGAAGCGCTGAAATTCATGAAGGTGGACATCCTGGCGCTTGGAATGCTGACCTGCATGGCCAAGGCGTTCGATCTGATCCGCGAGCACAAGGACCGCGATCTTGATCTCTCGAAAATCGAGCAGGAGGATTCTGCGACCTATGCGATGATCCGCAAGGCCGATACGCTCGGCACGTTCCAGATAGAAAGCCGCGCGCAGATGGCGATGCTGCCGCGGTTGAAACCCCGGACCTTCTACGACCTTGTGGTACAAGTCGCAATTGTCCGGCCCGGTCCGATCCAGGGGGACATGGTGCATCCCTATCTGCGCCGGCGAGAAGGCAAGGAGGCAGTCGAATATCCGACGCCGGAGCTGGAAGCGGTGCTCGGCAAGACGCTCGGCGTGCCGCTGTTTCAGGAGTCGGCGATGCGGGTCGCGATGGTCTGCGCCGGCTTTACCGGTGGCGAAGCCGACCAGCTGCGCAAGTCGATGGCGACCTTCAAGTTCGCCGGCGGCGTCTCGCAGTTCAAGGACAAACTCGTGTCCGGCATGGTTAGGAACGGCTACGCGTCGGAATTCGCCGAAAAGACCTTCTCCCAGCTCGAAGGCTTTGGCTCCTATGGTTTTCCGGAGAGCCACGCGGCTTCGTTCGCGCTGATCGCCTATGCCTCGAGCTACATCAAATGCCATTATCCGGAAGCCTTTTGCGCGGCGCTCATCAATTCGCAGCCGATGGGTTTTTACGCGCCGGCGCAGATTGTCGGCGACGCGAGAGCCCACGGCGTCGAGGTGCGGCCGGTCTGCACCAATCGGTCCCGATGGGACTGCACGCTGGAGCGGATCGGCAATTCTGGGCGCGACGCCGTCCGGCTCGGTTTCCGGCAGGTGAAAGGACTGGCGGTCGCTGATGCGGCGCGCGTCGTCGCGGCACGCATGAACAATGCCTTTGTCTCGGTTGACGACATGTGGCGTCGATCCGGCGTGCCATCGGAGGCGCTTGTCCAGCTTGCCAAGGCCGATGCCTTTCTGCCGTCCCTGAAGCTTGAGCGCCGCGACGCGCTGTGGGCGATCAAGGCGCTGCGCGACCAACCCTTGCCACTATTTGCGGCCGCCGCCGAGCGGGAGATGGCTGCGATCGCCGAGCAGCAGGAGCCGGAGGTCGCGCTTCGGCAGATGACGGACGGGCATAACGTCATCGAGGATTACAGCCATACCGGACTGACATTGCGGCAGCATCCAATCGCCTTCCTGCGCAAGGATTTATCAGTGCGTAACATCATCACCTGTGCCGAGGCGATGAATTCGCGGGACGGGCGTTGGGTCTATACCGCCGGACTTGTCCTGGTGCGGCAAAAGCCCGGATCGGCCAAGGGCGTCATGTTCATCACCATTGAGGACGAGACCGGGCCGGCCAATCTCGTTGTCTGGCCGACGCTGTTTGAAAAACGCCGGCGGGTCGTGCTCGGATCCTCGATGATGGCCATCAATGGTCGGATCCAGCGGGAAGGGGAGGTCGTGCATCTTGTCGCCCAGCAGCTGTTCGACCTGTCAGGCGATCTGACCGGTCTGGCTGATCGCGATGAAGAGTTCAAGCTGCCGGCCGGCAGGGGTGATGAGTTCGCCCACGGATCGCCGGGAAGTTCGGATACGCGGGACAAGTCGAAGCCTGTTGTAGCCCCGCGCGACATTTTCACGCCCGATCTTCACATTGATACGCTGAAAATCAAAAGCCGGAACTTCCATTGATTTTCCCCATCCTGAGGCGCGGTGGCGCCCAGGGAGTTGTCAGTCCGCTCGCAGCAATTTTAAAGCAAAATAAAGCTTGAGCGCAATTTCCAGAACAAAATCGCTGTCTGAACCCGAGGTTAAGTCTAGAGCATCAGATTATTATACAGGAGAGGCCAGTGGAAGCTTGGTATCGACAAGAAGACCCAGATTTCGGGACCGAGAATTCACGCAGAGCATAAAACAGAGAACCTCATGATACGCGCTTTCAAATCGTCGTCGAACTCAACCGAAATTATCAACCTCGACAGGGATGCCATCCGAGAAAACCATCGGAATGGTCGACAAACCAATATTATGTTCGACACCAATATCCTGATTGCAATCGAAAGCGCCTATAAGACTGGTCAGCGACACCAGGAACTTAAGAATGCTGGTGTTCTGGAACTGGCGAGACTCATCGAGAAAACTTCCAGGTATGGCGTATTCATCTCGCCCGCAGCGGCTTACCAAGAACTGCCCCCAGCGCGTCGAGGCAACGTTGAAGCAGCGTTCGACAGGTTTCTTGCAGACTATCTGCCAAATTTCCGTGAGGACCCAAACTCGATAAAGGTTCCGTATGCTGGTGGAAAGATGGACCCTGAGCATTTTAGCGCGCTGTCGCTAGAGCGTCAGAAGGCAATCTCGTGCTCATATGCTTCGCTGCTCGCTATGAACGTCATACATCGATTAGAGGCGTTGAATGGCCTGGAAAAATTCGCCCTCTACATCGATTATTGCGCCGAGGTACTGGATCTCATCAGTCTCAAGGAACTGACGATCGCTCGATATGTCTTCGCCCCCGAAAATGGATTAACTGACCAACTCAGGACGCGGAAAGTAGCTATCACAAACAACTTCGTGAAACTGAAAAAGGGTGGCGGCAAAGGCTTGACACCCGTCAAAGTACTGGAGCGCATCGCTTTGAATGGAGCCAATGACCTGAAGCTGATTGCTGCTGCAGATATCGTGAACAATTCGCGCGAGCAGTTCAACTTCGGGATCATCGAGCATGATGTCTGGATAGCATCGAGCGACGATAAGCTCTACGAGTTTTGCTGCGCCTGCCCGGGCTACATGGGTCGGGAACGTGGCGGTCCCCTGGCTAGATATGTCGAGACACATACTGACATAAAGGGAACCCGCTACTGGCGGGATTCCATCGAAATACAGCAGCGCACACTTGAGGAGCGTTATTTCGCAGTAGATCGCGAAAGGGAAATGGACTCAATCGTGCAGTCAGCCTTTGATATCGAGGCTGACCTGCTGAACGGTAAAGCTGACGATTATTTCAGACTAAGGTCATGGCGATCTGCGCGAGTGATGCATGACTAATACGGGTCCTCGCCCCGGGCCTCTAGACGCAAGCGTTCGAACCCATGCTTTCGCTCCTGCCGCTTTAGCTGTTGAGGCAGTACGGCAATGTCCTCGCTTTTCATCACGCGTTCCAATTTCTTCCTCTGTCCTGGGACCAAGAACACCAGTGCGTGCGATGGCCCTGTTACCAACACCCCAACGCGCGCACGCTGTTCTCACCAGCTCAATCTTACCGCGCCTCTGAATTGATACCAAAACCGGCCTCTGAGGAGAGCAGATCTCGGCGAGATCCGCATTCGCTATAAGGTTTGCTCCCGCATGATCATTGTCGGTTGAACGAGGTCCATAGGAGACGTCCCATTCCGCTCTTGATGGATGGCTTCCTGGTCCGGCCCCGGATCTCCGACGATCAACCCGCTGCGGGGTCGGCTAGCAAGCTGCCGCCGCTCGGCTTCGCCCTCGCGGTGATCGCGACCGGTTCCGGACACTGACGGGAGCCATCGAGCGGGAATGGCCCGCTCCAAAGATGGAGCCTTCAGATGAACACCGATCTTTCCCTTAATGCCGCCATCGCGATTATGCCGCGCCGGGTGTGTCCTACCCCGGCGCGGCGATACTTTGCGACCCAATGGTCGGCATAATCTCGCCAGACCAGTTGCCAGCGTGAGGCTGGTGGACGCGGGTTAACTCTGCTCAATCCCGAGCGGAGAAAGAACCGATGTCCAACACCAATAGTAAATCTCCTGTTCCCGAAGACGAAGCTGTCTCCGGCCTGGTACGACGCTATGCCGATACGATGCGCGAGGAGCTGTTCAGCTGCACAACCATTGCGCGGCACGAACGATGCCTCAAAATGCTTTGCCGCTTACTGGACGCTGAATGCATCGCACTTAACGATCTTGATGTGAGGACCGCGCAAGAGCTGGTAAACCGATCTGCGGCCCTGAAACGCCTGCAGATCAGGCCTGCGTTCATAGCCGAACGCTTCGTGGCCTTCTTGGTTGAGCAAGGTCTTTCAAAGCCGCCCGTTGCTGCCCAGATGGATGATGCGCGAATTCGGCTACGGCACGATTTTGAATCGTATCTGCGACAAGAGCGTGGGTTGAGGGACGCGACGATCAATTCATCGTGGCGATGGGCTGTCCGTTTTCTAGACTTTCGCTTCGAAGCCCACGCGGGCGATCTGTCGGCGATAAAACCAGAGGACTTGGTCCAGTTCCTCCAACATCTCATCGCAAACCGCAGATCACCGCTGAGCGAATGCAGACCGCCATCTCATCTCAAGAACTTCTTTCGGTATTTATACCGGGCCGGCATGACGCAAACGGACATCGCGGCAGCGATCCCCAATATGCGGCGATCATTTGCTGGACGGCTTAGGCGGTACCTGTTGCCCGAACAGGTGGAACTGTTGTTGGCGGCAATCCGGGCCGGCTCGCCGCGAAAGGTCAGACGCAGGAACTATGCGATGATCTTGCTGCAGGCACGGCTGGGTCTGCGGGCGCCGGAGGTTCTCGCCATTCAGGTCGACGACATCGACTGGAGAAGGGGCGAGATTACTATTCGCGGAAAGGGCGGAATTCATGACCGTTTGCCACTGCCGCCAGACGTAGGTGAAGCACTGGTTGATTATCTACGCTTCGAGCGCCCTGCCGCATCGTTGCGGATCCTCTTCATCACGGCAAAAGCGCCCTATCGCTCCTTCCTGGGCCGAAATGTTCTGGTTAACATTTTGAGACGCGCCTTCGCGCTCACCGGGCTAACGCCGCCGGCTCCTTTTGTCGGCACCCATATGCTGCGACATAGCCTTGCGTCACATATGGCGCGGCAGGGCGCATCGCTTGGTGAGATCGGAGACCTTCTGCGCCACAGATCTCCGGCTTCGACGCTGATCTACGCCAAACTTGACATTGAGAGCCTGCGCTCGATCGCGCAGCCCTGGCCAGCGAGAGGAGACGTGTGATGACCGACCTCTCGTTTGAACTTGATCGTTATCTGACTATCCGCCGCAGCCTTGGTCACAAGTTGAAGGCGCCCGAAGGCATCCTGCGGCGGTTTGTCAGGTTCGCTGCAACCCAGGATGCTGATCGCATCACCCCGCAACTGTTCCTGCAATGGCATGGAACGTTCGGCGTCGCATCGCGTGAGACATGGGCACAACGGTACACAGCCGTCAGGCTGTTTGCATGCTGGATGCACGGACTTGATCCAACGCACGAGGTGCTACCCGCAAGGCTGATGCCCTATCGTCAACGGCGCAGCAGGCCATATATTTACAGCGAGGAACAAATCCGCAGCATTCTACGGGAAGCGGGCGCACTGCATTCAAGAAATGGCCTGCGCGCAGCCTCCTATTCCGTTCTTTTTGGATTGATCGCTGTCACCGGTTTGCGTGTTACCGAAGCCGTGTCGCTCAACGTAAATGAAGTCGATCTCGACGCCGGAATCATCACCGTTCTGCGCGGCAAGTTCGGCGGCGAACGTCTCGTTCCAATCGAGGAGACCACAAGGCAGCGGCTCGGTGAATACGCTGCGGTACGGGATAGGCTGTTTGGCCAGCAGTCAAAACGGTTCTTTCTGAACGACCAGGGTGGGCCCCTTACCAGCACGGGGGCACGCTACAACTTTGCAAATATCTGCCAGAAGATCGGATTGCGCGAACCGCAACGGCGCCATGGTTATGGGCGCGGGCCGCGCATCCATGACCTTCGTCACACCTTCGCAGTCCGCACTCTGATCGGGTGGTACAGAAGCGGCATGGATCCTGACCGGGAGATGATCAAGCTGACGACCTATCTCGGGCACACGGCGCCGGCGTGCACATATTGGTACATTGAAGCAGTGCCGGAACTACTCGAGTTGGCCAGCAAGCGTGCAGATGCTTGTGCAAGCGAGGATGACCCGTCATGACCGCTTCCACACTAGCGACATTGGTCCAGCACTTCTTCACAGCCCGCCTGTGTGCGCAAATGCAGGCAAGCCAGCATACGATCGCCAGCTACCGCGATACGTTCCGATTGCTGTTGCGGTACGCGAGCACCGAGCTTCATAAGCCGCCAACCGCGCTTGCCGTCGAAGACCTTGACGCCGATTTGATCGGGCGCTTCCTTCTCCACATTGAGACGGCCAGATCGAACGGTGCGAGAAGCCGCAACACGCGTCTGGCCGCGATCCGATCATTCTTCCGGCATGCGGCATTGCACGAACCGCCGCTCTTGCTCCACTGCCAGAAGATACTGGCGATGCCGAGCAAACGGTTCGACCGCCGCGCTGTCGCATTCCTCGACAATGCCGAAATGGAAGCTCTTTCATCCGCGCCGAACCGATCGACGTGGACGGGTCGACGCGACCACGCATTGCTTGTTCTGGTCCTGCAAACGGGTCTGAGGGCATCCGAGATCGTCGGGCTTAACGTGCGCGATATCGTGTTCGGCGTGGGTGCTCACGTCCGATGTATTGGCAAAGGGCGCAAGGAGCGCTGTACCCCACTGCGCCGTGCGACAATCAAGGTGCTGACCGTGTGGTTGAAGGAACGTGAGGGGAGTCCCGATCAACCCCTCTTTCCAACAATCAGTGGTCGCAGGCTCAGCCGAGATGCGCTTGAAAAACTCGTCAAGCGGCATGTGGGTTGTGCAAAACGCAGTTGTTCGACCCTCGCGAGCAAGCGGGTTACGCCCCATGTTCTGCGGCACAGCACAGCTATGGATTTGCTGCGGCATGGCGTCGATCAATCCGTCATCGCGCTATGGTTGGGTCACGAAGCCATCGCAACCACTCAGATCTACATCCATGCCGATATGCAGATGAAAGAACGAGCACTGGCGAAGTTGCCCGCGTCAAACATCAGATCTGGCCGATACCGGCCCGACGACCAACTTCTCGCTTTCCTCGAAGCCCTATGATTATGCCGACCATTGGGTCGCAAAGTATCGCCGCGCCGGGGCAGGACACACCCGGCGCGGCATAATCGCGATGGCGGCATTAAGGGAATTATGCCGATGTCGGCATAATTCCCTTGCGCAGAACCATGCCTTCCAGCTTTCCCGCACCCTGATGGTTCCGGTCACGCTCTTTAGGTCCGGTAACGAGTTCGGCGTTCTGCCGAGCGACGAACTCGACGACGAAGACGATCTGGAGATCGTGCATGAATACGTTCCGGGCGGGTCTCATTGAGACCCTTCTCGCCTTTTTGGTGCCGCTTGCGAGCCGCAGGCGGCAAGGGAAGCTTCGCCGCTGCTGGCACCCGGGCGGTGGCCCAAGGTGCAGATTGTCATCTTGCCAGCCGCGCCCTTGCCTCCTTTGCTCTTCGCGATGTCCGGAGCGGGCCCGCAAGGTGCGGGGAAAAGAAATAGAAGGAAAGGCGGACGCAAGGGTGCGTCGGGAATTCAAATGGAAAAGAAGGAACTGGAAGAACTGCGGGACCGCGTGCAATGCGCCGCGGTGCTGGAGCAGGCAGGGTTTGCCATCGACCTGAAGGAGAGCACCCGCAGGGCGGTCAAATTCCGCGGCGGCGGGGCCATAATCATCGTGATTCACGAGGGCAGGGGCTGGTTCGATCCGCTGTCCGATGCCAAGGGTGACGTGTTCGGTCTTGTCGAGCATCTCGACCGAGTGCCCTTTGTCGAAGCCCTCGACCATGTCGCATCGCTGGTCGGCTTCGTCCCGAAGGAGCCGGTCTGGACCCACGCTGCGCGCGCGATCGATCTGCCGGCCGGAGTTTCAGAACGATGGACGAAGCGCCGCAAGCCGTGGCCGGGTTCGATGACCTGGCGCTATCTCTGCGAAGAACGCTGCGTTCCTGAAGCAACCATCCGCGCAGCGATCCGGCATGATCTCGTGCGCCAAGGCCCGCGCGGCAGTATGTGGGCCGCGCACCGTGACAGCGAGGGCGCCGTCACCGGCTGGGAGGAACGCGGGCCGGAATGGCGCGGCTTTTCGACCGGGGGGGCGAAAGTCTTGTTCAGGTTCGGCGCGATCCATGCGCCGCGCCTTTGCGTGACGGAGGCTGCCATCGACGCAATGAGCCTTGCCGCGCTGGAGAGTAATCGGCGCGATAGCCTCTATGTCAGTACCGGCGGCGGCTGGGCCCCTGCCACCGATGCGGCGATCCGTTTATTGGCGGCGCGGAAGGGTGTGTCGGTGGTCGCCGCCACGGATAATAACGCGCAGGGCGATATCTATGCTGATCGATTGGAAGCAATTGCCCGGGACGCGAACTGCGCGTTTGAGCGCCATCGCCCCCACCACGAGGACTGGAACGAGGACCTTTGCGCTCAGCTGCGCGCAAATTCGAGGAGAGGCGCGATGTCGTGATTATCCGCCGCCTGCAGTGCCGCGACGTATCGCGTGCGCAGATCTCCCACGTCGCCCAGGCTTCCGCTACCCCAGCTGAAGGGCTCGGCGCCCAGTTTTTCCACGAGCAGATCGGCGGCAAGCCGAGCGTGACGTCCATTGCCGTTCGGAAACGGATGGATGGCGACCAGGCGATGGTGGAAACGTATTGCGATCTCGTCAGGCGCGAATGTCTCATGCTCGACCCAATAACGAACGTCATCGAGCAGCGCCGTGAGTTCGACCGGAATTCGGTAGGCCTGGATGCCGATATTGCGCTCCGTCGTTCGGAAGCTGCCTGCCCATTGCCAGACCTCGCCGAACATGCGTCGGTGCAATGTACGCATGAAGTTTTCTGTCAGCATCCTGTCGACCGGCATACGGCGTCGTCCGCGAGCCCAGGCTGCGCCCTCGACGATGTTTTCCTGTTCGGCCTCGTTGAGATCCTGCCTGTGGGTGATCCAGCTTTGAAGCAGGCCCTCGCGCTCCTGCGGCTCGAGTGGTGTTGCGTCCTCTGGTTCCTGGAAAAGGTCGGTCATTTTTCTGACCAGAGATCGCGCTCGGAAAGCTGGTCGCGAATATAGGTCTGGACGCGGGCCTCGAGATCGCCATCGTCCGTTCCCTGTGCCTCCAGACGCATCGTATGCGCGACCCGCTGGAGTTCGCGCATTGCGATCTTGCGTGCTCGCTCATCGACGGTGGCCTCGAGCGACGTATTCGGGACCAATGCGTAGACCAGCGTGCAGTCGAGCGCCTCTGCCGCACGCCGCAACGTACTGAGCTGGATCGTTCCGGACGCCTCTGACTTCTCGATCGCTTCGACGGTCTGCGGCCGAATTCCCATCCGCGAGCCGAGCTGCGACCCCGTCATGCCGAGCGCATCGCGCAACGCCCGGACCCATCCTTTCGGCGGTGCCCTGAAGCCTTCCGCCGGCTGCAGTCCGCGAAGACGCTCGTCAAGCCTCTTGCGTGCTCGTTTCCTTGCATCGTCCTTCATCGTTTATGTTTCCTCCGCCGCTGTCATCAGACAACAGGCTGATTGTTGCGTGCACATTATCAGGTTACACCCTGATCATCAATGCAAAATAATCAGTCCAAAGTATGATCAGACAAGAGTTCAAATCAGACTGTAAGCTGATTTCATCTGAATGAAATAGCAAGGAAGAGAAGGAAAGAGGGGAAGGGGAAGGGGAAGGGGAAGGGGAAGGCCGGCTGCCGCATGCCCGCCAGCCGCGTCAAGGGTAAAGCTTCGCCCGCTGCGCGGCCCTTGACCCGTCCGGACGGAGAGGCGGCGCCAAGGAGGGGTCAGGAAGGGCTGAAGAGGATGGCGACATCGCGAGGATGAGCCGCGTGTCTTTCCCGACGAGGCTGAAAGGAGCCCGCCCATGACCGTTTCTCCGATCCGAAAAGTCTTTGAAGGCATTGCCGATCGCCGGCAGATGTTCCGCTTGTTCGACCGCCACGCGCAACGCCCGAACCGTTGGGAGGGTGACGACAGCGCGCTCTATCGAGGCGAATGGTTTGAAGTCGCCCAGACGCAACACGATTACATGTTCGAGATCCTGCCGCCGCTGTTCATGCGGGGCGATATGTTCGCCATGCGCGAGTTCCTTACCGACAGCATCACCAGCATCTTTTTCACGCTGAAGATCGACGACCGAATGCGGTATTTCCATGCCTATTGCGACTTGTCCGACAATTGCTCGCCCGAGCGGATGCGCGCCGCAATCGTCAAGCGCGAAACCCGGCCCGTTCGGGCGATGACGCGCGAGGAACGCCTGGACCACATCTGGTCGAGCACCCATGATGACTATCGCGGCTATGCCGGCGAGCGCTGGCCGGAACACGACCACGGCAAGCGGACCGTGCTCTTCTACGGCGGACGCCAGGGTACCGTCCTGAAGCTGCTCGACGACCTCACGGATGCGGAGATCGCATCGAAGCTGCCGGTGCATCTGCGCTACCTCCCTGACGCGATAGCGGCGTAAGGGAGGCGGCGATGTTCACCTTTTCCGTGACGGACATCCACGTCGTCATGATGCGCGGACGCCTCGACGCGCACCTCAACGGCGGCTTCCGCAATCCCCACTACGGCATGTTTCCGGGCCGCGATGGGAAGGCCGGTCTTTGGCTTGTCGGGGACGAGGGCGTGTACCTCATGTCCAACGGCAAGCTCGCAGAGGGGCAACGTCCGTTTGTCGTCTATGCCGAAGAGTGTGATCCGAAGACCAACCCCGATTACTGGCATTACAAGCGCCACCATTTCGGCGGCGATGACGGAATCGAGTTTCTCGACGGTGCCATGCTCGTGAAGCTGATCGCGGCAAGCCCCGGCTGCACGCATCTGAAGATCGCGTTCCTGCAGGACTCGATGCAGCTTTTAGCGATCGAGCGAAATTAGCGATCCATCGACGGTCGCCATCTGGCGGCGGTCAAGCGCACCCAATCCCCCTCATCCCACGCATGTCGCCGGCCGACTGGAACCTTCCAGCGGGCCGGCGACGCGCGCCTTCACCCAGGAGATTCCAGCATGTCACATGACGATCCCTTCACCATCGATCTTTTCGGCAACACCGCGCTTTCGTCCGGCCTCGGCCTTGGCGTGACGGCCTTCGGCAGCAACTTCGAGCCCGACGACGATCCCGATCCTACAACTCCAGCGCCGGCCTTGCCGATCGCCGCGGTCATGCGGCCATCGTCCCCGGCCTGCCGTGCCCGTGGTCTGAACTTCCATCTCGCCGATGACCGTAGTCTCGCCCGCAGCTGGAAGGACCGTGCGCGCAACAATATCGCCGCGATCCGGCTCGCTGCCGAGATCGAGGCGGGTGAACGTCCTGCGACGCGCGCGGAACAGGAGACGCTGATCCGCTTCACCGGTTTCGGCGCGTCCGATCTTGCCAACGGCGTCTTCCGCCGTCCGGGCGAACTCGAATTCCGCAAGGGCTGGGACGAGATCGGTTCCGATCTGGAGGACGCGGTCGACGAGACCGACTATGCGTCGCTCTCCCGCTGCACCCAGTATGCCCATTTCACCCCGGAGTTCATCGTCCGGGCGATCTGGTCTGGCCTTCAGCGTCTCGGATGGCGCGGCGGCCGGGTGCTGGAGCCGGGGATCGGCACGGGCCTGTTTCCGGCGCTGATGCCGGAAGCGCTTCGTGATCTGTCGCACGTCACCGGCGTCGAGCTCGATCCCGTAACGGCACGCATCGTACGGCTTTTGCAGCCGCGAGCGCGGATCCTCACCGGAGATTTTGCGCGCACGGAGTTGCCGGCGCGCTTTGACCTTGCCATCGGCAATCCGCCTTTCTCGGACCGGACCGTCCGTTCCGACCGCGCCTATCGCTCGCTCGGGCTGCGATTGCACGACTATTTCATTGCCCGGTCGATCGACCTGTTAAAGCCGGGGGCTTTCGCCGCCTTCGTCACCAGCTCCGGCACGATGGACAAGGCGGATTCCTCCGCGCGCGAGCATATTGCAAGGACGGCGGACCTGATTGCCGCCATCCGCCTGCCGGAAGGCAGCTTCCGGGCCGACGCGGGAACCGACGTCGTCGTCGACATTCTGTTCTTCCGCAAGCGCAAGGTCGCCGAGCCCGAGGGCAATCTTTCCTGGCTCGACACGGACGAAATCCGGCCCGCCACGGAGGATGAGGGCGCCATCCGCGTCAACAGGTGGTTCGCCCAGCGTCCGGAATTCGTGCTCGGCACCCACGCACTGACCTCCGGGCCCTTCGGCGAAGCCTATACATGCCTTCCGGGTGACAGCGAGGATCTCGCCGCGGCGCTGTCGGCCGCCGTCCATCGTCTTCCGGAAGGCCGCTATGACGGCGAGCCCACCGCGATCGATCTCGATCTTGAGGGCGCGACCGACGATAGTCCTGTCGATCTTCCGTCCGGCCAGCATGTCCGCGAAGGTAGCTTCTTCGTCGATAACGCCCGAGGCCTCATGCAGGTGATCGACGGCGAACCCGTTGCGGTGAAGGCCCGGAAGGGTCGCAGCGCCGACGGTATCCCGGAGAAACACATCCGCATCATCCGTAAGCTGATCTCGGTCCGCGACGCGGTGCGTGTGGTGCTGAAGGCCCAGGAACTGGACCAGCCCTGGAAGGATTTGCAGGTCAAGCTGCGCATTGCCTGGTCGAGCTTCGTGCGCGACTTCGGCCCGATCAACCACACCACGGTCTCGATCAACGAGGATCCGGAGACAGGCGAGACGCGCGAGAGCCATCGGCGGCCTAATCTCCAGCCGTTCGCAGACGATCCCGATTGCTGGCTGGTCGCCTCGATTGAGGACTATGACCTCGAAAACGATACGGCGAGGCCCGGACCGATCTTCACCGACCGTGTCATCTCGCCGCCCGCCCCGCCGGTGATCACCAGTGCCGCAGATGCGCTCGCCGTGGTGCTCAACGAACGCGGGCGCGTTGATCTCGATCATATCGCCGAGCTTCTGCACCGTGATCCCGAAGACGTCGTCACTGAGCTCGGCAGCGCGATCTTCCGCGATCCCGCCGACGGATCCTGGCAGATGGCCGACGCCTATCTGTCCGGTCATGTCCGCGACAAGCTCAAGGTCGCGGAAGCCGCGGCCGCGCTCGATCCCGCCTATGAGCCCAACGTCTCGGCGCTCACAGCCGTCCAGCCGGTCGATCTTCGACCTTCGGACATCACCGCGCGCCTCGGCGCTCCGTGGATACCGGCTGGAGACGTCGTCGCCTTCGTCAAGGAGATGATGGGAACGGACATCCGGATCCATCACATGCCCGAACTGGCGTCATGGACCGTCGAGGCCGGCCAGCTTTCCTACCTCGCCGCCGGAACATCCGAATGGGGAACGGACCGCCGCCATGCCGGCGAACTGCTGTCCGACGCCCTGAACAGCCGGGTGCCGCAGATCTTCGATACGATCAGGGACGGCGACAGCGAAAAGCGGGTTCTCAACGTCGTCGATACTGAAGCGGCCAAGGAAAAGCTTCACAAGATCAAGCAGGCCTTCCAGCGCTGGATATGGTCCGATCCCGATCGCACCGACCGGCTGGCACGCATCTATAATGACCGCTTCAACAACATCGCGCCGCGAATGTTCAACGGCGATCATCTCAAACTTCCCGGCGCCTCGGGCGCCTTTGTTCTTTATGGACATCAGAAGCGCGGGATCTGGAGGATCATCTCGTCCGGCTCGACTTATCTTGCCCATGCCGTCGGCGCCGGCAAGACCATGACGATGGCAGCAAGCATCATGGAGCAGCGCCGTCTCGGCCTGGTCGCCAAGGCGATGCAGGTCGTGCCGGGGCATTGCCTTGCGCAGGCCGCGCGCGAGTTCCTGGCGCTCTATCCCACGGCTCGCATCCTCGTTGCGGACGAAACAAATTTTTCGAAGGACAAGCGCGCCCGGTTCCTGTCGCGCGCGGCGACGGCAACCTGGGATGCGATCATCATCACGCATTCCGCCTTCAGGTTCATCGGTGTGCCGGCGGCGTTCGAACAACAGATGATCCACGACGAACTGGAGCTCTACGAAACCCTGCTCCTGAAGGTCGAGGATGAGGACCGCGTCTCTCGCAAGCGTCTCGAGCGCCTGAAGGAAGGGCTGCAGGAGCGGCTCGAAGCGCTTTCCACCCGCAAGGACGATCTCCTCACCATCGCCGAGATCGGCGTCGACCAGATCATCGTCGACGAGGCGCAGGAGTTCAGGAAGCTCAGCTTCGCAACCAATATGTCGACGTTGAAGGGCGTCGATCCGAACGGCTCGCAGCGGGCCTGGGATCTCTATGTGAAATCCCGCTTCATCGAGACGGTCAATCCCGGTCGGGCGCTTGTGCTCGCCTCGGGCACTCCGATTACAAATACGCTCGGAGAAATGTTCTCGGTCCAGCGGCTGATGGGCCACGCGGCACTGGAGGAGCGTGGCCTGCACGAGTTCGATGCCTGGGCGTCGACCTTCGGCGACACGACCACCGAGCTGGAGCTTCAGCCATCCGGCAAGTACAAGCCGGTGTCCCGTTTCGCCAGCTTCGTCAATGTGCCCGAGCTGATCGCGATGTTCCGCAGCTTCGCGGATGTCGTGATGCCGGCGGACCTGCGCGAGTACGTGAAGGTGCCGGCGGTCTCGACCGGCAGGCGCCAGATCGTCACGTCGAAGCCGACGCAGGCGTTCAAGCACTACCAGATGGTGCTGGCCGAGCGCGTCAAGGCGATCGAGGAGCGCGAGGGGCCGCCGCAGCTGGGCGACGACATCCTGCTTTCCGTCATCACCGATGGCCGGCATGCCGCGATCGACCTGCGCCTCGTGGATGCCGACAACGACAATGAGGCGGACAACAAGCTCAACAACCTCATCTCGAACGCCTTCAATATCTGGAAGGCGACCGAGGGTAGCACCTATCTCCGCCATGACGGCAAGCCGTTCGAGTTGCCAGGTGCTGCGCAGATGATCTTTTCCGACCTGGGCACCATCAGCGTCGAGAAGACGAGGGGCTTTTCCGCCTATCGCTGGATCCGCGATGAGCTGATCCGCATGGGTGTCCCGGCATCGGAAATCGCCTTCATGCAGGACTTCAAGAAGTCGGAGGCCAAGCAGCGGCTGTTCGGCGACGTCAGGGCCGGCAGGGTCCGCTTCCTGATCGGCTCGTCGGAAACGATGGGGACCGGGGTCAATGCCCAGCTCCGCCTGAGGGCGCTTCATCATCTCGATGTTCCGTGGCTTCCCTCGCAGATCGAGCAACGGGAAGGCCGCATCGTGCGGCAGGGCAACCAGCATGATGAGGTCGATATCTTCGCCTATGCCACCGAGGGTTCGCTCGACGCGACGATGTGGCAGAACAACGAGCGCAAGGCGCGCTTTATCGCGGCCGCGCTCTCCGGTGACACCTCGATCCGGCGGCTGGACGATATGGGCGAAGGGCAGGCCAACCAGTTCGCAATGGCCAAGGCCATCGCGTCGGGCGATCAGCGGCTGATGCAGAAGGCCGGGCTCGAAGCGGACATCGCCCGGCTGGAGCGGCTCCGTGCAGCGCATACAGACGACTAGCACGCCGTTCGCCGGCAGCTTCGCGATGCCGAGCGCGACATCGAGGTATCGACACGGCGGATTGCGGAGATCGATCAGGACATCACGCGCCTGATTCCGACCGCTGGCGAGGCCTTCACCCTGACGGTCGCGGGGAAAGACTACTCCGAACGCAAGGACGCGGGTCGCGCCCTCATGAAGGAGATCCTGATCCTTGTTCAGCTCAGCCAGGAGGGCAAGGCCGTCATCGCCTCGATCGGCGGTTTCGAGCTCGAATTTGACGGCCGGCGTTATGGCAAGGATGGCTATCGCTACACCACCAAGATGAAGCGAACCGGCGCGGACTACGAGGTCGAGCTTCCGATTACGGTGACGCCGCTCGGGGCCGTTTCCCGCCTCGGACACGCACTCGACGATTTCGAAGGCGAGCGGGAGCGCTATCGCCAGCGTCTCGGCGACGCCCGCCGCAGGCTTGCGTCGTACCAGTCGCGCGGCGAAGGCAGTGAATTCGCATTCACCGGGGAACTGGCCGAAAAACACCGGCAGCTTGCCGAGGTCGAGGCGGCACTGGCGGCTGATGTCGGTGAGCGGATCGTGGCTTGAGAAGCGACACTCGTGACAACATTCGCCCGCACGGACGCTCTTCTGAAATGAGAAAATAGGGAAGGGGGGAAGCTTGCTCGCAGATCGGGCAGGCCGCTGACGCTTGCGCTCAACCGCGCCACTCGCGATCCCGGCCCGTCGTCCTGCGCAGGGCTGTAAGCCCCGCTTGGCCAGCCGGGCAGGGATGCTCGGCCGCAGTTGCACCGGCCCGTCCGCTCCGCGGTCCGGGAAGTGTCTTTGGAAAGAACTGAAGACGGAAGAGGGCTGGCAAGGCGCTGGCCCATCAATCCCGGAAGGAGCCAATCTCATGCAAATCCTCAAACTCGATCCCCGTGCGCTGAAAGACAATCCCGATGACACGCGTCGCTCGAAATCCTCGCAACAATCCGACGCGCTGTTGCTTGCGACAGTGAAAGCGGTCGGCATCATCCAGCCGCCGGTCATCTCGCCGGAAGTCGACGGTGGCAATGGCTACATCATCCAGGCCGGACACCGCCGCGTGAAGCAGGCGATCGCAGCGGGACTGGAGGAAATCACCGTCCTCGTCGTCGCAGCGGCCAACGACAATGGCGCGATGCGCTCGATGGTGGAAAACATCGCCCGCGAGCCGCTCAACCCCGTCGACCAATGGCGCGGCATCGAACGCCTGGTTGCGCTCGGCTGGACCGAGGAAGCGATCGGCGTGGCGCTCGCATTGCCGGTCCGCCAGATCAGGAAGCTCAGGCTCCTGGCCAACGTGCTGCCTGCCATGCTCGACCATATGGCGCTCGGCGACATGCCGAACGAGCAGCAGCTCCGCACCATTGCCGCAGCCTCGCTCGACGAGCAGAGGCAAGTCTGGAAAGCTCACAAGCCGAAGAAGTCCGAGCGGGCCGACTGGTACAACATCTCTCGAGCACTCTCCAAGACCCGCATGTTCGCCAAGGATGCGAGCTTCGGGGATGATCTCGCCGCTGCCTATGGCATCGAATGGGTCGAGGATCTGTTCGCTCCGGCCGACCAGGACAGCCGCTACACCACCAACGCGGAAGCGTTTCTCGGCGCCCAGCAGGAATGGATGACGAACAACCTTCCCAAGAAGGGGTCGATCATCGAGGTCAACAACTGGGGCCAGCCGGAACTGCCGAAGAAAGCGGAGCGTGTTTACGGCAAGCCGTCCAAGTCCGATCACGTCGGGATGTATCTCGACCGTGACGGCAAGGTGCAGTCAGTCGGGTACCGGATGCCGGAGGACAAGAAAACGAAGAAGGGCGGTTCGTCCACGATGGGCGCTCTGGCCGAAGCCGATGATGCAATCGTCGACGCGCCGAAACCGCGCCCCGATGTGACTCAGAAGGGGCAGGACATGATCGGCGACTTCCGCACCGACGCCCTGCATGAGGCGCTTGGACGCGCCCCGATCGAGGACGACATGCTGATGGCCCTGCTCGTGCTTGCGTTCGCCGGCCTGAACGTCCGCGTGGATTCCGGCGCGACCGATACCGTGTTCGGGTCGAAGCGCTTCAAGCGCCACGCCGCCCGGCTGATCGGCGAAGACGGCAGGCTCGCCTTCGACGGGGAGACATTGCGCGTGGCCGCGCGTTCGATGCTGATCGATGTGCTGTCGTGCCGGCGGGGTATGTCCAACAGCGGCGTGATCTCCCGGATCGCAGGTGACGCGATCGGCGCCGACAACTTCCTGCCGAACATGGGCTCGGAGGACTTTCTGCTGTGCCTGTCTCGTCAGGCGATGGAAGCAGCGGCGAAGGATGCGAACGTACTTCCGCGCCAGAAGGTGCGGGAGACCCGTGCGGCTCTCGTTGATCATTTCAGGCAAGAGCGCTTCGTTCACACGGCCGCACTCTTCGCGCCCGATCCGCAGGACATCGTGGATCTCATCAAGAGTGGCGAGGTTCTCGATGACGACGACAGCGCGGAAGAAGCAGACGTCGATGAGCCCGCCCTTGATGGAGAAGAAGCCCTCGCCACCCCCGAAGACGAGGCCGATCTTCCGGGCAGCGCCGACGACGCTCCCGAAGCCGTCGATCCTGACGAAGAGCAGGATGCTTACGGGATCGCCGCGGAGTAGCCGCGTCCCTCCTTCCCCTTCCGAATGGTTGTCCGCCGCCGGTGATTTCCACCGGCGGCGGCTTCGTTTCCTGCCCTAAAGATCAAGGAGATCAACATGTCCGCACATCTCGCATTCCTGGCGCCGATCGGTACCGTTCTGGCGTGGTCCAACGGCCAGCCGCGCCCGCCGGAGCGCCATCGCAAAAAGCTCTCCGCGTGGAAGTTATGCTGACGTCAGCATAATTCCCATTATGCCGAGGTCGTAATTATGCCGAGCATCTTATGAGCTGCGACGTCAGGGCATGGGTTGTGGTCCAAAATGCTCGGCATAATATCGATCTGTTCAGCCGTCAGGTGCCGTTGCTGGCGGTCGCGAGCATGGCGAGCAGCTTGTCCGAAGGCGGTTGGAACCGGCCAGGCTTCACACCCGGCGGTGCATGGGCGGCGAGAATGGCAAGCTTCTCGGCCGCATCGGAGCGTAGATAGATTTCGGTGCTCCGAAGCGACGCGTGCCCAAGCCATAGCGAGACCTTCCGAATGTCGCCGGTAGCCGCCAATGTATGAGCGGCACAGCTGTGGCGAAGGACATGCGGTGTCACCCGCTTTGACAGGAGTGATGGACACGCTATCGCCGCCTGACGAGCATGCTTCTCTACTACCAATGCGAGACCGTCGCGGCTAAGCGGCTCGCCAAGCCGATTTAGGAGCAGGGTCTGCTCGCTGGTATTGCCGCGAGCGCCAATCCAGCCTCGTACTGCCTGCTGCGTCTCACGCCACAAGGGCAGGACACGCTCGCGCCGTCCCTTTCCACGAATGCGGACTGTTGCCAGCGAGCCGGGAGGGAACGCGGTCATCTCTATGGAAAGAAGCTCCGATGCTCGCAGTCCGCATGCATAGGCCATGTGAAGCATCGCTCGATCGCGAAGCCCACCAAAGCTACGGCTGTCGGGAGCGGCGAGCAGCGCCTTCACCTCATCGATGGTCAGGGTATCGACCAGCCGCATGTCGGTCCGCTTTTGGGGCAGTGCGTGAATGCGCAGCACCTGATCAAGGCAAGAAGGAATCTTGTACTCGATATAGCGAAAGAAGGATCTTATCGCGGCAAGACGGACATTGCGGGTAGAGGCGCTGTTCTGACGACCGGTCTCCACATGATCCAGAAAAGCCAGTATCAGATCCGGATCGAGATCTTCGATCTGGAGATCGATTGGCCGGCATCGCCGCCGCGCCGCAGCGAACCGGGCCAGCAATGTGAAGCTGTGGGCGTAGGTCGCGACCGTGTGGGGGCTGGCATTGCGATGCCGCGGCAAATGATCGACGAGAAATACGGTAAGATGAGAAGCGAGCGGGGTCACCGGACACCTCCCTGGAAGCGATCCTCATTTACCGCAGCAATGGCGCGCATTAAAACCGGCGTGGCTTCGAGATACCAATAGGTGCAAAGAATGCTGCTGTGCCCAAGATAATCGCGAAGCGCGACCATGTGGCGGCGGACTGCGTTGATATCGTGTGCGCACGCCTCGAGCGAACGGACAGCAAAGCTGTGCCGAAGATCATGCAATCGCGGCCCTGGAGTGCCAACCGGGCCACGAATGCCAAGCTGACGGGTTAAGCTGTTGAACGTCCTGCCGACGGATTGCTTGGTCGGCGCCCGTCCTGTGCAACAGATGAACAGATCGTCGCTTATGGAAAAGGCCCGGTTGCGCGTGACGAGATAGGTGGTAATCGCCTCGCGCGTCGTTGAATGGATCGGCAATAGTCGGCTTCCGCCACCCTTGCTTCGGCGAATCAGCAGTCCGTCGCAGGTGAGGTCTGACCGTTGTAGAGCGAGCGCCTCCGATACACGCATGCCGGTGACGGCCAGCAGGCCGAGCAGGAAGTGATACGTGTAGGGAGCGATCGTCCGGTTCGATAAGGTCAGAGCAGCCGACAAAATCGCCTCGATCTGGTCAGGCTGGAGCAGATGTGGCGCCGGTCTCGGGTTCCTCCGCGATCCGAACGCGCCCTTAGGTAGCGCAGCGTGCCGGGAGTCCTCCGCTTGCAGAAAAGTGGAGAAGCGACGCAGGTGATTGTATATGGTCCTACCGCGATCGGGCGAACAGGCGAGATTGCACCATTCATGGACCCGATCGGTGGTGACGTGCGTATCGCCGAAATTATCGGCATAGCGCGCAAATCTGGTGAGGGCATGTTCGCCTGTCTCGAACTTGGCGCCGAGCTTGCGGCGGTAGTCAACATAACGCTCCAAGTGCTCGATCAGCATGCCGTACCTCCAATCCAGGGCTGCGCCACCTCACCTAACTTGTTGAAATCCAGCTTCGCATAGATCGCGGTCGTATCCGGCTTCCTGTGCCTGAGCACCGTACCGATCGCCTCGAGAGTGGAGCCCTCGCGCAGCATCGCGGTGGCAAGCGAGTGACGGAAAACGTGCGATCCGGAAGGGATACCGGTCAGACCAGCCCGCTTGATCGCCTTCGTGACGACCCACCCAACGATACTCGAATGAGCGAACGACCGATGTGGCGCGTTCATGCGCAAGAAGAGATGCTTGTCTGGGACAGTTGGGCGAACGTGTTCGATATAGGCCAGGATCGCCTCCCCGGCGTCCTGGGGAAGAGGGAGTCGGGTCGCACGCCTGGACTTGCCGGATACGCGGATTGTGCCCTGGCCCCAATCGATATCATCGAGTTGCAATGTGGCGATGTCGCCGGCGCGCAAGCCGAGCCTGGCCAGCAACAGGATCAAAGCCCGGTCGCGAATGCCTCTGCGCGTCGAGGTATCGCATGATCCGATGATGCGTTCGATCGACTCGCGATCGATGTACTTTGGGACTTGCTTGGCGCGAATCGTTGGCCCAACATTCAGTGCGGCAAGTCGATCGGGTGGACACTCGCCTTTAGCGATCAAGAACCGGACAAATGATCGTAAGGTGCTCATCGTTCGACCGATTGATCCAGTCGAGCGGTGTGCCTGGTCGAACAGGATCGAACGTAGTACCTCAGTCGAGCACGTTACTTCTTCGCCACAGATCTTAGCGTACCACCGCTTCACCTCCCTTAATTTGTCTTCGATGCCTCTGGGGGAAAGCGCCCTGGCCGTGGCCAACCAATGGCAATAAGCCGCCAGCCTGTCATCTAACTTGGAGGGTTGCGGTGGCGACGCTACAATGTCTTGGCCAACGAGATGGGCGACGAACGTGGTAGCATCACGGCGGCGAGTCGCCACAGTGCCATGTTTTAGGGGGCCGCTCTTGGCACGTGGGCATGAGCAATCGTGCCGAGCGAACAACTCAATCGTATCACGGTTCACATGATCCCAACCGCCATTGTTGCCGGTCCAGTAAGCAAAGTGCCGTGCATTGAAAACCATAGGCCTGACGGTCTTGGGAGTGTAGCCTTTTGCCGCCAGTGCAGCGGCATAATGGCCTAAATACTGTGAAATATCGTTCCGGTTCCTCGACGGAATCACACCTCGCTGTTCAAGCAGATGAATGAACATCCGCGCCACCGACATATATTGCCGAGGGTTGTTGGGAGTGGCTTTGAACCCAGGGCACCGGCATCGATGCTTTCCGAACCGTTCCAATGTCGCATTGGTAACGTCAGCCAGGGCGATCTTGTGGAGATCAAGCCAGCAAATCAAATGTCGTGAGGCGTTTCTGTGAAGGTGATTGGAACTCATGACGTAAGGCGCCACGAACTCCGCAATAAGCTCGTCTGGCAACAGCGAAGTTGCGGCAACGTGAGGCTCATAATCGAACAACGATACTTTTGACATGCATATCCTCCATTGGTTGTGGGAGGATGATATTATGCCGATCGTACAGCCTTCTAAGCGTAGGAAACGCGCCCCAAGACAAAACCTACTCGGCATAATTACGACCTCGGCATAATGGAAGACCAACAACAGCAGAGGCCGGCTGATACGCAAGCAGGACGAGCGCGGCACCGGCAACATCAGCCTGCCGCCCAGCTTCACGCTCCACGAAGGCGACTATGGCAGCGGCGGTGTTATTGCGATCCGCGTCCACCGCACATTTTCGCTGGAAACCAGCCTGATGTTCACCATCGTCGAACGTCCGGCGGTCGGCAGTTGCCGTGTCTTCGACCGCCCTGGCGACAGCGCCGACCTCGTCCATCTCGCGACGAGCCGGCAGGCTGCGCAGGAATGGCTGACCACCCATGGCTATCCGTCCGCCGTCCTCGAGGACGTCACGGCGGATGAGATAGCCGCCGATGTCGTGGAAGGGAGGGCTGCCGCATGATCGATCTTCCCAACACGAACACGCCCGACTGCACCCCCGGATTTCCGGAGGTTTCCTTTGGTCTGTCCTGCGAAGGGTTCCCCGTCGCCCGCGTCGGCGATCACGCCTTTGCCATGCTGTCAGGTCATTCCGGACGGCATTATCTGGCCACCGGCTGGAAGATTGGGCGTCCGCTTCCCGAGTGGCGACGGGGAGACTTCTACGGCCATTGCGGCGAACTCGCCGATGAGGCGGCGTTTAGTGCACACGTCCTTGAACAGGCCGAACATCAGCGCGAAATACAGGCGCTCGGACGTCGGAATACCGCCCCCCATGTGCATACGCCATGGGGTTCGGCCCAGCACTCGACAACCTATGCCGAGGGGATCGAATTCCACTCCACTGCAAGCCACGGCGGCTTCAGGCTCTCGGCCGACCGAAACCGCATTGTCCATCCGCTGCTCCGGGCGGACGACGGGTTCTACGAGGAGGATTGCGCCTGGGCTGCCATGGCGCTCACCTTCCCTGAACTGTTCACCAGCTTCGAGAAGCGTTGCGCCAGCGAGACGCTAAAGAACTGGGAGCCCGATGCGTGGGAGGCGATTTTCGCGAATGTGCTTGCTCACGGCGAATCTCATGTGAAGGATCGCCGCGCGTTCAAGCTGGACCACGCCAGCGACTGGATTGTGATTTCGGCACTTCGATCGGATCATCATCCAGGCATGACCGAGGTGATCGCCACGCGAGCAGGCAGGCGCGATCATGGCGGCGAGGAACGGCGATTTCTCGTGCCGTCACCCGAATACGAAGCAGGCCGTTTCGGCTACGTCATCGATGAAGCGCGCCATGCAGCCTACGACGGCCCATCAAGCCTTGCCTCATGGAAGGGGAGGACGGCGGCATGAACCGGTCCATCGATCGACAGGCGGAATTGCGGCGCATGGAAGAAGCGTGCCGGCAGACGCGGCATCAGCTCGACATGATCGAGCACCAGATCATTCGCAGGATGACCGCGCTGATCCCATCGCTTGGACGGCGCAAATACGGATATCGCCGCGGCAGGCCTCCTGAACCCGAAGCCTTCCTCACCCGCTACCGCTCAAATCTTGCGGCGATCACCGCGCAGCGCCAGCCAGAGATCGATGCTCTGGCGCGCAAGCTTATGCGGCAGCAGTCCGCGATTGCGGCATTGCAGGAGACGATACCATGAAGCGCCATGAACCGCTTCCGTCTCTCACGGATCAGGAGGTAAAGGCGCTTCAGCATTACGCAGCGAGGCACGGCCGATCATGGAAGCGCATCCTCAACACCGTCTGGATGGGCGAAGGGCGCTGCGATGACGACCAGATCCTTCGCAAGCTGCGCAACACGCACGGCCCGACCTGGCTGGACCGCTATCGGCTGCCGAAACCTTGAGCAATCGGCACAGCCCTGATCAACGCTTGCGCACGAACTCGGTGCGCAGGACCAGGCCTTTGATTGCGTCATGCCGGCAGTCAATCTCTTCCGGATCGTCTGTCAGCCGGATCGAGCGGATCACCGTGCCCTGCTTCAAGGTCTGGCCGGCGCCTTTGACCTTCAGGTCCTTGATCAGCACGACGGAGTCGCCATCGGCCAGCACGTTGCCGGAGGCGTCGCGCACTTCTGCGGCTTTTGCTTTTTCGGCGGAAATCTCGGATGCCGGACGCCATTCGCCGGTTGCTTCGTCATAGACATAATCGTCGCCGCTATGATCGCTCATCTGCGGTGTTCCTTTCGCGAATACTGTTGGTCGGTCGTAACGCCAGAGGCGCGTCTATCGTGGAAAGCCGGCGCAAGCAAATCAGGGTGTTCTGACAGGCACATCGGGCATATCGGCGATCCATTCTGGCGACGCGGAGCAGCAGTGACGTCAGCATGGAAGGACCAGCTTGCAGGCGCGGGCCTGGCGCGCGTTTTGCATGACCTCCTTTCCGGCTTCGGCATCCGGGATCAGCCCCTTTGCCGTTCTGTCCTTCGGTTTCGTGGCGGTCTGAACCAGCGCCCGTCCGGTTCAAGGCCGCTGTCGCGCCGCGGGGCGGCCGGTCATGCCGCTCTCGACAAAACAGGCACGCGGGCTTCGCAGAACCGTGGGTTCCGCTTGCCCGCCCACCTGCTTCGCTCGTTCTGGCCTGCCCGGACCCTGAACCGCCCGGCTTGCGCCGGTTCTTTTCGACCGCACCGAAGGACAGAACGGCCAAGGGGCCGAACCCTTCGGGCAAACCGAAAAGGAAACCATCATGGCAAAGCCCGCAACCCCTTCCCGTCAAGCTTCTCGCCCTGCCGCCCGTGTCGTGCAGCTCCGCAAGGGCGCCACGATCGAAATGGTCCGCCTGACATGCCCCGACGAAGCGCAGGCGCTCCGGATCGCCGAAAGCTTCGGAACGGCCATCCTCGACAGCGACGGCATCCGCGACATGCACGAGCGCCTTATCGTCGAAACCGCGACCGGCCTCTCCGATGGCCTCGGCGAACGGGCGATGCAGATCCATCTCCAGCGCATCGTCGGCGCCTATGTGGGATCGGCCCATGGCGCTGGCCAGTTCTACAGCAAGGCCGTCACCGAAGCACGCGATGCGACCGCCAAGGGTGCGTCGGACGCTCGCGACGAGGATCTCGATGGCCCCGTCGGTTACGACAGCGCCGCCCAGCGCAAGCGCGAGTTCGCAGCCGACATGGGTATTCAGGCCCACGCGCTCCGCCTGGCAGCTGAAGGCGCCGTCGCAGCCTACGAACAGATTGTCGGCGAAGCGTGGAAGCCATTCGATCGGCCGGTCGACAACCCCGGCCAGGCGCTCGACCGCAAGGCGGCCGCAGCACAGATGGACGCTCTTGGCTGAGACGTCTCCGGCGGAGCATCCAGCTCCGCCTTCGTCGGGACGAGGCCGCCTCACTCCGAGGCGGCCATTTTTTGTGTCGCCGTTGGAGTAAAGCTCAATGGGGATACAGAAGAAAGACGAAGAGACGCGGGGCGACATCGCTGCCCCGTCCCGTTCGTCGGTCCTGCAGGAGCCGGCGGCAAGCCGCAACGGCTGCGCCGTCCTCCACTGGCGTTCCGGCCGTTCCGGTGCGCCTTCGCCCCGATCGCTCCTGCTTTCGGCCCTCCGCAACGGGGCCGCGATGGGCGCGGCCTCCTGAAACGGAGGTTTGGAAATGAGCAGGAAAGCAGCAAACACGCGGACCGACATTTATGCACGCATCACCGACAGGATCGTCGCCGATCTGGAAAAGGGCGTGCGCCCGTGGGTGCAGCCGTGGAGTGCGGCCAATCTATCGGGCCGGGTGAGCCGGCCGCTTCGTCACAACGGACAAGCTTACACCGGCCTCAATGTTCTGCTTCTGTGGTCGGAGAGCGTCGCCAGTGGTTTCATGTCGTCAACATGGATGACGCTGCGCCAGGCAAACGAACTCGGCGCTCACGTGCGCAAGGGCGAGAGCGGCGCGACCGTCGTCTATGCCAGCCGCTTCACCAAGACCGAACCCGATGCGGGCGGCGGAGAGGTCGAGCGCGATATTCCCTTCCTGAAGGCCTATACAGTTTTCAATTGCGATCAAATCGATGGCCTTGCAGATCATTATTACAGTCGCCCCGAACCGATCGCGAAACCGCTCGAGCGTATCGAGCATGCCGATCGCTTCTTCGATAACACGGGTGTTGTCGTCCGTTACGGCGGCGACAAGGCCTATTATTCTCCTGCCTCCGACCACATCCAGCTGCCGCGGCCCGAACAATTCCGGGACATGGCCTCTTTCGTTGCGACGAGAGCGCACGAAACCTTGCATTATGCCGTAAGTCCGATTATGCCGCATGGCCAATTTTCAGGGCGGAAGCTCCTCCAATTGGCCATGCAGCTGGTCGGCATAATCAGAGCCGTCAAGAGTGGCGACTATCGCGTGACAAGACGACAGTGCGCGTTCTAGCTTGTCCGGTGTTAAGCTGCCCCGGTACTGCGACTTAAACCATCACGTCTTGCAAATATTGGTCGACGTGCTCGGTCCAAAGCGCTGGCTTGAACATCAATGCGTGGCCCATGGGTGCCGCCACAAATTTTCCCTGTCCGCCCGCGGCCTGAAACTTGTCAAAGTTCCCCCTACAGTGTGCTATGCTGTAGTATTGATCTGAGCTGCCATGCAGCCAAAGAGTTGAAACTTCTGCGGATGCGCCCCGCTGGAAAAGCAGTGGGTTGACCAATGCATGTGACGGGCACCCTGTTCCCAGCCAGCCTCCATTGAAATTGATGGAACCGCGAAACGTCTTTGGCCTCATGCCAGCATAAGCGATGGCCAAGATACCCCCGCGTGAGACGCCCCCGATGACAAGCTTTTCCTGATTTACGTCAGATCGACCGCGCAGATGGTCGACTACCGCATCGACGTCCTCAACGGCCCGCTCGAAGCCGGCTATGGCTATTTCTGCGTCGCAGGAATAGCCGGAACCGTCTAGGGCAAGACCTTCACCATAGGCTCCGCCAGATTTTCCCCTTCCTCGACGTTGAGGGAACAGTGCCAACCATCCCCGCTCGACAAAGTAGTTTGCCACAATCGCGGGAGCCACCGTTCTGGAATAGAGGGATCTATTCTGCCCCCTGCCGGTCGAGCCGTGGTTGAACACAATCGTTGGAAACGGGCCTTTGCCAGTGGGCTTCGCGGCGACGATCTCCAATCGAGCTTCAGACTCAGCTGAGGGTATGAATAACTTATCAAACTTCATTGAGTGTGCCGCCGGAGATGTCTGCTCAGTTCGCAGTTATCATTTTGGTCAACGGTCCGAAAGGGGTCGGAAGCTGTCGAAGATCTGCTTAACAGATGTGTCTTTGGCGTGAAGATTGCCGCTCCAACAACAAGGAGCGCTAAAATGTCAATATCCGGCCATACCACCTGCCTTGACGCTTACCTGGCGTCATTCGAGCAGACTTTTGCTGCCAGGAACTACAAACCTGCGACCCTCGAAAACTATCGTCACCACCTCCGACGCTTTGGCAGACTTCTGGAGGTCGAGGGCATCGCGCCATCGGAGCTGACGGCGGATATTGCCGTCGAATTGGGACGGCGATTGCCAACGTCACCCAAATCCCAGATCAAGGTTCCCAACCTTGCCACGCTGTTCGTCGAGCACCTGATCGAAATCGGCGTGGCGACGCGACCGCCACTCACTGCTGCGCAAGCCGAACGCCAAGAGCTTCTCTGCAACCTTGAGCTTTACCTTCTGCGGCAGCGCGGCCTCAGTCCGCGGTCCGTCAAACACGTGCGGGGGTTTGCCGCCCGCTTCCTGGTTCATCGCTTTGGAGACGGTGGGCTCGATCTTGCTGTGCTCGGCGCCCGCGACGTCGTTGCGTTTATGGAGCATGTTATCGCGCGCAAGACGCCCTACCGCGACAAGACGTTGTCCACGCATCTGCGCGGCTTCTTCCAGTATCTGTTCGCCCAAGGTCTCACTACCGCCAACCTATCGCTCTGCGTGCCCAGGGTGCACAAGCCCTGGGGCGAGAGGCTTCCGAGATATCTGTCGCCCGATGAAGTGGAGGCCGTTCTGGCATCGGTCGCGACCAATCCGCGGCGAGGCGCCCGCGACTACGCCATGTTGTTGTTGATGGCGAGGCTCGGTATCCGCGCTCCGGAGGTCATGGCGATCCAGCTCGATGATATCGACTGGCGAGCTGGAGAGCTTCTCGTTCGCGGAAAAGGTCAACGTCACGACCGGCTGCCAATCCCGCCCGACGTCGGTCAGGCAATCAGCCGGTATCTGCGGGAGGAGCGGACTTCGACGACAACCCGCACACTGTTCGTGAGCCATCGGGCGCCGAACCGCCCGTTCAAGGATAGCCAGATCATCAACTCGATTTTGCGGGAGGCGTTCGCGGCAACCGGGGTGAAGCCGCCAACACCATATGTCGGATCGCATGTCCTGCGCCACAGCCTTGCGACAAACTTGGTTCGCTCCGGTGCCTCGCTGGAGGAGATCGGCGATCTGTTGCGGCATCGATCGCGTGCAACAACGATGATCTATGCGAAGCTCGACACGGATGGATTGCGCTCCATCGCCCAGCCTTGGCCGATCACGGAGGCAGCACAATGAGCTTCATTGCTGAACAGCACCGTTACATCAGTATGAGAAGGCGGCTGGGTGCCGACCTGAGTACAGACGAACGCATATTGCGTCGCTTCTCCGCCTTCGCCGACAGCAATGGTGCCGAGTACGTCGATACCAGATTGATCATGTGTTGGCTCGAAAGCCTGTCATCCGCCAGTGCAGGAACACGAGGCACTCGCTTCCGGGTGGCTCGTCAATTTGCCCTCTGGCTACACGGCATGGATCCTCGGCACGAGGTTCCGCCCCAGGGATTAGTGCCTGCTCATGTCCAACGTGTACATCCACACATTTACAGCGACGCCGAAATCATTGCGATTATCGAGCATGCCCGCACGTTGCCATCAGTCTACGGCATGCGCGGTCTCACCTGTTCGACGCTCTTCGGCCTGATCGCCGTGACCGGACTTCGGATTAACAAAGCCTTGCGTCTCGACCAGACCGATCTCGATGTTGAATCCGGCGTCCTTCGTGTTCGCTTCGGAAAGCTCGGCAAGGAACGAATGTTGCCCCTAGATCAAACCGTCGTGCACCAACTGGAGACCTACGGGCGTGAACGGGACCGGCTATTAGGTCACAGATCAGAGCCTATGTTCGTCACGTGCGATGGCCATCGTCTCGGCGATTGCGGCGCCCGCTACAACTTCGCGCTGGTCTGCCAACAGATTGGTTTGAGGCCGAGGCAGGCTTACAAGCGCCATGGGCGCGGGCCACGCATTCACGACCTTCGTCACACCTTCGCGGTTCGGACGCTGCTAAACTGGTATCGTTCCGGCCAGGATGTCGGGCGCGAGATGATCAAACTCACGACTTGGCTCGGTCACGCGAGCCCCGCCAATACCTATTGGTACCTGGAGGCGGTTCCGGAATTGCTGGAATTGGCTTCCGCCCGCATAGCAAGCGCAGCGGAGGGGATTCGATGAAGGCGAGCAGTTTCCCCGCGCTGATCCAACGCTTCTTCACTGACCGGCTCTGCACACAGATGGAGGCAAGTCCCCACACCATCGCCGGTTACCGGGATACATTCCGGTTGCTGATACGCTACGCTGGCTCACGGCGTGGAAAGCCGCCCACGAAGCTGACGATCGAAGATCTTGACGCCGATCTTGTCGCCGACTTCCTGACCCACGTCGAGACGGCGCGCGGTAACACGGCACGAACCCGCAATACGCGCCTTGCCGCAATCCGCTCATTCTTCCGATACGTTGCGATGACCGATCCGACCTGGCTTCTCCATTGCCAGCGCATTCTCTCGATGCCAAGCAAACGATACGTCAAGCGAAGCGTGACGTTCCTCGACGCAGACGAAATAGCAGCCCTCATGGCCGCGCCGGATCGGACGACGTGGGTGGGGCGCCGCGATTACGCCCTGCTGTTGCTTGCGCTTCAGACCGGATTGCGGGCATCCGAGCTGATCGGTCTGCGCTGTAAGGACGTGGTTTTGGGAGACGGCGCCCACATCCGTTGTATCGGCAAGGGGAGAAAGGAGCGTAGTACGCCTCTCCGTCGCGATACGGCAAAGCTGATCCGGGGTTGGATTGGGGAGCGTAGTGACAGCGACAGTCCCCTGTTCCCCTCGATCCGGGGCGAACGGCTCAGTCGTGATGCATTGGAACATCTGGTGCGCAAGCATTGCCTCACGGCATCCCGAGCATGCCCGAGCCTGGCAAGCAAACGGGTTACACCGCACACCTTGCGGCATAGCACCGCGATGGAACTGCTCCATCACGGCGTCGACCAATCCGTGATCGCGCTCTGGCTTGGTCATGAATCCGTGGAAACGACCCAGATCTACATCCACGCCGACATGCGGTTGAAGGAGAAGGCGCTTTCTCAGGTCGCGAGACCGGAGGCCCATCTAGGGCGGTATCGACCCAACGACGAACTGCTCGCGTTCCTTGAATCGCTCTGATTATGCCGAACCGCCGCATGGCTGAATGGGAAAGTCTCCGCGCTGAAAATTGGCCATGCGGCATAATCGGACTTACGGCATAATGGACATTATGCCGATATCGGCATAATGTCCATTGGGCGGGCGGTCCTGCCCGGCTGAACAGGGACCTGAGCCGCTATCACAAGGATCGCCGCGAGAGGGCCTTCGAAGAGATGCTGGTGGAGCTTGGGGCAGCGATGATCTGCGCCGATCTGGGTATCGTGCCGGAGCTGGAGCCGCGCCCGGATCATGCCGCCTATATCCAGAGTTGGGCCGAGATCCTCGGCTCTGACAAGCGGGCGATCTTCAATGCGGCGGCGCATGCGCAGCGCGCTGTCGCCTATCTGCACGACCTTCAGCCGCAGGCAGCCTCCGGACAGGAGGCGGCCTGATGCTCCAGGTGTCGAACTTTACCGGGGAGGGCGCGTCCTCGCCGATCCGGCTGCGGGCGCTTTCGCTCGGCGCCGGCGTCCAGTCCACCACCATGGCGCTGATGGCAGCGCATGGTAAGATCGGGCCGATGCCCGATTGCGCGATCTTTGCCGATACCGGTTGGGAGCCAAAAGCCGTCTACGATCATCTTGAATGGTTGATGTCGCCGAATGTCGTTCCGTTCCCGATCCATGTGGTGTCGGCCGGCAATATTCGCGACAATCTCATGGACGCCGTCGCCGGCAAACGGTGGGCTTCGATTCCGGCTTTTGCAAAAACCGTGACGCCAGCCGGGAGCGCACGACCGGTTCTCGATGAGGACGACGACGGCGAACTCGTCCAGATCGGTTCCCGCGCGACATCGCGCGAGACCGTATCGATCGGCATGATGCGCAGGGCCTGCACTGCGGATTACAAGATCGTGCCGATCCGGAGGAAGGTCCCGGAATTGTTCGGGCCTCAGGCGCAAGCGATCACCTGATCATGCGGTCGCGGAGCAGTGGATTGGCATTTCGACAGACGAGGTCAGCCGGATCAAACCCTCATTCGAGGACTGGCAGATCAATCGTTGGCCGTTGATCGAACAGCGCATGAGCAGGCGCGATTGCCTGGCCTGGTTGCGCCGTCATGATTATCCGACGCCCCCAAAATCGGCCTGCATCGGATGCCCGTTTCACGATAAAGGACGCTGGCGCCACATGCGTGATCATGATCCGGAAGCCTGGGCAGAAGCGGTGATAGTCGATCGAGCACTGCGGACCGGCATTCGACGCATCCGTGGCGAAGTTTATCTTCATCGCTCATGTGTTCCTCTTGACGAAGCCGACCTGTCGACGGCCGCCGATCATGGCCAACTCGATCTCTGGCCCATCGAATGCGAAGGCATGTGTGGCGTCTAGGGCAGCCTTCTGGCGCTGCGGTGACGGATCCGCTCCATTTGGAGCGGAAGAGGCACCGCCATATGGTGGAACTCTGCCGTGAAAGACGCCGGCCCAGTCAGTTCCTGAAGCGGGGGACATGTTCCATGCTGACCAGCCGTTGGGGTGTGGGGCGCTGAGGGCGAGTGCGATTGCAGCATAGCCGAGGCCTTGCCGGTTGGGAGGAGACACCATCCAGTCGAAGATGGCTCTGCTGTCGAACAGTCGGTAGTGCAGACGCACCCATCGGCGATGGCGTCGAAGGGAACTGCAGGTCTGCAGCCGTGACGTGGTGTGAGCATGGTCCCGAAACGATTGTGCCAGCGGCGTGCTGGTGGTGAGTTCAACGATTGGTCTCGCGGCATGTCGTGGTCGATCCGGTTCGGACAGGCCACACCCACGCAGACCTCGATTGATCTGGTGTGACCGAAGGACGCCTTCGTCTCGATCGCCTTGGCCGCAACGGCCATACGCAACTTTCTTCCCCTGCGAACAGGTTCGCATTCCTCGCGGGCCAAGAAAGCCGCTCCCGGCCGTCCTCCACTTCGTTCCGGCCGCCAGCGGTGCGGCGTCGATCGCCGTCGGTCTTAACACCGTCATCGAGGACGCGATGGGCGCGACCCGAGCAAACCGGAAAGGTTACGACAATGGCAGTCATCGGCGAATTCACCACCAACGGCAACAACTCGATCATCGGCAACGTGCGCACGCTCACCGTCAGCATGAAGGCCCGCCTGAACCCCATCGAGCGCGTCTCGCGCGACGCTCCGGACTTCCGCATCACCGCCGGCAACGGCGTCGAGGTCGGCGCCGGCTGGAAGGTGGTCTCCAACGACGGCGAGGAATACATCTCGGTCAAGCTGGACGACCCGAGCTTCAACGCCCCGATCACCGCAGCCCTTTGGCCGGGCGAGAAGGAAGGCGACTACGCCCTCATCTGGAACCGCCCGAAGCGGGAGGCCTGATCCACGCCGAGGAGCTCCGCCGAAAGGCGGGGCTCTTTTCAGTGAAAGGAAGCTGCAACAAAGTCGCGTGGCTGCGGCGCGCTATTCACTCAGTCGCGATAGATTGCACAGCAGACGAGATGACGCTAAGGGCATTCTCGTCAAGAGTAATGATACCATCCTGTTTTTCGCCGATCAGCTTTGGCGTTGCACCGCTGTTGTCCCAAATCCAGGCTCTGTCAGCTCGTTCGAGAAACCAAGGGAGTTGAGCGAGAGATCTTACGTAGCGTGCACGCACCTTATCGGCAGGCACGTCATGCCCACCCTTCGCAACACGAAGTTTGATACGCTCGATCGACCGCTCCGGGCTGTCCAAAACGGTGTAGAAAAGCCATACGGCAAATCCCAAAGCTTCAGCTGCCTCAACCAGACGCCGATACTTATCCGTCGATAATACGGTCTCGACACCGATTGTTTTATGAACGGCTATGGATGACTGGATCCACGCTTCGATGCGCTGAACTGCAACCAAGTTGGCTTCGGGAAGTGGCTCCTTCTCCACTTCACTGATCCGGGCGGCTAGAAGATCCGGATTGACAATCCATACGGACCGCCCTTCCAATTCGAGATCCGCATTTGCGTAGACGCTACTCTTGCCGGATCCGTTCGGTCCAGCGACGATCAGAAAGACGGGCTGTTCAAGCTTTTGCAGGAGCACGATCGACGACGCCAGTCACAGCCTTGTTGTCACGGCGCGCCTTGGCCACATTCTTGCTAAATACATAGGTAAGATCTTGTCCGAATGTTTGGCTTTTCGCGTCGATCGTGCGCACGGTGACGAACTGCCCGCTACTCGAATCGCGAACTCGTTTCTCCGTGACCGCCTTGCCACGCACTCCGGACTTTGGGCCACCAAGCTTTTTGACGACGACTTTTGCCATGTCTGCTCCAATCTTTCGTTTAATATAGCAAGCATTATCGAGGACGAAAAGGCCAATCCTCTTAAGGAGCACTCGCAATTGATCAGGTGTCGCCGAGCAAGTTGCGGACGGGATCGCTGGTCGGTAGCCGGGTGATTGAGAGCCGAGCGAGGAGGCTGCAGAAGCATCTGGCAAAGGCCGACCCTCCCCGATCAGATAGTGACGAATATCGAGTGTTTCCCAGTTGTTGACGTGTGCCGACGAACTGAACTTGTCGATGGTGCCATCGCGCTTAACCGACAACGCGTGAAGCATCAACAGTGCCGACGCAGCAGATCGGATATTGAGCCTGTAAACGAACTGGTTCTCATACATATCCCCTGTGTGCGATGTCAGTCTGACCAACATCGAGGGGTTGGTTTTGAGCCACTGCGCAGCATGAAAAAAATGCTCGATGCCGCTGCGCTCTATGCACTGGCATATGCCCAAACCACGCGCCATCTCGACCAGTCGATCATAAGCCCGGGCAACGGAATTGGTCTGGGCGCTGACCGCAAACCCGGAGTTCGAAACACGATGTGGCTTTTTAGTCCCGAATTCATCCACGGCAGCGTTTCCATCTTCATGCCGAAGCTGGTCAACGGGTAAAGTACGAACCCCGGGCGCTCGATCCCGGCCGACGCGAGACCGCTCAGGATTTTTGCCGGAACACCACCACCACCTTGCTTGGCGCAGGCGAAAACGTGCTCATCCAGGAGAGACGTTCCGACATAGATCTCCCTGGACCATAACAATCGGGCCATCGCCGCGCGAATATTTACGATATGGTGCTCGATTGCGCCACGTTCGCTGTCGCTGAGTTTCTTCTCATCGGTAACCAGATGATCGAGCGAGTTGAACAGGTTGAGCTGATTGTGTTTGCTGGCAAGGAAAGCGTCGGACTGGTTGACCGACTTCGACTGCGGAGTGACGACTGTGGCGATTGTGGGATGACGCAACTGCTCACCATGATTAGCGATTAAACAGAGAACGCCAAGCGAACCGGCAACGGGTCGCTGTTGACCAGATTTCACGAATTGCTGATGAGCTGCGTCCTGCTCTTCTCCCAAGCCTCGTTTAGGTCATTGAGATGCCGCTCGATCCAGGCGACAATCTCTTCCCCATATCGACCGGAACTACCTTCGAGCACTCTAAGGGTCACGAGGTTGAATGCCACGTTGATTCCTCCGCCGCGAACGACAACGTTTGCTGGCATTGCAAGATTGGCGCAGGTCACAACGGCGCTGGCGCGGTCATATCTGTGCCGAGAACCGAGAAGATCGCGCAATTCGGAGAGAGCTTTTTCGTCTGCGGCGTAAATTCCAACCGCCTCAAGCTCGCGACGGCCGTGTTGTTCGAAGTCATAAGGCACGTAGCCGTCTTCGGTCCGGTATAATACTTCTTCAAATTCCTCGGGAACAATGGGCCGAAACGAAAGAAACCATGTCTCTTCCTTCGTTGCTGTCATCGACATCATTCTTTCCAGCTCCGAGGCGTTCAGACCGGCGACGGTCTGAACGCAGGAAAGGCCCATGAGCTTCGCGAATTTCGGACCGTCATTTTTTCGGGACCAGGCGGAGTAGTTGTAAAGCTTGCGATCCCGAGTCGGAATTTTGACCTTAATTCTGATGCGCGTCTTATCAGCCGTCCAGACACGACCCTGGCGGAGCTTCGTTTGCTCTACCTTTTCGACATACGGACGATGAACCGGATCGAGTTGTTCTCCTGTCGTCAGCCCATGACCTTCGTGGCTTTCATCGGTTGTCAGCCAAACGACATCGCGCAACGGCTCTCCAGATCGTCTCTTGACGTGACCTAGGTTGAGCTGAGAAGCCAAAATCCCCTCAGCGAGGGAAACGGAAGTATGATGAAAGAGGATCATTAATATCTCGGAACAGAGAAGACTTGGAGTTGAAACGTCCTATAGACCATCGAGAATAGATTGTTTACCCCTAATAGAGTTATTGTCACTTTGGTCTGGCGCGAAACCATGTGCATGAAAGGGAACGCAAGAAATTCCGATTCGATGCTTTGTCGTGTCTATTGTCCTTCTCCGCAAGGCCGCCACGGGAGTTTCATAAAGAAACCGGCCCGACTTGCGATCAGCTCATCGACGGGACTGGTAGGATCACAGCCGTGACATGGTAAGAGCCCCGAGGCCAAAGACGATACCGTGGCGGATCGGTCTTGAATTCGCCGATGTTTTTTTCGCAACTGTACCCATCCGGTCCCGGACTGGGCGCACTTGCGCGGACCTCGATGGATCTGGTGTGACCGAAGGACGACTTCGTCTCGATCGTCATCCCGCAACGGCTCCGGTGCAGGCTGGAAGGCGGTCTCCAACGACGGCGAGGAATACATCTCGGTCAAGCTGGACGATCCAAGCTTCAACGCCCCGATCACCGCAGCCCTGTGGCCGAGCGAGAAGGAAGGCGACTACGCCCTTATCTGGAACCGACCGAAGCGGGAGGCCTGAGCTTCCACCGAGGAGCTCCGCTAGACAAGGCGGGGCTCTTTCTCTTTGCGACAGATAAACCGGTCGCGGGTATCGAGCCCGTTCCCGACTTTTCTGGTGCCATCAGATCGACCCATGGTGCCGGGAGCCAATGCCGGCATCAAGGAGAGCGGTACCCCCAAAATGCCAGCGCATTTCGGCTCTCCACTCCCGGCTCCGTGAGTCGCGTTCGCGATCCTTGACCCCGCCATCGCCTCCCGACCTGCGGCGTCTTCTTTCAAAAACGTCAAGGAAACGCCACCGAACCAGCAGCACAGGGACGTCAGCCGTTGAGCGCGTCCTTTACCGCCTTGCCTGGCGTGAATGTCAGCTTCTTAGACGCCGCAATCTTGATCGTAGCACCCGTCGCCGGATTGCGTCCGTCTCGTTCCGGGGTTTCCTTGACCTTGAATTTGCCGAAGGACGGGATGGATGTTTCCGTGCCAGCCTGGGCTGCGTCCGCAATCTGTTTGAAGACGCTTTCGACGATGGCCTTCGCCTGAACCTTGGTCAGGTTCTGTTCGGACGCGATCTTGTCGGCGATTTCGTTGGTGGTGGTCATGGAAGAATAGTCTCCTCTATCGATTGGTGTTCTTCTGGTATGACAACGAAGATGTGGCGGGGATAGGGGCGTAAAAGCTGGATTTGCTGCAAGAATGGCGAAAACCACAGGAAAATTCGGGTTTGGATCGCGGGCGCCGGCTATTCGCTGGGCTGAACGCTGATATAGCCCCGTCGCTTCTTTGTGCGCTCGATGCGTGCAAGTGCCGTATCCGCATCTTCTTCGCTATCGAAGGTATCAACCATTGTCTGCCCGCTCGATCCAATCCGGCCCCAGTTACGAATGACGGAGGCGCCGCCGAAGAGCGTTGGCTGAATCGCAAGCATATAGAAGCGCCGCATGTTCTGCGTCGTATCGATGCGGTGAAGATGAACCAGGCCAGTTGCGTCTTTTTCCATGGCTGGATTCTCGCTTCCTTTGGAGGGAGCGTCCAATGACGATTCTGAATCAATCAGGAAGTATCGATTCATCTGTGTGATGAGTTCGATCGGGAATGGGCGAGGCGACTTCGCCGCACTGGCTCTATGCGCGAGCGCACCGAACCCGCTCAGCAGTTCCGTCCCATGCGGGTCACGATCCTCTCGTCACCCAACTCTGGTTGGCTCACCCAAGTCAATCGGCAAAACTGCGCATGCAGCTCTCATTATCGATCGGCAACGCTCAGCTTTGCTTGGCGGCTCGTCGCTTCTCGGCGGCCTTCCGCTTGTCCTCGAGCGCCTGTTGCTGGGCCATGACGGCGGATTCATTCGGATCGCGGGCTTGTGCCTGCTCGCCCCACGAACCTGGAGCGTCCCGGAAGAACATCTCGCGCCGTGCGTTGAGATAGGTTCCGGGGAGAAAATCATCTGCTGTCCAGTCTTTGATCTCTTCGAGAAACGCGCCCTCTGCGTCCTTTCCCTTGCCTGCCTGACTATTGGCCGCGTCCCGAAAATAGAAATGTTCGTGGAGCCTGAGGAACTCCGTCAGATAAATATCGGCGACGCGGGTATTGCCTCTGATCAGGACCATGTTCTCGTCGTTGTTCTGAAGGCTGTTGGCGGAGAAGTTCGCTGATCCGGTGCAGATCAGGGGATCATCAGATAGCGGGTCGATCATCAGGTATTTGGTATGAATGAAAAAGATGTTGCCGCTCTCACGGGTGTGTTCCTCGCGCCAGAACCATTCCCCGAGCGGAAAATTTTTGATGTCGATGGTTCTGGTGGTCTTTTTCCCGTTCGGCAGCGTGATCATGATTTTCTTCTTGCCCAGCACCGCCCCATAGGAGGTGGTCAACATCGGGTCACGACCGTCTTTACGAAAGGCCGCAATCAATTCTGCCGGTGGACGCGATTCCATCACCAGCATGCGCAGGCAATCACGCTTTTGCGCCAGAGCGGAGATCAGAAGTGGGCTGACAGTGAACGCGACGGTGAACATCGCAAGGTCGCGTGCGTCGAGAATCCTGTTACCATACCAGAATAGCATTGCGAGATCGTCGCGCGCGCAAAAGATCGGGGAGATTGAGCCGGGCTCAACAACCTCCTGCGGTTGGGGCGAGATGGTTTTCGTTTCTTTTCTAACCGGTGCGCCTGTCGGGTTTTTCGATAGCAGATCCCAGTATTTCTTGTAACGATCAGCCAGCATTGGATCGCGGAACAGGTGACCAAGATTGGACTGTCCCAAAAAACCCGACATGGTAATGTTCGTCGAGCCCGTCCAGAGGGCCAGTGGCTTGTCGGATTTCGAAGAGTGGACGATGAATTTGTTGTGCGGAATGGTAGGTCGTGTCCGTTCTATCAGGACATCTTTGCCGGATAGTTTCGTGCCGATCGCCTTCTTGTTCGCCTCGGTGGCGTGATAGATAATTCGAACGTTGACGCCTCTCTTCAGCGCATCGTCGAAAGCATCGATGATGGGCTGATAGCTGAACTCGTAGAGGCAGGCGTGAAGCCACTCCCCTTTCTTGGGTGCCTTGATATAGGCAAGGCAGGCTTCGAGTAGCCCACGCGAGAGCCACCGCGTCTTGATATTGTTGAGGTCAAGCACTTCTTCTTCTGTCGGAGGGATATTGCCGAACTCGCGTGCATAATGCTGGCTCGCAATTGCTCCTCGATTGAACCAGATTCCGTGCTTGCCGTCGTCTTCGTCTTCTGTCCGGATTTTCAGCGCGATCATACGATGTTTATCAAGCTGAAGATCGCCTACCGGACCATAGGCGGGAAATATCTCGTACTGATAATCGGTGCTCGGCTCCGCTCCATAATCCGACCAGAAGAATTTCTGGATCGGGTGTTTGTCCGTCCGGAAGATCTTGAATCTTCCGTTGATCTTCTCCTTCGGCTTGGGTTCGACCGTCCTGAACACCTTGCTCGACTGGAGCCACTTCACGCTTGTAACCGTTTCGCCGTCGGGTTTCTTGAGATATTCGGAGCGGCGGATCGAAAATCCTCTCAGGCTATTTCGCGTGTCCCGATCGGCATCGAATGCTAGAAGGATCGAACGCGTGCCGGTGATGGCGCGAACCTTCAGGCCGTTGTTTTCCTCAAAATACCGCATGCCGTTCCCCCGTGTGATCAAGAGTTCCAACGAAGCTTTTGTTGAGCGCTGTCAACTATACAATTTTTCGGTCACGATAGAAGTGGCCATTCGTCTTGGTCGCGAGCCGGTGTGATTATTGTGAAGCTTCTCGTCGTCACTTTTGGTCGGCTTGCCGAGACTCCAGCATCGTTTGCGCCTTGGCTGGACGATGGAACCTGTTCTCACCGACACAAGTCCTCATATCCTCACGACGGAACCAGATGGCGCGTCCGCATCTGAGCGGCGGATTGCCCGATGTGAACACGATCTGCTCGTCAGCGCGCATGCGCAGCACCTCATGTGGCAGGATCAGCGGCCGGCGGCTGAGCTGCCGGGAACGTGAGCGCGACGATCCCTTCATCCCTGACGAGCGGTTTGTCTGGTCCACCTCGACCGTCGTATCGCCGCAGCGTTTCGAGATATAGTCGGCAGTATCAGGATCGTTGATCGCGGCAAACGAAATCCACGACGCGGATTCGAACCACTTGCTCGTCGCGTCCCGCCCGCCATAGGCCTCGCGCATCTGGCCGATGGACTGGAAGATCATCGTCAGCGTGATGCCGTATTTCCGTCCGGCGTCGCGGGCGGTCTCTAAGATCCGCAGATAGCCGAGCCTGGCGACCTCATCAAGTAGGAAGAGCGCGCCACCTTTCACATCGCCATTTCGATTGTAGATGGCATTGAGCAGCGATCCGATAACCACTCGCGCCAGTCCGGGATGGGCTTCCAGTACCTTCAAATCGAGCGCTATGAAGATGTCGGTTCCGCCCTCGGCGAGATCGTCGGTCGAAAAACTGTCGCCTGAGACGAGCGCGGCGTAGTTCGGATAAGATAGCCAGTGGGTTTCTTTCACCGCATTGGCGTAGACCCCGGAAAAGGTCTCAGGCGTCATGTTGACGAAGACCGAAACATTCTCCTTCACGAAGTCCGATTCCGACTGCTCGTAGATCTTGGTCAGACGCGCCCGCAGCTTCGGTTCCGGCTCGGAAAGATTGACTCTCACACGGCGCAGCGTCTGGTCTTGCTCGTCCGTGTGACCGGACAGCCAGACGTCGGCAATCAGAGCCGTCAGAAGCTGCATGGCCGACGCCCGAAAGAAGTCGTCGCGCGCAGAGGCCGAGCGGGGATTGTCGGTCATGATCCACGTTGCGACGGCGACGATGTCCTCTTCTTTCGTGCTGCCATGTCGCCCGATCCAGTCGAGCGCATTGAAGCCCACGCCTGACGTCGAGGGATCGAGAATGATCACCTTCCGGCCAGCCTTGCGGCGATGCTCCGATACCATCGGTGCGACCTCGCTCGACGGGTCGAGGACAACGAGACTGCCACCCCACTTGAGCGCGGTCGGGACCGTGACCGACGTCGTCTTGAAACCGCCGGATCCGGCGAAGACGATGCCATGCGAGGAGCCAAAGGAGCCGTCGAAGCATAGGAGCGGGCTCTTGCCTCCCGCGCCCCAGGTCGACGGATCGTCGGCGCGGAACGACACAGCCGCAACGCTGTCGCGATCGACGCGGTACCGTTCGCCGACGACGATGCCGCCGGGATCGGGGAAAAGTTTTGCCGCCTCCTGCACCTTCATCCAGTCGGCCTCGCCATGCACGGCGCGTTTGCCGCGGATACGGCGCGGCGCCGAACTGGCAAAAGCCGCATTGCCGCGAAGACCGACGCGCAGCGCGAAGACGCCGGCAAGGAATGTGACGGACGCGCCAAGCATCGTCGCCGGGTCCGCGTAGGCGAATACCGACTGTCCGCCCGGAACGTTGCCGGCGATGCTGGCAAGCCGGACCGCCTCGCGGATCGCCGCGATGAAGATCGCCGCCACGCTGCCGCTGACAACGCCCCACCCGGCCGCCCTGATGTTCGCAGCGCCATTGGCCGCGAACAGGAAGATCGTGCCGATCGCAGCCGCTGTGATGTAGGGCAGGGCGAGACCGATCCGCCCGAGCATCAGCTTTGTCTGCGCTGTCCTTCCGAACGCCGCCAGCCATCGCTCGATCCCCGGCATGAGCATCATCGCGGCGATCATGATTGTGGCCGGGATGACGGCGAGGAGAATTCTATTCACCGTCACGACCAAAGGCCTCCGCGCCGATGGCGGTCAAGCGTGACCGCTCTTCTTCGTCGCCCTTGAACCGGCGGCCGCCGTCGACCAACAGCCCGAGCAGCAGCGCCCGCTTTTCGTAACGCAGTCCTGCCTTGACGATCAGCCCGCCGAGCTCGATTTTTTCGCGGGAGTCCTTCTTGCGTGCTTCTGACGTCATCGACTTTGCCATCCGTTCAAGCCTCGCCAGACCCGCCTTCATCCGCGCCAGACGCGAGCGCCGCGGACGGCTCGGTACCGGTCCGGCTCTCTCCGGCTTGTCTCTTTCCGGTCGCCGAGCCCTTGCCGCCACGAAACCGTTTGGCGACTTCCTCGAAGGCTGACTGAAGCTCGGCCTCCTCGATGTCGATTTCCCCAAGCCCAGCTTTTAGCGCAATCCGCCCGATGCGCTCGGCCTCGCGTGTTTCGGCCTGTTTCAGCTGGTCCTGCAATCTGGCGATTTCTTCCCTGATCTTCGATGATGGTTTCTTCATTCCGGTCGCATCTCCCTGGAAATCTTGGGCGTCTGTTCCGTTGCAAGATTTCCCCAAAAGCACGTCCGAAGGAATGTGCAGATCTGCACGTCGGCAAAGCCGACACTTTGGAGGATGATCCCGCCGTTCCGAAGGAGCGGATCCAAGGGCGCCGTTCCGAAGGAGCGGATCCAAGGGCGCAATTATACGTCGCTGATGCGACGTGCTTGCCCACGGCCCTGGCGGGGCCGTCGTAGGGTTGTCGCTTCCGACGAACGAGGTTCGAACCAGGAGTGTTTTACGCCGTGGCCATCGCCCATTTTGCAGCCAGTATCGTCAGCCGCGGCGGTGGCCGCAGCGTGGTGCTGTCTGCGGCCTATCGGCACTGCGCGAAGATGGAGTACGAGCGCGAGGCCCGTACCATCGACTACACCCGCAAACAGGGGCTGCTTCATGAGGAGTTTTTACTTCCTGTGGATGCTCCGAAATGGGTGCGGGCGCTGATCGCCGATCGCTCGGTATCGGGAGCGGTCGAAGCCTTCTGGAACAAGGTCGAGGCGTTCGAAAAACGTGCCGATGCGCAGCTTGCCCGGGACCTCACAATCGCTCTTCCGCTGGAGCTCACCCCGGAGCAGAACATCGCGTTAGTTCGCGACTTCGTGGAAAAACACATCCACGCCAAGGGCATGGTTGCCGATTGGGTCTACCACGACAATCCAGGCAATCCGCACATCCATCTGATGACGACATTGCGCCCGCTGACCGAGGAGGGGTTCGGATCGAAGAAGGTTGCGGTTACGGCCAAGGACGGCCAGCCGGTCCGCACGAAGTCCGGCAAAATCCTCTATGAGCTCTGGGCCGGATCGACGGGTGACTTCAACGTCCTGCGCGATGGATGGTTCGAGCGGCTGAATTATCACCTGGCGCTTGGCGGCATCGATCTCAAGATCGATGGCCGTTCCTACGAAAAGCAGGGCATCGACCTCGAACCGACGATCCATCTCGGCGTTGGCGCCAAGGCGATCGAGCGCAAGGCACAGCAACAGGGCGTCCGGCCGGAGCTGGAGAGGATCGAGCTGAACGAGCAGCGCCGCAGCGAGAATGCCCGCCGCATTCTAAACAATCCAGCCATCGTGCTCGACGTGATCACGCGAGAGAAGAGCGTTTTCGATGAACGCGATGTCGCCAAGGTTCTGCATCGCTATGTCGATGACCCGGCTGTCTTCCAGCAACTGATGTTACGCATCATCCTGAACCCGGAAGTCTTGCGTTTGCAGCGTGACACGATCGCGTTCGCGACCGGAGAAAAGGTGCCCGCCCGTTATTCGACCCGGGCGATGATCCGCGTTGAGGCGACGATGGTGCGGCAGGCGTTATGGCTGTCGAACCGGGACGGTCATGCTGTCTCTGAAGCTGCTCTGGACGCAACGTTCCGGCGGCATGAGCGGTTGTCGCAGGAGCAGAAAGCGGCAATCGAGCGCATCGCCGGTCCCGCCCGGATCGCAGCGGTGGTCGGCCGTGCCGGTGCTGGCAAGACCACGATGATGAAGGCTGCCCGCGAGGCGTGGGAACGGGCCGGATACCGGGTTGTCGGCGGAGCGCTTGCCGGCAAAGCAGCCGAGGGTCTGGAGAAGGAAGCCGGGATCCAGAGCCGGACGCTTGCGTCCTGGGAACTGCGCTGGAACCGTGGTCGTGACGTTCTCGATGACAAAACCGTCTTTGTCCTGGACGAAGCAGGTATGGTCGCCTCAAAACAGATGGCCGGCTTTGTCGATACCGTGGTCAGGGCAGGTGCCAAGATCGTGCTGGTCGGCGATCCCGAACAGCTCCAGCCGATCGAGGCGGGGGCTGCCTTCCGCGCCATCGTCGACCGCATAGGTTATGCCGAACTCGAGACAATCTATCGCCAGCGCGAGGACTGGATGCGCAAGGCGTCACTCGATCTGGCCCGAGGCAATGTGGAAAAGGCGCTGACCGCCTATGATGCCAATGTCAGGATCACGGGCACGCGATTGAAGGCGGAAGCCGTCGAGCGGCTGATCGGTGACTGGAACCACGACTACGATCAGACGAAGACAACGTTGATCCTCGCGCATCTGCGCCGCGACGTTCGCATGCTGAACATTATGGCCCGCGAAAAACTCGTTGAACGCGGCATTGTCGGTGAGGGTCATGTCTTCAAAACGGCTGACGGTGTCAGGCAGTTCGACGTGGGCGACCAGATCGTCTTCCTGAAGAACGAGACCTCGCTCGGCGTCAAGAACGGCATGATCGCTCATGTCATTGAGGCCGCACCGAGCAGGATCGTTGCTGTCATCGGAGAGGGTGATCAGCGCCGGCAGGTCATCGTCGAGCAACGCTTCTACAGCAATCTCGATCATGGTTACGCTACCACGATCCATAAATCGCAAGGCGCTACTGTCGACCGCGTGAAGGTGTTGGCAAGCCTCTCGCTGGACCGGCATCTGACCTATGTGGCCATGACCCGCCATCGCGAGGATTTGCAGCTTTACTACGGACGCCGGTCCTTCGCCTTCAACGGCGGCCTGGCCAAGGTACTCTCCCGAAAGAATGCCAAGGAGACCACCCTCGATTACGAGCGCGGAAAGCTTTACCGCGAAGCGCTGCGGTACGCAGAAAACCGTGGCCTCAACATCGTCCAGGTGGCGCGTACGCTGCTACGCGACCAACTCGAGTGGACACTGCGCCAGAAGACGAAACTGGTCGATCTCAGCCAGCGCCTTGCCGGCTTTGCAGAGCGTCTCGGTCTGCACCATCCCTCGAAAACCCAAACGATGAAGGAGGCCGCGCCCATGGTCGCAGGCATCAAGACATTTTCCGGTTCCGTTGCCGATACGGTAGGCGAAAAACTCGACGCCGATCCAGCCCTCAGACAACAATGGGAAGAGGTCTCGACCCGTTTTGCTTACGTCTTCGCCGATCCCGAGACCGCCTTCCGGGCGATGAACTTCGATGCGGTGCTAGTGGATAAGGAAACGGCCAAACTGGCGCTTCAGACGCTGACGACCGCCCCGGCGTCGATCGGACCGCTGAAGGGCAAGACCGGCATTCTTGCCAGCAAGACTGAGCGCGAGGACCGTCGCGTTGCAGACCTCAATGTTCCGGCCCTGAAGCGCGATCTTGAGCAGTATCTGGGGATGCACGAGACCGCCGTGCAGCGGCTGCAGGCTGACGAGCAGGCATTGCGTCAGCGCGTGTCGATCGACATCCCGGCATTGTCGCCGGCAGCGCATGTGGTGCTGGAGCGCGTGCGTGATGCGATCGACCGCAACGATCTGCCGGCGGCCATGGCATATGCACTAAGCAACCGGGAAACCAAGTTGGAAATTGACGGGTTCAACCAAGCCGTCACCGAACGCTTCGGCGAGCGTACCATGCTCACCAATGCCGCGCGCGAACCCTCCGGAAAGCTCTTCGACAAACTCTCCGAAGGGATGCTGCCCGAGCAGAAGGAGCGTCTGACAGAGGCCTGGCCGATCATGCGCACGTCCCAGCAGCTCGCCGCTCATGAGCGCACCGTTCAGACCCTGCGTCAGGCCGAAGATTTGCGTCTCGCCCAGCGCCAGACGCTGGTGATGAAGCAATGAGGCGGCGCGTTCTCCTGTTCCTGGCCGGCCTAGGTGGGATGATCGCCGCTCTGGCGGCAATCGCATACTTCGGCGGCTTTCGATTGAACCTGACGCCGAGCGAGCCGCTTGGGCTCTGGCGTATCATGGCCCTGCAGCGTCCGGTCGAGGTCGGCGATCTCGTGTTCATCTGCCCACCGCCGACCGCGTCTTTCGAGGAGGCGCGGCGCCGCGGCTATGTTAGGCGTGGCCTCTGCCCCGGTGGCTTTGCGCCGCTGATCAAGACAGTGGCGGCGCTTCCCGGACAGCATGTGGAAATCGGCGTAAATGTCACTGTCGACGGCAGGCCTCTCGCCTCATCGATCAATCGCGCGAGCGATGGAGAGGGCAGGCCGATCACACCATTCAAAACCGGCATCGTGCCACTGAGAAATCTGTTTCTTCACTCATCCTTTGCGAGCTCCTATGATAGTCGGTATTTTGGACCGGTTCCCGACACGGGCCTTCTCGGCCTGGCGCGGCCAGTCCTCACTTTCGAACCGTAATTGGCGGCGATCCTGCCTGCTTATCGCCGTATCTGTTGCTTGCGGCTGGACTGCCTGGAGCGGTCATGTCCTGACCCTTCCGGTCGCTGTGTTGTTTCCGGCGCTCTGGGCGATGTCGCCGTCGCGGCTAACGGCGATGCTCGTGTCGGCCGGATATTTTCTGGCTGCCTCGCGTGGGCTGCCGCAGGGTGTCGCCAACTTCTATGCCGCCGATCTCTGGCCCGGGCTTCTGCTCTGGGCAGTTGCTTCGCTCTCCTTCGCCGGCGTGCATGCGGCGCTCTGGAAGGGGCAACCGGAAGGCAAGTCTCCGGGAGAAGGTCGAACGGGAATGGCAATGGCGGGGCGCTATCTGGCGGCGGCGATGCTCATGGGACTGCCGCCCCTCGGCATAACCGGCTGGGCGCATCCGCTCACCGCTACCGGTGTGCTCTTTCCGGGATGGGGATGGTGGGGGCTGGTCGCGATGACAGCCGGCCTCGCGATGATGACATCGCGATATTGGCGGGCTGTCGCCATCGTCATGGGAGGATTCTGGCTCTGGTCCACTGCCACGTGGACATCACCGAAACTACCCGAGGGATGGAAGGGCGTCGACCTCGAACAAGGTCAGAAACTCGGACGAGACGGCTCGCTTGACGATCACCGTGACCTGATCGCAACGGTGCGCGCGGTTGCGGGAGAGAAAACCCGGTTCATCGTTCTTCCCGAAAGTGCATTGGGCTTCTGGACGCCGACCGTCGCGAGGCTCTGGAGCCAAGGCTTGCAAGGCTCGGAGCTCACTGTGATCGCCGGCGCGGCCGTCATCGATCCGGGCGGCTACGACAATGTAATGGTGGCGATTTCGGCTGACGAGGCACGAATTCTCTATCGCGAACGCATGCCGGTCCCGGTGTCCATGTGGCAGCCATGGCGGGCATGGACCGGGCAGGGCGGTGGAGCCCGCGCCAACCTCTTCGGCAATCCAGTTGTGCAAAACGACGGCCAGAAGGTCGCCGTGCTGATCTGCTACGAACAGCTTGTCCTCTGGCCGGTCCTGCAGTCGATGCTGCATTCCCCCACCGTAATCGTCGCCCCGGGCAACGGATGGTGGACCGCGGGAACGTCGATCGTCGCCATTCAAAACGTGAGCGTGATGGCCTGGGCAAAACTCTTCGGACTGCCCGTCGTCACGTCTTTCAACAGATAAGGAATTGTTTGCGATGGTCGATGCCGCCCTAATCAAGGAATGCAGCGATCCCGGCCTGAAGCCGGCGATCGTCGAACAGTTCATCGAGCAGGCAGGGTCGCAGGATCCATTGGCGGTCACGGTTCGCTCCGGAAACCGCGTCGTGCTGGTGCCCAGGCCGAAGACGGCGGAGGAAGCGTTGGCGCTGATCAGAGACAACCTCGGTCGCAATACCGTTCGCGTCGGGATCACACAATATCCGGCCGGCCTCGGCATCCTGGAGGCGGGCCAGCTGAAGCCGGACCTGGTCGATGCTTGCGAGAACATCCGCATGGGCACGGCACTCTTCGCCAAGGTCTATCGGATTGTCACGAAATGGTATGGCAATCCGACCGAGAGGCAAGTCCTACCGCAAGTGTTCGACGACGCGATCATTGCCTGGCAGACGGGATACTTCGAAGGAACGGCGGTGTTTCGAGCGGAAGATCCAGGAAAGATGAAACTCGCCGATCCTGGGCCTGTGAAAAAGGACGGAGCTGAACCGGCCACCAATGAGGCTCCGGCCGGTGACGGCTCCGAAAACGCAAAACAGGACGACGCTCCGTCCGATCCAAACACTTCCGACATTCGCATCGATCTGTCGGGGATTGGCGCTCGAAAACCATAGGATTGACCCTGGTTTTACGTGGTGGTCATCCCCAGCCTTTCGCTCAACCTCGTCATCAGGTCCATGCGCTCATGGAAAATGCCGACAATCAGCGCGGGCTCGTTGTCGCGCGGCAGGCAGAAGACGTAGTGGTGCTCGCAATGGACCATGCGGAGCGTCGGATAAAGCTCGCCCAAGTCTCTGAACGGTGGTTGCCCCGAGGCAAGCCGGGCAAAACCTTGCTCTAGCCTGGTAATGTATCGGCGCACCTGCGCATCGCTCCATTGTTTGCGCGTGTAGCGAATGATTCCGCGCAGGTCCGCTTCCGCGCCATTCGCCAGAACATAGGTTGTGGTCAACCGCGGCTATCCTTGGCCAGTTCCTCGTCAAGAACCTCGCTTACGCTACGGGTGGACACTTTTCCCGCCAGACTTTCACCGATGCGATCGCTCAGCAGCGATTTCAACTGCTGCCATGCCACTTCACCATCCGCGTCCCCGGGAAACAGGCGTTCCAGCGCATATTGCTTGATCGTCTTTCCCTGTAAAGCGGCAGTGGCCTTCAGATTTTGATGCTGCTGGTCGGTAATATCGATTGTCAGTCGGCTCATACAACAAGCTCCGGATATTGTCACAAACCCACATTAGCACAAATGTTGGCATCTGGCCAATTGGGCTGTTCTCGGGAGGCGCATGCAGCGGAAAAGTGCGTACATTACGGCTGGGTCCGGCCACATAGTGTGTTTCGCCAAACTGCAGGCGATGCCAGCCTCACATGAGAAGGAATTTCCACCACTTGTCGTAAAGCTGGAACAAGTTTGTCCCATGATGGCGTTGTATGGTGTTGAATATCTTTGGCCGAGGACAGGATGTGAAGATTTGCACCGCGGTGATTTCGATCGACACTGGCGTCATTCTGGAATGTTTCTTATAAGAGGGCACGCAGTACGTGCTGCGTTGCGGCTTAGAATCCGCAGATGAACGGTTGGCGCTGACCGGAATGGCGCCAGGAACCCTCTGACCTTGTGTCCGGGGGCCTGTGACGTATGTCCAGGCTCCGGCTAAAGGTCGCAGGGCCGATTCATCTCGGATTCTAACCCCCGGGCAAGGGTTCAAAGGGTTCAACGTTTGCGGGGGCGTACCGCAGACTAACCAGGGTTAGGTCAGGAATGGAACTGGAAGATGCAATCGTGACGAATAGGGTCGAGCTCCGCCCATTGATCGGGCTGACGCGTGGACTACCTCCGGCGGACCTGGAAGCAATCACGATCGATGCTATCCGGACACACCGGCAGTTGGTGGAAAAAGCCGATGAACTCTTCCAGGCTCTCCCGGAGACTTACAAAACCGGAAAAGAAGCTGGCGGCCCACAGCATATTCGATACATTGAAGCGAGCATCGAAATGCATGCGCAGATGAGCGCCCTGAACACGCTGATCAGTATTCTTGGCTTCATTCCCAAGGTCGTCGTTAACTGACAGCGGTCAAAGTCAGGCGCCGACATCATCGTGTGATGGCGGATATGGCTGTATAGTTTGGTTTCCGTGCTTAAGCTGCGCGATCTAGTGGTGGCGTTGCCCATTGTGCTCCCCGGCGGGAGCAAGCTTATTCTGTGTCGTCGATCATTTCAATGATTTCGAAGCTTTTGATGAGCGTCGAGATGTCTTCATTTAGTAACACAAGCGCCACGTTCGGCGAAATTGCGCGGATCTGAATTTTCACGAGATAACCGGTTTCCACACATGTTCAGGATACTCGGCCGCCTCGCGCTTAAACCGGTAAACTGCCTCACGGGCGGCATCCGAACTCTCGTAAAAGTAAAGGGCCATGACCCCGGCACGGACAGAACAGACTTGACTAAGTCGCAATCAAAGGGCCGATTGACAGCGACCCTTCCAGCGCTCCTCGCTGGTTTGCCTATCGGTGGCCGCTACCAACAAGGCATTTTGCTAGGTGTCATCGGTGCTGACTGGGACGACGGGGAGGTCTGCTTAAACGTTGAAGGCTCTAAGCGCGAATGACAGAAACGACAGTTGACGACAACTTGATGTCTTAATCTTCAAACAGTTTGTTCAGTACTGACCGCAGGAGAAAGAGAGCGGACAGACTACCGCAGATTGCTCTTAAATTTATAAGTTTTTCTCTTCAGTATTCAAAAACAGTAATCTTTTTCTTAGCTGCGTCGGAAGATGGCCAGACCAACGCTTTGATGATGCCGAAGCTGATCAATTGTGCCGTAAAACTACAAATGAAACAGAAAAATTCTTAATCGTCTCCACCCGAGTAGCATATTATCCTTTGATGAACAAAGGAGCGATATCATGAGAAATTCGAGTTTGCATGATGCATCTGGGAACGACGATGCACAGGTACCCCACAAAACAGAATTGCTTGATCTGCCAGACCTTGTGCTGACGGAAGTTGCCAAACGTCTAGCGACTGACAATCCAGTTGAGTCCGCGGAGAATATAGCTAATTTTAGCAAATCCCATCGCTCGACAAGGGACGTGGTTCGAACGGAACCTTTAGAAAAATTCTCGTCACGCCTTAAGATCCTGGCGCCACAGGCGAAACTGTTGTGTCATGCCGTGCGGCAGGCAGCAACACTGCCGGATGGAGAACAACTAAGTGAAGCGCAACTATTGCAAATGCAAAATGAAGTCGCAATTCGCCCAGTCTTAGGCGTAGCGTATACCCATCACGACGGCCAACCAGGAGAGAGTTTGTCAGGGAACGACCTGAACCGTAAAATTGAGAATATTCCTGATTTGGTCTTCAATGTTGCGGAACCCATTATGTTTAATGAGATCTCCGCTACCGAGGTGATGGCAAAAGTTCGGCCTATCGCCAGATCGATCAAAGAGGCCCACGACGATGCGCGAGCGGAATTGATGTCGGTGGAAAGGCCTCGAGGAACGCGCGGTCTATGACTATATGCGCTCTTCGACGCGCGCCTAGAAGGACCTGCTCGCACTCTTCTTAAGACTGGCGGGTTGGGTACACGCGGCCTGATCTGATGGGGGCCAGGTTTTGCGACTTGGTGCTCGCGACCTTTCGTGCGTCTGAGTAAATCACGGGGAGATGGAGCCACAGACAATGCGGCGCCCGCTCTTCCGGCGTGGCCAAGGCAATGTGTAATTTTGTGGAGCCCGTTATGAAATCTTTCCCAATGGGCGACGATGATTGTCCCTAGCACTGCCATCGCGCCGCCGAGGATGGTGTAGATGGATGGACTATCGCTGAGAGAAGCGAAGCCAAACAGCGTTGCCAGGGAGCGACGAGATAGAGGAAATTCACCGCCATGCCCGCCGGCGATTTGCCAGGTCCGTAATCGCTGGCGAATTAGGCGAGGAGGGTCAAAACACAACGCTAACCCTGTCGCTGCCTTGGTAGAAGACGAGGCCTGCATGAACTGCATTGCCGTCTCCGGTGCCCATGACAGCAGCAACAGGTTGGCCGAACATCCCAGCCATCCGAACAATCTGAAGCGCTCGCCTGGTATTTCCATGCGAGAAGCACCGTCATGATGGAGTAATGTTGGAGATGAAAATGGCCGGCGGTGCGCGAATCAAACAGGATGAGAGGCTTATATCGATCGCATATATGTTCGACTTTGCCCTACATTCCGTGCGAGATGCGCACTGGCGGTGGCGGACCTGATGACGGGCATATTTGACTTCCGCCGGTTCTCGTGGCCATCGTACCAGCGCAAGAGCTGAGACGGCGGAGACTTCGCTCTATATGATGATCGATCTCTGCTGTACCGAACGCAATCTGTAGATGCATCTAATCAGCCGCCTCGGACGCCAACTCCATTGTCATAAAAGTCACGGACAATAACAAGACAGTCAGCAAATTCGACCTCAAGGCAAAGCTCGCGATACTTGCGGACAACAACAGAATGTCTATCAAAACGATGGTGGCTAAATTCGTCGACTATCAAATAGTCGACTTTCCGATCAATGCATAATTGCACGCAATCTCTTACCTGCAGCTCTGACTCACAGATATAGACAATTGTGCACGAAGATGAATTCGACGGCTTTTCCCGTCTAACCGACACGCGCCACGGTCTCATCAACATGTTTTTTGCTGATTCAAGAAATCTACACATCAATGCTTGGCCCTCTTTCTGGGACGGCATATTGGTGCATTGAGCTGTCCTAGCAATCCATGTTGGAAAAAACCGGGTTTCAACTGAAACACTGAAGTTTTTGTGGCAGGTTCCGGCAGAAACAAAAAGCAAGGCGACATAGATCGCCGGTGTTCCAGACGTTCGTGAAGGTATCGATCTCCCGTGTCGCCTCGAGTTCGCATGGGAGGGCGAAAGATGGCGTGCTCGATTTCATGGTCGAGCTGCTGCAAATTCTGTCTTTAACTTAGCTCGCCGTCACGAGGTGGTGTGCGTGGATCACCAGATACTTCTTAGCCATGTGATTGAATTCGGTAGCGTTGTATAACGAACGACGTCGCTCCCCAGTATCCCCCAGCAGCAAACCGATCGCGGGCGTTACTGCTGAAACACAGTTTCTGTTTAACCAGCATTCAGGGAATGATAGTCCTGAAGCGAGATCGCGGCCAACAGGGACAATTCGAATATCCCTGAATATATTGTTACAAAATCGGTATACTGAAGAGATGTGTTTTGTAAACCTGTATTGATACAGCATTATCTAAATATAGATATCGTATTAACATGATATATATAATGACAATTGTGCGTATATACAAATATGGAAAGTATGTATGGCTAAAAGTGACGCTTATAGGCTAATAATATTTGATTTTGATGGTACATTGGCCGACAGCAGCGCCTGGATGATAAGCGCTCTGAGGGAAATGTCCGAACGACACCGATTTGTAACGCCCAGCGACACTCAGATTGAATATCTGCGTGGCCTTTCAGTTTGCCAGGTTTTGAAATGGCTGAGAGTACCGGTATGGCGCGTTCCTCTGATCGTGAGAGATTTGCGTAAACTGGCTCGCGAAGCAACGTTCGATATGTTCCCTAGGACAGAAAAGGTCTTATTTCTCCTCCAAGATCAAGGGGTGGAGCTTGCAATCTTAAGTTCGAACAGCATTGAAAATATTCAGCGCGTGCTCGGGCCATTGGAGAGATACTTTGCTTATATAGAGGGTAGCTCGCCGGTATTTGGGAAGGGCAAAAGGATCAATAAGATACTTCGCCGGTGCAAAAAGTCCCGGAATGAAGTCCTTCTTGTCGGAGATGAGGTTCGTGATATTGAGGCAGCGACGAGTCAAAACATTGCCTCCGCGGGAGTTACGTGGGGTTATGCCAAGAGAGAGGCTTTGGCCTGCAGCAATCCCACTCACATTCTCGAAGATATTGAGGATTTAATAGACTTGAAACCTCTATAGAGAAGAAGAACAACTCTTGCAGTGCTAATGCTGTTATATTTACATTGAAATTACTTCACATGTCGGGGCTTCGGGCTGAAAGCAGATGTCGTCAGATTTGCCAGCAGTCGTTCAACGTCCCCCTCATCGGCGGTACCGCGCATCTTTTAAGCCAACGGAGTGATCGCCTTGGAACGGCAGTCACGGCATCCGTTCGATTGCGCTAGACGGGATTATCTGGGGTCATCATTGGTGAGCGGGGCGGTTTGAGTACCGCAAAGCCGCGCAGCCTGCGTCGGCAGAAGCATATTACAATTGAAATGAAATACGGCGAACCTGAAATGACCGGTTAACTCACCTCTTACAAGATTTGGGAGCGAAGCGAAATCTGTTGGCTCACTAAACTTGGCAGGAGCTGTTATGCACTCAACCAGATTGCGAACAAATGAAGTTGCGGTCGCGCTACCCGAAGACGGTGACGCATCGCTTTTCTTTGTTGGAAAGATCCGGACCCCCTGGAAAAGTCGAGCTGACACTCCTCGGCAGGGCAGTGAATCGGGGCCACTATGCACGCTTGAGATTTCGGAACCTTGGGCCTTGGCGCTGAAGGGTGTCGAGGTGTATGCGAAGCTTGAAGTTCTTTATTGGCTGCACGAGTCACCGCGCGATATTGTCCTACTAAGTCCCGCTGACGATGGAGAGATTCACGGCGCTTTCTCTCTGCGATCACCTGTGAGGCCCAATCCGATCGGAACGTCGATCGTGAAGGTGGAACGAGTATCTGGAAACTCGATTGCCGTACGTGGCCTTGACTGCCTGGATGAAACACCGCTGTTGGATATCAAACCGGATCGCTCGTTATCAAAGCCGCTAGCCCCAGTGAGGAAAAGTCCCTCGGTTCCGGCCGCCTGACTGGCATGATGCACCACCCTTCGTTCCGCAGAGAAAGCCGCGGGTCGAGATAGGCATTTACGGTGAACTAGGTTTTCGCGAGGTTTCGGACGAGCAGCGCAGCGACGGAAGCACACCTTTTGCCAATTCCACCATCATTGCAGAAGTGGCTGCTGCTGCAAACGCGTTCAATCGAATTGATGAACTTGCGGCATGGGCTCCAGGATTTCTCCGAGGCGAGTAGTCGCGACATTCCATTTATCCCGTGAGTTTGAGCTGTTAAGACTGGACTTAAGAGCCCACTGAGCAATTCATGCGATATAAACGTTTTGCTGAAAGTACCGGAGCGGCGTTTCCTTCCAAAGTGTGCTCAAATTGTTCGTTTTCGATCGGAACCGTGCTGTTAGGCGGTTAAGGGGATGCTGGGGATCGACAACGTTCGCCGTGAACTCTACGGCCCCTTGAGCAGATGGAACTGCAACTCGCGGCAGACCCGAATGAAGACGAACTTGCGGCTGAAAGTGCAGCCAAATCCTCAGCCCTCAAAGCGTTCGAGCGCAAACGCCCATCACGCAAACCATTTTCTGAACATCTGCCGCGCGAGTGCGGCCACGGCCCCTCCTTCTATGTGACGTCCCGCGGACGCACCTTGTCGAGAAGTAACTGGACAACCTACGCGTATTGGGTTCGCCCCGTCACAGCACGATTGATGCGTTAACTGCCGGATTTGCTTTAACCCTCAAATGAGTTTTCGTCGGATTGCCAGCGCGGTAAGATGCGCGTTGGGCAGACGTCGAAGCGCTTCATGGTTTCGCGAAGCTTGACGCGGACGCTGTTGTATTTGGCGCCTTCCACGTCAGCGATTTCTTCCATCGTCTTGCCCAAGGCAATCCATCTCAGATAGGTCGCTATCCTTCGGATCGAGCCATACGGCACCTTCCGCACTGGGCGTGGTGCGAAGGGATGAAATACGGGCATGGATCTGTCCAATGGTCGCCGCTACTGCAACTGCATCGATCTCACGATCGAGATCGATCGCGGGCTTCTCCGATGCCAGTATGCCCGCGACCGCTCGGCCAGATGCGGACTCATGGCGTAGGTCCCGCACCATGGCATGACCAGCGCTGCCTCCGTCGGCGCGGACACCCATGAGCAGAAAAGCTCGCTTCTGCACATTTCGCGGTGGCGACCTCGACTGCTCCCTGGAGCGATGATCTCCTTCATCAAATGAACATCGAGCGGCGTTCGGAACCGCTCAAATTTCTGTTGGGGGGAGGGGCGATGTGAACGTGCCCATGCAACCTCTCACCCTCAGACCATCCACGCGCTCGACGCCGCGAGCAATCGGCAAAAACAGCTGGATCTGGCTGAAGTGTGAAGGGGTCAACAAAACAAATCATTCATGCCAATTTCTCCCGCCATGAGTGAATCAAAATACTGCCGAATTGGAAAAACCATTAAATAAGGGCGAAGCTAAGCACTCTAAACGTTATTAATGTCTTAGGCGTGTCACGAGGCCTGAGACGATGCGCTTAGACAATCCATTGAAATCATTATCAAAATGATGCCCGCCACTAAAGCCAATAACTTCGGCGCCGGTCTGCCGGAGCGATGGGCAAGCATTATTGCGGTCATCGCGCCCGTACATGCATTGGACGATTGTTGGGTCAATCGATGTGAGGTCATTCAGAGGATTGCCGCCTTTACCTTCGGTTTCGAGTTGAAGCCAGCCCCTGAGTGAAACGACATAGTCGACCTGATGTGACAATGCCAGGAGGGAGATTTGCTTAACCTGCATTCTTTGCTCGTGGGTAAGCCGATTGAAGCTTGCTGGCATGACGTCAGCGCCGAAGGAATATCCTACAAGTAAAACATTCTGCACGCCGAAAAGCTTGGTGTAGACATCAATTAAATGTCCAAGATCTGCCGCAGTTCCGCTTGGAGACCGTTCGGACCAAAAATAACGGAGTGAATTGACGCCAACGACGGGAATCCCTTCCGTCTGCAGATAGTTAGCAATCTCTTCGTCGATATTCTGCCATCCAGCATCGCCAGAGTAAAAGATCGCGACCGTGTTCTTGGTTGGATTGGCGCTAAACACGCGAAGAGGAATCCCTAGTCGATTTGCGCCTCTATTCGACCACATGACATGGTTGACGCGTTGGTTTGCGTATGCGGAATTTACTCCGGGAATAAGTGTTAACGCGAATACCAATAACAACTTTATTACCATGTCGAGACCCTGCGTCAGTTGTTAACCTGCGTGTCGGATATGGATAATTTCCAACTGCTGTTTCAAGTTGATGTCGGCTGTGTTGTGAGTTGTTACAGATGAAACAGAGGCAGATAATCTTACCAGCGATGGATTAAACTCGCGGCCAGGTGGCTCATCAAAGGACGGCGCCACTGCCAAATCTTTGGTGATCAACAAGGTGAAGCCTCTGGCTGGCTGGGGACGAATGAAAATTTCCGTCTATATCAATGTTTTGGCGCGGGCTCTCCGCCAGAACGCCGAATTGCTTCCGAAGCATGTCTGCTCCAAAGTCCTCATCGCGCCTCTGGCCTTTGCCCCACCTCAAAAGCCATGCGGGCGGACGCCGAAAAATACTCAACTCTCCTTGGCGTCCACATCGGCATAACTGGGGCAGATCTCAAACAATGACTTGCGATCCCAGTTCGACCACGCGGTTGGCTGGCAGGCTGAAATAATCTGACGGCATTGCGGCAGCATTTGCAAGTACGATGTAAAGTCGGTCCTGCCAGTAGGGCATACCCGACTTGGCATCCGGCAGGAGCTTACGGCGACCGAGATAGAAGGAGGTCGACATGATGTCGAACTTCAATCCGGCCTTGCGCAACGTCGCCAGGGCTTGAGACACATTATGCGGTTCCATGAAGCCGAAGAGCAGTTCGACGCGAGAGAAACGCTCGGAAATCTGTTCTATCTTGTAACGGGCGTGGCTCGGTACACGCGGTTTGCTGATCGTGCGGATCGTCAGGATGACGTTGCGGTCGTGAAGCACGTGGTTGTGCTTGAGATTGTGCAGCAAGGCGGCGGGGGCGGACTCCGGATCGCCGGTCAGGAAGATCGCGGTGCCCGTAACCTGGGCCGGCGAATGTTCACCCTTGCGCTCGATCGAGCTAAGGAAGGAGGCAAGCGGAATATCGGCGTGGCGGGTCTTTTCCATCAGGATCGCCGTGCCGCGACGCCAGGTCCACATGACGACGGTAAAGGCGGTGGCGATCATGATCGGGATATAGCCGCCGTCGTGGATCTTCAAAAGGTTGGCGCCGAGGAAGATCATTTCGAGCACTACCAGTGGCACGAGCGCGATCACCGCAACCGGGAGCGACCAGTTCCAGCGGGCGCGGACGAATTCGAAGGCCATGATCGAGGTGACGACCATGGCGCCGGTGACGGAGATGCCGTAGGCGGTCGCCAGTGCGTCCGATGTCTTGAAACTCAGAACCAGGAAGATGACGCCGATGAACAGCACGGCATTGACCGAAGGCACGAAGATCTGCCCGGCATTGGTTTCCGAGGTGAACAGGATTTCCATGCGCGGCAGGAAGCCGAGGTTGATGCCCTGGCGCACCATCGAGAAGGCGCCGGTGATGACAGCCTGGCTGGCGATGATCGTCGCGGCGGTCGCCAGGATGACGACAGGCAGCAGCGCCCATTTCGGATACATCAGATAGAAGGGGTCGGACATCGTCCCCGGATTGCCGAGAACGAGCGCGCCCTGCCCGAGATAATTCAGCGTCAGCGACGGGAAAACCAGCAGGAACCAGGCCCACTGAATCGGACGACGGCCGAAATGGCCAAGATCGGCATAGAGCGCTTCCGCGCCCGTCACCGTCAGGAACACGGCGCCGAGCACGACGACGCCATCGAAGCCCTCATGCAGCAGGAAGCTGACGGCATAATAGGGATTGAAGGCGGCCAGAATGCCGTAGTCGTCCGAGATATGAGAAATGCCGGCAGCGGCCGTGACGAGGAACCAGATGGCGGTGATCGGGCCGAAGAACTTCGCGACGGCGCCGGTGCCACGTGATTGCACGACGAAGAGCAGCGCCAGGATCACCACCGAGATCGGCACGATATAGCCCGCGAGGCGGGGTGCGACGAGCTTCAGACCCTCGACGGCCGACAACACGGATAGAGCCGGGGTGATCATCGCATCCCCGAGGAAGAGGGAGGCACCGATCAGGCCGAGCAGCATCAGGATGGCGGTATGGCCGTTGGCGGTCTTCATCAGCAGGGCAAGTAGCGACAGCGTGCCGCCCTCGCCGTCGTTGTCCGCGCGCAGCAGGAAGAGCACATATTTGATGGTGACGATGATCGTCAGCGCCCAAATCATCAGCGAGATCAGGCTGATGATCTCGAAACGGGTGGCGCCGTCATGGACCACCGGCTTCAGCGCTTCGCGAAAGGCATAGAGCGGGCTGGTGCCGATATCGCCGTAGACGACACCGACAGAACCCAGCGCAAGACAGAACCGCTTTCGCGGCGTCATGTGGCGTTCGTTCAGATGGCTCTCTTCGGACATGAAGTTGCAACAGGCTCCTTAGAGCCAGCCTCTTTTTCCCACATTGTTTAGATCGCCTAACGCAAAAAAGGCGTTCGTAGAGGCGGGCGATCATTGACGCGGCGCTGTTTTCCTCGCTGATGCGAGCGTTCGTTGAGGCCTTATCTCACAAAGTCAAAATACAAGGAAAGTTGAATCGAACTTCATCTGTAATGCATAAGAAGTAGCAGATGTGTCGGCCGAATTGCTGACTTGAGGGGGCTCTTCGGAATCCTAAAGCGGCAGATTCTCGGCAATAGCCAGATATTCCTTATTTGACAATCTTGATCGAAGACAAAGCAGCACGCTCGACCCGCCAGCCAATACGCCTTCGATCGACAAAGATCATGCATTTTGCCGAGGGAGCGAAATTTGGTTTCGTTTGTAACAAGCGACCACCAGTCAATTGAAGTCCGCAGTACGTTTAAGATAGAAGACGGCTGAAGGCTTCCTTTTGAAATGCTTGGATTGACCGCCATGTTCGTACGAGCCGATGCTCTCTCCAGCGTAAAGCCTTCTGCCACCAACGTCATGTCGCAGAGATTTCGTGAGCTTAAAGTTGAGCATAGGGACTTCGTCCGCCTTAAGATCGGCGGGCCAGATTTAGATACAGCCGACAACATCAAAAAGGCAGCCATCGACGCGATCAACCTCGGCGAGACGAAGTATACACCGGTTTCCAGCAGTCCTGGGCTGCGCAAGGCGATCGCCGCCAAGTTCAAGCGCGAGCACGGCTTCGAATATTCCTGGAGGCAGGTGATTGTTGTCACCGGCGGCAACCACTTCCTGTTCGACGCCTTCATGGCGACGCCGAACCTCGGCGAGGAAGTCGCCATCTCGGCGTCTTACTGGGTTTCCTATCCGAAGATGGTGACGCTTTGCGCCGGTACGCTGGCTTTCGTTTCGGTCACGCACGAGAACAACTTCAAGATCCAAGCCGCCGATCTCGAAAAGGCGATCACGCCGAAGACCAAGTGGTTCATCTTTCACTTGCCTTCCAACACGACGGGTGCCGCCTATGCTCATGACGAGATGAAGGCACTGACCCAAGTGCTCGTCAGGCATCCGGCATGTTTGGATTCTGACCGACGACATGTACGAGCACTAACCTATGGCGACTTCAAGTTCATCACGCCCGTCGAAGACGAGCCCAAGCTTTACAACTCCACGCTGACGATGAACGGCGCCTCCAAGGCTTCTGCGACTAAAGATCCTCTCGAGCAGGCCTGTCGCCGCATCCAGCGCTTCTGCTCGAATTTTGCCAAAGACTATATCATCTGGAGGTTGCTATGAGTGTCGAAGTCCCTCAAGAAGCGTCGGAAGAAGCCGGATCAATCAGAGCTGCCTTCCTCGACCCGGACAATGTTAGTGTCTCAGACTTGGATCGCTGTGGCCACGCTATTTTCACCGAGTGGCGGCCAAAGCGCCCCTTCCTTCGTAGGCAGGACGGCGTATATCTTGTTTTGAGGGCTGACGATGTATTTGGCTTGAGCAGCGATCCGCGCACCCGTCAGATAGAGACGGAGTTGATGCTCAATCGTGGCGTCAAAGAAGGAGCAGTTTTCGACTTCGTTCGCTTCAGCATGCTTTTCTCAAATGATAAAACCCACAGCAGGCGTCGCTCTCCTTTTACCCGGACTTTCGCATTTCGCATGATTGAAAACCTGCGTCCGAAAATAAGGCAACTGACCGAGATCCTTTTTCAAGATTTGAAAGAGGTTGGTTCCTTCAACTTCGTCGAAGAATATGCTTCTAAGCTCCCAGCCGCTGCTATAGCAAGCGTGCTAGGTCTTCCGCCAGGCGACGTTCCTTATTTTACACAGCTTGTCTATCGGGTTTCCCGCTGCCTGAGCCCTTCATGGCGAGACGCAGATTTTTCAGACATGGAGGCTTCAGCAGCAGAGTTTAAAAACTATGTGCAGGCGGTGATTGATGATCGTCGAAACGATCCGCGCGATGATTTCCTTTCATCGTTCATAAATGCCACGCGAGAAGCAGAAGATCTCTCATCCGATGAAGGGGTCGTGCAACTGATGCTGATTATCTTGGCTGGAAGTGACACAACCAAAACCGGCATTACTGCATTGATCGGCTTGCTTTTGCGACACCGACAGGCATGGGAAGCCCTATTGAAGGATGAGACTCTTGTGCCCGCTGCCGTCGAGGAGGGATTGCGTTTCGAGCCACCAGTCGGATCTTACCCAAGGATCGCACTCGCAGATATTGACCTTAATGGGTTCCTGCTACCAAAAGGTAGTCTTCTCGCGCTTTGCACGATGTCTGCGCTACGAGACGAGAAACACTACCTACACCCTGAACTTTTTGATATCCACCGCAAGCAGATGCGCTGGCATATGGTTTTTGGTGCGGGTGCACATCGATGTCTTGGCGAAGCGCTGGCTCGTTTAGAGTTGCAGGAGGGACTTGCAACAATACTCAGACATGCTCCCGCTCTCTCTATCGAAGGGGCGTGGCCGACGTTACATGGTCATGGAGGGGTGCGTCGAATTGCGGAAATGAGAGTTTGCATCAGGGGGGAGAATTGAAACCGGGGCCTCGTGGCGCCGATCGTCGTGGAGGTGAGGAAGACAGCATCTAAGCGCCGCCGCCTATAGTCTCGCATGGACAGCTTGGTTTCTGCTTGTTTGGCTGGAATTTTCTTCCGTGCGGCAATTCGTATCACGGATGTAAGAATGATAAGTAATTCCGGGGTGAGATCATCGGGTGACGCTAATCCCTCGACATCCGCATAATCGGGTCGGCTGTTGCAAAGAGAGGTAACTAAATGACTTGGGATCGTTTGTTACCTTCCCGGAAGGTTCTGCTCGCTATCAATTCCTGGTACGTTTTAGCATTGGTAGTTGCGGCTATATCTTTTGCGGTTCTGGCCATTGGACCCTGGAAAAATGAAAAAAGCAGTGAAGCGATTCTAACTGAGTTGCAGTCAATCGACGTCGATTGTGCGCTGCTCCAGCGGAACGTGTTGCGTGCTCACGCCGGCCTTCTTCGGAATTACCGTCCTCTTATCGTTCCTCTGGGGCGAGTGCGCTCGAGCATCGCAAATCTACAGCAGCTTTTTAAGAAGGCGCGTCTTGAAGATGTAGGGGAACTCTCCGAACTGCTTGCGCGACTGAAGTCCTCGATAAACACGACCGACGCGGCGGTTGCATCGTTCGGGGCGCAAAATGTGGTGTTCGAGGATTCATTGGCGACCTTTAATCAGTCAATAAGCTCGCTTCTGAGAACCTCGGATAGCCGAGATTTGAACGCAGCGAAGGTGCCTGAGCTGGGCTATTTAATGCTGCAGTTTTCGTTTCGACCAAACACCGAGCTCGCACTACAGATCACTCAAAGTCTAGACCAGCTTCAGATGTCGACGAACGCGGATAAGGTCGCTATTCAGGAGGTCGTCCGTAATGGAAGGGTTATCCTAGGCGTACTGCCGAGGTTGAATGAAACTGTAAAGCTGGTTCAGGCCTCTGGAACGTTCGAGAATACGAAGAAGTTGCAGCGGGCATACCTGGAAGCTGACAGCTTGGCCAGAGTGGTTGAGCAACGGGTACGAACATTTCTCGGTGCTGTTTCAGTATTCTTCTGCTTTGGGATAGTAATTCTGGTTCACAAATTGCGTCGACGAACCGACAGGTTGGCGAGACGCCTGGATTTTGAAGAAGTTATCAAGAAAATTGGGGTTTGCTTCGAAGATTCTACAGAAACAAAGCAGTCACTGAAATCCTCAGCGGAAGCCGCACTGGGAACTATTGAGAATTTTTTTGAAGCTAACCAGTGTGTGCTAGGGTTAGTGAACGTTACTGAAAACGAAATTGCCGAGACGTTTTCCGCAAGCGCGCCTCCGCCGAGCTGGAACGAGCGGCGGATCCGGAAAATTGTTTCTCTGGTCCAGGCCGACGAGCACGGATCGATCTTTCGAGACTATCCTGCCCGAAAGGCAAGTTGCTTTAATGAAGACGCCCCTGGCCGGTGGGCGTTGGTTGCGTTCAAGGTGTCCGATCGACTAGTTGCTGTTTTCGGCCTTAGGTTCGATCGAGACCCCGTGCAGCCAGCGTCAAGTGAAGTTCAACTTATGGAACTTGCCGCTGGCTGTGTCAGCCATTATGTGGTCATTCGGTGCAAGCAAACCCAGCGAGACATTCTTGAGCGTCGTTTGAAACATGCGGAACGGCTTGAAGCCGTTGGGACACTTGCAGGAGGCATAGCGCACGAATTCAACAACATTCTTGGGGTAATTCTCGGCTACGCCGAAATGGCACAAAACATTCTACACCGCCGCACTTACGCTCGACACTACATCGATCGCATCAATGCTGAAAGCAATCGAGCGAGACTGATTATTGATCAGATTCTTGCGCTTAGCCGGCGACGTGAACGGACAGCAAGGCCGTTCAACCTGTCGGCGTTGGTGAGGGAGATTGCACCTTCGTTACGTGTTGCGCTGCCTTCAGAGGTGGAGGTCGATTTCAATATTCAAAGCGCTCAGATGATTGTCGAAGGAAATCCGCTCGAAATTGAGCAGATACTGATGAACCTGTGTAAGAACGCCGCAGAGGCTTGTATAGGCTCCGGGCGTATCGAGGTCAGCGTCTATAGATCGTTTGTATGGAAGCATAAGGTACTTGCGAACGGCACGATACCCGCTGGCGATTACATCCTTCTTTCAGTTGAGGATAACGGTGGAGGCATAGGCGAAGCCGCATTGCCACATATTTTTGAGCCTTTTTTTACCACGCGCGCGCAATGCGGCGGCACTGGGCTGGGGCTCTCCACCGTGCACGGCCACGTCAGCGCAATGGCGGGTTTTGTCGATGTGATCTCAACTGTTGGCAGAGGTACGCGCTTCGACATTTATCTGCCAACTTCGGCGAAGAAGCCAGTGAATTCAGAGAGTTTTTTTGGACCTGAAAAAATACCGCTCGGTAGCGGAGAGATTGTCGCTGTGGTTGAACCCGATCCGGTGACGCTTGAAAGGTATGAGGAAACGATCGCGGCGCTCGGTTATGAGCCAGTCGGCTTTAACACGTTCAAAGGGCTGACTGACTGGGTTTTGGCAGGCAAAGAGGCAGATATTGTTCTGATTGATCATTCATCGTTTCTCGATGGAGAACGTGTAGGCTCCTGGGTCGCGACACTAGAAAAAGTGCCGATCATCATGATCGGGCAGCATCAAAAAAACGTTTCAATTTCGGCGGACGGCGAGGCATCTAACCACTTTTTGCAAAAACCGGTGTCATCCAAGGCTCTCGCCTATGTGGTTCGCGCGAATATCAGAACGGAATAAATGGACAGATTAAGGATGGGGTCGGCATAATTCGGGTAGAGATGCAACGCAATAAAGCTTTCAATGACGCACGAACTGGGTGGGATTCCGGATGACCCGAGATCTCCTGCGCTACGGCAGCGAGATGCCTCCAATGGCGTTGCTGAGACACTCAGGGGACAGCATTGTTGAATAGGCCGACTCGATCAATCTGCTGGTCGTGATTACTCGAATGATCCCGTATGCGCATTTATATGATCTGTTTTGACTGCACCGCCGTGACAGCCCCGCGAGATTTGTGACGTTTCTCGGTCAACGTCGGTTAAAACTCAAAACAAAGAGAAATGTGCTTCTCCGCAGCGGAACCAAAGAAGGCACGATTCGACAGCAATACCTGCCCCACGCAAACAATCCGCCCGACCGTCTCTTTTAGGTGAAATTGGCTCGTACTCAGCTCGGCCAACCAAACAAGCATCCATCAACGACGTCATTTGCTTCAAATGAAATCAATAACGAAAACATTAAAACCCAAGAGTAACAGATCCTTCCCATAGTCGCGATCGTTAGCGGTCACGTCATCTTGAGACTGCAGCGAAGATCAGTGCGAGACGTAGGAGATATAGAATGCTGAAGGCGGCAGGATCTTTCGGGATCATTTTTCTAATGGTCCAGCCAAGCGAGGCCGCGCCGCTCTCTCCGGCCGATTTCAGTCAGCTTGCTCGCGAATGCGCCCCTTCGGTTGCTCCATCTACGCTTGCAGCGATTGCCAAAGTCGAAAGCCGATCCGATCCACTCGTGCTTCATGACAATACTACCGATGAAACTCTTCACTGGACTGATCAGGCGGATGCCAGGCGAAGTGTGGAAGATCGTCTCGTAGCAGGGCATTCAATCGATGTCGGCCTTATGCAGGTGAACTCGAGCAATTTCGCGATGCTGGGTTTGACGTCTAGCAATGCATTTGAGCCCTGTGCGTCTCTATCAGCCGCGGCGCGACTGCTTGTACGGCACTTTACGGGCGGGAACACGGCGCAAGAAGAACAGCTCGCGCTTCGGCGAGCAATCTCGGCGTACAATACCGGCAATCTCAAGCGCGGCTTCACGAACGGATATGTGCGAAGGGTCGAGTTGGCGGCTCAGCAACTCGTGCCTCCACTGGCTCAGTCGGCGAAAAATCAAGATCATGATGAGCAGAGCCCAGAAGAACCGTGGAATGTCTGGCGTTCTTACGACAACACCCGCTCAGCAGGTGGGGCAGGCGGTTCATCTGGTTCGCCAGAGCCGCAGGAGCCGAATGAACACAGAACTCCGGAAGACGATCAAGTTTTTTGAATTGAGTAATGGAGATGTACCCTCATGGCATGCTTTGAAAAATACCGCGTGCGTTCGACGTTGCGTTGCCTCAGGGAGTTGGTTGTGCGCCTGGCGGTTACTTACCTGCCGAGCCTCAGCGGCGCGATCGGCTGGAGTTTGCTTTTCTCTGAGCCAGCCGCTGCACAAGCGGCGGGCGGAACCGATCCCGCCACCATGGTCAACAATATCTGCACCTTTATTCTTGGTCCGTTTGGTCAATCGCTCGCAGTTCTTGGCATCGTAGCCATCGGCATATCATGGATGTTCGGTCGAGCTTCTCTTGGTCTCGTAGCTGGCGTCGTCGGCGGGATCGTTATTATGTTTGGAGCCAGCTTTCTCGGCCAAACGCTCACCGGGGGCGGCGGATGAAGGACCGTCTCGAAGAAGCCACACTCTATTTAGCGGCGACGAGACCTGCATTGTTCTTTGGCGTGCCGCTTACGCTGGCTGGATTGTTCATGATGTTGGCTGGCTTTCTTATCGTTATTGTCCAGAATCCGCTCTACGAAATCGTTCTCTTGCCGCTGTGGCTTGGAGCCCGGCTCGTCGTAGAGCGCGACTACAACGCCGCAAGTGTGGTCTTTCTGTTTCTCCAGACGGCGGGGAGAAGTGTTGACAGCCATACGTGGGGCGGGGCGAGTGTCAGTCCCAACCCAATCAGAGTGCCGCCGCGAGGAAGAGGAATGGCGTGATGTTCGGAACAAATGGAGCGACCGAGCGATCTGGTGAAATCTACCTGCCTTACATTGGACACCTCAGCGACCATGTCGTCCTTTTGGAGGACGGCTCCATCTTGACCATGGCACATATCAGTGGTGTGCCCTTCGAACTGGAGGAGGTTGAAGTCCGAAATGCGCGCTGCCGTGCCTTCAACACGCTCTTTCGCAATATCGCCGACGACAACGTCTCGGTGTATGCCCATCTTGTCCGTCATAACGATGTGCAGGCACCGCCCCCAAGGCATTTTCGAAGCGGCTTCGCTTCGAACCTAAGCGAAACGTTCGAGCAACGTGTTCTCGCCGGCAAGCTTTTTCGGAACGACTACTTTCTCACACTCATGGTATATCCTCGCACTGCTCTCGGCAAAGTGGGAAGTAGGTTCACCAGGCTGTATGGGAAGAACGCTGGCGATCTTGCACATCAGATCCGGCATCTGGAGGACCTTTGGAATGTTGTCGCTGGCGCGCTTGATGCCTATGGTCTCCGCCGCCTTGGTATCCGAGAAAAAAACGAGGTGCTTTTCACGGAGATTGGTGAGGCCCTCCGGCTGATAATGACTTGTCGCTTTTCAGCGGTCCCCGTCGTTAGCGGTTCGCTTGGCGCCTCCATCTATACTGATCGAGTCATTTGCGGCAAACGTGCCTTAGAGATTCGAACGCCGAAAGATCACTACGTCGGATCAATTTTCTCATTCCGTGAATATCCCGCGAAGACGCGGCCTGGTATGCTCAACACGCTACTGTCCTCAAATTTTCCGCTGGTTTTGAGCCAGAGTTTCTCTTTTCTCACTCGCGCGCAGGCTCACGCCAAGCTCAGTCTTAAGTCAAACCAAATGACCAGCTCCGGTGACAAAGCAGTCACCCAGATTGGCGAACTCGCGCAAGCAGAGGACTCATTGGCAAGTAGCGAATTCGTGATGGGTTCGCATCATCTCAGTCTTTGCGTCTATGCCGACCATCTCCATACTCTTGCTGACCATGGGGCGAGCGCCCGAACAAGCCTGGCGGATGTAGGAGCGGTTATTGTCCAGGAGAGCATTGGAATAGAGGCTGCGTACTGGTCTCAGCTTCCAGGAAACAGCAGATGGCGTACGCGTCCTGGGGCTATCACCTCGCGCAACTTCGCAGGACTGGTCTCCTTCGAAAATTTCCCAGGCGGGAGGACTTCAGGCCATTGGGGTGGTGCCGTTGCACGCTTCCGGACGAACGGCGGGACTCCCTTCGACTATATTCCGCATGAGAACGACGTTGGCATGACGGCAATATTCGGGCCTATCGGTCGAGGAAAAACGACACTTATGACCTTTATCCTGGCGATGCTCGAGCAGAGCATAGCCAATCGCAGTGGCACGCTCGTCTTCTTCGATAAGGATCGTGGCGGTGAACTGCTGGTGCGCGCTACCGGAGGGACTTATCTCACGCTGCCTAGAGGTGTGCCAAGCGGCCTTGCACCTTTGCGCGGCCTGGAGAATACAGCATCGGCGCGCGATTTCCTCCGCGAGTGGATCGTGGCGCTGATTGAGAGCGACGGCAGGGGCGGAATTTCACCGGAAGAAAATCGCCGGTTAGAGCGCGGTATCCAACGGCAGTTATCGTTTGAGCCGAACATGCGGTCGCTTGTGGGCCTACGAGAATTCTTGTTGCACGGGCCGTCTGAAGGTGCAGGAGCCAGATTGCAGCGGTGGTGCCGGGGGAATGCGCTTGGCTGGGCGTTTGACGGCGAGTCTGATGAAGTGAAGCTAGATCCTTCGATTACGGGCTTCGATATGACTCACCTCCTTGAATATGAGGAGGTATGCGCGCCAGCCGCGGCATACCTTTTGCATCGAATAGGCGCCATGGTTGATGGCCGGCGGTTCGTTATGAGCTGCGACGAGTTTCGCGCCTACCTGCTGAACTCGAAATTCGCAGCAGTCGTCGACAAGTTCCTGCTGACTGTTCGTAAGAATAACGGAATGCTAATTCTCGCGACACAGCAACCTGAGCACGTGCTTGATTCCCCGTTGGGCGCCAGCCTCGTCGCACAGTGCATGACAAAGATCTTCTATCCATCACCCACGGCCGACCGGTCCGCCTATATAGACGGGTTGAAGTGCACAGAGCGAGAATTTCAAGCTATCCGCGAGGACATGGCAGTCGGCAGTCGCAAGTTCCTGCTTAAGCGCGAGAGCGGAAGTGTCGTTTGCGAATTTGATCTTCGCGACATGCCCGAATACGTTGCTGTGCTGTCCGGGCGGGCCAATACGGTGCGTTTGGCGGAACAGTTGCGCGAGACCTATGGAGGGGATCCCTCTGCCTGGCTCGAAAAATTCATGACGCGCTACCATGAAGCACAGGATTGATCTGGAGATCGAAGTCATGAAAACCACGAAGCTTGCAATAAACGCACTATTCATATGCCTGCTTCTGTCGGGGACCGCCAGAGCACAGTTTGTTGTCAGTGATCCTCCGACGGAGGCCGAAACGCTGACAACGGCCATCAATACCGCGGCGAACCTCGAACAGTTGATCACGATGGTGACAATGTTGACATCGTCGTTTGGCGTCACCGGCCTGTTGTCCGCGCTCGATCAGAAGAACCAATATCCTTCTCCCAATCAACTCGACAGGGAAATGTTTTCGCCCCAGATGCCCGCTTCGACAACGGCGCGTGCGATCACCTTGGATGCCGACCGGGCAGTCGTGGGTAACGACGCTGAAGGAAGTCTCCTGCGCGAACAGATTGCGGGCGCTGCAAATGCTGCCGGTGTCGCTGCTGATAATTTGGATGCAATGGACAAGCGCCTTACGGCAAATTCTGAGACAGCGACCCAGCTCTCCCGTTCACGCAACATTATGCAGGCAACTGTCACCAACGGGTTGCTTCTCAAACAGATCCACGATGCAATTATCCAAAACATTCAGGCAACCAGCCTGTTGACGATGACCACAGCACAGGCGGGCCTGCACGAAGCTGAAGAGGCGGTGGCCCAACGAAAGGAACACCAGGCAACTGCGCTCATGTTTGGCGCGGCTTCGCTTCATTGAGCCCCTTGCTCCTCGTCCAGAAGCAGAGCCGACCTTTCCTACAGAAATCTAAGGCTGAATCCAGGTAAGGGCAAATGAATTTTAGCATTCCAGCGCCTTTCACGGCGATACACACGATTTTCGATCTCGCCTTTACAGTCGGACTGGACACTTTGCTTGGGGATATTCAACGGGCAGTGAGCGCACCTCTCGTGGCTTGCGTGACACTGTGGATCATAGTCCAGGGCATCCTTGTAATGCGTGGAGAGATGGAGGCACGCAGCGGCATTACTCGGGTTATCATGGTATCGATCGTCGGTGCCCTTGTCGTTGGGCAAGCAGACTATCATGATTACATCGCCTCGGTTTTCGAGGATACGATTCCAAACTTCATTCGGCGGTTCAGTGTCAGTGGTCTTCCTTTGGAGACCATCCCCGCCCAACTCGACACGATGTTCTCGCTAACACAGGTAGCCTTCCAGAAGATTGCTTCTGAGATCGGGCCGATGAACGACCAAGATATCCTCGCCTTTCAAGGCGCACAATGGATCTTCTACGGAACGCTTTGGACGGCGTTTGGAATTTACGATGCAGTCGGAATTCTCACCAAGGTGCTGCTGGCGATCGGCCCATTGTTCCTGGTGGGCTATCTCTTCGATCGCACCAGAGATATGGCAGCGAAATGGATCGGCCAACTTGTCACCTACGGGATACTTCTTCTTCTACTGAACATAGTGGCGACTATTGTGATTCTGACGGAAGCGACCGCGCTCGCAGTAATGTTGGGAGTGGTCACTTCTGCCGGCACGACCGCCGCCAAGATAATCGGCCTTTACGAGATCGATATGTTCTTCCTGACGGGAGATGCTCTGATCGTCGCACTTCCGGCAATCGCTGGAAATATTGGAGGTAGCTACTGGAGCGGTGCGACGCAAGCTGCAGGTAGCCTAAATCGCCATTTCGCCCGGGTAGTCCGCCGTTAGCTTAAGCCCCATGAATGGAGGAATCCTATGAGATATTGTCTGCTCTTTCTGATCCTCGGCCTGGCGTCTTGTCAATCACATGACCAGTTGGCGAGCCCCAAGGGGCCCATATTCCCGCTGAACGTCGGGCGATGGCAGCCTGCTCAGCCGGACCTTCAGCCTGGAAACGCGGGAGGAGCAAATGAAGGACCCTGAACATGCCCTGCTGGTAGAGCGGGAAGCATTGGCGGACCACTATAAGCAAGTACAAGCGTTTCAATCTGCGCGTGCCAAATCAGCTCGGCGAATTTCCAGAGCCTTGGGCGCTATGGCAATTGTCGCGGTCGTGGGAAATGTGGCGCAGGCTTTCGCTATCGCCACGATGGTCCCACTGAACAAACTTGTGCCAGTCTATCTGTGGGTACGCCCTGACGGTACGATTGACAGTGAAGTGTCTATTTCGCGCTTGCCTGCAACGCAGGAGCAAGCAGTTATTAATGCATCTTTGTGGGAGTATGTCCGTCTGCGCGAAGGCTATACGGCGGATACAGCCCAATATGCCTATGATCTGGTCTCGGACTTCAGTGCTCCAACTGTGCGCCAAGATTATCAGCAATTCTTCAACTATCCCAATCCAAGCTCGCCCCAAACCATAATCGGCAAGCGCGGAAAGCTGGAAGTCGACCATATCGGCTCAAATGAGATCATGCCGGGTGTGCAGCAGATCCGTTACAAACGCGCCCTCCTCATAGACGGGCAGACTCCCATAGTAACCACCTGGACCGCAACAGTCCGCTATGAAAAACTGACGAACTTGCCAAGCCGACTGAGGCTGACCAATCCAGGCGGTTTAATTGTCACCTCCTATCAAACCTCGGAAGATACGGTTTCGAACGCGACGCGGAGCCAGCAATGACCAAGCTTCTGTTTTTGGCACTGGCCTGTGTGCTTTTTGTTACGAGCGGGGCGAAGGCGGAAGACACGCCAGCGGTCGGCACCCAAGATCCACGAATGCGCTATCTCGCCTACAACCCTGATCAGGTTGTGCACCTTTCAACCGCTGTTGGGGCCACCGTGGTCGTAACATTCGGTGCCAACGAGACCGTGACAGCCGTCGCCGTTTCCAACAGCAAGGACCTCGCGGCTCTGCCCCGCGGCAATTATCTGTTCTTCAAGGCAAGCAAGGTCCTCCAGCCACAGCCCGTCATAGTGCTGACTGCAAGCGACGCAGGAATGCGGCGCTATGTTTTCAGCCTCACGACAAAGACGATGTCTCGTCTCGATAAAGAGACGCCCGATCTCTACTACAGCGTGCAATTCACTTATCCCGCCGATGCTGCCGCTGCTCGCCGAAAAGAGACAGAACAGAGAGAGCTGGCGGGCAGGCTAAGAGCGCAAACACAATACCAGCATCGAGCACAGGACTTGTTGGATCAGCCGACAGCAACCGGCGTCCCGGGTGCAAAAAATTGGAACTATGTTGCCCAAGGAAACCGTTCGCTGGGGCCGCTCGAGGTCTTCGACAACGGATCTACCACGACATTCCGCTTTCCCGGAAACGTGCGTGTACCTTCGATCTACGTCGTCAATCCAGATGGGAAGGAAGCCACTGCCAACTACTCAGTTAAAGGAGACTACGTGGAGGTCGCCTCGGTCGCCCGGGAGTGGCGTCTGCGGGACGGTCATACCGTGCTGTGCATCTGGAATAAAGCATATGACGCCATCGGACGAAAGACTGGGACTGGTACGGTCAGACCCGATGTAATGCGCGTGCTGAAGGGGGCGAGGCGATGAATGAAGTCAACTCTCAACCTGGAGCAGCTATAGATGCATCGGCATCTCTGGTCTCCGATCCTCATCGCCGACGTCTTTCGGGATCGCAGAAGCTTGTTGTTGCCGGTCTGGTTCTCGTACTGTCGTTGGGTCTGATTTGGCTTGGTGCGCGTCCAAAGAAAAAGACCGAGCCCTCTCCCCCAGACACAATGATCGACGCCAACACCAAGCCTTTTCGGCCGGCGCCGATTGACATCCCCTCAAACCCTACGGCTTCCCAGCCAACCACTGAGGCAACCTCTCCGCCCGATCAACATCAGCGAGAACACAACGAAGTGCGGCCGGAAGAAACACCAATCTTTGCCTATAGCGGAAGTGATCAGAGTGACAAACCTACGCGGAACGCCGATATTCACAGCGACGGGGAGGATAATAGGAAATCCAGCTCATTACCGGAGTCTGAGGCGTCTGCTGAAAACGATCTTTCAATCCGCATGAACCCCACCGTGTTGGAACCCAGCCGTGCTGCGCTTTTGCCGCACCCCGATTTCACAGTTACGCAAGGGACGATCATTCCCTGCATACTGCAAACAGCCATTGATACAAACCTGGCAGGCTATGTAAAATGTGTGCTGCCCGGGGACATACGCGGAGCAACCGGCAATGTTGTGCTCCTGGATCGCGGCACGACCGTGGTGGGCGAAATCCAGCATGGGCTGCAACAGGGAGATGCCCGTGTTTTTGTTCTCTGGAATCGCGCCGAGACGCCGGCTCACGCCGTCGTTTCTCTTTTTTCTCCGGGTGCTGACGAACTTGGCCGATCCGGACTGCCAGGCACGGTCGACAACCACTTCTGGAAGCGTTTCGGTGGGGCTATGCTCCTGAGCGTCGTCCAGGGCGCCGTGCAAGCGGCAAGTCATTACGCTGGCAGTTCGGATGGCGGGACCAGCTTCAACAGTTTTCAAAATAACGGTGAACAAGCGGCCGACACAGCCCTGAGGGCGACCATAAACATTCCCCCAACCTTGAAGAAGAATCAGGGTGATACCGTCTCCATCTTCGTAGCACGGGACCTGGATTTCTCAGACATCTACCAGCTTCACATAACTGGTGGATTGGCGAAGAGTTGGCATCGGCGTTAATTCTCAGATAGCCAAAGCATCGGAGATGCACACATGGCAGTAAATCCGCAATTGCGCTTCCTTCTCAATCCCGTCTTGAAATGGCTCGATGATCCGAAGACTGAAGAAGTGGCGATAAATCGGCCTGGGGAAGCATTTGTACGCCAGGCAGGGGTTTTCACTAAGTTCTCTTTACCCCTCTCTTATGATGATCTCGAAGATATCGCCATTTTAGCGGGCGCATCGCGCAAACAAGATGTCGGCCCGCGCAATCCTCTTTGCGCCGCTGAACTCCCCGGCGGCGAACGAATACAAATTTGTTTGCCGCCAACGGTCCCATCGGACACGGTGAGCTTGACGATTCGACGGCCAAGCATTCGCGTTTCGGGACTGGGCGAAGTCTCGTCTCGTTACGATGCTCGCCAGTGGAACAAGTGGCGGATGCGGAAAACGTGCCAAGATCGACAAGACGAAGATATTCTTCGACACTACGACAGCGGCGATCTGGAATCATTCTTGCGTGCATGCGTCGTCGGTAAGTTGACAATGTTGCTTTGCGGTCCCACTGGAAGTGGCAAGACAACAATGAGCAAGACCTTGATCAGTGCTATTCCGCCGCAAGAAAGGCTGATCACCATTGAAGATACGCTCGAACTCGTCATTCCCCATGAGAATCATGTCAGGCTGCTCTACTCCAAGAATGGGGTCGGACTGGGTGCTGTGACTGCGGAACAACTGCTCCAGGCAAGTCTTCGGATGCGGCCTGATCGAATACTGCTGGGTGAGATGCGTGACGATGCCGCGTGGGCCTACCTGAGTGAAGTCGTCTCAGGACATCCCGGGTCGATTTCAACCATACATGGGGCAAATCCCGTCCAAGGCTTCAAAAAGCTGTTTTCGCTGGTGAAGAGCAGCGCCCAGGGGGCCAGCTTGGAAGATCGCACGCTAATCGACATGCTCGCAACGGCAATTGATGTCATCGTCCCGTTCCGCGCCTACTGCGATGTCTACGAAGTTGGCGAAATATGGCTCGCGGCCGATGCCCGCCGGCGCGGCGAAACGATAGGAGATCTTCTAAACCAGCACTAGATATCCATGCCAAAATCCTGGCTCCGCCTTTTGCAGCGTCAAGTCGGAGCAACCTTTGTCATCAAACTGAAACAAGCCGTTAGCATTGTCATGCGCGGTTTAGCCGAAAATTTGCCGAAGTATCCGTATAGCGAGAGAAAATTGACGAGCGGTACGATGCGTACAGCCTTTGCTTGTCTAGATACTGTGAGTTCCACAGAATCGGGAATTGAAAGGTAAACTGTTGAAACACGTTCTTGTCATCGATGACGATGCCGCCATGCGCCATCTTATCACTGAGTGTCTTACGGTCCACGCGTTGAAGGTCACTGCCGTATCAGACAGTCAACAATTCAACCGCGTAATGTCGTCTGAGACGGTCGACGTGGTCGTCGTCGATCTCAATTTAGGGCGTGAAGACGGACTTGAGATCGTCCGCAGTCTGGCCACAAAATCCGATGTTCCGATTATAATCATCAGCGGCGATCGCCTTGAGGAGGCAGACAAAGTTGTTGCGCTCGAACTGGGGGCAACCGATTTTATCGCAAAACCTTTTGGAACACGCGAGTTCCTGGCGCGCCTCCGTGTTGCGTTGCGCGTGCGACCCAATGTGGTGCGAACCAAAGACCGGCGCTTGTTTTGTTTCGCTGACTGGACACTTAGTCTCAGGCAACGCCGTTTGATGTCCACACAGGGTAGCGAGGTGAAACTTACCGCAGGGGAGTTCAATCTTCTCGTCGCTTTCCTTGAAAAGCCAGGTGATGTCCTGTCCCGTGAGCAGCTTCTCATCGCGTGTCGCGTGCGTGAGGAGGAAGTATATGACAGGAGCATTGATGTTCTCATATTGAGGCTGCGCCGGAAACTTGAGCGGGATTCGACAAACCCAAAGTTGATCAAAACAGCGCGGGGTGCCGGCTATTTTTTTGACGCGGATGTGAATATCTCTTACGGCGGGGTAATCGCCGCCTGACGGACCCGAATTTTCGCGTTATCGTAGTGTGTCACAATTCGCTTGGTTGATCCGACTGCCAGGGACAAACTTTCCTGGCCACACCTGCAAACGATCCGCCTTCGGGCGGCCTGTCGCGTCATTCTTAAGAGGTCAACGGCGGGTCTTTTCGCCAGCAAAGAAGGATGCCAGCGCCGCAGTGGCGAGCTTCTGTCCGAAGGCCCGCGCGGTCTCTAGTCCCACGGGATCAAAATGACTGCGAGCGACTTGGAGCAGCGACACCGGGAACATACGGGAGGTCTGAACAAGGATGGACTTTTCAGGGGTGATATCACGGACCGGATAGCTTTTCGGCGCGGCACGAAACGATCCATCGGCCAGCATTATCTCGAAATCGCTGAGCGCTCGGCGCAAGATCATTTGCAGCGATTTGCAAGGGCTGTATTGACGGATAAGGTTGTCATAAACCGCCGATACATCTGGCGCAGGCGGACGGGCCGAAAGAAACACTTGTACCTTCTCGGAACCTGCAGGCGCGCTAAGGGCATCGACCGTAGGCGTTGGATGCTGATCGGGATGATCATGTCTGGTTGCGGCTGGCCGACTTTGACGCGGCGCCAGATCGATATCGGTGGAAAACTGCGAAACGGCCAAGTTGGGGGCTGCTATCGGCAGGAGAGGCCGTACTGTCTCGGTTCGAGCAACAGCAAGCTGCCTAGCCTTCTCTACCGACAAAACGGGTTTGCGAATTCCCATTTTCAGGTCTCCAAGGCATCGCCGATCAAGTGTGAAAGGACGACGAGTTCATCCATTGCGATCCTGAGGTTCCGCTCGATGAGGCGCATCGTTGGATCGGTTTTCGTATTCAGCAGCGTTAGATGCAACATGCCCCGTTCTTTCATCGCCGCGAATGCATCTCTCTCGTGCATGGGCGACTGAACGACGGGGAGGTTCTCTAGCATGTCTGACATTGCCCGTTGCGAGGCGGTGAGGCGGCCGACCGGCATGCGCTGGCGTAACACGGCCGTTGGAATCGTCAGGTTCTCGCTCAACAAGAGCTCGATCACATAGCGATAAGTTGAAAGTGCTTCATCAACATCAAGCGGCGTTAACATAGTCGGGATCAAAAGCATGTCTGAGCTAGCGATAATCGTATTGTTGAGTTCGCTCGAACCACCATGTGTATCCGCTAGCGCATAGTCGAAACCCTGGCGCTCGGCCTCCTCATATCCCGCTTCGAGAAGCGACATTTCCTCTGCGCTATAAACTTCACAGAGAGGATCCCAAGTGTTGCTTCGTATAGCATTTTCCTTCCATCGCCTGAGTGGTCGGTTCTCGTCCGCGTCCAATAGAGCCACTCGTCGACCGCTGTTTGCAAAGGCGGCACAGAGACCCATAAGCGCAGTCGTTTTGCCAGCGCCTCCCTTGAATGAGCAAAATGTAAGTAGTTTCATGTGATTCCTGCCGTATCGCGGGTGATGACAAATTGTATTTCTGTTGGTTCATGTATTCGCACGAATAGCATGAAAGGTATGCTGGTTCACGCGATTTTATATTTCAGATTCGTTTCATATAAATTGCAGATGTAACGATAGACTATGCAGTATTCCTCTTTTATTCTTGATTGCGATCGTTTTGAGCACTAGTTATTGACTTTGCCAACGCGGTGGTTCCGCGAAAAAACTAGATCTTTCCATCCTTCAGTGGAGGAAGCTATGTCGCAAAACAGCACGCCCACCTCGAATGGCGTCGCCACCGCCTCGTATGAAAGTGTGAAGATTGAGAGCTTCAAAGTCGTGAGCGCGCGTTTGCGATTGGCCGAGTACGAGAGTTTTTCCAGCCAGGCACGGTTGCTCGGGCTCTCCGACAGTATGGCCATACGAGTCGCGGTACGCCGCATTGGCGGCTTCCTCGAAATTGAAGCCGAGACCCGTCAGAAAATGGAGGCAATACTTCATTCAATAGGAACGCTTTCAAACAATATCTCGGCGCTGCTTTCCGCCTATGCCGAACGTCCGGAAATGGATTTGGAGGCTCTGCGAGATGAACGCATCGCTTTCGGTATGGCTTTCGCTGATCTCGATGGCTTGCTCCGTTCCATCTTATCCGTATCACGACGACGGATAGATGGGTGCTCAATGCTTAAAGATGCTCCGCAGCATTGATGTTGCGCCTGCTTAGGAGGGTGCGGGATGGCCGATCCAGCTCAGGTTGTCATTCGAATTGTGCCTAGGGGCGGAACTAAAACCATTCAGCAGGTTATTAATCAGTGGGAATATCTCTCCAGGAAGGGCAAGTTGGAGCTCCGGCTCTCAGCCCGGCACCTCGATATTCCGCTACCGCCTGATCAAATTACCAGGTTTGCTCGGAGCTGGGTTCTGGAGACCGGAAATTATGACGAGAGCCTGCCGGACGAGCAAAGGCAACAGGACTTAACCACGCACATTATCGTAAGCTTCCCCCCAGGTACGGATCCTACGTCGGCTCATGCAGCAAGCCGCGAATGGGCGGCCGACATGTTTGGGTCAGGCAATGGTGGCGGCCGCTACAACTATCTTACAAGCTTTCATACAGATCGCGATCATCCGCATCTGCATGTCGTGGTCAACCGACGGGAGCTTTTTGGGCGGGAATGGCTGAAAATATCCCGACGCCACCCCCACCTCAATTACGACGCATTGCGTGTCAGGATGGCAGAGATATCGCTTCGCCACGGCATTGTTCTTGACGCAACCTCGCGAGCAGAACGTGGCATTACCGAGCGGCCAATCACGTATGCAGAATATCGCCGTATCGAGCGCGAACAGGCCGAACAAGATCGTTTCGAGGATTTTGATGTCGAATCGTGGTCGCCGGGAGGAACTCACCGGGAACTGAAACGATCTTTCGATTCTTCGCACGGTGAGCCACTCCCAAATATGCCAGAAGGCTCGGCACGAAACGGGCGTCTGCAGTCGGCGTCTGGCTACGATGCTCAACCGCGCAGCTCTGAAGCCGATGGGCGCGATCACAATTTGAAGAACGGCTCTCCCAGTGTCGCCGGAGACACCGGGCGGAACCTTGAGGGGCGTTCTGGTCCTCGCCGCCTGGCAATAGAACCCGTCACGCGCACAACAAGCAAACGTGACGATCGGCAACGGCTTCATCCAAAACGGTCTCGCCGTGACGAGGAAGAGCAGAGCGGCGCAAAGCGCATTAGGGTGAACAATCTTGAGGCGGGGAGGGCCCACACCGGCGTAGGGGAGGACCGGGACGATCCGGATACATCGCCGATAGAGCCTGTTGAATCAACTCCTCTGCGGGCCCCTGGACAGACCAACAGCGCAGCAGACCTGTTGCCGCCTCCAGCCGATCGGCCGCGGCAGGGAGAACCAAATTCTAAGCGTCCACGCGATGATGACGCCGAACCGAGCGTTCGCAAGCGTGCAAGAGATGGGCGCAGCCAGGATGGATGAGACATCGAAGGTGGAAAGGAACTAAATTATGGCAGACGAAGAGTTCCGTCGAGACTTCAGCAGCTCCGCTCCCGTGACTTCGAATAGCCCAGGAGCCAGAACTGTACCAGTCCCGCTCACACCACGATCGACCGCTGTCCGACAAGACGGCACGGACCCCATGACAACAACTGGTTTCTCACGATCACCAATTTCTGGCGGCCTACCCGACCTTCCGGGTACTTCAACCGCAAATCAGGGGCCAGCAGCCCATGTCCGGAATACCCATGCCGGAATCCCACTGAGATCAACCGAGGCTCCCGCGGGCGGACCTGCAGATTTACCGATGAGCGAACGGTATCTTCGTGCGACAAGGCAATACTTGCGTGAGACTGAACAGGAATACGCCGCCGAAGGCCGCCGCGAAGCGACTCCATCGTCACGTTTTCGCAAAGGAGGAACAAAGCGATCACGCGAAGATGAGCAGTCTGGTGACGATAGTGAATCCGTTGCGAAGCAGCGCGCCCCCTCAGAAAACGAGATCAATATGATTGCAAGACCTCTGACTGTGGAGGAAGGCGCGACTACGGCGCCCAGGTCGCAAGGGTCGCACGCGTCTGTGATGGGGCTGGATGATCTCGAGGAGATTGAAGAGAGTTATTCGGAACCTCAACATGAAATTTCGACGCTTCCTGTTGACACAACCACGTTGGTTTCAAGTCTGGACACCGTCATTGCAGGAGAGGGGCAACCTGAAGAAACATTCGACGCTGCGCCATACGCGATCGAAGACGACAGGGATAATGAGGGGGCGGCTAACAGCGTTCCGTCGACTCCACAACTTTCCTCATGGCCGGGGTTAGATGACCTTCATGAGTTTGACGATAGTGCTTCGCCTTATGGACACAGTACTCAGAGTTTTCCTGCTAACATAGCCGCTGGGGATTCAAGCACTGACGCAGGGTCCCCCAGCATTGCAAGCACCCAAATCCTCGAAGACGTTAACACTGACGATTCCGACGAGCGGAACGAGCTCGATGGCCAAACAGTTTCAGGATCGATCCATGAAAGTTCGGTTCAAGCTGTGAGGCCGCGGCAAGAGCGCTTCGATGACTTCCCCGATTTGACCGACGAGGAACTGGCTAGAATCGACGCACTATCTGAAACTCGCACCACTTCGAAGGGGAATTCTGCATCCGATATTCATGCGGTCATGCCGGATAATGTTCTCTCGCGAGTGGATTTTGCTGTGGGTGCCGACGAGCTGCGTGCAATCCCTGCGGTCCATCGGGAGGGTTCTCGGCTCGAGTTGAACCCACCAGAAGGAAAGTTCGATGACTTCCCCGATTTGACCGATGAGGAACTGGCGAGAATCGACGCACTATCTGAACCTCGCACCACTTCGAAACGGGATGTTGCACCCAATATTCATCCGGTCATGCCGGATAATGTTCTCTCGCGAGTGGATTTTGCTGCGGGTGCCGACGAGCTGCGTGCAAGCCCTGCGGTCCATCGGGAGGGTTCTCGGCTTGAATTTAGCCCACCAGAAGCAAAATCCGATGACTTCCCCGATTTGACCGACGAGGAACTGGCTAGAATCGACGCACTATCTGAAACGCATTCCAAGAGACCTCGCTCCGCGCGGGATGTTACAGGCGATTTCCATGGGGTCAGCTTGAATGAGGCTTTCGAGAAAGTGGGTTCGCCCACTATTGCCCCGGAAACGAGCATCGAACGCGCGCCTGGATCATCACAAGCGATCCGCAAGGACCTTCCTGGCTTGAGCACCGTAGAGCCCTCGCATATCAGCGAAGCATCGCGTGTTAACATAGCTTTTGAAAAGGGGAAACAAAAGGTCGCGTTAGGAGATGAGGTTCGGCCAGACCTCAGCACGTCCCAAGCTTACCAGCCGCGGCACCCGTCAACCCATACGATTTTTGATGCTGAACATATTGGTGATAACCTGCTGATCGGGAACGAGCCAGTTCCCCCGTGGCCCCATCCGTGGGAGCATGTCGTGCTCTTTGAGACATGCCGACAAATATTTGAAAGAAAAGGGAAGTGGCCCATTGCGGAGGACTTGGACAACAGTGTGATCCTGGTCAAAAAAGTGGATGGCGCACAAACATCTTATATGCCCCGAAATCAGCTTCTTTTGCATCTCGGTCCCCAAAAGTATCTCGAACGAATGAAGGCGCTCGGTCTTTCCGAGAACACTTTCAGCAGGCTGAAGACCGATAGGCAATATCACTATAATACACCTGCTGGACCACGAGTCAGCGATCATGACTATGAGTTCCCGCTACAGGCAGGTGTGCACAATCCGGAGGTGATGGTTCAGCATCGTGGTGGAACCTTCTTTGCGTTTTGGCCAAAGCTCCTCAGGCTGGAAAAACTTGCCACTGTGACGAACACGTATGGCACGGAGAATGTTTGGCTCAAATCACCAGACAACGCTTACATGACGCCGGCGACGTATAATTCCAGAGCGGCGGATGGCGCCGAAGACCTTTTTGCCAAGTTCATACATCCCGCTCATGTCTTCGACCACGCCGATAACCCTGAAACTTCAAGCGTAAAAAATGTCCGCGACATCATGCCCGGCGCAAATCGCGCGCAACCTACCGATCGCACCGGGGCGCAATCCGTGGGTCGCAGCGGACACAGCCGCGACGCGCCGCTTGATACGAGGGAATCCCGTATGCGTGAAGACTATGGGCGGTAGTTTCAGCTATCCGCACAACAAGTTGCCCTTTCCGATAGGGGATCGAAGCGTGGTCACGTGATGAATTCAGGCAAGTACACGCCAATACGCCTAGCTATAAGCATAGTATGTTCACTGGTCGCTGGGTTTTGCGCGGCAAGTCTCTATGCAACATTCCGCCATGGCTTTACTGGCGAAGCGATGATGACGTTCAGCGTTTTCGCGTTCTTGTACGAGGCACCACCTTATTTGGGATACGCAAGCCCCATCTTCTATCACGGATTGGCGATTATATTTGCCACCTCCGCGTTCATACTGCTGTGCCAACTATTCCTATCGATGCGCGATCCCGAGCATCACGGAACTGCTCGCTGGGCCGGGGTTGGCGAAATGCGATACGCCGGCTACCTCCAGCGATACAGTTGCATCAAGGGCCCCATCTTCGGAAAGATATGTGGGCCGCGCTGGTTCGGAAGCTATCTAACCAATGGAGACCAACCTCACAGCCTTATTGTCGCGCCAACCCGCGCCGGTAAGGGCGTTGGCGTCGTTATTCCGACATTGCTAACCTTTCAGGGCTCGGTGATTGCTTTGGATGTGAAGGGTGAGCTTTTTGAACTCACGTCGCGAGCGCGTAAATCGAGCGGCGACGCGGTTTTCAAGTTCTCACCGTTAGATCCAGAGCGGCGAACGCACTGCTACAATCCTGTACTGGATATCGCCGCGTTGCCACCCGAGCGGCGCTTTACCGAAACGCGCCGCCTCGCCGCCAATCTTATCACAGCCAAGGGCAAGGGAGCAGAAGGTTTCATTGACGGCGCAAGGGATCTTTTCGTTGCAGGCATCCTGAGCTGCATTGAGCGCGGCACACCCACAATCGGTTCCGTTTACGACCTATTTGCTCAGCCGGGCGAGAAATACAAGCTTTTTGCTAAACTCGCGGAGGAAACCCAAAACAAAGAGGCTCAGCGCATATTCGACAACATGGCAGGAAATGACACCAAAATTCTGACATCCTATACATCGGTGCTCGGCGACGGCGGGCTCAATCTTTGGGCCGATCCGCTGGTCAAAGCAGCGACAAGTCAATCCGATTTTTCCGTTTACGACCTACGTCGGAAGAGGACCTGCATTTATCTTTGTGTCAGCCCAAATGATCTTGAGGTCGTAGCGCCGTTGATGCGCCTCCTCTTTCAGCAGGTTGTGTCAATCCTTCAGCGAACGCTGCCTGTTAAGGATGAACGGCATGAGGTCCTGTTTCTCCTCGACGAGTTCAAGCATTTGGGCAAGCTGGAAGCGGTGGAAACGGCAATCACCACGATTGCCGGTTATAAGGGCCGCTTCATGTTTATTATACAGAGTCTGTCGGCCTTGACCGGAACTTATGATGAGGCCGGCAAGCAAAATTTCCTCAGCAATACGGGCGTGCAGGTATTCATGGCTACGGCTGACGACGAGACACCAACCTACATTTCTAAAGCTATCGGCGAATACACGTTCCAGGCTCGCTCAACGTCATACAGCCAAGCTCGCATGTTTGATCATAACATCCAGATCTCCGATCAGGGTGCTCCTCTTTTGCGACCCGAACAAGTCCGCCTGCTCGACGACAACTACGAAATAGTCCTTATCAAGGGCCAGCCTCCTCTCAAACTCCGGAAGGTGCGATATTATTCCGATTTCATGTTGAAGCGGATTTTCGAAAGCCAAGCGGGTTCCCTTCCCGAGCCCGCATCTTTGATGCTCCCGGAAGACACGAATCTCTTTGGCGACAATCTCAGTCAACGAGCAACTGGCACCACTATGCTAGAGGCGGTGCAGATCGAACCGACAGACTATGGAGAAGCCGATACTTCCCTGAGTAAAACCATGGTTGATGGAGAGGATAGTGTCGCAATTGGGATGGAGGTTTACCCTGGGTCAAACGAAGTTGGTGACATTGGCGAGTGCAGCGGTTCCGCCGCCGCCGAACCTGTGTCCGAGATGCCTCCGGAAATAGCTCCAGCACTATTGGCGCAACGCGAGCTCCTCGAGCAGATCATTTCGCTCCAGCGACGCGGTGAAATTGCGCCTGACACTTGAAATGCGTTGTGACGACATTTCCGATCGAGCCTTGTGAGCGCCGTTAGATGCCAGTTCGTGAATTCATGACCAACGAAGTTTGCAGATTGATGAAACATCGCCATGAACCCGCCGGGAAATTCAAAAATTGGGCTCACCGCGTCGGCTAGATCCTCGCCCGACGTTCACTCCGGAGTTAACCCTGTCCTTCGTCCCAAGGAGTTCAGGAACCGTTGTGCTGGCTCCTCATCTGGCAGTCAAACGGATCGCTGGGAAGAATCATCTGCATCTTTCTTTTACGATGGAATGAGACTGGGCGCTGCAGAGCGGTCGGCATACGAGGCCTGGAATGAAACGGGCCGACCGACGTGGAAAGACCTCGTGCTGAGTGCCCGTCTTAATGATATCGACAGTTCCGCTTGGAATTTCGATGGCAGACAAACGACCTCGTCGGTTTTTGTCTATGAGGGTGTTCCTCTGGGGGAAGGAGAACGACGTGTCTACGAGGAATGGCCGGAGCCCGGACAGCCGGGGTGGCAAGAGCTCGTTGTGAACGCTCGCATTGCAGAACTACACCCGTCTGCTTCAGTTTCGCATGAGCGCGATCCCCCTGAAAGAAGCACGGAGTTCCGGTCCGATGCGCCCAAGCGCAAGCGGAAAGGCTCAATAGACCAAGACGAGAGTGTCCCTGCATCATTTTACTATGATGGGATGAGGCTCAGCTCACCCGAGCGCGAAGTATATGACAACTGGAGCAAACCGGAACCACCTTCGTGGAGAGACCTGATAATAGACGCGCGTCTTGATGCTATTGACAGGTCCGCCTGGTTCCATGAATCGGGAGGCGCTTCGGTCTTTGAGTACGAAGGGATCCCGCTGGGTGAGGGGGAACGCCTGGCATATGAAAGGTGGCTGGAGCCCGCGCAGCCCGGATGGGAAGATCTCGTCGTGAACGCACGCGTTGCTGAATTAAACCAGTCTGATCGGACCTCGTGTGAGAACGAAAGTCTTGAAGCAGGAAAGGAACTTCCACCTGACGAATTGGAGGGCATGTTGGGCTCCCCAATTGACGGTGCGCAGGACGCTCGTGCATCCTTTGTGTATGATGGAGTGACACTCGGAGCGCCCGAGCGTGACGTGTACGAGAACTGGGACAAGCCCGAACGACCCTCATGGGAAGATCTAATCCTGGATGCCCGCCTCGCTGCGGTACAGGATTCCTCGATCTCAAGTTTGGCGCCTGGAGAAGAAACCAACTCAGCTTTCTTTTATGACGGGATTGCGCTGGGAAACGCGGAACTCCGGGCATACGCAAGGTGGAGGCAGCCTGCTCAACCGCGGTGGCAGAATTTGGTGGTGAACGCGCGTTTGTTGGAACTTGACCCTTCGGCTTGGATTCGCGATGAACATGACCCATTTGAGGAAGTCGAGGAGCTCAACTCGCCTTCGCGATCGACTTCCCCAAGTGAGGCCAAGCGCACTTTGGGTAAGCTTGATCTCAATCGACCGGCCCACAGATGTGAAAAAACTTCAAAAGAAACGTGTCAGACAGGGCCCGGGACGTGCCTACGGTCGGAGATGCGGAGCGCAGCTCATGTTGAACTTTCTGGACTGAACGCGTGTCGGGAGAACACAATTGCCAGTGGCCATGCTCTCAATGGCGGAGGCAAGATAAAGAGGCTCGGCTTCAAAAGCCACTTGACTGGAAACGGGGCTCTCCAAGGGCTGAATCCCGGTACGAAAGGAACAGCGTCCGACGAAGGCGGACAAGTTGTTCCGCCAGTCCGATCCAGTTGCCCGAGAGGCGATAATATCGGCACATACGGAAGTCGTAGGAACGAACGGGCGCGGCTCGCTACCGAGACTGGACAATTCGAGTCGGAGCACATTTTTGGCTTTAAGGTGGTCCACGAAGTTTTACGCAGAACGAAAGAAGGCCGTCGTCTCGAAAGGCCAATGCCTGCCTATCTTGAATGTAAAGAGCTTCATCGGCAGCATGTTGGAACTGGATGGAGGCGAAGCGGGCTAGTTGGGCGTGGATGGACAGATGATTCCAGTTATCGCTCAGATCAACGAGCAACCTTGTCAGACCCTGTCGCGTCTGCTGAAGGTGCAGCGGCTTCAAACGGATATCAGTTGAATCAACTGGGTTACGCACACCAACTCGCCAAGGATGGCCTGCAAAGCGTATCGTCCGACAGCGTTACTATGCCAATTCGTGTCGCAACAACCAGCTACAATTATACGGTAAGCCGTGATCCCCTGCTGTCACCTCCCAGCAAAGAGCAAGAGCCGCCAGTGCTTCATCTTGGGCCTCGTGGGCAGACAGAAGCTGTACTCGCGCGCGAGACTGCACTGACCGGACAATGGCCAACGCGCGATCGTGAACGTGAAGTCTATGGAGAGTTCCTGGCCCTGTACGATTTCAAGATGAAACTTGAGACCAGCTCGCTCAGTGTACGGCAAAAGAGAAAGGAACTCGTCTCCGCGTTGGACCGAACCGCCAGTTTGATAGGGGCGGCGCCTTTGAAAGCTCAGTCGCAAAGCGCGGAACACTATAATACGGCTGAGTTGCCAGACGAACGGCGGGAGTATGATCCGCGCGAGCGAGGCCGACGAAGCCTCTTTCAGCGCTGACGGTGGTACAGGAATGACCAACCGATATCTGCAGGCCACCGCGTGCCGATCCTCTCCGGAAAATCGCGTCGAAGATATCTGTGCTTGGCCGTTTGCCCTTTTCGCATGAGAACTACCAGATCGCGCAAAGCTGAACGAGGGTTACAGATGAAACGATAAACCCGTTCAACAATTTGGTCCCGGATGGTAGTTTCGACATGTTGTCGATTTCCATCCGGACTCTGAATTATGCTGCAGGAAAGACCTGCTGGCACAGGAATCCGGAGAGATCAACAGGCTGTCACGACTGGCCATCGGACGACTCGCGCCCCGTGTCGCTGAGTTAATCGGCACCGCCACGTAGAGCAACCGTTCACGAATGACCGTGATTGACTGGAGCAGCAATCAACAGGAGCCGGGCTCTGCCCTGCAGGAGAACAAAAATGGCGATAGTCAAACTCAATCCCAGCAATAGCAGCAATTCCTCGTCGCCCGAGACACATCGAGAAATCCAACAGAAAAAGACCGATAATCACGAACCAAGCGGTTTCACACAGTTGGACCTCGACATGATCGAGCTGGAGAATTTTGTTCATCAGTGCCCGCTTCCCAACGAAGACCTGGCTGACTGAAAGGAGTTCGATAATGAATCCGAACAGTGAAGGCAGTGATGAAAACAGCGTCGTAGTGGGCGTGCACAGCATCGAAACTGCCAATGACGGTTCCACCAAGCGGCAGAAGATAGTCAATTCCGACACGACCAACGATTTCGAGATGGTGAGTAGCCAAGAAACCCACGAGTTTGGCGACCACGGCAGCAGCTCCGCTCAGACTGAAAGCCTCGAGTCCCGTCTGCATGAGACGAGCTCCCACCTTACGCAAGCTGACACACACAATGATTTATCCAGCTTGTTTGCAAACATGGCATTGCCGGGTCACGACCGGCGGCCAGATGAGTATATTCTTGTCCGACAAACCGGAGGTGACGCGGTCGCCGGTGTCACTAAAGGTAACCTCGAACATCTACCGACCAAGGCGGAATTTAATGCGAGCTGCCGTCTCTACAGGGACGGAGCAGGCAACTACTTTCCGCCGCCGCTCGCATTTGAAAGGATTGCCGCTCCGCAGGAACTCGATACAAAATCGCGTTTTCAACACAAGCTGGAAGTGTGGAATCGCGCTCATGCCGAGATGGGTATCACGGGTACCAATATTTTTTATCAGACAGATAAAAATATAAAGCTTGATCAAAACTACAGATTGAAGCCAGAAGATCGGTATATACAAACAGAGAAATATGGCCGCAGAGAAGTTCAAAAGCGCTATGAACACGAATTCCAGGCAGGATCGCTGCTCCCTGACATTCTGATCAAGACTCCGCAAAACGATATCCATTTCGTCTACAGGTTCGCAGGTGACAACTATGCGAATAAACCCTTCGATGAATTCCAACGCACCATAAAGGCCCAATATGGCAACGACACCGAGATCAAGCTTAGGTCGAAGTCAGGTATTATGCATGATTCCAAATACTTGGAAGCATGGGAAAAAGGCAGCGCGGATGTACGCTTTGCCGAGTTTGCAGGAGAGAATCGAGCCCACAACAAACAATTGCCGCTCGCGACGGTCAATATGGGACGGCAGCCAGACGGGAGCGGCGGGATGACTCGCGATCGCTTGGTTAGTGTTGGTTTCCTGATGCACAACGCACCCAATTCCCCCTGGGCGCTAGCGTTGAAAAAGGGAGAATTATGGGATCGCGTTCAAGTCCTTGCTCGCGACGGAAACCGTTATATGACACCTCCCAGACTGGAATATTCCGATCCCGAACACTTCACGCAGTTGATGGGCCGAGTCGGATTGCCCCTTTCGATGGGCCGACAAAGCCATGCGAACACCGTCAAGTTTGAACGGTTTACCGAGCAGGCAGCGGTGATTGCTTCGAATGGCGCGGATCTACGCGACATTCGAGACCTCTCTCCGGACAAAGTGCAGCAGCTGACGGATAAAGATGTGCTCATTGCGGATCGCAATGAAAAAAGCCAGCGGACCGGCACCTATACGAGCGCTGCGGAATATAAGCGCCTTATGATGAAGCTGCCAGAGGACGCTGCCCAACTGCTTGGCGGTCCCGCCGATAAGTATTCACGTGATTTTGTCCGCCCAGAGCCCACTTCCCGACCGATCATTGATAGCCGTCGGAGCTACGAAAGTCGGCCGCGGGGCCAAACTGAAAACAGCCTGTGACTTTGCTACTGCCGCGCCGGCAATGAGACTTGTCACGTCACAAGCATCTGATTGAAAGAGCTTAGTCATGGTCAACATCACAAAGAAAACGGTCGCGAAATCCCCTACAATCGACATGCGCCGCGCTACTCAGCGCCTGGTTGAGCAAATGCGCAACGCGGTGCTTACGGAAGAGAAGGCAATGAAGCGGCGCGGGCGGTTCGAAGCTCCGCAGAAGAAGCAAAAATACGCTGCGGATATTCGGCTCGTCGACAAGTTGGGCGCCAGCTTTCGGGGTGAAATCAGCTATAAACTTCTCGGAAATAAAAGGCTGCGAGTTGACAACGCAAGAGAATTGACGCGCGAGCACGGCCTACTAAGAAAAAACATGAAAGTTTTGAAGCGTAACCTGGAGACAGGAGCGTTTTATTTGAGTCTTCACGAAAGGAAGACGTGGGCAAGTGTTACCAGGCATCAATACGGTGAGGACGGCACTCTTCGTACAAAGCATGTAAAACATAGAGACGGACGTTTTGAGGAAAAATGGGAGCGGGACGAAAACGACACCCTGATCCGTACACGGTATGTCAACCGAGGCAGGCTCAACCGGCGGCTGTTTCAGGCCACGTCCGAAGAGATGACTGCGCCTTACCGCAGTGGACGAGAGAACAGACTTTATCGCAAACTAACCCGACAAGTAGGTTCCAAACGGGAAACATTTGAGCGGGACGACAAAGGTAATCTTGAACTTATCGCTCGCAAAGGACTTGGTTTTTCCAAGAATTCAACAAAATCGGAAGATCACAATACCTCATATACAAAGATTCGGAAACTTGGGGGCACTTTCAGCAAATCTTATAGATCTCTCCTGGACAAGGAAGGTAATGAACTGGGCCGAGATATCTTAAGTCACCGGCGGCTGTTCAATAAGAGATCGGCGATCTACGACGACGCCACAGGGGAACTGAAAGGCACTAAACATACTTTCGGCAAGCTTTATAAAAATGAAGCCGAATACCTGAGCGATCAGGTGATTAAAGTTTCGAAAAAAATACTTGGCGTGACAGTTCAACGGAGGCTGCGGGGGCTAAATGAGCAAGAACACGACGCCCAGACACTGCGCGCGTCAGAGTCCGTCCGTCATAAGCAGGCTTGGCAGGAGCGCGAGGCTGCTTCCAAATTCCCGACTCCAGATCGTCAAGCGAGAGTGGTGACTTTGGACGATAGCCGAGCGTTGCACATTCTCCCGCACCACAATCAAACCGGAGTGCAAGCGGGAACAAGCCTGTCGGAGCCTGTGGAACATCAGTTCTCGCCAACTTATCCGGAATCAAAGGTTCCGGCTCCTCTTCAGTTGGAGGGAATAGAGGGGCAGGGCAAACTCGAGGCATCGTCACACGTGTTATCCGGTGTGCGAGAACCGGCAAAAAAGGTGGATTCTCAGGGCCAGTCGGTGCCGTTAGTGCCGAACAGTCATGCGTTAGATCAAGGACACCAGGAGCTGTTGAACCTCCTGCAGAGTGTGCCAGTCCCGACTCTGCCAGCACATAATGGCGACGGGCTTGGGTACGATAACCCTGGTACATCCTTGCCAGAAAGCTCTGTGGCGGAGAGCTTGGTCCATGAACCTTCGGAGGGGCATGTGGGACGTGATCGCTTGACTAACGCCTCCATCGATCCACAAGCATTATTCGGCGAACCGGAATTGTCGCGCCTTTCAGAATTTAGACCAGCATCTCCCTCGCGAGTCGACCACCTGACAGGCTCGGAACAGGAAGCGTTGCTGAATGAGTTGCTTGGTATACCGCTACCTGTTTCTTCGCAGACGGTCGAACCGCGGGAGCTCAACACTCCTGAAAATTCGCGGAGTCGAGAACGCTCGGCGTCACGAGGTTTTTCACTCTAGACGGATTCACATACCAAGCAGCTCGAGCCTTCCGCCAGCGGAGCTGCGGGCTGAGACCGCCTTGCCAGGCTTGATGCGATAAGGGCCTTGGTCGCCACCATGATCCGTACGCGGTTCTTCCATGCGACCAAGCTGAAGAGCGGCATGTAGTAGAGCAGGTTGATTTCGTCCGGGTTCACCGGGTCAACACCGGTGCCCATCAACTCGGCGTCCACCATTACACTGAACAGATGGGTCTTTCTAATCGCAGATGGGGAGTCAAAATTGTTTTTTTGCATTCCGCTGCCGGGTCTATCGCGGAAAACGCCTGTCGCCCCCTCAAGGAGCTGGCCTTTCCACTGTTTATATGAGGTTTGTCAATCAGGGTTCCGTTAGGGAGGCATCTTGGTTTCTCCGATATGACTGATCCAGATGTGAACCCTTGCGTGACGCGGCTTTTGAGTTAGCCGGATCCAGCTTATATACGGTTGCTGTAGTGAGCAGCAGCACCAACATCCTGCTTTCGACGGACAGGGTGTTGATTTTCACTGAGAACTGACCCCATTTCCACCGAGATTTGACCCGCCATTTAGATATGTTTCGGGTCTGGTGATTTGGTCAAGTCGCTGTTTTTCTCCTTTGTATTTTTCGGTTCGTGGGCGGAGCTGTTCTTGAAGCGGAAGCTGTCGTTTCCGGTTTCGAGGATGTGGCAATGATGAGTGAGCCGGTCGAGCAGCGCGGTCGTCATCTTGGCGTCGCCGAAGACGCTGGCCCATTCGCTGAAGCTGAGGTTTGTGGTTATAACGACACTGGTGCGCTCGTAGAGTTTGCTCAGAAGATGGAAGAGCAACGCGCCACCTGACGCACTGAACGGCAGGTAGCCAAGCTCATCGAGGATCACCAGGTCGGAATGGACAAGTCGATTGGCGATCTGCCCTGAGCGACCTTGCGTCTTCTCCTGTTCAAGCGCGTTGACCAACTCGACGGTCGAGAAGAACCGGACGCGTTTGTGGTGATGCTCAATTGCCTGGATGCCGAGAGCGGTGGCAATATGGGTTTTGCCTGTGCCTGGACCGCCGACCAGCACGATGTTGTTGGCATCATTGAGAAAGTCGCAACGATGGAGCTGTCGCACGAGTGCTTCGTTGATCTCGCTGCTAGAGAAATCGAAGCCGTTCAGGTCACGATAAGCTGGAAAGCGAGCAGTCTTGAGCTGATAAGCGGTTGAACGAACTTCACGTTCTGCTGTCTCGGCTTTGAGAAGTTGTGACAAGATTGGAATCGCAGCTTCAAAGGCAGGTGACCCCTGTTCGGTGAGTTCACCGATTGCCTGGGCCATGCCGTGCATCTTCAGTTGTCGCAGCATGATGACGATTGCGCCGCTGGCTGGATTATGACGCATGGCGCACCTCCGTTGTCTTTCTCAGGGAATCGTAGCGTTCGACATTGGCCTTTGGTTCGTTGGCAAGTGTGAGAGCTTGGGGCGCAGCTATCGTCGGTGGCGTGGAAGATTTACCATCGACCAAGCGATGCAGTAGGTTCAGAACATGGGTCTTGGTCGGAACCCCGGACTTCAAGGCCATATCGACGGCCGAGAGCACAGCCTGCTCGTCGTGCTGGAGGACGAGCGCCAGAATGTCGACCATCTCGCGATCCCCGCCCGGCTTTTTGAGCAGGTGCTGCTGCAGTATTCTGAAGGCTTCCGGAAGCTCGATAAACGGCGCACCATTGCGAAGAGCGCCTGGTTTGCGCTGAACGACGGCGAGATAGTGCCGCCAGTCGTAAATCGTCTGCCCAGGACCATCATGCGAACGGCTGATGATGCGACGGTGCTCGCATATGATCAGACCTTCTGCTGCAACAGCGATACGATCTGGGTAAACCCGAACGCTGACAGGCCGATTGGCGAAGGATGCCGGAACGCTGTAGCGATTACGATCAAAGTGCACGAGGCAGGTCGGGGAAACCCGCTTGGTGTGGCTTTTTGCCGATCATGCGCGACAACCAGGACCCTTCAACCGCCCCGCGCCTTGACGCCCAGCGAACAACGGCTGATGCCCCTATGATCAACAGTCGTCGAAGATCTCGCTGCCCCATCTTCGAGGTCTTGCCGAGCCGTGGCTTGCCGCCAGACGAATGCTGCCGCGGTGTCAAACCCATCCACGCGGAGAAATCTCGACCTCGTGTAAATGTCTCAACTGGCGGCGCTAAGGCTTCGAGCGCCGTTGCGATGACAGGGCCAATTCCGGGAATGCTCATGAGCCGCTTGGCAACATCATCATGCCGAGCCCTCCGACCAATCTCCAGATCAAGTTCCCGAACCTTATCAATGAGTGCCCGCAGCGTCAAAACCAGTGCCAAACAGGGTGCGCGTGCTGCCTCCGTCAAGCTTGAGCTATCATCTTCAACGTGATTGATCAGAACTCCGACATGTGAGGGCCCTTGTGGAACGGTAATTCCAAACTCTGCCATTAGACCACGCAGCGCATTGATAATCTGGGTCTTTTGCCGCACGAGAAGGTCACGTACTTTGAATACCGTCGCCGCAGCCTGCTTCTCCTCACTTTTGACTGCGACGAAACGCATAGTTGGTCGCATAGCCGCCTCGCAGATAGCTTCCGCATCGGCTGCATCGTTCTTCTGGCGCTTGACGAACGGCTTGACGTAAATGGGCGCAATCAGCTTCACTCGATGCCCAAGTTTGGCAATCTCGCGGCCCCAATGGTGGCTTCCGGCACATGCTTCCATCGCCACAACGCAAGGATCGACCTCCGATAGGAAGGAAAGCAACTTCTTGCTCGAAATCTTCCGCCGAAAAAGCACCGAGCCGTCTACGCTGGCCGCATGGATTTGAATTATGCTTTTGGCCAAATCCAAGCCGATTATGCTAACCTTTTCCATGGACGCTCTCCTTTGTAATGGTTTCCAACACAACCATTCTGGCACGAAGATGCCGTTGAGTGGGAGCGTCCACCCCATCGCTCACAGCGACGCGGCGGCGGCAGGATATATTGAATTGTAAATGTATCCAGTCTCGAGAATTATAGACGGATCGCCAATGAATATGATGATAAAATTTGAATATAATTAAAACAATTCTATCTATTTAGTGTAAAGTGGAAATATATGTGAAGCACAGTTTCATTACATTGGGAAAATAAACAGATACATTTCGAAAAAATACATTGATTTGCTAAACCTAATAAACAAATTATTCTGGTTTCGATATTTTTATTCCGACGTTCCTACATCGACATCCAGATGGGGGCTTAGATGAGAAACTTCACGATCGATGCCCTGATTTCGCCATTCCCAGATAGCCATTTCATCTTCAGATCGATCTGAGATTACCCAGTCCGCAATCGTTGCAGAATTTCCTGGTGTTCCTTTTCTCCAACGTATGTGTTTCCGCTCGTCTGTCTCATGAGGTCGAGCCCTGCCTGTGTTAATGTCGATTGAGAACTCAGCCCTCTCGCCGGAATTCAGTAAGGCCGCGAAGTCGTAGCATCTGGTGACCGCAGCGAACTTTAGGTGAGGGCGTTTAGCTTTGATCATTGTATCCTCCTTGACGTAGTGCGCGAGTCTCACTGCAGCTTGATCAGAGTCGAAAGCCAACAAGACATCTTTATCGACAACCCGATCCAACAAATTTCTGGACACTTCGGAGAAAACAACATGTACCGCCACAACCCGCATGTCCTGCATCAGCAAGGAATCAATCCAGGCTTTGCCTGCCAAATACAAATCATCGACTGTGGGTTCACTAACTTGACGCAGACGGGCTAATCGGCAAAGTTCTTCAGGAAAAAGAGCGGGCATCAAAGCGATTGATTTTCTCCAATCAGATGCGGGCTGGGCTGTTAAAACTGCGTCGACAAAGGCACCACCGTCCGGGTATTCAAATGTGTAGAAAAGTACAACAGCTCTTTGATGGTATACCGGTCGGTGGCTAAGCCAAGCCACAATCACGTGAGCCTCGTAGTTCCTGCCGTCTAGGAAAATGGTGGCATCTGGATTAGCCGAGAATACCTTCCCCAATATTTCGTCTAACAAAGGAATATGATCAATGGTTTCACGATACCTATCCTGTATTATCCCATTGGACACCTCTCGAATAATAACAGGCACATTATTGATGTCTGATGAGTGAATTTCATTGAAAAAGTTATCTCCCAGTTTTTCAGACACTCGCCAGGTATTAAGATCATGAGAAACCACAGGGATATTATCTGAAGTTAAACAGACGTCTAACTCGCTCAGATTACGTCCTCCTTGCCCCAGCGCGGCTAACAATGAGCTCGCGGTGCATTCTTGAATGCGGTTCCCTAAATTGAACATTCCTCTATGCTCAATGACCTGTAAGGGCAGGTTCTCCTCGAGCCGCTCTAGAAGCTTTGGGACAGAATGGCGTGCGAGAACCTCAGGGGGAGTGACGTTTTCTGGAAGATCCCAATGAAGCGTCCAAGCCGGCCAAGCGGTTCCTTCCATCTTGTGTGGCCTACGCTGACAAAGCACCTGCGCAAAAAAACGGGACGTCAGGACGCGTCTTGATGAGAAAACAACAAAGCATTCTTACATTCATAGCCATCTGCGAACTAAAGCGGATTGCCGGGAGCAAAATTTGAATTGTTGCGATCTCGAGCTAAAAGTGACAAGCAAAAAACTCGGTGCGACGTATAAAAATACCGGCAAGATATATATTTAAATGATGGATAAAGGCTGACAGTTTTAACTAATAATGTAGTGGGGCTCATTAACCTAGCTGGAATCACTGCCCGCCTAATCAGTCAGTGTCTTATTTTCGGTGTCAGTTTGTCCCCCACTATACGATTAGTTGCGCAAAATACTCAAACTGCAGGCCTCACATCGCGCCGTTGCCGGCGGTTTCACCGAAATGTGGGCCCTACTTTGAAAAATCGTCCACAACATAAATTTGATGAGCTAAAAAACGAAATGCTTCGGTGCGTCTCAATTGATTCAAACCGCAATCCCGTGATTGATGCTATCGGGTAGCCAATATTAAGGGTACTCAAGCACGTATAATAATCAACCTAGACTGATTGACATTCAAAAAAGAACACTCTTGTTCGATATGGATCACAGTCGGCCGATATTCAACGTTATCGACTGCTCGCATATACAAGACCGGCGTGAACTTGAAATCGTCCTACTTGCTACAAGGAGAGCTTATCTTAGGTTTGCACAACAGGATCTCATACCTGCTCAACGCTCCTGGATAGATTCTATCATTGATACCAATGTACCGATTGATCCAGCTATAGACGAAGTGGTCAAGCGCTTTCGCAGTGTTGCTTGCTTGCCAGCACCGGTAGGTATGTCCCTGAATATTGTACTCAATGATTCTCTAATGTACGTTTATTGTTCGTTTCAAGAAATGCGAAGGTATGCATGCGAGCGATTTTATGAGGGCTTTTCCGGCAAAGGCGTGGTCATCTCCACCGTTCCACCCTATTCCCAAGGAATAACAAAAGAAGCTATGAGGTGTTGGCAGAACGAGGTCTGTCACATTACAAACAATGAAAAAAATGATTTGGATGCTTATATTGCTTTCCTTCCGAATACTTCGCTTCAGAACACAAGTTTCTCGCACGTGAAGATCGGCGGCGATGCCTTCCTGGCGCCATCCCGGGCTGACCCTTTCTGTGTTGAAATAGTCGCGGTCGGCAAAGCTCTCTTTCAGGATAACGGCCTGAAAAAGGCACCCAAGGCGGGGTGGTCAATGGCTCTCACCTCCTTGTTGAAGCGCTTGGTCTAATACGCACATCTGTGCGAGCGGGAATGAAGCAAAAGTGTCCGATTGTAACGAAATGTATCGATCCTATGTAATGATAATAAAAGTATGTAGCCTGCATGCAGAGAATCAGTGTATTTTGAATATGTACTTTAATCGCCGATGTCGTATTGTTGTGTGTTTTATGAATAATAAACTATTCTCTATAGATATATCTGGTTAATATTTGGTCTTGAGCCGCAATCTAATCTTTGAGCCGTTCTGGCACTCAAAGCAAATTGTAGGTGCAGTCTATGGAGTTCTCTGATTTAATTTTACTTGGGAATCCTGACTGCTGAATTATAAAATAATTCATGTTCTAATCTGTGAAGACGCATTAACTATAAATTTTATATATCGATTTTTATTATATCAAGCAGATGTTTTGATTTTGGGAACGACAAAGACGAACTGAATATTCTATCAATTTCAAGAATAATTCTAAATGAAGCGCAGATTTGGAAAACAGCTAATTCAGAACATCGGGGAAAGAACGAAAATTTATCGCTTTTTCTAACGCTGCCCCGATTGCTAACAGACGGTGGTCTGAACCCGCTAATCCATCAATTTCCATTCCAACAGGCAAGCGATCAGGTGTAAGGCCGACAGGAAGGCTCAACCCAGGTAGGCCTGCGTTGCTGCTTGGATCCACGTTTCGCACGTAGATCTTGAAAGTGTTCACCATTGAGCCATTGTGGATGACTGAGGAATCCTGACCTATGGCTTTGGCCGCCAAGGGTGCAGTTGGGAAGAGGATTGCATCTAACCGATAGAGTCTGAAGTAGTTGCGATAAGCGGCTTGGAGCCTTGGCCTGAAGGATTGACGCGCCAGTTCATATTCAGCGTTGGAAATTTGATGTCCATCAATTTGTGCATTGACAATGTTCGCTACATCGGGACTACGAATTTCTTTGATAACGTCAGAAAAAGAGTATGCGCCGCCTCCATCCCATTGATTCCGCGTGTTTGTGAACATTGAGGTTTGTGCCAGAAGGTTTTCGGCAAGAGCTGGAGATTTGGCATGGCGGATGGTGAGGGATTTGTCGGGCGATGCGAAGTTGTCGAGCCTCGTCGTGGAAACCGGCGATGGCCCAATGATCTGAAGGCGCGGATTGTAGCGGAAAGCCTTCAGCCCGGTGCGCGGGTTGTTGATGTTGCGCTGACTTATGATCTTGCTGCGCATCAGCTTTCGGACTGGCGACGGCAGGCGCGTCAGGGTCTTCTGGCGTTGCCTGCCGAACTGATGCCATCCATGCCGGCCGTGCCTTGCGACAATAGCGGCTCACTCGAGCCAGCCTTTGTGCCCCTGGCGATTACGACGGAGCCGCAGGAGGCTGCCGATGTATCGCCAGTTCCGGAGCCGGTCGCGGCCCCTTCGGGGATCGTGACTATAGAAATAGATGCAGACCTCGTTGTGAGGGTTCCCGGCGACGTGCCGGTTGGTCGGGTTGCAGCCTTGGTGCGGGCGATGCGAGGGACTGTATGATCGTCGCGGGCCAACGATTACCGATCCTGATCGCGACGCGGCCGGTGGACTTTCGCTGTGGTCATCAGGCGCTGGCATTGATGGTGCAGACCGAGTTGAAGCTTGATCCGCATTCCGGGGTCACCGTGATCTTCCGGTCGAAGCGCGGGGATCGCCTAAAAATCCTGGTATGGGATGGCACCGGAATGGTGCTGATCTACAAGGTTCTGGAGCAGGGCAATTTTGCCTGGCCGAAGGTGCAGGATGGAACGATGCGTCTTTCTCGGGCTCAATACGAAGCCTTGTTCGAAGGTCTCGACTGGCGACGAGTTATGGCGCAGCGGGTAACGGCGCCGAGTGCGGCAGGATGACTCACCGGCTTGATTTTAGCATTGTTTTATTGGGCTTTTCTGCTTCGGTTTGCTATGAAGACATATGTCGCAGCCGATCGATCTCAGCCAGTTCCCGGACCTTCCTGTCGAGGTATTGAACGCCTTTGCGGCGGTGCAGTTCGAGCTGTCGGTTGAGCGCGCGGCCCGTCAGCATGAGCAGGCGGTGGTGGCCGAAAAGGACGCCTTCATCACCGCGCTGAAGGAATTGATCGAGAAGCTGGAGAGCCAGGTTCAGGACTATCGCCGCACGAAGTTCGGGCCAAAATCGGAAAAGCTCGATCCGGCGCAGATGGAACTGGCACTGGAAGATCTGGAGACCGCGATTGCCGAAACGCAGGCGCAGATCGCCTTCGTCGAGGAAAAGATCGCGGCCAGCGGACCCGATCCCGAAAAGGCCGCCCCTCGCAAAGCGCGCAAGGCACGCGCGCTGCCCCAGAGCCTACCGCGCGTCGAACAAGTGATCGAGCCCGATAGCATTGCCTGTCCCTGTGGTTGCGGCAACATGGTCCGGATCGGCGAAGACCGGACGGAACGGCTCGATCAAATTCCTGCGCGCTATCAGGTGATCGTGACAATTCGCCCGAAATACGCTTGCCCGAAGGGCCGCACGGGCGTGGTGCAGGCGAAGGCGCCGGCGCATTTGCTGGAAGGTAGCTGGCCGACCGAAGCCCTATTGGCGCAGATTGCCGTGTCCAAACATTCCGAACATATGCCGCTGAACCGGCAGGCGGCTGTCATGGCCCGACACGGAGTGCCGATCGACCGCACGGTCCTGGCGGATTGGATGGGGCGGACGGGCGCTGCGATCGCGCCGGTGGTAGACCATATGGCCAAACGCCTGATGTCGGAAAGCACGCGACTGTATGTCGACGAGACTACGGCCCCGGTGTTGGATCCGGGGCGCGGCAAGACGAAAACCGGTTATCTCTGGGCTATTCTGCGCGACGACCGCGGCTGGAACGGATCTGCGCCGCCGGGCGTGGTGTTCCATTATCGGCCCGGACGTAACGGCGAATATGCCGCAGAAATCCTCGATGGCTTCAACGGCACGATCCAGGTCGATGCCTATGGCGGCTACTCCCACCTCGCCACGCCAAAACGCACGGGCGGCGATCCGTTGAGTCTGGCCTTCTGCTGGGCACACGGCCGCAGAAAGCTGATCAAGGCCAAGCCAAAGAAGGGCTCGCCCATCGTTGACGAGGCGCTGTTGCGTATCGCCGCTCTCTACAAGATCGAAGACAGCATCCGAGGTTGTGATCCTGAACATCGCCGGGCTGTCCGCCAGAACCTGTCCCGCCCTCTGGTGGACGAGTTCTTCACATGGCTGACAGCTCAGGCCGCGCGCGTCTCGCGCAAGTCCGACCTCGGCAAGGCCATGGCTTATATGCTCAAACGTCAGGACGGCTTCCGGCTGTTCCTGGACGACGGCCGCGTCGACATCGACTCCAACCTCGTCGAAAACGCGATCCGTAGCCCGGCCATGAACCGCCGCAATGCTCTCTTTGCCGGCCATGATGAAGGCGGCCGTAATTGGGCCCGTTTCGCCAGCCTGATTGGCACATGCAAGATGAACGGTGTTGAACCATACGCCTACCTGCGCGATCTCTTCATCAGTCTCGCAAATGGCCACCTCGCCAAAGACATCGACGCCCTCATGCCCTGGGCCTATGCGCAACGGATCAGCGCCTCACAATGAGCTCGTCCGGGACTCCCCGACGTGCTCATAGGACCATCTCCAAGCGCTAGACCCGACCTTTGCAACAGGGAAATCAATGGGACGGAGACGCCGCATACGAAAAAGAAACTGTTCCCACAAAATCGTCGAGATACTGTTTTAGGGCGTGCGGAAATTCATAAAGCGCAATTGGCAAACTTGCACCGCTGTTCAGATCCTCTAGGTGGGGGATATCGGCTTCAACAAACGTTACGCCTCTGTTGGCCAGCAAGCGAATCGTCGTTTCAGCCGCGAAGGCCACATCAGCATCAAGGTCATCGTAAAAGTAGGTAGTGGGGAGGCCGATCCGAAGCCCCTTCAGCGGTATGGGTAGAATTCTCGCCGGTCTTCCGGAAATAACCTGGTCGAGGATTACAACATCGGCTACGCACTGCGCTATGATTCCGGCGGTGTCCCGGGTGGGGCTGACCGGTATTATCCGATCTCTTGGATATCGACCAAGCGTCGGTCGAAATCCTACTACGCCACACAGGGCTGCGGGTAGGCGAACAGATGCCCCGGTATCGGTGCCTATGCCGCCTAACATCAATCGGCTTGCCACCGCAGCAGCCACACCACCGCTTGAGCCTCCTGGTATCAGACTTGGATTCCACGGGTTCCGCACCGCCCCGGTGGCATAGTTGTTGCTCGTAATTCCGAACGATAACTCATGCATGTTTCCCGAGGCACCCGGCAGTGCTCCAGCTGAAAAAAGTCTTTCTGCGATGCGGGATGGTATCTTTGGCAAGTGGTTTATCAGCGCTGGCGTAGCAGCGCTTGTAGGAAATATGCCGGTCGCGATGTTCGCCTTGAAGCAGAGCGGAATGCCGCGAAGACCTACCCCGGCGTTTCCATGGCGATCAATTTTTTTGGCCCTCCGCCGCAAGCCACCCCAGTCTGTTGCCAGAAGGGCATTCAATGCTTTTGCAGCTTCACAACGCGCGATTAGAGTTTCTACTAGTTCTAAGCATGAGTAGTCTTTCCGTCTTAGGCGTTCTAGTGGTTTGATCGAGACAAAAGAGTCCGATTTTGGATTCCAATTTCTGCATGAATATGCGACGGTCCTGCATGCGCACAGGTGTCACATTTGAGGTTTCCGCTGCCGACCGGGTTCGGCTGAACG
>WPHV01000014.1 GCA_009744235.1 Gillisella vitis
ATGCCACCCGCATCAAGGCCTCACAATGAGCTCGTCAGATACTCATCGGTGAGCTCACATCCGGCCCCCAGGCAAAACTATCAAGCCGCTGCAACTGAAAAATCAATGGGGCGTGGACGCCGCATACTCGATATCGTTACTCAACGTGATTGCTATAGCGATTTTGGCAGCCCTTGCCCGCTACGCTTATTCGCTGGGCAAATCCTACATGAGCGAATCCCTTAAGTCTTCGGACCGCATCCATGCGATTCAATTCGGGAAATTTTTCCTACGGGCATATGGCAGTCAGACAAATAGCGCGGAAATTCGAGAAGTTTTCCAATATTGGAATATAGACCGTACATCGACTTTTTCGTCGCTTGATGCTTCCCAAATCGACCCACAGATTGTGAACATGGTCGTCCAGATAGTTTCCGCGATCACTGGTAAGAAAGACAAGTAGGACCTCCAAGGCGGATTTCACAGAGAGTCGACGCCCCGCCCAGGATCACAACAAGAGTCAAGCGTCAGACAGGTTTAACGTTTGGCCTTCGCCAGAGTAATTGGCGCTTACATGGCAACCGAAATGGGGTTTAAAGCTGGACAAGCAAACTTGCCCGGCATGCAGAGCTAGAACGGCTTGTCACGGGTTAGCCCATCTTAGAAGCCGACAGTCCGCTCTCGGCCCCGATGCTGTCGGAACCCGTCCTTTCGCCACAGGCGAAGGGGAGAAATCATTTGGGGTGGGTTCCTGACTTTGGAAGATCTGGGCTGCAACGCCGCTCACATTCCCCCGACGCTGATTTTGCTGTATCGCGTAGTGGAATACACCTATCGGATCATTAGCGTTGGCGGGGGGCCATTTTGACTACCATTGCGCAAGCCTATCTTCACACTAAAGCCAACTTCACTGAGGCCGAGATCAACGACCGGGGGCGAGCGGCTGAAGAGCTTGCCTACGAAATCGCCCGGTCCGTGTTTCCCGTGGATGTTGAGCTTGAAGTCGTTTTTCAGACCGGCAGTCTGATAACCAGAGTGATTGTCGTTGCGTGGGGCGGGTTCATCACTGCGTATGGTGCAATCGCTACCTATCCAGACTTCAAGCAGGGTCTTGGTTTAGTAATAGAGGATGCCCGAAAGTTCGCTGGCGAGTTCAACTCACGGTTCATGTCTGAGGCAGAAATTAGGGATGAGATCATAGCTCGCCAACGCCGAACAGAAACACCAGGCAGGATCAATCGGGCTCTCGACCGACTGACAAGGCTGGAGCAGGACACGCCTGTGAACTTTCGCACCGGGTACCATCAGGAATTTCACGACGCCGTCTCCCAGCTCCATAGGGGCCTGTCAGATTTGGAACCTGCCGACCGCCAACAAGCTACTGAGCTGATTTTTCAACATCATGCGCCGCTCTTGCCGGAGCCACTGCCATCCCAACTCACGAAGCCGATCGCATGGAGGAGGGAAGACGAGGAGTTTGGATTAGTCGGGCTGAGTGAACGCTCCGACATTAAATTCTTGGCCAACTTGAGGACTGACCGACCGCTGAGAGACCAATTGCTGCTGGCGGACAAAGATACCGAACGGGGCAAGATCAGTCGTTAACCGAGTCGAGCATCCCGCCGACAATCACATCGTCGCCATCTTCAACGACGGCGGCTTTTCGCGATGGGTTCCCATAACCGGACCGTCCGCAGTCGGCCCCTTTTGCGTCGCCGCCAGCTAGCCAGCAGGGTCTGACCATCGGGTGAACCTTTCTCTGCGGACTATCTGAAAAATTCGAGAAGGGCCTCAGCCACCGCTTTCGCCGATCGCATGTTCTGACCCGTGATCAACAGCCGATCTCTCACAACAAAAGACTTGAAATCTGGTCCTGCCTGGTAGTCCCCTCCAAGAGACTTCAGCCGATCCTCAAGCAGAAAAGGAACGGTATGGTCGCGGCCGAGGGCTATTTCCTCCGAATTGCTTAAACCGGTGATCCGGCTTCCCTCGATAATGGGCCTCCCGCTGGCATCGATGACCCCGCAGAACGCTGCTGGACCATGGCAGATCGCGGCTACCGGCTTGCCGAGAGAAAGGCATCGGCCAATCAATGTTGCGACGTCCGTATTGTCGGCAAAGTCCCACATTCCTCCGTGGCCCCCAGCGAAAAATAACGCGTCTATGTCCTCAGCGTGGACTGTTTCCAGCAATGCAGAATTTTCAAAATGCGCAAGCGCTGCTACATCACCACTGAACCGGTGGGTCTCCTCTGTTGACGTCTCTTCGCCAACGCTTAGCGGATCTATCGGTGGAGTGCCGCCTAAAGGTGACGCGATCACAACCTCTGCCCCAGCTTCCAAAAAGCGGTAGTAAGGACCTGCAAGCGTCTCAAGACCCAATCCCGTTGGAAGACCGGTCTGTCCGAGACTGCCGTGAGACGTTGATACGATCAGAATTTTCATTACACGCTACCTGCGTTGGCCGACGAAATCGAAATGGAGCAACGTTAGATAATTGTAACGCCCCATAGATTTTTAGCCAGAGACAGCGAACATCCATTTCGCCGCCGCCTAAACTGCCAACTTTGGCGTCCGGTCTTAACCTTCTGCGACCTTTATTTGTCGAGGAACTCCTGCCAACTGTCCAAAAACCCACAATGATTTCGGCATCGTAGAATTTGAGTCTGCAAGAAAATATATTTTGCCACGCCTGCGTCGCGGAAGATAAAGGAACAGACGCAGCCCTAGAAACATCTTCTAACGAAATTTCCTGAGCCAAGTTTTCAGACAATCCGCGGGCTATTTGCGATAGGGCTCATTCGAGGTTGCGCGCCTCGGTGTCGATCCAGCTACAGAACTGCCGAACCACTCGCGAGTCCAACCGGCGCTGGTATCGATATGATCCTATCTCGACCGGTTCATATCCGGGCAGTCCGACAAGTGCACCGGATTGTATTTCTCTGGCTGTGAGGATTGATGGCGCCAGCACCATGCCAAGTCCAGCCACGCAAGCATGAAGCGCCGCATCGTCCGTGTCGAACTGATGGGAGAAGGAAAGGTCTGCCGGAGAAACGCCCGATGTCTCGCACCATAGCTTCCAGTCCCAATTGTTGGACGCACATTGAAGCGCCGGTATATCCTGAATTGTGACCTTCCGAGCCTCGGCATTTGCTGCAAGCAGGCTTGGAGAGATCATAGGGCGGCTCAAATCACGTCCAAGCAGTTTCCATCCTTCAGCATCTTCATTGGCGCGAAAATATCGAATGCTGACATCGGAGATGGGGAGGACAGGAAAGCCCGGCGCAGAGCCCGTTTCAACCTGGACTCTAACGTCAGGGCATAGATCCCGAAAGCGGTCCAGCGCGGGGATGAGCCAGCGCACTGCGAGGGACGTTGATGCCTGGACGCTGATTTCGGTCTCCTGACGATACAGGGCATCGGCCGACCGCTCGATGAGCGCGACGGCTGGCGCGACCTCCTGATAAAACCGCTCGCCTGCGTCAGTTAGCGAAACAGAATTGTTTCCTCGGCGAAAGAAACTCACGCCGAGCTCTTCCTCCAACTTTTTCAGCTGATGGCTCACGGCACTAGGTGTAACGCCGAGTTCAGCGCCGGCTGCGGTCAAGCTCCCGGTGCGAGCCACAGTGGCGAACACTCTAACGGCGTTGAGTGAGATACGGCGGCCGATCTGCATGAGTTTTTCTCAAGCTCCCCTCAAATTCCTCGTTTGAAAACCAGACGGAAATCCACCACAAGCGAAAGGTAAACCCTTCAGGACATGTGATGAGCTCATTCCGCCTTTATACCAATACCAAAGCGATCATGTGGGTCACCATCGGGACAGCATTATTTTCTTTGATTTTCGCATCGGGGAAATTTGCTGATGGAACCGCAACTCCATTTCAAATCCTGTTCCTCCGTTACATCGGTGGCCTGGCAACGCTGCTGCTGGCCGTGGCGGCGCGACGGGAAAGACTGTCAGCCTGTCGAAGCGCTAAACCGCTCTCCCATTTTATGCGAGCCATATTCGGAGCTTCGGGCGGGGGAGCACTGATCTACGCATCCGCAAACATGCCGATCGTAGACGCCACAGCGATCGGTCTGCTCTATGTCGTGTTTGTCATCCCTCTCGGGGTTCTAGTGTTGAAGGAACAGCTCACCAGTCGGCATCTCGGCGCCGTCGCGGTCTGTTGCGCCGGGGCTGCGATCGTTATGGCATCGCGCGGCGCGTTTACCGGGTTCCATCTGGCTTATGTTTTCCCGGCCGGCATTGCAGTTCTCGGCGCTGCATTGCTAGCCGTCGAAGGGCTGATGATCAAGATGCTCTCACACTCCGATCGCGCAATGACGGTGCTACTCTATGTCAACGCGTTCGGCATCCTGCTGATGGCTGGCCCCGCCGCCACGCAATGGGTACCGCTCTCTATCGAAAATGCGATGTCGTTCCTCCTGCTCGGGCCGATCGCAGTGACGGCGCAATATTGCATCGTCCAGGGTTATCGCCTCGCATCACTATCGATCGTCGGCCCGGTCGATTACACTTGGCTGATCTTCGCCGGTCTGATCGGTTTTTTGTTTTTTGGCGAAAAGCCAACCTTGGGTGTAGCAGCAGGTTCAGCGATCATTGCGCTAGGCGGCATAATGCTTGCCATCATCAAGCCACCGGCCTGCGAGCGCGAAAGCTTGTCGCCAGATTAAGGCATATCCACAATCGGCTAGCTCTGCTTCGGGAAGCAGGCCTATGCACCGTGATAGTTTCCCGGAAAGGAAATAAAGGCATGCGGCTAACCTGTCTGGTTTTTGCTCTGCTTGGCCTCTTCTGGGGTTCGAACTTCATCTACATGAAATGGGCAACGGAACTGATCACACCGGCGCAAATCACCCTTCTGCGGGTATTCTTCGGCTTCTTGCCGCTTGCCTTCGTTGCATGGCGCAAAGGTGTGATCCACCAAGCTCAAGTGCGCCACTTGCCGCATTTCCTCGTCATGGCGGTGCTGGCAACGGCCTTCTATTATTTCGCGATCGCGGAAGGCACGGCGCTGCTTCCCTCTGGTATTGCCGGTATCCTCGGCGGTTCGATCTCCTTATTCACGACGATCGCCACCCTTCTGTTCCTTCGCACCGAAAAGCCAAACGCTTTGATGCTGGCCGGTGTTCTTGTGGGCTTCGCTGGCATCGTTCTTATAGCGCGGCCTTGGGAGGGTACGGATAGAACTATCGACTTGGCGGGGGTGTCGTGGATGCTGGCGGCAACCACGATTCTCGGTGTCTCCTACGTTTACGTTCGCCGCTTTCTATCACCTTACAATCTGCCACCCCTCGCGCTCGCCACCTGGCAAACCGGGCTTGCCTTGGTGGTACTCTTGCTCGTCGTCGATCGAACGGGAACAAGCAGCATTCTGCAAAACTGGCACGCAGCGGCTGGCGTCGCGATCGGGCTCGGTGTCCTCGGAACCGGGATGGCCTTCCTGATCTATTATTACCTGCTCCAAGAGCTGGGTGCGGTCGCTGCTTCGGGCGCGACCTATATCACGCCAAATGTCGCGTTGCTGATCGGCTGGGCCAACGGCGAAAGAGTTGGTGTCCCGGAACTCGCCGCCATTATCCTTGTGCTGGCCAGCATCGCGATGTTGCAGATCGGCCGACAACAAGCAGTGAAGCAAGCTGAACAACGCGTAGCCGCAACAGTGAAGCCGTAGCCCCAAGCTTTGCGACACAGTCAGTATCTGGGATGTCTGCTTTTCGCGATAGCAGTCTTAGGAGCCGTCAATATCTTCCCTGCCCCAAGATACCGAACGGCAATGCGCCCTCATTGTAATCGTTGCATTGAAGAAACTGGAACATCGAATATTAATAGGCCAGCTTCGTCCAGCGGCAGTTGGGCTGTCACCTGACCGCCTGGATCGATCACGGCAGTTGGGCCCCAAGATACCCGACCATCACGCTCACCAAAAATGTCCGATGAAACAAGCCAGATACCTTGCTCTAAACATCTCTCACCGCGGACAGCGTTGTGTACGTGAAGATACTGTTCTGCCCGTTCACGGGGCATCATGTTGTTTGCCAGGCAGACAATTAATTCTCCGCCTTGATCGGCGATCATCTTAGCCATAGCCGGAGAATTCGTATCATAACAAATGTTCACGCCGAACCTAAGGCCATCGACTTCGAACATCGGCATTTCAGCATCAGATGCAAAGAAACTCTCTGATTTGAGAAGGTTCTTTTTCCGATAGCGTCCCATCAATGCACCATTCTGAATGATCACCGCGCTATTAAACAGGCTGCCGCAACTTCGTTCAATCAGCCCGGATATGATGATCATATCCGTTGAAGGAAGTAGAGCGAGGAGCGACTGAAATTCTAAAGAAGCAAGGTCTATTGCAGATCGTCGGGCCTCCGCCTCGTTGAGCAGGTATCCTTGTAGGAAGCACTCGGGGAAACAGATTAGTTGGACACCGTGTGCCGCTGCTTGGGTAACGACTTGGTCGGCATATCTTAGAGAAGCGTCGATATCCCCCCGGAATTCCGGCGTCTGCGCAGCTGCGATCCGAACGGTGTGCATGGGCTATAAATCCTATGATCGAAGGGAATCACTCGGGTGCCAAACCATTATCGAAATGGCTACTCAAGTCCGAAACGAGCCCTATAGCGAGATGTAGCCATTTCGCAGTGCCTTTACACAGGTAGAGCGAACGTCTGCTTGACGACTTCGCTGGGCACGTCTGTTTTTACGTTCTGAATGCCATTCTTTCGAGTCAGGTGCGTAGACTGAAAACGGCGATAACCGTCCAGATCTGAAACGACGACCCGCAACAATGCGTCACTCTCGCCTAGCATGATGTAGCATTCTACCACCTCGGGCAATTTGCTCATGGCGGCGATGAACAAGTCTATGGTTTCCGCGTCTTGTGAGGTCAGCCAGACGCGCGCGAACATGGAGAGTGTCAGGCCGATTTTCATCTGATCAAGTACGGCAACATAACGGGAGATGATACCGGCTTCTTCCAATAACTTCACGCGGCGAAGGCAGGGGGATGGGGACAAGCCAACCTCTTTTGCTAACTCCACATTCTGAATTCGCCCATTGCGTTGCAGCGCTTTTAAAATGCGCCGGTCGATATCGTCTAATCTAATTGGCATGGAATTCATTTAAAGAAGCCCTTTCTAACGCTGAATGCCAAAACATTATGTTTTCGAGCAATCTTCGCAACCCAATAGAACGCATCCTGCCATATGATCCTCTTCATAGTGAAAAGGAGACCGGAATGGATTGGGGCTGGCTTGCGGGAATGACAGGTTTCGCATTTGCTATGGCGGCGACGCCTGGACCGAACAACACGATAGTGGCGGCTTCTGGGGCAATGCACGGACTTGCTCGAACAATGCCAGTGATGCTCGGAATTGCCTTCGGAGTTGCCTCAATCATGCTTGCTGTCACAACCTTCGGCATATCGGCAATTACCGACCCGTACGTAATTGCAGCACTAAAATGGGCCGGCGTTGCTTATCTTCTATGGCTTGCTTGGAAGATCGGCAGCGCTGCACCTCTACCAAATGATTTAGAGAAGGAACATCAAGGAGCGGCTGCGCCGCTGTCCTTCATACAAGGCGCATTCTTCCAGTTTATTAATCCAAAGCTGTGGATCATGGTGGGCAGCGCTGTCGTCACCTACGGCACTATGAAAGAGATGGGCCCTGTCCAGCTTGCAGCCATTTTTGCACTCGTATTCGGTGGGATGACCTTCGTCAGCGTTGTCGCGTGGGCGGCACTCGGCGTTTCCGTTCGGCGTTTTCTGACATCACGCCGTGCCGTGAGAACATTCAACGTGGTGATGGCGATCCTTCTTCTTATATCGCTGATTCCCATCGTATTTGAATAAGGCCACCAAGTCTCATGCGTTACCATCACCAAAAGTTCGATGGCTGCTCCCAGCCGATAGCAAATCAAAGGCTTCGGCAGCTGTGCGCCTTCATGCCGTACATTAAACCACCCATAGCCCCTGCCCCAAAGAAGGCATCGCATGGGAAGCAGCGTCACGGCTGCTATCTGTGAAACAGAACCGACGGCTGACCTCATTCGAACAGGGATTAAATAACTGATTGCGATTGCAAACTAGCAACGGAGGCGAAGTCATCAATGGGGCCGATAGTGATCCCATCGGATCTCCATGTCATCTGAATAAATCAGGGCCTTAGGGACCGATCATAGGGTCAACATCCGGCGCCGATTAACACACCAATCTCCCAAAACCGAAAGTCAATACAGAGCAAAAGGCCTGAGCCAGTCGACCACGCCATGCCCAGCGGTCTGCTATCCGCGCGGTTCTCAATAATTCTATCGCCTGACGATATGGTTTCAATAAAATACAACCGTTAACCTTGACCTTTGCGGTAAGCGGCCTAATCTCGCCATGGGAATGGCGCGATTGGGATACTTTTCGCACTTCACCAATATTAATTTTGTTTTTGATGACGCGATAAGTGGAGGAGCATTCCGCATGGACGACGTTCTGTCACCCACCGATTTCATTCAAGCAAGCCGTGTGCTGAAGGTCTCGTCACCCTTGGGTGAAGACCAGCTGCTGCCTGAACGGATGATGGTTGACGAAGGCGTCAATCGGCTTTTCGAGATCACCTTGTCGGTGCGCGCCAAGCGTGAGGCGGTCAAGCCCGATGAGCTAATCGGAAAGTTGGTCGATGTATCGCTCGAAATCCGCCAGGGCGAACTGGACGGTGACGGCGTTCGTCGGCCGTTCAATGGACTGGTGACCAATCTGTCCGAGGGACCGCCGGTGACCCGTGGATTGCGGTCCTATACCCTGACCATCCGTCCGCAACTATGGCTACTGTCGCGCCGTTCCGATTGCCGGATCTGGCAGAATATGACGGCCATCCAGGTGATGGAAACATTACTCTCTGAACACGGTCTTCCCAGTGCCGCCTATGCCCCTCTGCACAAGACACCGCCATCGCGCGAGTTTTCTGTCCAGTGGAATGAAACGGATCTCGACTACCTGCTGCGCCGCTTCGAGCAAGAAGGGCTGTTCTACTGGTTTGAACATGAGAAAGGCGTTCACCGCCTGAAGGTCAGCGACAGCAAGGTGGCCTGGAGCAAGCCATCGGCTGCGGCAGAGGGAGAAGATAAAGTCAGGTTAGCCCAAGGCTCATCGGACCGCAATCACATCAACGAATGGATGCGGCAGTTCTCCTACGTCCCTGGCCAGCGTGCCGGTGCGGACTGGAATTTCGAGACGCCCAGCACTGTACCGCTGAATGTCACGCCGTCACTGATCCAGATGCCGGGCGCCAAACAGCGTGAGCTTTATGAATATCCGGCCCGCATTAGCGATGTGAAGGAAGCCGAACAGGCGGAGACCTTCCGCATGCAAGCAACAGAAGCCGATCATGAGCGGGTGACGGGCAAATCCAATGTGCGTTTTCTGGAAGCCGGACGACGGTTCACGCCCTATGAGGAGCCGCATCCGGAACACAAATACGAAGAGCATGTGATGACCCGGATTACCCATTGGGTCGTTGATCGCTCCTATGAAACGACGGAGAACGAACCAGAATATCGCAATGAGTTCGAGGCTATCCCGTCACGCGTGCCGTTAACCCCGCATCGCGACACGAAACGCCCCCGCATCGAGGGTGCGCAGGTGGCAATCGTCGCCGGACCCTCCGGTGAAGAGATCCACACCGACCAGTATGGCCGCATCAAGGTCTGGTATCCCTGGGACCGGCGAGCCAAGAAGGATGGCAGTGATACCTGCTGGGTACGCGTCGCCCAAAACTGGGCCGGCGGGCAATGGGGTGGGCAAATCATCCCACGGATCGGCATGGAGGTGATGGTTGCCTTCATCGACGGCGATCCGGATCGGCCGTTGGTAACGGGCGTGGTGCCCAATCCGAAGAATGCTGTGCCTTATGATCTTCCGGCCAATAAGACCCGGATGGTGCTGCGCTCCAACACCCACAAAGGCAGCGGCTTCAACGAAATGACATTCGAGGATGAGAACGGCAAGGAGAACATGTTCTTTCATGCCCAGAAGGATCAGACAACACGCGTGCTGAACGACCGCACCAAGCGCATCGACCGCCATGAGGTGGCATCCATCGGCGGTAACCGCGCCGTAGAAGTGGCTGGCAACCAGAAGCATGAGATCGGCGGATCGGTAAACACAGTGGTCGGCGGTACCGGGCCGATGGCCATGCTGGCCATGGCCGGTGTCCAGGCGCTGTCCGGCCAGACAGCAGCGTTGCTCTCGCAAGCAGGTCAAATAGCGGGCGGCGGCGGCCCCGGCATCGCCAGTTTTGCAACAACGCTCGCATCCTCGACATTGGGCTTTCTTGGCGCCGGCGGCCTTTCCGCCCGAGAAGGAATCGTTTCCGGCACGAGCCCACGGGCGGATGCTGGCACGGCACTGGCCGGATCTGGAACAGGGGTCGGCCAGGACGCTGCCAACCTCTTCCCCATGCCCGGTATCATGAACACCATAGTCGGTGCATTCCAATCGACGTCAGTAGGTGTAGCTCAGGCTGAGCAAATTGGCGTGAGTAAGATCGTTAATGTAGGCAGTTCGTTTCTTTCAAGAGTAGGCAAGTTTTATGGATTAACCGTAGGAGAAGATACTGAATTTTCGACTGGAAAAAATTATAAGCTAAACGTCGGTGCTTCAAACGAGACGACAATAAGCGGATCGTATTCCATTGATGTTGGAGACGCCTTCGAAATCCGCGCTGGATCCAAATTTGTAATCCAGGTCGGAGGTACCCGGTTCCAGATGGACAAATCGGGGAACATCACGGTCAAAGCTGGAAACTCTACAATTGTGAATGGCGGCGGGGCTCAACTCACCATTGGTCCAGGCCCAATCCTATATGAGCCTGTACTTGTCCAGGGGGGAACACCTCTACCGAACACGCCAGGGATACCACAGCGCACCAGAAAACCGTTCGCAGAAGTATGTCCGCTACAGCAAGGCGCAGCCTGATTCAGAGGTTTCTTATGAACGCAAACAATGCGCTAACAGACGATAATAGTGGTAGAAACAGAGCGAATTTAAACTCCTTTTTAAAGGCGAATTTCTGGCATAACTCTAGTGAAGATATCTCTGTTTGGGCGCTTTTGGACGGGCAATGGGTGCCGGACCTACTACCTCGCCTAGCTGCCACTAAACTAACATTTTGCAGTTTATATAACGGTTTAGCTACACAGGAGCGCCTAGCAAGTAGCCCGTATCTAGTAAAGCTTGAACCGGAAGATGATTTCACTGATTGGATCTGTGACAGTGGCTGGGGGGCCGGATGGGGTATCGTGCTCCGCGTATCTTCTCAACGCGCTGAAGCGATGTATCGTAAAGTCGGGGATCAATCAGCCCTAAAGGTTCAGGAGAAGACAGCCATGTTCGTTTCCGAGAACCTAAAGCATGAGGACAACGCCCTAGCCCTTAAGATCAGACGCCATCTGCGTTACTTCACTCGAGTTAAATTTGCTAGCGATGGTCGCATCGTAGCTTTTCGATTTTTCGATCCTCACGTACTCGATATTTGGTTACGTGCAGCTAACGATCAAGAAATTCAAACCTTCTTCGGTCCTGTTCTCGCTTTTTTCTCTGACGGATATGCTGGCGTCGGAGACCGTGCCGCTGGAGAACAACTCCGCGTTTATTCCTTAAGTGAAGGGAGCGAAGGTCAGTTTCTGGGCCTGAATGCAGTATCGTATGACAGAAGGGTTGGGACGATAGGGCAACTTGCAGGTTTCTCCTCCTCCCACGAAGCTTCCGTCAGCGTGGGTGCAAAAAAGGTTATGGAGATCCGCGTCGCGGTAGAAAGGGAGTTTGATCGAGATGATTTGGAGGTTGTGTACCGAAACGTAGAAGATTCCATCAATAGGAAATTTCCCGATTTAGATCGAGATAAAGTAGCGTCAGGCATCGATTTTTGCAAAATTTCGGGTGTCGAGAAAACTGCCAACATTGCTTTTATCGTGTCATTACTTGCGAATGGAAGCAGTTTTCTAAACGAAGGGAAAGTGCATCGTTACATGAGCGCCCAGTCACATTATTCCGCAGATCAGCGCATAACTTTGCTAAGATCAATGCTACCGAGAGAGGTGTAATATGGCAGGTGCGTTATTTTTGGTACCAGAGATAGGGGCTGGCCTTTGGTATCTCTTGTTCGGGGCAACTGCAGCGACTGTGGTGGTAGCAGCGGTTTACAACGCAGATGAGATCGAAGAGGCCGTAAGCGGCGCTATCGAGAGAGCCAAACGAGGAGTATGTGCATCGTGCTGTCCGCCATGCGTGCCACCGGTCGGTACAATTGGGGGACGTCTTGACCGTGTGCCGCCGAGCGCTCCGCACCATCCCTGTCCAGGGGACCATATCAATGTTTACATTAGGGCTCAAAACCCGAAAAACTGTCAGTGCTTTTGGTCCCCACAAAAAGGCGCTGGCTCGGTTCTTTGCTTACCACAGGGCGGTTCCGCTCCCCCGAACTGGACTATTTTCTGAGGTCTCCCATGTACTTTCCACTTGGATACAGTCTTGTGCCTTTGAAGGTCCCCGAAGAGGTAAACAAGCTCCTAGACGAACTGTTTAGCATGGGCTTTTCTCGATCTCGAGTTACAAGGCCTTTAAGCTTTGATCAAGACGTATGCCCCTCGTCGTTCGACGTGTTCCAACCCGTGCTCTCAAAACACATTGCAGTGCCGGAAAATGATGATTTCTACGCCGTATATAAGATGTGGGACAATCTTTTCACGATGCTTGCGCATGCTCCCTATATATTAGATGTAAGCGATGTTTTGTATTTCGAAACCCTCCAAGCAAACCCTCGCGATGATTATATAGCTTCCTTGCAAGGCTCTGGTTCTCCTGATCCCTTACCGCCATCCGCTACAGTGGTCAGGGAGATGTTTGACATAGTTGACCGAAGCAACCGGAGCTTTTTTTTCGCGATGAAAACCGACATCGACATATCACTTGTTCATCAAAACGAGTTTGGACTGATCGACTCAGAGGACGATGCGCACTGGCTTTATAAGCAAGTAGATCACGAAAAAGCTCATTCAGAAGAGATCATTAGATTAATAAAGATATCCCTAATAGACAAGGTGCCATTTCAGCAGGAGATCGGATCCATTGTCGAGCATTTGCGGTAATATCAATTTCTCGTTGACCCGGTTGAGATCTACAGAACTGCACGCAAAAAAGCTGATAAAGGATCATAAACACGAAAGCCAACGTAGTTTTCTTGTCAGCGCCTTAGATTTCGCTCTAAAAAATTCTGGTTTTTCATGTGAATACACCAATTCATTTTTTTGCTCAGCAATCATATCTGACGATATTATCGCCAATGCAGTAATTCTAGAGCGCATAACAAAGGTGCACGCTTGGAATGTTTACTATTTTGTTGTTGACCACGACAAAAGACGTCATGCTCTTGGAAGTAAAACTCTAGGCTTTATCAAAGCCATAGCAAGATCGCGCGGCATTCATCAGATCGATGCCTGTGTACTCAACGATAATCATGCAGCACTGAAATTTTGGTCAAAAAACGGTTTCACCGTTAAATATAAGCAAGTTGTTGTCGAGTTTGATGGTGTCGTGCATTTAGGATCATTGCTCAGGTACGAGTGCTGACTGTGAAACAGCACCGAAGGTTGACCCCGCTTGAAAAGGCAATAAGCACCTGATTTTCATCGCAAACTTGCAACGAGAACGGGGTCATCATCGGCGCCGATCATGACCCCGTGCGATCTCCATGTCATCGCAATAAATCAGGACCTTTACGAGATCGAGCATAGGGGCAAACCTCCGACGCTGATTCACGGGTATCGCTACAAAACTTCCCTATTAACACCGAGCTCGAACGCAACTATGAGGGAGCCCTTTCCAGCTGTGGCTTTTTGTCTCCAATTTCCACTCGCTACACAGAAATGACTGACGCCGGTGCGGGAGGCGGATCGGGTTCAAGGCTAACCTACCCCCCTGCCCCGGGCCATCTGACCATCGTCCGAGGGGTCTCCACCTCTCAGGCGATGACCTCAGGTCGCAATGGCATCAATGCCCATGGTGATCTCGCTCATCCCACCAAACAGCGGCACGTCAACCACCACCTGACCACGCTTGGACAGCACTTTGCGCACCGTCACCACGAAGTCGGCAAACGGGCCGGAGCGGATCGTTACCTGCTTGCCCAGCACATCCGGCATCGGTGGCACGTCGCCCGCCTCCATATGCTTCCTCTCCGCAGTCTTGGCCGATAGGAGCAGCTGCCGCATCAAGGGTTCCGGCATCAGGTAGGGCTTGCCATCCCGTCCCATCAGGCTCCGCAGCTTGGATGCCAGCATGAGACCGACATAGGCTTCATTGTCCGGGATCACCTGCACGAACAGGTATCCACGAAATAGCGCCCGCTGGACGATGATCGCTGGCTTGCCGCGCCTGGGCGGTAGTCTCAGCCGCTCGCAGGGGCACCAGCATTCAATACCCTGCTGTCCAAGGGAATCTCGGATCACCTGTTCCATGCCGATCTTGCAGCTGGCCACCACCCAGCGGGCCAGTTGGTCGAAGTCAGGGCGGTCACGCCTGGCCATGGCGATCTGGCGCTGGCGTTTGGCCTCAAGGGCTTTGGCGTCCGTCAGCTTCGCAAGCCTTTCGTTCGAGACGCTATTCAGAAGTTTGCCGTTATGCTGCATCATGGGTGCGTCCCTCGCTGAGGCTGATTTTGAAGTGCCGAAGGGCGGCCTCGACCGCCGCATCGAGATCGGGCTCTCCTGGGTCGACCGGCGGAAAGTAATTCCACTCGCACCGTCCATCGATAAACATCCATCCCCGCCGCTCATGGAGCCGCCGCCAAGCGGCAAACAGCTCGCTGTCTGGCTTGACCCCGACAAAGCCGGCCACCAGCGGCAACAGATCCGCCGAGGTCACAAACTGTTCGCCACGAAGGGCGCGGTCTTGCATTTTGACCACCAACGGCCAGCCGTGCTCCCGGCGCTTTTCCCAGATCAGCGCTTCCCGGCTGATCGCACCGGAGGCAATCCGCCGCTCATCGAAAGCCGTGATGAAGAACGGGCCGGTCGGGTCTGACAGCAGAGCCTCCAAGCGCCGTCCCATCCAAAGCTTGCCGCACGGCTTGGCGACGACGCGCGCTGGCTCCTGCGTCTCACCCAGATGGTCAGGCAGGTCTGTCCATGCCCGTGCCTTGAGGTAAACGGCGGGCGCTGTCAGGTCGTCGCGCTTTGCCCAGGCGAGATAGGCTGGTGTTCGCTCAATGCAGGCGTCCCGCTCCTCAGCCGACAGCGCAAACCAGGCATTGCGGGCAAATTCGGGACTGCCGGGCTTGGGCCAGAGTTTGTACCAGGCGTCAAACTGCCGACCGATCCGGGCTCGCTCGGTGCGCTTGGCTGCCTTGTCGTCCGCAGCGGGAACCGCATTGCCTTGCGAAACCAGTTCGCAAACTCCCTCCCCTTGGTAAGAGTCAGTCTTTGCTAGATCTAAGTTATTACTAGGTGCCGATTTTACCGGCGACGGTAAAACCGGCGACGGTTTTGCCGGCGACGGTTTTGCCGGCGACGGCGTTTCAGTCTGCGGTAGAAATGCAACACTTTCTGATGCCGCATCGGAACCGTCAGAGCCGGCGGATTTGGCGGAGGCATCGGCGTTGCCGGAAGCATCAGCGGTGTCGGAGACACCGGTGGTGTCAGAGACGTCGGAGGCATCGGTGTTATTGGAGGCATCCGGGACCGCCTGGCGTGGCTCGTCAAAGATGACAAGAACCGTTGCGCCGAACTAGCCATCGGCACGGGTCTGCTCCCGCTCCGCATAGCCTGTCTCCACCAGCTCCGCGATCATCTTGCGGGCCTTGTCGCGTCCGCAATTGCCCTTGCGGACGATGTCTCCGATCACCACGGTCCAATTGTCGGGCTTCGACAGCAGATAGGACAGCAACCAGCGGGCCTCCATGGAGAGCCTGGCATCTTCAAACACATGGTTGGGAATGGCGGCATAGCGCGCATTGCGCACGCCCCGCCGGATTGTCGCTTCGCCGCTCACTGCCCACCGCCTTTGCACACAACATCCAGCAGCGCGGCTCTCGTCGCCCCGATGGACAGCAACACGCTATCGCGCCAGCAGCCCTGCTCGGTGCGGGTGGAGTTGAGCGCTGCCAACTCGGCATCAATGTATTCGACGCCGATCAGAAAGCCTGCCGTGCGCAACACCATGCGGATGACAGCGTTGTCGCGGCAAATGACACCTTGCGGCACCCTGAGCAGCCAATCCGCTCGCTCCGCGTCCGTCTGGCAATCGCAAAGCTGCTCGACGATTGGAAGAAGTGCCGTCATCGGCCGATCTCCCGCTCAACCTTGCGTGCCAGGGCGCGATAGGCGTCCATCTGCTTGGACAGCGCCGCCTGGGCCGCCTTCTGCGCGTCCACTGCCTGTGTTGCCGCTTCGCAAGCACTGGCATAGGTGCGGAACTGGCTTTCCATCCGGGCGCTTTCCAGCAGAAAATCATCAAACAGCGGATTGGAGCCGGCCGGGCCGAACATTGCGTCGCGTGTGACGGACACCCAATCGCGCGGCACACCGAGATCCTTGGCAACCATGCTGTCTGTCCAGGGCGCTTTATAGGCATCCTTGCCATAGACCTCATTGAGCTTGTCAAAGATGATGGCGCGATCCTCGCGGCTCATGTCACGCGGCTTGTCTGCAACCGGTGCTGTGTTCTCGGCCATGATCGTCGCTCCTTTGCGCTTGGACGGGCTGGCATGTTTTGGGCAAAAGTCCTCTTTCGGACTGCTGCCAACGACCCATCCTTTGGTCTGGAAATGCTGGATGGCCGCGAGGGACGGCTTGACGATGATCCCGGTGTGATGCGGGAAGTAGGAAACGACGTCGCAGCACCCGCAGGCGATCCGCATCGCCTTTGCGGTGCGCTTGCCATAGGGAATAGAGACCTCTGGAAAGTCACGACTGGTCATGCTTCACCCCCGCCGCGCAGCCACGCCTCGTACTCGCCAAACAGCGAGAGCCAGGCCGCCCTAACGCGGTCATCTTCATTGATCTGTTTTTTGCTGGTGATGCCGAGGCGATCCTTCAGAGCCGCGTCGGCACTGTCTTTGTCGTCAACCACGCGCCCGCCGCCGGTATCGCTCAGAAACCGTTGAAAGGCTGCGTGGGACAGCAGAATGGAGGCTTGCGCCGCGTGGTTCGGCATCTTTGGCGCCGAGGCCGGTTTGCGCTCTTGCGCCTCCAACTCACCCCGCAGATCGCGCACCGCGACAGCCGCCCGGTCGAACAAATGCAAAAACATCCGCAAATGATCGAGCGCACCGCAGAGCAAATCCCGCTCATCATGCAGGGCATTGCGGTGGATGGTGGCAATGTGCGCCAGCTCACCATCCGGCCGCTGGACGATCAGGCGCAGGCCGTCCCGCGTCGCTTCCAGCGTCCAGGCGTCCCTTTGCAGCCGCTCGGCCGATCCACGAAGCCGGTTTACGGTGGCGACCTCCCTGTGCCGTCTTTGCAAGGCCTCCGCCGTCATGCGCCACCCCCTTCCGAGACCGGCGCGGTCTGCGAGACCTGCGAGGTCTGCGGGACCTGCGTGGCATCGGGGTCCTGCGTGGCCTGCGAGGTCTGCGAGACCTCCGTGGCCTCAAAGCCCCAGAAGTCCCATTTGCCGCCAAGCCGCACGTCGCCCTCGGCAAGGCTCTCCTTGCGCTGAAACAGTTCTAGTTTCGGCAGTTGCGGCCACAGCCGGTCGATCTGTTCGGCAAACCACACAGGCTTGCGGCTATGCTCGGTTTTCGGCTCGGCATAGAGGCTGTCCGGCTGGGTGCCGGGCAATGGTGCGAGTGAGACCTTGCCGCGTTTGCCGACCAACAGCAGTTCATGACGATCTCGCACCCATCGGCCCATGCCGATATGCATCTTGTCCCAGGCCATGCAGGTGACATAGTCAAAGCCCCAGGCCCGCAGCACGTCGATGCCATCGGGCAACCGGTTGGCGGTGACCCACAGGAACAACAGCGCATCCATGGTGAAGGGCGATCTCTCGCCTGCGCAGAGCGCCTTGATCTCCTCCACCGGCATGGCGGGATATTTGAGGCCTTTGTCTTGCCCGGTCTCATCGCTCCAGGCCTCTTGCTGCCACGGCGGGTCGGCATAGCCGATAGCGTATGCTCCACGCGGCACGTCACCACCTTTGCGTCGGCCATGCTCGGCAATGGCGCTGACCAGATGCAGCCGCATATCCCGGCTATGCTTTTGGTTGGTGGTGCGGATCGCCTTGGATTCAGCCGTCACCGCCTTGTCTGCGGCAATCAGATCGCGGGCAAAGCGCTCCTGCGCCTCTGCCGTTTCCAGCCGCTTCAACTGGTCGAGCGTCACGCCCTTGTCGTGCCGGGTGCCGCGCAACATCTGCAATGCGGTTCGGGAAATCTTTTCGCCGCGCTCGACATCGCGCTGAATGGTGCGCTCTTTCTGTCCGGTTGCTTTGGCAGTGGCAGCCGTAAAGCGTTTGACCTCAGTAGCGTCGCCAATGTGGCGAACCTTCGGGCGGCCATTTCCAACAGCGCCATTTGCCGTCTCAGGAAACTTAACCAGATAGATTTCTTTGCGACGATGCAGGAACAACGCCCGGTCGGATGGTGTCAGATCGGCGCGGATCAGGTTCTCGTCAATCTCGCAGAGCTGGCGGTCGAGATCGTCGCCCCGTTTGTGAAAGCAGAGAATGAACTCTAGCCCCAGCCGCTTGCAGGCCTCCAGGCGGTGGCCACCCGCACCGAGATCCACCTCAGCGTCGTCAACATCGCCATAGACGGTGATCGGCGTTTCCAGCCCGTAGTCGCGGATGTTGTCCATCAGCGCTAGAACGGTCGTCTCATTCAGGGTCCGCAGCCGGTGTTCGGCGCGGATACTGTCAATCCGCCGTTCCGTTGCCACCTTGGTTTTGGGCTGGGACGATGGTGAAGCTTCACAGAGGCCCAGCGCGACAAGCATTTGCCGGGCGCGGTCCGTCGGATACCAGCGATTGCCGTCCTTCTGATCGCGGATCAGATAGCCGCAGCCTTCGGCTGCCACCTTGTTCGCCGCAATCACCTGCGCCACGTCCTTGGTGACAACCTCGCCATCGCGAATCGCTGCGAGAATAAGGGAAAGCCCGGCGGAACCGGGCTTGGGATACTTCACGGAGGCATAACCGGCCATCAGTTCGCCCTCATCAGACGATCAAGATAGGCCTGCCCCAGACCGGTCAGCAGCACCGTCTTGTGATCCTCGCGGATCAACACATAGCCGCAGGCACGGCAGTCATTCGCCAACAGCCGGTCAGGGCCATCAGGCACGATCAGCTGACCACCATGGATTTTGAGCTTGCGCAGGAAGGCCCGTGCCCGCGCACTCAAGGGCCGCTCGAATAGCGGGGTCAAGGTTGCGTCGATCATGGCTGATCTCCCACGATCCGCAGGCCAAGCTTATCGCCGCCCCTCGCCTTCACGCCGGCCAGCGCCTTGCGAAGTGCTGCAAGACCGACTTCCAATTCCGCAGCATCCCGGTCCATCTTGGTGGCTTCCGCAGGTGTCACCACCATGTCGGAGATCGCCACCGCACCACCGGAAATCAGATCGCCAGCCCGGCGCACCATCTCCGAATAGGCAACGACGACACCTTGATCCACGGCCTTGTCGCTTGCCGGGTCGGTCAACCGCCGCCCGCTCAATTCCGCCATCGCCGAGGTCACGACCGGCACCCCGCATTCGCTCTCCAGCGCATAGACAACCGAAATCGGCATCAGGTCCGTATCACGCGGATTGTTCATCCTTCCGATATGGCTGGCAGACACCGACGAGATCTCCGAGGCCCGCTCGATACCGCCGGTCAGCCTAATCAGGTCACGTTGAGCCGCTTTGATGCGATGAAACCAAGCGCTTGTGTGCATAAGACAAAACCTTTCCCGCGCCGGGAAATCTCCGGCGTTTTTCCCGTGGTGGGAATTGATCAAAAATGTGAGGAATGGGCCGTCAGATACTCAGGGAGGACCGCATGCAAACCGAAACTTGCCCGCACCAGATCGGACGCCAAACAACCTGGTGCGGGCCGCGCGCAGCCGGGAGGAGAGCCAGCGCGATTGGAAGCTCAAGGGATGACCTAACGACAACATCATCGCGTGGCCTCCGCATATTGAGGTAGGGGGCGATAAATGCCTTCAGGCCACGAGGCAGCTTTGGACCAATGATCAAAAAACCATTCAATTGTACGGCACAGACGCCGTACCCCTATGTCTGAACCGCGTCTAAGCGCCGCAATCCGCTTACCATCCGAAAACACTTTTCCCGACAGTGTTGCTTCTGCACGGCCTATTACCCTGCAGAATGTCTCCACCAACGAAAAAAATGAATCCAAATGTATCATACAAACACAAATACGGGATATATCCCTTATATGTCAACCGGACATGTCCCTCTTTCTTGGTTAAGGGCAACAGGGGATATTTCCCCTATGGAAAGCTTACAAACGGCCGAAATTATTGCGAGGGTAAAAAAACGCGCGGAAGAGTTGGATCTCTCGATGCGCAAGGTGTCATTGCTATCGGGTCATGGTCCTGATTTGGTTCGAGACTGGACGAGACCTGGTAAAGCCGTTCTGCCAAGGTTAGATAGTATCCAAAAAATAGCACATGTCCTGAATGTATCAGCGGGCTGGCTGGCTTTCGGAGAGAAAAATTCTGATGCTGGACAGGAGCCGATCCAGATTCCGCTCATAAGCTGGGTCGCAGCTAGCCCTTTTGCTGAGACGGGCTTCATAGAACATCAAGCCAGCGCAGAGCGAATTTCAGTTCATGGCCTAAAGCCAGCGGCATATTTCGCACTTACCGTACAAGGCGATTCCATGAACCGCGTTGCACCGGAAGGTACTACGATTATTGTCAATGCATCTGCGAAAGAACTGTTGCCGCGCAAATTTTATATCTTTCGAAAAGATGAAACAGCTACCTTCAAGCGGTTTATGTCAAATCCTGATAGGTTAGAACCATATTCAACCAATCCCCAACACGAGGCAATGAGCATTGATGCGGAAACCTTTGTGCTCGGCCAAGTGGTTCGTGTTATAACAGACTTATCCTAAAGCTAGGAAAGCGGATTTAAGGTGGATATTTTGTAACTGGTCCGCCAGTGACACTAAAGCAACCTTATTTTTGAGCTAAGCATCATTGCAAGGTAACAAGAATTTTTTATTATCATCCGCATCCTTGGTCAGGACAATGACGTTGAAAAGATTGATTGTCACCGGTCCGAACGGAGCCGGCAAAAGCTATATTGCGGCACAACTGGCAGCAGCACGACCAGATGTGCCAGTTATTTCGTTTGACGCAATCAAGCTAACTAACAATTGGAAACAGCGTCCCAAATCGGAGATCGATGCAGAGTTACTGCGAGTGGTTCAAAAAAACGCCTGGATTTTGGAAGGCGGTCCGAGTTTGCTTCCTCACGCGATCAAATATGCCGATAGCGTCATGTGGCTGGACCCTTCTGCATGGTTACGAGCTTGGCGCTTGGCCCTTCGGCCACTCCAAAATATAGGGAGAACTCGTCCTGAGCTTCCCGCTGGCAATATCGACCTGCCATGGGAGCAATATAAATTTGCGGCACGAAGCCTGAGAAAAAGTGCCGAATTTCGAGACAATATTTCTAAGCAACTTGCCGTCGCAGACGGTGTACGCATTTGGCATATTAGAAACGCACATGACTTAGCTTCAGCTATTAATGAATGGCGCAACACGCCGCATTAAATGCGCGGCTATCGCAATACCTAGACTAAAACTATCGCTCCGCCGACCAAATACACAGCAGTAAGCTGCTGATGAATTGCCGATTGCACGTTCGGCATCATGATCGCCGCGTTGAGCATAAAGCCAACACCCAAGTACCAAGATTAATGCCACCGTCTCCAAACTGACCACTCTATGCGAAAGACTGCGTTGCAACCTTTCTGAACGGTATTGGAAAAAGGGATATATCCCTTATTTCTCTTGACTAAGGGATATATCCCTTATTATGCTGAATTCATCCACTTTGTCTTGGTGGACATGCAGAGAGGCCGCCGGATGACACCCCCACCCCCACAAGCCTTACCATCCGGCGGCGTCAACCAGACGAATAGAGGATCGCCGCATCCTCAAGCCAAGGATGGAAAATCATGCAGCAGACGTCCACCGTTACCGCCGAAGACAAGCGTGACCGCGAAAAGATGTTTCAGCTCTATCAGGAGCGCGGCCCGCAGACCGAGAAAGACCTTTTGAGCGCCGGGATCTGCAAGGATAGCCAGTTGCGCAACGCGCCGGCGGTCGCCGAGCGTATCCGACTGACCGAAGTCGCCTGAACATCTGATTTCGCTCGTCCAAGTAGCCCGGGGGCCACCTTCTCCCATCCCATATGAGGCAACCGGGCAGGATTCCGCCCAATACCCGAAGGCGCTGGCATGACAACCCAATCCCCACAAACAGCGCGCAAGCCGCTCTTCAGCGTTCGCTTCCGTGATGGCCATACCGTAATCACCACAGCCGACAACAGTCTTAAGGCAGAGCAAAAGGCTCTGCGCACCCGACCCGGCTTCATCCAGGCAATTCGCATTATCAAGGGAAAACGTGATGCGTGAGACCGAAGCAATCAAGGGCGCAGTCCCGCTCCGCGAAGACGCCATCCGGCCGGCCCGCGCCATTGCCGCCATCCTCCAGGAAAAGATTTGGCCCAGCTGGCTTCCAGGCAAACAACGGGCACTCGCCAAGATCTTCGCAGGCGCATGCGACAACTCCATGCTGTTCATCGCCACAGCCAATGCATGGACCATCGCCCTTGATGACATCGAGCGCCGTGACGCCGAAATCGAGCGGTTGAACGGGATGGTTCTGCATTTCTCTCAGAAATATGCCAACCTCGCCGGCTATCGCGACGAGTTGTTCAAAATCGCAGCCGAGGTTGGTGAGCCGGGCGATCCTTTTGCCGCCTGGGAAAGCGTTGCCGCACTCAAAGCCGAAAACGAGCGGCTAAAGACCCTCGTCACAACTCATAAAGCCGCTGCCTCTGTTTCGAAGTTCGAGGCAGCGACTCCGGCACCCCTCTTTCCAAATTCAGGATGCGACACAACCATATGTTCGTCTATCGAATCCGGCTTGCATGATCGTGCCATTCTATCATCATTGTGCCACAAATCACCCGAGGCAACTTCCGATGCCTGACGCAAGCCGCCGCGAAGAGATCCGCGAACGGATTATGTCTCGCGTGATTAAAAACCTCCAAACAGGTTGCTGGATCTGGTCAGGCCCGACCTCCGGCAATGAAGGACGCGGCGCGGGCTATCCGCGCATGTCGCTCAGTGGTCAGACGGTTGCTGTCCATCTTGTCATGTGGACCAACGAATTCGGCTATATCCCCGGAAAGAAGGAAATCGATCACGTATGCCGCAACCGGCTTTGCGTGCGTCCTCACTCCGATCATCTGGAGCTTGTCACCAAGAAACAAAACGCCCTTCGGCGCGAACAGGCGAAGCGGTCGAGCCGAGAATTTGCATGCGAGGAGATCCCGCTATGACCCTGCCCAACGTCTACAGCCCGGAGCAAGTCGCCAGCCATCTCAAGTGGTCACCGCGCAAGTTGCGCGAGTTTGCCCGTAAGATTGGGGCTTGCAGCATACTTGGCAATCGCATGACATTGACCGATAAAGACATCAACACAATCATGGAGGCAAGCCGCCCGTGTCACTCACGTTATACCTCAGAGGCGGGTACTACCACTACCGAGGCACAATCGAGGGTGAGCGATTCCGTGGAACAACCGGAACAGCGGACAAAAACGAAGCGAAGCGCTTCATCATCGAGAAGCAGTCTGAAATTCTCCGGCAAGAAACCGACCGCAAAGAGCGTGGGTTTGGTCGATTAAAATTCAATCGGGCGGCAGAGCTTTACCTGCAAGCAGGCAAAACCGCCCGGTTTGTGCAAGAGATGGTAGACTTTTGGGAAGATGCGCCGGTCAATAAGATCACATCCGGCAAGGTGCAGCAGGCAGCTATAACGCTGTACCCGAAAGCAGCGGGCGCAACGCGCAATCGCAACGTCATTGTGCCAACTCAGGCAATCATAAACCACGCCGCCGCGCTGGACATGTGCCACCCGATCAAAGTCAAACGGTTTAAAACCGAGACCAAAATTAAAGAGCCAGCGACGTGGGAGTGGGTCAAGCAGTTCATGGCCCACGCCAACCCGCACCTTGGCGCGGCCTGCTGTTTTATGTTCCTGACCGGCGCGCGCGTGACCGAGGCAACAAACCTCACATGGGCAGATGTTGATTTGCTCAACCTCAAGGCATTGATCAAGCAAACCAAGGTCGGAAAGGAGCGCCAGGCACACCTACCGCCAGAACTGATTGCCGCCCTGTTGAAAATCGAAGGCAGCCGCGACCCAGCCGAAAAAGTCTTCAAATATTCGTCGCGCCATACCATGAAGCCGCAATGGAACAAGGTGTTCAAGCGCACCGGTATTCCTTACCTCACATATCATTCATGCCGTCACGGCTTTGCCACAACGCTGCTACACCGAGGCGTTGACCCGATCACAGTTGCCAAGCTTGGCGGATGGGCAGATGCACAGCTGGTGTTCCGCACGTACGGCCACGCAATGCGCGATGAGACGATAACAAACGTTCTGACTTCTGACACAAAAGCTGACACAGCGAATGTGCACAAACTCAAAATAGTGAGTTAAATCAATATCAATAATGCAAGTGATTGCGGGCCAAAACGTCTCTCGTTGGGGAGAGGTGTCCCGCCGTCGTTGCTAATCGAGTTCACGATTTTCGTCAAGCAACTTTTATCGGCCCGACAGCGACAATCCGCCGCCTCAAATCCTCCACAAAGCGGGGCCGTCGAAAGGCTGGGTTTCTGCCCGAAAGACGCGCAACAGGCGGTGATCACGCCCGGATTGCGTGAACTTTATTGACCGAGATCAATAGCCACCAGCCGGACCCATGCAACATCAGCCTATACGCAATATGAAACTATTGAGGTTGGCTATGACAATGGAAACACTGTATTCCACACCCGGCAAATCGGCGAAAACCCGGCTGTTCCTGCCGGTCATGGAAAAATTCTATCAGGGATTTGCCGAACCCCTGGCCTTCACCGCTTTCCGGGTCGCCATCGGCGCCATGCTTGTCATTGAGGGCTATCCGAAAATCATGGCGCCCATGGCACAAATCGGTTTCGTGCAGAATCTTGGATTCTATCCCGGCTGGCTCTGGTCACCGATGTTGGCTGCCATGCAGTTTTTTGGCGGCTTCCTGATCATGATCGGGCTTTTCACACGGCCAGTCGCGCTCGCCAATGGCATCATGTTGGCCATCACCCTGTGGTTTCACGTCAAGTTCCCCTACGGGCATGCATTCTTGACGCAAGAGGGCATTGATGCCCTTAAAAGCGGCGCCACATTGTTCACCCCAGAGGCCGTCAAGCGGCTTGCCGATGGCGGCACCACCTTCCTGGAACAGGTGCAGACCAAAGCCGAACTTGCCTCGCTGTTCTGGACCGGCGGTGCGCTGTTTTATGCAGCCTTCGGTGGCGGTGCGCTGTCAGTGGACAGAGCGTTGGTCAAGCGCGAGTTCTGAGCAACGACATCGGGGGATGCGAGCGCGCCCTCCTCGACCGGCCGAGCTCCGAGAATCTGCCGCTGGCCCTTTACCGTGAAGGGCTGGACCAATTGGCCAACAAAGCCCTTGGCTACCATGCCGCTGATGCCGATATTGGTGCTGGGTCCATGTTCGGGATTGTAATAGGTCCCGAAGATCTGATCGAAGAGCACCAGGTTCTCGCCGTAATTGGTGTTGCCTTCGCATAAAATCTTCGAATGGTGCCAGCGATGCAGACGCGGCGTGCTGAACACATAGTCGAGAATGCCAGTGCGCACCGCAACATTGCAATGGGTGAGGATGCCGATGAACGCGGTGGCCGCACCGACCCAGAGAAAGACAGCGACGGGCGCACCAAGCAGGTAGAGTGGCAATTGGCTGAGTGCCACCTTGAACAACGAATCCATCACATGGAAACGCCCGGTATTAACCACCCAAAGCCTGACAACGCTGTGATGCAGCGCATGGAACCGCCAGAAGAACAGCCGTTCATGAGCAATCCGATGCGCCCAGTAAAGACCGAATTCAGCAACAACAAGCCCCAGAACGACTTGCAAGGCCATGGGCAAGCCTGTTGGCCAAAGGTGGAATTCCAGCGCCGTCAGCGGTTGCAGCACGTGGGCGGCGGCCATCGGGAAAATCACCGTTAGACCCGATAGAAACTCGACAAGGCCCTTGGTCAACAGCGTATGGGCGACATCGTTGACGGTCTCGCCATCGCCTTCCAGCCAGGTCGGCTCATATGGCAGGAACCGTTCGCTGAGCGCCAGAAGACCGAAAGCGCAGAGATAGACGGCAACGAAGCCAAGCAGCGGATGAGAACTGGAAAAAGCGAAATAGGAGCCCGTCAGCCCGAACACAAACACGCCCGGCCATACCAGGAAGGAAGCGAGTATTTTCATTTTGACCGTTCAAGAAGATTGACAGTGGTGATGTAAATCCGGGCAGAAAAGCCCATTGACGGACGAGATTCTTCGCCAAGCAGCCGTTCCTGTGCCGTTAGCTTTATGGGACATTGCTGGAAATGCAAGGGGGCAGAAGGTTATGGATGACAACAAAAAGCCGTGCGTCCTTTCGAACGCACGGCGGCTTTTCAAAATCGAGCCGGTCTTCTCCAGACCAGCAGGCATGCACAGCCGTTAAGCCCGGTCACTTATAGACGAGAGGAGGCGGTTCATAGGCAACTGGCGTCGGGCAGCCGCCGAACTGGTAGCGAGCGCCGACATGCAGGTCGTGGCTGTAAAAGCCCTTGTCACTGCCGGGACCGCCATTGGCCTTATAGCCGAACATGCTACCACCCGTCGTCTGGCGGAAGCGATAGCCGATATCGGCCTTCCAGTCACAGGTGAGATCGATGGAGGTGCCAACCATCAGCTGATAGGCAAAGCGCCAGCTACCCCGGCCCCCATGCTCTTCGCTGCCATCGCAACCACTGCCGTCATCGGCGCAGGAGGTGTTTTTCAGCTTATCCCATTTGACGTAGGAGCCGCCGATACCCGCGCCGACATAGGGCGTGAACGAGGCGTAGGTGCCGAGATCCACATAGGCATTGGCCATCAGCGTATAGGCCTGCAAGGAGGACAGGTCACGCGAGGTACAAGCGCTTGACACACCGCAGGACCCACGGGTCGAGCCGGTGAAATCCGACTTGCCGAGATAGTCGAAGGTCACATCGGTGCGCAGATGACTATTGATCTGGTATCCGACACCGGCGCCCAGCGTGTAGCTGTTATCAAGATCATGCCGGTCGAAATTGGCCTGATTGGCATTGGAGCCCTGGTAGAATTTGGCGCCACGCAACTGGTTGAAGGAATAGCCGATATCGCCACGCAGATACCAGCCGGACGTATCGGCAACCCGCACTTCGGGAGCGTCCTGCGGTGGCGGTTCTGGCTGATAGACGTCGGCGGCGCTTACCGGACCGGCCAGAATGCCGGCGGCAAACAATGCCAATAGATGTCTTTTCATGAGAAAGGCCCCAAAATCAAAGGATAACGGGGCCACGCCCCAGGTTTCAACCTTGGATAATGAAGGGCAAAGGTTAAGACCTCATTAAGCCTGTTGCTTAACCATGCCGGGATCGCATTTCGCCGTTTTTCAGCCCGTCACGCCGCCTCGCAGGCCTGACGCTGCAAATCGGCAAACAGCCGAACCGATGTCAACCGTGCCTCGATATCGTGGATTGGCATGGAGACAATCACTTCATCTGCCCCGGTATTTTTCAGGAAGCGGGACAGCTTTTCTGCCGCTGTCGCCGGGCCGCCAACCACGGCATGTTGCAGCGTATGCTCGACGCCGAAGCGTTCCATCTCACTCCACAGCCCTTCCATGGTCTCGACCGGGCGAGGAAACTGGCTGCGCACATTGCGCCGCAGGTTGATGAATTGCTGCTGGGCGGAGGTAAACAGCCGCCGCGCCTCCTGATCGGTTTCAGCGATAGCCCCCATCACACCGACGATCATATAGGGCTTGTCGAGGGTCTCGGATGGCTGGAAGCGATCACGGTAGATCGAGATCGCCTCAAACAGTTGATCGGGAGCGAAATGCGACGCAAAGGCATAGGGCAGACCCAGCGCCGCCGCCAGATGGGCGCTATAAAGACTGGAGCCAAGCAACCACACTGCCACATCGCTATTCACACCGGGAACCGCCATCAGGCTGCCATCGCCAACCGGCGGTCCCAGCAGCAATTGCAGCTCCTGAATATCCTGGGGGAAGTTATCCACGCCCGCTTCCATATTGCGACGTAGGGCGCGGGCCGTGCGCATATCGGTGCCGGGCGCCCGTCCGAGACCCAGATCGACCCGGCCCGGAAACAGCGCCGAAAGCGTGCCGAATTGCTCGGCAATCACCATCGGCGAATGATTGGGCAGCATGATGCCGCCGGAGCCAATGCGAATCCGTTTGGTTGCCGCCCCGACATGGGCAATGACAATTGAGGTCGCCGCGCTGGCAATGCCCGGCATGCCGTGATGTTCGGCCAGCCAGAACCGCGTGTAACCATGCTCTTCAGCCGCAACGGCCATGCGCCGCGAGGCCGAAAGCGCATCCGACACGCTCTGCCCTTCTGCGATGGGCGACAGGTCAAGAATGGAAATCGGCACGGTTTTTCCAGAAGTCATAAAGCGCGCTCCAGATGAGAGGATATCACTTTATTTATGTAGTCCTAATGCCAATACCAGAGGCCTTCACAGGAAAGGTTCGATCACATCTTTGCGGAACAGGCTTTGGGAAGGTGAGCACGCCGACGCCCAATCCACAGCGAATGTTTTTGTTTTGTTCACTTTTTGCTGGCACATCTGGCTTGAAAAGGATTAGGATTTTTCCATGACAAGCGCGATTCGTATTATCGGCATCGATCCGGGCCTGCGCCGCACCGGCTGGGGCGTTATCGAGACGTTGGGCAATTCGTTGCGCTTCATCGCGTCCGGTACGGTGACCTCCGATGGCGATATGGATCTGGCCTCCAGACTGTGCCAGCTGCATGATGGGCTGGCCGATGTGGTGCATCTCCACCAGCCGGATGAAGCAGCGGTGGAACAGACTTTCGTCAATAAGGACGCGGTAGCGACACTGAAGCTTGGCCAGGCGCGTGGAATTGCCATGCTGGTGCCTGCCCGTGCCGGATTGCCGGTGGCGGAATATGCCCCGAATGCGGTAAAAAAGTCGGTGATCGGCGTTGGCCATGGTGATAAGCAGCAGATCCATATGATGCTGAAGATCCTGATGCCAAAGGCCGAATTCAAGGGCAATGATGCGGCCGATGCCTTGGCCATCGCCATCTGTCACGCCCATAATCGTGGTGGTGAACGGATGCGCCGGGCGCTGGCGGGATAATCACTTTTTTCATTGGATATGGCATATGATTGGCAAGCTCAAAGGCACCATTGACGAGATCGGCGACGACCATGTGCTGGTCGATGTGCACGGCGTCTGTTACGTCGCTCATTGTTCGTCTCGCACCCTGGCGCGGCTGGGGTCTCCCGGTGAAGCCATCGTGCTGTTCATCGAGACCTATGTGCGCGAGGACCAGCTGAAATTGTTCGGCTTCATGAGCGCGCTGGAGCGGGAATGGTTTAATCTGCTGCAAAGCGTGCAGGGCGTCGGGGCCAAGGTGGCGCTGGCGATTTTGGCAACGCTCACCCCTTCCGAACTCGCCAATGCCATCGCCCTTCAGGACAAACCCGCCATTGCCAGAGCCCCCGGCGTCGGCCCGAAAGTGGCGCTGCGTCTCGTTACCGAATTGAAGAACAAGGCCCCAGCCTTCACCGGGGATGCGGGAAGCGCCATCGGCCTCAAGCAGGAACTGGGCGAAGGCGTTGCCTCTGCCCCGGTTTCCGATGCGGTGTCAGCCCTGACCAATCTCGGCTATTCCCGTGATCAGGCCGCCAATGCCATCGCCGCCGCGTTGAAAAATGGCGGTGAAGGCGCAGACAGCGCCAAACTGATCCGGCTGGGCTTGAAGGAGCTATCGCGGTGATTTCCTTGCTTTTGGCGGTATTCCTTACTATTGTGGAAAAGTAAGGAATTTTTTAGCCGGTCAGACCAGGAGGGTCCGCATGAACGTCTTCTACGCAACGATGACCTCCAAAGGTCAAACCACGGTCCCAGCCGAAATCAGGGAGCTGTTGAAGCTGAAGCCCGGCGACCGGATTCGCTACGTGGTGAAAAACGGCGAAGTCACGCTGAAAGCCAAGAACAAGCGATTGATCGATCTGGCTGGTATCCTGCATCGTCCCGGCATGCCCACCCTGACGATCGAAGAGATGGATGAGGCGATCGGCGACGCCATCGTGGACCACGTGATGGGCCGAGAATGATCGGCATCGACACCAATATTCTGCTGCGTCTCACCATGCAGGACGATGACATTCAAACAAAACAGGCGCTTGCGCTGGCCGACAGCCTGACACAGGACCAACCCGGCTTCGTCAATAGCGCGGTTTTGCTGGAATTCATCTGGACGGCGCGCCGAAAGGTCAAGATGTCAAAAGAAGAATTGAGGATCATCCTGTCCGGATTTCTCGATTCTGAAAATCTTGTGCTTGAAGACGAAAATCTCATAGAACTGACATTGGATGAAATGGATCGCAGCAGCGAGGAATTTGCCGATATTTTCATTGCTCTCAAGAACAGGGAGTTTGGGTGCCGGACGACCATGACATTCGACAGGAAAGCCGCACGAACCGTCCCCCATATGGAACTCCTCGCATGAGCGCTCAAAACCCTGTCCTCACCCCGGAAAAGCGCGGCGAAGACGTCGATTCCGCGCTGCGGCCGCAGACGCTGGACGACTTTACCGGCCAGGCGGAGGCCCGCGCCAATCTGAAGATCTTCATCGAAGCCGCCAAGAACCGGGGCGAAGCGCTGGATCATGTGCTGTTCGTCGGCCCGCCGGGCCTCGGCAAGACGACGCTGGCGCAGATCATGGCCAAGGAACTGGGTGTCAATTTCCGCTCGACCTCCGGTCCCGTCATCGCCAAGGCCGGTGATCTCGCCGCCCTCCTCACCAATCTCGAAGAGCGCGACGTGCTGTTTATCGACGAAATCCATCGTTTGAGCCCGGCGGTGGAGGAAATTCTCTATCCGGCTATGGAGGATTTCCAGCTCGACCTGATCATCGGCGAAGGCCCAGCGGCACGCTCGGTGAAAATCGACCTTTCCAAATTCACCCTGGTCGCCGCCACCACTCGGCTTGGCCTGTTGACCACGCCGTTGCGCGACCGGTTCGGCATTCCGGTGCGGCTGTCCTTCTATACGGTCGAGGAGCTGGAACTGATCGTGCGGCGCGGCGCGCGTCTGATGGGGCTTGGCATGACCGATGACGGGGCGCGCGAAATTGCAAGGCGCGCCCGTGGCACGCCGCGCATTGCAGGCCGGTTGCTCCGCCGGGTGCGCGATTTTGCCGAAGTCGCCCGCGCCCCTGCCGTCACCCGCGAGATCGCCGATGAAGCGCTCACGCGGTTGTTAGTGGACAATATGGGCCTTGATCAGCTCGACACCCGTTATTTGACCATGATTGCCGTCAATTTTGGTGGGGGACCAGTCGGCATTGAAACCATTGCCGCTGGCCTGTCCGAACCACGCGACGCCATCGAGGATATTATCGAGCCCTATATGATCCAGCAGGGTTTCATCCAGCGCACGCCGCGTGGCCGCGTTCTGACCGCGATTGCCTGGAAACATCTGGGCCTGATGCCGCCGAAAGACATGGAGGCCGCGCAGTTCCGCCTGACCCTTGAGGATGACGATTGATAACCAGACGGACGTTTTTCAAGCTGCTGGCAGGCACCGCCGCCGGCATTCTGTCGCTTGGCGGCTATGCCGGGGCGGTGGAGCCGTTGCTGCGGCTGGAAACCACCCGCTATAAACTCTCCCCGCCCGGCTGGCCGAAGGGCCAAAGCCTGCGGATTGTCGCGCTCGCCGATTTCCATGCCTGTGAGCCCTGGATGCCGGCCGAGCGGATCGCCAGGATCTGCGACTATGCCAATACGCTGGGCGGCGATGTGATCCTGCTGCTGGGCGATTACATGTCTGGCATGAAACTGGTAACCGGCGTGGTGCCGCCGGAGCAATGGTCCAAGGCGCTCTCCGTCTTGAAAGCCCCCTATGGCGTGCATGCCGTCTGCGGCAATCACGACTGGTGGCAGGATACCGAGGCGCAGCTTCAACGTCTGCCGGAAACCATGGCCCATCGGGCGCTGCGCAGCGTCGGTATCAATGCCATGTCCAACAGCGCCGTGCGATTGGGGTCGGAAGCTCAGCCTTTCTGGGTGGCCGGACTGGAAGACCAATGGGCCTATCTCACCGGCAATCACCGGATGCGCGGCCTCGACGACCTGCCGGGCACGCTGGCCAAAGTGACGGACAATGCCCCGGTCATCCTGCTGGCCCATGAACCGGATATTTTTCCAAGCGTGCCGGATCGGGTCTCGCTGACGCTTTCGGGCCATACCCATGGCGGACAGGTCAATCTATTCGGCTGGACGCCGGTCGTTCCATCGCGGTTCGGCTCGCGCTATGTTTATGGCCATCGCGAGGAAAATGGCCGCAATATCATCGTCTCGGGCGGGCTTGGCTGTTCTGTCGCACCGATCCGGTTCGGCTCACCGCCGGAAATAGTGGTGATCGATCTTGGCTAAACAACCGGACAACCGCATCCGCATCAAACAGCAGAGCCGCATCTTCCAGATGCGCATTGCGGGCTTGGCTTTTCGCAACGGCCATGTGCTGGTGCATCGCGCCGTGCATGAAAAATTCTGGACCTTTCCCGGAGGACGCGCCGAAATCGGCGAGACCTCGCAGGAAACATTGAAGAGGGAAATGGCCGAGGAACTCGGTGTCGAGGCCAGGATCGACAGGCTGTTGTGGAGCGTCGAAAACTTCTTCCACTACGAAGGCCGCGACTGGCACGAACTGGGCTATTATTATCTGATGCACCTGCCAGACACCCTGCCCTTCCACGAGAAGGACATCATTCACCGCATCCAGGATGGAAAGAACGCGCTGGAATTCAAATGGGCACGCGCCACCAAAGAGGCGTTGACCGCACTGGATATTCCACCCTATTTCATTGCCGACGAGATTGAAAACCTGCCCCGAACCTCACGCCATCTGGCGTGGAACGATAGCAATCTGGACGACAAATGACCGTTGAACGCCACATGATCCGGCTGGATAAAAAGCCGCAATTGTTTACCTTTCGGGTGGCGGGCGTGATCCTGCAAAACGATCATCTGCTGGTGCAAAGAAGCGTCAATGAAAGCTATTGGGCCTTGCCGGGAGGCCGAGCCGAAATTGGTGAAAGCAGCGAGCAGACGATTATCCGCGAAATGCAGGAGGAAATCGACCGCACGGTGCGCGTCGAGCGCCTGCTTTTCACGACTGAGGTTTTCTTTTCTTTTGATGATTACCGCGCCCACGAACTAGGGTTTTACTATCTCCTGGGCATGGATGTGCCCCTGCCCTTCCATCTCGATGATATTGTCCATCGCGTGATGGATGGTCCCACCGAGGTGCTCTTTCGCTGGGTGCCAGCAACGGCAGCGGGTTTTGCAGCTTTTGATATCCGGCCAGCCTTTCTGGGCAATTATATGGGGCAGTTGCCAGAGCGTGCAGAACACTTGATTGTGGATGAGGACAGCAATGACCATTGATCCCTGCCGTATCTTTCGCAAGATGGCCCGCAACAATACCTTGGCCAATGCGAGATTGCTGGGTGCCTACGCGCAGCTTCAACCGGGTGAGTTTGAAGCGCCGCGCACCAGCTTCTTCCCCTCCATTAAGGCAACCCTCAATCACATTTTGACCGTCGATTGGTTCTATGTGGATGCCTTGGAAGGTGGCACGCTTGGTCCGGCGGCCTTTGACAATGAAGAGCCTTTTGAAACGGTCGACGCCTTGCACAAGGCCCAATCCGCTGTTGATCAGCGTCTTCTAAGTCTATGCGATGCCCTCACCGCTGACGCGCTTGCCAAAGACGTCACAGTACATCGCGAGACGAGGCTGCAAATTGAACGGTGTGACGATCTTCTCTTCCATCTGTTCCACCATCAAACCCATCATCGCGGTCAGGTCCATGCCATGCTGGCTGGAACCAGTGTCAAGCCGCCCCAGCTCGACGAGTTCATAACGGCAACGGATTTCCGCGACCGAGCCGATGATATGCGAAAGCTGGGTTGGACCGAAGCCGATCTCGGTCATTGAAAAGGCAAACTATGAACCCTGAATTTTCCCTGAGTGGCCAACTGATCGAAGGCGGCCATCGTCTCATCCAGCGGGTCTATTATGAAGACACGGATTTTTCCGGTCTGGTCTATCACGCCCGCTATCTGCATTTTCTTGAGCGCGGACGCACCGATTACCTGCGCTGCCTGGGCTGCGAACAGAGCGAGTTGATCAATGCCGACGAGGAAGGGCTGGTTTTCGTTGTGCATCGCATGGAGCTGGATTTCAAAAGCCCGGCGCGGATGGATGATATCCTTGTTATCGAGACCATCACCGAAAAGGCCGGAGGCGCCAAGATGGTGCTGCGGCAAACCATCAACAGTGGTGACCGCCGGTTGATTGAAGCAAAAGTGGTGATTGCCGTCGTTAACAAATTTGGACGCCCGCGCCGTCTCCCCGAGACGATTGCCGAGAAGTTCCTCGGCTTCACCCCTGGCTGACAGTCCGGTCAAGAATTGCTGCTGGCCTGGCGAAAATGGTGATTTCGAGAGCCGAAGCGGTTTTCGTTCTAAAATGTTGACGCATCAGGCAAGCACAGAAATTGCCATTCGCAGGCGGCCAGCGGCGATTATTGGACAGGCTATGATAACCTATCGTTAACAATAATGATGTCTTACTAACCTTGCAGTGCTTTGTGCGCCGCACGCCTTCCTTTGACCAAATTTAGCGGCAAAAAGGCAAGCTGGGTGCTTTGGGGATGGCGGATCGCGTTGATGAAACGCCACCGCGCCTATCTGCACATCAGTCATACAAGTGCATGATCGATCACACTGCCTGGTAGTGCAGATATGATTGCATAGAAAAACGAATTTGTTACAGCGTTGTTTGCGCAAGCCCGCGTGATGCGCAAACAACGCTGTAAATCCGCCCGGTCTCTTTACGTCCGGGCGTCTGGATTTTGGGAACGGTAGCGATGGAACAAGTAGGATTGGCAGCCGCAAGCCACGACGTGAGCCTTTGGGCCCTGTTCATGCAGGCCGGCTGGGTCGTGAAAATCGTGATGATCGGGCTTCTGGGCGCCTCCGTCTGGACCTGGGCAATCGTCATCGACAAATATGTCAGCTTTGCCAAGGCACGCCGCCAGTTCGACCAGTTCGAACAGGTGTTCTGGTCCGGCCAGTCGCTGGAAGAATTGTATCGCACGCTGGCCGAGCGCAACAATACCGGGCTTGCGGCTATTTTCGTCTCCGCCATGCGGGAGTGGAAGAAGAGCTTTGAGCGCGGCGCGCGTTCGCCCATCGGCTTGCAGATGCGTATCGACCGCTCAATGGATGTCACCATGGCACGCGAGGCCGAACATTTCGAAGCCCGTCTTGGCTCGCTGGCCACTATCGGTTCGGCTGGTCCCTTTATCGGCCTGTTCGGCACGGTTATCGGTATCATGACCTCGTTCCAGGCGATTGCCGGTTCGAAATCCACCAATCTGGCGGTCGTTGCCCCCGGTATTGCCGAGGCGCTGCTGGCAACAGCCATCGGTCTGGTCGCCGCTATTCCAGCCGTAATCGCCTACAATAAGTTTTCCGGCGAAGCGGGCAAGCTGTCCTCGCGCATGGAAGGCTTTGCCGACGAGTTTTCCGCCATACTGTCGCGACAGATCGATGAGAAGCTCCAGCCTCGCCAGGCGGCGGAATAAGGCTCCAGTCTAGAACGACTGGGCAAGGTCGGCGAAAGGAATTGATCAGATGGGCATGTCGGTAGGAGCAAATGGAGGCGGCGGTGGCCGTCGCGGCAGCAGGCGCCGGGGCGGCAAACGCGGTCCCGTCAGCGAAATCAACGTCACGCCGCTCGTCGACGTCATGCTGGTGCTGTTGATCATCTTCATGGTTGCGGCACCAATGATGACGGTTGGCGTGCCGATTGACCTGCCGGAAACCCAGGCCAGCGCCATGAATTCCGATACGCAGCCGATCACCATTTCAGTCAATCCGGCTGGCGAAATCTATTTGCAGGAAAGCCCGATCCCGCTTGAGGAAATCGTTCCCAAGCTCCAGGCTATCGCCACCACGGGTTACAATGAACGCATCTATGTACGCGGCGACACGGCTGCTGCCTATGGCACGGTCATGAAGGTCATGGCGCGCATTTCTTCGGCTGGCTACAAGAATATCGGCCTTGTGACCCTGCAAGAACAGGACAAGTGATCTTTCGAAATGAAAGGCAGTCTCGTCACATCTGCGATTTTGCACGCAACGCTGCTGGCCATGGCGCTGGTGACGATTAGCGCGCCTGCGCCCATGCAAGTCGCCGATGTCGAGGCCCTGCCCGTCGATATCGTGCCGATCTCGGAACTGACGCAAATTCAGCAGGGTGATAAAAAAGCGCCGAAGCGCGAAAAATCGGCACCCACCCCGACCAAGAAGCCGAGCACCGTTCAGAACGCGGAAAACATGGGCGACAACGAAGTCGACATGAAGACCCCGCCGACGCCGTCGAAAAAACCGTCGCAGCAGGAAACGGCAGCAGCTCCTGAAAAGGTCGACAAGGTCTTGCCGACGCAGGACAACGAAACCAATGACGTCAAGGAAATTGCCAAGGAAGAGACGGCGGTAGCCCCTTCCAAGGAAGCCGTGCCGGTGCCGAAGGACGTGCCGACCCCGACGCCCGAGCCAAAGCCGGAACCACCGAAGCCAGAACCGCCAAAGCCGGAGGCCAAACCAGAGCCGAAGCCGGAAGCAAAGCCGCAGGAAGTCGCCAAGGCAGAAGACATTCCGCTGCCGACCAGCGTTCCCCTGCCTGCGTCCAAGCCGAAGCCGGAGCCGCCAAAGCCTGCGGAGACCAAGACGCCTGAGCCAAAGCCAACGGAAGCCAAGCCGAAGACCGAGGCCGCCAAGGCACCTGATGTGAAGAAGGCTGACAAGAACCAGCAGGCGGCCAAGGCGAAATCGTCCAAGGAAAGCGATTTCAATGCCGATGAGATCGCCGCGCTCCTCAACAAGACCGATGCTGCCGGTGGCGGTGCCAAGCGCTCCACCGAACAGGCGGCGCTGGGCGGCAAGAAGACCACGGGCGGCTCGACACTCAGCCAAAGTGAAATGGACGCCCTGCGCGGTGCAATCCAGAACAACTGGTCGGTGCTGTCAGGCATGGGCGATGCCCAGGGCATGGTGATCCGCGCTCATTTCAAACTGGACGAGAGCGGCAATCTGATCGGCGAGCCGGAAGTGACGGCCACCGGCGGATCGCCTAGCGCCCAGCAGGTGATGATCTCAAGCGCGCGCCGCGCCATTCTGAAATCCGTGCCGTTCAAGAACCTGCCCGTTGAAAAATACGATGCCTGGTCCGAGGTTGTCGTCAACTTCGATCCAAGCGAATTCATGTAAAAGCGAATTCATGCCCACACGAATTCATGTAGAAGCTGAAAGGCTTGCCCTTATGAAGACATTCTCACTCCTGCGTATCCTGATCGTCCTCGTCGGCATGGCGGGCGCCTTTGCCACGCCGGCCATGGCGCTGGTCGAGATCAACATCAATAAGGGCAATGTCGAGCCGATGCCGATCGCCATTCCCGATTTCCTGTCGGCCAATGGCATCGGCGCGAAGATCTCGGCGGTGGTCGAGGCGGACCTCAAACGCTCCGGTCTGTTCGCCCCGGTCAATCACGGCGCCTTTATCGACAAGCAGATCAATCCCGATCAGGCGCCCAACATGCAGAACTGGACGGTGCTGAACGCCCAGGCCCTGGTGGTTGGTCGCATTACCCAGGAAGGCGATGGCCGCTTGCGCGCCGAATTCCGCCTGTGGGACACCTATGCGGGCCAGCAGATGAGCGGCCAGCAGTTCTATACCCAGCCTGAAAACTGGCGTCGCGTCGCCCATATCATCGCCGACGCGATCTATGAGCGCATCACCGGTGAAAAAGGCTATTTCGATACCCGCATCGTCTTCGTGGCCGAAAGCGGCACCAAGACCGACCGCAAGCGCCAGCTGGCCATCATGGACCAGGATGGCGAAAACGTCCGCATGTTGACCAACACCGCCAATCTGGTGCTGACGCCGCGCTTTTCGCCGAACCGCCAGGAAGTCACCTATATGTCCTTCGAGGGCAACCAGCCGCGCGTTTACCTGCTGCAACTGGAAACCGGACAGCGCGAAGTGGTCGGCAATTTCCCCGGCATGACCTTCTCGCCGCGCTTCTCGCCGGACGGTCAGCGGGTGATTATGAGCCTGCAACAGGACGCCAATAGTAACATCTACACGATGGACCTGCGCTCGCGCACCACCACGCGGCTGACCAGCACGGCGGCCATCGATACCTCGCCGTCCTATGCGCCGGACGGACGCCGGATCGCGTTTGAGAGCGACCGTGGCGGACGCCAGCAGCTTTACGTGATGAATTCAGACGGTTCTGGCCAGACCCGCATTTCCTTTGGCGAAGGCTCCTACTCCACCCCGGTCTGGTCGCCCCGCGGAGACTTGATCGCCTTTACCAAGCAATCGGGCGGAAAATTCTCGATCGGAGTGATGAAGCCGGATGGTTCAGGCGAACGACTTCTGACCACCGGCTTCCATAATGAAGGCCCGACCTGGGCGCCGAACGGCCGCGTGCTGATGTTCTTCCGCCAGGCGGCGGGCTCCGGCGGGCCGCAGCTCTATTCCATCGATCTGACAGGCTATAACGAGCAATTGGTCAAAACACCGAGCTTTGCGTCCGACCCGGCATGGTCGCCGCTTCTCGAATAGCATGGTCATCGCCTTCCGGCCCCCGCCGGAAGGCGATTGCATTTGATGACCGGTCGTGAATTAAGTAAAGATTAACCATGACCGTTTGCTTCTGGTTAACCAGGATTGATTAGAGTTCGGCAACCACGATTGACACCAGCGTCAATCGGCACTGCTCACACGGACCGCCCAACCGGCTGCCCACCATCACTGCACAATGACTGCCCCACACTACTTGCAAGGAGATCGGCCATGAGCCGCACTGTAACCCCGGTAATGAGCCGCATGCAAAAGCTTGCCAGCAACCCCGCCATTCTCGCTCTCGCCATGACGCTGGCGCTGGCTGGCTGCGCTTCCAAGAAGAACATGCCCAACAGCGCGTCCGAGCTTGGCCTTGGCGGCGCAGGTGCTGCAACACCCGGCTCCACCCAGGACTTCACCGTCAATGTCGGCGACCGGATCTTCTTCGATACCGACTCAACCTCGATCCGCGCCGACGCCCAGCAGACGCTGGACCGCCAGGCTCAATGGTTGCAGCGTTATTCGCAGTATCCGATCACAGTCGAAGGCCATGCCGACGAACGCGGCACTCGCGAATACAACCTGGCTCTCGGCGCGCGTCGTGCCGCCTCCACCAAGGCTTATCTCGTGTCGCGCGGCATTCCGGCCAACCGTATCAAGACTATTTCCTACGGCAAGGAACGTCCTGTCGCCACCTGCGACGATATTTCCTGCTGGTCGCAGAACCGCCGTGCCGTGACTGTTCTCGGCGGCGCTGGAATGTAATTCACGAAATCGTGCCTGCATTCATGACAGAAACAGGGCGGTCTTCGGGCCGCCCTTTTGTTTTCTTCACACTTTGGCCGAACTCGGTTGCTTTTTGCAAAGAACAGAGAAAAGCTTTATTGGCAGACATCGCAGGCTTGACGGTCGATATTCGACAGCAAAGCCTGACGGGCGCACATCAATCGGGCGATAACAAACAAAACAGGAACCACATCGATGAAGAGACTTGTCGTGGCCGGGATGGTGGGAATGACTGCAATTCTCGCCCCCCCAATCCTCGGAGTCCAAGCGGGCAGCAGTGCCTTGGCCTTTTCGCTGTTCGAACGTCAGAACACGCCACCAGCGCCAGTCAGCGACATGCCAGTGCAGCAGGTCCAGCAGCAGGGCAGTGACATCGTTCAAGTCCAGCAATTGCAGGACCAGATCCGCCAGTTGAACGGCCGAATCGAGGACATGAGCTACCAGCTGCTGCAAATGCAGGAAACCATCCGCAAGGCGCAGGAAGACAATGAATTCCGATTCCAGGAGCTGGAAAAAAAAAGAAGTGACGCAGGCTCCCCCGGCCAGGCCAGCCCGTCGGTAGCGGCGCGCCAGCCAACTGGGGGCGGTGACGGCGTCGGCCAGATTATCGGCGAAACCGCTGGCAGCCAGGCAACAAACCCGGCTGGCGGCGGTCGCTCCGCGGCCCCCGGTGAAATGACGCTTGGCTCAATCGAAATGGACAACAGCGGCAATCCGGTCGGCGCCAGCGTCAATGGTTCGGCAGGTTCCAACGCCAGCACCCTGCCGGGTACGGCCCCCACCGGCCAGGGCGGGACCAAAACCGCGTCGCTCGGCGGCGAGCAGGATCTCTACCAGATTGCCTATAGCCATGTGCTATCGGGTGACTACAAGGCGGCGGAAGGCGAATTCCGCGATTTCATCAGCCGTTATCCGAAAAGCGGCAAGGCCGCCGACGCCAATTTCTGGCTGGGCGAAGCGCAATATTCGCAGGCCCGCTACAAGGATTCGGCTGAGACCTTCCTCAAAGCCTATCAAGGCTATGGAAAATCACCCAAGGCCCCGGAAATGCTGCTGAAACTCGGCATGTCGCTGGCTGCTCTCGATAATAAGGACACCGCCTGCGCCACCTTGCGCGAGGTGAACAAGCGCTATCCCGACGCCTCCAAGGCCGTCCAGAACAAGGCCGCCAGCGAGCAGAAGCGCCTGGCTTGCTGATGCCGCCCGACACCGGTTTGGACACACAGCTTCCGGGCCACGACCGACTGGGCGATTTCATGACGGACACTCTATCCGCCGTCCCTCCTGACGCCGCCATTGCCGCTTTCCTTGACAGAATAAACCACCCCCTGCGCCTTCTGGTGGCGATTTCAGGCGGCAGCGATTCGACCGGCCTGCTACTTGCGTTGCATGAACAGCTGCACGCCATGCCAGCAAAACCCGTCACCCTTCACGCCGCCACCATCGATCACGGTCTTCGCGATGGCTCCGCCGCAGAAGCCGAAACGGTTGCAGCGCTTTGCGCAAGGCTCGGCATTCCCCATGAGATCCGCCGTTGGGCAGGCGACAAGCCGAAATCAGGGGTTTCCGCCGCCGCCCGGGCCGCCCGCTACCGGCTGCTCGCCGAGATCGCCAAGGAGATCGGCGCTGCCGCCATCCTGACCGGCCATACCGCCGACGATCAGATCGAAACCATCGCCATGCGCGCGGAACGCAGCCGAAATCCTGAGGCGACCGGCCTTGCGGGCATGGCCTGCTCTGTCCTATTTGAAAATTCTATCTGGATCACCCGACCGCTCCTGCGCTCGCGCCGCCAGGCAATCCGTGCATTCTTGCAGTCTCGTCAACTTGGCTGGATCGATGATCCCAGCAATGACAACATCGCCTATGAGCGTGCCCGGATCCGAGCCCGCCTCACAACGGCTCCGCAGATCGGCATGCCACACAACGAGCGCCTGTCTCTGTCGCAACAGGCCGCCACGCTGGTCTCCACCCATGCCACCATGCCTCTGCCGGGGCTCGTTGATATCGATAACGCCCTGTTTGAGGCGCACCGGGCGATCCTTTGCCATGCTTTGCAGGCGTTGATTGCAACCGTTGGAGGCCAGCCGCATGGACCGGGGCAGGACGCGCTTGTGCGGCTTATCGCCCTTTGCGAACAGCCGCCTGGTGCCAGACTGACACTGGGCCGCTGTCTTGCGCATCGTCATCGCCATGGCATCTATCTGGTCCGTGAAGGGCGCAATCTGCCGCATGGTCGTGTGAAACCAGGTGAGACCGTGCTGTGGGACGGCCGCTGGAAAATCAGCAATATCGACCGGATGGAAAGCCCGGTGCAGCCGGGTGGAACCGAAACAGATCAAAAGGCCACCGACCTGCCCGCCTCGCCCCTGCCCGTTTCATTGGCGGCGCTGGCCCGCCAATCTCTCCCCGGGATCGGTCCAAACCTGCGAGCCATACCTATTATTGCGCCCTACCAGGGGTTTCTCCCGGGGTTCGACTGGCCGCTCGCCGTGGCTTTGGCGGGTCTTTTCGACGCACCAGGCTTTTTATCACCCTGTTTTTAAATCTTATTGACGGAAAACGAAGTCGGGGCCGCGCTTTGCCTTGGCAAGGCGCTTCAGGAAACCTATGTTACTGTCCGACGATACGGCGTTTTCATGCGCCGAACATTTTTTCTGGGGAGTTCGATGAACCCAAATTTTAGAAATCTCGCGCTGTGGGCGATCATAGCTTTGCTATTGGTCGCGCTGTTCAGCATGTTCCAGACGTCTCCGTCGCAAACAAGTTCCCGCGAGATTCCCTATTCGCAATTCTTGCGTGAAGTTGATTCGGGCCGCGTTCGCGACGTTACCGTCACCGGCAACCGTATCATTGGCAGCTATGGCGAAAACGGCGCCGCCTTCCAGACCTATGCCCCGGTCGTGGATGACAATCTGCTTGAAAAACTGCAGACCAAGAATGTGATGATCGTTGCTCGTCCCGAATCCGACGGGTCTTCCGGCTTCCTCAGCTATCTCGGCACGCTGCTGCCCATGCTGCTCATTCTTGGCGTCTGGCTGTTTTTCATGCGTCAGATGCAGGGCGGTTCGCGCGGTGCGATGGGCTTTGGCAAGTCCAAGGCCAAGCTTTTGACCGAAGCGCATGGCCGCGTTACCTTTGAAGACGTGGCAGGCGTGGACGAAGCCAAGCAGGATCTCGAGGAAATCGTTGAATTTCTGCGCGATCCGCAGAAATTCCAGCGTCTGGGCGGCAAAATTCCGCGCGGCGTGTTGCTGGTCGGTCCTCCCGGCACCGGTAAAACCCTGTTGGCCCGTTCGGTCGCAGGCGAGGCCAATGTGCCGTTCTTCACCATTTCCGGTTCGGACTTCGTTGAAATGTTTGTCGGCGTCGGCGCAAGCCGCGTGCGTGACATGTTCGAACAAGCGAAGAAGAATGCACCCTGCATCATCTTCATCGATGAAATCGACGCTGTCGGTCGCCATCGTGGTGCGGGTCTTGGCGGTGGTAATGACGAGCGCGAACAGACGCTGAACCAGCTTCTGGTCGAAATGGACGGCTTTGAGGCCAATGAGGGCATTATCCTGATTGCCGCCACCAACCGTCCGGACGTTCTCGATCCAGCCCTGCTGCGTCCAGGCCGTTTTGACCGCCAGGTCGTCGTGCCGAACCCCGATATCATTGGCCGCGAGCGCATTCTCAAGGTGCATGCCCGCAACGTGCCGCTGGCTCCGAATGTCGATCTCAAGGTTCTGGCCCGTGGCACGCCCGGTTTCTCCGGTGCGGATCTGATGAACCTTGTTAACGAAGCCGCTCTGATGGCAGCACGTCGCAACAAGCGCGTCGTCACCATGGCTGAATTCGAAGATGCCAAGGACAAGATCATGATGGGTGCGGAACGCCGCTCCTCCGCCATGACCGAAGCCGAAAAGAAGCTGACCGCCTATCATGAGGCTGGCCATGCGATTACAGCGCTGAACGTGCCGGTCGCCGACCCACTGCACAAGGCAACCATCATTCCGCGTGGCCGCGCCCTTGGCATGGTCATGCAATTGCCGGAAGGCGACCGCTACTCCATGAGCTACAAGTGGATGGTGTCACGTCTGGTGATCATGATGGGTGGCCGTGTTGCCGAAGAAATCACCTTCGGCAAGGAAAACATCACCTCTGGCGCGTCTTCAGACATCGAGCAGGCCACCAAGCTTGCCCGCGCGATGGTAACCCAATGGGGCTTTTCCGATATTCTCGGTCAGGTTGCCTATGGTGAAAACCAGCAAGAAGTGTTCCTCGGTCATTCCGTCTCGCAGAGCAAGAATGTCTCGGAATCAACCGCGCAGAAGATCGACACCGAAGTGCGCCGCCTGATTGACGAAGCCTATACCGAGGCTCGTCGGATCATCACCGAGAAGCATGATGCCTTCGTTATTCTGGCCGAAGGTCTGCTGGAATATGAAACTCTGTCGGGTGAAGAAATCAAGGCGCTGATCCGGGGCGAAAAGCCAACCCGCGACAGTGGCGAAGATGGACCAACCCGCAGCTCTGCGGTTCCCTCTACCGGTAAAAAGGACGCACCCAAGGGTGGCGAACCGGAAGCCGGACTGGAACCCCAGGCGCATTGATCCGCCAAGTCTCGTAAAAAGACCTTGATATTGGTCACAGAACGAAAAACCGCCCTTTGAATGGGCGGTTTTTTTATGTGGTAACGGGTTATAATCAATGTTGACGGTAATTTAAGTGAATGCGCCGTTAAAACATGCGATGAGCGATGAAAGAACGGCGGACGGCCTGCGCACATAGGCATTGCCGGTAAATGCGATAGGTAAAAACAAAGAAAAGAGCATTTCGCGAGCTAAAGACGGCGAAAAAGCTTTGGACCTCAGGAGACATCATGACACGACGTTATTTCGGAACCGATGGTATTCGCGGACAGTCGAATGTCTTTCCCATGACGCCGGATCTCGCCATGAAGGTCGGCATTGCCGTCGGTACTATCCTCCGGCGCGGCCAGCATCGTCACCGCGTGGTGATTGGCAAGGATACCCGCCTCTCCGGTTATATGCTGGAAACGGCGCTGGTGGCTGGCTTTACCGCCGCGGGCCTGGATGTGTTTTTGCTTGGCCCGATCCCGACGCCGGCTGTGGCCATGCTGACCCGCTCGCTGCGCGCCGATATCGGTGTCATGGTCTCCGCCTCGCATAATCCCTTTGCCGATAACGGCATCAAATTGTTCGGCCCCGATGGTTACAAGCTGTCCGATGAGCTGGAAGCTGAAATCGAAGCCCTGCTGAACCAGGAAGCACCCCTCCCCTTGGCCAGAGCAGAGGATATCGGTCGGGCCAAGCGCGTCGATGGCGACATCTATCGCTATATCGAATTCGTCAAACGCACATTGCCGCGCGATGTCACGTTGAGCGGGCTTCGGATTGCCATCGATTGCGCCAATGGCGCCGCCTATAAGGTCGCGCCCACGGCCCTTTGGGAATTGGGTGCTGAAGTGGTGACCATCGGCAACGAACCGAATGGCCTCAATATCAATCTGGAATGCGGCTCCACCCATACGGCTGCGTTGCAAAAGAAAGTCCATGAGGTGCGCGCCGATATCGGCATCGCGCTCGATGGCGATGCAGACCGGGTGATCATCATCGATGAAACCGGGGCAATCGTCGATGGCGATCAGTTGATGGCGGTGATTGCCGAAAGCTGGGCCAATGACCAGACCCTGAAAGGCGGCGGCATTGTCGCCACAGTGATGTCCAATCTCGGTCTGGAGCGCTTTCTGGGTGGCAAGGGCCTGACGCTGGCCCGCACCAAGGTCGGCGACCGCCATGTGGTCGAGCATATGCGCCAAAACCATTATAATATTGGTGGCGAACAGTCGGGCCATATCGTGCTGTCGGATTTCGGCACGACCGGCGACGGTCTGGTTGCCGCCCTGCAAATCCTCGCAGCGGTGAAGCGCACCGGCAAGACGGTCAGCCAGATCTGCCACCGTTTCGATCCCGTGCCGCAATTGCTGCGCAATGTCCGCATTTCCGGCGGCAAGCCGTTGGAAGACAGTTTCGTGCGTCAGGCCATTGCCGATGCAGAAAACGAACTGGCCCGCAACGGCCGTCTTGTCATCCGCCCGTCCGGCACCGAACCGCTGATCCGTGTCATGGCCGAAGGCGACGACCGCAGCCAGATCGAGCGCATCGTCAACGACCTGATCGGCGTGATCGCCAATAGCCGCGAAGCGGCGTAAAACCTCATCATTGCAACGGAAAAAGCCCGGCTAATCCATAGCCGGGCTTTTTGCATTGCGTTCATTGCTCCGCTTTCAGCGGCGCAGCACGAATAGCATCAGGCCGAAAGCCTTGCCATCACCTCTTCCGAGACCTCGAAATTCGAATAGACGTTCTGCACATCGTCATCGTCTTCCAGCGTCTCGATCAACTTCATCAGCGACTGCGCCTTGTCCTCATCGACAGGCACGGTGTTTTGCGGCTTCCAGACGGCCTTAACGGATTCGGCCTCGCCAAGCGTCGCTTCCAGCGCCTTGGAGACGTCGTTCATATCCTCGAAGCCGCAGATGATCGTGTGACCGTCTTCGTCGCTGAGGACATCTTCCGCACCGGCTTCGATGGCAGCTTCCATCACCGCATCGGCATCGCCGACACTGGCCTTGTAGACGATTTCGCCAACCTTATCGAAGGAGAAGGAAACCGATCCGGTTTCCCCCAGTGCCCCACCAGCCTTGGAAAAGGTCGAGCGAACATTGGAGGCTGTGCGGTTGCGGTTATCGGTCAGAGCTTCGACGATGACGGCGACGCCGCCCGGGCCGTAGCCCTCGTAGCGCACTTCCTCATAGTTTTCACCATCAACGCCCGATGCCTTTTTGACGGCGCGCTCGATATTGTCTTTCGGCATCGATTGCGCCTTGGCATTCTGGATGGCCAGACGCAGGCGGGCATTCATGGTCGGATCAGGCAAGCCGGCCTTGGCCGCCACCGTGATTTCACGGGCGAGCTTGGAGAACATTTTCGATCGCACGGAATCCTGCTTGCCCTTGCGATGCATGATGTTTTTAAACTGTGAATGGCCGGCCATGGCACCCCTGCGACATCTGTTTTGTGGCATCCTGCGGCATCAGTCGTGATCCGTCAGGCGCGCTTTAACGCTCTCTCTTTGCTGCATGATTTCGAACCGGATTGAGCTCGCTTGCTCATGCAGCCGCGAATTGGCGCCCTTATAAGGCCCTGTGGCTTGCCATTCAAGGGGGGCGTAGGTGCGAAGAGCCCTTCTGCCCTGGAACAATAAGGCTTTCCTTCCGTTGCCCTGCTGAAGAACACCAGCGAGAAGAGAGGAAAGCCAATGGTCAATCTCACGCAAGCCCGCGAAGAGCCCGCCCGCCAGCTTTGGGAGGAAATCGAAGCCATTCACGCCGGCATGCTCGGCCTGGAAGGCTCCACCATGCATATGCAGCCGATGGCACCTTACGGAGATCCGAAAACCAATACAGTGTGGTTTTTCACCCGGACGGATTCAGATTTTGTCCAGAATATCCGCCCTGGCAGCCGGGCGCATTTCTGCGTGGTCGGCAAAAACCACGATTACCATGCCAGCCTGTCCGGCGTTATCGATGTGCGCCGCGATCCGAGCAAGATCGATGAATATTGGAGTTCGGTGGTCGAGGCCTGGTATCACAACGGCAAGAAAGACCCCGACCTCACCATGCTTGCCCTGCATATCGACGATGCCGAAGTCTGGGCCTCGACCGGCAATCCACTGAAATTCGGCTGGGAAATCGCCAAGGCCAATATTGACGGCGAAAAACTACCGGATGTGGGGCAGCACCACCATCTGACCTTTGCCTAACGGACTTTATGTACCGTCTAGAAGCCGCTGAGCACCAGGATCAGCGGTTTTTTTGGCAGGCTGCGCATGGAAACGGTCACGGCATTGGTTTCCACAATCCTGACATCAAAACCTGGACCGAATAGCCCAACAAAATCATTGACGATAGGCCCGCGCCGGTGCATGGGCAAGATCAGTGCCGAGCGCAGCCGTTTTACCATTCGGCTCATACTGTCGCTGCCGAGCGTCAAACCGCCATCGACAGGTACCATCACCACATCCAGCCGGCCAATGGCGGCAAATTGTTTGTCCGTCAATTCATGATGCAGATGGCCGAGATGGCCAATACACAGCCCGGCGACCTCGAAAATGAAGATCGAATTGCCATTCGGCTCGAAATCACCGCCCCAATTGCGGATATCGGTGGGAACGTTGCGGATATAGGCATCGCCCACGATAAGATTGTGGTGAACCGGCTCCCCCGGCTGCGCATCGTTCCAGCCATGCAGAACCTGGGCGATGCCGGGGTCGGGCGACAGCGTATAATGGCTGGAATGGGCCTTGTTCATCGTCACCACATCCGGTGTCCGCGCGGAGCGCAGATAACCGCTGTAGTCGGTGTCGATCGTCAGGCCCTGCGGCGTTTCGATTTCGAAGGTGGAATGACCTAGAAAGGTGATGGTGACGTTTTCCGCCAGGGCCGCGAGGTGAAGAGGCCCCTTGTCTGGACGAGCGCTGGCATATTCAGCGTGAGAAAATCGAGCCCCGGGAAGCTGCTTGGCAACCAATTGGCATTGGCTGACGGGAGGGCGGCTAACGGGAGGCCGTGCGGCAGCGCTATTGTCTTGCGCCAGGGCAAAGCCCGGAAGAACAGCAAGAATACCGAAAATCACCAGCATTCGCGTCATCATGCCCGCCTCAGCTCCTGCCAGCGTTGCATATGCACACCAAAGTAGCCGAAGAATGCGCCGTATAAAAGCGCCGCATGGAATTTATGCTGAAATGTGACCGGCCCCATGCGATCCGGCATCGGGGTCGGTCTTGGCCGCTACTTTTGCACAGCCGCTCGCAGCTTATGGCGAAGGCCCGCCAGCCAATGGGCGGTGCCGGTCAGGCTGAGGAAGGCGGGCGCGTTATCGGTTGGCGCGACAGCTTCCATGGAGACGCCGACCGAGGAAATATGGCCGGTTTCGCCGATGTCTCGGACGATCAGGATGATATGACCGAGACGGACCCGGTCGGCATATTCGGCCTTGCCGCCGAGGCGCGCTTCCATCAGTTCGCCAACGGTTTTTTGCCGGTCGGCCTCGTTCAAAAGCCCGGGTCCATAGGCCGCATCCAGTTCGGCGGCGGGACGCGAGGGTGAAATGGTGAAAGTACCGAAGAATTCGCTATCGTCATCATCGACAGGTGCCTTGCTGGCAAACAACCGGTCAAGCAGCCGCGGATAGCCAGGCGCAATGAACAGATAGACCTGATCGTTTTCCCGAAGTCGTCCTGCATATTGGTAGCGCATGGATTTACCGTCGCGGATGACAAGCGATGGCATGGCCCAGCGCGGAATGCGCGCGCCACTGAGCACCGGGCTGCCCGCCACGACGCGGTAGGACAGCAGCTCGTGATGGGCGGCACCCGGCAGGTCCAGCTCCACCTTGTCGATGGCGCCGATGCGCGGCGGAATGATCAGGCCGAGCCGTTTGGCCATCGGCTTGATGGTCCAGCCCTGAAGCAGCAGCGAAATCATCACCACGATGAAGGCGGTGTTGAAATAGACTTCGCCACCCTTGAGATCACCGAGGATCGGCAGAATGCCGAGCAGGATGGAGACCGCGCCGCGCAAGCCGACCCAGGAAATGAACCGCTTTTCCTGATGGGTATAATCGAAGGGAATAAGACACAGCCAGACCGCTGCGGGCCGGGCGATAAACACCAGAAACAGGCCCAGAACCACCGCCGGAAACAGGATCTTGATGAAATGCGAGGGTGTGGCCAGAAGGCCGAGCACCAGGAACATGATGATCTGCGCCAGCCAGGTCATGCCCTCCTGAAAACGGGCAATGGAAGCGCTGCCGGGGATCTTGCGGTTACCGGCATAGATGCCCGCGACATAGACGGCCAGAAAGCCGCTGCCGCCGATGGCGCCGGTATAGGAAAAGATCACCATCGACATGGCCAGCACGATGATCGGCAACAGGCCGCGATCAATCGGGATCTTCTTGACGATCATCGCCATCATCGCCCCGCCGATCAGCCCCAGCGCCAGGCCCATGCCCATCTGCTCGACGAACATCCGCAGCAGGCTCCAGTCGAGACCGGTGTGATCCTTGCCGGTGGACACCATCTGCACCAGCGCCAGGGTGAGAAAGATAGCCATCGGATCGTTGGTGCCGGATTCCACTTCCAGCGAGGAGCGCACCTTGTCGCGGATATTGATGCCACCAATGCGCAACAGGAAGAACACCGCCGCCGCATCGGTGGAGGCGACGATAGAGCCAAGCAGCATGCCTTCCAGCAGCGACAATTTCAACAGCCAGCAGGCCAGCAGACCGAACAACCCCGCCGTCAACAAAACCCCGACCGTCGCCAACATGATCGACGGCCCTGCCGCCTGTTTGAAGGATTGCAGCGAGGTCGTATAGCCGGAATCAAACAGGATAACCGCCAGCGCCAGCGAGCCGATGGTATAGGCAACGGAATGATTGTCGAAATGAATGCCGAGACCATCGACCCCGGCCATCAACCCAATCACCAGAAACAACAGCAACAGCGGCGCGCCAAAGCGAAAGGCGATCAGGCTGGAAAAAGCCGCAAACAGGATCAGCGCCGTCAGAACCAGCGTGACGATGTAGAAATGTTCCAACCTTTCGCCCCTTTCTGGCCTTCGCCCCCGTCTGGCCTTTCGCCCCCGTCTGGCCTTTCGCCCCCGTCTGGCACGATACTCAGCCCGAAGACACGCTCCACCAGCAACGGCCTGCGCACCACGACGCCGGACCACAGACCTCTGATGCCAAAAGCCAGACAGTCGAGACAGACGGAGCGGGAGGCAATGGCGGCAGAATCGCCTTGAATTTCCTCGGTAATACTATTGATCAGACTGGGGCGAAATTACAAAACGAATTATGGCGATACCGGGGAAAATGGCGGGCGGGGCTACGGTAAACGACACAAGCGTTTTTGTTTGCCGCATACCCCCCTCTGTCCTGCCGGACATCTCCCCCTCAAGGAGGGAGATCGGACAGATGTAACTGCCCGTTTCAACGGATAACGTTGCGATTTCCGATATCTTCAAAGCGTAAATGCGACATGACAAGCCAACCGCTTACCAATCTCCCCCCTTGAGGGGGAGATGCCTGGCAAGGCAGAGGGGGGTAAGCCACGCATAAAAATTTTTGCGGTTTGTATTGTGCGGGCGGGATGGCAGTGGACGAGATTTTAGCGCGGAGTGCTTGAGCAGGATTTGCCCTGCTGGGGCGAGGATTGGTGGGCAAGTGCGACCAGTATGGTCAGAGGAGCGGTCGCTTAGCACTTCCCATTCGGTCATGGCCGTCATAACGACCGCTGCTCGAAGCGGACATGAGTGAATCAGAGCATCTTGGACCTTTTCGCCAAAGGTGGTCTTCCGCGCACGTCGTGAACAAAATTCAAACGGTGATTTCCACAGAACCCCCATCCGGCATCACAATGACAGCTTCGTAAAATCCGTCACCTGTCCATCTGGGTCCTGATTTCAGGCAGCCATCCCGTTTGCACCTTTCTGCCAAGGTGAGGACCGCATTCTCGCTTCCCAAAGAAATCGCGATATGATCCCAACCAATACTTTCATCCGAGGCATCCGAGACCCATGGTCCAGTCATAAGCTCTATCTGGTCATTTCCATCGGGCAGGCGCACGAAACGTGAAACGAAGCCAACTCGATTTTTACTATGGTAAGATTCTCCAAAGGTTGCACCAAAATATCTCTCGAAAAACTTGGCAGTTGCATCGAGGTTGCGGGTCCAAAGTGCAGCATGAGCAATTCGCATGGGGCTTTCAAAATCTTCTCTACGGAGGGTGAATGTTACGACCGGAGCGAGTCGGGCGGCCTGAGCGTTTTAAGCCGCCGCAGGCGCAGAATCAGAGGCGACATGCACCTGAACATCAGCCCGCGCAAAATCTCCGGCATCGAAATTGTCATGCTCCACGATCAGATGATCAATCATCGACGCGTCTGCAACCTTGAACGGCGCGACCGTAGCAATCTTTTCCGCCGTAACGGCGACAAGCAGTATGCTGCTCTGGGTGACCATAGTTCGTTTGAGTTCGGCCTCGCCGGCGTCGAGCGCCGTGATACCCACAGTGCTGTCCACGCCACATGCGCCAATGACGAAGATGTCGGCAAAGATCTGCGCGGCTTCTCGCATCGCCTGCGGCCCGAGGCATGCGCCCTTGCCCTGATCATACATTCCGCCCAGGACAATGATGGTGTAGTTCGGCCTGTCAGATAACGCAGTGGCGATCACGGGTGCATTTGTGACAATCGTCAGCGTCTGGTTTGGATTAAGCGCATTAGCTATAGCAAGGTTAGTTGATCCGGCGTCGATAAAAATCGTCTGACCATCTTCGATCAACCCCGCCGCAGTCCGCGCCAGATTTGATTTTCGGTCCTGATGCAGAGCTGTCCGAGTGGCCAGGGTGCCTAGATCGGGTGTGGGCAATAAGGCACCGCCATACACACGACGGCAAAATCCCAGCTTGGCCAGCTCTCGCAAATCTCTGCGAACCGTGTCCTCCGAGACTTCAAACTGTATGGCAAGTTCGCTGGCCAAAACCTTTCCGCTAGTCGTCAACTGCTCTCGGATGCGGTCGAGTCTTTCTTCTGTCAGCACTGGTCTATTCTCTTCATTAACATTGTTGCACGTTCTTGCACATTGTTCCTTGTTCTGTAAAGAGTGGAGCGCAAAGAACGCTGCGTGTCCTTCGCGCAATCTAACTTTATGTATTCCGGAGCACTTTGAATGCCTCAATCACAGACCCGTACCGAACGCCCTCTCTCTGGAGGACGGCAGCAATGGGCTACCCGTGCTGGATTCCTCATTGCTGGGTCAGCTATGGCGAACTGGGCACCTTTGGTGCCTATTGCCAAGGCCCGAATTGGGGTCGATGACGGCACACTTGGCCTGCTGCTGTTATGCTTAGGCCTTGGCTCCATCGTTGCCATGCCAATGGTCGGGATTCTGGCGGGTCGCTTCGGGTGCCGGGCCGTCATCCTAGCGAGTACACTGGTTCTTGCCCTCGTGCTGCCATTGCTCGCTGTTGTTGACTCGATCCCGGGCATGGCGATCGTACTGGCGCTGTTTGGGGCGAGCATCGGGGCTGTGGATGTCGCGATCAACATCCAGGCGGTCATGGTCGAGAAGGATAGCAAGCGCAACATGATGTCCGGCTTCCACGGTCTCTTCAGCGTGGGTGGCATTGTCGGCGCAGGCGGCATGAGCCTTCTGCTTGGGGCCGGTACCTCGCCATGGGTAGCAACGTTAATGTTCAGCGCGCTGCTGCTCGTCCTGCTGGCGCTGTCCACCCAGGGCCTACTGCCCTATGGAAATCAAGAAACCGAGCACACACCGCTATTCACCCTGCCGCGCGGTATCGTCGCATTCATCGGCCTACTATGTTTCCTGGTTTTTCTTGGCGAGGGTGCGGTCCTCGACTGGAGCGCGCTCTTCCTCATTGGCACCCACCTGGTCGATCCGGCTCAGGCCGGCTTTGGATATACGATGTTCGCTCTCGCAATGACAGCCGGTCGCCTGACGGGCGACTGGATCGTCAGATCGCTCGGTAGCATGAAGGTCGTGGTGAGTGGTGGCCTGCTCGCCGCGCTAGGGTTTACGCTCACAGTCCTAGCTCCTAATCAACCGTTGGCTTTTTTCGGTTTCCTGCTGGTGGGCCTTGGGGCTTCTAATATCGTGCCGGTGCTGTTCACCGCCGCTGGGCAGCAAACCCTGATGCCACCGAGCCAAGCGATCGCAGCGATCACCACGATCGGTTATTCTGGAATGCTTGTCGGCCCCGCTACCATTGGCTTTGTTGCAAAGCACTGGAATTTGAGTGCCGCATTCGTCCTAATTGGCGTTGGCATGGCGTTCGTTGCTCTCACTTGGCCGCTGACCGCACGGCACCGGGGTAAGCGCTAGAGTTTGGCAGGGAAAAGTGGAACCCGATTTTCCCGAAAAGACAAACGAAAACCCTTTGCATCGTGCATCTCAGATATCCGATAAAGCACTTGATTCCGCAGGCCAACTCGACGCCTCAATCCCCCAACTCAGGACGATCACCCAGCCCACCCCCCTCCTCCCTCAAAAACCGCCGCACCCGAGCCAGCGCATCAGCCGGATCGGATTTGCGGTGGTATTCTTCCAGGATGATTTGCTCGATTTTTTGGCGGGTTTCCAGGTTGCTGCGCGCCGGGTCGTCCGGGGGCATCAGCCTGCGGCGGGCTTCTTCCAGGCGGTGTTGAAGGTCGGTGGTGGCTTCGAGGATGGTGCTGTCGATGCTGGCTGGCGGGTCATCCGGCTGCGGTTCCAGCAGGTCGAAGGCGACCGGGCGTGGCAGGTCTCGCCGCAGCGCCAGCCGGTAGCGCAGCAGCAGGGCCAGCACGCCCATTGCGAAAACCGGTGGCATGATGATGGCTATCGCCTTCACCCAATCGGCCATGGATTGCCATGTATCGAAAATATCGGCCCAGACATTATAATCGGCCATCGTCCATTCCTCCCGCACTTGTGAGCCAAGCGATCACCGGAGGATTTTGCCCTCTGGTGATCGGGGAGTTCGAAAGCCGCAAACAGACGACTGCCTTGGCCTTTAAGCCGAAGCTCTGGACATGCACCAAGGCCTCCCCGACCATAGAAGGATGGAGAGTGGACCGTATAGACATAGTCCACCGCCTCAGCCACAAACCTATGGCTGAGGGGTGTCATTTAACGACCGACACCGGCCGCTGTTTGAGGAGTTTCGATACTCCAGGACCAGCGCGTTACAACTGGTCCCGCAACTGGTTTAGCGTATAACGGGTGGAGAGGGGAAGCGGATTTTGAGGGACTTCCGTTGAAATCATCAGGAAGAATGGTAGAGGGTTAGCCTGTTGAATATATGTCAGAAAATGGCTGCATTCGGTATCGTCACGGTGGAAAGGTTTTGCCGTGAGGTTTGCCCCCCTCTGCCTTGCCAGGCATCTCCCCCTCAAGGGGGGAGATCGGCCCGGGGATGGCCGCTCGCTTTCTATCGCCTGTAGAAGGCTTCGGAAATCACGGCCTTTTCTGAGGCATGGACGCCAACGCCTATCCGATCTCCCTCCTTGAGGGGGAGATGTCTGGCAGGACAGAGGGGGGTAAGCCACGGATAAAATAGCAGCGTCACATACTTTACGTAATCCTAGTTGTACGTATTGAAGCCGTACGATTGACTTAAGACTGGACTTCCCATACGTTAGGAATGGGACGAATGGAGGCTTTCATGCCAAGAGCAGTGGTCGAAGATAACGAGCGGATGAGCTTGCGTATTGCAGCAACGGCGAAATCCAAGCTGATGCGGGCAGCGATATTGCGCAATACCGACCTGACCAATTTCGTGACCCAATCCGCCCTGCGAGAAGCGGAAGCGGTGATTGCGGAAGCGGAGGCCGTCACGGTATCGGAGCACGACTATCTGCGCATCCTCAACCTGCTGGAAAACCCACCAAAGCCCAATGCCAAGCTGCGGGCGGCAATCGAAGCGCTGCCGGACACTCTATGAGCATTCCGCCATGGCATGAGGAAGCGATCCAGAAATCTCATGATCGGGCTTCCTTCGATTGCGGCGATGGACCAATGAACGCATTTCTGCAACGCTTTGCACGGCAAGGCCACGAGCAGAATGCGGCCAAGACCTTCTGCGCAATAGACAATGCAATACCGAATCGCATCCTTGGCTTTTACACCGTAGCGCCAGCGTCTGTTGCGCATGAGACCGTGCCTGTGGCAATGACCAGGGGACTGGCACGGCACGACGTACCCGGTTTCCGGCTTGCCCGACTGGCAACAGATCAAACCATGGCGCGGCAAGGGCTGGGAGGGCAATTGCTTGCTGCTGCCGCCCTGCGCTGTTTGCGGCTCGCCAGTGAAGGCGGCGGCATTCTGCTGGTGATCGACGCCAAAAGCCAGCGCGCCGCCGACTGGTACGCCTCTTTTGGGGCAGAGCCCCTTCAAGGCAAGCCTCTGACCCTCGTTATGTCGCTCGCCACCTTCGCCCCTGATTTGCGCGCCAAAGGCTTGCTGTAGGAAGAAATTGAGGCCGGAGGTGGTTACGCTCCCGAGGATGCTGCGACCGCGGATTTCTCAGCAAAAAAGCGGACCGGTTTCCCGATCCGCTTCTCTTATGTCGTTAAGCAACTGCGAGGTCAGCTTTAGAATTGCCGATGGCGTGGCGAAAATGGTGATTTCGAGAACCGGAGCGTACTCAAGTACGTGAGCCTAGGTAAGCGCAGAAATTGCCATTTGCAGCCCGCCAGCGGTAATTCTGGCTGCTTAGATCAGCTTGCCCATGGCGACGGCGGTGTCGGCCATGCGGTTGGAGAAGCCCCATTCGTTGTCGTACCACGACAGGATGCGTACCAGCTTGCCGCCGTCCATGACCTTGGTCTGGTCGCCGGAGAAGGTCGAGGAATGGCTGTCGTGGTTGAAGTCGATGGAAACCAGCGGCTCTTCGGTATAGCCGAGAATGCCCTTCAACTCGCCTTCCGACGCTGCCTTGATGGCGGCGTTGATTTCTTCCTTGGTGACCGTGCGACCGGGGATGAACTTCAGGTCAACAACCGAGACGTTCGGGGTCGGAACGCGGATGGCAGAACCGTCCAGCTTGCCCTTCAGTTCCGGCAGAACCAGGCCAACGGCCTTGGCGGCACCGGTCGAGGTCGGGATCATCGACAGCGCAGCAGCGCGGGCGCGGTGCAGGTCCTTGTGCATCGTATCCAGCGTCGGCTGGTCGCCGGTGTAGGAATGGATGGTGGTCATGTAGCCGCTTTCGATACCGACGAGCTTTTGCAGCACGTAGGCAACCGGCGCCAGGCAATTGGTGGTGCAGGACGCGTTGGAAACGACCAGGTCGTCCTTGGTCAGCGTGTTGTGGTTGACGCCATAAACGATGGTCTTGTCGGCACCGTCAGCAGGCGCCGAGACCAGCACGCGCTTCGAGCCATTGGCCAGGTGCAGCGATGCCTTTTCCTTGGCGGTGAAAATGCCGGTGCATTCCAGCGCGATATCGACATTGCTCCAGGGCAGATCCTTGGGATCGCGAACCGCGGTCACCTTGATCGGCGCGCGGCCATCGATGATGATGCTGTCGCCTTCGACCTTGACGGTCGAGGGGAAACGGCCATGGACGCTGTCATAGCGCAGCAGATGCGCATTGGTTTCGACCGGGCCAAGATCGTTGATGGCCACGACCTCAATGTCGGTCCGACCGGATTCGATGATACCGCGCAGCACATTGCGGCCGATACGGCCAAAGCCGTTAATGGCAACTTTCACAGTCATTGCTTAACTCCCGCTTGTCGGATGGCTCCGGGCTGCTGGGTCGCCCCCGGAGCGGTGATGGTCTGGAACGGCGCGACGATGGCCAAGTGGTTCTCGCCTTGGGCAGCCCCAGGCATTGGGTAAAGGCACTCATGTGGTCAAGGCGTTCAGGCAAGCCCGAAGAGAAGCGGGCCCGCCAGACCCGCTTTTAATGCCTCTTCAGGAAAGCTTGGCTTCAGCCGCTTCGACAATCGCTTCGACGGTGATGCCGAAATGCTTGTACAATTCCTTGTAGGGGCCGGAAGCACCGAAGGACTTCATGCCGATAAAGGTGCCGTGCGAGCCGATGATCTCATCCCAGCCCTGACGGATCGCCGCTTCAACGCCGATCTTGACCGGAGCCGTGCCGATCACCGCGTTGCGGTATTCCTCTGGCTGTTCAAAGAACAGTTCGAAGCACGGCACGGAAACGACGCGAGCGGCAATGCCCTTGGCGGCGAGCGCCGCGCGCGCCTGGATCGCCAGTTCGACTTCCGAACCGGTGGCAAAGATCGACACCTTGGCATCGGCAGCGCCGAGCAGCTCATAGCCGCCCTTGGCCGACAGATTTTCCGCCGAATATTCGGTGCGGGCCGCGATCAGGTTCTGACGGGTCAGCGCAATGCCGGACGGACGATCCGTATGGGTCAAGGCGATCTGCCAGCATTCCGCCACTTCGGTGGCATCGGCCGGGCGGAACATCATCAGGTTGGGGATGGCGCGCAATGCAGCCATCTGCTCAACCGGCTGGTGGGTCGGGCCATCTTCGCCAAGACCGATGGAATCATGGGTCAGAACGTGAATGACGCGAATACCCATCAAGGAGGCCAGACGGATCGACGGACGGCAATAATCCGAGAAGATCAGGAAGCCGCCGGAATAAGGAATGAGACCGCCATGCAGGGCGATGCCGTTCATCGCCGCCGCCATGCCATGCTCACGAATGCCCCAATGCACGTAACGGCCCGAGAAATCGGTCGGGGTGATCGACGCAGTCTGGCTGGTCTTGGTGTTGTTGGAGCCGGTCAGGTCGGCGGAACCGCCGAGCGTCTCGATCACCACGCCATTGATCACTTCCAGCGCATCCTCGGAGGATTTGCGGGTGGCAAGGGTCGGCTTGCTCTCGGCCAGCTTCTTCTTATAGGCGTCGATGGCAGCATCGAAGCCTTCAGGCAGCTTGCCAGCGAAGCGGCGGGTGAACTCGGCCTTGTGATCGGAGCCTTCCAGAACTTTTTCCCATTCGGCACGTGTGGAGGCACCACGCGCACCGGCTTCGCGCCAGGCGTCCAGCACATCGGCAGGCACGTGGAAAGGCTCGTCGGCCCAGCCCAGCGCCTTGCGGGTGGCGGCAATTTCGTCGGCACCGAGCGGCGAACCGTGCACCTTATGGGTGCCCGCCTTGTTGGGAGAACCAAAACCGATCACCGTCTTGCAGGCGATCATCGTTGGCTTTTCGGACAGCTGGGCGGCGGACAGTGCAGCCGAAATCGCTTCCGGGTCGTGACCGTCAACAGCCATCGTGTTCCAGCCCGAAGCGCGGAACCGGCCATGCTGGTCGGTGCTGTCGGCCAGCGAAATCGCGCCGTCGATGGAAATGCCGTTATCGTCCCAGAGCACGATCAGCTTGTTGAGCTTCAGATGGCCAGCCAGCGAAATCGCTTCCTGGCTGATGCCTTCCATCAGGCAGCCATCGCCAACGATGGCATAGGTGTGGTGATGCATCAGATCGCTGCCGAATTCGGACGCCAGCTTCTTTTCAGCAATCGCCATGCCGACGGCATTGGCGATGCCCTGGCCGAGCGGGCCGGTCGTCGTCTCGATGCCTGACAAATGGCCATATTCCGGGTGACCCGCAGTTTTGGAGCCGATCTGACGGAAATTTTTGATGTCGTCGATGCTGATATCTTCATAGCCGGTCAAATAGAGCAGCGAATAGAGCAGCATAGAGCCGTGGCCAGCCGACAGCACGAAACGGTCGCGATTGGCCCATGTCGGCGCCTTGGGATCAAAATTCAAAAAGCGGGTAAACAGCACCGTCGCGACATCGGCCATGCCCATTGGCATGCCAGGATGGCCGGAATTGGCCTTTTCGACCGCATCCATGGACAAAAATCGGATCGCATTGGCCATCCGGTTGTGCTTTTCGGGAGAAATCATGACTGTTCCGCCTGTTCCGGGTCTCGATGGACGAACGCCGTTCGGGCGAACGTCAGAAAGTGGGTGATCCTTAACATCTAGGACGGGCAAGTCAATAAATTGAGGCCGGGTGATTGCGTGGAAGGCATTATTTCAGTTTTTGCCTTAATATTGATCATTGTCTCGTATTGATGCGCGCCATGGACGGCAGCGGGTCTACTCGTCCACAAGCATGACACAGTGAAAAGCCGGGGTTTGTTGACGCCAGCTACAGGCAATGACTAATGTCGCATGAGAAGGATGGGGGCCAAAGGGTCGATTCGGCTTGCCTTTTGGAGTTTGTCAGGGAAAAATGAGGCCGGTTTTCCAAAACGACAAAGACGAGCAAGAATATCTGGGACGACCAAGAGCATCTGGAGGCTTTCCGGTTCGAACAGAGCCTGAAAACTTCATCAGCCGGGGCAGAGAGAGATGGCGACGGATAAAGCGGAAGCTGCGCTCGGCGCATTGAAACAGGCCATTTCCGGCCTGGAAAATGCCATAGACATGCGACTGGAACTGCAACGCGCCAATGGCGAGGTGGAGCAGGAGGTGAAGCGCGTCCATATCGACCGCGCCCGTCTTGCCCAGGAACTTGACCAATCGCAATTTCGGGCCAACCGGCTGGAAGAGGTCAATCGCGAAGTCTCGCGCCGCCTAGTCACCGCAATGGAAACCATCAGGGCCGTACTGGACCGTTAGGCCAGCCTCGCCTCACTCAGGGATCATTCGACAGACATGGCACAAGTCACGGTCACCATCGATGGAAAAGCCTATCGCATGGCCTGCGAGGAAGGACAGGAAAACCACCTGACCGATCTGGCCAGCCAGTTCGACCGTTATGTCAGCCACCTCAAAAGCCAGTTCGGTGAAATCGGCGACCTGCGCGTTACCGTGATGGCGGGCATCATGGTCATGGACGAATTGTCCGAGCTGAAACGCCGGATTGCCTCCGCCGAAGCCACCTCAGCCGGCGCTATCGGCCGTGAAGACGACATCCTCGCCGCCATCACGGAATTGACCGAGCGCCTCAACGGCCTGACCCGCAAACTGACCGAAAAGCCGCAGGCTGCGGCCAGCCCAACTGAAAACCAGCACCACTGAAATAAACATGGCTGCAACCGCCAGCACCACTGGCGCAAGGACCGGAATGCGCCTATATCAGTTATGCGGTCTGCGCCTCTCGACAGGAACACACAATCCCTGGGGCCATACCCGATCTTGAGGGAGCTGTCCCTGTTCGGACCCGTGGGTTCGGACATACGGCGCCCACCTACTTTGTAGGCTCCCAGGATCGCAAAAATCCATCGGTTGCGTGGACCGCACTTTTCCCTTTCATCAGTTTCAGACAGGTTTGACGCAGCTATCGCTTCGTTTAAAACGGCTTGCTTTCAAAGCGGCGGGCGCGGCACAATGCATGGTACTGCTGCATAATTCTCGGAAACAGCCATGTACCAGCCACCTCATTTTCGCCAGACCGACCACGAAGCGCTTTGCCAGTTCATCATGGCACAGCCGCTTGCCCTGCTGATCACTTCTGGAAGCGGCGGATTGATCGCCAATCCCCTGCCCTTCTTCCTGTTGCGCGGTAACGACACGCAGCCGGACCGGCTGCTGGCCCATATGGCGCGCGCCAATCCGCAATGGCAGGCCATCGACGCAGGAGACGAGGTTCTCGTCGCTTTCATGGGCTCTGATCATTACATCTCCCCCAATTGGTATCCCAGCAAGCAGGAGACCGGCAAAGTCGTGCCGACCTGGAATTACCAGACCGTGCAGGTCAAAGGCATGGCAAAAGCCCATCAGGACCCCGCCTGGCTGCTGGCGCAAGTCCGGTTACTGACCAATCAGATGGAAGCCTCCGGTCCTCGCCCATGGGCTGTCGATGACGCACCGGACAATTTCGTCGCAGCCCAGATGCGCGGCATCGTCGGGATCGAAGTGCAAATGTCCAGTCTGGAGGGCAAGCTGAAGGCCAGCCAGAACCGAACCGACATCGACCGGCAAGGCGTGCTGGATGGACTTGGCGGGCAACAAACGCCCCATGCCGACGCCATGGCCGCGCTGATGCGTCGCGCCAAGAGCTAAGTCTAAAGGGAAAGAAATATCGCGGCAGCTTCCATCCTGTCGAAACGATGGAAGCTGCCGCTACTGCTTAAAATTCTTCCCAATTATTACCACCGGAGGCGCTTGAGGCCGCGGTGGCTGAAGAACCGCCGGTGAAGGCGCTGGCCAGCTTGCCCATCATCGAGCGCGCCGGAGAACCGACCGGGCGGGAGGTGGGCTGGGCAGGCTTGATGCGCGATGCGGCCAAAGGCTTGGCGGCAGGTGCCCGTGGTGCAGGTGCTGGCTGTTGGCTTGGCGCCCAGGATGCGGCCTCACCCGGCACCTTGAACTCGGCAATCAGGCTGACCAATGTGGTGGCGCTTTCAGCGAGTTTGTGGGTGACAGCGGTGGTTTCTTCCACCATGGCGGCGTTTTTCTGGGTGAACTGGTCCATATGGTTGACGGAGGTGTTGATCTCCTGCAAGCCGGTGCTCTGTTCACGCGAGGACGTGGCAATCTCGGCAATCAGACCATTGATCATCGACACCTGTTGGGAAATCGCGCCAAGCGCATCGCCGGTTTCGCGCACCAGCTTGACGCCACCAGCCACTTCCGTGCCGGATTTGCTGATCAACGCCTTGATATCCTTGGCGGCATTGGCGGAGCGCTGGGCCAGTTCGCGCACTTCCTGAGCAACCACGGCAAAGCCCTTGCCCGCTTCGCCAGCCCTTGCGGCCTCGACACCGGCATTCAATGCCAGAAGATTGGTCTGGAAAGCGATTTCATCGATCACATTGATGATCTTGGAAATTTCGCTCGAGGCCTGTTCGATCCGGCCCATGGCCGAAACTGCATCGGCCACCACCTGGGAAGAGCCTTCGGTACTGACCTGGGCATCGGCAGCAAGGGCCGCGGCCTGTTGGGCACGGTCGGCGGCGCTGCGCACCGTGCCGGTGACCTGTTCAAGCGCTGCCGAGGTCTCTTCCAGCGAGGCTGCCTGCTGCTCGGTGCGGCTGGCAAGCGCGCCTGCGGCGCTGCGCATTTCATTGCCGCTGGCCTCAACCGACATGGCCTCATTGCGCAAACGCGCGAAGGCCAGGCTGAGATTGTTGACCGAATTGTTGAAATCGACCCGGAGCGGTTCAAGTTCAGGGATAAACGACTGGTCAATCCGCGTCGTCAGGTCGCCGGTGCTCAGGCGGTTCATGGCAACCGCCAGCATATCGGCACAGTTTCGGATATTGGCGGCATCCGCATCCTTTTCAGCCTCACGCTCGGCCCGTTCCAGGTCGTTGCGCGCCCGCGTTTCGTTGGCGTCCTGTTCCAGTTGCAGCTTCTTGAGCGCATCTTCGCGGAAAACTTCCAGCGCCCGGGCCAGAGCGCCAATCTCGTTGCGCAAGCTCTGATGCGGAACTTCAACATCGGTCCGACCATCGGCAAGACTGGATGCCGCCGCTGTCAGCTCCGGAATCGGGCGCATGGTCTTACGGGTGATGAACACCATCAGCAGGAGAGAGACCAGCAAAGCGATACCCGCCGTAATCGCCACGGCCTGCGCCATCTGATCGCTGATACCGGCAATTTCAGCAACACGCACACCGGCGTAGAGAATGCCGATGACCGAGCCGGAGGAACTGATGATGGGCTTGTAGATCGTATAGTAATCCGTGCCGAGAATGGCGGCCTGACCACGATACGTCTCACCCTTGATGAGGGCCGAATAGACTGCACCCGTTGGATCGAGTGGCGTGCCGACGGCGCGCTGGCCATCCGGCTTGATGATATTGGTTGTGCGACGAATGTAACCCTTGGTCGCTTCGTCCAGGGTAAACAGCGTCGCCGTCTGGCCCGTCATCCGGCCAATGGAATCGATCGTGTCATGATTGGCAAATTGCGCCGGCAGCGTCTGCGCCGAAATGCGTTCAACATTGCCATCCCGACCCCAGCTGACCTTCACACCAGGCACATCGCGCTCCAGCAACGTGGCCGCGACCCGCAGGCTGCTGTTCTGGCTGTCGATGGCCTGCTGCGTCACGCGCTCATGAACCTGCCGCGAAATCGTCCAGGCAACAGCGCCCAGAGATACAACCAATATCAGGGTCGTCACCACAGTGATCGTCCCGACCAGCCCGAAACGGGATAGAAATTTCATTGCCAAACCCTCAAATATTTATGGCCCCTTGAGCCTAAAATATTTGACGAGTGTTAAGGCAAGATTGTCACAAACCTTTCTCCAGCCCTTCACCGCCAAGGCCTTTACGTCCCATTCCAAGGGAAATAGCACCAATGCGGGACGCTTGCAGCGCGCATCTATCGGCAGAAAAGTGCAATTCTTTGATTATACAACAACATAAATACAAGACTAAATTAACTGTAACTAAAACACAAATTGTTCCATCGTGACCTGCTCTTGCAAAACAAAGAGCGATTATGGTTAAACAACTGCTAACAAAGAGAGAACACATGCCCTTGGACAGTACAAAAAACCATTTGCGCCAACAAAGCCTTGCCCGTCGGGACGCTATTCCCGCTCACATTCGCGCCGATCATTCGGCCACAATTGTCCATCACGGCGCCGGCGCCATCGAGATTGCCCCAAGCGCCATGGTTTCCGGCTTCCTGCCGATCCGCTCCGAAGTAGACACGCAACCGTTAATGGAGATGTTGCGCCAGCGCGGTGCCGATCTCTGCCTGCCCGTGGTTCTGGACCGCCAGACCATCTGCTTCCGGCAATGGCGCACGGACGACCCGCTGATCGATACCGGTTTTGGCACACGCGGTCCCGGCCCCGATGCGCCGGTGGTCGATCCACAGGTCCTGCTGATTCCGCTGGCCGCCTTCGACCGGCATGGCAACCGGATCGGCTATGGAGCAGGCCATTACGACCGGGCGATTGCCCGTTTGCATCAGAAAGGCCTTGATCCGCTTCTGATCGGCATTGCATTTGACTGTCAGGAAGTGGCAGATGTGCCTTTCGAACCCCATGACGTCGCTTTGCATGCCATTTTGACGGAAAGTGGATACAAGAACTTCAAGACCTGACTGGATTTAAGGAATGCGGCTGCTTTTTCTGGGCGATATGGTTGGCAAGACAGGCCGCACGGCGGTTTGGGAAAAGCTGCCCGGCCTGGTCTCCGACCTGAAACTGGATTTCGTCATCGTCAATGGTGAAAATGCCGCTGGCGGCTTCGGGATTACCGAGGATATTTTCCTCGAAACCATCAATGCCGGCGCAGATGTCGTCACCACGGGCAACCACGTCTGGGACCAGAAGGAAGCGATCACCTTTTCAGGTCGTCACGACCAGTTCCTGCGCCCGGCCAATTATCCGGCGGGGACACCCGGCAAAGGGTCCGGTCTCTATTATGCCCGCAACGGTGCGCGCGTTCTGGTCGCCAATATCATGGGCCGGGTGTTCATGCATCCCGAACTCGATGATCCCTTCAAATCGGCGGAAACCATTCTCGCCGCCTGCCCGTTGAAGGAACAGGCCGACGCCATCATCTTCGACTTCCATGCCGAGGCCACCAGCGAAAAACAGTGTTTCGGCCATTTCGTTGATGGCCGCGCCAGTTTCGTGGTCGGCACCCATACCCATGTGCCGACCGCCGACCACCAGATTCTCAATGGCGGCACCGCCTATATGTCGGATGCCGGCATGTGCGGCGATTATGATTCGTCGCTCGGCATGGAAAAGGAAGAGCCGCTGAACCGCTTCATTTCGAAAATGCCCAAGGGCCGGTTTGAAGCAGCGCACGGCCCGGCGACGATCTGCGGCGTCGGCGTCGAGATTTCCGACAGTACAGGCCTTGCCGAAAAGATCGCTCCTTTGCGCATCGGCCCGCGACTCACTGAGACCATACCCGCTTTCTGGGCTTGAAGCCTTCGGCTTCATATCCTGATTGCGCCGGGCAACAGCCCGATCAATCTTGCCTCTTGCCGAGACCGGTGTAAGGTCCCGCGCAACACCGTAACGACAGTCAACACGGGAAACTCACCATGCCTGCTTTCAAGACACTTGACGATCTCACCGATATCGCCGGCAAGCGCGTACTGTTGCGCGTCGACCTGAACGTGCCCGTCTCCGGCGGCAAGGTGACGGATGCAACCCGCATCGAGCGCGTCGCCCCGACCATCAAGGAACTGTCGGCCAAGGGCGCCAAGGTTATTCTGCTCGCCCATTTCGGTCGTCCCAAGGGCGAGCCGGTTGCCGATATGTCGCTGTCGCAGATCATTTCCGCCGTCGAAGAAGTGCTGGATCAGGCGGTCGCGTTTGGCGAAGACTGCGTTGGCGAACCGGCCGAAAGGGCCGTTGCCGCCCTGAACAACGGCGATATCCTGCTTCTGGAAAACACCCGCTTCCACAAGGGCGAGGAAAAGAACGACGCCGACTTTACTGCGGAACTCGCCAAGAACGGCGACATCTATGTTAATGACGCCTTTTCCGCTGCCCACCGCGCCCATGCCTCCACGGAAGGGCTTGCCCATATTCTGCCCGCCTATGCAGGGCGTACCATGCAGGCCGAACTGGAAGCACTGGAAAAGGGCCTCGGCAAGCCGACCCATCCGGTGGTCGCCATTGTCGGCGGCGCCAAGGTTTCCTCCAAGATCGACCTGCTGATGAACCTGGTCAAGAAGGTCGATGCACTTGTCATCGGCGGTGGCATGGCCAATACATTCATCGCCGCCCAAGGAATTTCTGTCGGCAAATCGCTGTGCGAACACGATCTGGCAGAAACCGCCAAGCAGATCATGATCGAAGCTGAAACCGCTGGCTGCACCATCGTGCTGCCGGTCGACGGCGTCGTCGCTCGCGAGTTCAAGGCCAATGCCGCCAATGAGACCGTCAATGTCTCGGCCATTCCCGCTGACGCAATGATGCTGGATGTGGGTCCGAAATCAGTGGCGGTCGTCAATGACTGGATCACCAAAGCGGCAACGCTGGTTTGGAACGGCCCGCTCGGCGCCTTTGAAATCCCCCCCTTCGATACCGCCACCGTCTCTGCCGCAAAGCACGCCGCAGAGCGCAGCAAGGCTGGCAAGCTGGTGTCGGTAGCTGGTGGCGGCGACACGGTCTCGGCGCTCAACCATGCTGGCGTTGTTGATGACTTTTCCTATGTTTCGACCGCAGGCGGCGCTTTCCTGGAATGGATGGAAGGCAAGGAACTGCCCGGCGTTGCCGTATTGACCCACCCGGCTTAACAACCGACGAAAAAAGTGAGGTGCGGCATGGAACAAATGCCGCACCTGAATTTCTTTTAAAAAAGATTGAATTTTAAAACGATTGAAACGATTTCAATCGTTTCAATGACTTAAGGCCCCATTTTCCTCCTGAACAACATCTGTTACGCGATAACCAGTGGTAACGTTTTTGGGAGCATTAGGACATGAGTGAGAGACTTGAAGACATCGCCGTCAAGATGATGGCCGATGGCAAGGGCCTTCTGGCAGCGGACGAGTCCACGTCCACCATCAAGAAGCGTTTCGCCACGATTGGCCTCGAATCCACCGAAACCAGCCGCCGCGACTACCGCGAAATGCTGTTTCGCTCCGACGAGGCGATGAAGAAATACATTTCCGGCGTCATTCTCTATGAAGAGACGCTGTACCAGAAGGCTGCCGATGGCACGCCTTTCGTTGACATCATCAAGGCCGCAGGCTCCATCCCAGGTATCAAGGTCGATACCGGCGCCAAGCCAATGGCCGGTTTTCCTGGTGAAACGCTGACAGAAGGCCTGGACGGCCTGCGTGAGCGTCTCGCCAATTACTACAAGGCAGGTGCCCGCTTTGCCAAGTGGCGCGGCGTTATCGCCATTGCCGATGGCCTGCCGACTTGGGGCTCGATCAAGGCCAATAGCCAGGCGCTCGCCTACTATGCTGCCCTTTGCCAGGAAGCAGGTATTGTGCCGATCGTTGAACCGGAAGTGCTGATGGATGGCGCTCCAGGCACCCACGATATCGCCAAATGTGCCGAAGTGACGGAATGGGTGCTGCGCACCGTGTTCCAGGATCTCTACGACGCCCGCGTCAATCTCGAAGGCATGATCCTGAAGCCCAACATGATCATCGACGGCAAGAATGCCCGCAAGGCCTCTGTCGAAGAAGTTGCAGCTGCGACCGTCAAGGTGCTGAAGGCCACGGTTCCTTCCTCCGTTCCCGGCATCGCCTTCCTGTCCGGCGGCCAGAGCACAGAGGAAGCAACCGCGCATCTCTCCGCGATGAATGCCGGTTATGACCTGCCCTGGACCCTGACCTATTCCTATGGCCGCGCCCTTCAGGATAGCGCCATTAAAACGTGGGGCGGCCGCAGCGAAAACGTCGCCGCCGGTCAGCGCGCCTTCACCCACCGCGCCCGCATGAACAGCCTGGCCGCGACTGGCACCTGGAAACAGGACCTGGAAAAGGCCGCCTGAGGGCAAGCATCGAACGCATTTTATCCTGCATCTTGAAGCCCCACCGCACCCGGTGGGGCTTTTTTCTTGTCACCCTGACAGGATTTCATCTTCATTTCGGCGACGCCACTGCTATCGAGATCACGGTTGTTCATCACGTATCACCTGCAAGAAGGCCAGCCATGATCTCCATTCCTTTCATCACTCTCGACGTCTTTACCGTTGAGCGGTTTCGCGGCAATCCTCTGGCGGTTATTCTCGATGCGCGCGGGCTGTCGGATGTGACGATGCAGGCCATTGCCGCTGAATTCGGCTATTCTGAAACCACCTTCGTCCTGCCTCCGACAGACGCGGCCAATACGGCGCAGGTGCGGATCTTCACGCCTGTCATGGAAATACCCTTTGCCGGTCATCCCAATGTTGGCACAGCCATCGCCCTTGCGGGCCAATCGACCTTGTTCGGCCAATCCCTTGGCGACGATCTGCGCTTTGAGGAAAAAGCTGGCCTCGTCGCCGTTCAGTTGAGCCGCAATGACAATGGTCTGGTGAATGCCAGCATTCGGGCACCCCAGCCTCTTTTCGTCAGCGGCCCTGTGGCAACAACTGATCTGGCCGCCGCCATGTCTTTGGCTGAGAGTGACATTCAAACAGCAAACCATGCTCCGGCCTTTATTTCCGTCGGATTGACATTCATCGCAGCGGAGTTGACCGATCTCGCCGCCCTTGGCCGCAGCAAGCCTGATCTTGCCGCTCTCGCCCGTCTGGTCGAAATCCATGCCGACCAGGAAACCGATGGCGCGACCTTTCTCTATTGCCGGATGTCGGAAAACCATGTCCGCGCCCGGATGTTCTCGCCTTTCGACAATGTTGCGGAAGATCCGGCCACCGGCAGCGCCTCAGCGGCGCTTGCCGCCTATCTGGCACAGCAGGCACCGGAAGCCGATCTTGACCAGACGCTGGTGATCGAACAGGGTGTTGAAATGGGCCGCCGCAGCCTGATAACTGTCACCATCCAGAAAGTGGGCGGCAACGTCATCCGAACCGAGATTTCAGGCCACGCTGTGACCGTCATGCAGGGCACGCTCAGCATCGATCGTTGATCCACGCCATACAGAAACGGAAAATCAGCAATGCAATCAGCTCTGCGGGACGTATGGAAGCATCTGATCCCGGACGTAACGCCGATCAGTTCTTCAGAACAGGCCCGCTCCGCCCTCGGCGCGGCGCTGGGCATTCTGGTGACCGGCGTCATCAGTGCCTTTTTGCTGGGATATTTTTGGCCGGAGCAAGCTGCAAGCCTGCCGGTGCTGATCGCACCGATGGGAGCCTCCGCCGTGCTGCTGTTTGCTGTCCCCACCAGTCCGCTTGCCCAACCCTGGTCGATCCTGGGAGGCAATCTTTGCGCCGCACTGATTGGTGTGACCGTAGCGCAATGGGTGCCGGATCTGCTGCTTGCCAGCGCGCTCGCCATTGGCGGTGCGATTGCCGCGATGATTGCGTTGCGCTGCCTGCATCCGCCAAGCGGCGCCATCGCGCTGACTGCCGTGCTCGGCGGTCCGGGCATTCATGCGCTGGGCTATGGCTTCGTGCTTTGGCCGGTGGCTGGCAACTCCCTGCTGCTTCTGGCCAGCGCGCTGCTCTATAACCGGCTTGCAGGCCGTCGTTATCCGCATCGCGCCAAGCCTGCTTTGCCGCAAACGCCCGGCATTGCTGATACCGCAGGCTTCCAGCGCCGCGATCTCGATGACGTCCTGAAGGATTACGATGCCTTTCTCGACATCGACCGCGACGATCTGGAGGATATCCTGCGCCGCACCGAGTTGCGTGCCTATCGCCGTCGCAGCAGCCATACGACCTGCGGCGCGGTGATGATTGCCGGTATTGCCGCCCTCTCCCCGGATACAACCCTGAGCGAGGCGCTGCACCGCCTGCGCCAAAGCCGGGTCAAGGCCTTAGCTGTGACCGCCGAAGACGCCACCATTCTCGGCATCGTCACCCAGACCGACCTGCTGGACAAGGCAAGCTGGTCACGGGGCAAGCCGGTGATCGGTCTTGGCCGACGGTTGGCGCTGGCCTTGCAAGGCGCCTCTGCGCCAAACGGCACGGTCAAGGACATCATGACCACACCGGTGCGCACCGTCACGCCCGACGCACCGCTGTCCGAAGCCATCGTGACCTTTGCCGAAGCGGCCCTGCATCATTTGCCTGTCATCAACGCCCAGGCAAAGCTGATCGGCATGATCGCCCAAACGGATGTATTGATGGCCATGGTGCAGGCCTCAAACCAGAAAGCGAAATAGGAAAAATCATTGAGAATGATGCTTCGTATCGGGCCAGCAGCAAATTAAGGCCATAAAAATTCATTTCCATTCGCTTATGGGCGGTCCTGCTTTGGAGGAGAGGCGATGCTTTTTGTGATGGCAATAATATTGGCTGCGGCACAAACGCCGGACTTCCCTGCCCCACCAACCACCTGCGCGCAAGCCAAGGCGACCGATACCGCGCCAGCAGATCAACTCGAACTGCTGGACCAATTTAGAGCTCATCTTGCCAAGGCAGATCTGGAGCGATTGGATCAGGCGCTTCCACGCAGCAGCAATGGTGGGATTGCCCAATGCGATGCTGCCGAGGGAAGTCGCGCATCATGCGAGGTGACGGCCTATATGCCCGCAATTGAAAACACTGGACTTATGGCTCAATATCTCGCCTTCATCTGCCCCAAGAAATTCTGAATGCAGTCATCCACCATAGTGGGTACACGGCGCTGTCGGCAGCGCAAAAAATTGCAGCGGTTTTACGATAAACCACAGACCTCAAGCATGAAAAGCAATCCTAAAGCTCGCGCTACAGCTTAAGGCCGCACCAGCAGCGTGACAGTCCAGATGATAAAGGCCAGCACGGCAAGCTTCCAGAAGTCGCTACGCTTTCGAAGGAATGGCAAGCCGAGCGGCCGGATCAGTTGCACGGCCATGGCCAGGATCAGAAAGGCCGATATTGCCTTGTTCATGTCTTTGGTCGCTACCTCTACGAAGCCAACGCATTTTAGCAGGAATGAAGCGCTTGTCCTCGGTCATACTGATATCAGCGGGCAAAGGGAAGCAGGCTTTGCTTGGCCATCATCTGGCGGTTTGCGCCATACCCCATAAATAGCTGGAAAATCACCTGCTGTAACGTCACAGTAACGACAGTTTGCCATAATTCATAAATCGACCCCATTCCGGGGAATAATGGCCCCACGCATTCCGCGACCTGCCACGCTTGGCCTTCGCCTCGACCCGTTCCGAAGTGATTTTGCATGACCCGAAACCTGCTTCCTGTTCTCTCCCTCTTGCTTGGCACGCTTTTTCTGTTCCTTGGCAATGGCCTGCACGGGCTGCTTCTGCCTGTGCGCGGCTCCTTTGAAGGCTATTCCAATGAAGTGCTCGGCCTGCTCGGCACGTCCTGGGCGGCGGGCTTTGTGCTTGGCTGTTTCATTGCACCCAAGCTGGTGATGCGGGTCGGCCATGTCCGGGCCTTTTCCTGCTTCATCGCCGTTATCGCCATCATTTCGCTGATCACCGGCCTGGTCGTCGAGCAATATTCATGGGTCGCCCTGCGAACGCTGACCGGCTTTTGCACCGCCGGCACCTCGATGATCATCGAAAGCTGGCTGAACGAGAGGGCCAGCAACGAGAGCCGTGGCTCGATCTTTTCCTTCTACATTTCCGTCACCCTGTTCGGGGTGGTCGGCGGCCAGATGATGGTGGCTTTCGGCAATATTCACACACCGACGCTGTTCATGATCTGCGGCATTCTCTATTGCCTGGCCATGCTGCCCACCACCATGTCCAACGCCGCCTCGCCGCAGCCGTTGAAATCCGTCAAGCTGGATCTGCCGAAACTCTATCGAAATTCGCCGGTGTCCTTTGTCGGTATTCTGCTGATCGGCATTGCCAACGGCGCTTACGGCACCCTGGTGGCGGTGTTCGGCGCCCGCGTCGGCCTGCCGGATGTGATGATTGCCAGCATGTTGAGCATTACGATCTTTGCCGGTGCGGCGGCCCAGTTTCCGGCTGGCCGCCTGTCCGACCATACGGATCGGCGCTATGTTCTGGCTGGCATTGCTGCGGTCGCCCTGATGGCCGCCCTGCTGCTTCTGGTGGTACGGCCACAGGCCGCCGTTATCCTGATCCCGCTGGTGGCGCTCTATGGGGCGGCGGCAAATTCGCTCTATCCAATTGCTGTCGCCCATGCCAATGACTTTGCCGACAGTGGCGATTTCGTCAAAGTGTCCGGCGGCCTGCTGCTGCTGTTTGGCATCGGTACGATTATCGGCCCGACCATCGGCGGTCCTGTCATGACGCTGTTCGGTCCCTATGCATTGTTTGGGGTCACCGCCACCGCCCATGCTCTGCTGGTTGCCTATGCAATTTTCCGCAGCCGGTTGCGCCCCACACTCACATCCGAGGAAAAAGAGAATTTTTCCACAGGCCATGGCCCGGTCTCGACCATGATGGCCACCCCGCAATCGGCAACACTTGACCCAAGAGCTGAACGCATGGACATCAGTGGTGAAGAGCCAGCAAACAAGGAGGCATGAGCCATGATGGAAGACCCGGACCGCCCGCGCAAACCGCCGGAACACGAGATCGGCTGCGACCTTTCTCTCCTGTCGGCAAGCGAACTGGAGATGCGAATCACTTTGCTAAAACAGGAAATCGTCCGTCTCGAAACGGAAAAATCCAGCAAGATGGCTGGAAAAGCGGCAGCTGAATCGCTGTTTCGCCCTTTAAAGTAGCAGGCTATGGTTCAAAATATTACAGCTGCTGATTATGGTAAAGATCGGGCCGGAAACCCTCTCATGCGGCGGCAAGCATCGCCGTTTTGATCTATCGCGATGCAGTATTAACCTAATATTAAGCATTTTATGCGAATGTATAACCTGTCCGGTTCTTCTGGATTCAGACGGTTTCACCAATCGGCGATTTGGTCTGATTTTTCTCCCTGTTTTACCTTGAGAGCCGCTTTTGCGGCTCTTTTTTTATGCCTTTCGACTTTACCTAAAACTGTGGGAATTAACCCTTTCTTAAGAAACGACTTGCGCATTTGGGGTATTGGTAGCATCGTTCGCCCATGGAATTGGCGCTGGACTTCGTTAACCGCCGCGCTACGTCAATAAGTGATGCGTAAGACAGGGAAAATGTCGATGTCGGAACTTGGATTGAATACGGTCAGCTTTGCCGGGCGCGCGGCTTCGTCGTCGCAGTTCAAGGCGACCTATGCAGAAGGCATGGGGCTGGTCGAAGAAACCGCCGCATATCTTGACGGCCCCGGCCGTTCGGCTGCAAAGGTTCTGCCCCGCATGGCCTCCGTGCTCTATGCAGCTGAATCCATGCGCCTGACCACGCGCCTGATGCAGATGGCTTCCTGGCTCCTGTTGCAGCGCGCCGTCAATAATGGCGAAATGTCGCGCGATCAGGTGATTTCCGAAAAGAGCAAAGTCCGTCTGGATGGCTTCAATGTCGACCGCAACGCGCCAGGCTGGAATGATCTGCCGGAATCCTTCCGCGACCTGATCGAACGCTCGCTGCGCCTGCAGAACCGGATTGCCCTGCTGGACCGCGAAATCTATCGCCCGAATGACACATCCATTGTGCCGGACAATGAGAACAGCGTCCAGGCCCAGTTGAACCTGCTGCGCACGGCCTTCAACGCCAACTGAGCATCTTTGCTTAGACACCATGCAGACGGATGAGTTCTGCGTGGTAATCTCGGATTTTTAAAACCCGGCCCTGCCCTGCAGAGCCGGGTTTTTCGTGTTGGTATGCAGGATTGCGGATGCATAATCAGAAAAGGCATTAACGCGCCGTACAAAACAAAAAAGCCCGGTTTAGGACCGGGCTTTTTTGGAAGACATGCAAACGATGACTTAGAGGCCGAGGCCGCCGAAACGCTTGTTGAACTTGGAGAGACGGCCGCCGCGGTCCATGAGCTGCTGGTTGCCGCCGGTCCAGGCCGGGTGAGACTTGGAGTCGATGTCGAGGTTCATGACCTGACCTTCGGTGCCCCAGGTCGAAAATGTTTCGTACTCGGTACCATCGGTCATGACGACCTTGATCTTGTGGTATTCGGGATGAATGTTAGCCTTCATGACGGTCTTCCTGATGTGCCGGGGGGTCTATTTGCCGCAATTGCGTCAGCCGACCCAATTCAATACATGAAGCCGGAGACTGGTAATGTCGCGGGCTTCCCAATTTGATGGGCTGCCTATACATGAAGGTCGCAAGGATAACAAGGCCCCCAGCGCATAAGCTGGGATGGCAGGGGCGGAGTAGGGATCAGTGTCGGAAAACCAAGAACGCCAGGCAAAATCGAGCCGTAGTCTGAAGCCTCTCGCCAGGCTCAACCCTTACCTGATGCGGTATCGCGGCATGGCATTGGCCGCCCTGGTGTTTCTGGCTCTCGCCGCCGTCACCACGCTGGCGCTGCCGCTGGCCGTGCGCCGGATGATCGACCACGGCATGGCCTCTGCCGATGCCGGTTTCATCAACAAGTATTTTGCCATGCTGATCGTTCTGGCGCTGATCATGGCCGCTTCCAGCGCGCTGCGCTATTATTATGTCATCACCATTGGCGAGCGGATCGTCTCGGATATCCGCCGCGAAGTGTTCGATCATGTCAGCCGCCTGTCGCCTGCGTTTTTCGACGTCAACCAATCCGGCGAAATCGTCTCGCGGCTGACAGCCGATGCCACCCAGATCAAATCGGCCGTCGGCGCCAGCGCCTCGGTGGCATTGCGCAATATCATCATGTGTTTCGGCGCCATGGGCATGATGATCTATACCAGTCCGAAACTGTCGATCATGGTGCTGGCCGCCATTCCCGTCATCGTCTTTCCGCTCATTGCCTTTGGCCGCTCGGTGCGCCGCCGCTCCCGCCTTGCCCAGGACAGGCTGGCGGAAGCCGCTGCCTTTGCTGGCGAAAGCATCGGGGCTGCCCGCACGGTCCAGGCCTTCAACGGCGAGGCCGCTGCCAGCGCCCGTTACGGCGCTGCCGTCGAACAGGCTTTCCAGGCCGCCCGCATCGCCACACGCTCGCGGGCGATCCTGACCGGGGTTGCCATCACGCTGGTGTTCGGCAGCATTGTCGGCGTGCTCTGGTATGGCGCCCAAAGCGTGTTGGGCGGGACGATGTCGGCGGGAACCCTGGGCCAATTCCTGCTCTATTCCGTCATTGCCGCCTCATCGCTTGGCCAATTGTCCGAGGTCTGGGGCGAATTGATGCAGGCCGGCGGGGCCGCCGAACGGCTGACGGAGCTGCTGGCCGAGGTCTCTGCCGTGCAATCGCCAGACCATCCAAAACCCTTGCCCACCCCTGCGCGCGGCGAAGTGTGGTTTGAGAATGTCGAGTTTTCCTATCCCAGCCGCCCGGGACGCTCCGCCGTTAAAGGCCTGAGCTTTGCCGTCGATGCCGGGGAAACCGTGGCGATCGTCGGCCCGTCCGGCGCAGGCAAAAGCACGATCTTCTCGCTGATCCTGCGCTTCTACGATCCGACAAGCGGGCGCATCTGTCTGGATGGCAGTGATCTGCGCGAGGTGTCAACAGAAGCATTGCGCGGCAGCATTGCCATCGTACCCCAGGACGTGACGATCTTTTCCGGCACGATCCATGATAATATTGCCTTCAGCTGCCCCGATGCCAGCCGCGAGGCCGTTATCAATGCGGCCCGCGCCGCCCAGGCTACGGAATTCATCGACCGGCTGGAGCGTGGCTATGACACACAGGTTGGTGAACGCGGTATCACGCTTTCAGGCGGCCAGCGTCAACGCATCGCCATTGCCCGCGCCATCCTGAAGGATGCGCCGGTCCTGCTGCTGGACGAGGCCACCTCGGCGCTGGATGCAGAAAGCGAAACGCTGGTGCAGAAAGCCCTGGATGAGCTGATGAAATCGCGCACCACCATCGTCATTGCCCACAGGCTCGCCACCGTGCTGAAAGCCGACCGGATTCTTGTCATCGATGATGGCAAGGTGGTGGAACAGGGCACCCACCAAAGCCTGATCCAGCAGGGCGGCATCTATGCCCGGCTGGCCCGGCTGCAATTCCAGAGCGGAGCGCAGGATTTCCTGGCAGAAGCGAAGTAACCCATCAGGACGGGCGGGCCGCGAGAACATTGCGGCCCGCCACCCGACCGGAAAACAGGCAGCCGCCGAGAAACGTGCCTTCCAGCGCATTATAGCCATGCATTCCGCCACCGCCGAAGCCTGAGACCTCGCCTGCCGCATAAAGGCCCGGCACCGGCTCACCGGACATTTCCAGCACCCGACCCTCAAGGTCTGTCTGCAAGCCGCCCAGCGTCTTGCGGGTCAGGATATGCAGGCGCACAGCGATCAACGGCCCCTTGGCGGGATCGAGCAGCCAATGCGGTGACGCAGTGCGCATCAGTTTATCGCCGAGATAGTGACGTGCGCCTCTGATGGCGGTGATTTGCGCATCCTTGCTGAAAGTGTTGCTGATCTCCCGGTCCCGCGCCTCAATCTGACGGCGGAGATGGGCAGGGTCCAACCGGCTTTCACCGCTGATCGCGTTCATCTTTGCCACCAGCTCCTCCAGATCGGTGCTGACGGCAAAATCCTCACCCCGCTCCATGAAGGCCAGGACCGGACCAGTCGGGCGTTTGCCAAGCCGTTTCAGCAGAAGGCGGATATTGCGACCGGTCAGATCCGGGTTTTGCTCCGAACCCGACAGCGCGAATTCCTTCTTGATGATCGCCTCGGTCAGGATGAACCAGCTGTAATCGCTGCCCCGCTCGCGCAGGATTTTCAGCGTGCCGAGCGTATCGAAACCCGGCATGGCGGGCGATGGCAGCCGATGGCCATCCGCATCGCACCAGAAGGAGGATGGGCCGGGCAGGATACGAATGCCATGATCTGGCCAGATCGGGTCGTGATTCTTCACACCCTCGGTATAATGCCACATGCGGTCGCGGTTGATGACACTGCCGCCCGCCTGTTCGGTAATGGCGATCATCCGCCCATCGACATGGGCAGGTACGCCACAAACCATGGTGGCAGGCGGCTGCCCTAGCCGATCGACCGGCCAGTTCTGCCGCACAAGTTGATGGTTGCCACCAATGCCGCCGGAGGCAACGATGACGGCCTGGGCGGAATAGGTGAAATCGCCAAGCGGCTCACGGTTGCTCTTTTCGCCCCGCAAAACGGCATCATTGGCCAGCACTGTGCCTGACACGCCCGTCACCCGCCCATCCCGGCGCTCCAGCGCATCGACCTGATGGCGAAAGCGGAAGGTGATGCGCCCGGCCTCGGCCAGCGTCTTTGCCAGGTTGAGAAACGGTTCCAGCACGCCTGGCCCTGTCCCCCAGGTCACATGAAAGCGCGGAACCGAATTTCCATGGCCATCGGCTAGCTGCCCGCCACGCTCCGCCCAACCGACCACCGGAAACCAGCGCATGCCAAGTTGATGCAGCCATGCCCGTTTCTCGCCTGCCGCAAAGTGCAAATAGGCCTGCGCCCAACGCCGCGGCCAATGATCCTCCGGCCGGTCAAAGCCCGCCGAGCCGAACCAGTCCTGCTCAGCCAGCGCCAGGCTGTCACGCACCCGCATCAAGCGTTGCTCAGGACTGTCGATGAAGAACAAGCCGCCCAGCGACCAGAAAGCCTGCCCGCCTAGGTTCTGCTCGCCCTCCTGATCAACGACACAGACCGTCAAGCCCCGCCCCGCCGCCTCGGTTGCCGCAACCAATCCCGCCAGCCCTGCGCCAACCACGATCACATCGAACTCGTTCATCACGCCCTCCCAAGCATATTTCGCTGCCATTCTCTCCTCGGCAGAAAAATTTACTTACTTTTACGCGAACGTCAAAATAGAGCAAGCGTGAGGGAGGTTGTGCTCTTCGTACAATTTTCCCGTCTCACCCCACCTCAAGGGGGGAGATTGATATATGAAAACCACTTACCCTACAGAAACCGTTTTATTTCCAGCATATTCGGTCGCTAAAAAGATGTGCGGCAAGTGCTTCCTGCCGATCTCCCCCCATGAGGGGGAGATGCCTGGCAAGGCAGAGGGGGGTTAAGCGGCATATAAAAGCCTTTGCGTCCTATAAGAGCCACACCCATCAATACGCCCGTCTCACCGCTCCGTCAGCTTCAACTCAATCCGTCGGTTCTGGGCGCGGGCTTCAGGCGTATCGCCGGGCGCAATCGGTTGGAATTCACCGAAACCGGCAGCAGCCAGACGATCGGAGGGGACGCCCTTGGAAATCAGGAACTTGACCACCGAGACAGCGCGGGCAGCCGACAGCGCCCAATTGTCCGGGTAGCGGCCATTGCCTGACAGCTGGACATTGTCCGTATGGCCATCGACGCGCAACACCCAGTTGATATCGGGGGGAATTTCCTTGGCGAGATCAATCAACGCATTGGCGAGCTTGACCATTTCCTCCTGGCCTTGCGGGTTCATATCCGCCCCGCCGGAGGGAAACAGCACTTCTGACTGGAACACGAAACGGTCGCCGACAATGCGGATATTCTGCCGATCCGACAGGATTTCACGCAGGCGTCCGAAAAAGTCGGAGCGATAGCGATTGAGTTCCTGGACCTTCTGGGCCAGCGCCACATTCAGCCGCCGTCCGAGATCGGCGATTTTCGCCTGTGAATTCTGGTCCTTGGCCTCAGAGGCCTGCAAGGCCTGTTCGACCGCAGCAATTTGGGCGCGAAGTGCGGCGATTTGCTGGTTCAACAGGTCGATCTGGCTCATGGCGCGGGCACTGACCTGCTGCTGCTCATCGAGCTTGCCGCTCAACTCGCCAATCTTCGCCTGGGCCTGGGCAGAATTTCCGGCGCCTGTGTCGAGCAGCGATTGCAAACGGCTGCGTTCCTTCTCGGACGTATCCAGCGAGGATTGCAGATTGGCCAGCGCGTCTTCCAGGTCCTGCTTGCCGCCTTTTTCCAACGCCAGCATTTGCGTCAGTTCGGCAATCTGGTTGTTCAGCCGGTTCAACACCTCGTCCTTGCCGGAAATTTCCCGGCTGAGCACGAATTGCGCCACCACGAAAACGGTGAGCAGGAACATGATGGCGATCAGCAGCGTCGATAAAGCATCGACAAAGCCCGGCCAATAGTCGGCGCCGCGATCCCGCCTGCGATTGCGCCCCAGGGCCATGGCTTACTTGCTCCCGAGCTTGTCGTTCAGCCGGTCCAGCGCCTTGCGCATGGCGCGGGTGTCTTCCTGCTGGGCTTCGATCCAGTCACGCAGCATTTGTTGCTCATTGCGCATGTTCTTGACCAGGCCCTGGATACCGTCCGACAAACCGCTCAGTGCTGCTGCCGAACGGTCGGAGCCGGAGGCAGGCTGCTGGGCAATCTTTTTCATCTGCTCCAGCAACCGCTCAATGTCGTGACCGGAAACGCCCGCCGGTACGGGTTGATCGGAACCGGTATCGGTGACGGAAGACAGCCAGTTTTCCAGTTCCGTATAGAACCGGTTCTGGGCGCGGCCAGCCTGCAAATCGAGAAAGCCGAGGATCAGCGAGCCGGACAGGCCCAGCAGCGACGAGGAAAACGCCGTGCCCATGCCAGCAAGCGGCGCGGAAAGCCCATTTTTCAGGGTTTGCAGCACATCGCTGCCCTGCCCACCGGAACCGGCATCCAATGTCTGGATGACATTGCTGATCGAGCTGATCGTGCCGATCAGGCCCCAGAAGGTGCCGAGCAGGCCGAGAAACACCAGAAGGCCGATCAGATAGCGGGAGGTATCGCGCGCTTCGTCCAGCCTTGTGGCGATGGAATCAAGGATGGAACGCAGCAGCGTCGTTGACAGGCCGGTTGAGCGACGATTACCCAGCAGGGAGCGCATCGGCGCCAGCAATTTTGGCTCGCGTCCGGACTTATCGGCAGTGCCGGACCGCTGAAAATGATTGAACCAGCGCACTTCCGAAATCAGCCCGACCACATGGGCGAAAATCAGGATGATGCCGACGGCCAACACCCCGAGAATGAGGCCATTCAGCCCCGGATTGGTGTAAAATGCCTGTTCGGCCTGCCGAAACAGAATGGCCGCAATGAACCCGATGAGGATCAGAAAGATCAGCATCGTCAGAATAATGGGTGCCGGGCTTGACAGTTTCGAGCCGTAACGGGCCGGTTCAGCGTCCGGGGCGTCCACATCCACATCCGTCATTGGCAGCACGTCTCCATTACAGGCAAGCGGTCGATCCCTTTCGCAAACCACGGGTCAAGCCTGTGAAAGGCTCGACCCAGGCAGCATGAAGTGGACGGAGGCTAGTTCAAATTCATGTCGAATTGAAGCGAAAACCGGCGCTTTTGCGAAAGCGCCGAAAAAGCCATGCTGGCGCTTGAGCCGATCAAGCCTTCGGCAAGGGCCGCTTGACCACTTCCAGCAGCGCCTTCTGGATATATTCATTGCCCGCGACAATGTCACCACGCTCAAGACTATCGGTTCCGCCCGACATATCGCTGACGAAGCCGCCCGCTTCGCGGATCAGCAACAGGCCAGCGGCGATATCCCAGGCATGCAAGCCGGTTTCCCAGAAACCGTCGAACCGGCCGCAGGCGACATAGGCGAGGTCCAGGGCCGCTGCCCCCATGCGGCGGACGCCAGCCACTTCGCCCATCACATGGCGCAGTTCCAACAGCGCCTTGCCGTGATTGCCCTTACCCAGATGCGGCATGCCGCAACCAATCACGCAATCCGACAGCGCCTTGCGGGCGCCAACGCGAATGCGGCGATCGTTAAGAAAGGCACCGCCACCCTTTTCGGTGGTGTAAAGTTCGTCGGTAGCAGGGTTGAAGATCACGCCTGCGACGATTTCGCCATTGCGCTCCAGGGCGATGGAGACGGCAAATTGCGGAATGCCGTGCAGAAAGTTGGTGGTGCCATCCAGAGGATCGACGATCCAGCGATGCGCACCATCGGTCCCCTTGATCTCTTCGCCCTCCTCCCCGAGGAAACCATAGGTGGGGCGAGCTTTCAGCAGGTCTTCGCGCACCAGTTTTTCAGCCTTCATATCGGCCTGGGACACGAAATCGCCGGGGCCTTTCACCGAAACCTGCAAGTTCTGCACTTCGCCAAAATCGCGCGACAGGGATTTCCCGGCCTTGACGGCGGCCTGGACCATGACATTGAGAAGGGCTGAGCGAGCCATAGCGGTTTCCTTAGACTGAATGATGCAGCAGGCCGTCATACGCCATCACCCGGATGGAGGTCGGGCGCGGCCCTTTTAGCGGCGTGCAAAGATTGAGCGGTTCAAGACCACAAAATCTGGCGCAATTCAAGTCCCTGCGCGATTCAGGGGGCGGCTGGCGACTGATCCGGCACATCAGTGCCGTCGCCCGGATTTTCATCCTTGTCTGCATCATTTTTGGGGACGCCATTTTGCATCTGCCCCCCGATTGGCGGCACGGAGACACCCGGAAGCCCGGTCGGATCGATGGGCGGTGACGCAACCGGCTTTGCAGCCTTGCTGATGATGTCGCTGACCTCGTCCCTCGCCCCATTTTTGCCGGGCGTGGAGCCTTGCGCCTTCGATACCGGGCGGCCCAATCTGTGCTGGCCGGTCCGGTATTTGTTGGCCGCTTCGATTGCCTGTTTCTGCTGGCTGTCCGGCAGGCCGAGATAGAAATCCTCAAGCGCCGGATCAGCAAGACCCGCCCGACGCGACAGCACATACCATTTCGCCGCCTCGACCGGATCGGGACGGGTGCCGAGCGCCGCCACATACACATGCGCCAGCCGGTTCTGGGCAGCGACATTGCCGCGATTGGCGGCAATCCGCAACCATTTGAAGCCCTGTTCCAGATCCTGCGGCCCGGCAATGCCGTTGATCAACCAGATGCCGATATCAAGCTCGGCGGTATCGAAACCGGCACGCGCCGCCCGCACCAGCCATTCGCGCGCCAGTTGTCGCTTTTCCGCCGGCACGTCCGGCAGGTTGCGGTAGATCTGGGCGACGGCATATTGCGCATCCGCGATGCCCTGTTCCGCCGATTGCTCGTAGAAAGGCAGTGCCAGCAGCAATCCCTTCTTGCCGGGATTTTCAGAAACCAGCAATTGCGCCCAATTGAACTGGGCCGAGGCATTGCCCGCTTCCGCTGCCCGACGCATATAGTCATCGGCCAGCTTTCGGTCAGCCGTCACATAGCGCCCTTCGATCAACATCAGCGCATATTTGAACATTGCCGCTGGATCGCCACCCGCAGCGGCCTTGGCGTACCAGAAGGCCGCTCCTTTCATGTCGCGCTTGACCGCCAAACCACGGGTCATCAACTCGGCGATCAATGTCTGCGCGGCAGGGTCGCCCTTCTCGGCAAGCGGCAGGGCATAGTCGAAAGCAGTGGCAAACAGCCCGCGCTGGAACGCGCCATAGGCAAGATCGACCTTGCCGGTATAGGGCTTTTCCGGCGGAAGATCCGGTAGCGGAATGCCCATGCGCTCCATCAGCGTAATGCCGCCAGCCGGTCCCGCATCCTTGATACCCGGCCGCTGTACCTTGCCAGCGTCCTCACCGGATACCGGACCGGAGAGCCCGCTCGGCCTGACAAAACCATTTGTCTCGTCAGAGCCAGAGGTCTTTTCGGGAGCCGTTTTATCGTCACGAACGACCGGCACCTCGATTTCGCTCCCCGGCTTTGGGCCTCGCTTTTGCTCCCCAGTCTTTTCCGATGGTGTCTCAGGGGCGGTCTGATTGCCCGCCTCACCTGATTTGCCTTCACCCGTCTTCACGTCAGGCTCAGCCGCCGGGGGCGAGGATGCAGCAGGCGCAACCTGCGCATAAGCACCGATGTCCATGACCGTCGGACATGCCAGCGCCAAAACCAGGCTGGCACAGACGGATCGTCCAGACAGCAACCGGAATTTGGCCAAACGGGTTAGGGCAAGACGGGGCAAGGCAAGGATCATTGAGGCGTTCAATCCTCAAACCGTGGCGCTTTTTCGTCAAGCAAAGCATTTACCTGAGCAACCACGGTGTCGGCTGCCTCTGGATCGTCAAATACCGCCCTGGAGAGGGCCGCAAATTCGGCACCGGTTTCAGCGACGGCAAGGGCCGATTGCGGATCTGCGCCGCCCATGACGATGCAGGGGATTTCCACCATCGACGACCACCATTCGCCCAAGGCCAGGTTTTTCGAATGCGCTTCCGGCTTGATATCGCCGTCCAGCTTGCCAAAGAACATGTAGTCGGGGTTGGCATCGCCAGCCTCCAACGCATGGTGCCGGTCGCGGGCCGCACCGGAGCCGACAATCATCTTCGGGGTGAATTTTTCCACCGCCTCGGCCAGCGCCTCGACATCGCCGCTGATATGCAGGCCATCGGCCTTGGCGCGACCGGCAACCCGGCTATTGTCGGCGATGATGGCAGCGGCACCCGCCGCCTGCACCAATGGCACGACCGCTTCGGCCTGGGCCTGGAACGTGTCGTCATCGAAATCATATTGCGGGATGATCACCGAGGCGACATCGCCACCCTTCAAGGCATTGCCGACAGTCGTGGCAAGCATCTGCACATCGGCAATCTGCGGCGTGATAAGAACGAGCCGGCAGCGGCTTTGGAACTTGGGCGACTTTGACGACTTGGACATGGCGATTTCCGTCTTCTTCATGGCAAGAGCAAGGGAGGCGATCCGGGCCAAAGCGCCCTGCACCCTTTATATAGGGCATATAAGGTGCTGTAGCACGTCATGCCTGCGGCATGATTTTCTCTTTAAACGGATTGTGATTTAAAGAATGATGCCGAAGCCTCTGTTGCTCTCGTTTTTGTTGGCACTCTCTCTGCGGCGAAAGGATCTCGCCATGTTTGCAGGAAGTCGATAGACCGGACTGACGAAAGGATCAACACCAACTGTCAGAGACAGCCGCCGCCTTCTGGGGAAGATACCCATCCCTAAAGATACCAGCACCCCAAGACACCATCGCGGAAATTCAAACATTCATGCTGCCAGATCTCTCATTCCTGCTTGCCGCCATTCCCGCCGTCGTGCTGGTCGGCCTGTCCAAGGGCGGCCTGGGCGGCGCTTTCAGTCTGCTTGGCGTGCCGATCCTGGCGCTCGTCGTACCGCCGATGACGGCTGCGGCGATTTTCCTGCCGATCCTGCTGGTCATGGATCTGGTCGCGCTGCACGCCTGGCGCCACCATGGCGACTGGCGCACGTTTTTCCTGCTTCTGCCCGGCGCCATCGCTGGGATCGCCTTTGGTTGGGCGACATCCGCCCTCATCCCGGCCGATGCCATGCGGCTCGTGCTCGGTGCCATTACGGTGGTGTTTGCCGGGCGCTATTTCCAGCGACGATTGCGCGGCGAAGGCCATGATGCAAGACCGGCAAAACCGCAGCGCGCCGTGGCTGCCACGGGTTGGGGCACGCTGGCCGGTTATGGCAGCTTTGTCGCGCATGCCGGCGGCCCGCCGTTTGAAATCTATGCCCTGCCGTTAAAGCTCGATCCAAAAACCTATACAGGCACCAGCGTGCGGTTTTTTGCCTGTCTCAATGCCATCAAGGTCATTCCTTATATGGCGCTCGGCCAGCTGGATCTCAGCAATTTCACCCTGTCTCTCAGCCTGCTGCCGGTGGCGCTGCTGTCCACCATGGCCGGAGCCATGGTGGTGCGGCGCATGAAGGCGCAGACCTTCTATCCGCTGATCTATGCCATGACGCTGATCGCCGGATTGAAACTGTTTTGGGACGGTTTGTTTTTCCTGTAATAGGGTGAGCCTTTGAAGATGGGACATCCTATTGCTTTTGCAAGCATCTCGAGACTTGGGATTAGACATTTGCGACAGAAGGGGATTGCAAAATTGACGACAATCAAAATCCCGATAAAATTGCATTTTCGCATCGCACAATTGCGCTTGCCGGATGGCAGGATGTATCATAGCTTGCGCATATGACGACAATCGATCCATTCTCGGCTATTGCCGATCCCAACCGACGCCATTTGCTGGAAGAGTTGCGCCGCGCACCCCGCACGGTGAACGATCTGGCCAAGGGCCTGCCGATCAGCCGGCCGGCCGTCTCACAACATTTGAAGGCGCTGCTGGATTGCAATCTGGTGACAGTCGCCACCCAGGGCACCAAGCGGATCTATTCGGTCAACAATTCCGGCTTCAACCGGCTGAATCTGTGGCTGGACCAGTTCTGGAACTGACGGTGGGATCGGTTCGCACAGGGACCGGCGTGACAATAAATCCGTGCCAATATCGTCATGACCGGCGCGAATATTTCGTTCGCCACAGCGCCTCTGGCGTTCCCAATCTTTTATAGCACCGCATGATTCGACTTGCGAAAACAGCTCAAGAAAAAGGCCCCGAAGGCATTCGGCGCTTCGGAGCCTGGATTCGGTCAAGAGCAACAATGTTTTGGCGCTCCTGGATCATGGAAAGAGTATCAAGACAGCGGCGGTAACGCTAAATGGCCGTGCGTTTTGTAAACGCACAACGCAAATGAAACAAATAATCCGCCGCCTAACGATGCAAAGGGCCTGTTGGCTTTATGAAATCCTTAAATCGGGCCCGATTTAAGGGGGCATCATCCAGCCTTTAATGTCGTGTTGACTTCAGGCGCTCCATTTCATCCTTGAGGCGCAATTTGAGGCGCTTGAGTTCCAGAATTTCCTTGTCGTCGGTCGAGGGAGAGGAAAGGGCGGCATGTAGTTTCTCCTCCAAAACTCCATGCTTCTTGGCAAGCGATTCAATATGAGCCTGAATGGTCATTTGATTCTATCCTTCCTTTTCAACCTCCAGCATCCATCGCTGGAGCTTCTTGGTTTACGACAGCAGTGTGACACGATCCCTTGCCGATGTCTAAGGCGAAAACCTGAATTTATGAGGGCAATTTCATGTTGGCACAGGCCGTCACCGTTGCCCGCATCCATACATCGGACCTAGGCTTCTCAAAACGCAGGAGAATTTGCTGAAGCGCTGCCGAGGCGCATGGCGGGCAAAATTATGCGAAACGGCTAACTTCCCGTTACCGACGTTTGGTGATAGGAGCTTGCGCCATTCCACCATGCATCAGAAATAGATGCAGCTAGCGACAAGATGGGGACAAAAGATGCCGGATCAGGACGACGCGGATACAAGGCTTCGACTCGCACGCCTTCGTCAGGAACACGAGGATTATGATGCTGCGATCAACGCCATGGTTCAGGTCGGCTGCGATGCCTTGCGGATCCAGCGGATGAAGAAGAAAAAGCTTGCCATCAAGGACAGGCTGACCAAACTGGAAGATCAGCTCATTCCCGATATCATTGCCTGAGAAAAGGGTGCCGCCGATGCAGGATGAAAGACCGCCCGTCGCCATCATCATGGGAAGCCAGTCCGACTGGGAAACCATGAAGAACGCTGCCGATACCCTGGACGCACTTGGCGTCAGCTACGAGGCGCGCATCGTCTCGGCCCATCGCACCCCCGACCGCATGGTCGCCTTTTCCAAGGGTGCCCGCGACGAAGGCTTTCAGGTGATTATCGCCGGAGCTGGCGGCGCCGCCCACCTGCCCGGCATGGTCGCCTCGATGACGGCGCTTCCGGTTTTCGGCGTGCCAGTCCAATCGAAAACCATGTCCGGCCTCGACAGTCTCTATTCCATCGTGCAGATGCCAGCCGGCATTCCGGTCGGTACGCTCGCCATCGGCCGGGCTGGCGCCGTCAATGCCGCCCTGCTGGCGGCACGGGTGCTGGCGTTGCAGGATGCCGATCTCGCCGACCGGCTGGACGACTGGACCGACAACCAGACTGCCGCCGTTGCCGACTATCCCACCGACGAAGCTCCCTGAGGCTTATAAACTGTACGGATCACACGCGTGAAGACCATTGGAATTATCGGCGGCGGCCAGCTTGGCCGCATGCTTGCCATGGCCGCAGCAAGGCTGGGGCTGAAGACCATCGTGCTGGAACCGCAGGCCGACTGTCCGGCCGCCCAGGTTGCCAACCGGCAGATCATCGCCGATTACGCTGACGAGGCAGCCCTTGCCGAACTGGCCGCCAGTTGCGACGTGGTCACCTATGAATTTGAAAACGTGCCGGTCGCCGCCGCCGAAGCCCTGGCGCGCAGCGTGCCGGTCTATCCCCCAGCCAAGGCACTCGCCGTCTCCCAGGATAGGGTGAGTGAAAAACGCTTCCTCAACGACAATGGCATTCCCACTGCCCCGTTCCGCACCGTCGACAGCCAGGCGGACCTGGAGCAGGCATTGGCCGAATTCGGTGGCGAAGGCGTGCTGAAAACCCGGCGCTTCGGCTATGACGGCAAGGGCCAGCGGGTCTATCGCAAGGGGGACGAGGCCAGCGGCGGCTATCAGGCGCTTGGCGCCGTGCCGCTGATTCTCGAAGGCTTCGTGCCGTTTGCGCGGGAAATCTCGATCATCGCCGCCCGTTCGACATCAGGCGAAATCGCCTGCTACGATCCGGCCGAAAATATTCACCGCGACGGCATTCTGCACACCTCCACCGTGCCTGCGTCGATTTCGCCGCAGACAACAGCTGCGGCCAAAAGCGCTGCGGAAAAGCTGCTGAACGGCCTCGACTATGTCGGCGTGGTGGGTCTCGAGCTGTTCCTGATGGCCGATGGCAGCCTGATCGCCAATGAAATGGCCCCGCGGGTCCACAATTCCGGTCATTGGACGGAGGCCGCCTGTGTGATCTCGCAATTCGAACAGCATATCCGCGCCGTCGCCGGCTTGCCGCTGGGCGATCCGGCCCGCCACGGCGATTGCGTCATGACCAATCTGATCGGCGCCGACATTGAGGCTGTTCCAGATTGGCTGGCGAAGCCGGCTGTGCTCGTCCATCTCTATGGCAAGGCCGAAGCACGGCCCGGCCGCAAAATGGGACATGTCACCGAGGTCATGAACCGGGAATAACCTGCCATCAACGGGCAAAATGCCCGGTTTTCCGGTTGACATGCCGGGTTAAGCCGGGGTATGTGCCACCAACCCTGAAACAGCGCGCCCAGCGGTGCGTTTTTCGTCGATATACATCCCGGCGGAACCAGACGGTTCCCTGGCAACCATGCGGATCTAAAAATGAAGATCAAGAATTCGCTGAAAGCGCTTAAGGCACGTCACCGCGACAACCGTCTGGTTCGCCGCAAAGGCCGCGTTTACATCATCAACAAGCAGAACCCGCGTTTCAAGGCGCGTCAGGGCTGATCGAAATCTCTCCTGCGGGAGAGCAGCATCACCTCGCTGTGATGTGTGGACTTCGGTCAATCGCAGAATTCGGTTTGAAACAGAGCGCATGCACGGTAGATTACCTGCATGCGCTCTGTTCGTTTGTTCACTCACCTGATTCTCACAGCCTGTATTCTGTCTGCCAGCGCCCTCGCCGGGCCTGCTGCCTTGGCTTTTGCACAGGACAGGACTTTTGCGCAGAACGGGCCAGGTGCTGCACCCAGCCAGCCTATGCCGCCTGCCCTGCCCTTCACGCCGGACCTTCAACCTGCGCCGAACCATCCTCAGACGGGTGAGCCAAGAGCGGACAAGGATGACCAGCCGCCTTCTTCTCAGCAGCAAGGCCCGTCTCCGCAGCAGGGCGGGGTCGAACGCCTGGAAGACCGCAGCGACACAGCCGCGCTGTCTGGCAAACCGGCGGACGAATTGCTGATCCAGCTGAAACGCGAACGCCAGCCGGAAGCAGCCAAGGCGATTGCCGCTGCCGTGATGGCGGATTGGTCGAATTCCGGTAGCCCAACCGTCAATCTGCTGATGCAATGGGCCGACAAGGCGATCAAGGACAAGAAGAACGCCGCAGCGCTGGACTTCCTCGATCAGGCGATCGTGTTGGAGCCCGATTATGCCAATGGCTGGGGTCACCGTGCCAGCCTGCATTATAGCCAGGGCAATTACCGCAAGGCGATTTCCGACCTTAATCACGTCTTGGCCATCGAACCGCGCCATTTCGGCGCGCTGGAAATGCTCGCCAATATTCTGGCCGAGACCGGTAGCGATCAAAAGGCGCTGGAAGCCTGGCAACGCTACCTCGCCATCTACCCCGCCGACCGCGCCGCCCAGAAGACCGTGACCGAGCTTTCCGAGAAACTGGCAGGCGCCCGGACGTAATCATGACCCATTGCGGATGCTTAATCCCAATTTTGCGGCAATTGACCGGTGGCTTCGGGAAATCTGAAGACTATCTTACCTTTTACGTTCCCCGCGCCCGGTGCCTTGTTATGCGGATGAGAGAGGCCGTCGCTGATTAAATTTTCTGCGTCATTTTATCGGATCGCTAATCCGCTTTACGCAATGACGCAGCAGGAACCCGTATGCCATGCCTGCAATTCTGATCCTTGCCATCATCACTACACCTCTGATTGTAGCCTGGGTGTTTTCCACAGTCAAAATAAGACAGATCACGGATGACAATCCGAATATCGGCACGCCCGTCCCGATAAGAGACACCCATCTCAACCTCCTGCATATTCCGGCATCTGAAAGCGCCGATCTGCCGCCGCTGCTGTTCATTCATGGCGCCAGTGGCAATCTGCGCGATCAGGCCGAGGCCTTTCGTCCGGCGCTTGAGGGACGCGCGGATCTGATCTTCGTGGATCGGCCGGGCCATGGCTATTCACCGCGTGGCGGACCGGAAAACGACACGCCCGATGGCCAGGCCAACGCCATTGCCGAAGCCATGGATGCCATTGGCCTGTCGCGGGCCATTATCGTGGGCCATTCCTTTGGCGGTGCTATTGCGGCAAGTTTTGCTGTTCTCCATCCAGAAAAGGCGGCGGGTTTGCTTTTTCTGGCCCCTGCCACCCATCCATGGCCCGGTGGGGTCGATTGGCATTATCATCTGACGGCAACACCAATCATCGGCCCCCTCTTTGCCCGCACCCTTGCGCCACTGGCAGGGCTTGCCAAGATGGATGCGGCCACCAAGGCCGTGTTTGCTCCCAATCGACGTCCTGACGACTATATGGCCCGCACCACGCCTGCCCTCGTTCTGCGGCCCAGCACCTTCCGCTACAACGCAATCGACGTTTGCGGCTTGCACGCCTACGTCACCCGCATGGCGCCCCGCTACCCGGAAATACGGACGCCCACCGTGATCGTCACCGGTGACAGTGACGGCATCGTTCTGGCCGATATTCACTCAATCGGTCTTGCCCGCGACATTGCAGGTGCCGAGTTGGTCTGGGTACGACATTTAGGCCACAAGCCGGATTATTGCGTCACAGATCTGGCGGTTGCAGCCATTGAAAAAATAGCCGGCCACGACCGTGATCTTGGGTCTTTGGCCCGGAAAATTGGTGACGCTCTTGAAATGTCAACAAACTGATAAAATTGACAGCTACTTAAGAGCTCGATAACCACCGACATTGGCTATCTACAACCAAGAGGATTGTGTTCTTGACATCACAATCAAATTGGCGCAAAACTATAGGCATAGTAACAAACCAATTTAAAACGACAATATTATCAAAGACGAATTTATAGTCTATTTATATTTCTGAGTCATTAAATAATTTATAAGTAATAAAGTCGCCCCTCCCAAGGCGGCTTTATTATTTTGCGCTATCGATATTACGGGGCGATATTTCCAAGTTCCTAATATTAGGCAATCCTGTATAATTCCGCAAATCGAATGAAATTTCACAATGGAATGGTACCGTAGACTCAAACCATGACGGCATCCGCCCTGGATTTTAGAAAACTCAGGACACGCCATCTGCGGCTGTTCCCATCGGATTTTACCCAGACCGAACCGCAGGTCTCAGTCCGCTAAATCAGACCCGGGCAGCGCATGTCACGAAAAACGCCGCCCGTCATCCCTGACAAGCGGCGCTAGAATTTTTCGGATACATGGACGGTCAGAATGGTCGCTGAAAGTGACCCTTCACATTCTCTTTTCAAATACCGCTACGACATAGGGCCTTCAAGGCGAGGATGCATCCGCATCTTCGCCTTGCGGGCTTAGCAATGTCAGACGCCGGACAGGCCATCCGGACCGATATAGGCGATGCGCAGCATATTGGTGGCGCCTGGCGTTCCCAACGGCACACCAGCGGAAATGATCACCCGGTCGCCCGGCTTGCCAAACTCTTCCGAAACCACAATGCGGCAGGCCCTGTTGACCATGTCATCCAGATCGGTCGGTTCTTCGGAAACGACGCAATGCAGGCCCCAGACCAGCGACAGACGGCGGGCCGTCTGAACCACCGGCGATAGCGCCAGGATCGGCACTTCAGGACGCTCACGCGAAGCACGAAGCCCGGTATTGCCTGACGACGTGTAACAGACGATGGCCGTCAGCTTCAGGGTCTCGGCAATCTGGCGGGCTGCCAGCGAAATCGCGTCGGCGCCGGTTGCTTCCGGCTGCGGGCGCTGGGCATAGATAATGCCGGGATAGTGCGGTTCACGCTCGATGGTGCGGGCAATCGACGCCATGGTCGAGACCGCTTCGACCGGATACTGGCCGGAAGCAGATTCAGCCGACAACATGATGGCATCGGCACCTTCGAACACGGCTGTCGCCACGTCGGAGACTTCGGCACGGGTCGGAACTGGCGCTGAAATCATCGACTCCAGCATCTGTGTGGCCACGACCACCGGCTTGCCTTCACGGCGGCAGGCACGAATCAACTGCTTCTGAATGCCGGGAACGGCCTCCAGCGGCATTTCCACGCCCAGATCGCCGCGGGCTACCATCAAAGCGTCGGACAGTTCGATGATCTCGTCGATCCGTTCCAGCGCTTGCGGCTTTTCGATTTTCGACATCAACCCGACCCGTCCGCGGGCGATCTTGCGAACCTCGGCCAAATCCTCGGGACGCTGGATGAAGGATAGCGCGACCCAGTCGACGTCATTGGTGGCCAAAACAGCATCCAGATCGGCGCGGTCCTTGTCGGTCAGCACGCCGGTGGCAAGGATCGTATCGGGCAGGCTGACGCCCTTGCGGTCGGAAATCTTGGTGCCGGACACCACGCTACAGACAATGGTCTTGCCGTCGCATTTTTCGGCACGCAGATGCAGCTTGCCATCATCGATCAGCAGGCGATGGCCAACCTTGACGGCCTCCAGGATTTCCGGATGCGGCAGATAGACCCGGTTTTCATCGCCAGGAGCCTCGTTGCTGTCGAGGGTGAATGTCTGGCCAGGCTTCAATTCCACCGAGGTATTGGCAAATTTGCCGACCCGCAGCTTGGGGCCTTGCAAATCGGCGAGAATGCCGATCGGGCGCCCGCAAGCAGCTTCGACACTGCGGATGCGCTGGATCAGCGTGCGCATCACATCGTGGCTGGCATGGCTCATGTTGATACGGAAAAGATCGGCGCCAGCCTCATGCAGCTTGCGGATCATGGCTTCATCTTGTGAAGCCGGTCCAAGCGTTGCGAGAATTTTGACTTTGCGGTTACGCTTCATTGCTTCTGGCCTTCCTGCGTGCCGGGCGTGTCGGACAACTGAACCATCCAGCTCCCCTGGCGGCCCGTGTCATATTCCTTGAAACCCATTTGCTGGTAACCGCGCTTGAAACAATCCCCGACGCCAACGATCTTGAACTCGTTTTCCGCCACGCACATGTTGACATTGCCAGTCCAGCGGCCACCGCGGGCGGCATCTTCTGCGTAGAGATAATAGTAGCGCGACTTCAGCTCGCCTTCGATCAGCGTTGCGCAGGTCGAAGCGGGCACTTGCCACCAGCCCTCGCTGATCCAGCCTTCCGCCGCCCGGTAGCCAATGGCCACGCCGACGAGATTGGCCGAACCATTGCAAACGCGAAAATCCGCCTGCGCGGGTGCGGCATAAGCAATCGGTGAAAATACAATGGTCAAAAACAGGCCGAGACGTGCAAGACGCCCGGAACCTGTAACGGAAGAGAGTGTGTTGGAATGAGGCACGGCTTCCGACGGAACTCCATTTTTCTGTGTTGCCTTCTTGCGACTATGGACCAAGAAAGTCAACGCAACTCTAATCGATTGTAATCCCCACGTGGATGATGAGGGATGAGTTTGACTGTATGGTGACGCTAGCACGCCTTGAAGCGAACCACATCCTTCTTGCCTCACAGGCTTGAACCGCAATAGCAGATATCACACGAATGATCATAAGGCGTTAAGCGACATCGAAGCATCCTTTTAAATCCGCCTGCTGCATAATTCCTTAAATCCAACTCGATTTAAGGAATTATGCAGCAAATTTGAAGTGCGACGGCCTCTTTTGTGCATTTGATAATGCCCACACGGCTGAAGCCTTGAAAAACTGGTGATAATCCTGTTTCTGCGCGGCAGCCGGTCCAAATTCGACCCAAAGGATCCTTAGAATAAGAGGAAATCTCCTAGAATAATCGGTGAAGGATGCTTCACACGCATCCCCCATAATAGACAATCCCATCACATAAATGTGTCAGCCATGAATGACTTCAAACCCTATGAGACGATAGCCGGCGACAACAGCCTGGGCCTCGTGCTGCTTGCTGACCACGCCATGAACCGGCTGCCTGCCGGCTATGGCACGCTTGGCCTGCCAGATAGCGCTTATCTGCGCCATATCGCCTATGACATTGGCGTGGAAGGCCTGACCCGGCAATTGGCGGCCCGGCTCGGCGTGCCGGCGGCGATGTCCTGTTTTTCCCGGCTGCTGATCGACCCAAACCGGGGCGAGGACGACCCGACCCTGGTCATGAAGATTTCCGATGGCGCGATCATTCCCGGCAATCACCCAATCAGCGCGGAGGAGTGGCAGTATCGGGTGGAAAATTTCCATCGGCCGTACCACCGCGCTGTTGAACAGTTGCTGGCCGATGTTGCCTCGGCGAGTGGCAAGGCACCGCTGGTGCTCTCGCTGCATTCCTATACGCCCGCCTGGAAGGGCGTGGCCCGCCCCTGGCATGCCGCCGTGCTTTGGGATAGCGATGAGCGCGCCGTGCGGCCACTAATCGACGCGCTCAGCCAGCCGGGCGACATCCTCGTCGGCGACAATGAACCCTATGACGGCGCCTTGAAGGGCGATACACTCTACCGTCATTGCATGGTGTCGGGCATGCCCCATGCGCTGCTGGAAGTGCGCCAGGACCTGATCGGCGACGAAGCGGGCATCACCGCCTGGGCAGACCGGCTGGAGCCGATTTTTGCCGCATTGAACGGCGATCCTGCCCTGCACGAATGGCGGCAATTTCCATCCCGCACCGGGCCCTACCCGGCCCTGGATAAATGATCGGACAAAAGATGAGCGAACTGACCAAGGAACAGCAAACCGAACTGGAAGCAGCGGCCTTTCGCCGTCTTCTGGCGCATTTGCGTGAACGCAGCGATGTGCAGAATATCGACCTGATGAATCTGGCCGGGTTCTGCCGCAATTGCCTGGCCAATTGGTATCAGGACGCAGCCGACTCCAAGGGGGTCGAGATGACCCGCGACGAGGCGCGCCATCATGTCTATGCAATGCCCTATGAGCAATGGAAATTGCGGCATCAAAAACAGGCGAGCGAGGCCCAGAAGGCTGATTTCGAAGCCTCTCGCCCACAGGACTAGCTTCGGGAATGGCACCGGGCACGGATAATTTTGACGCCCCCTCCCTGAGACTTCATGGGGCTATGAAGGTATTATCCAATCTGGACAAGGTTTTACCCGATATTCCGCTGACCCATCCGCCAAGGGCCGGGCTTTACGTCATGCAAAAGAACTTGACGTGGCGCGGAGTTCACGGCACGTCACCCCCACTCAAATGACCATCCCCAGCAAGGAGATCCCCATGTCTGATGCTCATGGCGTCGCCCGTGACCAACTTCGCGCTTTTGTCGAGCGCATCGAACGCCTTGAAGAAGAAAAGAAGACCATCGCCGACGATATCAAGGACGTCTATGGCGAAGCCAAGGGCATGGGCTTCGATACCAAGATCCTGAAAAAGGTCATCGCGTTGCGCAAGAAGGATGAGCAGGAGCGGATGGAGGAAGACCTGATCCTCGATACCTATCTTCATGCGCTGGGCATGATCGAAAACCCACCGGAAGGCTAACCTTTGCCTACAGCATCGTGGGTTTTATCAAACGCACGATGCTGTAGGAGCTTAATCTGCCACATAATTTTCTCATTCAATCGGTCCCGATTCAAGAAATTATGGAGCACCTGCGCCGCCCATCGAAAAATTACCGTCGGCGCAGCACGCGGTTCGTGACGCCGGAGGACGTCCTGGGACGGTTAGGCCGAGGCTATCGCCTCAAGCCAGTTCCAGCTCTTGCAATCTGGTCATGACTTGATTGTCGGATGTGCAAAAGGCCTGCCGATCCTGCTTGGATGATCGCATCACTTCTCGCATGAAGCCCGATAGCGCCAGATTTTTGCGGGTATGAAGTGCCTTCATAGCAATTTCGACATCAGAAAGCGGATCGAGACGCGTACCCGCAACCTCGACCAGGCTTTGCAGGCCACCCATGGCAACTTGACTTTCAGCAAGCGCTGTTACGCCAAGACCTGCGGCAGCGGCAGCACGCAAATGGCTGTAGCTTTGCCCCTCATAGGCAATCCTGAAAGGGACACCTGCCGATTCCAGCCGTTGAATGACATGGTGACGATAGACGCATCCCTCATGAAACAGCACGAGAGGCAAGGGCTCACGCTGACGCAAGCCAAAGCCAGCTCCCGCCGCCCACAGCAATGGCTCACGACGTAACGTCTTGTGAGCGTTGCTCACCTCCCCCTGCTGCGTCCTGATCAATGTCTTGACAATGGCAACATCGAGTTCGCGTTGATCGAGCCGCTTCTCAAGCCTTGTCGAAAAATCGGAAATCACCGTCACGTCGCATTCAGGATGTAGCGCCTTGAAGCGGCCAATCAATTCCAGCAGCCAGTTCATGTCAATGTCATCCATGACACCGACTCTGATCGTTCCTTTCAGACCCGGACGCTCCAGACACATCCAGGCATCCTCAAGAACTGCCAGAATTTTAATGGCAAAAGGAAGCAGCTTTTCACCCGCTTCCGTCGGTCCTTCGAAATGCCCACGGCATCGATGAAAGAGCTTTTCACCCAGAATATCTTCCGCAGCGCGAATTTGACGGGTAACGGCGGTCTGCGTCCGTGACTGGTCTTTCGCCGCATTGGTGAAACTGCCGTGCTCGCAAACCGAGACAAATGCCCTGATCTGATCAAGCGTCAATAACCGCAGACTTTGCTTCATAATGCCTCCCACGCATTTTCTACCAAGATAATTCATTTTGAATTAGATGCAACAAATAATAGAAATTCTGAGCAGCAAAAAATTATGCAAAGCTTTGAAATAATACAATATTTCGGTTATCATTAAGAGGAAGAGCAGATTATGGTGATGAAGTTCCCAGCTGGCCATAAGACTAGGTTGTCCGGCTTTTCGATTGATGGCGTACTGGATGAGACCCTCCGGGAGGGATCTGAGCGTTGCATGTTCTCAGTCTCAACGGAAGAGAAGCTTCCCTTGATACGTAGCATTTTGAAGACTGGCGTAAAGGATATCATTTTCGGCAGCGGACCGGATGACCCCGCGGACATGGCAACCATTCTGGAGCGCCTTGAAGCAGAGGATGCCCTGGACGGACAGAAATTTTCATTCATCCTGCTTCTCAATTGCTTCCAGCCGCTGATGCAGCAATTTGCGGAATTCCCCGCATCCCTGCGCAAGCATGTGACAATCAGCTTCGGCATGATTACCCATGACACGCAAAACCGGCTGTTTGAACGGACGGTGGATCAATTTCGTGCGCTTGGGTTCAACAGCTTCCGCGTCTCGCTGCTGAACAATTTCTCGAGTGAAATCGATGAAAAGACCTATGCGGGAATTACGGCGCAGATCGATCGGTCCAGGAATGTCGGAATAGAAACGATCAGAATCAATGATTCTCTCGGGACAATTTATCCCGAGGCAATGGCGGTCTTGGCTGCAAACCTGAGGCACGACTATCCGGTGAGCGATTTCTGCCTTCATGCCCATAACGATCTTGGGTTTGGCCTACAGAACACGCTTGTGTCCCTCTATAACGGCTTCAACATGGTTGAGGGCGGCTTCGCTGAATTCGGCAATCGTTCCGGCCTGCCGGCAATTGAGTTGCTCGATAAAATTTTTGCCGAAAAGGACATTCTGGTCAAATCTGGCGCTCTGAATACCAAAGCCATCATGGAAACCTCCCGCCTGGCAGAACGCACATTCCTGGCACTTCCGGATTTGTTCCGGCCAGTCAGCGGTCTGATCACCGATTGCGAAAATATGGGTGTCACCAATATCCCTGATTACCTGGGAGCCAGCAGCGCATCGCGCTATTTTTTGAACAGGATTGGCCTGCACGAGCCGACCTTGACAAAAATCCTGAACGATCTTGGCGTCCACGATGAAAAAGAGTTGGCGGCCCGCGCTTTGGAGTTTGCCGATTTTCTTGGAAACAAGATGCACGAGACCACGGTGCGCAAGACCTTCGAATATCGCTCGTTATGCCGGATGATCGAAAGTTTTTATAACGACGATGTTCTGTTCACGGACAGGGTTTACACTCTTGCCCGCGATTACTTGAACACCGGCCTGAGCCGTTCGCAAGCCGCCTAGAGGTCGTCAGGGAAACGACAACATCGTGCCGATTACAGCATACGACATGATGCGCAAGATATTCCCGGCAAAAATACGCAGCGGTTTTTCCCACGAAAAAACATAGAAGACAGAGATGGAGCACCGTGCACCCAAGTGGCGTACGGTGCTCTGACTATCCACCAGAGGCAGGAAGCAGTGTGGACCAGTCACCATGTTTCAACTGTGTTTGCTATCGCTACAGCCTATCACCCAGCCATTTGACCGTGCTTTCCCATTGTCCTTTTCAGATCGAGCAAATTTCATGTTACAGGTCGTTGTTCCCGTTTTTCTTGTCATTCTCGTTGGTTATGGTTTTGGAAGGAAGCATCAGTTTGCCGCCGAAGCCGAAAAGCTGATCAATGAATATGTTCTGTATATCGCGCTGCCGGCCTTGCTGTTTCTGGCGGTGGCGCGGGCCAATCCGGCGGATCTCGCGCAGTGGCCATTCATGGCGGCCACTTTGACCGGAATTGCTGCGGCCTACCTTGCCGGTCTGTTTCTAGCCAGAGCGAAAGGGGTTTCGGCACCGCAATCCTCTATCGTCGGCATGGCCGCTTGTTATGGGACAACGGGATATATGGGCATTCCCATCCTGATTGCCGCCTTCGGTCCCAAAGCCGCGGTTCCTGCCGCCATTGCGACAATATTGCATAACATTCCAGCGATTATGACCGTGATCATCACCCATGACCTCACCGGCCAAAAACAGTCCAGCCCCTTGGCCAGCGCGGGACGCGCCTTGGCGACGACCTTGAAAAATCCGCTGACGATGGCGGTTTTGGCCGGAGCGTTTTTTTGCCTGCTGCGGATTCCGTTGCCGACCATACTCACCTCCTTCGCAGGGTTTCTGGCAGCGGCGGCCGGACCAACAGCGCTTTTTGCCCTTGGTCTTGGCCTTGCCCGAATTCCATTTTCAGCAGCACGGCTTTCCGCCATGGCCGGTTGGATTACCCCGGTCGTCCTGATAAAAATCCTGATACAGCCGCTGGTAACACTCGGTATGATCGCTCTTGCCTTCAAGGCCGATATCGATATCTGGTATGCCACGGCTGTTGTGATGGCAGCACAGCCCATTGGCGCTGGCGCTTATGTTTTTGGCAAGAAATACGGCTATTTCAGTGAAGAAACATCCCTGGCGATTATCGTGTCGCTGCTGATGACGGTCTTGACCCTGACGCTCGTTCTACAGACCTTTGCCGCATCCATCCCGGCCTAACAACCGGTACCCACGTTCATGCCCAATGCTATAGAGCCCCTCTTTACCCTCTTCGGGGGCCTGAACAGCATCTTCCTCTTGGAAAAACTGCGCCGGGAGATGCGGGAACCAGCCAAGCCTTTACGTACAGATACGAAAAAACCCGCGGTTACGCGGGTTTTTTATGTAGCCCTGCCCGAAGAGAAAGGCTCAATGTATTTACCGAACCGCACCGAAGCGGCCTGGATCGATGGCCTGGGCGCCGGGAGTAAAGCCACTCTGCGATGCCTCGACCGGTGCGGTGATGGCCTGGGTCACGACACGGCCACCACGGCCAGCCTTGGCCGGCGGCTCGATGCGGTTCTTGTTCATCGCCCATTGCGAAATCATCGTCCGGGTCAATTCCGTACCGCCGGTCAGGCCACGGCTGGCCGCATCCGCCTCACTCGGTCCCGGACGTCCGCCCTTGACAGGAAGAGAAGCTTCACCCGCACGGCTTGCCGATTTGGGCTGGTCAAAAACATCGCCAAACTGGCCCGCACTCGGCTTGGTACGAGAGGGCTGCGCAAGCGAAGCCACCTGTTGCTGCTGTGCCTTAGCTTGAGCTGGCGGCTGGGTCACGCCCTGAGCCGGAAGTGGTCCCTGGGTGAGAACGGCGACGGCTTTCGGCTGCACTGCCGGATTGGCGACCGGCTGAGGTCTCTCAGTGGGAGCCACAGGCCGAACTTCGGCAACAGCTGGAACAACGGAAGGCGCTGGCCGGTCACGCGGGATCACCACAGTCTTCAGCGGCGCGCCATCCTGGCTCTGTTGCAGTGCCTCGGCAGCAGCCGGAGACAGCATGGCTTCTTCTACCGTGGACGGCTCGTCGCTCACCTGTGGACGCTGTTGCGGCAGGGTGGCCGCCATGGCATCGGCAAGCGCCGGACGGCCAGCTGGCACCGGAATATGCTGGGCAATGGGGTTGCTATCATCAGGCGATCCGAGAGAAGCGGTCATCACCGGCTCTGCATCACCCTTCATGCCACGTGGCCCAAGCAGGGTCGGCACCGGAACCTTGTAGGCGGCCAGATCTTCATAGCCGCTTGACGGCGCGCCAGCGTCACCCGACGGATTGCCGGCAACTTTCTGCAGGGCATCCTCGGCAGCATTGCGCCCGCCAGGAGAGTAAAGCGCCACAGCCAGACTATCGTCACCTTGGCGCAGGGAAGGACGCGATTGCGGAACGGGAGCCGCGATATCAGGCGCCGCAGAGGCCACGGCCACAGGCATCGGACTGGTTGGCGTTGGATTGGTCAGCTCGGCAGGCCTTGGCGTGGCGGCGGGAGCCGATGCCCGCACCGGTGCGGCTGGGGCTGAATCTTCGTCGCCCTCGTCCTCATCACCGCTGCCAAACAGCATAGCCATCAGATTTCGCGGCCTGCCGCGCGGCGAAGATTTATTATCCGCCATCAATATTTGTTCAGACCCCAGGCGTTTCTTATATTCCTCCATCGCCACCTGGTAGCCGGGAAGCGGCTTGCCATCGGCGGGAATATGCAGGGTCTTGCCATCAGGGAACATTCGCACCAGTTCGCTGCGCGGAACGCGCGGCCAGGAGCGGACGCCCGCCACATCCATATGCACGAAAGGCGAACCGGAATTGGGATAATAGCCCACGCCGCCCGCCTGGAATTTCATGCCGATATCACGCAGGCTTTTCAGCGGCACGCCCGGGATGAAGAAATCCATCGCGGTGCCATTCATGTGCTGGCTTTCCTTGGCGACGCCAGAAGAGCGCGAACGCAGCATGGCATTGGTGGCCGGCGAGCGATAACCGGAAACGACATAGATATAACCGCTGGCGCCAGCCTTTTGATAGACCGACCAGACGAGGTCGAACAGGCGGGGGTCCATTTTGGTCGCTTCGTTGCGACGCCAGTCACGCACAATATTGTTGAGCTGCTGCAAGCCCTTGGGATCGTAGCGGCCATTGCGCTTGAAGGTGATTTCCTGCTTCTCGCCGGTATGGACGAAAAGGATTTTCAGCGAGCGCGTTTCCGCAGAAGCCGAACCGGTCGTGGCATAGAGGGCGGAAAAGGCGATCGTCATCAGGACCAGAGCTGTCAGAAACAGCTTGGATATGTTCGCCCAAATCATGGCCGTGCGGTCAAGCCGCCCTGGCCCTGAGGGCGATACAAATGCACCAGATATCCGCAAAATCCGTCCCCGTCAGAAAGTCACATCGTTCGCTTATCACATGACTGTGAAATACGGTATCCACATGGCAATTTTGCCACATCGTTCAAATTGATTCATATATGGTGAACCAATTCATAACAACCCATTGACAACCAGTAATCAATCATCCTTACCCGGGGGTTAACAACTATCGATCCGTTTAGCTTTTGTGCGTAACGGCTGAAATACTCAGCCGGCCAGACTTTGAGCAAAACCGGCGTCCTTATAGCCCAAAATGACAACGCCGCCCACCCTCTCAGGTGCGCGGCGCGTTCAAATCTTCAGCCGGGCGCTAAAACAAACCCGGATATCAGCTTTTTCAGGCGGCGTGCTTCTGCGGATTATCCGGGTCGATCCCGTAATCCTTCAGCTTGCGATAGAGAGTCGAGCGACCGATTCCCAGCTTGCGTGCCACCTGGCTCATCTGGCCCCGGTAGAATTTCAGCGCGAAACGAATCAGTTCCTCCTCGATCTCAGCCAATTGCCGGACATTGCCGCTCTCGTCGATGCTGATGATGACATTGTCCAACGCCACCGGACGTGGGTCCTCGGCGCGGGGCGCTGGCAGCCGGTCGATAAAGGCCAGTTCCGGCCGGTCTGCACCGCGCGGCGCCACCTGTTCCGGCTGGCTTTCGGCCGTGCCAGGCAGACCCGACCAGAACTTGTCCTGCGCCAGACCGCCAGGGATCTGTGCCAGGATCTGCGGGAAATCGCTTTCCGTCAGATCCGTACCTTCGGCAAGAATCACCGCCCGGTAGATGGCATTTTCCAACTGGCGAATATTGCCGGGCCAATCAAAGGCCGTCAGCAACGCAAGCGCGCCAGCGCCCAGCGACAGGGTACGGGTCAGACGCTGTTCCGCCGAGAACCGTTCGGTAAAGGCGCGCGCCAGGAAGGGAATGTCCTCCTTGCGGCGGCGCAGAGCCGGAATGGTGATGGGGAAGACGTTGAGGCGGTAATAAAGGTCCTCGCGGAACCGGCCAGCCTTGACCTCTTCGATCAGATCCTTGTTGGTCGCCGAGATCAGCCGCACATTGACCTTCTGGGTCTGGCGGGCGCCGATAACCTCGATTTCGCCTTCTTGCACGGCCCGCAGCAGCTTCACCTGGGTGTCGAGCGGCAATTCGCCGATCTCGTCGAGGAACAGCGTGCCGCCGTCAGCCTCGGCGAATTTGCCGATATGGCGTTCCGTGGCACCGGGGAAAGATCCCTTTTCATGGCCGAACAGAATGCTTTCCACCATATTGGCGGGAATGGCAGCGCAATTGACCGTGACAAAAGGCCGCGACGCACGGTCGCTGCCCGACTGGATAGCCCGGGCGACCATTTCCTTGCCAACGCCCGATTCGCCTTCCAGCACCACAGGGATATTCGACTGGGCCGCACGGCGCGACAGGTCGATGACCCGGGTCATGGCCGGGCTTGCCGAAATAATATCGGAGAAATGCACAGCCCCGGTGCGCGAGCGGCGTGCCGGGCGCGTCTTGGCATCGCGCTGGTCGACGCGCAGCGCATTGCCGATGGCCGATGCGATCCGCTCCGGCGAGACCGGCTTGACGACGAAATCGAAGGCGCCAGCCCGCATGGCCTGCACCACGGTATCGATGCCACCCTGGCCGGTCTGGACGATGACAGGAACTTCCGCCTCCTGACCGCCGATGGCAACCAGGAAATCGAGGCCGGATACGCCCGGCATCATCAAATCGAGCAGGATGACGGAAATCTCCGCCTTGTGCTGACGGAAATAGGCAAGACCTGCCTCTCCGTCCTCGGCCAGATGGGCAACATGCCCCTGGCTTTCGACAGCGGCCTTCAACAACCGGCGTTGAACCGGATCGTCATCGACAACGAGAATATGAGCGGTCAATTTTAGCTCCCCGAGTCCTTATGGCGTCTGGCGCCGGTTGAAACATTGGACCATGTCCGTAAGCGGCAGGATCAAAAACGCGATCCTGTTCCAAATTCGGCCTTTCCGAACTCGGCCTTTTCCGAACCCGGCCACAAACCCCGAAAATGCTGCGCATTTCAGGTTCCCTCCGCAAGCAAAGGCTGTAACCGTCGTCCTTGTCCCGCAAAATGCCATGGAGTTTTGAAAAACAGGTTCCAACATTTGCTAGGATTTTATCTATAGCCCGCCAAACTGTCCGCTTCGATACAATGCCTTAAAAAAAAGACTGCAAAAAGCCATGGAATCCCGGCCTTCGACACAGTCCAATTCCTCCGTGCCGCGATTTTGTTAAATATCGGCACAGACGTCTTTTACCTAAAATGCCAGATCGACGGGTAGAATGGCAAGCGCTGAAATGCACAGACATCTGCCATATGCTGTTGTCGGGTGCCTTTGCCATGCTATGACTGGGGATATCTCATGCCAAACGCATCGGACCGGCGCCTGTTCCATTTTGGTGACGGCACGGCCCGAAAGACCTCAAGGGTGCCATCATGCCTTTCAGCCCCGTTAACCAAACCCGCCTTCCGGCAGCCGAATCCGCAAGCGTATCAGCGCTAAACCAAGGCCTCGGCACGCTGCCCGAATGGCAGCTCACCGATCTTTATCCAGCCCCCTCCTCGGATCTCTTCAAGGCCGACCTCGCCAAGGCCAGTGAGATGAGCCTGGCCTTCGAGACCAAATGGAAGGGCCGGTTGGAAGATGCCGCCAGCAAGGACGCAGATCAGGGATTGGGTGCTGCGCTGAAGGAATTCGAAGACCTCGAAGACCTGCTCGGCAAGATCGGCTCCTATGCCGGACTTTATTATTATAGCGAGATGACCAAGCCGGAAAACGGCAAATTCTTCGGCGATGTACAGGCCAGACTAACGGAGCTTGCTGCCCACCTGCTGTTTTTCACGCTGGAGCTGAACCGGCTGGACGATGCGGTTATCGATGCCGCCATTGCCCGCGATCCGGCCACCGCCCATTACAAGCCCTGGCTGATTGATCTCAGGCAAGACAAGCCCTACCAGCTGGATGACAAGCTGGAACAATTGTTCCTGGAAAAATCCCAGACCGGTTCGGCGGCCTTCAACCGGCTGTTCGACGAGACCCTGGCAAGCCTGCGTTTTGAGATCGACGGCGAGCAGCTGACGCTGGAGCCGGTTCTGACCATGTTGCAGGAAGCCGATCCAGCGGTGCGTGAAAAGGCAGCCATGGCGCTGTCGAAGACCTTCAAGGACAATATCCGGATTTTCGTGCTGGTCACCAATACGCTCGCCAAGGACAAGGAAATTTCCGATCGCTGGCGCGGCTTTGCCGACATTGCCGATAGCCGTCATCTGTCCAACCGGGTCGAACGTCCGGTGGTCGATGCGCTGGCGGCTGCCGTGCGCGATGCCTATCCGCGCCTGTCGCACCGCTATTACAAGATGAAAGCCAAGTGGCTTGGCATGGACCAGATGAATTTCTGGGACCGCAACGCGCCCCTGCCCGACAGCATCGATCGGATCATTCCCTGGGACGAAGCCCGCCAGACCGTGCTGTCGGCCTATGGCGGCTTTGCGCCTGACATGGCAGAGATTGCCGGTCGCTTCTTTGATGGCGGCTGGATCGATGCGCCCGCCCGCCCCGGCAAGGCGCCGGGCGCCTTTGCCCATCCGACCGTGCCGTCTGCCCATCCCTATGTCCTGGTCAACTATCTCGGCAAGCCGCGCGATGTGATGACGCTGGCCCATGAATTGGGCCATGGCGTGCATCAGGTTCTGGCAGGCGAACAGGGCGCGCTGATGTGCCAGACACCGCTGACGTTGGCCGAGACCGCCTCGGTGTTCGGCGAAATGCTGACCTTCCGGGCGCTGCTGGAAAAAGCCAGTGATGCGCGGGAGCGCAAGGCCATGCTGGCCCAGAAGGTCGAGGACATGATCAACACGGTCGTGCGCCAGATCGCTTTCTACGAATTCGAGCGCAAGCTGCACACCGCCCGCAAGGAGGGCGAGCTGACGGCGGAAAAGATTGGCGAGCTGTGGCTATCGGTGCAGGAAGAGAGCCTTGGACCGGCCATCAAGGTGTCCGAGGGGTATGAAACCTGGTGGGCCTATATCCCCCATTTCATCCATTCGCCCTTCTATGTCTATGCCTATGCCTTTGGCGATTGCCTGGTCAATTCGCTCTATGCGGTCTACCAGAATGCCGAACAGGGCTTCCAGCAGAAGTATTTCGACCTGTTAAAGGCTGGCGGCAGCAAGCATCATTCCGAACTTCTCGCGCCGTTCGGTCTGGATGCCACCGACCCATCCTTCTGGGCCAAGGGCCTGTCGATGATCGAAGGGCTGATCGACGAGCTGGAAGCGCTTGACGCCAAAGTCTGAACGGACAGATCGAGCCACGATGGCGAAATCCGAACCGTTTCAACCGTCGATCCTGTTTCGGAATGACAAAAGCGGTGAAACGCTGGTGTTTACCGATCCGGTGGACATCGTCGTCGCCCGGCGGGGCGGTGACGTTCTGCCGGCGCTTGCTCAGTTGGAACGCGCCCGCAAGGAGGGTTACTGGCTGGCGGGGGCACTGGCTTATGAAGCGGGCTTTGTGTTTGAAGACAAGCTGAGGCCGCTGATCCCTGATGGGCGGGACGTGCCGCTCCTCCAGTTTGGCATTTTCAACGCGCCAGCCGACCCTGCTCATCCATTGGGGAACCCGCATCACCCCGAAAGCAACACCCACCTGCTGGGAAACCCGGTTGCAGCTTGGGATTTCGAGACCTATCGGCAGAAGTTTGAGACCCTGCATCGGCACCTCAGGCAGGGCGATTGCTACCAGGCCAATCTGACCATGCCTATCGAGGCGGCCTATCGGGGCAGCCCTCGCGACGTCTTCTGGTCGCTGATCGCGCGTCAGCCGGTCTCTTACGGTGCGCTGGTGGAGCTCGGCGGTCCGGCCATCGTCTCGCGCTCGCCGGAACTGTTCTTCAAGGTGGATGGCGACGGCTTCATCGAGACCCATCCGATGAAGGGCACGGCGGCACGCGGCTCTGATGATGCCGAGGACGAGGCGATCAAGGCGGCAATGCTGACGGACGAAAAGACCCAGGCCGAAAACCGGATGATCGTCGATCTGCTGCGCAACGACATCTCCCGGATCATCGAACCTGACAGCCTGACCGTGCCAAAACTGTTCGACATCGAGACCTATCCGACGCTGCACCAGCTGGTCAGCCATGTGCGCGGCAGGCTTTTGCCCGGAATGGGCCTTGGCGACATTCTCGAAGCGCTGTTTCCCTGTGGCTCGATTACCGGCGCACCCAAGCTCGCCGCCATGCAGATCCTTCATCGGCTGGAGCAAGGACCGCGCGATATCTATTGCGGCGCCATCGGTTTTTGCGATCCGGCAGGCCCGATGCGGTTTTCCGTTGCCATCAGAACCGTGACTTTATTTGATCAACAGGCTGTGCAGCAGCACTTCTCCGAACAACAGGGGCTTTTCAAAAGCCGCCGGGCGGTTTTCAATGTCGGTGGCGGAATTGTTTTTGATTCGAAGCCCGAACAGGAATATCAGGAATGTCTGCTCAAGGCGCGCTTTGCGGTAGGTGATCAATGGATTTCACGCTGATTGAAACGCTCCGCTGGGAGCCGGACCAGGGCTTTGTCAGGCTCGACCAGCACTTGCGCAGGCTCTCGCGCTCTGCCGATGCGCTGGGTTTTCGCCAGCCGATCAAGCCCGAAGCGGCATTAAAAGAAGTGGTGAGTGGCGATAGCCCGCTTCGAGTGCGGCTCGCCATGAACTTTCGCGGCAAGCTGGAAGCAGCGGCAGTTCCCTTCGATTCCATCGGCGAAAACACCATCTGGCGTCTTCGTATTGCGCAAAAGACCCGGCTGAATTCAGAGGACACGCTCTATCGCCACAAGACCTCGCGGCGTGATCCCTATGAGGCTGCCCGCGCCGAGTTTTCTACCGAGGAAGCAGACGAGGTTCTGCTGCTGAACGAGCGTGGTGAAATCTGTGAGGGAACGTTCACCAGTGTCTTCGTGCAGGGACTGGATGGCATGCTGATCACCCCGCCGCTGACCAGCGGGCTCATTCCTGGCATCCTGCGCGCCGAACTGATCCGGGACCGCAAGGCCCGCGCCGATCTGCTGAAACCGGAAAGCCTGAATGGACGAGCGTTCTTCGTCGGCAACAGCCTGCGTGGCCTGATCCGCGCCGACCTGGTAGAAGAACAGCACAAGGCTGTCGCTTAATCCTCATAAACTAAAAAAACAACAGCAACAACATGATCGACCGCCTCATCGAATGGATGATCCTGGTGGTTTTTACGATTTTAATTTTATAATCTAAAATTGAATTGTAAATTTTAGATTGAAAATCAATTTATAATTATTGCAAATATCATGAGTAAAATTTCTTAAATTGTCATATTAAGAGAATTGATAGATAAAAATACGTATTGATTATTTTAAATAGGTAAATCAATATGAAAAATAATATTTATTACGAGAAAATAGGAAATTTAATATGTACTATATTAGCTTCAATATTTATTATTGGAGTTAGCGCTAACAGTTCTTTTGCCCATATAAAGTGGTTTCAATCCTTTAATATTCAAGAGCAACCTATATCACCTGGCCAATTCATGGAGACACCAACATGGTTGCTTGGCCTCGCCCTGAGCCTGCCTGCGCTTTGGGCCTGTGTAGCGCTTGACGCGGCAGGAAAAAACTCCCGGCTTGGCTGGGTTCTGTCTTTGATACGGCAACCCTTTGGCTTCAAGGCCGACGACCTGATCCGTCTCACCGTTGCGTTTTGGCTGTCCTGGGTCTGGATGCTGCCGGAGCCGATCTGGTTGACGCCCGAGCTCAAGACCCCGGATCCCAGCATACAGTGGATACAGCTCGGATTGGCTGCACTTTGCCTCTCGCGCAGGGGTGCCGGTCTGACCGGGCTTGGCCTGATTGGCCTATGGGTTGGCGCGGCGCGGCAATATGGGACCTATCACCTGCTGGATTACCCTCTCTTTCTGGGATTTGCCGTCTGCCTGATCTGCATCAGCCTTGACAGGTTTCGGGTTCGGACTCTGGCGAGCTTCACCGCCCACCGGATCGGCCTTCTCGGCGCAACAATGTCCTGGACGCTGATGTGGGCCTCTATGGAAAAATGGGCTTTCGCGGATTGGTCGCTGACGCTGCTGTGCGCGCGGCCCTATTTGACGATGGGGTTGACGCCAGAAGTCTTTCTCAGCCTCTCCGGCTGGTTTGAATTTGGTGCCGCCGCCATGCTGCTGTTGGGCGGCCCCGTTGCCAGCCGGCTATCGGCCTTTGCACTGCTGATGATCTTCGGCTCCGCCGTGCTGGAATTCGGCCGGGTGGATCTGGTTGGACATTTTCCAATCATCGCGGTTCTGGCCATCACCATCTGGAAAGGCAATGGCCAGGTCGGGGCCACGGTCAATCTCACCCATAAACCTGCCCTGAACCGAGCGTTGCTTCTGCCTCTTATCTATCTCGCCGCGCTGTTCGTCACCGGCATCGCTTATATCGGCGGCTGGAATTTCGCCTATGGCGATGGCACCACGCGAGGCCTTTCCAGTGATTACGATCTGGCCAGCTTGCTGCTCCTCTGGCTGGTAGCAGCGCTGATCCTCACCATCACCTTTATCTTCGCCGTCGTGCTGGGCCGGCGAGAACGCAAGCGCGCGGCGTCAGCCACCTGATCGAATAGCTTCGGGCAAGTCACCATTGCCCGGAGGCAATCTCTCGAAACGCCGTCTTTATTCTGTCGCTGAATTATGCTCTAGGAAGAGAAAGAACCCGGCCGTAGCAAGACCGCGTTCGTGAACAATACGCCTATGGCAAAACGGCCTTCCAAGGAGAGACTTTATGACCACCCAGACCTATCCGGTTTACGGCGAGATCACCGGCCCGATCGTGATGATCGGCTTCGGCTCGATCGGCCGTGGCACCCTGCCGCTGATCGAACGCCATTTCAAGTTCGACAAGAGCCGGATGGTGGTCATCGACCCGCGCAATGACGAGGCAGAATTGCTGGCCAAGCATGGCATCAAGCACATCCAGGCGCATGTGACGAAGGAAAACTACAAGGACCTGCTGAAGCCGCTGCTGACCGAAGGCGAAGGCCAGGGCTTTTGCGTCAACCTGTCGGTCGATACCGGCTCGCTCGACCTGATGAAGCTGTGCCGCAAGCTCGACGTGCTCTATATCGATACCGTTGTCGAGCCTTGGCTGGGCTTCTATTTCGACAAGAACATGAAGAACTCTGAGCGCACTAACTACGCGCTGCGCGAAACCGTTCGCCAGGAAAAGAAAAAGAACCCAGGCGGCACCACCGCCGTTTCCACCTGCGGCGCCAATCCGGGCATGGTCTCCTGGTTCGTCAAGCAGGCGCTGGTCAATATCGCCAACGAGATCGGCCTGAAATTCGAAGAGCCCTCGGTCGATGACCGCGAAGGCTGGGCCAAGCTGATGAAGAAGGTCGGCGTCAAGGGCATTCACATTGCCGAGCGCGACACCCAGCTCGCCAAGACACCGAAGCCGCTCAACGTGTTCTGGAACACCTGGTCGGTCGAAGGCTTTATTTCCGAAGGCTTGCAGCCAGCCGAACTTGGCTGGGGTACCCATGAAAACTGGATGCCGAAAAATGCCAAGAAGCACAAGAAGGGCTGCCAGGCGGCGATCTATCTGGAGCAGCCGGGCGCCAATACCCGCGTGCGCACCTGGTGCCCGACGCCCGGCCCGCAATACGGCTTCCTCGTTACCCACAACGAGTCGATCTCGATTGCCGATTACTTCACCGTCGAGAAGGATGGCGAAGTCGCCTATCGCCCAACCTGCCATTACGCCTATCATCCGGCCAATGACGCAGTTCTGTCGCTGCATGAAATGTTCGGCAATGGCGGCACCGCCCAGCCGGTTCTGCATGTTCTCGACGAAAACGAGCTGGTTGACGGCATCGATGAGTTGGGCGTGCTGCTCTATGGCCACGAAAAGAACGCCTACTGGTATGGTTCGCGCCTGTCGCTGGAAGAAACCCGCCGCATCGCCCCTTACCAGAATGCCACTGGCTTGCAGGTAACCTCCGCCGTTCTGGCTGGCATGGTCTGGGCCATCGAGAACCCGAAGGCTGGGATCGTTGAGGCCGACGAAGTCGATTACAAGCGCTGCCTGGAAGTGCAGTCGCCCTATCTCGGCCCGGTCGAAGGCCATTACACCGACTGGACCCCGCTCGACGGTCGTCCCGGCCTGTTCCCGGAAGAACTCGACACCAAGGACGCCTGGCAGTTCAAGAACATCCTGGTACGCTAACTGCAGCAGAACGGCGGATGGCAATATCCATCTGCCGATTTGAAACACCAGACTGAAGTAATGGTGCCGCGCATCGAAAGACCGCGCGGCCCCAAGCCGACATCAAGACTGCCATGGCACGCCTTTCATGCTCCTGTGGAACATCAATACCAGGATTGTGTTCAAGTGGCCGGGAAGAGGTTGAAAGCCTTGCTTTCGTTCGATCTTCGCGGCATGGTCGCCAGTATGGAACCTGATCGGCCCTGGCGGTATTTCAGGATATCGGTTGTTACCAACCGGGAATATGAAGCGTAAAGGACCTCTCTGGCCGAGGCGGCCGAAAGAGGCCAGAGACATAGGCGGCCATAATGTCCTGCCGGATGGAGAGTGTCATGAAGGTCAAAAGCATCGCAATTCTGCTCGTCGCGGCCTTTGCCGTGTCATCCTGCGTGGGCACGCCGCCGCCGCGCCAGGTCGCGTATAATGCGCCGCAGCCGCAGGGCGTCGATGGCGCCTGGGTCGATCCGAACGGCATCGTTTCCACCTTCCAGGGCGGCACCTTTGCCACCCGCTCCAGCGACACAAACGCGCTTCTGGCCTCCGGCACCTATACCAATAGCTCGCCGACGCTGGTGGAGATCAACATGACCTCATTGGTGCGCAAGACCCAGTCGCGTGTCAATTGCGCGCTGGTTTCGCCAGAACAGCTGAACTGCACCACGGATGCTGGCTCGAATTTCTCGCTACGCCGCAAAATCTGACGCTTCAACGCATCCACGCTTGGCAAAGCCGGTCCATGGGGCCGGCTTTTTGCTGTTCTGGCGTATTTTCGCTTGCGATAAACCAAGCACGATGGAAACATGCAACCTTCCGCAAAAGCCCGATAAGAACGTCATAAAAGAGGGGTAACCAGAGCGGGTGTTCCATGAAATCAGGAGTTACGGATGTTAAAAAGATTTAAATTTGGCCTATTGAGCGCCTCGGTGCTCATCCTGTCGTCGGGGGCGGCCTTTGCCGATTTCGAACTGAACATCCTGCATATCAACGATTTTCACTCCCGGATCGAGTCGATCAACAAATATGATTCGACCTGCTCGGCAGATGAGGAAAGCAAGAACCAGTGCTTCGGTGGCGCCGCTCGCCTGAAGACCGCGTTCGACCAGACCCGCGCGGCACTAGCTGGCAAGAATGTCCTGTCGCTGAATGCCGGCGACAATTTCCAGGGATCGCTGTTTTACACCACATACAAGGGCACCGCTGAACTGGATGTGATGAACATCCTGAAGTTCGATGCCATGACGCTTGGCAATCACGAATTCGACGATGGTGAGACGGCCATCGGTCCCTTCCTTGACAAGGTGCAGTTTCCGGTCGTGGTCGCCAATCTGGAAGTCAATGCCGAATCGAAGTTGAAGGACAAGTTCAAGCCCTCCACAATCCTGGAAATCGGCGGCCAGAAGATTGGCATTGTCGGCGCCGTTACCCCTGAGACAGTCGAACTCGCCTCGCCGGGACCGAATGTGAAATTCACCGATGATGTTGCTGCCATCACCGCAGAAGTGAAGAAACTCAAGGCCGAAGGCGTCAACAAGATCATCGCTCTCACCCATGTCGGCTATCATCGTGACATGGAAATCGCCAAGATCCCTGACGTCGACGTCGTGGTCGGTGGCCATTCCCACACGCTGTTATCAAACAGTGATCCGAAGGCCGAAGGCCCCTACCCAACGCTGGTCGACAATCCCGGCGGCTACAAGGTGCCGGTCGTAACAGCGGCCTCCTACAGCAAATATCTCGGCGATCTCACTGTTGTTTTCGACGATAACGGTGTGGTGAAAAGCGCCAAGGGCGACCCGATCCTGATCGACTCGAAATTCAAGCCTGATGAAGCGATGACCGCCAAGGTCAAGGAACTGGCCGGTCCGATCCAGGAATTGCGCCAGAAGGAAATCGGTGAAAGCGCCGGACCTATCGATGGCGCCTCCACCTCCTGCCGCGCCAAGGAATGCCCCATGGGCAACCTGGTGGCCGAGGCCATGCTGGATCATACCCGCAGCCAGGGCATCAGCATCGCCATCCAGAACGGCGGCGGCCTGCGCGCCTCGATCGGCGGCGGCAAGGTCAATATGGGTTCCGTCATCACGGTCCTGCCCTTCCAGAACACGCTTGCGACCTTCCAGCTCAAGGGCTCCGACGTGATTGCGGCGCTTGAAAACGGCGTGAGCCAGGTGGACGACGGCGCGGGCCGGTTCTCACAGGTTGCCGGTCTGAAATACAGCTTCGACCGTTCCAAGCCGGTCGGCAGCCGGATCGTTGACGTGCAGGTCAAGGACGGCGACGGCTTCGTGCCGCTCGATACCAGCAAGCTCTACGGTGTCGTCACCAATAATTACATGCGCACCGGCGGCGACGGCTACAAGATCTTTGCGACAGCCGGGCAGAACGCCTATGATTACGGCCCGGATCTCGCCGATGTGACAGCTGACTTCCTGGCCAAGAATTCGCCTTACAAGCCATTTACCGATGGCCGCGTCAGCGAAGTCACGCCAGCTGGCTATGTCGCACCTGCTGCCCAGCCGAAGACGGCGACGGCGGCCCAAGCCACGGCACCGGCTCCTGCCCCAACAGCGCCTGCCGCACCTGCTCCGGCAACCCCTGCCCCCGCCGCTCCGGCTCCCGTAACTCCAGCCGTTTCCGCACCGCCTGCCGCCGCTCAGCCGACCCAATATACCGTGGTTAAGGGCGACAGCCTGTGGAAAATCGCCGAAACCACCTATGGCAATGGCGAGGACTGGAAGAAGATTTCCGGTGCAAACAAGCTGCGCCATCCCGACCATATCGAGATCGGTGAAGTTCTGACCGTTCCGGCAAAGTAACTTTCAGTTGCGGGAGACCCCAACCTCCCGCATGCGACAAAAGGTCCGGCCCGGAGCGATCCGGGCCATTTTTCATTCTGGACAGTGATCTCATCTCGGTCCAAAAGCGTAACAGCAGCATCAAATTCTTGACCAAGGTAGTCCAAATATGAGCGCGATCGTCAACCATCTTCCTGCCGAACATCCCAAGGTCAATTTCGGCAAGGTCGGCGTGCTGCTCGTCAATCTCGGCACGCCTGATGGCACCGATTACACCTCGATGCGCCGCTACCTGAAGGAATTCCTCAGCGACAAGCGGGTTATCGAATGGTCGCGGCTGTTCTGGTACCCGATCCTCTATGGCATCGTTCTGAACACCCGTCCGGGCAAGGTCGGCAAGGCCTATGCCGAGATCTGGAACAATGACCTGAACGAGAGCTATCTGCGGACCTATACCCGCAACCAGGCCGAGAAAATGGCCGTATCGCTCACCGATATGCCAAATGTCGTGGTGGATTGGGCGATGCGCTACGGCCAGCCATCGATCAAATCGCGCATGGACGCGCTTCAAAAGGCCGGCTGCGAAAAAATTCTGCTGTTTCCGCTCTATCCACAATATGCCGCCGCCACCACCGCCACTGTCAATGACGAAGCTTTCAAGGCATTGCTCAAGATGCGCTGGCAACCGGCACTGCGCACCGTGCCGCAATATAGCGACGATCCTGTCTATATTGATGCATTGGCCAATTCCATCGAATCCCATCTCGCCAGCCTCGACTGGGAACCGGAACTGGTACTGACCTCGTTCCACGGCATTCCGAAGTCCTATTTCATGAAGGGCGATCCCTACCATTGCCAGTGCTACAAGACCGGACGCCTGCTGCGTGAGCGGTTGGGCTGGCCGAAGGAAAAGCTGATGGTCACCTTCCAGTCCCGCTTCGGGCCTGAGGAATGGCTACAGCCCTATACTGACAAGACCGTGGAAAAACTGGCAAAGGACGGTGTCAAGCGCATTGCCGTGATCAATCCAGGCTTCGTCTCCGATTGTCTGGAAACGCTGGAGGAAATTGCCGGTGAAGCGGGCGAAATCTTCCACCACAATGGCGGTGAGAAATTCAGCCATATCCCCTGCCTGAACGACAGCCCGGACGGCATGCGCGTGCTGGAAAATGTCGTGCGCCGGGAGTTGCAGGGCTGGGTCTGATACGAAGTGTCATTGAAAATGACCTTCGTATTCCTTTTGCAAATATCTCATGCTCCTGATGCATTTGAGATATTTGCATTGCCTGCAATGAAAGTATGACAGGGCAGCGTAAAACCTTAAGCCGGAATCAAGCGATTTGCGGTACCGCTGGCCGGGTCAATCGGGCACCAAGATCTATCCCCGGCTTCTCAATGAAGCGGTAGGTGACCAGAGACAGCAGATATGTCACGACCACCGTGAAGACCAGAACTCCAGCCTGGAAGGCAGAGTTTGAGACGCCCAAGTCGGTCAATATGTCAATTGACACGTAGAGCGGGATCATGTGGACAAGATAGACCGAATAGGAAATCTGCCCGAGATGGGTCGGCAGTGCCGACCCCAGCAGCCGCGCTGGCAGGTCGATAACGTGATTTGCGGATGCCGCTGCCGAGAGCAGGACGCCAGCCCAAATCATAAGCGGCAGCAATTGTGCAAGCCCTTCGCTGGCAACCACAACCGCGGCAACGCCCAGCGTTGCCAATAGCCATCCCCGCCATTCTTGCCTGCGGTCAAAGGCCATATAGCTGAATATACCGATGGCAAAGCGGTCAAGCTTATAGCCGATGAAACCACCCGGCAGCAGATCCGTCGCAAGGCTCAGCCCAAGGAAGACAGCAGCCCCCAATGGCCAGCGCTGCTTTTTTGCCAATGCCCACAGAAAGAAAGGCGCCAGCAAATAAAACTGCCATTCCATGGAAATGCTCCAGGCCTGGCCAACGATCGTAAAGGCGGCGTTATCCAGCACCTGGTCCGGCACCAGGCCCTGCAGCAGCGGAACATGGACGAGAAGCTGCTGACCAAGCGAATCCAGACTTTGTTGCGCCAGAGAGAGCCGATTGGCATTGGCGGGCGTATTGAAGGGAATGTCTTGCCAAGCCGACACCTGCACCTGCAACAGCAATGTCGAAACAGCAAGAACAACCAGATATAACGGAAACAGCCGGAACCCACGACGCGCAATATAAAGTCCTAGCGGCTCAGCCTTGCGGTCGATCAGACGGGCGATCACGAAGCCGGACAGGATGATAAACACATCCACCGCCAAGACATTGCGGTCGACAATTGGCAAACCCCAGCCGAATGTCAAGGAAACATGCCCCAGCACCACCCACCATGCCATGATACCTCGCAGACCTTCAAGTGAAGTTATCCTATGGCTTTGACTGGGCTGCATTTTCATATTCTCACGACATGTTTCGGGAAAACCAGTTCCCGTTCCCCTTCAGCATCCTGCGTTTTAGCCACCGTGGGATACTGACTCCGCTTAAAATTTCTATTGCATACTTCAAATATACAGATTGTTTTTAAAATGCCGTTCTTGATGAGTCCATATTGAAATGAGCTTCTCCGCCCTTGCCTACCGCACTGTTCATTCATGGTGAACTTGATTGTAAAATCAAGAATCTACAATCTAAGAATTGTGTAATCCACAGGTGCAAATCAAAGCAATAATTAATTGTTCCACCCTACATTGGGCCTATCGAAGGAGATTGCCGCGGCTCAGCGGAGGGGGAATCTATGCGTATCAATGCGAAAATATATCTACTTGTCTTCATTCTCGGCTTTGCCGCATCCCTGATCGGGGCGATCGGGATTTTCGTGACATTGCGATATGACAACAAGACCGCACAGGTTCTCAATCTATCCGAGCGCGCCTTCCAGGGTGAGCGGCTCAACCGCCTGATCACTTCGGTCGTGATGGAATCACGGGGTATCTACGCGGCGAAATCGAAGGAAGATGCCGACAAGTTCGGCAAGGGGCTGACAAAAAGCCTTGATGATATGGATGCCACGCTTCAAAGCTGGCGGAAAATGATACCGGAAACCCAGCTGCAAGCCTTTCAATCCATGGTTGCCAAGGCAGCGGAATTCCGGACATTCCGCACGGAAACAGTCCGTTTGGGCACCGAAGTCGGTCCGCAGGCGGCCAATGAGCAGGGCAATAACGAAGCCAACCGCGCCAACCGAAAAGCCTTCCAGACCGAGGTGGATGCCGTCGTCAGCGCCGACAAGAAAGAACTCCAGGCGGTCACGGCATCGGTCGCCAGCTTCCAGACAACAATGATGATCCTGATCGTCTCGGTGACGGTCATCTCGATCCTGATCGGCGTCAGCCTCGGGATCTATATCGGCGTCAAGCAATTGAGCCGCCCGATCGTTCAGCTCACCGCGGCCATCAAGCGTGTCGCCAATGGCGATTTCGAAACCGACGTGCCCGGCGCCACCCGTAAGGATGAAATCGGCGACATGGCCTTGGCGGTCGAAACCTTCAAGCGCAATGGCCAGGACGTCGCCCGCATGAATGCCCAGGAAGCCGCCCTGCGCGCAAAAAGCGATGACCCGCAATCCAGCATGTCCGTTGTCGTCGCAGCCGCCGCCGATGGCGATTTCAGCAAGCGGATCGACAAACATTACGACGATCCAAATCTTGACCGTTTCGCCAACAATATCAATGAACTGATCGCAAGCGTCGAGCGCGGGGTGACGGAAACCCGCCGGGTGATCGCCAATCTCGCGAGCGGCGATCTCAGCCAGGAAATGCAAGGCCAGTTCAGAGGCGCGTTCGGCGAATTGCAGGCCAATGTCAACACCACCTTTGAGCGCCTGCGCGACACGATTTCCAGTATCCGCCACAAGACGGACGCCATCAGCGGCAGCACTGGCCAATTGAGCAATGCCACCAACGAATTGTCGATGCGCACCGAAAAGCAGGCCGCCGCTCTGGAGGAAACTTCGGCGGCACTCGACGAGATCACAGTCGTGGTGCGCAGTTCCTCGGAACGTGCCCAGGAAGCCAGCCGGATCGTGACGGAAGCCACGGAAAATGCCGCTCAGTCCGCCGTCGTGGTGCGCGAGGCCGTGGACGCCATGGGCCGGATCGAAAATGCCTCCAAGGAAATTTCTACCATCATCAACGTGATCGACGAGATTTCCTTCCAGACCAATCTTCTGGCCCTGAATGCAGGTGTCGAAGCAGCTCGTGCCGGTGAAGCCGGCAAGGGTTTTGCCGTGGTTGCCCAGGAAGTGCGCGAACTGGCGCAACGCTCCGCCAATGCCGCCAAGGACATCAAGGCGCTGATCACCAAATCCGGCCAGGAGGTCGAAGGCGGGGTCAAGCTGGTGCAAAAAACCGGCGAGGCGCTGGCAAAGATCGAAAGCCGCGTGCTGACGATCAACGATCATATCCATTCCATCGCCAATGCGGCCAAGGAACAGGCAACCGGACTGCATGAGATCAACGCCGCCATCAACCAGATGGATCAGGTGACCCAGCAGAATGCCGCCATGGTCGAGGAAACCTCGGCGTCTACCCATTCACTCTCCGATGAGGCGCAGAGCCTGGTCGGCCTGCTCAGCCACTTCAAGATTTCCGGGCAGCAAAGCAAGGTTGCGCCTGAGCTTCGACGCAGCGCTCCGCAGCCTGTGTCGGCAAACCTAACCGCCCGCAGCCCGGCTCCTTCTCCAGCCCGTGAACGGGTCAAGGCCGTAGCCAAGGCCTTTGGCGGCGGTGCAGCTGCCGCTCAATCCCGGGATCAGTGGGAAGAGTTTTGATAAAATAATCCTCCTCGGATGAGGGGGGCTTATTTCAGGTCGAGCAATTCCAGCGGTCATTATTCAACGACCGCTGGAATCACACCCCACGCTTATTGCCCCAGAGCAGCACATGCAGTTGCGGCAACACGCGGGCGGCAAACCAGCGGTCTTCGACCACCCGGTCAACCAGCCAATGCATCCGGGTCATGATCCCGTCCATATCGATCAGCGCGTCATCGTCTTCCGGCGGCGGGGGTGTATGGTTGCCGGGTTGGAGATAGACCGGCAGATGCGGATGCCTGGCGCTGGCGTCGCGGGCATAGGCATAGTCGGCCTCATCAAAAACGATGAACTTCAGCACGGTGAGTGGGCTTTGCTGCGCGCCCCGCGCTGCGGCTTTCTCCAGACAGAGCGACAGCGCATCCCAATCCGTTTCCATGCCGCTCGACGGTGGTTTCGGCGACACCACCAGCACATCCAGATCGGCAAACCAGTCGCGGGCAATCGACCCCTGGGTTTCCAGGGCGAAGCGGTAGCCTCGCTCATGACCGTGGGCAATCAGCCCGCCCAGCGGCTGGATCGCCGGATTGCCACCCGACAGCGACACCATCAATGGTACGCCCCCGGACAGGTTTTCCACCTCGGACCAGATCGCCTCGACGCTCATTGGCAGCCATTCGTGGCGAAAGCGGCTTTCCACCGCATGCAGGCTATCGCACCAGGAACAGCGATAATCGCAGCCGCCCATCCGCACGAACACGGTCGGCTGGCCGATCAGCACCCCCTCGCCCTGAATGGTCGGGCCGAAGATTTCACTGACCCGGAGCCCGGCATCGCCCAAGATCTGAGACTGCGTCACGGACGATACTCCGCCCAGGTCTTCTGGGTTTCGCTGACCCGGACCGCAGAGGTCTCGGCAAAATACTGCTTGCACCAATCATAGAAGTGCTTGGCCAGACATTCCGCCGTGGTCTTGTCGTGACCCAGGACATCATTGAGATGGCGATGATCGAAGGCCTCATCGATATAGGTCTTCAGCACTTTCAGCTCATGATAATCGCGCAGGAAGCCATGGTCGTTCAGGTCCTCCCCCGAAAGCTCGACCTCGACAATATAATTATGCCCATGCAGCCGGGAGCATTGATGATCGTCGGGCAGGCCTTTCAGCTGGTGCGAGGCGGAAAAATGAAACTCCTTGGTGATCCGGTACATGGTCTCAAACCTCCCTGGCCTGGAAGCCGGAGGTGGCGCTCACCCAGAAATCCGGATCTTCATAGGCAGTCGGATCGGTAACACCGGCCAGATGAAAGGCTTCGCGCCGCTCCACGCAGGTGCCGCACCGGCCACAATGGCGCGCACCACCTTTGTAGCAGGACCAGGTCTGGTCAAACGGCGTGCCGTATTTCGCCCCTTCGGTTACGATATCGGCCTTGGAAACCGTGACGAACGGCGCCATCAGCTTGACATCGGCATAGCCTTCCAGCGCATGAGCCTGCATGGTCTGGAACGCATCGATGAAGCCCGGGCGGCAATCGGGGTAGATGAAATGGTCGCCGCCATGCACGGCAACGGCCACCGCATCGGCCTTGCGGGCCGCAGCCACACCGAAGGCAATCGCCAGCATGATGGCATTGCGGTTCGGCACGACGGTGATCTTCATCGTCTCTTCGGCATAATGGCCGTCGGGAACGTCGAGATCGTCTGTCAGCGCCGAGCCGGTCAGGCTGGCACCAATCGCGGTAATGTCGATGATCTGGTGCGGCACGCCCAGCCGCTTGGCCGCAAGCGCTGCAAAATCCAGTTCTTTTTTGTGCCTTTGGCCGTAATCGAAGGAGATCAGGCCGATCAGCTGATGCTCCGCTGCCATTTTGTCGGCAAGCGAAACGGAATCGAGTCCGCCAGAGCAGACGACGAGTATTTTCATGGTTCTAGTCCTTGTTTTTTCCGGGTAGGCTGCGACCGGTGGTGAAAACCGTGGCCCTGATAGCGCAGAAGTGAGGCTTTGCAAACCCGCCTGAACGGGTAATTGCCCCGAGAACGACCCTAGATTATCCATGCCACTGGTAACGGGGTGGGGCCAAGCTTACATAGAGCTCAACAAAATGACGGTGGGGAGAAGATATGTCCGGCTTCGATATTCTGGTTATTGCCCTGGTGGGCTTCGTCATCCTGGTGCTGATTGCCGGGATCAAGACCGTGCCGCAGGGCTTTCGCTATACCGTGGAACGCTTCGGGCGCTATACCCGCACGCTGGAACCGGGCCTGAACATCATCACTCCCTTCATCGAGACCATCGGTGCCAGGATGAATGTGATGGAACAGGTGCTGGATGTTCCGACCCAGGAGGTCATCACCAAGGACAATGCCAGCGTCTCCGCCGATGCCGTGGCCTTTTATCAGGTCTTGAACGCCGCCGAAGCCGCCTATCAGGTCGCCAATCTGGAAAACGCCATTCTCAACCTGACCATGACCAATATCCGCTCGGTCATGGGCTCGATGGACCTCGACGAACTGCTCTCCAACCGCGAAGTCATCAATGACCGCCTGCTGCGGGTGGTGGATGAAGCCGTGCGGCCCTGGGGCATCAAGGTCACCCGCGTCGAGATCAAGGATATTCAGCCGCCCAAGGATCTGGTCGATGCCATGGGTCGCCAGATGAAGGCCGAGCGCGAAAAACGCGCCCTGGTATTGGAAGCTGAAGGCTTCCGCAATGCCCAGATTCTGCGGGCCGAAGGCGCGAAACAGTCTGCCATTCTCCAAGCCGAAGGCCAGCGGGAAGCTGCCTACCGCGAGGCCGAGGCCCGCGAGCGTCTGGCTGAAGCGGAAGCCAAGGCGACAGCCCTGGTCTCGGCGGCAATTGCCGCCGGTGACGTCCAGGCCATCAACTACTTCGTCGCGCAGAAATATACCGAGGCGATGACCGCTATCGGCACCGCCTCCAACTCGAAAATCGTGCTGATGCCGATGGAAGCCTCATCGCTGATCGGTTCGCTGAGCGGCATTGGCGCCATCGCCCGTGAAGTGTTTGGCGGCGATGCCCCACAGGCGAGTTCCAACCCGGCTCGTGCCTCTGGCACCTCCGCCAGAAGCGTTCCGAAAACCACCGCAGTCAGCACCACGCCCGTGATCAATCCCTTCGCCAAGTCGGAGGAATAAACCGCCATGTTCGCCACGCTGGTCGATCAATGGGGACCGTGGAGCTGGCTGGTGCTGGGACTGGCACTGCTGGCCGTCGAACTGGTCATGCCCGGCATGTTCATGATCTGGATCGGGCTGGGCGCCATTGCCACCGGCCTTCTCTCGCTGGCCTTCTGGGGCGATGCCTTCTGGCCCTGGCAGGTTCAAGCGCTGGTGTTCTGCGCCTTTTCGATCGCCGCCATCCTGATCGGGCGTAAATATCTGCGCTCCGACGCCAGAAGCAGCGACGAACCGCTGCTCAACCAGCGCACCGCAAGCCTTGTTGGGAGAACCGCTACCCTCCAGGAACCGATCCGCGAGGGTCGTGGCCGGATCAGGTTGGATGATACATTCTGGACGGTATCAGGACCGGATCTGGAGACCGGAACACAGGTCAAGATCATCGCCGCCCATGGGCGCGATTTGACCGTGGATGCGGTTTGACGGGCACCAGGGAAAAAGCCAGACCAAGGCGGCACGACACATAGTCAACGTCATGCTTGGCCCTGTGCCGAGCATCTAACCACGCTACAGCGCCGTGCGCCCTATTAAGCAATAATTTTTATTAATGATGTCAACATCTTATTCGACAGCAGCAGACCCTCGGGACAAGCCCGAGGGTGACGAACCGTGGACACGGAAAGTTCAGCAGCTTTAAGTGTCGTTCAGGCCCGTCGTATCACTAAAACAAGGTGTGAAGATCGAAAAGCGACCGGCCCCTGGCTCAGGCCACACCAATCCGCAACAGGTCGTGGAAGTGGATAATGCCGCCAGGCACACCGTCTTCATCGGTCACAAACAGCGCCGAAATATTGTGCTGGTTGAGGATTGCCATAGCAGTGGTGGCGAGCGTTTCGGTATGCACCGTCTTTGGATGACGGGTCATCACCTCTTCCACCATCCGCTCACCGAGATTGCGGTTGAGGTTACGGGCAATATCACCATCGGTGATGATGCCGACCAGGCGGTTGGCACTATCGGTCACGCCGACGCAGCCAAAACGCTTCTGCGACAGCATGATAATCGCTTCCGGCACCGAGGTACCTTCCGGCACGAGCGGCACGTCCTCGCCTATATGCATCATGTCGCCGACATGGGTCAGCATCGCGCCAAGCTTGCCGCCCGGATGGAAGGTCTTGAAATCGTTCGGCCCGAAGCCACGTGCTTCCAGCAGCGCCAGCGCCAAGGCATCGCCCAGCGCCATCTGCATCATGGTGGAGGTGGTGGGCGCCAACCCGTGCGGGCAGGCTTCCTGTACCTTGGGCATCAAAAGCACGATATCGGCTTCACGCGCCAACGTGGATTGCTCACCAGCGGTAATGGCGATCAGCGGAATGGAGAACCGGCGAGTGAAGGACAGAATACCGTTCAACTCGGTGCTTTCACCACCCCAGGACAAGGCGATGACCACATCGTCACGGGCAATCATCCCGAGGTCGCCGTGATTGGCTTCCGCCGGATGGATGAAGAAAGCCGGCGTGCCTGTCGAAGCAAAGGTCGCCGCGATCTTGCCGCCGATATGGCCGCTTTTGCCGACGCCAGAGACGATCACCCGCCCCGAGCTTTTGCCGATAACATCGATTGCGTTGCAAAACGGCCCGGCAAGATATCCTGCCAAAGCTTCTTCCAGGGCCGCCAGCCCGCTTTGTTCGGTAGCGACAACACGCAATGCAGCCTTGATGGCGCTTGCTTCCACGAGTTTTACAGCCAGCTTGTTCATGGCAATGTCCATAGCGCTAATGAACTTAACTGTCCATTCACCCTTGCCTACAGTCTGTAAGAAATGACGACTGGCCGGTGTTTCTGGCAAGCTGACCTGTGCAAATCGTTGATCGCAACGAATAATTAACCATGGGAATTTACCTTTCGGTAATGGCATCACCGCCGAAAGACAGATTTCAACAGGCCGCAATGACGGACAGCCAGACCCATTCCCCTGATCGGCAGCACAGCGCGGGTTTTTGCCCGATGGTGTCCGCTGGCTTGCTGGCAGCCTGCCTGGTCGCGGCTGGGGCGGGTCCTGCCCTCTCCCAGCAGTTGACGTCGGGATCGACTGAGCAAAGCGCGGGCCTTGCGACCCTGCGCGGCTCCACAACGAGCACCGACGACGCGGCAACAACCACCGACACGACGGCAACAGGCACTGCCACGTCAACGACCAAAACCAAGTCGGATACCAGCGAAGATACGCTTGATACCGACAGTTTCCGTCGTATCACCAATGACGCGCTGGACGCCAACCGCATCAACCTCAGGGAATCGCCGGTCGATGAACGGCGTCAACTGCGCAAGACTGAGGATGATGGCACCGGCATTCATGTCGGCACGATGATTCTCAGACCGGAATTGTCGCAAGGCATCAGCACCGAACGCAAATCGACCGGCAACGACAAGCAGAACACCACCTATTGGGATAACGGACTGAAAGGCACGCTGACCTCCGACTGGTCACGCCATCAACTGGTCATCACCGGTGACGGGCAATGGCGGCAACGCATTGCGGGTGACCGCGACAGCGATCCTTCCGGTCGCGTCGATGCCGCATTGCGGCTGGATTTTGCCAATGACATGGCCGCCCGGTTGACGGCGGGCTATGGCTTCAGCCGCGAAAGCACCACCGACCCCAATGCCGTGCGCGATGCCACGGTCCAATCGGGCGTCAACCAGTTCAGCGCCGGTGCTGTGCTGGAACGGCAGGTTGGTCCGTTAAAAGGCTCGCTTGGGCTGGATTTCGAACGCTGGGTCTATACCGATGCCAAGCTTTCCGATGGCAGCATGCTGTCCAATTCCGACCGTAACCGCAATGCCGTCACCCTGTCTTCACGGCTGGGCTATGAAATCTCACCGGCACTGACGCCCTTTATCGAAGTCTCCACCGGCAAGACCCGTTATGACCAGACTGAGGACAGCGCAGGCTATCGCCGCTCCGGCAATATCTACGGTGCCAAGGCCGGGATCAGCTCGGACATGGGCGAAAAGCTGCGCGGCGAAATCGCCCTTGGCTATAAGCAGGCCAATTTTGACGATGCCCGCTTGGACGATCTGGGTGCGATGACTGTTGACGGCAATGTCGCGTGGTCACCGTTGCGCGGCACCAATGTCGATCTGGGTCTTGCCACCTCCATCGAACCGTCCACCAGTGCAGGCGTCAGCGGCGATGTCGCCTATGCACTGACGGCCGCCGTGACCCATGAATTGCGCGACAACCTGATTGCCAAGCTTTCGGGCGGCACCACCTGGCGCAATTATCGCGGCGGCAGCCTGAGTACGGGCATGTATTATACGGCAGGTGGCGGGCTGGTTTACAAAGTCAACCGCTGGCTGGATCTCACCGCCGATCTGACCTGGGAAAAATCCACCAGCGACAGCAGTTCCGACGAAAAGACCCTAACGGCAGGCGTTGGCCTGAAACTCAGGCGGTAAACGAGAAAACGCCGCGCGTTGGACGCACGGCGTTTTAAGTTTCAGTCCGTTCGAAAAACCGCTTACTTCAAAGCGGCCAGCAGCGCCTTCATCGGCTCTTCCACCAAGCCACGAAGTTCGGGACGCGACAGAGCGAAGGCGACATTGGCAAGGATAAACCCGTCCTTGGCGCCCGTATCGAAGGTTTCGCCCTTGAAGTGATAGCCGGCGAATTGCTGGATCTTGGCCAGTTTCAACATGCCATCGGTCAACTGGATCTCGTTGCCAGCGCCGCGTTCCTGGGTTTCCAGGATCGAGAAGATTTCCGGTTGCAGGATATAGCGGCCATTGATGAAGAAGTTCGAGGGCGCGGTACCCTTGGCTGGTTTTTCCACCATTTCAGTGATTTTGAAGCCGCCATCCAGCGTCTCACCGACACCGACGATGCCGTATTTATGCGCCTGATCGGGCGCACATTCCTCGACGGCGAGGATATTGCCGCCAGCCTTGTTGTAGAGATCGACCATGCCCTTCATGCAGGCGGTCTCGCCGCGCATGATCATGTCGGGTAGCAGAACAGCGAAAGGCTCATCGCCAACGATTTCGCGCGCGCTCCATACTGCATGGCCGAGACCCAGCGGCTCCTGCTGGCGGGTGAAGCTGGTGGCGCCTGCCTTGGGCAGGATTTCGGACAGCAGCGTCAATTCTGCATTTTTGTTGCGCGATTTCAGCGTCTGTTCAAGCTCATACTGGATATCGAAATAATCCTCGATCACCCCTTTGCCGCGCCCGGTGACGAACACGAAATGCTCAATCCCGGCTTCCACGGCCTCATCCACCACATATTGGATGACTGGCTTATCGACAACAGTCAGCATTTCCTTCGGCACGGCCTTGGTGGCGGGCAGGAAACGAGTTCCAAGACCGGCAACCGGAAACACGGCTTTACGAATTTTTTTCAGTTGTCCCACACATCCCTCCTAGAGGATTTTTCACATATGCACGCAATCGCACAAACGCCGATTACTAAAGAATTGCAACGAAATTACAATTCTGTTTGCGATTTTGGTAAATTGGTAAAGAATTTGTTGAGACTATGGTCATAGACTGAGCCAGACCGGTCAGGTCCGTGCAATTCCTGACCGGTATTGCCGCACTGCCACAACCAGATGGCATTGACCAGCATAGACAGATGAGCCAACAGCCAGCTGAACGGACGACGATGCCAATGACCAGAGAACGCGCCTCGCGCCATCTTCGCGCGCTTGCCTTTTCCCTCATGGCGAGCCTTGCGCCGCTTCATGCCCATGCCGATGCCGGCTTCCAGAAATGGATCCGGGATTTCTATCCCACGGCGGCCGCCTCGGGCATTAGCGCGCAAACCTATAACCGCGCCTTTGCCGGGATCAAGGACCCGGACCCCGAAGTGCTGCGCAAGGCCGCCTATCAGCCGGAATTCAAGTCTGACATCTGGGATTACCTCGATAGCCGCGTCAATCCTTATACCGTGAAGATCGGTCGGGAAATGCTGGCCAAGCATGGCCGCACGCTGGCATCGCTGGAAAAATATTTCGGTGTCGACCGCCATATCCTTCTGGCGATCTGGTCGATGGAAAGCAATTACGGCGCGGTTCTCGCCAAGGACGACCGGCTGCATTACGTGCCGCAGGCCCTGGCCACCCTTGGCTATGCCGATCCCAAGCGCGCCGGTTTTGCCCGTAAACAGCTGATTGCGGCCTTGAAAATCCTGCAAAACGGCGATGTGAGCCCGAAGGAAATGACCGGCTCCTGGGCGGGCGCCATGGGCCATACACAATTCATCCCGACCAGCTATCTGCTGTATGCGGTGGACGCCGATGGCAATGGCCATAAGGATATCTGGAATTCAATTCCCGATGCGCTGGCCACTTCTGCCAATCTTCTGGCCAAGAACGGTTGGGACAGCGGACGGACCTGGGGCTATGAAGCCGTGGTGCCTGCGGGAGCTGGCAAATATGCCGGCAAGACGCTGACGCTGGGCCAATGGCAGAAGCTGGGCTTCACCCGCCCTGGCGGCAAGGCTTTCCGCAATCCGGGCGAACGGGCGCAGTTAAAGCTGCTGGCCGGTGCCAATGGTCCGGGCTTCCTGATGACATCCAACTTTTTCACCATCAAGAAATACAATGCAGCCGATACCTATGCGCTGGCCGTCGGTCTTCTTGCCGACGAAATCGCCGGCTATGGTGGAATGCAACAGAAATGGCCACGTCCTGACGGTACGCTGGATATCAAGGAAAAATTCGAGTTGCAGACCCGGATGAAGGCCCTGGGCTATTATAATGGCGAAGTGGACGGCAATTTCGGCTCCGGCTCGAAAGCGGCGATTTCCGCCATCCAGCAACGGTTGGGCATGCAGGGCGATGGCGAACCTTCAAAGCCGCTGCTGGAAATGCTCAGACGGCATTGATGGGGAGCGATCGGCCGTTGACGGGCCGCGACGGGATGACTGCTTATGCCTGGTGAAGACAGAGACCGGATCGTGCGGCGACATGTGACCTTTGCGCTTGCAATCGTCGTGGCTGCGACAAGCGTCGGTGGCCCTGCCCTGGCACAGGATTATCCCCGCCGCCGCACCCTGCTCGACATGCTGTTCGGCAGCCGCTCGGACGACAGCCGCTATGAACGGCAATATCCCGCCGCGCCACGTCCGGCAGGGCCGCGCAGCCGCAAGAAACCTGCCGCCACCGCTCCCGCCACACCGGCACGGATACGTCCTGTTCCGGTTTCGGCCCCGCCAAAGGAGGCGGCTCCGGCCAAGATAGACAATGCCCAGAAAATCCTTGTTGTCGGCGATTTCTTTGCCAGCGCCATCGGCGATGGCTTACAGCAGGCCTTTGCCGATGCGCCCGGAACTGTCATCGAGACCCGCAGCAACGGCTCCTCCGGCCTGGTGCGGGACGATTATTTCGACTGGCGGCGGCAATTGCCGAAAATGCTCGAGGAAACCAAACCGGCTTTGGTGATCGTCGAGCTTGGCGCCAATGACCGCCAGCAGATGACCCCTGGCGGAGGCGACCAGCGCTTTCCCTCAGACGCCTGGTTTGCCGAATATCAAAAGCGGATCGATACCATCGCCAAGCTGGTGACGGCAAAAAAGATCCCGCTGATCTGGGTTGGCCTGCCGCCGGTGAAATCGCCGGGCATGTCGGCGGACCTGATCAAGTTCAACGCGCTCTACCGCAAGGCGGCGGAAGCGGCAGGCGGTGAATTTATCGACATCTGGGACGGTTTCGTCGATGCGGACGGCGGCTTCGTGCTGACTGGCTCCGACATCAACGGCCAGCAGGCCCGGTTGCGCGGTCCCGATGGCATCAGCATGACCGATGCCGGCAAGCGCAAGATGGCCTTCTACCTGGAAAAATCCGCCCGCAAATTCCTGGGCGATATGGCAAGCCCCGGGCTGGTGCGGCTCGATGCGACCAGCCTGCCCGACCTGACCGGGCCAGAACAGCTTGACGGCCCCGACCGTATTGCCCCGATGAAAATTTCCGATCCGGCGCTGGATGGCGCAGATCACCTGTTGGGCGGCGCTGAAAAGCCCGCCCCCCAAACGCCCCCCTCGCCCCGCGACCTTCTGGTCTCGACCGGCATCATGCCGGAACCGCCAAAAGGCAGGGTAGACGATTACCGGCTAGCGTCCCCATCAAATATAAATTTGGCTGTGCCGAAACAATAATACGAGCGTCTGTGAGGTTTAGATGAAACCTGACAGACGCCAATGCAAACCGTTAGTCCTCTCCGAAAACCAAAGGCGGTTTCACAAGGGCTGACGTAAGACGTATCGAACTATCCAAAATGGTACCGGTCAAAGACCGTGTCACGCGCCCAGTGGTTCTTTCCAGGAAGACGGGGCATCCGTCTTCCTGGAAAGGTTCTCGTCAAAAATCCTGCCAATCCTTCTCTTTTACCGCAGCCGATCCATGAAAGGCGCCCCGGAGCTTTTCCGTCAGTTTCCGGGCAGGCGACGGTGCGGGACGAGATGCGGAAACGTCATTCGTCTGCGCGAACGCAACAACCTTGCCTTGATCTTCAAGCTTGAAGCGCGACAGCAGGTCGCTCAACGTCGCCGCTTCCTTCGCCAGGCTGTGGCTTGCCGCCGTTGTCTGTTCCACCATGGCAGCATTCTGCTGGGTACCCTGGTCCATAGTATTGACTGCCGTATTGATCTCCTGAAGCCCGACCGATTGCTCGCGTGCAGCCTCGACAATCGCCGTTACATGCCGGTTAATCTCCTGAACCTCACCAACAATGGTTTCGAGCGAAGAGCCAGTTTCAGCCACCAGCTGCACACCGGCCTGCACCTGCTGCCCGGAAGAGACGATCAGGCCCTTGATGTCCTTTGCCGCATTGGCGGAGCGCTGCGCCAGTTCGCGTACCTCTTGCGCCACCACAGCAAAACCCTTGCCGGCTTCCCCCGCGCGGGCTGCCTCGACACCGGCATTCAGCGCCAGAAGATTGGTCTGAAAAGCGATCTCATCGATAACACCAATGATATTGCTGATTTCGCCAGAGGATCTTTCGATCTCCTGCATAGCGGCAACCGCCTTGCGCACAACATCGCCGGAGCGTTCCGCACCATCGCGTGTTTTGGACACCAGAATGCCAGCTTCTTCGGCGCGCCGGGTCGAATCCTTGACCGTCGTGGTAATCTGCTCAAGTGCTGCTGCCGTTTCTTCCACGGAAGCCGCCTGCTGTTCCGTCCGATGCGAAAGATCGTCGGCGGCAGAGCGGATTTCATTGGCACCTGCATCAATGCCACGCGCATTCTGCCTGACGGTCACCAGCGCTTGCTGCAACTTCTGGACAGAGCTGTTGAAATTCGACCGCAACCCATCAAGGCCAGCCACGAATGGCACGGTAATGCGATAGCTGACATCCCCATCAGCCAGGCGCGTCAGACCCTCTGCCAGAGCCTCCACGGCAAATTTGGTGTCGGCGGCATCCTTGGCCCGCTGCGCATCACGCTCGGCCCGTTCCTTTTCCGACAAGCCACGGCTGGCTTCGGCCTCGGCTTCAAGACGCTCACGGTCCAGTGCATTGTCTCGAAACACCGCAACGGCGGCGGCCATCTGTCCGAGTTCGTCTCCGCGTCCGGCGCCATCGATTTCCGCCCGCGTTTCGCCCTTGGCCAGGGACGTCATGCGCAGCCGCAGCCGTTCGATCGGTCGGGTAATGCCATGGGAGACGATCCACAAAGCTGCAAAAATCGCCAGAATGAAAGCGACAAGCAGGCCGCCAAGTGTAGAAATAATTGTATTGCGCGTCTCATTCGAGATCAACGTACTTTTATCGGAAAGTTCTTTTGCACCATCGACCACCCATCGGCGGGTCTCATCGGCTGTCTCGGCGATCAGCTTATCTGCCTGCCTTAATTCGGCGCGGGCCTCGGTATCTTGTTTTCTAGCATCCAGGTCAATCACTTTGGATGTTATCGTGATGATCGCCTCATACCGTGTACGAATTGCCGCGAGCCGGTCGGCCTTCGCAGGATCAAGGGCGATTGCCTCATTGATCATGGTGATAATGCGCTTGACGCTCTCATCATAGTCCTTTTTCGCCCTGACAATTTCCAGACTTGAATCGTCATAAACCAAGATTTGGTAAGCGTCATAGCCGAGTGCCATCAGCCTCTGACTTGAACGCGCCACCATCATAAGCGAACCTGCGTCCTGATCGATAAAAGCGGAATACTCCTTATCAACAGCATTCAAGCTTTGGGACAGCATGACAGAAGCGCCAATGCCCAATGCACAAATTGAAACCACGACAGACAAAATCTTCGTTTTAATTTTCAGATTGTCGAGAAATGACATTTGGGATCTCATGTCGGCAGGGATCCAAGCATCTGGATTGGCTGCTACAGGAAAAGCATCTCATCATGAGGGCTACAATAGGTTGTATACAAGATTTAAAAGGCATTAATTTATTAAAAGTAAATATGCCGGATCAAACCGGAAATCACTGCAAATATACGGAGTTTACAATTGATATTCCTCGATATTTTTTAAATACGCGCAAAATAAAGCATAGATATTTCTGAATAAAATAAAACTCTTAAGTTGTATTCTACCCCTAGAAATCCATTTGCAAACGTGCAAGATCTTCCCAAATTCCAACGAAAAAAGGGGGGCGAAAGCCCCCCCTTATAGAACTCGGAACCGGCCAATCTCAGCGCGGTAGAACCGTCGTACCCATCAGCGCCTCGTCGATGGCGCGCGCTGCCTGGCGGCCTTCGCGGATGGCCCAGACCACCAGTGACTGGCCACGGCGCACGTCGCCGGCTGCCCAGAATTTATCGACGGAGGTGCGGTAGTCCTTGTCATTGGCGATAACATTGGTCGAGCCGCGCCGGTCGGTATTGAGGTCCAGCTTGCCGTCGAGCTCCTTGACGACACTGTCGGTGAAGGGGCCGGAAAAGCCGATGGCGATAAAGGCGAGATCGGCCTTGATGATGAATTCCGAACCAGCGATCGGCTGGCGACGGTCATCCACCTGGCAGCATTTGACGCCGGTCAGCATGCCGTCTTCGCCAACGAATCCGAGCGTTCCCACCTGGAACTCACGCACAGCGCCTTCGGCTTGGCTGGAGGAGGTGCGCATCTTGGTGGCCCAGAACGGCCAGACGGCCAGCTTGTCTTCGGTCTGCGGCGGACGCGGACGGATGTCGAGCTGGGTAACCTTCACAGCGCCCTGACGGAAAGCCGTGCCGACGCAGTCAGACGCGGTATCGCCGCCACCGACCACCACGACATGCTTGCCACCGGCAATGATCGGCTCCGACGGCCAGCCGACGCTGTCGATGTTTTCACGACCGACCCTGCGGTTCTGCTGGACCAGATAGGGCATGGCATCATAGACGCCGTGCAGATCGACGCCGGGAATGCCAGCTTCACGTGGGGTTTCCGAGCCGCCGCAATAGAGGACGGCATCGTAATCGGCCAACAGCTTTTCCACCGTTACATCGACGCCGACATTGACGCCACAATGGAAGGTGACGCCTTCGCCCTTCATCTGTTCGACGCGGCGGTCGATGAAGTTCTTCTCCATCTTAAAGTCGGGAATGCCGTAGCGCAGCAAACCGCCCGGCTTGGTTTCGCGCTCATAGACATGCACATCATGCCCGGCACGGCCAAGCTGCTGGGCGGCTGCCATGCCTGATGGGCCAGACCCAATGATCGCCACCTTTTTGCCGGTATGGACCGTGGCCGGTTGCGGCACGATAAAGCCCAGTTCATAGGCCTTGTCGGCGATGGCCTGCTCAACGGTCTTGATCGAGACCGGCGCATCCTCAAGGTTCAGCGTGCAGGCTTCCTCGCAAGGCGCGGGGCAAACGCGACCGGTAAATTCCGGAAAATTGTTGGTGGAATGCAGGTTGCGGATCGCCTCTTCCCACTTGCCGTTATAGACCAGATCGTTCCAGTCGGGGATCTGGTTATGCACCGGACAGCCGGTCGGGCCGTGGCAATAGGGAATGCCGCAATCCATGCAGCGCGCCGCCTGCTTTTGTACTTCCGGTTCTGACATCGGAATAGTGAATTCGCGGAAATGCCGGATGCGGTCGGAGGCCGGCTGATACTTCGCCACCTGCCGGTCGATTTCCATGAAACCTGTAACCTTGCCCATGTCTTACCCTTTCAAAACGGTAGGCCCAGAGGCCCCCAATACCAGTAGGCGAGGCCGATAATCGCCCCCAACACAATGAACTCCAGTCCAATCGAACCGTTGACTAGATAGCCAAAGGTCGGAACCGCTAAGCCAAGCATGATGGAAACAAAGACGTGCATCTTGCGCATTCTGCTTCTTCTCCGCCGCTATCGCAGCCAATTCTCGATCTTCAATCCCGGAACTCGGGAAAATTCTCTTTCATTATCCGTCACAAGCACAGCATCCAAGGCGAGTGCGTGTGCCGCAATCAGCATATCCATATCGCCTATCGGTTGCCCACGGCGGCTCAGACTGTCCCTGAGCGCAGCATAGTGAACATCGGCCGGCGCCTCCCAAGGCATAACCTCGAATTCGGACAAAACTGTCTCGATGAGCCGGACCAAACGCTCTGAGCCCTTCTTGGCTACCCCGTATCTCAGTTCGGCCGCCACGATCAGGCTCGTTCTCAATTCACCCTCTTTGAGAGCAGCCACCTTTTTCGCGGTTTTGCCATCTGGATTTCGGATGAATTCCGAAATCGCGTTGGTATCGAACAGGTAACTCATTCGGGAAGATCCAGATCAATCTCCTGAAGAGGCTGATCATCTATCTCAGGAAAGTCTTGGCCGAGCGGTTCCGCTTGTCGAAGCCACTCTATCAACCCGCCTGGTGATCGCTTCTGACGAGCGGGTTGAATGGTGATTACGCCATCCGCCTCCTGTCGGATAACGACTTCATCTCCGGAGAGATCGAAGTCGCTTGGTATCCGCACAGCACGGCTTCTCCCGTTCATGAATATCTTTGCCTTACGCTCCTTTGATACCGGAAACATGGCCACCTCCATCTTGTGATATGACAATGTCATATCACAAGACTGCTAAACATAAAACTATTCGGCGGCAACGCCCATGCGCATCCGTTCCATTTCCTCCAGCGCCCGGCGATATTCGACCGGCATGACCTTACGGAATTTCGGACGGTAATCGGCCCAGTTGTCGAGGATCTGCTTGGCGCGGTTCGAGCCGGTATAATGCAGATGGTTGGAGATCAGTTGATAGAGCCGCTCCTCGTCATGGCGGGTCATGTCTTCCGACACGTCCACCAGACCCTTGTGCATCAGGTCGCCGCCATGGTGATGCAGCTTTTCCAGCATGTCATCTTCTTCCGGCACCGGTTCCAGTTCCACCATCGCCATGTTGCAACGCTTGGCGAAATCGCCCTTTTCATCAAGGACGTAAGCCACACCGCCGGACATACCGGCTGCGAAGTTGCGGCCGGTTTCGCCCAGCACCACAACCACGCCGCCCGTCATGTATTCGCAGCCGTGATCGCCGACACCTTCGACAACCGCAATCGCGCCGGAATTGCGCACCGCGAACCGTTCGCCCGCCACGCCGCGGAAATAGCATTCCCCGGCAATGGCGCCGTAGAGCACGGTGTTACCGACGATGATCGAGTGTTCCGCAACGATCCGCGCATTTTCCGGCGGACGCACGATGATCCGGCCACCGGACAGACCCTTGCCGACATAGTCATTGCCGTCACCGACCAGATCGAAGGTGATGCCGCGCGACAGAAACGCCCCGAAGGACTGACCTGCCGTGCCGTTCAGCGTCACATGAACAGTATCGTCCTTGAGGCCCTTGTGGCCCCAGCGCTTGGCAAGTTCACCCGACAGCATGGCACCGGCTGAACGGTCAACATTCTTGATATCGACTTCGAACACCACAGGCTGCTTGGATTCCAGCGCGGGCATCGACTTTTCGATCAGCTTGCGGTCCAGCACATCTTCAATCGGATGATGCTGGCGCGCGGTCCAGTAGGTGGCTTCCTTGGGCGCATCGACCTTGTGGAAGATCTTCGAGAAATCGAGACCCTCGGCCTTCCAATGGGCCAGCATATCGTTCTTTTCCAGAAGCTCTGAGGCGCCGATAATGTCATCCAGCTTGGCAAAGCCCAGCGAGGCGAGGATTTCGCGCACTTCTTCCGCGACAAAGAAGAAGTAGTTGATGACATGTTCCGGCGTACCCTTGAAGCGCTTGCGCAGAACCGGATCCTGGGTGGCGACGCCAACCGGGCAAGTGTTCAGATGGCACTTGCGCATCATAATGCAGCCAGCGGCAATCAGCGGTGCGGTAGCAAAGCCGAATTCGTCAGCGCCCAGAAGTGCGCCGATTATGACGTCGCGTCCGGTTTTCAGACCGCCATCGACCTGAAGGGCGATGCGCGAGCGCAAGCCGTTCAGCACCAATGTCTGCTGGGTTTCGGCCAGGCCGATTTCCCAGGGCGAACCGGCATGCTTCAGCGAGGTCAAAGGCGAGGCACCCGTGCCGCCATCGAAGCCGGAGATGGTGATATGATCGGCGCGGGCCTTGGCAACGCCTGCGGCCACCGTGCCGACACCGACTTCCGACACCAGCTTGACCGAGACATCGGCAGCCGGGTTGACGTTCTTCAGGTCGTAGATCAGCTGCGCCAGATCTTCGATGGAGTAGATGTCGTGATGCGGCGGCGGCGAAATCAGGCCGACGCCCGGCGTGGAATGTCGGGTCTTGGCAACCGTCGCATCCACCTTGTGACCTGGCAACTGTCCGCCCTCGCCGGGCTTGGCACCCTGCGCCACCTTGATTTGCAGCATATCGGCATTGACAAGATATTCAGTGGTCACACCAAACCGGCCAGAGGCGATCTGCTTGATGGCAGAGCGTTCCGGGTTAGGCGAACCATTGAACAGGGGCAGGTAGCGGTCGCTCTCTTCGCCGCCCTCACCCGTGTTGGACTTGCCGCCGATCCGGTTCATGGCGATGGCCAGCGTGGTATGCGCTTCACGGCTGATCGAGCCGAACGACATAGCGCCGGTGGAGAAGCGTTTGACGATGTCAGCCGCTGGTTCGACCTCATCCACTGAAATCGGCTGACGTCCCTGATCGGCGGCCTTCTTGATCTTGAACAGACCGCGAATGGTGTTCATGCGCAGGGCGCTCTCATTGACCATTTCCGCGAATTCGCGGTAGCGCTCCTGAGAATTGCCACGCACGGCATGTTGCAGCGAGGCAATCGAATCCGGGCTCCAGGCATGGTTTTCACCACGCAGACGGTAGGCATATTCGCCGCCGATATCCAGCGAAGTCGCCAGGATCGGGTCCTTGCCGAAGGCGGAATGATGGCGCGCCACTGTTTCCTGGGCAATCTCGGCAAGGCCGATGCCTTCGATGTTCGAAGCCGTGCCGAAGAAATACTGATCGATCAGCTGGGAATTCAGGCCGATGGCATCGAAAATCTGTGCGCCGCAATAGGACTGATAAGTGGAAATGCCCATCTTGGACATCACCTTGAGAATGCCCTTACCGACCGCCTTGATATAGCGATAGACCACTTCGCTGGCATCGACTTCCTTGGGGAATTCGCCATGCTTGTGCATGTCGAGCAGCGTGTCGAAGGCCAGATAGGGGTTGATGGCTTCGGCGCCATAGCCCGCCAGACAGCAGAAATGATGCACTTCACGCGGCTCGCCGGTCTCGACGACCAGGCCGACCGATGTGCGCAGGCCCTTACGGATCAGGTGATGATGCACGGCAGCCGTGGCCAGCAGCGCCGGGATGGCGATACGATCAGGGCCGATCTGCCGGTCCGACAGCACGATGATGTTATAGCCGCCACGCACCGCCGCTTCGGCGCGCTCACAGAGCCGGTCGAGCATGTCAGGCATGCCTTCGGCGCCGCGATCGACGTCATAGGTGAAGTCGAGCGTCTTGGTGTCGAACCGGTCTTCCGTATGACCGATGGAGCGGATCTTTTCGAGATCGCCATTGGTCAGGATCGGCTGGCGCACTTCCAGCCGCTTGGCGCGGGCCGCCCCCTCATGGTCGAGAATGTTTGGGCGCGGACCGATGAAAGACACCAGGCTCATCACCAGCTCTTCGCGGATCGGATCGATCGGCGGGTTAGTGACCTGAGCGAAGTTCTGCTTGAAATAGGTATAAAGCAGCTTCGACTTCGATGACATGGCCGAAATCGGCGTATCCGTCCCCATCGAGCCAATGGCTTCCTGGCCGGTGGTCGCCATCGGCGACATCAGGATACGGGTGTCTTCCAGCGTGTAGCCGAAGGCCTGCTGACGGTCGAGCAGCGACACGTCGCGCCGCAGCGCCCGGGGCTCGACCGGCTTCAGATCTTCGAGAATGAGCTGGGTCCGATCCAGCCACTCCCGGTAGGGAAGGCTTCCGGCCAGATCCGACTTCACTTCCTCATCGGAAACGATCCGGCCCTTTTCCATATCGATCAGCAGCATCTTGCCCGGCTGCAACCGCCACTTCTTGACGATCTTCTCTTCCGGCACCGGCAGCGTACCGGCCTCCGACGCCATGATGATGCGGTCGTCATCGGTCACCAGATAGCGGGCCGGACGCAAGCCGTTGCGGTCCAGCGTTGCGCCGATCTGGCGGCCATCGGTGAAGGCCACGGCGGCAGGGCCGTCCCATGGCTCCATCAACGCGGCATGATATTCGTAAAACGCCTTGCGCTCTTTGCTCATCAACTGGTTGCCAGCCCAGGCTTCCGGAATCAGCATCATCACCGCATGCGCCATGGAATAGCCGCCACGGATCAGGAATTCGAGCGCATTATCGAAACAGGCGGTGTCCGACTGGCCCTCGTAGGAAATCGGCCAGAGCTTGGAAATATCATCGCCGAACAGCGGTGAAGAGACCGACGCCTGGCGGGCTGCCATCCAGTTGACATTGCCGCGCAGCGTGTTGATTTCGCCGTTATGGGCGACCATCCGGTAAGGATGCGCCAGCTTCCACGATGGGAAGGTGTTGGTGGAAAAGCGCTGATGCACCAGGGCCACAGCCGATTCGAAGCGCGGATCGGCGAGATCCTTATAATAAGCAGCCACCTGATAGGCGAGGAACATGCCCTTGTAGACGATGGTCGAAGACGACAGCGACACCGGATAGAAGCCGGTTTCCTGGCCGCCGAACTCGTCATAGATCCGGTTGGAAATCACCTTGCGCAGCAAGAACAGCCGGCGCTCAAAAGCGTCCTGCGTGGCTGCATCGCGGCCAGCACCAATGAACACCTGAATCTGGCGCGGCTCGGTGGCGGCAATGTCCGGGGCCTTGGACAGCGATGAATTATCGACCGGCACGTCACGGTAGCCAAGCAGATGCTGGCCCTCGGCCAGACAGACATCGGTGATCACCTTCTTGAAATGGGCAATCTGCTCTTCGTCGGCGGGGAAGAAGAAATGACCGACGGCATATTCGCCAGCCTTGGGCAGGATGACGCCCTGGGCGGCCATTTCCTCACGGAAGAACCGGTCCGGGATCTGCACCAGAATGCCAGCACCGTCGCCCATCAGCGGATCGGCGCCGACCGCACCGCGATGGGTGAGGTTTTCAAGGATGAACAGGCCGTCGCGGACGATCTGGTGCGACTTCTCACCCTTCATATGGGCGATGAAGCCGACGCCGCAGGCATCATGCTCATTGCGCGGATCGTAGAGGCCTTGCTTTTGCGGAAGACCATAACGCTTTACCGGAGCGGCACCGGCGTTCGCCTGCGTCGCATCGGCCGCCACGATTGCTTCGGATGGCATCATCTGCGTCATCGTTTTCCCTCCAGTTGAACCGTCCGGTCGAAACTATCCGATCCGGCACACAGCTATTTGACAAAATCGAATACCGACGGGGGCTTGTCGCTGCCCAAACCAGGGGCCAGATTTTAAAGGCGCCCCGCTTGCCGTATGCAAAACAGGTCACAAACCTGACCTTTCTGCACAGCTTCTCTCGACCGCTGCAAAAGCAGATATCCCGGTGAGTATAGCGCAAGAGAGCCAGGACGAAAGGCCTAGAAAACCAAAACCTGCCACTCGATTTCCGAAAATATGTCAGTTTCATTGACCTATTTCTGCAATCTATATGGCAGAAACAAATCGGCTTCGCAAGCCATCGGCTCAAAAAGCCGGGTGGTGACGCGACAGAATCTGTCTTTTTTAGCGATCTGCCGCATGATTCTTTCGTCCGTTGAGGTGTTTGCGCAGGAAACCAATCTGGAGCGGTGAATACGAAGACAATTGTGCTGGTGATAATCGGTCAGGCCCGCGACGGATGACTAGGCCGGATTGAACACGGCAGCAAAATCGTTAGGGTCTCCATCACGCCATAAACAAGCGTTACAGCCAATCAGGAAGCCATCATGTTCTTTGCATCCGATAATTGGGCCGGAGCCCATCCCGCCATTGCCGAAAGCCTGATGAAGGAAGCGGCGGGCTATGCCAGCGCCTATGGCACCAGCGATCTCGACCGGCGCGTCGAAGCGCATTTCAATGAGATTTTCGAGCGCGACGTCTCGGTGTTCTTCGTTGGCACCGGCACGGCGGCCAATTCGCTGGCGCTGGCCAGTGTAGCGCGGGCCGGTGGCGTCACCTTCTGCCATTTCGACGCGCATGTGAATGCCGACGAGGGTGGCGCGCCTGAATATTTGGCAAGTGCCAGCCGACTCTATCCGGTTGAGGGCGGCGGCGGCAAGATGAGTGCGGCAGCCCTTCACACCGCCGTTTCACGCTTTGACACGCCTTCCGTCCATCAGGGTCGGCCGATGGCAGTGACGATCACGCAGGCCACAGAGGCCGGCACCATCTATACACTGGACGAGATCTCCGCGATCAGCGCCATTGCCCGCGCCAAATCCCTGCCTCTGCACATGGACGGCGCCCGTTTTGCCAATGCGCTGGTGGCGCTTGATGCCACACCCGCCGAAATGACTTGGAAGCGCGGCGTCGATATTCTCTCCTTTGGCGGCACCAAGAATGGCTGCTGGTGCGTGGAGGCCATCGTGTTCTTCAACCCTGACATGGCCGAGGAAATGCCCTATATCCGCAAGCGTTCGGCGCAGTTGTTTTCCAAGACCCGCTTTGTGTCCGCCCAGCTGGAAGCCTATTTCAAGGATGATCTGTGGTTGGATCTGGCCCGCCACGCCAATGCCATGGCCGACCGGATGCGCGCCGGTCTCAGCAAAAACAACAAGGCCCGCCTGGCCTGGAATACCGAGAGCAATGAGGTCTTCGCGGTGATTGGCAAGGATGCCGCCAAGCAGGCCGAGGCTCGTGGCGCGAAATTCTACGAATGGCTGGTGCCCCGCGATGAGCCCGAATTGGTCGGGCAAGACAATGTCTTGATCCGGCTGGTCACCAGCTTTGCCACGACAGAGCAGGACGTCGACCAGTTTCTCGACATCCTGTGAACATTTCAAGACCGACAGCTACGAGAACACCCCAAACGCAAAAGGGCGGCCCCAAGCCGCCCTTCTTCATGTCTTCCAGACCCGGATCAGACGACGCGAGACTCGATGGCCTTTGGCGCTTCGACCGCCTCGCTGGCAATCGCGATGCGGCGGGGCTTCATGGCTTCGGGAATATTGCGCAGCAGATCGATATGCAGCAGGCCGTTCTTCAGCGAGGCATTGGTCACCTCGACATGGTCGGCAAGCTGGAAACGACGCTCGAACCCGCGCTTGGCAATGCCGCGATACAGAAACTCAGTCTGTTCGGCCTGATCGTCCTGGGCCTTTTCACCCTTGACCGCCAGCACATGCGCATGGGCCTCGATGCTGAGTTCGGTTTCATCAAAACCGGCAACGGCCATGGTGATCCGGTAGGTATTGTCGCCCGTCCGCTCGATATTATAGGGCGGATAGCTCTGGGCCTGATCCGGCTGACCCAGGCTGTCCAGCATGGTGAACAGGCGATCGAAGCCGACGGTGGAGCGATAAAGCGGGGAAAAATCAACGTGACGCATGGAGTCCTCCTGAGAAGCGACGGTTGCGATAATGACAAGACAGAGACCCCTGATATGGCGGTGTCTGCCGGATGATGCAGGCCCTTCCGGCGCCTGCAACAGAGAGATGGGAAAGGCGATTTGCGAGTTCAAGACCCTTCACCATGCACGCAACATCACAGCCGATTTTTTTGTGGCTGAATTTTTGATGAATGGCGGGTTTGGCATCGGTTCACCTTGGCCGCACTAGCGTCGCCCGATCAGGAGTGATCCTGGTGGCTGAAGAATATCGTCCCTGCGTCTTCAGTGCCTGTTGCCGCCCATTTGCCTTGAAGCCCAATCGTCTTCAAGCAATGGGCGGCTTTTTTCCCAAGACCCGATTTCGGTCCGCGCAAATATGCGGTATGAACACCCGAAGATTGTGCTTGGAAAGGCAAGGCCATGGATAGCGTGCTTCATGCCGTGGACGGCAATCCCATTCCCGACAATCATCACGCCGGCTTCTTCACCAGCTACGATGGCCTTCGCCTGCGCTATGCGATCTTCAAGAGCGATATCAGCCCGGCCAAGGGCACGGTGGTGCTGGTGCATGGCCGCAGCGAATCCATCGAGAAATATTTCGAAACCATCCGGGACCTGACCGCAGCGGGCCTTTGGGTTGCCACTTTCGATCTGCGCGGCCAGGGCCTGTCTGACTGGACACTCCAGCAGAATTCCTTGAAATCCAGAGGGGATAAGGAAAAACGCTGGGGCCATGTGCGGCGCTTTTCCGATTATGAGCAGGATCTGGAGCAGTTCCTGGAACAGGTCGTGCTGCCGGATTGCCGCCTGCCATTCTCGATGATCGCCCATTCCACCGGTGGATTGATCGCCCTTGCCGCAGCGCCACGGCTATCCGGGCGCATTTCGCGACTGGTCCTGTCGGCCCCATTTGTCGGTCTGCATGGCGAAGCCCTGTCGGCGGCAAAAGTGTTTGCGCTAGCGCGGCTGGCATCAACGCTCGGGCTCGGCAACCGGCCCTTGTCATCAGCCAGCAAGCCGCACACCTTCGCCACCAATGTTCTGACCTCGGATGCCGCCCGCTTCGACCGCAATATGGCGATTTTTGCCGCCGTGCCGGAATTGTCGATCAGTGCGCCGTCGGCCCGCTGGTTGCATGAATGTGCAAAAGCCATCCGGCGGGTCAACGATCCCACTCACCTGACGGGGATCACCATCCCCACCCTGTTGCTTGCCCCGATGCTGGACGGCGTCGTGCCCTTTAGCGCCCAGGAACATCTGGCCCGGCATTTCCGCGCCGCGCAATTGCTGTCCATTCCCGGCGCCCGTCATGAAGTGTTGCAGGAACAGGACCGCTACCGCGAACAGGCGCTGGCCGCCATCCATGCCTTCATTCCTGGCAGCGACCCGATGCAGATCGAAGGCCAGGCAGAACTCGTCGGTCTTTGACACGCCCCTCCTCTTGGGCGTCCCGCAACCGTCCCTGATAACACCGCACGGCTTCCCGGGCCTTCTCCTGGCATTCCTTAAGACATTTTTATCGCTGGCGACCGATCCGAATTGACAGAATTCAGAACGTCAATAATGTACATATTCGTATTGTTAAGCGAAGAAGGGTGCTGACCTTCAGCGCCCAATTTGCTTTTCTGGGAGGAGAAAGATTATGAATGCGCCTAAGAAATGGATCCAGAACGAAATCCAATCTCTGGATCCTGAGAAGGACTATGTGCGGATCTGGCGGCTGTCGAGCAGCTATGGCCTCAACGACTTCATGCAGAATTTCATCTATGCACTGACCTTTCCGAACTTTGTCGTCACGGAATGGGGGTCGCAAGTGGTGTGGCGCGAGGACGGCGGCAAGGTGGTGGATCGCTCTACCAGCCGTGTCGAGCAGACCGGCAGCGCCAATGCCCTGTGGTGGTTTTATGGGCCGCATGATGAGCGGACCAAGAAATCCGTCGAGGGCATCAACAACCTGCATGCCTATTGGGCAAAGCAATATCCGGGTGCGTTTTCCTACAATGAAGATTACATCTACACCTGTGCCTTCACGGCGGTAACCATGCATCGCCTGCGCTTGCGCATGGGGCTGCCAGGGTTTTCGGAAAAGGAACAGATCGCAGCGCATCGGTTCTGGCTGGAAATGTCCAAGCTGTTCGTTGCCGAAAACAATCAGCCGCTGCATGGCTATCCCGAGGATTTCGCGGGGCTGATCGCCTATTGCGAGGCGGTAGAAAAGACGGACAGGCCTAAGCCCGAGCGCGGCAACCTGATCACGACAGCGATTCACGAACAATTCGTCTTCCGCTTTTTCCCCAAGGAAATGCACTGGCTCGGACACCAGCTGCTCCGCTCCCTGTCGCTGCCCACGACCCTTGAAACCATGCAGATCGAACCTGCCTATCCCATGGCGCAGGAGGTTCTACCCAAATTGATGGGTCTGATTTTCTGGTATCTGGAAACCCAAATGGACGATCCGACAGAAAGCTATATCGAATCACGAGACAAGCTGAACAAGGATGAAAAGGCAGACATCAAAGCTGGCATCCGAGCCCTCGATAAGGCGTTTCCAGAGCATTACGTTTCGCTCTACAAGGACGATCCGAAATTTGCCGGATGTCCGTTCCATGCCAGCCTAAAGATGTCCGAGCAGCAGGGCGACGTTCCCAACGAAATCCAAGCCATCGAAAGCAAAGTCGCAGTGCTTGGCTAAACACAACGACACAATAGAATGCTACCGGTGGCCATGGAAATTCATGGACACCGGTAGCGATCAATCGATCAAAATCGCCCGCGCCTGCTCGTAGACAGCCGCAGAACTGGCGGCGATGATCTTGCCACCCGCTTCCGGCCGTTCACCCTCCCATGTGGTGATAATACCGCCAGCCTGTTCGATGATCGGGATCAGCGCGCCGACATCATAAGGCTTCAGCCCCGTTTCGATCACCAGATCGACAAAACCTGCCGCCAGCAGCGCGTAGGCATAGCAATCCACGCCATAGCGCGTCAGTTGGACCTTGGCCCGCACCGCATCGAAACGCGGCCGCTCGTCTTCCAGAAAAATATCCGGCGAGGTGGTGTAAAGCACCGCATCCGAGAGGCCCTTGCAGGCCCGCGTTGCGATCTGCCGCTGGCCATCCGGCCCGCTGTACCAGGCTTTCTCCCCATCGGCAAAATAACGCTCGCCGGTAAAAGGCTGGTCCATCATGCCCATCACCGCGTGACCGTTTTCCTGAAAACCGATCAGCGTTCCCCAGGTGGGCAAACCGGAAATGAACGCCCGCGTTCCATCGATCGGATCGATCACCCAGACACAATCGCGGCCAAGGCCGACATTGTCATGTTCCTCGCCCAGAATGCCGTGATCGGGAAACTCGGCCTCGATCAGCAGACGGATCGCCGTTTCCGCCGCCTTATCGCCTTCGGTGACGGGATCATAACCGCCCGCATCCTTGTTGACGACATCCAGCCGTGAGCGAAAGCGTGGCAGTGTCTCAGCCTTGGCGGCCTCGGCGAGGCTGTCGAAAAACGTCTTCTCGGGGCGCATGCGGCTTCCTCGGTAGGGTGAACGTGCAGGTTTCTTACGGCATAAAACGCCGGATCGGAATTCGCTCCAGCATAAATTTATTGGGACGACAGGCAGAGCGCCGAATTGCACGCCATTCGAGCATTTCTGCGATGCAAATGCCTAAATAATAATCATGATTAAAAAAATGTCAAAATCGACTTGACATTTGTGCAATGCAAAATATTATACGTCTTACAGTCTTTCGACTGTAAATACCCTCCTTGGGTGTTTCCTCCCTAGACTTGCCGCGCCTCGAGCGCGGTTTTTTTTGCCCTATCGCGCTGTACGCTGCGGGGATCCAGAACCGGTTTCCGCTTTTCGGCCGGCTTCCACTTTTCAGAATGATGCGCTATTCGGCAGCGAGCGCGCCATCTCCGAGGCCGGGCGTGGCAATGCCTTTGGAAAGCTCCGCCATCTGACCAATGAACCGCGACAGCGTGGCTGCAAGCAAGGCGAAATCCGGTCGTTTTTCCAACGTAGCCTCGTCAACATACAGCGCCCGGTTGATTTCAATCTGCAGAGCATGCAGGCCCCTGGCGGGGCGACCATAATGCTCGGTGATGAAGCCACCGGCATAGGGCTTGTTGCGCACCGCCGTAAATCCGAAATCGCTGAGCACCTGCATGGCCGCATGGGTCAGTTCGGCCGAAGCACTGGTGCCATATCGGTCACCAATGATGAAATCAGGACGAATGGCGCTACCGCTCAACCGGATATTGCCCGGCATCGAATGGCAATCGATCAGAATCGCCGCCCCGAAATGGGCATGGGTGCGGGCAATCAGCCGGCGCAGGCAGGCGTGATAGGGCTTGTAAATCGTTTCGATCCGGGCAATCCCCTCCTCCACGCTCAACCGCTCCCGGTAGATTTCCATATTTTCGGCCACAATCCGCGCAATGGTGCCAAGTCCCCCGGCAACACGCACTGAATGGGCATTGACGTAAGGCGGCAGAGTGCCGGAAAACATCTTCGGGTCGAGCTCATAGGGCTCACGATTGACATCGATATAGGCGCGTGGAAATTTCGCGTAGAGCAAGGGGGCGCCATGGTCGGGTGCCGCCGCAAACAGCTCATCGACGAAGTGATCTTCGGAACGGCGGATAGAAAGCCGGTCCAGGCGCGAACGGGCGAGAAACTCCTGTGGATAATCTCTGCCGCTATGGGGGGAATTGTAAACAAAGGGAATGCTATGCTGTTCGGGTTCGCGCACGTCAAACAGCTCGAAATCGTCGCGTTCCGGCTGCATCTCACCCCTTCTTTACCAAATCAGCAATTCATAATGAAACATATGTTGCCAGTTGCCCACCGCGAAGTCCATACTGCATTAATCTTGAAGCCGAATACGGCATGATAAGAGAATCATGCAGCACTTATGCAGCAGTTATAATGTGCTACAGCGACCTGTCTGCGCCGCCAAAGACGCGGACAGGTCGCTGTAGTGGCGAAAAATCACACCCGGCTTTCCCGTCTTCACCTGCTGTTTACACGGGCTGGAATATCTGGGAAAGCTTAACACCATGATCCCAGTTGAGTAACGGTCCAGCAATGACTCAGAAAATACTTCTTGCCGAAGATGACAACGACATGCGCCGCTTCCTGGTGAAAGCCCTGGAAAAGGCCGGATACAAAGTATCCTCCTATGACAATGGCGCCAGCGCCTATGACAGGCTTCGGGAAGAACCCTTCTCGCTGCTCCTGACCGACATCGTCATGCCGGAAATGGACGGCATCGAGCTGGCTCGCCGCGCCACCGAACTCGACCCGGACCTGAAGGTGATGTTCATCACCGGCTTTGCCGCCGTGGCGCTGAACGCCGATTCCAAGGCTCCCAAGGATGCCAAGGTCCTGTCCAAGCCCTTCCACCTGCGCGACCTGGTAGACGAGGTCAACAAGCTGCTGACCGCCGCTTGAGACCGCCTGGTTCCAAGACCTAAGCCACCCAGATTGGACTCCTCCAATCGGCAGCGATTTGCGACCATCATGCGTCGCATCGCAAGCGGCTCGGCAAATGATGCATGCGCCAAGCCCTGGCGCATGGAAGATCACGACAGTGAAGCGCTTACGCATAAACCCGGAAAAGCCAGCAGATACAGCCGCTTGCCGAATTCTTGGCCCAAACCGCGCAATAGCTATTGACGGAACCGGCGGTTTCATGGTTTACCCCCGCCATCGGATGGGCGTGTAGCTCAGCGGGAGAGCACTACGTTGACATCGTAGGGGTCACAGGTTCAATCCCTGTCACGCCCACCATCCGATTTTCCTCCCTTTTATAGCGTTGACAAGCCTGGTTCATATCAAGACCCTAGGCCGGTTCATCGTCGCCTACTGCCTCGCTCGCCATCGCCGCGCTGGTCTGTAAGAGCCGTTCCCGGGCATTTTTTTGCCCTTTCCCTATTTTCTATACCGCATTGCACCCTAGATGGGTTTGGATGCAGACTATTTTTGAAACATTGCAACATGCCATCGCATGGATGCCGGATTGGGCTGTTTCGCTTTGTGTCCTGCTTCTTGCTTTTCTGGCGGGCATGTTAATTCAGCGCTTCGGCTTCCGCATCCTGACACGGCTGACGGAAAACCGGGATCTTTTCTGGCGCTCACTGGTGCAGCGCACTCGACGACCCTTGCGGCTCGCCATCCTGACCTGGACGCTCTCCATCGGTGTCACGCTTGCACCTTTGAGCGATGCGGCAGCCAGCATCGTGCGCCATGCTCTGCTGCTGTGCTTCGTCATTGTTGTCGGATGGATGACCCGCACCGCCCTGCATATCTGGGTCACCGTCTATCTTCGCCGCTTCAAGCTTGATGCCGAAGACAATCTGCTGGCCCGCAAGCACGTCACCCAATCCCGCATCATGGAAAGGGTGGCCGCCACCGGCATCGTCGCCCTTACGGCGGCAGCTGTCTTGATGTCTTTTCCGGCGGTGCGCCAATATGGGGTCAGCCTGCTGGCTTCGGCGGGTGTTGCGGGTATCGTTCTCGGTCTCGCCTTGCAGCCGATGCTGAAAAATCTGTTTGCCGGGCTGCAATTGGCCATCACCCAGCCAATCCGCATCGATGACGCGCTGATTGTCGAGGGGGAGTTCGGCCATGTCGAGGAAATAACCGCCACCTATGTGGTGGTGAAGCTCTGGGATTGGCGAAGACTGGTCCTGCCGCTCAATTATTTCATTGAAAAGCCTTTCCAGAACTGGACCCGCGAAGGCGCGGCATTGATCGGCACGGTCATGCTCTACATGGACTATTCCGTTCCGGTCTCCACCCTGCGCCGAAAAACCGAGGATATCGTCAGGTCAGCGCCGTTGTGGGATGGAAATGTCTTCAACCTCGCCGTCACCGACCTGAAGGATCAGGTGATGGAAATCCGCATTCTGGTGTCGGCCGCCAGCGCCGGAAAGGCTTTCGACCTGCGCTGCTATGTGCGCGAAAAGCTGATGGACTTCATCCAGAAGGACTATCCCGATGCCTTGCCGCGCCTGCGCATTCACCAGGAAAAGCCAGAGACGTTGAAGGATGGGTCGTTTCCACCAATGCAGCCCGGTGCAACCGCTCGGCCTCAGAAAATCGACGCCTGACATACGGCGACCGGTAGCCAACAGGCACAACCCTTGTCCGCAATAATGGGCCATTCAGCTCCATTTTTCACTCCCGGCCTGATCGAGATCGCAATCCCTGTCCAATTTAAGGAATTCTGCAATCGCCGCCATTGAAGCGCTTGGATGTTTTGCAGAAAAATGCAACAACCCCTTCACGCCAGACCCGCTATGAGGCCGGAGCGCTTTCATGCCTTTCGCCACCAGATCCTTCCGGATCGCGGCCGCGCGCTTTCTGCAGAAAGGACCGAGAATGACCGATAAAATCGTCCCCGTCATCATGGCAGGCGGCAAAGGCACACGGTTGTGGCCACTGTCACGCGCCACCGCCGCCAAGCAGTTCCTGAAAGTGGTGGGCGAGGAAACGCTTTTTCAGTCCACATTGCAGCGCGTCAGCGATACCAGTGTCTATGAAGCTCCATTGGTCGTGACCAATGAGGAGTTTCGTTTTTTGGTGGCGGAACAGGCGCGCGAACAGGGCGTGGCGCTTTCGGGCATCCTGCTGGAGCCGGTGGCACGCAACACGGCAGCCGCCATTGCCGTCGCCGCCCGCGTCGTTGCGGACCGGTTCGGGCCTGATGCGGCCCTGCTCGTGCTGGCGTCCGACCACGCCATCACCGTCGATGCCGTCTATCTGGCCTCGATCACCGCTGCGGCCACCGCCGCAAGACGCGGCAAGCTTGTCACTTTCGGCATTACTCCGACAGAACCGGCCACCGGCTATGGCTATATCGAACTGGGTGCCGATCTCGGCAATGGCGCCCATGCCGTCAGCCGTTTCGTGGAAAAACCGGATGCGCAAAAGGCGCAAGCCCTGATCGATGCCGGAAATTACTACTGGAACTCCGGCATGTTCCTGTTTTGCGCGACAAACATTATCGACGAGCTGGAACGCTACGCGCCAGAGGTGATGGCCGCCGCGACAGAGGCCGTTGCCAAGGCCACCAAGGATATCGATTTCATCCGGCTCAATACCGAGGCCTTTACCGCAGCACCTTCGATTTCCCTCGATTATGCGGTGATGGAAAAAACCGCCAATGCCGCCATCGTTCCCTCCGCCATCCAATGGTCGGATCTCGGCAGCTGGGACGCTGTGTGGAAGATCGGCGAGGCCGATGCCGATGGCAATGTCGTCAAGGGCAATGCCACGGTGCATAACACCCGCAATTCACTGGTTATCTCGCGCAACAGCCACATGGCCGTACAGGGCATGGACGGCGTCGCGGTGATTGCCAGCGAAGACGCGGTCTTTGTCGGCAGGCTCGACCAGGCCCAGGAGGTCGGCAATCTGGTCAAGCTTCTGGCTGGTAACAAGAAGACGGCGAACCTCACCGAGACCCACCCGACCTCGCTTCGGCCCTGGGGCGGCTACACGTCGATCCTCAACGGCGACCGGTTCCAGGTGAAACGGCTGTTCGTCCATCCCGAAAAGAAATTGTCGTTGCAAAAGCACTTCCATCGGTCCGAACACTGGATCTGCGTGCGCGGCACCGCCGAAGTGACGATCAACGACAAGGTGACGATGCTTTACGAAAACCAGTCGATCTATATTCCGCAAGGGGCGGTGCATCGGCTCGGCAATCCCGGCAAGATCATGCTGGAAATGATCGAAATCCAGACCGGCTCCTATCTGGGTGAAGACGACATCGTCCGGCTGGTCGATGAATTTGGGCGGACCTGAGGGATTTTAATGAGGTTGGACACGCTAGGCGGCTCGCCCTACCGTCGAACATTCCTCTGCTGAAGACAAATCCTCGGGACAAGCCCGAGGATGAGGCTATGGAGTCATCCCTGAGCACAGATGCCAACAACCGTGGCTCGGGCGACGGTTTGCAGCCTCTCAAAACACTGCCTACCAAATTCCCAAGAAGCTGACTTGCTTTATTTCTGTGCATTGCACAAGATCAGGCACAATCAGAATGGCATTAGGTCCGGATCACGGACGAGGGGTTTCATGGCGATCAAGGCAAGCATTTATCATCTCACCCATTATAAATATGACACGCCGATCCGCCTGGGGCCGCAGATCATTCGCCTGAAACCGGCGGCCCATTCCAGAACCAAGGTTCTGAGCCACTCCCTCAAGGTCACCCCCGAAAACCACTTCGTCAATCTCCAGCAGGACCCTTACGGCAATTATCTGGCCCGTTTCGTGTTTCCCGATCCGGTTACCGAGTTTAAGATCGAGGTCGATCTCACCGCCGATATGAGCATCTACAATCCCTTCGATTTCTTCACGGAGGAAGAGGCCGTCACCTGGCCCTTCGAATACCCGGAGGATATCAGCGAGGATCTGGCGATCTACAAAAAGCCGGAGCCGGACAGCCCCGCCCTCGACGCCTATCTCAAGACCCTGGACATAACGCCGGGCCAAGGCACGGTCGATATGATCGTCGGGCTCAATGCCCGCCTGCAAAGCGAAATCGGCTATGTGATCCGCCTGGAGCCGGGCGTACAGACACCGGATGAAACGCTGACCTCGGCGCGCGGCTCCTGCCGCGATACCAGCTGGCTGCTGGTGCAGATCCTGCGACATCTGGGCTTTGCCGCCCGCTTCGTCTCCGGCTATCTGATCCAGCTGAAACCCGATCTGGAAGCGCTGGATGGACCTTCCGGCACCAAGGTGGATTTCACCGACCTGCATGCCTGGGCGGAAGCCTATATTCCCGGCGCCGGTTGGATTGGCCTTGACCCGACCTCCGGCCTGATGACCGGCGAAAGCCATATTCCGCTGGCCGCCACGCCGCATTACAAAAACGCCGCGCCGATTTCCGGCGGCTATTTCGGGCAAGCCAAGACCGATTTCGATTTCGACATGAAGGTGACACGGGTTGCCGAGCATCCGCGCATCACCAAGCCATTTTCCGATGAAAGCTGGGAAGCGCTGAACGCGCTTGGCCTGAAGGTCGATGGTGATCTGAAGGCCCATGACGTGCGCCTGACCATGGGCGGCGAGCCGACCTTTGTATCGATCGACGATTTCCAGTCGGCGGAATGGAATACCGATGCGGTTGGCCCGACCAAGCGGGCGCTGGCCGATCAGTTGATCCGCAAGCTGCGTACCCGCTTTGCCCCCGGCGGCTTCCTGCATTACGGGCAGGGCAAATGGTATCCGGGCGAAAGCCTGCCACGCTGGACCTTCTCGCTCTACTGGCGCAAGGACGGCAAGCCGATCTGGCATAATCCGGAGCTGATTGCCACGGAGACAGCCGATACCAATGTGAGCCATGAGCAGGCCCAGGCGCTGATGGCCGGCATTGCCACCGAGCTGGAGATCGAGCCGGACATGATCCTGCCGGCCTATGAAGATCCCGCAGCCTGGATCATCAAGGAAGGCAGCCTGCCGGAAAATGTCGATCCGTCCAATTCCAAGCTGGAAAGCCCGGAAGAGCGCGCCCGCATCGCCAAGGTGTTCGAGCGCGGTTTGACGATCCCGACCGGCTATATCCTGCCGGTCCAGGCCTGGAACGCCAAGGCCAGCGGTCGGCGCTGGATCAGCGAGAAATGGCGCACCCGGCGCGGCAAGATCTTCCTCATTCCAGGCGACAGTCCCGTTGGCTTTCGTATGCCCCTCGGCACCCTGCCCTACGTGCCGCCCTCGCAATATCCCTATATCCACACGGCTGACCCGTCCATCCCACGCACACCGCTGCCGGATTTCGGCCCGGATGCCCGCGAAGGCCGGGCGCTGTCGGAAGCCTCGCGCAAGACCAGCGACAGCCAGCAGGACCGCAACGAACAGAATATTGCCGGATCGGCTGGGGATATCACCGGCGCGGTGCGCACGGCCATGAGCGTCGAGCCGCGCGATGGCCGGCTGTGCGTCTTCATGCCACCGGTGGAGCGGATCGAGGACTATCTGGAACTGGTGGCTGCCGCCGAGACCGCAGCGCGCAATCTTGGCCTGGCGATCCATATCGAAGGCTATGCGCCACCGCAGGACGAGCGCATCAATGTCATTCGCGTCGCGCCCGATCCAGGCGTCATCGAGGTGAATATCCACCCCGCCGATAGCTGGCAGGATTGCGTGGCCACCACCGATATCATCTATGAAGAGGCCCGCCAGACGCGGCTTGGCGCCGACAAGTTCATGATCGACGGCCGCCATACCGGCACCGGCGGTGGCAACCACGTGGTGGTTGGCGGCGCCAATCCCGGCGACAGCCCGTTCCTGCGTCGCCCGGATCTGCTGAAAAGCCTGGTCCTGCATTGGCAGCGCCATCCGGCTTTGTCCTATATGTTCTCGGGCATGTTCATTGGCCCGACCAGCCAGGCGCCGCGCTTTGACGAGGCCCGCCATGATACGCTCTATGAGCTGGAAATCGCGCTGGCCCAGATACCCATGCCGGGCAATGGAACTCTGCCGCCCCTGCCCTGGCTGGTTGACCGGCTGTTTCGCAACCTGCTGACCGATGTCACCGGCAACACCCATCGCTCGGAAATCTGCATCGACAAGCTGTTTTCGCCGGATGGGCCAACAGGCAGACTGGGTCTGGTTGAGTTCCGTGGCTTTGAAATGCCGCCGAATGCCCGCATGTCGCTGGCCCAGCAATTGCTGGTGCGGGCGCTGATTGCGCGGTTCTGGAAGAACCCGATTGGTGGAAATTTCGTGCGCTGGGGTACGGCGCTGCACGACCGCTTCATGCTGCCGCATTATCTCTGGCAGGATTTTCTCGAAGTGTTGTCCGACCTGCGCGAACACGGTTTCGATTTCAAGCCGGAATGGTTTGCCGCTCAGCTGGAATTCCGCTTCCCCTTCGTCGGACAGGTGGAATACCAAGACAGCAAGCTGGAGCTGCGCCAGGCACTGGAGCCCTGGCATGTGATGGGCGAGGAAGGTGCCATCGGCGGTACGGTGCGCTATGTCGATAGTTCCGTCGAGCGTTTGCAGGTCAAGCTGGAGACCGCCAATCCCGACCGTTACACCATTGCCTGCAATGGCCGCCGCCTGCCGCTGAAGAGCAGCGGCACCAATGGCGTCGCCGTCGCCGGGGTCCGCTACAAGGCCTGGCAACCGGCATCAGGCCTGCATCCGGTGCTGCCTGTAAACACACCGCTAACATTCGACGTTTATGATATATGGACAGGGCGGTCGATCGGTGGTTGTGTGTATCATGTCGCGCATCCCGGTGGTCGCAGTTATGATACTTTCCCTGTGAATGGCAATGAAGCGGAGGCTAGGCGGCTTGCGCGGTTCGAACCCTGGGGTCATACAGCCGGTTCTTATCCGCTGTGGCCGGAAACCGTCTCGCCGGAATTTCCGCACACATTGGATTTGCGGCGACCACACGGGATCTAAGCATGTCGCATAAAAGTGTACAGCGGTTTTATGAAGACGACATGCGCCAACAAGAAGCTATGTCGCGTAAAAGTGTGAAACGGTTTTACGAAGACGACATGCTTCGGCAGGAATAGAGATGACCAAGCGTACGGCCATTGAGATGGACAGGCTGGAGAAGGACCCCGGAGCGGCATTTGCCGATGGCTACCGGGCCTTGCCCGGTGCTGCCGACGAAATGCTGGACCGGGATGGCAAGATCCGTCCGGTCTGGCAGAATTTCGTCGCCGCCATCAACGGCATGGATGAAGAGCAATTGCACGAGCGCTTTGCCCGTGCCGACCGCTATCTGCGCGATGCCGGGGTCTTCTACCGCGCCTATGGGTCTGCCGGTCCCACCGAACGGGCCTGGCCGTTTTCCCATATTCCGGTGTTGATCGCCGATGCCGAATGGCAGGTTCTGGCGCGCGGGCTGGTGCAGCGGGCCGAATTGCTGGAACAGGTTGTCGCCGATATCTACAGTGATAACCGGCTGGTGCAGGAAGGCTTCATTCCGCCCGCACTGATTGCCGCCAATGGTGAATTTCTGCGGCCGCTGGTCGGGGTAAAGCCTGCGGGTGGCCATTACCTGCATTTCTGTTCCTTCGAGATCGGCCGTGGGCCAGATGGTGCCTGGTGGGTGCTGGCCGACCGCACGCAGGCCCCCTCCGGCGCCGGATTTGCGCTGGAAAACCGGGTAGCCACGGCGCGAGCCTTTTCCGATATCTATGCCGAAACCCATGTCCACCGGCTTGCCTCGTTCTTCGGGGCATTTCGTGATGCGCTTCAAGGCCATAAGCAAAGCCCTGATGACCGGATCGCCGTGCTGTCCCCCGGCCCGGCCAATGAAACCTATTTCGAACATGCCTATATTGCCCGCTATCTCGGCATCATGCTGCTGGAGGGCGAGGATCTGACTGTGGTCAACGGCAAGGTGATGGTGCGCACCGTGGCCGGGCTGAAACCGATCGGGGTGCTGTGGCGCCGTCTGGATGCGGCCTTTGCCGATCCGCTGGAACTGAACCAGCTCAGCCATATCGGCACGCCGGGCGTGGTCCAGGCACTGCGCAATCAGGCAGTTACCTTCGTCAACGCGCTTGGTTCCGGCATTCTCGAAACCCGGGCCTTGATGGCTTTTCTGCCGACCATCTGTCGCCATATGTTGGGCGAGGACCTGTTGCTGCCTTCGATTGCCACCTGGTGGTGCGGGCAAAAACAGGAACGCGACCATGTGGCCCGCAATATCGAGAAAATGGTGATCGGCCCGGCCTATTCGCGCCAGCCGTTTTTCGATGACAACAGGCAATCGGTCCTGGGCGCAACCCTGCGGGAAACCGCCCAGCACTCGATTGCCAGCTGGCTGGAAACCGACGGCGCCAAGCTGGTCGGCCAGGAAGCCGTGACGCTGTCGACCACTCCCGCCATGGTCGATGGCAGGCTACAGCCGAGACCGATGAGCCTGCGGGTATTTGCGGCCCGCACCAGGGACGGCTGGCAGATCATGCCGGGCGGGTTCGGGCGGATCGGCAGCGGCAGCGATGTGGCGGCGATGGCCATGCAGGCTGGCGGGTCCGCTGCCGATGTGTGGATCGTTTCCGAAAAGCCGGTCGAGCGGATCACGCTGCTGCCAGCCGAAGAACAATTTACCCGCAACATGCCGGGCAGCCTGCCCAGCCGCGCCGCCGACAATCTGTTCTGGCTTGGCCGCTATATCGAACGGGCCGAAGGTGCGCTCAGAATTCTGCGCGCCTGGAATGCCCGCTTTGCCGAAACAGCTGATCCGAAACAGCCGCTTCTGGCCTTTGTCAGCGAATATTTGGAAGCGCTGGACATCGATACCGACCAGGGCGTGCCGGAAAGCCTGCTCGGCAATATCAACAGCGCCGTCTATTCAGCCAGCAATATCCGCGACCGATTCTCGCCGGATGGATGGCTGGCGCTGAATGATCTCGCCAAGACCGCACGCCGCTTCCACGAAAAGATCAAACCCGGCGACGACGCCTCGCATGCCATGACCATCCTGCTGCGCAAGCTGGCGGGTTTTGCCGGTCTGGTGCATGAAAACATGTATCGCTTCACCGGCTGGCGTTTCCTCGCCATCGGCCGCTATCTGGAACGCGGCATGCATATGACCCGGTTGCTTGGCCATATGGCGGGGCAGGACGCACCAGACGGCGCGCTCGACATGCTGCTGGAGATCGGTGACAACGTCATGACCCATCGGCGGCGCTATAATGTCAACACCGCCCACCTGACCGTGACCGATCTTCTGGCGCTCGACCCACTCAACCCGCGCTCCATCCTGTTCCAGCTCAACGAGATCCACAACGAAGTGGAACAATTGCCCAATGCCAAGGTCAACGGCCAGATGTCGCGCTTCCTGCGTGAAACCGTGCGGCTGCATTCGAGCGTGGCGGTGATGACGCCGGAAATGATGACGCCTGAGATCTACAATCATCTGGAAAAAGAACTGGAATTGCTGTCTGATCTTCTGGCGCAAACCTATCTCGGATGAGCAGAGACCTATCGATGCTATACGATCTGACACTGCACATGGGCTATGATTACGACGTGGCGGCGGCTGGCGGACGCCACATCCTGCGCATCATGCCGATCTCGCTGCCGGAGCGGCAAAGGCTGATTGCCGGTTCGATTTCCATCGAGCCGCAGCCGGATGAGCGTACCGGCTTTGCCGATTTTTTCGCGCATCCCACTACGACTTTCGCCTATCGCTCTTCCCATGACAAACTGGATATTCGCCTTCAGGCCCGTATCCAGGTGGATAGCCAGCCATTCACCGCGGATTTTTCGCCACTGCCCGAACGGCTTGCCGTCGAGCTTTTCGAATATTGGTCGCTGGAGCCAGCCTCCCCGCATCATTTCACCGGATCGAGCCCACGGCTGCCTGAAAACCCCGATATTGCCGCCTACGCCCGCTCCGTCGTGAAGCCCGGCATGACGGTGCGCCAGATTGCCGAACAGCTTTGCGCCCGCATCCACAAGGATTTCAAATACGACCCCAAGGCCACCACTGTCGATACCACCCCGAAACAGGCCTTCGCGCTGAAAAAGGGGGTCTGTCAGGATTTTTCCCATATCATGATCGTGGCATTGCGCAGCCTCGGCATTCCCTCGGGCTATGTCAGCGGCTTCCTGCGCACCATTCCGCCACCGGGCAAGGAACGGCTGGCCGGCGCCGACGCCATGCATGCCTGGGTCAGGGTCTGGTGCGGCAAGACCGTCGGCTGGGTCGAGCTTGACCCGACCAATAATATCGCCGCCGGCACCGACCATGTCGTCGTCGCCTATGGCCGAGACTATTCCGATGTCGCCCCTGTCATCGGCATGCTGAAAGGCTATGGCAGCCACACGACCGTCCAGGCGGTGGACCTCATTCCGATTGGCTGACGAGGCGAGTATAACCGCCGTTTCGACCGCACTATTTCAGGAATAGGTTGCATTTGAGCAACCCCATTAAGCCAGTTGCAAGCAGTGTGTCCTATCAATCCATCAGCAGCGATGCGGATCGTCAAGCCACGGTCCTGTTGCAGGAAACACGACCGGTGCTTTCGTTTCGTTGAAGAGATGACAAGTGCCGGATCAACGTCACGGATGGACATGATGGTCATTTCGGCGCTTAGCCCTCGTTTGCGTGCCTGTCGTTTGCTCGCCTCGAAAGCACGGCGATCCGCCGCTTTGGCAATTCCCCTGCTGCGCCATACCGGCGGCAATTTCGGCATGATGACGGCGGTTCTCCTGCCGGTTTCCATCGGCGTGGCAGGTCTCGCGATGGATGCGACGGAGACGGTGCAATCGAGAAGCGCCCTGCAAAACTCGGTGGATGCAGCAGCCCTTGCTGCCGCCTCGGCAATGAGCAACGGCATGAGCGAGGCTGACGCCATTGCCCTTGCCAAGAGCTTCCTTTCCTCGCAGCTGGCCAATACCATGGCCAGAGACGAGAACACCAGTTCGGTGGACCAGATCACACAGCCGGAACCGGATATTTCCGTCAAGACCACCCAGGTCAACAGCTCATCGACCTCCTATGACGTAGAACTGACAGGTAGCTATACCATCACCATGAATGCGCTTTCGAGGGTTCTGGGATGGGAGACCGTGACGCTGAAAGCCTATGGCAAGGCTCAGGCCGCGACCACGGCCTCCGAGAGCCCGCTTTCGATGTATCTGGTGCTCGACCGATCAGGTTCGATGAACGACGAAACGACGACGACCTACACGGGGACCTGCACCACAACCACCACGTCTGGCTCTGGCCGCAACAAGAAAACCACGACGACGAGCTATAGCTGCACGAAAAAATACACGAAGATCGAGTCGCTGAAGCTGGCCGTCGCGGATCTGGCCTCACAGCTCAGCAAGGCCGATCCAAACAGTGAATATGTGCGCACCGGCGCCGATTCCTACAATGCCAGTGCCGATACTGCCCAGGCGATGAGTTGGGGAACCGCCAATGTGGTCACCTATGTCAATGCGTTGAGCGCTACCGGCGGCACCGATGCCAGGGGCGCACTGAGTGCGGCCTATAGCGCGCTGCAAACATCCAACAAGACAGAGATTAACGCTCATAATGTCTCGAGTGTCAGCAAGATTGGCCGTTACATCGTCTTCATGACGGACGGGGAAATGACCGGCAATAGCAGCAGCTGGAACTCCAGCATAGACACCGCCGTGCGCAGCCAATGCACAACCATCAAGGCCGATGGCATCCAGATCTATACGGTTGCCTTCATGGCGCCGACCAATGGCAAGTCGCTGCTCAGTGCCTGCGCCAGCGACGCCTCGCACTATTATGAGGCGACCGATGCGGCAAGCCTTGTCGCCGCCTTCGGGGAAATCGGCAAAAAAGCGACCTCCACCTCGACCCGCCTGATGAATTGATTTTGGCAGGTCAAAACCAAGCCAGGCCAAGATGTCTGGAACTTTCCGCCTCTGGCCAGCCTTTAGCCTCCTTGAAACGCAAGGAGAGAACCATGGAAGATACACCGTCGCTGAAACTGGCAAAGCGCTATCTGGAACTGGGCGGCACCCGGAAATTGAAGATGGATGACAACATTACCGATACCCGCAAATGGGAAGGCGAACCGGCGGAAGCCGCCAAATTCTGGGCGGAACATATCGAGGTGCTGGAAGCGGGCGAGCGCAAACAGGTCGAGGACTTTCTGCCGTCCATGGCCGACAAGTAGCAGGGAAAATAGCTTGCGGGCTGGCCGCATCCTTGCGGCCCATCCCAATATCTCGCGATAATTGCAGGCCCTCTAAGCTTTGGTGGTGGCGCAGAGGGCGAACTATCGGCACAAAGTGCGGACGCACCAATAATCCCAAGAATAATCCGGGGCTTAACTGAGCCATAAAAACACGAAGCGACGACTGCTCTTCAAAAAATACGTTGTTGCAACTATTCGCCAAGGATGCATACACTGTATGTGCCGGTGGTTGGCAAACCGCATGACCATCGGTCTCGCGCCCTGCCCTTTCCTCCTCACCATGTGGCGAAGTCATGAATGAAACTCATCCAAAGGCCGACCTCCCTCTTCCAAAGCCCCGCGTCTCCAATCCGGAAACGCTTGCCGCCGAAATCATCGAGCGGCTGACCTATGGTATCGGCAAGGACGCGAAGGTTGCCAAGCCTCATGACTGGCTGACCGCCACCATTCTGGTGGTGCGCGACCGCATCATCGACAAGTGGATGGAATCCACCCGCCAGACCTATGCCACCAATGCCAAGCGGGTCTATTATCTGTCGCTGGAGTTTCTGATTGGCCGGTTGATGCGCGATGCGATGACCAATCTCGGCCTGGTCGAGGAAATCAAGGCAGCGCTGGAATCGCTCGGTGTCGATCTTGGCGTCATCGCCGGGCTGGAGCCCGATGCGGCGCTGGGCAATGGCGGGCTTGGCCGTCTGGCCGCCTGCTTCATGGAAAGCATGGCGACGGTGAATATTCCCGCCTATGGCTACGGTATCCGCTACGTCCACGGCCTGTTTCGCCAGCAGATGGCCGATGGCTGGCAGGTGGAACTGCCGGAGACGTGGCTCGCCCACGGCAATCCCTGGGAATTCGAGCGGCGCGAAAGCTCCTATGAAGTCGGCTTTGGCGGCGGCGTCGAGACCGCCTCCAACGGCACCAGCGGCGAGGAAATCCGCCACGTCTGGAAGCCGAGCGAGCGGGTGATCGCCACCGCCTATGACACGCCCATCGTCGGCTGGCGCGGCGAACGCATCAATACATTGCGTCTTTGGTCGGCCCAACCAATTGACCCGATCCTGCTCGATGCCTTCAATGCGGGCGACCATATTGGTGCGTTGCGTGAAAGCAACCGGGCCGAAAGCCTGACCCGGGTGCTTTATCCAGCCGATGCCACCGCCGCTGGGCAGGAACTGCGCCTTCGCCAGGAATATTTCTTCTGCTCGGCTTCGCTTCAGGACATCGTTCGGCGTCATCTCCAGCACGGCAATGCGCTGATCGACCTTCCAAAAAAGGTGGCGATCCAGCTCAACGACACCCATCCTGCCGTCTCTGTCGCTGAACTGATGCGGCAATTGACCGACGTTCATGGCATGGATTTCGATACCGCCTGGGACGTAACCCGCGAGACCTTCTCCTATACCAACCACACGCTTTTGCCCGAAGCGCTGGAAAGCTGGCCGGTGCCGCTGTTCGAGCGGCTGTTGCCACGCCATATGCAGCTGGTCTACGCGATCAACGCCAAATGCCTGGTGGAAGCGCGCAAGCAGAAGAATTTCACCGATCTGGAAATCACCAGCCTGTCTCTGATCGATGAAAGCGGCGACCGCCGGGTGCGGATGGGCAATCTGGCCTTCATGGGCTCCCATTCGATCAATGGCGTCTCGGCCCTGCATACCGAGCTGATGAAGGAAACGGTGTTCGCCACCCTGCACAAGCTCTACCCGGACCGGATCAACAACAAGACCAATGGCATTACCCCGCGCCGCTGGCTGATGCAGTGCAATCCCGGCCTGACCTCGCTGATCCGCGAAGCGATCGGCGACGACTTCCTTGATGACGCCGAAAAGCTGACCGCTTTGGATGCTTTTGCCAAGGACAGCGCCTTCCAGCAGAAATTTGCCGCCGTCAAGCGGGCCAACAAGGAGCAACTGGCCAATCTGGTCGCCAGCCGAATGGGCATCCGGCTCGATCCCTCGGCCATGTTCGATATCCAGATCAAGCGCATCCATGAATACAAGCGCCAGCTCTTGAACATCATCGAGACCGTGGCGCTCTACGACCAGATCCGCTCGCATCCGGAACGCGACTGGGCGCCGCGCGTCAAGCTGTTCGCTGGCAAGGCGGCACCGAGCTATCACAATGCCAAGCTGATCATCAAACTGGCCAATGACGTGGCCCGGGTCATCAACAACGACCCGTCGGTGCGCGGCCTGCTGAAAGTGGTGTTCATTCCCAATTACAATGTGTCGCTGGCCGAGGTCATGGTGCCGGCTGCCGATCTCTCCGAACAAATTTCGACTGCGGGCATGGAAGCATCGGGAACCGGGAACATGAAGTTCGCGTTAAACGGTGCGCTGACCATCGGCACCCTGGATGGGGCCAATGTGGAAATGCGCGATCACGTCGGAGAAGACAATATCTTTATCTTTGGAATGACTGCGGAAGAGGTCGGCAAGGTGCGTGCCGAGGGGCACACCCCACGCCCGATCATCGAACGGTCGCGCGAACTGTCACAGGCACTGGCCGCCATCGCGTCCGGCGTGTTCTCGCCTGACGATCGGGACCGGTTCGCCAGCCTGGTGGATGGGCTCTATAACCATGACTGGTTCATGGTGGCCGCCGATTTCGATGCCTATGCCACAGCCCAACGTCAGGTGGACGCGGTCTGGACCGACCAGCCCCTCTGGCAATCCAAAGCCATTCTGAATACGGCCCGCATGGGTTGGTTCTCCTCCGACCGGACGATCAGACAGTATACGGCCGACATCTGGAGAGCCTGATGAAGAAAACAACCAGGCAGACGCAGGCATCAGCCGAGAGCGGCCATCCGCCCTCTGCTGACCACCTTTCTTCTGCCGAGATCGAAGCCATCGTCGCCGGCCTGCACACCGATCCGTTTTCGGTGCTCGGCGTTCATGCCGGTGCGGATGGTTTTATTGCCCGCTGTTTCGTGCCGGGCACCGAAAGCATTACCGCGCTCACACTCGACGGCAGCCTTGCCGGAGAGCTGGCCTGTCTCGATCCTGCGGGCTTTTTCGCCGGTCCGGTGGCGATCAAGTCCCAGCAGCCGCTGCGCTACCGCGCCTGCCGAGGCGATATGGAATGGTCGCTGACCGATCCCTATAGTTTCGGCCCGGTTCTCGGGCCGATGGACGATTACTTCCTGCGCGAAGGATCGCATCTGCGGCTGTTCGACAAGATGGGCGCCCATCCGATCAAGCATCAAGGCGTCGATGGCTTTCATTTTGCCGTCTGGGCGCCGAATGCAAGACGGGTCTCGGTGGTCGGCGATTTCAATGAATGGGATGGCCGCCGCCATGTGATGCGGTTGCGCCGCGACACCGGCATCTGGGAGATTTTCGCCCCTGATGTCCGGCCCGGTTCTGCCTATAAATTCGAGATTATCGGCGTCAATGGCGAGCTTTTGCCGCTGAAGGCCGATCCGTTCGCCCGCCGCAGCGAGTTTCGCCCACAGACCGCGTCCGTCACCGCCGCCGAGCTTTCCCAGAACTGGGAGGACGCGGCGCATCTGGCCCATTGGGGCAGCATCGACAAGCGTCGCCAGCCGATTTCGGTCTATGAGGTCCATGCCGGCTCCTGGCAGAAGCGGCCTGACGGCACCTTTCTCAGCTGGGACGAGCTGGCGGAACGGCTGATCCCCTATTGCACCGAAATGGGCTTTACCCATATCGAATTTCTACCCGTCACCGAACATCCCTATGACCCCTCCTGGGGCTACCAGACGACGGGGCTTTATGCGCCAAGCGCGCGGTTTGGCGAGCCGGAGGGCTTTGCCCGCTTCGTCAACGGCTGTCACAAGGTGGGCCTCAGCGTCATTCTCGACTGGGTTCCGGCCCATTTCCCGACCGATGCCCATGGGCTGCGCTTTTTCGACGGCACGGCTCTTTACGAGCACGAGGACCCGCGCAAGGGCTTCCACCCCGACTGGAACACTGCGATCTACAATTACGGGCGGATCGAGGTTCTCTCCTATCTGGTCAACAATGCGCTGTACTGGGCGGAAAAATTCCACCTGGACGGCGTGCGGGTCGATGCGGTCGCCTCGATGCTCTATCTCGACTATTCCCGCAAGGAAGGCGAGTGGATACCCAATGAATATGGTGGGCGAGAAAACCTGGAGGCGGTGCGCTTCCTGCAAAAGATGAATGAGCATCTCTACGGCGCCCATCCGCAGGTGATGACCATTGCCGAGGAAAGCACCTCCTGGCCGAAAGTGTCCCAGCCAGTCCACGAAGGCGGTCTCGGCTTCGGCTTCAAGTGGAACATGGGCTTCATGCATGACACTTTAAGCTATTTTGCCCGCGACCCCGTGCATCGCAAGCACCACCATCATGAAATCACCTTCGGGCTGATCTATGCCTATAGCGAAAATTTCATGCTGCCGATTTCCCATGATGAAGTGGTGCATGGCAAAGGCTCGATGATTGCCAAAATGCCCGGCGACGATTGGCAGAAATTTGCCAATCTTCGCGCCTATTACGGCTTCATGTGGGGCTATCCCGGCAAGAAACTGTTGTTCATGGGCCAGGAATTTGCCCAGTGGAGCGAATGGAGCGAGGAACGGTCGCTGGACTGGAACCTGCTGCAATATCCGTTGCATGAGGGCATGCGCCGCCTGGTGCGTGATCTGAACTTTACCTATCGCAACAAGCCAGCACTGCATGCCCGCGACTGCGAGGGCGAAGGGTTCGAATGGCTGATCAGCGAGGATGCCGATCAATCCGTGTTTGCCTGGTTGCGCAAGACGCCCGGTGAACGGCCGGTGGCTGTCATCGCCAACCTGACACCGGTCTATTACCAGCGTTACGACGTGCCGCTGCCAATGGCCGGGCGGTGGCGGGAAATTCTCAATACCGATGCCGAGATCTATGGCGGCAGCGGCAAGGGCAATGGCGGCCGAGTGGAGGCCGTGCTGGATGCGGCAACGACCTCCGACAAGGCGCCATGGGCGCACGCAACGCTGTCACTGCCGCCGCTGGCAGTGATCATGCTGGAGTTGGAACAGTAAGACGAACACGTATTTGAGACATGCGGGAGGAGATTGCATGACGCCGACAAAGAGAATTCAGCCGCTGGCGCGCGATGCCATGGCGTATGTACTGGCCGGCGGACGGGGCAGCCGCCTTAAGGAGCTGACCGACCGGCGGGCAAAACCCGCCGTTTATTTCGGCGGCAAGGCCCGGATCATCGATTTCGCCCTGTCGAATGCGCTGAACTCAGGCATTCGCCGCATCGGCGTTGCTACCCAGTACAAGGCCCATTCGCTGATCCGCCACATGCAGCGTGGCTGGGATTTCCTGCGGCCCGAGCGCAATGAAAGCTTCGACATCCTGCCCGCCAGCCAGCGCGTTTCCGAAACGCAATGGTATGAGGGTACGGCAGATGCCGTCTTCCAAAACATCGATATTATCGAGCCTTATGGCCCGGAATATATGGTGATCCTGGCGGGCGACCACGTCTATAAGATGGACTATGAATTCATGCTCCAGCAACATGTCGACAGTGGTGCCGATGTCACCATTGGCTGCATGGAAGTGCCACGCATGGAAGCCTCGGCTTTCGGTGTCATGCATGTCGACGACAAGGACCAGATCATTGCCTTCGTCGAAAAGCCCGCCGATCCACCGGGCATTCCCGGCAACGAGACCATGGCGCTCGCCTCGATGGGCATCTACGTGTTCCACACCAAATTCCTGATGGATTGCCTGCGCCGCGACGCCGCCGACCCCAATTCCAGCCGGGATTTCGGCAAGGACATCATTCCCTATATCGTCGAACACGGCAAAGCCGTGGCGCATCGCTTTGCCTCCTCCTGCGTGCGCTCGGATTTCGAAAAGACCCCGTATTGGCGCGATGTCGGCACCATCGATGCCTATTGGCAGGCCAATGTCGACTTGACCGACATCCTGCCGGAACTGGATATCTACGATAAATCCTGGCCGATCTGGACCTATGCCGAAATCAATCCGCCGGCAAAATTCGTCCACGACGATGAAGGCCGTCGCGGTTCGGCGATTTCCTCTCTGGTCTCGGGCGATTGCATCATATCCGGCTCGACGCTCTATCGCAGCCTGCTGTTTACCGGTGTTCGCGCCAATTCCTATTCGAGGCTGGAAGGCGCCGTCATTCTGCCAAAGGTCACCATTGGCCGTCATGCCCGGTTGACCAATGTGGTGATCGATCATGGCGTCACCATTCCCGAAGGCCTGATTGTCGGTGAAGACCCGGAGATCGACGCCAAGCGCTTCCGCCGCAGTGAAAACGGCATCTGCCTGATCACTCAGGCCATGCTGGACAAGCTGGAGCAATCAGGCACATGAACATCCTGTCCGTTGCATCGGAAGTCTATCCGCTGATCAAGACCGGCGGTCTCGCCGATGTGGCGGGCGCCCTGCCCCTGGCGCTCGAACCCTTGGGCATAAAAACCAGAACCCTGCTGCCGGGCTATCCGGCAGTCCTCGCCAAGCTTGGCAACACGGATGTGCTCCTGCATATGCCTGACCTTCTGGGCGAGACGGCAACCGTACTTTCGGCCCGGCATGAGGGCCTGGACCTGCTGATCCTCGATGCGCCAGCGCTGTTTAACCGTCCAGGCGGCCCCTATGTGGATAGCAATGGCCGCGACTATGGCGACAACTGGAAACGGTTTGCGGCGCTGTCGCTGGCAGGCGCCCGTATTTCTCAAGGCGCACTCGATGATTGGCGACCGGATCTCGTGCATGTCCACGATTGGCAGGCCGCTCTGGTGCCGGTTTATATGCGCTACGATGAGAAGCCGGAAATTCCGAGCCTCATCACCATTCACAACATCGCCTTTCAGGGGCAATTTTCCGCTGACATCCTCCCGGCTCTCGGTCTGCCAGAGCATGCATTGTGGGAAGCGCTCGAATATTACGGCACGCTGGCTTTTCTGAAAGGCGGCATTGCCACGGCACACGCCATCAGCACGGTCAGCCCGTCTTATGCCGAGGAAATTCTCGATCCGCATTTCGGCATGGGCATGGAAGGGCTGATCGCCAGCCGTGCCAATGACCTGTTCGGCATCGTCAACGGCATCGATACCGCCGTCTGGAACCCCGATGATGACGGACTGTTAGCCTCGTCTTACAGCACTGCTACCCTGCGCAAGCGGGTCGCCAATCGCGAAGCACTCACCCGGCATTTCGGCCTTGATGACGATGCGGCACCGATTTTTTGTGTGATTTCCCGCCTCACCTGGCAAAAGGGCATGGATGTGCTGGCCGAGGTCGCCGACGATCTGGTCGCAGCCGGCGGCAAGCTGGTCATTCTCGGCTCCGGTGATCCGGCCCTGGAAGAGGCCTTGCAGGCCGCCGCCCACCGTCATCCGGGCCGGATCGGCATGGTGATGGGTTATAACGAACCGCTATCGCATCTGATGCAGGCGGGTGCCGATGCCATCCTCATTCCGTCAAGATTCGAACCTTGCGGCTTGACCCAGCTTTACGGCCTGCGCTACGGCTGTGTTCCGGTGGTGAGCCGCACCGGTGGTTTGAATGACACGGTCATCGACGCCAATGCGGCGGCACTTGCGGCAAAGGCTGCCACCGGCATACAGTTCGCCCCGGTCACGGTGGCAGGGTTGCGACAGGCGGTACGCCGGGCGATCCGCCTCTTCGACGACAAGAAACTATGGTATCAGATCCAGAAGCAGGGCATGAAAGCAGACGTATCCTGGACAGCAAGCGCCCAGCGCTACGTCGATGTTTATAACCGCCTCCTCGGAAAAGGCTGAAACACGCATGATTATTACGGTTCCAACCAAACCCTATTCGGACCAGAAACCCGGCACGTCGGGTCTGCGCAAGAAGGTGCCCCAATTCCAGCAGGAGCATTACGCCGAAAACTTCATCCAGTCGATTTTCGATTCGCTTGAAGATTTCAAAGGCAAGACGCTGGTGATCGGCGGCGATGGCCGGTTTTACAACCGTGAAGTCATCCAGAAAGCCATCAAGATGGCAGCGGCCAACGGCTTTGGCCGGGTGCTGGTCGGCCAGGGTGGTATCCTGTCGACACCGGCGGCCTCCCACATCATCCGCAAATACAAGGCTTTCGGCGGCATCGTGCTGTCGGCAAGCCACAATCCCGGCGGCCCGACCGAAGATTTCGGCATCAAATACAATATCGGCAATGGTGGGCCAGCGCCCGAAAAGATCACCGACGCGATCTACACCAATACCAAGACCATCACCGCCTATAAGACGGTTGAGGCAGCCGACATCAATCTCGATCGGATCGGCTCGTTCGATCTCGGCGAAATGACTGTCGAGGTCCTCGACCCGGTTGCCGATTATGCCGCGCTGATGGAGACATTGTTCGATTTTGCCGGTATCCGCAATTTGTTCAGCCTCGGCTTCCGCATGGTGTTCGACGCGATGAGCGCGGTCACCGGTCCCTATGCCAAGGAAATTCTCGAAAATCGCCTCGGCGCTCCTGATGGCACGGTGCGCAATTTCGTTCCGCTGCCGGATTTCGGCGGTCATCATCCTGACCCGAACCTCGTTCATGCCAAGGAGCTTTATGACGAGATGATGGGACCGGATGCGCCCGATTTCGGCGCAGCTTCCGACGGCGACGGCGACCGCAACCTGATTATCGGCAAGGGCATTTTCGTCACGCCGTCAGACAGTCTGGCGATTCTGGCCGCCAACGCCAATCTGGCGCCCGGCTATTCCGGCGGCATTGCCGGTATTGCTCGCTCCATGCCGACCAGTGCCGCTGCCGACCGTGTGGCCGAACGGCTGAAGATCGGCATGTACGAGACCCCGACCGGTTGGAAATTCTTCGGCAATCTGCTCGACGCTGGCAAGGTGACGATCTGCGGCGAGGAAAGTGCAGGAACAGGTTCCAGCCATGTGCGCGAAAAGGACGGTCTGTGGGCAGTCCTGCTCTGGCTGAACGTGCTGGCCAGCCGTGGCGAAAGCGTTCAGGACATCGTGCGCCAGCATTGGGCCTCCTATGGCCGCAATTTCTACTCCCGCCATGATTACGAAGAAGTGGACTCGGATGCGGCAAACGGGTTGATGGATGCATTGCGCGCCAAGCTTCCCGCCCTGCCCGGCACCATGATCGGCGAATTGAAGGTCGAAAAGGCCGATGACTTCGCCTATCACGATCCGGTCGACCATTCCGAAAGCAAGAAACAGGGCATCAGGGTGATGTTCGAGGGCGGCTCACGGGTGGTCTTCCGCCTGTCCGGCACCGGCACGTCGGGTGCAACTTTGCGCGTCTATATCGAGCGCTATGAGCCAAACTCGTCCAACCACGGCATCGAAACCCAGGAGGCACTCGCCGACCTGATTGTTGCTGCCGAGGAACTGGCTGGCATCAAGGCCCGCACCGGCCGCGATGCCCCGACCGTGATCACCTGATCGCGGATGGCCCTATGACAGGTGCTGGCGCTCGTCTCATTGCAACAGGCGCGGAGTTTGCGGTCTATTCCCGTGATGCCGAGCATCTGGAACTTTGCCTGTTTGATGAGACCGGAGACACCGAACTTCGCCGCCTGCCAATGCAGCGCGGCGAAGACGATCTGCACCGGCTGACCGTCGAGGGACTGGTCGCTGGAGCGCGATACGGCTACCGCGCCCATGGGCCGTATGATCCCGATCAAGGCCTGTGGTTTGATCCGGCCAAGCTGCTGGTTGATCCCTATGCGCTGGAAATCGACCGCCCCTTCCGTCACGATCCGCGCCTCAGCCAATTTGGCGAGGACACTGCAGATCTGGCACCCAAGGCCATCCTGATCGTACCCGGGCAGGCTGTGCTGGAGCGGCCCCGCCTGCCAGATGGCGGCTTTATCTATGAATTGCCGGTGCGCGGCTTCACCATGCTGCATCCTGATGTGCCTGAAAACCTGCGCGGCACGGTCGCGGCCCTTGCCCATCCATCCGTCATCGCCCATCTGCAAGCCGTTGGCGTCGATGCGGTGGAGCTTTTGCCGATCACCGCCTGGATCGATGAACGGCACCTGCCGCCGCTCGGCCTTTCCAATAGCTGGGGTTACAATCCGGTCGCCCTGATGGCGCTCGACCCGCGCCTCTGCCCCGGCGGGGTGGAGGAATTGCGCCGCACCGTCGAATGTCTGCATGAAAATGGCATCGGCGTGATCCTCGACCTGGTCTTCAACCATTCCGGCGAAAGCGACCGGTTCGGCGCGACGCTGTCGATGCGCGGCCTCGACAACAGGAGCTATTACCGGCACCTGCCCGACCAGCCGGGCGTGCTGGTCAACGATACCGGCTGCGGCAATACGATTGCCTGCGACAGACCGGTGGTGCGCCAGCTGATCCTCGACACTTTGCGCCATTTCGTCATGGCGGCGGGCGTCGATGGATTTCGTTTCGATCTCGCCCCGGTGCTGGGACGGACGGCAACAGGCTTTGAGGCACAAGGCGAGACGCTGACCGCCATGCTCCAGGACCCGATTTTGAAGGACCGGGTGATGATTGCCGAGCCCTGGGACATCGGCCCCGGCGGCTACCAGCTCGGAAACTTCCCAGCGCCGTTTCTGGAATGGAACGACCGCGCCCGCGACACTATGCGCCGCTTCTGGCGCGGCGATGACGGCCTGACCGGCGAGATGGCCACGGTGCTGGCGGGTTCATCGGATATGTTCTCGCGCAACGGCAGCCCCCACACCCGCAGCGTCAATTTCATCGCCGCCCATGATGGCTTCACGCTGCACGATCTGGTGTCCTATGCCCATAAGCACAATGAGGCGAATGGCGAGGATAACAGAGACGGCCATAGTGACAATCACAGCTGGAACAATGGCGCTGAGGGCGAGACCCGCGACCCTGATATCCTTGCCGCCCGCAAGCGTGATTGTACCGCTCTGCTCTCCACCCTGTTTGCCTCAAAAGGCTGGGTGATGCTGACGGCTGGCGACGAAGGCGGGCGCAGCCAGCGCGGCAATAACAATGCCTATTGCCAGGACAATGCCATCACCTGGCTGGACTGGGCAGCACTCGATGCCGATCTGGTCGCCCATACCGGACGGCTAGCCGCCCTGCGCAAACGGTTTCCGTCCCTCGCAGATCCAGCCTTTTTCACCGGCAATGGCGATGTCAGCTGGATTGATGCCTCCGGCCAGCCGATGCGCGTCGAGACCTGGCAAGATCCACAAGCCCGCTTCCTGGGGCTGCTGATCACCACGCCGGATCGAACCACAGGACGCGACACGCGGTTGGCAATCCTGATCAACAGGGGTGAAGCGTGTGCCGTCAATCTACCCGCTTCAACGGGAGGGGAATGGCGGGAGGTTTTTTCGGGTGTAGCTGCTTCAAAACTGGTAATGGAACCACGCCATGTGGCATTTCTCGTCGAAGGTTGAGCCCGCCAGCAGCTAGTGATCCTTGATCAAGGTTACCGGGCCTCATGGTTTCCACGGGAGCCGAACGCAGAAACGACATGATAAGCGCCCACATTCATTGAATGATTTTTATAGAAAACGTCTTTAAACCATTCCCCAGCACACCGGAATTAACGAATTTCTCATTCTTTCCGCTCGATTCTGAGCATTCAGGACATGGTTTTAAACAATTATCGAGTGCGTGATTTTCAGCCGCCACAAATGGCGATAGGGTTCTTTTTGATCTGAACACCCACCAGAGCCCCAACCCAACGAGAGTAGAGTATGCAGCGTCAAATTTCTCTCGCAGACGTCCCCGCCATGGTCGGGGAGGAACTGGGCATATCCAAATGGATCACCGTCGATCAAACCATGATCGATGCCTTCGCCACGGCGACTGACGATCACCAGTTCATCCATACCGATCCTGAGCGCGCCAAGGCGGAAACGCCCTATGGCGGCACCATTGCCCATGGATTTCTGACGATCTCGCTGCTATCGGCAATGAATTACGATTGCCTGCCTGTGATCCGCGAACAAACCATGGGGATCAATTACGGCTTTGAGAAAATCCGGTTGATGGCACCAGTCCGCTCGGGAAAGCGGGTGCGCGGCCGCTTCGTGCTGGCTGGCGCCCGGTTTCGCGGCGCAGGCATGCTGATGACCACCTATGATGTCAGTGTCGAGATCGAAGAGGAACGCAAACCGGCGCTCACCGCCATCTGGCAGACCATCATCCAGTTCGACCCTGAAAACCGACCAGAAGGGGTTTGAGGTGACGATTGACAGCCTGCGTCATGCCCTCACCGATCAGGCCCGATCCTGTGACAGTCTTGGCTCACCTTTCACCGCAAGGCTGTGCCGACTTGCCGCTGAACGGCTGACGCCCGCAAGCGCCATTGGCGCGCGGCTGATCGACTGGCCGGGAGACATCACGTCTGCGGGTGATTCCGTGCCGCTGCGGCTGGCGGGTACGCTGCATGCTTTGGTGTTGAGCAACGAAAGTCCTGATCTGGCCGCTGTCTATCCGCCTCATGACGCCATCGATGATGCACTCTGGGCCGCGGTGGAAACCACCTTCCGCGACCATGAGGCCTTCATGCAGGCCCGGCTGAATTCTGCGCCGCAAACCAATGAAGTGCGCCGGTCTGCCGCCCTTTTGCCGGGCTTCCTCACCATTGCCTCGCTGTTCGGCCTGCCATTGCGGTTGTCGGAGGTCGGTGCCAGCGCCGGGCTGAACCTGCAATGGGACCGCTATGCCTATCGGCTGGGCGAAACAAGCTGGGGCGATGGTTCGCAGGTTCTGCTGGCCTCCGACTGGCAAGGGCCGCCACCGCCATCCGCCACGATCACCGTTGAAGAGCGGGCGGGATGCGATCTCAACCCGCTCGATCCCGGCACGCCTGAGGATTGCGAACGGCTGTTTTCTTATATCTGGGCCGATCAAGCCGACCGGCTGGAGCGCACCAAAGCAGCCCTGGCACTGGCGCGAAGCAACAATCTTTCCGTGGACCGCATGGATGCGATCGACTGGCTGAAGCAAAGGCTGGCTCCGTCTCATCCGGGCCAGATGCACGTCGTCTACCATTCCGTCGCCTGGCAATATCTTCCCGACACACTGAAAGCCCAAGGCGAAGCGCTGATTGCTCAGGCCGGACAACGAGCCACAGCTCAGGCCCCGCTCGCCCGACTGCAAATGGAAGCGGATGGCCAGCGCGATGGTGCCAGCCTCACTCTGCAAATCTGGCCGGGCGGTGAGCGCCAGGAGATCGGCCGCGCTGATTTCCATGGTCGCTGGGTGAAATGGCAGGGCTGGAAGGCCTGATACGAAGAGTCATTGAAAATGACACTTCGTATTCCCCTTTCGAATATCTCAAGCGCTTGATGCATTTGAGATAGTCGAAATCTCTTGAAAGCGAGGATGCGTCAGCATCTTCGAGCTTTGGTATAATAGAGTTTGTCAGGGAAAAGTGGAATCCGGTTTTCCCGAAAAGACAAACGAAAACAAGAGAATCTAGAGTCTGTCTGGTTCAATCTGAACCTGACAGGCTCTAGGAACGCCACGCTCATTTAAAAGCTGGCGGCTGGCTGAGATCGATACCCGGCTTGGCAGCAGGCGCACCACCAAGCGAGGGTGGCGTGCCGAAATTCAGGCCGGGCGCACCGCTATCGCCGATGGGCGGCAGGCTCATACCGCTCCCGGCACCAAAGCCGGGCACCTCGATTTTCACCGAATTCAGGTCGATATCCTTAGCTTTTTCCAGCCACATGGTGACGGATTGTGGCCAGAAAATCACCACCGCGACGAGCAGAAGCTGCATGCCCACCCAGGGCAAGGCGCCGATATAGATATCGCGGGTCTTCACCTCTGGCGGGGCAACACTGCGCAGATAAAATAGCGCAAAACCGAAGGGTGGATGCATGAAGCTGGTCTGCATGTTGACGCACAGCAAAACACCGAACCAGATCAGGTCGATGCCCAGCGATTGTGCCACCGGCGCCAACATCGGGATGACGATGAAGGCAATTTCGAAGAAATCCAGGAAGAAGGCCAGCACGAAGACGAAAATATTGACGAAAATCAGAAAACCAACCGGACCACCAGGCAGGCCCGACAGCATATGCTCGATCCAGCGTGACCCATCCATGCCCTGGAACACCAGGCTGAAACAGGTGGAGCCGATCAAGATCATCACCACCATGGAGGTGATGGACATGGTGGATTGCATGGCTTGACGGATCAGCGGCCACGTCAGCCGGCGATGCATGGCCGCCAGCATGGCGGCCCCGACCACGCCCAGGGCGCCTGCCTCCGTCGGCGTCGCCAATCCCATGAAGATCGTGCCAAGAACCAGAAAGATCAGCACGATGGAGGGCAGCATACCCGCCAGCACCTGACGGATCAGTCTCCAATCCAGATCGCCACGGACTTCTTTGGGAAGCGGCGGCATGCTCGAAGGCTTGAAGATCGACATCAGGAAAATGAACAGCGTGAAAATTACCACTTGCAGGATCGATGGGCCGATAGCGCCCAGATACATGTCACCGACGGAACGGCCCAGCTGATCGGCGAGGATGACCAGAACCAGAGAGGGCGGAATGAGCTGGGTGATCGTTCCCGACGCCGCAATAACCCCCGTGGCCAGCTTCGGATCGTAGCCATAGCGCAGCATGATCGGCAGCGAGATCATCCCCATGGTGATGACAGAGGCTGCCACCGTGCCGGTAATCGCGCCCAGAATGGCACCGACGGCAATCACCGCATAGGCGAGACCACCGGGAACGGCACCGAATAGCTTGCCGGTTCCCTCCAGAAGATCTTCCGCCAACCCGCACCGTTCCAGAATGGCGCCCATCATGGTGAAGAAGGGGATGGCCAGCAGCAGATCGTTGGAGACGATCCCAAAAAACCGCAGCGGAATGGCCTGAAGAAACACTTCGTTGAAATGGCCCGTGGCAATGCCGACCATGCCGAAGAACAAACCAACCGCCCCCAGCGAGAAGGCCACCGGAAAACCGAACAGCATGAACAGCACCATGCCGAGAAACATGGCTGGCGGAATGATACCGAAATCGAACATGGACCTGTCCCCCAGGCTATTATTTTATTGCAGCGGCTTTTCGTAGCGCACGTCGATATGCAGGTGTCCCGTCAGCGCAGCGATGCGCTTCACCATTTCCGACAGGCCCTGCAAGACGAGAAGCCCGAATCCGGCAACCAGAATAAGCTTGACCGGCCAGCGGATCAGGCCACCGGCATTGGCGGACATTTCACCCTGCTGATAGGAAAGCCAGAAAAACGGCCAGCACAGCCAGGTCAGATAGATGCAGACGGGAAGGAGGAAGAAGACGATACCGATCAGATCGATCCACAATCGTTTGCGTTCAGAGACCGCGCCATAAATCAAATCCACCCGCACATGGCCGTTTTGGCGCAATGTATGGGCAGCTCCCAGCACAACGACATAAGCAAAGAGATACCATTGGATCTCCAGCCAGCCATTGGAACTGATATTGAAAAGATATCGGATGATCGCATTGGCCGCGCTGATCAGGCAGCACAGCAGCACCAGATATTCCGCCACCCGGCCAACGACTTCGCTCAGCGTGTCGATAGCCCGGCTCCACCCTAGCAAAACAGCCATATAAGCCTCCCAACTCCCTTATTTGCTTAGAACAAGGGGCGGGTATGCGCAACAGGGCGGCGGCCTGCCATGCACGGGATTAGCAAGGCTTTGGCCTTTAAAGCCTGTCAAGTTCGCCTAAAGTTCTACGGCATGATACGTTTCATCAAGCGAATGATGCTGTAGCATTTTAAATTTGCCGCATAATTTTCTCTTTAAAAGCAGTTCCGGTTTTAAGAATTATGCGGTAGCCTGTGGAGAATACACGCTTTTGGGGAGTAAGAGCATGAGCGAAGACCATTCCGGCCCGGTCGAAACGGGCGCCTCGATGGATTATCCCGCCCACGAGCGGACCTATGACAGTTTCATAGCCGCCTCGAAATATGGCACAGCCATTCTCGTCGCGCTGATGATCGGCATGGCCGCTGGATTTTTCACCACGGCCGGATTCCTGGGTGGCATTCTGGTGTTTCTGATCCTCAGCGTCATCGGCGTCTTCATGATGCGGTAAACCGCGATTGCCAATCTCCAGAACTGACCAATCTCCAGAACTGAAAAGGCCGGCAATGCCGGCCTTTTGTATGGAACTGAGTAGAAGCCGCTTCAGCTTGTCGAGCCGCGTGTCCGGGCAAGACCATCGCGAGCGGGCGTGTATTTTCCATCCAGGCTCAAGGCATGGGCGTAGGACTTCGCGGCCTTGAGCTTATCGCCGCGCCGCTCATAGACCAGGGCCTGATTGGCCCAGGATTCGGCCAGCTTCGGGTTCATGTCGATGGCATGGTTGAAATCGGCAAAGGCGTTTTCATCGTCGTTCAGCGCCAGATAGCTTACGCCACGACCGTTGTAAGGCTCAGGCGCATTCGGTGACAGTGAGAGCGCCTTGGAAAAATCGTCGATCGCCTTATCGTGCTGGCCGCGCAACTGGAAGATCAGACCGCGATTGTGATAGGCGCGGCCATCGGTGGTATCCAGCTCGATTGCCTTGGAGAAATCCTGAAATGCCTCATCCACCCGGCCCGCCTGGCGGTAGATATTGCCACGGCCGATATAGGCGACATCATAGCTGCTATTGATCTTCAGGGCAGCGGTATAATCATTGGCAGCTTCGACCGGCTTGCCCATGTTGCGATAGACAAGGGCGCGGTTGGCATAGGCCTGGTAGAAATTCGGGTTGAGTTGCAGCGCGGTGTTGAAATCCGCCAGCGCCTTCTGGAATTCGCCAGCCCGGCCATAGGCGGAGCCCCGCACGTTATAGCCGCCTGGGTCGCGTGGATTGGCGGCGATGACCGACGACAGCGAGGAAATATTTTCCTTGGAACCCTGATCGCGGTCGATGCTGATCATGTCGCTTGACTGGTTGGTGGATTGGCATCCGGAAAGCGTCAGCATGGCGGTGAGGCCGAGAGCCAGCATATGGCAGCCTTTGCCGCGCATAGTAGCCCCCAGGCGACCGGCTGTTATGCCGGTGTTGAAAACCTTATCGACCATTGGCGTCATGCTTTCCGTTCCACCTGTTCAAAACCTCGGACTATGCCGAAACTGGAGAGGAAACGCCGAAGCGTTCCTAAAGTTCTGTCGACTCAACAAAACTTTATCTGGAGACGTGTCTATCCCGAGACCTGTTTATCCCGAAACTTGGCTTACATCCGAATGCGGCCGGTTTCCACCGCGCAAATGCAAAAACCACATCATTCCAGCAATTTGCGGCCTTTTATAGCATAGGACCGAAAAGTAGAAACCGGTTTCGGGATAAATCCGATACGACACCAAAACTTTGTGACAGCGCGCCGCGGTCCCACGTCCTGAATGAGGCTATAGGTCAGCCACGGACATAATTATGCAGTCTGCCGGTCCGCCCATCATAGAAAATTTAACACGAAAAAGCGGCCGCGAACTTGATCGCTGCCGCTCAATCGGATCATGTCGCGCTTTGAAAAAGCGCGGGAAACGTCAATCAGCGGCTGCCGAATGCCGGACGCGGCGGAGCGGCAATCAGGCCTTCGCGCTGCATCTTCTTGCGGGCCAGCTTGCGAACGCGGCGAACGGCTTCAGCCTTTTCGCGCGCGCGCTTTTGCGACGGCTTTTCATAATAGTCACGCATTTTCATTTCACGGAAGATGCCTTCGCGCTGCATCTTCTTTTTCAAGGCGCGAAGCGCCTGATCAACGTTGTTATCGCGGACAAGTACCTGCACGTCGAATCCCGTTCCTTTGGTTTGGTGGTCGTTTTCCGCCGGGACACGAATTCTGCCGAACCATGCCTTTCACGGACCAAAAAAGAGTGTTCCGCTGGCCCGCAGGACCAGCGATTAGGGAGCGCCAATAACAGATCGGACTTTCGAAGTCCAGACGGCAAGTGCCACCGCCTGAAAAAATCCGCAGCCAAGCGGCACCGTCTTGCAAAACGTCACCCCTATGCACTTCTCCATACTCTGCTGCAAGATATTGGCCATGTGTCGAAAGACGGATAGAAGCGTGTCGCAAAGAAAGGGACATCGCGCATATCGATCTGTCACAGCTTTTTAGACCTGCGCTGACGCGCTGGATTGAAAGCAGGTCGGAATTTCTTCCCGTTTCTGACATAAGTCAGGATCTACACCCTGCGATCCGTCGTAGAGCAAGCAGCTAGACCTCGCCTGCCAGACCTCGCCTGAAGGAGATGACGCGAATGCGCAAATATTCGGTTTTTGCCGTAGCCCGCGAGGCGCTTCGCGCCCACACTGGTTGGAGCGCGCAATGGACATCACCAGAGCCACACAAATCCTATGACGTCATCATTATTGGCGGCGGTGGCCATGGTCTGGGCGCCGCCTATTATCTGGCCAAGGAACATGGCATTACCAATATTGCCGTGATTGAAAAAGGCTGGATTGGCGGCGGCAATACCGGGCGCAACACCACCATTATTCGCTCCAATTATCTCTATGAAGAGAGCATGGATATTTACGAGCACTCCTTGAAACTCTGGGAGGGCTTGAGCCAGGAGCTGAATTACAATGTGATGTATTCGGCCCGCGGCGTGATGATGCTGTCGCATAATGTGCATGACAAGCAGAGTTTCAAGCGCCACGTCCACGCCAACACGCTCTATGGCATTGATAATGAGTGGCTGACGCCAGAACAGGCCAAGGCCTTCTGTCCACCGCTGGATATTGCCAAAACCGCCCGCTACCCCATCAATGGTGCCGCCCTGCAACGGCGCGGCGGCACAGCTCGTCATGATGCTGTCGCTTGGGGCTATGCTCGTGCTGCGTCTGATCGCGGTGTGCATATCATTCAAAATTGCGAGGTCACGGCTATTCGCCGTGGTGCAAACGGTGAAGTCACCGGGGTCGAGACCTCCAAGGGCTTTATTGGCGCGAAGAAAATCGGCGTTTCAGCCTCGGGCCACAATTCCATGGTGATGGGCATGGCCGATGTGCGCTTGCCAATCCATTCCACGCCGTTGCAGGCGCTGGTGTCGGAGCCGCTGAAGCCGATTTTCCCGTGCGTGGTGATGTCCAACACGGTGCATGCCTATATTTCGCAATCGGATAAGGGCGAGTTGGTGATTGGCGCTGGCACTGACCAGTATAATTCCTATTCCCAGACAGGCGGCCTACAAATCATCACCCACACGCTGGATGCGATTTGCGAGCTGTTCCCCATCTTCCGCCGCGTCAAGATGATGCGCCAGTGGGGTGGTATTACCGATAACACAGCCGACCGCTCGCCGATCCAGAGTGTGACGCCGGTGCCTAACCTGTTTGTCAATTGCGGTTGGGGCACGGGCGGCTTCAAGGCCACGCCGGGGTCTGCCAATCTGTTTGCCCATCTGATTGCCAAGGGCGAGCCCCATGCGCTGGCCAAGGGCCTGACGCTGGATCGGTTCCGCACCGGGCGGTTGATTGATGAAGCGGCTGCGGCTGCGGTTGCGCACTGAAGTGAGATCCGAAAAGTGGGAACCGGTTTTCGGACAAATCGAACGAACAAAAATTGAGCGGGATTGAGAAAAATGCTGTTGATCAAATGTCCCTGTTGTCAGGAAGAGCGGTCCGAGCTGGAATTTCACGGCGCAGGCGAGGCGCATATTGTGCGGCCAGCCAATATTGCCGAGATTTCCGATGAGGAATTCGAAGCCTTCTTTTTCTTACGCGACAACCCCAAGGGAATCATCTTTGAACGCTGGCGGCACCTGCATGGCTGCGGGCGGTTTTTCAATGCCGTGCGCGATACAGTCAGCGACAAATTTCTGTTGACCTATAAGGCCGGTGAAGCCAAGCCGGATGATGCAGCTGTGCAAGCCCTCATCGACAACAAGGGAGCTTTAAGATGAGCGGTGCCAATCGTATTCCCGGCAAGGGCCGTCTGACGCCCGCCAGAACCGCCCGTTTCACCGTTGATGGCCGCATTCTCACCGCCTTTGAAGGTGATACCGTGGCCTCAGCCTTGCTGGCCAATGGCATTCATCTGGTCGGTCGCTCGTTCAAATATCATCGTCCACGCGGCATTCTCACGGCTGGCCCGGAAGAGCCGAACGCGCTGCTTGACATTTCCCGCGATAGCGCCCGGCGTCAGCCCAACGTGCGCGCTCCCGTGCAAGAAGTGTTTGATGGCATGCGGGTGCAGACGCAAAATCGCTGGCCATCGCTGTACATGGATATTGGTGCGGTCAACGACCTGCTGTCGCCTTTCTTTGCTGCCGGGTTTTACTACAAGACCTTCATGTGGCCGAAGAGCTTTTGGCACAAGATTTATGAGCCCATCATTCGCCGCGCCGCAGGCCTTGGCGTGGCCCCGACCGAAGACGACACCGACCATTACGCTAACCGCTATGCCCATTGCGATGTGATGGTGGTGGGCGGCGGCGTGGCGGGCCTGACGGCGGCGCTTGCGGCAGCGGAGGCAGGCGCTTCCGTGATCATCTGCGATGAGCAGCCGGAAATGGGCGGCGCCTTCCATTACGACACAGGTGCCGTGATTGACGGCCAAAATGGCTATGACTGGGCGCAAGCTACCGTGGCCAAGCTGAAAGCCATGGACAATGTGACCCTGCTGACCCGCACCACGGCCTTTGGCTATTACAACCACAATTTCCTTGGCCTCGCAGAGCGCATTACCGACCATATCGCCAAACCCGCCAAAGGCTTGCCCCGCGAACGGCTGTGGCAGGTACGGGCGAAAAAGGTGGTGCTGGCCACGGGCGCGATTGAGCGCCACATGGTGTTTGCCAACAACGACCGCCCCGGCATTATGCTGGCATCAGCTGCACGCACCTATCTCAACCATTTTGGCGTGGCTGTGGGCGCGAAAGTGGCGGTCTATACCGCCCATGATTCGGCCTATGAAGCAGCGATTGACCTGAAAAAAGCGGGCGTGCAGGTGGTGGCCATCATCGACTGCCGCCGCAATCCGGGGGCAAGCGTCTTGGCTGACGCCAAGGCGGCAGGCATTGAGGTTTTGACCGAACATTGCGTTCTCGATACCGCTGGACGTTTGCGGGTGAAATCCATCACTATCGCTGGCCGGGGTGGTTTTGACCGACGCAAGCTGGCCGTCGATGCTTTGCTAATGAGCGGTGGCTGGACGCCTTCGGTGCATCTGTTCTCACAATCGCGCGGCAAACTGCGGTTCGACGCCGCCACGCAGCGCTTCCTGCCAGATATTTACGTGCAGGATAGTATCTGCGTCGGGGCCTGCAACGGCACGGATGATATGCACGAACTGCTGGCTGAGGCCTATGCGAACGGCGCAAGGTTGGCAAAAGAAGCCGGAGCGGAAGGCGAGATCGGAAGCCAGCCAAGCGGTGCCAACGCCTTTGCTTGGACCGGCGGCATGATTGGTGCTGCCGAAGGCGCTGGCCCCGATGATGCCGTGAAAGCCTTTATCGACTTCCAGCACGACGTCTGCGCCAAGGATATTCGCTTGGCGGTGCGCGAGGGCATGCATTCCATTGAGCATATCAAGCGCTTTACCACCAATGGCATGGCATCTGATCAGGGCAAGCTGTCCAACATGCACGGGCTGGCGATTGCAGCCGAAATGCTGGGTAAAGAGATCCCGCAAGTGGGCCTCACCACCTTCCGCGCCCCCTATACGCCCGTGACGTTTGGCACGCTGATCAACCATTCGCGTGGCGAGTTGTTTGACCCCACGCGCAAAACGCCGATGCATGATCTGGAAACCGCCCTTGGCGCGGATTTTGAAGATGTCGGCAATTGGAAGCGCGCCTGGTACTACCCCAAGCCCGGCGAGGATATGCACGCCGCCGTCAACCGCGAATGCAAAACCGTGCGCGAGGTTGCGGGCGTGTTCAATGCCTCAACGCTGGGCAAAATCGAGGTGGTTGGCCCCGATGCGGCAAAATTCCTCAACCTGATCTACACCAATCCGTGGGATAGCCTCAAACCCGGCAAATGCCGCTATGGCATCATGACCCGCGATGACGGCTTTATCTATGACGACGGCGTGGTCGGACGGCTGGCCGAAGACCGCTTCCATGTCACCACCACCACCGGCGGTGCGGCCCGTGTGCTGAACCACATGGAAGACTATCTGCAAACAGAATTCCCGGAGCTAAAAGTCTGGCTCACCTCCGCTTCCGAGCAATGGGCGGTGATTGCCGTGCAGGGACCAAAGGCCCGCGATATCATCGCACCTTTCGTTGAAGGCATTGATATTTCCAATGAGGCCTTCCCGCATATGAGCGTGGCTGAAGGCACCTTCTGCGGCGTGCCGACCCGGCTGTTCCGCGTGTCGTTCACGGGCGAAGTGGGCTTTGAAATCAACGTGCCCGCCGATTACGGCGCGTCCGTATTCGAAGCCGTGTGGAAGCGCGCGGAAAGCTTAGGCGCCTGCCTCTATGGCACAGAAACCATGCATGTGCTGCGCGCCGAAAAGGGCTATATCATCGTTGGCCAGGACACCGATGGCACGCTGACGCCCGATGATGCCAACTACGGCTGGGCCGTGTCGAAGAAAAAACCCGATTTCGTTGGTATTCGCGGCCTTAAACGCCCGGATCTGGTGAAGGAAGGCCGCAAGCAACTGGTCGGCCTCAAGACCAAAGACCCCAATGAAGTGCTGGAAGAAGGCGCACAGATTGTTGCCAACCCCAACCAGCCCAAGCCGATGACCATGCTGGGCCACGTCACCTCGTCCTATTGGTCGGAAAATCTTGGCCAATCGATTGCCATTGCCATGGTGGCCGGTGGCCGGGCGCGGATGGGCGAAACGCTCTATGTGCCGATGCCTGACAAGACAATCGCCGTAGAAGTGACCGACATGGTCTTTTACGACAAGGAAGGAAGCCGCATCCATGGTTGAGCCAATCACCTCCAGCGCGATGTCTGCCACCCGTAAATCGGTCCTTGACGGTGCCTATGGCGGCTCCGCCCATGTGACGCTGACGCCAGCCGCCCCGGCCTCACGCCTCTCGCTGCGGGCCGGAGCGGATGCTGTCCCCGGTCTTTCCTCAGCCCTTGGCCTGACCCTACCCACGGCGCCAAAGACATCTGCCCATGCCGGCCCCCGCCTTGCCTTCTGGCTCGGCCCGGACGAATGGCTTGTCATCGATGAAGACGGCGCCGACCTCACCGGCGCCTGCGCTGCCTCCGGCACCATTCACTCCGCCACCGATGTCTCCCACCGCAACACCGCCATCCTGGTCTCCGGCCCCGGCGCGGTAAAAACCCTCAACGCCGCCTGCCAGCTGGACCTGTCGCTGAAAACCTTTCCGCTTGGTGCCGTTACCCGCACCGTATTCGGCAAGATCGAAATTGTGCTCTACCGGATGAGTGAAGACGCTTTTCGGGTGGAATGCTGGCGGTCCTTTGCAGAGTATGCATTTGGCATGTTGCAGGAAGGGGCTGCGGACGCGGCGTAGTACGAACTATCATCGAAGCTGACACGGTTCATTGACAAACCCGGACTCGGCATTTCGTCATCCTCGGGCTTGTCCCGAGGATCTACCGTCTCTGAATAAGCCATTGACGTTGTTGATTAAATCAACGTGCTTAGATGCTCGGCACAAGGCCGAGCATGACGTCGAGGATAAAGACAGGGTTTGTCAGCAGTCTGCCGGATTCCTATTAAGGAATAAGCCTTTCCCCACGCAATTGCGCAAACAGGGTGAAAAACGCCTCGTCGGTGGGCTGGTAGCGGTCAAAGCCCATTGTCCGGCTCTTGCTCATATCGGTCACCACTTCAATCGGCCGTCCAAGATCGGCGTCCGTATGCCAAGGTGAGGCAAGACGCGACAGGTCTTTTTCGATCAGGCCATGCCGCTCGGCGAGTTCCCGCCAGATGGCCGCGTCCTCTGCCATCTGCTGTTCCAGCGGAAGGACCGTGCCGTCGAACGGAGCAGGTTCCAGACCAAACCAGTTGGCGATCCGGCCCCACATCCAGCTCCAGCGGAAGATATCGCCATTGACCACGTTGAAGGCCTGGTTGCGGCATTGCGGGGTTGTTGCGGCCCAGAGCAGTTGTTCGGCCAGAACGCCAGCATCAGTCATATCCGTCAGGCCGTTCCATTGAACGGCAGAGCCGGGGAACCGGAAGGGCCGCCCGGTTTCCCGGCAGAGCGTCGCATAGACGGCAAGCGTCGTTCCCATGTTCATGGCATTGCCAACTGCCTTGCCGATCACCGTATGGGGGCGATGTACGCTCCAAGAAAATCCGTCGCGCCCGGCTGCGGCAAAGACTTCATCTTCCTGCGCATAGTAAAAATTCTCGACATCCAGCCTGCCCTGATCCTCCCGGAACGGTGTCTGCGGCAGCCTACCCTTGCCATAGGCCTCGAAGGGGCCGAGATAATGTTTCAGACCTGTGACCAAGGCGACGTGAGCGACGGACCCGGCTGGACTGAGCGCATCCAGCACATTGCGCACCATGGCCGCATTGACCCGGATGTTTTCCGCCTCGCTTGACTGGCGCGCCCATGTCGAGATGAACACCACGTCGGGCTTCACGTCGGAAAGCGCCTGGGCTGTCGCCTCACGATCCTGAAGATCGGCGGCCACGGGCTGCACGCCGTCTTTGGCAATCGGTGACCGGGCCAGTCCATGCACGGCCCATCCCTTCGCCAACAGGAGATCCACCGTCGCACTGCCAACGATACCGCTTGCCCCGACAACCAATGCTGATCCAACCATCTTCATGCTCCTTCTATCTGAAGGCAGAGATGTAGGCGCCTCTTGCCTTTAAAAAAGACGGCACCATTTACGGTCCTAGACACCAAGAGGTAACCACCATGCACCCAGGAACGCCCGAAGCTGAGTGGCGCGAAGATTGCGCGCCGCGCCGCGTACTCGAACTGTTTTCCACCAAATGGACCAGCATGGTGCTGCACACCCTGCATGCCCGCCATGGAGGCGAGGCCCGCACCGGCGTGCTGCTACGTAGCCTGCCCGGTATTTCCAAGAAAATGCTGACCCAGACCCTGCGCGATATGGAGGCCAGCGGCCTGATCTCCCGCCACGTCCAGGCCACCATTCCACCCGCCGTCGAATACCGACTGACCCCACTCGGCAGCCGGTTTATCGAGCCGGTCGAGATGCTCTACGCCTGGGGGAGAGACAATGCCGACGCACTGGATGCTTTGCGGCCAAGGCCGGGGTCACGGCGGGAGGGGGTGGAAGAGAAATCGAGTTAACGTCATCCCACGAGGAACAGACTTTCAATCGCTTTCCCCAGATACAACCATTCCGTCCCCTTGTGGTCGAACACATTACTCTATTGGATTGCAACCAGCCCCAAGCTGAACGCAAAAGATAGTGGTGACAAAAGAAATGACGGATGAAACAATTAGTCACTGGGATGACGACCTACTTGATAGAAGGTCGGACGCACAGTTTCTTTATAATTTCCTGGTTGGGCAAGTTAGCAAGAGAAACCAACAAGGAAAAACAAGCTCTTATGTCATTAACATTGACGCGGATTGGGGCGACGGAAAAACTTTCTTCCTCGAGCGTTTTGCAAAAGATATTGAAGAGAGAGGCCATTTAGTTGTGCAGGTGAATGCATGGAAAGACGACCATGCACAAGATCCCTACATCGCCATCATGGCCGCCATCGATCGCACACTGCAACCCTATCTGAGCAAACCTGGAAAATTAGAAAAGGTTTGGAAAGCCACGAAGGCTCGCGGCGGAGCGATTGCTCTGCGGACAGGGGGCGTCATCGTAAAAGGCCTCGTGAAGAAACTCAGTGGCATTTCCCCCGGTGAAATAGTGGAGGCCATCACTGACGACGACACCATGTCACAAGCGCTTGAAGATGGGGCCAAGGCGGGCGGCGATCATTTGGAAAAGCTTTTTGACGCCGCCCTTGAAAACCTCATCAAAGGCTTCAGCCAGACCGATGCTGCGATCCACGATTTTAAGGCCAATCTCGGCAAAGTCCTGGCATCGTTGCCGGATGATAAGAAAAGTCCGCTCTTCATTCTGATTGATGAGCTTGATCGATGCCGCCCAACCTACGCCGTTCAACTTCTGGAACGGGTCAAGCATCTCTTCGATGTATCAGACGTCGTGTTTGTTCTCGGCACCAATTCAAATCAACTTCAACATAGCATCTCGGGAGCGTATGGAAGCGGGTTCGACGGATACCGTTACTTGAAACGCTTTTTCGACAGAACATATGTCTTCGAAAAGCCCTCGACCCGCACGTTTATTGAGAGCCTGTGTGCCAATCTGCCGGCAGGAAAAATCCGGGCACCCGAAAATGAGCTTGCCGAAGTCCTGACGCTCGGCTGCGAGGCTTATGAATTCGACCTGAGAGCGATTAATCATATAATGGATATGATTGATGCTACTGCAACTGCCTGGCGACACAAGCAGCCCATAGAAATTGCTCTGCTATTCCCACTCTGCGCCCACTTTTATCGTACTGGGAAGGCGGAATGGCCATCAACAACTGATGAATACTTAAGAAAATGGACACTAAAGAAAACATCAAAAGTTCGTTACAGCAGCGATAATGTAGATCGTAGCATAAACTTCGGTATTGTGTATTCATTATGCATTGCAAACATGTCAAATTTAACAGATGCTATTAACATGGACAGTAAAAGCCCGACAAATCATTACGCATACGAAACTTTCCGAATGGAATGGGAAAGACGCAAAACACTAGAAATTAACGCGAGCGTTCAAAAAGAGCTATTAGGCATCGTAGCCAATGCGGGAAAAATGAAGGATAGTGAGAGATAAATAATCCCAAAATTAGAATTAACGCGATGGCTTCTGTAGAAGTCACAGCCAGCCTATCCGAATTCAAAAAGAACCCGCTCGCAACCATCGCGGCGGGAAACGGGGCCGCAGTGGCGATTCTCGACGGCGATGAGCCTGTTTTCTACTGCGTTCCGGCGCCAGCCTATGAAGCCATGATCGACCGGTTGGACGATCTCGAACTCAAAGCCATTGCCGATGCGCGCGCCAACGATCCCGTTATAAAGATCACGCTCGCTGAACTGTCTTAGTCTTCATCACCCCCCAAATTCCCCCTTCCCC
>WPHV01000015.1 GCA_009744235.1 Gillisella vitis
CCCCACCCGTTATGCGCTAGACCATTCCCAGGATCGGTTGTAACGAACCGATCCTGGAGCGTCGAACCTCCGCAATAGACGGCCCGTGTCGGTCGTTAAAAGACACCCCTCAGCCATAGGTTTGTGGCTGAGGCGGTGGACCATGCCTATATGGTCCCCACACCACCATTCTGTGGCGTCGGGGAGGCCTTGGCGTATGTCCAGAGCTTCGGCTTAAAGGCCAAGGCGGTCGTTTCTATTGCGACTTTCGACCTCCCCGATCACCAGAGGGCAAAATCCTCCGGTGGTCGCTTGTCTCACAAGTGCGGGAGGAATGAACAATGGCCGATTACAATGTCTGGGCCGATCTTTTCAGGACATGGCAATCCACGTCCGATTGGATCAAGGCGGTCGCAATCGTCACGCCACCGGCGTTTGCGATGGGGGCGCTGGCACTGCTGCTGCGCTATAGGCTGGCGGTGCACCAGGATCTGCCCCGCCCCTACCATCTGCTGGAGGCGCCACAGCACCCCGCGCAACCGTCCGAGATGATCGATAGCACAGCTATCGATGCCGCCAATGATCTTCAAAACCGGCTGGAGGAAGCCCGCCGCACGCTGATGCAACAGGGCCGATCCCTGGCGGAAAGATCGCAGCAATCAGACCCCGAAACCCGGCAGCAGATTGAACAGATCATCCTTGAAGAATATCATCGCAAATCCGATCCGGCAGAGGCGCTTGCCCGCGTTCGGCAATTTGTGATCGATCAGCGAAGGTCGCGGGATCATCGACCGGAAGTGGGAGATTGAAGCCATACAGTCGATGTAAAGTCTCAACGTGTCATTTTTCGCACTACAACCAATATAGCGCTGGAATATCAATTTTCTTTTGCAATAGTACGGAATTTCCGTATACTCTTTTAGCCATGAATACGCCATTCGATCCCGAAAAAGACGCTGTAAACCGAGAGAAGCACAAGCTGCCACTGTCCTTCGGAAACACGATTTTCGAAGACGATAATCATCTGATCCTGCCCTCCATTCGTCCCGAAGACGGGGAAGAACGCTTCAAGGTGATAGGAATGGTCGGTGGCAAATTGTTTACAGGCGTCTTTACCTGGCGGGATGATCAGGCGCGGTTTATATCGGTGAGAAGGAGCAACAAGGTTGAAGAACGAGCCTATCATTCTCCCTGCTGATGCAGCGGACCCCAACGATTTTGATGTGACACCCGAGGCAATGGATCGGGGTCAGCGCGCTCGGCTGATCCGAATGACCAGAACGAAACTTGGTCTGTCGCAAGGCGAATTCGCAAACCGGTTTCATGTCCCGGTCGGGACGCTGCGCGATTGGGAACAGGCCCGTGCCACGGCTCCAGATTTTGCCATAGCCTATGTGCGCGTCATTGGCCAATATCCTGAAATGGTCGCAAAGGCCGTGGCATAGGCTCTCATTCCCTGAGCCTATGCCTGTATGCGAGCTTACAGTCTGTTCAAGAATTGCAGCTGGCCTGGCGAAAATGGTGATTTCGAGAACCGGAACGGAGCGTACTTAACGTACGTGAGGCTCGGCAAGCGCAGAAATTGCCATTTGCAGACGGCCAGCGGCGATTATGGGACGGACTGTTACAGTTTGCCGCCGCGCTGCTGAATCATCATGAACGTATCATAGGTATATTCCGCCAGCTGCATCCACAGATAGGCTTCCTTCTTGAAGGCGACCTGATCTTCGTAGACTTTCTTGAAATCCGGGTTCTTGGCGGAGATTTCGGCGTAAACTTCCAGGGAGGCCTTGAAGCAGGCGTCGAGGATGTCCTGGCTGAACGGTTTCAGCGTCGTGCCTTCCGAAACGATCTGCTTGATCGCCACCGGGTTCTTCAGGTCATATTTCGCCATCATATTGGTATTGGCGAAGGCGCAGGCGTCCTGAAGCACGGTCTGGTAGGATTTCGGCAGTTCGTTCCATTTGGCGAGATTGACGAAGGCGTGGATGGCCGGGCCACCCTCCCAGAAGGCGGGGTAGTAGTAATATTTGGCCACCTTGTAGAAGCCGAGCTTGTGGTCGTCATAGGGGCCGATCCATTCGGCGGCATCAATCGTGCCTTTTTCCAGCGCCGGGTAGATATCACCGCCAGCAATCTGCTGTGGCACGCCGCCCAGCTTTTCGAGAACCTTGCCCGCCAGGCCGGCAATGCGCATTTTCACGCCCTTGAGGTCATCGACGGTGTTGATTTCGCGGCGGAACCAGCCGCCCATCTGCGCGCCGGTATTGCCAGCCACCATGCCGTAGAGATTGTGCTTGGCGTAGAATTCGTTGAGCAGCGTATTGCCATTGCCCTGGTAGAACCAGGCATTGGTAAGCCGCGCATTCAGCCCGAAGGGAATGGCGGTGCCAATCGCAAAGGTTGGGTCCTTGCCGACATAGTAATAGGAGCAGGTATGGCACATTTCCACCGTGCCCGCGCCAACCGCGTCGGCAGCCTGCAAGCCCGGCACCACTTCGCCTGCCGCAAACACCTGGATGGTAAAATTGCCATCGGTTGCTGCCGCCACGCGGGCCGCGATATCCTCAGCGCCGCCATAAATCGTGTCCAGCGATTTGGGGAAGGACGAGGTCAGGCGCCAATTGATTTTCGGTGCCTGCTGGGCAATGGCGGGTGCCGCCAAGGCAATAGCGCCGAGCGAGCCGGCCCCTGCGACACCGGCCTTCTTCAAAAATCCACGACGATCCATAGAGTCCTCCCGATTGAATGCTGATTCCCCTTACCATTCCCCTCCAGGAAGGCAATTCGAAGGTAATCATGTTGCCAGGGCGGTGGCAAGCGGGCAGCCTTATCAGTTTAGGCTAAAGTTGAAGACAGATGAGCGCTATCGTTGACTTGGAGAGCAAACGGCGCAAAACAGATGCTCAGAACCGCTATTCTGGAGCCATCGATGACCAAGCCGCTTGTCGCCATACCCGCCGATTTCCGTGCCATTGAAGGGTCCAATTGGCATTGCGTGCTGGACCAATATGTCAAGGCGACGCTGACCGTGGCCGGGGCCATGCCGGTTATTATTCCCGCTCTGGAAACCGGCGCGGATATTGAGGCGGTGCTGGACCGGGTGGATGGCGTGGTGATTTCCGGTTCGCCCAGCAATGTCCATCCCTCGCTCTATGGCCACGACGCCAGGGATAGCGACGGCCCCTTCGATCATGCCCGTGACGCAACTTCGCTGCCGCTGATCCGCCGCGCCATCGAGCGGGGGATACCGCTGCTGGCGATCTGCCGGGGTATTCAGGAGCTGAACGTGGCGCTGGGCGGCACGCTGGCCTCCGAAATTCAGGACCAGCCCGGTACCTGGGATCATCGCAAGCCGCCGACCGATGACCGTGACCTCGCCTATTCCATCCGCCAGCCGGTGGAGGTGCGCGACGGCTCCTGCATCGCCCGCTATCTCGGCACAGCAGGGACAATCCAGATCAACTCCCTGCATCGCCAGGCGATTTCCGATCTCGCCCCTCGGCTCCAGGCCGAAGCGCTGGCTGATGACGGCACAATCGAGGCCGTCTCGGTCATCGATGCCAAGGGCTTTGCTGTCGGCGTGCAATGGCACCCGGAATATTGGGCGGAAACGGATGCCCCGTCCCGCGCCCTGTTTGAAGCATTCGGGGCGGCGGCAAGGGAGTATGCGGCAGTGAAATCCCTCGCCGCCTGAGGTTATTTTTTGACAGGCGTTTCCGGCACCGGTGTCTTGACCGTGCCGTTCTCAAACCAACTGATCAGGTTATCGGCCACCAGATCGGCCATGGCATTGCGGGTTGGCACCGAGGCGGAGGCAACATGCGGCAGCAGCGACACATTGGGCAGATCAAGGAATTCCGCCGGTACTTTCGGTTCCTCGTAGAACACATCCATCCCGGCAGCGGCAATCGTGCCATCCTTCAAGGCTGAGATCAGCGCCGGTTCATCGACGCTCCAGCCACGCCCGACGCTGATGAACACGCCATTCGGCCCCAGCGCCTTCAGCACGTCGGCATTGACCGCCTTATGGGTTTCCGGCGTTTTCGGCACGATGCAGATCAGCGTATCGACAGCCTGGGCCAGATCCGTCAGCGACGCATGGTAATCATAGGGTACACCGGGCTTGGGGCTGCGGGTATGGTAGCTGATCTTGACCTTGAACGGCTGTAACCGGCTGGCGATTTCACCGCCGATCCGCCCCAATCCATAAAGCCCGACATGGCGGCCCCGCAGCGACAGTGGCGACAGCGTAAACGGTCCCTCATTCTGCCAGCGCCCGGCCCGCAGATAGCTTTCCGCCTGATGAAATTGCCTGATTGTGTTGAGCAGCAGCGCAATCGTCGTGTCAGCAACTTCATCATCCAGCACGTCAGGCGTGTTGGTAACGATAACATTTTTGGACGCAGCTTTTGCCACATCTACCCCATCATAGCCGACGCCGAAATTGGCGATGATTTCCAGCTTCGGCAGGCTGTCGATCAGCGCGCCCGGCACCGCACCGGCAATGGCAATGCCCCGCACGCGGGCGGCATCAGTCTCGCTTAAGCTCACGGGTTGGCCGGGCGGGGTCTGCACCAGTTCAAAACCAGGCTGCAAACGCTCCAGCACGCGCGGATGAATTTTTCCGGGAATGAGAATAACGGGCTTATCGGTCATGGGATCAAATCTCTATCAGTCTCGATGTTTAATGGGGCCGGTCGATTGGCGGATACGCATTTCAGGCTTGATCAGGTGAATACCATCCGGCTCATGGCTGCCCGCCAGCTTATCCAGAAGCGCGCGCGCTGCAAGCCTGCCGACTTCCGCCTGCCCGTTTGAGACCGTGGTCAGTGCCGGTGTAGCGATCGATGCTTCTTCCAGATCGTCGTAACCAGTGACGGATATGTCGCGGCCCGGCACCAGCCCGGCGCGCGAAACACCATTCATCAACCCGATAGCGACAAGATCGTTCCAGCACACCGCCGCCGTCGGCTTTTGCGGCAGCGACAGGAAGTTCACCGCCGCCTCGAAACCGCCCTGCTTGGTGCGCGGTCCGGGAATGCGCAGATTTGGATCAACCGCAATGCCCGCCTTACGCAAGGCGTTGACATAGCCCTGGTAACGGTCACGCCCGGTGGAGGTTTGATCGGTGCCACCGACCATGGCGATGACGCGGTGACCAAGCCCGATCAGGTGGTTGGTGGCCAGCGAAATGCCATAGGTGTCATCGCCGCGATAGGTCGGCAGGGCCAGCCCATCCATGGAGCGGGCAATCAGAATGGCGGGCATGCCGTTGTCTTCAGCCAGCATGATATCTTCCGGCGGCGAACCGATGGCAGGCGACATGATCACGCCGTCACCGCCCAGTTGAAGCAGCGTTTCGATGAAGGTCCGCTGTTTCTCTACCGAATCGTAATGGTTGGACAGAATGAAAGTCTGGCGGCTGCGGTCCAGCTCGCTTTCAATGGCTTTCAGAATTTCGCCGTAAAACGGATTCATGATGTCATGGACGACGACACCGATAATGCCGGAGCGCGAGGTGCGCAGGCTGGCGGCGCGGCGGTTATAGATATAGCCAAGCAGCCGGGCCTGGTCCTTGATCTTTTCACGGGTATCTGCCGCCACCAGCGGACTGTCTCGCAAGGCGAGCGACACCGTGGCGGTGGACAGGCCGAGACTTTCGGCAATGGTCGATAGCTTGATCTTTTGCGCCACGGCTCCCCCCTCTGCCGGACGTGAACAGGCCGGCTTCAACGCATTTAAACATTTTAATTAAAACGTTGAACGCGCCATGGCAAGGGCGGAAGAATGGTCGCCGACAATCAGTCGTCCAAGGGTTCTTCAGCAAGGTCGGGCCGCGTCGCATCCGCGGGCGCAAGCAGGTTGGCATCAATGGCGGCAAGCAGTTTCATCAGCACTTTGACCTGCTTGCTGCTGAGGCCACGGGTCGCCTGGCGCTCCACCGCCGCATTGGCATCGGCGATCTTTTCCACTGTGGCACGACCGATTGGCGTCAGGAAAACCTTTGTCTGGCGGCCATCGGCATCCGAGCCGCGCCGTTCGACAAAGCCCTGCGCCTCCATGCGCCCGATGGTCCGGGTCATGGTCGGCGCCTTGACGCCAAGGCGCTGCGCCAGAAGACCGGGTGTCAACCCTTCCTCCTCAGCCAGCAGCAGCACCACGCCCTCCTGACCGGAATAGAGCCCGCTGCCGGTCAAAAGCCGGGTCTGCACCGTGCGAAAACTGCGCGACGCCTGGGTGATCGCCATGCCAAGCTCACCACTCAAGCCAAGTTTCGCCTGTTTCCCCTCGTCTTTGGACTTGCCGGATTTCTTCTTTTTCTCGGACTTGTCTTTTTTAGCCATGCTACCCCCGCGGTCGAAAGAAAGTGCTGTTGTCACAGGCGCTCATGTCACGCATATGATGCATAGACAAAAACAGGCCAGTAAACCAGATGCCCCATCCAGAACCGCATTTCGAGCGCAACGATCCTGCTCTTTCGCCTGCCGACAGGGCAGGTTGGATTGCTGTCCTGCCGCTCGGCGCCCATGAACAGCATGGCCCGCATCTGCCCTTCGAGACAGACACGATCATCGCGCAGGGGGTTGTGGACCGGTTGATCCTAGCATTGTCCGCGACCCTGCCCGTCACCTTCCTGCCCGTCGAACCGGTCGGCTATTCCGTCGAGCACATGGATTTCGATTGTACGCGCACGCTTACCTTTAACGAGGCCGTGGAGCGCTGGCTCGGCATCGCCGAAGCCCTCAGCCGCCAAGGCATTCGCAAGCTGATGATGCTCAACGCCCATGGCGGCAATTCGCCCTTGATGACCGTGGTCGCCACCGAGGCACGGGTCCGGTTCAATATGCTGGCTGTCGCCACCAGCTGGACCCGCTTCGGCCAGCCGGAAGGACTGATAAGGCCGCAAGACAAGGCTATCGACATACATGGCGGCGATATCGAAACCTCGGTCATGCTGGCATTGCGTCCAGACCTGGTCGCGATGGACAAGGCTCAGAATTTCTCATCCAGGCAAAGCGAGTTTGCTGCCCGGTTCACCCATTTGCGCGCCTATGGTCTTCATGCCTTTGGCTGGAAAATGTCGGACCTCAATCTGCTGGGCGTGGCCGGAAATGCCAGTGTGGCCACCGCCGAGAAAGGCGAAAGCCTGCTTTCCCATGCCGTTCACGGGTTTGTGGAGCTGCTGTCGGATATCCATGACTTTGATATCGAGAAAGCCTTTGAACTGCCATCCCACTCGTCCTATATGGGGTAATATAGTTACAGGGCGGTGTGATGCCGTTGTCCAACCATCGAGGTTCCCATGAGTGAAACAGCCGTAAAACCCACACCCGTTACCGTGCTGACCGGCTATCTCGGCGCGGGCAAGACCACGCTTCTCAACCGGATTCTGTCGGAAAACCACGGCAAGAAATACGCTGTCATCGTCAATGAATTCGGCGAAATCGGCATCGACAATGATTTGATCGTCGAATCGGACGAAGAAATCTACGAGATGAACAATGGCTGCGTCTGCTGCACGGTGCGCGGCGATCTGATCCGGGTCGTCGAAGGCCTGATGCGCCGTCCCGACCGTTTCGACGGTATCATTGTCGAAACCACCGGCCTTGCCGATCCGGTGCCTGTCGCCCAGACCTTCTTCATGGATGACGATGTACGCGCCAAGACCGAGCTGGATGCAGTGGTTGCCCTGGTCGATGCCAAGCACCTGCCGCTGCGCCTGAAAGACAGCCGCGAAGCCGAAGACCAGATCGCCTTTGCCGATGTCGTTGTTATCAACAAGGCGGATCTCGTCACCCATGAGGAACTGCACCGGATCGAAGATATCGTCCGCGCCATCAATCCCTCGGCCCGGATCTACACCACCACCCGCTCTGGCGTGGACCTGTCGAAAGTGCTGAACCAGGGCGCCTTCAACCTGGAACGGGCGCTGGAAAACGATCCGCACTTCCTGAGCCATGAAGACGACGACCATGTCTGCGGCCCCGATTGCGACCATGACCATGGACACGATCATCATCATCACGACCACGGGCATGACCACCATCACCACGATCATGACCATGGCCCCTCGCCAATTCATGATGTGACCGTCACCTCGATTTCGCTGCGCGGTGGCGAAATGAACCCGGATCGCTTCTTCCCCTGGATCCAGAAGGTCACCCAGACCGATGGTCCGAACATTCTGCGCCTGAAGGGCATCATCGCTTTCAAGGGCGATGCCGAGCGCTATGTGGTGCAGGGCGTTCACATGATTATCGAGGGCGACCATCAGCGACCATGGAAAGACGGCGAAAAGCATGAAAGCCGCCTGGTGTTCATTGGTCGGGAACTGGACCGCGAAAAGCTGGAAAACAGCTTCAAGGCCTGCGAGGCAGCGGCATGAAGCTTATCCCTTCCCTGCTACCAACCCCTGACAACCATACCGGAAAGACTGCCTGATGCCGACTGTTGCCCCGCTCGATCTGGAAGGCCACGTACTGATCGCGGCCTTCCTTGGAGACATTCCGGTTTTCGTCACGGCGGCTGGCGCCGTTCACCGTCTGGATGGCGGTGAGCAGGTCACCGAAACCGGGTCGGGCCTGCTGACCGCCATCAAGGACGACCATAACCAGACGCTTTTGACCGGCGGCGAGGATGGCAAGGTGCTGCGCATCGCCCATGATGGCACTGTCACGGAGCTGGCGCACGCGCCGCGCAAGTGGATTTCCGTGGTTGCTGCCGGACCGCAAGGCGCGGTTGCCTATGGTTATGGCAAATCCGCCTTTGTGCGCTTGGCAAGCGGCGCTGTGCAAACCTATGAGGAGGAGCGCTCCGTCGAGGGTCTGGCCTTTGCCCCCAAGGGCTTGCGCATCGCCATTTCCCGCTACAATGGCGTGACGTTGCGCTTTGCGGCAGCCGAGGGCAAGCCGGTCGATCTGGAATGGAAGGGTGCCCATACCGGTGTCAGCTTTTCACCCGACAACCGTTTCGTCGTCACCACCATGCAGGAAAATGCCTTGCATGGCTGGAAGCTGGATGGTGCCGGCAGCGATACCCGCCATATGCGCATGACCGGCTATCCTGCCAAGGTGAAGTCGATCTCCTGGTCGGCCAAGGGCAAATGGCTCGCCTCTTCCGGCGCACCCGCCGCGATCGTCTGGCCCTTTGCCTCCAAGGACGGCCCGATGGGCAAGGCCCCGCAAGAGCTGGGCACACGCGCCAATATCATGGTCACCCAGGTCGCCTTCCATCCTGCAGAAGAGGTGCTGGCGATTGGCTATATCGACGGCATGGTGCTGGCGGTGCGGCTGGCCGATGGCAAGGAGGCGCTGCTGCGCCGTCCGGGCAAAGGCGCTATTACCAGCATGGGCTGGAGCGCCAGCGGCAAGTTGCTGGCCTTCGGATCTGAAGCTGGCGATTGCGGCGTGATAGACATCGCCGGCTGATTCCAAGTAAAAAACAATTATGACGAGCAAACCAGGGGTAACTCCCTGGTTTTTTATTTTTGAAATCAACTAGATTCAAATTTTAAGGAAACCATAACCAAGCGGAAACTAAAAAAATATGCTTTTTAAAGCACCCTTGAAAATCCACAGATGTGTTCAACTTTAGACCATAATCTGGCCACATCACCTCGACGCTTTCGTCCGCGTGATCTGCTCCTCCCGAAATCACTTTCTGCGGACGACAACTATGAAACTCAGCATATCCTCCACGGTAATCATTTCCGGCGTCATCCTTGCCGTCGGCGTGGTCATCACACTCGCGACAGCCATGCAGACCCTCCAGCGGCTGAAGGTCAATGGACCGATCTATCAGCAGATCGTCGACAGCAAGGACCTGATCGCCGATATCCTGCCGCCGCCGCTGTATCTGGTCGAGGCTTATTCCCTGATCAATGAGTCAGCGCTTCAGCCGGATATGGCCGCTATCAATATCGACCGCCTGAAACTGCTGAAAAGCCAGTATCAGGAACGCCGGGACTATTGGAAAGGCACAACCCTGCCTGATGCTCTGCGCAGCAAGTTGCAGCAGGATGTTTTGGTGAAAGGTGACGCGTTCTGGACACAAATGGATCAAGCCGTCGTTCCAGCCCTAAGCGGTGCTGATCCGACCGTGCTGAAAGCCGCACTCAATGAGTTGAAGGAACGGTTTCACACCCATGAGACAGCCGTCAATCAGTTGGTCGATATGGGAAATACCTATGGTAAGCTGCGGGAAACTGAAGCCGCCACTGAGACCGCATCGCGCGAAACCGTCAGTTATGCGCTAGGAAGCGCACTGATCCTGCTTAGCCTCGCCTCGATTGTCATCGTTCAACGCCGCGCCCTGTCGCCGCTGCGCCATATGACCACGGCCATGACCGCCATGGCCCATGGCGATCTCGATACGCCTCCTCCCTACGGCACCCGCACCGATGAAATCGGCGAAATCGCTCATGCCCTGTCAATTTTTCGCGATGCCGGCCTGGAAAAGCGCCGCCTGGAGCAGGAGGCCGATGCCAGCCGCGCCAGCACGGAAGAGCAGCGCAGGCAGCGTGAGACTGAGCGCGCCGCCGAGGCGCAAGCCCTGCGCCGCGTGGTCGAAGAGCTTGGCGATGGTCTGCATCGGTTGGCCGAATGCAACATGCGCACCACGCTCGACACGCCATTCGATGCCCATTTCGACGTTCTTCGCCGTGATTTCAACGACTCCATCCTCACGCTTCAGACCACTCTGAAGCAGGTTCTCGACGAGACCGGTTATCTGCAAACCAATAGCCGCGAGATGCGCGGCGCCGCCGACAGCCTGGCCAAGCGCACCGAGCAACAGGCCGCCGCCCTTGAAGAAACCGCCGCAGCTCTCGAAGAGGTTGCCTCGACCGTGAAGGCCTCCACCACAAGAACCCGCGAAACCCGCAGCCTGGTGAGAGATGCCCGTGACTGCACCACGGCCTCAAATGTGGTGGTGAACAATGCCATTACCGCCATGCAGCGGATTGAGAGCGTCTCCGGTGAAATCGGCACAATCATCGGCGTGATCGACGAAATCGCCTTCCAGACCAATCTCCTGGCGCTGAACGCCGGTGTGGAAGCTGCGCGTGCCGGGGAAGCCGGCAAGGGTTTTGCCGTGGTTGCCCAGGAAGTGCGTGAACTTGCCCAGCGCTCGGCGGGCGCTGCCAAGCAGATCAAAACACTGGTGGATCGTTCCAGCACGGAAGTGGCAAGCGGCGTGAAGCTGGTGGGAACCGCTGGCGATGCCCTGACCCAGATCGGCGGCTTTGTCACCAAAATCGACGATAACATCGATGCCATCGCCAAGGCGGCGGAAGAACAGGCTATAGGCCTTCAGCAGATCAGCAGTTCGGTCAACAGTCTCGACCAGATGACCCAGCAGAATGCCGCCATGGTCGAAGAAACCAATGCCATCAGTCAGACGCTGGCCGACGGCGCCATTTCTCTTGTAACCCTCGTCAACCGCTTCCAGCTACCGACCATGCCCGTGGCCCGGGCAGCGTAAGGGCAAAAAAACCGCAGTCTTGAGTGAGTGCGGCCAAATGAGAGATCGAAACGGAAAATGGCGGCCATGAGAGCCGCCATTTTCCAGTCTCTTCGCCTGCCGATCAGAAGCGGTAGGTAACACCAGCGCCGATCAGCCATGGATCGAGCTTGGCCGTGCCCTTGACCTTGGAACCCCCGACGACCGCCTCGAAATCCGGGCGCAGATAGTATTTCTTGACGTCGAAGTTAACGCCCCATTTGTCGTTGATCATGTAGTCGAAACCGACCTGCACGGCGGCACCGAACGTATTCTTGACATCGAGCTTGGATGCAGAGCCGGACGACGACTGATTGTAGAACATCGTATAGTTGACGCCCGCGCCAATATAGGGCTGGAACTTGCCGAAATCGGTAAAGTGATATTGCAGCGTCACCGTTGGCGGCAGGATCCAGACCTTGCCGAGCTTGCCCAGGCTACCGATCGAGCCACCGGCATTGACGTTGGCCGACGTCGTGCCGAGAATGAGTTCGGCAGCGATATTGCGATTGAAGAAATAACTGAAGTCGACTTCCGGCGTGACGCTGTTGCTGTAGGACAGATCGGAGCCGCCAATGCCATCCACCGAGCCGCCATCATTCGGCACCACCGCCAGCGCACGGGCGCGGACCTGCCAGGGGCTGTAGGGCGTCAACAGCGATTCGGCTTGCGGAGCGCTTGCCGCCGGTGTCAGATCCGCCGCAGAGGCCATCGGCGTCGCCAAGGACAGCGATGCGAAAGCAAGGGGCGCAAGCGCTATCAAGCCAAGGGTGCGGTTCGTTGACATGTCGTCTCTCCTTTATCGATTGATCAGCAGGTCCCCCTGCCGCATTGCAACCTGTTAACGGTGACCGGACACCCACGTCCTTGAGACAAATCAAGAAAAGACAACCTTACGAAAGACCGCCGGTATTCAAGGATTGAGTGTGGCTTCCATGCATCATGTTTTTGATTCCTATCAATTTTCCTTGGTGCAAGAGATGCTCCGACCAGACCCAAAAAGGTCGCTCACAGGCTCGCGCGCAACCGAAATTACGAAGGGTTATTTCTCATCGACGCGTCCTATCACCCACTTGTGAGTGCCTGGACGGCAATTGGAGCGAGCCACGTCATTTTCCGTCACGGAACTGTTAAAAACGCTTCCTATCGTCTTGCCATTCCGCCGATGTCAGCTTCCCCACCGCGGATCCTCGTAAAGGATATGGTCATGCCACTTCACCCTCGGCAGCTAAACATGTGTGCCGGTTCAATTCTCGTGTCTGCGTCTCTCTGTCTCATCCCCACTGCCTCGGCGGCGGCTGAGGTCAATACGGCAACGCCGATCAAGCATCTGGTGGTGATCTTCCAGGAAAACGTCGCCTTCGACCATTATTTCGCGACCTATCCAAAAGCTGCCAATGTCGAGGGTGAGCCTGCCTTTACCGCTGCGCCGCAGACGCCTGCCGATATCGATACGCTGGCCCATGCCGGCCTGCTGGAGGTCAATCCGAACAAGACCAATCCGGGCAATGGCCCTGATGCCACGGCCCCGTTCCGTCTCGATCGCACCCAGGCCGCGACCAATTCGCAGAATCATGGCTACACCGCCGAACAGGCCGCCTATGACAATTTCGCCATGGACCTGTTTCCCGCCAATACCGGGCGCGGCACCAAGGGCGCAGCCGGGGCCTTTGGCACCAAAGGCCAGGTCATGGGCTATTATGACGGCAATACCGTTACGGCGCTGTGGAACTACGCTCAGAACTTTGCCCTGAACGATCGGTCTTTCTCCACCAATTTCGGCCCCTCGACCCCCGGCGCCATCAACCTCGTCTCCGGCCAGACCAATGGTATGACCCTGCCACCGGGTTACACGCTGGAAAAGGACGGCACCTACGCCAAGGGCGAAGTCGTGCCTGATGGCAATGGCGGCTGGACGATGATTTCCGACCTCGACCCCACCGGCGACGTCTGCTCGAAAGGCCAGACGGCCCTGATGACCGGCCGCAATATCGGCGACCTCCTGAACGACAAGGGCCTGACCTGGGGCTTTTTCGAGGGTGGTTTCGACCTGACGCTCAACAATCCCAATGGCACGACCGGTTGCAAGCGCACGACGACATCGGCAATCACCAAGGTCGATGAAGTCGATTACATTCCCCATCACCAACCCTTCCAATATTATCCCTCGACCGCCAATCCCCAGCATATCCGCCCGAGTTCGGTTGCCGCCATCGGCACCAGCCAGGACGGCGGCGCCAACCACCAGTATGACATCAATGATTTCTATGCGGTTCTGAGCAACGGCACTCTGCCCGCCGTCAGTTTCCTGAAGGCCCCCGCCTATCAGGACGGCCATGCCGGCTATTCCGATCCGCTTGATGAGCAGGAATTCGTTGCCAATATCGTCAACAAACTCCAGCAATCGCCGGAGTGGAAAGACACCGCCGTGGTGTTGCTTTATGACGATTCCGACGGCTGGTACGACCACGCCCATAACGTCGTCAATCCGTCCAGCATTCAGGTCAAAGGCTATGATGTGCTGAACGGCACGGCCTGCGGCACCGGAACGCCCTTGCCCGGCGTCAACGGCCAGCCCGTCCAGGGCCGTTGCGGCTATGGCACCCGGCAGCCATTGCTGGTGATCTCGCCTTATGCCAAGCAAAACTATGTCGATCACACCCTGACTGACCAGACCTCGGTCATGCGGTTTATCGAAGATAACTGGATGGCTGGGCAAAGGCTGGGCGGCGGCTCCTTTGATGCCATCGCTGGTTCCCTGAATGGCATGTTCGATTGGTCCCATGCCCGCAGCGATACGCTGATCCTCGATCCGAAGACCGGCCTGAAAAGCTAGTGAATCGGGCCGAAAAGTGGGAAACCGAGAGCGGCAGTTCATGGCAGTGTTTGACGAAAAATCCCGCCTGCCGCTGCTGGCGTTGGCCCTGTTGAGCCTGAGCTTTGCAGGCTTAGGCAGGGCGGCCCAGACATTGTCGGAAAACCCCACACGGGGCCAAACCGGCGCACCCGTCCAGCTCAGCGCCGTCGCACAATTGGGCAAGGCGTTGTTTTTCGACCAGAGCCTGTCAGGCAGCGGCAAGATGTCCTGCGCCACGTGCCATGACCCGGCCCATCATTACGCACCGGCCAACACGCAAGCGGTGCAGATGGGCGGACCCGGTCTCAACATCCCGGGCATCCGTCCCGTGCCGAGCCTTGCCTACAAGATCGCAACGCCTGCCTTCTCGGTTGGAGCTGAAAATGCCGCCGAGGAGGCTCAGGAAGCCTCGCCGATGGCCGAAGCTTCCGGCACGGCACTTGCCGCGCAAACTGCGGTGATCGCCGGGCCGGTCGCTGGCCAACCTCTCGTCAAAGCCGTGGCCGCCGCCGACAATGCCGTTCCCCAGGGTGGCATGTTCTGGGATGGGCGCGCCGACAGTCTGGAAGACCAGGCGCTGGGGCCGCTTTTGTCGCCGTTTGAAATGGCCAATAGCGATGCGCAGGCGCTCTATGACAAAATCAAAGCCGGATATGGCGTCCAGCTGACGGCCCTGTTCGGAAAACAGGTCGCCGAGGACCAATCCATGGCCTTGTCGGAGATTGGTTTTGCCCTCGCCCGCTATCAGGTGGAAGACCCGTCCTTCCATTCTTATTCCAGCAAATACGATGCCTATCTGCGCGGACAGGCGCAGCTTACCCCGGCTGAACAGCGTGGACTCGCCTTGTTCGACGATCCGAAAAAGGGCAATTGTGCCTCCTGCCACCTGGACAAGAGGGGCGGCGATGGACAGATGCCGGCATTTACCGATTACGAATTCGAGGCGCTCGGCGTGCCGCGCAATTCTGATATTCCCGCCAATTCCGACAGGCTGTATTTCGATCTCGGCATTTGCGGGCCGATGCGCCATGACGAATTTTCCGCCCAGCCGCAAAACTGCGGGTTGTTCAAGACCCCTACCCTGCGCAATGTCGCCGAGCGCGGCGTCTATTTCCACAATGGCGTTTATCGCACGCTGGAGGAAGCCACGCGCTTTTATGTGGCCCGTGACACTGATCCGGCCAGCATTTATCCGAAAAAATCGGATGGCAGCATCGACAAGTTCAACGACATGCCAGACGCCTATCGCGGCAATATCGATGTGATCGATGCGCCCATGGACCGCAAACCCGGCCAACCGCCCGCATTGAACGAGACGGAAATTAGCGATGTTGTGGCTTTTTTGAAAACACTGACGGATGGATGGGGTGCGCAGCAACGCTAGGCCGCCGCTCTGCATTGCTGCGCACCATCCTCGGCCTTACAGTCTATCCAATAATCGCCGCTGGCCGTCTGCAAATGGCAATTTCTGCGCTTGCCTGATGCATTCGCATTTTCGAACGAAAAACCGCTTCGCACTTTTTCTGAAATGCTTGTACTCACGTACATTAAGTACGCTCCGTTCCGGTTCTCGAAATCACCATTTTCGCCAGGCCAGCAGCAATTCTTGAACAGACTGTGACTGGGACCGAGGACGTATTTCAAAAACTGCTTATGCCGCCTTGCGACGGGCCGGTGCGGTCAGCTTGCGGCCGGAGGCCGAGATCATGCCGACAGCGCCGTCGAGCCAGCCGTGGATCAGTTCCAGCCCGAGGAAACGGTCGCGGGCAAACGGTCCCGGCATGACAAGATGCATGGTTTTCGCGGCAAAAAAGCCGAAGCGCTCGTAGTAAGCGGCATCGCCGACCAGAAGCACGGCACCGTGACCACGGGTCTTGGCTTCCATCAGGGCGGCGCGCATCAACTGCGAGCCAACGCCCTTGCCTTCATGCGCGGCATCGACGGCCAACGGCCCGAGCAGCAGCGCATCGATAACCTGGCCTTCAGCATTGACGCCAGCCTCAATATTCCACAGGCGCACGGTGCCGATTACATGGCCCTTGCGGTCACGCGCCACCAGCGCCAGCCCTTCAGCGGGCACACGGCCACGGCGGATCTTTTCAGACGACTTCGTGCGGCGGTCCGGCCCCATGGCGCGGTCCAGCAAGGCCTCGCGCGCCACGACATCGGCGGGAGTTTCAGCATCGATCTTGAAGGCAGGCTGCGCAAAAAAAGCGCGCACGGTGTTGATAACAGCGGTCATGGCGACCTCCTGTGCAAAAGAGCGTTCAAATGGTGAGAGAGCAATCCTGCCGGGCTATTCAGCCGGCAGGATAGAGCATTTCCAGCAAAAGTGTGGCGCGGTTTTGCGCCCGGAAATGCGAAAATACTCTTGTTCAGATCACATAGGCTTTCAGCGGCTCGAAACCGTTGAAGGCCACCGCCGAATAGGTGGTGGTATAGGCGCCGGTGCCTTCGATCAGCACGTCATCGCCAATGGTCAGCGACAGCGGCAGCGGATACATGTTCTTCTCATACATGACATCAGCGCTATCGCAGGTCGGGCCAGCCAACACGCAAGGCTCCATTTCATCACCGTCATGGGCCGTGCGGATCGGGTAACGGATCGCTTCGTCCATGGTTTCCGCCAGGCCGCCGAACTTGCCGATATCAAGGAACACCCAGCGATGGGCGTCATTGTCGGACTTCTTCGAGATCAGCACCACTTCTGCCTTGATCACACCGGCATTACCCACCATGCCGCGACCGGGCTCGATGATGGTCTGCGGAATGTTGTTGCCGAAATGCTTCTTCAGCGAGGCGTTGATGGCCTGGCCATAGGCTTCGGCAGACGGAATGTCGCGCAGGTACTTGGTCGGAAAACCACCGCCCATGTTGACCATTTGCAGGTAGATGCCCTGCTTGGCCAGCTGTGCGAAAACCCGCTTGGCATCGCCCAGCGCTGCATCCCAGGCATCGACCTTGGTCATCTGCGAACCGACATGGAAGGACACGCCGAAGCTTTCCAGACCATGCTGGTGGGCATAGACCAGAACGTCGACGGCCATCTGCGGCACGCAGCCAAACTTGCGCGACAAAGGCCATTCGGCACCGTCACCATCGGTCAAGACGCGGCAAAACACACGGGCGCCGGGTGCGGCACGGGCGATCTTTTCGACTTCCTCATGGCTATCGACGGCAAACAGGTTGATGCCGAGCGCATGAGCCTTGGCAATATCCCGTTCCTTCTTGATGGTGTTGCCAAACGAAATCCGCTGGGCGGTCGCACCGGCAGCCAGCGCCATTTCGATTTCAGCCACGGAGGCGCAATCGAAGTTGGAGCCGAGCGATGCGAGCAGCGACAGGATTGCTGGCTCCGGGTTTGCCTTGACGGCATAATAGATGGCGCTGTCTGGCAGGGCGTGGCGGAATGCGCCATAATTATCGCGCACGACATCAAGGTCCACGACGAGGCAAGGGCCTTCAGGACGCTGGGTATTGATGAAGTCGAGGATGCGGGCGGTGGTCATGGCGATCCCTTCCATAGTAAAAAGGTTACCGGAACCCAAAAAGTTCCGGATGGACAAAGTGCGCCGAGACCTCGCTCGAAACCAGTCGGTGGAGACACTGGTACCGTACGAACGCTCTAACGCGGGCGATGGATCAACGCCCTCTTGCCTGAGAGCATTAGTCCGCTTTGTCTGCCATGGATTGGTTGGGGAACCCGACCGCACTTCCGGCAATGATGGTGTGCCTCTTCAGTGACCCCGGCTGATGGAAAGCCGGCAGAGACTAGAAAGGCCCGCACCGTCGTTGCTTCAAGGTGTCCTCGCATTTCCCGGTTGGCCGGGATAACGACTGGAGGGGTTAATTCCAGGTACCTTACCGATTTCCTCACCACATCGAGGATCGGCGGACACCCACAGGCACGTGCGACTTTGGGCAAGACGGAGATAAGAAAACTCGCCGTCATAATCAAGCGGTTTTTGCAAGCCCGGTTCATTTTTTTATGTGTTTTATTATTGAACGAAGTGAGACTATTGTTCACCACCGATACAAACAACCCTGAGAGGCCCTCTTGGACACCCTGACCCGCATCCGCGCTTTCATCGATGTCGTTGAAGCGGAAGGCTTTTCTGCCGCCGCCCGCAAGACCGGGCGCTCCAAGGCGCTGCTGTCAAAATATGTCCGCGAGTTGGAGGACGAGTTGGGGGCGCTGCTTCTAAACCGCACCACACGGCAGTTCTCCATGACCGAGGCCGGTCACACCTATTATCGTAGCGCTGCCGACATCCTGAAAGAGATCGACAATCTGGCCGATCTGGTGCGCGAGAACAATGTCGGCATCAGCGGCAAGATTCGCATCACCGTGCCACGCAGCTTCACAGACGCCGAAGTTGGTCAGTCGCTGATCGATTTTGCCCTTCAACATCCCGATCTTTCCATCGAGATCGTTGCCGAGGACCGATTCGTTGACCTGATCGAGGAAGGCTTCGACTTGGCGATCCGCGTCACCAAGCTGGAGGATTCGGGGATGATTGCCCGCAAGCTGGCGGATTTCAGAAGCTATGCCTGCGCCAGCCCGGTTTTTCTGGAGAAATATGGTCCCCTCACCCATCCGCAGGATCTGTCCAAGGTGCCGGTGCTGATTGATACCAACACGCGCGGACACAACAGCCTGCGCCTGCGCCAGCCGGATGGCGAGGCCTTTACCGTCAACATTTCCGGGCCGCTGGAGGTCAATAGCCCCCAGACCACGCTGCGTGGCGCGCTATCGGGTCTCGGCATCGCCCTGCTGCCGGATTTCGTCGCTCGCAGACATATCGAAAGCGGCGCGCTGATTTCGATCTTCGAGGATTACATGCCCTCCGGCAGCGGGATCTATGCGGTCTACCCGCATCGCCGCTACCTGCCCGCCAAGGTGCGCGCCCTTGTAGACTTCATGCACAATTGGTTCAAACGCAATGGCACATGCCAGCCCAAGCAAGGGTCGCCGACTTCGGAGTGACAACAGGCCGAGCGCCCGTTTGATAGCCCCCTTGACCTATGGCTACCCTCTTCACTTTTTCAAGGCAAAAGTCAGCGGCCCTATTTCCGTCCTATTGCTTGGCCACCACAGACCATGAATATAGATGTCATGCGTCCACGCGACGCCGACAGTGCAGCGTGTCCTATCGGTTTCATCATGGCCCGCTGTCGCACTCGATATAAGCAGCGGTTAGGGCGCAGATGAACATAGCACGGCCTCTTCTTCTCGCCGGTTTTCTTGTCGCAGGGTTTCTAGGCCTGTCGGCGCCCTCGGCCTCGGCCCATCCGCATGTCTTCGTCCAGGCCCGGCTGGAAGTGGTGGCAGGCGCGGACAACACCATCAAGGAATTGCGCAATACCTGGCGCTTTGACGAGGTGTTTTCCTCCAGCGTCATGCTGGATTTCGACAAGAACGGCGACCTGAAGCTCGACCATAGCGAGTTGCAGGATATCGCCAACACCATCCGCAGCTCGCTTGGCGACTATGGCTATTTCACCTTTATCAGCGCCAGCGGCGCGACCATCAACGTTGCCAAGCCGCAGGTGTTCAACGCCGATTATAAAGACAACCAATTGCTGGTCTTCTTTATCGTAAAGCCGGAAAAGCCCATTCCGATCAAGGGCAATCTCAGCTTCGGCGTTCACGATCCGACCCTTTATACGGCCATCGACTTCAAGCAGGACAGCGACATCGTCGAGACCGGCGACGCGCTGAAGAAATGCAAACGCACCGTGGTCCGGCCCAATCCCGATGACGTGATCAAGCAGAACCAGGCCAGCCTGACCGAAGCCTTCTTCAACGATCCGACCGGCACCGACATGGGCAAGCTGTTTGCAACGAGGCTGGATCTGGCATGCTGACGCATCGACGAGCTTCGAGGACCGCTCTGCTTGTTGCTGTCGCTCTTGCCGTGGTACTTCCTGCCACACTCGCCGCCACACTGGCCCATGCAGGCTCGCCGCTTGGCATCGGCACCGCCGAACCGTCCTTTCAGATGGACGGGCCGTTGGCCGGGGTGATGCTATGGATCAACACCCATCAACAGGCCTTCTACCGGGCGCTGACCGAGGCGTTGCGCGGCATGCGTGACGATCCCCACCAGCTCTGGGTATTGATCGGCCTGTCCTTTGCTTACGGCGTGTTTCATGCCGCCGGCCCCGGCCACGGCAAGGCGGTGATCTCGTCCTATATGGTCGCCAATGAGCTGGAGCTGAAGCGCGGCATCGCCATTTCCATCGCCTCTTCGATTTTGCAGGCCATCGTCGCCATCGTCACCGTGGGTGTGATGTTTCTCGCCCTGCGCGGCAGCGGCATTACCCTTACACGGGCAACCGACGCCATGGAAGCCGCCAGTTTCGCGCTGGTCGTCGCCTTCGGTGTGTGGCTGCTGGTCCGCAAGCTGAGCGAGGCTTTCCGGCATCGCCAGCCTCTGCCGGTCCTAGCCTTTTCCGGCGGGAGTACGGGCGAGATCCCATCGGATGGCGTGACAGCGGGCCTGTTCGATGCGCCGCAGCCAGTTGGTACAAAATCCGCATCGTCTTCAGGAACCGGCCTGCGCTTCAAGGCCGATGCAGCCGAGAGCGACCGTTATTTACCGCGTAAGGGCGAAATCTGCGTGGATTGCGGCCGCAGCCATCTGCCTTCGCCAGCCATGGTCGGTGCCGAGCATTTCAGCGTCAAGGAAGCCTGGTCGGCCATTGTCGCCGTTGGCCTTCGCCCCTGTTCCGGCGCGCTGCTGGTCATGACCTTCGCGATGTTGAACCAGCTCTATCTCGGTGGCATTCTATCGGTCTTCGCCATGGCGGCGGGAACCGCGATCACCGTCTCGGCCCTTGCCATCGCTGCCGTCGGTGCCAAGGGCCTGGCGGTGCGGCTGGCAGGCCATGGCTCCCATACCGCCTACCGCGTCGGCCTTGCCATCGAAATCGGCGGCGCGTTGTTCATCATCCTGGTCGGAAGCCTGCTGCTGGCCGCCTCACTGCAAGGCTATCACCTGTCATCCGGGTGACGCCGCTGATAGCGCGCGCGGAGCCAGAAGATCAGGAAGAACGACAAAACCACCATAGAGCCGACCGCAGCCGCCAGAAGTGGCGAAAATTGCCCGATCCACAGGACCAGATTGGGCAGGAACACCATGGCCAGTCCGAAGCCGAGAATGATCAGGCCAGCAGCAATCGCCGAGTTTTTATCGCGTGGGCTCATGTCGCAGACCTCAAAGCGGCTCGAATATCCTTAAGCCGCTGTTTCTGATTGCCGTCGGCATCGAAATTATCAGAATCGAGCCAGGCGTCGAACCCGGCTTTAACGAGGGGCCAATCGGCATCGATGATCGAAAACCAGGCGGTATCGCGGTTCTTTCCCTTGGAAATCATATGCTGGCGAAATACGCCCTCGAAGGTGAAGCCATAGCGGCGCGCCGTGACCTTGCTCGGCTCGTTGTCATTATGGCATTTCCATTCGTAGCGCCGATAGCCGAGATCCTCGAACACATGTCTGGCCAGCAGATAATGCGCTTCACTCGATAGGGCAGAGCGTTTCATCGCCGGACCATGTGCAACCGAGCCGACTTCGACCACGCCGTTTTTAGGATCGGGTCGCATCAGGCTGGCCATGCCGACGATGGTGCCATCCGCCTTGGAGCGGAAGATATGGGTGATCAGGCTGCCGCTGGCATTGGCGCCCTCCAGCCAGTCGCCGAAGACCTCGACACCGGAAAAATCGTCATTGGGAAAATAGCGCAGCGCCTGATTGACGGCATCGCCACCGCCCAGCCCGGCCCACAGCTCCGACAGATGCTGCTCGCGGACAAAGGGCTCGACCAGGACATACCGGCCCTCAAGCCGCACTGGCGCTGGTGCCGCAACGCGATAGGTCTTCAGATCCTGCATGATGCCCCCTGTTCGATCATACGAAAGCTCGAAAATGCTAACGCATCCTCGCTTTGAAGGAATTTCGAATATCTCAAATGCACCAGGGGCTTGAGGTATGCGAAAATGGAATGCGAAGATACATTTTCAATGACTCTTCTTATCACATCAGGATTATGCCAGCCGTAACGGGAAGGCAACGGCGATTTCCGCCGTTGCTTTTGTTGAGCGTCAGTCTCAGCCAGCCGGCGTCTCAACCTTGGCCGCCGCAACCGTCGCCTCGATATGGTCGATCAACCCATCGGCAAGCCCCAGGCGTCCGGCCAGCAGGTCGAGATAGCCGCGCTCGGCGCGGGTATCGGGGTCGATGGTCAACCGCGAGGCCGTATAGAGTTCGACCTTCTGTTCCTCAGTGCGGGCGGCAGCCACCAACGCATCGAGATCGGTCGGATTGTCCAGTTCTGCACGAATAAAGGCCTCCGCCTCATCGCCGAGTTCCTCGACATGCAGTTTTTCCATGATGTTGGCGCGCTCGCCTGCGTCGATATGGCCATCGGCCTTCGCCGCGGCAATCATCGCCTTGATCAGAGTGAGCGCAAAATCATTGCTGAGCGAGGTTGCCGGATCAAAGCCGGAATTTTGCGGTGGAGCCGGCAGTTCCGGCAGGGCGCGCAGCTCTTCCGGGGCCTTGCCGGACTGGTAATTGCGATAGGCGCGGTAGCCGAGACCGGCCACCAGCGCCAGGCCGCCAACTTTCAGCGCACCTCCGGCCAGCGACCGTCCGGTCTTGGTGCCGAGCAGCACGGACACCAGCGCACCGGTCTTCCAGGGATTGGACTTGGCATAGCTTGCGGCGTCATCACCCCTCTTGCGAACAGAGCCGCCGATGCCCGGGATCTGCGATCCCAGAAACTGCGTGAGGAGCTTTTTGGCGTCGATCATTCTCTTCTCCCTAATATTTCAGCTAGAAGAGAGATAGGAACGCCCGCGCCCTTTCCCAAGACGCGGGCGTCAAATTACGACATATGCGGCCGTTCCCAGCTTATAGACGGCTCGAAGATGCTGACGCATCCTCGCCTGATACGAGTTTCGAATATCTCAAATGCATCAAGGGCATGAGATATTCGAAAGTGGTATACGAAGAGTCATTTTCAATGACTCTTCGTATTAGCCCTTCAGCGCGCAGGCCTCAACGGCCAGCTTGGTAATGCCTGCCCAATCGCCCGCAGCAACCAGCTCTTTCGGTGCCACCCAGGAGCCGCCAACGCAGACCACGTTGGGCAGCGACAGATAATCCCTGGCATTCTTCAGCGAAATGCCGCCTGTCGGGCAAAACAGCGTGCCTGCCAGCGGCGAGGACAGCGATTTCAGATAGGCCGCCCCACCTGCCTGTTCGGCGGGGAAGAATTTCAACACTTCATAGCCCTTTTCGCGCAGGGTCATCACTTCGCTGGCCGTGGCAGCGCCCGGCAGCAGCGGCACATCGGAACCGGCGGCAGCCGCTAGCAATTCCGGCGTGGTGCCGGGGCTGACGATGAACTGCGACCCGGCTTTCAGCGCGGCTTCGAAATGGGCGGGGTTGAGAATGGTCCCGGCACCGGCCACAGCACCCTCGACCTCGGCGGCCACCCGGGAAATCGCTTCCAGCGCAGCTGGCGTGCGCATCGTGATTTCGATGGCTTTCAGCCCACCCGCCACCAGCGCCCGCGCCAGCGGCACGGCGGTTTCGACATCGTCGATGATCAGCACGGGAATAACGGGCTGAAGCTTGAGCACCGCCAACAATCTGTCCGTCTTCGCAGTCATGAACATACCTTTCAAACGATTAGATATTCCTGATTAGCGCGTGGAAACCGCCCTGTCGAGGCAAATGCGCACAGTAGGAACTGAAGGACTGATGGAACTATTGTCAAACCGGCGTCATACTATACAGTGAAATCGATTTTAACGTGACGGAAAGCAGCCATGGCAAAGGAAATCGAAAGAAAATTCCTGGTCCGCGCAGACACTTGGCGTCAACATGTCAGCAAATCCAGCCGTTTTCAGCAGGGCTATATCCTGTCGGGAGCCGATCGTTCCGTGCGCATCCGCATCCGCGACCAGGCCGATGCGCTACTGACCATCAAGATCGGTCATGTTGGTCTCAGCCGCGATGAATTCGAATATGAGATCCCGCTGGCCGACGGGCTGGAAATGATCGACAAAGCCCAGGGCAACGTCATCGAAAAGACCCGTTATAACGTCGAATACGGCGGCTATCTCTGGGAAGTCGACGTCTTCGCAGGCGCCCATGCCGGGCTTGTGGTGGCCGAGGTCGAACTGGAAAACGACTGCGAAGACCCACCGCTACCGCCTTGGGTCGGGCGGGAAGTGACCGGCGACGGACGCTATTCCAACCAATGGCTGGCGACATCCACGCCTTCGACGGAAAGGCGCAATGGCCTATCGCTTAAGGCCTGACCTGAAGACAGGCACCGCTATTGCCGAGATGCTGGGCGCGCTTTTGCAGGCTGCCGCAGCCGATCTTGACAGTGGCGCCGAGGCCCCACCCGGTGAACGGGACCGCGCCGTCCATCTTGCGCGCCGCAAACTGAAACGCGCCAGAGCCTTGTACCGGCTGGTCGCCCCTGCCGTTCCCGACCTGCGTGGCCGGGAAAACCGCCGGTTGGGTGATATTGCCCGCAGCCTTTCAGCACTTCGCGATGCTGCCGCACTGCTGGAAAGTGTCGAGGCGCTTCAGGAAGCAACCCTGAGCGATGAAGAAGCTCATGCCCTGCAACAGGCATGGTCGGTATTGTCTGATCGCCATGAACGTCTGTCCGCCAAACTGGAGGCAAGCCAGAGCGCATTGATGCGCGAGGCGGCAGACGGCTGCCGTGAAGCGGCAGATGTCGCCATGGGAATCGAGTTCAACCACCGTCCTGCCAAAGTCGCCCGGATATTTGCCAAGGCCTGGGCCAAAACCTTCAAGCGCGCTGAAGCCGCCATTGCCGCCTGCCACGATGCCAGCGAGGCAGAAAGCTACCATGCGCTGCGCAAGGCCACCCAGACCTATTGGATGCATCTGTCCCTGCTGCGCGATCTCTGGCCAAGCGCCATGGAGATGAAACGCAGCGCCGCCAAGCAACTGGCCGATCTGCTGGGCCATGAAAACGACCTTTCGGTGCTGACCTCGGTGCTGGATGAAGACTCAAGCCTGTTTTCTGGCGGCGAAACATTGTCCCATCTGCTCGCCATCATCATCCGCCAGCAACAGGCCCTGCGACGGCAAGCGCTTGAGGCGGCGGACGCATTGTTTGCCGACGGCCCCGACTTGGAACCAGCGGTGATCGAGGCGCTGTGGTTGCGGGCCGCAGCGCAATAGGCGACAGTTGATGACCCGGTCCGAGCGTCTTCTTTCACTGCTGCAAATCCTGCGGCGCTATCGCCGCCCGGTGACTGGGCAGATATTGGCCGAAGAACTGGGCGTCTCCATCCGCACGCTCTACCGCGACATTGCCACGCTTCAGAGCCAGGGCGCCGGTATCGAGGGCGAGGCCGGTCTTGGCTATGTGCTGCGTCCGGGCTACATGCTGCCACCACTGATGTTCAGCCCACAGGAAATCGAAGCGCTGGTGCTTGGCGCCCGCTTTGTCGCACAACGAACCGACCAGCATCTGGCCTTTGCCGCCCGTGACGCGCTTGCAAAAATCACCGCCGTGCTGCCCGACGAACTTCGCCGCAGCCTTGAGGATAATAGTCTGTTGGTCGGGCCAAGCGATAGAGCAGCGGGGCAGCTTCCAGCCGATCTAAGCCCGTTTCGGCACGCGATCCGCGCTGAACATGTGCTGCATATCGTCTACCGGGATGAAAAAGGGGCGACGAGCAACCGCGATATCTGGCCGTTCGCCCTCACATTCTTTGAAGGCGCACGGATCTTGCTGGCCTGGTGTACGCTGCGCGATGACTTCAGACATTTTCGCTGCGACCGCATTGGGGAGTGCAAGACACTCGCTCTGCGCTACCCGGTGCGTCGAGCCAGCCTGCTGAAACGATGGCGCGAGCATAACAGCATTCCAGATTGGATTCTTTAAACACTCCTGCCATTTTTTGGCAGTAGGCTCAGTTACAAACCGGGCGTCAACCTGAAGGAGACGCTCTCATGACAACCACCTCGACCCCGAAAATGACCATTCTTTACGTCGATACACCCGAGACAAGCGCCCATTTCTATCAGCAGGTCTTCGGTCTTGCGCCCGTCGAATTATCGGCGACATTTGCCATGTTCGCGCTGCCGGGCGGGTTCATTCTCGGTCTTTGGTCCCGCCACACCGTTGAGCCTGCGGCAAGCATTACAGGCGGTGGCTGCGAACTGGCGATCCGGGCCGATACGGCTGCGGATGTCGATGATCTCCACACGCAATGGCAAGCGCTTGGCGTCCCCATGCTGCAAGCACCGACCGATATGGAGTTCGGGCGGACTTTCCTCGCCACCGATCCAGACGGCCATCGGATTCGCGTCTTCAACCCACCGGCATGACTTGACGAAACTCAAAGCGCGATACGCCTGCTGAAATTCGTTGATTCCCGGCGGCATTGGCAGTATTTCGCAGGCCATGACAGACGATCTTCAAAATCCTCGCCATGAAGAGGGCGGCGCATTCTGTGTGGCCGCGCTCTATCATTTTGCGTCCTTCGCGCGGTTCGAAAGCTTTCGCGAGCCGCTCGATGCGCTCTGCAAGGCGCAGGGCGTCAAGGGTACTTTGCTGCTTGCCCATGAAGGCATCAATGGCACGATTGCTGGCACGGATGCGGGCATTGCCACGGTGCTGGCATATCTTCGCGCCCAGCCGGAATTTGCCAGCCTTGAGCACAAGGAAAGCCGGGCGTCGAAAATGCCGTTCGTGCGCATGAAGGTGAAGCTGAAGAAAGAGATCGTCACCATGGGGGTCGAGGATATCGATCCCAACAAGATCGTCGGCACCTATGTCGATCCCAAGGACTGGAATGCGCTGATTTCCGATCCTGATACCATCGTCATCGACACCCGCAACGATTACGAGACCGCGATCGGCATTTTCCGGGGCGCGGTCGATCCCAATACCAAGACGTTCCGCGAATTTCCCGATTGGGTGAAGAACAATCCCGGCCTGCACAACAAGCCGAAGATCGCCATGTATTGCACCGGCGGCATCCGTTGCGAAAAGGCCACCGCCTTCATGAAGCAACAGGGTTTCGAAGAAGTCTACCACCTGAAGGGCGGCATCCTGAAATATCTGGAAAACGTGCCGGAAGAACAAAGCCTGTGGGACGGCGCCTGTTTCGTGTTCGACGAGCGCGTGTCCGTGACCCATGGACTGAAGGAGGGCGACCACCAGCTGTGCCACGCCTGCCGCAACCCGATCACGCCGGAAGAACTGACCTCGCCCTATTACGAGGCTGGCGTATCGTGCAGCCATTGCTATGAGAGCCGCACAGAAGCCGACCGGGATCGCTACCGCCAACGCCAGAAACAAATTGCGCTGGCCAAGCAGCGCGGCGAGCGGCATATCGGCAGCTAATCGATTATCAGGCGACGTCAGCCAGATCCGGCTGCTCGAAACGCTCAAAGGCGGGACGCGCCAGAACATAGCCTTGCATAAGATGGACACCCATGTCCTTCAACACATCCAGTTCCTGCTTGGTTTCGACACCTTCGCACAGCGGCAGAATACCGAATTCGCCCAGCATGGCCAGCGTATGGCGCAGGATGATCCGCTTGGCACGATCCTCGTCGATGCCGCGCACCAATTCCATATCCAACTTGACGATATCAGGCTGAAATTTTGCCAAAAGTGTCAGCCCGGCATGGCCTGCGCCGAAATCGTCAATCGCCGTCTTGAAGCCGATGCTGCGATAGGTCTTCAGGATATTGAGCAGATGATCCGTATCGATCTGCTCGTTTTCGGTAAATTCGAACAGGATACGGTTGAGCGGGAAGCCAACACGCTCAGCGGTTTTCAACGTCAAACCGATACAGGCACGCGGTTCGTAAACCGCATTGGGCATGAAATTGATCGATAGGGTTGCTGTAGAGGTCACAGGCAAAAGGTCGGCGGCCAGTTGAATGGCCTTGACCCGGCAAGTTTGATCGAAAGCATAGCGATTTTGCGCATTGACCCCGGCCATGACGCTGGCCGCGCCAGCACCGTCCATGCCTCGAACGAGAGCCTCATAACCAAATATGGTGCCCTGCCGTGTATCGACAATCGGCTGAAACGCCATGGAGAACGGAGCATCGAAAGTAGCCCCGTCCCGGCAACCTGCACAGGCCGTCATCAATGAACTCCACCGTCAAAACAGAGGAATTATATCATGAAGTCCTGAAGAAATAATTTCAGGAAATGACAAAAATCAGTATTTCCGATGCTGTTTCTTGATCGTATCGATTTCGTACATCAGCGCCCGGAAGGCGATAATCGCTTCGTTATCGGCAAGTTTTTCATCGAGGACCAGCGGTTCAAGCTGTTCAATGACCACGCGGAGCGCGTCTTCGATCCGGCCAAGCTGCTTGCCGTAGCTGGCCACATTCATCAAAATATCCTTTTCGGCCTCGGGATTGGTCGAGGGGCCGACATCGATATTGAACGTGACCAGACTGGCCTGCCCGACCTGGGTCGGACTATAGACCCAGGTCCATGGATTGATCGCCTGAGTGACATTGCCTGAAAGCGGCAGCTGTACCCGTCCCATATGCATTCCCCCTTTTGATAGACACAACCTGAGAGGGAAGTTTGCCGTGTTGCGGCGCAATAAGCAAGAGCGCGACCACGCAAGAACGAGGGGGCCAGAAACGAGGCGGCAGAATGGCCTCATTCGGCGCTGTGGTTGCCCTTGGGAAATTCGGCTGCCAGCGCGCTATACCATTTGCCGCTGTTCTTCAGCGTGCGAACCTGCGTGTCGTAATCGACATGCACGAGGCCGAACCGCATGCGGTAGCCTTCGGCCCATTCAAAATTATCCATCAGGCTCCAGGCGAAATAGCCCTTCATGGGGATGCCCTCGGCAATCAGGTCGGCCACCACGCCCAGATGTTCGGCGTAATAATCCAGCCGTGGCTGGTCATCCACCACGCCCTCGGCCACCTCCATATTATAGCAGGCACCGTTTTCAGTGATGTAGCAGACCGGCAGCGTGTAGCGATCATAGAGCCCTTCCACCAGGGACTTCAGCGCCGGGGCATAGACTTCCCAGCCGATATCGGTCTTGACTGATGAGACCGGCGGCGCATCCACCGTGGCGGGGAACTCGGCGCCCGCAGCCGGATTGTCGGCAACCCGCATCGGTGTGTAATAATTCAGGCCCCACCAGTCGAGTTTCTGGGAGATAATGTCAAGATCGCCATCGTCGATGACAGGCATGCGATTGCCAAGGGAGGCCATGAATTCTGCCGGATATTCGCCCTTGAAGACCGGATCGAAGAAAACACCATTGTGAAACTGGTGGGCGCGTTCAGCGGCGGTCTGATCAGCCGCACTCTGCGAGCCGGGGATGACCGAATGGGCATTCAGCACCAGACCCGCAGGCACCTGCGGCGCGACCTGCCTGATGGCATCGATGCCAAGACCATGGGCGAGATTGGTATAGTGCAAGGCATGCATCGCCGCATCCATATTGCGCTCACCCGGCGCATGCACACCGTAAAGATGTGATAGCCAGACCGAGCACCACGGCTCGTTAAACGTCGCCACGGCATCCAGCCGGTCGCCCAGCCGCGCCATCACCAGCTTGGCATAGCGCTGGAAGGCATAGGCCGTGGAGCGCGCCGTCCAGCCGCCATCGCCCATCAGGGCCAATGGCAGATCCCAATGATACAGCGTCGCATAGGCCTTAATGCCCCGCTCCTTCAACCCATCGACCAACTTGTCGTAAAAATCCAGCCCCGTCTCATTCACCCGGCCCGTGCCTTCAGGAATAATGCGCGGCCAGGCAATGGAAAAGCGATAGGCGGTTACGCCCATCTCCTGAATCAGGTCGAGATCCTGTTCCCAGCGATTGTAATGATCGCAGGCCACATCGCCATTATGGCGCTCGAACACCCGGCCCGGCATATTGGCAAACGCATCCCAGATGCAGGGCTTACGCCCATCCGCCTTGGTCGCCCCTTCGATCTGGTAGGCGGCAGTGGCCACACCAAACAGGAAATCACCGGGGAAGCGGGCGGCAAGGGCTTTCGGGTCTGTCATCGGAAACCTTTCGGCACTTAAGCGTGAATAAACAGGACGTATTCAGGTCTTAACGCAGTTGCGGCAGGAACGCCACGGACGAAAGACAACACAGTATACCCACTCCTTATGTTGTATTTCCAATAGAAAAATGCTACCTTAGGATGCATTAATCTGGGGGACACATTTATGAAAACAGCTTTTATCCATTTTCTCTGCGCAGCGACAATCAGCATGGCGCTACCCGCCACGGCCAACAGCGCCACTCTCGTCTACACCGAGAACCAAACCACGATAAGCTATAGCGTTAATTGGACATCAGGCATGACCGTTGAACAAGCCATGCAAACGGCTGGTCCTGACTATGTCACAGGATGGTCGCATCAATATAGCGGCAACTCCCTGCTGATGGTTCTCGCCACCGGCACGTTTCCGGCCACGCCGTCAACCACCGATGGAAAGCTGGGCACACCCTATTGGTTGCTCTGCGTCGACAGTAAACCGGCCAGCATGGGCATGACCCAGCAAACCATTCCAAGCTCAACCTCCGAAGTGAAATGGATTTGGACGTCCAAATACAAATGCCAATAGGTTGACCTGGCTGCGCCGCACTTCAACGGATTGAAGAATGCCAAGGGCCGCTTCCACGGCCCTTGGCATTCGTTTCATACCCTCACCCAGGCCCCGTTCTGCTGTGACGACTGAATACACGCCGTCACAAAGGCAACGCCCTTCACCCCATCATCGACAGTCGGATAGACCACATCAGGATCAACCGTGGCACCTGATCTTGCTGCATGAATAGCCTGGGCCGCCTCGGAATATATGGTCGCAAAAGCTTCGAGATAGCCTTCGGGATGGCCGCCGGGAATGCGGGTGACGCGGGCAGCTGCGCTACCTGCCCCGGCACCGCCGCGGGTGATCAGTTGCTTTGGTTCGCCGAGCTTGGTGAACCACAGGTAGTTCGGATCGGCTTGCGTCCACTCGATCCCGGCCTTGGTGCCGTAGATGCGAACTTTCAGGCCGTTTTCATTGCCGGTTGCCACCTGGCTGCACCACAGCAGACCTTTGGCCCCGCCTTGGAAACGCAGCATCACATGGGCGTTGTCATCCAGCCTGCGGCCTTCAACGAAGGTATGCACATCGGCGGCGAGTTCCTGCAGCTCCAGCCCGGAAATGAAGCTGCCGAGGTTATAGGCGTGGGTGCCGATATCTCCGGTGGAACCGCCGACGCCCGATTGGGCCGGGTCGGTGCGCCATACGGCCTGCTTGGCGCCGGTCTGCTCGACAGGTTCCGCCAGCCAATCCTGCGGATATTCCATCTGCACCAGCCGGATCTCGCCCAGCTCGCCGTTTTGCACCAGTTCCCGCGCATGGCGCACCATGGGATAGCCGGTGTAATTGTGGGTGAGGATGAACAGGGCCTTGGCCTTTTCGGCAACCTCTTTCAGTTTTTTCGCATCCTCCAGATTGGAGGTCAGAGGCTTGTCGCAGATCACATGGATGCCGCGCTCCAGAAAGGCTTTCGCCGCCGGGTAATGCATGTGATTGGGCGTGACGATAGACACCGCCTCAATCCCATCCGGGCGCGCCGCCTCTATCTGCGCCATTTCGTCAAAAGAGCCATAGCAGCGGGTGGGATCAAGCCCCAGATCCCGGCCCGAGGCCAGGGACTTTTCCGGCGTCGAGGATAAAGCACCTGCCACCAGATCGTAATGATCGTCGAGCCTTGCCGCCATGCGGTGGACCGCGCCAATAAACGCGCCCTGCCCGCCGCCCACCATGCCGAGACGGATTTTCGCGGCGCGTTGCTCGGATTTGCTTGCTTCGATTGTCATGATGTCCTTCCTTCGCCGTTACAGTCCCAGCATCCGCCGATTGGCCGCATCATCGGTGCCGCTGGCGGCGAAATCGTCAAAGGCATGTTCCGTGACCCGGATAATATGCGCCTTGACGAATTCCGCCCCTTCGCGGGCGCCGTCTTCGGGGTGTTTTAGAGCGCATTCCCACTCGACCACGGCCCAGCCTTCGAAATCATTGGCAGCCATTTTCGAGAAGATCGCGCCGAAGTCCACCTGGCCGTCGCCTGGTGAGCGGAAGCGCCCGGCGCGGTTGACCCAGGATTGGTAGCCACCGTAAACGCCCTGACGGCCATTCGGATTGAACTCGGCATCCTTGACGTGGAACATCTTGATGCGGTCTTTGTAGATGTCGATATGGTCGAGATAGTCGAGGCATTGCAGCACATAATGCGAGGGATCATAGAGCATGTTGGCGCGGGAGTGGTTGCCCACCCGCTCCAGAAACATCTCGAATGTCACACCATCATGCAAGTCTTCGCCGGGATGGATTTCGTAAGCGATATCGACACCCTGCTCGTCGGCATAGTCGAGAATGGGCAGCCAGCGCTTCGCCAGCTCGTCAAACGCGGTTTCCACCAGACCTGCCGGGCGCTGCGGCCAGGGATAGATAAACGGCCAGGCCAGCGCGCCCGAAAACGTGGCATGCGCCTTGATGCCCAGATGGTTTGAGGCCTTCAGCGCGTATTTGACCTGTTGCACAGCCCATTCCTGCCGGGCTTTCGGGTTGCCACGCACTTCGGGGGCAGCGAAACCGTCAAACGCTTCGTCATAGGCCGGATGCACCGCCACCAGCTGTCCCTGCAAATGGGTGGAAAGCTCGGTAATCTCGACGCCATTGGCGCGGGCGATACCGGCCAGTTCGTCACAATAATCCTTGGATTCGGCGGCCTTTTTCAGGTCAATCAACTGGCTGGCCCAGGTCGGAACCTGCACGCCAAGATAGCCTTTATCGGCAGCCCATTTGGTAATGCTATCCCAGGAATTAAAAGGCGCGGCATCACCGGCAAACTGGCCCAAAAACAAGGCAGGGCCTTTAATCGTCTTCATAAACATCTCCTCCAAAATGATACTGAAACGTTGCAGTTTATCTATCAAAGAAAACTGCCAGGGAAAACCTCCATTTCCCTGGCAGTGCATCAAAGCGATCAAACGTAGCGATTGACGACGTTTTCCAGCAATTCCTGCTGGCCGGACACCGGCTGTGGATTGATGTTTTCGCCTTCAACCCGGGCCGCAATACTCTCCAGCGTGCCACTGGCCAGCATGGCCTTTGCACCTTCACTGTTCCAGCCTGCATAGCGGTTGGCGAGCGGTGCCGACAGCGCCTTGTCTTCAACCATTTTCGCAGCCGCCTTCAGGCCACGGGCGCAGCAATCCATGCCGCCGATATGGCCGATCAGCAGATCCGCCGGATCGATGGACTGGCGGCGCAGCTTGCTATCGAAATTGGTGCCGCCAGAGGTAAAGCCGCCCGCCTGCAGAACCTGATAATAGGCCAGCGCCATTTCCGGCACATTGTTGGGGAACTGGTCGGTATCCCAGCCGGATTGATAGTCGTTGCGGTTCATGTCGATGGAGCCGAAAATGCCCAGCGCGTTGGCCAGTGCCAATTCATGCTCGAATGTATGACCAGCCAGAATGGCATGGCCCTGCTCGATGTTCACCTTCACTTCCTTCTCCAGACCGTAAGTCTTGAGGAAGCCGTAGACGGTGGCCACATCATAATCATACTGATGCTTGGAAGGCTCCTGCGGCTTCGGCTCGATCAGGATCGCGCCCTTGAAGCCGATCTTGTGCTTGTATTCCACCACCATGTTGAGGAAACGGCCCATATGGTCGAGTTCCTGCTTCAGGTCAGTGTTGAGCAGGGTTTCATAGCCTTCACGACCACCCCACAGCACGTAGTTTTCGCCACCCAACTTCTGCGTGGCATCCAGGCAGGTCTTCACCGTGGCTGCGGCAAAGGCAAAGACGTCAGGGTCCGGGTTGGTGGCGGCACCCGACATATAGCGACGATGCGAGAACATGTTGGCCGTCCCCCACAACAGCTTGACGCCGGTATCGGCCTGCTTTTGGGCAAAGTAATCGACAATTTCATTCAGATTTCTGGTGTTTTCCGCAAAGGACGCGCCTTCAGGACGCGCATCCGCATCATGGAAGCAATAGTAAGGCGTGCCGAGTAACTGGAAGAATTCAAAGGCCACATCGGCCTTCAGCTTGGCAGCCTCCATCGAATCCTTGAACCAAGGACGCTCAAACGTATTGCCGCCGAACGGGTCGGTGCCCGGCCACACAAAGGTGTGCCAGTAGGCCACGGCAAAACGCAGATGGTCTTCCATCCGCTTGCCCATCACCACTTCATTGGGGTTATAATGGCGGAAGGCCAGCGGATTGGTGCTGTCAGGGCCTTCATATTTGATCTTGGTGATGTCGCCGAAAAAGCCTGTGCTCATGGGTTTTCCTCCTGATGTTAAACGTTTTCTGTGGTTTTTAATGGGCCAGCTTGACGGGGCCCAATTGCTTGATGGCCGGATAAAGCGCGCGGTAGCGCTGATAGGCGTCCTCGTAGCCGTCGCGCAAAGCCGTCACTGGCTCAATGGTCGCCTCTGTCGGTGGGGCTGAGCAAACGGCAAGCGGATCGGCCCCGGTTGCGGCAATCAACCCCAGACGGGCCGCACCAAAAGCAGCCCCAAAATCACCATCGGCTGGAATATCGACGGGAATGCCAAGCGTTGTGGCAATCGATGCCAGCCAATAGCGCGAGCGCGAACCGCCACCGATCGCCGTGACCCGCGACAGTGAGGTTCCCGCCGATTTCAGCGCTTCAAGACTGTCACGGATAGCAAAGGATACGCCTTCCAGCACGGCCTGGGTCAGAACAGCGCGGCTGGATTCGTGGCCAAGACCAATAAATGCGCCCCGGATTTCGGCATCGTTATGGGGCGTGCGTTCGCCCGAGAGATAAGGCAGGAAGGTCACGCCGGTCGGGGCCTTGAGGTCCTCGCCAAGCTCATTGGTCAGGTCTCCGGCAGGCTTGCCGCTGATACCGGAATACCAGTTTAACGCGTCGGTCGCCGACAGGATTACGCCCATCTGGTGCCAGGTATTGGGAAGCGCGTGGCAAAAGGCATGCACGGCGCTTTCCGGCTTTGGCAGATAGGAAGCATTGGCGGCAAACAACACCCCGGATGTGCCAAGCGACACGAAGGCATGGCCTTCCGCCACCGTACCCATGCCGCAAGCAGACGCCGCATTGTCGCCTGCCCCGCCCGCAATAATGACACCGGCAGTCATGCCCCAATCCGCCGCCAGCTCGGCGCGCAACCGACCCGCCTCGGCAGTGCCTTCGACCAGGCCGGGCATGTGCTGCTCGCCGAGATCGGTGGCGGCGAGCAGCTCGCTCGACCAGGCGCGCTTGCCGGTATCCAGCCAGGAGGTGCCAGCCGAATCCGACATTTCCGACAGATATTCACCCGTCAGCCAGAGCCGCAAATAGTCTTTGGGCAGCAGAACCTTGGCGGTTTTGGCGAAGATATCCGGCTCATTCTCCTTCACCCAGGCCAGTTTCGGTGCCGTGAAGCCGGGAAAAACGATATTGCCGGTCAGAGCGCGAAAACGCGGATCGGCATCCAGTGCTGCGGCTTGTTTGAAGGAGCGGGTGTCGTTCCACAGAATACAGGGCCGCAAGACGTCACCTCGGGCATCGACCAGCGTTGCCCCATGCATATGGCCGGAAAGGCCGATGCCTTTGACGGCCGCAAGCTCGCGGGAAAACTGCGCTTTCAACCCGGCAATGGCCTCCAGCGTTGCCCTGATCCAATCTGCTGGCGCCTGTTCCGACCAGCCGGAATGCGGGCGAGAGACGGTCAGCGCGCCATTGGCCGAGCCAATCACCGTCTGGTCCGCGTCGATCAACATCGCCTTGACGCCGGACGTGCCGAGATCCAATCCAAGATACATGAGAAGCCTCCCTATTCTGCCTGTTATCGCTGTTCTTGCTCTGGCAGATTGTCTTTGAGAAATATGTCGAGACGAATACGTTCCTGCGCCGCCAACACAGCCGCACCATCGGCCTTGGCCTTCAACACCCGGATGGCGCTGCGCACTTCATGTCCGGCGTCCTGGTTCAGCACCGCATCGATCAGTCCAGACATCAGCGCCGCTCTCGTCACCGGCGTCAATTCATGGGCGACCACCAGGGGGCGACGGTCGGCATCCAGCCGCTCCAGTGCCGCGATCAGGCCGCGATTGCCTGCACCCAGGCTGTAGAGGCCTGTTATATAAGGCGATTGCGAAAACAGATCCTGCAGCAGGGTTTCGACACGATGCGGATCGTCACGGCCTTCCAGCACCGGTAGCAAGGTCAATTGCGGAAATTCAGCAGCCATCACAGCGCGAAATCCCTCGAACCGGTCGCGGTGGTCGCGCACCAGCATCGACCCGGCGACAATTGCAATCGTCCCTTGCCGTCCGCCGGTAAACCGGCCAAGCAGGCTGGCTGCCGTGCGCCCGGCGGCACGGTTGTCTATGCCGACAAAATGGTCGCGCTCGGCACCGCTGAGATCGGAGACCAGTGTCACCACCGGTATGCCAGCACCACGCAACCGCGCTACAGCCGCAGCCACGTCCGGCGCATCCACCGCCACCACGGCCACGCCAGCGGGTTGGCGTGCCGCAGCATCGTCCAGGGCCGCGATCAAAGATGCCGCATCGAAAGCCGCAACATCGATAATATCGATGCGGGTTCGCTCCATGCCAGCTCGGCTGGCAGCGTCAAGCACTTGCAGGCGCAAACCGTGCATAAAGGAATTGTCATTGGCCGGCAGGATGAAGGTGAAAGGATAAATCCGGCCTTTGGCCAGATTGGCCGCCGCCAGATCCCGAACATAGCCAAGCACGCCGACGGCGCTTTCCACGCGGGCGCGGGTCGAAGCACTGACGCCAGTGCGATTGTTCAAAACCCGGTCCACCGTCGCCAAACTGACGCCCGCCCGTGCCGCAATGTCATGAACCGTCGGCTTCATCACCACATCTCTCTGTCAGGATCTGACCTTTATCCCATGACCCGGCATCCGTAAATGATTTTTTGATGTACGTACATCAAGGCGGAGCAAAAAAAGGCCGCCAGGTGAGTGGCGGCCAAGTTTTCTGCGGTGGATCGCGGGAATTAATGACTAGGTAAAACCTCTACCTAACCAGAATGACGGGGGGTCTTTTACCCGACGAAGCCTTGACCTGCTTTCTCTGGCGGAAAGTCAAATCAATTAGTGCGCCGCATCGGCGGGCACGGCACCTTCAGGTTTTTTTATCATCGTTGAAAGTGCCGTCAGCGCAATAAACAAGATTGTGATCCCTAAAAATACATCCATAAACGCCATGATCCATGCCTGCTGATTGATCATGCCGGACAGCTTTTTCAAGGCTGCATTATCACCATCAAGGCCATAAAAGGCGTAATTGGAGGAGACCGTTTCTAGCCAGCTCATCGCCGCCGGCTTGCTCCAGGTCACATGTTCGACCATGTATCCATAATGCTCGTCGGTGCGCCGGGTCAGCAATGTGTTGATGATCGCCAGCCCGACAGCGCCGCCAAGATTTCGTGTCAAATTGTAGAGGCCGGACGCATTTTTGATCCGCTCGGGCGGCAGAGTGCCAAGGGCAATATTGTTGATTGGCACCATGCAGGTCATTAAAGAGCAGCCACGCAGGATCTGCGGCACCAGCAAGTCATAAAAATCCCAGTCAGCGGTCATGCCGGTTATCATATAGGTGCCAAGCGCAAAGCTGGTAAAGCCGCACGCCATCATCAACCGCGGGTCCATTTTCGTCGACAATATGCCGGCAATCGGCGCAGTCAGGAACATGGCAAGACCCGAAACAAACATTGTTTCGCCGATCATCAGGCTGTCATAGCCGCGCACCCGTGACAGATAGAGCGGATAGAGATAGGTCAAACCATAGAGGCCCATGCCCATGACGAAGGAAAATAGCGATCCGAAGGCAAAATTCCGATTGGAAAAGGCCCTGAGATCGACCACTGGCTGCTCGCAGGTGAAGGCACGGTAGAAGAACACCACCCCACCCAACGTCATCAGGAGGGCGCCCCAAACAATGCGCTCGTCGTTAAACCAATCCTTGTTATTGCCCTCTTCGAGAACATATTCCATCGCCCCCAGAAAGAGCGCCATGGAAAACAGACCCCACCAGTCGAATTTCGCCAGCAAAGATTTGTCGGGCTTGTCAAAGTCTACGAATGTCCAGACCACGAGCGTGACGATAATGCCGGGAAAGATGTTGATCAGGAACAGCCAGTGCCAAGACATGGCATGGCTGATATAGCCGCCAACCGTCGGGCCAATGGTCGGCGCAAGCGTTGCGACAAGGCCGATGATCGGCGAAACAATGCTACGCTTGGAAGGCGGAAAAATCGTAAAAGCCGCGGCAAAAACAGAGGGAATCATGCCGCCACCGATGAAGCCCTGGATAGCGCGGTAGATGATCATCTGCTCGATATTGGTGGCGGTCGCCGCCATGGCGCTGGCAATGGTGAAGCCAGCCGCAGCACAGGAAAACAGCACCCGTGTCGACACGATCCGTGCCAGCATCCCCGATAGCGGGATCATGATCACTTCCGCAATCAGATAAGAGGTCTGCACCCAGGAGACTTCTTCGGAACCGGCCCCGAGGCCAGCCTGGATTTCGGAAAGCGAGGCCGAGACGATCTGAATGTCGAGGATCGCCATGAACATGCCGAATACCATCGCCAGAAAGCCGATGACGTCGCGCCGGCTTGGCATTTGCGCAACCGCATCCGGTCCGGCCGTGATTGCATTGTCCGTCATGATCTTGCCTCGAAATCCGTGCCTTGGCCGTGCTGATTACTTCGCGTCAGGCGCCTTCGGCGCGGTGCGGGTGTCGATATCGACCACAACACTCAGGCCCGCACGCAGATAACCCTTGTCGAGTATCTCCTGCGGAATGGCGATCCGCACCGGAACACGCTGGATGACCTTGGTGAAATTGCCCGTGGCGTTTTCCGCCGGCAGCATGGAGAAGACCGAACCGGACCCCGCGGCGATCGAGACGACCCTACCTTCGAAGGCATGCTCATCATAGGCATCCACATGCACCCGCACCTTCGAGCCCGGCACGATACCGGAAAGCTGCGTTTCCTTAAAGTTCGCATCGATATAGAGACGGCCAATCGGCACCAGTGAGGCAAGCCGCTTGCTGCTCGACACGAGATCGCCGACCTGGACGCCCAGATTGCCGATCACACCGTCATAAGGCGCGCGCAGCACGGTGAAATCCAGATCGCGCTGCGCCTTTGCAACGACCGTTTCTTCTGTCAGCACGCCAGCCTGCGCCTCGGCTTTCTGGGCCTTAAGGACGGCAATGCTTGAAACGGAGGAGGCAACGGCGGCAACCGCAGCATCCACATTGGCCTGGGCGACAGCCAGCGTCGATGTTGCCGTGTCCAGCTCCGACTGAGACATCACGGACTGCGCCCGCAAATCCGTGATGCGCTTGAAGGACAATTGCGCCGTACGCAACGTCGCCTCGGCGGATGCCTGCTGCGCCTTGGACTGCTGAAGAGCCGCTTCGCCGCCCTGCACCTGCGCCTCGATGCGCTCAACCGTCAGCTTCTGCGTGGCGAGCTGGCTCTTGGCCTGATCGAGCGCAATGTGATAATCGCCGCCATCGAGAGTGGCGATCACGTCGCCCCTCTTGACATGATCGTTGTCGGTCACCGAGACCGACTGGACATAGCCGGTCACCTTCGGGGTGATCACCGCAATGTCGCCGCCAATATAGGCGTCGTCGGTGGAGATCATGAACCGGCCCTCGGTCCAGTAGTTGTAGCCGTAATAGCCCGCACCCGCCAAAACGGCCAGCGCGATGATCGGCAGCGCAAAGCTGCGGCGCTTCTTCGGCGGGGCCTGGCCCGCGGCAGGCGCTACCGTCGCGGCGGGCGATGCGGCTTCAGCCCGCGCCTTGGCATCACGTGCCGTAGCGTCGCCTGTCACCTGATCGGAACCCGCCTCGCCGGTCACGCCTTCATCCAAGGCGGAACGCTCCTGATCGACCGATTGATCCTGTGTATCGACGGCGCGGATCGCGCCCTTTCTGGGAGAAACAGACATAACGTCACCATACAACAAAGGCGGAAACAATCGAACGGAACCGTTCGGTTCGATTTGACATAGGCCAATTCATACCGCATATCAAGAGAACAAATGAGAGCCCGCCATCTAAAGTTAATTTTTGTGTTGCAAATGCCCCATATGAGCGAAGACATCCGAGCATGACAGTCATCGACGATGAGAAACCCGCCCAGGCCGCTTCAGGACGCTTCGCCGCAGGTGAAGATCCGGCCAAGCGCGACCAGATCCTGGATGGCGCCAAACGCGCCTTCATGAAGCATGGCTTCGATGCGGCCAGCATGAACGACGTTACCCGGGAAGCCGGCGTGTCCAAGGGGACGATCTATGTCTATTTCCAGAGCAAGGAAGATCTGTTTGCCGCGCTGATCAACAACCAGAAACAGAAATTTGCCGCCGCTCTGCGCGATATTCTGGCGGACGAGATCGACCTGCACAATGCGATGCGCAGTTACGCTAGGGCATTTACCGATTATATCCTTACCAGCGAAATGATCCCCGCCATGCGCATGCTGTTGGCCGTTCAGGACCGCATGCCTAACCTGTGTAAGAGCTTCATGCAATCTGGACCGGAAAACGTCCGCACGGTCCTGGAGGATTATCTGGAGGTCCAGGTCAAGGCCGGGCGTCTCGACATAGCCGATACCGAGCTTGCCGCCCGCCAGTTCATCGAACTGGCCACCGGCGCCTATTTCAAGAAGCGGCTGTTCGGTGAAATCGAAGTCCCGCCGCCGCAGGCGGAAATCGACTATATCATCGACAACGCCCTGCATATTTTCATGCTCGCCTATGATCGCAAGGCCAAAAGCGGCCCTGAGGCGAAAGCGGCCAACTGAGTAATCACCACCACAAGGTTAATGGTCATCTCACTTGGCTTGCCGCCCTTGCTGATGCGGCATCGGCTCCCTATTTCTGTCGCAAAGCGCTTTTTGCACGGGGGATATCAGTTTTATGCAGGACTTTACCTATTTGCTCAGCGATCCGGCGGCCTGGATCGCTCTTGTGACGCTGATCGTCATGGAAGTGGTGTTGGGAATAGACAATCTGGTCTTCATTTCCATTCTCACCAACAAGCTGCCGGAGGGGCAAAGAGACAAGGCCCGCAAGATCGGTATCGGTCTGGCGCTCGTCATGCGCCTTGGCCTGCTCGGCACCGTCGCCTGGATCGTTCAGCTGACCACGCCGGTCTTCACCCTGTTTGGCCACGGCTTCTCCTGGAAGGACATGATCCTGATTGCTGGTGGCCTGTTCCTGGTCTGGAAGGCCACCAAGGAAATCCACCACAGTGTCGACCCGGTCGACAAGGAAGGCGATTTCATCGGCACCGCCACGACGACCATGGGGGCTGCCATCGGCCAGATCCTGCTGCTCGACCTGGTGTTTTCGGTTGACAGCATCATCACCGCCGTCGGCATGACCGAACATGTGGTTATCATGGTGATTGCCGTGGTCTTCGCCGTCACCGTCATGCTGCTGGCCGCCAACCCGCTGGGCCGTTTCATCGAGAAGAACCCGACCGTGGTCATGCTGGCCCTAGGCTTCCTGATGATGATCGGCATGACGCTGATTGCCGATGGCATGGGCTTCCATGTGCCGAAGGGCTATCTCTACGCTGCCATGGCCTTCTCTGCCCTTGTCGAAGGCCTCAACATGATGGCGCGGCGCAAGAAGCAGGCGACAAAAGCCGAGGACGCGGCGCGCAAGAAGCTGCATTGACATTGACCGAGAGAGCAAGGGCTTCCCTTGCTCTCTTAACTCTTGCCCTCTCAACTCTTGCACCGCGGCATTCCGCCTCCCACATCCTCACCGTTCTGATCTGTCATTCTGGTCCTGCCCTGGGAGCTGCCCGTGATCCTTGATGCCGCCATGCTGTCGTTGCGCAATCTGTTTGCGCCGGAAACCCGTTCGGTGTTCTGGAAAGTGCTGGGCTTGACGCTGGCCGCCCTGGCCGGGCTGTGGCTGGCGCTGCGTGAGCTATTTATCTTCTATCTCTGGCCGTGGTTTGCCGGGTTTTTCCCAGCAACGCCCGATTGGGCCGGCTGGCTGGTGCTGATCCTCGGCATTGTCGCCAGTATTGGCCTGGCATTGGTGCTGGCGCTGCTGTTGGCGCCGGTTACCGCCATCATTGCTGGCCTGTTTCTCGATGATGTCGCCGAAGTCGTGGAAAAGCGGGATTATCCAACCGATATGCCCGGCACAGCTATGCCGCTTGGCGATGCCATCGTCCAATCGCTGCAATTTTTCGGCATCGTCATCCTCGGCAATCTCATCGCCTTCATGCTGCTCTTCGTGCCGGGCATCAACCTGATCGCGTTTTTCCTGGTCAATGGCTATCTGCTGGGCCGGGAGTTTTTCGAATTCGCCGCCATGCGGCTGCGCCCGACCATTGAGGCTCGGCAATTTCGCGCCAAGCATTCCGGCACGATCTTTCTGGCTGGACTGGTGATTGCAGCGTTTCTGGCAATCCCGATCCTCAACCTGCTGACGCCGCTGTTTGCCGCAGGGCTTATGGTGCATCTGCACAAGATGCTGTCGGTCACAGACCCACAGTTTTCAAAGAATCTGCGGCGGTAGCTCCACCAGCGGTGCGGGAACGTCACAGGTCTTTTCCGGCGATTTGCACAGGTCAGCAATCACGCAGCGCTCGCATTCCGGCTTGCGGGCCTTGCAACAGTAGCGCCCATGCAGGATCAGCCAGTGATGGGCATGGAAGAGATAGTGCGTGGGGATGATCCGCATCAGGATCTCTTCGATCTCGTCAGGCGTTTTGCCGGGCGCCAGCCGGATGCGGTTGCCGATCCGTAAAATATGCGTATCAACCGCCATGGTGGGAATGCCGAAGGCCATGGACATCACCACATTGGCGGTCTTGCGGCCAACGCCGGGCAGCGTCACCAGTTCCTCGCGGGTTTTCGGCACCTCGCTGCCGAAATCGTCGATCAGCTTCTGGCTGAGCGCGATGACATTCTTCGCCTTGTTGCGAAAAAGGCCGATGGTCTTGATATAGTCACGCACCTTCTCTTCGCCCAGCGCCAGCATTTTTTCCGGCGTATCGGCCACGGCAAACAGGGCGCGGGTCGCCTTGTTGACGCCCGCATCGGTCGCCTGCGCCGAAAGGGCTACGGCGACGACAAGGGTAAACGGGTTGACATGCTCCAGCTCGCCCTTCGGCTCCGGGCGCTGCACGGAAAACCGCCGGAAGATTTCCTCCAGATCGGCCTTGGAATAGGCGCTGCGAACCGCGACCTTTCGTCCCGCTGGCTTGGGCTGCGAGCTGGAAGAAATTGACTTTTTCAAAGTTTGCGTGCTGGATTTCATGGTTCTGTCATGGTCTGGTAGGTTGGGAAAGAAGGATAGCGTCCATGGGCGAGGTTGCCGATCAACCGATTTTCGCTGCCGAACTGGTACCCTATCGGTCGCTGGGCCGAAAGGGGTTTCGCATCATGCTGATGCTGTCCGGCCTGGTCTGTGTCGGCTATGGCGGGTTTTTCCTGACGACCGGTGCCTGGCCAATCGGGTTTTTCTTCGGGCTGGATTTTCTGCTACTCTATGGCGCTTTCCGGCTGAATTACCGGGCCGCCAAAGCCCGCGAGGAAGTCACCGTGTCGCGCACCGCCATCTCTATCCGCAAATTCACCCCCTCGGGACGGATGACCGAATTTCGCTGGAACCCGTTCTGGGCGCGGTTTTTCGTCCGCCGCCACGAGGAGTTCGGGATCATCTCGATGTCGGTACAGGGGCAAGGCCGGGCGACCGATGTCGGCTCCTTCCTCAATCCCGACGACCGGGAAAGCTTTGCCAAGGCCTTTCGCGGTGCCTTGGCAACGGTAACGCAGCGGATCTGATGTCTGTCACCCCATGGCAAGAAACGGGTGGCACGGCACGGCCTGTCATGGTCAAATCGCCTGAGCCAAAGGAAGAGTGCCATGACCACATTTGCCCGCAGTTTTGAAACAGGCGCCAGCGACATTACCCCCGAAGGGAGCGATTACCAGACCGTGCGCCGGGTGATCGAGATGTTGACGCTTGATTACCGGGAGCAACCGGCGCTGGAAACCATCGCCGAGCGGCTTGGCCAATCCCCCACGCAATTGCAGAAAACCTTTACCCGCTGGGCTGGCCTGTCGCCCAAGGCGTTTTTGCAAGCCGTGACGCTGGATCATGCCAAGCGGCTGCTGGGCCATGAAGGCCTGCCCTTGCTGGAAACCGCGCTGGAGCTTGGCCTGTCCGGGCCGGGCCGGTTGCATGACCTGTTCGTCAGCCATGAAGCGATGTCGCCGGGCGAGTGGAAAGCCAAAGGCGCAGGCCTGACCATCCGCCACAGCTTCCACTCTTCGCCGTTCGGCCTAGCGCTGGTGATGGTGACGGATCGCGGCTTGGCGGGCCTCGGCTTTTGCGATCCGGGCGAAGAAGCCGCCTGCTACGCCGACATGGCTGGACGCTGGCCACTGGCCAATTTTGTCGAGGACCCGCTGGCCATCGAACCCTATGTGATCAGGATCTTCGACCCCGCCTGCTGGCAGGCGGAACAGCCGCTCCGCGTCGTGCTGATCGGCTCGGATTTCCAGGTCCGGGTCTGGCAAAGCCTGCTGCAAATCCCGCTTGGCCGCGCCGTCACCTATTCCGACATCGCCCAGAAAATCGGCCAACCCACCGCCAGCCGCGCCGTGGGAGCAGCGGTGGGCCGCAACCCGATTTCCTTCGTGGTGCCGTGTCATAGAGCACTGGGTAAAAGCGGCGCGCTGACGGGGTATCATTGGGGCTTGACGCGGAAACGGGCGATGCTGGGGTGGGAAGCTGGGCAGGTGGGGTGAGTGGTGGATGTATGCTTTTGCCCCTAAGCGGACAAAAAGTTCGATCACTCAAAGACAGTTTTGCGAACGACAGCCCAAAAATAGTGTTTTAGTTATCTTTCCACGAGATTCAGTCGATTTACCTGAATTAGTAAATATGAAATATCAACACTTGCACCCCCGCTAGATTTCGGGATAACAATTGACGCAGGCGCCGCCATGCTAATTGAAGCTTTTAGTTCTGTGACGATGAACAGTTAGGACATGTCGGGGAGGACGGTTCAGGGGAGAGGAGCTATAGCATGAGCCAACTTCGCGATGGTCTTCGTCAGCTGATCGCACAGCCAGAACATCCTACTACCCAGGTTCGTCCCGTAAGTCGTATCAGCTTCTCGATCACCGATACGGACGGTTTCAAGAAGTCGGCACAGTTTGCGGTTGATTGGCTGGCGAACAAGGTTGGTGGCGATCTTCCGAAGGAAGCCAGCTCTTTGGCGAGTTTCGACACACGTGGGGTGGCCGGTTTTCATCCATGCCATGCTGTTCGTCTGGACGATCACTCCGGGAGTATCTGGGCTGCAAGGATCGACGAACCCGGCTCTATACCACGCGCGGGGGAGACTTGGTCGACCGAGTTGTTCGTTGAGCGCCCAGTCAGGGGGCTGGTCCGCTTTGGGGCGCAACTTATGGTGCGTTGTCCAGCTGGTAGCGCAGACCTGCGGGGCAGTCGTCCAAGGCTGGTATATGACTTGCTTCGCACTCTTTCTGCCGAAGTTGATGGCGAAGCGATCAGCGATGCTGCTATCGACCTAACCACACGTGACGATGCCGCTCGGCTTGCCGATTTGATCTACCGCCCTGGGCGTCGCTTGCCGATTATCGTCGTGTCTACCGACTATGATGGTCGGGCGCAGCTAAACTTGCACCATCTGGGCGTTCGTCTTTCTGGCGCGGCACATCTCTATAGCGCTAAGCCTGAAATGAGTTGGGAGCTGACCCGCCTCATCGGAAAGCGAATGTCAACCTTCAACGGTGGTGTTCGCATCTATATGCCGGGCCTCGTCGAGGAAGAGGAGGACCCCTATGAGCATCCCCTTTGGTTACTCCCGCCATCTGGAGTAAACACGCATCTCATCAACCAGCTCGCAGAACGTATTCTACCACTTGGATTTCAGGACAACGAGGGCGAAACTCGATTTTGGCACATGGGCCAGCTTCGCAAAGCCACCTCTGCAACCGCCGCGCTTGAAGCCTCGAGTTCGGAAACGGAGCAACTGCGAGCGAAGGTTTCGGTCCTGCAGGATGAAGTCGAGGATCTTAAAGAGCAGCTTGAAATTGCCGTAGGTCTAGAGCGAATTGCTTCATCCGCTGAGAAGGGCGCGCAGCAGGACGTCCAGCGAATGCAGGATGAGATTTCACGCCTGAAGAGTGAGAACTACCGTCTACGCAATCTTCCCGGGTCTGGTGATAGAACGGAACCAGCGAACGGGCAGGATCGGGCCTTGGAAAACTATGATGACCTGAAAGATTGGGCGGAAGAGGTTCTCGGACCTCACATCTACATCCACACGAAAGCTCTGAAAGAATGTTGCAAGAACGGCCATCCAGACATGATTGATCGTATTGCCGATACTCTGATTGCGATTCGGGACTTTTGGATTCCCTTTAAGCTGGAGGGCGGTCTCGCTAAGAAGGAAGCTGCGGAAAATGCCTTAGCAGCGCTGGGTGTAGAGAATGAAGGTTGTTTCACACGCCGTGAAAAGGCTGCCGAGAAATCAGAATACTCTGTTCGTGATGGTAGCATTACTCGTGTACTCTATGACCACTTCAAATATGGCAATTCACGGCAAAATTCTGAGCAGTTTCGAATCTATTATTCGTGGGATGAAGATGGAAGACGCCTGATCATTGGCAAGATGCCGTCGCATCTACCCAACGACTTATCATGAATGCCTTGCTGGATTTCGCGATCCCAGAAAGAACACATCCTCCCCTCACCCCTCCAACCCCAACAACTCCCGCGCCGCCGCCTCATCCGTGATCAGCGTATGACACCCTATACGGCGCATGGTGGCGCGGATGGCGATGGCGCGGTGGGCGCCGCCGGAGGCGATGACGATGTGCTTGGCTTTTTTCAGTGTGTCGAGATTAACTGACATCACCCGCTCGTTGATCGGGTGGGAGACCGAGCGGCCCTCGGCATCGAGGAAGTTGAACATGGTGTCGCAAACGCAGCCGGCTTCGATCAGTTCGTTCAGCGTGGCGCGGCTGATGAAGCCTTCCGACAGCGAGGTGGATTGCGGGCGGATATCGCCGCAGGAGACCACGGCGAGATCGAGATTTTCGGCGAGGTCATAGAGGGTTTTCAACCCGCAATCCTCAATCAACGCCCGTTTGGTGGCAACGCTATCGACCAGCAGCGGAGCGAGGAACATATAGCATTCCGCCCCGAGTTGGCTGGCCAGCCGCCATGTATAGTCGATGGGATTGGTCTGGTGAACGGCGACAATGCCGCCCAGCAGCGAGACGACCTTGCAGTTTTCCCGGCGCGGCGGGCGAAAACCTGCCAGTGATGCCGTCATGGTGCGGCCCCAGCCGACGCCGATGGTTGCATTATCAGTCACCACTTCTGTCAGGAACTGGCCAAGCGCCAGGCCGACGGCGCGGGCGATGCCTTCGGCGTCCTGCCCGGCAGAGGACGGCACAACCACGGCTTCATCCAGGCCGAAGGCCTTCTCCAGTTTCACGGCCAGTTCGACGCAATCGTCGATGCCTTCAGCAATCCAGATCTGCACTTCGGAACGCTTCAACGCCTCATCCAGCAGCCGGATTACCGTTGAGCGGCTGATGCCGAGGCGTTCGGCCACATCCTTCTGAGTCAGGCCCTGGTTATAATAGAGCCAGGCAGCCCGAAGCCGCAGCGATGCCGCTTCCGAATAGCTGCTCTGGGTCTCCCGGCGAAGCTTGACCACGATGCGAATTGCCCCCTGTTTTCCGTCTCCTGACTATCGCAAGTCATGCAACATTTGTCAAATCCAACAGACAAATGTCTTGACTTAATGCCCTTCTATCCCGATATTCAGATCAAAGGACAGAGGATATGGTCCCCAGGTCGCAAAGACGTGTTGGAACGCAAATGCCCGTCCAGTGTTCATTTGATATGTGACATGAAGGAATTGCCTGATGACTTCGAAACTCGAACAGCTTCGCGCCATGACCACGGTTGTCGCCGATACCGGTGACATTGAGGCCGTAACCCGCCTGAAGCCGGTGGATTGCACCACCAACCCGACCATCGTGCTGAAGGCCTTGGGCACCGAGATGTTTGCCGATGCCTTTGAAGAGGCGATCAAATGGGGCAAGGCCAAGGGTGGCGCCTCTGATGCCGTGACCGAGGCTATCGCCGATCGGCTGGCGATTTCGGTTGGTGCAGCGCTTGCCAAGATCGTGCCGGGCCGGGTCTCGACCGAAGTGGATGCCGATCTGTCCTTCGATACGCAGGCCTCGCTCAACAAGGCCCGCGCCATCATTGCGCAATATAAGGAGCGTGGTATCGAGAAGGATCGCATCCTGATCAAGCTCGCCTCCACCTGGGAAGGCATTCGCGCCGCCGAAGTGCTGCAAAAGGAAGGCATCGACTGCAACCTGACCCTGCTGTTTTCCCGCGCCCAGGCGATTGCCTGCGCCGAAGCCAAGGTGTTCCTGATTTCGCCCTTCGTTGGCCGTATTCTGGACTGGTACAAGAAATCGACCGGCGAGAACTACACCTCTGAAACCGATCCGGGCGTGGTGTCGGTGCGCCAGATCTATAATTTCTACAAGGTCAACAGCATCGAAACCATCGTGATGGGCGCGTCGTTCCGCAACGCGGGCGAGATTGAAGCTTTGGCCGGTTGCGACCGGTTGACGATCAGCCCGGCGCTGTTGGACGAGCTGGATGCGGCAACTGGCGATCTGCCCCGCGTGCTGTCGCCTGAAAAGACCACGCCTGATCCGCTGGTGTCGCTGGATGAAAAGGCGTTCCGTTGGGCGCTAAACGAAGATGCTATGGCCACGGAAAAGCTGTCGGAAGGCATTCGCGCCTTCGCCAAGGATCTTGGCACCCTGCGCGGCATGGTGGCAAAGAAGCTGGCCGCCTGATTTCGACGATATCTTGAGGAAAAGGGCGCGGCAAAGGCTGCGCCCTTTTTTGTTAAAGAAAAACCTCACTCGTCGCTATTGCCGCCTGCCCCGTTGCTATTGCCGAACGGGTTGCCATAGCCGCCGCCATTGTTCTGCCAGCTGGAACCCTGTCCGCCCTGGCCCCTGCCCTTCCCCCCGTTGCCTTGGCCGCCATTCCCCTTGCCAACCGGCAGTTCAATCACCGGATCGACCGGCACGCCGCCAATCATCCCCGGCGGATCGCCGCCGGTTTTGACGACATAGCGGCCATCCACCCAGCCGCTGATGCGCGGACGGTCCACGGTGGCGATCCGGCACCAATAACCGCCCCGGCTTTCCATACAGTTCTGCATATCAACCGGCGTGCCTTCGGTCAGCGCATGGATAATCCGGAAATTCGGGCCTGCACCGGATAGAACCGGCAATTGCTGGCCAGGCTTGAGGCCGGTGACGTGCCAGAGATAGGGATCGGGGAAATCCATTCCGCCTTGTGCGCCATTCCCCTCACCATTGACAGAAGGTGCCGGGATCACCGTCTGGCTGAAGGCCGGCATGGCGGAAAATACCAGGAATAACGCCAGCACGCGGCACCCCGTGATTGTGCTAGAAGGCCTGCGGCTGAGACTGGCTGCTGGAGGCATGGCATTCTCCTGTTGCTGGAAAAGGCCTGATGGCCTTTCTGTGGGCGGCGGTGCGCTACATTTTCACGGTTACATTGTCTTACCCGACGATCCGTTAAATTCAGGTGGACACTCAGTTCGGATGGAGTGGCCGACCTGTGCGCTATGATGTTTATGATTGATTTCGACTATAAATAAGCTTCAGGCGTTGTTTTCGTTCCCCGATGATGACAAGGTAGGGTCTTCGCGGAACTCGCGTTCTTCCCTTGCTTTTATGGCCTCGCCTCTCTTCGATGGCCTTTTTTCCGTTTGTTGACATGATGAAATCGACTTCGCTTGGCTATGTCTTTGCCTTTGCCGCCTATACGGTATTTTCCATGCAGGATGGCATTTCCAAGCATTTGGGCGATAGCTATTCGCCGGTGGTGGTCGCCACTGTACGCTATTGGGCCTTTGCGATCTTCGCGCTCATTCTGGCCGCCCGCAGCCGCAATGGTCTGGTCGCGGCAGTCAAAACCAAACGGCCTATCCTGCAAATCCTGCGGGGCCTGTTGCTGGGCGCGCAGATCCTGGTGTCGATTGCCGCCTTTCACTATGTCGGACTTGCCCAATCGCAGGCGATCTTTGCAGCCGGACCCATTTTCGTAGCGCTGCTGTCGGTGCCGCTCTTGGGTGAACAGGTGGGCTGGCGGCGCTGGACGGCAATCCTCGTCGGCATGCTCGGCGTGGTGCTAATCCTTTCTCCGGGCTCAGGCAGTTTCAGCCTGATGGTGGCGCTACCACTGTTCTGCGCGCTATCAGGGGCTTTTTACGGCATTCTGACACGGCTGGTCAGCCGCGACGATCCGCCCGTCACCAGCTTTTTCTATATGTGCATGGTCGGCTTTGTCGGAGCCAATTGCATGGCGCCATTTTTCCTCGCCCCAATTGCAAGACAGGATTGGTTCTGGATGTTGGCGCTGTGCTGCACCGGCATTGCCGGGCATTTTTCGCTGATCAAGGCCTATGAGCACTTGAATGCCGTGGTGCTGCAACCGATTGCCTATTACCAGCTCGTGTTAGGCTCAATCATCGCAGTAACGGTGTTTGGCGAAAGCCTGACCCGCAATATGGTGCTGGGCTCGGTCATTGTGGTGGGGGCAGGTCTGTTTACCGTCTGGCGCGAACAGGTGGTGGCACGGCGAAAAGCCCTTGAGGTTCAATCTATTGCAGAACCTGCTTCTTAACTAAACTTCATACGGGAACTGATTACACCCTCATTAACCGTGGTTGCGAATATACGACGATAAAGAAAAACGAATATACCCAATTAAGCCTTCGGCAACAGGAAACTCCTAAAACTAGGGGGTGTTTTGCGTTTGTGGAGTGGGCCATGGGATATCGTGTGTCGTGAAGCTATTGCCAGGCAAAATCCATTTGTCGCGCAAGCTCCTGCTGATCGTCGGCGGCGTCGCGGTCCTGTGCGGCGCCACGGGTTCGGCTGCCGTCTATATCGGCCGTGACGCCCTGCTCGGACCATCCTATAGCGAGGTCAACGGCCTGACCTGCATGGAACTGCAATCGGCCACCATCAAGCGCAAAGACCGGCTGTGGGTTCGCAAATATGTCACCACGGACGCAACCGATGGCGTAACCCGCATCAAGACGGCGCTGCGCATCGCCAAATCCGTTGCTGAGACGGAAAAACCAGATCTCGTTCAGGTCGTCGTGCTCGATAAGAACGGGCCGAAGGACCAATCCGACATTCGCGGCCGCGCCATTGGCGCAGATGTCATTTATATTCCCAATCCTGCCCAACTGGCCGAAACCGCGCAGATGCAAAGCCTGACGGCGCGCTATGTCGACAAACCGGCCAATGGCAATGGCGATTTTTACGGCGAGCGGGTGGAAATGCCGCTGGCCGACGCAAGCACCATGATGGCCAAGCTGAGGGACACCGCCCCTTGCGAAAAGCCGGTCCTTGCCACGCCCGAAGGCGAAGGCAAGAAAGAAGGCGGCCACGCGAAAGAAGATGGGCACGCCAAGGATAAACCCAAGGAAGGGCAGAGCTCGCATGGCGAGGCAGCGCATGGTGAGGCGGCTCCAGCCGAGGCGCATGGCAGCGAAGCCCCAGCTGAGGAAAAGCCCGGCTTGATCGCCTCGCTTAAAGGCATGATTTTCGGCGCTGAAGAGAAACCGGCAGCACCGGCACATGACGCCGCCCCGGCTGCCGATGCAGCCTCTCTTGCCCATGCCCCCCCTCTTGCCCAAGCTGAGGAGGTCAGCCACTCCGACAACGCGACCCCTCATCAGGCAAACGCCGACAAAGCGCCCACTCAACAGCAAGGTGTTGAACACGCAGGTAGCGAAAAGGCAGGAGAACCCGCTCCGGCATCTGCGTCACCCGCCGCAGCATCTGCTCCGGCGGCAATATCGCCAGTGGCCGCAGCCGATCCGACGCCACAGGCCGTGGAAAGCAAGGGCTGGCTGAGTTCGATCAAATCCATGGTCACAGGCACAGATAAGCCAACAGCAGAAACCGCTGCGAAAGCCGAAGCGCAGAGTGATTCAAAGCCGCTGGTGACAGAGCCTAGCGCCACACCCTCGGTTCTGCCACGCGGAATTTCACTGCGATAAAGACGCCAGAATCGCGCCGAAATAGCATCGTGCAGAAAACACAATCGGCACGATGCTATAGAGCTTTTCAGCCTCGCTGCTTGACCGGCGCTATCAATCGACCTTGGCGCGCCGCGCCGGGAAGAGAATGATATCTCGGATCGAAGGCGCATTGGTCAGCAGCATGATCAGCCGATCGACGCCGATGCCAAGGCCACCGGCTGGCGGCATGCCCTGGTCGATGGCATCGAGGAATTCGTCATCGAGCTGCTTGTCTTTTTCGCCACGGGCATGGGCCTGTTCGAGCTGTTCAACCATGCGCTTGCGCTGTTCTTCCGGGTCGTTCAGCTCGGAAAATGCATTGCCGATTTCCCAGGCGTTGCAATAGGTCTCAAACCGTTCCACCAGACGCGGCTCGCCTGGCACTTCCTTGGCGAAGGGCGAGATGTCCTTGGGGAAATGCGTCACATGGCTTGGCTGGATCAGCGTGCCCTCGACCTTTTCTTCAAAGATGAAGGACAGACATTCGCCCCAGGTCCAATCCTTTTCGACCGCAAACCCGGCAGCCTTGGCAGCCGCGCGGGCCTCCTCATCGGTCTTGATGGCCAGGAAGTCGATACCCGTGACGTCCTTGACGGCATCCGGCATCGGCACCCGCTTGAACGGCCCCTTGAAGGAAATTTCCTTGTCGCCAAAGGCAAATTCGGTCGAGCCATGAATGCGCATGGCAAGGTCGGCAAACAGGCGCTCGACCAGATCCATCACGTCTTCATAGTCGGCATAGGCCCAGTAACATTCCATCATGGTGAATTCTGGATTGTGCCGGGTGGACACGCCTTCATTGCGGAAGTTGCGGTTGATTTCGAAAATCTTGTCGGCAAGGCCAGAGACCAGCGTACGCTTCAGAAACAGTTCCGGCGCAATGCGCAGATACATGTCCTGCTTCAGCGTGTTGTGATGGGTCTTGAACGGATCGGCAGACGCGCCACCATAGACGGATTGCAGCATGGGGGTTTCCACCTCCATGAAGCCATCGTTTTCCATGAAACGACGAATGCCGGAAACGATCTTAGAGCGCTGCTGGAAGCGCAGCTTGGATTCCTCATTGGTCAGAATGTCGAGATGGCGCTTGCGATAGCGCACTTCGATATCCGTCACGCCGTGATATTTCTCCGGCATCGGCAGCAAAGTCTTGGTCAGCATGGTGATGGTTTCGGCGTTGATGGTCAGCTCACCGCGCTTGGTGCGGCGAACCTGACCGGTAACGCCAACAATATCGCCCAGATCGATCATCGGCAGCATGGCGCGGGCCGCTTCCGGGGTCATATCCTTGTGGCTGAAGATCTGGATCTTGCCGGAGGCATCGCGCAGGTCCATGAACATGCCGGAATTGCGCGAGGAATAAATGCGGCCTGCAACCGTAACCGTATCGCCCGATTCCGTGTCTGGCTCCAGCTCCGCATATTTTTCGGCCAGTTCAGCCGTGGTGGCGGTGCGGTGGAAGTGAGCTGGATAGACATCGCCGATCTGCTGGCGCAACAGCGCCAGTTTCTGGCGGCGCACTTCGGTGGCGTCGGAGGAAAGGGCGGTTTCGGTGTTTGCTTCGGTCATTGGTTCGCCTATCGGGCACGAAATTCTTGGATCAATTGTGGAGCATAGCGGCTGAAAACGGCTATGATAAGCCCTCCCTCATAAAGGGGGAGAGCTTTAGCTGTCAGGCCGCGCCCGCCATGGAGGTCAAGACCTGAATGGCCACCTTGAGGCGCTGGCGCACCACGGAACGGCCCAGCAGCGCCATGCTGTCGAAGAGCGGCAGTGACCGCTGGCTGCCGGAAACGGCAACGAAGAGCGGTGGGGTGACGACGCGGAGCTTTTTGCCCAACCGGTCGGCAATGGCCCGCAGTTCTTCCTCAATGGTCGCCACGTTCCATTCCAGGATCTTTTCCAGATCGGTTTGAACGGTGGTGACGATCTCAAGCGTTTCCGCCGGGCTGGTTTTCAACCCGCCGAAGGAAGCAGGCGTCAGGCCGACATCATTGGCCAGCAGAAAGCCTGCCAGCGGCGGCAATTCGCCAAGCTTGGTGATCCGGCTCTGAGCGAGCTTCAGGCCTTCCGTCAGCCGGTCATTTTCGCTGGCCCAGGTCAGAACGCGGCCCAGGAATTCGTCCGGCGTCAGCTTTTCGCGCAGCCAGCGTCCATTCAGCCAGTCGAGCTTCTGGATATCGAAGATCGCACCCGCCTTGGAGAGATTGTCGGGGTCGAACTTGGCGATCAGCTCGTCCATCGTCAACAGCTCTTCGCCTTCGGCGATCTGCATGAAGAACAGGCCAAGGAAATTCATCAGCGCTTCGGGCAGGTAGCCGAGGGCCGAATAATAAGAAATCGAGGTCGGGTTCTTGCGCTTCGATAGCTTGGATTTGTCGGCATTGCGCATCAGGCTGAGATGCATGAACACCGGCGGCTCAAGACCGAGATATTTGTAGATCAGGATATGCTTCGGCACGGAGGCCAGCCATTCCTCACCGCGCGCCACATGGGTGATCTTCATCAGGTGGTCATCAACCACATTGGCCATGTGATAGGTCGGCATGCCATCGGCCTTCAAGAGTACCTGCATGTCGACGCTTTCCCACGGGATCGACACGTCGCCATAGACGCCGTCATGGAAATCACAGGAGCCTTCGGTTGGGATTTTCAGGCGCACGACATGCGGCTCGCCTGCGGCAACGCGGGCATCGACTTCTTCCGCCTTCAAATGCAGGCAGAGACCGTCATAGCCAGGCGGCTTGCCCGCCGCGCGCTGCGCCTCGCGCATCTGGTCCAGCCGGGCAGGCGTGCAGAAACAGCGGAACGCATTGCCCTCAGTCACCATCTTGTCGACGAAGGGACGGTAGGTGTCCTTGCGCTCGGACTGGCGGTAGGGACCGTAGGGACCGCCGACATCAGGGCCTTCGGCCCAGGTCAGGCCGGTCCATTTCAGCGCGTCCAGCACCTTCTGCTCAAATTCCGCCGTCGAGCGGGTCGCATCGGTATCTTCGATGCGCAAGATGAACTCGCCACCATGTTTCTTGGCGAACAGATAGTTGAACAGCGCGATATAGGCTGTGCCGACATGCGGTTCACCGGTGGGAGAAGGAGCGATACGGACGCGGACGCCGGAAGTGGTCATGATTTTGCTCGTGGTCATGGAGGCGAGGATCGGGCAGAGCCAAGCCATCGCATTTTGATGATCTGGACGCGGTGAAAGCCACGCTCAAGGCAGGCTTCCAGCGATAATCCTTTGGCTGGCCTTAGGCCATATCTAAGGCCAAGCGTCAAGGAAAACCCAAGCATCGGCGGGAACGCATGGGCCGGTGACAGAGGATTTTGAAAAAGATTGCGAAAAAAATCAGATTGGGCGGAACCATTTCCGGTATCGCCCGTTAGGAGTGCAGGAAAGCGGTTGTGAATCCCGCGAACCTAAAACCCCCGTCCCCCGCTTGAAAGCCTGCGTTCCGCCAACGCAGGCTTTCGGCATTTCAGGCCCTCTACATTTCAGGCCCTGCTGAGCCATGGCTATTTCAATGGCCAGACCACGATCAGTGCCGGGATAGCAACGAGAATGATCAACAGCGACAGCGGCAGGCCAAGGCGTGGATAATCGCTGAATTTGTAGCCGCCCGGCCCCATCACCAGCGTGTTGCATTGATGACCGATCGGGGTCAGGAAATCACACCCGGCGCCAATTGCCACCGCCATCAGAAAGGCGTCGGGCCGGAAGCCGAGATTATGGGCAAAGCTGGCGGCAATCGGCGCCATCACCAGAACCGTCGCGGCGTTGTTGAGAAACGGCGTTACTGCCATGGCAGTCACCAGGATCAGCGCCAGCGCACCGTAAGGCGGCAGCCCATGGGCAACATGGCCAAGCCAACCGGCAATGACATCGGTTCCACCCGTACTGCGCAGGGTATCGCTGACCGGGATCAGTGCCGCCAGCATGACGAGGATCGGACCATCGACAGCCTGATAGAAATCGTTGAGCGGGATGACCCGGAACACCACCATCGCCAGGGCAGCGGCAAAGAAGGCAACCGGCACCGGTGCCAGACCGACTGCGGTTGATCCCATCGCGGCAATCAGGATCAGCACCGGGATAAGCGCGCTGCGGCTGGTGCCGAGCAGGATTTCGCGCTCGGCCAGCGGCAGGCAATCCAGCGTCTGCAACGCGGCTGGCAGGGCGGTGCGACGCCCCTGGAGCACGACGACATCGCCAGCGCGCAAGGCCACATGCGCCAGCCGCTCCTTCAGCCGCTTGCCGCGCCGGCTAACGGCCAGCAGGTTGATGCCATAGGTATTGAACAACGAAACATCGCGGGCCGTCAGGCCTTCCAGCGGCGACCCCGGCCCAACCACCGCCTCGATGGCGGTGATTTCACCACCCGAACCGATCTCCCGGCCCGACAGTTTCAGCCCGGATTGGCTGACCAGCCGGTCAAGCGCATCGGATGGCCCCTCCAGCAGCAATGTGTCCTGCTCTTTCAACACCATGTCTGGGAAAGGCGAAATACGGCTGTGGCCGCGCAAAATCGCGGTGGCGATCACTTCGCCAGCGGTGGCTTTCAACAGATCGCGCAGCGGTTTGCCTGATAGTACCGAGCCTTCAGGCAGCGTCGCCTCGGTGGAGAAATTGGAATTGCCCAGCGCTTCCTGCAAGGTCGGGTTCTGGTTCTGGCGCTTGGGCACCAGCCAATAGAACAGCATCAGGAAAATCACCCCGGCAACGGCCAGGATCGCGCCAACAGGGGTGAAATCGAACATGGTGAACGGCGTGCCCGTCAGTTCACCCCGCAGCCTGGAGACGACAATATTGGGCGAGGTGCCGATCTGGGTCATCAGCCCGCCCAACAGCGCGCCAAACGCCATCGGCATCAGAAAGGCGGAGACCGGCGTCCCTGACTTCTTCGAGAACTGGAATGCGACTGGCATCATGATGGCCAGCGCGCCGATATTCTTGATGAAGGCCGACAGCACTGTAACCGTCAGCACCAGAAGCAGGATCTGGGCGCGCATCGATGTCAGGTTGGGGAAAAACCGCTTGATGGCGGCATCGACGAGACCGGATCGCGCCACCCCGGCGCTGACCACCAGCGCGCTGCCGACGATGATGACGATATCGTCGCTGAACCCGGAAAACGCCTTGTCGGCTGGCACAAGACCAAGAGCGATCGCGGCCAGAAGAGTAAGACCCGCCACCACATCATAGCGGATACGGTCCCACATGAAAGCCACCATCATCAGGCCGATGACGGCGAAAGCCAAAATCTGTTGAGTCGTCATGAATGTCCGGATCGGTCAGAGTTGGGCTCAAAAGGCTTGAAGTGCCGGTTTGTTCCTTACCGTTACGCCATCGCTCCGCCACCATGCACTCTTTGAGAGTAGCATACACAGGAAACGACGGCATCAACGCGACTGTGACATTTCATAATTCGAGCATGATGATCAAGTCTACAGCCTTTAGGTTACCTTGGCCTTCAGGCAACCTTGGCCAATAGCTTTTCTTCCAGCCGTGCCAGAATATCCTTGCAGACGGCATCTTCTTTTTCAACGCCGTGCATGAGGATCTCACGAGCCGCTTCGACATCGGAGGGATCGGCGTAATAGGCGTGGAACTCTCCCAGCACCGCATAGGCCGCCATTTCACCGGCCTCGACAGCCAGTTCCAGCATGTCTCGCGCGCCGTCGAGATCGACGATGCCACCAATGCCCTTCATGCGGAACCGCCCCAGATTGACCATGGCAAGGGCATGACCGTTTTCAGCTGCCATTTCGAACCAGATCCGCGCCTGGTTGAGATCGCCCTCACCTTCGCCTGCACCGGTCGCGGCAACCACCGCCATCTGGAACTGGGCCGCGACATCGCCTTTCAACGCCGCCTTTTCCAGCCACATCAGCGCTTCCACCGAGCTGGCCTTGACGTCGATGCCATGGCGATAGCGCCGCTCCAGGTCACGGCAGGCGCGCCTGTCGCCCATGCGGCCAAGCGCCGTCAGCCAGCGCACACCCCGGGCGCGGTCTCGCTCGGGATAGGCTTCGTGCAGATAATATTTCGCCAGTTCCTCGACAGAGGAACGGTAGCCCTTGGCGGCAGCGGCGCTGAGCAAGCGCAGCGCCTTCTCCTCATCAGGTGCGGTGCCAAGACCGTTCAGATATTGCATGGCAAGGTAATGGCGCGCCGTACTATTGCCAGCCGCTGCCGCATATTTGAAATATGGCAGGGCGCGGGCATAATCCACCTCGCCCAAATGCCCACCGGCCAGCAGCGTTCCCATGCCCAGATGCGCCCGCACACTGCCCGCCGTCACCGCTGGCTCGTAGCAGATCAGCGCCGTATGCGGATCGGCCTCGCCGCCAATGCCGGACGCCAGAAGATAACCGGCCAGCGCCGAACCATCGACATTGCCGTGCTCATGGGCGCGAAGCGCATAGTCACGGGCCAGTTCCGGCTCGCAAACCAGCTGCATGACATCGCCATAGAGCCGCACAGCCGCCGGAGACGTCGGCATGTCCTGGCGCGGTGAAATCAGATAGAGCCGGGCCGTCAGGGCCATGGCACCGACATGCCCCGCATCGGCGGCATAGCGCGCCAACCGGCGGGCCTCTGCCAGATCGGAAATCACCCCGCGTCCTGATTCATAAAGCCGCGCCAGTTCATAGGATGCCCCGACATGGCCACCCTTGGCCGCCTTGCGCAGGGCACTCGCGGCCAGCGGCATCCGGCCCGCGCCGAGCTTCTTCATGCCATGGCGATAAGCCTGCCGGATTGCCGCGCCTCGGACAAAAAAGGGCACAAAAGACAGCAATTGCTTCATGGTTCGCGCATTCCCTCGCTCACGACCGGCACAACCCGGTCAAACAGATAGGCCGCCACAGTCTGGTCGCCAACAACCACGTCCGTCACCAGCGTCATCCCGGCAATCAGACTGAAATCGGCCGGATTGCTTTTCAGATGCGGGTCGTCAATGGTGATCTTGGCAATATAAAATGTCCGCTCGGATGCGCCTTGCGCAGCCGCGCCATCGCCGCGCGAGACTTTCAGACTGTCGGGGCTGACCGCCCGAACCGTACCGCGCAAGCCGCCATAGCGGGCGAAAGGCCAGGCATCGAGCTTGATATCGACCGGCTGACCAACCTTGATAAAGCCCTGGTCCTGAGTGGAGATTTCCGTTTCCACTTCAAGCCGGGCTGCCTTCGGTACCAGCACGAACATTTTCTGTGCCGTCTGCGCCACCGAGCCGATGGAAATATCGCCGATCTGAAGCACGGTTGCGTCTTCGGGCGCCTTCAATTCGATCAGGTCGGAACGCTTATCGGCCTTGTTCAATTCTTCGATGGCCGCATTCAACGCCACCTGCTGCTTGACAAGCTGACCCATGGCGTCGGAGCGCCATTGCTGGGCCTGATCTTCCATCTGCGATTGGACCGATTGAATGTCATGGGCGCCGCTTTCCAGCTTGCCCTCGACTTCGCGGATCGTCCCGGTCACTTCCAGCACCCAGTCCTTGGCCTTCAGGCCATCGGCTCTCGATGCATATTTCTTCTCGACCAGCGCGCTTTTCATCGCCTCGCTTTCCTCGCTCAGCGACAGGCGCTGGCGATTGACAGCAAGTTCCTGCTGCAACTGCGCCTGCGTGGTCTCCAGCGAAGAGATCTTGGCCTTGAAGGTCGACATCGAGGCTTCATATTGCGACCGGCGGGCTTCAAAGAACCGGCGCTGCAATTTCCCAAAACTATCGCCGTCGCGCGGCTGGTAATCACGCCCATCGATTTCCGCCTTCAACCGCTCGACTTCGGCTGAAAGGCTGGCCATCTGCCGGCTGGCCGTGGTCTGGTCGGCACGCGAAAAGGTCGGGTCGAGCGTGGCCAGCAATTGCCCCGCCTTCACCTCCTGGCCTTCGCGCACCAGGATTTCCCGAACGATCGAGGTTTCCAGCGGCTGCACCACGGTATTGGGCGCCTCGGACGCCACGCGACCGCGCGCGGTCACCACCCGCTCGACCGGCATGAACACCGACAGCAGGATGGCGCTGGTGATCAGGGCCGCTACCGTGGCAATCGTCATCCGCGCCGATTTGGGCGGGGTGCGGTGTAGGATGCTGGCGCTTTCGGACAGGAATTCCGCTGTCGTGCGGACCGCGTAACGATGCTCGTCAGGCGACAGCGTCAAGGTTTTCGTCATGATCTTTTCCCGTCGTCAGGTGGCGGTTCTGCTGGTTCCAAAGGTGGCGGTAGTCGCCGGAGCGGCGCAGCAGGTCGTGGTGGGTGCCGCTGTCCTTCAGCTGGCCGCGATCCAGAACCAGGATCTGGTCGCAATCGACAAGCGAGGACAGGCGGTGCGAAATCATCAGCACAGTGCGGCCTTCGGCAATGCGCTTCAGGTTGCGCAGAATGATCGCTTCGCTTTCCGGATCGAGCGCGCTGGTGGCCTCGTCAAAAATCAGGATCGGCGGGTTGACGATCAACGCCCGGGCAATTGCCAGCCGCTGCTTCTGCCCGCCGGAGAGATTGCTGGCATGTTCTTCCAGCATCGTGTCATAGCCGCGCGGCAGACGTTCGATGAATTCATCGGCACCGGCCAGCTGCGCCGCCTCGATCATTTCCTCAGGCGAGGCATCCGGCTTGGCGATCAGGATATTGTCGCGGATCGTGCCACGAAACAGGAAGCTTTCCTGAAGCACGACGCCGACATTGGTGCGCAGGTGATAGAGATCGACTTCCTTCAACTCGACGCCATCGAGACGGATCAGCCCGGAATAGCTCTGATGCAGGCCCTGCAACAGCCGCGTCACTGTGGTCTTGCCCGAGCCGCTACGGCCCATCAGCCCGACGATATTGCCCGGTTTGACGTGAAAATTGATGGCGTTGAGCGCCGGCAACGAGGTGCCCGCATAGGCAAAGCGCACATCCTCGAAGCTGATCCGGCCGGAAAATTCCGGGCGCACCCCGTGTTCACGGCGCGGTTCGGGTTCGGCATTGATGACGGAGGCGACCTGGCGCAGCGCACCGCGGGCCTCTTCCATCTGCTGCATCATGCCGGCCATCTGCACCAGCGGCTGGGTGGCGCGCATGGCAATCATGGTAAAGGCCACCAGCGTGCCGGTCATGACCGTATGCTCGTTGACGATGACGAGATAAGCACCGATCAACAGCGAACCGGCGTAGATCAACTTTTCCAAAGGGGCCAGCAAGGTTTGCGGCTGGTTGGCCAGAAACAGCAGGTTGGTCTGGTTATTGACCGCTTCGGCGACCCTCTGGTCCCATTCGCGCCGCTTGCGGCCTTCGAGCGCCAGCGATTTCACAGTGCGGATGCCGTTGATCATCTCGATCAGCATGGCGGTGCGGCGGTGTTCGCTGCCCATCACCTGCGCATAGGCGCGGCGGATCGGCTTCATATAGATAAACAGTATCAGGCTCATCACTGCGCCGAGGCCCAGAACCCAGAAGGTCAGACCAGGGCTGAGCAGGAACATGACAGGAATGAGCACGAATAGCGACAGCATGTCCAATACCGAACCGAACAATTGGCCGGTGACGAAAGCCCTCAACCGACGGGCTTCTCCCAGCCGATGGACGATGCCGCCGGTGGCATTCTGCTCGAAGAATTCAATCGGCAGGCGCGACAGCCGATCAAAGATCATCAGGTTCAGCCGCACATCGATTTTGGCGGTGACGATGGCGGTGACAGTGCGGCGCATATAGCCGAGCAGCATATCGAACAGCAGCACGACCAGAATGGCGGCGGCCATCAGCGTCAGTGTCGACAAGCGGTGATGCACCATGACCTTGTCGATCACCACCATGTAGAACAGCGAGGGCACCAGCGCCAGAACGCCAAGCGAAATGGCCGAAATGAACACGTCGCGCACCATGCGGCGGTCCTGCATCACCTGGGCCAGCAGCCAGTGAAAGCCAAACTCCTCGCGCGCACTTGCCTCGGAAATTTCCCGCTTCATCAGCAGGACGTGGCCGCTCCAGTTTTCCGACAGCCGCAATTCGTCGACCACAAACCGGGTGGCTTTCGAATCGGCAGGATCGCGAAACACCATGCGCGGCGTCTGCGGATCATCGACGAATTTTTCAAAGACAAGAAGCGATCCGTCATTGAGCTGAATGACGGCGGCGACAGCGCCTTCCATCTGGCTCAAAAGCTTCCAGTTCATGCGGATCGGCTTGGCCTTTACCCCATGATCGCGGATGATTTCGGCCAGTTGCGGCAGCGAAAAGCATTCCTCATCACCGTAATCGCGGCATAATTGCTCGACCGAGAGGGATAAGCCCAATTTTTGCGTGGCAAGAGCCAATGCAGCAAGAGCGGATCTGGCCTGCCCCTCATCCGCCAGATCTCTGTCTTCAGCATTCATCGACACACCTCATCATCCATCGCCGAAAGCACACATGGCGAGTTTTTCGTGAGGATCCGCCCTGCCCCACAAGCCGGGAACGGACCCATTCAACCCGACCGTAGAAGCCGAAGCTTTCGCCATGCTGGATTTTCGTGAATTCGTGTCGCAAACAGAAACAGTTCCCTTACCGTCGTTGATAACGCGACCCACACCGTTCCAGCGGCTTAAAAAGCAGGTTAAGCTTTTGCAACCGGGGCGAATCGCCCTGAAAACCACCAGGCTTGGAGATTTGCTGCCGTGACCCAGACGCCCAGACGGCCCGTGATCATCCATTGGGGCATATCCAGCTTTTTCGGCTGGGGCATTTATGGCCTTAACCTGGCGCTCAACTGGTCCAACGATCCGGTTCTGGAGCCGGTGACCTCCTTTCCGCTGCAATCCGACCAGATCGTCGTCGATCCGTTGCGCCAACGCGCACTTGGCGGGTTTTTCCGGGCCAGCGCTGACCTTTCAACCCGCATCGCCGCCCAAAGCGAAAAGTCCCTGACGGTCAATACTCCGCTTCTCGCCGGACTCGGCAATGATTTCACCATGTCGCCCGGCCCCAAAGGCGTGGCGCTTTCCGGCAGTCCGACGCTGGGCGTGGTGTTCTTCGAACTACCGCAACTGTCGGAGGCCACGAAAGCCAGAGCAAAAGCATTGCCGCTGGTGATTGCCGGATCGAACTGGAACGAAGAGATCATGCGCGCCCATGGCCTCACCAATGTCACCACCGTCATCCAGGGCATCGACCAGACGCTGTTTCACCCCGGCCCGCGCCAAGGCGTTCTGGCCGACCGTTTCCTGGTGTTTTCAGGCGGCAAGCTGGAATTGCGCAAGGGGCAGGATCTGGTCGTTGCCGCGTTTGCCCGGTTTGCCAAACGCCATCCCGAAGCCCTGCTGGTTTCCGCCTGGCATAGTCCCTGGCCGCAATTTGCCCTGACGCTTAACCGGTCCGGCAAAGCTACCGCCATCACCACCAATGACAAGGGCGCCATCGACCAATCCGCCTGGATTGCCGCCAACGATATCGCTGCCCATCAGTTCCTCGATCTCGGCTCTGTGCCCAATGCGCTGATGGCGCCAATCCTGCGCGAGATGGACGTGGCAGTGTTTCCCAACCGTTCCGAAGGCGGCACCAATCTGGTGGCGATGGAATGCATGGCCTGCGGCGTGCCCACCATTCTGTCGGCCAATACCGGTCACCTCGACCTGATCGATGGCGGCAATTGCTATGCGCTGGAACACCAGACACCCGTTGCCGGCGAAGGCGCTGGCGTCGGCTCCGTGGCTGGCTGGGGAGAAAGCAGCGTCGATGAAATCGAAGACACCCTGGAGCGGGTCTGGCGCGACCGCAACGAAGCCCGCCGCCGTGGCGAGCGCGGCGCGGCGAAACTGGCTGGCTATACCTGGTCGCGCACGGCGGATGCGATGAAAAAGATCATCAGGACCTATCAGTAATTGCGTCAGCAAGCGACACCGCCTGGGCAATCGGGGCGGTGAAATCCCCCGCCTCGGTTTGGCGGCAAAGCTGCATGGAGGGATACCAGGGCGACGTTCTGCCCTCAGTACCCCAGCGCCAATCCGGCACTTTCTTCAAAAGGCCGATGGTCGGCACGCCAAGGCTACCGGCCAGATGCAGCGGCGCGGTGCAGACCGAAACGAAGGCTGAAAGCTGGGTGAGGATGGCGGCTGTGTCGAGAAAGGCATCCGCTCCGGCGTCGAAATCCGGGCCTGGATGTTCCAGCGTGAAGGACAGGCCCGCCACTTTATAGCCCGACGGCGTATCGGCAGGTTCCAACGCTGCCTCATCAAGCTTTTGCAGGGCGATCAGCCGTGTACCACCAAGGTTCGCAAAGGGCGATAACTGTTCGGGACCGGCAAGGCTGCGGCCTTTTTCCGCTGGAGACAGGGGATTGCCGCGCCAGACAAAGCCCAGGGCTTTCTCACCTTGTTTCAAATTCAGCCGTTCGCGCCACAGCGAAACCCGCTCCGCCTTGGGCTGCAAATAGGCACGAGCCTTCGGCACGCTGCCCAGCGTCAGTTTCAGCCGATGCGGCAGACCAAGCAGCGGTACCTGAAAATCAACGCTTCCAGCTTGCGGGTCTTGCGCCTGCACCTGATCGGCCCCTGGCACCTCAGCCAGCAGCGCAACCAGCTTGGCGGGCACTTGCAGGATCACCTCGCCGCCAAGCGATTTGACCAGAGGCAACAGCTTGACGAACTGGATCGTATCGCCAAGTCCCTGTTCTGCATGGACCAGCAGCCGTTTACCTTGAAATGGCCGCCCATTCCAATCGGCGATCTCAGTGTGACGTGCTTCTCCCGGAAAGCCTTCGGCCTGCCAGCGCCATTCATACTCGGCAAAACCAGTGGTGTAATCGAAAAGCCGCAGCAGGTTGAGACCAAGGTTGTAATGAGCCTCGGCGGAGGTGGGATAGATTTCCAGCGCCGTGGACAGCAGCGCCATCGCCGCTTCCGCCTCGCCCAGTTCGGCAAGCGCATTGCCGAGATTGTGGAGCGCTATGCGGTTTTGCGGATCGAGCACCAGAGCTTGACGATAAGCGGTAATCGCCGCCGGATAATCATCGAGATCGGCATGGGTTACGCCGATATTGGCGTAACAGGCGGCATTGTCAGGCGCCAATTGCGCGGCGCGTTGATAGGCTTCCAGCGCATCCGGCTTGCGCCCGGCCTCACCCAGCGCATTGCCGAGATTGTACCAGATATCGCTTTCCTCAGGCGCAAGTCTGAGCGCCCTGGCATAAAGCGACAGCGATTGCGCCAGATCGCCACGCGAGCGTTCCGCCGAGGCCAGCAATCTGAGCGCATCGACCTGGTCGGGCTCTTCCTCCAAAATGGCGCGGTAATGGGCAATCGCCTCGTCCAGCATACCAGCCTTGTGCAACTGAAAGGCCTGTATCAGCCTTTCGCCCGACACAGTTTGGTTCGTCATGGCTTACGCTCCACCAGCCGCTTGAGATCTTCTGCCACCGCCTCGGCCACACCTGCCCAATCGCCCGGCTGCGCTTGGCGAAACAGTTTCAGACCCGGATACCAGGGGCTATCGTCTCGACCGGTCATCCAGCGCCAGTCCGCGCCATATTTCAGCAGCGCAAAGCATGGCACGCCCAACGATGCCGCCAAATGCAGAGTGGACGTGCAGGAGGAAATCACCAGATCAAGCGCAGCAATCGCTGTTGCCGTCTCGCCGAAATCGCCAAGGTCCGCCCCCGGCACCTGCATGGCCTTGGCAAAGTCCAGACCTGCCATCTGTTCCAGCCCGTCCTTGAATTGCAGGCTGATGAAATGCGTACCCTCGACAGCAAACAACGGTTCCAGCACTTTCAACGGCGGCGAGCGGCCCTTGTCGGCGCGCGCGACCGGATTGCCCTGCCAGATCAGTCCGACCCGCAAAGCGTCACGATGCGCAAACCGCGCTTCCCAATCCGCCACCCGGCGGGGATCGGGCCGGAAATTGGCCGGCCCGGGCAAAGTTTCCAGCGTGGTTGCAAAAATCAGCGGCAGGCTCATGATCGGTGCTTCGACATCGGCATCGTCAATGGCATCGACGCCCTGGCGGCGCAGGATGATGTTGCGTCTCTCCACCACCAGCGTTGAAAACAGGCTGATCAGCGGCTCACGCAATTCCAGGATGACATGACCGACCTTGAGAGCGGCCTGCCGCACGAAACGGGCAAACTGGATCTGGTCGCCCAACCCCTGTTCACCGTGAATCAGCAGCACTTTGTCGGGCAGCGCCTCGCCGGTCCAGCGCGGCATAGGCAGCGTGCGTGCCACCATTTCGGCGCCCTGCCAGCGGGCCTCGTAATCGCGAAAGCCTTGCGGCAGATTGCCCGCCATCAGATGCGCATGGGCCCGGTCGATCAGGGTTTCGACATCGCCGGGCAACAGATCCAGCGCCCGGTCCAGACTGGCGATCGCCTCCTCGACCCGGCCCATTTCGCGCAATGCATTGCCAAGCCCGCGATGGGCCTTGGACAGATCCGGGCGCAGCTGGATCGAGGCCCGGTAAGCCTCCAACGCTTGCCCATAGCGATCCGTATCGCGCAAAAGATTGCCCAGCGTCATATAGGCTTCGGCGCTGGGGCTGGTCTCCAGGCTTTGGCGCAGGCATGCTTCGGCCTCATCCTGCTTGCCGACATGGCGAAGGGCGATGGCATAATTGGTGTGGAAGATCGGTGTTGAAAGCCCCAGTGCCGCCGCCGCCCGCAGCAGGACATAGCCGCGATGGTAATGCAGGCGCTCAACCGCCAACCCGCCCAGCATATGCAGCGCATCGGCCCGTGTTTCGTCCTCATGCAGCAGCGCCGCATAGGTCACCTCGGCGGCAGGGACATTTCCGGCCATATGGGTGCGGATGGCGGCGGCCAGCCGTTGTTGCGGACCCGGCTGGGCCGGAACGGCAACCACCGGCTCGGCGGCCTCATACAGTTGCGCCCTGTCCCCCTCGACCAGCCTGCCAAGTGCCTCGGCCACGCGGGAGACGACACCGGCAAAGGGTTCCGCCTCGACTTCATCGGCCACGCGGCGAAACACCCGGGTTGCCGGATACCAGGGGCTATCGCTGCGGCCGCGCAGCCAGCGCCATTCGGCATGCGACTTGAGGATCACCCAGGTCGGGCGGCCAAGCGCGCCAGCCAGATGCGCCACCGCCGTATCGGAGGTGATGACGAGATCGAGATTCATGATCATTGCTGCCGTATCGACAAAGGCATCGGCGCCGCTGTCGAAATCCTCCGGCGGGCGCTCGACGGCAAAATCCACTGTATCCAACTGTTCTTCGCCCGCGCCCTTTTGCAAAGCGATCAGCCGCACACCGTCGATGGCAGCAAGCGGCGCCAGCACCTGCAGGGGAAAGCTGCGGCCCTTGTCAACTTGCGGATCGGGATTGCCCTGCCAGACAAGGCCGACACGGAAGCCAGGCTTTGCCGCAAGCCAGCCCGACCAGCGCCGCACCCGAAGCGGATCGGCAAACAGATAGGCGGGAAAAGCCGGGATCGTCTCGACGACCGTGTTGCAGAGCAGCGGCAGGCTCATCATGAACACGTGGTAATCGAGCGGTGGGACGGGATCGCTTTCGCAGACGACGCCATCAACATCAGGCACGGTTTGCAGCAGCGCGGCAATCTTGCGGCGGCAGCCAATCATCACCTTGGCCGCGCCTTTTGCCTTCAGGAGCGCGACGTAGCGCACGAACTGGAAAGCATCGCCAAAGCCCTGTTCGGCGAGCACCAGAATGGACTTGCCCGCCAGATCCTCCCCCTGCCAGACCGGCAGCCGGACACGGGTGCGGTCTATGCCGAGGATTTCCACCAGGAAGCGGCGCTCGTAAAGCGGCAGGCCACGGGCATAATCGCCCTCGTTCAGCAAACACATGCCCAGCGCCATTTCCGCATCGGCATAGCCGGGACGGGCCTCAATCGCCTTGCCAAAGGCCAGTATCGCCTCGTCCTCGCGGCCGGTATCCATCAGGCTGATGCCAAGATTGCTCCAGGATTCGGCATGGCCGGGCTTGGCAAGTGCGCCCTGTCTCTGGATCCAGCAGGCCAGATCGGGATAGCCGTGATTGCGCTCCGCCACACCCAGATTGCTCCAGGCATCGGCATTGCCGGGGTCAAGCGTCAAAGCCTTTTCCCAGGCGCGGGCGGCTGCCTGCGGCTGCTTGGCTTTTAGCAGAACCGCACCCAGCTGCACGTGATGCGAGGCCAGTTCCGGCTCGATCCGGCAGGCGCGTCGCAGAGCCTCCTCCGCCACGTTGAACCGGCCAAGCGCCAGCGCCGCCGCCGCATAAACCGACAGGGCGTGACCTGAGCGCGGCTGGGCTTTCAGCACCTCGCCTGCGCGGCGCAAGGCTGTTTCGGCATCACCCACCGACGTTTCGCGCCGGGCCAGCGCCAAAAGGCACGCTGCGTGACCGGTATCGTAGAGCAGCCCGTGGCGCAGCGCCCGCATCCCATCGGTCACAAGCCCCGCAGCATCGAGCGCAATGGCGAAATTGCTCCAGTGATCGCCAAGCGAGGGGCGGATCGCCACCGCGCGGGCGCAAAAGGGAATGGCCTGCCGCCCTGCCACCGATGAGCGTTCCCCCGCCTCCAGGCACGCCATGCCAAGCAGGTTGAGCACCCGCTCTCTTTGAAAATCCTGCGTCAACACATGACGGTAAAGCTGCACGGCCCGGCCATAATCGCGGCCCTGATGGCGCTTGATCGCCTCGTTCAATCCGTCAGCGGCCTCATCGGGCGCATCATCCGTGGCACGTCCGGCAAACAGCAGCACTTTCAGTTCATGCGCCACGTCCTGAAGGACCGGCTGCCATTGCCCCGCCTCCATCTGGCGAAACAGCCGCATGGTTGGGTACCAATCGGTCAAAATGCCATCCATGCCCCAGCGCCAGTCCGGGGCTTTTTTCAGCAGCAGCCAGACCGGCCTGCCCAATGCGCCCGCAAGATGGGCAAGGGCCGTATCTGAGGTGATGACCAGATCCAGCGACGCCATCAAGGCTGCGGTATCGACAAAGGCATCGGGACCGTCATCCAGACCCGGAACGGGGTGCAGCGCCAATCCCTCCGGCGCTTGCTGATCGGCCCCTACCCCCTTTTGCAGGGAGATGATGTCAATTTCGTCTGAGAATTCGGCAAGCGGCTGGAAGCACTCCAGCGGCAGCGAGCGGCCCGGCTCACCATAGGCCTTTGGATTGCCCTGCCAGGATAGACCGATGCGAAAACGTGTCTTCTTCTGCTCTTGCCCCTGGCTTGGAGAAAGCCCGCCAAGCCAGTCGCGCCAGCGCTCGAAAAGCTGTTTTTCCAGTGTGAGATAGGGAACGCGCTGGCCTGTCGCCTCTGGCACAAGGTTGATCAGGCCCGGCAGCGACAAGAGCGGTGCCCAGGCCGCGTAAGCGGGCAGATCCGCACCATCAGGCAAGAGCGTGATGGACGGAGTCGCGAAAAATTCGGAAAGGCTTAGCAGACGGTAGAGTTGCGGTTGGCAGACGAAAACCACATGCCCGACCCGCTCCGCAATGCGCGGCAAAAACCGGATAAACTGGATTGTATCGCCCAATCCCTGCTCATGGAACACCAGCAGCGTCTGGTCTTGCAGCGCTTCGCCCTGCCAGCGCGGCCCCTGCATCAGCAAGGGCGAGGTGGAACTCCCGGTGGCCTGATCACGCAACTCGTAATCGGACCAGGCCTCGCTCCACTGGCCGTCCAGCAATTGCAGGCAGGCGCGGTTGAAGCGGTGAACGGGGGCATCGCCGATGCCAATCAATTGCTTGAGAATCCGGTCCGCACCCTTCAAATTGCCAAGAATGCGCAGGCTTGCCGCCAGGTTATTGGCGGCGCGCCGATGCGAGGGATCAAGCGTCAGCGCCTTTGTATAGCTGTCACAAGCTTCGGGTTCGCGTTGCAATCCATGCAACAGCACGCCGAGATTATAGAAAGCCTCGGCATCCGGCTTTAGCTCCAGCGACCGGCGCAGATGGGTTTCAGCTCCCGCACTGTCGCCAAGCTCCAGCAGGATGACGCCCATTTGAGCCAGCAGCGACGGTTCGTCGGCCTCAAGCGCCAGACCGTGCTGAACTGCGGTGTGGGCTTCATCCCATCGTTTTGCCGATGTCAGGGCCAGAACCAGATTGGACCAGGCGCCAACGGCTTTACCGTCAAGCGTCACGGCGCGCGCACCCATATCGATGGCGCGCTGATGCTCACCCACTGCAATCAGCGGAAGAATCATGTTTTGCAGCAGGCCGGGTTGGTCTGGCGCAAGTTGCAAAGCATGTTCGAAAGCGGGAACGGCCTCAGGCGAGCGGCCGGAAAGATGAAGGGCGAGCGCATAGTAATGAGCGGTCTCGGCATGTTCAGGATGGGCCTCGAAAAGAGCCGTCAAGCCCTGCAAGGCCTCAGCCACGCGCCCCTGCGCCAACAGCGAACGGCACTGCGAAACCTCATGCGTCGTCATAACGCGCTCTTCTTTCATCCATTGGCCTGATCCAAGACCAGGAACACCGAACCTTCATGGTCCTGTTTACCCAAAATCGGCGCGTCGGCCGTTTCATATCAAGGCGAAAACATGCTCATGCATCCTCGCCTAAAGGTCAAAGAGTCCCAAACATGAATCAAAGACCAATGCCAACATCAATCAGGCCGCAGCATAAGGCTTGTAGGACTTTTCCTCGATGATGTCAGAGCCCAGCTCGACATTGATCTGCCGCTTCAACTCGGCACGCCGGTCATTGGTGACATAGACCGAACGGGCGAGAGACACGAAACGCGGACCGAAATCGCCGTCGCGCTCGCAATCGCGGATATCGTCCTCGATCTCCCAGAGCGCCGTATTGACGGACAGGAGATCACGGCTGATGGCGATGACACCCTGATGATCGGCCACCGGCTTCAGCCGTTCATTGAGCAGGGACAGCTCGCGCTCGACATTGGCGCGCTTGGCCTCGTCCGTGATCCGCTCTGACTTGATCTGGAGAATGGTGATCTTGTCGATCAACTCACCCCAGGACACCGGAACTTCAATCATTGCAGGTCTCCGATTCGTGGAAATGCCACGATACAACACCGAAGCGAACACTGGGAACCGGTTTTCGATGCCGTGCAATGCTCGTACACAGACAGTTGCCCGGCCCAGGTCAAGAAACCCAGGGCCGGGCAAGCACCTTATGAGCTCCAGCGGAAGTCGCTGCCCGACATGTTGTCGGCGGTCTTGCCGGACAAGGTCATCTGCATATCTACCGTCCCGTCACCATTGGTATCGACAAACAGAGTTGCCGTATCATTGACGAAATAGGCTTCCGAATTGCCGCTGGCCGAAAGGCTAGTTGATGTCCCAAGGTAGGAGAAGGTGCCGGTCAGCCCGCTGATCACCAGCTTGTCCTCACCATTGACGAAGTCGGTGATCTTGTCCGGGTTCGACGTGGTCGACTTGTCCGCGGAGGTGAAGGTGAAGAGGTCGGATCCGGCCCCGCCCGTTACCGTATCGGCGCCGCTGCTCATATAGATCGTGTCATTGCCGGCGCCCAGGTCCACCGTGGTATTGGTGCTGCCCGACAGCACGATCAAATCGGCCCCCGTACTACCGGTGATATACTCGATATTGGCCGTGGTCAGCGTCGAGGCGGAGCCGAGCGTCAGCTTGTCCTCACCGTTGCCCAGATCAATCGTCACGCCTGTATACTGGCCGGAAATGGTGATCGTATCGTCATAGGCGGAGCCAACCAGGGTTTCGACACTGGAAACGGTCGCGGTCGCGGCTTTCTCAAAGTTCAGGTAATCCGCGCCTGTACCCATGAAATACTGGCCGTTGGAGATTTCCGTGTCCCTGATATAGACCACATCGGCATTGCTGCCGCCGGTGACGGATTCGACATTATAAAGGCTGATCGTATTGGTATAATTGCCGAGCGTGACCACGTCGTTGCCGTCGGCCAGGTTGAGTTCGATGCCCGTCGCCTGAGCACCGATAGTCACCTTGTCGTCGCCGGATCCACCCGTGACCGTCTCCACACCGACGATTGTTACCGTGCTTGTCGAGGACGCCAGCTTTACTTCGTCTTTCCCACCACTTAGATAGTTGCCATCGGCATCTTTTAGATAATTGCCATCCGCATCTTTATCGTAGGACTGGCCCAGCGAGATATAACCGCTATAGGTACTGCTGTTGATGGCAATGAAATCGACCAGGGACTGACCGATGATGGTTTCCGCATTCGCCACCGTCACCGTATTGGTCGTATCAGCCAGCGTCAGCTTGTCGGAACCATCGCCCAGATCGATAAACCCACCGGTCCATTGCGTGGCCAGCGTGATGATGTCGGCATTGGAGCCACCATTGACCGTCTCAACGTTGGAAACCGTTGCCGTCAGGCCCGCGCTCCAGTTCAGGGTATCCTGGCCAGCGCCCAGATCAAGAGTTGCCCCGCCGATCGAACCGCTGACCGTCAGGATATCGTCGCCGGTTGACCCGACCACCGTTTCGACATTGGCGATCGTGACGGTTCCGGATTCGCCGAACGTCAGCAGGTCATTGCCGCTGCCCAGATCCAGCGTGCCGCCGGTATAGACGCCAGACAAGGTGATGTCGTCGATCATCGAGCCGCCAGTCACCGTTTCGATATTTTCCACCGTAACCGTATTGTTGGCGGAAGACAGGATCAGGCGGTCACTGCCAGCATTGAGATTGATGAAGCCACCCGTAATCTGTTCACCAAGGGTGATGACGTCGCTGCCGACATCGCCGAGGATGGATTCCGCGCCGGTGACGGTGACAGTGCCACCCAGTTCCGACATTTGCAGAACATCGTCGCCGGCCCCAAGCTTGATCGTGGTTGCCGTTATCGCGTCGGAAAACTCGACCGTATCGTCTCCCTCACCACCGGTCACCGTTTCGACACCCGACAGGGTCACCGTGTTGCCGGATGCCGAGAAGATGACACCATCCTGACCTGCGCCCAGGTTGATATAGCCCGATGCACCTTCGGCAAGCGTGATAAGATCGGCGGCAGCACCACCCGTCACTGTTTCAACGCCTGAAACGGTCGCCGTGCCGCCGACATCGCCGATGATGAACTGGTCATTGCCGGCACCAAGCGAAATCGTGCCACCGGTCATATAGGCGGAAAGGGTAATGATGTCGTCGACAGCCGACCCGACAATCGTTTCGATGCTGGAGACCGTCAGCGTACCGCCTTCACCCGCCAGCGTCAGGCTGTCAAGACCATTGCCGAGATTGAGGGTCATGCCGGTCGTGCTGGAGGCCAGCGTGAACACGTCGCTGTTGGTGCCCCCGGTGATGCTTTCCACATTGGCAAGTGTGGCCGTATTGGCATAATTGCCGAAGATAACGGTGTCATTGCCATCGCCAAGGTCAATATCGACACTGGTGACTGTCGCGTTGAACCGGATGACTTCATCGCCGGTACCACCGATGATCGTCTCCACATTGGCAGCCGTGACCGATCCACCATTATCCTGGAATTTCAAGATATCGTTGCCACCACCCAGATCGATCATGGTCGCGCCGCCGACCGTGCCGATGACGACCGTATCCGAACCGGAACCGCCGGTGATGGTTTCGACATTGGAAATCGTGATGAGGTTCTTCATGGCGGTCGCGTCGGCGTCGTCGACATCGGCCATGATGATGGTATCGATGCCGTCGGCAAGATCGATACTGCCCTTGAACCCACTGGCAAGGATGATTTTCTGGGTTCCGGCTCCGCCTACCAGCGTTTCGACATTCTGCACGGTCACAGTCGCACTGCCACCGACCGTCAACGTATCGTCACCAGCACCAAGATCGATCGTGCCAATGGTCACGGTTCCTGAAACCGTCACGACGTCGTCCGCCGCACCGCCGATAATCGTTTCGATATTGACCGCGGTCAGGGTGCCGCCCTCGTCACTCAGCGTCAGCTTGTCGAGGCCCTTGCCGAGGTCGATCGTACCGGCAGAAATGTCGGTACCGAGCGTGATGACGTCGCTGGACGTGCCAGCATTGATGGTCTCGACGTTCAAAATCATCGCGGTATTGTTGAAATTGCCGAAGGTGACGCTGTCATTGCCCGCACCCAGGTCGAGATAGACGTCCTGCGCGGCGCGATCAAACTTAACGACGTCGATGCCGTCATCGCCGATGATGCTCTCGATATTGCGGGCGGTGATCGTGCCACCTTTCATGATGGTCACCGTATCGTTGCCGGTACCCAGATCGATCAGCGAGCCGGTAATGGCGCTGGTGATATACACTTGATCGGTCTCGGTGCCGCCGACGATGGTTTCAATCCCGGCAATGGAAACGGTATTATCAAAATCACCCATCGTGAGCTTGTCGGAGCCGGAGCCGAGCGAGATCAGATTGCCGGTCAACAGGGTCTTGTAAAGGATCTGCTCGCTGGCGGAACTGCCCAGAATTGTCTCGACGTTTGAAATGGTCAAGGTTCGTCCGGAACCGGTAAGCGTCAATGTATCATCGCCGCCCTTAAGGTCGATATCGCCACCTGTCGAGGCGACCGAGAAACTGATCGTGTCTTCACCATCACCGCCGATCAAGGTTTCGACACCGGAAATATTGATGGTGTTGGAACCATCGGCCAGGGTCAGCTTGTCCATGCCGGTGCTGAGATTGATCGTGCCCTTGGTCAGCTCGGTGGTCAGCGTGATGATGTCGCTGGAACTGTCGCCGGTAATGGTTTCGACATTAGCGAAAGTGACATTGTTGTTGTACTTGCCCAGGGTTACGCGGTCGCCATCGTCGTCCAGATCGATCAGGCCGCCGGTTATCTGCGTTTTGAAAATAATATAGTCTTTGGTTTCACTGCCGATGATATTCTCGACATTTTTCAAGGTGGCGGTGCCGCCGTCCTCATTGAAGACCAGTGTATCTTCGCCAGCTCCGAGATCGATCAAGCCGCCGGACTTGGCCTCCTGCATGTAGATAAAATCGCTGCCCGAGCCACCATAGATCGTTTCAACACCATAGACACTGACGGAATTGGTATAATTTCCCAGAACGAGCGTATCATTGCCGCCATTCAGAGAAACATATCCACCGGTAAACGCACTCCCGATCGTGACGTGATCGCTTCCGCTCGATCCGACGATGCTTTCGGCACCTGAGATTGTCAGCTTATTGGTATAATTGCTGAGAACGACAGTATCATCGCCTTCACCGGCATCAATATTGAAATTGGAAGCCTTGCTGTTCAGCTGAATGCGGTCGTCGCCGCTGCCAGCCACGATTGTTTCGGTATTGGAGACATAGACCGTGCCGCCGCCATCGCCCAGGCTGACAGAGTCGTTGCCGGAACCGAGATCCACGCGGCGCGTCTGATCGCCGCTTTTATTCTCCATAATCACGATATCGGACTTGGTACTGCCGGTAACCGTCTCAACATCGATCAGGGTGAGCGAATTATCGAATTTGCCGAGGATCACCCGGTCCGAACCGGTTCCGAGATCGATATAGGTTCCGAGCGCCTGGGCGCTCATCGTCAAATAGTCATTGCCCTGGCCAGCGACGATCGTTTCCACATTGAGGATGGTTGCGGTGACGCCAAGGTCTGAAAAGGTCAGGCTGTCGATGCCCGCGCCCAGATCGATGTAACCTGAGGTAGCCTTGGTATCGTAAAAAATCGAATCCGCACCGGTACCGCCCAAAACGGATTCGACATTGGACAATGTCACATCATTGTCGAAATTGCCAAGGATCAGCTTGTCGCTGCCACCACCAAGATCAAGGTAAGCGCCCGAAACCTGATCGGTCAGGAGAATAATGTCCGTTGCACTCGTTCCAGTCAAACCATCAAGACTGCTTACAGTCGTTGTCTTATTAGACGTTGCCACGGCAAATCCCCATTGTGGTAATTGCCGACGCAGGTCAGCAACAAAGCGTTTAGTCGACATACGCTCGACCGGCGATCATGGGGAAAGATAGGAAGCGAAGCTGTCGCGAAACTTGCCATATGGTCGATTAGCAACCCAAAAGCCGTAAAGGAATGGCGAGACACGCCCTGGCAAACGTCACCGCCATTCCGGCAGCGCAGGGCTCAGTCCAGGCAATTCGGTTTAGCCAAAGGATATGCTGAACAGCAACAAGGCCGCCTTGCCGAGCGCCACAATCACGCCGGCGACGACCACAATCGACAGAAGAAACACCACACTGCCCGCCAGGGCGTAAAGCCCGTCCTTCTCCAGAAGCGCGAAGGCAAACAGCGACAGGGCAATGGCTGGCAGGATATTGCCGAGCGGAATGGGCAATGCGAGAATGATGGCCAGAATGAAGGCCATGATCCCCAGAAGGTTTTCCGCCGGTCCCCGTACCAGCAGACCGAAGCGCGGCTTCAGCAGCCTCTCGCCCCGGGCAAGCCAGGGCACGATCCTGGCGACGATGGCGGAAAAATCGGCCCGTGCCAGTGAGCGTTTGGTGATCCAGCCCGGCAACCAGGGCTGCCAGCCCAGCATCAACTGTGCCGCCAGAAAGACCAGCGGCGCGCCTGTTATGGCGGATGTACCAGGCGGGGTCGGCACGATATTGGGAAGCGCGAAGATCAGGATCAATGCGCCGAAAGCCCGGTCGCCGAGCGCCTCGAAAATATCACCAATAGAGACCCGCGCCCGCGTTTCATCCTCGGCAATCCGAAACAGGATCTGCGAAAGCGGCAGGGCCGCCGTCTGCTCCGCTTCACCGCCTACTCTCTGATCCATTACCGCTCCTCAAAGGTCGATACGGAACCCGAAAAGCGCTCCGCAGCGAACGGCATATGGAAACTCCCGGACGCCAGCGCAAGGGCAAGACGATGGCGTAAGGACGAGCGGTGCTTACACCGTTTCCTGCACCAGATGACCCGCCGAGACCTCCCGGTAATGGCGCGCGGGCGGTTCATAGCCCAGGGGTCGCACCGGGCTCTTGATTTCATCGGTCGACATTTGCCGGGTGATATTGCGACGCGCCGGATCGGGCACCGGCACCGCGGCGATCAGCTTTTTGGTATACGGATGCTGCGGATTATCGAACACCGCCTGGCGCGGTCCGATCTCGACGATTTCACCCAGATACATTACCGCCACCCGGTGGCTGACGCGCTCCACCACCGCCATGTCGTGGGAAATGAACAGATAGGCGAGATTGAAGCTTTCCTGCAAATCGAGCAGGAGATTGCAGACCTGGGCCTTGATCGAGACATCAAGCGCCGACACCGCCTCGTCGGCAACGATGACTTTCGGGTCGAGCATCAGCGAGCGGGCAATGGCGACGCGCTGGCGCTGGCCGCCGGAAAACTCATGCGGATAGCGGCGCATCATATCGGCGCTGAGGCCCACACGCTGCAACAGATCGGCAGCCTTTTCGCGCGCCTGTGCCTTGGTGCCGAGATTATGCTCCAGAAACGGTTCCATCACAGCGGTGCCCACTGACATGCGCGGATCGAGGCTGGCAAAGGGGTCCTGAAACACCATCTGGATGCTGCGGCGCATCTTGCGCAGGGTGCTGCTGTCGAGCGACATGACATTATAACCGTCAAGCGCGATCGTGCCGCTGCTCGGCTCGATCAGCCGGGTGATCGAGCGGCCCGTCGTCGATTTGCCGCAACCGGATTCACCGACCAGCGACAGGGTCTCGCCGGGCCTGAGATCGAAGCTGACATTTTCCACCGCATGCACAGCGCCGGACTTGCGCCCCAGCAGGCCGGAGCGGATAGCAAAGCGGGTCGTCAGGTTTTTCACTTCGAGGATCGGGCGCGGCACCATGTCGAGCGCGCCGACTTCCGCCTCCTCGACCAGGGTGTCACCGGTTTTGATGTCGATCACCGGGAAGCGCATCGGCAAGGCATGACCGTTCATCGAACCGAGTTTCGGCACCGCCGACAACAGCGCCCGTGTATAGGGATGCTGACCACGGTTGAAAATATCGTCCGTCGTGCCGCCTTCGACCATTTCACCCCGGAACATCACGATGGTGCGGTCGGACACCTCTGCCACAACTCCCATGTCATGGGTGATGAACAGCACCGACATGCCCTCTTCTTCCTGCAAGACCTTGATCAGGTCGAGGATCTGGCCCTGGATGGTCACATCCAGCGCCGTGGTCGGCTCGTCGGCGATCAGCAGTTTAGGCTTGGTGGCCAGCGCCATGGCGATCATCACGCGCTGGCGCATGCCACCGGAAAACTGGTGAGGGAATTCATCAAACCGGCTTTTGGCATTGGGAATGCGGACCTTTTCCAACAGCCGGATCACTTCGGATTTCGCCTCTGCCCTGGAAATATCGCGGTGACACAGGATGGCCTCGGCGATCTGCTTGCCGATCGGGAAGATCGGGTTGAGGCTGGTCATCGGCTCCTGGAAGATCATCGCAATGTCATTGCCGCGCACCCGGCGCATCTCTTCCGGCGCCAGCGTCAGCAATTCGCGACCGTTCAGCTTGATGCTGCCCTCGATCCGGCTGAAATTCTTTGGCAGCAATTGCATGATCGACAGGGATGTCACACTCTTGCCCGAGCCGGATTCGCCGACAATGGCGACGGTCTCGCGCGGCGCGACATCGAAGCTCATATTGCGCACCACGGAAGACCACTGGTCGCCGATCCGAAACGAAGTGGTCAGATTGCGCACGGACAGAACCGGCTGGACAAGCTCGTTCTGCGTGGTGAGATCTTCAGCCATAGATGTGCTTTCCCCTGTTTTGGCCCCGATTTCACGACCGAGGCACTTTATAATTGATCCACCGCGACAAACACGGGAGACAGCCTGTCAGGCTGCCAAACCGGTTTCGGCCAATTCCACCCAATAGCTGATGCCATAGGGAATGGCCTCGTCATTGAAGTCATAGGCCGGGTGGTGAAGATTGGCGGTGTCGCCGACCCCTAGGAAAATGAAGGCGCCCGGACGGCTTTCCAGCATGTAGGAAAAATCCTCGGCGCCCATTTTCGGCGCCATGTCGGTCTTCACCCGGTTTTCGCCGGAGATCCTGGCGGCAACCGCGGCGGCAAACTCCGTCTCTTGCGCGTGGTTGAAGGTGACCGGATAGCCCCGGTGATAATGCACTTCGGCGATAGCACCATGCGCCATGGCCGTAGCACTTGCCACTTCCTGCACGCGCTTTTCGGCAAAATCACGGATCTGCGGCAGCAGGGTGCGCACGGTTCCGGTCAGGGTCACATCCATCGGAATGACATTATAGGCATCACCGCCATGGGTGGTGGTGACGCTGATAACCAGCGATTCCAGCGGATCGACGCCGCGCGACACGATCGACTGCAAGGCAATGATCACATGCGCCGAAACCAGGACCGGATCGACCGACATATGCGGCTGGGCGGCGTGGCTTCCCTTGCCCTTGATGACGATCTCGAACGTATCGGACGCCGCCATCAGCGACCCCTTGCGAATGGCGAAATCGCCAAGCGGCACGCCCGGCGCATTGTGCATGCCGAACACCTGGGAAATGCCGAACTTGTCCATCATTCCGTCCTGCACCATGGCAAGACCGCCGCCGCCGCCTTCTTCTGCTGGCTGGAAGATCACCGCAACCGAGCCTGCGAAATTACGGGTTTCGGCCAGGTGCTTCGCCGCGCCCAGCAACATGGCGGTGTGGCCGTCATGGCCGCAGGCATGCATCTTGCCCGGCACCGTCGAGGCCCATGGCGCGCCAGTGATTTCGGTGATCGGCAAGGCATCCATGTCGGCACGCATGCCAATGGTGGTGCCCTCGCCGCGATTGCCCTTGATGATGCCGACGACACCCGTTCTGCCAATGCCTGTTTCCACCACGTCGCAACCGAATTCCTTCAGCTTCTGCGTGACGAAAGCGGCTGTCTGATGCACATCGAACAACAGTTCCGGTGTCTGATGCAAATGGCGCCGCCAGCCTGCGACCTCTTCCTGCAAGGCGCTGGCACGGTTCAAAATGGGCATGAATGACCTCTTTTTGCTGTTCCCATACGGTTTTCGATGGCATACTGTTCATCAACTTTAGCGTTTTGCAAGTCGCAAATGCAATGAATGAACAAAAAATAGCCTGAAATGGCCACGGCCCAAAACTTAATCAGATCGCCGCTCTCAAGCCACGTTCGGATGCCAAACCGCCCCGTCATCTTGTCTGTTATTTTAGTAGATTAAACCTCTGCGTTCTTGACTCTGGGCGCCGTGCTGCGAAGCAATGCGTCATCTCAACCAAAGCAGGACACGGCAACCATGACATACAACAGGCCCTTAAGGGCACTATCGGCAGCCGCCATTTTCATAGCGACGGGAGCCGCAGCCACGGGAGCCCTTGTCAGCACCCCTGCTCTAGCCGCACGCGGCACGGACGGCGATGTGAAAATCCTGTTCTGGCAGGCCGTTTCCAATCTCAATCCCTATCTGTCGGGCGGCAGCAAGGAAGTCTACGCTGCCTCGATGGTGATCGAGCCGCTGGCGGGCTTTGACGAGCAGGGCAATCTGTTCACCCGACTTGCCGCCGAGATCCCCACCGTCGACAATGGCGGCATCGCCAAGGACATGACCTCCATCACCTGGAAATTGAAACCGGGCCTGACCTGGTCGGACGGCGGCACTGTCAGCGCCGATGACGTGGTATTCACCTGGAAATATTGCATGGCGCCCGGCGGCGGCTGCGCCCAGGCGGCCAAGTTCGACGGGGTAAAATCGGTGGAGGCCATCGACCCTTTGACCGTGAAGGTGACCTTCGATGCCCCCAAACCCTTTCCCTATAGCGCCTTCGTCGGCCAGCTCTCGCCGATCATTCAGCAGTCCCAGTTCAAGGATTGCCTGGGCGAAAAAGCACCGCAATGCACAGAGGCTAATTTCAAGCCGCATGGCACTGGACCCTTCGTCGTCCGGGATTTCAAAGCCAATGACGTCGTGCTGTTTGACGCCAATCCGCGCTACCGCGATCCGGCCAAGCCAGCTTTTGCGAGCATCACCCTGAAAGGTGGCGGCGATGCGATGTCTGCGGCCCGCGCCGTGCTGGAAACCGGCGAATATGATTTTGCCTGGAATACGGTGGTGGAGCCGGAAGTAACGGAATCCATGCTGAAAGCCGGCAAGGGCACCATGACCTCAGCCTTTAGCTCCACGGTCGAACGCATCCAACTCAACCCCTACGCCGTCGATGCGGCCCTCGGCGCTAAGCGCTCCACCAAGGAGGCCGGTCCCCATCCAGCCCTGTCAGACCCCAGGGTGCGCCGGGCGCTGGCGCTGGCCATCGACCGTGACGTGATCGTTGAAGCAGGCTATGGCGCCGCTGGCCAGCCAACCTGCAACATCATTCCCGCCCCGGATATTTTCGCCTCCAAGGCCAAGACCTGGTGCGGAAAGCAGGACCTGGACGGGGCCAACACATTGCTGGACGAAGCAGGCTGGAAAAAAGGCCCCGACGGCATCCGCGCAAAAGACGGCCGCAAACTGTCCTTCCTGTTCCTGACCACCACCAATTCGGTGCGCCAAGGCACGCAGGTTCTTGTCAAGGACATGTGGTCGCAGATCGGCGTCGAGACCGAATTGCGCAATGTCTCCGCTTCGGTGTTCTTCGGCGGCGACTCGGCCAGCCCCGACACCTACCAGAAGCTCTATGCCGATGTGCAAATGTATGCCAGCGGCTTTGAAAGCACCGATCCTGAGAAGTTCATGGGCGGCTTCACCTGCGAAAAGATCCCCACTCCCGCCAACAACTGGCAGGGTGAAAACATCGCCCGCTACTGCGATCCGGCCTATGACAAGCTGGTAGGGGAGCTGCGCAGGACCTCCGGCACCGAAAAGCGCGCCGAACTGGTCCGTAGCCTCAATGACATGATCGTCAATGACGGCCTGGTCATTCCGTTGGTCAATCGCGGCGAACCGTCAGCCATCTCGAACACACTGAAGGGTGCAAAGCTCAATCCGTGGGATTCACAGTTGTGGAATGTTGCGGATTGGACCCGTAGCAAGTAGGATCCATGACAAGAACCGCATATTGACACGCGACATGCTGGCGCCACTGACGCCAGCATGTCTGAAGCGCCTTGCCGCGAAATGGTACCTTGTGAATGGTGCCGTGGCCCGCACCCTATCCACAGTAGATGCATGGTCTCGCATTTTCCATCTTGAATGAAAAATAAGCTTGTGATTTTATAGCCCAAAATTTGGGCAAACCAATAATCAGGACAGGCAATCCGACCAGGCCCAGAGGGGATCAGGGCCATATACTCTCTAAATTCAGTGCCATTGAGGCAATGGGGAAAATTGGCAGCGTCCTTGCTTGCGCTGCCAGAAGAAAACTCTCGACCACGAGAATAACAAGGGAACAGCAAACCATGCGTAACATCCGGTTCATTCTGGCGGCATCCGTCGCGTCATTGATGATGACGGGCGCGCCAGCCATGGCTCAGCGCGGCAGTGACGGCGACCTGAAGATGCTTTTCTGGCAGGCCGTGTCCACCATGAACATCTATCTATCCGGTGGCACCAAGGAGCAATATGCATCCTCCATGGTCATCGAACCGCTGGCTGGCTTCGATGAAAAGGGCGAACTGGTTCCCAAGCTGGTCGATACCATCCCGACCGTTGAAAACGGCGGCGTCTCCAAGGATCTGACCAGCATCACCTGGAAGCTTTCGAACGGCATCAAATGGTCGGATGGCACGCCGGTTACCGCCGATGACGTGATCTTCACCTGGCAATATTGCACGGCAGACGGCGGCGGCTGCGCCCAGAAGCAGAAATATGATGGCGTAAAGAGCGTCGAAGCGCTTGATCCGCAGACCATAAAGGTGACGTTCACCTCGCCAAAGCCCTATCCTTATTCGGCTTTTGTCGGCTCGCAGGCGCCGATCATCCAGAAGGCCCAGTTCAAGGATTGCCTCGGCCCCAAGGCGCCGGAATGCACGGCTGCCAATTTTGCCCCTATCGGCACCGGCCCCTTCAAGGTCAAGGAATTCAAGCCGAACGACGTGATCACCTTCACGGCCAATGAAAACTACCGCGATCCGGCCAAGCCTGCCTTTGCAACCGCAACGCTGAAGGGCGGCGGCGATGCGCTGTCAGCGGCCCGCGCCGTGATGGAAACCGGCGAATACGACTATGCCTGGAACATGCAGGTCGAGCCTGAAGTGCTGGCGACAATGGAAGCCGCCGGCAAGGGCAAGATCATCACCGCTTTCGGCAGCCAGGTCGAGCGTATCAACCTCAATTTCACCAATGCCGATCCGGCACTGGGCGACAAGCGCTCCACCAAGGAAGGCGGCCCGCATCCGTCCCTGTCCGATCCGGCTGTGCGCAAGGCACTCTCCATGGCCATCGACCGCGACGTGATTGTCGAGGCGGGTTACGGCCTCGCTGGCAAGCCGACCTGCAACATCGTCCCCGGCCCGGATATCTATGTGTCCAACACCAATGACTGGTGCCTGAAGCAGGACATCGACGGCGCCAACAAGCTGCTGGACGATGCTGGCTGGAAAAAGGGCTCTGACGGTATTCGCGCCAAGAACGGCGTCAAGCTGAACTTCCTCTACCTGACCTCAACCAATTCCGTCCGCCAGGGTACCCAGGCGCTGGTCAAGGATATGTGGTCGCAGATCGGCGTTGGCGCTGAACTGCGCAACGTTTCGGCCTCGGTGTTCTTCGGTGGCGACCCGTCCAGCCCGGACACTTTCCAGAAATTCTACGCCGACGTTGAAATGTACACCAACAATTTCGACGGCACCGATCCGGAAGCCTATATGGCCGAATGGATGTGCGACAAGATTCCAAGCCCGGCAAACGGCTGGCAGGGTCAGAACATGCCGCGCTATTGCGATCCAGCCTATGACGCACTCGTCACCAAGCTTTCCCAGACCGCCAAGATCGAAGAGCGCGTCGAGATCGTCAAAAAGCTCAATGACATGCTGACGGAAGCCGGCGCGCATCTGCCGCTCGTCTATCGTGGCCAGCCTTCGGCTTTTGCTGCAAGTCTCAAGGGCATCAAGATGACCGGCTGGGACAGCGAGTTGTGGAACATCGCCGACTGGTCGCGCACCAAGTAACAGCGCCTTACCGGACCCGCATGACGCGGGTCCGGTGAGCTGGCAGGCGTCGGCCACCCTTGGGCGCCGAGGCCCGGTTCCAGCTTCATCTCTCCTCCCTGGCGCGCCCGGAGATATAAAATAATGTTTACCTATACGATCCGGCGATTGCTGTTTGCCATCCCGACCCTGCTGATCATCAGCTTCATCATTTTCGCGCTGCTGGCGATGGCCCCCAACAATCCGCTCGGTGATTTGCCGCTGACGATCCCGCCGGAAGTGCGCGAACAAATGCGCGCCGCCCTTGGCCTCGACCAGCCGATGATCGTCCGCTTCTTCCTGTGGCTGAAGCAGTTCTTCATCAATGAGCCGCTGAATATTTTCGAGCAGATCACCGGCCTGACCGTCGGCTCCGGCCAGCGCCTGCGGGTGCTGTCCTGGACCACCCGCAGCCCTGTCGTTGACCTGATCGTCCAGCGCATGCCGCAGACGCTCTGGGTTGTCGGCCTGTCCTATGTGTTCGGCGTGCTGCTGGCCATTCCGCTTGGCGTCATCTCCGCTTACAAGCAATATTCGATCTTCGATCAGATTGGCACCTTCGTTTCCATGGTCGGCTATTCCGTGCCGACCTTCTTTACCGGCGTGCTGCTGATCGTGATCTTCTCCTCGACCTTGCACTGGTTTCCCTCGGTCTACGATACCAATCTGCAAGTCGTGGATTGGACAAGCTTCGTCGCCCAGGTCAAGCAGATGGTGCTGCCGGTCATGGTGCTAACGCTCTATAATACCTCGCAGATCAGCCGTTTCGTGCGCGCTTCCATGCTGGATAATCTGCATCAGGACTATGTGCGCACCGCGCGCGCCAAGGGCGTCAAGGAAAAGACCGTGTTGCTGGTGCATGTGCTGCGCAACAGCCTGATCCCTGTTGTAACAGTGATTGCGCTCGGCGTGCCGACGATCTTTTCCGGCGCGATCATCACCGAGCAGATTTTCCGGGTCAACGGTCTTGGTCAATTGCTGATCACCGCCATCCAGAGCGGCGACCTGCCGCTGGTGCAGACGCTGACCTTCATCTTCGCCGTGCTGATCGTACTCTTCAATCTTATTGCCGACGTGTTGTACGGCATTCTCGATCCGAGGATCCGCTATGACTGATGCGCCCACCCTCGCCACCCAGGCCAAAGCCGACCGCTCGCAATCCTTCAGCGCCCAGCTCTGGGGCCAGTTCCGCCGCCATACCGGCGGGGTCATCGGCCTTGTGGTCTTCGTGCTGATCGTTATGGCCGTCTATGTCGGACCTTTGATTCACCGCGTCGATCCCAACAAGCTGAATATCCGCGACAAGAACCAGGGACCGTCCTGGGTTCATCCGTTCGGCACCGATAATCTCGGCCATGATCTGTTCGCACAGGTCCTGGCCGGCGGGCAAATCTCGCTGGCGGTCGGCATGGTGGCCATGTTGATTTCGCTGTTCGTCGGCACGCTGGTCGGTGTGCTCTCCGGCTATTTCAAGCGGATCGACGGACCGTTGATGCGCATCACCGACCTGTTCTTGGCTCTGCCGATCCTGCCGCTGCTGCTCGTCATCACCATGCTGTTTCGTGATGTGCTCCGCGCCGCCTTCGGCCCGGAAGCCGGGATTTTCATCCTGATCGTCTTCGTCATCGGCATTACCAGCTGGATGCACACCGCCCGCATCGTGCGCGGCGATGTGCTGACGGTGAAGAACCAGGAATTCGTGCTGGCCGCCAAGGCGAGCGGCATGCGCGAATACCGGGTGATCCTCAAGCATATTGTCCCCAATGTGCTCAGCTCGGTCATGGTCTCGGCCACGCTCGGCATTGCCTCGGCGATCATCACAGAGTCCGCATTGAGCTTCCTTGGTCTCGGCTTTCCCTCCGACTTTCCGACCTGGGGCCGCTTGCTCTATGACGGTGTAAACTTCCTGCAAATCACCCCTGCCCGCGCCATCTGGCCGGGTCTGGCGATTTCACTGACCGTGCTCAGCGTCAACTATATCGGCGATGGCATCCGTGATGCACTCGATCCGCGCTCTATGAAGCGCTGATCTTTATCCGGTCAGGACGTTCATTTTACTGCTGCGCGGCGATGAACGTCCTGAACCGGCTGAGGCTGAACAGGAAAAACACCAGCCCAATGCCGAAGGTCGCCGCAAATTGCGGCCAGACCACATCAAAGCCCGCGCCGCGATAGAGAATAGCCTGCGAAAAGGCGACGAAATGGGTCGAAGGTGAGACCTGCATGGCGTTTTGCAGCCATTGCGGCTGGCTTTCCAGCGGGGTAAAACCGCCTGACAGGATATTCATCGGCAAAGCGGTGAGAATGAACAGCAGCGCCAGTTGCGGCATGCTGCGGGCCAGCGTGCCTAAAAACAGCCCGAACGAGGTGACGAAGAACAGGTAGAGCGCCACGCCAGCCATATACAGCGTCAGCGAACCGGTGATGTGCATGCCGAGCACCTTGACCAACACGGTGATGATGGCAAACAGCGTCATGACCAGAATGACCAGACCATTGGCCGCAAGCTTGCTGACCATGATTTCGACAGGCCTGACCGGCATGACCAGCAGATGTTCCAGCGTCCCGTGTTCCCGTTCGCGCACCAAAGCGGCGCCTGCCAACAGGATGGCCAGCATGGTAATATTGTTGATCAGCGCCATCGTGCCGGAAAACCAATCCGAATTCAGCGATTGATTGAAGGCAAGCCGCGTTTCCACCGTCACCGCCTGAGTGCTTGAGACGCCGACACGCTGGGCATAAAGCCCGACCTGCTGGCTGACGATCTGTTGAATCGTGCTCGAACCCACCCCCGCCTGCATCAACGCGGTCGCGTCGATCAGCAACTGGACGGAGGGGCTACGCCCCGAGAGAACATCGGCCTCGAATCGTTCGGGAATATCCAGCACAAAAGTGTAACGCGCCTGGTCCATGGCGCGGTCGATATCCTGAGGCGCGATTGCCACCGGCTTTTGAAAGCGCGGCGGCATCAGCCCGTCGAGAATGGAAGACGACAATTGCGACATGTCCCGGTCCACCACGGCCAGCGTCGCATTGCGCAGATCGTGGGAAAGTCCAGTCGCCTGGGTATAGATCGCCAGGCTGAAGGCATAGATGACCATGGCCATCAGCACCTTGTCGCGCAAAAGCCCGATCAACTCCTTGCGAAACAGGGCAAATACCGTGCGAAGATCCATATCCCTTACCTTTCCTGCTTACGCAGCAGCGACCAGCCAAGCCCGATGGCACCAATCCAGAACAGCGCCAGCGGCCAGACAAAGCCCATCAACTCGGCAAAGCCCAACCCCTTGGTGAAGGCCCCGACGCTGGCGCGCATGAAATAAGTGGTGGGAAACACCAGGCCGATGGCGTGGCCCATGCCGTGCAGCGACGACACCGGCTGCAACAGGCCGGAAAACTGCGTACCCGGCATCATCGTGCCGATGGCGGTGACAAACAGGGCCGCCACCTGGGTCGAGGTGAAGGTAGAGCTTAAAATACCAATCGACGTCGTCGCCAGCACATAGACGAAAGCAGCGACCGATAGACCGGCGAGAGAGCCTTTCAACGGCACACCGAACAGCCATACGGCCAGCAGGAACATCATCAGGAAGTTGATGAAGCCGATGGCCACATAGGGCAATTGCTTGCCCAGCAGAAATTCCAGCTTGGTCACCGGCGTCACGTAGAGATTGCTGATCGATCCCATTTCCTTTTCCGACACGACGCCAAGCGCCGTCAGGATCGAGGGAATGAACACCAGCAGCAGAGCGATCACCGCTGGCACCATGGCATTCACGCTGAGAAAAGCCTGATTGTAGCGGTAACGTATTTCCACGCCAGCCACCGACTGGATCGTTCCGCCCGACTGGCGGACAATCTCCTGCAAGAACCGCTGGTGAGCGCCCGAGACATAGCCGAGCGCCGTCTCAGCCCGGAACGGCATGGCACCATCCAGCATGGCCAGCACGTTTGGCCGCTTGCCAGCCCGCAGGTCGGCGCCGAATTTCTCGGGTATATCAAGCGCCAGCATGATGTCATTGGCCTTCAACCGCGACAACATCCCGGCTTCATCGGAGATGGCCGGTTGCAAGGTGAAGGCGGAGGAGGCCGCATAGGCATCGATATAGGCCCGGCTTTCGGCACTCTGGTCGCGGTCGAGCACGGCAAACCGGAGGTGATCAACATCCAGTGTCAGGCCGTAGCCGAAAATCAGCATCAGCAGAGCCGTGCCCGCCAGGGCGAAACCGAGCCGGATCTTGTCGCGCATCAGTTCCATCGCCTCGCGCCGCGCATAGGCCATCAGCCGGGCAGGCGAAAACCCCTTGCGCTGCATGGTCCCGGCAGGGCTGTCGGCCACCGTTGCGGCACCGGCCTGTGACTGGGTTGCTGCGTCGGTCAGGTTTTCCTGCCGCCCTCCCGCTTTCATGAAGGCGATAAAGGCATCGTCCAGACTGGCACTGCCGGTCTGCTCTTTCAGCTCTTGCGGGGTGCCGCAGGCAATCACCTTGCCCGCATGCATGAAGGCGATGCGGTCGCAGCGCTCGGCTTCCGCCATGAAATGGGTGGACACGAAAATCGTCACGCCGTTTTGCCGTGATTGTTCCACCAGATCATTCCAGAATCCGTCACGTGCCAACGGATCGACGCCGGATGTCGGCTCGTCGAGGATCAGGATATCCGGCTGGTGGATCAGCGCCACGGCCAGTTGCAGGCGCTGGCGCACCCCGAGCAGCAGATCGCTCGACAGGAACTGCAAATAGGGCTGAAGGCCGAACTCTTGCGCCAAGGTCTCGATCCGCGCCTTGGCCGCCTCCCCGGTCAGGTCGAAAATCGCCGCATGCAGGTTGAGATTCTGCTGCACCGTCAATTCGCCATAGAGGGAAAAGCCCTGCGACATATAACCAACACGGCGGCGGGCATCGCCAGCACCCTTTTTGGCATCGACCGGCTGGCCGAACAGCTGCGCCTCGCCGCTACTGGCTGGCAAAAGCCCGGTCAGCATTTTCATGGTGGTGGATTTTCCGCAGCCATTCGAACCAAGGAAGCCGAAAATTTCGCCCTTGGGAATGCGGAAGCTGACATGATCGACGGCGGTAAACGCTCCGAATGACCGGGTCAGTTCCTTGGCCTCGATGGCAACCTCGCCCCGATCCACGAAGGCAGGCCTGGGCGGCGGATCGCCATAGCCTTGTTTTGCCGCATCCGGCAAAAGCGCAATGAAGGCCTGTTCCAGGGTCTTCTGCCCGGTTTGTTGCAGCAGCGCCTCGCAGGTGCCATCCGCGAGGATACGGCCCTCATGGAGCAGAACCACGCGCTGGAACCGGCTCGCCTCCTCCATATCTGATGTGGCGGTGATAATGGTCAGGCCGGGCCGCGAGGCCTGGATGCTCTCCACCAGTTCCCAGAACTGCCGTCGTGACAAGGGATCGACACCGGTCGTCGGCTCATCGAGCAGCAGGAGATCGGGATCGTGCACCAGGGCACAGCACAGGCCGAGCTTCTGCTTCATGCCGCCCGACAGCTTGCCCATCAACCGGTCACCGAACGGATCGAGCCCGGTCGCCTTCAGCAACCGGTCGATACGCCCGGCTCGTTCCGTCGCGTCCTGCCCGAACAGCCGACCAAAGAAATCGATGTTCTCGCAGACGGTCAGGTTGGGATAAAGATTGCGGCCCAGGCCCTGTGGCATATAGGCAATGCGCGGCTGCACGTCGGTACGCGCACCGGCGCTTGCCATATCCGCTCCAAGTGCCGTGATCCGGCCTTGCTGGATTTTTTTTGCGCCCGCCAGCAGCGCCAGAAGCGTGGATTTTCCCACCCCGTCCGGCCCGACCAGGGCCACCCGCGATCCGGCCGCGATGGCAAGGTCGATGGCGCTCAAGGCCTGGCGCTTGCCGTAGAAATGGGACAAGCCTGCCAGTTCGACAGCGTTTTCCATGGCTGCCCCGCTTACGGCTTATTGGCTGAAGGTTGGGTATTCGAAGCCGAGGGGTCGAGAGGCGCTGTCGTCAGATCGGATTGCAGACGGTCCGGCCAGACCGCGGCCGCATCGGTCTTCACATAGCCGAGACCGGTGATCCCGGTTTTGACCAGCGGCAGATATTGCTTCACCAGTTCCTTCGGTGCGCTGATCTTGACGCGGAACATCAATCGGTCGCGCTCGCTGCGGATCTCCACCTGTTTCGGCGTATATTGCGCCTGCGGCGAGACGAAGGACACCGTTCCGGGAATGGCCCGGTCCGGCAGAATATCGAGCAGGATACGGCCCTCGGCACCGATTGCGGTTTTCGCAGCGTCGGCAGACGGAAGATAGATCGTCATATAGACATCCGACAGATCGAGCACCGTCAGCACCTTGCCGCCCGCCGCCAGCACCTCGCCCGGCTCCGCCAGCCTATAAAGCACCCGTCCGTCCTTCGGTGCAACAAGCGTTGCATCGGCGATGGTCTGGGCAATGCGGTCGGCCTCCGCCTTGGCATTGTCGATGGTCGCCTGCACGCTGTTCAACGTGCTCTCCGCCGCCGAGACCGCCGCCTTGGAACTGTCGCGGCTCAACCTCTGGCTATCGACCGCCTGATCGGAGACAAACCCCTTGCCAAGCAGGACCAGCTTGCGCTCCAGATCCTTGTCGGCGAGATCAAACTGGCTCTGCGCCTGGGACAGTTTGAAGGCCGAAGCATCGCGGCTCTGTTCGGCTTCGGCGATCTTGGCCTTTGCGGCGCGTAGCTGGCTTTGCAATTCCACCGTATCCATGCGTGCCAGCACCTGACCTTTGGTGACCAGATCACCCTCGCCGACTTCGACGGATATCAGCCGACCAGCGCTCTTGCTGGCAATATCAACCTCGGTCGCCTCGATCCGGCCATTGCCCGTGACGATACCTGATGGCAGCGTATCGGCTCGTCCGAATTTCAAATAGGCATAGGTGCCGCCGGATGCGGCAAGCAGAACGATAACGAAGGCAAGGGCGAATTTCTGGGGCTTCTGCATGGACAGCTCAAATCTCGAAAAAGGGGCCGACAGCGCGGGAATCCAACGGTCGATCAAACCGTAAGACACTAAATTCACTGTATAAACTTGTTACGAGCGCTTTCAGGGTATAACGCTTTATGCGTCAAACTTACTGGCCTTTGCCGGTGCGTCCTTGATTGAAATCAAGTCGTCCGCAACACAGTCCGAAGGAGCATCCCGCATGAAGCCCGGCCCTCTTAATCTATTGACGGATGTTGCCGGTCTTTCGGTCGGTCATGCCACTGATCTCGCGCTCGGCTCCGGGGTGACTGTCATCGTCTTCGATCAACCGGCCACCGCATCCGGATCGGTGCTGGGCGGTGCGCCCGGTGGGCGTGAAACGGGTTTGCTCGATCCGGCGCTGTCGCTGGTCACCCAGGTCAATGCGCTGGTCCTGTCGGGCGGTTCCGCCTTTGGGCTGGATGCGGCAGGCGGCGTGCAGGCTGGCCTGCGCCAGATTGGCCAAGGGTTTCCGGTCGGTGATATGACCGTCCCCATCGTGCCGCAGGCGATCCTGATGGATCTGCTGAATGGGGGCAACAAGGATTGGGGCCTCCACTCCCCTTATCGCGATATGGGCTATGAGGCTTTCGTGGCCCGCAAACCGGGCAGTTTCCCGTTAGGAACAATCGGGGCTGGAACAGGTGCCACCACTGCCACCGTCAAGGGGGGGCTCGGTTCGGCCAGCGCCGTCTCCGCCAGCGGTCATACCGTGGCGGCCATCGTCGCCGTCAATGCGCTCGGTACGGCCACGATTGGTTCGTCACGGCATTTCTGGGCCGCTCCTTTCGAGCAGGCGGGTGAATTCGGCGGCCTCGGCATGCCCTCCTCCTTTGGCTCTGATGATAGCGCCCTGCGCCTCAAGGGCCGCGACCCGATCGCCACCACCATTGGCGCCATTGTCACCGATGCTGATCTGACCAAGGCGGAATGCCACCGCCTGTCAATCATGGCCCATGACGGATTGGCGCGGGCGCTCTTGCCTGCCCATCTGCCTGCCGATGGCGATACGGTGTTTGCCGCTGCCACCGGCGCAAAGCCGCTGCCGGACCTTGCCACCTTCATGGAGCTTTGCCATCTCGCCACCCTCACCATGGCCCGCGCCATCGCCCGTGGCGTTTATGAAGCGCAAGCCCTGCCTTACACCTGTTCGCAACCGGCCTGGCGTGATCTTCGCGTCTGATTTCCCATCGCTGACATAGAACGGTCATCACAGAGATTTACACCGCGCCTGTCGCGGCACGGCTCGAATCGTCTGAACCATGCTATGTGAGAGAAAAAGCGGAGAGATCGGGATGGACATGAGCGGCAAGACACCTTTGAAACGCCTGGTCCTGACCAATGCCGCCATCGTCCTTGCAGACCGCATACAGACCGGCACGGTGGAAATTGAAAATGGCCAGATCATCGCCATCGGCCCGATAACCCATGCCAACGACGCCATCGACCTTGGTGGCGATATGCTGATCCCGGGCCTTGTCGATATTCACACCGATCATTTCGAAAAGCATGTCTTTCCCCGCCACCACGTCCGCTGGAATTATACGACGGCGGCCCTTGCCCATGACGCGCAAATCATCGGCGCCGGCATTACCACAGTGTTCGACAGCCTCTGCGTCGGTGCGGCGGAAGACGGCAGCGAGAGGGCGGAAATCCTGGGGCCGATGATCGAGGCGCTGGAGAAGGCCCAAGCAGCCGGCATGTTGCGGGCCGAGCATTTCGTGCATCTGCGCTGCGAAGTGATCGATGAACAAACGCCTGGGCTGATGGAAGCCAATATTGGCCACGATCGGGTGCGCGTCGTCTCTGTCATGGAGCACCTGCCCGGCATCCGCCAGACACGAGATCTCGACACCTATCTGGCCAAAGTCGCGAAATTGCGCGGCGAAGCGCTTGCCGTGACCACGGCTCGGGTTGCGGATCTGATCACCACCAAACAGGCCATCGGCAACCGAATCCGCCCGCAGGTGGTGGATATTGCCAAGCGCCACAACAAGCCGCTGCTCAGCCATGACGATACCGATATCGAGCATGTCGATCTCGCCGCTGACGAAGGCGTATCGATCAGCGAATTTCCCTGCACGCTGGAGGCCGCCCGCGAAGCCCGCAAGCGGGGCATGCAGATCGTCGGCGGCGCACCGAATATCGTGCGCGGCGGCTCACAATCCGGCAATGTGGCAGTGCGTGATCTGCTGCTCGAAGGCCTCTGCGATATCCTTGCGTCTGATTACGTACCGCGCGCCCTGCTGGACGCCCCCTTCGCCATCGCCGCCGATCCTGATCTCGCCTACGACCTGCCCGCCGCGATCCGCATGGTCACCAAGACCCCGGCAGAAGCCGCTGGCCTCAACGACCGCGGCGAGATCGCGCCGGGCAAACGCGCCGACCTCTTGCAGATTGGCCAGCACGGCGGCCATCCGTTCATCAAGCAGATCTGGCGTGGCGGGGTGCGGGTTGGGTGATGGAAAATCACATTCGTCTTGCGGAACAACAAGATGCAGATGCCATTGCTTCGGTCTTTACCCGCTCTCGATCGCTGTTGGGTTTTTTGCCGAAATTGCACACTGCCGAGGAAGATCGGCATTTCATTGAAACCGTCGTTCTTGCTGAAAATTCTGTGCGGGTTGCGATTGAAAACCACAGGATATGCGGCTTTATCGCAGTCAAGAACGGTTGGATCGACCATCTCTACATTGACCCGGACCATCTCGGTAAAGGCATGGGATCACGCTTACTCATCAATACTATGGCGGATGCAACCCATCTGAAGCTCTGGACATTTCAGCAAAACCAGCATGCACGACGCTTTTATGAGTATCACGGCTTCACCCCTGACCTGATGACGGACGGTGGTGAGAACGAAGAAAAACAGCCGGACGTGCTCTATGTCTGGTCCCGGACAACATCTTAACGATCAGCTTTTGCGCCGAAACCCCTCACTCGCCAGCATCAATTGCCGTGTATAATCCACCTGCACATCGCGTCGGCGTAGCGCTTCGACATCCATGACTTCCACCACCTGCCCGGTGCGCATCACCGCCAGCCGGTCGCACATATGGCTGATAACAGCCAGATCGTGGCTGACCATCAGAAAGGTCAGGCCGCGATCCTTGCGGGCCTGTTCGAGGAGATTGAGGATTTCCGCCTGGATCGAGGCGTCGAGCGCCGAGGTTGGCTCATCCAGCAGCAGGATTTTTGGCTCAACGATCAAGGCGCGGGCAATGGCTATGCGCTGGCGCTGGCCGCCAGACAGCTGGTGCGAAAACCGGAAGCGGAAGCCGGAGCCAAGACCAACCTCATCCAGAGCGCGGGCAATGCGGCTATCGACATCCGAAAATCCATGCACGGCCAAAGGCTCCAGTAGGAGCCGGTCCACCGTCTGGCGCGGATGCAGCGAGCCGTAAGGGTCCTGGAACACCATTTGTACGGTGCGATAAAAGCTTTTGTCGCGCTGCCTGCTGTCATAGCTCTTGCCATCGACAGTCAGCTTGCCACTCTCAAAGGTATTCAGCCCGGCAATCGCCCGCAGCAGCGTCGATTTTCCAGAGCCGGATTCCCCGACCAGACCAAAGCTCTCGCCCTGTTCAACGGCAATGCTGACCCCGTCCAGCGCCAGAAACTCATCAAAGCGCACGCCCATCTCTTCAACAACAAGGGCCTTGCTCATTGCGCCCACTCCACCTGACGCTGCAAGACCGGCAGCGGATGTTGGTTGCCTTCCAGGCGCGGCAGGCAATTCAGCAGGCCCTGGGTATAGGGGTGTTTGGCCTCGGACAGGTTGGCCGCATTCAGTTCCTCGACAACACGGCCCGCATACATCACCAGCACCCGGTCGCAGAAGGAAGACACCAGCCGCAAATCATGGCTGACAAAAATCAGCCCCATGCCGCGCTCACGCACCAGCATGTCGAGAATATCGAGCACTTCCAGCTGCACCGTCACATCCAGCGCCGAGGTCGGCTCATCGGCAATCAGCAGTTCCGGCCCGCAGACCAGCATCATGGCGATCATTACCCGCTGGCCCATGCCGCCGGAAACCTCATGCGGATAGAGCTTGAACACCCGTTCGGGATCGCGGATCTGCACCGCTTCCAGCATGGCCAGCGCCCTGTGCCGGGCTTGCTTTCCGGTCATCCGCTCATGGGTCAACAAGGTCTCGACGATCTGTTTGCCAATCGGCATAACCGGGTTTAGCGAATACTTGGGGTCCTGAAGGATCATCGCCATCCGCTTGCCGCGCAACGCCCGGCGCTTGGATGCCGAAATCGCCAGCAGATCCGTATCGCCGAAATGGAGTTTATCGGCGGTGATCCGCGCATGGGCGGGGGTGAGACCCATGATCGCCCGTCCGGTCTGGGATTTGCCGGAGCCGGATTCGCCAACAATGCCCAACCGCTCTTTGCCAAGCGTGAAGGACACGCCGCGCACGGCTTCCACCAGACCCGTGCGGGTCGGAAAACTGACCTTGAGATTGTCCACCGTCAGCAGCGCGCTCATTGTCCGGCCTCCTTCGGGTCCAGCGCATCGCGCAGGCCGTCGCCCAGCAGGTTGAAGCCAAGGCTGACGATAAGGATGGCAAAGCCCGGCATGGCGGCAACCCACCATTGATCGAGAATGAAGCGACGGCCATCGGCAATCATCGCCCCCCATTCCGGCAGAGGCGGCTGAGCACCAAGGCCTAGAAAGCCAAGACCGGCAGCCGTCAGGATAATGCCCGCCATATCCAGCGTGACGCGAACGATCAGCGAGGACAGACAGAGCGGCATGATGTGACGCAGCACGATGCGAAAGGGAGAGGCGCCCATCAGCTTGACGGCAGAGATATAATCGGAATTGCGCACCGTCAGCGTTTCCGCCCGGGCAATCCGCGCATAGGGCGGCCAGGAGGTGACGGCGATGGCCAGAATGGCGTTTTCAATGCCGGGGCCGAGGGCTGCGACCAGCGCCAGAGCCAGAACGAGCTTCGGAAAGGCCAGGAAAATATCGGTCAGCCGCATCAGTACCGCATCGACCCAGCCACCCGCATAACCGGCCACCGTGCCGACCAGCAGACCGATGGGTGCAGCGATGATGGCCACCAGCACCACCACCATCAATGTCAGCCGCGACCCGTAGATCAACCGGGAATAGATGTCGCGACCCTGATCGTCGCTGCCGAGCCAGAAACCGCCGGTGCCCGGCGCCATCAACCTTGCATTGGCAAGATCACCCTGCACCGGATTGTGAGTGGCGAGCAGATCGGCAAAAGCCGCAACCAGAATGAGCGCGATAATGATTCCAAGCCCCAGCAGCGCCAGCCGATTGGCCGAAAACTGCCGCCAGATCACATAGGCACGGCCAAGCCGAGCCTGCCGGCGCGATTGGGGCCGGTCCGACAGCAGCCACTCACGAAGGGACATATTATCTGAGGGCGTCATCATCGGCTGCGCGTCCTCGGGTCAAGGGTCTTGTAAAGGAGATCAGACAGGATGTTGATGGCGATAAAAACCGAACCGATAATGATGGTTCCGCCCAACACTGCATTCATATCGGCATTTTGCAGCGAATTGGTGATGTAAAGACCGATGCCCGGCCAGGAGAAGATCGTCTCTGTTAGTACCGAGCCTTCCAGCAGACCGGCATAGGACAGGGCAATCACCGTCAGCAGCGGCACAGCGGCATTACGCAAGGCGTGGAACCAGATGATCCGGCTTTCGGACAGGCCCTTGGCGCGAGCCGCCACGATATATTCCTGCGACAGTTCGTTGAGCATGAAGGAGCGGGTCATGCGGCTGATATAGGCAAGTGAGAAATAGCCGAGCAGCGCGCCTGGCAAGATGATATGGCGAAACAGATCCCAGAGGATCTCCCATTGGCCCTGCATGGCCGCATCAAGCAGGTAGAAACCGGTGACGGGTATCAGGTCATATTCATAGACCACGTCCATCCGCCCGGGATAGGCCACCCATTGCAGCTTGGCATAGAAAAACAGCAGCGCCAGCAGGCCGAGCCAGAAGATTGGCACGGAATAGCCGATCAAACCGATGACCCGGACAATCTGGTCCGCAAGGCTGCCGCGCTTGACTGCGGCCAGAACGCCTAAGGGAAGGCCAATCACCGCGCCGATGATCGTACCGACCGTTGCAAGCTCAACAGTTGCCGGAAAAAACCTGGCGATATCGGTCATGACAGGATTGGTTGTCAGAACCGACGTGCCGAAATCGCCCGAGAGCACTTGTTTTATATAGACGAAGAACTGGTAATAGAGCGGTTGATCCAACCCCATTGCCCGGCGCGTCTGTTCGACGACCGCCTGCGGCGCACGGTCCCCCAGAACAGCAAGAACCGGATCGATCGGGATCACCCGACCGATGAAGAACGTCACCGCCAGAAGGCCGAGATAGGTCGTCGCAACAGTCACGAAAAATCCCGCAACTGCCTTCAAACGCTTAAACTGCCGGTCGCGCCTGCGACCGGCTGATGCTTGTATTGTGGTGAGAGCCAAGAGCCCTGCTCCTGATCAATCCTTGGAAATCATGTTCTTGAGGTTGCTGTCGAAGGTCGGGCCAAGCTTATAATTCTGAACATTGGCTCTATAGCCAGCAATTTCCGTTTTTTGATAGATGATCACAAACGGACCATCTGCCAGAACCTTGCGCTGCAAGTCTTCATACATCGCCTTGCGCTTCGGCGTGTCACGCTCCAGCAGGGCTTCGCTGGTTTCCTTGGTCAATTCAGGCACATCCCAGGCGTTGCGCCAGGCGAGTGTCTTGGATTTCGGCGTGTCGGAATTATCAGGATTGCTGGTAAAGGTTTCGGCATTGGAATGCGGGTCCCAATAATCGGCACCCCAATCCCCGATATAGATGTCATGGTTGCGAGCGCGGTACTTAGTCAGCGTCTGCTTACCATCACCCTGAATGAGTTCCAGCGTGATGCCCGCCTGCGCGAAGGTTTGCTGCATGGATTGGGCGATGCTGGTCATCGGCTCGATGGAGCGCACATCCATGGTGACTTTGAAGCCATCCTTAAGACCTGCCTTTTCCAACAGTTCCTTGGCCTTCGCAACATTCAGCTTATAGGGTTGGTCATCAATCGAGCCAAGAATGCCCTTGGGCAGGAAGGACTCATGCACAGTGCCGACTCCCTTGATGAGGGTTGCGCCAATGGCATCGTAATCGACAAGATATTTGATGGCCTGGCGGACTTCCGGCTTGGAGAGATACTGGTTTTTCTGGTTGAGACCGAGATAGTAGACGGTACCCTTCTGGGCAGAGTCAGTCTTGATATTTTTCGCATTGGCAATCGCGGTAAAGTCCGTGGGCGAAAGGTTACGCGCCACATCGACGTCACCGGATTCCAGCGCCAGACGTTGGCCGGAGCTTTCCTTCAGGAAGCGGTAGATGACCCGCTTCAGCTTGGCCTTTTCACCATAATAATTATCATTACGCTCCAGCACGACCAATTCATTGGCACGCCATTCGCGCAGTTTGAAAGGACCGGAGCCAGCGTAATTGGTCTTCAACCAGCCATTGCCGAAATCGGTGTCATAGGGATAATCCTTGGAAACCGTCACGGCTACCGCATGGCTCTGGACCAGTTTCTTGTCGACGATGGCGCCGACGGTCGCGGTCAGGCAGTTCAGCACGAAGCTGGTCGCATAAGGCTTATCCACCTTGAACTGGAAGGTCGAGGCATCGACTGCCTTGGCATTTTCCGCGACATTGTCCCCACTCAGGCCGAACTGCTGGAGGATGAAAGCCGGGTTCTTGTTGAGCTTGACAGCCCGTTCAAAAGAATAGGCCACGTCTTCCGCAGTGATCGGGTTGCCGGAGGCGAACTTGATGCCAGACTTGATCTTGAACGTATAAGTCAGGCCGTCTTCAGAAGCGCTCCAGCTTTCCGCAATGCCCGGCGCCACGGTCGAGGTATCGGCAATATTCAGCTTTACCAGCGTATCATAGGTATTGCCGGTGACTTCTGCGGCGGAGATTTCGAAAGCCTCGCCCGGGTCCATGGTGATGATGTCGTCAAACGCCCAGGCCTCGACCAACGTATCCTTCGGCGTCGCAGCAAAAGCGCGCGGCACGCCTGCAACTCCCAATGCCAGAACAGCACTGGCCGTGGTCATCAGCCTGCGGCGCGTCAATGTCATGGTCATGGTCCCGTCCCCTTTTTTTAAAATCAATGATCGCCGACAGATGCCGGATTACTCGCCCCAGGCCGTCCCCAGCACACGCAGCCAGTTTTCATGGGCAATCTTAGCAATATCTGCATCACCGTATCCAGCCGATTGCAACGCTTCAAGCAACCTCTGGTTACCACTGGCATCGCCGATTGCACCGGGCACGGTACAACCATCGAAATCGGAGCCAAGGCCGACGCAATCGATGCCCATGCGTTCCACCATGTAATCGATATGGCGCACCATATCTGACAGCGGGGTCTCGGCAAAATCGCGGGCGTCGGAGCGCAGCATGGTCACCGCGTAGTTGAGGCCAGCGATGCCCTTGCGCTCGCGGATCGCATCCATCTGCCGGTCGGTCAGGTTGCGGGCCACCGGTGTCAGCGCGTGCGCATTGGAATGGCTGGCGATCAATGGCTTGTCGGAGGTTTTCGCCACGTCCCAAAAGCCCTTTTCGGTGATATGGGCAAGGTCGAGGGCAATGCCCAGCCGGTCGCAGGCTTTCACCAGTTCAAAGCCAAGCGGGGTCAGACCCGGACCGGTATCCGGCGACATTGGAAAGGCGAAGGGAACGCCATGGCCGAAAATATTCGGGCGGCTCCAGACCGGGCCGAGTGTGCGCAGGCCCGCCTGGTAAAACACCTCAAGTGCGGCCAGATCGGCATCGATGGCCTCGCAGCCTTCCATATGCAGCACGGCGGCAAAGGTGCCGTCAGTCATGGCAGCGCGAATATCCGATGTCGAGCGGCACAGCCGCCAGCCGCCAGCCCGCTCGAGCCGCAGAGCAATGGCGGCCATCTGCAAGGCGATATCCAGGGACGATGCCCGCGCCAGAGGCTTATCAACAGGGGTATTGTAATGGCCCCTGTGATCCGGTTCGGTCAGCACGAAATCGCCGTCGGAGGGAATGTAAATCGCGCAGAGACCACCACCGAGCCCACCCCGGCGGGCGCGTGGCGCATCGATATGACCTTCGCGGGTACCATCGATGAATTGCCGCACAGGATCGACGCCCGCTGCATGAGCCCTCCACAAGCGCAGGAGGACATCATTGTGCCCGTCGAAAACCAATTGCATGGACACTCACCTTTTGACGCATTGCGACTGGCCAGTTCTTTTTGTCAAAATACACAAGCCTATGACAAAAAAGAGAAATATCGCCAATCTCCTATTTTAGGAGCAGAGTAGAATCAAAAGCTGCAAGGGTTCAAGCGAAAATAAGTTGCTTCGCAACACAAAGAAGCGAGCATTTTTGCGACATCGGTGTTCGCAAGCGCCTTTTCATAATCTCCACCTATCGACGGATATTTTCAATCTCCACCAGGGCGCCCCGCTTACGGATCACCTGAGCGGAAACGGCAGCCCCCTGCGCCACCGCCTCAGCCATCGCCACACCCGAAAGGCGGGCCGACAGGAAACCGGCATTGAAACTGTCGCCCGCCGCCGTCGTATCCACGAGATCGGCAACCGGCACGGGATCGAATGTCAATGGCCCTTGCGTGGCGTCAAAGGCATGCACACGGCCCGCGCCATTCTTGACCACCACCGTTGCCGCACCTGCTTTCCGGTATCGGATAATCGTCGCCTCTGGTGTGGCATCGTCGAAATTCGGCCCATCCTCGTCAAAGGACGGCAGGACGATATCGGCAACCTTGGCCGCATGCGAAACCGCATCGCACATGCTGTCACGGTCCGGCCAAAGCCGGGCGCGCATATTAGGATCGAAAGCAATCAGGCTGCCGGCATCGCGTGCCTCTGCCAAAACCTCCAGCAATTGCTGGCGGCCCGCCGGGGACAGGATGGCGAGGGTAATGCCGGAAAACAGGATGAGATCGCGACCCCGTACGGCCTCTAAAAGGAACTGCCGATCGTCTGCCAGGCGCTTGGCGGCGGACTGGCCGCGCCAATAGCTGAAACTGCGCTCTCCATTGGCAAGCTCGATCATATAAAGCCCGACCGTCGCATCCTCCAGACGGCGCAAATGCCCTGTGCCTATACCCGCCGCTTGCATGAAGGTGAGCATGGCCTGCGAAATGCCATCGACGCCGATGGCCGAGCAGTAATCCACCACATCGTCAGCGCCCATAAGGCGGCGCAGATACCAGGCGGTGTTGAATGTATCGCCAGCGAAATTGCGATGATAGGCACCGTCTTCGCGGGGCGCCATTTCCACCATGCATTCGCCGATGGTCAAGATCCGTCTATTGCTCATATTATCCTGCCACCCTCATTCGGTCGCGAAATACTGGCCGTGGCTTTCGCGGATACGGCTGATGATCGACAGGATGCGTGACAGATGAACACGCATGTTGGCCGCGGCCCGGTCGCCATCACGTGCCTTCAACGCAGCCATGATCTCGATATGGTCGTCAATGGCGCTTTGCGCACCAAAAGCAAGGCTGAGATAGCGGATTCGGTCCATATGCGCCTTGCTGTCGCGGATCAGGGCCCAGGCGAATTCATGGCCCGACATCTTACAGATCTGCCGATGAAACTCGTCGTCCAACTCGTGAAACAGCATCTTGTTGCCAGCGTCCATGGCTTTGATCTGCCGCTGTACCAGGTCGTCCAGCGCCGCGATCTGCTCCTCGCTCAAACGCTCGGCGGCGGCCCGCACGGTTTCCATTTCCAGTGCCGTGCGGATGAAGCGGGCCTGCAAGACGCCGCGTTCGGAAATATGCGTCACCACGGTTGCCCGTTGCGGGCGGATCATCAGGAAGCCCTGCTGGGACAGGCGATAGAAGGCATCGCGCACCGGCTGGCGAGACACGCCCATCTGCTTGGCAACATCCACTTCCGATAATTTTGCGCCCGGCGGCAGCTCCAGTTCAACCACCTGCCGGTATAACAGCTCGAAGACCTGCTCGGTGACCGAAGGTTGCCGCTGAACGTCCAGCGTGCGCACATTGACCGTATCAATCATCCCACCCTCCTATTACCACCGCCATTGCCACTCCATTACGTCTTCGCCCCACCAGAGGCCGGAGATCACTCCCCGGACCGGATTGACACAATTTGCATACTAACATATTAGATTGACGGCGGAATGCAATTGCGTTTCGCCACCACTGTCATCGCCAAGGCCATCGATCAAAAGACGACGGCCAATGCAAGGGGCGGCAGTTGTTTTAAGCCATAATACGCCGTGTCGAAATCGGCTTGCGATATTATGCACTACTAGAATTACGGGGCGCACGCGGAGACCATGGCATTGCTTCATCCAGACAGGCTTTTTCCCCTTGATCCCACAGCACGCACGCTGACGCGCACGCTTTACGACACGGTCCGCGACCTGCCCATCGTCAGTCCGCATGGTCATACCGACCCGCGCTGGTTTGCGGAAAATGAAGCTTTTCCCGATCCGGCCCAGCTTTTTGTGGTGCCAGACCATTATGTGTTTCGCATGCTTTATTCCCAGGGTATCGACCTTACGGCGCTTGGCGTGCCGCGTGTCGATGGCGGCATGACGGAAACCGATGGCCGCAAGATCTGGCGGCTGTTTGCCGAAAACTTCCACCTGTTTCGCGCCACGCCCAGCCGCATGTGGCTGGAGCATGCCTTCGAAGACGTGTTCGGCCTCACGACCCGGCTGTCGGAGCAGACGGCGGACCAGACCTATGACCATATCGCCGAATGCCTGATAAAGCCGGAATTTCGCCCCCGCGCCCTGTTCGAACGCTTCAATATCGAAGTGATCGCCACCACGGAAAGCCCGCTGGACGAGTTGAAATGGCATGAGGCGATCCGCGCCTCCGGCTGGAACGGCCGCGTCGTCACCGCCTATCGGCCAGACCCGGTGGTCGATCCGCAGTTTGAAGGTTTTACCACCAATATCGAGCGGTTCGGGCAATTGGCTAATGTCGATGCCACCAGTTGGAGCGGCTATCTGGAGGCGCATCGCAACCGCCGCGCCTTCTTCAAAACCTACGGCGCCACCAGTTCCGACCACGGGCACCCCACGGCCCGCACCGAGGACCTGCCCCAGGATCAGGCCAAGGCGCTATTCGATAAGGCGCTGACCGGGCGGATCACCCCCGATGAGGCCGATGCCTTCCGTGGCCACATGCTGACGGAAATGGCCAGGATGAGCCTGGAAGACGGGCTGGTGCTGCAAATCCATCCCGGTTCCTACCGCAACCATTCCGCCGGCATCATGGCAAAACATGGCCGCGACAAGGGCTTCGATATCCCGACCCGCACCGATTACGTCAGGGCGCTTAAACCCCTGCTGGATGCGGTCGGCATGGAAAAGGATCTGACGGTCATTCTCTTCACGCTGGACGAAACTAGCTATTCGCGCGAACTGGCGCCGTTGGCAGGTGCCTATCCGGCCCTGAAGCTCGGCCCCGCCTGGTGGTTCTTCGATAGCCCTGATGGCATGCGCCGCTTCCGCGAGACCACCACAGAGACCGCCGGTTTCTACAATACCGTCGGCTTCAACGACGATACCCGCGCCTTCTGCTCCATCCCGGCCCGCCATGATGTGGCCCGGCGGGTGGATTGCGCCTATCTGGCCGAACTGGTGCTGACGGGCCGTCTGGAGGAGGACGAAGCCCAGGAACTGGCTAGCGATCTCGCCTATGGATTGGCGAAAAAGGCCTATCGGCTCTGATGAGGAGCAGCGGGTCCTAGCGTTTTTCAGGGAAAAGTGGATACCGATTTTCCCGAAAAGACAAACGAAAACAAAGGAAAGCGAGAGGTTTTCTGGTTCAGACCACGGTACACGCCCAAAGGGTTTATCGGCTTCGCCCCCCCTCATCCCCCTGCCGGGGACTTCTCCCCGCTGGGGAGAAGAGGCCAAGGCGATAGCAATCAGCCTTATTCTGATGTTGGAAAAGGGCTTTACTCGCTCTTTGCAGCACCAGAGAAAGCGCTGGGCGCTGCCGCCACCTTCTCCCCATCGGGGAGAAGGTGGCGGCAGCCGGATGAGGGGGGCGGCAAAGCCGCAAGACCTTTGCGTCGTGTCAAGACCTTTGCGTCGCGTCCTGTGGGTTCAGACTGAACCAGATAGCCTCGATGGAGGAGCAGCCAGCCATGGATACAGACTTTGTCAGGACCTTTCCGGTGGTCGAAGCCGGCCACGGGGTGACCCGCCAGGTTCTCTCCGACAGCCCAGACCTGATGGTGGTGAAATTCACCTTCGCCAAGGGTGCGGAGGGCCTGCGGCACCATCACCCGCATGTGCAATCCACCTATGTTCAGTCCGGCCGGTTCGAATTTTCCATCGGCGACGAGACGTTCACCGTCGGCCCCGGCGACAGTTTCGTTATTCCCTCCCTTGCCTTTCACGGCTGCCGGGCCATCGATCCCTGCGTGCTTATCGACACATTCACGCCCCGGCGTGACAATTTTCTTTGATATTTGAGGAGTAAAGCCATGCTGACCGTTGAAACCCGCCACGCTATCGACCCGCAGACCGCCAAAGGCTTCGACACCACGGCCCTGCGCAAGCATTTCCATGTCGGCGATATTTTTGCGGAGGGCGAAATCCGGCTGATCTATACCCATTACGACCGGATGATCGTCGGCGGTGCGGTGCCGGGCGGCTCTCCGCTGGTGCTGGACCATGTGAAGGAATGCGGCACCGCCTCCATTCTCGACCGGCGCGAACTTGTCGTCGTCAACATCGGCGGCACAGGCACGGTCGAGGCGGATGACACCTATGAAATGGGTAAGGGCGACATGCTCTATCTCGGCATGGGCGCGGGCAAGATCAGTTTTTCAGGTGCTGGCCGTTTCTACATTCTGTCGGCCCCGGCCCACCACACCTATCCCTCGCGCCTCATCAAGATTGAGGAAGCCGCCAATGTGACGCTCGGCTCGCAGGCAACCTCCAATGAGCGCACCATCTACCAGTTCGTGCATCCTGATGTGATGAAGGCCTGCCAACTGGTGGTCGGCATGACCAAGCTTGCCCCCGGCTCCGTCTGGAACACCATGCCTGCCCATGTCCATGACCGGCGCATGGAAGCCTATCTCTATTTCGACCTGCCGGAAGGCCAGCGCGCCTTCCATATGATGGGCGAGCCGGATGAGACCCGGCATCTGGTGCTGAAAAACGAGGAAGGTGCGATCTCGCCGCCCTGGTCGATCCATTCGGGCGCAGGCACCGCCAATTACACCTTCATCTGGGCGATGGCCGGTGACAATGTCGATTATAAGGATGTCGAAGTGGTGTCGATGGAGACGCTGAAGTGAGCGATCTGTTTTCCCTCAAGGGCAAGACGGCACTGGTGACAGGCGCCAATACCGGCATCGGCCAGGCCATTGCCCTGTCGCTGGCCGGGGCTGGCGCCAGCGTGATTTGCGCGGGCCGTTCGCCAGTGACGGAAACTGTCGAGCAGATCACCAATGCCGGTGGCAAGGCGTCCGGCCTCACCCTCGACCTGTCAGACCCGATGGCCGGCAGCGGCATTTTCGAAGATCTCGGCACGGTTGATATTCTCGTCAACAATGCCGGTATCATTCGCCGCGCCGATGCGGTGGATTTCACCGAGGCCGATTGGGACGCGGTGATGGATGTCAACCTGAAGGCGATGTTCTTCCTCTGCCAGGCCTTTGCCAAGGCCTTGTTTGCCCGCGAAGCGGGCGGCAAGATCGTCAATATTGCCTCGATGCTGTCCTTCCAGGGCGGTATCCGGGTGCCATCCTACACGGCGTCGAAAAGCGGTGTCGCCGGGCTGACCAAGCTGCTCGCCAATGAATGGGCGGCCAAGGGCATCAATGTCAACGCCATTGCCCCCGGCTATATCGAAACCAACAATACCGAGGCGCTGCGCAATGACGCGGCCCGCAACAAGGCCATTCTGGAGCGCATTCCGGCGGGTCGCTGGGGCGAGGCCGAAGACATTGGCGGCGCTGCGGTGTTTCTTTCCTCAAGGGCTGCCAAATATATCCATGGCGCCATTCTCAATGTCGATGGAGGCTGGCTTGCCCGCTGATATGTCCGCCAATCCGCAACGGCTGCACCGCCCCGATGGCACCAGACCGCAGACAGGTATCGTCCATCTCGGTCTTGGTGCCTTTTTCCGTGCCCATGGGGCGATCTATATCGAACAGGCCATGGAGAAATCCGGCGGGGACTGGGGCATCGTTGGCGTCAGCCTGATGCGGCCCGACCAGCGCGATTCGCTCGCCCCCCAGGATTTCGCCTATACCGCTGTTGAGCTTGGGTCAAACGGCGAAACGCCGCATATGATCGGCGTGATCAACGATGTGCTGGTGGCACGGGAAAACCCGACAGCCGTGATCGACGCGATGAGCGATCCGGCTGTCAGGATCGTCAGCCTGACGGTGACGGAAAAAGGCTATTGCCACGAACCCTCCACCGGTAAGCTGAACCGCAACCATCCCGACATCCAGCATGATCTGGCCCATCCGGAAGCTCCCCTCTCCGCCCTCGGCTTTCTGGTGCGGGCGTTGGAAAAACGTCATGCGGCGGGCCTGCGTCCCTTCACGGTGCTGTGCTGCGACAACCTGCCGGAAAACGGCAAGGTGGTGCGCGGCGTCGTGCTTGAGCTGGCCGGGCTGATCTCATCCGATCTTCAAGTCTGGATTGCCAGTGAAGGCGCTTTTCCCTCGACCATGGTGGACCGGATCGTGCCTGCCACCAAGCCCGAGGATATCAACCGGCTGGCGCAGATCACCGGCGTGCTGGATCTTTCCCCCGTCATGCATGAGCCTTTCCGGCAATGGGTGGTGGAAGACCATTTCGTTGATGGCGCAAGACCGGATCTCGGCAAGGTCGGCGTCGAGCTGGTCGAGGATGTGACGCCCTTCGAGCATATGAAACTGCGCTGCCTGAACGGCACCCATTCGTCGCTTGCCTATCTCGGCTATCTCGCCGGTCATGAAACCATTGCCCAGACGGTGGCCGATCCGGTCTTTGCCCGGTTTTGCAAAATGCTGTGGGACGCAGAAATCACCCCCGGCCTGAAAGCTCCACCGGGCGTGAGCCTTGGCGACTATACGCAGGCGCTGTTTGACCGTTACGCCAATCCCGCCATCCGCCACCGCACCTGGCAGATTGCCATGGACGGATCGCAAAAACTGCCGCAGCGGATTCTCGGCACCCTGACGGAGAACCTCGCGGCCAACCGGCCGATCAAGGGATTGGCTTTGGCCGTTGCCGCCTGGATGCGCTATGTTGGTGGCGTGGATGAAAAGGGCGACGCAATCGACGTCCGCGACCCGCTGGCCGCGCGGTTAAAAAACCTGAGCGATGGCGCTGCCGAGCCTGCCGACAAGGTGGCGGCCCTTTTGGCGGTGCGGGAGATTTTCCCTCAATCGCTTGCCGAAAACACGACCTTCCGCAACGCGCTGACCACGGCCTATCAAAGCCTCGCCGCCAAAGGTTCAAGACAAACAGTAAAGGACATGTCCGCATGAAAGAGAGCTGGCGTTGGTACGGCCCCTTTGACCGCATTACCCTGACCGAGGTCGCCCAGACCGGCGCCTCCGGCATCGTCAACGCGCTGCACGAAATACCCTATGGTGAAGTCTGGAGCAGGGATGCCATTGCGGCCCGCCGCGACGAGATCGCCAATAGCGGCTTGGGCCTGACCTGGAATGTGGTGGAAAGCCTGCCGATCCATGAGGATATCAAGCGCGGCGAAGGCGATCTTGAACGGCTATTTTCCAATTACCGCCAATCGATGAAGAATCTGGCGGATGCTGGTATCCACACGATCTGCTATAATTTCATGCCATTGCTCGACTGGACCCGCACCCAGCTGGATGCGCCGGTGGCGCGCGGCGGTACCGCCCTGCGGTTTTCCGAACCGCATATGGCCGCTTTCGAGATCCATATGCTGGAGCGCGACGGTGCTGAAAACGACTATTCGCCAGAGGTGCGTGAGGCCGCCAAGGCCTGGTTCGACGCCTCCAGCGAGGGCCTGCGGCAGAACCTGTTAAACAGCATCATGTCCGGCCTGCCCGGCGCGTTCGACCGCTACGACATAAGCGGGTTGCGCGAGGCGCTGAAGCGTTATCACGGCATCAGCCGCGATGAGATCCGCGCCAACTATGCCCGCTTCCTCGCCGAGGTCATCCCGACGGCGGAAGAGCTTGGTATGCGGTTTTGCGCGCATCCCGACGATCCGCCGCGTGATATTCTCGGCCTGCCGCGCATCGTCTCCTGCGAAGACGACATTGCCTGGATCATGGAACAGCAACCGGCTCATGCCAACGGCTTGACGCTGTGCGCGGGCTCGCTGGGGGCCAATCCGAAAAACGATGTTCCAGCCATTGCCGCACGCTTTGCCGAGCGCATCCATTTTGCCCATCTGCGCAATGTGGCCAAGGAGAAGGACGGTTCCTTTCAGGAGGCCGCGCATCTGGATGGCGATACCGACATGGTGACGCTGATTGCGGTGCTGATTGCCGAAGAGCGCCGCCGCAAGGCAGACGGTCGCGCCGATTTCGACATTCCCTTCCGGCCGGATCATGGCCACGAATTGCTTGACGATGTCAGCCGTGGCACCCATCCCGGCTATCCGCTGGTCGGGCGGCTGCGCGGGTTGGCGGAACTGCGCGGGGTCATTCGCGCCCTCTCTCACGGACATGTCCATTATGGCTGAAGGGACAGGGACAGTGCTGCTGCACCCGGATGACACCGTCGCCATCCTGACCAATCCCGCCCCGGCAGGCGCGCAGCCGCTTGGGTTTGGCCTGGCCCTTGATCATCCGGTAGCACGTGGCCACAAGATTGCCCGGCTGGATATGAATGCGGGTGGCAATATCATCAAGTTCGGACAGGTGATTGGCTATGCCAGCCGCCCGATCCGGGCGGGTGAGCATGTACATACCGACAACTGTTCCTTCGGCGCTCATGACCAGCAGTATGAGGTGGGTGCCGATTACCAGAAGGCGCTGGCCGCCATTCCCGTTGTGAAACCTGAGACATTCATGGGCTATCGCCGGGCGAATGGTCAGGCGGGAACGCGCAATTTCATCGCCATCTGCGCTACTGTTAACTGTTCCGCCACAGTCATCCGGCGCGCTGCCGATGACATCAACCGCTCTGGCATTCTCGACGATTACCCTGATATCGACGGGGTCGCCGCCTTTGCCCATGGCACTGGCTGCGGCATGGATGCGGGCGGCGAAGGGGCCGATATTCTGCAACGGGTGCTCTGGGGCTATGCCACCCATCCCAATGTCGGCGCTGCTGTTTTTGTCGGCCTGGGTTGCGAAGTCATGCAGCTCGCCCGGATGAAAATGCTCTATGGTGGTAATGACGAAAACCGGTTCTTCGGCCTGACCATCCAGGACAGTGGCGGCACCGCTGCGACCATCGCGCATCTGGTAGACCACATCAAATCCATCCTGCCCGTGGTCAATGCCATCAAGCGCCAGCCGATCCCGGCCTCAGAACTGAAACTGGCGCTGCAATGTGGCGGCTCGGACGGATTTTCCGGCATCACCGCCAATCCGGCGCTCGGCATCGCCTCCGACCTGCTGGTCGGCCTGGGCGGCACGGTGGTTCTCTCGGAAACCCCTGAGATCTACGGTGCTGAACAATTGCTGCTGCGCCGCGCCGCATCAAGCGAAATCGGCGAGAAGCTGATCGCCCGCATTCGCTGGTGGGAAGACTATACGAAAATGAACCGGGGCTCGATGGACAACAACCCCAGCCCTGGCAACAAACTGGGCGGACTGACCACCATTCTGGAAAAATCACTTGGCGCTTCCGCCAAAGCAGGCAGCACGCCGCTGACCGACGTGCTGAACTACGCAGAACGGATCGAAACCCCCGGCTTCGTCTTCATGGACACCCCCGGCTACGACCCGGTCTCTGCCACCGGCCAAATTGCTGGCGGCGCGCAGATGCTGGTGTTCACCACGGGCCGGGGCTCGGCCTTCGGCTCCAAGCCCACCCCCACCATCAAGCTTGCCACCAACAGCAAACTCTACGAGGACATGCCCGACGACATGGACCTCAACTGCGGCGACATCATCAGCGCCGGGATTTCGGTGGAGCAAAAAGGTCGGGAGATTCTCGATCTCGTGATGGCCTCAGCTTCAGGGCAGAAGACCAAGTCGGAGATTCTGGGGCTGGGGGATAATGAGTTTGTGCCTTGGCAGGTTGGGGCGGTGATGTGACGATTCAAAAAGCCGGGCGTTTCCACCCGGCTTTACATCTCTCAAACCTGCCAAATCTTACTTAATCATCGGCAGCAATTCACTCACCGACTTCTTCGCGTCACCATAGAACATCCGCGTATTTTCCTTATAAAACAGCGGGTTCTCGATGCCGGAATAGCCGGTGCCTTGGCCGCGTTTGGAGACGAACACCTGCTTGGCCTTCCACACCTGCAAGACAGGCATGCCAGCAATCGGGCTGTTGGGGTCTTCTTCGGCTGCCGGGTTGACGATGTCGTTGGAGCCGATGACGATGACGACGTCGGTGCTTGGGAAATCGTCGTTGATTTCGTCCATTTCCATGACGATATCATAGGGAACCTTGGCTTCGGCCAACAGCACGTTCATATGCCCCGGCAAACGGCCTGCGACCGGATGGATGGCAAAACGCACGTTTTTGCCAGCGTCACGCAGCTTGCGGGTGAGTTCCGACACCGCCTGCTGGGCCTGCGCCACCGCCATGCCGTAGCCGGGGACGATGATCACGCTTTCGGCCTCGTTCAGCGCATTGGCCACGCCTTCCGCATCAATAGCGATCTGTTCGCCCTCGATTTCCATGGCCGGACCGGTGGTGGTGCCGAAACCACCGAGAATGACCGAGATGAAGGACCGGTTCATCGCTTTGCACATGATATAAGACAGGATCGCACCGGAAGAGCCGACCAAGGCGCCGGTAACGATCAGCAGGTCATTGCCGAGCGTAAAGCCGATCGCCGCTGCCGCCCAGCCGGAATAGCTGTTGAGCATCGAGACCACCACCGGCATATCGGCACCGCCAATCCCCATGATCATGTGATAGCCGATGAAGAAGGCCAGCAGCGTCATCAGCACCAGCGCCCAGGCACCAGCGCCGTAGAAATAGGCGATCAACAGCAGGAAGGACAAGGCGGCGGCACCGGCGTTGAGCATATGCCCGCCGGGCAACTGCTTGGCCTTGCCATCGATCTTGCCAGCCAGCTTGCCGAAGGCAATGACCGAGCCTGTGAAGGTGACGGCACCGATAAAGACGCCGAGAAACACCTCGACCTTCATGATCGACAGTTCCACCGGCAGTTTATGGGCGAGAATAGCGGCAAAGCCGGTGAGTGCGGCCCGCGCCGTCTCGTCCAGCCGGGCAACATGGGCTTCTTCCAGATGGGTGTTATAGCCGATAAACACGGCGGCCAAACCGACAAAGCTATGCAGTGCCGCCACAAGCTGCGGCATTTCCGTCATCTGCACGCGGTTTGCCACGTAATAGCCAAGCACAGAGCCACCAGCGATCATCACCACAATGATGAACCAATGGCCAATGCCGGGGCCGAAAATCGTGGCGATGACCGCAAGGCCCATGCCGACAATGCCGTACCACACGGCCCGTTTGGCGCTTTCCTGGCCCGAAAGCCCACCCAGCGAGAGGATAAACAACACAGCGGCTGCAATATAGGCCGCAGAAACAATACCAATAGCCATAATAACGTCTTCCCCCTCAGGACTTCTGGAACATGGCGAGCATACGCCGTGTCACAAGGAAGCCGCCGACGATATTGATCGTCGCAATCAGCACGGACAGTGCAGCCAGTGTCACCACCAGCCAATTGCCGGAGCCGATCTGGAGCAATGCACCCAGAATGACGATGCCGGAAATCGCATTGGTCAGGGCCATCAGCGGCGTGTGCAGCGAATGGCTGACACCCCAGATGACCTGGAAACCAATGAAGCAGGCCAGAACGAACACAATGAAATGGCTCATGAAGCTGACCGGGGCAAACGCACCCACCAACAGCATCACCGCCGTGCCAATCGCCAGCAGCTTGACCTGATTGGCGGTCTGCGCCTTGAACTCGGCAGCTTCCTTGGCCCGCTTTTCATCATGGGTCAGTTCCTTGACCTTCTCCTTCGGCTTGGCAGCGGCAATCGCCTGCACCTTGGGCGGCGGTGGCGGATAGGTGATCGCGCCTTCAAAGGTCACGGTCGCACCCCTGATAACGTCGTCTTCCATGTTATGGACGAGTTTGCCATCCTTGGCCGGTGTCAGATCCGTCATCATATGGCGGATATTGGTGGAATAAAGCGTCGAGGACTGCGCCGCCATCCGGCTCGGAAAATCCGTGTAACCAATGACAATAACGCCATTGTCGGACACCACGCGCTGGTCGGCCACGGTCAGGTCGCAATTGCCGCCGCGTTCAGCCGCCAGATCGATAATGACAGAGCCGGGCTTCATGGAGGCCACCATATCGGCCAGCCACAGCTTTGGTGCATCCCGGCCTGGGATCAGCGCCGTGGTGATGACGATATCGATATCGGGGGCCAGCTCGCGGAATTTCGCCAATTGTTTTTCGCGGAATTCCGGCGAGGACGGTGCAGCATAACCACCGGTCGCGGCCCCATCCTGGCTGGCTTCGAATTCGAGATAGACGAACTGCGCGCCCATGCTCTCAATCTGCTCGGCCACTTCAGGGCGAACGTCGAACGCATAGACGATGGCACCGAGCGAGGTTGCCGTACCGATGGCAGCAAGACCGGCGACACCGGCACCGATGATCAGCACCTTGGCTGGCGGAACCTTGCCCGCAGCCGTGACCTGACCGGTGAAGAACCGGCCAAAATTATTGCCCGCCTCAATGACAGCGCGATAACCGGCAATATTGGCCATGGAGGACAGCGCGTCCATTTTCTGGGCGCGCGAGATACGCGGCACCATGTCCATGGCGATAACATTGGCACCCTTGGTCTTGGCTTCTTCCAGAAGCGCGGCATTCTGCGCGGGATAAAAGAAGGAGATCAGGGTTTTGCCTGGCGCGAGCTTTTCCACTTCAGAGGATTCCGGCGGACGAACCTTGGCAATCACATCCGCCTGCGCGTAAAGCGCCTCTGCGCTGTCGGCAACCGTGACGCCCGCTTTGCGGTAGGCATCGTCGGAAAAACCCGCCGCCTTGCCAGCACCCGTCTCGATCAGGCAGGCATAGCCAAGTTTCTGCAATTGTTGTGCGCTGTCGGGCGTCATCGCAACGCGCGCTTCGCCAGCATATAATTCTTTTGGTGAGCCTATTGTCAAACTCATGGAAACCTCCTGACCCTCGATACGAGGGAACCGCACCAGCTTATAGCCTCCGCGCCCCCCCGTCCCCGTGACATGATGACCTCATGCCTGCGGCATTTAAGGGAGGTCGCGATTGCAAAACAAGCCTTTGTTAACGCTTTCGGTACGTTCGACTATCGATAAACACGGCTTTGCCGACAAACCGGCAAAACCACCAGTGTCTGGCCGACCTGTGTACAACCGCCACCTCTTGAAAAGGTGACAGTTGTTCCAAAACGATCCTGCTACAGACCAGAAGATACCAGAAAAGAACAGGTCTCAGCGCGTGGTGAACTCCTGAAGGACGAGATCCTGAAGACGGGCGGCCAGCGTCGACATATGACGGTTTTTCATGCTGATCATATGGTACGGCAGAACGATAATCGGTCGCCGGATCTTCAGGCAGCACAGCCCGGCCCCTGTCGTCTGCCGACAGAGCAGGTCGGATACTTCCCGCGACAGCGGCGTGATCGCATTGGACGCAGCAATCATCGCAATCATCACCAGCAGCGAGGTGGTGTTGACAACATCGACCGGCAGCGTTGTTCCTGCATCGATGAAGGCGTTTTCAACGGCCTGGCGCACCGGGGCGCCCGGCCCCTGCATGACCCAGGGAAAATGCAGCAGGTCGGTCATGCCAAGATCACTCGCATTCGCCAGGGGATGGCTCTGGTGGACGATCAGGTCCACTTCCTCGGTGCGGGCATGACGAATATGGAATTGGCGGGCATCGACACCAACCGGGATCCGCCCCAGCACAAAATCGAACTGTCCCGAAACCAGATTGGAGATCAGCGTACCGCTCGGGGCCACATCCACATAAATATCGGCAGTGCGGGCTTCTGCCTTCAGCGTGCTGATGGCAGGCACGATATAGCCGAGCGCCCCACCCGTTACCGCACCGACACTGACCGTGCCGGATGCGCCGCGCTTGATTGCGTCCACCTCGCGCATCGCCTCGCGCATTTCCTGAAGCAGGATTTCAGAGCGCCGCACCAGGGCCGCCCCCACTTCTGTCGCCTCCATACCCTTGGGCGTGCGCAGGAATACCGCCGCGCCGACGATCCGCTCGATCTCGGCCAGCATACGCGACGCCGCAGGCTGGGTCATCGAGACCTGGCCTGCCGCCAGGCTCAATTGTCCAAGCTCGCCAATCGCCTTGATGAGCGTGAAATGCTTCGGCTGGAGCCGGTTTGCCAGTGTATTATTCATAAAGCGTATATCAGGATTGATATGTGGAATGTCAAATAAATCATTTGAATGACATACCCGGACAGATAAGAGTCCCGCATGGATCGTGTAGTGCTTATAAAGCCTATCGGATTCTTTGCGGCGAACAGAAGGAGCTGGGGCCGCTTCTGCATGACGTGCCAGACCGGAAACGGATTACGCGCCAGATCATGTAGCGGATTGATATGGAAACCAAGGGAGGTTCCTCGTGAAGACACTCGTAAAACTTTTTGCGTCCATCGCTTTGGGCGCAGCTGTCATGTCGTCGTCTGTTTTTGCAGCCGACAAGGGCACTGTTGGCATTGCCATGCCGACCAAGTCTTCGGCCCGTTGGATCGATGACGGCAACAACATCGTCAAGCAGCTCAAGGAAGCCGGCTACACCACCGACCTTCAGTATGCTGACGACGATATCCCGAACCAGCTCTCGCAGATCGAGAACATGGTCACCAAGGGTGCCAAGGTTCTGGTCGTCGCCGCCATCGACGGCACGACACTGTCCGACGTGCTGAAGCAGGCCCATGATGCTGGCATCAAGGTCATTGCTTATGACCGTCTGATCCGCGACAGCGCCAATGTCGATTACTACGCAACCTTCGACAACTTCCAGGTCGGCGTCTTGCAGGCTGGCACGCTCGTTGACGGCCTCGGCCTCAAGGACGGCAAAGGCCCGTTCAACATCGAGCTGTTCGGCGGTTCGCCTGACGACAACAACGCCTTCTTTTTCTACAATGGCGCAATGTCGGTTCTCCAGCCTTACATCGACAGCGGCAAGCTCGTCGTGAAGTCCGGCCAGACCGGCATGGACAAGGTCGGTACGCTGCGTTGGGATGGTGCCGTTGCCCAGGCCCGTATGGATAACCTGCTGTCGGCCTATTACACCGACGCCAAGGTCAATGCCGTCCTGTCTCCCTATGACGGCATCTCCATCGGCATCATTTCGTCGCTGAAGGGCGTTGGCTACGGTTCCAAGGACCAGCCGCTGCCGTTCATCTCCGGTCAGGATGCTGAAGTGCCTTCGGTCAAGTCGATCATTGCCGGTGAGCAGTATTCGACGATCTTCAAGGACACCCGCGATCTCGCCAAGGTGACCGTTTCCATGGTCAACGCGCTGATGGAAGGCAAGACGCCTGAAGTCAACGACACCAAGACCTACGACAACGGCGTCAAGGTGGTTCCGGCTTACCTGCTGAAGCCAGTTGCCGTTACCAAGACCAACTACGAAAAGGTCCTGGTTGAAGGCGGCTACTATAAGGCCGATCAGCTGAAGTAACAAAAAGCGGCCGGAACTTTTCAAGCAAAAGTTCCGGCTTCCTTTTTATTGTTGCCTGCCTGCGCATTCCTACTGTGGCTTTGGCCTATTGTGGATTTGGGCGGCCGTGGCTCTGGAACGATATTATGGACAATACCATCCTCGAAATGCGGAACATCACCAAGACGTTCCCGGGCGTGAAAGCGCTTGAGAATGTGAACCTCAAGGTTCGCCGTGGTGAAATCCATGCGTTGGTGGGCGAGAACGGGGCCGGAAAATCGACCCTGATGAAAGTTCTCTCCGGCGTTTATCCCGCAGGGACCTATGATGGCGACATCGTCTATGACGGCGAAGTGCGCAATTTCAAGGTCATCAAGAATAGCGAAGAAATCGGCATCATCATCATCCACCAGGAACTGGCTTTGGTTCCGCAGCTGTCGATTGCCGAAAACATCTTCCTTGGCAATGAAATTGCCAGCAACGGCGTCATCAGCTGGGAAGAAACCTTCAGCCGCACCAAGAAGCTCCTCGCCAAGGTTGGCTTGAAGGAGCAGCCATCAACGCTGGTGACGGATATCGGCGTCGGCAAGCAGCAGCTGGCGGAAATTGCCAAGGCTTTGTCAAAAAGCGTCAAGCTTTTGATCCTCGATGAGCCGACCGCCTCGCTCAACGAAACCGACAGCGATGCTCTTCTCAATCTGCTGATCGAGTTCCGCGAACAGGGCATCACCTCGATCATCATCACCCATAAGCTGAACGAAGTGCGCAAGGTGGCCGACCAGATCACCGTGCTGCGCGACGGTATGACGGTCAAGACATTGAACTGTCATGAGGAAGAAGTCAGCGAAGACGTCATCATCCGCAACATGGTCGGCCGCGATCTCGAAGACCGCTACCCGCCACGTGACGTGACGATTGGCGAGACCGTTCTTGAGGTTAAAAACTGGAACGCCTTCCACCATCAGCACCGGGATCGTCAGGTTCTGCATGACATCAATGTGTCGGTGAAACGCGGTGAAGTCGTTGGCATTGCAGGGCTGATGGGCGCTGGACGCACAGAATTTGCCATGAGCGTGTTTGGCAAAGCCTATGGCCACAAGATCAGCGGTGATGTTCTGATCGACGGCAAGCCGGTCGATGTTTCGACCGTGCGCAAGGCCATCGACGCTGGCCTCGCCTATGTCACCGAAGACCGCAAGCATCTCGGCCTGGTTCTGGCCGAAACGATCCTGCACAATACCACGCTTGCCAATCTGCCCGGCGTGTCCAAGGCCACCGTCATCAACGATATCAGGGAAATCAAGGTTGCCACTGATTATCGTTCGAAGCTGCGCATCCGTTCGCACGGGATCTACCAGGAAACCATCAATTTGTCGGGCGGCAACCAGCAGAAGGTGGTTTTGTCGAAATGGCTGTTTTCCAACCCGGAAGTGCTCATTCTCGATGAGCCAACCCGTGGTATCGACGTTGGCGCGAAATACGAAATCTACAGCATCATCAACCAGCTTGCAGCCGACGGAAAAGGCGTTCTGATGATTTCATCGGAAATGCCCGAACTGCTTGGCACCTGCGATCGCATCTACGTCATGAATGAAGGACGCATGGTGGCCGAGCTCTCGAAAGAAGAGGCAAGCCAGGAAAGCATCATGCGCGCTATCATGCGCTCAGGGGAGAAGAAATAATGAGTTCCGTCAACCCTTCCACGGAAGAACAGAACGTGGTGTCGGTCGCCTCCTATATTCGCGCCAATATCCGCGAATATGGCATGTTGATCGCGCTCGTCGCCATCATGGTGTTTTTCCAGTTCTACACGGGCGGCATTCTCTTCAAGCCGGTCAACCTGACCAATCTGGTTTTGCAGAATTCCTTCATCATCATCATGGCGCTTGGCATGCTGCTGGTGATCGTCGCCGGACATATCGATCTGTCGGTCGGCTCCATCGTCGGCTTCATCGGCGCCATTGCCGCCATCCTGACCGTGCAATGGGGCCTTGGCTTCCTGCCAACGGTTTTGATCTGTTTGGTGATTGGCGGTGTGATCGGTGCGGCACAAGGCTATTGGGTCGCCTATCACCGCATTCCGTCCTTCATCGTCACGCTGGCTGGCATGCTGGTGTTTCGTGGCCTGACGCTGTTCGTGCTTGGTGGCCGTAACATCGGTCCTTTCCCCAAGGAATTCCAGCTGATCAGCACCGGCTTCCTCCCGGATCTGTTCGACATGGGTGACATCCATTCGACATCGATTATCCTGACCGTGATCGGTGCCGTCGCGCTGTTCGTGCTTGCCTGGCGCCGCCGGCAAGTCAATGTCGCCCATGGCATCGATGTCGAACCGTTCGGCTTCTTCGTCGCACAGAACCTGATCGTTTCGGGTGCTGTGTTGCTGCTCGGCTACTTGCTGTCAACCTATCGCGGCATGCCGAACGTACTGGTCGTCATGCTCGTGCTGATCATGCTCTATTCCTTCGTCACCCGCCGCACCACCATTGGTCGCCGGATCTACGCCATGGGCGGCAATGAAAAGGCCACCAAGCTGTCGGGTATCAATACCGAGCGGCTGAGCTTCCTGACTTTCGTCAACATGGGCGTTCTCGCGGGCCTCGCCGGCATGATCGTTGCGGCGCGCCTCAATTCCGCAACGCCGAAAGCGGGTAGCGGCTTCGAGCTTGACGTCATCGCGGCCTGCTTTATCGGCGGCGCCTCGGCCTCGGGCGGCGTCGGCAAGATTACCGGCGCGGTCATCGGCGCCTTCATCATGGGCGTGATGAACAACGGCATGTCGATCATCGGTCTCGGCATCGACTTCCAGCAGATGGTCAAGGGCCTGGTGCTGCTCGCCGCCGTGTTCTTCGACGTCTATAACAAGAATAAAGCAGCCTGACACTTTTGGGCCGGAAGCACTCAACCGTTTCCGGCCCAAACCCCATGACGTGCAGCAATCCCGGGAATAATGTGAAGCGGCGTTCCTGCCGATTGCATGAGAGTAAAACCAGAGACCGTTTCAACGCCTCCGTTGCCATATGAAACGCTCCATGAAATGTTCCAAGGACACTGAACAATGTATCTTTCACAGTTGAAGGCTGGCGGAGTGATCTGCCGGCAGGGTGAAACCGCGCGCCTCGTGCCAGGATTTTCCTCCACCTACGATCTCGCCAAGGCGGCAATTGCAGCCAAGGTGTCGATCGCCGATCTCATCGCCAAACAAGGCGCAGGCGACACCGTCGATCTCACCGCCCTTGCCGCCAGTGGCAAGCTGGATTGCCCGGTGCGTCATCCCGATGCCGCCCATATGTTCCTGACCGGCACCGGCCTGACCCATACCGGTTCGGCATCGGCCCGTGACAGCATGCATGCCGACACGGCAGGCATGAGCGATTCGATGAAAATGTTCCGTATGGGCCTTGAAGGCGGCAAGCCCAAGGCTGGTGAGTGGGGCGTTCAGCCGGAATGGTTCTACAAAGGCACCGGCGTCAATGCCATCGCTCCCGGCGACGGCCTGGAATCGCCCTCCTTTGCGCTTGACGGCGGCGAAGAACCGGAAATTGCGGGATTTTATGTTATCGATAACGATGGCACACCAGTTCGTCTCGGCTTTTCGCTCGCCAACGAGTTTTCCGACCACGTGACCGAAAAGATCAACTATCTCTATCTCGCCCATTCCAAGCTGCGCCCGGCCTCTTTTGGCCCGGAACTGCTGGTCGGCGACCTTCCGGCCAACGTTACCGGCGCATCGAAAATCCTGCGGGATGGCAAGACCGTCTGGGAAAAGCCGTTCCTGTCGGGTGAGGACAACATGTCCCACACCATCGCCAATCTGGAATATCACCATTTCAAATACGGGTTATTCTGCCAGCCGGGCGACCTGCATGTGCATATGTTCGGCACAGCGACGCTGTCCTTTGCCGATGGCTTCAAGACCGTCCCCGGCGACGTGTTCGAAGTCAGCGCCAGCCAGTTCGGCCTGCCGCTGCAGAACCCGCTGGTGGTCGCGGCGGAAACCCCCTTTGCCGTCAAGACGCTTTGATGCCGGTCCATCCGGCATCGACATTGCCTGAATGAATCAAACAGCGGTGCTCTAACCGCGTAAACTGAACGAAACACGGGATAGAAACGCCATGAGTGGTTTTACACCAAAAGCTTGGCCTCGCAAACTGAGGTCGCAGGAATGGTACGGCGGCAACTCACGCGATACAATCTACCATCGCGGCTGGATGAAGAACCAGGGGTATCCGCATGACCTGTTCGATGGCCGTCCGGTCATCGGCATTCTCAACACCTGGTCGGACCTGACCCCCTGCAACGGCCATTTGCGCGAGCTGGCCGAAAAGGTGAAGGCCGGCATCTGGGAAGCCGGTGGTTTTCCGGTCGAGGTTCCGGTGTTCTCCGCATCCGAAAACACCTTCCGTCCGACCGCGATGATGTATCGCAACTTGGCGGCGCTGGCCGTCGAGGAAGCCATGCGCGGCCAGCCGATCGACGGCGCCGTGCTGCTGGTCGGCTGCGACAAGACCACGCCGTCGCTGGTGATGGCCGCCGCCTCCACCGACATTCCCTCCATCGTCGTTACCGGCGGGCCGATGCTGAACGGTTATTTCCGGGGTGAGCGCGTCGGCTCCGGCACGCATCTGTGGAAATTCTCGGAAGCCGTCAAGGCAGGCGAGATGACCCAGGAAGAATTCATGGAGGCCGAAGCCTCGATGTCGCGTTCCAGCGGCACCTGCAACACCATGGGAACGGCCTCGACCATGGCCTCGATGGTGGAATCGCTCGGCATGGCCTTGTCCGGCAACGCCGCCATTCCCGCCGTTGACAGCCGCCGCCGGGTGATGGCGCAGCTTTCAGGCCGCCGGATCGTGCAAATGGTCAAGGACGATCTGAAACCTTCTGACATCATGACCAAGGAAGCCTTTGAAAATGCCATCCGCATCAATGGCGCCATCGGCGGCTCGACCAATGCGGTCGTGCATCTTCTGGCCATGGCTGGTCGCTGTGGGATCGACCTGACGCTGGATGACTGGGACCGCTGTGGCCGCGATATCCCGACCATCGTCAACCTGATGCCATCGGGCGAGTATCTGATGGAAGAGTTCTTCTATGCCGGTGGTCTGCCGGTGGTGATCAAGATGTTGGCGGAAGCCGGTAAGCTGCACAAGGATGCACTGACCGTCTCCGGCGTCACCATCTGGGACGAAGTCAAGGATGTCCGCAACTGGAACGAGGATGTTATCCGTCCGTTCGACAAGGCGCTGACCCAGCAGGGCGGCATCGCCGTGCTGCGTGGAAACCTGGCCCCGAAGGGCTGCGTGCTGAAGCCATCGGCCGCTTCCGCGCATCTGATGAAACATCGCGGTCGCGCCGTGGTGTTCGAAGACATCGACGACTACAAGGCCAAGATCAATGACGAGAACCTCGACATTGACGAAACCTGCGTGATGGTGATGAAGAACTGTGGCCCGCGCGGCTATCCGGGCATGGCCGAGGTCGGCAATATGGGCCTGCCGCCCAAGGTGCTGCGCAAGGGTATTACCGACATGGTGCGCATTTCCGATGCCCGCATGTCCGGCACCGCCTACGGCACCGTGCTGCTGCACACCTCGCCGGAAGCCGCCCGTGGCGGACCGCTGGCCATCGTCAAGAACGGCGATTTCATCGAGATCGACGTCAAGGAACGCCGGGTGCATCTGGACATTTCCGACGAGGAAATGCAGCGCCGCCTGGCCGATTGGCGCCCGAATGTCGAGCCGCCAGCCAGCGGCTATGCGCGACTGTTCCACGATCACGTGGAAGGGGCCGATACCGGCGCCGACTTCGACTTCCTCAAGGGCTGCCGCGGCGCTGCCGTTGGCAAGGACGCGCATTGATCCATCCAATCTCCCATCAAGCGCGCCCACCGGCGCGCTTGACACCATTCAATGACGAGACAGGGAACAGGTCATGACCTCTTCTGAAAACACCGGAACCAGGATTGCCCTGGCACTGGCCGGCGTCGGCAAGATTGCCCGCGACCAGCATATTCCGTCCTGCGAAAACGGCAGTGACTTCGTGATCGCCGCCGCCATCAGCCGCAATGGCAAGATCGACAGCGCCGAGAATTTCGAAAATTTCGATGTGTTTCTGGAGACCCGCCAGGATATCCGCGCCATCGCGCTGTGCACCCCACCCGATGTCCGCTTCGCCATGGCCAAGAAGGCAATTGCCAGCGGCCTCGACGTGTTGATGGAAAAGCCGCCTGCGGCAACCATTGGCGAAGCCCAGGCGCTGGCCGACCTTGCGCGTGACGCAGGCGTCACCCTGTTTGCCACCTGGCATTCCCGCTTTGCCAATGGTGTGGAACCGGCCCGCCAATGGCTCGACGGCAAGACCATCACCCGGATCGAGATCACCTGGAAGGAAGATGTCCGCCGCTGGCATCCGGGCCAGGCCTGGATTTGGGAGGCCGGCGGTTTCGGCGTGTTCGATCCGGGCATCAATGCCCTGTCGATCTTGACCGCGATCATTCCCGGCCAGACCATCGTTGAAAAGGCAGCCTTGTCCTTCCCCGCCAATCGCCAGCAGCCGATTGCCGCCAGCCTTGCGATGCGCAGCGCAGCCGGTGCGCCGATACAGGCGGAATTCGACTGGCGCCAGGAAGGCCCGCAGACCTGGGATATCGTCGTCGAGACGGATCAAGGCACGCTGAGGCTCGCAAAAGGCGGCGCGGAACTCTATATAAATGAGACATTGACCGTGGAAGGCCCCGACCGGGAATATGCCCGGATCTACACGCGTTTTGCCGAACTGGTGCGCAGCCGCGAAAGCGACGTCGATTTCCAGCCGCTACGGCTGGTTGCCGATGCATTCCTGACGGCGGAGCGTCATGAAGTGGAAGCCTTCATCGAGTAAGACGCACTTTATGGGACGGGATCGACGTCAGTCGGTCCTGCCCCGCAAGCCGAATGCACAAGCCGAATACAAAAGCCAAACGGATGCGACGAACGACCAACGCGGGCGCATCTAGGGCAAATAGCAGCGCGGTCGGCTGATCGCCGATCTGCCTGCGGAACGAGATTTTTGAAAGGACTGCTCCATGACGCTGAACCTCACCGGAAAACACCTGATCGCCGGAGAATGGGTTGAAGGTACGGGAACCTTCACCTCCAGCCCCGCTTCGGGCGAGAGCCATACATTCTTCCTGGGCTCTGCCGCTCTGGTCGACCGCGCCATGAAAGCCGCCGAACAGGCCTTCGCCAGCTACGGCTATTCCTCCCGCGAAGATCGCGCCAAGTTTCTGGAAGCCATCGCCGAGGAAATCGATGCGCGTGGCGATGAAATCACCAAGATCGGCACCCAGGAAACCGGCCTGCCGGAAGCCCGCCTCGTCGGCGAGCGTGGCCGCACCACCGGCCAGCTGCGATTGTTTGCCGAGCATATCCGCAAGGGCGATTATCTCGACCGCCGTTATGATGCCGCCCTGCCGGAGCGCCAGCCCCTGCCTCGCCCCGACATTCGCCTGATGCAGCGGCCTATCGGCCCGGTCGGCGTGTTTGGTGCGTCGAATTTCCCGCTGGCCTTCTCCACCGCTGGCGGCGATACCGCCTCGGCACTGGCCGCCGGTTGCCCTGTTGTCGTCAAGGGTCATGAAGCCCATCCGGGTACTGCTGAAATCGTCGCCCAGGCGATCCACGCCGCCATCAAGAGCACCGGCGTTCATCCCGGCACCTTCTCGCTGGTCCAGGGCGGCAATCGCGAAACCGGCGAGGCCATCTGCCTGCATCCGTTGACCCGCGCTGTCGGCTTTACCGGCTCGCTGCGCGGTGGCCGTGCGCTGTTTGATCTCTGCGTGCACCGTGACGAGCCCATTCCGTTCTTCGGTGAACTGGGATCGGTCAATCCGATGTTCCTGCTGCCTGCCGCAGTCTCAGCCCGTGGCGAGGCGATTGCCAAGGGTTGGGCGGGTTCGCTCACCATGGGCGCTGGCCAGTTCTGCACCAATCCCGGCATCGCCATCATCAAGGAAGGCCCAGAAGCCGACGCCTTCCTGGAAACCGCCAAGACCGCGCTGGCTGCTGCCAATGCCCAGACCATGCTGACCGATGGCATTGCCAATGCCTACCGAGAAGGAGCCAAGCGCATCGAGGAAACCACAGGCGTCCAGTCCGTGCTGACCTCCACCTGCGACCAGCGCAATGCCAAGCCTTATCTGTTTGCCACAACAGGTGAAAACTGGCTGGCAAACCATGTGCTGAGCGAAGAAGTCTTCGGTCCGCTCGGCGTGTTCGTCACCGTCAAGGACGAAGATGAAATGGTCGGTATTGCCGAAAGCCTGGTCGGCCAGCTGACCACGACGCTGCAAATGGACGACGCCGACGCGCAGATCGCCCGCAAGCTGCTGCCAATCCTGGAGCGCAAATCCGGTCGCGTGCTGGCCAACGGTTTCCCGACCGGTGTCGAGGTTTGCGATGCCATGGTGCATGGCGGACCTTATCCGGCCACCACCAATTTCGGCGCAACCTCTGTCGGCACGATGGCGATCCGTCGCTTCCTGCGTCCGGTCAGCTATCAGAACATTCCGGTCGCCCTGCTGCCGGAAGACCTGCAATAAGCGCGGACGAACAGCATGGCTGACAAAACCGAAACGGTTGCAGAGACCGGCAGGCCCTTCGTTGGGCTTGCCGATTGGGGCACCAGCAATTTCCGCCTCTGGCTGGTGGATGGCGCGGGCAATGTGCTGGGCGAACGTCAATCTGCCGACGGCATGTCGGCCTGCGCGGCAGACAACCGGTTTGCCGCCGTGTTGGAAGAACATCTGGAGGCGCTGTCAGCGCCTCTGGACCTGCCGGTGGTGATCGCTGGCATGGCAGGGGCGCGGGCCGGTTGGCTGGAAGCGCCCTATGTCGAAACACCTGCATCGCTGTCCGGTCTTCATCACCATACCGTCAGCCCGAAAGCATCGCGCCCGGTTTATATCCTGCCAGGCCTCTGCCAGAAAGAGACCGGCCCTTTCGATGTGATGCGCGGCGAAGAAACCCAGCTTGCCGGTGTCGTAGCGGGCGGCATTGCTTCGGGCGTGATCTGCATGCCCGGCACCCATTGCAAATGGGTGGATCTGGAAAACGGCGTGGTGCAGAGATTTCGCACGGTCATGACCGGCGAGCTGTTTGATCTGCTCGCCAAACAATCGATCCTGCGCCTGTCGATCCAGCAAGCCCCGGCGGAAACCGATCAGACGGTGTTTGCCGATGCGGTCACCGAAGCGCTCAGCGAAAATTTCACCCTGACCACCAGCCTGTTTTCGATCCGCGCCGCCGGTCTGCTTTCCACGCCTGGAGCCAACGAGGCGGCCAGCCGATTGTCCGGCCTGCTGATTGGCGCCGAAATCAACGGCATGCGCGAGTGGGTCCGTTCCGGCAAGACCGTGCATATCGTCGGTTCAAAAGCGCTCTCAGCGCTCTATGCCAAGGCGATCACCCTGGCGGACGGCAAGGCCAGCATTCTTGACGGCAGCGCCCTGGTGCGCGACGGTCTGTTTGCCGCCGCCAAGGCCATTCTTCAAAATTGACGTTAGGACAGATCATGACCACCACCCATACCCCATGGCCGCAGTTGAAGCGCGAACTGGTCGCCATCCTGCGCGGCATCGGCCCTGATGACATCGAAAGTGTTGTCGATGTGCTTCTGGAACAGGGCTTCGAGGCCATCGAAGTGCCGCTGAATTCACCTGATCCGTTCATCTCGATTGAAAAGGCCCGCAAGCGTGCGCCGGACGGCGTGCTGATCGGCGCAGGCACCGTTCTCGATGCCGGTGCGGTCGAGCAATTGCACAGCGTTGGCGGCAACCTTCTGGTAACGCCCAATACCGATCCAGCGGTGATCGGACAGGCCGCCAGGCTGGGCATGGTCTCGATGCCCGGTGCCTTTACCCCGACCGAAGCGCTGGCAGCCATCAAGGCCGGTGCCTCGGCGATCAAATTCTTCCCCGCCAGCGTCCTCGGCCCAAGCGGCATCAATGCCATCAAGGCCATTCTGCCCGCCAATTTCCCAATCGGCGCCGTTGGCGGCGTTGGCGAAAACAATTTCGGCGACTACCTGAATGCGGGTGTCCGGGCCTTCGGCATCGGCACCAGCCTCTACAAGCCCGGCGATAAGGCTGATGTGGTCAAGCAACGTGCAGCAACGCTGGTGGCTGCCTATGATGCCGCCGTCGCTGCCCATAAGGCATAGAGTTTCATGTCCTGTCTGCCAGCCGTCATGTAACATGCGCTGGCAGGCAGGAAGATTGAACTGCCCAGACCAACATTTTTCGATATAAAATCCAAGCCAGAGTAGAGCTGAATATTCCATACCCATCCAAATCCTGTATCACGGATAGAGTGTGGTACGAGGAAATGGACATGCGGCTGATATTGCTGGGCTTGGGCTGGTTTTTCGTCGGGCTCGGCATTGTCGGTATTTTCGTGCCGGTGCTGCCGACCACGCCGTTCATAATCCTTGCCGCCGCCCTGTTTGCCCGCTCCTCGCCGCGCTTTGAGCAATGGTTGCTTGACCATCCCCGTTTTGGCCAGCCGCTGCTGGACTGGCGCCGCCAAGGCGCGATCTCGCGGCGCGCCAAGGTAGCCGCCGTTGTGGCGATGGGGCTGAGCTTTGCCGTGATGTGGTTCTTCTCGTCGGCACCGCTTTACGTGCGCGTTGGCACCGGGATTATTCTTCTCTGCTCGGCGGCTTTCGTCGTCAGCCGGCCAGAGCCGAAACAATAATCTCTTAGAGCGTTTCTGCTCTTAGAGTCTGTCAAGTTCAGATTGAACCAGACAGACACTAGATTCTCTTGTTTTCGTTTGTCTTTTCGGGAAAACCGGTTTCCACTTTTCCTGGAAATGCTCTATTCCGGCACCGCCGGCAGCACGCAGTCGGTCTTGTTCAAGTGCCGTTCGCGGAAGAAGATGAACAGGCCGGAGCCGATAATCAGGGCTGCGCCGATCACCATGCCGGTGCGCGGCACATCGCCAAAGAACAGCCAGCCGAACAGCACAGCCCACAGCAGCAGCGTATATTGCAAGGGCGCAACCGCTGCGGCATCGGATATTTTCAGGGCGCGATTGACCAGCATATGCGCCGCCATGGCGACGATGCCGAGCAGACCCAACATGACGATATCGGTGGCGGAACCGATCTCGACCCAGTCGAAGGGCGCGAAAAACAATCCGCCGACCAGCGCCGCCGTTACCTGGAACAGCACCAGCAACTTATCCGGCGTAGCCCGCAGCGAACGGCCTGACAGCATCATGAAAGCAAAGGCCGCGCTGCCGATAATGGAAATCAGCGCCGGTGCGGAAAACATCGCCCGCGACGGTTCCAGCGTGATGATCACGCCGATAAAACCGACCACGATGGCGGTGATGCGCCGCCAGCCAAGCTTTTCGCCCAGCAGAAAGGGTGCACAGGCCGCAACGTAGATCGGCGCGGCCAGCCAATAGGTCATAACATCCGCCAGCGGCAGATAGCTGACCGCATAGTAGAAGCCGATAATTTCAACCGTCGAGCACGTCACCCGCGCCAGCTGCATCCAGGGCCGCTCGACGCTGAGGATCGGCGCAAGCCCACCGCGCACCAGAAACGGCAAAAGCAGGAGCAAAGCCGCCAAGCTGCGCAGCACCACGACCTGACCCAGCCCGTAATGGGCGACAAGCGCCTTGGCCATGGCATCGTTCAGCGCAAACATCAGCATCCCCGCCAGCATGATGGCCGGACCGGTGGCACGAGAGGTTTGAAAATTGGCGAGGAGAGAACGGATCACGACTGTAGGCCTTGATTAGGGAAGGAGCGAATTGGCGCGTCCCTATCATGCGCGAAGCGAACCGCCCATATAGATCCGCTGAAATAACTACATTTGACAATTGATAAAGTCATCCGATGACTTTATCAATTGTCAAATGAGACCGTTGCTGAAAACCAATCTGGCCGATGGGGCCGCCGAGCGTATTCGAACCGCCCTTGGCCGTGGGACATGGCGGATCGGCGAAAAATTGCCGAATGAGCAAAGCCTGTCTGACGCGCTGCATGTCAGCCGCGGTACGATCCGCGAAGCCGTGCGGGTGCTGGTGGCGCAGGGCCTACTGGAAACCCGCCAGGGCTCCGGCACCTATGTGATAAAAGACCGCATCACCCCCGAACCGCTGGATCTTGCCCATCGTACCAGCCTGCGCGACCGGCTGGAGGCTCGGCTGGCACTGGATGTGGAAGGGGCAAGGCTGGCCGCTATCAGGGCGAGACCGGCCACCATCAGGCAATTGCACGCCCTGCTGGACCAGCGCGGCCATTCCGGTGCCGATCCCGACCGTAACGCTTTTATCGCTCGCGATCTGGCCTTTCACCGGGCGGTAATCGCCGCATCGGAAAATGCCGCCATGCTGGAGCTTTACGAGTTTTTCACCCGCTCGATTACCCAGACCATCGAGGCAACCACCGGCGGCCTTGTGCCGGAACCGGACCTTGACGCCCACCGCGCTATTGTCGATGCCATTGCCAGCGGCGATCCCGATCAAGCAGACAGTGCGGTGCGTGCCTTCATGCAGCCGATGCTTGCCTTTCTTGATGATATTGCCGCCTCTGAAAGCCTTCGCCCATGACGAATGCCCATCCCCAGCTTGATCTTGGCGACGAATTGCTGATCGATGCGCAGGTCGAAGACGCCCCTACCCCGCCTCAAGCCTCGGGGCGGTCGCCTCTGTCGCGCATCGTGTTGGGCGTCAGTCTGGTGTTGATTGCCTTCAACCTGCGCCCGCTGTTTTCCAGCGCTTCGACACTGCTGCCGGAAATACGTGACCAACTGGGTCTCTCCGTGCTGGGTGCTAGCCTGCTGACCACCCTGCCGGTGGTTTGCCTTGGGGTCTTCTCACCCCTGGCACCCAAACTTGGCGACCGCTACGGCGCGGAAAAGACGCTGCTGGCCGTCATGGCATTGCTGGCCATCGGCACCGCCCTGCGCGGCTTTTCCAGCCTTCCCACCCTGTTTTTTGGCACAGCGCTTGCCGGTGCCTGCATCGCGGTCGGAAATGTGCTGCTGCCGGGTCTGGTGAAACGCGATTTTCCTGATCGGGCCGCGTTGATGACCGGCTTTTACACCATGGCGCTCTGTGGTGGCGCGGCGGCCGCCGCCGGGCTGACCCTGCCGATCGAGGCAGCCAGTGGCGGTTCGCTGGCCATCGGCCTGGCCGCCTGGGGGCTTCCGGCTGCCATGGTGTTCCTGCTGTTTCTGCCGCAGGCCTTTTCCGGCCATGCGGCAAGGCCGGGATTCAGGGCCGAGGTGAAGGGCCTGTGGCGTGACCGGCTGGCCTGGAACGTGACGCTTTACACCGGATTGCAATCGGCACTGGCCTATTGTGTGTTCGGTTGGCTGGTGCCGATCCTGCGGGAACGCGGGCTGGACGGGGTAACGGCAGGGGCGGTCGTTTCGGTCTCGGTCATGGTGCAGGCGGCGGCCTGTATTGTCGCGCCGCAGCTTGCCGTTCGGGGCAAGAACCAAAGCCTTGTCAACGCCGCTGTTGCCATTCTCGCTGTCATCGCACTGATCGGCCTGTTGTTTGCTCCCCTTTCCACCCTGTGGATCTGGGCCGTGCTGCAAGGTATCGGCCAAGGCAGCCTGATCGCGCTTGCCATGACCGCAATCGTGCTGCGCTCTGGCAGCCCGCAGATTGCCTCCCATCTATCGGGCATGGCGCAATGCGTCGGCTATTGCCTGGCCGCCATTGGCCCGCTGCTCGTTGGGCTGATCCGTGGTGCCACGGGCAGTTTCGCCTGGGCCGCCCTGCTGTTTGTCGCGCTCGGCCTTGGCGCAGCCTGGAATGGCTGGCGGGCGGGCCGCGATCTGCGGGTCGATGTGGTAATCGACGAAAAACCTCATTGACACCAAATGGTTAAATCGGAAGAGTAAAAGGACATGCCATGGAAAATGGCGGGTCGCATTCCATGCGCGACGCCCTCAACCCTCGAATGGACGTGGGGCCGTCGCAATGGTTTCAAGACGAGAATGTTTGAGCATTGTCTTGCCTTGGAATAAGGGAATGGACGAGACGTGGGCGGCTCGTCGCGGCGCGCCGGTTGATTGACGAAAAGAGGGGCAATTGTCATGGGTCTGCAACGGATATTCGCCGGGACGGTGCTCGCCTTCCTGGGTCTCATGCTGCCAGCCTCCATACAATCAGCAATGGCTGCCGAAACCAACCGCAGCATCGCCCTGACCCAGGATGGCGACTACAGCGGTTTTGACCTGCGCACCGCGCAAAACGTCACTCTGGACCAATGCCAGGCAAGCTGTGTCGATGACAAATCCTGCCGCGCTTTCACCTATAATATCAAGGCCCGCTGGTGCTTCCTGAAATCGGATTTCAACCAGATCAGCCCCTTTGCGGGTGCTGTTGCCGGTAAGATCGTGACCAGCGCCACTGAGCCGGATATCGGCGCGCCCGCAAAGCTCGGCTTCATCTCCGATAGTCTGCGCACACAAGCCAACGCTTTCAGAGCGCGCCTGACACAGACGGCGGAACCACCAGAACTGGGCCTTAACGGATTGATCGGTCGCGCCCATGCCAGCCTGTCGGCGGGCAAGGGTGCCGATGCCCTGGCCGGCTTTCTGGCCGCCGCCCAGCTTTCCCCTGAGGATTCCAGCCTGTGGATCAGCGCCGCCCGTGCCGCCAACACCATCAAGGATGATCGCGCAACTGCCAATCAGGGGCTTTACGCAGCCCTTCTCGGCTATGACCTGACCCGCAGCACCAAGGAGCGAGCCGATGCGCTGGCTGTGCTGGCCAAGACCCTGGAGAAAAACGAGAATTTTCGCGCGGCTCTGAATACCTACAAGGCGAGCCTCGAGCTTGCCTCCGATAAGACGGTTCGCGCCGCCTATCTGGCGCTGAAAGCCACCAAGGGTTTTCGCATCACCGGCAACAGTGTTGATGCCGATGCCGCATCCCCTCGCGCCTGCGTGCAATTTTCTGATCCGTTGATCAATCGCGGCACCGATTATACCGCCTTCGTCACCGTCAATGGCAAGCCTCCAAAGGTGCTGGAAGCCAAGGACAGCCAGCTTTGCGTCGAAGGGCTGGACTATGGTCAGCGCTATACGATTGGACTGCGGGAAGGACTGCCCTCCTCCGTCGATGAGCCGCTGACGGCAAAGACCGATATCGATGTCTATATCCGCGACCGCAGCCCGACCGTGCGCTTTACCGGCGACCATTTCGTACTGCCGTCTGCGGCGCGGCGCGGCATTCCCCTGGTCTCTGTTAACACCGACAAGGCCAATCTGAAGCTTTACCGGATCGGCGAACGGGCGATTGCGCCGCTGATGAGCAATTCGCAATTTCTCTCGCAGCTCAGCGGTTACGGTGCCGACCGGATCGAAAAGGACAATGGCGAATTGGTCTGGCAAGGCTTGATCGACATTGAAAGCAGCCTGAACCGTGAAGTCACCACCAGTTTTCCGGTGGACGAGGCTCTGCCGGAACGCAAGCCCGGCATCTATGTGCTGACGGCGTCCCCCAATGCCGGTAAAAGTGACGAATGGGAAGACCGCGCCACGCAATGGTTCCTGGTTTCCGATATCGGCCTTTCCACCTTTGCCGGTACTGACGGGTTGAACGTGTTTGCCCGCTCGCTGAACTCCGCCAAGCCAATCGCCGGCGTCGAGCTGAAATTGCTGGCCCGCAACAACGAAATCCTCGGCACTGCCACCACCGATGATCAGGGCCGAGCCACCTTTTCGGCTGGCCTGATGCGCTCCGGTGCGGCGCTAGCGCCTGCCGTTCTGACAGGCGAACAGCCGGGCAAGGATTTCGTGTTCCTCGACATGACCAAGGCCGGTTTCGACCTGTCGGACCGGGGCGTCACCGGGCGCACAGCACCCGGCGCTATCGATATTTTCGCCTGGACGGAACGCGGCATCTACCGCCCAGGCGACACGGTGCATGTGAGCGCCCTTGCCCGCGACATCGGCGCGGAAGCCATTGACGGCCTGCCGCTGACCTTCATTTTCACACGGCCCGACGGCGTGGAATATCGCCGCATGGTCAGCACCGGCGCTGGTCTTGGCGGCCATGTTGTGGATCTGGCGCTGGATACATCCGTGATGCGCGGCACCTGGACGCTTGGCATCCATGTCGATCCGAAAAAACCGGCCATTGCCGAAAAGACCTTTCTGGTCGATGATTTCCTGCCCGACCGGATCGAGTTCGACCTGAAACCGGCAGCAGATGTGCTGAAACCGGGTATGCCGCTCGCGGTTGGTGTCGATGGCCACTATCTCTACGGCGCACCGGCTGCTGGCCTTTCGCTGGAAGGTGACATGGTCATCAAGCCAACCCGCAGCCGCGACGACCTGCCCGGCTTCGTCTTCGGCCTTGCCGATGAAGAGGCCGGAGACAATAGCAGCCTGACACTGGACGCTCTCCAGCCATTGGATGACAAGGGCCATGGCAGCGTCGATCTTCAGGTCGATGACCTGCCCGCCACCACACAGCTGTTGCAGGCGCAATTGTCCGTGCGCCTGAAGGAAGGCGGCGGCCGGGCAGTGGAGCGGCAACTGACCCTGCCGGTTGAGACCGGCCAGCCCGCCATCGGCATCAAGCCGGAGTTTTCCGGCGAGCTTTCCGAAAACAGCACCGGCCATTTCCAGCTCATCGCGCTCGATGCCGATGGCAAGCCACAGGCGCTTCCAGCTGCAAAGTGGAAATTGGTGCAATTGGAGCGAAATTATCAATGGTATCGCGATGGCAGCGCCTGGCGCTTCGAGCCGATCACCACCACCAAGCTGGCCGCCAGCGGCACGGTCGATATCGGCGCGGAGAAAACCGATCTGCCGATGCCGGTCGGCTGGGGCCGTTACCGGTTGGAAGTCGATGCGCCAACAGCCAATGGCGCTGCCTCCAGCATCGAATTCAATGCGGGCTGGTTTGTCGAGGCGGGCTCGACCGAAACCCCGGATGCATTGGAAATCGGCCTCGACAAGCCGGTCTACAAGATCGGTGAAACGGCAAAGCTGAAAGTCTCGTCGCGCTATGCCGGTGAGGTTCTGGTGACCATCGGCTCGGAAACCCTTGTCGCGACGGAAACGGCCAGCATCGCGGCCACCGGTGGCGAAATCGATATTCCCGTCACCGATAATTTCGGCGCAGGCACCTATATCACCGCGACCCTTTATCGCCCGGGCGAAAGCCAGGAAACCCGCATGCCGATGCGCGCCATCGGCGTCACCTGGCTCAGCGTCGATCCGGCCAATCGCAAGCTGGCCATCAAGCTCACCCCGCCGCAGCAGATTGAGCCACGCCGCAAACTGACCGTGCCGATCAGCGTCACCGGTGGCGGTAATGATGCCTATGTCACGGTGGCGGCGGTGGATGTCGGCATTCTCAATCTCACCCGCTTTGAGACGCCGGACCCGGATGGCTGGTATTTCGGCCAGCGGCGTTTGGGCATTGAAATGCGCGATCTCTACGGTCAATTGATCGACGGATCGCTTGGCGCCATGGGCAAGCTGCGCACCGGCGGCGATGGCGGCATGATGGCCTTGCAGGCCAGTCCGCCCGAGGAAAAACTGGTGGCGCTGTTTTCCGGCCCTGTTCATCTCGACCATACCGGCAAGGCGCAGGTCGAGTTTGACATTCCGCAATTCAACGGCACCGTGCGCCTGATGGCCATCGCCTGGAACCGCACCGGTATCGGCCATGCGCAAACCGATGTGATCGTTCGCGACCCCGTGGTCATCACCGCCTCGCTGCCGCGCTTCCTCGCCCCCGGCGATCAGGCCCGCCTCCAGCTCGATCTGGCCGCCACCGATGCGCCGGATGGAGATTACCTATTGTCGCTCAAGGGCAATCCCTCCGTGGAAATCGACCCTGCCAAAGCGCAGATTCCAGTCACGCTAAAGGCAGGGGCGCGGACCAGCCTATCGGTCGGGTTGAAGGGTCTTACCCCCGGCGATGGCACGGTTTCCGTGGCGCTGACCTCTGTCGGAACGGCTTCTGCTAGTGGCGACAATGGTTCAGGAACCCCTGCCACGGGCGCAAATACCGGGGAGGCAAAGAACACTGGACTGTCGCTCACCCGGTCGCTGGATCTGCCGGTGCGTCCCGCCGCGCTGCCGGTGACAACGCGGCGCGAATTGCCGCTGGCGGCTGGCAAAAGCCTGATCGTGGACGGCGATCTTCTGGCCGATAGCGTGTTGCAAGGCGCGTCGCTGAGCCTCTCGGTGTCGCGTGGTGCCAATTTCGATATTGCCGCCCTGCTGACAAGCCTTGACCGTTACCCCTATGGCTGCGCCGAGCAGACCACCAGCCGGGCGCTGCCGCTGCTCTATCTCAACGACCTCGCCAATGTGGCCGGTCTGCCCGCTGATGCCGATATCAACCGGCGCATTCAGGATGCCATCTACCGGGTGCTGTCCTATCAGGCGGCGCAAGGCAGTTTCGGCCTTTGGGCACCCGGTTCGGAAGATCTGTGGCTGGACGCCTATGTCAGTGATTTCCTGACCCGCGCCCGCGAAAAGGGCTTCGACGTACCCGACAACGCCCTGGTGCAGGCGCTGGATAATCTGGCCAACAAGCTCTCCTATGACACCGATGTCGAAGCGCAGGGCAATGAGATAGCCTATGCGCTCTATGTGCTGGCTCGCAATCGCCGCGCCGCGATCAGCGACCTGCGCTACTACGCCGATACGATGCTGGACCGTTTCCCGACGCCGCTGTCCAAGGCGCATCTGGCTGCGGCCCTGTCGCTTTATGGCGATCCGGTCAAGGCGGAGGCGATATTCCGGGCCGCAAGCGAGCAATCGCAGCAAGGCTCGATCACGCCGGTCAGCCTGGCTCGGTCGGATTACGGTTCGCAATTGCGCGATGGTGCCGCCATCCTGGCGCTGGCCGCCGAGGCCCGGCCCGTGCCGCCGATCATCCCGGCGCTGAGCAGGTCGGTGATCGAAGACTGGAAGCGCAAGTCCTATACCAGCACCCAGGAGGAAAGCTGGATGCTGATGGCCGCCCGGGCGCTGGACAAAAGCGACGATGGCCTTTCCGTGACCGTCAATGGCAGCCTGAAAACCGGCGGCTATAGGGCGAGGATCGAGGGCAATGACCTGATGCATCAGCCGGTCACACTGGAAAATACCGGTGCAGATCCGCTGACGGCAACAGTCACCACAGTGGCCGTGCCGAAATATCCTCTGCCAGCGGCCAGCGAAGGCTTCACCATTGAGCGCAGCTATTACACGCTGTCGGGCGAGAAGGTGAATATCAGCGAGGCAGTGCAAAACCAGCGTTATGTCGTGGTGTTGAAGGTTGCTCAAGCTGCAAACGGGGCTGCTATGGGAGCGCAAAGCTTGCCAACGCAATTGCTGGTGACAGATCTGCTGCCGGCTGGCCTGGAAATCGACAATCCGGCCTTGGTCGGCAGTGCTGATCTCGCCAATTTCGACTGGCTGGGCGAGACCAAAGCCGCCCATCTGGAATTCCGCGACGACCGCTTTGTCGCAGCCCTCGACAGCGCCAGTCAGGACAGTGGCGACATGGTTCTCGCCTATGTGGTGCGCGCCGTGACACCGGGCGTGTTCGACCAACCCGCCGCCAGCGTCGAGGACATGTATCGCCCGCAGCGCTATGCCCGCACGGCAACGGGACGCATGGAGGTGAAGGCAGAACAGTGATCCGGCGCGGCAAGACATTCGGTTTGGTGCTGCTGACCGGCCTGCTTTTGGGCGGGGCGGTCTGGCATGGGCTGAACCGGCTGGATGCGGCCTTCCCGCCGCCACTTGATGCGATCAGCCCCAATTCAGCAGAACTTCTGGATGCCGATGGGCAATTGCTGCGGGCCTTTACCACGCAAGAGGGTCGCTGGCGGCTGAAAACCGTAGCCGCCGATGTCGATCCTTTGCTGATACGCATGCTGGTCGCCTATGAGGACCGGCGTTTCTATCATCATTCCGGCGTCGATGGGTTGGCGCTTGGCCGGGCGTCCCTTCAGCTCATCCGCCATGGCCGGATCGTGTCAGGTGCCTCAACGCTCTCCATGCAGGTGGCAAGGCTGATCGAGCCTCGAAAATCACGTTCCTTTCTGGCCAAGACCCAACAAGCGCTGCGGGCCATCCAGATCGAGCACCGGTTGGACAAGGCCGCCATTCTCGATCTCTATCTGACCCATGCCCCCTATGGCGGCAATCTCGAAGGGGTTCGGGCCGCCTCACTTGCCTATTTCGGCAAGGAGCCGAAACATCTGACGCCTGCGCAAGCAGCCCTGCTGGTCGCCCTGCCGCAATTGCCGGAACGGCGGCGACCCGAGCGCTTTGCCGATAACGCCCTTGCCGCCCGCGACCGGGTGCTGGCGCGTATGGAAAAAGCCGGTATTGTCTCAGCCCAGGACCGGCAATTGGCAAGCGTCGTGCCGATCCCGAAGACAAGGCTGGAATTGCCAATGCTCGCCGCCCATGTCGGCGATGCCGAACGGCGCAAGCGGCCAGAAAGCCTGACCTATCCGACCACACTCAAAAAAGACGTGCAGGCAACGCTGGAAACCGTGGCGAGACAAGCGGCCCAGAGACTTCCGCCAAAAGTATCGGTGGCAATTCTGGCTGCCGACATCCGCACCGGCGAGATCCTCGCCCGGGTCGGTTCCGCCGCCTATCTCGATGCCAGCCGCTCCGGCTGGATCGACATGACGCGCATCAAACGGTCGCCAGGCTCGACGCTGAAGCCGCTGATCTACGGCCTGGCTTTCGAACAGGGATTGATTGCCCAGGATACGGTGATCGAGGATCGCCCCGCCGATTTCGCGGGCTATAGGCCGAAAAATTTCGACATGCATTATCAGGGCGACGTCACCATCCGCGATGCCCTGCAACTGTCGCTCAACGTGCCTGCGGTCCGCTTGCTGGAAGCGGTCGGCCCCTCGCAATTGCTATCCCGGCTGAAAAGATCAGACATCAGGATCGACCTGCCCAAGGCGGAAACCCCGGGACTTGCCATCGCGCTGGGCGGCGCCGGTACGACGTTGAAGGACCTCGTCACGCTTTATGCCGCCCTTGCCCGGCAAGGCAGCGCCATCCGGCTGCGCGACTGCGCCGTGCTCGGTAGCGCCCATGCTGAGCCCGGACGCCTGCTGGAACCGGCTGCGGCCTGGAACGTCACCGATATCCTGTCTGGTGTCGCCCCGCCGCTTGGCGCGCTGACCGGACGGATCGCTTATAAGACCGGCACCAGCTACGGCTACCGCGATGGCTGGTCGATCGGTTATGATGGCCGCACGGTCATCGGGGTGTGGATCGGCAGGGCGGATAACAGTGCCATTCCCGGTCTGACCGGCTATGGCACCGCGGCCCCTGTGTTGTTTGAGGCTTTTGCCCGGTCCAAATTGCCGCGAGCCCCCCTGCCCCCGCCGCCGGATGGCGCCTTGCGGATCGCCAAGAGCGATCTGACACCCGGCCTCAGGCGCTTTTCGCGCGATGCCAGCGGCCTGATCGCCCTCAATGCCCGCGAAAAACCGCCGATGATTGTCTATCCCCCGGAAGGCGCCCATGTGGAACTTGGCCGGACCGCCGATGGCGTGCAACTGCCGTTGGTGTTAAAACTTCAGGCGGGCCGCGCGCCCTTCCGCTGGCTGGCCAATGGACAGGCTCTGCCGGATCTTGCCCGCACCCGCACCACCCGTTGGACACCTGACGGTAATGGCTACTCGACTCTCACGGTGATCGATGCGAGCGGCCGCAGTGCCAGCGTCGGCATTTTCCTTCAATAACATTGACTTAAACTTATATACAATAAACTTATATACCCTCTATAAAAAGGGGGAAATGCCAAATTTAAGTCGATCTTAACAAACGCCCCCTAATGTCGTTGATTGACGATGATGTCGCTTGACCGCCAGCGCCTGCACAATGACTGTGAGAGGTCTGACACGCTTCTGGACAGCGATGGCAGAGACTTGCCGCTCAAGACATGCCGTCCTTATCCGGAAATCGCTTTGCATTTGCTGCCTCAATCGCTCAGCCAAACGCGCCTAAGACGCGTATCCGGCCAGGCGACATGGCTTTGGAGAAGCTGGGACCCATGTTCATAGATCGCTTGTTGTCGCGTTTCCGCATTCAGACCAAGGTGTTGATTTTCATCCTTCCCTTCGTCGTCACCATCGGCGCGGTCGGCTTTACCGGTCTCTATGCCTCAGGCCTGCTTCAAGGCCGGATGGAGATTTCCAACAGCGTGTTGCAATCCTTGAGCGGGTTTCGCGATGTGTCTATCGCGATGACGGACTTTCTCGACAAGACCACAGAGCAAAGCCGCAATGCGGTTACCGAGAAACTGAAAGAACAGCAGCGGGTACTCAAGCGCACGCTGGATCAACTCGATACCAATGCCGATGGCCGAAGCGAGCTTGAAAAAGCCTCGACTGCCGTCGATGGCGTCGTCAGCCACATGGGCACGCTCTGGTCGCTGCATGAAACGGAAGCCAACCTGATCAAGGATATGAGCCAGGGCACGGCCAATATTGTCGCCGCACAGAATGATCTGTCCGAGGCCATGAAGAAAGTGACCTTGTCGATCCAGGCTGACGAGACCGCCGCCAAGCAGATGTTGCGCGACGCCGACAAGATAGCGCTGACCAGCGGCTTTCTGACCGATATCAATCGCAAATTCGGCAGCCTGCCGACACCGGAAGAGAAATTCGACTACGTCGCTGCCAATCTCGCGGAAATGAAAACCCGCCAGCCACCGCTGGCCGCCGCCCTGCCGGAAAAGAACAAATCCGCCGCCCGCACCATCGAGACCATCATCAAGGATCTCGGCGACATGGTAACAGCAGGCGACAAATCGCCGGAAGTGGCGGAAGCCATGGCAACCAAACTGCGGAATTTTACCCAGCTTTCCGCCTATCTCGGCCTTGCCGCGCAGCAGAAGATGAAGGATGCCACAGCCCGCTTCGGCGAAATGGACGTGCCTCTGGAAAAGGCACAGCTGCTTTTGACCGATGGGCGCGGCCTGATCGATGCCGCCTACAGGTTCCAGATCACAACCGCCAGTTTCATGCTGGCACCGACCGAGCAGAATCTCACCAGCCTGCGCAAGGAATTTGCCGGGTTAAAAACAGCGCTCGCGGCACTCAAGGGCACATCCGGCTCCTTTGGGCTCTATGCGCCGCTTGAAGCCAAGCTGACACCCGCCATCGCCCTGATGGAAAAGGCCAGCACCGAACTGGTCAAGATCAGCCAGGACCGTCAGACCAATTTCCAGACCGCCAGCACCGATCTCGACCGAATCTGGCAGCAGCTGACATCTTTTGCCGAAATGCAAAAGGTCAGCGCCGGAGAGGAACGCCGTGACGCCAATTCGATTTCCATTGGTGCCATGACCCTCGGCCTGCTGATTTCGCTATTTGCCGGTATCGGCCTCGTTCTTACCTTCAAGGGTCCGATCGGCCAGATCACCGCAGCCATGCGCCGTCTGGCCGATGGCAAGCTGGACACCGGCATCAGCGGGGAAGCCCGTGTCGATGAAATCGGCGAAATGGCCCGCGCGCTCGGCGTGTTCAAACAGAATGCACTGTCCAAGATCGAGATCGAGCAGCGCAGCGAGGCTGAGCGTAATGAAGCCGAGGAAGAGCGCCGCCGCAACGATGCGGAAAAACAGGCCATCGACCGGCAGATCGAATTTGCCGTCAATGCACTGGCTGGTGGATTGGGGCGGCTGGCCAGCGGTGATATCTCCGTCACCATCGATACGCCTTTTACCGGCCGCCTCGAACAATTGCGCGTCGATTTCAACACCTCGCTGCAAAACCTTCAGGACACGATGCGCCAGATCCGCGCCAATACCTATATGATCCAGCGCAATGCGGGTGAAATGACCGCTGCCGCCGACGACCTGGCCAAACGCACCGAACAACAGGCCGCATCGCTGGAACAGACCGCCGCCGCCGTCGACGAAATCACCGTGACGGTGAAATCCTCGACCGAACAGGCCCAGGCCGCCAACACCATTGTTGCCGAGACAAAAACCGCTGCCGATACCTCCTCCAAGGTTGTCGCAAGCGCCATTGATGCCATGGGCCGGATCGAAAATGCCTCCGGCCAGATTGTCCAGATCATTGACGTCATCGACGAGATCGCCTTCCAGACCAACCTTCTGGCCTTGAATGCAGGGGTCGAGGCCGCACGCGCTGGCGAGGCTGGTAAGGGCTTTGCGGTCGTTGCCCAGGAAGTGCGCGAATTGGCGCAACGCTCGGCCAATGCCGCCAAGGATATCAAGGCACTGATCAACACGTCGAGCACAGAAGTCGCCGCCGGTGCAAAGCTGGTGCAGCGCACCGGTGAGGTTCTTTCGGAAATTTCGACGAAAATCGTCAGCGTTTCACAGCGCGTCGAAGCGATTGCGCTGGCCAGCCGCGACCAGTCAACCGCCTTGGGCGAAGTCAATTCCGCCGTCAACGGCATGGACCAGATGACCCAGCGCAATGCCGCCATGGTCGAGGAAACCAATGCCGCCACCCGCCAATTGGCTGACGAAGCCGATACGCTGATGGGTCTGGTCGATCAGTTCAAGCTCGGGGCCGATCCAAGAGACCGGGCGCAGACCAGAGCCGCCTGAACAAAATAAAAGCTTTCAACAGATCGAACCGGTGGGGAAACCTGCCGGTTCACGCATTTTACACCCCAGTTTCGGGCTTTTACGACAGCGCCGTGCGCCCTGTTTGGCGCACAAAGCCTCGCTGTAGCTCTTTATATCTACTGCATAATTCCTCTAATCGATTCCGATTTGAGGAATTATGCAGTAGAACTCGCTTGACTTGAACGGGTAGCTGCACCTTAAACACAGCGGCTTCGTCCATCTGGAAAGTGAGTTCTCCCGTGCGCTACTTCATCACCGGCACCGCTGGCTTTATCGGTTTTCATCTGGCCCGCCGCCTGCTTCAGGATGGCCATACCGTCACCGGTTATGATGGCATGACCGCCTATTACAATCTGCGCCTCAAGGAAGCCCGCAACGCTGGACTTGCCCAGTTTCCAAGCTTCACCGGCGTGATCGGAATGCTGGAGGACCGCGAAGCGCTTGAGCGGGCCGTGAATCAGGCGAAACCCGATGTTATCATCCATCTCGCTGCCCAGGCAGGCGTGCGCTACAGTCTCGAAAACCCGAAAGCCTATCTGGATTCAAACCTGATCGGCTCCTGGAACATTGTCGAAATCGCCAGGCAATTGCAGATCGGCCATTTGATGCTGGCCTCCACCTCATCGATTTACGGCGCCAATCCGCAGGTTCCCTTCCGCGAAACCGACCGCGCCGACGAACCGATGACTTTCTATGCCGCCAGCAAGAAGGGCATGGAGCTGATGGCGCACAGCTACGCCCATCTCTATAAGGTGCCGACCACGGCTTTCCGGTTCTTCACCGTCTATGGCCCCTGGGGTCGCCCGGACATGGCGCTGTTCAAGTTCATGAAGGCAATGCTGGCCGATGAAGCCATCGAGATCTATGGCGAAGGCAAGATGAGCCGCGATTTCACCTATATCGACGACCTGATCGACAGTGTCATCGCCCTTTCAGCCATTGCCCCTGGTGAGGAAAACCGGGTCCGCACCCCGGAAAACCTGGATACGCTCTCCCATAACGCACCGTTCCGCGTCATCAATATCGGCGGGGGCCAGCCGATCGCGCTGATGGATTTCATCGAGACCATCGAGACCATCATGGGCCGCCCGACCAAGCGCAAAATGCTGCCGATGCAGCAGGGCGACGTGCCTCGCACCTTCGCCAGCCCCGACCTGCTGGTAGCCCTCACCGGCCAGAAACCAACGACAACGCTGGATGTCGGCGTCAAGGCGACCATGGACTGGTATCTGGAACATCATCGCCAGCTCGGGCTGTGATGGTCGGAACAATCATGCTCAGCTTGAAGAGCCTGCAAATACCTCACATCCATCAGAGATGTGAGGTATAAAGCCCCTCACCCCGCCTGTCGCTGCTCCACCAAATCCTTGACCAGCCGCGCCGTTTCCGCGGCACCGTTCAGCGAAACAGACAGTTTTTTAGGAAACTTCAATTTCAGCGCCTTGGTGATGGCCTTTGCCATGGCCTCGCCATTCAATCCGTCCTCGCCGATGACAACGGCCAGGCCCAGCGCTTCCAGTTTTTCCGCCCGCACCGTCTGCTCTGTTTCGCCGCCTGCCGCAAATGGCACGAGCAGCGCCGGACATCTGGCCCGCAAGACATCGCAGACCGTGTTATATCCCGCTTGCGAAACGGAGAGTTTGGCCTTGGGCAACAAAGCCGGGAAATCCGGACGAAAGCGATAGAGTGCGACAGTGCCGGGTGCGCGCTGGGTAAAGCGCTCATAATCGGCCTCAGGCAGGTTGGGTCCGGTAATCAGGCACCAGCGCAGCTGGTCACCGAGATCACCGCCGAGAATGTCGCGGGCATCCAGCGCCGCTTCGATCAAGGCGGCACCGACCGCCCCTCCTCCCGCCGAAATGACGATGTCGAAAACCTCTTCTGCCGGTTCCGGCTCAGGGGCTGCAACCAGGCCGGTATAATGCAGCTTGTCATGAATGATCTTTGCCAGCGGAAATGTCTCTTGCAGCTCGACGAATTGCGGATCGCCATGCACGAGAACGCCATCGAAATGGTCCTCCACCAGCGCGACCGTTTCCTTGTCGCGGCCGGACTTGCGATTTTCCTGGAGGATATCGCGCACCGAGCTGAGCAGCAATGGCTTGGGATGCGTGGCCTTGATCGCATCCAGCAGCGGCAGAAGCTCAAAGCGCACCTGCCGGCGACCGAACGGAAAAGCCTCGATGATGACAATATCGGGCCGCACCGCCTCGAAGGCCGCCAACAGCAGCGCGGCACGGCTTGTCTCGAAACTAGCATCGACCGGCTTGCCTTCGCTATCGACCAGACCGGAAAAGCCAGTCGCTGAGAGAACGGCGGGCAATTGCACATGCTCGATACCCGGTCCCGGAAAGCCCTTGACCGACGCCCCGCCCGTCACCAGCGTTACCGACAATCCGGCCTCTACCATAGCCTCGGCCAATCGGCTGGCCCGGGCCAGATGGCCGATACCGAGCAAATGCTGCACATAAAAGAAAACCCGTTTCGGGCGAAGAGTCATGTACGTTTGCTCCTGGGGACATTTCTGCTTTTCACAGAATGGCGAGACGCAAGGAATGCATCACGCGACGTCAAAGGCATATTTCCTGAAACCCTACCCTATGCAAGTGCTTATTGACGGCCAGAAAACAAGTCCGTCAGGTCACGGATGCTGTTGCGGTAATCGAAATCCCGCCGCACCTTGCCCTCGGCGGCGGACCCGAGCCGGGCGCGCAAGGCCGGATCACGCATGGCCTTCTCCAGTACCAAAGCCAGCGCCTGCGCATCATCAGGTTCCACCAGCAGTCCATTTTCGCCGTCGACGAACAGTTCGGATATCCCCGAGACCGTGGTGCTGACCGGCATCAGCCCCTGACTTGCGGCCTCCACCAGCACATTCGGCAGGCCGTCGCGGTCGCCATCGGCGGTAATCCGGCAGGCAAGTGCGAAAAGGTCGCTGTCACGGTAATGGGTCAGCACATCGCGCTGGTCCATCGCCCCTTTCCAGGTGATGCGACTGGCAATGCCAAGCTGATCCGCCAAGGCCTGCAAGCGGGCCAGTTCGTCACCACCCCCGATATGGGTAAAGTGCCAGGTAAGATCGGCGGGAAGTGCGGCGAGCGCGTGCAGCAGCACATCATAGCCCTTCTTTTTCACCGCGCGGCCAACCGATAGCAACCGCAGCGGATCACCGGAACCGTCGCGCGCCGGACGCATGCCCTCAAAATGCGGAAACCGATCAAGATCGAGCCCGTGATAGCTGAGGTGGACGCTGCCGCGCCCATTGGCCAAAGCGCTCAACCGGTCGAAGCCGACTTTCGTGCAGGTCACCACCCAGGCGGCATGGGCAAGCTTGTCGGCCAGATCCCAGCTTTCCGATGTCCAGATATCCTTGGCATGGGCCGAAACGCTGAACCCCCTGCTGCCAAGCAGGCTGGCATAAAAGGCGACCGAGGCGGGCGTGTGGATGAAATGCGCATGTAGCCAATCCGCCTTGCCAGGCCATTCGGCCACCAGCACCATGGCCTGACCCAGACGGCGAAACCGGTTGCGGGACAAATCGCGCCGCAAATCCTGGAAAAACTGCGTGAGAACCGGGCGAAAGCCGGGCAGATGCCGCACGGCCCATAGGGCTTTCAGCACCCGGAGCGGTTCTTCATGCAGATATTCCGGCAGATAATGGACCGGCGCCTGGATCTCATCATGCACGGGGTGGCGCTTCTTGTCGGTCGGGCGGCGCATGGCCACCAGTTCCAGCGCAAAGCCAGCCTGCTCCAGGCCCAGCAATTCCTGGGCGATAAAGGTTTCCGACAGGCGCGGATAACCTTTCAATAAAACGACGATCTTTCGAGGCTGCGACACGATCTTACCCTTGCACCACCGAGAACCGTCCGGCACCGCGCTCCTCCAGACAATCGGCAACGATGCGGGAAATGGTCGGCAAGCCCTCGAGATGCATGCCCGGCGCACTGACCGAGGGCGGATCGCGTTTCAATACGGCCTTGATCGCCTGGGCAAACGCCATGCTATCGCTGGATTGGTCAGGCAGGACCATGCTGACCAGACCCAGTTCGCAAGCGCGGGTGGCACGGATCAACTGTTCCTCGCGCGGCTCGGTGCGCGGCACGATCAGGGCGGGCTTATCGAAGGACAGGATTTCACAATAGGTATTATAGCCGCCCATGGCGACCACCGCCTTGGCACCAGCGATCAGGTCTTCCATGCGGTTGTCGAATTCGATCATCGTCAGCTTCGGATGGCGCGATCCCGCCTCCATGAATTTCTGCCGCAAGTCGGCGGGCATATAAGGCCCCAGCACCACCAGGGCCTGCTGGTCCAGCGTCGGATCGGCCTGATAGGCGGCAATGACATCGCGCACCAGATCGCCGCCGTCGCCACCGCCGCCAGTGGTCACCAGCAGATAATCTTCCTGGGGCGAGTGATCCGAGCGGGTTCCCGTCAGGGCATTGCGTTGCAGGAAGCCGACGAAACGCATTTTCGAGCGCAAGGCTTGCGGCGCATCGATTCCGGTCAACGGATCGTAGAAATCCGGCGGCCCATAGACCCAGACATCGTCATAGAGCCGGGCGATCTTGGTCAGCACGTCATTGCGCTTCCATTCCGCTTCCAGAAGATGCGGCGCATCCATCACGTCACGCAGGCCGAGTACCAGTTTGGTGCCGCGGGTTTTCAGGTAGGTCAGCGTGTCCTCCACCTCGCCGCGCAGGCCAAGCGGTTCCTTGTCGATGATGAACATGTCCGGCTCGAAACTTTCCGCCGTGTGGCGGATGATCGACTGGCGCATTTTCAGCGTTTCATGCAGATCGATATGGCGGTCCATCGAGGTATATTCGCCATTGCGCAGCTTTATGACGCTGGGAATTTTGACGAAATCGACCCGGGCGCGATAATCGAAGGCACCGGCAATCGTCGCACCGGAAATGATCAGCACTTGCAGGCCGCGATAATCCTCCACCAGCGAATGGGCAATGGTGCGGCAGCGGCGCAAATGGCCGAGACCGAACGTATCATGGCTGTACATGAGGATGCGGGCTTGCCCCAGTCGTCTCGACATGTGGTCAGTCTCTCCGAGAAGTGTCACTGCATGGAACCGTCAATCCGGACGGATTGAGCAACAGCCATGGAAATGGATAAGGGTCGCCGTTCCTGTTTACAGCGATCACTTATATGGATCTGCGGCATCCCTAAGACCATCCCCTAGAAAATTGAAGGCAAGAATGATCACGATGACGGGAACAACCGGGAACAGCAGCCAAGGATAAAGTGCGATCACATTGACCGAGCGCGCCTCTGTCAGCAACACACCCCAGCTGGTAATTGGTGGACGAAGGCCAAGCCCCAGAAAACTCAGGGTTGTTTCGCCCAGAATCATGCCGGGAATGGTCAGTGTCGCGCTGGCAATCAGATGTGACATGAAGCCGGGAATGAGATGGCGGCCGATGATGCGGGCGCTGCCCGATCCCATCATCTGGGCGGCCAATACGTAATCTTCTTCGCGCAGCGCCAGCAGCTTGGAGCGCACCGCCCGCGCCAGCCCCGTCCAGTCCAACAGGCCGAGAATGAAGGTAATGCCGAGATAGACCAGCAGCGGGCTCCAGTCCGGCGGCATGATCGCCGCCAGCGCCAGCCACAGCGGAATGCTGGGAATGGAATGCAGCACTTCGGTAATGCGCTGCACGACCATATCGAACCAGCCGCCCCAATAGCCAGCCAGCCCGCCGATGACGATGCCGAGTACGAAACTGGTCATCACGCCCAGAAGACCGATGGTCAGCGAAATCCGGGCGCCGTAGAGAATGCGTGACAGCACGTCCCGGCCCAGCCGGTCGGTGCCGAGCAGGAAGAAATTGCCACCTTCCGCCGGGCAGACCAGATGCAGATCGCTGTCCACCAGACCCCAGAAACGATAGCTGTCGCCCCGGCAGAAAAACCGCAGCTTCTGCACCTGTTGCGGATCGTCGGTATAGACCCGCTTCAATGTGTCCATATCCAGCGACATCGTCCGGCCATAGACGAAAGGCCCGACAAAACCGTTCTCATCGAACAGATGCACGGCTTGCGGCGGCGCGTAGATCCGGTCGACATTGCGGCTATGGACGTTGTAGGGGGCTAAAAATTCGATGACGACGATCATCAGATAGGCCGTCAACAGCAGAATGCCGGAATAATAGGCCAGTTTGTGCCGCTTGAACCGCCACCAGGTCAGGCGAAATTGCGAGGCCTGGTCTACCGGTGAGCGCCGGGATGTTGCCTCATCTTCAATCGCATAGGGGTCAAACGGAGCTGGCGACACGTAATGTGCCAAGGCGCCAGAGGCAGGGCCGGTGGATGGCATTCGCGGATCGCTCACTTGCTGCGCCCTCCCTGCAAACGGATACGCGGATCAAGCAGCGCCAGCGCGATATCCGAGATCAGCACGCCGATGACCGTCAGTACAGCCAGGAACATCAGGAACGACCCGGCCAGATACATGTCCTGGTCCTGAAGCGCCCGGATCAGCATCGGGCCGGTGGTTTCCAGAGACAGCACGACGGCGGTAATTTCAGCCCCGGAAATGATCGTCGGTAGGATCGAGCCGATGTCGGAAATGAAGAAATTCAATGACATGCGCAGCGGATATTTGATCAGCACCCGAAACGGATGCAGCCCCTTGGCGCGCGCCGTCATCACATATTGCTTGTGCAGCTCGTCCAGCAAATTGGCCCTGACACGGCGCACCATGCCAGCGGTGCCCGCCGTACCGATGATGATCACCGGAATCCAGAGATGTTCGAGGATAGACTTGAACTTGTCCCAGCTCATCGCCTGGCCCAGAAAGCGCTGGTCCATCAGATGGCCGATAGAGATGCCGAACCAGATATTGGCGAAATACATCATGACAAGCGCCAGGATGAAATTCGGCACGGCGATGCCGATCAGGCCCAGCAGGGTCAACCCGTAATCGCCCCAGCTATATTGATGGGTGGCGGAATAGATGCCGATCGGAAAGGCCAGCAGCCAGGTGACCGCGATGGTGACGGTGGAAACCAGGATGGTCAGCCAGACCCGGTCTCCCACCACATCGGCCACCGGCATGCGATATTCGAAAGAATAGCCGAAATCGCCCTGCACGAAGCCAGTGACCCAGTTGAAATAGCGGATCGGCGCGGGCTGGTCGAAACCATAGCGCGCCTTCAAATCCTCGATTTCCTGCAAATCGGCCTTTTCGCCGATAGCCCGCATTTCCTCGACATAGCTTTCAAAGTAATCGCCGGGCGGCAATTCGATAATGGTGAAGACCAGCATGGAAATCATGATCAGCGTCGGGATCATCACGGCAATGCGCCAGAGAATATAGCGGATCATGTCGCATCCTCATCATACCAGAATGTATCCGGCATATAGACGCCGAGTTGGGAGGTCGGGACGAAGCCGAACAGGCCTTTTTCCGGCAGGTTCCTGAGCTTTCGCGATTTCACCACCGGCTGCAAGGCGGAATTGACGATGCCGATGGTAAAGACCTGATCGGTATAGAGCCGCAGCATGTCATGCCAGATCGCCGTGCGCTCCTCCAGCAGATCAGACTGCCGCCAGGCCCGAAACAAATCGAGCAACGCCCGCGCCTCGGCAATTTCCGGCGCCCGGCCATCGCCACCGCCCGACAGCGTATGCAGGCCCCAGAGCGGCCATTGTAGCTGGTCGTCGCTGGTCGGCGCCAGTTCACGCGGCGACATGTCGGCGGTCGGCACGCCATTGTCCAATCCCTGCCAGACGGCCATCACCGTTTCGCCATTGGTGATGCGGCGGCGAAACAGCTCGCGATGCGAGATATGCACGAAAAGCCGGAAGCCGATCTTGCGGAAGTGATCGGTAATCAGTTCCAGCACGTCGGAATCAAAGGAGCTTTCCCCGGTGCTCTCGACGATCAGCACCGCCTCACGTCCGTCCGGCAACAGGCGAAGACCATGCCGGTCAGGGCGGACCAAGCCTGCCTCGTCCAGAAGCGCATTGGCCTGATCGGGGTCGAACCCGGCCCAGGCATCGCGGTATTCTGGCTTGAACAGCGGGCTTTCAGGCAGGATGGCATTGGCGGAAGCCTGAGCCAGGCCGAAAAACACTGCCTTATTGATCTCTTCGCGGTTGATTGCCAAGGACAGCGCCCGGCGCACCCGAACATCCAGCAGCACCTGACGCCAGACCAGATCCTTGCAATTCAGGTTGGGCATCAGCGCAATGCGCGCCCCTTGGGTGCGCTTCCACAGATCGACCTTGATCGGATAGCGTTTCTCGGCGTTTTTCAGGAAGGTATAATCGGCAAAATCCAGATTGGTGAATTGCAGATCGCTTTCGCCCGTGCCGGTCTTGGCCGAAATCAGGTCGCCGGAACCAACGCCCATCACCACCTTGTCGATATAGGGTAGCTGCAAGCCGTTCTCGTCCACCCGGTGATAGAAAGGATTACGCTCGAAGATGAACTGGCCCGATGGTGGCGCGGTCCGGGGAAGCCAGGCGTCCAGCGTCGGCAGGTCGGGATTTTCCGGGCGCACGATGCGCGACATTTTCTGATGCAGCGCCACCCAATCCTGCACGCCGTTTCGTTTGGCCAGTTCCTCCAGCTTTTCCTTGGTCTGGTATTTATGGTGGAACTGCTTGAGATAGGCACCGGGCATCATAAGACGCGTTGCGGTCGGGGCGGCAAGCTCGGCCAGGAAATCAGGATTGGGGTCTTCCCAGGTATAACGAACGGTCAGCGCATCCAGCACCTCAAAGACCGGTTCCTTGTCATTGACGCGGAAGACGGTCGGAATTCCGCCCTTGTGAAGCTTCTTGTCATGGAACATGTCTTCCCAGACATAGCGGAAATCCTCTGCCGTAAACGGTGAACCGTCCGACCAGCGATGGCCGTCGCGCAGGTGGAAGGTAAAGATCCGCTCCTCGACCACCTCGAACCGTTCCAGCAGATCCGGCTGGAAATTGAAGGCGAGGTCATAGCCGATCAGCCGACAGTAACAATTGATCGGCATATATCTGATATCGCGCTGGCCGCCGATCAACATGCGGATCGTTCCACCATAGCGCCCCGGCGCCCGCTCAGGTCCGTCAAGGGACACGACGCGCGGTACTTTCGGCAAGCGCTCAGCCATTGGCGGCAGTTGGCCAGACTCGACCTTGGCTTTCAGCAGTTCCGGTTCACCTGGATGAGACGCCGCCAGAAGCGGGCGCGGCAGAAAGGCGGCGGACATCAGCGCAAGCGCCCGACGGCGGGTAAAGCGGTGGCGGATCACGAGCGCAACTCCCTAGCATCCACCTCACGGCGGGCCAAAACCAGATGGCCACCACCCAGATCGGCATGGGCAAGCGTTGTCGGATCACCTTCATCGTGAAAATGCCTGGCCCAGCGCTTTTTGGCAGCCAGCGACGGTTCTCCGATCAGGTTGAAATCCATCGGATGATCCAGATTGGGCAGCGGCACCGCCGCCAGCAATTTCTTGGTATAGGGATGGACCGGATCGCGCATGATCACCTCGCAAGAGGCAATCTCGACAATACGGCCCGCATACATCACCGCCACCCGGTCGGCCATGTAATTCACCACGGCCAGATTGTGGGAAATGAACAGATAGGTGAGGCCAAGCTCCGCCTTCAAATCCTTCATCAGATTGAGGATCTGCGCCTGTACCGAAACATCCAGCGCCGAGACCGGCTCATCGCAGATGACAAGATCCGGCCCCAGTGCCAGCGACCGGGCAATGCCGATCCGCTGCCGCTGACCGCCGGAAAAACTATGCGGATAGCGGCCCAGCGCCGTCTCAGGCAGGCCAATCGCATGGATCAGCCGGTTGACCAGATCCAGCCGAGCAGCCCGGTTGCCACGATCATGAATTTCCAAGGGTTCGCTGATGATGCCGCGCACGGTCATGCGTGGCGACAGGGAAGAGACCGGGTCCTGAAACACCATCTGAATACGGGTGCGCAGGTCTTGCAGCTTTGACCCTTCAGCCTTCAGCATATCCAGCGGACCATCGGCACCTTGATAGATCGCCGTACCCTGATCGGCCGTGACGCCGCGCATCAAAATCTTGCTGAGCGTGGTCTTGCCGCAACCGCTTTCGCCCACCAGCCCCAAGGTTTCACCGCGAAAAATATCGAAGGAGACATCGTTGACGGCCAAAGTCGGCGCAGTCGGGCGCGAGAAAAATCCGTTTGACCCCTTGGACTGGAAGGATTTGGAAATATTGCGCACCGAGAGCAGCACGCCGTCGCCGCCGGACGGCACGCGACATTTGTCCATCAACCGGCCGGTATCGACGTGGATTTCGCGAAGTGGTTTCAGGCGCTCATTGCGGTCCATATCAAAATGCGGCACCGCCTGCATCAGGCCCTTGGTATAGGCATGTTGAGGCGCACTGAAAATTGCCTCGACCGGGCCGGATTCCATCACCTCGCCGCGGTAGATCACCACGACTTCATCGGCAAGACTGGCGACGACACCGAGATCATGGGTGATCAGCAGGATCGCCATGCCAAGCTTTTCCTGCAATTCCTTCAGGAGCTTGAGGATCTGCGCCTGGATGGTCACGTCAAGCGCCGTGGTCGGCTCATCGGCAATCAGCAGCGCCGGATTGCAGATCAGCGCCATGGCAATCATCGCCCGCTGGCGCATGCCGCCGGACAGTTCGAACGGGTACATGGTTGCGACACGGGCCGGGTCGTTGAACCCGACCAGCCCCAGCATTTCCTCCAGCCGCTCCTGGCGTTCGCGCGGCGAGAGCGTGGTGTGGACCCGCAGCACTTCCTCGATCTGATTGCCGACGGTATGGACCGGCGAAAACGAGGTCATCGGCTCCTGGAAGATCATGCCGATCCGGTTGCCGCGAATCTGGCGGATCTGGCGACCGTCATAGGGCAAGGACAGCAGATCGACCTGGGCTGCCTTTTGCGGATCATTAAAAACAACCCGGCCATTGATCTGTGCCAGGTTGGATTCGATCCCCATGATCGAGCGCCCGAGCACGGATTTACCGGACCCGGATTCACCGACCAGCGCCGTAACCTTGCCGGGCCGCAGCGTCATGCTGAAAGACTTGACCGCCTGAATGCTTGCGCCCAACAGGGGGAAAGACACACTGATATTATCCACATAAAGCAGATCTGCGCATTCTGCCATGCGTCACTTTTCCCAACCCGTCTTATGACTTTGTAGCCACCGTATCTTAGCAAATCATTGATGTCTATCGCTGACACACATGCTTCAATCGAGACCCGGACATGGCTTTACGGCTTGCACATGTCAGTTTTTTATCGGTAGGTCAGAAGACTGATAAAATGGACCTGTCATCGTGAGCCAAGACTTACCCCCGAGACTGAAAAGTCGCGCCATGATTGCCCAAAGCCTGGAGCTTGCCAAAAAACAAGAACTAGAGGCGGCAAAGACTATGCTTGATGCCCTGGCTGGCGATCATGATTTGCTGGCGCAGGCCGAGTTGGGGCCGGACACCGTGCTTGGCCTGCCGCGCAAGCTGCATTCGGCCTATCTGAAGATTGCCAAGATTGCCGGAGACCGGCTGCGGGTCACCGGGCTGCAATATACACTTGCGCCACCGCCGGACCTGCTTTTGCCGTTTTCGCGTTTCAGCAGCCATGAGCGGCGGAATATGGCAGCGCTGAACCGCGAGGCAGTGCCAAGAGTGCTGCACCAAATCTGGCTCGGCACACTGGCCCTGCCACCTGCCTGCCAGGCCTGGGCCGCCCACTGCGCCCGCCATGGCTTTGCCTATCGGCTCTGGCGCGAGGCCGACCTTGAAGCACAGGGGTTTGACCAGCATCCGAGCTTTAAAGCCATGCTGGCACGCGGCGACTATCCCGGCGCTGTCGATGTGGCGCGCTATCTGATCCTTCAGCAATTCGGCGGGATTTACCTTGATTGCGACTGGTATCCGGCCCGTGACGATATCAGCTTTGCCAATTGTCTTTCTCTGGTCGGGCTTGCCGCCCTTGCCGAGGACACGCCGCGCCAAACCGGCCTCGGCAGCCTGCTGCTGACCAATTCCTTCATCGCCAGCCCGCCCGGCCATCCGGTGTTTGCGCGGATGATCGAGGCCATGCCGCAGGCCATGGCGCTGCTTCCGGATGCCCCCGCCTGGTGGTCGACCGGGCCGCTGCTGATGACCGTGGTGTTTCGAGGCACCAGCTTTACCGTTCCAGATGCGAGCCTCCTTGCCGCCAATCTGGAACGCGGCGCACCATTTACCGAGGTGGAGGCAGCTCGGGATGCAGCCCTGACCACGGATGGCGGCCTGCTGATCGGCTGGAAATCCTGGTAGGCACTTAAGCTTGCCGCTGAAGCAATGTCCGCGCACTGTCCCAGCGGCAGGCCGGATGGGTAGCAGTCAGGGCGAACAGCCGCGTCAGGAAATCCCAGACCGCTTGGTCATGAACCAGATGATGGGTGAGGATGCCGATGGCATGTAAAGGTTCAGCTTCAGGGGCCAGATAGCCAGCCAGTTCCGCAAACAGGATATCGGCATCACGCCCACCGCGCGTCCCGTGCCAGTCCATCACATCCACATGGGTGTTGAGAAGGGTTAGAGTATTTATGCGTTTCTCCCGGCCAAACACCGACAGCGCCGTAAAGCCGAGACCCGACAGTGCTGGTAGCAAAGCCTTGTCAATCCGGTTCCACGGCGGCACCAGCATCGGCAACAGCTTTTCGCCGTAAAGTCCGTGCAGCTTGGCCAATCCCTGACGCAGCTCGTCCAGGACGATTGCCGCCGGGCGATGCCCGCCCAGTTCTTGCTTCTTTTCACCCGGACCAGCATGGCTCTGGTGGTTCCAGCCATGCACGGCGATGGTGGCATGAGTTTCTACCGAAAGCGATGCTGCCAGCGCCGCACCGGTCGGCTCGGGAATGACCGCCAGCGTCAGCGGTATCTGGAAGCGGCGAGCAAGTGCCAGCAAAGTCTCCAATGGATTGCTCGGCTCGACCGCATCGTCATCGCGCAGCCAGAGGTTAACCGTCTTTTCCTGGGCGGCGAGATCATCGAGGCGCTGTCTCAAGAGAATTTCAGACATTATGACTCCCGCCTTCCGATTCCAGTTTAGCACTATCGCCCAGACACTGTTCCAGCAGGGCGGAAAGCCGAGCGCTGGCTACCTCAATCGAGCGATCCTGCGCGACCATCTGGCGGGCCGCTTGCGCCATTGTCTGGCGTTGGGACGCATCGGTCAGCAGGGTTTCGATGGCTTTGGCATAGGCAAGCGCGTCGCCGGGCGGCGTTAAAAATCCGGTGATGCCAGGCGCAACCACTTCCGGCACTCCCGCCACGGCCTCGGCCACGACCGGCAGGCCTGCCGCCTGTGCCTCCAGATAGGCAAGGCCATAGGCTTCGCCGTGGCCGGGCCAGACATAGACTGATGCGGTCGATAAGATCTCGGCGACGGCCTGTGGCGGTTGTTCGCCCAGGAATTCAACCCGGCCCGACGGAAAGCCGGAAAACAGCGCCCGCACCTCGGCCCCGCAAGGTCCATCACCCACCACCTTCAGCCGCCAGGCAAGATCGGGCAGCAGTGCAAGGGCCTTGGCCAGCGCGATATAACTGCTTATCTTGTCGCCGGGGCGCATCATCGCCACGGTTGCCAGCACATGTTGCTCTGGCTGCCGCGGGTGGACAAGAAAAGCCTGCGCATCGATAAAAGGCGTCAGCCGAGCTAGCCGGGCTTGCGGAGCGACGGCCTGCAAACCCTGCATATCCCGCGCCGTCAGGCAGAGATTGATAGCGGCACTCCTGATCGTCTCCAGCAACCTGTCCTGAAAACCAGCCCAGACGCCCAGATTACGCCGCTGCGAATAGGAAGCCTCGGCGGTGACATAGGGTATCGCGAACCGGTGGCAGAGCTGCGGCCCGATCAGGTCCGGCGCCTTGTAATACGGGTGATAGCAAAACCACAGATCTGGCTTGCCCTGGCGTCGATAAAGCCGGGTCAACCGCTCGATCTCTTCCTCCGCCGCCTGGGCCAGATCCGGCAGAACCGTCTCCGGCGTCGCGTGGAAACTGCGCAGATCAGACGCCACGGTGACATCATGGCCCGCCAGCCGCAAGGCCTGCAGCAGGAGGCGTGCCATCAACCGGTCGCCGGAAGGCACGGGATGGTCGGGGGATTTCAGCGGCGCGTAAAAGCCGATTTTCATGGGCAGCCTCATCGTCATGCAGGGACATGTGCGCAGTCCGCAGGCTGTTGCAAGAGGCAGCGGCAGATTTATCGTCATCCATCACAGCCAATCAACATTGCCCGACAAGATCATCGCGCACCCTTGACATCGCATCATGCGGACCGCAACTGAAGCCGGTATTGAAATCGCCTGCGGAGCTTTATCCCCCCATGTCCCATCATCCCGTTGCCGCCGAATTGCTGTCCGCCATCCAGTCCCGCCGCGCCAAGGCAGCGGTGATCGGCCTAGGCTATGTCGGCCTGCCACTGGCCATCAGCATTGCCAAGGCCGGATTCACGGTGATGGGCTTTGATATCGACGCCACCAAGATCGACGCCATCGAAGCTGGGACAAGCTATATTGAGGCCGTGCCGGAGCATATTCTGCGCGAAGAATGCGCGGCGGGCCGCTTTTCCGCAACCTCGGACTTTCTGGCGCTGGCCGATTATGACGTGATCGCCATCTGCGTGCCGACGCCGCTGACCAAGAACCGTGATCCAGACCTGTCCTATGTGGAAAACACCTGCCGCCAGATTGCCAAGTCACTCAGGCCCGGACAACTGATCGTGCTGGAATCCACCACCTATCCCGGCACCACGCAGGAAGTGGTGAAGCCGATCCTCGAACATTCGGAACTGCGGGCCGGAGAGCATTTCTTCCTCGGTTTTTCCCCGGAACGGGAAGATCCCGGCAATCGCGAATTTGAAACCTCGACCATTCCGAAGATCATCGCTGGCGATGGCCCCGACGCTTCAGCCTTGATGGCGGCCTTTTATGGTGCGGTGGTCAGAACCGTGGTGCCCGTCTCCTCCACGGCGACAGCGGAAGCCGTCAAGCTGACCGAAAACATCTTCCGCTCCGTCAATATCGCCTTGGTCAATGAATTGAAGCTGGTCTACGACGCCATGGGCATCGATGTCTGGGAGGTGATCGACGCCGCCAAGACCAAGCCGTTCGGCTATATGCCGTTTTATCCCGGCCCTGGCCTCGGCGGCCATTGCATTCCCATCGATCCGTTTTACCTGACATGGAAATCGCGCCAGTATGACCAGCCGACCCGGTTCATCGAGCTGGCGGGCGAGATCAACACGTCCATGCCGCATCATGTCGTCTCCAGGCTGGCCGAAGCGCTGGACCGCAAAGCGGGCAAGGCGCTGAGTCGGTCGCGCGTGCTGATCCTGGGGCTGGCCTACAAGAAAAACGTTCCGGACATCAGGGAAAGCCCGTCGCTGCGGCTGATGGAGCTTATTCTGGAGCGCGGCGCCGAGGTCGCCTATTTCGATCCCTTCCTGCCGGAAATTCCGAAAACCCGCGAATATAGCCATCTGAAAGGCCGTCGCAGTATTGCCTGGAACGAGGAAAGTCTCACCGCCTTCGATGCCGTGTTGATCGCCACGGACCATGACACTGTCGATTACCAGCAGTTGGCCGATTGGTGTCCGCTGATCGTTGACACCCGCAACGCCCTTGCCCGCCGCAGCATTGCCGATCAGGCCGCAGGCCATACGATTGTGAAAGCGTGATCCCATGAGCCGTCTCGACAGTTTCATCAACCGCATGAGCGCCCAGCGCGATCTCTTGAACCATGTGCGCGATAATTACCCCCTGCCCGAAGGCCCAGTGCTGGAAATCGGCCTTGGCAATGGCCGGACCTTCAGTCATTTGCGGGAGAATTTCACCGGTCGCCGCATCGTCGCCTTCGACCGGCAATTGGGCGCGCATAGCAGTTCCATACCAGAGGATGGCGACCTGATCCTGGGAGAAATCGACCAGACCGGGAAGGACTTCATCGGTTGCGGCGCGGCCTTCGTCCATGCCGATATCGGCACCGGTTATCCCGATCGGGACGCGGTCACGCTCACTTGGCTGCCGGACATGGTTGCGGGAATGCTGCGGCCCGGCGGCTATGCGCTCAGTGGCCTGCCACTCAACCACACAGCACTCGAGCCGTTACCGGTCCTCGACCATATCGAGAAAGACCGCTATTTCTTCTATCGCCGCCTGCCCTGATTTTTTGCATCGACATCGGCAATACAAGGCATTTGCCTCAAATCCGCCCGAAATTCCGGTGCTAATGGGTGTCGTGAGGAATGGTTTACATCCTAATCGACAAGAGAAAGTTGCCGCAAGCGAACAGTATCGAGTTCGGTTGTCATCGCACGAAGACGCTCTGCTAATGCACGGCTAAACTCCATGCTCATGCGTGGGCTGTCAGCCATGACCTTGCCGAGACAATCTTTGGCGATGCGAAGCGTTTCAACGTCTGTTGCAGCACGTGCAGTCATTCGTCTTGGACCCTGGCAGAGAAGCGACATTTCACCGATGATGGATTTGCTGTCTGCTTCACCGATCCTGACTTGGCCTGTTGGCATGTCTGAAAGCAAATCAACCTTGCCAGACAGGATGACATACGCAGCATCGCCGCCATCGCCTTGGCGAAACAAAATGTCGCCGGTATTATAGGTTGCCCTTTGCGAAGCGAAGGCCAGAAGCTTCAGTTTGCACGGATCGACGTGCTTGAAGTATGGAATATTCCGCAATAGCTGCACTTCGTCTCGCAGTAACATGCTTGCCACCAACTTCCCGGTTTTCGGTGGCCTGACCCCTCATGCCACCAATGCCTTGAAAATATCATTTTCATTGCCCAGAGCCTCGAACGTGCCGTCCGCGACCAATGAACCGCTGTCGAGTATCAGAACACGATCAAAGTTTTTTGACAATGATGTGTTCGACAAAACCCAAAGGATAGAGGGATCATTGTCCTGCTCGCGCAGAAATGCAAGCACATCCTTAACAATATCCTCCTGAACACGCGCGTCGAGGCCCGGCAGGGCTTTATTGAAGATATAATAGTCGCAACGCCGCACCAGCGCGCGGGCAAGGTTGAGCTTGTGGCGCTGAACGATGGTCAGCCTGCGGCCACCGCTGCCAATATCGAATTCCAATCCAAGCGCCAGGAACCGTTCCGTCAGGCCTTTCTTCGAGCTCAGTTTCGCCGCCAGCTCGCGGAATTTCGGCTGGGCTTCGGGATTGCGGTTGACGAGCTTGCCGAAAATCACGTTCTCGCGCAACGTCGCCGCCGCCATGTAGCGATGCGGATCGTAGCGCTCGATACTGTGGCGCAGGTCAGGTGACAGGTTATCGTGGAACAGGTCACGGGCGCCGACGATCTTGTCCATCACGTCTTGCGTCAAAACACCCATACGATAGCGCGGCTCGACATAATTGAAGCTGAGCCGGATCATTGCCCGCTGCTCTTCCTCGTTTGGCACCGGCTTGGTCCGGCCTTGAAGGCGTTGCAGGATCTGTTGGTAAAACACCACGTCGTCAGCGGTCAGGACATCGAGCTGCTGGAAGAACGGGTGATCGGCCGGCAGGCCACCGAAGATTTCGACCAGGTTTTCCGCAATCAGAAAACCCATCTCATAAAACAGGCTGAGCAGACCGGCGCGCTCCAGCACATCATAGAAATAATCGCTCTGATGGGCATAGACAGGTCCATTGACAATCGGACGCAGCGTTCCAAACAGCAGGTTTTCTCCCAGTGTCGCCTCGGCATTATAGGCAGTGGGGTCGAAGTGAACCACGAGATTGGCAAGACCCTGCCGCTGCAATTCATCACGCAGCGCCAGACGCAACTCCACCACTTTTTCCGTCAGGTCCGGATAATCAAGCGGATCGACGATGGAATGCAGTGCAAGCTCCATCACGTCGCTGGTCAGTTTCACGGTATCCAGCGCCGTCAAAATTGATTTTTTCAGGTCGCTGGCTTCACCGTGCAGCACGGACGTCGCCCGCCGGTCGATCCAGTCGGCATTGGGATCGAGATCGGAGTTTTCAGACAATTGCGCCTCCTTGATCTCCCAACGACGTTTCATCGCCTCGCGCCCGGTATAGTTCACCGAATTGGTCGGCGCATGTTTCAGGCCGTAAATCAGGTTGTCCTTGAGGCTGCCATGAAAGAAATAACCATCGGCAGATACATAGGAAATTGCCCGACCCGTCACCGATTCCGGCAATTCCAGCAGGTCGGCATCGCCAAGCACGATCTTGCCCGCCACCGGCCAGTTCAACCGGCCAATGGCTTCGGCCATCACTTCCGCCCCCACACCGCGATTGTCGATTGCGGCAATCGTCTCACCCGGGCCGATTTTCAAGGTGAGATTTTCCACCACCTTGGCGCCGCCGCTATCCTGCAAGGTCACATTCTGCAAAGCGAGCGGGCCAGAGCGGGCAGCCATCCCCACAGGCGCCAGCGCCTGTAGCACGGGATCGATCATCTGCGGCGGTTCGAATTGCTCCAGAACCTGTTCATATTTCACCTGCACGTCCTGGCGGGACTGATCCCAGTCGATCAGCTCCTTCAACGGACCGGGAAGATCCTTGTAGGCATTGATGACAGCCACCAGCTGGCCCACGTCCAGGCTGCCCTTCAGCGCGAAATAGCCACCGATGGAGTAGAACAGAAACGGCGTCAGCTGAGACAGGAAATTATTGAAAAATTTGACGAAAAACTTCCAGCGATAGAGATCGTAACGGATCTTGAAGATATCGCCGAGCCGCTTCGAAATATCGGCGCGTTCATAATTCGACGTATCATAGGCGTGGATCGTGCCAACGCCATCAACGATTTCCCCGACCTTGCCCGCCAATTGCCGGGCCTGAAGCTGCCGCTGACGGCCAAGGATGAGCAAGCGGCGGCGCATTTTGGGAATAATGCCGACCTGAAGCGCCACCATTGCGCCTGCAATCGTGCCAAGCCAGAAACTTTGCAGGAAAATGAAGAACAGCGCGGCCAGTGCCTGGCCGCCCAGCATGGTTGGCTGCACAAAGGCATCCCCCGTAAAGCCGCCAAACGGCTCCACCTCATCGCGCACCATGGTCGAGACTTCGGAGGAATGGATCTGCTTGACATAGCTTGGCGGGAACCGCAGCACCCGGTCCACCAGCTCATAGCGGATCCGCCGCAGCAACCGCTCTCCAAGCCTGCCCTTATAGGTATTGATATAGAATTTAAACAACCCGTTGATGATCACCAACAGCAGGAAGACGCCGCTCAGCGCCATCAGGCTCGACATGCGGTCAAGGGAAATGCCGCGAGAATGCAATGACCAATCGGTCAAAGGCACGGTCCAGTCGAAGGCAAACAGCGGCTGTCGCGAATCCGGCGCTTCGAACCCGCTTCCCTGGATCGGCCCATTGATGATGCGCTTGGGCAGGTCGAAGGCCAGAAAATACGGCACCATCGACAGGATAACAATCGTCAGAACCCAGATCTGCTGCTTGCGCGTATGCCGCCATATATAAAGGAGTAGGCTTTTTTCCATCAGCTGGTTATCACGCGGACCACTGTTCGTGCCGAACAACGCCCTTGCGTCGTCCATTCAAGAAGATTGTTTATAAGGACAAGCCAGGCTGCCGGAAAGCCATCCTGCCCAGCAGGATAGCAAAAAAACCAAACCGCTGCACCAAAGTGATCGCAGGTGAATAGCAAAAAGGCAATCCTTATCCGGCTTACCACCATACCAAGGCCTGAAGAGCTGAACACATCCTCGCCTTGCACGCAAAGAGCGCGGGAAAAGCCGTCCTGGCCGGTGTTTCATCTGGAGCCTGCGACGTTATGCCGATAGATAATCCTGACGGACATCGCTTACCGGATCGGACGCCATGAAAATCCTCCACACCGCCGACCTGCATCTGGGCCGCCAGCTGAACGGATTATCGCTGGACGAGGATCAAGCCGTCATTCTCGACCAGATCGTCGATGCCCTCACCACGACCCGTGCCGATATCCTGATCATTGCCGGCGACATTTTCGACCGGGCAGCACCTCCGGCAACAGCGGTGCGCCAGTTCAACGCCTTTCTGTCGCGGGTAGCAATGGAAACCACCGCCGCCGTGGCGATCATTGCCGGCAATCATGATTCCGGCGACCGGATCGGCGCCATGGCAATCATGACCGACAGGCAGCGCGCGCTCATTCAGGGCCCGGTTGCAAGAGAAATGGCCCCCCTTGTCCTGCATGACGCCCATGGACCGGTGGCCTTTTCCGCCCTGCCCTTCGCCTATGAATTTGCCGCCCGCGAATGTTTTGCCGACCCGGCCATCGCCACACCGCAGGACGTGTTGGCCGCCCAGATGGCCGACGCGCGCCGCAGCCTGCCGGAGGGTGCGCGCTGGGTGGTGATCGCCCATGCCTTCGTCGCTGGAGGAACAAGCGGCGACACAGAACGTCCACTGGCCCGCGTCGGCGGTATTGAGACCGTGTCACCGGAAATTTTCGAAGGCGCTCATTATGTGGCGCTCGGTCATCTGCACAAGCCACAAAGTGTCTCGGCCCCTCACATTCGCTATTCCGGCTCCCCGCTGGCATTCAGCTTCGGCGAGGCCAGCGAACAGAAATCCATGACCCTGATCGATCTCGACGCCGATGGTAAGGCACGAATCGAAACCATTGATTTCAGACCTCCACGGGCCGTGCGCCTGTTGCGCGGGCTATTGGCTGAACTGCTTCTGGCCCAGCCGTCGCAGGACTTCATCAAGGCGGTGCTCACCGATCCTACCCCACTGATCGATCCGATGAAGCGGTTGCGGGCGGTCTTCCCCAATGCCTGCCAGCTAACCTATGCCCGTGACGAGAGGGCACCGGAGCTGAAATTTGCCGTCAGCATGGCTGCACCGGCTGATCCGCTGGAGGTGATCGCCGATTTCATCGCCCAGGTGCGCGATGAACCGATCTCCGAGCCAGAACGCGCACTGGTCACAGCCATGCTGGACGATCTGGACGCCGAGGAGAATGCCGCATGAGACCTGTCCGCCTGGTAATGCAGGCCTTTGGCCCCTATGCCGGACGCCAATCCATCGATTTTCGCGAAGCGGTCGCCGCAGGCCTGTTCGGTATCTACGGCCAGACGGGATCAGGGAAATCGACGATTTTCAGCGCCATGACCTTTGCCCTGTTCGGTGAAGCGGCGAGAGCCGAGCAGGATACCATCTCGCTACGCTCCGACCATGCTTCGCCTGATCTCGCCACCGAGGTGGAGTTCGTATTCGATCTCGGCGCGCGCCGTTACGTGATCCGCCGTCGCCCTGAACAGATGCGGCCAAAACAACGCGGCGGCGGCGAAACCCGTGACGCCCACGAGGCTTGGCTGTTCGACGCCACCGGGCTTGGCGAAAGCGAGATTACCGCCGCCCAGCCGGGCAAGGTGCTGGCCGAGAAAAAGATCGGTCTGGTACGCGAAAAAATCACCGATCTGCTCGGCTACGGTCCTGAACAGTTCAAGCAGATCGTGCTTCTGCCGCAGGGTCGATTCGAGGCCTTTCTTTCCGCCAAAACCCAGGAACGACAGGATATTCTCAGCGCCCTGTTCGATGTGTCGCTCTATCGCCGGCTGGCGGCAAAACTGAAAAACGATGCCGAAAGCGCCGAACGGCTGGTGCGCGAGGAGCGCGCCGTCTGCCTTCGCCGCCTCGGTGCCGACGGGTTCGACAGCATGCAGGCATTGGTGGACGGGATCGCCGAGGCGGCATCATCGCTCATCGACCATCAGCAGGCAGAGCAGCACAGCCGGATAGAGGCAGACACCGCCCGCGCTGCGCTGCAAGCGGCACGAACCACCGACAGCCTGTTCAAGTCCATGGACGCCGCCCGCCAGACACGGCAGAAAACCCTGGATCAGGCCGCAGACATGGCCGCGCTGCAAGCGCAGGTCACAGCCGCCGAACGCGCCCGGACACTGGCCGATGCTGAGAACCGAGTGATCGAGGCACAGCGCGATTGCAAGGATGCACAGGCCGCGCTGTCTCTGGCAATGCAGATCCAGACATCGACGCAGGCAACGGCGCAACAAGCGCAAGCTGCCTACCTTCAACAAATACAAAGCAAAAGCGAAATCGAGGCGCTGCGCCGGACAATCGATCAACTGGAACGCGACCGGGATGTGCTGGAAAAAGCCACCGGCCTCACCGCATCGGTCGAAGCGGCCAAACGGCGTGTGCAGGAGGAACAAGCGGCGTTTCAAACCGCAAAGGCCGGTCTCGATGCGTTGACCAACAAACAGCAGGTCCGGGAACTGGCCTTGAAACAGGCGCGCCTTGCTCATGACCGCAGGCAGTCATTGACCGCAAACCTTACGGCGTTGCAGGCGCAGGTGAAGCAAGCCGAGATCGTGGAACGGGCTGAAAAAGATCTGCAACAGGCGCGCCAACGGTTAAACCATAGCGCAAGCATCCATGTCGAACGACAGGCTCAAGCTATCAGCGCCGCGGCACTGTTCGATCAGGCCGAACGCCGGCTGGCCTCAGCACAAGCGCTCCATCTGGCAGCAAAACTGGCGCCTGGCCTCGCCTGCCCTGTTTGTGGCGCGACCGACCATCCGGCCCCTGCGATGGGAGACAGCGCCGAGGCCGGGCTGGACAAGGCCTTTCGTGACGCGAAACAGGCCCTGGAAAAAGCGAGACAGGAAGAGCAGCACAGCGCCACCGCTCACGCCTCTGCGCAAGCCACGGTCGATGAGCGCCAAGGCAGGCTGGCGGATCTGGAGCGGCCGGAACGTCCTATCCAGGACCTGCGCCAGGACATGGAAGGTATGGAGCACGCCCTTCGCGAGCTTGGCCCGGCCATCGATATCGTCGCTGCCGAAACCGCACTGGAAAATCTTGGGAAAGCCATCACAGATGCGCAAGCCCGACTGGACCAGCACCGGGATCGGCTGGCGGCGCTGAATACCGAGACCAGCAATGGTGAAGCCCGACTTGCCGAAATGCTCTCCGGCATCGCGATGCATCTGCGAGATAAAGCAGCCCTGGAACGCCAGATTCAGCAATCGCAGGCCTTGATGACAAGCCGGGAAACGGCGCTGAAGCGCAGCGAAGAGGCCGCCACGGCGACGCGCGAGGCGGCGTTAAGCGCACAAAAAGACAGCGAGGCCGCCCAAAATATCCTGGACGAACGGCAGGCCCGCCACGAAAAGGAAAATCTTGGCTTCGAGGTCCACCTACGCGACGCTGGCCTGACGCGGGAGGATTTGCAACGTCTGAAAGCAGCCATCACGACACTTGAGCGTGACAAAGCCGCGATAGAAGACCACAAACGCCAATTGCAGCGCGACAATGAAAAGCTCTTGGAATTGGAGACCGCTCTCGCGGGTAAACATCCGCCGGACCTTCTCGCCCATCAAGATGCGCTTTCGGCGGCGGAAACCGCTTTTGATACAGCTGTTACGCTACGCGCATCAACGGCGGCCCGGCTCGATCACTTGCAGAAATTGCGCCAAGAGCTTGCCGGTATTGCCAAACGACTTGACGAAGCCGAGGCAACATCCGGCCCCCTGCGGGAGTTGGCTTCCCTGTTCGACGCCCAGAACCGGCAAAAGCTGAAACTGGAAACCTTTGCCATCGGCGCAATGTTCGAGCAGGTCTTGCAGGCCGCCAACCTGCGGCTGGGGCCGATGACCAATGGTCGCTACAGGCTGGAACGCGACATTGAAACCGGCGGACGGGGTAAGCGCGGGCTGGGCATTCTCGCCTTCGATGTCCATACTGGCAAGGCGAGACCCACCGCAACCCTTTCCGGTGGTGAAACCTTCATCGCCGCCCTGGCGCTCGCCCTCGGCCTGGCCGACGTGGTCGAAAGCGCCAGCGGCAAGGTGCGCCTCGATACCATTTTCCTCGATGAAGGCTTTGGCAGCCTCGATACTGAACATGGCTCAGGCACACTTGATCTGGTCTTGCAGGCCTTGAATAGCCTCGCCAGCCAGAACCGCACCGTTGGACTAATATCCCATGTTCCACTTGTTCAGGAAGCAATCCCGAATGGTTTTTACGTCAGGAAGGATAGCGATGGCAGCCATGTGGAAGCTCGAGGAATGATGTAACAGCTGATCACGTCTCATCTGCTTTATACGATGAGTCATTGAAAATGACTCATCGTATTCTTTTTGCAAATGTCTCAAACACTTAATGTATTTGAGACATTGACAAGCTGCTCAAGGCGAGGATGCGGGAGCATCTGCGATACCTTGGTATTAAGTGAGTTGATGAAAGCGATCATCTTCTGCGTCAGGGCCACCCATCGAAAGATCGAGAGCAAAGCCCTTTGCGCGGGCTTGCTGCGCCGCAACGGATCGGTTTGCTATTGGCTTGCGGACCGGCTGGGCCGGTGGGGCTGCCTTGCGAACTGGTGCAACAGTCCCCCGCGATTTGCGTGCCTGGGTGTTGCCATTGTCTCCCGTCTGGAAGAAAGTGAGCGAAGACTGCAATTCTTCCGCCTGAGATGCAAGCTCTTCAGAGGTGGCCGACATTTCCTCCGATGCGCTGGCATTGTGCTGCGTGACCTGGTCCAATTGCTGAATGGCCTCGTTTATCTGGGAGGCACCCAAATCCTGTTCACGGCAGGAGGCCGAAATTTCCGTGACCAGTTCGGCGGTCTTGCGAATATCAGGAACGAGCCGGTGCAGCATTTCGCCAGCAGAGGTAGCCGCCTTGACGGTCTCGCTAGACAGACCGCTGATCTCTCCTGCTGCGGCCTGTGAACGTTCAGCAAGCTTGCGGACTTCGGATGCAACAACAGCAAAGCCTTTTCCATGCTCACCTGCGCGGGCGGCTTCAACCGCGGCGTTCAGCGCCAGGAGATCTGTCTGACGAGCAATTTCCTGAACGATGGAAATTTTTTCTGCGATCGTTCGCATCGCATTCACAGCTTTATCAACCGCCTCACCGGATAACTCGGCATCTTTCGCAGACTGGCGGGCAATCTTCTCTGTCTGGGATGCGTTATCGGCGGTTTGCTTGATATTAGCGGCCATCTGCTCCATGGACGCCGACGCCTCTTCAGCCGCAGAGGCTTGCTCTGTCGCACCCTGCGAGAGTTGCTCGGAGGTGGACGAGAGCGCCTGGCTGCCGCTGGTCACCTGATCAGCCGCAGTGGCGACGCCGGTTGCAAAGCTGGTCAGGTTATCGACCAATGAATTGATCGCGTCTTTCATTTTCTGATGGTCGCCTTCACAGGCAATTTCGACATGTTCTGTCAGATCGCCAATGCTGACGAGATTAAGCACTCGATTTCCCTCACCAATCGGCAACAGAATGGCATCCAGCATGCCATTTATGCCGGAAACCATCTTGGAAAAATCTCCCACAAACCGAGTGGCGACGCCTCGTTCGCTCAAATTCCCTGCGGTAGACGCGATAGTTAAACGCTGGATTTCGGTAACGATGTCTCGAAAATTGCTCCTCAGCGTTTCTATCGTTTCGTTGATGAATGCCTTCTTTCCTGGAAAATGCTCGAGCGCCGCGTCAAAATTGCCTTCGCCGAATTCTTTGATGCAAGCCATTGCCTTTTTCTTCACAACGATATGGCCATTGACCATGTCGTTGACGCCCTTTGCCATCACCGCAAAGTCGCCTTTAAACCGCTCGACAGGCACGAAAACGTCGATATCACCCTTATCGTGCTCGGCTGACATCCGGTTCATCTCGGCGATAAAGCCCTTGAGATTGCCACGCAAAGTTTCCACCGTGTCATTGATGAATGCCTTCTTGCCCGGGAACCGCTCAAGCGCAGCCTCAAAATTTCCTTCGCTGAACTCCTGAACGCAGGCCATCGCCTTCTTTTTTACCGATATATGGCCAGCGACCATTTCGTTGATGCCCTTCGCCATGACGGAAAGATCGCCCTTGAAGGCATCGACCGGAAGGACCGCATCAATATCACCCTTGTCGTGGTCCACTGCCATGCGAGTCGTGGCATCGCGGAGGTCGGAGACTGGACGCATAGCCGCGTCGAGCAATCTGTTGACCGCGTCCAGCAGCATCTTTGCTTCGCCGGTCGCAATGTCCACCTGCGCGCGACGCGATGTATCGCCATCAGCCATACTGCGCGTCAGATTTTCGATCTCTGTAATTGCTAGCTGTGCTCGGGAAGATTTTTTGAACTGTGTGTATAAGGACATCGTGAGCCATCCAACGCGTTACAATAAGTCTATCAATCTGGATCGAAGGTGAGTGTCATTCGCCAGGCATGACCCGGACGAATTCGTCATGCTCCTCAAAAGTCGACAATCCGATTATTGTGAAGAACAATAAAGGATTCGTGAATAGAAGAAATCGCTTATGAAATGATGCCTAATATTTTCGTCTGAATGATGCCTTCAGACGTTGGAAATTGAGCTAATTTGACGGATTTTGAGAGCAGAAGTGCTCGTATTTATCACAAAATGGTACATTCACAGTTTCGATATTCGGCATTTATTTTATTATTTTAGGTGAGTTTGAGTTGGCGGTTTATGATTGGAGAGGTTTTGGCTTGTTTTGGAATTTGAAGAGTTTGTGAGCGTGATGATTAAATTTGCGTGGGGGCTTTGTTAGGTCAAGATACCCTTGGCTTTGTGCAATTGGCCAATATGAAACCAAGCAACGCAAAAAAGCCCCTGCGGTTGAGGGGCTTTGATGGTATTGCGGTGATTTATTTGGTTGCGGGGGCAGGATTTGAACCTGCGGCCTTCAGGTTATGAGCCTGACGAGCTACCGGGCTGCTCCACCCCGCGTTAT
>WPHV01000016.1 GCA_009744235.1 Gillisella vitis
TATCCACTCGCTTCAACTCCTCCTCCATCCGTCGTCAAAAAACGGATGGTCAGACGAAACATGAAGGGGGTCAAAATTGGACGCCGATCACCCCGCCAGAGGGGTCAATATTCCACGCCGAAACACACACCCTTGGAGCATGCTGACCAAGGGCGCATATGCGTTGGCAATATATCATTCTGGTCAATATTGGGAGATGACCGAGGATCTGGCACTGGTAATTGAGCCTGGAATATTCAAATTGTGTGCGAACTGTAATTATCGCACGATGCTCTCCGTCGAAACGAATGTCGCACACAATCCAGAGCCGGAGGCGGCTCTCTCTCGGGAAGAATACCAGATCTTATACAAGGACTCGAAGAGATCGACGCATCCTCGTCTTACAAAATTCCAAATATCTCAACTGCATCAGATGATTGAGATATTCGAAAATGGAATACGAACAGTCATGTTCTCCGTGTCTTCGTATTAGACAAGCGCAGCTTTTGTTTCAGCTTCGGCTTCAGCGGGTGTGTATAGTTTGAACTTGTTCGTCAGCGGGCCGCCCATGGCAATGAGCAAACCGCCTTCGTCAATGGCGCCAAGATCAATCGGTGTTGCCTTCAGATCCCGCATCAATTGCGCGACCTGCTTCTTTGCCTCGGCATCTGCACCAGCCAGAAAAAGCATGCTTTCATCCCCAGCGGGAGGAAGTGTTTTGTCGAAGACAGGGATCGGCTCATGATTGAAAGCCTTGACCAGCTTTGCACCGGGTAAATAGCCCGCGACGAGTTCACTGGCGATTGCATCGCCGATGGCGATGACATCTTCTGGCTTCGGGCCGAGACGATTGTTGGTGGCATCAATCACGGTTTTGCCGTCCCAGGGCAGACCAGCTGTGGCATCGGCGATTTGTGGCCAACGGATCGCAAGTATAATAATGTCGGCGGCCAACACCATGTCCTTGGGGGTGGCAGCGCTGGCATTTGGTCCCAGTTGAGAGACCAAATCAGCCAATGTTTCAGGTCCACGCGAGTTCGAAAGAATAACCCGCCAGCCACCGGCTATCGCTTTTGGTGCGAGCATCTGTGCGAGGCGACCTGCCCCAAGAAATCCGAGTGTTTTGGTCATGCTTTGTCCTTCCTCTGAGCCAATAGGGGCCGCCCACGTAGTAAACCCCTCGTGGGCGGGCCATATTGATGCAATCAAGCAAGGGCTAGACTGTGAGGCAAGCGATCACGCGTTCCCGTCCGCAGGGTGTATGGTTCAGGCAAGTTTGTCGAGCCCAGCGACGGTCGTACAAAATGCTCGCGGAGTTGAGCTTCGATCCGGTCACGCGTTGCGAGCAATGGGTCACGTATCTGACCCATTGCGTCTTCAATCGTCAGCATATTGGCCCGCCAGACAACGTTCATGCAGGCAAGTACCTTCCCATTCAAGCGAATGGGTGCAGCAAGACTGGCGCATCGCGGGTGTGGTCGTTCGTTGCAGGCGCTAACACCATCACGACGACCCGTTTCGATGATCTCGTTGATGAAGCTGCGATCGCGCGCACCTTGATCCTCGGACGCCGATGACGCATTCAGAGCGCAAAGAATCGACTTCAACTCGTCATCCGGGCAGTGACTGAGATAGGCACGCCCCAGCGGGCTCATCAGCATGGAACGCCGATTGCCGACCATTCCGACGTCGCACGACATGGGACTGGTGCGATGTGTGGTTCCCTGAATAACCATTGCAGCTTTGTGGTAAACAGCAATGTCCGATGGCCAAATGATCTCCGATGTGAGTTCAAGCAATGCCGGCAGGGCGATTTCATCAATCCAATTCAGCCGCACGGATGACCTGTTGCCCGCCAGTCGCTGCACGCCGGAGCTAAGACGATATTCGTCTCCGAGTTGACTGCGATAGACCAAGTTGAGTTCGCTCAGCGTTTCAAGAATTCGATGGACTGTAGGACGTGGAAGATTGACGTTTTCAGCAATCTCCGGCGGCGCAGCTCCTTTAACCGTATTAAGGTACTGCAACACGTCTATACCGCGCTCCAGTGCCCTGATGCTTTTGTAAGTCATGGTCTCCTCCCATTTGACTTTTTTGGAAAACATGCTCCTCGCTCTATGCATTGTCAAACCTGTCAGATATCGACGAGCGCTGTTCATTCGCCTGCCACCGCCGGCGCTTTGTCCGCGAATTCATTGGATTTTCTACCCGTGGCTTCTAGTGGCGGCGTTGGTTCGCCAGGCGGACGGGAGAAAAATAAGACCAAAAAGAACGGGTCGCTTGCCCCGTTCCAAGAGCCGTGACATTGCCATTTGTCGACTGCCCCTGCGACAATCAGAAGCCAGGATTGGCGTCCGCATTCTCAACCGGGTGAAAGAACTAAGTCCGCGATTAAACACCTGACGTTTTAGCCAGGTTCTGTTCCTTTTTGATGAAAGGAGGGGTGGGACAAGCCCTTCTCCGCCCGGGTTGGTTTTTTCAACTGATGGTCAATGTGATGAACTATTACCCAACCAAAAGCCGCTGTTACGGTAGAGCGACCGTGAATTGTATTTCGATCCTGATGTCCGGCAGGCCCAGAACCGCCTGAACCGTTGCCCGGGCTGGCGGCTCGTCCTTGTCGATCCATGCAGTCCAGGCGCCGTTCATTGCGTCAAAATCCTTGATGTCCCGCAGCCAGATTGTCGCGCTAAGCAGAAGCGACCGGTTCGATCCGATCTTAACGAGAAAAGCGTCTGCCTTGGCCAGTACCTGCTCGGTCTGACCGACGGTGTCCTGGCTCCTGTCATCGGCAGTCAGACCTGAAAAATATGCGACTTTCTCATGGATAACGACCCGGCTCAGTCGTTCGGTTTTCGCAATGCGGGTAATCGTCATGCTCTTTGTCCCATTCCATTCTTTGCGGCTAGAAAGCGGTCAGGGCGGAAATCAGTGAGGCTCTCGTGGAGACGCCCGCAGACCACTTCCTGAGCTACCGCTTTGCCCAGATGAGGTGCGATCGATACGCCGCTATGGGTGACGGCAACGTAATAGCCATCCACTCCAGGAACCCACCCGCTGCAGGTCAGGTTGTCGCCGGGTATCGGTCGCACGATTGTGCGGATCGATTCCATATCGTCAGGCTGAAGCGCGGGCAGAACCTTTCTAACCGCGTCCAGCAGGAGGGCGGCTTCCGGACCTTGCGTGTCCAGGGGCTGCATCTTGGTCACGAGAGAGTCGACCGAGACCTTGTGGATCATGAGACGGCCGGCGCCATCCGGACGCACATCAAGATCGTCCATATGGAATTGACGACGAAGGGTTGTCGCGATCGGCAATGTGAAGCCCACAATGCCCATATTCGATGCCATCGGGATGGGTGGCACGCCGTCCAAAACATGCGCCGCCCAGCTACCCGTGCAATTGATGATGGCATCAGCCTCAAAGGTCGCTCCGTCGACGGTCTTGACCGCTTTCGCTACGCCATTTTGAACATCGATCGACGTGACGCCGGAGAACGGTCGGATATCGGCAGTCCACTTTTCTCTCGCCGCGCGCAGAAGCCATGCAGCATAGAGAGCTGGATGGACCCAACCCTCTTCGGGATAATAGACGAGCGGTGATTCTTTGATTGCGCCGTGATCGATTTCCGGTTCCAGCTCAGCCAGCCGGCTTTTGCTGATCCACTCGACACCGTAGCCCCAGTCGCGCATCTGGTCGGCATTGTCGAGTTGGGCCGGCCAGTCGCTCTCGTCCGAATACCATTCGATGCTGCCGGTCTGGTGGAACCATGGCGCATGACCAAATTCACGAGCAAGATCGAGATGCGCCCGCATGCCGGCGACATTTAAAGCGAAGTAAGGCTGAGGTCTCTTGCCCGTCGCATTGGTCCAGGCGAAACTGGAGGTGGATGCTCCGCCAGCGATCCTCCCAGCCTCAAGTACGGTTACCTGAGCCCCGGCTTTAGCCGCCTCGTAGGCCACGGAACTCCCAACGATCCCGGCCCCTATCACTACGACGCGCATATTTTTCTCCTCTTGACCTCAGTTCGACCGGCATTCCGCCCTCAGTTCTGAAGGCAATAAATGCAGTGATGTCAGCATGTATGGGTGACGCAGGAGCGGAGGGTCAAACAACCACAACGGGGCGGTTTATAAGCAATAGTTATGAAGGTTTCCCGGATCGGAATTGCATCGCATGACTATGAGAAATAGGCGAGAAGCTCGCCTCTCCAGGTTATCAAGTTTGCCGATCGCGGGGTTTCTGTTTGATGGTATTTCTTGCCCTGTGTACCATCAGCGCGAGGCCAGAATGTCTTCACTGCCATCCCGAACGGGACACTCGAACACACTTCTGGTGATTGACGGGCCAACCGCTGAGTCTCTGGTCTCCGTTGACGAGGCCATCGTGCTTGCGGATCTGGCCTTGAGAAGAACATCGGACGAGACAGCACAACAAGACATCCGTCGGACTCTAACCCTTCCCGGTACAGCCGGAACATGTCTCTCCATCATGTATGGATCAGCAAGCGAAGCCGAGCCATTCGGCGCTAAAGTCCAGTCGGTTTACCCGCACAACTTTGAGAATGGATTGCCCTCCCATCAGGGTGGCGTTCTGCTTTTTAATCGGCAGACTGGACGGCCCGATGCTCTGATTAACGCCACCGCCATTACAGGTATGCGGACACCGGCGGCAAGCGCGGTGGCCACGCGTGCGCTTTCGCGCCCCGACGCCTGCGAACTGACACTCATCGGATATGGCGAGCAGGCCGAACGGCATATTGCAACGATCCGTGCGGTCCGCATGATATCCCGTGTGCGCGTGTGGGGTCGAAACCCCGAGAAGGCAAAGTCTTTCGCAGATCACCAGACCAGGCTGGGCATCCTGACGGTTCCTTATGGGACGGCTCGAGCGGCCGTGGAGGGAGCGGACATCGTCTGCACGGTAACCTCAGCAAAGTCGCCTGTGCTGATGGGAGAATGGCTGACGCCCGGCACCCATGTCAACGCGGTTGGAGCGAGCGTCGCAGCTCTCCAGGAGGTGGACCTCGAATGTGTGAAACGCTCGCGCATCTGGGTCGATTACATGCCAATGGCAATGGCAGCAGCGTCAGACATTTTCGAGCCTTTAGAAAAAGGCATCATCGGCCCTTCAAACCTCATCGGTGAGATTGGCGCAGCATTGAATGGTACCATCACCGGGCGGACCTCGACATCTGAGATCACCCTTTATCGCTCGCTCGGTGTTCCTGCCCAGGACATCCTATTTGCCAACTTCATTTTCCAGAAGGCGAGAGGCCTTGGTCTCGGCGTCGAAGTATCATTGTGAGGACTGACATGCTTCCCAGCCAAAGACATGCGTTTTCAATTCCCGAAGACGTGATTTACCTCGATGCGGCCTACATGTCGCCGATCCCGAACATTGCCACTGAGGCCGGTTGCGATGGGGTTCTGGTCAAGGCGGCTCCCTGGGACATGACCATCAACTCCTACTATGACGAGGTGGAGCGCGTCAGGGAGCTTGCCGCATCATTCATCGGCGCATGCATCGATGACGTCGGCGTTATTCCGGCAACCAGCTATGGGATCGCCGTTGCCGCAGCAAATGTTCACGTCACGCCTGGCTCCGTCATCATGATGATGGACAACGAGCATACGTCGCACCGCTATGCCTGGTATGAATTGGCCGAGAAGAAGGGGGCGACGGTTATAACGGTGCCTCGTCGTCCTGACCAAGAGTGGGGTTCAGCGCTCGCCGCCGCCATTAAGGGCTCAATCGTTCCTGTGTCGGTCGTGGCCGGTACCATCGTCCATTGGTTCGAGGGCATGAGCGTCGATATCCAGGTCGTCGCCGATGCGGCACATGCGGTCGGAGCTGCTCTTGTGATGGATGGTACGCAATGGGTCGGCGCCGTGCCCTTCGATGTCTCCAAGATACGCCCTGACTTCCTATCCTTTGCAACCTACAAATTTTTGCTCGGCCCTTACCGTTTGGCATTCCTTTATGCCGACAAGAAATGGCAGGACGCTGGCAAGCCGATCGAATTCCATTCGTGGAACCGCAAGGGCGGGGACCGGCCGGACTTCTACCTTGAAACTATGCCGGATTATCTTCCAGGTGCGCGCCGGTTCGACATGGGCGAACGGTCTGACTTCGCCGTGCTGCCGATCGCCATTCGGTCGCTTGAGCTTCTGCAGAGCTGGGGATCGACTGCTGTCTTCGAGCGCCTGGTGCATCTGAACGACTTGATCTGGAAGGAAGCGGAAGCACGGGGCTTTGAAGGTCCAAGGAAGGATCTCCGCGCACCGCACATATCGGTTGTAGAGCTCGGACAACGTTTCCGTCCGGATTTCGCCAAGAACCTGAAGGACAACAAGGCCTTTGTCACCGTTCGTGGTACCAAAATGCGGATCACTCCACACGTCTACAATGAAGAGCACGATATCCGCAGGCTTTTTGAACTGGTCGATAGCCTGACACGATAATCACCGTGGTGGGCGTCGTCGATCCACGAAGCCTGCCTTCCCTACAGCTTATACCAAGTCTCTGACATGCTGACGCATCCTCGACTTGGAGAAATTGTAAATATCTCCAATGCGTCAGAGGCTTGAGATATTTTCAAAAGGAATACAAAGAGTCATTTTCAATGAATCTTCGTATTACTGCTCGCTGAGGGCTTTGATCCCACGGTCAACGACGTTCATATATTCCCGCGTCGACTGGATAAGATGCTCGATGAAGGTGTCGGCCACAGACGAGGCGATTGTTCCCCATGGTCTATAGACGCTAAGATTGATGTCGAGATGCGGTTGGAAGTCGCGGATCTCGATCGGCAGGTCTTTTGCCATCCAAGCGGAAAGGCGGTCCACCACCGTCACCCCAACCCCGTTGGCAACCAGATTAATACAGGAATGCGAAAGTGCCGCCTCAACCTTGAGGGAGCGGTTGACCCCTCTGTGCTCACAGAGTTCGTCAAGCTGTTTGCGCATCGGATCACCGACGCCCAACGACACGAAGTTCAAGCCGTCAAAATCGTCTGGTTGGACGACGGAAAGCTTGCTCAGCGGATGGCCCTTGGGCATGACGCAGACCGGCGGGGTGGCAATGAGTGCCCGCCGAACCACCGACGGTGTCTCATCGTTGACCTCTGACGCGACACCGATATCAAGCTGATTTCGCCCCGCCCGCTGGATGATTGTCGAGGAGCTCCTGATATCCAGGGTTATGGAGACGTCGGGATATTGTTTCGTGAAGCTTGCAATGATCGAAGGCATCAGCGTCGACCCGAAAGCAGGCAGGGCAGAGATGTTGAGACGGCCACTCCGGAGCTCCCGGATTTCCTTCGCGATTTGCGATATTCCGCGAACCGTCTCGAACAACCGGCGCACCTCAGCATAGAGCATGTGGGCCTCCGGTGTCGGGATCAAACGCTGACGATGGTTGCGAAATAGCGGAAAGCCGGCCTTGTTCGTCAGCTGCAACAGGATTTTGCTAACTGCTGGCTGGGTGATATCAAGGGCATCGGCCGCCTTTGTCGTCGTGCCATGCAACATGACCGCCGCAAAGACCTCGACCTCACGCGGTGTAAAATCCACATCCCCTGGGATCACCCTAGCCTCCATTGACGAGAAACAGCAAAGAGGCCTCGATTAGTATCGGGAAGCCAACCGGGTTTCCATATATTTGAAGCCGGAGGTGATGATCGAGGCCAGGACAAAGTAGACAAGAGCTGCTGCAAGCAGCGGCTCGTAGGTTCGAAAAGTCTGGGCGCGAACAAGGTTGGCCGCTGCCATTGTCTCAAAAACCGTAATGGCGGCGGTCAGCGCTGTTCCCTTCAAAAGTAGGATGTTCTGACCGCCAATCGCCGGAAGCGCCAGCCGGAATGCCTGAGGAAGCAGGATTGATACAGTGATTCGTTGTTTGGACAATCCAAGCGAGCGACCCGCCTCGCTTTGCCCGATCGGAAGGCCGAAAATGGCACCTCTCCAAATTTCTGCACAATAGGCGGCAGTGTTCAACGAAAGCACGACGTAAGCATAGCCATTTGCACTGCGCAACAGCGGCCAAAGAGGGCTGTAGCGGATTGCCGGAACTGTTGCCAGAACCTGGCCGACGCCAAAGTAGAAGATGTAAAGCTGAACCAGAAGCGGTGTGCCGCGAAACGAGAGCATGAAACCGATAACAGGATATCTGATCCACTTCCGCGTGGATATCCTGCCCAGCGCCACCGGAAGCGCCAACAGGTTGCCGGTGATGGCAGAAGCCAGGAACAGCACAATTGTCGTCTGCAAGCCTGTGATAAGTTCACCGGAGAGATAAGATCCGAAATCAGACATCTTATTTACGCCTCCAGGTGAGAGAAGTCTTCACTTCGAGATAATGGAACACAAGCGTGGACGCGCCGGACATAATGAGAAACACCACGCCGACCGCCGCATAGAAAAGCAGGTAGTGCCGCGTGGCACCGGCGGCCATCTTGCCGACCAGCACCAGTTCTGTGAACCCGATGAGGCTTACCAATGAGCTTTCCTTGAGGACGATGAGCCACAGATTACCCAGCCCCGGCAGCGCCAGCGGCAGCATCTGTGGGATGATCACCAGGAAGAACGCTTGTTTGCGCGTTAGCCCCACTGCAAAGGCTGCTTCGCTCTGACCGCGAGCCACGGCGACGATTGCGCCCCGCAATACTTCCGTGCTGTAGCCACCTTGGACGACGCCGAGCGAGATCGCGGCAGCGATAAAGCCATTAAGCTGGAACTCGACCGACAGGCCCGACATGCTCAATAAATGGCTCAGGGCGTCGGTTGCCGAGTAATAGATCAAAAAGATAACGAGAATATCCGGGACAGACCGGATGACTGTCGTGTAGGTGCCAGCAAAAGATCTGGCCACGACGCTCTTCGACAGTTTGGCAATGGCGCCGACTAGCCCAAGCACCAACCCGATGAGGTAGGCACTGAGGGAAATCTTGATACTGAGCCACGCGCCTTGCAGCAGCTCGTCGCTCCAGCCTTGGTCGCCAAAGCTGAGTAAAGTGAACCAGGCCATATTTGCATCCATGTCGCATCAATTCGTCGAGTTTGAAGAAGAGCCGGTCATGAAGGACCGGCTCCAACCCTTCACTCGATCATCATTCGCCATAGATGTCGAAGTTGAAATAGCGCTTGGTGATCGCATCGTATTCACCGCTGGTGCGCACGGCCTTGAGAGCGGCATTCAACTTGTCCTTCAGTGCGGTATCTTCCTTGCGTAGGCCGCCACCGTCGCCATAACCGAACATCGTTTCGTGGGGCAATGTCACTTTAATCTCGTAGGCCTGGCCCTCAGGCTTGCTCAGGAAGTCCTGGATCTGGATGCCAGCTGCGGCCATGAGGTCGACGCGGCCTGCCTGTATGTCGGCAATCTCATCATCAAGGGTCGGATAGAGCTTGAGGTCAGACATACCGCTGAACTTCTGCTGCATATAGGTGGCCTGCAGGCTGGAGCTTTGCGCTGCAACGGTAATGCCCTTGAAGGTCTCGGGCTTGGCGACATCGAAGCTGCGTGTATCAGCCTTTGCGCCAACGAGCACGTTGGGAGAGTAGTAATACTTGTCCGTGAAGTCGATGACCTTCTTGCGCTCGTCGGTAATCGACATGGAACTCCAGATAACGTCGAACTTCTTGGCAAGCAGAGCCGGGATGATACCGTCCCATGCGACATCAACGATCTCGCACTTGGCCTTCATCTGTTTGCAAACGGCGTCCATAAGGTCGATTTCCCAGCCCTGCCATTTGCCACTGGCATCTTTTACTGAGAACGGTGCGTAAGGCTCAGCGGCCACGCCGAAACGAATGACATCGTCAGCAGCGGAAGCCGACTTGGTCATGCCGAATGTTGCTGCGATGACGGACAGTGCAATTGCGATCTTTTTCATGTTTTCATTCCCCTTTTTTTGTTGATGGCAGATTTATCAGGTCGAGCCGGTCTCCAGTCGGCTCAAAGCTTCGCACACGGAAAACAGATAGTTTTCCGTGTTTCTAGGCGTTGTGATCTGGATGGATGCTGGAAGCGCACCGGCAATGGGCACCGGCATTGCAAGCGTTGGTACACCGAAAAAGTTTGCCCAGCGGCGAAAGTGACCTCCGGCCAGGCCATAAGGCACGAAGTCGTTTCCCACTGCCGTTCGCTCGTCCGACAGCCGTGGTGCAAGTCCGGGAACAACTGGCGTCACCAGAACATCGACTTCTGACAACAGTCTGTGAAATTCACCTTGGATTTGCACTTGGTACGCGAGCGCTGATCGATAGGCGGCTTCTGAAATCAAGGCTCCATTCGATAGAAACGCGCGAACCGCTGCGCCAACCCGCCCGGGATGCGCCTCGACAAGCGGGCCATAGAAAGCTGTGAACTCATACACCAGGATTGTCAGCCCTGCTTCGCGAACCTCGCGGGCAAACCGGAATGGGAGGACCTGGATTTGCGCGCCCGCCCTTCGTGCGCATGCCAGAAACGCGTCATGTGCGGTTGCAATCGCGGGGTCAACCGCTGCCGTATATAAATCGGGGCACAGACCAATTCGCATTCCCGCAACCGATACGCTTCTCTTCTCCGGCGAATCGATTCCTGCCATGGCGTAATGAAGCAGACGCGCATCCGCCACGTTTCTAGCGATTGGACCGATTGTATCGAAGGTCGGCGCGGTGGGCATCGTGCCTGTTGGGTCAATGACACCATTGGTTGGCTTGAACCCCACGAGACCGGTCGCTGCGGCGGTTGAGCGGTTCGATCCACCGGTGTCGGTTCCGATGGCGGCAATACAAAAGCCCGCTGCTACCGCTGCCGCCGAACCGCTGCTCGTTCCGCCGGTACCTCTTCCAGCGTCCAGCGGATTGACAACCTTTCCGTACCAGGGATTATCGTGGTTGCCTGCCGTGAGTTCGTGCAGATTGCTCTTGCCGATGATGATCGCGCCAGCCGATTTTAGGTTTGCCACACAACGGGCGTCGTTCGGCGCATCGTCTCTATTGAGCAGGTGAGATCCACCGGTCGTTTGCCAGCCACGAACATCGATCATGTCTTTGACCACAATGGGAATACCGTGCAGCGGGCCAATTCGTTTTCCGGCTCGAATTGCCGCTTCCGCTTGTTGCGCTTCTTCAAGCGCCTCCGCACGCGCTATGAAGATCATCGCCCCAAGTTTATCGTTCTGTTCCCGGATACGCTCAAGGCACGTCTTCACGACCGAGAGGGGCGACAATCCTTCCAGAAACTGGCCTTGAGCTTGGGTAATCGTCTGAGGAAAGGGTTTCGCCACCAGGTTCACTCACTCTCAGGTCTTGGCTTTAGTCAAAATGACGCTAACAGGTCGATTTCAGACTTCCTAATTCCTGCAGGCCGTGGGTTGATTACCAATAGTTATAACTCTACGGCCACAGCACGTGTGGATCAGGGCAGACAGTTCGCTTCAATGTTGGATTTCCGTTCTGCGGCGGCAAACGATACCCGCTGGCCGTTCACCAAAGCCGCGAGTTATTCTGTATTCCTCGACGTGAATAGCACAGGTCCCAAAAAGATACGGACCTTAGAGACCTCGTTTTATTAACTAAGTCGCTGATTTATATTCTTTTGGGGCATGGCCCATAATATTGGCAAGTCATCCAGCATGATTGGGCTGTGCGACAGAAGCGGCAAGCATCTGTCGCAAAGACTGCCACTCTGTCGCGACGGTCTGTTCAGATTCAGGCCGTTCTGTAGCGTTCCAGCCAGTGAGCATATGGTGCGGGAAGTGTCCAGGACGGCTTGTCGATACCTAGCTCAAGCGCTGCTTGATAAGGCCAATGGCTGTTGGCAAGCAGCGGGCGGCCAAGCGACACCATATCTACAAAATCGTCTGCGATCAGTGCATTGGCCTGCTTTGGCTCGCTGATGAACCAACTCGTGGTGGCGGGAAGTCCAACCTCACGCCGTACCCGTTGGGCGATCGGCCCCATGAACGCAGGCCCCCAGGGAATATTCGCGGTCGGCGTCGAGAATCCAACGCTGACATCAATAATGTCGAGGCCGCCAGCTTTGAAGCGGCGTACCATTTCGATCCCCTCTTCCAGGTCGTTCGAGCCGTCGAATTCGGTCACGCCAAAGCGAGCGGCAAGCGGCAAATGTTCGGGCCAGACATCGCGAACAGCAGCCAGCGTTTCGAGCAAAAATCTGGCTCGCCCGTCAAAGTCACCACCATAATTGTCTGTGCGCTTATTAGACCAGGTCGAAAAGAAGCTTTGCCCGAGATAGCCATGAGCAAAGTGAAGCTCAAGCCATTCAAAGCCGGCTGCCAGCGCCCGCTTCGCCGCAGCGACAAAGTCGGCCTTGATACGTTCGATATCTGCAAGGGTCATGGCCTGTGGCACCTTGCCAAGATTTGCTCCGAACGCAATGGCGGATGGCGCCAACGTTTCCCAGCCACGCGGATCAGACCCGGAAATATGGTCGTCTCCCTCCCATGGACGATTGGCGCTCGCTTTGCGGCCTGCGTGTCCGATCTGAATCCCAGGAACGGCACCTGCTGCCTTCATCAAATGCACCGCTTTTTTCCAAGGCTCAATCTGCTCATCGCTCCAGATGCCTGCGCATCCGGGGGTGATACGGCCTTCCGGCGATACCGCTGTCGCCTCTGCAACCACCAAGCCTGCCCCGCCGCGCGCGAGCCCAGCCAGATGGACGTGATGCCAGTCATTGATCGTGCCGTCCTCGGCCGAATACTGGCACATTGGCGATACCGCAATGCGATTTCGCAGTGTTATGCCTTTGAGTGTGAAAGGGGTAAATAAGGATGACATGGAGACTCCAATTGATCGTTATAAATACACATATAGATCTTCGATAGTTCGATTACAATCGAACTTTGCAACAAGACCCTGTGATGCTAGAATGAATCATGCGCGCCATCCCACATCCCGCTTTGAAAGACGTTACTCTCACCCAGGTGCTCTACGCCCTCAGCGACCCTGTACGGCTGGGCGTCGTGCGTCAGCTTTCAAATGAAGGACAGGCCACATGCTCTGCACTGGATGGAGGGCGGCCGAAGTCCAGCATGTCCCACCACTTTAAAGTCTTGAGAGAGGGCGGGCTGGTTTTTACCCGCACAGATGGACCAACGCACTTGAATGAGCTGCGCCGTGAAGAAATCGATGAGCGATTTCCGGGTCTATTGGACGCTGTCCTGGCTGTATCAGACGAGCCGGGCTGACGGCACCGCACGGTGATCCCGTGGTGGTTGATAGCAGCCCGGCTCGTTTGTAATTCGAAGGCCAAATGGCTTTAGATCCGGCGACCAACGTCAAATGGGAAATGCCGTCAAAGCCCTTCTGCATTCATCTGCACGCAATACCGTAAATGTTTGTTCGATATCTCGGGTGCAGCCTTGAGGGAATCGAACCTACGACCCCATGGTTGATATTCGAGGGAAGGCGTAAAATATCAGGCTGTCTTGAGGCTTAAAAATCCCAGTCCTCGTCCTCAGTCGCAACTGCCTTGCCGATGACATAGGACGAGCCCGAACCGGAAAAGAAATCATGATTCTCATCGGCATTCGGCGAGAGTGCCGACAGGATCGCCGGATTGACCTTGCAGGCCTCCGGCGGAAACAGAGCCTCGTAGCCAAGGTTCATCAGCGCCTTGTTCGCGTTGTAATGCAGAAATTTCTTGACGTCCTCTGTCAGTCCGACACCGTCATAGAGCGCCTCTGTGTATTTGGCCTCGTTGTCGTAGAGTTCGAGCAGCAGATCGAAGGCGAAGTCCTTGATTTCCTGCCGCTGCTCCTCGTTTAAGGGCTCGAGACTACGCTGAAACTTGTAGCCGATGTAATAGCCATGCACAGCCTCGTCGCGGATGATGAGACGGATCATGTCGGCCGTGTTGGTGAGCCTGGCGCGGCTCGACCAGAACATCGGCAGATAGAAGCCGGAGTAAAATAGGAAGCTTTCCAGGAACACACTGGCGATCTTGCGTTTCAGCGGGTCAGGATTGCGGTAGTGTTCGAGGATCAGCGCCGACTTCTTCTGCAGAAACTCGTTTTCTTCAGACCAGCGATAGGCATCATCCACGTCGGACGTCGAACACAGGGTCGAAAAGATCGAAGAATAGGAACGGGCATGCACCGCTTCCATGAAGGAGATGTTCGAATAGACCGCCTCCTCATGCGGCGTGATGGAATCCTCCATCAGCGTTGGCGCACCGATACTCGTCTGTATGGTATCGAGCAGGGTCAGTCCCGTGAAGACGCGGATGGTCAACTGCTGTTCCTCCGGCTTCAACGCCGCCCAGGATGAGATGTCGTTTGACAACGGCACCTTCTCCGGCAGCCAGAAATTGCCGGTCAGCCTGTTCCAGGCCTCCAGGTCCTTGTCGTCGTCGATGCGGTTCCAGTTGATCGCTCGCACCGGCTTGGTTTGCGTCGGGGTGTTGGTCTTCATCTGTATGTTCATGTGATATCTCGATCTCACAGCGCGCAGGATACGCAGCCCTGCACTTGCGTGCCGGTCAGCGCCATCTGGCGAAGGCGAATATAATAGATGGTCTTGATGCCCTTCTTCCAGGCGTAGATCTGTGCCCGATTGATGTCGCGGGTCGTTGCGGTATCACGGAAGAAGAGCGTCAGCGAAAGACCCTGATCCACGTGCTGGGTGGCGGCCGCATAGGTGTCTATGATCTTCTCAGGTCCGATCTCATAGGCGTCCTGATAGTAATCAAGGTTATCATTGCTCATGAAGGTGGCCGGATAGTAGACGCGGCCGATCTTGCCTTCCTTGCGGATCTCGATCTTCGAGACAATCGGATGGATCGAGGAGGTCGAATGGTTGATGTAGGAGATCGACCCCGTCGGCGGCACGGCCTGAAGGTTCTGGTTATAAATGCCGGACGTCATCACCGCCTCTTTCAGCGCCAACCAGTCATCCTGTGTCGGGATCGCGATTCCGGCCGTTTCGAATAGTTGTGCGACGCGCCTGGTCGCTGGAAGCCATTCGGTTTGCGTATACTTGTCGAAATACTCGCCGGACGCATATTTCGAGTTCTCGAAGCCCTTGAAGCTCGTGCCGCGTTCGACGGCAATCCGGTTCGAGGCGCAGATGGCGTGATAGGTTACCGTGTAGAAATAAATGTTGGTGAAATCGATGCCCTCTTCCGATCCGTAGAAGATGCGCTCGCGTGCGAAATAGCCGTGCAGGTTCATCTGGCCAAGGCCGATGGCGTGGCTGTCGTCATTGCCTCTCTCGATAGAGGGAACAGAAGAGATATGGCTCATGTCGGACACGGCGGTCAGCGCCCGGATCGCGGTCTCTATGGTCCTGCCGAAGTCTGAGGAATCCATCACGGCTGCGATGTTCAAGGACCCGAGATTGCAGGAGATGTCCTTACCCATGGTCTTGTAGGACAGGTCGTCATTGTAAGTGCTGACGTCGCTCACCTGTAGGATTTCGGAGCAGAGATTGCTCATCGAAATGCGTCCGGCTATCGGGTTGGCGCGGTTCACAGTGTCCTCGAACATGATGTATGGATAGCCGCTCTCGAACTGGATTTCGGCGAGCACCTGGAAGAAATCACGTGCCTTGATCTTCTTCTTGCGAATGCGGCTGTCGGCGACCATCTCGCGATATTTTTCCGTGACCGAGATTTCGGAAAACGCGACGTCGTAGACACGCTCCACGTCGTAGGGTGAAAACAGGTACATATCCTCATTGTTTTTCGCCAATTCAAAGGTGATGTCGGGGACCACCACACCGAGCGACAGCGTCTTGATCCTGATCTTCTCGTCGGCGTTTTCACGCTTGGTATCGAGGAAGCGCATGATATCGGGATGATGGGCGTTCAGGTAGACAGCCCCTGCCCCCTGGCGCGCACCGAGCTGGTTGGCATAGGAAAAACTGTCCTCCAGCAACTTCATCACCGGGATGACGCCCGAGGACTGGTTCTCGATTTGCTTGATCGGTGCGCCAGCCTCGCGGATATTGGTCAGGGATAACGCTACGCCACCCCCACGCTTGGAAAGTTGCAGTGCCGAGTTGATACCACGGGCGATGCTTTCCATATTGTCTTCCATGCGCAGCAGGAAGCAGGATACCAGTTCGCCGCGTTGCTTCTTGCCGGCATTGAGAAATGTCGGCGTCGCCGGCTGGAAGCGGCCGGAGATAATCTCGTCGACTATGTCACGTGCCAAAGCCTCATTGCCCTGCGCCAACGTCAACGCCACCATGCAGATCCGGTCTTCGTAGCGCTCCAGATAGCGCTTTCCGTCGAAGGTCTTCAGTGTGTAGCTGGTGTAATATTTGAAGGCGCCGAGAAAGGTCGGGAAGCGAAACTTCTTCGCATAGGCATGATCGAAAAGATCGCGGACGAAGTTGAACGTATACTGATCCAACACCGCCTGCTCATAGTAGCCTTCGTCCACGAGGTAATCGAGCTTCTCCCGCAGATTATGGAAGAAGACAGTGTTCTGGTTGACGTGCTGCAAGAAATACTGCTTTGCCGCCAGAGCGTCCTTATCGAGTTGGATTTTACCATCCTCATCGTAGAGGTTTAGCATCGCGTTCAGCGCGTGATAATCCAGCGCCTGTTCGTCCGCCTTCAAAGGGCGCTCGAAAGTTGTGACGTCCAAAATCGTTCCATCCCATATTTGACATTGGCGACATCCTCGTCCGTGCCGAGCAATTCGAACCTGTAAAGGTACGGCACCCGACATTTCTGTGAGATCACGTCGCCCGCGAGACAGAACGTCTCGCCGAAATTACTATTGCCCGCGGCGATCACGCCCCGGAGATGAGAGCGGTTGTCCGCATCGTTGAGGAAGCGGATGACCTGTTTTGGAACGGCCCCTTTGCCATCGTCACCCGAATAGGTTGGCACGATCAGAACGTAAGGTTCAGTGATCGACGGATTGCCGCTCCGTGGGCTGACGGGGATACGTGACGCGCGCAAACCAAGCTTGCCGACAAAGCGATGGGTGTTTTCCGACGCACTGGAAAAATACACAATCAGCCCCATCGCCAGACACTCACGCCAGTGCGTTGATCATGTCGGGACGAAAACCCGCCCAATGCGTATCGCCAGCGATGACGACGGGAACCTGCCGATAGCCAAGACCTTGAACCTTGGCATAGGCGTCCTCATCGACGGAAATGTCGACGATACGGTAGTCGAGACCCTGGCGATCGAGCGCGCGGGTGGTTGCGTTGCACTGGACACAGGCAGGTTTGCTGTAAACGGTGATAGTCATCATATCCTCGTTGGGTTTTGATTTTTGGCCGCAGAAAGGCCTCCGAAGACGTCGTTGCCAACGCTCGTTTCTGGACATTGAGTGGGAGAATGACAGGAGCTCAGACGCTCTTCAGCGACCGTCTTCGTTTAAACGCCGGACCGTTACAGGAAAAATCACGCATGCCTTCACCCCGAAGTGTTTTGACGGATTGTCGGCAAGGAAACGCGGACAAGCGAAATCATATCGCTTGCCGTCACGCGACCTTCCGGGCACCCCGCCCGTGGACGTTTTCGTTTGAGGCAGGTCTCCTGGCTCGCGGGTCGTTGCATCCATCCTCGCCTTCCCGAAACATGATGTTTCAGTGGCTTTCACTGGACAAATGCTCGCCGCTTACAGTTGCGGGGGCAGCTTCGGCATTGCCCGACCATCTCTGGTCCGGCGCACCGCATTCCCGTCTTAGCTTTCGATTCATACGGAGAATCGAAAGAACCTCGAACACTATATATGGTATACGAGGTTGAGTTTTCGTCAACAACTATACCGCCTAACGGATAGCTCTCCCCAGGAAAAATGCAGTAGCTTTTCAACCGCACGACACGATCGTTGGCACTCATGGCCGAAGGACTCGATCTGCATGACCGTGCGCTTCAGTTGTTGCGCGATGCCGAAGAAATCGAACAGGTGGCGAAAGCCGAACGGGCGGATACCCTTCGCCTTTCGGATTGGGCCTATCGGACTTGGCCTATCAGACTGGGCCTTAATCCATTGGCTGACTGGAATGAGAGAGGATGCTACGGGCGGAGATCACACTCGAATTCATGAAACTTCGTACTTGCGCGTCAGACGTTTGATGCCTAAATTTGGATAATGTCTGATCATTCGTCTCAACGGTTGTCGCCGTCAAATATCCCAATGGATGCGCTGAGCGAAGTTCTACAAGACTTTCGCTTGAGTGGGGTCAATTATGGGCGTTGCGAACTGCGACATCCGTGGAGCATCGCCCTGCCGCAGCAACAGCTGCTTCGGTTCCACTTTGTCAGCCAAAGTCCATGCTGGATTCATACCGAAGCCCAAGGGTGGCAGGAATTGCACGATGGGGATCTGGTGCTACTGCCGCAAGGTATCGCACATCGATTGGCCAGTGCGCCGGATGTTGAGGGCGACTCGCTCAAAAGCTGTCAGATAAAAAGGTTGAGCAACAAGGTTTGCGAATTGGTGCGGGAAGGAACTGGGGCGACCAGCACTCTTTTCTGCGGTTCCATGGCGTTGAGCGCATATGCCCTTGATCCTTTGATCGCCTTGATGCCGCCAATCATCAAGGGCTGCGATGTCGCTGGCAATGACCCGGTTATTGGCCCCCTGCTGGCGGCTATGACCGCAGAGGCTTCACAGCCCCAGATGGGCAGCGCGACGATCCTGTCGCGTATGGCTGACTTGCTCGTCGCGCGGCTTATCCGCTGTTGGGTCAATTGCAGCGGAGCCGCAACCACCGGCTGGCTCGCCGCCATCCGCGACCCTCATCTTGGTCGTGTATTGGCAGCCATGCACCGCGATCCCGGCCATAACTGGACGCTTGAAAGCCTTGCCGGTGTCGCGGGCCAATCGCGCTCGATTTTTGCTGAACGCTTCAGCGCTATTTTAGGAGAAGGCGCGGCACGCTATCTCGCCCGCCTGCGCATGCAGCTTGCCCGTGAGTTATTGGGGCAAGGTGGCATGTCGGTTGCCGAGGTTGCATCTCGCCTGGGCTATGAATCCGAGGCCTCCTTTGCCCGCGCTTTCAAACGCATTACCACAGTCTCACCCGGCGTTGTGCGCCGCACAGTTTCCGGACGAACGGACATGGTTTTCGGATTTTAAGCTACATATAATCCCAAATCTTTCGTCTATGAAGTGCTTCCGGATTCAGGAGATACGTCAATGACGGACAGAACATCACAATTTAACAGCGCGGATATAGACCTCGATACCGCTGAGCCGGTTGCGTGGAGCCCTGCCACCTGGCTCGCCGTCCTTTCGATGGCGGCCACCAGTTTTGCGCTGGTGTCGGCTGAGTTCCTGCCAGCAGGCCTGCTGACGCCAATGGCACGTGATCTTGGGATCAGTGAGGGAACAGCCGGGCAGGTCGTGACTGCCACCGCTTTCGTGGGCGCCATCACAGCCCTGTTGAGCAATGTCCTGATCGGCAGATTGAACCGCAAGACAGTGCTGGTCGGCCTCAGTGCGTTGGCAATCGGCTCCAATATTCTTGCGGCGGTGGCGACGGATTTTTGGCTATTGATGCTCGGTCGAGCAGGCCTCGGCATTGCCCTCAGCGGCTTCTGGGCGCTTTCGGTTGCCGTCGTCGCCAGGTTGGTTGGGGCCAATGCAACAGGTCGGGGCATGGCGATCGTTACGCTCGGCGTTTCACTCGCGACGATAGCCGCGCCATCGATAGGCGCTTTGATCAGCGACTGGTTGGGCTGGCGCAGCGCCATGTCCATGACAGCGGGGCTTGCTGCACTTGCCATGCTGCTGCAGATAATCTGCTTGCCAACATTGCCTTCAAGCACAAGCAACAGTCTCTCTGATGTATTCCGGCTGACGCGGCGGCGTGGCGTTCAACTTGGAATGCTGGCCATCCTTTTGTTGATGACGGGGCATTTTGCCGGCTCGGTTTATGTGCGCCCTTTCCTAGAACAGGTGACGCTGCTTGAAACCGGTCCGATTGCCCTGGCACTTCTCGGATTTGGCGTCGCGTCGGTGATCGGTAACGTCGCGGGTGGCCGGATGGCGGACGCCAGTATTCATATGGCACTCGCTGTCACCGCCGTGCTGATGGCGTCTGCAGCGCTCGCCTTGGTGCTTTGGGGTAGTTATGTCGGTGTGGCGTTCAGCCTCGTGACGCTCTGGGGCTTTGCCTTCGGCATGGCACCTGTGGTGCTGCCGACCAACCTATCGCGCAGCGCACCTGACGCCCTGGAGGCAGCGGGCAGCCTGATGGTCGTCTCTTTTCAGGTCGCGATTACGATTGGCGCGGTTGTCGGCGGCTATGTCGTTGATCATTACGGCGCTGCTGGGCCCTTGACCCTTACCGCCGCCCTGGCCGCATTGACTGTTGTGTTGGCGCTGACGCAACCTCGCACCTGATCTTCCCTTTCGGGTCAGCCGCCGTTTGTACTTTGAGCCTCGACGTGAACATCAACAACCTGTCGAGGCTCCACAACGAGAGCAGCGGAGCTGCTGCCCCTTATGGGGGCAGTCGTCAAAACGGCAGACAGCATGAACGTCAAGATATCCGAGTAACTGCGATAATCGTCAGATGGCTGAATCGATAATTTTGCAAATGCCTGTACGCACAACGTCCTTGCTGGTGAGTTGACCGGGCTGGATATCAAAGACGGCATCCACCCTGACTCCTGCCCCTTTCTGACGCGCGACAACCCGAAGGGTCTGAATCCGGCCACTGCCACTGGTTTCCTGGAAAGCGTCGATAGACGACAATTCCTTGTTGACCTTTAGGCCGGAAAAACCTTCCGCCGCCACGGCCTGAGCCAGCTTTTTAAGAACGACCGCGGAATTGGCTTTGGGGTATTCCTGCCACGAGCGATAGCTTAACGCGGTGACCATGGGGACGCCGCTGACTTTGAAATTATTCTCGCATGATGCCGCTTGCGCGAGTGCCGTAGCGCTAAAAAGCAAGGCTGCGGCGATGATCGTAACTTTCATTTTTTCTCCTCGCTGGCGGATCATGATCGGCCTAACGCATAATCGGTTTGAGACTGAAGAAAGGCAGTTAAAGCCCTTAGTTAGGCATGCAATCAACGCAAACGGCCCGCCAAACCGTGGGTGAGGCGAGCCCGTTCTTCAGTATGGATACTTCAGGGCCATTGACCGCTGACTAGGCATCCGATTGCTTCCCAACCACTATACTCATACCATGAGTAATTGGGGTCGTGGCACCCTTGCGCGAAGCTGGCTGTCTGAACCATGGCAGGTTTTGCTGGATGCTGAGCCTCTGATGGTGAAGCGAGACGCGGAATTGAGGCCGAGGCGCTTGATACCGCGAATGCCATGCCAATTGCAGCAATCAATCCGATTTTGAGTTTTCTCATCGCTAGATCCTTTCGCTTTGCCCCAGCCTAGTGTGACTTCAGCGGCATAGGCGGCGTAAGGTCAATTAGTACAGGTGAGCTAGTTTGCCTGATCGAGCGGTATCCGGGCAGTTGGTCAGTTCAGAGCTTAAGGGATGATTTCCGCCTGCGCATTTGCTTGCCCAGAGAATAACGGCGGCACCTCAATGAAGGTATTCTGTGATATTCCTGTATCGATAATCTCAAAAACCGCTTTGAGCATGCCGTCGACATCCTGGCGCACCATTTCGATGTCGCCACCCAAAAGCGCCACAAAGGGATCCCAGTCGAAACAGCCCATTGCTGGTAGCCGCTCCGCGACATAGCCGGAGGTCTTGAGCCACTGCATGACGCCTTCTAGAGAGATGGTGGAGTTTACAAACATTCCGCCTGGAATTTCGCCTTCAACGATCGCCAGTGTTTGCAAAGCTTTTTCTGCTTTTTCCGGGGCGTATCCGCAGGTGAGTATGTGGCGTTCATCGATTGGAACGCCCATATCCTGATGGGCTGCCCGAAAACCGCGCACCCGCTCCAAGGTGTTGTGATCTGTAGCGCGCCCGCCAACGAACAGCAACGGTGCGGCCTTGCCGGTCTTGCTGTGACAATTTTTTAGAATACGACGGGTCAATTCCCGCGCCCCTGCAAAATTATCCGAAATAACCGAAGGTGCTGCTGTTCCCGGCAGGTCGAGATTAATGCTGCGCGCCCCGGCAGACGTGCATATTTCGGTAATCCGGTCAGGGTTGGTCGCTCCGGTCGAAACCAGCCATTCCACTTGATAGGACAGCAGAGTACGTGCGGCCTCCACTTCAAGCTCCGGGTCACGTCGCGTGCAGGTGATAATCGGGAAAAGGCGGCGCGCGCGGGCCATGTCCTCGAAGGTTTCCACAATCGAGCCAAAATAGCGGTTGTCATACTTAGGAACGATCATGCCGATGATCTGTGATTTTTCCCGGCGCAACAGACTGGCCTGCATGTTCAGGGCATAGCCTTGCTCCTCAGCAATCCGCCGGATTTTTTCGGCCAGTTGGGTGCTGATCCGGCGCTTCTTCCAATTGCCGTTCAAAACAGCACTCACAGCGCTGGCCGATGTGCCTGCAAGCTCGGCCAGATCATAGATCGTCGTCTTCTTGGCAGTTTTCTTCTGATTCACAAGCGCCTCCCGTTGAAACCCAACTTGACAGCAAAGTCAGAAGATGGCAATTCTTGCGTCATCGATTGAGCAGTGTTGCTCAATCGATGAAGTTGGTTAGCTTTGGAGGGTTGACCGGGGAGGCGTTCAAGCAATTCAGGATTGTTGTCGCATCATCGTGCGTTCGATGTGCTGTCATCACGGTCTTCATCGGCATGCGTCTCTCGATACTGGTTTTGGGTTCTAGAGGAGGAAACTATGAAATTTCATTCCATGATGATGGTGTCGGTTGCTGCCGCTGCCATGTTTGCAGGCTCTGCCTTGGCGCAGGAGAAGGCAACCGTTGCGTTTCTGATGCCCGATCAGGCATCGACACGCTATGAAACTCACGACTATCCGGGCTTCAAGGCAGAGATGGCCAAGCTGTGCGCCGGATGCACGGTGATTTATCAAAACGCCAATGGCGATACCGCGCTTCAGCAGCAGCAATTCAACTCGGTGATTGCGCAAGGCGCAAAAGTGATCGTTCTGGACCCGGTGGATTCGTCTGCTGCCGCAGCACTGGTTGAGCTGGCGCAGTCGCAGGATGTGAAGGTGATTGCCTACGACCGTCCTATTCCGAAGAAAGCGGCGGATTATTACGTGTCCTTCGACAATGCTGGCATTGGCGAGGCTATTGCAAAGTCGCTGGTGCAGCACCTGAAGGCCAGGGGCGTACCACAGGGTTCTGGCATTCTTGAAATCAACGGTTCGCCCACCGATGCCGCCGCTGGCCTGATCCGCGATGGTGTTCATAAAGGCCTGAAAGATTCTGGCTACAAAACACTGGCTGAATTCGACACCCCAGAGTGGGCGCCACCAAAGGCGCAGGAATGGGCCGCTGGCCAAATCACCCGCTTTGGCGCAGACATTAAGGGCGTTGTTGCCGCCAATGACGGCACAGGCGGCGGTGCAATTGCGGCCTTCAAGGCGGCTGGCGTCAATCCTGTCCCGCCGGTCACGGGCAATGATGCGACCATCGCAGCGCTTCAATTGATCATTTCCGGCGATCAGTACAACACGATTTCCAAGCCATCGGAAATTGTTGCGGCGGCGGCTGCCAAAGTCACCGTTCAGTTTCTGAAGGGCGAAAAGCCGGAAGCCAAGACCACGCTGTATGACACCCCCTCGCAGCTGTTCATTCCGGCTGTTGTGACGGCAGAAAACATCAAGGCTGAAATCTTTGATAAGAAGATTCAGACGCCTGCCGAAGTCTGCACGGGTGAATATGCCGCTGGCTGCAAAAAGCTGGGCATCACCCAGTAATTGTTCTGATCTGTGTTCGGTCCGGCTCTGCCGGATCGGACATGCCTCGAACCTGAAAAGAGCGTTTCGCCATGGTGCAAAATGACCAAGCGGCCCCGAAAACGGGTGGCCCTATTCTGAAATTGCGCAATATTTCCAAGAGCTTTGGTGCTGTCTCGGCGCTGACGGATATTGATCTGGAAGTCTGGCCCGGCGAAGTGGTTGCCCTTGTGGGCGATAACGGCGCTGGCAAATCCACCTTGATCAAGGTGCTGGCAGGCGTACACCAGCCCACCTCCGGCACCATCGAATTTTGCGGCGAGAACGTTTCGCTCGATAGCCCCAGCCGGGCGCTGGAACTGGGCATTGCCACGGTGTTTCAGGATCTTGCCCTATGCGAAAATCTGGATGTGGTGGCCAATCTTTTCCTTGGTCACGAGCTTGCGCCATGGAACCTGGATGAAGTGGCCATGGAAGTGCGCGCATGGACGCTTTTGAAAGAGCTAGCAGCGCGCATTCCCTCTGTTCGAGAGCCGATTGCCTCGCTATCAGGCGGTCAACGCCAGACGGTTGCCATTGCAAGATCACTTCTGCTGGACCCGAAAATCATCATGCTGGATGAACCAACGGCGGCACTGGGTGTTGCCCAGACAGCCGAAGTTTTGAACCTGATTGAGCGGGTGCGCGAGCGCGGACTGGGCGTCATCATCATCAGCCACAATATGGAAGATGTGCGCGCTGTGGCCGATCGCATTGTGGTGCTGCGTTTGGGCAAGAACAACGGCGTCTTTACCCCGGATGCCTCCAACCAAGAGCTGGTTGCCTCCATCACCGGAGCCACGGAAAATTCCGTCTCGCGCCGCATTCACCGCAAGACAAATACCACAGAAACCAGCGGGAGACCCGCATGAGCAAGAACATCTCAACTCCTGACCCCAAGTCCTCCCAAGCCTTGGACCGCAGCGATGAGCGCGTCACCCACGATAATGGTGTGCTGGGCATGCTGCGCAGTTTTATCAATCGGATCAAATCGGGCGATCTGGGCATGTTACCGGTTGCCATTGGGCTGATTGTGATTTCCACAGTGTTTAGTATTCTCAATCCGATTTTTCTGGCACCCAACAATCTGGTCAATCTGCTGTTTGATTGCGCAACGGTGGGCATTATCTCGCTGGGCATTGTCTGCGTGCTGTTGTTAGGTGAGATTGATCTCTCGGTTGGCTCCATGAGTGGTCTGGCCTCGGCCATCATTGGTGTCTTGTGGGTCAATTCCGGCCTTCCGGTGATTGTTGCGATTTTTGCAGCGCTGGTCACGGGTGCCGCCGTGGGGGCGCTTTACGCGGTGATGTATAATCGCATGGGCATGCCAAGCTTTGTCGCCACGCTGTCGGGCCTGCTGGCCTTGCTAGGCATGCAGCTCTACATTCTCGGCCCAACGGGCAGTATCAACTTGCCCTATGCCTCACCGCTGGTGCGTTTTGGCCAAATTTTGGTAATGCCGCATTGGCTATCCTTCACGCTGGCTTTGGTGCCCGGTATTGTGATGATCGTATTTGGGCTGGCTGTTCGTAAGCGCCGCCAAGCGGTCAACCTCTCCTCAAAACCCTTGAGTGGGTTGTTGATCAAGGCCGCCATCCTCACGCTGGGCTTTGAATTTGCCGTCTACTACCTCAACCTCGGTCGCGGCGTGCCTTGGATGTTTGCGCTATTTGTGGCGCTGGTGGTGGTGGTCAATTACCTCCTGACCAAGACGCAATGGGGCCGCTCGATGTTTGCCGTAGGTGGCAATCGTGAAGCCGCCCGCCGCGCTGGCATCAATGTTCGCCGCATTTATATGAGCGCCTTTATGCTGTGCTCTACCCTTGCAGCCCTTGGCGGCGTGCTGTCGGCATCACGCCTTGCATCCTCCAGCCAGCAGGCAGGCACGGGTGATGTGAACTTGAACGCCATTGCCGCCGCCGTGATTGGTGGCACCAGCCTGTTTGGCGGGCGTGGCAGTGCCTATTCGGCGCTGCTCGGCATTATCGTCATTCAGGCGATTTCCAATGGTTTGACGCTTCTCAACCTTAGCTCATCGCTGCGTTACATGATCACCGGGGCCGTGCTTGCCATTGCCGTGATTGTGGATTCGCTTGCGCGCCGCTCCCGTGTCAGCCACGGCCGCGCTTAACAAGATTTACTAGGAGAATTGTATCATGACAGATATCATGAAAGGCAAAGTCGCCGCCATCACTGGCGCTGCATCGGGCATAGGTCTCGCTTGCGCCAAAATTCTGCTGGCGGAAGGCGCAACGGTGGTGTTGATCGACCGCGCCAAGGACAAGCTGGATGGGCTTTGCTCAGAACTCGGTGAGCGCGCCAAGCCGCTGGTGGTGGATCTTTTGAATGGGCCAGAGGTTTCCGCCATGCTGCCGCGCATTCTGGAGGTCGCAGGCGGGCTTGATATTTTCCACGCCAACGCCGGAGCCTATATTGGCGGTGCTGTGGCAGAGGGCGACCCAGATGCGTGGGATCGGATGTTGAACCTCAATATCAACGCAGCATTCCGCTCAGTTCATGCGGTGTTGCCGCATATGATTGCGCAAAAATCCGGCGATATCCTGTTTACCAGCTCGATTGCAGGCGTGGTGCCAGTGGTGTGGGAGCCGATTTATACCGCCTCGAAATTTGCCGTTCAGGCCTTTGTCCATTCCACCCGCAGGCAGGTGTCGCAACACGGTGTACGCGTGGGTGCCGTTTTGCCCGGTCCAGTCGTCACCGCATTGCTCGATGATTGGCCAAAGGCCAAGATGGATGAAGCGCTGGCCAATGGCAGTCTGATGCAGCCGCAGGAAGTGGCCGAGGCAGTGCTCTTCATGCTATCGCGTCCACGCAATGTCACCATTCGTGATCTGGTGATTGTGCCCAATAGCGTCGATCTTTAATCGGCGCCAACCTCATCATTGTCCCATCTATATTGAAGAGCATTTGCCATGATCGAAGCAACTGACACCGTCGCGACCGGACTTGAGCGCTACATTATCGGCGTCGACGTCGGCACAGGCAGTGCCCGTGCCGGCCTGTTTGATCTGAGCGGTACGCTTGTGGCTGTTGCCAAACGCGATATTGCGATGTTTCGCGATGCAGGGGCAATTGCCGAGCAGTCCAGCACAGACATCTGGGATGCGGTCTGCACGGTTGTCCGGCAGGTTGCCGAAGGTGTGGAAGATCCAGCCCATGTCATCGGCCTAGGATTTGATGCGACCTGCTCGCTGGTGGTGCTGGGTGAAGGTGGAAAGCCATTGCCAGTGGGTTCGTCAGAGCTTGCGGAGCGGGATATCATCGTCTGGATGGATCAACGTGCCGTGACGCAAGCGGAGAAAATCAACGCTATTGGCCATGATGTGCTGCGCTATGTTGGCGGCAAAATCTCGCCGGAGATGGAGACGCCCAAAATTCTCTGGCTGAAGGAAAACCGGCCTAAGACCTTCCAGAATGCCTGGCAGTTTTTCGATCTTGCTGACTTTCTCTCGTGGAAGGCAACGGGTGATCTCTCCCGCTCCACCTGCACTGTTACCTGCAAATGGACCTATCTGGCCCATGAGCAGAGATGGGACCCAAGCTATTTCCACGCTATTGGGCTTGGCGAACTGGCCGATGAGGGCTTCAGCCGCATTGGCCACCGCATTGTCGAACCCGGAACGCCGCTTGGGCAGGGTCTGACGGAAACCGCCGCTACGGCCATGGGCCTGAGAACTGGCACGGCCGTGGCCGCAGGCATGATTGATGCCCATGCTGGCGGCATTGGTACAGTGGGCATTGGCAGCGGCCCTAAAGACAATATGGCCTATGTGTTTGGCACCTCCTCCTGTACCATGACCTCAACTGTTGAGCCGGTATTTGTGCCCGGTGTCTGGGGTCCCTATTATTCCGCCATGGTGCCGGGCATGTGGTTGAACGAAGGCGGGCAGAGTGCTGCCGGTGCGGCGATTGATCAATTGCTGGCCTTTCACCCGGCAGCACCAGAGACAGCCGCAAAGGCGCGCGAACAGGGTATTGCCCTGCCGGTTCTGTTGGCGCAGGCGGCAGCGGCCAAGTTCAACGCCTTGCCCGATGTCGTGCATTTGGCGAAAGGTCTGCACATCGTGCCGGAATTCCTCGGTAACCGTGCACCTTTTGCTGATCCCCACGCACGCGCCATCATTGCTGGTCTGGGCATGGATCGGGATTTTGATAGTCTGGTTGCGCTCTATATCGCGGGTCTGTGCGGCATTGGCTATGGTCTGCGGCAAATCATCGAGACACAGGCCGCATCGGGCGCGTTTATTGAGCGCGTTGTGATCAGCGGTGGCGCTGGAGAGAGCGATCTGGTGCGACAGGTGTTGGCCGATGCTTGCGGAAAGCCCGTTGTGGCCGCGGGTCTGGATGAGCCGGTGTTGCTGGGCTCCGCGATTTTGGGTGCCGTGGCGGGAAAGGCCTTTTCAGGTGTCATCAAGGCAATGGAAGCTTTAAGCGGCGTAACAAAGACCTATCATCCGCAGGGCGGCGCTTTGGTCAATATCCACAACCGCAGATACGGCCATTTCACAACGCTACAGCAACAGGGTAGAGAGCTACGTAACGTGTAGATGGACTGAATATCCTTGGGGTTCTCCGACACCTGGACGAAACGACGAGCAGATAATCTGATCGAAATGTTGGCCTATTGAAATGCTGGTCAGCTTTGAAGTCTTAGGGCGTATCGCGTGTGCCGCCGCTCGCCGGTGCGCGTGAATGCGCCGATCTCGACAAGGTGCTGGAGGTCACGCGTTGCCGTCGCACGCGATGTGGCCGTGATTGAAATGTAATTTTCCGCGCTCAACCCGCCCTTAAAACCAGCAATACCCTCTCGAAAAATACGGGCGATGACTTTTTCCTGGCGCTCATTAAGCCGGTCCCGAAACCGATCGTAGAATTTTGCCTTTTGAATGAAGAAGGCAATACGATCAATCGTTGCCTGTTGGGCCTCCAGGATTGTCTGCGAAAAATAGATAATCCATCCGGTGATATCGAGTTTTCGCTGATGGCGCTCAAGTTCGCAATAATAGGCCTTTCGGTCACGCTCGATTGTAAAGGCAAGCGAAATCAGGCTTGGTTGCCCGATGTTCTGCGCTAGCGATTTTTCAGCGAGCGCGCGTCCAATTCTACCGTTGCCGTCCTCGAACGGATGGATGCTTTCGAAATAGAGATGTCCGATGGCCGCACGTGTCAGCGCAGATAATGGAGTTGACCCGCCTGGCCCCGACCGATTGAACCAGTCGATGAAAAGCGCCATTTCCTCAGCCACCTGACGGGATGGCGGTGCTTCAAAGTGGATTATAGGCTTATCCAGGCGACCTGAGACAATCTGCATTGCATCAGTGTGGCGACGGTAGGCGCCAATTGTTTCGATATATCGGTTTCCCGCCATCAGCATCGAGTGCCAATGGAAAAGGTCTTCATGCTGGAGCGGGCCGGACCAATTTTTATAGACGTCAGCCATCATCTCTGCGATTCCGCGCTCTTGCGGTCGGACCGGACGATTGTCTGTGTTGAGACCAAATTGTCGGCGCAGCGATGACTGGACGCTGGCTCGATCCAGGAACTCGCCTTCGATCTCCGACGTTTTGATGGCTTCGTCGCTCAGCAACTCAATCCGCAATTGGTTGCTGTCGTCGTCACTGAAATGCCTGACAGCGCCGATCACCTCACCGGATGACTGGAGAAACCTTTGCTCCAACGGGGCCATGTTCTCAATGTCATAGGAGAAGTTTGGCCAATCGGGCCGTTGCCAGTTCCATTGCATGAGTTATAGCCGCCTTTTCTATAACTCAAAATTATGCTCATTGATGAGCTATTGCAAGTTATTCTATCGATCATCTGAGCTTGAAATCTGCTGTTTACCTTTTGTCAAAGATCCACTTTCATTACCGCTCGCCTCCGACACGAGGTCGTCAGAATGGAATTCAAGCATTCCAAGACATGATTGTTCCTAATATCAGTCGGAACCGCAGACCCTTTTACTCTCTCTTTCGTAGCTTTGTCCGGCGATCAAGAAAGAGGTCGTTATAATTGGGCCATGTCATGCGATTTGCAGGACGATTTTGCCACGAGTATGCCCGTCCTCGGAAAGTTCCAGCGCCTCCTTGATGCTCTGGAACGGAAGGACAGTGGCGACGTAAGGCTTCACCTTACCTGTTTCTATCAATTCCCGGATATGCGTGAGTTCCTCCGAATTTGGCACGCACTGCACCCTCGCAACGCCGACGCCATGCTGCTTGTCTTCGTCAGAAGGAAAGGCGACCGCCGTAACCAGGAAGCCACCCTGCCTCAGGGTGGTGAATGCTCGCTTGAATGTCTCGCCTCCAACCGTGTCAAAGACGACGTCCATGTCACGGACGATGTCTTCAAAAGGCTGCCTAGTGTAATCGACGAACTCGTCCGCGCCAAGATTGCGGACATACTCCTCGTTTCGAGCGGACGCCATTGCGGTGACATGCGCGCCTCGGGCCTTAGCAAGCTGAACTGCCACGGAGCCGACGCCGCCCGAGCTGTTTGTGATGAACACGTGCTGGCCGGTCGAAAGTTTGGCAACGTCAAACATGGCCTGCCACGCGGTTAATGCTCCGAGCGGCGTAGCAGCCGTTTCGATAAAATCGAGGGTGGATGGCTTGCGCGCGACATCCGTCGTTTTGGCGATCGCATACTGCGCGAAACCTCCCTGTTTGATAACGCCGTAAACGCCATCCCCTAGATTGAATTCGGTGACGCCTGGTCCAAGTTTTTCGACAATGCCTGCAATCTCTCCGCCCAGATGGATTGGCAAGGTCATCCCCATTCGCTGGCCAGCACCACTGCGAATCTTCCAATCCACAGGGTTGACGCCTGCCGCATGGACTTTAACCAGCACTTCGCCTGCTTTCGGCTCAGGATCTTTGACGTCGGCATATTTAAGCACGCTGTTGTCGCCATATTCGTTGATAATGATTGCTTTCATGTCTTCGCTCTCGGCTGTTGAGGTTTTGGTGTCGGCTCGACCATCGACAAGTCCTATGCTAGACGAACATCTTATCGATGTTCTGCCAATCTCCATCGCCGAGAGGCCAATCATGCCCAGACATCCGTTTACCTTCCAACGGGGCTTCAAACACCGCGGCGAAGGCTTGCCAATCCATGCCCACGACGAGGCGCAACTCACCTTTGCCGCATGTGGGATGGTGCAGGTTCACACTGAGGAAGGCAGATGGCTGGTACCTTCACAGCTCGCAGTCTGGATTCCCGCTTGCATTCCCCATCGCGTCGATGTCTTGACGGACGCCGAATTATGGATGGTCCATTGGGAGCCATCGGCGGCGCAAGAATGGGCGCCTCCGGTACCGCTCGATCAGACGTTTGCTTTACGCGTGACCCCGCTCATGCAGTCTTTGCTTGATGCGGCTTTCACGGGCGATGTGAGCGAGGAGAAGGGGGAACTCGTAGCCAAGCTGATGCTGCACGAACTGACGTCAACGGCCCACGCGCCAACATTCCTTCCCCTGCCGACAAGCACAATCGGGCTCCGGGTTGCCGACATGGCTCTCAACGATCATCAGAGCCTGATGAGCATCGATGAACTTGCATCGCGGGCCGCGACATCCGTGCGAACCTTGAGCCGATTGTTTCCTTCGGAGACAGGATTGACCTTCAAGGCCTGGCGACAACGGGCACGGATCGTGCAGTCGATGGATCTGCTCGCCAAGGGAAAGCCAATCGCTCGCGTGGCTGCCGACTTCGGGTTTTCCAGTCCCGCTTCGTTCTCTCACGCTTTCCGGCAGGTCACGGCCATGACGCCAACCCAGTTTATGGGGGTGAAACCTTTAGCCTAGAGTCTGTCAGGTTCAGATTGAACCAGACAGACTCTCGATTCTCTTGTTTTCGTTTGTCTTTTCGGGAAAACCGGTTTCCACTTTTCCCTGGCAAACTCTAAAGGCGTCCAGCCTCCGGTGTTGCAACCAGTTTTGCGGCCTCGATATTGGCCAGTGAAAGTGCGTCGCGCATCGATTTTCCCGTGGCGAGGGCTGCGGCCATCACGCCAATGAACATGTCGCCGGCTCCGTGCGTGCTTTCCACTTTCACCTTCACGGCAGGCAGGACAATTTCGTCTCCGCCTCGACTTGCATAGGCGACACCCGCGCCGCCTGCGGTGACGACAACGTCCGGAAAGTTCGCCAACAGTCTCCTTGCCGCTTCCAATGCGCCATAGAGCGTTTCGACAACCGGGACACCCGCCAGCATTTCAGCCTCGATGGCGTTGACGACGATGATGTCGACCAGGTTTTGAAGGTCGGCTGACAGGGCGCGCGCCGGTGCAGCATTGATCAGGACGCGGCCCCCAGCCTGCCGGACGGCCCTTGCCGCGGCGACATTGGCGGTGTCGGGCACCTCGTTCTGAAGCACAAGAACCGTTGTCCGACCCAGCAGTTCGGCTGCGGCTGCAACATCCTGATCGCCAAGCGTCAGGTTGGCGCCGGACACAATAACCGCACCGTAATCGCCCTGCGCGTCGAAAATCGCCACGCTCATGCCGGTGGCGTGGCCGGTAGTCGCCGCCGCGTCGCGCCGCACGAAGCGATCATCAACCTGTCGGCGTTTAAGATTTTCCAGCAGAAACCGTCCGAATTCGTCGTCGGCAACTGCGCCGATCATGAAGGTAGAGACGCCAGCCTGTGCTGCCGAGACGGCCTGATTGCCGCCCTTGCCGCCACTTTTGGGGTGCCAGGACGTGCCTGTAACCGTTTCTCCCTGACGTGGCCGGTCTGGACCGAAGACCGCGATATCATAATGCAGGCTGCCGAAAACGGTGACGATAGGCGAGGATGTCATGGAAGGCGATCTTTCCGTTTGGAGGTGACGGCGGACATGGTGCGGTCGAGATTGCGCTCGGCGGCCTGATAGTCGCGCTGGGCGACGGCGACGAAAATGGCGTCGAGAATATTGAGCTGCGCGATGCGCGCCGCGGCATTTTCGCCCATCAAAGGCGAGCCTTGTGCGGTGGAACACAAGACCACGTCGGCGGACTGGGCGAGCGCGGAGGAACCGTAATTGGTCACGGCAATGGTGCTGGCGCCGTTCTTGCGGGCAAGTTGCAGCGCCTCAATCACGGCAATCGTATTGCCCGAATGCGAAAAGCCGATGGCGACATCGGTATCGGCAAGAAGGGCCGCCGACATCAGCATCATGTGCGAATCGTCGAAGACGCTGGCGCGCACGCCAATTCTCAAAAACTTGTGGGCCACATCCCGGGCGATCTGCGCCGAGCCGCCGACGCCGTAGAAATCCCGGTTTCGAGCCTTGTGGATCATGTCCGCCGCCTGGTCGAAGGCTGCCATGTCCAGAATGGCAAGCGTTTCCTCAAGGGCGTGGATCGAGGTGCGAAAGACTTTCTGGACGATTTCAAGCGAGGTATCGTCAACCGACAATTCCTGATGCATTTCGGTGGTCGGCTGGCGGTTATATTGGCTGACGGAAGACCGGAAATCCCGAAAGCCGGAAAAGCCGAGCTTCTTGGTGATCTTCACCACCATGGCTTCTGAAACACCGGCATTTTCGGCAATCTGTTTCAGCGAGGTCTCCTCGCTGAAATCACGCATGCCGAAGACCGTATCCACGACCTTTGCTTCCAGCGGCGTCAGCATCGGCATCATCATGCGAATGCGCGGCCCCACCGCCTTCATGTCAAAGCCATCAGCGTTCATTCCCGTCCCCTTGTCGCGCGATCAATCATCATTGCGACGAGGATTATAAGGCCGGTGGCGAGCAGTTGATAGAAGGCCTGGACATTCATCAGCGTCAAACCATTACGCATGGCGCCGAGGATGATGGCGCCGAGAATGGTGCCGACAATACTGCCCTTGCCGCCCATCAGCGATGCACCGCCAATCGCCGCTGCCGCAATTGCATCCAGCTCCCAGAGATTGCCGAGAATGGGTTCGGCAGCCCCAAGACGGCCAATCAGGATGAGAGAGGCGAGTGCAGCGAGCCCGCCGGAAATCACATAGGCAGTAATCTTGGTGCGGGCGATTGGAACGCCTGCCACGTAAGCCGCTTCCTCATTGCCGCCAACCGCCATCAGGTATTCACCAACAGGCGTCTTCTTGAGCAGCACCCAGGCGGCGACCGACACACCGGCAACGATCAACACCGGGATTGGCAGGCCGATCAGGGTTCCATTGAACAGCGCCCGAAAACCCGGCGGAATGCCCAGCACCGGATTGCCGCCGGTGAAGATCAGCGCAATGGCTCGGTAAGTGCTGAGTGTCCCCAGCGTAACGATGAAGGGTTGCAGGCCGACATAGGCAACGAGCACGCCATTGATAAAACCGCATATGGCGCCGACGCCAAGCCCGGCGAGGATCGCCAGAGGGATGGGCGTACCACCCAGCAGCAGCGTCGCCGTCATCACGGCGGCAATGGCGGCGGTCGGCCCGACCGACAGATCGATGCCGCCTGAAATGATCACCAGCGTCATGCCCAGCGCCAGGCACGCGTTGATACTGGATTGCTGGAGGATATTGGTCAGGTTGCGCTCCGACAGGAAGCCGGGAACGAGCGCTGCAAATACCGCCATGATGACGATGAGACCGATCAGTGTTCCGGCATCACGCAGCGAGACGGAAAAGCGGCGAAAGGTCGGGGTGGCCGGGGCCGATTGGCTGGTGGCGGATGAAGAGGCGGTCATGGAGAAAGATCCTCTCTGTTTATGCAGGATGTGCGATGGCGGCAGCACCGGCACTCGCTCCTGGAATGGCGTGGGCGAGAATGGCGCTTTCCGTCAGCTGGTCGCGCAAGATTTCAGCGGCGATCTGCCCTTCCCGCATCACCAGTACGCGGTCGGAGAGCCGGATGACTTCGGGAAGTTCGGAGGAGACGACGATGATCGAATGGCCTTCGCGGGCCAGGGCTTCGATCAATTGGTAAATCTCGGATTTTGCCCCGACATCGATACCGCGTGTCGGTTCATCGAACAGCAGGATCTGCGATTTGGCCGCCAGCCAGCGGGCAATGATGGCCTTTTGCTGGTTGCCGCCGCTGAACAGACGGACAGGGCGATCAAGCTGAAATGGCCGCAGGTTGACCCGCTTCAGCAAATCCTGTGCGCTGGCGCGCAGTTTTCCGGTGCGGATCAGACCGGCGGAGGAAAAGCTGGGAAGCGATGCCAGCGCCATGTTCAGACTGACCGGACGCAAGGGGATGATGCCTTCGCGCTTGCGCTCTTCCGGCACAAGGCCGATACCTGCGGCAATCGCGTCACGAGGATTGCGCAGGCGCAAATTCTTGCCATCGATGGCCATCGACCCCTCGCTCAAACGATCGACACCGGCGATCAACCGCAGCAATTCCGTGCGTCCGGAGCCGACCAGCCCGGCAATGCCCAGCACTTCCCCCCTTTTCAGGGTGAAGGAGACATTTTTGATCTTGGTGGCTGAAGACAGATTGCTGGCTTCCAATCTGACCTGATCGGTCACGAAGGAATGATGGGTTTCCTGCATCAGTTCACGCCCGACCATCATGGCGATGACTTGTTTTTCTGATGTGGCTTTCATGTCGACGATGCCAACGAGCTTGCCATCCCGCATGACGCTAGCGCGCTGGCAGATACGGAAAACCTCGTCCATCTTATGCGAAACATAAATAATCGACACGCCACGGGCCGAAAGATCGGCGATCACTTCAGCCAGCCGGTCGAACTCGCTCGGCGTCAAGCTGGATGTCGGCTCGTCCATGGCGATGACCTTGGCCTTATCAAGCAGGGCGCGGCCGATCTCCACAATCTGCCGCTGCGCGACTTTCAGACTGGAGATGGGCGCGGAGACGTCGATGCTGCGGTCGATCATCGACAGCGCTTCGGCGGCGCGCTGTTCCTGCTCCCGGCGCGAAACGAAAAGCCCGCCCATATGGGTCAATGAATGGCCGAGAAACATGTTCTGGGCAACACTCAGATGCGGCACCTGTTGAAGTTCCTGATGGATCATCGCAATACCGGCCTGTCTTGCATCAAGCGGCTTGCGAAATGCCACAGCTTCGCCATCGACGAAAACACTGCCAGAGGTTGGCCGGAACACACCGGATAGAATGCGCAGAAGGGTTGATTTTCCGGCGCCGTTTTCCCCGAGTAGCCCGTGAATTTCTCCGGGCGCAACGTCATAGCTCACATCCGTCAGCGCGTTGACGCCCGGAAAACTTTTGGAGATTGTTTCAAATCCCAGTCTCGGCACCATATCTCACCCTCCTCCTGCTAGACACACGATGCCGACCATGACAGCCGGCATCGCTTTAAGTTTTTGTTTTGCATCGGATTTATCCGAAAACCGATTCTCAACTCTCGGTCCAATGCTCTAACGTCGGTTATTTAGCCGCCTTGGCGTCTTCCATCAGCACAGCGCGCACATCGACGCCCTTGCCCTGGTAGCGGGCGAGGTTGTCGGCGGTGATCAGCGCCTGAGGCGTTGCGACAACGCGCGGCAGCTTCTGACCGGCAACGAGCCGAAGGGCTGTTTCCATGGCCACCTCACCGGTTAGAACCGGAAAGCTGTCGACGGTCCCGGTCAGCTCGCCAGCCTTGATCGAGGCATAGGCATCCGAAATACCGTCGGTGCCGAAAACAGCGACCTTGCCCGCTAGCCCTGCGGCCTTGACGGCTTCGACCACACCCAGCGCCATGCCGTCATTGTTGGCATAGAAGCCGATGAGGTCTGGATGCTGATTGAGGATGTTGGTTGCTGCATCGTAAGACGTCTGGCGGTCCCAATTGCCGGGAACGCTGGCGACGATCTTGAAACTGCTGTTTTCACCGATGGTGGATTTGAAGCCGTCGGTGCGTTGCACAGCGGCATAAACGCCGGCCTGGCCCTCGATGATCGCCACCTTGCCGCCCTGTGGACGGTTGGTGATGAACCATTTGGCGACGCGCACGCCGTTGTCGCGCTGAACATTGCCAACATAGTGCTCGGCCTGCGGGATCACGGCATCATTGACGTCAACAACAGGAATATTGGCGGCCTTGGCCTGTTCGATCACCGGCTGAAGATTGGAATCCGTCTGTGGCGACACCAGCAGGACGTTATAGCCTTGGGTGATCATCCCTTCGGCAATCGTCAGCTGGCCAAGCTGGTCGCCTTCGCTTTGCGCCGCCTGATAGGCGACCGGAACATTCTTCGCCTTGCCGAACGCAGCATAGCCTTCACCGAGCGACCGCCAATATTCGTTGGTCAGCGTCTTTGAAACTGCGCCCGCCTTGGTGCCGTCGGGAAGCTTCGGAAAGGGGCCGAATTTTGCTTCCAGCTGCGACCAGCCATACGGTCTTTTTCAGTGTCGGAATTGAGCGGGGCAAGCTGCTGTGCAAAGGCTGCGCTGAACAAGAAGCTGGCAGCAAGGCCTGTGGCAAGCGTCATTTTCATCATCGTCTTCATCGGTTCCTCCCAGGTGATATCATCAGGCACGCCTCCGGCATGCCTTTGTTTTCAAAGGTTTGAAATCTTTTGGTATTTGGAGTTTCGGGTCTTAGCCCAGCATCAATTCCTGAACGATGGCCTGCGCGGACACGGCATCCTGACGGTCGATGGCACCCGAAAGACGATTGTCCTGATCGAGGCGATCGACAATCCGCAACATGCGCTTGACGGTCTGGATATTGACCTGGCATTCATGGACGGGATCAAGACCCGTCATGTCCGGGAACGTGTCGAAGTAGATGGCGCCGTCATAGCCGTCCTTGCGGATCTGGCGCAGAAGCTCGATGGTCTGCTGGGTGTGGACCGCGCCCACCATCAGGCCATCGTCGCGCTTGGCATAGCCATCGTTGAGATGAACGCCGAGAACACGGCTATGGCGGGCAATCAAGGCAGCGGCAAAGGCTGGCTGCTCATCGGCGTAGAGCACGTGGGCAAAGTCCAGCGTTACGCCAAGATTGGGCATATCGACATCCCTAATGGCTAGCAATGTCGTTGCTGCATCCGGCATCAGACTGTAGGAGCGAGGTTCGTTCGGCTTGTACTCAATGCTGATCTGGCAATCCGGATCATGAGCGCAAACTTCACGAATTCCGTCAATTTCGTGTTGCCATAGCCTGTGATAATCGGCCTGGAAGGCATAGTCGAACCCATCCTGGCCGAGCCAGAGCGTCATCAATTGGCTTCCTGCGGCGCGGGCCGCATCGATCCCGGCCTTGGTGAGATCGATGGCTTCCCGCCGGACTGCCGGATCGGGATTGGTGAATGCGCCGATCTTGAAAGCGGGATTGGTGTAATAGCGCATGGCGAACCCATTGATCGCCAAGCCCATATCTCCTATCTGGCGGGCCAGAACAGCCGGATCTTCGCCAACATGATCGGGATAATTGAGGTCGAGATCCGTCAAACCATCGACTTTTGCGGCACGCTTTGCCATTTGCAGCATGGTCGGCTTGCCGGACAGGTCTGGCCATTCAGCCTTTGGGCAGGAGGCAAAGGAATTCAGGCGGGTTGCAAATTTCAGCTGGGTCACGGCTCGGGCTCACTTTGATCGCTACACTTCATACTTCACAAAATAATTATAATTTGTAAAGTAAAAAATGTCTTAGGCCCCAGTGAATTGCCTGGAGCCGACCTCAGCGACGCAGCAGTGCCTCGATTTCACGGCGTTCCGGCATGGCGGGCGCCGGTCCCCGGCGGGTCACGGCGATGCCCGCCGTTGCACATCCGAACCGGACCGCCTCAAGCGGGGTAAGTCCATCGGCAAGGGCTGCCGCAAAACCGCCGACAAAGGCGTCCCCTGCCCCTGTCGTATCGATGACAGGCCCGGCTGCAATGGCCGGAACCGCCACCGAGGCATTGTGGCTATGAAACAACACGCCTCTGCTGCCCAGCGTGATGATAGCAGTACCGACACCGCGCTCCAGAAGCACATCCCCCGCCCGCTTCGCATCTTCGAGCGTATCGAGCGGAAAACCAACCAATGCAGCGGCTTCGGTTTCATTGGGAATGATATAGTCGCACAGCGGATAGATCGCCTCTGGAAACGGCTCGGCGGGCGCGGGGTTGAAGATCGTGGTAACGCCAGCCTCACGGGCGATCATCAGCCCGTGGTGGGCCGCCTCGGCGGGTTGCTCCAGTTGCGTCACAAAAATCGCGCTGGTCTCGATGGTTTGCCGTGCCGCCTCAACATCCTCAATGGTAATGGTTCCGGCAGCGCCGGGATAGACGATGATGGCATTGTCACCTGTCTTGTCGTTGACATAGATGAAGGCAGCACCGGTCGGCTGGTCGTCCATAACAGTCAGTTTCGGCAGGACACCGGCCTGCGCATAGGTCTTCAACGCCAGATCACCGAATGTGTCTCGACCGATCTTCGAGATAAAGGAGACGCTGGCGCACTCCCCAGTCCTTGCTCCAGCTCTTGCTGCCGCAACCGCCTGGTTGGAGCCTTTGCCGCCTGGGCCGACGGAAAAGCCGCTGCCGGTGATCGTCTCGCCCACGACTGGCAGCCGTGCCGCAAGATAGGCGGTATCGGCGACGAAGATTCCGAGTATCGAAACGCCCTTGCCCATGCTGGTCTCCTTATACCGCAGCGGGTGGGATGACGCCCTTGGTGAACAGGAAGCAGCCGTAGAAACGGGTTTCCCCGGTCGAAATCACACAATAGGCCCTCTTCGCAAGATCGTAGAACGCAAACCGCTCAATGCCATACATCGGCGACGGCTTGCCCTCGGCGTGGTCGATTTCCGCTTGCACCTCGCGTTGCACCGGTTGGATGTCGTCCGGCGCACCCATGACTTCCATACGGCCTGCCGAATTTTGCAGGGGCGTATCGAGCGGCAAAACCGACAGCAGGACGCGCACGGCTTCTGCGGCTGACAGATTGGCCATGGACAGCGGGCGGCCCAGCACGGTCTGACGTGCAACACTATCGCTAGGAAAATTGGTGTCGGAAATCACAAGCGTATCGCCATGCCCCATGGATCGCAGCGCATGCAGCACGTCGGCATTCAGGGCAGGATGAAGATTTTTCAGCATGGGACACTCCTTGTTTAACTTAGCTCAATGCAATGACTGGCCTATTTGACCGCACCGGCGGTCAGGCCCTTGACGATATAGCGCTCCAGAAAAATACCGACCAGAACGAGCGGCATGATGGCGGCGGTGGCGATAGCGGCCATGGACCACCAATTGATCCCTTGCGAGCCGGTCTGACTGGCCACCATGACGGGCAGCGTCTTGGCGTTCGAACTGGTCAGGAGCGCTGCGAAGAAATACTCGTTCCAGCAGAGAATGACCGAAAGGATGAAGGCGGCCACCATTCCCGGCAGGGCGATGGGCAGGACGATCCGCATAAACGCGCCCCAGATCGAACAGCCATCGACCAGTGCTGCCTGCTCGAGTTCGACGGGGATCGTGTCGAACTGGTCGCGCATGATCCAGATGACGATGGGCAGCACCATCAGCGTATAGACGAGGACAAGCCCGGTCAGCGTGTCCAGCAGCATCAGGTGTTTATAGAGCACCAAAAACGGCATGGCGAGCACGACGGGCGGCAGGATCAACTGGGACAGGAAGAAGAACGAGATATCCTTGTTGCGTAACCAGAGGAATTTGTAGGAAAACCGGCTAAGGCCATAGGCCGCCAGCGATCCGATCACCACAGCCAAAAACGAGGCTCCGGCTGAGGCGACGACACTGTTGAAGAACCGCCGCATGAATTCGTCGCGCACCGTCGAGGCCACGAATATCGTGTCCGGCGAAAGGCCAAGCGATCGCCAGCCCTTCCAGTCCGGCGTAAAATCCACGAAGGGAATGAGGTGGCCCTGGGTGACATTGACCGCGGTCTTGAACGAGGTGGTGATGGTCCAGTAGATCGGAAACAGCGAGATAAAGGCCCAGAACACCAACGCCGCATAAATCAGCAGGCTGCCCGTCATGAAGTGAGGGCGGCGAAACCTGGGGTCAGGGCCGCTCTGGCGGGTGGGATTGGGTGCCATGGTCTAACCCTTAGTTGGAACGTTGCAGCCAGCGGCTCGTCACCTTGAGGATGAGCGAGACGAAGATAATGATGATGACGAGATAGAACTCGGCCAGCATGGTGCCGTAGCCGACATTCGACCGGTCACGATATTCCCGGAAGATGAAGCTGGAGACCGTATCTGTCGCGCCGCCGGGTCCGCCTGCGGTGACATTGATGACGATATCGGCGAGCTTCAGCTGGAAAATGATCCGCAGGATAATCACGGTGACGCTGACGGGCAGCATCAGCGGAAAGGTGATTTCCTTGAAGTTTTGCCAGCCGGACGCGCCATCGACCTTCGCCGCCTCCTTGATTTCCGTTGGCAGGGCCTGAAGCCCGGCCAGAAGCAGGATCATCATGAAGGGGATCGACACCCAGGCATCCATGGCCATCAGCGAGAGACGGGCAAGCCACGGCGTCGAGAAAAAGGCGGGGTTGTCCCATCCGAGATGTCGCGCAAGCGTTGCCGCCGGGCCGAAGCGATATTCCATCAAGGATTTGCCGATCATCCAACTCACGGCAACCGGGCTCAGCATCAACGGCAGCAGGAAGGCAACCCGAAAGAACTTTCGGGCCTTGATCTCGGCGTTCAAAAGCAGCGCCAGGCCAAAGGCAATGGCATATTGCACCAGAACCGCCAGAACATAATAGACCATGTTCAACAGCGCATTCCAGAAATAAAAGTCGGCAAACAGCGTGCGCAGGTTATCGATGCCGTTGAACCGCCGCCCTGCGGCAGCGCTGAGGTTCCAGTCGGTGAAGGCAATGTAGAGGCCGAACACCGTGGGAAATACCACCATGGCGACCGTAAACAGCACTGCCGGTAGAACGAACACGGCACGCTGTCCGCTTTCGCCACGGATCATGATTTGCGCGGCGCACAGAGCCACCGCCCAGACGATATAGGCATAGAGCAAGGGACGCCAACTGACGAGACCAAGCGAGGTCACCCCGGCTACGTCGAGAATTTGCAGAACGAGCACGCCGAGCAGCAGCACGGTGGCCACCGCAAGCAACAGGCGGCCACGCCGGGCGCCTGTTTGCCGCTGTGATACACTTGTCGTCGGGCGAATGACAGGCATGGTCGTGTCGGACATAAGCAAACCCTTGGGCATAACGCCCTGCATAAACCGTGGCCAAGAGTGGCTTTAGGCGGTCAATAAAGGTCAGGCGACATTGGAAAGCCGCCTGACGCCGTATAGAAATACCAGCGGCAGTTTCCCGCCGCTGGCATGGGTCAAACGCCGAGCGAAGCCTTGTAGAGCGATATCTGCTTGTCGCGGCCAAGCTGATCGGTGAGTTTTTCCCAGGCAGCCGCAATGGCGTCGGCGCCTTCCTGGGGCTTCACCCTGCCCGCAAACACCTTTGCCAATTCGTCTTCCGCCACGCTGTAATATTGGAAAATACCGGGAATACGCGGTTCAATGGCAGCGTTCGGATGGTTGTAGGACTTCGACTGGGAGGCGAGATAATTGCTGATGAACGCTTCCTCATAGCCCGCTGCCACCCATTCTTTAATGTCGAACTGGCTCTTGCGATAGCACTGGAAGCCGGAGGGATAGGCTGCCGTCCACAAGGCGAGATCCTTGCCGCCGAGATGGGCCGCCGCACTCCAGGCTGCCTTCTTTTTCTTTTCATCCTTATCGACACGGGCCATGACGTAAACGCCCCAGCCCAGATAGGCCATGTTGGGCGCATAGTTTGGCCCGCTCGCCAGCGTCTCCCATTTTCCGGTCTTGGCATTATAGACATCGTCGGAGCCGGGAAGAATGTCGAAGGCGATGGTATCGCCGACCACCGAACTGTCGCTGGTTTGGGCGCTCTGCCCGACATCGCCCCACCAGGAGACCATGGAGCCGGTTCCGGCCAGAAACTGCTGAAATGCCGTCGTGCCCGGATCGGCGTTCAGCTGGTCACCGGCTTCGGAAGGCAGCGCATCGACCACATCCTGTATGGCGCGAACCCAGGCCGGATTGTTAATGCGCGGCTTCATCGTATCGACGTCGAACAGCCAGGCCTTGTCAGCCGGGTGCTTGGCATAGGCCGTCGCGCGGCTGCCGAGGAAGTAGAAACCAAAGCCACCCCAGGCCTTTGGCGCGTCGAGATAACCGATGGCATCGGCGCCAGCGATTTTCTTGCCCTTAAGGAACTTGGTCGCTTCCTGCACCTGTTGCCAGGTTTTCGGCACGCCCCATTCGCCCGCATGGCCTTCGGCTTTCCAGGCCTTGGCGAGATCAGCGTCGGTGAAATAATCCTTGCGATAGTTGAAGTTGTGGCAATCGCCATCCACCGAGACGCGGTAGACTTTGCCACCCCAGGTGCCGACCGGGGCCTTCAGGTAATCGACGTAATCGTCCATGTCGATCTGGGCCTTCACCCAGTCCGGCATTTCCGAGGCAAGGCCCTTGCCGCAAACATCGCCCTCAAACGGCGCGCCCATTTCCAGCAGGTCAAAATCCACGGTGCCGGTGGCAATCGCCTGTTGAAGACGGGGATTGTAATCGGCCTGGGCCAGGTCGATCCAGGTAATCTTGGCGCCAGTATAATCCTCCCAAGGCTTCAGGAAACCGCGAAACAGTACATTGTGCAGATTTTGATTGTTCAGGCCCATGAAGGACAGTTCGACGCCAGCGAACTCTCCCTTCTTGACGGTCTTCTTTGTGGCCTCCAGGCACATCTCGCCGACCTTCTGCCAATCGGCATCGGTGGGAGACCCCTTTCCAACGCCGGGTATTTGCAGGATCTGGGTGCGCAGGGACGCTTCATCGGCAAGCGCCGTTCCGGCATTGCCCAGCAACCCGCCAGCCGCCGCCACAGCCCCAAGGCTTGCACCGGTCTTCAGGATGGCGCGACGGCTCAGGCCTATCGCCATCATCCTCTCGTATTCGCTGACTTTCATGTCTGTCTCCTCCCTTGTTCGCCTATGTCAAATAACTGCTTTCGCGTGTCCCCTCCCGTGGACACGCGAAAGCAGGCCCTATTCCAACCGCAACCCCGTTTCACCGTCGAACAGATGGACCATGGCCGGGTTCGGCGTCATGGCAATCAGTTGTCCAGGCGGCTCTGCCAAACGCTCGCGAAAAACACCGATGACCTTCTGTTGGCCAAGCCGGGCAAAGACCTGGGTTTCCGTTCCGGTCGATTCCAGCACGGTGACGTTGGCGGTAACGTCGCCGCCAAGCACAAAATGCTCAGGCCGGATGCCGTAGAAAGCCGCTCGTCCGTCCGACCCTGCAGGAGCTGAATTCAAGGGCAAACGGATGCCCTCTTCGGTCTCGAAAAATGGTGTTGTTGAGGCCCGGATATGCCCCTTGATCAGGTTCATCGACGGCGAACCGATAAACCCAGCCACGAACATGTTGGCTGGCGCATCGTAAAGTGCCAGCGGCGAGCCGATCTGCTCGACGCGACCATTCCGCAACACGACGATACGGTCCGCCATGGTCATGGCTTCGACCTGGTCATGGGTCACATAAATCATCGTCGTCGCCAGACGGCGTTGCAATTCCTTGATTTCAGCCCGCATCTGGACCCGCAGTTTGGCGTCGAGATTGGACAGAGGCTCATCGAAGAGGAAAACCTTCGGATCTCGCACAATCGCCCGGCCCATCGCCACACGCTGTCGCTGCCCGCCGGAAAGCTGACGGGGATAGCGAGCCAGATAAGGGACCAGATCGAGAATTTCCGCTGCCTTGCGAACGCGCTCGTCAATGAAGGGCTTGGTTTCACCGCGCATCTTCAGCGCAAAGCCCATATTCTCCGCCACCGTCTTGTGCGGATAAAGCGCATAGCTCTGGAAAACCATGGCGATATCGCGATCCTTCGGCGGCAGGTCGTTGACGACCTTTCCGTCGATGACGACATCGCCAAACGTGATCGGCTCCAACCCGGCAACCATGCGCAGCAAAGTGGACTTGCCGCATCCCGATGGGCCGACAAGAACCACGAATTCACCATCAGGGATCTCGACGGAAACGCCATGGATAACCGTCAGGCTACCATAGGCCTTGCCGACATTGACGATATTCATCGATGCCAAAAGCAGTTCTCCTCCCAGGACGGCGCGCCTTGCGCACACCGTTTAAGCGGTTTTCCGGGAAACCGTAACGGTTGGAGACCTCCCTCTCACCGTCCCAGTCCTTGCGTCCGGAAAGACGCTGTCTTCGACAGGAACTTCACATAGTCTTTTATTTTGGTAAAGTCCGTTATTGCATTTCGCCTAAATATTTTCGATGTTCATCGAAATGCAGTCGGAACGGGGGTTTTGGCGTTGTTGAACTATGGATTGCGGTGAATATGGCCGTCGTGCTGCCCTGTCTAAAACATCGCCGTATTGAGTAACATCACAAAAAAATGTCAAATTGTGAAGAAAATCACGACCACAAAGGGAAGGCAAGGCCAGTGCTGAAGGGAATAGATCCGGTTTTGAACGCTGAATTGCTCCATGCCTTGATGCTGATGGGCCACGGCGACCAATTGGTGCTGTGCGATATCAACCATCCGGCAGAGACGATTGCCAAGCACACGACCTATGGCAAGCTCATCAATCTGTCGGGTTGCGGCCTGGAGGTTGCCACGGCGGCGATCCTGACGCTCTTTCCCCTCGATACCTTTGTGGACGCGCCGGTGAAGAGGATGCAGGTGGTTGGTGATCCCGGTGGGCAGGTGCCGATCTTTTCGGCCATCCAGCGTGTGGTGGACCAATCGGAAGGACGACCGGTGAAGATCGACGCCCTGGAACGTTTCGCGTTTTACGCCGAGGCAAAGGCGTCCTTTGCGATCGTCAGAACGTCCGATCCCGGCCCCTACGGATGTTTTATTTTCAGCAAGGGCGTCGTTTAATTCGAACGCAAATTTGTCTTGATCTATCAGAGGCGTGAATCGATCAGGCTGGATCGATTCAGAGAACTCGTTGGACGCTTGCATCGAACCACGCCAGACTCTGGCCATGGAGAAAGAGAATAACAGCCCCGTCCAACTTCGCCGCATCGACCCGTCGCAAAACATGCGGCGCTTTTACACGCTCGCACTGCAACCGACCTTGTTCGGCGGCGCTTCGGTGATCCGCAACTGGGGTCGGATAGGTACGACAGGCCAGACCCTGATCGAGACTTTTGATCGAAAGGAGGATGCCCAACATGTGCTTTCACGCCTTGAGCGGACAAAAAGAAAACGTGGTTATCATGATGCGGGTCGTCTATCTTGAAAGACGTAAGACATATTTATGCTCTTTTCCAGAGCAGTTGAATTTGCGTACGATTCATCATACATATTCTGCGTAGAAGGACGAAAACGACTCTGCCTTCGGCGACAGGGTATGAAAGTGGTGGATGGTGTGACCGGTCAAGTGAAAACACGCGCCAAGGGCGCTGGCTCCCTGGTCGCACAGGTTAGCGAAAGCCTTCGCAAGGCGATCCTTGGCGGGGATTATGCGCCGGGCGATCGGCTTCCCAGCGAAATGGAACTGACCGAGGCCCATGGTGTCAGCCGGACCGTCATCCGCGAGGCCGTAACCGGCCTGCGTTACGATGGGCTGGTGGAAGTGCGCCAAGGGGCCGGCATTTTTGTCCTCAATCATCATCAATCACGCTCAAACCCGTCGAAGCTGGATCGCGCCCGGCTATCGTCCGATCTAGAGGTTTTGGAGATCCGCACCCCACTGGAGATCGAGGCTGCCGGGCTTGCCGCGCTGCGCCGTTCGCCGGCGCAGGAGGAAGCGATTTTCGATTGCCATGCAAAATTGCTGGCCTGTATCGAGGCCGACCGCTCCATTCGAGAGGCCGATCTGGCCCTTCATATGGCGATTGCTGCGGCCACCAATAATCCGCTGTTTACGCAATTTCTTGAGATGCATGGCGCATCCGCTATCCCTCAGTCCAAAGTGGTCGCGGAAAACCGGGCGGCTGAGCAAACGGCCTATCGCCGCCTCATCCACAGAGAACACCAGGCCGTGGTCGTGGCCATTTCCGACGGCGACGAAAAAGCCGCCCGCGCTGCCATGCAGGATCATCTGCGCGGAAGCCAGTTGCGTTACCGTGATCTGCTCCGCGATCTGCGCGGCATCGGCAGCGAGGCCTGAATTTTCAGGCTTCCGTCCCCCACGCCTCAATCTGAGTCAGCGCCGGAAACGGCGATGGATCATCAGCTTTTATGAGACTGTGCAGCCTAACCCATTCAGTCCGTGTTTCGGGCAGGCAAAAACACTGGGCGGCAGAGGATTTGACCAGCGCCAACCGCGTTTCTTCTCCACCCGAAAAGCTCAGGACAGCACTTTCCCACCAGGCATCGTGCGGAAAATCAGCGCGCAGAGTGAGAACCACTTCGCTGACCGTGACCGGGCGGCCGAAAAACAGGGTCAGGGCAGCCTGCGGGTCCCTGTTGATCCCCCAACTGGTGAACGGCCAGAAGCCGTGATTGTTGTTGGCCCGCTCACCATCGATGACATTGCGAACTGCGAAGGCCGCCTCCCCGCGTGTTTCGACATTGGCCTCGACATGCGGAAAAGCTTGAGAATTGGCCTGGTCGTCCAGGGGGTTAAAGGCAAGGTTTCTCTGTGCCGCTAGTTCTTCCGGCCTGGCCTTCGCCGCGTGAAGCCGGTGCAGATCTCCGCAAAAAGCATGGGGTGGATAGGCGATCTTCCTGGCGCCGAACGGTATGGAAAAGCTGAAACGGCCCTGCGGCAGATAGAGGATGGCCGGGGCCATGGCGGCATCGAGTGCCAGGCGAACATGACCGGGCTCTGACACTTCGACCAATAGCCGGTCGCCGTCACGGTAGGGCTGGCGATAGACCAGAAAGGCTTCGTGGTCTGCACTGCTTTGCGCTAGATTTTGACCCGCAGCATCCACCACTGTGAGTGTCACTCTCATTCTCACCCTCCTCAAGTAATCGTCAGTGATAAGCGCGAGGTCTGAAACGGCAGCAGAATGCGGAAAATTCTGTCCGGCCATGCCTGCCGCAGCCGGGGATCGCCGATATCGATGACCTCGATGATCGGTTCTGCCGCACCGCTCACACTGATTTCGCCGAGCCCTTCCAGGACCAACCTCCCCGCTTGCGCGCGGGGCTCAAGGCAGGTCATCAGCGACAGAACGGCATGCTTGTCACCGTCATGCTCATCGACAATCTCGACATGGCTGCCGCGAATGAGCCTGACGCTGCGGCGATAAGAGCGTAGCGCTGCTTCCTTCGGGTAAGCTGCGGCCAGTTCCAGCGAAATGCGGGCCTCCTCCACCTCGAAAGCCGTCTTGACATAACGTGCGGCACATTCCGGTCCATCCCGCTGCATCACGCCTGCAAAAGCCGGAAGGTTGTGGTAGGTCGACTGCATCGTCCAGATCTCATACCGCTGCGGCGAGAAAGTCTTCGCCGTATAGGTCTCGACGCCGATATCGATGAGAAATGGTTGTCCGTCCTTGTAAAGCGTCAGGCTGCCGACATCGTTATGATTATGGCTTTCGCCATTGTGTCCGCCCTTCACCGCCAGATCGAAACGGCTGTCGCGGGCAATGAAAAGCCCGGTGCCGGGGTAGAAAATATCGCCTTTTGCCGCCGGATTTGCGGGTGCTGACGCAACATCCGGCAAGCGCGTGGCCGCCGTCAGCCTGTACCAGAGGTTCCACTCCTTCGACAGCAGTGGATCGGCGGATTGTCGAAGATCGGCAGCGGCAAAATCCATCAGCACCTTCGAGCCAACCGCTTCGCCGAACAGATATTCCCGGATGCTACAGGGCTCCAGAACTGCGGATGAATCGGCAAAATTGAAATAATGCCGTCCAGATACATGCATGTTGAGGATGTATTCCGCCATGTTGCGGATCTTTTTTGTCTGCCAAAGCGGACGGCACAGGTCCGGCGCAACCTGATCCAGCACGGTCATGGCACTAAACAGACAGAGAGCTGCATGGCGATAATAGAGGACGCCTTCCTCGCAGGCCCCGTCCTCGGCATAGTCCTTGAGAAAGGCATCGAGACTGCCGAGCGCCTTGACCAGCACTGCGCGGCGGATCTCCTGGCTGGTGGGCAGGGAAAACGTGGTGATCAGCACGTTCTGAGTGATCCACGCCGTCCAATTGTTCATCCGCTCGCTCCCCTGCCCCATCCACCAGAAATGCCGGGTAAGATAAGGGATGATGATACGGCGGTGGATCTCCTGTTCTATGCGGGCGGGCAGGCGCGGATCGCGTTGCGCAAGAGCAGGTCTTAGCAGCCAAACCAGGGTTGCCAGGTTCGCCGCCGTTTCTGCCGCGAAGAGATCGACCACCGGGTCATCAGGATCGGGCAGTGGCTGGCGCGGACCGCCGCGTCCATAGGCATTATGCGCTGGCAATTGCCAACCGCTCTCCTCACAGATCAGGATGACGCCATCGATAATCGCGTCGATGAAGTCGCCCTCGCCGCCCTCCCCCGCGTCTTTCGCGCACTCAGCCAGAACCAGATCGTTCAGCATCAGGCGACGGCGGAAATACAGGTCTTCGAAGCGCGAGCGGTTTCCTGTCTGGGTATAGTCACGGTAATGGGAGGCGAGGATTTGCGGCCATTCAGCCTCCAGCGCCGTGCGGCCAGCACCCTTTAGGGGGGTGAGATGTTCGGCGTCCAATCGTTGCAGTAACGCATGGACGTCGGCACCTGCGACCGGTTGGAAATCGGCAAGGTGGGACGGCAAGCTGCCGATTTGCTCGCTGAACATGGTGTCCGCCTCCTCCGTCCTCACCGTCTAGCGATCTCCTGCTATCATACCTATTTTCATCTTTCCAGTAAATTTGTCTGATGTTATCGGAAGTTGTTTGACCAATAAACGATCTATGCTATGCAGGGATCGGGAGACGGGTGCAACCGACAGGCGGCCCCGCATGGAACGCTTGAGCATGGCACGATACGGCTTCGTGCGGGAGGAAAGCTGATGACGGTCATCAGTCCGGTTCTATCTGGCGGCAGCGCCGAGAACGGCAAAGGTGCGACCTCGAAGCGCCGGGTGCGGATCGTGTCCAGGCGCCGGCGGCGGATCGAAAATGCGCTGATTGCCTATTCCTTCATTGCCCCAAATTTCCTAGGCTTTGCCGTCTTCACGCTCGGCCCTATTCTGTTTGCCTTTGCGCTGGCCTTCATGCATTGGGACGGCTCAAATCCGATCACCTTTGCCGGGCTCGACAATTTTTGGCGGCTGTTTGAAGACAAGGCCTTTATCGCCGCCTTCTGGAACACGGTCATCTACACTCTTGTCTCGGTGCCTGCGACGCTTGCCTGCGCGCTTGGTCTTGCCATCCTGCTCAACCAGAAAATCCGTGGTCGCGATTTCTTCCGCACCGCGATGTTCTTTCCTTATGTCGCGTCGCTCGTGGCCGTGGCTGTCGTCTGGAACATGCTGTTCAATCCCGAAATGGGTCCGGTGAACATGCTGCTCTACACGCTCGGCCTCGACCCCAATGACATGCCCGGCTGGGCCGCCGACCGGCACTGGGCGATGGTTACCGTCATCCTGTTCGGCATCTGGAAGAGCATGGGCTATTACATGGTCATCTATCTGGCCGGGCTACAGGGCATCAATGCCGAATTGTACGAGGCAGCCGGTCTCGATGGCGCCAATGGCTGGCAGAAATTCCGGCATGTCACCCTGCCGCAGCTGGCCCCGACGACGTTTTTCGTCACGGTTATGCTGACAATCCAATCCTTCAAGGTTTTCGACCAGGTCTATATGATTACCCAGGGCGGGCCTGGAACCTCGACCCTCGTGCTGGTCTATCATATCTATAACGAAGCCTTCATTTCCTGGGATCTCGGCTATTCCAGCATGATTGCGCTGGTGCTGTTCTTCCTGGTTCTGGCGGTCACCGTGATCCAGTTCCGCCGCCAGAGGGAGGACTGAACCATGCGGATTGCCGGACGCAGGATCAAGGTCTCGACAATTGCCATCTACGCAACGGTCATCGCCGTCACCATCATTATGCTGCTGCCGTTTGCCTGGATGCTGTCGGCCTCGCTGAAGCTCGACCGCGACGTCTTTGTCTTCCCGATCGAATGGATGCCGGCCCATCCGCGCTGGCAGAACTATGTCGATATCTGGACGAAGATTCCGCTGGCCCTGTTCATCTACAACACCTCGAAGCTGACGATCATCGTTACGCTTCTGCAATTGCTGACGTCGAGTTTCGCGGCCTATGCCTTTGCCAAACTGCATTTTCCCTTCAAGAACACGCTGTTTCTCGGCTATATCGCCACCATCGCCATGCCCTGGCAGGTCTATATGGTGCCGCAATTCCTGCTGATGCGCGAATTCGGGCTGAACAACACCCATTTGGCGCTGATCTGCCTTCAAGCCTTTACAGCCTTCGGCGTCTTCTTGATGCGGCAGTTCTATATGTCGATCCCGACGGAACTCTGCGAAGCCGCCCGGATCGACGGGATGAACGAATACCAGATCTGGGCGAAGATCATGCTGCCGTTGTCGAAGCCAGCACTATCGACGCTGACGATCTTCACCTTCGTCACCACCTGGAACGATTTTCTGGGGCCGATGATCTATCTCACCAAGACCGAGTTGAAGACCATCCAGATCGGGCTTCGGATGTTCATATCGCAATATTCCGCCGAATACGGGCTGATCATGGCGGCGTCGGTTGTCGCGCTCATTCCCGTGCTCGTCGTCTTTTTGGCCTTGCAGCGCTTCTTCGTCGAAGGCGTCGCATCAACCGGGCTGAAGGGGTGATGTCATGAATGCCATGTTTTCCAATGCGCCACAGCCGATCACCGATGAAGAGGTGACTATTGCGCTCGACATCGCGGTCGCCCAGGTGCGGCGCAATCTGCCTGACTTCACCTATGCGGCGCAAAACCATTCCAGCGTCGGCAACAGGTATCCGGCGGTTGCCAACGACCAATGGACGGCAGGTTTCTGGCCGGGCGAAATCTGGCTCGCCTATGAGCATAGCGGCGATAAGGTGTTTCGATATGCCGCTCAGATCCAAGTGCAAAGCTTTCTGCATCGCATCGAAAACCGCATCGCCACCGATCATCACGACATGGGGTTTCTCTATTCGCCCTCCTGTATTGCCGGGTGGAAACTGGTCGGCGACGAGGATGGACGCAAGGCGGCACTCCTGGCCGCCGACCAACTGATCGAACGCTACCAGCCCATCGGACAATTCATCCAGGCCTGGGGCGCCAAGGGCAATCCAAACGAATACCGCTACATCATCGACTGCCTGCTGAACCTGCCGCTGCTCTACTGGGCGACTGGCGAAACAGGGGATGAAAAATACCGCGAGATTGCGCTCTCCCATGCGCGCACCACGCTTGCCCATTCGGTGCGGGAGGACTGCTCCACCTATCACACCTTCTACATGGACCCCACGACAGGCGCTCCGGTACGGGGCGTGACCAAGCAGGGTTATAGCGACGACAGTTTCTGGGCACGTGGGCAGGCCTGGGGCATCGCGGGCATGGCCCTGTCCTATCGCTACGAGCGCATTGCCGAATATCGCGACGCTTTTGAGCGGTTGCTGGGCTTTTATCTGCAACGGCTTCCGGACGATCTTGTGCCGGTCTGGGACCTGATCTTTTCAGCAGAGGACGGTGAGCCGCGCGACAGTTCGTCCGCCTCCATCGTCGCCTGCGGCCTTCTGGAAATGGCCGATCTCGTGGAAGACGCAGACGCCGCCCGCTACCGCGATCTTGCGCGGCGGATGATGAAAAGTCTGGCCGATCACTATGCCGTCAAGGATCCATCCGTTTCCAACGGACTTGTCCTGCACGGAACCTATTCGAAGAAAACCCCACACAACACCTGCCGCGGCGAAGGTGTCGATGAGTGCGTGTCCTGGGGTGACTATTATTACATGGAAGCTTTGACGCGCTTGTCGCGCAACTGGTCTTCCTATTGGTGATGCGTGAGGGATAAATGGCAAGCATTTCGCTGAAAAAGCTCAATAAGTCCTTCGGCGCACTGAAAGTGGTGCACGATATTGACCTTGAGATCGCCGACAAGGAATTCATCATCCTCGTCGGGCCGTCCGGCTGCGGCAAATCCACCACGCTCAGAATGATCGCGGGGCTCGAGGAGATCTCCGGTGGGCAATTGCTGATCGGCGAAGACCTGATGAATGACGTTCCGTCGAAGGATCGCGACATTGCCATGGTCTTCCAGAATTACGCGCTCTACCCGCATATGACCGTCTACAAGAATATGGCGTTCGGGCTTGAGCTGCGGAAAGCGCCGCGCGATGTGATCGAGACAAAAGTCCAGGAAGCGGCGAAGATCCTCGACATCACCCATCTGTTGAACCGCAAACCCAAGGCGCTGTCGGGCGGACAGCGGCAGCGCGTGGCGCTGGGCCGTGCCATGGTGCGCAATCCGGAAGTGTTTCTGCTCGACGAGCCGCTGTCCAACCTCGATGCCAAGCTGCGCGGCACGATGCGCGCCGAAATATCCAAGCTGCACAAGCGGCTGAACGCCACCTTCATCTATGTCACCCATGACCAGGTGGAAGCCATGACCATGGCCGACCGTATCGTGGTCATGAAGGATGGCCATATCCAGCAGGTCGATACGCCGCAGCGGCTTTATGACCATCCGATCAACATGTTTGTGGCGGGCTTTATCGGTGCGCCGCAGATGAACATGCTTCCCTCGACGATCCGGCGCCAGGGGGATGGTTTCGTCGCCGTCTTCAACGATCATGCCCTGCCCTTGCCGAACACTTTCGACCAGAGCCGCATCGCGTCCTATCTGGACCGCGACATCGTTCTGGGCATACGGCCTGAAAATTTTCATGAGCTGGCACCCGGCGATATTGATCCGGCCAATACCGCACCCTTGGAGGCGGTTGTTGAATTGGCCGAACCAATGGGCTCGGAAGTGCATCTCAATCTCGTCGTCGCCGGGCGCTCCATCGTCGCCCGCGTATCGCCGCGCTTCAAGGCCAAGCTTGGTGAGCAGGTGCGTCTCACCGCCGACATGACCAATGCCCAATTGTTCGATCCGCAGACCGAGCGATCGATCCTCTATTGACAGGACAACACGATGCAATGGTTGGAGGCCATCTGGACGAAAGAGGGAAAGGGCATCGCCAAGGATGCGCCGAAGCGCACCGGCCTTGCGCTGTTTTGCGAGATCATCGGGCGGGAATGGTGGGAACTGGTCAAGCTCAACCTTCTGTTTCTGGTGGCCGCGCTGCCCATCGTCACGCTTCCCGCTGCGCTCTTTGCCACCGCCAGCGTTTGCCGCTCCATGGTGGAGGACCGCAACGTCTATCTGTTGCGTGATTTTATCGAAGCCTTTCGTCGCTATTTGGCGGTGGCGACGGCGTGGGGTCTGGCAACCGCTCTGGCGCTGTGGATTGGTTTTTGTGCCATCTCAACCTATGGCGCCCAAGTGCGCGACAGCCTGATCTACGCGGGTCCCCTCGCTGTCAGCCTTGTCGCAACCGGTTTTGTGGGCGTGTGGTCGGCGCATTTCATTGTGCTTGCGGTGATGAGCAAGCGTGGTGTCCTGGAGATCCTACGGCTATCGGCGCTGGCAACGCTTCTGCGGCCCTTGCCGACGATGGCGGCGCTGATGTTTGTCGCAGCACTCTGGCTTGTGCATGTGCTGCTCTACCCGGTTTCCGTCTTCATGCCGGCAATGATCAATTTTTCACTTGGCATGTTCGCTATTTCATTTGGCGCGCATCGGGCGGCGGTAATGGTTCTGAACAGGCCTGATGCGGCGTATCGGACGACTAAAATATTATAGGCAGCGCTGGGAGGCGCTGACGACGAAACACTCAGGGAGGAGAACAGAATGTACAGGCAGAAATTTGGGATATCGCTGACCATTGCCACTGCGGCACTGGGAATGGCCACAGTCATGGCAGGCGGCGCGTTCGCACAATCGGCAGCCCCCGTCACCTTGAAATGGGCGCTGTGGGACTGGGACAAGGTGGCCTATTACAAGCCGCTGATCGAAGCCTATCAGGCCAAACATCCAAATGTGAAATTCGAGCCGGTGGATCTCGGTTCGCAGGACTACACGCAGATGATCGCCACCCAGCTGACCGGCGGTGCCAAGGATATCGATGTCGTCACCATCAAGGACGTGCCTGGTTACGCGACCCTGGTGCGCGCCAAATCTATCGGCGATCTCTCGGGCTTCATGACCGAGCAGAAGATCGACAAAGCTGGATATGGCGGGCTTATCGAGGAGCTGAGCATTGACGGCAAGGTCTATGCCCTGCCCTTCCGCTCCGATTTCTGGGTGGTCTATTATAACAAGGACATTTTTGACAAGGCAGGCGTTTCCTACCCGACCAATGACATGACCTGGGCGCAGTTCGACGAGCTCGCCGGAAAATTGAAGGGCGGCATGGGGGTCAACAAGACCTATGGCGCATTGCTGCACACATGGCGTTCGACCGTCCAGCTTCCAGGCATCATGGATGGTCAGCATACGCTGGTCGGCGGCGATTACGCCTTTCTGAAGCCCTGGTACGCGCGGGCGCTGAAGCTTCAAAAGGAAGGGGCGATCCCGTCCTATGCATCGCTCAAAATCTCCAATACCCACTATTCGGCACTGTTCTTCAACGGGACGGTCGGCATGTTGCCGATGGGGACCTGGTTTATAGGCACGCAGATCGCCAAGGTAAAATCCGGCGAATCCAAGAGCAAGAATTGGGGCATCGTCAAGTTCCCGCACCCGGATGGCGTTGCAGCTGGCACAACGGCGGCGCAGATTGCGGCCCTTTCGGTCAATAACAACTCAGCCCACAAAGAGACGGCGCTTGACTTCATCAAGTTCGTGACTGGAGCTGAAGGTGCGGCAATCATTGCCGATACGGGAACTTTGCCCGCGGTGCGCACAGACGATGTCAGCACCAAGATCACCTCGCTGCCCGGCTTCCCGCAGGACGAAAATAGCAAGGCGGCGCTTAAAGCGGGCAAGTCCTATCTGGAAATGGCGGTCAGTCCCAATGCGGCAAAAATCGAGGTCGTGCTAAACCGTGTGCATGACGCGATCATGACCGATAACACGTCTATCGACGATGGCCTGAAGGAGATGAACGACGGCGTCAAGGCGATCAAATAGTCCACAACAAGCCTGGCCGCAGGTTCACACCTTCCTGCGGCCAATTCATTTGAATCAATTCATGGATATCGATTGTGGTTTACGATCCAGCCCAGGCCAACCCGCTCTACAGCAACCCCTTGCGCAGCCGCGATGATGTGGCGAAAGCTCTGCTCGACCTGTTCATGCCGCTCCTGCCTTATTTTTCGCAAGGTGGCGCACGGGTAAGGCTTGGCGCATCCGGCGCGATCTTCGATCATGCGGCTGCCGATCTCGAAGGTTTTGCCCGACCGCTTTGGGGCATCGCTCCCTTTGTGGCGGGCGGCGGCGATTTTCCGCATTGGGATCTTTACCGGCGTGGCCTGGCCCATGGTACCGATCCGCAGCACGAAGACTATTGGGGCGATGTCTCTGACCGTAACCAACGGTTGGTGGAGCTTGCCGCCATCGGCTTTGCGCTCGCCATGGTGCCGCAGCATATCTGGGAGCCTCTGGACGATGCCGCCAAGGCCACCGTCTCGGCCTATTTGCTCAAGGCCAGAGATCGCGAATACGTCGATAACAATTGGAAATTTTTCCGGGTTCTGGTCGATCTGGGATTGGAGCGGGTGGGAGTAGAATTCGACCACGCCAAGACCATTGCCTATCTCGATGAGCTGGAAGGATTCGATATCGGTGATGGCTGGTACCGCGACGGACCGGTGCGTCGGGTGGACCACTACATTCCCTTTGCCATGCATTTTTACGGGCTGATTTATGCCGTGCTTGCTAATGACGACGAGGCCCGCAAAACCCGTCTTCGCGACCGCGCAACGGTCTTTGCCAAGGATATCCGCCACTGGTTCGGCCCGGATGGTGCTGCGCTTGCCTTTGGGCGCAGCCAGACCTACCGTTTTGCCGCTGGCGGTTTCTGGGGCGCGCTTGCCTTCGCAAATCTTGACGCGCTGCCATGGGGGGAGATCAAGGGCTATTACATGCGCCATATCCGCTGGTGGTCGGCATTGCCGATTGCCGACCGCGATGGCGTGTTGTCCGTCGGCTACGGCTATCCCAATCTGCTGATGAGCGAGAGCTACAATTCGCCCGGTTCGCCCTATTGGGCGCTGAAATTCTTTCTCCCGCTGGCCCTGCCTGCCGATCACCCGTTCTGGCTGGCGCAGGAAACCGAAGCGCCGTCCTTCAACGCGCCTGTGCCGCTCGAAAAGCCGGGCATGGTGGCCATGCACACGCAGGGCAATGTCGTCATTCTCGCCTCCGGCCAGGAACATGACAAGATGCGTGGCTCCAACGAGAAATACGCCAAATTCGTCTATTCGACCCGCTATACCTTCAATATCGAGGCCAATGATCGCCATTTCGATGCGGCCAGTTTTGATGGCATGTTGGGCCTGTCGGATGATGGCGTGCATTTTAGGATGCGCGAGACGCTTGAAGAGGCGATGATTGCCGGTGACAGCCTCTATTCCCGCTGGAAGCCCTGGGCAGATGTGACCGTCGAAACTTGGCTCGTGCCACAAAATCCCTGGCATATCCGCATTCATCGGATCACAACGCCGCGCAGCCTGATGACCAGCGAAGGCGGCTTTGCCATTGCCCGCGCCGACTTCAACCGCGACCGTATGGAAGAAAGCTCTGGCCGCGCGGTGTGGTTCGGGCAAACGGACATCAGCGCCATTGTCGATCTATCCGACAACCAACGCACCGGTCGCGCCCATGTGCCGATTGCCAATACCAATCTTTTATGGGCAAAAACCAACCTGCCGCAATTGCGTGGCGCAGTCGAACCAGGCCAAACCGTGCTGGTGACGGCAGCCTTCGCCTTGCCGCTGGGAGATGACGCAGACGAGGCGCTTGCCACCCCGCCTACTTGCCCTGATCTCGAGGTGTTGGAGCAGCAGTTTCGAGACGCTGGACGCCGTGTCGCGGCCTTCGATATTGGCTAAGCGTCATGAGCAGGGATAACCACGCCAACGAGGAAGCGGCATCCTTGCTCCGCCATCGGCTCAATATCCTCACCTGGGAAAGGAACACGCAGGATATCGAGGGCGCGGCCCATCAGGCACGACTTCGCCAGCTTCAGACCTATGCCGGTGCAACATTTTCTCCGGGTGTTTATGTGGCGGAAAAGGCTGAAATCCATACCGACAGGCTGGTGATGGGCGCTGGCTCCTGGATCGCCGGTCATGCGCTGGTGCGTGGCAATATCGAGCTTGGCGAAAACGTTTCAATCAATGCCTATGCCTGCATTTCTGGCCGGGTAAGGGTGGGAAATGGTGTGCGGATTGCCTCTCATGTCAGCATTGTCGGTTTCAATCATGGCTTCGATGATCTCGAAACGCCGATCTACCGCCAGCCGCTGACATTGCTTGGCATCGAGATTGGCGACGATGTCTGGATCGGCGCCAATGCGGTTATTCTCGATGGCGCCCGGATCGGTAGCGGTGCAATTATCGCCGCCGGTGCCGTGGTCTCGAAAGACATCCCACCACAGGCCATCGCTGGTGGCGTACCGGCCCGCGTGCTGCGGATGCGCGGCAAAGACACGACGTCTCCCCGCAAAACGGCGGCGGTCGAGGCCGCGCTTGCCGCAATCGATACTGCTGCTTCGGCCTGTTGGCGAGCGGTTGTCGAGCGATACCGTGTCGGGGATGATTACAGCGCGCCGGATGCAAGCGGCAAGCCTGTGACCAGCATTCGCCATCTCTGCGACGCCATCGAAATTGCCGCAGCCTTCGGCGATATCGGCTCGATGTTCGATGTCGATGCCACCATCGCCCGCCTGCAAGCCGTTCAAGACCCCGAAACCGGGCTTTTCCCAGACCCTTATCGTGATGCGCAACAGCCACTGCATCACGATCCGGTCGCCTTGTACAATGTGCTGGCCGTTGGATATGCACTTGAATGCCTGGGATCAGCGCCACTCCACTCTTTCCGGTTCATCGAATGCATGAGTGCAGGTGATCTCGTGCAATGGCTGGATGAGTTGCCCTGGCAAACGCGCGCCTGGCATTGCGGCGCGACCGTTGACGCCATTGCCACGGCCTTGCATTTCAACGGCCTCTATTTTGATGCAGACGCCAACCGACACAGTTTGTTTGGCTGGCTGAGCCTCAACTGCAATCCAACATCCGGCCTTTGGGGTGCGGAAACACCGGAGGAAGGGCTGTTGCAGCCGGTCAATGGTTTTTACCGGCTGACGCGCGGCGCCCATGCGCAATTTGGCATACCGGTTCCTTATCCGGATGCCGCCATCGATTCCGTCATCGGCAATTACCGGGCTCATGACGGATTTCGTGGGCAAGGTTTCAATGCCTGCAATCTGCTCGACACGATCCACCCGCTGCTGCTTTGCCTGAAGCAGACATCTCATCGTCGCGATGAGGCGATGGAGATCGCAACCGACATCATTCTGCAACTTCCGAGGCTGTGGCAAGACGGACAAGGCTTCCCCTTCGCAGACGGTCATCCACCCGGTTTGCAGGGAACGGAAATGTGGCTCACGACCTGTTGGCTTGCAGCCGAACTGTTGAACCTCTCCAGCAGCCTGTCATTCAAGCCACGAGGCATCCACTTGTATCGCGCGTGAGACCGCCTCAGATCCGCCTCCAGCTTATGTTGAGGCATATGATGTGGAATGGCACTATCGCATCGATCCATTTATCAATCGGACCCAGCCAATTTCTGTGGCGGTAAAAATTCGCCTTATATCCTAATAGTTGAAATTGGACGTCGTTTTTACTTATTCGTGATCCGTTACTATAAATAATACTGTCGAAAAATTCTCAATTAACAAATTTTAAACAATTTAATCCGAATATTCGGATATCGGAGTACATGTCAAGTTCGCCATGATGGCGCTACCATCTCTGTCACACTTGTAGATGTGTCCTTAGCATCGCGTTCCGCCGTGTTCGGCAACGGTTGAAAACGTACCGCAATCAATCGCGGTCGCGTCGTCGCTGGATAGCTGCAAACATTCTTCTCATCTGACCGTATTGACGCTCCAGAAACCTGGACGATGGCGGCCGTTTGTCCTCACCTTGTCACCTGTTCGGCTGAAGCATGCCGTTTCAGAGGGCCTGTTCCATGGAGCTTGCCATGTTCGCATTCAACAATTTCAAGATACTGACGAAGATTTCGCTGGCGTTCACTTTGTTGGTTATTCTCAGTATAGCGATCTGCGTTATCAATATTACCGGGCTCAATAGCCAGAATCGGGCTGTTGCCATGACGGAGCACACTTATAGGGTGCTTTCGACCCTTGATGCTATCTCACAAGCCATGGTCGATCAGGAAACAGGACTTCGAGGTTACCTCATTTCCGGTACCGAGGCATTTCTCGCACCACAAAAAGCAGGACAAGCGGCCTACCGTAAGGCTTTGGCCAGTGTCAGAACTCTGACATCCGACAACCCGGTGCAGCAGAAAAGACTGGACGATCTCGACGGCTTCGCGTCAACCTGGACCAACGATGTTCTGACGAAGGAAGTGGCTCTGGTGCAGAATCCATCGACGCGTGAGCAGGCGCTCGCGATGGAATCGGCAGGTGCCGGTAAAACTGCCATGGATGCCATTCGGTCGAAAGTCGCTGAAATGGCGGCCGAAGAACGTGATTTGCTTCAGAAACGCAATAACGAAACAAACGCGGCGGCCCAATCCACAAGCCTGAGCAACTATATTACCAGTGGCCTGACAATCAGTCTGTCTATATTGGCGCTCTGGGCGATTTTTGTCGCGGTGATCAAGCCCATCCGCAACATCAATCTTTCCATGAACAAGCTTGCCAATGGCGACCGGGATAGCACGATACCGCATGCCGAGCGGGGTGACGAGATTGGCGAAATGGCTGGCGCCGTGGAAGTCTTCAGGCAAAACGCCATTGAACGCGTCCGCCTTGAGCAGGAGACGGAAGCCAATCGTTCCATAAGCGAACGGGAACGCATCGAACGCGACAAACAGAAAGCACAGGAAGCTGCTGACGTTCAATTTGCTGTCGATAATATTGCAACCGGTCTTGCGGCGCTATCCGACGGGGATGTGTCCTATCGGATCAGCCAGCCCTTTACCCCAGCACTCGACGGTGTTCGCAATGACTTCAATTTGTCTGCTGAAAAATTAAAGTCGGCGCTGAGCCGTGTCGCTCAGAATGCCCATGGCATCGGCGCGGGCACCAATGAAATCCGGTCTGCCGCTGATGATCTTGCCAAGCGGACTGAACAGCAGGCCGCTGCCGTGGAAGAGACCGCCGCAGCCCTGGAGCAAATCACCACCGCAGTCACGGATTCTACCAAGCGCGCCCAGGAAGCGGGTAATCTCGTTGCCCGGACCAAAGCCGGAGCCGAACATTCCGGTGAGGTGGTTCGCAAAGCGGTGATTGCCATGGAGCGGATCGAGAAATCATCGGGGGAAATTTCCAACATTATCGGCGTGATCGATGAGATCGCCTTCCAGACCAACCTTCTGGCCTTGAATGCGGGCGTGGAAGCCGCACGCGCTGGCGAGGCCGGCAAGGGTTTTGCCGTTGTTGCACAGGAAGTGCGTGAACTGGCGCAGCGCTCGGCAAATGCGGCCAAGGAGATCAAGGCCCTGATCAATACGTCGAACCAGCAGGTCGAGGAGGGCGTACAACTGGTTGGAGACACCGGAAAAGCTTTGGAGACCATCGTCGCCGAAGTCCAGGAGATCAATCGCCATGTATCAGCGATTGTTGACGCTGCTCAGGAGCAGTCTTCCGGGCTTCAGCAGATCAACACCGCCGTCAATCAGATGGATCAGGACACCCAGAAGAACGCAGCGATGGTGGAAGAAACCACGGCAGCAAGCCACAGCCTTGCCAAGGAAGTCACCTCGCTCAACGATCTACTGGCGCAGTTCAAGCTTTCCGATACGCAATACCAAATTTCCAGCCCACGGCCAGCGAGCGTGGGTGACAAACCAACGACATCTCCTGTCCGTGCGCTCGGTCGCAAGATTGCCTCGGCCTTCGCCGGCAATGCCGCGGTCGATAACAGTAAGAGCGATTGGGAGGAATTTTGATGACCCCAACGTTCAAGCCTGTCGATATGGCTTGAGACGACTGTCTTCGTAAAGTTCGATTGACGGTTCAATATCAGGATACGGCCCACCCGCGACATATGCGGGTGGGCTCTTGTTCGTTCTGGGGCTCATTTAAGACGAAGATTCGCCCACGTTTCTATATCCGCTTTTGAATTGACCTACCGCTCTCATCGAACCGGTGAAGGCATCCTTCCATTGGCTTGGCGCTGATGATTTCGCCGAGCCTTGGTTGATGGCTACCGCTGGTGCGGATGAGCAGCTTTCCGTAGAGCGCGGAGTCGATGGTCATGAACGTATCGCTTCCAAGGCATTCCGCAACCACGACGGGACCGCTCCAGGCGTCATGGTCTTGGGAAAGCACCAGATGCTCTGGTCTTACGCCAATGGTTGTTGCACTGTGTCGCTGGGCCGCCTCGCCCGACACCAAATTCATTTGTGGCGAGCCAATAAAGGCGGCGACAAAGAGATTGGCTGGCCTGTGATAAAGCTCTAGCGGCGTGCCCAACTGCTCAAGGACGCCCTTGTTGAAAACGGCAATTTTGTCAGCCATGGTCATGGCTTCCACCTGATCATGGGTGACGTAAATGGTTGTTGCTTTCAATCTCTTCTGTAATTCTCGAATTTCCGAGCGCATTTGCACCCGCAGCTTAGCATCGAGATTGGAAAGAGGTTCATCAAACAGAAAAACCTTCGGGTCGCGCACAATCGCTCTGCCCATGGCAACGCGCTGACGCTGCCCGCCTGAAAGAGCTGCGGGCTTGCGCTTCAGGTATGGTTCCAGCCCCAGGATCTCAGATGCCTTTGCCACGCGCGCATGAATGTCTGCCACAGAATGCCCCGCGAGCTTGAGGGCAAAACCCATGTTCTCGGCCACGGTCATATGCGGATAGAGCGCATAATTTAGAAACACCATGGCAATGTCGCGTTCGCGTGGGCTGAGGTCATTGATGCGGATACCATCAATGAAAATATCGCCGCCTGATACCTCTTCCAAACCCGCAATCATCCGTAGGAAGGTCGATTTACCGCAGCCGGAAGGTCCAACCAGCGCCAGGAATTCTCCGTCCCCAACCTCTAGATCCACACCGTGGATGACCTCCAAGGCCCCGTAATGCTTGCGTAAATTTTCAATCCGCACCACAGCCATGATTTCCTCCCAGACAAATCGCTTGACGCAAAACAAAAGTGATTTAATCTATTTCGTGCAATCAGGGAAGATGCCTGTTGGAGGAGACAGCGGGTGTCGGATGGTGACGCAGGGCGGAGGCTTGCCCGCGATTGAGGGTTTTAACGCATGGCACTCAACGGCATGCGACTTTGGGAGGAAGGCACATGAAAAAGAACAGGCATGCGTTGACGCTTGTCGCGCTGTTGGTCGCCCCAGTGGGCGGGAATGCCAGTGACATGATCACCGGTGACACGGTTGGCCCGGCTGACGCGCCCAATAAAATGACATTCCGTATGACGACCGACGGCCCGCGCAATAATGATCCGGTTGTGGCTGAAGGCTATGGCAAGCTGTTCAATCAGTTTATTGCCAAGCACCCCGGCTGGCGCATTGAATTACAGATGATGACGGGGGATATCAGCCAGGAGCAGGCCCGCATGGTCGAGCAGGCCAAGTCGGGAAATGCGCCCGACTGCGCAGCCGTGGACTCCTTCGTGCTGCCTGTTTTTAAAAAAGCCGGCGTGCTGAAGTCCTTCTCGCCCTATTTCACCAAGGATGAGATCGACCAGCTTTTCCCCTTCATTCGCGAGGGCGTTACCGGAGCTGACGGCCAGATTTATGCCTGGTGGTGGTCGACCGATCTGCGGGTTCTCTATCGCAACAAGGAGATCATCCCCGATGCGCCGCAGACATGGGACGACACCAAAAAGGCTGCGCTGCACTCCGTGAAAGAGGGCATGGAAGGCATTCTGTTCAACGGCTCACGCTATGAAGGCACCACTTTTGACTGGCTGGCCAATTTCTGGGCTGAGGGTGGCAAGCTGGTCGATGAGAGTGGCAAGCCGATCTTTGGCGAGGGTGCTGAGCGGGAAAAATTCGTCAAGGCGGTGAATTACTATCGCGACCTGGTAGAGTCAGGTGCTGCCCCCAAGCGGGTGGCCACCATTGGCAATTATGATGATTTCAATGCCGCCGCTGCAGCCGGCACCACGGCGCTGTTTGTCGGTGGAAATTGGCAATATGGCCAGTTGCAAGCCGCTCTTGAGCCGGAAGAACTGGCCAAATGGACCTTCTCGCCCCTGCCCGGTCCCACCAAGGATCAGCGATCGACCGGTACGGGTGGCTGGACGGTTGCCTCTTTTGCCTCCGATCCGGCAAAGGTAAAAATGTGCGCCGATCTGGCTCGCGATGTCTATATGGGACCTGCCAATGAGGTTCAGGGGCAGCTGCCAACCCGCGCAGATCTCTATGAAAAGTATAAAATCTTCTCCTCTGACATCAACAAGGCTTTCTCGGAGGCATTGAAAGTCGGTCAGGCCCGGCCCGGTGCGCCTGTCTATCCTGAAATCTCCAATCAGATCCAGATCATGATGGGCAAGGTGCTGACGGGAACGCAAGCCACGGATGCGGCTGTCGATGAAGCCTTCAAAGCTTCGCTTGCGGCATTTGACCGCCATTAACCGCCTCTTGAGACTGCGGAGCCAAAGGGCTCCGCAGCGCTTTGTGGTTTGAATCCAAAAGGTGCACTCCATGGCAACAATCAGCTTGCAGGCAGGCAAACAGACGGGTGCCGCCCAAAGCCGTCACCGACCGAAGGCAGCGCCCTGGCTTATGCCGCTGATTTTGGTGCTCGGCATTTTCTACCTTTATCCAGTTCTGGATGTGCTGCGCCTTGCTTTCACCAAAGCCACCCTGCTCGGGGATGATGGTGGCTATACCATCACAACATTGATCAACACGCTGACCCGCGCAGAAATTCCGCAGATCCTGTGGGTCACGCTCACCTTCACGGCGGGTTCGGTTCTGGCGCAGCAGCTCTTTGGCCTTGTGATTGCATTGGTGGTGGTGCGGGCGGAAAAGCGCGGTCTATTCGGGGCGACAATCCTGCGAACCACGGCGCTGATTGCCTGGGTGGTGCCGGGCATTGCAGGTGGCATTATCTGGAAAATGCTGTTTAACGAAGCTCCATTTGGCGGGTTGAACAGCCTGCTCCGGCTTGTGGGGGCTGGACCCGTACAATGGCTCTCCGATCCCAACCTCGTGATGTGGTCGGTGGTTTTGTCGAATGTCTGGCGCGGAACCGCCTTTTCCATGGTGGTGATGTATGCCGCCATCAAGGCGATTGACCCGGTACTTTATGAGGCTGCGGCGGTGGATGGGGCGCGGGCCGATCAGCGACTTCGCTATGTCACCCTGCCCCAGTTGAAGTCGGCCATTCTGGTCAATCTGATTTTGATCACTATCCAGACCCTCAACACCTTCGATGCGATCATCTCGCTCACGGGTGGCGGACCGGGACGGGCGACCGAAGTGCTGTCGCTCTATACGTTCAATGTGGTGTTTCGCAATTATGATCTTGCGGCGGGCGCTGCGCTCTCCATCCTCATGCTGGTGATCTCGCTGGGGCTTGCCTTGATCTACGCCGCCTTCCTGCCAAAGGGAGATGACCAATGAAAGCCCGCACAAGTGAGCGTCTCGGCGATGCGCTCAGCTATATTTTCATGGTCATCACCTTTGCTTTTTTCGCATGGCCGCTGCTGTGGCTTTTGTCTTTGGCGCTCAGAACCCGCAAGGAAGTGTTTCTGGGTGTCACCCGCTTCATTCCGAAAGCGCCGACGCTGGATAATTTTGCGATGATCCTGTCCTCGGACAAGTTCATCTCCTACCTGTGGAATGCGCTGAAGCTGTCGTGCTTGTCGGCGGCAGGTTGCCTGATCGTTGCCCTGCCTGCGGCCTATGCCTTTTCGCGCTTTCAGTTCAAGGGCAAGGGCGCGTGGATGATGGCGCTGTTGTCGGTGCAAATGATCTCCCCGCTGGTGATCATGGTGCCGCTTTACCGCTATATGGCGGCGATGGGCCTGCTGGACAGCCATTTTGGCACCACCATGGTCTATGTGGCCCTTGCCGTTCCGGTTTCCACCTGGATTTTGAAAGGCTCCATCGACGGCATTCCCAAAACCCTTGATGAAGCGGCAATGATGGATGGCTGCACCCGGTTTGGCGTGTTTATCCGTGTCATCCTGCCATTGTCCACGCCCGGCATTGCCTCGGCCTTCATCATCGCGGTCATCAGCGGCTGGTCGCAATTTCTGGTGCCGTTCCTGCTGATTACCAAGGAATCCCTCACCCCGATTGGCGTCGGCATTTTTCAATATGCCGGCACACAAAATGACTCCTCCATCCAACTTCTCGCGGCGGCCTGCCTTGTCTCGGTGGTGCCTGCCATCATCGCCTTCCTCTCGCTCCAGCGCCTTATTCTGGGCGCGATGACCGCCGGAGCCGTGAAGGGCTGAACCCATCCTGTTGAAAGATTTTAGGAAATTATCATGAGCCTGACTTATACCCAACGCCTTGAACGGATCGAAGTTCGCAACGCAGAATTCCAGTTCTGGCGCGCCCGCAAAACAGTTGAGCTGACCGGCTGGAGTTTCAATGGCCAACCCATTGCCGTGGGTGAGGCTTGGCCACATAAGACCCCGCCGATTGGCTTCACGGCAGATGTGACCGTGCCGGAAGGCTGGCCGCTGGCAGATACCTATCTTTATCTCAACCTCGGCGGCGAAAGCCTGTTGAGCATCACGGCGCAAGATGGTTCTCTCAAGCGCTACGGGCTGGACCCCTATCACCGCGAATTTGCAGCCCCTTCGCAGAGCTTTTCGCTCCATGCGCAATCCGTTCCGCGCCTGCCGTTTGGTGAGCCGGTACGCGCACCAAAGCTTGAACGGGCGGAGCTGTTCTGGATCGACCGTTCCGTGGATCGCATGGGACTGCTGATGCGCCAGATTGCCGAAGCGCTAAGGGTGCTGCAAGGCCATGATGTGGTACCTTATCTGCTGGATGCTGCCGAACAGGCCTTTTACGCCATCGATTGGCCATCAGCGACGGCAGACTATGTGGCGCGCACCGCCCCTGCGGTGATGCAGCAAAAGATCTGGCAGCTTCCAGAGCTGAAACCCGACCCCGAAGGCCTGACGGATGCCCAGCGCGCCAAACTGGATCAGGCCTATGAAGCGCTGATGGCGCGCCTGGGTGAACTCCGTGAACGCTTCCCACCACAGGGCAAGGTGGCATTGACCGGCCATGCCCATATCGATCTGTGCTGGCTGTGGCCCTATGATGAAACACGCCGCAAAATGCGCCGTACATTCCATACGGCACTGTCGATCATGGAAACATCGAAGGATTTCCGCTTCAACCAGTCAACCGCTCATTATTACTGGCAGCTGGAAGAGGATGATCCTGAACTGCTCGACAAAATCGTTGATCGCGCTAAGGACGGTCAGTGGGAAACGCTGGGCGGCATGTGGATTGAGCCGGATACCAATATGCCCACTGGCGAAAGCCTGACCCGGCAAATTCTTTACGGTCAGCGCTATTTCGAGAAACGATTTGGCACGCGCCATAGCGTGTGCTGGCTGCCGGATTGCTTTGGCTTTGCCGGAGCCCTGCCGCAGCTTCTCAAACAGGGCGGAATGAAAAGCTTCTTCACCATCAAGGTCAATTGGTCCGAGAGCAACCATATCCCCGCCGATCTGTTCTGGTGGGAGGGGCTGGATGGCAGCCGGGTGCTGGCTCACTCGTTCGACAATCCCATGGAAGGCTATAACGGCTTTGTGCGCCCGGATTGCATCACGCCAACCTGGAAAAACTATCGCCAGAAAGACCGCCACGATACAACGCTGCTCTGCGTCGGCTATGGCGATGGCGGCGGCGGCCCCAGCCCGGAAATGGTGGTGCGAGAAGAACAGCTTCGTGTTTTCCCCGCCATCCCGGAAGCCCGCTGGTCCCGCGTGCATGACTTTTTTGAAGACGCCCATGCGATGGCCAAAACAACGCCCGTTTCCGTGTGGAAAGGCGAGATCTATCTGGAACTGCACCGCGCCACGCTGACCACGCAAAGCGCCATCAAAAAACTGCACCGCAAGGCCGAGCGCAGCCTGATTACAGCGGAAACTCTGGCATCCCTTGGCCATCTTTTGGGGGCCGCCAAACCACGCTCACTGGAGCCAGAATGGCGCGTGGTGCTGAAAAACGAGTTCCACGACATCCTTCCAGGCTCGTCGATTGCCGAGGTTTATGTGGATGCGAAAGCCGAACTTGAACAGGTGCTGGCGGATGGCGCAGCTGCGCAAAAAGCCGCCGTCGATGCCATTCTTGCGCAATTGCCTGATGGTAACGATGGCGCGGTGATGGTGATCAACCCCACGCTCAGCCCCCGGCCAATCCGCCTGACACTGAGTGATAGCAGCATAGCGGCTGACGGCATGGTACCTGCCCTTGGTGTGAGGGTTTTGCCCGCCAGCGCTCTTGGCCCCAAACCGGGCCTGAAAGCCACCCAAAACACGTTGGAAAATGACATCATCAAGGTGACGCTGGCCGACGATGGCTCCATCGCCTCTATCCTGCACAAAGCATCCGGCCGCGAAGCGGTCGAGAGTGGAGCTAACCGGCTGTTTGCCTATACGGCAGATAAGCCGCGCAATTGGGATGCCTGGGATGTGGAAGAGGATTACGGCCAAAAATCCGAGGAGTTAAGCGGATACGAATCCATCGAACTTGTCGAAAACACCGCCCACCGCGCCGCGATCCGCATCAAACGTCGCTGGCGTGATTCCACCATTGTGCAGACCTTGAGCCTTGCGGCCAACGCCCGCCGTCTCGACATTTTCACCGAGATCGACTGGCACGAACGCCGGGTGATGCTGCGCACCGAAAATGGCGTGGCCGTCAGCGCAGCCCGCGCCACCTGTGAGGTGGCCTATGGCGTGGTGGAGCGCCCCACCCATTCCAACACCTCGTGGGATGAGGCGATGTTTGAGGCACCGGCGCATCGGTTTATTGATCTGTCCGAACCGGGTTTTGGCATGGCTTTGCTCAACGATGCCAAATATGGCCACTCGGCCCGTGGCAATGTGCTGGGCCTCTCCCTGCTACGCTCGCCCATCTATCCCGATCCGCTGGCCGATGAAGGGTATCAGTCCTTCACATATGCGCTGATGCCTCATGAAGGCACATGGTATGAAGGACAAGTGCGCGAGGAAGCCGATGATCTGAACCAGCCGCTGATTGCTATCCCTGTGTCAGATAAAGCAACAGGCGAATGGTGCCCGTTGCAAGCGGCAGGGCTGGAGGTCGCTCTATCAGTCATCAAACCTGCAGAAGATGGCGATGACTTGATTGTGCGGGTGTATGAGCCAGCCGGTCGCCGGGGCAGCTTCGAGCTTAAGCCGTGTGAAGGCTGGACTGTGAGCGGAGCACTCAGCATTTTGGAAGAACCCATGGAAGCGGTGGACGCGGACGCGCTAAAACCCTTTGAGGTGAAGAGTTGGCGTCTGTCGAAAACCGCTTGAAAATGCTTTCGTCCCGCACGTCTATAGTGCATGGTTTCCTCGCTGCCGCAGCCCGGCAGCGAGGAGATTGACGATTACGATGAGTTATTCCGGAGCCAATGGCGAACAGGCTGCAGCCCTCAACAGGGCCATCATCCTGAACGCCATTCACCGTGGTGGGCCAATCTCGCGCACCGAAATTGCCAAGCTTTCGCGCCTGACAAAGCAGGCTGTCACACGCATTGTCGATAAGCTGCTGGATGAAGGGCTGGTGATGGAGGCGCGCCGCCGGCAAGGCTTGCGCGGCCAACCGGCCATCGAGCTGGAGATTGACCCTGAGGGGGCCTTTGCCATCGGAGCCAATATTGACCGCGATCACTTGACGATTGTGGCGGTGGATGCCGTCGGCAACGTGCGCGGGCGGATTCATCATGAAGCCCGTTTTTTGTTGCCGGATGCGTTTGTGAAGCTGATGGAAGATGCGGTCTCGTCTTTCCTGCGCCGCAAAGTTATTCGTGAATCGAGGCTTGCGGGCATTGGCCTTGCCATTCCCGACTGGCTGGGCGAGGTGCAGGTGATTGGCCTGCCAGACGCCTATAGCCAGTGGAGCGGTTTTGACGTGCGCGCCGCGCTGTCGCATATTACCGACCATCCCATCTATATCGACAATGACGCCAATGCGGCAGCCTTGGGTGAGATTGAATATGGGCTGGGCACCGAAATGCGCAGTTTTTTCTATATTCTCATCTCCGCCTGTCTTGGCGGTAGTCTGGTGATTGACGGTATGCGCCACAAGGGCGCAGGCGGGCTGGGCGGCGAAATCGGCTGGCTGCCCACGGCGGTGACAACCGGCCCCTTTGCCGGGGAAACAAGGCCATTGGGCGATATGCTGTCAATGTTCGTGCTGCTCGACTATCTTGCCGACAACGGTTTGGATGTGGCGACACCTGCGGATCTGTTGACGCTGGATGCACGGGGACGCGCCCTTCTCAGCGGTTGGCTGAAGAAAATGGCCATCAACCTTGCCGAAGCCGTCAGCGACATCGGAATGGTGGTGGACCCTGATGGCATTATTCTGGGGGGACGCTTACCCGTGCGGCTGATTGATGAATTGCTGCTCTACGTGCATGAGGAAATCAGCGGCCGGGGAGCCTTGGCCCCAAGCTTACACCGTGCGGCGGCGTCTGAAGATGCCGCAGCCCTTGGCGCTGCCGCCATGGCGCTCGCAGACCGGCTCTGTCTTCCCTCTGCCGATCCCGCCCATCTCAGCCGCTCACCGTTGACGACAGCGATCCGGCCTTCACCGATCAATTCGATTTTGGCAGCAGCAGTTCGATAAACGGTGCTATTGCAGCACCATAGGCGGCGTCGCGGTCTGGAAAGCTTAAAGGGCGTACGGGCGGAATCCAGGCTGCGGGGACAAAATATCGCTCTTTGCCCAGCCGAGCTTCAGCGATTTTTTCAATCAGCCGATCAATCACATTGGCGGGCAATTGTCCGCCTAGCAGCATGGCGCCTGGTGATATGAAACCCGCGATAGTGACAACGCCGTCCAGAAGGCGGCTGGCGGCTTGTTCAATCCAGCGCTCAACCTCACTTTCACCCCTTGCAGCAATGAAAGCCCTGTAAGACGCCGCACTCGCCATCATATCCAGCGTACCTTCCGCCAGGCCGGGACGCATGGCACCAATCGCGCCTGCTCTGCCATGGGTGCCGCGATAAAAACGGCCATTGATGATCAAGCCCGCCTGTACCTGATCATCAATCAGCACCACAACCAGCCCGCCTTCCGGTTCGCCTATGCCAAACAATCTCTCTCCGGCCAACACCGCCTCGGATTTGGACAGGGTAAAGCTTGGCAATTCGCCAAAAGTTGATGTGAATGCATCATCCTTGTCTGCATTCATTACCACGCCGACGCCGATGGGGGCGGGAAAGCCCATCTCTGCCCCCACAATCTTCTGAACAGCAGTAAAGAAGGCTTCATCTTGATCAAAGCGCTGATAAAGCACCCTATCACCGGCGAGATTGCACAAAGCAAGGGAGCCGCCATTCTGGCAACGCTCAACACCAAGACCGTAAGCGCCGGATGACACAAGCGCAAATTCAGCCGCTTTATAGCGTGTAGTGGTCTGGCGATTGCCCTTGCACACAAGGCCTGCCGACAGCAGCCGCTGGAGAATGCCGGTAATAGCAGGCTCTGTGAGCTTGAGCCTTGCGGCAAGCTCCTGACGTGTCATCGGCCCTTCTCGCAGCAAAAGCGCAGAGACAGCGCGTCCGTTATGATCTGCGATATCTTCAGGACTGAGGCCCTGAGCATCGCGATCCTCCACGGGCCGGACCGTCTGATGCCTTACAAGTCGTCGTCCCACACTCAAACGTCCATCGGTCGGGTTCATTGCAATTTTTGCTGTCAGTTAACACAATAAAGCAAATAGGCTTTGCTCAATACAGTCAATCGCACTGGGCCAGCAAGAATTCCTCTGTAAGCTGGAAAATCTTATCGAACCAGACATCAGCCGGTGATGCAGATGACACCGATCGCTGCCATCAGGCAATTTGCAGGCTTTTGCGCTCAGAAATGACCGCAGCGCCACAAGGTTTTTGCATAAAAATAACGCACAACGCATGCCTGCCTAGAATTACACCGAAATTCGCTTGAACGATTGAAAAATATCTATACTGAGACTCGCATGATATTTTTTAATCAGGACTCGCATCTTGGACACTGAAAGCCTGACATCTTCCCAAGAGCGCATGCCGATGTCGCAGCGGATCATTCAGGCCACGCTATCGCCTGCCCACCGGCAGATCGCAGATTACGTGCTGGATTATCCGTTGCGCGTTGCCGCCATGCGGGCTGAGGAGTTGGCCGAGATCGTTCATGTGTCGGTTCCCACTGTCAATCGCTTTGCCCGTGCCCTGGGGTTTGCTGGATATGCGCAATTTCGCGCTGATCTGGTGCTGGGTTACGAAACCGCTTTGGCGCCTGTGGAAAAATTGCAACGACGGTCGCATGCGGCAACCAGCCCCGCAGACGTGTTTGCCAACAATCTGGCCATGATAACCAGAAACATTGAGAGAACGCATCAGGCTCTCGATACCGAGACGCTATCGCGGGCTATCGGTCTCATCTTGTCCGCCCGCCGCATTTCCATCATTGGCCTTGGCAGCAGCGCCTGGCTTGGCGGCCTTTTGCAGCGGCGGTTTGATCTGTTTTGTGATGATGTTCGCCTGCTGGCAACTGTCGAGGGTGCATCCTTCGCAGCGCGGGCTTTGCGCAATGTTCGCGCCGGTGACCTTGTCATCGCCATCGCCTTTCCACGTTACATGGCTGATACTGTTACGCTGGCAAAACGCCTGCGCGATGCCGGGGCCGATGTTCTGGCGCTGACCGACAATGCCAGCTCGCCGCTGGTAGCCCATGCCACAATGACGCTGTTTGCGCAGGTCGAGAGCGATTATTTCGCCAGCTGCGAAGCCAGCGCGCTGGCCTTGATCGAGTCCCTCTCTGCCGCCGTGTCTTACGCCTCAGGTCGCTCCATGCAAGCCGCCACCCAGCTTGTTGATACCGTGCTTCCCTATCTGCACAGCGGCCCAAACCACCCTCATCGGACATCGGCGAAACCGTCAGTGGAAGATGACGACCCCGAGCTTGACTGATGCATTCTCTGCCCCTTTCTCATTGAGACGATCTGCCATGACCTCTTCTGCGACCCTGCCCCAAACCGCACCCTCTCTGCTGGACAATCAGGTTCTGGCGGTCGATGACCTCACCGTATCCTTTGCCACATCCGAGGGCAGGATACAGGCCGTGCGCAACGTCAGCTTTGCGGTTGGCCGGGGTGAAACCCTTGCAATTGTGGGTGAATCCGGCTCTGGCAAATCCGTCACCTCGCTGGCGCTGATGCGGCTGATTGAGCATGGTGGTGGACGGATTGATAGCGGTGCCATGCTGTTTCGCCCCAGCAATGGCAAGGTGCTGGATCTGGCAAAAGCCGATACGCCGACCATGCGCAGCATTCGCGGGGCGGATATTGCCATGATCTTTCAAGAGCCGATGACGTCGCTCAACCCGGTGTTTACCGCAGGCGAACAGATTGCCGAACCCATCCGCCTGCACCAGAAGATGAGCGAGGCGGGCGCTAAATCAGAAGCGCTGCGGATGCTGGATCTGGTGCGCATTCCAGAAGCCAAACATGTGTTTGGCCGCTATCCGCATCAATTATCCGGCGGCATGCGCCAGCGGGTGATGATTGCCATGGCGCTGGCCTGCCGCCCTTCCCTGCTGATTGCCGACGAGCCGACCACGGCGCTGGATGTCACCGTGCAGGCGCAGATTTTGCAGCTGATCCGCCAGCTTCAGGACGACATGAACATGGGCGTGTTGTTCATCACCCATGATATGGGTGTGGTGGCCGAAATTGCCGACCGCGTGCTGGTGATGCGCCAAGGCGAAAAGGTCGAGCATGGCGCGTCTAAAGATGTGTTCGAGCGCCCGAACCATCCCTATACCAAGGCCCTTTTGGCCGCCGTTCCTCGTCTCGGGGCCATGGCGGGCACCGATGGTCCGCGCGCCTTTGATCTGGTGGGGGCCGATAGCACCCAGACCCATGCAGAACAACCTCCAGCACGGTTTGATCTGCCTCCGATTTTGAAAGTGCGTGATCTGGTCACCCGCTTTGACGTTCGGCGCGGTTTGTTCAACCGGGTTGATAGCTCGGTTCATGCGGTGGAAAAGGTAAGCTTTGATCTGCATGCTGGAGAAACCTTGGCATTGGTGGGCGAATCCGGCTGCGGCAAATCCACCACGGGCCGTTCACTCTTGCGTCTGGTCAACAGCCAGAGCGGCAGCGTGGAGTTTGATGGCCGCAATGTTCTTGATCTTCCGGCCAGCGAGTTGCGCGGTCTTCGCCGCAGCATTCAGCTGGTGTTTCAAGACCCCTTCGCCTCGCTGGACCCAAGGCTGACTGTCGGCTTTTCCATCATGGAACCACTGCTGATCCACGGCATTGCCAAGGGCGAAGAAGCGAGACAGCGCGTGGCATGGCTGTTGGAACGGGTGGGTCTGTCGGCTGCCCATTCTGAGCGCTATCCGCATGAATTCTCCGGTGGCCAGCGCCAGCGCATTGCCATTGCCCGCGCCTTGGCGCTGAACCCGAAAGTGGTGGTGGCCGATGAATCGGTCTCGGCGCTGGATGTGTCCATTCAGGCGCAAATCGTCAATCTGCTTTTGGAATTGCAGCGTGATCTGGGCATTTCCTATCTGTTTATTTCCCACGACATGGCCGTGGTGGAGCGCGTCAGCCACCGGGTGGCGGTGATGTATCTGGGGCAGATTGTTGAGATTGGCCCGCGCCGGGCGATTTTTGAAAATCCGCAGCATCCCTATACCAAAAAGCTGATGGCCGCCGTGCCAATCGCCGATCCGGCCCGTCGCCATTTGAAACGGCAATTTGCTGTTGAAGACCTGCCAAGCCCAATGCGCAAGAAGGGCGATGAGCCAGTGGTAGAAGCCTTGCACGAGGTATCACCCGGCCATTTCGTCGCAAAGCACAGCGTTGGCGCGTTTGAAATGTAATTCACCACTTACCGAACTGACCTAACCAGCACAGGAGATATTGATGAAGCATAGATTTTCTTCCCGGCTCGCATCTGCCACGGTCTTGGCAGGCATTCTCACTATTGGTGCGGGACAGGCACTTGCCGCTGGCAGCGTGGTTCTGGCCCTCAATACGCAGGCTGAAACGCTGGACCCCTATAACACCAATACAACGCTGACCACCGCTGTGACAAAGTCCTTCTATGAGGGCCTGTTTGGCTTCGACAAGGATTTGAAGGTGCAGCCGGTTCTGGCAACGGGCTACACTGTCTCTGATGACGGTCTGGTCTATACATTCAAGCTACGTGACGGTGTAAAATTTCAAGACGGCACTGATTTCAATGCGGATGCCGTGAAGGTCAACTTTGACCGTGTGCGCAACCCGGACAACAAGCTGTCTCGCTTTAACCAGTTCAACCAGATCGACAAGGTTGAGGTTGTCTCGCCGCTTGAAGTGCGCATCGCGCTGAAGCAGCCCTTTGGCCCGTTCATCAACTCGCTGACCCATGCCTCTGCTGCGATGATTTCTCCGGCAGCACTGACAAAATGGGGCAACAAGGAAATTGCCTTCCATCCGGTTGGCACCGGCCCGTTCGAATTTGTCGAATGGAAGCAGACCGATTACGTCAAGGCCAAGAAGTTTGATGGCTATTGGCGCAAAGGCTTCCCGAAGGTCGATGAAATCACCTGGAAGCCAGTGCCAGACAACAACACCCGCGCTGCCATGTTGCAGACGGGCGAAGCTGATTTCGCCTACCCCATGCCCTATGAGCAGGTGGCAACGCTGAAGCAGAACACAAAGCTTGAGGTGACGGTTTCGCCATCCATCATCGAGCGCTATGTCAGCTTCAACATGCTGCAAAAGCCGTTTGATGACCTGCGCGTGCGCCAAGCCATCAACTATGCCATCAACAAAGAGGCCCTTGCCAAGGTGGCGTTTAGCGGCTTTGCCAAACCTGCCGAAGGTGTAGTGCCAGAAGGCGTGCTTTACGCCCACAAGATTGCTCCATGGCCCTACGATCCAGCCAAGGCACGCGCTTTGTTGAAGGAAGCTGGCTATCCGAACGGCTTTGAATCCACCCTGTGGAGCGCCTACACCACCACCACGGCGCAAAAGGCCATTCAGTTCCTGCAACAGCAATTGCAGCAGGTTGGCATCAAGGTTACGCTTCAGGCGCTTGAACCCGGCCAGCGGGTAGAATGGGTGCAGACAGCTCCCGATCCAAAGACCGCAAAGGTGCGGATGTATTATGCTGGCTGGTCATCTTCGACCGGCGAAGCCGATTGGGCATTGCGTCCGCTGCTGGCCACTGAGGCTTGGCCGCCAAAACTGAGCAACACGGCCTATTACAGCAATCCTGTTGTGGATGATCTGATTGCCAAGGCGATGAAGACCACCAAGGAAGACGAGAAGAAGACCTTCTACGCCGATGCACAGGAACAGATCATGAAGGATCTGCCCTGGGCACCGCTGGTGACCGAAAACAATGTTTCGGCTGCGGCAACGAAGCTTGAAGGTGTCTACGTCATGCCGGATGGCAATATCGACAGCTCGAACATTGCGCTCAAGTAATAAGACGTCCTGAAAACGCGATCCCGGCGCTGATCTAGCGCCGGGACATCCAATCTTCCCTGAAGGCTTTCGCTGCGGTTGCCATGTTCAATTATTTTCTCAAGCGCCTGTTCGGGCTGCTGCCCACACTTCTGATCGTCGCCGTTCTGGTGTTTCTGTTTGTGCATATGCTGCCGGGTGATCCGGCACGCCTTGCCGCCGGGCAGGATGCGGACGAGCAGACCGTGGCGCTGGTGCGCAGCGAACTGGGCCTCGACAAGCCGCTGCCCCAGCAATTTGTCGAGTATTTCACCCGTATGTTGCATGGCGACCTTGGGGTGTCGATCCGCACCCATCGCCCGGTATCTGTCGAAATTGGTGAGCGCTTCATGCCCACCATGCTGCTGACGCTGACCAGTATGATCTGGTCGGTGTCCGTTGGCATGATCATTGGTGTGTTTTCTGCCGTGTTTCGCAACCGCTGGCCGGATCGGCTGGGCATGACCGTGGCCGTGTCTGGCATTTCCTTTCCGGCCTTTGCGCTGGGCATGTTGCTGATGCAAATCTTCTCCGTCTGGCTCGGATGGCTGCCCACCGTTGGGGCCGATAGCTGGTGGCATTACATCCTGCCATCGATAACGCTGGGCGCAGGCGTCGCCGCCGTGATGGCCCGCTTTACCCGTGCCGCCTTTGTGGATGTGATTCAGGAAGATTTTGTGCGCACTGCCCGCGCCAAGGGGCTGAACGAAAAAGTGGTGATTGCCAAACATTGCCTGCGCAACGCGCTGATCCCGATTGTCACCATGATGGGCTTGCAGTTTGGCTTTCTGCTGGGCGGCTCCATTGTGGTGGAGGCAGTGTTCAACTGGCCGGGCGTTGGCCGTTTGCTGGTCGATGCAGTGAACCAGCGGGATTATCCGGTGATTCAGGCGCTTGTGCTGATGTTTTCGCTGGAATTCATTCTGATCAATCTTGTCGTGGATCTGCTCTACGGCGTCATCAATCCGACAATCCGTTATAAATGAGCCGGCCATGAGCAATTCAACATCTGCCGTCGTTACACAGACCAGTCGGGCTGTGCGCACCCCCTGGAGTGAGTTCTGGCGCAAGTTCAAGCGTCAGCCTGTGGCGCTTGGGGCCTTGGCCTTCATTGTCATTCTGATGGTGTTGGCCATCGCAGCACCCGTGATTGCGCCCTATGACGCCGAAAACTTTTTCGACTACGACATGATCAATGCCGGGCCGTCCCTCAGCCATTGGTTTGGCGTTGATCCACTGGGCCGCGATATTTTCAGCCGTATTTTGATGGGCGCGCGCATTTCGCTGGCCACAGGCCTGTTGTCTGTCACGCTCGGCGGCTTTATCGGCACCGTGTTTGGCCTGCTGGCGGGCTATTATGAAGGCTGGTGGGATCGCGTGGTCATGCGCATCTGCGATGTGCTGTTTGCCTTTCCGGGTATTTTGCTGGCTTTGGGCATTGTTGCCATTCTCGGCAGCTCCATGGTCAATGTGGTGGCCGCTGTTGCTGTGTTTTCTGTGCCTGCTTTTGCCAGACTGGTGCGCAGCAGCACGCTGGTGCTGAAAAACATGACCTACATTGAAGCGGTCAGAAGCGTTGGTGCATCAGACTTCATCATTCTGTTTCGCCATATTCTGCCGGGCGCTTTTTCATCGATCGTGGTCTATTTCACCATGCGGCTTGGCACATCGATCATCACGGCGGCGAGCCTTTCTTTCCTCGGTCTCGGTGCACAGCCACCAACGCCGGAATGGGGTGCGATGCTGAATGACGCAAGAGCTGATATGGTCAATGCACCGCATGTGGCACTGTTTCCAAGCCTTGCGATTTTCGTCACCGTTCTGGCCTTCAATCTGTTGGGTGATGGTCTTCGCGATGCGATTGATCCGAAAATCGACCGGAAATAACCCTCTTCTATCTTGGAGTTTCCCATGAAAATTCTCATCTCTGTCGATATCGAAGGGGTCGCTGGCGTCTATCACCCGGAGCAGACCCGTGCTGGCAATGGCGAATATGAACGTGCCCGCCTGTTGATGGCCGATGAAGCCAATGCCGCCATTGCCGGGGCTTTTGATGCCGGGGCAACAGAGGTTTTTGTTAACGATTCCCACGGCTCGTTTCGCAATATGCCACCAGATCGGCTGGACCCACGCGCCCGTGCCATTCAAGGCAAGCCGCGCTATCTCAGCATGATGTCTGGCGTTGAACTTGGGGTCGATGGCGTTTGCCTGATCGGCTACCATTCCCGTGGTCAAGGCTTTGGCATTCTGGCCCACACCATCAACAGCTTTGCCTTTTCGCGGATATTCCTCAATGGGCAGGAACTGGGCGAAGCGGGCATTTATGGCGCTCTGGCCGGGGAATATGGCGTGCCCGTGATTATGGGCAGCGGCGACGATGTGTTCATTGCCGAGAACAAAGACCTGTTTCCCAAAACCGTGTTTGTCGAAACCAAAAAGGCATCGGGCGGCATCAGCGGCGTCAGCCTGTCGCCATCGCAATCCTGCCTCGCCATTCGTGAGGGCGCACGGGCTGCGGTGCAACAGGCGGGGCAGATACCCAAATTCACCCTGGCTGGCCCCATTGCCGTGACCATCGAAACCCAATCGACCAAGCTTGCCGATCTGTTTTGCCAATGGCCGACGCTTGCCCGCACCGGCGGCAATCAGGTGGCGTTTGAAGCGCCCACGGTGGAACACGCTGTGCGCATGATCAACAGCCTATCCGCCATGTCCACCATGCTGCGCTAACGGCGGGCGATTTTTTAAAGCATTTCGAGGCATTCATGAGCGATATCAAACCAAATCCCATTGCGCTGGCCATCCATGGCGGCTGCGGCGTGATGAACAAGGCCGACATGCCGGAAAGCGAATGGGAAGCCGCCCGCACTGACCTCAAACGCGCATTAAAGGCCGGATGGAGCTTGTTGCAACAGGGCGCATCCGCTCTCGACGCTGTAGAAGCCGCCGTGATGGTGATGGAAGATTCGGAGCATTTCAACGCGGGCCATGGTGCAGCGCTGAACACCGATGGCGAACACGAGTTGGATGCCTCTATCATGGATGGCCACACCCTTGAGGCCGGCGCCATTGCCATGGCACGCGCCATTCGCAACCCGATTTGTGCCGCCCGCAAGCTGATGCACAGCGGCGAGACCGTGATGCTGGGGGCAAGTGCTGCCGATGCCTTTGCCCAAAGATATGGCCTGCCGATGGTGGAACAGTCCTATTTCACCACCGAGCGCCGGGTCAAAGCACTGGCATCGTTGAAAGAACACGCCAAAGCCGGAACGGCAGCCCTTGCCAGCGAGGCCGAAAAACATGGCACGGTCGGCGCTGTGGCGCTGGACAGCCACGGCCACCTCGCCGCCGCGACATCCACCGGCGGCTTCAACAACAAACCCGTGGGCCGCATTGGTGACACCGCTGTGATCGGAGCCGGAACCTACGCCCGCGATGGCGTGGTGGCTGTCTCCGGCACTGGCAAGGGTGAGTTTTTCATCCGCCATGCCGTGGGCCACGAAATCGCCAGCCGCATGCGGTATTTGGGCGAAAATCTGGAAGATGCCTGCCAGCATGTGGTCTTCACCGATCTTGCCCCGCATCAGATCGGAGCCGGGTTGGTGGCAGTTGGCGCAGATGGCTCCGTTACCGCACCGTACAACACAGCGGGCATGTTTCGCGGCTGGATCGGCCCAGATGGGCGCATGGTTGTGGCCAGCCATGACACGCTGTTTGAAATGCATGTCTAATGATTTTGAACCCAAGGCGGGATTAGCTTGACTCGGTGTCTGAAAACCGGCAGCAGGCCAGGCCCCCTGAGTTGTCAGTGATTTATGCGCGTCGCACGAGCCTGAGGAGCAGCAGAAGGAGGATTGCCCCGACCGTAGCGTTGACAATCGCCCTGACGATGCCCGTACCAAGGCTGAAACCGAGGCGGGGGAAGAGCCATCCCGCGATGAATGCGCCGATGATACCGACAAGGATATCTCCGATCAGACCAAATCCACCACCACGTACCACCAGGCCAGCAAGCCATCCAGCAAGGGCGCCAACAACAAGAAATACAAGCAGGCTCTCATTCGACATCATAGGATATTTCCTTGGGCGTGAGATTAGGCAATGCTTTGCATTGGCAGGATCGCCGTTCCTAATTCCTATAATGCCTATCGTGATCCTGCCTTTGCGTCAAACAGCCAATAGCCCGACCGTGCTCTTGCTTGGCGGCGAGAGCACGGTCTGGATCGAGGGTAGTCAGGGACGCAACTTTGTAATCCACTGTATCGCCGCCATCCATTTCCGAGTCTTTGATCGGAATGCCGGCCAGCTTCATGCCGGACTCAGCGAAATAATCGAGCGACCGTGGGCGTCTACCCTATCATCACTTAGTGGTTATGCCCTTTCTTGAAAGTCGGAATCCTCAGCATCAGGACCACCCATCGACATATCGAGCACCCAGCCTTTTACGCGGGCCTGCTGGCCTGCAACGGAGTGGCCGGGTTTGGACATATGGGCCATGGCTGCCGGTTTTGTTGAGATATTGCTCTTCGTCCGGGCCTTCGTCGACTGGTTGCGTGATGCTTGCCCTTTAACGTCAGCAGCATTGTCGACCTTAAAGAAGGCGATGGAGGTCTGAAGCTCCTCGGCTTGTGCTGCGAGTTCTTCAGAGGTTGCCGACATTTCTTCCGAAGCGCCGGCATTCTGCTGTGTCACCTTGTCGAGTTGCTGGATCGCCTCGTTGATCTGCGAGGCACCGATATCCTGCTCACGGCAAGCCGCAGAGATTTCAGAGACCAATTCGGCAGTCTTACGTATGTCGGGAACCAGACGCGCCAGCATTCCACCAGCTTCGGTGGCAACCTGCACAGTCTGTCCAGACAGGCCGCTGATTTCGGCGGCGGCTGACTGGCTGCGTTCGGCAAGCTTTCGCACTTCAGAGGCAACAACTGCAAAGCCTTTGCCATGCTCTCCAGCACGGGCTGCTTCCACGGCGGCATTCAGAGCGAGAAGGTCAGTCTGACGGGCGATTTCCTGCACAATCGAAATTTTATCGGCAATCGTGCGCATCGCGGTAACGGCCCGGTTGACGGCCTCGCCGGAAGCTTCAGCATCCTTCGAGGATTGGCGGGCGATCTTTTCGGTTTGAGCAGCATTATCAGCGTTCTGCTTGATATTGGCCGCCATTTCCTCCATGGATGCAGAGGCTTCTTCAGCCGCCGCAGCCTGTTCGGTCGCACCTTCCGAAAGCTGCTCTGACCCGGCGGAGAGCTGCTGCGAACCCGCTGAAACATTTTGACTTGCGGTTAATGCGTCGGCAACAACCCCGCGAAGGCGCTCAACCATAGACACAAGCGCTATTCCCAGCGTGTCCTTGTCTGAAAGTGGCTCCGGCTCGACGGTCAAGTCGCCACTGGCGATCTGGTCGGCTATGGTTGCTGTGTTGCGCAGGTTGTCGACCATATTGTTGATCGCATTCTTCATGCTCGCATGATCGCCTTCGCATTCGATGTCCACATGCTGTGTGAGATCACCGAAACTCACCTGGCGAAGAACGCGGTTGCCCTCGGAGATCGGAAGAATGATAGCGTCCAACATACCGTTGATTCCGGAGACCAGCTTGGCGAAATCCCCGACGAAATGATCGGCTGCGCCACGCTCAGAGAGCTTGCCGGCTGTAGACGCCGCAATCAAGCGCTGAAGTTCAGTGGTAATCGCCCGTAAATTTCCACGCAGCGTCTCGATCGTCTGATTGATAAACGCCTTTTTGCCTGGGAACTGTTCGAGCGGCGCATTAAAATTACCCTCGCCCAGTTCTTTGATGCAGGCCATGGCCTTCTTTTTGACGGCGATGTGGCTACTGACCATATCGTTGACGCCCTTGGCCATCAGGGCAAAGTCGCCCTGGAATTTCTCGACCGGCACGAAGACGTCAATGTCGCCTTTGTCGTGCTCAATCGACATCGTATTCATTTCGGAAATCAGGCCCTTGAGATTGGCGCGCAAGGTTTCGATTGTCTCATTGATGAACGCTTTTTTGCCAGGAAACTGTTCGAGCGGCGCTTCAAAATTGCCCTCACCTAGCGCCTTGATGCAGGCCATGGCCTTCTTTTTAACCGCGATGTGGCCCGCGACCATATCGTTGACGCCTTTGGCCATCGTGGCAAAATTGCCGTTGAATTTCTCAACCGGCACAAAGACATCAATGTCGCCTTTATCGTGCTCGATCGACATCGTATTCATTTCAGAGATCAGACCTTTGAGGTTGGCGCGCAAGGTTTCGATTGTCTCATTGATGAACGCTTTTTTGCCGGGGAACTGCTCGAGCGGTGCTTCAAAATTGCCCAACCCAAGTTCCTTGACGCAAGCCATGGCCTTTTTCTTGACCGCGATATGTCCGCCGACCATGTCGTTAATGCCTTTGGCCATCACAGCGAAGTCGCCCTTGAAGTCCTCTGAAGGTAACCTGATATCGATGTCGCCCTTGTCGTGCTCACCTGACATGTTTGCGATAGATGCCCCGAGCTTTTGCATCGGCTGCATACTGGCCTCAAGTAATTCGTTGACAGCAATCAGCATCTCTCTGGCTTCGCCAGTGACTGCATCGAGATTTGCACGCCCGGATAGATTTCCGTCTGCGATACTAACCCTGATGCGCTGTATCTCCGCTACAGCCGCATGAGATTTGGAAGATTTCTTCATTTGAGTGTAGAAAGACATTGTATATCCTCTATCGGAAGCTGTTTGGGAGTTGCTGTCGCTGATAAGTCGTACGCACCTTGCGGCGACCGTCCTGTAAAGAACAGACCGGCCAGGTTTCTGCTGAAGCCCAAGCAGGTCGTCAAAGCCACCTGGAATGCGCACTGGTCCCCTATGGCCAGGCCCGCTTCCCTTTTGATGACCCGCTTCATAAACGCGGTAGCCAAGACACTGTTATCACTGACGAAAACGCGCACGAATTCCTCTCGCTCCTTGAGGCTCAAGGGATCGACTACGAAACTCAGTCTTAAAACGTGATTTTATGTCGCGTCATGCGAAGGAACATCTCAACTGGATGCTGTGTGGTCTCAATTATAAGATGTAATTGTTAACCATGCCCTAAGGCAATCCCCTTTTTTTTAGCGGGATCTCATGTAGTGCTCATGGATCTGTCGCGAGTTTTGGAAGGGTTTCAGAAATGACCGTCGCTGGACGCAGTTATGGCGCAATATTGCAAATAGTGTGATTTGGCTGGAGCTGCCTATTATCGCCCGATCATCTGCCCTGACGTTTGATACCAAGTCTCGATAATGCGTCAGCATCTTCGAGACTTGGTATGAGAGGGGGCAAGACGTTGAAAACGGCCTATGTGACGATCAAAGGGTTCGAGGCCATGCGAGCGTTACGCAAAGGCCAGGCTACGATTTTCAACCTGACAAAAGGCATCCGTGGGCAGGCCCATATCGTTGAATGCTCCTTCGCCGTTCAAAAGGTTTGTAACAGAGCTGGATCGGCCTCCGTATTGTTAACTGGATAACAGAGCCGGAAATTGTGGTGTTTATGCTGACCATTTTTGACGGTATCTGCATAGGGTATTCGGGAACGTGACTGCCGTCTCCCCTTGCGAAGATCTAAGCGGCTTTATACGAACATCGGCAGAAGATTGCATTTGATTGCCTGCTCTACACAATGAAAGCTGCCAGAAATGTCTCTTGGATGTTACGATATCGAGATGCGCAAGCGGAACGCCGCCGTTCTCGTGGTGCTGTTCTCCCATTCGACCAAGCATCATTTCAAGTCTGTCGATTTTCCGGCGGATGTTTTGAGCATTGCGGATAAGGAAGACACCTATTTCACAAACACGCCAGACAATCTGGCGAATTTCATAGAAAATGTCAGTGCCCCCTATGATCTGGTGATTACGATTGGTGGAAGCAAAGGGGGGCATGGGGCGCTGTATCACGGCACGCTTCTCGCTCGCAGGATCGAAAAACCTGTTCGTGTCCTTGCCTTCAGCCCGGTTGTCATGCTCTCGGATAACCCAAATGACGTGCCATATGTGTCCTACCAAAAGCTGACGGAGCGCGCGCAGACCACACCAGAACTGGCGGAAAACCTGCGCCAGTCAACCCAGGTGATAACAGCAGACCCGCCATCCAATCTCACGGCCTTCTGCATCGTCGGGGCCGACAATCAATGCGACTGTGTCGAGGCCAGCCGACTGATCGACGCACATATCTTGACGCTGCCTATGCATCACCATGAAACTGTCATCCCATTCCTTTGCGATACCAGCGATGCCAGAGCAGTGACGAAAACCGTGCTGGTGCTGTACGATAGAGCCGCGGAGGAGGCCGATGTTGCACATCTGCTTCAAAAAGGCAGTGTCGACAAAATGATCGAGGACCTTTCCCGCGTTCCCAAACAGCCTCGCCTCGACGAATTGACGAATCTTGTCATAAAGGGTGATGCCAGCAGCGTGAGGCAGGCTGTGAATGCGGCAAGCGTCGGATCACCCCCACCTGAATCCTGATAGGGCGCTTTTCAAACCTGATCGAATGGACCGAGAGCTTGTGCTTGCATCAATCGGTACCGTCACAGGCATCTCACAAGGACCGAAGCCTTGTCTTGAACGACAAAGCTCCCACGCGGGCGAAAAAAAATCTTACGCTATGGTCCCAAACCGAACCGGTTACACGTCTATCCTTCAACAACCGGACGTGGTTCCCCCTTGGGATGCACGTTTGTTATACTGCATAATTTCTCAAGCCTGAGCTGGTTCACAGAGAAAATTATGAAGCAAATATAAGGTCTTACGGCGTCCTTTGTGTGCTTTCACAAGATGCACGTCGCGTAAGCAATGTGTTGGGGAGAGAGGGATGATGCATTTCACACGCGAAACCATGACCGTCCTTGCGGTCCTCACGGCCTGTGCGTGCAGACCCGGCCGTAAGCTTGCCTTCTGGGAACTGACCGAATTGCACAATGGCCCCACAGGAGAGGTCGTCAAAAGCATCTTGCTGTTGCTCCGGCATGAACTGTTGCACCGCGAGCCAGACGGCCGCGTGATGCTCGCCATCAATCCAGCCAGCGTTACGCTCGGCACCGTCCTGCGGCTCACCCAGACCGATCTTCTCCAATGGGATAAACACCGCAGCCATTCGGACCAAAATGTGTTCACCCTCGCCGTTGAAGCCGCATCAGTGAATTTCCTAGGGATCGCTGACCAGTTCACTCTCGCTGATTTCATCGGGGATCGGTCATCCGGGACATGTCACGCGGCATGAACGCCCTATAGAGCATCGGACCGAAAGTTAAGAACCGGTTTTCGGATAAATCCGATGCGCAAACAAAAACTTAGAGCATCGTGCTGGTTCCGATTTTCTGTACGATGCTCTAGCATCTTGAAACAGGCAATATCGTCCTGTTCACGGACATCCATCCGTTGCCTCAGGGCAATCAGGCGTCCGCTTCAAGACTGTCGTCCACGGGGGACAACTGGGGGGCGGGCAACCGCATCAGACGCTCGCGAGCCGATCGGGCGGTCACGAGGCTGCACTCGAGACAAGCGATAGCAGAGCTATCGGGCGAGGCAACGAGGTCTGCGACAGTGAAACGGTCGAGCAGCTGGACGAGGAAGGACGATGCAGCGGCAACGATGCCGTCAAGCAAGGGTTGCCCTTTGAGCGTCCCGGGCTCTGGTTCCTCCGCTTTGCCGTCCAGTTCCGGCTGGGTGATACGCAGCACGTCGGCGAGCTTGATGTCCTTGGGATCTCGCGCAAGGCGGAGACCGCCGCCCGGCCCGCGATCGCTGTTGAGAAACCCATTGCGGACCAGGAGAGCGACGACTTGATAGGCATGATCCCTCGTCGCGCCCACCTCTTGCGCCAGATGCTGAGCAGGGTATTTCGTCGATGGACTTTTTGCGCAGGCTGTCAATATACCGATCGCAATTTCGGATTGCCGTTTCAGGCGCATGGATGGCACTATCAGGTAAGTTACTCGTTGAACCATAGTCGCATATTTGGCTGATGGTGACCATGGGCAAATGCTGCCAGATCAATGACATCATCCGTGATGATGACAACGGACCTCATTGCGCAAGACAATGTCAGGCGATTGCAATGCGCATCCATGCGCGCGCGTGCCAGCGCGAAAGCATGAAACCGGCCTTGAGTGTCTCTTCGATGATCAGCGCGTACCAGACACCTTCGACCCCATAGCCCGCCTCTACGCAAAACAGCCAGGCCAGCGGCAGGCCAAGGCCCCAGGTCAATCCGATACTGACGAGGACCGGGACCCGTGCATCGCCGACAGCCCTGAGTGAATGCAGCAACACAGTATTGAAGGCGAAGCCGGGCTGGATGAAGATCGTCAGCAGCAGAAGATAGGTGGAAAGTTCCAGAACTTCACCAGTCTGTCCGAACAATCCGAGATATTGATCGGACAAGAGCCAGAACAGAAGCGCGATTGCCATCGTGACCAAGGTTGCAGCAAGGCAGGAGCGCAGCGCCTGACGATAGGCGTCCTGCCGCCGACCTTCGCCCCAGCGATAGCCGACCAGCACCTCGTTTCCTTGGCTGACAGCCATGACGACAAGGATGAGGAACGTCATGGCCAGCATGACATAGGTGCGGCTCAAGACACTTGAGACGCCAAACCCCGCCACGAAACCGAGCAGCACAAGCTGGTAAAAACCGTAGCCGATATAGTCCGAAACACTGGGAAAGGCGAGGACGAGCATGCGCCGCATAAGCAAGAGCCGCGCCCTGATCGGCCCAGCCACGAAACGAAGACCGAGAGTGTAATAGACGGCGAGGCCGAACATCAGCGCCATTGCAATCCTTGAGCCGAGTGTTGCATAGGCCGCACCTGTCACCCCGAGCGGGGGAACCGGCCCGGCACCAAGTACAAGAACATAGGTCGCCCCAATGTAAATCACCGACAGGAGCAAGCCGGTCATCACAATCACCCGGCTGCTGCCGAAAGCCCTCAGGCAGGCAATCGCAGCCGTGGCAAGCGCATTGAAGACCATGGCAGCGGCAGCGACGGAAAGATAAAGGCTTGCATCGTGAACGATTGATGCCGGGACATCGAGAATCCGCAAGATCACCGGTCCACCCAGAAACAGCAGACCTCCGACCAGAAGGCCAAGGAGCGTATTGGTGAAGACCGCAAGCGCTGCGATCTGCCGCGCACCCTCCTCGTCACCACGCCCGAGACTGTGCGATATCAGGATGACCGCGCCGATCCCGACCATGCTCGAAATCTCGAAAACGACCTGAAGCACCTGCCGCACAATCGCCACCGCTGCTGCCGCGTCAGTGGAATAGGCACTGACGATCAGCATTTCCGACAGCATGACCAGAAAGGTCAGCAGCGAATGCACGAACATTGGCAGGCTAAGCCGGAAAAGCGACTTTGTCGTTCGCGCCGATGGCGGGCGGCGCGGCAGGTCCGCATCGCCAAGGGTTTCAACTGTCTGCATGCGTCAGGCACCTGTGCGTTCGGCCCGCAGGCCACGGCGACCTGCAAGGCGATCGCGGCCCGTCTGGCGCAAGAGGGTTCGATCACCTCCAGACCATTCGCCTTCACGACCGGCTTGGAGCTGCGCGATATGGGCGGCCATTGTTTCCAGCGTCGGAAACTGGAAAAAGGCCGTAATATCAATCGATATTCCAAAACGCTTGCCGATTACACCCTGCAAAGAGACAACAAGCAGCGAATGGCCGCCGCATTCAAAGAAATTGTCACCCGGACCGACGTGGTCGAGTTTAAGCGCCTCTCGCCAGATCGCCGCAAGCGTTGCAGCGGGTTCGCCGGAGATCGGCAGGTGCGTTTGCCGCTGTGCCGGTTTTGGCCGGCAGACCGGAAGTGCGCGGCGATCAACCTTGCCGTTTGGCGTCAGCGGGAAGGCATCAAGCGCGACATAGGCCGATGGCAGCATGTAGAGCGGCAGGCTGTCGGCCATATGCGGTCCAAGCTCCGCGCTTGCATCGCCGACAAATGGCTCTCGCCAACGCAGATAGGCGACAAGCTGCTTGCCAGCACCGCCATCTTCGACAAGCACTGCCGCTTCGGCAACGCGAGGATGGGCCGCAAGCCTTGCCTCGACCTCGCCGAGTTCGATTCGGTAGCCGCGCAGCTTCACCTGATTGTCGATCCGTCCGAGAAAATCGAGCGCGCCATTCTCCGCCAAGCGCACGAGGTCGCCGGTGCGGTAAAGATGGAGACCGTCCTGCGGACCACGCCGGAAAGGGTTGGGGATGAACCTGTCTGCCGTCAGGCCGGGTTTGCCCCAGTAGCCCGGGCTCAATCCCGCACCGCCGATGTGCAATTCTCCCGGCGTGCCGGGCGGTACGGGTTCCCCGCGCCGGTCGAGAACATAGAGTTGGGTCCGCAGAATGGGGCCTGCAACCGTGACACTGTGACCGTTGAGGTCTTCACGCCGCACCTCCGTGGCCGCAGACCAAATGGTTGTCTCGGTTGGACCGTAAAGATTCCACAGGCAATCGCCCCGATCCAGCAGTTCGGCCGCAAGAAGGCTGTCCAGCGCCTCGCCGCCGCAGAGCATGCGAAGCCCCTTGCCATGCCCCTTTTCACTGGGCCACCCCGCCTCGATCAGCATGCGCCACCCGGCGGGCGTCGCCTGCATAACGCTCGGCTGCACACGATCCACCAGCGCGGCAAGACGCCGACCGTCGCGGGCAATAGTGCTGTCTGCAAGCAGCACTGTTGCGCCTTGTGAAAGCGGGGCGAACAATTCCAGCCCCGCAATGTCGAAGCCAATCGTGGTCAGCGCCAGCAGGCGGTCGCTCGCGTCGATCCCCGGCCTTTCGGCCATGGACTCAATGAAATTGGCAAGCGCACCATGGGTGATTGCCACACCCTTGGGTTGGCCGGTGCTGCCGCTGGTATAAAGAATGTAGGCGAGATCATCGGCCTGAACCGCAGCAGGTTCGAAGGATGCCGACGCACAACCGAATATCTGGGTCGGGTCCATCACCGGAACATCTTGCGGTATCACCGCCCGCTCACTGTCCCCAAGATCCGTCAGGACCAGCGCTGCACCGGAATCGGCCAGCATGTAGGCAATGCGCTCTGACGGATAGTCGGGATCAACAGGCAGATAGGCAGCACCCGACCGCATGACGGCCAGCAGTGAGGGCAGCAATGCGCTTCCACGCCGCTGATAGACCGCAACGACCGCGCCCCGGCCAATGCCGTGCTGGTAAAGATGAAGGGCAAGAGCATCCGCGTGACTGACGAGATCGCCATAGGACATGGCGCTGTCGCGGCCCTCACCCACCTGAACGACGGCGGCTTTGCCCGGTTCTTCTTGCGCCCGCGCGATGATCTGGTCGTGGACCGCAGCACTTGGCTGCGTCTGCGAACCTCGGCCAGTCTGGAGCAGGATGTCACGCTCATCAGGATGAAGCATCTCGATTGTGCCAAGGCAAGCTTGCGAATCATCAACGATGGATGAGAGCAAAGTCTCGTAATGCCGCAGCAGACGATCAGCTCCGATGGATGATAGACGGGATGGGTCCGCGGCAAGCGCAATCTCAATCTCGGTCCCGGGAAAGACCCGGAGCGACAGCGGGTAATGCGTGCGCTCATAGCTGCCGGGATCGCTGAGGGTGAGCGTGTGCGTTCCTTCCGCAAAGGCCGCCTGCATCGAAAGTGGCAGGTTCTCGATGATAAGCAACGTGTCAAAAAGCGGTTGATCGGCGGTCTTGCCAGCCCAGCGCTGAATATCGGCAAGCGCTGCATGCCCGTGCTTCTCCCGCTGGCGATGCGCAGACTGGAGGCCTTGGAGCCATTCGGCCACCGTCTCATCCGGTCGTGTCTGGGCACGAAACGGCACCGTGTTCAGGAACAGGCCAATCATTCGGTCTGCATCTGGCAGGTCAGGCGGGCGGCCCGACAAAACCGTTCCGAAGATCACATCGTCCTCGGCCCCATAGCGTGATAGAAGCAGCGCCCAGGCCCCCTGTAACACTGTCGCCAGCGTCAGCCGCTCCCGCCGCGCCATGGCGGTAAGCCGCGTTGCGAGGCTGGCATCAAGGCTGCGCCGGATCTCGACAATGGCCTCCTGTGCCGCCTCGCCCGTTTTCGTCTCCCCGAACAGGCCGCCTTGCGGCAGATCGGCAAGAGCCTGCGACCAATAGGCCTGCGCAGAAGAGATATCCTGCCTGTCGCGCCACGCGACGTATTGGCGATAAGACGGGGGAGGCGCTGGCAGGCTTTCGCCTGCATAAGCCTTCAACATTTCACCGACAAGCAGCGAGCCGCACCAGCCGTCCATCAACAGGTGGTGGAAACTCCAGACGAAACGATGGCGGCCAGTTCCGAGCCGGATCAGCGCAAACCGCAAAAGGGGTGCGGCATCCAGTGTAAAGCCACGGCGGCGATCCGCCTCCAGCCATGCCGCAAAGGCTGTCTCCTGCCCTGCCGCGTCTTCGCCCGACCAATCCGCTTCGCGCCATTCGGGCACAACATCCTCGGCAATGACCATGACTGGCCGCTCGACATCCGTCCAGCGGCAGGCACCACGCAAAACCTCATGGCGGGCGATCACCCTCCCCCACGCCGATTTGAAGGCATCGGCATCCAGCGGGCCTTCCAGCACGCACCAGCATTGCTCTATATAGGTGCCTGAGGCTGGGGCCATCAGACTGTGGAACAGCATGCCCGCCTGCACGGGCGTCATCTCAAAGCTGGACCCGCTTTCGGCAACCTCGATTGCCTGAACCGCGTTTTCGGCAACGGCGGCGGTTGCCTGTTCTGCGATTGTCTGCAACTCGAAAATCTGGGTCGGTTCGAGCTTCAACCCCTTGGCTTGCGCCTTCGCGACGATCTGGACGCCGATAATGGAGTCACCGCCGAGATCGAAGAAATTATCCTCGATGCCAAAATCCTCTCGCCGCAGCACGGCCTTCCATATCTCCAGCAGCGTCGCCTCGATGGCATTGCGGGCTGGAATTGGCTCCGCGCGCATTGTGGAAAGCTGTGGGATCGGAAGCTGTTTGCGATCCACCTTACCGTTCGGGTTGAGAGGAAATTCATCCATCAGCACGAAGGCTGTCGGCACCATGTAGCGCGGCAATTGCGCAGACAGCGACTGGCGTAGCTTGCGCTCAATCTCACCATCGTTCGTCGTCGGCAAATCGCGAGCGAGCACATAGGCAATCAGCCGCTCGTTTTCTGCGTCGAGCGTGACGATGGCCTGCTCAACGACGCTTTCGCGCAGCAGCTTGTCTTCGATCTCACCGATCTCGATGCGGTAGCCGCGCAGCTTGACCTGAAAATCCGTGCGGCCGATAAATTCGATCTCACTATTTGCCAGACGAACAACCGCATCGCCGGTGCGATAGAGCCTAAGCGCAGGGCTGTTTTCATCATAGAACGGGTTCGGCACGAAGCGCGCGGCTGTGAGAGCCGGGCGGTTCCAGTAACCGGGGCTGAGGCACGGCCCGCCGATATAGAGTTCGCCGCCAATGCCGCGCGGTAAGGGCTGCATATAGGCGTCGAGAACGTGGAGGTGGGTATTGTCGAGAAGGCCACCAACCGGCACCTTGCCGCCTTCCGCGTGGGCGTGGGTGACCTTCAGCGCGCTTGCCCAGATTGTCGCCTCCGTTGGCCCATAAACGTTCCACAGCTCTTTCGTGCGGTCGATCAGCTTGCGGGCAAGCGGCGCATCCAGCGCCTCGCCGCCGCAAAGGGCGATGAGATGCGGCAATCCCTCCCAGCCGCTGTCGATCAACATGCGCCAATAGGCGGGCGTTGCCTGCAAATGCGAGATACGATCCGTCACAAGCACATCGGCAAGCCGCTGTGGCGCAAGCAGCAGGTCTTGGCCGTAGAGCACGGTGGTCGCGCCGACGCTGAGCGGCAGAAGCATTTCCAGAATGGAAATGTCGAAGGTGGGCGTGGTGATTGCCAAAAGCCGATCACCGGGCGCAAGCCCCGGCGAGACGGCCATGGAGCGCAGATGATTGAGCAGGCTTGCATGGCCAATCGGCACGCCGTTCGGTCGGCCCGTACTGCCGCTGGTGTAGAGAAGATAGGCGATGCGCGCAGGATCAGAGGGGGGCAGCGCGGCAGGGGTGTCGCTCATCGGCATTGGGCGCGTCGGATCAAGAGAGCGATGGGCCGGATAGAGATCTGCCCTGTCCGTCAATACGAGACTGACACCGGAATCCTCAAGCACATAGGCAACCCGATCCGCTGGATGATCGGGATCGAGCGGAACATAGACGGCACCTGCCTTCAGAATGGCGAGGAAGGCGATGACGGATTGCCCCCTGCCCGGCAGCGAAACGGCGACCCTATCGCCGGGGTGAACCGAAAGGCTGACAAGCGTTTCGGCAAGTGCGTCTACATCTGCCTGTAGTTCGCCATAAGTCCAACTGCGGCCCTGACTTTCAAGTGCAATCGCATCGGGTTGGTGCCGGGCGACGTGTGCGATTGCATCGTGCATGGTGATGTCAGGCACAGGCCGCGCGGTTGGCGTTCCAAGTGCAACCACGGCGGCATGCTCTTCCTTTGATAGATAGGCAAGCGTTGGCAGCAAAGCATTGGGAGCTTGCAGGATGGAGCCGAGCAAAACCTCGAAATGGGCTGCCATGCGCTCGATCCGCCATGAATCAAAGATCGCCACGCGATATTCGATGTTCAGCAGATAGCCGGATTCCCGCTCCATCACATACCAACTGAGATCGACCTTTGTTTCACTCAGCCGTGCTGGCTGTTGGCGAACCTTGAGACCGTCGATGCCGAAATCGATCTGCTCGGCATTCTGCGCGCGGTAGTCTTGCGACTGCAATTGGAACATAACCTGCGAGAGCGGGTTCTGCCGTTGGTCGCGGCTCATGCCAAGTGCCTCAGCAATCAGCGGAAAGGGAAATGCCTGATGGTCGAGCGCATCCGAGAAGCGCTCCTGCACCGCCCCGACCCACTGCGAAAACGTCATGCGCGGGTCAAGTTGCGCGCGCAGCACCAATGTGTTGGTAAACAGACCAATCAGCCCTGCGGCATCCGGATCGTCCCGCCCGGCGACGGGCACGCAAACCGACAGGTCCCGCTCGCCGCTGTAGCGATGAAGCAGCAGCGAGAAGGCCGCAGCCATCACCACAAAAGGCGTGGTTCCAAGCTGGCTGGCAAGCGAGGCGACCTGCGAGGACATCGAGACGGGAATAACCCGTGTCACGGTGGCTGCCGTCATCTCAACGCTGCTGCTGCGGGATCGGTCGCTTGGCAATTCCAGCGGCTTGAGATCGGCGAGGGTTTGCTTCCAGTAGTCGCGGGCGCGTTCGCAATCCGCGCGCTGAAGCCATGCGTGTTGATCAAGAACCAGATCACCAAAATCGCGGGTGATGGGCGAAAGCGCGGGCGCGGTACCCATACGATAGGCGCGGTAGCAGGCCGTCAGCTCGCGCATCAGCACACCGCGTGACCAGCCATCCGCAACGATGTGATGGAGGGTGATCGCCAGCAGATGGTCGCTCTCATTCTGCCGGAAGAGATGCGCCCGGATCAGCGGTGCCTTTGAGAGATCGAAAGGGTCAGTCGCAACAGCCAGCGCCAGCGCCTCGCCATCCTCGCCTGTCGCCTCCAGATCGGTAAAGCCCAGAGCAAAATCATGGTTCGGATCAACCTCCTGCCAAGGCTCACCTGCCTCCACGGGAAAGGCGGTTCTGAGCGGCGCATGCCGGGAGACAATTGTTGCAAGGCTGCGCTCAAGGGCTGCGCGATCAAGCGGCCCCTCAAACCGCCAGCGATAGGCAACGTGATAAGCAGAACTCTCGGGATAGAGGCTCTGCTGGAGCCAGAAATGCTTCTGGCCGGGTGTCAACGGCAGGCGCCCGGTGCGCGTTGACACCCTTGGCGTCTCTTTTGGCGTCTCTTCCGGGGCCACCCGTTCCCAGGCGATCCCACGGGCTTCGAGCTGGCGGCGGAAGGCCTCGCGTTCCGCAAGACTGAGCGCCGCAACACGGGCGCGCAGCGCCACAATAGGATCGACAGAGTTCACGGGCAGTCTCCCTATACGGCTTGCGCGATTGTCGGCTGCGGCGCATGCTGGCGCGCAAGTCGTGCCAGATGCGGCAGACCACCCATGACGAGATCGTAATCCTGCACGAAGTCGATCAGGCAGGCGATTTCATCGATCCCCGCCGCAGCCAGCGCCTCCACTGTCTCTGCGGTGCTTTCCGGCGTGCCGATGAGAGAGCGGCCCTTGATGAAGCCCTCAACTCCGAACTCGATCAGGCTGTCGAGATCGTCCCGGCTGAAATTCTCGAGCGCGATATCAAGACCCATGCTGCGGGCCAGCCCTTCGAGCAGATGATAATGGGTTCTGAGATAATCGCTGAAGGGGCCTTTGACATTGGCCTTCACGGTTTCGACATCCCCGCCGAGATAGGTGTGCACCATAATGCTCACGGTGCCCGCAGCCGGATCAAAACCGTTCTTTTCCAGCGACCGGCGGTAGGCGGCGATCTTGGGCGTCAGACTTTCCAATGTCTCACCAAGCAGCGCCGTCAGCACGTTGATGCCGCGACGGCCCGCTTCCACAAAGGTCTCCATGGACTGGCACGCCACCCAGAAAGGCACGCGCGGCTGCACCGGGCGCGGCAGTGTCTTTGCCTCGACGGCATTGCCTTCCGCATCTTCAAAGGTCAGCGTCTCGCCAGCAAGCAGCTTGGTGACCTGATCATAGCTCCGCCACATCAGGCTGCGGCGGCTGCCATGCGGCTCACGCGACAGCACAAATTCGTTGCGCGTCCAGCCCGACGCAATCGCCACACCCACACGGCCTTGCGAGAGATTGTCCACAACGGCAATTTCTTCCGCCACGCGCACGGGATGATGGAGCGGCAGAACAATGCTGCCGGAGCGCAATTGCACCCGCTTCGTCACCATGGCCAGTGCGGCATGGATCATCGACGGATTGGGATAGAGGCCGCCGAAAGCATGGAAATGGCGCTCTGGCACCCAGAGCGCGCTCAGGCCATTTTCATCGGCAAACTTTGCGCTGTCCATCAGCAGCCGATAGCTGTCACCGTTCGTAGCGGAGCCATCGCCATCGAAATAGAAGAGGCTGAATTTCATCGTCGTCGTTCCTTTACGTATTACTGATGGAAGGCAGGTGACAATCAGGCTTCCTTGCGGAGCGCCTCTGCCTCAATGTCGTCCAGGAGGGCGGCAAGCTCTGCCTGTTCTTTCCGTGCGGCCTCGAGGCGCTCACGGATAACGGCCGCGATGCCCCCTACGGTCGGCGCATCAAACAGCAGAGCGCGCATGGGCAGCTCGATTGAGAATTGCTTGCGCAACCGTGTCACGACCTGCACGGCAAGCAGGGAATGCCCACCAAGCTCGAAGAAATTGTCATCGATTCCGACACGCGAAATGCCTAGAAGTTCCCCGATAACAGCCGCCACATCGGTCTCAATGGGATCGCGCGGGGCGATGAACGCTGCCTGCACACGCTCGCGCCCGATGTTTTCCTTCTGATCCACGGCCACACCGGCCCTTGGTTCCTGCCGTGCTTCGGCCATGCGATGGCGCAGATCAACCGGTGTCACGGCGAGCCGGGAGACTTGGCGGTGGGCGAGAACCGCCCGCGTTGCCCGCCAAACCTCGTCGGCGTCAATCGCGTCGTTAAGAAAGCCTGTTGCCTCCTCTCGCGTGGTGCCGAAAGGAAGGCATGTATCCCAGGCGATTGCCTGCCAGACCGGACGCTGTGCGCCGCGCCGTGCATCAACGAAGCCATCAAGAAAGCTGTTGGCACCCGCATAGGCAGCAAGACCCGCGCCGCCGACCAGCGTTGAGAGGGAGGACTGAACGAGGACGAAATCGGGGGCGTGATCGGCAAGCACCGCTGACAGAGCGTTTAGACCATCAACCTTGGTTGCAAACAGTGCAGCATTGCGTTCTGCCGTGGCCTCCGTGAGCGGGCAGTGATAAACCTCGCCCATCGCTGCCGTCTGGAAAACCCCACGGATTGGGCCAAATGGCGCGCCAAGCGAATTGAGGCATGCAGCAAGCCAAGCGGGGTCAGCGAGATCACCGCTGAACAGCACGTAATCCTCGCCCGGCGTGCCAATGCCACGCAAAGCCCGGATCAACACGCTCATCGGATGCTTCGGCCCATGCGAGGCAAGCCAGTGTTCCCAATCCGCAGGATTCGGAAGCCCGGCGGGTCCGATGAGGACAACCTTCGCGCCCAATGTTTGAACGAGCGCCCGGGCATAGACGAGGGCGAGACCGTCGAGGAGATCGCCTGCGATGAGGTAAGTGGCCCCCGCCGTGAGAGCCGGAACATCGGCTGGCTCCGGCAGGCACGTCGGCACATGGCTCTCGACCCAGCAATAGCCATTGCGCAGCGCCATCACGGTCCTGTCGGCACGCCAAGGTCGTGATAGCGCCTCAGCGAGGCCGGGAACAATGGCACCTTCTGCCGATGGAAAATCGATGCTTCGGCAGAAAATGCCCGGAATTTCCTGCGGCAGGACGCGGAGCATGCCAAGCACCTTGGCCGCCTGCGCGTCAACAACCTCCGCGCCATTCACAACATGCAGGCCGCATGCCAGAACAGTCAGAAGCGGCGGGCGGCTCTCACTGGCGATCAGGGCTTTCGCAAGCGCAAATGTGCTGGTGAAAGCTGTGTCCGGGGCCGCATTGGCATCAAGGGAGAAGCCATTGACGATCTGGGTTGGTGTCGCACCGTTGGCGGCAAGATCGGCAAGAACTGCGCTGTAGTGCTGCGGGTCAGCGGGGTCGATGTGATACGTGCCCCCGGCATTCTCATAGGCTATGCCAGACCGTACCCGTGTGACCTTGATCTGCTCCGAAACCGGACCGATCGCGGCAACAGTCTCATCGCCACCAAGAATCAGCCAATGCTCGTGACCGCTCGTTGTAAGATGCTCAAAGGGCGCACGGTGCCAGACTGGCTGGTTAAACCAGTCCTCGATTGATGGTTGCCGGGCCGCTTCGTCGGGCATGGATTCGGTTGGTGCAATCCGCGCAATCGCGTAGGAATTGCGCTGGAAAGGGTAGGCTGGAAGTGGCACACGGTGGCGCGGGCCTGCATCTTTTTCGGCAACAAGTTCGACATCGATGCCAGCGATCCAAAGCTCCGCCAATGCCAGCAGCGCGTGGTCGCAGGCGTCCTGCGGTGCCTTCGCATCAGGCAGCGAGGTGGCAACGCGAAGCAGCGCTTTTCCTTGTTGGCGTGCAAGCCGGGTCAGTGTCGAACCGGGTCCAACTTCGAGAAGAAACGGGGCCGGCAATTCAAGCGCCCGCGCAAGGCAGGGGCCAAACAGAACGGTTTGGCGCAGATGGGCCACCCAATAGGCTGGGTCGGTCGCCTCCTGTGCCGTCAGCCAATTGCCTGTCAGGTTCGATACAATGTCAATCTGCGGCGGGTTGAGTGTCACCGTGGCGAGCACCTGCGCAAACGCTTCAAGCGCGGGCTCCATCATGAAGCTGTGAAAGGCGTGGGAGGTTTTAAGCTCATGCCTGCCGATACCGCTGCGATCAAACCGGGCCGCGAGTTCAGCAATCGCCTCTGCCGCGCCCGCCAGAACTGTGCTGCGCGGACCGTTGACGGCAGCAAGTTCCACGTCGGGAGACAGCGATGCGCGCGCCTCCTGTTCTGAGAGCATGACGGAGAGCATGGCACCGGGAGGGCAGGCCTGCATCAGCCGCCCGCGGGCAACAACCAGCTTCACCGCGTCTTGCAGCGAGAAGACCCCGGCAAGGCAGGCCGCAACATATTCCCCGAGACTGTGACCGACCATGGCCCGTGGCTTGATGCCCTTGGCAAGCCACATCTGCGCCAGCGCGTATTCGACTGCAAAAAGTGCTGGCTGCGTTATCTCTGTGCGAGAAAGTTGCCCCACGGTTGTGCCGTCGCTAAAGATTATGGCCGCAAGGTCAAGTTCCTGCGGCACGAAGCGCAGGCAGGCATCGAAGGCGGTGCGGAATGTTGCATCCGTCTCGTACAGCGCCCGCGCCATTCCCGGATATTGTGCACCCTGTCCGGGAAACAGCAGGATCAAACTTGCATCGCCAGCCAGCGGCTCACCCGCGACACAATCGGGGCCTTCACCGCTGCGGATGATATGCGCGGCGGCGTCTCGCTCCCTTGAGAGGGCGACAAAGCGATGCTCCATCGTTCGCCGGCCCTGCCGGAGGGTATAGGCAATATCGGCAAGCTGTGCGCCATCATCGGTGCCAAGATGATCGGCCAGTGCGTTTCGCATCGCCGCCAGCGCTTCCGGCGTCTTGGCCGAGAGTGGCAAAAGATAAGGCCCGGTGGTTTCCACTTCGCGGTCCCGAACCGGAGGCTCCTCAAGGATCACATGCGCATTCATCCCGCCCATGCCAAAGGCGCTTATGGCAGCGCGACGCTTGCGCAGCTCTGTCACTGGCCAGGGCCGCTGCTGCGCAACGATGTCGAAAGGGCTTGACGCCAGATCAAGGGCCGGGTTCGGGCTGGTAAAATTGATGCTGGCGGGCAGGATCTGGTGCTTCAACGCAAGAATGGTCTTGATCAGCCCTCCCATCCCGGCGGCCACATCCATATGTCCGAGATTGCCCTTCACAGAACCAAGACCGCAGCGGCGGCCCTGCTGTTTCAGCGCATCGCCATACACACTGGACAAAGCACGGATTTCGATGGGATCGCCGAGGGTCGTTGCGGTTCCATGCGCTTCGATATAGTCCACCTCAGAGGCTTCAAGGCGGGCGTCGGCAAGGGCTGCCTGAAGCACCGCCGTTTGCCCGGCAACGCTGGGTGCCGTCAGCCCGACCTTGGCGGAACCGTCGTTGCCGATGGCCGATCCGCTGAGAACAGCATGAATTGTATCGCCGTCAGCAATCGCGTCGCTCAACCGTTTGAGAACGAGGACGCCGACGCCATTGGTGAAGACGGTGCCCTTGGCATTGGCATCAAACGGACGGCATAGGCCATCCGGCGAAGCGATCCCTTCGCTCTTGTAGAGATAGCCTTCCGGGCGCGGCTGGCCGATGGCGACGGCACCCGCCAGCGCCATATCCGCCTCGCGTGCCAAAAGGCCGCGTGCCGCGAGATGAAGCGCCACGAGCGCCGTGGCACAGGTCGCCTGTACGCCAACCGTTGGCCCGGTGAGATCGAGGTGATAGGCGACACGCGAAGCAATCATGCCAAGCACATTGCCAAGACCCGCATGGATCGGGTCCGTTGCCTCTCTGAGCGCCGGATTGGCCTGTATCTGGCTGAAATGATAGTTCAGCGCGCCACCGGCATAGACGCCGATACGACCGGCATAGGTGGCGCTGTTATAGCCCGCATGGTCGAGAGCATTCGCTGCGCATTCGAGGAAGACACGATGTTGTGGATCGAGCAATTCCGCATCGCGCGGCGAATAGCCGAAGAATCCGGCATCGAAAGCCGTTGGATCATCGAAGCCACCCCAGACGCGGACATAATCCGGCCGGGCCGCCATCTTGGGATCGACGCCAGCCTCTTGCAGTTCGTGATCCGTGACAGAGCGAAGGCCACTTTGACCTTGCTTCAGAAGGCCCCAGAACGCGTCGAGGTCATCGGCACCCGGAAAGCGCCCGGCCATGCCGACGATTGCCACGCGCTCGTCCTTCTCCCTTTGCGCCGCCTCCAGACGCGCACGCGCATCCTTCAGAATCGAGAGGACCTCATTCTGGTCTATGCTGTCGGGGGTCGGGTTTTCAACGTCAGTCATAGGGTTTCTCTCGTTCAAATTGCGGATGCTGTGCTCAACGAAGCAATGCCTTCAGGGCAGCAAGTTCCGAGGTGATTGCAGAGCTGGCGACAGAGGCAGACCCAGATGCAAACGCGGGTGGGTTCTGAGCCACAGGCCCATCACTCTGGGGCTTTGCGTCCTGAAGAGGCGCTATCTCCGATTGATCGTCTTCGATGAGGCCGTAGAGATGGTCCGAAAGGGCCAAGATGGTGGGATGTTCGAAAATCAGTGTCGGGCGGACCGGCACGCCGAGTTCCCGCTCAACCGTCGCGCCGATATTGACGAGCGCCACAGAGTCGAGACCAAGATCGAAGAACCCAGCGGAATTTGCAGGCAAATCCCCTTCGCCCAGCCGGGCAAGCATAGCCACTTCCTGCCGCAGCAGATGCCGGAGCGCTTCCTTGCGAAGCGCTTTGGGCGATTGCTGAAGCTGGCCGCGCCAGCTTCGTTGCTCGACAATTGCCGGGGCGTTGAGCACGCTCTCCGGCTTTGCATCCCAGCGCGCGACGATGCGCAGATCACCCGTCACGATCCCCTGCCGGCAAGCGAAGCGGCGGACTTTTCCGCTCGGCGTGCGTGGCAGGCTGCTCGGCCGCAACAGCGCGATGACGGCCGCCCTGACATTGTGATTGCACGAGACGGCACCGCGCACGGCGCGGATCACGTCATCGCTATCAATATCGCGCAGGCCCTCGCGGGTCAGCTCACAGACCACGCCCAATTGCTCCTCGCCATCGACCTCGATTGCAAAGACCCCTGCCCTGCCTTGTGCGAGCGCCGGATGGCTGGAGAAAACGGATTGCTCAATATCTTCCGGGTGATGGTTCTGCCCACGGATGATCACCAGATCTTTCAGCCGACCGGTGATGTAGAGCTGCCCGTCGCGGCGAAAACCCAGATCGCCGGTACGACGCCAACCACGCGATCCATCCAGCACCTGATCAAAGGTCTCTGCGTTCAGCTTGGCTCGGCCCCAATAGCCGGGCGTCACGTTCGGACCCCGGATCCAGATCTCGCCGACCATGCCATCATCCACACGCAGGCCCGCCTCGGGATCGACAAGCGCAAGGTCAAGCCCCTCGGCAGGGCGGCCGCAGGCGGCAAGGGCGAGCTTATCATGCTCGTCGCCATCATCCGCTTCGACCGCAGCCCCGGTTTCGACAAGCGCCTTGCGGCTGACGGACAGGATCAGCGGTGGATCGTCGGGACTGTTGCCCGTCTGGAACAGCGTGGCTTCTGCCTGACCGTAGCAACAATAAAAGGCCTTGCCATGGAAACCGTGGGGCGCAAAGGCGGCTGTGAAGCGCTCTAGCGTTTTCGGGCGGATCGGCTCTGCGCCGTTATAGGCGATGCGGACGTTGGAAAGATCAAGTCCGGCGGCAGCCTCCGGCGCATATTTATCAACGCAGTGCTCGTAGGAAAAATTCGGACCGCCAATGACGGTGGCACGAACATGGCTTGCCAGCTCCAGAAAACGCAGAGGCCGACGCAGGAACGAGGCAGGCGCCATCAGCGCCACTGGAAAGCCGTTGAACACCGGCGACAGTATGCCGTCGATCAGCCCCATATCGTGATAGTGCGGCAGCCAGCAGGCGGATATGTCGGATGGGCCGTATTCGAAGGCAGTGCTGATCTGCCGCAGATTGGCCATGAGGTTGCCATGCGTGACCATGACCCCCTTCGGATCACTCGTCGAACCCGATGTATATTGCAAGAAAGCGACATGTTTTGCCTCCGGCGCATGGAATGGCCTGCCGTCATCTTCAAAGACGACCGAGGTTGCCGGATCGGCTGCTTCAGGGGCGAGCGCAAAGCCATGGCCGACCGCCTGTTGCAGGGGACGAAGGGCGTCCAGAAGTTCGCCAGCGCAGAGAATTCCGGAGATCCCGGCATCCCGCGCGATATGCAGCCAACGATTGATTCCGTCAGCACGCCGCGGGGCCGGAACGGGCACGGGAACAGTGCCTGCGTAGAGACATCCAAGGAAGGCGGCGATGAAGCTAAGGCCCGGCGGATAGACCACAAGAATACGTGCGCCGGGGATGACAAGCCCTGTCTGCGCAATCTCGCGACCGACAAGCCGCGCCCGATCGCGAAGCATACGCCAAGTCCAGGAATCCGGTTTTGCCTGCGCTGCAGCGACCGCATCATCATGAAAGAAGCGCATGGCCACATCACCAGCCATATCCCGAGAACGATTCTCAAGCATATGAATTATTGATGTAAATTCCGAAGAACCTTCCAAGGTTCGTTGCGTCCAGGACGTATCGTTCACTGCCATCCACCCCTTACTGAAGAGCGCTGCGGAAGATCCGCCCAACCCCGACTTATGCTCTTTTCGCTTTTACAAAAGGAAACTCAGCGCTTGAAATTTCGCTGATGGCAATCTGTGGCCGCCATCGAATTGGCACTTGCATATAATTCTTGAATATCTTAGTCAACAATATAAACAGCAGTTCAATACCTCTATAATCGATATTCACAATCCAATCTGAGGTTGTAATGATTTTCAAAATAGCCTCGGGCAAAGGCGTCACCAAGACGGCCGTTTCCACACATCAGCGGTGCGCGCAACAGGTGCGGTGCGCCCTGCCGGAGGCATGCCGATGACGGCTCCCGAAACGGTGGAAGCGCTGCTATCGCTGCTGTCGGAAAAAGGCATCCGCATCACATGCGTCGATGGGCGTCTGCGCCTTTCCGGCTCCGAGAGCGTGCTCACGCAGGATATCACCGACGCGATCCGCGCCCGCAAGGCGGAGATCATTGCGAGTCTTTCCCTGGACGCAGCGAGCCAAGACGCGACACATAACGAGACGATCCCGGCCCGTCATGCGGACGCACCGCCGCTTTCCTTTGCCCAGCAGCGCTTGTGGTTTGTGGAACAGATGATGCCGGATGCTGGCCTTCACCACATATCGCTGGCTGTTGAGGCGCTCGGCAGCATCGATGTTTCTGCATTGCAGGCTGCGCTTCAGGCCGTCGCAGAGCGCCATGCCATCCTGCGCACCCGTATTAATATGCGGGATGGCATGCCCTCTCAACACATCATCGCCGACAGCGATATTCCGCTGCAATTGATCGACCGACAGGACGATGTGCCGGATGAGGCGGAAATCGACCGGATACGGCAAGAGGAAGCACGACGGCCCTTCGATCTTGCCTGCGAGCCACCGCTCCGGCTCACGGCAATCCGCCTTGGCTCCGAGCGAACCCTTTTGCTGCTGACGCTGCACCACATTGCCGGGGACGGTTGGTCGATGGATGTGCTGCTTGGTGATCTCTCAGTGATCTATCAGGCCAAGGTGTCGGGCGTTGATCTTGATCTGCCAGCGCTTCCGATCCAGTACGGCGACTTCGCTGCATGGCAGCGCGACCATCTGGCAGGCCCGGCGCTTGATCGGTCTTTAGCGTTCTGGACCGATCATCTCGAAGCACCGCTTCCCGCCACGCAATTGCCGGGGGATTTCACCCGGCCACCTGTTCAGGCCAATGCCGGAGCCTTGCATTCCATCGCCTTCGATTCTGGCACCGCGGCCCGGTTGAAAGCGCTTGCGAAAGCAGAGGGTGCCACCCTGTTCGCCACCCTGTTTACGGCCTTCAACACGCTCGTCTATCGCTACACCGGGCAAAGGGATCTGGTGATTGGCACGCCCGTCGCCAACCGCCGTCACCGGGAAACGGAAGGGTTGATTGGCCTCTTCGTCAATCCGCTGCCGGTGCGCACAAGGCTTCATCCCGCAGCGAGCTTCCGCGAGACGTTGCGCCAAAGCCAAGCGACCCTCTGGTCGGTGCTTGACCATCAAGACCTGCCTTTTGAGCAATTGGTGGAAGCGCTGAAGCCAGAGCGCGATCCAAGCGTCCATCCACTTTTCCAGCTGAAATTTCAGCTCGATGCTCAGCCAACGCAGAGGGTCGGACTTTCGGGCCTCACGTTGACCCGCCTGCCACGGCGCGACGGTGTTGCGAAACTCGATCTCAGCCTCAACCTGATCGATGCCGGAAACACGATCCACGGCACTTTCGAATATGACACAGCGCTTTTCCGCCCTGAGACAATCGCGTCTCTTGCCGCCCATTTCGGTGTGCTGATAGAGGCGATTGCCATTGAGCCAGACACGGCACTCGCTGTTCTCCCCTTGCTGGAAGCCGAGGAGCGTCAGCGCCAGATCGTCGGCTGGAATGCAACGGCAACACCCTTTGATGAGAAGGCCTTCTTCCACGCGGTCTTCGAGGCTCATGCGGCCCGCACACCAGACGCGATTGCGCTTGTTCTTGTCATCGACGGCAAGCGACACACTCTGACCTATGACGACCTGAACCGACGAGCCAACCAGATCGCACACCACTTGCGTGAACTCGGTGCGGGTCCAGAAACCATTGTTGCCATCGCGCTTGAGCGCGGTTTCGATATGATTGCCGCTTGGCTCGGCGTGCTCAAGTCTGGTGCTGCCTATCTGCCGCTTGATCCGGCCTATCCGTCGGAACGCCTCGCCATGATGCTCTCAGATTCGCAAGCCCGTTTGGTTCTCACCGAGAGCCGCCGGACATTGCCGGAGACGGTGACCCGCATCGACCTCGACACCGATTGGCCACGGGATGCGGCGACGGGCAATCCTGATCTCGTCAACCGGCCCGATCACCTTGCCTATATCATCTACACCTCAGGATCGACCGGGCGGCCAAAAGGCGTGCTCGTCGAGCACAGAGGCCTTGTCAACCTGACGCAAGACAAGATCCGAGTCAGTGGGGTGAAGCCGGGCGATTGTGTGCTCCAATTTTTCTCCTTCTCGTTTGATGCCTCGATTCCAGAACTCGTCATGGCACTCGGCGCGGGCGCGTCGCTGCTGCTGCTGCCCGCCAGCGAGCTTCTGCCCGGACCAGCACTGGCCGAACACATGAAAACGCAAGCCGTGACGCATGTGACAATGACGCCCTCCGCGCTCATTGCGCTGCCAGTTGACGACTATCCAGCACTGCGCATGGTGCTGACCGGCGGCGAAGCGCCAACGCCCGAATTGATCGAACGTTGGGGAACGGGGCGGCTGTTCATCAACGCCTATGGCCCGACGGAAACCACGGTCAATGCAAGCATGGTGCCTTGCGGCAACGGTCATCCTAATGATGCGACCTTGCTGCCTGCTGCCAACAAGCAACTCTATGTGCTCGACGGCAATCTGGAGCCGGTTCCAGTCGGTCAACCGGGTGAGCTCCATATCGGCGGGCTTGGCATCGCCCGAGGCTATCACGGTCGCCCGGCCCTGACAGCCGAGCGCTTCGTACCCGATCCATTTTCGCCAACAGGCGGCGTGCTCTATCGAACAGGCGACCGTGCCTGCCAGCTGGCGGATGGCCGCATCCGGGTGCTTGGCCGCCTCGATGATCAGGTGAAGATCCGCGGCTATCGCATCGAGCCGGGTGAAATCGAAGCCATGGTGCTGGCGCATCCCGCCCTAGCGGCTGCGGCAGTGGCGATCCACGAGATTGATGGTGAAAAGCGCATCATTGCCTACGGCGTCGCCAAGGATGCAACCACCGTCACCGCGCTGGACATGAAGACATTCCTCGCCGCACATCTGCCCCGCTACCTTGTGCCGGATGCCTTCGTCTGGCTTGATCGCTTGCCACTCACCGTCAATGGAAAGATCGACACAAGAGCACTTCCGCTTCCGGATCTGGCGCAACAGGCTGGCCGTCCGCCGGAAGGAGAGACAGAAAAGGCAATTGCTGCGATTTTTGCGCAGATCCTCGGGTGCGCCCATGTCTCGGCCACCGATGATTTCTTCGCAATCGGCGGTCACTCGCTACTGGCCACGCGGCTATCGGCGCTTGCCAAATCGGCCTTCGGCCTCGACATCGCCATTATCGATCTCTTCGAGGCCCCGACGGTCGAAGCACTGGCGGCAAGAGTGAGCAACCGAAACAACAGCCTCATGACGGAAGAGGAGATGTGCCGGGCCGATACCGAGCTTGATGCGGCCATCCGCATTCCGGCGCGGATTGTGTCTACTCATCCTTTGAGCCATGTGTTTCTTACCGGAGCGACAGGCTTTCTGGGCGCTTACTTGCTCAGTGAACTGCTCAAGGACACGTCTCGCACGGTCTCCTGCCTCGTCCGGGGCATGTCCGGGGCGGATCGCCTGCGCCAATCGCTTCAATCCTACGGTCTGTGGCGGGATGACCTTGCCGAACGCATCAGACCGCTGCCGGGCGATCTCTCGCAACAGAGGTTCGGGCTTTCCGATGCAACATACACCGCACTTGTCGAAAGCGTAGACGCCATCATCCACAATGGCGCGGAGGTTCACCATCTGCATCCCTATGAACGGCTTCGTGCCGCCAATGTCGGCGGCACGGTCGAGGCGATCCGGCTGGCGGCGGCAGGCCGGGGACGGCCCCTGCATCTTATCTCCTCGCTCAGCGCTCTGACACGGCGCGGAGCCGGAGAGACCATTGCCGAAAGCGCTGCGATCCGGGACTTTCCCTTGCCTGTCGGCGGATATAATCAGACCAAATGGGTTGCGGAGCATCTTGTGGAGGCCGCCAAGCAGCGCGGTCTCCCAGTGACGATCTACCGCCCCGGCGCGATTTCCGGCGATAGCCGCACCGGCACCTTCAACAAAGCCGACATCCTCTGCCGGCTCATGCAGGGCTATCTGCGCTCAGGCCTTGCGCCGGAGGGTGACACCCCGCTTGAAATGCTGCCGGTGGACACCGTTGCGCACGCGATCATCGCCCTTGCGGACAGGCCGTCATCGCTCAGTCAGACCTTCCATCTGGTTCATTCCTCTCCGGTCTCGTCTGCGCTGCTGTTTGAGGCCGCTGCCGCCGAAGGGCTTCATCTGCAACGCATTCCCCGGCTGGAATGGCGTGCCGAGCTTGATCGTATTGCGCGGGAAGAGACCGATCATCCGCTTTACCCGCTGATGGGCCTTTTCGAACAACGACCTGCCAGTTCATCGCAGGGCGCAATCCGCACCGTTGAGCGCAGTGAAACGCATCGCGCGCTGGCGCTCGCATCGATTGTCGAGCCCGCGCTCGATCTTCGCCTTTTTCGCTCCTATCTGCGCGCTTTCATTGTCAATGGCGCGCTCAACCCTTCCAAAGAAAATGAGCAGAGATATGCTTGAACAAGCAAGCAAATACGATCACTGGGCGTGGCTCTATAACCGCACACTTGGCCCCCGCTACGGCGCCTACAAGATCGGCCCGATTGAGCGTGTGGTGCTGCCCCATGTGCCAGCTGGCGGTGCTATTCTGGATCTGTGCTGCGGCACCGGCCAGCTCGCGGCGGCTCTCGCTGAGCGCGGCTTTAACGTGACTGGCCTCGACGGCTCCGCCGACATGCTCCGCCATGCCCGCGAAAACGCCCCGTCGGTGGCCTTCACGGAGGGCGACGCCTGCAATTTCACCTTTGACACCCCCTTTGACGCCGTGCTCTGCACCAGCGCCTCGCTCAATCACATGCAAAGCGTCGATGATCTGGTCTTTGTGTTTTCGAGCGTCAACCGCGCATTGACGCCGGGCGGCATCTTCGTCTTCGACGTCAACCATCCGGCCCAGATGTCGCGCTACTGGCGCGGCCATCCAACGGAGGGCGAGATCAACACCGACTTCGCGTGGTTGATTACCCCGCAATATGACTCGGCAGCAAACCGGGGTGCCTTCACCGTGGAGATTTACCGCCGTCCCGATGCGCATCCCGTTTCCGTGCTGGATCGGCTGTTCGCCCGGCTGGCGCGGTTCCGGCGTATCCGCCTCGCACTCCTCTCCCATTTCCGCCGCTTGCGGCCACAGTGGGAGCATCATTCGGTCGTCAACCGAATCTGGGGTCACGATCTCGACGCCATGTCACGCGCGCTTCACGAGAGCGGCTTTTCCGTCGAACTGCGCAGCACCCAAGGCGGGCCGGTCGATGACAGCCATGCTGCCTATTTCTTCTGCCGGAAAGCGCCCTCTGCCGAAAAGCAGGCTGAGACTGCAAAGGAGACAGCCCTATGAATGCGTTGACGAGCCATCCGACGCCTGCCCAGGCGGCAGCCGCCATCATAGCCGCCTTCAACAGGAAAACGGAAAAGTCCAAGGCTTTGAGCGCGCAAAACCGGCGCGTGCTCTCTGATAAATCGGCAATCGGCGTCCCCTTCTCGCTGATGGCCAAAGAGGCGCTCTACCCGATTGTGGTAGACCGGGCGGAAGGTACGGCACTGCACGATATCGACGGCAATCGCTATGTCGATGTGCTGATGGGGATGGGCATCAACCTCTTTGGCCACAATCCGCCCTTCATCCGCAACGCGATTGAGGCACAGCTTGCCAAGGGCTTTGCGCTTGGGCCGCAATCTGATCTGGCAGGCGAGACCGCAGCGCTCTTTTGCACACTGACGGGCAAGGAAAGAGTAACCTTTACCAATACCGGGACCGAAGCCGTGATGACCGCGCTGCGGCTGGCGCGGGCGGCCACCGGGCGGCGCAAAATTGCGATGTTCATCGGCTCCTATCACGGCCATTCCGATCAGGTTCTCAACCGCATTGCCGCGCCCGATGATGAGCGCACAGTTCCCGCCTTTCCCGGCATTTCGCCCGCGACGGCCGAGGATGTCGTTTTGCTTCCCTATAACGATCCGCGCGCACTGGACATCTTGGAGCGGGATGGCGAAACCTTTGCCGCCGTGCTGGTTGAGCCGGTGCAAAGCCGCAATATCGACGTCCAGCCACGCGCCTTTTTGCACGCGCTGCGCGATGTGACGCAGCGGACGGGTGCTGTCCTCATCTTCGACGAGATGATCAGCGGCTTTCGCGTGGCACCCGGCGGTGCGCAGCAACATTTCGAGGTCGAGGCGGATCTGGCGACCTATGGCAAGATTGCTGGCGGTGGACTGCCGCTGGCGTTGATTGCGGGCAGCAACCGGTTGATGAACCATATCGACGGCGGCCCATGGTCTTTCGGGGATGAATCTGTTCCCCCAGCCCAACCGACCTTTTTTGCCGGAACCTATTGCCGTCATCCTCTGGCGCTTGCGGCAGCGCGGGCGGCGGCGACGTATATGGTCCAGCAGGGCCGGTCTTTGCAGGATGGTCTCAACGCACGCACGCACAGCCTTGTCGAGCGCCTCAATGCATCGCTTGCGGCAGCGCGGCTTCCCGTTGTCTTCACGCAATTTGGCTCCTTCTTCTCGATTGCAGTCAACCGCAGCCGCATTCCGCCGCTTGCACTGGGATTGCTGTCGCTCGAACTGCTCACCGCTGGCATTCACCTGCGCAGCGGCGACAAGGGTGGCTTCCTTTCCACCGCCCATTCGGATGGCGACATCACAGCCATCCACGATGCCTTCCTGAACGGCCTGCAATCGCTTGCAGGTTTCGGCCTCATCCCCCTATCCGACGGAACAACGCCATGAGCAGCCAGGACCAAACCATTGATTTTCCACACCGCGTCGTCATCAGCGACGAGGAGCGATACTCGATCTGGCCGACCTACAAGGCTATCCCCCTTGGCTGGCGCGATGGTGGCTTTGAGGGGGCAAAACAGGCCTGCCTCGACCATATCGCTGCGGTCTGGACAGACATGCGCCCGCTTTCGCTTCGTCGCCAGATGGACGGCGACATGTCCGTCAACCAATAAGGAGGTGCCGTCTTGAGCCAGTATCAACGCGCCCTCGACCCGGATGCCGCGCGCGAGGAGAGCCTTGCTGTCGAAAGTCCGGTTCGCGGCCAGATCACCCTGAAAGAGGTCAAGGCATCCGGCCCGATGGTGGCACCTGCCGATGATGGCTGGCTCGACCTGCCACTTCCTGACTGGCTGCCCGCTGAAACACCGCTCAACGAGATCGAGAAACGCCGCATGCATGGCGTGCTTTCCGGTCTGCTTGAGGCGATTAAGCTTGACCATCCGCAGATCACCGCACAGTTGGACACGCTGCTGACTGAGTTGGGCAAGGCGGCAGGCGAAAGGCCGGAAATCGAAACGGCGGGGCTGCCGCTCACGCCCTTTCAGGCAACGGACTATGATCGCTATTTCCGCGTCAACCGTCAGTCTGCGGAAGAACCCGCCGTCGCCATGGTGCGGAGCCTCATTCAGACGGTGCGCGCCGTCACGCAGCTCTTTGCCCGCAGCCCGGACCTTCCTGTCGTCCACGTCCGCCACCAGATGGAAGGATTTGAAAGCCACGCGCATCTGCTTGCCCGGACCTTCGGTCTGGAGCCGCTTCGATGATCGCCGTCAGCCCTCCCTCTCCCTATGCGATCTGGCGGGAGTTTCACTGGGCATTCTTTTTGAACGTTCAGGGGCTCATTGTTTCGCTGCGCAGGTTCCAGCTGCTGGTGGAGCGCGGTCAGCTCACGTCTGCCGAGCAGGAGCTTAATACCGCCTCGACACTGCTTGTTTCCTCGGCCGCGTCCATGGAACTCGCCGCGAGTTTTCCGAAAGACGTCTATGAGGCGACAGTGCGCGCCTCCATGACCCAGCCGCATGTGGAATCGGACGATTTCAGCGGCTTGATGTCGTGGGATCATGCCGTCCTGATCAGCATCTGGCGGGATCTGCGCCCGATTTTTGAAACGCTGCCGAATGAGCTCGTCAGCGCCCATTCCAAGTTTATTGCGGCCTATAAATATCTCGCTGAAAGCCATACGGGCGTCTGCTCACGCTTCGTGGATAGCGGAAGCCTGCGCTTCGAGGATCGCAATGCTGTCGATACGCTGCGCCGCTTTGAGCGCGGACGGCTTGGCCTGATCGATCCCAAGGGCAAAGGTTGCCCGTTTCATTCCTGAGCGCGCCGTCTTCACGAGCGCCACCAATTCTTGAGCACTCCAAGAGAACAGATCAAGGAACCTTGTTATGAATGACCTGTCCGCCGCCCCTCTTTCCGATGACAACAGGCATCAAATTGCCGTGATCGGCATGGCTGGCCGGTTTCCCGGAGCACCGGATGTTGAACGCTTCTGGCAAAACCTTGTCGATGGTGCGGAATCGATAGAGCGCCTCTCGCCGGAAGCGCTCAAGCAACGCGGCGTCTCTGCGGAAATGGCAGCGCTCGCGGATTTTGTCGCCGCCAGCACACCGCTTTTGGGTGCGGATCGCTTCGATGCGGGTTTTTTCGGCTACAGCCCTGCCGAGGCTGAAATTCTCGATCCGCAGCAGCGTATCTTCCTCGAATGCGCTTGGCAGGCGTTGGAAGCCGCCGGTTATGTGGGTGATCGATACCAAGGACCGATTGGCGTCTTCGCCGCAGCGGGCATCAATACCTATGTCTTCAACCTGCATGACAACAGCCGCATCCGCGAGACCGTCAGCCCCTATGAGCTGTTCGTCGGCAATGACAAGGACTTTCTGGCCACCCGTACAGCCTTCAAGCTGAACTTGCGAGGCCCGGCCATCACTGTGCAAACCGCCTGCTCCTCCTCGCTCGTTGCCGTCCACATGGCCGCGCAAAGCCTGCTGTCCGGCGATTGCGACATGGCGCTGGCGGGAGGCATTGCACTGTCGCAATCCTCCGGCTACCGCGCTCGCGAAGGCGGAATCCTGTCTCCCGATGGCCATTGCCGCGCTTTTGACGCGGCCTCAAGTGGCACGGTCCCCGGCAGCGGGGTCGGCATCGTGGTTCTGAAACGGCTGGAAGATGCGCTTGCCGATGGCGATACGATAGACGCCGTCATCCTTGGCTCTGCGATCAACAATGACGGTGCGCTGAAGGCGAGCTTCACCGCGCCGCAGGTCGATAGTCAGGCGGCGGTGATCGCCGATGCGCAGGCCATGGCAGGCGTGCGCGCGGACACCATTGGCTATATCGAGGCCCATGGAACGGGCACCAGACTCGGCGACCCGATAGAGGTTGCAGCACTGACCAAGGCGTTTCGTCGCGATACGCAGCGTCAGGGCTTCTGCGCGCTCGGCTCCGTCAAAACCAATATTGGCCATCTCGACACCGCCGCCGGTATTGCAGGTTTCATCAAGGCGGTGCTGGCCCTGAAAAATCGGCGGATTCCGGCAAGCCTTCACTATGAGAAGGCGAATCCGCAGATTGATTTCGCAGCCAGCCCTTTCTTCGTCAACCAGCACCTGCGCGACTGGGACAACCAGATCGGCACGCGCCGCGCAGGCGTAAGTTCCTTCGGCATTGGCGGGACCAATGCCCATGTTGTGCTGGAAGAGGCCCCACCCAGCCCGGCATCAAAGGCGGGCAGCGGCCCGGAACTGTTGCTTCTGTCGGCACGAACCGACGAGCAGCTTGCAGCCAGCAGCGAGGCCCTCGCAGCGCACCTTACCGCAGGCTTGGATTGTAAAGCCGCCCCGGCCTTGGCGGATATTGCCCACACGTTGCGCCATGGCCGCCGCGATTTTGCCAAGCGCCGCTTCGTCATTGCACGCGATGCCAAAGAGGCTGTCAGCAACCTGCGTAACCTCTCTCAAATCGGCACCGCCGCAGGCGAAACAGCGCAAGCTGTTTTCCTGTTTCCCGGTCAGGGCAGTCCGTATACGGCGATGGGCAAGGCGCTTTACGCCGACCTGCCAGCCTTTCGTACCCCCTTTGACGCCTGCGCATCAGAACTTGATCGGCTGATGGGGATCAACTTCAAAGCCTGCCTGTTTTCCAACGCGGATGACCTTGACCGCACAGCATTTGCCCAACCAGCGCTGTTTGCCGTTGAATATGCGCTAGCGCAAGCCTTGATGAGCCACGGCGTCAAACCGGCGGCCTTGCATGGCCACAGCATTGGCGAATATGTCGCCGCCTGCCTTGCTGGTATCTTCGATCTCGAAACAGCGCTCCAGCTCGTTGTTGCGCGCGGGCGGTTGATGCAGGCTGAAGCACCCGGTGCCATGCTCGCGGTGATGCATGCGGATGAACCGATCTCGCCATGGCTTGACGGGGTCATTACGCTGGCTGCGGCCAATGCACCCGGTGTCAGCGTTGTCTCCGGCCCGGTGGAGGCAATCGCAAGCCTAGAAGTGCGCCTGAAAGAAAAGGGCATTGCCGCACGCCTGCTGAAAACCTCCCACGCCTTCCATTCGCCGATGATGACGGAAGCGGCGGCACAGTTCCGCGATGTCGTTGCAGGTGTTCGCCTGTCAGCGCCGCAAATGCCTCTGATTTCGAATGTCACGGGAACATGGATGACGGCACAGGATGCGACCGACCCGGACTATTGGGCGCGTCACCTGTTGCAGCCCGTCCGCTTCGAGGACGGTACGCGCACGCTGCAATCCCTTGCAGCACCTGTTTTCATAGAAATCGGCCCTGGTCGCGCACTCGGCACGTTGACCGCTGTGGCGGGCGTTGATGGAAACCGGATTGTGGCAACGCTTGCAGAAGGCAAGGATGAATCAGGGCAGGTTTTGTCTGCTGTCGGTCAGTTCTGGCAATTGAACGGCGTTCTGGATTCAGCCGAAGTGGCTGGTCGGCGGCGCGTGCGGCTTCCCACCTATCCGTTCCAAAGCGAGCGTTACTGGGTCGATGCGGATAGCGAGCCTGCCACGCCCAAGAGGACGGCCGCGAATGTTGAAGGCCCCGGCCTCTACCGCACCAATTGGCGGCGTGCACAATTGAACCACAGCCCTAATCGGTTGAAAGGCCGCGTCCTTGTTTTCGACGATGGTCAACTCGGGTCCACCCTTGCCACTGAGCTTGAGCGGAGCGGTGCTGAACCCTATCGCGCATTGATCGGCACCGGTTTCAGTGAACCAGACTTCCGCTGCTTCAGCCTCCGCCCCACGATGAGCGAAGACTACGCCAGCCTTTTTGATAGCCTTGATGAGCGGGGAGCAAGCCCGGACCATATCGTCTTCGGCTGGCCTCTCACACCTTGCTCAAACGAAGCGCCTGAAGCGGCGGCACAAGCCCTTCTGGCGCTGGTGCGGGAACTGGCGAAGTTTGATCGCGCCGTCACTCTGACGCTTCTGACCCGGTCGGCAGCCGATGTGACGGGTCTGGAAGACCTTGATATCGCGCAGGCTCTGGCGGCTGGCACTCTTCAGGTGATCGCCCAAGAATATCCGTCGCTCCATTGCCGTCATATCGACATCGATGCTGCCCGGCCAATTGAGAGTGCAAGACGCATTCGCGAAGCCCTGTCGGGGAAAGACGATGTGCTCGCCTTACGCGGCGCACATCGCTGGCTGCCGGAAACGGAACGGTTTGAGGCCCCGCAAGGCGGCCCCGATTTCAAGCGGAACGGCGTCTATGTGGTCGTCGGCGATATCGTTGATGGCGTTGGCAAGACCTGGGTTGATGCCCTGTCTGGGCTCGGCGCAACCGTCGCTTTGCTTCAAGACTCTACGGCACCGGCTTTTGAGTATCCAGCACGTCTAAAACGACAGCTCGATTGCGGCGATGCCGCCGCCTTGAAAGGCGCTCTGGACGATGTTTTGGCCGAACTGGGCCGGATCGACGGCATCTTTCTGAGCCTGCCGCAGTCAAACCATCAGTCCGCCGCGCTGATTGGTGAGCTGGCGAAGGCCCATTGGGCCTATAATATCGCAAGCAAACTGCGCCCGGTTCGTGCGCTCAGTGAAGCTGTGGCGAAACGGAAAATTGGCTTTTGCTGCGTGCAGTCCTCGCTCTCAACCCTCATTGGCGGGCTCGGCCTTGGTGCTTACGCTGCCACGCACCACGCCATCGACCGGATTGTCGCCGAAGAGAATAAGAACGGCACCACGCCATGGTTTGCCATCGGCTATCCACTGATCGAGGCAAATCCCGGCACGACCTTGCAGGCAACGGGCCGTGCGAACGCCTTCGCGATATCAACGAAGGCCGCATGGGATCTGACGCGATGCCTGATTGAAAACGGCGCAACCGGACAGACCATGCTTTCGGGTGGAGCTATTCCCCCGGTCGCGTCCGACATCGACGCGCAAGAACCAGCCGATGGCGGGCGTGGACGCCCCACACTCAGTGTCGCCTACCGCAAGCCGGGCAATGACACCGAAGCAAGGATCATCGGCATTTTCGAAGAGATCCTTGGTCTGTCACCCATCGGGGCCGATGACGGCTTTTATGAACTCGGCGGCCATTCCCTGCTCGCCATTCGCGCCGTTGCCAAACTCCGCGAGGCCTTCCCCGTCGATATCGCCATGCGCGAGCTGCTTTTTGACAATCCGACCGCTGCCGCCATCGCCAAATCGATTTTGGAGCGCATGTCGGAGAAGACCGACCTTTCTGCCCTCGCCGATCTTCTCGATGAGGTTGACACCCTGTCCGACGCCGATGTGAGCAGGCTTCTCGCCGGAGGAAATGCACGATGAACGAACTTTTCGCGAAGATCGCCGGGCTTTCGCCGGAGCGGCGGGCGCTGCTGGAGCAGAAGCTGAAAGCACAGGGCATCACTGTTCCCGCCCCCTCCGGCATCCAGCCGCGGGCGGATCGTGAGGCTGCGGTTCCGCTGTCATCGGCGCAAAAACGCCTCTGGTTCATGCAGCAGCTGGACCCCGGCACCGTTGCCTATAATATGAACCTCGCGCTGCGGCTGAAAGGCCCGCTTGACCGCGCAGCCCTGTCTCGCGCCTATGCCGCCCTCATTGCTCGGCACGAACCCCTGCGAACGCGGTTTACGATGGGCGAGGATGGCCAGCCGCAGCAAATCGTCGAGGCATCCGGCGCGGCTGATATTGGCTATCACGATTGCCGACAGCATCCAGAGCCGGAAAAGGAAGCCCGTCTTCAGCTCAAAGCATTTGTCGAGACGCCCTATGATCTCACCCGCCCGCCGATCCGCGCGACGCTGGTTGCGGTGCACAGTCAAGAGCAAGAGCATGAGCATGTGCTGGCGCTCGGCATGCATCATATCATCAGCGACCGCTGGTCGATGGGTGTCTTTGCCCGCGATCTCTCGACGCTCTACCATGCCGAAGCGACGGGAACAGCAGCAGCGCTTGCGCCCCTTCCGGTGCAGTTTGCCGATTGGACGCTGTGGCAGCGCGACTTGCTGGACGGCCCCGCCCTTGCCAACCAGCTCGCCTACTGGACAGAAAGCCTTGCGGGCGAACTGCCCGTGCTGGAATTGCCATTGGATCGGCCACACAGCCTGACAGCGAGCTTCAGCGGCGCACACCTTCCCGTTTTGATCGACCGGGCATTGTCGCTCAAGCTGCGCTCACTCGCCGCCGAGCAGAATGTCAGCCTGTTCACATTGCTGCTTGCCGCCTTCAACGTGCTCTTGCATCTCTATACCGACAGCGACGACATCATCCTTGGCAGCGAGGTTGCCAACCGCGACCGGCCCGAGACGCAGACCATGATGGGGCCGCTCGTCAATACGCTCGTCTTCCGCAACGACCTGTCCGGCGATCCGGCCTTCACGGACCTGCTCCAGAGGGTTGCCGATGCTGTCCGCCGTGGCCTTGCCCATCAGGATATTCCGTTCGAGCGCCTTGTCGAAGCGATCAATCCAGAGCGCTCGCTCTCGGACCTGAACCCGCTCTTCAACGTGAAATTCGACATCCAGCACAGCATTGCTCCGCCGCCGGGCCTGCATGGACTGACGATTGAAACCTATCCGCTGCGCGAAGTGGCAACAAAATATGACTTGCGCTTCAACCTCGAAGACGACCAGCCGGACATCAAGGGCAAGATCGAATATTCGAGCCAGATTTTCGACGAGAGCACCATCGCCTCTATGCTTGCCCGTTTTGAGCGCCTGCTGGAGCTTGTGGTGCGCGACCCCTCGCGGCGGCTCTCGACACTTTCGCTGCTGGCACCGGAGGAAGAAGCGGCCATCATCGCGGCGGGTTCCGGTCCAGTGCGAGATTATCCGGTGGAGGAATGCCTGCACGATCTCTTCTTGAAACAGGTCGAGGAAACGCCGGATGCGGACGCGGTGACCGATGGCGATCTGACGTGGTCCTACCGCGACCTCGAAGCGCAGTCTTCGCGCATAGCCGCAAGTCTGGTTGCGGCTGGTGTGAAACCCGGCGACCGGGTGGGCATTTGCATGCGCCGCTCACCCCGGATGATCGCAGGTATCCTTGGCATCATGCGTGCAGGTGCGGCCTATGTGCCGCTCGATGCCGATTATCCGCCAAACCGCCTCGCCTTCATTGCCGAGGACAGCGGGATTACCATCCTGCTCGCCGACCACCGCCCGGCCTTCCTCACGCAAACGCAAACGCTGCTTGACGTCACGACATTGCCGGACATCCGGCTGGAGGTGCCACCCACAGTTTCGCCGAACCATCTCGCCTATATCATCTACACATCCGGCTCGACGGGCAGACCCAAGGGTGTCGCGATCGAGCATCGTTCTGTTGTCGCCTTCATGTATTGGGCGCGGGAGCGGTTCACCCGCGAAGAGGTGGCGCGCATGCTGGTGCCGACCTCGATCAGCTTTGACCTGTCGATCTTCGAGCTTTATGCGCCCCTCGTCCTCGGCGGCACGCTCGTTGTCGCAGATCATTTTCTGGCACTGCCGCAGCTTGCCGCCAAGGTAGACGTGACTTTCATCAATACAGTCCCAAGCCTTCTGCAAGAACTGTTGCAAGAACACAGATTGCCAAACAGCGTGCAGACTGCAACCTTCTGCGGCGAGCCATTGCCAGCAGCACTTGTCGCCATCCTGAAACGCGATTATCCGAACCTGCGTATCCTCAATCTCTACGGTCCTTCGGAGGATACCTGCTTTTCAACGGAAGTCCCGTTGCAGGGCGATCATTATCAGGGCGGCGTCGTGCCCATTGGCAAGCCATTGCCAAACACGCAAGCCTATATTCTCGACCGCACTGGCCGCCTTCGCCCACCCGGTCTTTCCGGCGAGCTTTATCTCGGCGGTACGGGCCTTGCGCGCGGCTATTTTGGCCGACCTGAGCAAACCGCTGAGCGGTTCATTGCCAACCCGTTTTCGAGTGAACCCGGCTCCCGTCTTTACCGGACCGGGGATCGCATCCGCCGCCGGGCAGATGGCAATCTGGAATTCTGCGGGCGGCTTGACCATCAGGTCAAAGTGCGCGGCTTGCGCATTGAAACAGGCGAGATCGAGCACAATCTCGAACAGATTACTGGCGTCGAAAAGGCGGTTGTGGCTGTCACGCAAGGCACTGATCGGCAGCTTGCCGCCTTTATCGAACCCCAAGACGGCGTGAGGCTTGACGAAACCGAGCTGCGCCGGGCGCTGTCCGACGTCCTCCCCGTCCATATGGTGCCGACGCTCTGGTGCTTCTTGCCGCGCCTGCCACAGCAGCCGAACGGCAAGATTGATCGCGCAGCACTGCCATCGCTGGCCGCAACAGTCGCCACCGGGTCCAGCCCGCCAGAGACCGAAACGGAACAGCGGGCAGCAGATGCATGGGCCGATGTGCTGGCCATCGATTCGATCAGCCGGGATGACAATTTCTTCCGGCTTGGCGGTCACTCGCTGCTGGCCATGCGCATGATTGCCCGGCTGTCGTCATCGCTTCCGACAAATGCCGTGTTGCGAAAACTGTTTGAATTCCCCCGCCTCAGGGATTTCGCCGCAGCGCTTGAGCATGACGAGACACCGATGGCGGCACCTTTAAGCGCCATCGATGCCCTCCCGAATAGTGCGCCGATACCTCTGTCCTTCGCCCAGCAGCGGCTTTGGACATTGGCCGAGCTGGAGCCAGACAGTGCCGCCTACACGGTTCCTGCCGCAATCCGCTTTCATGGCGCGCTTGATCTGGACGTGCTGCAACACGCTTTCACAGCCCTTGCCGCACGCCATCCGGCATTGCGCACGCGGATCGTCAATCTCGATGGAAACCCTGCTGTCGAGATCGGTGGGACCAGCGATCCTGACATCGCAATCGTGGACGTGGATGAGGCCACCCTGCCGGAGGCGCTGGCTGCGGCATGCAGGCAACCGTTCAACATGGCGACGGGTCCGCTCTTCCGCGCCCGGATTTTCCGTCTCTCCACTGACGAGCACGTTGTTTTCGTAGCGATCCACCACATTGTCTCGGATGCGCAATCGCTTCAGTTGATGCTGCGGGATCTGACGCGGTTCTATGATGCAGGCAGACAGGGCAAAGTGGCAGACCTTCCACCGCTTACCCTGACCTATGGTGATTTTGCCGCTTGGCAGCGAAAGCAGCCGCTGGGCGAGCAGATCGACTATTGGCGCCGCCTGCTGGAACATGCCCCCCCGCTTCTGGAACTGCCGACGGATTTTCCGCGCGGTGCGCGCCAAGAGTTCAAGGGCGGCAGCATTCCCTTCCATCTCGATCATGCGCTTACGGCCCGTCTGGTCAATTTTGCCCATGAACGGGACGCCACCCCCTTCATGGTGCTTCTCTCCGCCTTTTCGACCCTGCTGTCGCGTTATTCCGGCGCGTCCGATGTCGTCATCGGAACCCCGGTATCCGAGCGGCCAAACCGCGCGCTGGAGGATGTCATCGGGCTGTTCGTCAACACGCTGGCGCTGAAACTGACGCATGATGCTGCAACAAGCTTCGAACAGCAGGTCGCGGCCACACGTTTGCTCGTTCTGGATGCCTTCCGCCATCAAGACGCGCCGTTTGAATGCGTGGTCGATGCCCTCTCGGTCGAGCGAAGCTGGAGCCACAACCCTGTGTTCCAAGTGATGATCACTTGGCAAGCAGACGAGCAGCACAGCCCATGCCCTGAAGGCCTGACCGCTGCGCCGGTGGTGCTCGCGCAGGAAACGTCGAAGGTCGATCTGACGCTGGATCTGCGCCATCGCGGCGACCAGTTTTCCGGCACCTTGATCTATCGCAGCGATCTTTTCCGCAAGGAGACGATCCACCACATGGCTGAGGCTTTCACGGCCTTGGTCGAGGCTCTGTTATCGGCCCCTGAGCGAGCACAGGTCGAAATAGACGGACTGCCAGAGCGGCAGCGCCAGCAGATTGCCGCTTGGAACGCGACGGCAAAGACCTATGATGCGGTGCCAGCAAGCCTGCATGGCTTCTTTGCGCGTTCAACCGAGCGCACACCAGATGCCATTGCCGTCACCGATCGAAACCGGAGCGCCACCTATACTGAGCTTGATCGGCAAGCGGAGGCGCTCGCCCGGCATCTCGTCTCCCTTGGCATCGGACGCGGCAGCGCCGTCGGTATTTGCCTTGAGCGTACCATCGACCTCATTGCTTCGATTCTTGCCGTCTTGAAGACGGGCGCTGCCTATGTGCCGCTCGATCCCAAATATCCGGCGGAACGGATCGCCTTTGTCGCAAAGGACGCAAGCCTCTCCCTGCTTTTGACGCAGGAGGAGCGCGATGACTTCGCCGACATCCGAACGCTCGATCCGACCACCATCTGGAACGGAACGCAGGCCGTCTCCGGGGCTCCTCTCCCCCATACGACCGAAGGACGCGACCTCGCCTATCTCATCTACACCTCCGGCTCAACCGGGCAGCCCAAGGGGGTTGCAATCGAACATCGCAATGCGGTTGCCTTCACACATTGGGCGCTCGACACGTTCCCGGCGGAAAGCTTTGCCGGAATGCTGGCGTCAACATCGGTCTGCTTCGACCTGTCCATCTTCGAAATTTTTGTGACGCTTGCCGCTGGTGGGCGAATCTTCATCGTTGACGATCTTTTCGAACTGCCGGACGCAGAATTCGCACACGAGATCACGTTCATCAACACCGTGCCGACCCCGATGACCGAACTCATGCGGTTTGGTCCGCTGCCCGCTAAGGCAAAAACAGTCTGCCTTGCGGGCGAACCGCTGCCACCGAGCCTTGCACGCGCGATTCTGGACACTGGACAGGTCGAGGCGCTTTACAATCTCTATGGCCCCTCCGAGGACACGACCTATTCCACCGGATGCCGGATCGGCGACGCGGGGCTGCCCATCCATATCGGCAAGCCCATCACCAACACCACCGCCCATGTTCTTGACGCAGCACTCAACGAAGTGCCAATCGGCATGCCGGGCGAGCTTTATCTGGCGGGCGAGGGTATCGCGCGCGGCTATCACAATCGCCCAGATCTGACGGCGGAGCGCTTCTTGCCGAACCCGTTTGGCAGGGCTGGCCAAGCCCCTGTGCTCTACAAGACCGGCGACCGCGTTCGTCGGCTGGCCGACGGCAATCTCGACTATCTCGGCCGTGCCGACCGCCAGATGAAGATCAGCGGTTTTCGGATCGAACCGGGCGAGGTCGAGGCTGTGCTGATGCGCTATCCCGGCGTGACAGGTGCCGCCGTCGATGCCTGGCGTGACAATACCGGCTATGCCCGCCTCGCCGCTTGGATCGAGGTGGCGGCACCTGTCGGTAAGGCGGCGCTCTCTGCCCATCTAAGCCGAGAACTGCCGCGCCATCTGGTGCCGACGTTTTTTGCAATGCTGGACAAGCTCCCGCGCCTGCCGAACGGCAAGCTCGACCGCAAGGCGCTGCCCGATCCATCCGATGAAACCACGACGGTCGCTGAAGACCAGACACCGCACCATGGCTATGAAGAGAAGATCGCCGCGATCTGGGCGAAACTTCTCGGACGCGAGGCAGTCGGACGCAACGACAATTTCTTCGCGCTTGGCGGAGATTCAATCCTCGCCATTCAGGTCGTGGCTGCCGCCCGCCGGGTCGGCATTGCCATTAAGCCACGCGATATTTTCCAATATTCAACGCTTGCAGCGCTTGCCGCATCTGTCTCCGATCTGGCGACAGAATTACCCGAGACCGGACCAATGCGCGGCGACATTCCGCTTGGCCCGGCCCAGCACTGGTTTTTTGAGCAGAATTATCCTGATGTTGCCCATTGGAATCAGGCATTGATGCTGAAACCCGGCAGGATGATGGATGAGAAGACGCTCCAAAACGCCATGGACCTTCTCCACCAGACCCATGATGCGCTGCGCGGTCGTTTCTTCCAGCAAAACGGACAGTGGCGTCAGGTGGTGACGGAAGCGGAAGGGGCACCGCCGCTGCGTTCCACCCGTTGTACGGCAACCGAGTCCGATGCCGTGCTTTTGAGCGAAGCAAATGCGCTGCAACGCCGCTTCGATCTCACTGATGGCCCGGTTTGGGGTGCCACGCTTGTGACCATCGACGGGTGTGAGCAACGACTGCTGATCGCAGCGCATCATCTCGTGATCGACGGCGTCTCCTGGCGCATCCTGCTCGATGACCTGCAAACATGCCTCGCAGCGGGTGAAGCCGGTCTCGAGATGAACTTGCCGCCCCGAACGACAGGGATTGATAGCTGGGTGCGCGAGCTGAAAGACAGCGCGGTGTTCGATGGTGAAAAGGACCATTGGCGCACGATGACCGAGGCCAAGACCGCAGCGATCCCCACGGACCGTTCGGGCAGCAATTGCGCTGGCGACACTGAGATCATTGATCTGACAATCGATCCTGACCTCACCGGACGCCTTCTTCGGGATGTGCCGTCCTGCTATCCAATCGATGCCGAAGAAGTCATGCTTGCGGCACTTTATAATGCAATCCGCGACTGGAGCGGACACGACAGGCTCCGGCTGATCCTTGAAAGTCATGGCCGGGCAGACCTGTTCGAAGGCGTTGATCTGAGCCGCACCGTCGGCTGGTTCACAGGCCTTTATCCCGTTCTCTTCGATGTCACCGGGCGTGACACCCGAACCACATTGCTCTCGGTCAAGGAAAGCCTCCGCCGTGTTGCGAACGATGGCATCGGCTATGGCGTTCTGAAATATCTGAAGGGCGTGGCATTGCCCCGGCTGGAGGATATCGCCGAGATCCGGTTCAACTATCTTGGCCAGACGGACACGCTGTTTTCCGGCGATGCCTTGCTGTCACGCGCAGCCGAGCCATCGGGCGATCCGCGTGGCGCGCGCAATGCGCGCGGGGTGCTCCTCGATATCAATGCAATCGTCAGCGGCGGGCATTTGCGCATTCGACTTGCCTATTCCCGGCAAATCCATGATCGGCAGACGATGGAGACGCTTGCAGCGGGATTGCAAAACCATCTCGAAAGCCTTGTCGATTTCTGCCTGACATCAACCGAAGCCGGCTATACGCCTGCGGACTTCAAGCACATGACACTTGATCAGGATGACCTCGAAGCCATCCTGCGCAATCTCTGAGGACACCATGCAGAATGCGAGCCAGCGCCTTGAGCGCAACAACATCGCCGACATCTATCCGCTTGCCCCGATGCAGGAGGGCATCCTTTTTCATTCGGTGTCTTCCCCCGGCGACGGCCTCTACATGCCGCAAACGGCGCTGCGCATCACAGGCACCGTCGATGCGGACGCTCTGAAAGCGGCGTGGCAAGGCGCAATCGACCGCCATCCGATTTTGCGTTCAGGGTTCTTCTGGGAGGAGCGCGACGAGCCGTTCCAGATCGCCTTCCGCAGCCTTCCGGTGACATTCAATATGCTCGACTGGACCGGCAGCGATACTGCTAGCGAGCGTGACCAGCTGCAAGCGCTGTTTTCCGCCAACAGGGCTGAGCCTTTCGACCTGCGCCGTCCGCCTCTGATCCGGGTCCAATGGATTCGAACCGGACAAGACCAGTCGATCATGGTTGTCTGCTACCATCATATCATCCTCGACGGTTGGTCGATCCGTCAATTGCTCGACGAAGTGCTCGCCCTCTATCGGCGCGCGGCAGGCAAGGCCGAGCCAGCCCTTCCGCCCGCCCGTCCTTACGGCGATTACATCGGTTGGCTTAAAAAACGCGAGCGGGCCGTTTCGCTTCGCTTCTGGCAGGATCGACTTCAGGGTTTTGCGGGCACAACCCGGCTTCTGGCAGGGGACGCGACAGGCCAGTTCGAGCGGCTCTGCCGGGAAGTCCCAAAGTCGCTGCATGAGGCCATGCTGGCCTATGGTGCCGCCCATGGGCTGACGCTCAACACGCTGCTGCAAGGGGCGTTGTCCTTGCTGATCGCACGCCAGACCGGCAGCCGTGATCTGATTTTCGGCACAACGACAGCCGGACGCCCGGCGACACTGGAGGGCGCGACGACGATGATCGGCCTCTTCATCAACACGCTCCCCGTGCGTGTCCGCCTTGAGGAAGGCCTGTCCGTCTCTGACTGGCTCACGACCATTCAGAAAGCCCATGCCGAAACGGGCGAGCACGACCATGTGCCCCTCGCCGCTATCCAAGGCCCGGGCGTCTCGCTTTTCGACACGCTTCTCGTTGTTGAGAATTTCCCAGTGCAGGCGAAGCGGACGGATGCGCCTGCACTGCTCAAAACTGAAGGCATCGACTTTGACGAGCGAACGCATTTTCCGCTCACGCTCTGGGCAACACCGCACCCGACGGGCCTGACGCTGATGGCCGGTTTCAGCCGCGACATGCTCGCATCTGAGACCGCAGCGGCTCTGCTTGAACGACTGGACGACATTATCTCCATCATGATCCGCTCATCCGCCACAGATGTGCGCACAATTCTGGATGAACTGCCTTCGGCGATGGCGGCGGCTGGTCTCTCCGGGGCCAATTCTGGGGACTGCACCCATTTAATGCCACTGAAACAGGCAGTATCGGGCATCCCGAAATCCGCAACGCCTTCCGCAACCGAAATCACACTGGCGCAAATCTGGACGGAGGTGCTCAAATGTGGTCCCCTTGATGGGCAGGCAAACTTCTTTGAGCTTGGCGGCCATTCGCTGCTTGCCGTGCGTGTCGCCAGCCGACTTCGCGGCGCGTTTTGCGTTCCGGTGCCAATGCGCGTCCTGTTTGAGCACCCCGTCCTTGCCGACCTTGCGGCCTATATTGACAGCCTTCGCCCGCAAGTCCCCCCGACCACGGACCATATCGAGATTGACATATGACTATAACCCCATCACGCCCCGTGCTTCTTTGCCTGCCGCCAGCAGGCACCGGGGCCGGACTTTTCCGCAACTGGGTACAAACCGCGCCGAGCACGATGACGGTGCATCCGGTCGCACTGCCGGGCCGCGAAGCGCGCTATAGCGAACCGGCACCGAGATCAATTGATGCGCTTGCCGATCAGCTGGCCGTTGAGCTTGAGCCATATATCGGTGGGCGGTATGCGATTTTCGGCTATTCGATGGGCGCCCTCCTCGGCTATGAAATCGCCCGGCGCTTCTCAGCGGCAGGTTTGCCGATGCCGGAGATTTTCTTCGCGCTCGGATGCAACGCCCCGGACCGCATGGTCTTTGAGCGAGAGCCGTTCCACACGATGGAAGCCGCTGCCTTTCGCCAAGCGCTCATCGATCTCGGCGGAACAGATGCTGAAATCCTCAATAATCCCGACGCCATGGAGCTTTTCGAACCCGTGCTGCGCAATGATTTCAGAATATGCGAGACCTATACACATGATGCGACGCGCGGCACGCTCGATTGTCCCGCCCATATTTTCCTCTCCGATGGAGACGCCTTTGTAAACCGGCAGGCAGCCGCAGCCTGGTGTGATTTCGTGACAGGCGGCACGAAGCTGCATCCGGTCGCGGGCGCGCATATGCTGGAGCGCCCGGTACTTGACACGCTGCCCGCACGACTGGCAACTCTCTGGTTCGGAACTGGGGTTCGGAACTGGCGAAAATCGCCTACGGCGTGAGGGTTAAGCGATGACGGCCGCGACGGAATTACCAAGGTCGCAGGAGACATTGGTGCAGCGCGCGCTCGATGCGCAGGCCGCCTATATGCCGGATGTCCGTGCGGAAATCGGTCCGGCCGGTGCAGGATGGACGACGGCCGAGGCATTCTTTTCCGACGAGGCGGCGCTTGATGAATTTCTCGCCTTCGAACAATTGCTGAACGAGGGCACCGACATCAAGACGGCTGGGGCGCTGTTGATGACCGACTACGGCTACATTCTGGCCGCCGCTACTGTGCCGATCTTCGCCGGTTTTGGTCTCATCCCGGACCTTTCGCCGTCTCGCGTTGCGCTTTCATTCTACACGGCGGAAGAGCAACATGACGGGGAGACGCACCGGGTGCGACGCGCCCATGTCCGTTTCCTCGAAGAGACTTTCTGGCATGGCCAACTGGGCAACGCCGCTGACGAAGAACGGCTCCGGGCCGAAATCGAGCGGCATTTCCTCCCAGTAATTGAAGCGATCCACGCGCGCACGCGCCTCTCCCGTACAGCACTCTGGCGGCTCGCCGCTGATGCGATTGCCGGTCGCTTTCTCGATTCTGGCCGCCGGTTCGGAAGCGTCGAGGCGGCCAAGGCGGCGGCAATGCAGATCCTCAAAGTGACCGGTTCGCCGCTTGCCAACCGTCAGCTTCACTATTTCGATCTGACCGTGCTCGACAAGAACCAGCAGGAATTTTCATACACCTTTCGTCAACGCGGCGGTTGCTGCCGATTTTATCTCGTGAAAGACGGAAAATACTGTCCGACCTGCGTCCTGAAGACGCCTGCAGAACGGGACGAAGAGTTGCGCTTGGCCATGCGTCAACATCTCGGCGTCGCTGACGAAAATCAGCCAGGTTCAAATTGAACGAGACTGACTTATCGATTTTTTCGTTTGTCTTTTCGGGAAAATCGGCGACCAATTTTCCCTGACAAACTCTAAAAATCTCGAGATTTTTTATGGATCGGAGTCCCAAACCGGGAAAATCAATCGTCTACCTCCCGAGCACAATGTGGAGTTGCTCCTTACGGTGGGCTGCAAAGCCTTGAGTACCGGAGAGTTTGGGGGTTCTATGACGAAGACTTTTTCCACTACACATGAGGCCCGGGCGAGCCTCAGAGCCGTCCTCTTAGCAGGATCGGCGCTTGTGATGTTGACACCTGCCCTGCCGGCAATGGTGCGAGAGGCGCAGGCTCAAATGTCGCAGCACGCGATTTCCGTACCGGCCGGTCCGCTTACGCCGGCGCTCAACAGCCTTGCTGCCCAGACGGGCCTCCAGATTCTGTTTGACGCGTCGGTTGCCCAAAACAAATCAACCCGCGGCGTGAATGGGACGCTGACACCCGAACAGGCCTTGAAGGCCGTGCTTGCCGGGACCGGCGTCGATGCGCGCTTTGCCGGCGAAAACCGGGTCACCTTGCAGAATGCGACTTCTGCCTCAGGAAACCCTGAGCAGGAAGGAACCCTGCTCGAACCCATCGTGATCTACGGTGCCCGCAATGCGACCACCCTCGGCGGTACGACAAGCAGTGTCGCTATTCTCAATGCCGAAAGCTTGGCGAACAGCCAGATCCGCACCACGCAGGAAACGTTTCGTCGCATGGCGAACACGATGGACAGCGCCACAGTCAACGCTGGTTTCGTGATCCGCGGCATGAGTTCCGAGGGCTTGGTATCCTCCGGTGGCCCGGCAGGCTCCATCTATATCGATGGCATCCTTCAGACGCGCTACAATGCCCGCTTCGGCGCCCGCAATCTCTGGGACGTTGAGCAGGTCGAGGTCTATCGTGGCCCACAATCGACGCTCTCCGGCCGCGCGGCTATGACCGGAGCCGTCTATATCAAATCGAAGGACCCGACCTTTGAGAAGGAAGTTGAGGTTTCCACGACCGTTGGTACCGATAATCTCTTGGGTACCGCCATCATGGTCAACACGCCTATCGTCGAGGATCAGGTCGCGCTGCGGCTCTCCGGGTCCTATGAACGTTCGAAGGCCCAGCCCAGCTACTCCGATTTCAAGTCATACGACAATTACGACGATCTGATCACCGATATCAGCGGCATTGCGCGCGCCAAGCTGCTTTTAACCCCGTCAGAGCTGCCGGATACCCGCGCAGTGCTCACCTATTCCTACTCGAAAGACCGGCCGAACGACGCACTTGTCGGGCTCTATTCGGGGCGGGGTGATTTCAATAACGCACCCGTCACTTACACCGAATATCGCTGGACCGAGACGCATAATCTCGGACTTGAGGTCACCCACGATATTTCTGACACCCTGCGCTTCACATCGCAGACCGGCTATCAATATGGCATCAACAACCGGCGCTCGATTGATTATGGCACCGAAAATGTCGTCAACGGCATTACCGGCGAGGATGTCAACTCCATCCTCACCCAGGAATTCCGCCTGAATTACGAAGGCGATCGCTGGAAATGGGTGACCGGCATCTATGGCAGCTACGAAAAATGGGATGGTGCCACGGATATCGTCGCGTTCGATTATTACCAGCAGAATGACACGCAGCACCGCACAACCGCGAACCTGGCCATCTTCGGTGAAGCGACCTACGAATTTGCGCCGACCTGGTTTACGACGCTGGGCGGACGCCTGGATTACCTGAGAGACAAGGATCACCAGCAGAATTATTCCGGTTTGATCGATGATGCCGCTGTCCTGACTGGCGACCCGACGTCCCTGACCGAATATAATTTCGTGCCTAAAGTCGGCATATCCAAGGAGTTCGGCAGCAACCAGAAGGTGGGCCTCACCTATACGGAAGGCTTCCGCTCGGGTGGGTCCTATCTCGACCGCGTCACGGGCGAACTCGGTACCTATGATCCTGAATACTCCAAGAACATTGAACTGTCGTACAAGGGAACACTGCTGGACGACCGCCTGACGTTGAATGCCAATCTATTCTACACTAAGTATTCGGATCAGCAGGTCGAGATCCGGCCTGACCCCTCGATCCCCGGTTATCGCATCATTTCGAACGCTGCCACATCGCGGTCCTGGGGTTTCGAAATCGAACCGTCCATGCAGGTCACGGACCAGTTCACCACCTTTGCATCGATTGGTTACCTGAACACCAAGTTCATCGACTTCAACCATGCAGCACTCAGCGAACCGCAGGACGGCAAGTCCTTTCCTGAAGCACCGGAATGGAGCCTGGGCTTTGGCGGTCGTTATGAGTTCCAAAATGGTGTTTTTGTCGGTGCCGATGCCAAATACACAACGAGCTATAATTCGCGCTTCGGCACGAATGGCATGTACAAGATCGATGCGCGCTTCATCGTCAACGCGCAGGTGGGCTTCAAGAAGGACAATTGGCAAGTGACGCTGTTTTCGGAGAACCTGACGGATGAAAAATACTTCACGCTGATTGATCCAGACTACTCGCTGCCCTACGGCCAGGCTGGTAAGCGCCGATCATTCGGATTGAACCTCCGGGCCAAGTTCTGATGATCTCGGGCTGCGGGGGGGTACCCCCGCAGCTCTTTTCGATTTCCGGCGACAAAATGGTGGCCCCCTTGCGTTTCTGTCTGTTTCTCCTCGCTTTTCTTCTGACCGGTTCACTGGCGCAGGCCGCCTGCCAGGGGACCTTGCTGACTGAGGATGTCTACAATCCGCCCCTCTGCATTCCGGCAGCGCCAAAACGGATCGTCACGCTCGACCCGCTGATAACGCTTGGAATGCTGATCGAACTCAAGGCACCTGTCATCGCGACCCCCTATATGGCAATCACGGAAAGCGAAGTGCTCGATGTGGTCAGGGCCGAAAAAATGGTCGATCTCGGCAATCCCAGGGAGCCAAGCCTCGAGCGTGTCGCAGCCTTGAAACCGGATCTTATCATCGGTTCGGCGGAGGCCCATTCCGGCATCTACGAACAGGCTGCCAAGATTGCACCAACGGTGCTTTTCAAGCATATGGACTGGAAGGTCTATCTCCAGCGCCTTGCCGAAGTGACCGGTCGTGAAGGTGTGGCGAGGAGTTCTTTGGCGGCCTACAATGACCGTGTATCGGCCATTCGTGAACGCATGAAAGACAAGAAACTCACGGTCTCTACCGTCCGTTTGGCCCCTGACCGGTTTGTCGTGTTTGTCGACGGACCGAACGCCTACGCCCCCTTCGCGGTGCTGCATGAAGCAGGCGTAAAGCGAACGGCCTACGAGACCGTGACTGACGGCACGATCGTAAAGCGTCCAGACTGGGAGGAGCTGGCAAATCTTGATGGCGACGTGCTGCTCTACGTTTCCGCCAGCGGTTTCGAAAGCGGGCCGGATGACGTGCTGGAAAAGCAGGTGACGGAGAACCCTCTCTGGCAATTGCTGCCCGCTGTTCGTGAAGGTCGCGCCTATCGGGTCGATCGCGGCCCTTGGCAGAGCTTCTACGGCATCAGTTCGGCGAACCGTATCCTCGACGATGTCGAACGCTTCATCCTGACGGCTCCATGACCGACCGCACGGCTGGCTATATTGCAGAAACCGATGCAGGACGAGTGCTTGCGCTTGCCGCATTACTCTGTCTGCTCATGCTTGCCACCGTGATCGCCATCTCACTCGGAGCGACGATGATGCCGCCCGCCAAAGTCATCTCGGCACTCTTCGCATCCGAGACGTCGCGGGATCACCTGATCGTCATGACCATTCGCCTGCCACGTGCCCTTGCGGCGCTGCTGGCAGGCAGCGCACTGGCTGTCTCTGGTGCCATCATGCAGGCGGTGACAAACAATCCCCTCGCCTCACCGGACCTGCTCGGCATCAACGCAGGCGCAGCCTTTGCAGTCGTCTCCGTCATGGCCATTTTCGGTGCCGGTATCGGCGACATCTACGTTTGGTTTGCTTTTCTCGGCGCAGCCATCGCCGCGACCGTTGTCTATGCGCTGGGCTCGATGGGAATGGTGGGGCAATCCCCCCTCAGGCTCGTTCTGGCGGGAGCTATCGTTGCGACCTTCCTGACTTCTGTGACTACAGTTATGCTGATCTTCGACCAGAGCACTCTTGATGCCGTGCGCCTCTGGACCGCAGGCTCTGTCACGGGACGAAACATCGAACAGGTCAAGACCGTTGCGCCCTATATCATTGCCGGGCTGATCGCTGCCCTGCCCTTTGGCCGTCATCTGACGACAATCAGCCTTGGCGCGGATACGTCGCGCGCGCTCGGTCAAAACCAAATCCTCTGGCGGGGCCTATCGGTCGCCGTGGTCATTTTGCTTGCCGGGGGTGCCGTCGCACTTGCCGGACCGATTGGCTTCGTCGGGCTTGTCGTGCCCCATGTTGCGAGAATGTGTGTCGGCGTCGACTATCGCTGGATCATTCCTTTTTCAGCACTCGGCGGGGCGTTGCTGGTGATCGTGGCAGATACGGCCGGACGATTGGTGTTTGGAAGTCAGAGCTTTCCGGTAGGCGTCACCATTGCGTTGATCGGGGCGCCGTTTTTCCTCTATCTCGCCCGCACGCGGCTGAGGGACGGAGCATGATCCGGATTCTTCTCGCCCTGATAGTTCTGCTCACATTTCTCGTCGCGGCAAGTCTCGCCTTTGGCGACGTATCCCTGGGCTGGCGGGAACTCTACGACGTGCTGGTGGGCACGGGCCGTGCCCAGGCGCAGAGCGAAATGATTGTCTGGGATCTACGCCTTCCACGTGTTCTTCTGGCGCTCCTCGTTGGCGTCGCACTCGCGCTCGCCGGAACGATCAGCATTGCCATCATGCGAAATCCGCTTGCTGATCCGGGTGTTCTGGGCATCAACAGCGGTGCGGCTGCCGCGGCCATGGCTGTCATTGTGTTGATCAATGATCCGCCTGTGGCGCTTCTGCAAGTGGCGGGCTTTTTGGGTGCCAGCGCCATGGCCCTTGCCGTTTTTGCGCTTGCCTGGCGCAGCGGCACCTCCTCGCTGCGCATCATCCTGATCGGCATCGGGCTTTCCGCCCTCGCCTCCGCTGGTACCACTTTCCTGTCAGCCTTCGGCGACATTGGCGATGTTCAACGGGCGCTGGTATGGTTAGCCGGCAGCGTCTACGACGCCAACATGGTCAAGGTCCGGCTGCTTGCGCTCTGGCTCATCGTGCCAATCGCACTCACCCTTCTCGCAGCGCGCGAACTCGACCTCATCCGCTTCGGTGATGATAGTGCAAAGAGCCTCGGCCAGCCCGTCGATCGCATACGGGGCCTGATGATCCTGCTGGTGACCTCACTCTCGGGTGCCGCGATTGCCGTGTCCGGTCTCATCGGCTTTGTTGGCCTTGTCGCGCCACACATCGCGCGGCGGCTGGCAGGGGTGTCCCACGCCCGGATGCTTCCCGTCGCTGCCCTCGTTGGTGCCTGTCTGGTTGTCGCCGCCGATCTCATCGGTCGTGTCATCCTGCCTCCAGCGCAGATCCCGGCTGGAATCGTGACTGGGCTCGTCGGCGCTCCCTTCTTTGGCTATATTCTCTGGAGACGTCGTCATGGCCACTGATGCTGCCAAAGTCACCAGCAAGGGCGTCGACATTGCCTATGGCCATCGCCGCATCGTCGAAAATCTCGATCTTGCAATTCCGCAACAGCGCTTTACAGCGCTGCTTGGCCCCAATGGCAGCGGCAAGTCGACCATCCTGCGCGCCTTCGCAGCGCTGATGAAACCATCGGCCGGTAGCATCATCCTCGATGGCTTTGAATTGTCGCAGCTTTCCACCCGCGAGGTGGCGCGAAAAGTGGGGGTGTTGCTGCAGGGGGCTGTCGCGCCTGAGGGGTTGACCGTTGGCGATCTCGTCCGTCAAGGGCGCTATCCGCATCAGTCGCTTTTCAGTCGCTGGTCTCCTGAGGATCAGCAGGCCTGCAACGAGGCCCTCATGCTGACAGGCACGACCGATCTTGCAAACCGCATGCTGGACACGCTTTCCGGCGGCCAGCGGCAGCGGGCCTGGATTGCCATGACGCTGGCCCAACAGGGCGAGACCATCTTTCTCGATGAGCCAACGACCTATCTCGACCTCGAACATCAGATTGAATTGATGAAGCTCATTACGATGTTGGTCGCAAAGCGCGGCAAGACAGTCGTGGCCGTGCTGCATGACATCAATCAGGCTGCGCGCTACGCCGAACACATCGCTCTCTTAAAGGGTGGCCGGATCAGGGCTATCGGAACGCCTGACAAGGTCATCAACGCAGAGATGATCGCCGATGTTTTCAACGTCAAGAGCATGGTGATCCGGGATCCGGTTGCCGGAACCCCTTTGTGCATTCCGCTCTGAAACAGCCTTCTCTTTGATCGCAAGGAATGTCACCAAAATATCACACTCCTTGCTATTTTCGAGGAGGCTCCGCTTGCTTTGCCACCAACAAGCGAGGTCGATAAGATGGATTCAGGCAAGAAAATCAGACACAAAGATGAGTTTTATAGTCTTGTTTTATTTCGCAGCAGTAGACCGAAGTCTTCATATTTCTAAGGTATTGCACTTGCAGGTCTTTTCGGGATTGTCTAGCCATTCCCCAGACGGTTTAGCCGCGTCTATCCTGACCTACCGTTCGCTGGGAACCATGTGCAGATGTCGAGATCTTCCTCCTCGTCCCTTGTTTGGGACACCGTTGACAGCAGCGAGTTGCTCAATCGAGCCATGGAAGCACATTATGTTGATATCACCAATGCGGTGCGCCGCCGGGGTCACCCGAGTTCAACGGCCCGCGACGTGGTGCACGATCTCTATGTGAAGCTCGCCGCCAAACCGGAGGTTCTCCTGAACAAGCGGTCGATCAAGGCCTTTCTCTGCCGCGCCGCCATCAATCTCGGCATTGACCGCCAACGCCGGGAAACGAAGGAAGCCCGGCTGTTCTCAGGATCGGAGCGGGAGGCCCTCTCGGCGCCAAGCATCGGGCAGGCGCCGGACCACGCACTGGAAATAGAAGCGCGGCTTGCAGCCCTTCGCGAAGCGATTGCGGAACTGCCGGAGAGGCGACGTGTTGTCTTCATTCTCCATCGTCTTCATCATCTGACACCAGACCAGATCAGTATCAGGCTCAACATTTCCAGGAACATGGTCGACCGGCACCTGCGCCGTGCGTTTGCCCATTGCCTTGACCGGATTCTCTAGAGTCAGTCAGGTTCAAATTGAACCAGGCAGCCTCTCGACTCTTTTGTTTGAGATTGTCTTTTCAGGAAAACCAATGACCGCTTTTCCTTGACTAACTCTTGATCGACAAAGAATCCCGTATCATGAACGCAGAACGGTCACATCCTTGCGATTGGACTGTTGTCAGTGTCCTAAACCGCGCATGTCAAACGTCTACTGTATACTGCCTTAAATCGAAACCGATTTAAGGCAGTAATTATGCAGCAGATATAAAGCGCGACAGCGAGTTTTTGTGCGCCATATATGGCGTATGACACTGTAGAGGTCGTAGGATGCGCCTGGAGTAAGCCATGCTGGTCAAGGAATCGAGTGACAGTCGGAAAAAACGAAACCGCGAGGCGGCCGACTGGCTGTTGCGCAACGGTGACCCCAACCAATCACCGGACGACCGGTCTCTCTTTGAGGCATGGCTTCAGCGCGATCCGGAAAACTGTCGGACCTACAGGGCAGCCGAGTTTCTGATGGGCGACGCCGGCCGCGCGATTCAGTCAGATCCTGCTCTGGCCAATATCGACATGCGCCCCCGCAATATGGCTAAGCCGATTATCGTAACCCTGTTGGTGGCAGCACTTGCAACCGGGGCCTTCTTTGCACTCGATGGGCCGCTGCGCATTCAAGCAGATATGATCGCCGGGACGGACGAAACCCCCATTCGTACCCTGGAAGATGGCTCCATCATCCAGCTCAATGCCTCCTCGGCGATTGCCGTGGATTTTACCGAGGGGCACCGCGTCATCCGCCTCCTGCGGGGCCAAGCCTTCTTTCAGGTCGCTCATGCGCCCGAACGACCTTTCACGGTGGTGGCTGGTGAGACAAAGGTGATCGCACTCGGCACGGCGTTTGATGTTCGCTACGGCAAAGAAGATACCGAGGTGACGGTGACGGAGAATGCGGTGCAGCTTGAGCGCGATGGCGCGCACGCGGCCTCTCTGCGCGTGAACGAAGGCGAGCAGGCGATCTACGACTACGCCAGGAAAACGACAGCCGTGACACCGGTCGACGGCCTCGTTGCTCTCGCATGGAGGCGCGGACAAATCGCCGTGGACAACGCGCCTCTTTCCTACGTCGTTGAGGAAATGAACCGGCATTTCCGGGGCCGGATCGTCATTGCGGGTTCGGCGCTGGCACGTCGCCGTGTCAGCGGCACGATCAAGGTTGCAGATACCAAAGACGCGCTTGCCTTCGTTAAAAAGGCGCTTGGCTTGAAAGCCACACGTTTAGGTCCCTTGATCGTTATCCATCAGTCATAATATCCGCAGAAGTCTCTCCGTCACGGCTGTTAATAAACACTCTGGTTGACCTGCTTCCGGTTTGACATGGGGGCAGCACGCCTGTTCCCTATCTCCTCTCCGGTCAAATGCTATAGATTACGAGGCCAGCCCCAACCTCGCTTTAAGCCAGATCAGAAGATCATCTAAAAATGTGAACACCACCGGGATGACCAAGAGGCTCAAGAAGGTTGAGGTCAACAACCCGCCAATCACGACGATGCCCATCGGTTGACGAAAACTAGAATCGCCCGCGACAAGGCTGAGCGCTGCCGGTGCCATGCCGCCAGCCATGGCGATTGTGGTCATAATGATCGGACGCGCGCGTTTGTGACACGCATCGACAAGCGCGTCATAACGAGACATGCCTCCACGGCGTGCTTCAATCGCATATTCCACAAGCAGAATGGAGTTTTTGGAGACGATTCCGATCAGAAGGAGCAGGCCAATCACCGCAGGCATAGAGAAGCTGGTACCGGTGAGCACAAGCGGCAGCATAGCCCCGCCAAGCGCCAGCGGAATTGCCATCAGGATCGTAACCGGCTGCAGGAAATCATGGAAGAGAAGCACTAGAACGGCGTAGATGCAGAAAATGCCGATCGCTATCGCCGTCGCGAAACTGTTGAACAACTCAGTTTGACGCTTCAATTCGCCCTGTTCGACAAATTTTACGCCTTGTGGCAGGTTTTTATAGCCTGGCAATTGCGCTGCCTCAGCCGTGACTTCCGATAGGCTTCTGCCATTCAGTTCGATGGTCAGGGTGACATTGCGTGATCTGTCGAGCCGATTGATTTCGCTTGGGCTGGACCCAATTGAAATATCAGCGATTGCCCCAAGGGCAACATTGCCCGCGCTGCCCTCGACCGGGATAAGAGATATTGCGTCAATTGACTGACGGTTTGTCGTGTCCAACATGACCCGGATATTGATCTGACGTTCAGGAAGATTAAGCTTGGACAGCGCGGTATCATAGGCTCCTGCCGTCGCCACCCGAATAGCCTGAGCAATTGCCTTTGACGTCACACCCAATGACGCGGCTTTCGCCAAATCCGGTTTGATGATGATCTCTGGTGACTGCATGGCGGCAGAAGATGTCACGTTGCCAATGCCTGACAATGTGCGCAAATCCGTCTCGAGGCTGGCCGCTGCCTTTTCCAGAACTTCGGAGTCATCTCCTGACAAGGTCAGAGTGAGCTGCGTGCCATTACCGCCTGTGCCTGTTTCGAGGCGGAGACCGGGGACTTTTTCCAAAGCTTTCCGTAAATCCGCTTCAATCTGTGACTGCTTGACATCGCGCTCGCCAATCGGCGTCAGGTTGACAACAATCGTGGCGCTGTTGGTGCTTGATGTCGTTGTACTGCTTGCACCACCTCCGGTGGAGGCTGTCCCTGTTGCTTGAAACACCGAGGTAACATGATCAACCTTGGCGATGATCTCGGAAGCCTTTCGAGACGCCTCGTCCGTTGTCTCAATCGTTGATCCCGTCGGCGTGGTGATGGTGACCTTGGTTTGCGCATCATCAGATGCCGGAAAAAAGCCGGTCGACAAATGGCTCAGGAGCAGAAGCGTGAATGCCAAAAATCCGACTGTTCCCAGCACCGGTATCCAGCGACGCCGGAGCGCCCCTTTCACAAGCCAGAGATAGGACCGCATCAAACGACCGTCTTCTTTTTCTTCTGTACTGCCTGGCTTTAATATGTAAGCCGCCATCATCGGTGTGACCAACCGGGCAACCAAAAGAGAAGCAAGAACAGCCACGGAGGCCGTGACGCCAAATTGCTTGAAAATGATGCCAACCACTCCGCCCATGAAGGCGGTGGGCAAAAACACGGCGACCAACGTGAAGGTTGTGGCGATAACTGCCAAACCAATTTCGTTTGCCGCTTCCATCGCAGCATCGAAGGGGCTTTTCCCCATTCTAAGGTGTCGTTCAATATTCTCGATTTCGACGATCGCATCATCGACAAGAATACCAACCACCAACGATAGCGCCAGGAGCGTGATCGTGTTCAGCGTGTAGCCACAAAAATACATGGCGAGGAATGTGGGTATAATCGACAGTGGCAAGGCGACCGCCGCCAGAAGTGTTGCACGCCAATCGCGCAGGAACATCCAAACCACCAAGACCGCGATGACCGCACCCTCGTAGATCATATCCATTGACGATTCATAGTTTTGTTCGGTCGGAACAATCGTGTTGTAGGCTTCTTCGATTGTCACCTGCGGATTGGCAGCAGCGAAGGCCTTCATTGCTGTGCGGACATCATCGGTGACGGCGATATCTGAATAGCCCTTGGACCGTTTGATTTGGGCGGCAATGACGGGTTTGCCATTGAGATAGGCAAGCGAGGTCAAATCGCTTTGGGAATCGGTCACTGTGCCGAGTTCGTCCAGCCTGACCCAACTGCCCTTTGGCAGTGGGACCGGCATAGCGCGCAGTTCATCGGCAGTTTCTGCCGCAACCACGGTACGCACTGACTGGCTTTCACCACCAATTCGTCCTTTGCCGCCAGACAGATAGGTTTGCACCGCTTCAAGCTGGGTATTCACGTCATTGGCGGTTAAGCCCAGGCTGTCGAGCATGTTAGAATTTAGCTCTACTCTGATCTCCCGATCGATGCCGCCCAATCGGCCAACTTCACCCACGCCTTTGACAGCCATCAGCGCTTTTGACATATCGTTATCGATAAACCACGACAGCTCTGCACCATCCAGTTTGTCGGAATGCACGACAAAGGTAATCAACGGAGATGAGTTCAATGATTGCTTTGAGACCGTTGGATCATCCATATCTTGCGGCAGGTCGCTTTTTGACTGATCGACCGCGCTTTTCACCTCGTCCAATGCGGCCTGCGTGTCTTTCCCAACCTCGAAGGCGACGGAAATGCTCACTGAACCATCAGTGATCGTCGTGGTCACCGAATCCAGCTTGCTCAGACCTGTCAGTTTGTCCTCGATCTTGCGGGCCACTTCCGTTTCGAGTTGAGCCGCCGCGGCCCCGTCCAGCGTCGCGCTGATATTGATGGTCGGAAGATCCATATCCGGGAAGTTTTGGATGTCGAGACGGTTGAATGCCCATAGGCCACAGGCCGTCAACAATGCAAATAGCAGCAACGGGGGGACAGGATTGCGAATAGACCAAGAGGAGAAATTCACTTTGATTCCTCCTTCGTCGCGGCATCATTATTGTCTACAACGTGGACAATAGAGCCGTCTGCCAGGAATACGCCGCCAGATGCCACGACATCTTCGGTCTTCTCAATTCCTGAAATGATTTCAACGCGATCGTCCTGCCTCCTTCCAACCTTTACCCGCTTGCGTATCACCGTTTTTTTGTCTGCCGAGTTCAAAATGAACACATAAGAAAAGCCGTCCTTGAGAATGACGGCTGTGGCGGGCACTGTGAGTGCATCCGTGTTGTTGAATTCAAAATAGCCGCTGGCTAGAATACCGATCTTTGGAGATTCCATCCCTTTCGTGGGATTCAGTGTCACGTAAACGATCACGCGACCATTATCGGTTGACATCGAAGGTGCCACCATCCTCACCTCACCGTGCACGTCGCCGCGCGGCGTTGGGATGACGGCCTTTGTTCCCACCTTGACGTCAACCAACCGATTAAACGGCAACTCGGCCTTCCATTCGATACGGTTTTGCCGGATCAATTTGAACAGTTCGCCACCGGCGGTGACCACATCACCTAGGGACGCGGAGCGCTCCGAGATGACCCCGTCGTCCACCGCATAAACCTTGGTCCTGTCCAGGGTAAGCTGGGATGATGCCAACGCAGCCCGCGCCGAAAAGAGGGAGGCTTTCGCTTTTCGCTCGGTAATCAGATATTCTTTTATCTGTTGGCTTGATAATGCGCCAGAACTTGTCAATCCCCGGGCGCGGTCACCATTCGCTACTGCTTGGTCAAGATCGGCTTCCGCTTTTTCAACATTTGCTTGTTGTTGCTCCAGGTCAGCCTGGGCAGATTCCGGCGCAAACTGCACCAGCAAATCGCCCTTTTTCACGTATGAACCAACATCTGCTTTGACATCGGTGACCTTCATGCCGCTGGTCTCGGCTGCGATTGTCGCTTCATGCCACGCGGCAAGACGACCGCTGGCGGGGATAATCACGGGCCAAAGCAACACCTCCGGCTTGACCAAGCTCACGCTCAGTGCGGCCGCTTGATCCGTCTTTTGTTCACCATCCTGACTTCGGGCAGTGAAGGCGACCATGACAAAGGACCCCATGGCGAGCATCGCCGCGAGAGAGCTGATAGAAAATTTGCGCATCAATAAATTCCCTTTGCGGAGGTCGGGGCACCCGCAGGGGCGGAGAAGCCGCCTTCCGAAGACGTGCGGGGTGCGACCCAGTAGCGGACAATGTCACGCTTGATTTCAATGAAGGTGATCGCCGCAGATTGCGCAGCACACAAAGTTTGTTGGCCGCCAAAGAGACTAACGTCGACAACGGTCCAATCCTGAATGACCGAACTAGAATGGCGTTGATGGTCGTCAGCAGCGGGCTTCGCATGGATGATCGATGTTTTCACCCGAGGGAACGCCGTCTCCATGCCGATAGCAGCAGTCAAAAGGTCTGACTTATCATGCGTGATCGCAATATCACGATCCACAACGGCGTTGCCGCTCGCTTGCGTATCGGACGGACTTTTTGGTCCCGTCAAACTCAGCAAAGGCTCGGTGACGAAGATTGATATGGACCTAATAATGGTATTCCGCTTGAATTCGTGGGACCTCGAGCATTTGGCCGCACTATAAGCATCTTGCCGTTAATGTCATTTAAGAATATGTAAAATTATGTAAATGTTGCCGATTAGGTGTCTTCAGAATTAGTAATACATCTGTGTTGGCCCTGTTGGCCAGTTGCCAGGTTTATCGCTGATGGAGCCGATGGGTACTGTAACGTTAACTGTCTTCAGTCTCCCCCTCTTCCCCTTGCGCTCCATCCATCATCTTGAGCACACCCTTTCGGCTGAGCAGCCCGGCATCTTCAAGCGCTTCGATGTCTGGCAGATCACGCAGGGTCTCCATATCGAAGGCGGACAGGAAGTGTTTGGTGGTTACATAGGTATAGGGCGCACCTGACGTCGGGCTGCGTGGCCCCGAGGCTATGAAGCCGGCGTCCCGGAGCGCTGCAATGGTATCGCGGCTGACCTCCTTGCTGAAGATCTTGCCCAGCTCCGCCCGGGTAACCGGCTGGAAATATCCGACCGCCATCAGCACCATCGCCTCGAACTGCGACAACTTCGTTGCCGCGCCGCGCGTTGGAGCGGTTGAGGCGCGTATCGTCTCCGCGAACCGCACCCGGGTTCGGTGTTGCCAGCCGCCGGCCACCGACACAAGTTCATAGGGTCGGAAACGAAGTTCCTCGATCAGATCGTCGATCAGAAGATCGATGCTGCAATCTTTTCCCACCACGCGCGCCAAAGTCTCCCGGCTGACTGGCTCGGCAGAGGCAAAGATCACCGCTTCGACCCGCAGCATCCATTCCCGCCAGCGCAGTTCCGGCGGCAGATCCTCCAGCTCCCGATCAAACAGTCGTTCGGCTGCGGCACTCGTGCTTTCCTTCCGGGATTGCTTGGCTACAGGAGATCCGGCCATCGTCACACTCCAAACATCCGGAAAGAGGAGCGGCCAGAGAGTTCGCGCACTGCCTCAAAGCTTTCCAGCCGTTCGAACAGCCGGTTGGCCGCCCAGCGGGATAGACCACTGCCAGGCGCCGAGGCCAGCACCGCATCTTCGTCCAGCAATCTGCGGATCACCGGCCCGGCACCTTTGGTGCGAACCTTCGGCGCGACAGCCAGCAGCCGCGCTGCGCGTCGATTGATATCGACGGCGGAACGGAGTGCTGCGTCAACCCCATCAACCAGTGCCAGGCAGATCGCCTTTGGATAAGCTGGCTCTCCCGGACGCACACGACCCCGGCCACCGATGGTTCTGAAGGCCGGGCCGTACCGTTCCGGCAACAACAGCGGCACAGATTTCGGCGAGTTGAGCTTTTGCGCCAAGACGACATCGGCCAACCCAAGGGCCAATACCTCTGCGTCCGGGCGGATCGCGCAAATTGCTGCGATCAGCTCCACGGCCACGAAGGGCGCCGCCCGCTCAGACTGGATAGCCGAATCCACCAGATCCGGAATGGATGCAAGCCCCTCGCCCCAGCGAAGATCCAGCAGCGCGGCAAGCTCCTGAACAAATGGTGTCGTGATTGTCCCGGCCCGGTGCGACAGCATTCGTGTGGCCAAAAACAATTTGCCAGCTGGCCCTGGATCGTCACCAGGCGCTGTCAGCAAAAGCGCGTCACGCAAGGCGTGTTCGTCCTCGCTGCGGCCTCCCATTCTGGCAGCGACGGCAGCCGATTTCAGGGCGAGGCGATCGCGCCAGCAGCCAAGCCAAGGCGGATCGGCCCGCAGCAGATCGTCTAGCGATTTGAGAGCGATACCGGCGGAAAAAGCCGCATCGGATTCAAGAATGTCTCGACCGCGCAACGAGACCCAGCCTGGAAGACGAGGCAACCAGCTCAAGGGCGGCTCTGAGGTGGGGGAGCGCGAATCCATGCAAAACAGGATAGATCAGGGGTGCGGTTTAATCCAGAGAGATCGCCATAACCGCACAGTCTTTCGGGCTGGTTCCAACAAGAAACTCAACACTCGGAACTTCTTGCCTGGCTAGAGGGTTGTGGTGACGTAACAATCCTCACCTTAATCTGCAGAACGTCCAGGTAATGGAGTTCCCCTGTCTGAAAGACACGATCATGAACAAGGTTCTTGCATGCGCGATTACCGCGGCGATGACATGGATGATGACGGCGGCTGGCGCTTACGCCGACGAGTCCGCGTTCTTGAAAACACTGGCGGGAAGCTGGAGCGGCAAAGGAACGGTCAAGGTGCGCACGAATGCACCCACGATCAATGTCACCTGCAGATTCAAATCGAACACGACGGCCCAGTCGCTTGCATTGAATGGACGCTGTACGAGCCTTGTTGTGTTTTCTCGTGCCATCAGCGCCGATTTGAAAATCAGCGGCGCGACCTATAGCGGCTCTTACGTCGGTGCGGGTACCGGCGTCGCGGGCCTGAACGGCAAACGCGGTGGAGATGCCATCAACCTTGCTATCAATTGGGCGAAAGAGGTCAATGGTGATCGTCGTGCGCAGATGACAATCGAGAAAGTTGGAGCTTCCGGCATGCGCCTGACGACTATTGATACGGATCCGGCCACAGGCAAACCGATCGTTACCAGTCGGATCGACCTGCGGCGGGGCTGATCAATTCAACGCTGAACCCAGGTCATTGTGGATCGACGAACGTCTTTAATTCGGCGCGAAAATCAACAATGGCCGTTGCAACGCGCCAAGCGTGTCGCCGTAAGACGGGGTTTAAAAACTCCCCGCCAGATTGACCTGCGCTGCGCTGGATTGCAGGCCTTTGCCAAACTCGCCGGAATAGCTGAACGTCAGGCGAGCCGACTTCGAAAGCCTGGCGGAAACCCCGAATTTCGCCAGCAGAGCATCCTTTGGCATTTCCACGCCTTGGACGACAAATGGTGTGCCGCCAGAAAATGCAAGGTTGGAATATGGCGCTAGGTCGCCTTCGATATGCCGCCAGCCCAGCAGGCCGGAAAAGGCAACAGGGAAATTGTCTTCCGGCCACGTCCAAGACCAGCGCAGGCCTATCGTTGAGGTTGCGATCTCGTCACTGCTTTTTGCTGCCGACAGGCTCGCATCGCCACCATTTTCGCGGAAGGCGTCAGTCTTGAGATTGACGTAAGCGAGGTTGGCGAAGGGCTGGAGCTTGATGGCATCCAGTTCATGTGTCCAAGAGAGATCTGCGAAAACCTGGCTGGTGACACTGGCATAGTCAGCGGTGAGTTGGCTGAAAATCGTTCCAAAGGAGATATCGCGCAGGGTTGACGCATCGTTCTGGGAAAAAATAGCGCCGCCAATGATGTTCAAGGCGCCAATATCACCCGTAGCGTAGAGACCGGCGTGATAGGACTCTGTCTTCCCCTGCTCGAACGAGTCATGACTGTAACCCACCAGGCCGCCAAGGCGCCACGGATCAGAGATCGACGCATCCACTCCCATGACGACGCCTGCGGTGCGGGTATCGATTCCGGCTGCATTTCCATTCCCTGACCAACGGTTGGACGACAGAAAACTGTTGGTCCAGACCGTCACATCATCCTTGCGCTGGTCCAGACCAAAAGCCATTTCGTCAAGCACCGCATCTCTTGCAAAACGGCTCTCCCACAACAGCGCGGTTTTGAGCGAGGCATGAACCTCTCCGCTCAGTTGCGAGAAGGCACTGTTCGCAGTGGAGGAGTTCAGTGACAAGACCGCATCGTAAATCGAGTTTCCTGTCTCTAATGCTTCAACAGCAACAGCGGTTGCCTGGCCGTTTGCGGTATCCGCGACGTCTGCGAATGCTACGCTATTGCGGTCGAGCTGCATGTCTATCGTGGTGACACCATAGGTCAACGTTGGCGTCAGGAAAGCGAAATCACTTGAAACGCTGTCGAAGGTGCCAGTGATGCGGCTTGCAGTCAGGATGGTATAGGTGGTTGTCAGCCCGTAATTTCCACCTGCCGCTCTAATTTCAAGCGTTCCCCCCTGTATGGAGACCGTGCCTGTCGCATCCACCCGGTCGGAGGCACCGTTGGCATCGATGTCGACCTGGTAGATTGAGCCAGTGCTAAAGGTCACATCCCCGTCGACGGTGAGCGTTCCCACGTCTCGCCCGGGTGAAAGTACACCGCCTGCGTTGACGAAAAGCTCGCCAATGGTCCCGTTGCCTGAAAGAAATCCGCCCTCATCGATGACGACTGCTCCGGCGACGGTTCCATCGTTGATGAGCGAACCGCCCGAAATCGTGGCTGTTCCATCAATTGTACCGGTATTGGAAAAGATGCCGTCAGTGTTGACGAGCGCGGCGATTGTTCCGTCGTTCGAGGCACTGCCAGAATTGGTAACCGTGCCTGCCACAGCGCCATTGTTGTTGATGAATTCGCCCGCCGCCTCATTATCGACGTCAGCCAATGTGGCATTGTTGACAACACGACCTCCGCTGACGGTCGTTGTACCCGTAACGGTACCGCCAGAATTGTTCGTGAAAGTACCGGCATCGTTTTGAAGCGCCGCGACTGTCCCCGCATTGGTAACCGTGCCAGAGTTTTTTATAGTGCCAGCGGTGGCTCCCGAGTTGTTGGCGAATATTGCGGCGGCGGCAACATCGGCATCGGTAATGACGAAGTTGTTGGTGACGGTTCCGCCTGTGATTGTTGATTTGCCGGTAATCGTACCGCCTGCATTGTTGGTAAAATTTCCAGCCGTATTGGTCAGGCTGTCGATTGTTCCGGCATTCGACGTATTGCCCGCATTGACGACGACACCGGCGGTGGCGCCGCTGGCATTGGTGAATGTTGCATCTGCTGCAACATCGACGTTGTGAAGCGTGGCGTTGTTCGTAACGCTGCCACCGGTAATAGTGCTATCCCCCGTGACCACCCCGCCGACATTATTGGTGAATGTACCGGCATCGTTCTGTAGGGAGGCAATGGTTCCCGCATTGACGACGGTGCCTGAATTCCTGACTGCGCCGGCTGTTGCACCGGTGTTGTTGACGAATGCCGCCGCCGCCGCGACATCGGCTTCGGTAACGACGAAATTGTTGGTGACGGTTCCACCCGAAACCGTCGTCTTTCCCGAAATTGTCCCGCCAGCATTATTGGTGAAATTTCCAGCGGTATTGGTCAGGCTTCCGATCGTTCCGGCGTTGGATGCCGTCCCGGCATTGGTAACTTCGCCCGCGGTTGCGCCGCTATTATTGACGAAGGTCCCGCCTGTGGAGATATTGACCTCATCAACAGTGCCATTGTTGGACAGCGCGGTCCCTGTCTCTACCATGGCACCACTGAGCGTACCGTTTACGGTGACGTTGCCGTTGTTGAGCGTCAACTGGCCATTGAGGTCGCCATCGATGGAAAGGCTACCGCCATCAAGGCTGACGGTCGAGTTCATCACTCCGCCTGCATTGACGCTAACGCTGCCTGATGTGATCGTGGTGCCGTTCGTGGCGGTCAATGCACCCGTGTCGGTGATGGTGACGTTTCCTCCATCAACGTCCAGCCGATTGACCGTCACGTCGTTGGTGACTTGTGGAGAGCCTGTATTGACATGCGCATCATCGCCTGCCCCGGGCGCCGAAGGGGTCCAGTTCGTTGCATTGCTAAATTCGTTGTCAGTATTTCCTGACCATGCCGATTGCGCGAGGCAATGCGCGGGCAACACCGTGGAGGCCAGTGCCGTGAACACATATAATCGGCGACGGAATGCTGGCAGCAATGGTTTCATCTCGATCGGCCAACGTTAGCGGACGCCCGTATACATCTACGGGACGGTTAACGATTGTTATCCGAGCTTGGTTAATGAAATCCTCAATCTTCCATCGGGAGATCATCTTGATGATTTGGAGTGATTGGTCACGATGCACAACCGAACTGACGTAAGCGCCGTTAGGCTAGCCCTTGGATAGTGTTTGTTTCTTCAGCCATTTTAGCACTTGGATCTCGCCTTCATCCATCCACTGAAGAAGGCGTTCACTCGTGGTTTTCAGCTTAAGGACATCACGAAGCGTACCAGCTTGGAAGTCTTCGAACACGGCTGGGTGTATGTAGGAAGACCGACAGACAGATCGGGTATTAACCAGCTTCGCAGCGACTGCGTCGATCGCTTCATTGAGTTGACGGGCTAACTCGCGTTTCGTCGTAGCGGGCTCGGCAGAAGCCAGTGCCTCCACCGCCATGCATGTTGCGCCCCACGTCCTGAACTGGCGTGAACTAAAATCGTCACCTGCCATCTCTCGGATATAGGCATTCACATCATGCGAGGAGATCGGTCTGCATCCGCCTTGATCGCAAACGTATTGAAAGAGATGTTGTCCTGGAAGTTCCTGTAGTTTTCGCAGGACATTGGCGATCCGCCGGTCACTATGGGCAAGGTTCCATTCCTTGCCGGATTTACCTTTGAACCGAAACTTGACGCTACCGCCTTCCACCCTCACGTGACGACTGCGCAATGTCGTGAGGCCGAATGACTTGTTCGTCTCAGCATAGGCAGCGTTTCCGATCCTGATATAGAGGTTATCGAGCATCCACACGACAGTCGCCAGCGCCTTGTCGATGTTGAGGCCGCGCGAGCGAAGGTCGATGTCGACCCGCTCACGTAGGTCAGGAAGTCGGGACGCGAAATCGACCAGCCGCTCGAATTTGGCCTTGCCTCGCTCGGCATGCCAGTCCTTATGATAGCGGTATTGCCGACGCCCCCTGGCATCCGTGCCGATTGCTTGAAGGTGTGAGAACGGATTCGTCGAGATGACGACGTCTGTGTAGGCGGGCGGTATTGCCAGAGAGTTCAGGCGAGCAATCTCATCAGCCTGGGTAATCCGCCGCCCGTCTGGCCGGTAATAGAGGAAGCCTCTGGCACCCATCTTCCGGGTGATCCCGGTCTCCAAACCGGGGCCGTAGACTAGCCCGGACGTGAGTTTGGCCTCGGTAGCATTTTCATCGATTTCGGTGACGATCTGGTTCATTCGCAAATAACTATGTAACGGCCTGCGTGTTCCATGATCAGGTTAACGCAGGCGGAGATCGGTGTCGCACTTACCGAGGCAATGCCAACTCGCCAACAGCGGTTCCTTGTCAACGCTTACGACACCTCAAGCCTTTGCCTTCGGGCGGCCGATATTTGAGCACGGATTTCCCGGCAAGCCCGAAATTTGGACAAAGTCAACAAAAACCACATTGGTTTCCTCGCATATTGGCGCTGAATCGGAGCTTCAGCAGGATGGCACGCAAATTGCGTTGACTGATTTGACCGTTTTGACGGTTCTGTGAATTTCTATAAGAAAAGGGGAACCTATGAGTTCAGAGATCAATCGCCGTCGCTTCCTGCATGGAACCGTTGGGGCGGCCGCGGCCGCAGGCTTCATGCAGATGAACCCCGACTTCTTCATTTCCTCCGCATTCGCCCAATCGGGCAAGGTCATGACGTTTCTCTCTGCCGAAAATATCACCGGCAACTGGGACCCGACAGCCCACACGACGCTCTCGCAGAAAAATATCGAGGGTTTCGTCATGGGCTTCCTGACGCGCTCACCAATGAAGCTCGATAATCCCGGCGAGGTGGTCTACGAACTGGCAACCGACATCAAACTGCTGGATGCTCACCGGTTGCAGATCAAGCTGCGACAGGGCATCACGTTCCATGATGGCAAGCCTTTCAAGGCCGAAGATGTCAAGGCAACTTTTGAATATGGCTCCAGGGCCGACCGTCCGGCCCAATGGTATCCAGGGCCGACCGAAACCCTCACAATTGAGACACCGGACGATTACACCGTCATCATCGACACGTCGAAGGGTGGTTATCCGGCCCATCTCTTCATCTTCCTCGCCTCTTTCCTTCCCATCATGTCGGCAAAGGACGTGGCCGGTGGCCCGGGTGGGGTTCTCTCTCAACGCCTGAATGGCACCGGACCGTTCAAATTCGTTGAGCAGCGCGGCAATGACACGGTGATGGTTGCCTTCGATGGTTATTTCAAAGGCAAGCCAGGCATTCCCGGCATCAACTTCACCTTCACCGGCGATTCCACCACCCGCATGCTGTCGCTGATGAATGGTCAGGCCTCGATTGTTGAGCGGCTTGAGCCAGAACAAGTGGCGACGCTAAAAGGCAATCCGCAAATCGCCATCAACGAGGTGGTTTCGGTTGAAAACAAATATCTTTGGTTCCGGTGCTCCAAGCCGCCTTTCAACGATCCCCGCGTCCGGCTGGCAGCTTGCCATGCCATTGACCGCGACATGATCCTTGAAGTGCTCGGATCGGCAGGTCATGCGTCATCCAACTTCGTCTCGCCAGTCAAGTTCGGCTATGTGGATCTGGAGAATTATCCGAAATACGATCCCGAGAAATGCCAGGCATTGCTGGCAGAAGCAGGCTTTCCAAATGGCAAGGGCTTACCGCCGCTCGAATATATTACCTCGGTTGGGTTCTATCCCAAGACCAAGGAATATGGCGAGGTGCTGACAGGCATGCTGAACGAACAGGGCTTCCCCGTCAGCCTGACCGTGCTGGAGCCTGCCGCATGGAACGAGCAATTGTATGATCGTCCAGGTGGCGGCCCCGGTCATATGGTCGATTGCGGCTGGTCAACTGCATCACCGGAGCCCGATCTTGTTCTGCGAACGCACTTCCATTCAAGCTCCAAGCGCATTTGCGGCATTGTCGACAAGGACATTGATGCAAGCCTCGATAAGGAGCGCAATGCGGCAAAACTGGAAGAACGCAAAAAAGTTCTGCAATCCGAAACGATGCCTTTGATCGCTTCGAAAATGCCGGCCCTTTCGCTGTTCACCTCTGTCATGATCCACGCCATGCAAAAGGAGTTCAAGGAAGGCCTCTACATCTATCCTGACGGGTCCATGGACGCTTCAAAGCCCGCTGCATGATGCTGCACCGGACGTAAGACCGGCCGCACGCCGGAGATTTCAGCGTGCGGCGACCATCAGGACCGAAGCGGAGTGCATGTCGATGTTCGCATTGAATTTCCTCGTCAGACGGCTGTTTCAGGGTGCGATTATTATTTTTCTGGTGTCGTTGCTGATCTTCACCCTGCTGCGGGTGGTGCCGGGCGATCCCGTGCGCATGATGGCGGGCGGCATGGCTCCTGAAGCCCTGATCGAGAAAATCGCCAAGGATATGGGATTGCGTGATCCGATTCTCGTTCAGTTCGGGCGCTATATGTCTGGCGTGGTGCAGGGTGATCTTGGCGAATCCTTTGTGCGGCCCGCCAATGGCGCGGCAACAGGCGGCTCTAGCTTCAACGATACAACGCGGGGCGAGCGCGCCAAGGTTTTCACCCTGATTTTTGATGCGCTGCCCATGACCTTGCAACTGGCGGCGGTTACGCTTGTGATAGCCCTGGTCTTTTCCAGCATTGTCGGTGTAGCGGGAGGATTGGCACCGGGGCGATGGCCGGACAAGCTTGCCTTCTATATCTCCTCGATCTTCATATCCCTGCCGAATTTCTGGCTCGGAATCGTGCTGGCCTTGCTATTTTCGGTCAAGCTCGGCTGGCTTCCGGCCATCGGCTATCAGGGCTTTGCCTATACCATCCTGCCCGCCATAGTTCTCGCCGTTGAGCTTGCGCCGGTGTTGATCCGTACGCTGGTCAGTTCCGTCTCTGCCCAGATGATGGAGCCTTACGTGTCTGTCGGACGGGTTCGTGGCCTGAGCAATACCCGTATCATTGCCAATCATGCACTGCGCAATGCGTCCGTGCCGCTGCTCAATCTGCTGGGTGTGCAATTTTCCAGTCTGCTCGGTGGCGTGATCATCGTTGAATATATCTTCGATTACCCCGGCCTTGGCCTGCTGACCATCAACGCCGTGCTGCAACGGGATTTTCCGCTGATCCAGGGCATCGCCATTGTCACAAGCGCCATCTTCGTGCTGATCAACATCCTCGTTGATCTCGTTGCCACCACCATTGATCCGAGGCTCGAATACTGATGACCTTCACCAGCCCAGCCCCTTCGGCCATCATGGCACCGGTCCTGTCGCGATCGATCCCCCGACGGATCTATGACAAGGCTTCTTCCACACCGGGTTTTCGCATTGGCGTTGCCATCTTTCTGCTGCTGGCTCTCGCGGCGGCACTCTATCCTGAACTGAGCGGTCTCGACCCGACAAAAATGAACGTGCGTGCCCGGCTGCTACCGCCCCTGTTCATTGGTGAGACCTGGAGTTTTGCCCACCCGCTTGGCACCGATCAGATCGGCCGTGACATGCTGGTGCGCTCGCTGGTTGGCTTGCGCTATTCTTTCCTGATTGGTGTATCCTCTGTCGTGGTGATGCTGATTATCGGTTGCGTACTTGGCACGCTTGCCGGCTATTTTGGCGGACGCACCGATGCGGTCATCATGCGCCTGACCGATGCGCAGCTATCGATTCCGATGATCATTCTGGCCATCTCGGTTCTGGGCGTATCGCGTCCCACCATTCCCGCCATCATTCTTGTGCTTGGGTTGTCCAATTGGCCGGTCTATGCCCGCATCATGCGCAGCATTGTGATGACGGAGCGTCAGAGGGAATATGTCCGTGCCTCAAAGCTCGGTGGCTCCACAGACCTGCGCATTATTCTAACACTGCTCGTGCCGCTACTGCTGCCGCCCGTGCTGTTCATCTCGGTGCTGGATGTGGCGCGGATGATGATTTTCGAATCCATTCTGGGCTTTCTTGGCCTTGGTGTTCAGCCACCGACGCCGACCTTTGGCAATATCATCGCTGATGGACGCAAATATCTGCTCAACGCCTGGTGGATTGCCACCATGCCCGGAATTTTCCTCGGCCTGACGCTTACCAGTATCAATCTGGTTGGCGCATCGCTGGAACGGGCAAGAAACACCATTCACGGAGGCGCAGAATAATGACAACCCCGCTTCTTGAACTCAAAGATCTTGTCGTAACTGCTGGCCACACCGAACAGTCGCGCCGGATTCTTGACGGCATATCGTTTACCTTGCAGCCCCGCGAGATCGTTGGCGTGGTGGGTGCCAGCGGTGCGGGCAAAACGGTGCTGTCAAAGGCGGTGGTCAATTGGCTGGAACCACCTTTATCCGTGCAGTCGGGACAGGTGCTGTTTGAGGGCACAGATATTTTCGCTATTGGTGCGGCAGAAATGCGTAAATTGCGCCGCCGTGTGGCCTATGTCGGGTCCAACCCAATGGGGGCGCTTGATCCCACCCTGTCGGTCGGTGCGCAGATTGTTGAAAAGCTGCGGGCCGTTGTTCCCGGCACCTCGTATGGTGATGCGCAAAAGCGAGTGATTTCCTTGCTGGAGGCCGTGCGCATTCCCTCAGCACGCAGCCGCTTTGATGATTATCCCTCCCAGTTCAGCGGCGGGATGATGCAACGTGCGCTGATCGTTGATGCGCTGATTACCAATCCGGCGCTGCTGATTGCCGATAACGTCACCCAACCGCTGGATGTGACGGTGGCGGCGCAGGTGATCCGTTTGATGAAAGAGTTGACGGCTGATTTCGATACGGCCGTTTTGTTTGTTTCCTCCTCTCTTCCGGTAGCGCGTGAAGCCTGTTCGCGCATTCTCGTCATGGAGGATGGCCGGATCGTCGAGGAACAGTCGGCAGAAAACCTGATTGCCACACCAATCTATCCATACACACGCGAACTGGTGGCCCAGACGCCGAAAATCTGGCTTGAAAAAAACGCTGTTGCACGCCTCGACGATAACAGGCCGGTGGTGATCAGCCTGCGAGACGCCTCACAGATCTACAAGGTTCGCAAGAAGACCGGCCTTGGCGGGGTCAACACCGTGCGGGCGGTGCGCAATGTGACGTTTGATATTCGCAGAGGTGACAGTTTCGCTATTGTTGGCGAATCCGGCTGCGGTAAATCCACGCTGATGCGGCTGTTGAGCCGTCTCGAACGTCCAAGCTCCGGTCAGGTTCTGTGCAAAGACAAAGACATTGCCCAGCTGAGCGGCAAGGACCTTTTGGCGTTTCGCAGCACGCTGCAAATGGTGTTGCAGGACCCCTTTGGCTCTCTGCCGCCCCGCACCACCGTTGGCCGCATGCTGGAAGAGCCGCTGCGCACCCATGGATGGCGTGACAAGGCAACAATCCGCACGCGCGTGCTGAAGGTGATGGGGGAAGTTGGTCTGCCCGCTGCGCTCTATGAGGAATTGCCATTGGGGCTCAGCGCCGGTCAGCGTCAACGCATCAATGTGGCGCGGGCTTTGGTGCTGGAACCTGAAATTCTGATCATGGATGAAACACTGTCGGCGCTCGATCAGGCCGAGCAGTTCAAATTGCTTGATCTGTTCCAGACATTGCAGAAGGAATACAACCTGACCTATATTTTCATCTCCCATGATCTGGCCATGGTGCGCAAGGTCTGCAACCGGGTGGCGGTGATGTATCTGGGTGAGGTGTTTGAACTGGCGGAAAACGAGCGGTTGTTTTTCGATCCGGGCCATCCCTACACAAAAGCGCTGCTCAGCGCCATGCCAACGCTGGAAGAGCGGCGCTACCAGCCGCAGGACTGCCTGCTGGAAGGCGAACCGCCCAGCCCGATCGATATTCCGGATGGATGCAGCTTTAAGTCGCGCTGTCCGCATGCCATGGAAAAATGCAGCACGATCAGTCCAAGTCTGACGGACAGAGGAGAGCAGGATTTTGTCGCCTGTCACCTCGTCAACCCAATTTTTGGAACAGCGCCGGACAAAGGATCGCTTGCAGAGGCTGGCCCCTGACGAAAGACAGACTCCATATTGAAACAGGCAGAGAACAGCAGGAAAAAACAAGCCCATGAGTTTTACGGAAAACCGCATCAAACACATTCTGGAGATGCTGAAACTGCATCAAAGAGTGACTGTTGTTGCACTGTCCGAACAATTGCAGGTCAGCCATGAATCCATCCGTCGCAATTTGAAGGAGCTGGAGATCCGTGGCTATGCGCGTCGGGTCTATGGTGGCGCCGTGATCGACGGACATGACAGCGACCAACCGTTCGGTGAGCGTATCCGGGTCAGCGCCCGGGAAAAAGCCCGCATCGGCGAGGCTGCGGCCTCCATGGTCGAAAACGGCATGAAGATTTTCATCGATACCGGCACCACGACACTGGCCTGCCTGAAACATTTGGAATCCCGCAAGGATGTGACAATCGTCAGCAACTCCATTGCGGTTGCCGCCCATTTTTTCCCCTACCCCGATGCCAGCGTGCGCGTTCTGGGCGGGCGTATGCGGCCTGAATATCAGGCGACTTACGGCCATGAGACGGTTGCTGCCCTCAAGGAACATTTTTTCGACCTCGCCATCATCGCCATCAGTGCCATCCATCTGGAACGGGGCTTTATGGACTTCGGTGAGGATGAAGCCGTCCTGCGCCGCATTGCCCGCGGGCAAGCCAGCCGCTCCATCATCGTGGCGGACAGCTCAAAATTCGGGCGGCTCGGCTCTATCCATACCTTCGGCCTGAGCGAGATTGACGCGGTGGTGACCAGCGGTGTGCTGCCGAAAGACTTTTCCGACTACTTTTCGCAATCAAACGTGGACATTATCAATGCCTGAAGCGACTTCAAAATCATCCAAAGCGCCTATTAATCTCAAGAGGTTTCAGGCGATGGTCGATACATTGTCTGCCTTCGGCGGCGGTCCGGACGGTTCCATGAACCGGCTGACATTGTCGCAGGAAGATGGCAGGGCGCGCGACTGGCTTGCGTCCTGGTTTGCTGAAAATGGCTTTGTCCAATCCGTGGATGCCATTGGCAATCAGTTTGGTTCCGCACCGCTGGCCGGGGCAAATGCCCCTGTTGTCATGGTTGGTTCTCACATTGACAGCCAGCCGAATGGTGGGCGTTTTGATGGAGCACTGGGTGTTGTGGCGGCCTGCGAGGCCGTTTTGGCGGTGCGCGAACGATTGGCGGCGGAAAATCGGCTATCAGCCTGCAATTTCCAGGTGGTGAACTGGACAAACGAGGAAGGGGCGCGGTTTCAACCCAGCCTGTTGGGAAGCAGTGTCTTTACTGGTGCGGCTGAACTGGATTGGGCGCTGGATCGGGCGGATGGCAATGGTGTTACGGTTCGACAATCTCTTGATGAAATTGGTTATGCCGGCAAGGACAAGGTGCCTGTGCCGGATGCCCTGATCGAACTGCATATCGAGGGTGCAAGCACGCTGTTTGACGCTGAGGAAAAATTCGGGGCCTTCACCCGTTTCTGGGGGGCCATAAAATACCGCCTCGCTTTTCTCGGCTGTCAGGCCCACACCGGTCCAACGCCGATGGCAGAGCGCAAGGATGCACTGTTGGGTGCCGCCTATCTGATGGCCGATCTGCGGGCCATGGTGGAGGCTTACGGGCTTGAACTTCACACCTCTGTTGGCCGTCTGGAGGTTTTTCCCAATTCGCCCAATATCGTTCCGGCGGAAGCTCTGCTGTTCATAGAGTTGCGTTCTGCCTCGCCGGAGATTTTGGAAGAAGCGGAGCGCAAGCTGAACGCAAGCATTCAGGCTGCCGCAGCAAAAGCCACAATAGGCTATGAAATACGCTCCATTGACCGGCGCAAGGCAGGCAGCTTTGCGCCCGGTCTGGTTGCTCTGGCCGAACAAACGGCCAAAAGCTATGGCGAACCGATGCGTCATCTCGATACGGTCGGCGGCCACGATGCCGTGGCGCTATCAGCTGTTTGCCCCGCCGTGGTGCTTGCCGTGCGCAGCCAGAACGGCGTCATTCATCATCCCACCGAATATACGACACCGGAAGATCAGGCATTTGGCACGCAGGTTCTGGCCGACATGCTCTATCGCCTTGCCTGCGACGGGCTGGAGGCTGCGCAGCACTATGAGGCGGCGCAATGAAACCACTCGGCACACCAGACAATGAGGATGAAGCCCGCGCTGAGCGCGCCTTATCGCGTTTCACCACCCTCCCCTTGCACACCCTGACCTACCGTGTCGCGCTGCCCGCCGTGGCTTCGCCGTCCTATCATGCGGTGGAATCCGCTACATTCGACATCGCGCCTGATGGCACTGAACCGACATTGTTCCTGAAGATGGCCGGGGATGAAACAAAAGAACTGGTGGATGATGCCATCTCATTTGCGGCTGCAACGCGCCTGCATGATCTCGGACTTTCGCCAAAGCCAATCGCCTGCTCACCACCCGACAGGGCGATGCTTTGGGAGCGTCTGGGACAAGGCTGGCGGGCGGCGAAAATCGACGACCTCATGCACGAGGCTCCGGTATTGCAATTGATCAAGATGCAGAAGGCGATTGCCGCCGGTCCACTCTTTGGTAGGTCGTGGTCGGTCTTCGAGGGGATCGATGGGCTGTGGGCCATCATGCAAACTCTGCACGCCCCGCTGCCGGGGGATGCGTCCTGGATGTATGCCTGGACCAGGACACTCCACTCCGCCATTTCTGCTGCTGGTGTTGATTTTTCTGCGGCCCACGGCGATCCGCATTCGTCCAATGTGATGATCGGTCCGTCCGGCCAATTGCAGCTGGTGGACTTCGACATGGCTGGTGACATGGACCCCTATTATCAGCTTGGGGTGCAGATGAATGAGCTTTACCAGTTTGAGAGCCAGATGCAGCCACTTCTGGAAATGCATGACGGGGCGTTTTCCACCAAGGCCTTTGCCCGCTGCCGCCTATATGCAGCAGCCGATGATTTCTATTGGGCCTTGCGCAGCATGCTTCTGGAAATGCGCTCTCCCCGACGAAGCGTCGAGTTTCTGAAATATGCCGAATGGCGTTTCTTGCGGTGCAGAATGCTGTTGGGTCGTCCCGGATTTGAGGAATTGGTCAGATCGATTTGAAACAGGAGTAGGATCATGAACGAAATTGGTATGGCGACCACCGAAGTTGAGCACGCCCTGGAGGCTGCACTCACTCAGGTCGCCGAATGGCAAGGCCGTAAACTGCGCTATAAGGCCGTTCTCGGCGGTATCAGCAACACCAATTTCCGCATTGAGGTGGAAGGAGATCCCCTCTCCTATTTCCTGAAAATACCTGGTCGCGGTACGGAAATGTTCATTGACCGCAAGGCGGCGGCAGCGGCCAGCAAACAGGCCGAAACCATCGGCATTGGGCCGGGCACATTTGATTATCTCGCCCATCTGGACATTGAAATTGCGGAATTCATCGAAGGTCGCAGACCATCCACCCATCGCGACTTTGCCGATCCGCAGATCCGCCACAAAGCTGTTTCCCTCTATCGTGATTTTCACGCGGCGCCAGAACTGCCGCTGACCAAAACTGTTTTTGGCATGATCGACGAGCACTATGCGCAGGTGGACGAGTTGGGCGGCTATTGGCCCGTTGACCACACATGGCTGCAAGGACAGTATAAACAGGCACGCATGGCTCTGGAGGCGTCCGGCCTCGATCTCGTTGCCTGTTTCAATGATCCGATGCCCGGCAATTTCCTGATTGGCGAGAACAAGTCGATCAAGCTCATCGATTTCGAATATGCCTCCAACAATGAGCGCCTCTATGATCTGGCGATCTGGAGTGGGGAAATGTTCTTTTCAGAATCCATCGATCGGGAAATCATCGAGGATTACTTCGGCCACTATGATACCGGCTATCATGCCCGCTTCATCGTGCTGAAGGCCTTGGCTGACATAAAGTGGAGCACCTGGGCCATGGTCCAGAACCGGATTTCAACGCTCGATTTCGATTTCTATAAATATGGAATCTGGAAACATATGCGCGCGCGTTCCATTATAAACGACCCTCGCTGGCCGTACTTTCTAAAATCGCTATAAGGGTCAATTTTCGCTTTGGATTAAACAGGATTTCGAGTTGGCATTGATCCGGTCCAGCTTCAGGTGCTGTTTGAAAGTGTTGATCAATTTTAGCCATTGCCAGGCCTGTGAGTGCGAACGCCAGGTCATTGCCAAGAAAGCGCTTTGCCGGTTTGGCAGCGCGGGTCGGCGACAGGTATAAATAGATCGTGTTTCCAAACTTGTCGACGTCCGGTACAGATATGCCCGGTTTTTGGGTACCTTCACATAGGTTTTGTCAACGCGACAGTTTTTTGATCGCGGTGGGCGCCATTGCCAACGAAATCGCTCATTAGGAGTCTTACTGAAGATCACTAGCCCTCTGTCCGGCATGAATTGATTTTTTGCAACAGAGCCAAAAAACAGAGATTGAGTGTTTCCGATTAACAAAAATGGGCGTGTCGCAACTTTCCCGCGATGAAGGAGTGAACCGGCAATGTAAACTTAGCGTTTCACAGTCATGATCTGGGGTTGAGGTTCCGGTTCAGGCGGCTTGATGCCAGCGATTTGGTACCATGTTTGCATGGCTGTTTTTCGCAATTCGCAATTCGCGATGATGGGTGGATGGAATGTCGTGGCGAGGGATTGGCAATCGGCTCGTGGATGGAAACGAACCGTTGAAGGTGCCTCGCTGACTTGGAGCGCCTCATAATCCTTTCACGCCGTCGGAAAGGCTGATGAGAATTCTCGGCCCGATTGTTCAGGCCCTTGTGCGAGCGATGTTCGATGCCGGGCATGATATCACGCTTCGCCGCACCGTAGGATCGAAGCTTGTCGGTGATTATCACACGCGGCGCACGGCATTGCCCTTTCAGAAGCTTTCGCATCAAACGCTTTGCTGCCTTGGCATCGCGGCGGCTTTGCACCAGCACGTCGAGAACAAACCCGTCCTGATCGACGGCGCGCCAGAGCCAATGTTTCTTGCCGGCGATCGTGATGACAACCTCGTCGAAGTGCCATTTGTCACCGAGCCTGCCGGCTGAGCGCCGCCGAATGTCATTGGCGAAATGCCGGCCGAACTTCTCCGCCCAGAGCCTCACGGTTTGGTGAGAGACGATGACGCTACGGGCAGCCAGCATATCCTCGACCATCCGCAGGCTCAGCGGAAACCGGAAATAGAGCCAAACGGCATGGGCAATCACCTCGGCTGGAAATCGATGGCGACGATAAAGAGGATCACTGGCAAATCTGGTCATGCCACAAGATCCCAAATGTTGATCGATGCCAGGTTAGCTTTACAGTGCCGCACCGGCGATTGTGCAGTGACGTCTGGCCTTACAATGGCATCATCACTTGCTGAAGGCACTGATTCTAGAGAGCCGATGGGCCAGATAGGAGGTAAAACGTCGCTACATCTGTGCAAAACAACTTTCCGAACCTGCAGATCTGCGTTTTGTTGAAGCTGGCACTAGGGTCTAGAATCTCCCTAAATATCAGATAACAATTGTGAAAATGGCAGGAGCGCTCAATGCAGCGAAGACACGTTAACCTTTTACTAACCTTAAACTCCTTGCTCGAAAATCCGAATCGGCGCTAATAATCAATGGCGAAATTTTACTGGTTTCGCGGAAATTAGCGCCGATAGCAAAAAATGGGTTTTGACATGGCGAAGATCGCCCCGAAAACTGATACCGTGATTGAGGGGTTGACTGCCTTGATGGAGCGTCACGCTGACGCGCTTTCCAGCCAGTTGCAAGCACATCATTTGAAAGTTTTCCCGCCGACCTCCGAAAAGGGGATTAGGACGTTCGGGCCGTCTGAAGCGTCCAAGTTGCTTGGCGTTGGGGAGTCTTATCTAAGACAGATTGCTTCTGAAATGCCAGAGTTGAATGTCAGCATGAGCCCTGGGGGCCGGCGCATTTTCTCGATTGAAGATATTCACATGATCCGTAAGCATATGGACCAGATCGGTCGTGGAAACCGTCGCTACCTTCCGCATCGTCGAGACGGCGAACAGCTCCAAGTCATTTCTGTCATGAATTTCAAAGGCGGCTCGGGCAAAACGACGACCGCTGCGCATTTGGCTCAATATCTCGCAATGCGTGGTTACCGAGTCCTTGCTATCGATCTCGATCCTCAGGCAAGCCTGTCTGCGCTTTTTGGCAGCCAACCGGAGACGGACGTCGGTCCAAACGAGACCCTCTACGGCGCTATCAGATATGATGATGAGCAAGTGCCGATCGAACAGGTTGTTAGAGGAACATATATTCCGGACCTTCATCTCATTCCCGGCAATCTCGAACTTATGGAGTTTGAGCATGACACTCCCCGCGCATTGATGAAGCGCAAGGAAGGTGACACGCTCTTCTATGGTCGCATCAGTCAAGCCATTGAAGACATTGCAGATAATTATGATGTCGTCGTCATCGATTGCCCTCCGCAACTCGGTTACCTCACGCTTTCAGCATTGACGGCCGCGACATCCATCCTTGTTACGGTTCACCCCCAGATGCTCGATGTGATGTCAATGAACCAATTTCTGGCAATGACATCGAACTTGTTGAGGGAAATTGAGAGCGCCGGTGCGGAGTTCAAGTTCAATTGGATGCGCTATCTTATCACTCGTTTCGAACCGAGTGATGGGCCACAAAATCAAATGGTTGGCTATCTCAGGTCTATTTTCGGTGAGAACGTCCTTAATTTTCCAATGCTCAAAACGACGGCTGTCTCAGACGCGGGCCTGACAAATCAAACCCTTTTTGAAGTGGAACGCGGTCAGTTTACCCGATCAACCTATGATCGCGCCTTGGAGGCTATGAACGCTGTCAATGATGAGATTGAATCTCTGATCAAAAAAGCATGGGGTAGAACCACATGAGCCGGAAGCACATCCTTGGCGTCTCGACGGACGCCCAAGACGTTAAGCCGTCTGACAATCGGGCAGGGAAAACGCGGTCAATGCCGCTTCTCGGTGTCGCCAGAAAAGAACGCGACCCGGCAACAAAGCTGACTGCGAATATTGGAAACGCACTGCGTGAGCAGAATGATCGGTTGAGCCGCGCTGAAGAGATAGAGCGGCGTCTTGCTGAAGGACAAGCGGTTATCGAATTGGATGTCTCGACGGTAGATCCATCCTTCGTGCAGGACCGAATGCCTGGCGACATCGACGGGCTTCTCGAATCGATTCGAGAGCAGGGCCAACAGGTCCCAATCCTCGTGCGTCCTCACCCGGATATGCCGGGCCGCTATCAGGTCGGCTTCGGTCACCGTCGGCTTCAGGCCGTTTCTGAATTAGGTCTTCCGGTCAAAGCGGTTGTTCGCGATTTGACCGACGAACAATTGGTCATTGCACAGGGCCAGGAGAATAACGAGCGCCAGGATCTCACCTTTATTGAGAAAGCACGTTTTGCTCATCGCTTGAATAAGCAATTTTCACGCGAGATCGTGATTGCCGCGATGTCGATCGACAAGAGTAACCTGTCGAAGATGCTTTTGCTTGTCGACACCCTCCCCCCGGAGTTGATCGATGCAATCGGCCCCGCACCAGGTGTCGGCCGACCAAGCTGGCAGCAACTCACGGAGTTTATCGAAAAGGCCCCCTCGCCTTCTGACGTCTCGAAATACGCGTTATCGCGTGAAGTACAAGCACTGCCATCGGCGGAGCGGTTCAAGGCAGTGTTGGTCAGCCTTAAGCCTCCGAGGATCTCTCGCGGACTTCCGGAAATTATGTCGACCCCTGATGGGGATAGATTGGCTCAGGTTTCGCAAAGCAAATCCAAATTGGAAATAACGATAGACAGAAAGGCGACGCCGGATTTCGCAGCCTTCGTCATTGATCACTTGCCTGCGCTTTATCAGGCGCATCGAGCACAGAACCAGAAGAAACAAGGAGAGTAGTCCGCAAAAGAAAAGAGCTCCCCCAACGTCGCCGTCGTGGAAGCCCTTCTGTCTCTCTAGCAAGAACAGAATCGCATTTCCTCGAATCCTCGTCAAGAGTTTATGCGCCGTTTTGGTGAGTGATTTTCTTTTGCCTGCTGAAAGGTAAAAGATGATGGAGACTGGAAATGTAACGACGCCCTTCGGGCGGCGGGGTATGACGCTTGCGCTGGTGCGTCGGCAGGTCGCTACAAGCGACATTAAGCCGGGTAAACGTGCTGATAAATGGAAAATATTCAGGGATGCCTCAGCCGCAATGGACTTACTTGGGATACAATCCAACAGTCTTGCGGTTCTCGATGCCTTATTGAGCTTTTATCCGGAGAATGAACTGCGGCAGGATGCACAGCTTGTTGTCTTCCCCTCGAATGCACAACTTGCTCTCCGCGCGCACGGCTTAGCCGGGGCGACTTTACGCCGGCATATCGCAGTGCTTGTAGATGCAGGCCTGATCGTTCGCAAAGATAGCGCCAATGGAAAACGCTACGCGCGCAAGGATAATGCCGGTCAAATCGAGCAGGCATTTGGCTTCGATTTATCACCCCTCCTCGTACGCTCAGAGGAGCTTGCGATGATGGCGCAACAGGTGATGGCTGATCGCGCCACCTTTAGAAAAGCTAAGGAAAGCCTGACCATTTGCCGCCGAGACGTCCGCAAGCTGATCACGGCGGCGATCGAGGAGGGCGCGCAAGGTGACTGGCACGAGATCGAATGCACTTATATCTCTCTCGTCGGCAAAATATCCAGAACCCCGGCTCTCTCTGAGGTCACATTGGTTTTAGATGAGATGAACAACCTCAAGAGACACATCGTTAAACGACTGGAAAATCTAGTTAATTCAGAAGAAAAAAGCGGCAATGCTGCTCAAATTGAGCACCACATACAGAATTCAAACACAAACTACATAACTGAATTTGAACCTCGCTCTCGAAAAGAGCAAGAAGCGGCTAAGGAGCAAAACAATCCGCCTAACAGACTGCCGATAAAGTCATTTCCGCTTGGAATGGTTTTGAAGGCCTGCCCTTCGGTTGGCGATTACGGACCAGATGGAACGATCGCGAATTGGCGTGACTTAATGACAGCTGCGGTGGTGGTTAGATCTATGTTGGGAGTAAGTCCGTCCGCCTATCAGGAAGCTTGCGAAATCATGGGTCAAGAGAATGCGGCAACCGCCATTGCGTGTATTTTAGAGCGTACAAATTTTATCAATTCGGCAGGAGGTTATCTGCGTGATCTAACCCGTCGGTCACAGCAGGGAGAATTCTCTCTCGGGCCTATGATGATGGCTTTGTTAAGGACCAACGGAGAAGCGGGTATAAAGACCGGGTAAAAGGTTAAGCGAATCCTCCAAATCGAGACGGATTGGAGTCAAAATGCGAGCAATTGAGGGTGTGATTTGGTGGTCAGCTGACCACCAACATAAGTCTTTGAAAGAGCAGGGTTTTTCAATGCTGTTATGAAATCCAGATTGTGAGTGATTATTTACACGAAAAATGCGGATTGCGGTGAAATTGGTCGGTGTAAGCGAGATATTGGGCTTCTGCCTTGATCATCACAATAGAAAAAGAGTGCAGATTGTTTGCGGTATCTCTAATCCGGATACATCCACACCACTATTCGGGCGGCCAGGTAAGACGTCAAAATAAGATCAGGCCTGCGGCATACGAGCCAGGTAGTTATCCTGAATGGTGATGTGATCAGCCAAGTGCTTGGCATCATGCCAGACGCCCCAGATAAAACTGGAGGCGCGCCCGGAAAGTCCGGGAAGGCCGAGGAAGTAGAGGCCTCTCTCAGAAGAGACACCTAGATGATGTCTAGGGCGACCCGCTTCATCGAAGGCCTGCACTTTCAACCAGCTATAGTCGGATCTGAAGCCGGTGGCCCAGATGATGGTGGTGATGTCTGCCGCGGTAAGATCCAGTTCTAGAATCGGATTGATAATACAATCGGCCGTCGGACCAAGAATGCGGGCTTCCGGCTCTTGCGGAAGGTTGAGGCCGTTCAATACAACGAAAGCATCCGCTTCGTCGAGCAGTGATAGATAGGTCTGGTCACCACGATCAAGATTGTTGGCAAGGTCTTCAGCGAAGGATAATTTGCCGTTCTTAAAACTTTCGGTCATGCCAACCAGAACCATTCCTTGTGCTGCAAGACGACGGAAGTCGATAGTTTCTCCGCCTCGCGCACCACTGACAGCGACCGTAACATGGTCGCTTGTCTGCAATTCCTTCACCTGGGCATCCCATTTTCCGAGAACGCCAAGCCACCAGGCGCAGTCATACCCCCGATAGGCGCGTGGAGGACGATCATGCGGACCAACCGAAAGATAAGTTTTGCGGCCCACTCGCATGAGTTCTTCCGCAATCTGCACTCCCGACGAGCCCGCGCCAATCACGAGAACGGCCCCCTCCCCGAGCTGGTGAGGATTGCGGTATTCGCTGGAATGTATCTGGTTGATATTGGCGGTCGGCGGAACGATTGACGGGATATTCGGCAACTGGAACGGACCGGTCGCCACAACGACGTAGCGTGCTTCGATAACTCCGTTAGATGTCTCGACACGGAAGCCAGGGCGACCGTCCAGACGCTCGACTTGAGTTACCTCGGTTCCACAGCGTGTTGGCGCGTTGTACTTCTTTGCATAGGCTTCAAAATAGTCAGCAACGCCTTCCTTGGGAACAAACGTATCGGCATTGCCGGGAAAGGTCAGGTTTGGAAAACGATCGTGCCAGGCCGGACCATTGGCGACAAGAGAATCCCACCGCATGGAACGCCAGCGCTCCGCTATTCTTCCCTTTTCAAGGACAAGGTGTGCAACATTGTTCCTAGTCAGATGCTCACTCATAGCGATACCAGCCTGGCCGGCGCCGACGACGAGTGCATGTGTTTTTTTGACAGGCATTGTTTCGTTCTTTCTATAAATTTATGTGTTTTCTGGCCCCTGGAGTTGGGTGTTGGCGAGTGCCGAACCATAGGGGCAGGGGCCGACGAGGATTCTTATTACTGTGGCTGTAGGAATAAATTTGGTTGCATTATTCGTTTTCTCGGTCGTCGGGCATCTCATTAAGTCGGCATCCCTGGCCTCTGCGGATGCTCGCCAAGGCAGTCTCCATCTGTTCTTTGAACGTTAGCTGTTTACGAATAGTCGGCCGATGCGGGCTATCTACAACTCTATGATGATAGTGGACCGAAATCTCAATCTGATAGAAACTCTTGGGTTGGTATGAGCGATATAAAAAGAGAGGAAATTTTGGCGAGATTAACAACGCAGTAAGAGACGAGGGGAGGAGAAGTCTGCTCGCCGTTGAGTAGCCGATGCTTACGTAATTTCGCAACGGTCGATCGCAAGGAACTTAAGAAGGGGCCTTGTGAAAAATAGTGGCTTTAGGACTCCCTTAAATCGATCTCTGCTAAATTTTCTGGGTATTCTGTCTGATCGTTGCGCAAGATGAGCTGATGATATTGAACCACCAGTTTGGCAATCGTAAAAATAGTTTTGATTTGGACGCGGCAGCCGCGCTGGATGAAGCTTGGGACCTAGCCTGCAAGGGTCGTTCCGTTCGCGCATTTTCTTTAGCAAATTCAGTTTTGGCTTCAGCAGAACGGCGAGCAGATCAAGGTCTTATAGCGGGCAGTTCTCAGCAATGTGCCTGGTATTGCTTTCAACTTGGTGAGACACAGACGGGGCTAGTATACATTGAGAAAGCAATTTCTCTGTGGAGGCACCTTGAAGAGCCGGTGCTTGAGGCGCAAGCTCTTAGTATCTGTGCTTGGCTGCATCTGGAACTCGGTAATTTAGAGCAGGCTGTCGAGTTTGCCGCAGAGGCACTCAACATTGCCGACCAGAGCCGTAGCCTCCGATCTCGATCTTTGGCGATAAATGTTATTGGCGTGATATTCTGGATGACGCGTCAACCATCTCTCGCTGTTGACTATTGCAGTCGAGCTGTGGAGCTTGCTCGAGAGGCATATGATCTTACGTTCGAATGTTGGTGGTTGATTAATCTCGGTGGAGCGCATGCAGAGGATGCTTATCTCTCTCAGGAAGCCGATAATCAAAAATTCGAAACGTCGATTAGCAGCGCAATAGATATTACGAAACAAGCACTCAGCCTCGCTCAATCACTTAAAGACGCCTGGGCCGAGAGGTTGTGTATCGCAAATTTAGCGGAATATTTTAATGCGGTTGACGATTTTTCCGCCGCAGAAATGTTATTGGAGCGGTACCGTGATATTCCGGGAGATGATTATGTCCGGGGTGAGGGGCATTATCTGGTTACACTGGGAAGCACGCTTGTTTCGTTAAAGCGCTATGATGAGGCCTTGGTTCCACTCGAGCAGGCCCACTTGCTCGCCGGGGAGAATTTCAATCTCGAGACCTTAATGCATGCCTGTCTGTCTCTGTCAAAGGCCCATGAGTATCTTGGAGCATTTAAGCCTGCGCTGGATTTTCATAAAAAATATCACAAACTACATCAGCAGTTCACTGCGGAGCGGATCCAGCAAAATGCCCGTATGGCGGAGATCCGTTATGAAACGAAAAAACTCAAAACAATGCTTGATACAGAGGCAGAGCGCTCCGCAGAAATTGCCCGGTCATTAGAGGCGCTTCAACAGCAGACCAATGTCCTGACGGAAGCGGCAAATACGGACCCGCTGACGGGACTTTCCAATCGGCGGCATTTGGAGACGTTAATATCTGACATTAATACTCGAAGCGCGAGTTATGCGCTGGTGATCCTTGATGTCGATCACTTCAAGAAAATCAATGATACGTTCTCCCATATTATTGGTGATCGTGTCCTCGTGCAAATCGGGGCACTGGTCAAAATTGTTGTTCGTGAAACAGATCTCGCAGTTCGCTTCGGTGGCGAAGAGTTCGTCATACTTATGACGGACCTAACACCGGCCCACGCGGAAAGGGTTTCAGAAAGACTGCGAATGACAATTACCAACTTTGACTGGTCCGAAATTGCCGATGGGCTGAATGTGTCCGTCAGTATCGGAGTGGCAATGTCAGACGATGCAGTCGACGCCGAAGCGGTTTTGCAACTGGCGGATCGGCGCCTTTATTGGGCAAAGCAGACCGGTAGAAATAGAGTTGTTTGTTTTCTGCCGTCTGGAAATAGGTTTGAACAAACGACCAGCGCGATTACGGATTGAGGAAGCGATCCGATTCTGCTGACTGCCCATAGCCTTCTCGGCGTTGCTTTTCTCTTGCCATGAATCTCCGCTTCCGCCGGAGTGAAGATGCGTACGGAATGCCGTCCAAAACCCGCCATAGCGCACTCGATTTTAATGTCATCAATAACCGAAACCGCTAATCGGCTGTCATGAAGGCTAAAGGGGCGGGGTGTGGCGCGGAAAGGGATTTCGACGCGATGAGCGCGATAAACCGATGTTATCTTCGGTAATGATGGGATTATGTTGACGTGCATTTTGACAGGTAGCAGAATTGGACCAGCAGTCTCAATTGCCATGCAAAATCCTGGTGAAACAACCAGCCTGAAACAGGTCGAGGCCGAAAAATCCTATTTCCAGGTGCAACCATTGTGATCAGCAATTCATGGGATGCAAATTTTCTGGTTCAAACGAACAAATTCAAAGCCCCGCGGCTTTTGTCAAATTGACCCTGAAGCGATCCCTTCGGCGCTGGTATCTGCGGGTCATCTCGGCTGAGGCATGGCCGAGCTGTTTCTGGATGTAGCGTTCGTCGACTTCGGCGGAGGAGGCGAGACCGGCGCGAAGCGAATGGCCGGAGAATTTGAAGGCGCGTTCAATCTCGCTGAGATCGCCGCGAACCCCGGCAGCCATGGCGGTCCGCTTCA
>WPHV01000017.1 GCA_009744235.1 Gillisella vitis
CGACATCACCCGCACTTGGCCTACCCTCTGCAACCCCGGCCAGCGCCGGGCAGGCCAAGCGCTGATCGGCTACAGGGGGGTGAAGATTGGACGCCGATAAGGGGTCAACATTCCGAGCCGATTGACAGGCGGATCGTCGATCGTAGCCACGAGGCCCAACAGTATCGGGCATCCGGCCTCAATCTCGTCATTGCCGCAATCGTCTATTGGAATTCGACTTACATGGCAGATGCCCTTACACATCTGCGCTCAGCCGGAAATGCCGTGACCGACGATCTCATGGCGCACACGTCTCCGGTGGGCTGGGAGCACATTGCGTTCTCGGGCGATTTCCTATGGGATCGAGCCGCGCAAGCTAAGGCGCGGAAATCCCTCATCCTGCCGAGGGGCATGCGTGCCGCATAGGATGTTCTCCCGTCGTTCGCCCTTGCCGTTGTTTAGTGTACTTCCAACGCTACGGCCTCATGCTTCAACCAGCAATCGGGGTAATGTGATGAGGTTGTGATGGAGCGGTTAAAGGAATGGGCTTGGCGGTGCTGGGATCTGGTCGGGGGATGGGTTCACACCGTCGATCATTGGTTCGACGTTGTTTTCTATCCGATTGAGAAGGCCTCTGTCTCGGTAGTTGTAAGAGCCTGGGATCTGCGAAGCTTCCTGATTGGGGCAGGCGGGGTCGCCTTTGGCGTCGCTGGGCTCTACAACACGTATCTCCTTTCCCAAGATCCAAGCTACAATTCTGGCCTGCTGGCGGGACTGGTGTTTATCCAGCTTATTTGCCTCGCCCTGAGTATCTTTGGCCTTTGTCTTCAGTTTCAGGACAACCAGGACGGCCCGATTGGCATGCGCGCGTCCATCTTTGCAGGCTACATGGGCTACTATTTCAAGACCTTGTTCGCCGGGATCGTGTCGGTTCTGGCAGGGACCACGGAACAGATGCAGTGGCTTTGGGCAAAGTCCAACCTGCTCTTCTACTAGTCGAGCACAACAGCTCCTAGCAGTCCCACTAGTCGATGGCTGATCGATCTTGCGTCCTGATGGGAACGTCAACGCTCCGGATGTTTTGAGACGTATGCTGGTGGAGTTGATACTCGCCCTCGTTTCGACCCAACAGGGGTCATAATTGGGAGAGCAGCCATCCCGATTAATCAAATATAACAGAAGGATGCGTTGAACCCAAGGCTGAGATGGGTAGTATGGGTGTACTGCGTCCATGAGGTGATAGAGATTGGCAAATGTGGGGATAAATAGCGGGTTCAGCTGGAACCGCGAATGGATGCCGTTGGTCTTACGATACGAGGTCATCACGAGCTCTGGCCCGGAAGACGCGGGGCAACAATCCGCTCCTGTAGCACTGCTTGATATTGCCGATACACCGTGCCTGGTGCTTTTGAGCGAACCGGGAATGGGAAAAACTTCGGAGTTAGCTTCGCTCGCTCAATCGCTGCGTGACAGAGGCGAGCAAGTCGATCTTGTTTCAGTCCGTGATCCAGACTTTGCCGGGGTCCTTGATGCCTTGCTGGTTTCCGACCATTGCCTGGGCTGGACGGATGAACACCGGGAATGGCACATCTTAATCGACGGTGTGGACGAATTGGCCGGGGGGCTGGATCCGAAGCGCCTGCTGGAGGGCTTTCTTGATCGGCTCTTCGCACTCGGCAAACGCGGCCGCCTCAAGATTGCCTTTACCTGCCGCACCTCAGCGTGGACCGACCAACTTGATCAAATGGTCAAAGACCGATGGCCGCCAGATGCTCACAAACGCCTTTCGCTATTGCCTCTGGCGGACAGTCAGATTCTCTCGGCGATCAATAGCTTTGAGTTGTCAGCAGAGAACCGGGCCATCCTGACGGCTCACTTGTCGAACGAAAAAATGCGTGCGGTCGCAGGTCGGCCGTTACTGCTGGCAATCCTGTTGGACCAATATAGGAAAGGCGGCACTTTCCCCACACGACAAGCTGATCTGATCTGCACCGCAATTCTTGCGGCCCTCGGTTCGGTCGATGGATCATCCGTCGACGTTCAATTGGCGATGGCCGGTCGGCTAGCGGCCGCCTGCACATTCTCCGATATACGTCGGTTGACGACGGCGGTAGGCTCGACCGACACTGAAACGTTGTCTGTTTCAAGTATTGCGGGCGGCATCGAACCGACTAACGGAGGTTTGGTCACCGCAACACCGGCACAGTTCTCGCTTTGCTTGAAATCTCCGCTTTTCGTCGAAGTCGCGCCTAAAACTTTCCAGTGGTCGCATCGAATTTTCAGCGACTTCCTAACAGCTCGCTACCTTGCAGACCACCGGCTGTCAGCAGAAGAAATCCTGTCGCTCCTGATCGTGCCGGAGATTGGAGGGCCAGGTGGTGTTGCGCTGCACCTCACCGAAGTGGCTGGATGGACCGCTGTGATGGTTCCAGGCGTCTTCAGCGAGCTGATCGACCGACAGCCAGATGTGTTGCTTCAGTCTCAGGCATTGGCGCTTGAACCCGCCGACCGCGCACGCTTGACGGAGGCATTGCTCGATCGGTTAGCCAACGGGGAGCTCCTAGACCGGTATAACGAGATACTGCCGCTCCTTGGCCGGCTCGATCACGACGGACTGGAGGAGCAGCTTCTCCCACTGATTACGAGAGACGACACCCCACCTTTTCAACGCAGGGCAGCGATTGATTTGGCGGCGGAAGCCGGAAAAACCTCGCTCTCCGGTGTTATTCTGGATGTGGCTACCGCGCCGCGCGTTGATGGCATCTTGCGGACTATCGCGGCGCGCTCCGTTCGAAAGCTCATTGGTACCAAGTCTGACGAACTTCTGGCTCCGATCCTTTTTTCTGATCTCACGAGCGACACCGACGATCGCCTACGTGGCACTGTCCTGCAAGCGTCTTGGCCCGGCAGCCTTTCCTTCCGGCAATTGCTCCTCGCGCTGACGGCTCCTAAGCGAAGCAATCTGATCGGCCCATACCAGATGTTTCTATCCCGTTTCGAAGCGCCAGAGATGACAGCGGAGCAGGCCCTTGAAACGATAGAGTGGTTAAATCTGAGGCTGGACGCCGATGGCGACGGACAGAATTATCTTGAAACCGTTGGAACACGACTGTTTTGGGCATCTGCGGGCCAGGTCGCAGCGCCCCAAGTTGCAGATGCGATGGCCGCATTCATCGTTGCCGCAGATCGCAATGTGGCACGCTTTACAATTGAGAGAGGAGACCGCACTTCGCATTGGCCGAACGCTCCGCTGGCGCGTGCGACGCTCGTGGACAAAATTCTTCAGCGAAGCCAAGATGCACTCCGTAGCGTCATCCTCATATTTCAAACCCTCCCAGATCTACTTGTACCGAACGATCTCAGCGAATACTTGGCGAAGATTACTGGTACTCGCGATGATTCCCTTCAACTCGCGCTGTCTCGCATCATCGTTGAGCTGAGTCTGCAATTGCCGATCGATACGATGGAAGAGGTGTGGAATGCCGCCTTAAATATCCCACCATTGCAACAAACCCTCTCTGCGCATTACTCAGTCACTTTAGATTCTCCGGCGTCTGACTACATGCGCCAAAAATTCCAAAGGGAACGCGATGCTGAGGGGCTCCGAGCATCCGAAAAGCTGAAATCGTCCGCCTGGAGGGACGGTATCGAAAAGCTGCTCAACCGGATCGAAGCAGGTGACGCACAACTTTGGTGGCAGCTCAACCTCCAGCTTTTCCAGGAACCGACAGGCAGCTTCGATCCCCACTTTGAGTTCATGTCGGATCTTACCCAGACGCCCGGCTGGGGCGCACTTGAAGCGAGCCAGCAGGCAAGGATTATACGGACCGCATCAGACTATCTCGTGAAGTCACCTCTTGCTGAGACAAGTTGGCTCGGCACCAACACCAGCCATCGACCGGCCAATGCTGGCTTGCGCGCCCTGCGGTTACTTTGGGAGAATGCTCCTGACACGTTTGCTGCATTGAGTGACGAGACCTGGGCCACTTGGTCTCCAGCTGCGGTCGGGTTCCTTGGAAATGATTTCAACCAAGATGATGCGCAGCGCCATCTCGTCCGGGAGGCTTATCGGAAAGCTCCGGCTGCGGTCATGCTTGCAGTCCAGCAAATTGCAACTGGCAGTGGTTCAAAGGGTCTTTCTTCTCGTGTGCTCGATCTGTTGGAGTGGGCACTTGATTCGCGTTTGGCAAGCTTCCTCCGGGACCTCGACCAATCGCAAGACCTCACGCGCCACGAGGAGACGCCGTCAATACTGGGTTTTCTCGTCCGAAACGGTGACGGTCAGGCGGTAGCGAGCGTCATCGCGGCATTGGAAAAGGCAGGAAGTGACACACCACCGGAGCCCTCGCAAACTGCGTTGATCGCGGAGGCCACGGTCGAACTATTGCGCCGCGACCCACAAGAAATTTGGCTGAAGCTCCTTGAGCTGCGAGGTAAAGACGAAGAACTTGCAAGGGCGATCTGGGCACAATTTGCAGAACAAGTGGCGTTCAATCAAGGTCAGAAGCTCGATGTTTTGTCTGAGTACGACCTCGCCCAAGGATATATCGACCTAGTTTCTCTGTTACCAGAGCGCCCTTCCCAGGAGGCTGGAGGGCGGCTTCTGCGGTCGCCAGATTTTGTCGAACAGCTACGCAGTATTCTGCTTAGCAGGCTCGTAGGGCGTGGCACGAACGTGTCGCTTGAACAACTGCACCGAGTTAAACACGCCGTTCCCGATGGGCATGAGGCTCTGCAATGGTCAATTGAGGAAGCGCGTCGGAATGTCCGCGCAAACCATGTTCGACGGGACGATCCAGCGGATGTCCTTGCACGCATCTCCACTATGGGGCTTCAATCAGCGCCAGAAGAATTGCAGGCTGATCGCGGAAGAAAATCCCACCTTGACGCCTTGGCAGACGGTCAGATCGAGATCGATGTTCCCGCTCCGAAGGTCCGAGAGGCGGGAGCGCTTCCTGAAGCGGAGCGCAAAACCATCTTAGCGGTGGCGTCTGAGTGGATGTCCCTCCACGGAGGCATCTCAACTCTCAATCGAGAACTTTGCAGAGCTTTGGCAGCCTTAGGTCACACGGTTATCTGCCTGGTTCCAGATGCCACAGAAGCTGAAATAAATGATGCGACCGGTGTAAAGGTGAACCTGGTCGCGTGTCCCGAATCTGTTGGTATCGCCGGCATCGACCGACTATTGCTTTGCCAAGCCGCAGATATTGGCGGCCTGCCAGAGCTTGTCCTCGGACATGATCACATTACGGGTCGTTTTGCCAAAGCTCTTGCGACGCGTTTTCACGCTAAGTACGTGCACTTCCTACACACGATCCCGCAAGAGAATGAAGGCTTGAAAAGCCCCAGAGCTGATCGACCTCGCAATGTTCTCGGGGGCGAGACAAAATTGCAGAACCAACTGGACCTCGCTGGCGCGGCAAATCTAGTGGTTGCCATTGGCCCGCGGATCCAGAAAAGCTTTCTGGCGGAAGCAATAGACCCTCCGCCGGTTTGTGTTTTAGTACCTGGCCTGAACCCTGATCTTCTGACGCTCAATCCAGATCATGCGAAGTTGCATCTTAACATGTGCATCATGTCAGCGCGCATGGAAGATGCGGTCGCAAAAGGCGGCATGTTGGCATGCAATGTCATTAAAATCGTGGGCAACGGGCGCGAGTGGACGGTGCACGGCCTCCCAGTCCTGATCATGCGTGGTTTTTCGGAAGATGCGAATGCCGAGTTTGCCCGCATCGGGGAGCTTTCAGATTACGCCCAGTTTGTGCAACCCCGCTCGTTCACGACAGATCCTCTGAAACTCACAAATGGCTATTTGAAAGCCGCGCTGATCTTGATGCCCTCCGTGGCAGAGGGTTTTGGCCTTACCGGGCTGGAAGCAATCGCTGCGGGCGTTCCCGTTGTTATCTCGAGCTCAAGTGGCTTGGCCGACTATCTGCGTGGAGCCGTCACGAACGATGGGCTATCGCGAGAGCTGGTAGAATCCTGTATCGCGCCAGTTCATCTTTCCGAAGAGGAAACAAGAAATGCCTGGGCTGAGAAGGTTGACGCCGCCTTGTTCAATCGCGAGGAGGCTTTCCAGCGTGCAGCAGACTTACGGAAGGCCTTGAGACTTCGGCTGACATGGGAGCATGCAGCACGAAGGCTTTCGAGCGAGTTCTCCGCACTTTGACAGTCATGTCATTCCCCCGCTGCCAACTGTGAACATGCGAGTCTGGCTCTTTGATCAATGATGATTTCCAACTTGCCGAGGACAGTCGAGAAAGGAACGATTTTTTGCACGGCCATGGCATCCAAACATGGTTCAGAGTTAGTCGGTGACGGCTTTGTCGGCGCTGGTAACAAGTCAGATATCGTTTCAAGGTGGCGAGAACTGTGGCAGAGAATACTATGAAGCGGTTTTCTCAAACCTAACCAGAAGCGATATTACCTGCCAAGCCTGTCGTACTGACGGGAATCCGAAAACCGTCATTTGAATCAGCGTGCCGTCGTCAGCACACCTGCCATCAAATCAACTTTTTCTTCCTCGATGGCCGAGCTAAACTTTGATTTTCTGGCCAGAGGATCTTGAAATCGCCCTTCTCCATCGGCCATGCAAGGCCGAACCCATTTTCGAGAGCCAACGCCCTATCTTCGGCCTTGGAAACTTCAGTTTCCACGACTATCAACTGCTTCCCTTCCCACCGTTGTTGTTGACGATAGTCGAGGAGTTGACCCATAGCCGTGCGGACGGCAAACCGCACTGTCGATACCTCTGTCGGCTTGACCTCGACCATGACGTCCTGGCCTTTTCCATCTGTAAATCGCATATCGTCGCAGAAGGTAGGAAGAAACTTATGGTCGCCGAGTGTCCGTCGGAGATAGTCTCTAAATAGCTTTTCGAGCTTGTTGTGCCGGGGGCTAACTTCAACCTCATGACGCTTCACATACTTTGTGTAGCCCTCGGCCGCTGCCTGCCCGGCCCGATGCTTGACGCGACTGCGCGCAGGTGGCCGATCAAAGGCCGAGACTTTCCCGCCAATTATAGCATGGATTCTTTCTACGAAGTTCCTTGCTGCCGGGTCGGCGGTGTCGTCCGCATACCACCAGCTCGCCTGCCCGCTCCAGCCTTTTCCACGCTCTAGGTAAAGGCCTTCATCGCGCTTGTTCAAGGGAATGAGGTGCGCGTCCCAGGCCCGCGCTCGCACTCGGAAGCTCAAGATTTCGTCAAGCTCATGCTGACCGGAGGGATATACACCATCGAACCGCTGGCGTTTGCGATAGACCCGCGCATTTTCCTACCATCCGATTACGCAACGCGGATCCTTGCCATCGACAGGAGCGGTCCAGACGACATCGACACCATCGATGAACTCGGCTGAGGCCGACGTCCCCAATCTTTCGATTTTGACATCGCGATCGACGTCGTCCTTTATTGTTTCGAAGTGGCCATAGACATAGCCATCGTCCGCTTCCACAAAGTTCAATTCCTCCCCGGCTCTTCCCTCAGAGACGACGTAGCCACCTCCACCTTTCGGAGGGTCATCGGCATCGCGGCCTGCATAGTTCTTCATCCAGGCGATATTGCAAAAAAGAAGCGGCATGGTTTCATCCGGATCAGATAAGTAGCTGTAGCGATCTCATCTTTTCATCCGCGCGAGAAAGTTGCAAATCGTCTCCTCAATGTCGCGACGCCTACGATAGGCACTCGTTTGGGGCGACGCGTCATCTTCTTGTATTCATTTATGAAAACATCCATCTGTACGGCTGACAACTGGATTTCATGGCTAGACCTCTCGCATTACAGCTTTAACGTGGATCTAACCGCGCAAGCTTCAAGCCGACTTGCGCCCCTCTGGTTCTTGTGTTCGAAGCAATGCCATCAGCATCGGCCCAAGCGAGAATTCGCCTCTCTCCGTCCGCCTTGTCAGGTCACGCAAGTATCCCCCGGGTGAACTGATGTGCCCGGCCCGCTCTAGGACGCAGGCCATTGCGACAGCGGCGTTCTCGGGTCCCATCGCTTCACAGGCCTCCTGATAGGCCGATGGACTAACACCGAGCATTGTGCGCACTACCACCGCCGCGGTCATCAAATCCCGCCAATGTGAAATTGCACCGCCCGACGCGTAATCCGATATCTGCGGGCAAGCCCGCAGCACCATACCCAACGGGAAAGCCTTTATCGGTTCGGCAGCCGATCTCCGTTTTGGCGCCGTTGTCTCGCCCTGCTCATTTCGAGAGCTAGGTTCAAGTTCATTTAAGGATTCGGTATTTGAATTCTGTATGTGATGACGGTTTCCGCTATCATTGGTGTCGGATTCTGTAGAAATAAGCTGGATTTCCAACATGTTGATAGCTTCCTCGCTTAACAATGTCAGTTCGTCGAGGCAAGCTTCGAGGGCCGCTGCTGTCTTTGCCGTTTTGAGACTAGCAATCGCGGACACGAGAGCGTCTTCGACAGCTTGCCAATTTCCTGCGGCGCCTTCTTCCACCGCCGCGCTGATGAGCTTCCGAATATCTCGGCGGGTTATCGTGATGCGCTCTTTAATGGCGCGCAGCCGTCTGCTTTCCTCGGCGACTTGGTGAGCCATGATTGCGAGTTCTTCTGCGCGGGCAAGGAGTGGTGCGAGACTGAAACCGTAGGCGGTTTCGATCGCACCGTCGTTTCCTTTCCGAGCGTAACGTTTGCCGTTCGGACTGTCATTCCGCTGGATCAGCCCAGCCTCGACAAGAATAGCAAGGTTTTCGCGTAGCGTCGTTCCTGCAATCCCGTTCGCTCGGATCGCCAGCTGCGCGTTCGATGGAAAGACGACAAGATTGCTCTCTTCGCTCAACTCCTGTTCTGGGTAAAACGTCAACAGGGCATTCAAGACAGCAAGAGCACGGTCACGCAGACCAAGAGTCGTTCTTGCCTCGCATGCGCTGCGATAAACTTTCCACTTGTCGACGGACTTACCCGCCTTGATATTTCTCGTGGCAAGCTGACCTTTCACCAAGGCAAGCGTCATCGGCCGCCGCCCGAATGGCGTCGTCACATTTCCTATTTGCATTTTCTCTCACCTTTCTAAAGGCAAAGGAAATCCGCTCACCAAACTGGCGCCAAAGACTCTTGACTGTGATTCATGGAAATGCGATTCTCAGGCTGCTTAGACATGAGGAAGGCTTCCACGACGGCGACGTTTGGGGGCCTTTTTCTTTTGCCGCTATTTTCCTTCTGTTTCAGTTGATTTCAGAAACTCCTGATGAAAACGACCGAGGTTTTCGGCGATGAACCGACCAAACCTTGCCGCGTCGTTCGCCTTCAGTGCGATAGAGTAGCTTTTCCCGCTTCCCTTAAACTCTGCCCGTACACTTGAATCATCTGCGCGCCATTCGCTCGCATTGCTTGGCCGCGTCGAAGGCTTCGTTGCCTTCTTGATGCCTCTAGCTAGAAACTCGAAACGAGCGTCTGATTCGAGAGAAAGGAATGCTTGATCGTCGACTAGGATCCGCGCCAGTTCAAGCGTTGTCGGTTTTTCGATCTGCTGCGCAAACTCAGTCCACCGATCACGGCCAACGGACTTCGCCGCGCCAATCGCATTCGCGATTTCAGCTGGTACGCGACCTGATACCGACAGCATCCGGGTCAACATCGGCGCATCTACGGAGAGGGCGGCCTGGATCGTCGCCCGGTCGTATGCCAATTCGACCAATCGCTGCGCGAACATTGCGCGTTCTATGAAAGACAGGTTCTCTCGCGCCGAATTTTCCTGCCCCTGGGCGATGACGTGGTCTGCGTCTGAGATTGCTTTTACAACAGCGCGGACCGGGCGTCCGAGATCCTTGGCCGCGCGCGCGCGACGATGCCCGAAAACGATTTGATAGCGACCTTCTGCCGTCGGGTGAGGGCGGACCTGTATCGGCGTGTCTTGTCCCCTCTCCCGGATCGCTTCGACGAGCTCGGCGTAAGCGACATCATCGATGCCCATCCGGTCTGAGACGAAAGAGGAATCCAACACCTCGGGATCGAGCTCGATGATAGTCTCGCCTGGAACCTGTTGCGCAGCCTGTTCAACCTTGTCTCGAAGCTCGCTCAAGGAGCTGATCATCGACCTCGAAGCGCCATGGGTGGCGTATCCAGGCGTTGCCTTGCGCTCTATACCCGCGTTTGCAGGAGACGTTATGTTAGCGAAAATGTCCTTACGAGCCATGGACCCACACTCCGGGTTTGGTCATCTTTCTGATTTCTCTGCGGAAAATTGCAGTTTGTACGGCTGACAACGGGTTATACATTGCGGCGCCCCCAAGCCTTCTGAAGTTGCTCGATAACTTCATTGTTGACGGCGTCCATCGACTCACGGGCTCGGTCATATGTCGCGGCCGTGAACTGAGCGCGCTCGACCTCATACAGGCTCTGCTTGGTCAGACCTGCGTCGGACACGGCAGTGGACTTGACCATATGATTTTTCATCATGTGCTCGGCGAACATGGATTGCATGAAACCGACCATTTGTTGCTGCGGTATATCGGTTGGCTCGTACCGCGTGACCAGATAGCGGAACCAATCAAGGGAAACGTCAACGCCGACGCCTTCGACACTTTTTAGGATCTCGCCCAACATGAGCAGGAACTGGGACATCGACATGATGTCAAGCATCTGCGGGTGCACCGTGATGAGGACCGATGTTGCTGCCGTCAGCGCCGTGAGCGTCAGATAACCAAGCTGGGGAGGGCAGTCGACAACAACTACATCGTAGCGATCGTCGACTTCTGCCAACGCGTCGCCGATACGGGTGTAGAACATCTTGCCGGCAGTCGAATCTTTTCGCTGCATAGCAATTGGCGTGTCGTACTCATATTCTTGTAGTTCGAGATTGGCTGGCACTACATCGAGGTTTGGAAAATTGGTAGGCTGGATGACGTCCTTGATCGACTTGCGTCCGTCGTCGTAGCGCAGCGCTTCGTAGAAGGACTTCTTTTCGTCCAACTCTGGCTGAATGCCATAAAGCGCAGTCAACGATGCTTGAGGATCGAGATCGACAGCTAGAACTCGGTAGCCCTTCAGCGCCAAGAACTGTGCGAGATGAGCCGAGGTCGTGGTCTTACCCGAACCGCCTTTAAAATTGACGACTGCAATCACCTGCAGTTTCTCATCAGCCTGCCGGTGCGGAACCCGATCAAGAAGTTGGCGGAGTTCGTTCACCTGATCTGCGGTATAGTAGCGTCGGCCGGTCGAGGTGGTGCTTGGCTCGACTCCCTTTCCCTGGAGGTGCAGCTTCTTGAGGTAGCTCTGCGAGACGCCGACAAAGTCCGCGACTTCCGCTAATGAGAATTGGCGGAGCGACTTCTGTGCGTTGGGCGGGAATTTCTCGCGCCGCAGCATGTCGAGTTTCGAGGATATATCTCCGCCCTGCGCGAGGATAATATCTGCGAAACTCGACACTTTCTCCGAAGCGGCCATTTTCACGTTCATTCAGCTATTCGCCTCTAGTCACGATAATTTCAAGGAACTGATCCAATTATCGTGACAATTGCCCGATTCCCATCTCTGGGCAAGGGATTTAAGGTTAACAAGGAGTTAACGGATATTTCCCGATTCCATCGCCCAAGGCGAATCTGCGATCATTTACCGTGAGTTAGTCAGATTTACTCCGTTTCGCCTAGTCATCGCAAAATGCAGATTTGCACATGAATCTCCTCCGCCTTAACTCACCATACGCTCACTTTCTAAGTGCGAGACCAGCGACTCGCTAGAATCACCTGAGGTGCAGATCTGCACATAGGCACATGCTCAAGGAGATGATTTCTGTCCGCATGACCCAGTTCAAGCGGAGATAATCATGCGGATATTGACCGTTGCACCCGACCAATACGAGCGCCATCGCGACTTCCTGAGACAGATGCACCGTCTTCGCGCGACGGTATTTGGCGGACGTCTCGCCTGGGACGTCTCCATCACCGCGGGAGAAGAGCGTGACCAGTACGATGATTGCAGACCGACTTATCTTCTGGCAATTGCCGACGGTGGAAAGGTCGCAGGTTGCGTTCGCCTCCTTCCCGCTTCTGGTCCCACAATGCTGGAGCAGACCTTCCCCCAGCTTCTCGATGCAGGTTCGCTTCGCCCTCATTCTGGGATGGTCGAGAGTTCACGCTTCTGCGTCGATACCTCACCTGTCTCACAGAGGGGAGCAAGCCAACTGCATCTTGCGACGCTCACCTTGTTCGCCGGTATCATCGAATGGTCGATGGCGAGTGGCTACAGCGAGATCGTCACGGCCACTGATCTCCGCTTCGAACGCATCCTGAAGCGAGCGGGATGGCCGATGCAGCGTCTCGGTGAACCGGCCACGATTGGTAACACCATCGCTATCGCCGGAAGCCTGCCGGCCGACCGTGGCAGCTTTGAGCGGGTTTGCCCACAGGGGTACCATTCGACCCCGCAGATCGATGGGGCATTGCTCAGGAGCGCCGCGTGACCGAGCTCCGATCCCATCCCCGCCTCGTCCGCAAACTACAGGACGCGCTTGGCGACCAACTGTGCATCGCCCTCGACGACGCCACCGTTGTCGAGATCATGCTTAATCCGGACGGCAGGCTGTTCATCGAGCGGCTGGGGCACGGCGTGGCACCTGCCGGCGCAATGAGCACCGCCGCAGCCGAAGTTGTCATCGGCAGTGTCGCCCACGCCTTGCAGTCGGAGGCCGACGACGAACGTCCGATCATCTCTGGCGAACTGCCGATCGGCGGACACCGCTTCGAGGGGCTATTGCCGCCGGTGGTATTCGGACCGGCATTCACCATTCGCCGTCGTGCCTCGCGTCTCATTCCACTGACAGAGTATGTGAAGTCGAAGGTGATGACGGAAGCACAGGCGTCCGCCATTCGAAGCGCGATCGATGCGCGGATGAACATCGTCATCTCCGGTGGCACGGGGTCGGGCAAAACGACGCTCGCCAATGCTATCATCGCCGAAATCGTGACTGCGTCCCCGGACGATCGAATGGTCATCCTCGAAGACACCGCTGAAATCCAATGCGCGGCCGAGAACGCCGTGTCCCTACATACCAGCGATACCATCGACATGGCGCGCCTGCTTAAGAGCACGATGCGCCTGCGTCCCGACCGCATCATTGTCGGTGAGGTCCGCGACGGTGCGGCCCTGACGCTGCTCAAGGCTTGGAACACCGGCCATCCCGGCGGCGTCACCACGATCCATTCCAACACGGCGATGTCAGCCTTGCGCCGGCTGGAGCAACTGACGGCAGAAGCCAGCCAGCAGCCGATGCAGGAGGTGATCGGCGAGGCAGTCGATCTCGTCGTCTCTATTGAACGAACGGGAAAGGGGAGGCGGGTCCGTGAGGTGGTCCACATCGAAGGATACCGCAACGGCCGCTACCAGACCGAACATTATGCCCAGATCGATGAGGACAGCCATGTCGCGTAAAATCTCTATTCTTCTCAACGGCGCGACGCTTGTCGCCATTTCTATCGGCTTTAGCGATTTCGCATTCGCTTCCTCGGGCGGAGGCGGTCTTCCCTGGGAATCGCCGCTGCAACAGATCCAGCAATCGATCACCGGACCTGTCGCCGGGTTTATCGCGCTGGCCGCTGTCGCCATTGCCGGCGCCATGCTGATCTTCGGAGGCGAGCTGAATGATTTCGCGAGACGGCTTTGCTATGTGGCGCTGGTGGGTGGGGTACTCCTCGGTGCCACCCAGATCGTTGCTCTCTTCGGCGCGACCGGCGCCTCGATCGGCGAGGGCCACGCACAGGCCGAGCAGGGAACTCCCGAACCGAAGGCGACGCCGGCCACAGCGGGGGAGGGGGCTCATGGCTGAGGCCGGATCTTCTTTGGCGCGCTCGCGTGTGCACAGGGCATTATCGCGTCCGAACCTGTTGATGGGCGCCGACCGCGAGCTCGTGCTGCTGACGGCGCTGGCCGCCATCATCCTGATCTTCGTTGTCCTGACCTGGTACGCGGCCCTGTTTGGCATCGTGATCTGGCTGGTTGCAGTTGCAACACTGCGCATGATGGCCAAATCCGATCCGCTGATGCGGCGGGTCTATCTCCGCCACATCTCTTACAAGACGTCGTATCGCGCGACGTCGTCGCCGTGGCGCAAGTTCTAAGAGATGGTAGCGCTCAAATCATTCCGCCATTCCGGACCATCGTTTGCGGATCTCGTGCCCTATGCCGGCCTCGTCGATAATGGCGTTATCCTGCTGAAGGACGGCTCGCTGATGGCCGGCTGGTATTTTGCCGGGCCGGATAGCGAGAGCTCGACCGACGCCGAGCGCAACGAGGTGTCGCGACAGATCAATGCCATCTTGTCGCGGCTCGGCTCCGGATGGATGATCCAGGTAGAGGCCATCAGGATGCCGGCCGGCGATTACCCGACCAAGGCGGACTCGAACTTTCCTGATCCTGTCACACGTGCCATCGACAATGAGCGGCGGGCGCATTTTCAGAAGGAGAGGGGGCATTTCGAAAGCCGCCATGCGCTGATCCTGACCTGGCGGCCTCCGGAGCCGCGGCGCTCCGGGTTGACGCGCTATATCTATTCGGATGCCGCAAGCCGCTCCGCCACTTACGCCGACAAGGCACTGACAAGTTTCCTGACCTCGATCCGGGAGGTCGAGCAGTATCTCGCCAATGTCGTGTCGATCCGCCGGATGATGACGCGAGAGACGTCAGAACGGGGCGGGTTCCGCGTCGCGCGCTACGACGAGCTCTTCCAGTTCATTCGCTTCTGCGTAACCGGCGAGAACCATCCGGTTCGCCTGCCCGACATCCCGATGTATCTCGACTGGCTAGTGACGGCCGAGTTGCAGCATGGCTTGACCCCAATGGTCGAGAACCGTTTTCTCGGTGTGGTGGCGATCGACGGCCTGCCGGCTGAAAGCTGGCCTGGCATTCTCAATACGCTCGACCGGATGCCGCTCACATATCGCTGGTCGTCCCGCTTCGTCTTCCTCGATACTGAGGAAGCACGGGCAAGGCTCGAGCGCACTCGGAAGAAGTGGCAGCAGAAAGTACGGCCGTTCTTCGATCAGCTTTTCCAAACCCAGAGCCGCTCGGTCGATCAGGATGCCATGTTGATGGTGGCAGAAACCGAGGACGCCATCGCCGAAGCCTCCTCGCAGCTCGTCGCGTATGGCTATTACACACCGGTCATCGTCATCTTTGAAGAAGACCCCACCCGCCTCCAGGAAAAGTGCGAGGCGATCCGCCGGCTGATTCAGGCCGAAGGTTTTGGCGCACGCATCGAGACGTTGAACGCCACGGATGCCTTTCTCGGCAGCCTGCCTGGAGTTTCCTACGCCAATATCCGCGAGCCGCTGATCAATACCCGCAATCTTGCCGACCTCATCCCGCTCAATTCCGTCTGGTCTGGCAGTCCAGTAGCAACTTGCCCATTCTATCCGCCGGCCTCGCCGCCCCTGATGCAGGTGGCCTCCGGATCGACGCCGTTCCGGCTGAACCTGCATGTCGATGACGTCGGGCATACGCTGATCTTCGGTCCGACCGGCTCCGGAAAATCGACGCTGGTGGCGCTGATTGCCGCGCAGTTCCGGCGTTATGCGGATGCCCAGGTGTTCGCCTTCGACAAGGGCGGCTCGATGATGCCACTGACGATGGGCATCGACGGCGATCACTACCAGATCGGCGGCGATATCGGCCCCTCGGCTGGTGGTGAGGTAAAGGCGCTTGCCTTTTGCCCGCTCGCCGAACTGTCGACCGACGGCGACCGCGCCTGGGCCTCCGAGTGGATCGAGATGCTGGTGGCGCTGCAAGGTGTGGCCATCACCCCGGACTATCGCAACGCCATCTCCAGGCAGTTGGCACTGATGGCGGAATCCCGTGGCCGATCGCTTTCGGACTTCGTTTCCGGCGTGCAGATGCGCGAGATCAAGGACGCACTGCATCACTACACCGTCGACGGGCCAATGGGCCAGTTGCTCGACGCCGAGCAGGACGGCCTGGCGCTTGGCGCTTTCCAGTGCTTCGAGATCGAGGAACTGATGAACATGGGCGAGCGCAATCTCGTTCCCGTTCTCACCTACCTGTTTCGGCGTATCGAGAAACGCCTGACCGGCGCACCCAGCCTGATCATCCTCGACGAGGCCTGGCTGATGCTCGGTCATCCAGTGTTTCGCGACAAGATCCGGGAATGGTTGAAGGTGCTGCGCAAGGCCAATTGCGCCGTGGTGCTTGCGACCCAATCCATCTCGGACGCCGAGCGATCCGGCATCATCGATGTGCTGAAGGAATCCTGCCCGACAAAAATCTGCCTGCCGAACGGCGCGGCACGCGAACCGGGCACGCGTGAGTTCTATGAGCGCATCGGCTTTAATGAGCGGCAGATCGAGATCGTCGCGACCGCCATTCCAAAGCGCGAATATTACGTCGTCTCACCGGAGGGCCGAAGGCTCTTCAACATGTCGCTCGGTCCGGTCGCGCTCTCGTTTGTCGGGGCGACCGGTAAGGAAGACCTGAAACGCATTCGAACCCTTCACTCCGAACACGGGGCCGCGTGGCCTTGTCCTTGGCTCCAGCAAAGGGGGATCGCCCATGCCGAGACATTTTTTCCGACATCTTGAAACCGTACCTATGGTCGTCGTCGTTGCGACCGCGCTTGCGATTGCATTGCCACTTCCGGCCCGGGCCGGCGGCGTGACGGGAGAGGCGACCGAATGGACACAGCTCGCCAACAATGCCGAACTGATTTCGCTGGTCGGCAAGTCGACTGAGCAGGTCAACAACCAGATCACCCAGATCTCGCAGCTTGCCGAGCAGATCCAGAACCAGATCAACATCTACAACAACATGCTGCAGAACACCGCGAAATTGCCAGACCACGTCTGGGGCCAGGTCGAAAGCGACCTCAAGAACCTGCAAAACGTTGTCGCGCAGGGGCAGGGGGTCGCGTTCTCAATGGGCAATATCGACGACGTGCTCAAGCAGCGTTTCCAAAGCTTTGCCGAGATGAAAAGCAACCTGCCCGACGGGGCAGGCTTCTCGTCGACCTATCAGAACTGGTCTGACACCAACCGCGACACGATCGCCGGTTCCCTGAAGGCCGCAAACCTGACTGCCGACCAGTTCTCGAGCGAGGAAAGCACGATGTCATCGCTGCGCTCCATGTCGGAATCGGCCGACGGGCAGATGAAGGCGCTGCAGGTCGGGCATCAGATCGCAGCCCAGCAGGTCGCGCAGATGCAGAAGCTTCGGGGTCTGGTTTCCCAGCAAATGACGATGATGGGCACCTGGTTTCAGTCGGAGCAGGCGCAGAAGGATCTCGCCCAGGCGCGCCGTGAACAATTCTTCAGCGGAAGCGAGCGCGACATACGTGGTGGGCAGACGATGGAACCGCGCTGGTGAGCCCGCGTCTTGTCGTCATCCTTGCTGTCGTGGGGATCATCGCGTCCGGTATCGGCATCGCCAGGTGGATCGTCCAGCCGGGACCAACTCCAATGTCCGGAGCGGAAGAAGCATCGCCAGAGGCTCCATCCGACGCCGACCGCCGTGCTCACCGTGAAAAGTTCTTTGGCGGCGACACTACTCGCGACATTCGCGGCGGCCAGGAGATGAAGCCGAGATGGTGATCGTTTATCCCTCCCGGCGCATCGAGCCCGCCCTTATCGCGATCGGCCTCATCCTGATCGCGAGCACGCCCGCTCTGGCGCAGCAGGGCCAAGTGCTGACGACCCTGGAGAACTCCGTCGTTGCCGCCGCCAAGGGCTGGGAGACGACGGTCATGGATGCGGCCCGCTCGTTATTCTGGATCCTGGCGGGCATCGAGGTCGGCATCGCCGCTGTATGGCTGGCAATTAACGCCGCATCGCTCGACAGCTGGTTTGCCGAGCTCGTCAAGCGCATCATGTTCATCGGGCTGTTCGCCTTCATTCTCAATGAGGGGCCGGCCTTTGCCAAGGCGGTGGTCGACAGTCTCTACCAGATCGGTGCCGGCGGTGGGTCGGCCTCGCCCGCCAACATTTTCGACGCCGGTATTCGTGTTGCGACCAAAATGTCAGAACAGGCGAAGTTTGGCCTCTTCGAGGACAACTCCCTGGCGATCGCCGCCGTTTTCGCCATGGTCGTGGTCGTCGTCTGCTTCTCGCTCGTTGCCGCCATCTTCGTCTCGGTGATGGTGGAGATGTATGTCGGCTTGCTCGCCGGCATGATCATGCTCGGATTGGGTGGCACATCCTACACAAAGGACTTCGCGATCAAATATCTGGTCTACGCCTTCTCCGTCGGCATGAAACTGATGGCGCTGGTAATGATCGCCAAGATCGGCTCCGACATCCTGCTCGGCCTGGCCGAGGCACCGACCGCAACCTCGGAGCAGTTCATCACGACGCTCGCGATCGCCGGCATATCAGTCGTAGTCTTCGTCATCGCCATGTATGTACCGCCAATCCTGCAGGGTGTCGTTCAGGGTGCTTCCGTCTCCGGGGGAATGGAAGCCATTCGCCATGGCGGACAGGCTGCATCCTTTGCGGCAGGCGCCGGATTTTTGGCGACAGCAGCAGCCAGCAGAGGTTTCCAGGCAGCAGGCGCGGCGAGGGCAGGGGGAGCATCCCTTGGCGGTGCCGCCATGCGCGGCATGGAAGCGGGCATCGGCGGGGCTGCCGGCGCGGTCGGTTCTGCCGCGAAAGACAAGGCCGTCGGGTCACCCGGCGCCTATGCCGGATCTCTGCTCGGGCTTGCCAATGCCAAACTTGACCAGCAGTCGGGTCGGACCGCATCGCCTCCACCACCGCCACTCAACGAGACCAAATAACTGGAGGCCGATAAGCCATGGCCGGACACAATCCGCTCGACAATCCCGATACTGCCAATCCCTATATCGCCGCCCGCAACGAGTGGAACGAGCGCTATGGATCCTATGTCAGATCCGCCGCCGCATGGCGCATCGTCGGCATAGCCGGCATGACCATGGCGGTGATCGGTTTTGGCTACGCGCTGTACCAGAGCACTCAAGTGAAACTTGTTCCCTATATCGTCGAGGTCGACAAGCTCGGCACATCAGTCAACGCCGGATTTCCGCAGCAGATCGAATATGCCGATCCGCGCGTGGTGCGCGCGACCCTCGGCAGCTTCGTGTCCAACTTTCGAAGCGTCACGCCGGACGCTGTCGTGCAGAAGCAATATATCGACAGAACCTATGGGCTGCTGAGGACATCCGACCCGGCGACCGAGAAGGTCAATGCCTGGTTTCGGTCGAACTCACCGTTTGAGAAAGCGAAGAACTCGACCGTGGCCATTGAGGTCAACAACATCGTGGCGCTGTCGAACCAAAGCTACCAGGTGGACTGGACCGAATTCGAGCGCGACCGGCGCGGCAAGGAAACCGCCGTTCGCCGTTTCCGCGGTATCGCCTCCGTAACCCTGACGCCGCCGCACGACGAGGGTGTCATTCGCCTGAACCCCATCGGTCTCTATCTCCGCGACTTCGACTGGACCGCACAGCTTTGAAAGGCATGGCCCCAACATGATCATCCCGCACACAAGAACAACGGCCACCCTGACGGGCGCGCTCGCCTCGGCAATGTTGGCGTATTCAGTGGTCGCTCCTCCGCACGCATATGCTGCCGATGGCGTCACAGCCAACGAAGCAAAGGGCATGGGTATCTCCACCCAGTGGCGCGGCTCGCGCGGTCTCGTCACCAAGGGCCCTGACGGCAAGGTGATCTTTCTCTACGGCGAGGTGCAGCCCTCCGTTATCTGCTCGCCGCTGCAGGTTTGCGACATTGAATTGCAAGGCGGCGAAGTCGTCCGCGACGTGTTGGTCGGTGACACGGTGCGCTGGAAGGTAGAGCCCGCGACATCGGGTGCTGCCGGCGGACAGGCAATCCACCTGATCGTCAAACCGTCGGAGCCTGGTCTCGTGACCTCGATGGTGGTGACATCGTCACGTCGCACCTATCACATCCAGCTCAAGTCGCATCCGAGCCAGTATATGGCACGTGTCGGCTTTGAATATCCGGAGGATGTTTCGGCGAAGCTCGCCGACGTCAATGCGCGGCTGGAAGCAAGGACCATCCCGGGTGCCGGCGTCCCGGCCGAGCAGCTGAACTTTTCCTATTCGGTCTCGGGCAACGCGGGCTGGCGACCGACGCGGGTCTATTCCGATGGGCTCAAGACCTACATCCAGTTTCCACGCTCGATTTCCGGTCAGGATGCGCCTGTTCTGTTTGTCACGTCAGGCGGACAGAACCGGATCGTCAACTACCGGATGAGAGGCGACATGATGGTCGTCGATTACCATGTTGATCGCGCGGTGCTCGTGTCGGGGGTCGGTTGGAAACAGGAAAAGATCACCATCAAGCGGGGAGGGCGGTAATGAATATCCCCCTCTCCCATTCGCGCGCCTTGCAACCCCTCCGCAACTTTGCCGCAGCCTGCGCCATAGCCGCCCTTCTTTCCGGATGCCAGTCGACCGGAACAGAAGGGCTCGTTTCCAGCACCGCGCCGCCGGAAATCTCCGGTCCTGCCGCCAGCGCAATTGCCGGCGATATGGTGAGCCGCCTTGCCGAACAGATCGGGCCGGGAAAGGCGACCGTTATCCTGAAGACTGATGCCTCGCCCTTCGGCCAGGCGCTGGAGGCGGCGCTGAAGGGATGGGGCTATGCCGTCGTCACCGACCAGAAGACAGATAGCGGCGCGACGGTCATCCCGCTCGCCTATGTGATCTTAAACGTCGATGGTCAGGTGCTGGCCCGTCTATCGACAAATAGCGTCGAGCTCGGCCGCGCTTATTCCGTCACGGCAAGTGGCGCGACGCCAGCGAGCGCCTTGTCGCTCATGCGGCGCGGGTGAGGGAGGATCATATGGTGCAATCTCTCAATCTCGGCGGCGCCTCAAACAGCCTGGCCCCAGCCGCTATCCGGCGGATCAACCGTCTGCCGATCATCGTCATTGTCGTCGTGGCGGTCACGTTTCTTGGCGTCATCTTTTATGGGCTCGCCTCGCGCGGATTGTATTTCGGCAAGGACAGCGGCCCGGAGACCAGTTCGGGCAACCCGGCGTCGACCTATGCCGACCAGATCAAACGCGGCGTTACCGATGGTATTATAGGCGAGCCGCAGCAGCAGATCACCTACCAGCCGACGCCGGTCGAGACAAAGCAGGCGGAAGACAAGACCAACAATCCCTTCACGCCGCAGCCGGGGCAGCGCGAGGTGCAGCAGCGCGGTCAAGAGCTCGAAGCGGAAGCCGTCTGGCGGGCTCGTCTTCTGCGAGAACAACACGAACAGGTTTTGCGGGAGCAGCAGCGCCAGCGTATGGCCCGCCTGCAGGCGAACAACGCTGCATATGATGCGCCGCTTGCCATCGATCGCGGCAAACTGGACGGGCGTACGGTGACGAATGACGCGAGTGCGGACGCGGCAGCGAGTGCCGCGACGTCGGCAAACACGGCAAGTGGTCCCGATCTCTATGCGGCCGCGTTGCGCGCCGGGCTCGGTGGCCAGAACGTTGATCCCAATGCGCAAGGCTCGAAGGAGGACTTCTTCAATGCCGACTTGAAAGAGCTTGGCTACCTGCCGAACCGTGTCGTGCCCCAACAATCGCCGTTCGAACTGAAGCGCGGCTCGGTCATCCCTGCAACTCTGATCACCGGTATCAATTCCGACCTTCCCGGCCGGATCACCGCCCAGGTGAGCCAGAGCGTTTACGACAGTGCGACAGGCCATCGTCTGCTCATTCCGCAAGGAACGAAACTCTTCGGCCGCTACGACAGCAAAGTGTCATTCGGACAGAAACGTGTGCTTGTTGTCTGGACCGACATCATCTTCCCAAACGGCTCGACGTTGCAGATGGGCGGCATGTCAGGAACGGATGCGCAAGGGTATGGTGGTTTCAGCGACAAGGTGAACAACCATTATTTGAAAACGTTCGGCTCGGCGGTGCTGATTGCCCTGATCGGTACAGGGATCGACATGGCCGTTCCGGAAAGTTCGACGCTCGCGACCCAGGACACCGCCTCGGATGCGACGCGTCGGAATTTCGCAGAAACGTTCGGCCGGGTCGCTGATCGTACCATCCAACGGAACATGGATGTTCAGCCGACGCTTGAAATTCGCCCTGGCTACAAGTTCAATGTCCTTGTCGATCAGGACATCGTCTTTCCTGGAGCTTATCGATGAGATATGCGGACGTCTGAGCATCCTCTTCGCTGCCGGTTGGCAACACCGTAAGCGGCCACAGCGATCTTCGCAGGCTTTCGACCACGATGCCGGGCTAAGACCCCAGATGAATGATCAATGTCGGCAAAGCTGACGATCAAATAGTTTCATAGGGCAAGGCTTTCAAAGCGTCGAGCAACGCTGCCCGGAATTCGCTCACCAAACGAGGCGGCGGGCTGTCGGTCGGAAGAACGATAGCGAAATGATAGGGGACGACTGGATCAAAGGAACGCTGAACAATCGGATTGGCACTGTAGTAGTCGGCAGTGAACGGGTCGACGATGCCAATCCCCATTCCCCTGCTCACCAGATCACAGAGGTTCAGCGCCAAACTACTCTCTATTCTTCGGGTGCAATGAACATTGAAGCTATCAAGCGCCGCGTCTGTTTGCATGCGCAGCAGGCTCACTGGAGAGAGGCAAATCAACGACTCTCCTTCAAGATCCGTCGCATGAACCGTTCCCTTCTCTTCGAGACGATGGCCTGGCGGCAGTAGGCAGACGGCGCGAAACGACGGGACGGGTTCGACGGTAAGTCCGGGATAGTCGCCGGCTAGTATCGATATTCCAAGATCGTAATGTTGTAGCGAGACCAGCTCCAAGACCGTCTGCGAGGGGACCGTGTCCAGGTAGACGGATACATCGGGTCGATCGGCGATGAATGACTGAATGACACCAGACATGAAACTCAGGGCCGGGGCGGTGTAACAGGCCACCCTCAACGAGCCCATGTGAGATTTCCTCAATTCGGACGCGACTTTGTCGATGTGCTGAATCCCGTTGAAGTGTCGTGACACTTCTTTGAACAGAATACCGGCCTCACGAGTGGGGCGTAAGCGGTTGCCCGTTCTCTCGAACAGGCTGATCCCTATTTCGTCTTCGAGATCCCTGATCAGCCGGCTAATAGCGGGCTGTGTGATCCTCACAAGATCAGCTGCAGACGTCATACCTCCCGTCAGCATCACAGCCCGGAACGCTTCCAACTGACGCGATTGAATCATTGTCCTCTCCATAACATATGCGCATGGGCGCATGCTTATTACTACCCTTGCGATATGGAAGGCAAGCTTTTAGTAACAATAGAAAACTGGGTCCTAATCTCGAAGAATGCACTTCGGCGGGCATGTAAACACGTGCTGCATCGTTGAAAATCAATGCTGGCAGATGCCAGCGGCGTAATTCTCGGCTGTCCTGCCGTGATGGGTTTTGCGCTGCATTGCAAGAGATTAGGAATGAAAAACAAGGGAACGCGAATGGACGCTACTCAACCCACCTTGGTGGCAGAAGACGTGCATAAAAACTTCGGAACGCTCGAAGTTCTGAAGGGCATTTCACTCACGGCCAATAAAGGCGATGTGGTTTCGATTATCGGCAGCTCCGGCTCCGGTAAGAGCACTTTCTTGCGCTGTATGAACTTCCTCGAAACCCCGAACAAGGGCCGTATCGCAGTCGGGCAAGAAGAGGTCGTCGTCAAAACGGATGCGGCTGGCCGATTGATCGGCGTCGATCGCAAAAAGATCGAACGCATGCGGATGCAACTCGGCATGGTGTTCCAGAGCTTCAATCTGTGGGGGCATATGACTGTCCTGCAGAACGTTATGGAAGGCCCCGTACACGTTCTCAAACAGCCCAAGGGCGACGTGCGCGACCGTGCAATGGATTTCCTGGACAAGGTTGGTATTGCCGACAAGCACGACGCCTACCCGTCTCAATTGTCAGGTGGACAACAACAGCGCGTCAGCATCGCACGCGCACTGGCAATGCAGCCAAGCGCGCTTCTCTTCGACGAACCAACCTCTGCCCTCGATCCGGAATTGGTGGGCGAAGTCCTGAAGGTGATCAGGAAGCTCGCCGAAGAGGGGCGGACAATGGTCGTGGTAACGCACGAAATGGGTTTTGCTCGCGACGTATCGAGCAAGGTTCTCTTCCTCGAGAAGGGGCAAATCGAAGAGCAGGGAACGCCGCAAGAAGTGTTCCAGAATCCGACGTCACCAAGGTGTCGGGCCTTCCTCTCCAGCGTTCTGTGAGCGAGCAGGCGCGCAGAAGAGTCAACATTCGAAAATGAACAATAACAGCAACAGAGGTGAACGTTATGAAATTCTTCAACTTTAATGCGCTTGCGGCAATTGTGACCGGCGTCCTTGTCGCGGCAGGCCCGTCAGTGGCCAAGGACTACAAGAGCATCACAATTGCGACCGAAGGATCTTACGCGCCCTACAACTTCAAGGATGCGGGCGGAAAGCTGATCGGCTTCGACATCGATCTCGGAAACGACCTTTGCAAGCGCATGAACATCGAATGCAAATTCGTCGAGCAGGCTTGGGACGGGATCATACCTTCCCTTACCGCGGGTCGGTACGATGCCATTATGGCAGCGATGGGCATCCAGCCGGCGCGCGAAAAGGTCATTTCGTTCTCCCGCCCGTATCTCCTCACGCCGATGACGTTCCTGACGACAGCGGACAGCCCGCTTCTGAAAACCCAGGCGGCAATCGAGAACCTTCCGCTAGACAATATCACCCCTGAACAGAAAGCCGAGTTGGATAATTTCACCAAGGTCTTCGAGGGCGTGAAGTTCGGCGTCCAGGCAGGTACATCTCATGAAGCGTTCATGAAACAGATGATGCCCAGCGTGCAGATCTCAACCTACGACACCATCGACAACGTCGTGATGGATCTGAAGGCCGGCCGGATCGACGCGAGCCTGGCGTCGGTCAGCTTCCTGAAGCCTCTGACAGACAAGCCCGACAACAAGGACCTGAAGATGTTTGGGCCGAGGATGACGGGGGGACTATTCGGAAAGGGTGTCGGCGTTGGCATCCGCAAAGAGGATACCGATCTCAAAGCTCTGTTCGACAAAGCAATTGATGCCGCCATCGCAGACGGTACCGTCCAGAAGCTGTCCCAACAGTGGTTCGGTTACGACGCGTCTCCCAAGCAGTAATCTCTTTCAGTTGGAGCGTCGGCACTCATGTGGCCGGCGCTCTATCCGTTTCGCAAGCTTGAGGCGTGGTCGATGGATTTAACACTATTGCAATGGGGAGACGCCGGCTGGGGCGATGAATTGGTGCGCGGGGCGATGATGACTGTTGTCGTCGCAGCCTGTTCGTACCTTTTCGGAATCATCTTTGGTTCGATTTTCGCTGCGGCAAAGCTATCCCGTTTCTGGTCACTACGCCTGCTCGGTGACGTCTATACGACGGTCGTTCGCGGCGTCCCTGAACTGCTCATCATCTTTTTGGTATTCTTCGGTGGCGGCACACTCCTGCGCACCATCGCCAATGGACTGTTCGGATACGAGGGGTACATCGAGCCTCCAATCTTCGTGATCGGCGTACTCTGCATCAGTGTGAGTGCCGGAGCATATGCCACCGAGGTCATTCGCGCTGCCGTTCTCGCTGTTCCCCCCGGCCAGATCGAAGCGGCGAAATCCATTGGGATGGGTCCATGGCTGCGGCTGCGCCGGGTGCTGATCCCACAAGCGGCTAGGTTCGCCCTCCCAGGCCTTGGAAACGTCTGGCAGTTCACGCTCAAGGACACGTCGCTAATCTCCGTTGTCGGCCTGGTCGAAATCATGCGGACAGCGGCGATGGGCGCAGGTTCGACGAAGCAGCCCTTTACCTTCTACATCACCGCCTTCGTGATCTTCCTTCTTCTTTCCTCCGTGTCAAACCGGGGCTTTCTCAAAGCTGAAAAGTGGGCGAACCGCGGTGTGAGGAGCCAATAATATGGATATTCAACTCATCATCGAGTCGTTCCCCAAACTCATTGCCGCCGTCCCCACGACGCTGGCGCTCGCGTTCATATCGCTCCTCATCGGATTTGTTGTTTCGGTACCTGTCGCGCTTATGCGGCTTTCGAAAAACCGCATCGTTTCTTCGGTAGCATACGGCTACGTCTACCTGATCAGATCGACCCCGCTTCTGGTGCAGATGTTCCTGATTTACTACGGGTCGGCTCAGTTCAGAGGGTTTCTCACGGAAATTGGTCTATGGTCGTCGTTCCGCGAACCGTGGTTTTGTGCGATCCTCGCTCTGGCCCTCAATACCGCGGCCTATACCAGCGAAATCATCCGGGGCGGCATACAGGCGGTTCCTCTCGGGCAGATCGAAGCCGCGCGCGCTGTCGGCATGTCCACAGTTCTCCAGTTTCGGAGAATCGTGTTCCCGATCGCCATCCGGCAAGCGTTGCCGGCCTATGGCAACGAAGTGATGCTCATCATCAAATCGACGTCGCTTGCTTCGACAATCACTATCGTCGAAGTGACCGGTCTGGCGAAGCAGATCATCTCGGCCACCTACAGCCCGGTCGAAGTGTTCATCGTCGCCGGTGCAATCTACCTGTCCATCACGTTCGTTGTCAGCCGTCTGGTCATGCTGGCGGAGTGGTGGCTCAATCCGCACATGCGCGCCCGGGTGGGTGGAACGGCTCCGAAGGCCGCCGAGACGCATTAGAACTTGGAAATCCCCGTTGGATTAGCGATCGAAAGAGTGCGCTCAGGCGAATGTCGACGTAACATTCAAATCATCGGGTTTGAATGTTACGTTTCTTTGTATTGGTGAGCGGATGTCGTATCAACTAGAGATCGGAAGCATCCGCTGCTTTGTCGTTGCCGCTGAAGAACTACATTTCCGCAGAGCCGCGATCCGACTGAACATGTCGCAGCCAACGCTCAGCCAGCAGATCAAGCGGCTTGAAGAGCTTATGGGGGTGCAACTGTTCATCCGCTCTACGCGGCGCGTGGAGCTGACGCGTGCGGGAGCATCATTCCTTGATCACGCGCGCGAGATCCTTTTGAAAATCGACGAGGCGATCCTCAATGCCAAGCTGGAAGCCGGCGGTCTCAGTCCCGGCGGAGAAGAGCTGATCGTCGGAGCGATCAGCCCGGCCACCAGTCAATTGCTCCCCTTGATCTTGAGCCGTTTCCGGCAAAGGTTTCCCAGGACTAGGCTTGTCATCAAAGAGGTCGATTCCATCGAGCTTCTGCGTGGGATCGAGCGCGGTGATTTCCATGTCGGGTTGATGCGACCGCCATCCAACAGCAATCTGGTACGGTTTCAGCACCTGTTGTCGGAACGATTTGTTGCCGTCATGCCCCGCCAATCGGTACTTGCGAGAAAAACCGCGTTGAAATTATCAGATTTCGCTGGACACGGTGTTTTCGCGCTCAAGCGCTTCGAGCTATCGTGTTTTGAGACTGTATACGAACAACTTGTCGGCGCCGGCCTGCTGATCGAGAACGACATAGCGGTCTCCGACACCAATACAGCTCTGGCCCTGGTGACTGCCGGCGTCGGGATCACATTCCTGCCGGAGTGGGTGTCTGCGATGGCCCCCGACGGCGTTGTTACCCGAGTTGTGGACGATATGTCCGTCGAAATTTCGATGGCCGTGGGCTGGAATCCAGATTGCCCGGTTCCAGGGATACTGCCTTTCGTCGAGTTTGCGACGTTGGCTGCGCAAAACCTGATTTCAGCACGAAAATAGCGGCGCTTGTGAAATCCTGAATGAACAAGGAATGCCTCCTGGAGGAGGCATTCCTTCCAATAGTCAGATTTCTCCGCCCGCCGTAAGCTAACTGCTTACGATCACAAGACCACCGCCGCTACAACCGGTCGGCTTCTTCGGCGATAACTTGATCCAGTTTCACGGCATCGACCCGCTCACCTTTCGCCAACAGGCGGTGATGAACGCGATCGACGAGCTGGCTGCGGATGCGCTGTTCATAGGTCAGTGCGCGCGATGCCAGTTCCCTGCGTGTCTGCTGCGACCACACCTGGTCCTGACGCTGGCGTACGATGCAGAAATTGAAGTCGTCTGACTTTCGGTTCCCGCGTTCGCGGCGATGTTCCGCGGTCGCCGCCTCGTCGATCTTACCGTCTCGGTCGAAGACGACAGCATAGACGTCGGCGGCCCGCTCCGGGGAAAGCATGCCGTTTTCGATCTCGCGCGCGATCGCCGCCACATCCCGCTCAAGAGGTTCGCCGAACGCCCCGCCTGTGGAACTGGTGATCCTGAGAATATCGCCCTGTCCGAGCTCCAGCACCGAGATCTTGCCGACCGGTCGCTCATCGGGTCGGCCAGGATTGACGACTGCCTTACCCAGAAGACCGATCTCTCCCCCCTTGAAGCCCCACGGCGCGAACACAAACCGGTTCAGGTTTCTGACCGTTATGACCGCGCGATTTGACGTGTTTTCCATTTCGATTTCGAGCGCGGCGCCACTGGCGAATCTTCCCGCGCGGCGACTGTCCGGCACGAGGCGGAGCGCCCGCATGACCAGCACCGTTTCGATCTCGATGACTTCGACTGGCACGCTGCGCTGTGAGTAGCGTACTTCCGATCCGTCCAGGCCGTCAACGCCACGGCGGGCACCGCCGCCGCCGTCGATCGTACCCACCACGTTGACACGGTCACGGCCCGTACGAGGATCGGGAGCCGAAACGACGATAACCCCGCTCATACCGCCACCGGCTGCGGCAAGGCCCTCCGGTAGTGCCTGATTGAGGCACCCCAGGATAACGTCGTAGGCGCGTGTCGCTGATGCAGCACGAGACCCGCCGGATGCGGGATAGACCGCGTTGAGAACCGTGCCGCGCGGAGCATGGCCGTGGATCGCCCGCAAGATACCGGAGTTGCGCGGCGTCAGCGGATCAACGGTTAGGATGTAGGCGTAAAGGCACTGAATAATGTAGGGGTGGGTGGTTGCCCCCGTTACCAGGTTGTAGGCGGCCGCCAATTGCGGATCCGTGCCAGTAAAATCAACCTCGATCTCGCTGTCCTTCACCGTCATGGTCACGCTGAAATAGGCCAGCTGACCATCATGGATCCCTTCAAGATAGTCCGAGAAGGTATAGACACCGTCTCGAATCGTCCTGATCACCGCGCGGGCCTTGGTCTCCGCGTAGTTGATGACGTCCTGCATCCCCTCCTCGACACTCTCACGATCATATCGCTCGCAAAGCTCGCTCACGCGCCGGTCCATACTCTTCAGACCCGAGATCATGGCCTGAATGTCGCCCCACAACTCGGTCGGAATTCGGCTGTTGTCCTGGAAGATCGACTTGATCGCTTCGTTCAACACCCCTCCTTCGTAGAGCTTCATTGGCCTGACACGGAGGCCCTCCTGGAATACTTCCGTGAAGGCTGGCGAGATACTTCCTGGAACGGCGCCGCCGATATCGGACGCATGGACAAATGCCCAGCCGATCGCGATCAGCTTCTCGTCGAAGAAGATCGGATAAAGCAGCGTAACGTCCATCAGGTGCGTCACCAGACCGTCCGTGGCAAAAGGATCGTTGGTGATGATGATATCGCCTGGCTTCAGGTTCTCCCGGCCGATGGCATCCAGCGTCGGCTTCAACGGGGAGCCGACGAAGACATTGACACCAGACAACATCGGATAAGCGAACATTTCGCCTTCGGCAGTCGCAATCGCACACTGGTAATCCTGGACGATCTTAACAAAAGTCGTGTGGGCGGTGCGGTAGATCGCGGCAGAGGCTTCTTCGGCAATCGCGTTGAAGCGATTGTTCATGACGGCAGTACGAACGGCATCCATTGATCAGCTCCGGGTCATGAGGATTGCGCCAAAGGCTCCGACGCGGGCAACGAACTCTGGCGGAACGACGATCGTCGCATCACGCTGCTCGATGACGGCCGGCCCCTGGATCGCATCGTTGGGGGTGAGAGATGCGCGATCAAAGACGCGTACCTCAGGAATGAGTTTGTTGTGGAAGCGCATCGACCGAACCGTTTTGAGCGCACCGCCAGCCCCGGACGTTTCAGGTGTAGAGGGCTGAGGTATCGACATCGATCCACGCACGCGCATTCGCAGGTCGACGAATTCGACTGGCGCCGCTTTGTCGGCATGGCTGTAGATGCGTTCGTGCTCTTGGTGGAAGGCGGCATGCATTGCGGCAATGTCGTGCGCTTCGATCGCCGTATCCGGCAGCCGCACGTCAACCTGGAAGGACTGCCCGACGTAGCGCATCTCGGCCCAGCACTCGAACGTTTTCGACACGAGACGCTCCGGCGGTGCCTGCCGCGATAACCATTCGGCTCCCTGCTCGCGAAGGACCTGAAACTTCTTCGCGATGAGAGAACCATCGATATCAAGGCCGTGGACGGTTTCGAGCGCGTCGTTGCTCAAATCAGAGACAAGGCCCCCGAGGGCACAGAATACGGAAGGTGTCGCCGGCACAAGAACGCGGTTCACGCCGATCTCGGCCGCAAGGAGCGGCCCCTGGATCGCGCCAGCTCCGCCGTAAACGAGCACCGTCAGATCTTCGGGATCGACGCCCTGGCGTGCGAGATAAGGCAAGACACCGGCCACCATGTTCGAGCTTGCGACGGTGACGCACATTTCCGCGGCGCTGAGCACGTCCGTCTTGAGAGTCTCCGCAATCGGCGCCATAGCGCGTTCGGCGGCATGACGATCGAGCTGCATATCGCCGCCAAGAAGTGCTTCAGGCAAATAGCCCGCAAGTAAAAAGGCATCGGTCAGCGTGGGTTCCGTGCCGCCTCGGCTGAAGCAGGCAGGGCCAGGATGGGACCCAGCACTGCGCGGGCCGATACGCAACACCCCGCCATCAATCGTGACGACCGAACCGCCGCCTGCGCCGATCGCCTCGATGCTGGTAACTGGCATGACAACCGGAAACTCACCCACCTCGGCCGAAGTCGAGGTCAGAGCTTCGCCATCGCGCACGAGCGAGATGTCAGTGCTGGTGCCACCCATGTCCATGGTGAGGATATTGTGTTCGCCCAAGGCGCGGCCGAGATATTGCACAGCCGTCACGCCAGACGCCGGACCCGACAGAAGCGTATGGACGGGGAAGTTGCGCGCCTCACTGGCGGCCATCGCACCACCGTTCGAGCGTGTGACGAAAAGTTGCGACCCTGGCAACCGTTCAGCCACATAAGTTTCGACCGCACCGATATACTCGTTCATCCGGCGCTTCACGAAAGCGTTGAGCACACTGACGATCGCTCTTTCGTATTCTCCGATCCGCGGCCAGATCTCGCTGGACAGGCTGACCTCGGCATCTTCGCCGACCGCTTTACGGATAGCCCGCGCGACAGCTTGTTCATGCTGCGGGTTGGCGTAGCTGTGAAGCAGCGCGACCGCATAGCCGGCAGCACCTGCGTCGGCTGCACGACGGGCAAGTGCCTCGACTGCGGCCTCGTCGATCGAGGTTCGAACCAAGCCGCCGCGCAGCAGGCGTTCCTCAACCTCGAAAACCATCTCGCGATCGATCAGCGGCCTGGTTCGGGTCTCGAACAGGTTCAGAGGGTTGCGGACGCCGATCCGCTGCAGTTCGAGCAGATCCCTGTATCCCTTCGTTACGAAGAACGCGATCTTCGGGCCTTTTCGCTCGATTACGGCATTCGTGCTGACCGTGGTGCCGTGCATGACGAAGGCTGCCTCGCCCGGCTCGGGCGCAAGCCGTTCCAGTAGTTTTTCGAATCCCTCGCGGAAACCGCTTTCGAAAGCGGGAGGAGTCGAAGGTACCTTCAGAGTGACGATCATGTCCTCTCCTTCACGCCACCCGCAAAAATCTGTGAACGTCCCACCGATATCAACGCCGATTCTAAGCATCTGCCACTCACCCTCGCTTCTTCAGTTGGTCGGCCTGCGGGGTAGTTCGATCTATTCTGATCTGCATGAAACCTGTCTCCGTCCCGGAATGATCATCGCGATATTTCAGCGATGAATACGCTGCTCACTCCGTTTGGAGAATTTGCATATCCCACCGATTGATTGGCAACGGCAATCAATCAGAACGGATGAGACTCGCCTGCTTATAGAAACTGAGGGCGACGAAGGTGACTGAGATTAAACGGCCGCATCCTGTGGCTCGCGACGGCCACCAGGACCGTGCCGCCTTCATAACATTTGGACATCGCCGCATGCCTATTACTGCCCTTGTGGCATGGACGGCGACGCCTTATCCCTAAGCGGGAAGGCAAGAATTCCAAGATAGCTAGATCTGCAATCGACCCGCTTCACATGGTGATCATCTGTTCAAGACTGATGAAACCGAAGCAAAGAAGGTCCTCAAAACTTGGCCGTCAAACGGCGCCATCTGGACACACTGTATAGCCGACCGCACGAGGATTGAAGGATGCGTCTGGCTCATTGGGGGCTAATGGCCACGGATCGAACGTTTCGCACCGGGCACGGAAGCCTTCGTATTGTGAGAAGGTTAAATGGATCACGAGTTCGAGACAGCCATTGTTGGCGGCGGCGTAGTGGGCGCCGCAATTGGATACGGGTTAGCCAAGTTGGGGCGCCGGGTGATCATCATCGATGGCGCGGACGATGCGCTGCGTGCGTCCCGAACGAATTTCGGCCTGATCTGGGTTCAGGGCAAGGGCGACGAATATCCTGAATATCATCGCATCACACGGCAAAGCGCTGAGCTGTGGCCCGGTTTTGCATCCGAGTTGAAAGAACTGACAGGTGTCGACGTGGAGTACCGCCGCAACGGTGGTTTGCTCTTCTGTGCGTCGGAAGCTCAGGCGGAAGAAGAAAAAGCGATCGGCGAGAAGATGGCTGCCATTCATCCTGACTATCGCTTCGAGATGCTGGAGCGCTCGCGCATCGAGCGCATGCTTCCCGACATCCGTCTCGGGCCGAAGGTGTGTTCGGCGTCGTTCAGTCATATGGACGGTGACGTCAATCCTCTGCTGGTCCTTCGCGCTATGCTGGACGGATTTGTGCGCCTCGGTGGAACCTTGATGACGGGCGAACACGTCGACAGCATCGCGCCCACGCTTGGCGGCTTCCGACTGGCGACGGATGGCCTCACGATAGAGGCGGAGCGGGTGATTATTGCAGCGGGAAATGACTCCATGGCTTTTGCCAAGAGCCTGGACCTTCCGCTTCTGCTCGTCCCGGAAAAGGGGCAGCTTCTCATCACGGAACGGGTCGCCCCGGTTTTCCCTTACGCCGCCAGCGGTATCCGTCAGACCATGACGGGCACGTTTCAGCTCGGCGTTACGAATGAACGTGTGGGCCGGTCTACCGACGTGACAGCTGCCGGCGCACGTCATATCGCCAATCGCGCGATCAATGTGATGCCTGACGTCGGCGCTTTGCGTGTCATACGACAGTGGGCGGGACTACGCGTGCTCACCCCGGACGGGGTGCCTGTCTACGATCGGTCGCGGCAATACCCAGGTATCCACGTCGTCGCATGCCATTCCGGCGTCACCCTTGCCGCTCTGCATGCAGGTCCTTTTGCCGAATGGTTGGCAGCCGGTGGAAGGGAGCCATCCTACGACGCTTTCCGCGGCAGCAGATTCAAGATGGGAATCGCGGCGTGACGAGTGAAATTCTCTTTCCCTCCGGCCAAGCCGTGGAAATCACCGTCGACGGTCGTCTCGTGACCGCTCGCGATGGAGAGCCTCTGGCCGCCGTCTTTCTGCGTCTGGACGACATCCATACGCGGACCTCCTTTCCTTCCGCCCAGCCCAGGGCGCCCTACTGCATGATGGGCGTCTGTTTCGAATGTGTCGTGCACGTCGAAGACATCGGCACGATCCGAAGCTGTCAGCAAACGGTTCACGCCGGCATGAGGGTCGAACGCCATGACCATCCGAAGAGGCTGAAATGAACCATCATTCGAGCGCCGACCTGTTGATCGTCGGAGCCGGCCCCGCTGGCATGGCCGCAGCGAGGCGCGCTGTGCGCGGAGGCCTATCCGTCATCGTGCTGGATTCGCAATCACAGCCTGGAGGTCAGATCTGGCGCAATGCCGGCCGCAACGCTACAAGCCCAATCATAAACGTTCTGGGGGCGGAATATCGACGCGGCGTCCGGCAAGTCGAAGCATTTCTGGCCTGTGGCGCCGACTACATCCCGGATGCTCAGGTAAGCAGGCTCAGCCAAGGTTGGACGGTGGAATACGTCTGGGGCGGAGAAATTCGCTCCGTCAGGGGACGGCATCTCTTGCTCGCTACGGGCGCACAGGAACGCCCGGTTCCGTTCACCGGCTGGACACTACCCGGCGTCATGACGGTCGGCGCCGCACAGATTCTCCTTAAGACGGCCGGCCAATTGCCACAGGGGCCAGTTGCCGTGGTCGGGAGCGGACCCCTTCCCCTACTATACATGCAGCAGATGCGGCTCGCTGGGACAAAGCCCGTCGCTTATCTCGATACGACCCCTCGGGGTCTCATCAGCCGTTCGCTGCGCGGTTTTCGCGGGGCGCTTCAGGAGACCGGCCAAATCCTGAAAGGGATTGGCTGGTTACCGCAGTTCAGTGGCGTTCGGCACGTACGCAACGTGGTCAAAATCAGCGCCAAAGGAAGCGGACGACTGGAAACTGTACGGTTCGAAACTTCAAACGGAAGGTCCGACCGATTGGAGGTCAAATCCCTTCTTGTTCACGAGGGGCTGGTGCCAAGCCATCAGTTGGCGGTGTCGGTCGGCGCGCAACTGATGTGGGATGTCGGCCAGTCAGCGTTCCGGCTTGAGCGCGACGAGTGGATGAACGCAGGTCCGGACGGACTGTACATAGCCGGGGACGGTGCGCGGATCGGAGGCGCCGTCAATGCCGAGATCGAGGGAGAGATCGCCGCGATCGGCGTCCTTCTTCGTGACGGCGCCCTGACGGCCGCTCAGGCGGATACCGAGACAAAACCGCTGAGAGCACAGCATGGCCGGCAAAAGTCGTTCCGGCGATTTCTGGATGGGGCCTACCCGCCGAATATTGCGCGGACCCCGCCGGACGACGCAACGATCGTCTGCCGGTGCGAGGAGTTGAGCGCGGGCGTGTTGAGGGAAGCTGCTGTCCGTGGCGCTTGCCGAGGCCCTAACCAGCTGAAGAGTTTTACGCGCGCGGGCATGGGTCCCTGTCAGGGAAGGCAGTGCGGCTACCCGGTGCACGAACTGGTGAAGTCAGTCGCCGGGCTGACCGCCGGCGAGGTCGGCCTGTTCAATCCGCGGCCTCCCTTCGTTCCATTAACGGTGTCGATGCTGGCAGCTCAGCAGGCCGAGGAAGTCGTTTCAGCGTCGACACATGAGTGATCGTTCGGCCATCGCCACAGCGTGGTGACCAAAGTTGCAGTCAAGAAATGAACGCCTCGCGGCGTTGCAAGGAGAATGAGTTGAAGACGTGCCAAATCCTGGGAGCCCCCGTTCAAAGCGGCGCATCCCAACCTGGATGCCTGATGGGACCTGATGCGTTTCGGACTGCCGGCTTAACGCAGGTTTTGACGGAGCTGGGCTGGCTTGTCACCGATCTCGGAGATGCGACACCGACGGTCGAACCCGAACTCAGCCACGCCAATTCCGCGGTGAAGAACCTCGATGCTCTGGTGGGATGGACGCGCAGTCTGTCCCAGAAAGCTCTGGAGATGGCCCGCAGCTGTGATCTTCCGGTCTTTCTCGGCGGCGATCATTCAATGTCTGCTGGCACCGTTTCCGGGGTGGCCCAACGAGCAGCCGAGCTCGGCAAGGAGCAATTCGTCCTTTGGCTGGACGCGCATACAGACCTGCATAGCCTCCACACGACCGCGAGCGGCAATCTCCATGGGACTCCTGTAGCATACTATACGGGCCAATCCGGCTTCGAGGGGCTGCCGCCGCTGGCCGCGCCTGTGAATCCGCGCAACGTATCGATGATGGGGATCCGGTCCGTCGACCCGGAAGAGAGGCGCCGGGTTGCCGAGACCGGTATCGAAGTCGCCGACATGCGGGTTCTGGACGAACAAGGGGTCGTACGCCCGCTCGAAGCTTTTCTTGACCGCGTAAGTAAGGTCAGCGGCAGATTGCACGTCAGTCTTGATGTCGATTTCCTCGATCCCGCGATCGCGCCAGCGGTGGGCACGACCGTGCCCGGCGGGGCGACCTTCCGGGAAGCCCACCTCATCATGGAGATGCTCCATGACAGCGGCCTCGTCACCTCGCTTGACCTGGCGGAGCTCAATCCTTTTCTGGACGAGAGGGGGCGCACTGCCCGCCTCATGACGGATCTTACCGCGAGCCTGTTCGGCCGGCGCGTGTTCGACAGGGTGACAACAGCATTTTGACCACCGGGTGCGGCCCGGTGCTATCGAGGTTTGCCTCTCGCATCGAGACAAACCCTTCGAAACCAGGAGGAAGAACATGAAGGTTGGGATCGCCGGAGCAGGATCGATCGGCATTGGGTATGCGGCGTTCCTCTTGCAGAATGGACATGAGCCATTGATCTGGTCGCGTTCACGCGAAAGAACTGCTGCTTTCTCTGCCGGCGCACCGGTGAAGATCACGGGTGCGATCAGCACGGAGTTCCACCCGCATATCTGCACGAACGCCCGGGAATTGGCCGAAGCCGATGTGATCGTGCTGGCGCTGCCCGCCTATGGTCATCGCTTTGTTCTCGACGCTCTTCTGCCGCACCTCAGCGCACGTCATTCGGTGATCATCAGCGCCCATCTTTCCTTTGCGGCGCTCTACCTCGCCAAAGGGTTGGCCGAGCGTGGAATCGAGATCCCAATCACGGCATGGAGCACAACTGTGCTGACATGCAAGCCGCGGGCGGCGGATACGTTCAACATCGGCGCCATCCGGGCAAAGGTCGATATGGCGACCGTGCCGGCACGTTTCGCAGGACGGGCGCACGAAACCTGTGTCGCTCTGTTCGGCGATCGCTTCGACGTGAAGGACGATATCCTCACGATCGCATTGAGCAATCTCAATCCCCAGGACCATATGGGCATCGCGCTGTGCAATCTGTCACGTATCGAGCGAGCTGAGGACTGGGGTCAGAACACCAATGTCACCCCGGCCGTCGGGCGTTTCCTGGAAGCGCTCGATCTGGAGAGGCTGGCAATCGCTTCCGCCTTCGGCAAGACGGTCCGATCCACCTTCGATCACTTCCGATTGTCGTTCGACATATCAGGCCAATCCGTTTCGGAAATATCGTCGATCCTGGTCGAGCGCGGAAGCGACCCGGCAGGCCCAAAGAGCCTCGATACTCGCTACGTGCTCGAGGACGTTCCCTTCGGTCTGATCCCGACCCTGCATCTGGCAAAAGCAGCCGGCCTGTCTGCACCCTTGCATGAAAGCGGCGTGCGGATCTTAAGCGCCTGCTACGGACGCGACTTCTCCGAAGAAAACGACCTGCTTCCAGACCTCGGCCCGCTCGATCTGCCCACGCTCAGGAAACGGGTAATCGCCGGGTACGCGATCACGGACGAACCCTTGTGATCCGTGCTCGTCCGACAGTCTATCAAACCAATGAAGGGGGCCAAAAGATGCCTGCAATTGCCAACCTCAACATCGTTCCGTTCATCAGTGTTGAAAACATGATGGATCTGGCGGTCAGCACCGGGATCGAGAACTTCCTTGTCCAACTGGCCGGCTACATTGAAGAAGATTTCCGGCGCTGGGAAAGCTTCGACAAGATTCCACGCATCGCCTCGCATTCGCGGGACGGCGTGATTGAACTCATGCCGACGAGCGACGGCACCCTCTACGGCTTTAAATACGTCAACGGCCACCCGAAAAACACGAAGTCGGGACGCCAGACGGTGACCGCGTTCGGCGTGCTCTCCGATGTCGATAGCGGCTATCCGCTGCTGCTGTCGGAAATGACAATCCTGACGGCCTTGCGAACGGCCGCGACCTCCGCGATCGCGGCAAAGTATCTGGCGCGTCAAGATGCGCGCACGATGGCGCTGATCGGCAACGGTGCCCAGAGCGAGTTCCAGGCGCTCGCCTTCAAGGCGCTGCTCCGTATCGATCGGATACGGCTTTACGATATCGACCCGGAGGCAACCGCTCGCTGCAGCCGCAATCTCCAGCGGTTCGGGTTTCAGATCGAGGCGTGCACCTCTGCGGAACAGGCGGTCGAAGGTGCCGATATCATTACGACAGCGACGGCCGACAAGCACAACGCCACGATCCTGAGCGACAATATGATCGGGCCCGGCGTCCACATCAACGGCGTCGGAGGCGACTGCCCAGGCAAGACCGAGATGCACCGCGATATCTTGCTGCGTTCGGATATTTTCGTGGAGTTTCCGCCACAGACCCGGATTGAAGGCGAGATCCAGCAACTCGCGCCAGATCATCCTGTGACGGAACTTTGGCGCGTAATGACTGGCCAGGACGTCGGCCGAAAGAGCGACAAGCAGATCACGCTTTTCGACAGCGTCGGATTTGCGATCGAGGATTTTTCGGCGCTGCGCTACGTCCGCGACCGCGTTGAGGGATCAAGCCACAGCAGCCCACTCGACCTTCTAGCCGACCCAGACGAGCCAAGGGATCTTTTCGGAATGCTGCTCCGGCGGCAAGCCCTGCTGGCCGCGTCCTGAACCTGGGAAGGCTCACAATATGACATCCCCGCCTGAGAATTCAACACAAGCGCTCTCGCCTCATCGCGATCGTGCATCGGTTCTCGGCGAGGTTCATGCGCGCCCGTTTCGCCCGATCGAAACGCCAGCCCGTCTTGTCCATTTTGCGTTTCAATCCGTAGAGCCTGACAGGGATGCGGAGCGCAGGATACTCTCAGCGCTTTGCGAGGAAAAGGGCCAGGGGCCTATTCCGGCCCACGCTCGACATCACCGCGTGTCATTCGAGAATGTTCATCTGCGCTGGGAACGGCACAACGAATTCACGACATATTGCTGGTACTACAAACACCCTGGACCAGAGTGCTTCTCGCTCGCGGCGGCTTCCATGGCCCCCGAAATGTATACGCTCCCCCAGCCCGGCCCGCACCTCGTCGCCGTAGATCTGCATATTGTCGAAGCCTCTTCCACACACGAGCTGGGCACGATTTTCGCGAAGGAATCCCTGTGCGTTATGACCGCTGAGAAGGGAGCGGTCACCGTTGCGACGGATTTCAAGCCGGATAGCCATGGTTTCGTGAAAATCCTGGTCATCAACACCGACGTGACAGCCATGCGTATCGGTGCGCTGGTGCAGCGTCTGCTGGAACTCGAGACCTATCGGCTGCTGGCACTTCTATGTCTTCCGGAAGCTCAACGGTTGGAGCCCTCCATCCGGGAGATCGAAAACGCGTTGGTTGAGACGACCCAGGAAATGACAGGCGCTCTCGCCTTGGAAGACAACGAACGTCTCCTGGACAAGCTCGTCGTGCTCGCCGCGCGGCTAGAGGCAGGGGCAGCGAAGTCGTTGTTCCGTTTCGGGGCTAGCCGTGCCTATCAGAACATCGTGCTTGGCCGGATCAGCGCCATCGGCTTCGAACCGGTGCCTGATCAGGAAACTTTCCCGGCGTTTCTCAACCGGAGAATGGCGCCTGCATTGCAGACCTGCTTTTCGATCGAGGAGCGACAGATCAACTTGTCGCGGAAGCTGGCGCGTGCAACTCAGCTACTCCGTGCGAAGGTCGATGTGGCGATGGAAAAGCAAAATCGCGAGATTCTGGAGAGCATGAGCGAGCGGGCGCAATTGCAGTTGCGATTGCAGCAAACTGTCGAGGGTCTCTCGATCGCCGCTGTCAGCTACTATGTTGTCGGTTTGCTCGGATACACCTTCAAGGGTGTGTTCCATACTCTTGATTTTTCAAACGATGAACTGGCAATGAGCATTCTAAGCCCGATTGCGATCGTGGCTGTCGCCTTGTTTGTGCGGCATCGCACGCGACATACCCATTTGGTATCAAAAACGCCCTAGCAGGCATGAAACAGGCCGGTTTGAGAAGCAATTCTCGGATCGGTGCTGGAACGAGAGATTCTGGAGACAACAGATGGCTGAGCAAGCCGAGGGCGAGTTTATCACAGAACAGGAACGCGAAATGAATCTTCTCGCGAACTACCGGCCGATTGGAATAAGGGCGGTTATGTCTGCCTGCCTTGCACAGAAACGTTCTTCGACGGCTTCCGCAGAACTAGTTGACAGCGGTCTCGCAGCTGGCTGTCGGACGAACAGCGACGACGAGGATACTAGCAACGCTTAGAAGGAGATTGAGAATGCAGCATTGGCTGGACAAGCTGACCGACCTTACAGCAATTGAGGGCGATGAGTGCATCCTCAAAACAGGACTGGCGGACTTCGCCGACCATTTCGGCTTCACCGGCTATGCTTATCTCCACATCCAGCACAAGCACATCATCGCCGTGACCAACTATCATCACGATTGGCGGTCGCTCTACTTCGACAAGAAATTTGACGCTCTCGACCCGGTCGTCAGACGCGCAAGATCCAGGAAGCACGTCTTCTCCTGGTCTGGCGAGCAGGAGAGGCCGGCGCTCTCGAAGGAAGAACGCGGCTTCTATGCACAAGCGGCCGATTTTGGCATCCGCTCCGGCATCACTATCCCCATCAGGACCGCCAACGGTTCAATGTCGATGTTCACGTTGGCGTCGGAGAAGCTAACGATTGATATCGGCCGGGACATTGATCCCGTTGCTGCAGCGGCAGCCGTTGGGCAACTTCATGCACGGATCTCCTTCCTTCGAACCACGCCCACTTCGGAAGACGCGGCTTGGCTTGATCCGAAAGAGGCAACGTACTTGAGATGGATTGCCGTCGGCAAGACGATGGAAGAGATAGCTGACGTGGAGGGCGTCAAATACAACAGCGTCCGCGTCAAGCTTCGCGAAGCCATGAAGCGCTTCGACGTGCGAAGCAAGGCCCATCTAACCGCGCTCGCAGTACGGAAAAAGCTGATTTGAGGGCAACCAAACCGCACCGTGAAGCGTGACACCCATCCGCGCCGTCTTGCGGCGATCGAATAGGCCAACACGGTCGCGGTTTCACGCCTTCGGAGATTCATGGAGGAAATGTGCCAGAACGGACATGCTACACATTTTATACCTTCTTGTTGGTTTCCACGCAGAACTGAGCCGGTTAGGCGCCGGCTCAGTTCTGCGTGGAAATCAACACCTTTACCCTTCCAGCTCACAAAAGCTTTTTATGGGCTATCACCAGGCTTGGTCCTGAAACAGGATCAGTTCACGGTCACATTCGGGAGGTAACCGAGGATGCTGATCAGGGAACTTACCGCGCTCATCTGGGCATGCATCTCGATACTTGCCTCGATGTAGCGAACATGCTGCGGACCGCCAGCTTCTTTTCCGGTTTTGTACGCCTCAGGAAGCGCCTGAAACAGTTCGTCAGCTTTCTCCACCAACTGCCGGTGCGTCCGGATAGCATCAATCGTGATCGCTTCCAGCTCCACCGGAGGTAGTCCGCGCGTCAGCCCGACCAGCGGGCGAAGCTCGACCTTTTTCGTCAATGTTGCATCTTTCGATTCCATTCGTGACCTAACCCTGGTTTTGTCCGCGGTGCGCCCCCGCTGACGTTGAACCCTGTGAACCCTTGCCCGGGGGTTAGAATCCGAGATGAATCGGCCCTGCGACCTTTAGCCGGAGCCTGGACATACGTCACAGGCCCCCGGACACAAGGTCAGAGGGTTCCTGGCGCCATTCCGGTCAGCGCCAACCGTTCATCTGCGGATTCTAAGCCGCAATGCAGCACGTACTGCATGCCCCTCTTATAAGAAAAATTTCAGAACGACGCCAGTGAGGATCGAAATCGCCGTGGTGCAAATCTTCACATGCGATCTTCTGCTAAAGGCATCCTAGACCATGCCACGCTCTTATGGGACAAACCTGTTCCATCCCTAGGACAAGAGATGGACATTCCTTCTCATCTGAACTGGACATTGACTGCGGTTGAAGAAACACACCATTTCGCCGGGCCCAACTGCCGCATACACAATCTTGCCGCCGCAACGCCGGCTGGTGAAACGCGGGCGGTCGTGAATTATCGCGATGGCCCAAGGCAAACCTTCAATGCTAAGTGACCGGGACCGACATTTGTGCTAATGTGGGTTTGTGACTACATCTGGAGCTTGTTGTATGAGCCGACTGACCATCGATATTACCGACCAGCAGCACCAATCTCTGAAGGCAACTGCCGCGTTACAGGGAAAGACAATCAAGCAATATGCGCTCGAACGCCTGTTTCCCGGGGACGCGGATGGTGAAGTGGCATGGCAGCAGTTGAAATCGCTGCTGAGCGATCGCATCGATGAAAGTCTGGCGGGAAAAGTGTCCACCCGTAGCGTAAGCGAGGTTCTTGACGAGGAACTGGCCAAGGATAGCCGCGGTTGACCACAACCTATGTTCTGGCGAATGGCGCGGAAACCGACCTGCGCGAAATTATCCGATACACGCGCAAGCAGTGGAGCGATGCGCAGGTCCGCCGCTACATTACCAAGCTAGAGCAAGGTTTTGTCGCACTTGCCTCGGGGCAACAACCTTTCAGAGACGTGGGCGTCCTTTATCCGACACTGCGCATGGCCCATTGCGAGCACCACTATGTCTTCTGCCTGCCGCGCGACAACGGGCCCGCGCTGATTGTCGGGATTTTCCATGAGCGCATGGACCTGATGACGAGGCTGAGCGAAAGGCTGGGTGTGACCAACACGTAAGGTCCCGGCCCAGTCCTACGGTTTGCGAGCGCCAAGCCCTGACAGATCGATGCGAATGCCGGCCGTGTTCGGATCGGACGGAGTTTCGCCCTGTTTAGCACTTTCGACGTCGTCACCGGCCGGAGCCTCAATGCTGGCCCGTTCAGTTCCGTCCTTTTTCACAGGCCCGGGATCGGTGAGTTTCATCTTACCGGGATCCTCCGCCCGAAACACTGCCGTTCCTTCGAAATATCCCGTCTGCCAGGCGATGATCGCATCGTCAAACACTTGCGGCAGGACATCCTTGGCCGTCGGATTTCCATACCATTTGATGACGATACGGTAGACCTTGGCGAACAGTGCAGTGCCCATGCGCATGTTCTCGCAAGCATCGACCAGGTCCGGCTTCAGCTCGCCCGCCTCCACGATGCCGAGCCCGGCGGGATATTGTGTGATCCCGACGCGAACGGTATTGCGACCGAGGTTGTCTCGGATCAGCGCCAACGCCTCCTCCGCTGTCTTCGGCCTGGGCACGAGCACCACCCGGTTGCCGGAGCGGACTGCGACAGCGAGTGGGTCCGGTGCCCCTGCCCGTTCGATGAACTGTTCGACGATCGCCGGCTTCAGGCCGGGATCGCTGCATTCCTTGATGAGGGCGGCATCGACCATCGCGAACAATTCCTTATCTGTTGAACGCCGTGACGACGGGCAGTCCGAACAGTTTTGCCCAGGCGATCACGCTCGCGTTCTGAATCGCGACGATCGACGTTCCCGCGGTCCACCATCCGTTGCCCGGGGCGACGATTGCGGTGGGGGAATGCAGCATCGACTGCAGGACCGGCCAAAGGAGGAGTTGTTCGTAGCAGATCAGCACGGCAAGCTTCTGGCCGTCGCTTTGCACAACTGCATTGCCGAAGAGGTTGGCGCGGGCTCCTCCGCCCTGCCCGGTCCATGCCCGCCATGGCTGCCACATGGACACCGGGACCGGCATGCGTTCGCGATAGAGAATTCGAGCTTCGTTAGCCGAAATCGCCACCATGACATTGTCGTAGCCGCCCGGATCAATGACGGCCGCGCCGGCGATCACAGTGAGCTCGGAGCCTCGCAAACCTTGCTGCCAAAACCTCGCGACGGTCGGCGTCCAGAAGCCCAGTGCACTTTCGGGAAGGACGACGAAGCGGATTTTCTCTCCCGCAGCCGCGCGCACCGTTGCGATCAGGTCACGGTGATAGTCGAGCGAGCCGTCTCGTCCGAGGCTCGAGCCCTGTTCGAGGTCGACGCCCTTCCATCCCTCGGGTAGATTAGGGGATGTCCACGTAGCGGCGGACCAGAGCCAGAACCCTCCCAGGGCGATGGCGGCAGCCGGCCAATATTGCGATGTCATCATCGCGAGGCCGGCTGTCATCGCGACCAGCCCCCACCATCCCCATCCCGGAAAGAGCACGCCTGCAGCGGTCAGCGGATGTGCCCAGCCGGTGATGCCGAGGGGCGGCAATCCCATGAGCATCGCCGCCGCCAGATAGCGCGCCGCCATTGCCATTACCGTTCGACCTTCTCCCGGAGACTTGCCTTCCGGTCGCGCCTTCCAGAGCGCTGCATGCACGCCGGCGAAGGAGAGCGAAGCAGCTGCCCAAAGCAGAAGCCCAGGCCAGAGATCGGCGGCATAGAAGTTGGCAACGCCCTGCGGCAACCCACGCGAGGCAGCCAGAAAATATCCGGCCGACACGAGCACCGCCGTCAGCCGCGACGGCGACATCGCCCAGAGCGTCGGGAACAACACAGCGACAGGAAGGGCCAGCACATGACCGCTCCAGGCAGTCCAGCCGCAAGCGACGGATACCGCGATGAGCAGGCAGGAACGCCGCCAACTACGGTTCGAAAGTGAGGACCCGCCGCGCCAGGCCGAGAAGGCCCGCGTCGGGAACCGGCCCAAAATACCGACTATCATAGGAGCTCGCAAAGGATGAGTGAAGGAACAGATTTCTCAGTGGCACGATGCCGGTTTTGAACGGTGTGATCGGCCTGCCCTCGCCATCGCTCGCGCGAACGATCGATGAGGCGAGAGGCCTGCCGTCGACAGTGACATTCACGCCGATCTCGACATGCTGTCCGGGAAGTGCCGCGACTGTCTTGATCAGCGGCGCAAAGCCGCCGGGGCAGAGGCCACGCCTGACATAGCCGCGGCGGCGTGCCTCCTCGAATGAGGCGGTCACCGGTGGGCAGATGAACACGAGATCGCCGGCTTCGACCGGACGCTGCAGGGCCACGATACGCCAGAGCCCAAGCGGCTCGCTCGGCGTCAGGTTCAACCGAAAGCCGCCCATATAGGCGACTGCCACTAGTGCGGCGATCGCCCCGCCCGCGCCGGCCAGGAACAGAAGAAGCCGCCGCCTCATTGCTTCATCACCGGCGTCTGGCGCTGGGCGAGACGCAAATCCTCGGCCTGCCGCAGGGTCTGGACCGTGCGCTCGTGAGCGGCGAGCTGCTGGGACGTGCGCATGATCGGCCAGGCGTCCTTCAGACGCTCCTTCTGCTCGGGCTGCATCCTTTCGGAGAGTTTGTCAAACAGCTTTCCGGACGGCTCACGCGCTGCATTGGTGAGCAGGGTACGCTCGCCGAAGCGTGAGGTGATGGCTTGGTTGAACCCGTCGATCTCAGTCTTAGTTTCGCGATTGCTGAGTGCATAGGCCATAGCCGCCGGCAGATCGTTGCGGTCGATCGCATCACGCACGCGCTCCAGCACCACATGCGCTGCCGGCGACAGTGCCGGGATGTCGATCGACACGCGCTGACGCAATACCTGCTCGTCAGCCTGCAGCCGCTGCACGGCGGTCTCGCGCATCCTCAGATACTGCTCAAGATCGCGCTTCAAGGCCGGAACATTGAGGTCCGCAACGCGACGGTCCTCGCGCTCAGTCTTGCTGGCAAGAATGCCGGTCTTGCCCTTCAGCGGTCCGATCGACGCCGGGGCGGTCGTCAGCGTCTGAAGCGCCAGTTTAGCCGTTTCCTTATCCGCTAGAACCGCATCGAAGTTCATCGCCCGGAAGGCGGTCTCGGGATCAGCAAAGACGTAAGCAAAACGGGTCGAGACCTCTTCCCATTGTTGTCTGAGGGCTGGATCGGTGTCGAGCTTGTGCTCCACCGTATCGGCGACGGAACCGGAAAAGGTTTTGATGCCTGCGACCATGGGCGCGGCCTCCTTCATTGTTTGGATTTTTAAGGGGTGGTGCAGACCGAGACGCTCTGCAAAGACGGCAAGGCGCTGCCCGAGATCGACCAATTTCGTCTTCTGGCGCAGCGTCCAGTCGAGCCGGTCTCGGACAAGGGTGCGGGCCACCTGGACGATGTTGAGCCCGCGGCTTTCCGCAAACCGGAGCGCCTCGCGGTAAAGCTTTCCGCGTTCGTAATCGAGCGTGGTCTCCTTGGCATTCTTTCGGGAGAGTACCTTGGCCAGGCCGCCATTGAAGGCGAAGGACCGGTGGCCGTAGTAAAGCTGCAAATCCTCGCGATGGCGGGTCATCGCCACGTAGGTCAGATGCCGGTCGAGGGAGAGGCTTGCCAACACCTTCACGCGGTCGACGGTAGCGCCCTGGCTTTTGTGGATCGTGGTGGCGTAACCATGATCGAGATTACTGTAGAAGCGCTGCTCAACGATGACGTGCCGTCGCTGATCACCCTCTCCGATGACAGCGACGATCCTGTTCGGTGCGGCCTCAATGACATGAGCGATCATGCCGTTCTTGACGCCGAGCGACCCTTCGTTCTTCAGAAAGACGATCTGGTCGCCCGCGTCGAACTGGCGAATGCCGTCAGCCGTTTTGAAGACATGGCCCTCACCGACAATGCCGCGTTCGACGAGTTTTTCGCGGGCCATAATGTTCAGCGTCCGCACGTCGCGGCGCAGATGCGCGAGGATCAACGTTGTCTTCGACTGATCGTAATCGTTGTTCCAGTCACCGATCAGCCGCTCGACCGCCTCGGCCTTGAGGCGCGTTCCCGTGATCCTGACATTGGCATCATAGGCGGTCAGCGCCTTTTCCACGTTGCCTCGGGCCAGATCGAGCGATGCCTTGCGCATCCAGTCCTCGCGCTGGCGATAGATCGTCTCGAGTTCGGCATAACCGATGCGGTCAACGATGGCGCGGAAGGCAGCACCCGCCTCGATCGGCTGGAGTTGTTCGGGATCGCCAACCAGTACGATCTTGGCGCCTGCCCTGACGACGGTATCGACGAAGCCGGCCATCTGTTTTGAGGCGACCATGCCGGCCTCGTCCATGACGAAGACTGCCTTGTCATCGAGAACGTCTCGACCACGGTTCCAGCGCAGCTCCCACGACGCGAGCGTGCGACTCTGAATGCCAGCCTCCTTCTCCAGACCTTCAGCCGCCTTGCCCGCAAGCGCGCCACCGACCACACGATAGCCGGCCAGTTCCCATGCCTCACGCGCCGCCTTCATCATCGTGGTCTTGCCAGCACCGGCGCGTCCAACCACGGCCGCGATCCGGGCGGGACCGGCGATCCGCACGATCGCGGTTTTCTGCTCTTCCGAGAGCCGCTCATGCCGCCGGAACGTTGCGGCCAGAGCTGCTTCAGAGACAGCATGACCGTCCCGGTTCGACAGCCATAACGCCTGCCGCACCATCGTCGCTTCCAGCCGGATCATCGCCCGGGTCGAATAACGGGCGGGCACCCTCTCCCCGGTGGAAAAGTCGATCGTGTCGCGCTGCAGCCGGAGAACCTCGGGGTTCAGGATGATGCGTAACATCATCTGCTGGAAGACAGCCGGGTCATCGACATAACGATGCAGAACCTTGGCGACATCGCGTTCATCGAAGACGCTCTTCTCTCGCGTGATCAGGTCAAGCACAATGGCTGGATTGTTCACAATGCGGCGGGTGTTTTCGCTCCGCCGCTCTTCGTTCAATTCGAGGCGCTCAAGCTCTGACCGGACGCCCTGCTCCTGCGCCTTGCGCTCGATCGCCTTGGCGCCAACGCCGAGATGGATCGTCGGTTCGAGGTCGATCCCCTGCTTCTCGTAGGAACGGCCGTCGATACGGAGATCGATCCCGCCAAGCGCCAGGTGATGGTTCAGCCGCTCGAACCATCCATCGCGCAGGACGTTGAAGTCGTCTGTCGAACCCGCCCAAAGCTCATAAAGGATTTTCCCGGACTTCGTGCGGACTGGCTGGCCGTCCTCGCCGATGACCGCCACCTTCTTCGATCCGAACCCGTCCTCGGTCAGCGGGCGCAATGTGGTCATCAGATGGATATGCGGATTGCCGGGATTATCATGGTAAACCCAGTCGGCGACCATACCTTTTGCGAGGATATGCTTCTCAACGAAGTCACGCACCAGAGCGATGTTCTGCTCGGTCGATAACTCCAGCGGAAGAGCGATTGTCAGGTCCCGGGCAAGCTGCGCATCGGAGCGCTTCTCAAACGCCTCGACCTTGTTCCAGAAGACTTCCGAAGCTCCGGCGACAGAGCGGTCGGCGATCATCGCGCGGACCCATTTCGGGGCATCGGCCGGGAGCAGGAATTCCTCATGCACAAGCCCCTCTTTACGGGTGTAGTCGATGGTGCGGGCCTCGCGCTCATATTCCATCTTCGCGCAGTGCCGGTAGGCGGCAGACAGCACCACGCTGCGGCCGCCGCCGCGGCTGACGATGCTGGCTGAGAAATGGGCGATGGCCACGGCGTAAAGCACTCCCGGTTCGAACTTCGTTCGTCGGGAGCGGCCACCCTACGACGGCCCCGCCAGGGCCGTGGGCAAGCACGTCGCATCAGCGACGTATAATTGCGCCCTTGGATCCGCTCCTTCGGAACGGCGGGATCATCCTCCAAAGTGTCGGCCTTGCCGACGTGCAGATCTGCACATTCCTTCGGAAGTGCTTTTGGGGAAATCTTGCAGCGAGACAAACGCCGCAAGATTCCCAGGGAGATGCGACCGGAATGAAGAAACCATCATCGAAGATCAGGGAAGAAATCGCCAGATTGCAGGATCAGCTGAGACAAGCAGACACACGCGAGGCCGAACGCATTGGCCGGATCGCGCTGAAGGCCGGTCTCGGTGAGATCGAGATCGAGGAGACCGAACTACAGGCGGCGTTCGAGGAGATCACCGGGCGGTTTCGCGGAGTCAAAGGAGTTGCGACCGGGAAGAAGAATTCCGGGGATGGTCGTACCGGTGGTGAAACATCCGCGACGATCGCGTCTGGCGCGGCTGCGGGCAGGCCTGGTGAGGCTTGAACGGATGGCCCGCACGTTGACGACTGACGCGCGAAAGAAAGACACGCGCGAAAAAATCGAGCTCGGTGGCCTCATCGTCAAGGCAGGACTGCGCTATGAGAAGCGGGCACTACTGCTGGGCCTGCTGATCGATGCCAGTCGTCGCCTGAAGGGCGACGATGCGGAGCAATCGCGCCTCACGGCGATAGGCGCGGAGGCGTTCGCTCATGACGGCGAGTAAAGTGTTCCTCGCCGTCATCCCGGCCACGACGATGATCGTCGTAGTGGTTCTAATGCCGGGCGTCGAACACTGGCTCGCCGCGTTCGGAAAGACGGCGCAGGCCAAACTGATGCTCGGGCGTATCGGCCTCGCGCTGCCCTATGCCATCGCGGCTGCAATCGGCACGATCTTTCTGTTCGCGGCAAATGGCGCAGTGGGTATCAAGGCTGCGGGATGGGGCGTCTTCAGCGGAAATGGAGTGGCAATCCTCATCGCTCTCCTGCGCGAGGGGGTTCGCCTGGCCGGGATCGCCGGCGAAATTCCGGAAGGACAATCCGTGCTCGGATATGTGGATCCCGCAACGATGCTTGGCGCATCGACAACGTTCCTTGCCGGTGTCTTCGCGCTGCGCGTCGCGATGAAGGGTAACGCAGCTTTTGCCAAAGCCGCACCACGGCGGATTGGGGGAAAGCGAGCGGTGCATGGCGAGGCCGACTGGATGAAGGTGCAGGAGGCTGCAAAGCTCTTCCCCGATCCAGGCGGCGTCGTCGTCGGCGAACGGTATCGCGTCGATCGCGATAGCGTTGCGGCTGTGTCGTTCCGCGCCGATGATCCGTCGACCTGGGGCGCGGGAGGCAAGAGCCCGCTCCTATGCTTCGACGGCTCCTTCGGCTCCTCGCATGGCATCGTCTTCGCCGGCTCAGGCGGTTTCAAGACGACGTCGGTCACGGTCCCGACCGCGCTCAAGTGGGGTGGCGGCCTCGTCGTCCTCGACCCGTCGAGCGAGGTCGCGCCGATGGTATCGGAGCATCGCCGCAAGGCTGGCCGGAAGGTGATCATTCTCGATCCCTCGACGTCAGGCATCGGCTTCAATGCGCTCGACTGGATCGGGCGACACGGCAGCACGAAGGAAGAAGACATCGTCGCAGTCGCAACGTGGATCATGACCGACAATCCGCGATCAGCGTCTGCCCGCGACGACTTCTTCCGGGCATCGGCGATGCAGCTTCTGACAGCCCTGATCGCAGACGTCTGCCTGTCCGGTCACACGGACGAGGAAGACCAGACGCTGCGCCGTGTGCGGAAGAATCTTTCGGAGCCAGAGCCACAGCTGCGGGCGCGCCTGACCAAGATCTACGAACAGTCGGAATCGGACTTCGTGAAGGAGAATGTTTCGGTCTTCGTCAACATGACACCCGAGACCTTTTCCGGGGTCTACGCCAATGCGGTGAAGGAGACCCACTGGCTGTCCTATCCCAACTATGCCGCGCTCGTCTCGGGCGACAGTTTCTCGACCGACGATCTCGCCGATGGCGGGACAGACATCTTCATCGCGCTCGATCTGAAGGTACTCGAAGCCCATCCGGGACTGGCGCGTGTGGTTATCGGATCGCTGCTCAATGCCATCTACAATCGAAATGGCGATGTCAAAGGTCGCGCGCTCTTCCTGCTTGATGAGGTCGCCAGGCTCGGCTATCTGCGGATCTTAGAGACCGCGCGCGACGCCGGGCGCAAATATGGCATCACGCTGACGATGATCTTCCAGTCCATCGGCCAGATGCGCGAGGCCTATGGCGGGCGGGACGCGACGAGCAAGTGGTTCGAATCCGCGTCGTGGATCTCGTTTGCCGCGATCAACGATCCCGACACGGCCGACTATATCTCGAAACGCTGCGGCGATACGACAGTCGAAGTCGACCAGACAAACCGCTCTTCAGGGATGAAGGGATCGTCGCGCTCACGCTCCCGGCAGCTCAGCCGCCGGCCGCTGATGCTGCCGCATGAGGTGCTGCGCATGCGCGCTGACGAGCAGATCGTGTTCACGTCAGGCAATCCGCCGCTCAGATGTGGACGCGCCATCTGGTTCAGACGCAAGGATATGAGCGCGTCCGTTGGAGAAAACCGTTTTCACAAGCAAATCACAGAAGGGGTGAAGAGCTATAAGGCCGCTCCGACGACAGACACAGAGGCGACATGACATTGAGACTTTTTACGGCAATTGCCAGCCTATCCCCCTTAGCCATTGGCTTCCTCGCATCTGTCGCCTCAGCCCAGCCTTCAAGCAGTGCAAGTGAAACCTTCTCGATGTGCAACGGCGGCCATAGGATCACCTGCGTGGTGGATGGTGATACGTTCTGGTTTCGAGGTGAGAAGATCAGGATCGCCGACATCGACACGCCGGAGCTCAGCCCGCCAAGATGCGAGCGCGAACGCGAGCGCGGACTTGCGGCGAAACAGCGTCTGCTCGACATCCTCAATTCGGGTCCGGTCTCGTTCAAGACGACCGCCAGAGATGAAGATCGCTTCGGTCGCAAGCTCAGGATCGTCTACCGCGAGCGACGATCGGTCGGCGATATTCTCGTCGCCGAAGGCTTGGCTCGGAAGTGGGAAGGATCACGACGGAGTTGGTGCGAATGAAACGGATGCACGGATCACTGTCGTGAATCGATAATGCCTGTCCGATTCAAAACTCTCATTGGACGGCCGAATCCGAACGCGCGATTCTTCTGTTATGATCACGCAGCCCTACCACCTCTATGTCGAGCGTATCGCGCCAGAAAAGAACATGGCGCGGTTTTACGCATTGGCCGTTCAGCCGACACTGTTTGGCGAGGTGTCTCTTGTGCGCGCCTGGGGCCGGATCGGAACGCGCGGACAGCAGATGGTGCATCTGTTCGACAACGAGAGCCAGGCCATCAACCTGTTCCTCAATGTCCTTCGCGAGAAGCGTAAGCGGGGCTATCGGCCGAAACCACCTGTGGACATCCAGCGGATCTGATCCTCGTCCCCGTGGTCGCCAATGACAATCCGGTCAGAAGCTGGCACGGATTTTGTCTTTGACAACAAGATACGAGGAATTCCATGACCACCACCAATGAAATCGCCGACAAGATTGCAGCCGACAACGGCCTGACGAAAGTTCAGGCCAAGGGTATTGTCGAGGCCGTGTTCCAGGCCATCGCCGATGCCGCAGGCTCTGATGCAGAAACGTCGATCCCAGGCTTCGGCAAGTTTAAGGTGAAAGCATCACCTGAGCGCGAGGGCCGCAATCCTGCGACCGGAGAAAAGATGACTGTTGCCGCTTCGAAGAAGTTGACCTTTGCGCCTGCCAAGGCGCTCAAGGATGCACTGAACAAGTGATCCCTGACGTGGAGAGCCCCGCCTTGGCGGGCGGGGCATCCGGTATCAGTCCCGGTTCGATCGGGACCAGATGAGGGAGAGGCCTTCCTCGCCTTCGACCTCGATCAGCGTTGCGTAGATCGGGGCCGGGAAGCTCGGGTCGTCGAGCTTGACCGAGAGGTAGTCGCGGCCTTCGTTCGAGGTCTTCTTCCAGGCTGCGCCGAATTCGACCGTAGCTCCTGCGAGGATGCGGTAGTCCGGGCCCTTTTCGGAAGTGCGCTCAACAGTGCGGATGGTTGCCTTGACGTTGAGGTTGAGGGTCTTGATGGTGCCGGAGAAGCCGTTGCTGGAGGCGGTGAAAGAGCCGATGGTTGCCATTGTCGTATTCCTTTTCGGTTGTTCGGGCCGCGTCCATCGCGGCCTCGATGGCAGTCGATAGGACCGGGGACGATCGGCCTGCACCTGAAAGGCCGAAACGGAGTGGAGGACGGCCAAAGGAGAGGCTTTCTTGTCTCGCGAGGAATGACGGCAAAGCCGACAGGGGAAGAAAACGATCCGGCCGTTGCGGATGCCGATCGAGCCGAAAGCAGTGAGGCGATCTTTGGTCAGACATGCCCCATCGAGACCGCAGTGGACGTGCCAGCTAGCAGATAAAGGGGTACGGCAATGGCAACCATCTGGGCGGAATACATTGCAACAGGTTCATAACGAGGCCAGCAAATAGCGCGGCAATAGTGGACTGAACCAACGCTTTTCATTGTCGCAATCAAATCGACTCGGAAACCGAAGCAGGGCATTTGAAAGTGGGCGATGCTGGAAACCAGCCGGGTCGATTGTCGCGGTACAGTCCTGTACGATGCCAGATCAGATGATCCTCGGTGGTGCGATAAAAGATCGTCCGGGTAGATCCGGCCAAGAGGAAAAGCCCGTGGTACACAAACGACAATCTAAAAATGAAATCGCCTGGTCATCTGAAGCGGTCGTTTCTTTCTTCGGACGAAGCAATTGGCTCGACGAGTTTGTTCTTCGCCCGCTTTCCCACATCGCATCCTGCTGGGAACTTCGTCGCACGGGAACAATCGGTGTCTTCATGGAAGAGGAAGAGAGCCTGGCGGGTCTCATGAATACTCTCATCGGGGACATTTCCATGGCAACGCCGCCCGCCGACTATCATGGGCACGAGGATGCGGTCATTCGATTGCGCAATGGGCCAGAAAACAGCTTTATATATCTGGAAGGGAAAAGATGGCGTGATCGTAGGACCGGTGAGCCTCTCGGAAAATCCGCCATCGGCGGGCTACTCGAACAGGCTGCGATTGGTTACGATGACGTTCCCGACCTGATACTTGCCGCAGCTGGCCGCGTCGCTGTCGCCCTGAAGTTTGGTCAAGCAAACTTCGACGATCTCGACGATGGCCACTCTGACATGTTGTCGGAGGTCTTGACGGTCATCCTATTTATTCGAGCGAACGCAACGTGGCTTCCGGAACAGGCAGAGCGCGAAGCGGCACTGGAAGCTGGTCTACCGACCCAGTTCTGATCGGATTGAAGCCAAAGACCGACGCACGTCAACGCGACAAAGGATTTGTTTTGGAACTGCTTCTGAACGGGATTAACGGAAACTACCTGCGCAATATTCTGCTCCAAGCCACAGAAGAGACGCACCGCGTCGATGCCGCAGTGGCCTATGCAACTGAGAATGATCTGCTTTTCGACTGGTGCTGGGAAAACAAATTACCCCTTCGATTTTGGGGGCGTTTCGATGAGCAGGTGCCCGTCAGCATTCCGATACTAGAACGTTTCTTATCCCGAAAATCCGGAAGGTATGTCTGCAAGCTCGTTCGCCAGTTTCATCCGAAGGTCATCTGGTGGAGAGGCTTCGGTGCCTACATCGGGTCCGCAAATCTCACTCAGAGCGCGTGGTGGAACAACGTCGAAGCCGGTGTATTTCTAAGTGAAACGGAGCTTGTCGACGGCGGCCACGATTTAGAGCTTGAGCAGTTTTTCGCGCAAATCGAGGCGCACGCTGCGCCTTTAACCCAAGAACTTTTCGATCTCCTGTCGGCGCGCAACAAGGAACTTACCAGGCGCAAGTTAGCCCACAAAGAAGCCGATGAAGCATTTAACGCCACAACTCTAGTTCCCCATTTTCCGGGACTGGCTCGGACGAGCACCAAATCTGCCAACGAAAAACGCCGCCAAGCCTTCCTTGACGAGTGGAACAGCACGATTCAGACCATCCGGGACATTGCGGCTAAGATTTCCGTCGACGCCAATAGGCCTTCCTGGGTGGGAGCCACTGCTCCGCTGGGCGCTCAGGCCGATCAGTTCCTGCATGCCCATTATTACCAAAACACGTTTGACGGGCGTCGGGCCGACTTTGAAAGCCATTTTACGAAAAACCGCAACGACCCCGATGCTGCCGTTGAAGCCACGATTAAGTGGTGGCGTAAACTCCCGGACAGTTCTGCGGAAAACAGGATGCTCAACAAAACAGCGCCGGCACTGCGTCGGGCGTTTTCCGAGGAGTTATTGTCCCACCTGACTGAAGATCAGTTCGTCAAGGTGCTTGGCAAAGTCCATGCAACTCGCGAATACGCGCGCCGTGCGCCCAATCGCCTAATTGGCCTCAAGGGCGGCCAGCCGTATGACATTCCTGAAAAGGTGGACGCTCTGGCAAGGCAAATCTATCGCGCTCCGACACGAGGCGGTGTTTCCGCTCTGGAGACCTTGTCGTACATCCTTTACGGCGGGCGCATCGACGATGTTCCGCAACGTCTGTGGGATGCCATAGTCGACCCGAAAAGGAAAATCGAGTTGATAGGCGTTAGCGCACTCGGCGAGATTGTCGGCTGGGCGCTTCCGGATCGGTTTCCTCCTCGCAACGGACGAACCAGCAAGGCACTGCGGTCTCTGGGCTACGACGTAACCGTCCATGTCGGGTGATCAGATTGAAGACGGTTTACCAAAAGCGTCATCTGGATAATCATGATTTCATTCATTCGGGCACTAATTGGTCTTGTGCATGGATTTCCGGCTGCGACCGTGAGACCGGACCGGTAGTTCGGCCTCTTGTTTGCTCTTAAAACGCTATCGTTCTTGCTCGCGAGACTGAGCAAGATCTGTTAGCGGCAATGAAAGCGGGGCCTTGGCCCCGCCGTAACATTTATTCGAATGCTGACATCTGGGCAGTGGCGGCTTGCCTGTCGACCGAGTTGGCAGGCTGCTCGACCGTGCGCTCGTAAGGCTTCCAAGTTTCGCCAGTGATATCCTCGTAAGCGGAGACAGCACCCTCGGCGGCCATTCGAAGCACGTGGGCCTGCAGGCCCATATCGGCTGCGAACTCGCGCTTGCGCTGGGCGCGGCTGTCGAAGCCGACCGGGCCGTCGAGGTCCTCGTCTCTGGTATCGTTGGAGAGTTTCGTGGTGAGATCGCGGGCTTCTGTGACCGCGCGGCTGTAGAACTGACCGGCGCCGTAGGCGGATCCGACGAAGGATCCGACGATGCGCTGCATGTGGATCTGCATGGCCTTTTCGGCGAGTCCATCCTTCAGGGCATCGGCGCTTTCGATCAACTGGCCGCGATGGAGGTCGCGGACCCCCTCGCTGTCGATGAGGGCAAGGCCGAAGCTTTCGGAGATGCGCAGTGCCTGGGTGGCGTCGGGGCAGGCGAGCCTGACCATTTCGAGTGTGGTGGCGCGCTGGGATTTGGCGGGACGGTTTTTCTGGGTGGAGCGGTTGAGCGGTGCCATGATCGGATCCTTTATGAGCGATGTTTCAGCGAAGCCCGGGGTGCCGGTTGTCGTCCGGCTCAGCCCCTCGGGTGCGGGCAAAAGGACATGGGCGTCAGCGGCCCGGCCCAAGGTCAGGGCATTGCCAGGAGGAGCGAGGATGGTTTGCGGATGGTGCTGCCCGCACTTGCGGGCTGCAACAGACGCGGGCCTGCCTTGCGACGAGGCGATGAACCTGCCGCAACGCGGCGCGCCAGCGGCCTTTGACCGGGACGCGCCCATGTCAGACCGCAGCAAAACCGAGGTGCTGTGCCGGCCGACGAACTGGCTCGGCAGCATGATGCAATCGCCATGGCGCTCCGAACTTGGCACCGCTGCGTCATTCACAAGGGGCCCGACAAATCTCGACCACACCACACTCCAGCGCAAGCGAGTTGCCGCCTTGCCCTGGCTTCCACCTTCGATCAAAGCGTCACAGCGCCCTCGACTTGGACGGGACTTTCTGCTCTCACCCGGCTCCGTTGATCTACTTGCCGTGATCGGTACGCGGCCATGCGGTGCTTGCATTTCCACCGCGCCTTCGTTTTTAGTGTCCGCTCTACCCGCCGGGAGCGGAGATCCTGCTGCCGTGCCCAGATCCTGCGATAGAGCTCGATAAAATCGATCACCTGATTTTGGGGAGGGTGAATGCCGGTACACGCGACAGTCATTGCCTTGCCGCCCAGGTCACGAAGCTGGACGGACCGTCATATGGCTTGTGCTTCAGTGGATCGATGACGAAGCCATGCCGGCCGATCACGTAGTCAGAGCGTGGAACCAGGAACCGTCGTTCGCCGACCTCGCCACGGATCCCGCCCAGCGTCGCGATGCACTCGACAAAGCTAGGCTGTTGATCGGAATTGAGAGCTGCGATCACCACCCAGTCGTTGCGGTGGACACTCTCGAATTCTTGGGCGTCCCGCATGTGAGACTGACTGCCGTTCAGTATTGCGCCCGTGACGCGCTCGTAGGCATCAGGGCAATAGTCGCGAAGTGTGCGATCGGCTAAGCGCCGCTCATAGGCGGTGAACAACTGTGGAAAGGCATGGGCAACCTTCGCCCATTCACAATCCTCCTCGTAGAATCCGTCGTCATTACGATAGAGGGCATGGACGATGGCATTGGCATTCTCGGCGAGATGGAAACCACCATGGCTGGCGGTCGAATGCAGAACGATACCGTCGGCATATCGCCGCGAGACCTGCGCCACGCCCCAAAGCGTCGACGCTCCTGCTTGTATCGTGGGCCGGTCCAATGTCCGTAGTTCCGCCTCATGCACCGCTCTTTCTGTGGCCATGTCATCACGGATCTTTGCCATGACAAACTCCTTCTGATTGCTCGAAACAGAAACGCCGCCAGCATCAGCCAGCGGCGTCGGGTTCAGACTCGTTCGACCGATGCTATTCGGCAGCCTCGCGGAAACCTTCGTCCGCCTCTTCCTCGGCGGCAGAATGGTCCACAATCTCACCACCGGAAAGCTGATCTTCGAGCGTATCGGGAACGTCGTCGGCATCCTCCAATCCGCTGTCGATGCTGGTGTAACGTCCAATCCACGACCGCACGTCGTCCGTGGATGGGGGCAGCAGCGCTGCCGGATGCACCAGCTTTCCCTCGGCAAAATGCTCGACCAGAGCCGCACGGGTATCCTTCACCTTGATCCGACCGGGCACGCCCGCCGTTTCCGCGGTCGCCTCCAGCGCAATGCGTGACAGGCATGAGAGGAAGTCTTCGTTCGCCATATTGGGCAGGAATTGATCGGCGCCGATCGCATCCCCGGCAATGCGGGCGATCAGACCGCTATCGGAGCGATTGCGCCGCAGAGACAGGACTTCGATCAGCACCGAGCGCGCAGCTTGCAACAGTGTCTCGCGATCGAAGGACAGCTTGCCGTTCTCGCCGATCAACCGGGCAGCATGCGGCCCGCATTTCGCATGACTATAGGGATTGTCCGATGCGCCGCTGGCGACCGTGACATTCGTGCCGGTAAAGGCCAGAATGAGCAGAGCCATCAGCGTGTCGTCTTCGATCGGCGCGCGGGCAAGCGCCTCGTGGAGAGCGTCAGTCCGCAGATCGCCGATCATGTCGAGACCCTTCTGGGTCACGTCGGGCCGCGCCTTGGTTACCTCGACTTCGTCAACGACGGTTTCGACACCATCGGCTTCCTTGACCAGCTTGGGCTTCTTCGCCTCCGGCATGCGATAGGCAACCGATTGAACTGAGCCGTCGCGCGCGTTGATATACCAGCCGGTCAGGTCACCCTTGCCCGATTTGCCATAGACCTGTTGCGCCTTCGCGGGGAGCTTGGCCTGGCCGTATTCGTTGGCCTCGATGACCGAACCACGCTTGGGCAGGTTGTTGGCAAGCCACTCCTGCTGGGCACCGAGGAATGCCTCGACATCTGTCGTATAGCGGCTGTCCTCGTCGGCGGGCGCAAACAGGTCCTCGACCCAGGTGATGCCATAGGCCTGCGCCAGTTCGTCACCGAAGCTTGCATGTTTGGCCAGCATCCGGGTCGTGGTCAGCGCGCGGGCGACCTCCCACCACGAAACCTGCGGATCCTGCTTCTTCGGCTTGTACTTCTTCCACACTTCGGCCTGCTCGTCCTGGCAAGCGGCAGCGATGGTGCGCAGCTGCTGCTCGTTCGGCATGTCGCCGCGCGCCATCTGGTCGAGCATGGCCGGCAGGATGTTGGCCAGAAGCCGCAGCTTGCGGATCTGCCGGCTCGGAAGTGCCAGCGCCATGGCGATCGACTCCTCGGTCCAACCGAGAGCTACCAGCCGCTCGATGGCGCGCCATTGGTCGACCGGATTCAGCGGTTCGCGGGCGATGTTTTCCGCAAACGACTGCATGGCGCCGAGATCGTCGGAAGGATCGGCCAGCAGCAGAGGGATTTCCACGAGATCCGCGGCAATGGCTTGTGCTGCACGGCGATGGCCGAAGACGATGATGTAGCTGTTGCCGCCATCCGGATCGAGTTTGACGATCGGCGGCTGGACGACACCGATGGCCCGGATCGATGCGCAGAGCAGTGCGTCGGACTGGGGCGAAGATTTCGACTGGCGGGACCGGCCGGGATTGTCCTTCAGGCTGCGCGGATCGGCTGTAATCAACTGCATGGGAATGACCTTTCGGTTTCGGGCGGACGGACTGTCCTTGCCTCCTCATCTTCTTCTCGAAGACATCCTCCGAACCGCAGGACGGGACGGCGGCTGCAATTGCGGCGGAGCAGACCTGGCTTGCGGGAGAGCGAGGCACACCTGCCTTGCGAAACAAGCTGGCCCGGTCTCGGCGACCGGCGCGATTGAGGGAACCGGCAGCCGTCGGACCGTCCAGCGAACCGGTTTCCTTCTCCTCGTCCTTCTCCTTCCCCTCCCTCTCGTCCTCCCTTCCATTTTCCAGCGATGTCACACGATTTTAAGCAATTGCTGCTGAACTCTGGCCATGACAAAGCCACCGCGCCAAAAATCCCAGCCGCTTTTGCGGGAGACGGATCTCCCGATCCGCTCGCGACCGCGCAAACCACGCGATCCGGCGCAACCCCAGCTCCCCTTCGACCCGATGCCCGATCGTATCGAACCGTGCCTGGCGCTGCTGAAAGCAAAGCCGCCGTCCGGACCGGACTGGATCTACGAGATCAAATGGGACGGCTATCGTATTGCGGTTCACATCGAGCCGAACTCCGCACGGATCATCACACGTGGCGGTCATGACTGGACCGACAGGTTTCCGGCAATTGCAGCCGCCGCGCGCAAGCTCGGGGTGGGGACCGCCATTCTCGATGGGGAAGCCGTCGTGCTCGATGCCGAGGGCCGCTCGGATTTTGGCGCGCTGCAGCGGTCGCTTGGCGGGCGTGGGGGCAGACAAGCCTCCGGCGATGCCATCCTCTACGCATTCGACCTGTTGTATTTCGATGGCCACGACCTGACGAAGATGGAGCTTTCCGGACGTCGTCACCTGCTGGAAGACCTGATCGGCGAGAGCGAAGGAACGATCCGCGTCTCGCAGGAGGTCGAAGCGGATGGCGCGACACTTCTGGAGGCCGCGCGCGAGCACGGCCTGGAAGGCATCATCGCCAAGCACCGCGACAGCACTTATCGATCGGGCCGGCTCGGCGACTGGCTGAAGATCAAATGCATCCAGAGTGAAAGCTTTGTGATTGTCGGATACGAGCCATCCTCTGCAGCACGCGGCGGGATCGGCAGTCTGCTGCTGGCGGCCTACCAAGGCGACGCGTTCGTCTATATCGGTTCGGTCGGGACTGGCTTCAAAGAGAAAGAGGCAATCGAACTGCGCCGGATGCTGGACACGCTGAAGACCAGGCGTGCTCCAGTGGCCGTCGACAAGAAGGGGGCCGTCTTCGTTCAGCCGACACTGATTGCGGAGATCGAATACCGCGCATGGACCGACGACGGCAAATTGCGGCACGCCTCGTACAAGGGCCTGCGGGAACTGCAGGATAACGCAGCGATCTACAAACTCCCGGAATAGCGCCTGTAGGCAAAAAACGAAAGGGCGCTCGACCCTTTCGGGGAGCGCCCTTCCAACCCGGACGGTTTCAAACGCGCGGCAATCGCCACTGCAGGAAACCATCGAAACGAGTGATAACCGATAGATGTGTATCGGCCGACCTCGTTTCAAGTGACGGTGGGTATGCCGCTGTTCACGCGGCTTCCTGGCGATCCTCCTCTGGTTCGTCGGCGGTTGCCGCCAGATCCCTTTCGATCTCGTCGAGTTGGCTCAGCTTGAGTTCGAGCTCGGCTTCCAACGAGAAGCTCTCTCCCAGACGCGGCGTGTAGGAGGCGAGCCGTCGCTTGGCATCGGTGAGCCGATTGCGATGGCTCTCGCGTTCCGGTTCAAACCCGCCAAGCGCATGTTCGAGCCGGGAGATCGCGCCGATCGGCGTGGTGGTGACGGCCAAATCGATCTCGTAGTCGCGACCTGTGCGTTGGAGCAGGGTGTCATAGCGATAACCATCCTTGCCAAACCGCTCGCCCTGATAGGCGAGATCGAAGCCGCCGATGGTGGCGATGATCACCTCTTTCTCCTGCTGAAGCTGCACCAGCGTCAGGATTTCCTTCATCAGCGCGCGGCCAGCGAGTTTGCGCTCGTCGAATGTGTCTTCGCCAACTTGCATGACAAGGGCGTCGCCAGATGTTGGGGCCAGCAGCTCGATATCCTTGCCCACATCCTCGATCCGGCGGCTGGAAAATTCGATATCCCGTTCGGCGTCGCGGATTTGCCGGCGGATGGCGTGCTGGTCATCGATATGCGCGGCCCGCAAGCGGTCGAGACGGGCAATCTCGGCCTCCAGCCCCGCCTTCTGCATCAGCCGCTCGTCGCCGGACGCGATCGCCTTGGCCATGGCAAACTGGTTTGCCTGCCCCTCGCCCATATCCTCCAGCCGTCGAACGCTGGTGTCGCCGGACAGGGCAGCCGCAATGAAGCGGGCCTTGCGCTCATTGTTCTGCCACATGGTAGCATCGAGGCTGCCGAGTGTCGCATAGGCGAAGACATCGACTTCGTCATGCTGGTTGCCCTGGCGAATAATACGGCCTTCACGCTGCTCGATCTGCGATGGCAACCACGGCACATCGAGGTGGTGCAGAGCTTTCAAACGAGCCTGAACGTTGACGCCGGTGCCCATGGTTTCCGACGAGCCGATCAGTACGCGAACTTTTCCGGCATTAAAGTCGTTGAACAGGCGCTGCTTGGCATCCGACTTCTTGTAATCCTGCATGAAAGCGATTTCGGAAGCCGGCACGCCAAGGCGGACGAGCTCATCGCGGATCCATCTGTATGCGGAAAAACCGCGGGATGCCTCCACATTAATCGTGCCGAGGTCGGAGAAGATCAACTGGCCGGCGCCCTGCCGGTCGAACGGTTTGCCGTCCTTGCGACGATACTCCGCCTCTCCGGTTTCCTGCCAGATGCGGTGGGTGTTAGTGACAAGTGCGTTCAGCTTGTTGGCGGTCTCGTTGCCCATGGCCTGATCGACCAGCCGCAGATCGATCGCCGCATGGCGGCCATCGGTGATGACGGAAAGCAGAATGTCGTCACCGGGCTTGGCCGGACCATCGCGCATCTCGATCGCCTTGTTCCGCGCGTCAAGTTGCTTCTGGTACGCCTTGAAAGCAGCGGTTGGCTCGGCCGTGATGATCTGTCGTTTGCCACCAGATATCTCGGGCACCTTCACATAGGTTCTGAGATCGACGGGCAGTACGACGTCGGCGAAGGAGCGGAACATGGCGATGAGTTCCGGCACGTTGACGAACTGGCTGAAGCGCGTGACGGGCTTGTATTTGCCAGACGGCTGCAGTTCAAGTTCGGTCGAGGTATCGCCGAAGGTCGAGGCCCAGGCGTCGAACTCGTGCAGACCACGTTCCGACAATGCTGCCGGATCCATCATCCGCTGCACGGAGAACATCTCGCCGAGCGTGTTGGTGATCGGCGTTCCCGAGGCCAGTACCAGCGCCCTGCCCGGGTTCTTCGTCTCGATAAAGCGGGATTTGACGAACAGGTCCCAGGCGCGCTGCGAGCCGTTCGGATCGACACCGCGCAGGGTCGACATGTTGGTGGCGAAGGACAGCTTGCGGAACTCCTGCGCCTCGTCGACGATAATCTGGTCGATACCGAGTTCGGAGATGGTCAGCAGATCGTCTTTCCGTGTTGCCAACGCCTCCAACCGCTCCTTGTGACCTTCCTTCATGCGCTCGATGCGCTTGCGCGAAAGCCGATCCTGGCTATCAACCTTGACCAGGAGCTCCTCGTAGAGCTCCAACTCGTCCTGAATCATCTGCGCCTCGAAGGCCGATGGCACCGCGATGAACCGAAACGCCGAATGGGTGATGATGATCGCGTCCCAGTTGGCGGTCGCCGCCCGTGACAGGAAGCGATGACGCTTTTCTCGGGCGAAGTTCGTTTCGTCAGCGACCAGAATGCGGGCATTGGGATAGAGCGCCAGGAACTCACGGGCAGCCTGCGCCAGGCAATGGCCTGGCACGACGAGCATCGCCTTGTTGATCAGACCCAGCCGGCGTTGTTCCATAATGGCCGCTGCCATGGTCAGCGTCTTGCCGGCACCGACGGCATGAGCGAGATAGGTGGCGCCGGCTGAGATGATCCGCCAGATGCCGCGTTTCTGATGCCCATAAAGAGAAAAGGCGCCAGAGGCGCCAGGGAGTTGCAGGTGGTCGCCATTGAAAGATCGCGGCGCTATGTTGTTGAATGTATCGTTATAGACCCGCGCTAAGCGATCAGTGCGATCCGGATCGGACCAGATCCACGACTGGAAGGCGGACTTGATCTTGGCGAGCTTTTCCTTGGCCGCCTCCGTTTCTACCGTGTTCAGCACCCGGCGCTCGGTCTCGCCATCGCGGATCGTGTCGAAGATCTGCGGCACGGACGAGTTGAGAGCGTCTGACAGCAGCTGGCCGGCATGGCGGCGATGGGTGCCCCATTCGGTGGTGCCGGATGCCGACCATTCCAGCTGACGGGCATTGACCGTCCAGGTCGCCAGTTCCGGCAGATGATGAATGGAGATGTCGGCCTCCATCATCTTTTTGACGAAGGCGACGACATCATCGGCCGGGATCCATGGGGCGCCAAGGCGTGCGGTAATATCCGAGGGCCTGAGATCGGCTGGCTGCACCCGCTCAAGCGCTGCGACATTACCGGCGAAGGCGGGATCGAGTTCGGCGGCGGCGCGAGCAACAGTGAGCTTCGACCGGACCGCACCGGACAGATATGCGTCGGCCATCTGCCAGGAGCCATCGGATGGATCGCAGAAGATCGCCCCGCCCAGCTCGCCGAGAACGTTCTCAACGTCGCGATGCAGCAGCTCGGCAACATGATCGAGATCGACATGGCCGCGTTCGTTCAGAACAACCGCGAGCGCATCGAGCGCCGAAGTGATCACTGGTGCCGGCGGCGGCGCGATGACGCGCTCGGTAAAGATCGGCCCGGGTCTGGCGGTGTTTGTCTCCAGATCATAGTCCTCGATCGAGGCCACCAGCCAGCAATCGGGATCGTCGAGGAAGGACGCGAGGTTCGGCCGGCGATGGACCTCCCTGATCTCACCGGTTTCCGGATCCTCCGATGTCGAGACGGAGGTGAAGTTGATCGGGCCGAATTCGCGCACGAAACTCGACCAGCCAATGCGCAGCGACACCTGCGCCTTCTGCCAGGGCTGGTCGCGTTCCTGAAGCTTGAGAATGAGCCGGACCGCATCGCGGATCGGGATGAGCTTGCGGATAATGAGAGCATGCTTGGCGAAGATGCCATCGGTGCTCCGGCCCTTCCTGACCTCGACCGGGACAGCGACGCCGTCCACCACCTGCATCAGCGCCGTGGCCTTGCCGATGAAATAGCTGCCTTCGCGAACTTTTGGATCATCCGGGCGCTCGACCATGGCTTCCGCGACTTCGTCCTCAAGGGCGAAGTCGATTGTGGATGGCTCACCGTCATAGAGATCGGCTGGTAGCTGGCTGATCGCGGAGTTCAGGCTCGTTTCGAGATCATTGTCAAAAGGGAGGCATGTATAGGCTTCGCCGAATGGACCTGACGTGATCGCATGCTGTCCCAGCACTATGTCGGAATGATCGGCGAACCACCTGTTGATACGGACGCTGCCGCCCTCGCCTTCGGCCTGGACATCCGCGAGATCGAGCCAAGTGTTGTTTCCAACCGTCTCATCCGCACGGCGCTTTCGGAAGAAGAGGATATCGACAACGACATCGGTTCCGGCGTCGGCGCGAAAGCTGCCTTCGGGCAAGCGAATGGCGCCAATCAGATCGGCCATGCCGGCGATGTGTTCGCGCGCGCGGGCATCGGCCTTGTCCATCGTGCCGGACGAGGTGACAAAGGCCGCAAGACCGCCGGGCTTCAGCCGGTGGATGGACTTGGCGATGAAATAATCATGCAGCCGCAAGCCGAGAGACCGGAAGGCCGGATCACTCTTCACCGTCCTGTCAGAAAACGGCGGGTTGCCGATCGTCAGATCGAAATGGTCGGGCAGGTCGGTGCGCGCAAAATCGCTTGTGATGATCCTTGCCCGCGGTTGTAGCAGCCGAACGATGCGGGCGGTGACGGGATCGAGCTCGACGCCGGTGACATGGCTCACCTTCGAGAGAGCATCCGGCATCAGCGCCGGAAACATCCCCGTACCGATACCCGGCTCCAGGATCCGTCCACCATCGAACCCCATGCGGACCAGGCCCGACCAGATGGCACGAACGATAAACTCCGGCGTGAAGTGGGCATACTGGGTGCAGCGCGCCAGAGATGCGTAGTCCCCGGCCGCGACGGCGCTTTCCAGATTGCCACCGAGCTCTTCCCAGCCTCTACGAAAAGCGTCTTCGCCAGGACGCCGGAATATGCCGTTGGCCAGATCCGACGCGCCGAAGCCGGTGAACTTGATCAGCCTGGCCTGCTGGTCAGGTCGGGCCGGAAGGCCGTGACGCTCGATCTCGTTGGCCAGTTGGATGGCGGCGATATTGTCACGCGCCCGGTCGCGCCAGGATTTGGCGAGACCGCGTGTACTCTCCAGTCGGAAATCGACCCTCGCGCGCATCTGCGGTTTAGCCTCTGGGATCGTCAGAACTGGGGCGGCCGGCGCCGGCGTCGACGGCGGTGGGTCATCCTCGAGATCGGTCCCAAAGTCCGCTGCGAAACCCGGCACACCGAGATCGAAACCGGATGCGAGAGCTGTATTGCCGAACAGGTCGATGGTGAAAGGATCGTCATGCGCCATTGGAAAACTCCTGTGAGGTGGCGCGCCGAGGCACACTCGCCGTTGAATGCGAGTGTTGCGAAGACGCAGAATGGTGAGATCGCGAAGTGAAGGTCGCTGTCAGGCAGCGATAGTTTCCGGCAATAGACGGAATTGCACCGGCAGCTTGGCGGCGATCTCCTCGTCGGTCAGATCGCCGAGCAGCTTCCAGACCTTGCCTTGAGCTGAGGGATAGACGAGCACGATCTGGCGATTGCGCAGATCGGCTGGAAAACGTGCGTCGGCATAGCCGCGGAAATCCGGACCGGTCGCGCTCCAGATATGATCGAGTTTTTCCTGTCGGTTCATGGCGCGGACGGGACGGGATTCGCGGGTGATGATCTCGGCGCGCATGCGGTCGGGTGACTGTCGATCGGCCAGGTCGCAATAGCCGTGAAACCATCGGAACCGATCATCGATCGGCAGGGCGAAGAAAACGCTGGTGACGCTGGCGGCCAGGAATTCGCGCATGGCGAACATGTCGCCGCGATAAAAGAGCGGCGGCAGGATCTCGAACATGTGGTCGTGATCGGCTTCGGATATCTCAAACCACTCGCCGACATATCGCGTGCCGTTCATCCTGTCATCGTTGAACGGCGACTGGCTATGGCGATTGAACAGGGCGTACATTTCGTGGTGGCTGGCCACACCTTCGAACACTTTACGGATGGTGGGAGTATCGAACATCTGCGGCTCCTTTGGGGTTGCGGCTGAGCTGAAAAGCCTGTTCGACCTCTCCTGCTTCAGTCCTTTGATTACCCCTCCTCAGCCGGCGCCTCGCGGGCAGCGGGTCAAGGGCCGCCGTCAGGCGGGCGGCAGCTTCACCCTTGATGCGTTGGCCGCGTATGCGGCAGCTCGCCTTTCTCCCTCCTCTCCTTCAGTTCCTCATTCCAATCCTCACTCTGCGGCCTCAGCCGAGAGAAATCGCAACCGGCGCTGTCCGCCATCTGGCGCAGGCGGTCGGCAAAAACTTCACCCTGGACGTTATTGTCGGTCGCTGCCACAAGCCACGCGCCCTCCCCGGACGCTAAGTTTTCCAACGCGAACGCGGTTAGCGGAGACCAGCCGCCTCCAGTGCTGACATAGAGCGTGTCGGATCGTGTCTGCTCGATCGCGGCCAGGCTGAGCGCATCGATCGCCGCCTCCGTCACACAGATCCGATGAGCGTCATTCATCCCAAACTGGAAGAGCGCCTTGGCGCCGCCGGTGGAAAACCCGCGCCAGTCCGGACCGCGCTCCTCCCAGCCGATGACGGCACCAGCCTCATCGACATGCTTTGCCCACATCGAGCCATATGGGCCTTCCCGAAGAACGTCTGCATCGATCGCCGCGGAGATGACTTGCCATGGCAGCGCCCGGCATCGCTGGAGGTAAGTCCACGTCGCCGATCCGCGCCACGGCCGTTTTCGGTGGTTCCAGCGGTCAGCGACCGAAGCAATTGGCTGCGTTTGATGTTGAGGCTTCTCCCATGTCGGTGCGACTGGCTGGAACGCGATGAGAGCCCCGACAACTGCCAGGGCCTCGGCAAATCCGATCCCATGAAGATAGCTTGCAAGGGCAAACACATCGCCCTTGGCGTCCGAACGGGCGTCGAACCAGCCCCTGTCGTCGTGGATCACGATGACGATATCGTCGTCGCGCCGGAATTTGACCGCCCGGCGCGTGCTCTCTTTCCGGTCTATCGCGAAGCCCTCATGCTCAAGGACGGCTGCGCATCCCACCCGGGCGCGCAGCTCCTCGATGTCATTCTTATCCATTTCGTTTCCCCTGCTTTCCTGGCTTTTCGGACTGGCAGCGCCCAGGCCGCGAAGATGAAAACGCGCAAGGGCGCGGTTCGCAATGTGCAGATCTGCGGGACAAGCTCGCGGCGAAGCCTCCCTTGCGCGCGCATCAGCGCAAGCGGCACGCCTTCCCCCCGGAGGGTTGATCGGCTCAATGAGCCGATCCGTAGGCAAAGGGATCATAGATATTGATGATGGCGTCCTCATCGCCGTCATACTCGGCGGAAAGCATGACGCCGATCTCGCCATCGATTTCGAAGAGGGTGACCGGGACCATCAGGGTCCGGGCAAGATCGAAAGCGTGGTTCTGTGCGAGGCTGAGATCCGACATGTGAGGCTCCATCCGTTGGCGGGGCCAATCCCCGCTCGATGGCGCCCGTTCGATCCGGACCCGGCCGCGGTCACCTCGGCGGCGCAGCCAGAGAGGTCGCAGTAGCTGCGAACCCCTTGCGGGTTGACTGCCCAAGGACGGGACTGGATTAGGGATGCCAGACAAGAGAGCTGGGTTAGCAACGCCAATGGTTGGAGCGGATTGCGTTCGGGCTAAATTGCACGGCCACTTCCTGATCAAGCAACCTGCCGGTTCGGCTCTAACTCAGGGATGGAACTGCGCGGCTTCGGCCTGCTGGGAAGGGAACCTTGATGTTACATTACGTGTTGCTGGACAGACCCGGATCGACGTACGCGTCAGGGATGGCGGCCCGAAGGGTGAAGACTTTATATTGAAGGCTTCAGCGCAGCCTACAGCCCGGTCCCAGAGGGTGACGCCACACTCAGGAAAGCCAAGTCCCGCCTATGTGCAAGGATTAGGAACAACACATCCTGGCTTCAATTGACGAAACCTGGGGCTGAATTACTCCACGCGCTTCCTCAGAATTACCTGATTGTGGAAACGATCCGCAAGAGAAGCGACTGAAGCCGGCAGGCCTTCGGAGTCGGCGTTGGCTTGTAGCATGATGGCCGGGTGTCCAAGGCAGCGGTGGCTTGGTATTCTGGTTTGGGACGAATGAGATTCTTCCATGATCGTCAGGCCCGGCGTGAACCGTTGAAAGCCCAACCGAAAACGAGAAAAATGAGAATACTCGAGCTATCGGCAAGGGCCGTGTCGGAAAACAGCATTTCACAAAGAATGTGCTTTGCGTGCGGCGGTCCCCCCAGCACTGGCGCCGGCGAACACGTGATCCCCAAATGGCTTCAGCATAAGTTCAATCTCTTCAATGAGCGTCTCACCCTGCTGAATGGGACACTTATTCCATATCGAAATCTGACTGTTCCGTGTTGCGAAGCTTGCAACAACGGTTTCCTCTCCCAGATTGAAAACGCCGTGCAGCCCATTATTGAGCGTGGCACAGTAGAGACTCAGGACGAAAAACTACTCCTTGGCCGATGGTTGTCTAAAATCCTGATCGGCTTTCTCGTGAAAGAGACCGGCCTCTTACTTGATCGCAAGCGACCAGATAGTGGGCCGATGGTTCCTGCGCAATTCATCGAGGAACTGCAGCACTGCCATTTCGTACTCCAAAGCGCGCGAAAACCCACCACATTCCGATGCCTCCACGGCGATTTGCCTTTTTCACTGTATTTTTACGAAGTAACTGATACCGGAGGAGATCAAGAATTCGACCTCTCGACAAACATTTTCGGACAGTCCGCAGCGATTAGAGTCGGCCGGCTTGGCGTGATATTTGTTAGCGACGGCGGGCTTCAAATGCACGCTGGCCCAGGAGGGCCTTACGCGCTCTCCGGATCCGCTGTTATCGGCGCCCAATTCAGCGAACTGGCGGCTCGTGTTCACTACAAAGCCACACTGAGGGATGCGACGCATTTTTATATCACATCCGAGAACGATGAGTTCATGCAGGTAGAGCAAATGCATGTTGAGTCATATTCAGGCCTAATTCCGGGCAGCGACGAGTTGCGCATCTTCAAAGACTGGGACGAGGAAGCCTTTAGCTACGCCTTGGCGGCCTACACGCGATGTGAAAGGTCCGCCGTATTCGATGAGGGAACAAAAACGTGCAAGTCCACGCTCGGCTCCCTTCTGAGCGATCATTGAACAAGCGGCGCACCCGCGCATTCGAGCCCGGCGCGCTATATAGCTCCTTCAGCGCTGCTTGATTTCGAGCTCGTAGCCGCCAGCGTCTTCGCTCAATGAACTCAACCGATCCAGCGCCGATGTTCGCTTGGCGTCACGCACAGCCTTGAACGCTGCGACATCCACGGCTCTCAAACGCCGGTGACTTCCCACTTTTTCACCAGCAAGCTCGCCGGTATCGACCAAACGCACGAGATATTGCCTCGATACGTTGAGAATATCGGCCGCCGCCTGCGTTGACAGCATCTCTTCGTCGGGCAAAACCGTTACCGGTCTTCCGTCTGCGAGAAGCTCCGCGGCCCGATACATGATGTCGGTCAGCGCATCTGGCAGGTCCAGGCGTTCGCCATCGGCATTGATTACCTGAAACGTTCCATGCTGCTTTGCGGAACGGGAAACCAACAGCGATGCGACACGGGCCGCGGCTGACCGCTCGAGAGCAGGAACGGCTTTCGAAGTCTTCGAGGGCTTTTTGTCGGACGATGTGCGATGTGATATGGCCATGCCGGTAATATGGCGCATAAACGCTATAAACGCAACCACCTCCCCGAATGATCAGGGGGGATCTTGATGAGTGCCTATGCCAATCGCCGTCCTCGATGCCGACGTCCTATTCCCCATGATGCTGCGCGACACATTATTGCGCGTGGCTGCGGCAGATTGCTATCGCGCGCATTGGTCGTCGCGAATCCTGGACGAAGTCACGCGCAACCTTATCAGCGACTATGGAATGGAGCCGACCAGAGCGAGGGTACTGCGCGCCGTTATGGAGGAGGCGTTCCCCGACGCGAATGTCGAAGGCTGGGAGCCACTGGAGCCGGCAATGCGGAACCACCCCAAGGATCGGCACGTGGCCGCAGCAGCTGCAGCGATCGGGGCTGGCATCATCGTCACATCGAACATCCGAGACTTCAGCGATCTTCCGTCCGGCGTCGTCGCCATGACACCCGACGACTTTCTGGTCTCCCTGCTGAGTAAAGAGGCGGACAGGCTGTTGGAGACGCTCGTCGCACAGGCCGCAGGCTACCGTCGACCAACTTTGTCCGTCGTGGAATTGATGGAAAGGCTGTCAGGGATTGCTCCCAAGTTTGCCGCAAAGGCATTGTCCATTTTGAGCACAAAAGCTAAATGACCGTTGAGAGGCGGTTTACTGAAAATTCCTACTCTTCACCTTCAGCGTATCGATATGAAGGTCATCTATGTAAATTTCGCGCGCCTTGACGCCCATCGGCGGCCGCTCGCGACTGTCCGGACTGTCCGGTGAACCATGGGCGAACTCGTCGCCACGCCCTGTCGGCACCCGGAAACTATCCCGCTCACCAAGGCTTGCCAGATCACTGGTCAGATCGAACATCCGTTGCGCGACAAGATGCACGACGCCGCCTTCGCGCTGGATCTTGCCGTTGATCGCCATCATCGCGGATCCGAGCACGACGCGGCGCTGTCTTTCAAACAGGCTCGGCCAGACGACGATATTGGCGACCCCGGTTTCATCCTCGATGGTCATGAACATCACGCCCTTGGCACTGCCGGGTTTCTGCCGGACGAGCACAAGGCCTGATGTCATCAACCAGCGACCGTCGCGCGCCGATGTTGCATCGGCGCAGGTGACGATGTTTCGGCGGGCGAGATCCTCCCGCAGGAAACTGACGGGATGGGCTCGCAGAGTGACGCCCGTATGTCCGTAATCCTCGACGACATTGGCGCCCTCCGTCATCTGCCGAAGCGCCACATCCGGTTCCTGCTGTTCAGCGATCACCGCCCGCTTGCGATCGGCGGCGGCAGCAAACAAAGGGAGCGGTTCGTCGCGCAAGGCCTTGATCGCCCACAGCGCATCGCGTCGTTCAAGTTTCAGAGCCGGCCGGAACGCATCGGCTTCGGCGAGCTTGACCAGGGAGGCCGACGACACGCCGGCGCGCCGCCACATATCGTCGATGGAAACGAAGGGCTCGTCGCCCCGCGCCACCGCGATTTTTGCCGCGTCCTGTTCTGGCAGCCCCCTGACCAGACGCATTCCGAGACGCACCGCATGGCGGGCGGTACCCGCGATCTCTTCCAGCGTGCAGTCCCATCGCGAACGATTGATACAGACCGGCCGGATCACAACGCCATGGGCTCGTGCGTCGGTAACGATCTGGGCCGGCGCATAGAACCCCATCGGTTGCGCGTTGATGAGGGCGGCACAGAACACATCCGGATAATGGCATTTCATATAGGAGGAGGCGTAGGCGATCAGGGCAAACGAAGCGGCGTGGCTTTCCGGAAAGCCATAGGAGCCAAAGCCCTCGAGCTGGGAGAAAGTCTTTTCGGCGAATTCCTCGGTGTAGCGTTTTTCACCATGCCCCGGACAAGCTTGTCCTTGAACTTGCTGACGCCGCCGGTGAACTTGAAGGTCGCCATCGAGCGTCTGAGCGCATCGGCCTCGCCGGCGGTAAAGCCGGCACAGACGATCGCCACCTTCATCGCACTCTCCTGAAACAGTGGCACGCCCAGCGTCTTGCCAAGCACGGCCTCCAGTTCCGGCTTCGGATAGACGACAGCCTCCTTGCCCTCGCGCCGCCGAAGATATGGGTGCACCATGTCGCCCTGGATCGGACCGGGGCGAACGATCGCCACCTGGATGACCAGGTCGTAATAGGTCTGGGGTTTCAGCCGCGGCAGCATCGACATCTGCGCTCGGGATTCGATCTGAAAGGTGCCGAGCGTGTCGGCCTTGCGGATCATCGCATAGGTCGCTGGATCTTCCTGCTCGATAGTGGCGAGATCGAGCACTCTTCCCTTGTGCTCCTGCAGGAAGGCGAAACTTCGTGCCATGCAGGTGAGCATCCCGAGCGCCAACACGTCGACCTTCATGAACTTGAGCGCCTCGATATCGTCCTTGTCCCACTCAATGGTCTGGCGGTCCTGCATGCGCGCCTGTTCGATCGGCACCAATTCGTCGAGGCGGTCATTGGTCAGGACAAAACCACCCGGATGCTGGCCCAGATGACGCGGCGCGCCCATCAGCTGCTGCGCCAGTTCCAATGTCAGCCGCAGGCGGCGGTCGGACATGTTCATGTTCAGCTCGTTGACCTGCTTTTGCCCGACGCCCTCCTTGCTCCAGCCCCAGACGCCGGCAGATAGCGCTGTGATCATGTCTTCGGGCAGGCCGAGCGCCTTACCGACATCGCGAAGTGCACCCTTGGCGCGGTAACGGGTGACGGTCGCGCAAAGGGCGGCTTTTTGCCGGCCGTAGGTCTTGTAGATCCACTGGATCACCTCTTCGCGTCTGCCATGTTCGAAATCGACGTCGATGTCGGGCGGCTCGTTGCGCTCTTCCGAGATAAAGCGCTCAAACAGCAGATCGTTGGCGGCCGGATCGATCGCCGTGATCCCCAGCACGTAACAGACGGCGGAATTGGCGGCGCTGCCACGCCCCTGACACAGGATGCTCTGAGATCGCGCAAAGCGGACGATGCTGTAGACAGTCAGGAAGTACGGCGCGTAATGGAGTTTTCGGATCAGGTCGAGTTCGTGATTGAGGGTCTTCACCACATCGTCAGGCACACCCTCGGGGTAGCGATCGCGAACGCCCTCCCAGGTGAACTTCTCCAGCGTCTGCTGCGCCGTCAGGCCGGGGATGATGGCTTCCTCGGGGTATTGGTAAGTCAGCTCGCTCATGTCGAAGCGGCAGCGGTCGACAATCTCGCGGGTACGGGCAAGTGCCTCGGGGTATCGGCTGAACAGCCGGTACATTTCCTCTGGCGGCTTCAAAAAGCGATCGGCATGCCGTTCGCGCAAGAAGCCCGCCTGATCTATGGTCGTGCGATGGCGAATGCAGGTGACGACATCCTGCAATTGCCGTCTACCCGGCTCGTGAAACAGCACGTTATTGGTGACAACAGGCCGAACCTTGTGCCGGATCGCCATAGTGTTGAGGTCGTGCAGGCGCAGTTGGTCGTTCGGCCGCCGGCGCAGCGTCAGCGCTATATAGGCGCGGTCGCCAAATATCTGCCTCAACTTGCGCAGCTGGACAGCGCAGGCATCATCAGCCTCGTCGGGAATCAGGATGGCGAGCAGACCGTCCGCATAAAGGGCGACATCCGACAGATCGAGGATGCATTTGCCCTTGCCACCCCGCTCCTTTCCGAGCGACAGCAGCCGGCAAAGCCTCGAATAGGCGGCCCGGTCCGTCGGATAGACCAGCATCGACATGCCATCAGCCAAATCAAGCCTGCAGCCGACCACCAGCCGGACGCCGGTCTCTTTGGCCGCCTCCCAGGCCCGCACGATCCCGGCCAGACTGTTGCGATCGACAATGCCAAGCGCCTCGATGCCGAGTGCCTTGGCGGTGGCAAACAGCTCATCGCAACCTGACGCGCCGCGCAGGAAAGAAAAATGACTGGTGACCTGGAGTTCAGCGTAGCGCATCAGCCGTAGATCCCGTGCAGGAACCATTTGGCCGTTCCGGTCGCGGGATCCACGCCGTCGCCGGAGCGATAGACCCAGAAGCGATTGCCGTCCTCGTCCTCGACGGAATAGTAGTCCCTGACCGCCTCCATTTCGGAGGAACGGACCCACCACTCGCCGAATACCCGTTCCGGCCCGTCACCACGCTTGATGCGCCGGCGTTTGCCGCGCCAGGTCATGGATGCCGGCGGATGATCGGGTGTGAGTGCAATGACCTCGATCCGTTCCGGGCGCGCCAGCATCCGGCTTGGTCGCGGCCAGCGGGTCGGCCAGGCTTGACCGAGTTTCGCGGAAACGGGGGAGACACGCCCGACATTGCGCTCGGGAACGTCGCTTTCGACCGGCGCCAGCCGATACATGCGCTGACCGCGATTTCCAAGACTGTCGAGCAACGGCGTGACGTCGACGATCATCTCTTCGACCAACGAGGAGATCGACTGCTTTTCTTCGAACGGCTCGATCATGGTAGCAGTGAGGGACAGTTTTTCGATACCGAAACCGGGATCGATCTTCTCGATGCTGGAACAGAGAAGCTTTGTCAGATGCTGGATATCGCGCACCGGCTTGGCCGTGCCGGCACGCAGGGACTGTAAGGTGTTGTCGACGCGGTAGATAATCAGATCGGCGCGGCGAACGCCCTGCCCGCGCGCCTCCAAGGCGGCGCAGAGTTCGACCACCAGCTTGCCGATATATTTGGCGATGGTCTCAGCGGCCCCGATAGGCTCGGAGAACGACCGGGACACCTCGACGAGCTCAGCGGTACGAATGGGGTCGATCGGTTCGGCAAGCCGTCCGAACATCTGATCGAGCCGGCGGCCCACCTCCGGCCCGAAACGCAATGTCAAAGGCGCTCGCGGCGTTGCGGAAAGTTCGCCGACGGTTCGGAACCCGAGCACGGTCAAGCCGCTGACAATGTCAGGAGGCAGACGAAGGCTGGAAATCGGCAGGTTGACGACGGCCTTTGCTGTCTCACCAACTGGCACGATGATCACCTCGCGCCGCGTGGCGCGGGCGATCGCATGGGCACTGCCCCAAGTATCGGCGATGGCGCCGCGGGCGTGAAGGCCGTGACCTCTCAACGCATTGACCAGGCCAGTCAGCATCAGCAACTCGCCGCCGCGCAGATGGTCGGCGCCCTCGGTATCCATGACAATACCATCGGGACTGTCCATTGCTACGACCGGCGTATATTGGCGCAGCATCCATAGCGCCAGGCGCTCAATCGCCAAGGCATCGCCGTCCGGATCGGCATCAACTATGTGCAGGCCGGATATCATCGCCTGGGCTTTGGCGGCGGGCATGCCGATGCGGACACCCGCCTTGAATGCCGCAGCGTCGATTGCAGAGACGGTGCGTTTTGATCCACTGCGCGCGACGACCACGACCGGTGTTTCAGGCAAAATTCCAGGATCGGCGCGCCTGATCCTGTCCGTCGCGAGCGTGGGGAGAAAGACTGATACGACCCGTGGCATCGCAGGCACCTATTTCAAATTCTGCGGCTTCTCCCGCTCTTGCTCTGATCAATTCCGCCAGCCACCGTGCCCGCCCGATGCCGGGCACGGGAAGTGGCTCGGAAGGCAGGACGCTGATGCGCCAGCGTGTCGTGGCGGCCGTCGGCTGCCCGAAATCGGCGGCCTCCGTCGGGCGCCGCCATCGTCGCAGCGCAATTCCGATCGTTCCTGAAGCCTCGGCCGCCAGCTGCAGGCGCCGCGAGGCGGTCATGGGCAGGCGAACAAGCTCTGCAACCACGGCGCCAAGCCCGCCAAAACGCAGGCCCTCTTCGAAATTCGTCAGCACGTCCTCTTCCCGGTCGGCCTCGACATAGATCACCCGATCATGATGGAGGCCTGCCTGTGCCAGTGCCGGCGCGAAGAGATCCGGCCGTGTCAGGCACCAAAGGATGTCGCCCTTTGTGCGCGCGACAATCCCTGCAACAAACAGGGCGGCGGCGGCGCCATGCACCGCATCAGCGCCGCCACCGGCCACCTCGTGCAGGGCACCGCAAGCCAGCCCACCACCGGGAAGCTTTGCATCGATCTCAGCTATTCCGAACGACAGCACCTCGCCCTTGCGCGCAGCTCCGCCTTCAAGGCGCCGGATACGGTCCTGAAGCTCGGAAATGACGGGGTTGGCGGCAGTGATTGGCATCGATTTCCAACGTCAAGAGTGCATTTGCATAGCCAAAAAAAGCTGATATGTTCTGTTTTTGTTCTTTAATCGGTGACGAGTCAACGGGCAAGAATCGGGTGGACTGCAGCCGGCATCACGAGACGGTTGTTGCCCAATCGATTCATCAAGCAGATTCAAGCCGATGCTGAATGTGATGAAAAATATCGTCGATGAGAAAATAGAGATATGCCCGGCCTGCTGACGCTCAGAGATTTCAAGGGACCGGTGATTACCGTCGAATGCAAACCGTGCGGGCAACAGGGCGAGCTTGATCGCAAGGCGCTGGTGAAACAGTTTGGCGCCAGCATGCGTTTTGTGGATCTGCGCCGTCGCATGGCAATGGGTTGTGACAAGATGCACTGTTCTGACGGGCAGGATAGATGCGGGACGGGATTTCCCTGTTTGCTGGACGCGGCCTTGGTTTTTGAGCTGCAAAAGCCCACGTGATCGGTGGAGCTCTCAAAGCTTGGTTGCATCCCGAAAGGGCCGGAAACTTCGCCTTGAACCGCATTGGATAGGAGGACGGGTAGTGTGTAATCTCTATAACGTGACGACCACGCGTGACGCGGTTCTGCAATTTACAAAGGCGTTCCGCGATCGAGCCGGCTGGAATGAAGCATCCTTCGATGTTTATCCAGGTTATCAGGCGCCGATTGTCCGCGTTGCCGAGGACGGACAGCGCGAGATTGCCCGGGCGACCTGGGGAATGCCCTCGCCGCCGGCCTATGTGAAAAACTACGATCCCGGCGTCACCAATATTCGCAATGTGAGTTCACCGCACTGGCGGCGGTGGCTCGGCCCAACCAGCCGCTGCGTCGTGCCGTTCACCTCCTTTGCCGAACCGGATCCAGCCAGCAAGATTGAGGGCGGGCGCGTGCCGAACGCCTGGTTCGCGGGCAATGAAGAGCGGCCGTTGATGTTTTTCGCGGGCTTCTGGACCCCGTGGAAGGGCGTGCGCAAAGTCAGGGATGGCGAGCAGGAATACGAGCTGTTTGGATTTCTGACGACCTCGCCCAACGAGATTGTCTCGCCGATCCATCAAAAGGCCATGCCCTCCATTCTGACCACGCCTGAAGAAGTCGAGACCTGGCTGACAGCACCGTGGGATGAAGCCCGCCACCTACAGCGTCCGCTCCCGGGCAACATGCTTGTGATCGTGCCGCCACAGGCCAAACCGAAGCCGGACGAGGAAGGTCTGTTGCTTTGACCACCAGCACAGAGCACGACCAAGTCGGTCAAATGCCCGTTCACCAAATGCCGGCTTATCCTGTGGGCACTGACGTCATGCGGAGCGTGCAACCCGTGCGCAAAATCATCCATGTCGATATGGATGCCTTTTATGCCTCGGTCGAGCAACGTGACAATCCGGAGCTGCGTGGCCTGCCACTGGCCGTCGGTGGATCCGCGGCACGTGGCGTTGTGGCGGCAGCGAGTTATGAGGCCCGTGTCTTCGGCGTGCATTCGGCCATGCCGTCGGTGACCGCCAAGCGCAAATGCCCGGATCTGATTTTTGTGCCGCCGCGCTTCGACGTCTATCGGCAGGTCTCGCAGCAGATCCGCGAGATTTTTGCCGAATACACGCCGCTGATCGAGCCGCTGTCACTCGACGAGGCCTATCTCGATGTCACGGAGAACTTGAAGGGCATGGAAATCGCCACCGAGATTGCGCTTGAGATCCGTGCGAAAATCAAGGCGGTCACGGGCCTCAATGCGTCGGCTGGCATCTCCTACAACAAGTTCCTGGCCAAAATGGCGAGCGATCTGAACAAGCCGAATGGCCAGGCGGTCATTACGCCAAAGAACGGCCCGGGTTTTGTCGAGGCCCTCCCCGTCAAGAAATTCCATGGCGTGGGGCCGGCGACGGCCGAGCGGATGAAACGGCATGGTATCGAAACCGGGCTTGACCTGAAATCGAAGTCGCTTGCCTTCCTTCAGCAGCATTTTGGGAAGTCCGGCCCGTATTTCTACGGCATTGCCCGAGGGATCGACGAACGGCAGGTCAGACCTGATCGCATCCGCAAATCGGTTGGCGCCGAAGACACGTTCGTTGAGGACATCGACGATCTCGATCTGGCCAAAGCCGAGTTGCGGCCGTTGGCCGAGAAGGTCTGGCGCTATTGCGAGGCGCACGACATCACGGGAAAGACGATCACCGTCAAAATCAAATATTCTGATTTCAGTCAGGCGACACGCAGCAGGACCGTGTCGGGACCCGTGTCCGACGTCGACATGGTCTTGGAGAATGCTGAAACCCTGCTCGCCTCGGTGTTCCCGTTCAAACGGTCTGTGCGGCTATTGGGGATCACCCTGTCATCGCTCAACACCGAAGAGAGTGGGCAAGAGCCGCAGCTCGCGCTCGGGCTCTGATACCACGGTCCTGAAAACGAAAAAGCCTGCCGCGGGAGGAGGTGCGGCAGGCTTTTCGAAAAGAACCGAACAACGGCTGGGAGGAGGAGTGCCGCTGTTCCGACAGACGCCCCTTGGGAGGAGGAGTGGGTCGTCTGAGATCGAAGCTCTGCGGGAGGAGGTGCATCGCTTCGATAAAACCAGGATACCCATTCTCGCCGCACATTAAATAGACTTTGCTGCAGTGCAGCTATGCGAGAAATGCACGGCCTCTCCTGACGAAGGAAATCTCCAACTTAGAGCTTCGTGGCAGGCCAGATACAGAAACGCCCGCATCATCAGCGGGCGTAGTGTCATTCAGGATAGGCAGGGAAAGCCGCTTAGCGAGCGACCGACTGGCGAGCAACGCTCTGGATATCGGCGCGATTGATACCGAGGTCCTGAAGTTCGCGGGAGCTCATACGGCCAAGTTCGGTAACGGTCTGACGATACTTGCGCCAGTTGTTGAAAGAGCGTGCTACGTTCATGATGATCCCCTTTCGTGAGGTCTCTTGACGCCAGCAACCTTGCTTCGGTTCCAACGTCGTTTCGATGATTGAAATATAGGCCCTTGGACGCTCATCGATAAGACACAAGGCCTCAGGTCGGCCATGCGCTCAAAGCATGGGTCCAATCAGAGATGAGCTGAAGGGGCTATCAGGCCCGGAACCGGTCGAAGGCAGTGAGGCGTTTGATTGGAGGATCGGCGTCTGGATAACGATAGATTTCGGCCCTGAGATAGCGCAGCTCACCATCGAGCGCTTCCTCGCCCACCTCGATCCACCAGGATTTGGGACGGCCGTCGCGTCCGTCGGACCAGCGATAGCCTCGCGCCTTCAGGTGATCCTTCATGTCGAAGGGGCTGTTCTCAGCAAATATCCGGACACGCGACCGTTGGCTTGCTTCGTAGAGTTCCGCGAACGCGGTGGAAGCCGATCCATCAGCCTCTCGGGCGAGGACCTCCAGGAGCGCGAAACAATCGTCGACCGCACGATGACCCTCATGAAAATATCCCGCTTGCCCGATCAGGTAGCCGAGCTTGGTGCCTTCATATCCCCGCGACGACCAGTCGATCTCGGAGTTGGAGCAAGCCCAGGCCTTGCCGGCAAACAGGTGAGAAAACGCCTCGCAGAATGGCCGGTCGAAACCGGCATTGTGCGCGATAAGAATATCAGCCGGTTCAACCAGCGTCTGCAACGAAGCCATATCGATTGATTGCCCGGCCACCATGTCGTCGGTGATGCCGGTGAGCCTGGTGATTTCGGGGGGAATGGAAGCGCTTGGCTGTTGAAGTCCACCGTAGATGCCGGTCACGTCACCGATGTTTCCAGTCGCATTGAAGGTAAAAGCGATCACGCCGATCTCGATGATCTCATCCTTGCGAGCATTCAGGCCCGTGGTCTCGGTGTCGAGAATGATGCCTTTGAGGGGATACTTTGGACGGGGGAATGGCGCGATCGCGCGCGGCACCAGTTTCGTGAGGATGCGGTAGCGGCCGGTCTCCGAGAGATGCCGAACCATGTCCTCTTCACTCATGGGGACGGTAGGCTGTTCAGGCTTTGCGAATCTGGAGGCGGCACGCGTGACCATCTGGTCGCGAGAAACCTCTTCCGAAAACATGTCGAACTGTTCTGCCATTCCGGTTGTCGAAGCCCCGCCGCCAATTTGCTGACTTCAAAACACGGCACGATCTGCAGATCAACCTTGTTGGTGGGGGTGCGATTTCAGCCAACACGGCGAGCGGTCTTAAAATCGCGGGATTTCACGCGGTGACAACTCTTGGATCGTTGGGCGGAAGCGTCCAAACTAGGAAGGGCATACCAGCTGTAGCAGGGACTGCGAAAGCCGTTCGCCTCCCGCAAGACCGGTTAAAAGGGTTGCCGCAGGAGGGTCAGCATAGCGACGGCAACGCCGGGGTCCGGGATCGACAGCCCCCGGCGCGCGGGGCAGCTTCTCTCATTCCAGAGGCGCCACCTTGCATCGATGATCAGAATGGGCGGCAAAGGGATCCCAAGCCCTGCCGCGATGGGACCAGATTTGCAGCATCCACCAGGCATAGGGAAATGTTGGTTGGCGATGTAAATGCCCGGTGCTGAACGTCAGGCGCTGCAATTCACCAACCGCAGAATGTACTGTTGGCGGAGCATCTGTCGTGCGACGATAATGCTCCGTCGTGTGGGTCAGAGTGCCCGCTACGCGATGGCCCCAGCGCCCCGTCCCTGGGGCCCATCAGTGAAGGATAACCGCATCGATCCCGATCGGAAGGCCGATCTTGAAGAATTTATCGAACAACACCGTCTTCCGAAATTGCCTGTCCATCATCGGCATGGCTGACACGTTCTGCGGCGAGTTTTCAAGTACGCCCAGCCAGGTCAGCGGGCGAACGAGATTATGTGCGATGAACCGGCCTGCCTCGTGTAGGGGGCCAAGTGGTCCCCTCGCCGGGAAAAGCACCACCGGGAGTGCCCATTCGGTATAATCGCCAAGCGTTACCCAGTCGCCCAACCGGGTCGAGACGATGCCCAGCATATGCCTAAGATCCCAGAACAAGGCGGCAGCCTCAGAGGACAGTCTCTCCTGCAGCGGAGCGGCCAGCATCCATTCTGCGAGAAGTGCCTGAAGGTCCCCGTGATTGCCGAGGATCGACCTGCCGCGCTTCGTGAGCAAGGCCCTGCCCTTGTAGTGGCGGATGATACGAAGGTCCTGCAGCGCCCAATGCAGGACAGAGAGCGGAGGGAAATCCGGTTCGTTGAGAACCTTATTCACGGAATAGAGGATTTCCGGTTCATACCCGGGCCACTGAAATTCACGTGCGGCCCATTCGACACATTTCCTATGAAAAGCGCCCAAGGATTGTGTCAGCGGAACTCCGTCGTTTTGCTCGACATAGCGGAGAAGCTTCATGCCATTGGTGGCAAGTGGGCTAGTTACCAGCTCATCCTGAAGGAGAGCCGGAGACAAATACACAAAGGGGGAGAGCGTCGATGGGCGGAACATGACAAAGGATAATGCCGGAATAACTCACTGCCGTCATCTGCCCAACGTGATTAGATTTCGAACCGCAAACCTGTAGCAAAGCCCCTCGCGTCGCAAGACTGTGGCACAATTTCTGATGATTGAGGTCAGGCCAACGAATGGTATTAACGCAGATATTCAATGGCTCCTGAGGGTGGTAACAGCGCCGCGGCCTCGACAGTGCCGCAGGCCTGCGGGAAAAATCATCGCCCTACGTCCCTGAAATGAATGACGCCCCCGTTGGGACGTCATCAGGATTTTCCACGGATTCTATTTCAGCCTGCTCAGCAACTCCTGGGCAACAGCCGGCGCCGATGCCGGGTTCTGGCCGGTGATAAGCTCGCGATCGGTCACGATATGTGCGGAGAAAGGTGCGTCAGCCTGACTGAAACGGCTGCCTGCTTGCGTGAGTGCATCCTGCGGGTAGAACTTCATCTCGCCGCCACCCAGTAGTCCTTTGGCCATTTCCTCCTCCCGGTTGCTGAAGACCGTGAGCTTGTAGCCGGCATAGATCCAGTCCGTTTGCGTCGTTGCCGTTCCCGCCGTTTCGAACTTCGTGACGAAACCCTTCGCGTCTGCCAGCGTAGAAAGAAGCGCGATCGGGCCATGGCAGGCGAGCGCGGTCGTCTTGCCGTTTTCATGGAAATAGGTGAGCAGCTTGCCGAGCTCCGAGCTTACCAGCAGGTCCTGCATCGGTGCATGACCGCCGGGAACATAGACCGCGTCGAAATGGTCGTAACCGATCTGCTCGACACGGGCGAGGCTGATGACTGGCGACCTGTCGCTCGACATCAGGCCGAGCGCCGCCAGCTGCTTTTCGCTATCCTCCATCGCGGCTTCGTCGCCACCGAAATACATTTTGTCGATGGACGTCTTGTCGACCGCGGGAGCCGTCCCCTTCGGCGTAGCAAAGGTGATCTCATGGCCGGCATCGCTAAGGGCTTTGACGGGCTGCATCAGTTCGTTGAGATAGAAGCCGGTGGCAAACACCTTGCCGTCCTTCAGGTCGAGGCGGTCGGAATCGGACAGGACGATCAGCACGTTTCCCGCATGGGCATAAGTGCTGGTGCCGAGCGCAAGAATGGTGGCGAGACTGCGCAGAAGTTTCATGGGTTTATCTCCGAAAATAAGAAAATCTGTTTGGGAATAAAAGGGGATGCTCAGCCAGCGACCCTGGTCAGCCGATGAAGGGCGAAATCGGCGAAATAGTCTCCCACGCCGCTCGCCTGGAAACGCTGCATGGCGGCCCCCTGCATATGGGCGCGCCACTGTTGTTCGCTTGCCCAGGTTTCGACGAAGATGCGCACGCGTCCATCATCGAGTGACTGATGCAACTCGTACCGAAGGCAGCCGTCTTCGGCCAAAGTCTCGGTGACCAGCTTTTCCTGGGCGGCGCCAAGCGCTGCCTCCTTGCCGGGCTTTGCTGTGGTAATGGCGATGATGGTCAGAGGTGTGTCGGACATAGGAGAAACCCTTCTCAGGCGATGGTGTTGACGAGACCGCCTTCGGCACGCAGAGCGGCGCCGTTGGTAGCCGATGAGCGAGGGCTGGCGAGATAGGCAACGAGGTTTGCCACCTCTTCCGCTTCCACCATGCGCTGGAGGATCGAAGCCGAGCGGGCGGTCGCGAAGAATTCGGCCTCAATCTCTTTGATCGGTGCGGAAGGGTCGCTTGCCTGGCTGCGCAGGAAGGCTTCGATGCCTTCCGAGCGGGTCGGTCCTGGCAGCACGGAATTGACCGTGACATTGGTGCCGCGTGTCAGCTGCGCCAATCCGCGCGAGATCGACAGCTGCGCCGTCTTGCTCGTTGCGTAGTGGATCATGTCCTCAGGGATGGCGAGGCCCGACTCGCTCGAAATGAAGATGATCCGGCCCCAGTTGCGCTCCAGCATGCCGGGCAGATAGGTGCGCGACAGGCGCACGCCGCTCATGACATTGACGTCGAATAGATGGCTCCAATCAGCGTCAGTGATGTCGCCGAAGGCTTTGCTCTCGTAGATGCCGAGATTGTTGACGAGGATATCGATCGACGGTTCGGCCTTGGCGATGATCGCCGCACCCTCGGCGCTGGCGGCGTCCGCCAGAATTCCGGAGATATCCGATCCGCCCGATGCCTTGACGGAAGCGATCGCGCTGTCGAGCTTGGCGCGGTCGCGGCCCGTGATGACGACACGCGCGCCTTCTACGGCAAGCGTGCGGGCAATCTCGAGGCCTATGCCCGCGGTGGCGCCGGTCACGAGGGCGGCCTTCCCGTTCAGTTGCAGATCCATATCCGTGTCTCCAGATTGTTGCTGGAGGAAACTTATGATTTAAGCTCAATTCACACTATTGCCTGCAGAAGACATGCACCTGTGAACGAGGATCATCAATGCCGCGCATCCTGATGGAACGTTCGGGAGAAATGGAAGTGTTTGCCCGCGTCGTTCAGGACGGAGGATTCTCCGCCGCGGCTCGCAACCTCGACATCACGCCATCGGCGGTCAGCAAGTTGATCGCCCGTCTTGAAGCAAGGCTCGGCACACGTCTGCTGGTGCGAACCACCCGTGCGGTGACACTCACGCAAGAAGGCGAGGCCTATCATCATGCGGCGCTTCGGATTTTGCAGGAACTGAACGAGGCGGATCAGGAGGCCGCGGGTGGCGCGGTGCGCGGGCGACTGAGGATCAATACAACGATACCGTTCGGCACGATGTTCGTCGCACCGGCCATCCCGGAGTTCGTTTCACGCAATCCCGATCTGATCGTGGACCTCTCCTTCACTGACGGGATTGTCGATCTGGTGGCGGAAAAGACCGATGTCGCTATCCGCATGGGCAATCTGCCGGACAGCGGGCTGATAGCCCGCAAGCTAGGGCAAAGCAGGCGCGTCGTCTGCGCTTCACCCGATTATCTGGCGCGCAGGGGTTCGCCGCAAACGCCGGCGGATCTTGCGTATCACGACTGCCTGACGTTCAATTTCCGGCGCGCAAGGCCGTCCTGGCCGTTTCGTGACCGTGACCGTGACATCGCTCAACTGGTCCAAGGCAGCATCGTCGTCAACAACGGCGAGACGATGAAGCAAATGGTGCTGGCCGGCGCCGCCATTGCCCGCGTCGGCCTGTTCCATGTGGCCGACGACATCGCAGCGGGGCGGTTGATTCCACTGCTCGAAGACTTCAATCCAGGCGATCTTGAACTGGTGCATGCCGTCTATGTTGGTGGTGGTCCCCTGCCCCACCGCGTCCGTGCCTTCATCGAGCATATGGTCGTGACACTGGGTGATTCACCGCTGCTGAAAGGGACGTCCTGACCCGGACGGAATATGAGAAAGGCGAATGCCAACGCGTCGCCTTTCCTGTTCCATCAATCGCGATACTCTGGCGCCTGCCGGTCGAGGACCCGCCGGATGCTCTCCAGATGCATTCTGGCACTTTCGGGGTCCCCTTCGCGCATCTGCCTTGCCGCTTCATCGGCGACAGCGGGCACGACCGGCAGCAGTTTGCGGCCGGAACCCATTGCCTTCAACTGAACTTCGGCAGCACGTTCGAGATAATAGAGATCATCCCAGGCTTCGGCGATGTTGGGTGCACAAACCATGACGCCATGGTTTCTCATGAACAGGATGTCCTTGTCGCCGAGGACGGAGGCGATCCTGTCGCCTTCGCTTTCGTCCAGAGCAAGACCATTATAGTTCTCGTCAACCGCCACGCGGCCATAGAACTTGAGTGCCGTCTGGCCTGCCCAGACCAATGGCTCACCCTCCACCATGCTGAGCGCGGTAGCATTCGGCATATGGGTGTGAAAGGCGGCCCCTACCCGAGGCGCCATCTTGTGCAGGCGCGCATGGATGTAGAAGGCGGTTGCCTCCGGCACGCCGTCCCCGGCAACCACATTGCCCTCGAAATCGCAGATCAGCAATGACGAGGCAGTCGCCTCCTGAAACGCCCAGCCGAGGCGGTTGACGATGAAGAGGTCGGGATGGCCAGGCACGACGGCCGAGAAATGATTGCAAATCCCCTCTTCAAGGCCGAGCCGTGCTGCCATGCGAAGGCAAGCGGCAAGATCGACACGTGCCTCCCATATCTCGTCAGTATCCAGCGGGAGATTGTGCCGAAGTGCAGGATTTGTCTTCGAAACATTCAGTTCATGCGCCATGTTGGTCTCCTTATCACTCCATCCAGCCTGCTGCGGCAAGGATGGCAGGTATTTTGTCGAGCGCCGGGACGATTTCATTCGGATGGTAGTCAGCGAGTGGTTTGCGGCCCGTGCCACGGTCGACCCAGACAGTACGAAAGCCAAGCTCACGCGCTGCGACAAGATCAAGATGCGGGCTGGCGCAGATATGCACGAGATCCTCCATGCTGATGCCGAGGCTTTTCCAGGCGTGATGGAAGATCTGGCTGGATGGCTTATAGGCACCGGCCTGTTCCGCAGTGATGACGCGGTCGATGTGGCCACCAAGTTGGGCCACGTTTCCAGCAATGATGGCATCATCAGTATTGGAGATGATCGCCAGGCGGAAACCTGCATCTTTTAACTTTCCAAGGGTTGCCACGACCTCCGGAAACGGCGGCATCTTGCCGATCGACGAGGTCAGGATTTCGGCATCGGCAACCTCAAACGGAAGTCCGAATTCAATCATCGCCCGTTCCAGCGCAAGCGCGCTGACCTCGGCAAACGTGCGATGCGGACGCTCCTCCTCCAGCGCATGCTCATGGTGGTCGTAGATCGAGATGAAGGCCTTCTGGTCGATATCGCCACCTTTTGCGGACAGTATTCTGTCCATTGCAGCAAGCAGCCCTTCGTCCCACTGAATCAGGGTTCCATAGCAATCAAAGGTCAACCAGGTCGGCTTGGGTCCTGTCAGGGTCATGTGTCTTCTCCTTGGTTGTCCCGAGCTTGACAAAACCTGGATGGATTGAGAAATTAAATCTTCTCATCGTCTTCATCGAGAAATCAAATGAGTTTCGGCTTCGATCTGGATCTTCTGAAAACCTTTGCTGCAGTCGTCGATTGCAGCGGCTTCACCAAGGCGGCCGAACGGGTGCGCTTGACGCAGTCGACGGTGAGCCAGCAGATCAAGAAGCTGGAGGTCAATTTAGGCACCTCACTGCTGCGGCGGGACAAATCGACCGGAACTGTTGAAACCACGGAAACCGGCGAGTTGCTGCTGAGCTATGCGCGCAGAATACTGGCCATCGCAGATGAGGCCGCCGAGGTCATGCGAAAACCTCTGGCGCCGCGGACCGTTCGCCTCGGCGTTCCGGAAGATTTTGCCGGGCGGCGCCTCATCAATCTGCTGTCGGGATTTTCAGCTGCATCGCCTCGCATAAGGCTCGACACGGTTAGTGGCTGGAGCACCGAGCTCCGCCGCCTGCTGGATGCGGGCGAAATTGACCTCGCGCTGATCAAGCGCGAGCCCGGAGATGGGGCCTGTCTCGCGAGCTGGAAAGAAGAGCTGGTCTGGGTGGAAAGTGCCACCCGTCCTGTTGAGACGGATCCGGTCCCTCTCGCTGTTTTTCCCGTCGGATGCATCTACCGGGATCGCGCGATCCGCGCGATCGAGCGCAGCGGTCGTCGTTGGCGGATCGCCTATACCAGCCAGGGCCTGATGGGCGTGCAGGCAGCGGTTGCTTCCGGGCTCGGAATCAGTCTGCTACCTTCCGACGCGGTGCTGCCCGAACACCGGCAACTCGGACCGCTGGACGGGTTTGGTGATCAGCCCGCGTCCGAGTTGGCGCTAGTGAAAGGACGGGCGAGCCTCTCTGCGGAGGCGCAGTCCGTCGGCCGCTTCCTGACGGATAGTCTGGGGTCGTAATGTCCTAGGCGAAGGTACGCGGGTGACCTTGCTACCGTTTCAGGAGAGGCGAAGCGCCGCCTTCAAGCCTGCGATCTGCAAATCGAGCCCAAACGCAAAACGTTGATCGGCATTAGCTCCGGCAATCTCACGCATCGCTATTGCAGCCATAGGAAATTTTTCTGCCAGGGGGTTCTCCTCCTGACCTACCGGTTCTGTTCCGCGCACAAGACCCTGCTCCTCGATAACGAAGCCGATCACGAAATAGACGATCGTGAACGCACCCCAAGTCGCGACACGGTCGTCAGCTCCGGCTTGCTTGAGAGAGCTGATCAGCAACGAGCCGACGCGCAGCACGTTATCGGATAAGGGATAGGTGCCGGCGAAAACGCGTGCCGCATCGCGGCGCGACAGCAGGGCGTTGCGCACTTCGGAGGCCACGCGCCCAAGCCTCGCATCCCACGCCTCGCTTTCCGGATTGCTTGCGGCGACCGGCTCCATTAGCGCATCCGCCATCCCCTCGAGCAAGGCGTCCTTGTTGGCAAAATGCCAGTAAAGCGAGGGTGCCTGAATGTTCAGGGCGTCTGCCAGCTTACGCATCGTCAACCCCTCCATGCCGACCTCATCAAGCAGTTTGAGTGCCGTCGAGATGACCTCGGTTTTCACGATACGCATGTCCATCTCCAGTTTTCTGTTGACTCTCTAACACTGTTAGACAAATCTAACAACGTTAGATTGGAGAGCTCCTCATGAAAATGAACTACGATGTTGTTGTTGTCGGCGCAGGGCCTGTCGGGCTGTGGCTGGCATGTGAACTGAAACTTGCCGGTGTGGATGTCGCCGTTCTCGAGCGGCGAACGGAGCGGACGGCGCAGTCGCGTGCGCTCACCATCCATGGGCGTTCATTGGAGGTATTTGCCCTGCGTGGCCTTGCCGATCGCTTCCTGAGCACCGGCAAACCGATCCCGACCGGCCACTACGCGGTCCTGGATACGCGTCTGGATTTCTCAGCCTTCGACACCCGCTTCCCTTACACGCTGTTTATTCCGCAGGCCGTGACCGAGGAGCGTCTCGAAGAACGCGCGACTGAACTCGGTGTCGTCATCGTGCGGGGCGTGGCAGCAACCGGAATTGTGGACGACGGAAACCGCGTGCACCTCTCAACCGACGGCGGAGAGTTCTCCGGCTCCTATGTGGTGGGAGCGGATGGCGCTCGCAGCATCGTGCGGGAACAGGTTGGCATCTCATATGAGGGAGCAGAAGCCCGCAATTCTCTCATGCTTGCAGACGTAGTTCTCGCCTCGCCGCCGACGAAGCCCGTCGTGTCGGTCACCAATGAACATGGTTCGGTGATGATCGCGCCCCTCGGTGATGGCGAGCACCACCGCATCGTGCTCGTGGATCCCCAAAGAACCCATGTGCCAAGAACCGAACCGGTCACTCTGGAAGAGGTAGCGAGACCGACCGCGCGCATTATCGGCGAGGACTATCAGCCTCGCGACCCGATCTGGCTTTCGCGTTTCACCGATGAGACGCGTCTTGCCGGAACCTATCGCAAGGGCCGCGTCCTGCTCGCCGGCGATGCCGCGCACATCCACGCCCCGATGGGCGGACAGGGCATGAATGTCGGACTGCAGGATGCATTGAATCTCGGCTGGAAACTGGCCGCAGTCGTGAAGGGCGAGGCGCCCGACAAACTGCTTGATACCTATGACGAGGAACGGCGTCCAATAGGACAAATTCTCTACAACAATACCCTGGCGCAGGTCGGGCTCGTCACCCGCTTCGATCCGGCGACCCTTGCCCTGCGCGAGACGCTGAACGAGCTCCTAAAAATGCCTGCAGTCAATCATCGTCTTGCCGGCGAGCTTTCCGGCTTTGACGTCGCCTATGGCCACTATGCAAAGGCGGCCGTTGCTGCCGGACGATTGGCAGCAGGAGTGCGCGTTCCCGATATCGAACTTGTCGGCAAGGACGGCGCATCGATGTCGCTCTACAGCCTGCTGGTCGAAGGACGTTGGCTTCACATTTCCTTCAAACCAGGCGCATCGGTTGCCGGCCCGGAATGGTTGCGATCCAGCAGCGTCAAATCCCTGTCGGCAAATCCATCCGACCATGCGGCCCTTCGCGGCGTCCGGGCGCTGTTGGTCAGGCCCGACGGTTATGCCGCGGCTATCGATCAGGAATAAGGGAGAGCATCGATGGAGACTCTTAACCCTTCCTCCCTGACCGATGCCTTCTCGCACCTGATCGCACAAATCGCCATAACCCCGCCCGGCGCGCGTCTTGCCGCCGTCTCGGGCCAGGTCGCGGTCGACAGGGCAGGTCAACTCATTGGTGGAAACGATCACGCCGCCCAGGCAAGGCAATGCTTCGGGAATGTCTTCAACTCCCTCGCGGCCATGAAGGCGGATCCTAATGACATCCTGCAGATGAAGATCTATGTGGTCCGGCATACTCCGGATCACGTTCCGGCGATCTTCGGTGCGGGCGCTGAAATATTCGGCGAAAAATGGCCGGTATGCGCAAGTATCTGGATCGGCGTCGAAGCACTCGCGATGCCCGAATGGCTTGTCGAGATAGAGGTTCTGGTAGCCCTTCCGTAGCGCAGGCAAACATGAGACGCAGGCGCCCGGAAGCCTGCGTCTCATCTCACGAATTCAGCAAGCTGAATGCGGATGACCACCACGCCTTGACGGGAATCGAACTTTCGGTTCCAGTTGTTTCGGTCAAGCCTTTGATCTGCAAGCCTGCTACAGCAACTGGGCGGCGAAAGTTTATTATAGAAAATAATCACACCATTCGGCGTTCGCGAAAGAAGGTAGCTCTCACACCCCATCACTTGAAAACTCGCCCTGGCGCCCGGGGACATGAAAATGTCCGGCATCAGTCATCCTCTACGAACACCTGATCGCGCTTGGAACGTATCGACGGTAGGAGCGCCAGGATTACGCAGACCAGACCCAGGCCGAGCAGCGATGCAGCGATCGGGTTTGTGACGAACACCGTCGCGTCGCCGCGGGAGATGATCATCGCCCGCCGGAGATGCTCCTCGAGCAGCGGCCCCAGAACGAATCCCAGCAGAAGGGGTGCCGGTTCGCAGCCCACACGGATCAGCACGTAGCCAAGTATGCCCGAGACGATGATTGCATAGACGTCGAAGGGGTTGTTGTTGATGGAATAACATCCGATCGAGGCAAAGATGACGATGGCCGGAAACAGCATGCGGTAGGGAATGGTCAGCATCTTCACCCACAGCCCGATCAGCGGCAGGTTGAGGATCACCAGCAACAGGTTACCGATCCACATCGATGCGATGATGCCCCAGAACAGCGCCGGCTGGCTGGTAATGACGTCCGGCCCCGGCGTGATCCCCTGCAGGATAAAGGCGCCAACAATGAGTGCCATGACTGGATGGGCCGGAATGCCGAGGGTAAGCAGCGGAATGAAGGACGTCTGCGCCGCAGCGTTGTTGGCGCTTTCGGGTCCCGCCACGCCTTCGATCGCGCCATGGCCAAATTCGGCCGGATTTTTCGACAGGTTCTTCTCGACCGAATAGCTGGCAAAGGACGCCAATACGTGACCGCCGCCCGGCAATACGCCGAGAAGCGAGCCAAGCGCCGTTCCCCGCAATACAGGGCCGATAATCCGCCGGAAATCGTCTTTCGTCAGCCAAAGGTTCGTGACGTGTTTAACTCCGATTTCGCGCGTGTGCTCGTTCTGAAGGTTGCGGAAGATTTCGGAGACCCCGAATATTCCAACAGCAATCGAAACAAAGTTGATCCCCTGCGACAATTCCAGGCGACCGAACGTGAAGCGCTCCTCGCCCGTATAGATGTCCTGGCCCACCGTCCCAAGCAGCAAGCCGATGACGATCATGCCCAGCGCCTTCAGGACGGAACCGTGAGCGAGTGAGATCGAAACGAGCAGCCCGAGAACGATCAGGGCAAAATATTCCGGCGCGCCAAATTCGAGCGCGATGGAGGCAAGCGGCGGAGCCGCGATCGCCAACAGCATAGTTGCCACGCATCCTGCGAAGAAGGATCCGAGCGCCGCGGTTGCCAATGCCTGGCCGGCACGCCCCTTTCGGGCCATCTGATAGCCATCGATCGCTGTGACAGCGGAAGAACTTTCCCCCGGCAGGTTGATGAGGATTGCTGTTGTGGACCCACCATACTGGGCGCCGTAGTAGATGCCCGAAAGCATGATCAGGGACGTTACCGGGGAGAATGTAAACGTGATCGGCAGAAGCATCGCGATCGTCGCTGTCGGCCCGATGCCGGGCAATACGCCAACGAGCGTGCCGAGCAGTACGCCAACGAAACACCAGACGATGTTTATCGGCGTGAGAGCCGTTTCGAAGCCAAGGGCAAGATTCGAGATCAGATCCATCATGGTGAGCACCTCATAGTCCGAAAACCGGCCCGAATGTCGGAATGGCAACTGCCAGCCCGACCTTGAAGACCAGATAGCAAAGAGTGGCGATGACGGCGGCCATCATAGCCGCCGATACCAGCGAATTTCGGCGGGACGCGAGTGCCGTCATGAACGTGCACAGCAGGACGACGGGTACGAGCCCAAGATCGCGGGCTCCGGCTGCAAAGATGGCAAGTGCCAGACAGATAAGGACGAGCCCGCGCCAGGGGACGGAACCATCGGTCGGCTCCGGCTCACTGCGCAAGCCATCAAGGCCGATGACGACGCCTAGTGCACCCAATACGAAAGCGAGAACCACCGGGAAAAAGCCCGGGCCCATCTGGGTCGCGGTCCCGAACTCATATCTTAGACCCTGCACAGCGAACGAGGCTGCGATGGCGATGAAGATGCCACCGGCAATCAGGTTTTTCCGGGTGTGCTTTTCGAGTGTAGCCATGGTCTCCTCCCCTCTGGCGTCCCCTGACGGTCCTCCCGTTCAGATGATATTCGATCCTGCGATTGCGTTGCATACGGCTTCGGTGACTTGGCTGGTGTTGGCGGTGCCACCGACGTCTGGCGTCAGGATGCCCGCTTCGGTCACGCGCTCGACGGCGCTCATCAGCCGTGCGGCGGCGTCGCGTTCACCCAGATGCTCGAGCATCTGCGCGGCAGTCCAGAAAGTGGCGATCGGGTTGGCGATACCCTTGCCGGTAATGTCGAAGGCAGATCCGTGGATCGGCTCAAACATTGATGGGAAACGGCGCTCCGGGTCGATGTTGGCCGTCGGCGCAACCCCGAGGCTGCCAGCGAGAGCACCAGCCAGATCCGACAGGATGTCGGCATGCAGATTGGTCGCCACGATCGTATCCAGCGTCTCCGGCTTCAGCGTCATGCGCACCGTCATTGCATCAACCAGCATCTTGTCCCAGGTGACATCCGGGAACTCCGTCGCCACTTCGGCCGCGATCTCGTCCCACATCACCATGCCATGCCGCTGGGCGTTCGACTTGGTGACGACAGTCAGCAGTTTGCGCGGGCGCACCTGGGCCAGCTTGAAGGCGTAGCGCATAATGCGGGTCACGCCGACGCGGGTGAAGATCGCCACTTCCGTGCCGACCTCTTCCGGAAGGCCCCTATGGGCGCGGCCGCCATGGCCGGAATACTCGCCTTCGGAATTCTCCCGCACGATGACCCAGTCGAGATCGCCTGGACCGCAATTGCGCAAGGGCGGCGTGATGCCGGGCAGGATCTTCGTCGGGCGCACATTGGCGTACTGGTCGAACCCCTGGCAGATCGGCAGGCGCAGGCCCCAGAGCGTGATATGGTCGGGAACGTCAGGGGCGCCGACCGCACCGAAAAAGATCGCATCGAACTTCTTCAGCTTGTCCAGCCCGTCGGCCGGCATCATCACGCCGTGCTTCTTGTAATAGTCCGAACCCCAGTCGAAGGTCTCGGTATGGATCTTGAAGTCACCGCTGCGCTGTTCCAGCGCCTCCAGAACCTGAAGACCCGCAGCTATAACCTCAGGACCAATCCCATCCGCAGGGATCGCTGCAATCTTGTATTCACGCATGGGAAGTTCGCTCCTGTTCAAGGGCTAGCGCTCAAGGTTCAAGCGCCGGACGCATGGCCCGTGGCCATGACGAATGATGGATCGGCGGCTTATTCTCAGCCGCCGATCAAACCGAGGTTACTTGCCGCCTTCGCTGATCAGCTTCGTCAGTCGCTCGACTTCAGACGCGAACTTCTGGTCAAGCGCCGCCGGTGTCGCCAGATCTTCCGATACCGGTGCGGTTCCAAGGCTCGCAAAACGCTCGATCACGACCGGATCCTTGAGTGCGGCGCGCAACGCTTCCGCAAGCTTGCTGCGGATGGCTTCAGGCGTTTCCTTGGGTGCCCAGAGCGCATGCCAGGCACTGAGCTCGAACCCTTGCAGGCCGCTCTCTTCCACGGTCGGAAGATCTGGCAGCACGCCAATCCGCGCCTTCGTTGTCACCGCATAAGGATGAACCTCACCGGCCTTGATCTGGGTCGTGGTGTTGGTCGTCTGGTCGCAGGCGAGGTCGATACGGCCTCCAATGAGATCGGTCATTGCGGGACCCATCCCCTTGTAAGGCACCAGAGTGATCTTGGTGCCGAGCGCGTCTTGCAGCAACCTGCCGCAGAGATCGGAAACTGCACCTGTGCCGGCGGTCCCGAAGGTGACGGCAGGCCCGTTTGCCTTCACATAGGAGAGGAGATCGGTGAACGTCTTCGGCTCGAAGTCCTTCCTGCCGACGACCGTCATCGGGACCTCGGTAATCAGCCCGACGCTCGAAAAGTCTTCGATCGGCTTGTAGGTCAGGTTCGGGTAGAGCGCAGCGAAGGTGGCCACCCCGATATGGTAGAGCAGCAACCGGTAGCCATCGGGGTCCGCCTGCGCCACTGTTGCGGCACCAAGCGAGCCGCCGGCGCCGCCCATGTTTTCGATCAGCACCTGCTGGCCAAGGGTCGTGGACATCGACTGCGCCACCAGGCGCGCCACGGTGTCACTCGGTCCACCTGCCGCTGCAGGCACCACGATTGTGATGGGTCGATCAGGATAGTTCTCCTGCGCCAGTACCATATGGCTGGACATGGCAAACAGGACACCTGTGAGGGACAACAGTACCTTTTTCATCGCGCTTTCCTCCCTGAGATCGCGAAGGATGCCTCCACATCCTTTTCCATGCTATCTTGCATGCAAGCTTACATTTATTGATGCGCGCCCGTTTGTCAAGCTCCAGGAGAGCGGCTATAACGAGCCTTGAAACAACGACAGGCAGTTCATGATCAGGACGATCGACATTCCCGGAGCCGCGCCACGCGATCCGGCCACAGAACAGAATTCAGCAAACTCCGACATCAACGGTTCGGGTCGGGTTTCTGCCGCCTATCTCGCCATCAAGGAGGCGATACGCTCCAATGCGTTTCCCCCCGGGTACCAAGCCGCAGAAATTGAAATTGCGCGTCAGCTCGGCATGAGCCGAACCCCGGTGCACGAAGCCATGGCGCGACTGCAGGAAGACGGACTGGTCCGGATACTTCCCAAGAAGGGCATCATCATCTGCGCCCTGTCTCCCGCGGACATCGAAGAAATCTACGAAGTCATCACCGCGCTCGAGGGTGCCGCGGCGGCACGGCTCGCCCGGCTGCCGATGGAGGAACGCGCGCCCGTCATCCAGCTTCTGAAGGCCGCCACAAAGCGGATGATTGAGGCATTGGCCGACAACGACCTTCCACGATGGGCTGTGGCCGACGAGGATTTTCATCAGACTCTCGTAATAGAGAGCGGAAACAGCCGCCTCATGCGGATGGCGGGGACCGTCGCCGATCAATTGCATCGCGCCCGCATGTTCACCCTCAACCTACGGCCCTTGCCGCTGCACTCGGCCGGTGAGCATGCGGAAATCATAGAAGCAATCGAGCAGGGTGATGGGGATGCGGCGAGCCGCGCCGCACGGCTGCACCGCAAACATGCTCATGACGCATTGATCCCCCTTATTGCTCGATACAATCTACGCAATCTCTAGGTTGTCGGTTGCGGCGATCTGAACGACGCGGAGATTGTTGGTGCTGCCCTGTTGCGCAAATGGAAATCCCGCCACGATGACAATGTGATCGGAGGGACTTGCCAGCTTTGCTTCCTGCACCGCCTGTTGCGCATGAATCAGCGACGCCTCATAGGTGTGGACATCTTGTGATCGCACGCCGACAACCCCCCAGAACATGTTGAGCCGGCGCGCGACTTGTTCGGACGGAGTGAGAGCCAGAATTGGCAATGCCGGTCTGGCACGCGAAATTCTGGCCGCGGTTGTTCCGCTCGATGTATAGGCCACCACAACCGGCGATCCCAGAGCCACGGCAACGTTGGCTGCTGCAGTGGCAACTGCATGCGGCGGTGATTGAGCGACATCGGGTTCCGTTGCCTCAAGGATCGGCCGGTAGTGCTTGTGCTTCTCCGTCTTCTCGATGATCCGGTTCATAATTTCGACCGCCTCCACCGGGTAGGCGCCTGTTGCGGTCTCGGCGGAAAGCATGACGGCATCTGCCCCATCATAGATGGCACCGGCAACGTCCGAGGCTTCAGCGCGCGTCGGCGTTGGCGAACTCACCATCGAGTCGAGCATCTGTGTGGCGACAATCACGGGCTTGGCCGCTAGCCGGCATGCACGGATGATTTCCTTCTGCTTGCCCGGAACGTCCTCCGGCGGGATCTCCACGCCGAGATCACCTCGCGCAACCATGACGCTGTCCGAAAGCCTGACAATATCCTCGATGTCATCGAGGGCAGACGGCTTCTCGATCTTGGCAATGAGGCCAGCCCTGTCTCCAACGAGGGACCGGGCTTCGATCATGTCGCGTGCCCGCTGAACGAAAGAAAGTGCGACCCAGTCGACGCCAAGCTCGAGCCCGAATTCCAGGTCCTCACGATCTTTCGCCGTGAGCGGGGAAATGTCCAGGACAGCGCCGGGCACGTTGACACCCTTGCGGTTCGACAAGGCGCCTCCATTGAGGACCTCGCAAACAAGCCGCCCGTCCATCACCTCCATGATCCGGACTTTTATTCTACCGTCGTCGATCAGGAGGTCCATTCCGGGCACCGCCACCTCGAAGATTTCCCGATGAGGTAGCGGAATATCGTTCATTCCTTCACCACCCTCACGGCCAAGGATAAATCCGATGGTGGATCCACGTGCGAGTTCGAGCCTGCCATGTGCCAGAACTCCGATCCGGATCTTCGGACCCTGAAGATCCTGCAGCACGGCGATAGCAGCATCATGCTCCTGCTCGAGAGCTCGGATGTTCCTATAGACTTCCGCGTGATCGGCCCGGGCACCATGGCTGAAATTCAGGCGGAACGTATCGACACCGGCGAGAAACAGTGAGCAAAGCATGTCGGGCGAACTTGACGCCGGTCCGACCGTCGCGACGATCTTTGATCGCCGGTTGTTGCGTATGAACATGTCCAAACCTAACCTATGAGAATTGCGCGGATGTCGTTGACGTTCGTAAGCGTTGGGCCTGTGACCACCAGGTCGCCGATGGCCTTGAAGGCCGTGTAACTATCATGGGCAGACAAGGTCGCCCGTGGATCGATACCAGCATCGCGCATTCGGATAAGACTGTCCGGCGCGACCAGCGCACCGGCAGCATCCTCGACACCGTCGATACCATCAGTATCACCGGCGATGGCCCAGATGCCGGAAGCTCCCTTAAGGGCAACCGCAAGGCTTAGAAGGAATTCCGTATTTCTTCCACCTCGCCCGTCGGTCATGCCACCAAGGGAAACAGTGCCCTCACCACCGGACAGGATGATGGCAGGTGCTGCTACAGGCAGGCCCTTGTCGCGCGCGGATAGCGCGATGCCCGCCATGACACGCCCCATTTCGCGAGCCTCACCTTCCAGGGCATCTCCGAGGATCAGTGGACACAAACCGGCTTCCAGCGCGGCCGCGGCGGCCGCTTCGAGCGCTATCGAGGGGGCAGCAACCAGCCGAATCTCGCCTGCAACCTCCTCTGCCTTCGGCGTCTCGTTGCCTTGCGCCAACACTGCGCGCGCAGAATCGGGCAGGTCAATGCCGTAGCGGGCGACGATGGCTGCTGCATCTGCCAAAGTGGTAGGATCCGCGACCGTTGGACCCGAGGCAATCTCCGATGGATCGTCACCCGGCACGTCAGAGATGACCAGTGTCACCAGTTTTGCCGGCAGTGCTGCGCGGGCCAGATGTCCTCCCTTGATAGTGGATAGATGCTTGCGGACGGTATTCATCTCGGAGATGGTGGCACCGCTGGCAAGCAGCGCCTGATTGACCGCCCTTTTGTCGGCCAAAGTCATCTCGCCCGCAGGCGAGACAAGCAATGACGAACCGCCGCCGGAGATGAGAGCCACCACGAGATCGTCCGGACCAAGGCCCTGAACCGCAGCGAAAATCTTCTCTGCAGCCTTGATGCTCAACTCATCCGGGACGGGGTGGGAGGCCTCCAGGATTTCGATGCGTCCCGCCGGAACGGCGTGGCCGTAGCGAGTGACCACGATGCCCGAGAGATCGACATCGGGCCAGGCGGCGTCGACCGCAGCCGCCATCGCAGCCGACGCCTTGCCCGCTCCCACCACAACGCAGCGACCTCTGGGACGCTCTGGGAGGTTGTTGACAACAGCTATTTTCGGATCCGCGCTGGCAACGGCTGCGTCGAAAATTCGACGCAGCACCTGGCGAGCGGACACATCGTTCCAGGTCATTCTGCAGCGGCCATCTTCAAGATATTCGATCCTGCGATTGCGTTGCATACGGCTTCGGTGACTTGGCTGGTGTTGGCGGTGCCACCGACGTCTGGCGTCAGGATGCCCGCTTCGGTCACGCGCTCGACGGCGCTCATCAGCCGTGCGGCGGCGTCGCGTTCACCCAGATGCTCGAGCATCTGCGCGGCAGTCCAGAAAGTGGCGATCGGGTTGGCGATACCCTTGCCGGTAATGTCGAAGGCAGATCCGTGGATCGGCTCAAACATTGATGGGAAACGGCGCTCCGGGTCGATGTTGGCCGTCGGCGCAACCCCGAGGCTGCCAGCGAGAGCACCAGCCAGATCCGACAGGATGTCGGCATGCAGATTGGTCGCCACGATCGTATCCAGCGTCTCCGGCTTCAGCGTCATGCGCACCGTCATTGCATCAACCAGCATCTTGTCCCAGGTGACATCCGGGAACTCCGTCGCCACTTCGGCCGCGATCTCGTCCCACATCACCATGCCATGCCGCTGGGCGTTCGACTTGGTGACGACAGTCAGCAGTTTGCGCGGGCGCACCTGGGCCAGCTTGAAGGCGTAGCGCATAATGCGGGTCACGCCGACGCGGGTGAAGATCGCCACTTCCGTGCCGACCTCTTCCGGAAGGCCCCTATGGGCGCGGCCGCCATGGCCGGAATACTCGCCTTCGGAATTCTCCCGCACGATGACCCAGTCGAGATCGCCTGGACCGCAATTGCGCAAGGGCGGCGTGATGCCGGGCAGGATCTTCGTCGGGCGCACATTGGCGTACTGGTCGAACCCCTGGCAGATCGGCAGGCGCAGGCCCCAGAGCGTGATATGGTCGGGAACGTCAGGGGCGCCGACCGCACCGAAAAAGATCGCATCGAACTTCTTCAGCTTGTCCAGCCCGTCGGCCGGCATCATCACGCCGTGCTTCTTGTAATAGTCAGAACCCCAGTCGAAGGTTTCGGTATGGATCTTGAAGTCACCGCTGCGCTGTTCCAGCGCCTCCAGAACCTGAAGACCCGCAGCTATAACCTCAGGACCAATCCCATCCGCAGGGATCGCTGCAATCTTGTATTCACGCATGTCTTTTCTCCACTTTGAGATTTAACGATGTTGGACCGGGGCGACTTTGCCCCCGCTTTCCGGTGCGGTACGCGACAACACGAGCGTCACGATCGCGGATACGACCAGCAGGCCGGCGACGAAGTAGAGCCCGCCCGCAAAGCTGCCCGTAGTGTCTTTGATCCAGCCGATCATCGAGGGACCAACGAAGCCGCCCAGGTTACCGATCGAGTTGATGGTAGCGATACCGGCTGCGGCCGCTGGTCCTGACAGGAAGAGCGTGGGCATGCTCCAAAGCGGCGGCTTCGAGCAGCTGATGCCGATGTTAACCAGCGTTAGCGCAATAAGGACGGTGAAGACGCTTGTCGCACCCGTGGCAAAGGCAAGCCCGACGGCGGCAAGCAGACACGCGCCAACCACATGCCAGGTCCGTTCACCGGTCTTGTCGGAATGACGCGCCCAGAGAACCATTGCAACAACTGCGAAAATGCCCGGTACCGCGTTGATAAAGCCGACCTGAAGGGACGATAGGCCGAACTCCTTGATGATCTGCGGCGCCCAGATGCCGAGGGTGTAAAGGCCGGCGGACGTACCGAAATAGACAAGGGCGAGCGCGATAACCCGAATGTCAGCGAGCCCTGCAAGAATGCTGTGGCTGGCCTTGCCCTTTGCGGCCTGCTCAGCGTTCATCGTCTTCACAAGCCAGTTGCGCTCATCTTCCGAGAGCCACTTGGCTTTTTCCGGACGGTCGGTGAGGTAAAAGAGGACGACGACGCCGAGGATGACCGCAGGAGCGGCTTCAATCAGGAACATCCACTGCCAGCCGGCAAGACCGAGGAAACCATGCATCTCCATGAGCGCTCCGGAGATCGGCGAACCGAGGACGGTCGAAAGCGGGGCTGCGGCCATGAAAATCGCTGTCACTGCCGCACGGCGGCGAGCCGGAAACCAGAAGCTCAGGTAAAGGATAATCCCCGGGAAAAAGCCCGCCTCGGCAACGCCGAGAAGGAAGCGTAACGCATAGAAACTTGTTGTTCCCTGTACGAACGCCATGAGGCCGGACACGATCCCCCAGGTGATCATGACGCGGGCAATCCAGATGCGCGCACCGACTTTGTTGAGAATGAGGTTGGACGGAACTTCGAACAGGAAGTAGCCGACGAAGAAGATGCCTGCTCCGATACCGAAGACAGTCGAGGAAAATCCAAGGTCCTCGTTCATGGTCAGTGCGGCGAAACCGATATTCACCCGGTCCAGGAACGCTACAAAATAAAGCAGCATGATAAATGGCACGATGCGCAGAGTGATTTTGCGCAGAACGCGCGTCTCCAGGTCGCTGTTCATAGCGAACTCCTCCCAATGATCCGTTGGGCGCACCTCCTGCGCCTTCGGGAAAGACGTTAATTCGTACTTTCCTCCCAAGCCACAATGCTTTAATTATATAATTAAATGATATAAATGCATGTCATGGAACTGGAACAACTAAAATGCTTCGTCGCTGCGGCCGAAGAACTGCATTTCGGTAGGGCTGCACAGAAAATGGGAATGCTACCGGCATCGCTGGGACGGCATTTAAGACTGTTGGAGGAGTCCCTCGGCACTCGCCTCATGTCCCGGACAACCCGAAGTGTCGCCCTGACCGAAGATGGAGTCGCCCTGCTGGAGGAGGTGAGGCCCCTTCTCCATCGTCTCCAGACACTTGCGGAAGAGTTTCGATCAAGGAAAACTCAGCAGACGACCGTGCTCCGCATAGGTGCGATAGACAGCGCTGCAGCAGGTCTTATACCGCCGCTGCTGCATGATTTTCGGGAGCGATGCCCTGGGATCAAAACTCAGCTCGTCGAAGACAAGTCGATACGTCTCATTCCAAAACTGATTGCCGGGCGTCTGGATATCATCTTCATTCGACCTCGAGACGGACTAAACCGGAACCTGGTTATTCGCACCCTCACGCACGAAACACCCGTTATTGCACTGCCCGTCACGCATCCGCTCGCGGGTCGCGAGCGGATCTCCGTCGATGAACTGCGCGACGAGGCCCTCATCGTGCCAGAGCGCCGCTCTCGTCCCCACAGCTATGACCTGACCATGAAACTCTTCGAGGACGCCGGACTACACCCGCGCATCGCCCAGATTGCTGACGAGAAACAAACGATTATCAACCTCGTTGCGGCAGGAATCGGATCCGCCATCGTCCCCCGCTGGACCGCGAAACTCGCGGTATCCGGGGTGACTTTCGTTCCCCTCATGACGGTTGGCGGCATTTCACTCCGGAAACTGCCTCTTGCCGCAGCCTGGGCAAAAGCTGTTCGTGATCCCGGACGCGACCAGTTGCTGGAACTTCTCGACACAAATATCGACCGATATGCCGAGCAGGCGTAGGCTCGCCCGCCCCTCCGTACCATCCGTCTGCACCTGATAGAGAGGCGGGCACCAGCATCTTGTTCCTCTTCGTCTTGAGCGGGTTTGAACCAGCGTTCTACCAATCATGGGCGTGCTAAATCATTGATAAAATCAGGACCGCACGTTTGGTGCTAACAGTAATCGTTCGACCGGACATCCCTCAATAGTCGCCGCGCACCCTGCCCTCCGCGATGTCAGGCCGCCTCGCCTCGAAGCCGTATCGCGTCCTTGGATGGAGGCAATCCAAAGTGTCGGGCATATTCCCGGCTGAACTGGTTCGGGCTTTCATATCCAACACCGAACGCCACTGATGTCGCGTTTCCCTCTCCAGACATGAGAAGTGTCCGCGCATGCAATAGTCGCACCTGCTTCTGGTACTGGATCGGGCTGAGCGCCGTGACCGCCTTGAAGTGACGATGGAAGGCTGAGATGCTGAGGGAGGCCATCTCGGCAAGCGCCTCGACCCTGAGAGGCTTGGCAAAGTTCTCGCGGATCCAATGGATGGCAACGCCGATCCGCGAGATGGCGGCATCAGGTGCTGCGATATCACGAAGCATCCAGCCGAGCGGACCCTGCAGCACCCGGAACAATATCTCCCGTTCATAGGCGGGTGCCAGCACTGCAATCTCGTCCGGACGGTCCATCAGGCGCAGCATGCGCACCCAGGCATCGAGAAGCTCTTCGCCAACTGGCGCAACCGAGAAACCCGATCCGAACAGCTTGCTGCAGACCTGCACCGGCAAGTCGCTGATGAGAGCGGCGACTGTCGGCGGGTGGAGCGTCAGGCTGACCGCAAGATAGGGTTCGCCCGCCACCGAAGGATGCACTGATCCCACCGCTGGAAGGTCGACTGACATGACGAAATACGTCGCAGGATCATAGGCGAAGGTCCGTTCACCGACCGTCATCGTCTTCGATCCGGTCAGGATCAGGTTGATCATCGGCTCGTAGACGGCTGACAGCCGATGTTCGGGGATCTCGCCCTGAACCATTGCCACGCGCGGGATGCCTGTCTCGGTACGGCGGTTTTCCGCGGACGAGGCCAGTCCGCGCAGTTCCTGAAGTTGCTTTTCCATGAGAGCGACCGTGACAGAATAGGGGCCAGTCGGCAACGGCAAAGCAGGAATAGGCAAGCTTTAAAGAGAATTGGGTGAGCGCGGGAGAGCATGCGGGCTTAGCTTGAGATCACACCGAACAGGGAAGGAATGCCCATGAAGATCGTCATCGTCACCGGCAGCAGTCGGGGCCTTGGAGCCAGCACCGCCGTCGAATGCGCCCGCAGCGGCCTGGGCGTCGTCGTCACCTATAACAAGAATGCCGGCAAGGCGGACGAGGTCGTGAAGACGATCGTCGAGGGCGGCGGCAAGGCCGTAGCGCTGAAGCTCGACGTCGGCGATGTCGGCTCGTTCCCGGCGTTTCGAGATGCGCTTGCCGAGAAGCTGGAGATCCTCTGGGGGCGTAGCGACTTCGACTATCTCGTCAACAATGCGGGATACGGTCTCTACAGTCCGATTGCCACGGTGACGCAAGAGCAGTTCGACGGCTTGTTCAATGTCCATCTCAAAGGGCCGTTCTTCCTGACCCAGATCCTGCTGCCGCTGATGGCGGATGGCGGCCAGATCGTCAACATCACCAGCGCCACCTCGCGCGTGGCGACGGCCGGTGTCGCACCCTATGCCGCGTTCAAGGGTGGCCTCGAAGTCCTGACCCGCTACTTGGCCAAGGAATTCGGCGAGCGGCGCATCCGGGCGAACTCGATCGCACCCGGCGCGATCCGCACCGAACTCGGCGGCGGGCTGAACGATGAATTCGAGGCAATGCTCGCGGGCCAGACGGCACTCGGCCGCGTTGGCGAGCCGGAAGAGATCGGCGGGGTCGTCGCCAGCCTCCTGTCCGGGCCGAACCGCTGGATCAATGCCCAGAATATCGAAGTTGCGGGTGGCTACATCATCTAGCGAAGGAGGGCACCATGCTTGATCATGTCTTCATTTCCGTCAGCGATATCGCCCGGTCCATCGCGTTCTACGAGGCAGCGCTCGACCCTCTCGGGATTGTTCACGTCCATGACTACGATGGAAAGGATGGCCCTCGCGGTCATCCAGATCTGAAGGGGTTTGGCGCGAATGGCAGAGTGTTCTTCTGGCTCCGCGAAGGCGTGGTCGAGGGACGCGCCGCACATATCGGCTTCGTCGCCAACAGCAAGGCTCAGGTCGACGCCGCCTTTTCCGCCGCGATGTCGGTGGGCGCATCGCAAATCCATCCGCCCGGAGCACAGCTCCACTACGACCCACGCTACTACGCCGCGCAGATGCGCGACCCCGACGGCTACAGCCTCGAATTCGTCTACAAGGAATGGCAGCACTGACATGACAAAACTGATGATCTATGGCGCGACCGGCTATACCGGCCGCATGGCGGCAGAACATGCGAAGACGGCAGGCACGCCTCTCGTTCTGGCTGGCCGCAACGAAGCGGCCCTCTTCAAACTCGCATCCGAACTTGGGGTGGACTATCGCGTCTTCAGTCTCGACGAACCGGCTGAGGTCGACAGGGGCCTCGCAGGCATCACCGTCCTCCTGAACTGCGCCGGACCATTCATGCGCACCGCCGAGCCACTGATGACGGCAGCGATCCGCTCCGGCGTTCATTACCTCGACACCGCGGCCGAACTCGACAGCTACCGTCTGGCGGAAGTGCTCGACGATCAGGCTAAGGCCGCGGGTATCATGCTCATGCCCGGCGGTGGCGGAAGTGTCGCGATGCTCGGCAGTCTCGCCGGACATGCCGCTGCACGCGTCGCGAAACCGTTCGGGATCCGGGTTGCCCTGCATGTTGCAGGCGGACTGTCGCGCGGGTCGGCGATCACCGCCATGGAGAATGTTACGACCGAGACCCTGGCCCGCGTCGACGGCCAGCTCGTCGCCATCCCGGCGACCGGCATCCGCAAGTTCGACTTCGGCAAGGGCGCGGTCGACTGCTTCCCTGTGACGCTACCCGACCTTATCACCATCGCTCGGGCCACAGGTGTCGCTGACATCGAGACCTTCGTGCATGTCACCGGCGACGGTTTTCCGCAGGGCGATCTCTCGGCTCTCCCGGACGGCCCGAGCGAAGCGGAGCGTCTGGCCAACCGCTACCAGGCAGCCGTCGAAATCACCGACACGGATGGAACAATCACCCGGTCTGTTCTCGAAACGGTCAACGGCTATACGTTCACGGCAATGGCCGCAGCCGAGGCCGGCCGTCGTGTGCTGGCAGGCGAGGCCCGTCCCGGTTTCCAGACGCCCGCGGCGCTGTTCGGGAATGGTTTCGCGCAGACCATCGCCAACACGATCATCATCGACATCTGAGGAGCCGACCATGCAAGAGATCGTCGAATCCTTCATCCGGACAGCCAATGCATTCGATGTCGAGGCAACCTTGTCCCTGTTTGCACCGGATGCGGTCATCGATGATGTCTCGGTGGGCGATGGCTTCGCGGGAACTGACGGCGTTCGCCAGTATCTCGAGCGGTTCTTCGTTGGCTACCACACCGAGACCAGGCTCTTGTCCATCGAGATGCTTGACGACCGCACATCAGATGCCCGCGTCGAATTCACCGGCAACTTCGGCCATGAGATCGGCATCCTCAAGATTGTGATCAATGCGGCCGGACTGATCGAGCGGATCGACGCCGACCTCGAATAGCGGTTCCACCCAAGCTTACCCGACCAGAACCATCGGCTCCCGCGGAGCCGAGGCCGGGAAAGGTTTGCATTCCGCAGGCCTCCGGCATGACAAGGAATACATTCATGACAACATCATACCCCCTCACGCAAGACGCTGCCGACAGGCTGGCGGTTGTCGAAGCCCTCTATCGCTTCGCAGCAGGCATCGATCTGCGCGACCAGGCGCTTCTGTCATCGTCGCTTGCCGAAAACGCCGTTTCTGATTTCAGGCCAGCCGGGGCAAAGGCGGGTTTCGAATATCCGGTTATCGAGGGCAGGGATGTCATCGTTACGGCCCTGTCGACATCGCTTCGCTCTGTCGACACGACCCACTCCGTCAGCAATCCTCGCGTCACCATTGATGGCGATACCGCCCGGATGGACGTGCTCGTGGAAGCCCAGCATGTTCTGCGTAGCGATCCATCACGATTTTACATGATGAAGAACCGCTACGATGTCGAACTGGAGAGGAGCGGTGATGTCTGGGTCATCAAGCGCAACACGGTCGACAATGTATGGCGTTCCGGAGATCCGGCCGTGCTTGCCGACATCTAGACCTAAGGGCACTGAAAAGGCGGCAGGAGCAGGCTCCTGCCGCCTTTCGCATACTCGTTTGCGCCCTTCAGACCTATTCAACTCATCTGCGGCCCAAGGAAATACACCGCAAGCTTGTTGCCATCAGGATCGCGGGTGTAGGCTGCAACAGCATGCGGTGCCCAAGGTCTTGGCCCGACCGGACCCTCATCCGGGCTTCCGAAACGCAGCGCCGCAGTATGAAAAGCAGTGACAGCAGCACTCGAAGGTGCCTGGAAGCTTATAGTGGCACCGTTTCCGAAGGTCGCCGCTTCTCCGTTGATCGGCCTCACGGCGAGGAAGGCCGGGAGGTCAATCCCCCAAGCCGATCCGCTATCGCCCATGTCCCTGAGACGGCTCCATCCCAGCGCACTCAAAACGGCATCGTAGAACTTGCGTGACCGGACGATATCGTTCGTGCCGACGGTGACATGCGTGAATGATCCTTGCATCTCAATCCTCACGGCAACAGAGAAGAAAGAACATGGCGCAGACTCTGCGGAACGCGCCCTGTCAATCGTTCCACATCACCCGAGAGGTAGTCGAGGTTATGGGCTGCAGAATGACGCTTGGTTTCCACGATCGCCTCCACGAGGTCGGTAGGTAGGTTCGCCGCGGCAAGTCCGGATCGCAGATCGCTTTCTGAAAGTGCGATGAATCCGACAGGCTTCCCGATCAGTTCGCTGACCAGAGCGGCTTTCTGTTCGCCGCTGATCCTCTCGGGTCCGCTGATCTGGTAGATGGCTCCCTCGTGCCCGTCGCCCGTCAGAACAGCCGCGGCGGATCGCGCGAGATCGTCGCGGGCCATATAGGTCACCGATTCATATCCGAGCCCGGCCAGCATGCCATGGGCGGCCGACATCTGGACTTCCTGCGCGAAGGCCTCCGCATAGAATCCAGACCGAAGGATTGTCCAGGACGATGCGTTTGCAATGAGATGCTGTTCGCCGATCCAGAAATCGCGCCCCATAGAAGGCCCATCGACCTTCCGCGTGCCCTGCAGAGAGACCACGACGACATGCTTCACCCCCGCTGCGACCGCAGCGTCTATGGCGGCACGGAACTGTGGCCCCCGCACGTTTGGCCTGAGATCGGCACTGGGAATGAGAAGCAGCCGGTCAAGCCCGGCATAGGCTTGCGAAAGGCTGTCGGGTCGATCATAGTCGCCGAACCGCCCCTCGACGTTCGCGATCACTGTATCCGGCTGGCGTGATATGCCGACGAGATCGTTTCCTCCATGCTCGACGAGATAACCGAGGACGGCTTTTCCAAGTTGCCCGTTCGCGCCGCTGACACCAATTTTCATACGCATTCTCCGACGAACATTATGTTCGTCACAAACATATGGAAATCGGGAGTATCGGCACAAGAATGCACAAATTTGTACCCTACGAACATCGATGTTCGTGGCATGGCTGGGCGAGCACCTTGAGCGACGGCAATCCAGTTCTGATTTGATCGTCACGAACTATTTGTTCGTTTGGTCGCGTGCTATCGTGACCGCCATTTGCGGTAATCAAGGAGAAGCTCGTGTCGCAACAGGACCAGCCCGGTCTGCCGAAATTCGCAGACAGCGATCATAGCCAGTGCCAGATGATTTCCAGCCTGCTTGACCGCGTTGGCGACAAGTGGACGGTGATGGTGGTCGGCGTGCTTGCCGATGGGCCAGTGCGTTTCAATGCGATCATGAGAGAGGTCGGCGGCGTGTCGCACCGCATGCTCACCCTGACGCTGCGCGGTCTTGAGCGGGACGGCATCGTGGAGAGGCGGGCTTTTCCCACGATACCTCCGAAGGTGGAATACGAGCTGACGCCCCTTGGACAATCGCTGGTCGAACCGTTGGAGCACGTGATGAACTGGGTTCGCTTGAACCAGGAGATTATCGAGAAAGCGCGTGGTGCATTCGATGCTCGACCATCGACAACGTGAGAAGGCTGGTACCGGATTAATCGCGAGATCCAGTTTTTAATGCTCTTGACAGGATTCGAACCGCCAACCTGTTGTATCTGCGCATAATTGCCCGCAGTGAGCCTCTATTACCCAAAGATTCCAGTGGTAAAATCTGCAAACGCCCGCGCCTTGGCACTCGCCAGGCGCCCGGTCGGAAATACCACCCAAAGGTTAAGTGATGGCAGCTCCCAGTCCTGGAGCAGACGGACGACCTGTCCACTCTGGAGTTCCGGCCAAAACATCCAGTCAGATGTAACAGCAAGCCCCATGTCCGCGAGCACCGCCGCGCGAAGCCCCTCGGCGGCGCTGAACCTTACACGCCCCGAGACCGCAACCGAGGCTTCCGTCCCGCCCTTCTGGAATGTCCAGCTGTTGCCGAGTTGCGTGTAGACGATCGCCTGATGGACCGCGAGATCGGCCGGTACCTTCGGGGTTCCATGTCTTTCGAGATAGGCTCTCGTTGCGATCACCGACCGACGACCTGTCGTCAGGCGTCGGGCAACGGCGGATGAGTCCGCCAGATCGCCCATGCGCAGCGCGATGTCGATGCCCTCGGAGACGAGATCGATCACCCGATCATCGAGGATGACATCGACCTCCAGTTCTGGATGTGCTGCCATGAACTCAGGCAGGCGAGGAAGAACCATCAACCTCGCAAAGGTCGTTGCCGCGCAAACCCGCAAACGCCCGGAAAGTCCTGCGCCGGCTCCCCGTGCCTCAAGTTCGGCTTCATCGGCTTCCTGAATGGCGGTCTTGGCACGTTCGAAAAACCGCAGCCCGGCATCGGTCGGCGTCAGGCCGTGCGTCGAGCGGAGAAGCAGCCGCACCTGCAGCCGATCCTCAAGCTGTGCGATCGTCTTCGATATGGCGGGCTGACCGACCCCGATGCGCCGGGCCGCCTCCGAAAACGAACCCGTCTCGACCACCCTGACAAACGCCGTCATCGCCTGCAATCGATCCATAAGCTTATTCCCCTTCGGAATAAGCATTATCGCTTCAGGCCGCCTGCCGCAATATCCCGAGAATGGGCATAACTCTCCTCACCGGCGACACACCGCCAAGGAGAGAGACATGATCGAAGTTTACGCATTCGCCACGCCCAACAGCGTCAAGGTCCCGATTGCCCTCGAAGAGATGGACCTGGCCTACGACCTGAAGCCGGTCAACGTCCGCAAGGGCGAGCAGAAGGAGGCCGGCTTCGTCGCCCTCAATGCCAATGCCAAGGTGCCGGTGCTGGTCGATGCCGATGTCGACGGCGCACCGCTGGTGCTCACCGAAAGTGCCGCCATCCTCGTTTATCTCGCTGAAAAGACCGGCAGGCTGCTGCCGGCTGGTGGCGAGGCACGGGCTCGCGTCTTCGAACAGCTGTTCTTCCACGCTTCCGGCCTCAGCCCGGCCTTCGGCAATGCCGGCTTCTTCAAGCGTTCTTCACCGGAGCCGCAGCCGGTCGCCGAAGCCCGCTTCTCGGGCGAGGCAGAGCGCATCACCGGCCTGCTCGATACTCTGCTTGCCGAGCGCCGCTTCATGGCCGGCGACGATTTCACCATCGCCGACATCGCTCATTTTGGCTGGATGTGGCGCCGCCAGTTTCCGGACGTCACCTTCGACGGCCGTCCCCATCTTGCCCGCTGGTACGACGAGGTCGCAGCACGACCGGCCGTCCGACGCGCCATCACCCGCGTCGAGGCCCTCGTTCCCGCCGTCTGACTCTTCCACAGCCTGAAACATCAGAAAACCAAAGGAGACCACCATGTCCAAATTCGAAACCTACAGGAACACCTTCGCCAATGCCCGCCTGACCCGTTCGGAAAGCGGCGTCCTCGAAGTGGCGCTGCACACCGATGGCGGCAAGCTCGTCTTCAACGGCCATACCCATGAGCAGTTCGTTGACCTGTTCCACCAGATCGGCTCGGATGCCGACAATCGAGTCGTCATCCTGACCGGCTCGGGCGACGCCTTCATGGATGCGATCAGCCCCGAAGGCTTCGATTTCTTCTCGCCGCGCGGCTACGACAAGATTTTTCGCGAGGGCAAGAAGATCCTCATGAACATCCTCGATATCGAGGTGCCGCTGATCGCCGCCCTAAACGGTCCGGTGCTGCTCCATTCTGAATATGCGCTGCTCGCCGATATCGTTCTGGCAACGCCGGAAACGGTCTTTCAGGACAAGCCGCATTTCGATTTTGGCATCGTTCCGGGTGACGGCGTTAATCTGCTCTGGCCGGAAGTGATCGGCAGCATCCGCGGCCGCTATTTCATCCTCAGCCGCCAGGTGCTCGATGCCGCGACAGCCAAGGAATGGGGCGCCGTCAACGAGGTCGTGCCTTCGGGCAAGCTGCTCGCCCGCGCCCATGAGATCGCCGAGGGCATCGCCGCCCTGCCGCCGCTGACCAGCCGCTACACCCGCATCGCGCTCACCCAGAAGCTGCGCCGGATCGTCGACGAAGGTGCCGGTTATGGCCTGGCGCTCGAAGGCATCAGCGCTGCCGAAGTCGCCCGCTCGATGGCTGCCAACGGCTGATCACGCCCCGTCCCTTGCCGGGCTTCAGCACAGATCCTGAGGTTCGGCATGCCCAACGCCTCCCATCCAATCCAATCAAAGGAGAATCCCCCTGTCCCTGCAAGCCAAACTCGACGCATTCAAGGCCGATTTCGAAGCCGGCAAACCACCCTACAACGTGCCCTATTCGGTGATCGAGACGATGCACCGCGCCACCGCCGAGCTAATCGCTTCGGGGGTGGCGGAACGCGCCCTCAAAGCCGGCGACAAGCTCCCCGCCTTCACGCTCGACGATCCGGAAGGCAACAAGGTCTCGTCGACCGACCTGCTTGCGAAAGGAGCGCTGGTCATCAGCTTCTATCGCGGCGTCTGGTGCCCCTATTGCAACATGGAACTGCAGGCGCTGCAGCAGGCCATACCGGAGTTCCAGGCGCTCGGTGCCAGCCTGGTGGCGATCTCGCCGCAGAACCCGGTCAACAGCCGCAAGTCCGTCCGCCAGAACAGCCTCGACTTCCCAATCCTGTCGGACCCGCACAATGCCGTTGCGGCCGCCTTCGGCCTGCGCTTCGAGATGCAGGATTATCTGGTCGAGCTCTACAAGTCGCTGAAGAACGACCTGCCAGCCTTCAACGGCGACCCGAGCTGGACGCTGCCGATGCCGGCCCGTTACGTTGTCGGTCAGGACGGCACGATCCTCTATGCCGAGGTCAACCCGGACTATACCCGCCGCCCCGAACCGGAAGACATGCTGCCGGCGCTGCGCCGTGCTGCAGCGGTCTCCGCTTGATCCTATCTCCACCAACAGAGCCCTGCCTCCGACGAGGCAGGGCCGCATGACATTCAGAAGGACCGTCCCATGAAAAGAACCTTCCTGATCACCGGCGCCAGCAAGGGCATCGGCCTTGCCCTGTCCACGCGCCTCATCCGCAACGGCCATCGCGTCATCGGCGTCGCACGCAATCCGACAGAACACTTCCCCGGCGAATTCCATGCCGTCGATCTTGCCGACCGCAAGGCCGGGGACCGTCTTGCCGAAATCGTCCGCGACAATGCCGTCGATGGCGTCGTCAACAATGTCGGGCTTGTCCGGGCAGCCCCGCTCGGCGCGATTGCCGTCGAGACGCTCGAGGAGGTCATGCGGGTCAACGTGCATCCGGCGCTGGTGTCCACCCAGGCAGCCCTGCCGGGCATGAAGTCGCGCCGCTGGGGGCGGATCGTCAACATCACCAGCCTGACGGTTCTCGGCAGCGTCGAGCGCACGGCCTATGCCGCGGCCAAGGCGGCGCTGGTCAGCTTCACCCGCAACTGGGCGCTCGAACTCGCGACCTCGGGCGTCACCGTCAATGCCGTATCGCCCGGTCCGACCGAGACCGAACTGTTCCGGGCCAACAATCCGGCCGGCAGCGCCGGCGAGGCCAGATATCTGGCCGGCGTGCCGATGGGACGCTTCGGCGAGCCGGACGAGATCGCCGCGACCATCGCCTTCCTGCTCTCCGAAGATGCCGCTTTCATGACCGGCCAGACGCTACATGTCGACGGCGGCGCCTCGATCGGCAAGGCCGCCTTTTAGGCTGCAGAGCATCACCCGGAAAACACCAATCGCCAAACAACCCCCAACAGGGAGACTGATTGTGAACAAGCTTTTTTCAGCCGTAAAACTCGGAACCGGCGAACTCGGCGCTTTAGGCCGCCAGTTCATCTCAAACCAGGATCTTTCCGATCGTCTGCGCAACGGTATCGCCCTGACGCCCTATGACCGCTCGACCTTCTATGGCGGCAATGCCATCGGCTACACGGTTTGGAAGCCTTATGACGAGGCCTACGTAGCGAAATGATCAACAGCGGCCCGACCGGTGCTATCCATTAACTTGGTCGGGCTGTATCAGAATTACGCTGAGTGGATCTCCCAGGATCGTCTTCGCCTTGAAAGGATACGAACTTTGGCCTTGTAGTTTATGCGGAAGTCAAAGCGTTTAGAAACAGTGACTTAGCTAGTCGTTGTAGCGCCGGTAATATTTCCGCTCCGGCAGCGTTTCAAAATCCACAGCCGGGCGCTGTTTGCCGCCCAACTTCACCCAACTTCGTTGCCGGTTCCGCACCGAAGTCAATTGCAGTCCCATGAGATGCGCGACCGCCAAGGGAGAAAGCCCCTGGTCGAACAGGCGGTAGCAAATCTCCTCGCCCCTTCGGGTCAGCCTGCCATCATCATATTGGTTCGCAGGATGAAGCGGATCGGTCTCTTCCCTCCCGATGATCGCAGACTGCATCTCCTTGTTCAGGTCATCGATCTGCTGCTGTCTCGCCTTCCACTGCTTCGCGATTTTCCGGCGCAGTAGCTTGATCTCGTTTAGAAAGACCCTCTCGGCGCTACGGAAATGAAGCCCGTCGAAGCTGATCGTGCCGTTATAATGATGTGTCCTCTGCCTCTCGCCCAACAGCTTCAGGAAATGCTGTAAACGCTCGACCGCTTCGTAATCATAACGGGTGAAATTCTCAGGCAGGTATATCCACGATCGGCGAACGGACCGTTCCGACGTGATGTCGGCGACAAGCTCATGGACATCGTGCCCGACGCTATTGCGGTAGTCGATCAGCCGGCGGATCTCCGCTTTTTCGTCAGCCGACAATGCGCCGTCGGCTTCAAGTGCATCGAGGCATTTGCCGACTGGATTCTTTGTCCCCCGCGGCACGCGTTCTGCACGACCAGTATGTGCCATAAAGCCATCGGAACGCTGTATCAGTGACAGCACCTTGGCCTTGAGCTGCTCGGCATAGAATAGCACCAGCACCATGTGGGCCGAGCGCAGCTTGAGCACATTCTGTTACAGCGCGGGCAGGCGGGAACCAAGTGGATCAAGAAAACTGTTCTCGTGCATAGCTCAGCTCATGTGACGGCGCAAACGCATGAGAATACGGGTCGTCTCCGCCCTAAGATACAGATCATCCTCCAGTGTGATGAATCTCGCATGCATAGTGGCAATGCGAACCGGGAACAGTCGTTGAAGGGATTCCCGAATGTCTTCTTTCCGGCCGAATACCGTTTTGAAGACTGCTTCCCAGTTGTCGTTACGCTCGATGATGCCTTTATAATCGGTGAAATCGGCGTAGTCGATCAGCGGGAAGCCCTCCCCACCTTGCTGCATGTCCTTCTGTTTTTTGTCCCTCCACTTATCGAGAAGATCTGCAGGCAATTGGCGTTTCATCCAGTCAGCGCCGAAATGCTCCGTCATCACCGCGACGATGAAAGCACGGACCTCGCGCTCGAACCGTAGCAAGGTCTCATAGGCTCGCGAGTTGAGTTCGACGCCGGCATCGTCTTCAGTGACACTATCCGCTTCGGTATCTTCCTTGACGGCGAGGCCGGCGATCTGGACCGTCTCCTGATAGGCTTCGACGCTGAAATGGGTAAGGTTCGTGTCGAAGCCCTGAGCATCATAAAGCTCAAAGCGGGCGACCGGATCAACCAGCGCCGGCACATCGAACGTGATGGTATCCCGCCAATCACCCAGTTCGATCCGCAGCGCTGCGGAAATACGCACACTGAACGAATTCCTGGAATTGGCGAGCCCGCCGATTGCCTGCAGATCGACAAAAGCGCGCGCCGAAAGCGCATGCCGCTGCACATCCAGCCACGGTGTCTTCATGGCCTCCATGCGTGCTGTCAGCGACTCGATGCCGCCCGCCGCGTCACGAAAGGCCTTCGAGTATCCGGACGGATAGTCCTTAAGCAGTTTCGATAGGGCAGAGATTTCCGGAAAGATCAGCCTTTCATTCAGCGCGCGGATCGATTCCCCCAGATTGGTTGAACCGCTCATGCGTCCCGCTGCCAGTTCACCCAACGCATTCTGTTTGCCCATTGCGGCGAGCGCCAATGCGCTTGTGTTGGGAATTGTCGCCATCTCTGATATCCGGGTCTGAAGATCGTTCAAACCATGCAGCCGAGCCGCATCGCTTATCGTTTTACCAAGAGAGTTGATGCCCGCTAGGTCGTGAAGAGCACGCTGTTGTTCGAGCAGCTTTTTCAATTCGTTCGACATGCAGGATTTCCCGGATTTAAAAGTAAAACGCGAATTGATCGAGCGTCAGGATGGCTTGCAGCGCGCGGATCTGCGTGTAGCTGTCCGCTCCCGCCGCACCATGACCGACTGCGTGGCGCGATGCGGTATCACCGACCGCATCCGGATCGAAATGATCGAAGGTATGGGCCTTCAGATACTCGACGAAGCTCGCCGGAAACAGCAATGAATCTCCCGTGCCCGCGCGTTCTTCCGCCGATGCGGTCGCAAAGGCAAAAAGCGCTTTGAGGTTCGCTGCGCTCTTTCCGTGTTTGCGCCGATGCGCCGATTGCAGCACGCCTTCTATCTCGGTCAGCAGCGTCTTGAGCACAATAACGGGTTCGCCGCGCTTGAATGCATCGATCGCCGGCCGCAGGATTTTTTCCTTATCCTGGAATGCGGGCTTCACCATCCAGCGGCTGAAGATCTTCTCAATACGTGCATCATCGAAGGAGGAGAGGATTTTTCCCTCCAGCTCGGTCAGGTCAAATTCCGCATTGGAATGGTTTGCGATCTCCGCGAATTCGCGGCTGATGATTTCCGCGAACGGGAACCAGCCGCTTTTGGCCAGCCGCTGCATATTCAGCTCGTTTTCGACCATCTCGTAGAGGTGACGATAATAGAGCCGTCGGTGCAATGTGCCTAAATCGTGTTGTGCAGCTTCGATGTCGAGCGGATGTTCGCGGTGCAGGTCGAAGAACAGCGCAAAGCTCCATTTCGTACGGAACAGGCAGAGTATCCGGTCCTCGTCCGTGATATCGACCTTTGGAAACCACATGCCAACGACATCAGTAACGTCACTATCAAAAATGAAAGCGCCGCCCTGGACCGATCGGTTTAGCATAGCGTGCATCGTGACGGCCGCCGTATCCGCCCATAGCTCTGCCGAGTTATCCAGCTTGATGACCAAAAGCAGCATATCAACCCTGTCCGGCCTGATACGAGCACCGTTCTCCTGAGCCGCGTGAATCAACACGCCGCTGATGCTCTCTGCTATTGTGTGGAACATCATCTCATCGGACGTGAGCGACATCCGTGTCCAGATTTGCGCCGTGTCTCCTCCTTTTGCGGGCGCAGCAGAAACCCCAGCCAGATTGAGTTCCTTCAACCTGATCGGTTCGCCGACATTGCCGACTAGCATTCCGGCATAGGGTTTCTCATTCACAGCATCCACGCACACATACTCCTTACGGAATGGGCTCTCGCGTCTAACGTGCGAAAAAATATCAGAGGCCCGCAAGCAAAACCAGGACTCTGTCGCCTATTGTACAAGGAACGCCGTTGTCCCTTGCCCCTTTTTCCACCTGTCCCTATCCGCTTTGCCGACGGGCTGGTTCTTTCGTTCTTGCCTTCTCACCGTTAGGTCTCCGCGTTTTTCGCCGATCCCTCTTCCATCAATCGTATTTGAGGTCGCGGATCGCTCTAAAGTGCGATGCCGGTCCGCTCTTCAATTTGCTTCTTGATAAATCCCTTAGCGAGATCCTGCAGCAGGTCGAGCGTGAAGCCTCTTGCAGATAGCGCGCCCTCCTTCGTCTTTTTCCAGATTTCCGGATCTCTGACGGTCTCCAAGAAATCATGCCCTGACCAAGTCAGCCGCGTCGGCAGTATATGATCAAACGCATATTCATCGTCGGGTACGGCATCACCTTCTATTAGCCTGGCTTCCAGAAGCAATCGAAGGTGCTCAGCAACGACATGTGGTTCGTGATCCCCAGCTTCGATTTCAACATCGCCGCCATAGCCCTGGTCGAATTCCTCGATCTGTAAAAGGAGATCTCGCACCAAGTCCATGTCACGCTTCACAGCAGTCCTCCGAATGTTGTTGAGAAATGTGACGACTCAATTGATCGACAGCTGCAAGAAATACTACCCTAAATACATGATCAAAACACCGCTAGACAGACGCGTTTCCGTTGTGCTTGAGGGCGAAGCCGTCGAACTTCGCCTCAGCGAATTGCGTGGGATGCCCTGTCTCGTGCTTCTCGGTGAGCCTGGGATCGGAAAATCGACGGCACTTGAGTACGAGGCAAGTCAGGAAGGTGGAGAGCTTCTGACCTGCCGCGAAGCGATGAACGGAATTCCAATCGCCTCCGCCTCAACAGCCTATCTGGACGCCCTCGATGAGTATCGTGCCGGAGACAACGGTAAGGATAAGCTTCTACAACTTGCCAACACGATTACACAGAGCGGCGTCAGGCGTTGGCGACTCACCTGTCGTGCAGAGGACTGGCGGGAAGCTGCAGATATGCGCGCCATGCGCCGAGCCGCAAGCGAGCACCCAATTACGGTCGCGTATCTCCTTCCATTGGACGATACCGAGGCAGAGATTGTCCTATCCGGCTTGGGAGAGGCCGACCCCGAGCGGTTTCTCGCAGATGCACGTGCTCGGGGAGCCGGCGCCTTCCTTGAAAACCCGTTGAGCTTGCAACTGCTCCACTCGGTTGTGGCATCCGGCGGCGTATGGCCCAGCACGAGATTTGAACTATTCAACCGAGCAATCTACGCACTTGCGCACGAGCACGATCCGGAACGCGTGAACGATCGGCGTGCGCCAATCGATGATATCGTCGATGCCGCGGGGCGATTATCGTTTTATCTTCTTGCGAGCGGCGCGCGGGCGCTTTGGCGTTCAAATGCGCTTGCTGTTGGATCGCGTGCGAAGGACTTCGTTGTCGTCCAATCGCTTGCGATTGACTCCGAATTGGCAGACTTTGCGCTAGACACAGCGATATTCAAGGGAGAGGGCCAAACTTTTGAACCATCGCATAGAACGATTGCGGAGTTTCTAGCAGGACGATTTCTCGCTGAACTCGTCACCGGGAAGCCGACAGGCCCTTTATTTCCATTGGCCCGCGCCGTCGCGGTCATCACTGGTAATGATCATAAAGCGCCGAGCGAACTCCGAGGCCTTTACGCCTGGTTTACGGCCCACCTGTCGCAAAAGGGCGATGAGAAGGGTGCCCTGAGGCTGATCGAACGGGATGCCGCCACAGTCCTTGCTTATGGCGACGCCGCCGCTTTTGCCACGAATGGCCGCCGGGCGATCCTCGTCAACCTTGACCGCGACGACCCGTTTTTCCTTTCTTCACGAGATGCGATCACGGTTTTCGGAGGCCTCGCCGGTGATGACCTCGTTACCGATTTCCTTTCCATCCTCGACAGCGACGTCACAAGCCACCTCCAGCTCACCGTCCTCCAAGCTCTAGCGGATGGACCGCCATTGGCTGGGATGCAAAACAAACTGTACGAGATCGCCGTGAACCCGGCCCGGCCGCTTTGGCAACGTCAGAGAGCGGCTGAAGCTTGGGTCAAGGGAAGCTCGGACCCCAGTTCAGCGAGGCGCAGTTTGCTTGCGCAACTATCGCGAATGACCAAAAGCTATGATCAGATTTCGCTGAGAGCAGACGTACTGTCGGACATTCCCACGCATGAGTTATCTCACCAGGAGATTTCCGACCTGCTTTCGGACCTCAACGAACTGGCGCCGGCTGCCGACGGCGAGAGCGAGGAAAGCGGCAACCTCTTTCCACTTCTCTTAAAGCTGAAGAAGGCACCACGCCCGGATCTCTTTGACCAGCCAATGCTCCGCAAAACGAGTGAAGATCGAGGTCTCAAGCTCGAAGTTCGACATTTCATGCAGGCCTCTCTGGCCGACGCGATAAACAATAACCTAGATATCGGAGCAACGCGGCTATGGTCTTGGATCAGAAACACCCGCGACTATGAGTGGGATCGGCTCGAGGAGCCGCTTGCCAAAGCGATAGGCGCCTGGATTGATAAGGACAAAGAAAATCGGGAACTCGAGCTTTTTACCGTCCTCTTAGAAAGCAGCCCCATCGAAGAGGGGCCCTGGATGGCAACCAATCACTACATCACGATTGCTCGAAGGCTTCCCGACGACACGCTTATAGAGAACCTGCTCGATCTCGCCGGCAAGACGCCACATGTCCCTCGCCGCCGACGGTTGTTCGAGGTTGCAGCCTATGCGGTTCGCAGTGAATCTCAATGGCCAAAGTGGGAGGGGCGCATCGTTTCGGCGCTCGAAAAGGAAGGGACTTTTTCGGGCTTCATAGCGGATCTGCGCAAAGATCCGAACAAGAGCTGGAAGGGGAAGGAGGAAAAGCGAAAGGCAAAGGAACTCGCTGAAACCGACACCGCCCGTGCCCACAATATCAAGACCCTCGAACCCAAAATCAATGCGATCGCAGCGGGGCGGGAGAGCGAGTTTGGTGCACTCAAATGGGGGGCAGAACTCTATCGCAACGCGATGATCTCCAAAAAGAAGCCTCCACTTTCCCAGATCGAGCATTTCACCAACGCGCGGATCACTTCCGCAATCGCCGAAGGATTTGTTCAGTTCGCAATCCACACCGATATCAAAGTCGACGCGGCCGATCTCGGCAAAGCTGAAGCGACCAATGGTTCCTACGTCCAAGAGTACGTCGTGGCGGCCGGTATCCACCAGGCGCTCATGGCCGGGCGAGAAGAAGAGATCAGCAATTGTCCTGCGGTAACCGCGATCGTTGCGCTTCGCCAAAACTACTTCAGCGGCGACGAGCAGCCGTCGCTCGCAAGTTGGGGTGTCAAACATCTTGCGCGTGACATCGCTGTGGGCGCAGACGAGATGCTTCGATACTGGTACGCCGCGCTTGATGCCCGGGATGAGGATCTTGATGCCATCCATCATCTGGCTTCGTCGCAGGAACCAGATCTTCTTTCGAACATTCTGAGGCGCCTCCTGGCGGAGCGGCCGAACCTACCACCTAGAGCGTTGATGCAAGCGCTGACAGCCTCGGCGCGAATTTTGTCTCGAACCGAAATGGCCAATCTTACCGAGGAAGCACTAGCGAAGGAGCTAGACACTCAAAGCATGCGGCTGTGGCAGTCGGTTGCCCTAATACTCGACCCAGAAAAATTCGAGGGAACCCACACAGCTGAAGAAATCCGTGTCGCTTTCCTGGCTCCGGATGGGGACCTTGTGACCCGACTGCACGAAATCTGCCCGAGGCCTGATCAGCTCGACCGGCTTCGAATCTCGACATTGGCAGCAGCCCATGCTTTGGAGGATCGGGACTGGGCACGCCCCGAGGGCCCAAGCGGTGTCATCCGGGCGGCCATCAATCGCCTCAGTGCCTCAAACGATCCCTCTGCCGGGAGACTTTTGAAGTCGCTGATCGCCTCATCCGATCCGAGCTGGCGTCAGCTGTTAACACACGCTGCTGCAGAACATGCTCGTCTCGTGCGCGACAATCTGTTCATTGCGCCATCGGTGGGTGAGCTAAAGGTAGCCCTTGCTGGTGGAGCGCCGGCGAGCCCCGCGGACCTCGTAGCTGTGGTGCTCGAAGAAATCGAAAGATACAGGAGCACCTTGAGGACTGGCAGCGAAATGCCGTGGAAACGATACTGGAACACAGATCACAACGGCGCGCCCGAAAAACCCCAAATAGAGAATGAGGACCGAGACCGGCTCCTCGAACTGTTAAAGTCTCGGTTGGAGCGTTACGGTGTGGCGGCTGCCATGCCCGAGGCCCGTCGCGGAGAGAACACCCGAGCAGACATCTTGCTTCTCTCCCATGGCGGACGGAATTTGCCGATCGAGGCGAAGCGCCATTTCAATTCGGAGCTTTGGACTGCGCCGGAAGAACAGCTTGCCGGCTACGCTGCTGATGAGGGGGCCTTCGGCTATGGCATCTATCTCGTGTTTTGGTTTGGCACCGATTATCGCGTACCCACAAGACGCGACAGCAAAGAGCCGCCTGCCAGCGCGGGGGAATTGGAGGCGATGCTACGGGCGGACCTCCCCTCGTCGTTGGAAGAGAAAATATCGGTGATCGTCTTGGATGTGTCGCGTTCTGAGACGATGAGCAAACCGAAACCGCCCAAGAAAACAACGACCAAATCGAAACCGCCACGCCGCGGCACAAAGAAATCAGTCTGACGGTAATCTCATCAAATTGGGAGCAAGCCATGGGAAATCCGCTTCATTTCAGTCTTGAGGTACCGAAGCGGGCGCATCAGCTTCTCCGCGATCTTTACGAGCATTTGGGTGAATCCGACGGGAGCCGCCTGCCCTTGAAGGCGACGTTTCTTTTGTCGGTCTCCATGCCAATCGTCATTCTCCCGATTGAACGGATTCTGAAATATCGGCGCAACGCAAACTCCGGTCATATGAATGATGCTGTTCTCAACCCTAAACTGGCTGATGCGGTAGACCATGCCATAGATCTCCAAGCTGCTATCCATCTAGCAGACTTTTTCACCGGTCCGTGGCAGTTTGCCTCGTTGGACAAGGGAGGAGGATTCCCAAATCTCGCGGTCGACGGCTTGCCTGAGGCCATCGCTGCTCAGCTTGACGCGCCGACGGCAATCGAAGACGCTAGGAATCTATCGGCAAACCGTTTCTGCAAGATCCTTCGCAACGCTTTGGCGCATGGCGGGATTTTGTATTTGGACGAATATGGAAGATCGTCGTCTGCGGCGCCGGTGCGGCGCTTCGCTTTTGTCAGCACCGACAATCCCAGTATTCCGACCAAGTTATTCTTCCTCAGGATCGGGATGGCCGACTATGGAGCATTCCTGCAAAAGTGGGTGGAATGGCTGAAAACCGAAGCGATCAACGAGATCCTCGCAGAGGATGTTGGTGTCGATGCGACCGAGTCGTCAGTTGCTATCATTCTAGAGGACGCAGCGGAAGCGACGGCAGCGACACGGAGAGGATGACGAGGTGCTAACCACCGAGCGAACATATAAACTGGAAAGCGGACCCGCAGCTTTGACATGGGATCGTTACAGCGAGCTGGTGCAACGCGATTGGCGGGGCTTGCTCGATGCCGCTGAAGACCACGAAGAGGCAGTCTTCCAGAAGTTTCTTGAAACGCATCCTTGTATGGTTCCCGGTGGTCAGAGCATGTCAGGCCCATCCGGGCACAGTGCGTTTCCCGCTGCGTTGATCACGCAACCTATATTGCCAGGCTTCAGCGAGCACATACCTGACTTTCTCTGGATCGCCACTGACAGCCTGCACATCTATACAGTTTTGGTTGAGATCGAGGCCCCGAAGAAAAGAATGTTTACCAAGGGCGGCCAACCGACCGCGCAGTTCACACAAGCGCAGACCCAAATTGCCCGTTGGAAAAGCTGGTTTCGCGAACCGGCAAATCAGACGTCGTTCTGTGACCACTATCTCATGGACGCGTTGCCGCGTTGGCGGACATTCGTTCCTCAATATGTGCTCATCTACGGTCGCCGGTCTGAAATTGAAGGCAACGCTCAATTGAACCGTCTCCGATCAAACCTCATTCGAGATGGCGAGTATTATATGACGTATGATCGCCTGCATCCGATTAAAGACCATGATCAATACATGACCGCGAAATTTCGGAACGGCCGTTACGAAGCCTTATCCATACCCGCAACGCTCGAGTTGGGCCCGCTCTGGGCGCCACATCGGTCGAAGATTGAAGGTAAAGATCTCGCCGTCGATAAGACGCCATACATGGCGGATGACCGCAAGGAATTCGTCAAGGCGCGATTGGGGTATTGGGACAAATGGGCAGCCGATGGTCGGACGGGAATCATGGGTATCGGTGACACTGAGTAACCCAACTCCAGCAGCGATAAAATTCGCCCGAGCTACAGGTGCAGTATCGTTGCAATCAGCGCAGGCGCCTTGCTTGCATTGATGCGGCCGCTTCCGACGCTATTTCGACGCACGCGCCAACCAAGACATCGAGTACCTTCTCCAGTTTCATGAAGTCGTAAGCGCCGCGTCGATCTTCCTTACCTCGGTACCCGAGGAAGTCGTTCATGAACTGTGTCTTCCCTTTTAGACTTCCCTGGTATGATCCGGCTATGTCGTTAAAGCCGCCCCATTGGACAACCACGTCTGGAAGTCCACGCCGGGACAGATCCAAATAGCATTCGAGTGACGCTGCTCGTCGATTAATATCGCCCATCGCTAGACCGGTCGGCCCTGTGGTAGGAAATCTCGAGAATTCATCGAGATCGGGGAGGATGCAGACGCGATAGCTTGCGAGCAGCTTGAGCGCATTTGTTTTGCCGTGAGCTGCAACACCTTCTGCGTCATTATCGTAGACCGCCACCACATTTAACGGCACCCTCATGGCCACTAAACCCTGCATGAACTTATGGGCTTCACGACACGAAAGTGGCGAATCTGTCCGACTTTTAAGAACGTATCCGGAACTCAGGTTGGTTTGACCGTGGATGTCGTTGCTTTTTCGGCCTTGAGAGCTTCGTAGAGGGCGGTTTTCCCGA
>WPHV01000018.1 GCA_009744235.1 Gillisella vitis
ACCTGGACGGGCCGCATGCATGTCGAGAAGTTCGAAGGTGCTGGCGACAACGGCAAACGCGCCACGGCCAGCATCTCGATGCAGAGCGACGGCAAGATGACCCGCGTGGTTGCCCAGAAATGAGGAATGCCGAGTTGACATTGACCTGGGCGGATGGGGATTACACCTTCCGCCTCGGCTGGGGTGAGTTGGAAGGATTGCAGGAGGCCTGCGATGCCGGGCCGTATGTGATCCTCGACCGGCTCCAGACCAGCACCTGGCGCGTCGGGGACATCTCCCATGTGATCCGCTTCGGGCTGATCGGCGGTGGCAAGACCCCGGTCGAGGCGCTTACTCTGGTGCGCAAATGGGTTGAGGCCCGCCCGCCCGCTGAAAATCTGCTCTTCGCCCAGGCGATCCTGACAGCCGGCATTGTCGGCGCACCGGATGAAAAACCGGGGGAGCCAGACGCGGCAAATCTGGAGGGGGCAATGCCCTCGACGACCTTCCCAACGGAAAGTTGAGATTTGCCGCCATCTACGGCAATGGCGCGGCCATGGGCTTCAGCCCCCAAGCCGTCCGCGCCATGTCCATGTTCCAGTTCTTTGCGGCGGTCGATGGCTGGATGAAGGCCAATGTCCCGGAAGAGGAAAATGCGCTGTCGGAGAGGGAACGGGATGAGTTGTGGGAGTTTATAGGTCGGTGATGTTGAGAGGAGCGAAATTGCATTAACGGACAAGGAGGGTTTTATCTAGAAGCATGCGAAGTGTGGTGTGCTAGAGGGCTGCGGGACTTCCAAGGAAAGCAGCGGACATTCATTTCAGTTATGCAGGGGTAGAATCGAAAACTCACCTTGGACCTCGCGCTCGGCTCCTTTCGTCGTTTTGCCTCCATGTTCGCGCGTGGCAGCTACTGATGTTGCAGAGATTAAATTGATGTGCCGAAACGACTACGGTCGCTGCCATCTGCCGGGCGCGATTCTAACAACATGAACGCACTGAGCCACGACCTTTCCATCTTTGATGATTCTACAATTCAGCTGGTGATTGCCTTTATAGGCTGTGCTTGTCCAATAGGTATAAGCTTCACCTGGTCCTGTTGAATGTGTAAGCGCCTCTTCTTGTTCAGCCTCATCGCCCTTGTTACGAACCTCCCAGTTAATCAGAAATGGTTGCGGTACGTTCGTTTCGATGAGCGTAAACTTCAGATGGACGTTTTTTTGTAGGACTCCTGAGCCACTGGGGTAGATTCTATAGGTAATCCCGCCTCGCTTGCCAGCCAACTCACACATGATCTTTGCATAGAACGGCAAAGCCAGAGCGCCACCACTTTCGTCCAGAGCCGCTTTCTCAACCTTTTCGGCATCGGCCCAAAACGGATGATTGAAGACCCAGTCCCAAGCAACGCGAGCTTTCTCACGTGAGCAGCTTTGTTGGTTGAAGAGCGGGGCAAGTTTGCTAACAGCCAGATTGATTTGGGTCTTAAGCCGGTTCACCTGATTTTGGATCTCAGTGTTCTCGGTAAATTCCGTTCCCGATATTGGGTTGTAGACTTTTGTGTGTGTATTCAGACGAAAGGCGAGGGCTTGAATGGTGTCGTATAACGCCCTGTCATCTCTAGTGTCGTTGCTCACGTATACTTCGGCTACCAGCGCCGAGATGATGAGGCCGCCTGGCAGGCTCCATGACGGGCGTGAGCGGGAAAACCATTTCAGGAATCTTACAATTCTCCGGAATTGTCCGTCCTTCACTTGGGGGTAGAATCCCAATGAGGGAAGAGCTTTGGGGCTCTTCTCGGTTACACATTTTTTAAACCAGTTATTGATGGCCATCGGATCCCGGGGTTTCCAAGATGTACTTGCATGCTCTATTTGTGGAATTCCGAAGGCGTCGTTGTAGGTACGATAGACGGCAAAATCAATGTGATAGCCGTCTGCATAGGCAACCCGAACTGCGTTCTTCTTTGCCGTAGGTGCTTGTGTGAAATTGGTGCATCGTTTTGCTAGAGCATCAGCAACACGTTGACGTGCGGCCAGAGGATCTGCCGGTAAATCATCTTTGTTGAACATCAGGCCTACGTCGATGTCGAAATCATTCTCGCCGGCGGGATCCTGATTAAGCGTGTGCATCGCGTAACTGCCCTGGTTGTACCATCCAGATGGGTGAGGGCGAGCGCGGCCGGACTCAGCTGCCAGATCATCAAGGCCGCTGTTCAAGCGTGTTAGATTAAGGTCGCGTTTTGCAGCGAGATCTTCCCGCCGATCATTACCCAGTCGAACATGCTGATCATAGAAGATCTGGAGATCTGCCGTAATGTCATACATCCACATAAAGATCCATTGCTCAAATAAGTTGCGGGGTAACGACCATGGCTTCAGCAGGGGCGTCTCTGGTGACATCGATTCCCCACGAATAGGCGGGGTTACTCTGAGCGGTGTAGTTATAAACAAACACGCGAGTGTGGATCGTGCGACTGATGCGCCGCCCCAAACTGAACCCCAGGCTCACGGGGCCTGCATAGAACACGTGGACCGAAACATTATTGCCGAGATCATTCTGGATCTCATCAAGGATCGTCCGGAATAGTACGCAGATTGCCTCTACCTGGCCGTAGTGGGTGATCTTATCAATGCCGGGCTGGGCGATAGCTAACCTATATTCCCTGTACTCAGGAGGGATGATTTTCGCTATTTCGGCCGGGGCTACACAGTAGCTCACCTCAATACGGATTACGGCTGCAGTCGGGGCAGCCGGATCTAAAGACCGGATGACCTCCGGATTAAGCATAGGTCCGTTACCACCCTTGAGTTCCACCCAACTGCCATTGCTGCGATCGTGCTCGAATAACACGACCTCTGGATAGGAAGAAATGCTGCAGCCAGCTAGGAACTGCAGTGGGATATGTACAATGCCGTAGTACCCGAGAGCAGCATTAGGATCACTGCGCCTAATACCGGCGATGTGCGTGGCTAAGTTTTGTTGCTGTATAACCGCCGCCTTAGGATTCACATGGCTCCCGGTCATCAAGGCCGACAATTCACAGTCATATGATTGAATGCTGCGTCTGCGCATCCTGGTGGGCAGTGCTTCTTTAGGAAGTGTTCCTGCAAGAGGCTGAAATGATTGATGGCGGATGGCAACAAATTGACCTTTGTGCGTCCCTTCTCGGTCAACTACGTACCCGAGAACTAAAAGGGCGACCCCAATCACCATTACCACCAGCCCGATCCACCAGGGTGCATCCAAAGAAAGCCCAAGATGGAGTTTATTGTTTACAAAAGAAAGTATGGCGTCGACTGGCCCCGGTGCGATAATCGCAAGCCCTACAACAATAATTAATTTACCAGATTTCTTGTAGAAATCTCCAGGAAGCTCGGTATCAGTCTTGCTCCGAGTAAATTGCGGCCGGATAAACTTGAACATTGAAGAAGAGGCTTTCGGGGATAATGCTGTTTGATTTATTCAAGCTAACATTACAATCCAAAGAAGCAATACCTAAAATAGGGAGATGCGCGGCTAACAACTCGATGCGTTGAGGTGAAAGACCCATTTAAAAGCTAAAAACTTTTGAAGCGACCACACAAACTCGAGTATGGATGAGATGATCTGGTGAACCGCAGCGGTTTCCGTGGGGTTTATCCACGCTTTTTGGCGCAAATGCATGCCGTTTGTCCCACAGCTCGTGCCAGATCTAAGGGCGCTCGAGCAGCCTGACAAAAATAATCCGTGACGCGAGCCAATTATCCCCGTTCACACAAAACTGCATCTTAGCTAAGTCTGTGCGTCTTCGCTTCTGGGATGCCAGCGTGATCCGCTCGGTGTCCGGCTAGGAGGTGCATTTCCGGCGAAGTTGGGGCTGATCCAACTGGCCTTGGGTGCTCCCTACGGGTAGTTGCCTGCCGCCTTACGGCATCATTTCGCCCGCTGTCTGACCCACCCCCATTTTCCCTATTATGAGGCACCCATGGCAACCGACTTGGAAAAGCTCGTCGTGCAGCTTTCGGCTGACATTAAAGGCTATCAGCGCGAGATGCAGAAGGCCGCGAATGTGACCAATTCGCAGGCCCGCGCTATCGAGAACCGCCTGAAGAAAATGGATGGCCGGTTCTCAGCACTCGGCACGTCCATGGCGCGGGGCCTGATCGCACCGCTTGCAGGGATCTCAGCCGCACTGACGGTGGATTCCGTCATTCATTATGCCGACGCCTGGACCAGCGCCAAGAACAGCCTGGCGGTGGCCGGCGTCGTGGGCGTCAGTCAGGTCGCGGTCCTCGACCAGATTTACAACTCGGCCCAGCGCAATGCAGCGCCCATTGGTGCCATGGCTGATCTGTTCGGCAAGGCGGCGCAATCCGGCGATGCGCTTGGTGCGTCTCAGGCCGATCTGCTCAAATTCACCGATGGTGTCGGCACGGCTTTGAAGATCGAGGGCAAGTCTGCCACCGAAGCGCAGGGCGCGCTGACGCAGCTCGGCCAGCTTCTCGGCTCGACCCGCGTCCAGGCCGAAGAATTCAATTCGGTCAACGAAGGGGCGAGGCCGATCCTGATTGCGGTTGCCAATGGTCTCAGCGCTGCGGGCGGTTCTGTCAGCAAGCTCAAACAATTGGTCAACGATGGGGCCGTGTCCAATCGGGACTTCTTCCAGTCGTTTCTGAAGGGTTTGCCGACCATTCAGGGGATGGCAGCGAATGCCACCCAGACGATTGAACAGGGCGTAACCAAGGTGAACAACGCTTTCACCCGCTATATCGGTCAGACAGACGAGAGCCTCGGCGCGTCCCAGCGCCTGGTGGCTGGATTGAATGCTCTGGCGGATAATTTCGAGCATACGGCCGATGTCGTCCTGAAGCTCGCCTCGGTGATTGCGGCTGCCCTGGTTGGCCGGTCGATTGCTTTGATGATTGCCAATCTTGGCCTGGCCACAGCTGCCGTCACGCGGCTGATTGCGGCGCTTCGGGCTGCATCGTCCATGGCCGGTATTGCGACCGCCATCAGCGGCATCGGCGCGGCAGCCGGTCCGCTTGGTCTGATCATCGGTGGAACAGTGGTCGGTGCGCTTGCGCTGTTTTCCTCGTCGTCGGCAGAAGCCAGTCAGGCGGCAAAGACCTATGCGCAGGCGCTCGCCCAGGTGCAGGAGCGCGCCAAGGAGGCGGCAACCAGCGTCGAAGGGGCGGCTAACTCGATCAACGAGCGAACCCGCAACGCGCTTTCAGGTGGCGTCGAAGAAGGGAAAGCCCAGATTGATGCGGCAAAGACAGCCGTGCTCGATCTCTTCACCCAGATCATCGACAACGCGCCACGCCGCCTTATCACTGAGGACCAGCTGAAGTCGCTTTCGGATCTGCGCGATGGTTTGAAGGAGGGCAAGGTCACCGCAGCCGGTGCCAGCGATGCACTCTATGCGCTCGCCAATTCCAACCCCAAATTCCAGAAACTCGCCGATCAGCTCGCACCGTTGCTCGACAGGCTGAAAGAGGCGGTTGCCGCAACGGCGCTTTTGCAAAAGCAGCTTGGCGATGTCTCGACCATCGATCCGAAGGTCGCATCGGGCTATGGTCAGTATTCGAAGTCGCGCCAACAGGGCGAGGAGATGCTTCGGATCGGCAAGGCCTATGCCAATGAAGCCCAGCGGCAAAACACGCTGTCGAAGGATCAGCTGGCGGTCGAGAAAGAGATCACCAAGATCAAGGCCGATCTGCAAAAGAACGGCGGCACTCTGCCTGACGATCAGATCCGCAAGCTGGCACAGTCGAATGTGGTGGCCGACAATCAGCGGTCCAGTTCGTCCGACAAAAAGACCAGGGTGCCGAGAGCGACGGCAGATGACCGGCTGGATATGGATATCCAGTCGATCCGGGATCGCACGGCGGCACTGGTCGAAGAACAGGCGGCGGTTGGGCAATCCTACCGTGAACAGGAAAAGCGCCGCATGGCGCTCGATCTCGAACAGCAGGCGCTCCAGGATGTTCGTGAAGAGGCCCGGCGCAACAATGATGAGAACTGGCGCACGGTCCAGCTGACGCCGGAACAGGTCGCCAAGATCAAAGCGGCATCCGAAGCCTATGCCGAGCAGGCCGATATTCTGCGCAAGGTCGAGGACGCCCAGCAACGGTCGCAACAGGCAGCACAAGAGTTCTACGATACCGCCAAATCCGCGTTCTCGGATGTGATCATGGGGGCGGAAAGCTTTAGCGATGCCCTGTCCGGCGTTCTCAAAAAGCTGGGCGAGTTGGCCTTGAACAGTGCCTTCGACGGCCTGCTCGGCGGATCGTCCGCGACCGGTAGTGGTGGCTGGTTGACCGGATTTGCCAAGGCGATTGGCTTTGCTGATGGCGGCTATACCGGGGCGGGGGGCAAATATGAGCCTGCCGGTGTCGTGCATAAAGGCGAATATGTCTTTGATGCCGATGCCGTTCGAAAGGCTGGCGGGCCTGCTGGCCTGGACGCCATGCGCAAGCGGCTGAAGGGCTATTCCAGCGGCGGCTATGTCGGGCCAAGTGCGCCGCGCATGCCCGATCTGTCCCGGGCGGCGTCCAGCAAATCCAGCTCGGTGCAGATCAGCATTAATCCGGTGATCGACAATCGTGGGGCGTCTGTTGAGGCTGTGGCACGACAAGAGCAGGCGATGAACAAGCTGCAAAAGACCTTGCCAGCTCAAATCGTGACTGCGGTGCGCGATGCGCGGGCAAGGGGTGTGAAGATATGACCATCGTCTATCCCATTGACCTGCTCGCGAATTTTCCCGGTTGGACCACCAAGTTCGAACCGCTGTTTCGGCAAGAGCAATCACGCACCGCTGGCGGGGTGACTTACACCAAGGATCTGGGGTCGCCGTTATGGTCGGCGGCCTATCAGACGAAGGAGTTGAAGCCGAATGACCTCGACGTCTGGCGGGCGCGGATCGAGGTGCTGGAAGGCGGGCTGCAATACTTCCGGGGATATTCGCTTTCGCGGTCCCGACCCATTGCCTATCCGACCGGCAAGCCCGTGCCGGACAATGGCGTGGTGCTGTCGGCTATCGGCGGTGACAATAAGAGTGTGACGATCTCCGGGCTGGGTGCCGGTTATCTGGTCTCGGTTGGCGATATGATCCAGATCGCAGGCAGTGGGCTTTACCGTGTTGTCGAGGGTGCGGTTGCCAATGGATCCGGTATCGCCGGGCCGTTCGAGCTTCGCCCGCATTTGTGGCCGGGGACCGCTTCGGGGTCTGCTGTCACGCTGCTGCGGCCATCCTGCACGATGATGATCGTGCCGGGGTCGATTTCCTCTGAAGCCGATGCGTCCACCGGGCGCGGCTCTGTGTCTTTCCAAGGTATTGAGGTGCGCTGATGCGCTTATATCCTGCTGCAATCACCAACGCGCTTGCGGCGCGGCAATTGGTGGCGCGTGATTTTCTCTGGATTATTGCGCGCGACCGGACCAGCGGAAACCCGGCTGCTGTCGGATTCTGGTCGGATGTCGGCAATGTCTCTGCCGAGGTCGTGCATCCTGACACCGGCAATGCTGATGTCAGGAGCTTTTACGGCTCCGGCACGCTGATCAGCATCACAGAAATCCCATTGGTTTCGACGCTGGAGGCGCAAAACGTCACCATCACCATGTCCCAGATTGACGACATGGTGGCGCAAGCGGTGCGGCTCTACGATTGCAAACAGGCCCGCGTGGAAATCTATCGCGGCCTGTTTTCCCCGCAAACCCGCAAGCTGGTGTCTCCGGCAGAACTGCGGTTCCTGGGCTTTATCGACACGATAGAGATCAAGACCCCAGCCGAAGGCGATACCGGTGCGGTGACACTGACCTGCGCCTCCCATATGCAGGAAATCACCCGGTCCAATCCCGACACTCGGTCGGATGCCAGCCAGAAGCTGCGCAGCTCCAACGATAATTTCTATCAGGATACGGCGGTGGTTGGCGATTGGGAACTGTTCTGGGGACAGACGCAGGGCAAGATCACCACCACGAAGGCAACCAGCATGGCGGATTTCCTGGCCAAGGCGTTGGCGAGAAATGGTTAGGCCCGGCACGATATCCGACCGGCTTGCCGTCATCGCCTTGCTGCGGGACAGTCATGCAGCGGCGGGCTATGCCTTCCGGTTCGAGGCGGCGCGGGCCGATGCGCTGTATCGCCTGCACCTCGACAATCCCATGGCCTGCGCATTGCTGCTGGAACGCGATGGCGTGGTCTGCGGCCTTTTGCTGGCCTCGGCCTTCGATCATCCATTCGGGGCGGGTCTGATGGCCAAGGAAACGGTGTGGTTCATTGCACCGCAGGCGCGGGGTCGCTCCGGCCTTATCATGCTCGATGCCTATGAGGCATGGGCCAAATCCCTCGGCTGCACCTCGATCGGCATGGCGGCGCTCACCACCAACGATGTGTCGAGCCTCTATGTCCGGCGTGGCTATGCGCCAGCCGAGACTCATTTTATAAAACCCATCTGACGGTGGCGACAGGCTCTATTGCTGTTGCTTGCTTACGTGATCGCAGATATCGCGCGCGAGTGGGGCAAGTTTGCCTGTCTGGCTTGCGAGTTTGATGTCGCCAAAATTGTCGCAGGTGGCACCCGCTGTTACGCCTTTGCAGGACTTAGTTTCGGCTTTCAGCATTTGTTCTTGATCGGTTGCTGTCTGCCGCTCTTTATAGGCGTCGAGCGCATCACGCAGATCAGCCGGCCTCAACAGGTCAAGATGCTTTGTCGGACAGATGAGGTTGATCTGCTGCGTGTAGGCGCGCCAGACGGGATCGGTCGGCTGGCTAACGTCTTTATCGTTTGCGAAAGCGTTACAGGCCATGAAAGTGTTTAAGGTAAGGACTGCAAAGAGCACTGCTTTCATAATGGCTTCCTCACAAGGCCGATGATGATGTTGATACTGCTTGCCAATAAAATGGGAAGGCAACCAAAGCGCACAGGCTTGCCGCCAGCTCCAACCTCCGAAAACGCGGAGCCATCATGAGCAAGACAGCTAACCGAGGGGACCAGACCGTCAGCGGCCTGAATCGATAATTTTGCAAATGCTCGAGCGCACAGCGTCCTTGCTGGTGAGCTGACCGGCCTGGATATCAAACACAGCATCGACCCTGACACCTGCGCCTTTCTGGCGGGCGACGACGCGAAGAGTCTGAATCCGGCCACTGCCACTCGTTTCCTGGAAGGCGTCAATGGACGACAGATCTTTGTTGATCTTAATCCCGGAGAAACCTTCCGCCGCAACGGCCTGAGCCAGCTCCTTCAAAACGACGGATGCCTTGGCTTTTGGATATTCCTGCCACGAACGATAACTGAGCGCCGTGACCATAGGAACACCAGTAACTTGGAAATTACTCTCGCAGGATGCCGCTTGCGCATGTGCCGCAACAGTCAAAAGCATCGACGTGGCTAAGATCACAGTTTTCATTTTATCTTCAATCCGTTGAATATTGGCCGACCTATGACCCGGACTTCAGCGTGAAAGAAGACGGAATGTCAACCGGTACAGATGAGCTAGTTGGAACGCTTGTCCAGATGCTCCTGCGGTTGATGAGCCTGGCGGTTATCGCTCCCGCCGCGCACGGCCGATCTGGCCGAAACGTAGTTCATAAACCCCTCTAAGGGTATCCCATCCATGGCAATCTTTTCTGGCATCGCCGCCATTGTCAGCGGCGTGGCGTCGGCACTTGGCGCGGTCTCAACCTTTATCGGCGGTATGGGCATCATCGGCTCGACACTGCTGAAGGCGGCGGTCGGCGTTGGCTTGAACTATCTGGCCTCGGCTGTGGCGGGCAAGAACAAGGCCTCGACGGCAAGCTTTGCCGTCAATGGGCAATTGCAGTCCGGTGGCACCGTGCCGCGCTCACTCATTTTTGGCATGACGGCCACGGCTGGTTCTCTGGTTTATGCCAATACCTGGGGCAATGCGGGTAAGACGCCGAATGCCTATCTCACCCAGGTCATTGCGCTGGCCGATGCGCCGATCAAATCGTTGCTGGTTGCGGTGGTCAATGGCGTGGCCTGCGAGATCGATTTTGACCATCCGCATGCTGAATATGGCTGGCCGGTGCTCGATTACCGCAAGGGCAACACCGATTATCTCTGGCTGAAGTTTTACGACGGCACGCAGACCCAAGCGGATAGCTTTCTGGTCAACCGCGTCTCGTCCACGGCCCGGCCTTACGAGAATACCCGCGTCGGCCATGGCGTTGCCTATGTGATCGCCACCTCGCGTGTGAACCAGGAGCTGTTTTCCGGTTTCCCATCCTTCAAGTTCGTGCTGGATGGTATGCGGCTTTATGATCCATCCAAGGATAGCTCGGTCGGTGGCAATGGCACGCAGCGCTGGAGCGACGCCTCGACTTGGGGCGGCGACGGCGACCGGCTGCCTGTTGTCCAGCTCTATGCCCTGATGCGCGGCATTCGCTGGAACGGTCAATGGCTCTATGGCCTCCAGACCGTCACCGAACGGCGCTTGCCTGCCAGTCACTGGATTACCCAGATTGGCAAATGCCGCACCCTGATCGAAGGTGCGGATGGCATGGAGGCCACCTATCGCTCTGGCGCGGAGGTGCAGGTCAGTGCTGCCATCCAAGACGCGGCGCAAGCGATGCTGACCGCTTGCAATGGGCGGCTTGCCGAGATCGGAGGCACCTATAAGCCATTCATCGGCGTGTCGGATGAACCGGTCATGACCTTTACCGACGCCGATATTCTGTCCACCGAAGAGCAGAGCTTTGCGCCGTTCTTCGGTCTGTCCGATACGGTCAACGGGATCTCCGCGTCCTATCCATCGCAAGATGACGCTTGGAATATGACGGAAGCCCCGCCGCTCTATAACGGCGATTACGAGGTGGAAGACGGCAACCGCCGTCTGCTGTCGGATGTCAGCTTGGACTTCGTGCCTTACGCTGCCCAGGTGCAGCGGCTGATGCAATCGGCCCTGAAGGAAGCGCGCCGCGCCCGCCGTCATACCATTTCGATGCCACCAAAGTTCGGGGCATTGGAGCCGGGGGACATTGTCGCCACGTCCAGTAATCGCAATGGCTATGTCGAGAAGCGGTTTCGGGTGGATGGTGTTCTCGATCAGCCCAACCTTGATGTTGTCCTCGATATCACGGAAGTCGATCCGACCGATTACAGCTGGAACCAGGGCACGGATTATAAGCCACCCGTCACCGGCAGCGTGTCCAGCGGGGTGCCTGCTGCGCAACCGATGTACGGCTGGAAGGCCGAACCGGCGACGATCTCTGACGCCAATGGCAATCCCCGGCGCCCATCCATCAAGGTGATCTGTGCGCCCGATCAGGATGACGTGGCCAATGTCTGGGTGCAGGTGCGCTTGAAGGCAAGCCAGATGGTGGTGTTTGACAGCAATGCCACCGCCTATGCCGCCCCGTTTGAGTGGATCTTGAACGGCACGTTCCTGTCGGCCTCGCTCTATCAGGCGCGGGGCCGGTTCGTGCCTTATTCCAATCGCACCACCGAATGGGGCGACTGGATCGATGTGCTGACACATGATGTGCGGTTTTTGGCTGGGGCCGATTATGATCCGTATGAGGGCGCAGTCGGCCTGTCGGGCCTGGACGATGATCTCGCCAGCTATCAGGACTGGATCGGCTCTGGCCTGCGCGATGTGCAGGCAACCGTGGAGGAACTGGATGCGCGCATTGCCGGTCTGGATCTGGGAACGGCTTATGCCCGTCAGCAATTGCGCCAGCAGATCAAGGCGGTTGCCGATGGCATCACGGCGGATTGGAGCCTTGCCGTTGATGTGGTGGCCTCAGCCAATGCAGCCACGGCCAGCCGGGTCGAGACACTGACCGCCAGCTTTAACAGCGTCACGGCCAGCTTTACCTCGCAGATCACTGCGCTTGGCAGTGTCGATACAGCTCTTTCAAAGCGCATCGATACCTTGTCGGCCTCGCTCGCGTCGTCGTCATCCAGCTTGTCATCGCGGGCCGATGCACTGGCCGCAGCCGATACGGCCCTGTCGAGCCGTGTCGATACCCTAACCGCCTCGCTGGCGGATACCAAAACAGGGCTGCAGAATACCGCCACCGCCGTCTCGACCCTGCAAGCCAGTGTCGCCACCACCAATGGCAATGTCTCATCGATTGCCACAGCGCTGACCTCGCTGACGGCAGCCTCTGCCAGCGGCGATGTCTCCACTGCCAATTTCCGAATGTCCGCCATGGGCGGGCCTGCGGGCTATGCCCGGATCGGTGCGGAAGCGCGACAGGGCGGCAATGGAAGCTGGCGCAGTGCGGCCTGGTATCTCGATGTCCCCAATGACGCGAACCTGCCCAGCCGGTTCGTGGTCGAAGCCGGACAATTCCTCGTCGTTGCCGGTGGCAATCTCAACAATCCGTTCGTGGTCGATGGTGTTGGGGTGCGGATGAATGTCGCCAATATCGGCACGGTGACAGCTGGTGAGATCCGCAGCTCGAATGGAAAAATGGTGATTTCGCTCAACGCAGGCACGATTGTGATTTCGTCATGACCAAAACCCTTATTGGCCTCGACTATACCGGCACGGCCTGCATCAAGATCACCAAGGGGGCCTTCGATCCGGCAACCACCTCGGATGCCGAGAGATCGAAGTTTTACTATTCGTCCAAATGGGCGGCAGACTGCAAAGTCAATACCATCCGCATCGGGGCGACCGGAACGTCGCCGCGTGGCTACTATCCGTCCGCCTCGTCCTGGACCTGGTGGAGTTCCGGCAATGGCGATGGCGGCTATCAGGACATCTTTAAGAAGTCCTATTTTACCGGCCTGATCTATGACCTGCCGCTCTATGACCGCAAGCGGGTCGATGCCAATGGGTTTTATACCCATATGCAGATGCTGGAGATGTATTTCGGGAGCAATGACCGAACGCAGGTCTGGAAGCTCGGCGACGGCGGGGCCTATCTGATGGGCTGGGCTGCCGCCAATGCCACCTATACCTTCACGGGGTATTTTGGGGCAACGGTCAAACCAACCGAAAGCTCGATCTGGCTATCAGGCACCGACAAGCTGGTCGTCTGGCAATTGCCGGGCGATGAGAACCCCATCCAGAACGGCACGCCGCAAGCGGCGGTGTCGGGCCAGCCACAAATCATCATCAGTTCGACTGATCTCAGGGTCAGCAAGCCGGGCTTCGATGTGAATACGGCGACGGGCAGCCAGCTGGCATTCAGTTCCTCGCAGATCCCGGCCAAGGTGATTGCCGCCGCCGATATCGCTGTTCCAAAGGGAGCGAGTTATTTTGACTGCGGCATGGCGCTGCCCACCGACACGATCATCGAATGCCATTTCTACGCCTCCGGCCAGCCGATCTATTTTCCGTGCCATCCCAACGATGGGCCGTTTGGTGCAACGTTTCGGGCCAATGGCAATACCGTCGAGTTCTCCAATCCGAACGGGGCCTGCCGGGCGCGGGTGATTGTCTTTGCCGAGGCACCGGCCAGTGCCACCAGCGGTGCCAACAATGTGCTGCGGCAATTCGATCAGAACGGCCAGCAGGTGGTGCAATTCCTGCGGCCTGGGGCAGGGGCATCGCCGGACTTTGGCGATATCGTCATCGATAACCGATGGCCAGCCCTGCAAATCGTCAAGGAAGGCTATCTGTCGATCGCCACCGGCAATCAGGCCAATACGATCAGCTATGATGCCAGCGGCATGTTCACCTATATCAAATGGTGCACGGTCCACGGCAGCGGCACGGTTGAGGGTGGCTCGTTATCCATCAACACCACCAAGTTCGTGCGCACGCCAAGGCTCGGAAAATACCGCACCTATAATGACAGCTGGGGGTCTCCGACCTTCACCGGCGATACCAGCTATGTCCAATACACAGACACGGGCGCGACCTTTTACACCTTCCGGGGCAACCCGCTTTACGTCGCTTACTACAATCAAAGCGGCGGCGGGGTGCGCACCGAAACCGTCAACGATGCCGCCGCCATCATTGGCCTTCGCTACTACGTCTTCGGCGTAGCGCTGCCATAAGGCGGGGCTTTCTCCCCATGTCTTGCATTTCCACCGAAAGGCCTATCATGACCATGAACATTCACCCCGATGTCGCCTATCGCGAACTGTCCGCCCAGGCCGACTTTCTGAAGCAGCGCAATCTGGCACTCGCCCAGACCTTGGCCGAGGTCAGCGCCGAGCGCGACCAGCTGCAAGCCGAACTGAATGCTTTGACCACCACCAATGAGCAGGAGAATGCCGATGGCGCTGCGCAGTGATTATAGGGCGGGCACGATCTCGGTTGCCACAGGCGCAACGGCCGTCACCGGCTCCGGCACGGCCTGGTTAACGGCGGGCTTTGCCGAAGGGGATCTGCTGTTTGCCGATGGATATTGCGGGATTGTCGGCGCGGTCACCAGCGACACGGCGCTGACATTGGCCCAACCCTGGCGGGGTGGAATGCTGAATGGCGCGGCCTACCGACTGCGCTATCAGGGTGACGGGTCGCGGATTTCGGCGCAGGCCCGGCAGTTGATCGATCTGCTGGGCAATTCCGGCAATCTCGAAGCGCTGGGCGGACTTCAAGGCCTTGCCAACCGGCTCAGCTATTTTACCGGGTCGGGGCAAATGGGACTGACGACACTAACGGCCTTCGCGCGCTCGTTACTCGATGATGCGGATGCCGCTGCGGCGCGTTCGACTTTGGGTGCCGTCCAGCAGGGCGGCGGGACTGGCCAAGGAAGCAACAATATCATCAAGATAGGCTGGGCGACCGATGGGTCTGGATTGTTGGCACAGGTCGATGCCACGCAGATGGGTGCCCTTTGGACAAACGCCTATGTCGAGGGCGATCCGGCTGCCAGACGGGCAAAGCTCGGCGCACAGACCAATCTGGGATTTACGCCAGTCCAGCAGGGCGGTGGGACCGGCCAAGGCGGCAACAAAATCTATATCGGCTGGGACGGCACGTCGTTGCGAGGGCAGGTGGATTATGTCGATATCGGTCGGATCTGGTCGGATTTTGGGTCGGGGCGACAGATGGCCGCGACCGGTTACCAGAGAATTCCAGGCGGCCCACTGATCCAGTGGGGATCATCGTCGAACAGCAACTACAGCGACTATTATCAGCCGCTTCCGGTCGCCTTCACGTCGGCATGTTGGGCGGTGGCACCGGTTGCGGACAACGTCATGCCGGCGGCCAATGCTCTTTCGATCACGGTCTCGCAGCTCACCAAGAACGGCTTTGATATTCGCTCGCGGGTTCTTTCAGCAGGCGGTGCGCTGAGCGGCCACGTCGGCACTTTAGTCCATTGGATAGCGATAGGAGATTGATATGGCGATATACGCGATAGTTGACGCCGATGGCTTTGCGAAAGCGTTTTACGATGACGCGGTTCACGGCGCTCGGCAACTGCCGGTCTATGGTGAGGTGGGCGAGGTTACTGGTCATCAGCCAAACCCCGACTGCCTGATTCCGAATGAGGCTGTGGAGATCACTCCAGCGCAGCGAAGCGAGATGCTGAGCTTTCCGTCCCTGCGCAAGCTGATTGACGGGGTTGTGATTGAATACCAGCCACCTCCAGTCGCGCCTGTCATGCCAACGCTGACGCCTCGCCAGTTCTGGCTGGCCGCCTCGCGCATTGATGTCAATAAGGCGGATGTACTGGCGTTGGTCGATGCCATGGATGACAAACAGGCGGCTGCGGATCTACGCATCGAGATTACCGAGGCCGTAAGCTTTGAACGGTCCAATCCTGCCATTGACGAAGTGGCGGTCTTGCTCGGCATTTCCGGTGAGCAGCTCGATAGCCTTTGGGTATGGGCTGCCGAGTTTTAGGCGAATTTACGCCAGATCGTCCAGATCGACGCTAAGAGCCTCTGCGATCTTCTTCATCGTCGCAAAGCTTCCGTCCTTCTTGCCGCTCTCGATCTCGGAAACATAGGGCGCGCTGATACCGGCCTGTTCTGCCAATTCCCGCGCCGTCATCTTGCGAAACGTGCGCCAGACCTTGACCGGATTTTCACCGGCAAGAAGCTGGTTGACGACTTCGGCGGGAACAAGCTCGTCGTCACCTGCGGCGATATCGGCCTTGACCTTATCCGCCGCTGCAATGTCGCTGCGGTCGATCAGGCTTTCGTATTCTGCCAGGGGCAGCACGACTAGCGTTTCGCCGTTCGGGGTAATGATGGTCTGCATTGTCATCTCCTATTCGTAGACACTGCCACGCGGGCCGATCTTGAGGATTTCAAGGACGCTGCCTTGATCGTCCATGATCACCCGCCAATCACCTACCCGCAACCGGATGTAAGGCGAGCCGGTCAGTGCCTTTACGTTGTTCGCCATGGACTGCGGATCGCTCGCATATTGCTCGATCTTCTGGGTAATCCGCTTTGCCTCATTGGTTGGCAGGCGGCGAAGAACCTTCAATGATGATTTGCTATATGCGATCTTTTTCATGAATTAAAGATAGCAAATAGCGAACTAATTTACAACGGGTTGCGAGAGGATTGCAGCCAAAAAATCCAAGAAAAGGATGATCATTATGGATCGCGCGAAATTCTTCGCGGCGGTACGCACGTCGCTGTTTGGCGGTGCGCTCACGCAAAATCAGGTGAATGGTATCACGGCCATTCTCGACGCCTGGCAGGCCAGCACAATGACCGATCTGCGGTGGTTGGCCTATATGCTGGCTACGGCCTTCCACGAGACTGCCCAAACGATGCAGCCAGTTCGTGAAACGAGAGCGGCTTCGGATAAACAGGCTATCGCCATTCTGGATCGCTCTTGGGCGAAAGGCACGATGCCCTGGGTGAAGTCGGCTTATTGGCGGATTGGAGCTGATGGCAAAAGCTGGCTTGGACGTGGCTATGTCCAGCTCACGCACAAGAGCAACTACACCACGTTGGGTAATGCTATTGGTGTTGATCTGGTGGCCAATCCAGTTTTGGCGATGCGCGAAGATATAGCCCTGAAGGTGATGTTCACAGGCATGAGTGAAGGCCTGTTCACCCGCGTCAAGCTGGATGATTTCTTCCAAGGCAACAAGACGGATTGGGTGAATGCCCGCCGCATTATCAACGGCACGGAAAGTGCGGGTGTCGTTGCCGCCTATGGCAAGGCCTTCCATACAGCTCTGGTGGGGGCGGCATGAACACCAATCTCCTGCACAACATCATCAACACGCTCATCGCGGCGATCCCGGCGCTGGCGCTGTTCGACTGGACGGCGTTTTTTAGCGAGGCGGTTTCCTTGAAGATTGTCGGATTGCTCGGCCTTGCCAAGATCCTGATCAACACCTGGCGCGATGGGCCTGCGGGGATGATGAAGCCCCAGCCTCCGGTTGGTTGGCAACCGGCCCATGACCGCGACGGCAAGGGTGATTGCCGATGATTGCTATCGCCCTGACTGCCTGGAATGCGTTAAAGGCGCTCCGCGAAAAAAAGCTCGACTGGCGCGGCATCGCCTTGATTGTTGCCGTGCTTATCGCAGGCCTGGGCCTGCATCGCTGGGCATCGTCGCTGAAAGAAGCTGGTCGGACTGAGATCCGCCAGCAGTGGGCAGAGGCCCAACGCAAGGCAGACTTGCTTCAGCTCGCCAAAATCGAAGCCCAACAGAAACAGATCAATGCCGCCGATGCGGCCTTGGTCACCACCATGGCCGCCCATGTCGGGCAGGTCGCCGGATTGGAAGCAGCGCTTGCCGAGGAAAGGGAAAAGGATAATGCGAAACCGAATGCTGCTGCTGGGGCGGGTGCCGCTCCTGCCTGCTCTGCTATGCCTGACAGGGTGCGAAACGCTCTCAACGCCATCGGCGCAACCGACCGCTGATCGCAAACCAAGTGTCTCGGCCAGTATCATGGCTGATTGCGATGCACCTGTGTTTATTCCTGCTGGCACGGATCGGACGGCTGAATACCGGCTGTGGGGTAGGGACCGAAAGGCGCTGGCCGATTGTCGCGTCACAAATGCCGCCAAGGCCGACACCATCAATGCACTGCAAAGGGGCGGGACGTGACGGACGAACCAGCGGCAAAGCCGCCGAAATACAATATCAACACCTGGATCAATCTCACGACGCTGGTCAGCATCATCGCTGGCGGCGGCTATGCCTGGGCGCAAACCAATAGTGACATTGACGAGCTGAAGCGCTGGCGCGTGGCCGTGGAAGGCCGGCTTGGCAATGCTGACGGCAAAATCGAGGAGCGTTTCAAGGTGAACGAGGTTGAGCTGCGCAAGCTCGATAACCTGTCCTATCGCGTCACAGTTGCCGAACAATCTGCCACCTCGATCTCACAGGCCATCAAGGAACTGCAAATAACGGCCAGCGGGCAAAGCGGCGATCTGCGGGTTATGCGGGAAATCTTACAGCGGATCGAGGCGGCGCAACGCGGCGTTCCGCCTCTGCCATCCTATGGGCGATGAGCAAGCCAAAAACCCCGGCAGCATCCTGGCGGGGTTTTGTGATTTAGAACACCGCAATGTACTTCAGCAGCGAAAGGATGCCGATGATGATTACGACGAGACGGGCTATCTGTTTTGCCCGGCCATCAATCGGCAACATGCCAATGAGATAGAGAATCAGCACGATTACCAGAAAGGTGATCAGGATGCTGATGAGAATTGAAGTACCCAAAGCCCCACTCCTAAAGACGCTTGATTGCGCCGTGCGGTGGAACCTAATGCTGTGATTTCAAAAGGAAAGGGGAGGGGCTCACAAAATAGCAACCCCACCTTTGTGTAGATTTAAACGATAGACCATTGGCGACGCAATCGCTGCGTTAGGGTGCCTTGGGAGTCGGCTTACTTCCAGCAACTGGTCTGGTTGGAATTTTTTCGGCCGGAGGAGCGTTGCAGCCCTTGCTTCGCATGGCCGATTCCATAGCGTTTATCTTGCCCTTGGTGACTGCAACTTGCCCTTCTTTGTCCCCACCGAAGGTGCTTGATACGGGTACGCCGAGAAGGAAGACGCCGAGAGCATCGCCATTTGCAGCATCATTTTGTTGTTTCGATATAGCAGCGAGATGGCCCTGCTCTTTCACCATTTCCTGGGCAATCGCCTGACAGTCCATGTTCGTATAGGCAGCCATCGGAATGTCTACAGGAACAATTGCATCAGGCCGTTTTGCACAGCTAGAAATGGCCGCCAAAGCGACCAAGGCAACATATTGAACTCTCATGGCAGCCCCCTAATTTAATCCCCGTGCATGAGTAATCACTTATCGCGGATAAGTGGAAGGGGCGGCATGGGGTTTTCCCGGTTTGTGTAGGGCTTGAAGATCACAACATGTGCTTTTGCCGGATTAGGTTCGATAATAATTTTTCGGAAACAATCTAGAAATACATATTGAATTTAAATTGCAATTTTTAAGATGTATATTGTCGTATATCCTGACGCCGTCCGACTAAGTTTAATTAGTATGTGACCAATACCACTATTGATTCAGGGATGTTTTCATCAATCGTTTTGTTATCCTTCGATAATTGGTTGGGGATATAAATATGAACAAAATTATTGCTGAGCATTTGAACGTGGCAAAACTGTTGGCGGAGAGGGAAGGTGAAATATTCCTATCGTACCTGATAAGTATGGCTCAAATGGAAAACGATCCAGACGGGCGATTGCTGGAAACAAGAACTTGCGAGGCTCGGAAGACCTTGAGTTTGTCGCTGCCGAGTTAAGGACGGTTCTGGCCATCGCCGAAGCGGAAGGCAAAGTGATGCTGGCCTACCTTTTGTCTCGGGCAATTGAAGAGGCTGACCGCGAATTACGAGATCGAGCAGTGCCTCGCTCCGAAACTTAGAGAAAAGGCCGGAAGAGTGATCTTCCGGCCTTTTTTATAGCGCTTGGCAAAGGACTGTGCACTTTCTTGCAACTCTGGTAACAGATCAGCATTTATCGCCTCTCAGTTTCGATCAGTTTCCTATCGAGGGCATGAATTTTCGTTGAGAAGAATACAGTTCATTCCAATGGAATGAGGTTCGTAAGTTCGTTGGTCCCCGGGTCTGGTAAACAAATGGTCCTCTTTCCAAGAATTTTCTCGATTTTTCCTTTGATACCTCTTTTTTGCAGGTCATGCGTTATCTGCTCGTCGGTCATATTAGGCCAGCCCATGTTCTTCACATCCTGCGCAGTTATTTTGTGTGCCATAATGTGTTCCTTTTCAGCGAGTGTTAGCGATTGCAGCGGCGATGCCTGCACCAATAGTATTCGATTGTAAAAGGTCTCTTGCCTGTGGCCTTAGGGTTCGGTTGTCTCCCTTACCTTCCGTTGGCCCCATGGTGATGGTGAGGGTCTGGACGCGACCGCGCTTGACATCAAACACTGAACTTTGTCCGGTGTTGTTTGAAACATCTACAAGCTTCCATGATGGGTTCGCGGAACCATTTGATATTATTTCATACTTAATCTCGTGTGAGATCGCATCCGCTCTGCCATTCTTCCTATATGAAACAATATTCATTTTCTCTGGAGTCAAAGCGATTTGTAGCCATTGCTCGATTTTGAGATCGCTTGAGACAAAGAGGTCACCCTTCCAAGTTTGGGCTGGAATGCAGGTGAGATCCATCGACTTGCGGTTGACAAGTTCATTGAAATAAAATGTCGCGCTGAGTTTGTCGGTTCGCGTGGCCTCTGATGATAGACCAGCTCCGAGACTGCCAGTGAATGTCTCGGTGGCCGACCTCACATTTATAAGATTAAGGCTTGGGCTAAACGCCGATTTCTCATTTATAGTAAACTGCATTGATACTACTGCGGCCCACTTTTCTAGCCATTCGTATTGTCGTTTGCCTTGCTCAAGGTTTCGATCTTCAACCAGTATATTGGAGACGGCTCGACCTATTTCACACTTAATCTGGCCCGCAATTGCATTGACCTTCAGGGCCGCATCCGTTGAGTTTCCCCAAAATTCTTCAATTTCGGGCACTGCCAAGCCGCAAGAAGACAGGCTAAGCAAAGCCGACGCGAGAATCCAGCATGTGGTTTTCATTGTTTCGGCCCCCCGGCCCAATAGGCCGGGCTAAATTAAGTCTTATTCGGCCATGACATATTTTTGCCATATTTTAAGGCGGAGCGCAATTTACGAGTAAGATATTTATGTATAATTAATAACTATATGCGGTGGAAAGATGTAACTTTTTTTGGGTGGTTTCTTTCAAAAGGAGAAATAGCCATTGCTTCGGCTCGAAGTTGGTCTTGGGTGGATGTGTAGCGCCCATGTAGAACCTTTTTTATTTCCTCATAGTTCGAACCTTCGGCACTGGCCTACGCCAAATAGACCAACTCTTTAATCTCAAAGCGGTCCTGCTCGACAATCCTATGAAGGCTGCCTGAATAGCGCCCGCGCACGCAGGTTCCATCTGATCGGAAGGTCCAGAATACGGGTTGTATTCTCGGTGCTGCACACGGGTTTTCTCAATATTATTGTTTGAGTTTAAGCGGCCAGTTTCACCATCGTCGTTAATTTCAATGAGGGTTACTCGTCAAAGCGGACGGTTCGGCGTTGTTCTGGAGAAAGTCTATGAACGCCTGTCCGGCGTCGTTATAGAAAACCTGGACTGGGCAAAGTTTATCGGTCGCTATGACCGAGCCGGCATTCTGTTTTACCTCGGTCCGCCTTAATTTCGGAAACGAAGGCGATTATGGCAGGGATGCCTTCAATCGCCAGCGCTTTACCGAAATGGCCGAACACCTGAAGACGGTCAAAGGTCGGTTTATTATCTCCCTCAATGACTGCAAGAGTGTCCGCGAAGTGTTCAAGGATTTCCAGTTCGCGACGGTTGGGCCGACTTTATAGGGTGCGGGGTGGCATGGGAAAGATGTCGGGGAGGTGGTTGTTATGGGTGGGAAGGATCTGCCTCTTGCATAGATAGGAAAGATAAATGGCCGGGACATATCCCGGCCATCGCTCAAATAGAAAAGGCTTTAGATGCCGGACGCCTTGCGCAAGGCCTCCTTCATCTTGCCGCGCCAGTCCTTGCCGGATGCCTTGAAGGCCTCCAGCACATCCGGTTCCAGCCGCAACGTCACAGGCACCAAGGGCTTTTCCACCTTGGGGCGTCCACGGGTTTTACGTGCTTCAGCCAGCCCATCAAAGAATGAGGCTGGAAGGACCTCCTTTGCAGGCCGCATATTGGCAATTTCTTCGACCGTCAGCTCAGAACTATCAACTGCTTCCCAATCCTCTTGCGTATAGCCGTTGCCCGGCTCGAAGTTGGGCTTGGTTGGATGTTTAGTGCCCATGCAGAGCTTCTCTTTTTTTGGCGCTGGCTTGACGAAAGCTGATGATGGACATTGTGTCCGGGCCAAGCTTGGCGAAAATCACCACAGCAGTTCCGTCCGCATAGTAACCAATGGCTTTCCCGCACCTGGAATGGCTTGCATCGATAATCGCTGTTTCCCATCTGAAATCGACCACGTTTGCAAAATCAAAGCCGTGCTTGTGTAGATTGGCCAATCGCTTCGGCTCATCCCAGATTATCTTTATGGTATTTCCGTACACGTAAAATCATGCATGGGCAAGAATAAAAGTACACGAAAAATAGTGCCGCCGAATGTTTTGTCGCATAATTCTAACGGTCCCTAAATGCCGCCACACGCATTGAGCGTTTTTAAGTCAAGTGGGATTCGGCGATATCGGTTTACGGCTGTGACTAGTGTGGCCGGGTGTGGCAAGCGGCATTGATTTTTCATGGAAAAATTTTCCGGGAAAGTGTGGCCCGATGACCGGTAAAATCTTGAATGAATGGAGGTTCCGGCCTTCCGGGCGAGGCCTCCATTCCCTTCTTCTCCCATATGTAAATCTCTGATTTGCCGCCGTTATTTTCAGCGTATGGCAGTTTTTTGCTTGCTGCTCCGCCAAGCGGTTTTGAGCGTGTGACAGATTTAGTTCCCAAGTGACTAATCGATGGCTTCTCAATGGTTTTTGTCAATCCCGCAAAAGGCCCGGTGTCGATTACGATTCCGACTGCTGCGCGCTGGAGTGCTGAAAAAGGCTCGTTTTGTAGTACGAGCGCCTCTTCGGGGTTCAAAGAGATGATGCCGATTCCAGGAGAGATTGGGCGCATTTGCAGGGTGAGAGCCGGATTTCACCAGTTCGCTCTCTGCAGATCAAGTATATTTTCGTGTAAAGACGCGGCTTATCAGCCCAGGTGAGGCGTTTTATCAGGATTGGTTTGTTAAGTTTTGTAAAATATTTGTAATTAAAAATTGAATGAAAATATAAATTCAATTTTTTTTATTTTACGCTAATTGTCTGTGCTGTGATGCAGAAGGTGAATGATTCGCGTCCCAAGGATGACGTGAAGTGTAAAGCGCGAAGGATTCTTGATCATAAAACCGATAACGGTTTGTCGTAGGCAATGACGTTGATTGAGTGGATTCCGCTGCTGGATGAGGCCGCCGCGGAGGCAGGCAGGGGAAACGTCTAAGCCCCGCGCGTCCTTCCTCGCAACGACCCCTACACGATGAATCGGCCTTGACCGCCGATCTCACGGCACTCGCTCTCCAGCGTGGGCGGTATGGCTATCATCGCATCACTACGATCTGCATCAGGCGGTTTGGATCGTGAACATTAACGACCGTCAATGCGCAATCGAATTTCGCAAGACCTGTGGATTGGTGGTGTTCATGTGCTGTAACAAGCCATCGATCCGCGTGTCGGTTGGGACCTGCGACTGTTCAAATCAGCGTCGGCATGTAACAATGGCGTATGACGCACGGTGATCTCCACTATATCTTGCAGACGCTTTACGATGCCGGCGGCCGGGACGTGAATGCGAATGATTTGCCTTGGTCGACAGGGATGACGCCTGCGATCCTGCAAGCATTGAACATGCTCTATATGACGCGCTCGGAGCGAGGAGAGGATAAGCTGTTTTCGCTGACGAGGTCAGGCTATGGAGCTATAGGGCAGGAGCCGCCGGTCCTATTTCCATTTTTGCGAAAATTATTTCGATAGTGCGATTTATACTATCGCATGTCGCGTTCAACTGGGATCAATATCAACGATAACATCCATGTGCAAAACACGGACCGCCATTTTTAATGACTCTCTGTCTTAAATCTCGGCATCCTGGTGTTCGAATTGCCAGGTCAGCACTTGTGATCCGTGGCGCAGCGTCATGATGGCCGGGTTTGCTGTTGCCTCGTCAGGAGCGCCGATCAGCAGCGGCCAGCGGCGCAGGAAACGGATGAGCATGCCTTCGCCGCAATCGTTGACGGACAGGATGATGTCACCGACATATTTCTCTTTCGGCTCATCACCAAAGATTGCGGCAAGAGAAGCCGTCAGCCGATAGTGATTGGAGAAAGTTATATGCATGTAGTGTGCGCAGAAGGCCAATTCCTTGATTGAACTTCCAACGATGTCTCTCGGTTTTATCATGGTCGCGCCGTTTGCAACGTTTATTTCATTTGATATGCGAGTGGGATGCTCAATTCGTAGCAAATACGGTATGGTGAATTTCGCGCAGGATGTATCCGCAGCAATCGACATCAAATTTGATGTTGTCATGCCGTCGTAATACGTTGCACCTGCTGCCTGATCCCGGTATTGCTTTGATTCAGTCCCCACGATTTGAATCGTAATCTAGAATGCAGAAAAAATACACTGAATTACTAGGGGTTTTTTGACCAATATTGGGTTGATTCGTGCTTAATGCAATTTCATTGCGATGAACTTCATGTCTCCATACGCAACGCTTTCCGGCCTTGAACGTTTCAGATCCAGGTTGAAAAAGCGACTGCATAGTTCCTTAAGTCGGAATCGCTTTAAGGAGAAAATTATGCAGCAAATTTAAAGTGTTACTGTGTCCTTTGTGCGTTTTATGAAACGCACGGCGCTGTAAGGGCTTTGCGGGGCTTGATTCATTGCAGGCAGAGATTTTAGAGGCTCTTGCCCGACATGGCTTGAAAGCTGCGTTGCCGCCGATTAAACACGCTATAGCAAATGGTGTGATCCCTTTGGGGATGGCGCCCTTGGCAGTGGCAGCTCTCAGGTTCTACGGCGTTGTTTTCGGTCATCGGAGACGCGACGAGCGGTGATATGGAGCCGCTTCGGAACATGTCGGGGCGGCGGCTTTGGATTGTTTGCCAGCGGTGTCCCGCGGCAGACGCAACCGGTGTAAAATGGGCAACGATATGATCGATTTTGAAGCAGCGCGGGCGAAAATGGTGGACGGCCAAATTCGAACGACGGATGTAACCTCTCATTCCGTGCTTTCGGCTTTTCTGTCCGTACCGCGGGAAGCCTTTGTGCCGGACAATCTGAAAGCCCTGGCTTATATCGATGAAGATATTCAGGTCGCACCCGGTCGCTATCTGATGGATCCGTCGCCGCTTGCCAAGCTTTTGCAACTAGCGGAAATTGGCCGCAGTGAGCTGGTCCTGGAAATCGGAGCGGGCACCGGTTATGTGTCGGCTTTGCTTGGACGGCTGGCCGGTGCGGTTTTTGCCGTTGAAAGCGATGAGCAGCTGGCCAGTGCTGCAAAGTCCAATCTTGAAAAGCTGGGTGCCGCGAATGTCACGGTCGTTCAATGTCCGCTGGAGGCTGGCTATGCCAAAGAAGCTCCTTACGATCTGATTTTCCTGAGTGGGTCGGTCGAAGAAGTGCCTCCGGCACTGTTCGATCAATTGCGTGACGGTGGTCGTTTGATTGGAGTAGTCGGTAGCGGCCGTGCCGTCCGTGCCCATGTCTTCGTCAAGGCCGGTGGTTCTGTTTCGACAAGCTCACTTTTCAATGCGTCGATCAAGCCGCTTCCGGGCTTTGAAAAAGCGCGCGAATTCGTCTTCTGATCATCGCGACATGAGGTTTACGAACGGTCATTGTGAATGATCGTTCGTATTGAGTTTTGAATATCTGAAGTCCTTGGTGCATTTGGGATATTCAAAATGCTCTCAAGGCAAGACGGTGTTTCACATCGTCAAGTCCTGGTATTTTTGGCATGGCTTCTGGTCTTGCCCCGGACTGTTCCATCATCTATTTCCGCATGGCGGTTGCATTTTTTGTTTCTATCCATTTTGGTTGTGGATGACCGTGTGGCTGTTTCTTGTTTTAAAGTTATTTTCGTTCAATTCTTAACATCATTGATTTTTTTGGGCGGCATGAAATGCAAGCTGTCAGGCTCTTGTCAAACTCCTGTAATTCTGCGGGCTCAGCCTATGAATTCTCCTAGGATGATTTGTGGTCAGCTTCACGCAATCTAGGCCCTTAGAATAAGGGCTGTCGTCGTTTGATGGTGAGTCTATCGTCATCTTGTCAGCAATGCAGGGGATGGGTGAGAGTCATTTCCAATGTTGGTGACAAGTTGGAGAGAATCGGCTTCACATGAGAATGCTAGTAAAACATTCAGGCGGTCCTTCGGGGCCGGCCCTTCCATGATGGATAGGGCCTTGGCTTAATTAAAGTTGGGAGATGTATCCTTGTCGAGCCTTCGTAAAGTGGCCTATGCCGCAGCATTTCTTCCGCTGTTTTTTCAACCTGCCGTGCTGCATGCCGAAACCATTTTCGGCGCCATGGAGAAGGCTTATAAGAACAATCCTGATCTGAACTCGGTGCGTGCCGCTCTGAGGGCAACGGATGAGAGCGTGACGATTGCCAAGGCCGGCTACAGGCCGCAACTGGGCTTTTCCGTCTCCGGCACTCAGTCTTCCTTTGCCAATTTCAACGGCACCGCCGTCGGTAATATCCCAGCGGATAAATATTCGGCGGATTATTATAAATCCGACGTGCAGCTGACATTGACCCAGCAGATTTTTGATGGATTCCAGACGCTGAACAATGTGCGCTCCTCAGAAGCGGGCGTGCTTTCAAATCGGGAAAGCATGAAGGCGGATGAAATCCAGATCCTGCTCGGCGCAGCCCAGGCCTATGCCGATGTGGCGCGGGACCAGCAGATCGTCGGTATCCGCCGCCAGAACCTGAACTTCCTCAAGGAACAGCTCAAGGCTGCCAATGCGCGGCTGGAGGTAGGCGAAGGCACCAAAACTGATGTCAGCCAGGCAGAGGCGCAGCTGGCGGGTGCCGATAGTCTGCTGGCCTCCGCGATCGCCCAGTTGAGACAGAGCGAGGCATCCTATATGCAGGTGGTCGGCGAGATGCCGAAGGACGTGCGCCAGCCCGTGCGCGCCACCAAGGCAATGCCGACCAATCTCGACAAGGCCGTTGCTTTGGGAATCAGAGAACATCCCAGCGTGCTTGCTGCGCTGCATGCGGTAACCTCGGCGCAATATCAGGTGAAATCGGCTGAAGGCAGCCTGCTTCCGGGCGTCAGCCTTCAGGGCAGTCTTGATCGGCACAATACGGATAATCCGAGCGAGTCGACCGACCGTGATTATTCCGCGGCCTCGATTACGGCGCAGGTGAAAATTCCGCTCTATCAGGGCGGCTCGGAATATGGCCAGATCCGCAAAGCCAAGGAAACCGTTGGTGCGCAGGAACTGAAAGTCGATTATGCCCGATTGAGTGTGCGAAAGCAGATCATGACCGCTTTTGCCCAGATGCAAGCCGCAACGGCGGCCATCACGTCGGGCCGCAAGCAGGTTGCTGCGGCTAAGCTCGCCTTGCAAGGCGTTATCGAGGAACGCAATGTCGGCCAGAAAATCACCCTTGACGTTTTGAACTCGCAGCAGACCGCACTCGACGCTCAGGAAAGCCTCGTAAATGCTCAGCGCAATGAAGTGGTGGCCAGCTACTCATTGCTGGCGGCAACCGGCACGTTGACGGTCAGGAGCCAGGGATTGCAGGTGGCGGAATATAAGGCAGAAGAGCATTACGATGCCGTCAAGGACAAGTGGTTCGGATTGCGGGCCGCCAACGGCAAGTAAACCCAAGGGGTCAAGTAACCCACGCGGTCATTGAAAACGGCAGTTGATATTGCCTTTGCGCCATATCTCAAACGTCCAATGTATTTGAGATATGGTGCAATGCCTTCAATGCGAGGATGCATGAGCATCTTCGCGCCTTGGTATGATGGCCTTCATCCCGGATAATTCGGCCCGGCTGGCGAAACAATCCTCGATTGAACTCATAAAACTGTGTATTTTGGGCTATAAGCTTTTGAAGGCGATTTCCTCGAGCAAAGGGGTATCCTAAGGTCAAGCGAATCACATGGCAAAAGCCGATGGGGTTTGAAGCCAAATGGGGAATGTAATGGCCCAGCCGAATGTATCGCGTGAACCGTCCATGGAAGAGATCCTGGCCTCCATTCGCCGGATTATCGAAAGCAATGAGCCGGCACCCGCCCGGTCTTTCGATGATGCCTATGGTTATGACAGTGAAGTGGACGAGCTGGATATTGCAGGCAATGCGTTTTCCGTTGAGGCTGTGCCCATGGATTTGCCGGTTGCGGCCAACCAGCCAGGTCCGGTTCAGCTAGCGGCATCTGCTACAAACCGTTTCTCTGAGGGGGCAGGCGATCAGGGTGCTGGCGGACAGCAGATAGCAGATGGCGCAAGACATGCCGCAAAGCCGGTTTCGCTTGCCGATCTTGCGGCGCGGGTGCGCGCCACGTCTGAGCGGCGCGAAGAGCCTGGCGTTTCCGAGTTTCCTTCTGAATTTCCCTCCGCTTTTTCCAAGCAAGAGTCACCGTCTCGCGATGGTCGTGGGGCGTCCTCCTACATATCTGACACCATTGGTGGTTTTCGCGAGATTGCTACGGAGCAAGCGGGGTCTATGGGGCAGGTCCGGCCCCTGGCACAAGCGCGAATCGCCGAACCGGAAGCCATGAGCGCCAGCCAGCGCCATATCGAAGCGCTGTTGCAGTCGGAACCTGTGGCCCAGGCTGCGGTCGCCCCTCAGGAGCAGGCCGAAGAGGCGAATACGCAAGGCGATACTCGACAAGGTGCGCTTTTGTCCATGCAGGCCGGTGCGCAGGTGGCCAAGTCCTTTGAGGAACTGGCAGCTGTCGTCGATGGTCAGCAGCGCAGGTCGCTGGATGAAATTGCCCAGGATATGTTGCGGCCGATGTTGCAGGACTGGCTTGACGACAATCTGCCGACGCTGGTTGAGCGTCTGGTGCGCGAAGAAATCGAACGTATTGCGCGTGGTCCGCGCCGCTAAGAGAGCGGTGCCGCAGGCTGCTCCCGGCAGGCGTGCGTATCAAAACATCGAACTGGAACAATCAGAAGCCGCCTTGTGAATGGGCGGCTTTTTGCTTTCCTTTCTTGACACTGCGCGACCTGTCCGCTTTACCACGTGGTTGACGAAAACAATGAAATCCAACGTCCGCCCGCGTTCCCGTGAACCGGTAGGGCCTTAATGTCTGGTCAGAACATGCTCGATAAGACCTATGATTCCGCAAGCGTAGAACCGAAAATCGCCAAGGCCTGGGATGAGGCGGAGGCATTCCGCGCCGGTGTGAATGCCAAGCCGGGTGCGGAAAGCTTTACCATCGTCATCCCGCCGCCGAACGTGACCGGGTCGCTGCATATGGGCCACGCGCTCAACAATACCTTGCAGGACATCATGATCCGCTTCGAGCGCATGCGCGGCAAGGATGTGCTGTGGCAGCCAGGCATGGACCATGCCGGTATTGCTACGCAGATGGTGGTCGAGCGGCAGTTGATGGAAAAGCAACTGCCGGGCCGCCGCGAGATGGGCCGTGATGCCTTTATCGACAAGGTCTGGGAGTGGAAGGACGAATCGGGCGGGTTGATCTTCAACCAGTTGAAGCGGCTTGGCGCATCCTGCGACTGGTCGCGCGAGCGCTTCACCATGGACGAGGGCCTGTCCGAAGCGGTTCTGGAAGTGTTTGTCACCCTCTACAAGCAGGGCCTGATCTACAAGGACAAGCGTCTCGTCAATTGGGACCCCAAGCTGTTGACGGCGATTTCCGATCTGGAAGTCGAACAGCATGAGGTCAACGGCAATCTCTGGCACCTGCGCTACCCGCTGGAAGAAGGCGTGACCTACCAGCATCCTGTTGCTTTCGATGAAGACGGCAAGGCGACGGGATGGGAGACCCGCGACTACCTGGTGGTCGCCACCACCCGCCCGGAAACCATGCTGGGCGATACCGGTATTGCCGTTCATCCCGATGATGCGCGCTATCAGTCGATCATTGGCAAGCATGTGATCCTGCCGATCGTTGGCCGTAGAATTCCTATTGTCGGCGACGAATACCCCGATCCGACGGCAGGTACAGGCGCTGTAAAAATGACGCCCGCCCATGACTTCAACGATTTTGATGTCGGCAAACGCGCGGGCTTGAGGATGATCAATATCCTCAATATCGATGCGACCGTGACCATTGTAGAAAATGACGATTTCCTGGAGGGGCTGACCCCAAGCCGCGAACAGCAGATGGTCTGGGCCGAGCTGGAAGGCCAGGACCGGTTCTTCGTGCGCAAGAAGATCGTCGAGATCCTGGAGGCTGAAGGCCTGCTCGACAAGATTGTGCCGCATAAGCACATGGTGCCGCATGGCGACCGTGGCGGCGTACCGATCGAGCCGCGCCTGACCGAGCAATGGTATGTGGATGCCAAGACACTGGCCAAGCCCGCCATCGATAGCGTGCGCGAAGGCCGCACCAAATTCGTGCCGAAAAACTGGGACAAGACCTATTACGAATGGATGGAGAATATCCAGCCCTGGTGCGTGTCGCGCCAACTCTGGTGGGGCCATCAGATCCCGGCCTGGTATGGTCCGGATGGTCAGGTCTTCGTCGAAAAGGACGAGGAAACGGCGCTTCACGCCGCCATTCAACATTATCTGTCGCATGAAGGGCCGATGAAGGCTTTCGTGGAAGACAAGATCGAGAACTTCAAGCCGGGCGAGATCCTCACCCGTGACGAAGACGTGCTCGACACCTGGTTTTCCTCGGCGCTCTGGCCCTTCTCTACGCTCGGCTGGCCGGAAAAAACACCGGAAGTGGCGCGCTATTATCCGACCAATGTGCTCGTGACCGGTTTTGATATCATCTTCTTCTGGGTTGCCAGAATGATGATGATGAGCCTGCATTTCATGAAGGATGAAGCGGGCAATCCGGTTGAGCCATTTGAAACCGTTTATGTCCATGCGCTGGTGCGCGACAAGAACGGTCAGAAAATGTCGAAATCCAAGGGCAATGTCATCAACCCGCTGGAACTGATCGATGAATATGGCGCTGATGCGCTGCGCTTCACGCTGACCATCATGGCCGCCCAGGGCCGCGACGTGAAACTGGATACGGCACGGGTTGCGGGCTATCGCAATTTTGGCACCAAACTGTGGAACGCCACCCGTTTTGCCGAGATGAACGGCGTGAAGTCCGATCCGTCCTTCCTGCCGGAAGCAGCGACTCTGGCCATCAACCGCTGGATTTTGACGGAACTGACGCGGGCTGAACGCGAAGTCACAGAGGCCATCGCGCATTTCCGGTTCAATGATGCGGCCAGCGCGCTTTATCGCTTCGTCTGGAACCAGTTCTGTGACTGGTATCTGGAATTGCTGAAGCCTGTCTTTGCCGGTGAAGACGAGGTTGCCAAAACTGAAGCCCAGGCCTGTGCGGCCTATGTGCTGGAAGAGACCTACAAGCTGCTGCACCCCTTCATGCCATTCATGACGGAAGAACTGTGGGCGCATACCGCAGGTGAGGGTGTCGAGCGCGAAACGCTGCTGTGCCATGCCGACTGGCCGGTTCTTACCTTCAGCGATGAGCAGGCGGCTGCCGATATCAACTGGCTGGTGGACCTAGTCAGCGGCATTCGCTCGGCCCGGGCGGAAATGAATGTGCCGCCTTCCGCTGTCGCACCGCTCACCGTCGTTGGTGCCAATGGTGTGACCCGTTCCAGGCTGGAGCATCATGAAGCTGCCATCAAGCGGCTGGCGCGGGTGGGTGACATCAGCCATGCGCCGGAAGCGCCAAAGGGTTCGGCCCAGGTCATCGTTGGCGAGGCGACAGCCTGCCTGCCGCTCGGCAGCCTGATCGATCTTGGTGCTGAGCGAGCCCGACTGGAAAAATCGATCGGCAAGGTCGATCAGGATATCGAGAAGGGTCGCAAGAAGCTTGGCAATGAGAAGTTCGTTGCCAATGCCGATCCGGAAGTCGTGGCCGCTGAGCGCCAGCGGCTTGCTGAACTGGAAGAGCAGCGCGGCGTGCTGGCTGTGGCCCTGCAGCGGATCAACGAGGCTGGTTGACCTTCCTGGAGTCTGCCTTAGGAAGAGTGGAGCCGCTTTTCCTAGCAAAGCAAACGATAATATGAAAAATGAAAACCCGTCTGGTTCAATTAAAACCAGACGGGTTTTCCGTGTTCCTGTGTGATCTAAAACCCACGAAGGATGCTGTAGCCATCCGATATCATTTCCATTGTGATTGTACACGAAGGTGGAAACGCCCTCGGTTTTTTGATCGTGAAACAGCTTACGCCAGTGACTTATCGTCCAGCGGAATGCTGTTTTTGCGCTGCAAAAAAATACCGTTGAAATCTTAGGAATGATGAATAGAGGCAGCGTTGCTGTTTCGCAACGGTTGTGAAGAAATGTAAAATATTATTCCGTAAACTCGGGGATAATCCCAGTTTAACGCAAAACATTCCTTTCAATTTGTCAATTTTGCGGCGTTAATAAGACCTTACGTAAAACGATCCCTTCATATGGTGCGCTGCAGTAGTGTTTCGTGAAGTTGTCATTTAGTTTTAATAGGTTAGGCTTCATTCAACAAAATTCCTATGTGTGGAGGGGACATGTCAAAAAAACAAATTACGCGGGGCGTTCTGGCTTTGGTCGTAGCGACGCTTTCCAGCACGGCGGCACTGGCGGGCGGCTTTTCCAGAGGTGAGGCCGATACCGACATTCTTTACGAGGAGGGGAAAGTCAAAGCTCGCGCTGGCGCTGTCTTCGTCTCGCCGGAGCGTAAATACGACACGGTGGGTGGATCGAAATCGTCTGACGGTAGTTTTAGTGACAGTTACTGGATCCCCAGTGTTGCCGCCAAGGTCCAGATTTCCGATACGTTGGGCTGCGCCCTTACCTATACCCAGCCCTTCGGCGCTTCCTCCACCTATGGAACGGATACACGTCGTGCCGACCAGTTGGCCGGGGCGGCTTCAGGCAATTTCAACTATTACACCAAGAAGCATTTTATCACCAATGAATATGGCGGCACGTGCGCCGTGCGTTTCGACGTTGGTCCTGGCAAGCTCTATGTGTTGGGTGGCGGTTTCTTCCAGGATTTCGATTACACGGCCGATTCCTATTATGGAGCGCTGCACCTGAAGGATAATTCGTCTGTCGGATATCGCTTGGGTGTGGGCTATGACATTCCCGAATATGCGATGCGTGCCCAGTTGATGTATCGTTCGCAGATCAAGGAAGAGGCCGATGGTGACTTCACGCCGCGTGCCCTGTCGGCGCTGCTGGGCACTGGTGCCGTTTCTGCCGATGGTTATGGCACCTTGCCGCAATCACTCAAGTTGAGTCTGCAAAGCGGTATCGCGCCGGGTTGGCTTGCCTACGGCTCTGTCAAGTGGACGGACTGGAGCGTTTTGCAAACGCTCAACTACAATATTACCGGCCTTGGCGCCCAGCGGGACGATTTTTTCTGGAAGGATGGCTGGACCATCCAGGCGGGCATTGGCCACAAGTTTAACGATCGCGTTTCAGGTACCGTCAATATCACCTGGGACAAGGGTGTAGGTAATGGCGCCGATATCATGACCGACACCTGGACGTTGGGTGTAGGAACCGAGATCAAGCTTGGGCCAGGCGATCTGCGTGTTGGGGCGGGGGTCAGCTATCTCACTGCCGGGAGCCAAAGTTATGCCAAGGGTGCATCCTATGATGCAACCGCTAATGGCGACTGGGCCTATGCCTTCGGTAGCTCCTACCAGATCAAGTTCTGATATCTGTTCATGACTCTATGAAATGGCGCGGTTGCTCTCGAATGAGCGACCGCGCCATTTCCTTAATGGAGCCACGACGAAGCCGACTCAGGCTTTTCAGCGTGTCTTACGCTCGTCCCCTCGTTATGCCTGACGTCGCCCTTGAGAGTTGCGGAGCGATAGTGAACATGTGTCCGCTAAATATGGTGCACGGCCCTGTGGAGAGGGGCTCGACAGGTGGATGCGTTGCCCGGCCTGTGGCTTATTTTGCTATGCTCGGGCTGTCCGTTCTGTGCTTTTTTTGCAACATATTTTATATCCTCTCGGTCGTAATCCTCTCAGTGCTAAAATGTCTATTTCCCGCCACAAAGAGAGCGCAGCACAAGATCGTTGCGAAGTTCCGGGTGTGCAATCCCTGCGCTTGCTTGATCGAAAGAATATGGGTTCGGATGAAAAACCTCGGTTTTTCAGGAGGCTCCGACTTATTCGACAGAGCAAAAGGCGTAGAGCAGTATACCGGCCGCAGTTTCAGGTCTCAGGCCGCTTTCTCGCCCGAAAGGCATTTTATGTTGGGGAAAATAGAGAGGACGCGAAGAATAATTTACCGGATTTCAATCTGGTTGCGTTCTTTATGGGATTTGGATCTGTACCCGGCTGCGGACGTTGTTGGCTCTGGCGCTGTCGTAAATCCTTCGCTTGTGCGTAGAAGGGCCTTTGGTCGTGGAAATGTTTAAGGTTTACGGTAATCAGGGGCGGACAATCGGACAGTCTTCAGCCTTTCTGCTGCTGTCATTGGCGCTCGGCAATCTGTTTTATACGGGCTGTGCCCATGCATTCGACTTCAAGGCCGGTGTCTCCAAGGAGTCCGGTCCCTTCGATCTGTTCAAGTTCGGCTTCAACGCTCAAAAGAGCGGCAAGACGCAGGATGCTGTTGAAGCCTATCGTTATGCGGCTGAAAAAGGTCACACCGGATCGCGCTGGGCGTTGGCCAATATGTATGCCGATGGCGATGGCGTCGTCAAAAACGATTATGAAGCCTTCAAGATTTATTCTGAAATTGCCAATCAGGGTGTAGAGCCGGGCTCGGAAGACACGGTCTATTTCGTTAATGCGCTGATCTCGCTTGCCAGTTATTATCAGCAGGGCATTGCTGGCAGCCCGGTTAAGTCCGATCTGGTCCAGGCCCGTCAGCTTTATTTCCAGGCGGCGTCCGCCTTTGGTTTCCCGGAAGCCCAGTTCGAACTGGCAAAGATGCTGCTGGCGGGCGAGGGCGGCAAACGCAACGTCCAGCAGGCCAAGAAATGGCTTAACCTTGCCCGCAAGAATGGCCATGCTGGCGCCATGGCGCTATTTGGCGATGTGATTTTCGAAGAAGGACAGGCGGCCCGTGGCCTCGCCTTTCTCACGGCGGCGCTCGATAAATGCGCGCCGAAGGATTGCCCATGGATCGAGGATCTACAGGAGCGCGCCTTCTCGCTTGCCGATGAAAAAGATCGCCGCGTTGCCGTGGCGCTCGTACCGCAGGTGCAGGAACAGCCCTGAACGGGCTGACCCGCTACATCCTTTTTATGCTGCGACGAAATTGAAATGCCCGATGACAGGCACATGGTCGGATGGCTTTTCCCAGCTGCGCACATGCTTTTCGATCTCGGTCGAGACCAGTCGGTCGGTGGCTTCTGCCGAGAGCAGAAGGTGATCGATGCGAATGCCGTTGTTCTTCTGCCAGGCGCCAGCCTGATAATCCCAGAATGAGTAGAGTTTTGTTGCATCCGTCGTGGCACGGACAGCATCGGTCAGTCCCAGATTTTCGAGGGACTGGAATGCGGCGCGGGTTTGGGGCAGGAAAAGCGCGTCATTGGCCCAGACCGCCGGGTCGAAGCAATCATGCGGATGCGGGATGACGTTATAGTCGCCTGCCAGAATAAGCGGTTCTTCCAGGGCAAGCCGATCCGCCGCAAAACGTTGCAACCGCGCCATCCAGGCCAGCTTGTAGGGGTATTTCACCGGATCGTCGGAGGGATTGCCGTTGGGGAGGTAAAGCGAGCAGACCCGCAATACGCCATCGGCCACCGAAAATACGCCCTCGATAAAGCGCGCCTGTTCATCGGCCTCGTCGCCAGGCAGGCCACGATTGACCTCGTCCGGCCTGATTTTTGAGAGAAGCGCGACGCCGTTGAAACCCTTCTGGCCATGGGTTTCCACATGATAGCCCAAAGCCTCGATCTCGGCGCGTGGAAAGCCTTCATCGACGGATTTGATTTCCTGGAGGCAGACAATGTCTGGCGACGAGCTTTCCAGCCATTGGCAGAGATTGGCAAGGCGTGCTTTCACGCCATTGATGTTCCAGGTGGCAATTTTCATCGGTGGGATTTCCTAGAGTTTGTCAGGGAAAAGTGGAATGCGGTTTTCCCGAAAAGACAAACGAAAACAAGATAACCGAGTGTTTTTCTGGTTCAATATCAACCTGACAAACTCGAGGTTCAGACCTGAGTTTTATCTGAAAGCCCATCGTTTGCCACGGAGAATTATGCGGAACCCACAAAAGCCTCACATGGCAAAGCTGGTACCGCAGCCACAGCTGGCCACCGCATTGGGATTGGTGATCTGGAAGGATTGACCCATCAGGTTGTCGACAAAATCGATTTCCGACCCGGCCATATAGACCAGTGATACCGGATCGATCAGCAGCGTCGCGCCGTCCCGTTCGATCACCAGATCGCCATCCTGCGGGCCTTGGTCCAGGTCGAATTTATAGGAAAAGCCAGAACAGCCGCCGCCTTCGACAGAGACGCGCAGAGCGTGTTTGTCCTGTTCGCTGGAGACGATTTTGGCGATGCGCTTGGCAGCGTTTTCCGAAACTGTAACTGTCTGCGTGGTCATTTTTGCCTCCTGACGGGTTCAAGGCCCGTAGAAACCTGGGGTTTGTCTATTTTTACCTGTCAACTTCTCTGCAAAGCAGCAAAAATTGGCAGGAAGTTAGGTCATTATAAAGAGGAAACCGGTGCCTTGCACGGGATTTTCCTATAGGTATGAACCATAGGCGAGAGCGTCAATGGGCAGGATGAAGAGCAGGCATGACAATCGATAGAAATGCATTGGGATTCGGTGTTGGAGAACGGGCTATTTTTGCTGCCGATCCCTGGAATTCGCGTGGGCGCCTCTATCCGGAAGGCGGCAGCCTGACCCGGTCCGATTTCCAGCGCGACCGCGACCGCATCGTTCATACTACCGCTTTTCGCCGCCTCAAGCACAAAACCCAGGTGTTTATCGGCCCCGACAGCGACCATTACCGCACCCGGTTGACCCACACGATCGAGGTGGCGCAAATTGCCCGGGCGCTGGCCCGCGCCTTTCGCATCGATGAGGATCTGGCCGAAGGCGTGGCACTGGTGCATGATTTCGGCCACACACCGTTTGGTCATACTGGCGAGGATGCGCTGCACGAATTGCTGGAACCCTATGGTGGCTTTGATCACAATGCTCAATCGCTGCGGATCGTTACCAAACTGGAGCGCCGCTACGCCGAATTCGACGGCCTTAACCTGACCTGGGAAACACTGGAGGGTCTGGTCAAGCACAATGGGCCGCTGATGAATGCGGACGGTGAGGGGACTCGCGGACCGGTGCCTTTACCAATCATCGAGTATTGCCAGATGCAGGATCTCGATATTGCCAGCTATGCCAGCCTGGAAGCACAGGCCGCCGCCGTTGCCGATGACATTGCCTATAACACCCATGACATCGACGATGGTCTGCGCTCTGGCTATCTGACGTTTGATATGCTGGAGGATGTGCCGTTTCTGGCTGGTTTGATGCGCGATGTGCGCGACCGCTATCCCAATCTGGAGGCCGACCGGTTTACCCATGAGATCATGCGCCGCCAGATCACTCGGATGGTCGAGGATGTGATTGCGGTGGCCCAGGAGCGGCTATCGCGTATTCGCCCGATGTCGGCTGACGATATTCGCCAGGCGGGTGAAACCGTGATTACCTTTTCGGAAGGAATGGCCGAGACCGACCGGCAGATCAAGAAGCTGCTGTTTTCGAAAATCTACCGCCATCCTGATATCATGCGCATTCGCGCTGGTGCCGCCCAGATCGTCACGGATCTCTTCAAGGCCTATATGGCCGATCCGACCCTGATGCGCAGCGACTATTGGGTGGAGCATACGGCAGGGCTGGAAACGCCCGCCAAAGCCCGCCATGTCGGTGATTTTCTGGCCGGGATGACCGACACTTATGCGGTGCGTGTCCACCGGCAGCTGTTTGACCATACACCCGATTTGCGCTAGGCAGCGGGCGAAACGCCGCCTGTTGGGCTGGCCTCGACCTGCATCTGTCTGGATTGATCCTCATGAACCTGTTCGCCGATTTCGAAAATCGAATCAAAGCTGCGCTGGAAACCCTTGATCTTGTAAAGGAAAAGCGAAGTGAGCTATCGTTCGAGCGGATCGTCGTCGAGCCGCCGCGCGATGCAAGCCACGGCGATGCCGCAACCAATGCAGCGATGGTTCTGGCCAAGCCGCTCGGCGTCAGCCCCAGGGTTCTGGCCGATCTGATCGGTGAAAAGCTTAAGGAAGATGCGGATATTGCCGAGGTTTCCGTGGCCGGTCCCGGCTTCCTGAATATCCGCCTGTCCGTTGCCTATTGGCAGCGGCTGTTGGCCAATGTGATTGCTGCAGGCACGGATTTCGGCCGCTCGCAAACCGGGGCTGGCCGCAAGGTCAATGTCGAATATGTCTCGGCCAATCCGACAGGGCCGATGCATGTCGGCCATTGCCGGGGTGCCGTGGTCGGCGATGCGCTGGCCAATCTTCTGGCCTTTGCCGGTTATGGCGTTACCAAGGAATATTACATCAACGATGCGGGCTCGCAGATCGACGTGCTGGCCCGCTCCGTTTTCCTGCGCTACCGCGAGGCGCTGGGCGAGGCTGTCGGCGATATCCCGGCTGGCCTATATCCTGGCGATTATCTGATACCGGTCGGCGAGGCGCTGGCTCAGGAATACGGCGTGCGTCTGCACAACATGCCGGAAGAGCAGTGGATGGATGTCGTCAAGGATCGCGCCATCGATGCGATGATGGTGATGATCCGTGAGGACCTCGCAGCCCTTAATGTGCATCACGACTTGTTTTATTCCGAGCGGCAATTGCATGCCAATGGGGCTGCCGCGATCCGCACCGCGATCAACGATCTGACCTTCAAGGGCCATGTCTATCGCGGTACGCTGCCGCCGCCGAAGGGACAATTGCCTGAAGATTGGGAAGATCGCGAGCAGACGCTGTTTCGCTCCACCGAAGTCGGCGACGATATCGACCGTCCACTGATCAAGTCGGATGGCAGCTATACCTATTTTGCTGCCGACGTCGCCTATTTCAAGGATAAGTATGATCGCGGTTTCGACCGGATGATCTATGTTCTGGGTGCTGACCATGGTGGTTATGTCAAGCGGCTGGAGGCAGTGGCCAAGGCTGTGTCCGAGGGCAAAGCCAAGTTGACGGTGCTGCTCTGCCAGCTCGTTAAGCTTTATCGCGATGGCGAGCCGGTCAAGATGTCGAAGCGGTCGGGCGATTTCGTGACGTTGCGCGACGTGGTCGAGGAAGTGGGACGTGATTCGGTGCGTTTCATGATGCTTTACCGCAAAAGCAGCGAGACACTCGACTTCGACTTTGCCAAGGTGACGGAACAGTCCAAGGACAATCCGGTCTTCTACGTGCAATATGCTCATGCCCGTTGCATGTCGATCTTCCGTCAGGCGCGCGAGGCTTTCGGCGATATCGATCTTTCGCCTGACATTCTGGAAGCTGCCGTGGCTGGTATTACCGAGCCGAGCGAAGTACAATTGATTGCTAAGCTTGCGGAATACCCGCGAATCATTGAAGCTTCGGCCCAGTCAATGGAACCGCATCGCATCGCATTTTATCTTTACGATCTGGCTAGTTCGTTCCATGCTCACTGGAATAAGGGCAAGGATCAGCCGGAATTACGATTTGTTAACGATAAAAACCGACAATCAAGTCTTGCCAGACTTGGGCTGGTGCATGCTGTCGCTTCTGTGTTGCAGTCCGGATTGGCCATTACCGGCACGGATGCTCCGCAAGAGATGCGATAGTATCGTCACCAATTCCCCACATTGCGCTGGCAAGCCGATGGTCGCGTAGCGAGTGGAAGTGTAGGGTTATGGTGCAAAAACAGGCTGCATATAGCAGGGATCCAGCAGGCAGTGCGTTTGCGGATGACGATCCGTTGGCAGAGCTGGCCCGTCTCGTCGGCTACGATGCGCCGGTGGCGCGTCGTGACCCTCCCATGACTCCGAATATGACTCCGCCTGTGGCACCCGAGCCGCACCGGCATTCGCCAGCGCATGATCAGGTCAATTTGCAGGACGAGCTGCTTCAGGATCTTGACGGTTACGTTGATGCGCCTGCCTACGTCGGCGTATCCCAGCCGTCGGCCGGATATTCCCATGAAGCGGTATCGGCGCACGAGCCGGTATCATTCGGTGGTGCTGAGGCTCTGTCGCCAACCGGGTCTTCTGCGTCGGACATATCTCTTGCAGATGAACTTGAGTGGTCGGTTGGTGACGTGGCGGTAGAACCGCCATCAGCCCGTTCCGGCGGAGCCGATCCAACCGAAGGCTATGGGCGTCATCGTCTGCCGCTTGCCAATTTCAATCCGGTCAGTGCTGCTACCTCGCGTTCAAGTGCCACACGCCATGAAGAGCAGACCCGGCAGCGGCACGAGCCGGTGATGGAACCTGCGCCGGTTGAAGCGGCTGCCCCTGTTATCCACCCGGAGCGTGATGTTCCGGAGATGGAGCAGGATTTCGATTTTGGGTTCAGCCCCGAAGCGTCGCGATCACCAGTACAGGCAGCGCCCACGCAGGATGTTTTCGCCCAGCGCCGTGAACCGCCGCTTTTCCAGCCTGTTGCCCATTCGGTTTTCGCAGGTGCGCCGCTTGCCCCGCCATCGCTCGAGGTTCCGAGCTTTTTCGAGGCCTTGGCGCGCAATGAAGAGGTGGACGCGCGGCCCGTCGCGGCTTCTGCCTATTCGGTGCAAGAGCCTCAATTCGAACCGCAGGCAGCGGCTACAGGCCATGACCATCAGCCCGAGGTTAAGGACGAAACATCGTTAGCCCAGCAGGAGGCCGATCCTTTCGGTGGCGATTTTGATTTCGATTTGGAAGAGATCGAACTCGATCTATCCGAGCTGGAGGCTGAGTCCGCGCCACCGGTGACAGAGCAGAGGCAGCCGCAGCCCGTCGCAGCCGCTGTGGCTGGTCCTGCTATGCATCAGCCGTCCCGTCCGCCAGAGGTCGCACCTGTTCAGGCGCCAGCGCTCATTGCTGAACCGGGGCCGCAGCATGTGAGTGAACCCGTTCCGCTGCCGTTTGATGCCGCCGAAATTTCGGATCAAGACGAACACCTGGAAGCGGTCGCCCATCTGGACGTTCCCGATTTGCCGCCTGTGGAGGATGCTGCGCCTGCCACCTATCGGCAGGATTACGATTTCGATATCGATTCCGAACTGGCGACATTGCTGGATCAGACGGTAGAGCCGCGTTCGGCATCTGCGCCATCAAAGCCCGCGCAGGTCGCGGCCACGGCGGCTGTTGCTGCGCCGGTGGCGCCCATGCCGCCCTTGGCCGAGCAGGTCAAGAATATGCCCAGTGATGATTTCGACGTGTTCGAAAAGGCACTGGAGGAAGATTTTCGCAAGAGCCTCGATGGTCCCCATAGTTTTGGTGCCAGACCCGGTGGTCCTGTGCCGACTCCACTGGAGGCCGAGGATTATGACGATTACGAAGAGCCGCGCGGTTCGCGCCGCTGGGTGGCGATGGCTGCGGCAGCGGTGGTCGTGCTGGTTGGCGGTGGCGGCGTCTATGCCTGGATGAAGACCAGTGGGGGCGAAACGTTCAGCTCCAGCGAACCGAAAGTGGTGATGGCTGACAAGGGGCCGGTCAAGGTCGTGCCTGCCGATCCCGGTGGCAAGTCCGTTCCGAACCAGAATAAGGCGGTCTATGACAGGGTGTCTGGTTCGGCTCCTGACCAGCCTCAGCAAAAGAGCCTGATCTCTTCGCAGGAAGAGCCGGTGGATGTCGCCCAGCGCACGCTGGAGCCTGACAATTTGCCGTTGGAACAGGAATCAGAGGCTGACAATGCCGGTATAAACGGGGCCGGTATGAACGGCGATGCCGCGCAGACGGGGCAGAATGGCCAGCCGGGCGATGCCGCCAAGCAGGGCGACCAGCAGAGCCTTTCGCCCCGTAAGGTGAAAACCATGATTGTGCGGCCGGACGGCTCGCTGGTGGCGCAGGAAACCCCTGCCCAGCAGCCTGCGGCTTCCCAGCCATCGACCGCCCAAGGTGGTGCTCCTCAGCCAGCTGCGGCCCAACCAGGATCTGCTGCTCCGCAGAGCGTGGAACAGGCCATGGCCTCCGCGGATACGGCGACGGCTGCACCTGACGCCACCCAGAATAGTGCTGGCGTTCCGGCTCCCAATATGCCGGTTCCGCGCAACAGACCGGCGTCTTCCCCGGTGCAGACAGCGGCGGCAGCCAAGCCAATGCCAGCTGCTACGCCTGTTTCCGCACCTCCTGCGTCAGCCAGCACGGCTGCTGGCTCCGGTGGTTATCTGGTTCAGATCTCTTCGCTGCCAAGCGAAGCCGATGCCCAGAAAAGCTATAAGAACCTGTCGGCTAAATTCGGCAGCGTGATCGGTGGTCGGGGCGTCGATATCAAGGCCGCCGATATTCCTGGGAAGGGCACCTATTACCGTGTCCGTATCCCGGCTGGCAGCAAGGATGAAGCCGTGTCGCTCTGCGAACGGTATCGCGGCGCTGGCGGAAATTGCATGGTGGTACGCTAAAGGCGCACAGGGAGCCTTTTACGGTTCTCTTTGATTGAATGCGACTTCGTTTAAGGGCGCTATTCCCACAGATTAGCGCCCTTTCTGCTGCTTTTTTCGTGGATTCCTGTGCATGATCGGCGCTTTGCCCTCGGCTTTTCGCAAAGCTGGACTATTGTCTGGCCATGACCCACGCAAAAGCTATGATTTTGGGCTGTTCCGGCCCGGTTCTGACCCCGGATGAGCAGGCGTTCTTTAGAGAGCACCAGCCCTGGGGCTTTATTCTGTTCGGGCGCAATTGCCTTGACGGTGCGCAGATCAGCGATCTGGTTGCGCAGATGCGCGATACGGTTGGCGGGCGCAATGCGCCTGTGCTGATCGATCAGGAGGGCGGGCGCGTTCAGCGTATCCGCGAGCCGATGTGTCCGCGCTATCCATCGGGCGCCGAGATCGGTGCGCTTTACCGTCAGGACAAGGAGAAAGGGCTTCGCGCCGCCTGGCTGATGTCGCGGCTGCATGCCTTTGACCTTTTGCGCTACGGCATCAACGTCGATTGCCTGCCGGTGGTGGATGTGCCGGTCGAAGGGGCCAGCAATGTGATTGGCAACCGCGCCTATGGTTTCGATCCAGAAACGGTTGGAGCGCTGGGCGAAGCGGCGGCGGCGGGGTTGAAGGCAGGCGGTGTGCTGCCAACGGTCAAGCATATTCCCGGCCATGGCCGGGGCATGGCCGACTCCCATCACGAATTGCCGGTGGTGACAGCCTCGCGGGCCGAGCTGGAAGCGCATGATTTCCCGCCCTTCCAGCGGCTCAACGGCGAATTGATGGCGATGACCGCGCATGTGGTCTATTCTGCCTATGACCCAGATTATACGGCCTCGACCTCATCCATTGTCGTGGATGAGGTGATCCGGGGACTGATCGGGTTCCAGGGGCTTTTGATGAATGACGATCTGTCGATGAATGCCCTGAAGGGGACGATTTCCGAGCGGGCAGCGGCGGTGGTTGCTGCTGGCAACGACGTTCTGCTGCATTGCCACGGCATTATGGAGGAAATGGTGCAGGTGGCCGAGCGCGCTCCCGTACTGGCCGGGGCAGCGCTTGCGCGGGTAAAGGCCGTTGAGGCGGCTTTCGGCGGTAACGACGGCGCCGACGAACAGGCGATCCGTGCGGAATTTGCCTCGCTGATGGCGGTGGCGTGATGGCAGAGCCTGCCGCACCCGCTCCGGCCTCCAATGTGAAGGGCGGCACCGCCACGCCGATGGAGAAGCTGTGGCAGGGCGATGCGGCGATTGAGCGGGCCAGCGATGATCCCTCTTTGGTCATCGACGTCGCTGGTTTCGAAGGCCCTCTGGATCTGTTGCTGTTTCTGGCCCGTAATCAAAAGGTTGACCTGTCGCGGATTTCGGTTCTGGCGCTGGCTGAACAATATCTGCTGTTCGTCGAACAGGCCCGCAGCATCCGCATCGAGCTTGCCGCCGATTACCTTGTCATGGCGGCCTGGCTTGCCTATCTGAAATCCCGGCTGCTGATCCCTCAGCAAGCCAAGGACGACGAGCCATCCGGCGAAGAAATGGCCGCAGCACTGGCCTTCCGGCTGAAGCGGCTAGAGGCGATGCGCGATGCGGCTGGAAAGCTCGTCAACCGCAACCGGCTGGGCCGCGATATCTTTCAGCGCGGCGCACCTGAACATGTGCCTGACAGGGTGAATTCCGCCTTTGAGGCCAGTCTCTACGACCTGCTGTCTGCCTATGCCAATCTACGCCAGCGTCAGGCCTATACGCAGGTCACTATCGAGCGGCGCACAGTCTGGTCGCTGGTCGATGCCCGCACGCTGCTCAACCGGATGATTGGCGAGATCAGCGATTGGACGGCGCTGGACAGCTATTTGCTGCAATATCTGGCCGATCCAGCGGAGCGGATCACGGCGATTGCCAGCGCCTTTGCTGCATCGCTGGAACTGGTGCGGGAAGGCAAGCTGGAAATTCGCCAGGCGGGCGCTTTCGAGCCGATCTATATGCGGGGCGGCAAGGGCCGGGACGCGGCGGGCATGTTGGTGCCCCATGCTGATGGTGGTCAGGCGTGATGGCGATGACAGGCGACAATCAACAAGATGAAGCTGATGCCAAGGATGGGGCAGGCGGGCTTGCTGGCATACGGGAGCGTGAAGCTTTGCGTATCGTCGAAGCACTGGTCTTTGCCTCGGCAGAGCCAGTCTCGGAAGGCTTTCTGGCCGAGCGCCTGCCACGCGGCACCGATATTGGCGGGCTGATGAAGGCGCTACAGGCCGATTATGCGCCACGCGGTGTCAATCTGGTGCGGGTTGATGGGCATTGGGCATTTCGCACGGCTGCCGATCTGGCCTTTGCCATTCGTCGTGAAGACAATGAGGTGCGCAAACTGTCGCGGGCGGCGCTGGAAGTGCTGGCGATCATTGCCTATCACCAGCCGGTCACGCGGGCCGAAATCGAAGATATCAGAGGCGTGCAGACCTCCAAAGGCACGATTGACGTGTTGCTGGAGGCTGGATGGGTGCGGTTTCGCGGCCGTCGCCGCACGCCGGGCCGGCCCGTGACCTTCGGCACGACTCGCGATTTTCTCGATCATTTTGGGCTGGAGGAATTGCGCGATCTACCGGGCATGGAGGAATTGAAAGGGGCGGGACTGCTGACAGGCCGAATCCCGGCGAATTTCCATGTGCCGATGCCGATGGATGGCGATGCGCTTGGTGAGGATGAGGACCCGATCACCCAGCTGGATCTGGAGGAACTTGGCCTGCTGGCACCCGCCGATGCCCGTGATGCGTAATCTGTTGTTGAGCTTGGGCTGTAGAAATGCTCATGAAAATCTGCGGGACTGTTGATGGGGCGGCGGCGGTGTCTTGCCTCCCGTCATTTCCCATGCCAAGCAGGTAAAAGATTTTGTAATTTGAAAAAGATGCACAAACATCTTACATCGGTATGACCGATCAATAAGGAGTGGGGACCATGGGTTCTTTCAGTATGTGGCATTGGCTGATCGTTCTGGCGATTGTGCTGTTGTTGTTTGGCCGTGGCAAGATTCCCGAACTGATGGGCGACGTTGCCAAGGGTATCAAGAGCTTCAAGAAGGGCATGTCGGATGACGATACGGCCCCTGACGGGACGCCTAAGCCTGCTGATCAGTCGAAGACCGTGGACCATAGGGCCGACGATCACAAATAACCATGCGTGCAACTGAATGAGGCCGGTGCCAGTGGCGCCGGTCTGTTTCTGGAATGGGTCGCCGCTTGGCCGACGGCTTCAGGAGACTGAAGAATGCTTGACATTGGCTGGAGCGAATTGCTGGTTATCGCGGTCGTGCTGATCGTTGTGGTCGGTCCGAAAGACTTGCCGCCCATGCTGCGGGCCTTTGGCAAGATGACAACGCGGCTGCGCAAGACGGCGGGCGAGTTTCGCGCCCAGTTCGACGAGGCGCTGCGTGAAGCCGACATGGACGATGTGCGCCGCACGATAGATGATGCCCAACGGTTGAACCCCGCCAATGCGCTGCGCGAGGCGATCAATCCGCTGCGGCAGATGGGTGCCGATATCAGATCCGATCTCCAGCGCTCGACGCAGGTGGATCATTTCCCTGAAGATGAGAGTAGCCGTCTGCCGCTGGCGGATGAACCGGCCCGGCCGATGACGGCGGAAGATCTTCCGCCGCTGCCACCGCTGGGTGATACTCTGGCAAAACCACAATTGCCGGGTTCGGCTGCCGCAGCACCTGTGACAGCACCGGTTGTCAAAGCCGCCGACACTGTTACCCCAGTGGAAAAAGCACCGGTGAAACGGGTGCGAAAGCCAAAGTCGGATGTCGCGGCGCCTGACGTGCTAACGTCTGAAATGTCGTCGCCTAAGGCGGTAAAAGCCGTAAAAGCCAAGGCTGTTTCCAAGCCAGTCAAAAATCTGAAGCCAGCAGCCGTCACCGCGCCTGTCGCGCAAACCTCTGTTGATGCTGACATTGCTGTATCGGATAAGGGTGCGCCCCCGAAGACGACGCGCACCAAAAGGCCAGTAGCGGCAAAGGGTCTGCCGGAGACGGCTGCTGTGCCAGAATTGAAAAAGAAAACCGCATCCAGGAAGAAGACTGTCCCTGGTGAAACGATGGCCAGCCAGCCTGAGCCCCGAGCGGAAGACATCACCAAGGGTGAAGCATGAGCGACGACATTGAGGACAAGCCGCAGCCGCTGATCGAGCATCTGATAGAGCTGAGGACGCGGCTGATCTGGTCGCTGGGTGCGTTTTTCCTGGCCTTCATCGTCTGCTTTTTCTTCGCCAAGCATTTGTTCAATCTTCTGGTCATCCCCTATAAATGGGCTGTGATCTGGGCGCATCTGGATGTCAGCAAGGCGGAGCTGATCTATACGGCGCCGCAGGAGTTTTTCTTCACCCAGGTCAAGGTGGCGATGTTTTCTGCCATGGTCATCGCTTTTCCGGTGATTGCCGCGCAGATCTACAAGTTCGTGGCACCGGGCCTTTATAAAAACGAGCGCCAGGCTTTCCTGCCGTTCTTGGTTGCCTCTCCGGTTCTGTTCCTGATGGGTGCGGCGCTGGTCTATTTCTTCTTTACCCCGATGGTGATGTGGTTCTTCCTGGCGATGCAGCAGGCGCCGGGTGAGGGCGATGTGGCGATTTCGCTGATGCCGAAAGTCTCGGAATATCTCAGCCTGATCATGTCGCTGGTCTTTGCCTTCGGACTTGTGTTCCAATTGCCTGTGGTGACCACGCTTCTGGCCCGGGTCGGGATCATCGACAGCAAGTGGCTGGCAGAAAAGCGCAAATATTTCATCGTCATCGCCTTCATCGTTGCGGCAGTGCTAACCCCGCCCGATCCGATGTCCCAGATCGGTCTTGCACTGCCAACGATCCTTCTCTACGAAGTCTCGATCTACGCCGCAAAGATCGTGGAAAGGGAACGGTCAAAGAAGGCCGCAACTGAAGCCAGCACCTCCACCGAGGTGGAATAACCTGCGTCAAAATCCGGCCCGCTACAGACTTGGTCCGCTTACATACCTGGTCCGCTTACATATTTGGAACGACGATGCTTGATATCAAATGGATTCGTGAAAACCCTGAGCTTCTCGATCAGGCGCTGGCAAAGCGCGGGGCAGAGCCGCTGTCGCAGAGCCTGATCACGCTTGATGAACAGCGCCGAGCCGTTGTCCAGTCCATGCAGGACATGCAGTCGCGTCGTAATTCCGCCTCCAAGGAAATCGGCGCGGCCATGGCGCAGAAGGATATGGCGCTGGCCGAAAAGCTGAAGGCCGAAGTTGCCTCGCTGAAGGACACCCTGCCGGCTGCCGAAGAAGATGAGCGCCGCCTGAGCGCGGAATTGACCGACGCCCTGTCGCGCATTCCCAATATTCCGCTGGACGATGTACCTGTTGGCGCGGATGAACACGACAATGTCGTGACGCGTGTTGTCGGCCAGAAGCCGGTCTGGAACCATAAGGCCATCGAGCATCCGGAAATCGGCGAAGCGCTGGGCTATATGGATTTCGACCGCGCTGCCAAGCTTTCTGGCGCACGGTTTACAGTCTTGACCGGGCCTTTGGCGCGGTTGGAGCGGGCGCTCGGTCAGTTCATGATCGATCTTCACACCAGCGAGCATGGCTATACCGAAGTCTCATCGCCGCTGATGGTGCGAGATGAAGCGATGTATGGCACCGGTCAATTGCCGAAATTTGCTGAGGAACTGTTCAAGACCACGGATGGTCGGTGGCTGATCCCGACGGCTGAGGTGACGCTGACCAATCTGGTCTCCGGTGAAATTCTCGATCAGGAAAAACTGCCGCTGCGCTTTACCGCCTTGACGCCGTCCTTCCGCTCGGAAGCAGGGTCGGCCGGGCGTGACACGCGCGGCATGCTTCGCCAGCATCAGTTCTGGAAATGCGAACTGGTGTCGATCACCGATGCGCAGAGCGCTTTGGCGGAACATGAGCGGATGACGGCCTGCGCCGAAGAGGTGCTGAAGCGCCTCGGCCTGCATTTCCGCACCATGACGCTTTGCACCGGCGATATGGGGTTCGGCGCCGCCAAGACCTACGATCTGGAAGTTTGGCTGCCGGGACAGAACACGTTCCGTGAAATCTCCTCATGCTCGGTCTGTGGTGATTTCCAGGGGCGGCGGATGAATGCCCGCTACCGCAACAAGGATGGCAAAGGCACCACATTCGTCCACACGCTCAACGGTTCTGGCACCGCAGTTGGCCGGTGCCTGATCGCAGTCATGGAGAACTATCTCAACGAAGATGGCTCGATCACTGTGCCTGATGTCTTGTTGCCCTATATGGGCGGTCTGACGAGAATTGAAAAAGCCAGCTAATTCCGGCTTCAGAAACGTCTTGACGAGGACCAATGCGGATTCTGCTGACCAATGACGACGGCATTCATGCAGACGGCATGGCCGTTCTGGAACGAATCGCTCGGACGCTCTCCGACGATGTGTGGATTGTTGCGCCGGAAACCGACCAGAGCGGGCTTGCCCATTCGCTGACCCTGTCGGAGCCGTTGCGGCTGCGGCAGCTTGGCGAGAAACGCTTTGCGCTGCGGGGAACGCCGACCGATTGCGTCATCATGGCCATCCGCAAAGTGCTGCCCGGCAAGCCGGATCTCGTATTGTCAGGTGTCAATGCCGGGGCGAACCTTGCTGACGATGTCACCTATTCCGGCACGGTGGCTGGGGCAATCGAAGGCACGGTGCATGGGGTGCGATCGTTTGCGCTTAGCCAGGCCTATAGCTACGTGGCTGGTCATTCCATTCCCTGGGATGTGGCTGAAACGCATGCGCCAGCGCTGATTGCTAAACTGATGCATGCCGACCTGCCGCCCGGCACGTTCCTCAATCTCAATTTTCCCAATTGCGAACCGCGCGAGGTTGCGGGCGTCGATGTCACCTCGCAGGGCAAGCTCGACTTCGGACTCAGCGTCGAAGAGCGGCTGGATGGGCGCGGACTTCCTTATTTCTGGCTGCGATTCGGCGACCGCAAGGGCAATTTCCGCGCCGGAACCGATATCAGCACGTTGCGTGATAACCGTATTTCGGTCACGCCGCTGAAGCTGGACCTGACCGATTACGCGGTTCAGGATATCATCGCCGCCGCGCTGAACCCGGAGGTAGGGTCGTGAAATCCGCAATGCTTGAAAAAGAGGGCTTTGCCGCCTTGGTGCTGCGGCTGCGCTCCGAGGGGATTTCCGACATCAACCTGCTGACGGCGGTGGAACAGACACCCCGCTCGCGATTCGTCGCGCATCATCTGGCCGAGCACGCCTATTCCCGCCAGACGATCCCGCTCGAATGCGGAGCTTTCATGGAAGGGGCCGATCTTGCCGTACGGCTGATCGAGCGCCTGCGCGTCAAGCCCGGCCAGCGGGTGATGGAGGTCGGTACCGGCAGCGGGTTCATGACTGCTGTTCTGGCTCGTCTTAGCGAACGGGTCGTCTCGGTGGAGCGCTACAAGACGCTGGTAACCGATGCGCAGGCGCGTCTGGAGCAATTGTCAGTCCGCAATGCGATTATCCGCCATGGCGATGGTAGCCTGGGCTTGCCGGGCGAGGGCACATTCGACCGAATCATCGCGACAGCCGCGTTTCCGTCGATGCCAAAAGTCTTTACCGAGCAATTGGTCCATAACGGTGTGCTGCTGGCTCCGCTCATTTTGGATGAAAATCGTTGCGTCATGGTGCGGCTGACCCGCACCGGTAGCCGGTTTGAGCGGGAAGACCTGTTCGAGGTTCCCTATCTTCCTTTGACTCCAAATGTCGCTGCCTTCCTTTAATTGGAAGCTTTGCATCCGCTAAAATTACCAAAATTGGACAGTTTGGCGGCGCTTGGCTCAGTGCCCTTAATTTTTATGGTTAATGGCTTTTTTGTAAAACCCCGGCACAGCAGGGTTTCCAGCCACGCAGGCCCCGGTTTTCCTGCGATTTTTTGCGGAATGTTCATAAGGATTCCACGCGGTTAACCGCCCGGTAACACTAACGCGCTTTAATAAACTCACAAATGGTTGCGTCGTCAGTGGGTTGTATCATGCGTCAGAGTCAGTCTTATAAATCCGGCATGCCTGTTGCCCAGATTCTCTGGGTTGGCCTGATGGCGAGCGTCGCGACTGGTTGCAGTTCCGATTCAAGCCGCTTTTCCGGCCTGTTTTCCAAAACCGATACGATGACGACCGCCTCGACCGGCGGCCAGATCACCGGATTGGACAATGCGCCGGTGCCGCAAGCCGATGTCGATAATGGCGGGTCCTATGCGCCGTCCGGCCCCAGCGCGTCGACGGGTGGCGGTTATGGCAATCGCCAGCAGGCGATGACGCAGCCCTATCCGGCCCAGCAGACCTATTCGCCAGCGCGGCGGGCTTCGTCGGCTGTGTCCGTTCAGAAGGCCGAGCTTGCGCCGCCATCCGGTTCCACCGCATCGACAGGCCCGATTTCTTCGCGCCGCCAGACAGCGTCGGCGCAGCCATTCCCGGCTGCCACTCACCAGTCGGCAGCCTTGGAGGACGGCGATGGCTTGTCCACCAACACCCTGCCGCAGCCGGCAAAGCCCGGCCCGGCGGCTGGCGCTGGCGCTAGTGGCCAGGGTGCCAATGGATGGAGCACGGTCAATGCACCCCGCGTCGTTCTGAAGCCGGGCGAAAGCCTTGCTACCCTGTCGCAGCGTTACGGGGTGCCGGAAAAGGAAATCGTTAAGGCCAACGGTCTTTCGACGGCAGGGGCCGCACGTCCAGGTCAGTCTATCCTCATTCCGACCTTCGGCTCGCGCAATACGCCGACCAGGGCTGCGGCTGCCGAAGGCACGCTGTTGCCTCCAGGTCAGTCTCCCGGACCGACGCCGCGCCAGGAAGAAAAGGTCGCGGTATTGCCGACCAATCCGAAGCTGCGCGACAAGGTCAAGACTGATATTGCCGCAAACAACACCACCAATGCCGCGGGCACCGGCAAGACGCCGCCAGCCGCTGGCACCTATGTGGTCAAGTCGGGCGATTCGATTGCCAAGATTGCCCGCGAAAACGGTGTTTCCGTTGCGGCCTTGAAGCAGGCAAACCATCTCGGCACCCAGGGTGTCCGTGTTGGCCAGACGCTGGAACTGCCGCAGGCCGATCAAAAGCTGGCCGCGACACCTGTCAGCACGGCGCCTGCCAATACCAAGCCGGAAGCGCCCAAGGTGACTGCTGCGGCTCCGGCGCCTGCCGCGCCGACCAAGTCTGTCACTGATGTTGCCTCCGCCGATCCCGGCGACAAGGCCCCTGACGCAACTGGCATCGGCAAATATCGCTGGCCGGTGCGTGGCGCGGTGGTGGCTCCGTTTGGCGCCAATGTCGCTGGCAAGCGCAATGACGGTATCGATATTTCCGTGCCGACCGGTACACCGATCAAGGCCGCCGAAAACGGCGTGGTTATCTACGCTGGCAATGGCCTGAAAGAACTCGGCAACACCGTGCTTGTTCGCCATGACGACGGCACTGTGACTGTTTACGGCCATGCCGATGCCATTTCCGTTCAGCGCGGCCAGAAGGTGCAGCGTGGCCAGCAGGTGGCAACATCGGGCATGAGCGGCAATGCCAGCCAACCGACCCTGCATTTTGAAGTGCGCAAGGATGCGACCCCGGTCAACCCGATGGGCTTCCTGGAATAGGCGTCGCAGGGCGAAAGCTTTTTCTTGAATAAGGTAGTGCGTTTCAGGAAAGTTGAGAAAGGCTCGGAGCAATCCGGGCCTTTCTTCATAAGGGGCTTGCTATAGGGCGGATAAGCCTACCGCTCAAGTTCGACCCGCAACCGCCCGGCCAGATCCTGGATATATTGCCAGGCGACTCGCCCGGAGCGCGCCCCTCGCGTGGTGGCCCATTCCAGAGCCTCGGCGTGCAATTGTTCAGGCGGCAGCGGAAGCTTGAAATGCGCGGCATAGCCGTCGATCATCGCCAAATAGTCGTCCTGGCTGCATTTATGAAAACCGAGCCAGAGGCCAAACCGGTCGGAAAGAGAGACCTTTTCCTCCACCGCTTCTGACGGATTGATGGCGGTCGACTGCTCGTTTTCCATCATATGCCGGGGCAGCAGGTGGCGACGGTTGGAGGTGGCGTAAAACAGCACATTGTCCGGACGGCCCTCGATACCGCCATCCAAAGCCGCTTTCAGCGATTTATAGGCAGTATCGTCATGGTCGAAGGAAAGATCGTCGCAAAACAGCAGCACCCGCTCTTCGCTGTTTTTCAGCAGATCCATCAGCGCGGGCAGGGAGGCGATGTCTTCTCGGTGCACTTCCACCAGTTTCAGTCGAACGCCGGTGGCCTTTACGATATCGGCATGCACTGCCTTCACCAGCGAGGATTTGCCCATGCCGCGCGCGCCCCAGAGCAGGACATTGTTGGCGGCAAAGCCCAGCGCGAACCGTTCGGTGTTTTCATGTAGGATGTCACGCACCCGATCGACGCCTCTGATAAGGCCGAGCGAGACGCGGTTGGGTCGCGGCACCGGTTGCAGATGCTGGTTTGCCGGATGCCAGACGAAGCAATCGGCTCCGCTCCAGTCGTTAATCGCCGGGGCGGGACCGGCCAGCCGTTCCATGGCGTCGGCGAGCCGCGTTACTTCCCGCAGCAGATCAGCCAGCGTATCGGTCATGTTTTGCCTCCGTTCATGCGTGAAAAGTGGTTCAAGACCGCCTGTGATCGTTGCGCTACCATGGTCATACAGGGTTCGAAAGTGTATTGACCGGGGATTCGGTACGCAAAGCCGCTGTTTCTGTTGCATTCCCTTGGGGTATTCCTATATTCCGGCGGCAAAACAGGGGGGACAGGATCTTTGCTGCCCCGGTTCCGAAGGAGTTTCTCATGTTCATAACACAGGCATTCGCTCAGGATGCAGCACCTGCCGCTGGCGGGATGGGGTCCGGGTTTGAAATGCTTCTGCTTTTCGCACCCTTGATGGTGATCTGGTATTTCCTGCTGATCCGCCCGCAGCGCAACCAGCTGAAGAAGCGGGAAGCAACGCTGTCGGCTATTCGCCGTGGCGACCAGGTGGTTCTGGGCGGCGGCCTGATCGGCAAGGTGACCAAGGTCACTGACGATAAGGAACTGGAAGTCGAAATCGCCGATGGCGTCAAGGTCAAGGCGCTGCGCAGCCTGATCGCCGAAGTGCGCGTCAAGGGCGAGCCGGTCAAGGCTGAGGTTGTCAAGGCCGATGCGACCAAGTCAGACGCCGCGAAGTCCGACTCCTGATTTAAGTTTGAACACCGGGCCGCCCATCAGGGCGGCCTGACTTTTTTCTGCTGTCTGCTGGAGAAAAGCCGCTTCCGTCCTCTGAAATGGCCGCTTTGTATGTTGAGCGATGGTTTGCCCTGCGGTAAATCTTGCTCGGCGTATCAAGCCGCCATTTCCGTTTGACGATCCCGGTCTATTTGCCCAGACCTTACCCTTCGAGATGTCGATGCTGCATTTCTCCCGCTGGAAAACAATTCTTCTCTGGCTTGCCGTCGTGGCGAGCGTCCTGATTGCGCTGCCCGATCTGTTCAGTAAGGATCAACTGGCCCGTCTTCCGTCCTGGTTCCCGAGCAAGCAGATGACGCTCGGTCTCGATTTGCAGGGCGGTTCGCATATCATGCTGAAGATCGAGCGCAACGATATCGTCAAGGAGCGGCTTGAAGCCGTGGTTGGCGATATCCGCAGCAGTCTTCGCGATGCGGGCGTTCGCTATACGGGGCTGAATGGCGTTGGCCAGGCGGTTCAGGTGCGCATTACCGATCCGGCCCAGCTTGATGCGGCGCGCAAGGCCTTGCAGACACTGACTGCACCGGTCAGCACCGGCGGTTTCGGGTCGAGCAGCATCCAGGAAGCGACACTGGACGATAGCGGCGATGGGTTGTTGAAGTTCAACCTCACCGATGCCGGTATCGATTACCGCATGTCCTCGGCCCTCACCCAGTCCATCGAAGTCGTGCGGCGCCGCGTCGATGAGCTTGGCAATACCGAGCCGTTGATCCAGCGCCAGGGCTCTGACCGGATTATCGTACAGGTGCCGGGTCTTGATGATCCGCAGCGGTTGAAGAATCTTCTGAACCAGACCGCGAAACTGAGCTTCCGCATGGTCGATACCAGCATGTCGGCCACCGAAGCGATCAGCGGTCGCCCGCCTGCCACGTCTGAAGTGCTTTACAGCCAGGATGAGGCCGCAGTGCCTTATCTGGTCGAAAAGCGGGTTCTGGTGTCCGGCGAGGATCTCGTCGATGCGCAGGCAAGCTTCAATCAGCAGAATAACGAACCGGTCGTCAGTTTCCGTTTCGATAGCCGTGGCGCACAGCGCTTTGCCCAGGCGACCCAGCAGAATGTCGGGCGGCCCTTTGCCATCGTGCTCGACAATCAGGTGATTTCCGCGCCTGTGATCCGTGAACCGATTGTCGGTGGCTCCGGCCAGATTTCCGGCAATTTCACGGTGCAGGGCGCCAATGACTTGGCCGTGCTGCTGCGCGCCGGTGCCTTGCCGGCAACCTTGACCGTGGTCGAAGAGCGCACCGTCGGCCCAAGCCTTGGTGCCGATTCGATCCGGGCCGGGGTTTCTGCCGGCTTTATCGGCGCGGGGCTGGTCGTGGTGCTGATGATCGGGCTTTACGGATTTTTCGGCGTGCTTGCCGTGCTTGCGCTGTTGGCCAATATCGTCATGATTATTGCCATCCTGACGCTGCTTGGATCGACGCTGACGCTGCCGGGCATCGCCGGTATCGTATTGACCATCGGTATGGCGGTTGATTCCAACGTGCTGATCTACGAGCGTATCCGCGAGGAATATAAGAGCGGGCGCTCGCTGATCCAGTCCATCGATATCGGCTTCAACAAGGCCTTGGCGACCATCGTTGACGCCAATGTCACGACGCTGATTGCCGCTGGTGTGTTGTTCTTTCTCGGTTCCGGTCCGGTGCGCGGTTTCTCGGTAACGCTTGCCATCGGCATCATCACCACGGTGTTTACCGCCTTTGGCTTGACCCGCTGGATGTTTACCGTCTGGGTGAATACGCGCCGTCCCAAGGCTCTGCCCAAGGGGGTGAGGACCGGGATTTTCGACGGCACCAACATTCCGTTCATGGGTGTCCGCCGTTATACATTCCTGCTGTCGGCTGCCTTGTCGATTGCCGCCCTTGTCGGTTTCGGCACGGTCGGCATGAAGCTCGGCATCGATTTCACCGGCGGTTCGATCATCGAGTTGAAGGCCCGTCAGGGCAATGCCGATCCCGCTGCCATCCGCGAACAGTTGAGCAGTCTCAATCTCGGCGATGTCCAGGTCCAGGGTTTTGGCGATCCGAGCAGTGTTCTGGTCCGTTTGCAGGCCCAGGACGAGGGTGAAAACGGCGAACAATCGGCTGTGGCCAAGGTGCGGGGCGCATTGGAACAGGCCTACGAGTTCCGCCGTACCGAAGTCGTCGGCCCGTCCGTGTCGGGTGAGTTGACGAAATCGGCGACCATTGGCGTGTTGATTTCGCTGATGGCGATCCTGGTCTATATCTGGATCCGGTTTGAGTGGCAGTTTGCGGCAGGCGCGATCATCGCAACCCTGCATGACGTCATCCTGACGCTTGGCCTCTACGTGGTCACCGGGGTGGAGTTTGACCTCAGCAGTATTGCGGCCATCCTGACGATTGTCGGCTATTCGCTGAACGATACCGTGGTCGTCTATGACCGGATGCGCGAGAACCTGCGCCGTTACAAGAAAATGCCGCTGGATGTGCTGATCGACACGTCGATCAACCAGACCCTGTCGCGGACCATCCTGACATCGGTGACAACGCTTCTGGCCCTTCTGGCACTGTTCCTGTTCGGTGGCGAAGTTATCCGCTCCTTCACCTTTGCCATGCTGTTCGGGGTTCTTGTCGGCACATTCTCCTCTATCTATATGGCGGCACCGGTGCTGATCGCCTTCCGTCTGCGCCCCGAGGGCCAGGGCGAGCCGGATAAGGCTGAAAAAGCGAAGCCGGAAAAGAACGGCGCAGCGGGCAAGGCGGGAGCATAGGCATTGGCAAAGGGCATTATCATCCGCGAGGCGCATTTTCCGGGCAGGTCCCCCATTGATGCCTATGGCAATGGCGGGTTCCGGTTCGCGGATATGTCGCATCGCGGCTCCCTTTTGCTTTTACCATCAGGCATTTATGGCTGGGATATGCGCGAGGGCGAGGACCTGACGGTCGCCGCCCTCCAGCGCCTGCTGGACGAGGCGGATAAAGTCGAGTTCCTGTTGTTGGGGACTGGCACGGAACTGCGCCGTATCCCCAGCGACGTTAAAGCCGCTCTGACCGCCGCTGGCATCGGCTCTGACCCGATGAGCACCGGAGCTGCGGTGCGGACCTATAATGTGATGCTGGCGGAAGAACGGCCTGTGGCCGCCGCGTTGATTGCTGTCTGATCCCATGGCCGAAAGTGCAAAGCCATCGCCATTGGTCCCGGATGTATGCCTTACGACGCTGCGGGAGATCGACCGCGACCGGTATTTGGCCTGCCTTCTCTCCCCGCCGGAAAAGCAGCCTGCCTTGGCAGCACTCTATGCCTTCAATGCCGAGCTTGCCCGCGTGCGTGATCTGGTGCGCGAACCCTTGCCGGGCGAAATCCGGTTGCAATATTGGCGCGACCTGCTTTCCGGCAAGGGACATGGCGATACCACGGCCAATCCGCTGGCGGCAGGGCTTTTGGCGGCTGTGGAGCGCTATCACCTGCCGGTTCAGCCCTTGCTCGACATGATCGATGCGCGGATTGCCGATCTTTACGATGATCCGATCGGGCCGAGATCGGCGCTGGAAGGCTATGCGGGAGAGACCGCCTCGGCGCTAATCCAGCTGGCGAGCCTGGTGCTGGATACCGAGGCCGCGCTGAATTGCGCAACCATCGCCGGACATGCTGGGGTTGCCCAGGCCATTGCCGGACTGTTGGCGCTGATGCCGCAACATCGGGCGCGAGGGCAGCTCTACATTCCTGACGAAATCCTGACCGCGACCGGGTTGGACCGTGATGCCTTTCTGTCGGGCAAGGACGAGATGAGGATCGATGGTGCCATCGAAGCCTTTGCCGGTCTGGGGCTCGATCACCTTTCCAAGGCGCGCGCTGGTGGCAAGCTTCCGGCGTCTCTGGTTGCTGCCTATCTGCCTGTGGCGCTCGCAGGGCCGATTCTGCGGGATGCTCGTCGGCGCGGCGCCGATATTCTGCAAACACCGATTCGCCGAGCTCAGTGGCGCCGCCAACTGACACTGCTGCGCGCCAGCGTGACGGGTCGATTTTAGGGCTGTCAGGTCCCTCCTGAACCAGCCCCTCGGGAAAACCCGGATTCCACTTTTCCTGGCAAACGACGCACAGGTTTGCACTCCGGCTCCAAACTCACGCAAGGCTCATCCGTTAAATCTTGCCAACTGCAAAATCCGCAAGTTGGAATCGTATCAACGGATTATGCAGCAGATATAAAGTGTTGCCGCAATTGCGCGATCCTCGATCGGCAGTGCTGCTCAAGCATCATCCGGAGGTTGCCAGTGGGCGTTGGGATCGGTATTTTTGTGTTTTTGGGCATTATCGCCTTCGCTTGGTATGTCTCGCGCATGGCGGAGCGCAATGATGGCGAAACCCTAAGCGATGTCGGGCTTGCTATCCTGGAATTCGGCCGGGCCTTTCCTGGCGAAGCCATCCGCAGCCTGCATGCCACAGCCGATGGCAAAGCGGTATTCGTCAGGCTTCATGACAACCGTGCAGGCTTCATGCGCAATCTTCGCAATCATTATGCCTGCCATTTGATCGAGCCGGGGCATGTGCAGGTCCAGCCCTTGGAAAGCGTTCACGGTTTCCACATCACGTTTCTCGATGCAGCCCAGCATAACGGCGACTATATTTTCGCCAAGCCCGCCGAGGCAGCAGAAGTTTCGCTATGGCTGCTCGGCAACTATATCGCGCCGAACGATTTGGAGCCGGCGGAAGACAGGTTTGACAAGACATCCTCTTGAGTAGGATGGGACAATCACGTCCATTGAGATCTTCGGGCCTCGGTATTAAAGGCCCGCGTCTTCCATTTCGGCAACCGGCTGTGGGATGTGCGGCGGCAGGCCGAGCCATTCCCGGCAATGGGTTAGGGCGCGGATGGCGATCAACTGGCGCTTCATGACAGTCTTGTCCTTGCCCCGGAAACGCTTCACGCCTTCTGGCTTGACGATGGAGCCGGGCTCCAGATCCGGAAACAGTCCGAAGTTGATGTTCATCGGCTGGAAAGACTTTTTGCCGGGTTCGTCATTGGACACGATATGGCCACCGGTAATATGGTTGAGCAGCGCACCGAGCGCCGTTGTCACCGGCGGCGGGCTATGGGCTTCGCCCTTGCGCTCGGCAGCAGCAAAGCGACCGGCCAGAAGACCGATGGAGGCGCTCTCGACATAGCCTTCGCAGCCGGTGATCTGCCCGGCAAAACGCAGGCCCGGTCTGCTCTTTAGGGAAAGAGACGGATCAAGCAGCACTGGTGAATGGATATAGGTATTGCGGTGCAGGCCACCCAGCCGGGCGAATTCGGCGTTTTCCAGACCGGGGATCATCCGAAAAATCTCGGCCTGGGCGCCGTAGCGCAGCTTGGTCTGGAAGCCGACCATATTATAGAGCGTGCCCAACGCATTATCCTGGCGCAGCTGCACGACGGCATAGGCTTTCACGGTAGGGTTATGGGAATTGGTCAGCCCCATCGGCTTCATCGGTCCATGGCGCAGGGTTTCACGCCCGCGTTCTGCCATGACTTCGATGGGCAGGCAGCCGTCGAAATAGGGTGTGCCTTCCCATTCCTTGAAGCCGACTGCGTCACCGGCAATCAATGCATCGATGAAGGCGTTATACTGGGCCTCGTCCAGCGGGCAGTTGATGTAATCCTTACCCGTACCGCCCGGGCCAACCTTGTCATAGCGCGACTGATACCAGCAGATATCCATATTGATGCTGTCACGGTGGACGATGGGGGCGATGGCGTCGAAAAAGGCAAGCGCGTCCTCGCCGGTTTCAGCGCGGATGGCCTCGGCCAGTGCCGGTGATGTCAGCGGACCGCTGGCGATGATGCTGAGATCCCAATCGCGCGGCGGCAGGCCGGTGATTTCCTCGCGCACCACGGTTACGAGCGGGTGAGCTTGCAGCGCCTGCGTCACGGCCTCGGCAAAGCCGTCCCTGTCAACGGCAAGCGCGCCACCCGCCGGTACCTGATGACGGTCGGCGCAGGCCATGATCAACGAGCCGGCCAGCCGCATTTCCGCATGGATAACCCCGACCGCATTGGCGGTGGCATCGTCGGAGCGGAAGGAATTGGAGCAGACAAGCTCAGCAAGGCTATCGGTCTTATGGGCGTCGGTGCCGCGAAGGCCGCGCATCTCATGAAGAATGACCGGCACGCCCGCCTCAGCGATCTGCCATGCGGCTTCGGAGCCAGCCAGCCCGCCGCCAATGATGTGAATAGGGGAATAGGAGTTGTTGTCTGTCATGGCGGCTGCTTATCACGCCTTGCCGCCGCTTCCAATCTTGAACAGAGCAAATTGCACTTTGGAGATGCAAGCTTGGTTTGGAGAGTTAGAAATAGAAAACGGCGCCAAAAGCGCCGTTCGAACATTCAATTCAAATTTTAAAACCGGATCCGATTAACGGAACGAACGGTTGGCAATGTGACGGATGTCGTAACGGGTGATGCCGATATCGGACAGGGTCTGGTTCGACAGGCCGCCCAGTTCGGACAGAGTGCGGCGATAGCTAATCCAGTTTTTAGCAATGCGGATCGGGTTCATGACATTTCCTCGAGATCTTGTTTGCTGATCCGGCGGTCTCTCCCGCCTCAGCTGTTGACATGCTTATACATCGGGGAAAGCATTTGTGGCAGTGCAATAAATGGGCGACTGCTATGCGTTTGTGCAGATTCATGGCTATTTATTGTGCTTCGGCTAAGATTTGAGCTTGATCTTGGCGCGCTCAAAGCAGGCCTTTTCCGGGTGAAATTCTCACCATTGAGAGGGTGTGGAGTTGTCGACCTTCAGGCACAAGACGGTCCTATAATGGCTTTGTTTAAGAAGAAGCCAGCGCATATTTTCTTTTGCGCAACATTCCCTGCTTTGTGGTCAGCAAAAGGCGGCATAATTCGTCAAAACGCCCTCATTACGTCTATCTCCGTTGCGGACTTATGGCATAAGCTTGCGGCAAGCTCTGGCTTTGATGGTCCGTGCCATATCTTTGTGCGGAGTTTGACCTTGCTGCGGTATTTGCGCGTTTTTGCCTTTCTATCGATCTGCATGGCACTTGCCGGGTGCATGACCGGGCTGTTTCAATCAGCGCCGAAGAAGTTTTACTATGATATTCGCGCGGTCACCGTGCTGGCGGGTCCGAAAGTGCCGTTGGCCTTGGTGCAGGGCGTGGAGCGGCGACTGTCTTCTGCCGTTGCTGCCACGGTGCGCAGCGAGGTTCTGCCGCGGGTGATTCTGACGGTCAGGGTCGAGACGATGGCAAGTGGGCTGGGGCTGGACAAGCAGCACAATGAAGCCGAGATCAAAGTCAGCGCTGCCTCGGTTGAAACCGGTGATGTGGTCGCTCAGGGCGCGTTCAAGGTGCTGACCATTACCAATGATCAGACGCTTGGCCCTGAAAGCCTGGCGGAAGAAATTTCAGCCCGGATCCGCTCGCTGTTTTCCCTGACCGCGCCAAAACTATAGCGGGTACCAAGACACGAGAGAGCGATGGCTGATGGCTTGCAGATTGACTTCAAACCTCATTCTGCTAACCCTAGAGGCGGATGGTTTTCGGCCTGAAGAGATTGAGGCTGGAAAGCAAAAGGGAATGCGAAGGCGTGGACCCAGACAGGGCATGCCAAACGCAGCCGACCCCGCGACTGTAGAACAGCGAGGGTTTTCAATCCGGTTTTGAAGATCCTTGCATGGCGGGCCGCGTGGTGTGGCCGGTGCGGTGAGCGGATAGGCCGGAAAAGCCACTGGAGTGGCAAAGCGATCTGCCGGGGTTGGACGCCTCTTTATCTACGAATCGTCCGCCTTTTCGATTTTGCCGTGGACTCCGGGAAGGTGAGGAAAATCTGCGAACTGGTGCCGTGATGGTACCGGTTTGACGCTGTGAGCCAGGAGACCTGCCGTCCGTGACGGGCTTTACGCCCAATTGGGGGAGAGATCCCCGACGCCAGCACGGAGGTTGTCGTGGCGCAACAGATTGATCGCGGGCCTTTTAGGCTCCGCTTCACGGTCATTTGGCCGTTTTGTATTACGCCGCCTGCGCCCAATGGAGGCAGGTCATTATGACGCTCGTGTCATCACGCAGCATAGGTGCGGCCTTAGCGCTGCTTGTGCTGGCGGCGCTGGTTTTTGCGCTGCTGCCCTTTTCCCGTCATGCGCCCTCTGGCCCTTCTGAGCGGCCTGCTCAACAGCAATTCCAGGCGCCACCGGGTTCCAATTCCACCTTTGGCGGGGCGCTGTCGCAGCCAAGGCCGGATGTGCGGTCTTCTGCGCCATCCGCTACCGATGTGGCCCCATCCGCATGGCCGGGCTTTGTGCCGCGTTCCAGCGGGCTCTATACGCCGCCAACGGGTGGAAACTGACTCCATGGCAGACACAGTTTCGAAACGTGTCTTCGTTCTCGGAGGCGCGCGGTCCGGCAAGTCGCATTTTGCCGAACAACTTTGTGCAGAGACCGGCCTGGAGCGTCATTATCTCGCGACCGGGCGGGCCTGGGACGAGGAAATGCGCGCCCGGATCGACCAGCATCAGCAGGATCGTGGCGGCCTTTGGGTGACGCATGAAGAGCCCCTGGCGCTGGTGGACACGCTTAGGCATATCGATGCGCCAGGCCGGGTGGTGCTGGTCGATTGCCTGACGCTCTGGGTGACCAATCTGATGATGGAGGAGGGGCGCGACATGGCTGCTGAGGCGGCGGCCCTTGCGGATCTGCTGCCCCGGCTTTCCGCCTCCATCGTGCTTGTTTCCAATGAAGTCGGCCTTGGCATTGTGCCGGAAAACCGCATGGCGCGCCATTTCCGCGACCATGCCGGGCGGCTTCATCAATTGATCGCGGCAAGCGCTGACGAGGTTTATTTCGTCGCGGCTGGCCTGCCCCTGAAAATGAAAGGCTGAACAATGTTGCAACAGAAAATTCCCGTCACTGTGATCACCGGCTTTCTCGGCGCTGGTAAGACAACCATCATCCGCAATATGCTGATGAACGCGGGTGGTAAGAAAATCGCGTTGATCATTAACGAGTTTGGCGATCTGGGTGTGGATGGCGAAGTACTGAAAGGTTGCGGCGCCGAGACTTGCACCGAGGACGACATTATCGAACTGACGAATGGCTGCATCTGCTGCACCGTTGCCGATGATTTCGTGCCGACCATGCAAAAGCTGCTGGCACGGGATGTCTTGCCCGACCATATCGTCATCGAGACCTCCGGCCTTGCTTTGCCGCAGCCGCTGGTGGCCGCCTTCAACTGGCCTGACATCCGCACCCGCGTTACCGTGGATGGCGTTGTAACGGTGGTCGATAGTGCCGCTGTCGCCGCTGGCCGGTTTGCCGATGACCACGACCGGATCGATGCCCAGCGCGCCGCCGATGACAGTCTCGATCATGAAAGCCCGATCGAGGAGCTGTTCGAGGATCAGCTGACCTGCGCCGACATGATCGTTCTCAACAAGACTGATCTGCTCGATGCCGATGGCCTCGCCAAAGTGCGAACCGATGTGACCGCCCGGATGAGCCGCAAGCCGACCCTGATCGAGGCGAAGAATGGCGATGTGCCGGTTATGGTGCTGCTTGGCATCGGTGCCGGCTCGGAAGCCGATATCGACAATCGCAAATCCCATCACGAGCTGGAGCATGAGGCGCTGCATGCGAGCGGCGAGGCGCATGACCATCATCACGATCACGATGAATTTGACAGTTTTGTCGTCGATCTGCCGCAGGTGCGCGAGCCGGACCGCTTTGTCGATGGCTTGAAGACCGTGATCGAAGCGCATGACGTGCTGCGGCTGAAAGGCTTCGTGGATGTGCCGGGCAAGCCGATGCGGCTGGTGGTACAGGCGGTCGGCAACCGCATCGACCAATATTATGACCGGCCCTGGGCGTCGGGCGAGCAACGGACGACGCGACTGGTGGTGATTGGCCTGCATGATCTCGACCAATCGGCGATTGCCGATGCCATCCGGGCGGCAGCGTAAGCCATGCATCTTCTGCTTGCCCAGCAAGGCTCGATTAGCGACGGGGATGACGCGATAGACCTTGGCCAGACGCCAGGGGATATCCTGTTTCTGTCCGCCGCCGATACCGAGCTGTCCGCCATCGCGGCGGCGCTAGCGCGGCAAGCCGAGACCGCGACATGGCGGCTGGCCAGCCTGATGGCGCTGAAACATCCGATGTCGGTCGATACCTATATCGAGCGCACGGCCCGCCATGCGAAACTGATCGTGGTCAGGGCGCTGGGTGGGGCCAGCTATTTTCATTATGCGCTGGAAGCGCTGCACGCCTGCGCCCGCCGCCATGGGATAAAAATTGTCGTTCTGCCCGGCGACGACAAGCCGGATGCCGGGCTGGAGGCTTTTTCAAACCTGGATGCCTCGGATCTATCGGCGCTTTGGGCCTATCTGATTGAGGGCGGCGATAGCAATGCCAGTCACTTCGTCTCCTACGCGCAGGCGCTGCTGACCAATGCACCAAAACCGCAAGAGGCCTTGCCGTTGTTGAAGGCCGGGCTGTGGTGGCCGGGGCGAGGGACGATTGACGTTCAGGCATGGCAGGTGCTTGCAGGTGATGGGCCAATTGTCGCCCTTTGCTTTTACCGCGCCCTTGTCCAGAGCGGCGAGACCGCGCCGGTTGAGGCGATGATTGAGGCGCTGCAAGCGCAGGGCCTGCGGGCCTTGCCGGTGTTTGTCGCCAGTCTGAAGGATGCCGTTTGCGTTGAGACGCTGCGGATGATTTTTAACCAGGCCGCTCCAGATGTGGTGGTCAACACGACAGGTTTTGCCGTTTCCGTTCCGGGTGCCGATGCGCCCTCGACCGTGCTGGACGAACAGGGTGCGGTGGTCTTGCAGGCGCTGTTTTCCTCGTCGCCACGCTCCGTCTGGGACGCATCGATGCAAGGGCTGAGCGCCCGTGATCTCGCCATGAATGTTGCCCTGCCGGAGGTGGATGGGCGGGTGTTGACCCGCGCCGTTTCCTTCAAATCCGCTGCCCGCTACGATGCGCGGGTGGAAACCACCTTGGTCAGCCATGCGCCGGACCAAGGCCGCATGGCGTTCGTCGCCAGTCTGGCCGCCAATTGGGCGCGGCTGAGGCACACACCTGTGCCTGAACGGCAGGTCGCGCTGATCATGGCCAATTATCCCAATCGCGATGGACGCCTGGGCAATGGCGTCGGGCTGGATACGCCTGCCGCCAGCCTTGAAGTGTTGAAGGCCCTGAAGGCCGAAGGCTATGACACCGGCATCCTGCCCGCCAACTCGGATGCACTGATGGCGACATTGATGGCCGGTGTCACCAATGCGGCGGTGAAGGGCAGGGTGATCCGCGAGATCCTGCCGCTTGCCGATTACCAGCGGTTTTTCGCGAGGCTGCCTGACAAAATCAGGCAGGAGGTCAGTGACAGATGGGGGGAGCCGCAGGCCGATCCGTTTTTCGCTGGCGACGGTTTCGCGCTGCCGCTGCTGCGGTTTGGCAAGGTGATGGTCGGCATCCAGCCAGCGCGCGGCTATAATATCGATCCGAAGGACAGTTATCATTCGCCGGATCTGGTGCCGCCGCATGGCTATTTCGCCTTCTACGCATTTTTGCGCCAGACATTTGGCGTTCACGCGATCATCCATATGGGCAAGCACGGCAATCTGGAATGGTTGCCGGGCAAGGCGCTGGCGCTGAGTGAGAGCTGTTATCCCGAAGCGGTGCTGGGTCCGGTGCCGCATCTCTATCCCTTTATCGTAAACGATCCCGGCGAAGGCACGCAGGCCAAGCGCCGGACCAGCGCTGTCATTATCGACCATCTTACGCCGCCGCTGACCAGGGCGGAAAGCTACGGTCCGCTGAAGGATCTGGAAGCGCTGGTCGATGAATATTACCAGGCGATGGGCGGTGATCCGCGCCGGGTTACCCTGTTGAAAACCCAGATCCTCGATCTGGTCGCCGATATTGGTCTGGATGAGGATGCAGGCATTGCCGGGGGCGAGGCGGAGGAGGTCAAGCTGACCAAGCTCGACGCCTATCTCTGCGACCTCAAGGAAATGCAGATTCGCGATGGCCTGCATATTTTCGGGCAGGCACCGGAAGGCCGGTTGCTGACCGATCTGGTTGTGGCCTTGGCGCGGGTGCCGCGTGGACAAGGGCAGAGCCAAGGGGGCCAAGGCGGCGATGCCAGTCTGCACCGGGCGATTGCTGCGGATGCGCTTGGCGGATGGGCCGATTTCGACCCTCTGGACTGTGTGTTTTCCGATATCTGGGACGGGCCGCAACCCGACCTTCTGAGAAACGTCACACTAGCCCCTTGGCGCACCAAGGGCGATACGGTCGAGCGGATCGAATTGCTGGCCTCAGACATGGTGTCGGGCAGTCTTGCCTGTCCCGAAGACTGGCAAAACACAAGCGCTGTTCTGGATGAGGTTGAAGCCCGGCTGAAACCGAGCGTGATCAAATCCGGCCCAGCCGAAATTGCCGGACTGCTCAAAGGACTATCCGGTCGGTTCGTCGCTCCCGGCCCATCCGGTGCGCCGACGCGCGGGCGGCCGGATGTGCTGCCGACCGGCCGTAACTTCTACTCCGTCGATAGCCGCGCCGTGCCGACACCCGCCGCTTACCAACTTGGCCAAAAATCCGCCGAACTGCTGGTTGCCCGCTATGTGCAGGATCATGGCGAATGGCCAGTGTCCTTCGGTATCACTGCGTGGGGGACCAGCAATATGCGCACGGGCGGCGATGATATTGCCCAGGCGCTGGCGCTGATCGGCGTCAAGCCGCTTTGGGACAACGCCTCGCGCCGGGTGACGGGCTATGAGATCATTCCCCAGGCGATTTTAGGTCGCCCGCGTGTTGATGTGACGCTGCGGATCTCAGGGTTTTTCCGTGATGCTTTTCCTGAGCAGATCGCCCTGTTCGACAAGGCGGTGCGGGCAGTTGGCGCTTTGGATGAGGATGCGGCGGATAACCCGATTGCAGCGCGTATCAAGGCTGAAACAGTCTTGTTCCAGCAACAGGGGCTGGACGAAAAGACCGCCAGTCGCCGGGCGGGCTACCGGGTGTTCGGCTCGAAACCCGGCGCTTACGGAGCGGGCCTGCAAGCCTTGATCGATGAAAAGGGCTGGGAGCGCCGGGCCGATCTGGCCGAGGCCTATCTGGTCTGGGGCGCTTACGCTTACGGCGCGGGCGAAGAAGGCAAGGCTGAGCGCGGTCTGTTCGAAGAGCGTTTGCAGGGCGTGCAGGCGGTGGTGCAGAACCAGGACAATCGCGAGCATGATTTGCTGGATAGCGACGATTACTATCAGTTCGAGGGCGGCATGACGGCGGCGGTCGAGCAGCTCTCGGGTCGCAGGCCAACCGTCTATCACAACGACCATTCCCGACCGGAAAAGCCTGTCATCCGCACACTGGAGGAAGAGATTGGCCGGGTGGTGCGCGCCCGTGTCGTCAATCCGAAATGGATCGAAGGCGTGATGCGGCATGGCTATAAGGGTGCGTTCGAAATTGCCGCGACGGTGGATTATCTGTTCGCCTTTGCCGCCACCACCGGCGCTGTGCGCCAGCCGCATTTCGAAGCTGTTTACCAGGCCTTTATCGGCGATGACCGGGTGCGGGCTTTCATGACTGATAAAAACCCGGCAGCGCTGAAGGACATGTCGCAGCGGTTGTTGGAAGCCATCGAGCGTGGCCTCTGGACGCCGCGCAGCAATTCGGCGAGATATCATTTGTCCCAGATTTCTGACGCCCAGATTTTACAGACGATCCAATTGGAGAATGCCCTATGACCGAAACCGTCGATAGCGGAGCCGTTGCAGCAGCATCGGACGATCTTGCCCGCCACGCCGAGAAGATGGCGAAGAAAAAGGCTGCGCGCGACAAGATCATGGCGACCAAGACCGGCGAAAAGGGCCTTGTTATCGTCCATACCGGCAAGGGCAAGGGAAAGTCCTCGGCAGCCTTCGGGATGATCTTCCGCCATATTGCCCATGGCAAGAAATGCGCGGTGGTGCAGTTCATCAAGGGCGCGATGTCAACTGGAGAGCGCGACCTGATCCTGCGGCATTTCTCAGACCTCTGCGCCTTCCACACCATGGGCGAAGGCTTTACCTGGGAAACCCAGGACAAGGCGCGCGACATGGCCATGGCCAGAGCCGCCTGGGACAAGGCCAAGGAACTGATCCGCGATCCCGCCAACAGCATGGTGCTGCTCGACGAAATCAATATCGCTATCCGCTACGACTATATTGACCTGGCCGAAGTCGTCGCTTTCCTGTCGGAAGAAAAGCCGCCAATGACCCACGTGGTGCTGACAGGCCGCAATGCCAAGGATGAGCTGATCGAGATTGCCGATCTGGTGACGGAAATGGAACTGGTCAAACACCCGTTCCGTTCCGGCATCAAGGCTCAGTTGGGTGTGGAGTTCTGATGGCCCAGAACTGAGTATTCTGGGGCGCGCGGTGTTACTTGATCGGGGCTGTTACAGTCGCTCTTCCAGGCTCATGCGCTGATGAAGGACACGGAGGATGTCGATCCCATCGGCATTGATCCGGTAAAAGATCATGTGCGCGCCCTCGGAAAAACCCAAAAGGCCTTCCCTGATGTTGTCATGCTTTTGCCCTGAATAGGGAAATTCGGCGAGAAACTCGAACCTGTTGAATAAGGCTCGCAGATAATCGTTTCTCTGACGCTTGCCCCAGGTTTTGTTGGTGTAACGACCGATATCCTCGACATCGAGACGTGCTATTTCAGTGACCCGATAGCTTTTGCCGCTCATTGTTCGCGGTCGAGTTTTTCATTGAGTGACTGGAGCGACCAATCCTCTGCAAATTCTCCACGATCTGCTTGTTGCCAGCCCTTGTCGATCTGATGGCGCAAAATTTTCAGCTTTTCTTCCCGCTCCTCCAACTCGCGGAGCGCGTCGCGCACCACTTCGCTCGCAGAGGCGTAGCGACCACTGTTTATCTGCTGCTTGATGAAGCCTTCCCAATGCGGGCCAAGTGTCAGGCTGGTTGTTGCCATGGGTAAACCTCTATCCTGTATTCAAAATGAATATAGTGGATGGTTGTAACCATAGCAACGTGGTTCAGATCCCCATCCACACCCGCACAGGATTGGTTGGGTCCAGCAGCAGCTTTATCGCCAGCCCGATGCAGGTGACGATCAGCAGCGGCTTGATGATTTTGGCACCGCTTTTCATTGCCAGTTTCGAGCCGGTCTGGGCGCCGAGAAACTGACCGATGCCCATGACAATGCCGATTTTCCACAAAACCACGCCGTTGAACACGAAGACCAGGAAGGCGCCGACATTGGAGCCGAAATTCAGCAGTTTTGTGTGGGCGGTGGCCTTCAACATGCCGAAACCGGCGAGCGAAACGAAGGCCAGCATCAGGAAAGAGCCGGTGCCGGGGCCGAACACGCCATCATAAATGGCGATCAGCGGGGCAAGGGTCAGGCCGAACAGGAAAGGCGTCATCCGCTGGTGGCTATCGACGTCGGAAATATTTGGCTTCAGGGCAAAATAAGCGGCAATTGCCACCAGCAGAAACGGCATTAGCGCTTTCAGCACATCGCCCGGCACATAGGTCGCGATAACAGCGCCAATCGCGCCGCCCAGCACCGACATGGCGGCCATCGGCAATTGTTTCTTCAGGTTGACATGGCCCTTGCGGCTATAGGCGATGGTGGCAGAGGCAGAGCCGAACATGCCCTGCAATTTGTTGGTTCCCAGCGTTTCCAGCGGCGGAATACCGGCAATCAGCATGGCCGGAATGGTAATAAGGCCACCACCACCGGCAATCGAATCGACAAAACCTGCAATGAAGGCGGCAAAAAACAGAAAGATCAGGGCTTGGATGGCAATATCGGTCATGGGAAATCCGGAGAAGAGTTGAATATCAAGCCTCATACTGCATTCCCTGCCAAACGGTAATCGGTTTGAGAGGAAAATTTTCCGTGAGAATGATCTTGACCGTGGGCGGATCGTCTTCGGCTGAAATTGCGGTTTGACCCGGCTCGGGCGCTTCGCTATTCCTGCCCGCCAAGATGTGCGACGGCGCCTGTTCGACAGGCTGGAATCGTCCGGTGCGGCTGACCCAATCAGGGGGCCAATTCCGGAGCTGTCCCAAAGGCCATAGGAGATGCCGGAAAAACCGGCAGCTCCGGCGCTTCGTACATAAAACGAAACGAAGCATGGAGCCTTTTGTCATGGCAGAAAAACTCGGAATCATGGTCTGTGGACATGGTAGCCGCAACCAGAATGCGGCGCGCGAATTCGCTGTCATCGCTGAAGGGCTGAAGGCGCGCAATCCCGACCTGCCGGTCGAATACGGCTATCTGGAATTCTGCAACCCGGTGATCTCGGCGGGCCTCGACAGTCTGCGGGAAAAGGGCGTCACCCGGGTTCTGGCCGTGCCGGGCATGCTGTTTGCTGCGGGCCATGCCAAGAACGATATTCCCTCGGTGCTGAATACCTATCAGGCGCAGAACCCCGGCATGGTGATCAACTATGGACGTGAGCTTGGTATCGACCTCAAGATGATCCGTGCCGCTGGTGACCGCATCCAGGCTGCCGTGGACGAGGCGAATGGGCAACTGGGATTTGTCGATAAGCATGACACGCTGCTGATGGTGGTTGGGCGCGGCTCATCCGATCCCGATGCCAATTCCAACGCCACCAAGGTGATGCGGATGCTGTGGGAAGGCATGGGCTTTGGCTGGGGCGAAACCTGTTATTCCGGCGTGACCTTTCCGCTGGTGGAACCGGGCCTGACCCATGCCGCCAAGCTGGGCTACAAGCGTATTATCGTCTTCCCCTATTTCCTGTTTACTGGCGTGCTGGTGAAGCGGATCTACAGCTATACCGATGAGGTGGCGGCCCGCCATCCGGATATCCAGTTCGTCAAGGCCAGCTATCTCAATGATCATCCGCTGGTGCTGGATGCCTTTCAGGATCGGGTGCGCGAAATCCTCGAAGGCGCTGCGGTGATGAACTGCCAGATGTGCAAATACCGCGAACAGGTTTTAGGCTTTGAGGCCGATATCGGCCAGCCGCAGGAAAGCCACCACCATCATGTCGAGGGCATTGGCGGCGGCCTGGAAGACTGTCCGTGCAAGGGCGATTGCGACGCCTCCTGCCGTGATCAGGCGTTCTGTCTCAAGCATGGCCTGCCGTGGACGCCGGTCCATAGCCATGCCGATCCGGCCCCACTGCAACCGGCTTTCGACTACGGCGCCTCCACCACGCTTGGTGGTAAATACGGACATTTGCTGAATGCCAGCCCCGATGCCGGGCTGGAAGCGGTGATGAATGCGCCGTCCAGCGGCAAGGCGCATGTCCACGAACACGGGCCGGATTGCGGCTGTGGTCATGATCATAGCCACGACCACCATGGGCATGGTCACGCGCATGGAAATCATGATCACACGCACGACCAGGGGCACGACCACGGGCATGACCACCATCACGACCGTGAACACGCCCACAGCCACACCCATGCGCCTTATCCCCATGCGGATCATCCGCTCGGGCCAAAATCCATGAAGAAGACCTGATGGCCTTGTTCGACCGCATCTTGATCGTGGACTGGTCCGGCGCAGCTAAACCGGTGACGGGCAAGAACTCCATCTGGGCCTGTCTTGCTGATTGCGGCGTGGCGGGGGCCGAGATCGTCTGGCTGGAAAACTTCCCCACCCGTGCCGCCTTCATGGCGCGGTTTGAGGACGTCGTCAGCGATGCGCTGGCGGCGGGCAAGCGCCTGCTGGCCGGTTTCGATTTCGCTTTCGGTTATCCCAGGGGTACGGCGGCGCGGGTGACGGGTGCTGCGGATTGGCAAAGCCTTTGGCGCGCCATTGCCCGTGAGGTTGAAGATGGTGCTGATAATGCCAATAACCGTTTCGCGCTGGCTGCGCGCTGGAACCGGGACTATTTTGCTCGAGAACCGCGCTTCTGGGGCAGGCCGCAGGCGCTGGATCTGGACGGTCTGCCCGCAACAAAGCCCGCTGCACCCACCAGCGCGCCTTTTACCATGCGGCTTTCGGAGCGCCATGCGCGCGGCGCAAAATCCGTCTGGCAACTGGCCTATGCCGGGTCGGTTGGCAGCCAGAGCCTGCTGGGTATTGCCCGGCTGAGCCGTTTTCTCGACGGGCATCCGAACCGTGACAAGATTGCGGTCTGGCCGTTTGAGACTGGCTTTACGGCTGGACATGCGGAAAAACTAGGCGGTGGACTTGGGCGACTCGATGGCCAGCCGGGCAGTTCCAGCGGCGGCCATCATGTCGTTTTGGCGGAAATTTATCCCTCACTGTTTTCGCTGGGGGATCATGAGAATGAAGTGAAGGATGCCGCGCAGGTGCGCCGGGTTGCGAGAGCCTTTGCCGGGTTCGACGCAGCCGGGATGTTGGGTAGGCTGTTTGAACGGCCCCACATGCTCTCGGATGAGGAGATTGACGTGACGACGCAGGAAGAGGGCTGGGTGCTGGGCATCGGCCATGAGGATCTGGTTATGGAAGATCTGGCCGCAACAGGAGCGGAGCTTCCGTTAGGCGAGCTGGATGACGCTGCGGAAGAGGTCAGGCAGACCCCAGCACTCGACTATATCCGCCAGCCAGCCGAGATCTACCGCCAGTCCTTCGAGACCATCCGGCGCGAGGCCAATCTTGACCGGTTTCCTGTCGCCATGCAGCCTCTGGTGATCCGCTTGATTCATGCCTGCGGCATGATTGATCTGGCTGATGACATCGTGTTTTCGCAGGGTGCCTTTGAGGCAGGCGCTGCGGCACTTGCCGCCGGTGCGCCCATTCTCTGCGATGCGGAAATGGTTCGGCACGGCATTATCCGCAGTCTTCTGCCAGCGGAAAACGAAGTGGTCTGCCTGATCAATGATGTCAGGGTGCGGCCACTGGCTGCCTGGGCAGGCAATACCCGCTCGGCAGCGCAGGTCAATCTTTGGGCTGGTCAGCTGGAAGGCGCTGTCGTGGCCATCGGCAATGCACCGACGGCGCTGTTTCGCCTCCTGGAACTGCTGGATCAGGGGGCACCGAAGCCAGCATTGATCCTCGGTCTGCCGGTCGGTTTTGTCGGGGCGGCTGAAAGCAAGGCAGAGCTTGCCGCCAACAGCCGGGGCGTGCCGTTCATTGCCGTTCAAGGGCGGCGAGGCGGTTCTGCCATGGCCTCGGCTGCGGTCAATGCGCTGGCGGGAGGGCTCGGCGCCAATGACTGAGGCCTCCAGCGATCCATGGCTGACCATTATCGGCATCGGTGATGGCGGTCTCGCCAGCCTGACGCCACAGCAGCTTGCCCATCTCAGCGAAGCCCAGGTGCTGGTGCTGGGTGAGCGGTTGGAACATGCGGTGGCCGATGCCATACCCAATGTGCGGCGCATCCTCACCTGGGGGGCAGGTTTTCGCGAAACGCTGGATCAGCTCCTGGCACTGCGCGGCACGCCGGTCGTGGTGGTGGCAACCGGCGATCCCATGCATTTCGGCATAGGTGCTACGCTGCGGCGCTATCTGGCGCCGGAAGAAATGCGCATACTGCCCAGCCCCTCGGCCTTTTCGCTGGCCGCCGCCCGGCTTGGCTGGCCGCTGCAAAGCGTCGCGCAGATTTCCTTGCATGGCCGCCCGCTGTCCTACCTCAACCGGCATGTCCTGCCGGGTGCGCGCATCCTCGCCCTGACCTCCAATGCTGAAACGGTTTTTGAGGCCGCCGACCTGCTGGTGCGGCGCGGCTTTGGGGCCTCCATGCTGCATGTGCTGGAACATATGGGCGGCGCGCTGGAGCGCATTCTGCATGTCACCGCACAAGACCTGCTGGCGCAGCTGCCGGGGATTGCCGATTTCAACACGCTGGCCGTGGATTGCGCCGGTGCAGGGACGATTCTCTCGCCGGTGCCGGGCCTGCCGGACGATGCCTTCCGTCACGATGGGCAATTGACCAAGCGTGAGGTGAGGGCGGCAACGCTTGCACATCTGGCACCGTTTCCCAATGCTTTACTCTGGGATGTCGGTGCCGGTTGCGGCTCCATCGCCATTGAATGGCTGCGCGCTGGCATGGGCACCCGTGCTATTGCAATCGAGCCGAAGCCGGAGCGGCTGGCGATGATGCGTGACAATGCCGAGGTGCTGGGCGTGCCGGATCTGGAGATTGTCGAGGCCGAAGCACCGGCGGGATTGTTGAAACTTGATCCGCCGGATGTGATTTTCATCGGTGGCGGTATCACCACCGAAGGTCTGTTTGAGGCCTGCTGGCAGGCGCTGAAGCCGGGCGGGCGGCTGGTCGCCAATGCCGTGACGCTGGAAGGCGAGGCACAGCTTGTGACGTTGCGTAACCTCTATGGCGGTGAGATGAGCCGGATTTCCGTGTCGCGCGCAGCACCCGTCGGTCGGTTCTGCGGCTGGAAATCGCTGATGCCGGTGACAACATGGAGTGTTGCCAAATGGAGCATTTCCAAATGACGGGCAAACTCTATGGCCTGGGCCTTGGCCCCGGCGACCCGGAACTGATGACCTTGAAGGCGCATCGCATCCTGACCTCCGTTTCAGTGATTGCCTATCCGGCACCCGATACCGGCCCAAGCTTTGCCCGCCAGATTGCCGCGCCCTATCTGCGGGCCGACCAGCTTGAGGTGCCCATGATCGTGCCGATGCGCGTTGAGCGCTATCCGGCTCAGGAAATTTATGACGCTGCCGCTGTGACCCTGTCGCATCATCTGGATGCCGGTTCGGATGTGGCGGTGCTGTGCGAAGGCGATCCGTTTTTCTACGGCTCGTTCATGTATCTGTTCGAGCGGCTGGCGCATCGCTATCCGACCGAAGTCGTTCCCGGCGTCTCATCGATGATGGCCGCCGCCGCTGCCTATGGCCGACCGCTGGCGGCCCGCAACGATGTGCTGACCGTGCTGCCAGGCCCGCTGGAAAGTGATGTCCTGCGCGCCCGGATCGAAAGCGCCTCTGCCGTCGCCGTCATCAAGCTGGGGCGGCATTTCCCCCGCATCAGAGCGCTGATCGATACCATGGGCCTGACGGCCAATGCCGGTTATGTCGAGCGCGTGTCGCTGCAAAGCGAGCGCCTGCTGCCGCTGGGCGATGTCGCAGAAGATGTTGCCCCGTATTTCTCGATGATCCTGATTTACAAGGGGGCAGAGGGCTGGGCGCTCAGTGCGGCTCCTCAACCGGAAAGACTTTGATGACGACGCCCCAAAAAACCAGTGATGAGCAAACCGGCCCTGAAAAAACAGGCATTGAAAATACCGGCAATGCAAAACCCGCTATTGTCATTCTGATGCCAACGGCGCTGGCCTTGGCGCGTCGCATTGCCGAGGCCGTTGGCGGTGAGGTTCACGCCGCCGCATCCCGTGTGGATGGGGCGGATCAGACCTTTGACGATGTGAAAAGCCATGTCCGGGCGTTGTTTTCTGCTGGCCGTCCGATCATTGCGGTCATGGCATCGGGTGCGTTGATCCGGCTGCTGGCACCATTGCTCACCGACAAACAGTCCGAACCGCCGGTGCTGTGCGTGTCAGAGGCTTCCGTGGTGCCGTTGCTGGGTGGTCACCACGGCGCCAATGACATGGCGCGGGCAGTGGCTAAGGCCCTGGATGCCCATGCGGCAATTACCACGGCAGGCGATCTGCGCTTCGGTGTGGCGTTGGATGCGCCGCCTGAGGGCTATGTGCTGGTCAATCCTGAACACGCCAAGACCGTCATGGCCGAACTGGTGGCCGGGGCAAGCGTCCGCCTGGTTGGCGATGCGGATTGGCTGACGGCTTCCCGCCTTGCTTTTCACGACGAGGGCAAGGTGACCCTGGCCGTCACCGATCAGCGCCGGACGGCGGGGCCGCTGGAGCTGGTCTATCACCCTCAAACCCTGGTTTTGGGCATGGGCTGCGAGCGCCATGCATCGGTGGAAGAGGCGATTGCGCTGGCGCAGCAGGCACTCGATATATCGGGTCTTGCTGCCCAAAGCCTTGCCGCGGTTGCCTCTATCGACGTCAAGGCCGATGAGGCGGCAATCCATGCCGTTGCCGCGCATTTCGGTGTGCCCGCCCGGTTCTTTTCCGCCGAACGGTTGGAGCAGGAACGCCCCCGTCTGCAAAACCCGTCGGACGTGGTGTTTGCCGAAGTCGGTTGCCACGGCGTGGCGGAGGGTGCTGCGCTGGTGGTGGCCGGTTCGGATGGGGTGCTGGTTCTGCCCAAGATCAAATCGAAAGGCGTCACCGCTGCGCTTGGCCGCAGCGCACAGCCCATCAAAGTCGAAAACCTTGGCCGCGCCCGTGGGACATTGTTCGTGGTCGGCATCGGGCCGGGGTCGGAAGGGTGGCGCTCGCCGGAAGTCTCCCGCATGGTGGCGGCCTCGAGTGATCTCGTTGGCTATTCGCTTTATCTCGACCTGCTGGGATCGCTCACTGAGGGCAAGGCGCGGCATGATTTCGACCTTGGCAAGGAAGAAGCCCGCGTGGTCCATGCGATGGAACTGGCGGGCGAGGGCAAGACGGTGGCGCTGGTCTGTTCCGGCGATGCCGGCATTTATGCCATGGCAACGCTGGTGTTTGAGCTGTTGGACAAGGGCGGAATTTCTGCGGGCGCGCAGCGGATCGAGGTTCAGGTTTCGCCGGGTATCTCCGCGCTTCAGGCTGCCGCCGCCCGGATCGGCGCGCCGCTTGGCCATGATTTCTGCACCATTTCACTCTCGGACCTGTTGACGCCCTGGGAGCATATTCAGCGTCGGGTCAAGGCGGCGGGCGAGGGTGATTTTGTCATCGCCTTTTACAATCCGGTGTCGATGAAGCGGCGCACGCAACTGGCCTATGCCCGCGACCAGCTCCTCACATATCGCCCGGCTGACACACCGGTCATTCTCGCCACCAATCTTGGCCGTCCTGGCGAGACGGTGCGGGTGGTGCCACTGGCTGGCTTGAATGTCGATGATGTCGATATGCTGACGGTGGTCATCGTCGGTTCGTCAGAAAGCCGCACCGTCAAAACCGGTGACGGCAAGACCTGGGTTTACACGCCGCGCGGCTATTCCGGCAAGGCGGATACAGCAATGCAGAAGGACGCATGACATGACGGTTTATTTCATCGGCGCCGGTCCCGGCGCGCCAGATCTGATCACCGTGCGGGGCTTGAGGCTGATTGAGCGCTGCCCGGTCTGCCTTTATGCGGGATCGCTGGTGCCGGAGGAAATCGTCAAGGCCGCGCCTGCTGATGCCCTGGTCAAGGATACCGCGCCGATGCATCTGGATGAGATCATCACCGAGATCCAGGCGGCCCATGCACGGGGCCAGGATGTGGCGCGGGTGCATTCCGGCGATCCGGCCATCTATGGGGCGATTGCCGAACAGATGCGCAGGCTGGACGCGCTGGATATTCCCTATGACGTGGTGCCGGGCGTGCCCGCCTTTGCGGCGGCGGCTGCAAGGTTGAAGACCGAATTGACCCTGCCGGAAGTGGCTCAGACTGTCATCATTACCCGCACAGAGATGAAGGCATCGTCGATGCCGGAATTCGAGACGCTTGAAATTCTCGGTAAATCCCGCGCCACGCTGGCCATTCACCTGTCGATCCGCAATCTCAACCATATCCGCGATACCCTGACGCCTTATTATGGCGAGGACTGCCCGGTTGTGATTGCTTACCGCGCCACATGGCCGGATGAATTGTTCATCCGCACCACGTTGAAGGATATGGCGGAGGAGGTGCGCAAGGCGAAAATTACCCGAACGGCACTGGTCATGGTCGGCAAAGTGTTCGGCGATGTCGCCTTCCGCGATAGCGATCTCTACAATTCTGATTTTTCCCATGTGCTGCGCAATGTGGGCAAGAAGGGTGTAACCAAGAAAAACCAGGCCGTCTGAGAGCGAGAGCGGTTGCGGGATGGCGCAAGGCCGCTATTGTCCCGTCAAAGGATATATAAAGGACAAGCGCGATGCATAAGGTGATTTTCGATACGGACCCCGGCGTTGACGATGCCATGGCACTGCTGTTCCTGCATCACCATGCGGATATCGATCTGCTGGGCATCACCACGGTGTTCGGCAATGCCACGCTTGAGACCACGACCCGCAACGCGCTCTACCTGAAGCAGGAATGGAATATCGAGGCGCCTGTTGCCAAGGGTGCGGGCGAAACCTTCATCCCGCATCGCGTTAGCCATGAGCCACCGAAGTTCATTCACGGCGACGACGGACTTGGCAATATCGGCGTGCCGGATGCCGTGGACGTGCCGCTCGATGCCCGCCCAGCGCATCGCTTTATCGTCGAGACCATCCGCGCCAATCCAGGCGAAGTACGGATCGTCGCAGTTGGGCGAATGACCAACCTTGCCAATGCCTTGAAGGAAGATCCTGAGATCGTTTCTCTGGTCAAGGACGTGGTCATCATGGGCGGTGCCTTCGATGTCAACGGCAATGTGACGCCCGCCGCCGAGGCCAATATCCACGGCGACCCGGAAGCGGCCGATATTGTCTTCACCGCCGGCTGGCCGGTGGTGGTGGTTGGTCTTGATGTCACGACGAAAACCGTGATGACCCGCCAGGCGCTATCCGACATCCGCGATGCAGCGGGCATGCGGGCGCAATTGCTGTTCGACCTGTCGCAATTCTACATCAAATTCTACGAGAGCCGGGTGCCTGATGGCATGGTGGTCCACGACAGCTGCGCCTGTGCTTATGTGGTGGCGCCGGAGCTGTTCACCACCCGCAGCGGCTCGATCCGCGTGGTCTGTGGCGGCATTGCCGATGGCCAGACCATTCAGAAGCCCGACAGCATGGGCTTCGGCCCGAGCGATTGGGATGACCTGCCAAGCCAGGCGATCTGCACCGATATCGACGCCGAAGCGGTGCTGAAACTGATCCATGATACGATCGTGTCTGTCCAGGAAGCATAATTCTAACGCATAATGCGGTAGAACATTGCCAGAGTAGTGGTGTCTGCCGTGTGCTGCTCTCAATAGACAGGGTTTGGAAAGCAGATGGACATAAGACCTGCGATGAAATCGGACTTTCCGATGCTGGCAAATCTGATGACTGAACTCGGCTATCCTAGTTTGGTTGAAGATATTGCAATGCGGATGGAGGTCATCGCAGGCCGCGATGATTACGCTGCGTTTGTTTCAGTCGAACAAACTGTCGTTGCCGGAATGATCGGCGTTTCTGTTTCGCCATCCTTTTACCGCAGCGGTCTTGGTGGTGCCATAATCGCTCTGGTTGTCTCGCCTGATTTTCGAGGACAAGGAATTGCGGTTTCACTTGTCGCCCACGCAGAGCAATGGCTTCGCGAAAGAGGTGCAGATCGGGTCACAATAAACCCCAGCAACCATCGTCTCCCTGCTCATCGGCTTTATTATCGCCTGGGCTACGAAAATACGGGGATACGCTTTACAAAAGCACTGTGACGCATGTTTCCCAGAGTTTGTCAGGGAAAAGTGGAATCCACTTTTCCTGGAAACGCTCTATTTCGCACCGCCCCATGTGTTAACCGATGAAGAGTAGACAATAAATCAATATATTCATGGTTTATTAGCCAGGAAGCCAGAATGCCCGCCTCATCGGGGAGTTGGCACCATTAAATTGGGTGGTGTCTGCGTTGTGTCCGATGAGTGAGCATGTTGCGATGACGTCTGGTGTAATTTCTTATCCAAAGCCTGAGGCATGATTTCTTAAACAGGTTGTCGTTTAAGGAGAAAATTATGCAGAAAATATAAAGTGTTACAGCGTCTTTTGTGCGGTTTTCCAAAACGCATGGCGCTATGCGCGGCGTGCGGACAGAAATGATCAATAGGTTTTTATCTCAATCTATGCTTTCATTAGAATGTAATGTTAGGTGTCGGATTGAATGTCTTTCGTTTGGAATGCTCCAGTGGCTTCACGAATGGATCTGCCCAAGGGCCGGGTGACCATTTCGCAGGGACAATTTGCCGTCAGCGACGATCCCGATACGGTGATGACGACGGTGCTTGGCTCCTGCGTCGCGGCCTGTATTCGCGATCCTGTTCTCAGTCTCGGCGGTATGAATCATTTCGTCTTGCCGGGGCCAGTCACCAAAGGCATGAGCAAGAGCGAGGCGGCGCGATATGGCTGCCAGTTGATGGAGCTTCTTGTTGACGGACTGCTGGCACGTGGCGCAAATGTCTGGCGGTTGGAGGCAAAGATTTTCGGTGGCGCCAGTCCCGGCAACTCCTTCTATAATGTGGGGGCGCGCAATTTTGATTTCGCGCGGCAGTTTCTGTCAACGAACGGTATTGCGATCATTGAGGAAAATGTCGGTGGCCCTTATGGCTGCAAGCTCGAATATTGGCCCTATTCGGGCAAGACCAATTGCGTGCCGCTCAGCGGGCGCATGGGTGCGAAGCCCAAGGTTGCAGCAATTCGGTCGCCAGCTCAGAAGGTGTGAGGATATCGCCTTCACCGTGGCAAAACAATAAATCTAAAAAACAATGTGATAACGCACTCGGTCAGCAAGCGACCGGACGAGCGATCATTACCACGGGTAATTCCAATTTTCGCGCCGCGATAATTTTGCCATAGCTTGCCTCGCCGCCTGAATTGCGGGTCACGAGATGGGTGATGGCATGGCCTTCCAGCAGGGCTTTTTCTGCTTCCCAATCCGCCGCCGCTTTGCCGAGAATGATGTCGGCATGGGTAAAGGGCAGCGGCGTTGAAGGCGCATCCACCATGCGGATCACAAAGTGGCAATCCGTTCGCTGTGCGAATAGGTCGATATATTGCCGCCCCAGCGCCAGGAAGACCCTGGCTCCTTGCGGCAACGTCTGGGCCGCCGCTTCCAGCGTCTCAACCATGATCCAGCGGTCGCCGGGTTGCTCCAGCCATTGCAGTCGCAAATGCACGGTCAGCGGTACGTCCGCCTTTCGGCATGCTTCGATGGCATTGGCGGAAATTTGCCGGGCAAAGGGATGGGTGGCGTCGATCACCCTGGTAATGCCTTCAGTGCTTAGATAGGCCGCCAGCCCATCGACACCGCCGAAACCACCGATGCGGACGTCTCCGGCCAGACTGGCCGGATATTCGGTGCGTCCGGCCAGCGCGGTGATGACAGTGGTTTTGCCTTGCTCCACCAGTTCTGCGGCAAGCTTTGCCGCCTCCGCTGTGCCGCCGAGAATGAGGATGCGCTCAGGAGGCGATGGCAAGGATCGCTCCTGTCCGGTCGGTGACGATCACATCGACCGCGATATCGGCACCGCGCAGGACCGAAAGAGCTGTCTGTCTTGCCCTTTGCGCAATCGGTGTCGCCATGTCCAGATGGTTTTGCCGGGTGATGTCGAGAATTTCCAGGGCGGTGTTGGCGGACCTGATCTTTTCCTTGATGTCTTGCGAGAGAGGATGATCGGACATCAATGTTTCCATGAAGGAATTGTCGATCTGGCTGCGGGCGGAATGCAGATCCAGCGCGCCTTGCGCCAGCTTGCTCAATTTCGCAAATCCGCCAGCAATCGTCAGCCGGGGCACGGGGTGCTGGCGCAGATATTTGAGCAGGCCACCGGCAAAATCACCCATGTCCAGCAGCGCTTCCTGCGGCAGGCCATAAAGCTGCTGCGCGGTGCGCTCCGATGTCGAGCCGGTGGCACCCAGCACATGCGGAAGGCCCATGGCGCGCGCCACATCAATGCCGCGATGGATGGAGTGAATCCAGGCGGCACAGGAAAATGGATTGACGATGCCCGTGGTTCCGAGCACCGAAAGCCCGCCGATAATGCCCAGGCGTGGGTTCCAGGTCTTTTCCGCCAGTGCCTGACCACCGGGAATGGAAATGGTGATTTCCACATCAGGCGTCAATCCATGCTGTTTGGCCAGCGCCTCCACCTCGGCCGCCATCATCGCACGCGGGACGGGGTTGATGGCCGGCTCGCCAATGGCAAGCGGCAGGCCAGGCCGTGTCACCGTGCCGACGCCGTCGCCTGCCACGAAGCGGATGCCAGAACCAGCAGTGAGACGCCGTATAGTGGCGATCACGGTTGCGCCATGGGTCACGTCAGGGTCGTCACCGGCATCCTTGACGATGCCCGCCGAGGCCTGGCCGTCCGCGATCTGTTCATAGGCGAGCGCAAAGGCCGGCTCCTGCCCGCCCGGCAGGCGGATCGATACCGGGTCGGGAAATTCATCGGTCAAAAGCGCCGTCAGCGCTGCCTTGGTCGCGGCTGTCGCGCAGGCGCCCGTGGTCCAGCCCTTGCGCAGCGGTCCATTCGGCTTGCGCGAAGCGGCGGCATCAGGTGTTTCGGTGGGCGGCGCGGCTTCGGTCATGGTTCTTTATAGGCAAGGCTTGCGGCGGGGGGAAGATGGGGGCGTCCTTTGCCATTCATTCGGACAAACCATCTTCATGGCCGTATAATTTTCCCTGCCAACCGATTTCGGTTTGCAGAATTATGCAGTAGATCTTCTGACCATGATGCAAGATGTTTTCAAGCCTTTGCCCCTGTTGCAGCCGGGCCATGTCTGGCTGGCGGGGGCAGGGCCGGGTGATCCAGGTCTGTTGACGCTTTTGGCGGTGCGTGGCCTGTCCATGGCGGATGTGATTGTCCATGACGCGCTGGTGGATGAGGCTTGCCTTGCTTACGCCAATCCGGGTGCCGTGTTGGAATATGCCGGCAAGCGTGGTGGCAAGCCTTCGGCCCGGCAGCGCGATATTTCCCTGCGACTGGTGGAGCTGGCCAAATCCGGCAAGCGGGTGCTGCGGCTGAAAGGGGGAGACCCCTTCGTGTTCGGGCGCGGCGGCGAGGAGGCGTTGACATTGGTCGAGCATGGCGTGCCGTTTCGCATTGTGCCGGGCATTACGGCGGGTATTGGCGGGCTGGCCTATGCGGGCATTCCCGTCACTCACCGCGAGGTCAACCATGCTGTCACCTTCCTGACCGGCCATGATTCGTCTGGGGCCATGCCTGATGGCATTGACTGGAAGGCGGTCGCCAAGGGCTCGCGGGTGATCGTCATGTATATGGCGATGAAGCATATGGGCCATATCGCCGCGCAATTGATGGCGGCAGGACGCCAGCCTGAAGAACCGCTGGCCTTCGTCTGCGATGCTGCAACGGACCGGCAACGGGTGCTGGAAACCACGCTGGGTGAGGCCGATATCGCCATGCAGGCCGCTTGTATCCAGCCACCCGCCATCGTGGTGCTGGGCGATGTGGTGCGGCTTCGCCCCTCGCTGGACTGGTTGGGCGCCTTGTCGGGCCGCGCGCTGCAACCGGACCCCTTTGCCAATCGAAGCCTGAATGACAATCCATTAAAGGAGAGGGCATGAGCGGTCTTCTGATTGCCGCGCCTGCCTCCGGTTCGGGCAAGACCACCGTCACGCTTGGCCTGTTGCGTGCCTTGAGCGAGGCCGGTCATAAGCTGGCACCGGGCAAAGCCGGGCCGGATTATATCGATCCGGCTTTCCATGCGGCGGCAAGTGGTGAGACCTGCCTGAATTTCGACCCATGGGCGATGCGCCCGGAACTGATCGCCGCCAATGCCGGTCTGCATCGCCAGGGTGGCCGGACCCTGGTGGTCGAGGCGATGATGGGGCTTTATGACGGGGCAGCGGATGGCACCGGTTCGGCGGCGGATCTTGCCCTGATGCTGGGTCTGTCGGTGGTGCTGGTGGTCGATTGCGCCCGCACCTCGCATTCCGTCGCTGCCTTGGTAAAGGGCTTTGCCGATTTCAGGCCCGGCCTGCTGATGGTTGGTGTTATCATCAACCGGGTCGCCAGTGACCGGCACGAGGCGATGCTGCGCCAGTCGCTGGACGCGATCCGCATGCCGGTTCTGGGTGTGATCCGCACCGATACCGGCCTTGCCCTGCCGGAGCGGCATTTGGGATTGGTGCAGGCGGCGGAACAGGATGATCTTGAAGGCTTCATCAGCCATGCCGCGCAGGTCGTGGCAAAAGGCTGTGATCTCGACGCTATCATCAGGGCGGCGGTTCGCAGCCCTGATCCGGTCTCTGAGGCCAATATTGCCCGGCTTGCGCCGCTTGGTCGCTATATCGCTGTGGCGCGAGATGAGGCTTTTGCCTTTTGCTATGAGCATATGCTGCTGGGCTGGCGGCGACGGGGCGCGCAGATCAGCTTCTTTTCGCCCTTGCAGGATGAGGCTCCGGCAGACGATGCCGATGCGATCTATCTGCCCGGCGGTTATCCCGAACTTCACGCCGGGCGGATCGCCAATGCCCAAAGCTTCAGGGCGGGTATGCAAAAAGCAGCGGCAGGGCCGGTGAAGATTTACGGGGAATGCGGTGGCTATATGGTGTTGGGCGAGGGATTGACCGATGCGGATGGAACCGACCATGCGATGCTCGGGCTTTTACCGCTGAAAACCAGCTTTGCCACGCGAAAGCGGCAACTGGGCTATCGGCTTTTGCGGCCATTGGCGGGAGATTTTTTTGCCCATGCCATGACCGGCCATGAATTTCATTATTCGACCGTCATTGAGGAAGGCGAGGGAGACCGGCTGTTTGCCGCCGAGGATGCCCTGGGCGTTTCCCTGGGGCAGGTTGGGTTGCGGCGCGCCAATGTGGCTGGCTCCTATATGCATCTGATCGACCGTGCGGGCGAGAACCGGGCATGACAGTACAGCCCGGCCAGATCATTGCCCATGGCGGCGGCCTTGCGGCGGCAGCGCGCCTTTATGGCGGAAACATTGAAGACTGGCTGGACCTGTCCACCGGCATCAACCCCTGTCCACCGGATCTACCTGCCATCGATGCTCGCGCCTGGCATCGCCTGCCGGACCGCGAACGTGAGGATGCCGCCCGTCTCGCGGCACGGGATTTCTATCGCAGCGGAACCGTTCTGCCGCTGCCGGTTCCCGGCACGCAATCGGTCATCCAGATGTTGCCAAAGTTGATGGATGCAGGCAGGCGCGCCGCTATTCTCAGCCCCACCTATGGGGAATATGCCCATAGCCTCACGCTGGCTGGTATCGCTGTCGATGCGGTGGCCAGTCTTGAGGCAGTTACCTCCGCCCATGGACTGGCGGTGGTGGTCAATCCCAACAATCCGACGGGCCGCCAGACAGAACGGGCGGAACTGGTCGCCGTTGCGCGGCGCATGGCGGTTGGTGGCGGTCTTTTGCTGGTGGACGAAGCCTTTGCCGATGCGCAGCCGGAGCAATCGCTGGCGCCGCTTGTGGCCGCTCATCCTAATCTCGTGCTGTTTCGCTCCTTCGGTAAATTTTTCGGTCTGGCAGGCTTAAGGCTTGGCTTTGTGATTGCCGAGCAGGCGGTGTTGGACCGCTTTGCCTGTTGGCTTGGTCCCTGGGCGGTGTCCGGCCCGGCCTTGTCGGTGGCAACGCAACTGTTCAGTGCCGATCACCATGCGCTTCGCACTCGGATTTTTGCCCGCAAGGCGGCGCTTGATGCGGTTTTAGCGCAGGCCGGTCTGACGGTGATCGGTGGCACGCCGCTGTTTTCACTGGTGGAGCAGGCGGATGCAGCAAAGATCCATGCGCATCTGGCACGCGCGCATATCCTGACCCGGATTTTTGAGTATGCGCCCGGCTGGTTGCGGATCGGTCTGACGCCCGACGAAGAGGCCGATGCGCGGCTTCTGGCTGCCTTGCAGGCATTCCGGTCATGATGGAGGCGCATCTGCTTATCTTAGCTCTGGCACTGGCGCTTGACCGCGTGGTTGGCGATCCGCCTTGGTTATGGTCGCGCCTGCCGCATCCGGTCGTGGTGTTTGGCAAATGCATTGCCGCATTGGATTGGCTTTTGAACCGGCCTGTTCTGGCCGATCCGCTGCGCAAGGCGGGCGGGGTGCTGACGATTGCGCTTCTGCTGCTTGCAAGCCTTGGCGTTGGATATGGGCTGCATCTTTTGTTTGCGGCACTTGGCTTTCTCGGGATGCCGCTGGAAATTGCCGTTACGGCGGTGTTTCTGGCGCAGAAAAGTCTGTTGGACCACGTGAAGGCTGTCGCCGATGGCTTGTTGCATGAGGGGCTTGCCGGTGGCCGCCGGGCCGTGTCGATGATTGTCGGGCGCGATCCCGATGTGCTTGATGAGGCCGGTGTGGCGCGTGCCGCGCTGGAAAGCCTGTCGGAAAACTTTGCCGATGGGGTGGTGGCACCTGCCTTCTGGTATGGCGTGCTCGGCCTGCCGGGTCTGCTTGCCTATAAAATGCTGAACACGGCCGATTCGATGATCGGCCATAAATCCGAGCGCTACTTGCAGTTCGGCTGGGCTTCTGCCCGGCTGGACGATTTGGCCAATTGGCCTGCTGCCCGGCTGGCGGGATTGTTGACTGTGTGTTCCGTCTGGTTGGACAATGGCGCTCTGGCAGCCCGGCGATGCTTCTCTGTCATGATGGCTGACCATGGCCTGCATCGGTCGCCAAACTCCGGCTGGCCGGAAGCGGCTGCGGCGGGTGCGCTGGATGTGGCGCTGGCGGGACCGCGAATTTATGCAGGAGAAACAGTGCGGGAGCCCATGATGAACGCCGCTGGTCGGCGCGCTATCGGCGGTGCCGATATCAGGCTTGGCATGCGGCTGATCGATGGCGCCTGGCGTCTAGGTCTGGGTCTCCTGGTGGTTTTGATCGTCCTTTGATCGGGTAGCGGTTACTTTTTTCATCCTATCAGCACGGAATCTGCCTTCTTTTCGGGCCGGTGACGGATCGCTATCTGTTCGACGCCGGGCGAATTGCCCGGAATGAGGTTCAGATAGGCCGAAACCGCAGAGCTGTTTCGGCTTCCAGCATGCATAAAGGGGCAGTTGATGACGAAGGTTGCTGTTGTTTTTCACTCGGGCTATGGCCACACCAAACGGGTTGCGGACTATGTTGCCAAGGGCGCTAGCGCCGAACTGATCGAAATCGATAGTGAGGGCAATGTTTCGGAAGCCGGCTGGGACAGCCTATCTGCCGCCGACGCCATCATTTTCGGGTCGCCGACCTACATGGGCAATGTGAGCTGGCAGTTCAAGAAATTCGCAGAGGCGTCGTCGAAGATCTGGTTCACACGTGGCTGGCATAACAAGATTTTTGGTGGTTTCGTCAACAGCGCCAGCTTTAACGGCGACAAGGCCGTCGCGCTGATTTCATTGCAGACTTTGGCATCTCAACATGGCGGTATTTGGGTTAGCCTCGGTCTTTTGCCGAGCAATAGCAAGGCTGCGCAGCGCACCGACATCAACAATCTCGGTGGTTCGGTCGGGCTTCTGGTTCAGTCGCCCTCCGATGCTAGCGTCGATGAGATTCCCCAGGGCGACCTCGATACCGCTCTCGCTTATGGCGAACGTGTTGCAGACATCGCTGGCCGGTTGACGTAATCGGCTCTTCCCAAGCGCCGTGCGCCATTGATGTGCACGGCGCTTGTCCTGTCGATTACGCACATCATCCTGCATGCGCCTGCCGTTTTTTGTGGCATGTATCGCTTCTCTCATGCAGTTATGGTGAAGCTCTTCATTGGCGGTGAGGGATTCGTCTCTTCGCCGCCACGAAAGCGACAGGAACGGGAGCGCGAGCATGAGTGACATCGAAGAGCAAGTGCGCGCGCGCCATTCCCGTGACGAGGAAAAGGCCGATATCTACGACGAGGACGGCTCGATCCGCAGTGATTTCCGTGCGCTTGTTGGCGCCGCTATCGCCGATCGCGATGTGCTGTTCCTGCGCAAGGAAGTTGCGCATCTGCACGAATCGGAAATGGGCGACCTGATCGAAGCGATCCAGCCGGATCAGCGTTTGGCGCTGATTACCCTTCTGGGTGACGATTTCGACATGACGGCGCTGACCGAGGTGGATGACGCCATCCGCCTGCAGATCGTCGACCAGATGCCGAACGAGCAGATCGCCGCAGCTATCGGCGATCTCGATTCGGACGATGCCGTCTACATTCTCGAAGACCTCGACCAGGAAGACCGCGACGAAATCCTCGCGCAATTGCCGTTTACCGAGCGGGTGCGGTTACGCCGCGCGCTGGATTATCCGGAAAGCTCTGCCGGACGGCGCATGCAGTCGGAATTCGTGGCCGTGCCACCCTTCTGGGCGGTGGGCCAGACCATCGATTATATGCGCGAGGAAGAAGGTCTTCCCGAAAGCTTTACCCAGATCTTCGTCATCGATCCCACCTTCAAGCTGCTGGGTGTGGTCGATCTCGACCGAATCCTGCGCACCAAGCGGCAGGTGAAGATCGAAACCATCATGCGCGAGACCAACCATCCGATCCCGGCCGAAATGGACCAGGAAGAGGCGGCGCAACTGTTCGAGCAATACGACCTTCTCTCCGCCGCCGTGGTCGATGAAGGTGGGCGCCTGGTGGGCGTGCTGACCATCGATGACGTGGTTGACGTGATCCAGGAAGAGGCCGAGGAAGACTTGATGCGCCTGGGCGGCGTCGGCGATGAAGAATTGTCGGACAGCATTCCCGAGACATCCCGCTCGCGCGTGCCGTGGCTGCTGGTCAACCTGCTGACCGCATTTTTGGCGGCCTCGGTGATTTCGCTGTTTGAGGCAACCATTGAGCAGATCGTCGCGCTGGCGGTGCTGATGCCGATCGTGGCGGGCATGGGCGGCAATGCCGGATCGCAGACCATGACCGTGACGGTGCGGGCGCTCGCCACTCGCAATCTCGACATTCACAATGCCTGGCGGGTGGTTCGACGCGAAGCGGGCGTCGGGTTGTTAAACGGAGTGATCTTCGGCATCTTGATCGGCGTCATTGCCGGGTTCTGGTTCCATGACCCCAATATTGGCGGCATCATTGCCTCGGCCATGCTGATCAACATGATGGCCGCTGCCATTGCTGGCATTCTCATTCCGTTATTGCTGGACAAGATCGGTGCCGACCCGGCGGTTTCCTCGGCGGTTTTCGTGACCACCGTCACCGATATTACCGGATTCTTTTCGTTTCTGGGCCTCGCAAGCTGGTGGTTTGCAATCTAGGCCTTTGAGCGCCCCATCTGCAATTGGCAAAATCTGTCAAAGCAGCGAGATGTTTCCCGCTTGAAGCAGCGAGGTGAACAAAAATTGACTTTTACGTCAAAGTTAATATGATTATCGTCTTGAGCGATACGGAACACCATGGCCTTGAAAAAATCTTACAGCATCACCGAGTTGACCCGAGAATTCGGCGTTTCGACCCGCACTCTTCGTTTCTACGAGGATGAAGGGTTGATCCAGCCGGAACGCAAGGGCCGTACCCGTGTCTACCGGGGTGCCGACCGCCATCTTTTGAAAGAAATTCTGCGCGCTCGTCGCATCGGCTTTACCGTAGCAGATATCCGCGAAATCATCCATGTCTATAAGCAGCCACCGGGCGAGGTCGGGCAATTGAAGCTGATGATGAAGCGTATCGATGAAAAGCGTGATGATTTGCGCCAGAAACGCAAGGATATCGAGGAGACCCTGGCCGAGCTGGATCAGGCCGAAGAGGCCTGCCTGACCCGTCTGGTGGAAATTGGTGTCGGTTCATAGAGCGAGCCGACACCCTTTTTGCTAATCTCATCGCTTCCGGTATTCCGTTAAAGCCAGCGGCGTGTGTGCTGGCAGTAGCGTTCGAAATCGACGCCGAACCGTACCAATAGATGCATTTCCTCACAGCGGATGGCGACCATGGTCGTCAACATGGCGGTGAGGGGCGCTGCCAGGACCAGCCAGACATTGCCGAGAATCATTCCCGCCGCGACCATCAGCAGCGTATAGCCGAGATAGATCGGATTGCGGGAATAGCGGTAAGGCCCCTCTGTCACCAGCCGCCGGGCGCGCTGGTGCTGGCTAAGGGGTGTATAATTGGACATCAGGGTCTTGATGGCCCAGAAATCGATGGCGATTGCACCGGTGGCGATCATTGCGCCGGTCATCCACATGACGGGCCCCTGGTCCTCGAAAGGACTGACAGGGGCAATATAGGCATCTAGAAAAAAAGCAATGACACAGGCGCCGACATAAAGAAGCGGCGGCCATGGGTATTTCAGCGGCTTCATGCGATAGGCGTTCATGTTAGGACCCTTTATTGGCTGGCGATCGTGCATTCCCGCGCCAGTTTCAGGACCCTTTCATCTTGCGCCGCTATGATTGCCCCAGACTGGAGCGGTTCGAGTATATTTCCGGTCTGCAACTTCTCCAGTGTGCAGCCGCAGAACCTTTGGCAAAAGCCAGCGTCGTTATTGCCTGCCGTGCAGGATTGCTGGCAACTGCGGTCATAGGCCGCTGCTCTGTCGGGTGGGGGCGGGGCGACGACCAGCGTCGCCAGATAGACCAGAGCGATCAGCACCGGTTGATGCACCAGGTAGAAGATCAGGCTATGGCGACCCGCAAGCGAGAGCAATTTCGGGCCGGATGGCCAGGCTGCCAGTTTTTGCCACAGGCCGAACCGCAGGGCGAGGCGGGCGCTGGCAATGCCAAACAATACGGCGGCAAACCATGGAAAAACAGGCACATAGTCATTTGAGCGCGGAATGGTCTCGGACAGGCCAAGCCACCAGAAATACGGTGCGTCGAACACAGCCGAGCGCGCATAAAACGGCAGAATCAGCGTGGCAATCGCCGCGCCCAGCGTGACGACGACTGGAAGCCGAATGAAGGCCAGGCCGAGCAGGCTCATCAGCGCGATGGCGTGGAGAATGCCGAAAAAGATCCAGCCCGCGCCCATGGCCAGATAGGTGGCAACGGATATGGCAAAGGCACTTGCGGCAATCTGCGCCAGCCGCTTGCCGAACGGTTTCCAGCGAATACCATTTCGATGCGCCAGCACCAGGCCGATGCCGACAAGGAACAGAAAGGTCGAGGCGATGCAGCGGGCATAGATCTTCAGAACCCCGGTTTCCGCCGTACCCGGTGGCAGATAGCCGAAGAATTCCAGATCCCAACTGAAGTGATAGGAAGCCATGGCCAGCAGCGCCAGTCCGCGCATTGCATCGAGCAGGCCGATGCGGGTGTTGGATTTGGCGGGAAGGGGGGATTCGGTCGGAAAAGCCACGCGATGTCCTGAAACAGCTATCTACGGCGACGGTCATGCTGGTGGGCAAATAGTCGCCGGGGCAGATCATGCCCTTGGTTCGAGTTATACCAACGTCACTTTAAATGACATCTGACACCACGGTCCTTTACGACATTCCAGATGACCTGTCGCCATCGGTTGCGTGATGGGGGCTGGTTTGAAGGCTTGCTGTCATCTGTCCTGGCGTGGAGAGCGGATTTTTCAGCATGGCAGCCAGCCGGGCATTGGAGAAGAACTGGCGATGCACCAGCACGAAGAAAATCAGCACCGTGGTTGCCATGAACATATAGGCGTTCAGGAACCAGCCGAGATAGCCCATGGACATGAAGATCGCCCGCAGGCCTGAATTGAAATTCTGCGCGGCGATGACATTCATGGCAATCACGGTTTCGGCCGCGTCTTCGGCTGCGGCCGGGTCCTGGCGAACCTCCGCATGCATGGGCAGGCCACCGAACAGAATGGTGCAATAGTTGAACAGGCGATAGGACCAGCCAAACTTGAAGAAAGAATAGCCGAAAATCGCAATCAGCCCGCAGACTTTCAATTCAAATGCGGCC
>WPHV01000019.1 GCA_009744235.1 Gillisella vitis
CCAGGCCTAATGCCCAATCTATCGTGATCTTACAGTCAACAGAACCCTTCGTCGCTTCCGCGCCGCCGCTCCGTTTGCTGTGAGGCGGTTTCTAGGCCCACTCCCTCAATATGTCAAACCGGTTTTTGAAAGTTGAATCATTTTTTCGATAAGCTACTGATAACCAAACGAAATAGTCGCAAAAAAACGGACCGTATCGTTTGGCGCGGCGTTCAAACCGTGAAATTTGGGCATCTGACGGGCAAAACGCCACCGGTAGGCGTCTTTTCATGGACAGGAGAGTAACCGCTCCCTAAAGTGGCAGTGTATCGGTTCTGCAAGTGTCAAAACGCGCGCGGATGAAAAGGGAATACGGTGAGGACGACCCAAGTAAGGGCCGAAACCGTGGCTGCCCCCGCAACTGTGAACGGCGAGCGATGTCCATCATGCCATTGGCCCCAAGGCCGATAAGGCGGACAAAGCCCAGACCCGTGAGCCAGGAGACCTGCCGATAAGCACGCCGCGAAAGCGGTTCTCACCATCCCCGCGCGGAGGGCGCGGAAGAAAGGACTTGATCACAATGCATATAGAAGTCGGGATTATCGATCCGGCCAGGATAGCCCTTGCCAATGCCGCAGCGCTGTCACTGGTTGCCTCTCAACTGCCTGCACTTTGGCGTCATCCTCTGATGCTCCCTAAGACGGCGCTTGCCGCTGTTGCTTTCTCAATCATGATGCAGGTCTGGCATCTGCCAGTAGGGCCATCGGAATTGCACCTAATCGGGGCGACCACCATTTATCTTCTCTTCGGCTTTACGCCCGCCATGCTTGGCTTTGCGCTTGGCCTCGTCCTACAGGCATTTCTATTCGAGCCGGGGGACATTCCTCATCTCGGCGTCAATGCCCTATCACTGATGCTGCCGATGATGCTGGTGCATTATACGCTTGGGAAGCGTCTTTTCTCTGGAGAAGTCGGCAAGCGCTTCAATCTCGCCAGGGTATTGGGGCTGGATGCCACCTATTATGCCGGAGTGTCGGCCATGGTCGGTTTCTGGCTGGCTATTTCTAACGACGGTCTTGCCTTTGCCGACTGGGGGCGCTGGGTCATTGCTTATGCACCAGTCTTTGCCATTGAGGCATGCATCACGTTTATCATCGTGCTCGCCGTGCGGCGAATAAGGCACCTTCGCGTGACCAGCCAGATCACCGAGATCGACCGTTTGACCTTTGCCTGAGATCAGCGCAATTTAAGAGAATGAGAGGCGCGCGTGCGTTGGCCGCGCGCTTTTTTCTTTGAAAATCCCACCGCGATGGGTTAGGCGCGCTAGGACTGCATCATGTTGAGAGCAGCCGGTTGGAATGTTCATGACGTGTTTGAGCTATAAAATTGATTTACGCGCTTGAACCAGATCACCAACGCGAGATGGCAGCGACATAAAAGGGGCCGAGCGATGCGCATTTTGAAAGAAGCTTTTTTTTCCGAGCTTCCCAACTATTATCGCGGCAAAGTCAGGGAAAATTACGATCTGCCGGATGGCAGCCGTATCATTATATCGACAGATCGTTTGAGCGCTTTCGACCGTATCCTGGCTTGCATCCCTTATAAAGGTCAGGTCCTGACGCAGACGGCGCGCTACTGGTTCGAGCAGACCGCCGATATTTGTCCCAACCATGTCATAGCCTATCCCGATCCTGCCATTGTCATCGGCAAACGCCTGACGATCCTGCCTGTGGAAGTGGTGGTGCGCGGCTATCTGGCCGGCACGACCGGAACATCGATCCTGACACTCTATAAGAAGGGGCAGCGAACGATGTATGGCATGACATTGCCAGACGGCATGCGCGATAATCAGAAACTGCCGCAGGCGATCATTACGCCGACCAGCAAGGAATTTGACGGTGGTCACGATGCACCGCTGACACCGGCAGAAATTATCGATAATGGCCTGCTGACACCTGATCAATGGCAGCAGCTTTCTCAATATGCGCTGGCTCTTTTCGCGCGCGGCCAACAGAAGGCGGCAGAACGCGGCCTTATTCTCGTCGATACCAAATATGAATTCGGCACAGACGAGGCCGGGAACATCCTTCTGGCTGATGAGATCCATACACCAGATAGCAGCCGTTACTGGATTGCCGAAACTTATGAACAGGCCTTTGCGCAGGGAACCCGGCCGGCCAGCTTCGACAAGGACTTCGTACGGTCATGGGTGGCGGAACGATGCGATCCGTATAAGGACGACATTCCAGAAATTCCACAGGACTTGGTCGAGGCAACTTCCAAAGTCTATATCCAGGCCTATGAGGCCATCACAGGATTGACGTTCCAGGCCGATAACTCCGGTGAAACCCCCTTAGATCGCGTGAAAGCAAATCTGTTTTCCTATCTCGACCGGCGCTGACGATCATGACAGCGCCAAAAAGCACTGGCAAACCCACCGGACGAGGCGCTGGCAAGCGGGAACCATGCCGCCCGCGCAGGTCACGTCGTCCGGCGGCAGAAACTCGCCAGGAAATCCTGCGCGCAGCGGAGGAACTGTTTCGCCAGCGCGGATACCAACAGGTAGCGATGGCGGATATCGCAGCCGAGCTGGAAATGTCTCCGGCCAATGTATTCAAGCATTTTCATTCCAAAACCGCGCTAGTCGATGCGATCGCGACAGCCCATCTCGAAAAACTAATGGCCGGGCTCGCTGACCTGGAACTGCTTCCTTCACCTCAGATGAAATTGCTGCAAATGGCCGAGCAGCTCCTGACCAAACTGCTGCAGGACGTTTGCGACAATCCGCACCTGTTCAAAATGATCGTGCTGACCACCGATCTGGAACTCACCGCCGCCGATCTCTACAGGGAAAAGATTTGCGCAATTTTCGAAACCATCGTCCTTGAAGGCGTGGCGACGGGCGACTTTTTCGTAACCGATCCGCGTCATACTGCATCCGTCATTGCCACCGCTTTGGAAGGGGTTATCCATCCACTTTCAATCACGCGGGAAAAGCCCGAGATTCTCCATATTCGCTGCCGGGATCTGATTGGCCTGGTGACTACCGCACTGCAAAATCCACTTGCAAAGTGACGGTTGTTAATTTACGTCACAAGATAAGCCGTTTGTAGGCGAGCCGTGTCCTTGATGCCATAGCGCAAAAAACATCGGTCGATAGAGCGGTTACGGAATGTTATTGTCTTGTGATCATTTTCTTTTACTGAAACTGTCAGAACAAGACTATCTCGGAAATTAGGATCTGCGCATGGCCAGACATCTCACCCTGTCATCCATTATTCTCGTGGCGGCGATTGCGCTGAGCGGATGCAGCGATGACGGGAAAAAGCAAGCCGGCGGCCCGGGAGGACCAGGGGGGCCCGGAGGCGAAAGACCACCAAGCCCGGTGAGTGTTCTTGCAATTAAAAAATCCACGGCACCGCTGACGACCGTCTTGTCGGGCCGCGCGGAAGCTTTCCAATCTGCTGACATTCGTCCACGGGTCGGCGGCGTGATCAAGGAAATCGCCTTCAAGGAAGGCAGCTTCGTCAAGGCTGGCGATCTGCTCTACAAGATCGACGAGGATACCTATAGGGCTTCGTTGGATGAAGCCAAGGCTACCTTGGAAAAGTCTGAGGCGAGCGTCCCGGCTGCCCAGGCCAATCTCCAGCGCTATGAGCGTCTGGCCAATACTGGTGCATCGCAAAAAGAATATGAAGATGCCCAAACGACACTGCTCCAGGCAAAGGCATCCGTGTCTGAATCGCGCGCTTCTCTTCAGACCGCGCAGATCAATCTGGATCTGACATCCGTAAAGGCGCCTTTCGATGGTGTCACATCGGCGACCAATTATTCGATCGGCAACGTGGTCACGGCCAGCCAGACAGAATCGTTGATGACTCTGCGGCAGATTGATCCGATCTATATCTCCCTGAACGAATCCAGCGTTAATCTCCTGCGCCTGCGCGCCGCCATCGCCGCCAGCAATCTCAAGCGCAACGGCAACAAGGCGGATGCCGAGACGACCGATATCCGGCTGACGATGGAGGACGGCACTGACTATCCGCATGTCGGCAAGATCGATATGTCTGAAATGGCGGTCAGCACCTCAACGGGAACAGTGACGATTCGTGCATTGTTCGACAATCCGGACAATCTCATCCTGCCCGGCATGTATGTCCGTGCTACGATCACCGTTGGCGAAGAAGACGGTTATCTCATTCCTCAGCGCGCTGCCAGCCGCAATGCCAATGGCGACCTGACCGCCAAATTCGTAAACGCAGACAACAAAGTTGAAACCCGGACATTCCGCAGCAGCAAGCTGTCTGGCAACAATTGGCTGGTCAATGACGGCATCAAGGAAGGCGACCAGTTGATCCTCGATGGCTTCCAGTCGATCACCGACAACGCCACGGTCAAGCCGGTTCCCTCGGAAATCGATTCCAAGGGCTTTGTTATTGCGCCGGCAGCAGGCAAGACTGCGACGGAAGCACCGAAATCATGATGTCAGAGGACATCTCCTGCAACATCGTGATCAGGAATTAACTCATGTCAAAATTCTTCATACGGCGACCGATTTTCGCCTGGGTGATCGCGATCGTGATCATGCTGGGTGGCGGGCTGGCGATCACCAGCCTGTCGATTTCGCAATACCCGGAAATCGCACCACCATCCGTAAAAATCAGCGCCACCTATACAGGTGCCAGCGCCGATACCGTCAAGAAGACCGTTACTCAGATCATTGAGGACGGAATGACGGGGCTGGATGGACTGACATATATGACCTCTTCATCGACGTCTGGATCATCATCCATCACGTTGACCTTCGACAACAGTATCGATCCGGACATGGCCCAGGTCCAGGTCCAGAACAAACTGCAACTGGTGGAATCGCAATTACCGTCCGTAGTGCAAAATCTCGGCATCGAAGTGACGAAATCGACCTCCAGTATCCTGTTGGTTGGCGCCCTCGTGTCCACGGATGGCAAGCGCACCTCAGCAGACCTCGGCGATATCTTTTCCGCTCAGATCGAAGACCAGGTAAAGCGCCTGGAAGGCGTCGGCAATATCAATGCCTTCGGCTCCGCCTTTGCCATGCGCGTCTGGCTCGATCCCTTCAAGCTGCGCAAGTTTCAGCTGACACCTGCGGATGTCACCTCAGCCATTGAAGCACAGAATACCCAGATTTCGGTTGGCTCGGTTGGCGGTCTTCCAGCTGTCGAGGGACAGCAGATCAACGTCACGATGACAGCTCAGAGCCAGTTGACCACTGTGTCGGACTTTGAGCGGATCATCCTGAAGGTCGATACCAGCGGTGCAAATGTCCGCTTGAGCGATGTGGCACGGGTTGAAATCGGCCAGGAAAGCTACACCTCCACCTCGCGGTCGAACCGTCAGGCGGCATCCGGCTTCGCGGTTAACCTTGCAACGGGAGCGAATGCTCTCGATACGGCCTCCCGTGTGAAGGCCAAGCTGGCGCAGATCGCTCCGGCATTGCCCCAGAATGTCAGCATCATCTATCCTTACGACACAACGCCTTTCGTATCACTTTCGATCGAAAAGGTCGTTCATACGCTGATTGAAGCTATCGTCCTCGTCTTCTTCGTCTTGTTGATCTTCCTACAGAACCTGCGGGCGACATTCATTCCGATGATCGCCGTGCCCGTCGTTTTGCTTGGTACGTTTGGCATTCTGGCGCTGACGGGATATTCGATCAACACACTGACCATGTTCGCCATGGTGCTTGCCATCGGCCTTCTCGTCGATGATGCCATCGTCGTGGTGGAAAATGTCGAACGCATCATGACCGAAGAGGGCCTGCCCCCCCTGGAGGCGACCCAGAAATCCATGGGTGAAATCACTGGCGCCATCGTCGGCATCGCCCTGGTGCTGACGGCCGTGTTCGTTCCCATGGCATTTTTCGGTGGCTCGACCGGCATTATCTATCGTCAGTTTTCGGTCACCATCATTTCGGCGATGCTGCTTTCAGCAGTTGTCGCACTGGTCCTGACACCTGCGCTTTGCGCGACGATACTGAAACCGATAGACAAGAGTCATAGGAAGACGACCGGTCCAGCCGCTTGGTTCAATCGCAATTTCGACCGCACGACCAATGGCTACGTATGGTCCATTGGTCACCTGCTGAAGCGCCCGCTCCGGCTTCTGTTGATATTCGCGGTACTGGTCGGCGGTTGCGCCTGGCTGTTCCTGCGCCTGCCCTCCTCCTTCCTTCCGCAGGAAGACCAGGGCGTGCTAATGACGATCGTCCAGCTCCCAAATGGCTCGACCTCGGCGCAGACGGGCGAAGTGATGAAAAAGGTTGAGGATTACCTGCTCGACAAGGAAAGCAGCGTTGTCGATTCGGTTTTCGCCGTCAATGGTTTCAGCTTCAACGGAAGCGGCCAGAACTATGGCCTGGTTTTCGCCAAGCTGAAGGATTTCGACCTGCGCAAGAAGCCGGATATGGCCGCAAGTGCCATCGTCCAACGAGCGATGGGTTATTTCATGACCATTCGTGAAGCGCAGGTCTTTCCGATTCTGCCACCGGCCATTCAGGGCATGGGCAATTCCAGCGGTTTTTCCTTGTATCTCGTTGATAACGGGAACCACGGCTCGGAAGCACTGTCGATCGCTGCGAAACAACTGCTGGCGCAGGCCAATAGCAGCGGCGTTATCACCGCCATGCGCCCGAACGACCGCGATGAGGAAAGTCAGGTCAAGCTTATTCTCGACCAGGAAAAGCTTAGCGCCATGGGCGTGACGATTTCCGACGCCAACTCTATGCTGACGACCATTTTCGCCGGCACCAATGTCAATGACTTTACGCTGAACAACAAGATCAAGAAGGTCTATGTCCAGGCCGATGCCCCCTATCGCATGCAGGCCGAGGACATAAAATATTGGGATGCCCGCAATTCGAGCAATGAGATGGTCCCCTTCTCATCGTTCACGGACGCAAAATGGGTAAACGGGCTTCCTTCGATTTCGGCTTTCAACGCTGTCACCGCCTTCTCGCTCGACGGTTCTGCGGCGCCCGGCGTCAGCTCCGGCGACGCAATGGATGAAGTAGAACGTCTGGTTTCCAAGATGGATGGCGGCTACACCGTCGCTTGGCAGGGCATCTCCTATCAGGAAAGATTGTCAGGCTCGCAGGCGCCCTTGCTCTACGCCTTGTCGGTGTTGATCGTCTTCCTATGCCTATCGGCACTCTACGAAAGCTGGTCGATCCCCTTCTCGGTGATCATGGCCGTGCCGATCGGTGTTCTTGGCGCCGTTGCGGCAGCAACTTTGATGGGGCAGGACAACGACGTCTACTTCAAGGTCGGGCTGCTTACCACAATCGGTCTGGCGGCAAAGAACGCCATTCTGATCGTCGAGTTCGCCAAGGAGCGACAGGAACACGGATTGAGCCTGATGGATGCGACCCTGGAGGCGGCAAGACTCCGTCTTCGGCCGATCATCATGACCTCTCTCGCCTTCATTCTGGGCGTCGTTCCGCTGGCAATCGCTACTGGCGCGGGCTCTGCAGCGCAGAATGCAATCGGCATCGGCGTACTCGGTGGTATGCTTTCTGCAACACTGCTCGGAATTTTCTTTGTTCCATCCTTTTTTGTCATTGTCAGACGCGCTTCAAACCGTGCAAAAGCCAAAGAAGAGCTGTTACAAGCTGAGCAGAAACGATAGGTTAAAAAACAGTTGCCGCGCTCCCAAAAAAAGCGCGGCATTTTCGAGATTGTGGCGGTCGCGGCCCATTGCTTGCTCGGCGCGCCTTCGGATTGAAACAGGGATAGAATAGATGGTCTCCGTACGCTTAGCTGCGCCCTTTGCAATGCTGCTTCTGTCAGGTTGCGTGATGGGGCCCGAGCACAGCCCGCCACAAACCGCACTTCCTGCCAAATTTACAGAGGGTGGGACCAAATCTGCGCAGGACACAACCACCGTTCAGTGGTGGACGGCGTTCAACGATGCGCGCCTCAACACGCTGATCAACCAGGGCGTCAACCAGAATCTTGACGTTCTACAAGCACTGGAGCGGATCGAACAGGCGCGCGCGACCGTCGTCACCTCATCTGCGGGCGGCCTGCCAAGCCTGACGGGCACGGCAAGCGAAAGCGGCAGCCAGACCAATGGCGGCTATAATTCTCAACCTCGCGCTTGGGAATCCAAAGGTGAACTTTCCGCGTCTTGGCTTCTCGATCTCTGGGGTCAATATCGCCGCGCCAAGCAGAGCGCTACTGCATCGCTTGATGCCGCCTATGCCAGCGTCGATACCTCTCGCCTGACCTATCTTTCCGATCTGGCAACAGCCTATATCGATGCCCGCTACTATCAGGCTCGAATCGCAATCGCCAACGAAGCCGTCAAATCTCGCCGCGAAACCCTTGCGCTGACCAAGCTGCAGCTTGAGGCCGGTGCTGCTTCGCGCCTCGACGTCGTGCAGTCCGAAGGTCTGGTCAACTCGCAGTTGGCGGATATTCCGGGCTTTGAAGCCAACTTCTATAGCAATGCCTATCATATCTCGACGCTTCTTGGCCTTCCGGCCTCGACGCTCATCAACGATCTGAAGAAGCATGCTCCTCAGCCGGTTGCCCGTCGTGTGGTTCTGTCGGGAATTCCGGCTGATCTGATCCGCAACCGTCCTGACATTCGCAAGGCCGAACGCGATCTGGCCGCCGCCGTTTACGACATCGGCAATGCGCAGGCGCAGTTGCTGCCTTCGATCACGCTCAGCGGCTCGATTTCGCCGTCCTATGTGCATTCCAACACCCACGGCACAGCCAATACCTGGTCCTTCGGCCCGTCGCTCAACCTGCCGATTTTCGATGGCGGTACGCTGCGTGCCAATGTCAAGAACGCCCAGTCGGTCGCTCGTGAAAAATACCTGGCCTGGAAGCAGACTGTGCTGAACGGCGTCGAAGACGTTGAAAGCGCGCTTGCTGCCTATAACCGCGATGCTCGCGCCGTTGCAGCCAATCGCGCCTATGTAAAGTCCTATAAGGAAGCGCTCGAACTTTCGACCGCATCCTATAAGGACGGCGCTTCGTCCCTGCTCGACGTCTTGGATGCTCAGCGTGAGTTGACCACCGCTCAGGCCAGCCTTGCCGAGTCGATCCAGCAAATGGCCAATGACTATGTGACACTGAATGTGGCCATTGGCGGCGGCTATAATTTCAATGGCAAGGCCCAGGCTATTGAAGCCACTGTCAAGCCTGCGGATATCCCGCCCGCACTTGCCAAAGCCAAGTAAGCATCAGACTTTTCATGCACACGCCCGGCGATCCTGATCGCCGGGCGTTTTCTATTGACGGTCATTTTGTTTGCATTGCGTGTGGCCGACAGCACCGAGCGCAAGCGTCTTTAAAGCTCCCGCATGACACCAAAAAGCCCGGCTCGCGAAAGCAAGCCGGGCTTTTCTTTAATCAAACATCAGGCAGAAACGACAGCTCGAAGCGCCGGAGTGCCGAACATCAGTCCTTGGCACGCTCGACATAGGAATTGTCTTCGGTGGCAATCACCACGCGGGTTCCGGCATTGATATGCGGCGGTACCAGGGTCCGGATGCCATTGGAAAGCATCGCAGGCTTATAGGACGAGGATGCCGTCTGGCCTTTGACAACCGGTTCGGTCTCCATGATTTCCAGGGTCACGTGGCGCGGCAGGTCAAGCGCCAGCGCAACACCTTCATACATGGAAATAACGCAGGTCATGCCTTCCTGGAGATAGGCCTTCTGGTCACCCATGGTATCGACATCAACGACGATCTGGTCGTAGTTTTCCGGATTCATGAAGTGGAAGCCTTCACCATCCTCATAAAGGAACTGGTGGTTGACGTCTTCAACAAAAGCACGCTCAACCTGCTCGGTCGTGCGCCAGCGTTCCGACACTTTCACACCGTCAACGATGCGGCGCATGTCGATCTGGGTCACCGGCGTGCCTTTGCCGGGATGGAAGTTTTGCGCGGTAAGCACGACATAGAGCTTGCCGTCGACTTCGAGAACATTGCCCTTGCGGACCGAAGAGGCGATGACCTTGACCATTCGGAATTCCTTGTATCTCTCAAACACACATCGTAAAGGACGACCCGGCGCCCTTTTGACATGCTGTGACGTTGCATGGGGCGCACCTAACCCAAATTTGCCGAAATAGCCAGCCCGTGTTGCAGCCGAATTGCCGGCCAAGGACGAAAGATTAAGAGTGCAATGACTGGAATGAGCGAAAAGCGCCTCTCCGCCTCCCCTTGGTGGACACCGCGGGTCCATGCAGACCGCCGCCCCTTCCTGCTTGGCCGCAATGCCATCCAGGCCGCCCTGCGGCTCTATTTCAGCCGTAACGACGTCCTGGAGATCGACACCGCAACCTTGCAGATCTCGCCCGGCAACGAGGCGCACTTGCATGCCTTCGCAACGAGCGCCATTGGCAATGACGGGCAGGCGTATCCTCTTTACCTGCATACATCACCGGAATTTGCCTGCAAGAAACTGCTGGCCGCCGGCGAGCCACGGATCGCCTGCTTTGCCCATGTCTATCGCAACCGGGAGCGTGGTCCCCTGCACCACCCGGAATTCACCATGCTGGAATGGTATCGCGCCGGGGAACCCTATGAGCGGCTGATGGACGATTGTGCCGCCATCCTGGCCCTTGCCGCCGAAACGACAGGAACAAGGCAATTTTCCTTCCGCGGCGGCGTCTGCGATCCCTTTGCGCCGTTTGAGCGGCTTAGCGTTGCGGATGCTTTCGCGCGCCATGCGGGCATCGATCTTCTGGGCAGCGTGTTTGCCGGCGGCGAAACCGACCGCGACCATCTGGCCGCACAGGTACGGCAGGTAGGCATGCGCGTTGCCGAAGACGATGGCTGGGCCGATCTGTTCAGCCGGGTGATCGTTGAAAAAGTCGAACCGCATCTGGGCTTTGGCCGGCCCACCATTCTCGATCGCTATCCCGTGGCGGAAGCCGCCCTTGCCCGGCCTGCGGCCGACGATCCGCGCGTCGCCGAACGTTTCGAACTTTATGCCTGCGGTGTCGAACTGGCCAATGCCTTTGGCGAGTTGACCGATCCACAGGAGCAACGCCGTCGCTTCATGCTGGAAATGGCGGAAAAGCAGCGGGTGTACGGCGAGACCTATCCGCTGGACGAGGATTTTCTGGAGGCGCTGGCCATCATGCCGGAAGCCTCAGGCATCGCGCTCGGCTTCGACCGGCTGGTGCTGCTGGCGACCGGTGCGCAGCGGATCGAGCAGGTGTTGTGGACACCGGTGGCGGAGCCGCAACCGTGACCGCTCCCGTCAGAACCGTGAAAACTGTCGGAGAACTGGTCGAGACCGGACTTGTTGCTGCTGAAACCGGTGCGGAACTGGAAGCGGTCGCTGCCCGCTACGCCATCGCCATCACCCCCGTCATGCTGGCGTTGATCGACCCAAACGACCCCAAAGACCCGATTGCCGCGCAATTCGTGCCACAAGCCGGTGAATTGGAGCATCAGCCGGTGGAGCGGGCCGATCCGATCGGTGACCATGCCCACAGCCCGGTCGAAGGCATTGTCCATCGCTATCCCGACAGGGTTCTGTTGAAGGTGGTGCATAGCTGCCCGGTCTATTGCCGTTTCTGCTTTCGCCGCGAAATGGTCGGGCCGGAAGGCGATGGCCTGCTCTCAGGCCCGGCGCTGGACGCCGCCATTGCCTATATCCGTGACCACAAGGATATCTGGGAAGTCATCTTTACCGGCGGCGATCCGCTTGTTCTGTCGCCACGCCGGCTGCGGTCGATCTTGCAGCAATTGGGCACCATCGATCATGTCCAGATCATCCGGTTTCACAGCCGTGTTCCCGTCGCCGATCCGGCCCGTATCGATAAGGATCTGATCGAAGCCTTGCAGGCGAGCGGCAAGACCACCTATATCGCCATACACGCCAACCACCCACGCGAACTGACGCCACAAGCCCGGGCGGCGAGCGCAATGCTCCTGCAAGCTGGCTTTGCGCTTTTAAGTCAAACAGTGCTGCTGAAGGGCGTCAATGACGATGTTGCCGTGCTGGCGGATCTGATGCGCGCTTTCGTCGACATGCATATCCGGCCTTATTACCTGCATCACCCCGATCTTGCGCCCGGCACCGGCCATTTCCGCCTCACCATAGAGGAAGGCCAGGCGATCGTTTCGGCCCTGCATGGGCATCTGTCGGGTCTCTGTCAGCCGACTTACGTGCTGGATATTCCCGGCGGCCACGGCAAGGCGCCGATCGATGCGAGCCGGATCAGCAAGGAAGGCGATCATTATCGGGTCACGGACTTCCATGGACATCACCATATTTATCGTGATCAATAGAAATAGCCACCACAATCAAAAGTATATTATTTTAAAATATACAACCTTTATAAAATTCAGATAAACCCAAAAAAAGCCGAGAATATTAAACCTTAAAGATTTGAAATTTCAACGATCCTGGTAGAATTTTAGACAGGATCAAAAGAATTGAGATATTCATATTAGCCTAATCTTACGATTTCTGGTCTATTGCAATTCTCCTGATCAGACAGATTTCCTATGAGGGGTTGAGATGAACGAGACCATTCGGACTATTCTGGGCAGAGTTGGCGGCTTACAGGTTGCCGTTACAGAGATCTCGGCAGATGCCGATCTCTATGCGCTAGGACTGTCTTCTTTTGCATCGGTGCAGCTGATGCTCGGCATAGAAGAAGCCTTCGACATTGAATTTCCCGACCATCTGCTCAACCGCAAATCCTTTGCCAGCATCGAGGCCATCGAACGCACGGTGCGCCAGATCCTGGAGGGTCGGAAGGTCGCCTGATGACCGCTCCGGCTACTCACGCCCTCAACGTCAGGACTCCCGCCGGTAATCTCTCCGAACGGGCAGCCCGCGTTGCCGCTATTGCCGCGAAATATGCCGAGGATGTCGACCGCGAAGGCCGGTTTCCGCGCGAGACCGTGGACGCATTGAAGGCAGAGCAGCTGCTCGGCATCCAGATCCCCGCAGGACTTGGCGGTGAAAATGCCGGATTTGCCGCAATTGCCGAGATCTGCACCACGCTTGGCCAGGCCTGCGCCTCCAGCGCGATGATTTTCGCCATGCATCACATCAAATGTTCAAGCCTGGTGGAACATGCCCAGGACAATGCCTGGCAGCGCAGCTTCATGGCACGGGTTGCCGATGAACAATTGCTGCTCGGCTCCGCGACGACCGAAGGCGGCATTGGCGGCAATCTGCGCAATTCCATCTGCGCCATTGAGGTCGATGGCGACACCTGCCGGCTGGAAAAGGACGCCACCGTCATTTCCTATGGATCAGAGGCCGATGCGATCCTGATCACCTCGCGCGCCCATAAGGATGCCGCACCGTCCGACCAGGTCATGACCGTATTTCTCAAGGGCCAATATAGCCTGGACAAGACCGTGGACTGGGACACACTCGGCATGCGCGGCACTCGGTCCGATGGCTTCCTGTTCAAGGGCGAAGCGCCCGCCGTCCAGATCCTGCCAAAACCCTTTGCCGACATTGCCGCCCAGTCGATGCTGGCCGCCTCCCATATTCTGTGGAGCGGCGTCTGGTACGGCATCGCCGTTGATGCTGTGGCGAGAGCACAGAGCTTCGTGCGCGCCGCCGCCCGCAAGAGCCAGAACAGCTCGCAACAAGGCCAGATGCCGCCCGGTGCCTTGCATCTGGCGCAAGCCGCCAATCTGTTGCAGCTGGTGCGCTCCAATGTGGTGGCGGCGCTCAAAGCCTATGAAGAGGCCAAAAATGACGGCGACAAGCTGTCGTCCTTCGGTTTTTCGGTGGCGATGAACAATGTCAAGATTGCCTCGTCCGAGACGATCATCGACATCATCAATCAGGCCATGCTGATCTGCGGCATCATGGGCTACAAAAACGGCACACCCTACAGCCTTGGCCGCCATCTGCGCGACGCGCATTCCGCCCGGCTGATGATTTCCAATGATCGCATTCTCGCCAACACATCAACGATGTTGCTGGTCCACAAACTCGACACACGTCTGCTGGGGTAAGCAAATGGATACGCAAGCCAATTTTCTGGACCGGCTGTTCGATGCCGGCCTGCTGATCGATACTGGCGTGGACGGGCTTTATGGCCGCAGCGGCCAGTTCGAAGATGTGATCGCCGCTTTCGAGCGGCTGATCGACCGGTTCGGTGGCGCAGATGGTGCTGAAGCTCTGCGCTTTCCGCCGGGCATGAACCGCGCTTTTTTCGAGACCAGCGGCTATATGAAGAGCTTTCCGCAGCTGGCCGGCACCGTGCACAGCTTCTGCGGTAACGAGCTCGATCATGTCAGCCTGCTGAAATGCATGGATGCCGATGAGGACTGGACGAAGGACCAGAAAGCGACGGATATCGTGTTGACGCCCGCCGCCTGCTATCCACTCTATCCGACGATTGCCAAGCGTGGTCCGATTGCCGCCTCCGGCGCGCTGTTTGACTTGCAATCCTATTGTTTCCGCCATGAACCCTCGACCGATCCGGCCCGCCAGCAGCTGTTTCGCATGCGCGAATATGTCTGCATGGGTTCCGAGAGCCATGTCACCGATTTTCGCCAGACCTGGATGGATCGCGGCCTGAAAATGATGGAAGAGGTGGAATTGCCGGTTGAAATCGACATTGCCAACGATCCGTTCTTCGGACGCGCCGGCAAGATGCTGGCCAATAACCAGCGCGACCAGAACCTGAAATTCGAATTGCTGATCCCGATCACCTCGGTCGATAAACCCACGGCCTGCATGAGCTTCAACTATCATCAGGATGCCTTTGGCAGCAAATGGGGCCTGAACCTGGAAGATGGTTCGGTTGCCCATACCGCTTGCGTCGGTTTCGGTTTGGAACGGATCGCGCTGGCGCTGTTCCATCACCACGGGCTGGACGTCAAGGCCTGGCCACAATCGGTGCGCAGCGCACTCTGGGGCTGACGATGACCACGGTCCTGCCGCTCGATCCGGCTCGCTATACTCCCCATCTGCTGCATTCGGCGGAGCGCATGTGGCCGGAAACCAATTGCTATGTCGATCTGTGGATCGAGGTCCTGTCCGTGCTGGGCCTGCCGCCGGAGGCCATGCTGGGCTTTACCCTGACCCAGGATTTCGAGGGCGACCAGTTCACCTTCTTCAAGGTGCCACTGGAAGATCTCGAAGCGCTTTACGGTATCCGCGTCACGGAGCTGGCAATTTTCGACCGGGCCGAGACGCATGTGGCCCAGCAGATCAGCCGTGGCCGGTTGTGCCTTGTCGAAATGGACAGCTATTTCATGCCAGACACCGCTGGTGTCGGTTATCGCCAGCACCACGGCAAGACCACGGTCGGTATCAACCGGCTGGATCTCGCAGGCCGCTCAATGGATTATTTCCACAATGGCGGATTTTTCCGGCTCGAAGCCGAGGATTTCGACGGAATTTGGCAATTAGCAGCACCGGAGACCGCACTTCCATTCCTGCCCTATGCCGAATTTGCCAAATTCCCCGAAACTCGGCCTGACGAGACGCATCTGCGTCAGGTCGCTGAGCGGCTTTTCGCCTTTCATTTTACCCGCCGCCCGCAAGACAATCCCTTTGCGGCGTTTGCAGAGGTTTTTCCGGCCCAGGTGGAAGCCATCGCGGAGCGGCCCTTCGGCTATTTTCATACCTATGCCTTCAACACACTGCGGCAATTCGGGGCGAATTTCGAGCTTCTGGCCAGTCATCTGCACTGGCTCGCCGCAGATGGGCGCTATACGAGCGAAATTGCCGAAGCATTGCGGATTTCCGAACTGGCAAAAACGGTCCAGTTCCAGCTGGCCCGCGCCATCACCCGCAAGAAATTCGAACCACTGAAAGCAGCGCTTGACCCCGCGATTGACGCATGGGACAGGCTGATGACGGGGCTTGCCAGCAAGATCGGCTGAGACCAGATCGGGTCATTCAGGCACCGTCTTGCTTTTGGAGCATTTCAGCGCTTCGTTGAATCGCGGAAATGCTCCAGGTCTTTGTTTTGCGCATTTCCGGACGTAAAACCGCTTCACACTTTTCCTGGAAATGCTCTAAAGGGACGCATAGCCGATGATCACCTATCTCGATGCCGACATCCGCCCACTGGAAGCCGGTTGGACCTTGCTGGTCTGCGAGCCAGGCACCTATGACAGCCCGAAGGCATTGCACCGCGCCAGCGCCCGCCTTCAGGCACCAGTACCCGGCACCGTTGCCCAGGCGCTGACCAAGGCGGGCCTATTCGATCCTGATCATCCAAGCCCGCTGCATGGCAAGGACATCTGGTATCTCCGCCCCCTGACCGGCGAACAGCCCGGCCCTGCGGTGCTGCGCTTCGAAGGCTTGGCGACCATTGCCGAGGTCTATTTGAACGACAGGCTGATCCTGTCATCGCAGAGCATGTTCGAGGCCCATGATGTCGATGTAATCCTGACCGGCTCGGACGACCTGTCGATCTGCTTTCGCGCGCTCAAGCCTCATCTGGAAAGACGAGGCCCAAGAGCCCGCTGGCGACCGCAGATGATGAGCGACCAGGGCCTGCGGCTGGTGCGCACAACCGCCCTTGGCCATATGCCAGGCTGGTGCCCTGATATTCATGCAGTCGGGCCGTATCGGCCAATCAGCCTGATCCGCCCCGGCACAAGCACGATAACCGACCTCGCGCTGCACGCCGATCTCGATGAAAACGGCACCGGGCTGCTCGACATCGCATTCCAGCTGACTGGCAGTGTGACAGCCATATCCGTGACATGTGCGGGTGAGACTCTCGATCTCAAAGCCGATGCCGACGGCCATGTCGCGGGCCAGCTTCGTCTTCCCACTGTTGCGCCCTGGTGGCCGCGCACCCATGGTGAGCCGGTGCTGCACGACATTCGCCTGACGCTGGATGGAAAGCCGCATTCGCTTGGTCTCACCGGATTTCGCCGCATCCGGGTTGACCGGGGCGCGGATGGCAAGGATTTCGCGATCTTCGTCAATGGCGTGAAAATCTTCTGCCGGGGTGCCGTCTGGACCAATGCCAACCTGACCCGCCTGCCCAGCACCGCCGAGGATTATGCGTCCTGGCTGAGCATGGCCGCGGATGCTGGCATGAACATGATCCGCATTGGCGGCACCATGACCTATGAAAGCGCTGATTTCTTCAGGCTCTGTGATCAGCTGGGCCTAATGGTCTGGCAGGATATCATGCTGGCCAATTTCGACTATCCCGCTGCCGACGAGGCATTTTCCGACCATATCCGCCGGGAAGTGGAGCAACTGTTAAGCGCCGTACAGTCCTCTCCCTCGCTGGCGATCCTGTGCGGCGGCAGCGAAGTCTATCAGCAGGGCGCCATGCTGGGCCTGCCGGAAACCAGCTGGAAAGGCCCTGTCTTCACCAGCCTTCTGCCGCAGCTCTGCGCGCGCTTTGCACCACATCTGCCTTATGTGGAAAATTCACCGATGGGTGGCACAATGCCCTTCAGCCCGGATACCGGCGTCACCCATTATTACGGCGTTGGCGCCTATTGCCGCCCGCTTGAGGATGCACGCCGCGCCCATATCCGCTTTGCCGCCGAATGCCTGGCCTTTGCCCATGTCCCCCAGCAACAGACGCTCGACAGCCATTTGTCCGTGTCGCCGGTTCATGATCCTCGCTGGAAGACGCGTGTGCCGCGAGACCGGGGTGCCTCCTGGGATTTCGAGGATATTCGCGACCATTATCTCGCCCTGCTCTACGGTGTCGATCCGGCCCGGTTGCGCCGGGAAAATCCGGCGCGTTACCTGCATCTGTCGCGAGCGGTCAGCGGAGAGGTACTGGAGGAAACCTATGCGGAATGGCGACGTCCCGGCTCATCCTGCAATGGCGCGCTGATCTGGACTTTTCAGGACCTGACCATCGGTCCCGGCTGGGGACTGGTGGATGCGACCGGTACGCCGAAACCCGTCTGGTACGCAGCGCGGCGCGCCTTCAACCCCATCCGCATCACCATGACCGATGAAGGCACCAATGGGCTTGATGTGCATCTTTGCAATGACACGATGCGGCAACATACTCTGACCCTGGATCTCACCTGCCTGCGCGACGGTAAATCGCTGGTCGTAGCCGCAAGGCGCGCCGTCATCTTGCCCCCGCAGAGCGGCATAACACTGCATGCCACAGATCTGTTTGGAGCGTTTTTCGACACGACCTATGCCTTCCGCTTCGGGCCGCCCGCCCATGACGTCACTGTGGCGACCCTGAGCAACGCGGAAAACGGCGAGATCGTCAGTCAGTCCTTTCACTTCCCGCAAGGCCGCGCCCCGGCCATGCATGACGCAGAGATCCGTACCACGCTGTCGCAGGAAAAGGATGGCTGGTGGCTGATGCTGGAAACCGACCGGCTGGCCCAATCCGTCCATATCGCCCTTGAAGACGGCCGCAGCACCGATGATTTCTTTCATCTGGCGCCGGGTTTTGCCCGCCGGGTCAGGCTTCTAACACCGGAGAAACCCAGCGGCGAAATCCTCAGTGGCTCTGCCTTACGACGCTTCCGGTTCTGAGACGGGTTCTTTGCCTGCGGATACACCGGCTTTGATCTGCTGGGCAGGCAATTTCGACGCCTGAACCGTCATCGCCAGCGCCTTGATTTCCTCGAAATAGCGCTGCTGGGCAGCGGCGGGAGAAAAATTATGATCCGTCTCCGCCAGAATGTCGGTGCGGACATTGGGATAGCGTTCCAACTTACGGCCCTGCGAGCCGAAATGCTGATAGAAATGGTCAAGACCAACGTCCTGCTCGCTATAGAGCAGCACCAGCGGCGTTTTTCGCTTTGCGAGAGCGGCAAAGGCAACACGCACGGCCCAATGTTCCAGCCGGACATCGCGGCTGAAGACCTGGGCGAGGCCAAGGCGGTTCAACACACGACGCACGCCAACCAGAGCGAAATTGCGGGTCGCGTTCTTCACATCCACCTTGCCCCGCCAGAGACGCCGCAAGGTTTGCATCTGAAACAGCCGATGCTTGTAGGTATCGAGCGAACGCGGCACCACGGCTAGCCCGTCTTCCACGCGCCGTCTCTTATCCCAATAGAAGACGAAGGGATTGACCAGGCAGGCTCCGGCAATGCGGTGATCCTTGGTCATGCAGGAAAACCCGAGATAGCCGCCACTGCACCGTCCGGCTACCACACTGGGCAGCAGTGAACGCTCTTCGAGAACGGCAAGCGCGGCTTCCACATCGTCATATTGGGTTTCGGCGTAAAGCACCTGATCCGGCAGGCCCGGCACCGGCGGGCTGTCGCCGACATTGGCAACATCGAAGCGCAGAGAGGCAATACCGTCGCCTGCAAGCTTGCGCGCCATGGCGACACCCGAGCGTCCCCATCCCGCACTGCGGTCATAGGCAGTGTTGAGCAACAGAACGCTTGCGCCACTGCGGGGTCCAGTCGGCTCGCACAAAATACCATAAAGCCGTTTGCCTCGGCCAAACCGAAGGGCCGTCTCGCGAAAATCCCCGCCATCCAGGTGCGCCTGATCTTCATCCTGTACGGATACTGCTGAAGGATCGATAGCCAACGGACGCTTCTGCTCGCCAAGCGCCGCCGCCCGGCGAACGATCCAGCTGATGACATGTTCAGCCGCCACCATGGGCATGCGGGCCATAGCGGGATTGCCGACCATCGCATCATAGCCCGGATAGTCGATGCTCTCGACGCGGGCGCCTTTCGCTTCCAACTGCTTTGCCATTTGCCCGTCACCGGGCCGATCCGCCCGGTTGACGAACAGATGTGGAATGGAGCGATGCGGCTGCACGGCGGAAAAATCAGTTTTCTTCAAGGCCGAGGCCTTTGCATCCGGCATCACATGCCCGGCAATGGCCGTCATCCCGCTAAGGCGCAAATGTTCGGCCAGGCCCAATCCGTCATCGATGACCCGCGCCCAGAACTGCAATTCCCTGAGATAAGCACGACCCGAGGCCACGGGAGCCATGGCGACAAATCCCGCCAGGCCATCGAGTTCTGCGGCCATGCCCACGCCAAGCGATGCACCCAGCCCATGCCCCAGTAAAATCACCGGCAGGCCGCCGGTCTTTTCGGCAAGCACCTCAAGCGCCGCGCGGATCGTATCTTGCCAGAGCGACAGGCCAAGCGTTCGGTCCGGCGGGTCCAGCGCATCGCCCGTGCCGGGATAATCGAAGCGCAGACTGGCAATGCCCTCACACGCCAGTTCTTCCGCAATGATGCGGAAAAGCTTGTGCGTGCACATTTCCTCAAAGCCCCAGGGCTGGAGAAACAGCACCGCGCATTTGCGCACCACACCTTGCTTGGCGCCCTCCGCCGGCTGATAGAGCCCGAAGGTGCCAGCAAAGCTGACCGGCTGAGCCACAGCATGCTGGTGCGGCTGAAGCCGCTGGCCAGATGCCGGGCCAACCCGCTCGGTTATCGCTTCCATCAACCTGCCCTTTCCTTGCCCCACGGCACTCTCTCAAAGACGGCTACTGCATAATCCCTTAAATCTCCATGGATTTAAGGTGAAAATTATTGAGCATATATAAAGGACGCCAGCAGACCTTGTTCCAACCGGAAGCACAAGGGAGGCTGTAGCCCCCTCAGCTCCGGTTGGGTGTCGCGGTCAGCAACATCAAAACCACATTCAAAGGCCCCGCCAGCCGTTTTGGCAAACGGGCAATCAGCCCTGCCATGACCGATACATCCGCCTCCGGCACGGCCCGCAACAGCCGCAGCGCCAGGCAATAGACGCTGACGGCGCCGACAATGGCAAGGACAAGGCCACCGATACCCGGCACCACATCCTGCACCGCCAAAGCCGCCGCCGCACAACAGCCAGCAGCTACGGTAACCTTGAAAAGACTAAACCCCAGCGGCGCCAATGACCCTTCGAACCGCATCCAGCGCAGCATCGCCAGGCTCATGGCGGTAAACACCACGATCCGCACGAAAGCCGCACCTTCTCCCCCGTAGGAAGGCACAAGCAAAACATCCCCAACCAGCATGATAAACGCACCGCCCAGCCCGACAAACAGTCTTTGGCGGATTTTATCGAGGGCAAACAGATATTGTGTCGCCACCTGACAGGCAACGGCAACCGGCACAGATAGCGCTAGCAGCGTCAGCATCGGCGCGCTCGGGGCAAAGGCATCACCAAACACCAGCGTGACCAGCCGATGTGACACCGCCGCCAGACCCAGGCTCATCGGCAGCGTGAAATAGGCCAGACTGCGCACCACGCTTTCAAACATCGCCACAGGCAACCGTCCGCCCGGCGCGCGGTGCAGATGTTCGGCATAATAAGGCACAAGACTGCCGGAAAGCTGGATCGGCACCTGCAAGGCAAGATTGGTCAGCGAGAACGCCACGGAATAGTAGCCGACGGTCTCGATCCCCTGGTAGCGTTGCAGGAAGAACAGCTCGATCCGGTTCAGGAAGATCGAATCCACCATGAATTCCAGCGAGAGCACGAAGGAGGAGCCAAGCAGATAACGAAGGCCGATGCCGCAGCTTTTCACCTTGTGGCGCAACAGGGCGGCAGCAAAGAGAAACTGGGAAATATAGGCCAGAACATAACCGAACAGCGCGCCCGGTACGCCAAACAGCAGTGTGCCCGCGATGACACCGACCAGTTGCAGCAGCCCGGCCGTCAAGGTCATGCGGAAGAAAATATCCACCCGCTGTTCGCCAATCAGGTAATTCTTGGCAAACATCCCAATGGCCTGCGTGGCAAACAACAACGCCGTCACCACCAGCACCTCAGGCGCGGTTTCTGCCCAATGCCTGCTTTCAGCCACCCAGAAAAACAGGAAATAGAAGGCTAGCAACAGCAATGTCGAGCCAACCACCGGCCAAAGCAGATAGGCGGCGAACCCTTTGCGGTCGGCTTCGCCATAGCCCTGCCCTTTCAGCTGCGGCAGCAGACGCAGCAATAACACGCCGGTGCCAAGTTCGGCCACCAGTGCCGCCGTGGAGGCAAGCCAGACGGAAAAGGCGATAATGCCATTGGCTTCCGGGCCAAGAACCCGTGCCGTGAAGATCGAGCATATGAATCCCGTCGCCAGCAGGGTCAGCCCCGCCGCCGCATTGAACGCGGAATTTGCGACTATTCCATTGCTCATTGCCTCACCATGTCCGTGGTGTTCTCCGTGTCCACAAGGCTGCCATCCATTTCATCACCCCGCAAACAAGACATCGACCGTCTCGTCCCAGCTTAAAACACCATCGGTCACAATCGTCTGTCGATCAAAATCCCCTGCGGCTGAAAACGCTGCGCGGATCGAGTCCGGATCGGCGGGGTCATAGCCCATGACATGGTCCCGCCCCATGGCGGCAAAATGCGGCGCGACAATCGGCAAGCGGCAATAGCTATACTGGATCATCTTCAGGCTCGATTGGCTGAGATAATCGGCACTTGCCCCATCCCGGTAAGGCGCGATGCCGAGATCGGCGAATTTGATGAACGGCACGATCCGCTCGAATGCCTGTTCACCATGGGCGACGATATTGGGCAGCACCCGGCGCGGCAATGACTTGGCCCCGAACAGATGGAAGGTCCAGTCCGGGTTGGCCGCGGCCATGACATCAATGGCATCGGCATCAAACAGCATGTCGCCAACGCTGACGGCATGCTTGTGGCCTTGGTAAGCACCGCTCTGATAGGGGTTTTGACCGCTCGCATCGAAGGCTGCCTTGTCAATGCCATGCGGCAGGTAAAGCAGCGGCGCATCGCTGGGAAAATCCGCCAGCAGCGCCTGCGCCAGCACATGGACGCTATCGTAAAGCCCGATGGTCTTGGCAAGCGTCCGGTAAACGGCAGGCGGCACGCCGATGGTCGAAAGCCGGTCGGCGGCATGGTAGATGATCCGGGCCTTCGGCGCATGTTGGCGAAGCGCCGGGGCCAACAGCGGCGAAGGACCGCTTTCCACCAGGATATGGGTATAGGAAGACAGTCCGTCGCGGACCGCTTTGGGCAAAACCGCACTGACGCGCGAAAACAGCGGATCGGCCAGGCGATTGAGCCAGGAAAATTTCAGGTTTATGGGGTGGAAAAGCTGAAACCAGATGAATTGCCGTAGTCCATCGCCTAAAGCCTCCCATTGGTTGAGGCGATGCGTGCGAGCAAAGGCGTAACGCCCATCCTTCAGCAGCCGGCTGATCGGGCTGAGCCGCCAGACCAGAAAATCCACCCTGTCGCCCTGCGACAGCAGGCTGTCCGCCATGAAATGCAGATCGACCTTGCGCGGCGCATCGGCGAAATGCTGCCCGGTCACAACAAGAACATGACGGGGCGGTTTAACATCAGTCATCACCTGGGCATTGCTCATGCCGCAGCCTCTTGCCCGCAGCGGTGGATGGCAGGCAGGGCGCGCCGGTAAAGGGCAATGTAGCGTTCCGCCACGCCTTCCCAGGAATAGCGGTTGACATCAGCGGCAAGCGCGTGGCGCAGATCGGCACCCTGGGCTTCCAGCCGGGCGAACGCCGTTTCAATCGACGTCGCTGCGCGCGCGGCATCGGCAAAATCGGCAAGCTCAATGCCGGAATGCTGGGCTGCCAGCGCCTGGTAGGCATCGTTTTCATGCAGGACAGGCACCAGACCGGCGCTCATTGCCTCCACGGCCACCAGGCCGAAGCCTTCATAATCGGATGCCGAGGCAAAGATCGATGCCTTGGACATCAGCTCGCCCAGAAGGCGATTGTCGGGTTGCAGATGCAGGCCGACATGATCAGCCAGACCATTGGCGTCGATGAGCGCGCTGACATCCTGGGCGGACAGATCCGATGGCGAACCGGCAATATCGAGCCGCCACTGCGGATCGCGCTTCACCAGCACGGCCATGGCCTGCAACAAATGATCGAGCCGCTTGTTGACCGAGAAACGGCCAATCGTCACAATCCGTTTCACAGGCTGGCGCGAGGCCAGTCCGGAAAACTTGCTGGTGTCGACGCCATTTTCAATCAACACCGAGTGCCTGGGCTGGATGACCTTGAACAGAGCAAGGTCCGAGGCGCTACAGCACACCACCGAACGATACGCGCTCGCCGATAACCGGGTCAGGCTGCTGAACCAGATCTGCTTGATCGCGGCGAATTTGCGGGTGTGAAAAAAACCGCCATGGGTGGTCGCCACCATCGGCGCGCCATGCAGGAAACGACCGATCGCCAGAGCATCGAAAAAGAAATCCACCCCATGGACATGGACAAGGTCGGCATCGCGGATATGGCGAAAGGCGGAAAAGGCCAGCGGGTAACGGCTGCTGCCGCGATAGGGGATGCGCACCACCTCCACGCCTTCAATCACTTCAAAGGCTGGCAGGACCTTGTGCGGATCGGAAAACAGCCGGTCGAGGGTGACGACCCGTACCCTGAACCCGCGCTGTAACAGCTCCCTGCTCAAGCTGGAGACCACATCTTCCAATCCGCCCCGGCCCGGCGGATATTGCCGCACCACCTGGACGATCAAAGGTGCGGATGAGGGCTTGGCCTCCCTTGCCGCTCGCCTTGCGCCGATGATCATGCCAATACCCCCGGGTTTAAACGGAAAGAACCTCAATTTCCTGATCGTTTGGTTAGAATGCCTTGAAACATTGGTAAAGCAACTTGTGCATAAATGTCCTATCCTTGCACAAACGCGGTAAAGAATCGTGATTAACGGGCCAAATTGTTAGGTATCATTAACCATGGCCTGCCATTTTAGCGGTTAGCCAGCGGATTTTCCGCCTCGGAGCAACGGTATGACAATGCCCTCAGAAGGACAACCGGCTGGAGTTTTCCGGTCCTGGACATGAAAATGGACATCGACATTTTTCAAATTCCCGGGATCTTGCGACGGCGCTGGTATTACCTGGCGTTTTTTGCCGCACTGTTTGCCGGTCTGGCGCTTCTCTATGCGCTCAGCCTGAAGCCTGTCTATGTATCCTCCACGCAGATCCTGCTCGATCCGCGCGGCCTGTCGGCCACCAGCAACGACAGCCGTCAGCCGACAGCCGCCGTACAAAGCGACCCGGCCAGCCTCGACAGCCAGATCTATGTGGTGCTTTCCAGCGCCGTGCTGGGGGAAGTGGTCAACCGCCTCGACCTGACGAAAGACCCCTATCTCTATGCGGGCAAACCAGACAGCGCCGCATCCCCCGCTGAGATCATGGCTGCCACCATCGGCGGGCTGGTCCGGCATGTGAAAGTCGAGCGCGAAGGCCAGTCCTTCATCATGTCGATTACGGTCGAGCATCGCATCGCCAAAACGGCTGCCGACATTGCCAATATGATTGCCACCGTCTACCTGAAACAGGTGGACGAAGCCCGCTCCGATGCCGCGCGCCGGGCCAGCGCCGCCTTCCAGGCACAGGCCAGTGAATTGCGCGACCGGGTGTTGAAGGCCGAAAGGGCGGTCGAGGAATTCCGCTCAGCCAACGGTCTGGCCAGCACCGGCGTCACCGGGCTGGTGATCGACCAGCAATTGGCCGGGCTGAACCAGCAATTGATCGCAGCACGCGGCGCGGAAGAACAGCAGCAGGCCATTTACCAGCAAACCCGCAATCTCACTGTTGCCGCCGTTGAAAACGGCAATATTCCAGAAGCGGTGCAATCCACCACGGTCGGGCTGCTGCGCGACCGCTATGTCCAGCTACAGGACCGCCAGGCCGAAGCCTCCGCCAATCTCGGCGGCAATCACCCGCAGTTGAAGGCGATCAATTCGCAGGTGGCGAGCATGCGCCAGGCCATCCAGCAGGAGCTGGACCGTGTGCGCCAGTCGATGAAGCTCAACTATGACCGGGCGGTTGCCAACCGCAAGGCGCTGGAAACCCAACTGCAAAGCCTGACGAAGACCAGTTTCGACAGCGGCGCCCGCCAGATCACCCTGCGCCAGCTGGAAAGCGAGGCGGAAGCCATCCGCACCATTTACAAGGCCTTCCTCAACCGCGCCGAGGAACTGAGCCAGGAACAGACAATCTCAATCAACAATTCCCGCGTTATCACCGAGGCGGTGGCGACAGCAAAATCGGTCACCACTCTCAAGGTGATGATCCTTGCCGCCGCCATCCTGTTTGGTCTGGCCTTCGGCAGCACGCTGGCGGTGGTGCTGGAACTGCTGTCGCGCAAGGATATCGACGCCCCCCGGCAAGACCGCATCGTGCCTGTCGCCGCGACCCCTACCAACAGTGAACCACAATTAGCGCCGCCGGTTGCGTCATCACGTCATATCGCTCTGATTGCTGACGCAACGGAGCCGAAAAGGCCTAGATCCCGCAATCCGTTCAGCTTTATCACCGCCTTTGGCCGTCGGCTGGTTTCGCCTCTTGTCCCAGCATCCAACCCGGCAAACACACAACAACCGGCTGCGGGCGGCGCGTGGTCCCATGCGGTTGCCAACACAGCCGGTTTTCTGATCGAATGCGGGGAAGGCTATGCTGATCTGACCGTTCTCTTCGTTGCAGCCGGCAGGCCGGTGGCCAGCGCCTTTATTGGCGATGTGGCGCAGAAGCTGGTTGATCGGAATCGCGGCGTGCTGTTGGCCAATGGCACCATGCGCGATCATCGCTTAGCGATCCGCTCGCACAGAAAAACCAATGCGCGACCAAGCCTTGCCCAGGCATTGCAGCAGCCCGATCTTGAAGACGCACCTCTTTCTCATATCCTGCGCTACGAGCGTATTGCCCTGCCCCATAACCAGCCAGCCCGGCCAGCAGCGGGAGCATCAGCCTCCTCCGGTCGTCCCACCTATTCACGATTTGTCGAGCAAAGCCTTCAGGCGGAAACCGATTTCACCTTGATCAATGCCTGCGGCGCCGGGTTCAATGCCAGTGGTGTTGGGGGCGAGCAGCATCTTACTGCCCTTGCCGCCGAGGCCGATGTCATTCTCGTCTTGACCACGGCGCAAGACGAGACCGCCGCCCTGGATGAACTGCTGATACGGATGGGCGAAGACGCAGAACGGGTCGTGGGTCGCATTGTGCTTGAGACCGCCGGATGAGGGTGGCGGCGCAAACCGGGCCGACCGGCACCGGCGACCGGTCCCTGACGGAGGATGAGACGCAGCATCAGGCGTTTCTTCCCGAATGGCTCATCTCGGCGCTTGCCTCCTTCGCTGTCATCGGCGGGCTGGTGCTCAATCTGTTTCTCTGCTTCGTTAACACCCGGATCATGCCCGTCAGCGACACCCATGTCATGCTGGGGGAAATGACCACGCTGGGCGCTGCCTTCCTGTTGGCGGTCGACCGGCGCCCCGGCCTCTATCTGACCCTGCTGCTGTTCGTCAGCTATATGCTGATGATCTTTGCCTTGCGCGGCGCGCTGGATCTTAAAGCACTGCGCGACATCTTCATCCCGGTCGGGTTCTATTTCATGGGCCGCAGGGTTGCCCATGTCGGGCTGGCGGACCGGTTGGTGATCGCCTGCGGCCTGATCGTGCTGACCGTGGCGCTTTACGAATATCTGGCGCTTGAAAGCTATCTCGATTATTTCAATGTGCTCGGCTATTACATCGCCCGCGGCACCGTGACACTTCAGGAAAGCTTCGGCCAGACACGGGGTCTGTTCATTTCCGGCCTGCGACCGGAGCCGCGCACCCTCCTGCCCTTTCTCGGCCAGCACCGGGTGTCCTCGGTGTTTCTGGAACCGGTCTCAGCCGGCAATTTCGGCGTCATCCTCTATGCCTGGGCGCTGTTTCGACCCGCCATGCCGTGGCGGCTGATCGTCATGGCGCTGGCCATGATCAGCATTGTTCTGGCCGATGCCCGCTTCGGCTTCTTCACCTGCGTCGCCATTACCCTGCTTTTGCCGCTCTACCGCTTCATTCCGAAAACCGTCTGGCTGGTCGCCCCGTTCCTGCTGCTCGCCGTGATTGCCGCCTATGGGCTGATCGTCGGCGCCGAAGGCGGTGCCAACGATCTGTCAGGCCGGTTGAAAGTGACGGCAGGCATTCTCAACAGCCTGGATTTCCAGGTGGTTCTCGGCGCAAAGACCACCGATGCCTTTACCGCCGATTCCGGCATTTCCTACACGCTGACCAATTTCGGCCTGTTCGGCTTTGTCGGGCTCTGGGCGGCTTTCGTGCTCTCACCGATGAAAGACCCCAGGGCCTGGGCCTTCCGGGGCATGATGGTAATCTATCTTCTGCTGCTGATGTTGATCAGCAACTCCTTCTATTCGATCAAGACCGCCGCCCTGATGTGGTTCCTGATCGGCACCGCCGATGCGGTGGACTGGACCAAAATCCTGGCCTACCGGGACCGCAATGATGGGCAGTCCCCCGCAGCCGCAGAGAAATCGCGCAAATAAGGGGTCAGACCGGCTAGTTGCGGCCTGTCACCGGACTTGCCCGGCTGAATGTTGAGCATTTCGGTTTCCGGCCACCAGTCACCGGCCACCCAATAGGCCCAGCCAACCCAGCGATCCGGGTTGTTCTCCACCACAGCCACCATGTCCTTGATGCCCTTGACGCAGGGCTCTCCACCCGGCGCGCCGAATTCGCCGAGATAGCCACGCTTGTCATTCTTGCGCAGCCAATTCGTGAAGGCCTCGATGGCGGCAACGGCGTCGCCTGCCCGGCTGCATTCATCCTTGGTACCGGAAAAATCCGCGTCGAAATACTGGTGAACCTCATAGGCATAATTATTGCCGGGGTCCTTCACGCCCAGCATGACCTCGCCATTAGCACCGCCATAGCCATCGCTTTGCCAGCTATGCGCACCTGTCCAGGACACGCCCGGCACGAGAATGAGATTTTTCGCCCCAACCTGGCGAATGGCGGAAATGGCGGCATTGGCTGCCGGAAGCCATTGGCTGGCGGGCATGTCATAGGGCTCATTCATCAAGCCGAAAACGATGGTCTGGTCATTGGCATAGTGAGCGGCCAGCCGCATCCACAAATCCGCGAAGGCATCGACAGGCACGTCCGGGCCATTGATCTGCTTTTGATGATAGACCGCGAAATTATGCGGATCGAGCACGACCCGCAGATGCGCCGCCTTCAGCTGCGCAACGGCTGTATCCAGGCGTTTCAGCTCGTCAGCGTCGAAGGCACTATTGAGCTTGGGTTGCAGACGTTCCCATTTAAAGGGAAGGCGCACGGAGTTGAAGCCTTTCTCGGCAAAGTAATCGATGGTCCTGGCACTGGGATAGGTATAGGCCCTGTCCGGTGCCCCGCCAATCTCGCCGAATTCCGCGCCAGAAAGGTTGACCCCTCGCATGCAGGCCTGACCGGCCCAAGCCTGCCCGCTGATGACCGGTGCCACCGAAAGCGTGAGAGCCACAGACATGGTTATGGTTCTTTTCAACACGCTCTCATACCTGTCCGTCGTCATCGCTGCCATTTTCTTATCCTCGTTTTTCGTTCTGTCACGCAGGCAGCTGTTGTGCTGGCAAACAGCGACTGGACCTATTTGCGCTGTCATTCGGCGCCCTAACCCGACGTTGCGACACAATTCGGCGCATGAAGACGCAATCGGACCACCTTTTGCCCCACAAACCCGGCAGTTTCATTCTCACGGCCTTCGACACTTTTCCTTAAAAGAAAAATAGTTTACTAGGCTGAGGCAAGAACCCCTGGATTGATCGGGATTGACAATGGATTATGCATCATAAATCAGAAGGCTAACAACCCGCTTCTTCAGGCGGAGGACGCTTTAACGGAAAGAGGCCGTACAAACCGGCCACATCAGAGGAAGACGAGATGACGAGTTATGTTCTGACGGTATCCTGCCCATCCAAGCGCGGCATTGTCGCGGCCCTTTCCGGATATCTGGCGGAAATGGGATGCAATATCGTTGACAGCTCGCAATTCGACGATCTGGGGACCGACCGGTTTTTCATGCGCGTCAGCTTCATTTCCGAACAGGGCGCAAGCCGCGAAACAATCGAGGCGGGCTTGACACCCGTTGTCGATAATTTCCAGATGGAGATCGGACTTTACGATGCGACAGAGCGGGTCAAGGTTCTACTGATGGTGTCACGCTTCGGCCATTGCCTGAACGACCTTTTGTACCGCTGGAAAATCGGCGCCCTGCCCATCGATATCGTCGGCGTGGTCTCCAACCATTTCGACTACCAGAAGGTCGTCGTGAACCACGACATTCCCTTCCACCATATTCCAGTGACCAAGGCCAACAAGCCACAAGCCGAAGCCCGCATCATGGATATCGTCGAACAGACCGGCACCGAGCTGATCGTCCTCGCCCGCTATATGCAGATCCTGTCGGACCAGATGTGCCAGAAGATGTCAGGCCGGATCATCAATATCCACCATTCCTTTCTGCCAAGCTTCAAAGGCGCCAATCCCTACAAGCAGGCCTTCGAGCGCGGCGTGAAGCTGATCGGGGCCACCGCCCATTATGTCACCGCCGATCTCGATGAGGGCCCGATCATCGAGCAGGATGTCGCGCGTGTCACCCATGCCCAGAACGCCGAGGATTACGTGTCGATCGGCCGCGATGTGGAAAGCCAGGTTCTCGCCCGCGCCATCCACGCCCATATCCATCACCGCACCTTCATCAACGGCAACAAGAGCGTGGTTTTTCCAGCCAGCCCAGGCTCCTATGCGTCGGAACGCATGGGATAACCAGGCATTTACGGATTGAGTCGGACCGCACCTGAGGCGAAATCGGCTCTTTCCACACCTCAAACGTTTATTGCCCATGTTATTTTATGGATGAGCGATGGACGCGCGGATTCTCTCTGCTAGAGTTTGTCATGAAACATGGTTATCGGCTTTCCAATGCGAGAAACCAAAAGAAGACAGACATGAGCTTGCATGATGCAGGTCGGACCGGAGTTCAGACCGGACAGGCCCAGCTCTCAGCCGATTGATTCTGCAGGAGGCAGTCCATGCCAAACACCCTTCTCTTTCAGCGCACTGGGCTTGCGCGGCCTCACGTGACGCTTGAGGCGGCAGTGACCCTGCTGAAAGAGCAGTATGGCCTTGAAGGCACCGTCAAGGAGCTGGGTTCGCAACAGGACCGCAATTTCCGCGTGGATACCGGTGATCGCCGCTTCGTTCTGAAAATCTGCCGCCAGGAATATGCGAGCATCGAACTGGAAGCCCAGAATGCGGCCTTGCGGCATCTGACGCAAATCCCCGATGCCCCGAAGGCCCCGGAACCGGTACCCTCCCTCAGCGGAGAGGAGATCGTGGCCGTCACGCTTGATGAGGAAAGCTATTACGCCCGCCTGCTGACCTATATCGAGGGCGAATCCCTTAGCCAGCGAAGCTATCTTGCGCCTGCGACCATGCGCGCCATCGGCAGCTTTTGCGCCCGCATGGCGTTGGCACTGACCGATTTCGACCATCCCGGCCTGGAGCGGGACCTGCAATGGGACCTGCGGCGTGCCGGACCGGTCACCTTGCATCTGCTGGCCTCCGTCAGCGAACCAAAACGCCGTGACGATGTCGCCAAGGCGATGATCGTCACCATGCGTCATATCAATCCGTTGCTGGGCGACCTGCGCCTTCAGGCCGTGCATCACGACTTGACCGGCGACAACATCATGGGCGCGCCCGATGCCGCCGGTCGGCTTCTGCCGCAAGCCGTGATCGATTTCGGTGATCTGGTGACCGGCTGGCTGGTGGGTGACCTTGCCGTCACCTGCGCGGCACTCTTGCACCAGGCCGATGGCGATCCCTTCGGTGTGCTGCCGGTTATCCAGGCCTTTCACGCGCTTTATCCGTTGAATGAAGCCGAGATCAAAGCCCTTTGGCCCCTTATCGTCGCGCGCGCCGCCGTGCTGGTGGCCAGCAGCGAGCAGCAATTGTCAATCGATCCCGACAATGATTATGTTTTCAGCAATCTGGAACATGAACGGGAAATTTTCACCCTCGCCACCTCCCTGCCCTTCTCGGTCATGGAAGCAGCGATCTTGGCGGCGCTTGGCCAGGAACAACCGGAGGAGCACCCGGTGCTTGGCCGGCTTCTGCCCGGTATCGATCCGCTCAGCGTGCACCTGACCGACCTGTCCACTCTCAGCCCCGCGCTGATCGAGGACGATTGGGCGGATGCCCAGATCGACTGGAAGCTGCTGGCCAAGGCCGCCGCCGATACCGGCGTTGCCGCAACCCGCTACGGTGAATGCCGCCTGTCCTATACAAGGCTTTTATCACCGCGCATGCCAGCAACCTTTGCGCTGCATGTCGATGCCTGCCTGCCAGCGGGAACCGAGGCCGTTGTGCCCTTCGATTGCGTGCTGAAGCGCACCAGCCAGCACTTCATCTTGATGGCGCCGGATCTGGCCCTGCATATCCATGGGCTGGAATGCCAGTTTGAAGACGGCACGCCATTGCAGGCGGGAACGCCACTCGGCCGGATTGCCGGTGCCGAAGGGTCCGTGGGCGGGCTGCGATTGCAGCTGTGCCGCGACACCGACCTCGTGCCGCCACTTTTTGCCAGACCCGATCACGCCTATGCGTGGCGGCGCGTCTGCCTGTCGCCCGCCGCCTTGTTCGGCGTCGATCTGGATGCGCCGTTGGCAAGCGGCGAAGCCCTGCTTGCGACCCGCAGCCAGCATTTTGCCAGCCCGCAAAAGCACTATTATGCCCATCCGCCGCAGATCGAGCGTGGTTTTGGTGAGCATCTGTTCGACATGGCGGGCCGCGCCTATCTTGATATGGTCAATAATGTCGCCACCGTCGGCCATGGCTACCCCCGTCTTGCCCATGCCGCCTGGGCGCAGTGGTCGCGTCTCAACACCAATTCCCGCTTTCATTACCGCGCCGTCGCCGAATTTTCTGAGCGGTTGGCAAGCCTTGCGCCGGAAGGACTGGACACGGTCTTCCTGGTCAATAGCGGCTCGGAAGCCGTGGACCTCGCCATCCGGCTTGCCTGGGCAGCCAGCGGCAAACGCAACATCGTCAGCCTGAAGGAAGCCTATCACGGCTGGACCATGGCGAGCGACGCGGTCTCCACCTCGATTGCCGATAATCCCCGCGCCCTGGAAACCAGGCCGGACTGGGTATGGCCCGTCACCGCGCCCAACAGCTATCGCGGCCCGTATAAAGGGCCAGACAGCGCTGCCGCCTATGTCGCTGAGGTGGAAAAGACGCTGGAGGACATCGATGCCGCAGGTGCGGGTCTGGCCGGATTCATTGCCGAAAGCCTGTTTGGCAATGCTGGCGGCATCGCCTTGCCGCCCGGCTATCTCCAGGGCGTCTATCCCTTGATCCGGGCGCGCGGTGGGCTATGCATCGCCGATGAAGTTCAGGTCGGCTATGGCCGCCTCGGCCATCATTTCTGGGGTTTCGAGCAGCAGGGCATCATCCCTGATATCATCACTATCGCCAAGGGCATGGGCAATGGCCAGCCGCTCGGCGCCGTCATCACCACCAAGGCGATTGCCGATGCCTTCGAGCAGGACGGTTATTTCTTCTCATCCTCCGGCGGCAGCCCGGTCAGTTCGGTGATCGGCATGACGGTGCTGGACATCATGCGCGACGAAAACTTGCAGGACAATGCCCGCGATGTCGGCGATTTCCTGCGCGAAAAACTGGAGGATCTGGTTGCCGTCCATCCCCTGGCTGGTGCCGTGCACGGCATGGGGCTTTATCTCGGCCTCGAACTGGTCCGCGACCGCCAGACGCTGGAACCGGCGGCCCAGGAGACCGCCGCGATCTGCGAACGGCTGCTCGACCTCGGCATCATCATGCAGCCGACCGGTGACCATCTCAACGTCTTGAAGATCAAGCCGCCGCTCTGCTTGACCTATGAAAGCGCCAGCTTCTTCGTGGCCATGCTGGACAAGGTCCTGACCGAAGGCTGGTAGCACAGGCTTCGCCTGATGACGCTTAGAAAGCGGTAAACGTCATTGTCGTCAGCGAACGGACCACGCCGGGTACGGCCGAAATCTGTTCGTTGACGAATTTGCCGACGTCCTGCCCATCCTCGATATAGACCTTTATCAGCAGATCATATTCGCCCGAGGTGGAATAAAGTTCTGAGACGATCTCCGCCTTATAGATCGCATCGGCCACCTCATAGGTCTTGCCGGGAACACATTGCAACTGAACGAAAATGGGTTTCATGGAAATAGATCCTGAGATTGCGCGTCGAAAAGTCTGAGAGACCGTGCAGGCAATGCCTGAGAAAACAATGCCACACTGTCTTTATCCGATACCGCAAATACAAGCGGGATGTCACCCTGCAATCGCAGGTCTCGCCTGCGCATGGATGCACAGGCGAACGGCAATCCTCCAGTCAGCAGCACTTATGGATGAGGCCTGAAGGCAACAACACCCCGGCTGCGTGCCCGAACTTCCGGTGAGGCGAGACATGTGGAAAGGGCCTCATAGCCGGGCGCACCGGGATAAGGGGCGACTACGCTTGGTGGGCTGTGGTTCGCCGGGCAAAAAATGATGGCTTCGTCCCCCGTCACCGCATCCAGGTCGAGGATCGACGCCGATCGGGTCATGAGAAACAGCGGACGTGACTGGGAGCAGTGATGGCGCAGGTAACAGGTCAACGCCTCCTGCGTGGCGCGATCCAGGCCATCCTCCACCATGTCGATAACCAGGCAGGCCGGGCCGTGCGCTTCCAGCCCGACCAGAAGGGCCGTCAAGGCATCAGAAGGAACAGCCCCTTCCTCCATAAGCCAAGCCAAGGCCCGCTCAATCCTTTCCTTTAAAGACTGATCGGCATCGAGGCTCGCCTTCGCCGCACTGCCCATGTCCTCAAGCCGGTCCAGACCAAGGAATGCTGCATCAGGCAAGGCGGCGGCGATGGCATGGGCAAGCCTGGTCTTGCCGCAGCCGAGTGGTCCGACAATATAATTGATTGGACGAATATCCAGCAGCTCGAAGCGTTCTCCACCCCACGGCCACGGAAGATCCAGAGCAAGCCGAACGTCGCCACTGCGACGCGACAGACCCATCAAATCGGCAAATGACGGGACTATCCCGACGGCTATATCCTGGCGCAGCGCCCGGATTTTCTCCAGGGCTTGCGCGGTCTGCCGGATGGTCCGTTCAAGCGCGGACTGATGCCGCGCGAAAGCCGGTTCGAGGCATTGCGGGTCCCCTTCCAGCACGCGCTTGACCTCTGCAAGACTGAGGCCCAGATCTCGCAGGGCAATGATGTCCGTGGCGCGAGCCATTTCGGCGGGACCGTAAGTCCTCCATCCCGCAGTGGTGCGGACCGGCGTTATCAACCCTTTCTGCTCGTAGAGCCGCAGGGCCTTCATGGATACGCCGAGCCGGCTCGCGGCCTCGGAAGCATTGAGATATTGAGCGGAATATGTCACGAATCACCTCGTTCGCTGTTGACCGCCATACGTATGGAAGCAGCCCCAAGGGACAGGTCAAGAGCAAATTCGCTCTACACTTCTCAAGCCTCCCGCCCTATTTTAGCATCATGATCAAGCCCGAGGCCCTGCTGCATCCGACCCCTGCCGGTCTCTATTGTCCGACCGGCGATTTTCATGTCGATCCGGTAAGGCCTGTGGCCCGGGCGCTGATTACGCATGGCCATTCCGACCATGCCCGCGCTGGCCATGATAAAGTGCTGGCCACACGGCAGACGCTCGACATCATGGCATTACGCTACGGTGCGGACTTTGCCGGATCGTCCCAGGCGATTGATTTTGGCGAAACCGTCACGATGGACGGCGTTGCCGTCGGTTTTCACCCAGCTGGACACGTTCTGGGGTCGGCGCAGATTTCGATTGAGCGGCTGGGAACCCGCATCGTCGTTTCCGGCGATTACAAACGTCGGCCCGATGCCACTTGTGCGGCCTTCGTGCCTGTACCTTGCGATGTGTTCATCACTGAGGCAACCTTTGCGCTGCCGGTCTTTCACCATCCCGATCCGGCATTGGAAATCGGCAAGCTTTTGCGGTCGCTGGAACAGTTTCCGCAGCGCAGCCATCTGGTTGGGGCCTATGCGCTGGGCAAGGCGCAGCGGGTGATCTCGCTGATCCGTCAAGCGGGCTATGACAAGCCGATCTATATTCATGGTGCGCTCGCCAAGCTCTGCGACTATTACCAGAGCCAGGGCATCGAGCTGGGAGAATTGCGCCCCGCAACGGTGGAAAGCGGCGGTTCCAGCCATTTCGAAGGCGCTATCGTCATTGGCCCGCCTTCGGCTTTTGCCGATCGCTGGGCGCGGCGCTTTCACGATCCACTGCCGATTTTCGCCTCTGGCTGGATGATGGTGCGCCAAAGGGCCAAGCAGCGCGGGGTCGAATTGCCGCTGGTGATTTCCGATCATTGCGACTGGCCGGAACTGATCGAGACGATTAGCGAATTGCAACCCGGTGCCGTCTGGGTCACGCATGGGCGCGAAGAGGCGCTGGTGCGCTGGTGCGAGTTGAACGGTATTGCCGCCAAGCCGCTGCATCTGGTTGGCTATGAAGACGAGGGCGATTGATGCGTGCCTTTGCCACCCTTCTCGACCGCCTCGTCCTGACCCCAAGCCGCAATGCCAAGCTCAAGCTGTTGGCCGATTACTTCGCCAGCGTGCCAGACCCGGACCGGGGCTATGCGCTGGGCGTTCTGGCCGGAACGCTCGATCTGAAGACAGTCAAACCAGCCCTCCTGAAAGAACTGGTGCTGGAGCGGATGGACCCGGTTCTCTTCGGCTATTCCTATGACTATGTCGGCGACCTCGCCGAAACCATTTCGCTGGTCTGGGACCAGGACCGCGGCGAAAAGGCCGAGATTGCCGAGCCGAGCCTTGGCGAGGTCGTGGCCCTCATGCAATCGCTCAGTCGCACCCAGGTGCGAGGCGCCGTGCGCGATCTGCTCGACCAACTCGACACGTCAGGCCGCTTTGCCTTTCTCAAACTTGCGACCGGCGGCTTGCGGATCGGGGTTTCGGCAAGACTTGCCAAACAGGCTCTTTCCGACATGTCGGGCAAGGATGTCGGGGAGATCGAGACGCTGTGGCATGGGCTGGAGCCGCCCTATGTGAGCCTGTTTGCCTGGCTTGAGGGCGGCGGAGACAAGCCCGTGCTGGCGACACCGGCTATCTTTCATTCGGTCATGCTGTCCAATCCGGTCGGCAATGGCGATCTGGATGGTCTCGATCCCGCCGATTATGCCGCCGAGTGGAAATGGGACGGTATCCGGGTGCAGCTTTCGCGCCATGGAGACACCTGCCGCCTCTACTCCCGCTCCGGCGACGACATTTCCGGGGCTTTTCCCGATATTGTCGCGGCGGCGAATTTCGATGGAGTGATCGATGGAGAACTGCTGGTCGGCGGCACCGCCCGCTCCAACCAGCCGACCCGCAGCTTTTCCGATCTTCAGCAACGGTTGAACCGCAAGAGCGTCACGACGAAAATGCTCAGCGATTACCCGGCCTTTATCCGTGCCTATGATCTGTTGTTTACCGGCGATCAGGATGTACGAAATCTTGGCTATGAGGCACGCCGGGGGTTGCTTGCAGAAATTGTCGAAAAAGCCCCGGCCACGCGCTTCGATCTCTCGCCGCTGATTGCTTTTTCCAGCTGGGACGAGCTGGACGCGCTGCGGCACGCCCCGCCCGATCCGGTCATCGAAGGGGTGATGATCAAGCGCCGCGACAGTATCTACCAGGCGGGACGCGCCAAGGGGCCATGGTTCAAGTGGAAAAAGCAACCGCTGAACGTCGATGCGGTGCTGATGTATGCGCAGCGCGGCCATGGCAAGCGCTCCAGCTATTATTCCGATTTTACCTTCGGGGTCTGGATGCATATGCCAGAAGGTGGCGACCAACTGGTGCCGGTGGGCAAGGCCTATTTCGGCTTTACCGACCAAGAGCTGGAAATTCTCGATAAATATGTGCGCAACAACACCATCGACCGGTTCGGACCAGTCCGCTCGATCCGCGCCGAGCCGGATCATGGGTTCGTGGTAGAGGTGGCCTTTGAAGGGCTGAACCGGTCCACCCGGCATAAATCCGGCGTCGCCATGCGCTTTCCCAGGATTTCGCGGTTGCGGGATGACAAACTCCCGCGTGATGCCGACCTGCTGGAAACGCTGCTGCATATGCTGCCAGCATGACCATCAGGTCATAAAAAAGCGGCGCCAGAACCATCATGGTTTCCAGCGCCGCACCCGCAAGACGACATCATGTCGCCAGACTGCGGTTAGGGTATATTAGTGGCGTTTGACCCAATCGTCGATCTCCCGGTCGGCCTCATCCTGGCCTTTTCCATAGAGTTCCTGCAATTTGCCGCTCAATTGTTTGCGATTACCGGCAATAACATCCAGATCGTCACCGGTCAGCTTGCCCCATTGAGCCTGGGCCTTGCCCTTGAATTGTTCCCAATTGCCTTCAACACGGTTCCAGTTCATCGCGGTCTCCTCTTCCGATTGGCGATTTCAAGAAGCCCGTGCCGCCGTCAAACATCAGCGGTCCGAGCATGCTAGCATGAGATTAACGTCATGCAACCTTGAAGGTTCCGATTATACCGATGTGGCGCGACGGTAGACGACCGTTGACATCATGCCACGCGAGAGGGGTGACCCGAAAATAGTTGAAAAATGGAACCCTTGGGCCTGAGCAACGTTTGTTGATAGAGTTCGAGCCGCAGACGAGATAACGGTTTGCGCAGCCTTAAAATCCAGAAGGAGTTCGTCCATGGTCGATATCAATGAAGCCGTCAACGATTTGGAAGCAGAAGCACGGTCCAAGGAACTCGAAGCACAGATCGAGCAGCTCAAGCAGGACGTTGCCTCGCTGACGAGCACGCTCGCCTCCCTCGGCAGCGCAACATTGCATCAGGTCGGCGACAAGGCATCGGATGCGATCAGCTCCGCACGCAGCAGCGTTTCTGCGCTGGAACAGGATCTGGAAGATAAAATTCGGGCAAAACCGTTGCAGTCGGTGGCGATTGCCGCCGGTCTCGGCTTTATTTTCGCCCTGCTGTCACGGCGCTAATCAATGTTCGGTTTGCTCACACGTCTGACACTAGTGGCCGCAGAAGGCGTGAAGCCAAGGATCGACAAAGCTCGGCGCAACGCCATCGCTGGCGCTATTGCCGGGTTTTGTTTCCTGATTGCCATCGTTGCGGCGATTGTTTCCGGCTGGATCTTCCTGGCGGCGGAGATCGGTGCTGGCCCCGCCGGGCTGGTGATTGCAGGCATCGCAGTGTTGATCGGCCTGATCACTTTAGCGACCGTCTCCATCATCAATCGCCGCGAGGCACGCAGGCGGGCATTTCTTCAAACCGCGACGCTTGCAGCGACCGATCCACTGACCATGGGCCTGATGGGGCGTTTGCCCGGAATGCTGAAGGTCAACCCCATCGTCGGGGTCGCGGCGGTCGGCATGCTTGCCTATTTGTTTGCGCGCAGCCAGGGGATCGGCCGTAAGTAACGGCTGAGCCTGTCGCAGTTTGTAAGTGCAGTCATACCCTCAACCGACGGCGGAACCCTGTTTCGGCGGGGCTTTTCGTCGCCTTGATTTTTACGGAAAGGACCAAATTCATGGCCAAAGTTGCAGAAGTATTGAAGCCTAGAGCCCGCGACGAAAAAATCAGCATCGGACTCGAAGACGCCTACCGCGAGCAGGCCTCCAAGGATCTCTCCAAGATTCTCGCGGCCACCTATGCGCTGACAATCAAGACGCAGGTCTATCACTGGAATGTTGTTGGTCCGCTGTTCAAGCCGATCCACGAACTGACGGAAGAGCATTACAACACGCTGTTTGCCGCCGTCGACATTATTGCTGAGCGTATTCGCGCCCTCGGGCATCTTGCCCCGGTCAATCTGCAAAGCAGCAGCAATTTCGCACCAAAGACTGGCGAGACCCAGCATCACGCCGCCATCGACATGGTCAAGGATCTGATCGCCGACCACGAGGCTGCCGTGCGCCAGATGCGTGAGGTCGGCGAGGCTGCCGACGAAGCTGGCGATCTGGTTACATCAGACATGCTGACAGCGCGACTGACCTTCCACGAAAAAGCATTGTGGATGTTGCGGGCGATTATCGCTTCATAAGAGCATTTTCAGAAAAATGCCGGAGCCGGTTTCACTGAAAAGACTGGTTTGAACAACAAAAGCGTCATGTGATTTGCAAAACACATGACGCTTTTTCTATATTTCCCGTCACCTCGTGTGTCGTAAACACCGGTTTCAGGCTTTATCCGACTTGGACTTCGCCGCCTGCTCGGCAGCATCGAGCCTCTCCAGCAGGTCCAGAAAGTGATCCGGGGTCCCCTCCTCGACAAGCTCATCGTAATAGGTTTTCAAACGCGCCGCGATCATGGCATTGGCCTGGCTCTGCTTTGCCGGAGCTTTGACGGATTTCGAGGACTTTTTTTCGGACATGATGTCAATGCCTGCGGCCTGGAGAGGGAGCTTGTTATATGATATGCATTCTATCAAGAAATAGATCGCAGCAAGAGCAATCCTGGTTTTTTGTATCCAAGACGGTTACAAACAAGATAATAGCACAATGTCGGGCGTGGCTTTCTTGATCTTTGTCAAATAGAGATCCGAACATTCGAACATATAAATCAACTGCATCCGATGCATTGATCCTGAACATCAGAATGAATATCGCTGCTTGTTTAAACCACTGTGGATATCTATAGCAATTCTAGAAATCCAGGGGTTGTTGGTCGAATAAAAACCCTTTTGTCCCTACTGACCGAAAAGCCTTCAATGATTTTGGCAGGAAAGGATTGCCGCAGTATTTGCGTCTTGAACTTCACCGGTCCGCTGGCATAAGCTCGTGAGCATCATCTGATTTTAACGCCTGCCCATTCTTTTCCCAGTCTCGCGACAGTGGTTTGCCTTGCCCATAAAGACGAAAATCATTGAAGATCGTTCATCATACCCTTTGCAAATATCTCAAGCCTTTGACAGATTTGATATATTGCGATCTCTTCGAGGCGAGGACACATCAGTCTCTCTGCACCGTAATAGAGGTGCAGGTCATGAAGTGGATAGAATGGATCGATATCGACCGGCACCCCGCACGGATCGGGCAAATAGCCGGACGAAATTTGGAACTTTTTTTGGATCCCCACGTTTGCTAGCGAGTTTATGCTGCATTCGTGCAAACTGGAGAAGCTGAATGTCCCTTACCACCCGCGTCGCTGCTCATATTCCTTATTTGAGGCGATATGCCCGAGCTGTCACGGGCTCGCAGACATCGGGCGACGCCTATGTCGCCGCTGTTCTGGAGGCTCTGATCGCCGATCTTTCGGTCTACCCCGAAGCCAGCAGTGATCGGGTTTCGCTTTATAAACTGTTTGTCACGATTTTCGGCTCGACCCATGTCGAAATCCGGCCGATGACCTCGCCTTTTGCCTGGGAAAAACGGGCCGCCTCTAATCTTCTGGCCGTTCCTCCGCGTGAGCGCCACGCGTTTCTGCTGATCTCAGTCGAAGGCTTTACCTATGAGGAAGCTGCGGAAGTGCTCGGCGTCAGCGATAGCGAATTCCGGGGTCTGTTCAACCAGGCCGCCGTCGAAATCTCCCGCCAGGTGGCAACCGACATCATGATCATCGAAGACGAACCGCTGATCGCGCTCGATATTGAGCAGATGGTGGAAGATCTCGGTCATCGCGTGACAGGCATTGCCCGCACCCACAAGGAAGCCGTGGAGCTTTATGGCCGAACCAACCCGAAAATGGTGCTTGCCGACATCCAGCTTGCCGATGGAAGCTCCGGCATCGACGCCATCAACGATATCCTGAAGGTGGATACCGTGCCGGTGATCTTCATTACCGCCTTCCCGGAGCGTTTGCTGACTGGCGAGCGGCCTGAACCCGCGTTTCTCGTCACCAAGCCGTTCAATCCCGATATGGTCAAGGCACTGATCAGCCAGGCACTGTTCTTCAACGAACATGCCAAACAGGATGCCTGAGGGCGGGGCCATGCGATTTTGGACCGGTCTGGTTCGGCATCGCAATCAATGAGGGGATAGCGTCAAAGCACGAGGCGCCGGATAAAACGGGTCGTCATTGCGATGTTGGTGAAACTATGCAGGCGCATGGATGCCGCGCGCCCTTGAAAGAGGGCTACCGCCGCTGGAGAGAAGCACTTGGTAAATCGGTTGACATGGTTCGAACCGCAGCGTGCTGACAGGCCCTTGCGTGAGTTCTTTATCACGGCTCTGCTGGATATTGGCGCAAGTCTGACCCTTCAGGACATGGACGGGCGCTATATCTGCATTACATCCCTGCCCCAGCGTTGGCCGCTCGCCCATGGCGAAGAACCCAGTGACGATTCGATTTTCGGACCCGAAATCGGCGCCCAGTTGCGGGAGTTGAAAGCCGGGCTGGTGGAGGCGGACCAGGGTGCGGAACTGAGTGTGGAGCCAGGCGACGATACGGTGTTTGAATTTCGCTGCCGAATGATCCGCATCAGCCCGGAAGACGTCTGCATGATGACGATCCTGGTGGACCGGACCGAGGAAAAGCGCCGTGAACGCCTATTGCGTGCGCTGTTGCGTGAAGTCAGCCACCGCTCGAAAAACCTGCTGGCGATCATTCAAAGCATCGCTTTCCAGACAGCCCGGTATTCCGGGACGCTCGACCAGTTTCTGGGCAAGTTTCGCGGCAGGCTGCATGCACTGTCGATGTCGCAGGACCTGATTACCGATTCCAGTTGGCGTGGCGCTTATTTCCAGGATCTGGTCCGCCAGCAATTGGAAAAATACGTTCCGGAAACGGCAAATCTCGTTCAGGTATCCGGTGACAATGTTCTGCTGTCACCCAATGCATCCCTGCATATCGGGCTCGCCCTGCATGAACTGATCGTCAACGCAGTCAGCCACGGCGACTTCATCAGTCAACGCAAGAAAATCGAGGTCTCCTGTCATCAGCAATGGACACGCAATGGCGAGGAAATCAGGGTGACCTGGAACGAGCCGATTGAAACGCTGGCCGGCGAGGATCTGGAACGCGCCAGGGGACGGTTCGGCAGCACGGTGCTCGAACGTGTCGTACCCGCCTCCGTCAACGGCCATGTCGTACATCGGTTCGACAAGGAAAGCGTCTATTACGAACTGACCTTTCCAGTCGAACTGCATGAATAACTGTATTTCACGCTGCGATCCCTGACCAGGGAACCTATTCCTCTCGCCAATCTTTCGTGAGTGCGGGCTTTTGTGCGTGCGGGCTTTGTGGATGCGGATGCGTTTACACGCCGCAACATTTCACCCCGCCGCAATATGGTGCGTCGGAGACGATGCAAATCCGCTTGCGATACAATTCAAACCTGCTGCATAATCCTGTCGCGACACCATACCGGGTTGCGAGCGATTGTGCGGGAGCCATCCATGGAGCCCTGATGCGCCTCTTTAATTGTTCCAATTGCAGAAACATGGTGTTCTTCGATAACACCCAATGCCTGTCTTGCCATTCCCTGCTGGGTTTTCGCCCATCCGATAACGGGTTTATCGCCATTGATTCCAGCAATGCCGCTCTGATCGATGGCGTGCCGCAGCAGGGCTTTATCCGGCTCTGCGCCAATGCGCGCCATGACGCCTGCAACTGGCTGGTCGAGGACGGTGAGGAATTTTGCCTCGCCTGCCGCCATAATCTGGTTATTCCGGATCTCTCCAGCAACGACAATCTCGAAAACTGGCGCAAGATCGAGAATGCCAAGCATGTGCTGTTTTATTCGCTCCAGCGTTTCGGCCTGCCGTTGGTCACTCGCACCGAAGCGACCCCGGACGGGCTGGCATTCGAGTTCCTGGAAGACGATTCAGCCCGCACCGGCGGGCAGCCCGTCATGACCGGCCATGATTCAGGCCTGATCACCCTGAATATCGCCGAGGGTTCAGATGCTGAGCGTGAAGCAAGGCGCGTCGCCCTGGGCGAACCGTTTCGGACCCTGATTGGACATTTCCGCCACGAAGTTGGCCATTACTACTGGAACGTCCTGGTGCGCGACGGCAACCAACTCGCACAATGCCGGGCAATTTTCGGCAATGACGAAGAGGATTACGGCGAAGCCCTGCAACGGCATTATGCCAATGGACCGGTTCCGGGCTGGGAGGGCAGTTTCATCAGCGCCTACGCCGCCAGCCACCCCTGGGAAGATTTCGCCGAAACCTGGGCTCACTACATCCATATTGTCGATGCCCTGGAAACAGCCTACGCGTTCGGCCTGCGCACCCGTCCGATCATCGACGAACAAAACCTGACCGTGAAAGTCGATTTCGACCCCTATAAAGTGGATGGTGTCAGAGCCTTGATCGATGCATGGGTTCCGCTGACCGTCGCCGTCAACAGTATCAACCGCAGCATGGGTCAACCGGATCTCTATCCCTTTGTGCTGTCCGCGCCCGTCTTGGTGAAACTGCAATATATCCATGATCTCATTCACGGAGCCACGCATAAAGCCAGCTTCTGAGTTCGACCTGCACCGGGGAATTATCGGGTTCCCCGGGTACTCGCAGCTGGACACCGTGATATTTTGGTCACAGCATGCCCATGTTGCCCTTCTCCCGCCAGTCCCATCAGGAACAAGCGAATAGCAGGGCCGTTACCCTCTTGAAGGGTAAGGAGATTGGCCATGATGAGCTTTGCGGCAATAATGGTGATTGTTGCTTGTCATCCCGAACGAACGGATTGCATAGACCGGCCAGTCGCAGTGATCGACTATGCCGATGCAAACCTGTGCCGGGCAGATCTGCCGGAAAAATTGCGTCGTCTGGAAGGCTATGCCCTGAAGATGTATGGGGATTGTATTCCCGTCGCACCCGGCCTGCTGGCAGGAAAAACCGGTATTCGCTTCATCATGGGAGCGCGCGAACTGCAAGCGCTGAAAAGCCAGGGCGGTTCCCAAAAACAGGTGCAGGCTGTGGCCCTGGACAATAACCGCTTCTGAAATTTCCCAGATATCCATAAAACCCTGGACACTCCAAGGGCATAGCGAGAGGGCATTGTGAGGTTTGTCACACGCTCGCTTTGCTTTCCATTTCAGTCCGCAAACGAAACAAGGCCCGGCAATTGCCGGGCCTTGTTGTTATTATCATTTCGCAGGGGTCAAGTTCGCAGGGTTCAGGCGCGCCTGAACAGACGGCTTACCAGCGAAATCAGGAAGAGCACGATGAAGACAAAGAACAGGATCTTTGCAATACCGGCCGAAGCGCCAGCAATGCCACCAAAACCCAATGCGGCGGCGATAAGAGCGACGACGAGAAAGACGAGAGAATAATACAGCATGGATTTGAACTCCGTTATCAACTGATTTAGAAACGAAAAGCTGGGGCTAAAGTTCCATCCGCCTCGTCAAGGCGTCATTTTTTGTCGCAAACCCGCTAGCGACAATCTGGAAGCTCTGGAAAATTCTTGCCCGCCTCAAGCGCAGCACACCGTCTGGCTCCAGAGATCGCTGTCTTCGACCGCCGGCAATTGAGGACCGTTATCATTTCACCTTAATTTGATGAAATGCTATCACTCGACATCTTGTGCGTGATATGCGAAATTTCAATTTAACACTTTATATTTTCAGTATAATTTCCTCCTCACCTCATGTCTGACGCCAGAGACTAACCCGGAGAAAAAATATGCAGGGAGAAGCGGAACCTTCTCAGATATGGTCCGTTAAGCCTGACATTAAAATCAACCGTCAGAGACATCATGAACAACCAGCATAATCATCGTGACGCAGGAGAGGATGGAACCGGGGGAATCCCGGCTGAGGCACACGGCACGATCAGCAGCAAGCTCCGGCAATTCTATGATTCCGTCCAGGAGGAGGGAATTCCGGACCGTTTCATGGACTTGCTTGAGCGTCTGGATGCCGCCGAACAAAATGCGGGGAAACAGTGCGACAGGAAGGACACTGCTCGATGACCCTTGAAAAGCAATCGGATGATCGCGGCTTCAAGAGAGATATGCTGGCTGCCCTGCCCAATCTACGTGCGTTTGCCGTGTCGCTGGCCGGACGGCATCACGTTGCGGACGATCTTGTCCAGGATACGATCATGAAAGCCTGGGCAAAGCAGGATCATTTCGAACCGGGCACCAATATGAAAGCCTGGTTGTTCACCATTCTGCGCAATGAATTCTATTCGCAAATGCGCAAGCGCGGCCGCGAGGTCTCGGACCCCGACGGCATTTTCACCTCACAGCTGGCTGTTCATCCTCAGCAATACGGTTCGCTGGACCTTCAGGACTTCAAAAAGGCGCTCGATCAACTGCCGAGCGACCAGCGCGAAGCCATTATTCTGGTGGGTGCCTCTGGTTTCGCCTATGAGGAAGCAGCGGAAATTTGCGGTTGCGCTGTTGGCACCATCAAGAGCCGGATCAATCGGGCGCGAAACCGCCTGCAGGAAATTCTTGGTGTGAGCGGTGAAGGCGATTTCGGACCCGACGCCCATGACGCTGCGGTAACGAAACGCGCATTTGCGGTATAATGACATCTTCCGGTCGGCGTGCGGGTCGCGCCGACCGGAAGATTTGCTTGTCATCTGTTTGGCCCCTGATCGGCGCCATTCCCCTCGATCTTTGTCTCTAAACCAGCACCCATCGGATCTCGATTGGCTGCCGCTTCGAATACCGCGGCCAGGAGCCTCTGCTCGTCAAACGGCTTTGTCAGGAGTGCAAAGCCAGGTTCTGGCTGGCTAAACCCCGGCACCTCGTCGAAGGAGGTCAGAAACACCACCCCGGCATGATGACTTCGAATAAGATCGAATCGCGTACGGTTCTGCTCCGGCATGATGGTCGCATCGATCAGCACCACATCATAGCGGGCTTCGCTCAATCTCAATGGCATATCGCGAGGGAGACAAACGGTGATTTTGCCGCCAGCCACTTCCGTCAGCACGACCTCGATCTCGATCGCGATCAAGGCCTGTTTTTCAGCAACGAGTACATGCAGCGGTTTTTCAGTCATTGATTAACCTTTTTGCTTAAAAGCCCTTATCGGTGCTGCCTCGCTGCGGGTCATTTAAAAAAGACATGTCACCCGTCCTCAATCAGGAACATTTGTTCCTCCTGATACTTTACTGAAAATAAAAGCAAATAAGGAGGCGGAATGCCAGAGGAACCGGCAAGGCATGGAGAACGGCTCAAGAATGGAATTCACACGGCCTGTCTGGTCTGCCCCATCCGCCTCAATGACCATTTCCGCGAATTCACACCCGGCGAGCTCGAATTCGTCCGCGCATTCCGAAAGGGTGAGTTTCATGCTGACGCGGGCACGACAATCCTTGTTGAAGGCAGCCATAGTGCTCATCTTTACACAACCCTGACAGGCTGGGGTTTTCGCTATAAAATCCTCGAGGATGGTCGCCGGCAAATTCTGAATTACGTGGTTCCCGGCGATATGATCGGCTTGCAGGGCGCGGTTTTCGATGAAATGGCCCATTCCGTCGAAGCACTGACGCCCATGCGGCTTTGCGTCTTTGAGCGAGAGCGGCTTTTTTCCCTTTTTGAAAAGCATCCAGGCCTTGGCTACGACCTGACCTGGATCGCGTCACGCGAAGAAAGCATGCTGGACGATCATCTGATCAGCATTGGCCGGCGCACCGCACTGGAGCGCGCTGCCTATCTGCTGGCTTTCCTGGATGATCGCGGCCGGGTGGCCGGGCTTATCGACGCGGAGAAACCCTATTTACCGATCACTCAGGTCCACGTTGCCGACACGCTCGGACTTTCGATCGTTCACACCAACAAAACATTGAAAAAGCTGACCGCCCGTGGCCTGATCCGCTGGCTGGACCGTGGGTGCGAAATCCTTGATAGCGCCGGTCTTCAGGCTGCTGCAAACTGGACGCCCGATGGCGTCATGCGCCGTCCTTTTATCTGACCGGTGATTTTTGTTCGAGATCAAACGATATAATATCATTCTTCGCTCATAACAAAGAAACCGAAGTCCGTCAGCTGGAGACCCGGCGGACTTCGGCTTCGCCCGCCTTGGGGGGCAAGGAACGGGCATCTTCTCCCGCGCCGAATGACGCAGGATAAGGCAGGTCTATTTTAATGCATGTATTTTATGCGACGATGACAATGCCGCTGACCAACGCGATGATGAAGATTACCAACACGATAAAGATCAGGATTTTCGCAATACCGGCAGAAGCCCCGGCCACACCTCGGAAGCCAAGAAGGCTGGCGACGGCGGCAATCAGCAGAAAAATCAAAATCCAGTGCAGCATGACAGGCTCCTTGAAATAATTATCGGCAGGAGAACGGCAAGCGACTGAAAATGTTCCGTCATTGGCAAGGGGCAACACCCGGCAGGGGCAATTTCCCATGGTCTTCGCAGGCAATAATCCGCCATGCTCCATGCCCGCTACTCGGGAAAACCGGGAGCCACTTTTCCCTGGCAAGCGCGAGAAACTGCCCGCTTCATTCTGAACCAGGCAGTCTCTCTGATCTTTTGTTTGAGCTTGCCTGATCGGGAAAACCGGGAGCCACTTTTCCCTGGCAAGCTCTGGGGAAAGCTCAGGGAAAATGCATCCTTGGCAAGATTATACTTGAAAACATCACTCAACTTTAATATCGACAAACAATTAAAGGCACTGCCCCGCCATGCGCGGGACATGCCGGCACCGGCAATGGATTTTGATCGGAAGGTTGTTTGATGGCGTATCGTCGCTCCTCTTCGCTCGCTCGCGTGAGCATGACCGTGGTTATTGGCTCGGGTCTGCTGATAACCGGCACGCTGATGAGTTCGTCCGCCGCCGTGGCCCAGCAAGGGGCGGCACCCGCTCAAACCACAAGCGAACCGGCCCCAGCCGTGCCTGCGCAAACACCGCCGCAAGAGACGCCTGCGTCACCTGCCAATTTGGCAGCTCCACCAGCCGATACCGCCACGCCAGCTCCGTCACCCACGCCCACAGAAGGCGTCGCAGTGGAGGCTCCCGCCGCAGTGCAGCGCTCCGACATTCCCCACGATCTTTCACCTGTTGGCATGTTCATGGCCGCCGACTGGGTGGTGAAGTCAGTGATGATTGCCCTTGGCCTTGCCTCCGTCGCAACCTGGACCATCCTGCTTGTCAAAACCCTTCAACTCTCCGGCTCAAAGGCGAGGCTGCGGCGCGGTCTGGCTGTGCTGCAGGAAGCGCGATCCCTCTCGCAGGCCGCGGGCGCATTGCAGAAGCGGCGCGGCACCGTGCCGGACATGCTACTGATCGCTGCACGCGAGTTGAAACTGTCAGAGCCTGCGCTCGATTATGCTGGCAATGACGGCGTCAAGGAACGGGTAAGCTCGGCTCTGTCGCGGATCGAATCGCGCGCCGGACGCCGTATGACCGCCGGAACCGGCATTCTTGCCACCATCGGCTCGATCGGCCCCTTTGTCGGTCTGTTCGGCACCGTCTGGGGCATCATGAATTCCTTCATTGGCATTTCGCAATCGCAGACCACCAATCTTGCCGTGGTCGCACCGGGTATTGCCGAGGCGCTGCTGGCCACCGCGATCGGTCTGGTTGCCGCCATTCCCGCCGTGGTGATCTATAACGTGTTTGCCCGCGCGGTGACCGGCTATCGCCAGCAATTGCTGGATGCGGCAACGGCGGTGGAGCGGCTGGTCAGCCGGGATCTCGATTTCCGCAAGGTGCCGGCCGATGTGCGTGCCGCCCGCCTCAAGGTGGTGACGGAGTAATCCGATGGCTGGAGGTATCCGCGAAAATTCCGGCGACGATCTGGTTGAAAACCACGAGATCAATGTCACGCCCTTCATCGATGTCATGCTGGTTTTGCTGATCATCTTCATGGTGGCGGCCCCGCTGGCGACTGTCGATGTCAATGTCGACCTCCCCGCCTCCAGCGCCGCACCGGCGAAACGGCCGGATGAACCGGTCTATCTGACCTTGAAACAGGATCTCAGCCTGGCGCTTGGCAATGACACGGTCAGCCGCGACAGGCTGCCGACCGTGCTGGAACAGGTCTCCAAGGGCAATAAAGACACGCGGATTTTCCTGCGCGCCGATAAGAATGTCGGCTACGGCGAATTCATGACGGTGATGAACCTGCTGCGCGACGCAGGCTATCTGAAGATCGCCCTGGTTGGGGTGGAAACATTGCCGCAGGCGACCAGCATTACGCCGCCCGCAGAGGATACCAACGGCCAATGAGCAGGCAAGCGGACCCGACAGGGCGGCGCAGTTCCGCCCTCGATTGGCTGCTCTGGTGTACAGCCGGAACCCTGGTGTTTGCCGCCCATGCCGGTGCCGTGGCGCTGATGCTGCAACAGCCGGAAGAGCCGTTGGCCGACGGTGCTCCGCCCGCTGCCATCATGATTGAGCTGGCTCCCGAACCGGTTGCTACCAAGGTCGAGGAAAACCAGATAACGCCCGATCAGCAGGATGCCGAAGAGGTAAAATCCGAGGCGGTGGAGAAGCCGCCACAGCCGGTCGAGCCGCCACCCGTGCCACAGCCACCCGAGGTGCAGCCACCGGAACCGACACCGCCTGAAAAAGTCGAGGAAACACCACCATCGCCACCCGACGTCGCGGAAGTGCAGCCCGAGCCACCACCGGAACCGGAGCCCAAACCGGTGGAAGAACCGACGGTCGAGGAACAGGTAACCAAGGAACTGGAAAATGTGGAAGTCCCGCTGCCAGTAACTCGCCCAGTGCAAAAGCCGGTGGAGACCGCAGACACGACACCGGTTAAAAAGAAGCAACCTAAAGCTGCCCCGCAACCCTTGGCCCAAAAAGCCCAGCGCGAGGCCAAGGCAGAGGTGACGCAATCGGACAGGACGGCGGCCTCCAACACCAGTTCCGGCCTGTTTTCATCGAGTGTCAGCCCGCAAAATTGGCAGGCACGGCTGGCTTCCTATCTTGAGCGACGCAAGCGCTATCCAAGCGAAGCCCGCGCCAACAAGGAGGAAGGCACCGCCTATGCCCGCTTCCAGATCGATGACAGCGGCAATGTTCTCTCGGTGTCGATTTCCCGATCTTCAGGGTTTGCAAATCTGGATCAGGCAACGGTCGATGCCATAAAACGTGCCTCGCCGGTGCCAGCACCTCCACCGGGTGTCAGCAAGACGATTACGGTGCCGTTCCGCTTCAATCTCAAATAACAACTGGAAAAAGGCATCTCCCGTCAGCCAAGCACGGGAGATGCGGAGTGTGTCGCGCAACGCAGACGCTCCGCTTCAGCCATCATCAATGGGCCGACACCCTTGATGTCGTCGTCATTCAACGCTTCGGAGAGGTAATAGGCGGGCGTGCCATCCCGATAGACGCCGCCAAATCCGCCCAGTCCGGCCACACAGCAAATCTGCTTCATCACCATCCGGCCAGAGACGTTGGGATCAAGCGCATGGCGGTGAAGACTTTCCAATGCCTCCGCCCCAATCTCCGGCTTTGCCCCCGCAATTCCGAGCCGGGCTGCCTTCAGAGAGGCATAGGCGAACATCGCCGTGGCAGAGCTTTCAGGATAATTGCCAGTAAGATCGGGCTGATCGATAACCTGCAACCAGCGGCCATCCGCCGCGCGCAAGTGTGAAAGCCGAGTGAGAAGTCCGCCAAGCTTTTCGGCCAGCGTCAACTTATCCGCTCCCTCTGGCACCAGGCCGTAGAGATCGACCATAGCCATCGCCAGCCAGCCGATCGCCCGTGCCCAATGGGCGGGCGACAGGCCGGTTTGCGGATCGGCCCAGGCTTGCAGCCGTTCCTCATCGTAGCCGTGGCGATAAAGCCCGCTCACACCATCCGAGGTCAGGTCGAGCGTGACCAGCAATTCCTCCAGCGCATCGCGGACCATCGTCTCCTGGCCAGCCAGCTTGCCGTATTCGGCCTTGAAGGCGAGGCCCATATAGAGCCCATCCAGCCAGACTTGATGGGGATAGCGCAGCTTATGCCAATAGGGACCGGCACCCAGGCGCGGATGGCTTTGCAATTGCCGGGCAAGCCGGTCCGCTGCAATCCGGTAACGATTGTCATCCGTCGTTTTCAGCAGGAAAATCAGCGCCCGGCCCGGCAGGATATTGTCGATATTATACTCGGTCAGCACGTAATCACGCATCTGGCCCTGATCATCCAGCTGGCCATCGACCAGCCGCTTCAGATGCGCCGACCATCTGGTATCACCGGTCGCCTCGTGAAGGGCGATCAGCCCAGCATAGAGACAACCGTCCTCATAGCACCAACTGCCGCCCTTATAAGACTGATAATCACGGGCATAGGCGTCGAAATAATCGACCAGATCGACAGTCATACGGCAGGCCTCCCAAGCGACACGGGCGCGGGTCCTCCAACCGTTGCCACAAGTGGCAAAGTCGTCCGGCTTGGCGCCATTGTCAATCGCATGTCGCCAGCCGGTAACTGTCAATTCAGGAGGTTATCGGCGCAGGATGACCCAGATCGCATGGATGATGCCGGGGATATAGCCGCACAATGTCAGCAAAATATTCAGCCAGAATTGCAGACCGATACCGACCTGGAGAAAAACGCCGACCGGGGGCAGAAGAATGGCAAACAGAATGCGCACGACGTCCATGATAGATCCTTTGTAAAACTTGACTCCATGCAGAAATGGGGATCGAGGCAAAAGGATCCATACCGCCGATCATGAAATTTTAGTCATCAACCGACGGAAACCTTGCTGCGCAGCACCATGCCATAGAGATCGCGGGGCTCATCGGGGTCGGCCAGCAGGTCCAATTCGGTGAAAAGCCCGGTTTCGGCCAGCTTGCTGCGCACATATCGCAGGGCCGAAAAATCCTCGATGGCAAAGCCGACCGAATCGAACAAGGTGATCTGGCGCGAATCGCTCCGTCCCTTGGCCGTGCCGGTCATGACCTGCCACAGTTCTGTGACGGGATGATCGGACGGCATTTGCTGGATCTCCCCCTCGATCCGGGTCTGAGGTGGATATTCAACGAAAATATCGGCGCGGTTGAGAATATCGCGGTGCAATTCAGTCTTGCCGGGGCAATCGCCGCCAACCGCGTTGATATGAACACCGGGGCCGACCATGTTATCGGTGAGAATGGTGGCGCATTGCTTGTCGGCGGTGACGGTGGTGATGATATCGGCGCCCTCGACCGCCTCCTGCGAGGAATGGCACAGCGTTATCGCCAATCCGCTTGCCTGAAGATTGCGCAGGCATTTGTCGCTGGCGCTACGATCGATATCATAGAGCCGAAGATGCGTCACGCCGCAGATCGCCTTGAAGGCCAGCGCCTGAAACTCGGCTTGCGCGCCATTGCCAATCACCGCCATGCAGCGGGCATCGGGCCGGGCCAGGTATTTGGCCGCCACAGCCGAGGTTGCCGCCGTACGCAATGCCGTCAAAATGGTCATTTCCGACAGCAGCATCGGATAGCCATTGCCGACATCCGACAACACACCGAAGGCCGTCACCGTCTGGCGGCCTTGCCGCATGTTCTTAGGATGGCCGTTGACATATTTGAAGCCGTAGAGCGTGCCGTCACTGGTCGGCATTAACTCAATCACCCCATCGCTGGAATGGGAGGCAATGCGTGGCGTCTTGTCAAACACCTCCCAGCGGCGAAAGTCCTCCTCGATCACTTCGGCAAGTTCGGTCAGGAAGGTCTCGACCCCGATCCGCAGCACCAGTTTCATCATATGATCGACGCTGACGAAGGGGACGATATTCAGATTGGCAATAGCACTCATCAAACGCTCCCGGCGTAATCGCGTGTGGGACGATCCATGACCTGCCGTCCCATCAGGCTTGCCGTCAGATCGGCCATCAGGATGGCGGTACGGCCCCGCTCGTCCAGGAAAGGGTTGAGTTCGACCAGATCGAGGCTGGAGACCAGGCCGCTGTCATGCAGCATTTCCATCACCAGATGCGCCTCGCGGAAGGTGGCGCCACCCGGCACCGTGGTGCCAACGGCGGGCGCAATCATCGGATCGAGAAAATCCACATCGAAGCTGACATGCAGCAAGCCATTCGCGGCCCGAACCTTGTCCAGAAAGGCCCGCAACAGCACGGCAACGCCATGCTCATCGATCATTCGCATGTCATGCACGGTGATACCGGTCCGGCGCAAAGCGGCCCGCTCGGCTGGATCGACGCTGCGAATGCCGATCATTGCCACATGAGTCGGATCGACCGCTTCGGCGAGTTCAGGAAAATAACCGGTAAAACCGGACTGACCGGTGAAATACGCGACCGGCGTACCATGCAGATTGCCGCTTTCCGTGGTCTCCAGCGTATGGAAATCGGTATGGGCATCCAGCCAGAGCACGAAAAGCGGTCGGCCTTGTTCCGCCGCCCGGCGCGCCAGTCCCGGCACCGTGCCAGCCGAAAGCGCGTGGTCACCACCCAGAAATATCGGCATACCGTCCGCACTTTCGCGGTAAGCGACCTCGGACAAGGTCTCGATCCAGGCAACGGTTTCGGGCAGGTGATGCACAGCCGGATTGGGATGACTGAGGGTTTTGAAGGCGGCAGGCGCGACATTGCCGAGATCGGTAACGCGATGGCCAAGATCTTCCAGCATCGGGCCGAGCCCGGCAATGCGCAGCGCACTCGGTCCCATTTCACAGCCCAGACGGCCCGCGCCGATCTGCAAGGGAACTCCGATCAATCTGCACTCCATGCGTCTCTCCTGTTGTTGTCACTATTCAACCATTTGAAACTGGCGATTTGAACGATATAGATTGGCAATAATGTCCATATGGCTTATCGTTATGGCAGTTTTATTGCTCAAAGTGAGAAGACCGTGGACGATCTCGATGAACGGCTGGTCACGCTTCTGCGCCATAACGGCCGGCGCAGCATTTCCGATCTGGCGCTGGAAACCGGCGCGTCGCGCGCAACGGTGCGGGCGCGGCTGGAACGGCTGGAGCGTGATGGCACCATTCTTGGCTATACCGTGATCCTGCGGGCCGATACGGTCGATCTGGGTGTACGCGGCATCATGATGATCGAAATCCAGGGGCATGTCACTGACAAGGTGATCCGCGCTCTGAGCGGTTTTCCCGAGATTTCCGCCGTACATTCCACCAATGGGCGCTGGGACCTGATCGTCGAGCTGGGCGCGGCGACCTTGACGGATTTCGACAGTGTCTTGCGACGTGTGCGACTGGTTCCCGGCATTACCAATAGCGAAACCAGCCTCATTCTCTCGACGCCGCGCTCAACCCGGGCAAGGCTGTCGAAGCCGTGAGCTGAAACCGTCTCTGTAAAAAACACGAAACGAAAAAGGCCGTGCAGGACGCCCCGCACGGCCTCATCTACCTCAAAACCTCATCCAGGGCATTTCACCCTTTGCAGCCGCAGGTCCGCCAGTGCGGCTACTACAATCAGAGGTTATTGCGGGTATATCACGCCTTTCTTAAGAATGACATTGGCATAAAGGCGGGGTTCGCCAGTTTGCACAACTGTATGGGCCGCCTTGACGCGGGGATAGAAATCCGGTCCCAGCAGCGGGACGACCGGCTGTTTTGGCTCATGGGCGGCGCAGCAGGCGATGATTTCGGCATGGACCGGGTCAAGTGCATCGCGATCCTTGCCGACGGTGGAGCGGAAAATCGCTTCCGGCACGAAATCATCGATGGGCAGAACCGAGAGAATGGCATCCAGCACAGGAATAAGCCCGAGCCCATCCAGCCGCACCAACCGCTTTGCATGTTCGAGACCCGGATAATTGCCATCGACAATGGCGATTTCATCGCCATGACCCATGGCCCGCAGGGTGGCCAACAATTCGGGACTAAGGATGGGGTTGAGGCCCTTCAGCATTTACAGTAACTCCTTGAACAACACATTCTGATCCAAAAGATAACGGGAAAACAGCGGCAGGCTGGCACCGCCAACCGACCGTGCCTGGTGGCCCACAGCGCCTTCGACGATCTCGGGCATCAATACGCCCTGGAGGTCGAGATCACGCGCTGCCTCCTGGATGGCCACGACCAGACGCTGGCGCACCCATTGCGGAAAACCGCCATCGATGACGGCGGCGGAAAAGTCGATGATCGATGCCGCCGCCACAATCGCCTGGGCCAGCGCTGCGGCGGTATCGCGGATCCAGATTTCCAGCGGCTCGCCATAGTCCACCCAGTCGCTCGGCGAATACCACAGGGACTGGCTGTCCTGTCCATAGTCGCGCAACAGGTTTTCCAACACGAAAATCGACGCGATCTTCAAAAGCTGAACGGTTTTGCCATCGCGCCTTTGCACCGGCAACGGCCCAACCGCGCCAGCCGTGCCGGTGCGCCCGGAAAACAGCGAGGAATTCAGCACGATGCCGCCGCCCACGAAGGAGCCGAGGAAGAAATAGACGAAATCCGGATAGTGCGGCCCGACCCCGAACACCAGTTCGGCAGCACAGGCGCTGGTCGCATCGTTCTGGATGAAGACCGGATAACCAATCCGGGCCGCGACATCGGCTTTCAGATCGGTATCGCGCCAGACATCCATTTCCTCTGATGGCGCGCCGGTCTCTTCCGCCCAGCTCCACAGTTCGAACGGGGCTGCGATACCCACACCGGCAATTCGGGCCCGCTCCGCGACGGAAAGCCTGCCCTCAATATCGGAAATGCCGCCGACGATGAAATCCAGCAAGAGGCCGGGCATCGGATAAGGATAGGTCCGACGCACCTCATGGCGGATCGTGCCGACGAAATCCATCAGCACCAGATTGGCGCTTCGTCTTCCGATCTTGACCCCAAACGAATAGACCGCATCCGGATTGAGCCGCATCGGCACCGAAGGCTGGCCGACGCGTCCGCGCACCGGCTCTCCGCGCACCAGCAGCTTTTCGCGCTCCAGCACCCGCATGATCACCGTCACCGTCTGGGCCGAGAGACCGCTGCGCCGGGCAATTTCCGCCTTGGACAGGCTGCCATGCCGGCGCACCAGCGACATGACCAGCCGCTCGTTATAGGCGCGCACGCCGACCTGATTGGCGCCGCCACTCGTCTCGAGGGCAGCGGGCGGCATCGCCAGACCCGCATTCATTCCCTCTGTCATCGATCATCCTCCCATCCCGCCCAACCCGGCCAGAGAGCCGCGTGCGACAAGAATTTCCAGGCCCCGAGCTCCGCCGGATCGGCATTTCGCCATCCTGGCCCGGCAACCAATTCTGCTGAGCATCCTGCTCCGTATCAACCCGGCACAGGCTCCTCCCGCCCTGCCAAGACCGCGCCAAGCATGCCACAGTGGATTAATAATTCAACTCGATTTATTTATTGACAGCGATTTGGAATAGTGTTTTCTTGAGGCAGGAAGCATGGGGGGCCAACACGGGAGAGGTGATGGACCATGCGAACCGGACGGCCCCTTGAGAGGGTGCGTTTATCTTTGTCCTTGGGAGGATCCATATGAAGACCAATTTGATCGGCGCCACGCTTGGCGCCCTGGCTCTTGGCGTTGTCTTTTCGACAGGCGCGCAGGCCGCTGACGTGTCAGCCTGCCTGATCACCAAAACCGATACCAATCCCTTCTTCGTCAAGATGAAGGAAGGCGCATCCGCCAAGGCCAAGGAACTGGGCGTTACGCTGAAGTCCTATGCCGGCAAGATCGACGGCGACAGCGAAAGCCAGGTTGCTGCGATCGAAACCTGCATTGCCGATGGCGCAAAGGGTATCCTGCTGACCGCCTCCGACACCAAGGGCATCGTGCCTGCCGTCAAGGAAGCCCGTGACGCCGGCCTTCTGGTTATTGCCCTCGACACGCCGCTCGACCCGGTCAATGCTGCGGATGCGACCTTCGCAACCGACAACCTGCTGGCTGGCAAGCTGATTGGTCAGTGGGCTGCTGCAACGCTCGGCGACAAGGCCAAGGACGCAAAGGTTGCTTTCCTCGACCTCACCCCTGCCCAGCCATCGGTGGACGTTATGCGCGACCAGGGCTTCATGATCGGCTTCGGCATTGATCCGAAGGACCCGAACAAGATTGGCGATGAAACTGATCCACGCATCGTGGGCCACGACATCACCAACGGCAACGAAGAAGGTGGCCGTACGGCCATGGAAAATCTTCTTCAGAAAAACCCGAACATCAACGTCGTTCACACCATCAACGAGCCTGCTGCTGCCGGTGCCTACGAAGCCCTCAAGGCCGTTGGCAAGCAGAAGGACGTGCTGATCGTATCGGTTGACGGCGGCTGCCCTGGCGTGAAAAACGTCAAGGAAGGCGTGATCGGCGCAACCTCGCAGCAATATCCGCTGATGATGGCTGCACTCGGCATCGAAGCAATCAAGAAGTTTGCTGACTCTGGCGAAAAGCCAAAGCCAACCGCTGGCAAGGACTTCTTTGATACGGGCGTTTCGCTCGTCACCGACAAGGCTGCCAAGGGCGTGCCTTCGATCGACGTTGCCGAAGGCCTGAAGAAGTGCTGGGGCTGATCTGCTCCAAAAAAATTCGCAGTAGAAGGGCGGCTCAGGCCGCCCTTCTGGTAAGCGGTTTCTGCAACCAAGGCTATCAGCAATAGCCCTTGGTTGAATAAGTAAATTCTACAATGCCGCAGGCGGCCGTCGGCAATTGGTGCCACGGTCCAGCCCGGCCCTCAAGCCTCAGAAGAGGTCCACGGGAGGAAAGCCGATGAGCGAGCCAAAAGCCGCCACCAAACCTCATCTTGAATACGAGAATGTGCTGTCGGGCAGTGCCACTGCGGTCGCGCAGTTCGATACCAACGACAAGACGCCATTGCAAAAGTTTCAGCACTTCCTGCATTCCAGCCCGGCTGCCGTGCCGTTGATCGTGCTGATTCTGTCACTGATCGCGTTCGGCGTCATTCTGGGCGGCAAGTTCTTTTCGCCCTTTGCCCTGACGCTGATTTTGCAGCAGGTTGCCATTACCGGCATTATCGGCGCAGCCCAGACCCTGATTATCCTCACCGCCGGGATTGACCTTTCGGTGGGGGCCATCATGGTCCTGTCTTCTGTCGTCATGGGGCAATTTGCCGTTCACTATGGCGTGCCTGGCCCGCTTGCCGTGCTGTGCGGCTTTGCCGTCGGCGGCGTTTGCGGCTTCATCAATGGCGTGCTGGTGGCCCGCGTCAAGCTGCCCCCCTTCATTGTCACACTCGGCATGTGGCAGATCGTGCTGGCAGCCAATTTCCTGTATTCCGGCAACGAGACCATCCGTTCGCAAGACCTGGGCACCAATGCGCCCATCCTGCAATATTTTGGCCAAAGCTTTAAATTGGGCGGTGCCGTCCTGACCTATGGTGTGATCGCACTCGCCCTTCTGGTTGCCGTGCTCTGGTATGTCTTGAACAACACCGCCTGGGGCCGCCATCTCTATGCAGTTGGCGACGATCCCGATGCAGCGGAATTGTCTGGCGTCAATGTCAAGCGCATGCTGATTTCCGTCTACACGCTTGCCGGCCTGATCTGTGCGCTGGGTGGCTGGGCGATGATTGGCCGTATCGGCTCGGTTTCGCCAACAGCTGGCCAGTTTGCCAATATCGAATCCATCACCGCAGTGGTGATTGGCGGCATGTCGCTGTTTGGTGGCCGTGGTTCCATCATGGGCATGCTGTTTGGTGCACTGATCGTCGGCGTGTTCCAGCTTGGCCTGCGTATGGCCGGCACCGACCCGCAATGGACCTATATGCTGATTGGCGTGCTGATCATTGCCGCCGTCGCAATTGACCAATGGATCAGAAAGGTAGCTGGCTAATGGCACAAGAACCCATTCTCACCGCCCGTGGCCTCGTCAAGCGTTATGGCCGTGTAACCGCCCTCGACAACGCCGATTTTGATCTGTACCCGGGTGAAATCCTTGCGGTCATTGGTGACAACGGTGCTGGTAAATCCTCGTTGATCAAGGCTATTTCCGGCGCCGTGACACCGGATGAAGGCGAGATCAAGCTCGAAGGCAAGACCATCAACTTCCGTTCGCCGATTGATGCCCGCAAGGCTGGCATTGAAACCGTGTATCAGAATCTGGCGCTGTCTCCGGCCCTCTCAATTGCCGACAACATGTTTCTGGGTCGCGAAATGCGCAAACCCGGCATCATGGGCAGCCTGTTTCGTGCTCTCGACAAGCCCGCCATGGACAAGTTTGCCCGTGAAAAATTGTCCGAGCTTGGCCTGATGACCATCCAGAACATCAACCAGGCCGTGGAAACCCTCTCGGGTGGCCAGCGGCAGGGTGTGGCCGTGGCACGCGCTGCGGCTTTCGGTTCCAAGGTGGTCATTCTGGATGAGCCAACCGCTGCTTTGGGCGTCAAGGAAAGCCGCCGCGTGCTGGAGCTGATCCAGGACGTGCGCTCGCGCGGCATGCCGATCGTTTTGATCTCGCACAATATGCCGCATGTGTTCGAAGTGGCCGACCGCATCCATATCCATCGGCTTGGCAAGCGCCTCTGCGTGATCAATCCGAAGGATTACACCATGTCGGATGCCGTGGCCTTCATGACGGGTGCGAAGGAAGCCCCAGCTGAAGCGATTGCCGCATGACGGTTTCCGTCTCCTCGCTGACAGATGATATAATCCGGCTGGCCCAAGAGGCCAGCCGTTTCATGATCGCCGTTGCCGGACCGCCAGGCGCGGGCAAGTCTACTCTTTCGGAAGCCTTGCGCGAGGCGCTGATTAAGCGCGGCGAAACCGCGGAAATCCTGCCGATGGACGGGTTTCACATGGACAATGGCATTCTGGAACAGCGCGGCCTGCTGAAGCGCAAGGGCGCACCGGAAACCTTCGACGTGCGTGGTTTTCTCGACATCGTCACGGCGGTAAAGGCTGGCGACGAGGAGGTTCTCGTACCGGTCTTTGACCGCGACCGCGAATTGGCGATTGCCTCGGCCCGGCCAATTGCGCCGGAAACCCGCTTTATTCTGGTCGAGGGCAATTACCTGCTTCTCGATCGCGCGCCCTGGACCCGCCTGCAAAGCTGCTTCGACCTGACGGTCTTCGTCGGCCCACCGCTGGAGGTGCTGGAACAGCGCCTGCGTGACCGTTGGGTTCATTACGGACTGGACGATGCCGCAATCGCCTGGAAATTGAATGGTAACGACTTGCCGAATGGCCGGTTGGTGATTGAAGCATCGCGGCCCGCTGATATCAGTGTTGATATCGTCGCCATCGCGTGAAACCGTATATTTCCTGGAAACAGGGTGGGATGCCTCTCGACTCCCACCAAAAATCTGCTTACAAAATAAGCACGCTTATTTTCCGCACAATATCATTGACAGCTGCCCCCTTCCTCGCTCTATTTGTATAGTCAAATGGCCGAGAAACGGCTGAGGGGAATTGCACCGGTACGAGAGATCGCCGGGTAGCGGGCAACTGGAGAGATTGTGATGCAGAAAAGACTGTTGCTGAAGGCGGCGCTTGGTGCTGCCCTGTTGTTTGGCGCAAGCGTGTCGGCCCATGCCGAAGATGCGCTGGCGAAGATCAAAGCCGCTGGCACATTGAAGGTCGGCACGGAAACCGCCTTTGCACCCTTTGACTTTATTGATGCTGGCGACCACGTTGGCCTCAACGTTGATCTCTTTGCCGAAATCGGCAAGGAACTTGGCGTGAAGATCGAGTGGATCGCCCTGCCATGGGACGGCGTTTTGCCCGGCCTTGAAGCTGGCAAGTTCGATATCGTGGCTGGCCCCGCCACCGTCACCAAAGCCCGCATGGAGCGCTACCGCTTTACCGCGCCGATTGCCGAAGCCACCGTTGCTATCCTGAAAAAAGCAGGCGACAAGACCATTACCAAGCCGGAAGATCTGGCGGGTAAATCGGTTGGTGTCGGCAAAGCAACAGCCCAGCTGGCGCAGTTGCAGGAGCTTTCCGCAACCCTGCCGAAGAAAATTGATGTACGTGAATATGTCTCCTTCAACGATGCCTATGCCGATATGGCCGCAGGCCGCGTGGTAGCCGTTGCCAATTCGCTGCCCAACATCGCTTTCGTGGCCAAGCAGCGCAATGGAGCCTTTGAAGTGGTGGTGCCACCCTTTGGCAAAAAGAGCTATTTCAGCTTTGTTGGCACCAAGGATGCAGACCATGCCAGCCTGATCGACGCCGTTGATGCTGCCATCATCAAGATGAAGGGCGATGGCCGCATGGCGAAATTGCAGGAAAAGTGGTTTGGCACCAAGTTTGATACGCCTGATAGCGTGAAAGACCCAGCGTTTTGAGGTGATCTATCCTGAGGCTGTGCTTTGGAACAACAGATAATCTCCTGATATGCTGCCTACCCCCCCTCTGCCTTGCCAGGCATCTCCCCCTCAAGGGGGGAGATCGACTCGCTCGAAGCGCCCAGTCTATCAGCCAGAACGGCATTTTGTGGCTGCGTCAGTTTAAGCAAGTCGTGGTGATCTAATCTCCCCCCTTGAGGGGGAGATGTCCGGCAGGACAGAGGGGGGTATCCCGAACGCTATCATTTATTGTAGTCCGCAACAGCGGAGACCGGAGAGCCATGTCATTCAAACTCTTCTTCCTGCTGGTCAAGGCTGCCGGATGGACGCTGGGCATCAGCGTGATTTCCATCACCATCGGCTTTGTGCTGGCCGTCATCCTCTCCGGTGCCATGCTGTCCGGCAAACGGCTGTATACAATGCCAACCGAGCTGTTCATCAGCTTCTTTCGCGGCGTGCCGCTGCTGGTGCAATTGCTGCTGATCTACAATCTTCTACCGTTTATTGGCATAAACGTGCCAAGCGTGGTGGCGGCCATTATTGGCTTGTCGCTCTGCACCGCCGCCTATCAGGCCGAAAATCTGCGGGGCGGGTTTGAAAGCGTGCCGAAAGGCTTGATCGAAGCTGCCGATATGGCGGGCTTCACAGCACGGCAAACGTTTCTGCGCATCAAACTGCCCATTGCACTTCGGCTGACCTTTCCAGCCCTGGTCAATGAAGCAATCATGATCCTCAAATCCTCCTCGCTGGTATCGGTGGTGGGCATTGTTGAGCTAACCCGCATGGCACAGGATCTAGCCGCTTCCACCTATCTTCCCATTGAGCTGTTTTCATCGGCTGCGCTGATTTATCTGATCATCTGCTGGAGCGTGGCGCTAGTGAGCGGAGTGGCGGAACGCGCGCTTCCGGGAGCCATCAAATGATTTTTGATCCCAAAGTCATTCTTGATCATCTGCCGGAGATTTTCAGCGGCACCATCACCACGCTGTGGATCTGGATTGTCGGCATGCTGCTGGGCGTGCTCGTGGGCTTTCTGGTGGCAACAGGCCGTCGCTACGGCGGCAAGTTGCTGGATATTCCGCTGGGGCTGATGGTGGAAGTGCTGCGCGGCACACCGTTTCTGATCCAGATTTTTCTGGTCTATTACGGCGGCCCCTATGTGGGCCTGTCGCTGGACCCGATTCCTTGCGGCTTGATTGGCCTCACCATCTATTCTGCCGCCTATTATTCCGAGATTTTCCGGGCTGGTTACAGCTCCGTTCCCCATGGCCATGTCGAGGCCGCAGAATGCCTCGGCTTGAGCCGCTTGCAAACCATCCGCCGCATTCTCCTGCCAGAAATGGCGCTGATCGTGCTGCCGCCTTGCGTCAATCTCGCCATCATTCTTCTGAAAGAATCGGCGGTGCTATCGATCATCACCGTTCCCGAACTCACCGCCACCGTCAGCGCCATAGGGTCTGCGCAATATGCCTTTCTGGAGGCGATTTTCGTGTTGGCGGTGATTTACTGGGTCATTGTGGAGGCCACCGCCTGGGCGGCCCGCAAGGCTGAATATCGTTTGAGCAGATTGAGGTTTTCCGCGCCATGACGCTTCCCGCCATTTCCGTCTCCAAACTCGTCAAGCGCTTTGGCACCAACACCGTGTTGAATGACATCAACCTCGATATCCCCGAGGGCAAAGTCTCCTGCCTGATCGGCCCTTCCGGCTCGGGCAAAAGCACACTGCTCCGCTGCATGGCGTTTCTGGAAGAGGCCAGCGAAGGCATGATCACCGTCAGCGGCGAAGCGCTCGGCTATTTTGAGCGACCAGATGGCCAGCGCGAACGCCTGCCCGCCGCCCAAATCCGCAGCGTGCGCTCGCACATCGGCATGGTGTTTCAGCAATTCAATCTCTGGCCGCATATGACCGCCCTTGGCAATGTGTCTGAAGCGTTGAAAACCGTGCATAAAATACCCAAACGCGAAGCTGAAGATCGCGCCATGGTGCAGCTGAAAAAGGTGGGGCTGGAGAACCGCGCAGGTCATTATCCCTCCCAGCTTTCTGGCGGGCAACAACAGCGCGTGGCCATTGCCCGCGCCTTGGCCTTGCAGCCCAAAATCATGCTGTTTGATGAGCCAACCTCGGCGCTCGACCCGGAATTGACCGGGGAAGTGCTGACCGTGATGCGCGACTTGGCAGCTGAAGGCATGACCATGGTGGTGGTAAGCCACGAGATTGGCTTTGCCGCCACGGTGGGCCAGCAGATCAGCTTTCTCGATCACGGCAAACTGCTGTTTACGGGCGCGCCATCCGATGTTTTTGCCAAGCCGCGCCATCCGAGATTGGAGCAGTTCCTTGACACCTATCTGGATCGCGGCGCATCGATGCTGGCATGATGACAGACGACACCGACACACCCAGCAAATCCCTGCACCAGCGCATTCTGGATGATATTGAAAGCAATATCCTCTCAGGCCGATGGCCGCCGGGCCATAAAATCCCCTCCGAACAGGTACTGACCGAGGAATATGCCTGCTCGCGCATGACCGTGAACAAGGTGCTGACCCAGCTTGCCCGCGCAGGCCTTGTGCTGCGCAAGCGCAAGACCGGCAGCATTGTGATGCCGCAGAATTCGCAAAGCGCCATTCTGGAGATTTACGACATCAAGGATGAGGTCAATTCACTCGAAAAGACCTATCATCATGGCATTTTATCGCGGGTCATTCGCAACCCCACCAAGGCGGAGTCGGAGAACCTTTCCCTCAGCCCGCGTCGCAAACTGCTGGCCATCACCTGCCTGCACTATGCCAATGACAAACCTTTTTGTCTGGAAGAGCGTATTATCAATCTCGGCGTGGTGCCGCAGGCGCTCGATGCCGATTTTGCCGATCTGGCCCCCGGCCCGTGGCTTTTGGACCATATTCCATGGAACGCCGCCGAACACCGCATTGCCGCCGAAGCCGCCAATGATGATGCAGCGAAAATCTTGAATATTGCTGCCAACACCCCGGTTCTGGTGGTGGAACGCCAGACATGGCGGCTGGATGAGACGGTAACGCAAGTGCGCCTGACCTATCCCGGTGCCAGCCATGCCGTTACCGCTCGCTTCACCCCATCCCAACGCATTATGACCCCAGCCTGATCAGAAAAGAAGAGATCACCATGGCCCGCACCGACACATTGAAACTTGGAACCTTCGTCTACACTTTCGGTTTCAACCCGGCAGCGTGGCGCCACCCGGAGGCCGATGTGAACGGGGCCAACAAGATTGATCACCTGCTGAACGTGGCGAAAATCTCGGAAGCGGCAAAATTCGATTTTATGTTTTTGGCCGATTCCCCAGCCGCCGCCATTGGCGATGCAGACGCACTGGCGCGCTCGCCCACCAAGATGAACCGGTTTGAGCCGCTATCGCTGATTTCGGCGCTGTCCGTGCTCACGGAAAAGCTCGGCTTTGTCGCCACCGCCTCCACCAGCTATTACGAGCCGTACAATATCGCCCGCATCTTTGCCTCCATCGATCATTTGAGCGGTGGCCGCGCCTGCTGGAATGTTGTGACCTCCGACCATGACGAGACGGGCTATAATTTCGGCTTTGACGGCCTGCCGCCCCATGCAGAACGCTATGAGCGCGGCTCGGAATTTGTTGATGTTGTCTTTGGCCTGTGGGACAGTTTTGAGCAAGATGCACTGGTGCTGGACAAGGAAAGAGGCCTTTACCACGATAAAAACAAGCTGCACACGCTGAACCACAAGGGCAAGCATTTTCAGGTGCGCGGCCCGCTCAACATTGCCGCAAGCCCGCAAGGCCGCCCGGTGATTGCGCAGGCTGGCGGCTCGGAAGCGGGTATGGAACTGGCCGCCCGCACCGCCGAAATCGTCTTCAGCCTTGCCTCCAATCTGGAGCGCAACAAGGCTTTTGCCGATAATATCAAAGGTCGCATGGCCAAATATGGCCGCTCTACCAACGATCTGAAGCTCATGCCCGGCTTGGTGGTCAATGTCGGAGAAACCAAAGCGGAAGCCCAAGCCAAGGTGGATTTCCTGATCGACAACCTGCACCCCGATGTGGGCCGCTGGATGCTGGGCGAATTTTTGGAGGCCGATCTTTCTGGCGTGGCGCTTGATCAGCCTTTCCCGCTGGAGCGCCTGCCAGCAGAGCCAAAAGGCTCGAAAGCCATGTTTGAATGGTTGCGCGATTTCATCATGGAAGGCCACACCGTTGGCGAACTGATCCGCTTCTACGCCGAGAAAAGCACCGGCAACGGCATCACCGGTACCCCCACCGAGATCGCTGATTTTATGGAAGAATGGTTCCAGGCCGGGGCCGCCGATGGCTTTATTCTGATGCTGCCAACCCTGCCCGCCAGCTTGAATGATTTCGTAAAGCTGGTGCTGCCGGAATTGCGCAGGCGCGGATTGTTTCGGGAAGAGTATGAGGGCAAGACATTGCGGGAGAATTTGGGGTTGTCGATGCCGGTCAATCGCTATGCGGTGGCGCGGAATGGTGGGATGATCAAATAAAACTGAGCAAGATCACCCCCTCTGGTCTGCCGACCATCTCCCCCACAGGTGGGGAGATAAGATAGACGCGACCGCTCATTCCCACTACCTTACTCTGAGTGCCGATATCTCTCACGTTGAGAGGGACCAAGAGATATGCAACGAGTCGATCTCACCCCTTAAGGGGGAGATGCCCGGCAGGACAGAGCGACTATCTGGGCTGTCAAGTTGCATTTTCGAATTCCCTTCGCGCATCTCGTGCTTTCGCGTTGAGAATGACAAGAAGTTTACGGGCAAGTGCAATGCGGATGACCATCTTTG
>WPHV01000002.1 GCA_009744235.1 Gillisella vitis
CATTCACGTAGTATTCCGGCACGCCAGTCGGGGCGGGATTATGCGCAGCTCGGTTGACCCCGGGCTGCGCAGTCTCAGGCGATCTCACCGCGAGGAGGCCATAATCTCCCACGGATCATAATCATTGATGATGGCGTCCTCGTCGCCGTCATACTCGGCGGAAGGCATGACGCCGATCTCTCCGTCAATCTCGAAGAGGGTGACCGGGACCATCAGGGTCCGGGCAAGATCGAGTGCGTGGTTTTGTGCGAGGCTGAGATCCGACATGTGAGGCTCCATCCGTTGGCGGGGCCGATCCCGCTCGATGGCGCCCGTTTGGTCCGGGCCCGGCCGCGGTCACCTCGGCGGCGTAGCCGGAGAGGTCGCAGTAGCTGCGAACCCCTTGTGGGTTGACCGTCCAAGGACGGGACTGGATTAGGGATGCCAGACAAGAGAGCTGGGTTCGGCAACGCCATAGGTTGGAGCGGATTGGTATTGGATCTCGCCGCAAAACATTCTCCGGGTCAGCCAGACTGTAGATCCTGCTACGAAATGGAGATGTGGAGATGCTTCATGACAAGAGCGCAGCTGGCGACGCCACACTGGAAGTCGTGCATCCTGGACAGGCCCGATTACATGGCCTAAACGAGCATCTCTAGCCGCCAACGAGCCCTTGCGTCGTGTCGGGTTTTTGCATATATTCCGTGTCGGGTGTTTGCAGAAAGAAACGAACCATGTATCAGGCTAGGACATTGAAGCAGAAAATCCAGAACCGCGTCGCGCGAACGAAGAAAACTGATGTCTTTCTTCCGCGGGACTTTGCTGACCTGAGTGGTGAGGATCAGGTTCTGCGCGCGCTCAGGTCTCTGGTCCACGATGGGGCTCTGATGCGGTTGGGCTACGGTGTCTACGCCCGGGCGATGCGGTCGCGTTTATCGGGCCAGCTTATTGTCTCCAGTTCCAACGGCTTCCACAGTGCTGCACTTCAGGCACTGAACAAGCTTGGTGTGGCTTGGGAGCAGAGCGACAGCACGAAAGCTTATAATGAAGGCCGTTCCACTCAGATCCCGGTGAACCCGACGGTCAAAGTCAAGGCGCGTTTCAACCGACGGCTCTCCGATGGCCGCGCGGAGCTCCGCGTTGAACGGTAATCCGGACCGCAAAACGCTTCTGGAGGTACAGGAGTTCTTTGGTCTGCCTTCGCCTGCTTTGGTGGAAAAGGACTGGTTCGTCGTCCGCGCCCTGGCTGCCATCCATGATGTGGAGGTCGATGGATTGACCCTGGCGTTCGGCGGGGGAACGGCGCTTGGACGCGCGTATCGTTTGCTCGAACGCATGTCAGAAGACATTGACCTGCGCATCGTCGGCAAGGACAATCCGTCTCGCGGCGAGCTTAAACGCCTGCGAGCCACTGTGAACGAGCGGCTTGAGGCAGCGGGTTTTGCGGTCGAAGGCAACTATGTTGTCAAGCAAAGCGATCGCTACGTTCGATATGATCTGCCCTATGAACCCATCGCTAAGGGTGAGGGCGTTTTGCGACCGGAGATCAAGATCGAAATCGCCGCATTCCCGATTTGCACGGCGCCGGAAAATCGCTCTGTTGCATCCTTTGTTGCTGAGGCCACCGGCGCGTCTGCCGAGGCCACGGATGTCGCGTGCGTGAGACTGGTTGAAACCGCGGCTGACAAGTTCGTTGGTCTCGGACGTCGGGCTGGATTTGCGTTTGCCGATCTTGGGCCCCTCGATCACACGCTTGTTCGTCACGTCTACGACCTATCGCGTATGGATGGCCACTACGATGCGGATGAGGCGGCCGCAATCGCGTTGGAAACGATGAAGGCTGAAGCCAAGAGCCGTGCCGACGATTATCCTGCCTATAAGGCGGACCCGAGGGCGGAAACGCTCCGCGCGTACGAGACGATGTCCAAACACGGAGAGTTCGCAGCGGGTTATGCGAAGCTGCTCGGCGACATGGTCTATGGTGAAAAGCCCGGGTTTGAAGCCGCGTTCGGAAAGGTTCAACATTTCGTCGAACGGATCCGCAGCGCCTAGAATTCGAGCGACGCACCTGCTCTACGATTATGAGGAACGTGTCTAGAGGCTCTAGCCGAGAGGCATCCTAACTCTGCCCATCCGCCCCCTTTAACGAAATTGAACCGCCGACCCGGTTATTGGAGGAAGGGTTGTAAAAGGCAATTCTGTACCGCGACATACTCAGGTACTCGCCGCTGGCCAGTCGTTTGCCGGCTCCTCAATCGCACCTTCCGACACATCCTCTGCAGGATCGGGATCACGTTCATTCGCAATCCGCAAACGCTCGATTTCCTCGATCGTGGCTTTAAAGACATCGGCTTGCTTGGCTCCGGAAACGACCGCTTGATCGACTAGGTTCGCCAAACCGCTTCTAAATTCGTCGCGCCAGTCATTGCTCATTTCGCTTCCTCCGTTTGATCTGTTTGTCGGATAGATCAATCCACAAGCGCGTGCGACACTCAGGGACTACTTTGATGGAGGGAACTGCTACCTCGCCTGCGATGAGAAGTTTGATACGGCCCAATGATTTTTCAGCATCTGGACCGAATGCTGTCCCGGCGACATGTGAGTTCGAGCGGCACTGTAAACTTACCGCCTTGAACGCAACATCTGGGCATGAGGAATTAGTTCATGCGGCGTGAAGGCGCGCGATTTGGTGCCATGATTGCATGGTTTCGGTTCGCAGTTCGCGATGGTGGACGGATGGAATATCGTGGCGGGGAATGTGAAAAAGGTTGGTGATCGGGTCATGGATGGAAACGAAACGCTGAAGATGTCGTGTTGACTTGAAGCGCTTCATGATCCTCTCCCGTCGTCGGACGGGCTGATGCGAGTTTTCTGCCCGATTGTTCAATCCTTTGTGAGAACGATGCTCAAAGCCGGGCATGACCTCCCGCTTTGCTGCACCATAGGATCGTAGTTTGTCGGTAATCATCACACGCGGGGCGCGGCCTTGGGCTTTCAGGAGCTTGCGCATCAAACGTTTTACCGCCTTGGCATTGCGGCGGCTTTGCACCAGCACGTCGAGAACAAAGCCGTCCTGGTCAAGGGCGCGCCAAAGCCAGTGTTTACTTCCACCGATGGTGATGACAACCTCATCGAGATGCCATTTGTCCCCGAGCCTGCCGGCAGATCGCTTCCGGATATCATTGGCAAAGTGTCAGCCGAATTTCTCAGCCCAGAGCCGCACGGTTTGATGAGAGACGATGATGCCACGCGCTGCCAGCAGATCCTCGACCATCCGCAGGCTAAGCGGAAACCGGAAATACAGCCAAACTGCATGGGCAATCACCTCGCCGGGAAATCGGTGGCGACGATAAAGGGGATCACGGCTGGATCTGGTCATGTAGCCAGATCCCATATTTTGATCGATGTCCGGTTAACGTTACGATGCCGACGACCGCGTTGCCGATTTCAGTAGCGCCGATTTTGCTGTCACTAAGCGCCGGAAGATCGCAGAATTTGGTCTGGCGAGTTGCCACAGGATCACGCAATCGAGAACCATCTAAAATATCGAAAAATGATAAAAATATCATAATTTAAGTCAGAAATTTCTGTATATTGATATTAATAATGATATAGATACCCCTTATCTGTTTGGGAGGACGGAGAATATGGGAGATGTAGTAACTACAAAAATATCGGGGGCACCTTTGGTCCCTGGTTATGAAGATCGGATGGTCGCGATTTTCGCATTGGCGGGCGGAGTTGCAGCACTCGATGCTCAAGCGGTCTATTACCTGATGCCGCGCATCGTTGCTGACCTTGGCCTGACGGATGCTCAGGTGGGAATTCTAGGCTCTGCCGTCCTGGTCGGCTGGTCGGTCGCCGCCTTTGCCTTCGGGCAGATCTCAGATCGGTTGGGGCGGCGCAAGCCTTTCCTTGTGCTCGCATTCCTAGCAATGGCCGCACTTTCTGGCTTAAGCGCCATTGTTGCGACCTTTGTTGGGTTGGTTGTGGCCCGCGTCCTGATGGGTCTTGCAGAAGGACCTGTCATCCCGGTGAAGCAGGCCATCGTCATGGCAGAATCGACGCCGTCGCGGCGCGGGTTGAACATGGGAATCGTGCAGAACTTCGGCGCACAACTGCTCGGAACCTTAATCGGCCCGATTGCCGTGGTCTCGATCGCAGACGCCTATGGCTGGCGCAACGCATTTCTGCTGTCGGCTCTGCCCAGTATTTTGGTCGTTTGGCTGATCTTGCGGTATATCCGCGAGCCCGCAACAGAAGCTACGAGCAATGCCTTTGTCGCCCCAAGATCGTCGCTCATGTCGATCCTCATGCGCCGGAACGTGTTTCTTTGCGCTTTGATCGGGATTGCTAACATCGCTTGGTTCTTTGTCCTTCTGACATTCCTGCCTTTGATCCTGACTCGGCAGGCCGGACTTTCATCCCAATCCATGAGCTATGTGATGGCGATGATCGGGGCTGCGGGCGCGGTCTCAGCGCTTTTGGTGCCGGGGCTGTCCGACCGGATTGGGCGTAAGACGGCTATCGCAATATTTTCCGCTGTCGGTGTGGTGGCGCCTCTCGGTGCGATACTTTTGGGGGGTAATCCGTGGTTGGTCGGCTTAGCGCTTTTTTGCGGCTGCATGCTGCTTGGAACCATGCCGCTATTTATGGCAACAGTCCCCCAAGAGAGCGTGTTGCCCGCAGACAGAGCCACTGCAACTGGTCTCGTCCTCGGTATCGGTCAGCTTCTGGGAGGCACGATCGGTCCGATCGTCGGAGGTCAACTGTCTGCAAACTTTGGTCCGATGGCACCAATGTGGTTGGCCGGCGGTTTGGCGGCTTTGGCAGGCCTGCTTGCGCTGTTTCTGGTTCCGCAGAAACTGACGTGAATTCTGATGGAGCTGCACTGGATGTATTCAGAAGAAAAGGCGGCCATTGGATCATCAACGTGTTCACCAACGATCAGCTGATTGCCGTTCGCCGCTGAGGAGACGAGGCCCAACGCGAAGTCAGGTGCCGGTGATTATTGCCAAAAGGAAGGATGATTATGAGTATTGAAAACGGCGGCAGCCTGGTCGTGCGGACGCTGAAGGCTGCGGGGGCCAAGCAGGCGTTTGGTCTTCATGGCGCGCATATTGATGCAATCTTCCAGGCGGCGCTTGACCTGGATTTTCCGATCATCGACACGCGGCATGAGGTTTCGGCCGGTCACGCAGCTGAGGGATATGCCCGCGTCTCAGGCCAGTTTGGGGTGGCTTTGGTAACAGCTGGTGGCGGCTTTACCAATGTCGTCACCTCGCTGGCAAATGCTTGGCTTGATCGTACTCCGGTGGTGGTGATCACGGGTTCAGGCCCATTACGGGATGATGAAACCAATACGCTTCAAGCGGGCATCGATCAGGTCGCGATGGCGGTGCCTGTGACGAAGTGGGCGCATCGTGTGGTCTCAACCGATCACATCCCGCGCCTTCTGGAACAAGCGATCCGCATAGCGACAGCCGCCCCGCAGGGGCCGGTTTTGCTCGACATGCCCTGGGATATCCTGACCGGCCCTGCCGGGGTGGCGGCAGCCGAGAGAGTTCAGAGTTTTGCAGAACCTGTGGCCGCGAGCGGAATCGACCAAGCGCTTGATCTATTAGCGCGTGCGGAGCGGCCCGTCATTGTGGCAGGCGGAGAAATCACGCGCGGGCATGGAGCCGAGGCACTCGCACGGTTCTGCGGGGAAACGGGCATTCCGGCCGTGGCGGACTTTGAAGGATTGACATCTCTATCGGATCTGCCCGAAGGCACGGGTTGTGGGCTTGTCCAAGGTCTTTTCGGCCTTGGAGCTAATGCCCCTGATGTGGTCATCATGGCGGGGATGCGGTTCGGCCTGACCACGGCGCATGGTTCCGGCATTCTGATCCCGCATTCAGCAAAGATCATCCAGATCGATCCTGATCCCCGTGAATTTGGCCGGCTTCAGCCCATTGAGATGGGGCTGAATGGCGGCGTGGCAGCAACAGTAGGCGCTATGGCGAATGCCGCCGCGGTGCGCGGTGGCGATAAGGTCCGGTTGGAGGGTTGGCGTAAGCATCTCTCCGGTCATGTCTCTGCGCGCTTCGATCAACTGGTCAAGGATTGCAGCTCTGCTCCTTCGGAGCGGCTTCATCCCTTCGTCGCATCACGTCTGGTGTGTGAGATCGCGGCCCCTGGCAACGTGGTGGTTGCCGATGGCGCCCTCACATATTTGTGGCTCAGCGAAACCATCGCCCGGTCTCGACCTCGCAGCTTTCTGTGCCACGGCTACCTCGGTGCCATGGGGGTCGGATTTGGCACCGCGCTCGGTGCGCAGAAGGCCGCAGGCGACGAGGGGCGGCGCGCAATTCTCATCACGGGCGACGGGGCGGTAGGATACGCACTGGGCGAATTCGACACAGCCCTGCGAAACGACTTGCCGCTGATCGTCGTGGTGATGAATAACTACAGCTGGGGTGCAACACAGCATTTCCAAAAACTGGCTGTCGGCCCGAATCGGGTGACAAAAACAATGCTTCCGAATGGCCGATATCACGAGGTTGCGGAAGCGATGAACTGCTCAGGTTATCTGGCGACAGACGAAAGCAGCCTGCGCGATGCGCTGACGCAGGCTTTGGCCGGGAACCGTCCAGCATGCATCAACGTGCAGGTGGATCTGGACCCGATCCCGCCGGAAGAGCGAATCATTATGGGCGGCATGCCGTTCGACAAAGATTTTCAGTGAGGAGATGACGGAATGACAATTTTAGCCGGGAAGGTTGTTGTGGTTACGGGTGGGGCCAGCGGCATTGGTCGCTCAATCGCAGTCCGTGCAGCGCAACTGGGCGCGAGTGCCGTTGTGATCGGCGATTTGGACGAGGCACCTAAGGAGGGCGGAGAAACCACCGCTCTGATCGTTGAAAAACATGGGGCATCGGCGCGCTTCTTGAAATGTGACGTGCGTTCCCATGACGATCTGGCCGCACTCATTGCGGTGGCCGATCAGTTTGGCGGTGTGGATGTCATGGTCTGCAATGCCGGGGTGGCGCTTGCCAGCGACGGGCCTGAAATCACCGATGGCGATTTCGACAAGCTCGTTTCGATCAACCTGCATGGTGCACTCAAATCGGCCCAGCACGCAGGCGCGGCAATGAAGGCCCGTGCCACCGGTGGAAGCATCGTTGTCATCTCGAGCATGGGGGGACTGCGCGGCTCTGGTTTCAACCTTGTCTACACCATGACCAAAGGCGGCGTGAACATGATGACAGCATCCCTTGCTGATGCCTTTGGTCCGGAGGGTATTCGGGTCAATGCTGTCTGCCCTGGCCTCATCAACACCCGACTGATCGAATCTTCTCCCGGGGTCGCCGCCGCTGCTGAGGGGTTGCGCCAGCGGATGCCGCTGCGTCGATTGGGCGAGCCGGACGAAATTGGTGATGTCGTTGCCTGGCTGGGTTCGGATCTATCGTCCTTCGTAACCGGGGCTGTGATCCCGGTCGATGGCGGGCAGACAGCAGTCATTTAAGGGGAATATCGGTAATGAACAATTTGAGCGCCGCTGATAATCTTGCAGCTCCCCAATCGCACCATGCAGACGTGAATGGCATAAGGTTGCACTATATCGAACTCGGTGAAGGGCCAGCCGTAATCTTCTGCCATGGCTTCCCTGAAACCTGGCGCAGCTGGTGCCATCAGATCTCCGCACTGGCCATGGCGGGATACCGGGCAATCGCACTGGACATGCGTGGACATGGTGGCTCGGACTGCCCGGATGATTTGGCAGACTACAGCGTCATTCACACGGTTGGCGACGTGATCGGGCTGATGGATGTGCTGCAAATCCCCAAGGCCGTTATCGTCGGCCATGACGCGGGCACGACAACTGCTTACAATGCAGCTCTCATGCGCCCCGACAGGTTTTACGGCGTCATGGCGCTTTCCATTCCCTTTATGCCGCGTCCGCAGCGCAACATGATGAATGCGATGATCGCCGCCGCGCCACCTGGCTTCTACATGCGCTATTTCCAGTCTCCGGCTGCACCGGAAAAGGAATTGGACGCCGATCCCCGCGAAACTTTGCGGCGTATCTACTTCCACAACAGCGGTGACAATCCCGCCGGACCTTCTGGAATGGAGACCGACGCATCCGGCCATCTCCTGCCTTCCCTTGCCACTCCAGACGGTGAAATGACATTTCTTCCCGATGACGAGCTGGACCAAGCCGCGAATGATTATCGTCGAACCGGCTTTCGCGGTGGCTTGAACGGTTATCGGGTCTTCGATCTGAACTGGAAGTTAACCGCGCCGTGGAGCGATATGGCGTTGACGGTACCCGCGACCTTCATCGGGGGAGATCGCGACATTGTGATGCACTTTCCGGGCTTCCGGCAGGCGGCCGAAGCGATGCCGCAGGCAGAATTTGTCAAAACAGCCGGGCACTGGATCCAGAAAGAGGCTCCGGCAGCGGTGAATGCGCATCTGCTGAGGTTCTTGCGACAGGTGTTGCCAGCGGGTTGACTGTTCATATCGCATCAAACAGTGCGCGGCTGCCTGCACGCAGCCGCAAGTGAAAAGAGCCGCAGCTTCATCATCAGCGGCCAAGGAGGAGGCGAAATGAAGAAGGAAATCAGGACCGGCACCTTTGCGCCAGTATCTACGGGGAATGAACATGCGGCTTGATGGGAAAAACGCAATCATCGTTGGTGCTGGATCTGGCATAGGGGCTGCGACCGCGCAGCTTTTTGCGGAGCTTGGTGCGCGATTGGTGCTGATGGGGCCGGAAGCCGCTCCGCTAGCGGCGGTGGCGCGCCATGCTAAAGCAGAGATGTTCGTCGGCGACGCGTCGCGGCGGGATGATATGGCAGGTGCGGTGGCACTGATCAACAAATGCTATGGTGCGGTTGATCTTCTCGTGAATTGTGCGGGCGGCGGCGGGAATGCCCCGCTCGGTGACCTGACAGACGAGCAATGGTCCAAAGCGCTTTCAACCAATCTGGAGACAGCGCGTATCTCTGCCGCAATGGCTCTGCCCGATTTGACGAAAACGCGCGGCGCAATCGTCTTCGTTGCCTCGCTGGCGGGGCTCCGGGCGGTGCCGGGTGCCACTGGCTATGTCGCCGCCAAGCATGCGGTGGTTGGCCTGATGAAGGCGATCGCCGCTGATTACGGTCCGTCTGGCATCCGTGTCAATGCGGTCTGCCCGGGGTTGGTCAGGACGGCGATGGCCGATGCGATCATGGATCACTTTGGCGGCGAAAACGGGATGGAGCGAGAGGCGATGTATGCGCGGGCGACGCGCGGATATCCGTTGCGCCGGCCCGGTGAGCCCGAGGAAGTTGCGCGCGCCATCGCCTTTCTCGCCAGCGACTGGGCCTCTTTCATTACGGGGCAATGCCTGGTGGCGGATGGCGGCGGCTCAGTCGTCGATGTTTTTTGAGAAACGGTGCCTGTGCCTCCAGTGATGGGGGGCGGCAGCGATGGAGGAATGAGAATGTTTGCCAAGAATGTTGTTCACACGGGCTATTTGGTCAGTGATATCGAGCAATCCTTACGTTTCTACGAGAAATTCGGCTTTAGCGTGTATGTCCGCATGCCGATGGGCGACGCCGAGCAGAACAAGATTGGCGAGGTCGTCTTCCTGTCACTGCCGGGGGACGGGCCGCGGCTGGAATTGCAACAACTTTTCGCCGAACCGAGACCGGATGCGGGCAATGCGCGCGGCCATATCGGCATCACCATTGTCGACATGGACCTGGCGCTACAATCTCTGGCGAGTAGCGACCTATCCCCTGAAATTCCCCCTTTCCGACCTGTAAAGGGCGGCGCGACTATCTGTTTTTTCCGGGACCCCGACGGCCATCTCGTCGAGCTACTTGCCGGGCTTGATCTGTGAGACGTTGTTGCGCGGATCGCCGTTGATCTGATATCAGGCGGCGTCTGTGCGGAGATTAGAAAACGGGCTCTGTTGCAAAGATTTCAAATAGCAACGAAATTCCCCAACCTACTTCGTCAAGCGGTCTGACTTTCGAGATTCTGGGCGAGCGTGCCACGGCTTGCCGTGATCAGCCTCAACGACGTTGTTCAGATATTTGACCTGCCGGTGCACGAACTCTCCGGGGCATTTGCCTTCAGCCTTCAGTTGTGAAAGCGCGATACCGTAGGTCGGTGCCTTGTCGGTGTTGATGACGGTTGGCTTCTCCCAAGGCAGCGTCGCCTTGCGTTTTGTTCGATAGAGCGGTGGGCATGAACATTTCTTCGTCTACCTTCGCCTCCCATCGTTACAAACGTCACCGCTTTCCAGCCGAGATTATCGCTCACGCGGTTTGGCTGTACTACCGGTTTCCATTGAGCATGCGGCATGTCGAGGATTTGCTGGCCGAACGCGGTATTGACGTTTCGTTCCAGACGGTATCGGAATGGGCCGCCAAATTTGGCTCCGAGTTTGCTGCGTCGCTTCGCCGGCGCTCAAAGGGCGGCTTTGCCGATAAATGGCACCTCGATGAGATGGTGGTAACCATCAAAGGCCGGAAATATTGGCTCTGGCGTGCCGTCGATGCTGAAGGCTATGTGCTTGAAGCCCTTTTGCAAAGCCGTCGCAACAAAAAGGCAGCACTGAAATTGATGCGCAAGTTGCTCAAAGGCCTGCGCCTCACGCCCCTTGTGATGGTGACCGACAAACTCCGGTCCTACGATGCCGCCAAACGCGATATCATACCCGGCGTTGAGCATCGTTCGCATAAGGGGCTGAACAATCGGGCCGAAAATTCCCATGTACCCATAAGGCGGAGAGAACGGATCATGATGCGGTTCAAGTCTGCCGCGCAATGCCAACGTTTCATTTCAACCCACGGACCGATTTCCAATCTCTTTCTGGTTCACCGCAAACATCAAACTGCCGCCGATCACCGAACGCTTCGCACCGAGGCTACGGCCGTCTGGCGTGAAATCACGCTGCCACACGCCACATAAAATCGACCGCCGCTGCCATCTGACGTCCTGTTCAAGTTAAGGCGACGCTGCCGCGCGAAGCATTTTAATGCTGAAGTACATGCTAGACACTAACATCTGCATTTTCACGATTAAAAATCGACCACAGCAGGTGCGCGACGCGTTCAATCGTTTCCATGATCAATTGTGCATCAGCTCGGTCAGTTTGATGGAACTGATTTACGGAGCGGAAAAGTCAGCCAGTCCTGAAAAGAACCTTCCCGTTGTGGAGGGCTTCGCAGCGCGCCGTGAAGTGTTATCGTACGATGAACCGGCAGCAAGCCATACGGGTCAATTGAGAGCCGAACTGGCGCGCAGTGGAACTCCAATCGGTCCATATGATCAATTGATTGCGGGACACGCTCGCTCGCGGGGGTTGATTGTGGTTACGAATAATCGCAGAGAATTCGATCGCGTTCCCGGGTTACGGGTGGAAGACTGGATAGGCTAGTGTCAAACGTTTCACCATAGCCATCAATAGCATCGGATAACGTCTTTCCGTCTGCACCTACTGCCGGGTCGCAGGTTCGCATAAGTTCAAGGCGGTCGGAAGAAGACTGGCAGGTGAACGGACTTAATTTCTGTTCAAAACAGGTGCCGGCGCTTTACATCCCTTCAAGAGCCGCGAATCTGATCGTCAAATCGCACGCGTCAGTTGACATTCGCTTGAAAACAGCTGGCTGTCGATGAAATCGACGACGCCCGGACCTTCGGTGAAAGATGCCGGCTCGATGGCCAGATCAGGTTGAACTGGCCGGGCAGGCCGAGGTGATCGACAAGCAGCGGCCGCACCCGGCTATATGTCGGTGCTCTCGGCGGCCCAGGTCGCACCGGTGATTGCCATGGTGCTGAGCAGGATTGCCGGTCGTTACGCGGCACTTCTCGGCCTCGAGGTCAGCCCGCTACCCGGGAGTCTGACCTTTCTGCCGGTGAAAATGGTCTGGGCAAACCACGCCGACAGCGATCCGGCTAATGGCTGGCTGAGACAGCAAATCCGCGATAGCATTGCGTGCAGCCCGGTCGGTGGCCAGGAGTCGCATGTTTCGAGGAAGATCAAAGATGAATGCGTTGTTTCCGGGCATTCGTGAAACTCCCGAGTCAGTTAACCGCGAAGATACCGTCGCTTTTGGCACCGCGCGCCAAAACACAGGGTGGTTGGAGCGACGACTTAGACGGCGTAACTGCACGCCTTGATGCAATTTGAAACGTCGACTCAGTTGCGCGGCGTGTAGCAAACAACTGGATTGCTGAAGAAGGCGGAATGGATTCGCTTTCACTCAGGCGATTGTTATCTCTGGAAGTGCTCATCAGGCCCTCGAGATAAGGTTGCTCAGCGCGTATCGGTTCAGCAGCACCGCTGCCTGACTCCACCCACGAATCTCGCCAATGCTTGTGGTACCAAGAAAAAAATCCTGGTCGTGGAGCTGTAAGGCGGCGATCTCGATATCTTGACCACCGCCGTTGCCATTGTCTGATCCTTAAATCAGAATTCCGTCCATCCCTGCTTGAGCGCGGTATTTCCCTGTGACGCCGGACGGCCTGCCGTGACGCTGCGTCGCGGTGCAGCCATCGCTGCCGCAGTCTGACGCAGTGCGACGACCGGAGAAACGTTCGTGTTACCCAACTGGAAGTGGCTGACCAGATCACGCAACTTGGTGGCTTCGTTGGCGAGACCGTCCGAAGCCGCAGTCGATTCTTCGACCATAGCGGCATTCTGCTGTGTGCTCTGGTCCATCGAATTGACCGCCGTGTTGATTTCGGCGAGACCCGTTGCTTGTTCCTTGGCCGACGTGGCAATTGAATCCATATGGCCGTTGATCTCGCTGATCTGGCTGCCAATGGTTTTCAGTGCCATACCTGTCTCACGCACCAGGCGGACGCCACTTTCCACTTCAGTGTTGGAGTTCTGGATCAGCCCCTTGATCTCCTTGGCCGCTTTGGCGGAACGCTGGGCCAGTTCACGCACTTCCTGGGCGACGACTGCAAAGCCACGCCCGGCTTCGCCGGCACGGGCGGCTTCGACACCGGCGTTCAATGCCAGTAGATTGGTCTGGAAGGCGATCTCGTCGATGACGCCGATGATGCTGGAAATCTGCTGGGAGGATGTTTCGATGCGGCCCATAGCGTCTTCGGCATAGCTCACCACCTCTGCCGACTTGACCGCACTCTGATTGGCCTGGGCGGCGGCTATGCGCGCCTCGCCTGTTCGTTTGGAAGAATTAGCGACATTTGCAGTTATCTGGTCGAGCGCCGCGGCGGTCTCCTCAAGGGAAGCAGCCTGCTGTTCGGTCCGCCGAGAGAGATCGTTGGCGCCCGAGGAGATTTCCTTCGTGCCGTTGTCCATCGACGCAATGCTTTCCGACATCGCCAGCAACGTTTCGCCAAGCTGGCTGACCGAGCTGTTAAAATCGAGACGCAGTCCTTCGAAGCCGGGCGAGAACGCCTCAGTCAATTGAAAGGCGAGATCGCCAGAGGCGAGCCGCTTGAGGCCGGCTGCAAGCGCGGAGGCAGCGAGATTAAGACGTTCGTCGGCTTCGGCTTCGGCGCGCTTTTGGTCGGCGGTTCTATTAACCTCCGCTTGCAGGCGATTGGCTTCTGCGTCCCGCTGGAGACGGGCGTTGTCAATCGCCGCCTGGCGGAAGGTTTCGACGGCGCTTGCCATGGCACCGATTTCATCGGCACGCCCGGCAAAGGGAATTTCGATGGTGACATCCCCCTCCGCGAGCTTGCTCATTGCACCAGTAATGGTACCAATCGGATTGGCGACTGCCCTGAGGATGAATAGAATGCTGGCACAGATCACCAGTCCCACCAGGCAGGTCGTCACCAGTGTGGTTAGTGTGTCCCTGGCATAGCCTTCATCGGCAACACCGGTGGCTTCGATCGCCTCTTCGACATTACCGGCGACGAGCGACTGAATATCGGCATTCAGATCGTTGGCGATCGGCGCCAGCTTGTGGATGAAGATATCGGCGGCCTCGTCGGTTTTGTGTTGCCGCGACAGATCGAACAATGCCGGAAGGGCATCTAAATAGTGTTTTGACTTCGCCTCAATGGTTTCCAAGGCTACGCGCTCGGAGTCCTTGTCTATGGACGCCTTATAGGCCGCGACGGCCTTGTTGAATTCTACCTCGGTCGCAACAATTGCCACGTCCAGCTTCGCCATGTCGGCAACGTCAGTCGCGATAATGTGCTTGGCCACCGCAAGCCGGAGTGACATGAAGGTATGATCCAGTTGTCCGGAGGCAACGATTGCGGGGATCGCATTGCTGCCGAGGTTTTGGCCGGTTTCGTGAAGGCTGGCACTGCCGGCATGCGAAAGATAGGCGAAAATACCGAACAGGATGCTGATCAGCGTTAGGACGCCGATCAGAGAAGATTTTATCGAGGGACGTGGCATACAATTGCTCCAATGGGCTAGGCATCGAAGCAAAAAAACGTGCTTTGCTTAAATGGGTGAAATATTTATTCAAGAATAATCGGAATAAATAAATTATTTCATTCTAATGGAGTTGAAAATCAGAATGATCCTAAAAAAGATATTTTAGCTGCTCGCGGGGCATCGTAACGTTAACCGGACATCGATCAAAATGTGGGATCTGGCTGCATGACCAGATCCAGCCGTGATCCCCTTTATCGTCGCCACCGATTTCCAGCGGAAGTGATTGCCCATGCAGTTTGGCTGTATTTCCGGTTTCCGCTTAGCCTGCGTATGGTCGAGGATCTGCTGGCAGTGCGTGGCATCATCGTCTCTCATCAAACCGTGCGGCTCTGGGCGGAGAAATTCGGCCGGCATTTCGCCAATGACATCCGGAGGCGCTCAGCCAGCAGGCTCGGTGACAAATGGCACTTCGACGAGGTTGTCATCACGATCGCCGGCAAGAAACATTGGCTCTGACGCGCCATCGATCAGGGCGGTTTTGTTCTCGACGTGCTGGTGCAAAGCCGCCGCGATGCCAAGGCGGCAAAGCGTTTGATGCGAAAGCTTCTGAAAGGGCAATGCCGTGCGCCGCGTGTGATAATCACCGACAAGCTTTGATCCTACGGTGCTGCGAAGCGCGATATCATGCCCGGCATCGAACATCGCTCGCACAAGGGCCTGAACAATCGGGCCGAGAATTCTCATCAGCCTGTCCGACGGCGTGAAAGGATTATGAGGCGCTTCAAGTCAGCGAGGCACCTTCAACGGTTCGTTTCCATCCACGATCCGATTGCCAACCTCTTTCACATTCCCCGCCACGACATTCCATCCACCCATCATCGCGAATTGCGAAAAACAGCCATGCAAACATGGTACCAAATCGCTGGCATTCAAGCCGCCTAAACCAGAACCTCAACCCCAGATCATGACTGCGAAGCGCTAAGTTTATATTGCCGCCGTGTGTCCTAAGCTCAAAAAAGTCTGGGATGATAACTGGCAGATCTACGGGATTCGTAAGCTCTGGCGACAAATGAAGCGTGAGGGCTCGGATGTTGTCCGATGCACAATCGCACCGTTCGGTCGGGTCAGCTTGAAATGTTCGGCGGTTATACCGATACACGCCAGACGATTGTCGTGAAGTCAACCGCTACTGATCACTCCTGGCGAATGTTTCAAAGAAGGCTTTCGACTTTCCATCCGGTGCCTTGCCGACGCCCCAACGTATCAAGGTGGATGCATCTTTTGCAAAACACCAGTATTGTCCGATAATCACATCGCCATCCAGCAGTTCCAGGACCTGAAATTCCGTTGCCGATAGCTGGCGTATCCGTACCTCGTTGAAGCGCGCATTACCAAACACCGGGCCAGTCACGTCATCTAGCGTGGTATCAAACTGGTTGATGTAAAGCTTGTCCTCATTGGTGTTATTCACGCCCTTGTAGGCGAGGAAATTCGGCGCGAAACGCATGTTCAACGTCAGTTTGAAACCTTTGGGAAACAGGCCATTGCTCCAGTAGCTGCTCGCGTGAACGGAGTGATAGGCGCCGCTGAGATGTCTGTTATCCCATTCCCCGAATGTTTCCTCCGGCAAGGGTGCGCCTGAGGCCAAACGTTCGATAAGAAAGTCGCTATGATTCATTGTTTTGATCCAGTTGTGGTTATGATCGGGCCGCCGTTCTCAACGTCAGCCGTTGCGCGCACCTCTGTTGCGCAAGGTCGGGTCAAGCTGATCGCGCAGCCAGTCACCCATGATTGACACGCTGAGTGCGAGGCAGACAATGATCCCTCCGGGAAACATGGTCAGCCACCAGGCGGTGGTCAACCGATCGCGACCATTGCTCATGATCTCGCCTAGGCTGGTCATGGGTGGCTGAACTCCCAGACCCAGAAAGCTCAGGCCAGTTTCCAAAAGCACTGTGAGCGGCAGATTGATGGTGAACTGCACCAAAATCACATTAAAGATATTGGGCAGGATATGGCGCAGGTAGATGCGGGCGGTGGAGGCCCCCATGACGCGTTCAGCGGTGATATATCCGCGCTCACGGACAGAAAGCGTCGCGGCCCGCACAAGCCGGGCATAGGTTTCCCACCCGCCAAAGCCGATCATGATGATCAGCAGCGTCAGGCTGCTCTTGAAGATGGCCAGCACAAACAAGGCAATAATGATGATCGGGATGGATGCCTGAACATCGACAGCCATCATGATGATGCTTTCAAGCCGTCCCCGCCGCCCACCGGCCACAAGGCCAAGGAATGAGCCGAGCACAGCCCCGATCAGCGTGCCGGTCACGGCCACAAGCAAAGTGACTTGAGAACCCATGGCAAGCCTTGCGACCAGATCGCGCCCGCGATCATCCGTGCCAAGCAGATGCTTGGGATCACCACCCAGAAAGCTTGGCGGCTTCAGGCGCTCCAGAAGAGAGGTTTGACGAAAATCAAAATGGCTGAGAAGCGGCCCGAACAGGGCAAACAACACGAACAACCCGGTGAAAATTGCGCTGATCCGGACAGCCCAGGGCATGGCGGACCAGATGGCGCCAATCCGTCTCATGGCGAACTCCTGCGGATTCTCGGATCAAGGACTGTGTAAAGGATATCGACCAACAGATTGGCAATGGTCATGGACAGCCCCACCATCAGCACGAGGAACTGCACCACGGCAATATCGCGGGTGGCGACAGAGCGCACCAGCAATTGGCCGACGCCGGGCCAGGCGAAAACCTGTTCGGTCACCACCGCTCCGGCAACAATACCTCCAAGACTGAAACCCAGCATGGTCACCACCGGAATGGCGGCGTTCGGCACGGCATGGCGCAAGAGCCGCCTTACATCTGGAACGCCCCGCGCCTCCAGAGCACGCATGAAAGGCTGATTGAGCGTCTCAAGAAGAGAAGACCGCGTGAAGCGGGCAAATGCGCCCATATGCGCAAGGCCAAGCGTTGCAGCCGGTGGCAGAAGCGTCACAAGCGATATAGTGTTGCTGGCCGATGCGCCAAAGAAAATGCCAAAGCCAAATGCGCCGACCAGAATGACGATCAAGCCGAAGAAGAAATTCGGCATGGCAAAGGCAAAAACGGAAAAGCCCATGACCAAGCGGTCAATGGCGCTGTTGCGATGAAGCGCTGCGGCAATGCCGATTGTCAGCCCGAACACCAGCGCGATCAGAAGCGACGTTCCGCCCAGCGCAAGGGTTGCGGGCAGTCGATCCATGAAAATCGCCGCAACCGGGCGCCCGGTGTGGATTGAGTAGCCGAAATCTCCCTGCGCCAGATTGGTGAGGTAGCTGAAATATTGGACTGGTAGCGGTTTATCGAGCCCCATTTTGATGCGGTAGGCCTCGACCACTTCCGGCGGTGCATCGGGCGGTGCCAAAGCCTCGGCCGGATCGCCAGAGAGCCGGATGAAGAAAAACACAATCGTGACCACGATCAGCAATGTGAGCAGAGAGCGAAGAAACCGGAACAGGATGATACGGGTCATGCAGGGTTCCCAATCGCTTCAGTTCTGTGGCGTTGCCCGAGGGCTGTGCGGGAAAGGCCCGCCTTATCCGGCAGGCAATCCAGCAGCATCCGGGTGTAGGCGTGCTTGGGAGAGCCAAATACCGCCGCCGCTTTCCCCTGTTCGACGGCTTCGCCTTTCAGCATCACGGTCACATCATCGCAGATCGCTGCTGCAACCCGCAGATCATGGGTAACAAACAGCATGGCAAAGCCGAGTTTTTGCTGAAGTTCAGCAAACAGACCGAGAATCTGGGCCTGAATGGATACATCAAGCGCGGAAATGGCCTCGTCCGCAATCAGAATGTCTGGCTCAACCACAAGGGCGCGTGCAATGCAGATGCGCTGCTTTTGGCCACCGGAAAATTCGTGCGGAAACCGCTCATATGTCGATTGCGGCAATCCGACAAGATCAAGCATGCGGCGTGCCTTTTCTTCGGCCTCACGCCGGGATACGCCATGGATAACGGCCCCTTCCGCAATGCTGAACCCGGCGGCTTGGCGCGGATCAAGCGCGCCTGCGGGGTCCTGCTGCACCAGCTGTATTCGTTTGCGCATGGCGCGGGACAATCCTGATGTGACATCCACACCATCCAGAAAGACCTGACCGCCCGCGAGCGGCTCCAACTGCAACAGCCCCTTGATGAAGGAGGATTTTCCTGAGCCGCTCTGGCCCACCAATCCGTGGGTCTGGCCTCGTAACAACTTCAGAGACAGATGGCGCACGGCATGAATGGAGCGATTTTGCAAAAGACCCACTGGCTGCTGGTAGGTCAGCGAGATATCGCGGGCCTCCAACACCACGTTTGTCGGGTTATTCTGTCCGGGTGGAATGGTCCGGGCGGGCAGGCTTTCCAGCAATTGAATCGTGTAGGGATGCTGTGGATTTGTAAAAATGGCTTGTTTTGAGCTGCTTTCGACGATTTGACCGTGCTGCATGACCACGACGTGATCAGCGATATCCGCAACGACGGCCAGATCGTGGGTGATGAAAATCAACCCGGCCCGGTATTGAGCCTGCATGTCACGGATCAGGCGCAGGATTTCGGCTTGGGTGGTGACATCCAGCGCGGTTGTTGGCTCATCCGCAATCAGCAGGGACGGGTGCAGCGCCAATGCCATGGCAATTGCGATGCGTTGTGCCTGCCCACCAGACAGTTGATGCGGAAAGTTTCCGTGGATACGGGCAGGGTCTGGCAATTGAACCGCAGTAATCATCTCCAGCGCATGTGCGCGGCGCTTGGCAGCATCTTTCATGCCATGAACCAGCAGCAATTCTTCGATTTGCCGCCCAACCGACATCACCGGATCAAGGCTTGGGCCAGCTTCTTGAAAAATCATACCAATGCGGTTGCCGCGCAGCCGCTGCATCAAGGCCCGATTGCCTTGGGGAAGGGCCGCTCCTTCGAAACGGATTTCGCCGCTTAACTGCGTCAGACCATCGGGAAGCATGTCCAGAATTGCCTGCGCTGTCATCGACTTTCCCGAGCCGCTTTCTCCGACAATGCACAGACACTGACCGGGCCAGACATCCAGATTGAGATCGTTCACCGCAAAAGGCCGATCAGCGCCCTGCGGCAGGCTGATCGTCAATCCCCGAACGGACAGTAGGCTGTGCTCCGAGGTTTCCACGCTTAACCTCCGTTACTTCACAGTCATGAAGGTGCTATCGAAAATGGTGAGTTGCGAGCCGCTTGGATTCCATTTGAACTTGTCGGAAATCGCGAAGGTTTGCACGTTGCGCCACAAATCGAAGCCGGGTGTCACGTCTTCCCAATCCTTGACCAGATCAAGATAGGCCGCCTTCTTTTCCTCAAAACTTTGCGCCTTTTCAAAACGCTCGCCATCCTTCACATAGGCTTCCGTCGGCACCCATGTGCGGTGGCTGGCTGTCACGCGGCTAGAGGATGGCCCCCAGTCCAGCCACAGCGGGCGATAGGGATCGCCGGTGAACTCGGATGACATCGACATGTTCAGCAAGTGAAATGGCCGTTTGTAGGCCAGCGAAAAATTATCCACCACGTTCAATTGAACATTGATGCCAAGATCACGCCACGTCTCAACCATATATTCGGCAGCGGCCTCATAATTGGGATAAAAGCCGCGCACAATGTTCCAGATCAGTGTCTCGCCCTTGTATTTGGTCTTTGCCAGCAAGGACTTCGCCGCTTCTGGATTATAATCATACTGGCCTTTGCGGGCGGGATCGTAAAAGGCCCCGTATTCCGGGAAGTTGAAAGGCGCGGGGGTAATGGTCAGATCACCCCACAGAGCCTTGGTGATGGCGGGTCGATCAATGGCCATGACCATGGCCTTGCGCAGATTGGCATCCACCAGGGGATTGTTCTCCATGCCGTCCACAGTCAGTGTATTGAAAGCGGCCAGCGGATAATTGCCGATTTGCGTGACAATCAACGTCACGCCTTTCATGGCCTTGACCTGCCCCAGTTGGTCGATGGGCACATCCACGATCATATCGTAATCGCCAGAGGCCAGCCCGGCCAGCCGCGTGGAATATTCCGGCACAATCTTCCAGGTGACGCTTTTCAGCGGTGGTTTTCCGGCCCAATACTCATCAAAAGCCACCGCCGTCGCATGGCTGGAAGGGTCGAACTCGGTCACTTTGTAGGGGCCGGTGCCAATCGGCTTCTGGCCGAAAGCGTCCGTGCCCACCTGCTGGTAATAGTTCTTCGGAAGGACATATCCGATCGGGGTTGTGAGCCGATTGATAAATGTCGGGTCGGGGAAGGATGTCTCCAACTCGACGGTAAAATCATTGATGGCTTCAACGCGGACCAGTCCACGGGCGTAATTTTTGCCGCGTGGGGCCATGGGCTTTTCGCCCCACAGACGCTCCGAGGACAGCGAGAATGCAACATCATGTGCCGTCATGGCATCGCCGTTCTGGAATTTGACACCCTTGCGGATGGAAAGGGTCCAGACTGTTGGCTTTGTTTGCTCCCATTTCTCAGCCAGCCAAGGCACAAGGGTATTGCCATCCTGATCGGTGTTATAGTTGCGGCGGATCAGGGTATCGAACACATTGCCGTAAACGCGACCGCCGGTCGTGGAAATGCCGTTGACAGGGTCAAGCGTCGTCCAAAGATTATCAACCGCGAAGGTGAAATTCGGGCGCTCTCCTTGGGCCGCGGCAAGCGATGACCCAAGCGGTAAGACGGCCCCGATGGGAGCAGCAAGACTGAGAGCGACGAATGTTCTGCGTTTCATCATGGCATGCTTCCCTCTGAAGTGTTTTCACATGACCAGACATGGTGCTGATCTTGTCCCGATAGATGGTCAGGCGGCAGAAACGGATTTGGTCTCGTGCTGATCCGCGCCAAACGAATAGGCGCGCTCATTGGCCAACGACGGAATGGAGGCACGCGTTGTTGCCACGCATGTCAGGTCAAGCTCCGCAATGGAGAGGCCAATGTGTTTTTCCATATCGACAAGAACCTTGCCCCAGGGATCAATGATCATCGATTGGCCCCAGGTCTCGCGCCCGTCATCGTGCTTTCCGCACTGGGCGGCGGCCACCACGAAACAGCCATTTTCAATGGCGCGGGCGCGCAGCAGCGTTTCCCAATGGGCGACGCCGGTTGCCATGGCAAAGGCCGAGGGAATGAACAACACGTTCGCACCTGCTTTGGCATAATCGCGATAGAGATGCGGGAAGCGCAGGTCATAGCAGACACTCATGCCGAACGAACCCCATGGCGTGTGGGCCAAAACGGCCTGTCCACCCGGCGCATAACGGTCCGATTCACGGCTGGGCGGATGATCGGGCAAATTGACATCGAACAGGTGGATCTTGTCATAGCGGGTGTTCAGTGCGCCCGACGGATCAATCAGGTGGCTGCTGTTGGAAAATCGGGGCTCCTTCCCCCGTGAAAGCGGTGTGGAGCCTGTGTGTATCCAGATGCCATACTGCGCAGCAAGTCGCCTTGCCACAGCGAGAAAGGGGTCGTTGGCCTCATCCGTCACCTGAAGACGTGCCGCAGCCACATCCCGGTTGAGAAGACCGGACGCTTCCGGCAACGCTAGCAGCTCCACCCCAGCGCGGTGCGCTTCCTCTGCGAGAGCCTCAAGCGTTTCAATATTGCGCTGATGCGTGTTTGAGGAGCACATCTGCGCCATGCCCAGCTTCAGAGTTGATCTGGTTGGTGACCTGCTGGCTTTGGCGTCGCTCATTCCACACTCCAATCCATGGTTGCCTAAAAAGTCGGCATGCCCAAATTATCTCCGTATCCAGACTAGGTTGTGTTACCTGACAAAAAAAGTATAAATTTTGCGCCGTTCGTCTATATTTCTCACATGATATTCTTTTTTTGAGGGAAAATGCGTTGGCCAAAGACCGTCTGCCACCTTTGCGCGCCCTGAGAATGCTCGAATCGTTTCTCCACAGCGGCTCTGTGACAGCAACCGCACGCGAGCTAAACGTGTCGCACTCGGCCGTCAGCCACCAGTTGAAGCAGATTGAAGATTGGGCGGGAATACGGCTGGTGCGCCGCGAGGGGCGACATGCAATTTTGACAGAGGCGGGAGAAAGCCTGTCGCGCGTTGTCAATGAAAGCTTCGGTGCCATCCGGCATGAGTTGGACAGGCTGACGATGCGGGAGGACCTGCCGATATCCGTTGCGGCGCTCCGGATCGTCTTTCCCAACTGGTTGCTTCAAACAGTCCACGAATTTATGGCGACATACCCCGGGCATTCGGTCTATCTTCAAGAGCATCTTTCGGACCAACCGGTACTGCCCGAGCCGGATATCACCATTGGGTTTTCACTTGGCGGCGAGATTCCAGAAGGCGCCAGCCGTATTATCCCGGGTCGGGCCATTCCGGTGTGCTCTCCCGCCTTTCTGGCGCATCACCCTATCCGTGACAACGCGGATATTGCATCCTCCACACTGTTGCAGGATGAAGACATGCGGATGTGGCGCACATGGCTTGAAAAGGTTGGGATCGAGTGGGGACTGGGCGCAACGTTCGGGAAATGCTTTGTCTCTGGCTCGGCCCTTGCTGTTGAAGCGGCTCTGGCTGGTTTGGGCATTGCCTTGTGCAGAGAGGCGCTGATCAGCCCGCATCTCCAAAGTGGAGCGCTGGTTACTGTGTCTGATGTGGGCATAGACGATCAGTCCTGCTATTTTCTGATCCTTTCCCAACGCGGTGAAAGCCGCTTGGCAACCGTCAGATTGTCGGATTGGCTGAAACAATCCGTCGCGAAAAAATTTGGTCCACTTTGTCAGTCCTTTCCCTCTGCGTGACAGGGTGGAAAAATCCGGTAAGGCAATGTCAGCGCCGCGATACGGCGCATCAGGCCTTGAGTTTAACGCAAAGGCTGCTTCTACACAAAATAAAGGGTCAGACACATTGTAATCGCCACGTCGGCGAAGGCTTTCGTTATACGCCGGCCAATGCGGGATCGCTGCAGTACGTCCAATCAGTGGAACCTCTTTTCAGTTTCAATATTCGGTTTTCCGGATGTGTTTCACTCCGCCGCGACGGCTCGGTGAGTTTCAGCAGGATTTGAGCCACTTTTTGAGGTTCCGTCGCAAACTTTCTGTTCACCTGATGGCGTCATAGGTGTCATCTGATTTCCAGATTACAGACCGAGCTTTGCGCGTATGATCAGTTTCAAAGGCAGCCATTACCCGAAAGACGTGATTTTGTACGCGGTGTTTTTGTACGTCCGATATGCCGTTTCGTATCGTGATCTGGAAGAGATTTTCGCGGAGCGCAGCGTTAAAGTCGATCATGCGACATTGAACAGATGGGTTGTGAAATATTCACCCCTGATAGCCCGTGAGGCCCATCGGCGGAAATCAACGACCAGCACCTTCTTTGCTCGCACTATAGGCAATAGTGGCTGGCCTGAGAAAGTTGTCATAGACAAGAGCGGCGCCAACCTTGCCGGATTGCAAAACATGAACTGGTTGTTGCTGTTCCACGGCTGGTTCTGGCTGATCGAGATTGTCCAGATCAAATATCTCAACAACATCATTGAGCAGGACCATCGTTTTATCAAGAAGCTGACGCGACCGATGAAGGGTTTCAAATCCTTTTCATCAGCATCGGCTACATTGGATGGAATTGAGGTCGCCCATATGATCAGAAAGGGCCAATTCCAAACAGCAGGCCAATCCGCCTTTCAGCAATTTGCTGAACTCGCTGCATAACTGCGTCCGGCGATAGCCACACCTGCGATCATTTCAAAAATTTGCGACGGAACCCTCTTGAAAACACCTCGAGGTTTGCCCAAGCCGGTACCGATCGGTGTACTGGACGCTGGCATTAGTCGTTCTATGGCGAAGGTGGATTGAACGGCCGCCCTAGATAGGTGAAATCCTCAGCCTTCGAAGCTACCTCCGTATTCCTTCGGCACGAGATCAGTTTGCGCATCCCCATTCCTGATCAGGTCAAGGATTGTTTTCGCCACCAGCTCAGGTCGCTGTGCGAACGATGCCGTGCCAGCTTCCTGTGCTTTTGCTGAATCCAGGCCCGATTTCACGGAGCCATAGAATTCAGTTGCTGTTATAAATGGGTGCATTATCGAAACGACAATTCCAGCATCTGCAAGCTCAAGGCGCGCCACACTTGACAGCATGTTCAGAGCCGATTTGGAGCTGGTGTAGGCGGCTGAGCCTGGATATATGGCAAGCGTTGCACCCGAGCTGACGTTGACAATGCTTCCAGCGTGTTGCTTGCGCATAAACGGGATGACCGCCTGCATCGTTATCAGCGGGGCCACGCTATTGAGGTTGAGCAATTTTCGAAAATCATCAATGCCGATGTCTTCAATACCGCCATAAAGACCCTGTCCAGCGTTGTTCACCAGGGCATCGATACGACCAAATTTTCCGATAGCGGCCTGGACGGCCTGTTGCACATCTTCGGTGCAGGTGACATCGCAGACCACTGCCAGTGCTTCATCGCCTAATTCCCGCGCCAGCGCATCGATGCGATCTTTCCGACGGGCCAGCAGGACCACCCGCGCGCCCGATTGAGCAACAGCCCGTGCGGTGGCTTCACCAATACCCGACGAAGCGCCGGTCACGAGTATAACTGCGTCCTTAATTTCCATTGGAATGTACCTTTCGTTGGATGGCGTAGCGCGCTTCAAGCTCACGGCACTCTTGCAGCCCCTATTTCACGCCGTGATCGGCTTTTGTGACCCGCGTAGGAGCGGGCCATGGTGCTCTTGAACACCAATAGGCTCCGGCTGACGATCTCGCGTGTCTGATCCAGTCTAAAATTTGCACATTCCTGCCAACGACGTTGATCTAAAATTCAGCTCGTGCGACATCTGCTGCAATGAGCGATGCCATCCATACTTTGAGAGATTTTGTGGGAGAACATGCCAAAGGCGTTCTTACCAGAACTGGAATCCCTCGCGTCGACATCCTCAAGGTTACCGAGCCAACAGAGCTTTTCCCAGAAATCTATCAGCCTCTGGTTAGCCTTATCCTACAAGGTGAGAAGCGCCTGCTCGTTGGAAACCAGGTTCTGAAATATACCGCAGGGCAGACGTTTATCGGGTCTGTGGAGCTTCCCGTGGTCGGCGAGATCGTCGACGCAAGCGCCAGGGGTCCGTACCTCGCTGTCAGCCTAACGTTCGATCGCTCTTTGGTCGCCGACCTGCTACGCGACGACCGCAACCCGACGAAACTGGCCGACACGCGAAGTTTTTCCGTCAATCGCGCGAGTGACAGACTCATTGATGCCTGGCTCAGAATGTTACGCCTGATGGAGCAACCCGACGAGATTGCCGTGATGGGTCCATTGCTCGAGCGTGAAATCCTGTTCCGACTGCTACGTGGCCCGCAAGGTGCTGTTCTCAGACAAGTCGCAGGCATCGATGACCGGTTCGCGCAAATCAGAAACGCCTTGATCCGGCTGAGGAAGGAATATGCAACCGCCTTCCAGGTAGAGGACCTTGCGTCCGCTGCAAACATGAGCCCTTCCGCCTTCCAGCGGCGCTTCAAAACAAGCACCGGCCTTTCCCCAATCCAATATCAAAAGCAAATCAGATTGTACGAAGCGCGAGGACTGCTGTTTGCCAAGCCGGGTAATGTTTCAGCAGTTGCACTCGCCGTTGGCTATGAAAGTCTTTCGCAATTCACCCGCGAATACGCACGTATGTTTGGGTCTCCTCCCGCTCGCGACATCAGAAATCTAAGGGCGAATTCGCCCGCAGCTCCGCCCTCGTATTGATCCGCCGCCAATATAGTAGGCGCGGTACTCAACTCGCTTGTTTGATCATCAAGCGCTCCGGGCATGGAATTGAGTGGTACAGCTACACCAACGATCAGTCCTTCCCGGAGCTGCAACGACCCCTGATCGGCATCATTTTGTCTAGAACACAAAATGGCGTTGGTGCGCGGATCAGCTAATGTGCGGTATTCGGTCTTTGATCTTCTGGCTTATTTGGTTGCTCCCGCCGATGCTTGGCAACGGACGGATCTCGGGCGTGCGCAGGCCAGCATTCGGTTAAGAATGGCGACGCCGATCGCAGCTTCTGTCTGTTGAGCGAGGAATGTCCGAGCGCGCAAACGCTGTCCAATGACGCCTTTATATCGACCCATCGCGGTTTCAACCAATGCTCGTTTCCCATAGCCGGTAGATGCCTGCCATTTCAACCGGCCATCTATCTGGACGGACGCGATGTGGTCGTCTCTCTGGCAGGACGCTTGGGCGCAGGATTGTTCTACCGCGTTCGATCGCGGTGGAATGACGACCTTTGCGCCTGCGCTGTGACGCAGAGCTGCGTCGTAAGTTGGATAGCCATCATAGGCTCCATCGGCCGTGAACTGGCCGATCTCATCATCGATCTGACCCAGCAACGGCTTCAGCTGCGAAGTGTCGCCGGCTTCCTGATCCGTCAGGCTATGGGCAATGATCTCGCCACTGTCCGCGTCAACAGCCAGGTGCAGTTTGCGCCAACCACGCCGGGACTTTGTCCCATGCTTTTCTTCCAGCCATTGGCCGGTGCCATAGACCTTGAGCCCGGTGCTGTCGACCAGAACGTGAATGGGTCCGTCTGGCACATGCTGTCGGTCGGTGCTTCTGGCCGATGGCTTCCAGGTTCTGGCCCTGCGGCTGAGCGTGGTGTGATCGGGCACAGGCAGATCTAGCGCCATCATATCAAGCACCGAACTCATAAGCCCTTCGCTCTGGCGTAACCGCAGCCCAAACACCATGCCCAACGTTAACGTAGTTTCGATCGCCAGATCCGAATAGAGAGGCTGGCCACCGCGCGTCTTACGCCGTGGGGCCGCCCAGCCTGCCAGCGCCTCTGGCGTTATCCAAAGAGTTAAACTGCCACGGCGGCGAAGGCCCGCCTCATACTCTGCCCAGTTCGTCACTTTGAACTTCATTTTACCGATGTGATGGCGGCGGGAAGCGTTATGTTTGTGCGGCATCCGGGATCAATCTTGCTATTTTCGATCGCAGCCACATAGTCGCAAAACGTTGAAAATTTGATCCCCGCACCAACGCCTCTCCGACAAGTATTTTGGTCAAGACGTATCCAAGTAGTGGTATGTTGACCGCTGGATCTTGTCCAAATTCTTCTATAATCATGTCATGAGCGCCCGGCGAAAATCTCTGCCGGGCGCCTCTTTTTTTGAGGAACATGCCCGTGCCGCATTGGCTTCAATTGATGTTGGATTCACTTAGCCCGCTTCTATGGGCAGGGTTGATCTTTACCATTCCGTTGACGATACTTTCGTTTACATTCGGTTTGGCGCTTGGGCTTGTGACGGCCATTGCTCGACTGTTTGGTGCGAAACCGGTGGCGGCGATTGCCCGCTTCTATGTTTGGGTCATTCGTGGCACCCCTCTGTTGGTCCAGCTGTTTGTGATTTTCTATGGCTTGCCAAGCCTTGGTATTTTGCTGGATGCCTTTCCGGCGGCCCTGATCGGCTTTACGCTGAACATTGGTGCCTATAGTTCTGAAATCATTCGGGCGGTCATTTCATCCGTACCGAAAGGCCAATGGGAAGCGGCCTATTCGATTGGCATGAGCTGGCATCAAGCCATGCTGCGCACGATTTTGCCGCAGGCTACCCGCGTGGCCGTGCCGCCGCTGTCCAACACGTTTATTTCTCTGGTGAAAGACACGTCGCTTGCTGCTGCCATCACTGTGCCTGAACTGTTTCAGGCGGCGCAACGTATTGTGGCCACCACCTATGAGCCGCTGATCCTTTATATCGAAGCGGCATTGATTTATCTCGCCCTCAGTTCTGTGCTCTCGACATTGCAAGTGCGGCTGGAGCGTCGCTTTGCCCGGTATGGCGGCATGATGGAGGCCAATGCATGATTGAGCTTTCCAATATCGAAAAGCGTTTTGGTGATGCTGTTATCTTGAAAGATATCAACCTGCGGATTCCGCAAGGCAATGTTACGGCGCTGGTTGGCCCGTCTGGTGGTGGCAAAAGCACGCTGTTACGCTGCATCAATTTGCTGGAAATACCGACTATGGGCACCGTTCAGATTGGCGAGGCAAGCCTGACATTTACACCCGACCAGAAAATCAGATGGCAATCCATTCAGAAAATTCGCCGCCAAACCGGCATGGTTTTTCAGAATTTTCAGCTATTCCCCCATCAGACAGCCTTGGAAAATGTGATGGAAGGCTTGGTCACGGTGTTGAAATGGCCGAAGGAAAAGGCCCGTGAGCGTGCCATGGAACTGCTGACCAAAGTGGACATGGCGCATAAGGCCGATGTCTGGCCGTCCACCTTGTCTGGCGGCCAGCAGCAGCGCATTGCCATTGCCAGAGCCTTGGCACCATCGCCGCGCGTTTTGTTGTGTGATGAGCCGACATCGGCACTAGACCCGGAACTTGCGGCAGAGGTTGTGGATGTGTTGAGCCGATTGGCTGGCGAAGGAACCACCATGGTCATCGCCACTCACGATCTTAGGCTTGCGTCAAAGATTGCCAATGATGTTGTGTTCCTGGAAGCTGGTCGCGTTGTTGAAACGGGCAGTGCCAAAAACATCTTCACGGCCCCGCAGCAGGATCGCACAAAGCGTTTCATCTCCACGATTAATGCCGCACATAGCTACGACATCTAGTGGAATGAATTTGACATTTGATACCCCCGTGCGGCACCCTCGAGGATCAAATGTCAAATTCTTAAATTCCACTAGAAACAGTGACTTGCTAGTGGTCCTGAAGATTCCGACATTTGCTCTCGAGGGTGCTGCAAACGGAGGCAAATGTCGGAATCGGACCACTACCATGGCGCAAAATCGCGCGCCTTCACGCCGCATAAGCCAGGACCTCACGCCGATAGAATGGTGTCACGGTTTTGAGTTTACAGTGCCAGTCCAACGCATGACGGTCACTGCAACTATCCTTCACTCGTGCCAATCAGCCATCCCAGCGCGCGTTTACCGCTTTCAGTTACCTTGACCGCTCTTGAAGCTGCCGTCTGTAACCATCCCTGCGCAAGGAAATGCTTGAAGAGAAAAGCACCAATGTGACCGCCGATATGACTCTGTCCTTGCTCACTCCAGTCCGGACAGCCAAACGCGAGCCGACGATAGCCGTTATTTAGCTCAAGCTTTGCTAAATCGACACCTAATCTTCCGAAAACGGCTTCGGCGTTCGGACCCATTTCAACTTCCGCCCATGGGAACTTCGCTTCGGTTAACCCTCCATGTTTAACTAGCCCCTTGAACACCCGTACGCCGACATCTCCCGCAAGATGGTCGTAACACGCACGTGCTGTTCGAAGCGGTTCAGGCGTTTGCATAGTAGTGGCATTCGCACTGCCCGTCGCTGCCCATGATAGAGATGAAATGACTTCCGCGACGGCAGGCGACGACACGCGATAGAAAACAAGACGACCGATTTTTTCAGCCTCTACAAGGCTGTGGTCTCGTAAGTTACGTAAATGATTGGAGACGTTTGACTGGGAAGAGCCCGTCAGTTCAACAAGTTCTGCAACTGAGCAAGGCCCCCATGTCAAACTTTGAAGCATCTGTAACCGACAGGGATCGGACAACATACCGGCGATTCGGGCCGCCACCTTTAATTCATCTGTCATTGACATCACCTACAACAAGATGTCACATATCACTGTCCAATGATATGTATGGGTGGATAATGGCGAAAACCGCTAGCTGGCCTGTGTTCAATCTAGCGCTCTCCAATGTCATTTTTGGCACAATCGGCCTTTTCGCTGTTCAGGGTTCTTTGCCTCCATTTGCGACTGTCTTCTGGCGTTGTGTTTTCGCAACCGTCTTCCTCTTCACATGGTGCTTAGTGTTTGGCTACCTGAAGCCGGCGAAGCTCTCTCCCAAGTTGCTCTTACTAGCGGCAATAGGAGGCGTCGGAAACATCGGCAGTTCCGTAGCTCTGTTTGGTGCTTATGGATACACAACCATCGGTACCGCGACAGTCATATACCATATCCAGCCGTTCCTCGTCGTCCTTATCGGCGCGCTTGTATTCAAGGAAACGGTAAAGCCGACCGAGTTGTTTTGGATTGCCTTAGCCTTCTTAGGATTGGTTCTTTCAACGGGGTTAGTGGGCGCATCAACGTCCGCTGACGGTTCGTGGTACCTAGGCGTTGGCCTCTCGCTCATTGCCGCATTGCTGTATGCGATAGGAACCATAATTGGGAAAGGCGTGGGAGAGCAGCGCCCAGAAGTGACGACACTCATGCAGACCGTGGTCGGCGTTATACTCCTTGCGCCGTTTGCGCAGCTTCTCCAACCTGTTCCGAACGCTTCCTGGATCTGGCTCGCATCACTCGGAGTTCTCCACACCGGGATAGCGTATGTCTTGATGTTCTCTGCTTATCCGCATTTGCGAACACCGGTCATCGGCGTCCTAGCCTTTCTTTTTCCGCTGGTCTCGATACTCGTTGACTGGTTCGCCTTCGGAAAAGCTCTCCAGTCGACTCAATGGGTTGGACTGTCACTGATAATGCTGGGGACTCTTGGTGTCCAGCTGTCGTGGGTACCACGCATTCGACGCACGCAGACTGCAGAGCAACCTTCGACGCTGGAGTGAGATACTCCGGCATTAAGCCAACGAAATCAAATTTGCCACGCAACAGCCGCAGAATAACCAGGCGGAGCAATGATGGAATGGACTCGCCAACAGCCCTCGATGATTTCGCTTCCCGCCGCCGAAACGCTTTCTGGGGAGCGGCTGAAGCCTGTTCCCATCGCTTTTAGAATAGCTTCCTTTCTGGTCCACAACGAGAAGAACTTTTCCAAGTGGCTTTCGCCATCGCGCTTGAGGAAAAACTGATGCTCATCCCGGCAAAAGTATTGATCCATCAAAGCATTAACGTCCCCAAGAGGCCTGTGCCTCTCTATGTCAATACCAAGCTCGGTGCGACCAAGGGAAACCGCAACAAAAGTGCCCGAATGCGAAAGGTTGAATCGGAGCCAGCAGAAGCGCGCAAGGGCGAGAAAGGGCTTACCGTGAGGTGTTCTCTCGAAAAGAAGCGACGATGGCTCGACATCAAGGATGCTGCCGAGTTTACCTTTGAGAACAGCTTTCGCCACCAGCCGGCGAGCACGCTCGGCTGGATCGATGACCAAGGCTGCCTCGCGAGTTTCCTCATCCGACAACCATCTCAACAACGTCTCCGGGATCGGTTCCCTGCCCGACACGTAGCTTCCTATGTCGCATAGGCGGCAGCTCGGCTTTTTGTCGGCGATATGAGTTTTAGAGGAAGCATCCTTCCTCCAACAACGATGTGGGGTAAGCCAGGTGGAGCGTGAATAAGTAACAGGCCACCATCAACAACCATTTAAGCCACAACAATATTCATCACCTAATGAAACGAGCAGCGTTATGGAAGATGATTTTCAAGGTAACGAAATAGCGATCGTGGGCATAGCTTGCCGTTTCCCGGGCGCCGACACCCCCCAATCTTTCTGGCAAAATTTAATCGCCAAGCGCGAAAGCATTGTTCAGCTGTCCCGACCGCAATTGCGGCAGCAGGGCGTTCCAGAGGCGGTGCTTGACAGCGACGACTATGTCCCCGCCGGTGCTGCTCTCGAAAATTTCGATAAATTCGACGCAGAGCTATTCAATATGACCGCGAAGGAAGCCGTAACAACGGATCCCCAGCACCGCCTGTTCTTGGAATGTGCCTGGGAGGCTCTCCAGGCAGCGGGCGAACTACAACGACGCGATGGCCTTTCGGTGGGGGTGTATGGGGGAGCAGGTCCTAACACCTATCTCCTTCAATATCATGCGAACGAGAACACCGGCGAAACCAATCGTTATCTGGACACCGCTTCAGGTTTCCTTACCATGTTGGGAAACGACAAGGACTACGTCTGCACGAGGACCTCCTTCAAACTCGACTTGCGCGGGCCAAGCCTCAACGTCCAGAGTGCCTGCTCAACCGGCCTTCTCTCAGTACACCTTGCATGCCAGGCGCTTCAACTGGGCGAATGCGACGTTGCGCTGGCAGGCGCATCATCAGTGCTCGTGCCGCATGGTGTCGGCTATCTCTATCAGCAAGGTGGAATTGTGTCCGGCGACGGTCGTTGCCGCTCTTTCGACGCATCTGCGGACGGAACGGTGTTTGCTAGCGGTGTTGGTGTGGTAGCATTGAAACGTCTCGATGACGCCATGACCGACAGGGATTTTGTCTATGCTGTCATCCGCGGTTCCGCGGCCAACAACGATGGCGCGGACAAGGCAAGCTTTGGGGCGCCGAGCGTTCGGGGCCAGGCAGACGTTGTCCGACAGGCGCTCTTGAATGCAGGCGTATCACCTGGAAGTGTTTCCTACATCGAAACACACGGAACCGGCACACCACTGGGAGATCCGATCGAGATACGCGCATTGTCAGACGTATTCGGAGGCTCGAACGCAGAGCCGGGAAGTTGCGCACTAGGAGCGGTAAAAACGAACATCGGCCATCTTTCTGCAGCTGCAGGCATTGCCGGCCTAATCAAGGCTGCTCTTAGCCTACGACATAAAATGATTGCCCCTACCCTGCACTTCGAGACATTGAATCCCGAGATCAGCTTTGATGGGACGCCATTCTTCATCAACACAGACTCTCTGGACTGGGCAAGTGAAGGGCCGCGCCGCGCAGGCGTGACATCCTTGGGAGTTGGTGGAACAAACGTCCACGTCGTTCTGCAAGAAGCGCCCCCGCGCAAGGCATCAGATGAACCCGCCATTGCATCGAGACCAGAAGTCCTGACCCTTTCTGCGCATTCGGTGCCGGCACTCCGCGATTTGGCAACGCGCTATCGTGATTTCCTGCGGTCGTCAGAAAATGCGAAACTACAGGACATCGCGTACAGCGCAAATACAGGCCTTGCTGACTTGCCTTATCGTTGCGCCATAGTCGCGGCAGATCATAGGGACATGGCCGAGCAACTTGACAACCTGTCGAAGACAGTCGGGAACATCGCCGAGACTGTTTCCGGCAAGATCGCATTCCTGTTTTCTGGACACGGCGCACACTATGTTGGCATGGGACGGACGCTCTACAAGAGTGAGCCTGTATTCCGGCGTTGGATCGAGAGCTCGGCTCCGCTCGTCGAGCAGGCCTGTGGCGTCAATCTCATTGATGTTCTGTTTCCAGCCAATCCCGCAGACACCCTGATCGATCAGCCACGGTATGCGCAACCGGCCTTGCTTGCTTTCGAGTATGCCCTCGCGCAACTTTGGTTAAGCCGCGGACTCCAGCCCGATGTGCTGATCGGCCACAGTCTCGGTGAGTACACCGCCGCATGCCTCGCCGGGCTTTTCGAGTTTCCCGATGCCTTGAGACTAGTAGCAACCCGCAGCCGGCTCATGCAGGAGGCTGAACCTGCCGGTTGGATGTTGGCTGTAGCGCTCAGTGCCGAGGACACCACCCGCCTTATTGCGGATCTTGGTGGCGATTTGTGGATTGCTGCCATCAATGCTCCCAACAGCGTGGTTATTTCGGGAACGTCCACCAACATTATGGCGCTACGGCATCACCTGACTATTCGGGATATATCCAACAGCATAGTGAACACGTCATTTGCTTCGCATTGCCCGCTGATGGAGCCGATCCTCCCGGAATTCACCGCTGTGGCGAAAACTGTGGCATTCTCATCCGCAAAGATTCCGATCATCACCAATGTATCGGGCATTGCTTCTCCAAACGAAATGGCCTGCGCGCAATATTGGTGCGATCATCTGCGCAAACCAGTGCTTTTCGCACAGAGCGTCGATGCAGCGCTCCAATTGGGTGTCAGGATTTTTCTGGAGATCGGCCCCCGCCCAGTTCTCGCAAATCTGGGAAAACTTTGCTCCAGTGATCGGCCGGACGCCGATGCGATCACTTGGGTGGCAGCGCTGAGCGATGCAGCAGATGACGAAAAACAGGACGTAACCGCCCTGGCCGAACTCTATAGGGGCGGCGCCAAAATCTCCTGGCGACATCTGTACAAGAGCAGGAAGCTCTCTCGTGTCGAACTTCCGACCTATCCGTTCCAGCGTCGTCGTTTTTGGCCGACTCCCGAAGCGCCCAAGGAGCCATGGTTCCACCAGACTGTCTGGACTGAGGATAAAGGAAATATACCGACAAGCGGGAACGTGCCGGATATCCTGTTGATATGCAGTCCGCGCCGGTGCGCCGCAGACGATCTTGTCAGTTGCCTTGAGCAGAAAATTATACAGGACAAGGAGATAAGCGACGGACACAGGCCAATCGTCATCTATGTCGAGGACATGAAACTGGATGAAATCCAGCGCCTCGTCCGCAACACCCCCGGCAGAGAACGGCCATGCCAGTGCCTGATCACCTATGTGTCATTCACGGAGAAAAAAAACGAGGCAGCAGCATCCTCAGATCGGCAAACTGGTTGGGAGGATGTATACGAGACTGCGCAGTTTCTTCGCAACCTTTCAAGGTGGGAGAGCCAACTCGACTTCCACCTTCAGGTGATCACTCGAAACGCTATGAGCGTCACGGATAGCGATGCCAAGGTCGAACCATCGCAGACGGCCATCTGGTCCCTTGGAGCTGTATTCGCAAATGAGCACCCCAGCATTTCGTGCTCGCTGATCGACCTGGATAGCTTGGGATGCAGGGATGCAATCAGCTTCCTGCTCAAGCAGGAGAAACACGGACAGTATGCGTTCCGCGGCGACCGCCGTTTCGAGGCCCGGTTGCAAGATTTCGAAGTGGCGGAAACACCGGCCACAGCAATTCGTAGTGACGGAACCTACCTAATTACCGGCGGGCTCGGTGGGATCGGAAAATCGATCGCCCGATGGCTGGTTACGCTCGGAGCCGGAAAGATTGTCCTCGTCGGCAGAACAACAGGCGATGCCGCAAAACAACAGGACCTCGCATTACTGCGACGCATCTCACCAGACATTCGGTTCGAGAGCGCCGATGTAACATCGAATGACGATATTGCGCGCGTAGTCGAGGCCATAGACGCTTCGGGTTTTCCTCTTCGAGGCATATTCCACGCCGCCGGCGTTACCGAGAGCGGCATGTTCCCTGAACTGTCCAGCGATTCTCTGGAACGGGCGTTGAGGCCCAAAGTTCAGGGGGCGATGCTTCTGGACCGACATACCCGCGGGCACGACCTCGACTTCTTCGTATGCTTTTCCTCGCTGTCATCGATGCTTGGATTCAGAGGGCAAGCTGCGTATGTCGCGGCCAACGCCGCGATGGAAGGGGTTGTCACAAGACGCGTGCAGGAAGGGCTTCCGGCACTCGCACTATGCTGGGGACCATGGGAGGGCGAAGGAATGTCCTCGAACCTGACCGATACACACAGAGCACGATTGTCGGCGATGGGCGTAAGGTCATTCCCTCCCGAGGTCGGTTTGGCGAAACTGCACTCGCTGCTTGGCCACAGGGGCGTGCACGGCGCATTTCCAATCGACTGGACCATTTACCTCGCTCAGTTCGGGGGAGAAACACCGCCACTCTTCTCGAATCTTGGCGAGAAGGCGAATATCCGGCAAACGCCGAAGACTGAGGGCAAATTCAAGGATGATCTCGCCGCCGTTCCCGTCGAGGCGAGGCAACAGTTCATCGTCGCCGCCGTTTCGTCGATCGTGGCAAAGTCAATCGGATCGACGCCGGAAACGGTCCCGGCAGACGTTCCCATCAATCGGCTGGGTTTCGATTCACTCACTACCCTGGAACTGCGAAATGCATTGAAGGCCCTGGGGATCAACCTTCCGCTCGGCCCGCTGTTTGCGGGCGCCTCGATCAACGACATTGCACAGATTGTCTTTGATCAGGTCGAGGCAGACTCCCCTTTGAAGACAAGTGTCACCGCCGCGCCTGGTGCCGGTGAACCTCTTGTGGTCAAGAACAAAGGTGTCGATCCTCGACTAAAACTGGTCTGCTTCGCATATGCCGGCGGCGGCCCAGCCGTTTTCAACGGATGGGATGAAGCCTTCGGCTCCGACATCGAGGTGGCGGTCGTTCAGCTTCCGGGACGAGGCTCTCGTCTCAATGAAACTCCTTACACGACGATGAGCCAGCTTGTGAACGGTCTTGCACCCGCACTCGCAGAATATATCGACAGGCCATTTGCTTTTTTCGGGCACTGCATCGGAGGCGTGCAAGCCTTCGAGTTGACGCACCATTTGCATCAGGCAATTGGCATGTTGCCTGCTCATCTCTTCGTCGCGGGTTCGAGAGCGCCCCAGATCTACAATGAAGACCAGGCGGCGGTTGATGCTGCGCAATTTGGCGCCACGGCAGCCCGTGCCGGTGTTGCTACGGATCAGGATTTCATCGAAATGCTTCAGGACGTGAATTTTGCGAACAACAGAGCATTGTTCAAAGATTCCGAGCTGCTGTCACTCATGTTGCCAGTGATAAAAGCCGACTATCAGCTAAACAATACCTATCGTTTTCAACCTAAACGACCGCTCGGCGTCCCGATTACCGCTCTGGGGGGACGGGCCGACCCATATACGACAGGTCAACATATTCTGGGCTGGCAGGCACATTCCGAAATGCGACTTGTCACCCAGTTTTTCCCCGGTGACCACTACTTCATGGAAACCCAAAGCGAACTCCTTATCGAAGTTGCCTCACGCACGCTTGCGGAGTTCCTGACCAAGATACGTAGATCGGATTTCAGGCTCATCTCTTCTCATTAAAGTTATTCCCGGAGATCACCATGTGTTTGACAATGAAGACCCGAATTCAAGCCACCGTTCTGGCGATCAGTATGAGTTGCGTTCCGTTTCTCAAAGACGCCCGTGCGCAAACCATCGAGAAACCCATCACATTTTACGATGGCGGTTGGGAAAATATCCAGATCAGCAACGCGATCGCCATTTACATAGTCAAACACGGGTTCGAGCGTGACGCAGTGGATGTCGATTCCAATGTCCCGAAAATGCAGGAGGCCATGCAGAACGGGACGATGGACGTCAACCTCGAAATGTACAACAACCTTATGGCTGAGTGGGTAAATGCGCAGGTTGCGGCCGGTTCCATTCTTGAACTCGGTCAGACCTATGAGAGTGCATCCCAGGGCTTTTACGTTCCCACCTACGTCATCAAGGGCGATCCCGCTCGTGACATCAAGGCAATCGCGCCTGACCTCAAAGGTGTTTCGGATATTACCCGCTATGCCGAAGCGTTCAGACAAGCCAATCCCAACAAGGAGGCGATGCTCGTGAATTGCATTCCGGGATGGGCATGCCGTGAAATAAACCTCATCAAGCTTGCTACCTACGGCCTGGACAAGGAACTCAAGTCGATCGAGCCCACCAACGAGAATGAGCTGAACGAAATCATTCTGAAGGAATACGAGGCAGGCCGTCCTTTCATCACATATTACTGGGCGCCCAGTGCTATGCCAAGCATGATCGACCTGACGCTTGTCGAGGAGCCGCCTTATGACGCGGCCTGCTGGGCCTCAATCGAAAAAATCCTGACGCCCTTTCAGCCAGGAGTACCAGCGGAACGGGCCTGCGCCTACGAAACGATACCGATCCTGAAATATGTGACTAAGAAGATGGCCACGGAAAACCCTGACATCACGAGTTTCTTGCGCACGATGTTTATCGGCACACAAACGATGGGTGAACTGGCTGCCTATATGCACCAGCAGAAAGCCAGTCCGGAAGAAACTGCACTCCATTTTCTGAAGAGTTATCGGGGGCAATGGGAAAAATGGGTGGCTGAATCCGTCGAAACGCGGGTTTTCAAATCCCTGAGCGAATAGTCCGGGGATGCCATGAGGGAAAAACGAATGAGCGACCTGTGCTTCATCGACAGAATTCATGACGCCGATCTAGAAAATCCCGATGCGGCTGCGATCGTTTTTCACGGAAAAGCCTCCAGTTACCGTGACCTTGCCAAACGCGCATCGGCACTCTCGGCAACCTTTCACGCAACAGGGCTCTCAATCGGGTGCCGGGTCGGGATTCATCTGCGGCGATCGCCGGACCTCATTGCCACCTTGCTGGCCGTTCTCAAACTCGGGGCGACCTTTGTCCCCTTGCCCATCGACTCCCCCGTCGAAAGGAACAAGCTTGTTGCTGAAATGGCGGATCTGCACTTCCTTGTCGTTGATGACAAAAACTCTGGCAGCTTTCCGGCGCGGACACGCATCCCGCTCGACGGCATCAACACCAACGGCTTGTCGTCTCCTCCAGCATTAGAGATCGATGACGATACGCTGGCCTATATAATGTTTACATCCGGATCGACTGGTCGCCCCAAAGGCGTGATGGTCCGCCGCCGGAACGTTTCTTACTTCCTCGGTGCGGTGGAACAGCTCATCCGGTTTCGCGAATGGCGCAAAATGCTGGCCGCCACAACGTTCGGATTCGACATATCCATTCTCGAATTGCTACTTCCACTAGCCCACGGGGGAACCATCCTGCTTGCAGACGATCATGAATCGAAAAGCAGCGAAGAACTTATCCGCCTTGGTGCGGCGCAAGGGCGATGCCTGGTACAGGCAACGCCGACAATGTGGCGGATGATCGTCTCGTCCGGATGGTTTGAGGAAAGCGAGATCGGTGCACTTTGCGGAGGAGAGGCTCTTCCATTCGATCTGGCCCGTAAGCTCCACGATCATGCCGCCATCGCATGGAATCTTTACGGACCAACGGAAACGACGATCTGGTCGTTTGGCCACCGCCTTTCACCGGAAGATTTTACCGATCCTGCCAGGTCCGTGTCGATTGGTCGTCCCCTCGAAGGTACTGGTTACGCTATCGACACCACAGAGCCGGACGGAAGAATCGGAGAACTTCGCATTGCCGGCCCTGGAGTCGCTGCCGGATATTTTCGGCGTCCTGATCTCGATGCAGACCGGTTCGTTGCGTCAGCAACCGGAGGCACTCTCGAATATCGAACTGGAGATATGGTTGAGGAGCGCTCGGATGGAACTTTGGGATATGTCGGAAGGAAAGATCGACAGGTTAAGCTCAACGGCTTCCGTATCGAGCCGGGCGAAATTGAACACGTCCTCAATGCCTTACCCGGCGTTGCTCAATCCGCGATAAAATTGGCCGAAGATAACCGGGCCAACAAGCGCCTCGTAGCCTACGTCGTCTCGAATGAGGCAATACAAGACACGCAGGCCCTCGAAAACTGGGGATCGGTATGGGACGCCTCATACACTCTACAGCGGGGATCTGGTTTAGCTGAGGAAACGGGATACACATCCTCCTTCACAGGTAAGCCAATCGAAGAGGAGGCGGTTAGAGCCTGGGCAAGCGCTACTGCAGACCGTGTTCTTCAATCATCTGTGGACAGCGTGCTTGACGTAGGATGCGGTGTCGGATTGCTTGGCGAGTACTTACTGAATACTGGCGTGTCAAACTATCATGGATGCGATCTGTCTGGCGCTGCCATAGAGGCGGCGCACGGTCGATTAACCGACCGCATCGGATCATCGCAGCGATGGACATTGAGTTGTGTGCCGGCACATGATCTCCGTGCGAACATGTCCAAGCCTGTTGATTTGGTGGTACTGAATTCGGTCGTCCAGTATTTCCCCGACAAAAGCTACCTGTCGCTCGTTCTGAGCGAAGCCGTCGATGCGTGCAGGACCGGCGGGAAAATCATAATCGGTGATATCCCTGCCGTCTCCCTCAGGCCCAGTATAGCAGCCGAAATGCGGCTTGCGCATCCTAAGCTGTCGGATGAAGTTTTCGCCAGCCGGGCGAACGAAATCGGCCGGGGGGAATTATGGCTCGACCCTGCTGAAATTGATAATATCGTCCGGAAGATGAAGCGTGTTGCTGCAGTCGAGATCGACTTACGTCTCGGCGATGGCGAAGACGAAATGACTCGCTTTCGCTACGACGTGATCTTGCATCTTGATACCGACGATCGCAAGCGTGACGACAGTGGAGAAGTGTTCAAATTTGATGAGCTTGCGTCAAGCGGCATCCGGCTGTCACAATGGCTTGCTTCCGCCCCAGGCTCATTCATACTGAAAAACATTCCCAATCGTCGTCTTCGCGCAAATCTGCCACCTTCAAACAACAAAATCTATGATGGGATTGCCAGTGACATTTCATATGTGGCCGCCGATTTTGGCCCTCATGAGATCCGGACCTGGGCGAATGAGAATCACCGTTCTGTTTGCATCAGATGGAGCGAACCTGTTTCGGGCGCGAAGATCGATATAGCCGTTACATCTCACGGCAGCGTTTCAACTGCATTTGAGAGCCCACGCCAGTCCCTGACCGACGAGAAGGATATAACACCGTTTAAGTGGTACGTCGACCGCGCACGCGACGAGAAATTTCGGGCGGCGCTCCTGGCCAGCCTTCCCCAATATATGGTCCCCTCGACATTCGTTTACCTTTCTCGGATGCCGCTCACCCACAACGGAAAGGTCGACTACTCGGCGCTACCGGTTAGCCTTTCTCCAACACCAATAAAAGCAACAAAGGAAATCACCGGAAGTGCGCGCGATCGTATCGCGTCCGTTTGGTCTTCCATCCTTGATGTTCCAGATCCGCCGCTGGATCGACCGTTTCTCGCTGCGGGTGGATCCTCGATTTTGGTGACTGAACTTGCGCGGCAGCTCTCAAGTATGTTCGGTGTGAAAATTCCGATCGTCGATTTCTTTGTCCATACCACTGTCACGTCGCAAGCCGCCCACATAGAGGGTTTGGTGAGTGGTACAACAGCCGGATCGCCACCTGAAGCAAATATTCATTTGCTAGCGCAAGCGGAGAGGCGTCACCAAGCCCTGGCTAAAGCCAGGTCGCGACGCAACGCCATCCACGAGGAATAGTTCAACCGGGCCTGTCGCAAATTTCTGCGCTTAACGGTATGTTGCCCATCGGGAGAGAAATTCCCGCTCCAGATGTTGTGGAGCGTAGCGATGATTGTGAATACGATTACCCAAAAACTGAAGCGTCAATCGAAGGATGATTTCAAAGGCAGGCATTTCGAGGCATGGCTGATCGTTCAAGCGATCACCTGGTATTTAATACCAAGTCTCTGACATGCTCACGCATCCTCGACTTAAAAAATTTCGAATATCTCAAATGCATCAAGGGCTTGAGATATTCGAAAGTGGTATACGAAGAGTCATTTTCAATGACTCTTCGTATAAGATATCCGCTGAGCTATCGAGATCTCGAAGAAATGTTCGAAGAGTGCGGCTTCGAGGTCATCACCGCACCATTCAACCGGTGGGTATTGGCTTGCGCGCCTGTCATCGAGACGCGTCTTCGCCAGTTCCGCCGGCCGCATTGCGGATCGGTTCGGATTGACGAGACCTACGTCAAGATCCGCGGCAAATGGCGCTATCTGTACCGAGCCATCGATAAGCATGGCAACCCGGTGGATTTCCTGCTGACCGCAAAGCGTGATCTGGACGCCGCCAAGCGGTTCTTCTGCAAGATGCTGAAAGATCAGCCCTTGTTGTCGCCGAATAAGATCGGCACAGATGGTGCCAATACCTTCCCCTCGGCGATCAAAGCGTCGGTTGAAGACGGGCTTCTAAATCCCGATCCCGTCCATTATGTCACCAAGCATCTTCAACAAGGCATTGAGAGCGACCATTTCCGTGTGAAGAAGAACATGCCGAAGATCGACGGCTTCCAATCTTTCAACACGGCGCGGCGAAGGATTGCCGGTTTCGAGGCAATGCTGTGGTTGAGGAAAGGCTTCGGCTTTTCCAGCGGCTGGACAGTTAACGATCAGAATGATCTGGTTGCGCGTCTCTTTGGACTTACAAAGGTTAACAAAACATGAAAGTGGCATCGTTCAAGGGATAGCCCCGACCTCTGTGGAGGTGTGCGACAAGCCCCGTGGCGCTGCTCGCCCAGAATCTCAAAAGTCAGACCGCTTGACGAAGTAGGTTGGGGAATTTCATTGCTATTTGAAATCTTTGCAACAGAGCCCTTAAAAGAACGCTTGCTTGTGGGAACCCGAAATCCGCTCAATGCAAAGCCTCGACGGCAGCGACCAAATAAACGGCCTATCAAAGACCAAATGATGACCTGTAGCTGAGCGCTGCACCGATGCGTCTCGCAATCAGATGAATGTCAAGGGTCATTAGATCTGTATATTTTTTAAGTAGTCAATTAACAATCGTTGGCGTAGAGAATACCTATGAGCATAAGGCCAAACCGCATGTATTGGCACCCTGGTATCTGTAATTTGATCGTCAAGGATCGTACAAAGTTCGCCCGTTTCCAGATGCATATTGATGGAAACAGCCGGTAAATAGGCTATTCCAGCACCTTTAACCGCAAGTTTTATACGAGTATCAATGTCATTGCATATAATTGAATGAGGAAGATCAAGTGAGCGCTTGCTTGCAAGCGGCCAAGGTTGAATTAAGCCTGAGTTTTTTGAGCGATAGTGTATCAGTTTGTGTGATAATAAATCATCTTCATTTACAATATTACCAAAATTACTTAAATAAATTGGACTTGCTACAATAACATTGACCATATCTCCTATTTGATGGCAGCGAACATTTCCATCTTGTTTGTGACCTATACGGAGAGCTGCATCAAAATTTTCGCCAACGAGATCAACAAATCTATCGGAAAAATCAAATTCGATGTCGATATTTTTGTATTTTTCTAAGAAACCATAAAGTTTATCAATAAATAAATTTGGCACCGGAGCTATGCTAATTCTAATTTTTCCATTCGGCTCCTGATTGGCAGAGTGCATTGCATTCTGCATCTCTTCAATCTCCTCAACGATCCGCAATGCGTGACCGAGAAAACGCTCCCCGTCATACGTTAACGAAATCCGCCTGGTGTTGCGTTGCAGCAATTGCGTCCCAACTGAGCTTTCAAGGCTTGTTACACGCTTCCCGACTGCGGACGCACTTAACCCCAATGCGCGACCTGCCGAGACAAAACTCCCCATTTGAGCGACTTTCACGAACACCGAAATTGCCGAGAGAGACTCTATCATACGTTACTCCAATCCTGCGCATTACAACCATATTAGGCATCAGAGTCCGGAGCTTCAAGATGGTTATGCTGCACGGCAATAAGTTGTAAAAGTGACCCGCGCCAAACAAGATGCCATCTAAAAGAGTGTATCTTGGTTTCAGGCTCTCAATTTCAATGCAATGCGCGGCATGCATATTCCTGTACGCTAACATACAATTAAATTAAAGAATTTCAGGATTGATCTTTAAGAGGTGCAAATGAACATCCAAACGTCTAGCGCAATTTCCAAGGATCTCAATTTACCCCTAGCAAAGCATAGCGATATTACTTGGCGTATGCATGCGACCCAAGATGTCAAATATAGTGTCTCCATTGTGAACGAAATTCTAAATCCAAACAATCCATCTCTGGCCCATGCGTGCCATAAGTACGTAAAATCTGGAGAAAAGACAAAACGATTGGTCGTAATTGACGAATTAGTTTATAATTTATATGGGGAAGAATTTAAAAATTACTTCAGCAATTGGAATTTTGATATTCGCTGGAAGATCATTATCGGCGATGAAATTAACAAGAATATGGATGCCGCAATTACCGTTGCTGAGGCGATGGCCGAGGCCGGACTGTTGCGGCGTGGTGAGGTAGTCATCGGAATTGGTGGCGGTGTTCTCTTGGATGTTGTTGGCTTCGCATCCAGTCTTTATAGGCGAGGCATTCCTTATGTTCGAATCCCGACAACGCTCATGGGGCAGATTGACGCCGGAATAGGAATAAAGACAGGCGTTAATCACGGAGACCACAAGAATCGACTTGGTACCTATTTTGCGCCGTCTTCAGCTCTTATCGATACCAGTTTTTTACGTAGCCTGAGCAAGCGTCATATCTCAAATGGCGTCGCTGAAATTATTAAAATGGCACTCATCAAAGACTTTGCTTTGTTTGAATTGCTCGACAATCTCTCATCTGAGATGACAGCCGAGCTATTTTCCTCCGATAATGCCATAATTAAAGAAATTATATCTCGCTCAATTGTCGGGATGCTAGAAGAGCTTGAGCCAAATCTTTGGGAAGCTGAATTGTCGCGTTGTGTTGATTATGGCCATACTTTCAGCCCATCGTTGGAACTTATAGCAACACCGGAACTCCTGCACGGTGAAGCAGTTGCCGTTGATATGGCCCTGTGCATCGCGTTGGCGAGAGGTAGGTCACTCCTCAGCGAGGAAGAAGCCAACAGAGCCATTGCGCTTATAGCCAAATCCGGCTTGCCCGTGAGGCATCCATCTTTCAAGCATGAATTGCTTGAAAAGGCTCTGTCCGATACGGTGAAGCACCGCGATGGCCAACAAAGAATACCATTGACTGATGGCCTCGGCGCGGTCACGTTCGTTAACGATCTGACCTCTGCCGAGTTGGCTGCGGCGCTTGAATTTCTTGATGAGCGTCAGCATATGTTCAGCCAAGCGATCACAGTATGACGCGCACAGCCACAGTGATAGACGTGGGGGGAACCCACGTCCGTTGGGCGAAGTGGAGTCCGGCGGGAGGTGTTTATGATCGACGCAGTTCCCCCGCGCCCAATTTTCGTCGTCACCCCGAGTTGTCAGGACTTCAGCTTCAGGAGCGGCTGATTAACTCGATTTGTGAGCTTGCGCCAGATCAGCCGAATTCGGTGGTAGCGATTTCGTTTGGCGCGGCCTTAAATCAACTGAACGGAACGGTGTATGCTTCTGCGCCATTATGGGGTGACTATGACGCGCCTCTCCATTTATCCGCTGCCTTGTCTGATAGAAGACCAGATGTTCAATGGCATGTGGTAAACGATGTGACCGCAGCGTTGCTGCATGTTGCGTCATTGCCCCTTTGCCGGCAAGATCGAAAGGTCATGTTGGCAACGATAAGCACCGGGATTGCGGCCCGCACGATTGATCGTTCCACAATGCGGATTCCCCTTGATGCCAATGGATTACAGGGAGAGATCGGTCACTTACCAGCGTCTGCAAATCTCTTCGCTCAGCCATTTGTCCTGAACTGCGATTGTGGCAAACAGGGCCACCTCGCGGCCTATTCGTCAGGCCCTGGCATCGAACGGGTGGCAAATATCCTGCGGGAACAATACCCACAGGATTGGGATAGGTCGTTGCTTGCCCTCCATATACAGGATGGCGCATCCTGGGAGCATGCATTCAAGGCTTCCGTCATCGCTGGAGACAGCTTGGCTACGAATTTGCTTGCCGTGGTGACCGCGCCCGTCGCAGATGTCCTGCGAACCGCGCTTTGTCTAGACCCAGATCTGGACCGGATTGTGTTGACTGGTGGTGTCGCAGTGGCGCTCGGCGACCACTACAGAAATGCAATTTTACAACATCTTAGCAATCAAGGTCTCTATCTGACCAGCAAGTATAATCCGAATTGGGTCGCGGACCGGATTGTCGTCTGGGATGCGGATTGTCTTTTTGGTGCAGGAATTGCCGCGCAGATGGCGGGCGCGCAATGACAGCTTCTCATCGCGCAGTGGTCAGGGCAAATGGCACAACCTCTGTATTGGATCGCCAAACATCTACCCCAAACGACCACGAACTGCTGGTGGCTCCACTCCACGTGGGGTTATGCGGCACTGATATCCAGATGTTGCGAGGACTTCGTTCCGACCCCACGCCTGTTATTGGGCACGAAGGGGTGTGCAGGGTTGTCGCAGTTGGCAATGATGCACCTGAATGGATCACTCCGGGAACTCTCGTCTGTATTAACCCTACTCACCGTGATGATCCATCCTTCCTTCTTGGTCACAATGTCGAAGGCTTGTTGCAGGAGCGGGTGCTTATCCCCAGCACTGCGGTGCTGGGTGGGCTGGTACTCCCTCTTAGCGAAGCCATGAACGCTGAAATTGCGACATTAATTGAGCCATTGGCAGTTGTTCATTATGCGCTGCACCTTCTCGCAGAGCACAAGCCGGATACAATCGTTATTTTCGGCGACGGTGTGATTGGGCAAATTGCAGCACGTGCCGCTACCGACATACTGGGCGCGGACGCGCGTATCGTGCAAGTGCACCACACGGCGAGGGGGATCGAATGGAGCGCCAACCATGCCGTTTCCACTGTTCATCGCATATTACACGACAAAGCGGGAGCACAATATCTGGCGAACCTCCCTTCGAATGCGCGAGTGGCGGTCCTCCTCGCGACACCAAGAGATGCAACCTTGTTATGCCTTGATACGGCACTTCAAAATATACGTGGCGAGCTTGCAATTAACTTACTCGGAGGCTTGCCACCAAACGCGGCGAGCCCGTTATTGCCGGAGGTAGACCTTAATGTGATCCGTGCTGCGAATTGTGCAGGTGCGCCAAACCCACCCCTAAGGTTCAGCCTGTCAACAATTACCGGCAAGACAGTATCCCTCATGGGTCACAGAGGCGTCGCCAACCGGCATCTCAAAGGTGCCGTTGCCGAATTGGCTGAGTTCCCATCACGCTATCAAGAACTCATTACACATGTCGCCACGTTGGACGAGGCCGCGACTATCATGCAACAGCTGGCGACGTCCCGAGACCGCATCGTAAATGGTCGCCGACTTATCAAATTGGCGGTGCAAATCGAACCGAAACAACGCAGACTAAGAGGTGACCTATGACTTCGCTAACAGGTCGTCGAGGCCTTGTTGTCGGTGGCTCTACCGGTATTGGCAGAGCTATCGCTGATGCTTGGTCCGAAGCTGGCATGGATGTCCTTGTGCTTAGCCGATCGCGACCGAGAGAGCAGGGCAAGTTACGTTGGTCAGCTATCGACTTAGCAGACCAAGTATCAGCCATTTCAGTGCTGGAGGAGGCAAGTAGAGAGCCGTTGCATGCGGTTAGTTTTGCTGCAGTGCATTATGGTGATCGACGCACGCGATTTTCCGAGACGCCATTATCCCAATGGCGTCAACAGCTTGAGGTAAACCTCAACGGAATGTGGCTAACGTTGGCAACGACGTTACCCGCACTGCGTAAGTCTGGGCCGGGTTTATTTTTAAATGTCTCTTCAGAGGTCGTTTTCAACGGTGGCCCAGGGCGTGCTGGCTATGCAGCGACGAAGACGGGATGCGCATCGTTACTTGAGTCGGTTTATCAGGAGGAAAATCCGGACGAAGTCCGTATCGTATCCGTGTTGCCAGCAGGCATGGTTGACTCGCCAGGTATTCGCCGTCGCCGTCCCGCCGACTTCGACTACTCCGAATACATGCGCCCCGATTGCTTCAGGTCAATCGCCGTTGAATTGGCCGAGACTGTGGGCGAGCATTATCATGGTGATAGTCTCATCGTAGAGGGTGATGGTAGCTGGCATTCTGTGAGAAAAGGCGTCCCCACATCGCAAACTGATCGGAGCCGCATGTGAGTGCCGTTCGCGTTGGCCTGGTTGATTGGCGATTACCCGTAAGCGGCCCACTTGCTGTGATGCTTGCTGCGCAGCTTGGCGTGGATGGCATTCAACTCGACCTAGGCGGTCCTCGTCGCGCACCGTGGTTGGACGAGCCAAAGCGGCTGCATGAACTCCAATTGACACTGGCTGGTTCGGGGCTGGTGCCATTGGCTATCTCTGCCAACGTACTCAATGATCTCGGGTTGACGGCAAAGGAGGGCACCAGTTTAGCCAACGATGTCCGAAACGTGATTATCCGCGCATTGAATGTGGCGGCTGAACTCGGCGTTGATCTTGTTTTTCTTCCAAGTTTCCGGCGCAGCGCCATCACCGATCCACCGACGTTGACAAGGACGGCGGAGATCTTGCGATGGGCATGTGACGAAGCAAGCCAACGGAAAATACTCTTAGCGACCGAAAATGTGTTGGCGCCAAAACAACTACGCACTTTGATGGCATTGGTGGACTCGTCAAATTTTCGAGTTGTACTCGATACCGGAAATATTTCGAACCTAGGCGCGGATCCAGTGGCCATTTTGCGCACTGCCGGCGCAGCCTTGGCCAGACAGGTTCATATCAAAAATACCAACGATCAGCAGCCACTACGCGCACCGGCCCCTGCCGTCTTGAACACGCTCGCCGAACTTCGTCAATCAAGCGTCCCCATTAATGCAATGATACTGGAAAACGACTATCGCAATGGCGAATTGAACCGCATCACGGCGGATATAGGCTGGCTACGGGACCAACTCGCCGCCCAATCGAACAATTCCATGGCCGCTTCACAGAACAAAATTGAAGCATCTGTTCAATAAAATAACCAACAGATTCAACACTTAAACAAAGTAAAACCAGGAAATCACATGTCGATTCCGCTTTATTACTTATCACTGTCGCCAGTCGTAATTTCCGAATTTTGACGCTCATTTTATTAAGGTGGCAATCCGCGGAACCATTTTCCCAGGGTTGCAGCTTGAATTTCAAACCCTTCAGTTTCTTTCGAATTTAGAGGATACCTATGCCCATAATTCTCTTTGCATTAATGCTTGGTGTGTTTTGCGTTGGTACCGCAGAGATTGTCGTTTCCGGGCTTTTGCCGATCGTGGCTAGCGATCTCTCTGTCTCCGTGCCTGAAGCCGGTCTACTCGTCACTGGCTACGCACTGGGAGTCACAATCGTTGGCCCGTTTGTGACCTTGTTCACCACCAACGTGCCGCGCAAAATGCTCGTGCTTGGATTGATGATACTGTTCGTCCTCGGCAACATTGCTTCCGTATTTGCCCCTGATTATCGTATGTTGATGTTGGCCCGCGTATTCACCTCCCTCAGTCACGGCACATTCGTCGCAGTCGCGTTTAACCTCGCGGCAAGTTTGTCGCCCGCAGATAAGCAGGGGTCCGCCATGGCAAAGATCGCTCTGGGTTTCAACATGGCAAACGCCGCTGGCGCACCATTGGGAGCATTTATCGGCCAAAATCTGGGTTGGCGTGCAACATTTGTCGCTATCATTTTGGTCGCTGTGGTTACTGTTGCTCTGATAGCAATGTTCATGCCCGCAAGTTTACCTCGCTCTAAACAAGCAAAAAAAGGGTCATTGCGCCAAGAACTTAGTGTATTAGGCCACTCAAATGTCCAGTTCGCAGTGGTGGCCACTGTACTTGCTCAGGGCGCAGTCTTCACTGCATCAACGTATATTGTACCGCTCCTGACCGACGTGAGCAATTTTAACCCAAATGCCATAGCGGCGTTGCTTGTCGTATTTGGTCTTGGTGCGGTAATTGGTAATTTTGCTGGCGGTCGGCTTGCAGACGGCAACGTTATGCGCGGCATCACCGTGGTTTTGACCAGCTTGACCCTGGTGCTGGCCGTATTTTGGCTGAGCAGCGTCACGCCTCTTCTGTCGGCCATCACACTATTCTTTTTCGGCGCTATTGGGTTTTCTATTATTCCATCGCTCCAGGCCCGCATTCAATCTGTCGCCTTGGCTGCGCCTACATTGGCCCTTTCGGTTAATGTATCGGCCTTCAATCTGGGTAATGGCCTGGGTGCCTGGTTGGGTGGGGCGGTCATTGGGCATGGGTTCGGTGTACGCGCAGTCCTCCTGGCAGCATCTGCATTGGCTGCGACAAGTTTAGCTATCATACTTTTGTCTTGGTACTTGGAACGTCGCAACAAACCAATCACCACAACGACGTGACAGAGTAACAATACCTCCACGCTCAGCGGCTTGGCGCGCTGGCGCGCGCCTTCCAAACCAAATTAGCAGCAGATTTGATTATTTGGAGTTTAAATGACGGAATTTCCATCCACTTACACAACTGCTGAGCTTGTCAGTGGAGCAGTTACCATCATCGAGAAAACCTTTCCTAGGGAAAGGCTCCTTGAAGACGTCGTTGTAATACGGCCTGATTACATAGGCATTTGTCGCGCTGACGTTAAAGAAATCGGTGGCTCCCGCGATATTCCAACTGATCGCGGTCCATTGTTCGGACATGAGCTTGTCGGTTCTGTGTCTTTTGCGGGAACTCAGAGTGGATTTCAAAAAGGTGATTTAGTGACATTCAACCCGAATATCACACCCATTCGCACTACTGGGTTTGCCGAATATGTGTTCATTCAAGGCACAACGGATCAACTAGACCAAGCCGTCGTGCGCGTCCCTGAGCCTGATATTCTCCAAAACGTTTGGATGCCTGAACCGTTCGCCTGTATTGTGCACGCGACCAAGAAACTACTGGAACTGACAGAGCTTGTGTCGTTCCACGGAAAGAAGGTCGGAATAATAGGTGCTGGCTGTTCAGGCATCATGTTTGCGATGTACGCGAAGCATCTTGGCGCTTCGGTTGTTGTGTTCAATCGTGGTGAAATGCGGCGCACCTTCGCGCAAGACCAAGCGCTTTTAACCAAGGAAGAAGTTCTTCCCCTCACAGAAATTGATAATCACCGCGATACATTTGATGTCGTCATTGTTGTTCCGACCATTGTGACGGCAGAGATTTTACTCGCCGCCGCGAATATCGCATCTCATCAAGGAATTCTGCATATCTATGGTGGCACGCGCAAGGGGGACCGTTTCCCCTCAACCCAAGTCGATATTGACACTATTCGACGGCAAGAAGGAGTTAGTGAGACGGAGTACATGGGAAAAGAAATTAAGATAGCTGGCGCCTACGGGTGCTACAAAGAAGACTATGAGGAAAGCTTTAGGTTGCGCTCAGAATACTCTACTCAATTTCCTCTGGAAAAGTTGATCTCGAAAGAGATAGTATTCGAAAAATTTTCTCAGCTTATTATGGATGTTGCGAAGGGAAATAAAGATTTCCCTGGTAAGGTTGTTATAAAAACCAATTCTACGGATACCAATATGATTAGGGTGTGAATCCGACGCCGTTGAAACGGGCTGTGTTGGACTTGCATCGGAAAAGTGTAGAGGTTTTCTTGAGTTGCAAGGGAACCGGAATGCCGAAGCAGAGGATTTTTACGAAGGAATTTGAGACGTAAGCTGTGCGCCTGGCACAGGCGAGCGGGCGGTCTCAGCGCGAGATCACCCAGGACCTGGGCGTCGGCCTATCAACGCTGGTGCGCTGGATCGGTCGTCGCCGTGATCAGACAATGGATGCGCCGACAGGGTCCAAGACCACGGAAGACATGGTGGCCGAACTGAAGCGTTTACGCCGGGAGAACGAAATCCTGCGGCAGGAGCGCGAGATACTGAAGCGTGCCGCAACTTTTTTCGCCAAGGAAGGAAGCCGATGAAGTTTCGGTTCACCGATCAGGCGAAAGAAGAATTCCCCGCATACCGTCTCTGCAAGGTTCTGGGCGTCAGCCAGAGCGGCTACTTTGCCTGGAAAGACCGGCCTGCAAGCCATCGCAGCCCGAGGACATGGTGATGCTGGCGCATGTGCGCTCGGCCTACGCCCTGTCTCACGAGACCTATGGCAGCCCACGCATGACGCGGGAATTACAGGACAGCTGCTTTGCCATCGGCCAGAGGCGAACCGCCCGGCTGATACGCGAGAATGGCCTGCATGGCCGGCAGAGGCGGAGGTTTAAACGCACCACGGATAGCCAGCATGCCTTCCCGGTTGCGCCTAACATCATCAATCAGGACTTCGCAGCAACCGCTCCCAATCAAAAATGGGGTGTTGATATTTCCGGCTCTGTTGCAAAGATTTCAAATAGCAACGAAATTCCCTAATGTACTTTGTCAAGCGGACTGACCTTCGAGATTCTGGGCGAGCAGTGCCACGGCTTCCGTGAGAGCGCCCGGTCCGACGCCAAAAGCCCGTTCAACGATGCGAGCTTCACCACGGATATCGCCGGTCAGGTTGAAAATCGCAGCCTGCCCCTTGCGTAAAGCCCGCATCACCTCGAATCCCTTGATCGTAGCATCGGCCGTTTTCAGCGTCTTGAATCCTCTCACGGGTCTGATCAGTTGTTTCCGCTTACCATGATCGGCCTCGACAACATTGTTCAGATACTTGACTGCCGATGGACCAACTCTTTTGGGCATTTGTCATTTGTCATTTGTCATTTGTCATTTGCCATTTGCCATTTGCCATTTGCCATTGGCCTTCAGTTCTGCGATCGCGATCCCATAGGTTGGTGCCTTGTCGGTGTTGATGACCGTTGGCTTTTCCCAATCTTTCAGGCCGTTCAGCGCCTTGCCCAGGAATCTCTTGGCCGCTTTGGAAGCGCGGGTCGGCGACAGATAGAAGTCAATCGTGCTGCCGAATTTATCGACGGCCCGGTAAAGATAGGTCCACTTGCCGCGAACCTTCACATAGGTTTCATCGACCCGCCAACTCGTCGATTGCGGGCGACGCCAATGCCAGCGCAGCCGCTTTTCAATCTCGGTCGCAAATTTCTGAACACAGCGATAGATCGTGGAATGGTCGACCAGCACGCCCCTTTCAGCCATCATCTGTTCAAGATCACGGTAGCTCACCCCATAGCGGCAATACCAGCGAACTGCCCAAAGAATGATTTCACCCCGGAAATGACGCCACTTAAAATCGCCCATCAAAAATCTCGCTAAAAATTGCCAGAGTCTTTTTTGAGCATCATCGGAATTTTTGCAACAGAGCCAGATCGAGTGCGTGGTTTTGTGCGAGGCTGAGATCCGACATGTGAGGCTCCATCCGGTGGCGGGGCCAATCCCCGCTCGATGGCGCCCGTTTGATCCGGACCTGGCCGCGGTCATCTCGGCGGCGTAGCCGGAGAGGTCGCAGCTTGCTCGCGAACCCCTTGCGGGTTGACCGTCCAAGGTCGGGACTGGATTAGGGATGCCAGACAAGAGAGCGACCCGGCGAGGCGCAACAGATCATCCCAGTGCTCCAAAATCAGCTTCATATTGATTTTGTTCGAGGCGAGTTCGTCGAGTATGCCATAGTGGACTTTCCCATCGACGCGCCAGAACCTCGCGCCGCCGACATCGGCGATGCGCGGGCTGAACTGGTAACCCGGCAGGTGGAATATTCCAAAAATCGTGTCTGTATACCCGGCAGTGTCGGTCATGATCTCCGTCGGCTGAAGTTCGGTCTCCTGTTCGAGAACGACGGCGAGGAGATTGAGGCTGTCGCGCAATGTGCCGGGGACGGTCACAGCATTGAGACCGGTGAACTGGTAGGAGGCAAGATTGTACCATGTGATGCCGCTCTCCTGCCCGAAGTACCGTGGATTTGGCCCGGAATGGATGGTGCGGACCGGTACGACGAAACGCAATCCGTCGGCGGAAGCAACTTCGCCACCACCCCAATGCCTTGCCAGCGGTACCGCGTTCTGAGCCGCGACGAGCGCGGCGTTGGCGATTGTCAGCGTCTCGGCGCGCAGAAAATTCTGCTTGACCCAGCTCAGCCGCGACCGTCTGAGCGCCGGCGCATCGAGACGGACCAATGGTTCGAATCCGGTGTTGGTCGCCTCCGCCACAAGCACGGCGCAAACGCTTGTCGCGATGTCCTCGGCTCTGGCGCTGCCTTCACTGGCATGTGTGAAGAGGTCGGCAAACCCCGTCCGCGCGTGCATTTCCAGGATCAGCTCAGGCAGATCGAGCCTGGGCAGTCGGGCATCGACTGCCATGCGGAGCGCGATCAGGCTCGCGGGCTCGTCGATCTTTTCCAGGCGCTCTACGGATAGGTCGGGACCGGCTGCGGTGCTGACGATCGTCACCGCCGTGTTCTCCGGCACCCTCCCGGCTGTTTCTCGGTATGCGAGATCGAGCCTGCGCGCCAATTTGCCGAGTTCCTCGTCGGCCGAGGCCGATACACCAACGGTGCGGCAGATCGCAGGTCGGGCGGCCTCCCACACCGCTCCCGATAGCAGACCCTTTCTCGGGTCGGCATAGCGAAGCGACCGAAAACGTCGCGTCGGCGGATTGCGCGGCGAAGCCCGTCGAGAACGCAGAGCCGGTATCCGGTCATGTCCAGAGAACCGTCCGGGTTCTTCAACTGATCCTGCCATGCTTTCGGCGCAAAGGAGATTGGCACCGGACCTGAGCGCTTGCGGCCGGAATGCACGACGCGGAGATATTCGACAGCTTCAAGCAATGACCGACCCGCTGGCGCTGCGCCGAGATCAAGACCGGCAAGCAGCGCCGGCGTATAGGCGATTTTGCGAGGATGCTTTCTGAGTTCGGTGAAATAGGTGTCGTCATGGGGCTCGGCAAGCGTCCCGACGCGCTCGGCCGCCGCGGAGCTTCAGTGCCGCGGCGTCAAGGTCCCGCAGAGAGCGTAGCCTGGCCTCCTTCGAGGCCGTCGCCGCTTGCGCGAACATCGATGTCGTGACTGCATCGAACAGATCAATCACATCATCTCCGGCTGATGCCTCCAGGGTCTGGATGAAGGCTAACAGCGTGGCGGCGCGCCGATCGGGTGGCAGACGCGCAACCGCTTGTGCCTTTGCTGCGACCGCGAAACGCGCCAAAGACGAAACTTTGCCCGGCGGCAGCCGATCGGTCGAGGGAAGCTCGTTGGTGATGGCACGAATTTCTGCCAGACGTGCAAGCGCGCGGCTGATTTCCCGGCCGCTCTGTATATACGGCCCGTCCCGCAGTCGATCGAGCGGGCTCTGCCTCAGGCTCTCCGGAACTTCCACAAGATTGTCGAGGCGCGCGCGCTGATCGGGCGTCAATGCCTCGATCAGCAAGCGATGCAGACGGGCGTTCGCACGCGTCCGCACCCTTGCCACGGCGCGTTCGAGAACGGATAGGCCTGGAAGCAGAACCTTGGCGTCAAGCAGCCAGGCGACCGCCCGGTCAAATATAGCCGAAGGTCGGTCCGATCCTGTCCAACACAGGGCATATAGGAAGCGGTTGCGCCGGAAGCCGACGCCGCGATCGGCGTCGGTTCGGTAGCCATAGCGCTGGCGAATTCGGATTGCATGTCGCCAGCGCCCCTCGCTTCGTGCATATTCGGCGATCAGTTCCTCATGGCCGGGGAGCGAAAGCTGGTGGGCGGTGAAGCGCAGGGCGGGGTCCGGCACCTCTCTCGGATTTTCGAGAAAAATCCCGAGCATGCGTAGCGATCCGAGCTGAACGGCAACACCCAGGCGATTGTGGTCGCCGCGGTGCGTGGCGACGAACGCGCAATCAACGTCGTCGAGATGAAAATAGCGGGCCAGTTGATCCGGCGTCGGCTCTCCAGTGAAGCGGCCATACTCCCTGGCCTGGCTTTCGGTCAGGAAACCAACCGGCATGGTCTTTAAACCTGTGCGGCAGTTTCGCGCTTCGCACGGCGCTTGGTGAGGAGTTCGTTGGCCCGTTCGCGCGGCTTTCCTTTCGCATCGACATAGGCATAGAGCGTCGACAACGACATGCCGAGCTGTGCGGCGACATCGCGCGCAGCATTGTCCTGGTCGGCCATCATCGCCATTGCCACTTTGAGTTTTTGCAGGGTCATCACACGCGGGCGTCCACCGGCTCGCCCACGTGCACGGGCCGCCGCCAGTCCCGCCATGGTGCGTTCGTATATGAGATCACGTTCGAACTCCGCTAGCATCGCAAAGATACCGAAGACGAGCCTACCGGTCGTGGTGGTCGTGTCCACGTCGCCGGTTAGCACCTTGAGCCCGATCCCGCGCTTTTGTAGATCACTCACCAGACCGACCACGTGAGGAAGCGAGCGGCCGATGCGATCGAGCTTCCATACCACAAGCGCGTCGCCCGCCCGGCTGATCTCAAGCGCCTTCGCAAGGCCAGGTCTTTCGGTGGAGCGCCCCGAGCAGACATCCTCGTAGATCTTCTCGCACCCGGCACGCTCCAGCCCGTCGCGCTGAAGATCGAGATTTTGCTCACTGGTCGAAACGCGCATGTAGCCAATTAGCATGTTCACTCCCCTACTTCATATTAACTTAGGCGAATGGGAGTTTATAGGCTATAGGTTTATGGATGGGTATTTATGAAATTCGATGGCTTTTCCGGCGGCTTTGCGATCGGCTCCACATCTTCGCATCAAACCGGGGTTTGTTGGAATAGCAGCTTGCGAGATCACTACCGACAAGCCGTTCGACATCAACGCACGCATCTATTTCGGTCAGGAGACCCCACGCCTCCGTTAGGCATCGTAACGTTAACCGGACATCGATCAAAATGTGGGATCTGGCTGCATGACCAGATCCAGCCGTGATCCCCTTTATCGTCGCCACCGATTTCCCGGCGGGGTGATTGCCCATGCAGTTTGGCTGTATTTCCGGTTTCCGCTTAGCCTGCGGATGGTCGAGGATCTGCTGGCAGCGCGTGGCATCATCGTCTCTCATCAAACCGTGCGGCTCTGGGCTGAGAAATTCGGTAGACATTTTGCCAATGATATCCGCAAGCGCTCAGCCGGCAGGCTCGGTGACAAATGGCATCTCGATGAGGTTGTCATCACCATCGGTGGAAGGAAACACTGGCTTTGGCGCGCCGTTGATCAGGATGGCTTTGTTCTCGACGTGCTGGTGCAAAACCGCCGCAATGCCAAGGCGGCAAAACGTTTGATGCGCAAGCTCCTGAAAGCCCAAGGCCGTGCGCCGCGTGTGATGATTACCGACAAACTACGATCCTATGGTGCAGCAAAGCGGGAGGTCATGCACGGCTTTGAGCATCGTTCTCACAAAGGATTGAACAATCGGGCAGAAAACTCGCATCAGCCCGTCCGACGACGGGAGAGGATCATGAAGCGCTTCAAGTCAACACGACATCTTCAGCGTTTCGTTTCCATCCATGACCCGATCACCAACCTTTTTCACATTCCCCGCCACGATATTCCATCCGTCCACCATCGCGAACTGCGAACAGCTGCCATGCAAGCATGGCACCAAATCGCGCGCCTTCACGCCGCATGAACTAATTCATCACGCCAAGATGTTGCGTTCAAGGCGATAAGTTTACAGTGCCGCTGCGATCGGTGTCGCTATTCTTAACCGAATGCTCGCCTGCGGACGCCCGAAATCCGCTCAACGCCAAGCCTCGACGGGAGCAACCAAATAAGCGTCCCATCAAAGACTGAATGATCACCTGTCGCTGAACGATGCACCAACGCCACATTTAATCAGATTTGCCAAAATCAACAAGCTATACTAGATTTGAGGAAATGTTATAGGACGCCTTCAGATGAAACAAATCGATCTCATGTTCCGGACGATGGTTGCGGAGTTGCAGCAACGGTCTTTCGATGCGCAATGGTCGGCCGACTTTCCGCCAACGGGACGTTTCGTCAAGATGACGGTGGATAATCGCGCATACTGGTATTTCGATCAGCCGAACGGAGAAGGCGGTCAGAAACGCCGATATGTCGGGCCCGTCGATGATGAGGAAATCACGGCTCGGGTCGAGACCTTCCGAGGCGAAAAGGACAATTACCAGAACCGCCGAAAGATAGTGGCGGCTCTCACTCGTGAGGCTGGTTTGGTTGCTCCTGATCGCTTCACTGGTGCGGTCGTTGAAACCCTTGCTGCGGCAGGTCTTTTCCGGCTTCGAGGTGTCCTTGTCGGCACGGTCGCATTCCAGTGCTACGCCGCCCATCTCGGTATCAGATTGCCAATGGCAGCGATCCTCACAGGTGATGCGGACCTCGCTCAAGATTATGCGATCTCCAGCGAGGTCGAAGATTCGATTCCGCCAATCCTTGATCTCCTTCAGGGCGTCGATCCGTCCTTCCGAGCACTACCCCATATTTCCGGTTCCCCTCACTCTAATGCATTCCGAAATTCGTCTGGTTATCGGGTCGAGTTCCTAACGACAAATCGGGGAGCTGAAGAATATTCGGACCAACCGGCTCAGATGCCAGCACTTGGTGGGGCTGCGGCCGAACCGCTGCGGTTCATGGATTTCCTGATCCGTGACCCGGTGCGAACGATTTTGCTGCATGGTGCCGGTGTCTCGGTCGTGGTGCCCGATCCATGCCGGTATGCCGTCCACAAACTGATCGTCGCCGGTCGTCGCCAGAATGATGCCGGGGGCAAGGCAAAGAAGGATAAGGATTTGCGGCAAGCTGGAATGCTGTTCGAGGCATTGCAGGAAACGGGCGAAGGGACAAGCCTGGCTGAAGCTCTTCGCGAGGCTTGGGATCGAGGTCCGTCATGGCGTATCTCAATCACGGCTGGTGTTGATGCGGTTGCCAAGCAATATCAACCCGCACTCCATCGAACCTTCGACATTCTACCCGCCGATGAAATAGAAAAGGCCCGCTGATCTGGCGGCCCCATTTGTATAGCAAGTTAGCTGATAGGCGTTGGTGCATCGTTCAGCGACAGGTGATCATTCAGTCTTTGATGGGACGCTTATTTGGTTGCTCCCGTCGAGGCTTGGCGTTGAGCGGATTTCGGGCGTCCGCAGGCGAGCATTCGGTTAAGAATAGCGACGGCATCATAACGTTAACCGGACATCGATCAAAATATGGGATCTGGCTGCATGACCAGATGTAGCCGTGATCCACTTTATCGTCGCCACCGATTTCCAGCCGATGTGATTGCCCATGCTGTTTGGCTCTATTTCCGGTTTCCGCTTAGCCTGCGGATGGTCGAGGATCTGCTGGCAGCGCGTGGCGTCATCGTCTCTCATCAAACCGTGCGGCTCTGGGCTGAGAAATTCGGCTGACACTTTGCCAACGATATCCGGAAGCGATCTGCCGGCAGGCTCGATGATAAATGGCATCTTGATGAGGTTGTCATCACGATCGGTGGCAAGAAACACTGGCTTTGGCGCGCCGTTGATCAGGACGGCTTTGTTCTCGACGTGTTGGTGCAAAGCCGCCGCAATGCCAAGGCGGCCAAACGTATGATGCGCAAGCTCCTGAAAGCCCAAGGCCACTCGCCGCGTGTGATGATTACCGACAAACTACGATCCTATGGTGCAGCAAAGCGGGAGGTCATGCACGGCGTTGAGCATCGTTCTCACAAAGGATTGAACAATCGGGCAGAAAACTCGCATCAGCCCGTCCGACGACGGGAGAGGATCATGAAGCGCTTCAAGTCAGCACGACATCTTCAGCGTTTCGTTTCCATCCATGATCCCATCGCCAACCTCTTTAACGTTCCCCGCCACGATATCCCATCCGCCCACCATCGCGAACTGCGAACCGAAACCATGCAAGCATGGCACCAAATCGCGCGCCTTCACGCCGCATGAACTAATTCATCACGCCAAGATGTTGCGTTCAAGGCGATAAGTTTACAGTGCCCTCATGACGAGTCCTCCGCATTGGCAGTGCGTTTTTCTCGATGGTCCAGCCAGACAGAAAAACATACCTTCATTTAGTGCATAAAAAACATAGATTAACTTCAATAACCGTCAATGTCTGCGATGCTGCCTCGGCATGTTTGCAGCAAAGGACGGCGCCGATGACCAGGACAATTCACTTCAACGCCTTCGATATGAATTGCGTCGGACACCAATCGCCTGGATTGTGGGCGCATCCGGATGACCGATCCTATACCTACAAGGATCTGGATTACTGGCAGAATCTGGCGCGTACCTTGGAGCGCGGGATTTTTGACGGCATCTTCATTGCTGACGTGATCGGCTATTACGATGTCTATAAAGGCTCCAATTTCCACGCCATCCAGCAGGCCGCGCAAATTCCAGTCAACGATCCGTTGCAACTGGCGGCTCCCATTGCCTTGGCGACAGAACATCTGGGCATTGGTATCACGGCGTCAACCTCGTTTGAGCACCCTTATACGTTCGCACGACGGCTTGCGACAGCGGACCACCATACGAAGGGCCGGGTAGGGTGGAACATTGTGACCTCCTATCTGGAGAGCGGTGCCAAGAATGTCGGCCAATCCGGCTTGAAGCGCCATGATAACCGCTATGAGATTGCCAATGAATATCTTGAGGTGATCTACAAACTGCTGGAAGGTAGTTGGGAAGAGGATGCAGTCATCCGCGATCCAAAGGGGCGGGTTTTTACCGATCCGGCCAAGGTTCATGAAATTGGCCATAAGGGCAAGCATTTTGATGTTCCTGGCTATGGTTTGACGGAGCCTTCGCCGCAACGCACTCCGGTGCTGTATCAGGCGGGGGCTTCTGGTCCAGGCAAGAAATTTGCCGCTGAACATGCTGAATGCGTGTTTGTAGCCGCGCCCACCAAATCGGTGCTGAAAGCCTATGTGGCCGAGATTCGCCAGCAGGCCGCTGCCGCAGGGCGTGATCCGAATGCCCTCAAAATCTACACGCTGATCACAATCATTACCGATGAGACCGAGGCAAAGGCCAAGGCCAAGTTCGAAGATTACCGGCAATATGTCTCTTACGATGGTGCGCTGGTGTTCATGTCCGGCTGGAGCGGCATTGATTTTGGCCAATATGCCCCAACCGATGTGATCCAGAAGGTGGAGACCAACGCCATCCATTCGTTTGTGGAGCATATCGCCGGAGGCGATAAATCCTGGACCATTGAAGAGCTTGCAAAATTCGGCGGCATTGGCGGGCTGGGTCCGGTGTTTGTCGGCGCGCCTGATCAGGTGGCCGATATTTTGCAAGAATGGGTGGCGGACACCGATGTGGATGGCTTCAACATTGCCTATTCGGTGACGCCCGGCAGTTTTGAGGATGTGGTCAACTACATTGTCCCGGAACTGCAAAAGCGTGGGGCCTATCCCACCGCCTACAAGCCGGGAACCCTACGCGAAAAGCTGTTTGGCCAAGGCCCGTATCTGCCGCAAAAACATCCCGCCGATCAATACCGCGATATTGAAGCATTCAAGCGCGCAAAGACCGCTCCGCTGGCCAACGCCAGCTGAATTCCCTTTCCAATTTCAAGCAACGAGGCACGATTATGGGTACCGTTACTGACACCAAGATCGACTACACCGTTCACCCGCGCGTCAATTCCAACGATCCGGTCGCACCGCGTCCGCGTCCAGCTACGCCTGCGCATATTGTTCAATCAGATGCTGAGGCCATTGAGATTGCGCAGCGTCTTGCCGAGCGTTTCAAGATTGGGGCCGCCTTGCGCGACAGGGAAGGCCTGCTACCGATCACCGAACTGGATGAATATTCCCAAAGCGGGCTGTGGAGCATCAATGTGCCAAAAGCCTATGGCGGGCCGGAGGTTTCTTATGCCACGCTTGCCAAGGTAATTTCTACCATTGCGACGGCTGATCCGGCCATTGCGCAGGTGACGCAAAACCATCTGGCAATCGTTGCAACCGTTGATCTGGATGGCACGGAAGAGCAGAAAAAACTGTTCTTTGGCTGGGCTTTGCAGGGCTTGCGTTATGGCAATGCCTTTTCTGAATTGAAGAGCAAGACGGTCGCCGATTTTGAAACCAAGGTTGTGTATGACGGCGACGACGTGATCGTCAACGGTGAGAAATTCTACACCACCGGTGCGCTTCTCTCCCATGTGGTGCCGATTGTGGGCGTTGATGAAACCGGGCAAGGCTATCTGGTGTTTGCCGACCGCGAAGCACCCGGCCTGACGGTGACCAACAATTGGTCCAGCTTTGGTCAGCGCACCACGGCCTCTGGCTCGGTGAAGATCGAAAATGTGCGGGTGCCGAAGGTGCGGGTTTTGAAAGTCACCTCGTTTGAGCATCCCACCGTCGGAGGGCCGGTGTCCCAAATCATCCAATCGGCCATTGATGCGGGCATTGCTCGTGGCGCGATTGATGACACTATCACGTTTGTCAAAACCCTCAGCCGTCCATGGATTGATAGCGGCAAGCAAAAGGCCAGCGAAGACCTGTTCACAATCGCTGCCATTGGCGATCTGAAAATCCGTCTGCATGCAGCGGAAGCTCTGCTGGAGATTGCCGGGCGCAGCATTGATGTGGCGCGGGCCAATAGCACGCTGGACACCGTGTCCGAGGCCACTATCAAGACCGGCGAATCCAAGGTGCTGACCACCGAGATCGCCATTCTCTCCACCAACAAACTGTTTGAACTGGCGGGAACCCGCTCGACATTGGCGGAACATGGTCTGGATCGCCATTGGCGCAATGCGCGGGTGCATACCTTGCATGATCCGGTGCGCTGGAAATTCTACCATGTCGGCAATTATTACCTGAATGGCGAGCATCCACCGCGCCATGCGTGGAACTGAGGCAGAGCAATGAGCACCACAGATCGTACACTCCACCGTCAGGCGGCTCTCACGGCTGGCCGCCCAGCGCCCCATATTCCGCCACGGCGTATCAAGGCGCATGTGATCAAGGATGATACTGAAGCCATTGCAATTGCCAAGGAATTGGCCCGTGACTTTGCCGTGGGTGCAGCAGAGCGTGATCGGCAGCGGCGTTTGCCAGTGGCAGAGATTGAACGCTTTTCGCAAAGCGGCCTTTGGGCCATTACCGTGCCAAAGGCCTATGGTGGCGCTGGCGTCTCGGCGGTGACGCTGGCGGAGGTGACGGCGATCATCTCGGCAGCAGATTCCTCCATTGGGCAAATTCCGCAAAACCATTTCTTTATGCTGGAAGCGCTGCGGCTATCGGGCTCTGATGAGCAGAAGGCGCATTATTTTCAGCGGGTTCTTGATGGAGATCGGCTGGGCAATGCCTTTACCGAAATCGGCACCAAAACCCCGGTGGATTACAAGACCCATTTTGCCGAACGTGATGGCAAGCTGCTGTTAAACGGACAGAAATTCTACGCCACCGGATCGCTGTTTGCTCATATCATTGTGGCCGTTGCCAAAGGTCCGAATGGACGTGTGCATCTGGTGTTTATTGATCGCGCCACGCCCGGCCTTGACCTGGTGGATGACTGGACCTCCTTTGGTCAGCGCTCCACCGGCAGCGGCACCGTGACATTTGACGATGTCGAGATCACGCCTTTTCAGGTGGTGGATCATGATGAGTTGTTTGATAAGCCAACACCAATGGGGCCTTTTGCCCAGATCATCCATTCGGCGGTGCAAGTGGGTATTGCGCGGGGTGCCTTGGCCGAAACCATTTCCTATGTCCGCGCCCATGCAAGGCCATTTTTCGAGCTAACCATTGAGCATGGCTATGAAGACCCGCACACCATCCATGCCGTGGGTGATGTTTCAATCCGCGTCCATGCCGCCGATGCGCTTCTAGCGCGGGCGGGGCGCATTCTGGATATTGCCACCGCCAATCCCACCGCGCAAACTGTGGCAGAAGCCTCTATCGCCGTTGCGGAAGTGAAAGCATTGGGAACCGAAGTGGCGCAATTGGCCGCTACCAAGCTGATTGAGCTAGGCGGTGCGCGCTCCACTTTGGAGGCTTATGGGCTGGATCGCTACTGGCGCAATGCCCGCACCCACTCGCTGCACGATCCGGTGCGTTGGAAATATCACCATATCGGCAATTTCTATCTGAATGATCAGCTGCCCCCACGCCACGGGGCCATCTGACGTTCAGATTTTCTATCCGCCGGGTGCATACCTCTGCACCCGGCCTTTTCTTGACCATAGGAAACCATAAAATGACCTATCAGCCTGATCCCAAGCGCTATGATAACGCCCATTTTCGCCGTACAGGCCGAAGTGGTCTGAAACTGCCAGCACTTTCCTTTGGCCTCTGGCATAATTTTGGCGATACCACGCCGGTTGAAACCCAGCGCTCAATCATTTTCAAGGCGTTTGATCTGGGCATTACCCATTTCGATCTCGCCAACAATTACGGCCCACCAGCGGGCAGCGCTGAAATCAACTTTGGCCGCATCCTGCGCGAGGATTTTGCAGGCTTGCGTGATGAGTTGATCATTTCCACCAAGGCAGGTTGGGATATGTGGCCGGGGCCATACGGTCGCGGCGGCGGCTCAAAAAAGGCACTGCTCTCCAGCCTTGATCAGAGCCTGACGCGGCTGGGTGTCGATTATGTCGATATCTTCTATTCGCACCGCTATGATGCAGAGACGCCCTTGGAAGAAACCGCCGATGCATTGGCGCAGGCTGTGCGGCAGGGCAAGGCGCTCTATGTTGGCATCTCATCCTATTCTGGCACCAAAACCCGCGAGATTGCAGCGCTTTTGAAAGAGCGGCAGGTGCCACTGTTGATCAATCAGCCTGCCTATAACCTGTTCAATCGCTGGATTGAAAAAGACCTGATTGATGCCGCCGATGAAGTCGGCGCGGGCATCATTGCATTTACGCCACTGGCCCAAGGACTGCTGACCAATAAATACCTCAACGGCATTCCAGAAGACGCCCGCGTCAACCGGCCCGGCGGTGATTTCCTGCGGCCAGAGCATTTGAAGGAAGAAAACATTGTGCGCGCCCGCGCCTTGAATGAAATTGCCGCCCGCCGTGGCCAATCTCTGGCCCAGTTGGCCATTGCATGGGTGCTGCGTGATCCGCGCGTGACCTCGGCGCTGATTGGTGCCAGTTCTGCCCGGCAGATTCAGGAAAATGTTGATGCGTTGAACAATCTCTCCTTCACAGCCGAAGAGTTGGCGGAGATTGATCGCTACGCAGTCGAAGGTGGCATCAACCTTTGGGAAAAGCCTTCACACGATCAAGTGGTGTAAGGGAAGATCGGGCCAATCGTCATACTCAACGTCACCCTCGGGCCTGTCCCGAGGGTCTGCTCCCTGCGATTATGTCACTGATCTTGATTGCTAAATTGAATGTGGCAGATGCTCGGCACAGGGCCGAGCATGACGTCGAGGATGGATTAGGGTGTCATCAATCCGCACATTTTGTCACCCGCCATATTCAATAATCTCCAGCCCCGCATTGTAATCCGTCGCATAAATCAGCCCATTGGCATCGACAAACACATCCGCTGATTGGATGACCTTTGGGCGACCGGGTCTGCGGTCGGTCATCGCTGTTGGTGCAGCCGGCACCAGAGCGCCAGTTTCAACCGGATGATAAGGATCGGAAATATCAAAGGCGCGGATACCCGCATTTTGCCAGGTGGCGAAAATCAGCGTGTCTGACACAAACGAGCCGGGGCGGTTTTCATGCAGGTTATGGGGGCCGAAATGGCCGCCTTTCTGGGTGTAATCGATCTCGTCAGGATTCGGGAAGGTGGAGATGCTGATAGGGTTCTCCGGCACGCGGATATCAAACACCCAAGTATGCTTGCGGCCATCTTCCTCATTGTCCAACACCGCCTCATCGGCCACCACCAGCAGACCACGCCCCGGCAGAGGAAGCGGAGAGTGCGTGCCGCCGCCATAGGGTGGTGACCAATTGTGGTGCTTGATCAGTTTCGGCGCTGCGTGGTCCTTGATGTCGAGAAGTGTCAGCCCACCATCGCGCCAGCAGGCATAGGCCGTGTCGCCATGCACCAGTGCGTGGTGGAGGGCATAACGCTTGCCATCTGCCCATGTGCGGCTTTCGCCTGCCGCCGTGTTCATGCCCGGCAGCCACCAGCGGCCAACCAGTTCTGGCTTGGTGGGGTCGGCCATGTCGATGGTCACGAAAATATAATCGGAAAAGCCATCCAGCAAGGCCGATGCATAGGCATAGCGCCCGCCAACATACCAGAGCCGGTGAAAGCCCACACCTTCCACATCCAATTGCCCGATCTTGCGCGGGGCGGCTGGCGTGGAAATGTCATAGACCGTCATGCCCGCCGTCCACGCCCGTTCACGCTTGCTGGCCGCCACGGCTTCTCCGACCGATTGGGTATAATAAGCCTTCTCGTCGGTAAAACTTTCCACATCGGCAAACAGATCAAGCGCGTTGATCACCAACAGCAGATCACCATGGGTTTGCAGATGGATGTTCCATGTGTTGGCGGGGGCCTGCACATAGTTCACGGTTTTCGGATGTTTCGGATCACGCACATCGATGATGGAGAAGCCCTGCGACCACGGATGCGCCACATAGGCATGGCCGTGATGCACCATCAATTGCAGCCCGTCACCGCGCCCGCCAATATCACTATGGCCGATCAGTTTCATGTTGCGGGCAAAGTCTGGCTTTGGCAGGTCTGTCATGGTTTTCAGCTTTCTCTGCCTTCGATTACTTGGCAACCGATGGAATCCACGCAGCCGTCGCAGCATCGCTCTTCAAAAAGGCCGGGAATTTCTGCTGCAGTTCCTCAATCGAGCCGATCTTGTTGTTCACCAGATCATCGCGAGTAATCAACGTTGGCTTGAGCAGCACGGAATGGCCAGGGTTTTGTCCAGCAACGGCAAGTGATACAGCGCGCACCGAAACCTCGCCCACTACGGCAGCATTGGTGGCAGCAGTCGCCACCCACGCGCTGTCTGGCTCAATCATCAGCTGAATATCGGCAGTGGAAATATCCACACCATAGATTTTGACCTTGCTGGACAGGCCAAGCTCATCAATCGCCAGCTTTGCGCCTTTGGCGAATTCATCCCATGGGGTGAAAATCACCGAAATATCCGGATTGGCGCGCAGCACGGCCTTGGTCTGGTCGGCAACGCTGGCCGGAACCGTGTCATTGACCACGCCCCAGACGGCTTTTTCCTTCAGGTTATGTTTTGCAACATAGTCTTTCCACACGGCATAGCGGCGATCCAGCGGGGCGAAACCGGCCACATAAATCGCACCACCGTTAAAGCCGTCGCCCTTGTCCTTAACGGCCTGATCCAGCACCAGCTTGGCCATATCGGCATCGCTTTGCTCGATTTGCGGAATGTTGGGATTGTCGAGGTTCACATCATAGGCCACCACCTTGATGCCAGCATCCAGCGCCTTTTGCGCCACATCCTGCAACACTTCCGGGCGGCCATTGTTGATGATGATGCCATCGACCTTCAGGTTGATGGCCTGTTCAATCAGCGCGCGTTCTGCATCATTGTCATTGCGGGCCTGCGAAACCGTGAGGTTAATGCCAAGTGCATCGGCCTGCCGCTTGACGCCTGCCTCAAAGGCTTGCAGCCAATCACCACCGCCGAGATAGCTGACAACGGCGATGTTGACCGTCTTCTTATCAAACGGTGCGGGCGCGCCCGCAATGCCAGCGGCGGAGGCCGTGGTGGCAAAAATCGATCCGGCCAGAAGAACTGCGCCAAGGGTGCGAAGAGACTTGATCATGTTGGTTCCATTCAGATGAGAAGGTCGATGTTTATGTGCGGGCGCGGCTGACGCCATAGGTGAGGGCAAGGGCACCAACCAGCACGAAACCCTTGACGAAATCCTGCGTGTAATAGGGGGCGTTGAGCATGGTCAGGCCATTGAGCAAAATGCCAACAAAGACAGCGCCAATAATGGTGCCCAGCACATTGGGACGGCGCAGACCCAGCACGGCAAAGCCGATGAGTGAAGCAGCCACCGAGTCCATCAACAGCGAGGCACCGGAGGAGACGTCACCCCTGCCAACCCGCGCCGCCACGATAATCCCGCCAAAGGCCGCCAGCGTGCCGGAGAGGACATAGGCAAATGTCTTGATCTTTGCCGTATTGGCTCCGGCCAGACGTGTTGCCACCTCATTGCCACCAGTGGCAAACAGCAACCGACCAAGACGGGTGCGCTCAGTCAGGATAAACAGCGTCACAGCCACGATGGCCAGCAGAATGACCGGGAAGGGGATGACGCCCAACAGGCTGGAGCGCCCGATGGTCAGAAACAGCGGATCATATTTGCCAGTTGCCGTTGTTCCATTGGGCAGAATGAGACCGACCGAAATGGAGCGCCCTGCGGTCGGGATCAATTGCAGACCGGACAGCAAAAACATCATCGCCAGCGTGGCGAGAAGATCGGGCACTTTGAGCTTGACGATCAAAAAGGCATTGGCAAAGCCAATCAACGCGCCAAAGGCCAGCACCAGCGGCACGGTTTGATAAGCGTTCAGGCCCAGCACAATCATCGCATAGCTGGATGCCATCACGCTAGAGGCTGCCACCGCGCCCACCGAGAGATCAAAACCGCCAATTGCGAGTGTCACCGTCACGCCTGCCCCAATGATAGCCACCACGGCAACCGCTTGCAAAATGCTCATCAGGTTGTTGATGTTGATAAAGGCAGGCTGGGCAAGGCTGAAGATAACAACCAACCCCGCCAGCAGAATGAAAACAGCACCGCGCCGGATTGTTTCCCGCACAAGGCTTGCCACGCTTTGGCGGTCATGCGTCGTTGAGAGCGCATCTTTGGGAATGTCATTCACCGTCGTCATCAGGCGATTTCCTTGTGGTGATTGACTGATGCAGAAGTTGGCGTCAGCTCAATCAGAGTATGTTGATCAATCAGCAAAATACGGTCGGCCACTTCCTGTGCTTCCTCGAAATCCGAGGTGGCAATCAGTGTTGCGCGATCTGCGTGGCTGCGAATGGTGGTGATAATGTCTTGCCGGGCACCGACATCGACGCCCTGAAACGGCTCATCCAGCAACAGCAAGCGGCTTTGCTCCACTTCCCAGCGGGCAATTACTGTCTTTTGCTGGTTACCGCCCGACAGCGACCAGACGGATGCGTCTGGACTCGATGCCTTGATGCCGAGCCGGGAAATGGCAGCTTTTGCATGCACGGTCTCCGCATCCGACAACAGAAAACCCGAGGGATACCAGCGTTTCAGATGCGGCAGGCTGATGGTGGCTGCCACGCTTTCACCCGGCCAATCGGCAGGCATCAAGGCTGAACGGTGACGATCTTCCGCCACAAGCGCCACACCGGCGGCAATGGCCTCTGCCGGGCTTTTGGGGGCATAGGGTTTGCCATCCAGCGCGGCTTCTCCCGCAGTAAATTGCCCCGCTCCAAACAGTGCAGACAGCAACCTGCTTTTGCCCGCACCAAGTACACCGGTGATGGCAACCACTTCGCCTTCGCGCACGGTGAGATCAAAGGGTTTGCTGGTGTTCAGCAGACGAATGCCACGCAAATCTAGCACGGGTTTGCCAAATTCTATGCGCCGATCCGGGCGCGCCGTGTTCAATGCGCGGCCAATCATGGTCTCAAGCGCTGCATCGAAATCAATCGGGCGGCTGAAGGTGCCGACATTGCGCCCGCCTCGCAGAATAACCACGCGATCAGCAAGGGCGGCCAGATCAGCCGTGCGATGCGAGATATAGAGAATGGCGATGCCACGGGCTTTCAAGCCCAGCAGAATGGAATAGAGGCGCTCTGCTTCCTGCGTCGAGAGGCTGGCGGTTGGCTCATCCAAAATCAACAATTCGGCCTTGTTGGCAAGGGCGCGAGCAATGGCCACCATTTGCCGATCAGCCGCCCCAAGGTCGGCAAAATCCCGATCCAGAGGCAGGTTGAAACCTGCATCACTCAAAATGCGCGCTGCCTCACGCCGCACGCTTTTGGTTGAGAGAAAAAACGGCTGACGGCCATCGACATAGTGATTGAGCAGCAGCGCATCGGCCACGCTCAAGCCCGGAATACCCACCACATCCGTAGACTGGTGAACCGTCACCACACCAAATTTGGCGGCCTCTGCCGGGCTTTGTGGGGCAAAAGGCTGACCCTTTAGTAAAATGACGCCGGAATCAGCCGATTGCACACCGGAGAGAATTTTCACCAGCGTGGATTTCCCGGCCCCATTTGCGCCCATCAGGGCAACAATCTCGCCCGGCTCAATGACCAGCGATGCGTCGATCAAGGCCTTGGTCGAGCCGAAGGAGCGGGAGATGTCTTTGACGTCAAGAAGGGGCATTGCGGGCTCACCAATTGTGTTGATCAGGTGATAAACCCTTGGTGACCGCCAGCAAGAATGGCAGTTTCAAACATCATTTAATATATAGAATAAATTTGCATAACAGGTGGATTGAACGATGCCTGCTGTGGTGTGCCGATCATTATACTGTCGCATAGCGCGATCGGAACTGGCATTTATCAACAATTGCTGGATTAGCCATCATCACAAACTCCCCGGATAAAATAACCGGAGAATGCGGTGTAAAGGGCAAAGAAATCTATTCTTGACTGAAATTTCACATATCAAAAATCTATAAATACGGTAGATTCTATTGATAATTATCCCTATGTGGCCCGCTTTGTGGCCTTTGTTCAACATGGGGAATCCGATGACATCGATCTTGCGCCTTCTGGCATTCACCGCTCTTACACCTTTGGTTTTAACGCACTCGACTGTTGCCGCTGGCATTGCAGGTGCACCTGCGCCGTTTGACCAAGGCGGCGTCAAGCTGGCGCTGATCAGCTATATCTCGGCTGGCGATTTCTTTCAGGCCTATCAAGCGGGCGCACAGGCGCAGGCCAAGGCGCTGGGGGTTGATCTGCGGATTTTCCCCGGTCGTCAGGATGCTGCCGAGCAGCGGGAACAGATTTTGCAGGCGATTAATCTCGGCGTGAAAGCCATTGTCATTGACCACGGCCTGCCGGAATCGCTCAGCGATGTCGTCCAGCAAGCGCTCGACAAGGGCATCAAGGTCGTGGCTTTCGATGTGAACTTGAACAACCCGAAAATTCCGCAGGTTGAGCAATCTGATCATAAGCTGGCCGAACTGGCGCTGGATCAAGCCATCAAGGACAATGGCAAGAGTTTCAAAGCCGGATATGCCTATGTGGCTGGTTTTGCGCCCTTGGATCGTCGCAACGAGATCTGGGACAAGGTGAAGGCTGCCAATAGCGGGATTGTTGAAAAAGCGCGTTTCGGCACGGTCAGCGACACCACAGCCACCTCCACCGCCGATCAGGCCAAAGCGGTGTTTCGTGCCAACCCGGATATTTCCGTGGTGTTTGCGCCCTATGATGAATTCGCCCGTGGCGTCAAACTCGCTGCCGCCGATCTGGGCATCAGCGCCAAGCTGAAAATCTATTCGGCGGATATTTCCACCGCTGACATTCAGGAAATTGTTGAGGATGGCAGCCCGTGGGTGGCAACCGCTGCCACCAATCCGGCAGTCGTGGGTGCCGTTTCCATCCGCGCTGCCGCCTTGCAGATTGCCGGCGAAACGGTGCCGCATCAGATTATTGTCGATCCGGTTCTGGTGACGCAAAAGCAATTGCGGGATGCCAACGTCAAGACCATCGAAGATTTGGCCAAGAAAATTCCAAGCTTCTCGACAAGCTCTGCTGTCACGGCAAACTGGATTCCGTCTGCTGCTTTTTGAGCACCTCCCTCCCAAGCAGGCTCTGCGCAGACAAAAACGGAAGCACCTCTCGGTGCTTCCGTTTTCCATGTTTGATCAGGCTGCCTTGCTGTTCTGCTCGCCAGAAGATGCCGCATCGAGACCACGTTGGATATCGGCGATGATATCATCGATATGCTCAATGCCGATGGAAAGGCGCACATAGCCCGGCGAAACGCCACTTGCGGCCTGTTCTTCGGCGGTCAGCTGGGAGTGGGTGGTCGAGGCCGGATGAATGGCGAGGCTGCGGGCATCACCAATATTCGCAACGTGATAGAGCAATTCGAGCCCGTCGATGAACTGACGGCCAGCGTCCAGCCCGTCTTTCAGCTCAAAGCCGACAAGGCCTCCATAACCACCCTTGAGATATGTATCGGCCCGCTCGCGCCATACGCCGCTCTGCTGGGATGGATAGATCACCTTGGCGATTTCCGGCCGCTTGGCCAGATAATCCGCAACGGCTGCGGCGTTTTTAACGTGGCGCTCAATGCGAAGCGGCAGGGTTTCAATGCCTTGCAAAATCTGGAAGGCGTTGAAGGGCGAGAATGCAGCCCCGAGGTCACGCAGCAGGGTAACACGCGCCTTGATGATATAGGCAATCGGTCCAAGTGGCTTGGTGGCTTCGGTCCAGATGGCGCCGTGATAGCTTGGATCAGGCGTGTTCAGAGCTGGTTGGCGCTCCTTGTGGGCTTCCCAATCAAAATTGCCACCATCAACAATCAAGCCGCCGATGGACGTGCCGTGGCCGCCAAGATATTTGGTGGAGGAATAAACAACCACAGCAGCGCCATGATCAAAAGGCCGCGCCAGCAAGGGGGCGGCGGTATTGTCGACAATCAGCGGAATGCCGAATTCCCGGCCAATGCTTGCCACTTCGGCAATGGGGAAGACCGTCAGTTTCGGATTGGGCAGCGTCTCGGCATAATAGGCGCGAGTGCGCCCATCCGTGGCGCGGCGGAAGTTTTCCGGATCAGTCGGATCAACAAAACGAACCTCGATGCCCTGATCTTTCAGTGTGTTGGCAAACAGGTTCCAGGTGCCGCCATAAAGATCAGTGGAGCTGACGATATTGTCGCCAACTTTGGCGAGATTCTGGATCGCGACCGCAGATGCCGCCTGACCGGAGGCAAGCGCCAAAGCCGCCACGCCACCTTCGATGGCTGCAATGCGCTGCTCAAGCACATCCACGGTAGGGTTGCCGATGCGGCTATAGATATTGCCCAGCTCTTTCAGGGCAAACAGATTGGCCGCATGCTCCGTATCCCGGAACTGAAAAGACGTGGTCTGATAGATCGGAACGGCGACAGCTCCCGTCGTCGGGTCGGCGCGCCAGCCGGCATGAAGGGCCAGCGTTTCTGGATGCAATGGTTTGCTGCTCATCTATAACTCCCGTCCTGTGTTGAATTTCCGCCAGTCACCGCCCTGCATTTTTGCTAGGTCTTTGGCCTCTGTGACGGTTGCATGATGGAATAATCCATCGATTAAGTAGAGAAATATTCTTCCCTTCTTTCGACACCGCTTAGAAATTGCGCCTGAGGGAAGAGCCGGTCGTCTGCTGCCTCTTAACGTCTGATCGAAAAGCTGGCTGGGATGATCGCTGCGACATTTCGGTGCTGATTGGGTCTGTTTTTCCCACTTGGTTTATCAAGACGCAAAATCTTTTCTCGGCCAAACAGCAAATAATTTTACTCTATAGAAAAACTAGACAACCGGAGAAGACGACATGTCGGGCGACGAATTTAACACTGAAATTGGACGGCGTCAGCTCATCAAGCTCTCGGCCTTTGCTGGCGCAGCAGTTGCGGGGGCAAGCCTGCTTGGTGTCAATGCTGCCCACGCGGCAGATGAAGCTCTCAGCCTGAAGGGCAAACGGATCGGCATCAGCACGGCAGGGACCGACCATTTCTTTGACCTCCAGGCCTATAATGCCCAGATTGCCGAAGTGAAGCGTCTGGGCGGCGAACCTCTTGCCGTCGATGCGGGCCGTAGCGATGGCAAGCTGGTGGCTCAACTCCAAACCCTGATCGCGCAAAAGCCGGATGCCATCGTGCAATTGCTCGGCACCTTGACGGTTATCGACCCCTGGCTGAAACGGGCGCGCGACGCTGGCATTCCGGTTCTGACCATTGATGTCGGCTCCAGCCATTCGCTGAACAATTCGACCTCCGACAATTGGGGTATCGGCAAGGATCTGGCCCTGCAACTGGTCTCTGACATTGGCGGTGAAGGCAATGTCGTGGTCTTCAATGGCTTTTATGGCGTGACGCCCTGCGCCATCCGCTATGACCAGCTTGTCAACGTCATCAAGTATTTCCCGAAGGTCAAGATTATCCAGCCGGAACTGCGCGACGTCATCCCCAATACCGTGCAGGACGCATTCGCCCAGATCACCGCCATTCTCAACAAATATCCGGAAAAAGGTTCGATCAAAGCCATCTGGTCCGCCTGGGATATTCCGCAATTGGGGGCAACCCAGGCGCTGGCGGCAGCCGGGCGCACGGAAATCAAGACCTACGGCGTCGATGGCAGCCCCGAAGTGTTGCAACTTGTGGCGGACCCGGCTTCGCCTGCCGCCGCAGATGTTGCCCAACAGCCCGCCGAAATTGGCCGCCAGGCCATTCAGAATGTGGCTTTGTTGCTGTCCGGCAAGACCTTGCCGCGCGAGAGCTACGTGCCAGCCCTGCTGGCCAATAAGCAGACTGTCAACGAGGTCACCAAGAAGCTCGGGATCGGCTGATCGCCAAGGCACGGTGTTGGAACACGACAGTTTATGCCAGGTCGCCAAGCGACTTTGCGAGGGACATTTTCATGCGTGACAGACAGCCTGCGGATGGCGATGCAATCCGCTTCCATGGCATTTCCAAACGGTTTGGTGGGGCAAGAGCGCTTGCCGATGTGTCTTTTGGCGTCCGCGCTGGAACGATCCATGGGCTTGTCGGCCAGAATGGTGCGGGAAAATCAACCCTGATCAAAATTCTCGCCGGTCTTCACCGGCAGGATGACGGAACGATCGAGATCGACGGAGTTGGAAGACCGGATCTGACGCCGCCGCTGGTCGAAAATCTGGGCATCCACTTCATCCATCAGGATCGTCTTCTGGTTCCATCCTTCACGGTTGGTGAGGCCTTGTTTCTGGGGCGCGAACCGAAGATTGCCGGGACGCCATTTCTGGATCGGCGGGCGATGAAACGCCAGGCACAGGCGATTTTGCAGGACTATTTCGGCCTGAGCCTTCCGACCGGTGCATTGATCGGCGAGCTGACCACCGCGCAAAAGCAGATCGTCCAGATCACACGCGCGCTGCTGGCCAAGCCCAAGGTTCTGGTGTTCGATGAGCCGACGGCGGCGCTGGTGCGGCGCGAGGCGGATATGCTGTTTTCCCTGATCCGGCGGCTGCGGGATGAAGGGGTGACGATCGTTTATATCTCGCATTACCTGGCTGAAATCGAAGCGCTTTGCGATGACGTGACCGTGCTGCGCAATGGGGAGGTGGTTGCCAGCCGCTCGCTTGCCGGTCTTTCAGCAAAACAGATCGCAACCCTGATGGTGGAGCGCGACATTGCCGAGATGTTTCCAAAACCGGTCGTTGCCAAGGGTGAGCGCCTGCTGGACGTTCGTGGCTTGACAGCTGAAGGCCGGTATGAGGACGTGTCTTTCAACCTGCACCGGGGCGAAGTGCTTGGCATCACCGGTCTTTTAGGCTCCGGTGCCAAGGAAATGTTGCAGACACTGTTTGGTCTGGAAACCGCAGGCTCGGGCGTCATTGAAACGGGCGAGACGGTGGTGTCATTTGCAAATCCTCGCCAAGCCGTGTTGCGCAATCTGGCGCTTGTTCCGGAAGACCGGCGCGGTAATGGCGTGGCCCTGGACCTCACGGTGGCGGAAAACACCACGCTTGCCAGTCTCGACCGTTTTTCGAGGGCGGGTTTTCTGAAGACCGGTCTCGAAAAGACTGCTGTGGACCGGCTGATCGGGCAATTGCAGATCAAGACGGCAGGCCGCGATGCGCCGGTCCGAACCCTGTCCGGTGGTAATCAACAGAAGGTGGCGATTGCAAAATGGCTGAGCCGTCAATCGGAAATCTATCTTTTGGATGAGCCGACTGTTGGCGTCGATATCGGCGCGAAAGTCGAAATTTACCAGCTTATCGGTGAACTCATCGAAAAGGGTGCTGGCGTCATCATCTTGTCGTCCGACCTGCCGGAACTGGTTGGCATAACCGACCGGATTCTGGTGTTTTTCCGAGGCCGGATCACGGCGGAACTCACATCGAGCCAGACGACGGCGGATGCAGTCTTTGCCGCTACAACCGGCTCGGATGCCGCGCCGGGGTCGAAGGAAGGATTGTGCCATGTCGGCTGAGGTCAATTCCGTTTCGATTGGCGTGAGGTCGCCGACAGCCACCGGAATGCGTCACCACGGCTCGTCCCAGGGAGGCGAACTTGTCCCGCGCCGCAATGGTGCGGCCCGGAGTGCTGCCTGGCTGCTACGGACCGGGTCCATACTCGGAATCCTCTGCGTCTTCCTGTTCTTTTCGCTGACGGCGCCCTTCTTTTTCAGCCTCGGCAATCTGGGCAATGTTCTTGCGCAATCGGCCATTCTCGGGTTGCTGGCCTTCGGGCTGACGGTGGTGATCATCGCGGGCGGTTCGAATGTCGTGACGGGCGGGATCGATCTGTCGCTGGCCGCCAATATGGGCCTCAGCGCCGCGGTCTATGCCAGCCTTGTGCAGTTGGGATGGAGCGATGGCATCGCCGTTTTGGGGGCGTTGGCCACCGGATTGGTCATCGGTCTCGTCAATGCATTGGCTGTTGTCATTGTCGGTATCGTGCCGCTTCTGGCAACGCTTGCGGTGATGAATGTGGTGGCCGGTCTCGAACTGGTGTTGACCCAAAACACCGTCATTCCTGCCTCCACCGATTTTCTCTCACTGCTTTCAGCCACAGGGCCATTCGGTCTGCCGGTGCTGGCCTATGTTCTGCTGGGGGCAGCCTTGCTGGTCGGAGCTGTCGTCCAATATACCCCGCTGGGATTGAGGCTTTACGCGGTCGGTGAATTTCCGGAAGCAGCAAGGGCGGCGGGCCTCAGGGTCAAAACCCTGACGGCAGGTGCCTTCATCGCGGCGGGTCTGCTGGGCGGTATCGCCGGTATCCTCAATACGTCCTATCTCAGCGGCAGTTCCACCGGCGCTGGCGATATCTTGCTGCCCGTCGTGGTGACCACGCTGCTGGGCTCGGTGTTTTCACGGCGGCTGGTGCCGACCATTCCCGGTACGCTGGTTTCGGCGATCTTTGTCGGTGTGCTGATCAATGGGTTTCAACTGCTCAATCTGTCGAGCACATTGGTGGCTGGCGTCCAGGGCGCGCTGATCCTTCTGGTCGTCTCGGCCACCACTTTGCTACGCAGGAGGTAGGGTCATCATGTCAACGGTTGACACCAAAACGCAGACGGCTGGGGCCTTGGCGTCCGGTTACCTGCGGATCGGATATCTGGTGCGCTATGCGCTAATCCTTGCCATCCTCGCGGTCATCGCGATATTTTCAACGGTGGCGCCAAGCTTTCTGACGGGCGCCAACCTGTTGAGTGTGCTGGTCAACAATGTTGCATTGCTCGCCATCGTGTCGATTGCGATGACCTTTGCCGTTGCCTCCGGCGGCATCGATCTTTCGGTTGCGACGGCGGTGGATTTTGCCAGTTTCACCTTTGTCTCGCTGGTGCTGGGTGGTGTGCCCGTCGGCTTCGCGGTGCTGGCGGCAATCTTCGTCGGCGGACTGGTCGGTGCCTTGAATGGTCTGTTGATTTCGGCAATCGGCATCTCACCGTTTCTGGCGACGCTTGGAACGCTGTTCATCGGCCGCAGCGTGCAGCAATTGCTGACCAATGGCGGCAATCCGGTCTATCTGTCCCAAGCCGCCATTCCGCCAGGCTTTTCCTTCATCGGGCATGGACACTTGTTCGGTGTACCTGTGCCGCTGGTCGTAACGCTGTCGCTGATTGTTTTGACTGGTGTGCTATTGTCAATGACCCGTTTCGGGCGGGTCCTGACGGCCATCGGCACCCAGGCCAGCGTGGCGCGCTATTCGGGCCTGTCTGTCGCCTCAGTTGTTGCGAGCGCCTATATTCTGGCCGGGACTATTGCCGCAATTGCTGGCATCCTTTTGACGGCAACAGTCAATGTCTACATTCCGTCATCCGGCAATGCCTTCCTGCTGAATGCCATTGGCGCAACCTTTATCGGCACCACGCTCCATCCGTTGCGCCGTCCCAATGTGGTTGGCACCGTGCTTGGCGTTCTGCTGCTTGGCCTCGTCTCGAACGGGTTGCTGCTGTCCGGTTTGAATTTCTATTGGCAGCAGGTTGCAACGGGCCTTTTGATCTTTTCGGTTCTGGCCTTGAGTTCTAAGACGGGGCGCCCGTCTTGATCGCAAACACCATGATCGCAAACACAATCGCCAGTCGATGGGCGCGCGTTGTCGAACCGCATAGTCCAAAAACCGAATGGATGCATGACCAGTAAGACTGAATTTCTCTGGTATGTCCCCAATGACGTCAAGGCAGGTCATCGCGGTGATATCGCTGGCGAGGATCATAACAGCCTTGACAGCTTGACTGCACATGCCAAAGCCCTGGAGGATCATGGCTGGGCAGGCGCACTGATTGGCACCGGTTGGGGACGGCCGGATACGTTTACGGTGGCAACGGCACTGGCCGCACGCACCACCCGGTTCGAACCGTTGATCGCCATTCGGCCCGGCTATTGGAAACCGGCCAATTTCGCCTCCGCAGCCGCAACGCTTGATCATTTGAGCAATGGTCGCGTCCGCGTCAATGTGGTTTCGGGCAAGGACGATCTTGCCGCCTATGGCGATAGCGAAGGCGATTCCGCTCATCGCTACGCCCGCACCGCAGAATTCATGCGGCTTGTGCGCCGGCTATGGACCGAAGAAAATGTCAGTTTCGAAGGCGCGCATTTTCGTGTTTCGAATTCCACCGTGGAACCACGGATCAGGCCAAGAGAAGGGCGTCCGCATCCAAAGCTCTATTTCGGCGGCGCATCGCAAGCGGCTGAACATGTCGCCGCCACCCAAGCGGATGTGCAGCTTTTCTGGGGAGAGCCGCGTGACGGGGTCCGGGAACGGATCGACCGATTGAAGGCGCTCAGCCGGACATTGGACCGCGATCTTCCGCCATTGGAATTCGGTCTCAGGATCACCACCCTGGTCCGTGACACTACGGAGCAAGCCTGGGCCGATGCTCAGGCCAAAGTGGCGGAAATGGCAAAAACCAGCGGCGCTGGCTGGCATGACCACAAGCGGGAGGTGGCGATCGGACAAAAGCGACTTCTTGATCTTCATTCCCAAGGCGAGGTGCTGGACGAAAACCTTTATACGGCGCCCGGAAAATTCGGCGGCGGTGGTGCTGGAACGACCTGGCTCGTCGGCTCCGCGCAGGATGTCGCCCGCGCGCTTTGTCGTTATCGAGATGTCGGGATCAGCCACTTCATTCTGTCCGATACCCCTTATCTTGCGGAAATCGAACGCCAGGGAAAGCAATTGCTGCCCTTGTTGCTGCCGCCTCAAGATTGACAGGATTGTACTCCTGCCAAGCATGCGAAGCCAGGCAGGCATAAAGAAAATTCTACTTTAGTCGTAATCTCCGGTAGACCGATCCTTGATGACGCCGTATGGAAGAACGCCATTGCTCGTGATCGGTGCGGCTCTTCAATACGGTGTCGCCAAAATAAGGAGCCTCGCCATGCTTGCCGCAACCATGACCAAGACAATCTTCGGGATTGTCCTCTCGATATCCGCCCTCGTCGCAACCCAAGCCTCGGCCGATGCCACGCTTGACCGCATCAAGGGACGTGGCAAGCTGACGGTCGGTGTTATCCTGTCTGGCGCACCCTTTGGTTATATCGATCCGAAAACCCAGGAGCAAAAAGGTTTAACGTCGACATCGCCCAGGCGCTGGCCGATGATCTCGGCGTCAAGCTGGAAACGGTGACAGTGACGCCACCCAATCGGGTGCAGTTTCTTCAGCAGGGCAAGGTCGATATCCTGATCGCCAATATGCAATATACCGAGGACCGCGCCAAGGTGCTGGATTTCGTGCCGACACCTTATGATCGCAGCGGCGGCGCTGCCGTGGTGCGCAAGGATAGCGGTCTGAAGGATTGGGCGGACCTGAAAGGCAAGCCGGTCTGCGTCTCGCAAGGGTCAAACTATACCCAGCCGCTGATCGAGGAATATGGTGCCATTGTCAAGGCGCTGCCGAGCCAGCCGGAATCGCTGCTGGCGTTGCAGGGCGGCAATTGCGTGGCGGCTGTGCATGTTGGCGCAACTGTTGGGCTGTTGTTGCAGGATCGTCCCGAAGAATGGAAGGATTATGCCATTCCGTTCCCGACCGAACTGGTGCCCTCTGATTCCGTCATCTGGCTGCGCAAGGGTGAGAAAGATACCCAGGCCGCCCTCGACAGTGCCGTCAAGAAATTGCATGTTTCCGGAAAATTGCTCGATTTCGCCAAGTCCAGCCGCCTGCTGAATACCGACTATCTCGAGCAGGAACACAAGGCGCTCGCCACGACCAAGTAAGACGAAGGCGCGAAGATGTAGGCCACATCTTCGCTTTCAAATGATTTCGACTATCTCAAATGCAGCTCATGCTTGAGGTATTCGGAAACAGAATACGAGCTGCTATTGAAGGTGGAGTTCGTATCAGCGGCTCAACGGTAGAAACACATGCAGGATATCAATCTCACCGATCTGTTCGTCCGTCTGACGGGCAGTATCGGTCTTAATTTTGAGTTCCTGGCAACGGGATATGAGGCGCAAATCTGGCGGGATGGTTTTTTGACCACGCTTTATCTGGTGGCCTTGCTCATTCCCGTCAGTCTGCTGTTTGGTCTCATGTTTGCGGCCTGCCTGACATCAGGCCGGTCATGGCTTTCCGCGCCAGTCCGGGCATTCGTGGAAGTGACCCGCAATACGCCGACGCTGGTGCAGTTGATGTTCAGCTTTCTGGTGTTGAACACGGTTGTGTCCAATCTTGTCGGCGGTGCGCAGAACAATCCGCTGACGCCGTTTTTCTGGGTGGTTGCGGTGGTGGGCCTGCATGTGGCGGCCTTGCATTCCGAAGCCATCCGCGCCGGGATTGAAGCCGTACCAGCTTCGACGATTGAGGCGGCGCGCGGCATTGGCTTTAGCCAGTTTCAGATCCTGCGTTACGTCGAGGTGCCGCTGGCCTTTCGGGCCTCGCTACCGGCCATCGTCAACAACCTGATCAATCTCGTCAAGCTGACGACGGTCGGCAATGCGATTGCCGTCAGCGAAATCACCTATGCGTCGATCATGGTGTGGACGCAGCGTGACAATGTCATAGAGTTGATGATCGTTATCCTGGCCTTCTTCAGCCTCATCAATCTGGTAGTCGCCCGCGTCGGCCTTTGGGTAGAGCGCAAGCTTGCCATTCCGGGATATGGGCTATGATGTCGCCAATGCTTCAGAACCATGCGGGCCGCAGCCCCGCGCTGCGCAATATCGGCCTTGTCGCCTTGCCGCTGGCAATCCTGGTCTGGGCGTTGGCCGATCTGTCGCTTGGCCGCGAACTGCTGCAATGGCTTCCTTATCTCGGCTCCGGCTTTGCCATGAACATCGTCATCAGTCTGTCGGCGATGACGCTTGGAAGCGTGCTGGGCATCCTGCTCGGCATGCTGCAAATGGTGCCATTCCGGCTGGTCCGCTACCCGGCGGCGATCTATGTGCAGGTGTTTCGCAATGCGCCGCATCTGGTGCTGATCTTTGCGACCACCTATATCTTTCCTTTCGAGATCATCATCTTCGGCAACTATCTGTCCTTTCCCGATTGGGTGAAAGCTATGGTCGGCCTTGCCATCCCGGCAAGCGCCTATATCGCCGAAATCACCCGTGGCGCCATCCTGTCCATTCCGACCGCGCAATGGGAGGCGGCACAAGGCCTGGGCTTTTCGCGCTGGCAGGCGCTGCGCTGGATCATCCTGCCGCAATGCCTGCGCCGGTCGCTGCCGCCATGGATGAATGTGCTTGCCTCGATCACCATGGGGACGTCGCTGGCCTCGCTGGTCGGCGTCCATGAACTTCTCCATGCCGCCACCGATGCTAGCACATCCGTGCGCCGGCTTGATTTTACCGTCATTGCCTATGTTGTGGTAATGGCCGCCTTCTTTGCGCTTTGCTACCCGATCGCCCGTCTGACCCGCCGCCTGGAGCGCCGTTTCAAGGCGGCCTGAGGATTTGAGAGAATGATTGCAAATACCGACAATGCCATCGTCCGTTTGGAAGACGTACACTTGTCCTTCGGCCAGACGCAGGTGCTGAAGGGCATCGACCTGACGGTCAACAAGGGCGATGCCGTGTCGATTATCGGTCCATCTGGCTCGGGCAAATCCACCATCCTGCGCTGCATCAACGCGCTGGTGACGGCCCAAAGCGGCCAGATCACCGTGGCGGGGACGCGCGTTGACCAATTGACCAAGGAAAGCGAACGCATTGCGCTGCGCAAGCGGGTCGGCATCGTCTTCCAGCAATATAATCTCTTTCCGCACCTGACGGTGCTCGACAATATCATGCTTGCCCCGACTCGCATTCTGGGGACGGAAAGGCGCGAGGCGGAAAAGGTTGCGCGCGAATTGCTGGACAAGGTGCGGCTTGGCGAAAAGGCCGATGCTTATCCGGGCCAGCTCTCGGGCGGGCAGCAGCAGCGCGTGGCGATTGCCCGGGCCTTGGCGATGAAACCCGACCTCGTGCTGTTCGACGAGGTCACCTCGGCGCTCGATCCTGAAACGGTCGGTGAGGTCTTGTGGGTAATCCGTGACCTGATCCGCGATGGCATGACCAGCATTCTCGTCACCCACGAAATGCGTTTTGCCGAAGAGATCAGCGACACCGTGGTGTTTACCGAGAATGGCCGCATCGTCGGCCAAGGCTCGCCGGAGCAGATCTTCCATAAGAGCGACAATGCGCGCATCCGCCAGTTCGTCGGTGGGTTGTCGGGCCGGGGTACGGTGCGCGAAGGCGAAGGCATATAGGAGCCGCCATGACGACGACCACAGCCGCGCCACTGACCAGCGCTTTCGCACGGGCAATTGTGCAATATGAGCCTGACCGTGATAGTGCGGCTATGGCTGCGGCCCGCACGGCGATCATTGATTTTCTGGCCTGCGCGATTGCTGGTGCAGGGGAGCGGACAACGGCTATCGTCGCAACCGCACTCGGCGGGAGTATCGGCGGTGACGCCGTTCTGATCGGCAGCGCGCGTCGCGTCGATCCGCTGGTTGCCGCTGTCGTCAATGCCTATGCAGGCCATGTGCTTGATTATGACGATGTCCATTCCAGCGTGCGCGGCCACCCGACGACCGTGATCATTCCGGCACTGCTTGCCCTGGCTGCGGAGCGTGATTTTACCGCAGATGCAATGGTCGCATCCTATGTTGTCGGGTTGGAGGCCATGGCGCGGCTGGGCTTGTCGCTTGGTTCCCGGCATTACGAAAACGGTTTCCATGCCACCGCGACCCTCGGCACGGTTGGTGCTGCTGCGGCGATCTGCCATGTGACGCAGGCATCACCGGAAGAAACAGCGGTGGCGCTTGGCCTTGCCGCAACGCAATCCTCCGGCCTCAGGTTGCAGTTTGGTTTCGATGCCAAGCCCTATCATGCCGGCATGGCGGCGCGATCCGGCCTGCTGGCGGCGCGGCTGGCCTCGGCAGGTTTCGGGGGCGCGCCGGATTTCCTCGATAATCCGGTAGGTTTTCATTCCGCCTATGCCTTCGGGGCCGGGCATCCGGAAACCGTGGTTGAGAATTGGGGTGCGCCCTGGCAGATCGTTTCGCCCGGCCTGACGCTGAAAGCCTATCCCTGCTGCACGGCCAGCCATCCGGTTGCCTCCCTCGGCATAGACCTGCATCGCGAGGGCCTTGCCGCTGACGCCATCGACATGATCACCTTCACCTATCCGCCCGGTGCAGATGCCGCACTCGTCGTCACCAAGCCGACGAATGGGATCGAGGCACGCTTTAGCCCGGAATATGTCTTTGCCGCCAGCCTGATCGACGGCGCCTTGCGGCTCGACCATTTCGATGAGCGACCTGTAGAGCCAAGGTTGATGGCCCTCGCTGCCCGTGCCGGTCGTCGGCATCAGGAGAGTGCGCCCCGGATGTCGAGCGATCCGACGACGCGATTTGTCATCCTCGATATCGTGCTGAAAGACGGCGGTACCATCCAGCGCCGGTTCGACGGCCTGCCAGGGCTTGCTGATCCAACCGACAAATTCCGCGAGGCGACTGCGGCGGATGCCTCCTTTGCCGAAATCCCTTCGCTCGTCCGGCAAATGAGCAGCAGTGCCGATCTGCGCCGCCTGCTTGCTCTTATCAACCAGGACGTCTCCAATACCCGTAATTGATGCCAGAGTTTGTCCGGGAAAAGTGGAAACCGGTTTTCCCGAAAAGACAAACGAAAACAAAAGAAACGAGAGTCTGTCTGGTTCAATCTGAACCTGACAGACTCTAGACCCAAACGCGACGAAAGACTGTGCCATGACCCGCAAGAGAGAAATCCACCTCGGCCTGTTTCTGCAAGGGGCTGGCCACCATGTGTCCGGCTGGCGGCATCCGAATGCGGAAGCCGGCAGCGAAAATTTTGACCTGCTGCGTCGCGTCTCGCAGCTCGCCGAACAGGCGAAATTCGACATGGTGTTCCTGGCCGACGGGCTGACGAGTGGCGTCGATGCGCATCCCTCGACCATTGCCCGGTTTGAACCGCTGACGCTGCTGGCCGCACTTGCCATGGTGACCGAAAAGATCGGCCTTGCCGCAACCGCCTCGACCACCTATGGCGAGCCCTACCATGTTGCCCGCGCCTTTTCCTCCATTGACCATTTAAGCCAGGGGCGCGCCGCCTGGAATATCGTCACCACATCCTATGCGCGGACCGCCAATAATTTTTCCAAATCGCATCCCGGCCATGACGAACGCTACGCCGTCGCCGAAGAATTCGTCGATGTGGTGCGCGGCCTCTGGGACAGTTGGGACGATGATGCCTTCATCAAGGACAAGCAGAACGGGATCTATGCCGATCCGAACAAGGTGCATCTCCTCGACCACACGGGCAAATATTTCTCGGTCAAAGGTCCGCTGAATATTCCACGGTCTCCGCAGGGCCATCCAATTCTGATTCAGGCCGGCTCATCCGGTCCAGGACAGGATCTCGCCGCCCGGACCGCTGATGTGGTGTTCACGGCCCAGCAAAGCCTGGATGAAGCACAGGCCTTCTACAAAAGCCTCAAGGATCGGGTCACCGGGTTTGGCAGGCATCCCGATGATGTCGCGGTCATGCCGGGTTTTCTGCCGGTCATCGGCCGCACGGCAGGGGAGGCTGCCGACAAACTGGCCGAACTCGACCAATGGACGGAACTGAAAAGCGCCATGCCGCTGCTTGAGGAGCGGATCGGCCATAGCCTTGCCGATTACGATCCTGACGGTCCGCTGCCGGACCTGCCGATTTCCGACCAGCTGCGCAGCCGCGCCGAACTGCTGACCGCGTTGGCTCGCCGGGAGAATCTCACCATCCGGCAACTGGCCCTGCGGGTTGCTGCCGGGCGGGGACATCATATCGTGCTCGGCACGCCCGAAGATATCGCCGACCGTATGCAGCAATGGTTTGAAACACGCGCCGCCGATGGTTTCAACATCATGCCGCCGTTCTTCCCGGAGGGACTGGAGGATTTCACCCGTCTGGTGGTTCCAATCCTACAGGAGCGTGGCCTGTTTCGGACAGATTATAGCGGCGTGACATTGCGCGATCATCTGGGCGTATCCCGGCCAAACCTGTCTTCTTGATGAGGTGAGGCTTATACCAAGGCGAGGATGCTCACATATCCTCGTCTTGGTGGCATTCCCAAACACCTTGCTTATACCATGCTATCAGGCGGTTTTCAGGATGGACTGTTTTGCGACAGGGTTTAGCTGTGTTGCTTCCTGGCGCTGCCAGCGGTCAAACGCCGCACGGCCGAGGATCGACAGGGAGGTATCTTCCTGCGGAGCATGAACAAGCACGGCCTGAATGTCACGGAAGTGGCGCTCCAGCCCGATATCGGCGTTAAGGCCCGGATTGCCGATGCCACGCACGGCGATTTCCACGGCGCTCCGCAACTGGCGGCCAGCGATAAGCCTTGCACGCATCAAGCGTTCCGCATCGTCTTGCCCGGACAGAAGCGCATCGAAGATAATCTGGCGCGCGCCGCCGACCAGCAGGTCGATTTCGCCCGATAGCGTTATGAACCGTTCGGTACGGGCGATGGGATGGCCGAGATTGGTTGGAACACGCTGATGGGCGAAATGGTTGAAGGCGGCTTGGGCCGCTTCGGCAACCCCAAGATAGATCGCTGTCAGTGCAAGCGTGATTGCCGCATGGCCGCGATTGTCCTGCTGCGCGATTTCTGTCCCGGTCAGATCCAGAACATTTTCGAGGGGTATTTCGACATCTCTATAGTCAACATCATGCGAGCCTGTCGCCCGCATGCCGAGACTGTTCCAGTTTTGGATCACACTTATGCCGGGCAGTCCGTTCGGCACAATAAAGGTTCCGACGCGCGTCGGCGTTTCGTCCGTATGCGCCCAGACCAGGAAATGCGTGAGGCCATGCGCACCGGTTACGAAACGCTTGCGACCGGTGATCGACCAGCCCGTCGAGGTGCGGCGGGCACGTGTTGCCGGCAGGCCGCCACGGGCTGGTGATCCAAGCTCCGGCTCGACCCGGGCCGCGTTGAGCAGCAAGGGGCGCTGTTTTGCCTCGGCCAGCAGTCTTTGATAGAGATCTTCCGGCCAATGGTTTCTTGAGGCTTGGCCGAGGTGATTGAAGAGCGTCATGGCGCTGATCAGGGCAACCGATGGGTCGCCACGGCCAAGAGCCGCCAGAATATGAGCGGCATCGTAGAGCGTCCCACCCTGGCCGCCATATCGTGTCGCAACGGTGCTTTCGAGAAGCCCGCTTTCATGAACGGCACGAATGCCCGCCCAGGGAAACTGTCCGCTGCGGTCGGCATCCGGCGCGGCTTCTGCAACGATCCGCACGGTTGCGTCGAGCAGGGTTTGATCATGGGCCATGGTTTTGAAGCCTTTTGAATGTCTGTCTATAAAGCCGCCGGGTGACGCTCATCACGCGGCGGCCTTCTTCCTGGCCTCTTCGCGTTCACGGATGCCTTCGCGAACCAGCGGCAGGACATAGCGACCATAATCCACGGCATCATTGTAGTTGTCATACCCACGGATCGAGATCAGATCGGCGCCGAGGTCGATATAATCAAGTATGGAATCGGCGATGGTGCGAGGTGAACCGACCAAGGCGGTGGTTGCGCCGCTGGCGTTTGTGGCTGTCACTGTCGGATACCAGAGAGCCCGGTCGTGAACATCGCCGCGTTTGGCAATATCCAGAAGACGCTGTGAGCCGACATTGGCTGGAGGGGGCGCGGACAAGGGTGTTCTGCTAAGGCCTTTCTCGCGGTTTTCGTTCAGTGTGTCGAGAATGCGATGCGCTTTCTGCCAGGCCAGTTCGTCCGTCTCGGCAATGATCGGTCGGAATGTGACCCAGATTCGCGGGCGGTCCTTGCGTCCGGCCTTGGCCGCCTCCGCATAGATGCGGTCGATCTGTTGTTTGGTTTCTGCCAAAGGCTCGCCCCAAAGGCCAAAAATATCGCATAACGAGCCGCCGATCCGATAGGCAGCATCCGACGAGCCACCGAGCGAGATCGGGATCAGGCCGTTGGTCGGGCGCACGGCACTGCGGAACTGTTTGAATTGGTAGTATTTCCCATCGAAATCGAAGGGTTCTGTCGAGGTCCAGGCCAGACGCAGAATGCGGATATATTCTTCCTGGCGCTCGTAGCGTTGCTCCTTGGTCAGGAAATCACCCTCGCGGGCCTGCTCCTCATCACTGCCGCCAGCGATGAAATGGACGACAACGCGCCCACCACTCAACTGGTCCAGCGTTGCCAGCGATTTTGCCGCAACGGTCGGGTAGATGGTGTTCGGGCGCAGGGCGACAATGATCTTGATCTTCTTCGTATGTGCCAGAATGGTCGCGCCGAGCGTGAAAGGATCAAAGGAAGCGGAAGAATAGGGGATTAGTGTGTAGTTGAAACCGTAATCGTCCAGCGCCCGCGCGTAGCGTTGCAGGAAATCGGGATCCACCGGCGCATCGGGGATGGGGCGAAGATCATTCGATCCGTTGGCGAAACTTGCGCTAATGAATTCAGCGGCCATTCTGTGCATACTCCATTTGGTTTCGAGTCTTTGGTGAACGCTCTGCTGAGGTCTTGTCCTGCGCGGTTGCGATCACGCGAGTTCGTCCTGTTTGAAAACAGCGCGGATACCCGAGCGCGTCGCGTGGGTGCTACCTGAGGGGATCGAAGCCAGCAGCGACCGGGTATAGGATTGGCGGGGAGTGTCGAAGACGGCTTTGACGGTGCCGTGCTCGACGATGCGTCCGCGATGCATGACCGAGACGGTATGGGCCAGCTGGCGCACCAAAGCGAGATCGTGGGAAACGAACACATAGGTCAGACCCAGATTGGCCTGTAGCGTCAAAAGTACGTCAACAATATCGGCCTGGACACTGACATCGAGCGCTGAAGTAGGCTCATCCAGCACGATAACATCCGGCTTCAGAACCAGCGATCTGGCAATGGCGACGCGCTGGCGCTGGCCACCGGACAGTGCGCCTGGCTTGCGGCCAAGCAGATGCTCGCCAAGTCCGACATTGGACAGGGCTTCGCGCACCCGCTCGCTTCGCTCTCGCGCAGTGCCGATCTTGAACCGGTCCAGCGGCTCGCGCACCAGATGCTCGATTTTCCAGGTGGGATCGAGTGAGGTGAAAGGGTTCTGGTAAACGAGTTGAAGATGACGCCAAACGGCTCGTCTGGACTGAGGCTTACTGCTTGAAAACTGCTCACCGGCAACCGAGATCTGCCCGCTATCGGGGTCTTCAAGGCCCAGCAGCAGCCGGATCGTCGTTGTCTTGCCAGAGCCGGATTCGCCAACCAGCGCGTGTGTGGTACCTGATGGCACCGAGAATGTCACGTTATCGACAGCTGTCAGGGATTTGCCATCGACCGTGAAGGTCTTCGTCACACCTTTGACCTCGATCTTGGCCCCAATCTCAGCAGCATTGTTGAGGTGATGAAACCCGCCATCGCGCAGCTTGGCATAGCGGTCAGGATTGAGGGCGGGAACATCGGCATGCAGCTTTCTGGCATAGGCCGAAGCTGGTGCGGCAAAGACAGCCTGAGTATTGCCTGCCTCCTGCACGACGCCATCCTTCAGCACGACCAGCTTATCGGCTCGCTCGGAAGCGATTGCCAGATCGTGGGTAATCAGCAGGAGGCTGATATCCAGATCGTGCTGGAGCCGCGCCAGCAGGTCGAGAATGCGTTTCTGGATCGTAACATCCAGCGCCGAGGTCGGCTCATCCGCCACCAGAAGGGCCGGACGCGGCAACACGGCAAGGCCGATCAGCACCCGCTGAAGCATGCCGCCTGACAATTGATGCGGATAGGAATCGTAGACGCGAGCGGGCTTGTCGAGGCCGACATCAGCGAATGTGTCCAGGATCAGCGCTTTGCGGATGGCTTTGTTCTGTTCGCCAAGAAGCGCTGCAGCTTCCATGGCTTGCGCACCAATGGTGCGCACCGGATTGAGCGCGTTGCCGGGATCTTGCGGGACAAAGCCGATGGCGCGTCCACGCAGAGGCCGGAACTGACGCTCGCTAAGGCTCAAGATGTTCTGGTCATTGAACTCGATTGTCCCCGTCGCATGTCCGCCTTGGGGTAATAGCCTCAGGATGGCCCGGGCGATGGTTGATTTGCCTGAGCCGGATTCTCCAATCAAGGCAAGGCTCTTGCCGCGGCCCAGCTCGAACCCGACAGTCTTCACGACTTGGCGAGCCCCATAGGATATCGACAGGTCTTCCACCCGCAACAGAGAAGTTGACGGCTGGAGCGCTGGAGAACCGGTTGCGAGGCCGGGAAGGGTGGTGTTCAGTCTGTCTTGCGGAGCCATCGGCTGATCCTGTTGACGGAGAGGACGGTTGCGATCACGGCGAACGCAGGTGCGTAAACCAGCCACGGCCATTTGAGGTAATCCTTGCCGATTGAAATCAGCAGACCCCAGTCCGAGGCAGGTGGCGGATCGCCATAGCCGAGGAAGGCAAGACCGGCGATCACCAGAATGGATAGGCCAAATTGCAGGACGGCAAGCGTCAGAAGCGAGCGTGACGCATTTGGAAACACGTGGCGTAGAAGGATATACCAGCGTGACCCTCCCAGCAGAAACGATGCCTCGACGAAGGTCGCTTGCCGGGTTTTGATCACCTCTGCCCGCATCACCCGGGCAAAGATCGCCACGGCGGAGACGCCGGTCGCGATTGCGGCATTGGTGGTGGTGAAGCCGAGTGCGGTGACGACGATGATCGCCAGCAGGAAACTGGGAATCGCCAGCAGCATATCGACCAGGCGCGCCAGCACGATATCGACCCAGCCTCCGAGAAAGCCGGCCAGAAGGCCAATGAGGCCGCCGACGACAACGCCAATGACAACCGCGATCAGCGCACTGGTCACCGAAGACGCCGTGCCATAGACGACGCGCGCGTAAAGGTCGCGCCCGAGCTGGTCTGTGCCGAACCAATGCTGTGCGCTGGGTGCCAGCAGTTTTTGAGCGGGAACGCCGATGACCGGGCTATGGCTTGTGAACAAGCCGGGGGCGAGCGCCCAGGCGATCACCAGTGCAATGACGGCGAACGAAATGAACACCGTTGGCGGCATGTGGAATGCCGACCAGTTTTTAGTTGTCCGCAAACCTTTGTCTGTAGAAGAAAAAGCGATCGTCATATCGTCACCGCACGAGAGGTTTCGGTAGAGCTTGTCTCCTCAGCGGAGGTGCGAGGCCTTTGGACGCCAAGCAGTTTCACACGCGGGTCAAGCAGGGGATAGACGAGGTCTGCAATCAGGTTGACGAGAACAAAGGCCACCGCTGCCAACGAGACGACCGCCTGAAGAACAGGCAGATCCTGTGTTGTGACCGAGCGCTGCACCAGGCTGCCGATGCCCGTTCGCCCAAAAACCGTTTCGGTTATTAGCGAACCACCCAGCAACTCGCCGACGGTCAGGGCGATCACTGTGACCACCGGCAAGGATGAGGGCTTCAACAGGTGTTTGAAAAACATCTGCGCCTGGGAAAGACCTCGACCCCGCGCCACAGTGGCATAGTCCTGGCTCGACTCATGATCGAGATTTGCAATCAGGACTTCCGCTATCTGGGCGGAGACGGGAATGCCGAGTGCAATTGACGCAAACAGGGTTGCCCAGACACTATCCGCTTCAATGACCCGGAAAATGCCCAGCTGGAAGCCAAAAATATGGATCAGGGCCAAGCCGATTACGAAATTGGGGACCGATAGAAACAGGGAGGGAAACCCCCGCAGCAGGCCCTGTCCGAACCGTTTTGGCAGGAACTGCGTGCCGTAGGCAATCAGCAGCGCCAGGACAAGCGCGAAGGCAAGGGCAGTCGATGCAAGGATAAGCGTTGAGGGCAGGACTTCGGCAATCAGCGCCGCCACCGGGCGGCTGGAGCGCATCGACAGGCCGAAATCGCCGGTGACGAAGTGAGCGAGCGATGTCCACAATTGGACCGAAATCGGCTTGTCCAATCCCTGGGCGGCGATGATCTCGGCAATCTCCGTCTCGGTGAAGCCGTTTTGCGGATCGCGGAGGACAGAAGTGACCGGGTCGCCCGGCAGAATACTGACGACCACGAACGTAAAGACATAGGCCATCAGGATGACCACAAAAGCCTGGGCCAATCGTTTTGCAGCATATGTCACGTAGGCGTTGCGCATGCCGGGGCCTCCTCACATTGCTGGTTATTGGCTGATTTTTGCGGTGTAGTAGCTGGCATAGGCAATGCCGTTATAGACCTCACCCGAAAGCTTCGGGGACTGGACATAAATGCGCTGAACGATCTGCGTGCGAGGGATGAAATACCCTTGCTCGATGACGTATTTCTGTAGTTCGTTCAGCAGTGGATCACGCACCTCTAAAGAAGGGGCACCTGCAATTTTATCGCGTAGCTCATTGATCTTCTGGTCGCTCTGATCCAGCGCGAACCAGTTCTCGCCATTATTAGCATCGGTCAGAATGCTGGCCACGGTGCCGGCATCAATAAAGCTGCGGGTGACCTCATAGGCCGGGACCGCAGGGCCTGCGAACTTGACCTTTTCAGTGAAAGTCACCACGTCATAGGTGCGGATATTCACCTTCCAGCCGATCTTGCCGAGTTGTTGGGCGATCAATTCATCCACTGCCTTCGACGTGGCAAGATAGGGGTTGGAATAAAGCGTCAGCAGAAGCGGCTTTCCATCCTTGGCGCGGATGCCGTCGGCGCCTTTCGTCCAGCCTGCGTCATCCAGCAGCTTTTCCGCCCTGGCGGGGTCGTAGGCCAAAAGCGCGCTCTGGTCGGTTGCACCAGGCACATTGCTCTGGATGAACGAGGTCGCCAGCTTCCAATCAGACGTATAGACGGTGTCGATGATTTCCTGGCGATCAATGCCAGACTGGAGGGCTTGGCGCACCCTGACATCATTATAGGGCTCAAGCTTGGTATTCACCGCCCAGCCGTTGACGAAACCGAGATAGCGCGGCGTAGCAACGGTAAAGCCCTCGTCCTTGAGCGACTGCAACTCCTGAGGCGAGGCATTATAGGCAATGTCGGCCTGGCCGGATTGTACCGCCGCAACCCGAAGTGATGGTTCGGAGACCAGTTTATAGGTGATGCTATCCAGAAACGCCGGTCCGGTATGGCCAACAGCTGCTGGTCCCCAATTGTAATCCTTGCGCTTCACCAGCTTGACGAAATCGCCTTCCTTCCAGGCTTCAACCACATAGGGGCCGCTGCCAGAGGTCTTGCTGAGGTCTGCCTGCTGTGTCGCAGGTTGGCCGATGGTTTTGGAGGAAATCAGGATCGAGCCGTGATAGCCGAGGGTGGGAATGAAGCCGAGCGTCGGCTTTTTGAAGACGACTTTCACTGTGGAGGGATTAATCGCCTCTGCATGATCGTAGGTCTTGGGAAACAGGCCGATTGGGTTGATGCCTTCGCTCTTGCGGCCAGCATACCAGATGTCGAGATTTGCAACGACAGCCGCCGCATCAAGTGGCGTTCCATCGGAAAAGGTCACGCCCGTTTTAAGGTGAAGGGTGAACTCGGTGGCGCTTTCATTCTGTTCCCAGCGCTCGGCAATCCACGGGCTCACTTTGCCAACGGCATCGACATAGACGAGCTTGTCGGCCACGTGGCCCCAGACATGCCCCTGGAAGCTGGAGATCGCGCTGTTGTTGGGGATCCAGGTATTGCCCAGCGAGTCGATCAGGAACGTAATGTCGCCGCCATCCTTCGCATTGCCCGCGCTATGGGCGGGCTTCAAGCCAATCGATGCCACAAGCATGGAAGAGAGAATTGCTGAAGCGCCAAGCAGCAACCTGCGCCGGGAAACAGCCAGAGAATTGGAGTGTTTGATCATGAAATAGGTCCTGGTCGGTTGGCGTCTTATGTTGGCAGTGACAGGCGGCCTCGGTTTCGGAGGTTATGTTGAGTGTGGGCGCAAACAGGTGGCGCGCTTTGTTGCTGCGATTGTCACGATGCGTTCCTGCCTTCATTGGTGAGGCGCTATGACAACAAGCTAGACGAGCATAGAAATCAGCGGAAGATTTATCATTCTTAATCTATCGATTTTATAGATTTAATTATTCAACCACTGTGCCAGTGGCTTGGTTTTTTTCCTCTCTCAATGTGATGAAGAGAAATGAGGACGTTCGCTACAGCGCATCAAGCGGGTGCGATGGCCAGATTATTGGCGCATGGCTTAAGGCCTCTCGCGGTTTTTAGGGTTCACTTTTAAGGCCCAAAACCGACCCGTTTTTACCAGATCGAAACCTCAAGAATTCGGCTTCAACACAGGCCCGGACATGCAAAGGTCGATCGCTCCGCAAGATTTGATGTCGCGTATAGCACATCTGCACTAATGGCCTCTGCTCTGTTTCTGTGCTGAATGCGACATAGACATGTCGACAAATAATAAAAGCAATATTGTTATTGTGGAAAACAATTTTGCTTTGAAATGTTCACTGGAATACGGGGCGACGTAATGATCAAGACATCCAGCAAGAATTTTGACAGTATACTGTTAAAAAACAATAACATATTTCCTGGAATCGTTAAATACCTCTCAAAATCGCTTGTTTTCCCATCTATTACTGTAACGGCCGTGATTTCCTGTTCAGGCGTCAGTCTTGCTCAGGATGTCGTGCTTGATAGCGGTAACACGACCTGGACGAGTGATACGCTGGTCGATGGTGATCTCTATGTCGGTTATAACAACAAAGACATCGGCTTGACGATTGCCAATGGCGCAAAAGTGTACAGCACAAATGGTTACGTAGGCTACCGGACTGGTAGTTCGGGGACTGTCACGGTGAGCGGTCCCGGTTCGTCCTGGATCATTCCCAGGGTCAATTACGTCCTGGCAAATGATATTACGGTCAATCAAAACGGCACTCTCAATATCGAGAATGGCGGTAATGTCGACGCGAAACATTTTACGTTTGCCAGCACGTCGCAACTGAATGTGACCGGAAATGGCTCGACCTTGACAGCGGACCGCATTTCCAATTCCGGAACGGTCCTTGTCGGGAATGGGGGCTCGATCAACGCGATCGACGCACAGTTCGATGGCCTCCCGGCGGACGGCACGGATAGCAGCCTTGCGACGTTTGTTGTCCGCGGCGCTGGTTCGAAGGTGACGAGCACCGGAACTTTGACGGTTGGCGCAAATGCAAGCATTGAAGACGGCGGTGCTATCGTCGCCCAGGATGTTGGAATCGGCACAAGCGGCAGCTTTCAGAATTTCGTGGTCACTGGCGCCCAATCCCGCATGGATGTGAATGGGACTTTGACAGTCAATGGTGGCTATGCCCCTAACTCGAATATATCCATTGCCGATAGCGCCAACTTGAATGTCAAGAACGGCATCACAATGGCGACCGGCGGTCACTTGACGATTGGCGGCAAGATAGATCTGGGAAATCTGGCCCTTGGAGGGGAGCCCAAAGGCCAAGCGGCTGCCGCCGCCGGCTATATCAATCCCGACGCCGTGATTTCCTTCGGTTCATCCGAGAGAGCATACCTGAATTTTAACCACACCCAAACCGGCTATGTCTTTGCCAATGCATTGACCGGTGACGGAAACATCAAGTCGATGTCGGGCGAAACAATCCTCACCGGGGATCTCAGCAAGTTCGAGGCCACCGATAATCTCGGCGGAATCATTGTCGATGGCGGCAGTACATTGGTTTTGGCGAGCAATCTGGGAACAGGTGTTACCAATTACGACAATGTCTTCGCATGGCAAACGAATATTGATGTCAAGAACGGCACCTTCAACGTCAAGGCGGACACGGGCGCTATCAGGAAGAACTTCCTTGGAAGCGAGTATTTTTCATCGAATATCGATGTCTGGGGCGATCGGAATGCCGGCAGTGCATTCGGACGGCTGATCGGGTCTGGAGCCGTCGGTAATGTCACGCTGGAAAAGGGTGCACTGATTTCACCCGGAAATTCCGACAATGCCATCGGTACCTTCACGGTGAACGGCAACCTCTCCTTTGGTGAAGGTTCGGCGTATGATGTCGACATCGCAGGAAATGGCGCGAGTGACAAAATCGTCGTTCAAACCCTGAAGGCATGGAGCGGAACCGATGCCCAGAATAATCCAACCTATGTGGATAGCGCGGGTAAAACCTCAATCGCTAACAATGTTTCCGTGCAGGTGACAGCTCTCGATGCTGCAACCAGCTACCAGAATGGCCAGACCTATACGATTCTGTCATCGGCTGGCGGTATCCAGGGGCAATTCGCTCAAGCGATTTCGAAGTCGGCCTTTCTGGATGTGGCATTGGCTCAAACGTCAAACCAGGTCGATCTGACCATCGCAGTCAAGGATACGGGTACGCCTAACCCCGGAACTCCTAATCCCAGCAATCCTGATCCGGGAACCCCTAATCCTGGTACGCCTAATCCTGGTACGCCCAATCCGGGTAATCCCGATCCGGGAACCCCAAACCCCGGAACACCCAACCCTGGCACCCCATCGCCCGGCCTGTTCGATTCTGTTGCGGTAACCGGCAACCAGCGCAATGTCGCTCGGGCTCTCAATACCTTGCAGCAGAGCGGGCAGTCGCTTGCGCTCTATAACAGCCTGTTGCCGTTAAGTGCAGAAGAAGCGCAGCATGCTTTTGAAGCCCTGTCTGGCGAAGTGCATGCATCTGCCTTGGGAACGCTGGTTACCAGCAGTACGCTGTTGCGCAATTCGGTGAACGACCGGATGCGGGCATCGTTCAACTCGGTCGCCTCGCGTCCTACGCCAGTCATGGCCTATGCTGACGGTGAAGACAGATTTGGTACGGCTAACAAGGATATTCCGCTCTTTACGGCCTGGGGCCAGGGCTTCGGCACATGGAACAGCATCGACGGCAACGGCAATGCCGCAGACCTGAGTTCGTCCACTGGCGGTTTCGTGGCAGGTCTCGACGTTCCGGTCTCCGCCGATTGGAGAGTGGGTGCCGTCGGCGGCTATAGCCGCTCCAGCTTCGATGCCAATGACCGCTCATCCTTTGGCCATAGCGACAATTATCATCTCGGCATGTATGCCGGAGCGCAATATGGTGAATTGTCCTTCCGCTCAGGCCTTACCTATACCTGGCATCAGGTGTCGACCAATCGATCCGTGGCATTCTCCGGTTTCAACGACCATTTGAAGGCTGATTACGACGCTGGCAGCTTCCAGGCCTTTGGTGAACTCGGTTATCGCATCGATGTCAGCACCGTGGCTTTCGAGCCCTTTGCCAACCTCACCCATGTCAATGTTCAGAGAGACGGCTTCAATGAGCGTGGTGGGATTGCTGCCTTGTCGAGCCCGAGCGACAGCCTGGACACGACACTGACGACCCTGGGCTTACGCGCCTCTTCCGATTTCATGCTGGGCGGCTATATCGCAAAAGCCAGAGGCATGCTTGGCTGGCAGCACGCCTTCGGTGATACCGATCCAACCTCACGCCTGGCATTTGTCGGTAGCCAGAGCTACGTTGTTTCCGGTACACCTCTGACCAAGGATGCTGCTGTTGTTGAACTCGGCATCGATGTCGGGCTCAGCGATACCGCCACGATCGGCATTGGCTATTCCGGTGAATTCGGCAGTAATGAAACCTCAAACAGCATCAATGCAAAGCTGGATGTGCGTTTCTGATGAAGATCGCTAAAATTGTTGCGATCATGGTGGCCGCTGCTATGACGTCCACCGTCGCTTTTTCACAAGACAGCAATGGTCGCCCCGATGCTCCGTCTTCGCTTTCCGAAACCTATGAGGACTGGACGGTTGCCTGCGCAAAGCGCAACGAAAGCCGTGTCTGCACGACGTTTCAACGACAGGTGCAGCAAAACGGGCAGCAGGTTCTTGGCATTGAACTCACGCCTGCCACCGACAAGAGCATAAAGGGTTCGCTCGTTCTGCCTTTTGGGCTTGACCTGGATAAGGGGGTCGCATTTGCGATAGACGACACGCCACCTGGCAAGTCCTCGCGGTTTTCGACATGCGTTCCCTCCGGTTGCCTCGTATCCCTAACCTTTACGGATAAGGGGGCTAACACATTGAAAAGTGGTAAATCGTTAAAACTCATTGCTTACGCTTATGGGGCAGGTACAGAGGTTCCGTTCACGATTTCCTTGAAAGGTCTGGCAAGCGGGCTCGACAGGATCGCCGTCCTGTCGAAGTGAAGGTGTCGCATATGACACAAAGGACACGCCCGGCTGTTTTCATCCGACAGGAGTGGACATTCAGCGATACGCGTTGTGTAGTGCGAAGAGTCATTGAAAAAGGACACGTCGTATTCCCTTTGCAAACATCTCAAGTGCCTGATGCATTTGAGATATTTGCAATGCCTTCCAGGCGAGGATGCGCAGGCATCTTCAAGCCTTGGTATAAATGGAGATGAAGCGGATCATAAATTTATATGACTGACGAATTCATTATTATCGCTGATGATCACCCGATATTCCGGGAGGGCATTTTCGCTTTGGTTCGGCAACTTTTGCCGCATTCAAAAATTGCGTCCACCGACACTCTCGAAGCCGCTCTTGAAATTGCAAGAGCCAATCCTTTCCCGCCCAGCATGTTCATACTGGACCTGTTTTTTGAGGGAAACAGTATCGTATCGAATTTGCGCGCGCTTCGCGAAGAATTTCGCCTGGCGTCGATCGTCGTGGTCACCATGGCCAGCGACAAAGCTTTGGTCGATACCGTCATGAATGCCGGGATCAATGGGTTCATCAATAAAGCAGCCCTGCCGGATGAGATAAAGGAAATCCTGCGGGCGGTTCGCGAAGGTGACGTTGTCGTTCAGGTGCCAGCGTCGACAAACGCCATCGCCAGTTATGTCAGCCCGACGCTAAGCCAACGCCAGCACGATGTTTTGCATCTTCTTGCCGAGGGCAGGACCAATAAGGAGATTGCGATCATTCTCGGCATTTCCCCTTTCACGGTTCGCATCCATGTCTCGGCTATCTTCCGCGCACTTGGCGTGGCGACCCGCGCCGGGGCCGTGACCAAGGGGATTGCAATGGGATTGGTGCCGACCTCTGCTGGCTCATCGGAACGGAACTCCGATTCCAGGTAGCAGGATTGCCGAGCGAAGCTCGGCGGGGCGAACCGGCTTCGAGAGGATCGGTATTTCACTGTCGGCGATATCCTCGATCACTCTCGCGGGAGCGTGTCCCGTCATCACCACAGCTGGTACTTTCCAACCGGCAAGCTGGCGCACCTTGGCGATACATTCCGTGCCTGTCATGCGTCCGCCGAGATCAAAGTCCGTTATCAGCAGATCGCAATGGTGCAGCACGGAGGGGATCGCTGTTTCTGCCTGAACCGTACAGCCCCATTTGCGCAGCAGGCTGGCCGTGGCAAGCAGCACGGCCTCATCGTCTTCAACAAGCAGCACGCGCAGGCCATGAGCCGGATTGGTAGCGGATGGCGCTATCTGCTCCGCGCTCAAAACCTTCATGGGGACGGCAATCTTCAATCCCGATACGGAGATCGCCGTTCCCGCTCCGACGACCGACCGCAATGAGACCTGCAACCCCATGAGGGTGCCGAGGCGCTTGACGATTGCCAAGCCCAGGCCGACCCCGTCGACATCCTTGTCACCCCGCTCACGGACCTGATAAAACTCTTCGAATATGCGAAGGTGATGCTCTGGCGCAATGCCGGGGCCTTGGTCATAAACCTGAATGGTCAGGCTGCCGCCCCTGCGGCGGCAGCCGATCAGGATTTTACGGCCCCCGGCATATTTAATCGCGTTGCTCAGGATATTTTGCAGAATCGTATTCAGCAGAGACCGATCAACCGCAACAAATTTTGTGCAATTGACGAGCCGTAGCTGTGATCCGGCTTTCTGTGCGGCCTCCATATTCTGATCGACAACCTCATTGAGAATATCGGCAATCGCTACCGTTTCCATCTGCGGGATCAGTTTGCCACTGTCCAGGGTGGAAATATCGAGCAAGGATTTGAACAGTCGTGACACGCTTTGCAGCGATCGATCGATATTGTCGACCATCGCCAGTTCTTCCTGTTTCAGCCCTGCGTCGCGCAAGCAAGCCGTAAACAGGCTGATGGCGTGGATAGGTTGGCGAAGGTCATGGCTGGCATGGGCAAGAAACCGCGATTTTGACAGGTTTGCTTCCTGCTCGGCGGCATAGGCAGTTTGAAGCCGAAGCAAGAATGCCAGCGTGTAGGATGGGGCCAGAATTGCCATCATTATGAATGTCAGCACGACATAAGGGTTCTGCTGCCAATAGACATTGAAATAAGTGGCGATTGCGAAAGAACTCAACGCCAATGCCGTCGCCGGAAGCAAATGCTTGGGGCCGAAACGTAAGCCGCTGACAACCGTATGCCAGACGACAAGTGCTGCAATCGGGAAAAGTGGCGCCCCGCCGACGGACATCGCAAATGTCGTGAACGTATAGTCGAGCAGCGTAACCACGGTTCGCCGCAGCATGTTGACGCCTGGCCGCAGAACGATCCACAGGAGCAGCAGGAAGGAATAGGGGATGTAAATCGCAAACAGCCAATAGAAACTTTGCCCTTCTGGAGGCGTGGCACCATTTGCGACCAGGGGCATGACATAGGCGGCGGTTATGAAAATAACGGCAATGCGCATGATTGCCTGCGCCCGTTCGGTATCGAATGAGGCATCGTTGCGCATACCGAAAAGCCGAATAAAACCGTTGGATCTCAAATTATTTTTCCGTCTGATTGACTCTACAATATCCGCTCTGGTGGCATCCCTTGCCCAATAGATATCCCTTTAAGAGATGAATGGCGCAATCCGTCGCAGCACTGTCCAGAAATTCTGAGCGTGCTTAGTCCAAGGCGGTGCTGTTTCCTTGACGCCGCGGTTCCTGTTTAACCCTTTGTGCAATCAGGATTCAATGGCGGCGTAACGTGACGTGTTATTGTACCGGAGGAGTATAGCTTATCGGGGAGGGTACGCATGGTTTGCTCAATGCGTCTTCAATTGCCGCAAAGGCCTTTCCGACTCAGCAATCCGTATCCACTCGGCACTGCATCGAGCGGTGCGCTTGGTTTTGAATGTGGCGCGGGTATGCAAAGGGGAGGGATGCGATAAGGCGCTGCATTTCGCAAAGGCGGCATCGCCACGAGGTCCGGCTGGGGGTGCCAGTAATCTGACGGGACGCGGCAGATGCCGCGTCCCGTTCAATGTCATTGATCAGACCAGATCGAAACGATCGGCGTTCATCACTTTCGTCCAGGCTGCAACGAAGTCTTTGACGAACTTTTCCTTGATATCCGACTGCGCATAGACTTCCGCCAATGCGCGAAGCTGGGAGTGCGATCCGAAGATCAGGTCGACGCGGGTCCCCGTCCAAAGCAGTTCGCCGCTCTTGCGATCTCGCCCTTCATAGACGCCCTCCTTGCCTGCAACCGGCGCCCACTGCGTGCGCATGTCGAGCAGGTTGACGAAGAAATCATTCGTCAGCGCCTCGGGATTGCGAGTAAGGACACCGTGTTCCGGCTGTCCGGCCTTCAACACGCGCAGACCACCGATGAGAACGGTCATTTCAGGTGCTGTCAGGGTCAGAAGCCGTGCACGGTCAACAAGCGCTTCTTCCGGCTTCATGAATTGATGCCCGCTCAGATAGTTGCGGAAAGCATCGGCGCGTGGCTTCAATGCATTGAAGGAGGCGACATCGGTCTGCTCCTGCGAGGCATCTGTCCGGCCTGGGGTAAACGGAACGGTCACATCGTGACCGCCAGCCTTGGCTGCTTTCTCGACGCCTGCTGCACCGGCAAGCACGATCAGATCGGCCAGGGAAATCTTTTTGCCGCTAGATTGGGCAGCATTGAATTCCTGCTGGATTCCTTCGAGAACGCTAAGGACCTTGGCAAGCTGCGCCGGGTGGTTGACGTCCCAGTCCTTCTGCGGAGCAAGACGGATACGGGCGCCATTGGCACCGCCGCGCTTGTCAGAACCCCGGAAAGTCGAAGCCGATGACCATGCTGTCGAAACCAGTTCCTGCACCGAAAGACCAGACGCCAGAACCTTGGCCTTCAGATCGGCCACATCCCTATCGTCGACAAGCGGATGATCGACGGGAGGAATGACATCCTGCCAGATGAGATCTTCTGATGGCACTTCCGGACCGACATAACGAACCTTTGGCCCCATGTCGCGGTGGGTCAACTTGAACCAGGCGCGGGCGAAAGCGTCAGCGAACTGATCGGGGTTTTCCAGGAAGCGGCGCGAGATCTTTTCGTAAGCCGGATCGAACCGCAGCGACAGGTCTGTCGTCAGCATGGTCGGAAGATGCTTCTTGGACGGATCATGGGCATCCGGGATGGAGGCTTCGGCGTTCTTTGCCTTCCACTGATGGGCGCCAGCCGGGCTTTTTGTCAGTTCCCATTCGAAGTTGAACAGGTTTTCGAAGAAGAAATTGCTCCAACGGGTCGGGGTTTGCGTCCAGGTAACTTCCGGTCCGCCGGTGATCGTGTCTGCGCCGAAACCAGTGCCGAACTTGCTTTTCCAGCCCAGGCCCTGATCTTCAAGCGCGCCGCCTTCCGGCTCGGCACCGATCAAAGACGGATCGCCCGCGCCATGCGTCTTTCCGAACGTGTGACCGCCAGCGATCAACGCGACGGTTTCCTCGTCGTTCATTGCCATACGGCTGAACGTTTCGCGGATGTCACGGGCTGCAGCGATCGGATCTGGATTGCCATTGGGGCCTTCCGGGTTGACGTAGATAAGGCCCATCTGCACGGCGCCAAGCGGCTCGGACAGCTGGCGTTCGCCACTGTAGCGTTCATCACCCAACCAGGTGCCTTCCGGACCCCAGAACAGCTCTTCTGGTTCCCATGTGTCGGCGCGGCCGCCAGCGAAACCAAAGGTCTTGAAGCCCATGGATTCCAGGGCGACATTGCCGGTCAGAACGAAGAGATCGGCCCAGGAAATCTTGTTGCCGTATTTCTGCTTGATCGGCCAGAGCAGGCGACGTGCCTTGTCCAGATTGGCATTGTCCGGCCAGCTGTTGAGCGGCGCGAAACGCTGCTGCCCGGCGCCTGCGCCGCCGCGGCCATCGGTGATGCGATAGGTGCCTGCGCTGTGCCATGCCATGCGGACGAAGAGGCCACCGTAATGGCCGAAGTCGGCTGGCCACCAATCCTGAGAATCGGTCATCAACGCATGGAGATCACTCTTCAGGGCTTCATAGTCGAGCTTCCTGAATTCTTCGGCATAATCGAAGTCAGGGCCCATTGGATCGGCGATCTTGTTCTTTTGGTGAAGGATCTGCACATCGAGCTGTTCAGGCCACCAATCGCGATTACCGCGACCCTTCGCGCCAGCTGCCCCATGTGCAACCGGACATTTTCCACCAGTTTCAACCTTGGTATCCATAGGATTCTCCCTTGATATCCTCATACTTTATCCACTCAGGGGCATCTTCCGTCGACCATTCAATTTCGTAGTGTCGACAATGTGCTCTCGTATGACGGCTCGCCCGATTTTAACCGGGAAATGGCATAAAGGGCCTGACGGAAATTATCCCTGGCATCTTCATAGAGGAGGTCGATGTTAAATTTAAGTTGGATTTATTGATAGGCACGATAAGCAAAACCTATCAGCGGCGTTATGTTAAAACTGCTCCGTTCTTTTGCAACCAGCGTGATCAGAATTGGTTGTTCCCAACGAAATGCGTTCGGCTGAAATTTCCGTTTGCCGCTTTCCACCCTCCGCGTTATTGAGCACGACAGGGGGTATCGGGGGACTTCACACCTATGGACAGATAGCTTCCGCAGGTCGGCATTCGGCAGGCTGCGGACAGCATGCGCCAGAAAGTTGGTTTGTGCATCGAATAAAAACCAAACCGGTGCCTGAAATGAAGAAAGATGATGAACATGCTGTCACTCCCCGCCATTCTCGGTATCTCCCTCGGCGCTGCTGGTTTTGCAGCCTTCAGCCGAAAGAACAAACCGTGGAGTGCTCTTAAAAGGATCGGTTATTTTATTGTGGTGGCGATCGGAATTTTGCTGGTCATGCTGGCTTTGAATTTCGGACTCTACTACTCCAATCGCGTTTCCTGATCGGGCAAGGCACTGGTAAAGCCGCTATAATAATGCCGTAGAGCCTGTCTGGTTCAGCATGAACCTGACAGGCGCCTAATCAAATCTCGAAGATGCTCACGCATCCTCGACATCATCCGCTTGGATCATCGGAAACATTATTGAGAAGCCAGTAGCCTGGAGTCGATCTTGATGACTGCTTTGCGGATCGCCAAGGGGGCTCCGATCTCGCAGCAGGGACGGTGAAACTCTCCCGGGAAGAACACGATGAAATCGCCGGCGCTAAGCTCCACAGAGTATTCGCTGGGTCGTGCGGGATAAAAGGCGATATCCTGGGTCTCCAGCCGGTCGTCAATCGGAACAAGGTGAGGGTCGGGAAAGGCCACGCCATAGGCTTCCTGTCCCTCAAGCAGGATCTGGATATCGATATAGCGGCGATGAGCCTCTGGACGAAGCTGGTTGGCCGGTTTGGTCGACAGTTCCTGGATCAGCAGGAAAATGTCCTCTCCGTCGATCTCATGTCGCCCGGTAGGCAAGCTGGATAGATCGAGAGCCGTGACGGCCTCCATGGCGCGGATGAGGCAGGCTGGCAAAGTGGCGCGGTAAAATTGCCAATGATGAAGGGAGCCGGTGATCATGGGAAATCTCCTGAAATGTTAGGGAATGCGGGTTGGAGCCGAGATCAGAATACATTTGGCGCTTCTGATCCCGGTGACGGCACTCGCCTCAGAGTTTGGCAATCTGCGCACGAAAATGCTCGGTGCCTTCAACGATTTTATCCAACACAGCATCCAGCGCCCAGAAGCGCTCACGAATGTCATAATCAATCACCCGGCAGCGAATGCTGTCAAACGTGCCGATCCGCTGGTGGTAGAGCTTGGCAAGTGCCGGATAGCCGAGGGCCTCCGAAACAGCTGACAGCACAAGAAAAGTGGCCAGTTCGTCAGCCAGTTCTGGATGCTTTTCACCCTCGCGCCACAGCCAGTTGTAGAGATCGGGATGGAAATTGGTGAAGACGCCGTTGAAACCCGGCACGCCTGCCTTCATCGCATCCCAGGCAATGGCAGCATTGGCATTGAGGATTTTCAGCGGTGTGCCTTTGGTCAGCCCCAAGCGACGCTTGACCGTATCAAGATCACAGCTCACGTCCTTGAGCATGATAAAACGACCGGTATGGGCGCAATAGGTCAGTTCCTCATCGCTCAGCAAACGGCGATAGGGGGCCGGGCACTCGTAAAGACCAAGCGGCAGGTCCTCCGGCAGCACGGATAAAAGCGTGTCCAGTGTTGTCTTGAAGGCAGCTGTGCCTTCTTTCTTGGGGTCGAGATGGTTGGTCACGAGGATCAGCCCATCTGCGCCAACCCGGCTCATGGCCTGCAATTCCTCAATCTGCGTGTCCAGATCGTCGCTGATATGGCCGGACACAACGACTGGAAGGCGACCAGCTACCTTTTCCACCACGAAACGACCCAGCGCCACACGCTCATCCAGCGACAGGAACATCATTTCGCTGGACTGGCAGACTGCGAACAAAGCCCCGGAGCCATTGGCGACATACCATTCGATGAGGCGTTCCAAACCGGGGTAATCGATCTGCCCATCCTCAAGAAAGGGCGTGAGCATGACGGGAATAATGCCTTGGATAGATTGAGCTTTGCTGGTCATCATCAATGTCCGTTATTGGATTTCGAATGCGCTTTCCGGGATCTCCCGGAAAGCGGTATGTGAGGAAAAGGCGGTTGGCCTCATGACTGGTCCATCGGTTCACGAACCAGGAAGAAGTAGCTGGCGGCACCCACAAAGGCGATAGCAGCACCCGTCAGCAAGGCAGGCACGAAAGACGAGTATTCCGCAATGAAACCCGTTGCGATCGGAGCCAGAGAGCCACCCAGGAAGCCGCCAAAATTCTGGAGGGAACCCAGCGACGCCACTCGGTTTTTTGGAGCAACGGCTGTCACCAGCGCCCATGAGCAGGCAGAGGCGGCATTGGTGAGGAAGATCACCACGGAAATGCAGAAAATCGCAATGTTATTGTCGGCAACCAGCGCTGCGGGAACCGTAAAGGCAGCCATGCCAAGCATGGCGATGACAACAGGAATGCGACGACCACGGACCGGTGAAGCCGCCGTTTTCTTAATGATCTTGTCCGACAGCCAGCCAGCCACGAGGCAACCGATAAAGCCGCAGAAGAATGGCACGGAGGCCATGAAACCGGTGCGGGCAAGGCTCATATGCCGCTCGTTGACCAGATAAGATGGCAACCAGCTGAGATAAACCCAGTTAAGGTAAACATTGCCGAAATAGCCAAGGATCATGCCCCAGGTGGCGCGATAGGAAAACAGCTGGCCCCAATCGGCAAGCGTCACCTTCTGCTGCTTTTCTTCCGTCTCCGAAGAGAGGTACGAGCGTTCCTCTGCGGTCAGCCCCATGTCCTTTGGATCGCGATACAGCAGAAACCAGAGCACAGCCATGACAAGGCCAGCGGCACCGGTGATGATGAAGACCCAGCGCCAATCCAGAACGATCAGAAGCTGGGTGAGCAGCAAAGGCGCAATAGCTGTGCCCAATGGCGATGCTGAATTGAAGATGCCTGTGGGCACGCCGCGCTTGCTCACCGGGAACCAGTTGCTGACAACCCGGGCAGCCGACGGAAATTGCGGCGCTTCACCAATGCCCAGACCGATACGGCTCAGGATAAACTGGGTAAAGGACGTGACAAAACCTCCGGCGGCCTGGGCCAGCGACCAGAACACCAGACCGAAACCCAAAAGGCGACGCGGTCCGAGACGGTCCACCATTGCCCCAACCGGAAGCTGCGCCAGCGCATAGCTCCAGGAAAATGCCGAGAGCAGCAGGCCCATTTCACCGAGGGTCAAGCCCATGTCTTCGGTGATCCGATGATTGGCAACCGCCAGCGTCCCGCGATCCATGTAATTGATGACGCCAGCCACCACCAGCAGGCAAAGCGAGGTGATCTGCATGCGCCGGACACGGGGCGGTGCTTTGGCTTGGGTCGACCCCAGTGGAGCCGAGGGCTCGGAACTGACAATGGTGCTCATGACGTCTCTCCTCCTTGGATGTCCGTTGCGGTTGGAGTATCCCGCGTCGCCTGTGGATTACCGTGCTGTGGGGGTTGAAAGGTGTCCCGCATGGCAATCGCAAGCTCCTCCCCGCGACTGTATGTAAGCGCTTACATGAGATTATTTCAAAAATCTGTCAACGGTCTTTTTCTTTCAAAAAATCAATGTGTGACTTTAAATCGGCTTGTATCGAGCCAACTTGATAAGGGGCGCCATTTCAGACTGGCGATTTTCGAGCTAACGAAGACATACGACAACTTGCGCAAGCGGAGACGCAATGACAGAAACGCCTGATCGGCCCACAACCCCTCTGAAACGCACCCGTGAAGGCAGCGGCAGGGCAAGGCTGGAGGAGGTTGCGCGCAGGGCTTGCGTTTCGACAGCCACGGTTTCTCGTGCTTTCAACACGCCCGAAAGGGTTTCTCCTGAAACACGCGAGCGCATTTTCTCGACCGCAAAGGCCCTGGGTTGGGTTCCGAATGCCGCTGGCCGGGCGTTGGCATCGAACCGCACCCATATTGCCGGTGTCATCATCCCAACGCTGGACAATGAAATCTTCTCCCATCAGGTCGGTGCAATGCAGCGGGTGTTTGCCGAACACGGATTGAACCTTCTCATCGCCTGTTCGAATTACGATCCTGAACTGGGTTTCCAACAGGCAAAAGCCATGATCGAGCGCGGCGTGGAGGCACTGGCGCTGGCGGGCGAATCCCATCCTCAGGCGCTCTACGACAATCTGGACAATCTCGGCATTCCCTATGTGCTGACCTATGCTTATCGACAGGGCGCCTCGCATGCCATGGTGGGCTTCGATAATGCCGCAGCCTTTGCCCGGATGACCGATTATCTGATAGGCCTTGGCCATCGACGTATCGCTGTGGTCATGCAGCCTAAAGACAATAATGACCGCGTGGTCGCGCGCCTCAGCGGTATCACAACCGCCCTTAGTGCAGCAGGATTGGAACTTTCGCCCGATCATTTGATCAGTGACAAGGCCAGTCTGGATTTTGGCATCGAAAGCGCCAAGCGGCTCGCGCAAGAGCCAACGGACATTCGTCCGACTGCGATCATTTGCGGAAATGATACTCTGGCACTCGGCGTGCTGATGGGTTTGGCACAGATGGGAGCAAGCGTTCCGGGCGATTTTTCGGTGACGGGTTTCGACGATCTGGAACTCTCGTCTCGATTGTCTCCGGCACTCACCACGATGTCTGTCGATAACAAGGAAATCGGACGCATTGCCGCAGAACAACTCGTTCTGTGTCTTGGAGGCGAGATAACCTCGCCTCAATCCCGGGAAATATCGGTCAGCTTGCATATCCGGGAAAGTACAGCGGCCCCGCCAACGAGATAGACTGTATCAGGGGGCCGGGTGACAGACTTACCAATCGATGGTGATTGCCCGGAGCGTCCAACGATACAAACAGGATGGCCGGTCTATCTGAACCGGACAGACTTTAGCAGCAGAATCGCCGTTATGGGAATGGGTGACAATTTGTTTGCCCTGTGGACCGGTCTGATTGCCAATTACAATCTTACCATGCCGATTGAATGCTGTTCCAGCTGATGCCAATATCGGATGCTGAGTAATTTGGACCTTCGCCCGTGCTCACATCGGTAACGAGCGAGCCAACTTGATCGGTTCTCTGTTGAGTTTGGAAACTTGCCGGCGGCTTCTACCATGCAACTCCATGGCGCAGCTCTGGCCCTCAACACAGTCAATGCCGCCTGTCGTCTCTCTTAAACGGTTTTCCACACCCTCCTTTTCCCTTGCAATTTTCTACCATCACGGGAAAAAATGAAAAACCATTTCTTATAAAACATTAAATCTACATATTTAATGTATAAATAAGAATTGGAGCTGACGATCTACCATGACCTATGCCCTTAGCCTGCTTGACAAAAGCCCGGTCGAACCGGGTGCTGTTGCCGCCGATGCCTTGAAAGCGACGGTCGCTCTTGCCCTGCGCGCCGAAGACCTTGGCTATCGGCGCTTCTGGCTTGCGGAACATCACAACCTGCCGACGCTTGCCAGTTCGGCGCCAGAGGTGATGATTGCCTATCTCCTGGCCAGGACGTCGCGGCTCAGAATCGGTTCCGGCGGCGTCATGCTTCAGCATTACAGCGCCTATAAGGTTGCAGAAACCTTCAATCTGCTGGCAGCGCTGGCGCCGGGCCGGGTGGATCTGGGTGTCGGCAAGGCACCGGGCGGATTTCCCTACGCCATCCGCGCTTTGCAAGCGGGCCGGAAAGCGGCTGCCCCTGCCGATTTCGAGGAACAGCTTGAGGATTTGAACCGCTATCTGCTGGCTGATGCCGCTGCTGCCAATGCCTTGCTGGCAACGCCGGTGCCGCCCGTTCCGGCAGAGCGTTTCCTGCTTGGTGCCAGTGTCGCCAGCGCAAAGCTGGCCGCGGCAAAAGGCTGGACGCTGGTGTTCGCCGGTCATTTGAATGGTGACCAGCACAATCTGCAGGAGACCTTTGATGTTTATCGTCGTGAGACCGGTGGCAAGGTTCCCGTTCTGGCTCTGGCCGCTTTGGCTACCGACACGCAAGAGACGGCGAGAAGCCTGGTGGCTGACATCAAGATCTTCAAGGTGATTCTGGCCAATGGTCAAAGCGTCAATGTCGGTAATGCCGAACAGGCTGCCGAGTTTGCGTGCCAGTCCGGCGTGTCGGATTACCGGGTTGAAGAAAAGACCCCGCATGTTCTGGCAGGCACGGGCGAGCAAGTCCGAAACGAGCTTGATGCCCTTCATGCCACGCTTGGAGTGAGCGAATTCATCATCGACATCCCCGTTGCGCAGTCGGCTTTTCGGCTCAATGCCATTGAGTTGATTGCCGGTTCGCGCCTGTCTCTCGCCGCCTGATTTTTAGAGAAAGATGTTCTCATGAGCAAGAAATCCATCAATTTTGGCGTGATGTTGCACGGTCCGGGCGGTCACATGAATGCCTGGAAACATCCAAGCGTTCCCGCTGACGCCAGCGTCAACTTTCCCTTCTATGTTGAAACCGTCCGTAAGGCGGAAGCTGCTGGTTTCGCCTTCGCCTTTGTCGCCGACGGACTGTATATCAACGAGCATTCCATTCCGCATTTTCTCAACCGGTTCGAGCCGATTGCCATTCTCTCGGCACTGGCCGCATCCACCTCAAAAATCGGGCTGGTCGGGACGATTTCCACCTCCTATTCGGACCCGTTTACCGTTGCCCGGCAATTTGCCTCTATTGATCATATCAGCGGCGGACGGGCCGGATGGAATGCGGTGACCACGCCGCTGGAAGGCTCCGGCCGCAATTATAGCCGCGAACATCCCGAGCACTCGCTGCGCTACCAGATTGCCGAGGAATATCTGGATGTGGTCAAGGGCCTCTGGGACAGCTGGGACGATGACGCCTTCGTGCGCGACCGCGATACGGGTGCGTTCTTTGACCAGAAAAAGCTGCATCGGCTGGACCATAAGGGCCGTTTCTTCCGCGTCGAGGGCCCGCTCAATATTGGCCGCTCCCGGCAGGGTCAACCGGTGGTGTTTCAGGCGGGGTCTTCGGATTCAGGCATTCATTTGGCGGGCAAACATGCCGATGCGGTCTTTACCAATGGCGCGAGTTTCGAAGAAGGGCAGGCCTTTGCCAAGCAGATCAAGCAGAGCGCCATTGCCCAAGGCCGTAGCGCCAGCGATGTGCTGATTTTTCCCGGCATCGGGCCGATTGTTGGTGCCACGCAGGAAGAAGCGGATGAAAAATATCGGGCAATCAGCGCCTTGGTGACGATTGAAGAAGCATTGCTGTTTTTGGGTCGGTTCTTCGATCATCATGATTTCCGCCAGTATCCGTTGGATGAGCCTTTCCCGGAGCTTGGCGATATTGGCAAAAACAGTTTCCGCTCCACCACCGACAAAATCAAGAAAAACGCCAGGGAAAAGGGCCAGACCTTGCGCGAAGTGGCGCTGGAAGCTGCAACACCCCGCAGCTCCTTTGTCGGCACACCCGACCGGATTGCTGATGAGATTATTCGCTGGGTCGATGGCGGTGCCGCCGATGGTTTCATTCTGGGCTTTCCGGTCATCACGGAAGGACTGGATGACTTTGTCGCCCATGTGCTGCCACGTCTTGAAGCGCGGGGCTATTTTGATCGCAACTTACAGGGTGACACGTTGCGCGATCATCTCGGTCTGCCCTTCCGTGTAAGCCGCTATGCGGTGAAATCAGACGATCAGACAACACGGGCAGCCAGCTAGAGCATTCCTGCGTTTCCTGGAAACGCATGAATACTCTACCTCTTTTTTAACGCATTTCCGGACGCAAAACCGCACTGCACTTTTGCTGGAAATGCTCTAAGCGCACCAGCTGAAAGCAACCCATGAACATCGCCATTGACAGCCCCCTGATGCAAGACCGGGGGCTAAAGAAAATCCGTGCCTATCTGGATGAGATCATCGCCTTTCGGCGGGAACTCCATCAAAATCCGGAATTGGCCTTTCAGGAAAAGCGCACCAGCAATCTGGTCGTCTCCTATCTGGCCTCCTTTGGCTATCAGGTGGAGCATGGCATTGCTGGAACAGGCATCGTCGCCAGTCTGAAAAAGGGGAGTGGCAGCCGGATCATCGGTCTTCGCGCCGATATGGACGCCTTGCCCATTCACGAAGCGACAGGGCTTGCCTATGCCAGTCGTACCAAAGGCGTCATGCATGCCTGCGGCCATGACGGTCATACCGCGATCCTGGTTGCAGCGGCCCGCTATCTGGCCGAGACGAGTGAATTCGATGGCACGGTTCGGCTGATTTTTCAGCCCGCCGAGGAGATCGGCGCGGGCGCGAAGAAACTGCTGGCCGAGGGCTTGTTCGAGCGCTTTCCCGTTGATGCGGTGTTTGGCCTGCACAATTGGCCGGATGTTCCCGCCGGTCATTTCGGCTTCGTGCCGGGTCCGGCCATGGCCTCTGTCGATCAGGCCCATATCACAGTGGTCGGCAAGGGCGGCCATGGGGCGGAACCGCATCGCGGCGTCGATCCGGTCCTGGCGTCAGCCTCGCTGATCACCGCCCTGCAAAGCATCGTGTCGCGCAATGTCGATCCGCGGGAGATGGCGGTGATTACTGTCGGCTCGATCCATGGCGGTTCGGCGTCCAATGTCATTCCCGAAAGTGTCGAGCTGAAGCTGACAGTGCGCACATTCAACGAAGATGTCAGGCAGCAGCTCAGCGAACGCATCCCGGCACTGGCGCGTGCGCAAGCCGAAAGCTTCGGGGCGAGGGCGCAGGTCGATTATCGCTTTGGTTTTCCGCCCGTTCTCAATCATGCCGATGAAACCGCCTTTGCTCGCCAGGTGGCACTGCAAACCTTCGGTGACGACAAGGTGATCGCCGATTTCAAACCGCGCACCGCAAGCGAGGACTTTGCTTTTCTGCTGCAAGCGCGGCCCGGCAGCTATCTGTTTGTCGGCAATGGCGACAGCGCTCCGCTGCACAGCGCGAGCTATGACTTCAACGACGAGATCATTCTGCCCGCCGCTCACTACTGGGTGCGGCTGGTGGAGAGCTACCTGTCATCCCCGGCTTCGGCCAAGATTATCTAGAGGATGTGCACCGCCATGACCGATACCTTCGTTTACACCTCGCCGCTCGATCCCTTGGCCAAGCCGCTGATCGACGATCTGATCCGTGAATATGACGGTCGCTACGGGACGTTTTTCAGCGCGGAGGGCGCGGTCGCGGAAATCAACCGCTATCCTGCGGAAGCCTTTCAGCCACCGTTCGGCAATTTCCTGCTGCTGCTGCGCGATGGCCAGCCGATCAGCGGCGGTGCCTTCAAGTTCTATGACGAGACCACCGCCGAGTTCAAACGCATCTGGACCCATCCCGATTACCGGCGCCAGGGGCTCGCACGTATCGTGTTGGCCGAACTGGAAGTCCAGGCGGCGCGGCAGGGCTATGGACGGATCTACCTCACCACCGGCTTTCGCCAGCCGGAGGCGGTTGGGCTCTATTTGAAAAATGGCTATAGCGCCCTGTTCGATCCGGCGGTCGATCCAGAAATCCATCGTACACTGCCCTTCGAGAAGGACATCCGCCATCTCGCCGTAGGCGATGAAAAGCCGCAGCTTCGCCCGGAGCGCCGCGCCGTCTCAGTATAGTTCTTCTCAACCTTTCAGCCCACCCTCTTCAGAAAGGACGGCGCCATGGCTCTCACTTCGGACTTTCCAGGCATCCGGCATGTGGATGTCGCCAGCGATCAACCCCATGATCTTTCGCGGTTGAAGGTCGTTCCTGCCCGCTACCCGGCCCGGATTGTTGGCACGGTGTTTGCGGCGGTTGTCATCATTGCAGCGCTCTATTCCACCTTTACCAATCCACGCTGGGGCTGGAGCGTGTTTGCACAATGGTTCTTTGCGGAGCCGGTTCTGGCCGGGCTTGGCCGGACCCTGTTGCTGACTGTGCTGGCCACCATCAGCGGCTCGGTCCTGGGGACGGCACTGGCGCTGGCGCGGGTGTCGCGCTCACCGCTGCTGTCTGGCCTGTCCTGGGGCTATATCTGGCTGCTGCGCTCCATCCCGATGATCGTACTGCTGCTGGTGCTCAACAATCTCGGCTATCTCTATGAAACCATTCACATTGCCGTACCCTTTACCGGCCAGGTGCTGGTGGATTACCCGACCGTGCAATTGCTGACGCCATTTGCCGCCGCCTTTATCGGGTTGACGCTCAACCAGTCGGCTTTCTTTGCCGAAATCGTTCGTGGTGGCATTCTCTCGGTCGATCAGGGCCAGTTGGAGGCGGCGGCTGCCCTTGGCCTGCCGCGCCGTCGCCAGGCCTTCAGGATTGTGCTGCCGCAGGCAATGCGCACCATCCTGCCGACCGGTTTCAATGAGATCATCGGCCTGGCCAAGGCCACGTCCATTGTCTATGTGCTGGCGCTGCCGGAACTGTTCTATACAGTCCAGGTCATCTATCGCCGCAATCTGGAAGTCATTCCGCTGCTGATGGTCGCCACGGCCTGGTATCTGGTGATCATGACGGTGCTTTCGGTCGCCCAGCACTATATCGAACGGCATTTTTCCAAGGGTGCGCTGCGCAATCCGAAGCCCTTGCCATTCCGGGCGTTCTTCGGGCGGGCGGCATTGACAACGGTGTCAGCGGTGACGGCCAATCGCCGGTCTGCCCTCAAGGATTTGACCGCGCTTCGCCAGGGCGGTGTGGTGCGCATCCAGAATGTGTCGAAGAGTTTCGGTCATCTCAAGGTTCTGGATGGTGTCGATCTGACGCTGAAAGCCGGAAGCGTCACGGCAATTCTTGGCCCCTCTGGTTCTGGCAAATCGACGCTTTTGCGCAGCATCAACCATCTGGAGCGTGTCGATCACGGCTTCATCTCGGTCGATGGCGAACTGGTCGGTTATAACAGACGCGGCAATGTGCTTTACGAGTTGAAGGAGAAGGACATCCTGAAACGCCGCGTTGAGATCGGCATGGTGTTCCAGAGCTTTAATCTCTTCCCGCATCTGACCGTGCTTGAAAACCTGATCGAAGCGCCGATTGCTGTGCTTGGCCTGCCACGCGACGAGGCCATTCTGCTGGCCCAGGACCTGCTGGCCCGTGTCGGCCTCAGCGACAAGATCCATGCCTATCCCCGGCAATTGTCCGGCGGCCAGCAGCAGCGTGTGGCGATCGCCCGGGCGCTGGCGCTGAAGCCCAAGGTTCTGCTGTTCGACGAACCGACCTCGGCGCTCGACCCTGAACTGGTGGGGGAAGTGCTCGATGTGATCAAGGAACTGGCGCGCACCGGTACGACACTGGTGATCGTCACCCATGAAATCGGCTTTGCCCGTGAAGTCGCCGATACGGTCGTCTTCATGGAAGGCGGGCGCGTGCTTGATGTCGATACCCCAGAACGGATCTTTAGCCATGCCGCTCACCCGCGCACCCAGGAATTCCTGGCCAAGGTGTTGTGAGCGCCCGCACCGAAACTAAAACTGAAACTCAAACCCATCACCCCCACTTTCTGACTGGAGAGCAGCATGACATTTCGGAAAATCCTGCCGGGCCTGGCCCTGGCCGCATTCACGGCATTGGCCGCAGACAGCGCCTTGGCTGCTGATAAATTCGATCTGAGCCCTGACATATCGAACCGGGTGCGGGCCGAGAAAAACGAGGCGGCCATTGCAGCGATCAAGCCCGGGTTCAAATTCACGACGCCAGGCAAATTCACGGTGGCTGTCAGCCCTTTCGATCCGCCGGTCGTCACTTATGCATCCGATGCCAAGACGATCGTTGGAGCGGACCCGGATCTTGCCCAATTGCTGGCGGATTCGTTGGGATTAGAGCTTGAAATTGTCCCGGTCGCCTGGGCGGATTGGCCGCTCGGCATTGTCTCGGGCAAATACGATGCTGTCATCAGCAATGTCACCGTGACGGAGCAACGCAAGGAGAAATACGATTTCTCAACCTATCGCCGTGATCTGCTTGGCTTTTACGTCGCCAAAAACAGCCCGATTACCGAAATCAAGGAACCGAAGGATGTCGCGGGTCTGAAGCTGATTACCTCCTCCGGCACCAATCAGGAAAAGATCATTCTGGACTGGGATCGCCAGAACGTCGCTGCTGGCCTGAAGCCGATCGAGGTGCAATATTACGAGGATAGCGCCGCCAGCGATCTGGCGCTTCAGTCGGGACGTGCCGATGTGCGGTTCAACACCAATGCCAGCCAGGCCTATGGTGCGCTGATCAAGGGCAACACGCGGCTGGTCGGCAATGTCAACGGCGGCTGGCCGTTGACGGCAGATATCGCCACCGTGACCCGCAAGAATGCGGGACTTGCCGATGCCTTGACCATTGCCACAAACGCTCTGATCAAAACCGGCAAATATGGCGAGGTGCTGAAGCGTTGGAACCTGACGGCGGAAGCCATTCCGGAAAGTCGCACCAATCCGCCTGGCCTGCCGAAGAGCGGTTCGTAACCCCGCACAGCTTTGGGGCGGTCATCAGCTCCGCCCCATATTTTCAGGAGGTTTCCATGGATTATGCCATGCGGCGGATAAGCCGGGCTCTTGCCGCCTTGATGCTCTTACTGCAAGCGGTTTCGCCGGTTTCGGCCGAACCCTTCGATCTGTCGCCGCAGCAGCCGGGCCGCCTGCATGTAGAACAGGATGCAAAGGCCGTAGCCGCTCTTCCGTCGAATTATAAATTCGTCTCCCCTGGAACCCTGACAGTTGCCGTTGCAGTCGGTTCTCCGCCGATTGCGGCCTATGCAACGGATGCCAGCACGGTGGTTGGCTTCGATCCAGATCTTGCCCTTCTGGTGGCGGAAAGCCTTGGTCTGAAGCTGGACCTTGTTTCGGTCGCCTGGGCGGATTGGCCGCTGGGACTTACCTCTGGCAAATATGATGCGGTTATCTCCAATGTCGGTGTCACCGAGCAACGCAAGCAGAAATTCGATTTCTCCACTTACCGGCATGGGATGCATGGCTTTTACGTCAAGAACGATAGCCCGATCACGGTGTTGAAAGAGCAGAAGGATGTCGCCGGTTTGCGGATCATCGTCGCCTCCGGGACGATCCAGGAGCGGATACTTCTGGAATGGGACAAGCAGAACAGGGCAAACGGCTTGAAACCGCTGGAACTGCAATATTACGACGACGAGGCCGCCGCCGATCTGGCGCTGCAATCGGGCCGGGCCGATGCCAATTTCGGACCCAACGCCATGCAGGCCTGGCAGGCGGCAACGCTGCACCGCAAGCGGCTGGTGGGTACCGTCAATGCCGGCTGGCCGTTGACGGCGGATGTCGGTGTCACCACCCGCAAGGGCAGCGGTTTGGCGGAACCGATTACCCTTGCCATCAACGATCTGATTGCTGGGGGGACATATCAGGCAGCTTTGGCGCGCTGGGGTCTTTCCCATGAGGGCCTGACAGAATCGCAGGTCAATCCGCCCGGCCTGCCAAGTTATTGAAGGCTCCGATGATCATTTCTCCCGCATAAAAGGACCGTTGCATGGCCATTGCGATCAATCATATCGGTTTCTTGATCCCGGGTAATTATCCGGAAACCGACCCTTTGTCCGGCCTTGAAACCACGCTGAACCTGTTTGAATTCGGCGAACAGCTCGGCTTCGACTCGGCCTGGGTACGCCATCGCCATCTGGAGCCGGGCATTTCCTCTGCGGCGGTTTTCCTGGCTGCCGCCAGTCAGCGGACCCGCCGGATCGAGATTGGTACGGCGGTCATCCCGCTGGGCTATGAAAGTCCCTTTCGGCTGGCGGAAGATCTGGCGCTGGCCGATGTGCTCTCCGCTGGCCGGTTGAATATCGGGGTTAGCGCTGGCCTACCCGCCCATCTTGAACTGATCGGCAAGAAGGTGTTCGATGGCGATTGGACGAGCTATGATTTTTCCCATAACCGTGTTCTGCGATTGATCGACAATTTGCGCAGCGACTATCTTGGTGGCGAAGATACAAGGTTGAAAACGCCGTTCGGTCCGCAGCGCCCCCGGCTGCAACCGCATGCGAAAGGGTTGATCGACCGGATCTGGTATGGCGGCGGTTCCATTGCTTCGGCCAGATGGGCAGGCAGCAACGGCCTTAACCTGCTGATCGGCAATGTCACGTCCGGTGAGGACACCGACAATTTCTATGAGGCGCAGGCCCGGCAACTCAGTCTTTACCGAGCAGCAGGCGGGGCGGCCAGCCGGGTGGCGCTAGGCCGGGTGATTGTGCCGCTCGACAATGCCGATGCTCCGACCCGGCGCAAATATCTCGATTTTGCCGCTGGGCGTCTGGAGCGAACGCTGCACCCGAATGGGGAGCGCCGTACGCTTTTCCCGCGTGATCTGGTTGGCAGTTCCGACGATATTCTCGAATGGCTCCATGCCGACCCGATCCTGAGCGAGGTGACGGAGCTGCGTCTGGAACTGCCCTATGAGTTCGAGCAGGACGAATACCGGCAGATTCTACAGGATTTTGGCACCAAAATTGCGCCGGAACTGGGATGGCAGGCCCGTAATGAAGATGGCACGCAAGCGCTTGGGTCTGCGCTGGATCACAGCCATACGCGGAGCGCACGCCGGACCCATTGAGGAAAAGCCCTTCACCATACGGTAAGAAGGGTCATTTCCAATACCATTCCGTATCACGCATCTCAAGACGTCCCTAAAGCGCGAGCTGGGGTATGTCGATCCGGACAATAAGGCCCGTCGGGTGATTGGACAGCAGCGTAATTTTGCTCTGATGGGCATGTGCTATATCTGCGACAATCGACAGACCCAGACCAAAACCGGCGCGTTTGCTACGCGAAGCGTCTCCTTTGAAAAACGGTTCGAAAACCTTTTCTCTGAGATCTTTGGGAATGCCTGGTCCGTCATCGATCACCAGGATCGAAAAAACCGGGCCATTGACCTGGAGTTTGACGAGGATGGTCTTTCCAAACTTTGTGGCATTGTCGCAAAGATTGGTGACTGCCCGCATGATTGACAGCGGTCGGCAGTTGGCAATCAGCTTGTTCGGCCCCTGATATTCGACATCGAAGCCTATGTCTGAAAAATCACTGCAAACGGTTTGCAGGATGCTCGCAACATCAACGCGTTCAATGCCTTCGGTTGCAAAATCATCACGGAGATAGTTCAGGCTTTCGGTCAGAAGATCATCGATATGATCGATATCCGTCAGCAGGGCTTCCCGCAAGGCACCGGCCTCCATGCGCTCCGAGCGCAATCTGAGCCGCGTCAAGGGAGTGCGAACATCATGGCTAATCCCCCTCAGCATTCGGGTCCGGCCATCCACCATGATGCGAATACGATTTCGCATGCCGTTCAGCGCACGGGCAAGCAGTAGGATCTCAATCGTGCCGCGCTCCTCGAAAATCTGGGAGCTATTGTTGATATCCGACTTTATCGCCGCCACGGATATTCTCTTTATCGGTTCGGTCACCGCCCTGATCGCAAAGGCGAAGAAAAAAGCCATCAAGACGACCACCGCGATAAAGTAATATGTCGTCTGACTGAGAAACGAAGTCGTCAGAATCGTATCGGGAAGACCGAAAAATATAACCATTGTCTGGTCATCCACTTTCTCGGCAAACACACGACGGCCATCCAGAAACGCGCGCCAGCCGCCAAGGGGCGGTTCCCCGTCAGGCGGAAACAGAAAATCGACAAATGTCTCGGCAAAACCCTGGAACTCGGGGGAGGTCTTGAACTTGTCAGCCAGCGATATCGGTGCAAGCGAGACCTCCAAGCCTGCGCGTTGCGCGTTGGTTAGAATGGAGGTGCGTTCGTCAGGAGAGGCCTGTGCCAAAACAAGCGCGAGGGTCCTGACCTGTGTGGCGGTGCTTTCCAGATTGGGGATGGCGTAATCATTTTTCGCGACATTTTCCAATGTCCTGCCTGTTAAGATGACGGTGACCAATGCCAGGAGAATGATGACGGTGATTTGGCCGCGAAGGGTTCTTGGTAATGCGCGGAAATTCCTAGACATGAACCTCTTCCACGACAGCAGTGAAGACATAGCCACCCAAGCGAACCGTTTTCAAAAGCGCCGGGTCCCGCGGGTCTTTTTCGATCTTCTGTCGCAACCGGCTGATATGGACATCAATGCTGCGTTCGATCGGGCCTGCCAGGCCCGCATGGGTCGCGCTCAGCAATTGCTCCCTGGTCAGCACGCGTCCAGGGTTTTGGCAGAAGGCCAGCAGCAGATCGAACTCATGGGTGGTCATCGCAACGCGAGCGTGGCTTGGATCGTGGATCTGCCGCCGGGCAGGATCAACCTGCCATCCATCGAAGCGGAAAAAGCTTTTCCGTAAACTGTCTGGCCGTTGAGATGTCACTCTGGAGCGCCTGAGAAGACCTTTGATCCGTGCCGTCAACTCCCTGAGAACGAAAGGCTTTGTGACATAGTCGTCAGCGCCGATTTCCAGACCGACGACACGGTCGATATCGCTGCTTACCGAGGTCAACATCAGGATGGGAATATCGCCGCTGCCTCGAAGCCGCCTGCAGATGCTAAATCCGTCCTCTCCGGGCAGCATCACATCGAGGACGACGAGATCGAACTCCAGTGCACGCATCTTGGCGTCCATGTCGGCGCCATCCGCTGCGACCTCGACGAGCATTCCTTGCTCGTTGAGGCTATCGCGGACCATGCCGGCAATCTGCTCGTCATCTTCTACAATCAGGATCTTGGGCGCTTCCGACATCGCTTATCCATTGTTGCTTGTAAAAAGGGTCGCTTCCCCTTCAAGACATTCTCTTACCATAATCGTTTCAGGCTTCGGACGTCTTATATATTAAGATTTGTTGTACTCGACCGGACCTGACAGCAGGTCTTTAACAAAACTTAACAGAATGAAACACCCAACCGATCATCCATGTGGGAGAGAACGGCAGTCAATCTGCTGCCTCTTTCACCGGAGGCACGCCAGCAAACACTGGAGTGCACATGCTGAGACGAATGATCCTATGTACCACAGGCGTTTTTGCCGTGCTTCTAAGCGCCTGTTCGGATGAAGCCAGCACGCAAAAGACACCTCGCGCCATTAAGGCGGTCACAGTCAAATCGGAGCTTGTCGGGGAGGTCTTTCGCCAGACCGGCGAGATCCGTCCGCGTTATGAAACGCCGATGAGCTTCAGGATCGACGGACTGGTGGCTTTTCGCGTCGAGACGGGATCATCCGTGAAAAAGGGCGATGTGCTTGCAACAGTAGAAAAGACGCCGGCCTTGATCAACGTCGCGTCCGCATCCGCGCAAGTCGATGAGGCAAAATCGGATCTGGCACTGGCGGATTTGACCGCAGCCCGTAACTGGGAACTCATTGGCAAGAATGCGGTATCGCGAGCTCAGGTCCAGCAGAGCGATGCCAATCTGCAAGCGGCGAAGTCAAAGCTCGAAGTCGCCGCCGCGACTTTGGCGAGCGCACAACAGAACCTCTCCTATACGGATCTGAAAGCGGGACGAGACGGTGTCGTTTCAGGCGTCTCCATCAATGTGGGCCAGGTCGTGACCACAGGGCAAACGGTTCTGACCCTCAGCTCCGACACCGAACTCGACGCCGTCTTCGACGTGCCTGAACAGATGTTGATTGAAAACCTGAACGAAAGCGACGTGGAGGTCAGCCTGTTGTCCAATCCGACCCTGACCGCCAAAGGAAAGGTTCGTGAAGTCACGCCTTCCGCTGACGCGGCGACGCGCACCTACCGGGTCAAAGTCACGCTGGATGGTGCCTTGAGCGGCGCGCCTCTGGGCGCTGCGGTTGCCGGCAAAGTAACCCTTTCGCCAAAACGTCTTTTCAAGGTTCCGGCATCTGCACTGACCAGCCGGGGGCAGGACCAGGCGGTTTTCGTCTACCTGCCGGAAACCAGGACACTCCAGGTTCGCTCGGTCAAGATCGAACGATATGGCGAAAACGACATGCTCATTTCAGAAGGACTGGCCGATGGCGACATCGTCGCCACGGCCGGGGTGAGCAAATTGCGCGATGGCGAAGCGGTTACTGTTGAGAAGGGGGCGCAATCGTGAGCGAACAATCACCCCAGTCGCGTGCCCGGTTCAATTTATCGAAATGGGCTCTTGGCCATCAGTCATTTGTTATCTTCCTGATGTTTGCCGCGATCATCAGTGGCATCCTGAGCTATCAAAAGCTCTCGCGCAATGAAGATCCACCATTCACCATCAAAACGATGGTCGTCGGGGCGCGTTGGCCTGGTGCCAGTGCCACAGACACTGTGAACTTGTTGACCGACAAACTCGAAAAGAAGCTCTCCGAGACGCCGCATCTCGATTATACCCAAAGCTACACGCGGCCCGGCCAGTCGGTCATCATGGTGAACCTGCGTGACGACACGCCGCCCGCTGAAGTCGATGGTATCTGGTACACGATTCGCAAGAAGATCTCGGATATCACCTCGACATTGCCCGAAGGGGTCGAGGGGCCATTCTTCGACGATGAATTCGGTGACACCTATGGAAGCATTTATGCTTTCCGGGCAGAGGGGATCAACCAACGTGAACTGCGCGACCGCGTGGAGGCAATCCGTGGTGAAATCCTGTCCTTGCCAGATATCGGCAAGGTCAACATTCTCGGCACCCAGGACGAGCAGATCGTCATCGAATTCGCGCAGAGCAAGCTTGCCAGCCTGGGTATCGATCCGTCTGCCGCAATCGAAGCCATCAGAGCCCAGAATTCCGTCAATCCGATTGGAACCGTCCGGACCAGCGAGGAAAAGATTTCGGTTCGTGTCACCGGAGCCTTTGCCTCCGAAGACAGCCTGAAAGATATAACCTTAAAGCTTGGCAGCCGATATTTTCGGCTCGACTCCATCGCGACGATCTCCCGCACGATCACCGATCCGCCTGCCGCCTCGGTGCGGGTAAACGGAAAGGAGGTCATTGGTCTGGCCGTTTCGATGGCAAAGGATGGAAACCTTCTCTCTTTCGGCAAGGCCCTGAAAGATCGCATGCACGCGATTGCCTCCAATCTTCCCTACGGGATCGAGATGATCCAAGTCGCGGATCAGTCGGCAGTCGTCAAGGATGCCGTCAACGGCTTCATGAAGGTTCTGGTGGAGGCGATCGTCATCGTGCTGGCCGTCTCTTTTGTCTCCCTGGGGGCAAGGGCCGGGTTGGTTATCACCGCCTCCATTCCCATCGTTCTTGCCCTGACATTCCTGGGTATGGAATTGACCGGCGTCGGACTTCAGAGAATTTCGCTGGGCGCCTTGATTATCGCATTGGGCCTGCTGGTGGATGATGCGATGATCACCGTCGAAAGCATGGTCTCCTGCCTTGAAAAGGGCAAGTCGCGTCTGGTTGCGGCAACCCATGCCTATGAGACCACCGCATTTCCGATGCTGACCGGCACATTGGTGATGATCGCAGGCTTCATTCCGGTGGGTTTTGCCGCCTCAAGTGCGGGAGAATATACCCTCTCCCTGTTCATGGTGATCCTGATTGCTCTGTCGTCCTCCTGGATCGTTGCGGTACTGTTTTCGCCGATCCTTGGCACCTGGATATTGCCCCGCAGCCTTGCGCATACCCATAAGAAGACGGGTATCGTCATGGCCACCTATCGCAAAATACTGGGCTGGAACCTCAAGCATCGGTGGCTGACGATCCTGTTGGCAACTGCCGCTTTTGCCTTGTCCCTCGCTGGGCTCGGGCAATTGAAACAGCAGTTCTTTCCGGCGTCCGACAGACCGGAACTGCTGGTCAGTCTCACGCTTCCTCAAAATGCATCGCGGGCCGCGACAGACATTCGTGCGCGCGAATTGGAAGCGATCTTGCGAACCGACCGCGACATCGATCATTTCATCACCTATGTCGGTTCAGGCTCTATTCGCTTTTACCTGCCGATGGATCTGCAACTCGACAACGACAATGTCACGGAAACAGTCGTCGTCGCCAAAAGCGTCGAAAAACGGGAGAGTGTCCGCCGCAAGATCGAAGCTGTGCTCAATGAGCGGTTTTCGGATATCGTCACCCGCGTTTCGCCTCTTGAACTCGGTCCTCCCGTCGGATGGCCGCTGAAGTTCCGGGTTTCCGGGCCGGATTATCAGCAGGTTCGTGCCCTGTCGACAAAAGTGGCTGCGATCATCGGTCAAAATCCAGATACCCGCGACGTCAATCTCACGGCTGGCGAACCGCAGAAAAGCGTGACGATCAAGGTCAACCAGATCGAAGCGCGCACATTGGGTATGAGTTCGGAATCCATCGCCAGTGAGATCGCGGCGGTCTTTTCGGGATCGAAAGTCACCACGGTTCGCGACAAGGACAAACTCGTTGATGTCATGGTCAAGGGCGTTGAAGCTGACCGTAACTCGGTCTCGACCATCGGCAATCTCGAACTGCGCACCGGCGATGGAAACTATGTGCCGCTTCGGCAAGTCGCTTCGGTTGCCTACGGGATGGAAGACCCGATCATCTGGCGCCAGCAAGGAAAGCCGATGATCACTGTTCAGGCTGACGTTGAAAAGAATGCGTTGGCTGCCATGGTCGCCGAGCAAGCCGATGCCCAGCTCAATGCTCTGCGCGCGGAGCTTCCCATGGGTTACTCTATTATTGCCGGCGGCATCACGGAAGAATCCGAGAAAGGCAATTCGTCGATCTACGCCGTTATTCCTGTGATGCTGTTTGCCATTGCAGTTCTGTTGATGGTCCAGATGCAGAGCTTTTCCAGAATGGCCTTGGCTCTGTTCATGGCCCCATTCGGCCTCATCGGCGTGGTCGCAGCCATGTGGCCGACTGGTACGCCCATGGGTTTTGTCGCGCAACTTGGTGTCATCGCCTTGTGCGGGATGATCATTCGCAATGCCGTCATTCTCATTCAGGAGATCGATCAGAACGTCGCACTTGGGCAAGCGCCCAAAGACGCCATCATCGCGGCCGCGATCCATCGCGCCCGTCCGATCGTTCTGACCGCCTGTGCCGCGATTCTCGGGATGATCCCAATTGCCGCCGAGATTTTCTGGGGCCCCATGGCCTTTGCCATCATTGGCGGGCTTGCCGTGGCAACCGTGCTGACCCTGACGCTACTGCCTTGTGCGATGTCGTTGCTGCTGAATGCCGAACAAAAGGCGCGATCGAACGATGATCCGAACGGCAAAGCGGACGCTCAACCGTGAAGATGATCGCTCGACATCTGCCGGAAACACAATTTCGAAAAACCATCCATTCCCCTGCTATCCATTCCATGAAAGTCACGAAAATGAAGACGCATCTTGCCGATAGCAAAGCTCCCAACTCACCCGTTTTCCATGTTCATTCCGCCAAGGGGAAGGTGGCGGGTCTCCTTCTTGTGATGGTATTGGCTGGGTGTAGCTCCGTTCCGCTCACTCAGTCCGGTACGCTGTCCTCCTATAAAGGCTTGGGTCCTGTTGAAGGTCACGTCAGCAAATCACGGAGTTTTGCTGACACCCCGGCTATAGTGGCGGCGCAAACGGTTTCCATTTCTCCCACACGGTTGTCGCCGCTGGCCTCTTCGAGGCTCCATGACGCCGGGAATGACAGGCTGGTCTCCAATGCTCTGGATCGCGCAATGTGTATCGATCTCAGTGATAAATACCGGGTTGTTGCTCCCGGAGAGGCGGCTGATCTCACCGTTCACGCCGTAATAACCGACATAGTGCCGACCAGCAAAGCCGTGGCGGGCCTGTCGACCGCAGTCACATTGGGAACCTCCTTCGTTCTTCCCGTGGGTGTCCCACGTCTGCCAATCGGCCTGGGAGGTCTTGCTGTCGAGGCGGAGGCGGTTGACGCAAAAGGTGCTCAACGAGCGGCCATCGTCTGGTCCCGCGGTGCAAATTCCATCACCAATACTGCGCGTGTTTCAGAAGTCGGTGACGCCTATGGCCTCGCATCGTCATTTGCCAGCCAGTTCTCAGAGATACTGGTAAAAGGCCGTCAATCCTCCGGTTTGGACCTTTCCTTGCCCTCAGGCCAAAAATTGAAGTCGCAACTGGGTGGAAAGCCCAAAAATGCGGCGTGTGAAGTGTTTGGGCGGGCACCGGGTCTTCGCGATGTTCTGGCCGGAGCCGTTGGCGCACCACCGTCCTGGACCGATCGCCCGGCCAAGTGATGTTGACCCTGCGGTTGAGTGAGGCGGGCGGGCGTCTTGTTCGTAGCTTCCGACAGAAGCGGCAGATCACACCACATAGACGGCGCCACAAGCGCCGCCTACTGTCCCCGATAATCGCGAGGAGCCACTCCGAAATGGTGCCTGAAGGTTTTACTGAAGTGCGAAAGGTCGTTGAAGCCCCAACGGAACGCGATTTCACTGATTGAGATAGTGGCCTCAGCACGAAGGTCGTTGGCGCATCGCTCCAGGCGCCGCTTGAGCAGCAGGCGGCTGAAGGTCTCGCCGCTCTCCTCCAGAAGACGGTGGACGTAGCGGACCGATATTTTGAAGTGCTGCGCCGCTTTGGCGGGGGTCAGTGTGGGGTCTGCGGCATGCGCGCCGATAAACTGAATAACCGACCGTGAAAGTTGCGATCTGAGTGTCCCACGGGCGCGGTCTTCTTCGCTTGTGGACACGCCTGCCGTCATGGCGACGAGATCGACAATGTGATTTGCAATCGGCGTCGAGGCAGATCCAATGTGTTCGGCATTCTGCGCAACGGATTTCAGATAGTCGATGGCGACGGACGCTATGGGATGCGCACTGGTAAAGCGGATTGCCGTCTGCTTGTCTGCCTGTTTCAGCAATGGTTTGAGCATGGCTCGCGGGATGCGGAAGGAATATTGGGTCCAGTCATCGCTACAGTAATCGTTGAGATAAGGCTCGGTTGAGTCCACAAGCGAAAAATCACCTGGTTCCAGCAGCGCTTCCCGGGAGCCTTGCATCATCCGGCACTGTCCCTTGACCTGAAGATTGAGAAAATAGACCTCGTGCGGCATACGGCTGATATCCAGGCGTCTGCGATGGATCTTCTGCCGGCTCGAGGAAATGGTTGTGACGTTGATGCAATCGAGAAGATTGGCCTTAACCTCTCCCTTGAAGCGCTGCTCACCCTCAAGAATGGGATTGAGGGCAATATAGGCTTCGCACAGAACCTCCCGCCAATAGGGAAAGCGGTCCCGCTCCGGCATTTCGTTCGCGTTCCAGACTGCCATGCCATCGCCTCCAGGGGGCACTATTCGCAAGATTAGAAGCAATTATCATGCCAGTCATATCATGGGCCCCGCAAACGCCAGTGTGGCGAATTCGAAAGGCTGACGGCCTTCCTGCACGGTCAGCATAGTCGGTGTTCACTGTCAGCCAAGACGCAAGCGGACCTGTCTCATAGTCTTTGTCCTGGGAGGAGCAACAAAGATCAACAGGAGCAGCAGACATGCGCAAACGGCTTATATTCAATTGCTTCACGATGAACGTTCCCTCGCACATCTACCACGGGACATGGCGACATCCGAAAAATCAGCTCGCCAGCTTCAACGAGTTCGAGACCTGGTCAAAGCTGGCGACAAAACTGGAAGAAGGGCGGTTCGACGCAATGTTTTTCGCGGACATTCTCGGCATTGATCCGGCCTATGATGGCAAGTGGGATGCTTATTTCCAGCAAGGTCTTCATATGCCTTGCAACGACACCTTCACCTTGTGCGCGGCTCTTGCGGGGGTGACGAAAAACCTTGGTCTGGTTTTCACTAGCTCGATCCTGTCCGAGCATCCGTTCGCGTTCGCAAAGAAGGCCTCGACCCTCGACCATATTAGCGGCGGCCGCATCGGTTGGAACATCGTCACAAGCGTGACGGACAATGCCGCCCGCAATTTCGGCTATGACAAGATCGTTCCGCATGACCAGCGCTATGACTGGGCGGACGAATATATGTCCGTTCTCTACAAGCTCTGGGAAGGCTCCTGGGAGGACGGCGCGATGATCGCGGACCGTGAGAGCGGCGTGTTCAGCGATCATACCAAAGTGCATCGGATCAATCATGTCGGAGAGCGTTACAAGGTGCAGGGGCCGCATCTGGTCAGCCCCTCTCCGCAACGGACGCCGATGCTCTACCAAGCAGGGGCCTCCAAGCGTGGCAGCCAGTTCGCGGCGCAGCATGCGGAAGGAACTTTCGTTCTCTATCCGAATGTCGACGGTGCCCGGATCGGGATTGCCGGCACCAAGGCGGTGGCGGCGCAGATGGGGCGCGGTGCCGAAGACCTGAAGTTCATTCAGGGCCTGTCTTTCGTCGTCGGCAGCACGATGGAAGAAGCGGAGCGAAAGGCTGCGGAGATCGACGAATGGGTCAGCTATGAAGGCCTTGCCGCGCATGTCAGCCGCGACATGGGTGTCGATCTCTCCAATCTCGACCCTGACAAGCCGGTCGATGAGTCCGGTCTCGATGGCCTGCAGGGTTACGCACGCATGATCGAGATGGGCAAGCCAAATGGCGAAAAGGCCACCGTCAAGGAGGTCGCAAACGCGCTTTCCTACAATTGCCGCATTGTCGGCACGCCGGAAAGTATCGCCGACGAATTGGCGCTTTGGCAGGATGCAGGTGTTGATGGCATTAACATGATCTGCCAATTGCATCCTGACACCTATATCGATTTCATCGATCACGTCACGCCGGTCTTGCAGGATCGTGGCCTTGCCCAGCGTGACTATGCCGAAGGCCCTTTGCGACAAAAACTGTTCGGTCACGGCCCGCGTCTACCAGATAACCATCCCGGGGCGGCACATCGCGGTGCGTTTTCCCAATCCGCTCAGGCTGCTGCTGAATAATTTCGCAGGGGAGCCTGCCGATGCTGGGCTCCCCGCCTATCAACTCTGGAGGGATGGAATGTCTGAAATAATCCATATGGGGGCTGCGGATGACGTGCAGTTCAAGGACGCAATGGCTATGATGGCCGCAGCCGTGAAAGTGGTGACAACCGATGGTCCCGCCGGGCGGGCGGGTCTGACCGTAACCGCTGCCTGCTCGGTGTGCCAGGAGCCGCCACGACTGCTGGTCTGCGTGAACGTGACCGCTTCGGCGCATCCGTTCTTGCAGCAGAATCGCAGGCTAACGCTGAACATCCTTGCCGCCGACCAGCAGGATGTCGCAATGGCTTTTGGCGGCAAGGTTGCGCAGGAAAAGCGGTTTGATCTTGGTGAGTGGACTGAGGACGACCTTGGGCAGCCATCGCTTCAAGGTGCATGCGCGCGCTTCACCTGTTCTGTGCATGAAACGATGCAGTCAGGCACGCACACGATCTTCATCTGTAATGTCCATGTCGCATCCGGTGACAAGGACAAGCTGCCACTGATCTATTTCGACCGCAACATGATGCCGCTTGCAAAAGTGGCGTAGTATCAAAGTCTTGAAAAGAGCTCAATTTTATCAGAGGTTTGAGATCTTTTCAAAGGAATACCAGGAGTCATTTTCAATGGCTCCTGGTATTATGTAATAAGCCGTGCTGCTGGGGTGGCCCGATCTAGGGACTGGTGCGGGACAAAGACAGCCGTTCTTCAGGCAAATCCAGGCACCCATCCGGTATCAACAACGTCCTCTCGGGACCTACCAGACATGGCTAGGGTCATGAGGTCGTCGCTGTTGCCCGATCGGGAGCTGGGTCTACCGAGGGCTGATGGAGCACCCATGGTTTCGGATATCTCGGAAGCATGGCGGCGAGAATGACCGCGACCAGGGCGATTGCAGTCAGCATCAGCAGTGGACCGACGTAGCTGCCCGTACTTGTCTTGACCACACTGACGAGGAATGGAGCCAATGCCAGGGCCGGGGAGGTGATTGCGAGGCTGAGACCTTGCAGGGCGGCGAAGGATTTCAGTCCGAAATACCTGGCGATCAGTGTCGGACCGAGAGTGGATTCTGCGCCGGTTGCGAAGCCAAGAAGCGCCATGGACAGGTAGAGAAGCGCAGGATTGCCGCTATTGACGAGGGCAAGTGCCAGACCGATCGGCACCGTCGCCAGGAGAACCGCGACCACCCATGGATGGTTTGCCCGATCCAGGACGGCTCCGGCGGCGAGCAGCCCGATAACCGACGTGCTGAAGCATAAGGACAGCGCGAGAGACACGGTCGCCGGATCGATACCTGTCTGGCCGTAGAAGTCCACTGCGTTCTGGCGCATGGCAATCGGCCCTGCGGCGGCGAATGCGATGAACAGCGTGATCGAGATCCAGGCGCGTGTCGGAATTGCCTCCTTGAACGGGACGCCGGGCAGATTGACATCCACGGTCTTCGGCACTTCCGCAGCCGTGCTCACCTTCGGTTCGGAGATAAGCCAAAAGGCCGCTGGGATACCGATGACGGCGATCGCGACTGCGATCACATAATAGGCGCCGTTCCAGCCGAGCCCGGCATATATGCCGGGGTCGATGGCTGCAACCATCGCTGCGGATTTGGATGGGTCTTCAGTGCCCATGCCCGGCATCATTGGTAGTGACACCGGCGCATTGCCGTTTACAAGCCATTGGAACAGGGGAGAAAAAATTGCGCTGAACAGGCTGGATGCGACCCCGATAAGACCGAAACCGACGCCCCTGTGCTTGGGGAACCACTCGGAAATCACCTTGAACGCTATACCCAAACTGGACCCGAATCCAAAAATCGACGCGAGAACGAGAAGTATTCCCATCAGCCAGAGCTTGCCCGCAGCAAGTGGTATGATCGCCGTGACAAGAGCGTAGAGGATGATCCCGGGAAGAGCGACGCGTCGGGCACCCAACCGATCAACCCATTGTCCGGCGAAAGGCAGGACGAGCGGACCGATAATCAGCGGCAAAGCGACAAACATCAGCATAGCTTCCGGCAGCGGTGTCCCGGTTTTCATCGCGAATGCGGGCACCACGAACGGAGTGAGTGCCGAGAGGCCAGCCGGCCCCATGGCCACAAGAAGAAGACTGCCGATAAGTGCGGCTTTTGCTTTGCTGGGGGCCTTTACGAAGTCGGCGATATACTGTTTCCAGCTGACTTTCGGCGGAGCGCCATCGCGCGCCGGGATTGTTCCACTTGAATAGGGCGTAGCGGGAAGCCCCTTCGCCATAGATAGATCCGTTTGAGACATCGGAACTCCTTGAACTCAGTGAAGGCGGACGCCGACGGTGATGACCGCGCTATCCGAAGTTGATGATGGCGATCGGTAAGGAGGCTTAACCTCGCGCGGGTGTTGTTCCTGGTGGGGGCGTCATGCCTGGTGGTGGGGCCATGCCTGCTGGAGGTGTCATGCCCGGTGGAGGCATATGCGATGGACCCTTACCAGTAGGAGGTGAGCCTGGAGGAGGTGAACTCAGGGCGGCAATCATCGGGAAAGGTTCGAGACCGAACATGTCGCGTCCGTTGATTTCGGCCATTGGATCGATCCGGAACGCACCATGCGTCGCCAGCACATGGATATCGCGCAAGGCGCGTTGCAACGGATTGCTGAGGACGACAGCGGACGAGCCAAGGGCGAGTAGGAGCCCGTCGACCACGCGCAGGCATTCATGGATCTGGTGGACGAGGTCCATGGTGATCTCGGGTTCGTTCCAGGGGAAAAAGTCTTCCCCTGCAATCGCACGCCGGTCGATTTCGTCGGCGTGGCGCCAGAGCACGGCATTCGCTCCGTTGACAACGGCGCGCGCCTTACCGGCAACCATTTGGATGGAGGCCATTTCCGACATCGTCTTATAGGGAAGGTTGAAGGGTGGTCGCTTCTTTGCCTGTTCGAGGAAAGAGTCGAGGGCACCTTGCGCTATACCGATCGCCAGGGCCGCGAAGGTGCATGTCATGGCGACCATGCCGCCAATCGGGCTGTGTTTGAAGGCTAGCCCGGAATATTTGCCCTTCAATGAGTCCATCACCCGCGGCAGGTCATTGGTGTGAACGACGCGGTAGTCGGGAACAAAAATTTCCTCGTCGGCCCGGACGCTGTTTGAATTTGTCGCTTGCAGGCCCATGACATGCCAGTCATCGACGATTTCATATTGGTCGCGTGACAGGATACCCATGGCGCGCAACCGCGCGCCGCTTTCCGGGGCGTCATATTCGAACCCGACGGCTCCCCAGGCAGCATGTTTGCAACCGCTGCCGAAGGACCATTTCCCCTTCACCATGTAGCCTCCGTCGACCTTACGGCCATCGCCAACCTTTGGCGCGAAGACGGTGGCACCAAACATGATTGGCCCAACCCAGTCTTGGATGCCGGCGAAGACTTCGTCGCGGGCCTTTGGATCGAAGCCCAGAGCGTTTCTGGCTGCGCTCGAGACGATCACAAGCCAACCGGCGGACGCATCGCCCTGGCCGAGCGCTTTGACGATTTCCGCAGCATCGCGTGCGCCCAGTGCATAGCCTCCAAGCTCGGTCGGAATGGTGATCTTGAAGGCACCAGAACGATCGACGGCCGCGAGCGTCTCTGGCGCAAGCGCGCCGAGCTGTTCGCTCTCAGCCGCATGTTTGCGCAACAGCGGCAGCATCTCGAGGATGTCGTCGCGTATCCGGCGCCCAACCTCGCTGAGATACGGCGAGTCTGGAAATTTCGGTTGGTGAGGAAGGCCTCCTGCCAGCGGTGGAAACTCCGGAGGAAGACCCCCTACAGGTGGTTTGTTTTGCAAGGTCATCGGTTGCTCCACGTTACGAGAGTCTGTCAAGGTCATATTGAACCGAACAAACTCTCGGTTCTCTTGGTTTCGTTTGTCTTTTCGGGAAAATCGGGTTCCACTTTTCCCTGACAAACTCTAATCGGCGATGTCGGCGAAGCCGGCCACAATGCGTCCTTGGAGCCGGGCTGCGATCGAGTTCGGTCTTCTCAATTCCCCATCGGATTCTGACCGGGGACGACCTTGCGGAAGGTGCTCCAATGTTCCGCGATCTTGCCGTTGTGGACCCGGAAGACAGTTAGGATGTTCCACTCGTAAACCGCACCCGGCACGACCGGATCCGGCGCGAGTTCACGCATCATGAGGCAGCCGACCTCTCCGTCGAGAATGACGCTCACCACGGGCGGCGGCGTCGAGCCGGCGATAGGCACCAGTCGGAACTGCTCGATGAGTTTTTCACGGCCATTGCCGAATGCGTTTGGGTCGTGCTGAATGTAGTCCTCGGCGATGTACTTCGTCATCACCTCAACGACCCGCTCTTTCACGACATTGTCGCGGACGATCCTGGAAAGATCGGCTTCGAACTCGATCAGTAACCGCTTGATCGCTGTGCGCTCTGGCGATGGATCTGCCGCGACCGCGGCTTTGAACTCTTCGTTATCAAGCCAGTTCGTGTAGATAGCGGGGTCGCTGATCTCAGCGATGCCGTTGACAATTGTGAATCCGCTCACTGTCTTGGGTCCTTTATTTCTGGTATTGTAAGGCGCTAAAGCGCAATGACGACATCTAAGTCGGCGCGCAAATCCGCTCACCGTGACACGGTGTCGGCATATAGAGTAATGATTTGTCCTAGGCTTTTCGCGGACGTCGCGCTTCAATCCGGTCAACGGGCATTTCAGCTGAAGGGCATCGCCGGACAACGCACGGCTTACCAAGCATAGGGCGCATATTGCGCGACTGTATGGACATTTGAACTCCTCCTTTGATTGATCGCACCCAAAGGCGCTTTTTAGATCAATCCCTCCGAAACTGATCTAAACGGTACAGTACAGAAATGTCAAGCGCTTTTTGCCAGCGTTGCTCCTTGCGAAAACACCGGCGAGCCGAGCGTTTACTGGTGAGGCTATGGGTGTTCCGACATAGACATTGTCCCCCCTCTGGTGTCCATCAGCTTACTGTCAAATCACAGAATGGCTGACCGACTCCAGTTGTTATAGCTGTTCGAATTGGTTGAACCGGCCACGAACAAGACGTCGATAATCATCAATGATCACGGCGCCTTTTTCTTCATTCTCATGCAAGGCCAGACGAATTGCAGCGCTGGCGAGCTGGAATAGCAAATAGACGGCGCGCGCATATTCCTGCCTGCAACTTTCCGCCAGAAAGCCCTGTGTACTCCGACTGAACTGATCGGCCTGCCGGAGGGTTTCCTGGATGTCGAGGTCATGCAGTGCCTTGTCAGCATGGACGGCATCGAGCAGGTCCTGCACAGCAGGGTCGCTCCGGACGCGATTATAATAGAAATCAACGATCATTTCCGCCGCATCGCCAATACCAGAGGCATCCTCAATGTCCTGAAGAGCCGTATCGATGACTTCGCGGGTTCCCTGGGAATATCGTTCAAAAAGCGTAGCGATGACTGCGGTTCTGTTTGGAAAGTAATGGTAGACGGTCGCCAGAGACATGTCGCTTGCCGTGGCAATGCCGCGCATGGTGACAGCAGCGCTGCCTTTTTGACCAATCAGCTCCATTGCTGCCGAAAGGATATCGTCAATACGGTCTCTGCTGCGCTCCTGGCGGGGCTGCCTCCGCAATGTCTTTTGGTCGCTCGTCATAGCGTGCTCCGCTTTCGAGTTGACAAATTTGTGACATACGCCAAAGTAAAAATTGACACAGTGTCAGCTTTTCTCAATTACGATAGCAAATGGGCATGCTGGCGCACAGTGAGAAAGCAGAAATGATTGGGGTTACATAAAAATGGCCTTAAGGCCCGCCGGTCGGTGTGGCCGAACAAGCCTCCTATAAACAGAGGAAGTTACGATGGTTTCAGGCGAAAATGTATCGTGGAGCAATTGGTCAGGCACCGTTGAGACCCAGCTGAAAGCAATTCTTCGTCCCAGCACGAATGAAGAGTTGAAGAATACCATCCGCTCGGCGCCAGGACCGCTCCGGCTCGTTGGCTCGGGCCATTCATTTACGCCGCTTGTCTCGACCCCTGGAACGATCGTCGATCTGTCGGCTTTGTCCGGTTTGATCGATTATGACAGTGACGCCCTGACCGCAACGATTGGAGCGGGTACCAAGCTGAGCGATCTGACGGAATTGCTCGCCGGGCTCGGTCAAGCGCTGCCCAACATGGGCGATATCGACAAGCAGTCTGTCGCCGGCGCGCTTGGTACCGCAACGCATGGTTCGGGCCTTAGCCTGGGGGCTTATCACACGCTGTTGAAAGGCATGCAATTCATCGATGGTCGCGGCACGCACCGGGAATTTATAGCCGGACGCGATGACGAGATGATCCATGCGACCGGCGTGACGCTTGGTAGTTTCGGAGCCTTGACTGCCGTTACCTTTCAGAATGTACCGGCTTATAATCTGCGCCGCAAGCGGACAATGATATCGATTGGCGATACGCTTGAAAACTTCGAAAGCTTGATGTCAGCCCATCGATCGGCAGAGATTTTCTTTGTTCCCTTTGCCAATCATGCGCTTTTTCAGACACTGGATATCACTGACGAACCGGGTGATTTTCAAGTGACCTCGGAGGACGAAGACGGTCTTGCGACGCTGAAGAAACTCAGAACCTTTCTGCGATGGTTTCCCGGCTTGCGACGCAAATTGATCGGCAATGCCATGGCGAAGCTGTCCGACGAGGAGGCCGTGGGTGAATGGATGAAGGTCTATGTCACCGACCGCCAGACCAAGTTCAACGAAATGGAATATCATCTGCCGTTTGAAGAGGGAGCCGGCGCTCTGGCAGAGATCATCGAACTGATTGAGAAGCGCTTTCCGGAAATCTACTTTCCCATTGAAGTCCGCACCGTCAAAGGGGACGAATTCTGGCTCAGCCCCTTCTACAAGCGTGACACGTGTTCCATAGCCATTCATCACGGCATCGGTGAAAATCCGGCAGCGTTCTTCCTTGCTGCGGAAGCCGTGTTCCGTAAGCGGGGTGGGCGACCGCATTGGGGTAAATTGCATAACCTGAGGGCTGCCGATCTGGTCGGCATCTATCCGCGATTTAAGGATGCAATGGAGATCAGATCAGAAATAGATCCAGAAAATCGCTTTATCTCGCCTTACATGGCGACGCTGCTTGGGGTGCGATAATGGCTGAAGCCGACTATTTCCGGATGCTCTCCGAAGCACTTTCCCAGGCCGACCTGTTTCGTCCCGTGCTTGTTGTCGATCGAGATCGGCTCGATGCAAATATTGCCACGATTGCACGCGGTCTTGCGCCGGGTCTTGGCTTACGGGTCGTCGATAAGTCTCTGTCATCGATCCCATTGCTTGAGCGCATTCTGACGCAAGCCGGAACGATGCGCCTGATGAGCTTCCATCTGCCGATGACCTGTGCCGTATTGGAGGCGTTCCCGAAGGCAGAAATCCTGTACGGGAAACCGCTTCCCACAAGAGCGCTTGCGGCGTGGATGCGGCTCGCTTCTCCGCATCTGGTCGCGGATCTTCTGCGCCGCACCGTGTTTCTGATCGATAGCCCGGACCGGCTCGATCAATATGCGGCACTGGCGCGCGAAGCGGGGCAAACAATCAGAATAGCCTTTGAGACGGATACCGGCATGCATCGCGGTGGGTTCGAAACGCCTGATGCGCTGGCTGCCATCTGCGCCCGTGCCGTTCAGCAAAAGGAATTGAGAATAGAGGGGCTTGTCGGCTATGAGGCGCATATCCCGGAGGTTGCGCGTCTCATTGGAGGTGCTGCGGAACAGGAGAAAGTTGTCTCGCGTATCAAGGCTTTTGTTTCGGTCTTTCCGCATGGCGCATGTACCATCGTCAATACGGGAGGCAGTAAAACCGCGCTCTCCTATCATGATGCCGGTGCCGCGAATGAAGTCTCCGTGGGCTCGGCTTTCCTGAAACCGACGGATTTCGACATGCCCTCTCTTCAGGCCGTGCAGCCTGCCGTGTTTATTGCCACGCCCGTGTTGAAAGTGGAGGAGGTTCGCCTGCCGGGGCCTCCGCTGCTGACAAGCCTGATGCAAGCGACAGGTCTTTTCCCGCGCAAGGGGTGTTTTCTCTATGGCGGCAAGTGGATGGCCAAGCCGGTTTTTCCCAAAGGCATGCGGGAAAACAGGATCTGGGGGCTTTCATCCAATCAGCAGTTAATGGCTCTCCCTTACGACAGTACCTTAAAGCCAGATGATTTTGCTTTCTTTCGCCCAACCCAGAGCGAGGCAGTGCTGCAACATTTTGACGGAATTCATGTTCTTTCAAAAGGCCAGATAATAGAAACCTGGCCCACTCTTCCGCCCGGTTGACAGGGCGCCCGGTTGACAGGGTAGGCTTGTGATATTTTCAGGCACCGGTTCCATTTCAGTTCCGGTGCCTTTTTAGTCTCGTGGCTTATAAATCTCATTCAAAATTGCCATTGGCATACTCAGAATTCGATCAGATAACCCAACCCTACCGCGACGGCCCAGTCATGCTTGGCGGTAGCATCATAGGTCGCTCCGGCGCTGACGCTCTGTGAACCGGCAGTGAGGTAAGACACGGAGGTTCCGAGATCGAATTTACCGAATTTGGTTTTGTACTCTGCGCCTAATCCGAGGGACCACGTGTCGGTGGTGATATCTGCTCCGGTTCCGACGCCTTCATCCCAGGTTACGTTGATGGTTCCAGAGAGTTTTTCTGTAAATTCATGACCTACACCAATCTGCACCGTATAGCCGTCCTTGTAGTTGAAGGCCTTGTTGCTTGTGCCAAGCCCGGTGACGTCATATCTGAAGTTCTGAAGAACGCTCCAGTCTGTCCAGGTCAAGGAACCGTAAACTAGCCAACCCGGCGCTACGCCGGTCTGGGCAGACAGCTTGATCGACTGAGGCAGGGTTCCGGTTCCATCAGCCGGCGCCGTGTCTGTCACACCGGCGGCGGCGGCAAGCGCTGAGGGCGTAAATGTCCCTTCCGCATCGTGCGACACCTGCGACCGGTACATGATCTGAAAACGCATGGCATATTCGGGAATGTCGTAAGCGGCGCCCACTCGGTAGCCTAAAGCACCGTCATCCTTCAGTCGAATGTTACCGTAAAGGGTATTTTCCTTGTACTCGAAACTTTCCAGAAAGACGCCGCCGATCATGTAAAAGCGGCCCGGCCCTGCGTCCACCCGCACATCGCAGGTCGCACCATATTCATCCGTCGAAAACTGCATTTTTGAGGTGGGATTGACGAGTGCCAATCCCTGACTCACAGCTGTGGTATATTCGGCGTTCTGCGCCTCGCTTCCATACGTTGCAGAGGCGCCAAATGGTTGCGTATACGTCAAAGCGCAGGCAATACCGGAACCAAGCGTTGCCTTGACGGCGGCGCTTGGTATCCAAAACTCATCCGAATAGGCTTTATCAGAGGCACGTGCGCCGTTCAGGGTTGAAAATGAGCGGCTTGGTGAGACATATATAGCTCCGCTCCGTAAACTATAGTTTCCATCCGTAAAGAGAATATCAGTGTCGGCCTCGCCGCGGCTAAAGCCGCCCGCGACTGCAACGTAAGGCACAAACGATATTGCACCCACCCATATTGCCAGCGCAAATTGAGGCACTCGCCAAGAATATTGACTGCTCATTTCGTTCCCTTTTTTTATGTAGCATCGACGACATCGAGTTCCCGAAATTATTATTTCCCAGTTTTCGGTTTGATGCTTTCCTGCATTCTCAGTATCGATCACCCCCGGTATTGTTTAGGGTGCTATTCATTCGGTGCCGGTCTCGATTGATGTCTTTAAACAGGTCGTTTCCTCCAGCGGAGGGATGGCCGAACTGCAACATATCAAAGACCGGTAATTTGTTGCTTTCTCCCTCGTCAAAGCGAACTGAAATTGCTCAGCATATGGCGGATCCCCAATTTGATGACGATAAATTGGACCGCGTTTCCATCAAGGGAAAACCTGGTCATATTGGTGTCATATGAGGCCAAGTCTTACCTAGCGGACAGGACGATGCTGCTTGTCTGATATCGGGTTCAGATGCTTGCTCCAACCAATGACGCGGCAAGGCCATGATCAGTCTTCAAGGAAACCGATAGCTTACGCAGAAGTCTGCCGCAGTGGATCCTATATTCACCGGCATGACACGAAAAATTATAGAAAATGACGCTTCATATTAGTCGCGTATCATGAACCTGGCCAGCAATTGCGCCAAGCGCCCGTAAGGAGGCATAGCGAGGCGTGCGGGGTTGAAAATACGGACTTTTGCAATGCCTCGGGCATGGGAAAAACGCTTGAAGCCCTCATGGCCGTGATAGGCCCCCATGCCGCTTGGTCCGATGCCGCCAAAGGGCAGATCATTTTGCGTGATATGCAGCAGGGTGCCATTGATGGTGACATTGCCGGAAATCGTATTCAACAGTGTTTTTTTCTCGGTCGCCCGGTTTCCAGTGAAGATGTAGAGCGCCAGAGGACGCGGGCGCTCGCGGACAAATTTCAACGCTGTGTCAAAATCCTCATAGGGAATAAGGGGCAGGATTGGTCCGAAGATTTCCTCCTCCATCAGCAAGCAGTCGGCAGGCGGATCGATCACCAGCGTGGGTGCGATCACGCGCCCTTGAGAGGGCATGGCGATATCAGCAGTGATGAGTTTGGCCCCACGGGCGCGGCATTCCTCAATGCCCTTGAGCAACCGTTCATGCGCTCGAGCCCCGACAAGGCTTGAATACTGTTCTTGCCCTGCGTGTTGTGGCCCCGCGTGTTGTGTACCCGCCTGTCGTGGATAAAAAGCCTCTGCCTGAGAGATCAGCGCGGATGCAAGGTCTCCAAGTTTTGATTTTTCGACCAGAACATAGTCCGGTGCAATGCAAGTCTGGCCCGCATTCATCAGCTTTCCAAAGGCGATGTCACGGGCTGCATCGGCAATAGGATAATCCGGGGCGATGAGTGCGGGCGACTTGCCGCCAAGTTCCAGGGTGAGCGGTGTAAGGTTAGCAGCTGCTGACGCCATAACCTTGCGACCCACCGCCGTTGAGCCGGTGAAAATCAGATGATCGAACGGCAGGGCAGAAAAGGCTGCGGCAATCTCCACCCCTCCTTGGATAACGGCAACCTCCTCCGGGGAGAAATAAGCTTCGACGAGCTTTGAAAGAAGAGCCGATGTTTCCGGCAGCAATTCCGAAGGCTTGATGATCGCCCGGTTTCCGGCGGCCAAAATGTCAATCAGCGGTCCAAGGGCCAGCAGAAGCGGATAGTTCCACGGCACCATAATACCAATCACCCCGAGCGGCTGGTATTGAACCCAGTTTGAAAGCTGCAGAAACTCAATAGAGCGTCCACGGCGTTCGCGTTTCATCCATCGGCGTAGATGAGACCGTGTATGGCGAAGCGCGCCCATGAGCGGAGCAATCTCCAACTGCACCGTTTCATGATCGGACCTATGACCAAAATCCCGCGAAACCACATCGCACAGCGCTTGCCGGTTCTCCTTCAGCAATCGGCCGATCCGGTTAAGGCGGTCCCGACGCAAGGATAGTGACGGATAACTGTCATGCTGGAAGGATTGACGCTGGCGTTCCAGAATAGACTGGAGAGTTTCAATGGCCATATCGAACAAGTTTCACTCCGCTATTTATTGACGACAGTCGCTGGAAAGCTACGGTGGAGATGGCCAAAGATGATTGCTGCAAAGATCGCCGCGATTGCCAGTGGCAAGAGACAGGACCAGGCGAAAAGGCTTGGATCGTAACCTTCAAAGATTGGCCCGGCAATTGCGGTTCCCATCGTGCCCCCCAAGACGGCGACCACTAACGTTCGTGACATCACCGACCCGTCGGGGTCGTTTTCGGTCAGTATACCTGTGATAAACGGGGTCACGATATAGAAACCGATATTAACCAGAACCTGTGTCATGACGAAAATCAGGGGTGTTAGCATGGTGAACAGGAAATAGATCGACATCGCCATGATCAGGAAACCCAGCAGCACGGCTGGCAGTCTTTTGGCCTTGTCATGGGTGAAGGAAGGAATGATCGCTCCCAGGAAGCCTACCAGCGATGATAGGGCGAGATAGAAGCCAACTTCACCATTGCTCAGCCCCACTTTTTCCCCCACATAACCGCAGACTGCCCATTGCGCCGCCTGCACCCCATAAACGAGAAATACAACCATCATTGCAAGCAGCATTTTCCCATTGTTGAGTTTGGTATGACGGCTTGCCACAGGAAGTCGGGAAGAGCGCCTGGCGACGAAAAAAACAAGTGGTGCCAAGATGACGGTAAACGCCCCCAGCATGAGAAAGACAGGCGCTCCGGCGTCGGCCGGTGGCATCAATGATACCACAAAAAGCAGCAGCCCCATGGCGGTTCCGCCAATCAGGCTAAGCGCGCCCCAGTATCTCTCGGCATTGGCAAGCGAGGCGAGGCTCATCGAAACGAGGCTGAACAAGGCGCCTTCCCCCAGGCCGGTTGCAAATCTTGCAGTGGCAAGACTGTAAGGGTTTTGAAGCCAGAAACTCAGTGCTTCTCCGGCTATGACCGCGACAATGCCGCCAATCGCTACTGCTTTCCATGATCTAAGTGCCAATTTGGCTAGGAATATCCCGTAAAACGCAATGCCTGCGAGTTCCGCGCTGGCGACGATTGTCGCCATTGCTTCGCTATAGCCGGTCAGTTTGCTCATCGACAGAACGACGACGGGCATGACCATTGTCCCATTCAGTGCTACCGCATAGGCGGCACTCAAGCCGAGTATCCATAAAAGCATCGTCATTCTCCCAGAGAGCTTGCCCCTCAGAGAGGTTGGTCCCTAGAGAGGCCGGGTCGCTTTTCGCTTACCCAATGTTCCGCCTGTTATTATTGTCCGGCCCTTGAAGAGCGCGGTGAAATTCAGAATAGGAGGACGACACCGCATCACAAGGGAGTTCGGGGACACTGTGGTATCATATCCGGCCAATCTATCTCCCAGGACATCCCCGGCATTGACTGTCGTCATGGAGGTGTCTTTGTATTTCATGCTCCGCGCAGCGGATATACTCGGCCCGAATGGACAACAGTATGCGGAGGTATATTGTACAGTTGGGGTAAATGCCGCATGATACCCGCTATTTCCGGTCATAACCGGCTCTGTTGAAGGAGAATTGAGCAGGAAGCCGGCATGGCTGGCGCGGGGGGGAATGGACGTGGAGGATAAGTCATAAGGGGGGTCTGATGAAGACAGTCGATGCGCGTTACGTGACTGCCAATATCCCGGCGTTTCTCATTCGTAGCCTCGTGATGACGCTCACGGATTTTGGCCTCGACGCCTCGCGATTAACGGCTGGCCTCGGCATTCCCATGGAGGATCTCGCCGACCCAGCCTGTCGGGTTTCTTTTCGCCAGGGACGTGAGGCGATCCTGCGCGCCATGAAAATGACCAGGGGCAAGGCGCTTGGATTGGAGACCGGGATTCGTGAAAAGATTACCTCTGTCGGCCTTGTCGGTTATGTGATGATAACGGCAGCGACTGTGGGTGATGCGGTTAAGCTTGGTCTCGACCTGCAAAAAGATACCGGCAGCATGCTGGAATTCGACACCAGGGAAAGCCCGGAGGGTGTCGTCGTCACGGCAGCGAGCCGTTTTCACGATCCCGACATCTATGTTTTCCTGGTGGAAGAGGCTTTTGCCAGTTTCATGGGGGTCGCACACGGTCTTGTCGGGGAGGGCTTCAAGCCGGTCCGGGTCGATTTTGCTTATCCGGCGCCAGCGCATACGGAAGCCTATCAACGGGTCTTCGGCTGTCCTATTCGATTTGGCCAGATGGAAAACGCGTTCATCTATGATGCCGCCTGGTACAAGCAACCGCTGCTGACGTCCGATCCTCTTAGCCACCGCCAGCTTCTTGAATTCATGGCTTATAACCGGGCCCGAAGCCGCGAGGCAGCCGAAATTATCGAATCCGTCGAAAGGGTTCTCCGGCAGAAACTGCACAGTCGCACGCATATTTCCAAGGTGGCCCGTGCGCTTGGTATGAGCGAGCGCACCTTGCGTCGCAGACTTGCCGAGAGCGGGGTTTCCTTCCAATCGCTTCTGGATGATCTTCGCAAGAACCGCACGCTCGAACTGTTGGGCAACAGGAATATGTCTGTCGAGCAGATCGCCTTTGCGGTCGGATTTTCGGACCCTCATAATTTCCGGCGCGCCTTCCGACGTTGGACCGGCACCACGCCCGGTGCGCTTCGTGCGGATCTATCGCCTATTTGACCGGTAAAGACCCCTCAAAGGACAGCTTCACCGCTACGCAAAAGTCGGGTTTTTCCCCTATTATAGGTGCAATATCCAATAAAAATGGGGAGCGACCTGGATTATATCCAGGCTGCATGCACGGCAAGAGATGGCCAAGTCTGACCAATATATTTTATCGATCGATCTTGGCACCAGTGGCTGCAAGGTCGGATTGGTGTCGATTACCGGACACGTAGTTGCCTGGGCATTTCGGCCGGTTCCGCTCCAGGTTATCGATACGATCGGGGCAGAGCAGGACCCCTCGCAGTGGTGGAACGCCTTCATCGAGGCAAGCCAGGATGTGCTCCGCCAGAGTGCGGCATTGCGCCAGAATATTGTTGCGATCTGTTCATCCACCCAAGGTGAGGGAACCGTTGCCGTTGACCGTGACGGCAATGTGCTGATGAATGCGATTATCTGGCTCGATATGCGCGGTGCCCGCTACCTGAAGAAGGAAATGCGGGGGGCAATGAAGGTCGCGGGCTATGACGCGATCAAGTTGCAGAAATGGTTGAGGCTGTGTGGCGGCGCCCCGGCTTTGTCCGGCAAGGACCCAGCGGGCCACATGTTGCTGATCCGCGATGCTTTCCCTGATATTTACGAGAAGACCTACAAGTTTCTCAACGTTCTCGATTTCTTCAATCTGCGGCTGACGGGCCGGTTTTGCGCCACGCAGGATTCCATTCTCACCTCCTGGGTGACTGACAACCGCGACGTCAACAATATCCGCTATGACGACGGGTTGATCGGTGCCAGCGGCATCGACAAGGCGAAATTCCCCGATCTCGTCAGGTGTACGGATATCGTTGGAACCCTATTGCCTTCCGTCGCAGATCTGTTGGGCCTGTCGCCAAAAACACCGGTCGTTGCCGGTGCCATCGACAATTCAGCCGCCGCCATCGGCGCTGGAACGCTGGCCGATTATGACGCCCATCTCTACATGGGGTCATCGTCCTGGATCTCGGCGCATGTGCCTTTCAAGAAAACCAGTGTGATGGACCAGATCACATCGGTTCCTTGTCCGGTTTCGTCGAAATACCTGATGATCGCCATGCAATCGAGCGGGGCGAGCAATATCGCCTTCCTGAAGGATCGGATCGTCTTCCATGACGATGGCCTGATCGATTCCGAACCGACCCCGGATACCTACAGGGTTCTCGATGAGATTGCCGCCCGCACCCCTGCGGGAGCCGCTGGCATGATGTACCTGCCCTGGCTTTTCGGCGAACGCTGCCCTGTAGATGACCCGACCCTTCGGGCTGGGATCTTCAACATGAGCATGGAGCATAACCGCGAGACCCTTGTCAGGGCCGTCTTCGAAGGCGTGGCGCTCAATACACGCTGGATGATGAAGCCGGTCTCCCGGTTTCTTGGCCGCAGGCCCGAGGCAATCACCATGATCGGCGGTGGCGCGATGTCGCCTGCCTGGTGCCAGATCTTCGCGGATGTTCTGGGCGTCCAGATCCGCCAGCCGCATGATCCGATGAAGGCCAATGCACGCGGTGCGGCCTTCATCGGGGCTGTGGGTCTCGGCCTCATACAGTTCGACGAGGTCGCGCGGCATGTGGTGATCGACAGGATTTACGATCCCGATCCGGCAACGCAGCGGCTCTATGACGAGCGCTTCGGTATCTTCACGGAACTCCATCGGCGCCTGGCGCCGCTTTACAAACGTCTAAACGGATCAAAGGGCAAGATTCATGGCTAAATTCATGGCCCAGCGGCAGGAAATTGCCGATATGAGCCGCTATTTCGCGGATAATGGCTATTTTGCCGGAACCGGCGGCAATATCGGCGTCCGCGTCGACAGAAAATTGATGGCGGTTACTCCCTCGGCCTCCGACTACTACACGGTCGAGGCGAAAGACGTGGTGATCCTTGATATCGAGACCCTCGACATTGTCGAGGGCGACAAGACGCCGACCATTGAAAAAGGACTGCATGCCAGGATGCTCCTTATGCATCCTAACCGTCATGCCAGTGTTCATACACACCAGCCGATCGCAAGCGCCGTCGCGCTGCTACATGAAAAACTGCCTTGGCCAAGGGGCAGCGATCTCAACGAGCTTGGTCCCCACGTCGCGCTTATTCCCTACAGGCCGTCGGGCACGGGAATGCTGGCTAAAATTTTTGCGAAATCTCTGCGGCCCGACATCTTTGCGTATCTTCTGGCCAGTCACGGCGTCATCTGTGCGGGGGCCGATCTCAAAACCGCTGCGGGCATGATCCGCAAAATCGAAGCCGCTGCCGCCGCCCATCTGCGCGAACGCATCAACAAACACGTCAATCTGGATCGGCAACTCCAGGCGTTCATTCTGAACGTTCTGGACAAGGCTGAGACCAAGGGAGCTTGAAATGAACATGGCAGCTCGTAACTCGGAACTCTCCTACAGCATCAGTGCCTGGCCTGATAACAAAGACCTCATGGACCGGCTGAATGCCCTGCTGAAGCAACCGCCCAAAGGCATTTCCAAGTCCAATATGCCGAAGGTGCTCGATTATTTCGAACAGAAATGTCAGACCTCCAAGGCCTGGGCTGCACGGGCGGCTGAGGTTATTCCGGGTGGTGTCCAGCATAACCTCGCCTTCAATTATCCGTTTCCCATTGCGGCCACCAAAGTCGATGGCGCCTATATGTGGGATGCGGACGGCAATCGCTATACCGATTTTCTGCAGGCGGGCGGACCGACATTGCTTGGCTCCAACTATCTGCCGGTGCGCGAAAAAGTGCATCAACTGATCGATGAATGCGGTCCGGTGACGGGCCTCCTTCACGAATACGAATTCAAGCTGGCCGAGATTATCCGCAAATATATGCCGGGCATTGAAATGTTCCGCATGCTCGGCTCCGGCACGGAAGCCTGCATGGGGGCCATCCGTCTGGCCCGTGCTCACACCGGCAAGAAATGGGTGATCAAGGTTGGCGGCGACTATCATGGCTGGAGCGACCAGATGGTCTACGGCATGCGTGTGCCCGGTACCGGTCGGCGCGAAGCAACGGGCATTCCCAAAGGCGTCACCGGTTATACTCAGGAAGTCTTCCCCAATGAGATTGGTACGCTCCGGCGCAAGCTGATGCTGAACCGTATTCGCGGCGGCACGGCAGCGGTTATTCTTGAACCTCTGGGGCCAGAAAGCGGCACGCGGCCTGTGACGCCCGAATACAACCGCGAAGTTCGCAAACTCTGCGACGAATTCGGCGCCTTGCTGATCTTCGATGAGGTCGTCACCGGTTTTCGTGTCGGCATGGGTGGCGCTCAAGGTTATTTCAACGTGAAGCCTGATATTACCGTGTTCGGCAAGTGCCTCACCGGTGGCTATCTGATGGCAGGCGGTATTGGCGGTCGCAAGGACATCATGATGACGTTGGTCGGGGGTATCGGCACCTCGAGCAAGCGCGCCTTCGTCGGCGGCACGCTTTCGGCCAATCCGCTGTCTTGCGTTGCTGGTTATTATGCGATCGAGGAGATGGCGCGCACCAATGCGCCGGTTGTTGCCGGACGAGCTGGCGACCGGCTGGCCAAGGGCTTGAAGGAAATTCTCAACCGGCTCGGCCTTCCCTATGTGGTCTACAATATGGGCTCCATCGTCCATCTCCAGACGTCCGCTGTGCTGTTGATGAGCATGCGCAACCCGATCAAGCTGATGCGCGAGGCCAATCCCCGTAAACACCTGATGGAAGAGATGGGGGCAGCCTATATGGCCCACGGCATCCTGACCCTGGCGGGTAGCCGCATCTATACCAGTATGGCGGACACCGATGAGGTGATCGATGATGCCCTTGAGCGTTTTGAAACCGTTTTCCGTTTGGTGTGACATGCTTATGAAAGTCAACACTGCATATATCGAGGCGGCTCTGGGCCGGGCGGCGGCCCGTCTTGCGGGAAAAGGGCTTCTCAAACCGGGCGATTTGCTGTCGCAGCGGATTCCCGAACAAAATGCCTTTGTGGCTGTCCGGATCAACTCCGGACAGGACGTGCCCGATGAATTCGAATGGACAAGCCTTTCCGCGCCGCCGCGGGACTTGCATCACCGCATCTACCGGGCCCGGCCGGATGTGGGTGCCATTGCCTCGGGCGGGTTGACCTGGACATCAGCACTGGCGCGCCTCGACCTTTCCCTGCCGGCGGTGTTCGATGAGCAGATCCGTCACCTCGGCCTTGAGGCAAAACGTTTAGGCATGTGCTCGACCGATGACCCGACGAAGGCCTTGTCGAACGGTGCGAACGCCTATTGCCTTGATGACATGGCGCTGTGCTTCGGCATGGGGCTTGAGCGCCTGCTGCTGAATATCGAAATCCTGGAAAAATGTGCTGAATGCTTCATTCTCGCGCAAAGTGCCACGGTCAAGGTCAAGCAGATCCCATGGCTCATCAGGTTCATTGCCAATGGGCGTCTGAAGAAAGATCAGAAGGAGGCGGCAGACCGGCATCTTCGCGGAGAAAGATCGATCATGAAGGCTGGATACTGACTAAAGCGCGACAGAAGCAGTCATCATCAGGCGTATAAGCTGCTGTCATGTCGCGCCCCGATACCATTGCCCCAATACCAGTACCAATGGGAGGAGAAATTGGTGCAGCAAAATTTTGGAGACTTTCAAAATGAGATCTATCTTGCCGGGTTGAGTGGCAAGATGCCACTCTTGCCAGTGGATTTCGCCGGTTTGGAGGCACAGGCGAGAGAGACTATGTCACCCTCCGTCTGGAGTTATGTTTCCGGTGGCTGTGGCGATGAGTTCACTCAGCGCAACAATGTGGAGGCATTCAACGGTTATGGCATCGTTCCGCGCATGTGCAACGGCGCGGCAAAGCGTGACCTGAGCGTTCCTCTGTTCGGCAGGACATTGCCAGCTCCGGTCTTTCTGAGCCCGATTGGTGTGATTGGCCTTTGCTCCGCCGACAATCATGGTGATCTGCGTGTGGCCGAAGCGGCCGCGAAAACCGGCGTGCCGATGATGGCTTCGACGCTATCGCAGGATCCGATGGAAGACGTTGCCAAAGCGCTCGGTAATGCGCCCGGTTACTTCCAACTCTATACGCCCCGTGACCGTGATCTTGCCTTGAGCTTCATTTCGCGGGCGCAAAACGCCGGATTTGAAGCCCTGGTCGTGACACTGGATACCTGGGTGACAGGCTGGCGACCGCGTGACCTGAACTCCGCCAACTTTCCGCAGCTGCGGGGGCTTTGCCTTGCCAATTATGTCAGTGATCCCTATTTTACCAAACGGCTGAAGAAGCCCGTTGCGGAGGATCCGGCTGCGGCGATCTTCGAGTGGGTAAATATATTCGGCCACATCATGACATGGGAGGATCTGAAATGGATCCGGGAGGCGACACGTCTGCCCATCGTCCTGAAGGGAATTTGCCACCCGGATGATGCGCGCCGCGCAGCCGATACTGGCATTGACGCAATCCAATGTTCCAACCATGGCGGGCGGCAGGCCAATGGCGGGATCGCGGCCATTTCCATGTTGAACGATGTTATTCGGGCAGTCCCGGATATGCCCGTCCTGTTCGATTCGGGGGTCCGAAGCGGTACCGATGTTGCCAAAGCGCTGGCGATGGGGGCGGCGGCTGTGGGTATTGGCCGTTCCTACGCTTATGCGCTGGCGGCTGGCGGCACCGAAGGCGTCGTGCACCATTTACGATGCATGCTGGCGGAAGCCGATCTTCTCATGGCTGTCAATGGTTATCCTGCGATTGCCGACCTGAGAAATGCCGGGGTCCGTCAGACGCGTTAAACCTCTTCGATCCTAAACACGGCGTCCACGTGGCGCTGCCTGTTTTCTTTGTGACAAAGCACGATCTGAGTCGGGTCTTTTGCGGTCATTTTTTGATCAGCTCAGGCCAAGCCGGAATCAGCATATTTCGAACCGTTTCTTCTATCTGTTACGATCATACCCATAAGAAAAACAGGGGTTCAGAATGCAAGAGACCATGCTCGTCACGGGCGGGAGCGGATTCGTTGCCAGCCATCTCATTCTTCAACTTCTTGAAATGGATGCCACTGTGCATACCACGGTCAGAAGCCTGCGCAATGTGGCCAAGACCAGGCCGTTGACCGATATGCAGGCCCGCTTTCCGGGGAAGTTGACGCTCTATGAGGCCGACCTTTTGAGCCCTGGTTCTTTCGATGCGGCAATGGCTGGCTGCGCGATTGTTTTCCACGTCGCATCGCCTTTCAAGCTGCCGGAAAAAATCAAGGACGGACAACGCGAAATGGTGGAGCCAGCCCTTCAAGGCACCCGCAATGTTCTTGGCAGCGTCAACAGGACTGAAAGTGTCCGGCGCGTGGTGATGACATCGACGATTGGCGCGATTTTTGGCGATTACATCGATGTCCGGTCGATGAAGAATAACACGGTTGCCGAGGACTATTTCAATACGTCGAGCAATGTTCAAAACAATCCATACCATTTTTCCAAGGTTCTGGCGGAAAAGGAAGCCTGGAAAATCCAGGGGGAGCAAAACCGCTGGAGCCTGACGACTATCAATCCCGGCATGATCCTAGGCCCTTCCTTGACGCCCGCCTCTGAATCCGGCTCGCTCTTTCTGCTGGACGAGATGTTCAAGGGATATTTTTTCTACGGCATGCCGGACCTCAGTCTCGCATGTGTGGATGTTCGCGACGTGGCGCAGGCCCATATCCGGGCGGCGCTGAACCCTGACGCAAAGGGGCGTTATATTCTCGCGGAAAACCATACCCGGACCTTCCTGCAAATCGCCGGCTATGCACGCCGGGTTCATCCGAAGCCCTATCTTTTGCCCTCCTGGCAGATCCCCAATCTTGTGGTTCGGTTGATCGGGCCGCTGTTTGGCCTGACGCAGGCATATATGACGAACCATCTCGGCATTCGCTTTGCTCTCGATAACAGGCGCAGCCAGTCTGAGTTGGGCATCGCCTACCGGCCATTCGAGCAGACGATGGCGGATCACTATCGCGGTTGGGCGCAACAGCGTCGCGCGATGGCGTAATTTCCCAAGCTGAAGCCGATTTAAGGAATGATGCAGTCATCAGGCAGGAGATTAATCATGCATTTTTCAGGAAAAATTATTTTGATCGTCGGCGCTTCCTCCGGCATGGGGCGGCTGCTTGCCCTGCGGCTTGCAGGCGAGGGTGCCAAGGTGATCGTTACGGCGCGGCGCGAGCCGATGCTCATCGAACTGTCCGAGGATATCCGTAGCGCCGGCGGCGATTGCCTGGCCATCGCGGCTGACGCAACCGATGCGGCGGCCGCCGCCGAGGTGGTGAAAACGGTGATCGATCACTATGGCCGGATCGACATGATCTATCTGAATGCTGGTGGTGCGCCAGCCCTGGATATGCGGCTGATGAGCGCCAGTGACGTCAATGCCTGCATGCGTTTGAATTACGATGTCGTGGTCAACTACCTCTTCCCGGTTTTGAAGCAGATGATGCGACAGGGCGGCGGCTATGTCGCCCATACCAATTCGTTAGCCGGGTTTCTCGGCGTGCCGCTTCAAGGCCCTTATTCCGCAGCCAAGGGAGCGGCGATGCTGCTCATTGACACCTGCCGCATCGAATTTGCCCGCTATGGCATCAAGTTCACCACCGTTTATCCGGGGTTTGTCGCCACCGAGGCAACGGCTGGTGATGGGATGCCTGCGCCTCTTGAGATTTCGGCGGACAAGGCCGTTGAGCACATTCTGTATGCGCTGAGGAATGAGAAGGCGGATTATCTGTTCCCTTTCACCATGCGCTGGTTAATCCGGCTGGCCCATATTCTGCCCAAGCCTCTAACGCTCTGGATTTTGGGCAAGTCGATGCCGGTCTTGCCGGAGATTGGCCACACGCAAATGATATCGACCTGACCGGCGGTTTTCGAGTGCCTCACCACGGGACGAATACTGCATCGTCCATCAAAGCCGACACATCAACAATGAGGTAATGCATCCTGATGCAAGACATCGAATCTGCTGTTTTCGATCTTGATGAAACATTGCTCAACTGGGATTCAACCGCCGCCTGGATTCTGGAGCGGGTGCGGGGATCTGGCTGGCGCTATGTGCTGGCGGCATTGGCATTGCCTTTCGCCGGTCCATTGATTGTGTTTCCGCCGCTGCGGCGTTGGGGAACCTCGGTCTTTCTCTGGATCACCACGTTCGGACTTTCCGAACATGCCTTGAAGGCCTCTTTCGCCCGTTTTGCCGACAGGGTTAACGCAGGCAAACAGCCAAGGCTAGCCTGGCATGATAAAGGCCTGGCCGAGCTTCGGCATTATTTGAACCAAGGCAGTCGGGTGGCCGTCGCAACCGGAGCGCCGCTGTGGATTGCTGCGCCGCTTGCAGCGTGCATCGACAGTCGTATTCAGGTGGTTGGATCGGGATTACACCGCGTTCTCGGTGGCTGGGTACTCAGCGATCATTGTCGCCATGAACGAAAATGCATAGCGCTTGGCGGTATTGGATTTAGCGGCAGATGGACTGCGGCCTACACGGACAGCTTTGATGATCTGCCGATTTTAATGCGGGCGACACGGGCGTTTGCCATTAATAGTTCCTCCAGGAAAAGAAAGAAATTCGACGCCAACGGATTGAATATTCAATATTTAAATTGGTGAGCCGTTGTTTTGATGACGCAATGGGGAATAGGAAGATTCTTTTTAGATGAATCTTCCTATCAAGACTCCTGGGATGTCTGCCAGACTCTCGTGCTGACCACTTCTCCTTTTACACGATGAGCCCCTTCATGGGCTGAACACTGTCCGAGCCTGGAAACACAACACTGGCCAGATGACCGGCACTGGCACCGAGAAGATCGACCGCCATGCCTTTGATGACGGCGCGGATGTCGGTGGTGGCGGCCAGATCCCGGCCTTCGAACAGTTGGTTCTGCTTCAGCCCCGGCCAGTCGGTGATGACGCGGCCACCCCGCACGGCACCGCCAGCGAGGAAGGCGGTCGTGCCGGTGCCGTGATCGGTTCCATCAGTCCCGTTGATGCGTGCCGTGCGACCGAATTCGGTCGCGACGATGATCGCCGTATCCTTCCATGCGGGTCCAAGTTCCTGTTCGAAGGCGGCAATCGAATTGTCCAGGCCAGCCAGAAGCTTTGCCAGCCGGTCGATTTCCTGTGCGTGGGTATCCCAACCCTCAAAGGCGAGTGCTGCGACACGCGGGCCATCTGGCTGGGCCAGCAACCGGGCAGCGCCGCGGGCCATTTGCTCCATGCCGTTCGGGTCGCCGGGGCCGCCTTTCGACTTCATGTCGAGGCCGGATGCGATCTTGCCGGTCTGGATGCCTTCAATCAGAAGCTTCGAGAGCATCGGGTCCGTACGGCCATAAAGATCCATCAGGCGCGGCGCGAGATCGCCGTCAGCGGGTCGGAGCACGGACGGCGCCCAGCCGAGCACCGGTGCCTTGCCGCGAATGACGAGGGGTGCGGTTGCCCCGACAGACAGCCCTTGCACGCGTTCTGCCGCACCGGGAGCGATCTTGTCGCCGGCTGGCAGTCCTTCAAGCAGGCGGTTCATCCAGCCGGTTTCGACATGTCCGGGCGTCGGAAAACCGGACTCCAGCACATCCTGTCCGTCGAAATGCGAGCGCTCACGATAGGCGGTGGCACTGGCATGCACCACGGCGGCCTGATTGGCGCGGAACAGGCGTTGGAAATTCGGCATCGAGGGATGCAATCCGAAAAAGCCGTCGAGCGGCAGCACTGGCTTGTCTCCATCCAGCCTCAGCGCAATCGACTGGCGCAGGCCTTCATAATCGGGATCGCCGATCGGCGGCACGGCGGTCAGCCCATCCAGCGCGCCGCGCAGGATGATGGTGACGAAGCGGGGATCGCGCCCGCCAGCCGCATGGGCAAAGCGGGGCATGAAGGCCCAGGCAAACAAGGCACCGGATGTGCCGAGAACGGCGCGGCGGGTGGGGGAGAGGTTTTCGCACAGCATGGTTCAGCGCCTCTGAAATTCGGGGGAAAGGAAGGCAATCGACAGGCCCTGCGGTCGGGTTTCCGCCCGGGAAATCGCTTGCAGGGTGTCGGCGGTGAGAAGCGGCCCCAGCCGGTCACCGGCAAAGGCACGGGGGTCGATCTGACCCTGGATCTGATGGGCAAACAGGTTGGCCGCATCGATACGGGTCGCCAGCGATTCCGACGAGGCCCAGGCATCGGTAACGTCGGAAAAACCGTTCGGACCGGCGGGGTTCCACAGTGGCTGGCCAAGCGCGTTCAGCATGGAAATGATCTGCTCCGGCTTCGGCCTGATCCCGCTGGTGCGCAGCATCGCCGCCACATAATCCTGTGGCATGCGCATTTTCGTCAATGTCGGGTTCCAGGCTTCGTCTGCATCGACAAGGGCAGTATAGACAGCCGAAAGATCGCCGTGCGACTTGGTATAGGCGGCGGCCAGTTTCGTCACCAGGGCCGGTGGCGGCTGGTCGGCGACGAAATAGCGGACAAGTTTCATTGCGATATGTCTGGCCGTTGCCGGGTGGCGGGCGAGGTCGCGCAAGGCGGTGCGGCCCTGTTCCACATTGCCCTCGGCATAAGTCATGCCCATCACCGTGTGGTCGCCCGGTTCATGGGCATTGGCATTGAAGATGAATTTGCCCTGGGGGCCTGGACGCTTTTCATCGCGGTAGAAAGTCCAGCCGGTGATGATCCGCGCCAGCGACGTCACATCTGCCTGGCTATAGCCGCCATCGACGCCGAGCGTGTGCAGTTCCATGATCTCACGGGCCAGATTTTCATTGAGGCCCCGCTTGCCATTCTTGTTGGCGGGCGAGGTCGGGCCGATCGATTGCTGGTTATCGAGGAAAACCAGCATGGCCGGGTGGGTTTCGACCGCCAGCAGCATGTCTTCGAACCTCCCAAAGACATGCGGACGGATGGCCTCCCGCTCGAACGCGCCAGCCAGAATATGCACTTCGCCACCCTTGCTGATCGCCACCGAAAAATGGTTGGCCCAGAACATCGCCAGCCGTTCGCCAAAGCCGATCAATGGTTGGTGGATCGTTCCGTTGAAACGGGCATCAGCTTCCGCAAGCAGGATCTGCTGCGGAAAATAGGGACGCTTGGAAACCGGCATGTCCGGCTTTTTGTCCATGGACTGGGGTTGGGCCTGGGCCTGGGCCTGGGATTGTGGTTGTGGTTGCGGCTGGGGCGGCATGGCCCCCGCCTGCATGCCATTGCCCTGCATAGCATTGCCTTGCATGCCAGCAGCTTGGGACGGGCCACCCGCGCCCTGCATCGCATTCGCGCCAGCCATGGCCGCGCCCGCCATTGCACCGGCTGCGGGTTGCTTGTCGCGTTCGGCTTTGACCTGTTTTTGGTATTCGTAGAGCGCTACCAGCAGATCGGAACTGGAGCGTAATTGCGCGCCGACAGGCGTTGGCACCGCACGCTCCGTGATCTCTTCCTTTAAGAGATCGCGGGGGGCATCCTTGATGGCGGTGATCCCGCCATCCGCAGCGCCAAGGCCGAAGCGCCAGAGCGCCAATGCGGCATCGACATCGTTGGAATTGGACATGGCCGATATGAACTCCGTTTCATCATCGGCCTTTCAACGTCGCTATAGGTTCAAATCCGTCGCTTTTGAAATATGATCATTTCGTGGCAGGCCGTGGCGCCTCCCGCTGGATCAATCCGTCCGCCAGACGGCGGCGTTCATCGACCGACAGGGTGGCTACGAAATCGATCGCCTTCTGCTCGGTGGCGGCCCGCACAGCATATTCGGCCTCGCGGGCGCGTTTCAGCGCATCGGCCAGCGCCACACTGTCGAGATCCGGCTTGCCCATCAGGGCTGCGGCCTCGACGCGTGCTTGGCGTGCTTCAAGCCCGGTGGAGCGCACGTCACGGCGCGCATCGTTCAGGGCTTTTTGAAACTCGCCGCGCAATTTTGAAGGCAGTTGTTCGCCCGCCAGCGGCAGACGTGAGGGCGGGACCGTGGCATTGTCATAGAGATAGAAAAAACCGGCACCGGCCAGGGCGCAGATCAGGAAGGTGTTGAGCACCAGAAGGCCGATGGCCAGCCGCTTGAAACCATGTTCCGTCATCGTATCTCCTGAGCGATCTCGCCTTCGGTCATGATATTGCCAAACGCCGTCGCGGTATCGGTCATTGGGATCTGGGTGGGCGGCGCAACTATTGCAACCGCCAGCGCACCGGTCAGGCCGCCCGCAAGGCCAACGCCGAGAAGTCCCGCGCCGACCAGCCAGCGATGCAACCTGCGGCGCAGCGTGACGCGCTTGTCTGCCGATTGCAGGATGCGGCCTGTCAGGGCAGCGGACGCAGAGGGTGGGGCTGACAGGGCGAGAAACGCATCCAGGCGGGACGCCTCCTCCACCATGGCGCGACCGGCTTCGGTTGCGGCAAAGATGTCAGCCGCATCGCGCCGGTCTTCGGGCCAGCGTTTGCGGTCGCCGCCATAGGCTTCGACAAGCGCGCGAAACCGCTTCGCATCCATGCCTTGCTTGCTGTCGTCACTCATTACCATCTCCGTTCAGCCCGTCGCTGGTCAGACCATCTCCGGTCAGAGTCTTCTGCAAAGACCGCCGCCCACGCGCCAAAAGGCTTTCCAGCGCATCGACGCTGATCTGCATCACACTGGCGGCCTCCAGGTTCGACATGTCCTGGTAGTAAACCAGGACGATGGCTTCCCGTTGCCGCGGGGCGAGCGCCTGCAAGGCCGCATTGACCCGCTGGCTGTCTGCTTCATGTCCCGTCAGCCCGGCATCGGGCAGAGGCGCTTCGTCCATCCGGTCCGGGGGCTCGGCCATCAGCACGTCGCGCCGCTTGCGCAGCCGGTCGTAGCAAAGGTTGATCGCTACGCGGTGCGCCCAGGTATCGAAGCGGGCACGGCCCTGCCGCCAGCCTCCGGCATGTTTCCAGATGCGCAGAAAGGTTTCCTGCGCCACATCCTCTGCCTCCGCCGGGTCAGCGAGCATGCGATTGGCAAGCGCCAGAAAGCGCGGCAGCTTGCGCGCCACCATGGTCCGCATCGCAGCCTGATCGCCCGCCGCAACTTGTCTGACCAACTCTTCATCGGGATCGTCGGTCATATCCTCTTCACCGCAATCCATTCACCGCAACTCGGGCAGCTCCAAGGACACGGCTGCTCTGTTTTGCCTCATTGGAGGTCAAAATGCGCAAGGACCTGGGAAGCATCAAGGTGAGGCGGATCAAATTTTCTCCCGAAGATGAGATAGGACAGCTCAGTCGATGGATCTTCAACGCGGGAGAAACGCAATTCCGTCGCTCATTCAGAGATTTTTTTGGTGAATATCCGGTGCTTGGCCCGGCGTCCAGGGCTGCCGCCCAGGGAATACAGGCCGGGTTTTCGCCCGGCCCGCTGATCATCAACGCTTCTTGACGAATTCCGTCCGCAGCACCAGTCCCTTGATCGCGTCGTGACGGCAATCGATCTCTTCCGGGTTATCCGTGAGGCGGATCGATTTGATGACGGTGCCCTGTTTCAGCGTCTGGCCAGCGCCCTTGACCTTCAGATCCTTGATGAGGGTGACGGAATCGCCATCCTGCAAAAGATTGCCGGACGCATCACGGACCTCCGATGCCTGAGCGGCGGCAGCTGCCACTTCGGAGGCGGGGCGCCATTCGCCGGTTGCTTCATCATAAATGTAATCGTCGTTATCGCCAGCCACGGACCCTGCTCCTGAAGTAAATGTTATCTGATCTCCGTCGCTTACAGGAGCAAGGCCCGGTGTTGCAACGAGAACATCCGTTAATTCGAACATGAGGAACGGTTTCGCCGCTACAGCGATGACTTTTCCATGCGCAGTTTGTTGTCTCTTGTCAAAAAGGCGCGGACGAAGGATAAGCGGGACAGGCAGACATGCCTCCGGCGAACCCTGTGACGGGAGGGCAGTGTCCCCGGAAATCCAACCATAGAAGGCGTTCGGGCTCGTGTCGATCTGGCGAAACCTCATGCGATCCGTTGACTGTCGATCCGATCAACCTTTCAAGGAGCTAAAATACGATGGTCCAACAAAAAGGCGCCCTCTCGGCGGTTGCCAAACTCTGGCTGATCCTGCTGGGTACGGTGCTCGTTCTCGCCGGTTTATTTCTTGCCATCGGCGGCTACCGACTGATCACGCTCGGCGGTAGCTGGTATTTCATCATCACCGGTATTGCCGTGGTCCTGTCCGGCCTGCTGGTTTTGATGCGGCGCCCGCTCGGCGCGGTGCTGTTTGTCATCATCACGCTGTTGACCGCCGTCTGGGCGATCTGGGATGCCGGTCTTGATTTCTGGCCGCTGATCTCGCGCCTGCTGGCCTTCGGCATAGGCTCCACCGTTGTGCTGCTGTCGCTGCCGCTTCTGCGCAAGGCGCGCGGCCTGGCACCCGGCTACGCCGGTTCGTTCACGCTTGCGGCAGTTCTGGCCTTGGCGTCCGCAGGCGGTGTGGCCGGCATGTTCATGCCCCATCCTTCCGTGCCGTTTACCGGCACTCCGATTGCCCGTGTGCCGGTCGATCCGACAAGCGAACAGAAGAACTGGGAACATTACGGCAATACATCAGGCGGTAGCCGCTTTGCGGCGCTCGACCAGATCAATGTCGATAATGTCAAAGCCCTGACGGTCGCCTGGACCTATCATACCGGCGACACCCCGATCAGCCCCGGCAATAACGGCGCTGAAGATCAGGAAACTCCGTTGCAGGTCGGCGAAAAGCTGTTCCTCTGCACGCCCCATAACAACGTCATCGCCGTCGATATCGATAGCGGCAAGCAGCTTTGGAAGGCTGAAATCAACGCCATGTCGTCGGTGTGGATGCGGTGCCGCGGTCTTGCCTATTTCGATGCGACCCGTCCGCTGGATCAGCCAACGGTTCCCGGCTCGACGCCGGTCTCCGCGGTGACTGTTGCACCGGGTGCGCTTTGCGAACGCCGTATCCTGATGAACACGATTCAGGCTCAATTGATTGCACTCGATGCGGATACCGGTGCGTTTTGCCCAGATTTCGGCACCAATGGCCGCGTCGATCTGAAGATCGGCATGGGCGATGCGCCCGATCCGCAATATGTGCTGACATCGGCACCCACGCTTGCCGGTACCACTGTCGTGGTCGGTGGCCGTATTGCCGATAACGTCCAGGTCGATATGCCTGGTGGTGTCATGCGCGGCTTCGATGCGGTGACCGGTGAATTGCGTTGGGCATTTGATCCCGGCAATCCTGACATCACCAAGCTGCCGCCTCCGGGCCAGACCTATACGCGCTCGACGCCGAATGTCTGGGCCGCGATGTCCTACGACCCGGCCTCCAACACGGTGTTCATGCCGGTGGGCAGCCCCTCGGTCGATCTTTACGGCACGACCCGGACGCCGCTCGATCATAAATACGGCGCATCCATGCTGGCACTCGATGCCACCACGGGCCGTGAAAAATGGGTCTACCAGACGGTTCATAACGACCTCTGGGATTTTGACGTGCCGATGCAGCCGTCCTTCATCGATTTTCCGAAGGCGGATGGCTCCAAGGTTCCGGCCCTGGTTTTCGGCACCAAGGCCGGTCAGCTTTACGTTCTCGACCGGCAAACCGGCCAGCCGCTGACGGAGGTCAAGGAAGTTCCCGTCAAGGCAGCCAATATTCCGAACGAGCCTTACTCTCTCACTCAGCCGCTATCGGTTGGCATGCCGCAGATCGGTACCGGTCCTTTTACCGAGTCCGACATGTGGGGTGCGACACCCTTCGACCAGCTGATGTGCCGTATCGCCTTCAAATCCATGCGCTATGAAGGCCTCTATACGGCTCCTGGCACGGATACCTCATTGGCATTCCCCGGCTCGCTCGGTGGGATGAACTGGGGCGGTCTTTCCACCGATCCGGTTCATAACCTGATTTTCGTCAACGACATGCGCGTTGGTCTTTGGGTGAAAATGCAGGAAGCGGCCCCCACGACCAAGACGTCAAATGGCGGCGAAAGCGTCAATACCGGCATGGGCCTAGTGCCGATGAAGGGGACGCCCTATGCGGTTCTCAAGGATCGCTTCCTTTCAGCCGCAGGCATCCCCTGCCAGAAGCCGCCGTTTGGTACGCTGACAGCGGTGGATATGAAAACTCAGAAGATCGTCTGGCAGGTGCCGGTTGGCACTGTGATGGACCAGGGGCCGCTTGGCATCAAGATGGGCCTGCCCATTCCGATTGGCATGCCGACGCTCGGCGGCACGCTTGCCACGCAGGGTGGTCTGGTGTTCATCGCAGGCACTCAGGACTATTATCTGCGTGCCTATAGTGCAGCGACAGGCGAGGAAGTCTGGAAAGCCCGGTTGCCGGTCGGCAGCCAAGGTGGTCCGATGACCTTTAAGTCGCCCAAGACCGGCAAGCAATATGTGGTGATCTCGGCAGGCGGTGCGCGCCAGTCAACGGATCGTGGTGACTACGTCATCGCCTACGCTTTGCCGAACTGAAAATAACGCAATCAATCACAGCGAACCGCCCGGAGGAAGCTCCGGGCGGTTTTTATCGTTCCATCGCCTTGCGTCTTGATGCTTTCTGGCCCCTGCCCAAATCTGGAGAGAGATCAGAGACCCGAATTGCCCGGCACGCTGTGAAGGATCATCGCCGCAGCGCCAAAAGCGACGGCATCGACAGCTGAGATTTGCGGCAGACGGATATCCGGTTGAATGACCCGTGCTCCATCGAACGGATTCGATGTCGAGAAATCAAGCCAGGGTGCAAGCTTTTCCCTTACCAGTCTGGGCAGTGTTCCGCCGATATAGATCGCCGATGGTGCAAGAACAGCTGTCACCATAAAGGCGAGCGTGGCTAATTCCGGTCCGGCTTTCCTCAGCCATGCATCAAGAACTCCCGGGTTTGCTTGCAGATATGCCGTCCATTGGTCGGAAGATCGGCCTTTCGGGATGTTTCCGTGATGCTCTTTGCACCAGGCCGCAAGATCGTCAAAAGAGGGGCGCGATAATCCGCGTGCGCGAAGCGCGCCCACTTCGCCGGCATTTCCCAGATTGCCGCGATAGAGTTCCTTGCCAATGATAATGCCGCTGCCAATGCCCTCGGACAGGTAGAGATACGCAAAACTGTCGTGTTCGGTGGCATTGCCCAAGGCGAGTTCGCCCATGGCCGCAGCATTGGCGTCGTTTTCAATCAGTACTGGGCAGTCCAGTGTCTCGCGCAGGGTCGAGGCAAGATCAGAGCCTGCCCAGGCGACGACTTCCTCTGCGAGATCAAGGAAGGCTGTGCCATGGCGGAAACGGGTCGGCATGGCCACACCGGCGCCAATCAGCAGGTGTTCATCAATACCGTTCGATGCCAGCAAGTCGGCCTTGAGCGTTTTGATGGTCGTTTGAACGTCGGAAAATCTGTCGTAAGGCCCTTCAACCTGCTGTTCGCCAATCCGGTTGCCGCAAAAATCCAGAAGCGTCAGCGTCAACGAATAGCTGTTGGCATGGACACCCAGCGCATATCCGATGTTTCCGGCGAGCATGAGGTCGATGTGAGGTGCCCCGCGCTGGCTTTGCCGCCTGGCGCCCTGGATAACGATGCCGCGCTCGATCAGGTCGCGGGTCATCATGCTGACGGCGGCCTGGGTGACGCCGCACAATTCCGCGAGTTCCGCACGCGACGCAATGCCGGTTCGCCGCAAGTGTTTCAGCACCGCCGCTTGGGTCGTGCCGATGCCGTCCAAAGGCCCTCGTTTGTTCAGCACAGGCTTTCGTTTCTCCACCTCACTGATCCGGCGATGTCATAAATCAGTTACTTAAGCAAGTTAATTAAATAATCATCATCAACTGGATCGACCGTCATGACCAAATGCCTCGCCCTTCTCGCCACCGTGGCGATTTCTGCGCTTGCCACCGGATGGGCGCATGCAGAAGACATCAAGATCAAGCTTTCGACGCTGGCCGATAAGACCGCTCCGGCGCGCATCACCAATATCGAAGCCGCCGCAGACATCATGAACAAGCAGCTCAAGGCGGCGGGCGTCGATAAACATATTGTCATCGAAGCCAATAACAGCACCGTCAAAGGCTGGGACGACCTCGCCCTCGATACGCTGAAGGCATTTGCAGTCGGTCAGGGGCCGGACATCTACGTCGTGCCGCATGAATGGATCAGCAAATTCGCTGAGGATGGCGACGCGCTGCCGATGGACGAGCGGATCGCCGCTGCTCCTTGGGTCTATGGCGACATCCTGCCGGTGCTGTGGAAGGCCGCCAAGGGTAATGATGGCAAGATTTACGGCATACCGCAGGATGCCGAGATCCGTATGTTCTTCTATAACAAGGACATGCTGCGCAAGATCGGCAAGGATGAGGCCTTTATCGAAGGCTTGCCCGCCAAGGTCGAAGCAGGCGAATTCACGCTCGATGATCTGACGGCGCTCTCCAAGGAAGTGGTCGATGCGAAAGCAGCCCAATACGGCATGTTGCATCGCCCCAATGTCGGCATCGATTATCTGATGGTCTTCCAGTCCTATGGCGTCAAATTCCTGGATGAGAAAACCGGCAAGCTGGTGTTTCCGAAAGCGGAAATGACCAAGGCTCTCGGCTGGTACGAGCGCAATGCCAAGCAAGGCGTCACCCCTGTCGATAACACAGCAATGAGCTGGGATGCGATCCAGGGCGCCTTCAAGCAGGAGAAGGCTTTCATCTTCCATCAGGGCGTCTGGGCGGTTGCCTGGCAGCTCGGCGAGATGAACGGTGCGACCTGGCCGACGGATCGCGACGGCTATTTCCACAAAATCGGCTGGATTCCTGCCCCGGCTGCAGAAAAGGGCGGCAAGCCCGCCAATCTTTCCCATCCGCTGCTTTATACCGTCAATGCCAAGAGCAAGAATGCGGAGATTGCCGCTGATCTCGTAGCACTTGCGACATTGCCGTATTTCAACAACCAGCACGCGGTCACATCCTACCATACCGCAATTAGCAACGCCCAGACGGCAATGCCGAAATACAAGGACAATTGGGTTCTGTCGGCGGCATCGCCGATGATGGCTCATGCCGGGTTCGTGCCGAACCACACCCAATTCGGCAGCTACAACAAGATCCTGTTCAGCGGCTTGCAGGCCGTGGAAACCGGCAAGATGAAGGCGGCTGATGCCGTTGAATTCATCGCCGACGAACTTGAGACGCAGTTCGGTTCTGACGTCGAAATCCGCGATACCGCCAGCAACTAAGCTTGGCCCTGCTGCGTGCCGCCCGTCTCTTCGTCGGGCGGCATCTTTTATTCTCATTGGTAGTCCATAATGTCCCAATTCCAGCTTCGAGCGCATCGACCGGCCCGGCCAATTCTTTACCTTGCGCCAGCAATCGCGCTGCTTACCGTGTTTTTTCTGGCACCGATCCTGGTCAATGCGGTGATCGCCTTTACGGACATGGGGTCGAACCTTCGGGTTGGCCATTTCACGCTGCAAAACTTCGAACGGATCGTTCAGCGTGACGCGCGTATCCCCATAGTGCTGCTGACGACGCTGATCTATGTCGCGGCCACCCTTTTCATCTTCAATGTCGGCCTCGGCGCGCTTTTGGCGATGACCTCGACCGCGATCCCCGATCGGCTTGGTAATTTCTTTCGCGGGCTGTGGCTTTTGCCGCGCATGAGCCCGGCTGTGCTCTATGGGATCTTGTGGATCTGGATCGCCGATCCGACGCCCTTGGGATTGTTCAACCAGGTGACGGGCGCATTTGGCCTGCCCCCGGTCAACCTGCGCAATGATTTTCCGCTGCTACTGGTCATTCTGGCGAACGGCGTTGTCGGGGCTTCTTTTGCGATGGTCATCCTGACCTCGTCGATCCGCTCCATCCCCTCACATCTTGCCCATGCGGCACGTATCGATGGTGCCAGCGAATGGGGCGTTCTGCGTCATGTCGTGGCACCAGCGCTCTCGCAGCCGATCCGCTTCATCACCATATACCAGGCGCTCTCCCTGATGACGACCTATGAATATATCCTGCTGATCACCGGTGGCGGGCCGCTCTACGATTCCACACCGTATGCACTCTATATCTACCGGCGCGCATTCGAAAGCGGCGCCTATGCCTATGGTGCGGCGCTGGCGCTGGGCCTGATGGTCATCGGCATTGCCGTGACCCTGGTGCAATGGCGTGTCTCCAATATGCGTTCCACCTTTGCCGCTCCAAAGATTGAGGTCTTGTGATGTCGCTGATCCAGGCCGATACGATGCCGTCCACCGATTGGGCCCGCCTCGAACGTCGGGGCGTCGCTCATCGCGCTGGTTTCCTGTCGGCGCTCATCCTCTTCCTGACGATTGTCTCCATCCCGATTTTGCTGCCCTATCTCTGGCTTTTGGTGAAATCGCTCACCTCATCCGACGGCGCTGTCAGCCGGCTGGTTTTATGGCACAGCACGGCCATCGCCGGGGTCGGTTATCTCGGTGTAATCGGATTGGCGTTGTTGGCAGATCGGCTGCGTAGGCCCGCCATCAGTTGGGCTGTGCTTGCCATGGTGATCGTCATTCTGTCGGCTATTTTCCTCGTCCCGCATCTGAGTTTCGACAACTACCGCTTTCTGTGGAACCCTGACATTGCCAAAATCGGCACCAATCGCATGGACCTGATGCCATCGATCTGGTCGGCGCTTGGGACGTCGCTGGTGTTTGCGATTTCCCAAACGGCAATCGTCACACTCGTCGCCACCCCAGCCGCCTATGCGCTGTCGCGGTTCGCCTTCGCTGGCCGTGAAAACATTCTGCGCGGCCTGCTTCTGCTGCACGCCTTTCCGGCGCTGGCGCTCACTGTCGCGATCTTCATCCAGCTTTACTATATGGGCCTGCTCAACAACTTGGTGGGTGTCGTGCTGGTGTTGAGTGCGCTGGAATTGCCCTTTGCGATTTTCGTCCTCAAAGGGTTCTTTGACGGCGTACCATGGGACATCGAGATGAGCGCGGTGACGGATGGTGCAACGCGCTTCCAGGCGTTTCGCATGGTGATCCTGCCGCAGATCCGCGGCGGCCTGATTGCAGTTGCGACCTTCACATTTCTCCGGGGTTGGGAGGAATATGTCTTCGTCCAGACCCTGCTGATCGAGAAGAGCCAGATGACGATGAGCCTCTACCTGTTCTTCGTCGCCCAGGACCATATGGGGGCGGATTACGGCATGATCGCCGCCGTCGGCATCGTCTATCTGCTGCCCGTACTGGTCCTCTACATCTTCACGCAGAAGTACATCACGCAAATGAGCTTTGGCGGGATCAAAGGATAACCGAAATGGCCAAGATCACTCTCGACAATATCACCAAAAGCTGGGGCGAGACCCAGGTCCTGAAGCCGATGAGCCTGACGATTGAGGATGGCGAACTCGTCGCCATTCTCGGGCCGTCCGGCTGCGGAAAATCGACCACGCTGTTTCTGCTCGCCGGTCTCTATGCGCCGACATCTGGGCAGATCGCTTTCGATGGACATAATGTCAACCGCGTTGATGCCCGCGACCGCAATGTCGGCATCGTCTTTCAGTCCTATGCGCTTTACCCGAACCTGACGGTGCGCGACAATATCGCCTTTCCACTTCGCTTCAAAACCATGCACAAAGACGAGGTCGCCAGACGTGTCGAAGAGGCAGCAAACCTGGTGCAGATCAGTGCGCTGCTTGACCGCCGTCCCTCGCAGCTTTCCGGCGGTCAGCAGCAGCGTGTCGCCTTGGCGCGGGCGCTGGTGAAGGAACCGAATATCCTTTTGCTCGATGAGCCGCTTTCCAATCTCGATGCCACCCTGCGCATCACCATGCGGGCCGAGTTGAAAAGCATACAGAAGCGGCTTGGCTTTACCACGCTGATCGTCACCCATGACCAGATCGAGGCGATCACCATGGCGGATCGGATCATCTGTATGAACAATGGTGAGATAGCCCAGGTTGGCACGCCTGACGACCTCTATCGCCGCCCGAGCAATCTGTTCGTGGCAGGCTTTATCGGCACGCCGCCGATGAACCTTCTCAAGGGACATGCCACGGAGTGCCAATTGCGGATCGGCGAGGCATCCGTCGCCCTTACGTCCGCGTGCAAAGGAGAAGCGACGCTCGGCCTGCGACCCGAAGACATCACCCTTGTTTCCCACGCGGATGCACCGCTCAGTGGAGAGATTATCAGTGTGGAGCCCATGGGGCGCGAAGTGTTCTACATGATCGACACGCCGGCAGGCGTCATTCATGCGCTGGAATATGGTGAAGCCGTGCGCCATGCACCCGGTGCCAGGGTTGGCATTGCCTGCAAGCCGGAACACACGCTGTTGTTCGATGCCTCCGGCAACCGCATCGTTGATTTCCACGCCAAGCTTTTGCATCACTCCGATAGGCACGCGAAAGCGTTAGAGCCGGCAAACTGACAGGATTTTTCCATGACCAAGATCGTATCCCATCGCGGGGCCAATCAGTTTGCGCCGGAAAATACCTTCGCAGCCGCCGACCTCGCTCTCCAGCAGGGGGCAGACTACATCGAGCTTGATGTGCGCGAGAGCGCTGACGGTGTGCTCTATGTTTTCCATGACGAAACGCTGGACCGCACCACCAATGGCACAGGCCCGATTGGCCATGCGACATCGGACGAAATCGATGCGCTGGATGCCGGAAGCTGGTTCTCCCCCGCGTTTAAAGGTGCGGCTGTACCCCGGCTTGATGCCTATCTCCAGCACCTGCGTGGCCGCGCTGGGGTCTATGTCGAGCTGAAATATTGCGATCCGGCCAAGGTTGTTGCACTGGTGCGAAGCCTGGGCATGGTGCGCGATACATTCTATTTTTCGTTTTCCGAAGACATGCGCCGCGATCTGCAATTGATCGCGCCTGAATTCCGTAAGATGATGACGTTGAATATTGCCAAGTCGCCGTCTCTGGTTGGTGCCGTTCATCACGCCACGATCATCGAGATGACTGTCGAACAAATGCGAAGGCCGGGTCTGATCGAAGCGTGTCGTAAAGCCGGGCTCGAGGTGATGATCTATTACGGAGGAGACGACATGGCCATTCACCGCGAAATTGCCAAAGCCGGTGTCGATTACATCAATCTCGACCGTCCGGACCTGTTTGGGGCGGCCCGTTGCGAACGTCAGGAAGCCGCCGCCTGATGCAGATCGCAGTTGTCGCCGATGTCCATCTGCATGATCTGTACGGCGGGTATGGCATGGTGGAGGAGGGCGGTGGCCTTGCCCTTCGCACGCTGGCGGACACCATGGCGTCCACCCGCGTGTTCAACGAGAGCCATGCTGCCTTCCGTGCCGTGCTTGACGATATCGTTCGGCGCGGCATCCGCGATGTCGTGCTTCTCGGCGATTATTCCGATGATGGCCAGGTCGACGCGGTTGCTGCCGTCAAACGCCTTCTTTCCGACTACGAAGACAGACACGGCCTGCGGTTTTTCGCAACCTTCGGCAATCATGATTGTTACGGACTGGCACCGCGTCACCTCGCCAAGCTGCTGACACAGGCCGATGGGCTGGAACCGCTGATGGTGACAAGCGATGATCGTGCTCTGGCACCGGCAATTGTCTGTCCGGGGATGCGTGGCATGTCGGTAGCTGAGGCCGTGGCGGCCATGGCACCCTACGGCATCACGCGTCCCGAGACCATTCTCCATTGGGAGACGCCTCATGACGGTTTGAAGGATGTCGCACCCCGCCACTTGCCAACCGGCCACCACCTGAACTGTGACGCGTCTTATCTTGTCGAGCCGCAGGAAGGGCTCTGGCTTTTGATGCTGGACGCCAATGTTTTTCACAAAATTGGCGATATCTGGCAGGTCAGGGCGGATGCCGCCTGGGATCATGTGCTGGCAGAACGCCCCTATCTGCTGGCCTGGATCAAGGATGTGACTGAGCGCGCCAACCGCTTGGCTAAGACCTTGCTGGCCTTTTCCCACTACCCGGCCTTGCCTTTGGCATTGACAGGAGAAGGGAACGACGTGCGGGCGGCGAGCACGCCGGATTGGTCGAAGCGCATGCCGTCGCCTGAAAGTGGCCGATGCCTTGCCCGCGCCGGGCTTCGATGGCATTTCAGTGGCCATATGCATGTTGTCGGGCGGGTCGAACTGGATGGTCTCGTCAATATAGCCGTCCCTTCGCCTGTCGCTTACCCTGGTGGTTACGTTGTCGTCACAGCCGGGGAGAAGCAGATTGATATAGAGATCGCCTCACTTGAAGAGGTCGCGGATTTCGATGCCGCGTTCCCGGCCTATGACGTTCAGTCCGGCGATAAAAACAGCCCATGCTTTGCCAAGGTGCTTGCTTGCAAGACCTATGCAGAGTTTCTGCGGGTCCATTTGCAAAATCTGATCGAAACGAAACATAGTCCGGATGACTGGCCACCTGAGCTTCTGGCATGCCTCGACGTGCCGATAGGGCGCCTATTCCGTGAGGATGCCGGTTTGGCAGGCCTTCCTGTCGGACACTCTGAGGTTATGTCTGAGCCATTTTGCCAGATGGTCGAGGATTACTACCTGTTGCGGGCTGCTGGACGACATGCCTTGGGAGACATTCCGGCAGAGAGGGTGGTGTTCTACCGCGATCTCGCCAAGCATCTCAGATCGCAAGAGCATGTTGGGACCGGAATGTCCGGAGAGGTTGCCAATTTTCTGGAATTATTCGCCGCTTGCACACATTTTGATGGTTGGCTGGATGACTGATTGCATCGTCAACAAGACAAGCCAGAACATGGCGTGTTCAATCTGAACCTGACAGCCGCTAGCGTCTGAGGCCATTGCCGCCGGACATCTCTTGTCGATCAGGGTGACCAGGGGGAAACCAAGCCATGTGAATCATCGGCGGTTGGGCCTGGACGACCTGAAACCCAAGCCGCTGGTACATAGGAAAGCCGTTTGAACCAAAAATTGGCGTTGAAAGCGTCAGTGGAATGTTGCCGTTCAAAGCCGCAGCCTGCAATCCTCTGATGACATTGGACCCTATTCCGTTGCCTCTTGCCTGCTTTAAAACCTGCAACTCGGAAATCCGCCAATCGGCATATCCAAGATCGATGATGGTGCGTCCGACTGCGGAACCAAGCCGCTCGATGATGAAGTCGAGATGATCGGGATAGACACTTTCAGCACCAGCCCGCATGGTCTTGAACTGCTGCTCATAGAGATCACGAATGAAATCGGGTTTCCCCTCGGCCCATGCGAGCCAAGGGCGGGTTTCGATAAACAGTTTGAAAATCAGATCCTGATCACTCGCCCGGACAAGACGCAAATTCAAACCCTTTCCAAATGCGAAAGAGCCGGCAAACCCATTCATATCTCTCTCGTCCAACTCAATGCGATCATCAATTGAATGCAACTTCCAAACGGATAACGCCGGGCTGCGGGCTGAGGATACGCTCAATATACGCAAGCCCGATCTTATCCAGACTGCGATGCTCGATGACGTAGTCTCCGCTTTGAATGTCAGGAAACGCGTTTTGCTGGACGCAGAGAAAAAGGCTGAAAGCCGTTCGCGCTGCTCCAGGTGCGGTGCTGGCTGGATATTCGACAACCTTGGCCAACACCGCGTTGATCACTGTCTCCTGCGCAGTCAGTGTGAAATCGTCGCCGATATAGGGCGTGAATTTTGCTGCATCCAGAATGAGACCAGTCATTGACGAACCGGGTAGAGGCCTTGAACGCAGAAAATGAAGTTGATCGCCAGGTAAGGAGGTCGGGCATCGATAGCAGCACCGGCGCCAAATGGCTGCACGGCAACAGCTCCGCCAGTTATCGCATTGGTGACAATGCTCTGCGCCGCCGTGGGCGCATTTCCGGAAATCGCAACGCTGCTACTATCGAGGGTGACCGGGGCGCTTGAAGCAGCGCCGTAGATCCTTGTAGCAGCCGTATTTCCACCAGAAAGGGCAGAGCCTGCCGTTGGCAACTGAGACGTTCCCGCAACAGGGCTTGCCTTCAGGGTTGCAGTCTGGGTTCCTGTCTGCGCGGGTATATTCACCGTGGCGGTACCAGTCGGCGTAAAGACAGCTGCATGGGTATGGGCAGGAATCTGGCTCGAATTCAACGAAATGGTATCATTTCCGCCTTTGCTGCCAATCCCGTAATCGGGGCTGGTGGGCAAGCGTTGTCCATATCCGATAGGCATAGTCCCGCGCAGATCCGGCAAGTTAAAATAGGTTTGCTGGTCCCCGCCATAATAATTTGAAACAAGTGAATAGACGGCAGTATATTGATTTACCGTCAGTTTCTGACCCCAGCACATGAGCCAGCCTTCGGTCGCATAATTGAAGCCAACCGGCAAAATAGTTGCAAGATACGCATCCATAATAATCCTCCATGGGGGCCGGGACACCGCGAATCGACGAGTGATTCGGGCTCATGAGATCCAACAATATTTATCAACCTTAACTTAGTAAATCAAACTATTGCAATTTTTTGAGAAGGCCCGCAAGAGTAAATTTCGAAGACGGATCCCATGCCGGCCTATGCTGAGACCTCTACCTAGGCGTTTATAGCGAGTTGTTTTAGCAACAGTTGACGGAAAACAGTGGGTGACATCAATTCTTCGCATTTGATGAGATTGTCATTCAACCAAAGCTCGAATAATGCTCGAATGACGGGCGCCTTGTGGTGGGTGCTCGTTTTAGGGCGGCGGCATATCTTCGTTCGGGAAGACGACAAGATTAATGATCGCTACCTTGATGGAGCAGGGGTTTAGATAAGCATGCAATGCGGCAAATCGTTTCGTGTCACGCGTTTTCTGACAAGTACAAAAAAGGTGGCATGGACTTGGCTCAAGCGATCAGCTGGCGCCGTCCTCCGGGCTTTCATCGGCGTCCTCACCATCCTGATTACCGGCTTGAGCTTTGCGACAGCGGCCAATGCCGCACTTTCGGCGTCATGCAGCCAAGTCAATTCAGACTTCAGCTCACCACGCTATCTCACCAACACCGACAACTTTTCCCCTGATTATCAAGGCTTGGCCGCTGGCGAGTACATCTCCTGGACCTTTTCCACTACTGGAACAGCAGCTGGCGGTACGTCATCGGCAATTGTGATATACAGCGACAATTATAATAATCTCCTCGTCAATGAGAGTAATCTTGGTGGAAATATCAATAAATCCGGCAATTTTACAGCCACCGCTTCCATAGACAATCTACAGATGATCCTTGATGTCACACAGGATTCATCAGCTAGCGCTTCCGATTACAACACGCTCACATTCAGTGCAGCCTGTTACGCAAGTGCGCCGACGGCTCCCGGTGCGCCGACAATCGGAACGGCGACGCCTGGCAACGCCCAAGCCACGGTGTCCTTCACCGCCCCGGCCAGCAATGGCGGCGCGGCAATCACCAGCTATACCGTGACGGCAAGTCCGGGTGGGGCGACGGCAACCGGCTCGGCGAGCCCGATCACCGTGACCGGCCTGACCAATGGTACAGCCTATACATTTACCGTCACCGCCACCAACAGCGTCGGGACGGGTGCGGCTTCGGCAGCAACGAGCTCGGTCACCCCGACAGCGCCAACCTTTACCTTCTCCCCCGCCTCCGGCGCGTTGACAGCCGCAACTGTCGGGACGGCTTACAGCGAGACAATCACCGCTTCAGGCGGAACCTCCCCCTACACCTATGCGGTCACATCAGGGACACTTCCTGCCGGTTTGAGCCTCAACACATCGACCGGCGAGATTTCCGGCACACCGACGACCGCCGGAAGCGCCAGCTTCACCATCTCAGCCACGGATGCCAATAGCGCGACGAGCTCGGCAAGCTATTCCCTCGCCGTGGCCGCAGGCCTTCCCGGTGCGCCGACAATCGGAACGGCTACAGCTGGCAACGCCCAAGCCACGGTGTCCTTCACCGCCCCGGCCAGCAATGGCGGCGCGGCAATCACCAGCTATACCGTGACCGCAAGTCCGGGTGGCGCGACGGCAACCGGCTCGGCAAGCCCGATCACCGTGACCGGCCTGACCAATGGTACAGCCTATACATTTACGGTCACCGCGACCAACAGTGCCGGAACGGGTGCGGCTTCGGCAGCAACGAGCGCGGTCACCCCGACAGCGCCAACCTTTACCTTCTCCCCGGCCTCCGGCGCTTTGACAGCGGCAACTGTTGGTGCCGCCTATAGCGAGACGGTCACGGCTTCGGGCGGAACATCGCCCTATACCTATGCGGTCACATCAGGGACACTTCCTGCTGGAATGAGCCTAAACACATCGACCGGCGAGATCTCCGGCACACCAACAGCCGCAGCCAATACCAGCTTCACCATCACGGCCACCGATGCCAATAGCGCGACGGGATCAGCGAGCTATTCGCTTGCCGTGGCAGCAGACCTTCCAGACGCGCCGACGATTGGGACGGCGTCCGCCGGTGATACCCAGGCGACCGTTTCGTTTACCGCCCCGGCCAGCAATGGCGGCGCGGCGATCACCAGCTATACCGTGACGGCAAGCCCGGGTGGGGCAACGGCAAGCGGCTCGGCAAGCCCGATCACCGTGACCGGCCTGACCAACGGCACCGCCTATACGTTTAGCGTGACCGCGACCAACAGTGCCGGAACGGGTTCGGCTTCGGTCGCTTCGAACTCGGTCACCCCGTCTGCCGTTCTCCAGGCCCCGGTTGCCAACGCCGTCTCCGAGACAGTTGCGGCCAATTCTTCGGCCAACGTGATCACGCTCAACATGACCGGCGGTGCGGCCTCTTCCGTTGCCATTGCCACGCCCGCGTCGCATGGTACGGCCTCGGCCTCCGGCACGTCGATCACTTATACGCCCACAGCCGGCTATTCCGGTTCCGACAGTTTTACCTACACTGCCACCAATGCCACCGGAACATCCTCTCCAGCTACGGTGACCATAACGGTTACGGCCCCAGCCTTCACCCTGTCACCCGCCTCCGGCGCTTTGACGGCGGCAACTGTTGGTGCCGCCTATAGCGAGACAGTCACCGCTTCGGGCGGCACGTCTCCCTATACCTATGCAGTCACGGCTGGCACGCTCCCTGTTGGAATGAGCCTAAACACATCGACCGGCGAGATCTCCGGCACACCAACAGCCGCAGCCAATACCAGCTTCACCATCACGGCCACCGATGCCAATAGCGCGACGGGATCAGCGAGCTATTCGCTTGCCGTGGCAGCAGACCTTCCAGACGCGCCGACGATTGGGACGGCGTCCGCCGGTGATACCCAGGCGACCGTTTCGTTTACCGCCCCGGCCAGCAATGGCGGCGCGGCGATTACCAGCTATACCGTGACGGCAAGCCCGGGTGGGGCAACGGCAAGCGGCTCGGCAAGCCCGATCACCGTGACCGGCCTGACCAATGGCACCGCCTATACGTTTACCGTGACCGCGACCAACAGTGCCGGAACCGGTACAGCTTCGGTCGCTTCGAACTCGGTCACCCCGTCCGCCGTTCTTCAGGCCCCGGTTGCCAACGCCGTCTCTGAAACAGTTGCGGCCAATTCGTCGGCCAACGTGATCGCTCTCAACACGACCGGCGGCACGGCCTCGTCCGTTGCGGTCGCGTCAGCGGCATCGCATGGAACGGCCACAGCCTCCGGCACTTCGATCACCTATATGCCCACAGCGGGATATTCCGGCTCCGACAGTTTTACCTACACTGCCACCAATGCCACAGGAACATCCTCGCCAGCTACGGTGACCATAACGGTTACGGCGCCAACCCTGGTCCTCTCGCCCTCGGCTGGCACCCTTGCAACAGGCACGGTTGGTGCGGCCTATAGCCAAACCATTGCGGTATCCGGTGGCGCAGAGCCGTATGATTACGAATTCCTGTCTGGATCCTTGCCAGCCGGCCTGTCCGTAACGTCAAGCGGCGCCGCCGCTGCCAGGGTTCTCTCCGGCTCGCCGTCGGCTGCCGGAACGAGTAACTTCACGGTTAAAATTACCGATGCATATGGCGCAACGGTCACGGCATCTTATTCCATTACCATTAATGCGGCGGCGCCGATCGCCAACGCGCTGACGGCAACGGTGACGGCAAACTCTGCGGATAATGTTCTGGCTCCCCCTATCACGGGTGGTGCTGCGACGTCGGTTGCCATTGCCTCCTCGCCAAGCCATGGGGTTGCAACGGTATCCGGCACCAACTTTATCTATACGCCGACGGCTGGTTATTCCGGCTCCGACAGTTTTACCTACACCGCCACCAATGCCACGGGAACATCCTCGCCAGCTACGGTGACCATAGCGGTTACGGCCCCGACCTTCACCCTGTCACCAGCTTCAGGCACATTGACAGCAGCAACGGTGGGGACGGCCTATAGCGAGATAGTCACCGCTTCGGGTGGTACGTCACCCTATAGCTATGCCATCAGCGCCGGCACGCTTCCAACGGGCCTGACGTTGAACACGTCGACCGGCGTGATCTCCGGCACGCCGACGACCGCTGCCAATACCAGCTTCACCATTACCGCTACGGATGCTAACGGTGCCACAGGCTCGGCAAGCTATTCGCTTACCCTCACGGAGCCGTCGGTTACGCTGAGCCTCTCTCCATCGTCAGGGGCTCTCACTACAGCAACAGTGGGCACCTCCTATAGCCAGTCCGTGACGACAACCAGTGGTACCGCTCCTTATACCTATGCTGGAACCGGTCTGCCGGATGGTCTTGTCCTTGATACGAGCACTGGAACCATCAGCGGAACGCCGACGACGGCTGGAAGCTATGCTATCGCTGTGACGGTTACCGATAGCGCGTCACCCGCCAATCACGGTTCGGGCAATTATACGCTGACGGTGAACGCAGCCGCGTCCATCGCCTTCTCGCCAGCTGGTGGAGCGCTAAAAGAAGCCATGGCGGGCGAGGCTTATAGCCAGCAGATATCGGCAACAGGGGGAACGGGCACGCTGATCTACAGCCTTTCCTCTGGAAGCCTGCCGAAAGGCATGGTGCTGAATATCTCGACCGGTGCGCTCAATGGACCGCTCGATGCGGGTACGGAAGGCGATTATTCCTTTGCCATCCAGGCCCGTGACAGCAATGGTACGACCGGCACTGCAAGCTATACCGTCAAAGTGACCACGCGCGCAGTGACTGTGGCGGATCATGTGGTCGATGTTCCCGCAGGCTCCACGCCGAATAACGTCTATCTCAACAAAGACGCTACCGGAGGTCCGTTTACCGAGGCCGATATTGTTTCCGTCGAGCCACCCGAGGCAGGGACGGCAACCCTTATTCAAGGTGAGCTTGCAGCCGTCTCTTCAGCTTCGCCTGTCGGCTGGTATTTGAAATTCACCCCGAACCCCGCCTATTCAGGGCAGGCCCGTATCAGCTATCGCCTTGCCAGTTCGCTTGGAAATTCCAACACGGGCACTGTCACCTACAACATCAACTATAATGCCGAGGAGGTCGCGACGGATATCGACAACCTCGTACACAGCTTCGTAGAGACCCGCCAAAACATGATCTCCTCCGCGATCAAGGTGCCAGGCCTGATGGAACGAGGCAGAATGGCCAGGGCGACGACCCCGGTGACGACCAGAATGTCTCCTTCCGCGCAGGGAATGACATTCGGCTTTTCCACCAGTCTTGCACAGATGGAATCGGCCCGTGACAGTGCCGACGGTCTTGCCGGTGGCTATTCTTCGCCATTCAATATCTGGATTGATGGCGTCTTTTTGACCCATAACGACAAGGACACCAATGGCAGCAAGTGGGGGAGCTTCGCCATGATCAACATGGGGGCCGACTATCTGCTGACCGACAAGGCGCTGCTGGGTCTTTCGTTTCACTACGACCGGATGACGGACCCGACGGATGAGGACGCCATGCTGACCGGCAATGGCTGGCTGGCTGGCCCCTATACCTCTTTCGAAGTGACCAAAGGCGTGTTCTGGGATGCAAGCCTGCTGTATGGCGGGTCCTCAAACACCATCGATACCCAGCTCTGGGATGGCAATTTCGATACCCAGCGCTGGATGTTGGATACGTCCATCAAGGGAAAATGGTCTTTGGACGAAGCGACCGTGGTGACGCCGAAGCTAAGAGTGGTTTATTTTTCGGAAACCGTCGACGATTACGCCGTGAAAAACAGTTCGGGCGACACGATCGATCTCGATGGGTTCACCTCGGAGCAGTTCAGAGTGAGCCTCGGTGCTGAAATCGCCCGTTCCTTTACACTTGCAAGCGGCTCAACCATGACGCCAAAACTTGGTATCACCACCGGCTTTTCTGGCCTCGACGGGTCCGGTTTGTTCGGATCGGTCACGGCTGGCGCGTCACTGCAAACCACCGAGGCTTGGGCGATTGAAGGCAGCCTTCTATTCAACATCGAAGGCGAGGGTGAGAAATCCGTTGGTGCGAAGGTTGGATTGTCGCGGAAGTTTTGACGCGGCCGGGAGAGACACAATCTTGATCCGAACTTGGCGAGGCAACTGCCAGGCTCGGATCAGTTATCACTATTGGTTTTTTGAAACATGATCGGTTTTGCGTGATTTGTAGTCCTCTTATGGGCAACAGATCGTCTTTGCTTTGATAACCGCTACACGCGGTGCGATATCGTAACTTTCCAAGGGATGAATGGGTTTTAGCGCACTTTATCCGGACCTTTTGCATATTCCGTTTCACCAGAGACGAAACGCATAATGTTGTAGATCGAACTGACGGGCGGGCATTCATACAACGACATGAGTTGATTGTATTTACATTATATACACCTTATAGGTGTTTTTCATTCGCATCGAGGAGGAGCGCGCCATGGATCACATCAAGGCATCTGCTGAGGGCAATGCGCCAGATATAAACTGCGCTATTGATCCAATTGAATCGTTGAAAACCATGTTTGTTGACATGGTGCAGGGCGGTCGTATTGCCAAGGGGCAATGTCCGGCCATGCGACCGGTGTTTCTGAAACCGCATGGTATTGCTTCGGCGCAGTTTCTGATCCGGTCCGATCTGCCCGCGCCCTATCAGGTCGGGATTTTTGCCCATGTCGGCAAATCCTTTGATGCCTGGCTGCGCTTTTCTTCCGATACGTTACCGACACTTGAGGACTTCAAATCCACGCTGGGAATTGGCATCAAGCTATTCGATGTTCCCGGAAAGAAGCTGCTTGGCAATCCAGACTCACAAACCTTCGATTTTATCCTGCAAAATTTCAATGTCTTCTTCGTCGATACGGCTGCGGATATGTGCGCCTTCACCAAGGCTGGTGTGGTTGATGGCGACTATGATCCCTATCTCAAGGCTCACCCAAAGACGGCTCAATTGCTGGATGCGATGGCCAAACCTGTGGCCAGCGTGCTGGCAACGCCCTATTGGAGCGGGCTGCCTTTTAGTTTCGGCGAAACCTATGCCAAATATAAACTGGAGCCGACCATCTCTGTTGATCCGCCGGCGGATGATCCGACAGACCCTACCTATCTGGCGGCTGATCTTGCCAGTCGCCTGAGCACGGGCGAAGCACGGTTCCGCTTCATGGTACAGTTGCGCACCGTGCCGGACCGTATGCCGCTGGATGAGGCGACCGTGGAGTGGCCGGAAGATCTCAGCCCGCCGATCCATGTTGCCGATTTGGTCATCCCTCAGCAGGATATCAATGCCCGCGGTCAGGCCGACTATGGTGAGAACCTCTCGATGAATATCTGGCGTGTCACGGAGGAGCACAGGCCAGTGGGCTCTATTGCCGATGCCCGCCGTGTGGTTTATGCGGCGGCCGCCGAATTGCGCCGTAATGTAAACGGAATCCCGGTTGGTGAGCCGGAAGTGCCTCGTCCCCAGTCTGTGCCAGCACCACGCGGCCTCGATAGCACCATCGTGCGTGCCGCAATCCATCCGGCCATCGGCATTGCCCGTATTGGTGATGCCAAGACCGAATATTTCATCGGTCCCGAAGTCACGGATGCGCCACCGGAAAATGCCCCGCCACCATCATTTTACCGAGACAAGACGGGTGCCATCAAGCGGCAGGCCGCCCGGTTCCGCATCTATGGTTACAATGCTGCTGGCGACGTCGTGAGCGAACTGACCAACGACAATGCCGATATCCAGTGGACCGTGCATGTCGCCAATCGTAAAGCGCAATGGTACCAGTTCCAGTATGCTCTGGATATTCCAGAGGCGATTGATGCGCCCGACAATGCCTTTCCGCTGCGCAATCCAGACGTCGCGGATCGCTCGACGCTGGCTATCGATCCCGGCCCCCGCAGCATTTCGGGCCGCGCTGTCTCTGGCCCAGCCTATGCCTTCGACACAGGAACCTTCAAGGCGGCAGCAGCCGAGCCGGTTGTCGTGCCGTTGGGTGAACTGAGGACGGATGAGGAAGGGCGACTGATCTTTCTGGGCGGGCATGGTAAATCTGCCTCGCCGACCAATGCCCCGGTCTATGAGCCGGATAATCCGCCAAGTTTTAACAATGCCAATGATTGGTATGACGATACGTCTGACGGCCCTGTGATGGCGCAGGTTTCCATCAATGGTCAATCGATCCCGGTGGAATCGGCTTGGGTGGTGGTCGCACCGCCAAATTACGCGCCCGATATCATCAGCTGGCGCACGATGTATGACCTGTTGTGCGATGTCTCGGTTCAGGCGGGCTGGATGCCGCTGCCGAGTGAACCATCCTTCTCGACGGACATCCTGCCGATATTACAGCGTCTCAGCAATCTGCAATGGGTCAATAAGGGCTTTGCGGCGTATTTCGGCAAAGGCTGCCCATTGGATTTCAATAATCCTGATCTGCTTGCCAAGCTGTCGCAGAAACCCGCAGGCTTGGCGGAGGGGGATGACCCTTACGGCGAGTTGCGTCGCACGCTTTTCAACGGCTTCCGCCCGTCCGCGCCTATTGTGGCCGAGCCGGTGCAATGGCCGCATGTACAGCCTTGGATCTATGGCGACGCCTTCGGCAGTTTCTCCGAAACTGGCCCCGGCAACATGCTGACGATGACGGGACTGCAAGAAGCCATTCTGCGCAAATGGGTGGAGGGCAGCTTCATTGACGATTGGCCGGAGGCAATAAAGCCGGTCTCGAAGATTGAAGAGGTTCCTCTTCCGGGGCAACCGCATATGCTGGATAAGGCCGCCTTGCATTATTGCCTTTCCGATACATTCCACCCGGGCTGCGAGATGACCTGGCCAATGCGCCACGCCAGCCTGTATTCTGCGCCCTTCCGCATCCGTCTGCGTCCAGCCGATACTCCAGAGCCGGACTATGGAACGACCATGACGCCCATTCTGGTGGAAAAGGTCGGCGGGCCGCTCTACGATCAGCTGCCGGGTGGCATTACCCGGTGGATGGCAATCCCCTGGCAGGGCGACACGGCCTTCTGCCGCTCGGGCTATGATCCTGAATTTGATCCCTATTTGCCGACGTTCTGGGCGGCGCGCGTGCCCAATCAGGTGTTGAGCGAGGAGGATTACAACAAGGTCATCAATGCCAAGCTGCCACGCGCGGAGCGTATTGCGGCCTATAGCCGCCGTGTCAACTGGCTGCGTGCGATCATGAACCACGATACGGCGCAAGTCATGATGGATATGATCGCCGAATTCGGGCAGCTTGGCATTGTCGAGGCACGACCGGGGGTAAAGGGTGATCCTGATTTCCCTGAATATATCTATGTCGAGACATTGGCCGTCAGCAAACTCAAGCATGCCGCCGATCATGCGGTTCGCTTGCTTGCAGAGGCTCCGCAGCCGCTGACCAAGCTGGAAAAGGCCGGTTGGGCAAGCCGCGAGCAACTCGAAGCATTTCGAGCTGTCCGTGTTCAAAAGCGTTGAAAACCAGACGCGAACAGCCCCGCCGCAGGGCGACGGAGCTGTGTTTGATGTCGTTGTCGCAGGGGCGGGACCAGCAGGGACCATCGCCGCCCGTCACCTCGCCCGTGCGGGCCGGTCTGTGGTTATGCTTGATCGGCTTCGTTCCCATGCACCGCGTTTGGGCGAAACATTGCCGGGGGCTGCGCAAAGGCTTTTGGTTCAGCAGGGGCTTGCCGATCTAGCCGTGCCTGGGCCGCACCATGCACGGGTTGGCGGTGGCCTGACGGTCTGGGGCGATGAGCATGTGGTGGCAAGTGATACTTTGCGTGACCCCTATGGGCCTGGTCTGCGCCTGGACCGCGCCCAATTCGATGCCGATCTGCGGCAGGCGAGCCTTGAAGCCAATTGCTTTTGGTGGAAGGCGAATATCAGCGACATTAACATGCAAGACGGGTTGTGGGTGATCGGGCTGGATGATGGGCGCATCATCCGCGCTTCCTATATCATCGATGCGACGGGGCGCTCGGCGCGAATTGTCCGCCTGCTTGGTGTTGCGCAGCACCGCGGTACGGCGCTGGTCTCGCTGTATCAAATCGCAAAGCCTCAGAAAAATGCTGATCTGGAGCGGACGCTGATTGAGGCCACACCCGATGGCTGGATTTATGCGGGCCGGCTTGCCGATGGTTTTTGGGCGATTGGCTATCACACATTGCCCCAGGAGGCGGTGCGGCTGCGGCGCTTGCCTGATCGCCGTATTGCACTTTTTAACGAAGCGCCCCATCTGACCTCATGCCTTGGCGCGTTGGAATGGGAGGGGCCGGTCTTTGCCCGTGATGCCCGCAGTCTTGCCGCCATCACCCCATGCGGTGAAGGTTGGTATGCTGTCGGGGATGCGGCCCTGGCCTTTGATCCGATTGCAGGTCAAGGCCTGTTCAATGCCCTGCGCACTGGAATGGCCGCTGCCGAGGGCATTCTTGCTGCTCCAGCGACGGGCTTATCAGCTTACGCGCAGGAGCTGGCGCGTGTTCACGCAATCTATACCACCCGGCGGCAAAGCCTCTATCGCTCCGAAAGCCGTTGGAAAGAAAGCGATTTCTGGAAGGCGCAGCAAGATCAAGTGGCTGTATCCGTTGACGTGGGTCTCCAACACATCGCTATATGAAAGGTTGCCGGGCGGCGTCTCACTCCGCTTGAGACTTTGCGATCTGTTTGGGCGGCACATTTCCATTTCTCTCGACCCGGTCACGGTGAAGCGCCGCGCGGGCCAGCATCATCAGCGTGACCGGCGTCGTGACAGTGACGAAAATGCCGATCAGAATTTCATGGATCGCCAGGCGTGACGATGCAATGGAAAAAAAGATCATCGATCCAAGCATGATCCCACCAACGCCCCAGCTCGTTCCAAGCGTTGGCGCATGGATGCGCTCATAGAATGTTGGCAAGCGCAGGAATCCGATTGCGCCAATCAGCGCCAGCGTCGCGCCAACCAGCAGGAAAAAGGCAATGCAGATGGCGGCCCAAACGGGAATATCCGTTGCGGAATAGATCATTCGATCACCTCCCCACGCATCAGAAATTTACCCAGGGCAACGGAGGCGACAAATCCCAACATGCCGATCACCAGGGCGGCTTCAAAATAAATCTCCCGGCCCGTGCCGACACCGAAAGTCACCAGCAGCAGCATGGCATTGATGTAAAACGTGTCGAGGCCAATGATCCGGTCCTGAGCGCGGGGTCCGATGAACATCCGTACTGACACGATGGCCATGGAGGCCACGAGCATCAATTGGGCGAGCGAGACAGCACTGAAGAGAATGATTGCGCTCATGCGAATATCTCCAATAGCAGTTTTTCGTAGCGGTTCTTGATCGTATCGCGCCAGACGGATTCATCTTTGATATCGAGGACATGAAGAAGAACGGAATTGTCGTTGGAATCATATTCAAGCCATGCCGAACCCGGCGTGCTTGTCAGGATCACCGCCAGTACGGCCAGGGCGAACTGGCTTTTGATCTCCAGCTGAATAATCACAAATCCCGGATCGTGCTGCCGCGATCCGCTCCTGATGATGATGGCGGCGACAGCAATGTTCGATTTGGCGATGTCGTAAAGGACGACAAGAAACAGCTTGGGAAGAAGATACCATTTTTTCAGGTGCGGCTTTTCAGGACGCAGCGACGCCATGGCCCAGCCTGCGAAGACAGCGACGAATATGCCCAGGATCAAATGGCCAAGGGTGAAACCATTGAGCAGTAGCCACATGACGACCAGCGACAGGGTGAGAACCGGATAGGGCAACATTACTCGCCGTCCTTTCCAGTGTTGGACAGGCTTTTGAAGCCGGGAATTTGCGTCGCGTTGCGGACCGCGTCGATGTAATTTGCCGGGTTGCTCAAGGCGCGGATCGTCGTGTCCATATAGTGCATTGCCGGTCCGGCCTGGATGGTGAGAGCGAGCGTGAGCGCCAGCAGAAACATCACGGGAACGATTTCGATGACGAGGACACGCGGAACAGTGCCTTCGATCGAGCTCCAGAATGTGCGGATGCCGGCGCGGGTCATGGAAATCAGCGCGGCGATACCCGACAGGATGACCAGCACGATCAGCGCCCAGATCGCCATAGTTGGCGGCGAACCGATGGCACCGGTGCCCATCATTGCCGATAGCATCGCGAATTTGGCGATGAAGCCGGACAGCGGCGGCAGGCCGGAGAGCAATATTCCGCAGGCAGCAAAACAAATGCCGAGAATGGCCATGGTGCCGGGCATGGTGACGCCTTCTTCTTCATAGGGCGCCTGCTCATCCGCATCGCCATAGGCATCCATCGTCACGGCAAGGACGTTGGCGCCCGCATCCTGTCCCCGTTCGACAAGCTCGATCAACATGAAGAATGCGCTGATGGTCAGTGTTGAACTGACAAGATAAAGCAGAGCTCCAGAGGAGACGGCCCCGTCATTGATGCCGACAACCATCAACAAGGTGCCTGAAGACACCAGAACCGAAAACCCGGCCAGCCGACCGAGCGCCTGGGAGGCGAGGACGCCAATCGTCCCGAAAATAAGCGTTGCCATGCCGCCATAGAGCAGCACGCCCGCGCCGAAGCCCGCCGATGGGCCTTCTGCGAATAACAGCATGGTCAGCCGCAGGATGACATAGATCCCGAGCTTACTCATGATGGCGAAAATGCCTGCCACGGGAGCCGATGCCGCGCTATAGGCAGTCGGTAGCCAGAAGCAGAGCGGCCACATGCCCGCCTTGATCAGGAAGACGACACCCAATATGCCTGCACCTGCCTCCATCAACATGCGACGGTCCGGCTCCATTTCGGGAATGCGGGCAGCAAGATCAGCCATGTTGAGGGTGCCAGCCGTGCCGTAAATCAGGCTGACGCCGATCAGGAACAGCAGGGCAGCCACCAGATTGACGGCAATGTAATGCAGCCCCGCCTTGACCCGAAGGGGGCCGGACCCATGCAGCAGGAGACCATAGGACGCGGCCAGCATCACCTCGAAAAACACGAAGAGATTGAAGAGGTCGCCCGTCAGGAAGGCTCCGTTGACGCCCATCAGCAGCAGTTGGAGCATGCTGTGAAAATGTGCGCCGACCGCATGCCAGCGGGCAAACGAAAACATCAGGGCCGGGATGGCGAGCAATGCCGTCAGCAGCAGCATAAGGGCCGACAAACCATCCAGTACCAGCACGATGCCGAATGGCGCCGCCCAGTTGCCGACCAGATAGACATTCTCAAAGCTGTTCGGCCCGCTTTCGATGCGAAACAGAATGATGGCTATGGCTGCCAGCGCGACCGCCGAGACAAGGCTGATCATCGCCTTGGTCAACCTTTGGCGCTCATCGACGAGCAGAAGCACCGCACTGGCAACCAATGGCACCAGCACGGGCGCAATGATCAGATGATGGGCCCAACCATTCATTTTGGTTCGTTCCTCCCATCGACATGGTCGCTTCCCGTCAGACCGCGCGAGGCCAGCAGCACCACCAGAAACAAGGCGGTGGTGGCAAAGCCGATGACGATAGCTGTGAGAACGAGAGCTTGCGGCACAGGGTCCGCCAGATGGCCAGCGCCGTCATCGCCAAGAATGGGTGGCACATTCGCCTTGACGCCACCAACACCGAAGATGAACAGATTCACGGCATAGGATAGCAGTGAAAGCCCGACGATTACCTGATAGGTGCGAGGCCGCAGGATGAGCCAGACGCCGCAGCCGGTCATAACGCCGATGGCGATCGATAGAACAAGCTCCATCACCCTTCCTCCGATTTCGAGGCATCAATCATGCGCAGGCGATTGATGCGCAAGGACTGATGCGCGAGAGCGACGAGAATAAGAACCGTGGAGCCGACCACGAGCGCAAACACGCCGAGATCAAATAGCAGCGCCGTTGCCGCCGGGATCTTTCCGATCAACGGGAGATCGATATAGCGGGAATGCGAGGTGAGGAACGGATATCCCAGCAACCAGGCGCCGATGCCGGTGGCGACGGCGGTCAACAGGCCTGCACCCATCCAGCGCAGCGGCAGGATACGGATACGATCTTCCGCCCAGCGGGTGCCGCCCGCCAGATATTGCAGCAGAAACGCAATCGACAGCGTCAACCCCGCAGAAAACCCACCGCCCGGCAGGTCATGTCCACGCATGAACAGGTAAACCGACAACGTGACGATAACTGGAAACAGCCATTGCATGATGACCGAGGGGATCAGAAGATAGTCGCGCACCGTATCGCCCGCTGACCGCTCTGGCCGTTCCTCATCGAAGCGGTTTTGCGCCTGCTGCTGTTCCGGCATGCCCATGCTGTCTTCGGCGGGGCGGAAGCGGCGCAGAAGCCCGTAGACCGTCAGCGCTACAACTCCAAGAACGGCAATCTCGCCCAGCGTATCGAAACCGCGGAAATCCACCAGTATGACATTGACCACATTGCGGCCACCGCCCTGTGAATAGGCGTTTTCCAGGAAATAGCTGGCGATGGCATCGGGAACCGGCATGGTCATCACCGCATAGGCGGTGAACGACATGGCGACACCACAGAGAACTGCGAGGGCGAAATCCCGAAACCGGCGAAACCGCGCCCTCAAGGTCATGGTCTCGCCAAGTCCTTCGGATCGCTTGGGAAGCCAGCGCAGGCCGAGAAGGATGAGGACTGTGGTGACGATTTCGACCAGCAATTGCGTGATGGCCAGATCGGGTGCCGAGAGCCAGACGAAGGTGAGGCAGACGATAAGACCGACGCCACCGAGCATCACCAATGATGCGAGACGGTGGTATTTCGCCAGATAGGCGGTGCCGATGGCAAGGCAGATGCCGATGGCCCAAAGGGCTGCAAACACCGGGTCAGCGCCGGAATAGACAAGCGGGCGAACCTCGAAGCCTCTCAGGTAAAGAGGCAGCATTCCTGCCGCAAAACCCACTGTCACCAGCCAGCGAAGTTGCGGCTGTAGCTTGCGGGTGCCGAGGCGACGTTCGGCGATACGCGCCCAGTGCCAGGACACTTCAACGATAACGCGCTCGAAAATGCGCTGGCCTTTGAACTTGTGAAAAAACGGCGGGCCATCGTGGCACCGGGCGAGATAGTCCTTCAACAGGACATAGATCAGTCCGCCGCCGACAAGGGCGATCATGCTCATCACCAATGGCAGATTGACGCCATGCCAGATTGCCAGACTGTATTCCGGCGTATCGGCCCTGAGAACACTGACGACGGCGACGTGAAGAAAGGGACCGATCGAGACTGCCGGGATGATGCCGACAATCAGGCAGGCCAGCACAAGAAACTCCACGGGAAACCGCATCCAGCGCGGTGGTTCGTGCGGACGGGCAACCGGGAGATCCTGAGGCGGCGGGCCAAAGAACACCGTATGGATGAACCGCAGCGAATAGGCGACGCTGAAGGCACTGGCAAGCGTTGCGACATAGGGCAGGATGGTGTCCAGGATCGAATCCGCATGGGTTTCAACGGCTTCGGCAAAGAACATTTCCTTGGACAGAAAGCCGTTGAGAAGCGGAACGCCAGCCATCGCCGCGCTGGCAACGATAGCAAGCGTTGCGGTGAACGGCATGAACCGGAACAGCCCGCTCAACCGCCGCATGTCACGGGTTCCGGTCTCGTGATCGATGATCCCTGCTGCCATGAACAGCGATGCCTTGAAGGTCGCATGGTTCAGCATGTGGAAAATAGCCGCCACCGTTGCCAATGGGCTTCCCAGACTGAGCAATGTGGTAATCAGTCCGAGATGGCTGATGGTCGAATAGGCCAGCAGCCCTTTGAGATCCTGCTGGAACATCGCAAAATAGGCGCCGAGCAACAAGGTTGTGATCCCAGCCGCTCCGACAATCCAGAACCATTCATCGGTGCCTGATAGCACAGGCCAGAACCGCACCAGCAGAAACACCCCGGCTTTGACCATGGTTGCAGAATGGAGAAAGGCCGAAACCGGCGTTGGAGCGGCCATGGCGTTCGGTAGCCAGAAATGAAACGGAAACTGGGCGCTTTTCGTCAGCGCTCCAAGCAATATGAACACCAGGGCGGGGACATAAAGGGAATGTTCGCGAATGACATTGCCGGAGTCGAGAATGGTGTCGAGATCATAGCTGCCGACGATATTGCCGAGCAGAATAAGGCCAATCAACAGGCAGAAACCGCCGATCCCGGTAATGGTCAGCGCCATTCGGGCGCCGTCGCGCGCGTTGGGATTATTATGCCAATAGCTGATCAGCAGGAATGAAAAAATGCTTGTCAGTTCCCAGAAGACCGACAGGAGGATGACATTGCCCGAAAGCACGATGCCAAGCATCGCGCCCATGAAGGCCAGCAGGAAGGAGAAGAACCGGGGAACCGGATCTTCTTCCGACATATAATAGCGGGCATAGAGCACGACCAGAAAGCCGATGGCTGCAATCAGCATGGTGAAGATCCATGCCAGGCCATCCATCCGCAGCGTAAAATCCAGACCAAGCTGCGGTAGCCATGGCATGTTGAACTTTACGACGCCGCCATCGGCGACCGCTGGATAGAGACTTGCCGTCAGCGCCAGCGAAATGAGCATGACAATAGCGGCCGAGCCTGCCGGAAGGCGGCGAGACGGCGTATTCAGCAAAAATACAGATAAGAGACTTCCGACGAAAGGCAGAAGCAGGAGAACAACGAGCAGAGACGGTCCAGCTGTTATCCCAATGCTGTGTTCCTTTTTGATTCGAGCCCGGAATGCCTATGCCGCACAACGGATTGGCATCTAGCGACCCGCGCTTTATTGCGCTATATGATGGATATCAATCAATATGGGTGATACTTGGCGATGGGTCAAGGAAACGAGTCCAAGTTTTTAACACCAGCGTTGTGTCGCGCGGCACGCGGCCTTCTGGATTGGACCCAACAGGACCTTGCCGAGCGAGCGGGTGTCTCACGTAGCACCATTAAAGATTACGAAAACTGTCGTCACGATCTTCATCGTGCCAGCGCAGCCCAGTTGAGCCTTGCATTGGAAGGGGGAGGTGTCGTCTTCATTCACCTTGATGATGGCAGAGTTGGGCTATGCTCAAAATGATAATGACATTGATGCGGCCAGAAGGCTTTCTTCCCGGCGGAAGTTAGAATTATTGCCCAAGTTTCTGGCCGAAGTTTCGTGGTCCCGTCGTCTTGCGCGGTATATCTGTCCGGTTGCAGAACCTCGAATCTGCTTATTTTATAATCGCCCCGCGTGCTTGACACATTTTTAGGCCGCCCTTAACAATTTCTACCAAATGGTAAAAAAAGGGGTTCAGAATGGGTGAGCAGTTTTTGATGTCGCGTCGGTCCGTACTGGCGTCGGGCATGGCTTTGGGTGTCAGCGCTTTTGCCCCATCCTTGCGCGCGGCAGCACCGATCAAGGTGGCGGGCATTCATGGCTCGCCGGTGGAAAATGCCTGGAACTCGGTGCTGCACAAGGCATTGCAGGATGCCGCCAAGGAAGGCGTGATTGAATATGTGTTTTCCGAGGGCGTGTCCGGCACGGACTATCCGCGCGCGATGCGCGAATATGCCGAGCAGAATGCCAAGCTCATCATTGGTGAAACCTTCCCCGTGGAAAAGCAGGCACGCGAAGTTGCCGCCGATTATCCGAAGACGGCCTTTGTCATGGGCTCCAGCGGCAAGCTATCCGGCGATAATTTTGGTGTTTTCGGCACCTGGAATTTTGATGGTGCCTATCTGGCGGGCATGCTGGCTGGCAAGATGACCAAATCCAACATCGTCGGCTCTGTCGGTGCCATGCCAATCCCGGAAGTCAACATGCTGATCAATGCATTTGGCGCAGGCGTAAAAGCTGTCAACCCCAATGCCAAGCATCTTGTGACCTTCATCGGCACGTTCTTTGATCCGCCAAAAGCGCGTGAAGCAGGCCTTGCCCAGATTGATGCCGGTGCTGACATCCTGTTTGGCGAACGCATTGGCACGGCAGATGCCGCCAAGGAACGCGGCATCAAATCCGTTGGCTCGTTGATCGATTACACCCCCCGTTATCCCAACACGGTGTTTGCAAACGCGCTGTGGAACTTCCGCCCGATCCTCAATGCCGCTCTGGCTGATGTTGCAGCAGGCAAACCAACCGGGCGCGATTACACCGCCTATGGCCTGATGAAAGAAGGCGGCAGCGACATTGTTTTCGTCAAGGGTGTAGCGCCCGCTGATGCCGAAGCGGCCATGGAAGCCAAGCGCGCCGAGATCAAGGCGGGAACGTTTGAAGTGCCAAAGATCATGACCGAACCAAAGTAAGCCAACCATGCAAGCTGATGCTACTGCTCTGGCCCAAGCGATCGCACACGGTCGCTTGTCTGCCACCGAGGCAATGCAGGCCTCAATCTCCGCCGCTGAAACTCTCAATGATCTGGGTGCCATTGCCTATATCGATGCGGAAAAGGGCCTTGAAGCGGCGCGGGCAATTGATGCCCTGCCGCTTGATACCAAGCCGCGCTCTGCCATGGCCTTTGCCGGTGTGCCCACGCTTGCCAAGGATCTGGGCGGGCCGTTTGCGGGCTTTCCGGTGGTGGCGGGATCAAGGCTCATGGCGCGCCGTGGCGGATTGGTTGATTCCGATTTGGCGGTGCGTTTCCGCGCGGAGGGCTTTTGCGTTTTTGGCCTGACCACCAGCCCGGAATTTGGCCTTTCTCTGGCAAGCGAGCCGCAGATTGGTCCTATCTGCCGTAATCCGCTGGATAGCGCTCGCACGGCTGGCGGGTCTTCTGGTGGTGCTGCGGCCGCTGTTGCTGCCGGAATTGTGGCCATTGCCCATGCCACCGATGCCGGTGGTTCCATCCGCGTGCCCGCCGCCTGCTGCGGCCTTGTCGGCCTGAAACCCAGCCGCGGTGCCATGCCCTCTGGCCCCAGCTTTGGCAATCATTTGGGCGGCATTGCCAGCGAGCTGGTGATTTCCAGATCGGTGCGCGACACGGCAACCAGCTTTTCCGAGCTCAGTGGCAATGTGAAAGGTCCATTCCCGCCATTTTCACCCACACCGCCAAAGGCTGGCCGCTTGCGCATCGGCATTCTCACCGACACGGGCGATCAATATGCCACCGACAGTGAGCGCTTGGTGGCCATTGATGAGGCAGGGCGGGCATTGGAAGCCGACGGTCACCAGCTCGTGCCCATTGCCTTTTCACAAATCGCCCAGCCAGCGGCGGCAAGCAACGATGCCTTTGTCAATATTGTCTGCGCCAATCTTGCGGAGACGTTTTCGAAATTCAACCTTGATGCATCCAAGACGGAAACACTGACACAGGCGACCATTGAGCGCGGACTGGAACTGTCCGCCGCCCATCTGTGGCGCAGCCTCAACGCCATGGTGCTTGTCAGCCGCGATCTATGGCGGTTGTTCGAGGATATCGATTGTCTGTTGTGCCCGATGTTGTCATCAGCACCCTTGCCGATTGGCTCTTTCCCCAGTGATCATCGCAATACCGATCTGCATTTCGACCGCATGGCGCGCTTTGCGCCGCTCGCAGCCCTTGCCAATGCGTCAGGCTGCCCGGCCATCACCCTGCCATATGGAAGCGATGCCTCCGGCTTGCCGCTTCCGGTGCAAATGCTGGCTCCGATGGGCAGTGAGCCATTGCTTTTGCAATTGGCAACCCGCCTTGAGAGGGACCAGCGGTTCCAGCAGAGGTTCCCCATTGCTGGATTGACGCAATGACTGTGCCCGTGCTCGACATTATCGGTGTCAGCAAACGGTTTGGCAGCAATCGGGCCAATGACGACATTTCGCTATCGCTGGCAAAGGGCGAAATTCTGGCGCTGCTCGGCGAAAATGGGGCGGGAAAAACCACCCTGATGAGCATCCTTTTTGGCCATTATGTGCCAGATTCCGGCAAGGTTCTGGTCGAGGGCAGGGAGTTGCCGCCCGGCAAACCACGCGCCGCCATTCGGGCAGGCATTGGCATGGTGCATCAGCATTTCTCGCTGGCGCCAAACCTGACCGTTCTGGAAAACGTGACAACGGGCAGTGAGAGCCTATGGTCCCTGCGGTCGCGGCGTGCGCAGGCGCGGGAAAAGCTGATGGCCATTTCCAGACGCTTCGGCCTGAAAGTTGATCCAGATGCCCGTCTCGGCGATTTATCGGTGGGCGAGCAGCAGCGGGTCGAAATCCTCAAGGCACTGTACAATGATGCCCGCATTCTGGTGCTGGATGAACCGACCGCTGTTCTCACTCAAGCTGAAGCAGAAATGCTGTTTGCAACCCTGAAAGATATGGCGTCACAGGGCCTGTCGCTGATTTTCATTTCCCACAAGCTCGATGAGGTCATGTCTGCCGCCGACCGGATCGTGGTGCTGCGCGGTGGACGGCGTGTGGCAGAGCGCAAAGCATCCGAGACCAGCAAGGCAGAGCTTGCCGAGCTTATGGTGGGGCGCACAGTGACCCGACCTGTACGTGACGCCTCCACTCCGGGTGACATTGTTCTGGAAGCCGCACATCTCACCCTCCGCAAAGACGGCGTCGATGTGCTGAAGGCAATCGATTTTCGACTGCGGGCTGGCGAGGTTCTTGGCATCATTGGTGTTTCCGGCAATGGCCAGGGTGTTCTGGCGCAAGTGCTCTCCGGCACGATACAGCATACGGCTGGCGACCTCCTAGTGTTCGGCACCCCGGTGGAGAACCTGTCGGTGGCAGATGCCGTGACGGCTGGCATCGGTCGCATCCCCGAAGACCGCAATAAGGAAGGCGTGATCGGCGAGATGGCGATTTGGGAAAACGCCATCCTAGAGCGGCTCCCTTCCTTTTCACGGCGCGGCCTTGTCAACCGCAAGGCAGGCATGGAATTTGCCCGCACTATCATCGAGCAATTCGATGTGCGCGGCGGCACGCCAGCCAGCCGCATCCGGCTACTGTCTGGCGGCAACATGCAGAAACTCATTCTGGGACGCAACCTCATCAATCGCCCCCGTATTCTTCTGGCCGCCCAACCCGCGCGGGGTCTGGACGAAGGAGCCGTGGCTGCCGTGCATGAGCGCATTCTCGAGGCGCGCCGGGCCGGGACTGCCGTGCTGCTGATTTCCGAGGATCTGGATGAGGTTATGGCGCTTGCCGACCGTATTCAAGCCATTGTCGGCGGCAGGCTATCACCGCCGATCAACGCGGAGGACGCCAATGCCCGCAAACTCGGCCTGATGATGGCAGGCGAATGGCAGGCGGAGATGTCCCATGCGGTTTGAGCGACGCGAACATCGCCCTCTTGTGCTCGTCATCGCCACGCCCATCATGGCCATTGTCGCCGCGCTGGCGATCTCAGGCATTCTCATTGCCATAGCAGGTGCGCCGGTTCTGGAAGCCTATTGGCGTATCCTGATCGGTGCTTTCGGCTCGCGCCTCTCGACCACGGAAACACTGACCCGCGCAACACCTCTGATGCTGACAGGTCTTTCTGCGGCAGTGGCGTTTCGGGCGCGGCTGTGGAATATCGGGGCCGAGGGCCAGCTTTATCTCGGTGCCATCACCGTTGCGGCGGCAAGTTCTCATGTTTTAGGTGATTTTCCTCCAGCCATCCAGATTCCCGCCCTGCTGATCCTCGGCGCTCTTGCGGGCATGGTTTTGCTGCTCGTGCCGCTTTGGCTGCGCCTGCGTTTTTCCGTGGACGAGGTGGTGACAACCCTGCTGCTCAATTTCGTAGCGGTGCTGTTTGTCTCAATGCTGATCGATACCGTGTTGAAAGACCCTATGGCTTTCGGTTGGCCGCAATCGCAATCGGTAGCCGATGCGGCCATGCTGCCAAAGCTGCTTTCGCGCTCACGCCTGCATTTGGGGCTCGTGATTGCTGTGGTACTGGCGCTGGTGCTGCATTTTGTGCAACAACGCACAGTATTTGGTATTCGCTCAAGAGCGGCAGGCCTTAACCCGGCAGGGGCAGTGTTTGCCGGTGTGCCGCTTGGCCGCACGCTGGTGACTGTTGCCTGCATTTCCGGCGGTCTTGCGGGGCTTGCAGGGGCTGTGGAAGTCATGGGCGTCAAGGGCTATGTGACGACGGATCTCTCTCCCGGTTATGGCTATTCCGGCATTGTGGTGGCCATGCTGGCCAATCTCAACCCGCTGGGCGTTGTGCTGGCAGCGCTGTTTACGGCCACCATGTTCGTGGGCGCGGATGGCATGAGCCGCGCCATGGGCATTCCCAGCTATATTGCCGATGTGACCGTGGCGCTCTCGTTGCTGACCATGCTGATCGCGCTGTTTTTCACCCAATACAGGATTGTCCGATGAGCGCCATGATGGACATCCTCGCCTCAACAGGCCTCTGGGCCGCAGTCCTCAGGATTGCCACGCCGCTGATTTTCGGCACGCTCGGGGCGCTGCTGTGCGAACGGGCAGGGGTGCTTAATCTCGGCATCGAAGGCGTCATGACCTTTGGTGCCATGATTGGCTGGTTATCGGTCTATCACGGTGCCGATCTATGGACCGGCCTGCTGATTGCGGCACTGGCGGGCGGTGTTTTTGGTGCATTGCATGCGCTTTTGACGGTGACCCTCGGACTATCCCAGCATGTCTGTGGCCTCGGGATCACGCTGTTTGCGTCCAGCTTCAGCTATTACACCTTCCGTTTGGCGGTTCCAGTCGCGGGAACTCCGCCAACCATTGTTCCGTTCAAGCCAATTGCCATTCCGGGTCTCAGCGATCTGCCCTTTGTCGGATCTGCCTTTTTCGTGCAGACACCGCCAACCTATCTTGCCATTTTGCTGGCTGTCATTCTGGCCTATGTCATCTTTCGCACGCCCTTGGGGCTGGCTATCCGCATGACCGGCGAAAACCCCCATGCGGCGGAAGCGCAAGGAATCAATCCAATGGCGGTGCGCTATGGTGCCGTTATTGCTGGCTCGGCCCTGATGGGCATGGCCGGGGCCTTCCTGACCCTGTCGGCGTTCAACAGCTTTTTCCCGACCATGGTGCAGGGCCGCGGCTGGATTTGCATTGCACTCGTGGTGTTTTCCTCATGGCGACCGGGCCGGGCGCTGCTGGGTGCATTGCTTTTTGCCTTTTTCGATGGCTTTCAACTGCGGCTGCAAACGGCGTTGGGTGGGGCAGTGCCCTACCAACTGTTTCTGATGACCCCTTACATCCTGTCCATCGCCGCCCTTGCGGTGATGGCGCGCCGGGCCCGCGTGCCACAGGCGTTGATGCAACCCTATCGGCGCGGCGAGCGCTGAACCAAGGAAACTCACCATGTTCGATCTCATTATCCGCAATGCCAACCTGCCAGATGGCCGCAAGGGTTTCGATATTGGCCTCGCTGGCGGAAAGATCACCGCCATCGAAAAGCGTCTGAATGCAGTGTGCGGCGAGGAGATCGATGCAATGGACCGTCTCGTCAGCCCACCATTTTGCGATCCGCATTTTCATATGGATGCAACGCTGTCACTTGGCATGCCGCGCATGAATGTGTCCGGCACATTGCTGGAAGGTATCGCGCTCTGGGGCGAGTTGCGACCGCTGCTGACCAAGGAAGCGCTGGTTGAACGCGCCCTGCGCTACTGCGATCTCGCCGTCTCCCAAGGCCTGCTGTTCATCCGCAGCCATGTCGATACATCCGATCCAAGACTGGTGACGGCAGAAGCCTTGATTGAGGTGCGCGAACGGGTGGCACCCTATATTCAGTTGCAGCTCGTGGCCTTTCCGCAGGATGGATATTACCGCGCCGAAGGCGGCGTTTCCTCGCTCAATCGGGCGCTGGATATGGGCATAGACATCGTTGGCGGCATCCCGCATTTCGAGCGGACGATGGAGAAGGGAAGACTGTCGCTGGAAGCTCTCTGCCGTATTGCTGCCGAGCGGGGCCTGCCGGTCGATATCCATTGCGACGAGACCGACGATCCAATGTCACGCCATATCGAAACGCTGGCTGCGGAAACCATTCGCCATGGGCTGCAAGGCCGCGTGGCGGGATCGCATCTCACCTCCATGCATTCCATGGACAATTATTACGTCTCCAAGCTCATTCCGCTGATGGCAGAAGCCCAGATCAACGTCATCCCCAACCCGCTCATCAATATCATGCTGCAAGGCCGCCACGATACCTATCCGAAACGCCGTGGCATGACGCGCGTGCGCGAACTGATGGCGGCAGGCCTCAACGTTTCCTTCGGTCAGGATTGCACCATGGACCCCTGGTATTCGATGGGCTCAGCCGACATGCTGGAGGTGGGCCATATGGCCATCCATGTGGCGCAGATGGGCGGGCTGGACGATAAGAGACAGATTTTTGACGCGCTCACCGTCAATTCGGCAAAGACCATGGGTCTCGAAGGCTATGGTCTGGAGGTTGGCTGCAAGGCCGATCTCGTCGTGTTGCAGGCCGCTGACGTGTTTGAAGCCCTTCGCCTCAAGCCATCACGCCTGTTTGTGGTCAAGGGCGGCAAAGTAATTTCCCGCACCGCGCCGCGCATTGGAGAGCTGTTTCTGGAAGGTCGCCCTGCGGCTGTCGATAGCGGGCGCGATTACGTGCCGCTCTACTGATCCGACATTGAATTGTAGCGGTAACGACGATAGCCAGCCCCAAAGCCCAGCTGGCGCAGGCTGGTTTCGAGATGTGGCAGCAGGGTTTCCACCACCTGCCAGGCGTCCCGTTCCGCTGATGTTTCCGGGCGTGATAGAATGGCCTCGATTTCCGCCATGACAGCATCGCGGTCCACGGTTGTCACGCGCCCGCCATCGACGACCAGCCGTCCGCCGACGAAAACCTGTTCTATGGCATGGCGTCCGCCGCGATGCAGCAGCGCTTCCACGGGCGGCGTTTTTGGGTTGATGGCCGGGCGGGCGATCCGGTCCTTGTCCATCAGCACAATATCGGCCTGCCAGCCGGGTTCGAGGCGTCCTGTAAAGCCACCAAACCCGGCAGAGGCCGCACCATGTTCGCTGGCCATTTGCAACACGGCGCCCGCATCCGGTCGGTCGTTCCAAAGGCCGGTTTCCCGGTGCAGTGCCCAGACCAGTTTCATTTCCAGTGTCATGTCGCGGTCGTCGGCAATATTCGACTGGTCGATGCCGAGGGCAACCGGAATGCCACGCCGCCGCATTTCGTTGACCGGCGCAATCCCGCTGCCGAGCCTGAGGCCGGAAGAGGCATTGTGGCAGATGGTGCAGCCGCAAGCAGCGATGATGTCGAGATCCTCGCCGCTCATCCAGTTGCCGTGGCCAAGCGTTACATTGGCATCGAGGCATTGCAGTTTTTGCAGATGCTGGACGGCGCTGCGGCCATAGGTGCGCCGGGCAAATTCCGCCTGCCGCTCGGTTTCGAGTAGATGCATGTGAACCTGGCCACCAGCCGCCTTGGCGGTCTCGAAAATCGTCTGCAAGGCATTATCGCTGCACCAGTGCAGATTGGCGGGCGCAAGATTCATGCGGATATGCTGGGGGTCGTTTTTCATAAAACGATTGCGCAGATCCTTGTAGAATTCCATCAGCCGGGTGACCGGAATATCGGCATTGGCCAGCTGCGGCGCAATCCAGTCTCGCGCCTTGGCGGGCAGGCGGCTCAAGATATCCGCATCCGGCTCGTAGGACAGAATATTGCGGTCGCGGATCATGAAGCAATAGCCGAGCCGCATGCCGATTTCGCCATAGGCTGAGATGGTTGCTTCTGCCGTCTGCATCCAGCTATCCGGCGTGCCGGAAAAGCCGCTATGGATGTGCTGTACGGTGGTCGTGCCGCTTTCCAGCATTTCGATGGCCGAATAAAGCGTATCCAGCCGCTGGTCGATGCGGCGCATGGCGCGAAATTGCGGCAACCACAGTTCCAGCGGCGCAAAAGGCACGCCCTGCATCAGCGGCGTCACGCCAAAATGATGATGCGCGTTGACCAGGCCCGGCATGGCAATCATCCGGCGTGAGCCAAAGCGTGGCAGGTGGTCATTGCCATAGCCGACTGCTTCCATCGGACCGATCTGGGCGATCATGCCCTTCTCGACGCGGATGCCGACATCGTGGCGCATGGTCATTTTGCCATCCGCGCCAAGGCCGGTCAGCACGGTGCCGGCCTCGATGATGCAATCTGCGCCGGGATTGTCCGGCATCGTAATGGCCTGCGTCATATCCGATAGTCTCCAATCAGGCCGAGACGCCGCGCCGCGGCCACGCGATAGAGCGGGTCTGCATAGATCGTCATTTCCTGTGCTGCCGAATAGGCAAGGCTGATATCGTGTTCGTCATAGCTGGCAGCTGCTGCCGCAAAAATCTCCGGCCAATCCGGGGCGGGCAACGCACGCCAGCGGGAGATCTCCTCCTCCGGCGGCAGGGTTGGAAAGTCCAGTTCCCGCATTAGCGCCGCAATCGCCTGCCAGAACACCCGCAGCAGGGTGCCCTGGGTTTGTCGGTCGCAGTAGGGGCTGAGCAGGCGTATCCAATGCAGGCCTGTGACCACATGAAGGGCGGCGAAATGCTGGGTGGCCGCAAATAAGCGGATGGCGACATCAGCCATTTTTTCCATCGTATCGGAGCCGATCTCTAGCCAGTCTACAACAGGAACAAAGTCGGGCAGGGCGGCAGCGTCACGCATGTTCTGCCACAGAAGATCATGAAGCGTCAGCGTGTGCATGGGGGCGATCAGCGTGACCCGGCGCAGCACTTCTGCCGGATCATCGGTGACAGGGCTTGCGCCGGTCGCAGGCGGCAGTGCCAGATAGGTGGCCGCCCAATAGGCAAGCGCAATGGCGATATCATCTTCTTTTTGGCGCAACACGCCATAGGCCGTGCGCATCAGGGCGTGGAAGGCGCTTGCCGCCACGCCCGGTGCCAGATCCGGCAGATAGTGCTTGAGCGCTGCCTCTATTCCGAGCCGGGAGACTTCAGCGGAGAAAAACAACCGCAGATCCGGCTCCCGCTCGCGTTGACCGAGAACTGAGCGCCAGCTTGCCGCATCGAGCGGCGTGGATGGCTGGCCGAAGGGCAGCAGTTTTTTATAGCTTTTATAGTGGTCGAAAAACCGGCGCATTTGGGCAGGTGTGCCGCCAATTTCGGCCAGGGCACAGAGCACCATCGGGGCGTGGTTGGCGAAGGTGCCGGTAAATTCCGATCCCCAGGCGGGCATTTCGGCGAGCAATGCCTCGACCGCCGCTGCTTTGGCTGGCGCCATCATGATGTTCTCCTCGCTCAGCACGGGTTCGAAAAGCGCGTCTGCGATGTAAGTTGCGAAAGATCGAAGGCCTGCGTCGCAGCAATCAGGCTGACAAGTCCATCGGCGGCGCGATCAAGCACGATCTGGCCCTTCTGCGCCGTTGCATTGCTGGCATTGCCGCAAACGCCAGCCGGATGCAGATCCTGCGCCTGCCAGCCGAAACCAACGGCACCTTCTGCTGTCAGCATGCTGCCGGATTTCTCAATTGCCACCGTCAGGGGGACGAAATTCTCGGCTTTGTCCATGGCCACCCGCTCCGGCGCGATTGCCAGCATCATGCTGGTTTCGATGTCGCCGCCATGGATGCCGTGGTCGATTTCCGCGCGCGAAAACAGATCCTCCACCGGTGCGATGCGGAACCAGGAACAGGAAACCGCCAACATGCCAAGTTCGATGCGGATATCGCGGCAGATGATGTCCATCAGCGCCATCTGCCCGCCATGGGAATTGAACAGGATCAATTTCGCCGCACCCGCACGCTTGACGCTGCGGGCCAGATCCAGCCAGACGTGACGCAGCGTCTCGCCGGAGATTGCCAGCGTGCCGGGGAAGGCGATGTGCTCGTCGGATTTTCCCACTGTCATGGGCGGCAGGAACAGGACGTCGGTGTCCGGCTGCAAGCGTTCCACCGTGCGCCGGATGATCTCCGCATTGATGGCCGCATCGACATCGACGGGCAGATGCGGGCCGTGTTGCTCGACAGCGGCGATGGGAAGCACCACCACGGTTTTTGAGAGATCCCGATCGGCAAAGGCTTGGGTTGAATGATCGACCCAGTAGAAAGACCTGATCATGATGCTTTTTCCATCATCCGTGCTGCATTTCGGGCAGCAATATCAGCTTCGAAATCATCACTGACCGGCAGGTCCTGCGAGCAATAGGCCTCCAGCCCCGGCAGGATGGCGTTTTCCTGATCCAGCAGCAGCCTGCGCTCAATGCCGCGCACCACCCTTGGCAGCGCATAGCGATGGCCGCTGATCGAGGTGGAATGCGGGCCATGGCTGACGAAACTCGCGCTGTTGAAGGCAAAAACCCGCCTGACCCAGCTGTCTTCCGGTGCCTTCGGCAGGAAGGCGTAATAGGGGTCGAGATAGGGCAATTGCGACAGCCGCGCATCTTCCTCTCCGGCGGAAGGCGTGAAGTGCTCACCCCAAAGCGCAACCTTTGGGGCCAGAGTTTTCAATTCCGGGCGCGCTGAGAGATCGACATCCATGCCGGTTGCCAGCAACAGGTGATCGAAGACCAGCGTGCCATCGGGCGTTTTCACCGAGACGGCGCCGTCCTTTTCACACACCTCCAGCCACGGTGTGGCGGGGCGCAGGGTAAAGCCAGGCAGGGCCATTGCCGTCTCAAAGGCGCGCACCGGTGGCGGCTGGTCGGTACTGCGGAAAAACCGGGCAATTTGCCAGCGGGTTTGGTCGGACAGCGCCCCAAAACCGGCGAGAAGCGGTGGTGCTTCCAGTGCGCGATGCGGATTGGTGCGCGGCAGCCGTGGTCGGCGAAAGCAGAGATCGACCGAGGCAGCACCGCTGTTCAGCGCGGTGACGGCATTGTCGAAGGCTGAGGCGCCGTGACCGAGAATGCCGATCCGCTTGCCCTTCAAGCGCTTAAAATCCACCGGTCCGTTGGTATGGTCATAGAACTCTGGTGGCAAAGCGTCTGAAATGAAGCGCGGCACCCGCCAGGCGCCTGCGCCATCAAAGCCGGTGGCCAGAACCACGGCCCGCGCCAGATGGCGCTCGACATGTCCCTGCCGCAGAGTGGTGACAGCCATCAGATCGCCTTCGGGCGACACATCCGTAACGCTCGTCTCATTGGTAACGGCAATGTCGAAAACCTCGGCATACCAGTCCAGATAGGCCTTCCAATCGGTGCGGGGGATGCGGCCCAGCGTCTGCCAGGCGTCGATCCCATAGCGGGTTTCGAACCAGCGGCGCACCGAGAGATTGGCGACGTTGAATTCGTTGCCCACCGCCGTTTTGGGGGTGCGCAATTCTTCCATGCGGGCAAAGGTGGTCCATGGCCCTTCCGAGCCAGCCGGGGCGCTGTCGAACAGGCGGATCTGCTGGACCCCATCCCATTTCAGCGCCGCTGCAATGGTGATAGCCGATTGTCCCCCGCCAACGATGGCGACATCGCAGACGGACGTGGTCGAGACGGGCAGTGGCGCAAGCCAGGGCGCCGCCGGATAGGCGAGGGCGGCAAGATCTGCCCTTGCTGCGTCCTTTAAACGGGCAAGTGCGGCCACGGCATCGGGGAGAGAATCAAGCATGGTCTGAGGGTCCTGAAACACTGTGTTTGTGCCGGTTGCGGCGATAAAGCTCGCTGGCAATGACGATCAAGGCTGTCAGCAAAAGCACCACGACCTGCATGGCATTGAGGTCGGGCTTCAGCTCGCGCCGGAATTGTGAGGCGACGATCAGCGATAGCGGCTGGGTGCGACCGGCGAGAAACATCGAAATGGTCAGATCCGCCAGCGACAGGATGACACCGATGGAATAGGCCGCGCCGATGGCACCCTTCAACTGCGGCAGCACGATCCGCCGAAAGCTTTGCCAGGGGGTGGCCCCCAGATCGCGGGCGGCATCTTCCAGCCGTTTGTCGAGGCGTATGACGGTAGCGGCAATGATGGTGGTGGCAAACGGGATGGCGACCAATGTCTGCGCGGCGATCAGCGCACCGGCTCCACGTCCCAGCCCCATCCAGTTCATCAGCATGGCCTGGGCAATCGACAATACGGTTTTTGGCACCAGAAACGGCAGGATGATCAGAAAGATGAAGACCGGTCGAAACGCCAGCCTGGGCGAGGCCAGTGCCAGGGCCGCGCAAAGTCCGATCAATGCCGCCAGGATGCCGACCGGCTGGGAGATCAGGAAACTGGTCAGGAAGCCATTGATAAAGGTCGCATTGCCGAACAAGTCTTTGTACCAGGAAAGCGTGAAGCCGCTTAAGGGAAAGGCCATCAAGCTGGAGGCATTGAAGGAAAACAGCGCCAGAACGATGATCGGTAGATAGAAGAAGCCGACAGCGAGGCCAAGTGTCAGGATGATCCGCCGGTTCATTTCAAGCTCCCCTGAAGGACAGCCCGCGCGCCTTTCAGCCGCAGCAGCAGCCAGGCCATAGTGCTTGCCGTTGCAAACAGTGCAATCAACAGGCACAGCGCTAAGGCCGAGGCGAGTGGCCAGTCGAAAGCCGTGCCGAAGAGGTTGTCGATCATCGCCATCGGGGTTGCGCCGGATGTGCCGCCCAGCAGGCTTGGGGTCAACATGTCACCGGCGGCGAGCGCAAAGACTGCCAGCAACCCGACAGCAAGGCCCGGCGTGGTCAGCGGAAAGATCACCCGTGTGAAGGCATCGAACGGTCTGGCACCGAGATCGCGGGCGGCTTCGATCAATCGTCGATCAATCAATTCGGTCGAAATCCAGACTGGCAGCACCATGAAGGGCAGCGTGTCGTAGAGAAGAACGAGATGAGTGGTGAAGGGAGAAAACAACAGGAACTTGACGGGCTGATCGACCAGCCCAAGCCATTTCAGCACCGCATTGACCAGCCCTTCGGAGCCCAGAACCACACGCCAGGCATAGATGCGGACGATTTCGCCGGTATAAAGCGGCGTCAGCAATACGATCTGGGCAATCCCCTTCCAGGCGATAGGCAGCCGGGAAATGGCAAGCGCAATGGGATAACCGAGCACTGCCGCCAGAAGGGCGGTGACCAGTCCGGATAGAACCGCCTTGCCGATCAACAGGGCAAAGACCGGATTGGACATCATCTGCCCCCAGCTGTGCAGGGAGAGGTCCGGCACCATGACGAAAGCATCCAGATCCACCGTGAACAGACTGAAGGCCACCAACAGCATCAGCGGCAACAGACAGCCGAGGACCAGCAGCAGCGAGACGGGAAGCGCCAGATGCGCACGGCTGAGGGCGAGCGTCATGATGCTAGCCTCGTGATGAAGCATGAAGCAGTGTCGAGCGCCATCGCGATTGTCGAGCCCGGTTCCGCTGGCCGGTCGGCCATCAGCCGCACCGTCACACCTGATATGTCCGCCTCGATCAGGTAGCGGTCGCCCTTGAAGACGACATGCCGCACTTTCCCCGTGAGAGCTAGCCCCGTGAGAGCTAGCGTTGTCGATGAATGTCCATCCGTTGCGCCAAGCCGCAAATGCTCAGGCCGGATCACCAGGGCGGCGCGTTCGCCTTTCGCAAGGCCATGGATGGCTGAAGTGGTGATGGTTCCAAGCGGCGTCCCGATGGTTGCCGTCTCCGTGTCTAGCGCCAGGACCTCGCCCTCCACCAGGCTCGCCGAGCCGATGAAATCCGCCACGAACGTGTCGGACGGGCGGGCATACAGCGTCACCGGGTCGGCTTTCTGGGCGATCTTGCCCTTGTTCATCACCACGACGATATCCGACAGCGCAAACGCTTCTTCCTGGTCATGGGTGACATAGACGAAAGCAATGCCGAGGCGCCGTTGCAGGTCTTTCAGCTCGATTTGCAAATGCCCACGCATCTTGCGATCCAGTGCCGAAAGCGGCTCATCGAGCAGCAGCAGATGCGGCTCGGCAATGATGGCACGGGCCACCGCCACCCGCTGCTGCTGGCCACCGGACAGCTGATGCGGATAGCGGCTGGTGAATTCGCCCATGTGAACGGCGTCCAGAGCCCGCTTCACACGCGGTGCCGGGTCTTGCGCACCACGGCGCAAGGTGAGCGAAAAAGCGACATTCTCGAACACGGTCAGATGCGGAAACAGTGCATAATTCTGGAACACCGTATTGACCGGTCGTCGTTCAGGCGGCACGCCCGCCAGTGAGCGTCCGTCGAGAACAAGCGACCCGGCATCCGGGGTCTCGAAGCCGCCGATCATCCGCAGGATCGTCGTCTTGCCGCAGCCGGAGGGGCCGAGAAAGGTGGTGAAGGCGCGTTCTGGAATGTCCAGATCCACGCCATCGACCGCACGGTTGCGGCCATAGGACTTGACGAGGCCCCTTGCGGACAAGAGCATCGGCAAACCGGTTCCCGCGTTCTGGTCCGATGCTGTCGTATCCCATGCCTGCGTCATGCCTCAGCTCGCCTTGACTTCGTTCCAGATTTTCAGCCAGTCGGAATAATTGGGCGGCGCCACCGGCCACATGAAGGATTTCATTACGTCCATATCGTCGACGAAGATCGTTGCCTGTTCCTCATGCGAAAGCTTGTCTCTGATGACGGAGGAGGTGGTGGCGTAATGACCGATCCGGGCCACATCGGTGGAATAGCTCGGTCCAAGCAGATAATTGATGAATTTATAGCCGATCTCGGTTTTTTCCGGCGAAAGATTGGCAGGCATGCCGAAGCAGTCGCACCAGCCCATCACGCCAGCCTTCGGCTTGGCCATGCCCATCGGCAGTTTGGCCTGCAGCTCGTCATAAGGTACACGCCAGGAGAAGGCGCAGGACACTTCACCGGTGGCAAAGAGATTGGTCAGGTCGCCGATGGTCTGCCAGTAGGTGCGCAACAGCGGCTTCTGGGTGATCAGCAGTTTCTTCGCCTCGGCCAGTTCCTTGGCCTCCATCACGAACACTTTGTCGCGCGGCACACCGGCAACCAACCCGGCGATGGCGATGGATTCCAGGGCGTAATCGCGCATGGCGAGCTGGCCGGAATATTTCGCATCGAAGAGCGTGGTATAATCAGGCTCCTTGTCGAACTTGTCCTTGCGGTAGACGATCGGGTTCAGGCCCCAGAGATAGGGAATGGCAAAAGTCTTGCCGGCATCGTCCATCACCTTCGGCGTGGATTTGAAGACATCATACATCAGACTGGCATTGGGAATTTTCGACAGGTCCAGCTCCTTCAGCAGACCGGCCTTGATATAGCGCCAACTGCCGTTCAGCGACGGATTGATCATGTCCCAATCGGCGGCGGCCCCGGTTTTCAACGCGGCAAACTGCGCGTCTTCACTGGAGAGATAGGAAAGCTTGACCTTGACGCCGGTTTCCTTTTCGAAGCCGGCGACATATTCGGGATGGCCATTGGAGTCCCAGGTTGCCCAGACCATGTCGGAGACTGCGGCGCGTGCGATGCCCGCGTTTGAAACCACCCCTGCGGCAGCACCCGCCGCCATTCCCGCCAGCACGTCACGCCGTGTGATACCTGTCCGTTTCATGGAGCCCCATCCGGTTCTTGTTGCAATGAGGACAGTGTGCGGACTTTCGATCCAAACGGCCATAAGGCAAAGGCAATAGTGTCTATTGCGTTTGGATGCGATGGGGCTGGCGTCAGCCTGGTTGCCAGCTGGGCTGCCGACTGGAGTGCATGTGGCGCACCGGCGGGAGAGGCAAGGGGCTGACGCGGTCGAGCGCTTGTATCTCTGCACAGGCATTCTTGATCATCCGGCGCAGCCATGCCTGGTCGGGGGCATGATGTTTGCGGTCGTGCCAGAGCGTATAGAAATGCATCTGCCCCAATTCCACCGGAGCGTCCAGCACCGCAAAGGGGAAGGTTTGCGCCACCTGTTCGGCAAAATGCCGTCCGGTGGTGAAGACGAGGTCGGAGCGCGCCAGCACGTAAGGCGCGATGGAATATTCCGGCACCGTGGCGCGGATATGCCGTTTCACGCCGAGATCGAGCAACCGTCCATCAATGGGGCTGAATTGCGCATCGCGTTCTGACGTCGGCGACAGATGGCTTTCCTCGAGATATTCATCAAGCCGAATGCGATCCCGGTCGCGTCGGGCAAAACGATGCGTGGATCTGACCATGCAGACGATATCCGTCTTCAACATCGGCGCGATGCGCAGGTGCTCCGGCGGGTGGGGCCAATTGCCGATCACCGCGTCGATCCGGCCCTCCGACAATCCCGACAGAAGATCGTCTTGCGATGGCATCGGGGAGGCGTCGATGGAAATGCCGGGGGCCATGTCGGTGATCGCGCCGATTAATTGCGGCATGAAGACGGTGCCGAGACAATTGCTGGCAACCACGCGAAAATGACGAACGGATACTGCGGGATCGAAAGCGGTCGGAGAAATCAGGTGGGTATCGATCCGACCGAGAATGTCATTCATGGCCGAGCGCAGTGCCATCCCGCGCTCGGTCGGCACCAGCGCACTGCCGGAACGCACCAGCAGCGGGTCCTGAAAAATATCGCGCAGTCGCTTCAGGGTCAGACTGACGGTCGGCTGCGCCTGGCCCAGTAGATCGGCTGTACGCGATACGCTGCATTCCGTCAGCAGCAAGCGCAGGGTGCGCATCATGCGGATATCGAGATTTGCATAGGCTTGCTCTGACATGCACGTACTCCTTTGACGGTGAGTAACTTGATGAAAAGCATTTTCTATGCCAGTTGCTGACTTGGTAATTGGGAAGTTTCGGTTCCCAAGACGTTGCCTTTGCGTGGTTCATCCTTTGCTTGCATGGGACCCAAGCACACCTCAGAACACTCTCGACGGCTATTCGAGGGTTTTCAGAACAGCTTGGGTTCGGCTTTTTACACCGAGCTTGGCGAAAATGTTCTTGGCGTGCGATTTCACGGTATTTAAATTGATATCGAGCCTGGTGGCGATTTCGCTGTTGGAAAGCCCCCACCGCATCAATTGCAGGACGTCGTCCTCCCGCTGTGTCAACTCGGTGAGGGAGCCACGCAGGCTGAGCCGGGCCTCCTGCTTTTGCCCTCCACCGGGGTTCGGCGATGCGGCAACGGGTGAAACGAAATCACGTAAGATGCGCCGCGTCGCCATGGTGTCATCCTCAAGATCCGCAGGCTGCGTCCCCTCGGTCTCATGGCCGGGTGAGATGGCCGTGGCGAGCGCCTCTGCCTGTCGCGCCATCAGAACGCGGCCTTCCTGCCGTGCCCCTGTGGCAAGCGCTCGAAGCTTTTCCGCCGCCGCATCGATCTGTCCGGCATTGACCAGGATTCTGGCCTCAACGATGCGAAATGGGTCCCATATCTGCCAGGCCGAAGAGGGAAACCGGTTGCGCGCCTCGGGCAATTGCAGGGACAGCCGTTCCCATTCGCGGCGGCCCTCTGCGGGGCTGTTGAGACGAAAGGCCCGGTCGGCCCGCTCGATACCAAGCTGGAATTCCAGGCGAAAATCTTCCGCCTCGTAGGCTCTCCTGCTGGCGCGAACGAGAAGCGCCGTTGCTTCCTCAACCCGGCCGGTTATATCGAGAAGCCGCACGAGACCGGTTGTGGCAATCAGGATGCGTTCGCAAAGCCCGGACACATCCGTTGCCTTTTCCGCCGGGATAGCCCGTCGCCACAGGCGCTCGGCCTTTTCAAGGTCGTTGTCGTCATAGGCAATCAGTCCCAAAAGCGCTGAGGGCAGCGCGACCATATAGGAGTGTTCGCCGAAATGCTGTTCGGCAATCGCCAGCGCTTCGACAGTCACATGCCGGGCTTCCTGAAACAGCGCACGGGCGAGATAGGACATGGCGGCTATGCAGCGGGAATGAATTCCGCCCCAATGGCAGGCCATATCATCATAGACGCCGTTTGCCCGCCATGTCAGCCGTTCCGCCAGGTCCAGCTTGCCCAGATTGAAGGCGAAATAGCTGTGAATGGAATCGAGATCGACCTGTCCAAAAGCCAGCCGGTCAAGCTCTTTTCCGGCCAGTTGGGAGAGGTGAAAGCTTCCGACTGTGAAATCACCGCCATAGGCACCGATAAGCGCCCGCATGAGATGGAGCCGTCCGCTGAGATCGAGACCCGTTCGTGCGGCGATGAGGGATACAGGGCTATTCGGGTCGCTGGCTGCAGCCTCTATTGTCTGAAGGGTTTGCTCGGCTTGCAAGAAGCGGCGCATGTTGATGGATCGCCACACGTGCAGGAAAAGCAGCAGCGGCCTTTCCTCGCGGGCCTCTCGGGGCAGCTGCTGCATCCAGCGGGAATAGGTGTCGAAACGGCCATGGCTGAGATAGTCGTACAGGCAGTAGGTTTCGATTAATTCCGCCGCCCATTTGGACTGGCGCGCCAGAAAGGCATGACGGACGGCATCGACGGGCGACCCATTGTCGATGAACCATTGCGCGGCGCGGGCGTGAATGTCTTCGACAGCAGGCCGGTCATCGCCATAAAGGCGGGTTTGCAGAAACTCCTGGAACAGATGATGATACTTGTACCACCGCTGGGTTCCCGGAAGCTCAACGACAAACAATTGGCTTTGCTCCAGGAAGGCCAGCATCCGGTCCCCGTCACGCCGACCGGTCACGGCGTTGCAAAGGTCGGCATTCAACGTTTCCAAGAGGGAGGTTTTGGCGAGGAAGTCGCAAATCTCGGCAGGCAGTCCGGCAATCACTTCCTCCAGGAAATAGTCGGCAAATGCACGATGGCTTCCAGATGGCGCAGCGGCGACGAAATTGCCCGTCGCTCGCCCTGTGACCAGGGCTGCCAGCCGCAGGCCGACCGCCCAACCCTCGGTATGATCATGCATCTGTCGGCTTTCGTCTGCCGTCAAGGCGACATTGGAGGCGGTGCGGAAAAACGCCTCGGTCTCCTCCTCACTGAAATGCAGGTCTTCCACGGCAATGTCGATCATCTCGCCATTGGCCCGGTATCTGCCAACGGGTATGGCAGGCCGGTTGCGGCTGGCGAGCACGACGGTCAGGCTCGGCAAGCGGCTGGCGAGGATCGTATTGATCGCCTCGCCGCCATCGCCGCCTTCGGCCAAATGGTAATCGTCGATAAACAAGGCCAGCGGCTGGCGGATGGATTGATCCGTGAGTAGAGCCGTTAAGCGTTGTAGCGCGTCGGCGCGATCAAGGGAGGGCAGAGGGTCGCGATGATCACTGAGCGATTGCTGAAGTGCCTGGAGCAGGCCCTCGGCGAAACTGAACGGGTCCTTGTCGTCTTCGCTTGCCGAATACCAGACGGTCGAAAACCCGGCATCCGACAGGCCCCTATGCCATTGGGCCAGAAGCGTGGTCTTGCCGGAGCCAGCCGGGGCATGGACGAACGCCAGCCGGTGTTTGGTGAGAAGCTGCGACAGTCGCGTCAGGCGCGGACGGTCGATCAGCCCTGTCGAGGCGCTGGGCGGCACAGATCGTCTGTTTAAAAGGCGCGTACGTTGCACAGGTCCCCCCCTGAAAATCGTAGAGTTCGCCGAGCCTATCACTCTTTAGGGTGAGATTGGAAAATTTTAGCATCTCACCCTTCGGGATCATGCCAAAAATAAGTGCTGGCCGTATTTTTAGGCAACTTCGCCATTGGAGACCGGAAAATTGCAGTTAAGCGAATATCGAACCTATGATGCAACTGGATTGGCAGAGCTTGTTGCCAAAGGTGAGGTTCAGCCAACCGAACTGCTGGAAACCGCGCTTGCCGGCGTGGCGGCGATCAATCCCGCATTGAATGCCATCGTTGCGACATTCGAAGACGAAGCCCGCCGCTTCATAAAGGAAGAGCTGAAGGATGGCCCGTTCAAAGGCGTCCCTTTCGTTCTGAAGGACCTGACCGCGCATTACGCCGGACAGCCAACGGGGGCCGGATGGCCACCTCGCGCTTCTGTCACACCGCAGCAAGACAGCGAATTGGTGCGTCGCTACAAAAAGGCGGGGCTTGTCACTTTTGCCAAGACGGCTGTGCCGGAGCTCGCCATGGACTGGACGACCCGTTCGCGGGCGCATGGCGTCACCAATAATCCATGGAATCCGGGTCGCACGGCGGGGACGTCCAGCGGTGGCACCGCAGCGGCAGTTGCCGCGGGCATCGTGCCGATGGGGCACGGCAATGACGGCGGCGGTTCGATCCGTGTGCCATCGTCCGTCTGTGGATGTTTCGGCATGAAGCCGAGCCGGGGCCGAAATCCGGTTGCGCCAGCGGGAAGCACCTGGCAGGGCATGCTGGTGGAACATGCGCTGACCCGCTCCGTCCGCGACAGCGCCGCCCTTCTCGATGCGACCGCCGGACCGTATAGAGGGCAATTCTTCAACAGTCCCGCAGGCGGGCAATTCGCAGCCGAGGTGGGACGCGATCCCGGCAAGCTGAGAATTGCCGTTTCGACCAGGGCGCCCTACGGCGCAGAAACCCATGCTGATTGCAGGGCTGCGGTCGCCGAGACCGTCAAGCTGCTTGAAAGCCTGGGTCATCATTGCGAGGCTTTCGATATCGACTTGCCGGATGATGGCTGGGATGCTTTCGAGACATATATTCTCGCCGAATACGCAACCGACATGCGCCTTGAAGAGAGCGTTCTGGGGCGCAAACTGACACAAGACGATTTTCCGCAGATGCTGTGGGACATGATTGAGGCTGGAAACTGCATCAGCGCGGTCGATGTCAATATCGCCTCGACGCGCCTGCATGAGGTGGCCTCAGCCGTTTCCTCGACATTCGAAACCTTCGATCTCTTCCTGTCGCCAACGCTTGCCCAGCCACCGCTTCCGCATGAGGCTTTCCCCGCATCGACCTCGATGCGCGGACACTATGCGTTTTATCTGTCGTGGATGCCTTATACGCATATCTTCAACGTCAATGGATCACCGGCCATGTCGGTGCCGCTCGTCTGGAACGACGAAGGCCTGCCGATTGGTGTTCAGTTTGCGGCTGCACCGACTGGCGAAGGTCTGTTGTTCAGACTTGCTGCGCAGTTGGAGGCGGCTCGTCCATGGAGCAATCAGCGACCGCAGATTTCGGTCGCTTGAAACTGAAACGCATAAAAATACAAAACAAAGGGAACGACGCATGAACCACAAACCAGACAAATCCCCGCTTGCCCGCAGCTGCGCTGCCGTGGTCGTACTTACCGCAGCTCTCACCGGGTTTTCAGCCAGCGCTGCCGAGCTGACTGTTGCGCGCTCTGTCGATGCCGATGGCCTCGATCCGCAAAAGGCAAGCACGACACAGTCCTTGCAGATTACCAACCTGATCTTCGATACATTGCTGACGATGGCCAAGGACGGTTCCGTCCATCCCGGCCTGGCCAGTGCCTGGACGATGGCGCCGGACGGCAAATCCTACGATTTTACCATCCGCGACGGCATCAAGTGCCACGATGGCAGCACGTTTGATGCCGCTGCGGCCAAGGCGAGCCTCGACCGTGCGCTCGATCCCGCCACCGTCAATCCGAACCTGTCGGCATGGGGTCCGATCACCAAAAGCAGCGTCGAGGGCAAGGTGCTGAAGGTCACTCTGTCCGAACCCTATGGTCCCTTCACCTCCTTCCTCACCAGCATCCAGGCGGGTTTTATCTGCCCGTCCTCGGCGTCGGCCAAGGAATTCAAGCCGATTGGCACCGGCCCGTTCAAATTCGTCAACTGGACCCGCAATGACAGCATCCAGCTGGAGGCAAATGCCGATTACCAGAACGCCAACCCTCTCATCGAAAACCCCGGCAAGCCGCATATCGACAAGCTGACCTTCAAAGTCATCCCGGAAGCGGTGGCCAGAATGGCCGCTCTGCGCTCTGGCGAGGTCGATATGGTCGAGCCGTCTCTGGAAGAAGCCGCCGACCTGAAGGCCGACAGCAATTTCAAGGTCTACGCAGCCGAGCTGTCCGGCCAGCAAATGCTGGCCGCCTTCACCTGGAAGATCAAGCCGCTCGACAATCCGGATATCCGCAAGGCGATCGGCATGGCAATGAACCGCGACGCCTATGCGTCGATTGCCTTTGAAGGCCTCGTCAACACCGCCAATTGCCCTGTGGCACCGAACCTGTTCTCGACGGATGAGGCGCTTTGCGCCACCTGGGGCGTCAAATATGACCCCGAAGCCGCCAAGGCTTTGATGGCCAAGGCGGGCTATACGCCGGAAAAACCGCTGAAGGTGAAGCTTCTCGTTCACAAGCTGCCGGGCTGGGACCAGATGCACCAGATCATGCAGCAGGATCTGGCGGCCATCGGCGTTCAGGCCGAGATCGAGACCCGCGAAGTGGCCGCCTATTTCGACTATATGAAGGGCGTCAACGAACGCACCGATGGCGAACCTGCCGTCTGGACCATGGGCATGTCGGGCGTCGATCCGGACTACCTCACTTTCCTTTGGAAACGTCCCGGCTTTGTCAATATGGGCATCAATGCCGACCTCGATGGCATGTTGGACGAGCAGCGCAAGCTTTCAGGTGATGCACGGGCCGCCAAGATCCATGATATTGAAAAATATCTGATGCAGAATGCCTATGCGATCCCGCTGCTGTCGCCTGGTTGGGGCTGGCTGATGGCATCGACCTCGAAAGTCGATGGCTTCAAGATGGGCTTCATGGTCTCGCTGCTTTTCAACGACGTGAGCGTCAAGCCATAATAAGGAACAGCTGCTCCGGCTACTGCATAATTCTTTAAACCGGAATCGGTTTAAAGAGAAAATTATGCAGCAGATATTAAGTGCTACAGCGAACTTTTGTGCGCCATATAGGGCGCACGGCGCTGTAGGCCGGGGCAGCCTTCCGATACAAACGGGTTCCAATGCTTGTTCTCATTTTCAAACGGCTGCTCATTGCCTTGGCGACGGTTGTGTCTGTCATTATCCTGTCGGGCATACTCATCCATATCGTCCCTGGCGATCCGGTCACTGCGATGATGGCGCAATCCGTGACCGCAAGTCCGGAAGCGATGGCGCAAATGCGGGCCAAGCTGGGGCTCGACCTGCCAGTCTGGCAGCAGGTGGGGCTCTATACCTGGCACGTTTTCCAGGGTGATCTCGGCATGACGATCCGCGGCAACGAACCTGTCGCAAGGTTGCTTCTCCAGCGGCTGCCAAACACCTTTGCTCTGGCGGTTTCAGGGCTCGGCGTTGCGCTTGCCATCGGCATACCGCTCGGCTTTCTGGCGGCAATCCATCGCGGCAAACTAACCGATACGGCGGTCATGGTGATTGCGGTGCTGGGTGTCTCCATCCCCGGTTTCTGGCTGGGACTGATCATGATCCAGGTGTTTTCGCTCAAGCTCGGCTGGTTGCCAGTCGCAGGCTCGGGTTTGCGCAACATTATCCTACCAGCCCTGACACTGGGTCTGACCTACTGCGCCCTGGTGGCGCGCATGACGCGCTCCGCCCTCGTCGAGGTCCTGGCCGAGGACTATATCCGCACGGCCCGCGCGCGCGGGCTTCGTGAGTATCAGGTGCTTTTGGTTCATGCCCTGAAGCCGGCGCTGATCAGTATCGTCACGGTGGTCGGGCTGGTCTTTGCCTACCTCCTCGGCGGTCAGGTGATCATCGAGAACGTGTTTTCGTGGAATGGCATCGGCCGCCTGGCCGTCCAGGCCATGCTGGAGCGTGACTATCCGATGATCCAGGGCTTCATTGTTGTCTTCGCCAGTTCGGTTGTCATTGTTTCGATGCTGATCGACATTCTCTACGGCTTTCTTGATCCCCGCATGAGGCAAAGATGACCAGCATCGCAAAACGCAGCATGTTCTCTCGCAGATTGCCTGTCAGTGTGACGATAGGGCTGGCGCTTGCACTTATCATCGTGCTGCTCTCTCTGCTGTCATCCTATATTGCTCCGTTTGATCCGATGCGGATGGCGGCTGGCCCCCGGTTGTCGGCTCCATCGGCAGCGCATCTTTTCGGAACCGACGAATTTGGCCGCGACCTTTTCAGCCGCGTGCTGCTCGGCGGACGGTTGTCGCTTGGCATCGGCCTCAGCGCTGTCGTCAGCGGTCTGGTGATTGGCGGTCTCATTGGTCTGATCGCCGCTTTCGGTGGGCGGCTTGTCGAAGCCTTGCTTCTGCGGCTTATCGATGTGCTCTATTCGTTTCCCGATACGTTGATCGCCCTTGCGCTGGTCGCTTTCCTCGGTCCGGGAATAGAGAACGCAACGCTGGCAATTGCCATCAGCCTCGTTCCGTTTTACGCGCGGGTGGCCTATGGCCTTGCGGCTGCCGAGCGGGCAAAACCCTATATTGATGCCGCCAGACTTGCAGGCACCCGGTCCGCGCGGCTGGTCCGCGTTCATGTCATGCCGAATATTGTGCAAAGCCTGATCGTTATGGCAACACTCGGATTTTCGTCCGCCATCCTGTCCGCCGCCGGGCTTTCGTTTCTGGGGCTTGGGGTCCAGCCGCCATCGCCGGAATGGGGAGCCATCCTTGCCTCGGGGCGCAATTATATCACCAAAGCCCCGTGGATCCTGATCTTTCCGGGATTGGCGATCTGCCTCACCGTTCTTTCCTTCAATTTGATCGGTGACAGTCTCAGGGACCTCATCGACCCCCGCCGAAAGGCAAGGCCATGACGCAACCTTATCTGCGAGTCCGCGATCTGACGGTTGCCTTCCCCACCAGGCAAGGGCCGTTCGCCGCTGTCGATGGTGTCGGGTTCGACCTTGCCCGGGGAGAGATCCTCGCACTTGTCGGCGAATCCGGCAGCGGCAAGAGCATGACGTCGCTATCGATCATGCGTCTTCTGCCCGAGGCGGCGATAATGTCAGGCACGATCGAGATCGATGGGCAGAATATTGCCGGGCTTCAGCGCCGGGACATGGAAGATGTGCGTGGTGCCAAAATCGGCATGATCTTCCAGGAGCCGATGACGTCGCTCAATCCGGTCCTGACCATAGGCCGCCAGATGAGCGAAGGCTTGATCCGTCATAAGGGCATTGCGCGTCGTCTGGCACTGGAGCACGCCATTGCCGCGCTTGAGGATGTCCGTATTCCCGAACCCCGGCGCATTCTCGGTCAGTATCCGCATCAACTGTCCGGCGGCATGCGCCAGCGTGTGATGATTGCCGCTGCCCTGACCCTGAAACCCGGCGTGCTGATTGCCGATGAGCCGACCACGGCGCTTGACGTGACAGTCCAGGCGCAGGTGCTGGATCTGCTTGTTGATCTCAAACTGCGCCATGGGTCAGGCATTCTGCTGATCACCCATGACATTGGTGTGGTTGCCGAAACGGCGGATCGTGTCGCGGTCATGCGCGGCGGGCGCATCGTTGAAGCCGGCCCGGTCGCGCAAATTCTGTCTGCGCCGCAGCATGACTATACCAAAGCGTTACTGGCCTCGCATCTGACCGTTGAACGGGCGATGCGGCAGCGCCGCGACAAGACAAAGGCCAATGCCAGATGACGACAGAACCAATCCTGGCCCTTGAGAATATCCGCAAGGTATTTTCCGCGAACGGGCGAGAGGTGAGGGCGCTCAACGGTGTGTCTCTCAGTCTCGGGCGCGGCGAAACGCTCGGGGTGATCGGCGAAAGCGGCTCCGGTAAATCGACGCTGGGCCGTATCGCCGTGGGGCTTGAAACCGCTGATAAAGGCACGATCCGCATCGGCGGGACCGATATTGCCGGTCTTTCAGCGCCCTTGCGCCGTGAGGCGTTTCGCCATTGTCAGATGATCTTCCAGGACCCGTATTCCTCCCTCAATCCCAGACTGAAGATCGGTCGCCAGATCGGGGAGGGGATCTACGCCACCGGTGTCGCCAATTGGAAAGAGATCGGCGAGAGCGTTGCGGATCTTCTGGAGAAAGTCGGGCTCAAGCGGGACTATGCGGATCGCTATCCGCATGAGTTTTCCGGTGGCCAGCGTCAACGTATCGCCATTGCCCGTGCGCTTGCGCCAGGGCCGCAGGTGGTGATTGCCGATGAACCCGTTTCTGCCCTCGATGTCAGTATTCAGGCCCAGATTCTCGATCTGCTGGCTGATTTGCAGAAAGAGAATTTTCTATCCTACCTGTTTATCTCCCATGACATGGCCGTCGTCGCGCATCTCTGCGACCGGGTCGCCGTGATGCATCATGGTCGTATCGTGGAATATGGCCCGGTCGAAGCGATCGTTGAACATGCCCGGCATCCTTATACGAAGAGCTTATTGGAAGCCGTTCCGCGCCTTGGCCGCCGCCGCAGCGGTGAGCGACATGTGCCAGTCGCGCTGCCTACTCATGGCGACGGCGATCCCTATGAGGCGGTTTCGCCTGGCCATTGGGTCTTGGCGCATAGCCTTTTGTAACGGATTGGCGACCCTTGCGGCGTTACGGCACCTTTCTTGCATCGCTGTTTTCAAAAGAGCGTCAAGTGGAACAATAAGGGGAAACTCATGCCGAATTCTGTTCAAGACGATGCTAGCAAGGCAGGAAAGCTGCTGTCCGTACGAAGATTGACTGTCGGCTTGCCTCCGGGCATGGACCGCCGATATGCGGTGGAAGATATGTCCTTCGACCTGAAGGCTGGAGAAATTCTCTGCATTATCGGCGAGTCCGGCTCGGGTAAATCCGTGACGGCCAATGCCACGATGGGACTTCTCGCACAGTCTCTCCACATTGTATCCGGCAGCATTATGCTGGAGGGCCAGGAGCTGGTGGGGGCAGATGACGCCACCTTGCGCGCGTTGCGTGGCCGTGTCGTTTCGATGATTTTCCAAGACCCTTTGTCGGCACTCAATCCCCTGATGACCGTGGGCGATCAGATCGCCGAGGTCATGGAAGCTCACGGCATTGGCACGCAGCAGGAGCGCCGGGTCCGCGTTCTCGAGCTGATTACCGAAGTGGGGCTGCCGGACCCGGAACTGATGCAGCATCAATATCCCTTCCGATTGTCCGGCGGTCAACGACAGCGCGTGATGATTGCCATGGCGTTGGCGCTTGAACCGAAAGTATTGATCGCTGATGAGCCGACCACCGCCCTCGACGTGACCACACAGGCGCAGATCCTTGAACTGATCGCGTCTATCCAACGCCGCAAGCAGATGAGTGTGATGTTCATCACCCATGATTTCGGGGTGGTGGCCGAGATTGCCGACCGTGTGATTGTCATGGAAAAGGGGCATGTCGTCGAACAAGGGCCGGCATCCGTGGTGCTGAAAAACCCTGATCATCCCTATACGCAAAGGCTGATAGCCGCCGTGCCACGGATGCGCGCCACCGACCGCGACAATGAGGGAGATACGCCTGTTGTTCTGGAGGCCCGCAATCTCTGCAAGACCTATGGCACAGGTTCAGGCTTCCTGTCGAAAGGACGCGTGATCAAGGCGGTCGATGATGTCTCGTTTACGATCGCCAAAGGCCGGACGCTGGGTATTGTCGGGGAATCCGGATCGGGGAAATCATCGCTTGGGCGTCTTCTCGTCAAGCTGATGAACAGCGATTCCGGCGAAATCCTCTTCGGTGGCAGCGATATTGCACCCCTGTCGGAAGAGGCCTTCCGCCCGATGCGGCCCTATATCCAGATGATTTTTCAGGACCCTTTCGCCTCCCTCAATCCGCGCCAGACCATCGGCCGCATCTTGACCGTCGGTCCGGTGGCGCAGGCGACGCCCATTCACGAGGCGCGAACACGGGCAATGCGGCTTCTGGAGCGGGTCGGCTTGGATGCAGGCGCCTATGACCGGTATCCGCATGAATTTTCAGGCGGCCAGCGGCAGCGTATCGGTATAGCCCGCGCATTGATGTTCAATCCCATGCTGATCGTTGCGGATGAAGCCGTTTCGGCGCTCGATGTTTCGATCCAGGCGCAGATCCTTCAACTGCTGACGGAAGTCCAGCAGGAAATGAAACTGGCCATGGCCTTTATCACTCATGATCTGCGCGTCGCCAGTCAGATCTGCGATGAAATCGCGGTGATGTATAAGGGCCGTATTGTCGAATATGGACCACCCTCGCAGATTTTCCGCAATCCTACCCATGACTATACCCGCCAACTCGTTTCGGCTATTCCCGGCAGCGAATGGGAGCCTGCCGTGATGGCATAATGCCCATATTGGCCTGGCCCAGCCTCAGCTCAAAATGACCTTGGGTCTTGTCTTCACTCGAGGTCCGCTTGCCTGCCAATCGTGCAGGAATAGGCATGTCTTCTTGCTGGTCGGCTATATTTTGGGCGGTATTGCGGGATGCGTAAATTTGCATCTTCAATCTCAAAAAAATAGTTGCAAATGTCCATTAATGGGCGTTCAATCCCGCCAAGAAAAGAGTAGGCGATAGAATGGTTCCACGTCCTTTCGTCAATATCAGGCGCTCAACAAACTGAAAAAATTGTGCTTTCGGGCGTAAACCGAAAATCGGTTAATTGTGTCTTTCGCTTGAGTAGTTCTGCGGCGGAGTGTTTTTTGTTGATGACGGTGGGGCAGGGGGTGGCCAGATGGCGGCGGTGGAACTGGATGTTCTGGAAAATGTCCTCAGCTATTACATCCGCACGATCAACATGGCGGTTTCCCGCGATCTCGATCAGAAACTTGGTAAGCTCGAAGTTGCCAAGGGGACCGGCAAGATCACCACGCTGTTGCTGGTCGATAGCCATCCAGGCATCCGGTCTTCTGTCATCGCGCAACTGATCCTCAAGGACCGGTCGGCCATGGTGCGGCTGGTCGACCAGATGGAAGAGCAGGAACTGCTGCGCCGTGAGGCGGATGATGATGATAACCGTGCTCAGGGGCTGTTCATTACGCCCAAGGGTGCTGCGCTGGCAAAACGTGTTCGTCCCCTCGTCGTGAAGCAATCGCGGGATTTCTTTCCCGATATTACCGACGAAGAACATCAGATGCTGATCTCGGTACTTGGGCGTACCTATCGGCGCATCGTGGGGCTTTAGGGCTTGCCCTAGAGTTTGTCAGGGAAAAGTGGAACCGGGTTTACCCGAAACAACAACTGCCAGCTTAAGGAGTTTTTCTGACATGCCAGGTCCCTATGTCGTTCCCGTCCATGGGGATGCGGAACTACCGAGCTACGTGGATGTCGTTGTTATCGGCGGCGGCATTATTGGTACATCCACGGCGCTCGAACTTGCCGATCAGGGATTGAGAGTGGCGCTCTGCGAAAAAGGCGGCATCGGCCACGAACAGTCCAGTCGTAACTGGGGTTGGGTGCGGATTTCCAGGCGCGATCCGCGCGAAGTGCCGCTGATGGCCGAGTCGCTGCGCATCTGGGCCGATCTTAACCGCCGCACGGGCCGGGAAACCGGCTTCAAGCGCTCGGGCATCGTGTTTACCTGCGCCACCGAGAAGGAATTTGCCGAACACGAGCGCTGGAACAGCAATCTGGACGGCTACCAGATCGAAAGTCGGATGCTGAGTGCCAAGGAATTCCGGGAGAAATATCCAGGCTCCGACATGAACATTGCCGGTGCGCTTTACACAGCGGGCGATTGCCGCGCCGAACCACAGAAGGCCGCACCCGCCATTGCTGAGGCGGCCCGCGACCGGGGCGCTTTCATCCTCACCGAATGCGCGGTGCGCGGTCTTCAGCTTTCCGGTGGCAAGGTGTCGGGTGTGGTGACGGAGCGCGGCGAGATCGCTTGTCACTCCGTCGTTCTGGCGGGCGGTGCATGGTCCAACCTGTTCTGCGGCAATAACGGCCTCGACCTTCCGCAGTTGAAGGTGATGAATTCCGTGCTGCGCACTAAACCGCTGGAGGGCGGACCGGAGGAGGCGATCTGGTCGAATGGATTTGCCATTCGCAAGCGGTCGGATGGTGGCTACACGATTGCCAACGGCTTTCAGAACATCGTTGATATCGTACCGGCTTCTTTCCGTTATGCGCGCAATTTCCTGCCCGCACTGCGCCACGAATGGCGCTCTCTCGACTTGCGGCTGACGGGGCGATTCTTTGATGAGTGGCGCATTCCGCGCCGTTGGTCGCTCGATGAGGCGTCTCCGTTCGAATACAATCGCGTACTGGACCCGGTGCCGTCTAAGGCGATGACCGACGGCGCGCTGGCCCAGCTCAAGAAGGCTTTCCCCATCTTCGAAAAGGCGGAGATTTCGCAGCGCTGGGCCGGCATGATCGATGTGACGCCCGATGCCATTCCGGTTATCGATGCCATCGATGCCATTCCCGGCTTTCACGTCGCCACCGGCTTTTCCGGCCATGGTTTCGGCATCGGACCGGCTGCCGGTCGGCTGATGGCCGATATCGTCACGGGACGCAACCCGATCGTCGATCGCAAGGACTTCCGGTTCAGCCGCTTCAGCGATGGCTCGAAAATCGAACTGATCAGCGGCTTTTGAATGCGACATGGCTTATGCGAAGGCTTCGAAGATGCTCACGCATCCTCGCCTTCATACTTCGAATATCTCAAATGCATCAGAGGCTTGAGATATTCGAAAATGCAATACGGCGCACCATTTTCAATGGTTTGCCATATTAAATCGCTCCGGCAGAGAGCGAGCAGGATGAAGGTCGATAACCACCAGAAAAAAGGGAACATGCAATGTCCGATAAGGAACGCAATTCGATACCGCATCCCACGCGTCGCCAGACGCTTGGCCTCATGGCGCTTGGAGCGTCCGGCGTGCTTCTCTCGGGGCTGCCAATCTCGGGGCTGCCCCTCTCGGAGTTGATAGGCATTCGCGCGGCCAGTGCCGCGACCAAATCGATCAAGGGACAGCTGACTGTCGGCTTTTCGCAGGAGCCGACGGTTTTCAATCCGCATATGCCTCATATCGAAGTGGATGAAGGCATTCATTTCAGCATATTCGATACGCTGTTCAGCGTTGATGCTGCTGGAAAATTCGTGCCGGGGCTGGCCGTGGAAGTGCCGAGCGTCGAAAACGGCGGCATCTCAGCCGATGGCCTGAAGTGGAAGGTCAAGCTGCGCGATGGCGTGACATGGCATGACGGCAAGCCGTTCACTGCTGAAGACGTCAAGGCAACGCTCGAACTGCTGGTCGATGCCAATTTCCGCAGTTGGCGTAAAACCGGCCATGAATTCGTCCGTGACCTGACTGTCGTATCGCCCACGGAAATCACCTGGCGGATGGACAAGCCCTTCGCGCCCTATCCATCCATTCTGGCCTCGACCTTCATCACGCCGAAACATCTTCTGTCGGCCAACGCCGATCCGAACAATGCGCCGTTCAACACCGCGCCGGTTGGCACCGGTCCGTTCAAATGGGCTGAGCGGGTCGCCGGAGATCATATCCTGCTGGCTGCCAACCCGGACTATTTTGGCGATGGCCCCTATGTCGAAAAGCTGATTTACAAATACGTTCCCGATCTGAATGTCATGTACACCCAGTTCAAGACGGGTGACATCGATGTGGTCGGCCTCCAATGGATCACGCCCGATCACTACGAGGAAGCCAAGGGACTTGATGGCAAGGTGGTCAATGTCGTGCCGGGTTCGACGGTTGAATCCTTCACCTTCAATATGGAGCGCCCGCAGTTCAAGGAAGCGGCGGTGCGCGAAGCGCTGTATGCCGCCATCGACAAGCAGTCGATTATCGAAGCGCTCTATTACGGCCTGCCGACCCCCACCGAAAGCTATGTGCCGCAACAGTCCTTCTACTTCAATCCGGACCTGCCGAAGCATGAATATGACATCGCCAAGGCCAAGAAGCTGCTGGATGATGCCGGCTGGGTGGCCGGTGGCGACGGCATTCGTGCCAAGGGCGGGGTTAAACTGTCCTTCACCTGTTCAACGACGGCGGGCAACCATATCCGCGAACAGGTCCAGCAATTCCTGCAACAGTCCTTTAAGGATATCGGCGTGGAAATGACCATTTCCAACCTGCCGCCAGCGGTGATGTGGGGCGATTACTGGACGCTGTCGAAGTTTGATGCCGTCATCGTTGGCCTGGATTTCCTGACGGGGTCCGATCCTGACACCTCCAATTTTTTCCGGTCTACGGCCATCCCGGCCAAGGGCGGTTCTGGCCAGAACACCTGGCAGTTTTCCAACCAGCAAGTAGACGACTTGCTCACCAAGGGCGGCGAATTGTTCGTTCCAGAAGAGCGCAAGGCCGTTTACCTGAAGATTCAGGAGATCATGCGCAAGGAACTGCCGCTTCTGCCAATGTTCCAGTATGCGACCGTGCGCGGCCACAAGCAGGGCGTCGAGAACGTGACGCCCAACGTGAATGTGCGTATCGACACCTGGAACGTCGCCACCTGGCGCTGGGCCTGACGACATGTTGCATAATTCTTTATCCGGAATCGGTTTAAAGAGAGAATTATGCAACGAATATAAGCAGCTACAGCGAACCTTTGTGCGCCATATAGGGCGCACGGCGCTGTAGTGCGCCGGACGCCTCGGCGTCCGGCATGCCTGAGCCCGTTCACCCATGAAGCGGAGCCTGCCTATGCTCTCCTATCTTTTTAACCGGCTGATGCAGAGCCTCGTTTTGCTGCTGTTGGTTTCGATCATCGGATTTGCCATTCTCAATCTCGCGCCCGGCGGCCCGCTGTCGCAATATGCGCTGACGCCGGGCATGACGCGTGAGGCGATGGACCGGATCGCCCATCAGATGGGTCTCGACCGGCCTCTGCCCATCCAGTATCTCGATTGGGTCTGGCGGTTGCTGCAAGGCGACTGGGGGAAATCCTACCGCGATCAGCAGCCGGTCCTATCGATCATATCAAGCCATTTCTTCGCCACCCTGCTTTTGATGGGAACATCGACAGTCATTGCCGTCATTCTCGGGGTGTGGATCGGCATCAAGGGCGCCACCCGCCGCTATTCCATGTTTGATTATGCGGCGACTGTCGGGGCAATGGTGGCACTCTCCATCCCGACGTTCTGGTTTGGCCTCGTAGCGATCTATGTGTTCGCCTTGAAGCTGAAATGGCTGCCCGCGGGCAACATGTATACGATCGGCAATGGCTCCCTGTCCGATTATGCAATCCATCTGGTCATGCCGAGCCTTGTTCTGGCGCTGGTCGATATCGCCGTGTGGAGCCGCTATATGCGGTCTGCCACGCTGGAGGTGATCAACCAGGATTTTGTGCGCACTGCCAAGGCCAAGGGCGTCTCCCCCCGCCGCGTGCTGATGAAACATGTCGTTGGCAATGCGTTGCTGCCGATGATCACGCTTGCCGGCATGCAGCTTCCCATCGTGCTGGGCGGGGCGCTCGTCACCGAGACGGTGTTTACCTGGCCGGGTATGGGGCGGCTGTTTCTCGACAGCCTCGGCTATCATGACTACCCGGTTGTGATGGGCCTGCTGATGTTTACAGCCGTCTTCGCACTGATCGGCAGCCTTGCCGCCGATCTTCTTGTCGCATTCGTCGATCCCCGCATTCGGCTCGGTTGACGAAACCCTATCGCGAACCGAAGGAGAAGCCCATGTCCATTGCTATTCCGTCTCCGGTCCCGCCCGCGCGGCCTTCGCGCTGGTGGCGGAGCCGCGTCGCGCGCCGGTTCTTTCGTCACAAACTCGCCCTTGTCGGCCTTGTGATGATCACGCTGTTGATCTTTGCCTGCGCAGTCGGTCCCTCTCTTTTGCCCTATGACGAGTTGTTTATCGATCTGCGCGCCCGCTTTGCGCCGCCCCTGACCGGCGCCCACATCTTCGGCACTGATCCGCTGGGGCGTGACATCGCCGCGCGACTGTTCAATGCCGGGCGTATTTCGCTGCTGATCGGCTTCTTCGCCATGCTGATGTCCACGGCGATCGGTGCCGTCGTCGGTGTTGTCGCGGGGTATCGCGGTGGATTGATTGGCACGGTGCTGATGCGCTTCGTCGATGCCTTCCTGTCCTTTCCGTCGATCTTTCTGCTGCTGGCACTTGCTGCCTTTATCAGGCCAAGCCCTTTGATGATCACTGTTATCATCGCGGTGACATGCTGGATGGAAGTTGCCCGGATCGTGGAAGCGGAGGTGCGTTCGCTGCGCGAGCGCGATTTCGTTATGGCCGCCCGAATGCTGGGGCTGCGCAACACCCATATCATGATCCACGAGCTTTTGCCCAATGCGGTCGGCCCAATCATCGTTGCCGCCACGCTGACGGTGGCCCGTGCCATCCTGCTCGAAGCCTATGTCAGCTTCCTCGGCTATGGCATCCAGCCGCCCTTGCCCAGCTGGGGCAATATGCTCAACAGCGCGCAGCAATATCTGGGAAGCGCGCCCTGGCTTGCCATCGTACCGGGTGTCGCCATCACGCTTGCGGTCACCAGCTTCAACTTCATTGGCGATGGCTTGCGCGATGCGCTCGACGCGCGCAGCGATAACCCATGAGCCAGCTTTCTCCTTTTGACGCTCCCGTAATAACTCACCTCTCACCCATCGAAATAGCGTAATTCTTTTTTGAAAACCATTTGACTAAATAAAAGACCGGTGTCACTCTTCTGTCATCCAGGGGGCTTTCGACATGGCTTTGCGTGGCACCAATCAAGAATCGGGAAGGCCGTTTAATCGGCGGATCGTTTTGGAATCGATCCGGCTGCACGGGCCGACAACACGCGGCGATGTTGCCGAACGGGTTGGCCTGACGGTCCAGACCGTGTCCACCATTGTGCGCGAACTTGAGGATCAGGGGCTTCTGCTTTCGGTACGGGAAAAACCGAAGGGGCGCGGCATTCCGCCTTCAGCACTGACCATCAACCCGGAAGGCGGGCATGCTGTCGGCATTCACCTCACACCGCTCGGCATTGAGGCGGCACTCGTCAATCTTCGTGGTGACGTGGTCGAAAGCCGGCAGCGCCCAGCGCCGAATGCCATGCCGGACGAGGCTTTTGCCCTGATCGGCGACATGGTCGCAGACCTGAAGACAAGCCCACGCCAAGGGCGGTTGCTCGGTGCCGGTTTGGCGCTGCCTGGACCGTTCGATGTGGACTCCATGAGCTTCGTTGGGCCGACCACCATGGCGGGCTGGAAGAATGTCGATATCCGTCAGCGGCTTGCCGATGCGACGGGTCTGCCAGCCTTCATGGAGAACGACATGGCAGCGGCTGCTTTGGGCGAGCAGCTTTATGGTCTTGGACAACAGTTCTCGGATTATTTCTATCTGTTCTTCAGCGTCGGTCTGGGTGGCGCCATGATGCATGACGGCGTCGTCATGCGGGGAGCCTGGGGCAATGCCGGTGAAATCGGCCATATCGCCGCCATTCCCGATGGTGAACTGTGTCATTGCGGCAATCGCGGCTGCCTAGAGCGCTATCTGTCGCTCGATGCATTCAAAAGAAGTGGTTTGTCTGAGGACGATTGGGTCGATGCGATTGCGCCGATTTTCCGCAGCGCTGTCCGCACGATCGAGAACCTGTTCGACCCGGAAACCATCGTGCTGGGCGGACTTGCGCCGCAGTCCCTGATTGAACGGCTGGCAACGCTGAGCGACGGTCTCACCAACTCGATTTCCGCCCGCACCAATCGCACCGTTCCACGGGTTGTTGTCGCCAGCGACTGTCAGCGCTCGGCGCTGCGAGGGGCTGCGGCCCTCGCGGTCTTCGGTGTTCTGTCGCCGCGCTTCGGTCAGATGTTTGAAACCTCAGAGAAAGGGATTGCCGTATGACCGAAAAACTCCTCGTCCTCGACGATATCCGCATGAATTTCGGCGCAATCGAAGCCTTGAAGGGCATCAGTTTCTCCATCGGCAAGGGCGAAGTCGTGGCCCTGCTCGGGGATAATGGTGCGGGAAAATCGACACTGGTGAAAATCATTTCGGGCGGCTTGCAGCCGACCTCGGGACGCATGCTGTTTGAAGGCGAGCCTTTTCAGGCAAAGACGCCCGCCGAGGCCAAGGGTGCCGGTATCGAAACCGTCTACCAGGATCTGTCGCTCTGCACCAATGTCGATGTGGTCGGCAATTTCTTCATGGGCCGCGAGCTGACCCGCAAGGTGGCGGGCATTCCCTTTCTGGATGAACGCGCCATGGAAGACATTACCGCCAAGGCGCTGGCCAGCGCCGGCACCCGTATTCCCTCCATGCGCACCAAGGTCGAACATCTGTCCGGCGGCCAACGCCAGGCCATCGAGCTCAACCGCTTCGTGCATTGGGGTGGCAAGCTGGTCTTGCTCGACGAACCCTTTGCAGCACTTGGTGTCGAACAGACCCGGCGTGGGCTGGACATGATCCGTCATGTCGCCAGCCAGGGCATCGGTGTCGTCATCATCACCCATATCATGCAGCAGGCCTTTCAGGTCGCAGATCGCATTGTCGTTATCCGCCACGGCGTTGTTGCCGGAGATGTGGAGCGAAGCCAGACAAGCCCGGATGCAGTGATCGAAATGATCACAGGGCAAACCCTCGCCGGAGCCGGACCGGTGAGCCAATAAAAATGAAAAGGGGTCCGGTGAACTGGAGAGAAACCAATGAAACGACTATTAACAGTCTTGCTGGGCATTCTGATGCTCAACCTTGCGGCGTGGACATCGGCTGCCGCCCAAACGAAAGGGATGGTTTATTACCTCGTTCCGACCTTGCTGGATGAATTTCAGACCGGCTCGGTGAACGCGCTGAGCATGTTCCTGGGGCAGGTCGGCTATGAGATGAAAACACTCAACGCTGACAACAAGACAGATGCCCAGCAATCGCAGATGAATGACGTGATTGCACTGAAACCTGCGGCCATCATCCTTGCCGCAGTAGATTTCAACGCGCTCAAGCCGTCGATTGAGGCTGCGCGCGCAGCAGGCATTCCCGTCGTTGAATTCGACCGGCAGATCACATCGACACCCTCGGATTTCACCTCGGTTGCGGGGACAGTCGAGATTGGCCATATCGCCGGTGACCACGCGATCAGCTTGCTCAAGGGCAAATATGGCGATGTGAAGGGTAAGATCCTTCAGGTTCTCGGCGATCCCGGCGATCCCTACACACTCGATATCCAGAAGGGTTTCGAGGAGAAATTGAAGGCCTTCCCCGGCGTCAAAATCATATCGGTACCCGCCTTGCAGTGGGAAGCCAGTGCCGCCGGAACAATCGTTTCCGACCAAATGCTCGCCAATCCTGACATCGATCTGATCTTCCTGCATGCCGCCCATCTCTCGGTCGCTGCCGTTGCCTCGCTTGAGGCTGCCGGCAAGAAGCCGGGCGACGTGATGTTGATGAGTTCCAACGGTGCGCCCGTTGGCCTCGACCTGATCCGTAAGGGCTGGCTGAATGTCGAAGTCGAGCAACCGCTTTATGCACAGGCCGCGGCCATTGCGATGTTCATGGACAATGTCGTCGGCAAAAAGCCGATCAAGGCCGGAGACTATGACGTGCTTGGGCTGAAGAGCGTCGTGACCATGGAAACCTGGGGACCGAACATCAAGATCCCTGGCTCGGCCATCACCAAGGAGAATGTCGATAACCCATCCTTCTGGGGCAATCTGAAGCCGCCGACAGCTGCGATCAAATCCGTCGAGTGAACGGCCTTCATTCCGGGGCCTGATGGCCCCGGATTCCCCTTCTCCAATCCGGATTTGCCGCATGATGCCTCATACACGAAAAACTCTTGAATTCGTCCTCGACAATCTCGTCTGGTTCATGCTCATCCTCGTGCTGGCGATGTTCTCGGCGCTGATCCCGAACTATTTCCAGATCGGTATCTTCACCAATATCATCGAAGCTTCGAGCGTATTGGGGGTGATGTCGATTGGTCTCGCCCTGGTGATCATCACCGGCCATATGGATCTGTCCGTCGAGTCGGTCGCAGCACTGTCGGCCATGGCGGTCGGCATTCTGTTCTGCTCGGCAGGCATCGGCCTTGGCATCAAGCTTTCGCCCGAGTGGTTGATGGTGCCTGTCTCGCTGCTGGTGGCCTGCGCCATCGGCGGATTGATCGGCCTTATTAACGGCGTTCTCGTCGTCAAACTGAAGATGAGCGCTTTCATCATCACACTCGCCTCCTTCATCTGGGTGCGCGGCATCGTGCTGGCCGTTTCCGGCGGACGTTCGGCCCAGGATCTCGCCCCAGCCATCCGCTGGTTCGCCATCGAGCGCTTTCTCGGCATCCCCATGACAGCCTGGATCGCTATCGCCTGCTTTCTGATCTTTTCGGTGATGATGGCAAGGACGCCGTTTGGCCGTCATCTGGTGATGATCGGCGGCAATGAGACGGCAACCTTTCGGGCTGGCATTCGCGTCACCCGCAATCTGATCATCGCCTTCGTCATGGCAGGTGCTATTGCCGGTCTTGCCGGCTGGCTGCTGGCCGTTCGCACATCGGGTGCGACGGCCAATCTCGGTGTCGGTCTGCTGTTCAATGCTTTTGCAGCGGTGGTGATTGGCGGTGTCAGCCTCAAGGGCGGCGTCGGCGCTCTGCCGGGCGTCTATGCCGGGGTGTTGCTGCTCTCTTCCATCAATACAGCCATCAACCTGATGGGGCTGCCGGCGAATTACACCCAGGTCATTCATGGTTTCCTGGTGCTCGCAGCCGTTCTTCTCGATACGTTCAAACAAAGGCTCCGCCAGAGGCTCGCATGACAGACAGATTGAAAGACAAGGTCGCACTGGTGATTGGTGCATCGCGTGGTATCGGCAAGGCGATTGCCGTGCGCTTCAAAGAGGAGGGCGCGAAACTCGTGCTGGCCGATTTCAATGCGGAGGAAGGCAAGGCCGCAGCCGACGAACTCGGCATCGATTTTATCCGCACCGATATCGCCAGGATGGAAGACGCGGTTGCCGCCGTGGAGTTCACCGTTGAACGCCATGGGCGGATCGATATCATCGTCCAGAATGCCGGCATCTATCCCTGGCAATTGATCGAACATACCAGTCCGGATGATTGGGATCAGGTGATGGCCGTCAATCTGCGTGGCTGTTTCAATGCCGCGCGCGCAGCGCTTACGCCGATGAAGACGCAAGGGGCAGGGCGCATCCTCTTTACATCGTCGATCACCGGCCCGCATGTTACCAGTCCGGGCCATGGCCATTATGCGGCAAGCAAGGCTGGTATCAACGGGTTCATTCGCTCGGCGGCGCTGGAGTTCTCGTCCTATGGCATCAATGTCAACGGCGTCGAACCGGGCAACATCATGACAGAGGCTATTCAACTGCATCGAAGCGCCGCCTTCATCAAGAATATGGAGGATGCAATCCCGCTCGCGCGTCTTGGGTCCCCTCGGGATGTTGCCAATGCCTTCCTGTTCCTCGCCTCTGATGACGCGAGCTACGTGACCGGCACGACCATCGTTGTCGATGGGGGGCAACTTTTGCCGGAAGGAGCCGACTTCAGGATCCTGCCGTCCTGATCGGATTTCCGTCTGCGCTGATGTCCATTGTTACAGGATGGGCGTCACAGAACCTGGATCAATTTGGCAAGAAGCCGGTCCAAGCGGGCGCGTTCAGGCACGGAAAGGCTGCGAATGCCGTCCAGAAAATGCGAGGACCTGGCCACCTGAACCCGGGTCTCTCGCAACAGTTTTTCACCGCTTTCGGTCATTTGCACATAGACCGTCCGTTTATCTGACAGAGACGGGACGCGCTCGACGAACCCTTTGTCTTCCAATCTGGTGATGCGGCCTGTTATCGCCCCGGTCGTGACCATGCAAAGCTCGGCAAGATCGCTTGGCCGCAAACGGTAGGGTGGGGACTGATGCCGAAGATGGGTGAGAACATCGACTTCCCCAATGCCGATATCGAATGCCACCAGCACCTCTTCCAGGGAGGCCTGGTCCAGGAGGTAGAGATGCCGAAGCCTCATGGCAATCGCGATGGGACTGCTGTCTTCTCCCGGGAAGTCCTTTTCCCATTGGCTGATGAGGTCCGAAAACAATCCTTCGGCTTGTGGCATTGCGCTTCACTTTTATCTCATGACGAACACACGTCATTTTCTGACGTCCTAAACTTCTTAATGTTTTCGGGCGCTTCACGCAATGCGCCATAAGAACGCGACCCCTCCAAACATTTTCAATTGACGAAAGTTATCTTAGTGCTAAGATACTTCTAAGGAATATGGAGGAGATATTCGATGGTTTCGAGTTCGGCGAAGCTGCATGATCCGGAGGAGGGATCAGCAGCAAATTTTCCTGATATTGATAATCTGAAGATCGCGTTTGGCCAACTTCCATCTGGTGTTGTCATTGTGACGAGCCAGGGTTGTGGCGGTGAAATGGTCGGTGCAACTGTGAGCAGTTTCACCTCTTTGTCATTCGCGCCCCCTCTCGTCATGCTTGGTTTGGCGCAAAGTTCCACAACGCTGTCCGCCATCCTGGACCATGGGCATTTCGCGGTCCATGTCGTTGCTGAGCCGCAGCAGGATATTGCTATGCGCTTTGCGTCCAGCCGTGCAGACAAGTTCAGCGATATCGATTTTAAATTATCACCCTCCGGCGTGCCGATTCTGAGTGAATTCGACACGTGTTTTCACTGTGCCCTTGAGCGGGCCCAGTCGGAAGGCGATCATCAATTGCTGATCGGTCGAATTGTCGATGTATCGACAGTCGAGCGGGACACAACGCCCGTCGCATGGTTTAATCGGCGTTTTCACATCTGCGAGCCGCGCGCTCTCATCTAGTTTTGGCGCCTAATTTTGGCGTCTAGATTTTCTTCAGGAAAAGTGCAGCCAAATTTTCCTGAAAAGACAAACGAAAACAACAGACTTTAGTGTATCGATCCGAACCCGGCTGTCGCCGCGCTTGGAGACATTCGCTCAAAAACATCCGGTACACGATGGTATGGATGGCGTGCTTGCGCCAGCGCCATGGTCGTGCGCACTCGAAAATTCCTGTTTTAAAGTGAGGAAATCCCATGGAAATGAACGCAAAGCAGTTTGACTATGTACTGCCCAATCCCCCCATCTCTCCTTATAGCACCGAGGTTGGCCGTGAGATCCGTGCCAAGGCTGCGGCATTGGTGCCACTCTTGCGCAAACACGCCCAGGAAGGCGAGGAATTGGGTGCTCTGGCGCCTGAAAGCTTGAAAGCCCTCAGCGATATTGGTGCGTTCAAGCTTACATTGCCAACGGATTTTGGCGGACATGCTCTCGGAGCGCGCGACGTCGTTGAAATCGTCACGGAATTTGGCAGAGGCGATGGTGCGGCGGGCTGGATGGCATTTGTCGCCGGCGGCCTTCGCAATATCCTGGCGTTTCCTGATCAGGCTGTGAATGAAATCTTTGCGGATGGGCGTGACTGGGTTGGCCCACTGGCCGCCGGCGCATCGATCTTTGCCACCAAGGTTGGTTCGGCGCGCCGGGTCGAGGGCGGCTGGATGGTCAGCGGTTCCTGGCATTTCGGCAGCGGCTGCAAACATGCCAAATGGATTGCCGTTGGTGTCGATTATGAGGTTGCGCCGGGCCATATGGGCCGCGCTATGGCGGTTTTGAAGGCCGAGCAGGTCAAAATCATCGACAACTGGCATGTTATGGGCATGAAGGCCACGTCCTCCAACAGCCTGACAGTGACCGAAGAGCAGTTCGTTCCCGATCACCGTTTTATGGACATGGCCGATTTCCCCGTTCGCATGGATGGGACACGCAAGCGGTTCCAGGGCTTTGCCAGCAAATTCGATGGCCGTGGTCTGATGATCATGACCAATCTCACCCATATGGCGATTGTGCTGGGGATGGCTCGTGGTGCGCTGGAATCCTACATCGATATGGCGAGAAAGCAGCAACCCTTCAATCTGCCTTATCCCCGGGTGGCCGAAATGGCATCGACGCAGGTCTGTGCTGCAAAGGCCTATGCGATGATCAAGATGGCGGAAACCACCGCTCTTTGCGCTGCTGATCTTCTGGATCGCCACGCAACGGAAGGGCGCGAGGTCTCAGAGGAGCTGGAACAGGCGACGATGATGGAAAACGTCTACGCCGCGCACACCTTGGACAATGCCGTCAGCATCCTGCAGCTCAATATCGGCTCGGCAACCGCCCATGAGAGCAATCCATTCCAACGGTTCGTGCGCGATATCCGGGTGGCAATGCTGCATGGGGCGGTCAGGCTGGAGCCAACGGCCGAGATTTTCGGTCGGCGGATGATGGGCCTTGCTCCATTCTCGATGTTTGCAGGTGGATTGCCTGATCGCGCTGCTTAGCCCGCGACGGATTTGAGCTGTAGGCGGGCTGTGGAGGCGGCCCGTCGACGGTCAACAAGAGGAGGATTTTTTATGCAGTCGAATAAGACGCATGCCCCTGCCAATTTTCGGGCAAATAAAGGTTTCGAATACAGTTTTCAGGCTGCCAAGGTGTTGGGCGCGCTATGGGCAATCGTGCTGCTGGTCGTGGCGGTGCCAAGTATCGGTACCGCGGTCGTCAACGCCCGAATGATCACCGATCTCAATATGGATCGAGCGGTTTTCGGTATGGGCTTTGGCCTTTTCGTGATGATGATGGGTTTTCAGGCCCCTGTCGTTGCAGTGCTGATCCGCAAATTCGGTTATCGGTCAACAGTTGCATTCGGATGCCTTGTGCTGTTCCTGGGGTCGGCTGCCATGGCGACTGTCGTGCATAATGGCTGGCAATATGCCGTGGCTTTTGGTCTATTGGCGGGTTCCGGCGTCTGCATTGCCGGCATGCTGCCAGCCCAGACCATCGTGACGAGATGGTTTCATGCACGCCGGGCCTTGGCTGTCTCCATCGTATTTTCAGCAGTCGAAATTGGCGGTTTCTTTTCTCCACCGGCGCTTGAAAGACTGATGGCGATATCAGGCGATTGGCGTACAGCCTGGTGGCTTATTGCCGGATCGGCGCTCATTGCGATGATAACCGCCTATGTAGCGCTCGATGAGCGGCGGGTCGAAAATTACATTTCCCGAAATCCTGCTCCTTCCTTCGCACGCGAAAACAGCAAGGTGTTCAAGAGTTCGGTTCATTGGACGCTGCGCGAAGCACTGGGAACGAAGGCTTACTGGCTTATTCTGACCTATATGAGCATCGCAGGGGTCGCCTGGATCTTCCTGATGGCTCATGGCGTGGTGCATCTGCGTGATGTCGGCTACTCGCCTGCTGAAGCCGCTAACGCCGTCGCGGTCATTATCGTCGCCTCCTTCATTGGCAATATGACCGCCGGTTTCCTGGGGGATCGCATTTCACCATCACTGATCTCGGCCGCAAGCATGGTGTTGATTATTTTCGGCTTTTGCATGGTCATCAAGCCCGTAGGCTTTACCGGTATCCTGCTCTATGCGCTTCCTGCCGGCATTGGCTATGGTGCCTCGCAGGTCTGCCTGATGGCTCTTCTGGGCAATTATTTTGGCAAGGCATCGTTTTCCGCCATTCTGGGTTCGATGATGCCGGTATCGACGCTCTGTGCGGCGATTGGCGCGGGGTCGGCAGGGGCCGTTTTCGATCAAACCGGTACATATGAATGGGTGTTTATCACGATCATCACCCTGTGCGTGGTCGCGTTCTTTGCCATTCTTGCAGCATCACCACCGCAAAACCGGGGCAACAAAGAGGAGGTCTCCGGCAGTCCAATCGCAGCGGAATAACAAATGATAAAAATGGGAGGGTGACAATGCGAACTTTAAATCTGCTGGCAGTGCCTTTGCTGCTTGCATCCTTGATGCCTGCCGCAGCAGCCGATACGGCACTGCCGTCGAGCGACACACCACCTGGCGAGGGTGCCATGCCCGGTCCGGTCTATTCCGGCCCCTTGGCCAGCGTGGGGAGAACTCTTCATGACAATGGTATCGATCTTCAACTCGATTTTGTCGATTTCTATCAGAATGCCCCCTCTTTTGGGGCAGCAGGTGGCTCCTCGGCCAATTACGGGATGTTCATTTTAGGCGTTACCGGCAATCTGACACCTGATCTTCGGGTCAATCTGATCGAGACCATCAACGCCCCGACTCACAATGTTGACAATTACCTGTTTGATCTTTCGAATGCCTTTTTCCCCGTCCCTATCGTCAATTCGGATACGGATCTGACCCGTTTAACCATTGAGGGCGACCTTTTTAATGACCGGTTGACCGTTGAAGCAGGACGGATGGGTCTCAATCGCGATTTTATGAAAAAGGGGTTTTGTGGTGGCATTGGCTGCGTCCCCTCAACGCCGGCAATCACCCTCAACATGCCAGGCGAAGCACTGTCTGTCTGGGGTGGGAGACTGGCCTATCGACTCGATCAAACAACCACGCTGGGATTTGGAGCCATCGAGGACAATTCGGACAATTGGCAGAATGGCGATGGATGGGATTGGGGAACCGGTGATTCAAAAGGTTATATAGCCATTGCCAATATCAGTCATGATGAAAGCTTCTTTCAAAATGACAATCCTCTGAAATACGAGGTCGGTGCCTATCACCGTTCCACGTCTTACGAGGATGCGCTTTACAATAGCGGTTGGGGTAATCCGACATATGGAGCTAATACCAGGATTGTTAATCATGACGGCGGAACGAGCGGCGTCTACGGGCAGGTTCGCAAGGTCGTGTGGAGTGCGCCATCCGCTGGCCCGATTCCTGAAAACCTGGCTGTCTATGGTGGTCTTTTCCATACGTTCGGCGATGGACAAGCCTATCCATGGGAGGCCTATGCCGGTGTCGAATATTCCGGGTTCTGGAAGCAAAATCCGCTCGCGACAGTTGGGGCCTCCGTTCACTATATCCGCTTGAGTGAAGAGCGCGCGCAGTATGAACAGAATGCCCGGCGGTTCTTCTCGGGCGTCAATCAGAAACAGCCGCAGGACACGTTCATGGTCGACGTGCATGCGAGTACAGGATTCTTCGGCAACGGGATTCTCGATTTCGGTGCCGCCTATATTATCAATCCCAACAATTCCATTCTGGCTGATTACTCAACCGGAAGAGAAAAGAACGGTGTCGTCATTTACGCGGCATTGGCTTTCGACCTGGGCGGCAGCCTCGGTCTTTCCCCCCGCAAGGGGCCCTGAGCCTGGTTCGATCTGAACCGGCGACACTTTCACAATCACTTTATCAAGAGGAGATCGACGTCATGCACGACACGAAGAGCCATGACCATGCGAAACTTGAACGCCACAAGCATCTGGTCCGGGAGTTTTACCGCCGGGTGTTCGATGGCCAGAACCCGGCAGCCGTCAAGGATTTCGTCACTGAGGATTATAAGCAGCACAGCCGCCATATTCCGACCGGTCGCGAAGGCTTGGAACGGTTTGTGCAATCGGTATTTCCAAACGGACCAGTCCCGGAGCCGGCGGAGATGCGCATCCCTCCCGCTTTCATGGTGGCGGAAGGCGATATGGTCGTGGTTGCCGCCTATCTGCCGCAGCCAGACCCCGACAAGCCGGGCGAAACCTACGACTACTTCGTTTTCGATGCCTATCGGCTTCGAGACGAGCGTCTGGCGGAGCATTGGAGCGGCGTGAACAAGATCGCGCCCCCAAAACAGCCCTGACGGCACAGCGGTATGCTGTCACCGCAGGCAGCATACCGGCAACCATCGATCACCATTCATCAGGATTACAGCATGCAACTCTACCATACGCCCGGCACCTGCTCCACCGCATCTCGCATCGTTCTGCAAGAGGCCGGTATCGCCGCCTCGTCCATTCCGGTCAATCTCAGGGAGAAAACGCTTCCGGATGGAACGAGCTATCTTCAGGTGAACCCGAAGGGCCAGGTTCCGGCCCTTGTGCTTGATGATGGCGAAGTGATGACGGAAGGTGCGGTCATCCTGCAATATCTCGCTGACCAGGCGCCGGAAACCGGCCTTTTGCCACCGCCCGGCGATCTTGCCCGCTACCGCGTGCTGGAATGGACCAATTACGTGGCAACCGAATTGCACAAGACCTTCACCCCGCTGATGCGGCCGAATACGCCAGCGGATTTTGCCGAAATCACCAAAACGGCTTTGTTGCCGCGGGTTTTCGGCGTGCTTGATCGCCGTCTGGGGCTAAGCGATTATCTCGCCGGTACGACGTTTTCGATCGCGGACGCTTACGCATTCGTCATTCTCGGATGGGCGAAACTGCGCGACATCGATCTTTCCGCCTGGCCGAATATCCAGACCTATCTCACGCGGATTGAGAGCCGTCCTGCGGTCCAATCCGTGCTGTAAGGAGAAATGCAATGACCTATCTTATCAGACAAATGGGCCACGTGGTGATCTCTTCGCCTGATCCTCTGGGTGCCGCACAGGATCTGTGCGATGTCGTGGGCTTGAGGATCACTGAAGTCGATGGAGAAACAGTCTATCTCTCCAGCAATGACCGTCACCACGAAGTTACCTATATCAAGGGTGACGGAAAGGCGGTTGCCTGTGGGCTGGAGGCTGTGAATGCGCAAGCGGTAGACGAGATCTATCAGCGTGCAAAATCCGATGGGCTGGAGATATTGTCGGACCGGCCCCTGGGCAAACATTATGACCGCGCCGTTCGCCTGGTTGCGCCTGGTGGGACGATTTTCGAAGTTCATACGCCAATCGCCCGCAGCCAGCCCCGTCAATACAGTTATTCCACACCGGGTGCCCGCCCGCGCCGGATTGAGCACATCAATTCTTTCGCACCTGATACCGCTGCCTATGGTGATTTCTGCGTCAAAGTGCTCGGGCTGAAGCTTTCGGACATGACGGAAGACGGTGCCTTGCGCTGGTATCGCGCCGAAGACGGCTACCATCACACGATTGCCATGGGGCCGGGCGAAAGCGGATTGCATCACTATGCCTTCGACTTGCATTCGCTTCAGGATCTTCAGACGATTGCCGACAATCTTGCCGGAAAAGAGCGCGCTTTGGTCTGGGGTCCGGGCCGTCACGGTGCGGGTGGCAATGTCTTCACCTATTATGCCGATCCGCACGGATGCCTGGTCGAGAACTCCATCGAACTCGATCGGATCGACAATGATGCAACCTATGAACCGCGCAGCTGGGACATTTCGGAGGGGCTGGCGGGACGCTGGCTCAATCTGTGGGGCACGCCACCCACGCCTTCGTTTCTGCGCCCGGGCATTGCTTTCGATCCGACCATCTAGATTTTTTCAGAGAAGGCCGTTTCGGCGCTTTCTGGCTGAGATTTATGCGAAGTATCACTGAAAATGGTAGTTCGTATTCCACTCTTGAATATCTCAAGGCTTTGATAGATTTGAGATATTCGAAGTTTTCTCAGGTTTTAGATGTGGTCAACATCGTCGAGACTTGGTATTTAACGGTCGTGCCGGCGTCCTGGCTGGCTGGGAGAGGTTAGAAAATGAGTTTTACATTAAATCCTGCGTTCCGGTATCGAATGCCACTGTCCTTCGGACCAGCCCCTGGACCCCGCCAAAAGCCCGGCGGTGGCATGTGGGCGGCAGAGGAGACAGGCCGGATGAACGCCGAGTGGATGGCCGTTACCTACAGAACATTGCCCGAAAAGCTCGAGGCACTGCTTCCGCCGGGCATGGAACTGCGCGGCGAGCCTCTGGTGACGGTGTCCTGCGCCTGGTTCAAGAATCTCTATTGGCTTGCGGGTCGTGGTTACGGGATTGTTGTTGTGGATTTTCCAGTCACCTACCGTGGCAAGACCGAGACGCTTGAAGGCACCTTTTGTCCCGTCCTCTGGGAAGGCGCGCCCGATGCCATCATGACCGGGCGCGATGAGCTTGGCTTTCCCAAGATGTTTGCCGATATTCCGGAAATCGAGCACGACAAGGCAGAAGGCACCGCCGTTTGTTCTGCCTCCTGGATGGGCTTTAAATTCTTCGATATCTCGCTGACCGACCTGGTCGAGGCTGGCAATGAACCAGCACTTCCCGGAGCGGATAATGGTCCGTCGATGTATTATAAATATGTACCACGCACCAGTCCCGGCGGACGTGAGGGGGCTGATATTGCTTATGTGACCACCGCAGCAGCACCGCCCGAGACTGGCGGCAGGGTCAGCAATATCAATTTCGATGGCTTTGATTTCAAACGCTGGACGGCAAAAGGCAGCGTGGCTTGGCACCGGGCGACATTTGAACAATTGCCGCTCAGCGCTCATGTCGTCAACGGAATGGCCGATCTCGACATTCTTGAAGTCACGAAGGTGCAGATGGTTGCCTTTTCCGGCCCCGGCATTGCGATTTCAGTCAATTCAATGCGCGCCGTCGAGCCGTCTTAGACAGGGAATATTTTTATGAAATTGGCAAGATTCACAATCGACGGTGTCACCCGTCTGGGCAAGGTCGACAATCAGCGGATCGTCGATCTGACTGCTGTTGTTCCAGAGTATGGCCATTCGATGCGCCTGCTGTTGGAGGCCTATCCTACACTGCGGCCAGCGCTGGAAGCGGTCACAGAGCCGTCTTATCTGCTTGCGGATGTGCGGCTGGAAGCGCCGATCGCCGATCCACAAAAATTCCTGGCCATCGGCATGAATTATCAGGCCCATGCCGAAGAAGCGGCGGCTGCGGGTATCAAGACCCCTGAAAGCCAATTGTGGTTCAACAAACAGGTCAGTTGCATAAACGGACCTTACGGTGATGTCGTCGTGCCTGCCGTTTCAAAGATGGTGGATTACGAGGCCGAACTTGGTTTCGTGATCGGTAAACGTTGCCGCCATGTGAGCCGTGAAGATGCCCGGAGCGTGATCGCTGGCTATCTTGTCGCAAACGATGTGACCGCCCGCGACTGGCAATTCCGTTCGCCTACCTACACATTGGGCAAATCATTCGATACCCATGGCCCGATCGGCCCCTGGATCACCACGGATGACGAAATAGCCGATCCGCATGACCTCACATTGACCTTGTCGTTGAATGGAGAGGAGCGCCAGCGCTCATCGACAGGCGACATGATTTACGACATCTATGACCAGATCGCCTATTTATCGACGGTCATGACTTTGGAGCCTGGCGACGTGATTATTACAGGCACACCATCAAATGTCGGAATTGCGACCCAGACATTTCTGAAGCCCGGTGACGTCGTCCGCGTTGAAGTACAGGGCTTAGGGGGCATTGAAAACCGCTGCGTTGCGGAAAACTAGGATCCGTCTGGTTTAATCTCAACCACAACCTCCTACATTATACAAGGCGTCGTTAAAGACGGCCTTTCGTATTCCTTTTGCAAATATCTCAAGCCTCTGATGCAATTGAGATATTTGCAATGCCTTCAAGGCGAGGATGCGTTGGCGCCTGCACCTTGGTACTTGGGAGGAGACATGAAGTTTCTATCTGTGATGGTCGTCTGGGCTGTATGGATCGCCTCGGCTCACGCACAAAGCATCAATGCTGGTAATCATCCTGTCTCCTCGGCCAAGCCCTTCACTGCTAAAGAAGTCGCACGCTTCGACACCCCATGGGCGATTGCCTTTCTGCCGGATGGTCGAATGCTGGTGACGGAAAAGCCGGGCCCGATCTTTCTCGTCCTCCAAAACGGACGGAAAACGCCGGTTGCCAATGTCCCTGCCGTGGCCGCCGAAGGTCAGAACGGTCTTCTCGACATCGCCGTTTCACCGAGCTTTGAAAAGAATCGTGAGGTCTATTTTACCTATTCGGAACCAGGATCGTCCGGCAGCAGGCTTGTTCTGTCGCGCGCGCAATTGGCCGCATCCGCTACAAGCGCATCGCTGGAAGACATGAAGGTGATCTGGCGCCAGACGCCAGCTGGCGGTGGCGGGCAATCCGGCGGCATTATTGCTTTCGATCCAGACGGCACGCATCTTTACCTGACGGTCGGTGACCGTATGCGCCCGGATACGGCGCAGGACCCCGACCAGGCGCGGGGCAAACTTCTGCGGCTCAATCTGGATGGCTCGACGCCTGCGGATAATCCCTATGCGGATCAAGGCGGCGTGAAAGCCCAAACCTTCACGACCGGTCATCGCAATCCCTATGGCCTTGCCTTCGGGCTTGATGGAAAACTGTGGCTGCATGAAATGGGGCCGCGGGGTGGCGACGAGCTCAATCTGATAAAAGCCAATGGCAATTATGGCTGGCCGCTGGTGTCAAATGGCGACAATTACAGCGGCACACGGATACCGCGCCACTCGACCAGGCCGGAATTTATTGCCCCGGCTGTTTATTGGAACCCGGTGATCGCTCCGGCTGGCCTTGCGATCTATGACGGCCAGATGTTTCCGCAATGGAGCGGCTCGGCGCTGATTGGTGGCCTTGCATCCATGGCTTTGGTCAGGGTGACATTCGACGGTCAAGGTGGAGCGGAAGAGGCGGATCGTTGGGATATGGAAGCGCGCATCCGCGATGTCGCGGTTGCCCCTGATGGGGCGGTTTGGGTTATAGAAGACGATAGTGAGGGGCGTCTGTTGCGTCTGACGCCCGTCAAGGGGTGAGGCTTGTTGTTGATCGTCACCCCGTCTGCCCGGCGGGGTGCATTGAGCTCAACAGTGCGCTGATCTGCACGGTGCTGAAATTTGAATAGGTGTCCGACACGGCATAGGGCAGGGCGATGAGGTCACCGTGGCGCATGGCGCCGCAGGAATAGACGACATTGGGTACATAGCCTTCACGCTCGGTTGGCTCCGGTTGTAACAAAGGCTCGACCGTGCGCGCCAGGATGATGCTGGGGTCCTGCTTGTGGAGAAGGGTGACGCCAATCGAATAACGGCGCATCGGGCCAACCCCATGGGTAAAGAGCAACCATCCCTCATCAATCTCAACAGGCGAGCCGCAATTGCCGATCTGAACAAACTGCCAGGCAAATTCCGGCTTCATTAAAACCTGTCCCTCGTCCCAGTGATGCAAGTCGTCTGAATACAGCAGGAAGAGGTTTTCGCTGTCCTGACGGGCGATCATCGCAAAGCGCCCGTTGATGCGTCGAGGAAAAAGCGCCATGCCCTTGTTGCGGGCTGCCGGACCGCGCAGCGGCGTCAGCGTGAAACTCAGGAAATCCTGAGTTTCCAGAAGCTCAGAGCGGATCGACGAGCCACTATAGGCCGTGTAGGTGGCGAAATAGACGGTCTTGCCATCGTCATCGAAAGCCACGAACCGGGCATCCTCTATCCCGTTCGATTGGGCTTCCGTGACCGGAAAGATCACGCGCTCGCTGAGATCGCTTTCACTGTCGAAGCTTATGCCGATGCAGCCTGCCGGTGACAGGCCATCACTGGCATGGATGTGCGGCAGGCCCGCGAGGCGAACTGGCGGATCGATGGTGACAGCTCCCTCGGCATCAATCATGCCGGTTCGGAAGGTCAGTGAGGAAATATGTCCTTCGCCAACCGCCCGCAGGCTGATGATCACCCGGCAGCACCCTTGCGCCATACCGGTCTGGTCGGGATGCGCAACGATGCTCGGATTGAAGAGGGCTGCGGATTCAAACGAATATTCGTTCATGAAATACGCGCCGACCAATTGTCTTTGCTGCTGACTGAAGCTTTGATGCTGGGAGAAAGCATCCTCCATCGCATCGGCCCGCAATTCGAACTGGCGCAGCAGGTTGCGATGCCGGCCTTCGAAATTGTCGAGAATGTCACGCAGCTGGTTCGTCGTGCCAGTCGGATCGAGAGACAAGACACGGTCGACAATTTCATTGGCCCGGTTTTTATCGCGCGGGTTCAGATGGCGTGGTTCGGTCGAGGGCTTGAAGGGCCGGACGATGACACGGGTGGGATCAGGCCGGAGATAGAGGGCCTGCCGATTGAGGAGGCTTGAATTGGGCAAGGCTGATCCTTTTTTGATTGGGCGCTGGACGAGGGCTTAGAGTTTGTCAGGGAAAAGTGGTCACCGGTTTTCCCGAAAAGACAAACGAAAACAAAAAACGAGAGTCTGTCTGGTTCAATCTGAACCTGACAGACTCTAAGAAAGCTGCTGGAGCTCCGCCAGCTTCGGTGCGGCATGCGTCAGGCGGGATGCCCGGCCAACTTCAAAGCAGGAGATCAAGTAGCAGAGCACGGATTCCGCTCCCCGGTTCTCATTGGCTCGATCTGGATGCAATCCGTCCCGGCAGCTGCCGGTTTCCGGATCGACAAGGGAGAGACCGTGGTCGTTGCTGCCGGTAAACCAGGAAAATGTGCGTGTGGCGGCCTCCAGCCATGACTTGTCGCGGGTGGCGTCATAGGCCGCAAGGCAGGCGGAAATCGTCGCTGTCGCTTCCACCGGCTGCTGGTCGAAGAGCTTGGGCGCTTCGCCAACATCGAAAAAGCCGTCGGTGCCGACCGGCCGGAACTGGCCACCGGAAGCCGTCTGCTGCTGCATAAGCCAGCCTAGCGTTCTGAGGCCGGTATCAATGAGTTCGTCCGAGCCGGTTGCTATGCCTGTGGCGATCAGCGCTTGCGGAATTCGGGCGTTTTCATAGGAAAGCCCCTCTTCAAACCAATGGCGGTCGGCTGTCGATACCTCGTGTTCGAGCCTCACCAGACGGTCAGCAAGCATTATGCGCAGCTGTGCTGCGATGTCGTCCTCTGGCGTGACCCTGCAATAGGCGTCAAGGCCGATCAGGGTGAAGGCCCAGGCCCGCGGCGAGTGGAAATGGTCGACCACAGGGGCCGCCTTGGCAAACAGGGCCGCTGCCCAGTGGCGGCGCGGGCGGTCGCTGTCGGAGGAGGCGCAGATGCCGAGCGCCCAGAGCGTTCGGCCATGGCTGTCTTCAGAGCCCTTGTCTTCCAGCCACCGGCGGTCAAAGCTCATGAAGTTGCGAAACTGTTTCAGGTCGGGGTTCCAGGCATGCTGGATGAAACTGGCGAAGGAGGCAGTTCTGCTATCACGGATGCCTGTTTCTCCGGCGCCCGCCAGATGGCAGGCAAGGATCAGCGCGCGGGCATTGTCATCCACGCAGTAGCCATGCGCACGGTCCGGCACGGAGAACACCGCATGTTGGAAGATGCCGGTATCATCGCACATGGCATTGAAATGGCCGAGTTTCAAACTCGCGCCTTGCTGCGGGCGGGTCATGCTTTGCGTTATGAGGTCGCGGATCAGGCGGGGCCGGTAGGCCGCGCGCGCTGTCTCGATACTTTTCAGATAGAGCGACGCGATCTGCGGCCAGATCATCGAGCGGCCCGTCTCATAGGCGGCCTGGCGCATCGCCTGACGCGCCTGGTCGTTATCAAGCAATCGGGCAATCGCCTCACCTGTCGCCTGCGCATCGCTGAACGGGACGAGGATACCTCGGTGGTCGGCAAGAAGCTCACGGGCATGCCAGTAAGGGGTCGATACAACCGCGCTGCCCATGCCGAAACTGTAGGCGAGCGTTCCCGACGTCATTTGCGCCTCATCACGATAGGGCGTGACATACACATCGCACATGGCGATGAAATCCAGGAGCGTCGGCACATCGACGAATTGGTTGAGAAAGACGACGGATCGTTCGACGCCGAGTTGTTCGGCACGGATGCGCAGGCTGTCGCGATACGCTTCCTTTTCACGGCGTAGCAGCGTGGGATGGGTCGCTCCAAGGACGATATACAGCGCGTCGGGCTGTACCTTCAAAATGGCTGGCATGGCATCGATGACCACTTCGATGCCCTTGTTGGGCGAAAGAAGTCCAAAGGTCAGAATGATCTGCCGCCCGCTATAGCCCATCTTGCCTTTGGCAAGCTCCGGGTCGTGGAAGGCTTTGTCGGGAATGCCGTGGGCGATGACATCAATTTTGCCGGGGGCCACGCCATAGACATTTTCGAGAAACTCGCGTCCCTTGTCTGCCATGACCACCACCCGGCTCGATGCGGCGGCTACCTGTTGCAACACCCGTTTCTGGGACGGTGTCGGTTCGGCAAGGATGGTGTGAAACGTGGTGATGACGGGAATTCGCAGATGTGACAGCAGGGTGAGAATGAACTCGCCATCCGGGCCACCGAAAATACCGAACTCGTGCTGCAAGGAGACAGCCCGGTAATCTCCATTATTCAGGATACGGGCCGCGGTCACATAGTCCTCGATTTCGCCATCGCGGATGTCAAACACCACATTGGCCGGATAGGCGTAGTTCAGCTTGTCATCGGTCATCGCGATGATGCTGGTCTCGATCCCCTCTGCCGGATTGGACATGGCGTGGCTGAGGTCGGTGGTGAACGTGGCGATCCCGCACTGCCTTGGAAGCGAATTGCCGATAAATGCGATGCGCTTGGTCTTGATCATCAGAGGTTCCCTTCAGAACGCCGTCGCCGGTGGGTTGACTGCCGGCTCGTTCCCGGACTGGGAGCCTGCGATGGTGTGAACAGTGCGCGTCTTTTTGGTTCCTCGTGAACCCTGCGCGGCTATCCGGTTGCTGTGAGAGATGTCGTCCGATCCTTTTCCATGGCAGCGTCCAGATCCAAATTGTCGATGGCGACAAGGCTGGTTGTCGATCCCTTGGCAATTTCGATCAGCGTTGCCACCCGCCGGTAGGCGAGCCAGGAAATGCCGGTAATCTGCTCCTCATCATCCTTGACCTGATAGTCTCCGGCGGGCTGCGTACCCTCAAGGCCAGGAAGGGTAAAAGGACATTCGAAATGCACGATACGGCTTGTGGTTCTGGTAAACATCAATCTGGCTTCCTTGAACGGGCATGGCAGGATCATCAGGCTGGCACGGCGGTTTCGTCACGGCATGAACCGTGTTGCGCAATTTAAAAAATGCAGGCGCCGCATCTATAGAATGGGAGCTGAAATCCGGCCGTTCCGTAGCGAGGCTGAAACTGTTTTCATCAAAGGCCATCATGAGCGACAAAACGAATGCTTTTCGCAGATGGAGCCATCATAAAACGGGTGACTTTTCGGCGCAGGCCTGGTTTTGTCGTGAGAGATCTCAGGCAAGCGCTTTGTGAAGCCGTCAGTGTCAGGCCGAGGCGCACGTTGCCAATTGGCTTGAAAGCGTCGATTGACTTGAAAGGAGTGTCGGAAGACATGAGGTCCTCCTTTATTGGGGCCAGGGTGCGTGCCGCCCAGAAAATGACAGCGCCCTTACAATGGCTGACATCAGGATAGAGGTGGGGTTCTACGTCAAGATTGCAAGGAGCGATTGTGATTTATCTCGTGGCACCTCCCTCAATCACGGGACTCCAGGAGAGTCTACCCGTTTCTCGCTTGGCGTAACCGCTGACGTCAGCGGTTACGATCATTTTTTGGAGCGGAGATGGGGGTGGATCAATCGTCCAGAGGCACGGATGCTTTTCCGAGTTTTACCGAGGGCTCCCGCGCCCAGACGCGCAGTTTGCCCAGCTTTTCGATGAAATCGGCGATACCATCTCCTCCGGGAAGACCAATGGTGCCTTCATCGAGATCTTCGGTTATGCCAGCCTTCTCCAAAAGGGGCATGGCGCTTTGGGTATAACCGATGAACTTGCAGTGCTGGAAGGCATCGGCAACGAAATCCCGTGCCGTTGCTTCCTTCACAAGATCTGCCATGCCCGCATCTGAGGTCAGAAGCGCTACGGCGTCAAATAGGACAGATGGTCCTCCATCGATCATATGATGCGCTTCGATCCAGGTGCCATCGGAACCGGTCACGCCGCCAACCTTTGGCGCGATCAACTCGAAGTCGGCTTTTGCCGCGGTGACAGCGCCAGTCAGCGCCTTGAGAAGCTTCACGTCGACGCCATCGGTGATCAACACACCCAGTTTGCGGCCTTCGAAGCGCTTGGGGCCGCGCTTGATGATGCTGAGTGCAGGGGACGGCTCAAGGTCGTCGCGTGTCGGCACAGCCGCATCAGCCGGCTTAGGCATGGTTTTGAAGCCCAGTTTTTCTGCGACGGTCGTGGCGAGCGTTTCATCGATATTCATCAGATGCGCCACCATCCGCTCCCTGATAACAGGCATTTCCACCTTGCTCAGCTCGAACGTGAGAGCGGCTGCAATGTGGCGCTGTTCCGGGGGCGTCTGGCTGATATAGAATTGCCTAGCCTGGCTATAGTGATCGGCGAAGCTTTCCGGGCGCAGGCGGGCCTTGGCACCCTGTTCCTCCGCAGGGAAATGACGATAGCCGCGCGTTGGCGATTCACGCGGTCCCTCGCCGAAGGAATTCGGCTGATAATTCGCCCGACCGACCGGATTGCGCATCGCCATATGGCCATCCTGCTGGAAATGCGCGAAAGGACACTTTGGTGCATTGATTGGCAGATGCGTGAAGTTCGGTCCGCCCAGACGTTTCAGCTGGGTATCGAGATAGGAGAAGTTACGGCCTTGCAGCAAAGGGTCGTTGCTGAAATCGATCCCCGGCGGGACATTCTGCGTCATGAATGCCACTTGCTCGGTCTCCGCAAAGAAGTTGTCCGGCATCCGATCCAGCACCAGACGACCGATTGCCTTCGGCGGCAGGATTTCTTCCGGGATGATCTTTGTCGGATCGAGCACGTCGAAATCAAAGCTGTCGGCAAACTCCTGATCGAAAAGCTGGACCTGCAATTCCCATTCGGGGAAGTTTCCTGACTGGATCGACTGCCAAAGATCGCGCCGATGGAAGTCCGGATCGGCACCATTGATTTTGACCGCTTCGTTCCAGGCCACCGATTGAAGACCGAGCTTTGGCTTCCAGTGAAACTTGACGAAGGTGGACTTGTCATTGGCATTGACGAAACGGAACGTGTGGACGCCGAAACCTTCCATGAAGCGGAATGACCGTGGGATTGTTCGATCTGACATAGTCCACATGATCATGTTCATGCTCTCGGGCGTCAGAGAGATGAAATCCCAGAAATTGTCATGGGCGGTTTGTGCCTGGGGGAATGCCCGGTCCGGCTCCTGTTTGGCGGCGTGGATAAGATCGGGAAACTTGATGGCATCCTGAATGAAAAACACCGGGATGTTGTTGCCAACCAGATCCCAGTTGCCTTCCTTCGTGTACATTTTCACCGCAAAGCCGCGTACGTCGCGGGCAAGGTCGGCTGAGCCCTTGTTTCCCGCTACCGTCGAAAACCGAACGAAAACAGGGGTTTTTTCACCGGGCCGCTGGAACACGTCGGCGCGCGTATAGTCCGCCAGGGGCTCGTAGGTTTCGAAGTAGCCATGGGCACCGTAGCCGCGGGCATGAACAACGCGCTCTGGAATGCGCTCATGGTCGAAATGGAAAATCTTTTCTCTGAAATGGAAATCATCAACGACAAGCGGGCCGCGATCACCGACGCGAAGGGAGTTCTGATCGTCTGCGACAGGTCCGCCTTGTGCAGTGGTCAAAATCGCATCGCCTTCGGCGATCTGGTGAAGCTCGCCACCCTTGCCGCGCACAAGTTTCTGATCGTGGATGGTGGCCTCATTCGAGATTGCAGCCGCATTCTTGCCTGTGGTTTGGGACCGTTGCTTTGGCATATTCTCTCCGCGATTTTGTTGATGTACAAAAGCGAACTGAATACGCAGCTGTTGGTTCCATTATTTTCATCCGCAACCGGTCACAATGCGACGCGCACATCTGCCGCGTCGCATTCCGTCACCATCAGAAATGGTCCCAGGCTCTCTCTGTTTGGGGTGGCTTCAAAACACTTGGCGCAGGACCACGTAAAGCACAAAGGCGATGGCAATCGAGGCAGGGAGTGTCAAGACCCAGGCCATCAGCATATTGCGGACCGTGGACCATTGCAGGCCCGAGCCGTTGGCGGTCATGGTGCCAGCCACACCTGATGACAGGACATGGGTTGTCGAAACCGGCAGGCCGAAATGGTCGGCGGCCCCGATCGTGACCATGGCGACGATTTCAGCGGCTGCACCCTGGCCATAGGTGAGATGGGTTTTGCCGATTTTTTCGCCGACAGTAACGACGATGCGCCGCCAGCCGATCATCGTTCCCAGGCCAAGCGCCAGGGCCACAGCAACCTTCACCCAGGTCGGAATGAACTTCGTCGCATTGTCGACCGCCTTGTGATAGGCGCTGACCGCAGCAAGATCGCTTGCCTCCATCGGCAGCAGCTTCTGCTTGTCGATCAGCTTCAAGGCCTCACCGATCAGATAGATATCGTTTCTGATATTTTGCACCAGATGGCTCGGGACTGCTTCCAGGGTTGGAAAAGCGGCGACTTCCGCGCTTGTCGCGTGGATATATTGCTGGAGGGCGAAGGTCGTGGTCTCGTTCCAGGTCTTGGTCTTGACGGCATCCGCGACGGTGGCTTTTGCATCTGCAACCGACACACCCGGCTTGATATATTTGCCGAGCGCGGTCTCGACCTGCGCCGAAGAGGATTTATAGGCTTCGAGATAATTCACATCCGGTGTGCGGTTGAGGGCGAAGGCGGTCGGCACCAGGCCGATCAGGATCAGCATGATCAGGCCCATGCCTTTCTGACCGTCGTTCGATCCATGCGCAAAACTGACGCCGGTGCAGGTGAAGATCAGCAGGCCTCTGATCCAGAGCGGCGGCGGCTGATTGGTTTTCGGCTCCTGGTAAAGCGCCTTGTTCTTCACGAACAGTTTCATGGCCAACAGCAGGATTGCGGAAAAGCCAAAGCCGATCAGCGGTGAGATCAACAGGGACAGGCCAATATTGGTCGCTTGCGACCAGTCGACGCCACTCGTTGCCGAACCCGCCGGTGCCAGAAACTGATTGGCGAGACCGACACCGATAATCGAGCCGACCAGGGTGTGGGAACTGGAGGAGGGCAGGCCCAGATACCAGGTGCCGAGGTTCCAGACGATGGCGGCGATCAGCAGGGCAAACACCATGGCAAGGCCGGAGCCTGAGCCAACCTGAAGGATCAGTTCCACCGGAAGAAGGGAAAGAATGCCGAAGGCGACAGCGCCGCTCGATGTCAGAACGCCTAGGAAATTGAAGAATCCCGACCACATGACCGCGAATTCAGCGGGCATCGAGCGTGTGTAGATCACGGTGGCGACGGCATTCGCCGTATCGTGGAAGCCGTTGACGAACTCAAACCCAAGCGCGATCATAAGCGCCAGGCCAAGCAAAATCCACGGAACCGCGACAGTGCTGGTGAGGTCCTGACCAAGCGCATAGGCGATATATCCAAGTCCAAGCAACAGCACGACACCGAAGACCGGTAAGAACCACTTGCCTGTTCCATGGGGTCGATCGAGAGGATGGCTCGTGCTGTTTATCTGCGAACTTGAAGATGCTAATTCAGCCATTCCAGATCCTCACATTTGATATCTGTCATTTGTTGAGAAGTTTTGGGGCCTTTGAATGAACCTTTCATGACACCAACGGTCTGTCGGCTTCAAAGTGAACCGGGCAGATCGTTTGTATCTCCGATGTCATTTGTGTTTTTTGCAAAATCAGTGTTCCGCTTTTCCTTAAGGCAAAATCTAAATCGCCAGAGGGTTTCCGCTTCGATGAAAATGCTCCGACAGGAGCGAAACTGCGTTACCAGTTGCGAAGAACAAAACAGTTCGGGGCATTGAATGATAGCGACGAATACAACTTAAAATGTTATTCGAACTCTGACCTCTCGAAATCGAATGGTCTTTTTTGTTCTTCTGTTTCAAAAGGCATTGGGCGAAAATATATTTATTATCACTTCGTCTGGATCTTTCACTAAACCTTCGCAGATCCGTTGTTTGGCTGTCATAATGCCGCCCCATTACACGCTCCGTCGAAGGAGCGCATAATGATGCAACATTCTCTAAAACTGGCTGGAATTGGAAAAAGCTTCGCGGCTGACGATATTCTGAAGAATATTGATCTCGATGTGCATCCTGGCGAGTTCCTGTCGCTTGTTGGCATGTCCGGCTGTGGCAAGTCGACCCTGCTGCGGATCATTGCTGGATTGGAGCGGCCCGATCGCGGTCAGGTTCTGATCGATAATTCGGATGTGACCGACATGGATCCGAGCGACCGCAATCTGGCGATGGTGTTCCAGTCCTATGCGCTCTATCCCCACATGACCGTGCGGCAGAACATCGCCACACCGCTGCGGATGCGGCGTTTGTCGCTTGCGGGTCGATTGCCGCTGATCGGGCGTCTGGTCGCGCCTTCCGAGATTGTCAAGGACATCAAGCGCAGCGTTGAAGAGGCTGCGGAGACATTGCAGATTGCGCATCTTCTGGATCGCAGACCTGCCCAGCTTTCAGGTGGCCAGCGGCAGCGTGTAGCATTGGCGCGGGCGCTGGTGCGTTCGCCTGCTGCCTTCTTGATGGATGAGCCACTTTCCAATCTCGATGCCAAGCTTCGCGCCCATATGCGCGAAGAGCTTGCGGGCCTGCATCGCCGCCTTGGCGCTACCTTCATCTATGTCACCCATGATCAGATCGAGGCCATGACCATGTCGGATCGTGTCGCGCTGATGCATGAGGGCCGGATTGAGCAATTGGGTACACCCGATGAACTGTACCACCGCCCAGCGACATTGACGGTGGCGCGCTTCATCGGCACCCCCGCAATCAATCTTCTGCCTGTCGTGATCGGCGTCCAGGGGCAGGTCACCGTTTTCGGAAAGGACCTTGACCTTAGGGCAACCGAACAGGCTATCGGACCAGCAACGCTTGGCCTTCGGGCCGAAGACCTGAGAGCCCAAGATCTGTGGGCGGGCGGCAACGGCTTTGCCGTGCGCGTCCAGCGCAGCGAGACCCATGGCGCAGACCGTTTCGTAACCTGCCACCTTGTCGATGACGAGACGGTCGTGCTGACAATGCGGCAAAATGCCAGAGAGGCCATTGGTGCTGACGCACATGGTCTGATGACCATTGGCTTTGCACCGGAGCGTGCTCATCTGTTTGGCGCAGATGGCACGCGCTGCACCGTTTCTGTTCGTGAACAGGTGGCGGCATGAGCGCCGTCTCGTCCTCCACCGTGCTTGCGGCCAAACCTGTTGCGATCCGTCGGACAATGGAGCGCAGGATGGTCCGCCGTGGCCTGTTGTTTGCCGCGCCGGCCGGTCTGCTGCTTCTAGCGATCTATATCATTCCGATGCTGGTGCTGGCCGCTTTTTCGGTGACGGATTATCAGCTCGGTGCTCTCACCATTCACTTTGTCGGGCTCGGAAATTTCATCAAGGCCTTTCACGATCCCGTCTTCACGCGTGCGGTGATCAACACGGCGATCTACGCCGTGATCGTCATTCCCTTCGGCGTGTTCCTGGCGCTCGGCGTGGCGCTTCTGGTTCATAATCGCAAGCGCAGCCGGGCCTTCTGGGAAGTCGCCTATTTCCTTCCGGTTACCGCGACGCTCGTGGCGATGGCGACGGTCTGGCAATTCCTGCTGCACCCCTCACTCGGGCCGGTGAATGCGGCAATCAAATGGCTGGGCTTCGAGCCCGTCGCCTTCCTGTCCAATCCGATGCTGCTCATTCCAACCATGGCATGGATTGGCATCTGGCAGGTTCTTGGCTTCAACATGGTGCTGTTTCTTGCCGGGCTGACGGCTATTCCCAAGGATTTGCACGAGGCCGTTCGGCTGGACGGTGCCAAAAATGCCATCGACCGGTTTTTCACCGTCACCTGGCCCATGCTGGGACCGACCACCTTGTTCGTGGTCGTCACAACCTCGATCTCGGCTTTCAAGGTGTTCGAAACGGTTGCGGTGCTGACCAAGGGCCGTTCGGGGTCGGAAACCCTGCTGTTCGATCTCTATCTCGAAGGGTTCGAGTATTCGAATACCGGTTACGCCGCTGCTTTGACACTGCTCTTCCTCGCCATCGTCCTGATCCTGTCGATTGGCCAGACGCTGCATATGGACCGGAAGGTACATTATTGATGACCCGGCTTCGTACCTATCTTCCGCACGTCGTTTTGGCTGCCGGTGCTTTCGTCATGCTCTTGCCATTCTACTGGATGGTTTTGACTTCGATCCGTTCGCCATCGGAAATATTCAATGTTTCCCTCTGGCCGATCCCGGAACAATTCGAGGGTGTGGAAAACTACGCAAGGGCTGCCAGTCAGGTGCCGATGGCACGCTTCATGCTGAATGGCGTCATCGTCTGTTTTGGCATCCTGTTCGTCCAGGTCCTGACCGCTGTTCCCGCAGCCTATGCTTTGGCTAAACTTCGCTTTCCGGGGCGAAAACTGTTGTTGACGCTGGTGATTGCCGCGCTCTGCGTGCCGATCCAGGCACTGGCCTTGCCTCTCTTCGTCGGACTGGCGAAGGCGCAACTCCTCAACACCTATTTCGCCATGATGGCACCCTTCTTCCTGTCGGTTTTTGCAATCTTTCTGTTTCACCAGTCCTTCCGCAGCTATCCCGATGAAATCATCGAGGCGGCACGGATGGATGGTTTTTCCGAGATGGAAATCTGCTGGGGCCTGGTCTTGCGCGGCTCACTGCCGTCGCTTGCGGCGTTTGCAGTCTTTTCGCTGGTTGCCCACTGGAATGATCTCTATTGGCCGATGATCGTGATTTCCGACACCAATCTGGCTCCTCCGCCTCTGGGCATGCTGTTGTTCGCGGATGTCGAATCCGGCGCGAATTACGGTGCGCTTATGGCTGGCGCCACACTAATTACCGCGCCGATGGTGCTGTGCTTCCTCCTGGCACGGCGGCACTTCATCGCGGGTATCACCATGACCGGCGTCAAGTGACGTCGCTCACATGCTCCTCCCAACCCTTCCGGAGACGACAATGAAAATGAACCGACGCACCGTGGTGAGCGGTCTGGCTTTCGGCCTGGCTGCTGCCGGTCTTTCCACGCCCGTGCTGGCTGCTGACGAAGTCACGCTCAACGTGCTTTACAATCTGCCTGGCTTCACGAAATTCCATCAGCCGCTGGCCGATGCGTTCATGAAGAACAATCCCAATGTAAAGATCAATTTTCTGGCACCCGCTCCAGGCTATAACGAGGGTCAGCAGCAGGTCCTGCGGGCCGCTGTGACCGGCAATCTGCCCGATGTTTATTTTTCGGGCTTCAACCTGACCGCTGAACTCGTTCACACGCTGGCGCCCCGCAACCAGATCACCGATCTGGCGCCGTTCATCGCAGCGGAAGGCGGCCAGACCTTCCTCGACAAAAATTACAACTCGAAAATGGCGGCTCTCGGCCAGATCGATGGCAAGCAATACGGCCTGCCCGTCAATGCCTCCTCGCCAATCATCTATATCAATGCTGACCTGGTAAAGAAGGCTGGCGGCGATCCGGACAATATGCCGAAAACCTTTCCCGAACTGATCGCGCTGGCCAAGAAGATCCACGCGCTCGATCCGAAAATTGCCGGTATGGGTTACGACATCAATGGTTGGCCGGATGATTGGCTTTGGCAGGCATTGATTCTCGAGCAGGGCGGCACATTGGTCAATGAAAAGACCAAGACTGTGGCTTTTGACAACGAGATTGGCCTCAATGCTCTGAAAATGGTTCGCCAGTTCGTGACCGAGGGTGGTCAGACCCTGCTCGACTGGGACCAGTCCCGTCAGCAATTCGGTGCCGGTCTCACCGGTTTCATCTTCTCGACACCGGCGCATGTGCAGACGATCGAAGGACTGGTGGGCGACCGTTTCAAGCTGAAGACGGCAACCTTCCCGCTGGACAACCCGGAAAAGGGTGGCGTGCCGACGGGCGGCAACTCAGCCGTGATCCTGACGCAGGACAAGGCCAAGCAGGACGCCGCCTGGAAATATCTGAAATGGATCACCGGTCCTGAGGCCCAGAACACCATCGTGCGGATCACCGGCTATCTGCCGACCAACAAGCTTGCAACTGGGCCGGACTATCTCGCGCCTTATTATGCCGAGCATCCGAATGTAAAGACCGCCTCGCTCCAGGCAGACCGGTCCTTGCCGTGGGCCGGTTACCCAGGCGGCGACTCCGTTCGCGTCTGGCGCACCCAGCGCGACATTATCGGCACGGTCATGCGTGGTGAAGTGACGCCGGAGGTTGGCCTGAAGCAGATGGTCGACCAGACCAACGCATTGTTGAAATAGCCAATCGTTCAGGGCATCGACGATGCTTGTGCATCGTCCTTTTGAAGAACGGCAAAGCTGCGGGGAATGTTCTCCGCAGCTCTTTTCCAGAAAGACCGATAATGAAGATCATCCAGATCACCGATACCCATCTCATGCCACCGGGCATCGTCGTCAACGGCGTCGATCCTGAAAAGCAACTGCGTGCGGCGGTGGGTGACATTGTTGAAAAGCATGCCGATGCAGATCTTCTGGTGATGACCGGGGATCTCTGCAATCACGGCGATCCCGAGGCCTACGAACTTCTACGCGAAATTCTGGCGCCGGTACCCTTCGACATCCGCCTGATGCTTGGCAACCATGATCGCAGGCCGGAATTCCAGGCGGCTTTTCCAGCCCAGCCATGTGATAGCAATGGTTACATCCAATCCTTTGCGGATACGGAATTCGGACGGTTGCTGTTTCTGGACAGTCATGAAGCGGGTGTCATCGGCGGCATGTACGGTGCCGACCGCCTTGCATGGCTCGATACTACCTTGGAAAGCGCTGGCGATTTGCCCGTCACGGTTTTCATCCATCATCCACCGATGGATTGCGGTATCAGGCATTTCGAAAAGATCGGCCTGCATGACGATGGCGCGCTGATGCGCCGCCTTAGCACCCATCGGCCAGGTATCCGTCATATTGTGTTCGGCCATATCCATGTGCCGCTTGCCGGCACAAGCGCTGAAGGCATCAGCTATAGTTCCGGTCAGGCCTGCGCGCACCGCTTCATCACCGATCTCGATGCGCCCGACCCGCTCTGGACCGGCGGCAATCCCTGTTATCGGATCATCTGCCTTGATGATCACGGACTGCGTGCCTATGGCGCCGAAGTGGGGGAGGCTATCTTCGGGCAAGCGTCCATTTGCGAAGGACCGTGATCTAATTCCTGCCAATCATTTCAGGATAAATCGCGGGTAGTCGTTTTTCTCTGCTCGCATTTTTTAAAATCTGAAAACCGCACCGCTGTCTCCAGCGGTGCGGTCTTCGTTATCGAATTATCGCTGTACCGAAATGAAATGATCCGTGGTGAACTCTTCAACGGCCCATTTGCCGTTAAAGCGTCCGAGACCGGAGTTTTTCTCTCCACCAAACATCACATGCGGATAGTCATGGATGGTGATGTCGTTGATATGGGACATTCCAGCCTCAATCTGCTGAGCAAAGGCCAATCCACGGACCTCGTCACGGGTGAAGACGGCGCTGGAAAGGCCAAATTCGGTGTCATTGGCGAAGGCCAAAGCCTGGGCTTCATCTTGAGCGCGGATGATCGGTGCGACTGGGCCGAAGATCTCATTGCGGGCGAAGTCGGAATCATTGGTCACGTCGGCGAAGACATGCGGTGCGACCACCCGTCCCTCGATTGGGCCGGATACGCATTCGCGGAAGCCGCTGTCGCGCGCGCGCGCAATGCTTGCGGTGACGCTGCGCAGCTGGCTGTCGTTGCAGAGCGGGCCGATCAAGGTATCCGGCTCGTTCGGGTTTCCGAATTTGATCGTCTTTACCGCAGCAGTAAACGCCTCGACGAAGTTCTCATAAATCGAGGCATCAACGATGATGCGGTTCGTGCTCATGCAGATTTGGCCTTGATGCATGAAGCGGCCGATCAGGGCTGCTCCCACTGCCTTTTCCAGGTCGGCATCATCGAGAACCACCAGCGGTGCATTGCCGCCAAGCTCAAGGCCTACACGCTTGAGCAGGGAGGATTCACCCGCCACCTGGGCGATATGGCGTCCGACAGGTGTGGAGCCGGTAAAGGTGAGGACGCGAGGAACCGGATGACGCGAGAAAGCGTCGCCGATGACGCTCGAGCTACCGACCACGACATTGAGCAAGCCTGCGGGCAGGCCAGCTTCCTCATAGATCTTGGCCAACAGAAGGCCGCCTGTGACCGGCGTGTCGTTCGATGGTTTCAAAACCACGGCATTTCCAAGCGCAAGCGCTGGCGCCACAGAACGGTTCGACAGATGCAGCGGAAAATTCCACGGGCTGATGACGCCGACGACGCCGACGGGCTTTTTGTAAACCCGGGCTTCCTTGCCTGGCTTGTCGACTGGAATGATATGTCCCTGGGCGGCAGCGGGCAAGGTGAAGGCTTCCAGCATGCCAGCGCGCACCGCGCCCCATTCTATGCCAGCTTTGATGCGCGTACTGCCGGATTCACGGATAATCCAGCTAATGATTTCTTCCTTGCGGGCGTCAAGAATCGAGACCGCTCTCAGGAACACCGCTGCGCGCTCGCTCGGCAATACCCGCGCCCATTCGGTTTGGGCAGCCTTGGCTGCACCGAATGCACGATCGAGGTCACCAAGACTTGCCTGGGCGATTTCCGCCACAACCGTATCATCGTAAGGATTACGATCGATGGCGGTGTTTCCCTCGGTGCCTTCCACCCAGCGACCGGCAATATACTGTCCGGAAAACCCTTCATAGGCCTGTGGTTGGAATGCGGACTGACCAATATTCTGTTGCAAGACGTCTCCTCCTCTTGCCGGTTTTACGCGCCTTCGCCACGCCAATGCCGCCAGCATAGGATGGCGGTAAACGAAGGCGGTCTATCTCTTTGCGGCGGCAAGAATACGGCGAAAGCCTCAGTCAATCAATATGAATTATTGATTTATGATAAAAATGGTAATTCATAATTTTTATTGTATCAATAAATGATTTTATAAAGCGCTCAGTCCGTTGTCTTTTATGCTCTCGCTTTTTAAAGACTCATAGTCTGGGCGCTTTATCCGTTTCTTAGAGTTTGTCAGGGAAAAGTGGAAACCGGTTTTCCCGAAAAGACAAGCGAAAACAAGAAAATCTAGTGTCTGTCTGGTTCAATCTGAACCTGACAGACACTAGACGAAATCGGTTCTGGATAGTTCCGCCGTGTTTTCAAAGGCATTCTCCACCCAATCCAGAATAGTTTTTACGTCCTTTGGTTGCGTCGTGTCGATATTCAAAGCCGGGCCAAGCCCGATGGGTTTCGCACGCTGCGCAAGTTCGATAAGTTCCGGGATATAGGATGCGCCGGGATGACCGGGAAGGCGATTTTCAAGCCTTGATCTATAGCGCTCGCCTATCGTCTCGGCGGGGGCGTGGCACCAGAGTTCAACGATCTGCGTGATGCCGGCCATGGCGATATGCTGTTGCAGAACATCTGCTGGCTGAAATCCAAACCAGGCATCAACGATGAAGGTAGTTCCCGGAGCGGCAGCGCGGATGATGGAGAAAATCGACTTGTAGCTCGCGCGTCCCAAGAGGCGATTGAAGGGCCGGTCCACATTGTCCATCAATTCCAGGAAAGGGTTCTTGATCTCATCCAGGCTCAATACTTGCCAGCCGGTTTCACCGGCGATTTTATGGGCGATCGCGCTTTTGCCGGAGGCGGGTACGCCGTTTACCATGACCAGTCTCTTGTCAGGGGCAGATTTTCCATGATGGCCAGCGTTGATGAGATCGAAGGCCGCCAGCCCGCAGCCGATGACACCGGCATCGTCGTCGAGGAGTGCTCCCCGAATATCCGCTTCATACCAGGTCTCGCTGCGAGGCAGAAAATTCAGGGCAGCTAAGGCTGCCTTGCCCATGCCTCCACCAAGCAGAACCACGTCTGGGTCGAAGGCGGCGGAGAGCGTGTTAATGGCTGACTTCAGGGGCGCGGCCCATGCCGTCATCACCTGCAAGGCAGCCTCATCTCCTGCTTGCGCAAGCGCCAGGATGGCTTCAAATCGCGTTTCAGGTGCGTAGCCTGCCTCGCGGAGATGACGTTGCAAGGCGGTTCCTGAGGATTCCGTTTCAATACAGCCGCGTTGACCGCAGGGACATGGTTGGCCATGGAGATTGACGACAAGATGGCCCAATTGACCAGCGCATCGTCTGCCATTGACGATCCGGCCATTTTCCATGACGGCGCCGCCAATCCCGGTTCCGATGGTCAGCATGACCGAACTGTTCATTCCCCGCGCCGCGCCCACGCGGGCCTCGCCAATCAGGGCCATGCTGCAATCATTTGCAACGGTTACCGGACGAGCTGATGTCGCTGACATCTCAGATTGGAGATCACAGCCGGATAGATTCAGAAATCCGCCCGATATGATCTTTCCCGTCCAGCCATCGACGCGGCCGGGTATTCCTATTCCAATCGCCGCGGCGTGCGCACCGTCCATCCCGTGGATCAGGCTCTTTATAAGAGTAACGGCCTTGGATGGGTCACGGCTGCCTGTAACCGACGTCTTACGGATGATTTCGCCTTTTGGCGAAATCTGTGCCGCACGCATGTTGGTTCCGCCGACATCGATGCCGATAGAGAACAATTGAAGAGACATGACATCCGCCGATCTTACGCCGCAACTCTCTGCTTGTTACGGTAGCGCCCGATAATGTCTTGAATATCATGCAATCGAGACACGGCAATTGTCGAAAGCTTCTGTTGTGAGACATTTCGGTCAAGGTCGATGCAGTCTTTCCAAAGGGAGCGGCCAGCGATGACGCCGGAGGCGCCGTTCTTCATGGCGGCCTCGACCTGGTGAAGAAAGGTTTCATGATCGACGCCAGCCGAAAGCACGGCCCAAGGGACGTCACCGGCAACCTTCGTGACTTCGGCGCAGGCTTGTTCAGAGCCGGGATAAGGAATTTTCAGAACTTTGGACCCCAGCTCCAGGCAGGCGCGTGAGCCTTCGACAATAAGTTGCGGAATCTTGGCCTGATAGTCCTCGCGGCTTTCGCCCTCAAGCTGGTAGGTCAGGAATTCCACGACCAGAAGAAAGTCCTCGCGGGCGAAATCCTCTATGGTCCTCTTCAGGGTTTCAAGGTTTGCAACATTGGCCGCCGGGGTATCCATCCGCAGATAGACCATGACCTTGCCGCCGGTGGCCCCAAGGGCGCGAACGCGCCGCGCATCGACACCTTCCACCATCTTGGAAATGCGATAGCCTTCTGGCGACGTGTCCCATCCGGAGGCATCGATGCCGATCAGAAGGGCCGTATCCCTTGGAAGGATGTCGTTGTCGATCAGCCCGGGTACGGCACAGATGGGGTCAACGAGCACGCAGCCGGCATGAGAGGCGAGATAGCGTGCAATATCAGCCTTGGTTTCTCCCAGAATATCATTGCCGATTTTTGCCTGTTCTTCCGGGGTCGCGGCAAGAATGGAGCGCATACCGCCGCGCTGGTCGCATGCAATAACCATCATGGATCCGCTACCGTCGCAAATTTGATGGTATCCGCGTCGTTCTGCCGTCGTCATTGCCGTCATGTGTCCACTCCGAAAGAAATTGCAGGCAAAAGCGGACAGCGCAAAGCTTTAGCCATGCGCGGGCTCTCCTGCGTCAGGTGATTTGATGATGCCTTGAAAGTCGCAGGGCCTTGGACGTCATAGGGCCTGGGAAGTCACAGGGAAGGGCGCCGTATTGCATTGAGTCCGGAGCCGTTTCAGTGTAGCCTTCCCGCTTCGTGTAACACATTTCAGAAAGGAATTGCAAGCTGCTTCCGCAAACTTCACAGGATACGGCGTCCCGGGCGACATTGCATATGGTCGCAAAGCTGCATTACGAAGCGGAGATGTCTCAGGTTGAGATCGCGCGCAAGCTTGGAATCTCGACCGCGACCGTCTCTCGTTTGCTTCAACGGGCCAGGGCGCTTGGGATCGTCAAGATCGAGGTGCTTGACCTTGTCTCGCCCGCCGGTCTGACCCAGGAATTGATCGAGGCGCTGTCCCTGAAGAGGGCGGCGGTGATCGATACCCCATCGACAGGTGTTCTGGGTGCGCTGGCAAAGCCGCTGGGCGATTTGCTGAAGGAAGAAGGCCTGGCCGCAGGGTCGGTCATCGGTATCGGTTGGGGTCGTGCCATACGTGAGGTTATTGCCGCAGGCTTGCCGCGCATACCCGACATTATCGCCGTCGCGTTGAACGGCGGTCTCCAGCAATCAGCGCCGCATTTCCAGATTAGCGAATTCGTCCGCCAGGCCGCTGATCAACTGGGTGGCAGCGCCCATTTCCTGCATGCGCCTTATCTTTCCTCGGCAGAATTGAAGGATGCTTTTCTTGCCGATGCATTCGTGCAGGAAACAACGAAACTTTGGGATCGCCTGGATTGCGCGATTGTCGGCATAGGGCTGCCGCATGCAATCAATCCGCCTGAGGCGAGTGCCGCGACAGTGAATGAGCGCGCCATTGGAGGCGCGGTTGGTGACGTCATCAGACATTATGTCGATATCAACGGCAAGCTTTTGTCCTGGGATGGGGAAGAGCGAATGATTGCAGCATCCAGCCAGCAGCTTTGCAAAGCCAAACTGTCTATCGGTGTGGCCGCAACCGTTGAAAAAGCAGCTGGAATCATCGGCGCTGTTCGGTCTGGAATGATCAATTCCCTGGTTACCGACGCCAATACCTGCATCGCAATTCTCAATCTTCTCCAGCAGGATACGCCTTCCCAGGCTGCGGAAAAACAGACGAAAGCGAAAAAGAAATAAGTTTCTGAAAAAAATTTCTTGACGGCGAACTGAAAACGGCGTGATGATGCTGTCGTGAATTGAATGCTTAATTCACGGGAGATGACTGTTTCGATTTGGGAGGAGAGAAACATGGAACGTCGGCATTTTCTTCAATCTGCGACCGCGCTTGCCTTGTCCGCACCGGCTGTTTTGGCTGTCTCGCGTGCTCAGGCCGAAAATAAAAAATTCAGAATTGCGCTGATTCCAGGTCTGACGACCGATGCGTTTTATATCACGATGCATAAGGGCGCAGAAGCCGCAGCAGCTGCCATTGGCGCGCAGATTATTTTTCAAGGCGCTCCAGATTTCAACCCTGTGACACAGGTTCCGGTTCTTGATGCGGTCATTGCGAAAAAGCCGGATGCCATTCTCATCGCTCCCACCGATACGACCCAATTGGTGCAGCCTCTCAAAAAAGCTGCGGATGTCGGCATTCCGCTGATCACGGTCGATACATTCATCGGGACCGGTGACTATCAAACCGGCGCAGGGGACGGGGATTTTCCGTTGTCCTATATCGCATCCGACAATGTTCTGGGCGGCGAAATCGCAGCGCGCTCTCTGGCGTCGGCCATTGGTGACAAAGGCAAGGTCTACGTCTCCAACGTCAAGCCCGGAGTGTCGACGACGGATCAGCGTGAGCAGGGGTTCAAATCCGAGATGGCCAAACATCCCGGCATCACGGTTCTCGAAACGCAGTTCAATGACAATGATGCCAACAAGGCTGCGTCCCAACTCCAGGCGGTTTATGCCCGCAATCCTGATTTGGCCGGTGTCTTCGGTGCCAATCTGTTTTCCGGGCTTGGATCGGCGAACGGTGTCCAGCAGGCTGGCCAATCCGGCACAATCAAGGTTGTGGCGTTCGACGCACCAGGGTCGGTGGTGGACAATTTGAAATCCGGCCTTATCGATTTTGCAATCGCTCAGCATCCTGCGGAAATCGGCTATTACGGGGTGATCTCCGCCTATGCGCACCTGACCGGGCAGTCCATCCCAACCAAGATTGGGACTGGCTTTACGGTCATCAACAAGAGCAACGTGACTGATCCAGCCATCGCTCGGTTCATCTACGCTGAATAGACCTCCACGGCCTCGTTAAAACGTCAGCCAAGGCTGATCGGACGCCAGGATAAGCGTCCAAATCCCTTTATTGGCAGCTGACCAGAACTCAGGATGGAATTCATGCTGGAACACCAGACCATGGCGCCCGAGAACGCACGCGCCGTCGCTCCCCAGGCCGACCACGCCGACGTTACCAAGACGATCGTGCAGCGTATCGCTCAGTTGCGGGCGTGGGTCTTTCTGGCTGCACTTATTGTGATTTTCGAGATTTGGGCGCAGACAGATTTTGGAGGAACCTTCGTCGGTTCACCCTTCAATTGGCAATCGGTCGCGGTCTTTGCTGTTGCGCCCCTTCTTTTGGCAATCGGCCAGACCTTCGTCATCATCTCTGGCGGCATAGATCTTTCTGCGGGTTTCATCATGGGGCTTGCGGCGGTCGTCGCTGCCCACGCCACCAATTATTTCGGGGTTTTCATGCCTTTGCCGGCTGCGATGGTGTGCGGCATCCTCGTCGCCATCCTCGCCGCGACAATTCCAGGCATCATCAACGGGCTGCTGATCTCCAGGCTGAACGTACCCCCTTTTATCGGCACGCTCGGCATGTTCGGTGTTGCCAGAGGCGCGGCTTTCCTTCTGGCCGGAGGAACAACGGTACCCGTCAAGAACTCCTACTTCGCAATGCTGGGAAATGGACGGATAGAGGGCATACCGTATCTCGTTCTGGTAACCGCCGTTTTCGTGCTGTTGATGCATTATATTCTCAGCCAGACGCGGTTTGGGCAGCATAATTATGCGATTGGCGCCAATGCCCAGGCATCACGCCGGGCAGGTATCGATATCAAAGGCCATATTTTGCGACTTTATATCTTGTCCTCGGTCTGTGCAGGCCTTGGTGGCGCGTTATATGCCGCGCGCTTCACGGCGGGCGCTGCCCAGGCCGGAGAACCCTTGCTTCTCGACAGTGTTGCCGCAGTGGTGATTGGCGGCGCCAGCCTGTTTGGAGGCTCTGGAACAATCATCGGAACGGTGGCGGGAGCCCTGGTCATTGCGGTCATCCAGTACGGCCTGGTCTTCATGAATGTTGAGCCATTCTGGCAGTTCATTGCCGTTGGCGTCGTTATCATCATTTCCGTTCTTATCGACCAGGCGCAACGCCGCTTCAGTGGAGTCAAACATGCTGAGTAATGTCGCACCCCTTCTGGAAGTCCGCAATTTTTCCCGGTATTTCGGCGCTGTGAAAGCCCTTGATAATTGCTCGCTGACGGTCGGTGCCGGTGAAGTCGTGGCCCTGGCCGGAGACAATGGCGCCGGAAAGACCACGATGATCAAGGCGATCTCTGGTGTCTATTCGCCGACATCGGGTGAAATTCTGATCGATGGACACCCGGTTGCTTTTTCCTCGCCGCAGGATGCGCGCGAAAAAGGGATCGAGACCATTTACCAGGATTTGGCGCTCGCCGATAATCTGTCCATTGGCGCCAATATTTTTCTTGGCCGTGAGCCAATGAAACGCGCTTTCGGCTTTATTCCCGTCCTCGACCGGAAGGCGATGGCCAAGGCCGCAGCCGATACCATGGCGCTTCTCGACTTTCATGTGAAGCGATTGGATGCACCGGTCAGCAACTTTTCAGGCGGGCAGCGCCAGGCGGTGGCAATCGGTCGGGCCGTTTACTGGAATGCCAAGATCCTGATCATGGACGAACCGACAGCAGCGCTGGGCGTGCCGGAACAGCGTAAAGTTGTTGCCCTGATCAAATCGCTGAAAGCCCAGGGCAGGGGCGTTATTTTCATCTCCCATAACCTCCAGGACATATTTGCCGTATCTGATCGTATCGTTGTCCTGAGACGGGGTATTGTCGCGGGAACGCGCAATATTGCCGATACCAACCACGACGAAATCGTCAAGCTGATGATTGGTGGCTAATCCGAGGATTCAGCACGTAAATCAACGCGGGATTATACTCATGTGGGACCTTGATGGTAAAGCAATCCTCGTCACCGGCGCAAGCGGCGGAATCGGTGGCGCGACGGTGAAGAGGCTGAAAGAAGCCGGGGCCAAGGTCTATGCGGCCGGGCGGTCGCGAGACGAGCTTGATAAGCTGGCCGCGCAAACCGGTTGTGAGACGTTGATTTTCGATCTCACCTCGGAAGACGAAATTCGCAAGGCTGTGGAGGCTTTGCCATTGTGGGGCGTGGTGAACTGTGGTGGCTTTGGCGGCGAAATCGCCACCCCGCAGGAAACAGACATCTCTATCTTCGACAAAGCCATTGCCATCAATGTCAGAGGCGCGCTTCTGGTGACGAAATACGCATCGCGCTCGATGATCAAAGAAGGCAAGGGCGGCTCAATCGTCAATGTCTCGAGCCAGGCCGCATTGGTGGCATTGCCGGGCCATGTCTCCTATGCGTCTTCCAAGGCAGCACTTGATAGCATCACCCGTGTCAGCGCGCTTGAACTTGGCAAATACAAAATTCGGGTCAATAGCGTCAACCCCACCGTGGTCATGACGGAGATGTCCGCATTTTATTGGGGCCGCCCGGAGATAGGCGAACCCTTCCTGCAAAAAATGCCGTTGGGACGGTGGGCGACCGTCGATGACATTGCAAAGCCGATCCGCTTCTTGCTGAGTGAGGAGGCATCAATGATCACCGGTGTCTCTCTCCCCGTTGACGGTGGCTTCACGGCCTGCTGATCACCTCTTCGCTCAGGCCGTGTAAGATCCGTACCCAGGATCGGGTGCCTTTATGAAAAGAGGTGAGGTTGTATTTTTCATTGGGTGAGTGAACGCAGTCATCGTCCAGGGAAAAACCAACCAGCAAGGAGTCCATGCCAAGCATGGATTGAAAGCTGCCGACAATCGGGATCGATCCGCCGCCGCCGACAACAATGGCGGGCTTTGGCCATTCCTGTGAAAGAGCAGCCTTTGCTTTGGCGAGGATTGGCGAGTCATAGGGCAATTGAATGGCAGGTGAGGCCCCTTCGGCGTGAAACTCAACCCGGCAATCCCTAGGTAACTTTGAGGTTACATAGGCGCGAAAGCTATCGCGGATTTTTTGCGGGTCCTGTTTTCCCACCAGACGGAAGGATACCTTGGCCATGGCCTCGGCGGCAATCACGGTCTTGAAGCCCTTGCCGGTATAGCCGCCGGACATGCCGTTGATCTCGGCGGTTGGGCGGGCCCAGAGCAATTCCAGCACGCTACGGCCCTTCTCGCCTGACGGGACGGAAAGGCCGATATCTGTTAGGAATGAGGGTTGGGTCTTCTCCAGTTCGGCCCAGACGGCCTTGATATCGGGCGGTGTTTCGTCAACGCCATTGTAAAAGCCGGGTAGAGTCACGGCACCGGTTGCATCATGCAGGCCAGCCAAAATATCGCTCAACACATGCAGCGGATTGGCTGCAACGCCGCCATATCCGCCCGAATGGAGGTCGCGGCTGGCGGCCTTGATGGTGATTTCCTCGCCGACCAGACCGCGCAGGCTGGCACAGATCGCCGGTGTTTGCGCGTCCCACATGCCGGTGTCGCAGACCATGGCAAAATCAGCCTTCAACTCCTGGGCATTAGCTTCAAGAAAAGGCTGAAGCGACGGCGATCCCGATTCCTCCTCGCCTTCGAAGAGAATGGTGACGCGCACCGGCAGCCCGCCCTTGGTGTCCTTGAAGGCGCGCAAAGCTTCGATGAAGGTCAGGAGCTGTCCCTTGTCATCCGAGGTGCCGCGTCCGGTGATGATCTTTTCTCCGGTTGAACCGTCACGAATGGCTGGGTCGAACGGGTCGTTCTGCCATAAGTTCAGCGGGTCGACCGGCTGAACATCATAATGGCCGTAGAACAGCACATGCGGGCAGTCCGCGTCCTGTCCTTCATGATGGGCAACCACCATCGGATGACCGGACGTGTCGCGCACGGATGCTGCAAAGCCTATGCCCGTAAGATATGCCGCTAGAAATTGCGCAGCCTTGCGGCAATGCGGGCTGTAGGCCGGATCGGTGGAAATCGAGGGAATACGCACCAGATCGAACAGTGTTTCCAAACTGGAGGGCAGATTGTCATCGACACGGGCGAGGACGGTTTCAATATCGGTCATGGGCAGATTTCCAGTCGGTCATGGGGATGGAGGTTTGCAACGGATCAGTCTGTTCGGGCCGCCGCCATCGCCGCCTGCAAATCGCTCCACAGTGCCTCGGTCCCCTCAAGCCCGACATGGAGACGCACAGACAGCGGATCGACGCCGAAGGCATCCGCGAAACTCGGCGGAGCTTTCTGGTTGGCCACCACATCGCCAGGGACGACAAGGCTTTCGTGACCACCCCAGCTGACGCCCAGTTTGAACAGTTTCAAATGATCGCAGAAGGTTTGAATATGGATGACATCCTTGAAGATGAAGGAAAACAGCCCGGACGTGCCATGCAGGCCCGGCGGCAAGCCATTGTTCAGCGCCGGATGGCAGACTTTTTCGACTATATCGAGCGCCTGCAAGCGATGGGCAATCTCCAGCGCCGAGGCCTCATGCGCCTTCATGCGGATCGGCAATGTGCGCATCCCCCGGATCAGCAGCCAGGCATCGAAGGGAGACAGTTTTCCGCCGAGATAAGGCAGCGTTTCATTGCGGATACGATTGATCAGCGCCTTGGGACCGGCCACCACCCCGGCGACAACATCGCTGTGACCGCCGAGATATTTCGAGGCCGAATGCAGGACAAGATCGACGCCGAGCGATAATGGCTTCTGGAACACCGGGCTTGCCCAGCTGTTGTCAATCACCGACAACACGCCGTGCTGTTTGGCAAGAGCGGCAAGCGCGCCAACATCATGGGCGTCCATCACCCAGCTGGTCGGGCTTTCCAGATAGAGAAGCTTTGCGCCCGGCAGCGCCTTGGCCACGGCATCCTCATCGCGGCCATCCACGTAAGTCACCTCGATGCGCATGCGTTTCAGCATGGTTTCAAAGAACCTGAAGGCATCGGGATAGAGATGGCGAACGGCAACGACCCGATCTCCTGGCTCGACAAAGCTTAGGACGGTCGAAGAAATCGTCGCCATGCCACTGGCAAAACCCAGCGCATCCTCGGCACCTTCCAGTTTGGCCAGCATATCCTCAAAAATCCGCACGGTCGGATTGAGCCCGCGTGAATAGACCGGGCGGATTTTTTCGCCGCGATAGGTTGCGACCATCTCGTCATAATCACTGAAAGTGAACAGCGAGGTCTGAACAATCGGCGGCACCACCGCATCATAAGCATTGGCCTCATCATGCGCCGTAATCAGCGATGCCTGTTGCAGATAATCGAGAGCGTCGCTCATTTGGACATTTCCTTGATGTCTTCTTCCACCACGGCAAGAATTTTGAGGGTTTCACGGCGGGCCGCTTCACTATCCTGATCGGCTATCGCGCTGAACAAGGTACGATGATAGGGAAAGGAGCGGCGGGCAAAATCCGGCCTGTCGAAAGGCTTTGTCCAGAAGCGCTCGAAGGCTTCGCGCATCTGCTCCAGAAGCTGTTTGAATAGCGGGTTATGCGTGGCATCGTAGATCGCCACATGGAACGCCAGATCTTCCTTGCCGGATGTGCCTTTGGCAAGATGCACCCGCTCCATCTCGTCGAGCTTTTCCTCGATGATGCGCAAATCTTCGTGCGTTCGGCGCATGGCAGCCAAAGCTCCGGCCTCAACCTCAATGCCGCGCCGCACTTCCAATGTTTGCAGAAGAGCATCGCGTAAATTCACCGTCTCCAGCATCAACGGCATGTGGACCGTCGCAGCACTCACAGGCTGCAAAAGATAGGTTCCACTGCCTTTTCGGGTCTCCACCACGCCCAAAGCCTGAAACCGCCCGATCACTTCACGTACTGTTGAACGACCCACGCCGAGCGCGTTCATCAATTCGCGTTCCGTCGGCAGGCGATCTCCACGCTTGAGACCGGCCTTGTTGATATAGCCAACCATGGCCCCACTCACCTGCTGGACACGGTCCAGCGGTGGCAGCGCGGCGATATGCTGGGTGTCGTTCAGCGCGTTTCCGGTGCGCATTGTCATTGATATTTCTTCCTCCTGCCGACCGCTTGACAATTGGTCTGACATCTTAGCAGTATGCCGCCCACGAACAATGTCAAGGCGACCGAAGGGGCATTTGGCCTACTCCAAAAACTGAATTTCATCGTCGGGGATACGGTGGAAGAAATGAAAACAATAATTTATCCGCACACATAAAAAATGAGGGTGCCGCAAAGGCGCGAACAAACAAACTGGGGATTAAAGGCATGAAATTTCGTCTATTCGGCGGAGCGGTGGCCGTGTCGGTTGCTGCTTTGCTCACCAGCCCGGCTGTTGCTTTTGAAGGCAGAAGCCTTGTGGCGCCCGATTGCAATTATGGTGGCAAGATCAAGTCCATCGTGGCGACCGATGAGCACACGGTGACCTTCTCGATGTGCTCGCCTGATCCGGCCTTCAAAGCCAAGGCCGCCTTCGTACCCTTCGGCATCCAGCCCGCCAAGCATATCGAAGAGGCTGGACCGAAGAAAAAGCTGCTCGACAATCCGATCGGCACCGGTCCTTTCAAACTGGAAAGCTGGAATCGCGGCGATTCCATCACCATGACGCGCAACGAGAATTACTGGGGCGCCAAGCCGGCTTTCGACAAGCTGGTGTTTCGCTGGAACCAGTCCGGCGCGGGCCGCCTGAATGAATTGCGCTCCGGCACGGTCGATGAAATCACCAATATCAGCCCGGATGATTTCGACAGCGTCAAGAACGATCCAGACCTGCAATTCCTGCCACAGGAAAGCCCGAATATTCTCTATCTCGGCATGGTCAATACCGCCAAGCCCTTCGAGAATGAGAAGGTGCGCCAAGCCATTGCCATGGGCATCGACCGCCAGCGCATCGTCGATAATTTCTATCCGAAGGGTTCGGTCGTCGCCACCCATTTCACCCCCTGTTCGCTGCCCAATGGCTGCGCCGGCAAGGATTGGTACGGATTTGATACCAGCGCCGCCAAGAAGTTATTGGCCGATGCCGGCTTCCCGAATGGCTTTAAGACCAAGATCTACTACCGCGATGTGTTCCGCGCTTACCTGCCGGAACCAAGCGTTGTGGCCGTCGAATTCCAGACGCAGCTGAAGAAAAATCTCGGCATCGATGCGGAAGTGGTTCCGATTGAATCGGGTAAATTCATCGACGATACCTCGGCAGGCCGGATCGATGGCCTCTATCTGCTGGGCTGGGGCGCGGACTATCCGCATGTCACCAACTTCCTCGATTATCACTTCGGCAAGACATCGAAAATGTTCGGCACCACCTTCCCGGAAATTACCGAGGGGTTGACCAAAGGCGGAACGATTGCCGATACCAAGCAGGCCGAACCGATCTATGCCGCTGTCAACGATGCCATCCGCCAGCATGTGCCGATGGTACCGATTGTCCATGGTGCCGCTGCCTATGCAGCGCGTGCGACCTTGAAGAATGCCATCGTCCGTCCCTTCGGTTCACCGCTGTTGCAGGATGAGATTCCAGGGAAGGATACGTTGGTCTTCATGCAGAATGCCGAGCCGATCAGCCTCTATTGCGGTGACGAAACCGATGGCGAAACGCTGAATGCCTGCACACCGATCACTGAAACGCTGCTGAACTATGCCAAGGATAGCGGCGATATCCTTCCAGGTCTTGCAAAAAGCTGCGACGCCAATGCCGACTCCACTGTCTGGATCTGCCATTTGCAGGAAGGCGTGAAATTTACCGACGGCTCTGCCTTCAACGCCAATGACGTCGTTGTTTCCTGGGCTGCTGGCCTCGATGCATCCAATCCGGCCCATGTCGGCAATACCGGTTCCTTCGATTATTTCTCCTCCCTCTGGGGCGGATTGATGAACGCCAAGAAGTAATCGTGAGGATTTCGACGCTTCGGGCTAGGCGCAAATGTCTGGCCCGTCCTGTCTGACGAGATCGTTTTTATATGCCGTTTACCCCCCCTCTGTCCTGCCGGACATCTCCCCCTCAAGGGGGGGGATCGAATAGGGTAACCCACCCGCTTCATTGGATACGCAGCAAGTTTCGATGCATGAGATTCCAGCGAGGGGCAAACCTCGCATCGATCTCCCCCCTTGAGGGGGAGATGGCTGGCAACCCAGAGGGGGGTAATCTTGCTCCATCATCCATTCATTGATGACATCTGACAAACCAAACGGCGCTGTAAAATCTGGTAATGAGGACCTGTGATGCTCGGATATGCAGCCAAACGTCTGCTGATTTCTATTCCGGTGATTTTTGGCATCCTGATCGTGACTTTCGCGCTCGCTCGGCTGATCCCTGGCGATCCCTGCAAGGCCATGCTGGGAGAGAAGGCTACCGCCGAGACCTGTGCCGGTTTCATCACCCGCTACGGCTTCGATAAACCGCTGCCAACGCAGTTTTTCATTTATATGGGGGATATGCTGCGAGGTGATTTCGGGACATCGGTGCGCTTCTCGCGGCCCGTGACGCAGATCATTATCGAGCGCCTGCCGATGACCGCCGAGCTTGCGGTCCTGGCTCTGATCACCGCAACCATCATCGGTGTCGGGCTCGGCGTTATTGCCGCCCGTCGCCATAATTCCGCAGCCGATGTCGGCACGATGATCGTTGCCAATGCCGGGATTTCCATGCCGGTGTTCTGGCTGGGGTTGATGTTGGCTTATCTGTTCGGGGTGATGCTGCGTGGCACGCCCTTCTGGCTGCCGCCATCCGGACGGCTTTCCGCCGGTGTCAATTCCATTCCCTTTTACGAGGTCTGGCACTGGCAATTGGCAGCAGATAGCGGCTGGAGCAAGGTGCTCGAATTCTTCTCCAACTTTTATATTCTGAACGCCTTTATCACCGGCAATTGGACGGTGTTCTGGGATGCCGTGCGCCACATGATCTTGCCGGTCATGGCGCTCTCCACCATCCCGATGGCAGTGATTGCCCGCATGACGCGCTCCTCGCTGCTGGATGTGTTGGGGCGTGATTATGTCCGCACCGCTCGCGCCAAGGGCGTGCCGGAAAAACGCGTTGTCAGCGAACATGCGCTGGGCAACGCATTGTTGCCGGTTGTCACCATCCTGGGCTTGCAAATGGGCGCCCTGCTTAGTGGCGCCGTGTTGACGGAAACCGTTTTTGGTCTGTCCGGCGTGGGCCGTATGCTGGTTGAGGCGATTTTTGCGCGCGACTATCCTGTCGTGCAGGCCTTCACGGTGATGATTGCCGTGTCCTACGTGGCCATCAACCTGCTGGTGGACCTTTCCTACACCTATCTCGATCCCCGCATTCGCCCACAATAGGACAGTTCATGACGCGCTTGAATAGTGTATCGGCCAGTGCAGCAGAGGCCATTCTCGAAGATGGCCTGATTGGTGAACCGGTCGCCCAATGGCGCAGAACCTGGGGACGGCTGCTCAGGCTGCGCTCCGGGCAGGTCGGGTTGTTCATCATTGGCATGCTGATCCTGATTGCCATTTTTGCACCGGTGCTTGCCCCTTATGATCCCGATCAGGTGTTGATCGGTGTCGAGCAGGTCAAACGCCGCGAGCCGCCCTGCGTGCATCTGCTTGGATGCGACGCCAGCCGTCCGCAGCACATCATGGGTATCGATGGCAATGCCCGGGATTCCTTTTCGCGTATTCTCTATGGCACGCGCGTCAGTCTGGTCATTGGCCTCACCACCGTCACCTGCGCGCTGTTCTTTGGCGTGCTGCTGGGGGCGATTGCCGGGTATTTCCGGGGCTGGGTGGATAATATCATCATGCGGATCATGGATGTGATCCTAGGTTTTCCATCGCTGCTATTGGCCATTGCCATCGTTGCGGTTCTGGGACCGGGCATTCGCAATGCATTACTGGCCATCTCCATCGTCTCGGTTCCCGCCTATGCCCGCGTCACCCGCGCCAGTGTGCTTTCGGTGAAAACCTTCGATTTTGTCGCGGCCACACGGGTGCTGGGTGGCAGCAAATGGCGCATTCTGTTTCGCCGTGTGCTGCCCAATGCCATCACGCCGATTGTGGTGCTGGCAACGCTTGGGGTTGCCACCGCCATTCTCGATGCGGCTGGTCTCAGCTTCCTTGGCCTTGGCGCACAGCCGCCGACGCCGGAATGGGGGACGATGCTGGGGGCTGCCCGCAACGAGATCTTCTCCGCGCCGCATCTGGTGTTCTTTCCCGGCCTTGCCATCATGCTGACCGTGCTTGGCTTCAACCTTCTCGGAGACGGGCTGCGTGATGCCCTCGATCCGCGGCTCCATACGTGAGGACAGCATGACCCGGCCTATTCTGGAGATCCGCGATCTCACCACCCATTTCCAAACCCGATCCGGCACCGCCCGCGCGGTCGATAAGGTCTCGCTGTCGCTGGAGGCGGGACAAACGCTCTGCGTTGTCGGCGAGAGCGGCTGCGGCAAATCGATCACCTCGCTCAGCATCATGGGGCTGGTGCCCTATCCCGGCAAGATCATCGGTGGCGAAGTGCTGCTGGATGGAGCCGATCTGCGCAGCATGTCACCGATGGACCTCAGCAAAGTGCGCGGCAACCGGATTTCGATGATTTTCCAAGACCCGTCCTCCTCGCTCAATCCGGTCCATACCGTGGGGCGGCAGATTGCCGAGGCTTACCGCCTGCACAAAAACATGGGCAAGCAGGAGGCGGAAGCGGCGGCAATCGCCATGCTGAAAGCCGTCGGCATTCCCGATCCCCAACGACGTATGAAGGCCTATCCGCATGAAATGTCCGGTGGCATGGCGCAGCGGGTGATGATTGCCATGGCGCTGGCCTGCCAGCCGGAAGTGCTGATTGCCGATGAGCCGACAACGGCGCTGGATGTGACCATTCAGGCACAAATTCTGGATTTGATGCGCGATTTGCAGCGTGATTTCGGCACTGCCATCATCCTGATCACCCATGATCTTGGCGTGGTCGCCGAAATGGCCGATCATGTCGCGGTGATGTATGCGGGCCAAGTGGTAGAGCTTGCCGATGTGAAAACCCTGTTCAAATCGCCCAAGCATCCCTACACGCAAGCCTTGCTGCGCTCGGTGCCGGTGCTGGGCGAATCCCCTGACATGCTCGAAGTCATCGATGGTCGCGTGCCGCAATTAACCCATCTGCCCCAGGGCTGTCTGTTCGCGCCGCGCTGCACAGCCCGGCGCGAGGCTAATGAACCGCGCTGTCTGACCGCTGTTCCGGCGCTGACCGAAATCCACAAGGCCCATCACTGTCGATGCTGGCTGACCGAACCGGCCAATCTTGCCGGTCAACAAGAGGTTCAGCCCGCATGAGCGCCCTGATCGAAATGAACGGCATCAAGATGGCCTTCGCCGTGACCGGCGGGGCGTTTCAGCGGGTGAAAGGCTATGTCAACGCCGTCAACGACGTCAGCCTGACCATCGAACGCGGGCGCACGCTGGGTGTGGTCGGTGAAAGCGGCTGCGGAAAATCCACGCTGGCCCGCATCGTGGTGGGTCTGTTCGCGCCGACCGCAGGCGAAATCATCTTTGATGACAAGCAGATTGCCGGACCCGGCATGGGCGTTGATTTTGCCTCTAGCCGCCGCATCCAGATTGTCTTTCAAGACCCATACTCCTCGCTTGATCCACGGCTGCCGATTGGCGATTCCATTGCCGAAGGCCTGGTCATCCATGGTATCGGCGACAAGGCCAGCCGTCGCAAGGCCGTTGCCGATATGCTGGAACTGGTGGGCTTGCCGCCGCAAGCCGCAGACCGCTATCCGCATGAGTTCTCCGGCGGGCAACGCCAGCGCATCGGCATCGCCCGCGCCCTCATTCTCCAGCCGGAATTTCTGGTCTGTGATGAGCCGACCTCGGCGCTCGACGTTTCGGTGCAGGCGCAAATCCTGAATCTCTTGAAGCGGCTGAAAACCCAGCTCAACCTGACCATGATGTTCATTTCTCACAATCTGGCCGTGGTGCGCCACATCGCCGATGACGTGGTGGTGATGTATCTTGGCCATGCGGTGGAACTTGGCCCGGTGGAAGCGCTGTTTACCAATCCGCGCCATCCCTATACCAAGGCCCTTCTTTCGGCGACGTTGATTGCCGATCCCGACCGGCGCGGTGAGCGGATCAAACTCGTCGGCGAAATGCCGTCCCCGCTCAATCCACCCACGGGCTGTCCCTTCCATCCGCGTTGCACGCTGGCCAACGACCGCTGCAAGGCGGAAATGCCGCTGATGACGATGACCGATACCGTGCAGGTTGCCTGTCATGCCGTTGAAGAAGGCCGGGCTTGAATTATCCAAGGAAACAGACCATGTCCTCACGTCTATCAGCCCCCAAAATCTCCATGGAAGAGCGGGTTCTCCGGTTAGAAACCCTTCGGAAGACCATGGCAGAAAAGGATATCGGCGCGGTGCTGATCGGCTCCACCGAGAGCCTGCGCTATTTCACCGGGCTGGTCTGGCATGGCAGCGAACGGCTTGTGGGTGCGGTGATCACGGCATCGGAACTCGTTTATGTGGTGCCGGGCTTTGAGCGCAGCCGGGTGGAGACATTGCCGCATCTTCCCGGCGATATCAGGGTGTGGGAAGAAGATGAAAGCAGCGCCGCCCTTGTCGCGTCATTTCTGCCTCACGGTGGCACGCTTGCGGTCGACGATTCCGTGCCGCTTTTCGTCTACAATGCCCTAAAGCGCGAAATAGTCGCAGATCGGCTGATCGACGGAGGGCCGCTTCTGCGCGGTCAGCGCCTGCGAAAATCCGCCACTGAAATCGCCATTATCCAATATGCGATGAACCTGACACTGGATGTGCAGCGCAAAGCCCATGCCATGATCCGCCCCGGCATTGCCGCTTCGGAGGTCGTGCGCTTTATTGATGACGAACACCGACGCCTAGGCGCCAGCAACGGCTCCACCTTCTGCATCGTTTCCTTTGGCGAGACCACGTCCTTGCCGCATGGGGCGGATGGCGAGCAATATTACCAGCCGGGCGATGTGGTGTTGGTCGATACCGGCTGCCGCATTGATGGCTATAACTCCGACATTACCCGCACCTATATGCTGGAGGAGCCAACTGCCGAGTTTGCCCGCATATGGGCGATTGAGCGGGAGGCCCAGCAGGCGGTTTTTGATGCAGCCCGGATTGGCGCGCCCTGTGGTAGCCTGGATGATGCCGCCCGCGACGTGCTTACCCGCCACGGCCTCGGCCCGGATTACCAGCTTCCCGGACTGCCCCATCGCGCCGGTCATGGTCTTGGCCTTGAGGGGCATGAGGAGCCCTATATCGTGCGCGGCAACACTGTTCGTCTTGAAGCGGGAATGTGCTTTTCCTGCGAGCCGATGATCGTGCTGCCCGGACAATTCGGCCTGCGTCTGGAAGACATTATTTACATGACCTCGGATGGGCCGAAATGGTTTACCCAACCCGCCAAGGGGCCGACGGAGCCTTGCTCAGCATAAGGCTACCATCTGTCTGCATCCGTAACTTGATTGCATCCTTATCGTGATGCGAGTGCTGGTGATGAGCGCCAGCACAAAGGCGCTTGCCTAAAATAAAAGCAGCATGAAAAAATATGCAAAGTCGGATTGACTCATCTCTTCGTTCGTCTGAGTATGAACCAATTATCAATTGGTTCGAACCAATGCATGATTGACGATCACGACAATTCCAATCTCGCCCTGAACAAATTGCGTGAACTGCTGAGCTCCGGTCGGTTCAGTGCAGGGGAAAAACTGCCGACAGAGCGGTCACTGTGCGAGGAACTTTGCCTTGGCCGCCGTTCCGTTCGCCGGGCCCTTGAGGTTCTGGAAGCAGAAGGGCTTATCTGGCGGCGGCAGGGGTCTGGTACGTTTGCTGGCACACGCCCCGACGCATTCGATGACTATGTCGGTGCCCTGGTTGCCGGAACCGATCCTTTGGAAGTCATGGAAGTGCGCCTGCGGCTTGAACCGCAACTGGCGCAGCTTGCGGCGCTGCGGGCCAATGCTGCGGATGTGCAGGCCATGTATGATCTGGTGGCAAAGATCGGCGCCAGCAAGGATGCCGATGGGCGGGAGCTTTGGGATGGAGCGCTGCATCGAAAGATTGCCCAATGCGCCGGTAACAGTCTTTTCCTGGCGCTGTTCGATGTGATGAACCGGACACGGCAGGACCCGGCCTGGCAGAATATTCGTGAACAGGCACGGGCGTTTGCCCAAACCCGCCCTGTCACTCATGGCCAGCATCTCGCGATTATCGACCGGATTGCATCGCGCGATCCGATTGGAGCGGGCGAAGCCATGCGGGTCCACCTTCTCACCCTGCAAGAGAGCCTGATCCGCATTACCTCGATCGATACCGCCGTCCACCCCGCAGAGGCATGACGGCAACTGCCTATCATCAGCATAAAAACAACAATGAGGGGAATGGCATGAAACTGAACAGAGTTTTGACCGCGCTGCTCGTCACCGCCGCTTTTGCTGCACCTGTGATGGCCGCAGACCTGAAGATCGGCTTGTCGGAAGACCCTGACGTGCTCGATCCGGCGCAGTCGCGCACGTTCGTGGGGCGCATCGTCTATACGGCGATGTGCGATAAACTGGTCGATGTGTCGCCCGACCTGAAGATCGTTCCGCAGCTTGCCACCGGCTGGGCCTGGAGCGAGGGTGGCAAGGTTTTGACCATGACTTTGCGCCAGGGCGTGAAATTTCACGACGAAACACCCCTCAATGCCGAAGCGGTTGTCGCCACCATCCAGCGCAACATGACCATGCCGGAATCGCGGCGCAAGAGCGAGCTTGCCTCGGTTGAAAAGGTCGAGGCTATCGGCAGTGATACGGTGAAATTCACGCTCAAGGCGCCGGATTCGACCCTGCTGGCGCAATTGTCCGACCGGGCCGGGATGATCGTCTCGCCCAAGGCCGCCAAGGAATTGGGCGCTAATTTCGGCAGCCATCCCGTCTGCGCCGGTCCGTTCAAATTTGTCGAGCGGGTGCAGCAGGACCGGATCGTGCTGGAGAAATTTGCTGATTACTGGAACAAGGATCAGATTTTCATCAACAAGCTCACCTATCTGCCGATTGTCGATAGCACGGTGCGCCTCGCCAATCTGCGCTCCGGTGATCTCGATATGATTGAGCGGGTGGCCCCAACCGATGCCGCCTCCATCAAGTCCGATGGCAAGCTGGACTTTGAACAGGCGGTCGGCGTCGGTTACATGGCGATGTATGTCAATATCGGCAATGGTCCTCGCGCCAATAACCCGCTTGGCAAGGACAAGCGTCTGCGGCAGGCCTTCTCGCTGGCCATCGATCGCGAAGCACTGAACCAGATCGTCTTCGAGGGGACGGCTCTGGCGGGCAATCAGCCATTTCCGCCTGTCAGCCCCTGGTATGACAAGCGGATTCCGGTTCCTGCCCGCGATGTCGAAAAGGCAAAAGCCCTGATCAAAGCCGCCGGATTTGATCGAGTGCCGATTGAGTTGCAGGTGTCCAACAGCGCGACGGTGTTGCAGATGATGCAGGTCGTCCAATCGATGGTCGCTGAGGCGGGTTTTGACGTGACGCTGAAGACGATGGAATTTGCCACCATGCTCAACGAGCAGACGGCTGGAAATTACCAGATCAGCCGTTCGGATTGGTCCGGGCGTGTGGACCCGGATGGCAATCTGCATCAGTTCGTCACCTGCAAGGGTGGCATTAACGATACCAAATATTGCAATCCCGCCGTCGATACGCTGTTGAACGAAGCACGACAGTCCACCGATGAAGCCGTGCGCAAGCAGAAATACGATGCGGCCGATGAAATCCTGAACGATGATCTGCCGATCATCTATCTCGGTCATCAGTCCTGGCTCTGGGCGTCCAGCAAGAAGATCACCGGTTTTGTGCCGTCACCGGATGGAATGATCCGCCTGACGGGCATGCAAAAGGCCAATTGAGCTCTTGCTTTTCTCCCTGATGATCCTGTCACGGAAGTGATCTTTGTCAGGCGGCAGGTCCGCCGCCTGACACAAACGTCTCATTCATCCGGAGACCGTCATGCCCACTTTCCTTGCCCGGCGCCTGTTGCTGGCCATACCGACGCTGCTGATCATTTCTGTCTTCGTGTTTTCGCTGCAAAAGCTTCTGCCCGGCGATCCGGTGCTGATCATGGCGGGAGAAGATCGCGATCCCGCAGTGATGGAAAGCCTGCGCGAGAAATATCACCTGAATGATCCGATGCCCGTTCAATATGCGATGTGGCTTGGCGCTGCGCTGAAGGGCGATCTCGGCATGTCGTTGCGAACCAACCAGCCCGTGCTGGAACTGATCGGCGAGAAATTGCCCGTCACCTGCCAGTTGGCGATCATGTCGACGATCTTTGCTCTCGCCCTCGGCATTCCCCTCGGCATTCTGGCCGCGGTCAAGAAGAATACGCTGATCGATTACCTGGCTAGCGTGGTGGCGCTGTCTGGCCTGTCGATCCCGAATTTCTGGCTCGGCATCATGCTCATTCTTCTGGTTTCGGTCCGGCTCGGCTGGTTGCCGGCCTCCGGCTATCAACCGTTCTTTTCCGACCCATGGATGTCGATGAAAACCATGTTGATGCCGTCTTTCGTGCTGGGCAATGCCTTGGCGGCGTCGATCATGCGCCACACGCGCTCGGCCATGCTGGGGGTTCTCAGTTCGGATTATGTGCGTACCGCCCGCGCCAAGGGCATGCCGGAACGTTCGGTCATCCTGTCTCACAGTTTTCGCAATGCGGTTTTGCCGATCGTTACGCTGACCGCCTTGCTGTTTGGCGAATTGCTGGCAGGTGCGGTGCTGACGGAGCAGATTTTCACCATTCCCGGCTTTGGCAAGCTGATCGTCGATGCGGTTTTCAATCGGGACTATGCCGTTGTCCAGGGTGTCGTGCTTTGCACTGCCATCGGCTTCATCCTGATGAACCTGATGGCCGATTGTCTCTATCTTCTTCTCAATCCTCGGATGAGGGCCAGCCTATGACCGCCATAAGTGAGGCCGCAACCGCCCCGTTCCATCCATCCGGAAGAGGCTGGCGAAAACTGAAAGCCAATAAGGCGGCGTTGGTTGGCCTGGCAATCATCCTGTTCTTTCTCACGGTGGCGCTGCTGGCGCCATTACTGCCGATTGCCGATCCCTTGGCGTCGAGCTGGTCGGCCATTCGCAAGGCACCGTCGATGGCCCACCCGTTCGGCACGGATGACCTTGGGCGGGATATCATGTCCCGGATGATCTGGGGGGCGAGGGCATCGCTTGCCGCAGGAATTTTCTCCGTGGCGATTGCCACCATCCTCGGCGTTCCGCTTGGCATTCTCTCCGGTTACTTCGGCGGCTGGATCGATATGGTCATTTCCCGCATCACCGAGGCCTTTCTGGCAATGCCCTTTCTGATCATGGCCATTGCTCTTGCCGCTTTTCTTGGGCCAAGCCTGACCAATGCGATGATTGCCATCGGCCTTTCCGCACTGCCAACCTTCATCCGGTTGAGCCGTGGTCAGGTTTTGGCAGTGAAAACGGAAGATTACGTGGAGGGCGCACGCTCCATTGGCCTTGGACATGTGGCAATCATGAGCCGTTACATCTTTCCCAATATCCTGGCGCCGGTTCTGGTGCAGGCGACGCTGACGGTTGCCACCGCGATCATCGCTGAAGCCAGCCTGTCTTTTCTGGGTCTTGGGCAGCAGCCCCCAGCCCCAAGCTGGGGCTCGATGCTGAATGTCGCCAAGAATTTCCTCAGTCAGGCACCCTGGATGGCCATATGGCCGGGCGGTGCGATTTTTCTCGTCGTCATTGGGTTCAATCTCCTGGGGGATGGGCTGCGTGACGTTCTCGATCCACGTTCTTCCTGAGGCAAAAGGCTAAGACACACCTCCATTTCAATTCTGGGATATATGCTATGACTGACTTTACCACCCGGCCTGAAATTCTCGGCACCTTTGGCGTTGTTGCCTCCACCCACTGGATTGCCTCTGCCGTTGGCATGGCCATTCTGGAAAAAGGCGGTAACGCCTTCGATGCCGCTGTGGCCACCGGCTTCGTGCTGCAAGTTGTCGAGCCGCATCTGTGTGGTCCGGGCGGTGATATGCCTGCCGTGATCTATTCGAAAAAGAAGGACAAGGTGGAGGTCATCTGCGCCCAGGGGCCTGCACCGGCGGGCGCCACCATCGAGCATTACACGGCGGAAGGGCTGGATCTCATTCCCGGCGATGGCCTGCTGGCAACCGTTATACCCGGCGCCTTCGACGGCTGGATGCTGATGCTGCGCGATTACGGCACGATGAGCGTGCGTGACGTGCTGGAGCCAGCCATTTATTATGCCGAAAAAGGCCACCCGGTTCTGGCCAGAGTTTCGGCCACCATCAAGGGACTTGGCAGCTTCTTCGAACAGCATTGGCCAACCTCGCACCAGACCTGGTTGCCGGGCGGCTTCGCCCCGGAGCCGAACAGCCTGTTCACCAATCCAGTTCTGGCCGAGACCTGGAAGCGGATCATTGCGGAAGCCGAGGCCAAATCCGGCCGCGAGGCGCAGATCGACGCTGCTCGTGATGCCTTCTACCGTGGTTTTGTGGCCGAACGTATTGATGCCTATGTCCAATCCACGGCGGTGATGGATGCGAGCGGTGCGTGTCACAAAGGCGTGCTGACGGCTGACGATATGGCCCATTGGTCTGCGACCATAGAGGAGCCGCAAACCTTCGATTATCATGGCTGGACGGTGGCCAAGACCGGACCATGGGGCCAGGGGCCGGTGCTGTTGCAGGCCCTATCGCTCCTGAAAGGCTTCGATATTGCGGCCATGGCCTCGGATGGCCCGGATTTCGTTCACACCGTCACCGAGGCCATGAAACTGGCCTATGCAGACCGGGAGATCTATTATGGCGATCCGGCGTTCGCCACGGTGCCGATGCAGCATTTGCTGAGCGAGGCCTATGCCACTGAGCGTCGCGCCTTGATCGGCGAGACGGCGTCTTTCGATCTGGTGCCGGGCCGTGTTGCGGGCTTTGAGGATCAATATACCCGCACCATGGAGATGTTGGGTGCCACGTCGAAAACCGGGGCGGTGTTTGAGCCGACCATGGCGCATTTGAGCGAAAAGCGCGGTGATACCGTGCATATCGATGTGATCGACCGCGACGGCAATATGGTGTCCGTCACGCCATCCGGTGGCTGGCTGCAATCCTCGCCGATTGTGCCGGGATTGGGCTTCTGCCTCAATTCCCGGGCGCAGATGTTCTGGCTCAAACCCGGCTTGCCCACCTCGTTGCAACCGGGCAAGCGCCCACGCACCACCTTGACGCCATCGATCGCGCTCTATGAAGGCCGTCCCACCCTGTCGTTTGGCACGCCGGGCGGCGACCAGCAGGATCAATGGCAGTTATCGTTCTTCCTGCGCTATGTTCACCATGGCTTCAATCTTCAGGCGGCTATCGATCAACCGCTCTTCCACACCTCGCATTTCCCCGGCTCGTTTTATCCGCGCACCCGTGAGCCGGGCAGCCTGATGGTGGAGAAGAATTTCCCCGAGGCGACGATTACTGAGTTGGCCAGACGCGGTCATGCCCTGACCGTTGCCGAACCATGGTCTATCGGCCGATTGACCGCAGCGCGACGCGATGCCGATGGACTGTTGCGAGCCGCAGCCACGCCCAGATTGATGCAGGCCTATGCTGTCGGACGATAGAGTTTGCTTTGGGAAAGGTGAAATCCGTTTTCCCGAAAAGACAAACGAAATCAAGACAAACTCGAGTCTGTACCCCGTCGACAATGAGGACCCGCCATGAGCGCGCAAACACCTGCACCGATCTTGTCCGTAGAAGGGCTAAACACCGCTTTTCTGGTGGATGGACGCTGGAAAACCGTGGTCCGCAATGTGTCTTTCGATGTGATGGCGGGCGAGACGCTCGCCATTGTCGGCGAGAGCGGTTCGGGCAAGAGCGTGACGTCGCTATCGATCATGCGGTTGCTGGCTGACCAGACCAGCCGGACGACCGGCAAGATCATGCTGGAGGGCCGCGATCTGATGGCTCTATCCCCAAAGGCCATGCGCAACGTGCGCGGCAGGGATATGGCGATGATTTTTCAGGAGCCGATGACCAGCCTCAATCCGATTTTCACCATCGGCCGGCAGATTTCCGAGGCCTTGATTGCCCATGGCGGTCTGTCCAAAGGCGAGGCGCGGGCGCAGACCATCCACCTGCTGGACAAGGTTCGCATTCCCAATGCCGGGGCGCGGTTTGATGATTATCCGCATCAATTCTCGGGCGGAATGCGCCAGCGGGTGATGATTGCCATGGCGCTGGCGCTGAAGCCGAAAATCCTGATCGCCGACGAGCCGACCACGGCCCTTGACGTGACGATCCAGGGCCAGATCCTTGATCTCATCAAGCAATTGCAGGCGGAAGAGGGCATGTCCGTGCTGTTCATCACCCATGACATGGGCGTTGTGGCCGAAATTGCCGACCGCACCATGGTGATGTTTCGCGGCGATGTGGTGGAAACCGGCACGACGGGCGATGTGTTTCACAAGGGCCGCCATCCCTATACCCGCGCTTTGCTCTCTGCGGTTCCGCGCCTGGGGGAAATGGGCGATGCCGCCTGGCCACGGCGCTTTCCGGTCGTGGATATGGCGACCGGCGAACGGGTGGAGCCTACGGTTGTCGCCGATACTGTCGAGCGGGGCCTGACGCCGGTTCTCCAGGTGCGCGATCTGGTCACCCGGTTCGATATCAAGGGTGGTCTGTTTGGCAGAAAAACCGGCGTGATCCATGCTGTGGAGGATGTCTCCTTCGATCTTTTCCAGGGCGAAACATTAGCGCTGGTGGGAGAATCCGGCTGCGGAAAATCGACCACCGGACGCTCCGTCATGCGACTGATCGATCCGCTCAGCGGCTCGGTCCAGCTGGATGGCTATGATGTCCTCTCCCTGCGGGGTCCCGATATCAACCGGATGCGCCGCTCCATCCAGATGATTTTTCAAGACCCGTTCGCCAGCCTCAATCCACGCATGACCGTGGGTGCTTCGGTGGCCGAGCCGATCACCACTCACCGACTGGCCACGCATCGGCAGGCGCGGGAAAAAGCCGCCGACCTGATGGAGCGGGTGGGCCTCAGCGCCGATATGGCCAACCGCTATCCGCATGAGTTTTCCGGCGGCCAGCGCCAACGCATTGCCATTGCCCGGGCGCTGGCGTTGGACCCGAAAGTCATCGTCGCCGATGAAAGCGTGTCGGCCCTCGACGTGTCCATCAAGGCGCAGGTCTGCAATCTGCTGATGGATCTGCAAGCCAGCCTGAAAATCGCTTTTCTGTTCATTTCCCACGACATGGCGGTGGTAGAACGGGTTAGCCACCGGGTCGCGGTGATGTATCTGGGCGAAATTGTCGAAATCGGCCCGAGAACTGCTGTGTTCTCCAATCCGCAACATGCCTATACCCGAAAACTGATGAAAGCCGTGCCGGTACCGGATCCTTCCCGCCGAAATATCCGGCGCGATCTGGACAGCGAAGAGCTGAAAAGCCCGGTGCGCCCGCTCGGATACCAGCCGCCCAAACGACGCTATGAACAGGTGTCTCCGGGCCACATGGTCATGCGGGATGACACGAGGGTAGGATAGGATTTCGGACAAATCCGCTGCACTAGTTTGTCAGGGAAAAGTGGAAACCGGTTTTCCCGAAAAGACAAACGAAAACAAAAGAATCTAGAGTCAGTCTGGTTCAGACTGACCCTGACTGACTCTAACTTCAGACAATCACATGCGGCACAAAGCGCGAGAGATTGGCGGTAATGCGGGAGCGGTCCTCGCGGATGCCAAGGGCGCAGGCACGATCACCGACAATCCAGCTACCAAGCACTGCAAAGCCCGCCTCACTCTTAAACAGCGGCGCATAGGCTTGCACGATAAATCCTTCCTCGCCGTAACCACCTGGGGAGACGAGAGATTCCGTGCCGCCTTGGAAAAGCGTGACGTTTTCGCCTTCTCGCGACAGAAGCGGTTTTCGCACGTAGTCGCCAAGGCTTGAGGCGGCGGGATCGTCGGCAAAAAAGCTTGGCAATAGATTGGGGTGGTTGGGGTGGCGCTGCCAGAGTAGCGGCAGCAGCCCCTTGTTGGACAAGATTGATTTCCAGGCGGGTTCGACAAACACATCGCCGGACCGTGCCAATTGGCGCGAAAACGGCTCGCGCAGCATGAATTCCCAGGGGTAGAGCTTGAAACACTGGTCGATCACCCGGTCTTGCAGATCCGTAAAGCGCCCTTCTGCATCAATGCCGATATCGCCGATATCGAGAAGTTCGACGCGGTGCCCGGCCTGGAGGGCGCAATCCATCAGGTAAACCGTGGTGCCGCGATCTTCCTCATTCTCGGTCATCGCCGTGAAATGGAACATCGACTGTTTTGGAAACTGCTCGAATGCCTCCACAAGGCTTTCCTGCAATAGATTATACTGGTCGGCATCGGCGGGCAGCGCGCCAAGCGCCTGCTGGTCGGTGAGCCAATTGAACTGGAAATAGGCGGTCTCGAAAACGGATGTCGGCGTGTCGGCGTTATATTCCAGCAGCTTGGCAGGGCCTTCGCCATCATAGGCGAGATCGAAACGCCCATAGAGATGCCGGTCCTGGCGTTGCCAGGATCTGCGGACCACGTCGCGAAGATCGTCTGGAATGGCCAACCGGTCGAGTGCCTCCTCACTGCCGACGATATCGCCGATCAGGTCCATGCACATATCGTGCAATTCCTGACTGGGTGCCTCTATCCGGGTCTCGATTTCTTCCAGGGAGAACACATAGGCGGCATCGTCCACCCAATAGGGCTCGCCATACATTTCATGAAAACCAAAGCCAACGGTGCGCGCCGTGTCGCGCCAATCTGGACGTTCCGCAACAGTGATGCGCTTCATGTCAGCCGCCGAAACTGAAGGAGGAGCGTCCCCCGAAGCCCTGGCGGCTTACCGTGCGGGTATTGACATTGGCGGGCTTGGAGGTCGATGGAGCAAGGATCGTGTCGCGGCCTTTGTTTATGGTCACGGTCTGGCCGCTGCGGTTGCGATAGATCGGCGTGCCTCCGCCATAGCTGCCTGCGCCATAGCTGCGGCCCTGCGTTTCTTCCCGCCTATATCGATTATAGTCACCAATATTGTTGATGGTCGAAGACAGTAGATAACCGGCCATGAAGGGCATGAAAAAGCTACCACTACCGCTGGTGCCATCGGTATTGGATGCTGTCTGCTGCACGCATTGTTTTGCGCCATATTCAGCTTCGCAGGCGGCCATGCCATCAAAGCGCGGTGCGTTGGCCATATGGGCTTTGACGGCATCCTGGTAGGCTGTCTGACATACTTCCCGATCCATCCCTTGAGAGATGCATTGATCGACGGAGGTGAATGTGCGCTCAGTGGGCGCATCCTCGCCGCAGCCCGATAGCAGCAGGCTGGAGGCGGCGATGGTGCCAAGGGCAAGGATCGGGGGCCTTCGCCCGCTTAAACGTCTGCGCATTCTGGCCTCCTCAATAGGTCATGCAGGCAGCATTGAGAATGCCGATGATCAGCGCGATGCCGCCGCCCCAAAGGCCTGCGGCAATATCACCGGCGGTGATTTTCTCATGCAGATCCTTCATGGTGAAATTGGCGATGTAAAAGGCGAAAATCTGCACGAGAATGCCGACGAATGCCCAGAGAATATAATCGATAATGCTGACGGAATTGGCCGCCGCCGAGGCAAGCGGCAGGCTGAACCCCATGAGCGCACCGAGAAATGCTGTGACCGCCGCCAGATTGCCCGCCCGGATCAATTCAACTTCCTTATGGGGTGTCAGGCGCGTGTAAATTGCTGCAAAAACACCATAAGCCGCGATGCCAATGAAAAAATAGCCCAGAAAGGCCGGAAGTCCCGCCATGTAGTTCAGCATTCATATGCCCCTTGGTAAAGATTTTGGTCAGACGCGACGGACATCGGCGGCACCGATACCATAGCCAATCAGAAATTCGACAGAGCGGCCCGCCTGTGCCTGGGTGGGGTCGAGATCCCGTTCCACATTGATCAACAGCATTTCCTGCGTGGACCCAAGGGGCCGGTAATATAGCATGCAGGATTGATGGATCGAGCGACTGGTCTCGCCATCCTCTACCTCTTCAACGAATTGAACGGTCTCAGCCCGCTCCGGACCTTCCCCCCAGAAGCGATTGAACAGAATACCGTCAGCATCGTAAGAGGGTGCGCCAATCATGCCTGATGGCCCTGTCCAGCGGTTCCATTCGCTCTGGCTGACCGGCACGACGCTATCCCAGGGCCGGTAGAAGCTGATATCCTCTATGCCATCGCCCGGCTTGCCGGATGGGGACATGACCTGGATCATATGGTGATTTTCATCGTAATAGCGCGACAGGACCGATGCTGCATCGAGCCGGACTTCCCCATAAGCGGCAATGATGAAAGCGCCGCTTTGAGGCAGCGGCATGGCTGGTTGAGCCCCCAGCGCATCGGCTTCCAGTGAGAGGAAATCAAGATCGAGCGCACCACCGATCACGGCACCGAGGGGGCCGAGTTCCTTTTGCATCGGCTTTTCGGTCTTGCGTCCGCTGAACCAACCCAACATCAAGCATCTCCTATAAGGCGCAATCGATAGCTGCGGTGAATATGGCATCAAGATTGAAAAGAGCAACCTTGACCATCATTCTATCGTCGTGGAAAACCGGCAGGATTGAGCGGCAAGATGGAGACCGCCCCTTGAAAACAAGGAGAGGGAAAGACCAGCAAGGGCACAGACGTCATCACTTAGCCCCTGTCTTTACGGCGTTTTCCACGCAAACTATTTAGCATAAAAGGCTTTTAACTGCCTGCCGGAATACCCAGATAATGCTCAGAATTTCAACCGATGGAGGAATGTTTGGAACCCTGGACTTTGACGAGCTTGACCCGTCTGTTTGCAGCCGATCCCGAGGCGCTGGGCGATGTCGATGTGACCGTTCCCCAGAGCGGCGACGTGATCTGCGTAACGCTAAAGGAAAAGGGAGACATGGATGTCTTCGTCGCCGTGAGCGGCGAACGTGATATTTTCGCCAGCATCGTTTTGGTGCCATGCGATGACGTGCCGAACCGCGCAGATTTCGAGCGCATGGTTCTGAAGACCCATAAATTCGTGCCGCTGTCCAGCTTCGGTATTACCATTATTGATGGTGAAGAATGGTATGAGCTGTTCGGTTCACTTTCCACGCGCTCGCGGGCCGAAACGGTGGTCGAGGAAGTGGCCATTCTGGCGGCCAATGCGGTGGATGCGGCGGTGATGATCGACGAATGGAAGAACGGGGAGATGGCGGCATGAGCACCTGGGCAAAGATTTTCACCGCCATTCGCGGCGGCGTCAACGAGGTGGCAGAGGCTGCTGCCGATAGTCAGTCCATGCGTATTCTGGATCAGGAACTTCGGGACGCCGAGCAGTCCTTGCGCCGGGCGCGTTCGGATTTGGCCGGGATCATGGCATCCAACAAAAGCGTCATGCGCAGGCTGGAAGAAGCCCGCGCCAAGGAGCTGAAGGATAGCGACAGCGCGCGCGCCGCCGTTAATGCTGGCCGTATGGACCTTGCCCAAGGCCTGGCGCAGCGCATCGCCACTATCCGCGGCGAAATTCAGCGCGATGAAGAGGAACTGAACCGTCTGCTGCCGCGCCAGCAACAGATGCTGCGCACCATTCAGGACACCGAGGCGCGCATTACCCAGATGAAGCGCGAAGTGGAAAATGTGAAGGCAAATGAATCGCTGCTGCGGGCGCAGTCGGCCATTTCGCATAGCCAGTCTGGTATTAACACCCGCCTCGGCAGTGCGGTGGAAAGCCTTGAGCGGATCAAGAAACGCCAGGAAATCACCGCAGGCCGTATCGAGGCCGGTGCGGAATTGGCGGCGCTGGAAAATGGCAGTGATCTTGATCGTCAGCTGCGGGAAGCAGGCATCGGTGGCTCCAGCCAATCGGCCGACGATGTGCTGAAGCAGTTGATGGCCCCCAGCGGTTCCGGCGCCCAGGTTCTGCTGCCTGCGCCTGCCGAGAAGATTGAACGCTAATAGAAGGGACGCCCGGTTTTCCGGACACGCGAACCTGAGCCGACATAGTCCAAAACAAATCGGGTGGAACGCTGATGCATTCCACCCGATTCTGGCCACCCGGTTTTCGTATCAAATGATGCCGGGCACGACGAAGACAAGCCAGGCGATGACCGGTCCGATCAGCGCGATAAGGGCGCTGTAGATCAGCATCTGGCGCATGACCTTATCGCGTTGCTCATCTGGCGCATTGGCAACCACCAGGGCCCCATTGGTGGAAAACGGGCTGGTATCGACAATGGTCGTAGAGATCGCAATCGCCGCCACCACGCCGACAGCGCTGATATGCCCTTGCAGCAGGAAGGGAACGGCAAGCGGAATAATCGCCCCAAGCAAAGCTGTCGATGAGGCGAAGGCCGAGACGATGGCGCCGGTAAAGCACAGCAGCAGGGCTACGAGGAGCGGCATGCCGAGGCTGGATATGCCATGGGCGACGTAATCGATGGTGCCTGCCTTTTCCATCACGCCGACATAGGTGATGATGCCGGAGATCAGCAGCACGGTCGACCAGCTTACCTTGTCGATGGCTGCCTTTTGCGTTGTGGGCGAAAGGAGAGCCAGCAGAACCGCAACAGTGATCGCCACCAGGCCAACATTGAACTTGAACACCAGAGCCCCGACGCCCAGCGCGGTAAGACCGATCAGGGTCGTGACCTTCTCGGTCGTCAACCGGACCTTTGCCTGCGTGTCTGCCGCTGTGCCATAGGCATGGTCACGGAACGGCTTGGCAGGTGTACCGCCATGACCCTTTATCGAGGCCGAGATGCCCTCAGGGTGAAGCTCGGGCAGGGGGCCTTTGACAGAGGATCTCTGTTTCAGGATGGAAAGGCCACCAAAAACGAAGAAGACCAGAACCGCAATCGCCAGGTTGAAGAAGAAGCTGGAGAGAAACAGCGAGGTCGGCGCGAAGGGAAGACCTGCTTTGGCAACGATCTGGTTGGTAATGCCGCCATAGATGCTGATCGGCGAGAACCCACCGGCCTGTGCGCCGTGAATGACCATCAGGCCCATCAATACCGGGTGGATCCTGTACTGAACGGCAAAGCTAAGTGCTACAGGAGCGAGGATAGCCACAGCGGCAGGCCCAAGGGCGCCAAAGCCGGTGATGATCGCCGCAACCAGGAACATTACCCAGGGTATCCATCCGACATGCCCACGAACCATGCGTACGGCTCGCTCCACAAGCCAGTCGATGGTTCCATTGATCTGGGCGATGGCGAAAAGATAGGTAACGGCCACCAGCGTCAAAAACAGATCACTGGGGAAGCCCGCAAAAATGTCGGCGGGCTTCATGCCGATAATCAGCGAGCCCAGGACGAAGGTGCAGCCAAAGGCCAGGACCCCCATATTGATCGGCTGGATTGTCGCGATAATGAAGATCGCAACCAGCAGCCCTATAGATAGGATTTCGATGCTCATAAGTCCCCTCCCTGCGGCGTGATGAGCGCCAGCAGCATGTGCGTTTTCGGATTGAATATGTCCGCACGCGCCCCTCCCAAATGACGCGGCGTAATCCGGGAGCGATTGGAGAGCGCTCCCGGGTTTAATCAGGCTGCCGCGTAAAGATCGGCATATTGCTGGCGCAGAACATTCTTCTGGACCTTGCCCATCGTGTTGCGCGGCAGGTCTTCCAGGAAAATAATGCGCTTGGGCTGCTTGTAGCGGGCAAGCCGATCCTGAAGCGCAGTGAGAATTGCCTTCTCATCCAGCGAGACGCCCGGCTTGCAGATAACGATGGCGGTCACGCCCTCGCCAAAATCCGGGTGCGGTACGCCGATAACAGCACTTTCGACCACGCCTTCAAGCTGGTCGATCTCGCTTTCGACCTCCTTGGGATAGATATTGTATCCGCCTGAGATCACCAGGTCCTTGCCGCGTCCAACGATATGGACATAGCCGTTCTCATCGATCTTGCCGAGATCGCCGCTGATGAAAAAGCCGTCCGCCGTGAATTCCGCAGCGGTCTTTTCAGGCATCCGCCAATAGCCCTTGAAGACATTCGGTCCTTTGATTTCGATGGACCCTGTTTCTCCGGTCGGGAGAATGGCACCGCTGGCGGGATCGGTGATGCGCACGGTCACGCCCGGCAGCGGCAGGCCGACTGTTCCCGGAACCCGATCTCCGTCATAGGGATTGGACGTGTTCATGTTGGTTTCGGTCATGCCATAGCGCTCAAGGATCGCTTTGCCGGTGCGCTTGCCGAATTCGACATGGGTCTCGGCCAGCAATGGCGCCGAACCGGAGATGAAAAGGCGTATATTGGCCGTGATCTCCCGGTCCAGTTTCTGGCTTTGCAGGAGGCGCACGTAAAAGGTCGGAACGCCCATGAGAAGCGTGGCATTCGGCATTAATGACAGCACTTCCTCAGGATCGAATTTTGGCAAGAGGATCATCGACGCGCCCGACAGCAGGGTCACATTGGTGGCGACGAACAGCCCGTGCGTATGGAAAATCGGCAGGGCGTGGATCAGCCGGTCATCGCTTGTGACGCGCCAGAAATCGCGCAGGGTCAAGGCATTCGACAGGAGATTGTCATGGGTCAGCATCGCGCCCTTAGAGCGTCCGGTCGTTCCCGACGTATAAAGGATGGCGGCGAGATCGTCGGGCGCGCGGGCGACATTGGCGAAATCGGCCGGTTCGATGCGGGCAAGATCGATCAGCGAGCCTGAGCCGTCGGCATTCAGCGTTTCAACATGCGCTCCATAGGGGGCAGCCACTTTTCTGATGGGGTCCAGCGCGGAGGAGGAGACAACCACCAGCTTCGGCTCGGCATCGCCAATGAAATAGTCCAGTTCGGCGAGCGTATAGGCGGTGTTCAACGGCAGATAAACCGCCCCTGCGCGAAGGCAGGCCAGGTACAGGATCAGCGCTTCCGGGCTTTTTTCGATCTGCACGGCAATCCGATCGCCGGGCTGAATGCCGAGCTTGGCGATAGCGCCAGCAATCTGTCCGGAAAGCGCAATCGCATCGTCATACGTCCAGATCCTTCCGCCATTGATCAGAATGAATGGTGAACTGGGCCGTGCTGCGGCTTTGATGGCATCAAAAAGATGGTTGCTCATATGACTCTACTCCTCCGATCATGGTGATCGCCGTCTGTGCCGTGGACCGTAAATCCGTCCTGGCTCCAAGCAGCGTGCGGGTCTCTCTCCAGTTTGTTTAAGAACCGGACAGGCTCTCCGCTTTTTTGATATCCTTGGTTTTTTCAGGAAGGCCCAGCTCGATTTTTCCCTGCAAGGCTTTAACGGCTGGCGATGCTGCCACTTCTCCGCGCTGTGCCAGGGCCTCGTGATTGGTCTCGATGTCCTCCAGCTTGTAGAGGTAATTGACCATCAGCCCATGCGCCTGGCGCATTGCCTTCACTGAGCGGTCGCCCAGAAAGTTAAGCCGCTCCAGCCTGGCGCCATTGCCAAGGTGGAAACGGGCAACCGGATCGACCGGGCGGTTGTCCGGCGTTCTCTCGGTGATGAAATATCGTGCCGCGAGCGGCAGCAGCACGCGCTCCACGGCATCCGCCCTTGCCTTATCTTCAGGCCATGTCGGATCATCCAGCAAAGCCAGCGTGTTGCGGTCCTCTTGCGACAGCGGGAAACCGGACTTCGGATCTCTGATCTTCGAAATCCAGCGGGCAAAGCCCGGAACCGGCGAGAGCGTGACGAATTCCTTGAGGCCGGGAAGATCCCGCCGCAGGTCTTCCACCACCTGCTTGATGAGAAAATTTCCGAAGGAAATGCCGCGAAGACCGTCCTGGCAGTTGGAAATCGAATAGAAGACCGCAGTCGTTGCGGTATCGGGGCCGATATGATCCCGGCTTTCATCCAGCACATCGGCGATGGCGCTCGGTATCGAACGGGTCAGCGCGACTTCCACAAAGACGAGCGGGTCATCGCGCAGGCGCGGATGAAAAAAGGCAAAGCAGCGCCGATCTGCGGGCGCAAGCCGCCGCCGCAACTCTTCCCACCCGGCAATCTCATGCACGGCCTCGTATTTGATGATCTTTTCCAGAATATGCGCCGGTGTCGTCCAGTCGATGGGTTGCAGCGTCAGGAAGCCACGGTTGAACCAGGAGCTGAAAAGATGGGCGAAATCGGTATCGACAGCACCAAGATCGGCGCGATCCTCCTTGGTTTCCAGCAGTCGTTCGCGCATGCGGACAAGCTTTTGCGTGCCGTTGGGCGCAAGGTTGAGGCGGCGCAAAAGCTCCTGTCGGCGTGGTTCGGCTGCATTGTGCAGCGCGATGACGGCCATCGGGCTTTTGTCGGTCCGATAGGCGTCTATCGCCTTGTCGAGCGCTGCGGCTTCCGCGCCGAAACGGTCAGACAGCATATGCAGAAACTGGACGGCTTCTGTGGCATTGAAACGGCTCCAGCGATCCAGAATTTCCGCTGCGATTGCCATGCCCGAGGCTTCGCCGCGACTTGAAAGCAGCATTTCACACAGGGTTTCGATGTCTGTATCGACCACCCTCTCGCGCGTCTTCGATCCTGAAAACAGCAGTGCGCGACCGCGTTCCGTGACGCCCGAAAGCAGGTCACTGAGAAAAGAGGTTCCGGCCATCCAAAATTCCTCCGATCATCAGGACGGCACCCCCCGCGCTGTCCTTTTATTATCATTGTCTATTCAATATCCACCGCAATATGGTATGTAAGCTGGCCCACAATGTGCACGGTGTCAACAGTCTTGTATACAAGAATGGAAAAATTGCATTATGAAGGCCGGATGCATGTCTGAAAACGCGGGGCGTTGGCTGCGAGACGAAATTGAAAATGCGATTCTGTCTCATGAATTCGCTCCCGGTCTCCGGTTGGATGAGACCTTGCTGGCCAACCGGTTCGGTGTGTCACGCACGCCCGTGCGCGAAGCGCTGATGCAGCTGAACGCCATTGGCCTCATCGAGATCCGTCCGCGTCGTGGCGCCGTCGTTATCGATCCGGGGCCGCACCGTATCTATCAAATGTTCGAGGTCATGGCCGAGCTGGAAGGTCTGGCCGGTTCATTGGCGGCCCGTCGGCTGGATGAGCAGTCCAAAGAGGCGATCCTTGATGCCCATAAGCGTTGTGAAATCTCCGCGGGCGCTGGCGACAGCGATAGCTATTATTATGACAACGAAGCCTTTCACAAGGCGATCTATGCGGCAAGCCGGAGCGAATTTCTGGAGGAGCAGTGCAACCAGCTGCATCGTCGCTTGCGACCCTACAGGCGGCTGCAATTGCGGGTGCGCAACCGCTTGTCGACGTCATTTTCTGAACATGGGGCGATTGTCGAGGCGCTTTTCAAAGGCGATGTCGAGGAGACAAGACGGTTGCTCGGAATGCATGTGGCCGTTCAGGGTGAAAGGTTCAGCGACCTCGTTGCCAATATGGCTGCACGGTGATTAGAATATTATAATTGCGTTTTGGTCTCTTACAGTCTGTTCAAGAATTGCTGTTGGCCTGGCGAAAATGGTGATTTCGAGAACCGGAACGGAGCGTACTTAATGTACGTGAGTACAAGCATTCCAGGAAAAGTGCGAAGCGGTTTTCCGTTTGGAAATGCGTGCATCATTCAAGCGCAGAAATTGCCATTTGCAGACGGCCAGCGGCGATTATTGGATAGACTGTTAGGCAGACTGTAAGCGCTGATGTCGAAGCATAACGCGAAATCCATGACCTCACCACCCGATGCGCCGATTGCGCGAAGCGATCTGATCGCGCGCATTGTCCATGATTTCAGCCCCGTCATCGTTGTGACCGCGCCCGCAGGCTTCGGCAAGACCTGGCTTTTCCAGGCCTTGATCGCGACACTGGGGTCTGGGGCCGCCCAGTGGACGGTGTATGATTGCCCAACCGTCTCTCCTGACCTTTCGCGGCTTGAGCAAGGACATCGCTATGCCATCGCCCTGCGCCCCGGCGAAAGCTTGCCCGGACTGGAGCGGCTGCGCCTTTATGGTCAGGTGCTGGATCTTGGTGGTGAGGATCTTCTTCTGCCTCAGGACGGATTGAGCCAACGTGAGTGGGACAGATGTGCCGGCTGGCCGGTTCTGTTGTCGCCGGGGGCGGATTGTCAGGATGCACTTGCTGGGCAAAATCGGCTTTCGGCCTTTCTGGCCGATGACTGTCTGGTGGGCCTTGATGATGCTGATATGTCGGCGCTGCTGGTCTGTGGACAGGATTGGCCGTCCTGGCTTGCCATGCGTCTGGCACCGCTTGCCCATCCCGCCACTGCGGCCTGCCAAAGGATCAACAGCGCTTTGCCCGACGCGCTGGAGCAAGAAATGCTCCGGCGTCTTGCCGATCCGTCCCGGACTGCTGATCCGTCTGGCGTTCTCGCGCAGGCTTTACGTCGAAACCCGCGAAATCTGGAGGTGGTGATCCTGCGATTGCTGGCGTGCAATCAGGGCAAGGACGCGCTGGCCCTGTTTTGCAAGACAGGCGGCTGGTTTCTCTATTATCGGCTGGGCCATGATGCGTTCTTGCGTGTGGTGACAGGTCTTGAGGCGGGCTGTGATGATCTACCGGAAGAATTGGCCATCAGTCGCGCCTTTTTGATGATCAAAGCCGGTGATGTTGCATGGGCAATGCAATTTCTGGTCCAGCGCTTCGGGGTGGAAATACGCAATGTCTTGGCCGTTTTTTCGGGCGATAGCGCGCTTTCCCTGCGTGTCAGGCTGTTTCGTATCACGGTCCTGATTTATGAGGATGTTGCGCCGACCGACAGATTGCTGGAAGCGCTGTTTGAGATTGGCGGCGAGTTACCGCTGGACGAGCCGGAGCAGCGCGGATCATTTTACAACGCCATGCTGGAATTTTTCCTTCGGCTCCGGCGCTACGAAGAGGCAAATGGCATGGCCGAAAAGGCCATGAAGGCCTATCGGCAGGCGGATTGTCCCATTCTATGCTTCTACATAGCGCTGCATCAATCGGTGCTCAGCCTTTTGACTTCCGATTTCAACCGTATGGACCAGTCTCTGCGGCTTGCCGAGGACATGCTGGCAAAAACAGGCTTTGACAGTCCCGGAGATCGTCGCTTTCTTGATCTGTTGACGGCTTGCATGGCCTATGAAAACGGCGAGCCAGCGGTGCTGCTTGGCTTTTTGCAAGAAGAGATGGCCGCACTCATTGCGGGAGAGTTGTGGCCAAGTCTGGCGGATGTTGCCATCTACTACGGAAGCCACGCCTTGAGCGTCCATATGACCACCCGCGTCGCTCTTCGCTTTCTCGATGGCTGGAGCGTTTACCAGCCGATGAACCGGCAGTTTCGTCTCTCTTTGGATGTACGCAAGGCGCAGATCCTGCAAAGTGGTAATTTCTGGGGCGATGCGACCCGGCTTCTTGCGCCGTTGCGGGCCGGGTTTGATCGGGTGTGGATTGAAAGCGCGCAGGAGGCTCTTGCCCGCCTGGCGGGTCGAGACGAGATTACGCTGGCCTTGAGCTGGCTGCGGCAAATCTCCTACGAGCGCCCAGGTTTTCCCCATCTCGACCGCAAGCTCGAGGTGATGTTGACCAACCCGCATCTGCTGGTCAGGCAGGAGATTGCGGTTTCTCTCTGGCTGGCCTTCGTCTTGCGGCAAACGCAGCAAAATTCCAGAGCCCGCACTCTGCTGCGGCAGGTGTTTGAACGCTGCGCAAGCCATGGCGGGCTGACGGCCCTTTCAGAGGAATGGCTGTTTCTCGATCACTTGCTGCAAGACAGACGGATAGTCGAGTTTGTGATGGCGGCCACCCCGGCGCGGGCCATCCTGCGGCGGCTGGATAAGGGGCGTCACAGCAGTCTTGCGGCGGCCCGAACACGGCTGACCCAGCAGGAGTTGAAAATCCTGAGCATGCTGGCGGAAGGCGCCTCCAACAAGCTGATTGCCCGCAACAGCGGCATTTCAGAGCCGACGGTGAAATTTCATCTGAAGAATGTCTATCGCAAACTGGGTTGCTCCCGTCGACATGAGGCGATTGCAGCGGCAAAGGCGTTGGGGTGGGTGCGATAATCGCTCCCCACTGGAACACTTTGGCTCTTTGCTTTGCGTTCCGCCCGCAAAGCAGGGTCCGATCACCGCTGAAGTGCCTTAAAACCTATCCTTATTTTGTAAAAACCTATCCTTCGCTCGCATTGCTCTCGCCAGTCCTTCCACGCCACCATGGCGCAAAGAGGGAATGGTGGGATGATTTTGCATGTTGTCGAACAGATCGTGAGACGGGTGTTTTCCGTTGTCATGGTGCTGTTCGTGCTGTCTTTGATGATTTTTGCGCTGGCCCGCGTGGTGCCCGGTGATCCGGCCCGCATGGCGCTGGGGCCGTCCGCATCGCAGGAGCAGGTCACGGCGCTGAGCCGCGAAATGGGGCTCGATCAGCCGGTCATTGTGCAATATGGCCGCTATATCGCCAACGCCCTTCAGGGTGATCTTGGCCAATCGCTGTCGTCGCATCGCCCCGTCATTCATGATGTCGTTGAATTTCTCCCCGCCACGCTGGAGCTTGTGGTGGTCACCGTCATTCTTGATCTGCTGATTGCCATTCCGCTAGGCGTCATTACGGCACGCCATCGCAACACCTGGATCGATAATCTCGGACGGCTGTTTTCCATGGTTGGCGTCACGGTGCCGTCCTTTCTGTTTGCCATTGGTCTGCAATTGTTTGCGGCGAATTTTCTGCCGGGTTGGCCTCTGTTGGGGCAGGTGAATTTCGATCTTCATGCCCCTGCCGGGCCAACCGGTTTTCTGTTGGTTGATAGTTTGATCCATGGCCGCGCCGATGTGTTTGTGGATGCCCTCCAACATCTGGTCTTTCCCGCATTGGCGCTGGCCATGGCTGGCATTGGCCAGATCACCCGCATCATGCGCTCGGCAATGATTGAAAACCAGCGCAAGGACCATGTGCTGACACTGCTGAGTTTCGGCGTGCCGGATTATGTCGTGAACTTTCGCTACCTGCTTAAGCTGTCGTCTGTAGCGCCTCTGACCATCATGGGGCTGGAATTTGCCTCGCTGATTGGCAATGCCTTTGTGGTGGAAATGGTGTTTGGCTGGGGTGGTTTTGCTTCCTACGGTCTCAATGCCATTTTGCAAAAAGACCTGAACGCCCTGATGGCTGTGGTGCTGATTTCCGGCCTGTTTTTCATTCTCGCCAATCTGGTCATCGATCTGGTTGTCAGCCTGATTGATCCGCGTCTGCGTTTTCGGGGAGGCCAATGATGAGCCCCAATTCTATGATGAACAAGCGCGACCTCTCAGCCGGATACATGAGCTGGTATCGCTTTTCTCGCAATCCTGCCGCTTTGATCGGTGCATTGATTGTGCTCTCCGTTGTGGCCATGGCCATCCTTGCGCCGCTGATCACGCCCTTTCCCAGCCATATCGGCTCTATTGTCGATTTTCGCCATCGCCACAATCCGCCAAACCTCACCAACTGGTTTGGCACTGACAAAGTGGGCCGCGATCTGTTTACCCGCACCATTTTTGGCTTTCGCGTCTCCTTGCTGCTGGTGTTTGGCGTGCTGGGAATTTCGGTGCCGATTGGCGCGGTACTGGGTCTGTGCGCTGGCTATTTCGGCGGCTGGACCGAGCGGTTGATCACCGGATTTACCAATATCATGCTGGCTATTCCACCACTGGTGATGGCACTGGCGATTGGCAATGTGCTGGAGCCGAACCTGATCAATGCGATGATTGCGATTACGCTTTTGTGGTGGACATGGCATGCGCGGCTTGTCTATCGCGTCACGGTCTCCATTGCCGGTGAAGATTTTATCGAGGCGGCGCGTCTCGCCGGGGCCGGGCCTATCCATATTCTGTTTCGGGAAATCCTGCCCAATTGCATTGCCGTGATTTCGGTGAAGACCACACTGGATGCGGCCTTTGTCATCCTGTTTGGCGCAACCTTGTCCTTCCTCGGTTTTGGCGTGAAGCCGCCAACGCCAGACCTCGGCTCCATGGTGGCCGATGGCCGTCAGTTTTTGCCGGAAAAATGGTGGGGAGTGCTGGCCCCCGGTGGCGCGATTTTCTACGCCACCCTTGGCTTTAACCTGCTGGGCGATGGCTTGCGCGACATGTTTGATGTGGAGGCGTGACCATGGCTGATCCCTTGCTGAGTGTGCAGGATTTGACGGTTGCCTTCTCCGGCTATGGTCGGGTGAACCGGGTGTTGCACGACATCTCCTTCTCCATCGATGCCGGAGAACGGGTCGCGCTGATTGGCGAGACCGGATCGGGCAAATCCGTCACCTCCAAGGCTATTCTCGGCACTTTGCCGAGCAATGCCAAGGTGGAGGCGGGCTCGATAGCCTATCGCGGACGGCAATTGTTGAGCCTGCCATCTGGTGAACGCAACAAGCTGAAAGGCACAGCCTTTTCCATCATCATGCAGGACCCGCTGTCCTCCTTCAATCCGGTGTTTCGCATTGGTCGGCATCTGGAAGACGTGATGCATTATGCTGATCGCAATCAGGGCATCTATGACACGCCGAAGGGGCGCAAACAGCGGATTTTTGAGGTGTTGCGCAAGGTGCAACTGGGCGATGTTGAGCGGGTGTTCAACGCCTGGCCGTTCGAGCTATCGGGTGGCATGCGCCAAAGGGTGTTGATTGCGCTGGCGCTTTTGCATCAGCCCGATCTGTTGATTGCCGACGAGCCGGGCACGGCACTGGATGTGACCACGCAGGATGAAATCTTGCGGCTGATCAATCGGCTGGTGTCGGAAGAAGGCCTGTCACTGCTGATGATCACCCACAATCTCGGTGTGGTGCGCCAGACGGCGGACCGGGTGATTGTGATGCAGCATGGCCGCATTGTCGAACAGGGGGTGTTGAAATCCGTCTTCCAAGCCCCGCAGCAAGCCTATACGCGTGAACTGATGGCGGCAGTGCCGCCGCTCTATGGCGAGGGTGTGGTTGATCAGCCAGTCAGCGACAAGGCCCCAATCATCACCTTGAGCAATGTGCGCAAACTCTATGCCAAGCGGGCGCTGTTTGGCGCAAAGCGCGGCCACCTGGCCGTCAACAACATCAATCTTCAGGTTAATGAGGGCGAAATTTTTGGCCTTGCCGGAGAAAGCGGCTCTGGCAAAACCACGCTGGCGCGGATGATGATGAACCTGTTGCAGCCCAGCGATGGTGAGATTGTTGTAACTGGTACACCCAGAGATGGGGCTTTGCGCCTCAGCCAGATTGTCTATCAAAATCCCGGCACGTCGCTAAACCCCAAGCGCACGGTGGCGCAGATTTTGACCGTGCCACTGGCCCATGTCGGCCTCGATAAGGAACAGCGCAAAGTGCGAATGGCCGAGCTTTTGGACCTCGTACGCCTGCCCGCCAATTTTGTCTCAAAATATCCGCATGAACTCTCAGGCGGGCAAAAGCAGCGGGTGGCGATTGCGCGCGCCCTGGCGGCCAATCCGCAGATCATCATTCTGGATGAGCCTACTTCGGCGCTGGATGTGTCGGTGCAGAAAACCGTGATTGAGCTGCTTCTGGACCTGCGCGCAAAGCTTGGCCTGACCTATGTGATCATCTCTCATGATCTGTCTTTGATGCGCAATTTCTGCTCGCGCATTGTCATCATGTACAAGGGCGAGATCGTCGAACATGGCACGCCTGCCGAAGTGTTCGCACAGGCTCGCCACCCCTATACCCGCGCCCTGATTGCCGCCATTCCGGTTCTCACCGATGCGCAAGAGACATTGAAACCCACCATTAGCGAAGAGGAGCGAGGCCGCTTTCTGGTGCAAAGCACCGGACGGTGAACCCGTTGTTGAAAGGAAACACACGTGTACCGATTGGGAATAGATGTGGGCGGCACCAATACGGATGCCGTGGTCATGCAGGGCGGCAAGGTTCTGTCCGGTGTCAAGGCTCCAACGTCGGAGGATGTCACCACTGGCGTGGTTGAAGCCATGGAAGGGGCCATCAAGGCAGCTGGTATTGACCGCAGCCTTGTGACCAATGTGATGATCGGCACCACCCATTTCACCAATGCGGTGATTGAGCGCAAGCATATGACCCCGGTTGCCGCCATCCGCCTCGGTCTGCCCGCCACCGCCTGCTTGCCGCCTGCCATTGATTGGCCGGAAGACCTGAAGCCCGTGGTGGGCAAGCATGGTTATATGGTGCGCGGCGGCTATGAGTTTGATGGCCGCGAAATCTCGCCGCTGGATGAAGATGAGATCAAGCGTATTGCTGGCGAAATCCGCGCCAACAATCTCAAGGCCGCTGCCATCACCTGCGTGTTCGGCCCGATCAATGCGACGATGGAGCAGCGGACCAAGGCGATCTTGCAGGAACATTGCCCCGGCTTACCGGTGGTGATGTCCACCGACATTGGGCGCATCGGGTTGCTGGAGCGCGAAAGTGCGGCGATCATGAACGCCAGCCTGTTGGAACTGGCTTACAAAACCGTGCGGGCTTTTGGCGAAGCGCTCAAAAGTGCTGGTCTCACTTGCCCCTTCCACATCACCCAGAACGACGGCACGCTGATGGCGGCTGAGACGGTGAAGGATTTCCCGGTGCTGACCTTCGCCTCCGGCCCCACCAATTCCATGCGCGGTGCGGCCTTCCTCACCGGTGTGCAGGAAGCCATTGTTGTTGACATTGGCGGTACGACTTCGGATGTCGGGGCGCTGCATCTGGGCTTTCCACGTCAGGCAGCAACGGTGGTGGATGTTGGCGGCGTGCGCACCAATTTCCGCATGCCGGATGTGTTTTCCATTGGTCTTGGCGGCGGTTCGCTGGTGCGTGGTGATGCGGAGTCCGTGACGGTTGGCCCGCAATCGGTGGGCTATCGCATCACCTCTGAGGCCAAGGTGTTTGGCGGCGCAACGCTGACGGCAACCGATATTGCCGTGGCCGCAGGCCATGCCGATGTGGGCGATAAGAGCAAGGTCGCCGATGTCTCGCCAGAGCTTGCCAAGGCAGCCCTTGCCCGCATCCATCAGATGCTGGAAAATGCCATTGAGCGCAGCCGGGTCTCGCCCGAACCTATTCCGGTGATCGCGGTTGGCGGCGGCTCTATCCTGATGCCGCATAAGCTGGGTGATTTTCAGATCATCCGGCCCGAAAACTTCTCCGTTGCCAATGCCGTTGGTGCTGCCATTGCGCAGATTTCTGGCGAAGTAGACCGGGTCTTTGCGCTTGAAAATGGCCTGACCCGCGAGCTATGCCTGAAACAGGCCGAAGAAGAAGCCACGAAAAACGCCGTTGCTGCCGGCGCCGATCCCGCCACCATTCAGGTGATTGAGCGTGAAGATGTGCCGTTGGCGTATCTGCCGGGCAATGCCACCCGTATCCACGTGAAAGTCGTGGGCGAGATGGGAGGGCAAGCATGAGCGCGATCATTTCCCCGAAAGACTATTTTGACCCGAAAGACCTCTGGATTCTCGATCACGATGATCTGACCTCATTGGAAATCGGCGCTGGCATTCTGGGTACAGGCGGCGGTGGCAATCCCTATATTGGCAAGCTGCGTGCTCGCCAGTTGCTGGATGAGGGCTATACGCTCTCGGTTTTGCCACATCAGAAAATCCATGATGATGCGCTCTGCGTTTCCGTGGGTGGCATTGGTGCGCCTGTGGTTGGTATTGAGCGCTTGCGTGAAGGCCGTGAGGGCCTGCGCTGCATCCGCGCGTTGGAAGCGCATCTGGACATGACCATTGACGCCATCGTCTGCGAGGAAATCGGTGGTTCCAATTCCATGGAGCCATTGGTCGTGGCCGCTCTCACGGGTGTGCCGGTGATTGATTGCGACGGCATGGGCCGGGCCTTCCCGGAAATGCAGATGACCACGTTTTCCATCTATGGGCATAGCTCTACGCCATCGGCGATGTGCGATGTGCATGGCAATGTCGTGCTGTTTCAGCATGCGGTGTCGGAGCTTTGGCACGAGCGCATGGCGCGGGCCTGCGTGGTGGCCCAAGGCGGTGCATCCACCTTGGCGTCTGCACCGATGACCGGGGCTTTCGTCAAGCAATTCGGCATTCCCAATTCCTACACGCAAGCCGTCAGCCTAGGTCAGGCGGTCAGGCATGCGCAGAAAAACCACGATGACCCGATTGAAGCCATCTGCAAAAAGGAGAACGGCAAAAAGCTATTCACCGGTAAAATCAGCGATTTGAAGCGCCATTTGCGCGGCGGTTTTGTGCGCGGTGAAGTGCAGCTGTCCGGCATTGATGCCCACAATGGCGAAACCGGCTCGGTGCTGATCCAGAATGAAAATCTGGTGTTCTTCCACGATGGCCAGATGGAATGCTGCGTGCCAGACCTGATTCTGGTGCTGGATGTCGATAGCGGCGAAGCCATCACCACCGAAATGCTGCGCTATGGCCAGCGCGTCGCCATCGTCGCGTTGCCGTGCCATGGGTTGTTGCGCTCACGCGAAGCGCTGGACGTGGTTGGCCCCAAGGCCTTCGGGCTGGATGGCATTGTCTACACACCAATGAAAGGATCGTGATCATGGCCACTCTGGTGCAAGAACACGATCTGGAGGCCATTGCCTTGGGCGGTGCCTATCTCGGCACGGGCGGCGGCGGCGATCCGTATATTGGCAAGCTGATGGCGCAAGCAGCCCTTCGCGAGCATGGGCCTGTCAACGTGGTTGCCGCAGACGAAGTGGATGACGACACGCTGTGCATTTCCGTCTTCATGATGGGTGCGCCGACTGTGATGCTGGAAAAACTGCCCTCTGGTGCGGAAGTGTTGAAAGCCCTGCATGAGCTGGAGCAGTTTTTGGGCCGCAAAGCCGGTGCCATCCTCTGCGTCGAGGCGGGCGGATTGAACTCCACCATTCCCTATATGGTCGCGGCTGTGACTGGTCTCCCCTTGGTGGATGGTGATGGCATGGGCAGGGCTTTTCCGGAATTGCAGATGGTGAGTTTTACCCTGCATGGGATCTCGGCAAGCCCGCTGGTTTTGGCCGATGACAAGGGCAATTCCTCGCTGTTTTCAGCCGTTTCCAACCTGTGGACCGAGAAGATGGCCCGCGCCGTGACCATTCAAATGGGCGGTGCCGCGCTGGTTGCCGCCTATGCCATGAGTGGCAAGCAGATGAAGCAGGCGCTGTTGCATGGCACGATGACGCAGATCCGTACTATAGGCGAGACTATTCTAAACGAGCGTGCCCGCTCTCGCCACGCCGGAAATGCATTGCGCGAAAAGCTTGGCGGCACCCATCTTTTCACCGGACGCGTGGTGGATGTGGAGCGCGCCACAACGGGTGGCTTTGCCCGTGGCAAGCTGATTTTGCGCGGTGTGGACCGCTTTGCAGGCCAACGTTTTGCCGTGCATTTCCAGAACGAGTTTTTGTTGGCCGAGGGCGAAAATGGCGAAACCGTCTGGGCAACGCCGGACCTGATCTGCGCCCTTGATGCCGATATGGGCCTGCCTGTGACCACTGAACAGATGCGCTACGGCTTGATGGTGGAATTCACCGGCATCCCCGCCGATCCGCAATGGCATACGCCAGAAGGCTTGGCGCTCGCGGGGCCGGGCTATTTTGGCTACGGCGACAGCGCAAAGCCACTCTCTGCATGATTTTTTAAAATACAGCGAACTGTCAAAAAAGGGGAATGAGATGAACGCAACACAGACTTTAAAACACCTCGCCGTGGCGTTGACCATGGGAACCGCCATTGTCGCGCCACAAGTTGCCATGGCCAAAACCTCTACCGTGATGAATGTCACGCAGGTGTTTGGCACCATCGATCCGGCCAAGATCACCGATTACACCCAGTATCTCGCCGCTGTGAACCTCTACGATGGCCTGACCACCGTGGACAGCACCGGCAAGATCATCCCGGAACTAGCGGAAAGCTGGGATGTGTCCAGTGACAACCTGACCTACACCTTCCATCTGCGCAAGGACGCAAGCTTTCAGGATGGCTCGCCGGTGGAGGCCAAGGATGTTGTTTATACCGTCCAGCGCCTGCTGGCGATCAACAAGGGGCCTGCCTATCTGTTTGCCTCGTTGATCAACCCCGATAATGTGAAGGCGGTGGATGCCCACACTGTCACTATCACTCTCAATAAGGTCTATGCGCCGTTCCTGACCACCACGCCGCTGCTGCTTGTCATCAACGAGGATGCCGTCAAGGCCGCTTCCAAGCAGCCCTGGGGAGAGGATGTTGTCGGCGAAAAATCCATGGGCGCTGGCGCTTATGTGCTGTCCAGCTGGCAGCGTGGCTCGGAAATGGTCATCAGCCGCTATGAAAAATATTACGCTGGCTGGCCAACAAACCCGATCGATGAAGTGCGCTTCGTACAGACCAATGACGAAGCAACCGTCAAGGCGCTGGCCACATCAGGCCAATTGGGCATTTCATCGACCACACAAGCCAATGAGACCTATGACGCTTTGGCCAAAACCGACGGCTATGTGGTGCAGACCACGCCGACAGCGACAGGCTTTTATCTGAAGCTCAACACCAAGGCCGCGCCGACAGACGATGTGCATGTGCGCCGCGCCTTGCAATATGCCACCGATTACAAGACCATTCAGACCCAGATTATGACCGGTGACACGCTGGCCGGGCCAATGGCACCGGTCTTCACCGAGGCCTATCTCGACACGTTGAAAGCGCCCGAATTTGACCTGGAAAAGGCCAAGGCCGAGCTTGCTCAGTCCAAATATGCGGGAAAGCCGATCAAACTGACGATGACCTATGTCGCGGGCCTGTCGTTTGAGGAGGATATTGCGCTTCTGATGCAATCCAATTTACAGCAGATCGGTGTGGATGTGGACATCAAGCCCGAACCCTGGAACCGCATTACCGAACTGGCCGCCAAGCCTGAGACCACGCCTTCGGCAACACAAGTGTTCTATGGCCCAACCTATCCTTCGCCGGACAGCGTATTCTACGTGCAATATCACTCCAAATCGGCGGGAACATGGGCCTCGATGGAATGGTTGCAGGATGCCGAGGTCGATAAATTGATCGATGATGCCCGCTCCACCACCGATAGTGCCAAGCAGAATGCGCTTTACAAACAGATCCAGCAGGTCATTTCCGACAAGGCGCCAGATGTGAATTTGCTAACGAAAGTGCAGCGTGTCGCCTTTAGCAAATGCATCTCCGGCTACAAATTTGTGCCGATGCAAAGCTGGGATTACAATTTTCACAATCTGACATGGACCTGCCCGGCCAAGTAATCCGGGGTCTGTTTGGGACTATTTCAACTCTGGAAAATCTGGCTGTTCTGTCAAAAGATTTTCCAGGGTTGGTGTTTTTATCTCAACCTCACAATCGACCGGTGACCTGATCAATCAGCCCCATCTGGTGGCGTTGCCGTCTTCAGCGCCTTGAACAGAAAGCGCGTTTCCAACAGATTGACGATACGCAAAACCGTTTCCACCGTATCGATCGGCTTGACGAGGAAATCCTTCGCGCCCAGCGACAGGGCGCGGCGGCGGGTTTCGGTTGTCACATCGGCTGTCAGCACGAGGATGGGGATAAAATCATCCGGTCCGATCAGCCGCGTGAATTGGTCAAGCAGGGCAAAGCCATCGAGATGCGGCATCAAAAGGTCGAGCAGGATAATATCGGCTTTATGCTTTGTAAAAAGAGCGGTGGCCTCGCGCGGGTCCGTGGTCGAGGCAATCTTATCGAAACGCTCGCGCCGCAAAAGCCGTTCCAACAGGGCAATATTGGCGGGTTCGTCATCGATGATCAGTATCTGCGCCTCTGAGGCGAGGTCGAAGGGAAAATTCACGTCAGAACCTCATCCAGGGTTTTCATCAGGCGGCGCACGTCGAGCGGTTTGGTCAAATACTGTGTCGCGCCTTTTTCCATCGCCATCATGCGTGTTTTTTCCGTGGCATCGGCGCTTATCACAACGACCGGAGTGGTTTGCGTCCGAGGATCGGCACGCAAGGCGGCAAGCACCGATAGTCCATTCATGTCGGGCAGATCGACATCCAGCAAAATAAGGTCGGGATGATGCTCGAAGGCAAGCGTCAGGCCGAGGCCACCCAACATGGCCGGAATGATCTTGGTCCTGAGACGGCGGCTCACGATGTTCTCGATCAGGTTGAGATTGACAAGGTTGTCCTCGATGCAAAGGACCGTGGCTTTGCCGGTCGCTCCGCTTGCCACTGCCCGTTTCTCATCTGTTTTAACGCTCTCTGCCACGGCGTAAGGGGCATGTGACACAGGAATATGGAGGGAAAACACCGAGCCGGTCGCGCCACTCTCGGTCAGGAAAAGATCGCCATCCATGGCCCACATCAGATTGACCGACAGAGCAAGGCCAAGGCCTGTGCCGGTTGTGGCGTTTCGGTCGGTGCCAAGTCGCTCGAACGGCTTGAACAGCCGGTCTCTATCCACATCAGCAATTCCGCAGCCCGTATCGGTGATATCAACTGCGATGATGTTTTCTGCCAAGCAATGAGCGGACAACCGGATCTCACCGCCATCCCTGTTGAATTTCACCGCATTGGAAAGCAGGTTCAGCAGCACCTGCAAAAAACGACGACGATCCACCGCGACAATGGCTTGGCCCGCAGCCACCATCTCGACGCTGATCGTCAACCGCTTCGGTTCGGCCAAGGGAGCCGCCAGGGCAATGGCTTCCGTAACGATATCGTCCAATCCGACCGGCTCGATCAACAGTTCCATGCGGCCCGCCTCGATCCGGGCAATATCGAGAACTTCATCGATCAGGCTGAGCAGGTGCCGTCCGGCTCTGAGGATTTGCGCCAGACTTTCGCGCATCTCCTTATCCTCAATGTCCATGTCGAGGATCTGGGCAAAGCCCAGAACGGAGTTTAGGGGCGTGCGCAATTCATGGCTCATGCGCGACAGAAACTCGCTCTTGGCCTGGCTGGCCCGTTCGGCGTCACGCCGGGCGGTCAGCAGGGCCTCTTCGGTTCGTTTTCGATCCGTCACATCGCGGGTGATCTTGGAAAATCCCCGCAATTGTCCTTGCTTATCGCGCAGGGCTGTCATCACCACATTGGCCCAGAAGCGGCTGCCATCCTTGCGCAGCCGCCATCCCTCGTCTTCGACACGGCCAAAAGCGGCGGCCTGCGCCATTTCCTGAACCGGCAGTGTTTCTCGATGCTCAAGAGGATAGAATCGGGAGAAGTGCTGGCCGATGATGTCGTCGGCGCGGTACCCCTTGATACGCTCTGCACCGGCATTCCAGCTCACCACATTGCCATCGGCATCCAGCCCGAAAATACCGTAGTCGTGGACACCATCGACAAGCAGTCGGAAGCGTTCCTCGCTTTCCCGCAGCGCATCCTCGCGCGCTGTCAGCAAGCGGCTTGCTTCTTCGAGTGCGCTCGACAATTCACCGATTTCGTCTGTTGCATGTTCTGACAGCCTCAGGCTTTGGCCTTGGGCGAGGCGGCTGGCGGCCAGTTTCAGCCGGTTGACCCGCCGAACGATACCTTTCGACATCAGGACGATGGCGCCGATGCATCCAATAACGCCAGCGATGGCACCCAACAGGGTAATTCTTTGCGACAGCGCCCGGATTTCATCGGCCTTGGCCGTTCGTTGCGCCAGAAGCGCATCTTCCCTCAGGCGCATCTCGGCGATCTGCAGACGCAGCTCGTCCAGGAAGGCTTTGTTGGCAATCAATGTCTGCCGCAAAGCTTCCGGAATCTGGTTATTCGAAACCGAACCCCGCATCAGCGAGGCAAGACCCTTCAGCTTTTTATCGACCAGCGGTTCCATCCGGTTCAGCCGCTCGAGCTGTTCCGCATCGGTGATCAGAGGGCGCATCGCGGCAAATACTGCAGGCAATTCTGTCACAGCTTTCTCGTAGGGGGCGAGGAACGTTTCGTCGCGGGTTAGAAGATATCCCCGCACGCCGGAAGCTCCTTCGGCCAATAAAGCGTGCAATTCCAGAATATCCAGTTGAATGGCGAAGGTCACGCGCACGTAATTTTCCGCCTTTCGGCTTTCCCGGTCGGCGAGAAAGACGGAGCCGAGGGCAATGAGAAGACAGGCCAGGGGCAGGGCAATCACGATCAGGCCTTTGACAGCCAAAGGCTGGTTGAGAAAGCGAAAGCGGCTGTGGGCGGACACCATGGTCTTTGCCGCGATATCCGTCATGATGCCTCCCCCTCAACCAATCCGGCCTGCGCTGCCAGCACCGCTGCCTGGGTTCGGTCGCCCACCCGCAATTTCGCAATGATGCGCTCGACATGGACCTTGACCGTACCCGGAGCGATGGACAGTCTGCGGGCGATTTCCTTGTTGGTCGCGCCCCGTGCCACTTCCTGCAGGATTTCCCGCTCACGGGCGGTCAGCTGCGAAATGGCGTCCTCGGCTGGCGATGTGCGCGAGACGCGGGTCAGCATCCGCCGTACCAATCCAGTATCGAAAAACTCCTGGCCGTCGAGAACAGCCCGGATCATCCGCAACAATGTGTCACGCCGCACATCCTTCAGCGCGTAGCCACTGGCTCCGGCCTTAACGGCTGCTTCCAGATAGTCGAGGCTGTCATGCATCGTCAGCATCATGATCCGCGTCGATGGTGATACGCGGCGGATTTCTGTCGCTGCCGCCAACCCGTCCATCGGTGTCATCCTGATATCGAGCAGGGCGATGTCAGGCAAAAGCCTTGCGGCAAGCGCGATTGCTTCCAGGCCATCTCGCGCTTCGGCCACGACCTCCAGGTCCGGTGCACCCGACAGGACCGAAATAATGCCGGATCGGGCCAGATCATGGTCGTCGGCAATCAGAATACGCGCTTTGGTCATTGGCTCTGGTCTTTTTCGGTAAGGGGAACCCGGGCGATCAGCCGCGTGCCTTGATGGGGGGCGCTGATGATGTCCAGCGTGCCGTTGACAAGCGATAGTCGCTCTTGCATGGCCGACAGACCGATCCCGAAGCCACGGACGGGTTTGTTTTCGCCTTGCCCTGCGGAAAGGGAAAAACCGCAACCATCGTCGCTCGCCTCAAGGACGACATGACCGGCATCAATCCGCAATTGCACATGCAGATTTTGGCCGCCCGCATGTTTGCGGGCATTGGTGATCGCTTCCTGCGCCACACGATAAAGAACGATTTCAATGGCCTGAGGCAGGCGGCCATCCGGCAACCGGTTGTCCAGCCGACAGGCGATCTCATCGACGGTGTCCAGCTTTGCACCGATGGCGGCTGGCAGGCCAAGGTCATCAAGTTCGGCGGGCCGCAAGTCGGCAATCGCGTGGCGGATATCCTGGATCGCCAGGCGGGCAATCTCACTGCATTGATCGACCTTTTTTGCGAGTGCCACCGTCAAAGCCGGATCTGCTTCCAATGCCTGCAAGTGATGCAGCAGACTGACGAGGGTCTGGGCCACGCCATCATGCAGGTCATAGGCAATATGGCTGCGTTCCCGTTCCTGTGTGGAGAGAATGGCAGCCAACAATTGCGCAAGCTGCTTTTCTCGCTCGGCAAGCACCAGGAGCAAGGCTTCCCGCTCCTGTTCGCGTTCGTCAGCAAAAATGGCTGCGGCGAGAAGGTCGGCGACGATCTGAAGACTGGTTTTATCCTCGTCGCTTATGCTTGCGATGGATCGATCCTCGAAGGTGATGACCGTCCGACCATCCATACTTGCCATGGCGTTATCGGCAATCGTCTGGTGTCGCTCTGCTGGAGGACGCAAATGAATTGTCGAGCCGCCGCAAAAGCTGCCGATCAATCCGGTGATTTCGGTGATCGCGCGCGCGTGTGGATAGCGATCAAGGCTGGCGCGTGTTTCCACGATCAGACGTAGCCGGCTGGCCCTGGCTTCCGCTTCGCGGTAAAGTTTCCGCAATTCCTGGATGGGAGACGCAAGGTGTTCCGGGTCCGTCGCCGTCGTCATTCGTCATCATGCTCCTGTATCAAGGCGCGTTCGTCTACAGCCCCGTGCGCCATATATGGCGCACGGGGCTGTAGCTCTTTATATCTGCTGCATAATTTTCTCTTTAAACCGATTCCGGTTTAAAGAATTATGCAGTAGCCGATGTGAGAGATAGGACCCCGGAGGGCCAGTTTACATAGGCCATTCGGCATATCCTTTCGACACCATGCGGCAGACGTAACAGCCCTTCTTGATCGCCACCTTTCTAAGCAACCGACCGGCGTTTGGCTTGGCTCGGGCTTGATAAAGGAGCACTTTCATGCAGAAAATTCTTTTGGCACTCGGTGTAACCGCCGTTCTCTCGGTATCGTCTTTTGCCGCACCCGCGATGGCACAAGAGTGCGCGCCGGTGACCGAGGGACAGGTGGAAAAGTTGTTTGACCGTTGGAACACGTCCCTTGCGACGCTCGATCCGGAGAAAGTTGTCGCCAATTATGAGGATGACGCAGTTCTCCTGGCGACCTTGTCGAACCAGCCGCGGCTGACGCAGGACGAGCGTCGCGCGTATTTTGTCGATTTTCTGAAAAAGAAGCCTCAGGGCGTGGTCAATAACAGGACGATCAAGCTGGGCTGCAATACGGCCATTGATACCGGCGTCTACACGTTCACGCTTGCGGATGGCACGAAGGTTCCGGCTCGCTACACCTTCACCTATGACTATGATGGCGGAAAATGGCTGATTTCCTCCCATCACTCTTCGGCAATGCCGGAACGCACGTCGTAAACGCACCTTATGTGCATGTCGCCGCGCTCGGATGCGCGGCGACATGCAATGGCATTGTTAGTTTATGCAGCTGTTCTGGAACCGAGCGCGCCATAATAGGCGATATAGACGTAGCAGAAGATCGGCATCAGGAAGGCGAGGTGGATGCCGACCGTATCGGCAAGTCCGCCCTGTACCAGGGGCAACAACGCGCCGCCGACAATGGCGAGGCAAAGAATGCCGGAACCCTGGCTGGTATGGCGACCGAGGCCCTTCAGCGCCAGGCTGAAAATGGTCGGGAACATGATCGAGTTGAAGAAGCCGATCGACAACACGCACCACATTGCGACATGGCCTGTGGTCAGCACGGTAACCAGCAGCAGAATACCGGCTGCGACCGCATTGAAGGCCAGAACCTTGCCATCATCCATATAGCGCATCACGGCGGAACCGATGAAACGCCCGATCATGGCACCGCCCCAGAAATAGGAGACGTAATGCGCGGCGGTCTGTTCCGGCAGGCCGGCAATGCTGGGTTCGGCCATGAAGTTGACCAGGAAGCTGCCAATGCTGACTTCCGCGCCGACATAAAGAAAAATCCCGACAGCGCCGAGAACCAGATGGCGATAGCCCCAGGCAGAGCCGGACACATCGCTGGACTTTGCATCTTCCTCGGCCTCAACGGCTGGCAATTTCAACGCTGCGAAAATGGCAGCGAGAACAAGGAAGGCGGCAGCCAGCATCAGATAAGGAAACTTCACCGCTGCGGCTTCCGCCATGCGCAGGGCGTCCATCTGCTCCGGTGTGGCATTTTCAACGGCAGCCGTTGCCGAAGACAGGATGAGGAAGGCGCCGAAAATCGGCGCGACCGTGGTGCCCAGCGAATTGAAGGCCTGGGTCAGCGTAAGACGGCTGGAAGCCGTTTCAGGGGCACCCAGCACGGTAACATAGGGGTTTGCCGCCACCTGGAGAATAGTGACGCCCGCCGCCAGCACGAACAACGCGCCGAGAAACAGGCCATAGACCCGCAGGCTTGCGGCGGGGATGAACAAAGCGCAGCCGATGGCGGCAACGAGAAGACCCGTAACAATACCCCATTTATAGCTGATGCGTTTGACGAGAGCCCCTGCGGGCAAGGAAACGATAAAATAAGCGCCGAAGAAGCACAGCTGGATCAACATGGTCTGCGTGTAATTCAGCTGAAATACGTTTTTCAGATGCGGTATGAGAATATCGTTGAGGCAGGTGATGAAGCCCCAGAGGAAGAAAAGAGAGGTCAGCGCGATCAGCGGACCGGTATAGGAGCGGCTGGCTCCTGCGTGCGCGGTTTGCGACGCGCCTGTTTGAATTCCTGCCATTTTCGGTTCTTTTTTCTTGATGCGGCGCAGCGGGAATACTGCGGCATGGATTAACGATCTGGCGGAGCGATGGCCGTAGTTGCGGCTCGAATACGCAAGTGCCGGCCCGCAACGCGGAGGAGAACGTGATTGTTCCGCAAAAAAGCCTGACCGTGATTTCGGCGTGTTGGCTGCGGGCAACCGCGACTGACAACTGTCCGGTTGGGAGGACGATCAGTTGTAAGCCCTGTTGGCTTATCGCTCCTGATAGGGCACCGCAAGAAGATGCAGGGTGTAATCCCGTGCAATTTGAGGGACCGAGCCTTTCGGCCCGGTTTTCTCTATGTGTTTGAGATATTGATAATTTATACAAGGCGAAGATGTGTAAACATCCTCCAGCATCGTGCGGTTTCCAGTTTGCCGCACGATGCTTTAGCCTTGTGACGCCTGGGTCAGGCGCTTGCCGGATAGACTTTCCAGCGTTTGGGGCGGAAGGATATCCCGGTTCGGGTGGCGGCGGGATGATCGACGGGAACGTCGATTTCCGCCAGATGCCGTGCGCCGCCAAGCTCCAGTTCCAGACGGCGGGTTCCCGACAGTCTTCGGCTGCTGATCACCGTTCCGGCAAAGCAGCCGCCACACCCATCGACAATCTCGACTTCCTGCGGCCTGAAGAACAGCGTCGCATTGCCGTTGCCTTCGGATTTAAGCCCGGTCGGCCGGTCATCAAGCCAGATCTCGCCGGATTCGATGCGCACCGGCAGCGCCGAGGATTCACCGATGAAGCGGTGAACGAATGGGGCCGCCGGATTGTCATAGACGTCGTCGGCGGTGCCGACCTGCTCGATGCGGCCCTGGCTCATCACCACCACCCGGTCGGCAAGTTCCAGCGCCTCTTCCTGGTCGTGTGTCACGAACACGGTGGTATGGCCGGTGCGATCATGAATCTCCCGCAGCCAGCGGCGCAAATCCTTGCGGACCTGGGCGTCGAGAGCGCCGAAAGGCTCGTCCAGCAGCAGCACCTTTGGCTCGATTGCCATGGCGCGGGCCAGTGCCACGCGCTGACGCTGACCACCGGAGAGCTGGGCAGGATAGCGCTTTTCGAGGCCCGACAACTGTACGAAATCGAGCAGCTCCAAGGCCCGCTTGCGAATTTCCGCCTTGGGCGGACGCGACGACTTTGGTCGAACGGTGAGGCCGAAGCCGACATTTTCCAGCACGGTCATATGCTTGAACAGCGCATAGTGCTGGAACACGAAGCCGACTTGCCGTTCCTGCACGGTCTTGCGCGACGCATCGTCGTCGCCGAAGAAAATCTGGCCAGCACTTGGCCGCTCAAGCCCGGCGATTAGCCGCAGCAAGGTGGTTTTTCCCGAACCGGAGGGGCCGACAAGCGCGATCAGCTCGCCGGAGCGGATGTCCAGCGACAGTTCGTGGAGGGCGGCGGTCGCGTTGAAGTCCTTGCGGATATTGCGAATATTCAGTTCCATGAGCGAATTCCCGATCAATGCCCACGGGCAGCCGACAATTGGTCGGCATAGCGCAGTTCAATGGTTGTCTTGAGGACGAGAGTGACCAATGCCAGCCCGGCCAGCAGTGAAGCGACCGCGAAGGCGGCGGCGAAGTTATATTCGTTATAGAGAATTTCGATATGCAGCGGCATTGTGTTGGTCACGCCCCGGATATGGCCTGATACGACCGAAACCGCGCCGAATTCGCCCATGGCCCGGGCATTGCAGAGCAGCACGCCATAGAGCAGCCCCCAGCGGATATTCGGTAGAGTGACCCGCCAGAAGGTCTGCCAGCCACTGGCACCGAGGCTGATTGCGGCCTCTTCATCGCCAGTACCCTGCTCCTGCATGACCGGGATCAGTTCGCGCGCCACGAAAGGAAAGGTGACGAAAATCGTCGCCAGCACGATGCCCGGCACGGCAAACAGGATTTCGACGCCATGCGTGCGCAACCACGGTCCCAGCAGGCTGTTGGAGCCGAACAGCAGCACATAGACCAGACCTGATATGACCGGTGACACCGAAAACGGCAAGTCGATCAGGGTAATCAGGAAGGCCTTGCCGCGAAATTCGAATTTCGCAATCGCCCACGCGGCCGCGACCCCGAAGATCACGTTGGCGGGAACGGCAATCGCTGCGACCAGCAGCGTCAGCCGCATGGCTGAGAGGGCATCTGGTTCAACAAGCGCTTCCAGCCAGGCGCTGGCGCCATTGCGGAATGCCTCGGAAAACACCGCCACCAGCGGAAGCATGAGGAACAGCAGTAGGAATAGCAGCGACACGAGGATGAGCAGACATTGGACGACGGGCGTCTCGGTCGTCGCTCGATGAAAGGTAGGGGAGTGGCGGTCAGTCATTGCCATATTTTCTCCGGCTTGCGGCCTGAATGAGATTGATCAACAGAAGCATGGCAAAGGAAATCGCCAGCATCACCGCACCGACGGCGGTTGCGCCCGCATAGTTGAACTCCTCCAGCCGGATGACAATGAGAAGCGGTGCGATTTCAGACACATAGGGGACATTGCCGGCCACGAAGATCACTGATCCATATTCCCCGACCCCGCGCGCCAGTGCAAGGGCAAAGCCGGTCATGATGGCCGGTGCCAGACCCGGCAGCAGCACTTTGAATATTGTCGCGAAGCGGCTGGCACCCAGCGTTGCCGCGGCTTCCTCCACGTCGCGGTCGATTTCTTCCATGACCGGTTGCACGGTGCGCACCACGAAGGGCAGGCCGATAAACACCATGGCAACGACGATGCCAGCCTGGGTATAGGCGACTTTCAGGCCAAGCGGCGCAAGAAGCGAGCCGACCCAGCCGTTTGGCGCGTAGAGCGAGGCAAGGGCGATCCCGGCAACGGCAGTCGGTAGCGCAAAAGGCAGATCGACCATCGCGTCGATGATCCGCCGTCCCCAGAAATTGTAGCGCACCAGCACCCAGGCGACCAGCACGCCGAATACGACATTGAGGATAGCCGCCAGGATGGCCGAGCCGAAGCTGACCTTCAGGGCGCCAAGCGTTCTGCGGTCAGACGCGATATGCCAGAAATCCGTCCAGCCCAATTCGGCGGAACGCCAGACCAGACCGGACAGGGGAATGAGAACGATGAGGGCGAGGTAAAACACCGTAAAGCCGAACGTTAACCCGAATCCGGGAAGAACGCTCGGCTGACGGAATTGCCACCTGCCTTGAACAGGACTATGGGCCATTCTGATTTTCTTACTTTCTGAGCAGTCTTACTTTCCGGGCTGGTAGATCTGGTCGAACAGGCCACCATCAGCGAAGAATTGCGGTTGTACTTTTGCCCAGCCACCGAAATCCTCGATGGTGACGAGATCAACCGACGGGAACCGCTTCAAGTCGGCAGGATCTGCCAATTCAGGCTTTGCAGGGCGATAATAATGCTTGGCAGCGATCTTTTGCCCGGCGTCGGAATAGAGATAATCGAGATAGGCCTTGGCGACCGCTTCTGTCCCATGGGCTTTGGCATTGCCCTCGACGACGGCGACCGGCGGCTCCGCCTTGACCGAAACGGACGGCACGATGATGTCGAATTTGTCAGGGCCGAGTTCATCAATCGACAGGAACGCTTCGTTCTCCCAAGCAAGCAGAACATCGCCGATGCCACGCTGCACGAAGGTGGTGGTGGAGCCGCGCGCACCGGTATCCAGCACTGGCACATGCTTGAACAGGGCGCTCAGGTATTCCTTGGCCTTCTGTTGATCACCATTATTGGCCTTCAGTGCCCAGCCCCAGGCGGCAAGTACGTTCCAGCGGGCACCGCCCGAGGTTTTCGGATTGGGAGTGATCACTTCGATCCCGTCCTTGGTGAGGTCGGCCCAGTCCTTGATGCCTTTCGGATTGCCCTTGCGCACCAGAAAGACGATGGTGGATGTATAGGGCGAACTGCTGCTTGGCAGTTTGGTTTTCCAGTCGGCGGGGATCTTGCCGGTCTTTTCGGCGATGGCGGAAATATCCGCTTCCAATGCCAGTGTCACGACATCGGCCTCAAGACCGTCGATCACCGAGCGGGCCTGAGCGCCCGAACCGCCATGCGACATTCTCACAGAAACGCTATCGCCGGTTTTCTGCTTCCAATAGGCGGCGAAGGCTGGATTGAAATCCTTGTACAACTCGCGCGTCGGGTCGTAGCTGACGTTCAGCAGTGTCACATTGGCCGCAACAGCGGGCATGGCGAGGCTTGCGGCTATCGCCAGCGTGGCAATGATCTTCACAGTACGAAAACGGGACATTGCGATCTCCTTAACCCCTAAGACTTTAAAATCTATTGAGGTTGTAGAGTATGTCAACGACCAAGGCCAGTTCGAGAGAGAACATGCCCCTGGCCGCTGCTAACTTAGCAATTTCAAGCGTAATTCCAGCGAGGTGGGGAGGATTTTTGCGGCGTCGATCAAGCATGATCTCCAGGCACAGTCTTATAGCAGGTCTATGTCAGCAGGTCGAAGGCATCGCTTTCGCCCGGCACCAGTTCTAGCGGCCAGAGGCGATTGCGGGCATGGGTTCTGTAGGTTTCCGCATAATCCGGCATTGAGGCGAGCAAGGTTTCGGCCAGTTCAACCCCAAGATCCTCCAGGGAAAGGCGGTAGCAGGTCAGAGCGGGTTGCAGAAACCGGGCGCGGGGCGCTTCACGAAACCCGATAACGGCCATGTCCCGGCCGGGAATGACGCCGGCCTCAGCCAGCCGCCTGTAGAGGCCGATCGCCATGAGTTCGTAAATCAGGATAATGGCGGTCGGGCGCGGATCAAGCGCCAGCAACTCACTGCCGACGCTATAGCCGCCGCTTTCGCTGGATTTCGCCCGCAGCACCAAGGCCGGATCGAAGGCCAGGCCGTTGCGCTCCAGCGCTGATCGATAGGCATCGGTAAACACGGTGCCGAGGTTGATATCGGTGCAGGGGGCGGCGATAGCGATGCGGCGATGACCTTTCGACACCAGACGATCCACGGCGGAATTGGCGACACCGGCAAAATCGAGGTCGATCCAGGTATGGCTGCCGCCGGATGTGCTGCGCCCCAGTGTCACAAAAGGGATCTTCGTCTTGATCAGCAGGTCGATGCGCTTGTCGACCCGTTGGGTCGCGGAAATGATCATCGCATCGACCAGGCGGCGGGCCACCATGCGCTGGAGATATTCCAGGGGGTCTTCGTCGGCGGGGCAGGGGAGCAGGACGAGGTCGAGATTGTGGCGGGCAAACACCGTCTGCAAGCCGTCCATGACACCGAAAAAGAAGTTGTCGCTGTTGTCGGCATTATCCTTGCCGGACTCGATCATCAATCCGATAACATTGGTTGTCCCTTTGCGCAGGCTGCGGCCCGATTGATTGGCGACATAGCCCAACTGCTCGGCGGCCTCCAGCACCCGCCGTCGCGTTTCCGCGTTGACGTCGGGGCGTCCATTCAGCGCGCGCGACACGGTCCCGATGGAGATGTCGAGATGTTTTGCAAGCTGATGTATGCCCTTCATGCCAGATACTTTCTCCCTGAAGCCACCTCACCCAGAGGCGCTAAGATGAGCAGGCTGGTTGTAAATTCCATGCTCTGCCTTGTCCGGTGTACTGCAAAATTTCGCAAGCAGGAATCGGTTTTTCCCTTGAGCCTGAAGCGGGTTATCCTGTCACGAGCGCAATAATCACGCCGCTGCTTGACATGCGAAGAAAACCACGCTTAGTATCGTAAACGTTTACGGAAGCCGGTGCAAAGAGGAGTTTGCGCGGTTCGAGGGTGTCGGAAGAGCGCTTGCTGGTTCGGCCTACCGGAAACTGGAACCATGTCTGGCGCAATAGCGACCGGATGGGATGCAAGGGAGGATATCTTGCAATTCAAAGCCGTTTTATGCGGGTGCGGAGCTATGGCCAAGGGCTGGCTCCGGGCCATCGCCGACACGCCCTCGCTTGCCGAGCGAATTTCTGTTGTCGGGCTCGTTGACGTCAATGTTTCCGCAGCCGAGGCCTTGGCAGAGGAATTCGGCTTCGAAGGTGCTGTGACGGGCAGCAGTCTTGCCGATGTTCTCCAACAGACGGCACCCGATCTGGTCTTCGATGTCGTCATCCCGGCGGCCCGCTTCGATATCGTGTCCACCGCGCTGAAGGCCGGATGCCACGTACTCAGTGAAAAGCCCATGGCCAATACGCTGCAAGAGGCGAAGGCCCTGGTTAAACTGGCCACGGAGACGGGGCGTATCCACGCCGTCGTGCAGAACCGCCGCTTCATTCAAGGGGTCCGCCGGATGCGGCAATTCCTGGACAGCGGCACGATCGGCGAGTTGACGGCAGTGCATTGCGATTTCTTCCTGGCGCCGCATTTCGGCGGGTTCCGGGATGAGATGGAGCATGTCCTGCTGCTCGACATGGCGATCCATACATTCGATGCCGCCCGTTTCATAGCCAATCGTCAGCCGCTGGCGGCCTATTGCGTGGAGCGCAATCCGCAAGGCTCCTGGTATGCGCATGGCGCCAGCGCCAATGCGATCTTCGAGTTCGCTGATGATGTGGTCTTCACCTATCGCGGCTCCTGGTGCGCGGAAGGGCGTAGGACCAGTTGGGAAAGTGCGTGGCGGCTGGTCGGCAGCAAAGGCATGTTGACCTGGGACGGGGAAGAGATGTTTGAGGCCTCCATTGCCGCAGACGAACCCGGCCTGTTGCGTGGATATACGACCGTAAACGTTTCTGAAGACGTCGCACTCGCTGAGACGCATGGCCATGCCAGCGTGCTGGAAAGCTTCATTGCGGCAGTTGCCGGTGGCGATCCGCCTGAGACCGCTGGTTTCGACAATATCAACAGTCTTGCCATGGTGTTTGCCGCCATCGAAAGCGCCAAGAGCGGCAAGCGTATCGACATTTCAGCTTCGTTATAAGGACCATGACTGTGAGCAATCCTGCAAAATCCATTCGTATCGGCACGATGATCAGCGGCAATAACGGCGATGCCGCCACCCGTATCCGGGAAATCGCCGGGCTTGGCTTTGAAAGTTTCGAGCCGTTTTTCTGGCAGACCACCAAGGGCCAGAACCTTGCCGAACTCGGCAAGCGCTGCGTCGATGCCATCGGCGACCGGGACATCACCATTTCGACGCTCGGCATGTTCGGCAATCCGCTTGAAGAAACCGACATCGACTTTGAGACGCTGGAGGGCTGGAAACAATGTATCGATAATGCCCATCATTTCGGCGCGAGTTGCGTTGCTGGCTTTACCGGACGGCTGCGGGGCAAGGTGCTGACCGACAGCCTGCCACGCTACCGCGAAATCTGGAGCGAGCTGGCCAAGCGCGCCGCCGACAAGGGGGTTCGCATCGCCTTTGAAAACTGCGCCATGGACGGCAATTGGCAGAGCGGAGACTGGAATATCGCCCATAACCCCGATGCCTGGGAGTTGATGTTCAACGAAACCCCGGATGATAATATCGGCCTTGAATGGGAACCCTGCCATCAGATGGTCTATCTGATCGATCCCCTGCCGCAGATCCGCAAATGGGCATCCAAGATCTTCCACGTGCATGGCAAGGATGCCACCATTCGCTGGGATGTCATTCGTGAACACGGCATTTTCGGCAAGGAGCCGTTCGTGTTCATGCGCACACCCGGCTTCGGCGACAGCAATTGGACCAATGTGATCAGCGAATTACGGCTGGCTGGCTATAGCGGCTCTATCGATATCGAAGGCTGGCACGATCCCGTCTACCGCGACGCTTTGGAAATGACCGGCCAGGTCCATGCGCTCAACCATCTAAAGCGGGCGCGTGGCGGCGATTTCATCGACGAAACCGCCGTCTATGGCGGGGGAGACCCAACGCTGAAATAGCATGAAGTCTCGAGATCGTCCGGCATGGAGGTGCCGGGCGATTGGAGGACGGGATAGAAACGGAGGAGGAAACCCATGATCATCAACAGACGTGCCTTGATCGCTGTGCTGGCTCTTGCCGCGGCTTGCCCGCTTGCATCGACCGCCCGGGCGGACGACGTGACACTCAATCTCTGGTCGCTCGACAAGGATATCCAGCCTGCGCCCAATCTGGTCAAGCAATTCAACGCGCTCAACAATGGCATCAAGATCGAGTATCGGCTCCTCCAGTTCGACGATGTCGTAACGGAAGCGATGCGCGCCTATTCAACCGGACAGGCACCTGACATTATCGCCGTCGATAATCCGGAACATGCGCTGTTTGCCTCGCGGGGCGCTTTCCTCGATCTTACCGACATGATCGCCAAGTCGGATGTGATCAAGCCACAGAACTATTTTCCGGGACCGCTTGCGTCTGTGACCTGGAAGGAGCGCTATTTCGGCGTGCCGAAAGCCACCAACACCATCGCGCTTTACTATAACCGCGACATGTTCAAGGCTAAGGGTCTCGATCCACTCAAGCCGCCGCAGACCTGGGACGAACTTCTGGCCGCTGCCCGCAAGCTGAACGACCCGGCCAAGAACGTCTACGGCCTGGCTTTTTCCGCCAAGGCCAGTGAAGAGGGAACGTTCCAGTTCCTGCCCTGGGCGCAGATGGGCGGCGGCGGCTATGACCATATCAATGCTCCGGGCGCGGTAAAGGCGCTGGAGACCTGGAAAACCATCATGACCGAAAAACTGGCCTCGCCGGATACGCTGACCCGCGGCCAGTGGGATTCGACCGGCACGTTTAATTCCGGCAATGCCGCCATGGCGATTTCGGGGCCGTGGGAACTCGACCGCATGCTGAAGGAAGCCAAATTCGACTGGGGCGTCGCCCTGCTTCCGGTGCCGAGCCCCGGCGCTGAACGGTCTTCCGGCATGGGTGATTTCAACTGGGCGATCTTTTCCAGCACCAAGCACCCGGCGGAAGCCTTCAAGGCGCTGGAATTCTTTGCTTCCCAGGACAAGGATATGTTCAAGAATTTCGGACAGCTGCCAGCCCGTTCCGACATCGCTATTCCACCATCGGGTTCGCCTTTGAAGGATGCGGCGCTGCAAGTGTTTCTCGAACAGATGAAATATGCCAAGCCGCGCGGGCCGCATCCGGCCTGGTCAAAAATCTCCAAGGCAATCCAGGATGCCATTCAGGCGGCATTGACCGGCCAGATGACGCCCAAGGATGCGCTGGACCAGGCGCAGAAAAAGATCAAAGCCGCCCTGGGCTGAACGTCGACACCATCCCGCAATCACGTCATGCGCCGTCAATGCGCGTGGCATGGCTACCCTTTCCTCCCGGCCAGGGCTGCATTTCTCCTGGGAGAATGCGGCCCCTGGACGGCGCTCTGAATGGAGAAAGAGGTCTCATGAAACGGATCATGTCGAGTATTGTCGACGGGCGTGGCTTCGACTTCGGTCTGGCCGGGGTGCCACTGGCCTTTCTTCTGGTCATGTCGGGTCTGCCGTTGATCTATAATATCGTGATGAGCTTTCAGGAGGTTGACATGTTCAGCCTTGGAACCTTTTCCCGTCCCTTTGTCGGTTTTCAGAACTATATCGACCTGATGGCGCAACCGGAAACGCTGCCCATATTCACCAATACGGCGATTTTCGTTGTGGCATCGATTGCCGGGCAATTCCTTCTGGGTTTTGGTCTGGCGCTGTTTTTCGGGGTGGGATTTCCCGGTTCCTCCTGGCTGCGCGGCCTGTTTCTGGTGTCGTGGATCATGCCCGGCCTCGTCGTCGGTGCGACCTGGAACTGGATACTCTCAGGCGATTTCGGCGTGTTCAATTATATGCTGCGCGAAACCGGGTTAATCAGCGCCAATATCTTCTGGCGGTCCGATCCGGCCTATGCGCTATGGGCGGTGATTATCGCCAATGTCTGGCTGGGCACGTCCTTCAACATGATCCTGCTGTCCGTTGGCCTTTCAGGCATCCCCAAGGATCTGTATGAGGCAGCGCAACTGGATGGCGCGACCGTGCTGCAACGGTTCTACACCATCACTTTGCCGATGATGCGCTCGTCCATCGGCGCGCTGGTGTCGCTGGGATTGATCTTTACCTTGCAGCAATTCGACCTGTTTGCCGCCATCACCTCCGGCGGACCGGCGAATGCTTCGAATGTGGCGCAATATTGGGCTTGGGACCTGTCTTTCCGGCAATATGACTTTGCCAAGGGGGCGACGGTTTCGGTGATCATGACCGTCTTCGTGCTTCTGGCATCGCTCGTCTATGTCCGTTCTACACGTCATGAGGTGCGCGGATGAGCGAAACTGTTCGTAACCGTCTGATGCTTGCCATCGCCCTCGTCATGGCGGCGATCTATCTCTTCCCGCTCTACTGGATGTATGTCACGGCACTGAAAACCGGCTCGGCAATGTTTGCCACCCCACCGCATTTCTGGCCTGACGATCCGCAATGGGGCGTCTATGCTGATGTCTGGCAAAGCCGCGATATGGGGCGATATCTGTGGAATTCGACCGTGATCGCCTTGGGTTCGGTCAGCATCATCTGCATTCTCGGCACCGGCTGCGCCTATGTGCTGGCGCGCTATCGCAATGGCTGGGTCGATGCCGGGCTGTTTCTGATCCTGATGCTCCAGGTTCTTCCGGCCTCGCTGATGATTACCCCGATCTTCGTCGGCTTTTCGCAGCTTGGCCTGCTGAACACGCCGCGCTTTGCCGTGATGCTGGCGGTGGCGGCGAAAAGCATGCCGTTCTTCGTGGTTCTGGTGCGCTCCAGCTTCATGACGGTGCCGATCGAGCTGGAAGAAGCGGCCATGGTCGATGGCAATTCGCGGATCGGGGCGTTTTTCAGCATCGTCCTGCCGCTGGCCCGCAATGGCATTCTGGTCAGCGCCATCCTGATCTTCATGCAGGCCTTTGGCGAATTCGTCTATTCCAAATCAATGATCCAATCGGTGGACCTGCAACCGGCCAGCGTCGGGCTGAACAGTTTCATGGGTCCCAATACCAATGAATGGAACGGGATCATGGCCTATGCCTCGATCTATGTGACGCCGATCCTCGCCATTTTCGTTCTTTTACAGCGCCGCATCGTCTCCGGCCTCACTTCGGGAGCCCTGAAATGACCATCCAGATCGAATTGAACGGCGTCAACAAGCATTACGGCGCGTTCCATGCCCTGAAGAATATCAATCTTGCCATTGAAAAGGGCAGTTTCGTCGCCCTGGTCGGCCCTTCCGGTTGCGGCAAGTCTACGCTGTTGCGGTCGCTGGCCGGATTGGAGAAGATTTCCGCCGGTGAAATGAAGATTGCCGGCAACCTGATGACCAATGTGCCGCCGCGCAAGCGCGACATTGCCATGGTGTTTCAGTCCTACGCGCTCTATCCGCATATGACGGTCGAGGAAAATCTAACCTATAGCTTGCGCATCAAGGGGGTGGGCAAGGCAGAGGCGCGTAAGGCCGCCGAGGCGGTGGCGACAACAACCGGGCTGATGCCGCTGTTGAAGCGCTATCCACGTGAATTGTCCGGCGGTCAGCGCCAGCGCGTTGCCATGAGCCGAGCGATCATCCGCAATCCCAAGGCCTTCCTGTTCGATGAGCCGCTGTCCAATCTCGACGCCTCGCTGCGGGTGCATATGCGAAAAGAGATCCGGCTGCTGCACGACCGGTTGAAGGCGACCTCCGTCTATGTCACCCACGATCAGGTTGAGGCGATGACTATGGCCGATCATGTCGTGGTGATGCGCGATGGCGTGATCGAGCAGCAGGGGCGGCCCCTGGATCTTTACGACCGGCCTGCAAATCGCTTCGTTGCCGGTTTCATCGGTTCCCCGGCGATGAATTTCATTCCTGCGCGCGTGTCGTCGGATGGGCTTGGTCTGGAGCTCGATTTCTTCGGGAAAACGGAGATACTGAGATTTGCAGCCGGAATGACAGCTGGCCTTGCGCCAGGCCAGCCCCTGACCCTTGGCCTGCGGCCGGAGCACCTGTCGCTGGTACCATCCGGGCAAGGCGCATTCGACGTCGAGGTGGCCCTGGTGGAATCGACGGGGTCGTCAACCTATGTGACGACCAAAACCGACCCGGAACTGACCATTGTCGTTTCAGGCGGGCGTGGCCTGCGCTCCGGCGATCGGCTGGGTGTCGGGATCGATCCGAAGACCGTGCATCTTTACGATGCGCAGACCGGTTTGCGGTTGGATTTCGAGGGCGCGCGATAAGAATTTTCCGCTTGTTATGTTCTAATTATTAGAGCGCTTATTTTTTGACCGACGCCGATTCTTTGCTTGCGGCAAGTTCGTGCCGCAGGCTGTTGAAATATAAGGATCGGGGCCTTTCAGTTTTGAAGGCTACACGCCGCGAAACTGAGTTTCGCCTATTTTATATGCAAAATTATGCATTGTTTAAAACTCTTGCAGAATGCACGCTTGCATGAAATGGTTTGGACGCGAGTAGAAGCGGTCTGAGCCTGACGCTCTGGGCATTGCTCGACGGTGAACCCTGTCGAAGAGATGCTTTCATGCCGCTATTCTTGTCACCAATTGTCGAAAAACCACCGTCACAACCCTGTCTTCTGGACGCGGGGTGCGCCACCGCACGCCTGCCAGGTTCATGCTTTCCCCCCGTCAGCCGTCCTTGAAAATCGAACACTGAGCCTTGGAGAAATGTCCCATGTTTCGTCGTAAGCTTGCGTCCACGCTGTTCACCCTTGGCCTTTTTTCCGGGACTGCCCTTGCCGCCGACAAGGTTACGTTTCAGCTGGATTGGCTGCCGGGCGGCGACAAAGCGCCGATTTATGTCTGCATCCATCAGGGCTTCTGTCGGGACGCGGGGCTGGATGTCACCATTGCCTCGGGCCGAGGCTCGACCGAGGCGATTTCGAAACTGGCGGCGGGTTCTTCCGATATCGGTGTTTCGGATATCGGCGCCTTGATGGCGGCTCGTGCCAATGAAGGGGTGAAGGTTGTTGGCGTTCTGTCGGTGTTCAACAAGGGACCGCACGCCTTCTATGTGATCAAGGGCGGCTCAATAGCCACTGTCGCCGACGTCAAGGGCAAGACCATTGCCACATCGCCGTTTACCTCGTCCAATGTCTATCTGCCGCTGGTGCTGAAGGACCAGTCCATCGATCCGTCCGCGATCAAGCTGATCAAGGCCGATCCCGGCGCGCTCGGTCCGATGCTGATGACCGGCAATGCCGATGGGATCATTGCCTGGATGACGGATTTCACCCGCTATTCCAACCAGGCCCGCCAGGCCGGCAAGGAAATCGTCGCGCTGCCGTGGTCGGCTGCCGGGCTTGAGCTTTATTCGGCCTCTTTGATTGCCAGTGAGGATTTCCTGGCCAAGCGGCCGGATGTCGCCAAACGTTTCATCGACGCCTACAAGAAGTCGGTGCAATTCACCCGCGCCAATCCCGATGCCGCCGTCACCTCCGTCACCAGTGTCGTGCCGGAACTGGGTTCTGAAGACGTCAAGGGATCGATCAATGACACGCTGCCGCTGATCTTCAACGAGGTCACGGATAAGGATGGGTTGGGCGTGTTCGAGCCTAAGCGTTTGACCGAGACCTGGCGTCGGGTTGCCGCCGCTCAAGCCATCGATCCGGCCAAGCTTGACCCGGAAACCGTGGTTAACCGCAGCTTCATTCCAACGGAGTGAAGAGCATGACGATACCCGCAATCCGCTTTGACCGGCTTGGTCAGGTATTTTCGACCCGCTCAGGACAGACGGAAGCGCTGCGCGATGTCAGCTTCGAGGTGGCGCGGCACGAATTCCTGGCCATTCTCGGCCCCTCCGGCTGCGGCAAATCCACCTTGCTGCGGATGATTGCCGGGCTTCTGGCACCCAGCAGCGGTTCGCTCCAGGTGTTCGGCCATCCGGTGACCGAACCACGCGACGATATTGGCATCGTTTTCCAAAAGCCGACACTGCTGCCCTGGGCGACCGTCGAGGACAATGTGCTGTTCCCGGCCCGCCACAAGCGCGGCAGGGTGAGTGCAGAGGAGCGGCAGCGGGCAGGCGAATTGTTGCGGATGGTGGGTCTGGAGGGTTTCGCCTCCCGGCTTCCAGACGAATTGTCGGGTGGCATGCAGCAGCGGGTTGGCATTGCCCGGGCCTTGCTGATGGACCCGGATATCCTTTTGATGGACGAACCGTTTTCGGCGCTTGATGCGCTGACCCGCGAAGTGATGGGCTTTGATCTGCTGCGGATTTTCACGCAGCGTCCGAAGACGGTGGTGTTCATTACCCATTCCGTCAACGAGGCGGCGCTGCTGGCCGACCGCGTGCTGGTGATGACCGGCCGTCCCGGCACGGTGCTGACCGATATTGCCGTGCCAGTCGGTCGGCCGCGTGGTCCCGAAACAGCCAACGAGAAAGCCATTCATGACCTTACCGCTTATCTCCGCGACCTCCTCCTCAAGCGACAGGCGGCCTGAGCCGGTGGCTGTAACCCGCCAGCGCCTGCCGTTGCGCAATACGGTTTCCAAGCTCATGGGCCTGCCGGGCCTTGCAGCGCTTGTTTCGCTGGCGGGCGTCATTCTGTTTTGGGAGCTGGCCGTGCGGCTATTTGCCGTTCCGTCCTATCTCCTGCCGTCGCCATCGTCGATCTTCAATGCGTTTTCGTCCATCGGGTTTGACCGTTGGAGCCTGCATCTCTGGGCGACGCTGCGGGTGGCGATGATTGGCTATGTGTTGTCGATTGCCATCGCCATTCCGCTGGCCATTGTCATGATGCGCTCGCCGCTTTTGTCAAAGACGCTCTATCCGCTGCTGGTCGTCATCCAGTCAACGCCGGTCGTGGCGGTGGCACCGATCATCATCGTCGTGCTGGGGGCGGGCGATGCGCCACGGGTGGTGATCACCTGTCTCATCACCTTCTTTCCGCTGGTTGTCTCGACGGCGACCGGGCTTGCCGCGACGCCGCCGGAACTGATCGAACTGTCCAGAAGCCTGCGGGCGCCCGCCTTTCGCGAAATTACCCAGATCAGGTTACCCTTTGCGGTGCCTTACATCTTTTCGGCGCTGAAAATATCGATCACGCTGGCGGTGATTGGCGCGGTGGTTGCGGAATTCTGCGCGTCTGAAGCGGGGGTGGGCTATTTCATCCAGTTTTCGACATCGCTGTTCAAACTGCCCCAGGCCTGGGCCGGTTTGTTCGTGCTGGCGGCCTTGTCGCTCATCCTGTTTCAGGTAGTGCTGCTCGTGCAGAAACTGTTGTTTCCGTGGAGCCTGCCGAAGACCAGCTGACCCTTTTGCCGGGGGGATGAAAATCTCCCCGTTCTTTTCGGAGTAGAAGCAGTCGGGCATGCCCGGACATTGCTCCTCAACGGCCGGTATCCGGCCCAACCTCAAGGAGACTGCCATGACCATGCAAAGCTACAGCCTTGCCGAATTGAACAAGGAAACCACAATTGGCGGCATCGGTAAAACCGTCGAGCGCGATGTGCCTGTCATTGATCTCGCCGATTTCGACAATCGCAAGGCAGAGATCGCCGATCAATTGTGGGAGGCCTCTGTTGGTATCGGGTTTTTCCAGGTCTATAACCACGGCATTCCGCAGCAGGATATCGACGCGGCTTTTGAGACCGCCTGGTCCTTCTTCGAATTGCCAGCCGAGGTCAAAGCCCAGTATCCGATGCCCAAGGGAACCAATGCCGGATGGGAATTCAAGGCGCAGGTGCGCCCTTCCACCGGCACGCCTGACAACAAGGAAAGCTATCAGATTACCCGCCCGATGATGGGTGGACTGTGGCCGAGTGAAGAAGAGCTGCCTGATTTCAAGAAGAAAATGCTGCGCTTCGAGCGGCAGAATTGGGAACTTGGCATGCGCATTCTCTCCTGCTTTGCCCTCAAAATGGGCTTTGCCGAGGACTTCTTCACCAAGGCGCATGATCCGGCCTCCGGTGAGTACCAATCGACGCAGCGGCTGATCCATTACATGTCGATGGAAAATGCCAAGCCGGAGGATTTCGAGTTCTGGCGGGCCGGTGCCCATTCCGATTTCGATTGCCTGACCATCCTGCACCAGAAGGAAGGCGAGGGCGGTTTGCAGGTCTGCCCCGGCAAGGATGCGGCCTCCGGCGAGTGGACGGATGTGCCGCCGAAAAACGGCTATATCACCTGCAATATCGGCGACATGCTGATGCGCTGGTCTGACGATCAGTTGCAATCCACGCTTCATCGCGTTCGCATGCCGCGTCCGGGCGAATATCTGGGCCGCCGCCTGTCGCTTCCCTTCTTCTGCCAGGCCAATCGAGACGCGGTCATGCAGGGTCCGCTTGGCAAATATGAGGCGATCACCGCCGGTGATTACCTGACGCAGCGCATCAACGCCAACTTTGCCCGGAAATGATGTTGAACCCGGCGAGCCATGATGCCATCGTGGCCAGACAGACAGCGGACAGGGGCAAACGCCCCTGTTCTGCGACGGGAACGCTGATGCTTCATGGCCGCGCTTTGCGCTATATCGACGAAGTCGCCCGACAGGGTTCGATCCGCAAGGCGGCAAAGACCCTGAATGTCGCCGCCTCCGCCATCAATCGCTATATCCTTGACCTGGAACAGGAGTTGGATGCGCCGATTTTCGAGCGATTGTCGCGTGGGTTGAAGCTGACCAGTTCGGGCGAAATCCTGATTGCCCATATCCGCGAGACGCTGAAAGCGCATGATACGATGCGGGTGCAGATCAAGGCCCTGCGTGGCCTCAGCCGTGGCGAGGTGGTGATTGCCACCATGGCGACGCTGGCGGCGGGCAGGCTTGCCGACATCATTGCCGCCTACCGCGCCGACATTCCGCAGGTCAGCTTGCGCATCAAGGTCGGGGATCGCTCAGCGGTTTGCGATATGGTCGCTTCAGGGGCCGCCGATCTGGCGCTGGCCTATAATCTGCCGGAGGATAACCGTTTGCAGCGCGCCGCTGAATTCATGCATCCGCTTGGCGCTGTGGTTGCGCCCGACCATCCGTTGGCGGCGCGCAAGACGGTGCGGATTGCCGATTGCCTGATCTATCCGCTGGTGCTGGCCGATAAGACCTTGTCGCTGCGGGAGGTGGTTGAGAACCTGACACCAGCCCAGGCCCAATTGATGCCTGTTGTCGAGACCAATTCCATGGAACTGATGAAGCGGCTGGTGCATGGCGCACCGCATGTCACCTTTCTCAACCGCGTCGATGTGGACCGCGAACTGCAAAGCGGGGAACTGGTCTTCCTTCCCCTGACCGGGTCTGCCGGACTGCAAAGGCTGAACATTCTTCACCGGGCGCGCGGTTCTCTCTCGCCTGCTGCCAGCCATTTCATGCACTACGCCCAGGAACGGCTAAGCATGGTGGAAGACAGCCGCTGACGGCGCTGTTCGATGACTTTGCCGCCTCCCATACATTGAAATTCGGCTTATGCCCTATCGAGATCGATCATGATTGACAATTCCGTCCGCGCGCTGGCGCGTTCCAGCTTCACCGGCCATGGCCGCATTGTTATCCGCCAGGCCCGCGTGCCAACGGCCTGTCTTTCCGATGGCTTGCCGCCGGGCAGCACTCTCGACCGCGACGGCTGTGCTCTGGTCGATATCCTGCTGGATGACGGACGTGTTGCCGCCGTGTTGCCAGCGGCAAGCGGCGTGACCGGCGATGGCATTGATCTGGAAGGTCGCCATCTCTGGCCGTTGATGATCGACATGCATGTTCATCTCGACAAGGGCCATACGATCAGCCGGGCACCAGCCTCCGATGGCACGCATCCCAGCGCCCGCGCGGCAACGACAGCCGACCGGCAGGCCCATTGGCGCCACGACGATCTGGTCCGGCGTATGGAATTTGGCCTCGCCTGCGCGGATGCTCACGGCGTTGCCGCACTCCGCACCCATCTCGATAGTCATGCGGGGCAGGCGGAAACCACCTGGGCGGCATTTGATGAGGTGCAGGCCCGTTGGTCGGGGCGCATTGCATTGCAGGCGGTCGGCCTTGTGCCGCTGGATGCCTATCGCACCGACCATGGAAAGCAGCTTGCCAACCTGGTTGTGCGTCAGGGGGGGCTGTTGGGTGGAGTGACCCGCGCCTCAGGCGGCACCCATGGTATCGGGAAAAATGGCACTGGGCTTGATGACATCGATGCTTTGCTTGACAGTCTGTTTCTGCTGGCCCGCGAGCGGGATCTCGATATCGACCTGCATGTGGACGAAGCCGAAAAGGCCGATGCCTTGCCGCATGTGGCCCGCGCTGCCATCCGCCACGGTTACGAGGGCCGCGTCACCTGCGGCCATTGCTGTTCGCTGGCTTTGTTCAGTGAGGCGGAAGTCCGCGAGCGGATTGCACTTCTGGTCGATGCCGGACTGTCCATCGTCACGCTTCCGACCGTCAATATGTATTTGCAGGGCCGGGCTCCGGGCGTAACGCCGCGCTGGCGGGGTGTGACGCCGGTCAAGGAGTTACGCGCTGCCGGTATCCGCGTCGCGGTCGCTGGTGACAATTGCCGCGACCCGTTTTTTGCCTATGGCGATCATGATATGGTGGATACCTGGCGCCAATCGGTGCGCATTCTGCATCTCGACCATCCCTATGACGATGCCGTCGCACTGGCGACCACCCAACCCGCCGCGATGACAGGCCTTTCCGCTGGAACCATCGGCGCTGGGCGTCCGGCCGATCTGATGATCTTTGAGGCCTGGACCATGGACCAGGTCATTGCCCGCCCGCAAACCGACCGGGTGATCGTGCGGGCAGGCAGGGTCAGCGAGGCAGTGTTGCCATCCTATCGGGAGATCGAATTGCCCTTTCTCACCCCATCACTCTCATCCGGAATGTGAGCGTCAAAGGCTCACCCGGCTCGATCATGTATTGAGGATGAGGCAGCGCGCCCCAGCTATCGTCACCACCGACGCCCATCTGCCGGGCCATCAACGTGACAATGGTGCGATTGGCTAGCGGTAGGTCATAGGGACGGGCTGCGGCTTCCAGCTGGAACGCCGTATAAGGCGAAACGCCCAGCTCGAACGGCATATCCACCGCCTCGAAGCGCAGCCTGTTGCCGTCAGCGTCGAACAGATCGGCCCAGCGCACGCCGGTTCGGTTGCCGGATTCCTGCGGGATGACGTAGGGTGTGACATTGTCGGCCACCGCGCGCTCGTAAATGCCAAGCCGTGCGCCATGGACGCGGTCGATGTGATTTTCCTCCGGTCCAAGTCCATAATAGCGGAAGCGGTCGAAACTTGCTGGCATGGGAATCGTCAGGCCGAACAGCGGCAGCGACGGCAGGCTGGCATCGCCCGGCCAATGGGCGGTGACGGCAATGGCGCCATCCTCCTCATAGCGGTAGGACACCGTGGCCTGCATGCTGCTGTCAGGCAGGGCAAAGCGATAATCGGCCCCGGTGTCACGATAGGCATAGGAAGCCTGCTTCTGGTCGAGGCTTGCCCGACGCCAGCTGCCGAACTTGAAGCCGAAGCCTGCACCCCGGTCATTGTCGGTTGGCGCGCGCCAGAAGATCGGCAGCGGCGGCCGTTCCAGGAATTCCACACCCGCCGTATTGACCAGTGATACCGGTCCGCCAAAGCGCCGGCAGAACAAGGTCCGGCTGTGGCCATCGGAAATGCCGAGATTATAGCTGCCTTCGGCGCGGGTGAGTGGACGGGAAACCGGGCTTGGCTTTTCGCCTGCGACCGTCCAGACATGCTCGCCAAACGCCACTTCGTGGTCAGCCGGAGCCCAGGCGCGGTCATGGCGTTCGCGCAGCGAGCATTGCAGGGCATATTCGCCCGGCTGTTGCGTGACAGGCACGGACAGCCGCAGATAGGTCTGTTCCTGGGCCGCAAGCGCAATATCGGCCCGCCCTTCGGCCACCGCGACACCATCCTTCAGCAGGTGATAGTACAGATAGAAAGCGTCGAGGTTCAAGAACAGGTTGTCATTGATCACTTTGACGCCGTGCGCGTCCGGGATCAAACGGACAGGCTGGTAAAGCGCCTTGATTTCCTGGACTTTCGGGGTCAATTGCCGGTCAGCGGTGATAATGCCGTCGCAGCAGAAGCTGTAATCGGTTGGCCTGTCGCCAAAATCGCCGCCAAACAGCAGGCCTTCACTGCCATCCGGGCGGGTGCCGTAGAGGGCCTGTTCGATATATTCCCAGATAAAGCCGCCCTGGCACTGCTCATAGCGATAGGTAAGGTCGGTATAGAGATGCATCCCGCCGCAGGAATTGCCCATCGCATGGGTATATTCGCAGGACACAAAAGGCTTGGACGGATTGCTGCGCAGATAATCCTCGATGTCCTGCGGGCGCGCATACATGCGGCTTTCCATGTCGCTGGAACGCGCATCGAAGCGGCGGTCGTGGAACACGCCTTCGTAATGAACGAGGCGGGAGGGGTCGCGGTCCCTAAACCAATCGGCCATATCGGCAATCACGCTGCCGCCATAGCTCTCATTGCCGCAGGACCAGATCAGCACGCAAGGATGGTTCTTGTCGCGCTCCAGCATATTGGCGGCACGGTCGAGCACGGCGGGCCGCCATTCGTCACGGTCGCCGGGCAGGACTTTGTCCGGGTCCAGGGTCTCGACCGACCATGTGCCATGGGTTTCAAGATTGGCCTCGTCGATCACATAGAGGCCGTGCTGGTCGCAGAGCGCGTAGAACTCGCTGCGGTTTGGATAATGGCTGGTGCGCACCGCATTGATATTGTTGCGCTTGAAGAACAGCACATCCCAGAGCATGTCCTCAACCGTCAACGCGCGTCCACGGCGTGGATGGAAATCATGCCTGTTGATGCCACGGAACACGATCCGCTGGCCATTGAGGCGCATCACCCCATCGCGCATTTCAAACCGGCGGAAGCCGATCGGCTGCGGCACGGCCTCGACCGTTGCGCCGTTGCTGTCTTTCAGGACCAGCAGCAGGCGATAGAGATGCGGCGTCTCGGCGCTCCACAGATGCGGGGCGGTGACGGGCAGGGCAATATCCATCTCGGCTGCGGCATCGAGGGACATTGTTAGGACGGCTTCACCCTTGGGATCGTAGAGTGTCACTGCAAGGCTGGCCGTCTCTGCACCCGGCAGGTCGAGGGCCAGCCGCAAGCGCAGGGAACCACTGTTGAAATCATCGGCAAGATCTGTGGTGACGAACAGATCGCGGATATGCAGCTTCGGCCAGGCTTCCAGGCGGACGGGCCGCATGATGCCCGACAGACGCCAGAAATCCTGATCTTCGAGCCAGGCACCGGAAGAGCGGTGATAGACCTCGACGGCCAGCAGGTTGTCGCCGTCGATCAGCGCATCGGTAATATCGAAGCGTGAGGGCGTGAAACTGTCTTCGGCATAGCCGATAAAACGGCCGTTCAGCCAGACATAGAAGGCGGTCTCGACACCGTCGAAGGTCAGAATGATCCGCTGTCCAGCAAGGGCCGGGTCAAGCCGGAAGGTCCGGGCATAGCAGCCGACCCGGTTGGCCTCGGCAGCTTGCCCAAGCGCCAGCGCCTCATGGCCGTCCCAGGGGTATTGGGTGTTGACATATTGCGGGCGGCCATGGCCCTGCAACTGCATGGCGCCAGGCACAATAATGTCGCCGAATCCGCTTCGGTCAAAATCCGGATGATGGAAGCCTGCCGGGCGCTCAGCGGCTGATATGGCGGAGGCGAACTGCCAGGTGCCATCAAGGCTCTGGCGAAGCGGAGAGGTAGATCCCGCCGCAGCGGATGCTTCATCGGGATAGACGATATGATCGGAATGGGCAGACAGCCGCCCGACGGCAAAAACCTTGGGATCGGAAAGCCAATCGAGATGTGCTGTGGCAGGCAGAGTATTGGTCGTCACATGTCCCTCCCGGACGTCTATTCTAACTCATAATACCAGTGTCTCTTATCATATTACAAGCGAAACCGGAATCGGATAGTGGCAAAAATATCCAGCATCTATAGAGTGTTATCGATTTTTTGCGCGCAAAAGAAGCTTGAAAGACAAGAAAAGTCTGGAACACGGCGAACTCGATCGCGGCGATAAAAAAATCTATGCTGGCTCCGGTTGTAATTTCCTCAGGCAATTTGCGGTGGCATTGATCGTGCTCTTGTTCTCGCGTATCAACGGGGTGAGGACGAATTGTGGCAAGATGAGATAATTCGTCACGGGGACGAACTATTTGCGTCTGTGACCCAGTCGTGCGATGTTCGTCGTTACGATTTCAATATGCCTGTTGTCGATAGGATGAGGTGATTGCGGATGAATCTGTGGACGAGCACGCCACCCATGTTGCGCCAGATCTCCGTTCGCGCCGCCATGGATATTCTTCTGCACCAAGGGCCGACATCGCGGGCGGATCTGGCAAAAAAGACCGGGTTATCGAAACAGACCATGTCCGAGGTCATTCGCACGCTTGAGACGGCGGGCTGGGTTCGGGTGAAAGGGATCGTGTCCGGCAAGGTTGGGCGCAGTGCCGTGACCTATGAAGTCGCCCCGGATGCGGGCTTTGTCATCGGTATGGATATCGGTGCAACGACCATTCGGGTGGCGATTGCCGACATTGCCGGAACGATCGTCCAGGAAGTCGAAAAATCGACCGGAGACCATGGGGGTGAGGCCCTTCTGGCCTATGTCAGCGGCATTGTCGAAGCGTCGCTTAAAAAGGCGAGAATTTCTCGCAGCAAGGTCCTTTTGGCCGCTGTGGCCATGCCGGGGGTGGTCGATCCTGAGACAGGTCGACTTTCTCTGGCGCCGAACCTGTCTGAAATCGGCAGTCTTGATGTGATCAAAGCTTTGCAGGGCATTTTTCGCTGCGATGTCATCATTGAAAACGATGTCAATGCGGCGGTGATCGGCGAAAGCTGGAAAGGCAGCGGCGTCGGTCTCGATTCGGTGGCCTTCGTGTCGCTGGGAACCGGTATTGGCCTTGGCGTCCTCGTCAATGGCAAGTTGATGCGGGGTGCAAAAGGGGCGGCGGGCGAAATCGGCTATCTGCCGTTCGGGGCCGATCCCTATAGCTCTGAAAGTCTGGAGCGCGGCGCGCTGGAATGCGCGATTGGTGCCCGTGGCATTCTGGAGCGCTATGGCAACCCTGGAGACGGGGCTGTCACCGTTCGTGATATTCTCGAAGCGGCTGAAAGGGGCGACACAAAGGCGCTGGCAACCGTGCAGGAAACAGCGCGGCTGGCGGCTTTGCTGGTGGTTTCGGTTCACGCCATGCTGGATCCGGGCAAGATCATTCTCGGCGGCAATGTCGGGCGCAATCCGTTGATGGTCCGCATGGTCAAGGAGGCGCTGGCAACCTCGACCCGCAGTAGCATTTCGCTTGAGGCCAGCACGCTTGCGTCCCGCGCCACCCTGGTTGGCGCGGTGGCCATCGCGCTCAACCAGCTTCACAACGCGCTGTTTTCTCCCCAGGACCTTCCAAGCGAAATGCGCCTGCCAGCCTAAAAATTGCTTTCCACATCATTCCGGCTTGAGTTCATCGCGGACCTGGCAATGGGCAACAACGGCGAACAGTCCGGTGCCGCCGATGATGTTGCCGATCAACGTCGGAAGGATGAAGCCGCCGATAGCGCCCCAGACGCTTGTTTCGCCCGCCAACATCAGCAGCCATGCTTCCCCGGACCCGGCGACGACATGGCTGAACCCGCCAAGCGCCACCGTATAGGTAATCATCACGATGACCCAGAATTCATTGCCGCGGGCATTGGGGAGAATCCACGCGATCGAGGCAATCAGAAAGCCCGCAGGCGTGGCAAGCAGCAATGTCGCTGCAAAATCATGCCCGAGGATCGCCCTGGAAATATCCAGTATCGCCTCCCGCTGTTCCGCGCCGATGATCAGCTGGTTCTCCATGAGCACCGCGATGAAAAATGTTCCGAGCAGATTGGCCGCGAGGACCGTCACCCATAAACGAAGAAGCCGGATAAGGTTGCGACGTGTCGGGTGGGCGGCGATAGGAAGCACGGCGGTGACGGTCGTTTCGGTAAACAGTTGCAGGTTACCCAGAATGACGATCACGAAGCCGACGGTATAGCCGAGGGAGACGACCAACTCCCGCCACGGCGTGTCGGGAAGCCGCACTTGCAGAAAGGCTTCCGCCAGCAGCGATGCACAGATAGCCACGCCAGCAGCGAAGCCCGAAAAAAGTAGGGACTGAAGCGGACGGCTCAGTTCCTCATCGCCTTGCAGACGAACGACTTCATGGACCACCTTGGGCGAACCGGACCCTCGCTCGCCAATATCCTGTTTGTCTTCCTCCGACATGGCGTTGGAGGGCTGCGCCTCCTTGTCGGCTTCCTGTTCGGCGATATCAGGCATTCTTGTCTTTCCGGGGTAAAACTGGCGAGCGTGCTCTCTCATCATCCCTTATTGAAACGGGGTGGACGCTCGCACGGCAGGCTAAACTATCGAGAGCCCATTCGGTTCCAGGGGCAACTGTGCCGCCGCTTTTCCATGCCGATCAGGCCACCTTGCATCCGTCGACAAACACCGCAGAGATATTGGCGCGCGATGCCGTAAAGATGATTTTCTGGAGTAGGGTTTCGGCTGTTTCATCGCCATCTGAAAGACGCAGCGTGCCTTGGGCGGCCTGCGGATCAATAACGATGGCATCGAAGCGATAGCCCGGAGCAAACTGGCCGATGGGCAGGTCCAAAGCCTTGCCGCCGCCAGCGGTGGCGATGTGGAAGGCGTGGCGAAAGTCGATGCGGGCCTTGGCACCGCTTGCGCGCTTGTCCGGCGGGAGGTCTGGATCGACGCCGGTTTCCAACATACGGGAGACGAGAATGGCGGCGCGCATGTTGTCCAGAAGCGAGGCGCTCGGTCCGCCGGAAATATCGCTGCCCAGCCCGACATGCATGCCTTTTTCCAGGGCGGCGCGCAGGGGGAAGACCGCACCGGCGAAATAGCCATTGGAGAGCGGGCAATGCGCTACCGCCGCCTGTCGCAGCTTGATCAGGTCCATATCATCAGCAGTCAGCAGGTTGGCATGGGCCAGCATGCTGCGGCGGGTGAGAAGGCCGAAGCGATCAAGGCTCATCGCATCCGTCATGCCGTGGCGCGAAAGCACATAGGCGTGTTCCCAATCGCTTTCCGAGCAATGGGTCTGCACATGACAGCCGCAGTCTCTGGCCAGTGCACCCAAGCCTTCCAGCGTCGCATCCGTGCAGGCCGGAATGAACCGTGGCGTCACCACCGGCCAGACACGGGAGGCCGTGTTGTCGGGATGAGTGCTGATATAGTCGATCAGCGCTTGTGTTCCCTGCAAAGCCGCATCCGGTGAGGCGTCCCGGTAATAGTCCGGGCATTGCTCTGCATTGTCCATGGCGACTTTGCCGATCAGGGCGCGCTGACCTTTTTCAAGGCAGGTATCGACCAGCACGCGGGTCGCATCCTGGTGAATGGTGGCGAAATACAGCGCCGTCGTCGTGCCATTGGCCAGCAGATCATCGACCAGCAGGCCATAGACTCGCTTTGCATAGGCTAAGTCCGCATAGCGTGCTTCGAGCGGAAAGGTATGGGCATGCAACCAGGTTTCGAGCGGCACATCCAGGGCGGTGCCAAGCTGCGGATATTGTGGCGCATGCACATGGCAATCCACCAGCCCCGGCAGGAGCAGGCAGCCCGCAGGCAGGCGTGATAGCCGCCCGTGGCGGTCGGCTTCGGCTTTCGTCAATGCATATCCGTCATCGCCGGGACGCTGCACGGAGAGGATCATGCCCTCCGCATCAATAGCGATCAGGCAATCAGTCAGCACATCGATTTCACCAACCACCGGGGCATGGAAGCCGCTGGCGATCAGCACCCTATTCCTGAAATCGCTCATGGCCGATGCATGGCGTTGGTCATGCAACGGCCTTCAGCGAGGTGCCATAGGTCACGCCCTTTTCCTTCAACCAGCGGCGATAGGCGATGGAGGTGGCGTCAGCCCGGGTGGGGATTTCCGAGCGTGGCTCCATCGGCAGGAGAACCGGGCGCTGGTTTTCAAGGATGATCCGGTCTTGCAGGAAAATCAGCTGCTGGAACTGGATCAGCGAGGCGGTGGTCGATTGATCGTCGATCAGATACATGATCGGATGGGCGCGGCAGCGATCCGGGTCCAGGGGTTGGACGAACAGGCAGATCACATCCCACCGTGTGTCTGAATTCGGACAGGTCTTGTAGAGCAGCGTCGTGAAGGGTGTCATCACCCGGTAGATATAGTGGGTCATCAATCCGTCCGTGGCGGAAAGGGCGGCTTGCGGCTGGAAGAATTGGCAATTGGTCGCCCAGACCTCATCGACATCGCGGCGGATTTCGACATTATAGTGCTCGACTTCCGTATGCGGTTCGGAGCCGAGAATATCGGTATGGACGAAGGGAAAATGCGCCATGTCGAGAAAGTTTTCGACGATCCGCAGGCCCGATGCCTTCACGGTGACCGCACCGCAAGGCACGATGCGGCGATCCGGCTCATCGGCTTCCTCAATGGGGAAAATCTCCTTGTCCGGGCTGCCGAGCGTCGTCCAGATATAGCCGTAGCGCCGCCGGATTGGCAGATTGTTTTCCTGCGCTTTCACGGTAACGTCACCGTCCTCGGTGCGGGTCACGGCGAGATCAATGCCCAGCAGCCGGTTTGCGGATAGACCATAGGGAATAAGCGCTTCGGTATCGATGGGATACCATTGATCGAGGCTTGTTTTGTCGATTGCCATCACTGGGTTTCTCCTGCCATTCGCGTTCAACGAAGGCTGCGGTAATAGGGCAGGCCAAGGGCGGCTGGTGCCGCCATCAACCGGCGCATGCGCTGCCAGGCGATCACAGGCACGATAATGAAGGCGATGGTTCCGGCATAGGGCAGCATGGATAGAAAGGCCGGAGCAATCGGCCAGCCGCGCGCCTGTCCGACGAAACCGAGTGCGGTGATGAAGCCGAATAACAGGCCGGACAGAGCCGCCGGAATAGGCCGGTAGCCCGCAAAAATCACCAGCGCCACCGCGATCCAGCCGCGCCCGGCCACCACGCCATCCGACCAGGATGGCACGAAGGCCAGAACCAGATAGGCACCTGCGCCTGAAGCAAGCGCCGCGCCCGCGCAGACATAGCCAAAGCGGATGCGGTGGACCGGAATGCCCGCCGCATCGGCTGCCGCCGGATTTTCGCCAACGGCGCGCATATTGAGCCCGTGGCGGGTGCGAAACATCAGAAAGGACAGGCCCAGCGGCAGGATGATGTAGATCAGATAGACGAGAATATTCTGGCTGAAAAAGGCCGGTCCGAGGATGGGGATTTCTGAGAGGATCGGCATCTTGACGCCGTGGAATGTTGCCGGGACCGGCATGCCGGAATAGGATTTACCAATCGTCTGGGCAAGGCCGGTGCCGATCAAGGTCAATGCCAGCCCGCAGAGCACCTGATTGGCCCTGATCGTCACAGTCGCTACCGCAAACACCACACCAAACAAGGCACCGACGGCGAGCGCCGCCAAAAAGCCGAGGATGGGCGATGGAAAGGCGGTGACGGTGGCAACAGCGGTGATTGCTCCCATGGCGATCAGCCCTTCGACGCCGAGATTGACGACGCCGACCCGCTCGGCCAGCACTTCGCCCATGGCCGCCAGCGCCAAGACGCCGCCAGCCAGAAAGGCGGTGGTCAGAAGTCCGGTCAACAGTTCCATCGCGGGTCCTTTCAGCTCTTGTCGCGGACGATGCGGTAATGGGAAATCTCGTCGCCGATGGCCGTCAGGAAGAGGATGAGGCCGGTGATTGCCAGTACGGTCGAGGTTGTCAGCCCCTGCGTTTGCAGGATGATGCCCGAATTGAGGATGAAGGCCATCAGCGCGCCCGCAAGGATAACCCCGATACAAGAACCCCGCGCCAGCACCGCGACCATGATACCGAGATAGCCATAATTGTTGGATATACCGCCTTGGAGGCGATGCACCGTTCCTGTCACTTCCAACATGCCCGCCAGACCGGCAATTGCCCCCGATAGCAGCATGACGGTGATCAGATGACGGCGGGCGGCAATGCCCGCATAGTTTCCGGCCTGCGGATTGGAGCCGATCAACCGCACCTCATAGCCCCAGCGGGTAAAGGCCAGCAGCGCCGCCATGGCCAGCGCGAGAAGCACTGCAATTGGCAGGCCCCAATGCACAAGACCCCAGAATTCCGGCATTTCGGCCTTGATGCGCGGAGTGGCCGAGTTGGCGACGCCGCCGCGTTCGCGCCAGGCATCCGTCGAGACATAATAGACCATCAGGATAGCGACGAAATTCAGCAGCAGCGTGGTGATCAGCTCGTTGACATTGGCATAGGCACGGGCAAGGGCCGGAATGAGGATCCAGACGCTACCGCCAACCGCTCCAGCGAAAAACATTGCCACCAGGCTCCAGCCTTCCGGCAGCGGCACAAAAAGGCCAACGGCACTGGCGGCGAAGGCGCCTGCGTAAAACTGCCCCTCCGCACCGATATTCCAGGCACCGATCTGTTGCGCGACCGTGACGGAAAGGCCAGTCAGGATCAGCGGGATAACCAGAAGGCCAAGATCCTCCAGACCGAAACTGGAGCCGAGCGAGGACGAAACCACTTGAATGCCAAGGTCAAGCGGGCTTTTGCCCGCGATAGCCAGAATGACGCCTGCGATCAGCAGCGCCAGCGCAATGGCCGCCACTCGTGCGCCAAGGGCAGCAGCTGGCGTGGCTGAAGGGAAGCGTTGCAGGCGAAGACTAGCCATGCTGCGTGCCTCCTGCCAACTGACCCGGCTGAAGCTGTCGCCCGCCCATCATCAGGCCGATCTGCTCGATATCGGTGCTGTCATTGTCGACGATGCCCATGATCCGCCCCTCATAGAGCACGGCGATGCGGTCGGAGAGGTTCAGCAATTCTTCAAGCTCCTCCGAGATCAGCAGGATACCGGCGCCTGCATTGCGCAGGTCAACGATATAGCGCAGCATGGTATTGATCGCCCCGACATCCAGCCCCCGGCTTGGATAGGCGGCGACCAGGATTTTCGTGGCGATCCGCATCTCACGCCGCGCCACCAGCCTTTGCTGGTTGCCACCCGACAGATTGCGGATCGGCATGGCGAAATCCGGGATGCTGACCTCTGCGACGCTGGCAATGCTGCGGGCCAGCGCCTTGGCGGCGGAGGGACGAAACAGTCCGCCAACAGTGACCGGCGGTTTGCCATATTCGCGCATCACGGCATTGGCTGTAATGGAGAGCCCCGGTGCCAAGCCGCTTTGTAGCCGGTCTTCCGGGATATGGCCGATGCCGCGCCGCACGAAATCGGCGGCATTCGCGTGGCCAACCGCTTCGCCGTCGATCTCGATGGTGCCGGAGGCGATGGGCCGCGTGCCGGTCAGCACTTGCGACAGTTCACGCTGGCCATTGCCTGCTACCCCGGCAATTCCAAGGATTTCGCCAGCACGCAGATCAAGGGAAATATCGTGCAAGGCCTGACGTCCGCTATCGTCCAGCGCCGTCACTGTGCTTACCCGCATGACAGGAGCAGACGATAGCGCGGCGGCATCTTGCGGACGGCCCCGCATATCGGCCAGCACGATATCACGCCCGACCATTAGCCGAGCCAGCTTGGCCGGGCTGCAATCGGCGGAAAGCTCGGTGCCGACCTTTTGCCCGCCGCGCAGGATCGTCACCCGGTCGGAAATTTCCAGCACTTCATCGAGCTTATGGGAGATGAAGATCACCGCATTGCCGGTGGAGGCGAAATCGCGCAAGGCCTTGAACAGTTCACGCGCCTCAAGCGGGGTCAGTACGGCGGTCGGCTCATCAAGGATCAGTACGCGGGCCTTGCGGGCGAGAACCCGCAGGATCTCCACCCGCTGCTGTTCGCCTGTCGAAAGCTCTGTTATCCGCGCCGAAGGCTTGACCTGAAGATTGAACCTGGCCGCAAGCTCTGCGGTGCGTTCCTCCAGGACTGGGGCTGAGGCGCGGCGCGGCGTCTCGCTCCAGCCGAGATGAATGTTTTCCGCCACGGTAAAGGCATTCACCAGCTTGAAATGCTGATGGATCATGCCAATTCCGGCGGCAATTGCCTGTTGTGGTCCGGTAAATTGCCTTGCATAGCCGTCGATGATGATCTCGCCCGCATCCGGCTGGTAAATGCCGGTCAGGATATTCATCAGCGTCGATTTGCCCGCGCCATTTTCCCCCAGTAGCGCGTGGATTTCACCGGGCATAACTTCAAGATCGACATCGCGATTGGCGATGACGCCGGGGAAATATTTGGCAATGCCTTTTAACTGGACGAGAGGGGCTGCCCCCGTCGGCACTGTATATTTCGCAGGATGTTCATTCATTCTCGGCACACCGGCATGAGAGGCTGCGAAGGGCCGGGCCATCGCCCGACCTCTCTATTTCGTCGGGTGCTTTAAAGCCCCGTGACGCCTTCCACCGACCAATCCCAATTATAAAGCTCAAGTTCGGTCATCTTCTGGCCCTTTGCCACCCGCACGGCACCCTTCGCATCCTTCAATTCGCCGACAAACGGCGACCAGCCGCCGAGGATTTTCGTGCGCACGTCATCCGCCGCCTTGCCGACTTCGGCGGGAACCTTGGCGCCCCAGGCATCGCGGTCAACGCCAGCGCCCATCGCGAAGATGCTTTCCGAAGGCGACCATTCGCCTGCCAGCCGCTTGCGCACCTGATCGATATAGAACTCCTTGAAGTCAATAATGATCGAGGACACATAGGAATTGGGGCCATAGCGGCGGATGTCGGTGTTCCACATCGCAGCCCAGACGCCGCGTTTTTCAGCAACCTGGAGATAGGCGGCCTCATCCATGATGCCGAACAGGAAATCACAGCCATTGTCGATCAGCGCGGTGCCAGCCTGGGCGGCGGCCTGCGGATCGAACCACGAATTGATGGTGATGGTCTGGCAGGTGGCATTGGGGTTGACGGTGCGTGCGCCCATCAGGAAGGCATTGGTCGAGGCATAGACCGAAGCAACCGGGAAGGAGGCGACGTAACCGAGCTTGCCGGTTTTCGACAAATGCCCGGCGGCGACGCCGACCACATAGGTCGGATACCAATGGGCCATGTAGTACCAGCCGAGATTGTCCATCGTCACATGGCCATTGCATTCCATGAAGGCGGTGTCCTTGGCGCGGCGCACCACGTCATGCAGGAAGTCGCCTGTCGAGGACGTGTCGAAGATCATATTCGCGCCTTCCGACACGAATTGCCGATAGGTGCGGGTGGCATCCGCTGAATAGGGGACGTTCTCGACCTCGAGGATCTTCTTCAGCTTGGGGAATTTTTCCTTGACGGCGAGAACACCCTGATGGTGCGACCAGGTCCAGCCTTCATCCGTCACCGGGCCGACATGGCCGAAGCCAATCACGGCATTCTCTTCCTTTATAGCAGGCAAGGCACTTGCGGCTGCGGCGGTGCGCAACATGCCGGGAAGCGCCAGCGAGGCGCTGCCGGCTGCCGCCATGTTGAGAAAACCGCGACGGGAAAGGCTGCGCAGGTCGATCATTGGAACCCCCATATGTTTTTGTTGAACTGGTTTTGTCGAACTGTACCGGTTGGAAAGCGGCGATCCGCATCCACCTGCCGCCCTTTCTGACGCAACAACCGTGCCAGATGGTGACGTTCAACGGCCGATGCTTCAGCATCGACATTGGTAGGACGACGTCATACACGCTGGGTTGTTCACCGCGCTGATGTTCACCCCATTCCAATCGGCTTTGACCTTTTCAAAACACTGGTGTTCCGCATAGTCGAAAAAAATCGATCAAGACGATGCGTGAAAGGTAACATCTAGGCTGAAGAAAATGCTTGTAAGCCTGCTTCTCCTAACGTTAGACTGAATAAAAATCAGGCATGCACAAGATTTAATCTTATGCGTTTGAAACGGTCAATCGGAGACGAAATAGTGCGCAGGATTGAGCCTGAGGTTGAGCCGAAAAATGATGTACCAGCAATGGTGGATCTGTGATGAGCCTGACGGTCAATCTGGTGTTCGAGGGAGATTTCAACTGCCAAAGCTTCCTCAGTTTTGCCCGCCATCGCGCTGGCAGGCTCGACATTGGCATTGATGTCGAGGCTTGCAGCGAAAGCCGGGTTGCGGTTTGCGTCATCGGGCAGGAGGCCTTGGTTGATATGTTTGAAATGGCCTGTAGCCTTGGCCCGACTGACTGCATCGTGCGGGATGTCCGGCGGCTTTCGTGATGGCACAGGTTTGAGAGTGCGAGACAGGCAGTTTTTGAAAGGTGAAGGGGTCATGAGCATTGAAACAGCATGGGTGCCGGTGGCGCTGTCTTCGTCTATCGAGCCTGGAACCTCGGCTGGTGCTGTCGTTGATGGTGCGGAGATCGTCGTCTGGCGCGATGCCAAGGGGGCCGCGCATGTCTGGGAAGACCGCTGTCCGCATCGCGGTATGCGGATGAGCTTTGGCTTCGTGCGGGGTGACCATATTGCCTGTCTCTACCACGGATGGTCCTACGATACGGCGGGACAATGCACCCATATCCCGGCCCATCCCGATCTGGATGTGCCAAAGACCATCCGGGTGACGACCTATGCCGCCGAGGAGCGCAGTGGTGTGATCTGGGCAGCGCTTGCCGATCGTGCCGACGTGGCCAGCATCCCGGATCTTGGAGTGGGCTTGAGTGTGCGCAGCCTTTATGCGGATTGTACCGTGCAACAGGCGATGAATGTCCTGAAGGAAGCGCAACTCCCCACCACAGAGGGAATTTTGCCCGCAAATTTTGAAGTTCTCTCCGCCAATGCCTGGCGGCTTGAGGCTGGCGATCTGCGTGTCGCCGTAGCGGTTCAGGCGGTCTCCGCCGGAAGGCTTGCCCTCCATCTTGTGACCGACACAGGATCGGCGGCATTGAGGCCGACGCTTGCCCGTTGGGCGGAGGCTTTGCGCCTGACACTTGAGGCACCCTCCGCCTTGGCGCAGGTGGCCTGATGTCTGCGATCACGCTTTACAATTACGATCTGGACGAAAACTGCTACCGGGTGCGGCTGCTGCTGTCCTGTCTTGGGATGGCCTATGAAACCCTTGCTATCGATATGGTGCCGGGCCGGGAGGAACAGACCCCGGCGATGCTGGCGCTCAATCCGCTGGGGGAGCTTCCGGTGCTGAAGGATGGCGAGCAGGTGATTTACGGCACGCAGGCCATTCTTGCCCATCTGGCCAGGGCCTATGATCCCTCCGGCACATGGCTGCCACTCGATCCAGCCATCTTTGGCGGCGTCATGCAATGGACGTTGTTTTCAGCATCGCCGCTTGGCTGTGCTGTCACGGCCCGGCGGGTGGCGCTGTTTGGTGGTCCGGGCGATGTTGAGGCGTTAAAAGCATCATCCCGCGCCGCCTTCCGGGTCATGGACGACCACATGACGCTGCACCAATTCGATGGCTGCGAATGGTTTGCCGGGGCAGGCCCGACCATTGCCGATCTCGCCCTGTTTCCAAGCTTTGCCCTCAGCCGCGACTACGGCATCGATCACGATGAATTTCCAGCGCTGCGGCGGTGGATAAGGCGGTTTCGCAGCATCCCCGGTTTCCGGACTATGCCGGGCATACCTGATTACCACTGACAGTCTATCCAATAGTCGCCGCTGGCCGTCTGCAAATGGCAATTTCTCCGCTTCCGGTACTCACGTACGTTAAGTACGCTCCGTTCCGGTTCTCGAAATTACCATTTTCGCCAGGCCAGCAGCAATTCTTGAACAGACTGTGACGGCAGGACGCACGCCGGATCTCACCATTCTGTCCATCAGAGGAGTTCATGCCGATGGCTTTAACCCGATTTTCCGTCGCCCCGCTGGCGGGTATGACACGGCACTTGGCAAATGTGGCGTCCGGCCGCGCCGCGCCGGATCTGGTGATCACCGGAGCCCGCGTTCTCTCCACCTATTCTGAGCGTATTTTGCCGGATAGGGAAATCTGGCTGGCTGGCGGACGGATCGCCGCGGTCAAACCGGCTGGCAGTTCGAAAACTTTGGGCGTGCCGCGCTACGATGCGCAGGGCGGCATTCTTGCGCCGGGTCTGGTCGATCCGCATATCCATATTGAATCCAGCATGGTCACGGCCTGCGCCTATGCCGAGGCCGCCCTTCTCAACGGTACGACGACGATTTTCTGCGATAGCCATGAAATCGGCAATGTCATGGATGTCGCCGGTGTTGAGGCGATGTTGGAAGACGCCCGCCATGCGCCGCTATCGATTTTCCTCACCGTTCCCTCCACCGTGCCTGCCACCTCACCGGAACTGGAAACTGCGGGCGGGGATCTGACAGCGGAAAAGATCGCTGCCCTGTTCGACACATGGCCGGAAGCGGTGGCGCTGGGTGAGAAGATGGATTTCGTCCCCGTCACCATGGGCGATGAGCGCGCTCATGCTATTCTGGCCGCGGCGCTTGGCCGGGGCAGGCCGGTTTCCGGGCATGTCTATGGCCGTGAATTCGTCTCGGCCTATGCCGCATCCGGCGTGACCGATACGCATGAAGCCATCGACCGCGACATTGCCGATGATCTGCTGGAGGCGGGGATCTGGCTGTTCCTGCGCGGCGGCCCGCCAACCACGCCCTGGCATTCACTGCCGGAGGCGATCCGCACGGTGACCGAGCTTGGCGCTTCGCATAAGCGCATTGCCGTCTGCACCGATGACCGCGATGCAGAAGACCTGCTGGCCTTCGGTCTCGATTGGGTGGTGCGCGAGGCACGGCGCGTGGGCATGAGCCGGGAGCAAGCCTGGGCCATGGGCTCGCTGCATGGCGCGACACGGTTTGGCATGGACGGGGAGATCGGCGGGTTGGGCGGCGGTCGCCGGGCCGATCTGGTGCTTCTGAATGACGACCTTGAACCGGTCAGCACCTGGTATGGCGGTGAACTGGTGGTTGACCACAAAAAGATTACTCCGGTTCTCGATGCCGCCCTTTCCAGCCGCTGGCGCTATCCCGATGCCGCTTATCACACGGTCAAGCTGCCAGAGGTGGTGAAGCTGACGCCTGATCTGCCGAATAGCAAAGTCATCGCCAACACGATCCGCACCGAATTGCCGGGCATCATCCTCGGACACGAAAAGATCGAGCTGGAACCGGCCAATGACTGGGAAACGCATTTTGCTCGCCACGGCCTGTGCTTTGTGACGGTCATCGAGCGGCACGGCAAATCGCCGGGCAATGTGGCGCATGCGCTTCTTTCCAATTTCGCCCTGAAAAGCGGTGCCGTTGCCTCTTCTGTCGGTCATGACAGCCACAATATCATTATCGCTGGCACCAATGAGGCCGATATGCAGGTGGCTTTGCGCGCCATCGAATCCCATCAGGGCGGGGTCTGTGTGGTGCAGGATGGCACGGTGACGGCCATGGTGCCGCTGCCGGTGGCGGGCCTGATGTCCGACAAGCGGGTGCATGAGGTGGCAGCCGAAGTTCAGGCCTTGAAAGTGGAATGGGAAAAGGCAGGCTGCACTATTCCATATATGGGTTTCAACCTGATCCCGCTGTCGGTGATCCCGGAAATCCGCATCACCGACAAGGGGCTTGTGACGGTGCCGCAAATGGTGATCGTGCCGCCCTTCGAGGCAGCGTGATGGATGTCTACCGGCTGGGCCTGGTTGCAACGCGCATCCATTATTTCCAGCTGGTGGCGCGGCTGGGCTCCATCCGCCAGGCCGCCCTTGCCCTCAATGTCGCACCTTCTTCCGTCAGCCGCATCCTGCGCCAATTGGAAGAGGAAATCGGCACGCCGCTGTTTGACCGGGTGCGCCAGCGCCTGAAATTGACCAGCGCCGGTGAACTGCTGCTGTATCACGCCAAGGCATCACTGTCGGAACTCAGCCGCGCCTGCGCTGAAATCAACGATCTGCACGGGCTGCACCGAGGCACCGTTTCGGTGGCTGTGGTGGAAAGCGTGGCGCGAGGCCTGTTGCCAGCGGCGCTGGAGGCATTCTGGAGCCGGCATCCGGCCATTACCGTCGATATCAAGGTCATGGCTTCGCAGCAGGCAGCCAATGCCGTGGCCGAGGGCGAATGCGATCTCGCCGTTCTTTTCGACGTGCGCGTGCCGCGCACCGTGCGCCGCATTGCCAGCGTCTCGCTGCCAATCGGTGTTCTGGCCCTGCCGGACAGTGACATGGCCAAGCGCACGGAAATCAAGCTGTTCGATCTCGCCAATCTGCGGGTGATCCTCTCGGATGCCAGCCTGACGCTGGGCGCATCGGTGGAGGAGGCGTTGAACCGGTCGCTGGTGGATCTCTCGCACCGCTCACGCACCAATTCCATCGGTCTGATGGTGGAATTGGCCAGGCGCAATCTCGGCCTTGTCTTGCAGACCCGGGTCGGCGTGGAACAGGAATTGGCCGAGGGCTCGCTGGTCTTCGTGCCGCTCTCCGACAGCCGTTTGCCGAACCGCAAACTGATGCTGCTATCGCGCTCGGCCAAGGAGATGTCGGATGCGGCCTCGGCGCTGGGGCGGCTGCTGGAGCAATCGGTCGAACAGCTTGCCCAGGCGGCAGGACACGTGCCACGAGACATACCGTAACCATGTTGCCTTTTGCGCATTACTTGCGTCGAAAAATGCCGTCTATTCGAAACACGTCCGGTTTGCGAACCTCACGCGGAAACGAGGGATCACCATGAAACCATCATCCGTCGATGCCGTTATCCGCGGCCTCAAGAAAGCCGGGGTCAGTGTCGTTTGCTACCTGCCCGATTCGCTCTTCAAGGAGTTGTATCCGGCGCTGGACGCCGATCCTGAGATCCGCACCATCCGCGTCACCAATGAGGGCGAGGGGGCGGCAATCTGTGGCGGCGTGTTTCTCTCCGGCAAGCGCGCCGCGCTGGTTATGGAAAATTCCGGCCTGCGGGCTTCCGTTGAACCGCTGGCGCGTATGGGCCTGGGGGCCGGCATCCCGGTTGTCATGTTGATGAGCTATCGTGGCGAACTGGGTGAAAACAACTGGTGGGCCATTCCCCATGGCATCACCATGGAGCCGGTGCTGAACGCGCTGCGCATTCCCTACCGGGTGGTGCGCGAGGAAGACGAAATCGAGCAATCGATCATCGATGCCTATAACTGGTCCTACAATGCCTACTACCACTCGGCCATCGCCCTTGGCGGGAGCATCGTCCGATGAAGCGCTATGATTGCATGAAATTGCTGGCCGCACGGCTGGAAAACGAGCTTGTCATCCTGTCGCTCGGGGCCTCCGTCGATGAATGGTATAACGCCGCCCCGCATATGCGCCAGGCCAGCCTGTTTCAGCAGCAGCTTGGCTGCGTCACGCCGCAGGCCTTCGGGCTGGCAGCCGGGCTTCCGCATCGCCGCATCATCTCGCTCGATACCGATGGCGGCATGATGTTCAACCTCGGCATTCTCGCCACCCTTGGCAACGAACAACCGAAAAACCTGTTCATCGTCGTCTGGGACAATGAGTGCTACCAGTCGATTGGCGGTCCGCCGACCCACACGGCTTTCGGCCGGGTGGATATTGCCGCCATTGCTCGCGGTGCCGGGATCGACAATGCCTTTACCGCCCGCACGCTGGAAGAGTTCGAGGCCCATTGCGAGGCCGGGCTGAAGGCCGATGTTCCTATGTGGTGGTTGCCAAGGTGGCAGGCACCGTACAGCCGGACATCAAACGCAAGCATTCGGATGGGCGCGAGGACAAATATATCTTCGTGCGCCATGTCGAGGCCAGCGAGGGCATCGTCATCATGGGACCGAGCGAGCACAATTGAGGCCGATGTCCCCATGTCCAATACAACGACTGAAGCACGGCCCCTCTTGCCACAACGCTCGCTTCAAAAAGCCTATGACTATATCGTCGTCGGCGCTGGCTCCGGCGGCTTGCCGGTGGTGCGTCGCCTGATCGATGGCACGGAGGCGACCGTGCTGCTGATCGAGGCGGGCGAGCCGGGGATCGGCGTGACCGAGATTGACGACCCGCGTCAATGGGTGCCGTTGGGGCGCGGACGCTGGGACTGGGGCTATGAATATGCGCCCACATCCCGCGTCAATGGCCATAGGATTGGCATTCCGCGTGGCAAAGTGCTGGGCGGCTCCTCGGCGATCAACGCGATGATGTGGTATCGCGGTCATCCCAATGACTATAACGCCTGGCAGGTCGCTGGCTGCGAGGGCTGGTCCTTCGAGGATGTGCTGCCGTTCTTCAAAAAGGCCGAGGATTGGCAAGGGGGCGAAAGCCGCTGGCGTGGTGCTGGTGGTCCCCTGAAGATCACGACCAGCAAGGTCCTTCATCCGGTGGCCCGGGCGATGATGGAGGGTGCTGCCGATCTCGGCATTCCAGTGATCGATGATCCGAACGGGCCAAGCAATGAGGGCGCCTGCCCCTCGAATTTCAATATTGTCGATGGCAAGCGCTGGAGTTCGGCTAAGGGCTACCTCTATCCGATCCTCGATCATCCGCGCCTGACCGTGCTGACCGGCTCACAGGTGATCGGCCTGATGGTCGAAAAGGGGCGCTGCACGGGCATTCGCCATCTGGTGGACGGCAAGAGTGTTGAGACCCTTGCCCAAAGCCAGATAGTGTTGGCGGCGGGGGCTTTCGATACGCCGCGCCTGTTGATGTTGTCGGGCATTGGCGATCCCGAGGAATTGAAACGGCTGGGCATTCCGCTCAATCATGCCCTTCCCGGCGTCGGGCGCAATCTTCAGGATCACCCGCTGGTGCAGGCCGTGGTCTGCCGGTCGAAAATGCCGCTGGGCGATATGCTCGACAATGGTGGTGGCACGATGATGAATTGGAAATCATCGGCCCATCTCGGCCAACCGGATGTGCATGCCTTTCCCGTGCAGGGCAATAGCGCTACGCCTGCGCTGCGCGCCCTCTACGACATGTCCGGTCCGGTGTTTTCGATGGGGGCAGGCCTGATGCGCTCGAAAAGCATCGGCTACCTGCGCTTGCTCTCTGCCGATCCTTTCGGTCCGCTGGAGATCCAGCCGAATTATTTCGCAGACCCCGCCGATCTGGATGCGACGCTTCTGGCCATTGAGACGGTGATGGCGCTGGCGCAGACACCGGCTTTTGCCGGGCTGTTCGATGGCTTTGTCGCGCCGGACACAAAACTGTCGAGGGACGGCCTTCGGGATTTCATCCGCAACGGCTGTTCCACTTTCTTTCATCCCGTCGGCACGGCCAAGATGGGCAGTGACGAGATGGCGGTGGTGGATAGCCGGTTGCGGGTGCATGGCCTTGCCGGGCTGACGATTGCCGATGCCTCAGTGATCCCCATCATTCCGACCTGCAACACCCATGCGCCGGTGACGATGATTGGTGAGCGTGCCGCCGCCTTCCTGATGCAGGCGGCGTGAAATTTGCATTGCCTGAAACGGGAATACCACCCTGGAGATGAACATGACTTCGAGCGCAATGATCGTCACCGCCGACACTCTGTTGACCATGGATGCGAAAAACAGCGTCATCTCTGATGGTGCGGTTGCTATCGAGGGTGGTCGTATCGTGGCGGTCGGTTCGCTGGAGGTGGTGAAGGCCAGCCATCCGGCTTTGCCGGTCAAGAGAATAGACAACGCCCTGCTGATGCCGGGGCTGATCAACGCCCATGCCCATTCCGGCTTCCTGCGCGGCACGGCGGAACATCTGCCGGTCTGGGACTGGCTGACCATCCATATCAACCCGATGCACCGCGTGCTTCTGCCGCATGAAGCCGAGGCGGCGTCCTTTCTGTGCTATGCCGAATCGGCGCTGTCTGGCACCACGACCGTTGTCGATATGTGGCGCTATATGGATGGCAGTGCGCGGGCGGCGCAGTCCATAGGCACGCGCCTTGTTGCTGTACCCTATGTTGGTGAACATCCCGATTATAATTATTTCGAAACGCTCGACAACAATGAGGAGATGATTGAGACCTGGCACCGCAAGGCGGGGGGCCGCATCAATGTCTGGGTCGGGCTGGAACATCTGTTTTATGCCGATGCGGCTGGCCAGCAGCGGTCCATCGCCATGGCCAAGCAGTATAACACCGGCTTTCACACCCATTGTTCGGAAGCGGAAGTCGAGGTTGGCGGTTTTATCGACACCTATGGCAAACGGCCCATGCATGTTCTGGAAGATCTGGGGTTCTTTGAGACGCCGCGCACCATGCTGGCCCATGCTGTCTGGTTGGATGAGGCGGAAATCGAGCTGATTGCCAGATACAATGTCTCGGTCGCCCATAATCCGGTGTCAAACATGAAGCTTGCTTCCGGCATTGCACCGATTGCCGATATGCTGGCGGCTGGCATTCCGGTCGGTCTTGGCACGGATGGCGAAAAGGAAAACAACAATTTCGACATGTTCGAGGAGATGAAAACCGCCTCCCTGCTCGGCAAGCTGCGCCACCGCGATGCAGCTGCCATGGATAGCTGGCAATGTCTGCGCATGGCGACCATTCTTGGCGCGAGAGCCATCGGTCTTGAGGATGAGATCGGCTCTGTCGAAGTTGGAAAGCGCGCCGATATCATTGCCGTGCGCACCAATACGCCGCGTATGACGCCGCTGTTTGCCGAGGGTCCCTATTTCAATGTGCAGCACAATCTCGTCCACGCCGTGCGCGGCGGCGATGTCGCCATGACCATGGTGGATGGCCAGGTGATCGTGGAAGATGGCGTGCTGAAGACCGGTGACGTCAAGGCGATCATTGCCGATATCCATGGCATGGCGCCTGCACATTTTGCCCGCCGCGCCGCATGGCTTGCCGAAAACGGCGGCGGCACCAAGCAATGGATCAGCGAAGCGGAGGGTGTCAAATGAAGACGACCGACCGGGTCGCGCTTGACGATTGGTATACGATCGCCACTGCCGGGGATCTCACGACCCAGCCGGTGCAAACAAAGCTGCTGGGCCAGAAGATCGAATATCGGCTGGGCGCGAATGGTGCGCCGCTGGTGCGTGAGATTGATACGGACGGATGCTATGGACCGGCCTTGCCCTTCCAGGTCAAATACGGCTGCCTGTTTATCACGCTTGGCACACCGGGGAAGGACATTGTCGATATCGTGGAAGCAGAAGAGGCGGATCGCCGGTTCGTGCTGTGCGGCTGGGTGACGATGCGGGCATCGGGCCTGCGCGTCGTCGAGAATTTCCTCGATATGGCGCATTTTCCCTTCGTGCATACCGATATTCTCGGCTCCGAACCACATACCGAAGTGCCACATTACCTGTCGGAAATCCGCCGCGATGTGGATGAGGTCTGGGCGACCAATTGCACGTTTTTCCAGCCGCGTATTGCCGCGACCGAAAGCGATGGCGATTTCGTGCAGCTGACCTACCGGGTGCCATCGCCCTTCGTGGTGATGCTCTACAGGGTCTGTCCCACATCGCCGGACCGGCTCGATGCGATTGCCCTGTTCATCCAGCCGATGGAAGACGGGCTCTGCCGCTCCCAGCCGGTGATGTATCTGGTCGATACCGTCTCACCGCATAAGGCACTCCTCAATTTTGAGCAGGTGATCTTCCTTCAGGATCGGATCATCGTTGAAAACCAGCGCCCCTTGCTGCTGCCGCTTGAGCCGCGTGCTGAAATCCCGACAAGGGCCGATTCTTCCTCCATTGCCTATCGCCGCTGGCTGAAGGAAAAAGGCCTCCGTTTCGGCACGACCGCAGGAGCCGGATGATGGAGGTGCTGGCCCCGAAAACGCTGGACCTGGCAATCGCTGAGGCGCAGCAGCCGGGCGCGCGCATCGTCGCCGGAGCGACGGCGTTGCAACTGGAATGGGCGAAGGGGCTGACGAAGCCGGAGCGTATGATCAGCCTCAGCGGGCTTTCCGCTTCGCTATCGGGTATTGTGGAGGCCGATGGGCTCATTCGCATCGGTGCGATGACGACGCTTGCCAATCTTCTGGCATCGCGTGATCTTGCTATGGCTTTGCCCCTGCTGCATGCCGCCGTCAAATGGGTGGCAAGCCCCGCTGTGCGCACTCTCGCCACGCTTGGCGGCAATATAGCCGGGCGGGCCGGTTGCCTTTTGCCCGCACTGCTGGCGCTGGATGCGGTTTTGGAATTTGCGGCTCACCCACACGGGTTTACCATATCGTTGGAACATTGGCTGGCCGACGCACCCCAGCCTGCCGCAATTCTGACGGCTATTCTGATCGCACCCCAGGAACCACAGGAGTGTTTCACATTCCGCAAGATCGGTTTGAGAACAGCCTTCAGCCCCAGTGTCATCAATGTGGCAGGTCGCCTCATAGCCGGTCGGAGCGGTGCCGCTGCGGTACGGTTTGCCGTGGGCGGCGGCATTGTGCCACCCGCTCGTTTGCGTGAGGCTGAAGTGCTAGCGGCTGGTGCTGCCGAGGACGGGATCGATTGGGCGCAGGTTCATCCCTGCTTGATTGAGACAATGCACGTGCTGGGCGACGCATTTCGCTCTGCTGCCTATCGTCGCCACGTTGCGGCGAATGCCCTGACCTTCGGACTCGGTGGCTTTCTGCCCGGACGGATACCGGACTGTCCTGTCGCCTTACCTATCGAGTTTGCCCGCCCGCCGGAAGGCGAACTGGCGCTTGAGCGCATGCGGATGCCAGCTCGCTGGCATATTCGCCCGGATGTGGAGCAGAAGATCCGAGGCGAACTGACCTATCTTACCGATCACCGGGAGGAGGGCATGCTGGTCGGCCGCATCCTGCGCGCCGGGGTCGCCCATGCGCGTATCCTGTCCATCGACACAGTGGCGGCAGAAGCCTTGCCGGGCGTTGTCGCTGTTGTCACGCATCGCGACGTGCCGGGGCTGAATGCTTTTGGTATCGTGGTCCAGGACCAACCGGCACTATGCTTCCACAAGGTGCGCCATCGTGGCGATCCGGTCGCAGCGGTTGCGGCAATCGATGAAGAGACGGCGCAAAAGGCGTTGTCGCTGATCGAGGTCCGCTACGAGCCGCTGCCTGTCGTGGATGATATCGAAGCGGCGCTGGAGCCGCAGGCGGAACGGGTGCACGAAAGCGGCAATCTCCAGCGGGAAATACTCTTTACCCGTGGTGATATTGTCCAGGGTTTCGCCAAGGCCGCCCATATTGTGGAAGAAATCTATATCACGCCGCGCCAGATGCACGGTTTCATGGAGACCGAGGGTGGTTATGCCTTTGTTGAGCCGGATGGACGGCTGAACATGTGTGCTGGCGGCCAGCATGGTGGGCGTGATCGGCTGCAATTGTCGCGCATCCTTGGCTTGGATGAAGACGGTATTCGGGTGGTGACGTCACCGACCGGCGGTGCTTTTGGCGGCAAGGACGAACTTTCTGTCCAGCCAGCGTTGGCGCTTCTGGCGCTGAAGGCAAAGCGGCCTGTCAGGCTACATTTGTCACGGGCGGAGTCCATGCTTGCAGGACAAAAACGCCACCCGATGAAAATCCGCATGAAAACCGCCTGCGATGCGCAAGGTGTTCTGCTGGCCCAGCAGGTTGATCTGGTGGCGGATGCGGGGGCTTATGCATCACTTGGCCCGAGCGTTCTGGAAACGGCGCTGGAACATGCTATCGGCCCTTATGTCGTGGGCAATATCACCACGCGGGGCCGTCTCGCCTATACCAATAACGGACTTTGCGGCGCTTTTCGCGGTTTCGGTGCCAACCAGATGACATTTGCGGTGGAGTGCCAGATGGACAGGCTGGCAGCACTGTGCGGCCTCTCGCCTCTGGAGATCCGCAGGCGCAATCTGCGACAGCCAGGCTCTCCCGGCACTTTGGGACAGGTCGTATCGACCAGCGAACGACTGGAAGAAATGTTGGCGGCCGCCACGGCCTCGGTGCTTTGGCGCAAGCCGCAGGGGATAGGTGCCGATCAGGAGTGGATGATCGGCACGGGCATGGCGCTGAATTATCAGGGCAATGGTCTCGGATCGGTCATTCCCGACCCGGCAGCGGGCCGGCTTGCGCTGAACAAACAGGGGCTGATCGAAGGCGCATTCGGGCTGGACGAAATGGGGCAAGGGCTTTTGGCCGCAATCTGCGCGGCCATTTCCGCCGAACTGGGGTGTGCGCGCCGAGATGTGCTCCCGCTGATTGGCGATACATTGCTGGCCCCGGATTCAGGCTCCACCACCGCCTCGCGTGGCAGCCATGTCGTCTGGGCCTCGGTTCGGCTGGCAGCACCTGAATTTCGTCGACAGATGTGCGGCGCGGCGGCAGGACTGCTTGGCTGCGACCCCGAAAAGCTTCTTTTGGCGCCCGGCGGTTTTGCGGAGCCCGGCACCCATCGCGGCACAATTTTGCTGTCCTATGCGGATCTGGCCGCCGCCTTGCCGGAGCAAGATTTGCCGAGCGTGACGGTGGCGTTTGATTTTCCGAAGACCGATCATATGGATGCCAATGCCCGCTATATCTTTGCCTTCGGCGCTTCGCTGGCCCGTGTCGCGGTCAGCCGGGTGACGGGAGAAGTGCGGGTGCTTGATCTTCACCAGCATTCCGCCGCCGGACCGATCATCGATCTTGCCGCCTATCTCGGTCAATTGGAGGGTGGCTCGGTGCAAGGGCTGGGCTTCACGCTAACGGAGGATTGCCCGATGCAGGAGGCCGCGTATCTAACCGGCAATTTCGACACTTATATGCTACCCGGCATTCAGGATGCCCCGCTCGGTCTGCATGTCTTTGCGCTTGATGATCTCGACCCGGGCGACACGCTTGGTCCGCGCGGGGTCGGCGAACTCGGTATCGGCGCAGTCACACCGGCAATCGCCAATGCCGTAGCGGCTGCCACCGGCTATTGGCCGCCAGTCATGCCTGTCGTGCCGGAAACGCTTCTCACGCATCTCTCGGTGTCAGCATGAACCTGGGCTTCACACTGAATGGCGAGAGGGTCACTGTGGAGTGCCAGCCGGACACGCGGCTCACCGAAATTCTGCGTGACAGGCTGCATCTGACTGCCACTAAGCTTGCCTGCGCCATTGGCCGCTGCGGTGCCTGTAGCGTGCTGTTGAATGGCAGGCTTGCCAATGCCTGCCTGCTGATGGCCTGGCAGATTGAGGATGCCGACATGGTGACGGCGGAAGGACTGACCTCCCATCCGCTGGGGCAGGTGGTCCGTAAAGGGCTGGCGGAGGAAAACGCCTTCCAATGCGGCTATTGCGCGCCGGGCTTTTCGCTGGCGCTGGTGGCCTTGTTTGCCGACAACCCCCAGGCCGGGGAAAAGGAAATCCGCGCTGGTCTGGAGGGTAATCTCTGCCGTTGCACCGGCTATCATTCGATCATCCGAGGGGCGTTGAACGCCGCTTGCCGCATTCGCGCTGCACACACCATTTCCGGAGACTGACATGACCCTGGCACTCGACCCTATCGGCCCGAAAAGCGAAGGTGCCAAAGCCTTTCTGGCCCGCCGCCGCAAGCAGATCCTGATCGGCGGGCTCTGGCGTGATGCCGGTTCCCGGCAATGGTTCGAGACGGCTGACCCGGCCTCTGGCGAGGTTCTGGCCGAGCTTGCTGAAGGAACGATTGCCGATGTGGACGAGGCCGTGGCCAGCGCCCGTGCCGCTCTCTCCTCTCCGGCATGGAAAGGGCTGACGCCTTCGCAGCGTGGCAGGTTGCTGTGGAAAATCACCGAGTTGATCGACGCCCATGCGGAGGAACTGGCGGAACTCGAAACCCTCGATCAGGGCAAAAGCTTCAGGACCAGCCGTTTTGCGGAAATTCCAGCCAGCGCCGAACAATTCCGCTACTTTGCGGGGTTCTGCACCAAGATCCTCGGCACCACCATTCCGACCTCTATCGGCTATCAGCCGCAGGGCAAGCAGATCTTTGCCTATACCACCCGTGAGCCTGTCGGCGTGGTGGCTGCGATCACCCCCTGGAATTCGCCGATGTTGATGGCGGCTATGAAGCTTGCGCCAGCGCTGGCCGCCGGTTGCACCGTCGTGCTGAAACCGGCGGAAGAAACCTCGCTGACGGCGCTGCGGTTGGGCGAGTTGATGCTGGAGGCGGGTCTGCCTGACGGCGTTGTCAATATCGTCACCGGTTTTGGCGAAACGGTGGGGGCGGCGCTTTGCGCCCATCCGGATGTTGATAAGGTGGCTTTCACCGGATCGACTGAGGTCGGCAAGCTGATTGTTGCTGCTGCCGCTGGCAATCTCAAGAAATTGACACTCGAACTGGGCGGCAAATCACCGGCCATTGTCATGCCGGATGCCGATATGGCTCTGACCATCGAAGGGATCGCGCGCGGCATCTTTAGCAATTCCGGTCAGGTCTGCGTTGCGGCGTCGCGTGTCTACGCCCATCGCTCCATTTGCGAACAGGTGGTAGAAGGGTTGTCGAAGGCGGCTTCCACGTTGCGCCTCGGTCATGGGCTCGATCCCGCTGTCGATCTGGGACCACTGGTTAATCGCCGCCAGGCCGACCGTGTGGCGGCCTATGTGGCGGAGGGGAAGCTGGAGGGCGCAGAAATCGCAGCGGGTGGCAGCCAGTCAGGCGAAACAGGCACGTTTTATGCGCCGACCGTGGTAACGGGCGTGCGGCCTGACATGCGGTTGATGCGCGAGGAAATCTTCGGTCCTGTCGTGGCGGTGACGCCCTTCGATGAGGTGGATGAGGCACTGCTCTATGCCAATGACAGTCCTTACGGACTGGCAGGCAGTGTCTGGACCCGGGATCTTTCCCAGGCTCACCGATTGGCGGCGCAGGTCAAGGCCGGGACGATATGGATCAATTGCCATTCCTATTTTTCCCCAGAACTGCCGAAGGGTGGTCATCGTCAATCCGGCTGGGGCTATGAGAATGGCGCGCCGGGCCTGGAAAACTACCTGGAAACCAAAACCGTCTGTGCGCTAATTTAACGCCGAGAGTTTTTCTAATTTAAGATTGATGTTGATCACGGTTTCTTTGCTCCGGGCGCCCCTTTGCGCTTGCCGGACGCATTGCGATGAAGTTTAAAGTTGATCTGGAGGCGCCAGCTCAAACAGGTTTCAGGACTGATTATTCAGGCGGGAGATACAAATGAAGAAAATATATGGTGACGCAAATGCGGCCTTGGACGGATTGTTGTTCGATGGCATGACGATTTGCGCCGGTGGTTTCGGGCTTTGCGGCATTCCCGAGCGGCTGATTGATGCGATTGTCGCGTCCGGGGTCAAGGATTTGACGATTGCCTCCAACAATGCTGGCGTCGATGGGCATGGGCTTGGAAAGCTTCTGCGCACCCGCCAGGTGAAGAAGATGATCTCCTCCTATGTCGGTGAAAACAAGGAATTCGAGCGGCAATTTCTGAGCGGTGAACTGGAAGTCGAATTCTGCCCGCAGGGAACGCTGGCCGAGCGCATGCGGGCTGGCGGCGCTGGCATTCCCGGCTTCTATACACGAACCGGCGTCGGCACCCAGGTGGCCGAGGGCAAGGAAACGCATATTTTCGATGGCGAAGTCTATCTGCTGGAACGCGGCATCCGGGCCGATCTGTCGATTATCAAGGGATGGCGCGCCGATGAGGCTGGCAATCTGATGTTTCGCAAGACGGCCCGCAATTTCAATGCGCCTGCGGCAACATCCGGTAAGATCTGCGTGGCGGAAGTCGAGGAGGTCGTGCCGGTCGGAAGTCTCGACCCTGATGCCATCCATCTTCCCGGCATTTATGTCCGGCGGATGATCAATGGTTCGCCTTATGACAAGAAGATTGAATTCCGCACCGTTACAGTAAGAGGAGCAGCCTGATGTCCTGGAGCAGAGATGAGATGGCGGCACGCGCCGCAAAAGAGCTCAAGGACGGTTTCTATGTCAATCTTGGCATCGGCATTCCGACGCTGGTGGCAAATCACATTCCGCCTGGGGTCGAAGTGACGCTGCAATCCGAAAACGGAATGCTGGGGATCGGGCCGTTTCCCTTTGAGGGTGAAGAGGATGCTGATCTGATCAATGCCGGAAAGCAGACGATCAGCGAATTGCAATCCTCCAGCTATTTTTCGTCCGCCGACAGTTTTGCGATGATCCGTGGCGGTCACATCGACCTCACCGTGTTGGGCGCGATGGAAGTCTCGGCCAATGGCGATATTGCCAATTGGATGGTCCCCGGCAAGATGGTCAAGGGCATGGGTGGCGCGATGGATCTCGTGGCCGGTGTCAAGAAGGTCATCGTGGTGATGGAGCATTGCTCCAAGGCGGGAGAATCCAAGTTCATTCCCGAATGCACTCTGCCGCTGACCGGGCTGAATGTGGTGGACATGATCATTACCGATCTCTGCGTATTCGTACGGTCTGATCGCGCCGGAGCATTCCGACTGGTGGAACTGGCGCCTGAGGTCACCGTGGCCGATGTCCAGGCCAAGACCACGGCTGCTTTCGAGATCGCCGAAGGCCTTTAAGCCAAGGTTTCAAGTCAGTCATCCTAAAGCCCCTATAGCATCGCTGTAGGGGCTTTTTTATTGGGTATTTGCGCCCCCATAATGATGAGTTTACACATTTGGTCCTACCAATTTTGAAAAATAAGAAAGAAATCTCAGCAAATTTCTGAATATTGCTTAACTGAGGAAAATTTGGTACGACCAATAAAACAAAAAAGGTCCTGCCAATGTCGCTGACCGAGCGCATCGAAGCCATGATTGCTGAGCGCCAGCTCAGCCCGGGAGATCGTCTGCCGCCAGAGCGCAGCCTGGCGGCGGAGTTTGACGTCTCGCGGTCGCGGCTTCGGGAGGCGATCCAGCAGTTGATCAGCCGTGGGATCGTCGTCAGCCGTCGAGGTGGCGGTACTTTCGTTGCCAGTCAGGATGCGACCAAATCGCTGGAACGGGCGCTGAAGCCGCTTTTGCCGATGGTTCAGGACGAGACGGGATATTGGCGCGATGTGATGGAAATTCGAAAATCGCTGGACACGGATGCTGCCTATTACGCTGCCTTGCGTGCCAATGATCTGGACAGGGAGCGGATGAAAATGGCCTTTGCAGCGATGAGCTTTGTGCAAGGAGGCGACCCGCAGACCCAGGCGCGGGCTGATGCAGCTTTTCATATGGCGATTGCCGAGGCATCGCATAATGTCGTGTTGCGCCAGATTGTTGCCGGACTATCCGAACTTCTCCAGCAGAGCATCGCGCAAAGCCTGATGCAGTTCTATCGCCAACCGGATCTTGCGCCAGCGTTAGAGCGCCAGCATGGCCTGATTCTGGGCGCTATCCTGGCCAGGAAGCCGGATGAAGCCCGCAAGGCGGCGGCAGATCACCTCGCCTTCGTGGAGGAAAACCTTCGTGTCATCGAGGACAACCGCGCGCGGGAGCTGCGAGCCTCAGAGGCTTTGCAAAGACCGGAATTTCAGGGGGAAAATTTATCATGATCATTTCGTCCTCGACCGATTACCGCGAGGCGGCCCGCCGCCGCCTGCCGCCCTTTCTGTTCCATTACATCGATGGTGGGGCCTATAGCGAGCACACGATGCGTCGCAATATCGCTGACCTTACCGATCTGGCTCTGCGTCAGCGGGTGCTGAAAAGCGTGGGTACTGTTGATATTTCCACGACACTTTTCGATGAAGAGCTGTCTATGCCAGTTATTCTCGCGCCCGTGGGATTGACAGGAATGTATGCAAGGCGCGGCGAAGTGCAGGCCGCGCGGGCCGCAGAAAAGAAGGGCATTCCGCTGACGCTTTCAACCGTATCCGTCTGCCCGATTGAGGAGGTGCAGGCGGCTATCGACCGTCCCATCTGGTTCCAGCTCTACGTGCTGCGGGATCGCGGCTTCATGAAAAATGCGCTGGAGCGGGCCTGGGCGGCTGGTATCCGCAAGCTGGTGTTCACGGTCGACATGCCCGTACCCGGCGCTCGCTATCGTGACGCCCATTCCGGCATGTCCGGCCCGAATGCCTCCGTCCGCCGTATTGTCCAGGCCGTCATGCACCCAACATGGGCTATCGATGTCGGCCTGTTGGGAAAGCCGCATGATCTTGGCAATGTTTCGGCCTATCGCCAGCAGAAAACCAATCTGGCCGATTATGTCGGCTGGCTCGGCGAAAACTTCGATCCCTCGATTGGCTGGAAGGATCTGGAATGGATCCGGGATTTCTGGAAGGGACCGATGATTATCAAGGGCATTCTCGACCCGGAGGATGCGAAAGATGCAGTGCGTTTCGGTGCCGATGGCATTATCGTCTCCAATCACGGCGGGCGTCAGCTGGACGGCGTCCTGTCTTCCGCCCGCGCCTTGCCGGCCATTGCTGCTGCGGTCAAGGGTGACCTGACAATCCTTGCCGATTCCGGCATTCGCTCGGGTCTGGATGTCGTGCGGATGATAGCGCAGGGAGCCGATGGCGTGTTGATCGGACGCGCTTTCGTCTATGCATTGGCCGCCGCCGGTCAGGCGGGCGTGGAGAATCTTCTCGATCTCTTCGCCAAGGAAATGCGGGTTGCCATGACGTTGACCGGCGCACGTTCTATCGCGGAAATCTCACCCGATAGCCTGGTACGCGGCCTCTGAAAACCCAGAGTTCACCTAGAGCATTTCGAGGAAAAATCGAGCCGGTTTGGCGGGAAGACCCGCGTGGGTTTTGACGGAGGTCGGCTCGAATCAACACCGCAAACAACGCTTCTCTGCCGACCGCAGGTTCCCTTTGATGTCTTCCAGCAGCTGTGCGTGGTTGCGTTCCGTCAATTCCGGCAGGAATGGTGTGGCGCGGCCATATTACGTATATTTATCAATTTTTTTTGCTATCTCGTTTTTTGATATTGAATAATTATCAAAAAACGATAATTTGTAAAAACATTATCAGGGAGGATCAAATGGCATTCACAGCCGTTCAAGCAGGTGCGTACCTGCATCACGTTGCATTCGAAAGCTCCAATCCTGAGCGTCTGGCGCGGTTCTACGCCGATGCCATGGACATGAAGCTCGACAAGGTTGGAGACGAGTGGATTTGTGAAGGGCCAAAGCGCCGCTTCATCGCCGTTGCTGGAACCGACAAGAAGCTGGCTTATTCCGGACTTGCTTGCCGCAATGCCGAAGGGCTTGCGCTTCTGCGGGCTCGTGTCGATGCCGAAGGCATCGCCGTGCTGGCCAGCCCTTCGCCTTATTTCGAAGATGGCGCATTCGCGATTCGCGATCCCGATGGGCGCATGGTGTGCTTCGGTATTGCCAAGCCTGATAAGCCGGGCGCCAAGGGTATCCAGGGGCCAACGCAGCATCTGACCTATGCATCCGAGGATGTGGCTGCATTTGTCGATTTCTACGTCGGCAAGCTGGGTTTCCAGCTGACAGACCGTGTGCTGCATGAAGATGGTCGGCTTGCCACCGCCTTCACGACCTCCAATCACGAACATCACACCATCGCCTGCTTCTATACGCCGGGCCGCGTTGGCGTCGATCACCATTCCTACGAGGCTGGGGAATGGAACTACATCCGTGATTGGTGCGATCATCTGGCAACTCATGATGTCCAGCTCAGCTGGGGTCCAGGCCGCCATGGTCCCGGCAACAATCTCTTCATCTTCATCACAGATCCAGATGGAAATTGGATTGAGATCTCGGCTGAACTGGAAGTTATCTACGATCGTGACACGATGGATTGGCCGCAGCATCCGCGCACGCTCAACAAATGGGGCGAGGCGATTCTTCGCTCCTGATCCTGTCGTCTGATCTCACTTCCAAGACCAATTCTAGGAATTAGTGACATGCAATTTTTAAGTTACACCCGGCTTGGCCGGGCCGGGTTCGGCGTTCGTGTCGAAAACGGCATTGTTGATCTCACCGGCAGGCTCGCCGCCGATGTCGTCACGTTGAAACAGGCCATCGAAGCCGGTTTGCTCGAAAGCGTTCAGGATTATATTTCCGGGCGGCGAGCAGAGTTCACCGAGGCTGATATCGCCCTTCTACCTGTTGTGCCGGATGCCGGAAAAATTCTCTGCGTCGGATTGAACTATGAAACCCACCGTGCGGAAACCAAGCGGCCTGACGCCAAATATCCGACGATCTTCACCCGTTTCGCTGACACTCAGATTGCGCATCGCCAGCCAATCCTGAAGCCGCGGGTGTCGGATCATCTGGATTATGAAGCCGAGCTTGCTGTCGTCATCGGTCGCGGTGGACGCTATATCGCCGAGGAAAATGCCCTCGATCACGTGGCGGGCTATACCTGCTATAACGATGCGACCATCCGTGATTGGCAGCGGCATACGTTCCAATTCACGCCAGGCAAGAATTTCCCGGCAACCGGCGCATTTGGACCGCAGCTCGTAACCCCGGATGAAGTTGGCGATTACACGAAGCTGAAGATCACCGGCCGTCTCAATGGTCAGGTGATGCAGGATGCAACACTGGCCGATCTGATCTTCCCCATCGCCACCCTGATTTCCTATTGCTCGCACTTCACGCCGTTGCAGCCCGGCGACGTGATCCTCACGGGCACGCCAGGTGGTGTTGGAGATCGCCGGGAGCCGCCTGTTTTCATGAAGGCGGGGGATGTTTTCGAAGTGGATATTCCCGGCGTCGGTTTGCTGGTCAACGCTGTCGGCACGGAGCCCTGAACAGCGCAGCCCTGCGGCGCGGGGCGGGAGGACTGCGCCACCCATCTACAGCAAGGCTCCCTGGGTTCATTCGGGCCCGGGGACGAAAATCACTGTATTTGTAGGGTGTTGCAGCGAAGTTTAATAGACAGAACATGATGCGGGCGCTGTAACATTCAGCGTGGAGAGGAGGGCCTGATGAACGTCGAGGAACTTGAGACCGAAGTCGAGGTCGTCATTGTCGGGGCGGGTCCAACCGGACTGACCCTGGCTAATCTTCTGGGCGGCATGGGCGTGTCGGTGGCGCTTGTCGAGCGCAACCTGACCACGGTTCAGGAGCCGCGTGCCGTGTCCATCGACGATGAGTCGATGCGAACCATACAAGCTATCGGTTTGGAGGACGCGGTAGAGAAAATCGTGATGCGCGGCTACGGCTCACGCTATCTCTCGCCGGCTGGGAAGTTGTTTCTGACCGTGGAGCCGACGTCGCGCGATTACGGTTTCGACAAGCGCAATGCATTTCAACAGCCGGAATTGGAAGCGCTTTTGCGCGAGGGGCTTGCCCGTTATCCCAATGTGATCCAGTTTTTCGGCTGGGATATGCAAACCTTTTCCCAGAATGCGGACTCCGTTACCGTGGAAATCGCCCATGCGGCGAAAGGAACCCGCGTCATCCGGGCGCGCTACATGGTCGCCAGTGACGGAGGACGTTCCCCGACCCGTGGAAAACTCGGCGTCCATCTTGTCGGCTCCACCTTTGTGGAGCGTTGGCTGATTGTCGATCTGGTGCGGACGGAAAACCGCTTTCGTCATACGCAGGTCCATTGTGATCCCGCTCGCCCATGCATATCGCTGCCCGGCCCGGACAATATCCGTCGTTACGAATTCATGCTGCATACCAATGAGGACGAGAAGGACGCGACTGAGGAGGCCTTTGTCCGTGGTCTTCTGGAGCGTGTTGGACCTGATCGGGATTGTGAATTTCGCCGCGTGCGGGTCTATACATTCCATGCCCGTCTGGCCGATCGTTGGCGGGACGGCAATATCTTTCTCGCCGGTGATGCCGCGCATTTGACGCCTCCCTTTGCCGGGCAGGGAATGAATAGCGGCCTGCGCGATGCGCATAATCTGGCCTGGAAACTGGCGGAAGCATTGCGTGGCGATATGCCATCCGATTTCCTGGATAGCTACGAGATTGAGCGGCGGCCACATGCCTGGGAAATGATAGCATTGGCGTTGCGGATGGGCCAGGTGATGATGCCGGAAAATGGCATCAAGGCCCTTTTGACGAGGGCAGCTTTTCGTATCCTTGGGCTCTATCCGCCTGCGCGTGATTATTTCGCCCAAATGCGCTACAAGCCAAAGCCGCGCTTTCGTCAGGGACTTCTATGGCCCGACTCCAGACCGGAGAAGGAAACCATGGTGGGGCGGTTGGTGCCGCAGCCGGTGGTGGAAGACAGCCAAAGGCACCGCCTATTACTTGACCGCGTCTTGCCGGATGGACCTGTTGCTCTGGTCTTTGATGAATTCCCTGACCGTGTTCTGCCTGTCGATGTCATCAAGGCTCTGGAGGCGGCGGGTGCGACAGTGGTCGGTTTGACCCCCGAATGGATGAATCCCATTGACGGCACGTTCCCGGTTCACCGGGATGTCGGGCGGCTGTTCAGCACCGGTCCGATGAAATCCTATCTTGGCCATGTCCTCTTGCTGCGCCGTGACCGATATATCGCAGCAGCCACGCCTATCGCTGAAGCCCTGCATCTGGTGGAAAAGCTGGGGATGCTTGGTCCACGCCCGGTGATCCGCGCAGAAGTGAAGAACTCTTTGGCTGCGGCATCCTAGAGCTTATTGGAAAGCCAAACGGTAAGATACCGGTGCATCATGCCTGTTGTCTAAGGTCCTGTTGTTGAGGGACCGATGGTTAGGGCATGGTGCTTTGTCCCAGATGCCCACCAATTACAGTCAGTAAGAAAGCTGATTGCTATACCTTCGTATTTAGTTATAAAATATCATAAAATGATAATTAAAATTTTAAATACAGATTTTTATTAGATTTTATGATAATAAACTTGATAAAACGCAGGAATAGATAATAATCGTTCTTGCCGCCGCGGAGAAGCTGAGACATCAGGGAATGTCGTCAGATAGGCAAGAAGAGGTCCGTGGCGACAAGAGAAGACTAGGCCCAAATCTGCAAGACATGCCGTGCCGTTATCGGCGCATGGCCAGCGATCCAGCATCATCAGTTCACTGAACAATTTTGCCTTCGATCGGGTCTGTTTTCCGGATTTGTTGGCAGCGTCGTGCCTTTTGCGCTGTCCTTTTTCGAGGGCTAGCCAAAGGGGGAAGGCACAATTGACGATCATTGGTGGAGGAGCGCTATGATGACCGAACTGAAGTTTACACGCCGAGGTGCCCTTGGGTTGCTGGCTGCTGCGCCATTGGCCGGTTGGGCCGGGCTGGGACGAGCCGCCAGCCAACCGATCAAGATCGGGTTGGTATTGACCATGTCCGGTCCGTTCGCATCAAGCGGGCAAATCATGGCCAATGCGGCGAAACTCTATCTGGAGACCGAGGGCAAGGCCGTGCTGGGGGATATTCCGGTCGAACTCGTCATCCGCGACGACGGCGGTGCCAATCCGGACGTGGCCAAACGGCTGGTGCAGGAACTGGTGACGCGCGACAAGGTGCAATATCTTGGTGGTTTCCAGTGGACGCCTAACGCCAATGCTATCGCTCCATTGTTGGTCAAGGCCAAAATGCCCTGTGTATTGTTCAATGCGGCGGGCGCCAATACCACGCAGCTTGCTCCCTGGTATGTGCGCACCGCCTTTACCCATTGGCAGGTGAACCAGCCGCTGGGTGAGTGGGCGGCGGGCAAGCGCGGCTTCAAGCGAGCCTACCTGCTGACCACGGATTTTGCCCCTGGCCACGATGCAGAGGAAGCGTTTACCAAGGGCTTCGCGTCCAATGGTGGAACAATTGTCACCTCGGTGAAAATGCCGATCCAAAGCACAAATTTCGTCCCCTTTCTGCTTGCGGCCAAGCAGGAAAAACCGGATGTGGTGTTTGCATTCCATCCCGGCGGTGTGCAGGCCTCCGCATTCATGCGGGCCTATCAGGAAGCCGATTTGCGCGGCGCCGGCATCCAGTTGATTGGTCCGGGAGACCTGACAAGCGACGAGGAATTGCCAAACATCGGCAACGCTGCGCTGGGTGTCATCACGGCTGGCCAATATAGCATGGCTGGTGATCGCCCCGCCAATGCCGCTTTTGTCGAGGCCTGGAAGAAGGCCTATACGTTCATGCCGGTCCGGCCCAATTATATGGCCGTCGGCGCATATGATGGCATGCATCTGATCTGCTCGGCCATTGCCGCCACAAAGGGTGCCGTGGATGCCGCAGGTGCCATGGCCGCGATGAAAACCTTCAAGGCGGATCAAAGCCCGCGTGGGCCGATTTCGATCGACCCCGAGACTCGCGACATTGTGCAGAATATCTACATCCGTGAAGTGCGCGAGAAGAACGGCGAGCTTGCCAATGTGGAACTCGAAACCATTCCAGCCGTCAAAGACCCCTGGAAGGTTGAGCATCCTCTTTGATTTTCGGGCGCACAGACGTTCCTGCTAGCGTTTGTCAGGGGAAGTGGAACCCGTTTTCCTGAAACGACAAACGAAAACAATGGAAGCGAGAGTCTGTCTGGTTCGATCTGAACCTGATGGACTCTCGGAGTCATCCCGCAATATTGCCGGATGACAGGGAGGAGGCTTGTCATGACACTGGTGGAAGTTGCGTTCCAGTCGCTTGCCTATGCAAGCGTGCTTTACCTCATATCCGTCGGCCTGTCGGTAACCCTCGGACTGATGGGTTTCGTCAATCTGGCGCACGGCGTTTTCGCCATGGCCGGTGGCTATATCGCGGCTACCGCGATCAGCGTCTGGGGCCTGCCCTGGCCGCTCGTGTTGCTCTGCGCTCCCCTTGCCGTCGCACTCCTGGCGGCGGTCGCGGAAAAGTTGCTCTATGCCCGGCTTTACGGTCGGTCTGAGCTGGATCAGGTTCTCTTCTGCATCGGATTGATCTTCATCGTCGGTGCGCTGGCGCGGTTGTTTTTCGGGCCGCTGATGCGCCCGGTCGTTATTCCCACGTTTCTGGCACAAAATCTGACGGTCGGGCCTTTCTCATTCTATCTCTACAAACTGGTGGTGATCGGTATCGGTATCCTGACTGCTGCCTTCATCCTGTTTGTGCTTGAACGCAGCCGGATCGGCGCCATCATCCGGGCCTCCGTCGAAAATCGTGGCATGGCGGAATCGATCGGCATTCGCACCAAACATGTGTTCATGGCGACCTTCGCCTTTGGGGGCGCACTGGCGGCCCTGGGCGGCATGCTGGGGGCTGACGTCTTCGGGCTCAATCCGTCTTATGCCTTCGATATTCTCGTCTATGTGCAGATAGTCGTCGCTGTGGCGGGGCTTGGTACGTTGCGAGGCTCTTTTGTCGCAGCACTTCTGGTCGGCACGGTCCAGACCGTTTCGGCCTATTATGTGCCGGCTTTTGGAACCGTCATGTTGTTTCTCCTCGTCTTCATCCTGCTGCTGGTCAGGCCGCGCGGGCTGTTTGGAAGGGTATGAAGATTGAAAATGTCAAATCGCTCCACTCTTGTCTCTCCACCGTCCACGTTTACCGGCTTCTTGCGCCGCAAGCATGGTTTTAATCCGGCTGATGGGCTGATCGTCCTTGCGTTGGCGCTGGTGCCGCTGCTCGGCGACGATTATTACGCGCTCGGCGCCCAAGTCCTTGTGACGGTTATCTTCGCCTTGTCCCTTGATCTTCTGGTTGGCTATGCCGGGATTGTCACGCTGGGCCACGCCGCGTTTTTCGGGGTTGGCGCTTATGCCACCGGCATTGCCTCCAAATACGGCTGGGGCGAGCCATTGAGCGGCCTGTTGATTGGCGCAATCGCAGCCGGGCTGGTGGGCGCGGTGGTTGGAGCCATTGTTTTACGCACGGCACGCTTCACCTTGCTGATGCTGACGCTTTGCACGGTGTTTCTGTTTGGCGAGATCGCCAACAAGGCGACCTGGCTGACCGGAGGCGTCGATGGCATGGTGGGCATGGAGACCTGGCCGGTTTTGGGTCTTTACGAATTCGATCTGCTTGGCCAGGTTGGTTATTGGTTCTCGGCCCTGGTCTTTGTTCTTGTCTGGCTTGGGGTGCGCCGACTGGTCCATTCGCCTTTTGGACAGTCGATCATGGCGATCCGCGACAATCCCGGTCGCGCCGCGGCAATCGGAATCGCGGTCCGGCCGCGCACCTTGCTGATCTTCGTCATCTCCTGCTTGCTGGCCGGGCTCGCCGGTGCCCTGCAAGCCGAGGTCAATCAATTCGTTGGCCTGAAGGATATGAGTTTCGAATTGTCGGCAACTATTCTTGTGATGTTGGCGCTTGGTGGTTCGGGGCGGCTTTACGGCGCGATTATTGGACCTGCTGTCTATCTCATCGCCCAGGACATTTTGTCGAAAGACAATCCTGTCATGTGGCAGCTCTGGCTGGGGATCATCCTCGTGGTGCTCGTTCTGTTCGCACCGGGGGGCATTACGCGGATTTTGGCTCAACTGCGCGGAAGGATTGGTCGATGAGCGCTTTGAAGCTTGAAAACCTTACCTTGCAATTTGGTGGACTGGTGGTGACCAATAATGTTTCGCTTGTCCTTGAAAAGGGCGCACGCCATGCATTGATCGGGCCGAACGGTGCTGGCAAGACGACGCTGATCAATCTCATCACCGGCAGACTGACCCCGCGCAAGGGAGCGATATTTCTCGACGGTATCGACCTTACGGGCATGGCGCAGCACAAGCGCGTTGCGCTAGGGTTGGTGCGCAATTTCCAGGTCACCAATCTCTTTACCTCCTTCACCGCCTTGGAAAATATCGCGCTTGCGATTGGCGAGCGTGAGGGTTTTGGGCTTTCCGTGGCACGGCATCAGGGCTTTCCGGCAAAAGTGGTGGCGGAAGCTGAAGAGATCGCCCGCCGCATGCGCCTCGCCAATGTCCCGCATGTTCCGGTTCGCGATCTGGCCTATGGCCAGCAGCGCCTGGTGGAACTGGCGGTCGCCATGGCCCTGCGCCCGAAAGTGCTGCTGCTGGATGAACCGGCTGCGGGCCTGCCTGCGGCGGATCATGAGGTGATCCTCACTATTCTTGACGAATTGCCTGATGACGTCGCCGTCCTGCTCATCGAACACGATATGCCACTGGTTTTCCGGTTCGCGCGGGACATCACGGTTTTGGCCGAGGGAACCATCATCGCGCGGGGCACGCCAGAAGAAATTCGCCATGACGCCAATGTCCGTGCCGCTTATCTGGGGAACCGTTCATGACCGCAGACCTGCTCGAAATCCGAAATGTCGTCAGCGGTTACGGCCCGACCCGCATTATCAATGGCATTGACCTCAACCTCCCCATGGGAGGCGGGCTGGCGCTGCTTGGGCGCAACGGCGCGGGCAAAACCACACTATTATGCACCATTGCCGGGCGCTTGGCGCTCAAGGAAGGCAGCATTCGCTTTAACTCTGCGGAAATCGGCGGGTTTTCTCCCAGCCAACGCTGCCGACTTGGCATAGGCTTCGTGCCGCAGGAGCGGCAGATCTTTGCCACGTTGAGCGTCGAGGAAAACCTGCGCATTGCCGATCTCCGCCGGGGATGGACGATTGAGCGGGTCTACGAGCTTTTTCCCCGTCTTGCAGAGCGCCGGAAAAACGGTGGCAACCAGCTTTCCGGCGGAGAGCAGCAGATGCTGGCGATAGGCCGCGCGCTGATGAGCCAGCCCACCTGTCTCTTGCTCGATGAGCCTTTCGAAGGCCTGGCACCTGTTATTGTCGATATGCTGCTTGAATCGCTGATCAAGCTTCGCAAGGAAAGCGAAATGTCGATGATCATTGTTGAGCAACATGCGAAACTGGCGCTTGAAATCGCCGAACAGGGCATGGTTATCGAACGCGGCCAGGTCCGCGTCAGCGGTTCGCGTGAAAGCTTGCTCCAGGATTGGACCGAGATCGAGGATATGCTGGCCGTGACGCATTAAAGACCAACAAAAACAAGAGAAGCGACTATCTGCCCGGTTCAGATTGAGGCGGACAGATAGCCAGCGATGATGCAGTCACTCTTATCTCGGAACGCCATCCGGGCGCAGTTGCCGACGTTGGGCTGCGATACGGAACGGGGCGTTCATCGCACCATAACCACCATAGGCGCCGCGCCTCTCGACGATTTCGAAGAAAAAGCCCTCACCGAAGGTGCGGCTGTAGATCTGGAAATACTCGCCATTGTCGTCGCGGTCGTAAAGGATGCTGGCCGAACGCAGCGCATCGGCAAAATCCGGTTCCAGACCGAAACGGGCTTCCAGATCGTCGTAATAATTGCGCGAGATGGTCAGCGCCTGGAAGCCGCAGGCTGAGAGCGCCTGTGCCGTCGCAAAGATATCGTCGGTCGCCAGGGCAATATGCTGGATGCTGGTGCCGAAGCCTTCTTCGAGAAATTTTCCGGCGACGGTTTTCCGGTTATCGGCGCCGTTCAGCGTCACCCTGAACCGAGGGTCTGGTTTGCTTTCGATCGCTTGGCTGCGCACCAGACCGCCCGGATCGACCACATCAACCATGGGTGTGCGCCGCGTGGCGAAGATCGAGCCGTAAAACAGCAGGCATGTCAGCATCTCGTCATAGCGGGTTGTCTGGGCGAGATGGTCGATACGGGTCAGGCGGGTGTTGGCCGGAGCCTGATCGGCGTCGAGGTCTTTGAATTCCTGTTTCCAGATGCCGGACAGGGCAGGCGTGTCATCAAGGAAATAAATGACGCCATTGCTCACGCCTTGAATGGCGGGCACGGGTACTTCGCCCGGTTTGCGCGGTTCGGAGAAGCTCGTTGCCCCCAGCGCCGTGGCGCGCTTCAAGGCGTCCTCGGCGTGACCCACCTTCATGCCGAAGGCGTAGGCACTGGTTCCGTGGATTGCGTAGGACGCGCCGGCAAAACTGTTGTTTGTCGTATCGGTATTGATGAGAATGCGGATGTCGCCCTGGGTGTAGAGGTCAAGATCCCGGTTGCGATGGGTCGCGGTTTTCGAAAAGCCGAGTGTCGCTAAGAATGCCGCCAGATCCTGTTTTTCCTCGACCGAAGTCGCAAACTCCACGAATTCGACGCCCTGGGTTTCGACAGGGGCTGGCATGGCCGGGGCGCTGAGCCGGATATCGGGTTCGAGGCGTTGGACCTGGTCCATGAGGTAGACCAGTGAGCGGTGGCCGTCCTCGGCAATGGCACGCGGTGAGCCTCCACGGAACTGGTCGTTGAAAATCTCCAGGGATAGTGGCCCGGTATAGCCTGTGGCGGCCACAGCGCGCATGAAATCGACCACTGGCAGATCGCCTTCGCAGGGCATGTTGCGGAAATGGCGGCTCCAGTAGAGCAGATCCATGTCAAACAGCGGCGCATCGGCGAGCTGGACGATGAAGATCTTGTCGCCGGGAATGGAACGGATCGAGTTCGGATCGATCTTGCGCGACAGGGTGTGAAAACTGTCGAGAATCAGGCCGACATTGGCATGGTTTGCCCGGCGGACCACTTCCCAGGCATCCCTGTGGTCGTTGACGTGACGACCCCAGGCGAGCGCCTCGTATCCGACGCGGACGCCGTGCTTTGCCGCGCGTTCTCCCAGTTCCTGGAAATCGGCGGCGGCCCGGTCGATGCCGCCCAGCGAGATTGGCGAGACATTTGAGCAGATCAGCATCAGGTCGGTGCCAAGCTCGTCCATGATCTCGAATTTGCGCTCGGCCCGCTCAAAAGCGCGGGCGCGGTGCAGTTCCGGCATGCCTTCGAAATCGCGGAAGGGCTGGAACAGGGTAATGTCGAGACCGTGGTCGGCGACCATTTTCGCCACATCCCGGGGAGAGGCGTCATAGGTTAGGAAGTCGTTCTCGAAAATTTCGACGCCGCTGAAGCCTGCCTTGGCAATGGCTGCCAGCTTTTCCGGAAATTCCCCACTGATCGATACGGTTGCAATCGAGGTCCGCATGGTTACTGTTCCGGTGAGTGATTGGGTGCTGGCATGAGTGCTCGTTCGGTCGCTTTTGTCTGGGCTTGCCATATTGCTTCCTTTCCGGCTTTATGTACTGCTTGGTTAAGAAGTAGAGCCTGGCGCTGCGGCCTGGCGGCGGATGGATGATGAAACGGGACGCAACCACGCGAGACGGTAAAGAGGCTCGCCCGGTCAAAGGGGAGCCTGGCAAACGGGACACGATCAAACGCGACCCGGAAGGCGTTCGCCGCGACATCCTTTCGGTTGCGATGGAAGAGTTTTCGCAAAACGGCCTGTCTGGCGCGCGCATTGATGAGATCGCCGCCAGAACCCGCACGTCCAAGCGGATGATCTATTATTATTTTGGCGATAAGGAAGGGCTTTACCAGCGCGTTCTGGAGGAAGCCTATGGCAAGGTTCGTGGCGGAGAAATGGACCTGGAGCTTGAAGGGCTCGACCCCATCGCCGCTCTCGACAAGCTCTGTCGGTTTACCTTCGATCATCACCGCCGCAACCCTGCCTTTATCCGCATGGTGATCATCGAGAATATTCATCACGGTCGCCATATGCAATTGTCCGAGACGATTAGGGGTCTCAACCAACCGGCAATCGAGGCCCTGCAAGGCGTTTTGCGGCGCGGGCAGGAGCAGGGATTGTTTCGGCAGGGCATCGACCCGCTTGAATTGCACTGGCAGATCAGCGCGCTGTCGTTTTTCAATGTGTCGAACGCGGCCAGTTTTTCCGTGATTTTCGGCAATGCGCTGTTTACGGCAGACGGTCAGGAGACCCTGTCGCGCCACGTGGCCGACATGGTCCTGCGCTATGTGCTGCGTGCCGAGCATATCAGCCCGATCGAGCAACGCGGCCGATAAGATGGCGCAATGCCATTTCATAGCCCTCGATGCCCAGCCCTGCGATGACGCCCTCCGCCCGCGTTGAAACGTAGGAGTGATGCCGGAACACCTCCCGCTTGTGGATGTTGGAAATATGCACTTCGATGACCGGTGCCTCAAAAGTGTTGAGCGCGTCAAGGATCGCCACCGATGTATGAGTGAAGGCGCCGGGATTGATGACGATTCCAGCCGCCTTGCCGCGCGCTTCGTGGACCCAGTCGATGATCTCGTATTCCCGGTTGCTTTGCGCGAAAAAAATCGAATGTCCTGCCGCCTCGGCAATCACCCGGCAATTGTCCTCGACATCGGCAAGGGTTTCACGACCGTAAATCTCAGGCTGACGTTGGCCGAGAAGATTGAGATTTGGACCGTTCAGGATGAAAAACAGGCTCATGCGGCGCCCTCCGAAACACAAAGTTCAGTGAAATGGGCGCTCATCCGCTCGGCATCCGGCTCGTAGCCGCAGAACAGACGGAATGCGCCGACTGCCTGAAACACTGCCATACCGCCGCCGGGCAGTGTTTGGCAGCCCTTGTCGCGCGCTGTTGCGATCAGTTCGGTGACGAGCGGCATATAGACGATGTCGGCAACCCAATGGCGCGGCGCGATCAGATCAGCGTCGACCGGCAGTCCCGGATGAGCCGGCATGCCGACCGGGGTGGCGTGAATAAGGCCATCGGCCTCAGCTAAGGACTGGCCAGGATTGGTGACGGCATGGGCGCGTCCCGCGTTGAACCGGTCATTGAGTGTCGCTGCCAGCCCTTCGGCTCTCGTGAGGTCCTGGTCGAAAATGTCCAACTGCTCGATTCCCAATTTCAGCGCGGCATGGGCAACGGCAACTCCCGCGCCGCCTGCGCCGATCAGCAATGCCCGTTTCAGCGTTGCATCCGGCAGGCCGCGCTGGAAGCTTTCGTAGAAGCCTGACCAGTCAGTATTATGGCCGATCCGCTTGCCATCTTTGAAGACGACCGTATTCACGGCGCCCAGCATCCGGGCATCTTCGGAAAGATCGTCAAGATATGGAATGACCGCCTGCTTGAAGGGATGGGTGATATTGGTGCCGGCAAACCCGCGTGCCTGGCATTCGTCCAGCAGATCGGGGAGCGCGCTTTCCGGCAGGTTGCGCACATGGATATCGAGCAATTCGTAGCGATAATCCAGCCCGTGCGCCGCCCCTTCGTGCATATGCAAAGCGGGAGATTTGGAGAGCTGGATATCGGTACCGATCAGCCCGACTTGAATAATGGGTTTCTCTGTCATGAATGCGTCCACTTGGTCGGCGTGGTGAAGGCTCTTACCTGCCTGATGCGTTGTCGCGGCGGCAATTCAGCTCAGTGATGGGCAAGAATTTCGCCCAGGAAGGCGCGGGTGCGCTGATGCTGAGGATTGCGGAAGAATTCCTCCGGTGGTCCTTCCTCGATGATCTGCGCGGAGGCCATGAACACGACACGATCTGCAACCTGACGGGCAAAGCCCATTTCATGGGTGACGCAGATCATCGTCATGCCGTCGCGGGCTAGACCGATCATCGTATCCAGCACTTCCTTGACCATTTCGGGGTCAAGAGCCGACGTTGGCTCATCGAACAGCATCGCCTTCGGTTCCATGCAAAGCGCGCGCGCGATAGCGACGCGTTGCTGCTGACCGCCGGAAAGCTGGGCGGGATATTTGTCCGCCTGGTCCAGAATGTGAACACGATCCAGATATTTGCGGGCGACCTCTTCGGCTTGTGGCTTCGGAAGCCCCTTCACCCGCATCGGCGCAAGGGTGCAGTTTTCCAGGATGGTCATGTGCGGAAACAGGTTGAAGCTCTGGAACACCATGCCAACCTCGCGGCGCACGGCGTCGATGGTGCGGCTCGCGCTGGTGAGCGTGGTGCCTTCGACGGTGATCTTGCCCTCCTGGATGTCCTCCAGATGATTTATGCAGCGGATCAATGTCGATTTTCCGGAACCGGATGGCCCGCAAAGGACGATTTTTTCGCCTTTGCGGACTGTCAGGTTGATGTCTTTCAGCGCGTGGTAGGCTCCATACCATTTTCCAACGCCTTCAAGTGCGATCAGTGGAACCTGTGCGGTGGATTGTTGCATGGAAGCCTCTCCATTACTTCGCGGTGAACGGGATGTCCGGAAGCGAATCCGGGAAGGCCGGAACGTCGCGCTTCATCCATTTGGCGTAGATCTTTGCCAGTTGGCCATCAGCCTTGATCTTGTCGATGAAGCTGTTGATGCTCTCGTTCCAGTCCTTCTCACCCGGACGCATCCCCGCGCCGTTATAGAGAGTGACAAGGTCGAACTTCGTTTCATACTTGCCTGCGGCAGCAGCGTTCAGCCGGTCGCCATAGAACTGGTTGCCGCCAACGGCCTCGACCTGACCTGAAATCAGAGCCTGGATATTTGCCGCGTCGTCATCGAAACGCAGGATGCTGGCCTTTGTGCCTGCGCCAGCGGTGATGGCGGTATCCATGGCGCTGGATTTCGGCACGCCGACGGACACGCCGGTAAGATCGTCATAGCTGCCGATCTTCTTGTCCTTCGGTCCGTAGACCGACAAGACGTTGCCAGCATAGGGCTTGGAGAACTGGATGGTCTTGGCGCGGTCGGCAGTCATACCCATGGTTGCAAACAGGATGTCGACCTTGCCGGTCATCAGGGCCGGAATGCGGTTGGCCACGGCCAGCGGCACAAACTCGGCCTTGACGCCGAGATAATCCGCATAGGCCTTGCCGATATCGGCATCCAGACCGTCCTGCACGCCGCTGGAATTGACAAAGCCCCAAGGCGAATTGTCGCCCTGAATGCCGATGATGACCTTGCCCTTGGCCTTGGCCTGTTCCAGCGTACCGGCGAAGGCCGTGGCGGGAGCGACGAGCGACATGGTCGCCGCCGCCGCGATGAGGGCGAGCGCCGTGCGGCGCTTGATTGTCATTGTCCTGGATTTCATCATTTGCTCCTCCTTACAAAGCTGATGAGAGTGGTGCTTGGCACCAAACCTGGTGTCGTCTTTTGTTGTGCTTTCCTTGTTTTCGTTTTGTATTGAGGAAAGCCGGGTTCTACACGTCGTCTGGCAAACTTTACCGGGCGGCGGCTTGAAGCCGTTTCTCTTTTCTGGCGCCCCAGAGTGAAAGCGGCCAGCAAATCAGGAAATAGATGATGCCGACGATGGCAAAGACCGTCAGCGGACGGAATGTCTGGTTGGAGACGATCTGCCCCGCCCGCGACAGCTCCACGAAACCGACAATGGCGGCAAGCGAGGTGCCTTTGATCAATTGCACCAGAAAGCCGATGGTGGCGGGCAGGGAGACTTTGAACGCCTGCGGCAGGACCACGTCCTTCATGATCGATGCGTAATGCAGGCCGAGCGCTTTTGCAGCCTCTGTCTGCCCCTTGGGTACGGCCTGAATGCCACCGCGCCAGATATCGCCCAGAAAGGCGCTGGCATGCAGCGTGAAGGCAATGGCGACAGCGATCCAGGCATCCACATCCAAGCCCAGCAAGGCAACGCCGTAATAGACGACGAACAGTTGCATCAGCAGCGGAGTGCCTTGAAAGACGGCGATATAGCCAGCGGTCGCCTTGCGCAGGGCGGCACTGTCGGCCACCCGGGCCAGAGCGACGCAAAGGCCGAAGAAGCCTCCGCCGACAAAGCCGATGGCGGTCAAGGCCAGCGTCCATTTCAAGCCTTGCAGCAGGAAGAACAGTTCATTGGGTCCGATAGAAGCCATCGTCTCTTCCTCACTTTACCGGGTAACTGAAGAAAATGCGGGAAATGAGCGCGAAAGCCCCCATCATCAGCGAGGAAATCACCAGGTAAAGCAGGGTGATCGAGAAATAGACCTCGAAGGACCGGAACGTATCCGCTTCGATTTTCTGGGCAACCGACGTCAATTCGTAAGCCGCAATTGACGTGCAGACAGATGTCGTCAGCGTCAGCATGATGAACTGGCTGGTGAGCGACGGATAGACGGCGCGCAAAGCTGGCTTGAGAATGATGTGGCGCAGGATTTGTGCGCGGTGCAGGCCGAGCGCAAGGCCTGCTTCGACCTGCCCCTTGCCGATGGAATCCACCCCGCCGCGAATGATCTCGATGGCATAGGCGCCGCCGTTCAGGCCGAGCGCAACGATTGCCGTCACTGTCGGGTTGAGCCGGACGCCGATTTGCGGAAGGGCAAAGAAGATGAAGAAGATCTGCACGAGGAAGGGCGTATTGCGGATCAACTCGACAAAGCCGATCGTCGCGCCTCTGAGGATACGCGACGGCGACCGGCGGGCAACAACCCCGAAAATGCCGATGACGGTGGCAATGGACATGCCTGCAATGGCAAGACCAATGGTTGCGAGGCATGCCAGGATCAATTCCGGCAACCGCTCGATCACAACCGAAAAGTCGAGTGTGTAACCCATTTTCCCTCCCAGGCATTGTCTAAGCCTTGACTGACAAGGCTTGCAGCTCCTCGTGCAAGCGGCAAGGCTGGCACGCTCCCTTAAATTGTCCGCGGGTTGTGGCGCTCTCTCCTCGCGCCCAAACTCTGTCGTTAATATGTTTGTACCAGTTAGTTCATAGTTAGGCAATATGATTTGCGAAAGATCAATCGATGTGGATTGACGAATTTCGGGTGCTCTTGAGCATCGGTCCGAAAAGTGGAAGCCGACTTTCTGCACGACGCTCTAAGCCAAGGTAAGGCGATTACAACATTTGATGTCTGCCGCCTCCCTTTGTTCAAGCCGAATTGAATGCGGGCCGACCCGCTTCTGCCAGTTTGATGCAGCGAGTGCAGATAGAATGGGGAAATGGGAGGAGAGGCGACAGGTCCCACGCCTCTGACGCGCCAAATAATATAGACGCTCATCTTATGCCAAGTCTCGAAGATGCTGACGCATCTTCAACTTAAAAAAACTAAAATATCTCAAATGTGTCAGAGGCTTGAGACGTTTTCAAAAAGAATATGGAGATCCATTTTCAATGAATCTCCATAGGACACGAAAGCCCGAAGATGTGTTGGCATCTTCGGGCTTTCGTATGCGGAGAAATTTAAGGGGCAGGCGGTTGAATTTCTGTCGGATCGCCTGCCCGGAACGCTCGTCTGGAAAATCGAGCTGTATCGGATAATTCTAGAATTTTGTTGCGACATTCACCCAGAGAGTGTTGCCTTCGCTTCGGTTTTTCGCCACCACGTCATGCTGCCAGGATGCGCTTATGCCCAGGCCCGGATTGAAGCTATAGGACAGTGATGGGCCGACCGCGAGGCCTTCGCCGCGATGGCCGTCGGAGGCGACGCCGGGTCCTTTGTCATCGGTGAACTGCTTAAGGTAATATCCTGTTGCTCCGACCCTTATCTTGCCGAAATTCCAGCCAACTGCGTAATCGAGGACGAACTCATTGCCGGTTTTGTAATCGGTTGCGGTGTTTTCGGAATTGAAGATGACCCGGGCTGCGGTTGCGAATTCAAGGCCTTGGGGGTCTGAATAATGATAGGCAATCGTTGGCTGCACGGACCAGTGATTAAGGCCGGCATTGGCAAGGGCGTTCTCATCGTAAGCGCCGGTCGGCATGCCGATGTCTATGCCGGTGATGAATGTCTGCTTTTGATCCGGGTGCCATGACAGCCCAACAGTTGCGGTTGCGTCTCCCATGTTGAAGCCGGAGTCTTTTGCAAATGCGTTGGAAATGTCGAGATGAATAAGCGGAAGGACGAGCTGTCCCCAAAGCTGGGCTTCGCCGATACGGATATCTGATACATACATGAAGCGCAGTGTTTCAACGGTGGCTTTCACCTTGAAGTCTATGGGTATTTCACGACCTTTGCCGTCGTTGACTCTGTTGGCGGTGAAATAACTTGTCTGCGAGAGAAAATAAAATCCCTCAAATGGAGGAATGGCACCCGCATAAAATTGTGAAGCGCCCGGCGCATATTGCGTATTACTGTTTTCGGCTGCTTTCGCCACGGTCATACAGTTGATGAGTAGAAGTGCTGTCCCCAGCAGCGTCCTTGCTCTTTTCATTTTTCGCTCCTCCTCTTGCGATAATTGAAAATATCCCACAGGTGATCGATCACTGAATGTGATGATATTTGAATCTACTGATGTTGCTATGTTCGGTGCAAAAACGTATTTTTAAATACTATTCACCCTTGGTGATCTGTATTTCTGTCGTTTTTTGATTGGATATAAGTCCCCAGCAATATTTTAATCACAGCGCCGCCACCCGTGGTGTATGGCGACCAATGATAATCTCCCTATTCTCCTCCCATTTCTGGTAGAGAAGGGATTGACGAATGTAAAATTCCAATTCGCAATAGAATGTATTGATTTGATAAATGACCTGAGGCGGAGAGGTCTTGTTTCCGCACTGCGGACGTAGCGCCGTGTTGATGAGATTTTGACTATCTCGCATTGCATGTCCGCTTGGAGCGACCTCAAGAACTACTGCAAGAGCCGTTGTCGGGGTCACACCCTATAGCTCCACGAATCGGGTGTAACTCAAGTTGAAAATATTCAGCATATACAATGCGTTACAGAGCCAGGCACTCTATGTGGTGCCTGGCGCTGTCGTTCAGATTGGCAGGGTTGCCTTCGCCTCAGCGAGAGCCGATATGCCAAACAACGGCCCAGGGGCCGAGCTGGTTACCCGGCTGGGCGCCGAACGTGAAAAAACAATCTCCGCTTGCCTTTACGGGGCTTTTTACATCCTCGGCAGACAGATTGGCGGTGAGTGTCAGGACGTGTTCGCTGAGCGTCCAGCGCACAGTTATCACGTGTCCCTGACTGCTATGGCTGGTGATATGGCCGCGCGTATCGCGGAGAAGAGGAGTGATTTTTTCTTTTCGCAACGCCAGCAATTCGCGGTAAAATTTCAAAATATCGCCGTCTTGCTGGTCTGGTTCCCATGATAGTTTGGCGCTGTTGAACGTTGTCTGTGCTGTTGGGTCGGATGCATCCTCGGCATCGAAGCCGGGTAGCCTCGACAGTTCCTTGCGTCGTCCCTGCCTTACCGCTTCATTCAGCTCTTCATTGAAATCGCAAAAGAATGGAAAGGTGGTCTTTGCGCCCCATTCCTCTCCCATGAACAGCATGGGGATCTGCGGGGCCAAAAGATAAACCGCCGCCAGAGCCTTCAACGCCTCTGATGGTTGGGATGCGGCCATCCTGTCGCCCATGGCGCGATTACCGATCTGGTCATGGTTTTGGATGAAGGAAATAAAGGCAGTGGGTGGCAGATGGGCGCTCGGCATGCCTCTTTCCTTCCCACTATAGGGCATGTGCTCGCCTTGGTAGACAAAGCCCTCCGCCAGCGCCCGGCCCAGTTTCGAGGTGTCGTTTGCGTAATCCTGATAATAGCCGAAGCTTTCACCGGTGGCAGTGATGTGCAGGACATGGTGGATGTCGTCATTCCATTGTGCGGTGAAATGGAGGGGCGCCCCATTTTCATCACGCTCGAGCAGGACGGCATTGTTGTCTTCATTCTCGACGATCAGATGCACGGCCCGTCCGGGCGCGCAAGCGCGTGTCCGCCTGGCGATATCATGCAGGATATGGGGTTTGCGCTCGTCCTCTATGGCATGCACCGCATCGAAGCGCAGTCCGTCGACCCGAAACTCGTCCACCCAGTACATGGCGTTACGCACGACGAATTCACGCACGGCTTCCGACTGGTCGCCATCGTAATTGACGCCCGGCCCCCAGGGCGTGATGTGCTTGTCGGTAAAGATCGGTGCATAGGCGGGAAGATAATTTCCGTCCGGGCCGAAGTGATTATAGACCACATCGAGAAAGATGCAGATGCCGCGTGCATGGGCTTCGTCCACCAACCGCTTCAGATCTTCCGGTCGGCCGTAGCTGCTATCGGGTGCGTAGGGTAATACGCCGTCATAGCCCCAGTTCCACCGGCCCGGAAAGTCGCTAATTGGCATGAGTTGCAGCGCGGTGACGCCAAGGTTTTTCAGGTGGTCCAGCCGCTCGATGATGGCTATAAATGTCCCAGCGGGCGTGAAGCTTCCCACGTGAAGTTCATAGATCACGATCTCTTCCCAAGGCAGCCCTTGCCATTGGGGCTGCTGCCAGTCGTAGGCTGGGTCTATGACCTCGCTTGGCCCATGGACATCATCGGGTTGGAAGCGTGAGGCGGGATCGGGAACAGCAAGGCCATCCTCCAGGATGAAGTTATAACGGCATCCGGCCCCAACCTCCGGCACTTCGGCGCTGTACCAACCATTTTCACCGGCTGTCATGAGACAAGGCTCCTGGCCCTCGATCTTCAGCAGAACCTTTTCCTGAAGCGGTGCCCAAAGGCTGAAGATCGTGCCGTTGCCGGAAAGAACCGGGCCAAATGTCATGTCCTGCATCGTGTCTCCTGCGCATATCGATCCATGATCGGGCAAACCGAGGCGTTAACTTCCAAAGGGCTCCGGTGTTCCGTCTTCCCGGTATTTGATGCCGACTATATCGGCATTCCGCCGCCATTATTGGCCGTGACCGCGTGGAACCGAAGGCGGCCAGCCGTGTTACTGGCAAACACCATCAAGAGGGCAGCATGACCATCCCAACAGCGACCTACCGCCTGCAATTTCGAAACGGCATAACATTCGATCATGCGATCGATCTTATTGCGCATTTGAAATCGATGAGCATCAGCCATCTCTATGCATCGCCAATCTTCACGGCTACCCGTGGCTCCACCCACGGTTATGATGTGGTGGACGCCAACGAGATCGACCCGGCCATCGGCGGAAAAGCCGGTTTTGAGCGGATGTGCGTAGCGCTTGCGAAGGCAGATATCGGCCTGATCCTCGATATCGTTCCCAACCATATGGCGGCTTCAGTCGAAAACGCCTGGTGGTACGATGTGCTGCGAAATGGCAGCCGCAGCGCCTATGCCGGGCATTTCGATATTGACTGGAGCCGGAAGCTGACCTTGCCGGTGCTTGGCAACACCCTTGAGGAAGCCCTTGCCGATGGTGAGTTGACTGTCATACGAGATGACAACGCTGACCAGTTCAGCCTTGCCTATTTCGAGACGCATATTCCCTTGAGCGATGAAAGCATCCAGCAAGCACTGGTCGCGGAAAATACCGATCGGGCGGCATTGGCCGAGGTGCTCGCGTCGCCTGAAAAAATCAGGGCGTTACTCGATGCCCAGCATTGGCAGCTTCAGCATTGGAAACAGGCCGCCGAAAGCCTGAGCTATCGCCGCTTTTTCGAAGTCACCGGCCTGGTAGGTGTCTGCGTGGAAAAACCGCAGGTATTCGACGATAGCCACCGGTTGATCCTCGATCTGGTGCGGTCAGGGCAGGTTCAGGGATTGCGGATCGATCATGTCGATGGGCTGGCTGACCCGGCAGGCTATCTCGCTCGCCTGCGCGAGGCGACGGGGCCGCAGACTTATATCACTGTTGAGAAAATTCTGGGGGCAGGTGAGGTGATTGCGCCAAGCTGGCCGGTGTCCGGCACGACGGGCTATGAATTCATCACCGCCCTGTCGCAGCTCTACATCGATGGCGAGGGACTGGAGCGCCTTCAGCAGGCCTATAACGACACCGACGCCGGAGCGGCTGACTATGTCAAAGGCCTGTGGGACGCCAAGACCCGGATGGTTCAACGCAATTTCAAGGGCGAAGTCACCCGGCTGGTGGCGCTGGCAAAATCGATTGGCACCGGCCACGACGAGGACGAGTTGCGCAAGGCGATACAGGAATTGCTGATCGCTTTTCCAGTTTACCGGACCTATGGCTATCATGGCGGCCTCGATGCGCAGGACAAAATTGTCCTGGAAAAGGTCGTCGCGCAGGCACGGCTCTGGGGAGTGGATAATGGAGCGCTTGGTGTTATCGAACGCCTGTTGCTCGGCGGGTTCGAGGCGGAGGCGGCAGATGAGTTCCGCACCCGCTTCCAGCAGTTGAGCGGTCCTGTCATGGCCAAGGCCTTGGAAGATACGCTTTTCTACCGCTACAATCGCCTGATTGCCGCAAACGAGGTTGGTGGCGAGCCAGCCCATCCGCCGGGTGGTGTCCGCGCCTTCCACGCAGCGATGATCGAGCGCTTGCAGACCCAGAAGCATGGTCTCACTGCAAGCTCGACCCATGATACCAAGCGTGGCGAGGATGCGCGCGCCCGTCTCTACACCCTGTCGGAAGGGGCGGATGCCTGGATCGACGGTGTGAGCCGCTGGCGCCAGATGCATCGCGGCAACCTCACCTCCTTGCCGGATGGTCCCGCTCCCGATCCGAATGTGGAGTGGATGCTATATCAGTCCTTGGCAGGGATCTGGCTCGCGCCGACCGAAGCTACCGATCCTGCCATGCTGGCCGATCGCTTTCTGGCCTATACTGAAAAAGCGCTTCGGGAGGCCAAGGTGCGAACGGATTGGGCTGAGCCAAACGAGGCTTTCGAACAGGCGGTGCGCTCCTATGCCGAGCAGTTGGTGTCACCGGAAAACCAAAGCTTCCTGACGGATTTCAGCGAAACGCTTCGGCCCTTCATGGCGGCGGGCGAGGTCAACAGCCTCTCCCAGACGCTGATCAAGCTCACGGCGCCGGGTGTGCCGGATATTTACCAGGGAACCGAGGGCAAGGACGATAGCCTTGTCGATCCGGACAATCGCCGCATCATCGACTATCAGGCGCTGGCCGCCGAGATGAGTGCGCCCGCAAATGAGCGCCCCGTCTCTTTCATCCAGCGCAAGCAAAGGCTGATCCGGGAGGTGCTTGCCCTTCGTAGCCGCCATGCCAGCCTGTTCAATGACGGTGATTACGTGCCGCTGGAGGTCACTGGCCATGCCCGGGATCACGTCATCGCTTTCGCTCGGGTACAGGGGAATGATATCGCGCTGACTATTGCGCCAAGATTGGTGTTTGGCCGGATCGATCCTGAGACGGCAAGGGTTGCAGCGGCCTTTTGGGCGGATACCATGATTGTTTGCCCTGAGAGCGTACAGGGGCCGTTGCACGATATTCTGTCAGGCCGGTCGTTCAATCGTGAACAGATGCTGGTTTCGAACTTGCTCGAAGGCGACGATATCGCCTTGCTGGTGACGCCTTCACTCACTGCACGCGACATTCGGGGATAGGGGAACCGATCTTGCTCCGGGGTGTTAACCCAACATCCCAGCCCATGACCCGCTTATGAACGGAGAGGCAGGGTCCCAGATTTGGTCCAGTACGCATAAAAGGAGATTGCCATGAAGATCGAAAAATACGGTTCTGCCCAGTGGTCAGGTGGTTTGAAAGACGGAAAAGGCAAGGTTTCGACGCAGAGCGGCGCCTTGGATGCCTATCCTTACGGCTTCAATACCCGCTTTGAAGGTGTCACCGGCAGCAACCCGGAGGAACTGATCGGTGCGGCACACGCGGCTTGCTTCACTATGGCCTTGTCGATGATGCTGGGCGAGGCTGGATTGACCGCCGACAGCCTGGAAACCAAGGCCAATGTGACCCTGGAAAAGCAGGAGGCTGGTTTTGCCATCACGGCCATCGAGCTTGTCCTGAAGGGTAAAGTCCCCGGTGCCGATGAAGCCCGGTTTACGGAAATTGCCAATCAGGCTAAGGCGGGATGCCCGGTTTCCAAGGCCCTGGCCTCCGTGCCGATTAGCCTCAGCGTTACCCTGGGATAACCAGTTACCCTGGGTGGTCTGGGTCCGGTCTGGCTTGAATGCTAGGCCGGGCTTTTGTGCTTTTTCAAGAGATGATATCCGCCTTTTCGACGCCCCCTGTGATAAACGGCTGGCACGTGCTAGGCACACTTAGCAGCTTGACAATCACGGATCGCTGCCAACCGCGAGGGACGCTGTTATGCCGACACTGAGTGACGAGGGCCAAGCGCGTCTGAGCGACATTGCCACCCGCCATGGGGTCAGCTTCGGGGCGGTGGAACATTTGCTGATGGCGTTGATGGCTGGCAACGGCTACCAGGCCCAGTTCAACCACCCGGATCTCGGTGGCATGGGGCAATGGTCGCAGGGTGGCATGACCATGGTCGGCGATATGTTCAACAACGGGCTGAAGGCCCGGGTTGACAATCTCTGCTCGGATATCGCCACGCTGCTGCAAACCAGTGATCTGCATCGCCCGGCGTCCGGCTACGCCTCATCGTCGCAATCACAGTCGCAGGGAAATGGCGGGTTTGGTACCTTTTCGAGCGGTGTCAGCCTCTTCATCCCCGGCAGTCTTTCAGCCGCAAACTGGTGGCCAGCCGATCTTGGCTTTCCGGCCTCGACCGGTGCTCAGAACAATTTGCGCTATGCGTTTTTTCCGTCAAGCCGCAGACTGGCGATTGATATTGGCGGGCGCACCACAGTCTACGATACCAGAGACCACCAGATCGGCGGATTTTCCCAGCAGCAGGGCGGTGATCAGACGCTGAGCTTTACCTCCCAATATGGGCTGGTGCGGATCTCAGAGCTTGAAGTCGTGTCTCCCGGTACGAATTCGCCCGTTACGAATGGGATAGGCGAGGCCGCGACTGCACCCCTCGCGCCGGTCATGCCACCCGTCGCCACTGTTTTTGACCATCCCGAACCAGCGAGTGAGCCTTTGGCGTCGGAGATTCAGGCATTTTCGGCAGGGACGTCTCCCATGCCTCCAACCGTTCCCCCGGCAGCCAGTGACGATGAGATCTTTGCCAAGATCGAGAAACTCGCCGCCCTGCATGGCCGCGGCATCCTGACCGACAAGGAATATCAGGACAAAAAGGCCGATCTTCTGTCGAGGCTTTGATCGTAGATAAACTCTGCTCGACGAGTGACATTCGGGATCTGGGATGATGGGGTGGTCGGGCAGGCCGCCGCATAATTGCGCCTGTAGGGCCATGTCGCGTCATTAAAAAAGCTCTGCGAAAATAGACGCTTATCACCTGCTTTTTCCACAACTATAGGTCGTGTTTTCCAGGGTGCAAATAGGTCCAGTGGACATCTTTCAATTTAAATCTATATATTTTATAGTCAATACGCAGTGGCAGGAATCGAGGACTGGCAAATTCAACAGGCACTCAGGGCATGCCTGTAGGGCTATCCTGAATGCCGCTTGATGGAGGGCATCATGCTCCAGTTTATTTCAGGGGTTTCGCACTTTGGGGTTTCCCAAGCGAAAAGCAGCATTTCGCCTGCCCGCAAGACAGTCGTTATTGTCGGTGGAGGCTTTGCCGGCGCGTCAGTGGCGCGGTTTTTGGCGCAGCGGCAGGACGAAGATCTGCAAATTCTGGTATTTGAGCCGCGATCCATGCTGGGAGCTGGGCTTGCCTATGATACGGAAGATCCGGCTCTTCGCCTCAATGTTGAAGCAAACAGGATGATTGCTGACGGCAAGGAGCCGCTCGCCTTTGCCGAGTGGTTACGGCAATCCGGCGCGCTTGCGGACGATCCGGACGCCAAGGTCGAATGCACAGGCAGTGATGCCACGCAGGTGTTTGGCCGCCGTGAAGCCTTCGGTCGCTTCATGGCGGACCAGATGGCCCCCTATCTTGAAGAGGGTCGTATCCAGCACATCCGCGAGACGGTGGAAAGCGTGACCCGGATCGGGAGCCGCTGGCTTGTGACCGGCAATTTGGGCGCCTGGATCAAGGCCGATATCGTCGTCATGGCGGCTACCCACCCGGCTCCAAAGGCACCGCGGGCATTGCAATCAGCCCTGCAAGGTCATCCACGGTTCATTACCAATCCCGTCGCGGGCCAGAGTCTTTGCGGTATCCGTGCGACGGATCGGGTTCTTGTCGTCGGCATGGGGCTGACGGCAGCGGATATTGTCGCCAGTTTAACGGCCCGTGGCCATCGTGGCGAGATCACCGCCTTTTCAAGGCGCGGCATGTCGTCCCGCGGCCATACTCTTCAGCCCCAGGACTGGTCTTGCTCGTTCAGCGAGGATGATTGTCGCTCGGTAAGGTCGTTGATACGTGCCGTGCGGCGTGCGGTGGCCGATGCGCAGGCCCATGGCGTGACCTGGCATGCGGTGACCGACGCCCTGCGCAAACAGGGCCAGACCATTTGGGCGCGTCTCAATACGACGGAACGAAAACGGCTGCTGCGCCACGCCCGCCGTCTTTGGGACGTGCATCGCTACCGGCTGCCACCCCAGGCGCAGGCCATTTGGCAGGATAGGATGGCTGAGGGCAGTCTGACACTTGCCTCAGGCCGGATGATCAAGATCGAGCGGGGTATCGAGACCATCGCCCTTGATCTCGTGGTGGCCTCGACCGGGCTGGTGGAGCGCAAGCGGTTCGACTGGGTGGTGCTGGCAACAGGCCCCGATCATGCCAGTGTCCTGAAATCGCAATCGATGTTGCTGACACTAGAAAGCACGGGCCACCTCCAGGCCGATGCTTATGGGCTCGGTATCGCCTGCGATGAGGCCGGTCAGGCCATTGCTATCGATGGGCGACCGCAAGCGGATTTGTTCATTGCTGGACCACTGGCCCGCGGTACGTTTGGCGAGTTGATGGGCGTTCCAGAAGTCGCCCGGCAGGCCGAACTTGTCGCAGATCGTATCGCCGACGCCGTTATAGTGAGCCGCAGCATGGCAAGCCATAGCGTCGAAGCGCGATAGTAGTGTGCTGCCAGCCCGACCGCTTCGGTGCCGGGCTGGCGTAGTCCTCATGCAGGGGCCGCGTCTCCCAGCAGTTTCTCCAATATCTGTGCTTCGATTGCTGCGCATTCCGCCGTGGCGTGCCGCCTTGGGCGTGGCAATGCAACCTTGAGGTCGAGCGCGATGCGTCCGGCGTCGATGACGACGATCCGGTCGGCGAGGGCGACGGCCTCCGACACATCATGGGTGACCAGCACCGCCGTAAACCGCTGCTTTTGCCAGATCCGTTCCAGCAATTGCTGCATTTCGATCCGGGTCAGCGCATCGAGCGCGCCTAGCGGTTCATCCAGGGCCAGAATATGCGGATGCGCCGCCAAGGCGCGGGCAAGCGCGACGCGCTGTTTCTGGCCGCCGGAGAGAACGGAGGGCCATTCGCTGGCCCGTGCGCCAAGGCCAACCTCTTCCAACAGGGCGCGGGCCGCCGAAAGCGCTTCCTTGCCCTTGGCAATTCCGGTCAGTCCGACGGCGACATTGTCGTCGATCTTTGCCCAGGGCAGAAGGCGTGGCTCCTGAAACATCATTCGAACCCGGGCAGCATCGCTCTTGTCGGCATGATGGACAAGTTCGCCGGAACTTGGCTTGTCCAGCCCAGCCAGCAACCGCAGCAGGGTGCTTTTGCCGCAGCCGCTCTTGCCGATGATCGCCAGGAACTCACCTTCTGCGACATCAAGGTTTATGCCATCCAGCACGGTCTGTGTCCCGAAATTCTTTCGGACATTGCGGAAGGAAAACGCCGGGCGGGCGCTGGCAAGCACCGGTTGGGATGCCTGTTCCTGTCTTTTTGCAGGGTGTATTTCCTGAATTGGCCGAAGCCGCGTCACTGTTGTTGCGGTCATGGGTCTTACCTCGCTGTCTGGTAGGCCGGATGCCATTGCAGGAACACGCGCTCCAGGAAACGGGCAAGCAGATCCGCCAGTTTGCCGAGCAGCGCATAGATGAGAATAGAGAGAACAACCACGTCGATCAGCAGGAACTCACGGGCCTGCATGGCCATGTAACCAAGACCGGAAGACGCGGCGATGGTTTCGGCGACGATCAGCGTCAGCCACATGATGCCAAGGCCGTAGCGCAGTCCGGCAAAAATCGCGGGCAGGGCGCCCGGCAGGATAACCTTGCGAAACAGCCGGTAAGGCTTCATGCCGTAAAGGCGGCCCATTTCCACCAGTTGCGGATCGACGCTCTGGATGCCCAGCAGGGTGTTGACATAGATGGGGAAGAACACGCCAAGCGCGACAAGAAAGAGCTTGGCCTCCTCATCGATGCCAAACCACAGAATAACCAGCGGGATCAGTGCCAGATGGGGAATATTGCGCACCATCTGCAAGGTCGTATCGGTAATGCCGCGGCTCAATGCGGACAGGCCGTTGAGCAGACCGAGTGCGAAACCGATGCCGCCGCCAATCGCAAAGCCCGCCAGCGCCCTTACGGTGGAGACGCCGATATTGGTTGGCAATTCGCCCGATAACGTCAGCCGCCAGAAGGCTTCGGCGACGGCAGACGGTGCCGGTAACACGTTTTGCTGCAACAATCCGGCGCGCGACGATGCTTCCCAGGCAATCAGGATCAGCAAAGGCAGCGCCCAGCCGATGCTGTTGCCAGCCAACCGCGACAGGCCAGCTCCGAACCATGCAAATCCTAGCGAGGGTGCATGTCCGGCATCTTGTCTGATGTTTGAATTCTGCATCGCTTCAACTCCGGATCATTATCTTCAGTTGCCTGGGTCTTTAGTTGGCTGGCGCAACCCACACGGCGTCTTTGATGTTGATTTTCTTCGGGATCAGGCCGAGCCGGAAGAAACGGTCTGCCGTCTCTTGCTGGGTCGCCACGATCTCGTCGGTAATCTTGAAAATGCCGAACTCGGCCCGGTTGGCAGCCAAAGTCTGGGCGTTGAGCGGCACGCCGGTAATGTCATGCAGGGCGGCGGCCAATTGATCGCGATTGTTGGCGGACCATTCAGCCGCAACAGTGAGCGCCTTCAGCACGGTTGCCAATGTGTCGGGATGGCTTGCTGCAAAGTCGCGATTGGCGAGAAAATAGGTTTTGACGTCAAGCACTTCGCTGGAGCGGGCGAGCGTCACCAGATCGTATCGGGTCTCGGCAATCGCCAGGAACGGGTCCCAGACGGCCCAGGCGTCCACCTTGTCGCTGGCAAAGGCCGCCGCCGCATCCGCCGGACCCAGATAGACCGGGGTGATCTCATCAAAGCCGATCCCGGCCTTTTCCAGGGCAACCACAACGAGGTTATGGGCGCTGGTGCCTTTGCCAACCGCAACCTTGCGGCCCTTGAGACCGGCCAGATCCTTGATGCCGGAACTGGCCTTGACGACGATGCCCTCGCCCTTGCCATTCGGCGGCAGCGCCGCAGCATAGACAATGGCTGCCCCGGATGCCTGACCGAAAATTGGCGGCGCATCTCCGGTCCAGCCGACATGGACGGAGCCGACATTCAAGGCCTCGACCAGCGGTGGCCCGGCGGCAAACTCCACCCAGGACACTGAGATCCCCTGCGATTTGAGGGCGGCTTCGATCACGCCTTGCTGGCGTGCGATGACCGGCAGACCGGTTTTCTGGTAGCCGATTTTCAAGGTACCCAATCCTTCGGCCCGAGCGCGGAAGGCAGCGCCAAGCGTCAGGGATAAAACGAGGGAGCCAAGGGCACCGGTCGCAAACAGGCGGCGGGTCAATTCTGTCATGTTGCGTCTCTTGAAAACCTAAGTCCGGGCAATGGCGCCTTAGATTAAAGTATATAGTCTATGGAAATAATGGAGATAATATCGATCAATATTCTGCAAATTGCGGAAACAAATTTCCCCATTGGTGCGGCTTTTAGGTTGGGATGTGCGTCGAGGATGTCCTTGGATGGTATGGACCTGTGCTGGGTGAAAACCGGCTCTGTTCGTGCAGGTCGGGATCTGGGCATTCGGGAAAGACGAAATTCCGACCCCTGGAGACGGGAAAATGGCGGCAGGAAATTTCCGCAGTCGCCCATAAAGCGAAAAATATACCTTACAAATTCCATAGACTAAATCATCATATAGGCCTGACGAATGCGACAGACCGAAGGAAGAGACCGCTGATGATCAACCGCAGACAGACCCTTGGCTTGCTTGGCGCTACCGGCACCATCCTCGCCTTGCCGGCAATCCGTACCGCGCAGGCGGCAACCACGACATTGCGGATCGGTTGGCAGAAGAATGGTGTGCTGGCGCTGGCCAAGCGCACGGGCGCGCTGGAAAAGCGTCTGGCTGCACGCGGCATTAGCGTGACATGGGCCGAGTTCACCTCCGGCCCGCCGCTGCTGGAAGCGCTAGGCGCCGGTGCGCTCGATTTCGGTCCGACAGGAGATGTGCCGCCACTGTTTGCCCAGGCGGCGGGCGGCAATCTTCTTTATGTCGGCACGTATAAGGGAGCACCCTCCGGCACGGCATTGCTTGTGCACAAGGATTCGCCGATCCAGACGATTGCCGATCTCAAGGGCAAGAAGCTAGCCTTCAAACGCGGCTCGAGCGCTCATAATTTCGTGGTCAAGGCGCTGAAAACGGCCGGATTGACGCCAGCCGATGTCAAGGCAGCGGATCTGTCGCCTGCCGATGCGGGGGCGGCATACAAATCTGGAAATGTCGATGCCTGGGCGATCTGGGACCCTTATTTTGCCGTGGCCGAGACCGATCCCAATGCCAGGGTGCTGACGACGGCAAGCGGCATTGTCGATAGCTGGAGCTTCTATTTCGGCAATGGTGATTTCACCGTTAAAAACCCGGAGGTGATCACTGAGGTTATCGATGAATTGCGCAAGACCGGTGTTTGGGCCCAGAGCCATCTGGATGAAACCATCACCGCGCTTGCCGAAATCACCGGCGTGCCGCGCGACACGACAAAGACCGTGCTGACCCGGCCCGGCGCCGATCTGGGTAGCGTTTCCACCCTGAACGATGAGGCCATCGCCTATCAGCAGGCCTTGGCCGACGAGTTTCACGCCCTGCAAATCCTGCCGAAGCCTTTGAAGATCGCCGAGATCGTCTGGCGCCCGAAGGCCAGCTGAACCATTTTCATGAAAGGACTTGTCCATGTCTAAAACGTCCAATGCACAAAATGCGCGGCCCATCGATTTTCTCTGGTTCATCCCCACATCTGGTGATGGCACCTATCTCGGCTCCAACGATCTGACCCGCCCTGTCGATCACGGCTATCTGCGTGAGATTGCCAGCGCCGTCGACCGGCTCGGCTATTACGGTGTTTTGCTGCCGACGGGGGTTGCCTGTGAGGAATCCTTCGTGACGGCGGCATCGTTGGCCGCCCACACCCAGAAGCTGAAATTTCTGGTCGCCATTCGTCCCGGCACCGCATCGCCCGCCTATTACGCGCGGTTGGCGGTCGCCCTGGACCGGGTCTCGAACGGCCGCACGCTGCTGAATATCGTTGTCGGCGGCAGCCCTTCGGAATTGGCGGGTGACGGTATTTTCGTCTCCCACGATGAACGCTATGCCCATGCCGACGAGTTTTTCACCGTCTGGGAGGATCTTCTAGGCAAGGGCCATGCCGATCTGAATGGCAAATATATTCGTGCAGAAGGGGCGCGCCTTGGCTTCCCGCCGGTGCAATCGCCGCGTCCGCCGCTCTATTTTGGCGGCTCGTCGGAGGCCGGGATCGATTTTGCCGCCCGTCGCGTCGACAAATACCTGACCTGGGGCGAGCCGCCAGCGCAGGTCAAGGAAAAGGTCGAGGCTGTGCGCGCTGCTGCTGCCCGCAGCGGGCGGGATGTCTCCTTTGGCATCCGTCTGCACTTCATCGTCCGCGAAACCGATGAAGAGGCCTGGGCTGCCGCAGACAAGCTGATCTCTAAACTGTCCGATGAAACCATCCGCGAAACCCAGGCGCGCTTTGCCAAGGAATCCGATTCTGTCGGCCAGCGCCGCATGACGGAATTGCACAATGGTCGGCGCGACAAGCTGGAAGTCTCGCCCAATCTTTGGGCCGGGGTGGGACTGGTACGGGCAGGGGCCGGTACGGCCCTGGTCGGTTCGCCGGAAACAGTGGCGGAGCGCCTGCGGGAATATCAGGCCATTGGCATTGATACGGTGATCGGCTCCGGCTATCCGCATCTGGAAGAAGCCTACCGTGTGGCGGAACTGCTGTTTCCGAAGCTTGGTCTTGGCAGGTCGAGCGAAAACGACATTAAGCACAGCGATTTCGCCGATTCGAAAGTTTTTGCCGGCGGAGGCCATTCGGGCGGTTTCCGGGTCGTTTCAGGGTCCTGACGCTCTGCAAGTATCGCTTATTCACTATGCCGCCCTGGGTTGTTCCGGGGTGGCCTTGCCTTTTTTGATGCTTCCATGCAACGAACGGCGGTGAAACGTCGGTCGATCTGACGTTTGCCAGCCACAATCCCTTGCGGCAAAGCTTGAATATGAAATACATAATTTTTATATGTTTTTAAAATTCATGCTTTAGTTTGGCTTTATTGCCATGGTGAAATGCGGATGGGGCCGGGATTTGTCGGCCCGGAATGTTGGGAAAGCAGACAGTCATGCTGACGAAAAAAGGCAAATACGGTTTGAAAGCGCTGGTGGATCTGGCTCAGCTTGGACCGGGTGAAACAGCGTTCATCAGCGAGATTGCGCTCAGAAACAACATTCCGAAGAAGTTTCTCGACACCATTCTGCTCGAATTGCGCAATGGTGGCATCCTGCGGTCGAAAAAAGGCCCGGGCGGCGGTTACTCCTTGTCGCATCCCGCCAGCGAAATCCGTATTGGCCACGCCATTCGCCTGCTGGATGGGCCGCTTGCGCCGATCCGTTGTGCCAGCCGCACCGCTTTCGAAGCTTGCGATGATTGTGCCGATCCGGTCAACTGTCAGGTCCGGCGGTCGATGACCCAGGTGCGGGACGCCATTGCGGCGATTCTTGACAATATGACACTGGAACAATTCGTCGCTACGCCAAGCCTGAATGAGCTGACGCAGGATGAGCAGCAAGAAAAGCGCGCTACTGCATAATTCCTTAAATCGGCTTGGATTTATGGCTAAAATTATGCAGCAGATGTAAAGCGCTACGGCAGACCTCTAGACAGAAATCAGCCTGCCGGATCTGAATAATCCGGCAGGCTGATTTTTTGCTGTGGCCGCAAGGTCAGCCCAAAATCGGTGTGAAATTGCCGTAACGGCCGTTCTGATAGGCCAGTGGGTTGCCTTCGCTGAGCTGGATCGAAATGACCCGGCCAATGATGATGCCGTGGCTATGGCGGTCGATGATCTCTTCCACTTCGCAGTCGATTGCGGCGAGCGCGCCGACCAGCAGCGATGCGCCGCTAGGCCCGACTATCCAATTTGACCCGTCATAGCGTGCCTCTCCCTTCAGACCCCCAACGCCGGCAAAACGATTGGCGACAGGCTCGTCATGGCTCGCAAGGATGTTGAGGCCGAAATGACCGTATTTCCGGATCACCGGATAGCTGGAAGAGGTCCGGTTGATATTGACGATAACCGTTGGAGGATCGACCGACAAAGCGGTGGCGGAGGTCACGGTTGCACCAGTGCGCTCTGGCCCCTGGCCCGCCGTGATCACCGAAACCTGGCCGCTGACGTGGCGCATGGCCGATTTCAGCAGACCCGGCTCGACGGACGGCTGCGGATAGGGCGTAGCGTTGGCGTCCTTGCGCGGCATGGTGAGGATCGTCATGAGCAATCTCCAATTGGCTGTCTTTTCCTGCCGGTCAAAATGGAATCTCACGGCTCTTTTGTCAAAGTAATCCATAATTTCAATAGATTATATTATGGGAAAAAAATTCTAAAAAATGGCGATCTTTTGCATTCCTAGGCCCATAAACACTTCAAAGCTGCAATGCATACAATAGAATCTACTAGAAATGTTAGAGCCTATCAGCTTCAGACTGAACTGATAGGCTCTCACTTCTCTGGTTTTCGTTTGTTTTTCGGGAAAACGATTGTCCATTTTTTCTAAGCCAAACTCTGGCAGCATTCATCGGCAAGTCAGCCGTTGGAATCATCATCTGAAAAACCGCTCAAGCCAAGTGTACCTTTGCGCAAAAGCGAAACGATGATACCGGCATCAGCGCTTTGGAACTCGACCGCGCCAAGATGTGCGGTTGCATGTGCAAAGCGTGGGTCCGCTGCGACAGACTGAGCGATTGTCGAGGCTTCCACGGCTGCTGCATTGGCTGCCGATGCGATCAGGAAGGCGGTATGTCGATGCCGGTCCTGTGTGCCGATCTGGGCGGCATCAATGGCGCTGGCGGCTTTTTCGATCACGGCTTCGGCTGTTGCCAATCGCAGGGCGGCATCAGCGATGGCGTCGGTTTTTGATGGGTCAAAATCGGGTTCGAACGTGTCGTCAGGCAGATGAGAGGGGGCCAATACCGGGCTTCCGAACAATTGGCTGAATGCAGCTTTGCCTCTCCCCAGCTCTACGGATGCCTGCAACAGCAGGTCCATGGCTTGAGGCACATCCGGCCCCTGTGCCAAACGCCGAGCCTGCAATTGCGCGTCCTTTTCGCCTCTCTGGTCACGAAATAGCACCGGTTCACCCCGATCCGGCTGGCTTTTGTCTGAAAGGGAATTGGCGATCGGCGTTATCGCCGCCGCTGCGGCGGGGAAAAACAGATGGGCCGGCTCTTCAGCCTGGTCATGGACGGACACCATGATCCAATCGGCGGAAGCGGCGTTCGGTGACGCCATGCCGGTGCCATTCAATGACCAGCCAAGTCCATTATAGGAAAGGTGCAGGCCCCTGTCTTTCAGGCTTGCCGCAGACGGTGCTTTGACGCGCGCCAGGCGCATGCCTGCCAGTGCGGCAGCAAAGAAATAGGATTTCTGTGCTTCGCTGCCATGGCTGCGCAACAATTCCAATGCACTATAATGACCGGCAAGCATGGCCCCCAGGGTGGGACAAGCCTTTGCCAGCACACAGCAAATGGTCGATAACAACACATTTGAAACGTCGATCCCGCCGTAATCGGTCGAGACGGAAATGCCGAGAAGCCCTGACCTCAGCAGATGGTCGAGGATTGCTTTTTCATAGGACCCATCACCTGTCGGCACTGCACTTTCGACCAGGATATGCGCGACGCCAAGGGCTTCGTCCTCGGCTTTGATGAAGGCAACTGGTCTAGCCAGTCGGTCGAAAACGGGCGAGAATGTTCCCATGACGGCATCTCCCTTTTGTCTCGATTTCGAAATTCCGGACAAGAGCATTTCCAGGAAAAGTGGAAACCGGTTTTCCGTCCGGAAATGCGTAAAAACAAAGAGTTAGAGCGTTACTGCGATGACATGTGGGGCAGAAACGCTCTAGTGACGTCTCTTCCCGCTTCACGAGAGCCGCAGCCCGCCAAACAGGTGGGCAATAAACGATATTATCATATCGATAGATTTTGTATAGTTTCCTTTTCAAAGGGTTGTGGGGTCTGTGACGTCGTTGTTTCAGCCCTCATTGAGCCTGGCTTCGAGCAGGAGTTTTACCAGCCAATCAACGAAAACCCGGACCTTGTTGCTCAAATGACGGTTCGGCGGATAGACGATGTAGAGAGGAAGCGGCTCACGCCTCCAATCCGCCAGCACTTGCACCAATTCGCCCGATGCGATGAGGCTGGCGGCCATGAACCGGGGAATCGGGGCGATGCCAAGGCCGTTCTGGGCGCAGGTCATATAGGTGCGGCTATCGTTGACAGACACGATGTAGCGGGCGCTGATCTCCAACTCTTCCTTGTCTTTTTTGAACGTGAACGGCATTTTCCGGCTATTGTTGCTGCTGAAATAGTTCACGCAATAGTGGTGGTTTTCCAGTTCGCGCGGATGGGCGGGGATGCCGAATTTTTCGATATAACGGGGGGCGACGCAGGTGATCATTTCCACGTCGCAAACCCGTCTGGCGATCAGTGACTGATCGGAGGGCGTACCGGCCCGCAAGGCGCAATCGACGTTTTCGGCAAGATAATCGACCATCCGGTCGCTGACGCCGAGATCGATGTGCATATCTGGAAATTTCTGATGAAAGTCGCAGAGGGAGGGAACTACAATCCAATCTGAAAAGGCGCCGGACATTTCGACACGCAAACGTCCGCGGGGTGTGCTTTGCGCATTAGAAAGACTTTCGTCCAGCTCAGCCAGTTCCGAAACGATCTGGACCGCTCTCTCATAATACAAGGCCCCGTCCGTGGTCACCATGACGCGCCGGGTGGTCCGGTTGAGCAGTTTGGTCTGCAAATGGGCTTCCAACCCCTGAATAAGATTGGTGACCGTTGCCTTCGGCATATCAAGCCGTTCAGCCGCCCGCGTAAAGTTGCCGGTTTCCACCACGCGAATGAAGGCACGCATTGCTGAGAGCTGGTCCATGGGAGTTGGCCTTGTTGATGTGCGTTGCACTATTATTCGAAAATACGAACAGTGTAGTAAGAAAACGCCAGCTTGTTCCGATTGGCGAATAACAGTAGATTTTACAGGAAATTGCAAGCGTGCATATCTCATCTCGGGGGCTGCTGGTCGGACCGGGGGAATCAGAGGTCCCGAAAGTGGGGGCTTAAGGAAGTCGAAGCAATGTCGGTGCCAATGCCGGTACAAGTGAAAGATATGGTGCTGGACAAGCTGGCCGTCGGGCCAGTGTCGGCGCGTGTCTATCAGGGTGCCGAATATGGCAAGGGGCCGCCGGTCGTGTTGTTCTTTCACGCCGGTGCCTTCATGGCATCCGGCGTGGTGTACAGTTCGGTGGCGGCATGTCTGGCGAGGACCGGCGCTATCGTGGTGGTGCCGGACTACAATGCGCCGCTCGGGCCGGTCTTTCCCAGTCCGCTTGAGGTGGGCTTTTCGATTTTCTCCTATCTCGCCAACAAGCGTGCCGGGCTTGGCGACCGCAAATCGCTGCTGTTGCTGGCAGGCGTTGAGGCGGGTGGTAATATTGCCGCCAGCGTCGCGCTGAAGGCGCGGGATCATTTCGCCAACGAACTCGACGGCCAGATCCTGCTGTCGCCGCTGCTCGATCCATTCATGGGGACGGCGTCCATTCGTGAAGCGGAAGCCATCGGCATGCGGGAGCGCTGGGCGGAAGGCTGGAGCCGCTATCTGAGCGGTGGTGGATGCCATCCTTATGCGGCACCTTGCCTCTGTTCGCGTCTCGCTGGCGTCGCGCCTGCTTTAGTTTTGAGCGCTGAGGATGATCCGCTGCGTGATGAAAGTCTTGCGTTCGCGCAAAGCCTGAAGCAGGCCGGCGTTAAAACCTGTAGCCAGATCCTGCCTTCCGGGAAGGGCTGGTCATCCATCTATGACGGTCAACAGATCCATGCGTCGACATGGGAGCCTGAGCTTGAAAGCCAGTTCGAAGACTTCGTTAAACAGATCAGCATTCGCTAGAATGCCGTGAAACCTGAATGAACAATGGCGGCCTGTGGGGGCCGCAAGGAGATTGCCAATGTCATCCAGAAAACAACGCTGGGCCCTTATGGGCGCCGGCCTGGGCCTTGTTGTGTCCATTTCAGCCGTATCCGTGGTTCTTCAATTGCCGATGAGTGTTGTGGCAACGGCGGCCTCGGCGGCTGCACCGGCTCCTGCCGTGCCGGTCACGGTTTCCAAGGTTTCCAGCCGGAATTTCACCCATTGGGAGCTGTTTTCCGGCCGTCTCGAGGCTGTTGAACGGGTCGATGTGCGGCCACGGGTCGGCGGAGCCATCCAATCCGTCCATTTCCGAGAGGGCGCGCTTGTCAAGGCAGGCGATCTGCTGTTCACCATCGATCCCGCCCCGTATCAGGCCGCTGTCGATCAGGCGGAAGGCCAGTTCGCTTCAGCTGAAGCCAAGGTCGATCTTGCCAGGATCGAACTGGATCGCGGCTTGAAACTATCGGGCAACAGCACGATCTCGCAAAGCGACATGGATCAGCGCCGCAATAGCTTTACCCAGGCCCAAGCCGCCATGGGAACCGCCAGAGCACAGCTGCAATCGGCTCAACTGGAGCTGGATTATACCCAGGTGCGCGCCCCGGTTTCCGGTCGCGTCGGTAAGCTTGAGGTTACGGCGGGCAATCTGGTGGCCTCGGGTTCGTCTTCTTCGGTCTTGACCACACTGGTGTCAGTCGATCCGATCTATGCCAGCTTCAATGTCAGTGAACAGTTGGTGGCAAAGGCTCTTTCGCAACTGCCGCAAACCGGGGCCGCCTTGGCCGACATCGACCGCATCCCGGTCGAAATCGGCACTTTGGCCGATGACGGCACGCCGATCAAAGGCAAGCTGCAATTGATCAACAACCAGGTCGATGCCGCCAGCGGTACGATTGGCGTGCGCGCCGTCTTCGACAATCCGGGCGGCAGGCTTATTCCTGGCCAGTTCGTGCGGGTGCGCATGGGACAACCCGTGCCGGAAAACAAGATCCTGGTCAGCGAACGGGCGATTGGCACCGATCAGGACAAGAAATTCGTTTTCGTGGTCGATGCCGATAACAAGGTGAATTACCGCCAGATCCAGTTGGGCGCCGTGGCCGAAGGCCAGCGTGTGGTGGAAAGCGGGCTTGTTCCTGGCGATACGATCGTCGTCAACGGCCTGCAACGCATCAAACCGGGCGCAGTGGTTGTTCCGCAGCTAGAAGAAAAGCTCGCGGCGTCGAAGTAAGCATAGCCTGCGCATCGACCTGACGCTTTTTTCGCAAAGCGCGAACACTGGTCAGGTCCAATATCCTCCCGGCAGCAAAGGCCGCCGGGCAGGACTGTCATATCCATATCCACCGTTTGCCGGACGAAACATCGCTTTTGTCCGAGGGCGGAGTTGTTTCACGCCGGAGAGGGCTTTGAAATGAACATTTCCCGATTTTTTGTCGACCGACCGGTGTTTGCCGGGGTGCTGTCGGTGCTGATCGTCGTCGCCGGGTTGATCGGCATGCGGTCGCTGCCGATTTCCGAATATCCCGATGTCGTGCCACCGTCGATTGTTGTGCGGGCCACTTATCCTGGCGCCAATCCGAAGGTGATAGCCGAAACAGTAGCAACGCCGCTCGAAGAGCAGATCAATGGTGTCGAGGGCATGCTGTACATGTCGAGCCAGGCAACCTCGGACGGCGTGATGACGCTGACTGTGACCTTCAAGCTCGGCACTGACCCCGATCAGGCCCAGCAACTGGTGCAGAACCGGGTGTCGCAGGCCGAACCGCGTCTGCCGGAAGAGGTCAAGAGCCTCGGCGTAACCACGGTCAAAAGCTCTCCCGATCTGATGATGGTCGTCAACCTGATCTCCCCTGATAATCGCTATGACATTACCTATCTGCGCAATTACGGCGTCCTGAACATCAAGGATCGGCTCGCCCGGATTGCAGGCGTCGGCCAGGTACAGATCTTCGGCTCCGGCGATTATTCCATGCGCATCTGGATCGATCCGCAGCAGGCAGCCGAGCACGGACTGGCGGCCAGCGATATTACCACGGCTATCCGCGCCCAGAATGTTCAGGCCGCAGCCGGGATCATCGGTGGCTCGCCAAGCCTGCCGGGCGTCGATGTACAGCTGAATGTCAATGCGCAGGGCAGGCTGCAAACGCCCGAGGATTTTGGCAATATCATCGTCAAAAGCGGTGCAAACGGTCAGATTACCCGATTGCGCGATGTTGCCCGCGTCGAGCTTGGCGCTTCCGATTACGCACTGCGCTCCCTGCTGGACAGCAAGGCCGCTGTCGCCATTCCTGTCTTCCAGGCGCCGGGCTCCAACGCCATCACCATTTCCGATGAAGTGGTCAGGACCATGGATGAGCTGCAATTGGCGATGCCAGAAGGCGTCAAATACGAAATCGTCTACGACACCACCAAATTCGTCCGCTCTTCCATCGAAAAAGTGGTCGATACCCTGCTGGAAGCTGTGGCGCTGGTCGTGCTGGTCGTCATCCTCTTCCTCCAGACCTGGCGGGCGTCGATCATTCCGCTGATCGCGGTTCCGGTGTCGATCATCGGCACATTTGCCGTGATGTATGCCTTTGGCTTTTCCATCAACGCGCTCAGCCTCTTCGGCCTGGTTCTGGCCATTGGTATCGTCGTGGATGATGCCATCGTCGTTGTCGAAAATGTCGAGCGCAATATCGAAAATGGCCTGTCGCCGCGTCAAGCGACCTACCGTGCCATGAAGGAAGTGTCGGGGCCGATCATTGCCATTGCCCTGGTTCTGGTTGCGGTATTCGTGCCGCTGGCCTTCATTTCTGGTCTGTCGGGCCAGTTCTATCGCCAGTTCGCCTTGACCATCGCCATCTCGACCGTGATCTCGGCGCTGAACTCTCTGACCCTGTCGCCAGCGCTTGCCGCTCTGCTTCTGAAGGGCCATCATGCACCGAAGGACCGGCTGACGCGCGGCCTGGATTTTCTGCTGGGCTGGTTTTTCCGAGGCTTCAACCGGGTGTTCGGCGCTGGCTCGAATGCCTATGGGAAAGGCGTCGGCGGGTTGCTGTCGCGCAAAAGCATTGTCATGGTCGTTTATCTGGCCCTGGCCGGTGCCACCTATGGCCTGTTCAATGCCGTGCCGGGTGGGTTTGTACCGGCACAGGACAAGCAATATCTGATCGGCTTTGCCCAGTTGCCGGATGCTGCCAGCCTTGACCGCACGGAAGATGTGATCAAACGGATGAGCGATATTGCGCTTGCCCAGCCGGGCGTGGCGCACGCCATCGCCTTTCCGGGCCTGTCGATCAACGGTTTCACCAATTCCTCCAATGCCGGCATTGTCTTTGTGACCCTGAAGGATTTCGACCAGCGCAAGACGCCTGATCTGTCCGGTGGGGCGATTGCCATGCAGTTGAACCAGAAGTTTTCCTCCATCCAGGATGCCTTCATCGCCATGTTCCCGCCGCCGCCCGTCCAGGGTCTCGGCACGACCGGCGGTTTCAAGCTGCAATTGGAAGACCGGGCGGGACTGGGGTATCAGGCGCTGGATGAAGCCACCAAGGCTGTGCTGGCCAAGGCCTACCAGACACCTGAGCTGACCGGCCTGTTTTCCAGCTTCCAGATCAATGTGCCGCAGCTCTATGCCGATCTTGATCGCGCCAAGGCTGAACAGCTCGGTGTTTCCGTCACCGATGTGTTCCAGACCCTGCAAATCTATCTGGGTTCGCTCTACGTCAATGACTTCAATGCCTTTGGCCGCACATACAGCGTTCGCGCCCAGGCCGATGCCAAGTTTCGGGCAACGTCCGACAATATCGGTCAGTTGAAGGTGCGCTCTGCATCGGGCCAGATGATCCCGTTGTCTGCGCTGCTGCGGGTTGATCCGACCACGGGGCCGGAACGCACCAACCGCTATAACGGCTTTCTGGCTGCCGACATCAATGGCGGACCGGCACCTGGCTTTTCGTCCGGCCAGGCCCAGGCGGCAATCGAAAAGATTACAGCCGATGTGCTGCCCAAAGGCATCGGCTATGAATGGACCGATCTGACCTATCAGCAGATCCTGGCGGGAAGCTCGGGCTTCCTGGTGTTCCCGCTGGCTTTGCTTCTGGTCTATCTCGTGCTTGCGGCGCAATATGAAAGCCTGACCCTGCCTTTGGCGATCATCATGATCGTGCCGATGGGCGTATTGGCGGCGCTGACCGGGATCTGGCTGACCGGAGGAGACAATAATATCTTCACCCAGATCGGCCTGATCGTGCTTGTCGGGCTCTCGGCCAAAAACGCCATCCTGATCGTCGAATTCGCGCGGGAGCTGGAATTTGAAGGGAGGACACCGGTTCAGGCGGCTATCGAGGCCAGCCGCTTGCGTCTGCGCCCGATCCTGATGACATCCATGGCCTTCATCATGGGCGTCGTTCCGCTGGTCACCTCAACCGGTGCCGGGGCCGAAATGCGCGCTGCCATGGGTATTGCGGTGTTTTCCGGCATGATTGGCGTGACGTTCTTCGGCATTTTCATGACGCCGGTCTTTTACGTGCTGATCCGCAAACTGGCCGGCAATCGTCCGCTGGTCCAGCATGTCAACGATGACCATGATCAGGACAATGACAGGCCAATGCGTATGGCGGCCGAATAAAAGAAGGGTCATTCGAGACTTGGTATAAGGCAAACGATGTGCCGTTGCGCTTTTGAGGCGCAGCGGCACTTCACTGTTTATCCTCGATTTTTACGGCTCGCCGACAGCGCTTAGCCGGAAACCATGTCATGCTCCCTGTCCCGGTCGGGTTCCATTTTTTTCTGACGAACTCTCGCTGCTGCCTCCTGCATCTGGGATCGGAACCAGACCAGTGCGGGATCGCGGGTGCGATAGCTGTGCCATTGCAGACATTGTTGTAATGGTGGCAGAGGGAAAGGCGGGTCCATGATGCGGATACCGCCCAGATTGAGCATGCATTCCGCCAGGCTGCGCTGAACCATGGCAATGCGTTTCGAGCCACGGATAAGGAAGGGTAGGGAGGCAAAGGAAAAAGTCGAAACCTCCACCTTGATCTTCAGGCCGAGCTTGTCGCAGGCGCGTTGGGCAAAGGTCTCTCCACCATTGGGCGGCTGCATCACCACATGACCTGCGGCAAGAAAATCATTTTCCGTCATAGGCCCTTCGGCCAGCGGTCCGTCCGCATCCACCACGCAACAGATCTGGTCTTCCAGAAAAGGCTCGGATGGATGATTGGTCGAGCAAAAGTCGCTTGGCGCCACCAATAGATCCGCTTCTCCGCGCTCAAGAAGGAGATGGGGATAGTTCTGTTGTGGCTGGAAATGGATTTGCACACCCGGAGCTAGCGCCGACACCTGTCGTAAAAACGGCGGTATGATCGTGTTGAGCGTATAGTCGGACACGATGAGGTTGATGCTGCGGGTTGATTCATGGGGAATGAAGGACGGCGTCGACACAACGGCGGCCTCGATGCGCACGATAATGTCGCGCAAGGGCAGTTCCAATGAGGCGGCGAGGGGGGATAATTCCATGGATCGCCCGACCTGAATCAGCAGCGGATCATCGAAGTAATCGCGCAGACGCCCAAGGGCGTTGCTCATCGCCGATTGGGTGATGAACATTTCGTCTGCCGCCCGGCTGACATTGCGAACCCTGATCAGCGTGTCGAGCGCCACCAGCAGATTAAGGTCCAGATTCTTGAAGCGCATGATTGTCCCCCTCCCAAGGAATCCCTCGAATAACCAGCCAAATTATCGGGGGATCAATCGATTCATGTATTTATTTTAAAAATACAAATCATTCATCAATGCAATTTTGTAAACGAGTTTTTCTTGAGTACATCTTGGGTCAGGGAGGAAATATCGTTGCTTGGCCTTAACGCTGGCAGCGCGGTTCTCCCATCGCCTAAATCGCCCGAGGAGGCGAGTTCGAGGAGACCCGATGTTTAAGTATTTTCCGACCAATTATGTCTGGAACCTGTCTGTCGATCTGTCGATCGAGATGGGTGCCCGGATGGGCGAGATCGAAGAAATGTGCGCCCCTTTGCAGGAGGCGGCCAAAGCGCCTGATGCAGCCGGCACGCAAGCTTTCCGCGAGACCTGGATCAAGATGGCGGACAAGCTGGTGTCCCTCGCCGAGGAAGACGAAGCCAAGGGCCGGTTGATTTCTGCGGGTGACAAGCTGATCCGTGCCGCCAATTACATGCTGACCGCAGAACGGTTGCTTGCCCATGGTTCTGAGGGCCGGGTGGCCTTGTATCAGCGCGTTCTGAATGCGTTTGAAAAGGGCTTGAAACTGTCCGGCTCATCCTGTCGCCGGGTAGAAATTCCCTATGAGGGCAAGCATCTTTCTGCTCTTTACGTACCCGCCGAAGGCGTCGAAGGTGCCGCACCGCTTCTGGTCCAGGTCAATGGTCTCGACAGTACCAAGGAAATGAAGTTTTTGGTGGGGTTGCCGGTATGGCTTGCCAAGCGCGGTGTCGCTTCGCTGATCGTCGATCAGCCAGGGACGGGGGAAGCCCTTCGCCTGCAAGGACTGACGGCCCGCTACGAAAGCGAGCATTGGGCAAGCCGTGTGGTCGATTGGCTGGAGGACCGGCCGGATATCGATGCCAAGCGGATTGGCATGGAAGGGGTGTCGCTTGGCGGTTACTATTGTCCTCGCGCAGTCGCCTTCGAGCCGCGCTTTGCCTGCGGTGTTGCCTGGGGTGCCAATCACGATTGGCGCGATGTTCAGAAAAAGCGTCTCGCCCGTGAGGGCAATCTCCCCGTTCCGCATTACTGGAGCCACGTCATGTGGGTCTGGGGCGCCAAGGATATGGACGACTTCATGGAGATTGCTGAGAAGGTTCATCTCAATGGCATTCTCGACCGGATTCATGTGCCTTTTCTTGTCACCCATGGTGAAAAAGACAGCCAGATTCCTCTTCAATGGGCTCATGCCACCTATGATCAGCTGGTCAATAGTCCCAACCGCGAACTGAAGATTTTCGACGAGCGCACCGGTGGCGTCCAGCATTCCAGCTTCGACAATTCGGCAAATGCCGGTGCCTATATTGCCGATTGGGTGGCGGAGATCCTGGGTGGACGCATCGCAGTCAGGAAAAACCCATGACCATTAAACTCATGATCTGTGGACGCCGTCGGCTGGGCCAAACGCTTACCGAACATCGCGCACATATGAAGGACCATCACGGCAAGCTCGTGCTGGATTATATCGCGCTTGATCCGGTGAAAGCACCGCAGCGCTATGTTCAAAATCATGCTTTCGATGGTGTCTATTTTGGCGGTACGCCGCAGGTCAAGGCATTGTCGATTGGTCTGGATTTCGTCACCGAGGTCTGGGCTCAGGATCTGGCAGGGTTGAAGGCGTCACGCGAGACGCCGTTCTATCTGCAATATCTACAGCCCGACGAGCCGGAAATGGTCGATGACGCCACTCTGATCGGCACGCCTTGCTCGGAAGAAATAATCATTCCGGTGCAATCGCGCGAAGGTGCTGTGAAGGTATTCCTGGCCTGGTTTGGTGAAAAGCCGCATGCAAGCGCTGTTTCGGATGTGATCGATACGGTCTCTCACGGGTTGCTTGGATATTGCCGCAACACCCCGCTGTTTCCCGGCCCGGTCACAGCCATCGACGAATACTGGCTGCCGAATGAGGCTGCCGGTGTCGCTTTCGCAACAGCCTGCCGCGACGCCATCAGCGGACTTCGCCCCGGCGATACCGGCTTTAGCCTGACCATTGCCCGCGAATACGTTCTCCACGCCGGTCACGTAGACCTCGCCAAATAAAAGCCAGACGTCATGAAAGAAAGGAATGTCCCATGAACATCATTGGACCCGATTATCTTGTCTTTGGTGTCGATAATGTCGCCGCCAGTTGCGAGTATCTTACGGCTTTCGGCTTGAAGCCGGTTGATGTGACGGATGCCGGTGGGCTGTTCGAAGCTTTGGACGGCACGGGCGTTATCGTTCGCCATAAGTCCGATCCGTCCCTTCCGCCGCCGTTGCCGACCTCGAACATGTTGCGCCAGCAGGTGTATGGGGTGCGCACAGCCGAAGATCTGGATGCGATCGAAGCAGAGTTGTCCAAGGATCGCCGTGTCACGCGGCTGTCCAACGGGTCGATCGAAGTGAAGGATAGTCATGGCTTCGAGCTCAAGTTCCAGGTGTCGATCCGCCGGAAACTCGACATGCCAGCCGAAAAGATCAACGCGCCGGGCGCACCCGCCCAGCGCAAACCGAATGAAATCGGCGTTTGGGAAGACATGCCGGCACTGCCACGGTCGCTCAGCCATGTGGTGTTGTTCGTTCCCGATATCGAGATCGCAACCGAGTTTTATTGTGATCGCCTCGGCTTCGTCGTCACCGATACATTGAGCGGGGCAGGTCCGTTCCTGCGGCCCAAGGCCAATGACGATCATCACACACTCTTCTTCATTCGCACGCCGGATTACATGAAAGGCTGTGAGCATCTTGCCTTCCATATGGGTGGCCCGACGGAGTTGATGGTTGCGGGAACGCGCTTTGTCAAAAAGGGCTATCAGAGTTTCTGGGGGCCTGGCCGCCACAAGTTCGGATCGAACTGGTTCTGGTATTTCAACAGCCCCCTTGGCTGTCACTTCGAATACGACGCCGACATGGACAAGCACGACGATACATGGGTGGGCCGCGACGTGCCGATCAGTGCCGAGGCGTCTCAACTCTTCCTGTTCGAAATGCGCGAGAAGTGGATGCCCGGTGGTGGTCCGCCTCCCGGTGCCAAGTCCTGACGTGATGGAAAGAGGCCATGTCATCCCGACAATTCCTCTGCCGACAGGACGCCGTTGGCGAGGGCGAGGCTAAAGGCTTCGGCCCGCTTGAAGGCTTCCGTCGCAAGATCATCGTGGTCAGACGCGACGGCAAGCTCCATGCCTGGCTCGATGCTTGCCCGCATTATTCCAGCGGAACGCCGATGGCCTGGAAGACGGATGCTTATTTCAACGGCGAGAAAACGCATCTCGCCTGCCATTCCCATGGCGCCTTGTTCGATTTGGAGACGGGAGAATGTGTGCTTGGCCCCTGCCTGGGGCAAGGACTGACACGGGTGGATATTGCAGTGGGTGAGGAAGGCGAGGTTTTCGCTTTGGTAACTGCGGAGGAGGATTGAACATGAATTCGGGTATCAAGAAGATCCTGATTATCGGCGGTGGATTTTCGGGAATGACGGCGGCACTTCAGCTGTCGCGAGAGGGGTTTGAGGTCGATCTCGTGGAGATCGATGCAGGATGGCGCTCCTATGGGGCAGGCATCAGCCTGCACGGCTCGACGCTCAGGGTGCTGCGCCAACTCGGCCTCCTGGATCGCTTCATGGAGGAGGGTTATGCCAGTGACGGCGTGCAATTGCGCGGGCCTGATGATACCGTGCTCTTTACACTGCCAACCCCCCGGGTGGCTGGCGACGATATTCCCGGTGGCGGCGGCATCATGCGCCCGGCGCTTGCCAAAATCCTGTCGGAGGCTGTGCGGGCTTCAACAGCCAAGATTCGCCTGGGCGTGACATTTACCGATATCGTCCAGAGCGAAGATGGAGCACAGGTCAGCTTTAGCGACGGCAGTTCAGACCGATTCGATCTTGTTGTTGGGGCGGACGGGCTGTTTTCCGCTGTTCGTTCCAAAACCTTTCCCCATGCGCCAAAGCCCCGCTTCATCGGCCAGTCGGTCTGGCGCGCCGTTTTGCCAAGACCGGAGGAACTGGAAACCATCACGATGTGGATGGGTCCGAAACTCAAGGTCGGTTTGAACGGCGTCAACAAAAGCCAGGCCTATCTGTTCCTGACCGAAGATCGCCCCACCAACGATTTCGTGGCTCCGGAACTGTTCGTCGAGACCCTGCGCGGCTTGCTGGAGCGTTTTGCCTCGCCGATCATACGAGGAATTGCTGCGCAATTGTCAGCTGAGCACCAGATCATTTACCGGCCCCTGGAGCAGATGTTGCTGCCGCGTCCATGGTTTCAGGGGCGGGTGGTTCTGATCGGCGACGCCGTTCATGCCACGACACCGCATCTGGCCGCCGGTGCCTGTATCGGTATCGAGGATGCCATGGTGCTGGCCGAGGAACTGGTTAAGGGCAGCGATATCGATGGTGCGCTTGCCACTTTCGAGGCACGGCGCTGGGAGCGGTGTCGGATGGTGGTCGAGAACTCGGGTCGTTTGGCCGATATCGAGATCCATGGCGGCAGCCGTGAAGAGCATGCCTCAATCATGAAAGTTTCGATGAAAACCCTGGCGGAAGCGATCTGACCTCGGGGATTATCGAGCATGATAGTCAATACTAAAATTAATTAAACATTTGATTTTATGTAATTATTTTCGACGGCGTTCCAATTGGGAGATCGGACGCGTTTGTCGGCGCATGAAAACAACCGGAGGAGATGGAATGTCAGGACAGAAATTTGGAGTGGCCGGGTCGATTGCTCTCGTCATCGGTCACTTCTCGGGCATGCTTGACTTGATTGCTCTTCCCGTCTGGGTTGGTGCGCTTGTCGAACGCTTCGGGTTCAGCCCGCAGCAGGCGGGCGGTATCGTCACCTTGTTCCTGGTCGGTGCAGTGGTTGCGAGCCTCATTGTCGCGCCTCGTTTCAACCAGATGAACCAAAGGCTCTGGGCCTCCATGGGGTTTGCCGTTGCCGCTGCCGCCTTTTTTGGCGCATCGAGACAGACGGCTTTTGTGCCGCTTGCGCTTTTGCATCTGACCGCCGGTGTCGCGGTCGGCACGGCCCTTTCGATGGTACATGGAACTATAGGGCAAGCGGCCAATCCGCACCGGCTATACGCCATGGCTGGCATCGCCCTTGGGCTTTTCGCCATTGTTTTGCTGGCAGCCATACCGCAGCTTTTGATCGTCTTTGGTGGCTCTGTTCTTTTCTATGTATTCACCGGCATCATGGTGATTGCCGCGCTAAGTTGTGCGTTTCTGTTTCGCAATCCCGTCCATGCCGTTGAGCCAGAAAAAAAGCCCTTTAGCCGGGCAATGTGGTTCACAATCTTTGGTATCAGCATCTTGACCTTCAACCAGTCCATGGTGTTTTCCTTCGTCGAAGTCATCGGTAAATCGCGCGGGTTTTCCGCAGAGAGCGTGTTGGCCGTTCTCATCGCGCTGGGCTTCGTCAATTTCATATTGCCATCTCCGCTGGCTGCTTTTTTGCAGACGCGCGTCTCCGCCACGACCGTGACCCAGATTGGACCGGCGGTACAGGTCGTGCTGGCGATCATCGTGACCTCGGTGACCATTTTTCCGGTCTGGGCGGTTGCGGCCTCCCTGTTCGTCTCCGTGCAGATCTTCACCCATAACTTTGCGTTCGGCCGCCTCGCAAAACTCGACCCGACCGGACGTGCCGTTGCCGCGACCCCAGCGATGCTGATGGTGGGAGCCGCACTTGGCCCGATTGTCGGCGGCGCATTGGGTGAAAATTTTGGCTTCGCGGCGCTGGGCGTGACGGCCGTGGCGGTCGGCGCTGCATCTATCGGCTTCTTTACCAAGGCGAAAACAGCATGACACAATTTCCTGACATTACCCGTATCGTCACCGGCCATGCGAGCGATGGCCGCTCCATCCTCAGCGAAGTCGGACCTTTGCCCACGGTGGTTGAAATCAATGCCATTCCCGGCACTGTGTTTCACGAAGTGTGGGAGACTGGCGAAAGCCCTGCGCGGATCGATAATGGTGCCGATCCAACCCTCGGGCCTCTTATCCTTCCCCCTCCAGCTGGCGGAACGCGCATCCGTTTTGTCGATATTCCGCCGGATACCGAGGATTTTTTGAAAACCGGTGCAGAGCGAATGAATGTGGCCTTCGAGCAATTGGGCGACACAGCTGCATCGACGGTGGAGGAGCATTCCCCGCATCCGCTGATGCATCGCACGGAATCCGTTGATTACGGCGTTGTCATTGAAGGCGAGATGACCCTGGTTCTTGATGATGGTGAGGTGCTTTTGAAGCAGGGTTCCGTCGTTATCCAGCGTGGCACCAACCATGCCTGGGCCAATCGCTCCGGCAAGACGTGCCGGATGCTCTTCATCCTTGTCGCAGGGGTCTACGATCCCGCCATCGCCGCAAGCCTTGCCGGACGATGATAGCCGGGCGCCACCAATAACAGCAGGAATGAGGTCATCATGAAGTTTGCAACCTATCACGACGGAAGCCGCGACGGCCAGCTCTGGATCGTTTCTCGCGATCTGAAGCGGGCAGTTCCGGCCACCGGCATCGCTGTGTCCCTCCTTGCCGCGCTGGAAGATTGGGACGCCGCCGCTCCCCGCCTTCTCGAACTGTATGAACGGCTCAATGCAGGGAATGAACCCTTTGCCACCAGCTTCCAGCCGGAACGGTGTTTGGCGCCCTTGCCGCGGGCGCCACAATGGCTGGATGCCTCTGCCTTCCTCAACCATGGCCGGTTGATGGATAAGGCCTTCGACAATCCGATCAACCCGGATTTTGAGACGGTACCCTTGATCTATCAGGGGGCAAGCGATGATTTACGCGGACCGCTGGCAGGCGTGGAGTTTCTCGATGACACGCTCCTGATCGACATGGAAGGCGAGTTCGGCGTCATTCTTGCTGATGTGCCAATGGGCGTGACGCCGGAAAATGCCATCGACCACGTCCGTCTGCTGGTGCAGATCAACGATTGGTCGCTGCGCGCCCTTGGGCCGCGCGAAATGCGGGCGGGTTTCGGGTTTCTCCAGGCTAAACCATCGACGGCCTTTGCACCTGTCGCCATTACGCCGGATGAGATCGGGCCGCTTTGGTCAAACGGTCGGGTCGGTCTGGCTTTGCACGTGGAGATCAACGGGCGGCGAGTTGGTGATGCCCATGGCAGCGAAATGCATTTCTCCTTCGGGGAATTGATCGCTCATTGCGCCCGTAGCCGACGTCTGTCGGCGGGAACCATTCTGGGTTCCGGCACGGTGTCCAATGCAGACCGTGCCGCCGGTTCGTCCTGCATTTCCGAAATCCGGGTGATTGAGCTTCTCGATGAAGGCAAGGCGCGGACACCGTTTCTGACCTGGGGTGATCAGGTGCGGATGGAGGCGCGGCTGCCGGATGGAACAACGCCTTTCGGGGTGATTGATCAGGCTGTGGTGAAGGCCTGATGCGTATTCTCGTCACCGGTGCTGATGGCTTTCTGGGGCGCGGGCTCGTGGCGCGGCTGGCATCGTCCTATGGTCAGGCAAAGCGGATCGTTGTCACCGATCGGGCCTTTGCTCAACCTGTCCCTGACGGGATCGAGGCCTTGGTCGGTGATCTCGGCGATTCCGGTTTTCTGGACACATTGCTGGAACCCGGTTTCGATCTGGTCTTCCATCTGGCCAGTGTTCCCGGAGGACTTGCCGAGCGCGAACAGGCGCTGGGACATGGTGCAAACCTGCTTGCGCCGATTGCTTTGGCGCAAGGTGTCGCACTTCGCCAGCCCGGCGCGAGGCTGGTGTTTGCCTCTTCCATCGCCGTCTATGGTGCGCTTGGAGCGGCAACCGTCACGGCGCAGACGCTTGCCGCGCCGCAGCTGACCTATGGCGCCCATAAGCTGATGACCGAAATTCTGCTATCCGACCTGACGCGACGCGGTGCGCTTTCAGCCATCAGTCTGCGGTTTCCCGGCATTGTCGCACGGCCTGCGACCGACAGCGGGCATGGCTCCGCCTTTATGAGCCTGCTTTTCCATCGGATTGCTGCTGGGGAAGCCTATGCCTGTCCGGTTCCGGCCAGCAGCACCTGCTGGTGGGTCTCGCGTCAGGCTGCGGTGGATATGCTGCTGCATTCAGCTGAGCTGAAGGATAGCGCCGTAACCGTTGTGCAGCCGCCGGTGCTGTTTGCAACGGCTGGCGAGGTGGCCACTGCGGTCGCCCGTCACGTGGGCAAAACCGCATTGGTCGAATGGGGCGAGGACGACATGCTCCGCCGCCTGTTTGGTGCCATGCCGCCGCTTGATGCTGCCACGGCGTTGGCGGCGGGCTTCAAGGCCGATGTTGATCTCGATGCGCTTGCTAAAGCTGCAATTTCAGGAGAGTCATGATGAAGATTATTGATCTGTCCGTTGCTATCGAAAACGATGTTCCCGCCGATCCGCCGGGCCTTGGTCCCCAAATCACCTACACGAACCACGCGGAAGGCTCGGAAGAGGTTTTGCGCTTCTTCCCCGGCCTCGACATTGCCGATGTTCCCGGTGGGGAGGGGTGGGCGGTAGAACAGTTGAACCTGACCGCCCATGCCGGTACGCATCTCGATGCGCCCTGGCATTTCGCATCCACGATGAAGAATGGCGAGCGCGCCTGGACCATTGATGAAGTGCCGCTCGATTGGTGCATCCGTCCGGGCGTCAAGCTGGATCTGCGTCATGTGCCGGATGGCTCTATCGCAACGGCAGCCGATCTTCAGTCAGCTTTGGCGGTGGCCGGTCATACGCTTCAGCCTTTCGATGTGGTGCTGATCAATACCGCCGCCGGTGCCGCCTATGGGCGACCGGATTACCTGGGCCGTGGCTGTGGCATCGGACGCGAGGCCACCCATTGGCTGATGGCGCAAGGCGTCCATATCGCTGGAACCGACGCCTGGTCCTGGGATGCGCCCTTTCCGGTCACGGCGAAACGGTTTGCGGAAACCAGGGATGCAGGATTGATCTGGGAAGGCCATAAAGCTGCCCGTGAAGGCATTTTCCTGCATATGGAAAAACTGACACGGCTGGAGGAACTGCCCGGCTCCGGCTTCACCGTTTCCTGCCTGCCGGTGAAGATCAAGGGCGGCTCGGCTGGCTGGTGCCGTGCCGTGGCGATTTTCCCGGAGGGTTAGGCTGTTTCGTCGTCACTAACCTGCTGCGCCCGTATTGGTAAAAACACGGGCGCAGCGTTTCAAATCGTAGCTGTTCAGCCTATTCCGGGTTTTCCAGGCTGAACATTTCGGTGCGTTCGTCATAGGCGAACAATTCGGCATAACGCGCCCAGGAGACGATGGTCTTCAACGTATCGTCGGCGTAAGACTCGCTCATGTAATCCTCCAGCTCGTTGCGGAACCGCGCTGCCGGTGCTGTGTGGCTTGGGCGCTCATCCAGAACCCGGCGGATCAGGCCCATTAAGGGCACGTAGCTGACCAGATGCTCGGCAAACAATTTCTTGCGAGCATCGGTTTCCAGATGGGCAAAGCGGGTTCCGGCCTCGGTCAGCACCAGGTCGCCTTCGCTCAGATGGGCAAAGCGCAAAAGCTGGAGTGCTTCACCGAGATGAAACAGCTCGTCGGCTTCCAGTTGCAACTGTCCGGCCAGAACAGGAAGGTCGGCGCGGCCATGATACGGCGCTCCGGCCAGGGCCTCGATCAGGCCCGACAGGATATTGGTCGACACCGGCTCCAGCACCATGCCCATGCCGGTGCCGGGAATGCCGTCCATGGCGGGCAGGCGTGGTTCGGCGCGCGCCGTCATCAGCGCGTAGATGCTATCGACGAGCTGGCGGAACACCGGGTCAAGCCGGTTGCGTGGATGCGGCAGATCGACCTTCAATTCGCGCGCCACCCGGCCCGGATTGGAGGAAAACACCAGGATGCGGTCGCACATCAGCACCGCTTCCTCAATATTGTGGGTGACGATCAGCACGGATTTGATTGGCAGACGTCCTTCGATCCACAGGTCGATCATGTCGGTGCGCAGGGTTTCTGCGGTCAGCACGTCGAGGGCGGAAAAGGGCTCATCCATCAACAGCAGATCGGGATGGACCACCAGGGCGCGGGCAAAGCCGACGCGCTGGCGCATGCCGCCGGACAGCTCTTTCGGATAGGCGTTTTCAAACCCGTCGAGGCCGATCAGGTCGATGGCGGCCAATGCAAGCGAGCGGCGCTCAGTGCGGTCGACGCCCTTGGCTTCCAGACCGAGTTCGACATTCTGAAGTACGGTCAGCCAGGGAAACAGGGCAAAGGACTGGAAGACCATCGAGATGCCGGGCGGTGGCCCGTCGATTTCGGTGCCGCGATAGCGGGCGCTGCCCGAAGACGGTGACAGCAAGCCGGCGATGATACGCAGCAGCGTCGATTTGCCGGAGCCGGAGCGGCCAAGCAGGCCGACGATTTCGCCTTCCTTGATGGCGAGATCGACATTTTCGAGCACGACAACATCATTGCCGCTGGCCTTGGGAAAGGAACGGGAGACCTGGGCGATATCGATCAGCGGGGACTTGGTGATAAGATCAAGCATGGGAACAATCCTTTTGTCGGATGACATCATGTCTGTGGTGTTTGGGGTGCCAAGGCACCCCGTTTGATGCGGTTTGGATTAGCCCAGGCGCAGGCGGCTTTCGCCATAGGCGTAGAGCGGGCGCCAGACCAGCCGGTTGAAAAGCGTCACGAAGGTACACATGACGATGATGCCGAGCACGACCCGTGGGAAATCACCAGCCGTCGTCGCATTGGCGATGTACGAGCCAAGGCCCGGCGTGGTCAGTTGGGTATCGCCCCAGCTTGCCACTTCCGCAACGATGCTGGCATTCCAGGAGCCGCCCGATGCCGTGATGGCGCCGGTGATGTAATAGGGGAAGATGCCGGGCAGGATGACCTTGAACCACCAGCGCCAGCCGGTGATGTGGAAACTGCGGGCCGCTTCCTTGAGATCGCTTGGAAAGGCGCTGGCACCAGCGATTACATTGAACAGGATGTACCATTGCGTCCCGAGGATCATCAGCGGGCTCAGCCAGATATCGGCATTCAGCCCGAAATGCACGATCACCACCACGAACACCGGAAAGGCGATATTGGCTGGAAAGGCCGCCAAAAATTGCGCAAGCGGCTGGACCTTTTCCGATAGTTTCGGACGCAGGCCGATCCACACCCCGACCGGCACCCAGACCACGGTTGCGATGGCCATCAGCACGATGACACGCAACAGGGTAATGGAGCCGTAGAGAATAACGGTCGGAATTTCCGACCAGCCGATGCTGGCCCGCAGGTAATTGAAGCTGATATAGGCGGCCCATGCGGCCAGACCCGCAATGATGGTGATCCAGATCCAGTCGATGGCGCGTGATGTGACGGGGCTGGCAACCTTGGAGCCGAGGCTTGGCAGTTTCGGCAGGCGCAGGGTCCAGACCTGACGAGCCAGCCAGTTCAGTGGAGCGACCAGCAGGCGGGTGACGCGGGCCTTGCGAAACAGGTCGAGCATCCAGGAACTGGGAGCGACGCCCGAGGCCGTGGTTTCGAAACGAAACTTGTCAGCCCAGGCAACCAGCGGACGGAACATCAACTGGTCATACAGCAGGATAATGGCCAGCATGGCGATGACAGCATAGAACACCGCGAGGATATCCTGTTGCTTGATGGCCAAAGCAACGTAGGAACCGATCCCCGGCAGGGTGATCGTGGTGTTGCCGACGGTAATGGCTTCAGATGCGACCACGAAGAACCAGCCGCCGGACATCGACATCATGGTGTTCCAGACCAGGCCAGGCATGGCAAAGGGCACGTCAAGCCGCCAGAAGCGCTGCCAGCCGCTCAGCTGGAAGCTACGGGTGGCTTCTTCCAGATCCTTCGGCTGGCTGCGCATTGATTGATACATGCTGAAGGTCATGTTCCAGGCCTGGCTGGTGAAGATCGCAAACACCGATGCCAGTTCCGCACCGATGACCCGTCCGGGAAACAGGTTGAGGAAGAAGGTGACCGTAAAGGTCAGGAAGCCGAGAATCGGTACCGATTGCAGGATGTCGAGGACCGGGATCATCACCATTTCGGCGCGGCGGCTCTTGGCGGCAACCGAAGCATAGATCAGTGTGAACACCAGCGAAAACAGGATAGCTGCCAGCATGCGCAGAATGGTTCGCAGCGCATAGATCGGCAGATTGGTGGGATCGAGCGACATCGGAGCGGCATCGAGCACCGATAGCGGAACCGTCGTCACCCGCTCACCATAGGCAAACAGCACGATGACGCCGATAATCAGTAGCAGCGCCATCAGGTCCCAATGGTTCGGGAGATGGGAGCGGCGGATGGCAAGGGGAGCGAATTTTGGATGGATCATGGGACGGGCCTATATTTCGCGAAGCATCACAGGGAGGGATGACACTGCAATTTTAGGGGTAGTCTATTTCAGGCTGGGCAATTTCAGGCTGGACGGTTTGATCCGCAGATCCCCGAAGCGCCTGATAATCCTATAGAATGGTGCGCGACCTCGTGCCACCGCGCTTAAGGAAAGGCAGACAAGGCTTAGGCATAGGCAAGATATACTTTTGTATATTCAGCCCTGCGGGACTGTCGCTGCGGCGCTTTCCTGCGTAATTTGGAGTGGGCCGATCCGGCCCTCGATGTTTTGCGAGAGGGCGTCTACCTTTTGCGCAAAGAAACAGCCATGGCCACTGAAGGATGAAACACATTCTGTTTTCGCAGCACCAGAACCGGCCAAAACTCAGAGCCGTGTTCATTCTGTTTCTGCTGGTCTGTATCTTTGCAGCCGATACGATCACCAATTTCGAGATCGCTTTTGCGGTGTTTTATATCGCGGTCATTCTGATCGCTATCGGCTTCCTGTCGATGCGCGGCGTCGTCGCGCTGGCCATGATCTGTATTGGTCTGACGGTGCTCAGCCTGTTCCTGACCCGGCGCGGATCGTTCGAATCCGGGCTGCTGAACTGCGGCATCAGCACCTGCGCTATTGGGGTAACGACCTATCTCGCCTTGAAAATCGTTGCCGCCCAAGCCGCTATTTACGATGCGCAGGCGCAATTTTCCCGCATGGCGCGGCTGACGCGGCTGGGGGAACTGACCGCCTCCATCGCCCATGAAGTCAATCAGCCGTTGGCCGCCGTCGCCACCAGCGCCGATGCTTGCCGCCGCTGGCTCGATCATACGCCGCCCAATCTGGATCGTGCCCGTCAGGCGGCGGAGCGAATTGCCAGCGACGTGAAACGCGCCAGCGATGTCATCGTGCGGGTACGGCGGCTGGCCAGGAGCGAACCTCCGCAACGGGAAAGCTTCGATCTCAATGCGGCAACGACCGAGGCCATCGGCTTGGCCGAACATGAACTTGAACGCAACAGCATCGCGCTGGAGATGGCCCTTGCGGACGATCTGCCGCCGGTGCTGGCCGACCGTATCCAGATTCAGCAGGTGATCGGCAATCTCCTGCTCAATGCCATCGAGGCCATGGCGGCTGTTCCCAGTTTCAAACGGGAGCTTTTGGTCTCGACCTTTGTCGATGGCGATGACAGGATCGTGCTTGCTGTCGCCGATTCCGGTCCCGGCATGAAACAATCGACGCTGGATCATCTGTTCGAAGCGTTCTGGACAACCAAGGAAAGCGGCATGGGCATCGGCCTTGCCATCAGCCGCTCCATCATCGAGGCGCATGGTGGACGTATTTCCGTGACGTCGGCGCATCGCATGGGCACGGTCGTTCAATTCAGCCTGCCCCTAAGCGAAGAGAATAAGGCATGATGGCCAACCCACCTCACCAGGATGAACATGAGCCGGTTGTCTATGTGATCGATGATGACGCCTCGGTGCGCGCCGCATTGGAGGATCTGCTTGCCTCCGTCGGCCTTGCGGTTTGCGCCTATGGATCCACCCAGGAATTTATGGCAATGCCGCTTGCCGATGCGCCCGGTTGTCTGGTGCTCGATGTGCGGATGCCCGGCCAGAGCGGCCTTGAATTTCACCAGCAGATGGCGAAACTGGGTATACGGCTGCCGGTGATTTTCATTACCGGTCATGGTGATATCCCCATGTCGGTCAAGGCGATGAAAAACGGTGCTATCGAGTTCCTGACCAAACCGTTTCGGGATCAGGACCTTTTGGACGCAATTCAGCAGGGCATCGAAAATGACCGCGCGCAGCGACGGCTGGATCATCTGTCCTCTGGCTTGCGGGAGCTATGGCAAACGCTGACGCCGGGGGAGCGGGAGGTGATGGAACTGGTTGTCCAGGGGCGTCTCAACAAACAGATTGCCGGGGATCTCGGTGTCAGTGAAATCACCGTCAAGGTTCGCCGCGCCCAGTTGATGCGCAAGCTTAATGCGAAATCCGTCGCCGATCTGGTGCGGATCTGGGATCGGCTTGCGGCGTCGGATTGAGAGGATAGCGCCGCGCACTCAAGATGCACGGCGCCATTATTGGCGATAACCAAAATCAGCGCAGGTTTACCAGCTTTGCCAGTTCGCGGGCGCGGTCCAGGCAGCGGGGCTGCTGGTCGAGGAAGCGTTCAGCTCCGATTTCCATGATCAGCATGGTGTCCGGCAGGAAGGTGAGTTCCGCGAAGATCTCGTCCCAGGCGATATCGCCCCAGCCGAGCGGCAGATGCAGGTCGCCAATGCCGAGTGCGGTTGCTTCCGCATTATGGAAGAATTCCTTCATAGTATAGGGCAGGCCAAAGCTGTCATGAACGTGAAGATGGCCGGTCACTGGCGCCATGGCGCGCAGCTGCTCGCGGAAATCCAGGCCCTTGAAGGTGGATTCGATATAGGCATGGGAGAAATCGATCAGCGCCACGACATGGTCATGGCCGATGGCCTTGACCGTTTCGGCCACTTGGCTCGGCGTCTGGCGATATTGGCCGGTCTCCGTGGTGAAGATGTTTTCAAGCGCGATGCGCACGCCATAACCCTCGGCGATATCAGCCATTTCCAGCAGGGCCTCGCGCTCCATCTTGTCGAGATCCGCGCCGTCAACCCCTTCTACCGGCTGGGCTGCACCCGAATGGTGAACGAGGATACCGGCGCCAAGGCGGTCGCACAGTTCCAGCATGGCGCGAACCACGTTCTTTTGTAGGTGCAGATGCTCGCGGTCCATGAAATTGGAGCTGACCTGGCCATGCAAGGACAGTTTTTTGAAGCTGTATTGGCCGACAATGTCAGCGACGCGCTGGGTGCGATCTTCGATAATACGGCCACCGGAGATGATTTCTTCGCCATAAATGCCGATTTCGCAAGCAGTCGCACCGGAATCGGCGATTTCACGCAGTGAGGCGTCCAGTGTCGTCAGATCGCCCTTGCCGGTGCGATTGCAAAAGCCGATGGCGGAAATGATGTCGGTCATGAAAGAACTCCAATGGTCTGTGTCGATGAGGTCGGGTTAAGGGTGGAAGGGCTGTTTGCCGTGTCCGTCATGGGAGAAAAATCGATCCGCTTCTGGCTCTCGGCGTCAAAGAAGTGCAATTGCTGCTGCGGCAGCAAAAGCCCGATCGTGTCACCGGCCGCCACCTGAGCTTCTTCGGGAACGGCGATGGCAAAGGGCTGGCCAGCCAATTCGCAGTGGACGACGCGGCCAACGCCCAGTTCTTCGACGAATTCGATGAGTGCCGGGACGCCCTGGCCGTGGCTGGCAAGACGGCATTGTTCCGGGCGGATGCCGACGATCACATCGCGGCCGCGCAAAGTATGGGCGACGACTGGATCGATTTCGACCGATGCACCACTGATGCAAATGGTGGAGGTTTCCACTTCGACGCGGGCGTCGAAGAGGTTCATGGCCGGGGAGCCGATAAACGAGGCAACGAAGGTGGTGGCAGGACGATGATAGATGTCGAGTGGTCTGCCGACCTGTTCCACATGGCCACGGTTCATCACCACCAGCCGGTCGGCCAAGGTCATCGCTTCCACCTGGTCATGGGTAACGAAGACCGAGGTGGCTGACAGGCGCTGGTGCAGTTTGCGGATTTCGGCGCGCATGGTGACGCGCAGCTTGGCGTCGAGATTGGACAAGGGCTCATCGAACAGAAAGACCTTCGGCTCGCGGATAATGGCGCGGGCCATGGCGACACGCTGGCGCTGGCCACCGGACAGGGCGGCGGGCCGACGGTCGAGATAGTCCTGCAAGCCGACGATTTTTGCGGTCTCAAGAATGCGCCGGTCACGCTCGGCTTTGGCAACGCCCGCCACTTTCAGGGCATAGCCGATATTGCCGGCCACCGACATATGCGGGTAAAGCGCGTAATTCTGAAACACCATGGCGCAACCACGCTCACGTGGCTCCAGCGTGTTGACGACACGGCCATCGATAGCGATTTCGCCCGAGGTAATATCTTCCAGCCCGGCGATCATCCGCAGCAGCGTGGACTTTCCGCAGCCGGAGGGGCCGAGGATGACCACGAATTCACCTGAGCCAAACAGCAGATCTATGCCATGCAGGGTCGGTGTCTTGCCGTAGCTTTTGCGCACCGCGCGGATGTCGATATCAGCCATTGTCTTTGAACCTTGTTGTTCTTGCAGGCGCTTTTCAGCGTCACTTTTCCGTGGAGACCAGACCGCGCACGAACCAGCGTTGCAGCACGGCAACCACAACCAGCGGCGGGGCCATGATCATCAGAGAACCCGCGAGCGTGACGTTCCAATCGGGGATGCCATTGTCGGACGGCAGCAGTGAGCGCAGCGACATCATCACCGTCTTGTAGTTCGGGTCGGTCACCATCAGCAGCGGCCAGAGATACTGGTTCCAGCCATAGACGAACATGATGGTGGTCAGCGCCAGCATGTTGGTGCGCGAAAGCGGCAGCAGCATTTCAAAGAAGAAACGGATTGGCCCGGACCCGTCCATCCGTGCCGCCTCAGCCAATTCATTGGGCATGGTCATGAAAAATTGCCGGTAAAGGAAGGTGCCGGTTGCCGTGGCAATCAGCGGCAGGGTCAGGCCCGCATAGGTGTTGAGCAGGTTCCACTCGATCTTGATGTCGATGCCAAACAGCGTGGACAGGATGGATTTGACCGGTTGGAACAGATCGGCGGCCACCGCATAGGTCGGCACGACCCGGACTTCGAGCGGCAGCATCAGGGTGATGAACACGCCCCAGAAAAACACGTGTTTCAGCGGCGTGCGGAAAAACACGATGGCAAAGGCGGTCATGGCCGATAGTGCGACTTTTCCGAGCGTCACCAGAGCCGCCATGATCAGGCTGTTGGTCATTGCCGTGCCGAGATCGGCCCGCGACCATGCCTGTTTGGCATTGGTCAGGAATTCACCCTGTGGCAGGAAGCTGAAGGGAACGGCATTGACCTGCGGCATCGTCTGGCTGGCGCCAGCGATCACCACGATGAATGGTCCGATCAGCAGCAGGAGGCCCAGGACCATAATGGCATAGGTGACGGCATTGGCGATTGGTGTGCGCTGGATCATTCCGGCCTCACTTGTAATGCACGCGCTTCTCGATGAAGCGGAACTGGATGAAGGTGCAGATCATGATCAGCCCGATCAGAATGATGCTCTGGGCCGATGCGCCGGAATAGTTGAGACCCTTGAACGCCTCATCGACGATCCTGTAGACCATGACTTCGGTGCCGTGGTTCGGTCCGCCGCCGGTCATCGAATGGACGATGCCGAAGGTGTCAGCGCCAACGAAGCCTTCCGTCATCATGGTGACGAGCAGAAAAAACAGGGTGGGCGCAAGCAGCGGCACCTGCACATCGAAGGCACGGCGCAAGGGACCAGCGCCGTCCATGGCGGCAGCTTCACTAAGCGCGCGCGGAACAGATTGAAGGCCTGCCAGCAGGAAGATGAACGTATAGCCCGACCATTTCCAGATGAAGACGATGATAACAAGCGCCAGCGCATGGCTGCCGTATTTGGCCGGATTCCACAGATCTGGAGAGAAGGAATTGACCATGGCCGCCAGCCCGCGATCGGGTGCCAGGATGAAGCGGAAGGCGATACCGGCAGCCGGTCCGGCAATGGCGAAGGGCAGGATGTAGAAAAACCGAAAGAAACCGGTTCCAGGCAACTGCCGGTCAACGGCAAGCGCCAGCACAAGGCCGATCAGAATGGCAAAGAATGGACCGACTGTCGCGAAGATCAGGCTGACATACACTGAATTCCAGTAGAAGGGATCAGTCAGCGCGTCCTTGAAATTGGCAAAGCCGACGAATTCCGCAGCACCACCAAACGGCGGTTCGAGGGTGAAGGCCCAATTCACCACCGCAGCCACCGGCCAGTAGAAGAACAGGATGATCAGGATGATCTGCGGTAGCGCAAACAGGATAGGCAGCCACCAGTTCTTGAAAACGGCGCGTTGTTCCATGTCGTGACCAATATGCTGGAATGAAGGAGGAAGCCCGCCGTTAAGGCAGGCTTCCGGGAGTAATGACCGCCGAGGCTTAGTTCAGCTTCTGGCCAGCGTAGGTCTTTTCAAAGCGGCGCAGGATGGCGTTGCCACGCTCGACCGTCTGGTCCAGCTGGGTCTGCACATCGGCATTCTGCATGAAGATCGCCTCAAACGAGGTCGTGACTTCCTTGCGGATCTGGGTGAAGCTGCCCAGGCGGATACCGCGGCTGGTATCGGATGTCGGCGTATAGGTCAGGCTGGCAATGGCCAGTTCACGGCCCTTGTAAGGCGCCTTATCGTAGAAACCATTGGCTTTCATCGCATCGAAGCCGGTCTTGGTGACGGGAATATAGCCTGTCACCGTCGACCACCATTGTACCATGTCCGGCTGGGCCAGGAAGTTGAGGAAGGCGGCTGCCCCCTTGTATTCCGCTTCCGGACGACCGGCGAGAACCCAGAGCGAAGCGCCGCCCACCAGCGAATTCTGACGCTCCGTACCCTTCCAGACCGGCAGCATGGCAACGTCCCATTTGACGTCAGCGGGCAGGGTCTTGCCGACGGTGCCGTGGTCGGCAATCGACGACTGGATCATCTGGCAGGTCTGCGAGGTGAAGGCCGGGACGACATCCATGCCGAGCTGCTTGGTCTTGACCACGAACAGCTTCTCGTCCTGCATCTTCTTGAAGAATTTCACGTGATCGACGAACTTGGTCTTGTTGAAAACCAGTTCAGCATCGAGCCCCTGATAGCCATTGGCCTTGGTGGCGATTGGCTGGTTGTGGATGGCGGAGAACTGTTCGAGCATCGACCATGGATCGAAATTAAAGCCCAGCGGGCACTCATAGCCAGCAGCCTTCAGCTTGCGGGCTGCTTCCTCGACATGTTCCCAGGTATCTGGCTTGAAGGTAATGCCAGCCTTCTCAAACGCGCTGACATTGTAATAGAACATCGCCGTCGAAGAGTTGAACGGGAAGGACTGCAATTCGCCGCCCGCCGTTGCGTAGTAATTGGCGATGCCGCCGAAATAATTATTCCAGTCGATCTTATAGCCATTGTCGGCCATCAGTTTCTTGGCGGGAATAAAGGCCTTGGACAGCATCAAGTCGAGCGTGCCAGCATCGTAGATCTGGGCGATGGCTGGCTGCTTCTTGGCGCGGTAAGCGGCAATGGTGTTTTGCAGCGTGGTATCGTAATCGTTCTGCGAGATGCAGACGATTTCGAAATTGGCCTGGCTGTCGTTGAACTTGCGGCAGGCGTCCTGGACGCGCTCGCCAAGGTCGCCGCTCAGGCCATGCCAGAACTCGAACTTGACCTTTTCGGCCATAGCCGGTGCTGCCCCCAGCGTCGTGGCAGCCAAAAGGCCAGCCAGCACGGTTTTCAAAGCGTAGATTTTCATCGCAAATGCCTCGTTTTCAGGAAAACAATTCCGCTTTACCCCCGGAAATTGAGGGGGTTCTAACGGGCATTTATGATGGCTCGACTACGCTTCCGTGACGTTGGGGTGAAGATTTTTCGTCTGATTGATGACAGGCTAATACGAAGAGCCATTGAAAATGACTCTTCGTATTCCACTTTCGAATATCTCAAGCCTCTAATGCATTTGAGATATTCGAAACCCCTTCAAGTCGAGGATGCGCAGCATCTTCGAGACTTGGTATAATCGACAGCACCGCGCTTTCTATAGAGCGCGGTGCTGTTTATCGGTTCACGCCGCCGGTTGCTGTTTTGCCCTGGCGACGATTTGCGTTGGGCTGACGAATTGCAGGGCGATGACCAGCCAGAACAGCGTGGTGACCATATAGACCACAGCCATGGCATCGATGGATTGCGATGCGCGAACCCCGGACGCGAAGACCGCATAGTAGAGCGACACGACCAGTGTTTGTGTCGTCGGCCCGGCAATCAGGAAGGTCAACTCGAACATGGCGATGGTGCGCACCAGCACCAGCAGCAGCGCGGCCAGCATGCCCGGTAGCAGCAGCGGTAGCAGGATGCGGGTGAACAGGCTCCAGGTTCCTGCACCAAAGACCTTGGCCGCGGCCTCAATGCGCGGATCGATCTGCTCGATGAAGGGGATCATGACCAGGATGACGAAGGGCAGGGACGGCACGAGATTGATCAGCACCACGCCCCAGAAGGTGCCGCCAAGGCCGACCTGATAGAGAACCGTTGCCAGCGGAATGCCATAGGTAAGCGGCGGCACCAGAAGCGGCAGCAGGAAGGTGAGAATGACCAGCTTTTTGCCGGGAAAATCCCGCCGGGCCAGCGCATAGGCGGTCATCACTCCGAGCAGGCCGGAAATAATCACCACCGTAAAAGTGATCTGGAAGGTGACGGCGACGACGCTGGACAGCTGAAACTCGCTCCAGGCGTCGGAATACCAGCGGGTGGTCCAGCCGGTCGGCAGCCATGTACCCAGCCAACGCCGGGCAAAGGAGTTGACCACGACGGAGGCAATCACCGCCACGAGGTTGAGGATGAACAGCCCGGCGAGCGCCCAGACCGCCATACGCCAGAGTTTTGAGCCGATGCCCTGATCGCGGATCATGATCTAGCCTTTCGTTCCGGCGACGGGGCCGCGATAGAAGAGGGAGCGCAAGGCCAGGATGGCCGCGACGATTGCCAGTTCGATAACGCCCATGATGATGGCGATGGCCGAGCCCAGCGAGTGATTATATTGCTCGAAGGCGGCCTGATAGGCAGCAATCGAGATCACTCGCGTTGGCCCGGCTGGCGCACCGAGCAACACAGCGGAGGGAAAGACCGCAAAGGCCTGCACGAAGGACAGGCAGAATGTCACGGCAAGGCCCGGCACCAGCAGCGGCAGAAACACGTTCATGAAGCGCTTGCGGGCATTGGCCCCCAATGTCGCCGCTGCCTGTTCAATAGCTGGATCAATGCCGGTGACGTAGGACAGCGTCAGCAGGAAGGCGAAAGGAAAGCCCGAAATCAGCAGCGACGCAAATACGCCCCAGTAATTGTTGGTGAGCTTGACCGGCATATCGAGAATGCCAATCAGGATCAGGCTGCGGTTGAACCAGCCTTGGGGACCGAGAAAGGTCAGCAGGCCGTCCGCAATGAAGACGGTGCCGAGTGTGACCGGCAACACCAGAATGGTCGTCAAAAAACGCTGGCGGGTCATCAGCCGTACCCGGAAGGCAATCGGCAAGGCTAAAGCCAGATTGACCACCGTGACCGGCAACGCCAGCCAAAGCGTGGCGGAAATGGTCTTATACTGAAACGGATCGGTGAAGAAGGTGACGTAATTGGCGTACCAGGCGCCCTCTGCTGGTGTCAGCGAGTCGATTACGCCGAAGATGAACGGATAGATGAACAGCGCGAGGATGACCAGCAGGCCCGGCAGGACCAGCAGCGTTGTGCCATCCAATCCCCTGGCCGCAAGCGAGACACGAAGCGAAGACTGGCTCATGCATCACCCTTAAAGATCAATGCACGGCCTTCTGCCGGACGAACACTGGTGGCGGTGCCGCGTGGTAGCACTATATCCGAGCGAAAATGAACCTCTGCGCCGTCGCTGGCTTCTGCGGCACCAAAATAGGCTCTGCCGCGATATTCCATGGATTTGACCGTCACCGGAATGCCGCTGCCATCCTGGACGGCGATCATATCCTCCGGCCTGACGCTGAGCACAGCCGCATCGCCGACTTGAACCGGTTGGCGGGGCGTGCCGACAGTGGTTGCGCCTGCCGCTTCGATCTGGGCCTCATCGCCGGATACGGCTGTGATTCGCCCGGCAATCCGGGTGCGAAATCCCATGAAATCGGCGACATCCACATGGTTCGGGCGCATGTAAAGATCTTCCGGCGTGCCGATCTGGCGGATATGGCCCTGGCTCATCACCACGATCCGGTCTGCCATCGACAGCGCCTCATCCTGATCGTGGGTGACATAGATGGTTGTCGAACCGATCTGGTCGTGAATGGCACGGATATCAGCGCGCATTTCCAGCCGTAGCTTGGCATCCAGGTTGGAAAGCGGCTCATCCATCAACACGACCGGCGGGCGGATGACGATGGCACGGGCAATGGCGACACGCTGCTGCTGGCCGCCGGAAAGTTGTCCCGGCAATTTATCCGCTTGCGAACCGAGACGCACCAGCTCAAGGGCTGCTTCGATGCGGCGGTCGGCTTGCGTGCCTTTGATGCCTTGCATGGAGAGGCCGAAGCCGACATTGCGCCGCACGGTCATGTGGGGAAACAGGGCGTAGCTCTGGAAAACCATGCCGAAGCCGCGCTTTTCCGGTTCCAGCTGATCGATGCGCTGGCCGCCGACCCGGATTTCGCCGCCCGTCAGCGGCAAAAGCCCGGCGATACAGTTCAGCGCCGTGGATTTTCCGCAGCCGGAAGGGCCGAGCAGCGCGATGAATTCACCCGGCTCGATAGCGAGATTAATACCGTCAAGTGCTTTATAAGCGCCGAACGCGCGGCGAAGGTCGACAAGCTCAAGCTTCGCCCCCTGTTTGGGCTGGGCAGCCTGCGTCGATAAGGGGGCTGGCGCGACCACGTTACTCTCCTGTCTGCGGAAAAATCATAGGCAAGCTGACCCGGACCCGGAGGATCCGAGGGGGAAATATTGGGAAGACTGCGTATAGGCCCCGCCGCGCCAAGGCTCTGCGGGGCAAAGGGCTCAGCCCTTGGCGGCGCCGATCTTTTCGTCCCAGATACGGAAGGCATCGACGATCTTCGATGGGTCGAGCGGCACTTCCAGCGGGTTGTTGGCGATCCAGCCGTCATATTCCTTGCGGCCAAATTCGGCGATGGCGTCCTGGCTCTTCTGGGGCGCCATGGAAATCGTCACATCCTTGACCGCCGGGCCGGGATAGAAATAACCATCGTCAAAGGCAATCGCCTGTTGCTGAGGCTGAAGAACGAAGTTGATTACGTCCAGCAGGACCGCGAGCTTTTCTTCCGAAACCCCCTTGGGAATAACGGCGTAATGGGCGTCAGTGACCCAATGGAAGCCCTTGAGGGTCGCCACCTTGGCCTCTTCCGGCACGATGCCGAGCACGCGGGGATTGATGTCCCAGCCGGTGGTGGTGACGACAATATCGCGGGTACCTTCGCCAAGCTCCTTCATCACCTGCGTGGTGCCGGTGCCGTAATATTCGACGTTTTCGCCGATTGCCTTCAGGTAATCCCAGGTCTTGGCCCAGCCGTTGACCGGATCTTTTGGGTCCTTATCACCCAGCAGGTAAGGAAGACCCATCAGGAATGTTCGGCCCGGACCGGAATTGGCGGGGCGGGCATACATGAAACGCTTTGGATTGGCCTTGGTCCAGGCCAGCAGTTCCTCGGCAGTGCCCGGCACCTGCTTGACCCTGTCAGGCATATATTCGATCAACGGCCCGGATGGATAATAGGTGACGACGACGCCCTGGTTCTGGGCAAGCGCCTGCATCTTGAAGGCTTGTGGCAGCAGGATTTTCTCAAGATCCGGCAGGTCAGCCTTATGAGCGGACAAATCAACCCAAAGCCCTTGAGAGAGACCAGCGGCCAGCGCATCCGTTCCGGTCAGCACCAGGTCGATATCGACCTTGCCTGCGGCCTGCTGCGCTTTAAGCTTTGACGGCAATTCCGGGGCAGGGGCCTTTGTGAAGGCAAAGCGCGACACCCATTGCGGCTTTGCCGCAGCATATTTTTCGAACATGCCCTGGGTCAGCGCCAGGTTGCCGGCCACGTCAGCCACGGTGATTGTCACAGGACTTGCCGGTGGCTTGGTGGCGGCCATGCCAAGTCGCGGCAAAAGGCCTAGCCCGGCCACACCAGCAGCCGTACCCATGAATGTTCTTCTGTTGATCGTCACCATGGTCTTCTCCCATATCTCCACCCTCGGAAAGGGCTCCCGAAGACAGTAATATGTTAGTATGCGACTTAATGTCAACGTATAGATGTAGAAGCGCATAACGTGGTGATCGAGATGCGCTAAGGCGGAGCGCCGCCGTCGTTGACGGCGGTGACGTCAGGTCAGGTTGCCCCCTGCAATCGCCGCTTCAACCTGCGGCCTGTATTGCAGGATGGCGGCGGCGTGCATTCCGGTCCAGCCCTGGAGCAGCGAGCCGCGTCCGAAGGGTGGCGAGAAATACTCGACCGAGCCGATCCAGCCGTTTTCAAGACTGGTCTGCCACCAGCGCAGCATCGGATATTCCCAGCCGTCCATCCCATATTTTATCCGCTGTTCAGCATAGAGACCTGAAAGATACGGCCAGTCGGAGCCATTGTGATAGCGATAGGCAAAGGCGGACTTGGCACGGGTATCGGCTGGCCGCTTGAAAGGCGGCCAGGCGCACATCACACCCCAGTCGCCATAGGGTTGGCGTGCATTGTTGCGGGTTTCCAGCAGGGCCGCGACATGGCCAAGCACGGTTCTGGCCCGTTCACCTGACACGGCATCGAACCGCAGCAGCGTCAGGCTGTCGAGTGTCAGATGATCTTCGACGAAATCGCTTTTCAGGCCGTAATCGGCATACCAGCCATGGGGGGTGAGAAGCGCTTCATCCAGCGATGCGCGGGCCTTGATTGCTGTCTGCTTTGCCTCTTTGGCCACAGCCTCGTCCTGATGGGTGCCGAATTCTGCGATTGCATCCAGCGCGCCGATCCAGAGCCCGAGATCATAGGCGACATAGCCATGGCGATAAACGTTGTCGGCCCAGTCCCGGTCGTGCCGGGGCTTGATAGGCAACCCGTTTCCGGCAGTATCGAAGCCCTGATAGCGGCGGAAAATCGCTTCGATGGTCTTCCAGTGACGGGTAAGGACGGCTTTGTCGCCGGTGGTGCGGATATAATCGCCAATCGTCAGGATGAAGAACAGCGGACTGTCGAAATGATCGCTCCACCAGTCGGTGCGCCGCAGATGTTCCATCTTATAGTCATCTGAGGTGGTGCGGAATTTCTCCCACTCCTCGCCCTGTTTCGGACCGGTCAGAATAACGCCGCTCGGGCTTTCTCCATCGGGCTGGATGCCGGTCGCTAGCAGGTCGATCTGGCCCCGGACGGCCTCCGGTTCGAGATGCAGCAGGGCCTGCAAGGTCCAGTAGCCGTCGCGGTAATAGGTGCGGGTCGGGGCGCTATAGGCCTGGCCTGCGGCAAGCCCCAGAAAGGAACCGTCTTCGGCACGGCGAATGCTGGAGAGCGAGGCATGGGCGCTCTGGATTGCCATGCTGCGCATCAGCGGTGGGGCTTCTGGCAGCAGGTCGCAGCGCGTCACATGGGCCTTGCTCTCGGCGATGATCGTCTCGACGGGCAGGACCATGCCCCGTTCGGCTTCCGCGTCGCTGGCACCTGCGGCAATGACGATCACGCCGTCGCCCTTGTCTTCGACGATAGCCACACCCCATGGCGTGCGGATAATCCGCCTTGCACCGCTGCGCGTCACTTTTTCCGGCTTGGTCAGCGTTCCCCACCAGGCGCAGCGGCGGGCCGGGCGTGTGGATTTTAAATGGCTGCCTGTTAGCACCAGGACTGGGGCGGATTGGGCGACATAAAGGCCATGGTCTTTGCCGGTCATTTGGTTCGGCGCATAGACGAACGGGCCGGTCCAAGGGTGAAGGGCGATGTTTGCGATCCGGCCGCAGCCCCAGAGTGACAGTTCAAGCCGTCCTTCCGGCAGAAAATCTCCCTGTAGGCGGGGCGCCATGAACGCCAATTGCAGGGGCAAATTGCTTTCGACAAGACCGTCTGGCCGTGCATTCGCCTTGGCGTTTTCCATGTCTCTCCCCTGTCCGTTATCGGTTTTTCGCATCGGATTGTCCCGGATGCGGGACGCGGTTTTTCAAGGCCAGTGCCACGGCGCCAATCATCCCCGCCTGCACGCCGAGCCTGCTTTGTTTCAGCGGGCTTTCGAACGGCAGCAAGGGTCCCAGATGCGCCTGGAGAAGGGTGAAGAATTCCGGCTGGGAGCCGATGCCACCACCAATCACCGTGACAGCCGGGTCCAGCAGCGCATGGACGGCGGCGATACCGATCGATGCCTGTTTTGCGACACTGTCGATGGCAGACCGGGCCTGTTCACTGCCTGCTCGTGCAAGCGAAAACAGGTCGGCAACGGTCTCGCCGTCTGTTGTGAATCGTTGGCGGATGCCGCTGGTGCCGACGCCATCTTCGTAAAGTCCGTTTTCTGACAAGGGTGCTGTCTCATGGGGAGATGCGCCGATCGGCAGATAGGCAATTTCGCCAGCCCGGCCAGCCGCCCCGCGCCATGGCTCTCCATCCAGGACGATGCCCATGCCAACGCCGGTTCCGAACGAAACGAACACCAGTGAACCAAGCCCTTGACCGGCGCCAACCCATGCTTCGCCATAGGCGGCGAGATTGACATCATTTTCCACCGTCACCGGGCAGGAGACGAAGCGCGACATCAGGTCAGCAAGGGGCTGGTCAACTGGCAGAGCCAGATTGGGAGAAAGCGATGAAAGGCCGGTTTGAGGATCAACGGCGCTCGGAACGCCGATCACCACATTGTCCAGCTCGTGCGCCAAGGCGCCCACATCCGAAAGGAGGGCGGTAATCAATCTTGCCATTTGCGCGAGAACGGGTGCATCCTCACCGTGCAGCGTAGGCTCCTCACGTGTGGCAACAATCTGCTCCTGGCTGCGGCCAATGCCGGCCAGAATTTTTGTGCCACCAAGGTCGATGCCAATGACCCAGCCACTGCCGGGGCCGCGACCAGAGATCCGGTCACGTCCCTGAGCGTCTTCCCGGAGGCTTGCGGTTGCTAGCAAATGCTTCGCCGAGCTGGGCACAATTGCATTTCCTGTTTTGTTCGGTGTGTTGACGAACTATTATGGACTGGTATCTGCCCTGTCAAGTCTCTCTCGCCAACAGGCAGGACGTCGCGGAGTTGCCCGTCAAGGAGCGGCTAACCTCAGGCTCAACCCCTGCAATCGCCTTGTTTGGCAGGCTTTTATCCTTCTCCACGAATTCGCTTGACACATAGCGGCAAATCCTATTTCGTTCGTCATGTCAACGAACCAATTAAGAAGTTTCAGGGCGATTTCGATCCGGTTCTGACTGGCGGAGGTGGCCGGACAAGACGATGACATACTGCATGATTGCATCGGGTTTTCAGGATTCGAGCGGGAAATTATGCAGGCAAAAGAAAATGCTACAGCGATTTTGTGGATGTGGTGACCGCACGGCGCTGTATTTCCCATCATCCGCCGTCTCACCTGCAAGGGAACAGCAAGGTGAAACCGGCCCGCGCAATTGCGTGAACCAAAGCTTGAGTTCACCGGTGGCCATCAGGAGGAAAATTCGATGCAGAAAAGCGTTTTGAAATGGGTTGGTGGTGGCTTTGGCGTCATGCTGTCGCTGACCAATGCCTATGCATTCGGCGAGGCGCCGATGCTGAAGAGCCAGGTCGATGCGGGCAAGCTCCCGCCGGTCGAACAGCGCCTTCCCAAGAAGCCCGCTATCATTCCTGTTTATAACGAGATCGGCACCTATGGCGGCACGCTCCGGCGCGCCTATAGCGGCATCGGTGACCGCATGGGGTCCACCAAACTGATCGAAGAGCGCGCCTTGAAGTTGCAGCAATCGTCTGACGGCAAAGTCGATCTGGTGCAGCGTTTTGTCGAGAGCTGGTCGGCCAATGCCGATTCAACCGAATTTACCTTCACGCTGCTCGATGGCATGAAATGGTCCGATGGCGTGCCGGTCACCACGGAAGATGTGAAATTCTGGTATGAGGATCTGTTCCTCAATGCCGATCTCAATCCCAGCCCTCCCGGCTTTCTGTTTTCCGGCGGCAAGCCGATGAAGCTCGACATTGTCGATGCGCATACGTTCAAGGTCAGCTTTGCCCAGCCTTATGCGCTGTTTCCTTATGTTCTGGCGGTTCAATCGACGGGATGGCCGGGCCTCGACAAGCCGAGTTTTATTCAGCCGGCTCATTATCTGAAGAAATTCCTGCCGAAATACAGCACGCCGGCAGAGCTGGACGCCATCGTCAAGGCCAAGGGTGTTCCCAACTGGCGGGCGCTCTGGGATCTGAAAGGCGTGATCCAGGCATGGTGGTTGAACCCGGATCTGCCTGTCGTGACTGCCTGGAAGGTCGTGACACCGCCACCGGCCAGCACCATCGTTTTCGAGCGTAATCCTTATTACTGGGCAACCGACAAGGCTGGCAACCAACTCCCGTATATCGACCGGATCGAAGCCAAGCTCTTCCAGGACCACCAGGCGGTTAACCTGATGATCGTTCAGGGCCAGATCGACTTCCAGTCGCGCTTTGTCGAGGCACGCGATTATCCGCTGCTCAAGGAAAACGAACAGGCCGGAAATTACACTGTTCATCCTTGGAAGAGCGGCGAAAACCTGGCGATCATTCCCAATATCAACGATACCGACGAGGTGAAACGCAAGCTATTTGACGATATTCGCTTTCGCGAAGCGTTGAGCATCTCGATTGACCGCGAAGCCATCAACGAGACAGTGTTTTCTGGTCTGGCCATGCCAAGAGCTGCTGCGCCAGCCAAGGGGTCGCCTTACTATGACCCCGAATTCGAGACCAAGTGGACCGGTCTCGATATTGATCGCGCCAATACGTTGCTGGACGAGATCGGCCTGAAAAAGGGTGCCGACGGGTTCCGCACCGGGCCGGATGGCAAGCGCCTCAGCCTGGTGATCGAGACGATTGACGAGAATATTCCGCCTGAGATGGTCGAGGTGATCCGCCAGGGCTGGCAGCAGATTGGCATTGAAGGACTGATCCGTTCGGTCGATGAAACCGCCAGCCTGCAGCATATCAAATCTGGCAATTTCGATATCATCACCGCCTATGCCGACCGGCTGCTGATGCCGCAGGCTGATCCAACCCTGCTGCTTGGCCGGGAATCCTACGCCAACGCCTATTTCGAATGGTACAATTCCGCTGGCAAGAGCGGCACGGAGCCGCCGAAGGATCACCCGATCCGCAAGCTGTTTGCGGCCTGGACTGCCGCGTCAAGCTCCAAGACCGTGGATGAAGCCAACCAGCATATGAAGGACATGATCAACGTCATGAAGGAAAATGTCTGGATGATCGGTCTTGTCGGCGAATCTGTCACGCCCTTCGTCGTCAACAACAAGATCGGCAATTTCCCCGATGTGATGACCAACGAAGAAGCCCTGCGCAATGAAGGCAATGCCATTCCGGCGCAGCTGTTCTTCAAGAAATGATCGATGACGGCGGCCTTGCATCTTTGCAGGCCGCCGCAAATTTCCTTGTGGGCGAGGACGCGACGGAAAACGCCCTATCAGGGCTTGACGATGCTCAAGTATCCTCGCGTGCAAGGGAATGCACATATCTCAAATCTATCAGCGGTTTAAGGTGTCTGCAGAAGGAATACGAAGCGTCATTTTCAATGACACTTCGTCGGAATGGTCGGGAGAAAGTGATGACATCCTATATCTTAAACCGGTTTGCCTGGGCCATTCCCATGCTGTTTCTGGTGTCCATCGCTGCCTTCACGGTCATCCAGCTGCCGCCGGGCGATTATGCCACAGCGCTTGTCGCGGAAATGCGGGCGAATGGCGATACCCCGCCTGAGGGCACCGAGGAGCGGTTGCGCCATCAGCTTGGCCTCGACCGTCCGATGTATGAGCAATATTCGCAGTGGATCGGCAATATCGTTCTGCACGGTGATTTCGGCACTTCCTTGACCTATAACCAGCCGGTCTCCAACCTGATCTGGGGCCGGTTGGCCTTGACGCTGGCAATCTCCTTTTCATCGCTGTTGCTCACCTGGGTGATCGCCATCCCGATTGGTGTCTATGCAGCTGCGCGCCAATATTCGTTTCTCGATTATTTCTTCACTGTTTTTGGCTTTCTCGGTCGGGGGTTCCCGGAGTTTCTCTCGGCCCTGATCCTGATGTGGCTGGCCTATTCCTGGATGGGCATGAATGTCGGCGGGCTGTTTTCACCGCAGATGCAGGATGCGCCCTGGAGCATCGCCAAGGTCGCCGACATGCTCGGCCATTTGTGGATACCGTTGCTGGTGCTTTCGACCAGCGGTGCGGCTGGCCTGATCCGCATCGTGCGCGCCAATATGCTGGACGAGCTGAACAAGCCCTATGTAGAGACCGCGATGGCGCAAGGCCTGACGGAATGGAGCGTCATCTGGCGTTATCCAGTGCGAGTGGCGCTCAACCCGTTCATTTCCACCATCGGCTGGGCGCTGCCAGCGCTAATTTCCGGCGATGTTATCACATCCGTGGTCTTGAACCTGCCGACCACCGGACCGCTGCTGCTGCGCGCGCTGCAAAGCCAGGACATGTATCTGTCGGGAAGCTTCATCCTCATTCTCGGCGTCTTCACGATCCTCGGCACCATCGTGTCCGATATCCTGCTGGCGGTCTCCGATCCGCGCATCCGCTACCGATAGGAGCAGACCATGACCAATGTAACGCTCAACGACATGGATGAAGCCCGGCCCGAAGCCGGGCGCGCGGAAAAGCTCTACCAGGCCAGCCCCCGACAATTGATGTGGTGGCGCTTCAAGCGTCATAAGGTGGCGATGGTTTCGGGGATTATCCTCATCCTGGCCTATCTGATCACGGGACTAGCCGAATTCACGGCACCTTATGATGCATTCCAGGGCAATGCCCGCACGACATTGCTGCCGCCCCAGGCCCTGCATCTGTTTGACGAGGAGGGAAATTTCCACGGTCCCTTCGTCTATGCGACGACCCGCACCCGTGATCCCGTAACCTTGAGGCCGATGTACAAGCCGGATACGTCGAAGATCGTGCCGATCCGGTTTTTCGTTCAGGGACAGACCTATCGGTTCTGGGGCCTGATTGAGGGGAACCTGCGTCTGTTTGGTGCTGCCGGGCAGGACAAGATCAACCTGCTCGGCACCGATACGCTGGGACGCGATGTGCTGTCGCGGCTGATCTATGGCGGGCGTATCTCGCTGTCGGTCGGGTTGATCGGGGTTGCCGTCAGCTTTGTTCTCGGCCTGACGCTGGGATCGATTTCTGGTTATTTCGGCGGGATCACCGATAACATCGTCCAGCGGGGCATGGAGTTTCTGCGCTGTATTCCCACCATACCCTTGTGGATGGGCCTCGCCGCAGCGCTGCCGATCACCTGGGACCCGCTGTTTGTGTATTTTCTCGTGACGCTGCTGTTGTCGCTGATCGGCTGGACCTATGTGGCCCGCACCGTTCGGGGCCGTTTCCTGTCGGTGAAGAATGAGGACTTCGTGCTGGCCGCCCGGTTTTGCGGCACGTCGGAATCGAAGATCATCACCCGACACATGCTGCCGTCGATGACCAGTTATATCATCGCGGCGCTGACGCTTTCCGTACCTGACATGATCCTTGGGGAGACGGCGTTGAGCTTTCTTGGCCTTGGCCTGCGCCCGCCAGTAGTCAGCTGGGGCGTGTTGCTGCAAGAGGCGCAAAACCTGCGGACAATCTCGCAGGCGCCCTGGCTGTTGGCGCCGGGGGCGGCCATCGTCATCGTCGTCCTTGCCTTCAATTTTCTCGGCGATGGCCTGCGCGATGCAGCCGATCCCTATAGCAAATGAGTGCCGTCATGCCCGCAGAAAGCGTAAAGCCCGTTATCGAGATCGATAATCTCAAGGTTCACTTTCAGGTCCGCGAAGGTGTGGTCAAGGCTGTCGATGGCGTCAGCCTGAAACTCATGCCGGGCGAAGTCCTGGGCATCGTCGGAGAAAGCGGCTCCGGAAAGTCGATTACGGTGCGGGCCATCATGCAATTGCTGCCCAAGGTCGGCAAGATTTCCGATGGCCAGATCCTGTTCAACGGGGTTCCCGGCAAGACGACCGACATCGCCAAGCTGGATCGCAATGGCCGCGACATGCGCGCCCTGCGCGGTGGCAGGATCGGCATGATCTTTCAGGAGCCGATGACGGCATTGTCGCCGGTACACACCATTGGCCATCAGGTGATGACGCCGATCCTGCTGCACAGCCAGGGCAGCAAAGCGGATGCCGAAAAACGCGCCAAGGAAGTGCTCGATATGGTTCGGTTGCCGCGTATCGACGAGATGATGCGCAGCTATCCGCACCAGCTTTCCGGCGGCATGCGCCAGCGCGCTATGATCGCCATAGCGCTCGCCTGCCGTCCGCAGGTGTTGATTGCCGACGAGCCGACAACGGCGCTTGACGTCACCACTGAAGCGCAGATCCTTGATTTGCTGAAGGAATTGAGGGCCGAGCTTGGCATGTCGATCATCTTCATCACCCATAATTTCGGGGTGGTCGCCGATATCGCTGACCGGGTCTCGGTAATGTATCTCGGCAACGTCGTGGAAACCGGCCGGACCGAGGATATTTTCTACGATCCGAAACACCCCTATACACGGGCCTTGCTCAATTCTATCCCAAGGCTTGGGGCTGCGAAACAGCACCGGTTGAACACCATTCCTGGCATGATTCCCGATCCCTTCAATCTGCCTGACGGCTGCGTGTTTCACCCCCGATGCGGCCTTGCCAGGGACGGCGACTGTCGACGGATCTACCCACCCGTCACCCGGATTGATAACGAGCGCATGGCCCGTTGTCATGTTGTCGCGGAAGCGATGCAAGCAGGGAGTGTCGCCCAATGACGGAGCTATCCATGGCACCGGACCTCCTGATGGATGTCGCCGATCTGAAGAAACATTTTCCGATCCATTCCGGCTTTCTCGGACGCCAGACCGGCGCCGTGCGTGCGGTGGAGAATGTCAGTTTTCAATTGCGCAAAGGAGAGACCCTGGGATTGGTCGGCGAAAGCGGTTCGGGAAAATCCACCGTCGCCCGGCTGCTGCTGCGGGCCTTTCCTGTCACCGAAGGAAGGGTGACATTCCGCCGACGCAATGGTTCGCTGATCGACATCGCCAAGGCGGGCAATGCCGAAATGCGCGAGTTGCGCGACGAGGTCCAGATGATCTTTCAGGACCCCTATTCATCGCTCAATCCGCGCCTGCGATTGCTGGAGATTATCGGTGAGCCGCTGATCAACAAGAAGGTGGCGAGGTCTGAAATCGAGGATCGGGTGGCGGAGTTGTTGAAGCTCGTTGGTCTTCGTCCTGAATTCATGAGCCGTTATCCGCATGCCTTTTCCGGCGGCCAGCGCCAGCGCATCGGCATCGCCCGGGCGCTTGCCGTCAATCCGAGTTTCATCGCCGCCGACGAAGCGGTTTCGGCGCTGGATGTTTCGGTCGCAGCTCAGGTCGTCAACCTGATGCAGGACTTGCAGGAGCAGTTCGGCCTGACCTATCTGTTCATCACCCATGACCTGTCAATGGTCGAGCATATCGCCAACCGCGTCGGCGTCATGTATCTGGGCAGGCTGGTGGAAATTGCCGATACGGCAAGCCTGTTCGACAAGCCACGCCATCCCTATACCGAGGCTTTGCTGTCCTCTGTGCCGCAGCCCGATCCCCGTGCCAACGCCGCCAAGAAGCGGATCATCCTCAAAGGCGAAATCCCCAATGCCGCCAAGCCGCCGTCGGGCTGCGTCTTTCACCCCCGCTGTCCCTATGCGACCGATATCTGCCGTCAGGTGGAGCCGCAACTGGAAGCGCTAGATGGCAGCGACAATGCCGTGCGTTGTCATCGTGCCGCGGAACTGGATCTGGCGGGCGTTCGCTGAAAGGCTCACGAAAGGCGATGCCCCTGCGTTGATCCAGGTCCTTGCGCAAATGTGACTCGATTTGCAGCGCAAACTGTGCAGTAGAATGCGTGATTGGCCTGGCGCGGACGTTTCTGTGCTAGGCAAAGCATATGTGAGAGTATCGGCATTGCGGATTCTTGTTGTCGAAGATGATGTCATTCTGGGCTCTTCCCTGAAGAAGGCCTTTGAGAAACACGCCTATGGCGTGGATCTGATGCGGGATGGCGAATCCGGGCTGCTTGCCATTCAGGATAATGACTATGCTGTTGTTATTCTGGATGTGAACCTGCCGAAAGCCAGTGGTTTCGAGGTGGTTCGAACTTTGCGTGCCAGCGGCAACAAGGTTCCGGTCCTGCTGCTGACGGCGCTTGACAGTATTCGCTCGCGGGTTGAGGGACTGGATGAAGGGGCCGACGATTATCTTGTGAAGCCTTTCGATCTGGACGAGCTTCTGGCCCGTGTTCGAGCGCTCGCTCGCCGGTATGAAGGGCGCACCGAGACATTGATCCGTTGCGGCAATGTCGAGCTTGACCCTTCCGCAATGATCGCCCGCCAGAACGGCACACCCCTGCATGTGGCTGGTAAGGAGTTTCATCTGCTCAAGCTGCTGATGGAGCGCGCCGGGCGTTACGTCACCAAAAGCGATATCGAATACGCCCTCTACGATATTTCGGCCATGGTGGAGAGCAATACGATAGAAGTGACGATCTACAGTCTGCGCAAAAAATTGGGCGCCGATTTCATCAAATCTATTAGAGGCGTCGGCTATATGGTCGAGCGGTGACACGTGACACTCAGTCAAAGACTGTTCCTGAGAATTCTGCCGACGCTGATCATTACCATCGCGCTTGTCGGCGCCTTTGCGTATCGAAGCGCCGACCGCGAGATTGAAAATATCTATGATGCGGAGTTGATCAACGACGCCAATACGCTTTGGGTCCTGCTCAACCATCCGCTGGCCAAGAATTCGGACAAACCGATCGTCCAGATCCCGGATCTGGATTTCAACATGGACGACCAACTGTCCCTGAACGAAGATGCCGATGATTACGCCGACGCCCATGCCTTCCGGGCCTGGAAGAATGGCCATCTGGTCATGGTCAGCAGCAATTCCTTTCCGGAATCGGTGCCGGAATTCAAGCGCGGCTTTTCCAATTTCAAGATCAACAACGAGGCTTGGCGGGTCTATTCCCTGCCCATCCCCAATTCCGAAGTCACGATCGAAGTGGCTGAGAAAATGGCGCTGCGCGACGGGCTTGTTGCCAATATCATTCTCAATCTGTCCTTTCCATTGATGATCCTGGTGCCGGCCATCGCCATTGTTGTGTGGTTCGTCATTCATAATGGCCTCAACCATATCCGGGTGCTTGTCCGGCAGATCAGGTCACGGACGCCCGACGATCTTTCGGCAATTTCCACCGATGGTCTGCCGCGCGATCTTGTGCCGCTGGTCGGCTCGCTCAATCAGTTCATGGAAAAGCTGCGCATATCCCTGACGCTTGAACGCCGCTTTGCCGATCTCGCCGCCCATCAGTTGCGCACGCCGCAGGCTGGCATAAAGCTGCTGCTGCAATTGATCGAGCGGTCGGATTCGGAGGAGGAGCGACAGGCGTTGATGAAGGATCTGACCGCCAGCAATGAGCGGGCGATGCATCTGATCGAGCAGATGCTCAATCTGGCCCGCGTTAGTCATCAGCCCTTGAACCTGCAACAGACCAACCTGTTCGATCTGGTTGCCAAGGTGCTGGCAGATTTCGGTCCGGTCTTCAACGAACGGCGTTTGCAGGTTGAACTTTCTGGAGATGAAGAGGCACTGGTGGCCACCGACAGCAGCTTGTTGCGAATGATGATCGACAATATCGTTGACAATGCCATCAAATATTCCCCGGATGCTGGCGCAATCCAGGTTACGATTACCTCGAAAGCGGCCTGCTGGTGTGTTTCAGTCAATGACAGCGGCCCGGGCATTCCCGTGCAGCATCGTGACAAGGTTTTCCAGCAATTCTACCGGTTGCCAACAACAGAGCGTGAGGGCACCGGGCTTGGTCTTGCCATTGCTGCGGCAATTGCGGGCCGCCTTTCGGTTGATATCGAACTGGGTGTGCCGGACTGGGGCTATGGCTTGCGCATCGACCTGCTGGTGCCAGCGGGGACGCTCACTGCGGCTTGATCGGCGGGTTGCAGTCATAGGATGCAAATAAATGATTATAAAGCATAATTTTTAAGTGAACGAAGACACCCCAAGGCTGGTTGGCAAAAAAATCGACATTTAAGTTTCACTTCATTTTCGTCTAATCCAGCTTTCAGTTCGCGGTTCTAGGGTTCCTTCACAGATTGAAGGAACCACCATGCAAGCTTTCTGCGATTTTGACGGCACGATATCGAAACAGGACGTCACTGACCTCGTCCTGGAGCGGTTCGCCCTGCCTGAATGGACCGATATCGAACAACAATGGGAAGCGGGAGAAATCAACTCCGCTGAATGCATGCGGGCTCAGATCCGTCTGCTTCAGGCCTATCGGCATGAGATCGACCGGTTTCTCGGTGAGGTCGAAATCGACGCTGGCTTTCCTGAATTTCGTCGGTTCTGCCTCCAGAACCATATCCGCCTGACCATCGTCAGCGACGGTGTCGATTATTTCATTCGCCGTGTTCTTAGCCATCACGGCATCACCGATATCGAAGTGGTTGCCAACCGCATGCTGGAGCCCTCCTGCGGTAACCCGACGGTTTTCGACCTCGACCACCCCTTTGCCAGCCAAAACTGCGTCACCGGATCGGGTGTCTGCAAATGCAATGTCATCCGCTCCGGCGATGCGGATCACATTTATATCGGCGATGGCCGCTCGGATTTCTGCGTCTCCAGCCATGCCGCCAAGCTGATCTTCGCCAAATCCAAACTGGCGGTCCATTGCCAGGAAAACCGGATCCCCTTCATCGCTTACCGCGATTTCACCGATATCACAGCCGCACTCAAGACCTTGAAGACCAAGTCCCTGGCGATTGGGGCTGGTGCTGCTGTGACCACTGTTCCTGCATCAAAAATAGCTTAGGGAAAACAAGCATATGCGTGCAACGTTCAAGATTGCCGAACCGCCCGTCGTCTCGCCTTCAGAAGACGAGTTGAGAGAACTCGAGAACCTCTATTGTTCTCATGGCGATACCGTCCATTATACGGATAAGCCGAAATTCTTCGAAGGTTGTGAAGGCTCGTTTGTCTACGATGCCAGCCAGACGCCGTTTCTCGACCTGCAAATGTGGTATTCCGCCGTCAATTTCGGCTATCGCAACGAGCGGCTGAACAATGCGGCCCATCGTCAGCTCGACCAGCTTCCGCAGGTCGCGTCCCAATATCTACACCGGGAAAAAGTCGAGCTTGCCGCGCTGATTGCCCGCGATGCGGAACAGAAATTCGGCCATAAAGGCCGCGTCCATTTCAATGTCGGCGGCTCGCAGGCTGTCGAGGATTCGCTAAAGCTGGTGCGCAATTTCACCGGTGGCAAAAGCCTGATGTTCGCCTTTGAGGGCGGCTATCATGGCCGCACGCTCGGCGCGAGCGCGATTACCTCAAGCTATCGCTACCGCCGCCGCTACGGCCATTTCAGCGACCGCGCTCAGTTCATCGAGTTTCCCTATCACTTCCGCGGCCCGAAAGGCATGTCGAAGGAGGAATATGGTGAGGTCTGCGTACAGAAATTCGCCCGCCTGTTTGAAAGCGAATATAACGGTGTCTGGGATCCCAAGGCTGGTAAATCCGAATATGCCGCTTTCTATGTCGAGCCGATCCAGGGCACCGGCGGCTATGTCATTCCGCCTATGAATTTCTTCACCGGTTTGAAGAAAGTGCTTGATGACCACGGCATCCTGTTGGTCGTCGATGAAATCCAGATGGGCGTCTACCGCACCGGCAAGCTTTGGTCGATCGAGCATTTCGGCGTGTCGCCTGATGTTCTGGTATTCGGCAAGGCCATTACCAATGGTCTCAATCCGCTGTCCGGCATCTGGGCGCGCGAGGAAATGATCAATCCGACGATTTTCCCGCCCGGCTCGACCCATTCGACCTTCGCCAGCAATCCGATGGGCACCGCCGTTGCACTCGAAACCATGAAAATGGTCGGCGAGGGTGATTTTGGCGCCAGCGTCATGGAAAAAGGCGCCCGCTTCCTCGATGGCCTGAAGGTTCTCGAAAAGCGTCATGCCATCGTCGGAGATGTCGATGGTCTCGGCCTCGCGCTCCGCATGGAAATCTGCAAGGAAGACGGGTTTACCCCCGACAAGGCAACGCTTGACTGGATGTCGGACGAGGGCATGAAGGGCGATATGGTTGTTGATGGCAAGACCTATGGTCTGGTGCTCGATGTCGGCGGCTACCATAAGAACGTCATCACGCTGGCTCCCAACCTGATGATCAGCAACAGCGAAATCGATCTGGCCCTCACCCTGCTCGATCAGCTGCTGACCCGCGCTGCACGGAGATAGAGCCGTGCAACTCCTGCTTCTTCACCTCGATGACGCGCTGGAGTTGCAGCCTGAGTTCATGCGCACCTGCAAAATGGCAGGCGCGCATGAACTCAACGAACAGCAAAGCGGCAGGGCTGTGCGTCTCTGGGGGCGGCAAGCCGCGCTCGACACGCTGTGGCGCAAGATCAGCCAAGCGGGACGGCAGGGTTCTGGCGAACCGCGCCTCTGTTTCATGGGGTCGGGCGATTTTCACCATGTCACATCGCTGCTGATCGATCAGGCCCTGGAAAGCCACAGCGAGCGCGTGACGGTCATTCATATCGACAATCATCCGGACTGGGTGCATTTCGATGGCGGTATGCATTGCGGTTCCTGGGTAAACCGCACCCTTGCCAATCCGCAGGTCGATAAAGTCATCACCATCGGCGTCTGTAGCAATGATCTGGAGACGCCGGAGCGTAAGGGTGCAAATCTTGACCTGCTGACCAGCGGTCGGCTGGAGCTTTACCCGTACGCACATCCGCCTAGCCGGGTGAAGGCCAGTTACGGTTCCGGCCAATCCTACAGGCAGCATGCCCGCGACCTCTATTGGCAAACCATCGCCGAGATCGGCGAAATGAATTTTATCGACCGGTTGCTGGCCAGTATTCAGACCGACTGCGTCTACATCACTCTGGACAAGGATGTTCTGGTTCAGGGCGATGCGGTGACCAATTGGGACCAGGGGCAAATGCAGATGCCCTATGTCCTGTCGATCATCAGCGCGATTGGTGAGCGCTATCGGATTATCGGTGCCGATGTGACGGGGGATTATTCCCGTCCAGATTATAGCGGCACTCTCTGGACCCGATTGCTGAAAAAGGGCGAGATCCTGATTGATCAACCCCGCCATACATGTCCCAGTCCGCAGATCTGCACCATTAACAGCTCCGCCAATCTCGCGCTGCTGGATGTGTTCGGGGAGCAGATGCGATGAAACAAGGGCTTGATCTGTCGATGTTGGCGCTGATCTTGTTCTGCATCCTGACGGAGACAGGCCGTGAGATCTGCTTCAAAAAAGGGGCGGGCGCGGGCGATGCCAGACAGATGGTCCTGCGGCCCGTCGTCTGGGCCGGGATCTGCTTTTGGCTGATCGAACTGCTGGCCTGGAGCCGGGTGCTGGCCAGTGTTTCGCTGTCCATCGCCTTTCCGATCATGGCGATGAGCTATGCCACCATCACGATTGCCGGTGCGGTGATCTTCAAGGAATCCATCAACCTTCGCCATGCCGTCGGGGTCGCGCTTGTGACTGCCGGTGTGGTCTGTGTCGGAGCAACAGGACTATGAAACTCTTTGCCTATTCGAAATGGGATAGTGTGTCTGTCGCCGCAGCATTGCTGCATCTGGCCTTCAATATCTATCTGATTGCCGGGTTCGAGAGCCGGCCACTCTGGCTCTCTTTCATCCTTGCCTGCATTTATGCGCTGTCGATTTCCTGGAACATCAACAGCATTTCCCACAATTTCATTCACACGCCCTATTTCAAGCCGCGCTGGATGAATTATGCCTTCAGCCTGCTGGAATCGATCACCATTGGCTTTTCCCAGACCTATTATCACTGGGTCCATATGCGCCATCATTCCGGCAATAGCGACCGGCCGGATGAGAGCGGCAAGACCGTCGATCTGCTGTCGATCTACAAGCATGGCAAGAATGGCGAGCCGGAAAACGTGTTTTCCTACACGTTTCTCAGTTTCTTTCGTGACGATCTGGGCGAAATCCATCGGGCTATCGCTGCCAAGCGGCCATTTGAAGCCAAGTGGGGGCGGATCGAACTGATCGCCTTCATTGTCGTCGCGCTGGCGGCCCTGGCCTATGACTGGAAGGCGACACTGTTTCTCGTTCCCTTCTATTATCTCGGCAATTGCCTGTCTTCCCTCAATGGTTACTACGAGCATCTGCATGGTGATCCGGACGAGCCTATTGCCTGGGGTGTCAGCAGTTACAAGAGCTTCTACAACTGGCTGTGGTTCGGCAACGGCTATCATGCCGAACATCATTACCGGCCCAAAACCCATTGGACGCAATTGCCGCTGCTGCATGACCGGATCAAGGATGAGCAGGAAAAAGCTGGCACACACGTCATCAGCACCTGCCACGCGCTCGGCTTCATTGCCAAGGAGAACCTGGCCAAAGAGACCATGCCAGGCGAGGGCGTGCGATGAGCACCGATGCGCTCTCGTTTTTTCAGGAAGGCAGCAATGGCAGCGGCATCCTCCTTGTCCACGGGTTGACCGGGGCGCCTGCGGAGATGCGGCTGGTCGCCCGACAATTGCACCGGCGCGGATATTCGGTTTATGCCCCGCTGCTGGCAGGCCATGGAACGGACGAAGCAGCCTTGCGCAAGACGCGCTGGCAGGATTGGCTTGAGAGCGTTGAGGAGGCCGGTCAGGTTCTGGCCTCACGGGTCGATGCAGCCTTTGCCGCTGGCATTTGCGCCGGTGGAAAGCTGGCGCTGATGGCGGCGGATCGTCAGCCTTTGACGCTGCGGGCGGCGGCCATCTACTCGCCCTGTTTCCATTACGATGGCTGGGACATTCCCCGCCATTACAATTTCATGGCCCGCAATATCCGCTGGCTGGCGAAGATTCCGTTCCTGGACCGGCTGAGGTTTCACGAAACCCGTTCGCTCGGCATTAAGGACGACCGGCTGCGCAACAAGATTGCCGCCATGAATGGCGACGGCATGCTGGAGAGCTTCCCCGGCAAGGGATTGGTGGAAATGGACAAGCTCGGGCGCGTGTTGAAAGCCCGGCTGCCTTTGATGCAGACGCCGACGCTGATCGTTCACTCGCTTGAGGACGATGTCAGCAGCCCAAGCCATGCGCAATATATCTCGTCCCATCTCGGCGGGCCGCGCGAACTGCATTGGCTACGGGACAGCTATCACATGATCCATATGGACCGCCAGCATCGGCACGTTGCTGATCTGACTGCGGATTTTTTCGAGGCTCATTATGTACCGGACCGAGCATAACATGTCCGAAAATATAGCGGTGAAATCTGCGGCCCCAGACGATGTCATGCACAATCGCGTCATGCTTGATGTGGTTCGCGGTTTTGATACTCGCATTGCAACCTCCATTGCCGATATTGATCGTGATGAGTGGGACCATTGTTTTCCCGGCGAACCTGAGGCCTACGACTATCTGCTGACCGTGGAAACCGCGGGGATATCAGGCTTTGAATGGTGCTACGCCACGGTCTATGAAGGCGGCTACCTTGTTGCGGCCATGCCAGCCTTCATCACACGCTATGCCTTGGACACCACGCTTGAGGCGGGCGGCGTCCGTGACGCGATCGCTAGGTTGCGCCGTATCTTCCCAAGATTCCTGACCTTGCCACTGGCCTGCCTGGGCTCGCCTTGCACGGAGACCGGCAATCTCGGTTTTCACCCCTCGGTCAGGCCTGATCGCCGAGAGGGTCTGTTTCAGGCGCTGTTGAGCAGTTTTGAGGATTACGCCAAGACACGCAAATGCGTGCTGGGCGCACTGAAGGATATTCCGCAGCCGGTGGAGGCCGGGATTGACCGCATTATCAAGGACCATGGCTATGCGCCGTTGGGCGGCATGCCGACCGCCTGGCTTGCCATTGATTTCAACGATATGGACAGCTATTTTGCCCGTCTCTCATCGTCGACGCGCAAGGACATGCGGCGCAAATTGCGGGCGCGCGAAAAGGTCAGGGTCGAATACCACACGCAATTCGGTGACCATCTGCCACGGATCATGCAGCTTTATAACGAGACGCGGACCCGGAGCGAATGGCAGTTCGAGGAGCTGACACCGGCCTATTTCGAAGGCATTTTGAAGACTATGCCCGGCCGGTCTTTCTGCACCCTGTATTTTGTCGGGGACGAATTGCTGGCGGCCAACCTGATGGTTCATAACGATCACACCCTGATCGACAAGTTTTTCTGCATGGATGAAAAGGCGGGGCGTCCCTACAATCTCTATTATCTCAGCTGGTTCGAGAATATCGGCTATTGCCTAAAGAACGGCTTGACGCGCTATCAGAGTGGTCAGGCCTATTATAGCAACAAGGTGCGGCTGGGCAGTAGGCTAACGCCGAATGAAATGTATTTCCGTCATCGTAATCCTGTCGTTCAGCGTCTGTTGCGCATGGTTGCGCCCTATTTCGCCGCAGATGAAGCGAGCGCAGTTCAACCGAGCGAGGGCGACGCATGAAACTGCTTCGCCTGTCATGGCTGGCCGTGCCGGTACTCAATACGGCCCAGCAGATGTTTTTGAAACTTGGTGCCGATCAGGCCGATACCGCGCACGGATCGGCGTTTTTCGAACATGTCTTCCTGTCACACTGGTTTCTTGCTGCCGTTGTGGCGGAAATCGTCTGTTTTATCGTCTGGATGTCGGTGCTGGCCGATCTGCCGCTCAGCAAGGCATTTCCATTATCCGCTGTCAGCTATGTGCTGATCATGGCAATGGCCTGGTTCATGTTTGACGAGCCGGTCAGGCTTTTGACGCTGATTGGCACGGCGACAATCCTGGCTGGCGCCTGGTGCATTGCGACGGCGTCAAAGTCTGGGGCCTGAGGCCGCGTTCAGAATGAAATATCGAAGGATTTATTGAAGGCAATTCCAACGACGTTCTGGTTTTTCGTCCCGAGCTCAGAGGAAACAGGAGAATCGGCGGCATCGCCCACCAGCCGCTCGAAGCGATCATAGAGTTGCACCGACATGTCGGGCGATATCGTATAGGTGGCCGAGACGGTAAAGCCGACGGATTTGATCCCGGCGCTCGCATCGAAAGCATTGATCCGGCCATTGCGGCTGGCCTCGGCTGTGGAGACGCCGAAATATTTGTTCATGTAGGAGGTGTCGCCAAAGGTGGCCCTCGGTCCTGCGGACAGCAGCCATTTTTCGGAAAGCGGTTGAAACCAGTCCGAGCCGATATCGACGACCAATCCACTGCCATTTGACAGCGCCTGACGGATTTCCGAGCGGACGCGCCAGACATCCGGCTTGATCCAGTATTGGACGAAGACACCCGCATCAATATCGAATTCGACGTTTTTCAGCCCGTCGAGATTGGTCGATTTGGAGGAGCGGCTGTCACGAAAGCCAACGACCGGCCCCACTTCAAACCCATGCCCACTGAACACCGTATAATCCAGATTATCGTCAGGCGCTGAATTTTCCTCAGGCTCTCCAAACCGGCGGATATCGAAGGAGGGAATGACCCCGAACGTATATTGCTTGGAACCGGGATAGCTGGGCGCCAGTTCGACAGCCCCTCCGAGCGTGACCGTCCAGCGACTGTCCGCATTATCGGCACTCGCGTCGGCGGCATGGCTGCTACAGGCAGAAAACAGCAGGGATGACAGGCAGCCCGCCGCGATCGCACCTCTAGGATTTATCACTCGATACAAAACCATCCGTCCAGAAATGCCCTCTGTTAAACCGCAGCGGCAAAGTTACAGATCGGTCATGTTATTGAACTGTCAGGCCGACATGGTCAAGGATATTGCGTGATCCTCACCGATTCTGCTCGGTTTCCTCAAGTCGAAGTGGATTTAAAGTGACAGTTCTGTTGGTTAAATCAAGCGTTGCTGTGGCAATGGCTTTTGCAACCAATCGCGTAAATGATTAATGTCTGTCTGGCCCATGGCCGCGCCCCAGCAGCGCCATCAACGCATTGGTGGCAAGTCCAAGCAGGATCGCGCACAGGACGAGCCCGCCTGCATAGATCACAAAATTGCCTGAGAGCCAGTTTGCCGCGACCAGTCGCATATTGCTGATGCTCAAGGGCTGCATCGACAACAGGCTGACGTTGCTTGGCTCATTGACGACGATCTCCTGTTTCCTGGCATCATAAACGCTGACACGGCCAGAGATCGCGGTCCAATTGCGAAGATCGGCGATATCAATGGCGCCGGTTTGTAATAATGCAAGATCAGGGGCGCTGAATGTCGTCAGGATGGCACCGTCGGCATCGACGGATTGAGACAGAAATGCACTGGATGCCTGCGGCAGCGTATAGGCGGACTCGGCGCTCGGCCAAAGACTGACGGTCGCCAGGTTGAGATCGAAGGTTTCTTTCATCCAGGTGTCGACGCTGGAAAAAAATTCCATCACCGTGCCGGAATCAATTTTGTCGCGCCAGGATTTGAGCTTTACGTCAGTGCTAAGATCGCCATCTCCGGCGCCCTTGGTGTTCAGCTGCACATTGGCAAGTGCCTGGGGTGGAAGGTCCGGTGCCGCTCCGATGAAAATCGCATTGCGACCGGCAAAACGCGGGGGCGATGACGCCATTTCGAGAGCAAGGGTTTGGCGGGCCGATGCGGCAAATTTGCCGAGCACGGTTGCGGCTGCGGCCAGCGTCACATCGTCATTCCGGCCGAGAACAACCATTGTCGGGGTCTTTGCCGCCGCAAACGGAAAGCCGAGAGCCGCTGTTGCGGCGAGGTCGGGGGCCTGGGTCAGATGCGCGATCGGCGGCATGACGAATTGCGAAGAGCCGAACAAGGCAAACCGCGCCGTTTTGTCTGCTGTCTCACCAGGTGCGCAGACGCTGTCCTCCTGGGTCATCATCACGGCTTCCAGCCCGATGACATTCACGCCCGGATGAAAATGCCGCAGGGTAACGCGGATCGGATAGTGCCGGAGAACCGCGCCTCCCTTGGACGTGATCGGAACGGTGGTCGCCAGATGACCATTGACCGATACCACGATCTGGCTACCCGGCAAGACCTTGCTCGAATAGGCGGCGTCCAGCAATATGGTCGCGGTCCCATAATGGTTGGCATAGAAATCGGCTGGCATGCCCACCGTGAAATCCGTGAAAAAGCGGCGACCTGAAAACTCCTGGTCGGGAAGACCGAGCGCGGCAAAGGACAGCGCCCCGGCCTTGTCCAGAATAGGTGTATCGACGCCGCGCCAGGCCGAGGTTTTCAACATCCGCCGCTCGCCGTCTTGCGCGAACTGAACAAAGTTATCAGCAATCGCTTTGATGTCGCGCCAATCCGGGCCGCTGAAGGCGAGGACCGACACGCCTGGCCGGCCCGGAAGCGCCATGAAGCCAGCCATCGTGCCGTTCAGCTTTCTGGTATCAGCGTTTACGGCATTATTGATGCCGATCAGGCCCGCCATTTGCGATGTGGTGGCCGCCACGACCACAAGCTCTCCGGGGGCCGGTCGTGCGGGCATGGTTTTCGTGAAGCTGAAGGAGCCGTTGGCCACACCGCTCAGCAGCGACAGCCCTTGGGCCAACTGGAGCAATGCGGGGGTTGCGGATGGCTGTTCGAAATCCGGAGAAACGATTGTGAAATGGCTGCGGCCTTTTTCATCGACACCAAGTGCGCGCACATCGTCGAGACGTTTCATGCCGTTGGCGTTAGGGTCCGCAAATGTCAGATAGGTTTTTGCCGCATCGAGCTGCGTCCACAATTCATAGGTGGATTGGATGGTGCAGTCGGTGCGGTGCCGCTGCTCTGCGGCAAAACTGATCCGGTTTAAGCCTGGAACAAGAGCGCCTCGCGGCACGGAAATCGTGTTTTGCTGCGCAGACTGGCCGCCTCTGATCGGCAGGTTTAGAACCGGTGTGTCATTGATGGTGATAAGAAGGTTAGAGGCTTCCGGGGCAACGACCAATGCGTTGCTATAGCTCAGCACCAGCGTTGCATCGGCTGAGGCTTGTTCCGGTGTCAGGTAAATCGACATCGCCTGCCGGGCCAGTTCGCCTTGCAGCTTGAGAGCCGGCGTCGTCAGCAGGTAACGGCGTGACAGGCTCTCGCTTTGCTGTTGTGCCGGGCGGTTGGACAGGGGAATGCCGGGGATCGGCGTAGTCGGGACGGGGACAGGCGCCTTGGTCGCGGGCAGGCCGGGTATCGGCGCGCCCGGCATTGTATTGCTTTCGGGGCTCATGTCGAAAGGCGCCATCTGGGCAAGTGCTGACCCAGCGCTGGCCAAAAGCATCAAAATCAGGGCAAAAGCTGTTTTCACTGTTCGCCCTCCTGCTTCGCGTCGTTTTTGGCTTTCGAAGAAAGCAGCAGGAGCAGATAATGCAGGCCACGCAGTGTCTGCGTCAGGGACAGGCGCAGGAACATCCAGGCTCCACCCAAAAGGCCAGGATTGTGGCGTCGCGACTGTTGAAACAGGCTCCACTGCTGGGCATTTGCAAAGATCAGATCGGCGATGAATTCATGGTGGCGCACGGTTTCCGGGAGATAGCGGCAGCCGATTGAGACGATATCGCCATTGAACTGGAAATGGCGGATATTGACAGGCAGTTCGGCCCATCCCGTCGTGCCATGCGGTTGAAAGGTCACCGCGCCCAAGATGTCCCGCTTGAAGATTTCGCGGTCGCGAGTGAAAATTTGCAGGCTTGCACCATTGACCGACACATCATCGATCATTGCCGGATAGGTTTTTCCACCCACGGAAAACTCGCAGCGCCGGCTGACCTGCACACGACGTGACGACTGCCGCTCACCCCGCTCCGAGACGACGCCCAGGGCGCATCCGGCCATGATCAGATTGACCAGGTTCCAGCCACCGACCACCAGTGTCACGTCAAACCTGTAGGGATCGCTGTAGAGCCTGTAGACCGTCACTGCGAAAGCAAGCAGTAGGATGAAGAAAATCAGGAAAAACGGCCGGCTGATTTCCGACAGACGGCTTTCCGTTACGCTTTCATCCTTGGCGGTGACCTTGAAGGTCGGTCGCCGTGGGTCCCACATTACCGAGAGGATCGCCGGTAGCAGATGGATCGATTGCACATATTCGTAAAGCTCCGAAATCCACGGCCAGCGGAAGGAACCATAGAGGTAGTTCTGAACCATCAGGTTCACGAGCATGTATGACAGGGTATAGGCCATGAACTCGCCACCCGAGCCCATGAAAATCTGTAGATCGAAAAACAGGTAGAACAGCGGCGCCATCAGGAAGATTGCCCGGGGAAAGGGAAACAGCCAGAACATCGTTGATGACATGTAGCAGAGCCGCTGCGGCAGGGTCAGGCCGCGCTTGAGTGGCGGAAAACGGAACCGCATGATCTGCATCATGCCCTGAGCCCAGCGGCTGCGCTGGCCGATAAAGCTGGCAAAGGTGGCCGGTTGCAGCCCGGCGATCAGTGGCATATCGACAAAAACACTGTTCCAGCCGCGCGAGTGCAGTTCAAGCGCCGTTTCGCAATCCTCGGTGATGGAAAGGCCGCTGAAACCCTTGGTTTCAAGCAGCGCTTCTCGGCGCAGCACGGCTGCCGATCCGCAGAAAAATGCGGCGTTCCATTTGTCGAGACCGCGCTGGATGATGCCGTAGAACATTTCGTTCTCGCTCGGCATCTTGTTGAACGTGTTGAGGTTCCGCTCGACCGGGTCCGGGTTGATGAAGAAATGCGGCGTCTGGACCAGGAAAAGACGGGGGTCATCCCCGAAATAGCCGACGGTTTCCTTCAGAAAGCTGCGGGCCGGAGCGTGGTCGGCGTCGAAAACGGCGATCAGTTCTCCGCTGGAATGGTCGAGGCCATTGTTGAGATTGCCAGCCTTTGCATGCTCGTTGCGCTCGCGTGTCAGATAGCGCACGCCAAGCTGGCTACAGAGCGCCTGAAGCGCATGATAACGCTGCTCGGCGAATTTTGCTGCCAGCAGGTCGGTGGATTGACGCTTCTGCTCTGTGGAGCCGTCATCCAGCAGCCAAACGGTGAATTTTTCAGTCGGATAATCGAGATTGCGGGCCGCAGCCAGCGTATTGGCCAGCAAGGCTTCGTCTTCGTTATAGCTTGGTACGAAGATATCGACGATTGGCAGTTCTTCAGCGGCAAGCGTGCGAAAAGGCTTGCGCGGCGGTAGCGGCATGGACACCACGAACAGGCTGAGAAACAGCATCAGGACGCTGTACATCTCGGCCAGATAGACAAGCAGGCCGGGGATGAAATTTTCAAGCTGGTTGACCGGCGGCAAGGTACTGCTGGTGCGCCAATAGACATAGCGCAGCACAATGGCTGTCGAGAGCGACAGAAAAACAATGCGGCCGTGTCCTTCGATCCGCATCATTCTCATCACCGAAACGATGATGAGAATGATGAATGTCGTCACCAGCTGCGTTCGGGTGTCGATGGGCAGAAATGTCAGGGCCAGCATCGCCGCCGCGCAGATCAGCCAGAGCAGGAAGCGGACCAAAAACACCATTGTCTAATCCTCGAAATCCCGGTCATGGGGGACGCGTTGCGGCCAAAGCGATGCAGCGGATTTTTTGCCTGTGGCCACCAAGCTCATGGGTGCCATCCATCTCATGGGCATTGTCCAGCTTGGGTCGCCCCAGATTGGGCCGAAGTTGCGCCAATGCAGGCGGGCGATGGTACGACAGAACCCGCTCTTGTGGTCTGTGAGGACGGCGACGGGCTTGTCGCGCCCGATCTGGCTGGCGAAGGTACCGCTGCATGGGCGCCACCGATCTGGCTGGGTGACGGAACGATCGTGCCTTGCGCACCTGCCGGCAATGGTCGAGGATTGGATGTCACCGAACCAGGAGAGGCAGACTGTGATATCGCCGCATTTGTCTGGGCCGGACGCGGGGCTCGGCGCTCGGTCGGATATTGAGGCTGAGTGGCTACTGGGGCCGAAGGGACCGGCAGAATGGGCGTTGCCGGAGGATAAATCGGCGCGCTGCTACCGCCCAGGCGCGCGTCGAGCGGCGGCGGGCCACCGTAAGGGTTCCAGCCGGGGCTATCGACGGTGCCGGCAAGGGTAAAGCCATACATCAGCGATAGAAGCTGCTGTTCGCTTGCCAGCCTGTCGCAAAGGCGCATGCGGATCTGAACAGTTCCGCCATCGACAAAGGGACCACGCTGGCCTTGCCGGGCGCGCAATTGCTGCCAGGCATAAAGGCAGAGATCGTTGCCGCTGGAGCGGCCCACCGCATAGCCGAAAGGTCCAAAATCATTCTGCACGACGTAAGGCGCTCGGGTCATGGCGAGGCCCGGCAGGGTGCCGCGCATTTCCGAATTGATCCGGGCATCGGTCAATGAGGCCGAGGAGAGGGCGTTGTCGCCGTAGCGATTGGGATTTTCCGTTCCGTAAAACCGCACCTGCACGACATTTTGTCCCGGAACCGTCGAATTGGTCGACAGGGCAATTTCCTGCTGCACCGCATTGCTGAAGCGCTTTTGCGTGACGCCGACGATGGAGAACTCGCCCGGTGGAGGTAAAAGCATGGCCTGGTCGGCGGAGAGCGCCCGCGTTTCGTCGTTCAGCCGCACCGGATTGCCGGCACAGGCGGACAAAAGGGCCACAAGAACAAAAGCGGGTGAGCAGAGTGTGCCCCGCAACAGTCCCGCTAGAATCGGTCGGTCTAGAATCATGGACTCGTCTTACGCCAGAAACTGCATTGACGAAATTTAAAACCTTTCAAAGTGTAAGACTTCCCTGCCGATTCGATCAAAATAAACCATTTCTTTACCCTAACGGTTAAAAGTCAGATCTTATTGGCTTTGCATTTCGGCCGATAATGCGGACGGAGTTCTCATGCGTACATCACTCATAGCGCTTATAGCGATTGCGGCCGGAGCCGTGGGTGCCGTGGGGGTTTTTCCGGGCCATGAGGATCTTGCGACTGTTTCGAAAAATTCGCAGGTCTCTGGCCAGGATGGCCGTGAGGACGAGGTGGCTGGCGAGCAGGTGCAGGCTGGAAAGTCCGAGCGTCTGCCCGCGCCGCGGACCATGCCCGTGCAATTGCTGGCAGAGGCGCCCGCGCCCGACCAGTCAGCTCCCACCCGCGCCAACTCGCCGCTTGTCCCTGTTGCCGGGGAACAGTCTGCCGCACCGGTAAAGCCCAACGAGGGTGGAGGGTCTGGAGAAACCAGCCGCCCATCGGTTGATGAAAGCGCGTTGCGTTATTTTGCGGCCCGTGGTGATACGGTTCGGTTGCAGGCTGAGATTTCTCGCCTGCGCATGCTTTATCCCGGCTGGCAGCCGCCGGAAAATCCGATGTCCATCACAACCGGGGTGGATAGTTTCGTCCAGTCTCTCTGGCAGGCCTATGCCGACGGTCGCTATGAGGAAGTGCGCAAAGCCATTGCCGGGCGCCAGCAAAGTGAACCCGGTTGGATGCCACCGGAGGAGTTGCAGGGAAGCCTGAGGCTTGCCGAGGCCCGCCAAAGCCTGGTCAAGGCATCCGATGATAAGCGTTACGACAGTGTTATTTCACTGGCCTCGGGCGCGCCGGAACTGCTGACCTGTACGGAGGTCGATGTTTTGTGGCGTGTTGCCGAGGCTTTCGCCAGGACAAGCAAGCCGGAACGCGCCCGCGATGTCTATGCCTATGTGCTGAAAACCTGCCGGACCCCACAATTGCGGCTGGCATCCATGCAGAAGGCAAGCACTCTGTTGCAGCCCGCTCTGCTCGAAGACCTCCTGAAGCTGGAACAGCCCAGTGCTGACGGACATCCGGAATTTGACGGCATTCGTGACGATATTGCCCGCCAGATCGTGGCGCGCGCCGGGCAGGATGCCGGGATTGCCGTGCAGGGCGTTGAGTTGGAGCGGTTGGAAAAGGTTGCCGAACGCGAAGGCAAGGCCAGCGATGCCCTGCTGCTCGGCTGGTATCATTACCGCCGCAACGATATGGCCACTGCGAAGGAATGGTTTAACCGTTCCTACGCAAAAGAGCCGATTGCCTCTGCCGCCCAGGGATTGGCCTTGACGCAGGTGGCGCTTGGCACACCGGGCGAGGCGGAAAATACCATGTTCCGCTTTTACGGCGCCGATCAGCAGGCGCGGGCTGTCTATCTCTCGGCGGTTGCCGCATTGCTGTCGCAGGAGCCGCCAAAGGTCATCGACAATGGCGTGCTGTCCCGCATGGCGCCGGTGGTCATTGCAGCCCGCAATTCAGCGGCAGCCGAGCAGTTCGGCTGGTATGCGAGAGCGCTGCAACAGATGTCGACGGCGGCGGACTGGTTTCGGCTGGTTTTGTCCTGGGATGCCACCTATGAACCCGCGGCCTACGGGCTGGCCCTGTCGCTCGACACTCTGGGCGACAAGACCGGCGTAGCGCAGATCAAGGCGAAATGGGCCGGCCAGTCCGACCGGATCGCCGCAGTCGGCGAAATCAGGCCATCCCGAGACCGGCTTGCGGAAAAACAAGCCGTGCGGTCTCCCGATCGCCCGGCTGTTGCCGAAACGGGAAGTTCCACGTCCGAGGCTGTCAGCCGGACGCGCTCAAGGCCGACCATGGTTGCCTTGCAGCAAAATACCGGGGCAGCAGCGGCCAGGCGGTCTGGCTGCTCTTCGACCCTTCCTGCCGGGCAATTGTCGCCGCCGGAAGCTTTGATGCGCGGCTGGTGTCTGATGGATCTTAAGCGTCCGATGGAGGCGGTCGAGGCGTTCGACCGGGCATTCAGTGGCGGCGACCTGACGCTTCGACAGGATGCCGCCTATGGCAAGAGCCTGGCGCTGCTGCGGTTGAAATTGACCGATAAAGCCGCCGCCGCCGCCGCGTCCGTGCCGCTTGGCAAGGAGCGGGCGCGTGAGCTGCAATTGGCGATCCTGGCCGACCGGGCTGTGGGCGCGTTCCAGCTTGGTCGTGCCCGTGAGGCGCTGGTTGCGCTCGACCAGCGCGCACGCCTGATGGCGGAACCACAGGATCTGCTTTTGCTGCGGGGCTATGCCTATCAGAAGCTCGGTTATGTCGGTGAGGCGCGCCAGATTTTCGAAACGCTATCGGATATCGGTAATACATCCGCTCTCAAGGCCTTGGCCGATATCCGCGCCAATGATCCCGGCGAACCGCATGGCTGATATCAGGATTGGGTAAGCAATGCCTGAAAACGCCTATGTCCAATACCGTAGGCTCAATCTGAACCCGATAAATTTAGTTTCCGGTTTCCTGGATTGTGGTGAGCGGCGCATGGAAGGTTGCCGTCAGGCCGGAGGGTCGATAGTCCTTGTGGGCATTGCCTGTTCCAGCCAGTCCCATGCGGATCAGGCGGGAGCCGAAGCCCTTGCGGGTCGGTTCGCTCACGGTCGGCCCGCCGCTTTCCGTCCATGTCATCGACAGGGTCGGAATGGCGTCGTTGTCGGCGATCCACCATTTGATGGAGACACGACCGCTATTATTGGAAAGCGCACCATATTTGAGGGCGTTGGTTGCCAGTTCGTGCAGCAGCAGAGATAGCGACAGACCGGCCTTCGGGCCAAGCGCCAGATCGGGACCGTCTACGTAAATTCGGTCGCCATCGGCATGCAATGCCAGCACCTTCTCGATCACATCGCGCATTTTCGCCGCCGACCAGTTTTGCCGCAGAAGAACGTCATGGGCGGCGCCGAGGGCATGTAGACGGGCCAGGAAAGCGTTGACGGCTTCCTTTTCGGTAACGTCCTTCAATGTCTGCCCGGCAATGGCCTGTACCATGGCCAGCGTATTTTTCAGCCGGTGGCTCAGTTCGTGGTTGAGAAGTTCCTGTTCTTCCTCGGCCTGAACTTTGGCAAGGGCTGCATAGGTTCGGTCGGCAATACCGCGTGTAAAGTCCAGTTCGTCCTGGCTCCATGTACGGGGTTTGTCGTCATGGGCAAAGAGAATGCCGACCAGGTTTCCACCTTTGAGGATCGGGACCTTGATCAGCGACGAAACCCCGATGGAGGCATAGGCGTCCTTTTCTGTGATCAGCCGTTTGCTTGAGGCGACGTTGGTGATCGACAATGTCTCTCCCTTGCACAGGTGCTCAATCGTTTCTGAAAACCTTTGGAGAGAATGGCGCCCTGCCAGCGAGACCGTGCCATGGGATGTCCAGTCGAAGGCGACGGCAAAGCTATTGTCCGTCCTGTCCACCACGGCGTAGCCCGCGCGGGCAACACCGAGGCCGTCCGACAGGATGGCGGCGGCGCTTCGGGTGATCTCTTCCACGGTGCTGGCGGCGCGAAGTTCGTCTCCCAGCTTTAACAATGCGGCCTTTTTCGCTTCTTTCAGCTTGGCATCGGTGGTGTCGAAGACCACGCCGACCATGCGGGTGATCTCGCCTGCCTCGTTGTGAACGAAGCGCGCCCGCCGCGAAATCCAACGCAATTCATCATCGTCGGCGCGGATGATCCGATAATCCACGTCAGGGCTGGCTGACCCTTCTCGCCGTGTGACCGGGTTTGAGCGCAGGCCACGATCGTCCTCATGCACCAGATCCTCAATCGCCGAAGCCGGATAGGACGTCTGCACGGGAATGCCGAAGACCCGACAGAATTCGCTGGAAACCGTCATGGTATTGGTGGCGATGTCCAATTCGAACGTGCCGACCCGGCCGGCCGCCTGGGCGCTTCGCGAACGCTCGTCCTGTTGTTCCATGGCCGTGACGCGCGCCAGCCTGCGCTCGCTCAATCGGCGCTGTACCTCCGCCTCACGCGCTTTTTCCTTCAGCGCCTTGCGTAATTCCAGCTGCACCATCACCTGTCGGGCGAGAAGCTTCAACGTGTCCTGCTGAAGTTCGTTCAGTTGCTTGGGTTCGAAACCCAGCACGCAGACCGTGCCGATCGGTAGATTATCAGCGGTTTTCAGGACGGCTCCCGCATAAAACCGCAGATGCGGTTCGCCGGTGACCAGCGGATTGCGATTGAACCGGCTGTCCTGGCTTGCATCCGGTATCATCAGGAAATCGTCTTCCAGGATCGCCTTGGCGCAGAAGGAACTGTCGAACGGTGTCTCGCGCACGCCAAGACCGACTTCTGCCTTGAAGAATTGCCTGCTGTCATCGATCAGGTTGACGACGGCGATCGGCGTTGCGCAGATCCGAGAGGCGAGGGCGGCAATATCGTCAAAATCCTTCTCGCGCGGCGTGTCAAGCACGTCATAGGCCCTGAGCGCCTCAATGCGCCGTCTCTCGCGCAGCTCGGCTTGGTCGTCGTTTAATGAGTGGCGCATGGATCTTGTTCTGTCGTGCCGGTTCAAATTCTGGACCGGGGGGGATTTGCCGAGTGGGTTTCATTCTTTAAGTTGAAGATGGGCTCACATCTTCGACGCACTGTTTGTCGCGAAATTCTTGTCCATGCCGTCCGAGGGGCCCATCCTGGTGGCGCCATCCGCGGGGACAAAGCAGGACGTGAATATGCGGAGAGGGTAAACTTTCCATGACGCTTGCCCGTTGTCCTGGCGATTCATTGCTTGTCGGGACTTTATCTGGGCATATTTCCCAGCATTTGCAAGATTGGAAATGCAGGTCCTATTGTGATGCTTTGCGCTGCATCATGACGGAAATTTTATTTTTAACCGGTGGAACATATGGGATTTCTTGTCGTTTCGCGTTCCTGGAGTTTGTAAGGGAAAAGTGGAATCCGGTTTCCCCGAAAAGACAAACGAATACAAAAGAAGTTAGAGGCTGTCAGGTTCAATCTGAGCCTGACAGTCTCTAACGATAACAGGAAGTTTTATGACGGACAGCTCAGCTAGACGCGGTGCCGAAGCAGCCGGGCGCAGACTTCTGGCAGAGCATGCATCGGAAGATCCATTTGCCGCCGCCTTCAAGGCGACCCGGATGCCGATGATCATCACCGATCCCAGGCAGGATGATAATCCGATCATCTTTGCCAATAATGCCTTTTGCGAGCTGACGGGCTATGGGTCCGATGATCTGGTCGGCAGAAATTGCCGCTTCCTGCAAGGTCCTGACAGCGACCCGAAAGCTGTGTCGCAGATCCGCAAGGCGATAGAGGCCGAGCGGGACGTCTCGGTCAATATTTTGAATTACCGTAAGGACGGCACGACCTTCTGGAACGCATTGTTCATCAGCCCGGTACGCGATAGCCAGGGAGAGGTAATCTATTTCTTTGCCTCGCAACTCGATTTTACCGATGTCAAAAGCAAGGAAGTTCAACTTGCCTCGGCAAAATCGCAGGCGGAAGCAGCCGTTGCCCAGCGCACGCAGGATCTTGTCGATGCGCTGGAAGCGAAAACCACGCTCGTCCATGAGGTCGATCATCGCGTCAAAAACAATCTCCTGACGATTGCCTCGATCGTCAAGTTGCAGGCGAGGATGACCAGGGACGATACGGTGCGCCATACCCTCCGCTCGGTGCTTAACCGTGTCGAAGCGCTGAGCACCGTACAGCGAAAGCTGTTTACCTCCAGCGATGTCGGGCGTTTCGATGTGGCGGACTTTGCCCGCGAACTGGTGATTGACATTGTCAACGCGCTGAAGCGGGACGACATTCATATTACCATGGATCTTTCTCCGGTCTTCGTTCCTGCCGTGAAAGCGTCGCCGCTAGCGTTGATCGTCAATGAGTTGATCGGCGACGCGGTTCGTCGTGGCTTGAGCGATGGCGGCGGCGAGATCCACCTGACCGTCAACCGGCCAAACGGCCATTTCGTTATTGAAGTGCGCGATACCGCTGACCCGGTGCCGGTCAATAGCGAGGATGACGACTTCGGTCGCCTGATGCTGGAAACCTGCATTCGGCAGGTCGATGCCAAACTTGAACGCAAGACTGAGGGCCGCCAGACCATCGTGCGGGTCACCCTGATGGTTGATAGCTGATCTGGAGCATAAAATTGGAAATCATGATCGTCGAAGACGAGGCCCTGCTTGCGCTCGAACTTGAGGCGGAAGTGGAGGCAGCTGGCCACACTGTCGTGGGACAGGCGATGAGCCGTGCCGAGGCCATTGAAATCATCGACCGGGAAAAGCCGGAATTCGCCTTTGTCGACGTTCATCTTCTCGATGGACCCACCGGGATCGAGGTGGGGCGGCATCTGACGGAGCGCGGCATTCCCTATGTTTTCGTCACGGGCAATCTTCGGCGGATACCGCCGGATTTTGTCGGTGCGGTGGGCGCTATTGAAAAGCCCTATACCATGAATGGCTTGCAGAATGCCCTTGACTATATCGGCAAGCGGCTGCGGGGCGAGGCTAATGTGCAGGCCCCGCCGAGCCTGGTGATGGCGCCGGAAACCCAGCACGGGTGATGGCATCGACCTCAAATCTGCGTTGCGGGTTTGAGGTCGCCAGACCAAATGCCAATGTCATTGTGACACGTGGCTCGTATCAGACGCTGACGCGACGGCCTTCCTTGTCGGCATTCTTGCGGTCGGCGCCGTGTTTTTCGATGATGGTGCGGGCATCCTCGACCGATATCCGGTGTTTCTTGGCAAAGGAAATGGGCTCGTAAGGCTGTTGCGCGCTCGTATCGTTGGTTTTCTTGTCAGCCATGATGGGTCCGATCTTGCTTGCTCCGGCGCAGCGCCAGAGTGTGGGTTGAAATCTGTGACATTCTGAAGAGGGAGAATGTGGGCGTCTGGACCGAGAGACCGACAGTGGGGCGGTCATGGTCGGTATTTTACCCCGATGGGCTGTATATGGCGATGAATGCCGCGAACTTCAATGCTGAGATTCGCCTATGCGCGCCAATAGACCATTTTGGCATGTCCCGGACACACGGAGATGGCTTATTTTCCTTTGCGCGGGATTTTATTGCCTCGTGGCCCGGTTGTCACCGGCGTCCTCTTGCGGCTTTCCGTCAGCAGGATACGCCAGCGCTCCAGGCGTTCCGGTGCCAGTTCGCCCTTGGCAATGGCCGCCTGCACGGCGCAGCCGGGCTCATGGGCATGGGTGCAGTCGCGAAACCGGCATTGCGGGGCAAGATCGGTAATTTCGCTGAACAAGGTGTCGAGCCCGTCGGTCACGTCGCTGACGTAAAGCGTGCGAATTCCCGGCGTGTCGATGACCCAGCCGCCACCGCTGATGGCATGCAGGGATCGCGCCGTCGTCGTATGACGTCCCTTGGCATCGTGCTCGCGGATACCGCCGGTTTTCTGGGGCTGGCCCGTCTCCAAACCGGCTAAAGTGTTAACCAGGGTCGATTTTCCAACCCCCGACGAGCCGACAAGGGCGACTGTCTCGCCGATGCCGCACCAGGGCGCAAGCGCTGCTGCGGCATCCGGGGCGCGGGCATTGACCGTGACCACGGGCAGGTCGCGTTGCAGGACTGCGGCCTCATCGACGAATTTTTGAGCATCATCAACCGTATCGGCCTTGGTCAGCACCAGCACCGGATTGGCGCCGGACTGGTTGGCCATGACAAGATAGCGTTCCAGCCGGGCCGGATTGAAATCGGCATTGCAGGACGTGACGATAAACAGCGTATCGACATTGGCGGCGGCAAGCTGTTGGCCGTTGCGGCCTTCTGTGCGCCGCTGCAAGACGGTCTTGCGCTCCAGCCTGCGGACGAATTCCCCGGTTGCAGGATTGGCAAGCACCCAGTCTCCTACCGCGAAATCGGCGGTATTGCTGTGGTGAGGCAGTCCGAGATCACCGTGTCCGCCAGCATGGATCGCCTCGACGCGGGCGCGGTGAACGGAGGCAATACGCCAAGGCGTCAGGGCCGTTTCATCTGGGCCGATCTGGTCTGCAAAAAACTCCGACCAGCCGAGCGTTGCCAGCAAAGGGGCGGTCAAAATGCGATACCGCAGCGGGCTGGAGCGATCATCTTGCTTGCTTTCTATCAACGAGTGCCGGGCTATCAACGCTGTCTGACGACTACATAAGGCGATGTCGGACGCGGGGGAAGGGGAAATAAATCCAGGAGAATGCTCACGCGAAAAATCCACGAAACAGGATCGGATTCTACGATAATATCCGATGTTTGAAAGCGCAATTTCCACCTCCTTTACGACAGGTGAGGAAAGCCTGAGCAGACCGGACGACATTGATTGACAGAGGTAGTTTAGCATGTCACGAAATCCTATGATCAGTCGCCCCCTGCGTAACGTTTCGCTCACCCCCGAACTCGAGGGTTTCATTCATGCCAGTCTTGCGTCCGGCGACTATGCCAACGCAAACGACATGGTATGCGCAGCCCTTGACGGGCTGCGCAACGCGGTCTCGCCCATAGGCGTGCAAGATATGGGTATGCAAGACGTGGAATGGCCAAAAGGTGGCGGCAACTGCGGCGATCTGATCCGGGTGCGGGATTGGCGCGATTCAAGCCTTGGGGCGGTTTGTCAATGGTCTGGAGAATTGCGGGGGACGGTCGCCAATGTGGTCAATTCACCGGTTGCGACCGTATTGATGTGGGGAAAAGACCACATCATGATCTATAACGATGCCTATAGTACCATTGCCGCGGATCGGCACCCGATGGCGCTCGGCATGCCTGTTGCCACCGCCTTCCCGGAAGTGTGGGATTGGAACCGTCCTATCCTGGAAGCCGGTTTCAGGGGTGAAACTGTCGTACACCGCGATCAGCCGATTGTGCTGAACCGTCCTAAGGGACCGGAAAAGCTGTTTCTCGATCTTTTCTATACGCCGGTTTACGATGCCGACGCCAAGGTCGGTGGCGTGATGTGTACGATTGTTGATAACAGCGCTCGTCTGTCGGTGGAGAGGCGGCTGGCTGAGCGGGAGGCGGAGTTGAGGCGGGTCACCGATGCGGTGCCCATGCTGATTTCCTATGTTGACCGGGATCACATCTATCGTTTCGTCAATGCCACCTATCAAGACTGGTTCGGTATTGCGCCTGAGCGAGTGGTTGGGCGGCATGTGCGCGAACTGCTTGGCGATTTGTCCTATACCAACCGCCGGTCTTCCATTGAGCGTGGCCTTGCGGGTGAAAGCTTCACCTCGCAAGCCACCATCATCCGCAACGGGGCAGAGCATCGGCTGGAAATCCGCTACATCCCGCATGTCGAGGCGGATGGTTCTATCCCGGGGGTTCACATCCTGTGCATCGATATGCAGGACCATGCGCGGCGCGAAGCGGCCCTGATCATCAGCAATCGCCGGTTCCGCACCGCCATGGACGCCGTTCACGGAGTGTTGTGGACCAATGGCCGCGATGGCCGGATGGAGGGAGAGCAGGCCGGCTGGTCGTCGCTGACCGGCCAGTCCATGGATGAATACCAGGGCTATGGCTGGTCCGATGCTGTCCACCCGGACGATGTTACCGCCACCATTGGTGCCTGGCGGGCCGCAGTCGACAGTAAAACCATGTTTATCCATGAGCATCGTGTCCGGCGGGCCGATGGCGTCTGGCGCCAGTTTGCCATCCGGGCGCTGCCGCTTCTGGACAATGCAGGTGAAATCATCGAATGGGTCGGCGTTCACACCGATATCACCCACCAGCGGGCCGCTGAAGCGACCTTGCGTCAGCAGGCAGAGACATTGGCGCGGCAGGTACGCTACCGCGAGCTGGCGGAAGAGCAATTGCGCCACCTGAATGAGACGCTGGAAGCCCGTGTTGTCGCGGAAATTGCTGAACGGCGCCAGGCCGAGGCCAAGCTGGCGCAGGCGCAGAAAATGGAAACGGTCGGCAAATTGACCGGCGGCGTCGCCCATGATTTCAACAACCTGTTGCAGGTGATTTCCGGTAACCTTCAACTGCTGTCAAAAGATGTGGCAGGCAATGACCGTGCTGAAGTCAGGGTTGCCAATGCCATGGCGGGTGTGTCGCGCGGCTCCAAACTTGCCAGCCAATTGCTGGCCTTTGGCAGGCGTCAGGCGCTGGAGCCGAAGGTGGTCAATATCAGCCGCTTCATCCAGGCGATGGATGACATGCTGCGGCGGGCCGTCGGTGAGGCGATCAAGCTCGAAACGGTGTTTCCAGGAGAGCTGTGGAATACATTCATCGATCCGTCACAGATTGAAAACGCCCTTCTCAATCTGGCCATCAATGCCCGCGATGCCATGGACAGGGTCGGCATGCTGACCATTGAGCTTGCAAATGCCCATCTGGATGATGATTACGCAAGGGACCATGATGAGGTCACCGCCGGTCAATATGTCATGCTGGCCGTCAGCGATACCGGGTGTGGGATCGCGCCCGAGATCATCGACAAGGTGTTCGAGCCGTTTTTCTCGACCAAGGCGGAAGGCAAGGGCTCTGGCCTTGGCTTGTCCATGGTCTATGGCTTTGTCAAACAGTCGGGCGGCCATGTGAAAATCTATTCGGAAATTGGCCAGGGAACGACGATCCGGCTTTATCTGCCACGCGCCATGCAGGCTGAAGACGTGGAAATCGCCGTTGATACCGGGCCGATTACCGGCGGCAGCGAGACGGTGCTGGTGGTGGAGGACGACGAGGCTGTTCGAGAAACGGTCGTGGCGCTTCTGGCCGATCTCGGTTATCGTGTGTTGAAGGCTGTCGATGCCTCCAGCGCCTTGAGCGTGATTGAAAGCGGCATCCCCATCGATATCCTGTTTACCGATGTCATCATGCCGGGTACCCTGAAAAGTCCGGAACTGGCCCGCAAGGCGCGCGAGCGGCTGCCCAATATCGCCGTGCTGTTCACATCAGGCTATACCGAGAATTCCATCGTGCATGGCGGCAAGCTGGATGCGGGCGTTGATCTGTTGTCCAAGCCCTATACGAAAGAGGCGCTGGCGCGAAAATTCCGGCACGTTCTGGCCAATCAACGTCAACGGTTGACGGGCAGGGTAGCTGATCCGAAACCGGCTGTGGCAGTGGCCCAACCAGATATAGCCGGGCCGCTGACGGTTCTTCTGGTCGAGGATGACGCGCTGATCAGGATGGATACGGCGGAAATTCTTCAGGATGCCGGTTTCGTGGTGATCGATGTCGGCAGCGCAGAACAGGCGATGGCCGCGCTCGAAACCCTGGCAATCGACGTGCTGGTGACGGATGTCAACCTTCCGGGCATGTCGGGTCGGGATCTTGCTGCAAGAACAAGGCAGATCCGGCCGGCGGCAGGCATTGTCTTTGCCACGGGCGATGCGTCTTGCGTGCGCGACGAAGCGGACGCGCGTGTGCTTACCAAGCCCTATGGGGCCGAGCAACTGGTCTCCACGGTTCGTCTGGCCTGCATTGCCGCGCCCGCGCCGAGCGCATAAACATGTGCGCCAAAAACGCCGGGAGATCGTTGTCCTGACACATCTGTGTGGGACACATCCGCGTCCGAAAATAAGGGAGAGAGATTATGAACAAGCGTATCGTCTTTACGGGCGGCACCGGCAAGGCTGGACGCCATGCCGTTGCGCATCTGCAAGCCAAGGGATATTCGATCCTCAACCTTGATCTGAAGCCGCTCGACTGCCCTGGCGTCAATACGCTGATCACCGACATCACCGATAGCGGCCAGGTCTTCAACGCGCTGACGACGCATTTCGGTTTTGATGGATATGATCACGGCGCCCCGCCTTCGGCGCCCGACGCCGTCGTGCATTTCGCTGCCATTCCCCGGGTGATGATCGAGCCTGACAATTCCACCTTTTCGGCCAATGTCGTCGGCACCTATAATGTCATCGAGGCGGCCATGAAGCTTGGCGTGCGCAAGGTGATTATTGCGTCGAGCGAAACCACCTATGGTGTCTGTTTTGCCGAAGGCGACAAGGATTTCCATAGCTTTCCGCTTGAAGAAGACTATGACAGCGACCCAATGGACAGCTACGGTCTGTCCAAGGTGGTCAATGAAAAGACCGCCCGGGCTTTTGCCATGCGTTACAAGGCCGATATCTATGCGCTGCGGATCGGCAATGTGATCGAGCCGCATGACTATGCCAATTTCCCGGGCTATCTCGACAACCCCATGTCGCGCAAGCGCAATGCCTGGAGTTATATCGACGCCCGCGACCTCGGCGAAATCGTCCATTTGTGCATCGAAAAGGACGGCCTCGGCTTTCAGGTGTTCAATGCCGTCAACGACACGATCACCGCCGATCTGCCGACCCGTGAATTTCTCGCCAAATATTGCCCCGACACGCCGGTTCTACGGGAGATGGGTGAGAATGAGGCACCGATTTCCAACCGAAAGGCCCGCGAGATGCTCGGCTTCAAGGAAGAGCATCCCTGGCGCAAATATGTGACGCGATAAGACAATCAGCCGGCCACATCCGCCGCCGGTTTTAGCCGGCGGCGGTGCATCTGGTTCAGGCAAAGCGTTCCGGGCGAAAGCTCGTCAGCATCGGGTGGCGTTCGCCACTGGCGATTTCATAGGCGAGAAGTTCGCCGACAATCAGGCCCAGTGTTGCGCCGCTATGGCTGAAGGCAACAAAATAGCCGGGGATGGCTTTGAGTTCGCCCAGAACCGGTTCACCGTCGCCGGGAATGGGTTTGCGGCCAACGCCATAGCTCGCAAGTTCCAGCTTCGGATTGCCTTCCAGCACTTTGGAGGCTTCCGCCAGCAGGCCATCCAGGGTTTCCTGCTTCACCTGATAGCTGCCATCCGCCGAAGTGCCGACTTCTTCCTCAGACCATGCCGAATCCAATGCAAAGCTGTTGTCTGGGCCGGGGCGGATCGCGATGCGGGGAGTGTTAAGCACGGCTTTCAGGGCCAGATCGACCGGCTTGGTGGTGACCAACAGCGAGATGGGCGTGCCGTCGTCAATTTTCTGGCCTGCATCAGCGGCCATTTTGGGAACGGACGGTCCCGTTGCCACCAGGACCGCATCGGCAGGATAGGTCGCACCGTTGGCTGTGCGAGCCCCAACGGCGCGACCGTTTTCAATCATCACGCTGGCCGCTCCGGCATCGGTCACCAGCGTGCCGCCGCGCTCCCTAAATTCCTCGATGAGAATTTTGATCAGGGCTGGCAAATCCACCCAACCCTCGGCTGCGTTGAAAATAGCCCCCTGTGGCGTGACAGCGCCCGCATCGACGCCTGGCGTCACAGCCTTGACCTCGTCTGCGGCCAGATGAAGGGCATCATAGGCCAGCTTGACCTCATGGTCATAGGCGGCATCAATCTCGTTGGTGGCGTCATCGGCATCCCAGGTCAGTCCACCCTTGAAGGACAGCCAATCAGCCCCCGGGAAGCGCTCCGCCAGTGTGCGGTAACGATCGATGCCTGCCATACGCAGGCGATGGTAAGCATCAGAGCGCATCCGCGATGAGTTAAGCCATGACAAGGACCGCCCGGACGCCCCATTGGCAACAGGTCCGTCATTGATCAGGGTGACATTGATGCCCTTGCGGACAAGCTGCACCGCCGTGGACGTTCCAAAAATGCCGCCGCCGATAATGACAGCGCTTGATATCTTGTTTTTCGACATGTTTTTCTCTCAGTCTTCAATCATGATGATGTGAATTGGTTCAGGGCTGTTCCCAGCCATTGCTCTTGGCGGAGCGGAAAAACGCATCGATGACCTTCATATTGGCCACCGCATCGCCCGGTCCTGATAGCAAAACCTCGCCCGCCAGCACGGCACGGGCAAAGGCATCGCATTGCAGGCCATATTGATTGGCGGCGCTGATCTCGATCACCTCGCACCCGCCGCCTGTCAGGTCGCGGCCATCATCGATGGTGATGGTGGTGGGCGCATCCACTGGGGCGTTGAAGGGTATGGCAATCTCAATGCGGCCTTTGGTGCCCAGCACCGTGACCTTCTGGCACAAGGACAATTGGGTCGCGCAAGTAAACGTCAGGTGACGATTGGTGGAAAATTCCGCGAGACCACTCATCATCCTGTCCGTCTGGAATGTCTCATCCTGATCAAACAGGCCAATCACCCGCTCCGGCTCACCATCAAACACAAAACGGGCGGTGTTGATGGCATAGCAGCCAACATCGTAAAGCCCGCCGCCGCCAATATCTTTCTGGTTGCGCACATTGGCGGGGTCATCGAGATGATAGGAGAAGATGGTCTGCATGGCGCGCACCTCGCCAATCCGCCCGGCTTTCACCAAATCGCGCACCTTCAGCCATTGCGGATGATGGCGCACCATGAAGGCCTCTGCCACCAGCACGCCGGATGTGCGGGAGGCATCAGCAATCTGCTCTGCTTCCTCCGCCGTCAGCGCAATCGGCTTTTCGCACAGCACGGGCTTACCGTGCCGGATGGCTTCCAGCGTCATCGGCATATGCAGGTGGTTGGGCAGAGGATTATAGATGGCATCGATATCGGGATCGCGGAGCAATTCCTCATAGCTGCCATAGGCTTTGGCAATGCCAAGGTCTGCCGCCACACTCTGCGCTTTCGCTAGAGAGCGCGAAGCAATCGCCGCAACAATACCGGTTTCTCCCGCCTGAATAGCAGGAATAACGGCCTTGATGGCGATATTGGCGGCTCCCAGCACGCCCCATCTGAGCTTTTTCATAACTGTTTCTGCCTTCTATTTACCACTTACAAAACCTCCGCCAAAAAGTGCTTCAACCGCGCACTTTGGGGATGGTCAAAAATCGCTTCGGGTGAACCGGCTTCCACCACCTTGCCCTCGTCCATGAAGATCACCTGATCGGCCACCCGGCGGGCAAAGCCCATTTCGTGGGTGACCACCACCATTGTCATGCCCCGTTCGCCCAGATCGGCCATCAGGTTCAGCACGCCCTTGACCAGTTCGGGATCAAGCGCCGAGGTGACTTCGTCAAACAGGATGACTTCCGGCTCCATCGCCAGCGCACGGGCAATGGCCACGCGCTGCTGTTGGCCGCCAGACAAACCACCGGGACGATGATGTTTGCGGCTTTCCAGCCCGACATCACGCAATCTCGCCAGCGCAATCCGCTCGGCCTCCTGCCGCGACATGCCTTTGATCTTGGTCAGCGACAGCATGACATTGTCGAGCGCCGAGTGGTCGGGAAACAGGTTAAAATGCTGAAACACCATGCCGACCTTGCGGCGCAGTTTTTCGGGCTTCATCGCCAGAATACTGCTTCCATCCAGCAGGACATCGCCGCCTTTTGGCTCCACCAACCGGTTGAGGCAGCGCAGCAACGTCGATTTGCCAGAGCCGGACGGGCCAATGATGCAGGTCACGGTGCCGGGTTTGACGGTGAGATCAACGCCCTTCAGCACATCCAGCGTGCCATAGGCCATGGTCAGCCCGCGCACATCCAGACTGCCACCGGTAAAGGTGATTTCCTTTGTCGGCGCGTTTGCACCATCCACAGCCTTTGCCAGCTCGCTCACTTCGGCAAGACCACTGATCGCCTCACTCGTGGGCTTTTTGCCAAGCCGCAGACGAGTATCGATGGTGTTGACCAGATGGGTCAGCGGCACGGTAATCACCAGATAGAACATGCCCGCCAGCAACAGCGGCGAGAGATTGCCTGTGACAACAGCCTGATCCTGCCCAACGCGGAAAATTTCGCGCTCGGATGCCAAGAGGCCGAGAAAATAGACGAGGCTGGAATCCTTCACATTGCCGATGAACTGATTGACCAGCGCTGGCAACACCCGGCGCACGCCTTGCGGCACAATGATCAGCCGCATGCCTTGGCCATAGCTCATGCTCAACGCCCGGCAGGCTTCCAGCTGGCCGCGATCCACACTCTGAATGCCAGAGCGAAAGATTTCGCCGATATAGGCCCCGGCAATCAGGCTGAGCGCCAGAATACCAAGCGGGTAGGGCGATGGTCCCCAGATCTCGCGGGCAATGCGGGCAAAGCCCTGACCGATCAGCAAAATCGTCACAATCGCAGGCAGGCCGCGAAAGATATCGGTATAAAGCCGTGCCGGAATGCGCAGCCAGGGCGAGCGCGAGATACCCATAATGGCGAGGATCATGCCAATCACCACGCCAATCACGGTGGAGGCGAAGGCGAGGATAAGCGTATTCTTCAAGCCGACCGTAATCATGGCAGGCAAGACCTCGGCCATCGCGTCCCAGTCGAGAAAACTGCGACGCAGTGTTTCAAGCCATTCCATTCAAAAACCCTTCCCAGTTATGATCATGTGCCCGAAAGCCACCCGGTTGGCGCTCATGGCCAACCGGGTGAAGCCGCAATCAGGGCTTGGGAAGATATTCGGCAGGCATCGGTGAGCCGGGGAACCATTTTTCGTAGAGCTTCTTCCAGGTGCCATCCTGCATGGCGGCGTGCAGGCCCTTGTTGAAGGCCTCGCGCAGCCCGTCATTGCCCTTGCGGATCACGAAACCGGCAGGCGCATCGAAGCTTGGAATATTGACGGCAATTTTCAGCGCCTTGAAACGATCCGTATAGTCCTTGGCGGCCTCATAATCGAGAAAATGCGCATCGACTGTGCCATTGTTCAGGGCCGAAACGGCGGAGTTGTTGTCGGGGAATTTGACGAGATCGGTGTCCTTGAAGTTCTTGGTCGCGTAGATTTCCTGCAACGTGCCCTGCACCACGCCCAGGCGCTTGCCCTTCAGGCCGGCGGCATCGGTGATTTTCGCATCCGGCGTCAGCACTGAGAGATAACCGGCTAGATAGCCATCGGAGAAATCAACGGTTTTCTTTCGTGCGTCTGTCGTGCCAATGGCCGCCACAGCCACATCAAACCGGCCATTGGCAACAGACGGCATCAGGGCCGAAAATTCCTGACCGGTAAAGACAACCTGATCTTTCTTGAAGCCCATGCGCTCGGCAACATTGAGAAAGAGTTCAATGTCAAAGCCGGTAAACTGGCCATCGGAGGTGATGAATGTATAGGGCTTGGAATCGCCCATGGTGCCGACACTGATGACCTTCGGGTCTATCAACCCGTAGGGATTGTCGGCTGCAACGGCCTGCTGCGCCATCAATCCGGCACAGGCAAGAGCCGCCGCGATGACCGCGCCGCGCGCCTTCTGTGAAATTGCTCTGGTTATACTCATTGTCGTTGTTCTCCGCTCTGGTGATTGTTTTTCTTTCCCGTGCTGGCCTTGTGATGACGCGCGCGGTTTCCCATCCGAATGAATGGCGGCAACCATTCATTCGGCAAATGCTTGTCGCATGCCGTTTTCTTGTTATTGGATATGAGACCGGTCTCTACATTAAAGAGACCGGTCTCTTTCGGTTTGACAATTGTTATATTCGCATTGACCGTCCGTCAATATCCCTTATAGAGCTAATGTCATGGAACAACCCGCGAACAGGAAATCATCCGCCACCGTTGCCGATGTGGCCAGAGCCGCAGGCGTTTCCAAGGCCACGGCCGCGCGCGTGCTGGGCGGCTATGGCACCGTCAGCGATAAGGTGCGGACGCTGGTTCTGGAGGCTGCGGCCACATTGGACTACCGGCCCAATGAACTGGCCCGCAGCATGACAACGGGCCGATCCGGCACCATTGGTGTTGTGGTGGGGGATATTGAAAATCCGTTTTTCAGCTCAGCCGTACGCGGCATTGCCGATGTCGCCCGCATGGCAGGCTATACTGTCATCCTCACCAATTCCGGCGAAGACGTTGCGGCGGAGAAGGCGGCGGTCAGGGCGTTGCTGGCAAAACGGGTCGATGGGCTGATTATCTCTGCTGCAAGCACACTGGACTTCGAGCACCTGCAGGAGATCCGGCAATCGGGATGTCCCCTCGTGCTGCTTGACCGCGCCCTTCCGGCCCTGGGTGTCGACACGGTGACGACGGATGACCGCGAGGCGGCCCAACAGGCCACGGAAATCCTCATTCGCAATGGTCATCGTGATATCGCCTATATCACCGCCTGCGATACGGCTGATCATCGGATGAAAAGTCTCGACGATCTTCATACCGCATCGGTCCGGCATCGTGTTGAAGGTTTTATCGCTGTGTGCAGTGCCGCAGGCCTACCTGCGCCGTTTGAGGCCGTGCGTCTCGGGGCAAATGGCCGGGAAAAATGCGGGGCGCTGGCGCTTGATCTGCTGCAATCGGCGCACCGGCCAAGTGCCATCATCGCCTCGGATAGCCTTATTGCTCTGGAGGTCTTCAAAGTCGCCCGGCATCTCGGCCTGTCGATCCCGCAGGATCTTTCGCTGATCGCCTTTCATGATGCCGACTGGACGGCTGTGACCTCTCCCCCGATCACCGTTATCCGCCAGCCGGTCTATCATATGGGAAAAACCGTGGCGGCCCATTTGATGGAAAGAATAAAAGGCGCCAGCCACCCGGCTCGGCATGTCATCCTGACGACGGAGCTTATCGAGCGCAGTTCCATTGCATCAAGGCTGGCTTGATTGTTTGACTTATATTTCTGAGATTCGCTCCTTTTGGATTTTCTTCGCCAATTTTCTGAAAAATCAGGGCGAAATGCATTTTATTCTCAGTTTTTTCTGCCTTTGAAAATTTCGGAATCCATGTATTTCCCGATCAACGCGTGAAAATAATGGAGTACACTATTTCAATAAAATCGATGTCTCAATTTTATACATAAATCATTAAGTATAGGCGCAACTGCGCAGGAACCAGATCGGTCATGGTGAATTATCGCGCCAGAAACGAAACAAAACTGGATTTCTGCGATGAAAAACCTGCCAATCATTGGTAAATTCTTAACTATAATGGCGCTGTTCGGTGTGTTTGCACTGGGCGTTGCGGGCTATGCTGGAACGCGCATTATGGATATCGACACATCCTATAGCGACCTCATCTCTCAGGATACTGCCGCTGCAACAGCGATATCGCGCGCCAACCGGGCCTTGCAGGGTGCACGCTCGGCAATCGCGGAACTGACGATCGCTCGCTCCGACAAAGAGAAAGCCGCGTCTCAGCAGGACCTTCAGTCGTCGCGGGCCGCTTTCGTAAAATTCATCGACATTGCCATTGCCGCGGTTCCCCAGCGCCGTGATGTTGCCGATGCCAAGACGGAAAGTCTGCGCATCATCGACAATACCTGTGCCAATACCATTGCTCTTGGCAATGCCAGTAATTCGCCAGAGGGCGTGGCGCTCGCGCAGGCCGCCTTTATCAATGAATGTCAGTCGGCGTTTCGCGTTATTACGCCAAAAAACGTGCAATTGGTGGATGATTTGAACAATTCCACCGATCAGAAAAGCGATGCATTATCCGTGAGCTCAAGCCATGCCGCTATGGTCACGGTGGTCAGCATCGTAGCCGGTCTGGCAATCGTCCTGACCATCGGCTTCTTTGCAATTCGCTCCTGGCTTGTCCTGCCGATCCGCAAGGTCGCGGCGACGATGGAAACTCTGGCCGGTGGCGATCTCTCTGTGGATGTTGCGGGAACCGAACGTCGTGACGAAGTCGGCGGAATGGCCAAGGCCGTGCAAGTGTTCAAGGACAACGGCCTGCGTGCCCGGGAACTGGAACGGGAAGCAGAAAGCGTGCGCAATTCCAGCGAGGCGGAACGGGCTCGTGTTGCAGAAATGGACCGCAAGCGCGCGGAAGAAATGGCAGAGGCGACGTCTGGTCTCGCCGATGGCTTGAAGCGTCTGTCGAATGGCGATCTCGGCTTCCGTTTGAGCCAGCCGTTCGCCACCGAGTTCGAAGCGCTTCGCAATGACTTCAATGCCGCCGTTGCGCAATTGTCCGATACGCTGGGCGCTGTCGCCAATGCGACCAGCTCTATCGACAGTGGTTCGCGGGAAATCAGCCAGGCTGCCGAAGATCTGTCGAAGCGCACCGAACAGCAGGCCGCATCGCTGGAGGAAACCGCCGCCGCCCTCGACCAGATCACCACCAATGTCGCCAACTCGTCCAAGCGCGCCGAAGAAGCCCGGCATGTAGCGATCGAGGCCAACCAGTCGGCCCGCGAATCCGGCATTGTCGTCTCCAATGCAGTAGACGCCATGCAGCGGATCGAGCAATCATCCAACCAGATCTCCAATATCATTGGCGTCATCGACGAAATTGCTTTCCAAACCAACCTTCTCGCTTTGAATGCTGGCGTGGAAGCGGCGCGTGCCGGCGAAGCGGGCAAAGGCTTTGCGGTCGTTGCCCAGGAAGTGCGTGAATTGGCGCAGCGCTCTGCCGGTGCTGCCAAGGAAATCAAGGAGTTGATCCGCAATTCCGCTGGCGAAGTCAGCAATGGTGTGACACTGGTGCGGGCGACCGGCGATGCCTTGAAGGCCATCGAGGCGCATGTTGTCACCATCAACAGTCAGCTTGATGCCATTGCCCTGTCGTCACGCGAACAATCGGTCGGTCTTGCCGAAGTCAACACCGCGGTCAACCAGATGGATCAGGTGACCCAGCAAAATGCCGCCATGGTTGAACAATCGACGGCTGCCAGCTCTTCGCTGGCATCGGAAGCGGGCCGGTTGCGCCAATTGATTTCGCAGTTCCATCTCGAGGGCACCCAGACCATGCCAGCCTCTTCGGCTGCTGGCTGGACATCCAAAAAGCCAGCTGCTGCGCATGAGCAGTACCGCCCGGTTGCGTCTCCGGCCCGGCGAATGGTGGGGCAGGTGGCCCGCGCCATGGGTCTCCAGACAGCAGCCAAGGCCGATAGCTGGGAGGAATTTTGATGCTGATGGCCTCGACCAATCAGGCGGATGCACTGGAAATCCTGGCCTTCAGGCTGCATGGACAGGAATTCTGCGTCAAGACCACGTCCATCCGCGAAATTCGCGGCTGGGCACCGGCCACATCCTTGCCGCATGCCCCTGCGGAGGTCATCGGGGTGATCAACCTGCGCGGCACGGTTATTCCCATCGTCGATCTCGCGGTTAAATTGGGAATGCAGGGCATGGTGGCCAATGAGCGCAGCGCCATCATCGTTGCGGAAGTGGACAGCGCGGTCGTCGGCCTGCTTGTCGATGCGGTGTCCGACATATTGACGGTTCCCGCTGACAGCCTGCAACCCGTGCCGCAAGCCACCAGCACCGGCACGGATTTTTCCGATGGCATCATTGTCCAGGGCGCGAGCATGATCTGTTTTCTCAATCTCGAACGGATGTTTGCCCACAGCAATTGCAGCGATTGGGGGATTGCGGCCTGATCGCCCGAAATTTGCAGCAGGTTCAAAGCCCGGAAGTTTCTTCCGGGCTTTGGCGTTTTCACCCCGTTGCCGCCTTAGCAACATTTGAAATGCGGTTCTCGATAACCCGGTCTTTTCAAAGATGTGATTGGCTTGTCTTTATCCCGTAAGACAGTTTGATGAGCGAGTGCTATGAAGCCGGGCCTGTTCTTCTGTGGGGAAGGCAGGATTGCTCCCGGATGGGCTATCCCCTTCGGACCATCCCTGACGGGCCATGAACAATGCGTGAGCGAAGCTTATGAAGAGAATGACGAAGATCGTCCTGGTCGGCCTTGTGGTTGTGGGTGCGGGCCTCGCTTATGCCGCCCGCCAGCCGCAGGTTGCCGCGCTCACCGCGGGCTGGTTGGGGAAACCGCAAGGCGACCGGCAGCGGGGCCGGGATATGGCCATTCCAGTCGTGGCAGCTCCGGTGATCCAGGCCGACGTCCCCGTCTATGTGACCGGCGTCGGCAGCGTCAAGCCGTTGAACACTGTTGTTATCCAGCCGCAGGTGAGCGGGCGGATCACCAAGATCGGCTTTCAGGAGGGGCAGGACCTGAAGAAAGGCGACCTGATCGCCACGCTGGACGACGCGCTTTACAAGGCGCAGCTGGATGAAGCGATTGGCAAGAAGGCCCAGGACTCGGCCCAACTGACCTATGCCATTCTGGAAATGGAGCGTTTGCAGCGCCTGATCGGCAATTCCGCCACCACCCAGCAGCAACTTGATAACCAGGTGGCGCTGGTGGCACAATACAAGGCGCAGGTGCAGTCCGATCAGGCCGCCATCGAGGCGGCCCAGGCCCAACTGGATTATACTGTGATCAAGGCGCCGATGGTCGGGCGCACGGGCATTCGCAATGTCGATGTCGGCAATATCGTCTCGACCGGTGATACCACCGGCATCGTCACCCTGTCGCAGATCAAGCCAATCACCATCCTGTTTTCCATTCCGCAGCAGGATCTGGCCCGTGTCAATGTCGCCAATGCCAAGGGCGCTCTTTCGGTCGATGCCCTCGGAGACGACGGCAAGACGGTCGTTGCCAACGGTACGCTGACGGTCGTCGACAACCAGGTTGATACCACCACCGGCACCGTCCGCTTGCGGGCTGAATTTCCCAACGAAGATCTGCGGCTGTGGCCCGGCGCTTTCGTCAATGCCCGGCTTCTGGTCGAGACAAAGAAAGATGTGCTGACGGTTCCATCTTCAGCCATCCAGCGCGGTCCTGCGGGAACCTACGCCTATATTGTTCAGTCGGACCAGACGGTGAAAATCCAGGCGGTGACGGTCGAGATGCAGGACGACCAGACGGCGGTGATCGCCAAAGGGGTGAGTGCTGGCGAGGCCGTCGTGACGACAGGGTTCGCTCGGCTACAGGATGGCGCGCTGGTGCGGGTTTCGACGCCGCAGGAGGCCGATCCTGCCAACATGGCCGTGCCGCTAGATGACAACAAGCTGCGTCAACGCCATGGCGGTAACCGTAACAATGGCCAGGCTCGGCCAAACGCCCACGACCCAGCCTCGCGGAAAGAGGGCGCTGAAAAGCCTCCGGCTGGGCCGGACGGCAAACCAGCGGCAGCCGCAGGAGACCAAAACGGCACCGGCGCACCCGCAACCCCACCGGCTGACGCAGCGAAATGAGTATTTCGACGCCCTTCATCGCACGGCCCGTCGCCACCTCGCTGCTGGGGATCGCCATCCTGCTGGGGGGATTGCTGGGGTATGCGTCGCTGCCCGTAGCCCCATTGCCGCAGGTAGATTTTCCGACGATCCGCGTCACCACCCAATTGCCGGGTGCCGACCCCGAGACCATGGCAGCCCTGGTGACGGCGCCTTTGGAACGTCCGCTTGGGCAGATTCCGGCACTGGCCTCGATGACCTCTTCTAGCGCCTTCGGCATCAGCCAGGTGACGCTGCAATTCAACCTGGACCGCGATATCGATGGTGCTGCGCAGGATGTGCAGGCGGCGATCAATTCGGCCAGCGGCAGCCTGCCGAAAACCCTGCCCTATCCGCCGACCTATGCGAAAGTAAACCCGGCGGATACGCCAACCATCACGCTGGCGCTGCATTCCGAGACCTATCCCATTCGCGATCTGAGCGATTTTGCCGATACGATCATGGCGCAGCGGCTAAGCGAAGTTTCTGGCGTTGGCGATGTGCGCGTCCAAGGTGGCGTGCGGCCAGCCATCCGCATCCAGGCGGATCTGACCCGGCTTGCCTCCTATGGACTTTCGCTGGAGGATCTGCGCACCGCGATTACCAATGCCAATGTTTCCGGTGCCAAGGGGGCGGTGGACGGCACCTCCCAGTCCTTCACGCTCTCGGCCAATGACCAGATCCAGGACCCGGAGATCTACCGCGACACCATCGTCACCTATAGCAACAGCGCGCCTGTGCGATTGCGCGATGTCGCCGATGTGGTTGAAGGGCTGGAAAACAGCCGCGTCGGTGCCTGGTATCAGGGCCATCCGGCGGTCATTGTCGATATCATGCGCCAGCCCGGCGCCAATGTTATCCAGACTGTCGAGGATGTCCGAAAACAGCTGCCCCGCCTGAAACAGGCGCTTCCCGCCGGGGTCTCGCTCGATATCGTCAACGACAGGACGGACACCATCCGCGCCTCCATTCACGATGTGCAATGGACGCTGGCGCTCAGCGTCGGGCTGGTTATTCTGGTGGTGTTTCTGTTTCTGCGCACGCTGACGGCGACGATTATTGCCGCTGTCGCCCTGCCGCTGTCGCTGATCGCCACCTTCGGCATTATGTATTTTGCCGGTTTCAGCCTCGACAACCTGTCACTGATGGCGCTGACCATCGGCACCGGCTTCGTGGTGGACGATGCCATCGTGATGATCGAAAATATCGCCCGTCATATCGAGGAGGGCGAACATCCGATGCAGGCCGCCCTGAAGGGGGCGGGCGAAATCGGCTTCACGATCATTTCGCTGACGGCCTCGCTGATCGCGGTCTTCATCCCGCTGCTGTTCATGACCGGCATTGTCGGGCGGATGTTCCGCGAATTTGCCCTGACGCTGACCATCGCCGTCGTGGTGTCGGCGGTGATTTCGCTGACGCTGACACCGATGATGTGCGCGCGCATTCTGCGGGCTCCCAAGGAGCGCAATTCCGGCGTGCTTGGCATGGTGGACCGGGGCATGGACTGGATGAACGAGGGCTACCGCCGCAGCGTCGTCTGGGCTGTCAATCGCGGTTGGCTGATGCTGGCGCTGACGGGGGTCACGCTTGTGGTAACCGGCCTGCTTTACGTCACCATTCCCAAGGGCTTCCTCCCGGTGCAGGATACCGGTCTGATTTCCGCCGTCGTGGAAACCGAGCCGACCAGCTCCTTCGATGCGATGAAACAGACCCAGGCCCTTGTCGGCAATCGGCTCCGTGCCGATCCAGCGGTGCAAAGTGTCATTGCGGTGATTGGCACTAGCGCCTCCAACCTGACGCTAAACACGGCAAGCTATAGTATCGTGTTGAAGCCGCTCGACCAGCGGGATATCTCGGCGACGGATTTGATCGACCGGCTGCGGGCCTCCGTTGCCGATATTCCCGGCATCCATCCGACATTCCAGAGCATTCGTGATATTTCCATCAGCACGCGGGCCAGCCGAGCACCCTATCAATATACGCTGACGGGCAACAATACCGCGACCGTCGCCGATTGGGCCGACCGGCTGGCCCGGCGGCTACAGCAGAACCCCTTGCTGATCGATGTGACATCCGAAGTGGAAATGGGCGGCGGGCGGCTGGCGATTACCGTTAATCGTGAGACCGCAGCCCGCCTTGGCGTTTCCATGCAGGCGATCAACGATACGCTCTACGATGCCTTTGGCCAGCGCCAGATCAGCACCATCTACGGGCAGGCGAACCAGTACCGGGTCATTCTGGAAGCTGCCCAGCGGTTTCAAGGCGATCCGAAATCTCTGGAACAGCTTTATGTCAAAGGCACGAGCGGTGCCATCGTGCGGCTGAACGCGGTTGCGTCGGTCAAGTTTACCACGGCGCCGCTGGTGATCAGCCGGGACGATCAATTCCCCGCCGTCACCATCAGCTTCGATCTGGCCAGAAACGCATCGCTGAGCGAGGCGATTGCCGCCATCAAGACCGCTGAACGAGAAATCAGTATGCCCGCTTCGATCCAGCGCCATTATAGCGGCGATACCGAGGAATTCGACCGCTCGCTGGCGGGAGAGCCCTGGCTGATCCTGGCGGCGATCATCACCATCTATATCGTGCTCGGTCTGCTGTATGAAAGCACCATCCACCCGATCACCATTCTGTCCACGCTGCCTTCGGCGGGTGTCGGGGCGCTGGTGGCGCTGATGTTGTTTGGCCAGGATCTGTCGATTATCGCCTTGATCGGCATCGTTCTTTTGATGGGAATCGTCAAGAAAAACGCAATCATGATGATTGATTTCGCGCTGGACGCGGAGCGCAACGAGGGGCTTAGCGCCCGCGATGCCATCATCAAGGCCGCCGTCATGCGCTTTCGGCCCATCATGATGACCACGCTGGCGGCCCTGTTCGGGGCGCTGCCGCTGGCGCTTGCCCAGGGAACCGGCGCGGAACTGCGCATCCCGCTCGGCATCTCGATCATCGGCGGACTGCTGCTCAGCCAATTGCTGACGCTCTATACCACGCCGGTCATCTATCTGGCGCTGGATGGAGTGCGCGCCAGGATGCAGGGAAAGCGTGCCGCGTCCGATATCGGAGGCCCGGCATGAATATCTCAAGCTTGTTTATCAGCCGTCCGGTCGGCACTACCTTGCTGGCCATCGGCCTGATGATGCTTGGGCTGGTCGCCTACCGGTTCCTGCCGGTCGCAAGCCTGCCTGCCGTCGATCTTCCGACTATCCGGGTCACGGCCAGCCGTCCCGGCGCCGACCCGGAAAGTATGGCGTCCAGCGTTGCCGCGCCACTGGAGCGCCATCTCGGCGCGATTGCCGGTGTCACCGAAATGACCTCGACCAGCGGGCTTGGCACGACCAATATTTTTCTTCAGTTCGACCTTTCGCGCAATGTCGATAGTGCCGCCCAGGATGTCCAGGCGGCAATCAATGCCGCAGTCGGCGATCTGCCGAGTGACCTGCCGTCGCTTCCGTCCATGCGCAAGGCCAATCCTGCCGCATCGCCAATCCTGACGCTGGCACTGACCTCCGATACCATTCCCGCCAGTGCCATATACGATGCCGCCGATAGCGTCGTCGTGCAGCGGATTTCGCAGGTGGAAGGGGTTGGCGATGTCTCGGTCAGCGGTGCCGACCAGCCCGCCGTTCGCGTCCGGCTCAACCCGGACCGGCTGGCGGCCATCGGGCTTTCGGCAGATGACGTGCGCACCGCCATCGTCAATGGCAATGCGCTTGCGCCGATTGGTGCCATCGATGGAAGCCAGGCTTTTTACGCGCTGTCGATCAATGCGCAATTGATTACGCCTGAAGATTACGGCCAGCTTGTCATTCATGCCTCCGACGGCATCGCCGTCCGGCTGGCCGATATCGCCACCGTGGAGCCCGGCGTGCGCAACCGCCGTTCGGATGCCTGGTTCAATGGCAAGCCCGCCGTTCTTCTCAACATTACCAAGGCGGCGGATGCCAATGTGATGTCGACGGTCGATGCGGTGAAAGCGCTCATTCCCGAAGTCAAGCAACTCATTCCCGCCGGTATCGAAATCGATATCCTCAATGACCGCACCAAGACCATTCATGCCAGCGTTGAGGACATGCAGTTTACCCTTCTGGCGACGGTAGCGCTGGTCATGGCCGTGGTTTTCGTGTTTCTGCGCCGCTTGGTGCCGACGCTGGCCGCGGGTTTAACGGTGCCGCTGTCGTTTGCAGGCGCGTTTGCCGCCATGTGGCTGACGGGACTGTCCATCGACAATCTGTCACTGATGGCGTTGGCGGTGGCCAGCGGTTTCGTGGTGGACGACGCGATTGTGATGATCGAGACGATTTACGCCAATATTGAAAAAGGCATGAAGCCGCTTGAGGCTGCCCACGCGGGTGCCCGGCAGATCGGCTTTACGGTGATCGCCATCAGCATTTCCCTGATGGCCGCCTTCATTCCCTTGTTTTTCATGGGCGGTATTGTCGGTAAATTCTTCCTGACCTTCTCCCTGACGCTTGCCTTCACCATCGCCGTATCGACTGTGGTCTCCCTGACTCTAACGCCGATGATCTGCGGTCACCGAATTAAGGTGCGGGATCTCGACGCTCGGCAGGGCCGCTTTGATCGCGCCATAGAAAGCAGCCTGGAGCGGACGGTTGCCTTTTATGACCGCACGCTGAAGGGCGTCCTGCATCACCGTGTCCTTGCGGTGGTCATCACCATTGCCTGCATCGTGCTGACCGGTTTTCTTTATGCCAAGGTGCCAAAGGGCTTCATGCCGCGCGACGATACCGGCTTCGTGATGGGCAATAGCCAGGCCGCTAGCGACATATCCTATCCGGCCATGCTGGCGCTGCAAAAACGCGCCTTGGCTATCGTCGAGCGCGATCCGGCTGTGCAGAGCATCGGCGCCTCCGTCGGCGGTGGATTTCTGGGAACAGCCAATCGCGGTCAGATGTTGATCGCGTTGAAAGCGCCTGATGAAAGAGAGGCGACGGATGTGGTGATAGAGAGGCTGCGCCGTGCGGTTGCCGGCATTCCCGGCCTCGATACCTCGTTCTTTTCACCAAGCGATATCCGGGTCGGCGCACGGACATCGGATTCGGAATTTCAGTTCACGCTTTGGGATGCCGATTACGATGAACTGGTCGCCTGGGCGCCGCGCATTCTCGCCAGGCTGCGGCAGGAGCCCTTGCTGACCGACGTCAACAGTGACCGCCAGCCGAGCGGTCTCCAGGCCAATGTTGTTGTTGACCGGACGGCCGCGTCTCGTCTCGGCGTTAAGATGACGGGGGTCGATGCGGCGCTCAACAATGCCTTTGCCCAGCGACAGGTGACCATCGTCTATGGGGACCGTAACCAATACCGGGTTATCCTTGAAACCTATCTGGATTTCGCCAAGGACCCGGAACATGTGTTGAAGATCTATGTGCCTGGAAATAGCGGTACGCAGGTGCCGCTCAGCGCTTTTGCCAGGATCGAGCGGACATTGGCACCCATCGGGGTCAATCATCAGGGACAATTTCCGGCGGTAACGATTTCCTACAATATCGGGCCGGATACCACGCTGTCCGAGGCCAATGATGCGGTCAAGGCCGCCGTGGCCGGCATGCATCTGCCCGATACCCTGCATGCCGAATTTGCCGGTGACGCCGCCAATGCGTCGAGTTCGTCGGGCGGCCAGCCGCTGCTCATTCTCGCGGCTCTTCTGGCCGTCTATATCGTGCTCGGCATTCTCTATGAGAGTCTTATTCATCCCCTGACGATCATTTCCACGCTGCCTTCTGCCGGGTTGGGCGCGTTGTTGGCGCTATGGATCAGCGGCACGGAACTGACCATCGTTGCCTTTATCGGCATCATTCTGTTGATCGGTATCGTCAAGAAAAACGGCATTATGCTGGTGGATTTCGCGCTCGAAGCCGAACGCCAGCACGGGATGTCGCCCCAGGATGCCATTCACGAAGCATGCCTGCGGCGGTTTCGGCCGATTATGATGACGACCCTTGCCGCCTTCATGGGCGCGTTGCCGCTGGTGCTGGCGACCGGTCCCGGCGCCGATCTTCACCGTCCACTCGGCGTGACGATCATCGGCGGCCTTATCGTGTCGCAGGCTCTGACCCTTTACACCACGCCGATCATCTACCTGATCTTTGCCCGGCTGTCGGCGCGCTGGGGCGCGCGCACCACGTCAGGCGCCAATGTGGAACATCGTCCGGCTGTTTAGGTCTGTTCTGCGAAGAGTGATCCTGACAGGATGATTGCGGCTTTGCCGTGTATACATTACATTAGAAAAATTGCGCCTGCTGCTTACCGCTGGATAATGCTGGGACAATGCTGAGACAGGGCAGGTAATGCGGTTGGGGAGGGACTTTATCGGCATGCAGAAGGACACTAAGGCCTCGGCAAAGCAGGGGGATGCCGCCACCCATGGCCGCCGCGCGGTGATTGAATTGCGCGAGAAAATCATCAGTGGACATCTCTCTGGCGGGACGCGGTTGTTTGAGGTGTCGCTGGCGGCGGAACTCGACATTTCCCGCACGCCGGTGCGCGAAGCTCTGTCACGGCTGGCGGAGGAAGGTCTGCTCGACCGCTTGCCGAATGGTGGGTTCACAGTGCGTCGGTTTGGCTATGACGATGTGATCGATGCGATTGAATTGCGTGGTGTTCTTGAGGGAACAGCGGCAAGGCTGGCCGCAGAGCGTGGGGCCGATGCGGAGGCGCTCTCTGAGATATGGGAGACAATATACAAGCTGGATCAATGCTTTGGACCCTATGTCGATGACGTGGAATTCGATGCCTATGCCGATCTCAATGAAGTATTCCATCGCCAGCTGGCAGCTCTTTGTGGAAGCGAAGTGATGCGCCGTGAGGTGGAGCGGGCAAGTGCTTTGCCTTTTGCCTCGCCCTCCGCTTTCCTGCCCAACAGGTTGGATATTGCGGCGTTTCGCCGATCCCTGCGCTCAGCGCAGGAGCAGCATCGCGCCCTTGTAGAGGCAATTGCTGCGCGCGAAGGTGCGCGCGCTGAAGCTATCGCCCGTGAACATGCCAGAACGGCGCGGCGAAACCTTGACTATATTTTCAAAGAAGACCCGGAGCTGATCACCAAGATTCCCGGCATGGCGCTGATCCATCGTTGAATTTTCTCCATGATTTCTGTGGTCTTGTTCATGGCCACAAAAAAGCTTCAGAAACGGGCTTGCATTCTGCTCACGGGCTGGCATCAATGTATACACACTGAACACCGCCTTGGGAGGAAACGATGGCAGCGAGCAGTCTTCACGATATTTTGCAGGATAATTCCGACATTGTCAGCCGGTTGCGCAATTCGCCGGTCGGCATGTATGTATACCCGGTTGTGACACCTGAATTCAGCAATTGGCGCTCCGAACAAGTGGCTTGGCGCAATTCCGCCGTGCTGTTCGATCAATCCCACCACATGGACGAATTGATCGTCGAGGGACCGGACGCAGAGAAATTTCTGAGCCATCACGGCATCAATTCGTTTGCAAATTTCGATCTCAATCGCGCCAAACACTTCGTTCCGGTCACGCCGAACGGCCATGTGATCGGCGATCACATCATCTTCCGCGAACGGCACGACAAGTTCATCCTGGTGGGCCGCGCCCCGACCTCCAATTGGCTGATGTTCTGTGCCGCCTATGGCAAATGGAACGTCCGCCTCAAGCACGATCCGCGGTCACCGTCCCGTCCGGAAGGCGAGCGCGTGTTGCGCACCCATTATCGCTACCAGATCCAGGGACCGGAAGCCCCGAAGATCTTCGAGAAGATCAATGGCGGGCCGGTCCAGGAGATCAAGTTTTTCCATGTCGATTGGATCAATGTCGGCTCCAAGAAGGTGCAGGCGCTTCGCCATGGCATGTCCGGTGCGCCGGGTCTTGAAATCTGGGGGCCTTACGAGGACAAGAATTACATCCTGTCGTGTATTCTCGACGCGGCAAAGGATGCCAATGTCGATCTGGTGCGCTGCGGCAGCCGCGCCTATTCCACCAACACGCTGGAGAGCGGCTGGATTCCCTCACCGCTTCCCGGCATCTATACCGGCGATGGCATGCTCGCCGAGTATCGTCAATGGCTGGGCGCTGACAGCTATGAGGCCAATGGTCCGATTGGCGGCAGTTTCGTTTCCAGCAATATCGAGGATTATTACGTCAATCCGTTCGAGCTTGGCTATGATTTCTACATCGGCTGGAAGAAGGATGATTTCATCGGCAAGGCAGCGCTTGAAAAATTCAAGGGCCAGACCAATCGCAAGAAAGTCACCTTCGAATGGAATGCCGAGGACGTGGTCGAGGTAATCGCCTCGGCTTTCCGTCCGGGCGAAGACAGCTACAAGTGGATCGATTTCCCCGTGCTGAATTACGCATCGACCAGCGCTGACATGATTGTCAACGACGCGGGTAAGACGGTGGGCCTATCGATGTTTGGCGGTTATTCCTACAATGAGCGCTGCATTCTGTCGCTCGGCATTGTCGATGCCAATGTCAAGGAAGGCGACGTGCTGACGCTGATCTGGGGTGAGCCGGACGGCGGCAGCGGTAAAACCTCCACCGAGCGTCCGCATAAGCAGGCGAAAATCCGCGTGCGGATCTCGCCTACGCCTTACGCGCGTCAGGCCCGCGAGACCTATGCCGAAAGCTGGCGCACGAAGAGGAAATGATCCGCTGGAATTTTGCAGTAGATTGAAAATGTTACGGCGCCGTGTGCTTTATAAAACGCTCGTGCTGTCATAGACCAATCATAGTCGCACCCCGATATCTCTTAGATATCGGGGTGATTTTGTATCGGACTGTTAGTGCTCATGCGCCCAGTCAGGCGGTCTTCGCGCTGCCGCGCCAGCGCAACAGGCGCATGGCGTTGGCGGTGACGAGAACGGTGGCGCCGGTATCTGCCAGGATCGCGGGCCAGAGACCGGTAACGCCGATGATTGTCGTCACCAGGAAGACAGCTTTCAGCCCGATGGCAATGGTGATATTCTGGCGGATATTGCCCATCACCTGCCGCGACAGCATGACCATGTCGGCGATATCCATCACCCTTCCATGCAGAATGGCTGCATCGGCGGTTTCCAATGCCACATCGGTGCCGCCACCCATGGCAATGCCGATATCGGCGGCGGCCAGAGCCGGGGCATCGTTGATACCGTCTCCGACCTTGGCGACCCGTTCGCCCTTCGCCTGCATGTCGCGCACGATAGCTTGTTTGTCCTGTGGCAGCAGATCGGCACGAGGTTCGATATCAAGAAGCGTGGCAATCGCCCGGGCCGTGGCGGCATTGTCGCCGGTCAGCATGACTGGGCGAATACCGGCCGCTTTCAACGCGTCCAATCCTTGGCGGGCATCGGGGCGCGGCTCGTCGCGCAGCGCGATCAGCCCTGTTACAGCCTTGTTCTTCACCAGCAGCGAGACGGATTTTCCTTCCGCACTCAGCATTTCGATGCTGGTGCCGATCTCGGCGGAAATAGGGGCCAGTTCGGCGGCGGCACTGGCCGATCCGAGGAAAAGGCTGATGCCGTCCACCGTGCCGCGCACGCCCTTGCCAGCGATAGCGCCGGTCTCGGTTGCCGTTGGTACGGAAATGGCGCGGTCGGCGGCGGCCTCGATAATCGCCCGGGCCAGCGGATGGCTCGACCCCATTTCAAGGGCGGCTGCATCGGTCAGCACGGTCTCTTCGAGGGCGCCGCCAAAAGTGACGATATCCGTCAATTTCGGCTTGCCCTCGGTCAGCGTTCCCGTCTTGTCGAGCGCGATGGCGGTGATCCGCCCGACATTTTCGAGAACCGCGCCGCCCTTCATCAGCAGGCCACGACGCGCCCCGGCGGAAAGACCGGCGGCAATGGCGGCCGGTGTCGAGATGACCAGGGCGCAGGGGCAGCCGATCAACAGGATCGCCAGGCCCTTGTAGAGCCACAGGCTCCAGTCCCCATCCCACAACAGCGGCGGCAGGATTGCCACCAGCGCGGCCAACAGCGTTACAGCGGGTGTGTAGTATCGCGAAAACCTGTCGATGAAGCGCTCGGTCGGTGCTTTGCTTTCCTGGGCTTCCTCAACCAGCCGGACAACGCGAGCAATGGTGTTGTCGGCTGCGGTTGCCGTTACCTTGACCCGGAGTGTTCCTTCGCCATTCACCGTTCCGGCAAAAACACCTTCCCCGGCACCCTTGGTTTTCGGCAGGCTCTCTCCGGTGACAGGGGCTTCATTGATCGCGCTGGTGCCATCAATAATTTCTCCATCGGCAGGAACCCGGTCGCCGGGCCGCACGATGACAATGGTGCCGAGTGTCAGGCTGGCGGCTGCCACGTCTTCAACGCGGCCATTCCGCTCGATCCGCGCCGTATCGGGAACCAGCTTGGTCAGGCCTTGAATACTGGCCCGCGCCCGCCCAGCCGCAAAACCTTCAAGCAGTTCACCGACCAGAAACAGGAAGACGACCGTCGCTGCTTCCTCGGTCGCACCGATGACGATGGCGCCGATGGAGGCGATGGTCATCAGCATTTCAATGGAAAACGGTGTTCCGGCCAGCGCGGCCATCACCGCACGGCGGGCAATCGGCACGATACCGATGGCGATGGCGACCAGAAACGCCCAGAAGGAGAGGGACGGGACGAAATGGCCGATGAGCATGGCAATAACGAGTGCAGCGCCGCTCGTTGCGACCAGCCGGGCTTTTTGCGTGCGCCACCAAGGGCCTGTCGTGGGTCCGTCATCATGCTGATGGCTGTGCAGACCGTCGCCATGAGCGGCGTGGGCGTGCCCCTCATGGTTATGCATCTCATGATTATGCTCATCGTGATGGTCATGCGCCTCGCCATCATGATGGCCCGTGCAGGTGGAGCCATGCGCGTTATCGTGCTGGTGCTCGTGTTGTGGAACGGAGGCGGCGAGGCGGGTGGTCTTGTAGCCAAGACCGGTCACCTTATCGGCAAGCGTCACCAGATCGGCATCGCCATCGTGGACAACCGCCATGGTCTGTGCTGTCACCGACACCCGGACATCGGTAATACCGACCACTCGGCGTGCGGCGGTGTCGATCTTTGTCGCGCAGGAGGCGCAATCCATGCCCTCGACGCGGAAGCGGGTGGTCTGTTCGGTTGCCATCGGTTCGTCCTTGTCATTGTGTCGAACCGATCCTACATTCTCTAGTGACTAGAGGAGCAAGGGCAAAATTGATGAATATTGCAATTGGCGAGGCGGCGCGGATCAGTGGCGTCAAGGTTGCGACAATCCGGTATTACGAACAGGTCGGCCTTGTGCCGCAGCCGCCGCGCACCGATGGAAACCGCAGGCTTTACAGCGCTGCCCATTTGCAGCGGCTGACCTTCATCCGCCATGCCCGCGAGCTTGGCTTCGAGGTGGATGCCATTCGCACCCTGCTCGATCTTCAGGATAAGCCCGGTCAATCCTGCTCACCAGCCGATTCGATTGCACGGCAACGGCTTGCCGATGTCGAGGAGCGGATCGACAGGCTCAGGGCGTTGAAAACCGAGTTGGAGCGGATGATTACCGGCTGTTCGCACGGGACGATTGCCGAATGCCGGGTCATCGAGGTTCTTGCCGATCACGACCAATGCCGCCATGACCGGCATTGATGTCACTACTGCATAATTTTCTCTTTAAACCGGAATCGGTTTAAAGAGAAAATTATGCAGTAGATATAAAGCGCTACAGCGAACCTTTATGCGCCATACATGGCGCACGGCGCTGTAGAGCATCGGTCCGATGCTCTCAGTTTTTGTTTGCGCATCGGATTTATCCGAAAACCGGTTCTTAACTTTCGGTCCGATGCTCTAGTGGAATGAATTTGACATTTGATACCCCCTTGCCGCACCCTCGAGGATCAAATGTCAAATTCTTAAATTCCACTAGAAAACATAGGCTTGCTAGTGGTTCTGGAGATTCCGACATTTGCTCTCGAGGGTGCTGCAAACGGAGGCAAATGTCGGAATCGGACCACTAGGCCACCCATTTCAGATAGAGTGTCGCCAGCGGTGGCAGGGCGAGGTTGATCGAAAACTCCCTGCCATGCGCCGGGATCTGCTCGGCTGAAACGTCACCCTTGCCTTGCCCCGATCCTCCAAATTCACTGGCATCGCTGTTGAGGATTTCCGTCCAGCGACCCTGCCTTGGCACGCCAACGCGGTAGTCATGGCGCAACATCGGGGTGAAATTCGAGATCGCCAGAATGCAGCTCTCATGGTTTTCGTCATAGCGCAGCATGGCGATGACCGAGTTTTCGGCATCGTCGGCAATCGCCCATTCAAATCCGGCGGGGTCAAGATCGCTGAATTGCAGCGCCTTTTCCTGCTGATACAGCCCGTTCAGCTTGGCGACCAAAGTCTGGATACCAGCATGGCCCGGTCGGTCCATCAAATCCCAGGAGATCGATTGATCATGGTTCCACTCGATGTCCTGGCCGATCTCGCAGCCCATAAACACCAGTTTCTTGCCGGGATGCGCCCACATGAACCCATAATAGGCCCGCAGATTCGCTAGCTTCTGCCAGTGATCGCCGGGCATTTTACCCAGCAACGAGCCTTTGCCATGCACAACTTCATCATGGGAAAGCGGCAGCACAAACCGCTCGGAATATTGATAGACCATGCTGAAGGTCATCGTGCCGTGATGATATTTGCGATAGACCGGATCTTCTTCAATATAGGACAGGCTGTCATGCATCCAACCCATGTTCCATTTGAAATCGAAGCCCAGGCCGCCGTCTTCCGGTGACTTGGTCACACCCGGCCAGGCGGTTGATTCCTCGGCAATCATCAGCGCATGCGGGCAGCGGCTGTGAACAACGCTGTTCAAATGCTTGAAGAACTCGACGGATTCGAGATTTTCCCGGCCGCCGAATTGGTTGGGAATCCATTCGCCGTCATTGCGGCTATAGTCGCGGTAGAGCATCGAGGCGACGGCATCGACCCGCAGCCCGTCGATATGGAAATGCTCTAGCCACTCGAAGGCGCTGGCAATCAGAAAGCCCTTCACCTCCTTGCGACCGAGATTGTAGATCAGCGTGTTCCAATCCCGATGAAAGCCTTCGCGCGGATCTTCATGCTCATAAAGCGCGCTGCCATCAAAGCGTGCCAGGCCCCAGACATCGGTTGGAAAATGGGCTGGTACCCAATCGAGAAGGACGCCGACACCGCTCGCATGGCAGCGGTCGATGAAATAGGCCAAATCCTCCGGCGTGCCATAGCGCCCGGTGGGTGAAAACAGGCCGAGCGGCTGATAACCCCAGGAACCGCCGAACGGATGCTCGGTGATCGGTAGCAATTCAATATGGGTGAAATTCATGGATTTGACGTAGGGCACAAGCCTCTGGCTCAGTTCCACCCAGTCGAGCCAGCGATTGCCATCTTCGGCGATCCTCAGCCACGAGCCGAGATGCACTTCATAGATCGAGATCGGCTCGCGCGCGGCAGAATCGGCGTTCTGCCGTGTCATCCATGCCTGATCTGTCCAGGCAAACGGCGTGTTGGACGCGACGATGGAGGCCGTTCCCGGTGCCGCTTCACTGGCCTTGGCGACCGGGTCGGCCTTTTGCGGCAGGACAGTGCCTTGCGCGTCGATCAATTCATATTTGTAGCGCTCGCCGGGGCTGAGACCCGGAACGAACAATTCCCAGATACCACCGGCTTGGCGCAGGCGCATCGGGTTGCGTCGCCCATCCCAGGAGTTGAAATCACCCACCACCGAGACGCGCTGTGCGGTTGGCGCCCAGACGGCAAAGCCAACCCCTGATACCCCATCCATCTCTCTGGGATTGGCGCCCAATGTGCGGGCGAGATCATAATGGGTGGCCTCGGCGATCAGATGCAGGTCCATATCGCCGAGCAGCAGGCCGAAGGCATAGGGGTCTTCGGCAATCTGCACCGCATCAGGCCATTCGATCCGAAACCGGTAGTGTGAGGAGGAGCGAAGCTGTCCCGCAAACAGGCCGCCCGGATGCACCAGGTTCAGCCGGCCCACCGGGGCGTTGCTGTTTCTGTCGAGCATTTCCACGCCGAGCGCACCCGGAAAGATTGCCCGGACCACCGTTTCCCCATCCGCCCGATGCGGTCCAAGGATGGAAAAGGGATCGCCGTGCCTGCCGTCGATCAGGGCTTGAATCGCCTGGGCATCGATGCCGGATAGCAAGTCGCTCGTGGCAATCGTCATAGGGAGTTCTCCGTCAGCCGTTCGGCAATGTCGGCAAAGCCAGCGAGTGGAATGGCGATCCAGCCTGGCCGGTTGCTGGCTTCATAGCCGATTTCATAGGCGGCCTTTTCCAGCAGGAACAGGTCAAGAATCCTGCGGCGCTTTTCGGGGTCCATGGCCAGTGATGGTTCTGCGTCCACTGACGCGAAATAGCTTTCGAGGAAATGCGCCTCGGCCTTCTTGCGAAAGGCTTCGATCAGCGCGGCTCTTGCTGCACTATCGCCCTGAATGACGATCTCGCGGCCGGTATCGGCGGAAGCAGCGAGATAGCTCAGCGACCGGATCAGTCCTGCCACGTCGCGCAGCGGATTGGTCTTTGCCCGCCGTTCGGCGAGCGGGCGGGCCGGTTCACCTTCGAAGTCGATGATATAGACATCGTCCTCGGCAATCAGGATCTGGCCCAGATGGAAATCACCGTGGTTACGGATCATCAGCGTGTCCTTGGCACCACTGGCCAGCGTACCGACCGCGCTCAAGATCTGCTCCCGGCGGTCCGCCAGCATGGTGCTGACCCTGTTGGTTTCAGTGTCTAAACCATCACTGTCGGCGCCATGAGCAATCGCAGACACTCTGTCCAGGCAGTCGGCAACGCGGGCCATCACTGAGCGCGCCCAAACGGAGACATCCTCATCACGCATTGCGACCGGCGTAAAAGCCGGATCGTCTGTCGGCTTGGCCAGTGCCACATGCAGTTCTCCAAGCCGTTTGCCGATCACAGCGGCTTGATTGAGCAGCGGGTTGAACCGCTCTTGCTCGGCATCGTCATCCTGACCGGCAACCATGCTTTGTTCGAGCGTCTGTCTGAGCGTGTCGAGCATCCAGGTCCAGGCATCGCCCTGGTTGCGAATGGCGCCCTGGATGATGATCAATGTCGAGCGCTCATCTTCAGGGGAAACCCTGACGACCTCTCCCAGCAGCGGGGCCGTATTGGCATAGCCAAGCCGCGTCAGATGGCGGGTCATTTCCACTTCCGGGTGGATGCCCTGATGGATGTGACGAATGAGCTTGATCATTGCCATGTCGCCGATGATCAACGAGCTGTTGGATTGTTCAGCCGAGAGCCATTTGACCTGCATGTCCTCGGACAGATCCATGCCATCGAGCTGCTCGGTGCCGATGAAATCAATGGAACCGCTCTTACTGGAAATGCTGGAGCGTTCGCACAACGCCTTGATGACACCACGCGCCATGCTTTGCATGGCAAAACCATCCGTCAAAAAGCCGACCCGGCGTCCTTTGCGAACCCGCGCAAAGGCCAGTTGCTGGGCTAGCGCATGGGGTGTCTCATCGTCCCAGGCGATGGCAAACGGCAGGAAATATCGCTCAATGCGATCTTCCAGCTCGGTTTCCAACTCGCCCAGCAGCAGGTCATTGCCGAAGGGCATCGGAATGGTCGAAATCAGCGAGGCGCGTTTCACCCTTTCGCCCTTGGAGGCAAACCAGCGGCGCTTGGCAAGATAGGAAGGCAGGATTTCACGCGAAATCGTGTCTTGAATATTAGGCTCGTCCAGCAATTGGGCAAGTTCGCGCCGCATGACGATGGTGACAAAATCCGGCAATTGCTCCGGCGGTTCGGTGCGCCAGACCGGCCCATCCGCATCCGTCTCGCCTGAGAGCTTGAACCAGAAGAAACCATAGGGTGGCAGGGTCAGGAGGTAGGTCAACTGGCCGATCGGGGGAAAGGCCGACATGCCGGTCAGCTCAATGGGAATACGCTTTTCGAATTCGGCCAGATCCAGCTCGACTGCCTGCGGCAGGCGCGACAGATTGGCGACACACAGCAGCACTTCACCTTCATATTCGCGCAAATAGGCGATGATCTTGCGGTTGGCCGGTGACAGGAACCGCAATGTGCCGCGTCCGAACGCCGTAAATTTGCGCCGAAGCGCCAGCATGTGACGGCTCCAGTTCAGCAGCGAATGGGCATCAGCCGACTGGGCCTCGACATTGACCGCCTCATAGCCATAGAGAGGGTCCATCAGCGGCGGCAGGACCAGGCGCGCCGGGTCTGCGCGGGAAAACCCGCCATTGCGATCAGGCGACCATTGCATCGGTGTGCGCACTCCGTCGCGGTCGCCGAGATAGATATTGTCGCCCATGCCGATCTCGTCGCCGTAATAGATCACCGGCGTGCCGCGCATCGACAGAAGCAGCGCGTTCATCAGCTCGATGCGGCGGCGGTCGCGTTCCATCAGCGGTGCGAGGCGCCTGCGGATGCCGAGATTGATCCGCGCCCGGCGGTCAGCGGCATAGGTGTTCCACAAATAGTCCCGCTCGGCGTCGGTGACCATTTCCAGCGTCAGTTCGTCGTGATTGCGCAGGAAAATCGCCCATTGGCAATTATCGGGAATCTCAGGTGTCTGGCGCATGATGTCGGTGATCGGAAAACGATCTTCCTTGGCAATCGCCATATACATGCGCGGCATCAGCGGGAAGTGGAAGGCCATATGGCATTCGTCACCCTCGCCGAAATATTCCTGGGTATCTTCAGGCCATTGATTGGCCTCGGCGAGCAGCATCTTACCCGGATGGCCTTCGTCCATTGCCGCCCGGATCTTCTTCAGGATCGCATGGGTTTCCGGCAGGTTTTCGTTATTGGTGCCTTCGCGCTCAACCAGATAGGGAATGGCGTCGAGCCGGAAGGCATCGATGCCGGTATCGAGCCAGAACCGCATGACCGTGATCAACTCGTCCAACACAGCCGGATTGTCGAAGTTCAGGTCCGGCTGGTGGGAATAGAAGCGGTGCCAGTAGTAGGCGCCAGCCACCGGGTCCCAGGTCCAGTTGGATTTTTCCGTATCGAGAAAGATGATCCGGGTTTCCGGAAACTTCTGGTCGGTCTCCGACCAGACATAGAAATCCCGTTCCGGCGAACCGGCGGGCGCATTGCGGGCTCGCTCAAACCAGGGATGCTGATCGGATGTGTGGTTGATTACCAATTCGATGATGACGCGCATGTCGCGGGCATGGGCAGCATCCACAAAGGCGCGGAAATCGTCCATCGTGCCGTAGTCCGGGCTGACATTGCCGTAATCGGCGATATCATAGCCGTCATCGCGCCGTGGCGAGGGAAAGAATGGCAAGATCCAGATGGCGGTAATGCCAAGCGAGGCGATATGGTCGAGCTTTTCCGTCAAACCCTTGAAGTCGCCGATCCCATCGCCATTGCCATCGTAAAAGGACTTGATGTGCAATTGATAGATAATTGCATCCTTGTACCAAAGCGGATCGGTCTCGGCATTCTGCTGTTGCTGTTCCATTGGAAATCTCCTCACCTGACGCGGTAAATGCTGAACGGCAGGACATGCGGGTTGAAACCGACCGTCTGCCATTTGCCTGTCCACGTGAATTTTCTCATTGTCACCAGATCCTCGAGCGCGAGACTGCCGCTATCGGGCAGGCCCCAGCGCCACAAAGGCAGCTCGACTGTGCTGGTCTGGTGATTGTGCGGGTCGAGGCTGACTGCCACGAGCAGAACGTTTTCGCGGCCCGGACTGGCCTTTTCGAAAAACATCACCTGGTCGTTGGAAGAGGGCAGCAGCGTCAGGCCGAGATGGGAATGAAGCGCCGCATTTTCGGTGCGAATGCGGTTCAGCATGGTAATCTCGGCAATGATATTGCCGGGCCGGTCCCAGTCCCAGGCGGTAATCTCGTATTTTTCGCTGTCAGCATATTCCTTGCGCTTGGCATCCGGGCGGCCTTCGCACAGTTCAAAGCCGTTATAGACGCCCCAAAGCCCGGAAAGCGTCGCAGCCAAGCCCGCCCGGATCAGATAGGCCGAGCGCGGCGCGTTTTGCAGAAAATCCGGGTTGATGTCATGGGTGTTGACGAAGAAATGCGGCCGGAAGAATTCCTTGGGTGCCTGGGTCGTCAGTTCGAGCATATATTGCTCGAGCTCCCAGCGCAGATTGCGCCAGGTGAAATAGGTATAAGATTGCGAAAAGCCGATCTTGGCCAGCCTGTACATCACCTTCGGCTTGGTAAAGGCTTCCGACAGGAAGACCACCTCCGGGTGACGGGCGCGGATATCGCCGATCAGCCACTCCCAAAACGGAAAAGGCTTGGTGTGCGGATTGTCGACGCGAAACAGTTTGACGCCTTCGCCGACCCACATCTCGACAATGTCGCGCAAGGCCTGCCAAAGCGCGGGAACGGCGTCCTTGGCGTAGAAATCGACGTTGACGATATCCTCGTATTTCTTCGGCGGATTTTCCGCATAGCGGATCGTGCCATCAGGACGCCAGTCGAACCAGCCGGGATGCTGCGTCAGCCATGGGTGATCGGGTGATGCCTGGATGGCGAGGTCAAGCGCGATCTCCAACCCCTCATCGCGGGCCGCAGTGACCAGAGTTCTGAAATCCTCGAATGTGCCGAGCTGTGGATGGATGGCGTCATGGCCGCCATCGGCGGAGCCGATGGCATAGGGGCTGCCGGGATCGTTCGGCCCTGCCTTCAGGCTATTGTTGCGGCCCTTGCGGTTGGTCGTGCCGATGGGATGGATGGGCGGGAAATAGACCACATCGAAACCCATGGCGCGAATGGCTGGCAAGCGCTTGATAACATCGGCGAATGTGCCGTGACGGTCCTTGTCGCCGCTTTGGGAGCGGGGGAAAATCTGGTACCAGCTGGCAAAACCCGCCTCCAACCGCTCCGCGTCGACGGGAAGCGGCTGCGAGCGCAACCGGAAAGGCCTGGCATCGGCGCGGTCCATCAATGCAAACGTGTCGGCTTGCAGCAACAGATCGGCGCGTTGCTGTTCAGGGGTCTGTTCCAGGCGAGCGATCAACTGTTCGAGGTCTGAAGCCAGTTGTCCATCGGCCCTTGCCAAAGCCTGGCGCACAAGGGCGATGCCCTCCTGCAATTCTAATTTCAGATCCAGCCTTGCCTCATGTTTCTTGGAAAGCTCGTAATGAAAAATCGCAAATGGATTGCGCCAGGCCTCGACGATAAATTCATGCCGTCCGAGCCGTGACACTGAAAATTCACCCCGCCACCGGTCGTTTTCGATCAGTTCCATGCGGACTTCGCTCCAGTCATCCCTATCGCAGGGCCGCCAGAGCACGGCGGCAGAAAGCGGGTCATGACCATCGCCAAAAATATCAGCCTCAACCGTGATCCGGTCGCCGACAACGCGCTTGATGGGGAAACGCCCGTCATCCACGGAAGGCTGGATATTTTCAATCGCCAGGCGGGGTGAGGCGGCGGCATCACTTGCCGTCGTTTTGGGCTCAAACACGATGGCATCGGCCCGTGCCCCGGTGAGCAAGCAAAGCCCGCCCGGGCCGATTTTTCCTGTCTCCAGAATTTCGGACGGCGCTTGGCCCTGGTCGAGCATCAATGGCAGGAAGCCGGAGGCGATTTCGTGAAGCGCATGGAGCGGTAGGGTCGCTGATGTGCGCAGATCGCGATTGAAGGCGACGATCCGAATGCCCTGCGACGACCGAAGGTCTTCGCGGTCGGATTGCACCAGGGCGCAGGCTGGTGAGCCGGCTTTGGCGACGATCCGCAAGGGTTTTCCGAGAAAAACCTGCCGTTGTCCGGCTTGATCGTTGAGGGCGCGAATGCTGGCGGAAAGATCGAAGCTGCCCTGATCCTTCAGGCCCCTGATACCTTGACCATCGCCATGCGTCGGATCGAGCGGGGTGCTCACCCCGAATTCGAAACCCATCGGCACCATCAATGGACCGAAGGCGGCGGCAAGATGAAGGGCGCGGATAGCCTTTCGCTCCGTGATCTCACGGCTTTCCATGCCATGGGCGATCCGCCGGGCAAAAGGGGCTTCGGGAAAAGCGATCTGAATGCCGAGGGCGCGTTGCAGCGCGTATTCCTCGGCAAACCACGGTTCCTCGAGATTCCACCAGGCAAAGGATGAGAAACAGCCGTCAAAGCCTGTGCCTTGCAAAGCGCGCCGCGCCTCAAAACTCGTCCCCGGCGTCCAGGCGAAGAACCGGGCCGACGGACCGGCTGCGATCAGGTCTCGCCAGAAGGATGAAGGTGCGGCATCGATGCCAATACAGCGGAAACCAGCCACGCCCGCAGCGGTAAACTGTGTAATACGCGCACGCCATTCACCCAGCAGATGGGTTGTTTCATCGCTGCTGGTGAAATCGACGGGGCGGCTGCCGGAATGAAAGGGCGAAATCCTTGGATCGGCAATCTGTCCAGGTGGCGTTTCCGTCGCAACCCGGTCAATCACCAGATCCAGCATAAAGTCCAGGCCATGCGCCCGGGCAGCCTTGGTCAGTTCTCGCAGGCACTCATCGCTGCTGCCTGGGAGATCAAGGGCGGGGTCGAATGTGTCGAAGGATTTGGATATGAACAGGCTGGCACCCGCTGCACGCGCAAATGGCGGCGCACTGAGGACTGTATCGAAGCCCAGTCCACGCACATGCTCAAACAGGGTGTTCCAGTCCGCCATGCCTTTCAGCAGTAGCGGATGGATATAATAGATGTTTGGCGCGCTGGACGAGACCGTTTCCCTGATGATGTCTTGTTGTTCGGCAGCATGTGATTGCGTCATCGTCCACCCGCATAATTTGTTTACCAAGGCCAAACACCTCACGCGGCAGGTGGTTCCATTCAATAAAACATATGCCGTTGAGAGTGCAGGCGAAGGGCGGGGGGAAGCCCTTTGCAGGCGTTGGTTGAAACGCTTTGCTGCTCCGGCAATGACAATCGCTGCCGATGGATGGAACCGTACCCTTGAGGATGGGTTGGTGGTGTGACTGCCCACATCGCGACGCTGTCTGCGGCACGGCCTCTGCCGCAGACAGCGTCTATCGCTCAGGATGGACCCGATCATGACGTCAATAATCAACAGACTTGCCAAGAGACATGGGATCAACCTCGCCAGACCGGGAATAGAACAGGCGGAAGTTCCAATTTCAGACGCCACAAAACGTCGGCTGTTGGCGGCTCTCAACGTGGAGGCGGGTGAGCCTGGCCGCAGCTATCTGCCCGATTGCCTTGCTCGGGATCGTGTCTGGGGCTTCAGTCTGCAACTTTATGAACTGCGATCAGTGCGCAATTGGGGGATCGGCGATTTTGCCGATTTGCAGAGCATGGTGATGCTTGCCGCCAATCAGGGGGCCGATTTTATCGGGCTTAACCCGTTGCACGCGCCTTTTCTGGCGGACCCTGCCCGGTGCAGTCCTTATGAGCCATCCAACCGGCGCTTTCTTAACCCGCTTTACATCGCCGTCGATCTGGTGCCGGGTTTTCACCCGAATATGGCCGACAGCGAGACGCTAGAGGCTTTGCGGCGATCCAAACTCGTCGATTACAAGGCGGTTGCCGGTGTGAAGCTTGAGGTTCTGCGGCGGATCTGGGACGGTTCGAGACAGTTGGAGCGAAATGACGATCAGGACAGAGCCGATTTCAGGCGTTTCTGCGATGAAAGCGGTGATGCTCTACAAAATCATGCTCTATTTGAGACTTTGTCCCGGTTCATGAGCGAAGGTGGCCATGGTGCGGGCTGGATGTCCTGGCCTGCGGAGTATCAGGATATCGATCATCCCTCCGTTCGGGCCTTCCGTAGCCAGAATGCCGAGGAGATCGCCTTTCATGTCTGGCTTCAATGGGTCGCGCACCGGCAGCTTGAGACGGTTGCTGCCCAAGCGTGCAAAGCAGGACTGAGGATCGGCCTTTACCTTGATCTTGCTGTCGGCGAAGCGCTGGATGGTTCGGCGACCTGGAGCGAACCGGACATCTATCTGCGGGGCGCCAGCATTGGCAGCCCGCCCGATCCCTGGGCGGTGAATGGCCAGGATTGGCGGTTGGCCGCCTTGCAGCCGGCCTTGATCGCTTTTTCTCGCCGGTCGCCCTATCGTCAGATGATCGATGTGGCAATGCGCTATGCGGGTGCAGTGCGTATCGATCATGCCGCGGCCATTCAGCGCTTGTTCCTGGTGCCAGCCGATAGGGGGCCGGAGGAGGGGGCCTATGTCGATTATCCCGCCCGCGAGATCCAGGGCGTGATTGCTGAAGCCTCTGTACGCAATCAATGCCTGGTCATCGGTGAGGATCTCGGTCTGGTGCCATCGGGGCTACGCCAGCAGATGGCGGATGCCAATCTCCTGTCCTATCGCATCCTGTCTTATGAACGAGACAAGCGCGGCTTTATCGCGCCGGAGAAATATCCGGCGCTGGCGCTGGCCTGCGTCTCGACCCACGATCACCAGACGTTGGCGGGATGGTGGCGCGGTGCCGATATCGAGGCGCGTGCGGCACATGGAATGGTACCGGAAGCATCAAGACGCCAAGAGCAGGCCGACCGCATTAAGGAACGTGCCGACCTGCTGTTGGCCTTTAAATCGGCTGGAATCGTATTGCAAGATCATGGTGCAGAACAGCCGGACCTGCATGAGCGCGTGGTGGCTGCCCATCGGTTGATGGCGAAAACAGCTTCCATGCTGGTCTCTGTCCGGCTTGCCGATCTCACTGACGAGGAAAACCCGACCAATATTCCGGGAACCAGCAGCAGTTATCCGAACTGGCAGCCGAAGCTTTCGGTCTCCTGTGAAGATCTCACCCGGTTCAGCCTTTTTAATCGGATTGTTGAAGCGATGAGGCAGGAAAGACCCAAATCAAAATTCGGCAGCAAGAATTTGGCTGGAGAAGAAAGTGGTCAATGAGTTTCCCGAAAACACAGATTCTCGGACCAGTCGACATTTATCAGGACGAGCCCGGATTTGACTTGAATTTATGCCCCTAGATTTTGAGGGTTTAATCCTTCGGTGCCGAATGTGACGCCGATGAAAACCGCTATTCCCGAGGGTATTTAAGCAGAAAAAACGCATAAATGCTTGCCGCTTTGGCCGCTTTCCTGTAGATAATTCCCCGTTCGGGTATTTATGATCCCGGAGACTGGACTGATTGTATCTCCGCGCCCAACCTTAATGGGTTGCGCGGCTTTGGGGGCTTAACCTCCGCTGGTAGACGTCTTTTCCCCGTTATCGCGACTTACCGACCTGTCTCTTCGCGAAGGGACGATGCATGCTTCGTCCGGCCGCCGCCGGGCGTGGCGAAACTAAAAACTCAAGGGATAAGGACTTCTCCCATGGCCATCAAGGGCACCGTAAAATTCTTCAATCAGGACAAGGGCTTCGGCTTCATCACCCCGGAAGGCGGCGCGAAGGACGTTTTCGTTCACATTTCCGCTCTCCAGGCTGCTGGCATCCAGACGCTTCGTGATGGCCAGGAAGTTACCTTCGACACCGAAGCTGACCGCATGGGCAAGGGCCCGAAGGCTGTAAACATCCGCGCTGCGTGATTGTTTCGCCTCCGTCCTTCACGGCGGATGATTTTGAACGGCGTTCCGCAAGGAGCGCCGTTTTTCGTTTATCGCGTCTGGCTTTCATTCCTTCGATGAGGCGTGTGCAAAAAATCTGAGGTGAGACTTCAGGCGGCCCGCACCGGACCGGCATCGATATCCACCGCAGCAAAGGCGGCGGCGATCGCATCAGGGCTAGCCCCCGGTTTGGGTGCGTCAGCCGAAAGGATCTGGCGAAAGCGCCGCGCCCCGGCATAGCCCTGAAACAGCCCAACCATATGGCGGGTCAGATGCACCAGACGTCCGCCTTCGGCGATGTGGCGGGCGGCATAATCCATCATCGCATCGCGAACGAGGTCCATGTTTTGAGCCTTGACGGGTGCGCCATAAATGCGAGCGTCGACCTCGGTCAGCATCGTGGCATTGTTATAGGCGGCCCGGCCGACCATAACGCCATCCATCACCTGCAAATGCGCGCTGGCCTCATCCAGATCGGTAATACCGCCATTAATCCCAAGAAAAAGATCCGGGTTTTCCTGTTTCATCAGGTGAACCAGCGGATAATCTAGTGGCGGAATATCACGATTTTCCTTGGGACTGAGGCCCTGTAGCCAGGCCTTGCGCGCATGAATCCAGAGTGCGTCCGCCCCAGCGCCAATCATCCGTTTGATGAAATCCGGCAGAACATCACCCGGTTCCTGGTCATCGACGCCGATCCGGCATTTGACGGTGACGGGAACGGTGGAAACCGCTTTCATCGCTCGGATGCACGCTTCGACGGTCTGCGGTTCGCGCATCAGGCAGGCACCGAAGGTTCCGGCCTGGACCCGGTCCGATGGACAGCCGACATTCAGGTTGATTTCGTCATAGCCCCAGTCATTGGCAATCCGCACGGCTTCCGCCAGCTTATGCGGATCGGAGCCACCCAGTTGCAGTGCCAATGGATGCTCGCTGGCGTCAAAAGCCAGCAGCCGCTCCCGCTTGCCATGCAGAATGGCATCGGCAACGATCATTTCCGTATAGAGCAGTGCATGGCGGGTCAACAAACGGTGAAACCGCCGACAGAACGTGTCCGTCCAGTCAATCATCGGGGCGACAGCGAAGACTTTATGGGAGCGATAGCCGAGTTTCAGCGGCTCAGGCGGCTGTTGCATCTTTACACGCTCTCTGGATGAAGTGGTAAAGCAGAAGATCGACTTCCAGCAGATGCTGAACGCGGCTGATTTTTCTCAGCACATCGGCCAGTTGATGGATGGTCTCCACGGGTGGCTTCATCTGCACCACATTTTCCGGTACGCCCAGGTTTGCCGCAATCAGCTTGGGGTAACTGGTATCGTCCTGACCGGGATCGAAAACCGTAAACTGCGATAGAGCATCGAGGGCCTTGGTGACGTCATCAAGAGAGGGGACATCGGTCGGGTTTGCGGCAACCAGTTGATGGGTAAAGGGGGAGGCCAGCAGATTCAGGGTTTCTTTTGGCGCGTGCTTGATGGCGGTGATAACCGCTTCTTCATCCTGAAAAGCCAAGCCTTCAAACAGGTTCATGACCGGCTTGAACAGCAATTTATCGCGCGGCGAAACGAAGGAAAACTCATGCTTGTTAGATCGGCTGAAAACGATTATGCGCGTCGCCAGCTCATAGAATGGGTCTCGCAAGGCAAGCATTGTCGTGTCGATATTGTAGCCGATGTAAACCAGATAGGCTTTCAGCAAAATCCGGCCCGAAACATAGACTGAGGGCTGGTGAATGATCTCCAGCATCTGGCGAACGGTTTCAAAACCGAAACGTTCAACGCCGCATTCAAAAAACTGGAAATAGGGCTTCACCCCCAGATCCAGCTCTCTATGCGGCAAATAGGCTGTTTCGATCCGCAAAACCTTTTTTGGAATATATTCTGGCTGGGCGCGTCGGTAGATGGTGAGCCTGGTCTCAGGATCGTATATTTCCAGCTTCGACGCGGTGCTAATGCCCGGAATATTGTCGTCGTTCAGAACGAAGCCAACATTTCCGGTCTCGTGAGCGCCGAGCGCGCGGGCGCCATCAACGTAAACCCACGGCAAAATTTCGGTTTCCCTGTCCTCGTCATTTATCCGGACGCGAATGCAGGGTTTCGTGGAAAAGCCGTCAGGGACTATATAGCCCTGTATCTCCGCTCCAGTATCTTGGTAAACGCAGAAATTCATTTATCTACGGGCATCTCTCGTTATTTTGGCACTCTGTAACACGAAAACATCGAAGATGGGGACCACATCCTCGCCTTTAGATATTCGCAAGCGGAATACGAAAGATCATTCAATGATCTTTCGTATAAGAGCCAATTTTAATTCCGTCCAGCCTTACTCAGCAGGCTGGACGTCATGACAGGTATGACGTCGACACAAAAACCGGGCAATCCGTGCCGGTCAACCTGATGATACCGCAGCCAGCGAGGGTGCCGCATCGAAACGGCGAACGGAATGCTCGCGCCGCTCCAACTCGGTCACTATGGCCAGATCCAGCACTTTTTGCAGGTCCGCGGCGTGGCGGAAATCTGGCTCCCGGGTCTTGCCCTCCTGAACCGCAGTGACGAAGCGTTGGTAATTGGTGGCAACAGTGCCGGCATCCAGTTCCGTCCAGATGCCTTTTTCCACATCGTCGCCCATGCAGGCCCGCAATGTATTGCCGGTCGGCGTGTGGATCACCTCCAAGGCACCCTTGTCGCCATGCATGCGCAGGCGCAATTCGTTGAGGTGGCCGGTTGCCCAGCGCGAGGCATGCACGACGCCAATCGCGCCATTGCTGAATTCCGCCGTCATCGTGAAACTGTCATTGGCATCGAGATCGTAATCGCCAATCCGGTTGCCCGGCGCTTTCTCAAATGTCTTTAACCGGGCGAAAATATGCTCGACATCGGTTGCCGCGCCATAACTGGCGAAATCGAGAATATGGATGCCGACATCGCCCAGCACGCCGTTCGAGCCGTGCTTGGTGGATAGCCGCCACAGCCACTGGTCCTCAGTTGCCCAGTCACCCCAAGCCTTGGAGACCAGCCAGCTTTGCAGATAGGAGGCCTCGATGTGGCGGACCGTGCCGATTTCGCCAGCCAGGACGATCTGCCGGGCCTTCTGCACCGGTGCGACATTGCGATAGGTCAGGTTGACCATGTTGACCAGCCCGGCTGCATTGGCTTTGCGGGCCATCTCGTCGGCTTTTTCAAAGCTTTCCGCCAGCGGCTTTTCGCAGAACACATGCTTGCCCGCCGCGATCAATTGCAGTGTCGTCGGGTAATGCACCCGGTCGGGCGTGACATTGGCAACGGCATCAAACTCACCCCAGGCAAGCGCGTCGTCCAGCGAGGTGAATGTATTGGCGATATCATGGCGCAGCGCAAAACCACGCACCTTGGCGATATCGACATCAACGGCGCCGACCAGTTGCGCATCGCTATTGGTGGCAAACTCGATGGCATGACGGTTCGCCATGCCGCCGGTGCCGAGAATGAGAATACGGACGGGTTTGTTCATCGATATCCGGCCTCCCCGGCCTTATGCAATTTCGGACCCCGTTCCTGGATCGGCTCGAGCGCCTGATCGACCGGCACATTCGGGGCATCATGAATGGATTTCAGCGCCGGGCGTGGATTATACGCCCATTTCACAGCGTTGGAGATCACCTGTTGTATCGTTTGGTTATGGTAGGTCGGGTAGGTTTCGTGGCCGGGGCGGAAGTAGAAAATATTGCCAGCGCCGCGCCGCCAGGTGAGGCCGGACCGAAAAATCTCGCCGCCGGAAAACCAGGAGATGAACACGGTTTCCAGTGGCTCTGGTACGGAAAAGAACTCGCCGTACATTTCCTCATTTTCCAGCACGAATTGTTCGGGTATGCCAGCCGCGATCGGATGGCCGGGATTGACGGTCCAGACCCGCTCGCGTTCACCGGCTTCACGCCATTTCAAGGCGCAGGGCGTGCCCATCAGCCGCTTGAACGGCTTGGCGAAATGTCCAGAATGCAAGACGATGAGGCCCATACCTTCTTGGACGCGGGCGACAACCCGCTCGACGATCTCGTCGCGGACGCTGCCGTGATCCTTGTGGCCCCACCAGATCAGCACGTCGGTCTGCTCCAGGCGCTCGGCGCTCAGGCCATGCTCGGGCTCCTGCAAGGTTGCGGTCGTGGCCTCGATGTCACTATCCCGGTTCAAAGCCTTGGCGATGGCTGTATGCATGCCTTCCGGATAAAGATTTCCCACCACTTCATTGAGGTGCTCATGAATATTCTCACCCCAGACAACCGTCTTGATCGTCACGCGCTTCTCCTATCGGTTGAAATTTCCATCCGTGAAAAATCCGCAGCCTGATGGCTGCAAGCCCCCATTTGTCCGTCGCCGGCTTCCCTTGGTGCCGTTTCCCCCTGTGACACCTCATCCGAGCCCAAATCATCAACGATAAGGCACCGAATATATTGACGCATCTTAGTGCCAAGCTTGGCAATTTCGAGACAATGAGATGTCCCATCCTTCCAGAAAGTTGGATGCCAGATCGTCAAATCAAGTGGGACAAACGCAATTCGGGCTTTTTTCGGCGAAAATGATAGATTGAGTGAATCAGCAGCAAACGGGAACAGGCTCTTGGACGATAAAACGGTCGACGCGGAAAAACCAATCCACAGGCGTGGCTATGGGGTCTCGACAGTCTATGAGACCTTGCGCAACGAGATCATTGAGCTGACGCTGGCGCCCGGCAGTCCTGTCGATGAGCAGCAATTGTCCGACCGCTTTTGCCTGTCGCGCACGCCGATCCGCGAAGCCTTGGTGCGGCTTGCCGCCGAAGGCCTGATCACCACGCTGACCAACCGCGCCACAATCGTCTCTTCCATCGACTTTCTGGGCCTTTCGGAATTTTTCGATGCACTGACCTTGATGTACCGGGTAACGACACGGCTTGCCGCGCTCAATCACACGCCTGATCATATCGAACAGATCCGCCGGTTTCAGGAGGTTTTCGCGCAGGCCGTGGAAAGGCGCGATGTGCTGGCGATGATCGCCAGCAATCGGGATTTCCACGTTGCCATCGCGAAGGCGGGCAAGAACCGTTACTACGAGGATCTGTTCACGCGATTGCTGGATGAGGGGCGCCGGATTCTCCGGCTCTACTATTCATCCTTCAACGATGTGCTGCCACGGCAATATGTCACCGAGCATGAAGATATGATCCAGGCAATCATCGAGCGCGATGCCGAGCGCTCCGATGCACTGGCCACCGCCCATGCGGACCAGATCGTGCGGCAGATCCGCTCCTATATCACCGCCGATGGCCGCCAGACCGCAAATCTCAAGCTTTGATCCGAAGCCGATATCAAGACGAGAAGGGTTTTTACGGGCTCGTACTTTGTATTTTATTTGTCGACAGGACGTCATGAAAATGGTAGTTCGCTTCCATTGGCTATGGACCGCGCCCTTTGCCTGCGGTCAATCTGGGAGAGTTCAATGACCCAACTGGTTTTCAAGGGATGCATTCCCGCTTTGATGACGCCTTGCAAGGCGGACCGAACCCCCGATTTCGACGGGCTGGTTCGCAAGGGCAAAGAGCTTGTCGGTCTCGGCATGTCGGGCGTGGTCTATTGCGGATCGATGGGGGACTGGCCGCTGCTGAGCGATGACGAGCGCCAGGAAGGCGTGCGCCGGCTGGTTGACGCCGGTGTGCCGACCGTGGTTGGAACCGGCGCGATCAACACCCGCTCAGCCGTCAGCCACGCCGCCCATGCGGCGAAAGTCGGGGCAAGTGGCTTGATGGTGATCCCTCGGGTCCTATCGCGCGGGTCTTCGATTGCGGCCCAGCGCGACCATTTCTCCGCTGTTCTGGAGGCGGGCAAGGATTTGCCCTCGGTGATCTATAACAGCCCCTATTACGGCTTTGCGACGCGCGCCGACCTGTTCTTCCAGCTGCGCGCCCGCTTTTCCAACCTGATCGGGTTCAAGGAATTCGGTGGCAAGGGTGACATGACCTATGCGGCCGAAAACATCACCTCCGGCGATGACGGACTGATCCTGATGGTCGGCGTCGATACCGGCGTCTATCACGGCTTCGTCAATTGCGGCGCGGCTGGCGCGATCACCGGGATCGGCAATGCTTTGCCAAGAGAGGTTCTGCACCTGTTGGCTCTCTGCAAAGAGGCGGCCACGGGCGACCCGCGGGCCCGCCGCGAAGCCAAGGAGTTAGAAGAGGCGCTGATGGTGCTTTCGACCTATGACGAAGGCCCGGACCTGATGCTGCACTATAAATATCTCATGGTCCTGAATGGCGAGACCGAATATACGCTGCATTTCAACGAGACCGACGCATTGAGTTCTTCGCAGCGCGCCCATCTGGAAAATCAGTATACGCTGTTCAAGTCCTGGTACGAAGCCCGCTACCCGAGCCAGCGGTGATCGTTGTTTTAGAGTTTGAAGCCGCACCCTATCTGTAGAGCTTCAGCGTCAGAATTTCAAAGGGCTGGAAGGCAAGATCCAGCCCTTTTTCGTTGATGTCTACCGCCACCGGATTTTCCTCGAGCAGATCGACAAGGGCGGCATGGATGATCTTGCCGTCGAGTTTAATCCGCGCGTGTCGCTGGCATCCTGTGGTTTCCCAGAGGCGGACGATATAACCATCACCTGCCTCTGCCTGCTTCACCGCCTCCAGCGTAATGCCATCTGTTTCTATCGACAGCAGGGGCGGGGCTTGATCTCCTGATACGACATTAGCCTGTCCGGTCGCGACGATCTGCAAGGGCATGTTGAAATCCTCGGCGGCCTCATGCACCACGGCCTTGTCGCCATTATGCAGCAGCAAGGCGTAGCGCAGGCGATGCTCGCCCTGATCGGCGTCCGGCCAGGGATAGGTCGGTGAGCGCAGCAGGGTCAGGCGAATATCGCTGCCCTTTGCGTCATAGCCATATTTGCAATCGTTGAGGAAAGCGATGCCGAAATCCGGTTCGCTGACATCGATCCAGCGCTGCATGGAGCATTCGAACCGGGCGCGGTCCCAAGAGGTGTTGCGGTGCGTGGCGCGGCGGACATGACCGAACTGGATTTCCGCATCAATTGACGCGGTATTGAGCGCCATCGGGAAGCCGGTTTTGACCAGCGTATTGTGCTCATGCCAGTCGATGACTGTATCGAAGTCCAGCTTCCTGCTGTCGGCTTCCAGCGAAACGACCTGAACGATCCGCGAGGCCTCATAGCGCCATTCAAACCGGATTGCAGCGCGCAATGGCCCGGTTTCAACGATCTCGGCGCTCACCAGATCATCGATCTCGAAACTCTGGTCTTCGAAATCCGCATCGATATCCCAGGCATCATATTCCGCAGGCATGTCGCGGAAGGCCTGGAGGCGATTGGCTGTGTGGCCGGGCTTGAAGACATGGCGGTCTCTCGCCTTGTCATGCAGCGACAGGATGCGACCTTTGGGGTCGAACACCACATCCAGAAAGCGGTTGGCGAGCCGAAATGGTTCTACCTCAACAGCACCGGGCGGTGTTAGGCCGCACGGCAGGGCGGCGGACAAGGACAGCGGCGGAACGTTTTCCAGCCGGACGGCGTGGGTTTTCGATCCATCCGCCAGAACCAGGCTCTGACCGGAGGCATGAGGTTGATGGGTCAGGGCCAGACCAGCGCGACGGCGACCGGTCACATTCAACACGACATCGCCGCCATGGGTTGGCAACAGCGCCATGAGTTCGGCACGCAGGGTTTCAGCCTCAGTAAATAGCCTGGCGTAATCGCGGTCACTGTCTTCATAGACGGCGCCGATCGACGATCCCGGCAGGATATCGTGGAACTGGTTGAGCATGACGATGTCCCACAGGTCGCGCAATTGCCGGGTGGGATAGGCATGACCTGCCTGCCGCTCCGCCATCACCGCCAGCGTCTCCAATTCCCGAAGCGCGATTTCGGCTTTGCGGTTAAAGCGCTTGTTCTTGGCGACGGAGGTCAGCGTGCCACGATGGAATTCCAGGTAAAGCTCGCCGACCCAGGTCGGATAGCTGTCTGGATTGGCCTGCATGTCAGCAATCAGGCGCTCGAAAAAAGGCCGCATCTGTCCGTGTTCAACCTTCGGGCAGCCGGGTATGCCGCGCTCCATCCGGCGGATGTTCTGGAGCATTTCGCGGGTTGGGCCACCGCCGCCATCGCCATGGCCATAGACCAGAAACAGTTCCTTGCCGAGCCGTTGTTGGCCGTGGCGTTTCCAGGTTCCCATCACATGGGTCGGCTTCAGGTTGGGGCAGTAGGTGGTGTTGATCAGCTTGGAATCATAGGGCTGGGTGGTCAGGAAGTAGGCGACCACCTTGCTGCCGTCGATGCCCTGCCAGAACAGCTTGTCGTCCGGCATTCGGTTGGTGTCGTTCCACGACAGTTTATGGGTGACGAAACTGTCGAGGCCGGATTTGCGCATCAATTGCGGTAGGGCTGCCGAATAGCCGAACGTATCGGGCAACCAGACCATGCGCGGCTCGACGCCGAAGGTTTTGCGATGATAGGCGACGCCATAGAGGATATGGCGCACCAGCGCCTCGCCACCGGCAATATTGACATCCGGCTCCAGCCAGAGCGCGCCTTCAATTTCAAACCGCCCGGTCGTCACATGGGCGCGGATGCGCTCGAACAGTTGCGGATAGTCGTCAGCCAGATAATCCAGCAGCACGCATTGATTATACATGAAGCGGTAGTCGGGAAACTCCTCCATCAGGGCAAGCGCGGTCGCCATGGATCGCGCCATCTTCTGCCGCGTTTCCCGCACCCGCCAGAGCCAGGCGACATCGATATGGGTATGGCCGGTTGCCACTACGACAGGCTTTTCCTCGAAATCAACGGCATTGTAGATGGCCGCCGTGATGGCCCGTGCCTCGGCAAGCGAGGCCTTGAACCTGCTCTCATTACTCTTTCGAAAATCCACGGCGTTGATGGCATCGTCCAGCGTGCGCAGAATGAAATGACGACGCGGATCGTCTTCCGCCAGCAGGCGGGCCACGTCCAGTGGCACACGCATGTCGTAATAGGCCCCTTCAATCTCCAGATCATGGCGATGCAGGCTGACGGCAAAGCCGAGTTGCCGCCGATCCTCGATTGTCCCCGCTTCAATCAGGATGTCGAAACTCTGACCGGCATGGGCAGACGGTGACAGCAGGAATTCGCGGTGGTTGGCATCGCCGCCCTGGGTGATCGTTCCATCGATCCGCACCAGGCATTGCGGATCGCTGCGACCCATGACATTGCCAAACGCCGCCTCGATGCGCCCGACGATCCGCTGCCCATCCACGCCCTGGGGCAGGGTGGCCTTGCCGCCGAACCAGTAATAGCCATCCGGTTCGCCCCAGATATGGTCAGGCGTCACCGCCACCCAATGCTCGCGGCTTTCGTTCAGCACGCTTGCACGCTCATCGTAGCCTGCCGCCCGAAACCGCAGTGGCACCGAAACACCGATTGGCTGGAAGATAAGGTCGGCCAGTCGGGCGAGCAGGCTATCGAGCTTTCGTATGGTTTTCATGGCGACGTCTGTATCCGATGTTGTTCTGCTGGCCTGAGGCGTGCGGTGCCTTTGTCCTATCGATTTTAAACCGTTTGCTCCAGAAGGCCGATCCCTTCATCCTCACCCCAGACATCGGCAACAGTGACGGGCTTGCCGCTGCGGCTGCTTTCCAGTGCGGCAATCCCGCACAAAACCGACATGGCCCCGGCTCTTGCCCCGGCGCGCTGGCGCAATTCGTCGTTCATGCCGGGTTTCAGTAGCATATTGCGCAGCCGGTCATCGCCGCCGTAATGGCCGCCGGAGGAATGTGGCACCCAGATGCGCTCGACCTCGCCGAAATTGCGCATCAGCACGATTTCATCGGCTGGCGGCTCGGTCCAGGGCTGTTTTTCATACTGGCGAAGCTCGATACGCCCCTTGTGGCCGTTGAAGGCAATATGGTGGCCCTCAATCGGCATATAGGTATTGAGGGAATAGGAGACATGGACACCGTTCTTGTAGCGGATATTGGTGACCATGGTGTCGGGAATGTCGATATCCTCCCGGTAGACGCAGGCATCGCGCACATAGCCATCCTCCTTGGAGGGCGCTTCGTAAAGCGCTTCCAGCAGGGGCTCTTTGCGCATATCGAAATAATGATCGCATTGCTGCGCATGGGGACAGGTGCGACAGCGCTCGCCGCGAAACGGCCCGTTGCGTCCGTAATGCTTCAGATCGGCAAAGGCGGACACCAGATCCGGGTCCGAATCGAGATACCAGTTCAGGAGATCGAAATGGTGGGTGGCCTTGTGGACGAACAGGCTGCCGGAATTTTCGGTATAGGCATGCCAGCGGCGGAAATAGTCGGCGCCGTGGCTGGTGTTGAGATACCAATGGAAATCGACAGAGGTAACATCGCCGATGACGCCTGAATTCAGCAATTCCTTGATGCGTGCCGCGGTTGGCGCAAAACGATAGTTGAAGGAGACATCCAGCCGTCGCCCGGTGCGCTTTTCGGCATGCAGGATGCGCTTGATCTTGGCGGCGGTTGTGGTCATCGGCTTTTCGCTGATCACGTCAGCGCCAGCTTCCATGGCCTTGACGATCAACTCGTCATGGGTGCTGTCACGGGTACAGACAATCACCAGATCCGGCTTTTCGGTGGCCAGCATCTGGTCGAAATCCAGGTAGATTGGCACCGAGGAGCCGATATGGGCTTGAGACTGTTCGGCGCGTAGTCCGTTCAGGTCGCAGATTGCCACCAACTCGACCTGATCGCCCCAGCGCTCGACAATATCGCGCCCCCACATAGTCGTTCCCCGGTGACCTGCGCCGACCAGGGCAAAGCGTCTCTTGCGTATGACTTGCATGCCATCCTCCTTGGCTACAGCCTTGGTGTCCTGCAGGCGCTATCACGCCGTCTCCGGCGGACAGGGCGCCCACAAACCTCCCCCATGGACTGCGTGGTTGTTCAAGACTCAATCATGGTGTCAGGGCCGGTTTTTTGCACGAGAGTGCCAAGGAGTCCGGCGCGCAAAACTCCCTCCAAGGGCTCGCGCGCTTCTGGCTGCCTCCACTCTTTTGGTGATGATGCAAAATCATTTCCTTCGGCCCGACTTAACTGCTATGCTAGCATATCATTTGCCGTTGTCATGCTGAGATTGTTTGTCTGCATGAAATTTTCACGGCTTGACAGGCGGTGGAAACATCGACAATTTGTATAAGAAATGCCGTGTTTCTGGATAAATCGGCAGCTTGGATAGTGTATATAAGTAGAGGGCATGAAAATTTTTTCATTTCCTTGCGTTGACTGTTCTGTAACCTCGGGAGGGAGGTTCTGGTCATAACGCAAGCGATTTGAATTCATCTGGATACTGGGGAGGAGACCAGAATGATGACAAAATTCAGCAGACGAACCGTGCTTGCTGGCATGGGTCTGACGATGCCGCTGATCTGCATGGGTGCAGTTGGCGCAAGAGCGGCCACGAACCTGCGGTTTTTGTGGTGGGGCTCCAAGGAGCGCAACGACCGAACGTTCAAGGTCATCGAGGCCTATAAGGCCAAGAACAGCGGCACAGCCATCGCTGGCGAGTCTTTCGGCTGGGACAATTACTGGACACGTCTGGCCACCCAGACGGCAGGCGGCAATGCGCCCGACCTGATCCAGATGGATTATCGCTATATTTTCGAATATGCGCGGCGTGGTACGCTGCTTGATCTGACGCCCTATATGGGAAAAACGCTGAAAATCGACGATTTCGGCGCCTCCAATATCGATGCCGGCAAGGTCGGCGGCAAGCTCTATGGCGTCAATCTCGGCGTTAATTCCGTCACCGCACTCGTCAATAAGGCGGCGTGGCAGGAAACCGGCGTTGACGCGCTGCATGAGGGCATGACCTGGGAGGAATTCGGTGAGGCCTGCGCCAAGGTTTCCGCCGCCAAGAAACGTCGTGGCTTTTATGGAACGCAGGACGGCAGCGTCGGCGAAAGCAATCTGGAATGCTGGCTGCGTCAGCGCGGCAAGGCGCTGTATACGGCGGATGGCGCCATCGGTTTCGACCAGGCCGATATAACCGAATGGTTCAAATTCTGGGCCTGGATGCGTAAGATCAAGGCCTGCGTGCCCGCCGATATCCAGGCGCTTGACCAGCTCAATGTCGAAAACAATATGGTGACATTGAACAAGGCGGCTGTTGGCTTCGTCAATTCAAATCAGTTCATCGCCTTCCAGGCCGTCAACAAGGACCCGTTGACGCTGATGAGCTATCCCGAAACCAAGGGTGGCAAGCCTGGGCATTATCTGAAGCCGTCAATGCTGATTTCGGTTTCCGCCGCGTCCGCCAACAAGGACGCCGCTGTCAATTTCGTCAATTTCCTGGTCGAGGACAAGGATGCGGCATTGGCTCTGGGGATCGAGCGAGGCATTCCGGCATCGACGACCATGCGCGAGGCGCTGGAACCGACGCTGAACGACCAGTCCAAGGAAATTCTTGACTATATCGCCCGGCTGACGCCGAATGTCGGTCCGCTGCCGCCGCCACCGCCAAATGGCGCGGGTGAAAACCAGATGCTGATCAAGAAGATCGGCGAAGAAGTCGGCTTTGGGCGACTTTCGCCGGAAGACGGCGCGGCGAAATTCGTCGATCAGGCGGCTGCCAATCTAAAACGGGGTTGAAACCGTGAACACCACTCGCGATGGAATGGCCGGCACCTCTGGTGCCGCGCCAGTGATGCAGCCTATCTCGACACCGTCGCCGTTCAGGGCCAGTCTGGCGCGCAACGCGCCGGGCTATCTATTTCTCCTGCCCTGGTTCATCGGCTTTTTCGTACTCACGCTCGGCCCGGCACTGTTTTCCTTCTGGCTGTCGCTGACCGACTACAATCTGCTGCAATCGCCTAATGTCGTCGGCCTGGACAATTACATCCGCATCGCCACGGCTGACGAAAAATTCATGTCCTCCATGCGGGTGACGCTGGTTTATGTGGTGCTGTCGGTGCCGCTTAAACTGACCTTCGCCCTGCTGGTTGCGCTGCTGCTCAACAAGGGTATTCGTGGCCTGCCGCTCTACCGGGCGGTTTTCTACCTGCCATCGCTTCTGGGATCCAGCGTTGCGATTGCTGTGGTCTGGCGGCAATTGTTCGATGGTGACGGGGCGATCAACGTGCTGCTTTGGAATACCTTCGGCATCGAAGGGCCAAGTTGGATCTCCAATCCCGATTACTCCCTCTATACGCTGGTCATCCTGGCTGTCTGGCAATTCGGCTCGCCGATGATCATCTTCCTGGCTGGCCTTCGGCAGATCCCGGTCGACATGTATGAGGCGGCCAGCCTGGATGGGGCTTCCAAAGTGCGGATGTTCTTCAAGATCACCCTGCCTTTGCTGACGCCGGTGATCTTCTTCAATGCCGTGGTCCAGACCATCGATGCCTTCAAGGCCTTTACGCCAGCCTATGTGATCTCGTCAGGCACCGGCGGCCCGATCGATTCGACGCTGTTTTATACGCTCTATCTCTACCAGGAGGCCTTTGGCTATTTCCGGATGGGCTATGCGGCAGCGCTTGCCTGGATCCTGGTGATCATCATCGCGCTGTTCACGGCCTTTTCCTTCCTGTCCTCGCGCTATTGGGTGCATTACGATGACTGATGCAGCACTTGCTTCCTCCCCGGACATCCATGCGCAGGAAAAACGGCGCTGGCCGGTCTCCCTTATCCTGCATATCGTTCTGGCGGCAGCCTCGCTGGTCATGCTCTATCCGCTGCTGTGGATGCTGTCCGGCTCGATCAAGGACCAGAGCGAGATCTTCGGCCAGGCCTCGCTGATCCCTTCGAAAGTGGATTTCAGTGCCTATATGCGAGGCTGGTTCAGCACCCAGGTCAGTTTCGGCACTTATTTCTGGAACTCGTTGGTCATTGCCGTGCTGACGGTGGTGGGCAATCTGTTTTCCTGCTCGCTGGCGGCTTACGCCTTTGCCCGCCTGGAGTTTCGGGGGCGCAATATCTGGTTCGCGCTGATGCTGGGGACGCTGATGCTGCCCTATCACGTCACACTCATCCCCCAATATATCCTGTTTCTCGAACTGGGATGGGTGAAGACCATTCTGCCGCTCGTCGTGCCGAAGTTTCTGGCGGTCGATGCGTTTTTCATCTTCCTGATGGTGCAGTTCTTCCGCGGCATTCCGCGCGAACTGGACGAGGCGGCGATGATGGACGGGTGCAGCCCCTGGCGGATCTATTGGCGGATCATGATGCCGCTCTCCCTGCCGGTGCTGGCGACGGCAGCGATCTTCTCCTTCATCTGGAGCTGGGATGATTTCTTCGGTCCGCTGATCTATCTGAGCGATATCAATACCTACACGGTACAACTCGGCCTGCGGTCCTTCGTTGACTCGACTGGCAGTTCCGACTGGAGCGGGCTGTTTGCCATGTCCAGCCTGTCGCTGGTGCCGATTTTCCTGATTTTCCTGTTTTGCCAACGCCTGCTGATTGACGGTATCGCCACTGCCGGTCTGAAGCGTTGAGATGATTTTCTAATAGGAGCTTGCGACGATGAGTGCCTTGCGTTTTGCCGTTATCGGCATCAATCACGATCATATTTTCGGCCAGATCGCTTTCATGCTGGACGCCGGAGCTGAGTTTTCGACGTTTTTTGCTGAAGAAGATGAATTGGCCCAGGCTTTTGCCGCACGCTACCCACAGGCGCGCCGCGTTGCTGACCGCAGACAGATCCTTGAAGATCCATCGATTGTCCTGATCCTGTCGGCAGCCATTCCCGCCAACCGCGCCGAGATCGCTATTGCCGCCATGCGTCATGGTAAGGATGTGATGCTGGACAAGCCGGGCATGACGACGTTTGAGCAATTGGAAGCGGTGCGAAAGGTCCAGGCGGAAACGAAGCGGATCGTTTCCATCCTCTATTCCGAACATTTCGAGACGGCCTGCACAGTGGAGGCAGGCAATCTGGTCAAGGCCGGAATGATCGGCGAGGTGATCCACACGACCGGCCTTGGTCCGCATCGGCTGCGCAAGCCACACCGGCCCAATTGGTTTTTCGACCGGGCGCACTATGGCGGCGTGCTGATCGACATCGCCTCGCACCAATGTGAACAATTCCTGTTTTTCACCGGCGCCAAGGATGCGCAAATCCTGTCGGCCAGCACCGCCAACCGCGCCAATCCCGACACGCCCGGCCTTGAGGATTACGGCGATATTCACCTGACCACCGGCAAGGCCACCGGCTATATCAGGGTAGATTGGTTCACCCCCGATGGCTTGCCGACCTGGGGTGATGGACGGCTGTTCATTGTTGGCACGGAAGGCACGATCGAGCTTCGGAAATACCTCGATATCGAGGGCCGCCCCGGTGCCGACCATCTGTTCCTGACCGACAAAACCGGCACGCGCTATATCGATTGCAGCAAAACCGAGCGGCCCTATGGTCGGCAATTGCTGGCCGATATCCGCGACAGGACTGAGACCGCCATGGGGCAGGAGCATTGCTTCAAGGCCATGGAACTGGCGCTGAAAGCCCAGGCTTTCGCGGATGCGGCAAAGCAGAAGGGCGCTGGCAATGTCTAAGATCTTTAACGTTGCCGTCATTGGCCTTGGCATCGGCGCCCGTCATATCCGCGAGGGCTATATGCCGAACGCGGATCTGTTCAAGGTCGCAACGATCTGCGATCTCGATCCTGCCCGTCTGGCGCAGTTTGGCGAGGAATTTTCCGTTGATGGCCGGACCGACGATTTCGACGCCGTGCTCAACGATCCGTCCATCGACATAGTCGATATCTGCACGCCGCCGTCCACCCATTACGACCTGATCTTTAAGGCGTTGGATGCGGGCAAGCATGTGATCTGCGAAAAGCCGCTTGTCGGCTCGCTTGCGGAAATCGACCGGTTGATGATCCATGAGAAGACCGCCAAAGGCCGGTTGATGCCGATTTTCCAGTACCGTTACGGCGACGGCGTCCACAAGGCGCGCCGGATCATCGAGGCCGGTCTGGCGGGTAAAGCCTATATTGCTACGTCAGAAACCCACTGGACACGGCTGTCGGACTATTATGCCGTGCCGTGGCGGGGCAAATGGGCGACGGAACTGGGTGGTGTGCTGATGACCCATGCCATTCATATCAACGATATGTTGAGCTATCTTCTGGGTCCGGTGGCCTCGCTCTATGCCCGCGTCGCCACCCGCGTCAATCCGATTGAAGTGGAGGATTGCGTCAGCCTCAGCCTGGAAATGAAAAGCGGCGCCCTGGCAACCGTGTCGGCCACGCTGGGTTCGGCGGAGGAAACCTCACGGCTGAAGCTGTGCTTTGAACACGTGACCTTCGAGAGCAGCCATGCGCCTTACCATCCCGGTGGCGATCCCTGGCGGATCATTCCCGCCAATCCTGATGTCGGGCAGAAGATTGACGCGCTGCTTGAGGGTTGGGTGCCGATGGCCCAGCTGTTTTCCGGCCAGATGCAGGCTTTCCATGCCTGCCTGGTCTATGACACGCCGACGCCGGTCACCACGGAAGATGCTCGCCGTTCGCTGGAATTCCTCACCGCCTGCTATTGGAGCGCCAAACATAAGCAGGAGGTGCATTTCCCTGTTGGCAGTGACAATGCCTATTACGACAGCTGGAGGCAGAACTGATGGCGACAAGCGTCACCCTGCAAAAGGTCTTCAAACGATATGGCGCGCTTGAAGTGATCCATGGTGTGGATCTCGAGATCACGCCGGGAGAATTCGTGGTGTTTGTTGGCCCGTCTGGCTGCGGAAAATCCACGCTGTTGCGGATGATCGCTGGGCTTGAGCCGATTTCCGGCGGCACTCTGCTGCTGGATGGGCAAAGGATGAACGAAGTGCCGGCGGCCAAGCGCGGCATTGCCATGGTCTTTCAGTCTTATGCGCTCTATCCACACATGACGGTCTATAAAAACCTGGCCTTCGGTCTGGAAACATCGGGCATGAAAAAGAAGGATATCGAGCCGCGCGTCCAGCGGGCCGCCGATATCTTGCAGATCCAGCCGTTGCTGGGGCGCAAGCCCAAGGCTTTGTCCGGTGGCCAGCGCCAGCGCGTCGCCATCGGGCGCGCCATCGTCCGCGAGCCAAATATCTTTCTGTTCGATGAACCCTTATCCAACCTCGATGCCGAATTGCGGGTGCAGATGCGTGTCGAGATCGCCAAGCTCCATCAGAGCCTGGGCAATACTATGATCTATGTGACCCACGATCAGGTTGAAGCCATGACCATGGCCGATACGATTGTGGTGCTGAAAGGCGGTTATATTGAACAGGTTGGCGCGCCGCTTGATCTCTACAACAATCCGAAAAACAAATTCGTCGCGGGCTTCATCGGCTCGCCCCGAATGAATTTCATCGATACCCGCCTGGTGGAAGCCGGAGACCGAACCGCCGTCGAGTTGAATGGCAAGCCGGTCGATCTCGCTCGGACAAGCCCCGGCGCGCAGGTCGGGCAAAAGGTTAGCGTCGGGGTCCGGCCCGAACATCTCAGCCTGCGTCCGGCCGAAATTACCCTTGGCGAGGCGCATGTCGATCTGGTTGAGCATCTGGGCGGGCAGACCATCCTTTATCTGTCCATGCAGGACGGTCAGTCGATTGCCATGGTGATGGAAGACCAGCAGGCGATCCGCAAGGGCGAGAAGGTGACGATCCATATCGACTCGAAACGCTGCTATCTGTTTGACGATGCCGGAAACCGGGTAAATGGCGGTGTGAACCGATAGGCAGGGCAGCAGTGCAAAGGCTTTGCGTCTTGGTTGGCGAGCGTGGCTATGTTATTGGGCGGCTTTTAAAGGATAAAGAGACGCCCGATGCTTCCCTGGATACAGCTTGACAGTGCAGCCATTCCCGATGGCGGCGGCGATCTGCGCCTGAAGCAGCGCGGCCAGGAATTCTCGATCATGCTTGGTGCCAACGAGCTGATGAACAGCCGGTTGAGCGGCTCGGAAGAGGCGCTGGCAACGCTTGCCTGTGAAAAGATAGGGGCCTGCGAGAAGATCGGGGGCTGCGAGAAGCCCAGCCTATTGATCGGCGGACTTGGTATGGGGTTTACCCTGCGTGCCGCCCTCAGTGTGTTGCAAGCCGATGCCCGTGTTACCGTTGCCGAATTGGTTCCGGCTGTGGTTGCCTGGGCGCGTGGGCCGATGGCGGAAGTTCATAAGGGCAGTCTCGATGATCCGCGTGTCGATATTCATATCGGCGATGTCGGCGCGCTGACTCGCTCAAAGCATGCGGACTATGACGCCATTCTGCTCGATGTCGATAATGGTCCGGACGGATTGACCCGGGCCTCCAATGACAGTCTCTACAATGCCGCCGGACTGCGTGCCGCAAAAGCTGCCTTGCGGCCAAAAGGCGTGCTGGCCGTCTGGTCTTCTGCCCCGGATGCCGCCTTTACCCGCAGGTTGCGGGAGGCAGGATTTGTTACCGAAGAAGTCCAGGTGCGCGCCAACGGCAAACGCGGCGGGGCGCGCCATCTGTTGTGGATGGCGGTCAACGGGTGAGTTCATCAGAGGGCTGAGACGGCGCTGTAGCTCCTTATATTTGTTGCATAATTTTCTCTTTAAACCGATTCCGGTTTAAAGAATTATGCAATAGATGCCAATTGATAGAGATCATTGGCACTTTCAATCAATCGAGCGAAAAATCTTGAATTGAAGCGAAGAAACAAAAAAAGCCTGCCGCGGGAGGATGTGCGGCAGGCTTTTTAAAAAAGTGAACAGCGGCTGGGAGGAGGAGTGCCACCGTTCCATCGGACGCCCCTAGGGAGGAGGAGTGGGTTGTCCGAGACACGAAGCTTTGCGGGAGGAGGATGCATCGCTTCGTTGAAATAGATAATACGCAACAAATGCCCAATTCATAGTCATTTTGTTGCAGTGCAGATATGCGCTTAATGCATGGCTATTTTGGGGTGACTTGAGATCCAAACCGGCTCGTTTTGCGTATAGGATTTCCCAGACGCAAAAACGCCCGCGTCATCGGCGGGCGTCGTTCAAACAGCAATGTCGATATCACTCAGCCGGCAACGGAGGCCCGGGCAACGCGACGGATGTCGCTACGTTCAATGCCAAGATCCTGCAACTCGCGGCTGGTCATGCGGCCAAGTTCGGAAACGGTCTGACGATACTTGCGCCAGTTGTTCAGGGAGCGTGCTACGTTCATGATAATGCCCTTTCTGAGGCCTGTCTGACGTCAGCAACCTTGCTTCGGTTCCGGCGTCGTTTCGATGTTTGGAATATAGGCGTTCTCTCGCCTTCCTAACAGAGACAAGGTCTCACGCCACCCATGCGCCAAATGCATGAGTAAGCGGTGGTGATCGCCTTTGAAAATTTGCGGTCCGCTATCTTCCATAGCCAATACCCATCTCGTTTATTCAGGTCACGAAATATTAAAACTCGGAACGGTGGCGCTCTCGCTTTGTTTTTAAACTGTGGGGTTTTGAGAGGGCGGCTTTGATCCGCGCGCTCGACTATCCAGCAGTGATGTTTTGAAATGAGAGGTAATCCGATGATCGATAAACCGACGCCACCCTTTTCCAAACAACAACAGTCTATTCCGGGACTGACCCGCGACATGGACCCCGTGCCGGATCATGGCGAAGCGACCTATAAGGGTTCGGGGCGGCTTGCTGGCAAGAAGGCGGTGATAACAGGCGCTGATAGTGGCATCGGGCGGGCTGTGGCCCTGGCCTATGCCCGTGAGGGTGCCGATGTGCTGATCTCCTATCTCAGCGAACATGAGGATGCCGAGGAAACCAGGCGTCTTGTGGAAGACGCGGGGCGCAAGGCCGTGCTGGTGGCGGGCGACTTGCAAAAGGCCGACCATTGCCGCCTCATCATAGACAAGGCGGTTGCCGAGCTTGGTGGTATTGATATTCTCGTCAACAACGCCGCCCATCAAAAGACCTTTGAGCAGATCGAGGATATCAGCGATGAAGAATGGGAATTGACGTTCAGGGTCAATATCCATGCGATGTTCTATCTGACCAAAGCAGCCGTCAAGCACATGAAGCCCGGTTCGGCGATTATCAATACCGCCTCGATCAATGCCGATACGCCGAGCCCCACATTACTGGCCTATGCCACGACCAAGGGTGCCATCCAGAATTTCACGGCGGGTCTTGCCCAGCTTCTGGCGGAAGAGGGCATCCGCGCCAACACTGTTGCGCCCGGCCCGATCTGGACGCCACTCATCCCGTCCACCATGCCGCCGGAACGGGTCTCGAGCTTTGGTGAACAAGTGCCGATGAAACGACCCGGCCAACCGGCGGAGCTTGCAACGGCCTATGTGATGCTGGCCGACCCGCTTTCGAGCTATGTTTCCGGGGCCACCATCGCGGTCACCGGTGGCAAGCCTATTCTCTAGAGCATCGGACCGAAAGTTAAGAACCGGTTTTCGTATGAATACGATGCGCAAACAAAAACTTAGAGCATCGTTCCGATTCCAATTTTCGGTCCGATGCTCTAGCAGTCGTGGGGTGAGTTGAAGTCAGGTTTCCTGGTAAAGACAAACGAAAACAAGAGTCGCTTTCATCGGTCAGGTTCAGATTGAGCCTGGCCGAGCGTCGTTTTGGGGGGGCTATTAACGGCGGATCGCCCTCTTGTGGCGGGATGACGGAAATGCACTGACCCTCTATTGTCGCGGCAGGAATACCCGATAAACTGCGGCCTGATTCCTTGGGCTGAAAGACTTGAGAAGAAAACCGTGCAGCGGGTATAAATCGGGGTGACGGGTTCTGTGCGTCCTGTGGGATGCTTGAAGCGGTCGTGTCTTGGAGGAACGCCGTTTGTGCAGGTTCACTAGGCTTTTTTGCGAACGGGCCTTTGGGCGGAGCGGCCCTGGTGTGAAGCAAGGACCGGAAAGCGACTTGATCTCTTGCGGGTGGGGAGGGATGGCGTGAAAAAGAGACTGGTCGCGGTGGTCTTGACGGCGTTGTCTCCGGCATTGGGAATGCTGGTTTACAACGAAGTAAGCGCGCGTTCGGAACGCTACGGCGAAGTTCATCGTCAGGTATTCGAAACTGCCCGACAGGCGGCGTCCGAGGTGAAAAGCGTCGTGGAGGGCGTCAAAGCCCTGCTGATTGCCACCGCTGTTATTCCGGCGGTTGCCGGACAGGATAAACAGGCCTGTACCGACGTCCTGAAATCTGTTGCCGCCAGGGTGACGCAGGTCCGCAATATCGTGGTTCTCGATCGCAACGGTAAACTGGTTTGCGACAATATGGGCTGGGAGGTCGGCAGCGACTTCAGCGATCGGGACTATGTTCAGCAAGCCCTTCGTTCCGATGCTTTATCGATTGGCGATTACACGGTCAGTCGGATCTCGAATGCACCAATCGTGCCAATGGCGCTGGCCATCAAGCAAGGCTCCGAGACAATTGGCGTGCTGGCCACGGCGGTGCATCTTGAGTGGCTGGAACAGCGCATCGTTCAGCGCGGCCTTCCGCCGGGCGGATGGATTACCATTGCCGACCGCAACGGTATCGTGCTTGCCCGCAACCCAGGGCCTGAAAAATTCGTTGGCACTCAGATTCCGCCCCCCTATGACACGCTGGTTCAAGCCCAACAGCCAGGTACGACGGAGCTTGTCGGTCAGGACGGGCTACGCCGGATTATGGGTTATGTTCCCGTTTCAGCCGACAATCCATTTTATGTCAGTGCCGGCTTTTCGGCGGACCAGGCATTCGCGCCGATTGACCGGGCTTCTCTCTTGGGACTGGCGATGATCGCGGTGGGCGCAGGTCTCGCTCTCCTGGCAGCGTTTTTGATCGGAAATCGTTTCATCCTTGGCCCGATCACTCACATCGTTGCCGTTCTTCAGCGATGGCGCCAAGGGGATCTCGCGGCCAGAACCGGGATGACGGGGCGCTCCAGCGAATTGGGACAGGTTGGGGCCACGGTCGATAGTCTTCTAGACGAATTGGAAGCGCGCCGATGCGAGGCGGCGCGCGCTGAAGAAAACCGTAAACTTGTGGCCAGAGAATTGGCGCATCGCGTCAAGAACACGATGGCGATGATCCAGGCCATCGCAAGGCAGACATTCAAGGATCGCTCCCAGGAAAATGGCGTTTTTGCCCGGCGTGTTGCAGCCCTTGCGGGAGCCTATGATATCCTTCTGTCGGAAGACTGGAAAAGCGCCGGTTTGCGCGATGTTCTTGAGCGGGCGCTTCAGCCCTTCGATAGCGAGGGCGACAGGCGGATCGTTCTCCAGGGGGCACCCTGCACCCTGCCGCCGGAGGCTGCTGTCGCGCTATCGCTGATCGCGCACGAACTTGCCACAAATGCTGTGAAATACGGGGCTCTTCGCGAACCCGATGGACGCGTCAAGGTAGAATGGCGGCAAGAGCAGGATCGGATCGAGCTGGAATGGCGGGAAGTAGACGGACCGCCGGTTGTTGATCCCACGCTTCTAGGCTCTGGTCCCCAAGCCTCTGGTCTCAAAGGGGCCGGCTTCGAAGGATTTGGGTCGCGGCTGATCCGCAGTGCTTTCCCTCGCAGCCTGTCTCCCAGGATCAGCAGCGATTTCCGGCCCGATGGTCTTCGTTTCCATCTTTCCTTCGCGGTGGTCCACTCGGGTTTGATGTCGCAGAGGCCAGGGCAGTCCGAGACAACGCAATCTGATGCTCTAGGTAAGCCGCAGACCCTCGCCGGCTTGGAGGCTTGAACAGCGGCCTGCGCCTGCCTGAGGGATGGTTCGTCCTGAATGATCGCCCAAGCGGGGAAGGTTGTTTCCTTGATCTGGTTCTCCTCATTGGCCGATTTTGCGGATTTTATTGAAATTTTGCGCAAGACAAATATAAAGTTCCTACCTCGCTCATTGAGGGCGGGTTTGGATCTGGGTGGACATTGACTTAAAGCTAAAAAATCCTGCCGTAGAATTCCCGCAATCGTCCCGGGTTAAAGGAATTATGCGGCATCGAGCTATTATTCCCCCTCTTTTGAACGATGCATTTGCCTGCATGGTCATGGAAGACAGATATGCCACCACGCAAAAAAACTGCGGTTGCCAGTACCGGCATCGCAGGACTGGACGAAATTCTTCGCGGCGGATTGCCCTTACCGAACCTGTTCATGCTTCAAGGCGCTCCCGGATCGGGTAAAACCACCGCAGCCATACAGTTCCTGCGGGCCGGTGTTGAAGCGGGCGAGAGCTGTCTTTATGTGACGCTGTCCCAAAGTGCTGCCGAATTGCGCTCTATTGCGGTTTCCCATGGCTGGACGCTGGATGGTATTCATGTCGAGGAACTGTCGACGTCGGGCAGTATCGACGAGGCCGACGAGCAGAGCATTTTCATGACCGCCGACCTGCGGCTCGATGAAACCCGCAAGGCGATAGAGGCTGCTATCGATGAGCATAAGCCGCAGCGTCTGGTTTATGATTCGCTGCTGGAAATTCGGCTTATCACGGGCGACTCCCCGCGTTTCCGCCGGGAATTGATCGGCTTCAAGTCCTTCCTGTCGAAGCGAAAGGTTGTGGCGCTGCTTCTCGACACTCAATCGCCCGGTCTCGACCGCAGTGGCGAGGAGGTCGAAGGTCTGGCCCATGGCGTCATCCGTTTCGACAAGTCGCTGGAAGAATATGGCGGTGTTCGGCGCCGGATCGAGGTGTCGAAAATGCGCGGCGTGCCGATTGCCGATGGTTATCATGACATGGCGATCCGCGAGGGCGCCGGCGTTGTCGTGTTTCCGCGCATCATGCCCAGCACGGCGACAGAGGCGACCAAGCCACAATTGATCAAATCCGGTGTGAGCGAGTTGGACGACATGTTCGGCGGCGGCCAGGAAGCGGGAACGACCACCCTGGTGATCGGTCAGGCCGGTACGGGCAAATCCACCATGTCGTCGCTCTATGCTACGGCAGCCCTTGAGCGCGGTGAAAGCGTCGCTCTCTTCCTGTTTGAGGAACGGTTGGAAACGTTTTTCCGCCGGTCTGAAGGCCTCGGCATGCAATTGCGGCAGTTCCACAAGGATGGCAAACTGATCCTGCGCGATTTCAACCCGAATGAAGTCTCGCCCGGCGAGTTCGGTCAGATCGTCCAGGATGCTGTCGTGCAGAACAAGGTGCGTGTCGTGGTCATCGACAGCCTGACGGGCTATCTGAATTCATTGCCGCATCGAGAAAAGGCAGTGCGGGATATCCAGTCCCTGCTGAAATATCTAGCGCGATCCGGTGTCCTCACCATGTTGATCGTCGCACAGCATGGGCTTTTGGGCCAGAATGTCGGCATTGACGTCGATGTCAGTTTCCTCGGCGATACGGTGCTTCTCTTGAGAATCATGGAGCATGAGGGCCGGCTGCGGCGCAGCATCACCGTGGTCAAGAAGCGCCATGGTCCCCATGATCTGGATGTCCGGGAGTTGCTGATCGAAAGCGGTAGTGTCAGCGTCGTTTCCTATAACCCGCTTCCTGATCCGAAATGACAGTGCCATTACCCCAGGAGGAGCTTGCCCAACAGGAATTGGCTCAAGCGGAATTGGCCCAAGAGGAACTAGATTGGGTGCTCGTCTGCGCACCCTTTCGCAAGGATGCCGATTATGTCGGCGCGCTTTTGCGCGAACATCTGATCGAGGTGCGGGCGGTAACGGAGGCCAAGGGCTTCGCCCTATTGCTGGACGCTTCACCGGGGATTGTGATTGTTTCGCATGAGGCTCTGACGCCGCAGATTGTCGCCCTGACTGCCGAGCATCTCGACCGGCAACCGAACTGGTCTGAAGTGCCGATCATCGTTCTGTTGGAGCGGGGCGCACCCCTGACACGCATCCGCAGCCAATTGCTTTCTGCCTGGCCGGGGGCGCGGCTTTTGTTCTACACACGTCCCGTGGCGCCGCTGGAACTGGTCAGCGGTATCCAGTCCAACCTGCTGGTGCGCTTACGCCAGCGGCAGGTGCGCGATTCCATCGAGCGTGAGCGGGAACTACGGGCCGAGCTCAATCACCGGGTCAAGAATATCCTGGCCACGGTGACATCGATCTTTCGCATGACACGGCGCGGTGCCGAAAGCCTTGACGATCTTGCGACGGATTTCAATGGGCGGCTGCTGGCGCTGTCCAATGTCCATACCGCAGTTTTCGAGGCAGGGGGCGAGGATGTGTCGCTGTCGGCTGTGGTCGATCTGATCGTCTCACCCTATGGCACCGAGCGGATTGCTGTCGATGGCAGCGATCTACTTGTCAGTCGCGAAGCCGGAACGACGCTGGCGCTTTGCCTGCATGAATTGATCACCAATGCGATCAAATATGGCGCCCTGTCTGTCCCGGAGGGACGTGTTTCCCTTCGCTGGGCTGTTGATAGCGCTGAGAAGCCGACCTTCCACTTCCATTGGCAGGAGAGCAATGGGCCGCCTGTCCGCACACCGGCTCGGCAAGGCTATGGGACGCGCTATGTTACCTCCGCCCTTTCATCGCTGTTTGCAGCAACGCCCGATATCCAGTTTGCCGAGGATGGTCTGGTTTGCAGCGCGGCCGGACCCTTTGCGCGGATCTCGCCTGCTTCAGTCTCCCGTTAAAGCATATCGGCGTTTCGCAGTGTCGCCGATATGCTCTCCGTCAAACCTCAAGCGGCGGATCTCTCATTGGCCCCAATAGCCGTTGATACTCCTGTTCCACGGGGCCATAGGCATCGGCGGCAAAGGCTTCGAGACCTGCTCTGTCTCGAATGCGGATTGCCTTGCGTTCCGCATAAATCAATCTTTCGCCTTCCAACACATGCAAGGAGGCGGTGACGCTCGAGCGCCGCACGGCCAGCATGATCGACAGAAATTCATGGGTCAGCGATAATTCATCCCCATCCAGCCGGTCATGGCACATCAGGATCCAGCGCGCCAACCGTTTATCGATAGAGTGAATGGCGTTTGACTGGGCAGTGAAAGCCATTTGCATATTGACCACATAGGCCCATCGCAGCAGCAGGCGGCGCATGGATGGCCTGCTATCCATCAGGTCAACCAATCGGCGTGTTTCCAGGCGCAACCCAGTGCCTGCGACCTGCATGATCACCCGGCAGGGATTGCGATCGCTGTCCAGCAAGGCAGAGGCCGGCGACATGCCTTCACGGCCAAACAGTCCGACCTCGCTCTGGTTGCCAACCGGAGAAACGATTACCGTCGAGCCGACGCCCGAAACAGGGAAGTAACAGTATTGGTCGATGTCGTGAGGCTGCGACAAGACCAGCCCTTGCGGTAAATTGACAGGCTCGAGAGCGGGCGCGATGGCGGCGAGATCATCCGGCGCCAGCAGGCCCAGAAGACGATTACGCACAGGCGTGTCTGTCTCCGTACCAGTTCGTGCACTATGGTTAGGGGCAAGGATCGGCAAGATTGAAACAGCGCGATCCTCAGCTGCGCGGCCATTTTTCAAAATTCTGTCATTCATCAATAGATCACCAGTGCTTTCATAAATCCATCCGGTTGGTCATGGGTGTCGATCAGCGCCTGACCCAACTCCTCTAGTCGGTAGCGATGGGTATAAAGGGGGGTGGGATCGAGCCGTCCGTCCATGATTGCCGCCACCGCTTCAAGCATGCCATCGACGCAGATTTCTGAACCGATTTCTGCATTGCCTTCATCTGTCTGGATTATCGTTGCTCCGCGCGCTTTCCACAACTGCGACACGCCTTCGCCGGGGTCGTCCTGTTGGCGACCGGCCATGATCAGGCGGCCTTGTGTGTTGGTCAGTTGATCCGCCAGAGCAATCATCCTGGTCTCGCCGGTAATGTCGATTGCTCGGTCGCAAAGATATCCGCCCGTGAGCTTATGGACGGCTTCGATGATCCGCACGGGATCATCCGTCGCACCACGCTCGTCTATGGTAAACGCCTCTGCCGCTCCCATGTTCTTGGCCATCGCCAAGAATGTCGGACGGCGCGAAATGGCAATAACATGGGCCTTGGCCCTCGAGGCGAGCTGGATGAGAAGGGCGCCGACAAAATCTATGCCGATAATGGCCACCCTTTGTCCGGCCTTAATGTTGCTACGGCGAAAGATGTTCATCGCTCGGCTCAGGGACTGACCCGGAAACGGCATGCCATACAGACGTGGCGGAAGAGAAATGACACTGTCTGCATCGGCCAGATGGTGGCTGGCATAAGCGGTGCAGACAAGTGACGCAACCCGGTCTCCGACCGACAGGCTCCTGACATTGGGACCAATCGCGTCGATGACGCCCCATCCTTCGCCATCCAAGCCGATCGGCTCGACAGAGGTCAGCGTCCGCCCTTGTCTATCACGTGCTTGTCTATCACGAGAGAGAGGGGCGCAAGCAAGGACGCCAAAGCCCTCCAGCCTGATTCTTACTTGGCTCCATCCGGGTTGCGGCAGAGTATGGGATACGATGTTGATCTGTTCCGGCCCGGTGACAACCGCTGCCTTCATCTCATCGGTATCCGGTTTTTCGCGATACGCTGCGGAAATCCTGTCCATCCGGTTCCTTCCTGTCATTCGCCCGAGCCTGCGACAATTACCAAGGGATTTGACGCTCTCGTCTTCGAGGCGCGGTCTTGGTCTGGACGCGTGGTGTGGCGTGCCTGGTTTCCCATTGAACTTAGAAAACCCGCTCGGGTTCCCAAATCCGGTCAAACAAGTCCTGTCAAAGAAGGTGTTATTGAATATTTCGGTGCCATTGCGTTGAGCGGCTATTTGCAGCGCCATTTCACTCGCCGGATTCTCTGCCGGATATTTCGGGGAACTTTTAGGTTGCAACCCTGGTTTGGGAAGGGTGGCTTACATGGAAGCCTTCAAAATGCTTCCCGATTTTTCACGCAGTTCCAGACGAAAGCCACAGCAAAGACGCCAAGGAATTGCACCATTCCCCGGAGGAAAAAATGGCTGAGAAAACATTGAACGACCTGTTCCTGGATACGCTTAAGGACATCTACTTTGCTGAAAAGCAAATCTTGAAAGCCTTGCCGAAAATGGCACGCGCAGCGCAATCGGAAGAGGGCCGGAACGCATTTCTTCATCATCGCGAAGAAACGCAGGGCCAGATCGAACGGCTGGAACAGGTCTTTGAGCTTCTGGGCAAGAATGCCCGGGGCAAGACCTGTGAGGCAATCCAGGGGATCATCGCCGAAGGCGAAGAAATCATGGAGGATTTCAAGGGGTCTCCCGCTCTGGACGCCGGCTTGATTTCGTCGGCGCAGGCAGTCGAGCATTACGAAATTGCCCGCTATGGCACGTTGAAGGCCTGGGCACTGCAGCTTGGCATGAAGGAGGCCGCCGCCTTGTTGGACGCGACCCTGAAGGAAGAAATCGCCACGGACGAAAAACTGACGGCGCTTGGCGAAGGTAGCGCCAACAAGAAAAGCGCACGCAAGGCAGCGTGATCGTTGGACGAACCTTTCGCCGTTGCGAAAGGTTTCTTCCCCAGAAAGGCCGCCGGTGTGCGGCCTTTTTGTCTTCAAAAAAGGACCCTGGTGGAAAACGCCACATTTCTTTCGTGCGGTATCGTACAGAAACAACCTGGCCCTGTGCTCGTTGATGCCCGCAGAAGGAGATCTGTTTCATGGCAACTTTCGAGAACAGCGCTGGCACCGGCGGCGCGATGGCATTTACAACGGCTGTTCACACGGAAATAGAGGCGCATCTACCTGCATTGCAACGTTTCGCCAAGCGGCTTGTCGGCCCCAATGGCGATATCGAGGACCTTGTTCAGGATACCATTCTCAGAGCTTTGAACTCGTCCTCCCAGTTTCGAGCCGGTACGGCATTGAAATCCTGGTTGTTCACAATCATGCGCAACGCCTTCTATACGGCCTATAACAGGCGCAAGCGCGAGCATGTGGGAATGGATGACGAGTTGAACCTGCGCATGGTGATGGAGCCACCACAGGAATGGGTGGTTTTATACGCCGATCTCGGTCTGGCCATGCAAGATTTGCCGGAGGCCTCGCGGCGTTCCCTGCTGATGGTGGCGAGCGGCGCAAGTTATGATGAAACCGCTCTTGCCTGCGGTTGCGAGGTGGGAACCGTAAAAAGCCGGGTCAATCGAGCCCGGAAAGCCCTGTCGGTGCATTTCAGTTTAGCGTAACAGATCCGGTATTTTTCAATCGCGCCCCAATTTGCGAGGAGAACTCAATTTATCGGCACAGTTTGAGTGCCGGTAGCTGGCCAGGTGCCACGGTTTTACAGGAATTCAGAGTGCATTTCAGGCTGGCGATTGACTTGCCAGGCCTGAAATGCGAGTCAGAAACTGCCTGATAGTGGGATTCTTTCAGCTTTCTGAGGAAAAGCATGGCCGGACTGGGACGCTTTGTCGATATTTTGAGGCTATTCGACGAGAAGACGTCGGAGTGGACCATACAGGATATAGCAGAGCGGCTGGATGTGCCTGGAAGCACGGTCTACCGCACGGTCCGCGAACTGGTGGGACAAGGGTTTCTCGATCCTTCCCGGGAAGGTCATTATCGCCTTGGTGCGGTTTTTATCGAATTTGATCGACGTCTTCGCCTTTCCGATCCGCTGATCCGCGAGGGCGTGCCTTTGTTGCGTGACGTTGTGTCTGCCGTTCAGTTTCCTTGTGTCGCGGTTATCGCACGGCTGTATCGCGACCAGGTGATTTGCGTTGCCGATGACCGTAGCCCCGCCACCGATATCGCCACCAGTTATGAGCGAGGCAGGCCCATGCCATTGCTGAGGGGTGCCACGTCAAAAACCATTCTGGCGCAATTGCCCCGGGCAAAGTTGAGCAAGATCATTAAAGGTGCCGAGGGAGTGGACCGGGCGTTTGACGATATTGCGTCTGAATTGGCCGCCATCCGCAAGCGCGGCTTTACAGTGACGCGTGGCGAAGTGGATCAGGGGCTTGTTGGTATTTCCGTACCCGTCACCTGCGCGCAAGGGGCAATCAATGCCAGCTTCAGCCTGATCGTCCGTGCCAGCGATTTCGATGACTCAACTGAACGTCGGCTGGCGATGCTTTTGTTGCCAGCCTCTTCAATCCTTGCTGACAAGCTAAATTCCCGGTGGTTTTGAGAGTTTTATATCAGCAGTGCTTGCCTCTTATATTCGAAATAATGCACGCATAATTAGAAATCCTTTCGATATTATCAAAATATAATAATTTTTGTTGACTAGCGATTTGATATTCCTCAATATGCAAAGAAATGAGGAGGTCCTGACGCAATTGCGTTGGGAGGGGAAGGAAATCACGTCGCAGCATCGCATTCAGCCTGATGTCCAAGTTTATAATTCCTGGAGCCGGACTCGGCTTTGGGGGCATCAATTTGAGAATAGTGCAGCATCTTTGGTGTGACAGGTAACGCGTTCGGCGCTGCAGCTTTTGCAAGTGAGGTGGATCCAGTTTGATCAACCAGTCAGCTTGGAGGCGATTGCGTGAGCTGAAATGGATTGCCTGAATTCGCGGAACCTCATTTCGAAACAATACAGATTGTAGGGCAGGCTGCCCCGCATCGATTTTCTGTGTGCGGATTGCGGACCAGTCTTCAAGATCTGGGTATTTATGGAGGAGGAGAGACATGCAAAGAGCCGCCGGTATACCTCAAGGCGTACTACTCATCTCAATGGCCTGGCTGGCGCCGATCGGATCGACATTGTTCGCGCCGGTCTTGCCGCAGATCATCCAGCATTTTTCCTCGGTGGCAAATGCGTCGCTGCTTGCTCCGATCGCACTCGTCACACCAGCCCTTTTCGTGGCGTTGCTTGCCCCGCTTGCCGGGATACTTGCCGATAGAATCGGTCGCAAGACACTGTTGTTTTATTCGATGCTGTTTTACGCCATTGCCGGCGTCATGCCAGCCTGGCTGGATAGCCTTTATACAATTATCGCATCGAGAGTTGTTGTTGGTATCGCCGAAGCGGGTGTGATGACGGCAGGGACGGCCCTGATCTGCGATTATTTTGCCGGCGAACGTCGGGCGCACTGGCTATCTCTGCAATTCGGGTCGGCCTCGTTTGTCGCAACCGTCTGTTTCGTCCTGGCAGGATTTCTGGGGGGGTACGGCTGGCGCGTGCCGTTTCTTGTCTATGGTGCCACGGCGCTATTTATTCCGCTTATCCTGATGGTCTTGTTCGAGCCGTCACGCACGACCACATCGAGCCGTCCGGCTGACATGCCTGCGGATACGCAGGAGGCTGAAGGCAGGCTTTTCAATACGCGGTTTATCGTTTGCCTCGTCTTGACGATGATCTGCGGCATGCTCTTCTACGTGATGCCGGTCCATGTGTCCCTGCTCCTTGCCGAGCGAGGCATTGTCGAGCCAAGCGTGCTTGGTCTTGCCAGCGCTGCTGGTTCTTTCGGCGTCGTCGCCGGGACCTTGTTGTTCCGGTCTCAGGCGCGGCGCTCCATCGGTGTGCTCTTGTCGGCGGCCATGGTGTTGCAGGGTATCGGTTTCATCCTGCTCTATACCCAGGCTTCATTGATGGGTGGAATCGTTGGCATGTTCATCAACAATATTGGCTGCGGTATTTCGCTGCCTCTGGTTTTGGCCTTCACCATGGCGCGGCTGCCGGATGTGTATCGGGGCAGGGCTTCCGGTATCTGGACGTCGATGTTTTTCATCGGCCAGTTTATTTGCCCCCTCGTGGTTGGTGCTGTCTCCGCTGCCTCTGGCGGAATGATCGGTGCAATGGCGGGTTTTGCAGCTTTTACGCTGCTGGGAGCAGGCGTCTTCGCCATCTGGTCGATATTCGGTATGGCGTTGAAGGAGCCTGTCACCATTAAGCGGGAATTGGTCGGGCTTCATTGAAACGGAGCGAACCAGGCGCAGGTTTACTGCATCCTTTGTGGCACACTTCGCTTTGCTCCAGCACCCTTCTCTATGTGCAACCTCTTAAATATATTTCTACCTTAAGGAGTTGTGGCATTTCTTTGCAAGCCTGGAGCAAGAAGAGGCGGTTAGGGTGGCCTGGGATTTACTATGGAGCGAATCCCAGGGCGATTCGACAGTGCCGGATATGGGGTGGCCTATTATTTTGGCTGGGAAAGTGGGACAAGTTTATGGGAAATAGACGGTTAAATTTTGCGGTTCTGCTGATGGGCTCTTGCCTATTGGCTTCTCAAGGTGGGCAGGCCTTTGCTGCCGAGTTTTATCAGACGTCCACACCGGGCGCCTCCACGGATATAAGGGCTGCCGAATTGCCGCCCGAGGCTGGCTTCTATGCGGTCGGTGGCAGCTGGGGCAGTTGGCGGAACTCTCTGCGTGACAATAGCGGAAATTCGATGTTCCCTGATACAAGCGAAAGGCTTTTTCAGGGGCAGTTGGGTGGGCTTTATGTCTATGACGGGGAGTTCCTTGGTGGGCGAATGGCGTCTTCTCTGGTCTTCGTTTACGGAGAGCACGATCTGACGATTACAAAAACAACGCCAGCCAATCTGTCTTCCAAAAATACCGGTTGGTTCGACGCTTATTCCGATATCTTCTTCTGGTCGAAGAGCTGGTATGAGGGCCCGCCTCCTGGCGCTCCCGGCCAACCCAAGCCAGCTGCTGATTTCATTCCGCCGATGCCGGTTGGCTTCACCCTGGGTCTTGGTGTTGGGGTCACCATACCAATGGGCCTGTTCGACAATGAAAAGGTCGGCAATCCAGGCTTCAGCAACTGGGTTCTGTCTCCAAATATTGCCATGACCTATCGAACCCGTCCTATTCTTTTGGAGGGGACGGAGTTTTCGACCCGTATCTTCTACAATCACAATTTCGACCGCGATGACTCGACGGGTGGTTACACCTATCGCGACGGTGATTATCTTTCTGCCGATTTCGCCGTCACGGAACGGTATAATCGATACCAGTTGGGTCTTGCTGGCAATGTCAAATGGCAGGTTCAGGATGATGATGGGTCTCCGGCCAATCCAGCCACAGACGGACGACGGCATAAATCTATACGCCTCGGTCCCATCGTAGCGGTTGATTTTCCATCACAACGTGCAACTGTGACAATCAAATACCTGACGGATGTCTACAACAGGAATTCATTCAAGGGTGATTATCTGCAAGTGAACTTTATCAAAAAGCTCTGGTAGTTGGCAGACGGCGAAGATGGTTCAACCATCTTCGCCGTTTCCTTAAGCTGAAGTTTTTCAGGGAAAACTGTCAATTATTGGGCCTCAAAATCAATCCATACGAATACAGCACGACAGTCTCTTTTGGGCGCTTGATAAAATGCCCAAAAGAGACTGTCGTGCTTTAATTTTTCTGCCTGCTTCTGTGGATTGTAACTGATTCAAGGAATTCACGGACGGTCAGGCCGAGTCAGTCGTTGACCACCAGATATTATGTTTAATTCATGCCGGTGGTAGAGTGGATTCTCCGCCGTTCGAATGCCAGGGTTCAACGGTCATTCTGCTCAGAGATCATCGCTCTGTCACGTCGGGACATTGTTTAGGTTGCTTCGTACGCTGGGGAGCACTGAGCAAACGGTCTGTCGGTCGCCGCGTTGAAAAATTGCCGTCGCTAATCGGACGACTAGGCAAATCAACGATCCCTCTGGTACTTGCGTATTTTCTCATATAGTATTTGATCTAAGTAATTATCGGAGAATCAAGATCGCTTCTTGCTGGTTTTAACTTTGATGACCGGAAACTGGTTGTTCTCGTAAAGATGCGCTTCAATCTACAATACGCTGCGTTGCGGTCTGTCATCGTTAGACACCCTCGGATGCTTTATTGCACTTGTAAACTCTTGTATGAGATAAGTGAAAAGTTACCGAACCAGCATGCCGGACGGTCACGACTGTGGCAAAACGCTCTTCGAATTCGAAGTGGCGTTGGCGTCCTTGCGTTATCGATTGATCGTCAGGAGAATGATAATGAGAATCGTCCGCCTTTGGGCCTATATCGTGCTGTCGGTCGCTCCCATTTCTATGGCATTGGCGGGAACATTCGCAGAGCCGAAAGGCAAGCCTATTCTGGTGATTTCTGGCAATATTGAAAACCGCAATACGGCAGATGGGGCTGCTTTTGATCTTGGCATGTTGGAGGCCATTGGTTCTACAGTGATTAAAACCACCAATCCGTGGTATGAAGGGCGTACGGTTTTTGAAGGCGTTCCGCTTAAAAAGCTGATGGATTTCGTGGGGGCAAAGGGAACGAAGGTGACAGCCGTTGCTCTGAACGATTATGTGACAACAATTCCGCTTGATGATTTCAATCGGTTCAATGTTTTGCTCGCTTTCAAGCGGGACGAGAATTATATGCCAGTGAGGGATAAAGGGCCGCTCTTCATTGTCTATCCCTATGACAGTGACCAACAGCTTCAAAGTCAGGTATATTACATGCGCTCGGCATGGCAGGTTTCAAAGCTCATTGTGGAATAGAGGCGCGGCGTGAGGCGTATTCTTGGGACGATCATATGTTGTTTCGTCATGGCAACCGGGTACATCGCCTATGTGATAGCCGAACGTCAAACGACGCTTGAGAAATTCGCCCGTTACAATGATTCCTGGGCCGTCAGTCAAACCCTCTCCGAATATATGAGGCTTGAGCACCGGCTGGCGACATCCGCATTCGACATGGGTGAGTTTGACCGGGATGATTTGCGTCTCCGTCTGGATATCATGCTGAGCCGGCTGGAACTATTCGAGCAAGGCAATTTAAAGAGCTTCATTGATGCCGATCCGCAGCGTGTGGATCTGATTGCCAAGCTCAGCGACGTTCTTGAAACTCTCAACAGGCGGTTCGGAACGCTGGACCTCGAAGCCATCAAAGCGCTGTTGCAGAAAATGGAACTTCTGGATGGTCCGATGACAAGGCTGGCATCGACTGCTCTCGAAGCCGATGTCAGCAAGATTGGTGCGGCCCAGGCCGAGTTGCGGCACCTTCATCTCATCTATACCGCCCTTGCTGGGGGGCTTATCCTGTGCGGCATTGTGCTTGTCGGCTTGCTTTTGCGTCACAACAGTCTTCTGGATAAAGCACATCGGCGTATGCAACGATTGACAGACGATTTGCGCGCGGCGTCCTGGGAGCTGAAATCGCAAAACAATCGCCTCGAATATGTCGCTCACCATGATTCCCTGACCGGTCTGCCCAACCGCATCCTCTTTCGTCAGGATCTGGAAGCAAGGCTGGTATCGGCCAAAGCTGGCGGACCGCCGGCCATCATCCTGCTGTTGGATCTCGATGGGTTTAAGGATGTGAACGATACGCTTGGTCATGACATCGGTGATGCCTTGCTGCGGATGGTCGCGAGCCGGCTGGTCGATATCAAGGACCATGGCGATCTTGTCTGTCGTTTGGGAGGAGACGAATTCGCGATCTTGTCCACCGGTCTGACCGAGAACCAGGCCATGGATTTTGCTAGGCGTCTGATGAATGAACTTGGACTTGTATACCTTGTCGGAGACCAGGCGATCAAGATCGGCACCTGTGTCGGCGTGGCGATCTTCAATGACGAGCCGGACACCGACGAACTCTTCAAGCGTGCTGACCTTGCTCTCTATGAAGCCAAGGCTTTGGGGCCGAGCCATGCCTGTGTGTTTGAAAGCCAGATGCAGACACGGTTGAAGGACAGAAAGTCGTTCGAGGCGGATTTGCAAACGGCTTTGCAAAACGGGGAAATGGAAGTCTACTACCAACCATTGGCGACCACCGCGACGCGTGAGATTTGCGGTTATGAAGCATTGCTGCGCTGGACACATCCAAGCCGCGGTTCTGTGTCGCCGGTCGATTTCATCCCTGTCGCCGAAAAAATCGGGGTCATTGATGGGCTTGGGGATTGGGTTCTGCGTACCGCCTGCGTGGAAGCGGCAAGCTGGCGCGGCCATCTCAAAATTGCGGTCAATCTGTCGTCGGTGCAGTTTCGCAGCACGACGCTCGTGCAAAAGGTTTTGGATGCCCTGGAAATCAGCGGCCTTTCTGCGGGCCGTCTAGAGCTTGAGATCACCGAATCCGTCTTGCTTGACAAAAACGAACTGACCCTGAAAACCTTGAGGGAACTGAAGGCGATCGGGATTCAGATTGCCATGGATGATTTCGGGACGGGTTATTCTTCGCTCGGCAGCTTGCGAGGCTTTCCGTTTGACAAGTTGAAGATCGATCGGTCCTTTATCCGCGATGTGACGACAAGGGCGGATGCCCTGGCAATTGCAGAGCTGGTGACAGGGATTGGTGCCAGCCTTGGCATGACCACAACGGCTGAAGGTGTGGAAACGGAAGAACAATTCGAATGCGTGAAAAGACTGGGTTGCGATCAGGTTCAGGGATACTTGATCGGCAGGCCACAACCGGTGAGCTTTCTCACCCACCTTCGTCAGGAGGATGACAACAAGGAAGTAACCTTCGACCAATCATGGTAATTGTTGCAATTCCCTATGCTTGGTAAAGGCAATGCTCGGGAAGAGACAGGGCTGGGACAGGCACATGACATTTTCCTTTGCATCCCTGGTAATTTCAGGAATGATGTATTGGCAACCGGTCCAAAACCAATCGTCTTAATCCCGCGACCGAAACTCTTTGGATAAAGTGAACAGTAGCGTGTTTCAGGTGAAATTCTGGGGTGTTCGCGGCAGTATCCCGGTCTGTGGCGCGGAATTCGATGTTTATGGCGGGAACACCCCCTGTATTGAGGTGCGCTGCGGCGAGCACAGGCTTATTTTCGATGCCGGCTCCGGCATTCGTCAGGCCGGTCTGGATATGATGGGAGACAAGACCAGCAATGTCGACCTGTTCTTTTCCCACTGTCACTACGATCACATTATCGGCTTGCCTTTTTTCAAGCCGATCTACAATCCCGAGATCACCGTCAATATCTGGTCCGGCCACCTTGCCGGTAGCATGACGACTGATCAGATGATCCATCAATTCGTCAGTCCGCCATATTTTCCCGTGAAGATGGATATCTGCAAGGCCTCTCTGCAGTTTCATGATTTTCGGGCCGGGGATATTCTGACGCCTCGTCCTGGTATTTCCATCGGCACATTTGCGCTCAATCATCCGGGCGGATGCATCGGCTACCGGGTGGAATGGGCAGGTAAGGTGCTGGCACTGGTATTTGACATAGAACATCAGCCCGGTGAACTCGATCCGACAGCGCTGGCGCTGATGGCTAATGCCGATATTGCGGTCTATGACGCCGCCTTTACTGAAGCGGAAATGCAGCGTTATCGAGGGTTTGGCCATTCGAGCTGGGAACAGGGCGTGAAATTGGCCCAAGAGGCAAATGTGGGCCGATTGTTGCTGTTCCATCACGCCCCCTGGCGGACCGACAGCGAAATGGCACTGCTGGAACGGTTGGCGCAGGAGGCGTTTCCAGCGACGCTTATGGCTCGTGACGGAATGCTTCTCGATATCTGACAGCACGGGCAAAAATTTGGAAGCTTGATTTCCGTATTGGTCATACAATCGATAAAATCAATCGGGAAACCTGGCGATGATTTACAGGTCCTGTCAAAACTGCCATTGCTGGATCTTCGGAAAGTGGCTTTGAAGAACTGAAACCTATGGCCGTGGACGTCAAAAAAAGCCTCTGGTCGGAACGCCGGATACGCAAGGCCCGGCTCGGTTCGGGGCTGGTGATTTTCCTGTTCCTCGCCATGCATATGGCCAATCATGCCACCGGGTTGATCTCGGTGGATTTCGCCGATCGCGCCCGTTTGTGGTTTCTGGGTGTTTGGCGTACCCCCCCCGGCACAGTCGCGCTTTACGGTTCTCTCCTTACGCATATGGGTCTGGCCCTGCGCGCCGTCTATATCCGCCGCAGCTTTACTATGCCCAAATCCGAAGCGTTGCAGATCGTACTTGGCCTGGTGGTGCCGCTGCTGATCATCGACCATATTGTCGCGACCAGGATTGCCTCCTCGCTCTTTCATCTGCGTGACAACTATCAGTCTGTTGTCCATTCCATGTGGAGCACGTCGCCTGTCGATGGATGGCGGCAGTCGCTGGCCATCGTCATTTTATGGCTGCATGGATGTATTGGAGTCCATTTTTGGCTGCGCTTCCGGCCATGGTATGAAAGGTCCAAAACGGGTTTCCTGACGGTGGCCATTCTGCTGCCGATCCTGTCTCTGCTCGGCTTTGTCGAGATGGGCCGCACGATTGCCAGTCCAACCTTCTGGTTGAGCGGTTATCCGGGAGGCTATTACGAACCGGCCGCCTTGACATCAAGCGAAGCGGGATGGATCCAGATTATCCGTCTGGCACTTTATGGATTGTTTTTCCTGTCTATCGGCATGGTTGTCGCCTTGCGCATTGCCCGCAGACTGACCGAGCGGGCGCATCTGATCACCGTCCGTTATCCGAACGGCGAGACGGTCAGGGTGCCGCGTGGCTTCACCCTGCTTGAGGCCAGTCGACTGGCAGGACAACCGCATTATGCCGTGTGCGGCGGCAAGGGCCAATGTTCGACCTGCCGTGTCCAGGTTATCGATGGAGAGCAACAGCTGCCGCCTGCTGAAACGCTGGAGCAGGGTACTTTGAACCGGATCAAGGCTGGCCCCGGTGTGCGACTTGCCTGCCAGCTTCGCCCCAAGGCGAACCTCACAGTCATGCCGCTTATGGTGGCGATGCCGCAAAGCGCCACGGTGGATAGCAGTCATGAGGTAATACCCGGCCGCGAACGCGATATTGCCGTGCTGTTCTGCGACCTGCGACATTTCACGATGCTGACGGAAAGCCGGCTGCCTTTCGACATCGTCTTTCTGCTGAACCGCTATTTCGCCGTGGTCGGTCATGCCGTGGAAGAGGCAGGAGGGCGACTGGATAAATTCATCGGCGATGGCGCCATGGCGCTTTTCGGCGTCACAGGTTCGACCGAGGTAGCCTGTCGCCAGGCCTTGAAGGCGGCAAACGGTATTATTGCCGGTCTGGAGGAGTTGAACCGGCAATTGGCCAACGAACTGACGGTACCGCTCAGGATCGCCATTGGTATTCATACCGGTCCGGCCGTAGTGGGAACGTTGGGTTACGGCAGCGTTCGTAATCTCACAGCCATTGGCGATACCGTCAATGTCGCCAGCCGGCTTGAATCGGTGGCCAAGGAATTCGAAACGCAACTGGTGATTTCCGAACCCGTCGCTACTCTGGCGGGGCTTGCGGTGCCGGAAAGCGCTGGACGGGAAATTTCCATTCGCGGCCGAGCGGAGCCATTGAAAGTCTTCATCCTGAATGAGGCGACACGCAGTGCGCTCAACCTTTCCGAGCTTGGCAAAACATAACCTGCGGCGACGGAAAATCCGATGTGAAAACAAACAGCAGCATCGTTCCGATTCAAGCTTGCTGAACTATGCTATATATAAAGCGTCGGGGATGTTGGCTGCCATTGTCTGGAGTGGCGGAGATCCCTATTTCCTATCATGAACCCGGCCATGGCCTGTTTTTCAACGACACGTCTTTTTGATAGGACCTTTCATGGCGACTGCATCCGCACCGGTCTCGGCGATCTTCATGGAGAAAGTCGCCGATTGGCTGACACAGGCTGCCCTTTCCGGTAGCACTCTCGAGGATATTGTTCGGGGCTTTTGCGACCGGATCGCCGCCGCCGGTCTGCCAATCGTTCGGGTCCATCTGTCCTTTGCCATGCTGCATCCGCTTTACGAAGCCGTTGGCTTTACGTGGCGGCCACAAAGCGGGCTGATGATTGAAGGCTATCGTCACGATGCCGACAATACGGATATGTTTTTGCAGAGCCCCTATTATCAATTGCTGAGCCGGGATCTCGATTATTTGCGCCGGCGCATTCCCGCCGAAGGCCCCGTTGAATTCGAGATCTTCGAGGATTTGCGCAAGGAGAATGTCACCGATTATCTTGCCTTCATGCAGCCCTTCGGCGACCAGTCCGTGCAGGGCATGTTGGGTTCCTGGTCCACGGATGCCAAGGACGGCTTTAGCGAGGAGATGATTGCCGCGTTGCTGCGCATTCAAAACCATCTGGCGGTTGCCGCCAAAATGGCTGTACTCAGCAAGCTTTCCAACAATATGCTGACCACCTATCTGGGGGGCGATGCCGGCAAGCGGGTGTTGAATGGCCAGATCCGCCGCGGTGACGGCGAAACCATCCGGGCAGCACTAGTGGTCGGAGACATGCGCCAATCGACCATGCTGGCCGAAAAAGAAGGCCGCCAAGCCTATATCGATACGTTGAATGATTTTTTCGACGCAATCGCTGCGCCGTTCAACCGCAATGGCGGGCAGATCCTCAGTTTTCTGGGCGATGGGTTTCTGGCCGTCTATCCTTGCGACCGCCACAAGGACCCGTCCCGGCAGGCCTGCCAGGCGGCACTTTCGGCTGTGCGTGTGGCCCAGGCTCGGTTGGCGGACCTGAACAAGGAGCGCCGGAAAAGAGGGGTAGCCGTTATCGGCTATGGCCTGGGCCTGCATGTCGGCAATGTGATGTTCGGCAATGTCGGGCTGCGCGACCGGTTGACGTTTTCAGCCTTCGGTTCGGCGGTCAATGAAGTGGTCAGGCTTCAGTTGCTGACCAAGAAATACGCAAGTGACGTGGTGGCCAGCCATGCCTTTGCCGGATACTGCGCCGGCGACTGGATAACCCTTGGCGAGGAAAAGCTGCGGGGGGTTCGCCAGAGGGTGACGATTCTCCAACCCGGCCCGCGGATGGCTGAACTTCGGCGTGACGAAGCTGAAGCGGATCTGCATCGCACCGGCCTTTCGGAAGCCGAGCGCTTGATTCTCCTGCATCGCGATGCCGTACAACTGAACGGGCAGAAAAAGTCCCAAGCGATGATGGACCGGTTCCTGCAATAAATCAGGGGGATGCAGCACAATAGGTTCCATAGAGATCCACTCGTCAACGTGAAGGATTGTTGGCAACGGATCTTCGCTTGACCGCTTTACAGCGAAGAGAAGTGCGCCATATATGATGAAAGGCGTTGTCGTGCGGCATGGGGCGTGGGACGACAGGCGCTGCATTTCACGAGTGACGATGGAAAAAAGCCTCGGGCGTTACATCTGGTCGAATACCTATCTGCAACAGGTGTGGATCCTGTGCATCGTCGGTCTTTCGATGATCCCTTATTTTCTGTCCTTCGATCTGCCCAAGCAGATCGTCAATGGCCCTATTCAGGGCCAGGGCTTTGAAGAGGCCGGGGCCACAAAGCCGTTTATGCATGTCGCTTTCGACTTGCCATGGCTTGGCCATATGGAAATCTTCCGCGGTTTCGAGTTGAACCGAGTGCAAATGTTGATGGCGCTCAGCGTCGTCTTTCTGTGTCTTGTCGTGCTGAACGGTTTGTTCAAATTCTATATCAATACCTATAAGGGGCGGCTTGGTGAGCGGATGCTGCGCCGGATTCGCTTCGAACTGATTGATCGGGTTCTGCGGTTTCCGCCCGTGCATTTCAAGCGGGTCAAATCCGCTGAGATCGCCACGATGATCAAGGACGAGGTCGAACCGCTGGGTGGTTTTACCGGCGATGCCTTCGTCCAGCCCGCACTTTTGGGTGGGCAGGCGCTGACGGCGCTGATCTTCATCATCCTTCAGAATGTCTGGCTGGGAATGATCGCGGCTGGCATGGTCTGCGTTCAGGCCATTATCATTCCACGCATGCGCAGACGGCTTCTGGAGCTGGGTCGCCAGCGCCAGCTGACGGCGCGCCAATTATCCGGCAGGGTTGGCGAAATCGTCGATGGCATCCATACGATCCATGCCCATGATACATCCAATTTCGAGCGCGCCGACATTGCTGCCCGTCTCGGCCTGATTTTTTCGATCCGCTACGATCTCTATCAGTGGAAGTTTATGGTGAAATTCATCAATAACTTCCTGGCTCAACTGACGCCCTTCCTGTTCTATGCCATTGGCGGTTACATGGCGCTGGAGGGGCGGCTCGACATTGGCCAGCTGATCGCCGTTATTAGCGCCTACAAAGACCTGCCGGGCCCGCTGAAGGAGTTGATAGACTGGGATCAGGCCCGCCAGGACGTGCAGGTCAAATATGCTCAGGTGGTCGAGCAATTCGATGTTGAACGATTGGTCGATGCGCGGGTTCACACGGTCGCAGCAACGCCGGTCGGCCCGCTTTCCGAGGCATTGGTGGCCTCGAACCTGGTGCTGTGCGACGATAGCGGCGCGCGGCTGCTCAATAGCGTTTCGCTGGATATTGCCCCAAACGAGACGGTTGCGATTGTCGGCCAGAACGGCGGCGGCGGTGAGGCGCTGGCGGAAGCTCTCGGGCGTATTCTATGGCCGGAATCCGGCCATATCAGCATTGGCGGCCAGGATATTCTCACCATGCCGGAATCGGTCACCGGGCGGCGGCTTTCGTTCGTGTCCTCGGATGCCTATTTCTTCCATGGCACTCTGCGGGACAATCTTCTCTACGGGTTGAAACATGCGCCTTTGACGGATGTCACCTATGACGGACTGGCGGCGCGCAGATATAAACGTGACCTTCTGGAGGCGCAGAGATCCGGTAATCCGCTTCTCGATCTCAACAGCGATTGGGTGGATTATCGATCGGCGGGAGCCGAAGGGCCGGATGGTCTGTTGAAAGTGATCCGTCCGGTTCTGGATGCGGTGACGATTTCGGAGGATATTTTCGATCTCGCCCTGCGTTCGCAAGTGGATACGCTTGCCCATCAGGCGTTGACTGAACGAATTGTCGAGATCCGCCATGCCCTGCGGCGTCGGCTGAATGAGGAGGATCTGGACGACATTGTCGTGCCCTTCGAGGCCGATGCCTATAACAGCCAGGCGACGGTGGGTGAAAACCTGCTGTTCGGTAAGATGAAACCCATGATGATCAATGGTCAAGGGCTGGCGGCTCATCCCTATTTCCGCAAGGTGATGCGCGACACCGGCATTGGCGACGCGTTCTACGCAATGGGACTTGAAATCGCGGCGAATGCAGTCGAACTGTTTCGAGACCTTCCGCCCGACCATCCGTTTTTCCAGCAATTGACCTTCATGAGCGCGGAGGATCTTCCCGACTACGAGGCTTTGCTGCAAAAGCTTCAAGGCACATCCGCAACGCAAGCCTCGGCCAGCGAGCGCAGCAGCATTATCCGCCTCAGCTTTGCCTATATCGAGCCGCGCCATCGTTTCGGCCTTTTGACGCAGGAGTTGATGGACAAGATCGTCGATGCACGTCGCGAGTTCCATGCCGGAGTTCCCGCGGATCTGGTGGAAAAAATCGAACGTCACGACGTAGAACGGTTCACCCTGTCGGCATCATTGATGGACAATGTGCTGTTTGGGCGGCTGGCTGTGCGCGAAGCCGATGCGTCTGACCGGATCCGTGCGATCATTCGCGACATTTTTAGAGACCTCGGCCTTGCCGAAAGCGTGCTGTCGATCGGGCTGGATTTCGATGTCGGCTCGCAGGGGCGGCGGTTAACCGCTGTCCAGCGCCAGAAGCTCAATCTGGCGCGCGCGCTGCTGAAGCGGTCGGATTATTTCATCTTCAACAGGCCCTTGTCGGCGCTCGATCAGCGGGCGCAGGATAAGATCGTCAGTCATATCCTGCAGAACCTGCATTGCGACGGTCATCGGCCCTCGATCATCTGGGTTTTGCCAAATGCAGATATAAGTGGTCTTTTTGACAGGATACTCGTCTTCGACAAAGGAAATCTTGTCGAAACCGGGAGTTTCGATGAGCTTTCCGCCAAAGACGGGATGTTCAAACAGTTTCTCTCGTAATATCGTGATCAGGCGCGATAGGGGGTAAGACGCAAATGCTACTGAAGGACGAAGTTGAAATGTTGCGGCGTGTGCCGCTGTTTTCCCAGATTGCTCCAGCCAAGCTGAAGCTGCTAGCTTTTGCTTCCGACCGGATGACCTGTCGCGAAGGGCAGAACCTGTTTCGCCAGGGCGATGTCGGTGACGCAGCCTATGTCGTGCTCTCAGGGACCGCCGATGTCCTGGTCAATTCGGATGCCGGTGAAATCAAGGTCGCGGAAGTCCAGAGCAATTCTATCGTCGGAGAAATCGCCATTCTCTGCGATGTGTCGCGGACGGCAACCGTGCGGGCGGCTTCCCGGCTAGAAGTCTTGAAAATCAGCAAGGAAAATTTCCTGAAACTGATGAGCGATTTTCCCGAAATTTCCTCGGAAATCACCCGGGTTCTGGCTGATCGTCTCAATCACACGACATCCGAACTGTCTGCGGCCCGCAGCCGCGAGCAACAATTGCTGAACTGATACCGAGAGCGGTCATCTCAGCAACCGGCATATTGGATAGCCGGGCTGTCATATATCCTTTACTTGCTTTTCTTCCCATTTCCGCGAAGTTTCGGCATCCATTCGACCTCGTTTTGCCCTGAATCGAGGCTATTGTCCCAAACATCCCGGAATGTGCCATGACCGATTTGAGCGCCCACGACCGTCTCGCGCCTGACAGTTCTCCACGCCTGTTGACCCTTGCCAGCATTGCTCTTGAAGCTGGAGCGCTGGCGCGTCAGTCGCTGCGCCGCCGTTATGCTGACCAGATGGTTCACAAAGGTCCGCGCGATTACCAGACGGACACCGATGTCGCCGTCGAGCGCCGGATCGTTGCCGGTGTCTGCGAGGCCTTTCCGGACCATGCCATCCAGGGTGAGGAGGAGATCGGCAATCGTACAGGTGGCCCAGATGCACCGGTTATCTATATTGATCCCATTGATGGCACCACCAATTTTGCCTGGGGCCTGCCGCATTTCGGCATGACTATCGCCATTGCCGAACAAGGCAAAATCACCTGCGGGGTGGTCTATGACAGTATGCTCGATGAACTGTTCAGCGCTGAAATTGGCAAGGGTGCCTGTCTGAACGGTGAAAAACTACAGTGTGCCGATGTGGCGGATGTCCAGAATGTGCTGGTCGGGGCGGGCCTGCCGGTTCCCGGACAAGTGAAAAGCGTCGATGAGGAACTCTATCACCGCGCACTTCGCCGGTTGATGGACAATACCGCTGGCGTGCGCCGTCTCGGTTCGGCGGCGCTTTCGATTGCCTATGTGGCTTGCGGTCGGCTGGATGGGTTTTTCGAGGATGGCTTGCAGGTTCACGACTATGGCGCCGCTGCCCTGATCCTGACCGAGGCCGGGGGCCTGGTCACAGGCTTTGGCGGAATGCCGGTTGACGCTGGAGGCGGCATTCTCGCCGCCACGCCCGCGTTGCATCCCTGGCTGCTCGCCGGGTTTCAGCCCGCCATGGACCGTTGATTGTCGTAGAGTGCGATCAGCGCTTGCAGTCCGACCGGATCGTCAGTGGTGATCTGGTCGCATTTCAGCGCCAGCAGCCGCAGGACGCGCGGTAGCGATACCTCGTCCGCCCTGTTGATGGTATAGGCATCGATCCGTTTTCCAGCAGCATGGAAGGCGGCGACCATGTTGAAACCGCGATCCTCGGCAAACAGCACCGCCTCGTGGTCGAGATAGATCATCTCGGCGTCGGGGATGGCGGCAACGGCATCATCGATGAACGCAACGAAGTCACCACTTTCCATCAACCGTTCAATGGCGCCGCCATGGCAGGGGTCGTAGCCGAGCGGCAGGCCGGGCAGGGCCTCTGCGAGGCGGGAAACGGCTTTTGCATCACCTGCCGACAGGATAACCCGTTCACGCACCGGCCCGATGGCGGCAACGAAAGCGTCGATGTCCTGCTGCGTCAAGTCGCTGGCTTTTTCCTTCAGGTCCAGTTGCAATACGGCACCTGCACGATGGGAAATGCTGGCCAGAATACGCCCGAGATCATCGATCAGCATAACCCTATGGGCACTTGGCTGTCCGTCATGGTCGCGCAGGAACTGATTGCGCAGTTGGTCCACTGAGGCTGCACGCACCGGGCCTTGGCCAGTGGTGGCTTTGTCCAAAACCTCGTCATGCAGCACGGCTAGGCCGCCAACGGCATGACAGATAAGATCGATTTCGACGCTGGCACCAAGCGCCATGCCCTCGGTGATCCGGTCCGGCGTGAAGGAAATATCGCCCGCCTGCTTATGGCCGCGATGCCATTTCAGCATGGTTCTGAAACCGTCACGCTCAATAAACAAACCGTCAGACATTGGCCAGACTCCTTAATCGCTCGGCGGTCTGGGACACACAGATCACCTTATTGTGGCGAAAAACCCGGAAAGCCCTGACCTGCAATTCGGCGCGGTCGCCTTTTTGCCAGCCGGTTCCCGGATCGGTCATGGCTTTTACCCGTGTGCCATCACCGAGTTGAAGATCGACCATGAGATGGCTGCCAAAGTCGATGGCCCGGCACACGAAGGCCGCGTCCAGCCGGTCGGTGGGCGACAGATGTAGGGCTTCCGGCCGAACCGCCAGCACAGCATCGCCATCCTCTGGATTGCTATCGGCATCAACCGCCAAGGAAAGGTCAATATGGGTGAATGCGCCCCGGCGCATCATGCCGGGAATGAAATTCATCTGGCCGATGAAACCTGCGACAAATTCGGTTTCCGGCTCGCGGTAGACCCGGTCCGGCGGAGCGATCTGCTCGGCGCGCCCAGCCCGCATCACGACGATACGGTCGGCCAATGCCAGGGCTTCGTCCTGTCCATGGGTGACGAACAGGGTGGTAATGCCAAGCCGCTGTTGGATATCGCGCACTTCCTCACGCAGCCGTTCGCGCAAATGCTGATCGAGGCTGGCAAAGGGTTCATCCAGCAGCAGGATTTTCGGCTCCAGCACCAGCGAGCGGGCAAGTGCCACTCTCTGCTGCTGGCCGCCGGAGAGTTGATAGGTCTGGCGCTGGCCGTAATCCTTCAACCCGACCATGGCCAGCGCTGCCTCGACCCGGTCAGCGATTTCGCTCTTCGCCATGCCGCGCAGTTTCAGGCCGAACGCGATATTCTTGAAAACATTCATATGGGTCCAGAGCGCATGGCTTTGAAAGACCATGCCGGTCGGTCGCCGTTCCGGCGGCAGACGGGTCACGTCCTGACCGTCAATGCGGATCACGCCGCTGGTTGGTGCTTCGAAACCGCCGATCATCCGCAGCAATGTTGATTTGCCCGAACCGGAGGGCCCGAGCAGGCAGACCAGCTCGCCATCCTCTACATGCAACGAGAACGCATCGACGGCTGTCGAGCCGGGAAATTGCTTTGAAACGCGGTCAAGGGTCAGTTGGGCCATGGGTGTTCGTTTCTATTCCGGTTACAGGCAATGAGGGTGTATTCAGGCGCCAAAGCCTTTGGCGAATGCGCCTGTGCCGATGGCTCTGCGAGCAAAGATCAGTGCGAGGAAGGAGGGAACCCACAGCATGACTGAGAGCACCGCGCCATATTGCACCACCATCTGATTGTTGATGAAGGAGACCATCAGCACCGGCATGGTGCGGACCTGCGGCGCGCCAATCAACCAGGCACCCTCAGTTTCGTAAAACGTGCTGACGAAGGTCAGGAGCAGGGCGGCAAAGATCGTTGGCGCCGCCTGCGGCAGTGTAATAGACCAGAAAACCCGCAAGGGCCGAGCGCCCGCGTCACGGGCCGCTTCTTCCATCCGCCGGTCTACATTCTGGAAGGCGGCAACCGGTATCCAGATCATCAGCATCAGCGTGCCGACCAGTTGGATCAAGGCGACGCCCCAGAAGGTGCTGATCAGATGCAGCTTTAGGAAAATCGCCGCAATGGCTACCAGCAGACCGAACTTGGGAAAGGCATGCGAGGCGAGAAAAGACAGGAACAGCAGATTGCGGCCTGGAAATTTCATCCGGGCAAAGGCATAGGCTGCCGGAAGGCAGATGACCGCCGACAGCAGCGTTACCGTGGCGGTGAGGCGCAGGCTGAGGAATAGAGCTTCCCAGACATCGGCACGGCCAAGCGTCAGAAACCAGAAGCGCAGGCCGAACTGTTGCGGGATGACCGATGGATAGCGCCAGACCTCGGTAAAGGCCCAGGTGCCGACCACTAACAGCGGCAGGGCGATAAACAGTGTGAGGAGGCCTGCGAAAGCAAGGCCCGTCCAGTCGATCCTGCCTGTTCTCATCGCAGGGGTCTCATCGTGTTCGTTCCTGATTTCTGGCAATCGAATAGACATAGAACGCGCCGAAAAACAGGCAAAAGCCGAAGCTGATCACGGCCTGCGTTGTGGCGTTGAGCGGATCGTTCAGATCAGCAAACGTTCGCTGCATGAAAGGCCCCATCATTTCCGGCGAGGCTGGGCCGAGCAGATAGGGCAGGGTAAAGGCCGAAAATATTCCGAGAATCGCAAAGGAACTGGCAACCAGGAAGGAATTGGCCATGCGCGGCAGGATGATATGGACAAACACCTGCACCGGCCTTGCACCGGCATCGCGCGCCGCCTCGACCGCATTGTTTGAAATGGCGCTGAGGCCCGCCGTCAGCATCAGCACGGTCAAAGGCAAATTGTCCCAGACCAGACCGATCACCGGACCCCAGGGCGTCAGATAGGGCGTTGGTAGTTTCGGCAGGCCTATGGCATGGAGCAGGATATCGACGGTGCCATTTGGGCCGATGGTGCGGATCAGCGCATAGGAGAGGATGATTGACGGCACGAACATCGGAAAGATCGCCAGCGCCTGTACATAAGCGGCCAGCCTGCCGGAGGAAAAGCGCAAATAGAGCGCAATCGGCACGCCGATCAACAGCAGCACCACGCCACAGACGGCGGTGGTCCAGAGGGTGATGCCGAGATTGCGTAGGCTGTAGGTGTCACTGAAGAAGAACCGGTAGGACGCCGTGGAAACGTGCCACCCGCCCTCCGGCGTGGTCACGACAAGCGTGCCGATCACCGCCGAGATGATCGGATAAATGATCAACCAGCCCAAAAGCAGGATAGGAAGGGCGACCAGAAGCAGGCCAGTCAGCCCGCGTCCAGCTTTTGCCTCCCGCCCTTTATCAAGCGGCAGCGAACTGGTCGCGCTCATCAACCCCGCGCCAGGCCTGGTGCGACATTGCGGAACCAGCCGTCATTGACCGCCATTTCCCAATCGCCGCTTGGGAATGTCGGGATTGATGCGGGAATGACATCTGCATATTTTTCGCGCAGGTCCTTGGAAATATAATCCCAGGACACCCCCGGAAAGCCACCAAGCTCGGTGATGATTGCCGACTGGATTTCTTCAGACAGCAGGACATTGGCGAGTTTCAGAGCGGCATCTTTGTTGGCGCCGTTGGAAAAAATCGTCACACGGGCGAAATCGCCGCAAAGCGCCAGATCGGTCAGTTGCACCAGCCGTGTGGTGTCGGGCAATACGCCCTGGGCAATCGACTGCAGCGCCTGATCGGACCAAACAGGCACCATGGTGACGACGCCTTGAGCAAGTAGCTGGATCGATTGCGCATTGCCGGAGGTATAGGCACCCTTTTCATAAAGCGACGGGGCCAGATCGTTGAGGATCTTCCAGCTTGGCGGCAAGGCTTTTTCAGCCGCTTCCGCGGTGTAATTACCAACTGTAAATTTGCTCGGATCGCGGCCATTCGCTTCATGGATGGCACGGCGGACGAAATTGCCGCCTGAACCGCCCTTGTCGGGGCGGTTGTAAATGAACTGGCCGGGATTGGCCTTGATCCAGGAAATCAGCTGTTCCCAGGTTTTCGGCGCATCCTTCGGATCGAGCTTGGTGCTGTCATAGGCCAGAAGAACCTGCGAACCGCGATAGGGCAGCGACTGCGACAGATCGATGGCCATCGGGTTGACGCGGCCAAAATTGGGGACATTCTTCTCGGAAAATGCGACCCAGAGACCTGCATCGATGGAGCCGGTTGGCAGGCGCGGATTGAAGGCTTCAAACAGGTCGGCTTGCGGATCGCTGTTGGATTTCAACGCGGCGAGGGCGCGATCACCAATCGCACGCAGACCGTTATTGTCGCCGGCATCAATCACCTTGATCGTCAGGTCACTGTTGGCCTTCTCGAAGCTTGGGCGAACGATGTTGTTCCAGAAGTCGATGATATTGGCATCGGAGCCGCTGTAGACATTGATTTCCTTGCCCGCAGCAAAGGCAAAATTCGGCATGGCGGCCAGGCCTGCGGTTGCGCAGGAAGCTAGCAGAAAGTCGCGTCTGTTCATCATCGGTCTCCGAAATGGGTCGAGATATAAAACCCCTGACATTTTAGGGCAGCGTTACCGCTGGACCGTGACAGCGACATGAAAGCTGGATGATGCTTTTGTGTCTTTTTGAACAAGGAGCTAGGTTGTCTCCTGCAAAAATTGGCCTTGCAAACGGGAGAGGCTTCTAATCATCTGTTGTTGTGGAGACAAAGCATAAAGAGTGTGCCGATGCCGGAACCGAAAACTGTCAGCACCGCCATTGTCATTCTCGCCGCCGGGCAGGCGCGCCGGATGGGCGGCAGCGCCCATAAGCTTCTGGCTCTCTTTGATGGTGTCCCACTGATCCGTCGCGTGGTGGCGATCAGCCTTGCGAGCCGGGCGGCATCCGTTACGGTTGTCACCGGACATCGTCGGGAGGAGGTCGAGGCTTGTCTTTTAGACTTGCCAGCCGCGATGAGCTTCAATGCCGGATTTGCCGAGGGGATGGCATCCTCGTTGATCACCGGACTAAATTTTCCTGATGTGGCTGGCAAGGATGGCGTCATGGTGGTGCTCGGCGATATGCCGGGACTGACAGCATTGCATCTCGATGCGCTGATCTTAGCATTCGAAAGCGCAGATGGCCGCGCCATCATCCGTGCAGCGTCAGGTGACGTGCCGGGTAATCCGGTTATTTTACCAGAGGCGCTTCGCCCGGCATTGCTCACATTGACGGGCGACAAGGGCGCCAAGGCGATCATCGCTGCCAGCACGTTGCCGGTGATCAACGTTGATATCGGCCCGGCTGCCCTTGTCGATGTCGATACGCCAGACGCCGTTCTGGCGGCTGGCGGAGTGTTGAACGGATAACGTTCGTATTGGCTTACGTATTTGCCGAGTTCAGACTTTCAAGCAGCGCGGCGATATAGCCGTAGCAGAAGGCGAAGGCGACGCCGGTTGGATCGCGGCCGCTGATGGTGGGAACATGATCCGGCATCAGCATATATTGGTAGCCGACTTCGTGATAGATCTTGACCGACCGTACCATGTCCATATCGCCTTCATCGGGAAAGGTTTCCATGAAGGACAGTTTGCCACCACTGATATTACGGAAATGGACGTTGAAGATCTTGCCGCGCGTTCCGAACCAGCGAATGATATCGTCGATTTCATCGCGTGGATTGTCCAGCATTTCACCAATTGATCCCTGGCAGAAATTCAGGCCGTGATACGGGCTTTCGCGCATCTGCACGAATTTCTTCAGTCCCTCCACTGTGCCAAGGACCCGGGTTACACCCTTATAGCCAGGCGGCGTGTAGGGATCGTGCGGATGGCAGGCCAGGCGCACCTTGTTGCTTTCGGCAACCGGCACGACCCGTTCCAGGAAATAATCGATTCGCTCCCAATTTTCATCCTCCGAAAGAACGCCAGCCAGTCCCGGTGCTGCGGCCTGATCGGCCTTGTCCCAGCGGAAGCTTTCATTCATTGAGCCTCCCCGGCCTTTCTCCATCGGAGTGCGGGGAATGCCGATCAGGTTGAGATTGTATTTTGCCGCCGGAACGCCGGCCGCGGCCAGGTTCTCGATCATCTTGCAAACCGCATCGATCTGGCGGTCACGGTCTGGGCCGGCCAACAGGATATCCGGATAGGACGCTCTTTCGATTGGGCTGGAGGGCAAGGGCAATTGCAGCATGTCCAGGATCAGACCAAAGCTCTCGACCTTGTCGCGATGGCGCTCGATATCGGAAAGTGTCCAGCTGCGTGGATCGCCCGGCGGATCGGCGCAGATATGCTTGAGACCCAATTGGGCAAACACCCGATAATCGTCGTCGTCTCGCGCGCCAACCTGCGTTCCTAAATACATGACGCTCCTCCTCATGCAAGTGCTGTTTATCATGACATAATATGAATTTTACAGGGTGTCGAGTTGTTTTGAGGCTTTTTCGCTTGAAGGTCTATTGCACATTATCGCTTTTATCGAAGCTATTATAAGTCGTTGTCCATGAAAATCGTGGTGCGAATATGGTGCAGTAGCCGGCAATCAATCATTTCATACTATGACGCATAGTTGGATATAATATGTATTTGAGATGGTTCCGCATCGTATCGAGCATGCGAATTTGCGCGGCGCGACGGGCCTCATCATAAGCTGTCTGAATCAAATGAGATCCATTGTGGGGTTCTCGGTTGGGGGGTAATTTTCGACGGCGGACTCAATCTCCAAAATGTGCATGGCTGAAAAAGTCAAATGGTGTGGGTTGCTCTTCCATGGCTCAAAGCGCATCCCGCTTTGATGAATGTGGAGGGCTGTGCGAGGGCGTTCGTCGCGGAACTGTTCATTGCATCTTTTGCAAGATGGCGAGGCGGGCTGTTGCGGTTACATCGGAAAAGCGAGTGATGCCCTGGAGCTGAAACCTTTGATATGCATGTCTGTTTTGCACTTGCTAACAATGATGGACGCTGCTGCGAAAAAAACAATTACCTCTGATTGCATTGATCGTTGACAGTCGGTTAAATATTGCTATCCTTCGACTGAATAACAAAGATAGTTTTTGAGAAAACAAATCAAAAAAAATTAGTAACGTAGAATATAAACTGGTTTATGAAATTTTGAGAATAGCTCGTTCCATTCGAATATTTAAAATAAGCAAATTATTTAATTCTTATTGGAGGTAAGTGTGGCATCTGTCGCTATCATTGGTTCCGGTATTTCCGGACTGAGTGCAGCCTATTCGCTTGATAAAGACTTCGACGTTCATGTTTTCGAGCAGGACGACCGGCCTGGTGGGCATGCAAGCACAGTGGTCGTTTCCGATCCATTGGGTGATGTCGGTGTGGATACGGGCTTTATGGTGTTTAATCCGCCCAATTATCCTAAGCTTACCAAGTTTTTTGCTGAGCTGAACGTACCGCTGACCGAGCATTCCGGTGGTTTCAACTTCTTCGATGTTGATGCCGGTACCTATTACGGCACAGAGGAGTTTGAAAAGGATGAGGCTTATGTTCGGGCTAACTATGGGCCGGAATTCATTTCCGTCTGGGAGCAGGCGGATCGCCTGCTGAGGGAAGCGCCTCGCCATATCATGGAGGGCAAGTGTCAGATTCCATTGGAGGAATATCTCCGGACCTATGGTTATACTGACGACTTTATCAACGGTTACATGATCCAGATTTCCTGCTCGTACTGGTCTGTCCCCGTTGAAGTGACATTGAATTCTCCCGCGGTCATGGTCATTGGTATGTTCCTCAATCATGGCAAGGATGGCCTTGGGGGGAAGGGTGTGAAGTGGCTTGCGGTCAAGGGAGGTGCCAAGGGCTATCTTGATATCCTGATTGGCGGCCTCAAGCGTCCACCAAGGTTGAATGCGGCGGTAACGTCCGTGCGTGCTCTTGCAGATGGTGTCGAGGTTCAGACCGGTGGAAGCTGGGAAAAATTCGACTATGCCATTGTTGCGACCCATGCCGACCAGGCTTTGAAATTGCTCGACAATCCAAGTGTGAAGCAGCGCGAAATTCTGGGAACGTTTGAGTACAATCGTTGCAGCACAGTTCTCCATACCGATTCATCCGTGATGCCTGTGCCGCCGCACAGATGGAAGAGCTGGAATTACGGCTGTATGACGGTCGATGGCAAAAGGCGGCCCTATCTCGTCTATCATATGAATTCAATTCAAGGGTTTAAGGCGGAGCAGGACTATTTCGTGTCCTTGGATAGTCCGCTGCCCATCGATCCTGCCAAGGTGATCAAGACCTTCGATTACGAGCATCCGGTCATTACCATCGAAAGCAGCAAAATGCAGGCACGCTTGCCTTCGATCAATGACGATGGTCCGCTGTATTTTGCAGGTTCTTACTTCTCTGTCAGGGATCTCGGGCCGGATTTCGTCGGTTTCCACGAAAGCGGCGTCTATTCCGGTACACAGGCGGCGCGCCTTGTGAAGCGGCATGCCTCAGCTCCAATCGGGAAGACGGCGTAACCTATCGAGGCGAGGCCTTTGCCTTTTTTAATCGAGACAAGATTTGCAGCATAAGGCGCATGCATCATTGGGTGCGCCTTGCTAGAAGTCATGTATCGTCTAATAATTGGTGGAAAGTCATTTCCCTATCATAAGCTATTGGTATTATAACACATTTCTTCCCTTCGCAATATTGCCGTAATGGCATCGATCACCCTGAGCCTGTTTTCAGGAATGGAGAATTGTGCCGTTAAGGTCGCTCGCCTAAGGGCCAAAACAATAGTCACGTTGCGACAGTCGAAAGCCGGCATGTAGCCGGATGTTGCAATCATTTGGGGTTCCGGGTGCTAATTTGCGTCTGGAGATGGTATCGCAGGATGGACCATGTCGGAAGTGCTCCTGTTCATTCATGTTTTTGCCGCAACAATGTTCCTTGGTAATATTGTTGTAACAGCCGTTTGGAAACTGATTGCAGATCGAAGCAATAATCTTGATATACTAAGATATGCAATAAAATTGGTTTTCCTGACCGATTATGTATTTACGTTCGGTGGGGCTGTACTCTTATCTGCGACGGGCGGATATATGGCTCGCAGCTACGGTATGAATTTCCTCGACACGCCGTGGTTGCTGTATGGAGTGGGCTGTTTTCTTTTGTCGGGCCTGTCCTGGATGTTGGGGCTCATCCCCAATCAGATCCGCCAGCGAAGGCTTCTCAACGAGGCATCGGATTTCGATGCGATTGCCAAGCCGTTCCGCGCCTTGGCGAAGCGTTGGTATCTCTGGGGAACCCTCGCCAATCTTTTCGCGATCTGCGCCTTGTTTTTCATGGTCACGCGATGACGTGGCCGATTTTTCAAAATGCATTTCAACGCAACAAAGGGTGACGAATAATGTCTGACGTTCAAACAAAGTTCAGCTACGCAGAAGCCAAGACCTGGCTGGTCGAAAAATTCGCCTACAAGCTCTCTGTGCCAGCATCGGAAATCGATGTGAACAAGATCTTCACCGATTTCGGCCTGGATTCCACCGAGACGCTGGTGCTGGCAGGGGAAATGGAACAGTGGCTCGGCTTCGAATTGCCGCCGACGGCCATGTGGTACCACCCGACCATTGAGAAGCTGGCCAATTATCTTGTCGAGGCCAAGGATCTCTTCGAAAAAGGCGAGCTCTGAATTCCAGAAGCCACAATCCAGCGAGGTATAGTCAGCGAGGTATGGCGAATGGAGATGCCGAAGTCTGCAAGTGAACTTGCCCACCGAGAGAATGCCGGGATGACCGTGGTTTGCGTTCATCCCGGCGGAATGCCAATCCGCAGTTACATGCAGCTTGCGGAGCGAATGACAGGCTATTCCTGGCATCTGGTCGAGCTTTCTCTCAACAAGCGCTACACCTCGGCATTGGGCAAGACCGATCTTCCCGAAGGCATTCTCGGGGAGATCGCCGATGAAGCAATCGCGGATTTGGGAGAGGTCTGGAACACTGAGCGGCTCTGTCTGCTGGGCTGGTCTTTTGGAGGTGTGCTGGCTTGCGAGATGGCAAGCCGGCGGACGGACGGCGCTTGTGGTGCCGTCCTGCTCGACAGCATCGCACCACGCTTATTCAATGGCGTGATGGATGGGACGCAAACAGAGCGGTTGATAAAGCTCAGCCGTTCACAAGTGGTCAGGGTTCGTTGGTTCACGGACTATATGCGGGCGCTGAAGCGGGTTGCCTGGGAAGTGGCAGGCAGCGATGCCCATCGCCTGGCGGAAGACGATCTAATCGAGCTGATGCGTCTCCAGTTGATTGCCAATGGCGGCCTGCCGGAAACCACCAGCTTCGTCGGGTTCTCCAAGGTTTACCGGGAGTTTTCGAAAGGAATGAACCGTAACATCGCGGTTATCCTTGCTCACAAGCCGCAATCCTACGGGTTTCCCGTGCATCTGGTTCGGTCGGATTACCCATTATACGAAATATTTCATCTGCATGAAGACATGGGGTGGGGGCAGTTGGCGCCCAATCTCACAGTCTCGAATCTGCCGCTGGGCCATTACGAAATGTTGCTGGAGCAGCAGGCCCTGGATCACATTTCAACACATATTGAAAATATATCGCACCGTTTGATTTGAAATATATTGACGAAAACCTTTTGGAAGGGGCCGAATAATGGACGGGTTCTCGCAGCGCGTATACGATGTCTTTTCTCCTATCGCAATTGTTGGCGTGGGAGCTTTGTTTCCGGAAGCCAAAAATGCTGATGAATACTGGAACAATATTGTCAAAGGCAAGGATTGCCTGAAGGATGTGCCGGAGACCCATTGGAAAATCTCCGACTACTACGATCCAAATCCTTCAACACCTGACAAAACCTATGCGCGCCGGGGCGGTTTCATTCCTGAAACGGCCTTCAATCCCGTCGAGTTCGGTCTGCCGCCGTCTCAGCTCGATGTCACTGATATTCTACAGATTCTCAGCCTCAGCGTCGCCAAGCAAACATTTCTGGACGCGGGTTATGAACATGCCAAGCTGAACCGTGAAAAAACCGGGGTCGTGCTCGGCATTACCGGCGCCAATTCGCTGGTGACGCCGCTGACCTCGCGCCTGCAATATCCGCTGTGGCAGAAGGTTCTGGAGAGCCGGGGTCTTCCCAAGGCCCAGGTTGACGATATCGTCGAGACGCTGAAGCTTGCCTACGCGCCTTGGGAGGAAAACTCCTTCCCCGGCATGTTGGGCAATGTCGTCGCCGGGCGCATCGCCAACCGCTTCGACCTTGGTGGGATCAACTGCACGGTGGATGCGGCCTGCGCCAGTTCGCTGGCGGCTATGCGCATGGCTATCGATGAGCTGCACAGCGGTCGCGCCGACATGATGCTGACCGGCGGCTGCGATGCCGAAAACACCATCCTGATGTATATGTGCTTTTCCAAGACACCTGCCTTCAGCAAGAAGGGGGTGATTTCGCCGTTTGATGAGAATTCCGATGGCACGTTGATCGGCGAAGGCATAGGCATGATGCTGCTGAAGCGGCTGGAAGATGCTGAACGCGATGGCGACCAGGTCTATGCTGTCATCAAGGGTCTCGGTTCGGCCAGCGATGGCAAGTTCAAGAGCATTTACGCACCGCGCGCCGCCGGACAGGTCAAGGCGTTGCAACGCGCCTATCAGCAGGCGGGCATTTCTCCTCATGATGTTGATCTGTGGGAGGCCCATGGCACCGGCACGGCGGTTGGCGATGCGACCGAAGTGGATGGTCTCAAGACCTTCCTGAAGAGCTGGGACAATGATGGGTCTTCTTCGCCCATCGCACTCGGCTCGGTCAAATCGCAGATCGGCCATACCAAGGCAGCAGCGGGTGCGGCTTCCGCCATCAAGGCAGCGCTTGCCTTGCAGCACGGCGTTCTGCCCCCGACCATCAATGTTAACCGGCCGGACCCGAAGCTGGGTCTGGAAGAGACAGCACTCTATTTGAATTCCACAGCTCGTCCGTGGTTCCGCGATCCAAAGACCGCCAAGCGCCGGGTCGGCGTCAGCGCCTTCGGTTTCGGTGGTACGAATTTCCATCTGGTCCTTGAGGAAGCACCGCAGACCGCGAGGGCACCGAAGCTGCGCAGCGTCCTGCCGCGACCCATCGTCGTTGCAGCCCCCACGGTCGCTGCTTTGCGCAAGCGTTGTGAAGAGCTTCTCACTGCAACTGGCGAAACGGCCTGGCCTTTCGAGATTGCAATTCCGGCGAACCATCCGCGTCTGGGCCTGGTGGCCGCAGACGAGACCAGCCGCCGCGCTTTGTTGAGTGAAGCGATCCAATTGCTCGACAGCCGCCCGGCCACAGCCGAATGGCGTCATCCAAAGGGCATCACTTTCCGCCCCAGTGCATTTGAAAACGCTAAGCTGGCCGGCTTGTTTGCCGGGCAGGGATCGCAACATCCCAATATGGGCCGCATGGCGGCGGTCGCCATTCCGGCGCTGGGCGATTTCGTCGGTGCCGCCGATACCTTGTTTGCCAAGGACGGTGCCCAGCCCCTCAGCCAGGTCATGTACCCGATCCCGGCCTTTGATGATGCGGATCGCAAGGCACAGGAACAGGCCTTGCGCCGTACGCAATATGCCCAGACGGCAATCGGCGCGCTTTCGGCGGGTCATTATCGCTGGCTGCAAAATCTCGGCCTCAAGCTGGAAGCGGTGGCTGGCCATAGCTTCGGCGAATTGACGGCGCTTTGGGCCTCCGGGGCCTTGAGCGATGCCGATTTCTCAAGCCTGGCCAAGGCGCGTGGCGATGCCATGGCTGCTGTGACCGGCGATGGCGCTGGCACGATGACGGCTGTGAAGGCTGGTCGTGAGGCGTTGGAAAGCCTGATTGCCGCCACCAAGGGCAGCGTTCATTTCTGCAATCTGAATACGCCGAAGCAGACCGTGGTTGGCGGTGCAGTCGAGGCCATCGAAAAATTCGAGGCCGACCTCAAGGCCGCCTCCATCGGCTTTGTCCGGTTGAATGTTGCCGGGGCATTTCACACGCCGCAGGTTGAAGGTGCCGTTACGGCATTTGCCGAGCGGATCGACCAGACCAGTTTTGCCGTGCCGCAGATCCCGGTTTATGCCAATCGCAATGGCAAGCCCTATGCTGCATCGGCTGCCGATGTCGCGGCCCAGCTCAAGGGTCAATTGCGCGAGCCGGTCGAATTCGTCAAGATTATCGAGCAAATGTATGCCGATGGCATCCGCGTGTTCATCGAGTTCGGGCCGCGCTCGACGCTGTCGAAAATGACCGCTGATATTCTCGGCGATCGGCCCCATCTGGCAATCGCGCTTGACCATGGTCAACCCGACAAGGCGGATGCCGGTCTGATCGAAGCGGTGGTGGATCTGGCGGTTGCCGGTATTGCGCTTGCAAGCCCGGTCGGGACCGAAGGCCTTGTCGAGGCTCCTGCCAAGAAGGGTGAGATCAATCTGAATGGCATGAATTACGTGTCACCGTCCCGCAAGGAGGCCTTTGCCAAGGCGTTGGCCAATCCGGTTGTGGTTGCCCCTAAACCGGTTCCCACGCTGCCGCAGCCTGTCGCCGCAAAGCCGCTGGCTGCGGCCCCTGCGCCTGTCCGGTCGGAACCAGCAAAGCCAGTCGCTGCAAATGTCGCGATCGGTGTTCCGGCACCATCCCCGGCACCCTCAATGAAAGCGGCATCCGTGGAAAAGCCAGCCGAGCCTTTGGCGCAAAAGCAAGCCGTTGCCCTGACGGCACCTGCCTCCAGATCTTCATTTGCGGAGAAACCCATGTCCATCCTGAAGAATGAATCCTCGTCCGAGCCAGCCGTGGCTCTCGGTGGCGGCGATATCGTCGCTGAATTGGCGCGGTCCAACGGCGAATTGCATCGCGAATATCTCAAGTTCGAGCAAAGCGCCTTGCAAGCCCTGGTGCACAATGCAGGCGAGTTGAGCGCCGCACATGTCGATATGCTCTGCGAGATCCACGAGGAAACCAACCTCACCCATCGTGAATTCATGCGCAGCCTGCCGGGTCTGTTCCTAGGTCAGGGCGAATTGCCAGCCGCGCGGGTCAGAACGGTTGAGCATGAACCCGTCAAGCGGATCATTGAAACCGCTGTCGCCCATGCTGCACCTGTTGCCGCCCCGGCATTTGCGCCGGTTGCCGCCCCGGTTCAGGCCCCAGTCGCCAAACCGGTTGCCGTGGCCCCGCCGGCTCCTGTCCCTGCAAAGCCTGTTGCAGCGCCGGTTGCGCAGGCCGCGGCTCCTGCTGCCGCATCCGCTGCGCCAGCAGCAGTTGTCCGCGATACCTTGCTCGCTGTCGTCAGTGAAAAGACCGGCTATCCCGCAGAAGTCATCGACCTCGACATGGATCTCGAAGCTGATCTCGGCATCGACTCGATCAAGCGTGTGGAAATCCTCGGCTCGCTGAAAGAGCGCCTGCCGCAGATGGCGGAGCTTTCCCCTGATCGCATGGGTGAGTTGCGCACACTGGCCCAAATTCTCGAACTGGCAGGCTCTGCGTCCCCGGCGCTTCAAGCCTCTGCCACTCCGGCCGCGCAGCACGCCGCTGCGTCCATCGTCGCCCCGACACCAGTGGCATCCGCCCCGGCTGTCGCGGCCGGAGCCATCCGGGAAACCTTGCTGGCGGTTGTCAGTGAAAAAACCGGTTATCCCGCCGATGTCATTGATCTTGAAATGGATCTCGAAGCCGATCTTGGCATCGACTCGATCAAGCGTGTCGAAATCCTCGGCTCTCTGAAAGAGCGCCTGCCGCAAATGGCAGAGTTGTCCCCTGATCGCATGGGTGAGCTGCGCACGCTGGCCCAAATCCTCGAACTCGCCGGTTCCGTCGCTCCTGCTCCGGTCGCACAGCCCGCCGCCATATCTATCGCTACTCCCGTATCGACGGCGACCTCTCCTGCTGTTGCGGCCGGAGCCGTGCGGGAAGCCCTACTGTCCGTCGTCAGTGAAAAGACCGGTTATCCCTCGGATGTCATCGACCTCGACATGGACCTCGAAGCCGATCTTGGCATCGACTCGATCAAGCGTGTGGAAATCCTCGGCTCGTTGAAAGAACGCCTGCCGCAAATGGCCGAACTTTCGCCTGACCGCATGGGTGATTTGCGTACGCTGGCTCAAATTCTGGCACTGGCCACCGAAGGTGCCGTCACGGATGTGCCTGCTGCCCCTGCGGCTGCACCGGTCCCGGCATCTGTCGTCGTCCCGGCGCTCGCTCCGACGCAAGCATTTGTTCCTGAAACTGCCGGGTTGCCCGCTGGCGCTGTCCGCGAAGCACTTCTCGCCGTCGTCAGTGAAAAGACCGGCTACCCAACCGATGTCATCGACCTGGATATGGACCTCGAAGCTGATCTCGGCATCGACTCGATCAAGCGCGTTGAAATTCTTGGCGCCTTGAAAGAGCGCCTGCCGCAAATGGCGGAGCTTTCTCCTGATCGTATGGGGGAATTGCGCACCTTGGCCCAAATCCTGACCCTGGCCGAGGGTGAGGCTTCAAACGCTGGGGAACCCCAGCAGAAAGAGGCAGCTCTCGCTTCTTTTAAGGATGGTGACGATCTGATCGGGCGCGGTGTCGTCACCCTTTTGCCAGCTCCGCTCGATCTGGTGACGCAGCAGGCTTTTCAGAAGGGGGCAAAATTTCTACTGACCGGTACCGATGATGCCCTGATCCTTGCCCTTCAGAAGGGATTGAAAAGCAAGGGTATCGAGGCTGTCTGGCTGCGGTTCGAAGGCAAGGTCTCCTCTAAGGCTGGTCCACAATTGGCCGCTGGCAAGGACGAAGCCGAGCTGAAACAGCAATTCGACGCTCAGGGTCCATGGGATGGGGTGATCTATGTTCATCCCAAGACAATCGACAACGCGCTTCCCGGCGCTGAAAGTGACGCATCTGTCCTCTGGCTGAAACGGGCCTTGCTGCTCGCCAAGCTGTCGATCACGCCACTCACGGCGCGGGCTGCCCAGGGTCGCACGGTGTTTATGACGCTGTCGCGGATGGATGGAGCCCTCGGCTACCGGGATGGCAGCCTTGCAACGGTGGCATCCGGCGCCTTGTCCGGCCTGGTCAAGACCTATGCCGCCGAAGCACCACATATCTTTGCCCGCGCCGTTGATATTGCGCCGCAGATCGAAGATGCTGCTGCTGCCGACCTGCTCGTGCAGGAAGTCTTCGATGCCCGCCACAGCATTACCGAAATCGGTCTTGACGGGCAGGGTCGCTGGAAGCCTTCCATCGAGGCGATTTCCTCCAGTGATGCGGTGACGATCGCCGATCCCGATGAATTGTTCATCGTCACCGGTGGTGCACGGGGTGTGACGGCCGATTGCGTGCTGGCCCTGGCCTCTGCCGCTCCTCGCCGCTTCCTCCTGCTCGGTCGCTCCGCCCTTGAAGCCGAACCGGTCTGGGCTGCGGGTCTCGAAACCGACGCGCAATTGAAGGGTGGAGCCCTTGCCGCACTGCGCGAAGGGAAAGCGCCGGTGACACCAAAGCTGATCGATCAGACAGTGCGTGGGGTTCTGGCGGGCCGTGAAATCCGCCAGTTGCTGGCCGCACTGGAAAAGCTCGGTAGCCATGCCAGCTATCTGTCGCTCGATATTTCCTCTCCGGCGATTTCCAGCCTTGGCGATCACCCCGAAATTCAGAAGGCGGCGAAAATCAGCCTTGTGCATGGGGCTGGCGCGCTTGCCGATGCGGCAATCGCTCAGAAGAAAATCAGCGAAATGGACCGTGTCTTCACGCCGAAAATTTTCGGTCTGGCCGGTCTGATCAAGGCGCTGACGGGCAAGCCCTTCCACCGCGTCCTGCTGTTTTCCTCGGTTGCCGGTCTGTTTGGCAATCCAGGTCAGGCCGACTACGCCATGGCCAATGAAATGCTCAACCGTTTCGCCGCCAGCCAATCGGTGAAGGGCGTCGATGTCAGGGCGATCAATTGGGGTCCGTGGCTTGGCGGCATGGTCACACCGGAAATCCGCGATATCTTCATGAAACGCGGCGTTCCGATCATCCCACGCGATATCGGTGGCCAGTTCTTTGCCCGGGAAACCGCCATGCCTCTGCCCGCAACCGGCGCGGTATTGGTGGGTGGGTTGAAGCCGATCAATGCCCGCTTCGTCCCCGTTGCCGAATTGCCACAGGCACCAAGGCGGCTGGCGCTCAGCGGCCACGACTGGACGAAGTCCTTGCTGTTGGCCGATCATCAGATCAAGGGACGTCCCGTCGTCCCCGCCGCCTTCGTGCTTGGCCTGGTTGCGGATGGATTGGAAAGCCTGCTTCCAGGCTGGACATTCTCGGGCTTCGATCAGTTCAACGTGTTGAACGGCCTTGTCATCAACAAGGATTGGCGCGGTGATTTCGAGCTGTCGCTCAGCGCACTCCGCGCCGAGACGGAAGAAACCATCCGGCTGGATGTGATGTTGGCCGATGGGTCTGGTCGCCCACGCTACAAGGCGGACAATATCCTGCTGCGCAAGGCCGCTTTCATGCCGCCACAGCCGGGCAAAGCTCTGCCTTCGCTGGAACCCTCGACGCCTGCCAATGGCTTTTATTCTGATGGCACGTTGTTCCATGGCGAGAGCCTGCAAATGCTCAAGACCTACAGGAAGCTGGAGACCGCGAGCTACCTGTTCCGCATCGCTCAGCCAGCGGCCATCCATAGTGCGGCACTGAATGGATTTGCAGACAGCACATTGCTGGATGCCGTCTCCGTCGATGCCGTGCTGCAAGCAGCGCTGGCCGCGACGCGGCTGGAAGCCGATAGCCCAAGCCTGCCAATGCGGCTTGGATCGGCGACGCTGACGAGCCGGCCGGAGCCGGGATCAGATTGGCTGATTGCCGCTCGCCTCAAGGCTAGCCGCGCCCAGGAGCTGGATTGGGAACTGACCGGCTACGACCTTGATGGCCGCTTGCAGATGCAATTGGTGGCAACCACGGTCAAGCGGGACGAGGCACCGTCTGGCGCGCAGGGATCGAAATCCGTCGAGGCCGTCAAATGAGCCGCATCGCGATCACCGCCCTGTCGCTCTGCTTTCCGGGTGCCAACGACCTGGATAGTTACTGGCGCAACCTCCTTGCAAAAAACGACTCCCGCTCGACGGGCGGGGTCAAGGACTTCCGGATCGACCCTTTCTATCTCAGGGATAGTCAGGAGGATGTTGATCAGGTTCGCTGGCTCCGCGGCGGTTTCGTCGATCTGGACGAGGTGACCAAGGGCCTTGCAGATGAAGGCGGCGATGGCCTCGATCTGCCTTGGCAATTGGCCCGGCGGGTTGCCGAAGAAGCCTTGCAGACCAGCAGGCTTGGCGAGCGGGTCGATCTTGGCCGGGTTGGCATGGTGCTTGGTAATTATACCTTCCCGACCTTCGCCTCCAACAATGCCGTTGTCCCTGTCTGGGAACGGGAAATCGCCGCAGGGTTGGAAGACGGTCTCGGGCTTTCGCCCGGGACGTTGGTGGACACGTCCTTGACGGCACCGCCTGCCGAGCATGGTGTGCTCAGCGCCGATGGCATCTATGCGGTTACACGAGGCTTGAGCCTCGGCGGCCCAAGCTTCAGCCTTGATGCTGCGTGTTCTTCCTCCCTTTACGCCATCGAACTTGCGTCCAGTTATCTGCGAAGCGGACAGGCCGATGCCATGCTGGCGGGGGGCGTCTGCCTGCCGGACCCTTGGCTGATCCATGTCTCCTTCGGTGATCTCGGCGCTTTTCCCAACAATGGCGTCAGCCAGCCCTTCGACAGCACGTCGGATGGTATCGTCACGGGTCAGGGCGCCAGCGTTGTTGTGCTGCGGCGGCTGGAAGATGCGCTGCGCGACAATGACGTGATCCTTGCGGTCATCGAAAGTGTCGGCCTTTCCAATGACGGCACGGGTCAGCATATGCTTGTCCCCAATGCCGATGGCCAGCGGTTGGCCTATCAGCGCGCCTATGCCCGCACCGGCGTGCAGCCTGAAGAGATCGATTACGTCGAATGCCATGCCACCGGCACGCCGCTTGGCGACCGTACAGAATTGACATCGCTGCAACGCTTTTTCGGTGCGGACAAACAGCATTTCCCGCTGATCGGTTCGGTCAAGGCCAATGTCGGCCATCTTCTGACCGTGGCAGGCATGAGCAGTTTGGCCAAGGTTATCTTGGCCATGCAGGAAGGTACCATTCCGGCTACGCCCGGCATTGGAAAACTGCAAAAAAGCATGGACGCGCCGGGCATGGAGCAGCGGCTGGTGGTCGAAAACCAGAGCTGGCCGACACCGGCTGGCAAGCGTCATGCGGCCATTTCCGCCTTCGGCTTTGGTGGCACTAATGCGCATATGATCGTCTCCGATGACCGGACGTTCTCAGGGGAACGGACGCAAGGAGATAATGGCGCGGCAAAAACCCTGCAACCACCGCCGCTGGAAATCCGGGGCATGGCCGCCCATTACGGCAATGCCGCCAGCCTCCAGGCCTTTGAAGCGGCGTCTTTTGGCGGTGAGCCTGTCTGGGCCGAACCGTCCAGCCGTCGCTGGCGCGGCGCTACGGTGACTGCCGATGCGCCACCTCAGGCTGCCATCAACGCCTATGATATCGACTTCCTGCGCAACCGTATCCCTCCTGCCGAAACCGAAGCCTTCAACGCCCAGCAGGGACTGGTGCTAAAGGTGGCCAATGAGGCGCTGTCCGATGCTGGCTATGGCCATATCGGCGAAAAGCGCTCCGCCCGCCCGGTAGCGGTACTGGTGGTGCTGGAGCTGGATCTGAGCGCTCACCTGCGCCGGGGCCGCACGCTGGTGCCGGATTGGATAGACCAGGCGCTGGCGCGCCAAGGTCTTCACCTCAGCGAGGATGAACGCCAAGGCCTGATCGAGGCGTGCAAACGCGCTGTTCTGGGGCCGCTACGCTCCACGGAAATCACCAGTTATATTGGCAATATCTGCGCCAGCCGCATTGCCTCGCAATGGAATTTCACCGGTCCGGTCTTCACCCTGTCTGCCGGTATGCTGGGCGTTGCCTATGCTATTGAACAGGCCGGGTTGATGATTGCCGATGACAAGGCGGAAGCAGCGCTGATCGTCGCGGTTGATCTTAATGCCGGGCTGGAAGCCTATGCGCTGGAACAAGCCGCGACCCCTGGCGCGAACGCACAACCCGCCAAATCCTTAGGCGATGGTGCAGGCGCAATCCTGCTTGCTCCCGCCGGTTTGGGCGCAAGTGCTGCACCCTATGCGGTTCTCGATCACATCTCCATCCGTCATGTGGGTAACGGTGAGGACAGTGCCGTGGCGGTGGCGCTGGCGACCATCGCCGATGGTCATCGTCTCGATCTGATGGACATGGCTGGGCAGATCGGCGGCGATGGTGTGGAACTGGCGGCGGTTGCCACCCATGCTCCCGGCGCCGTTGTCTGCGGTGTTGAACATTTGAGCGGCCATTGCAAGGTTGCCCAGCCGATGGCGGCCTTGATCCGGGCGGCGCTATGCCTGTCGGGCCGCTATCTTCCGGCCACGCCACCGGCCTGGCTGAATGCGGAGGTGAACCAGCCTTTGGCGGTCGCCATCGAACAGGCCGGGCTTGGGCTTCTGGCCGAAAGCGTGCCGTGGGTGCGCCAGGAGCGGAGCCGTCCGCTTGTGGCGGGCGTGGGTGCCGCCGGACCGTTTGGCAGCTATGCCGCCTTCCGTCTCAGCGAAGCGGTGGTGGAAGCCCTGCGCCAGCCGGAAGCTGATTACCCACCCTTCCTGCCGGTCGCAGCCGAGAACCGGGAAGCCCTGGTGGGTGTTCTGGCTACGGTCATCGCGGCACTTGAACAGGGAACGCCATGGCAGGCATTGCAAACCGAAGCCTTAGCCAATCTTCGTGAAAGGCCCAGTGCACGGGTATTGGTCCTATCCGGTCGAGACCCGGCGCAATTGCTGACCGAAGCGCGTCAGGCGCAGAAATTCCTGGGTGAAGGCCAGGGCGTCGAGTTCCAGACGCCTGCGGGCAGCTATTTTACCGACCGGCCCCAGGGCGCAGAGGGCAAGATCGCCTTCATGTATCCCGGTGGTTTCAACAGCTATCCGCATCTGGGACGCACATTGCTGCGCCGTTACCCCGACAGCCTGCGCGCTTTCGAGCAATTTGTTGATGATCCGGCGGCAACGCTCTGCCATGACCAGCTCTATCCGCGCCACAAGCCCGGGCAGGACGCGACTGTGCGACTGATGCAGACCGAAGCCGGGATGCAGCAGGACATTGCGGCAATGATGAAGACCGGTGTCGGTTTTGCCCTGATGTATACCGCCTTGCTGCGGGACCAGTTCGGTGTGCAGGCCCATGGTGCGCTTGGCTATTCCATGGGCGAAGTCAGCATGTTGTTTGCCAATGGCATCTGGCCGATAGACCAGCATGGCTTGCGCAACGACCTGCCACTGTTTGAAACCTCGATTGGCGGTCCCCGTCAGGCGGTGCGCGACACATTCGATATTGGGCCTGAGGTCCGCGACAATCAGGTCTGGTCGAGTTATGTGCTGCTTGCTCCGGTGGAGACGGTGCGCGACGCGATTGCTCCTCGTTCCGATGTGTTCATCACCCATGTGAATGGCCCCAAGGAAGTGGTGATTGCCGGTCTGCCCGCAGCGGTAACGGCATTGGTCAAGCAATTGGAAGGCTATTCCGCCTATCGCAGCCCGGTCTCGCATGTCCTGCATGTTCCGCTGCTGCAAAGGGTCGCGCATCAGATTTCCGCCCTGCACGATCATCCGACCACAGCGCCAGCGGACAATCTGCATCTTTATACCACCTCGACTTATGGGCGGATGACGGATTTCAGCCGCGCAGGCCTGTCGCGGACCATTACCGATGTGATGTGCTCTGAGGTGGATTTCGTGCGGCTGGTCGATAAGGCCTATGAGGATGGCTACCGGATCTTCATCGAATGCGGTCCTTCGGCCACATGCAGTCGCTGGGTGAATTCATGCCTCACAGGTCGGGATTATCTGTCGATCAATCTTAACCAACGTGGTGCCGACGATGGGCGCAGCCTGCTTGCGGCTTTAGCCCGGCTGGTTTCTCACGGCGTCAGGGTTGATCTTACCAGCCTGGTGCCTGGGGTGAAGGCCGAGCGCTCCAAAACGGTTATCAGCCTGCAACCGGGCGGTGCCGCTCTGCGCGCAACTGCCAGTGATACGATCAGGCCGCTGGAAACGAAACCCGCTGTGTCGCAGCCATTCAAACCCAGCACTATCGCAAGGTCTGTTGCTTGGGGACCGACGGCAACCTTCATCCTCGAAGGCATCAGCCTGGTTCACGAATTGCTGGATGACGACACCCAAGACGACGTCCAGCCGGATTATCAGCCAGCAAGACCAAGTCCCGGTCTTCCATCTCTCTCCCCGAAACATGTCGAAGCGGATCAACCAGTCATGGCCAAGAATATGACCATCAGCCAGGATAAGTCTCAGCGGATCGCCCAGGCTGTCGAAGCCTTTTTGCAGCGCCAGCGCCTCGGCCATCAAACATTCCTGCAAACCCAGTCCGACCTCGTGCAGATCTGGCGCGAGCATGCCGGAAATGGGGCACACGGAAATGGGGCAAATGGCGTACGGCCCGCTCAGCGCAGCCTGTCCCATCCGGCAACCATTGATGCCGCGCCTGCGGTATTGGAGATCGAGGCACCTCAGCCTGTCGCCATTGCGCCAGCGCGAGCACCAGCACCAGCACCTGTTGCCGTGGCCACCGTGCTGCCCGCCAGCGCCCGTGAAAAGCAGGAAAAGGGCTGGTTTCTGGACGAACAGGATCTGTTGACCTTTGCCAGCGGCAAGGTTGCCGATGCCTTGGGCGCGCAATTTGCGCCAATTGATGATTATCCGGTTCGGGTTCGTCTGCCAGCGCCGCCCTATTTCTTCGTGTCGCGGGTCACCAAGGTCGATGCCACGTTCGGGGAATATAAGCCTTGCTCGCTGACAACAGAATATGATGTTCCAGCCGACGCCTGGTATCTGATCGACGGCCAGATGCCTCCAGGCATTGCGGTGGAATCCGGTCAGTCGGATTTGTTGCTGGTTGCGTTGCTGGGCATTGATTTCAAGAACAAGGGTGTCCGCAAATACCGGCTTCTGGATGGTCGGTTGAGCTTTTACGGTCGTCTGCCGCAGGCAGGCAGCACGCTGCGCTTCGACATCACCATCGACCGGTTCGTCTGGCAGGGCGATGGTCTGCTGTTCTTCTTCCGCTATGACGGCTATGTCGATGGCGAACTGGCGCTGCAATTGCACAGCGGTTGCGCCGGTTTCTTCACCGAGGATGAGTTGAGTGCCGGTGGCGGCGTTGTCATCAAGCAACCGCCCGCAGCCCCGCTCACCCTGGTTAAGCCCCTTCTGCCACGGGTCCGTGACACGCTGGAAAAATCCGATCTGGTGGCGCTGTCCGAGGGCCGGATCGGCGAGATTTTCGGCCCCGGTTCGCAGCATCCGGAAAGCGGCAGCTCCATTCGCCTGCCGCCCGAAATGCTGCTGATGATTGACCGTGTGACCGATATCGGCTCCTGGCAGGGCGAACACTATGTCATGGAGGCCGAAAAGAGCTTTGACGCCGATGGCTGGTATTATACCTCGCATTTCGTCGATGATCCGGTCCTGCCGGGGTCGTTGATTGCCGAAGGTGCAACCCAGCTGCTCAAGGTCTATCTGATCGCCAATGGCATGCATCAATGCTTTGCCGATGGGGTGTTCGAGCCGGTCACCCACCGCGAAATGCAGATCACGGTCCGTGGCCAGATCACCCCTGACGTGAAAAAGGTGCATTACAAGCTGTTCATTCAGGAAAGCGCCCTGCTGCCGCGCCCCTATGTAATTGCCGATGTGCTGATCTATGACGAGCATGGCAAGCCGCTGGTGCGGGTGTCCAATCTGGGCTTGCAGGTGATTGAAAAGCCTGGTGTCTCGGTTGAGCCGCGCTTTGGTGATCCGACTTGGTTCAGCGGACGCAAGACCAAGAGCGGCGAGAAGGTTGTGCTCAATGAAATGAGCATGCACCACGCCGCCAAGGGTGAATTGCGCATCGGCCTTGGCCCGGAATTCAACATTTACGGCGAGGAATTGCGCGCCCCGCATATTCCGAATGGTTGCTTCCAGTTTGTCGATCGCTGCCTGGAAACCACTGGCACGCGCGGCCAGTTGGTCCCCGGTGCCGTGATGGATACCGAATATGATGCCGCTGCCGACAGCTGGTATTTCCAGGAAAACAGCCACCCGCATATCCCGAATTTCGTGGTGCTGGAATCGGCGCTTCAGGCCGCCATTCTCAATGGCTATGCGCTGGGGCCAACCCTGAAATATCCCGATAAGGAATATTCGATCCGCAATCTGGATGGCACGGCGGTCTATCTTTCCGACCCGGATGTGCGCGGCACGACGATCCGCCACAGCCAGAAACTGCTCAGCAATGCCATGGTGACGGATTCGATCCTGCAAAACTTTGACTTCAACCTGAAGGTCGATGGCCAGCCTTTCTATCAGGGCCAATCTTCCTTCGGCTACTTCACCAAGCGGGCGCTGGAAAACCAGCTTGGCCTTGACCAGGGCAAGCTCAGCAAATTCTGGCTGGAGGAAAACAGCGCGAAAACCGAGGAATTCGACCTTCTCAACCCGGCCTCCGCCCATCTGTTTGCTGGTACACAGGAAAAGCCCCATTGGCGCTTGCCGCCCGGCCATCGGTTCCGGCTGCTGCATCAGGCCAGCCTGGTGCGCGATGGTGGCAAATTTGGCCTCGGCTATGTCAAGGGCGAGCGGACGATTGATGCTGGCGAATGGTATTTCACCAACCATTTCCACCGGGACCCGGTCATGCCCGGCTCGCTTGGATTGGAGGCCATCCTGCAAGCCATGCAGCTCTTTGCCATCCGCACCGGTCTGGACGCGGGGATTGCCAATCCACGCTTCGGCATCGCGGTCGGCGTGCCGGTCAATTGGCGCTATCGCGGCCAATTGCTGCGCACTGACAAGCGCATGGGCCTCGAAGTGCATATCAAGGAAATCCGCCGGGAAGGCGAAGGCCTGGTGGTGATTGCCGATACCGATTTGTTCAATGACCGGCTGCGTATCTATGAAGCGCTGTCGATGAGCATTTCCATCAAACCGGCTTAATCCAAGGAGGATATCATGACGATCAATGCACGATTTGAAGACGCCTCCGCAACGCCGGCTATTGTCTGGGATACCCCGTCAATCCGTCGGCAATTGCAGAAATTGGATCAGCCCGGCTCGGTGGTCAGCGATGGCACCCGGCTTGGGGTGACCTCGGAACTGGAGCCGCTGGAAGCCGGTTTCAAAGTGGTCTGCCGCTACCCAGCCCTGGCGCCAAGTGCGCTGGGGGACCCGGATTTTCTGGCCCGCTATGATCTCAGCTTCCCCTATATGGCAGGCGCTATGGCCAATGGCATCGCCTCGCCGGACCTGGTCATTGCGCTGGCGCAGCAGGGCTTTCTGGCAAGCTATGGTGCGGGCGGTGTCCGGCTGGAGCAGGTCGATCAGGCGCTGGCCAAGATTACCTCGGCGCTCCAGGGTGCGCCGTTTTCGGTCAATCTTATCCATAGCCCCAGCGAACCGGCCATGGAAAACGGCCTGATCGATATTCTGCTGCGCTATGGTGTCACCATTGTCGAAGCCTCGGCCTTCATGGGATTGACACCCGCGCTGGTGCGCTACCGGGCGCTTGGCCTTCGCCGCCGCGAGGATGGTAGCATCGATATCGGCCATCGGCTGATCGCCAAGGTTTCTCGCTCGGAAGTGGCCTCGGTCTTTATGGAGCCCGCGCCGGAAAACATCTTGAAAAAGCTGCTGGCCCAAGGCGCGATCAGCGAGGAACAGGCGGCGTTGGCTGCCCAGGTGCCGATTGCCGACGACATTACGGCTGAAGCCGATTCCGGTGGGCAGACCGACCGCAGACCGCTGGTTGTGCTGCTGCCGATCATGCTGCGGCAGGCGCAGAAAGTCGCCGAGAAAAACGGTTACGCCAAGCCGATCCGCATCGGTGTCGGCGGCGGACTTGGCTCGCCCAAGGCAATTGCCGCCGCCTTTGCGACGGGTGCCGCCTATGTGGTGACCGGTTCGGTCAATCAGGCCTGCCAGGAATCCGGCTCGTCGCCTTCGGTGCGCGCCCTTCTGGCCAAATGCGGCTTTGCCGATACCACCATGGCACCGGCTGCTGATATGTTCGAACTGGGGGTGGAGCTGCAGGTGTTGAAGCGCGGCACGCTGTTCGCCAGCCGCGCCAAGATGCTCTACGATCTCTATCGCCGCTATGACAGTCTGGATGCCCTGCCGGAACCGGTGGTGCAGGAACTGGAGCAAAAACTGTTCAAGCAAAGCCTTGCCGATGTCTGGCGGATGACGGCGGATTATTTCGTTGGCCGCGACCCCAAACAGGTCACGGAGGCGGAAGCCGATCCGAAGCGCAAGATGGCGCTGGTGTTTCGCGCCTATCTCGGAAAGGCATCTCATTGGGCCAATGCCGGGGAAGAGGGGCGTCAGATCGACTACCAGATCTGGAGCGGTCCGGCGATTGGTGACTTCAACGAATGGACGGCTGGCACCTATCTGGAACAGCCGGAGAGCCGCCGTGTCGTGGATGTCGCCACCCATCTGTTGCAGGGCGCGGCCTTTGAGACGCGGCTGCATTGGCTGGCCATGGCCGGTGTCCGCTTCCCCCATCCGATGTCCTATGAGATTGCGCCGCTATGACAACATCCGCCTCCTATCTTAACCGGTTGCGGGCGCTGTTGGGCGATCCGCTTGAAGACGACCACCCCTTTTCCTTCGCCACTGCCGTGAAGGCTGATCTCGACGGCGATAGTCTCGACCTCCAGGCCAAGGCTCTGATCGAATCCGGTTTTATCCAGCAGATTATTCCCGCCCATTGGAAGACGGGCGGGGAATTGGTGGATCTGGAAGCGGTGCTTGAAATGGCGCGCCTTCTGGCGGGCCGCAATCCGTCGCTGATGCCCCGGCTGATGTATTCCATTGGGGCCATCACCGTGCTTGATCTGGCTGGCACTGAGGCACAGCGTAAGACCCTGTCGGACTGGCTGCTTGCGGGCCACAGCATTGCCCTTGCCGTCAACGAACCCGGCATTCGCAGCGATCTGATCAACAACCAGACAAAGGCTGACCGTCAGGGTGACTGGTATGTGATCAATGGCCGCAAATGGCTGGTCGGTCAGGCCGAAAAGGCGCGGGCCTTGATGGTGATGGCCAAGACGGGTGCAGGCGGACCGGCGGCTTTCTCGCTGTTTCTGATCGACCGGCAGCCGCAATGGGAATCCACCCTGCCGCATCCGCGCGCAGAGCTTTCCGGCATGAAGGGCATTGATGTCGCCGATGTCGATATTGATGTGGCCTGTGTCAATGCAGCTAACCGGGTGGGTGGTGAAGGCGAAGGCATCGAGCTGGTGTTTCGCGCCGAATCCGTCATCAAGCTTCTGTCGATTGGCGCCATGCTCGGCCCTTGCGAAAGCGCCTTGCGGTTGACCTATGGCGAGATCTCTAAACAGGCGAATGGCGGCCATCCGCACCAGCATTTCCTGCTGGCCGGTGCCTATGCCGATTACCGGATCATGGACAGCGTTGCCAAGGCTGCGGCCCGCTTCGCGTCTTTCCGTCCGCAGCATTTTCCGGTGGCGGCGGCGGTTGCCAAGCAGATCGCCCAGGAATTCAGCAGCCGGATTTTCACCAGCTTGATGGCAGCCCTGGGTGCCCGGTCGGTGCTGGCGGAGGAGCCGGTCTCGGCGATCCTTCAGAAATTGCGCCGCGACGGTGAAGTAGCGCAATATATGGACATCAATCCGCAGGTTAATCTCGGCATGCTGGCCAATCAATTGCCCAGTCTGACGAAGCGCCGCGCCAAACTGGAACCGGGTCTTGCCGATGCGCTGTTTGCGCAATTGCAGGCGGAGCTGTCACCGTCCTCGCCTTGCCCGGCCATGGTGCTTGCCAAGGTGCCGATGCTGAACAGGGCTGGCGAGCCATTGACGGATCTGCTGCCGGGGCTTGGCGAGCGGTTTGCCAAGGCGGCATCCGAACACGACCGTGCGGTGGTGGACGCGCTGCAAGAGGCAGAGGCACGTTTTGCCAGCCTGGAAGAGGGCATGGCTGAATTGCTGGCCCTGCGCCAGGGTGAAAGGCCGGAAGCCGTCAATGCCGGGGCGCAATTTGCAAGGCTCTATGCCGTGTCCTGTTGCGCGCTGTCGGCACTGGCTGAAGGCGGAGACGCGCTTCTACCCTTCATGCTGCAACGCCTGCTGGCCGGTGATCGTTACGCCTTCAGCGGAGAAGATCGGTTCTATCAGGCGGCTTGGCATAGTCTCGCAGAGGCGATGGGGGCGAATGAAGACGTTTATAGTGATGAAAAACGGCACGCTGCGGTTTAGCAGCGGTCGATGATTTCTTTCGTTTTTTCAGGTGGTCTTGACAGGGCCATGCAAGACATTTTGATCAGGAGTTTCAGATGCTATTTCCCGAGGTGAAGAAAAAAGGGTCTGCCGAGGTCCTGGCGACATTGCGGCAGCTGGATCTGGCCATGGGCGATCCGTGGGATACGGCAGCACCGGCCTCCTTCGCGCAGATCATGGCTGATGACGAAGCGGAGCGGTTCCCCGCTCGGCCCTATGATGCGCTGGTGGGTGAAAGCATCAGCCAATGGCTGGTACCGGAAGGTGCTGGCGGCATGATGTTTTCCTATCCGGAATCCCTGCAAATGTACCGGGCCATTGCCCGCCGCGATATGACGCTGGCAACCATCGCTATCCTGCCCTTCATCGGCTATCTGGCGATTGTCACCTGCGGCACGGAAGAGCAGATCCGGGAATATGGACGCTTCGTGGCCTCTGGTGGCTCGATTTCCTGGGGGTTGAGCGAAGGCCGCCATGGCAGCGACCTTCTGACCAACGAGACCACGGCAATCAAGGATGGTGAGTTCTACCGCGTCAATGGCGAGAAATGGCCGATTGGTTTTGCCGACCGGGCCGGTGCGATGATCGTCCATGCGCGCACGGACGAGGCGATTTCGCCGGTCTCTCACACGATGCTGATCGTTGATCGCAGTCATCTTGAGCGCAAGAACTACCGGGTTCTGCCCAATGAACGTCTTTACGGCGTGCGCGGCCTGCCGCTGGGCGGGGTGCGCTACGAGGATGCCAAGGTGCCGGTTGGTCAGGTGCTTGGCCGCGAAGGTGCCGGGTTGGAAGTATCGCTGAAAAGCCAGCAATCCCTGCGGCTTGGCGTGGCTGCCATGTGCCTCGGCGCTGTCGATACCGGCTTGCGGCTGGCCTATGGCTTTGCTGCCAATCGGAGCCTCTATGGCAATCAGAAAGTGATCGAATTGCCGGTCAGCCGCCGTCAGATCGCCGATGCCTATGCCGATCTGATGATTTCGGAAATCATGGTCGCATCTGCGACCCGGCTGGTGCATTGCCTGCCCCGCCAGCTTTTCCTTTATTCCTCCATTTCCAAATATCTGGTGCCGAAGCGGCTGGAGCAATCGCTGCAAAGCCTGGCAACTGTGATCGGCGCACGCTTTTACATGCGTGATGGCTTCGGCCACGGGGTCTTTCAGAAATTGCTGCGCGATATCGGCATGACCGGCTTTGTCGATGGCAATAGCTATGTGAACATGCGCGTCGTTGGCAGCCAGATGGAACTGGCGCTTGGCAAGGCGCTGGCCGCTCGTGAACAGCCGTTCGATGCAGCGCGCCGGGCGCTGCTGGACGATATCTACGATATCCGCCGTCCGATTGGGCCGCCGCGTTGGAGCAAGCTCGGCCTGTCCGGCAATGGCGATGATATCAGTCTGGCGGGCCTTCCAGATGCACTGCGTGAGTTGAAGCCGCTGGTGTCGGAGAGCGAATATGCGCTGGCAGTGAGCGTGATGGATGAGGTCGTCAAGCTGGATCAGGCCCGGCGCGACGCCCAGGCGAGACTTGGTCGCGGATTTTCCAACAGCGCCAATTTCTATGCGCTGACAGACCGCTATTGCAGCCTGAATGCCGCCGCCTGCTGCATTCAGTTTGCCGTGGCCAATGCTGGTGGCATGCCTGCCTCACTGCCGGATGGATCGGGCTGGCTTGGCTATTGCCTGAAGCGGATCATGCACTGGATGTACCCGACCGAGTTCCTGCCAGAGCCGGAAGAGGTGTCCGGCCTGATCGAGGTGATCGGTGATCTCTATCAGTCCAACCGGGCCTTCTCGGTTTTCCCCTTCGAATATGCGGGAAGCCGCGAAAGCATGGAACAGGGCGGCAAGCTGCTGACCAATAGTTGATCGTCAAAACAGTGAGGGCGGCGGCCCGTGCCGCTGCCGTCACTTGCCTATTGTCAGGCAAAAACGATCCGGGGAAAATAAAAGCTCACCACCCAGTTCGGCATATCGACCACTTCGCTGATCCTGAGATCGCCGCAGACCGAGCAAAGCATATAGGCATCGACTGGGGCCATGCCGTGCTCGGCTGCCAGAAGATCGACCATCCGCATCACGGCCTCGCGGGCGCCGGTCATCAGGTCAGGGCCGATGCCGGTCGTCACCTCATAGCCCGCGCCGTCCAGATGCCGGGTGACGGGTTCGGTCACGGTGAAGCGCGGGCTTTGCAGGGCCATGCCCTTCACCAGATCCAGCGTCAGTTCCACATCCATGCGGCTTTCGATAGCGGTGCCGCACACTTCCCCATCGCCTTGCGCGGCATGGGTGTCACCGACCGAAAACAATCCGCCCTCGACCTCGACTGGCAGATAAAGCGTCACACCCGCCGAGAGATCGCGGATGTCAAGATTGCCGCCGACCCTGCGCGGCGGCACGACTGAGTGCGGACCGGGGTCGGCTGGCGCAAGCCCGATGGTTCCGGCGAAGGGTTTCAGCGGCACCTTGCCGCCTGGGCCGTAAAGGGCAGGGATCATCGACACCGCATCATAGTGCCAGACATGCAGGGCCGGGTCCTTGAACTGATCGGCCAGCAGGCCAAAGCCCGGAATATTGGCGGTCCAGCCGAGACCGGAGGGATGAAACTTGCGGATGGAGACCTTGACCACATCGCCGGGCATGGCGCCCTCGATATAAACCGGGCCGGACACCGGGTTGATTCCGGCAAAATCCAGGGTCGCAAGGCTCGCAGGCGTTGCATCGGCGCCGAGCTGGCCGCCGGAGGCATCCATGCATTCAAACAGGATCGTTTCGCCTGGTTTTGCGACCAGCGCCGGTTTGAAATCCTTGTCCCAGCCGAAGTGATGCTGGGCGCGGTGGATGGTATGGGTGCAGGCGATGCACATGGCAGGCTCCCTTTTCTTCAATCCAGCGGAAAATGACAGGCGACTTTGCGCTCTGCCGAGACAGGCGTCAGCGGTGGTCGCAGGTCGCGGCAGATATCCTTTGCATAAGGACAGCGGGTGGAAAACTTGCACCCGCTTGGCGGATTGAGCGGGCTTGGAATTTCGCCTGTCAGCAGGATGCGTTCGCGCTTTTCGCGCTTATGCGGTTGCGGAATGGCCGACAGCAGTGCCTGCGTATAGGGATGGCTAGGATTGGCATAGAGCGCATCCGTTTCGCCGATCTCGACGATGGAGCCGAGATACATCACTGCCACCCGCGTTGAGACCTGCAGCACCACGGCCAGATCATGGGCAATGAACACATAGGTGAGGTCGAGCTTTTCGCGCAACTCGCTGAACAGGTTGACGATTTGCGCCTGCACCGACACATCGAGCGCGGAAACCGGCTCGTCGGCAACAATCATCTTCGGTTCGACCGCCAAGGCCCGGGCAATGCCGATCCGCTGGCGCTGTCCGCCGGAAAACTCATGCGGATAGCGGTCCAGATATTCGCGCCTCAGCCCGACGAGATCCATCAGTTCGGCCAGGCGGTCCTCGATAGCGGCACCCTCGCGGATCTTGTGAACCTTCAGCACTTCGCTCAGCACATCGCGCACCTTGCGGCGTGGATTGAGCGAGGCGGAGGGGTCCTGGAAAATCATCTGCATCTTGCGCCGCACCGATTTCAGCGCCTTGCCGTCCACCTTGGTAATGTCCTGCCCGTCGAAGGTCAGCGATCCGCCGCTGACATCATAGAGGCGTGTCAGGCACCGTCCGAGCGTTGATTTGCCGGAGCCAGATTCGCCGACCAGCCCAAGGGTTTCGGTCGGATAGACGTCGAGGCTAATGCCTTCGACGGCGCGCAGCAGTTTGCCGGAGCCGGGACGCATGGTCTTGCCGACAGTGAAGCTCTTGGTGAGATCCTGCGTCGAGAGCAGGGGCGTGGTGTGAGATGTCTCGCTCATGCCATGGTCTCCAGCGGCAGGATGTCTTGGCGAAGAGCCTCACGTTCCGGCCCGTCCAGCACGCAGAGCGCCGATTGCTCTCCCATGCGTCGCAATGGTGGATGTGCTGCGCAGCCCTCCCGCGCAAACATACATCGCGGTGCAAATCCACAGCCCTCCGTCAGGCTGTCTGGAGTGGGCGGCATGCCGGGAATGGATTTCAGCCGCTTCAGGCGCGGGCCGGTCAAAGGCGGGATCGAGGCCATCAGGCCCCAGCTATAGGGATGCATCGGTGTCGAGAAGATCTGGTCGGTGGTGCCGCGTTCAACGATGCGGCCCGCATACATCACCGCCACCCGGTCGGCGACTTCGGCGACCACGCCCATGTCATGGGTGATGAGAATGATCGCCGAGCCGAAATCCTTGCGCAAGCGGATCAACAGGTCGAGCACCTGTGCCTGGACGGTCACATCCAGCGCCGTCGTTGGCTCGTCGGCCACCAGCAGCGCAGGGCTACAGGACAGCGCCATGGCGATGACGACGCGCTGGCGCATGCCGCCGGAAAGCTGATGCGGATAGCGGTCCACCGCCTCGCCTGGATTGGACAGGCCGACTTCGCCCAACAGTTCGATGGCCCGCAGCCGTGCGGCCCGTGCCGAGATCGGCTCATGGGCGCGGATCTGTTCGGCGATCTGCCAGCCCACTGATTTCACCGGGTTCAGCGCCGTCATCGGGTCCTGGGAAATCAGGCCGATCTGCTTGCCGCGAATGCGCCGCATCTGGCTCGCCGACATCTCCAGAATGCGCTGGCCGCGAAAGGTGACGGTGCCGTCCACCCGCGTGGTCTTGCGGTCATGCAGGCCGAGCAGCGACAAGAGGGTCACTGATTTGCCGGAGCCGGATTCGCCGACGACAGACAGGATTTCACCTTCGCGCACGCTAAAGGACACATCGCGCACCGCCCGCACATAGCCACGATCGGTGGCGAAGGAGACGCTGAGGCCGTTGACATCCAGCAGCAGGGGCCGGTCTTTAATGGTGTCGTTCTGGTTCATTTTCAGCTTCCCCGCACGCGCGGATCGATCAGCACATAGACGACATCAACAAGGGCATTGGCGATGACGACGAAGAAGGAGGCGTAGATCACAGTGCCAAGGATCATCGGCAGATCGAGATTGAGCAGGGCCTGATAGGTCAGGCGTCCGACGCCGTTCAGCCCGAACACCACTTCCGTCAGCAGCGCCGAGCCACCGACCAATGCGCCAAAATCCAGCCCGAACATGGTGACGAACGGAATGAGCGAGGTGCGCAGCGCATGGTGCAGCATGACCCGCGATGGGCTGAGACCCTTGGCGCGAGCAGTGCGGATGAAATCCTCCTGATAGGATTCGACCAGCGTTGCCCGCAGCACCCGGCCATAGATGCCGATATAAAGGGCGGCCAGTGTACACCATGGGATAATCAGTGTCTTGAACCAGCCTGCAGGGTCGCTGAAAAACGGCTTGTAGCCAAGCGATGGCACCCAGGAGAAGAAGATCGTGTCGTGGAAGCGGTGCTGGGAAATGAGGTTCATCACCTCGCCCAGCCAGTAGACCGGCATGGAAACCCCGATCAGCGCCAGCACCATCAATCCGCGATCCAGTGCCGTATCGCGGGCCATGGCGGCAATGACGCCGACCGCGATGCCGCCGATCACCCAGAGCACAGCGGCGCCGAACACCAGCGACAGGGTGACGGGGGCAGCAGCCGTCACTTGCGGCACGACTTTCATGCCGCGATTGACGAAGGAGGCGAGATCTTGGGTAATGAACAGCCGTTTCATCATGATGCCATATTGCACCGGCAGCGGCCGGTCGAAGCCGAATTCCTTGCGGATCGCCTGGACGGTTTCCGGCGAGGCATTGCGTCCGGCAATGCGGGCGGCAGGATCAGCGCCGGGCGTGGCGAAAAAGATCAGGAACACCAGCGCCGAAATGCCAAACAGCACGAAGATCATCTGGGCGAAACGTTGAATGAGGGCATAAATCATCGGGTGGCTCCTCAAATCACTTTGGTGCGCGGGTCGAGCGCATCGCGCACGCTGTCACCCAGCACGTTGAGCGCCAGCACGCAGAGCACGATGGCAATGCCCGGCGACAGGGCCACCAGCGGGCGGGTGTAAAGCAGGCCCTGGCCATCCTGGATGATCGTACCCCAGCTGGCATCCGGGGCCTGTACGCCGATGGAGAGGAAGGACAGCGAGGATTCGGTGATGATGTTCAGCGCCATCATCAGCGGAATGAAGACGATCAGCGTGGTCGAGACATTCGGCAAGATGTCCTTCAACAGGATGCGCCATTTGGGAATGCCAAGGCCGATGGCGGCCAGCACGAATTCGCTGTTTTTGAGCGAAAGCACCCGTCCGCGCACCGGACGCGCCACGTAAGGCACGTAGATAATGCCGATAATGCCGATGGGCAGCAGCAGGCTGCTGGAATTGATCTCGATGGGGCCGATGGTAATGCCCTGCGAAATCAGCACGATGGACAGCGAAATGGCTAGAAGATAGACCGGAAAGGCCCAGAGAATATCGAGAATGCGCGATAGCACCATATCGGTGACGCCGCCGAAGAAGCCAGCCGAAATCCCGACGATTGCGGCCAGCACCAGACAGATCAAGGTTGACGATGCGGATATCAGCAGCGAATTGCGTCCGCCATAGAGCAGGCGGGCAGCAACATCGCGGCCCTGGCTATCGGCGCCAAGGAAGTATGGGCCTTTGAGGGTCGGTCCGATCGGGGTAACGCCGAGGCCAAGGCCTTCGGTAGACGCCTGCATGACCTTCACCCGCTGACCGTCGATTGTCACCCTGCCGCTCAGATTGGAACGGAACGGGTCGGTGCCCGATACCATCGAGGCATAGAGCGGGGCGGCGAGGCTGGAGGCGATGATGACCAGCAGCACGAAAGCCGCCGCAATGGCCGATTTATCCCTGCGAAGCAACCGCCAGGCACGGTGCCACGGGCTGGCGCCACCGGCTTTTCTAGGCGCCTGCGGTTCAGGCTCTCGATTGGATTGGGCAGGGCTGGCCATGCCTTCCGACACATCGTTCATCTGCGCTTCTCTTCAAGCTCGGTCATGGAGGAAATGGAGGGCGAAGGCTTTTTAGGTAAAAGGCTTCTCCCCAACCCTCCCCAACGAGGGGAGGGTGGGCAGGGCTTTTCACGCGCCGCCCCTGATGTACCGGCTCATTTTACCCAGGATTGCGAGATCACCCAGCGGTTCTGCTTGTTGAACAGGTAATTGCCGAGCCGCGCCGAGGTGAAGTTGACGCTCTTTGGCGTGAACAATGGAGCGAGCGGTGCCTGTTCCATGAAGGCTTTGTCGATTTTGGCCCAATTGGCGTCAGCCGCTTTCGGGTCCTTGATGGACAGTGCCATCGTCTCCTGCATCTGCTTGTCCAGTTCCTTGTTGCAGTAACCGGCGATATTGATGGAGGAATCGCTGCCCGGATGGATGCTGTCGCAGGACAGCAGCACGTTGATGAAGTCCGAGGCTGCCGGATAATCCATGTACCACTGCGTGACGCTGATCTGGACGTTGTTGTTGGTGTTCTGGATATAGGTGAACTCGATATTCGGCGAGATCGCCTTCAGCGAAGCGTCATAGCCCAGCTCGTTCAACAGGCTCTGCACATAGGTGCCAATGCCGCGTCCTACCGCATTATCCTCGGCAATGATCGTTACCTTCTGCCCTGCGGTGCCGCTTTCCTTGATCAGTGCCTTGGCCTTGTCCATATCAGGCTCGCTCCAGCTTTCGCCGGGGTTCTTGGTGTAAAGGCAGTTGGGAGCATAGCCGGGAAAATCCGGCGGCAGGATCTGGCAAGTCGGGGAGGCCAGCGCCTCGCCGCCAAACAGGCCCACCAATGCGTCGCGGTCCAGTGCATAGTTTACCGCCTGGCGCACCTTGATATTGTTGAACGGCGCCAGATTGGTATTCATCGGCAGGTACCAGAAGGCAGCCAGCGGATCGATATGCATCTGCTTGGCATATTTCGAGCCCAGTTCCGGCAGGCGGTCGGCGGGCGGCGTGTCGAACATCCAGTCGACCTGACCGTTCTGGATGGCGTTGATCGTCGCCTCTTCGGTCATGCCGAACTGGTAGACGATTTCATCCGCGTAGCCATCCGGCTGCGCATCGACGCTCCATTCCTTGAAATGCGGATTGCGCTTCAGTACCATTTTTTCATTAGGGTTGTAGCTGGCAATCATATAGGGGCCGGTGGCGGGAAGCGGCGTCGTGCCAGCGTCCTTGGCGGGCGTGTCGGCTGGCAGGATGCTGGCATGCGGCACGGCCATCTTGTCGAAGAATTCCGAATCCGCCTGGGTCAGGTGAATGGTCACGGTGCCCGCCGCGTCATCGGCAATCACGCCGCCTTCAAGCGTGCAGTTTGCTGCATCGGCAATGCATTTGTCGGCCCCGACGATGCCGTTGTAAAAGCTGCCAGTGGTTGGACCATTGACCTTGAAGATACGCTGGAAGGAGGCGGCCACATCCGACGGCTTCAATTCCTGGCCGGTCGAGAACATGATGCCCTTGCGGATCTTGAACACATAGGTCTTGCCATCGTCCTGCGGCTCGGGAATGGCTTCGGCCACGTCAGGCACGATCTTGAAGCCCTCGGTGCCGGCGGCCTGCTTGAACTTGACCAACCCGTCATTGGTCATCTGCAAGACCTGCCAATATTGACCGGTATAGTTGATGGCGGGGTCAATGGTACCGGCTGCGGAAACGGCGGCGAGCGTCATCGTGCCGCCGCGATGCTGGGCCATCAGCGCCGCCCGATCCTCTGCATAGGAGATACCGGAAAGTGCTGTCTGGGCGAGAAGGCAGGTTGCGAGAAATGTGCCTGCCTTGCAGGACAAGGCTTTGGTCGATCTGGTCATGGAGTTCATTCCCTCTGGTTCTTATTGGGTCGGTTGATTGTGGCGGCTCTTGTCGGGGCCGTTATCAGGGAGCTTTCTGGTCGAGGAAGGCGCTGACTTCCGCCATGCAGGCGTCGCGCTCTTCCACATGCGGCATGTGGCTGGACTGTTCGAAAATCCGCCAGCGCACATCGGGTATTTCGTCTGCGAAGGGCTGCACGCAGGCTTCGGTCGCCTCGTCGAACCGGCCGGAAATCAGCAGGGTCGGGACCGTGATGGTTGAGAGCCTGCCCTCGATGGTCCAGTCCTTCATGGTGCCGATAACGTGGAATTCATTGGGACCGTTCATGGTGTGATAAACGGTCGGATCGGCGGCAATCGCATCAAAGGTGCGCTGCACTTCTGCTGGCATCGGCACGACGCGGCAGACATGGCGCTGGTTGAAGACATCGGTTGCCTTCATATAGTCGTCGCTGTCGGTGGTTTCCGCCTGTTCGTGGGCCAGCAATGTCGCCTGCACATCAGCGGGCAGCGCTTCACGCAGCCGGTTTGCCTCTGAGACCCAGGTGCGCAGCGAGGCTGGCGAATTGGCGATCACCAGGGCTTTCAACCCTTCGGGCTGGTCCACGGCAAATTCAGCGCCGAGCATGCCGCCCCAGGATTGGCCGAGCAGGCAATAGGCGCCGCGAATGCCCAGATGGTCGATCAGGTTGTGCAGTTCCGCCTTGAAGAACGCCACCGTCCAGAAGTCGCCGCCCTTGTCGGGCAGATGGGTGGATTTGCCATTGCCGACCTGGTCGTAATGAATGACGGCGCGGCCCGTTGCGGCAATGTCCTTGAAACTATCGACATAATCGTGGGTGCAGCCGGGACCGCCATGGGCCACGATCAGCGGCGGCTTGCCGGAGGTGAGGTCGCCGGTGATCCGATACCAGGTCTGATACTCGCCGTAGGGGGCGAAACCTTCAATAGTCGACACGCAAAAACTCCTTTTGGACTGCAATTCTGTTTCAGTTGGATTTCGGGATGGGGAACTCGCCGATATGCCGGTCATTGCGGCAGATGGCCTCGGCGGCATCCTCGATGGTCATGCCCCAGTCCATCGCCACCATCCGCAATCTGCGCCAGGCCTCGGCCTCGGTGCAGGCACCTTGCCGCAGCAGTTCCAGCACGGCATGCACCACGACCGGTCGCTGCCGGACCCGGTTTTCAAGGCTGCGGATGTCATCTGCCTGGCTACGGGCTGCCTGATAGGCGTGGGCGGCGATCAACAGGGCGCTATAGGCACCGGTAGAGCCAACCGGTTTTAGGAAATGGGCATTGGAGCCTTGCGACAGCGCCCACTCGATCCGCCCAGGGGTTTCCGAGCCGATCAGCGCGATCATCGGCATCGGCGCAAATCCGGCTGGCCAGGGAAACTGACCGTCATGACCCATATCGGCATCGAAAAACACGATGTCGGCCCCGGCATGGCTCTCGTCCAGTTGCGGCCAGGCAATCGTCACCCGGATATGCAGGAGTTCGAGCTGGCGTTGCAGCGCATCGACGGAAGGATGCGGGCGATGCAGGATGATCGCATGCCAATTGGCAAGCAGGGGACGTTCGGGCCGCTTCATTTGATCACCTTCAGCGATGGTGACGTCTGGGGTTTAGGCGTGGGTGGAGTGTCTTCCATTCGCTTTGGTTGGCTGCGCACCAGATAGGGATCAGCCTCAATGGGCACCGGCGCACTCTGAAACAGCGTGAAGGAACCATCGTGGTCCGAAAGCGCGATATGCGGACGAAGCGCGGCGTGCTGGGTGCGGGGGTCGATTTTCAATGGCCCAAGCGGGGTGCGAAATAGCCGGTTCGTGGCGGCATGGCGCACGGCCTCCGGCATGTCGCTGCCCACATCGGCAATGGCCTGCGCCAGAACCATCACAGCGGTATAGGCAGAAACGAAAGGCGTGGTCAGGCGGCGGTCCTGACCGTGACGCCGTGCGATTCCTGCCTTGAACTCCTGATTTTCCGCGCTCTCCAGTCCCTGGAAATAGACAGAGGTGGTGATATGGCCAATCCGGGCGGATGGCTCCAGAACGGCGAGATCCGTTTCGCAGAGATTGCAGGCGGTGACAGGACAGTGTTCCGGGGCAAAATCTGGGTCTTCGCGCCGCAGGGCGTCATAGGCGGCCAGAAAGGCGGCTGCCGATTGGCCGACGAGATTGCTCAGGATGAAATCGGGCCGCTTCTGGCGGATTTCGGCAATCAGGTGATCGACCTGGGTGGAGCCGAGCGGCATATAACGGTCCGCGACGACCTGGCCGCCGCTGGCCTCGGTGAGTTCCCGAGCGATCCGGCTGACTTCCCACCCCCAGATATAATTGGACCCGACAATGAAAGGCCGCCGCCCGAACCGTGGCAGGATATGCGCAAACAGCGGCAGAAGGTGCTGGTTGGGACAGGCACCGAGATAAAGCGCGCTGTCGCTGGCCTCATAGCCCTCATAAGGAAAGGCATACCAGAGCAGGGCGCCGGAGCGTTCGACTACCGGCAGGATTTCTTTGCGGCTCCAGGACGTGATGGCGCCAATGATATGTTTGCAGCCATCATCGCGGGTGGCCGCTTCCGCCATCAATCCATAGCGCTCGGCATTGCCGCCGGGATCGGCCAGTTTCGCCTCGATTTGAACAGCAAATGCCGTATCGGTATTGATCTGCGCAATGGCCGCCATCGCCCCGTCGACGGCTTCCCGACCGAGTGCCGCATAAGGCCCGGTGGTCGAGAACAGGATCGAAATCGGAACGGTCATCCTTGTCATGCAGTCACTCTTGCCTTGCGATCTTTCCTAGGGGAGAAATCGCGCATAAAAAAAGCCCCGGCCCGTCCGTGAAGACGAGTTGCGGGGCGTGTTTGCCTGCGGCATCAAAGCCATGTGATCGGCTGCCAGGACAATTTTCATCGAATATGTCAGGCGACCATTTTGTCCCTCAATCCCTAGGGGATTTTCAGGAGCGTGTATGCAGGCTATGCTCCGGTTAAAATATAGTCAATAAGAATTTTAGCTTATTTATTAGGCTTCAATGGTTGCGCGCTCGTATCTTCTGCAACGAGTACGCTTAACGGAGCGATAGGGCGAATATGGGAAAAACATCACCCCAGGCAGGACTTGGAAGCCGTGGAGAAATCTGGCAATTCTGTTGCGGCGGGGATGAGCGGGCATGCACATAAAAGCACTGATCTATTTCGATGAACTGGTGCGGACCCGGTCGATGCGGGCGGCTGCCGAGCGTCTGAACGTGCAGCCGACCGCCTTTGCCCGACAGATCGACCAGCTGGAGCATTATTTCGGTACGGTGTTGATCGAGCGGTCGAGCCGGGGCATCCAGCTGACGGCGGCGGGCGAGTTGCTGGCGGCAAGAGCGGGCAAGACATTGCGTGAGCTGAACCATGTTCACCAGCTGATCGACGATCTCCAGGGCTTGAAGCGCGGTCATGTCACTATCCACGCAAACGGTGCGACGGTGGCCAATCTGCTGGCACCGGCTCTGGCCGATTTCAGCCTGGTCTATCCCAATATTCGGTTTTCGGTGACCATTTCCAGCGCCGGTCAGGCGATGGAGGCCTTGTCGAGCGCCAAGGCGGACATGGCCGTTACCCTGTTTTCAGAGCCTGATCCGGGTATAAGGGTGCGGGCACGGGCGCAAATCATTTATGATGTCATCGCTGCCAGCCACCATCCGGCAGCGCACTTGGCGGAAATGACCGTCACCGAGCTTGCCCGCTTTCCGCTGGCGGTGCCAGATGGGTCCTTTGGTGCGCGCCGCGCCTTCGATGCCTGGTTTTCCAAGGCTGGTCTGGAGCTTGATCCGGTCTTCGTGACGGGATCGCTGGAAATGCAGCGGGAACTGGTGTTGCGCGGTGCCGCCTTGACATTGCTGCCAGCCCAGACGGTGGCGCGTGAGCGCCGGTCTGGCGAACTGGTGGTTATCCCGATTGCCGGTGGGGCGGGTATCCGCACACCCATCGATCTGTGCGTCGCCGGTGACCGGCAATTGTCGTTTGCCGCTTCCAAGCTGGTGGATGCGGTTGAGCGGTTCATGCGCGAACAGATGGGGAAATGAAGAATTGCGTGTAGCGTTTTGCGCTCCACGCAGAACACAAAAAACCGCATTGTGTGGTTGCTTGCGAAATGACAATATTTTCGGCAATGACGCCACCCGTGGTAAACACGGAAAAACGAGCGTTCACGAAGGGGAATTTGACGATGGTTCATGCACGCTTTTTCAAGCCGGGCACTTTGCGTTGCATCGCGTTGATGACGCTGGCGGCGACAGTCTCGCTTGTCGGCCCCGGCCTGGCGACGGCGGCCCAGAGGACGCTGACACTCGGCATGAATATCGAGCCGACCGGGCTTGATTCGACGGTGGCAGCCCCCGTGGCAATCGGCCAGGTGACCTGGCAGAATATTTTCGAAGGGCTGGTTGCTATCGACCGCGACGGCAAGATCGTCCCGCAGCTGGCGAAAAGCTGGGAAATTTCCCCCGACGGTCTCACCTATACATTCAAGCTCCAGGAGGGCGTGACCTTCCACGATGGCGAGGCATTCGATTCTTCCGTGGCAAAATTCACGCTCGACCGGGCGCGTGGCCCGGACTCGACCAATGGCCAGAAACGGTTTTTCAGCGCCATCGACACTATCGAGACCCCGGACAAGGCAACGCTGGTCTTGAAGCTGAAGGAACCAGCGGGCTCGCTGCTCTACTGGCTGGGCTGGCCCGCCTCCGTGATGGTTGCCCCGAAAACTGCTGCTGACGACAAGACCAAACCCATTGGCACTGGCCCGTTCAAATTCGTCAGCTGGACCAAGGGCGACCGGGTGGAGCTTGCTGCCAATCCTGCTTACTGGAACAAGCAGGTGAAGCTTGGCCTCGACAAGGTGGTGTTCCGCTTCATTCCCGATGCCCAGGCCCAGGCGGCGGCGCTGAAATCCGGCGGCGTCGATGCCTTTCCAGAGTTCAGCGCGCCGGAACTGATGGACAGTTTCAAGGATGACGCCAAGCTTGCGACTGTTATCGGCAATACCGAGTTGAAGGTCGTGGCGGGCATGAACAACACCCGCAAGCCGTTCAACGACAAGCGCGTGCGCCAGGCGCTGATGATGGCGATTGATCGTTCAACGCTGGTGGAAGGCGCCTGGTCCGGCTACGGCACTGTGATCGGCAGCCATTATACGCCGAACGATCCGGGCTATATCGATACCACCAAGGTTCTGCCCTATAACCCGGAAAAGGCCAAGGCGCTTCTGGAGGAAGCTGGCTATCCGAACGGGTTCAGCTTCACCATCAAGACCCCGCAAATGACCTATGCGCCGCGCAGCGCCGAAATCATGCAGGCCATGCTGGCCGAAATCGGCGTGACGATGACCATAGAGCCCACCGAGTTTCCGGGAAAATGGGTGTCGGATGTGTTCAAGGGGACGGATTATGACATGACCATTGTTGCTCATGCCGAGCCTGTTGATATCGATATCTATGCCCGCGACCCCTATTATTTCAACTATAAGAACCCGGTCTTCAACGAGACGATCAAGAAAATCCAGGCCACATCCGATCCGGCGGCTCAGGCCACGCTTTACGGTCAGGCACAGCAGATTTTGGCGGAGGATGTGCCGGCGCTCTATCTGTTCGTCATGCCGAAGCTTGGTGTGTGGAACAAGAAGATCAAGGGCTTGTGGGAGAACGAACCGATCCCCGCCAATGTTCTGACGGATGTGCATTGGGAGGATTGATCCTGATCGGTGATGGCCGGAAACGGTCATCGCCCTCCCGATGTGAAGGCACATTGGCCTGATACAAGTGCACGTGGGATTGACTGCTTCGTCCTTGCACGGAGCCGGTCCCCAAAAATCCGTGCGGAAGGAAAACCAGAGATGCTTGCCCTTATTCTCAGGCGGCTGGGCGGCCTTGTCCTGACACTGGCTGCCGTGTCCATCCTGATTTTTATCCTGATGGATGTGCTTCCCGGCGATCCCGCCGCCGTCATGCTCGGCACCTCGGCAAGCCCCGATACGCTGGCGGCGCTGCGCCATGAGCTTGGCCTCGATCAACCGCTGGCGATGCGTTATCTGCACTGGTTGGCAGGCGCCGTGACGGGGGATCTGGGCCAGTCCTATACCTATGGCGTGCCGGTGGCTGGCTTGATCGGCGAGCGCCTGACCGTCACGCTGCCTTTGGCGGTGATGGCGATCCTTCTGTCCATGGCAATCGCCATCCCGATGGGTGTCGCTTCTGCCTCTAGGCGCAATAGCGGTTTCGATTATACGGCTGGCTTTCTGTCGCAACTGTTCATCGCCGTTCCGGGCTTCTGGGTCGGCCTGTTGCTGGTGCTTGGCTTTTCCATCGGTCTCGGCTGGATGCCGGCTGGAGGCTTTGCCGGATGGCAGGCAGGATTTGGCCCGGCACTGCTGTCGCTGACCCTGCCAGCCGTCGCATTGGCGCTGCCGCAGGCAGGCGTGCTGACCCGCGTCACCCGCTCGGCGGTGCTTGACGTGATGAACGAGGATTTCGTTCGCACCGCCCGCGCCAAGGGCCTGACACGGCGTGCGGCTCTGTGGCGTCATGCGGTGCCGAATGCGCTGGTGCCGGTCATGACCATTCTTGGCCTGCAATTCACCTTCCTGATCGCCGGGGCGATCCTGATTGAAAATGTCTTCAACCTGCCGGGTCTGGGGCGGCTTGCCTATCAGGCGCTGAACCAGCGCGACATCATCGTCATGCAGGATGTGGTCCTGTTCTTCGCGGGCCTGGTCATCATCATGAATTTCCTTGTCGATCTCTCTTATCTCGTGCTGGACCCAAGATTGCGGGGCAGGGGCAAATGACCACGACCGTGACAACCCCAAAGCCGTTTACCAGGCGGCTCACCCGTCTTTTTCTGCGCCCGACATTGCTGATCGGCGGGCTGATTATCATCCTGCTGGTGGCGATTGCCCTTCTGTCGCTGGTCTGGACACCGCTGCCGCCGACCCGCATGCAGATCGTCTACAAGCTGAAGCCGCCGCTGGTGCATGGCTTGCTGGGAACCGACCAGCTTGGCCGCGACCTGACCTCCATGCTGATGGTCGGCGCCTGGAACTCCCTGTCGACCGCCTTGGCGGCGGTGGTGCTTGGGGCGGGCGTCGGCACGCTGTTCGGCGTTACGGTTGCGGCGCGGCGCGGCATGGTCGAGGCGCTGACCATGCGGATCAATGATGTGATCTTCGCCATTCCGCCGATCCTGTCGGCCATGATGCTCGGCGCTCTGCTTGGCACGGGGCGGTTTACCGCCATTATCGCCATCGCCGTGTTCATGGTGCCGGTTTTTGCCCGCGTCACCGCCAGTGCGGCTCTTCAGGTCTGGTCGCGGGATTATGTGCTGGCAGCACGCGCCGCAGGCAAGGGTCAGGTGCTGATAACCATCGAACATGTCCTGCCCAATATTGCCAGCCAGATCATCGTACAGGTCGCCATCCAACTCGGCCTGGCCATTCTGACCGAGGCGGGCTTGAGCTTTCTTGGTCTCGGCATGCCGCCACCGGCACCGACCTGGGGGCGGATGCTGGCCGATTCCCAAACCTATCTGGCTGCCGCGCCCTGGCTTGCCATCCTGCCGGGCCTCGCCATCGCGCTTACTGTGCTTGGCTTCAATATGCTGGGCGATGGACTGCGCGATCTTCTCGACCCGCGTGAAAAGGGGCGCTCATGAGCGAACAACCATTGCTTTCGGTTCGAGACCTGTCCATTTCGGTGGATCTCCCCGATGGCCGTTCCACACCCATTATCGATGACCTGAGTTTTGATCTGCGGGCTGGCGAAACACTTGGTATTGTCGGTGAAAGTGGCTCTGGAAAATCCCTGGCATCGCTGGCGGTCATCGGACTTTTGCCCCGCGTTGCGCGCCCGACTGGCCAGATCCTGCTTGACGGAGAGGACCTGTTGAGCGCCAGCGAAGACCGGCTGTGCAAGATCCGTGGCAACCGGATCGGCATGATCTTTCAGGAGCCTTTGACGGCGCTTAACCCGGCGATGACCGTTGGCGACCAGATTGCCGAAGGCCTGGTCTGGCATCGTGGCCTCAGCTGGCGTCAGGCGCGCCGCGAGGCGGTGGAGCTGCTCGATCAGGTTCGCATTCCCGATGCAAAGCGCCGGGCCGTGACCTATCCGCATGAAATGTCGGGCGGCCAGCGCCAGCGCGTCGGCATCGCCATTGCACTGGCGCTGAAACCGGCGCTGATGATCGCCGATGAGCCGACGACGGCGCTCGATGTGACGGTACAGGCCGAAGTGCTCGATATTCTCGATGATCTCGTGCGCGAATACCGGATGGCGCTGATCCTCGTCAGCCACGATCTCGGCGTCATCGCCCGCATGTGCGACCGAAACCTGGTTCTCTATGCCGGACGGCGGATGGAGGAAGGCCTGACCCGCGATGTTCTGACCTCTCCGCTCAATCCCTACACCCGAGGCCTGTTATCCGCCGTGCCTAAGCGGGTGTCGGGAAAGGACGGCGAGCAAGGCAGGCTTGCCACCATTCCCGGCACGGTTCCAGGGTTTGCACAGCTGCCGGAAGGCTGCTGTTTTTCCGACCGTTGTCCTGATGTGATGACGGAATGTCGTCTCACTGCGCCGGGGTGGTCGAGGCATGGGGAGGATCGCGGCGTGCGCTGTCTGCGCGCTGAGCAAGGGGAGGTCAGCCGATGACCGACACCAGTCTTCTCGATATTCGCATGCTTACCCGTGACTATGTCAGCAGTCCCCTGTTTGGCGCCTCCCATACCAGCCGAGCGCTGGACGAGGTGTCGCTGACGGTCGGGCGCGGCGAGATCTATGGCATTGTCGGTGAAAGCGGCTGTGGCAAATCCACCCTTGCCCGGCTGGTGATGGCGCTTGATCGTCCGACATCGGGGCATGTCCTGTTTGACGGCGACGATCTGTTTTCACTGTTGCCAGAAGCGCTGAAGCGCAAGCGACAGGCTTTCCAGATGGTGTTTCAGGACCCGTTCGGCTCGCTCGATCCGCGCCAAACCATCGGGCGGATTATAGCGGAACCCTTGCATGTGCTGACGCCAAGGCCGGGCAAGACAGCAATCCGCGACAAAGTCGCCGCCATGCTGGAAAGCGTCGGCTTGCAGGCCAGCCATGCGCAACGCTATCCGCATGAGTTTTCCGGCGGCCAGCGCCAGCGCATCGCCATTGCCCGCGCCTTGATCACCGAACCAAAACTTGTCGTGGCCGATGAGGCGGTCTCGGCGCTCGATCTCTCCGTCCAGGGTCAGGTCCTCAACCTGTTGATGGATCTGCGCCGCACACGCGGTGTCAGCTTTCTGTTCATCACCCATAATCTGGCGGTGGTGGATTGTATCGCTGACCGGGTCGGGGTGATGTATCGCGGCAGGCTGGTGGAGCAGGGACCGGCCCATGCGGTTTTCGAGCAGCCCCTGCATCCCTATACGAAAATTCTGGCTGATGCCGAGCCAAGCGTTCACCGTTTCGGCAGGCCGCAAAAGCCTGCCCCTCTGCCTGATATCAGCGGCGATCCCGATATCGGCTGCGCGTTCCGTGCGCGCTGTCCGCTGGCGCAGACACGTTGCACCATTGAGCCGCCAGTGCTGCGGGAGATCATGCCCGGACGTGAGGCGGCCTGCCACCGCGCCGAGGTGATGGCAGGGACCGATAGCTTCATCCGATAAAGACCAAAGATAGAGAAAGCCAGGAATGACCGATCTTGTTGATTTGACCATCCGGGAACTGGTTGCCGGTTTCAGCGCCAAGACCCTGTCGCCGGAAGACTATTGGAACGCCGTCGAGGCCCGGATCGATGCTTTCGAGCCGTCTGTTCAGGCGCTTTACCTCTATGATCCCCAAAGCGCCCGCGCCCAGGCCCGCGCCTCGACGGATCGCTGGCAGCGCGGCGCGTCGCTTGGCCCGCTCGACGGCATTCCTGTCTCACTGAAGGAACTGATTGCCACGAAAGGCCAGCCGGTGCCGCTCGGCACCGCTGCTGTTGATCTCGTACCGGCGGCAGCAGACGCGCCGATTGCGGCCCGGATGCGCGAGGATGGGGCGGTGATTTTCGCCAAGACCACGTGCCCGGATTACGGCATGCTGTCTTCGGGCCTGTCGAGTTTTCATCCGCTCAGCCGTAATCCCTGGGATCTCAGCCAAAACCCTGGTGGCTCCAGCGCCGGGGCGGCGGCGGCGGGGGCTGCCGGGTTCGGTCCGCTGCATATCGGCACGGATATTGGCGGCTCGGTGCGCCTGCCCGCCGGATGGACCGGGCTGTTCGGCTTTAAGCCCAGCCATGGCCGCATCCCTGTTGATCCCTATTATGTCGGGCGTTGCGCCGGGCCAATGACCCGCTGCGTTGATGATGCCGCCTATTCGATGATGACCCTGGCGCGTCCGGACTGGCGCGACGGCACCAGTCTGCCTGCTCAGGCGATCAACTGGCTGGACGAGGATATCGATATCAGCGGCATGAAAATCGGTGTCATGCTGGATGCAGGCTGCGGTCTTGCTGCCGAGGAAGAGGTGCGCGAGGCGGTTCTTGCTGCCGCCAAGCGCTTCGAGGCGGCAGGGGCCGAGGTTTTCGAGGTAGGCCCGGTGATGAACCGCGCCATGCTGGATGGGCTGGATGTGTTCTGGCGGGCAAAATTCTGGGGCGATATTGCCGCGCTCAGCACGGAAAAGCGTCAGATGATCCTGCCCTATATCTATGAATGGGCCGAGGGGGGCGCCAGCGTCAGCGGTGTCGATGCGGTTAAGGGCTTTGGCCAGACCATCGAGATGCGCAAGACCTGCGGCGCGCTGTTTACCCGCGTCGATGCGGTTCTGTCGCCGGTCAATCCTGTCGTTTCCTACCCGGCGGACTGGGCCTCGCCGACCAATGATCCGCAAAAACCCTTTGAGCACATTGCCTTCACGGTGCCGTGGAACATGTCGGAACAGCCAGCGGCATCGATCAATTGCGGCTTTTCAAACAGCGGCATGCCAATAGGTTTGCAGATTGTTGGTCCGCGATTTGCCGATCTGACCGTGCTGAAACTGTCGAAACTGTTTGAAAGCTGGACCGGGCGGATCAGCACTTGGCCGCAGCCGCCACGGTCTTGAGGGGCTTATACAAAGGTTCATTGAAAATGACTCTTTGTGTTCTTCACAGTACATGCCGCAAACGTTTTTATGTGCCGCTTACCCCCCCTTGTATCTACATATTGTCAATCGTGTAAGATTGTAGCGACTGTGCCTTCGACCGGGTGGCCACCCGGTCGAAGGCGTGGCGAAGTCGCCCGTCCCCCCACCGGTTACAACCGCGGCAGAGCC
>WPHV01000020.1 GCA_009744235.1 Gillisella vitis
GGCTCTGCCGCGGTTGTAACCGGTGGGGGGACGGGCGACTTCGCCACGCCTTCGACCGGGTGGCCACCCGGTCGAAGGCACAGTCGCTACAATCTTACACGATTGACAATATGTAGATACAAGGGGGTACCTTGCGCCAATGCCAACTATGGCCCTCTCAAAACGCCGCCATCAAATCCCGCATCACGCCCGCAAATCGCGCTGCAATCCGCTCTCGCGCAATATGCCGCCCGGCTTCCACCTGTTTGACACCGTCCACCCAGACACAATCGACTGCTGCGCCATTGGCAAAGAGAAAACTGTCCAAAACCTGATCTCCGCTCAAACCAAGATCATGCCGCGGCTTAAGGCTGACAACATCGGCAGGCTTACCCACCTCCAGCCCACTGTCCGCCATCAACGCAGCAGCACCACCACTCACAGCACCATCAAACAGATACCGCCCCGTTGATCCACCCGGAACAGCCATGACGTTACGGGCGCGATGAGCGAGACGTTGCGAATATTCCAGCTGGCGCAACTCGTCGGCAATGCCAATCAGAATGTTGGAATCAGAGCCGACACCAAAACGCCCGCCCTGCCCCAAGAACACGTCAGCATTGAATGTGCCATCGCCCAGATTGGCCTCGGTGATCGGGCAAAGACCGGCAATGGCACCGCTCTTGGCCATCCGCACTGTTTCATCATCCGTCATATGGGTAGCATGGATCAGGCACCAGCGAGTGGTGAGATCGGCATTGTCCAGCAACCATTGCACCGGGCGCTGGCCAGACCATTTGATACAGTCCTCCACTTCCTTCACCTGCTCGGCCACATGAATATGGATTGGTCCATCGAAAGAGAGCTGTTGCAGCGCTGATAATTCTTCCGGCGTCACGGCCCGCAGGCTGTGGGGGGCAATGCCCGTGACGCTACCGGGCAGATTTGATGCCGCTTTTTTCGCCCCCTCCAGCAGCTCTGCAAAACCATCGACATCATTGATAAACCGCCGCTGGCCCTCATTGGGAGCCAGACCACCAAAGCCGGAATGGGCATAAAACACGGGCAGGAGCGTGAGGCCAATTCCAGTCTCGCTGCTCGCGGCGACGATACGTTCGGCCATTTCGGCGCGGTTGGCAAAAGGGCTGCCATCACGGTCATGGTGGAGATAGTGAAACTCGCCCACCCGGCCAAATCCGGCCTCCAGCATTTCCACATAAAGCTGGGCGGCAATAGCCTGCATCTGCTCAGGATTCATCGTCAGCGCAAAGCGATACATCACCGTGCGCCAGCTCCAAAAACTATCATTGTCTGGCCCGCGCAATTCCGCCAGACCCGCCATACCGCGCTGAAAGGCGTGGCTGTGCAAATTGGCCATTGTGGGCAGCAACACCTCGTGCCGCTCATCGCCCGCTTGCGCCTCAACACCCTGCTCAATGGATGAAATGGCGAGGCCCGTCAGTGTCAGCCGCACATTCTTGGCCCAACCATCCGGCAGCAGCGCCTGTTTTGCGTGGAGTGTCGTCATGGCTTTCCCCTCTCATTTTCTGACTTGCGCCTTGGCCCATTAAGTATATACATAATAGGAAAATCGGTGAGGCGCAATGCAGCCTGAACCGCAATAACAAGGGATCAGCATGACAGATCTGGATCGCATTTTCACCAATGCGCGGTTGGCAACGCTCAATCCGCAACTTTCGGGCCTCGGCATTGTTGAGGATGGTGCGCTGATGGTGCGCGACGGGCAGATTGTTTACGCTGGCCCAATGGCCGAACTGCCCATCAGCTTGCTGAATGCCGCCGAGGTTACTGATTGCGAGGGCCGCTGGATCACTCCCGGTCTGGTGGATTGCCATACCCATCTGGTCCACGCGGGCAACCGCGCCCATGAATTTGAAATGCGGCTGGCAGGTGCGAGTTATGAGGAAATTGCCCGGGCGGGTGGCGGCATTGTCTCTTCCGTATCAAAGGTGCAGGCGGCGAGTGAGGCGGATTTACTGCGCGAAACGCTGCCACGTCTGGATGCGCTTCTGGCCGAGGGTGTCACCACCATTGAGGTCAAATCCGGCTATGGGCTGACGGTGGACGATGAGCTGAAAATGCTGCGGGCAGCAAAAAAACTCAGCAATACGCGCGCCGTTTCCATCACTACCACCTATCTCGGTGCTCATGCCACGCCCGCAGAGTATAAGGGCCGCAATGGTGATTTTATCCGCGAGGTGGTGCTTCCCGGTTTGACAGCCGCCCATGCAGAGCAGCTTGTTGATGCGGTAGATGGGTTTTGCGAGGGCATTGCCTTTTCACCCGCTGAAATGCACGTTGTGTTTGATGCGGCACAGGCTTTGGGCCTGCCGGTGAAACTCCATGCTGATCAGCTTTCCAATCTGTCGGGTGCTGCCCTTGCTGCCGAATATGGCGCACTCTCAGCGGATCATCTGGAATATACCGATGCGGCAGGAGCCGATGCCATGGCGAAAGCAGGCACCGTGGCAGTGCTGCTGCCGGGTGCCTTTTACTTCATCCGCGAGACGAAAAAGCCGCCGATTGATCTCTTTCGCCAACACGGCACCAAGATGGCGCTAGCCACCGATAACAACCCCGGCACATCGCCGCTGACCTCGCTGCTGCTGACCATGAATATGGGCGCCACCCTGTTTGGTATGACAGTGGAGGAGTGCATAGCTGGCGTGACCCGCGAGGCCGCCCGCGCACTGGGTCGGCTTGATCAGATTGGCACGCTGGAGGCCGGAAAATCGGCTGATCTTGCCATCTGGGATATTTCTGAACTGTCTGAGCTTGTCTACCGCATGGGCTTTAACCCGCTGTACCAGCGGGTGTGGCGCGGCCAAAACACAATAACAATGACGCATAACAACAAGGGGCCATTATGACCATTACCCTTCACCCCGGCTCCGTGCCGCTGGCCGATCTGGCGAAAATCTATTGGCATGGTGAGCCTGCCGTTCTGGATCGCAGCTTTGATGCGGGCATTGAGCGCGCAGCAAGCCGCATTGCCGCGATTGCTGCGGGCAATGAGCCGGTTTACGGCGTCAACACCGGCTTTGGCAAACTGGCCTCCATCAAGATTGATGCAGCCGATACCGCCACGCTTCAGCGTAACCTCATTCTCTCTCATTGCTGCGGCGTCGGCACGCCACTGGCTGAAAATATTGTGCGGCTGATCCTGTCACTCAAGCTGATTTCGCTGGGCCGTGGCGCTTCCGGCGTGCGGCTGGAACTGGTGCGGTTGATTGAGGCCATGCTGGAAAAAGGCGTGATTCCGCTGATCCCGGAAAAGGGTTCCGTGGGGGCCTCTGGTGATCTGGCCCCGCTGGCCCATATGGCTGCGGTGATGATGGGTGAGGCAGAAGCCTTCTATCAGGGTGAAAAACTGCCGGGCAGGATTGCGCTGGAACGCGCTGGCCTCACTCCGGTTGTTTTGGCAGCCAAGGAAGGACTGGCGCTGATCAATGGCACGCAAGCCTCGACCGCCTTGGCTTTGGCAGGCCTTTTCCGCGCCCATCGTGCCGCGCAAGCGGCATTGATTACCGGGGCGATGTCTACGGATGCCGCCATGGGTTCCTCGGCACCGTTTACGGCCGATATTCACACCCTGCGCGGCCACAAGGGCCAGATTGATACGGCTGCAAGCTTGCGCGCCTTGCTGGAAGGCTCGGTGATCCGCCAAAGCCATCTGGATGGTGACGAGCGCGTCCAAGACCCCTATTGCATCCGCTGCCAGCCGCAGGTGGATGGAGCCTGCCTTGATCTGCTGCGGATGACCGCCCGGACCTTGGAAATCGAGGCCAATGCAGTGACGGATAATCCGCTGGTGCTCTCCGATGACAGTGTGGTGTCTGGCGGCAATTTCCACGCCGAGCCGGTGGCCTTTGCTGCGGACCAGATTGCCATTGCCGTGTGTGAAATCGGTGCCATTGCCCAGCGGCGTATTGCGCTGTTGGTGGACCCGGCCCTGTCCTACGGCTTGCCTGCGTTTTTGGCGAAAAGGCCGGGCCTGAATTCCGGCCTGATGATTGCCGAAGTCACTTCTGCTGCCTTGATGAGTGAAAACAAGCAGATGGCCCATCCGGCTTCCGTGGATTCAACGCCAACGTCTGCCAATCAGGAAGACCATGTTTCCATGGCCTGCCATGGTGCGCGGCGCCTGTTGCAAATGACCGAAAACCTGTTTGCCATCATTGGCATTGAGGCTCTCACCGCCGCCCAAGGCGTGGAATTTCGCGCACCCCTCACCACCAGCCCGGAGCTGCAAAAGGCCATGGACACCCTGCGCGCCGTTGTGCCGACGCTGGAGGAAGATCGGTTTATGGCACCGGACTTGGCGGCAGCCAGCGCTCTGGTGGCTGATGGGGCTTTGGTGGGCAGTGTATCGGCTGGGATTTTGCCGGGGTTGGAGGGGTGAGCGGAATGGGCGTTTTTATGTGGGGTCTACCCCCCTCTGGTCTGCCGACCATCTCCCCCTCAAGTGGGGAGATCGACTCGTTGAAAAGTGCGGGGCCAAATAATGGAACTCGGCATCGCGTCTTGCTGATCTCCCCCCTTGTGGGGGGTGAGGATTGGTCGGCAAAGCCGATGAAACGATCCAGCGAATCGTTTCAAAAGACGAACGCCGGCAGGACAGAGGGGGGTAACTCCAGGCGCCAAGGGAGATCATTTTAAATGTCCAATGTCTTCGAAATCACCCAAGGCACATCGCCCGTCATCCTCGCCTTCCCGCACACGGGGACGGATGTGCCACCTGCCATCTGGGACCGCCTGAACGACAACGGCAAACTGCTGGCCGATACCGATTGGCATATCCACAATCTGTACAAAGACCTGTTGCCAAACGTCACCACGGTTCGCGCCACCTTCCATCGCTATGTCATTGATGCCAATCGTGATCCGGCGGGGGTGAGCCTCTATCCGGGCCAAAACACCACGGGGCTTATTCCAGAGACGGATTTTGACGGACAATCGATCTGGATTGATGGGCAGGAACCAACGCAAACGGATATTGCTGAACGTCTGGCAGCCTTTCACGCACCCTATCACGCCGCCCTTTTGGCGGAAATCGAGCGGGCAAAAGCCATCCATGGTGTGGCCGTGCTCTATGATTGCCACTCCATCCGCGCCAACATCCCCTTTCTGTTTGAAGGCAGATTGCCGGATTTCAACATCGGCACCGACATGGGCCGTACCTGTGATGCCGCCATTGAAGCGGCAACGGTGGAGATCGCGGCGTCAGCGGAAGGTTACACCTCCATCCTCAACGGTCGCTTCAAAGGCGGCTGGACAACGCGCCATTATGGCAAGCCGGACACGGGCATTCACGCCATTCAGATGGAGTTGGCGCAAGCCTCGCACCTTGCCACCGAGGCACCGCCCTTTGCCTATGATGAAGACAGGGCGGGTCGTTTGCGCACCCATCTCAAAGCCATTCTGGAGCGGATCGAACAGATTGCGTTTCAACTGAAACAAAAGGGGGAATGATCATGACCAACCCACGCCACAATATCCGCGATGTACGGGCCGCAACCGGCACGGAGCTTTCGGCGAAGAGCTGGATGACCGAAGCTCCCTTGCGCATGTTGATGAACAATCTCGACCCAGACGTAGCCGAGCGTCCGCATGAGCTGGTGGTTTATGGCGGCATTGGCCGCGCTGCCCGCACTTGGGAGGATTTTGACCGCATTGTTGCCACGCTGAAAACCCTCACCGAAGAAGAGACCCTGATTGTGCAATCAGGCAAACCAGTCGGTGTGTTCAAAACCCATAAAGATGCGCCACGGGTGCTGATTGCCAATTCCAATCTCGTGCCCCATTGGGCAACTTGGGACCATTTCAACGAGCTGGATAAGAAGGGACTGGCCATGTATGGCCAGATGACCGCAGGCTCGTGGATCTATATCGGCACGCAAGGCATTGTGCAGGGCACCTATGAAACCTTCGTGGAAGCGGGCCGTCAGCATTATAACGGCATCCTCAAAGGTAAGTGGATACTAACAGGCGGCCTCGGCGGCATGGGTGGCGCGCAGCCGCTGGCAGCCGTTATGGCCGGTGCCTGCTGCCTTGCGGTAGAATGCGATGAAACCCGTGTCGATTTTCGCCTGCGCACCCGCTATGTTGATGCCAAGGCCCACACGCTGGATGAGGCCTTAGCGCTGATTGACCAATGGACCAAGGCAGGCGAAGCCAAATCCGTGGGCCTGATTGGCAATGCCGCCGATATTTTCCCCGAACTGGTCAAGCGCGGCATCCGTCCCGATATTGTGACAGACCAGACCTCGGCCCATGACCCGATCAATGGTTATCTGCCGTCTGGCTGGACGGTGGCCGAATGGCGTTCCAAGCAAGAGAGCGATCCGAAGGCCGTGGAGCGCGCCGCCCGTGCCTCGATGAAAGTGCATGTCGCCGCCATGGTCGATTTCTGGAACATGGGCGTGCCCACGCTGGATTATGGCAACAATATCCGCCAAGTCGCCAAGGAAGAAGGGCTGGAAAACGCCTTTGCCTTCCCCGGCTTTGTGCCAGCCTATATCCGTCCGCTGTTTTGCCGGGGCATTGGTCCGTTCCGCTGGGCAGCCCTTTCGGGTGATCCAGAGGATATTTACAAGACCGATGCCAAGGTGAAAGAATTGTTGCCCGACAACAAGCACCTGCACAATTGGCTGGATATGGCGCGCGAGCGCATTGCCTTCCAAGGCCTGCCTGCCCGCATCTGCTGGGTGGGTCTGGGCGATCGCCACAAACTGGGTCTGGCCTTCAACGAAATGGTCCGCAGCGGCGAGCTAAAAGCCCCGGTGGTGATTGGCCGTGACCATCTGGATTCCGGCTCCGTCGCCTCGCCCAACCGCGAAACCGAAGCCATGAAGGACGGCTCGGATGCCGTATCCGATTGGCCCTTGCTGAACGCGCTGCTCAATTGCGCCTCGGGTGCCACATGGGTATCGCTGCACCATGGCGGCGGTGTGGGCATGGGCTTTAGCCAGCATTCCGGCATGGTGATCTGCGCCGATGGCACCGATGATGCCGCACGGCGCTTGGAGCGGGTGTTGTGGAACGACCCGGCCACCGGCGTCATGCGCCATGCCGATGCGGGCTATGACATTGCACTGGATTGCGCCAAGGAAAAAGGCCTGCGCCTGCCTGGCATTCTGGGCAATTGACATGCAGATCCTGCGTCGGGAAGATTATCGCCGCATGCCCTGGAAGAACGGCCAGGGCATGACAGAGGAAATCCTGATTTTTCCGCCCGACAGTGGCCTTGGGGATTTCGATTACCGGCTGTCCATCGCCCATGTCGGCGCGGACGGCCCTTTTTCGACCTTTCCCGGTGTGGACCGCAGTATTGGATTGTTGGAAGGTGACGGCATGGTTCTGTCCCTATCAGACGGCCAAGATGTGGCACTCAAACAAGGCAGTGAACCCCTCGCCTTTTCCGGCGATTGGGCCGTTTCCAGTCGCAATCTTGGCAGCAAAACGGTGGATCTCAATATCATGACCCGGCGCAGCCGCTTTCGCCACACCATGAAAAGGGGCAATCTGGAAGTGTTGCACGGCCAGGCGACCAGGCCCAGGCCCAGGACCACGACCACGACCACGACCACGACATTGGCCATTTTCAACGGTGATGCCACCATCATCGCCAATGGACAAACCATTTCCCTGCACCGCTTCGATACGCTGGTCTTTTCGCCAGGAGATTCACTGGACCTGACAATCACGGCGCAGTACGATGTCTTCACCGTGACGCTGGATGCAGAACATCAAAGCTGAAGAAGATTGTTCCTTCTGCGACATAGAACCTTAACCTGGCAAGAATTTTAGGATAATTCTCGTGGAGAATGAACACTTGAAGCCATGAGGCATCAGGGATAGCGATGATCCTCAATGTGTGGATACATCAGCATCTTCGATGTATTCCGACCAGAGAACCAATGCGGACAAAAAGCGAGACGAAACGACGCCAGATCCTGACGATTGCCGGGGATCTGTTCCGGGAGCATGGATTTGGGGCCGTCAATATGGCGCAGATCGCGGCCTCGGTCGGCGGATCGAAATCGACCCTTTACAATCATTTCCCCTCCAAGGAAGCCTTGTTCGAAGCCTATGTGATTGAAGCGGGGCGCGAACCCTTTGCAGCTTTGGCCGATAGCAATCAGGCTGGCGACACCGTGGAAAAATCGCTGACGGCCTATGCGCGCGCCTACCTGCGGCTGCTGCTTTCGCCGGAGGTTCTCGCCATCAACCGGCTGGTGATTGCCGAAGCGCCACGTTTTCAAGAGCTTGGCAGGATCTTCTATCAGAATGGACCCCGGGCCACGCTGGACCAGATCGAAAAAAAGCTGGAGCATCTGGTCGAACGCCAGGCGCTTGCCATCCCAGATATCGCAATGGCGGCCTTACAGTTCAAGGCAGTGGCCGAAGCGGGTCTTTATGAACACTGCCTCTGGGGCCTGATTGATCGCCCGAATGACGCGCAAATCGAGACCGCAGCGAAAAATGCATCCACCACCATCCTGACGCTTTATGGCCGCTGAAATGCTGGCCTACGGCTATTAACGACAGCATCATGCGTTTTATGAAACGTCTGATGCTGTCGTGTCCGTGCGATAAACGAAGCGCCTTCGGTCAGAAGGGATATTGCAGGGGAATGCTTTGGGTGGTGATCAGGTGATCGCAGGTGAATTCCGCGATGACCCAATCGCTGTTGAACCGCCCGATACCGCTATTCTTTTCACCACCGAACATCGCATTGGGGCTATCGGCAACGGAAATATCGTTGATATGGGTCATGCCGGCATGGATGCGCTTGGCAAACCGCAGGCCACGCCCTTCATTCCGTGTGAAAACCGCACTGGAAAGTCCGAATTCGGTCTGGTTGGCGAGTTTTAGCGCGTCCTCCTCACCATGAGCCTTGATGATCGGAACAACGGGGCCAAACAGTTCAGTCTGGGCCAGCGTCGAGTTGTTATCGACATCAATAAACACATGTGGCGGCAGGACCTGGCCTTGCGGCTCGCCGCCCAGCGCCAGATGAATGCCGGAGGCCTTGGCTTCTTCAATTTTTGCCAGGATACCATCAAGCTGGCGCTTGCTGATGATCGGGCCGATATTGGTGCCAATGAGGCTGGGATCACCATAGGTAAGCTTGGAGACGCGCTCAATAAAGCGAGTGACAAACTCGTCATAGATCGAGGCATCAACGATGATCCGGTTGGTGCTCATGCAGATCTGGCCTTGGTGCAGGAAGCGGCCAAACAGCGCGCCCCGGACGGCCAGATCGAGATCCGCATCATCAAGCACAACGCAAGGCGCATTACCGCCCAGCTCAAGCCCGACCCGTTTCAAGGTTGAGCCCTGCATGGCAAGCTGCCCGATATGACGACCGACCCGTGCCGATCCGGTAAAGGAAATGAACTTCGGCACGGGATGCAGCGTGAACATGTCGCCGATCACCCCGGCAAGGCCGACGACCACATTCAGAAGGCCGCCCGGCAGGCCAGCCTCTTCATAAATCTTGGCAATCATCAACCCGCCACTGATCGGGGTCTCTTCCGCCGGTTTGACAACCACCGCATTGCCAAGCGCCAGCGCCGGCGCGATCGAACGATGCGACAGATGCATTGGCATGTTCCAGGGGCTGATAACCCCGATGACCCCGAGAGGAGCGCGATGCACCCGCACATCCTTGCCCGGCACTTCGCTGGGGATAATCCGGCCCTGGACGCGCGACGGCATGCCGGACACCTCCAGCATCGTATCGCGCACCGAAGCCCACTCAATCTCGGCCTTGATGCGCGTGCTGCCGGATTCGGCGATGATCATATCGACGATTTCAGCATGCCGTTGATCGACGATTTGCGCGGCGCGCAGAAAGACATCGCGCTTTACGCTGGCGGGCCTATCTGCCCAATCGCGCTGCGCCGCTTCGGCGGCCAGATAGGCCGCATCGAGATCCTCCACCGAGGCCAGCGCGATTTCGGCAATCCTCTCACCGGAATAGGGATTGTTGACATTAAGGACATCCCCTGTGGTGCCAGGACGCCAGACGCCGCCAATATATTGGCCGCTGTAAGCGCAATAGGGTTCCGACCGGTTGATCGCGTTCATTGCTTTTCTCCACAATTGAAATTCAGAGAGATGTATGGGGAACCAGGACCGGATTCCGTTTCAGCAGGGTCAAGAAGACCGAATGGTGATGCTCCCAGTTTTCAGGAGCGGCTTTCAGTGCTTCGAGTGCAAAATCGACATAGCGCCTGTCGAGCGAGGCGATGTCATCACGCCCACGCCGTTCCAGAAGACGGCCCAGCATGGTCACAAGGCAGAGAAGCAGAAACACGTCCCGGCTGGTTTCTGAAGGCGCAACGAGCCGCAGACTTCCCATACGCAGGATGCGCTGGATCATTCTGAAGCGGCGTTGCAGCACCTGTTCATGGCTGGCAAGCCGGGCCGTTACCTCAAGATCTTCTGTCAGACGGTTGCGCAGCACTGTCAGCACCAGGCGATGATTGACCGGAAAGACAAAACGAAAAGCGAGTGCCGCAGCAGCAACACCCGCCACCATCGCCAAGGTCTGCTCCACCGAAAGCCAAGGCGATACCGCCACCGGAAAAACCGGCTGGGCAGCGAGTAGGAATGACATATTGCCATCAATGGCCGCTTTGGCGGTTTTCGGACGCGACATGGCGTAAGCGCCCACGGCCAAGAAAGGCGCCACCATCAACAGCATGTCCAGCGAATTTTCCGCATGCGGCAACAGAAAAATCCGCGAGAGCAAGCCAAGCGTTGCGCCGCACACCGTCCCTTTCAATGCCTCGCCAACCGCGAGCTGAGGGGCTTCATGGCTTGAAAACAGCGTCACGAATACCGCAGCTGTCATCAGCATGACCGGACCCAACGACCAGCCAGTCAGCTTCCAGACCAGGGCCACCGCGCTCAGCGCAAGGAAAGTCCGGCAAAAGGCAATTGCTGCCGCCCTTTTGTCCGAAATGCGCAAGGCATTGAGATCCAGCAGGCGATTGACCGGCTGGACAGCGGAAAGCTCACCCAGGTAACCGATGGCAGCGGTCACCGCGGCCGACAGTTGCGGGGCGTGCTCGCCGATTGCCGCGACAGCAGTATGGGCCGCCTCGATATCGCCACGCCCCAGCGCCAGATCGACAGCGGCCAATGTTTCAGCGGTCTTTTCCGTCCGCATCTGCGGCTCGCCGAGTTGGCGGGCCGTCATCGCTTCGGTGACCAGAATGGTCGAGGCGGCGGCAATGTGACGGGCGAACCGGGCGCGCTGGTGCCCTGTGAGCGAGCCCGCAGCCAGTGTGTCGAGATCAGTATCCATCTGGACGACTACCGAGAAGAACTGTTGCACGGGTTCACCCACGCCCCCCCCCATGGTTTCCCCAGGGGTTTTCAGCAGGGCCGCCGAAAGCGACAGAGCCTGACGCAGAAGTGCAAGAGAGCGGGTATGAACCATGTCCTTGGCTGCCCCCGGTGCAAAAAGCACCGTGGCGACAAGCGAAGCCACCACACCGATCAGGGTACAGGCGATCCGCGACCAGGCCAATTCATGGCCAAGCTGGGGCTCGATCAGACCCGACATGGTGACGACGGCAGCGGTGTAACCGGCCAGCAAAAGCCCATAGGACCGGAAATGGCGAAAGAACGATCCCGCCGCAGCGCACAGCGCGACCCAGCAAATCAGCACCGACAGCTGCAGGCCAGGTGCAGCGCTCAATTGCCAGAGCATTAGAAAGCCGAAAAGGGCTCCGACGATGGTTCCCGCCAGCCGCGCCAGTCCCCGCTCGACCACCAGGCCACGGGTGGGCTGGGCGACCAGCCACACAGTCATTGCCGCCCAGTAGGGATGGTGAATTTGCAGCAATGTGGCCAATGCCATGGCAAGAATAGCGGCAATGGTGGTGCGCAAGGCAAAGCTGACGCTGGGGCCTTTTAAGAAAACAAATCGACGCCGCCACCGGTTCACATCGCCACGTGTGGTGTTTTTTGTTGCTGGAGACATGCGGTCGGTTCTCTTCAAGGGCGGCAACGGGGTCCGGTATCGGATTGATGTCTAGTCGGAAAGTCATGAAATATGACAATTCGTATACTCTTTCGAATATCCCATATCCTTACCGCATAATTCCTTAGATTGAACTCGATCCAATGCGAAATTATGTCGAAAATTTGAACTATTACAGTAACTTACATGCACTTGACAAAATGCATGCCACTGTAGAAAACGGTGCAGAAAATCGGGATCGGCCCGATGATCTAAGTCTTGGTTTTATCGCATTGGGCTGAAAATCGTTCCCGGTTTCCAGCCCAATGCCGTCCTTCAGGCTATGTCAACCCGCCTTCAGCTGATCGCCCGGCACCCAATTGCCGTGCAACGACATGCGCAGACGCATCGGCAACTTGATGGTCGCAATCGGACCGTCAGACAGATGTTGCGCATCCAGCACGAGAAGATCCGTAGCGCGCTCCGCCAACCGATTAACCAGACCGATCACATAGCCATCGCCTTCAGGCGAATCCGGCCGGCGCGGCACGAAGACCGGCTCCTGGAAACAGGACTGGTCATCGGCAAACCAGAGCTGGGTCTTTCCGGTTGCAATATCCAGATGCGCCAGTTGATTGAAGAACTGAAACGGACGCGGACCGATCCGGGCTTCGTCAAAAGGCTTGGTCGGATCCATGGCGATCACAAAGCCATGGCGATATTGCCGGCCACAATAGCGGTCGTCGCTGCGGGGAAACTCACAAGCGAAACTGGTGAGCGGCTTCACTTCGATATTGTTGCCGTTCGACCGCATGTCGAAGGTCCAGCGCATCATCTGCGAAGACAGGGTTTCCGGCGGCGGCACCGTGCCGTCCGATTGCGGGAAGAAATAGAAGATGTTGCCTGATGTGACGGGCATATCGACAAAGATCCTGCCGCCATCATCGAAGGCGTTCAGCGTATGGCCCTGGAAGCCGTTGGGCGCCTTGAACCAACGAACATCACGTCCGTCGCCATCCCGGCGCAGAATGCCGAAGAGCTGATCCAGACCCGGCTGCCACTGGAAGTGCTTGCCGCCCTGCTTCATCCGCTCCAGATCCGCCGTCAACGGCATCAACGGGAAAATCACGAAATGCTCCGTGACCGCGAAATCATGGATCATTGCGGCATAAGGTGCGGTGATCCACACTTCACGCTTCATCCGGCCATGCTTGTCGATCTCGTAATAGACGATGTCGGGGGTGGCCTCACCTTTGGCCTCGTAGCCGAAACACAGCAGATCGCCGGTTTCTGGGTCGAATTTCGGATGGGCCGTGAAGGTCGCGCTGGTCAACTGACCATCGAAATCATAAAGACCGATGGTTTCAAGCGTGATCGGATCGAGGGCATAAGGTGGGCTATCCTCCTTCAGCGCCAGCAGCTTGCCATTGTGAACAACGACATTGGTATTGGCGGTGGAGTTGGAAATATCCTTGACGCTCGGATCATTGGTAAAGGGATTGCGATAGATCCCGTGCAAGGAGGCGCGGGCGTCGCGCTGGGCCTTCAATCGCTCGGTCATCACGTAACGACGCTGAAAATCCACATGGCCGTTCTTGAACCGGAAGGCGCTGACGGCGCCATCGCCATTGAAGAAAATGTCCTCACCAAGCATAGGGGGATATTGCGGATCGGGAGCAACCTGAAAGAACGTGCCGTCGATCTCCTCGGGCACCTTGCCCTCCACTTCGAGATCATAAACCTGGCCTTCAAAACGGGCCGGCTTGTAGAGCGATCCAGTAAATTCAGGCTTATTTGGAAATGGGACTGTCATCGGATTGACCTTTCATAACCGTACGATATTGTACATATACAGCCATGTGACAGACGTCAAGTTATAAACGTACATCCCAGTACGATTTCAGGAGGCGCCATGCGTGTCAGAACCCAGGCCAAGCGCCAGGCCATTGTCGACATCGCCGGGTCGATGTTTCTTCGCCACGGCTATGCCCAGGTATCGATGGCGGCGGTGGCGGCAGAAGTCGGCGGATCCAAGGGAACGCTCTACGGCTATTTCCCCAGCAAGGCGGATCTGTTTGCCGCTTTTGTCGTTCAGGCAGGCGAAGATGCCTTTGCACCGTTGATGGATGTCATCGACAAGGAGCAGGACGCCGCAAATACGCTGAAAGCGCTCGGAATGAACTACCTGAGGCTGCTGCTACGCCCCAAGATCATCGCAATCACCCGTCTGGTGGTATCGGAAGCAGGCAGGGCCACCGATCTCAGCGCGATTTACTTCGACATCGGTCCGCGCCGGGTGCTGGACCGCTTCATACAGATTTTCGAGACGATGAAAATATCAGGTAAACTTGTCCCACCCGATAGCGCGCAGGCCGCACGGGAATTCAAGGCGCTGTGCGAGGCCGGTCTTTATGAACCTGTGCTGCTTGGTGTAGCCGGCATTCCGAGCGAAGGGGACATGGAGGCCAATGTCGCAGCCACGGTCGATATTATGTGCACGAGGTATGGACCGACAAAATCCCGGCGGCGACCGAAAGCACCGGCAAAACAGCCATCGACCACCGGTGTGACACGCAGGAAACCGCCGCCGGAGGATGATCTGTTATCCGAAAAAGCTCACCACGAGCAACCCTATAGATTATGAGCAACATCATGCACTTGACTTGTTTTGACGGGGAATATCAGGCGTCATTTTCAATGACTCCTGATATAACTCCCCTCAAAATCAATCCGTCAAACTGCGAACGCCGGAGGCCGTACCAACAGGGGTTGCGATCAATTGCATGAACTTCATGAAATCGACCGTCGGATGACGCGACGCATAGATGACATCGCGACTCTTGATCGGGAAATTCTGGCCAACAATCAGGCTATCGGGTGAACGCATGTTGAACCGGTAGACGATCGGGTATCGGCCATCCTTGCTCGCCACCATGCCCTTGGACTGCAATTCGTGGAACCGCTTGGCACCCAGAATATCCATGACGATTTCCGGCTCCTCGTAGCGGAACACGAAATAGCCTTCCGCATCCACCTGGCTGTCGGAACCGCCGCCGCCAAGCGCGATGGCTTCAAGGAGGTTCAGATCATTGGCGCCGAAGGGTACACGGCCATTCTTCTGGACTTCACCCAGAATGGTGAAGGTACGCGGATCGTGGGTGACATAGATCTGGTCGCGCGGCTCGACATAAATGTTTTCACGCGGATTTTCGATCAGCGACTTCAACAGCACGCTGGCCGATTTGGTGCCGCGTACCAGAGTTACATAGGATTCGTAGGGTTCGCTGGAAGCCCCGCCAGCCCGTGCGATCACCTCGGTGAGCTTGTCTCCGGCCAGGGTCAGCTCCACATTCGAAGGCTTGCCGACGGAGCCGGAAACCGTGACGGAACGCGAAGCGGTGCCTGCTGCCGTGACAAGGACATCAGGCTCCACGGCCTTATTGACCAGCTTGGCCAGGATAGCCTTGCGCGCTTCTTCCTGGGTTTTTCCGGCCAGGACAATCTGTCCGACATAGGGAATGGTGCCGGTTCCATCTGGCTGGATCACCACATCGATGGTCGTCTGCTTGGACTGGCTCGTTGAAAACAGCCCGTCCGATCCGGCTTCGAAAATGCTGATCTTCAACTGATCGCCAATCCCGATCACCACCCGGCCAGCCCGTCCGCCAATACCGAAACGGCGGCTGAACATCGAATTGGAAAAACCGGAAACCGTACGGGCAGTCCGCTGATCGACATCCACAACATCGAAAACCGATGCATTGGGCCTGTTTAGCTCCTGCCTTGACTTACCTGCCTGGCTCTCGATCTGCGAGGAAAGCGGCCCTGACGCCGGTAGAGTATCGCATGCAGCAAGACCCGCAGTAACAAAAACTGCGACAACCTTTTTCAACGGGTAACTCTCCACTCGCACAACTCCTTGGCGCTTCCACAGTGCGACTGCCATCGCAGACGGTGGGCGCAACAAACTACTAGCGACCTTCTACGGTCGTTTCAAGATACCCTCTCTACGCTGACACTATTCAAACAATCTTAACGAATTCTCACCCGCCGACTTTCAACAGGAAAAGCACGGCAAAGATTGTTCCGTAAAGACGCAGACCGCATAGCAAGGTGAACTTTCCCGGACCTGATCTTGATCCCGAGTGGGGAACCTCGACACCCAGAAGACGACCTCAGCAAGATCAAGGCTGCTGGAGGGCCTCGGAACGGCCAGGCGATACCCCTTCGATCAGCGGTCGCAGCGGGATCAACTGCGCGGCAATAAAATCCATAAACACACGAATGCGGGGCGAATGGCGCAGGTCCTGATGAGTCAGCAGCCAAAGGCTGGCGGAATAATCAGGAATGGTCGGCGAAAGCCGAACCAGGGCGGGGCGTACGTCGCCGATGAAACAGGGAATATGGCCGATGCCGATGCCCGCCTCCACCGCATCGGCCAATGCCAGCACCGAATTGGCGCGGTAGCGCAGCTGTTTTGACGCCAGCTGTTGCCTGGCCGCCTTGACCACTTTCAACCCCGCCATGTCTTCGCCTAGGCAAACCCAGTGTGCGGCGTCGAGTTCTTCCGGCGACGGACTGGATGCAGCGGCAAAATCCTGTCCGCGACCATAAAGCGCCCAGGCGATCAGGCCGATGCGGCGTCCGACAAGCATGTCCGGCGGATTGTCTGTTGCACGAATGGCAATATCTGCATCCCGCCGCGAAAGGTTCAAAGCATTATTGCCGATCACCACATCCAGCTGAATATCAGGATAGGCCTGCTGGAACCGGGCAAACAAGGGCGTCAGCAAATAGACCAGCAGACTGTCGGCCGTCGTCACCCGGATTTCACCGGCCGGCGCAATCTCCCGGCCTTGCAGGCGGCGTTCCAGCTGCGCGACCTCCGCCTCGATCCGCTCGGCAGTGCGCACGGCTTCTTCCCCGGTCGGCGTCAGTGCGTAGCCGGAGCGCCTGCGCTCAAACAGCGGCACACCCAGTGCCTCTTCCAGGGCGCCCAGCCTGCGGAACACGGTGGAATGGTCAATCCCCAGTGCCGCGGCTGCCCCGGCCATCCCCTGGGCCTGCGCTATTGCCTTGACGAGCCGCAGATCGTCCCAGGCCAAGGATTTTGCTGCCCGCATCATAAGCCTCCACGTATATTTCCAAAATGCATTCTGGTTTCTTACTGCGCAAAGTCAAGTTTGCATGAATGCAAGCAAAACCAGCTGCAATCCGAACGGCAAGCGCCTATCTCTTGGTCATCGAAAGCGCCGCATCATTGCCGACATCGGGAACCGAAGTCCAATCCTGCACCTGCTTTCACGGACCAGAGAACCCGATTAGCGGCAATTCAAACCGCACGGCGTCCTCAATGCTGACCAAGCAAAGGAGAGTTCACATGGCACATGGCATTCATCACGTCACAGCAATTGCTGGCCCAGCGCGCCGCAATCTCGATTTCTACACGCGGGTTCTCGGCCAGCGCTTTGTCAAGAAGACTGTCAATTTCGACGATCCCGGCACCTATCACTTCTATTTCGGCGATGAGGCCGGCAATCCCGGTACGATCATGACCTTCTTCCCCTGGGAACATGCCGCACCGGGCCGCCTCGGCATCGGTGAAACCCAGGAAACCGGTTACCGGGTCCCGAAATCCTCCCTGGGCTTCTGGGCGCATCGGTTCATCGAACAGGGCGTCGTGCATGAAAAGATCGAACAGCGCTTTGGCCAGACAGTTCTGCCGTTCAAGGACCCGGATGGGATGCGACTTGCCCTGGTCGGCGTTGAAGACATCGACCACGAAGCCGCCTGGGCTGCACCGGGCATTCCCGCCGAGCACGCGCTGCGGGGATTTCACGGGGTGACGCTGCTGCTGGACAAGATCGACGCAACCGCTGCTGTCCTGACCGATGTGTTCGGCTTTGAACAGCAGGGCAAGGAAGGGTATGTCACCCGGTATCATGTGCCTGGCACGGAGATCGGTGGGGTGGTGGATCTGCGCGCTGCCGGTGAATTTTTGCCCGCCCGGCCAGGTGCCGGCTCGGTCCATCACGTTGCCTTCAGAGCAAAGGACGATGCCGAACAGGCGGAAATGGCTGAAAAACTGCGCAAGAATCACGGCTTGCAGACAACGGAACAGAAAGACCGGGACTATTTCCGCTCGATCTATTTCCGCTCTCCGGGCGGCGTGTTGTTCGAAATCGCCACGCTCGACCCAGGCTTTGCCGTCGATGAACCCGCGGAAACTCTGGGTCAGGCACTGAAGCTGCCGAAGGGCCTGGAAGGTTTCCGGGCCAAGATTGAGGGGATGCTACCCGATCTCGGCGATCTCAGCGTCGCTCAGCAGGACTAGAGTTCGTCAGGCAGAGGTGAAATCCGGTTTTCGGAAAATCCGATGCGACAACAGAAACGACAGCATCGTACCGATTCCAGTTTTCTGGGAGATGCTGACGTCCAAACGCTCAAAAATGCGGCGCGTTACCAAAACACGCCGCCGACACACGATCGTGCATTTTATCAAGCACTCGCATGCTGCAACACTTTACGTCTGCTGCACATCTCGCGCCTCACATCGGGGCCGCATAGGAGAAATCCGACATGACCCATTCCCCCAGCTCGTCGTTTATCCATCAGTTCGTTCCGGCGACGGTGCCAAACCTTGCGCCCTTGCTTTTACTGCATGGAACAGGCGGCAACGAACATGATCTCTTGTCGCTCGGCGCTGCCATTTCACCGGGTGCGGCTCTGCTATCCCCCCGTGGGCAAGTGCTGGAACACGGCATGCCACGCTTCTTCAGACGGTTGGCGGAAGGTGTGTTCGATGAAGATGACCTGCGGGTGCGGGCAGCGGATCTGGCCGGCTTCATAAAGGAGGCCCGTGCGGCTCATAACCTGGCGGCCCCTGTTGCCGTCGGATTTTCCAATGGCGCCAATATTGCCGCCGCTCTGCTGTTGCTGCATCGCCAGACCTTGGCCGGTGCGGTGCTGTTGCGGGCCATGGCACCGCTTCAATCCCCGCCAGTAGAGCATGACAGTGGCGCTGGCGTACCAGTTCTCGTGCTATCTGGAGCGATGGATCCAATCATTCCCGCTGACAATGCAGAACGATTGGTCGGCTCACTTCAAGCTGTGGGTCATACGGTCAGCCACGACACCCTGCCATCGGGGCATAATCTCACCCAACTCGATCTATCGATCAGCAAGCAGTTCCTGGACGTAAATTTCGCCTCAGCTGCGACCACCTGATACGACAGCTCTCGGGCGATGGATGAAAGACGCAATGCAGCCTCTCCGTCCAAAGCCGTTTACAGCTGACCAGCGCGTTTGGTTGTGGGCTTTGTCTTGGCGGCAGCGCGGATTTTCTCTGCTTCCAGGGCATGTCTCAATTCGCGCAGCCGCAAGGTCTTTTCCTTCTGCCGCTCGAGGGCAGCGAGATGTTCATCCATCGCCTGCTGCCCCTCCTGCTGCTTCACCAGTTTTTCCTGGGCGCGAACAGCGCGGCGTTCAACCAGATCCTCATCTTGATCAGTCAATATAAAATCCCTTTGCTGAGAGGTTGTCGGGGAGAAATGGACCCTGGTTTCCCCAAATTCGTCCGGTTCAGTGTAAACGTGGCAGATCCTGCGGTTCTACAGTCAACGGAAATCCGCTGCGGTCAAAAGATACATGTTGTTGCCGCCTTTTTTCCCATAGGCTTTTCTTGCAACATCCAGAATAGACCCGCGTAGATTGTCAAATGCGGCGAGGAAGTCGTGTTCCCCGACGATAACCTTGGCCATCGCCTTGGATATCGCATCGAGTTCCACGAAAAACCGAATTTCAAACATGCCGTCGTAACCGAGAAACCGGATGCGGTGACCCTTCTCATCGAAACTGCGGCTACTATTGGGGAAGGTTAAAGCCATCGCATTATTCTCGCTCGCATATTTCAGAAACATGAAGAGATCACCGGGCTCCCGAAGGGAGCAAACCGTCGCAATCGTCGTTCAGTAGACCCATCCAATCATCACAGCAGTCTTTCACCGCCATCTGCCGGCTTGCTGCGCTTCTGGCGCTTTTCGGTTTTTGCCGGCTCAGGCTGCTGCTCAGGCGCAGTCTCATTGGAAACCGCCTTGACGGCTGGCGTTTTTGCCGGTGCGGCATCATCGGTAATGGTGGTGAAGCGAATCATGGCTTAATCCTTCGAATGAACGGGCTTGAGCAAAGGGATACGGTCAGGAAATCGACTGTCGATTATGACGGTGACTGCACGTTTCCTTAAATCGAGCCTGATTTAGGAAACATTGTACAGCATCTTTAAAGTTCTATGGCGCCTTTCGTGCTTGGCTAAACACACAGCACCTTATCTAAATTCAACGCCAGCCAACGAAAGCAGGGGCAAAGGCAGCACCCTGCAAGCAAAGCAGACCCTCACACATATATGATGCAGTAGCGCTTCTTTTACAACGGCTACAGCGCCCTTGTTTTTTAAAGGTTGCGGGCGCTCGATGTCCCATCACCATAATAACGCACGACACTTGAGCGTGTCACCGGGACGGCGCGGCGCTGAACGAGTTTGCCCAGCATGAAATAAAGCAGGAAGGAGCCGATCTGATAAGCGAAGATAATATCGATTTCCACGAAGGCCCGCTCGACCAGCAGCATGGCGAGACCGAACAGCACACCGGCCTCTGGATCTCGGGCATTAACGAGCAGACGTTTGAGATTGCCGATCAATGCGAAGACCAACATTCCAACCAGCAGAACGAGGCCGATAATCCCGGTCTCAACAGCGGTTTCGATGAACGTATTGTGGAAATGAAACCCGGCCCGGGTCGGAATATAAAACTCATCCCATAGCCGCTCCGCCTCGGAAAAGCCCTGGACCCAATAGGCCTGGTAACCGACGCCAAAAATCGGATTCGCCCAGGCTGCCGCTATGCCCTGCTGCCAAAGATAGGTTCGCCCGGTCAGGGTCGAATCCTTTCCGAATGCTCCCAGGATCAAATCGACGCCACCAGCATAGACGAACGCCGCCGCCCCGAGCCCGCCAAGCACGACGCCAGCCACAACCAGCACAATACGATGGCGCGGCGATAGGAGAATGACCGCTCTCAACACCAGGGACGCCCCGACCACCGCCATGACGGTAATGACCGATGTGGCCGACTCCGATGCAAACAGACAATAGGCCGATAGCAAAGCCAGCCCAGCGGGCGGCAGCATCCATATGCTGCGTTCTTTCAGGATAATGATCGCGGCGAAAGAAAAATACACGCCGAGCGAGGCATAAAAGCCCAGCTGGTTCTTTGACGAGAAGGCACCCACAAAGCTGAAGGAACCGTCCAGGGGATCCAGAAAATAGGAACCGAACAGCAGCGAATAGACCAGCACGATACCGGTGCCGATCATTGATCCCCTCAAAAAGGACCTTATGCCCACCACACGCATGGCAATCAACGCACAGACGATATGCGAGAAATATTGCAGCGAGGCCCTGACCGTCACCGGTGGCGCCGCCGACCAGAAGATCGACAGGATCGTCAGAATGCTGAAGGCAAAGATCGGAAGATAAAGGCCGTAGTTACCGAGCACGCGCCGATAATTCACAGCAATCAGCGGCAGCCAGACCCCGTAATAGGCCAGAATGGAAATCTGCCCGAAACGGGCAGAATAGGCAAAAACGAAGTAGGAAAGCGCAATCGCTGTGATGGCGTAGAGACCATTGCGTTCCGGGTCGATCAAATGCGATTTGGCGATCCGCATCGACCGTTACCGCATGGCTGGCTGAGACAGCTTTACCGTAACCTTGATCACATCGCCGGGCGCTACTGAGGTATTCTCGTCAACAGCGATTTCAGTGGGCTTCCCATCCTTTTCGCGGACGATGGAATAAGCGACATTGGCTTCACCATCAGCATTCTTGGCACTGGCGCTTTCCGAAGATTGCAGCAGGGATTCGGCCATCAGGCCACGGCTAGTGGAAAGCTTCAACGCGATCTGGTCCAGCTCCGCTTCGGTATCCTGCAATTCCTGGGCAAGCTGGGCATCCCAGTCGTTGCGGGTCGTGGTTTCGTCCTGCTGGGCCTTGTTCAGGTCCTGCTTGGCCTTCAGCGTGTTGGTATCGATATCCAGAAGCGCCGACTGCAAATCTGACACCTGCTGCTCGACCGCCAAACGACGCGAACTCAGCGCCAATCCCTGCTCGCTCAAGCTATTGACCTTATCGCGATCTTCCTGAACCATCGTCAACTGACGGGTCTGGGTCTCGGACTTCTTACCGAGCGCCTCGATTTCAGCCGCAAGCAAGGTCTTTAGGTCAGCGAGCGACGACAACTGAACCTTGAGCTTGGCGGTCTGGGAATTCATCAAGGCCGCTTCCGACTCAACCAACTGGTTGATGTCGGGAATGGATTTCAGTTCCTCAGGAATTTCGATCGTCTGTTTTTCATTCATTTCCGCAAGAACGCGCACACGACGAACCAGCAAACGGTTGCGTTGGGAGACCAAAACGGCGCCATCGCCCTGTGCCTGAAGGAAATCACGCGCAAAACGCTGGCCAGCATCGGCGCGCTTCAAGCCGCCCGCCACGCTCAGGGCCTTCAAAACCGTCATACCCGGTGCATAGGGATATTCGCCCGGCGACTGAATCGCGCCAGCCATGTAGACCGGGCGATATTCGGAAATTTCAACCGATGCGGACGGCCGATCACTGAGACCGAACAATTGCTGCATCTTTTTGCCGATCTCGTCGGCAACCTCGGCTGTGGTTTTGCCGGAGGCCGGCAATTCGCCGATGAACGGCAGAGACACCTGACCCGCAGCACCGACGGAATAGTCGCCACTGACGGCGGCCCAGTCCCGTACGGCACCCTCGGCCGTCTGCCATTCCGCCACCCGAACGCGGACCTTGTCCATTACGCCCAAACGGTAGTCATCTGCCAATGTCAATCCCGGCACAGCCAAGGACAGGCAAAGCGTGAGTGCTGCAACGTTCAAGGTCGTAATGCGCTTGGATGACCGAAATCCTCCAGCAAATCCGTAAGCCTTCATGGCAGATCCTATGCGTATTCTATAAAAAGTCGGCACGTCTAAACGTCATTTCGGGCAGCAGCCCGATCGGCTCCGCCCTTATGACATTCTTTTTTTAGTAGCTGCCGCGAGACAGGCACACTGCCGGAACCGTGCGGACCATGATGAGTACATCCCTGGCCAGCGACCATGTCTTAACATATTGCGTGTCCATAGCCACCCGCGTTTCGTAGGAAACATCGTTGCGGCCGCTCACCTGCCAGAGACCAGTCAGGCCAGGGCGGGTTTGCAGATAAAAAGCTGCAGCACTATCGTACATTTCCAGCTCATCTTCGACGACAGGCCGGGGTCCGACGATGCTCATCTCACCCTTAATGATATTGAAGAGCTGCGGAAGCTCGTCCAGGCTGAGCTTACGCAGCACGGAACCGATCGCCGTCACACGGGGATCGTTTTGCAGCTTACGGGTGGCACGCCATTCTTCATAAGCTTCCGGATTGGCCCGCAGGTAATCCTGCAAAACCTTGTCGCCATTCTGCACCATGGTGCGAAACTTCATGCAATGAAATTGCTGGCCGTTATGTCCGATACGGCGATGGCCGTAAAATACACTGCCGCCATCGGTAAATTTCACCATGGCTGCAATCATCAAGAACATCGGGCTGAAGATAATCAGCGCCATCGTGGCGATGAAAATATCAAACCCTCTCTTGGCAAGACCACCAACCGGTTGGGTACCGGATGCGGCGGTCGTAAAAAACGGCGAACTGGCCGATCTTGTCGCGGACTTCATAGAGGTAACTCCATTTACGTGGGCGATTGGTCGGGTCCCGGCGGGACGCGTCCGTGGTCATTGATCCCTAGTGTGTGGTGATAATTTGTCCTTCGCAATAGCCTTTGCAGAAAACCTTCCAGAGGATGGAATGATAGCGATTAAAATATGTGTCTCTTTCACACTACAATTTAAGTATTTAACGTCCCATTGTGACACTTAGGTTTCCAATTTTGGATATTTTGCAATGAAAATCCTTTAACCTTCCCGCAAATGGAATGTTTATTACTTTTAATATATATGGGAACTCAATGAAATTTCATAAATTCGTCATGTGAAATGGAGGAAAGCGGCTCAGGTTGATGTCCTCCGACATGGATATTGCATTGCATCATTATGGTGCGACGCATATAGGTTTAAAACGATATCCTAATATTGAAACAATTCGTGATCGAATTAGGTAAAGATTTAATGAATTCAGAAAGGCGAAATATAGGTTTTCGGCTCGATCGCCACCTCCCCCAAGCCAAGGTCGTCCCTATTCAAAGACGCAATGACCTTCATTGACGCCCTATCGCAAGCCAAGGAAATAGTTAGTAATTCCCTAAAGCCGCGAGAAAAATTGACTGATTTTTGTAACGGTCCTGCAAGCCATTTGCTCTATTGTCGTGCCAAGATCGCAGCCAAAGGGCCGTACAAACATGAAGATTGAAAGAATGAGGCAAGGTGCCTATATTCATTATGCCTCTGAGGAGAAGGCAATGGCTATGATCTCAAGATCAATGTACCGGGGGGAGGCTCTAAATTATGCATGCGCCTAAGGTCTTCTTTAGCATGATTGGTGCACTGCTGGTGTTTGCAGTTGCGACTTATTTCCTGTCAGGCTCGCTTGCTGGCACGCTCATTAAAACAGTTTTAGCCGCCATTCTTTTGCAGGTTGGTTACTTCTGTTGTGTTGCTTATCTTGTTTTTCAAGAATCAAAGCGCCGCACACAGGCGACCGGGACCAGCGACGCGACAGCCAGCAATGGCGCAATCCGCGCACTTGGCAAGACCGGTCAGACCGCATTGCGCAACAACTAACCGGCCTTCTTTTCGCCCGGCCGCGTTTCAGCCAAAATCAATTGGCAAAGATTGCGCGAAAGCCGTTGACACGGCTCACTTCGCCAAGCATTTGTGTTTGAAAGCCGCGTTTGGCTTGGAAAACGGTTGATTTGGAGCAAGGCGATTAGAACCCCGGGAGACATCCACTGCCTTTCCGGTTCCTGCCGTAATGTAGGGGAAATTTTGCTTCGTCATCTGTTCTTATCAGAAACGCGCTACCTGCGCGTCAGATTAGAATACGGGGGACCGTAATGATGATGAATTCCACCGTATGCGTTATTATTGCCGCTAAAAACGCTGGCGCCACTGTGGCGCGGGCGGTGCGTTCTGCCTTGGCGGAAGCCGAAACGCGGGAAGTTGTTGTCGTCGATGATGGATCGGTGGATGGCACCGGCGCAGAAGCTTTTTCCGCCGACGACAACAGCGGTCGCTTGAAAATTATCCGCTTCGACCATAATCGCGGCCCAGCCGCCGCACGCAACTGTGCTATTGAAGCATCGACGGCACCTTTGCTATCTATTCTCGATGCAGATGATTTTTTCCTGCCAGGGCGCTTCACTCAGATGATGGCTGAAGACCATTGGGATTTCATCGCCGACAATATCGTCTTTGTGAAAGAGGAATGCGTTTCCCAGGTCAGTACCGAGGTCAAACGTTTCCGGCGTCAGGCGCGCCTTTTGGTGCTTGAGGATTTCATTGCTGGAAATATTTCCCAGAGAGGCGCGCAACGCGGGGAAATCGGCTTCCTCAAGCCAGTCATGCGGCGCGACTTTCTGGATCGCCATGGCTTGCGATATAACGAAAGGCTTCGCCTCGGCGAAGATTATGATCTTTATGCACGTGCGCTTGTCGCTGGTGCCCGCTACAAGATCATTCATAGTTGCGGTTATGGTGCTGTTGTCCGTCCTGATTCGCTCAGCGGCAAGCATAGAACCGAAGATCTAAAGCGGCTTTACGAAGCTGACCGCTCCATCCTCGCCAATCCAGACCTGACGCAGGAGCAGAGATCATTGCTGCTCCAGCATGAAAAGCACATCCGCGACCGCTATGAGCTGCGACATTTCCTCGATTTAAAGAATAATCAAGGTGCATTGTCCGCCATCTCCTATGCGGCGACCCATCCTGTTGCCATACCGGCCATCATCGGCGGGATTGCAGCCGATAAGAAAGATGCGCTGATTGGCAGTAGCCAACGCCCTCAATCTGCCCAGTCCTCGGGGCCTCTGCGCTATCTCTTGCCTGCCATCGCGGATGCCGACCAGCGATAGAGGATCGGACCGAAAGTTAAGAACCGGTTTTCGGATAAATCCTGTCTGTAAACAAAAACTGGAAGCATCGTGCTGATTCTGATTGTCTGCACGATGCTCTACAGCGCCGTGCACGACATATGGCGCACAAAGGTTCGCTGTAGCTCCTTATATTTGTTGCATAATTCTTTAAACCGATTCCGACTTAAAGAATTGTCCAATAGTATTTAACAGAGACAACCGGCACCTCCAGCGCTGTGCGTTTGATAAAACGCACAGCGCTGTAACACTTGAATTATGCTGCAGGTCGGATCAGGAAGCCGCGCCGATCCCATAATCACGACGGACGCCGTCAATAACCTCCAGGAAGCGGGCTTTACGCTCATCCAAAACTGAATCTCGGCTCAGTTGCGGTTCTGCTTGACTTGCCTTCCATAGATTAAGCATGGCTGGCCCTGCCAGGATCTGTTTGACGACGGTGCGCAATCCGGTTTGCTTCGGACCGCGTGCTTGTTCCAGAACCGCTGCATCTACAGCCAGATCATTCGGATTTTCTGGGGCTGGCTGGTGGTTTTTAAAGCTCACCCCCCAAAAGCTTTCGCCCTTTATCTGGGCTTCAGCTCGGCTGGACAGTGGGACGCGCAGGGGTTTGTAAGTCACACCAAGAGTAGAAGCCCAATCGTTCCACTTGAAACTATTGATGGAAGCTGAGGTGCTGACCGCGACCCATGGAACGCGTAGAGCATCGGCAATGATCGCGCCATGCATTGATTCGGCTATAATCACCTCGGATTGCAGAATCTGACGAATAACCGCCTTTGCCTCGCCGCAGGGGTCGATATAGGTGAGACCCACTTTGGGCACAATTGATGCCCAAACGCCCGCTACCGCCGATTCCCAGTGAGGAACGAAACTCTTTTTGTATAGTTTTGGCAGCTTTTGGAATTCAGGCATTTCCGCCAGCATCACAGCCGGATCGATGACACCTTTTTCCGGCGGCAGACCAAGCGCCTTGGCAGTCAAAGGACCGCGCACGGACCTTATATCCCATTCTTCCGGTCGGCTCATATCCGGCAGGCTTCCATAACCAAAACCGCTGCCGATCACCAGCTTATGCTGGCCTTCCGGCAAAAGAGCGCGATTGAGAACAGTTCCGACGCCGACAAGCAACGTTTCCGGATGCACATCCCGAAAACCTGGCATGAGAAAATCCCATAACCAGAGGTTAAGGTCGTCACCAAAGTTTCCATGGGCGGATTCCCAATAGTAAGGCTGCATGAATGTTCCTTTACGGGGCGAGGCAGACGCCCGATGAGAATGCATGATCACTGCATTTCAAGATACTTTTATATCAGCGGGAAAATTTACCAACCGCAAGGGCCAAAGCACTTTGGACGATGGCAGGATCCCGTCTCATCCATCGCAATAGCACGCCGAACTGCGGTAGCTTACGGCGTTTTACCATGCCCATCTGACCCCAGAGGGCATTTTTACGAGCTGTCTGCTTATAGTGCTGAATAAAGCTCAAGGCTTCAGGTTTATTGGAAAATCGACGTTCAAGCGTGTCGAGCGCCACCCAGGTATTCAACTGCTGCTGCAGAAAGGCGGGAGAACTTGAATCAATACTGTGGAAAATATTGATTCCTTCACCGCGCTCGGCTCCAGCGGCATCGCACAGAATGACGCGCTTGGCCGCCAGCACACAATCACAGAAGAACAGTACATCTTCAGCCGCCAGCCGAAGCTCGGCTTCAAACCGGATTTTCTCAAACAGCGGGCGACCAATCACCATGCAGGACAGATGCAGGAAACTCCAGTTCTTCAGCATCACCACTGGCATTTCCGGCAGTTCGAGCACCAGTGGCGTCTCCTGAAGCTGCACGGTTTTTTCGGTCTTCTTCAGCTCGGCAACACTGAAATGATAGTAGAAATCATCTCCGCCGTGGATCGATGCCCAATAGCAATCCGCACCGAATTGGGTCATGGCCTCATAGGCATTTTTCAGGTGATCCGGCGCCCATTCATCGTCGGAATCCAGGAAGGCGGCGAAATCGCAATCGGCGGCAATTGCGTCGAGCCCGGTATTGCGGGCACCGCCCGGACCACCGTTCTCCTGCTTGATAACCCGAATACGGGCACGATGTGCCGGCTCCAGCGACTGCAATTCCAAATCGATGGAATAGGGTGACTGGTCATCGACCACAATAATGTCGAAGTCCTGGAATGTCTGGGAAAAAATCGAGCCCAGCGCCCGTCTTAAAATTCCGGCTTCCTTCTGATAGAAGGGAATAATCACCGTCAGCTTCGCCATCTTTTTGCCCTGTCGTTTCTCAAGAAAGAGGTTCAGTTGCCTGTTATGTACCCTTGCGCTATCAGACTATGGTGCTTTGCACCATATTCCATGATGCAATCAGGTTCGCCATAGCGCTTGTGTTGTTTGCCACCCTGAAAGCAAAAACGCTCCATAACCATACAATTTTGGCGCTTTCCCACAAGCCTTTCGACCTGTAACCGCTCTTTCGCCCCCAGACCCAAGGATGTTTGCCCATGCCGCCAACCGTCAATGCGAAATCCGTAACCCGGAATGTCGGCTGGAGCGTCCTTTCCAAGACAGGCACTTTCGGGCTTAAATTTGTCACGGTCCCGATCCTGGCGCGCATTCTCACCCCTGATCAATTCGGTGCTGTCGCCGTTGCGTTAACCGTGGTGCAATTTCTGGCGATGATCGGCGGTGCAGGTTTCGGTGCAGCTTTGGTCATCCAGGAAAAGGAAGAGCCGGAGACGATCCATTCTGTTTTCTGGGCGAATTTGATCATTTCCTGCCTGATGGCAACCCTCCTTTACGTGTTTGCCGAACCGATTTCTGCCATGCTGGGAGCGGTCGAGGCCGCGCCGCTGGTGCGCATCATGGCGGTGCTTATTCCGCTGCAACTCACCGGAGACGTTGCCTATGCTCTCCTGGCCCGGCGAATGCAGTTCAGCCAGGACGCGCTGTGGAGCATGATTTCCGAATCAGCTGGCGCACTGATTGCGGTCGGCATGGCCTTGATGGGTTATGGGGTGATGGCGCTGGTGGCGCAATTGTTTTCCTCCTCCATCATCCGGCTTTGCGGGCTCTATTATGTATCCGGTTATGTCCCGGGCTTTGCCTTCAAGCCGCGCCGCATCCTGGCGCTGGGGCGCTTCAGCCTCGGAATGATGGGCTCGGAAATCGCCAATTTCATCACCTTCCAATCTCCCATGGTGGTGATTTCCCGCTATCTCGGCCTGTCGGATGCCGGCGCTTATTCCGCCGCCAACCGGTTTTCCAGCATTCCCAACCAGGTCGTCCTGTCCGCTGTCATGGGCGTGCTGTTTCCCGCCTTCAGCACCATGATGCATGACCGGGATCGCCGCTCTCAGGCGCTGATGTTGAGCACTCAGGTGACGACCGTGCTGCTGGCGCCGATGATGTTCGGCATGTGGGCATTGGCCGAGCCGGCCATGCTGGTGTTGTTTGGACCGCAATGGGCCTGGGCCTGGCCGGTTCTCGGTCTGCTTGCCTTGTCTAAGGGCATTCTCACGCCGTGCAGTACGTTTATCCCTTATCTTAAAGGCGTTGGACACGGCGGTACGCTGTTCTGGTGGGCCGTCATCCGGGCAATCGTCACCACCGTTGCCGTCGCGGTTGCCGCAGCCTTCGGAAACCTGGTCGATGCCATGGTGGCGCTGTGCGTTGTCAATGTCGTCGTGCTCTTCGGCTATTCCTGGGTGGTGTTCCGCGCTGACCAGATGCCGTTCCTCAAGGGCATGTTTATTTCCACACGGCCGATGGTCACCGCCCTGGTCATGGCCGGCATGGTTCGCGCCCTTCTGCATTTTTATGGGTATCTGGTCCCCAATCCAGTATTGCAGGTATTGATTGGTGGTTTGATCGGCGGCACAATCTACGGTGTATTCGTTGTGCTGACGGAGGCCGAATTGTTGAGAAAACTGAAAACCATGGTGCGCAACCGCAGATCCGCGGCGCCCGCACCTGCAGAATAATGTAAGCCATGCAAACCGCTCTGCGCCGCCTCATTATCGAGCCATTCTGCCCTCATCCGGGAAAACTGATGGTATAGGCGGTGCAATTCCTTAGCTTTTTTCGAGCTCTGGACAAAAAAATATTCGCACACGCGAATAGAAATATAGCAATAAACGCATAAATTTAAGCCGCTGAATTTTCAAGATTTTATCAAAAAAATCCTACTATTACCCCGCTAATCCAACCCGAGCTCACTGGGCAAACTGCAAAAAATTGAAGATCAAGAGGTAAATTTTTTGCTGCACTGCCACATTTTTACAGGCACATTCCCATAATGTGAAGGTGCTGGCCCATACTGTGATGGGCCTTAGGGTGATGGGGACAATAGAGGATATTGAAGACAGGAGTACCGAATATCGTGAAGATCGACCAGGAACTGTCCGCGCGGATTCATATGGCGCGGTTGATGCTGATCGTCGGCATTGTCTTCGTACATGTCCCCTTCGATCCGCAGTCGAACGCCTATCTGGGCCAATACGGCGCCTTTGATTGGCTGCGCGCCTTTCTCGGCGATATGCTGTTTCGCATTGGCGTTCCCTGCCTCAGTGCGATTTCCGGCCTGCTGATGTTTCGCCGAGGCCTTGACGGTTTCGATTACAAGAAAGTGCTTCGCTCGAAAAGTTCGAGCGTTTTGCTGCCTTTCCTGCTCTGGAACAGCATCGTTTTCCTGTATGTGCTGACAACGCAATCCATGGGCTATGGCGAAGGATATTTTCCAAGTGTTCTCACCGCATCCTATCGGGAACTCGTTACCCTGGCGCTGGCAACGGAAGATTGGCCGATCAATCTGCCACTCTATTTCCTGCGCGACCTGCTACTCTGCTTTCTTCTATCGCCGCTGATTGGCTTCCTGGTAAAACGGCAACCCGCCCTGACGCTTGGGGTTATGTTGCTGTATGTCGTCCTGCCGGTGCCCAATATGATTTTCCTGAAAAAATCGATCATTCTCGGGTTTTCGGCCGGTGCAGCGATAGCGATACACAATATCGATATCCGCAAGCTCGACCGTTATGCCTTGCCGATTGTGGCAGCGGTGCTGGTCTGCGCAATGGCGGTCTTCGTCTGCATGTATCAGACAGGCTTTAACGAGCATCCACTCTGGCTTGATGTGATATATGGTCTGATTACGGTGATTGGCGGCCTGGGAGCCTGGGAAATGACCCGGCTGCTCAGGAATACCCGCCTTGGCAAAACACTGGTCGCCGCACCCGGCGGGCTTAGTTTCTGGATCTTCTGCGCGCATTATCCGATCTTGATGACCGCATGGATGATCTGGCAGAAATTCGATATAGGGCCTTACCCTCTATTTTACGTCCTTGCGCTGCCCGTCACCTTTTGCCTACTGCTTGCCTCCCATTTCCTGGCGATCCGGCTCACACCCGGATTTTACGGGGTCATGACCGGCCAGCGCAATGCAAGCGGCAGAGACAAGAACAAGAACGTGGCAGCCGGGCGGGCGCTTGCCTTCAGCAAAGGAGACTGACATGAACCACCCCTCGCTTTTCCGAGGTCTGTTTTCTCGGCTACTCTGCGCCTCTGCTTTTGGCGCAACGGTTTTGATGACCTTGTCCACGGCGCATGCCCAGCAACCCGTCGAAGGCCAATCCTTTGTCGATACATTTGACAAACTGGATTTAAAACGCTGGTATATTTCCGACGGCTGGAATAACGGACCGCATCAGAACTGCACGTGGACCAAGAAGAACGTGAAAATCAAGGATGGCCATCTGGAATTGACATTTGACGACAAGCCCCTGGGCGAGCGTCAGTATTCCTGTGCCGAAATTCAGACCAAGCAGCGCTTCAGCTATGGTACCTATGAGGCGCGCCTGAAGACCGCCGATGCGTCCGGGCTGAATTCGGCTTTTTTCACCTTTATCGGCCCGCGCGACAAAACTCCCCATGACGAGATCGACTTCGAGATCCTCGGCAAGAACCTGAACGAGGTTCAGGTCAACCAGTATATCTCGGCCAAGGGTGGTAATGAAAAAATGGCTGCCGTCGATAACGGCGCCAACAAGGGCTTCAACGATTATGCCTTTGTCTGGGAAAAGGACAGGCTGCGCTACTATGTCAACGGTAAGCTGGTTCAGGACGTGACCGATCCGGCCAAATTGCCGAGCCACAGCCAGAAGATCTTCTTCAGCCTTTGGGGTACGGATACATTGAAGGACTGGATGGGGTCGTTTTCCTATTCCGGACCGCAGACCATGACCGTAGAGAGACTGGCATTCACGGCGCTGGGCGACAAGTGCCAGTTCCCGGAATCGGTCGCTTGCACGCTGAATTGACACCGAGCAATGTGAGGGCGGCCTTACGTTAATAGGGACGCTACCTTGCCAGACTGCTGCATCATGGCTTGATCCGGGTAAGGTTCAAGAAAAAACATGTCGCATCACTGAAACATGACTGGGGGCGAGGTAAGCCATGGGTGGCTTACCTTTCCATGAAGACGCAATTTCGCGGGAAACCCGATCCTCTCTGGCGAGGGTTTCCACACAATTGCACAAAGGGGGCCAATGACCATACGTGTGCTATACCTTGCGCATGACCTTGCCGATCCTGCCATTCGCCGCAGGGTGATGATGTTGCGTGCCGGTGGCGCGGACGTGATGCTGGCTGGCTTTCGCCGCGATGAAAACAAATTGGCCGCGGTGGAAGGGGTTCAGCCGATTGAGCTTGGAATAACCGCCGATGGCCGCTTTGCTCACCGCGCGGCAACGGTGTTGAAAGCCAGCTTGTCAGCCGCCGCCAAACTTGGCCATCTGCCCCGCCCGGACGTGATCATTGCCCGCAATCTCGAAATGCTGGCCATCGGCCGCCGCGCCCGCCATATTTTCGGTGCAGCCGTGCCAATGGTCTATGAATGTCTCGACATCCACAGGCTGATGCTGCGCAATGATCCGCTCGGCAAATCGCTGCGCGGTCTGGAAGCGCGGCTCGGTCGCCAGGCAAGCCTGTTGATCACCAGCTCTCCGGCCTTTGTCGAGCAGTATTTCCAACCGCTTTCAGGTCTGGATCTGCCGACCATGCTGCTTGAAAACCAGGTTCTCGACCTGTCCGGGCAAGACGCCCCGCTGGCGCTGACACCGCGGGTTCCGGTTCCCGGCCAGCCTTGGCGCATCGGTTGGTTCGGCGCCCTGCGCTGCTCGAAATCCCTTAAACTGCTTGGTGAATTCACCCGGTCGATACAGGGTTCGGCAGTTGTCGAGATGCGTGGACGGCCCGCCCATATCGAGTTTGAGAATTTCGACGCTCAGGTCGCGCGTGAACCGCATGTCAATTTTCATGGACCCTACAAAAATCCTGAGGATCTGGCCGGGATTTACCAGCAGGTTCAATTTGTCTGGGCCATCGATTTCTACGAGGAAGGCCAGAATTCAAGCTGGCTTTTGCCGAACCGGCTCTATGAAGGATGCCGCTATGGCACCGTTCCCATCGCCCTGAAGGGAACTGAGACAGCACGCTACCTGGCCCGCAAGGGCATTGGCTTTGAATTGCAGGATGCAAGCGTCTCCTCCCTCGTTTCACTGTTTGAAACCATGACTGCCGAGCGTTACCAGTCCGCCTTCGATGCGGTTGCCGCCCAGGATCCACACAGCTTCACGCTCACCAGAGCCGATTGCGAGACATTGGTGCGCCGACTTGCAGCGCTTCCCGCAGATCCCTTGGCCTCCCGCTCGCTCAATTCAAACGCCCTGAAGGCGCCGATCCTTTCAACCAAGCCAACCCTTTCGAACAAGGTAGACGTTCATGATGGCTGACAAGCTGAAATCCGTAAGATGCCTGATCGTCATCCCCTGCCTCAACGAAGAAAAGCATATCGAGGGCGTCATCGCCAATCTGGCCAAGGCGCTTGACGATCTGAACGCTGAAATCGTCGTTGCCGATGGCGGCAGCCGCGATCAGACCCAGGCGATCGTCTCGCGCATTTCCGCTGCGAATTCCAAGGTCAGACTGATCGACAATCCGAAGAAGATCCAGAGCGCCGCCGTCAACTTGACCGTTGCCCAATTCGGCGGTGATTACGATTATATCATTCGCATCGATGCCCACGGCACTTATCCTGAAGATTATTGCCAGACACTGGTGACAGAGGCCCTGGAAACCGGGGCCGACTCCGTCGTTGTCGGCATGTTGACGGTTGGCTTCGGAACGTTCCAGAAGGCAACGGCGCTGGCCCAGAATTCCAAACTCGGCAACGGTGGCTCCAAGCATCGTACCGGCGCCCAAAGTCACTGGACAGATCACGGCCATCACGCCCTGATTCGCATTGCCGCCTATAAAGCGATTGGCGGCTATGACGAATCCTTCCGTCATAACGAAGACGCGGAATTCGACTACCGACTGAATAAATCCGGCTTTCGTGTCTGGATGACCGCCAATACCAGCATGGTCTATTATCCACGCTCCAGCCCCTTGCCGCTCTACCGGCAATATTTTGGCTATGGCCGCGGCCGCGCCCAGAATTTCCTGAAACATCGCTCCCGTCCAAGCCTGCGTCAGCTCATTCCGCTGGCTGTGGCTCCGGTTGCCGTTTTCGCATTGCTGGGTGTGTTCAGCTGGCTCGCACTCATCCCGCTTCTCGTCTGGGCGCTGGCCTGCCTTGGTTACGGCGTCTGGCTCGCCATCGGCGAGCGCCAACCGCTCGGGCCGCTGGCCGCCCTCTCGGCAATGATCATGCATTTTGCCTGGTCAGCCGGTTTCTGGCGGGAAATATTGGATTTTCGCAATCGTAAAACCTATCCGCTGCCGCCCAGCCAAGAGGTTGCGTCATGAATGCCGCCCATCCCATCCGCATCGATATCGGCATCTGCACCTTCCGGCGGCCCGAGCTTGAGACAGCTCTTTTGTCGCTCGCCATGATCGACGTTCCCACCGGGGTTTCCCTGCGTATCATCGTTGCCGACAATGATCAGACGCCCAGCGCCGCATCCCTGGTCGATAGCCTGCGCCCACGTCTTCCCTGCGGGCTGATTTACGTCCATTGCCCGGCTGGCAATATATCCATTGCCCGCAATGCCTGCCTGGATGCCAGCGATGCCGATTACCTTGCCTTTATCGACGATGATGAGACCGCAACGGAAAGCTGGCTGACCGAACTGCTGACGGTCGCCCGCCAGACCGGTGCCGATGCCGTACTTGGTCCCGTCAAGGCGAGCTATAGTGACAACGCGCCGGAATGGATGCGCAAAGGCGATTTTCACTCGACATTCCCGGTCTTTGTCGGCGGTGAAATCCGCACCGGCTATACCTGCAACGTGCTTCTCGATCTGCGTTCACCACGCCTTACCGAGCGCCGTTTCAACCTGGCGCTGGGCAAGACCGGCGGTGAGGATACCGAGTATTTCACCTATATATACCGCAATGGCGGCAGGATCGCCTATGCCGAGAACGCCCTTCTCCATGAACCCGTGACCCCATCGCGCAGCCGGTTCGACTGGTTGGCCAAGCGCCGCTACCGCATGGGCCAGACCCATGGCCGGCTGGTGGCTGAAGGCCAGGGAACCCTGACGAAATTCAAGGCAATCCTGATGGCCGGAGCAAAGGCTATTTTCTGCTTTCTGGCCGCACTGGTTTTCGCCTTCATGCCAATCCATCGTCATCGTTATGTCCTGCGCGGCATCCTGCATCTCGGCGCCATCTCCGGCATTCTCGGCTTTCGTGAAATCCACCAATACGGATCGCTGGAGACTGCCAAGCCATGATCGCCTGGACCCCCGATGTCACGGTGGTGATTGCCGCCTATAATACCGGTGAAACCATTGAGCGCGCCATTGAAAGCGCCCTGTCGCAGGTCAATGTCACAGTCGAAGTTGTTGTTGTCGACGATTGCTCATCCGACGATACCCGCGACCGGGTCGCAGCCCTCACCGATCCACGCATTCGCTTGATCGCATTGGAGCGCAATAAAGGCCCGGGCGGTGCCAGGAATGCGGGAATAGACGCCGCCCGTGGTCGCTGGATCGCCGTGCTGGATTCAGACGATACATTCAAACCGATGCGCCTGTTTCGAATGATCGAGCGTGCCGAGGACGAAAAGGCTCAGGTCGTCGTCGATAATCTTGATGTCATCGACATGAATGGCGCCTGCCGGACGATGTTTCTGGAAGACGCGCTAGCACATATCGGCCAAATCGACCTGGCGCGGTTTATCGGCTCCAACATCCTGTTCCGATCCGAGCATAATTTCGGCTATATGAAGCCTGTGTTCCTGCGCAGTTTCCTGAATGACAAAGGCCTGCGTTTCGACGAGAGCCTGAGAATCGGCGAGGATTACCTGCTGCTGGCTTCGGCCTTGGCCGAGAATGCCCTCTGCACGATAGAGCCGACAGCGGGTTATCTCTATTATATCAGGGAGGGATCGATCTCGCGGGTGCTTCGCCTCCATCATGTCGATGCTATGATGGCCGCCGATGCCGGCTTCATCTCTCGCTATCCGCTGAAAGGGGCAGCCCTTGCGGCCCAGACGGCCCGGACCCGCAGCCTGAAGGAAGCGCGCGCTTTCATAAATCTGATCGATAGTCTCAAGGCACGATCGCTGTCGGGCGTTATCAAAACCGCCCTTGCCAACCCCTTGGCGTTGCGCCATCTAAAAATGCCAATCTCCGTTCGTCTCCAGCGACTGATAAAGAGTTTGCAGAAAGACCAGACATCAAACGCCGCTACGTCTTCTGCCGATCCGCCCATCAAGGGCTAACCCACCACTTTAGAGAGAAGTGACATGGATCCTTGCACGCCAATGCCAAAATCAGTGATGCCCTTGTCCCAACCCGGAGCGATCTTGACCTGCGCTGTTTACTCTTTTTTAAAGGAATTGGTTCCGTCGCATGAAGGCCGTATTCAGGCGGACCAAGACGTCCTATAGTGCAAAATCCTTAAGTCCGAAATCGATTTAAGGCGAAAGCGATGCTTGACTATAAAGTGCCTGGGTCTGCTTTGTTCGTCATGGATGACATCAGGCGCCGGAAAATCAACATTGTTCTACAATTTGCTTCGTCCGGGCAGGATCATTCCGAGCCTGACGAAGCCGGGAAACGAGCATCTGTCGAGATCAAGGGTTTGGAGTGCTGTATGAGTGTGAGTTTTTCCAATGTGCATGAGCAGTCGCGGCGGTCCAGCTGTCCGTTGACAGACCATGCCCGGACGAAGAGCTCCCGCCCGCACGGCATTGGCGGGAGACGAACCCTAAATGGATCCCGGCAGGTCAGCGGAGGTCTTTTCCTGACAGCCATCCATGCCTCAACCACGTTTGAAGCCGGTTTCCGGCTTATGCCTGGTGCCGCCGAGACATCCTTGGACCAAACTATGTTCCGCAACGAATTATGAAGAGCCGCCCCATGAACGAGAGAAGTTATCCCTATAAAGCCGTTCTGCAACGGGAGCAGCCTGAAGCCGATTCCTTTATCGATCTTGATAAACTGCTGACCATTGCCGTGCGCAGGGCCAGGATCGTCGGTCTGTCGATCGCCCTCTTCGTGATGCTCGGCATTACCTATCTCCTCTTCACGACGCCCTATTATACGTCGATGACGCAGATCCTGCTGGATGACAGCCTGTCGCGCTACACGCAGGACGACAAGGCAGCGCCCGGTGACCGTTCCCAGGCCGATACGGAACTGGCCAGCGCCGTGGAAATCCTCAAATCCAACAGCATGGCCCTGCGGGTCGTTGACGAGGCCAAGCTCAGTGATAACGAGCTGGTCACCAATCCCCCCGCCTCGCCAGTATCCTTCGTCAAGGACATGTTGAGGTCCGTGAAAAGGCTGGTCAGCCCTGGACCGAAATTGACCGATGCGGAAATCGCAGCAGGCAAGCGCGGCAAGGCCGCTGCCATGCTACAGCAGAACATTACCGTGGAACGGGTGATGCGAAGTGCGGTCATTGCCGTATCCTATCGCTCTCCCGACCCTCTGCTGTCGGCGAAAGTCACCAAAGCCTACGCAGATGCCTTTCTGACCGATCAGTTGAACGCCAATTTCGATGCCAGTGAGCGAGCAACGCTGTGGCTGCAAGGTCGCTTGGACGATCTGGCAAAGCGTGCCCAGTTGGCCTCGCTGGACGTTGAAAAATACAAGGCAGAAAACGGCCTGACCCAAACGGGCGGCGAACTGATGTCCGAACAGCAGTTGACCGACCTCAACAAACAGCTGATCGTTGCCCAGGCCGATGCGGCAAGCGCCCAGGCCCGCTACGAGCAATATAAAAGCATCGTCACGCAAGGCCCGCAAAATGCGGTGAAGAATGCCATCGTTTCCGGACAGGCTGGCGCCAACCAGGTGCTTCAGGATCTGCGAAGCCGGTATTTGTCGATCGAAAAGCGTGAACAGGATATCGTTGCCAATTTTGGCCCGACCCATCCCCAGGCCAAAGCACTGAAGGCTGAAAAAGACAATGTCGGCGGCCAGATTTTCCAGGAACTGCAACAGCTGACATCAAGCTATGGCAATGAATTCGACGTTGCCAAATCGCGCGAGCAATCGCTGCGCGGCAGCCTGGAAAAGTTGACCGGCACAAATTCCGATGCCAATCGATCGCTGGTGCATCTGAAAGAGCTTGAGCAGAAATCGTCAGCGCTCAAAACCCTCTATGAAGCTTTCCTGAATCGCTACGAAGTGGCCAGCCAAAGCCAGTCCTTGCCAGCGGCCAAAGCGCGGGTCATCTCGGAGGCTGGTATACCCGCCTCACCATCCAGCCCTAAAAAGACAATGGTGATTGCTCTTTCCATGGTTCTCGGCCTGATGGTCGGTGCCGGGCTAGCCTTTCTTCAGGAAATGCAGGAGCGGTATTTCCGGCTGGAAAGCGATGTGCGCACCACACTTGGCCAAAAATCGCTAGGTTACCTGCCCCGTCTCGGTCCAAAGTTGAAAAAGGCAATCAACCCCAAACTCGCCCGCTGGCGTCAAAAAGCGCCTAAGGGAGCAACTGTCGTTCCTGGGGCAGAAAATGTATCACTCGACAGAATGATGCGAACCGTAATCGAAGCGCCCCGGTCCGCCTTTACCGAAACCCTGCGCAATACCAAGCTTGCCACCGATATTATCCTGCAGGGTAAGACAAGCCGCGTGATCGGTATTCTGTCGGCGCTGCCTGGTGAAGGTAAGTCCACGGTTGCAGCAAATTTCGCCGTTCTGCTTGCCTCCAGCGGCAAGCGGACATTGCTGATCGACGCCGACTTGCGCAATCCGAGCCTTAGCCGGCTTCTACAGCCCGCCCCGAAAACCGGCCTCGTGCAAGCCGTGCTTGGTGAGGTCTCCTGGCAGGATTGTATCAAGGTGGATCAGGAAACGAAACTTGCCGTCCTGCCTATCGTTCCAGGCGCAGCAGCCAGATCTCTGGCGCATACCAACGAGCTCATTGCATCACCTGGAATGAATGCCTTGCTCGAAAATGTTCGCCAATCGTTCGATTACATTATCGTCGACCTTGCGCCACTTGGCCCGGTCGTCGATGCAAAGGCCTTCGCGCCCCTGGCAGATGGCTTTGTGTTTGTTGTCGAATGGGGCAAGACACCAAAGAAGCTGGTCTCCGATCTACTCGAAGCAGAACCGCATATCAGCAATAAGGTCCTTGGCGTTCTCTTGAACAAGACCGATATGCAGACCCTGACCCGCTATAGCGATTTTGGCGGTTCGGAGAAATTCCGTAAACAATACAACAAATACTACGTGGAATAAGCGCTGTAACGGCGACCCACAAAACAACAATTGAAATATATTTGACCCTCTCCGCCAGCGCCGAGAGGGTCAAATATCAGAAGATGATAGCGACTAGAGCATCGTACAGAAAATCGGAACCAGCACGATGCTCTAGGTTTTTGTTTGCGCATCGGATTTATCCGAAAACCGGTTCCCACTTTTCGGTCCGATGCTCTAGAAATCGTCCGCTACCATGATTTCAAGGCGCGAAGCGTCGGGGTCTTCTTGAACACATGTCCGTCCATACGGGCAAGAAGACTATCGAGAAGGCTCACTGCCTCACCCACCGCAGGCCCCTTGTTCAGCATCACACATTCGGCGCGGGCGGCCATGGCGGCATCAGTCATCTCTCCACGGGAGGGCAGACCTGTTTTGACAAGATCTTCGAGAACCTGGGTCGCCCATATGGTGGGTACAGCCGCAGCCTCGCAGAGCCACAACAACTCCTCCTGCATTTCCGCTACGCGCTCAAAGCCGATTTCAGCCGCAAGATCACCCCGCGCGATCATCACGCCAAACGGGCGGTTGCGGCATCGGGCTCGCACGATCAATTCCGGCAGGTTGGTCACAGCCTGCGGCTGCTCGATCTTGGCAATCACGCCAAGCGGCTGCAACCGAGCCGGAAATTTTGCCAGTGCATCCTCCAAGAGGTCGATGTCATTGGCATGACTGACAAAGGAATAGCCCAGCATATCCGCCTGTGCCATAACGGTTTCTAGATCGGAATAGTCTTTCGTCGTCAGCGGCGAAAGACCAAGCGCTGTATCGGGCAGATTTAAACCCTTTTCGGGCTTGAGTTTGACACCACCGGTTTTGGTATGGGTTACACGAATGACCGCTTCGTTTGGACCCGTTTCTTCGACGACACCTTCAAGCTTGCCGTCATCATATCGAACCCGATGGCCCACAGCGACGCGGGTGACGATTTCGGGAACCGACACGGTCGCCGCAAACCCGACATCCTCTGTTGGTCGCGGCTTTCCTTGCGCAACCAATCTGAGGCTGTCCCCGACCTGAAGTTTGCGCTTCTCCCCCGCAACGGCTTCCGTGCGAATTTTTGGTCCTGCGATATCCATCAACACGGTGAGTTTATGACCAATGATCTCTGACGCCGCGCGGACGTGGCCTGCGATCTTTGTCCACGCCTTCTCGTCATCATGTGCACAATTGATCCGGGCAATGTCCATCCCGCGTGCGGCGAGATCAAGCACAAAATCCGGCTGATCAGCCGCCTCGCTCGGCATGGTCACCATGATCCGCCCACGGCGAGAAGAGCGGGCTGGTCCAAGCAATTCCTCTGTTGCCGCCCGCAACGATGTATGCGGCGTCCACGCCCCATTGATTTTTCAGTTGCAGCGGCTTGATAGTTTTGCCTGGGGGCCGGATGTGAGCTCACCGATGAGTATCTGACGAGCTCATTGTGAGGCCTTGATGCGGGTGGCAT
>WPHV01000021.1 GCA_009744235.1 Gillisella vitis
CGCCAGATCAGTTGATGGCATTCCTGCAGTCACTGTGATTATGCGCAGCTCGGTTGACCCCGGGCTGCGCAGTCTCAGGCGATCTCACCGCGAGGTGGCCATAATCTCCCACGGATCATAATCGTTGATGATGGCGTCTTCATCGCCGTCATACTCGGCGGAAGGCATGACGCCGATCTCGCCATCGATTTCGAAGAGGGTGACCGGGACCATCAGGGTCCGGGCAAGATCGAAAGCGTGGTTCTGTGCGAGGCTGAGATCCGACATGTGAGGCTCCATCCTTTGGCGGGGCCAATCCCCGCTCGATGGCGCCCGTTCGATCCGGACCCGGCCGCGGTCACCTCAGCGGCGCAGCCAGAGAGGTCGCAGCTTGTCTAGCGAACCCTTTGGGGTTGACCGTCAAGGACGGGACTGGATTAGGGATGCCAGACAAGAGAGCTGGGTCGGAAACTCCGATGGGTGGAGCATCTTTGCGCTCGGCCTGAATTGACCTGCCGCTTACTGATCAGGCGACCGGCAGGTTCCGATACAATGAAGGAGTTGGACGGTTGCTGTTTGCCCCTTTCCGAAAGGGAAACTGTGCAGCAACACTCGATGGTGTCAGACTTTCTTCGTGATTTAATGCGTGAAGGGTGAAAGCCCGAAGGCAAAAGACTCGCGCGCCAAAGCCCGACAGGGCACATTAGCCTAGACTGTGGAGGCCTCGTTCTCGCCATGTGCAACGATCGCGAACGACACGTCCGTTGTGTCGGAATCTGCTCGTTGATTTCAGTTTTGTCTTTCGGTCCATCGATGAAGATCGAAGGCTGACCAATATTTAGATATAAAAATTGGTCAGTATTCATGCACCGATTGCTAGTGACCAAAGTTTGTATATAATCTTCGGTCAGAAGGTAGGACAACTATGCCGGATCCCACATCGGACACTCTCGAACGTATTCACCAAAGGATTGCCGGGGCGGCACCTTCGGGCGTCTGGTCGCGTGCGGATTTCCTGGATATCGCAACACCGAACGCTGTCGAAAAGGCGCTACAGAGGCTGGCCCGCCGCGGCGACATCCGACGCCCTCATCGTGGCCTCTATGACAAGCCGGGTATCAGTCAGCTGACCGGCAAGATGGTTTTTCCGCCACGCGCTTCTTTCATCGATGCGATCGCACGGCGCGACAAGCTTCGTGTTTGCGTCGACGGCATGACGGCTGCCAATGATCTTGGCCTGACGACGGCCGTTCCGGCCAGGTCGACGATCTATGCGGACACATACCCCCGGACCATTGAGATCGAGGCCAATGCCGGTGACACGCAGGCCACGAAACCGGTCATCTATATCCTAGACTTCAAGCGAATTTCAGCAAAGACAGCTTTCTGGGCGGGCCGGCCTGCTATGCGGGTAATCCAGGCCCTCCACTGGTTTCGCGATGAGCGATCCAATCTGGAGACCATCGTCGATGGTATCGTCCGTTATCTGGTACGAAGCCCGAATAGGCAGCCGATCGTCGAGGATCTGCGCGAAAACATCCACGCCATCCCTGCCTGGATGTACCAGGCAATAGAAACGATAACACGCGACCCGCGGCCCCCGGTGGATGAAGACACTCCAACGGACCAGGATGGGAAGGATGAACATGCGCCAGAGCTTCATTGACGTCCTTCGCTCAAGCACCGACGAGCAGAGAGCGCTGTTCTCCGCCGCTGCGTCCGATCTGGAGACCCGGGCCGAGAATATTGAGAAGGATCTCTACGTCTGCTGGGTGCTCGACTTCCTGTTTAACCGACGGAGGGACGATGCTATCGGACTTTATTTCAAAGGTGGGACCAGCCTCAGCAAGGCATATGGGCTGATCCAGCGTTTTTCCGAGGACATCGACATCGGCATCTACAAGGCGGACCTGAAAGTTCCTCTCGAGGCCGACATTGCGGCGCTCTCCTCCGTCACTCAACAACAGAAGGCATTGGCGGAACAGGTAGACGAGGCAGCACGGCATTACATTTCCGGGCCACTGAAAAGCTTACTCGACGAGGAAATTGCCACGGTCGAAAGAGAGAGCGGACAAACAGGACATTTCACGCTCAGCTTCGGGTACGATTCCTACCGGAAAAAGGAAGCGCACGACGTTCTGGTTCTGGGATACAGAAGCGTCTTTGATACGAGCGGCGGCTATGTCGAGGCGGCGGTGCGCATCGAAGGCGGAGCACGCCCGGATCCGGTGCCAGCCGAGATGCGGCAGATTACCCCCTACATCGCATCGGAAATGCCAGCCGGTTCGGATCTCACGATCTCCAATGTGATTACCGTCAAACCGGAACGGACCTTCTGGGAAAAGGTCCTCATTCTTCATGCCATGACGGAAATGACCGAAAAGCGAAACACGGACCAGAATGCGGAAAGAAAGGTCCCCGACCTCAACCGATATTCTCGACACTACTATGATGTGCACCAAATTTGGACGCATCCCGACTACGGGAAGGCGACCGCATCCATGCTCGATCTTGCCGAAGCATGCCGGCAGCACAAGGAACTGATGTTCCGCGCGCCGGACCATTGTTATGATCGGGCAGTACCCGGCAGCTTCCGGCTGGTGCCGACGGTCGATATGCGTAGGAAACTGGCGACCGACTACGAGAGAATGTCGGCCATGATCTTTGCGACACCGCCCAAATTTGAGGCCGTCATGACAAGCATCGAGGATCTGGAGCGTTTGCTCAACAAGGAGCCGGTATGAGCACGAAACCCGCCCTCGAGAGCGCGCCGATCGCTGTAGCGCACGACGTCCTGCGCCATGGAGAATCGGTTGCGGCGGCCTCGGAGGCGGCACACGTCAGTCGCCGGCAACTCCACAGATGGTTTTATCGCCATCTCGGCATCGGCGTCCAGGAACCAAACCGGCGCGGGTTCGGTTCACGCCTCACCGAACGGGTGGTACCTGCCTATTTCAAGGGGACGGCAGCCACGCGATACCCTTCAGACGGGGTGGAGTACGATCTAAAAGGCACTGCGCGACCGGACGAGACCGACCGCATACAGGATTGATCATGGGACAGAGTTTAGACCGTCGCCGCGTCGCGGTCCTCGTTGTCGAGGACGAACCGCTTCTGCTAATGGACGCAATGGACATGATTGAAGACGCGGGCTTCACGGCCTACGGCGCGGGCAATGCCGACGACGCAATCCACCTAATGGAAAAACATCCCGACATCCGCGTTCTATTCACCGACGTCCACATGCCAGGCTCCATGAACGGGTTCAATCTCGCACGCGCGGTACGTGACCGCTGGCCTCCGGTCTCGATCATCCTGGCATCGGCACACGTCAACGTCACGGACGAAAAGGTGCCGGAGAACGGACTCTTCTTCGCGAAGCCATATCCGCCTGCAACAGTCGTGAAGGCGCTAAAAGCTATCGCCGAGCATGTCACACAGTTTGGTTGAGGTCCTAGTTTGCACGGGTGCGTCGCGCGGTTCGGCCATGCCTGGGCGACGTATACGGCGACAGTCCAGTGGCTAATCTCCCCGACCCCTGTCGCTCGGGTCGCGAAGTTCGCCGCCGGAACGTCTTGAACCAGCGCGTTCGCAAAGTTCCGGGATGAACTGATGATATCACCTGCAAAAGGTGGTTCTATCAACTTAGATTGCGACGCTACGGGGTTTCACTCCCGACGCAGGGTAGTGTGATCCGGACCGCACCAGCCTTTCTCCACGCAGTATTGCTCCGCGGCTTGAATGGCCGCGCGCTGGTTCGAAAACGGTCCTGCGAGAGTATGCTCCTCGCCACGGAAAGAGATGAGCACGCTCTTCGAAAACACGTCGAATATTATGCTCAGTCCTTTTTCGTACCGCATTGATATCTCCTCATTCAATTGAAATCGAATATCCTCAGTTCGCAATCTACCGTCGCACAACCGGTCCACGTGCGGTGGTCAAAGTCCGGGTTCGCAGGGATGGCAAATCTACCACCCGGCGAACCGAGCGGTAGATTGGCGAGCTGCTGGCAGCAGAGTTCAAGCTGCTAGTACTCGGCCCAGCCGCTGGATTTTGCCCCGCTGCCGTCACGTCGTGCACGCGCAGGTGTCACCGAGGGAGATCTGGCCATCATATTGGCTGCTTGCCGAAGGCGCTGGACGTGCGTGGTGGAGGTCCCGGCTCCGGCAAGTTGAAAGCCCGAAACGATTTCTCGCAGTCGTGAAGCTTCGGCAACGAGTGTAGCGCTGGAGGCGTTCGTCTCTTCGACCATCGCGGCGTTCTGTTGCGTGACCTGATCCATTTGATTGATGGCGGTATTGACTTCGTTAAGTCCCACTGCTTGTTCTCGGGCCGAAGTGGCGATTGATATCATGTGGTCGTTGACGTTGGAGATCGCGCTCTCGATGCTCTTGAGGGCTTCTCCGGTGTCACGCACGAGCCGGACGCCGCTTTCCACTTCGGAGCTTGATCCGCGGATGAGTTCTTTTATCTCCTTCGCGGCCTGCGCCGAGCGCTGTGCCAATTCCCTGACTTCCTGCGCGACGACCGCAAAGCCTTTTCCGGCTTCGCCAGCGCGCGCCGCCTCTACCCCCGCATTCAGCGCCAAAAGGTTCGTCTGAAACGCGATTTCATCTATCACGCCGATGATACTCGCGATTTGGTTCGCAGAGGCTTCGATGCGCCCCATGGCGTTCACGGCGTTGGCGACCACCGTGGCGGAATGCTTGGCACTGACCGTCGCATGCGCCGCGGCTTCCCGCGCTTCCTCGGCGCGCTTTGACGAGTTTGTGAGGTTCGCGGTGATCTGGTCGAGTGCCGCAGCGGTCTCCTCAAGGGAGGCAGCCTGCTGCTCCGTTCTCTTCGAGAGGTCGTCGGCGCTCTGGGCAATCTCACGCGTACCGCCATCCAGAGCATGCGTGGTATGAGCGACCGACTCGACGGTTTTACCGAGACGCATCACCGCCGAATTCAAATCGTTGCGAAGTGTTTCGAATTCCGCGGCGAAAGGTTCGGTGATCTGAAACGAAAGGTCGCCGTCAGCAAGACGGCGCAGGCCGTCGGCAATCCCGGAAGTCGCTTCAGCAAGGCGTACGTTGGCAGCTGCTTCCGTTTCCGCTTTCATACGGTCTCGCTCGGCTTCCGCCTGCGCGCGGTCGCGTGCTGCGGCCTCCTCCAACCGGCCCTTTTCAATGGCGGCCTTCCTGAACGTCTCGACGGCTTCGGCGATAGAACCGATCTCGTCCTTTCTTCCCGCGAAAGGTATCGCGCGACCGGTCTGGCCCGCAGCGAGGTTCGCAATGGAACCCGTTATGATCTCGATCGGCCGGGCGACACAGAAGTAGGCGAAGTAGACGATCACTCCCATTATGAGAACCGAGACGCCGATGGCGATATAGCTCGTCTGCACCGTCCAGCTGTATGATGCCTGGCTTGCGGTATAGGCATCTTGTGCGCCCTTGGTGTTGAAGTCCACAAGGGCGTCGAGGTCTTCGGCGATCCGGTCACCGACAGGTCCCAGCTCGGTGCTGACAGCGTTGATGGAAGCTAGAAGGCCCCGGGATTTGAAGGATCCGGTAATGCCTGATCCAGTGACCACGTAGCCGTCGAAGACATCTATCACGCGACCGATCAACGCTTCTTCCGTAGGGGTCATCGGTAGGCCCCTGTATAGGTCAGCCTGTTTCCGGAAGTCAGCGATCGCAGCCGTAATAGCGCCGTCGGCCTTCTGCAACTGGTCCTCAGACTGAGCCATTATGTAGTTTCTGTAAGCCAGTCGAAGGTCACCGAGCGCGACGTTCATTTCCTTCGCCGACGACACGCTCGGCAGCCAGTTTGTCGCTATACTTCCAACGTTGAAGTTTATGGCAGATATCTGTCCCACCGCGAATGTCGAAAACGCCAGGAACAGGATTCCCGCGAGTATCACCAACGATGGGAGCGCCGTCTTAATGCTGGGTCGTGCCATTGTCATCTTTCTAGGTCGGCGCGCCCTGGGCGCCGTTGTTGATGCAACGCTGAAGTCATCTCGCTTGCACACTGGGCCGCGGGAGCCCGCGGCACTGAAATCAGATACTTGATGTACCAGATGGTCAAATTGCTCATGAAGTTGTACTAAAATGCTAACGGAAACGCCTTGTCAGCGCGCTCGACCGCCTTCTTCGCTTTCGGTATCAAACCTGCGCGTTAATTGTGTTTTCCGACTTCGATAAAAGAGATGACCGTCGGCTCGTGATGGCTGGACCCTTCCTGGACCCGCGAGGTGAGGAGAGTCCGCAACGGGATGGCAGGTCGCCGGACCGCTGGCGGGCCACTGTACATTGACGCCTGAAGTGTGAGTGGCCTCCTCGGATCGCCAGCGCGCTGGGCCATCCGAAATGCAACGCCTGGACGGCTCGAAGCGCAGTCAGCGCGTCCGTGTCTGTTTGGGAGTTTCGCCAAACCGCTTTCGGTATCTTCGAGAAAAGTCCGCGTGATGCTGAAAACCCCAGGCATTTGCGATCTGCGATATGTAGCCTGGAGCGAAGCCTCGCTTGAGGGCATCGTGGACGCGGTCAAGTCGACATTCGATAATGTACTGAACCGGAGTTATGCCTTTCGATTCCCTGAAAGCGATCTGCAGACTGCGAACGCTGACCCCTGCGGCGAACGCGATCTCGGACACGGTTATCGGACTTGCTAGGTTCGCTTCGATGTAATCGAGGGCGTTTCGAAGCACGCGGTTGTTTACCTGGTCGGCTGTTGGTCTAACGGCCGCCGTTGTTGGCCAGCAGGACAGCAGGTGGAAGACGAGCAGTTCCTCAACTATCGGAAAAGACAGCGGATTATGGTCTCCGTACTGCTGGAGGTTGTCGTGCAAGCGGATGAGCGCGGTCCTGAAGATGCGGATCTGAGGTATGTTCACGTCGACGACGGGCACGAAGCATGCGAACGTGCTACGTTCCTCACCGTACAGCGCCTGCATTTTCTGGAATATGCTCACGGATGCGATTGTACAGCTTATCATACTGGCGCTCCGGGAAGTCCGCTCATACTCCATATCCCGAAAAGGTATGATAACGCCTTGTCCCCGGTCGATGTTGACCTCTTCCCGACCGTCCTTACGCGCCAAGCCTCCGCTTATAGGGAATCGGATAGTCACCAGATCCGAGACAACACGGGGACGGGCCTCGAAACCTGTCGCGGACTCCGTTTTCCAAACACAGAAATCTCGAATTTTAGTCCCGCCGAAATTGAGACGGACCGGCTCTCGACCAAGAGAAGTGAATCCAACCGGGCAGAAACTGTCTGACTGTAACCTATCGTTATCATCGTGGGTTAGGAGCTCGAAACGAAACCTCGTCGGAACCGTGTTCGCACCAGAATTCAAGACAGGCATCGAAAACTCGTGACAAAATGCCCCTCACGACAGCGAGCAGATCAAAGGGATAGTAGGAAGGCTTTCTGGCCGTGACTTACCACCAATGCAACCAGTCGTCACTAACCGCCGATCATTGAAGCTATGCATTCAACGAAATTATCATAGTGAATGCGAAAACACCCTTAGCAGCGCGACAGGCAAACTGCGGGGCGTGTTGATGACCAACTCGCAGTTCCAGCCCCTCCGGACCCGGCCACCTATCCCAGCTGTACATAGCTACGACCGAGGCCTGCGGGTTTTGCCAGACTGTCCATCGTTCGCCACGTCAGCGGGGCGGCAAGCGGCAAACCGACCTTTTGCTTGAACCGGATTCCCGGCAGCCGGAACCATTCGGCTGATATGTAAGCGTGCGCCTTGCGAGCTCATATCGGTAAGTCTCATACGGCGTGGACGGGTCTTCAGCGACAGCGCTTCGTAACGGAAGCTCTCGGCGGGCAGGCTGCCGATTGGACGGCGCGTGAGTAGCGATCGAGCTATGACGCTCGATCAGACCGAAGTTTGTATAGATTGCGAGAGTTCTATCATGTTTCGGCACGTACTACGTAAAATCGAAGTATGATGTTGTCTGGTGAACGTCATTGGATCATTACAGCAAGCATTAGGTCAACGGCTAAATGAGTGTAATGATGGCTCCCACAACTCAGTTCAATCCATTGCGGCTTGTGAACGATGCTATCAACAATGCCAATCTGGCAGGTCAAACACTTACCCCGGACGCCATAGCGCTGCTCTGGAAGCTCGCGCAGGGAAAACTTAGCGAGGGTGACGCGGCTGAACTTTCGCGAACCCTGAGAGAAGCCATAGTCCAGAAGCGGGAGCGACATGAGGTCCGCGTTGTCGACAAAGAAACGGCTGCGGCACTCGACGCCATAGCAGCGACCCTGTGCGAAATACGAGGGCAACTCGTCACGTTACAAGCTCCAGCGTCCGATACTGGCACCTCAGTCGAGGAATAGACGCTCGGACGCCGTGCGTGGGCGCCGTTTCAGAACGTATTCTTATCACCGCTTGCATCCCAGCCGCCTGACTGCGGGCCGGGGCCTCCGGATACCGATCGTGCGGATACGCTAACCCCGACTCTATCCGAGTAACTGCCGTTCGTCTTTCCGCGTTGGGCCGATGCACTGCCGACCACGCGTTGCGGGAACACGAATCCGTCAGCGTTGGCTATCGGTCAACTGCTCAACGCGGCACCTAGTTCTTAGCCGCACACGCTGCAGCTTCGGCGGCGCCACCATCGATAGAGGCATGAACGAAGTCGATAGGGTCGAGCGTCGAATGCCGAAGGATCCGTATTGTCGCCCCTAGCTGTCGACACCGACGCAGTTCCATCTTTCACATGACGTTTACATCATGCTCCAGGCCTTTTTCGCTCCGCTACGCATGCATCGTGCCGTAGGTCGAGTCGGAACGCAGTGCCTGGCTGGCAGGCAAAAGACAGCCGCGCCCTAATTTACGAACCCCCGTTCACGGGAGTTGAGTTGCCGCCTAGTGCCGTCAACGACACGATGCGACGGCTAGCATCAGTTCCTATCATTTTTGCGAAATTAGACACACCTAACGCGAAGCCAGCCGTAGCGTTAACATTTTGTCCATCGCTTGACGACGAGATGGTTAACGGACCGGAACAGAGCATTGTCCGCCGTATCAAATAACAACAGCAATTTGCAGAGTAAGGCGATGAGAAAACGAGTGCGTTTGAACGAGCTGCGCGTTGGAATGTGGGTCGCTGAGATAGACATGCCTTCTGGCATGTCTTCCGACCATGCCGCGCCCTTCGCAATCGCATCTCCTTTGGATATTGAGCGCCTTACCGATCTCAGCATTCTCAGTGTCGTCATCGATGCGAGGAAAGGACTGGATGTGGCGAGAAGTCGCCTATCGACCGTCGACCTCCAGCAGGAAATAGGCGCAAGATTGCCGAGAGAGGAGATAGCTGCGGCCGAGCGGACGATCTCTAGACTAAGGCCGCATCTCAACGCGGTCTTGTCGGACGCCGCCCGAGGCAGTCTGAGCTGCAACGCGCGCGGGATGGAAATTGCGGAGCAAATCGAATTTGCAGCGCTCAGTAACGCCAACGCGTTGCTGGGCCTGCTACGGCTGAAGAACAGAGACAACGAAACTTTTCTCCACTGCCTCTCGGTCAGTGCGCTGATGGTCGTGTTCGGTAGTTCACTCGGCTTGAAGTGCGGCCCGCTGCGCAACCTCGCTCTCGGTGGCCTGCTGCATGACATCGGAAAAATGGCTCTTCCGCTGTCGATACTCCAAAGCACGGGGAAGCTTACCGTCGCGCAGTTCGAAATCGTCAAGACCCATCCGCGGAAAGGGGCCGACATTCTAGGAAGGATACCTGACGTCGGACAGCCTGTCATCGATATCGCGCTGTTTCATCACGAGAAGTACGACGGATCGGGATACCCATTCGGCATCGCGGGTGAACGCATTCCCCGGGCGGCTAGGATCGCGGCGATATGTGACGTGTACGACGCGATGACTTCCGTTCGGCCCTACAAGACGGCGATGAGGCCCTCGGACGCGATCAGCCTCATGACTACGTCGAGAGTGCACTTCGATCCAGCGCTCCTCGATAGCTTCATATCACTCATGGCAACCAGCCCTCTGGTCTAGATATCGCCCGTGCACGGTTGGGGGTATCCCGTCGACGACCGCAATCTTGTGATGCGCATGGAGTGTGCATTTCCCCTCGGAGTCCAACGCCAGATGGCATCGGATGAATACGCGGAGATGCAGCAAAAAGCGGCGACTTCCTTCAGTCGAGAATGAAGAAGACGTTTTCATCTTACCGAATGCGAGGTGTAGATCGGAGTTCGTGAAGTACACTGCCAATGACGCTGGCCGATGAAAACGTAAAACATTCACATGTAAGGTGTTCGGAAACCTTTAGACAGTAAAAGTGACGAATCACCATATAAGAAAAGGTAATAGTATGAGAATGGAACATCGGAAAGTCATGAGAAATTCATCCGAAGACGTAACCTATATCAAAGGAATAGCCTATCCGGGCAGAGATAAACCCATGCGCAGAAATGACCATGGTTCATTGAGAATGATGTTCTCGTCGGCGTGTCTGTTTCTCCTTATGTCAGATAATACATTCGCAGGCATGAAAGAAGCCCGCGAATTTCTCTCATCCGAGATCGGCTCGCTATCGGTTCTATCCCGGGCCGATCAGGAGAACGAGATGAAGTGGTTCATCGAAGCCGCGAAGCCTTATCAAGGAATGGAAATCAACGTCGTTTCCGAGACTCTGACGACGCATAAATACGAATCGGAAGTCCTCGCTCCGGCATTCACGGCTATCACCGGCATCCGGGTCAACCATGAGCTCACGAGCGAAGGCGACGTCGTGGACAAGCTCCAGACCCAGATGCAGTCCGGTGAAAGTTCCTACGATGCGTACGTAAACGACTCCGATCTGATCGGCACGCACTGGCGCTATCAACAGGCCAGGTCACTCACCAAGTTCATGCACGACGAGGGCAGGGACGTCACCAATCCAAACCTGGACCTTGACGACTACATCGGCCTCAAGTTCACCTCGGCACCGGACGGCGACCTGTATCAGCTACCCGACCAGCAGTTCGCGAACCTCTACTGGTTCCGGTATGACTGGTTCAACGACGAGAAGAACAAGGCCGACTTCAAGGCGAAATATGGCTACGATCTCGGCGTTCCCGTCAACTGGTCTGCCTATGAGGACATCGCCGAGTTCTTCACCGGCCGCGAGATCGACGGCAAGAAGGTCTATGGCCATATGGACTACGGCAAGAAGGACCCGTCGCTCGGCTGGCGCTTCACCGACGCTTGGCTGTCGATGGCCGGCAACGGCGACAAGGGCCTGCCGAACGGCCTTCCGGTCGACGAATGGGGCATCAAGGTCAACGAGAAGTCCCAGCCGGTCGGCTCCTGCGTCGCCCGCGGCGGCGACACCAACGGCCCGGCCGCCGTCTATTCCATTCAGAAGTATCTGGACTGGATGAAGGCCTACGCCCCTCCGACGGCAGGCAGCATGAACTTCTCCGAGTCCGGTCCGGTTCCGGCGCAAGGCGAGATTGCGCAGCAGATCTTCATGTACACCGCCTTCACCGCCGATATGGTCAAACCCGGCCTTCCGGTCGTGACAGGCGACGGAACCCCGAAATGGCGCTTCGCTCCTTCGCCGCATGGCGTCTACTGGAAGGACGGGATGAAGCTCGGCTATCAAGACGTCGGCTCGTGGACGCTTTTGAAATCCACGCCCGTGGACCGAGCGAAAGCGGCTTGGCTTTACGCCCAATTCGTCACTTCGAAAACTGTCGACGTCAGGAAAAGCCATATGGGTCTGACGTTCATTCGCGAGTCTACGATACATGACACGAGCTTTACGGAAAGAGCCTCCAAACTCGGCGGTCTCGTCGAGTTCTACCGCTCGCCGGCCCGCGTCCAATGGTCACCCACCGGAACCAACGTTCCCGACTATCCGAAGCTATCTGAGTTATGGTGGCAGGCTATCGGCGACGCAGCAGCGGGGACGAAAACCCCGCAGGAGGCATTGGATTCGCTGTGCGCCAACCAGGAACGTGTCCTCCAGCGCCTTGAGCGCGCCGAAATCCAGGGAGCCATCGGCCCGGTGCTGTCAGAACAGCGCGATCTCCAGTATTGGCACCAGGTCGCCGTAGCGAACGGCCACCTCGCGCCACAGCCGAAAATCCAGAACGAAAAAGAAAGCCCGGTCACCGTTGACTACGACGCGCTCGTCGAAAGCTGGCGAAACTAGCGACAGGGCCACGTCGGACATTGAAATGTACCACTTCAAACCCTCCTTCAAAGGTAAATCATCATGCGACGCCCTAGTATCCTAGTCTCAGTAAGCCTCTCTCTTGTTACGATCAGCATCGTTGTCCTGGGCCTGTACGCCTTCATGGTAACGGGCATGGATCGGCTCAACGCGCGCACCGCCGACGTCGCCGACGGTTGGCTCCCGCGCAGCAAACTGTCCGCGCAAGTCAAGATCGCCCTGGACGATCTGCGGATTGTTTACGGCCAGCATGCGGTGGAAGCGAATGTCCAGCGAATGAACGAGCTGGCCAAGATATCCGCAACCCGGGAAGCCGACCTGCGCGATGCGCTGGAGGTCTACGAGAAGCGCATCTCCTCAGACGTTGAGCTCGCGGCGTTTGCGCCGATCCCTCCACTCGTGGACAGTTTCGTTCAGAAAGGCGGCTACATGCTGGAGATGTCCTCTGGCAAGTCGAAAGACCTTGCCGGATATCTTTTCGGCCACGGCATGACGGCTTTGGCAAAAGACATCAACGCGTCGCTGGACAAACTTATCGCGTTCAGCGAGGAGGGTGCCCACGCTTCGAAGACAGACGGCGTCAAGACGTTCAGATCAGTGCAGTTCGGAAGTCTGCTCGCACTTGGTATCGCGCTGACGATCCTAGCCGGTGTGACCGCATATGTTATCCGCGGCGTCGCGCGGCCAGTGAAACTCATCACGGGCTCAATGTCCCGTCTCGCTGGAGGGAATACTCAGGCAAGCGTGCCTTTCGCCGATCGGTCCGACGAAATCGGCCTGATGGCCGCCGCGGTCGAGGTTTTCCGCAAGGAGGCGATCGAGAAGACGGCGCTGGAAATCCAAGCGGATCAAGACCGCAAACATGCGGAAGCGTCACGCGAGAGGCTTACTCACGAGGCTGAAGCCGCCGCGATGGCGCGGCTTCAGCAAGCGATCTCCGGCATCGCCGATGGTCTTCACGCGATATCGCACGGCAATCTTCAGATGAGGCTGGGCAAGCCGCTGTCGCCGGAATTCGACAAGCTACGGCTCGACCTCAATGCGGCAGCCGAGCAGCTTTCGGCCACGCTGAATACGGTGAACTCCGCGGCGCATTCCATTTTGAGCCGTTCGACCGAGATCGCAGACAGCACTGCGGCCCTGTCGAACCGTACCGAAGAGCAGGCCGCGGCGCTTGTCGAGACGACTGCTTCTATCAATCAAATCGCTTCTACCATGGGGCAGTCAGTCAAGCGACTCGACGACGCACGCCTGGTCGCTAGAACCGCCAATGAAAGCGCGACGAAATCGGGCTGCATCGTGGCTGAGACCATTCAAGCGATGGAGAAGATCGAACACTCCTCCGGCCAGATTTCAAGCATCACGCAGGTCATCAACGAAATCGCGTTTCAAACGAGCCTTCTGGCACTCAACGCGGGTGTCGAAGCCGCTAGAGCGGGAGAGGCTGGAAAGGGCTTCGCCGTCGTCGCCCAGGAAGTTCGCGCGCTCGCCACGCGATCGGCCGAGGCCGCGAAGGAAATCAACGGACTCATCGAGACGTCAAGCACCCAGGTCAAAGCGGGCGTCGAACTTGTCCACAAGACCGGAGCAACCTTGGGGACGATCGTATCCCATATCTCTTCCATGAACGAGAGCATGGAGGGTATCGCATCTGCAACAGTCGAGCAGGCGACGACTCTTTCAGAAGTCACGCATGCGATCAACCAACTGGACAAATTCACGCAGCAAAACACGGCGATGGTCGAGGAAACCTCAGCCGCGAGCTTCGAGCTGGCAGCGGAAGCGAGAATACTGCAAGACCTTATGGCCGCCTTCGAGCTTCCGGATACATCCATGGCCGGCAGGCCTCTCCAACACCTGGCGCTGCAACGCGTAGCCTGATGGCGGACATCCGGCGAACAGCGATGATCATCGAGCAGGGTGACGTCTGAGGGAGACTTGCCCTACTGAAAAATCACCACCCCTAAGCAGCCAGAAGGGGTGGTGAAATCCAGGTGCGGGAGATTCGCCGACAGGAAAAGCGACCTCCTGTTCGCCAATGCCGTCGGTACTGCCCCTGCTGGTGCCCGGCACATAGCTACGACGTCTGTGTCTGCTCGCTGGAACTGCAAGCACTCGGTCGGAACGCTCGCGCCGGTCACGTGACAACAACAGGCACGGTGGCCGCTTTTGAAGCCTACCGTAATCGTCTCCATCGGAGCTGTCCGGTCTCTGTCACTTTAAAAGCGGGCGGACACCGTGCCTGTAAAGGATCCGATCCCATCGGATACAAGCAAGTCCCAGAGAAACGCCGTATTCTAGAAGCTCGCGGGGCGTGAGGCGCTGCAACCCAAGGCGACCGCTGTAACTGAGTGCCTTCTCGAATAGCTTTCGTCTGACCGACAGCAGGTGACGCCGAGAACCGAACCTGGCGTAGCAGGTGCTTCAGAATTCCTCCCAGCTGTCTACCGAGGGTTGGCGGGCGGCGGCCGACGATCTCCCAGCGAAACCGATATTCGGCTTCCCGACCACCAACCGCGGGTGGTGACCCGACGACGGAGAATGTACAGCCCTCGGGGCTGCCGGCGAGGTCTTCCGTTCTACCGAATCCGTCGAGGCAGACGAGAAGCGGAACTGTGCTACGAGCTCCTTCAGGCGGCCGGCCTCCATAGCCAGCGTTGCGCCGGCGGCGTTGGCCTCTTCCACCATCGCCGCGTTCTGCTGGGTCACCTGGTCCATCTGGTTGACTGCCGTGTTCACTTCAGCAAGTCCGACCGACTGTTCCTTCGAAGACGTGGCGATAGAGTCCATGTGCTGGTTTATCGTCACGATGTACGTCTCGATAGTCCGCAACGCGTCGCCGGTCTGTCGAACAAGATGAACACCTGTCTCGACCTCTCCTGACGAATTTCGGATTAGCTCCTTGATCTCCTTGGCAGCTTTCGCAGACCGCTGAGCGAGTTCCCGGACTTCCTGTGCAACAACTGCAAACCCGCGGCCGGCCTCGCCCGCACGGGCAGCTTCGACACCGGCGTTCAAAGCGAGGAGATTCGTCTGGAACGCGATTTCGTCGATCACACCGATGATGTTCGAAATCTGGCTCGACGACTGCTCGATCTTGCTCATCGCGTCGACCGCGTTCCCGACAACGGTGCCGGATCGCCTCGCGTTTTCGTTGGCCTGCACAGCCACCGCCCTTGCTTCTTCGGCTCGCTTGGAAGAATTCGACACGTTGACCGTTATCTCATCCAGTGCGGCGGCGGTCTCCTCGAGGGACGCCGCTTGCTGCTCCGTCCGGCGCGATAGGTCGTCGGCACTGCGGCTGATCTCCCGCGATCCGCTGTCTATGGCGGACGTGGCCTCGGAAACGGACGAAAGGGTAGCGCGCAGCTGTCCTACGGCTTGATTGAAGTCAGAGCGGAGGCTCTCGAAATCGTGGTGGAAACTCTCGGAAATCTGGAACGAGAGATCTCCCGCAGCCAGATGTCTCAGGCCTGATGCCAAACCGCTCGTGGCAAAAGCCATCGCTTCGGAGCGTTCTCTTTCTTTCTCCTCGGCCTGTAGGCGCTCTTCCTCGGTCCGGTTCCGATGGCGTTCCGCCTCGTCTTCCAGTTCGCGCGTCTTTATGGCGTTGTCTTTGAACACCTGCACGGCACGCGCCATGGCGCCGACCTCGTCGGGTCGCCCGCCACCATTGATCTCCGCTGCCAGATCGCCTTGAGACAGTCGGGTCATCGTCGAAGTGATACCGCCGATCACGGACGCGAGCGAGCGAGCGAAAACCAGAAAGCCGAGAAGAGAGAGTACGGATACGACTACTGTTCCGATGACTGTTACCCATAGGGCCTCGGATGCTTTATCGACTACAGCGGTGACGTCCGACGCGATCTGGAGAACGCCGATTGTCGTGCCCGAGAAGTTTGTCAGAGGACGGGCATCGACGATGAAATGCCTGTCTTCGATCGTCACGTCGGCCCGAACTGTTTTCCCCGCCAGAGCTTCGTTGAGACTTTCCAAGGGCAATATGTCGTTCGCTGAGGTCGAGGACTGCTTGACCAATTTTCCTTCCGCCGTGACATAGACGGCGATTTCTCCGCCGATGCGCTTGGCTACCGACGTGAAATATTCGTTCGTAAGGCTCGTTCCGGCGTCAACCACCCCTACCACGACGCCTTCCTTCAGGATCGGAGCGGAAGCGAACATGCTGACCGCTGCGCGTCCGGGCTCGATCCCCGACACGAGGCTGCCGGACTGCAGCGCTTGAACAATCGTCTTCCGACGGCCTTTCATGTCGTCGCCGAACTTGTCAGGCGCATGAATCCGAGCGACGGCTTCGCCATTTGCGTTCACCATCGTGACGACGGTGATGCCGCCGTCTTTCACGATTGAAGGCATCGCGCCGGCGTAGCGCGCAACGATGCTCTCGCGGGCGTTGCGTAATACCAGGTCCGCCATATCGGGCTCGCCAGCCAGCGCAACGGCGATGGCCGCAGCCGACTTTCGCTGAGCTGCCATATCGTTTTCAACGAAAGCGAGATCGGCGTTTGCCTCGCGTGAAAGCGTGTCTACCGTGGATGCCGACTGTCGGTACCACGCGCTTCCGCCGATCGCGACGGCAGAAAACAGCACGGCGGCAAATCCGTAGGCTGTGATCTTCACCCAAAGAGGGCTCTTTATTTCGGATTGAGACATCAGGGACCCTTCGGCTACTAAGGTTGGTCCGCCGATACTGACCGAGATCCTTAAAATATGAATTAACCTGATGGCGTCATCGCGCCGCTATGTCTCGCGGAAGACAAGCCAAAGAGCATACCCATCGAAAACGCACGTCTACAGCCCTCGATACGTACTCAAACACCTTACGACTGGCCCGGGCACGCTGCGCCTCGAATGCTTTGCGGCAGCTCACGCTTTTGACTACGGGAAAGTCCTTTCTTCAAACCTTCAGCAAACCGTTGGGCGGGGAAATGTAGAAATATATAGTGAAGCTGACGGACGTCATCCGGCCTGCATTTTCTGCAGGTAGTTGTCACCGGATGATCAACCTATGCAGAACGCCCTTGAGGTGTTTTTGCAGCGCATCTACAGCACCGTCCGCATCACGCGCTTCCAGCGCTTCCAGGACGGCCAAATGCTCCTGCATCGATTTCACGGTGTTGACTGCGTTAACAGCTTCGGGATTCAACAGACGGAGCAGATACATTTTCTGCGAGAGTCTGAAATAATTCGCGGTTATCTGTGCATTATCGAACGCGGCGATGAAGCTGCCGTGAAAATCTTGCTCTAATTTCTTCACCGGCATCGCAAAACTCGATGTTTTCGGATGATGCTGCACGAACTCAAGCATATCGTGATGCCTCGTTATCAATGCGGAAATCAGTGCATTCGGCACTGTTTTCGCCAGGCGCCGTAGACCCTCGCTCTCGAGCAGTTCCCTGAACTGAAAGGTACCGCCGACGAATTTGACGTCGGGATAGAATATGACAACGCCAAGGCGACGGCGCACCTGGACGATGCCTTCCGCCTCTAGAAGGGTTACAGCTTCGCGCAGGGGCGACAGCGAGATACCGAGAACCTCGCAGAGCTCCTCTTGCGTCAGCGTTTGTCCGAGCTTCAATTTTCCGTCGATCAGGGCGTCCATGAAAGCTACGAAGCCCGGATGTTCAATTCCTCCGTCCAATTACTCTCTCCACTATGAGGATCGTCTACATAAAGCGCGCTAACGATCGTGTCACCGGAAAACGACCGCAGCGCGTTGACAAAGCCTGGCACAAGCCGTTAAAACATATCTAGAGCGGCTTTGAATATATTTAAAGTTCTTTTATTGCGATATTAATCTGCGGGATCTTGGAGGAGGTCAACATGAATGAACGTGGAATTCTTACGCGACGGTCATTGCTGCGTGCATCCGCAGCCGTAACCGCGGCTGCTGTCATGTCCGTACGAGAAGGCGGACCGGCTTTGGCTCAAGCCAAGCTTTCCGGAAAGGTCGTATACTGGGGAGGGCTGATTTTTTCGGACGAAGCCAACAAGCTTTTGAAATCGACCGTCACGGCGTGGGGCGAGGCCAACGGAGTCGAGACCGAAGTCGTTATGATCAATCAGAACGAGACGGTCCAGAAAGTATCGGCAGCGGTCGCGTCAGGGACACTGCCTGATGCCATGGACATCAATCTCGACCTGCTCCTCCCTCTTTCGTTGCAAGGCGTGTTTCTAGCGCTTGACGATGTCTACGACGCGGTAGGCAATCAGCAAGGCGGATGGTACGAAGGTGTCGACCGAGCCGTGAGCGGCCAGGCTTTCCCCGGTGGACGAACAGGCATTCCGTTCGGCGTAAGCGGAAACCTTTTACTACGGCGCAGAGACATTCTCGAAGCCTCGGGTTACAAGTACGCTCCCAGAACCTGGGACGAACTCGCTCAGCAGGCCGCTGCTGTAAGTGGCAAGGGAGTCTACGGGCTCGGCCTCGCGCTTTCCAACGTGCCCGACGGCAACGTCCAGATAAACGTGTTGCAGTCGTTCGGTGGAAGGATCGCCGACGATGCCGGCAGGACGGTGACGATCCGCTCCGCGGAAACACGGGCCTATCTGCGGTGGATCAAGGAGAACTGGGACAAAGGTCTTTTCCCCCCGGGAAACGTGATATGGGACGGTGCCGGCGATAATCAAGCCTATCTTTCCGGACAGGCTGCCTTCATCGCCAACACGGGATCGGTCGGCATCGCCGCGAGAAATCAAGATCCAGAACTGTACGCAGGTTCGGCATTCACCCCTCTTCCCGCAGGACCGAAAGGCCTGATCTCCCCTTTCATCCCGCAGCTTCGAGCGATCCCGAAATCCAGCCAGAACGCCGGCGCGGCAAAGGCCCTTGTGCTCCACCTGTCGCAGCCTGAGTTTCTCAGGGAATACTACAAGGTGGCGATCTACGGGCCGGTGCTGAAGTCGCAGAAGGCGTTCGAGGCTTTCAATGGAGGCGACCCTATTCTCACCGCATTGCTGGAACTCGCGGAGACAGGGACCGCGCCGGCATATCCAGACGTATATAACGCAGCTTACGGCGAAATGCTGAACAACTTCGTCGTGCCGAAAATGGTACAGCGTGTCGTGATAGACAACTGGGACTTCGATAGAGCGATGGACGAGGCGCAGGGGCAAGCCGAAGGTATCTACGGCAAATACAACTAGCGAAGTCAGTCTGCCGTCCCCGAAGGCGCCCGGAGTGCATCCGGGCCGATCCAGAGGAATCTTCCGATGTCATCTACAGATAGGTCCATCCGCCGGGTCGCAAGGCCCTGGCGCATCAGCGCGCACTCGCGAGCGAACGCTTTCCCGTACATGCTCGTCGCGCCGGTCGTCCTCCTGATCGTGGGGCTCGTAGCGTATCCGTTTCTGTACGCTATATACGTGGCCTTCACAAACCGGATGGTCGGGAACGACGGTGAATGGGTCGGCCTCGCGAATTTCCGGCATTTGGCACAGACGGCCACTTTCCTAAGCGCCGCCCGCAACACGATCGTCATCGTGCTCGTGAGCGACGTCGTGAAGCTTGCGCTAGGTCTCGGACTGGCACTGTTGGTCAACCGCAACATTCCAGGGAGGGGCTTCTTCCGGGCATTCTTGATGTTGCCATGGGCAATGCCGGCATTCGTCGCCTTTCTGACCTGGCGCGTTCTGTACCAACCGATCGGCGGCGGGATAAACCTGATACTGACGGAGACCGGTATCTATCCACATATCGTCGACTGGCTCGGTCAGACCCCGACGGCGTTGCCGGCGGTCATAATGGCGTCGGTATGGCGGGGATTTCCTTTCTGGTTCGTCAGCATCCTGGCAGCGCTTCAGTCCATTCCCAAGGAACTTTACGAAGCGGCTCGGGTCGACGGCGCGAATGCCTGGCAGCGGTTTCGTGACGTGACGCTCCCCGGCATACGCCAGGTCCTTGTCATCACCACGCTACTTTCATCGATATGGACAGCGAACGGTTTCGAACATGTCTGGCTCCTTACCCAAGGCGGACCGTCCGACGGGACGATGGTGTTCCCGGTACTGGCGTACTTCGGGATGCAAACGCAAAGGATCGGAGAGGCCGCCGCGGTCTCCGTGGCGATGCTTCCCGCGATGATCGTGCTGGTCTTGATGGCAACGTTCCTGATGCAGAAGGATGACGACTGATGCAAAACTTGAACTCGCTTAGGACGGGCGCGAACGTCCGGATAGGAGCCGCCTGCACCTACCTCGCCCTCGTTCTCGCGGCCGTCTCAGTGCTCTTCCCGATCTACTGGATGGTGATAACTTCGCTGAAGCTGCCGCGTGAAATCTACCGGATGCCGTCGCTCTGGATCCACAACGCGACACTTACCAACTATAAATTGTTGTTCGGCGACGGCCAGTTCGTCGCAGCCATCTTGAACAGTCTTATCGTCTCGGTCACCGTGACAGTCATCTCAATCGCGATATCGTCCTTCGCGGCTTACTCGATGGTTCGGTTCAGGTATCGGTTCCGTGGTTTTATCGGCAAACTCATCCTGTTCGCATATCTGACCCCGACCTCGCTTCTTTTCATCCCGCTATCGATCCTCATGGCTCAGCTCAAACTGGGAAACTCGCTCTTCGGGCTGATCCTTGTGTATTTGACGTTCTCCCTCCCTCTTAGCACGTGGCTACTTCAGGGCTATTTCCGCAGCGTCCCCAGAGAGCTGGAAGAGCAGGGCCAGATCGACGGCTTGACACGACTCGGGGCGTTGATCCGCATCGTACTACCCTTGTCCGCTCCGGGGATCGCGGCCGTATCCATTTTCACATTTACAGGAGCCTGGAACGAGCTTCTGCTCGCGCTTGTCCTGATCACATCTGAAAACCAGCGCACCGCGCCGCTGGCGCTTAATTACCTGATCACGAGTGACACGCTTCCCTGGGGACCCCTCATGGCAGGGGCGGTGATCTCCTCCGTCCCCCTGATGTTCCTCTACTTCGTCGCCCAGCACTTCATGGTCCAGGGGCTCACCGCCGGGTCCGTGAAGGGCTGACCTAGCGTCTACGCCGTCTCTGATTTCCAGTATGTCTCAAAGGAATATCGATGAGTATCCGCATCGCCGTTGGCCAGTTCCACCAGCTTACAGAGGAGAAACTCCGTTTCGCAGCCCAGATCGGCGCCAGCGGGATCCAGATGAACGCGCCCCATCTCCCCGGGGAACAAAGATGGGAAGAGGCTGACGTCAGAGCGCTCGTCCAGGCAACAGAAGCCGCGGGACTAAAGTTTGAAGCCATCGAAAACGTTCCGGTGCATTTCTACAACAAGGCAATGCTCGGCATGGAGGGCCGTGACGAACAGATTGAGAACTACCGCCATACTATTCGAGCCGTCGGTCGCGCGGGGATCCCGATTCTTGGCTACCACTTCATGCCCAATTCGGTATGGCGCACGAACTGGTCGGCACCGGGCAGGGGCGGCTCGGGAAATACGGAATTCGACATGACGGTCGTCGACCAGGTCGACGATGTCGACGGGCTGAGGAAGTTTCTGCCGACGACGCTTGGTCATCAATCCGCCATGCCGCTCATCGCGAAAGGCGACACCGTGATCAGCGAGGAGCAGATGTGGCGAAATTATACATATTTCATGGAGGCGGTGCTGCCGGTCGCGGAGGAAGAGGGGGTTAGGCTCGCTCTCCACCCTGACGATCCGCCCGTTCCGATGCTGGGCGGCGTCGCGCGTCTGTTCTACAAGCCGGAAAACTTCGTCCGTGCCTACGAACTCAGCGCAAGCAGTCCATCCTGGACGCTGGACCTATGCCTTGGGTGCTGTTCCGAAATGACAGGTGGCAAGGAAGACGTCCGCAAGATGATCGAATATTTCGCGCCGAAAGGATGTATCTCCTATGTTCATTTCCGCGATGTTCAGGGCACGGTCCCGAAATTCATCGAGTGCTTTCTCGGCGAGGGAAACTTCGATCCGGCAGAGGTGATGCTGCTGCTCCACAGGAACGGCTTTGACGGGTTTCTCCTGGACGACCATGTGCCGCAGATGGACGGGGACAGCACCTGGAACCACCGCGGACGCGCCCATGCCGTCGGATACCTTCAAGGTCTGATCAAGATGGCCCAGTACCTCAAAGCAGCCTGAACGACCTCCGTACAAAAGACGCCTCTGGACTCAGTAAAGGAATTTCGATGGCCACGCTTAGCCTGAACACGGTACATAAATCCTACGGAGTGCTACCGATCATTCACGGGGTGTCAATCGACATCGCCGACGGAGAGTTCGTGACACTCGTAGGTCCTTCGGGATGCGGAAAATCGACGCTCCTGCGCATGATAGCAGGCCTAGAGACGATATCGGCCGGCGAAATACGTATCGCCGACAGATTGGTAAACGATCTCCCGCCGCGGGCGCGAGACATCGCAATGGTGTTTCAGAACTACGCCTTGTATCCCAACAAGAACGTCGCGCAGAACATGGGGTACGCGCTGAAGCTCGCGGGCCGTCCGCAGGCGGAAATCGACAGGCGAGTTTCGGACGCTGCGGATATACTCGGCTTGAAGGCGCTGTTGCAAAGACGGCCCGCCCATCTTTCGGGCGGACAGAGACAGCGGGTCGCGATGGGGCGGGCGATCGTTAGGGATCCCAAGATTTTCCTGTTCGACGAGCCTCTGTCGAATCTCGACGCCAAGCTTCGCGTCGTCATGCGAACGGAAATCAAGGAACTCCACCAAAGACTGAAAACGACGACGGTGTACGTTACACATGACCAGATCGAAGCTATGACTATGGCCGATCGCATTGTCGTCATGCGTGATGGCATCGTCGAGCAGGCAGGCCGACCGCTCGAACTCTATGATCAGCCACGTAACGTTTTCGTTGCCGGCTTCCTCGGATCGCCTTCCATGAACCTGATCGGGGGACGGATGACATCCTCCGCGGCAAAGCCCATATTCGTGACAGAAGACGGCGTGACTATACCCATGCCGTCGAGCGCACCGTCGGTAGCGCCCGGGAAGGCTATTTTTCTAGGGATTCGGCCTGAGCATCTTTCAGCGGGATCGGACGCCTGCGAACTGCCAATGAAGGTAAGGGTCGGTGTCATTGAGCCTACGGGGGCAGAGACGCTCGTCGCTGCGCGTTTCGGCGAAAGCCCAGTCGTCGCCCTCATTCGCGAAAGGATCGACCTTATCGCGGGCACAGAACTGACATTGCGAGTCGATCCGCGAAAGCTTCATTTCTTCGACGCCGAAACCGGGTTGCGGCTGAGCTGACGTCAGCCTGACGCGGGGAAGGGTGCCGTAGTTCGGATCAGTTAACGACAACCTCAACGTCATACCTTGCGCAGATAGAACCTCACTTGCCGGGATGCAAGATGATCGCCGTCGGTGGCCTCTAACATACACTTGGCCGGTCCCGTCGCGATGTGAGCGCGAAAACGGTGTCTAACGCCTGGCGCGTCGAATGTCCTCAGCACGCTGTTGCCATCCAACCCCTGCTGGAATCGACGAGGCAGGAGAACGTCGCCCTCTAAGCCCGACAGCTGTCGGGGATCCGGATCGCCGCTCTCGACGCCGGAGATGTTACGTCTCGCCGCGATAGTTGCGGGCTTGCGGGGACGTGCCACCGCAGGAACCAGCGCGATATCTCGGACGCATGTCAGCCCTGGTCAGTCCTCCTCAACGAATACTTCGTCACGCTTCGACCTTATAGATGGAAGCAAGGCCATCACGATGCAGATCAATCCAACAGCAAGCAGGCTTGCGGAGATCGGGTTCGTGACGAAAACAGTCGCGTCCCCTCGGGAAATGATCATCGCGCGTCTAAGATGCTCTTCCAGTAGCGGTCCAAGTACGAAACCGAGCAAGAGCGGTGCGGGCTCGCATCCCATGCGTATCAAGAGGAATCCGAGCAACCCCGCGACGATGATAGCGTAGACGTCGAACGGGTTGTTGTTGATCGAGTAACAGCCAATCGCCGCGAACACGACAATGGCAGGGAACAGCATCCGGTAGGGGATGGTCAGCATTTTGACCCACAAGCCGATCAGGGGCAGGTTGAGGATGACAAGCAGCAAGTTGCCGATCCACATAGAGGCGATGATACCCCAAAACAGCGCCGGCTGGCTATTGATCACGTCCGGGCCGGGCGTGATGCCCTGCAGGATAAACGCGCCGACGATCAACGCCATGACCGGATGTGCGGGAATGCCAAGGGTCAACAGGGGAATGAAGGATGTCTGGGCGGCGGCGTTGTTGGCGCTCTCCGGACCGGCAACGCCTTCGATGGCGCCATGACCGAACTCTTCCGGATGTCTCGACAGATTCTTTTCTGCGGAGTAACTCGCAAACGATGCCAGAACATGCCCCCCGCCCGGGAGCACGCCCAGAACCGAACCGATAACAGTTCCGCGCAGAACCGGACCGACGATGCGGCGGAAGTCATCCCGGCTGAGCCATAAGTTGGTCACACGCTTGACCCCCACTTCGCGCTCGTGCTCGTGCTGTAGATTCCGGAAGATTTCGGCAACGCCGAACACGCCGACGGCAATCGAAACGAAGTTCACGCCTTCGGTCAGTTCCATGCGCCCGAACGTGAAACGCTCCTGACCGGTATAGATATCCTGGCCAACGGTACCAAGGAGGAGGCCGACGACGATCATCCCGAGTGCCTTGAGAACGGAGCCATGTGCCAGAGAGATAGACACGAGCAGTCCGAGCACGATCAATGCGAAATATTCGGGCGCTCCGAATCTCAGCGCGACGGAAGCCAGTGGCGGAGCAGCGATCGCCAGGAGAAGCGTCGCCACGCACCCGGCGAAGAACGACCCGAGGGCCGCCGTTGCCAACGCCTGTCCAGCGCGGCCCTTGCGCGCCATCTGATACCCGTCGATCGCCGTGACCGCGGAGGAGCTTTCACCTGGTAGGTTGATAAGGATAGCGGTGGTAGACCCTCCGTACTGCGCGCCGTAGTAAATTCCCGACAGCATGATCAAAGACGTCACCGGCGAGAAATTAAACGTGATCGGTAGCAACATGGCAATTGTTGCGGTGGGCCCGATTCCTGGAAGTACGCCCACGAGGGTGCCAAGCAGCACGCCGACAAAGCACCATATGATATTTACAGGCGTGAGGGCGGTCTCGAACCCTAGTGCGAGATTGGAAAGCAGGTCAAACATCGGTTGTGTACCTCAGCGTCCGAAGGCTGGTCCGAATGTCGGAAGCGCCACGGCGAGTCCAACCTTGAAAATTACGAAGCAAAGGGCTGCCATCACGGCTGACATAACCGCGGCGGCGATAAACGAATTCTTCCGCGATGCCATCGCTGTCATGAAAGTGCATATTAGGACGACCGGAACCAGACCTATTACACGCGCGCCGGCTCCGAAGATGCCCAACGCAAGACACACCAGTACGAGCGCCCTCCATGAGACAGGACCTTCCGCGGGCTCCGGTGCCTTGCGGAAGCCTCCGATGAAGGTGATAACTCCGAATATCGCCAGTACGCCGGCCAGGACGACCGGAAAGAATCCGGGTCCCATTTGGAAAGCCGTACCGAATTCATAGGCAGTTCCCTGGAGCAGAAACAGCGCGGCGATCGCAATGAATATGCCTCCAGCGTATATATCGCGTCGGCGTTTTGTTTCAGTTTCTGTCATCCTGCGCTCCCGGTCCGGCCGCCATTTTGAGGATATTGGATCCGGCGATTGCCTCGCAGACGGCGTCCGTGACCTGCTGGGTGGTCGCGGTCCCGCCGACGTCCGGGGTGAGGATGCCCGCCTCGGTGACGCGTTCCACGGCGCTCATGAGGCGCTGCGCGGCCTCCGTCTCGCCGAGGTGCTCGAGCATCTGCGCCGCCGTCCAGAAGGTGGCGACCGGATTGGCGATGCCCTTGCCGGTGATGTCGAAGGCCGAGCCGTGGATGGGCTCGAACATCGACGGGAACCGCCGTTCCGGATCGATGTTGGCGGTCGGCGCGACGCCGAGGGAGCCGGCAAGGGCTCCGGCGAGGTCCGACAGAATATCCGCGTGCAGGTTTGTCGCCACGATCGTGTCGAGACTCTCCGGCTTCAGCGTCATGCGCACCGTCATGGCGTCGACAAGCATCTTGTCCCAGGTGACGTCGGGGAACTCCCGCGACACCTCGGCGGCGATCTCGTCCCACATCACCATGCCGTGACGCTGCGCGTTCGACTTGGTCACGACGGTCAGCAGCTTGCGCGGACGGGCCTGCGCCAGCTTGAACGCGTAGCGCATGATCCGGGTAACGCCGACGCGGGTGAAGATCGCCACTTCCGTGCCCACCTCTTCGGGCAGCCCCCTGTGGGCGCGGCCTCCGTGACCGGAATACTCTCCTTCGGAGTTCTCGCGCACGATCACCCAGTCGAGATCGCCGGGGCCGCAGTTGCGCAACGGCGGCGTGATCCCGGGAAGGATCTTGGTCGGACGAACGTTGGCGTACTGGTCGAAGCCCTGGCAGATCGGCAGACGCAGGCCCCAGAGCGTGATATGGTCGGGAACGTCCGGCGCGCCGACCGCGCCGAAGTAGATCGCGTCGAACGGCTTGAGCTGTTCGAGGCCGTCGGCCGGCATCATCACGCCGTGTCTCTTGTAGTAGTCCGATCCCCAGTCGAAGGTCTGGGAATGGATCCTGAAGTCGCCGCTGCGCTTCTCGAGCGCCTCGAGGACCTGAAGTCCGGCGGCGATCACTTCCGGGCCGATGCCGTCCGCGGGGATGGCGGCGATCTTGTATTCACGCATGGGAATTCTCGTCTCTTCTGGAACGACAAGGGAGGGTACTTGGGACGCCGAAAGACCCAAGGGTCTGGTCGGACGTTCTCTGGAGGACGGTCAGGCCCTCCAGATGTCTCACTTTCCGCCGGTGGTGATGACCTTGGTGAGCCGGTCGACCTCCGCTCTGAATTTCTCGTCAAGCGCCGCGGGAGAAGCCAGATCCTGGGAAACGGGGACCGTACCCAGGCTAGCGAAACGGTCAACAACCGTCTGGTCCTTCAGAGCGATCTTGAGGGCCTCCGAGAGTTTTTCGCGAATGGGCAGTGGAGTGTCTTTTGGAGCCCATAGCGCATGCCAGGCGCTCAGCTCGAAACCCTTGAGCCCGCTTTCATCGATTGTCGGTAGATCGGGGAGCACCGCGATCCGCGCCTTCGTCGTCACGGCATAGGCGTGCACTTCCTGCGCCTTGATCTGCGTCGTCGTGTTTGTCGTTTGGTCGCACGCCAAGTCGATGCGGCCGCCCATCAGGTCGGTCATGGCCGGCCCCATGCCTTTATAGGGAACCAAGGTGATTTTCGTGCCAAGAGCATCCTGCAGCAGGCGTCCACATAGATCTGAAACAGCCCCGGTCCCAGCGGTGCCGAACGTGACTGCGGGTCCATTTTCCTTCACGTACGCCATGAGGTCCGTGAAGGTCTTCGGCTCCAGGTCTTTCCGACCCACGATCGTCATGGGCACCTCGGTTATCAAGCCGACGCTCGAGAAGTCCTCGATGGGCTTGTAGGGGAGGTTCGGATAAAGGGCGGCAAACGTCGCGACCCCGATATGGTAGAGAAGCAGACGGTAACCGTCGGGATCGGCCTTCGCCACGTTTCCGGCGCCGAGCGAACCTCCCGCTCCACCCATATTCTCGACGAGAACCTGTTGTCCGAGCGTCTTGGACATGGACTGCGCTACCAGGCGGGCGACGGTGTCGCTTGGACCGCCGGCGGCAGCCGGAACCATGATCGTGACTGGGCCCGCGGGATAGGCGTCTTGAGCATGCGCCGCGCCCGCCACCGCAGCAACTATCGTCAACACGGCCGTCAATTCAAATTTCTTCCGGAACATAAGCCACCCTCCTCCTGGTGCGCCAACCGGCAGCCTCCACTACCAGTATGCATGCCAGCTTGCATGCAAGATGAAAATGATCGACTTGCGTACGTTTGTCAACATGCAAGATGCGCTGTAAAAGACCTGTCTATTCATCGGGAATGATCATGGTTAGACTAGGCAACATGCTGCGTGCAGCCGTACGGGATACCGCGCAGCAGTTTCCCGAATCCGTCGGAGGGGTCGGCTCTTCTTCCGGACGGGTCACGGAGGCCTACCAGGCCATCCGTAAGGCGATACGCGCGAATATCTTCCCACCGGGCTATCAAGCCGCGGAGATTGAAATCGCGCGCCAGCTCGGCATGAGCAGGACACCCGTGCACGAAGCTATGGCGAGACTGCAAGAAGACGGGCTGGTGCGGATTCTGCCGAAAAAGGGTATTATCATATGCGCTCTCTCGCCGGCGGATATCGAAGAGATCTACGAGGTGACGATCGCACTCGAAGGTGCGGCCGCAGCCAGACTTGCCAGAATCGAACCCGTTGAGAAACGCGACGTCATCGCGGAATTGCGCGACGCTACGAATGCTATGGTTTCCGCGCTGGCTGAGAACGACCTGCCGGCCTGGGCAGAAGCCGACGAACGTTTCCATGAAACTCTGGTGGTTCGAAGCGGCAACGGCAGGTTGACGCGGATGGCGGGAACCGTCGCTGACCAACTACACCGAGCGCGCGTCTTCACACTGAACTTGCGTCCGTTGCCGGTTGGGTCATCGGAAGAACATCTCGCCATCATCGACGCCATCGAGAAGGGCGCGGAACGGGAGGCCAGCGCAGCAGCGAGGCTGCACCGGAAGCACGCGCACGATCAACTCGTTCCTCTCATTGCGAAGCTGAACTTACAAAACCTTTAGGCCACCTGACTTCAACCCGTTGTCTCAACTTGCCGTATGCCGTTGCCTTAACTTGCCGTATGGTAAGCTGCTAGCTTTTACCCGCAACGTCTGAAGCCCAGTGTCTCGGCTGCGACGGCCATTAAACCGCTGTTACGGAACGCTACGCGATGCACATGAATCACACTCCCGGCAATCTGCGACAGGCGGCAATGGTCCGGATCGACCAGGCGATCCGCGAACCGTTGCGGACGAAAACAGCAGCGCGTCGACAACACAATCGTCTCTGATACCTCAGGGTTCCTTCATGTTACGGCCAACGACCGCATGGGCAAATGTTCTCTCATGTCATTCTAACGCGGTTCGGACAACGATACCCGCAAACTGCGGGGCGATGTTCCGGCTCATCACATGATACAGTCAAAGCTTGGTTTCTAGACGACCTCAGTCACCCGTAAATTATTCGTGCTACCTGGCGTTGCGAACGGAAACCCGGTGACGACGACGATATGCTCACCTGCGGCGGCCAGCCTAGTTTCAAGCGCTGCCTGCTTCGCGCGCTCTACAGACAGCTCGTACGTGTCGTCGTTTGATGAGACAATCGTCACCACTCCCCACATTATGCCCAACTGATGGGCCGTCTTATCAGACGGCGTAAGCGCCAGGATCGGGAGAGGAGGGCGAGCACGGCTAATTCGGGCTGCGGTCGTCCCGCTCACCGTGAAAGCAACGATCGCGGGCGCATTCAGGGAAATCGCGACTTCAGCGGCTGCTGACGCGACGGCGTGTGGTGGAGTCTGGCGGATCTTTGGTTCGGTTGCTGCGAGGATGGGGCGATATAGCTTGTGTTTTTCGGTCTTCTCAATAATCCGGCTCATCATCTCGACGGTTTCAACAGGAAACGCTCCGGTTGCCGACTCGGCGGACAGCATCACGGCATCAGCGCCGTCATAGATCGCTCCGGCGACGTCGGAGGCCTCCGCCCGCGTAGGAGTAGGGGAGTTGACCATCGAATCGAGCATCTGGGTGGCGACGATTACCGGCTTTGCAGCCATGCGGCACGCACGGATCAGCTCCTTCTGGCGCCCCGGCACGTCTTCGGGAGGAATCTCGACTCCGAGATCGCCTCGTGCAACCATGACAGCGTCAGACAGTCGTACGATTTCATCGATCTCGTCCAGAGCAGAAGGCTTCTCGATCTTCGCGATGAGACCGGCTCTATCGCTGACGAGAGAACGCGCTTCGATCATGTCCCGAGCCGTTTGGACAAACGACAGGGCAACCCAGTCTACTCCGAGTTCCAAGCCGAACTCCAAGTCCTTTCTGTCCTTGGGGGTCAGCGGCGAGATATCCAGCACCGAACCCGGTAGGTTAACGCCCTTCCGATCGGAAATCACGCCGCTGACAACGACGACAGCGTCGATGACATCGGGCCCAACCCCCGTTACGCGGACCCTCACCCTCCCGTCGTCGATAAGTAGATAGTCGCCAGGTTTGACCGCGGCGAAAATCTCGCGGTGAGGGAGCGGAATATCCAATACGCCAGCGCCCGGCTGTGTGCCGCACAAGAACCTGATGTCCGTGCCCTTATGCAGGTCCAATCGGCCTTTCTGCAGCACTCCGATCCTGATCTTCGGACCCTGTAGATCCTGGAGGATTCCAATAGACGTGCCGAGTTCGCGGTCGAGGCTGCGGATGTTTCGATATACTGCAGCGTGATCGTCTTTGCTCCCATGGCTGAAGTTAAGTCGGAACGTATCCACGCCGGCCAAGAACATGGCCTTCAGCATAGAAGGGGAACTGCAGGCGGGTCCCACCGTCGCGACGATCTTCGCTCGGCGATTTGTACGAAGGATCATGGCTTAACCAATCAAAATGGCGCGGATGTCGTTTACGTTCGTCAACGTCGGTCCAGTGACGATCAAGTCGCCGACCGCGCTGAACGCGCTGAAGCTGTCGTGCTTCGATAAAGCGGCTCGCGCGTCAACACCTGCCGCCCGCATTCTGGCAAGGCTGTCTGGTCCTATGATCGCGCCTGCCGCATTTTCAATGCCGTCGATCCCGTCAGTATCCCCAGCCATGGCCCAGATGCCCTCTTGCCCCGAAATCCCCAACGCTAGACTAAGCAGGAACTCGGTGTTTCGCCCGCCCCGACCGCGATTGTCGGCAGGAAGAGAGACCGTGGTTTCGCCGCCCGAGAGCAGTACAGCGGGACCGGCGATGGGAAGCCCTCTGGTTCTTGCCGAAGTTGCGATGCCCGCCAGCACAGTTCCGACATCCTTGGCCTCTCCCTGCAGGGCGTCGCCCAGCACGAGGGGCTGCAGGCCGGCCTCTAGCGCCACCTTCGCGGCTGCCTCCAACGCCATCGAAGGCGAAGCGATCATCCGAACTTCGGAACGCATCGAATGGGACGAGGACGGTGCCCCACCATGCGCGAGGACCAGTTTGGCGGACTGCGGTAGGTCCAGCCGGTATCTGGCCACGATTTCGTTGGCCTCCTCGATTGTGGTGCCGTTTGCGACCGTAGGGCCCGACGCGATCTCCGATGGATCGTCTCCTGGGACATCGGATATGAGCAGAGTCACCACCTGGGCAGGGTAGGCTTGTTGAGCCAGCCTTCCGCCCTTGATGCCGGACAACTGCTTCCGGACCGTATTCATTTCGCCGATTGTCGCGCCACTGGCAAGTAGAGCCTTGTTGACGGCTTTCTTGTCCTCGAGCGTCATCGTGCAGGCAGGAGAGACAAGAAGTGACGATCCTCCGCCCGAAATCAGAGCGATCACCATGTCGTCGGGACCGAGACCACTGACTGCCAGGAGTATTCGTTCCGCGGCCTCCAGGCTCATTTCGTCAGGGACGGGATGGGACGCTTCAATGATTTCGATGCGACCCGCCGGGACCGCGTGACCGTATCTCGTGACGACAATACCGTCCATGTCGACGTCACCCCAAGCGGCGTCGAGTGCGGCAGCCATGGCAGCGGACGCCTTTCCAGCTCCGACGACCACACAGCGCCCCTTCGGACGCTGTGGAAGGTTGCTGGCCAATACCGCAGCCGGATTGGCACTGGCGACCGCCGCTTCGAACATTCGAAGCAGTACATCGCGCGCGGACTTGTCGTCCCATTTCATCCGACGGCCGCCATTTTGAGGATATTGGATCCGGCGATTGCCTCGCAGACGGCGTCCGTGACCTGCTGGGTGGTCGCGGTCCCGCCGACGTCCGGGGTGAGGATGCCCGCCTCGGTGACGCGTTCCACGGCGCTCATGAGGCGCTGCGCGGCCTCCGTCTCGCCGAGGTGCTCGAGCATCTGCGCCGCCGTCCAGAAGGTGGCGACCGGATTGGCGATGCCCTTGCCGGTGATGTCGAAGGCCGAGCGGTGGATGGGCTCGAACATCGACGGGAACCGCCGTTCCGGATCGATGTTGGCGGTCGGCGCGACGCCGAGGGAGCCGGCAAGGGCTCCGGCGAGGTCCGACAGAATATCCGCGTGCAGGTTTGTCGCCACGATCGTGTCGAGACTCTCCGGCTTCAGCGTCATGCGCACCGTCATGGCGTCGACAAGCATCTTGTCCCAGGTGACGTCGGGGAACTCCCGCGACACCTCGGCGGCGATCTCGTCCCACATCACCATGCCGTGACGCTGCGCGTTCGACTTGGTCACGACGGTCAGCAGCTTGCGCGGACGGGCCTGCGCCAGCTTGAACGCGTAGCGCATGATCCGGGTAACGCCGACGCGGGTGAAGATCGCCACTTCCGTGCCCACCTCTTCGGGCAGCCCCCTGTGGGCGCGGCCTCCGTGACCGGAATACTCTCCTTCGGAGTTCTCGCGCACGATCACCCAGTCGAGATCGCCGGGGCCGCAGTTGCGCAACGGCGGCGTGATCCCGGGAAGGATCTTGGTCGGACGAACGTTGGCGTACTGGTCGAAGCCCTGGCAGATCGGCAGACGCAGGCCCCAGAGCGTGATATGGTCGGGAACGTCCGGCGCGCCGACCGCGCCGAAGTAGATCGCGTCGAACGGCTTGAGCTGTTCGAGGCCGTCGGCCGGCATCATCACGCCGTGTCTCTTGTAGTAGTCCGATCCCCAGTCGAAGGTCTGGGAATGGATCCTGAAGTCGCCGCTGCGCTTCTCGAGCGCCTCGAGGACCTGAAGTCCGGCGGCGATCACTTCCGGGCCGATGCCGTCCGCGGGGATGGCGGCGATCTTGTATTCACGCATGGGAATTCTCCAGTTTGCTTAGTGTTGGGTAGACGTGGTCGCCCGAGCGTCGCGGTTCGCGCTTTTAGAAAGGATGAGGGTGACGACGGCCGAGATGACGAGAAGGCCGGCGACGAAATAAAGCCCTCCCGCGAAGCTGCCGGTAGTGTCCTTGATCCATCCTATCATGGATGGCCCGACGAAACCGCCAAGATTGCCGATCGAGTTGATAGTCGCGATACCGGCAGCGGCAGCCGGACCCGATAGGAAGAGTGTTGGCATGCTCCAAAGCGGGGGTTTTGAGCAGCTGATGCCGATATTCACGAGCGTCAGGGCAGCGAGAACTGCAAACACAGTCGTAGCGCCGGTGGCAAGGGCGAGGCCAGCGGCCGCAAGGAGACATGCTCCGACGACGTGCCACGTGCGCTCGTTCGTCTTGTCGGAATGGCGGGCCCAAAGGATCATGGCGATGACCGCGAAGACGGCCGGGATGCCGTTGATCAAACCGATATGGAACGAGCTCAGCCCGAAACCCTTGATGATCTGTGGAGCCCAGATGCCGAGGGTATAAAGCCCCGCCGACGTGCCGAAGTAGACGAGCGACAATGCGAGCACGCGAATGTCTGCAAGCCCAGCCCAGATGCTATGGCTCCCCTTCGGCTTGCCCGCCCTTTCCAGCTCCATGGTCTGCACCAGCCACACGCGCTCTTCATCCGAAAGCCACTTCGCCTTTTCGGGTCGATCGGTCAGGTAGAAGAGCACGACAACCCCGAGAACGAGCGCGGGAATGGCCTCTATGATGAACATCCACTGCCAGCCGGCAAGCCCCCATACACCGTGCATCTCAAGCAACGCGCCCGAAATCGGAGACCCTATCGCCGTCGCGAGGGGAGCAGCTGCCATGAACATGGCGGTTACGGCTGCCCGACGTCGCGCTGGGAACCAGTAGCTGAGGTAGAGGATAATTCCGGGAAAGAAACCCGCTTCGGCGACACCGAGGAGAAAGCGCAGAGCGTAGAAACTGGTCGCTCCCTGCACGAGCGCCATCATACCGGAAACGATACCCCAGGTGATCATCACCCGGGCGATCCATATCCTCGCGCCGACCTTGTCCAGGATCAGGTTCGACGGGACTTCGAATATGAAATATCCGAGAAAGAAAATGCCGGCGCCGACGCCGAACACGGTCGATGAAAAACCGAGATCCTGGTTCATCGTCAACGAAGCAAAACCGATGTTCACGCGGTCGATAAAGGCCACGAGGTACAGGATCATGATGAATGGCACGATGCGCCATGTAATCTTGCGTATTACGCGTGCTTCCAGTTCACTGGCCACGGCGAGCTCCTCCCTTTGTTCAGTGCGCGTCCTCTAGCGCCTCGGCACGAACGGTAGGCTTCCGCTCGCAACAAAAGAAGCGCGTCTTGATTATATAGAAAAATGATATAATTTTATGAGCGACCGACTTCGTGGAGGACCTGGGCATGCGGGAGACTTTGCTTGGAGATACGTCAGCTCAGGTGCTTCGTGGCAGTCACGCAGGAACTGCACTTCGGAAAAGCAGCACAGAAGTTGGGTGTGCTGCCAGCGTCGCTCGGTCGGGAAATCAAAGGTCTGGAGGCGTCGCTGGGCGTGCGTCTGCTCGAACGCACTACCCGCAACGTGGTATTGACGGAGGAGGGAGCTGCTCTCCTAGCCCAAGCGCAATCGCTTTTGAAACAGGTGGAGCGCATCGAGAACAGCTTTCGCGGGCGGCCGCAAAAGGACCGTACCGAAATCAAGATCGGCGCTATCGACAGCGCTGCAGCAGGGCTAGTACCCCAGCTCCTTCACCAACTGAGATCCACGCATCCGAGTTTGACGATCCATCTGCTTGAGGACAAGACGGTAAGCCTGCTGCCCAAACTGGATTCCGGCCGACTCGATCTCGCGTTCGTGCGGCCGTCGGAACTGATAGACCGCCGTTTCAAGGTTCTCCCTCTTTTCAACGAGACGGTAGTCGTGGCGCTTCCCGTCGGTCATCGCCTGTCGGAAAGGCGATCTATAGGTGTCGCTGAGCTTGACGGGGAGCCGCTGATCGTGCCGGACCGGAAGAGCCGTCCACATAGTCACGACCTGACCATCAAGCTCTTTACCGACGCGGGTATGCATGTAAGAATTGCCCAGATCGCCGAGGAAAAGCAGACGATCATCAACCTCGTGGCGGCGGAAATCGGGTTGGCGATCGTACCGCGCTGGACGTCGCGACTTGCCGTCAGCGGCGTAAAATACATCCCTCTGGAACTTCATGTCGGCAGTGGCGCGGGACGCCTCCCGCTGGCCGCCGCTTGGCTCAAGGGAACCCGCGATCCCCTCAGAGAGCTCGTGCTCGACGAGCTGAGGGAAAACATTGAAATATACTCGGCAAATGCCTAGCCGGACGGCGGATCAGCGAAGTCCGCCGAACACGGGCTTGAGGTTTTCCGCCGCCATCTGCTACATTCGGCGTACTAGGTCGTTAAACGGCCGCAACAGTGTCGAGGGTAATAACCTGGGTCTCTCCGATGCCCCATTTAGGTCTCGAACGTAGTCCGGAGGCGGGGAGGGCCCTTACAGATAGGTCGGGTATACCAGACGACCGTCGCGCGGTCCTTGCGCCATCATGCACAAGCCGGTAGTTCGCACAGTTCGTTAATCCCGGAGTACTCTCGAACGCATTCGCAACGACGAACGGTGAGCAACGGCGCAGGAGCGGACTTCAAGCGGTGTCTATAACCCGATCCTGCGCGCTCGTATCTAGATGACCGCGCGGCAAACACTGGCCGACATGCCTTCCCAGCCAGTCTGACCTGTTCATCGACAGTCAAGCTACGGAAACCGCCTCCACCAGGGCAATCAAACGATGACGCACGGCAGGACTGGAGATGCGCAGGAATGCCATGTTCAACGCTACTGCTTACCGTGAGACCAGAAACACGGCTATGGCGTCTTGCGCCGCCGACGAAACCGAGGGCGCTCCAGTGCCCAACGGAGCCTGTTCGTCAAAAAACTCGTGAACAGACATGTGCAAAATAGCCGCTATCTCTTTCAGACGGCTCGCGCCCATACGATTTGCACCCTTCTCATACTTCTGCACCTGTTGGAAGGTGATGCCAAGGTGGCCAGCGAGGACACTCTGGCTCATACCGAGGGCTTGGCGCCGCATTCTGACACGTGATCCGGCGACTAGATCGATCTGGTTCGGAGATCTCGACATTAACGTTCAACTCCAGGCTTCGCGACGGTACAATCAGTGCCTATCGTAGAGCGCTTATAAAGCCAATACACTAGCTGCGATTCCGGGTTCTCGATAGCGACACGCTTGTCACAAGCCGGCCGGGTTGAAAACATAGGCATCTCTCACCCAACACGAGGCTGTACATATCTAGATTACGCCAAACACGTTGGGAGGTTTGTAGTAGCCGCAGCGCGACGCGATTCTCCAGAAAAACGCCTAAGTATAATAGCGAGAAGAGACCATCCGACGCCATAACTCCTTGCGCAGAAGCTACCCATCATTTGGTTCCTAGAGTACATTCAAAAGACTAACTAAAGCCGAACCCGAGCAAAGGCTCACGACGACAAATCCGACGACAATCCCTGGAGCAGCAATACCGGACGCTGACCCGACGTCGGCGAAACCTTCAGGTGTTAAAGTCGGACTTGTTAACACGTTCACGGAGTACGCGACTGAAGGGCGCACGTTCGCGAAAGCATACGATCAAGCGTCGTCACGAATAAGATAAGTACGCTCGGTATCGGATCAAGCTGCAGCCTCGGCTCCCGATACACCGGGGCTGACCCATGTTTGAAACTGCGAAGCCGGGATAGGCCTCGTGAAGAGATACCCCTGAGCTTCGTCACATTCCATACGCGTTACAATCGCGAGCGCGGAATTCGTCTCTATACCCTCTGCAACGACGCGGTATCCAAGATCGTGAGACAACGTGATCATGGACTGAACAAGTGTTTGCCCACGCTCGTCGCCGTCTAGATCGCGGATAAACGATTGATCGATTTTCACGATCTTCGTCGGCAACTTCTGCAGATAGGAAAGGCTGCTGTATCCCGTTCCGAAATCATCGATTGACAGCGCGATCCCTGCTTCCCGAAGCGCTTGGAGCGTCTGGAGCGCCTTTTTCGCGTCTTTCATGATGGCGCTTTCCGTTACCTCAAGTTCAAGAAATGAAGGCGAGATACTATGATGCGTCAGCGCGGCGACAACCTGCTCGGCAAAGACGCTGTCTTCAAGATTTGCCGCGGATACGTTCACCGACAACGGCATGGCGAACCCTGTATCCAGCCAGGACCGCGCCTGCCTGAGCGCGGCGTTCAAAACCCAGATGGTCAGGTCCCGAACATGTAGTGAGCGCTCGACGACCGGGATGAACTCGCCCGGGGGCACGGCCCCAAGCTCAGGATGCTGCCACCGCAGGAGCGCCTCTGCGGCAACACATCTCCCGGTTCTTAGGTCGATGCGCGGCTGGAAGACGAGGGAGAGCTGGTCGGCAGAGACGAGAGCGTCCGCGAAAGCCTGCAGAATCTTGAAGCTCCGCCGATATTCCGCATCGCGCTCCGAGGAAAAAACGCATATGGGCGTCACGACACGAAAGTGTTGGATCTGTCCGACTTTTGAGAACGTATGGTGATCACGCTGCGAGGATAGATGTTTCGCGCCGCAATGGCCTGAGATCAACGCCGTCTGTTGGGGTCCAGATGT
>WPHV01000022.1 GCA_009744235.1 Gillisella vitis
ACCATGTGTACATCGACTGGTCGCGAAGCATGCCGTTCACGAAGTCCAGGTTGGTGAAGTACTGGTTGTTTGTGCCGACCGCGAAGGTCCCGGTGCGGATATCGTGAAGTTCCTTCGGCTCGGTGCTTTCATAAGCACGGGTCGCCTCCTTCACCGCCTTCACGACGTCACTCAAGCTATTATACGACATTTCGCAGATCCCTATCGTTGATCGTGCGGCTACGAGGCCGCACGGGGATAAGCATATCCAATAATGCCATTTTGTATAGACCATTTATCCATTCTGGTTTGGACGATGATGCTCTTAGCTTCCCGAAATTGGAACGTACGGCGAACATAAGTGCCGTGAAGCCACGCCGGGCACTCTAGGTCGATGTCCTCTGGGTGACTGCTTGGGGAGAAATATTTTCCATAAATGGTCAAAATTGGGGGATAAGTAGACAAATATGGCATTATGTATAGCATAAATCTGCGAGAACGACTATTTTTATCATCATTTCGGCTTGAGATCGGCGAATAAACAAATATGGTCTATACCTATTCAGGTTATGGCTTTCGGTTTGACCTGAAAAAATTCCAAAAGGGGAAGCGAAATGGGAAGATTGGTTGAGATCGCGTGGCCAGAGCTCGACATCGTCGTGGTGGCCGAGCTCGCAGACGAGGAAAATCCCGAACTCTGCGAGGAGTTTTGGCAGGACCTGCCATTCAAGGTCATGCAGGCGCATCCGGTCGTGTCGGGAGAGTCACTTTATGCGTGGACGCCAACGATCAGCACGGCACCAGTTCGGTTGCGCCGACGCATTGTCGATTGCGCAATCGGTGACCTGAGATACTCCCAAGCCACCGGCAACAAGTTTTCGATCCAGTACGGCAAGGGACTTGAGCCGCTCGCTCAGCCCGTCCTCGGAAAAGTCCTGGAGGAATATCATCATCTGCTGCCAGTCGTCGGCAAGGCGATCTGGAACAACCTGTTTTTCGTAAAGGAAAAGATCTTCGTGGAGGTAAGGCCGCACGACGTGTCACAGGCGTTCAAAGGCGAAGGCAGGTTTGCAAATCTGAAGGGCGCTGCTGCGGTATTTTATGCGGAAGCCAAAAGGATCCAGACGGACGAACCGGAAGACTTGCGTCGCATACGGACGGGTGAGATTGGTGACACTGGAACGTATGGTCAGTATTTCACTGCGTGGGACTTCGCCAACGGCATGCTCCGCGACTACATCATGTACACTGCGTATCCACTTCTGAAGCTGATCGACACACTCTCGCATGAGGATTTTGTGGCGGCGGTCGAGGCGTTTGATCCTGCCTATTCGGAATATCTTGGCTACTCCGGACTGAACACGCTGCTCGACTTCTCCAACAAGCTGCGTGCCGCCATCCGTGAGACTGACGACAAGGAAGAGCTCCGCACGCTGCTGCGAACCTTCATTATGTATGGCAATCGGCTATGCGCCTGGTCATATCATTACTTCCCCTGGTACCTTGGGATGTTTTATGGGCGTGCAGTGAACGGTCAGGAATTTTCCGGTCGATTCAACCAGATTAAGCCAAACTAATCAGTCTCATAGAATATATCCATTCCTCCGGGCGGCCCGTTTCGACGTGGTCGCCCGCTCCATTTTTTGGGATGGAGCTTTACACAGGGGCAGATTTGGTATGGTATATACAAATATGGGGCCACAACGCGAATATGTCTGCCCCTCCCTCATCCTAAAGGTTTGAATATGCCCAACACGCTCGTCCCAGGAAAAGTAACGCTCGAAACATTGGCAGCCGTCTATGAGAACGCATTGATCCCAAAGCTGGATGCGGACTCCCTGAAAAGGGTACAGGCATCCGCCGACAGGGTGGCCGAGATTGCGGGAGGAGATGAGGCGCATTACGGGATCAATACCGGCTTCGGAAAGCTGGCGAGCGTGCGCATTCCCGCCGACGACGTCGAAACCTTGCAACGGAATCTGATCCTTTCTCATTGCTGCGGTGTCGGCGCTCCACTCGCCGACGGCATCGTGCGCCTCATCATGACGTTAAAGCTGATTTCGCTAGGACGGGGCGCTTCGGGCGTCAGGCCGCAAGTCATTCACGTGCTCGCCGCCATGCTCGAGAAGAATGTCCTTCCGATCATTCCCGAAAAGGGATCTGTGGGCGCATCGGGCGACCTCGCGCCACTCGCTCACATGACGGCGGCTGTGATCGGTGAAGGCGACGCCATGTTCGATGGCGAAGTCATGTCGGCAAAGCAGGCGTTGGCCAAAGCCGGTATCACCCCGATTACGCTAAAGGCCAAGGAAGGCCTGGCGATGATCAACGGTACTCAAACCTCAACCGCCCTCGCACTTGTTGGCCTCTTTCGGGCTCACAGGGCACTGGTATCGTCGCTGGTATCCGGTGCGCTCTCAACCGACGCCGCGATGGGATCGACCGCGCCTTTCCACCCGGAGATCCACACTCTTCGCGGCCATCAGGGTCAGATCGACGCTGCACAGGCGCTGCGCTCGCTCATGGATGGCTCCGAAATCCGCGCAAGTCATGAAGAAGGCGATGAGCGGGTTCAGGACCCGTACTGCCTGCGATGCCAGCCACAGGTGGCAGGAGCCTGCCTGGACCTCCTGCGTCAGGCTGCCAACACTTTGATGATCGAGGCGAACGCTGCCACCGACAATCCCCTCGTGCTCTCCGATGGAACGATCGTCTCTGGCGGCAACTTCCACGCCGAGCCCGTAGCCTTTGCCGCGGATCAGATTGCCATCGCCATCTGCGAGATCGGTGCAATCGCACAGCGACGTATCGCCCTGCTGGTGGATCCGGTTCTTAGCTACGGTCTCCCCGCATTTCTGACACCCAGACCAGGTCTGAATTCCGGCTTCATGATCGCCGAGGTGACCTCTGCTGCTCTCATGTCGGAAAACAAGCAGATGTCGCATCCTGCTTCGGTTGACTCCACACCAACTTCCGCAAACCAGGAGGACCACGTGTCCATGGCTTGCCATGGTGCCAGGCGTCTCCTGCAGATGACCGAAAACCTGTTCTCTATCGTGGGGATCGAAGCTATCAGCGCCGCTCAGGGCATTGATCTCAGGGCTCCTCTTTCCTCGAGCCCGGCGCTTGATACGGTCCGCAAGGGAATCCGCGCCGTAATACCCAAGCTCGAAGATGACCGCTACATGGCTGACGATCTCAAGCGCGCAACCGAGCTTGTCGCGAGCGGTCGCTTGATTGCTCCGTTGACGAAGGGCCTCCTGCCGGTTCTCTGATTGGCAGTGATATTGTCCTGGTGGCGGCGACGTTAATCTCGCCGCCATGCATTTTCACATTTCGGTCGAAAACCCTTCTTTCCATGGACCTTAGCAATCGCGATCTGGCCTTCGTTTGGTGTACGATTAATCAACCATATGTTATAGACCATTGATACGGTTTTTGCAGATGGTGAAAGAGGTACGATCGTGAGCAGTTCCAATATTTCAAAGGCAGCGTCGCTTGCCCATGGATGATCTTGCAATAGAAAAGCATGCCGCATCTCGATACTCGGAGATCCAGCGTGACATCGAGAACAAGATTGCCACGGGTGAGTGGGGCCCAGGTGCCCGGATTCCGCCGGAGCGTGAGTTGGTCGACATCTATAACTGCTCTCGGATGACGGTGAACAAGGCTCTGTCGAGCCTGGCTGCTTCGGGAATGATTACCCGGAAGCGCCGATCCGGGTCCTTTGTAGCTCCGCCGCGGATCGAAGAGCCGTTGATGCACATTCAGGACATCCGTGCAGAGGTCATGGCGATTGACCGGACCTACACGTTTGAGATCACGGATCGGAGCATTCGCAAGGCGACCGACCCTCTAGATGCGCGTCATGTCGGCGTTCCTGTCGGGACGCGTCTTTTGACCCTTGAAGTCATGCACTACGCTGACAATCTCCCGTTCACCATGGAAACCCGCCAAATCAACCTCGACGCGGTTCCCCAGGTGGAGAGACTTCAGTTCAAGGACGAACCGCCCGGCAGTTGGCTCCTTCATAACGTTCCGTTCACAGACGGAGAACATTCGATACGAGCGGTGTCGGCTGACGCCATACTTGCTCGCCGGTTGCAAGTGGTTGAGCGAACCGCATGCATATCCATCGCGCGCCGGACCTGGCTGGATGAACAGCTTATTACCTTCGTCCGTCTTATTTATCCTGGCGACCGCCACCGTTTCGTGGTGCGCTTCAAGCCGTCAGCACAACCGGGCGTGTCCTAGGCTGCCTCGTCGGGCGATAAGCCAAACTTTGTAAGTTGGTGGGTTGGCGAAGCTGCCGAACTTTTTCGGTGGCTTCGTCGCGGTTTTCCACTTGAACTGCGTTTCCGGGCGAAGACAAATCGCCGGCCTCTTTAGCCCTTGGGAACAGGCTGCAATGCAGCCCTGATGGTTCGAAGAAACTATTCGCCCATTTCAATGAAACCCCGCTATAAACCATTGGCCATTCCGACATAACATAATCCTCATCAAAGCCGATTGCGACAGATTAGTACGCCCGAGCATTTCGCCCGGGAAGGACGTTTGTTGCCGTTGCAAAGGTCAAGATAGGAAGTGTTTGATGGCTCTCGTCCGCATAGGAGTGGATATCGGCGGAACGTTCACCGACTTTGTCGGTTGGCGTTCTGACAGCTCCCAGGGAATTACTCGTCTGAAGGTTCCCTCTACGCCTCCGCACTTTGCGGAAGGGTTCAAGGACGGGTTTGAGCCGCTTCTCGACCAGCTGCGAATTTCGGATGATGACGAAGTCGTTGTCATGCACGGTACGACGGTTAGCACCAATACGGTGATCGAACGATCCGCAGAACCCATCGCGCTTTTCGTGACGGAGGGTTTCCGCGACATCCTTGAGCTCCAGCGCCTTCGTCTCAAGAATCCCGTAGATTTATTCTCCTCCCGCGCAATTCCGCTTGTAGCTCGGGACCTCGTTTTCGAGATCCCGGAACGTCTCGATGCCGATGGCGAGGTGCTTACACCGATCGACGCCGAAGCAGTTCGCCGGGCAGTGGCTGGCGTTAAGGCCGCCGACGTTAAGGCAATCGCCGTCGTTTTTCTTCACAGCTTTCGAAATCCTAAGCACGAGCGCGAGATCCGTGGCTTGATCAATGAGATCGACCCGGAAATGGACGTCTGTATTTCGAGTGAAATCTGGCCGCGCATCGGGGAATACGAGCGTGCTGTCAATGCAACTTTAAACGCCTATGTCAAACCCCGCGTCCAGGCATATCTGCAGGAGATTGAGCGCTACGTCACTAACAGGCTTTCATCTGTCCGGCTGTTTGTGACGCGCTCCAATGGTGGTGCACTTGGGCTTGCGGACGCGGCGAAGTTTCCGGTTCACACGCTGTTGTCGGGGCCGGCGTCCGGGGTGACCGCCGCACAGACTGTCTCTTCGCTCAGCAAGCATGAATACTTGCTCACCTTTGATATGGGCGGCACGAGCACAGATGTGTCGCTGGTCCGTCAGGGCAACCCGACGGTCACCTCGCAGGGAGCAGTAGGCGACTTTCCGATCACCCTGCCCGTGACCGAGATAGAAGCGATTGGCGCTGGCGGCGGCTCCTTGGTCTATCTCGAGGGACCCGCAATGCGGATAGGCCCTGAAAGCGCTGGTGCCTATCCTGGCCCGGCAGCGTTCGGCAGGGGTGGCGTCCGCCCAACAGTGACCGACGCTTATCTTCTGTGCGGCTACCTCAATGCCGGCAATTTCCTTGGCGGTGCCATGCCGTTGGACGTGAACCGCGCTGCGACCGCATATGACAGTATTGCGGGCCGGCTTGGTGTGTCGACTGCGGAAGCTGCCGATGCCTGCCTTTCGGTGACAACCTCGACAATGGTCAGCAGGATATTGCCCTATCTCGCTGCGCACGGACTCGACCCGCAGAACGTGACGCTTGTGACGTTCGGCGGAAACGGAGCTCTGCATGGACCACTGCTTGCGGACGAGGTTGGAATAAATTCGGTCATCGTGCCTGCCGCGCCTTCGGTTTTCTGCGCCTGTGGCGGCGTGGTCACGACCCTCACCCACGATGTCGTCAACGTCATTCAAGGCACGACGATAACGCATGAATCGCTCTCTGACGCATTCAGGCACCTCGCATCGGAGACGGTCGACTGGCTCAAGCAGCAGGTGGAACTCGATCGCCTGACGTCGATCGATCACGAATTTTGGGCGGAACTACGATATAAAGGGCAGTCATTCCAGGTTCCGGTCGTCGTCCCGACCAAAGCCGATGGCAGCTTCCCGGATCTGGCAACGATTTCCGATCGCTTCCATGACGAGCACAACAGGCTTTATGCCCATTGCGACCGGAATGCTGCCGTCGAATTTGTAGAGTTGCGCGTTCGCATCCGCGGAAGCCTGCCCTCTCCCTCGCAGGTGAATATCGAGGGGAGCTCCAGGAGGGGCGAGGTCTCAGCCATCGCCAGGCGCGACCTCCGTATCGCGGGGCGGCTTTATCCAAATACTCCGATCTATGCCCGCAGTGACCTCGAAAGAGGAAGCAGGGTCGAGGGGCCATGCATCATCGAAGAGGATGACTCAACGATCCTTGTCCCGCCTGCCTACACGGCCGAAGCAATCAGCTCCGGTGCTATTTCTCTGGATCGGAGGGGCTAAAACATGGATCCCGTTCAAACCGCCATCATGGCAAATCGCTTCAACGCAATTGTCGAAGAAGCGTCGTCGACGCTGCAGCGCACGGCGCACACGACCTTCGTGAAGCTCGTCCAGGACTTTCAATGCGCGCTCGCCAATGCGGATGGAGAAGCATTTGCCTACCCGATCAATACTGGCGTCAGTGCGTTCATAGGCCTGTCGGTGAAAGGAGGGCTAGGGGATATCCCGCTCTCTTCGCTCAAGCCAGGTGATTGCATTATCACGAATGACCCGTTCTCCAGCGACGGGATGGTTACTCACATGATGGACGTATCGCTTGTCCGTCCGATCTTCCGGGATGGCCAACTCATCGCATTGGCGTGGGCATTCGTACATGCGTCCGATATTGGCGGCGCAGTGCCAGGTAGCATTGCTCCGACCCTGACCGAGGTCTTTCAGGAAGGGCTGCGACTTCGCCCGGTCCTACTCTATCGGGAAGGTGTCCTCAATGAATCTGTGAAGAACATCCTCCTGGACAATAGTCGCATCTCCAGCGAACTCTGGGGTGATATCCAGGCGATGCTCTCGGCATTGAAAAGCATGGATGTCCGGCTGGGCCAGTTGTGCGATCGCTATTCGACCGACGAGGTCCTGAAGGGAATGGACGCGACCCTCGCGCTGTCGGAGGCGCGTGCACGGGAAGTGATCTCGGCCATCCCGGATGGCACCTACGAGTTCGCTGACTACATCGAAGGAATGCGGCCTGGTGAGTACATCAATATTCACGCGCGCATGACCGTCGACGGAAGCAACCTGATCTTCGATTTTACGGGTACAGATCCACAGGTGCTCGCGGCGTTCAACTACGTGACGGGGACGACAACCCACCCGTATACGTTGCAATCGCTCATCTACTACATTCTGACGAAGGCGCCCGATGCGCCACGAAACCGGGGTCTCCTCCGCCCCGTCAGGATCATAGCGCCTCGCGGCACCATCATTAACGCGAACTTCCCAGCGGCCGGGGGATCGCGTGTTACTGCGTCGACACGCGTATACGACGTTGTCCTCGGTTGCTTGAACGCAGCAATACCCGACGCGCTGGCAGCGGCGGGTCCTGGCATGTCCGGCATTATAGTCGTGACAGGCCGCGACAGGCTGCATGGTGGTAAGCGCGTTAGTGTAATCAATCCGATTTGCGGCGGCGGCGGTGGTCGAATCGGACAGGATGGGATCGATGGCATCGACAACCGTTCCGGTTCGTTGCTGACGGTCCCCGCGGAAACTGTCGAAGTCGAAACGATCATGCGCGTGCGGCGCTATGGTCTGCTCGCAGACAGTCAGGCGCCGGGACGCTGGCGCAGTGGCGCGGCCGTTGTTCTTGATCTCGAGAATACCGATGTCGAAGCGGTCATGACCGTCCGCGGAATGGATCGTCTCAAATTCAGCCCTTGGGGCGTCGAAGGCGGAGCGCCGGGATCGCTCGCCCGGGTCATCATGAACCCAGGCCGCAAGGATGAGCGCGACATCGGCAAGATCGATGTTCTGCATTTCAAACGCGGTGACGTGGTTCGCTTGATCACTCCAGCCGGTGGCGGGTTCGGCCCTGCTGCAGAAAGGGATCCCCACCAGGTCGCCAGCGACGTCAAGCGTGGCCTGGTCTCAGTGGATTGGGCTCGAACCGCCTACGGGGTTGTCGTTCGTGATGATTATACAATCGACGATGCGGAAACCAAAGCCGCCCGATCGCAAATGGCAGCTCGTCAAGGGCGGTTCTCCGTTTGCGAGACCCGGCGAGCATTCGATGCGATCTGGCCAACCGATGTCCGAGCCGCGCTTGCGGTTGGAGCCTTCGCTTATGACGCTTCGGTAAGACCAATCCTCGTGCGAAACACAGTTTCGCGCTTCATGGAGAGCAGCAAAACCGCGACCATTGAAGCAATATCCGACGCTCTGGCCGAGGAAAACAGAAAACTGCAATTGTAGTGGGATGCGGGAGCGGTCGGCAGGCCGGCCGCTTCAACTATAATGGAGAGTCCAATGCCGTAATCCGTTGATACACTTCGCTCTATGTGAACAACACCAAGCCTGACTGTTGTCGAAACTGGGAGTTTTAAACAGTTCGGCTTTGACGCAATGAAAAGAAAGGGGAATACAATGAATACTCGTTCGTCCGCAATGATCATGAGCCTTTGGCTCGCCGCCGGAGTGGCCTTGACGACTTCGATCGCCAGCGCCCAGGAGGCAAAAGAAGGTACCGCCTACGAGGTCAAGCTTCCGACCACGCCCGCGAAGAGCGTCGAGCCGACCGAGAAGCTGGCTAAGGCCGGCAAGATCGTGATGTGCACGGAACTGGGCAATCCGCCCGGTGGTTTCCTGGCTGAAGACGGGGTAACCCCCAAGGGATTCAACGTTGACGTCATGTCGGCAATCGGCCCAGTCATGGGCATCAAAAGTGAAGTGGTTCACTACCCGTTCGCAAGTATATTCGCTGCCCTCGACACCGGCAAATGCGATGCGGTTATGTCCAACAATTCGAAAAGCCCGGCCCGTATTGCTAAGTACAACTTCGTCGAATACATCCGCGAACGCATGGGGCTTCTCGTCCCGAAGGGAAACCCTCTTAATATCAAGACATATGAGGATCTTGCAGGCCATCGCGTCGCGGTACTTGTCTCGAGCACGAATGAACGGTTGCTGAAAGAGGCGAGCGCGAAAGTCGAAGCTGAAGGCAAGCCAGCTATCGAAATTCAATCCTACCCCCAGAATACAACCACGTTCCGCCAGCTCGATCTGAAGCGCGTCGACGCATTTGTCAGCGACGCTATGACGTTGTCCTACTTCATGAAGCTTACGGACGACAAGTATGAGATCGGCGGCCTTCCGATCGATCCCCTAACGATCGGAATCGTCCTCAGAAAGGACGATCCTGCATTGCACGAAGCAGTGCGTAAGGCCTACGTCGCTCTTTTTGAGGGCGGCTATGTCGAGCAAGCGGCCAAGACCTGGGGTATGGATGGCCACGTCGAGCTGTGCCGCGATGACAAGCAGTGCCCGTGATCGGGCGATGACGCTGTAAGCTCCATGCGTTCGGGCAGCTGTAAGGCTTTAGCTTGCCGCCGCGGCGGCAGGCTTCCGTCATAAGAGGACCATCTCTCGGCGCGGCGGACTCAAACAAAATAAATGGGGACCATTATCGAAATGCAGTTCGATATCACCTTTTACCTGGATTTTGTCTTCAATCCTCGCCCGGCGCTTCTGCGAGGCCTGCTGACGACGGTGCTGGTGGCATTCGCCTCCATGGTCATCGGCGTCGTGCTGGGACTGGTGCTTTCGCTTTTCGGGCTTTCGCGATTGCGTGTGCTTCGCTGGTTCAACAGTGTTTACATCTTTGTGTTTCGAGGCACCCCACTTCTAGTGCAGGTCATTATCATCTATTTCGGGCTGCCCTACCTCACCAATATTGACCTTTTTCCACAAGACTTTCACCTGTTCGGGTTTATTTCACTCAGCGGCACAATAGTCGCGGGAGTGACCGCGTTTGCATTGCATGAGGCCGCATTTTTCAGCGAAATATCCCGCGGCGCGATCGCGTCGGTAGATCACGGGCAGTGGGACGCTGGCAAGGCCGTGGGAATGACACCGAGGCTGCTGATGCAGAGAATCATTCTGCCACAGGCGATCCGCATCATGCTGCCACCGCTGGGCAACCAGATGAACGGCATGTTCAAGGCGACATCACTCTTATACCTGATCGCAGTTCCGGAGATGTTGTTCATCGCCGATGCAGTCAACTCTGTGACATTCAAGACTTTCGAGGTCTATCTCGGTGTATCGATCTATTACCTGGCCCTGACAACCGCGTGGAGCTTCGTCCAAGCCGCATTGGAGAAACGCTATTCAAAGGGGTTCGCATCGATATGACACCGCTCCGTCCCCCATTCTGCAAGCGTCTTCGCGCTAAGCCACAAATTTCTCGTGAACGCAGACAAGTTGCTCCGGGAGCTCAACCATGAACTTCGATTTCAACTACTTCCTTGAGCTGGTTTTCTCGCCGCCCTCGCAGCTTTTGTATGCTGTTTGGATCGCAGTCTCCGTCACACTTACCTCGATGATAGCTGGCGTGGTGGCCGGCTTGTTTCTGGCCCTGTTCGGATTGAGCCGCTTCGGTGTGCTCAGGGGGTTCAACTGGCTCTACGTCTGGTTCTTCCGCGGTACGCCAATTCTTGTCCAGCTGTTTCTGATTTATTTCGGGCTGCCATACCTCATCGGCGTCGATATTTTTCCGTCCACGATCAGCACACCGGTCTTCTCGATCAGCGGCGCTATTGTCGCCGGGATTTTAGCCTTTAGCCTCCATGAAGCAGCTTACATGAGCGAAATCACGCGTGCTGGTATCAGGTCGGTCGACAATGGACAAAGCGAGGCTGCGAAGGCACTCGGCATGATGCCATCGATGGCGATGCGTCGTATCATTCTTCCCCAGGCGCTGCGCATAATCCTGCCATCGCTCGGAAACCAGTGCAACATGATGTTCAAGACCACCGCGTTCCTGAGCGTTATCGCCGTACCGGAACTCGTCCATGTTGCTGACAGCATGCGATCGCAAAACTTCAAGACATTTGAAGCCTATGCCGCGATTTCCGTCTACTACCTCGTCCTGACCGGAGTATGGACTGGGTTGCAGCAATGGATCGAGAACCGGCTTTCCTGGAGCCCGCGAACCGCCGCGCGAAGACCAGACGCAAAAGCTGCCAACCTCTTACAAATGGATACCTGATATGGCCGATCATTCCGAAGGCAGCGTCGCACCTGCCGTTGAACTCCGCAACGTGAGCAAATCATTCGGCACCTTGAGCGTGTTTGAAAATATCTCGATGACCGTTCGACCCAAAGAGACTGTTGTCGTGATCGGTCCGTCTGGATCAGGCAAGACGACGCTTATTCGGTGTATAAATCATCTCGAAGAAATCCAGAACGGCGAGATATTTATGAATGGAACCCTCGTCAGCAACAAGATTGTTGGCGGCAAGAAGGTTGACCTCAGCGAAAAGGAGAAGGCCTCTATACGACGCAACGTCGGTATGGTCTTCCAGCGGTTCAATCTTTTCCCACATCTGACCGCCCTTCAAAACATCATTGAAGCACCGGTCCATGTGCTCAAGCAGACAAAACGGGAGGCGACCGAGCGCGGGTTGGCGCTCCTCGATCGTGTGGGTCTGACAGACAAAAGAGATCAGTATCCCGCTCAATTATCAGGAGGACAGCAGCAGCGTGTCGCGATTGCACGTGTCCTCGCCATGAATCCAGAAGTCGTGCTGTTTGATGAACCAACCAGCGCGCTTGACCCTGAAATGGTTGGCGAGGTTCTAGCTGTTATGAAGGAACTGGCGGGAAAAGGAATGACCATGATTGTCGTGACACATGAGATGGGATTTGCCCGTGAAGTGGCTGATCGTGTCGTTGTTATGGACAAGGGCTCCATTATCGAGGAAGGACCACCTGAGCAGATTTTCTCGGCACCGAAAAACGCGCGTACAGCGTCCTTCCTGGAACGTATTGCTTGACCGCAACAGAGGTCGAGTAATCGAGCCATCATTGGCTCCGAACCGACTTCCTGGGCGATCAGGGTTGGAAAAACAAGGTCGCTGGCCCGGAGAGGCTTAAATGACGGTCCGAAACCCTGCGGATCGACGCAATGGAACAATCGTCATGGCTATCTCCGCAACTACCCGCCTTTCGGAATTCATCGCGAACGTACGCGAATTGCCGACGGAGGTTTCGGAAAAAGCCAAGCTACATATCGCGGATACTCTGGCATGCATCTATGCCGGTTCCGCTTCTGAAGCCGTAGCGCTTTTGGAGCGGGTCTGCGCACCTTCCGACGACAACGCGCCATTTATCGCCCCCGGTTTGGGACGCTGGAGCGATCCGGCTCTGGCGGCCATGCTTATCGGTGTCTGCGCGCACGCGGACGATTTTGACGATACCAGCGAGTATTCGATGAATGGTCATCCCAGCGCGCCCATCGTCAGCGCGCTGATACCGACCGCCGTTGCGACAAAAGCGAGCGGTATGGCAATGCTTCGCGCCTATGCTGTTGGGATCGAGGTAGCTTGCAAGCTCGGCAGCGCCATCGGCACGGCACATACGCGTCGCGGTTGGCACACTATGTCGACCCTCGGAACTCTCGGCGCCGCGGCTGCCGCCGCCCATCTTCGTGGTCTTCATACCGGTCAAACCGAGCGTGCCCTGGCAATCGCCTCTTCTTTCGCTGGAGGGCTTCTGGGTAACACGGGAACCATGACCAAAAGCCTCCATTGTGGGCGTGCGGCGCAGGCCGCCTATCTCGCCGCCGCGCTTGCCGAGCAAGGTTTCTCCGCCGGCGCGGATATCCTGGAGGCCGAGAATGGGTTTCTGGCCGCACTAACCGACCGATCTAAGGACCGCATCGACCTCTCTGGAATTGGTGACGTTTGGGAACTGGTTTCTCCTGGCCTCGCTGTAAAGCTTTACCCATGCTGCAGTTGCACCCATCTGGCCATCGACGGGGCGATTGAAATTCAACGCCGTCATGCGATCGACCCGGAAAGAATTGAGCAAGTCACGTGTGCGGTTCGCGAAGAATGCACGCATTACTTGCGCTTCCCCAATCCGGCTACCGGCATCGAGGGCAAATTCAGCATGAACTACACAGTCGCCGTGGCGTTGGCGCGCGGCAAAGTGACACTGGACGATTTCGAAACGGCCGCTCTGGGGCATGACGATATCGCATTGCTCATGCCTAAGGTTCACATGGTCGTTCGCCCAGACGAGAAGGACGCTGGGGAAATCGAGGTAATCCTGAAGGGCGGATTACGTTTGACGGCGTACCGGGACGTTCCCCGAGGATCTCCAGAAACCCCCGCAGATTGGGAAGATATCATCGGAAAGCTGCGGGACGGCCTGGCGCGAGCCGGGAGACTTAGGCCGGTCCATCCTGAAACGCTTTTTGCAGGATTGCGAGAAATGGATAAACAGTCCGAATTTCTCGATCTCTTGCGCACATGATTTTCCAGCAGGCCTTGCCGGGAATACTGGCCAGAACAATAGTGTCCTGGGTAAGTGAATCCGCGCCTTCAGTAGCAACGCTCTAGCACGCGCACATCGTCAGGCGTTTCAGAGAGTTAGCGAGGGGACGCGCTTTAATAGTCAATGCGTCTAGAATGTGAGGAGTTGGGCCAGGATGACCACGCCGAAAATAGACCTCTCACATCTGGCAGCTTTTATCACCGCCTGCGATAGTATCAGCATGTCGCGAGCGGCGGATGCGATTGGACTCACAACCTCTGCCTTCAGCGCACGACTGCATGGGTTGGAAACGCGGCTTGGGTTGAAACTCTTCGCTCGCCACGGTCGGAACATGTGGCCGCTGCCATCAGCCGTTTGGCTGTATAATCGGAGTGTCCGCCTTCTGCTGGCGGAGGAATTTCTGCGCCTGCGCCTGCGCGTTCGCTCGGGCGCCGAAGAAACTATTCGAAGCGTTATCATCCAATTGGACGAAGCATATACAGGAACGTATATGGCGCTTGCTGTCCAGGACGCGATCCGACGCGTGCATTCCATCCAGCAGGATTGCTTTCTCGATCTTATTTCGTCGCGTCATTCGCCTTTTGAGTCACGCGCCGACCAGCAGCCTATGATTGCAAACTCCTCGTCAATATTGGAGTTGTCCGTCCGGTGCACCAAAGGAAATAACAGACCAGACGAACCTTCCGTGATGCCCATCGGTACGTGGATGGCGGTAGGTGAAGGTGCGTTCGATCCGCAGATGAATAAGGATGCGCTCAGAGACATGATAGTTCCCGAACTCCCGGGAACATTGAGCGATGACATAGCACGACACCCTAATTGGCCCCGGCTGTCGCACAAAGTCGGTACAGCGGCAGTTGGCCTTCAAGACTACTTCGGCATGGCACTTCTCTTTTCCAGTCATGACCTTCTGTTGCCGCGGCCGCTTATGCCAGCCCGTATTGCAGATATTGCACCACGAATGTACGCGGTGCCTGATGGTCCACCTTGCGTCATTCATGCGCGCGAGTCGGGATTGGACCCCGTTATGCAAACATTCCTGGCAGAGTTGCGGCGGTCTCTTTCAACAGACGGCTCGTCCGGCGGCCGCTTCCAGCCCTTCAGCCCTGCGGCGACGCTAAAGCAGATAGCAACGTTCAACCTTGTCGTGAAAACGGGCAGCATGGCCGCCGCTGCGCGCGCTGTTGGCCTGACTGCTCCTATGGTCCCGACGCAGATCGCTCTGCTTGAAACTGCCCTGGAAACCTCATTGATTGTTAAGGGCCGCGGGGGTTCCACTCCAACGGAATCCGCCATGAGGCTACATCCTATCTGCCTTGGGATCGAACAATGCTTCAATGATGCTCTCGCAAAGAGCGGCAAGGTGGCTGCGGAGTTCCGGCAGTCTATTCGCATCGGTCTACCCCCGAGCTGGAGCAGCGATTCGCGCACGTCGGAATGCATGGCCGAAGCGTTGAGCGCGTTTCACCGTGAATTTCCAGATTGCCGGATTGAAGTCGTTGAAGGTCCCCGTGACACTCTCCATGGAGGAGTACGCAGCGGTCAACTTAATATAGCTGTCGTGGGGAGAGTTGACCTTCAAGTCGGGAGTTTACCCGTAGGCGCGAGCGAAGACATTTCGTTAATCGTAAATAAGAACGTTGGGTTTTGTCCACAATCCAAACGCGTGTCTGCCGACGAGCTACGGGGAATTCCGCTCATTCTGGCACCGGCACAAGTGACGATGCATCAAACTCTGATTACGGCGCTTGCCAAGGCGACGGTGCAACTCGAACCAGTCATGCGACTTGGCTCAATCCCGTTGATTGTTTCGGTCATACGGCGCTCGCCATTCGGGACGATATTGCCCGCTTCTGTCGTGCGCAAGGAGCTTGAGGATGACTTGGTAGAGGCCTTCCCCCTCGACCATATCGTGCCCAGACGGCGTCTATGGGCGATTTTTTCCACCGACAATCCACTCAGTGAAATCGAACGTCGGCTAGTTGGGCATATAAAGGACGCGTTTGCCGGCACGTTCTGAGCGCGATACACCAAGAAACAAAAAGATGGGCGACCGTTTGTCCGGCCAAGCGCTCATCGATATGTCCCAGGAAAAACGATGTCCTGGTCGACAAGGACATTGAACTTGTAACCCGGCCGGATCTCGAGAGTCGGCTGCACGTCCATATTTCTCTGGATGGTCCGGTCTGCGACACGACCGAAGGTCTCGGCAAAATTCCGCCGGGCGGCATCCGAGGCGGTGTCCTGTGTCGCCAGCGTCGAACTCTGCGGAACGGCCATGTCGATCCCCGTGCCGATCACCGCAATGAGGATCGCCGATCCAAATGTCTGGAGCCACTTCCTATCGACCTTGTCGCGAAAGCCGCTGTAACCTTGCGCGTCTGTGCCAGCCATGCCGCCGATCTGGAGCGTTGAGCCGTTCGGGAAGATGATGTCGGTCCAGACGACCAGAACACGGCTCTGGCCAAACGAGACCTTGCTGTCGTACCGACCGAACAGTTTCGTTCCCTGCGGGATCAGAAGCCGATGTCCCGTCGCTGAATCATAGACGTTCTGGCTCACCTGGGCGGTGATGCGACCGGGAAGGTCGGAATTGATCCCGGTGATCAAGGTCGCGGGAACGACCGAGCCGCGCTTGAGTTCGTAAAGCGACTGCTGGGGCACGACACGGTTCGGAAGATAGCCGAGCTCCTTGAGGTCGGCATTGAAGAAATCCTCCTTGGATTTCTGGCCGTTCGGATCAACATTTTGACCGCCGAGTCCCGCACGAAGAGCGGCCGAGTACAGGTCGGATGCGCCCGGTGTCGTCGCAGTGGAAACGCCGTTCGTCTTCGTCGCGGCGGTGTCGTTTGTATCTGATCCCTGCCTGTCGAACTTGCCGCGGTCGACAGCGATCGGTGAGTCATAGGCGGCGTCATTGGCCTGCAGCCGGGCCATTCTCTGGCGCTGCCGCTCACGAAGATATTGCTCTTCCTGCTCGCGCTGCAAACGGGCGCGCCAGGCCTGTTCAGATTCCAGTTGCTGTTCCGGCCGTGCCTCTTGCCTTTGACCGGGCTGCGGGGTGAACGGATTGACCGAGCGCTTCTCTTCCTGCGTCTCGACCGGCGTCGGCTGCAGCGTCGTCACCTGCTGCGGCTCGCCGATGATGCCGTCCGAAACGCCGCGCTTGATCTGATCGGCGAAGGTTGACGCCGGATTGCCGGAGCTTGTGTCCGGTCCGGTGTCGCGGAAATAAAGCCCGCGCGACGTCAGGCCGAAGAAGATGACGGCGAGGAAGGCGACGACCAGCACGACCACGACGATGATCGGCAGACGGTTGATCCGGCGCATACCGGAGCCCGTCTCCTCGTTCTTGGCGCCGCCGAGCTTGGCCCAGTCGGCCCGAAGCTGCGATTTTGGCCAACTCAAAGAACAGATGGCGAACTCGTGATCAAATAGAATCTGACGGTGCGCCTTGACCTTCCAAGGCGCGGTAGACAGTCATCCTGGAAATGTTCAGGTCGCGGGCAACGGCGGCTTTGGTCGCGCCAGCAGCAATCCGCCGGCGGATTTCGGCGTCATCGACATTCTTTTTCCGGCCCTTATAGATGCCGTCAGCTTTTGCCGCGTCGATACCCGCTCGTTGCCGGTCCTTGATGAACTTGAGTTCCATGTCGGCGACCATGCCGAGGATGGTGATGACCATTCGGCCCATGCTGCCTGCCGTCGTGACTTCCGGTTCAAGGACGCGCAGGGATGCGCCCTTTTCGTCAAGCTCCTGAACGAGATTGAGAACATCGCGGGTAGATCGACCGAGCCGATCAAGCCGCAGAACCACCAGTTCGTCGCTTGCATGCAGAAACTGCATGATGGTTTCCAGCTCAGAGCGACCTCTCCGGGAGGCTCCCGATCCGGTTTCTGACCGGATGATTTCGCAACCGGCGGCCTTCAGCCGCTCGTTTTGAATATCGAGATCCTGGTCTGTGGTGCTGACGCGAGCGTATCCGATGCGGGCCATTGCGAATCTGTCACATTAGGGTGGTTTCGATTGCGTAACGTCACTTTGATCGAAAATCCACCTTTTTGTTACACATCGTTGCGTAACTCTCCAACGTCTCGCTAGGGTATACCCAAAAGTGACGCTGGGCAAAACGCTGTCGCAAAAGTCACCCGCTTCAGGCAGACTTTTCCGACCGACATTTGCGACAAGGGAGCGGGAAGGCTTCCCGCTCCCTGCTCTTCAAGAGATCAAATCGACGACTTTCGAAAAGTCGAGGTTTTGAGGCGTAATCCAACCCATTTCGCGTGGTGCTTGGTCTTTCGGCTCGCGGGTTAGCGGAACGGTGTTGTCCACAACTGTAAGCCCAAAATTTGCCGCCCAGACAGCGCCGGTTCCCTTCAAGAAGAAACCAAAGAAAAGCGATATGCCTTCCGATGGCACATCCACGACGATCCTGCGGGTGGTCCAACCATTGTCACCAAAGAGCCATCCGTCAGGGTGATGCTTCAAATTGTCGAATGCGAGGGAGTGTCCAGGCGATTTATCGACCCGCGCCCATAGGGTTGCGCCGTGCGAAACCCGCTCGGTCGCCAAGTCCGCGCGAATTTCAAGCCGTTTTCCATGGTAGGGTGTTGCCGCGATGGTTTGCGCGAGCGTTCCGAACACCCGTGCCGTATCGCGATATCGTGTGAATGGGAACCGTGTGTAGCGGATCAGCGCCGCCCTCCGGCCGGACCCGAGTGCGTTGTCATCAACTCCATAATCGAATTCGGTTGGGTGCTCGCCCACGAAATCCCAGGACTGAAGCGCTTGCATGCGGCGTGCATCGGAGGCTTCGGTCCGCTTGATCCTAGCTGAGAGGGTATTCCAATCATCCAGCCCAAATTGCTTTGCGATGATATTCAGGCTTTCGCCGTGAGAGATATCGACATTCTTCTCGCGTAGAGAAGATTCGAGAACTTTCGCCATACGTTTGGCGTCTCGGTAGGTGTGCATTGAGTTTCCCTGTGATGGGTCAATCCAAAAGCCAGTGCTCACGTTGCTGACGGATCGACCTCTCGCAAGGAAATTGATCGTCATTCAGATGCTTTCACCATCCCGGATGGGCGTGAGCGGCCGGCAGCATCAACCTTGCTTGCAAAAATGTTCGTTCGGCCGATTCCTGTCAAGGCTCGCCGGGCGTAAAGACAGGATCAGCTCGTTCAGCACCCCGTTGAGATATCCGGGCCGTTCCAGTGGAACGTAATGACCACAATCTGGGACGATCTGAAGCCGCCCATGTTGTGCCTGCTTCGCCTGCTTCGAACTAGTCTTGAGACCAGGCGCAATGTCGTCTTCGCCGGTGACGACCAGAATTGGCTTCGGTAAGCTTGACAGAACCTGGTCTCTGCTCGGCCGCGTGTGAAACACCCTGACACCGTTCTCAATGTCGTGTAGCGACTGTCGAAGCGCGTTGGTCTTCGCGGTCTCGACCACCTGACAGTCGGTTGATCTTGAAAATAGCGGAGCCCAATAGGTTTCCCATGCTGCTTCTGGCCCCTGTTCCTGAAGCAATTTCAGAGCCGAAGATTGGAAGGCCGGCTCCGGCCTGTGGCGCGCTTTCGTTCCGATCAGAACCAGAGCTGCTATTCGGTCGGGTGCAAGTGCGGCAACTTCCAGCGCACAAGACCCCCCAATCGAACAACCAACGACGATGATATGATCACCTTCAACCAGCTCCAGAGCTTTGACGGCCCACTCCTCGATATTCTCACCCAAAGAATAGAGCGTTGGTGCAAAGGTCGATCCGGGCAGCAGATGCATTTGGTCCGCCCACATCGAGCCGTCGAAAGGCAACGCGTGCAAAAGCAACATTTCCATATATCGACATTCTCTTATTTGTCGCAATAATCCCAACAGAAGTTGGAATTTTGCGCTTGAGTTTTGCAACGCGCACTTTCGCGCCGCTGCTCAGGCAGCGATTTTGCCGAAATCTATCCGGCTGTCCAGATCGAGATCGAACCGGCCGTAGGGATTGACGTGGGCATAGATCAGCGGCGTGAGGCCGCGATAATCTTCCGGTGCCATGCGGCCTTCCCACAACGGTTCGGCGAGCACCGTTTGCAGCATGCGCGTATTCACATAGACGAGCGATGCTTGAGGCAGATGCAGCGCCAGCGCGGAAACCTCCTGCTCATCGGTGCGGTTGGTTGCCATCTCACCGCCCTTGCCGAAGAAGACGAACCCGTTGGCGCTGTTCCAATTTTCAACAACATTAAGCCCTTCATGAATTTCCCGACGAAATGCTTCTTGCCGTAAATAGCGACATAGAAAGATCGTCTTGACCGCGCGACCAAGCTCGCTCAACGCTCTGTAGGTCGGGTGCATCACTTCCGCCCGCGCGAAACGGCGCAGGATCGCCTCGGGGTCAGCTGTGCGCGTCTGCATGGCGGCGGCATATTTGACCATTTCGTCATATTGCTGCTCGATCTCCTCCCAGTTGATCGGGTTGGAAAGGATCGGAAGCAGGTTCGGCAATCTTGTCCGGAAGCTCGCATCCGGTAACGCCAGTTTCTGCCGGGCAATCGCCTTCAGGCGTGGGGCGAGTTCAAAGCCGAGCAACCGGCAAAAGGCAAAACCAACGGCGCTCTGCCCGTGGCTGTCGACATATTGCCGCTGGATTTCCAGATCGGTGCAATGCCGGAGAACGCCTTCGATCATCGATGCGACCTCCGATGACGAACACCGTTTGAGCTGGGAATAGACGCAGGTGGCGCGCTTTTCGACATGCCAGTAAATCATAACGCCGCGCCCGCCATAGCGGGCATGCCATTCGGTCATCAGGTTGCGATCCCAGGCTCCGAATTTAGTGGAATCCGATGCGCAGGCGGTTCCTGCATCACCCCAGACCGCTGCATTGCGAATTGCAAGCGTGGCATTGGCGACCCGACCGCAGGCTTCCCGCAAAGCGCCCGCGTGAACGAAGCGACGATGCACATGCAGAAGCTCCTCATAGCTGGCACCGGCGACCCGCTTCAGCCCGGCATTGGTGCCGAGGCCATAGAGGCAAAGAAGCAGTCGTTGATCCAGAACAGCCTTGGGCAGCGCGACGCGGGACGCCGACGTTTCGAACGCGTCGAGAAGCCCAGTGTCGAGGGCTGCTTCCTTCAGGACATCAAGAAGGCCGGTCATCGGCCAGCGCTGACCGATTTCCGATTTGATGGCGGCCAGCCCCTTCGGCTCTGGCGCTGGCTTGAAAGGCGTGATCGAAATCCGGTTTTCGCCGCGCCAGAGGATGCGAACCTTCTCGTTTCGCGGGATTGTCTCATTCAGCAGTAGCAACGCATGCTCCAACTCTTTGCGAACTGACGTTACAAATTCGCTGGCATTTCGCGTCAGGTTCAGCCGGGAGTAATAAGAGGAGCGTCGAGCCGCAAAATCCTTCGGCAGATCATCGTCGGGATTGCGGTAACGGTCAGCGCCGACAACCCAGATTTCCTTGGACCGGATGCATTCCCGCAATTGGGTCAGGACGCAGAGTTCATAACTGATGCGGTTGACCCGACCATTTCCGTCGATGACCGAACTGCGCCACTTTGCCGGGATCACGCCTTCTATCGGCACCTCGTGTTGCGGCACGAACCGGCACCCATCATCCAGCCTCGCCCTGATCCAGTCGAGAGCGGACAAGACCGGTCGCCAGACCGTATTGTTCGAGCGGAACTCAAGCACTGAAAGCAGACTTGGCAGCATTCGACGATAGTGATTGGCCCATGAATTGCGCATCACCGCGTAAATGCGGCGGTCAAGCGCGCCTTTGGCATTGCTCTCCTTGATGATCGCCGCCAGCTTTTCCTTGCCGACAATCGGGAAAATGACATCGCAAATGCGACCAACCGGATCGTCAATCGATGCTGTAGCAATATCGACGAGCAGCCGTTCCTTGCCATAGACCCGCTCAACATCTTTGGCGATATCGCCCACCACCTTTCGTTTCGACCGGGTTACGATCTTGTGCACCGTCTCCACCAGAAGACCATCGCATCCGTGATCGCCGTTTCCCGCGCCATCAGATACACCGCATAAAGCGCGAGTTGGCGAGCCTCCGTGTGACGGCGCATCTCCGACGCCTTTTCGCCGGAAACGCGGCGGACGACATGTTCAATCCACGCCGGGTTAATGTTCGAGAGAAAACGCCGGGGAAGAGCGAGCTTTCGGATGAACGACAGCCGCTCGGTGACTTCCAGAATGTTGTCCAGCGTTGCCCGACCTGCATCGGCTTTCATCGCATTGAAGCCCGTCGGTCCTTCTGCGTCAGCCAGGGAGCTTTCCATCGCTGCAACAGTCTCAGGCGGAAGCGCGGCGCTCACCTCATGAAGCCAACCATCCAGATATTGTTGGCGTTGCGAGCGAACCAGCCGTTCCAGTTCCTTGGCCGAGGGACCATAGATATCGCGATCCCGGCACCAGAGGAACACCGCCTCAAGCATAGCGCTGACAGATCGGCCGGATGGGCAAAGGTCGTCGATAATCCAGAAAGACAGCGCTTCCCGGTCCACCCGCTTCATGCGGCGAAATCCGAGATATTGTAAAATCTCGGCGCAATGCCGACGGGCAGTTCTCCCGCTGAAATCATAGCCGGATAGTTCGTCGGCTCGGACGCCGATCTGCTCGGCCAGATATTCGGCAGCATCGTTCGGGACCAATGTGCCATCGTCAGCGAAAAAACCGCGTGCGCTGAAGAACTTCAACTGCGTTGCCAGACCCAACCTTGTTATTGCCGGTTTGGAATTGATGAAATCTATGTCGGCGAAGCTCAGGCTCCATTGGCCGACAAAATCCGAACTCGAAATATCCGTACTCATTGCAACGCTCCTCAAATCGGAGCGCAATGTCACGAACAGACGCTTATCAGGTCAATCCCGCAGGCTATGTTCCCACAACGTTCTTCGGGTTGGCCAAAATCGCAGCTTCGGGCCGACTAGGCCTTTGCCGGTCCGAGCGCTGAGCCCTGGGTTGCGGGAAGCGGGAGCACGTGGGGCCCTCGCCAGGCAGTCCCGTCGGCTGGGCAATGGTGAACGCAGTTGCTGGAGGTTGGCGCCTGCTTCACATCATCGAACCTGAATTGCTCCGGCAATTCGAGCAGCGCCGTAGCTTCGCATGCAAGACTATGGCTCGCCGCCGTTTGCTCCTCGACCATGTCGTTTGTGCGTTCTCATATTAGTCGACGTTGTCGATGGTCTCGATGATGTCGCAGCTTTTGACGAGCGACGAGACACCCTGGTTCAGCAAGACAACGAGAACGTCCGTCGAAGGCACGGCAATTTCTAGTTTCTCAAGATGCATAGGCTCCCACACGTGCTCAGGATCTCTCTTCACTTCGCGCTTGAGGTAGAGAACCGCCTGGCGGGCAGCCTCTGCAGTTCCATAGAAATGCCGTTGACCCCCGTCTTCATGCCAGCGCTGCTTGCGCTGAGCGGTTGCCGGCGAATAACTGTACAATGTGCAATGCAATCCATCTGCCAATTTCATTCCTCCGGGATCCCGAGTGTGCGGCGGTCAAAATCGTATTCCGTTCAGATCAGTTTCCTTCTGATCGCGAGCGCGGTGAGATGAGCTTTGCTGCGGACGTCGAAGCGCTTCATTGCCTCGCGAAGCTTGACGCGGACACTGTTGTACTTGACCCCCTCCACGTCCGCGATCTCCTCCATCGTCTTACCGACGGCGATCCATCTCAGATAAGTCGCCTCTTTTGGATCGAGCCACGCGGCATCTTCCGCGGTGGGCGAGGTGCGAAGGAAGGAGATGCGGGCATGGAGCTGCCCGACGGCCGCCGCTGCTGCAACCGCATCGATCTCCCGATCAAGCGGGATTGCCGTCCTCTCCGACGCCAGCGTGAACATCGACATCGAACCGTTGG
>WPHV01000023.1 GCA_009744235.1 Gillisella vitis
ACATCACCCCCAGCCGCCGTGCCGAGCGACGGCGCAGGGCTCTCCTGGAGGGGAATGTCGCTGTTCTGCTCGATGAGCTGGGCCATTTCATTATAATGACAAAAATGTCCGATAATGCAAGATTATCATTCATTTTTTCAAACAGACAGGACGTGCAGTTTTGCGCGAATTTACTGGCCTAAACTGCGCATCTGATTTATGTTTTGCGGCATGGATTCGCTCACGCACGCCGCTCCAACGACGTCGACATGGTCTCACCGCTTGCCGGGCTGGACACGGCAGCATGGCCGTGACATCAGCGAAGCGGACGCCGCCTTTGCCGCCGGTATCGCGCTGAAATCGCTTGACGATCTGATCCGTGCCGACCCGCCATGGCTCGGCTGCTGGCGCGATCGACTTGCGCTTAAATCGGCCGCCGTCGCTGCCCAAATGCTCGGCCGCAGCGAGGAAGAGACTGCCATCCGTGACGCGGTTTTGCTGACCTCTGCAGGCGACGATCCAGGGCCGGCTGGGAAACTGTTTCTGGCCACACGATTGCTGGCGCGCCGATCCGGTACATTCGCGACACCCTTCGTTAGTGAAGTCACCGCGCTTCTGGGGATGACGTGGAACGACAGCCTTGCGTCGATCCCCGAGATCGTCGATTCTGCAAATCAGTCCGGGCGAGCAGCACCCTTCGCGGTGGCGGACCTGATAACGGCGATCTCTGCCGTTCGCCCGGACGCCGAGGTGTTGGCGCTCGGTCTGGGCGACGTCATCCTGGCGCGCCAGCTGAATTGGCCGAAACCGGTGCCCCTACTGTTGCCTGAGCGCTTTGGCCCCGCCTTCCGCACCATCGGTGGCCGCGGTCGCGTGCGGCCGGGGGAGCTGGCTTATCCGAAAGCGATGTGCCTGGCACTTGTCGACGGCGTTGAGGCTGCGCTCCGCTCCGCCGGTGAGGTCGATCGCCGCGCCGCGCGGTTGTTCGCCGTAGCATCAAAGGTGCGAACAAAAGGCGCCGAACCGGTGGTCCGCAGGTTGCTCACCGAAGATGCGATTCCAGCCTCCGCGCCCGACTCAAAACTGTCGCGCTGGGCGGCAAACCGGCTGTTTGAGCGGCTCGAAAGTTTTGAGGCGGTACGAGAACTCTCCGGCCGCTCTTCTTTCCGGATCTTTGGGTTGTGACGATGGCCGGATCAGCTGCAGCCAAACAATCCCGCAAGAATAGGACGAACGTCGCAAGCGAAAGCTTGTTTGATCGGGAGCTGGAAGACCTGCCGCCCGAGTTACGCTGGCGGGAATGGATGCTGCGGATCGAGGCGGTGATCTTTGCCTCGGCCGAGCCTGTCAGCCGCGAGACGCTGGCGCGTGTGGTCGGAACGGATTGCAGCATTGATCTGCTGATCGACGATCTCGTCGAAGAGCTGCGGGATCGGCCCTACGAGCTGGTGTCCGTGGCTGGCGGCTGGCAGCACCGAACGCGTTCGCGTTACGCAGCCGCGATCCGGGCGTCAGCTGCTCCAACGCGCGGCGCGGCAACGATGTTGTCGGAGTTCGAGGCGATGGTGCTAATGGCGGTGGGATATTTCCAGCCGGTCACCCGCGGCGAACTGTCGAAGATTTTTGGCAAGGAAGTCAGCCGCGACGTCATCGGTAATTTGCGGAGTGCTGGTTTCATCGGTTCAGGGCCGCGCAGCCCGACGCCGGGCGCGCCCTATACTTATGTGACGACGCTACACTTTCTTTCCGCCTTCGGCATGCAGACACTGCGTGACCTGCCGAACATCGAGGCACTCGAGGATGCCGGACTATTGAGCAGATATGCCATAAAAAATGCGGTCGAAACGACAAACGGAGAAGAGGATGAGGACGAACATGTATTGTGACAGTTCAACACCGCCGATCCGAAGCGGGGGTAGGATATTGCGACGGCCGGGTCTATGAGGCAAACCGGGAGGCACTGGACAAGTGCATCGCGGATATGTTCAAGGCCCACAAGGAACAGCGTTGCGCGCTCACATTGCCCGTCGTGCAGAGTTCGAGCCGATAGCAGGGATCATGACTACAGGCACGATGCGCCTTGGTCCGGAATTTTGCTTCCTTCCCTTTCGCATGAAAGAAAACTGCGTATCCTGAAAGCCCGGAAGCAATCATAACTTTCGAGAGGTTCCATGGATATTTCGACCTTACTCGCCTTCGCAGCGGCCTTCTTCATGTTCGCCGCCAGTCCCGGCCCTGACAATATGACGATCGTCGCGCGCACGATCTCGCACGGCGCGGTTTCTGGCATCGCCTATGGGGCGGGGACGGTCGTCGGCATCCTGTTCTTCCTGATGCTGGCCGCTTTCGGTCTTTCCGTCATTGCCGCCGAAATGGGCGTCGTGATGATGATCCTGCGCTATCCCGGTGCGGTCTATCTGGTCTGGATGGGCATCAAGCTCTGGACGGCCGAGCCTGTCGTGCCCGAGCTGCAACCTGTTTCCGAGCGGCGCGGACTGCTGGCGGTTTTCGCGACTGGTATCGCGCTCAACCTCGGTAACCCGAAAATGCCGCTGTTCTATGTGGCGCTGTTGCCGAACGTAGTCGGCTCGTCCCTCACCCCCGGCCACATCGCGGCGCTGGCCGCCGTCATTCTCGCGGTCGAGGTCGTCGTGATCGGCGGGCATGTCATCCTTGCCGGCCGCGCCCGTAGCCTGCTCCGGACACCAACCGTTGTTCGCCGCGTGAACCGGACAGTCGGGGGTGTCATGGTCGGCGCCGGCGTGGCAGTCGTGGCGGCGCGATAAATAGCAAATCGGCTAAAGCTTGCTAGGTTGTTTGTCGCGGGTTTTGGCTTTGCGACAGTCGCATTGAGCTAATTGCAGCTTGTGACGCTATTCTATATTTCTCGCGCATGACAACGTGGCGACCTGCACCCAGAATCCGTTTGAAATCGCTCGGTCTCCACTGGCGTGGTAACAGGCTTCTTGCTGCCGAGGTTCTGGATGACGCCGGACGAGTGAAGGGTGTGCGCCCCCTTGGCGGCACGGTCGAATTCGGTGAGACGGCAGAGGCGGCGGTTGTCCGCGAGTTTCGCGAGGAACTCGGGATCACGGTCGAGACGCTCGGCCCTCCTGTTTTTATGGAGAATATCTATACCCATGAAGGCAGTCTCGGACATGAGATTCTAGCGATCTTCAATGTGTCGTTTCCTGCTGATGTCTTTGCCCACGAGAAGCGTATCGAGTTCAAAGAGGGTGATGGCACCAAGTGCTTTGCAGAGTGGTTTGCGCTCGACACACTGGACTTGCCTGACCGGCCTCAGCTCTACCCGGCAGGGCTGAAAGCGCATCTACTGAAGGCTTGATGAGCGTCCGCTCTGTTGTTCTGCACAGCGGATCGTCTGTTGCAGAAATCCTGATTTTTGTTGATCAAGGATTAGCGAGTGTAGAGGTGAATTCCCTGAATTTGCGGACATCGAACCGGAAGGGGTTGCTTATCCTCTCTTTCCGATCTGGCAAGGCTTCCGGAAGGCTCCACGCTACACGACCGCCCAACGCGGTCTCTAACGCCTGATACCAGCGAATGAGGGTGGGCTGTAGACGAACATGTAGGTCAAAGCGGTCGCGTGACCGCGTTGTGTCGCCATCTCTCTGTTGGCGTGCAACATCAGGATCAATGATCTTCACAAGGTATAGATCAGCAAAACCCAACTTCCGATCTGCGATCGCCTGTTCCGTGCTCGCAAGTTGAAGCTGCCATTGCGTTTCTGAAGCCTCACCAATCTGCCAGAGTGACCATAAAAAATGAAGCTTCAGCGGGTCCGTATCGCATACAGCTTGGCCTTCGCTCTTTTCAATCTCGACTGCATCGCCCCATCGCTTTGCGTTCCAGTTTGTCCAGTATTGTGCGGCTTGCTGCCCTTCGGACGGCTGCCGGTGCCTATCACCAGGAAAGGTCTCGGGCACAAGCCGTTCCGGCGCATGTCGCCGGCACCATGTTGTTTTTCCGGCAGCGCTGATGCCTTCAACTACGATAATCACAATCAGCTCCAAAATTCGCAAAAGTCGGAGTTTCACGAAGGCGATTTTTGCTGCAAATGTTAGAGGATCTTCACGACGACCCATCGGAAGATCCGGCTCGCCAGGGCACGATTCTGACCGGAAACATGTCCTCGCCGTAATGATGGAGCCGAGTGTGATGCCGTCGGCATAACCAACGGACTTTTAGAGGGTCATCATACTGGTCATGGTGAGCGTCCACGGTCTCGACACTGGCGGGTGTCGGTTTTCAGCATTGCCTCGTCCTGCTGTATGAGCTTCGGTTAGAAACCATATCACGACTTCGCTTCATTTAGCCTTCAGCACGACGTCGTCGCAAGTGGCGGACAGAGCGTGTCAAAAGTCCGTCGATAGGTGATTATCAGCGCCGCCCGCGTGAGGTTAGGTGTGATGCCGCCAGCATATTGTGGGCTATGGCTCAATGGGAAATGGTGCTGACGACCAGATTGAGGCCATATGAGCGGAAGGCCTGTCTCTCGGAGGTTGGGTCACGAATCTCGCCGCGTTCCGCTGATAGAATTGTTAATTGCAAAAACTATCCCGTCTTTTGTTGGTTTCCACGCAGAACTGAGCCGGTTAGGCGCATAATTTCCATTGAGAATTGAGCCATGTGAACCTTCCCCCAACGCGGAGAGCGACGGGGGCAACGGAGTGATCCACATGGGACTTTTAAACATCATCCGTCGGATGGCACTGCGTGAGAAGCTGTCGGTGCGCGAGATCAGCCGGCGCACCGGGCTGTCACGTAACACGATTGCAAAGTATCTGAGCGCGGGTACGATCGAGCCGACGTTCACGGTACCGGAACGACCGAGCAAGCTTGATCCGTTCGCCGACAAACTCTCTGCCTGGCTGAAGACCGAGGCCGGAAGGTCACGCAAACAGCGCCGAACGCTGAAGCAACTTCATGCCGATCTGACGGTTCTGGGCTTTACCGGCTCCTATGGCCGTGTCGCCGCCTTCGCCCGTGAGTGGCGGCGGGTTGAGCAGACGACGGCGGGCCGCGGCATATTCGTTCCGCTATCATTCCGGCCAGGCGAAGCATTCCAATTTGATTGGAGCGAGGATTATGCGGTGATCGGCGGCGAGCGCACGAAGCTTCAGGTGGCGCACATCAAGCTATCGCACAGTCGGGCGTTTCTGGTCAGGGCCTACCTGCTGCAAACGCACGAGATGCTCTTCGACGCCCATTGGCACGGGTTCCGCGTGTTCGGCGGTGTGCCTGGTCGCGGCATTTACGACAACATGAAGACCGCGGTCGATCGTGTTGGCCGCGGCAAGGAACGACAAGTCAACGTCCGCTTCCAGGCAATGACGAACCACTACGTCTTTGCGCCCGAGTTCTGCAATCCCGCCGCGGGATGGGAGAAGGGCCAGGTGGAGAAGAACGTCCAGGATTCTCGTCCCCGCCTATGGCAACAAATGCCCGACTTTCCGGATTTGGCAACGTTGAACCTCTGGCTGGAGCAGCATTGCCAGGACCTGTGGCAGGAGACAGCGCACGGCACCTTGCCCGGCACGATCGCGGATGTTTGGGCTGATGAGCGGGCAGCATTGATGGCGCTCCCCGCTATGTTTGACGGCTTCGTCGAGCAGAGCAAGCGCGTCTCCCCCACCTGCCTGATCACCTTCGAGCGGAACCGCTACAGCGCACCTGCGTCTTTTGCGAACCGACCCGTCAGCCTGCGGATTTATCCCGAGCGGCTGGTCGTCGCGGCCGAGGGCAATATCCTCTGCGAACATCCGCGGGTGATCGAGCGCAGTCACGACAAACCGCCGCGAACGATTTACGACTGGCGACATTACCTTGCGGTCATCCAACGCAAACCCGGTGCTCTGCGCAATGGCGCACCCTTCCTGGAATTGCCGCCCGCCTTACGCAAATTGCAGGACCAGATGCTTCGCCGCCCCGGCGGCGATCGTGAGATGGTCGACATTCTCGCACTCGTTCTTCATCACGATGAGCAGATCGTTGTCAGGGCTGTGGAACTGGCTCTGGATCAAGGCGTCGCGACCAAGACGAATGTGCTGAACCTGCTGCATCGCCTGATTGACGGCAAAACCACTGACGGTCCTGACATAGACACGCCACAGGCACTGACCTTGCTGCGTGAACCCAAGGCCAATGTAGAACGCTACGATGGTTTGCGGGTCCGGATCGTAGGAGGTCGTCATGCGTCATGATCCTGCCAGCGCCGCTGTCGTCATCATGCTGCGTAGCCTGAAGATGTATGGCATGGCCCAAGCGGTCACGGACCTCATCGAGCAAGGAGCCCCAGCGTTCGATGCGGCCGTGCCGATCCTGTCCCAACTGCTGAAAGCCGAAATGGCCGAACGCGAGGTCCGCTCCATCGCCTATCATATGAAGGCTGCCCGCTTCCCCGCCTACAAAGACATCTCCGGATACAACTTCGCCGCCAGCGAAATCAACGAAGCAACGGTGCGCCAACTGCACCGATGCGAGTTCATCGACGGAGCGCAGAATGTCGTGCTCGTCGGCGGACCGGGTACAGGCAAAACACATGTCGCGACCGCCCTCGGTGTCCAGGCGATTGAGCATCATCGCCGAAAGGTCCGCTTCTTCTCGACCATCGAATTGGTCAATGCGCTCGAGCAGGAGAAGGCCAAAGGCAAGGCAGGCCAGATCGCGGAGACCTTGGTTCGCCTCGACCTGCTGATCCTCGATGAGCTCGGATACCTTCCGTTCAGTGCCTCAGGCGGAGCGCTGCTGTTCCACCTGCTGAGCAAGCTCTATGAGCGCACCAGTGTCATCATTACCACCAACCTCAGCTTCAGCGAGTGGGCAACCGTCTTCGGCGAGCCAAGCATCGCAGACTGCCGCTATTATCGACGGGGTGGTGCATTATGTAACCATCATTGACCCGCGCCACGGCCTTGCGGGTCAGCGTCTTGAGCTGGTGTCAGTCCAATCCGGACGCGGGCTGGCATTTGTTGTTGTGCGATTACCTGACGGACGCCGCCGTTCCATTCGCCGGTCGGTCACCGACCTTGTAACCGCTTCGCCTGACGCGCGGAGCGAGTTGGAGTCGGCGCCTCGCATCAGCGTTCGAACCCTGCTCACATTGATGCGCCATTTAGACAGCATGGTAACCTCCCGTTCCAAGGAGGTGATTCGCGATGACCGTGCAATCGAATCCGTACCGGTATCGTGTAGCGTCTCAGTCCCTCGTAAAGCTTCTGACCCCCAATACGACACTCCCGCATCCGTGGCCCGATCTGCCGCCAGAAACGCAGAAACAAATCGCTCAAAAGTTTGCACCCCTGTTGATGCGGATGCGGTCGATCCGCTCGTCGGCAAAGGTGGATCGACATGCTGAGAGCGACGAATAGCCCGGACGAGCGTATCACTGCCGAGCATCGCGGCAAGCTCGCCTACATTTATGTCCGCCAGTCTTCTGTAAATCAGGTGCGGCATCATCAGGAAAGCACGCAGCTTCAGTATCGTCTCGTCGAGCGTGCCGTCGGCCTTGGCTGGCCACATGAACGCGTGCACGTCATAGATGACGATCTGGGCAAATCCGGTTCGGGCAGCGTTGAGCGAGAGGGCTTCAAGAAGTTGATCGCGGAGATCGGGCTGGGCAATGCTGGGCTTGTCATCAGCCTCGACGCCTCCCGGCTCGCCCGCAACAATCGTGATTGGCATCAACTCCTTGATCTGTGCGCATTGTTCGGCGTTATTATCGCCGACGGAGAACGGCTCTACGACCCTTGCGCTTACCACGACCGCCTGTTGCTCGGCCTATCTGGCATCATGAGCGAAGCGGAGCTGCACCAGATCAGGCAGCGCCTTCATCAGGGTGAGCGCCAGAAAGCGGCACGCGGCGAATTGCGGCTTTGCCTTCCTGCTGGATTGGCTCATGACCGCTCGGGCCAGATCACTCTCAATCCCGACGAGGAAGTGCAGGCAAGGCTCGACCTCGTCTTCGGCAAGTTCCGCGAATTAGGAAGCGCGCGGGCTGTGATGCGCTATCTGCGAAAGGAGAATTTGCCGCTACCAATACGCCCGCTGCGTGGTCCGGCGCCGCACGAAGTCGTGTGGCAAGAGGCCACCAACCCACGCGTGCTCAGCATTCTCCATAATCCCGGCTATGCTGGAGCCTATGTCTATGGTCGGCGGCGGCAAACTGGCGGGCGCATTCGTCAGGACGTGTATCGGCCGCGGACGGCCAAGGTGCCCATCGAAGACTGGGAGGTCTGTTTGCAAGCTGCCCATCCTGGTTACATCGGCTGGGAGGAGTTCATGGACAACCAACGACGACTGGAGAACAACATCAACCACTACGAAGCCGGCCATACGGGAGCGCCACGCAAGGGCGCCGCACTGCTGCAGGGCATCGCTGTTTGCGGGCGGTGCGGTCGGCGGATGAGTTTGCGCTATAGCGGCCCTGCAGGGAACTATCCCGTTTACACATGCCGTGCCGATCGCGGTCACGACGGAGGGCCGTTATGTCAGGAGGTACGCGCTCTGCCCGTCGACGCACGCATCGAAGGCATTCTACTCGAGGCTCTGGCCCCGGACAGGATCGCTATTGCCATCGCCGCACTGGGTCAGATCGAAGAGGAAGCACACCAGCTTGAGCGTCAATGGGCATTGCGGCGTGAACGGGCGCGCTACGAGGCGGAAAGAGCCCGACGCCAATACGACGCAGTCGAACCCGAGAACCGCCTGGTGGCCCGGTCGCTGGAGCGAGCATGGGAAGAGAAGCTACGTGCAGCCGAGGCCATCGAGCAGGACTATGAACGGTGGCGCTCCGACGAGCCCCTCGTCCTGAGCGAGGCAGATCGCGACGGGTTACTGGCGCTCGGGGAGAACCTGCCTGGCATTTGGCGTGCCCCATCGACCACGGCGGCCGAGCGAAAGAGCATCCTGCGCCTCATCATCTGCGAGGTCGTTCTCGACCAGAAACGGCTGCAAGGACAGGTCTGGATCAAGATCCTGTGGCAAACGGGAGCGACAAGCGAGCACTCTGTCCAAAGGCACGTTCATACCTATGGCGACTATATCGATGTCGATAAATTACGAGCGCGCGTGGCGGAGCTGAACGCTGCTGGCAAAATGGATAAGGAAATCGCCTCATCGCTAAACTCGGAAGGCTTTCTTGCGGCACGGAATTGCGCCTTCAAGGGTGAGAATGTCTGGCTCTTGCGCAGGCGTTGGGGCATTCCAACCGTCAAAATCAACGGCACGAGCTCCAATCCCGTCAGGTGGCCGGACGGAACCTACTCCGTTCAAGGGGCAGCCGCGGCCTTGGGCATCACACCACAGGTCATCTTCGATTATCTCGCCCGCGGATGGCTCAAGGGACACCAACACGCCAAGGGCCAGCCATGGCAGATCGAATTGACGCAGGACCAGATCGACATCCTGCGCGCTCGCGCTCAACGCAATAGACGATCGAGGAAACAGGCATCATGAAATCATTGGTGACGCCAAGATGACGACCGCTCTACTCGATCGTTTGACCCATCGTTGCCATATCCTGGAAACCGGGAACGACAGCTTCCGCTTCAAAGCCAGCTCGGCCGCAGCAGCACACAAGAGAGGAGAAAAAGCCAATCCCTTGACCAAAGCCTGATCAGAAAACCATATTCAGAGGTGGCTCACTTCTCGGTGGAAAAACCGGCTCAGTTCCGCGTGGAAACCAACAATAGGCGGTTTCAACGATATGACGGCGTTTTTCGGCAGCGTCGGCGCGCAGTGGCATGGCAAAACCTAAGTGATACAGATCAGTATCACTTGCGCAGAACCTGAGCATTGGTCAATGTGCGATCGCGAGGATTTCGCTCCTACCCACTTCCGCATGGGGAAAAACCGCGTATTCTGAAAGCCCGTAAGCAATCAAGACTTTCGGGGGTTCCATGGATATTTCGACCTTATTCGCGTTCCAGCGGCCTTCTTCGTGTTTGCCGCCAGTCCCGGCCCGGACAATATGACGATCGTCGCTCGTACGATTTCACAAGGCGCGGCCTCTGGCATTGCCTACGGGGCAGGAACTGTCGTCGGCATCCTGCTTTTCCTGGCGCTGGCCGCGTTCGGCCTCTCGATCATTGCCGCCGAAATGGGGATCGTCATGGCAATCCTGCGCTATGTCGGCGCGGCCTGTCTGATCTGGATGGGCATCAAGCTTTGGACGGTCGAACCTACCGTGCCAGAGCTGCAACCTGTTTCCGAGCGGCGTGGACTACTGGCGGTCTTCGCGACCGGTATTGCCCTCAACCTCGGCAATCCGAAAATGCCGCTGTTCTACGTGGCGCTGCTACCGAACGTGGTCGGCTCGTCCCTGGCCCCCGGCGACATCGGGGCTCTGGCGGCTGTCATCCTCGCTGTCGAGATAGTTGTAATCGGAGGGCATGTTACCCTCGCCGGCAGAGCTCGCAAGCTTCTCCGGACGCCAACCGTAGTCCGCCGCGTGAACCGGACAGCCGGGGGAGTCATGGTAGGTGTTGGCGTTGCGGTTGTAGCGTCGAGGTAGACCGACAAATTGTCGCAAAAGTTGGTCGCAAAACTCAGACTTCTACGTCTGAGTTTTGCGACAGAAATTTCCCTTAAAATTCAGGGGCCGTCGATCTGTCGCAAATGTTCGGCAGACCGTCCCAAAACTCTGCGGATAGCTAATTATCTGTACCTGTTGGCGCGGGGCGCTATGGAACGCAAAATCTCATAATCTCGATCCCGAGAGAGGAATGCGAAGCGTTTCCCCGGTATGTCGGACTTTCTGAGTTCAAAATTGACGAATATCGGCCCCTCACGCCGGAACAGCGGCGATGAGGCCGGGAACGCCGACGAGAGTGATGGCTCTTCTAATATTATAGGCATCATAAAAGCACCGTGGCACATCCATTGCTTTATCGTTGGGAATGGATGCTCGACGCTTTCACGTCGCCGGTCGAGAACGTTAGGTCTCGCCGTCAAGCGTGCCGCCATGCGATCAAGGACGGCCTCGTTCTCAAGTCGGGAGACGCGGCGATAGGGGTTGTTCGTGCAGCGTGGCTTTAGGGCGCAGCCCTTGCAAGCGTCCCTGTTGCAATAGTCGAACTTCACGTTCTCGCGTGACTTGCTCTCGTAGCGTGGGTAGAGAACCTGCTCGGCCGGGCAGATATAGACATCCTTGTGCGGGTCGTAGCGGAACGCCTCCTTGGTGAAGAAGCCCTCGCGTGCGGCCGGTCCGCGGATCGGCTTGGGAATATAGGCACTGATGCCGGCCTTCTCACAAGCCTCGATGTCCTCGATCTTGAAGTAGCCGCGATCGGCCACCGCCTCTATTTTGTCAACGCCGAGCGTTTCCATGGCAGCTTCGACCGTCGTCGCCAACAAACCTATGTCGAGGACCTGGTTGCACACTTCCTGTTCGACGATCAGCTTGTGCTTCACATCCACGGCAAGCTGGATATTGTAGCCGACGCCGACCTTCGTCATGCGGGCCATGGCGCGAGCTTCCGGATCTGTCACCGAGATCTGGTCCTCGCCGGTTTTGTCTAGTTCATCCAGTAGCGCCTTATGGCGATCGCGCTTGCCTTTGATGGCCGCGATCTTCTCCGCAAGTTTGCCATCGCCGCGACCAGATCCATTGCCCAGCTTCTTTTCGTCGATGTCACTTTCATCGAGCCACTTCATGTAATCGAAAAGCTTCTCGTCGGCCTCGGTGATGAACTTGGTCACTGCGCCACGGGTGAAGTTGCGATCCTTGTTGTTGACCGCTTTGATCCTCGTGCCATCGACCGCCAGAAGTTCTTTTCCGAACAAGTCGAGCTGCGGCATAGGATGACGAATTCCCGGAAGACCTGCCGGAATGCGGACCAGTTGATCCTGCGGAAGGCGGCGATGCTGCGAAAATCCGGCTTCAGGTGGCGCAGAAGCCAAATCACCTCGATGTTGCGATGAGCCTCGGCCTCCAGCCTCCGGCTCGACCGCACCCTATTGAGATAGCCGTAGATGTATATTTTAAGCAAATCCGACGGATCGTATCCAGGACGGCCGGTGTCTTTCGCCGCCACCCGCACAAACCCGGCGGCAACAAGATCCAGCCCTTCAACGAACGCCTCGATGAAGCGAACCGGGTTATCGGGACCAATATAATCCTCAACTGCTTCCGGTAGAAGCAGCATCTGCGAGCGATCAACTCCTGATAAATGTGCCATGGCAAATTCTATCATGGCCCGCTACTCTGAGGAATCCCCGATGGCGGCCTTGGAGACAATTGCGTGTTTGAAGACCAGTCATTTAGCATCAAGGTTGATCAGATCGAATGCCACGTATTCGGTATCTTTCAGCTTTCCGAGACTGTCGAGGAAACAAGGAAGGCAAGTTGGGAAGCTCTTCTCATAAAGAACCCCGCCGCCTTCGACGGAGCTTTGCTACGTATGGCGGATCATCGAATTGATGACGGCAGGTTAATTGTCGCTGCAAATAGCACGTCGTTTTCTGCCTATGTGGCAACACGTCATCCCGGATTTGGTGACAAGTATCCGCACGCGGCCCGAGCTGATCCGCTCGGAATGACTGCTGTTGTCTTGACAGCAGACGATTGTATCATCGTCACCAAGAGAAGCCTCATGGCGGATCAAAATCCTGGGGGGCTCTATTTTATCGGAGGATATGCCGAACCCTGTAAAGGCTCCGACACGGTCGATCTTTTCGAGGAAGCTGCTCGCGAGATCGCAGAGGAAATTGCTGTACTTGATCTTACCCGATCTGCATCGTTCGCAATTGGCCTCGCTTATGATCCCGTATTCTGCCACCCAGAACTATTCCTGTTGATGGTGAGCAAATCGACAGCCGCTGATGTTTTAGAAGGCGCTCAAAGTGCGCCAGATCGAAATGAGGCCGCTCAACTCCTTGCGTATCCAATGATCGACGTTCTTGATGAGGACGGGCCATTGGCAATGGCGCCTAAAACATGGAGCTTCATCAAAGCCAGAAATTTTCTTGCACAGCATTTACTGGCAAGTGATGCTATTTAGAGTTTTCGGACAGTCTGTAGGAGTTGTGTAAAACCATTCTTGCTGAAGCCGACACCTTCGCATCCAGCATTTTTTCAGGCGCTTGAGATCACGACCGACAATTAGCTGGACACCTCTAAAAACCTCCCCTTTTTTCGGGATTCGTGATTCACTTCGGCTGTGTGATTTGCAGGGAGCGGATGATGCGGGGACAGCCAGGGTTCTGGGATTTGGACGAACGTTACGAGCGGCTGAGTGCCGTTGGTGATCCTCTGGAAAAGCTCAACGCGATCATTCCCTGGCCTGTGTTCGAGAAGCCGCTCGCCAAGTCGCTGAAGCGATCTGATGGGTCGAAGGGCGGTCGCCCTGCTTTCCCGTCAGTGCTGATGTTCAAGATCCTGGTGTTGCAGGCGCTTTACAATCTCTCCGATGATCAGGCCGAGTTCGTTATCCAGGACCGATTGTCTGTCGGAGAAGGTGCCGGACGCCAAGACGATCTGGCTGTTCCGCGAAAGCCTGGTGCGCGCCGGTGCCATCGATAACCTGTTCGCACGCTTCGACAAGCACCTTTCACGTTCGGGCTATCTGGCCAAGGGCGGGCAGATCGTTGACGCGACGATCATCCAGGCTCCCAAGCAGCACAATAGCCAGGATGAGAAGGCCGCGATCAAGGCTGGTGAGGTCCCGGACGAGTGGAAGGACAAACCCGCCAAGCTCGCGCAGAAGGACCGCGACGCGCGCTGGACGGTGAAGTATTCCAAGGCCAAGCAACCGACGGAAACACCGACAACGGCCGCGACCAAGCAGCATGACATTGCCATCCCGATGTTCGGCTACAAAAATCATGCGGGGATTGATCGGGTGCACGGCTTCATCCGGGGGTGGACGGTAACGAGTGCGAGCGCCCATGACGGGGCCCAACTCCGCTATGTCGTGACAAAGGACAACACAGCCTCGACCGTCTGGGCCGATAGCGCCTATCGGTCGAAGACCAACGAGGAGTGGCTGGAAAAGAACGGACTGAAGTCGGACATTCACCAGAGGAAACCGAAGGGCCGCCCCATGCCCGAGGCTATGTCGCGGGCCAATGGCCACCGCTCGAAAGTTCGCTCCGCCGTCGAGCATGTCTTTGCCAGGCAGAAGGACAAGATGAAGCTCTTCATCCGCACCATTGGTATCAGCACGGCAAAGGTGAAGATCGGCGTGGCCAATATCGCCTACAACATGCTCCGCTATGTCTGCCTGACCGGAAAACCGCAGATGGCGTGATGCTCGTTGGCCGAAAGGCCGGAATGCAAGCCGCCAAGGCGGCAATTATCACCCAAAACTAACAGGTCGCTTGCCGAATTCACCGCCGAAATGGCTTTGTCAGCTCTTGCAACCGTCCCATGCCGGTAAATAGAGGTGTCCAGCTTATGAACAGGTCCGACCGGCAACATGTAAATGCGGCCAAAGGTATTATGCGTGACGACAGACGATGTGATTGTAAGCACCCAATCTACGATCGAAAGGCAGAGCGTCACGTCCAAGTGCCGATTGACCTCTGCACGCGTCGGAATGTCAGCGATACCAGCTTGACAGAGCGTTCTCCGACAAGCAGCCGAGGCCATTGGGAAGACTCCCGTCCACTGTCAGTCCTGTAAACTATCCAAGTCTCATAAGCCCATGCAATCCTAACCTAAAACCCTAATTGCGGGATCCTTCCGGTACTGATAGATCAGTACCTGTTGCTCAATAATCAGAGGAACTGTTTCCACTCAAATTCTTGGCTCAGATGACGATGTCGCCCAAAGCCTCAAATAACTTTCTGCCGCTCGGCAATCCGTGCGCGGACGCGATTGCTCGCTTCGAGTGGAGCGACACGCCCTTGGGCGACCTTGGCCAGTGGTCAAGCCTGCTTCGGAACATGACGTCCTACGTCCTTGGATCCGGTGTTCCCATGGTTTTGCTGTGGGGTGCCCAGGGCACAGTCATCTATAACGATGCCTATGCGAGTTTTGCGGGCTCCCGCCACCCGGGATCGCTCGGACAGACCTTAAGGAGGGCCTGGCCTGAACTGTTGGAGCTTGATCAGAACTTTCTGACAACCGTCCTCTCCGGCAAAACCCTTTCCTATCGCGATCAGCATCTCGTGGTCGAACGCAACAGCGCTCCTCACGATGTCTGGCTGAACATCGATGCCAGCTGCGTCCGGAATGACGACGGCGTACCCTGTGGTGCTGTGATCATCCTCAAGGACACGACTGCCCGGGTTCGTGTCGAGCAGAGACTTCAGATGGCCCAGAAAGCCGGGGGCATCGGCACATTCGAATGGTATCCCGATACGGGCCTGCTCGAGGTTTCCGACGAGTATCGGCGCATCTGGGGACTGTCACCCGACATCGAAGTGACCGATACGCTTTTGGTGAGCCTGCTTCATCCCGACGATCGTTCGAACACAGGACCGGCAAAGCTCGGCAGCGACAATCCGCTCGACTATGTCGAATACCGCAGGCTTTTCGAGACGTCCGGCGAGGTGAGATGGATCGCCCGCCAGGGGGAGGTGGTTTCAGGCTCCGGTGGGGCCAAGCGGTTTGTCGGCGCTGCGATGGACATTACGCCCCGAAAGGCGATCGAAGCATCTGTTCGCGACAGCGAGGCGAAGTGGCGAGAGCTGTTCGAGCAGATGCAGGAAGGGTTCTTCGTCGGTCGCGCTGTGCGTGATGCCGCCGGCCACATGCATGATTTCATATTTGAAGAGCTGAATCCAGCCTTTACCAAGCAGACGGGGATCCCCGCAGAGGACGCCATCGGTCATCAACTGGGCCACATCGTTCCGGACGTTCCCCGCGATCTGATCGATGGCTATGCCAGGGTGGTGGATACAGGTGTCGCGGAGATGCTGGAGGCCCACGTGCCATCGCTCGACCGGTGGTTCGAGGCGCGGGCGCGCGCGCTCGGCGGCGACCGATTTGCGGTGTTGTTCCTCGAAGTGTCCGAGCGCAAGCGCGCCGAACGTCTGGTGGCGGAAAGCGAAGCGCGGTTTCGGTCCCTGGCGCAATCGATGCCCAACCACGTCTGGACGTCGCCACCGGATGGGGCGCTCGATTGGTTCAACGATCGGGTCTATGCCTATAGTGGATCCGCTCAGGGTAGCCTTAACGGTGATGGCTGGGCAGCTATGGTTCATCCGAACGATATCCCTGCGGCCGCCGAAGCTTGGTCCAATGCCCGTGCGATGGAACAGCCTTACGAGGTCGAGTTCAGGCTGCGGCGCCATGACGGGGTCTATCGCTGGCATATCGCCCGCGCGGTTCCCATCAAAGCGAGCGATGGAAAGATCGATCGATGGATCGGCACCAATACCGACATCGACGATCAGAAGGCGGCGGAAACCGCCCTTGCTGAATTCGCGCTGACCCTGGAGCACCGTGTCGAAGCTGGAACTGCGGAGTTGGTGAAGGCGCAGGACGCTTTGCGCCAGGCCCAGAAGATGGAGACAATCGGCAATCTGACAGGTGGCGTCGCCCACGATTTCAACAACCTCCTACAAGTCATTGGCGGGAACTTGCAATTGCTGGCGAAGGATATCGCGGGAAATCACCGTGCTGAAACGCGCGTCGAGAACGCAATGGAGGGTGTGTCTCGCGGCTCGAAGCTTGCGTCGCAACTCCTGGCATTCGGCCGCCGGCAGCCATTGGCACCGAAGGTCGTAAGCCCCGCGCGTCTGATCCGAAACATGGACGAGATGCTGCGCCGCGCGCTTGGCGAATCCATCGAGATCGAGACTGTTATCGCCGGTGGTTTGTGGAACACGCTTATCGACAGCGCCAATCTCGAGAACGCCCTGCTGAACCTGGCGATCAACGCGCGCGATGCCATGGATGGGCAAGGCAAGCTGACGATCGAGGCGGGCAACGCCTTCCTTGACGATGGATATGCGCGTTCTCATGTTGATGTGTCCGCCGGTCAATACGTGATGCTGGCCGTGACGGATACCGGCTCCGGCATGTCGGCGGAAGTCTTGGAAAAAGCGTTCGATCCGTTCTTCAGCACCAAGCCCGAAGGCAAGGGGACAGGTCTCGGCCTCTCGATGGTCTACGGATTTGTCAAACAATCCGGGGGACATATCAAGATTTATAGCGAGCTCGGCCAGGGTACCACCATCAAGCTCTATCTGCCCCGCTCTAGCCAGTCCGAGGACGTTCTTGTCAACATCGATATGGGTCCCATCGTAGGTGGGACGGAAACGATCCTGGTGGCGGAAGACGATAATGCCGTGCGCGAGACTGTCATGGCGACGCTGAGCGATCTCGGTTACCGCGTCCTTCAGGCGCCTGACGCGCAAAGTGCTCTTGCGATTATCGAAAGCGGTATGGCGATCGACCTCCTATTCACCGATGTGGTGATGCCAGGAAATCTCAAAAGCACGGAACTGGCGCGCAAAGCTGTCGAGAGGCTGCCGCAGCTCGGCGTTCTCTTTACGTCGGGCTATACCGAGAATTCTATCGTTCATGCCGGACGGCTGGATCCGGGCGTCGAACTGTTGAGCAAACCCTACACACGTGAGGCTTTGGCGCGAAAGTTGCGTGCCGTATTTGCGAACACGAAGCAACGTATGCTTACCGCCACGACGACACAACAATCCATTCCATCTGTCCCCGGTGATCCGCCGGTGCGATCCCTTGTGGTGCTGATTTGCGAGGATGATGCCCTGATCCGAATGAGCACGCGGGATATGCTGGAAGAGCTGGGTCATTCGGTTCTCGAAGCCGGCGACGCGAGAGAGGCTCTCGGCATTATCAATTCAAATCAGATTGATCTTTTGATGACCGATGTCGGCTTGCCAGATATGTCAGGGGTTGCACTGGTCGAGCGCGTGAGAACAATCGCACCCGATCTGCCTGTACTTTTTGCGACGGGACACGATCGGGTGGAAGGCACGGCGATGGGACCCATGACCAGGCTCGTTCGCAAGCCATTTGGATCAGACGATCTGTCCAAGGCTATCTTGGCGGTAGTCGGGGGAGTGAGCGAAGGATAGTCCAGGAAGCCGTATTTGTGCGACAATAATCCCTAGAGTCTGTCAGGTTTAATATGAACCATATCCTGCATGTCTGAGATAATTTGAGCATTCCTGTGGTGTGAAGAGCTTGAGCAGTTCGCCAATGCGCCTCCACGTTGTTTCGACGGTTCGCTCTTCGGCCTTTCTGACGAGCGTCTTGAGCTTTGCAAACATCATTTCGATGGGGTTGAGATCGGGGCTGTAGGGCGGCAGGAAAAAGAGATGGGCACCGACATCCCGGATCGCGTCACGGGCAGGCTTGCCTTTGTGGCTGCCCAGATTGTCCAGAATGATGACGTCGCCTGCCTTCAATGTGGGAACCAGGCATTGACGGATCCATGCGGTGAAGGCAAGGCCATTGATGGGGCCGTCGAGCACGAAGGGGGCAACGATGCCGTCGCGGCGCAGGCCAGCCAGAAAGGTCAGCGTCTTCCAATGACCATGAGGGACTTTTGCGATGAGAGGCTCTCCGCGCTGACACCAGCCGCAAGTGCGCGTCATGTTGGTCTTGACCCAGGTTTCGTCAATGAAGACAAGCCTGTCCGGGTCAAGCCGATGCTGATGGGTCTTCCACCGCGCTCGGAACCGGGCCACCTTCGGCCTGTCCTGCTCGCTTGCCACCAGTGTTTATGGAATGGCCCGCCCCTTTCCCCAGCGTCTGTTATGATGCTGGCGTGTGAAAGGAAGAAAGGAACGGACCAATGAACATAATGATTCTCGGAATTGATCTGGGCAAGAACTCCTGCAGCGCAGTTGGTGTCGACGCAACTGGTGCGGTGGTTACTCGCCGGACGATGCGTCGCGAGACGCTGATTGATTACGTAGCGAAGCTCCCGATTTGCGTGGTCGCAATGGAAGCATGCTGCGGTGCCCATCATCTGGGTCGCCTGTTTGCTAGACAAGGCCACGAGGTCCGGTTGATGTCGCCGGAGTACGTTCGCCCGTATATCAAAGCCCAGAAGAACGACGACCGGGATGCTGAGGGTATTGCCGAAGCTGCATCTCGACCAACCATGCGTTTTGTCGACCTTAAGAGCGAGGAGCAACTGGACATCCAGACGCTTCATCGGGCGCGTTCTCGCCTTGTGACTGAACGAACGAACCTCATCAATCAGCTTCGCGCGATCCTGTTGGAGCGTGGGGTAATCTTTCCGGTTGGGAGGCGAAAACTCGAGCTTGGCGTGGACAGCATGCTTGCAGGGAGCAATGAGGTCTTGTCGTCGCGACTGTGCCAGCTGGTTGGCGAGTTGCGTGCAGAATGGAAGGAACTCGACACAAAAATCGCAGCTCTGAATACCGAATTTATCCAGTTGGCTCGCGGTGATGCCGCTATGTGCAGGCTGACATCTATCCCTGGAATCGGTGTACTCAATGCGACGGCCCTGGTCGCTGCGGTGGGTGATGCGAGCAGCTTCGCCAAGGCTCGCGATCTGGGCGCTTGGCTCGGATTGGTCCCCAGACAGTACAGTACTGGCGGTAAACCCCGACTGCTTGGGATATCAAAACTAGGCAACACCTATCTGCGCACTCTACTTATTCATGGTGCTCGCGCGGCGTTACCGTCGCTTTCAACGAGTAACACGCCTCTCGGGCGATGGCTGAAGGCCATGATAGAGCGACGCGTACACCGTAACGCTGTGGTTGTAGCGCTGGCGAACAAGCTGGCACGAATGGCGTGGGCCGCCTTGCGCAAGGAAACAGCTTTTGACCGCAGTTACCCGGTAGCTGCGTAATCGGATTGGCTACGCACTATGAAACGCGCAGCCCAACGAAGTTTGCAGGAAGGATCGTGAAGATGGCCTGACAGTCGAACGGCGTTTGGAAAGCCCGGTTAAAAAAATGGCACTGGGTGCCGAAGTGTTTATTGGGGCTCTGAACGTGCGGATGTCCATCTTGGCCATGAGCTTACTCATGAGACCGTATACGTTGACGCAGACTGATCAGCAAATCGTAGAATGCTCTTGCAAGCGGGGCGGGCCATACGTTTTGAAGGTCTTGCCTTCTGCGCGCAGGAACCGCCAGACCGTGTCGTGGGACACGTTGATCCCTGAAGCCTTCAGGTCCGCCGACAGGGCACGCACCGTCCAGTCTGACTTGACCTGCAGCCGCTGACGCACTGCATCGGCCGCAGCCCCCCTCAGGGTTGGCTTGACATAGCCGCCGATCTTCGCTTGCAGCAAGCCTTTGCCCGAACGATTCAACTGTCCGATCCGCACAGCAGATGCCGCCGATATGCCAAACCGCTCCGCTGCGCGGACCGTCATGCCACCGTTCAACGCCCCCGCAATACGCGTTCGTAAATCCAAAGAAAGAGGTCTTGCCATCATCACCGGCCTCCACACCAGCAATGATCTTGAATCACAAAATCAACCACAGGGAATCTGGAGGGTTATTTGAGGTCGCATCGGACGGCGCGGCGAATTCGGGCGGCCTCATGTAAGCCGGATTGAACGAAGGCGCGGGTTGTTTGGCGCTATGGGGATTTAGCCGCGGCGGTGGATGGTGGTTGGCAGGATCGAGCCTTGCCGGAACGCGTCGACAGGTCTGGAAGGAGAGTCGTGCCGGTATTTGCGGTGTCTTTGATGCCCCTATCGGTTGGCTTGCATCGACCGAACTCTTGGTGCTGTTGCGTTTTACCTCGCGCAGGCACGATTGGCCAAAGCACTCGCCTCGCGGCCTGCGTGCCGTACGGTGATGTTCCCAGGCTTCAGAAACGGGCTCCAATGACGCGCCCAGCATAGATCGGCAGTCAGCGGTTAAAATTCCTCCCAGTTTGATTCTTTGTAAGCGCGGTCTCCGCCCCATTGGATTGGGTGTATTTTGAGGCTTGCTGCGTATGCGAGAAGGTTTCCAGTTTTATCTGGAGATTTGCATGGCAGATGATGGATTTGTTGGTCGCTACGAAGTTGT
>WPHV01000024.1 GCA_009744235.1 Gillisella vitis
CGTTCAGCCGAACCCGGTCGGCAGCGGAAACCTCAAATGTGACACCTGTGCGCATGCAGGACCGTCGCATATTCATGCAGAAATTGGAATCCAAAATCGGACTCTTTTGTCTCGATCAAACCACTAGGTCAGCAATAACTATTGAACTTAAATTGCGCTCATATCATTTTAATAATTTAAAACACGTGCATTATAAAGTAAAAATTCGATACAGTACCAACAGATTCACGTAACTAAATTATTCGTAAGTACGTATACCGACACTCCTGTACTCGACCCCATAATTATACTGTTTCCATGGGTGCGTGAGGGGGTTACCCTCTGCTAGAACCCCTCCTGAACTGTGGATAACTGCACAGGCAGCATTGCACGCGGTCTGAATAGCACCGTCCGCCCATCCTCCGGTGAATGAACAGCTACAGCCAGCCAAGTATAGCCCTTTATCTTTCAAGCTATTCATTACGTCAAATGGCTGAAAAAAAAGCCTTTGAGAATACACGTCCTCACCGCGACGATTGAGCTTGAAAGCACCGCCGGCGTTCGGGTCAGTCAGCCAATCATGCTGAACGACATTTCCGTCATAGTTCCCATTTGCAGGAACCAGGTGTTTAGCAAAGTCAGGGAGTGTTTTCCCAATATCTCGCCGTAGCAATGCCAACCTTTCTCTCTTATCCGGAACAGCCAGAAGCTTATGGGAATCATCCTCCCATGTGTAACTTATTAGCACTAGCCCTTTACCTCGGGGATCCTTCGGCTCATAGTCGAAGCAATAAACCGCTCTCGCCACCCCAGTGGTGAGAACACAGGGCGGTAGTTGATGTTCGAGCCAGAATTTTCCCTCAGTCAATACGAATAGCTTTGACGATCCGGTCATATGGCTATTCTCAACCGCTCCGTTTACTTCTGCTTGCAAAAAGGTGGCATCTAACGTCAAAAGGTGCCTAAGCTGAATATTTGTCAGTCCAGATGTAACAACTACCCTGTCATAAAGGTCAGAATTTCCACCTTTAACCCTTACCCTTATTTTTGTGTTTTCCTTCTCAATCGCCTTAACTTGAACATGGCGTATGCGCTCCCGGATTGAAACACCGTGAACCACCTGGGCCCCGATTCGACGAGGCAGTTCTGAAATCCCTTCATAGATCAACTGTGCATTATCTTCATATCCGTTAACGACTAGGCGAAGGATTTCAATAAAGCCGCTTTCAAAGACTGGACCAAACCCACCGGATCCGATCCCTAGTAGCTTGAAAAGATCCCAGTCATGAGGAAACGCCCATTTTTCACCACCTGGTGGATGTGAGCCGAGGAAAATTTTCTCTATACCGGAAGAGAAAGATTCTCTGCCGAAACATGTTAGCCAACTCTGCCAGAAGTCATGCGCCTGCTGTAAATGCCCTAACTTCAAGGCCTCACCGATAGCACAGGGCGAAGCCAACACCATGTCGTCATTAAGATATCCCTCTCGTATGAATGCTTGCCATCCGTGGTAAACGCGGCGAAACAGCTCCGGTGGCCCCTCTCCCGCCTTCCAGATATATTGGTGGCCGTCATAAATCAGTGTGGTGTCAACGCTTCCGGGATTAGGGAAGCGCCCCATGGAATCCAAGCCATACTTCTTGAGAAAGAAAAACAAACAGGATTCACTGGGAGGAAATCGCATCGCCCCCATTTCGGCGACGACGTTTGGAGCGTTGTCAAATCTGTATGACCACAATTTTCCTCCAATCCGATCGCTCGCCTCATACAGCGTGACATCGTCGATGCCGGCATGAAGCAGTTCACTCGCTACGACGAGACCTGAAAGCCCTGCTCCCACGATAGCAACTTTTGGCTTGCTAACACCCTCAGGAAAGTCGCCGATACGGCCGGTGGCCCTACAGCTCTCAAAAAAATTGCGATAGTCATATAGTAGATCGACCGACGGAAAGGATTCCGCGCAGGCCTTTGGCATCAAGTTGCGACCATAAGCTACCATCTCAAATGCTGCATCACCTTTTGAGGTGATGGGGAAGCCCATGAAGCTCCGTGCCAAGTCTCCCTCGAATGGTGCCATGGTTAGGGTTTTAGAGAAGGCGTCCTTGGAGATAGCAATTGCGATAAAGTGACTAATATCATCGAGGCCGCATCTGCCACTTCGCAGCAGGTTGATGGATTGAAGGAGTAGCGCTCTTGAGACATTGGTGCGAAACGGCGCAACATTGATGGCGACAAGACTGGCGGTCGTTGCCTGCGCAAGGGATCCCGAATCTATGATCAACTGCAATGTCGCGTCATTGATGTAGATGAACGCGACGGTAATTTTGGCCCTTTGATCAGCCGAGCTTTCCGGAAAGCCATCCTTGGCTGGCCCTTTGCATGCCAACCCTGTCTCGCACTGACAAGAAGCCTTAGTACTTATCTTTCTCGTAATTTGCCGCTGCAAGAATGTGTTGAAAAGGCTAGTTCGTAGCTCATCCACATCAACCAGATCCATCATATTGACGAGAAACTGATTGCCTTGGGGCTGCGAGCAAGATAATTTCTCCATTCATACAGTTGAAAAGAGTGTTCTTAGTTGGGAAGTTGGCTGAGTTGTAGCGATACACATCAACGCAATCTACCATCAATTTATGTTATAATTTCGGAGACAGAAATATAATTTGAAATATTAATTCAGGTCATTGTCACTTGATGGAGTGCACGCCATTCAATAGTAGAAAATAATTGAGATTTCCTCTGGCCAAAAGAATCTAACGTGATGATGATACTACACCATGTATTCAAATAAATACTATTAAATTTTTGAATTTAGCTAACGGTGGTTGACCGTTTTTTATACATTTATCATGGCGCATGCATTTTTGACAATTTGTCTCTACAATAATTACATGCTTTCATTGCAGCTACGATACATATATCCTATGTGATTATCTTATTACAAATGAGATCTCTGTTATCTCTGAACTTCCTCAATAACATTCAAGAATGGTGACCCTAGGTTCAATCAAGGAAACCCTGGAATGTCTCAGGCTGAAAAAATACTCCTGTTCCGAACTGGCTGAAACCATAATAGCCCGTTGCGAAGCCGCGAAATCTCTCAATGCTCTTCTGGCGACTGACTGGGATTACCTGCGGCGTAATGCCAAGAAAGTAGATGAAGATGGAAGCGCCGGCGAGGGTCTTGCCGGCATCCCGCTGTGTTTTAAAGCGAACATTGCAACAGGCATATTCCCAGCAAGCGCTGCCACGCCGGCCTTGATGAAGCATTTACCTACAACACCAGCCGGCGTCGTAAAACCGCTTCTAGACGCTGGGGCACTGATAGGCGCTTCGGGAAACATGCATGAGTTATCGTTTGGCATTACCAGTAACAACCACGCCACTGGTGCGGTGAAAAACCCCTGGGATCCAGCTTTAATACCAGGAGGCTCGAGCGGCGGCGTGGCTGCTGCTGTAGCAGGCCGGCTGATGCTCGCCGGTATTGGCACCGACACGGGGGCATCGGTCCGCCTACCTGCATCCCTATGTGGCGTAGTGGGATTCCGCCCGACGATCGGCAGATATCCTGGAGACCGAATCGTGCCGGTTAGCCCCACCCGCGATACAGCCGGAATTATCGCACAGAGCGTTCCTGATGTGATACTCCTTGACCAAATCATTTGCGGGAAGCTCACGACCCACCAACCTGTACCCCTGGAGGGATTACGTATCGGCTTGCCAACCACTTATTTTTACGACGATCTTGAGCCTGACGTCGCTGTGGCCTCGCAAACCATTATCACGCTGCTGGCCAGCAAGGGTGTAACCTTTGTTAAGGCGGAGATTCCAGATCTGCAGCGTCTGAACAACGGGGTTAGCTTTCCTATTGCCCTGTACGAGTTTCCGTTCGCCCTACAAAAGTATATCGATGACTTTGTGAAGGATGTGTCTTTTTCTGACGTTATCAAAGGGATAAGCAGCACGGATGTGGCGAAAATCGTCAATGCTCAAATTGAGGAACACCAAATTCCCGAAGCGTCATATCAATCGGCGCTGAAATGCTTGAGACCAAAGCTGCAAGCCGCCTACTATGATTACTTCAAGCTGCACCAGATAGACGCGATCCTTTTCCCGACAGCTCCCCTGACAGCCAAACCGATCGGCCAAGATTTATCGGTGATGCACAATGGCGTAATGGCCGACACGTTTAAAATCTTCGTGCGAAATGTGGATCCGGGGAGCAACGCAGGCCTGCCAGGATTAAGCCTTCCCGTTTCTCTTACTTCAAAGGGTTTGCCTATTGGAATGGAAATCGATGGATTAGCGGGCATGGACGACCGTTTGCTAGCAATCGGAGCGGCACTAGAGGAAGCGATAGCTTTTCAAAATTTACCTGACTTCCCGAAAGTCGAGACAAACTACTGATGTGAATTCTATATGTCGGATCGAATAATTTAATATTATTAGTGCAATAATATATTATAAGTAGAAATCGATTTTACTTTCCCTCTTTTTATAGCTGTATAAATAAAATTATTCCATTATAAATTAGAAAAGAGATGTTCGCCGAAATATCAATAGTTTATATTCATCGAATCGCATTTATATTGATAATATTCAACGAGTAGTTCTAGCGAATATATTTATCAACATTAGGTGTATCTGTGTTGATATAAAGCGTAACGCAATATTGTCTCTCCCACAGGAAAAACGTTTTACTTTAAGAAAACAATTAAGTATTTTTTTGACCTGCACCGCTGTTTTGACTTATAGGCTGAAACAGGGCCGAGCCTTACGCGTTGTCTTTTATTCCATAGGTAAGAGAACAATTATAAAAGCGCTTTTGCATTCCTTGGATGCCCCAAGCCTGGGTAAATTAGCTGTGCCAAGTTATCAATGGAGAACCAGAGCACTGCGGGCGCGACGATAGATAGAAAGCTCAAAAGTAGCTGGCTTCACACCCTCCATTTCAGGAAAATTCTCCCTTCACCATTCTTGGGAGGACCTTACTCTTACATCACTGAGGAAACCGATGTCGGTCAGGAAGCGGACTGTATTCGAGGCTATTCCGTCAGTCCCCTACCAGAAGATGACCCCACGGTGTCACACCACATGCAGCTGATATTTGGTTCAACGGCCCAACCAGATCCTCATGGATGCGTAGACCCCCTTCCTTCAAGAGCAGCGCCGGAACCGGTCGGCTTACCATTTGAAGAAGGTATTACCGACAAATCTTATCATCCATTCACTAGCTCGAACGGCAGTTTGACGGATATGCTCACGAGCATGCCTCTATCTACACGAAACGCTTGTGCTGCTCGAGCACGCAAGGAAAGAGATGACGCCTTTCAAGTTATTGCTGAGCTCCCCTGCCTGCCCAAAGAAGTTAAGAAGTACTTGCATGAAAGCGCGCAATCCATTCATAGGCAGGAAATGAGGTGGCAACTAAAATCCCACATACCCATTCCGGAGAGAGTTCTGTTTTGGCTGTGGTTGGTCATCATGCAGGCAGCGGTTGTCGTACCCGACATAGTATCAGCATCTCTCGGGGCGGAAGTTGCCGTTCTGCGGTCTGGGCCCATCACTCTACAAACACAGCTCATGGTGCTAGCGATTCTTGATTTTCCTTGGGCGGACACGAGGCTCGCAGCTTTCCTGGCTTGCGAAGTTTTCCTCGGAGGATTGCCAGCTGTCATTTTTGGCTTATTGGCCATTTCTATGCCACATGCGCGAACCACATTCCACAGCGCCAAAGATGTTGCGTGGAAGGCGTCATTTTGTATTCTGTGGCAGATGTTGATGCAGAACAGAAAGAACATCAAAGATTTACTGAAATACTCTTCCTTGAGGATGAAAAGGATCGCTGTCGCTCAACGTCCCGATTTCACGTCTGAATACACGAGATTGAGGAATTCCAGCACCATCATCTATTCCTGGCTTGACACCTTTGATGTGAGCAATCGTCTCCGTGTCCAGATCGGTTACCACAAACAGGACCATGAAGATGTTCTGAGGGTTCTTCGGTGGGTTGGCCACATTACCGATGATAAAGGCGGCAATCCCCGAGGACGCAAAGTAGGCATACTAGTAGCAATCCTGGCGATGGCTGTACTGATATGTCTCTCCACGTTTCCAACCGATCCGTATTCAGGCCTTATTGCCGCGGCGAATCTTGTGCCGCTAGCTGCACGGGCCGCTGTTGACGTTATGGATAAATCACAAAGCTCGCACGATTTGCTGCGCCTTTTCACCGCAACCGCCGGCGTCAGTTTTCCAAGCACATTATTCGTGGTCGGCAATTCGTGTTATTGGCTTTTGAAGAAAAAATCTTTCCTGGATGGGTTTTCGAGCATTCAATTCTGGCTGTCCTTTGTATTGATCTTTTTCCTGAGCCTTTTTCCAAAAATTTGGGGCAAACTATTCATGTATCTTGGTTCAAGGTGCATGAATTATCGTTAGCATCCTAATAGTTCATTGAACCGGTTCGAAGAAAGTTGAAATAAATTGTTGGTCAGAAATACTCCATGGAGTTCATCTGCGCTTTCAGATGCCATTATCTCTACATAGGATTCCGGTAGTAAATACTATTACTACGGGATTTTCTTCAATTCGCATATGACATTATTCTCGCTAACCAATACATTGCATTTTTATTGCTAAAATATGAAATACCAAGCAAACTTAAGGAAATACATACATCAAAACAACATACTTCAGGAAATGTTCTTTTATCAGAAATGAGCGACAATCCAATCTCGCTAATTATACATAGTTAAAAAGATAGCATACGATGACTAGGGCACGAAGAAGCCTTAGATGATATGGTCAGGCTCTTCAAAGTCCCTTTCTTGCAGCCTCCGATACTGCGCCACGGGAACCGTGCGCCATTGGAGTGAGCTTTTGAGATAGTTCTTGACGAAATTCGACAACCATTTCTTAGATTTCTCTGCAAGGGTGCTGCCTGCAAAAAGAGCCCGCCCGACAGCAAATATTTCACAAGAAAAGGTATCCTTCTGCGACGGAGCCAAGAAGCTATAGGTACCATTGCTCATGTGCCAATAGTTCGAATTCAGCAGCGAATGGGTTGGCAAGAACGCAATATACGCGGCCAAATCCTTCTTGCCGCTGCAGGTGTTCGCGCAGGTCTGATTTTGCCACACACTCATGGCGCCCCTCGTTACCTCCTCAGCATAAGGCGGTACAGTACAGATCACCACGCCGCGGCTGGAAAAACCATCATAGGACCCTCTATTTGCATAACTTTTCATCTCTTCGACAGAACAATAAACATACATCGGAGAATCTTCGAGTATCAGATTGATCGGCCCGATTTCCGGACCAGGCGCGCGGGGTTTGTCAGCAAAGCCTTTCAGCATCTCACCGAGCCAAGGCAATTCAGAAGCAAAGAGCTCGACAACCGAGGCAACCCAGGAGCACTGAGCAGGGGCAACCGTATTCTGCAAGAAATTGCGATAGTCTTTTTCCGCCGCACTCAGAGCGCGTCTGAGTTTCTGCCTTTTTCTTATCTTCCAGGTATTGAATATGTTGAATGTCGGTCGGCGGTACTCCATGGCCTTGGTAGCGCTTCCAAGTTAGCTCGTGGGATTATCTGCACCTGCTGTGCATACCAGCTACCTAATAAATATCTTGGACATCTATTCAGTTCCGTAGCTCGTCAACATTGAAGACTGTAAGAGGCCCGGGCTGCAAATAAGTCAAATCGTCATGCTGTAGGATTTGAACATTATGGCATCCGATGCAATCGCAGCCGACACGGATCTATCTTTTCAAAAAAAGCGCCTGGATTCCCGGGCATGTCATTTCTGATGCAACCCAAGGCACATTTTCCTCGACGTCCAACTGGCAGCCCAGATGAGCATGATTTCACATCACTCACCTAGGTTTACTCAACTCACCGATAGATCGAACGATGTGGCTCCATCGCAGCAGCCCATGGCATCATTCGGTATAAAGAATGCGTGCCAGCGGAAACCTGCTGCTCACTTCGGCAACGCCTTATTTCAATTATGAATGCGTTTGACACTTCAAATTTTTAAATTGGAATAATACAGCAAACCGAACAATCGAGCGCGGCTATGATTTCCCTCTAGAAAGCAGGCGTGCATTGAAATTTTCAAACGCTTGGCCCCACGCTATTATTAGGCGGGTTCACCATCCGCTAAACTTCTGATATCTCTCTTTTATCCACTTGAAGGAAATAAAGTATTATTCTGAACATACACTGCGATTGAATGTTTATTATTTAATCGATATTTATCTGACACTCCTCTTCCTCCTGCCAACCTCGTTTCCGGAACAAATCCGTCACCGCAAAGCTCGCCATGGACGTAAGCTTTCAGTTTTTTCCCGGTATTCATTTGCAACCCTCACTAGAAGCCTTGACTTCTATTCTTGCAGGTCCTTTGTCAGCGCAAACCATTCTCCGTCGTAGGTACGTGTTGGCCCGGGTGGAGACTCCAATGGGATCTTCCGGAAGACGTTACTGCGGAGGAAGTCCTCGCGCGCCACTCCGTACCACATCTTCTCGAACACCTCGAAGAGCAACTGCCACTTCAAGTCATAGAACACAGGGGTATGTACAACTTGGGGAAAGGCATACAGGAGTGTACCGAAACTTCGTTGCTGTCTGCGGTCGACAAGTTAGGCAAGCGCAATCTTGTTGAGCTTGATGCGGCGCTTTGCGCCGATGAGGTGCCTATCGCGTCACATGATCTCAGTCTCTGGAGGATCGCAGATGTACCCCGTAAGCCCATCCGAGAGTTCCACTCCACTGAGGTCGTTGGAAAGACGGTAGTCATCCGAGAAGTGCTCAATGCTAACGTGTCGGATTCGTATGTTGCCACTGGTGACACAATTCAAACTGTGGACTATCTCTTAGAAAGGGTGTTTCAGGAGAACGACGGAGCAACGGTCTTTTTAGACTGTCGCGAGTTCGAAGCACACATTGTTGCCGCCCAACTAAGTCATCGGCCCAGATATCACCAAAAAGTTGTTATCACCTTCTACACCTTCAAATATGCAAGCGGTGAGCATCTGGTTGAATCGATCGAAAAGGCTAATCCTGCTACTGGATGGAGAACGACCGTTGCGCTTATGCCGATCCTGTTTCCAGAAGAACTATCACGATTAGCGAAAGGTTTGAATCTCAGCGAGGACAAGGAAGACGACCTTTTTGAAGCGGGAAAATTGTGGATCGATTCTATACTTCGGCAACCGATAAGAGTCGTGGCTGTTGAGATCGTGATGGCCATGGTCACTTGTGAACAACTTGGTGACAATACCGAATCAGACGTAATTAGGGCGTTCTTGGCAGATTTTGCTGCAGTACGGCTCGCCGCTTACTTAAAAAATGAAGTGGTGGTGAGGACAAAACCTCACCTCAAGCTGGCAACTCTCACGAGGTGCTATGACTTTTCCGTCGAGCTAGAAAATATGGAACGAGCGGAATTTAATTTTGACTTTCTGTCGGGAAGAGCGCGACGAAGGGAGACAGATGAACGTCGGCACATTCGCCGAGGATACGGCATACCAGGCAACGCGGCAGTTGGAGCAGATTGGGTAATTTCAGATAGACCTGAAGATGATATGGCTTATCTCGAATGGCTCGCAGTGGGGATTCGACGACAGGTCGATCACTGTGCCCCGCATCTCGATTTACTGAGCTTATAGGCTGATGTTGCGCCCAACTAATCTGTTGAATCTTCTTTAATAAGTTTGCATCTCAATTTATAGATTTGCAGACTTGAATTTATTATCTATCTTGCCCACAATTTATGCATTTATGCGATAATAACTATATATGCCTCGTAACAATAGAATAATATTTTTCTACCTGCATTATAAAATTATTTTTTGCATGACTTACATTAAATGCCTAGCCGATACCCACAAATCTAAATTTCTATTTCCCGCACGCGAGATAGACTTGCCCGTCTAAACAGATCCTATACAAATCGAACGTCAGGCAATTTCCTTAAGATTCCCTGGCTAACAAAACACCTTGCGCCAAAAGTGCATCCAATCAAAAGATTACATAACGATATATCCTGCCACTCATTTGGGTAAAGTCTTATGTTGAACTGCACCGAATTTGCCGGAGACGCAACTTCTGGGAGAGTGGAGCCGATATGAGCAAGACAACGAACAACTTTTTAACTGAAGTCCGTGAGCATGCGATCCGCATGGTTGTGAACATGAAGCAGAACATCAGTCAAGGTCGGCTACTCTGCGCTGCATGGAGGGTTGAAGAAGACCAAGGTCGATACCGGGAAATGAGCAGGCCTGCCGAGCGATCTGGCCGAGAAGATGAATGCCCTGGAGCGTGAGATCCGCGAGCTTCGTCAAGCCAACGAGATATTGCGCAAGGCGTCTGCCTATTTCAACCAGGCTGACCTCGACCGCCCCCTTCAAACGATGATTCGTTCATCGACGAACACCGTGGCGTATTCGGGGTAGAGCCGATCTGTAGACTATTGCCGATTGCCCCATTGTCGTCACCGGAGCAATACTTCCCCAATTGCGGAAGAGCCTGCTATAGGGGGGTATTGCTCCGGCACTCACACGCTATCGCCGGCTTATGAGGTCGATGAGCTGTAAGGCCTCATTCGAGGAAAGCCGGTTCGCACGACATTCTCCGACAAGACAAGACGGCCTCGACCCCGTTTGACCGGGTTAACCGGCAGTTCAAAGCCCCTGCACCAAACAGGCTATGGGTTTTTGACTTTATCTATGGTGCGCCTCGCCCCCATCGGGTATGGCATATGACTGGAATGCAAAGAGAAAGGAGGTTTCAAAGATTTGCCCGTCCCCTGCTGCGAAGGAGCAGGAACCCAAGCGGCGGTGACCTGCCGTCAACTGGTGATGACATAGCCCGCAGGCAAAGGGGATTGAGACGAAGTATCATCGCGGAACAACGGGCGGCTTGATCGGAATCGGCACTATAGGCAAGACGATGGAGGAGGTCGTCGGCGTGGGCGCCGTCAAGTACAAGAGCTTCCGCGTCCAACTTAGGGAAGCCCTGAAGCGCTCGACATCCTCACCAATCAGAAGATAGTTGATTTGAGATTTTAAATCCCCTGACCACAGATATCCGGTTAGTTGAAAAACAGCTCCTTGAGTGGAACAAGCGCCGCACCAATCACCGCGGGATCGCCTTCAATCTCGCTTAGAAGAATTCGCGGGTACTCTGGGGGGGTGTTCATTCGAACAAAGCGCGGAGTTGGTGGAACCTCTAGCAATAGGTCCCCCAGTCCCTTGGGCAATTCCCCGCCAAGGACAATCGCAGCCGGGTCGATGACAGCCCACATTGCGTCGATGGCGCGATTGAGGAATGGCGAAACCTCCTCAACCCACTCGCGTACACCCGGCCATTCGGGATCGAAGTTTCTACGAAGGTCTCTGATTCCTTCCACGACGACACCACGTTGCTGAAGCTGCGACAACAACCCTCCCAGTGCCGGCCGATGCACGCCTTCCTCCGTCGTGTAAATGCGGCTAATCTCGCCCGCGTTGCGGAAAGATCCGAATACGGGTTTCCCGTCAACGACCACGCCTGCCCCAAAACCATAGTTGAAAGAGAGATATCCGAACGTCGGATAGGTCAGGCCGGCACCCAAAATGGCTTCGCCCACCGCGCCTGTTGTGCAATTGTTCTCGGTCCAGATCGGCACCTCAAAAAGCGCGGCCAGTTCGCTTTGGAGATCGACCAGGGACCAATCAGCGAGCGGCTCCGGTGCATTGAAGTAGTGATCCCGGCCAACAAAAAAACCCGCCATCGCGAAGCCCGCTCCAACAAGCTTGTCACGTGGCACATCGTTAGACTTCATCGCCCGCCAGACACGCTCCTTAAGGAGCACCAGAGTTCGGGAACGATTAGTAGGAGGGATGTCGAGTATTTCTTCGTGGATGACATTGCAGCGCAGATCGCAGAGACAAAACGAGGCGCTGTCAGTGTTCACCGAAATACCGATCGAGTAAGCTGCCCTGGCGTTAAGCTGAAGCCCCTTGCTTGGCTTGCCTCGCCCTTCAATGACGGTGTCCCCGAAAATCAGATAGCTGCTCTCAATCAGGCTATCAATGATCCGGTGGACCGACGGTTGGGTAAGATTGGTCATCGACGCAATCGCCGATCTCTTTATCCCGTTATTTCGTCGGATGATCTCGAGGATCATTCTCTCATTTTGCGAGAGGGGCTTGCTGAAAGCCTTCTGCGGACTGACCGGAACCAAGGATGAGTTGTCCGCCATTCTCCAACTGCCTTCTTACGTTGCTCCAACTCGAATATTATAAGCAGCGTATGTGAAACATACCTAGGTTTCAAGTCGCCTTGGACACCGGTATCCTTTCAGAGATTTTTATCCAATGAATTTCGTAGCTTGCGCGAAATATCGGCAATATGATCGAAAATTCATTTGCATTTCAGGCGCTAATTTTTATTATACACAACGCATTATAAAGGAATTACCAGTCTGGGAGGACAAATGAGCGTACTCGATGTGGCCAATGCAAGGATCCGATTTGGGTCTTATGAAGCCCTGAAGGGGATAACGTTTGGAGCTCAGCAAGGGCAGTTCGTAACGCTGCTCGGACCTTCCGGCTGCGGGAAGACCACTCTACTGCGCGCCATTGCCGGCTTCATCGATCTTGACGATGGAAGGATCGGGATCGATGGCGACGATATGACCGGCGTTTCTCCGGAGAGGAGGAACACCGCGATGTGTTTCCAGTCTTACGCGTTGTTCCCGCATATGACGGTGTTTGAGAACATCGCTTTCGGGTTGAGACAAAAGCGGACACCAAAGGCCGAGATCGAGAAGCGCGTGGCCGAATCCGCTGCACAAGTGTCACTCCAAACTCAACTAAGCAAGCTACCCGGCCAACTGTCGGGCGGACAGCAGCAACGTGTCGCGCTCGCGCGTGCTTTGGCCGTGCGACCAGGCGTCATCCTTTTTGACGAACCGCTTTCCAATCTCGATGCCCGGCTTCGCGATCAGGTTCGTTTCGAGATCCGCCAACTTCAGAAAACCCATGGTTTCACTGCAGTCTATGTCACACATGATCAATCGGAGGCTTTGGCGATGTCCGATCTCGTGGTGGTCATGAACGGAGGAAAGATCGAACAGAGTGGCACACCGAACGAGGTCTACTATCAGCCGGTCAACCGCTTTGTCGCCGACTTCGTCGGGACGGCAAACATAATGGCTGCTCATGTCACCGGACGGGACGACGCGACCGGTCACTATCGAGCGACCACGCCGCTTGGCGAGACTTTGATCGCTTCGGAAACGCCGCCAGTGGCTAAAAGTGTCTACGCCAGTTGGCGACCGGAAGATGCCGTCAGTCGCCCGGACGATGGCCCGGGCGCCAATATCTATTCCTTCGAGGTGCGAACTCGCAGCTTCCTTGGCAACCTCACTGACCTCACAGTCGCTGCTCCGGAAAAACAGGAGAGCACTTTCCGAATTCAGGTGCTCGGACAGTCATCCATCAACGAAGCTTCCACATACCGCTTCGAGATTGCGCCGGAGAAGATCCGTTTCCTGAAGGAGGCCGTCGAATGACCCTCCGCAACAGTCTGCAGGCCTATCTTCTCCTTCTTCCCGGTCTTGGCGTCATCCTCGTATTCACCAGCGTCGTCATCGGAATGGCCGTCTCACAATCGTTCGGCTTCCTGAATTTTGCTGGTTCAAGCGGATTTTCCCTTCGGTTCTGGCAGACCATGCTGTCGGACGGCCAGGTCTGGCGCGCCTTCTGGTATTCCGCCCGGATTGCAATCATCAGTTCAGTCCTTGCAGTTGCGGTTGCCTATCCGCTTGCATTATGGCTTCGCAAACCGTTTCTCGGATCCGGAGTGATAAGTGCTGTTCTGAAAGCACCACTGCTCGTTCACGGGCTTGTCGCCGCTTTCCTGTTTATCAACTTTATCTCATTTCAGGGATTTTTGAATCTCGCGCTGGTGAAGCTCGGCATCGTCGCCCGGCCGATCCGAATGCAAAACGACAGTTATGGCATCGGCGTGATATTCCTTCAGGTTTGGAAGCAGATGCCATTTGCACTGCTTCTTCTCACCGGTGCGGTTCAGGCCATCGGGGATGACATTCTCAATGCTGCCCGAGATCTGGGCGCAGGCGCTATGGACCGGTTCCGAAAGATCATCGTGCCACTCACAATACGCTCTTTGCAGGCGGCTCTTGTCCTCATCTTCATCGGAGCTGCCGGTGACTTTTCCTTCCAGGTCGTTGCCGGACCGACCACCATCAACTCGCTGGCGCAGCTGATGCTTCGGACACAGGACGCAAGCGCTGACGGATGGAACCTTGCGGCAGTCGTCGCGATGCTTTTGATGGCCCTTTCTCTTTTCGGGGCAATCCTGCTGGCTGGTGTTGCGCAGCTTCTATCCCGTCTTGGGAGGGCATGACGATGGCGAGCATGTACCTCAAGAACCATCACTGGCTTAACCGCCTTCTTGTTGCAACCGTCATTATCGTCGGGGCAGTTTGGCTTCTCCTGCCCTTTGCAATGGCGGCCCTGTGGTCGCTTGTCGATGTCAATCATCCATGGGCCTATCCTGACGTTTTGCCGCCGGTACTTTCCTTCTCACGCTGGATTGAGGTCTGGAACACCACGGCGCTGCCGGAGGCGCTGAGAAACAGTTATACGCTGGCCCCTTGCGTTGCCGCGATTACTCTCGTCCTTGCTCTACCCACGGCCTACGCCTTCGGCAGGCTGGAATTTCCGGGAAAGCCGGTGTTGCAGGCGCTGACGCTACTGCCGCTCGTCCTGCCGGGTTTTGTGGTCGCAATTTTCTTCTCGTCGCTGCTTATAAATCTCGGGCTCTATTCGAGGTTCCTGGGTATTCTGATCGGACACACGGTTGTTCTGCTGCCTTATGCGATCCGCATTCTGACGGTGTCGTTGTCGCTTATTCGACAGGACCTCATCGATGCTGCACGCGACATGGGCGCATCTCGCATTGCAGTATTCCGCATAGCTTATATGCCAATTATTAAACCTGGCCTGATCGCTGCATTTATTATCGTTTTCATCCTCTCAATCGAAGAATTCGGCATCGCCTATATTGTTGGCGCACCGGATTTCACGACAGTCCCGACGATTCTTTACTCTTATCTTGGCTACAACTTCATTCGACCCAATGCCGCGGTCGTTTCCCTGATCCTCGTGGTCCCCAACGTCCTTCTGATGCTGCTCGTCGAACGCTTCCTCGCAAGCAATAACCCAGCGGCAATCACCGGCAAGGGATGACGAGGGTGTCCAACAGCAAGTCAATCCAAACGGGAGGTAAAGTGCGATGCTGAAGAAACTCGCCGCAATAAGTGTAGCGGTACTGACGATGAGCGTGCCGGTCCAGGCACAGGACTTGAAGTCGATGTCGTGGGATGAAATCGTCACGCAGGCAAAGAAGGAGGGTGAACTCACCTGGTTCAACTGGTTCAATCAAGCAAAGTTTCGCGAACAGGTGAAGCAATTCGAGTCTGAATACGGGATCAAAGTGACGATCCCCGATGGAGATTCGAAAGCCAACATGAACAAATTCCTTGCCGAAAGGGGACGCGCCGAGGGCGATATCGACGTCCTTTCCACCGCCGGCAAGGAAATCAAGAAACTCCCTGAAGACAGCTTCTATGGGCCGCTGAGCAAGCAACTGCCCGAGGCCGCCAAACTTCGCTATTCCATCGAGGGCACCGATAGCAAGGGATATGCAGTGGCGTTCTGGGGCAACCAGACGGTCATTGCCTATGATTCCGCCAGGACCCAGGAAGCCGATCTTCCGCGTACGCTCGACCAATTCTCGGCGTTTTTGCAAAATCATCCCGGAGAACTCGGATTCAACGTTGAAAACGGGGGCGCAGGACCAGCGTTCATTGAGGGTGTCGTGCGCCAATTTGCGCCTGATGTGGATTATACCGCCGGAACGACCAACTCAGAGATACAGAAAAAGTTCGCGCCGGCGTGGGACTGGTTCAACAAGAGAAAAGACCAGTTCGTGATAACCGCGTCTTATGCAGACAGCGTGACCCGGCTCACCTCGGGGGAATTCACGATCGTCGCGGGATGGGAGGACTATATCGCTGCGCTCCAGAAGAGGGGTGAAGTGCCAAAGACTATTAAAGTTTACGTCCCTGATTTCGGCATGCCCGGCGGAGGCAACGTCGTGTTCATACCGGCCAATGCAAAGCACAAGGCTGCAGCCCTTGTCTTCATCAACTGGCTGACCAGTGCGAAGACCCAAACTCAATTCACTCAGGAATTTGGCTCGGTCCCGCAAAATACGGATGCAGACAGCAGCGCAGCGCTCGTTCCTGCCGCGCAGCGAAAGGCCAGCTTCACCTGGGCAGCCCAGCCGCTGAGTGACGATATCAAAAACGAATTCATCAAGAACGTCACCCTTCAGTAACCGATGAGCGAAGGGCGGTTCAGCCGCTCTTCGCGTCCTTTTTTCGTATAAGCAAGGATCTTCCATGTCTCAGAGCTCGGCGCTCAAACGCGCAACAGACACTGGCCGCCATTTCGTTGTTCCCGAACCCATCATCGCCCATCGCGGCGCACCTCGCCTTGCGCCTGAGAATACGCTTGCAGGGATCAGAGCTGCTGTTGAAAAAGGCGCCAGATGGGTTGAGGTCGACGTTAAACTGACGCGTGATCAGAAGCCGATCATCATCCATGATGATACTGTCGACCGCACAACGAATGGCAAGGGTTTTGTCGCAGGCATGACGTTTGAAGAGATCCGACGTCTCGATGCCCGCGCGTCATTTGGCGAGGAATTCTCGGGCATTCAGGTTCCAACGCTCGAGGAGTTGATCGAGACCGTTCTCGACCTTGACGTCGGCTTGCAGCTTGAATTGAAGCCCACACCGGGCGACGACATCGAAACTGCGGAGATTGCGCTCAATGTGCTAAAAGCCTTGTGGCCGAAAGATCGCGAACGACTCTTTGTCGGAAGTTTCTCCATTCGCTCGATCCACGCTGCCGCCCGCATCCTGCCTGACGTGCCACGGGCATACTTTGTATGCATTCCTCCAAAGGATCCGGTTGCGCTACTCAACGAGACAAAATGCCAGTTGCTTCACGTCACGAAAGACGTGCTGGACGACGAAGCAATGAAGGTGCTGGCGGACAGCGGCATTGAATTTGCGGTTTCTGTCGTTAACGATCCGCCCGTTGCCAGGAGATTGCTTAATCTTGGAGCACAAACCATTTCGACTGATATCCCTGACCTTCTTGACGCGCATTGAAGGTCAAACCATGGATTATCTCAAACGCCTGGATGCGGCAAACACGATCATGACCGAGGCTGCGGCGTTGGCTCTACAGCTCTTTCACGAGCGTGGCCAATTCGTTGCGGAGGAGAAGACGGCAAGCGAGTTTGTCTCGGAAGCGGATCGGCGCGTCGAGGCACTTATTCGAGAGACGCTTGTTACATGGTTTCCCGACGACCACGTGATGGGAGAAGAGATGGGCGGAGGCGGATCGGACGCATTCTGGTCTATCGATCCCATAGATGGCACGGTGAACTTCCTGCGCGGCTCCCCGCTCTGGGGAGTTTCAATCGGCTTCGTGGAGAACGGATTATCCCGTGTCGGCGTTATCGCTTATCCGTGCCTTGGATTACGACTTGGTGCCGCGACAGGGGCGGGCATCTTTAAAAATGGCGCTCCCTACCAAAGAAGGGTCGACTTCCCTTCCGTCCGTCTCGCCTCTGTCGGTGAAAGTGTTCGCTGGCCCGCCAGAGAAGTTGCCGAGGTCGAGCTCGCACTGAGAGAGGCAGGATGGGGAGTGACGGAATATCGGTGTGGAACGGTCGGTCTTGGGTTCGCGGCACTTGGAATGACCGATGGCTATGTCGAAAAGAACACGAGTATCTGGGACATCGCCGCAGGATCCGTCATCTGCGAAGAAGCAGGCCTTCTTGTGGTAACCAGCGGATCGCACGAGGTAGCCGGCCAGAATATCGTCGCGGCTACCGAGGACATTCACCGCGTCGTCGCCCCTTGTTTCTAGCCGGCTGACTGCCGGTCTCAAGGCAGAATGACAACCGTGCATGATATGTCGGGTAACCTGCCCGCGCGGCGGTGTGGGCGGGCCGCCGGTGGGCAGCATTCCTCCCGGTTTGCCCACCGGCACTTTGATTTGACTGCATTGAAGGCCCACGGACTGGCCTGTTTTCAGTTGCGGAGTCAGAATTGGAATCACTGATCGTCATCATAAACCTGTCCGGCGCCGTGGCATTGCTACTGTTCGGCCTCGCCCAGGTGAAAGACGGGGCATCGCGCGCACTTGGGTCAAAGTTGCGAACCGGCCTCGCCACTGGGACGAGAAGCAGCACCCGGTCGTTCCTCTCCGGTCTTGTTGCGACCGTGGCGCTCCAAAGCTCCACGGCGACGGCATTGATGGTCTCATCATTCGTCGAGCGGGAGCTGATCAAGCCGCGCATGGCGCAGGTCGTTTTGCTTGGGGCCAATGTCGGGACAGCCGTCACAGCCTGGATCGTTGCCACTGGCATTGAGTGGGTCTCGCCGTTCCTGCTGCTTGTGGGCATCGTTCTTTATCGCGGGGGCTCGACCACGCGCCAGGGCGCCGGCACGGCAATCATAGGTATCGCGCTGATGCTGCTCTCGTTGCATCTTCTCAGCGCAGCGACCGAACCCTTACGCCATTCTCAGGCGCTTGGAGCATTCATCGGGCTGCTCAACAACGCGTGGCCTGTCGCGATGATCTTTGCCGCAGTGATCGCATTTGTGTCATCCTCAAGCCTTGCCGCGGTCGTCCTCATCCTGTCATTGGCTTCTACCGACCTTCTGTCTGGTGGCCTTGTTGTCGCGCTGGTTCTGGGGGCTAATCTGGGAGGCGCGATCCCGCCGGTGATTGCCGCTCTGTCGGGGCCGGCAGCCTCCAGACGCGTCACGTTGGGCAATCTGATCGTTCGGGCGATAGGCTGCGTGCTCACTCTGCCTGCGGCCGACATTTTGGCCGACTGGCTTTCGATGTTGCCCCTCCCCTACGCCAAGCTACCAGTCGATGCGCATCTGGCCTTCAACATCGCCCTGGCACTGCTTGCATGGCCCTTTTCGCGATTGCTAGCGCGCTGGATGACTATCCTCATTCCGGAACAAACGCAGAATGAGAGCGCGCCCAAATTCCTTGATCACGAGGCACTTTCGACACCGCTGGTCGCCCTGACCAGCGCGACCCGTGAGGTGCTCGGGGTTGGAGACCTGATCGAAAGGATGCTTTTGAAGGTCTCCGATGCGTTCGACCAGAACAATGCCGCCAGACTCAAGGAAATTCCTCTGCTCGAACGCCAGGTCGATCGGCTGCAGCAGGAGGTCAAGGTCTACCTTTCCAAGCTCGGGCGGACCGGACTGTCCGAGGAGGAGGGACGCCGCTCCATTGTCATTATCGACTATGCCATCAACCTCGAACACATCGGCGACATCATCGAGAGGGGTCTTCTGACTGAAGTCACCAAGAAGATCGGGCACGGCCTCAAGTTCTCCGAAGATGGCTTTGCCGAGCTCCAGCAACTTTTCCAGCTGACCATCGACAATCTCAGAATCGCGCAAACGATCCTCATCACGCGCGACGTCAACCTCGCGAGACAACTGATGGAGAGGAAGATCGAGGTCCGCAACATGGAGAAACGGTCTTCGGAGCGACACCTCGAACGATTGCGTGACGGACGGACCGAAAGCCTGCAGACCAGCTCCCTTCATCTCGACATCCTGCGTGATCTCAAACGCATCAACGCCCATATCGTTTCCGTTGCGCATCCGATCATGGACGAACAGGGTCTGCTTGGAGAAAGCCGTCTCATCACCGGCAGTTCAACTGAAAGACCCCAATGACCCATGCGCCCTCCTCAGTGGAGGGCCCCAGACGAAGAGACCGTATGAAAAACAGTGTACAACTTATCACCTACGTCGACCGGTTAAGCGGAGGTGGTTTCCCCGAGTTGAGAGCTTTGCTCGACGGGAGGCTACAAGGCCTGTTCGGCGGCGTCCATGCCTTGCCTTTCTTCAACCCGATCGACGGCGCTGATGCCGGGTTCGATCCCACCGATCACACGATTGTCGATCCTCGCCTCGGTAGCTGGGATGATGTTCGCGCCCTCGCCGGCTCCGTGGAGATCATGGCCGATCTCATTGTCAACCATGTCTCGGCGCAATCGAGCTGGTTCCAGGACTTCATCGCAAAAGGATCTGATTCAGAATTCGCAGACATGTTCATGACATTTGGCAAGGCCTTTCCCCGTGGTGCCAGCGAGCAGGATCTCCTGAATATCTATCGGCCACGCCCTGGGCTGCCGTTTTCAAAGGCCACGCTTGCAGATGGCAGCCAGCGGATGCTGTGGACCACATTCACCCCCCAACAGATCGACATCGATGTCCACAGTGCCCATGGCGCTTTATACCTGGAGACTATCCTCGATCGCTTTGCTGAAGCCAACGTGACGGCAATCCGCCTCGATGCCGCCGGCTACGCGATCAAGAAGGCCGGAACCAGTTGCTTCATGATTGATGAGACCTATGCCTTCCTTGCCAAGCTGGCCGAGAAGGCACGGGATCGCGGGATGGAGGTTCTTGTCGAAATTCACAGCTACTATCGTGACCAGATCGAAATCGCCAGCAAGGTTGACCGCGTATACGATTTTGCGCTGCCGCCACTGATATTGCATTCATTGTTCACGGGCGATGCGACAGCGCTGGCGCGTTGGCTGGAGATCAGCCCTCACAACGCAATCACCGTCCTCGACACTCACGACGGGATCGGCGTCATCG
>WPHV01000025.1 GCA_009744235.1 Gillisella vitis
GACATCACCCGCACTTGGCCTACCCTCTGCAACCCCGGCCAGCGCCGGGCAGGCCAAGCGCTGATCGGCTACAGGGGGGTGAAGATTGGACGCCGATAAGGGGTCAACATTCCGAGCCGATTGACAGACACGGCACGACGCGATTTCCGCGAAATGGCGGCGGAAGGTCTTATCAAACGCGTCCATGGGGCAGCTCTCCCGATCTCGCCTGGCACCCTCCCCTTTCAGGGGCGGTACAAAGTTTCCGCCGAACAAAAAGTCAGACTAGCGCGGCGCGCGGCTCAGATTGTGCTCCGAGATCAGGTCGTCATCGTTGATGGCGGGACTTCTAATCTAGAATTGGTCCGGCAGCTGCCAAAGGACTTGAGGGCGACGATCGTGACGAACAGCCCCCTAATTGCGACAGTCACCAACGAACACGCTCATCTAGAAATAATCTTCCTTGGGGGCGTCTTTGACAAACGAAGTCAGATGACGCTTGGCGCGAGGGTTTTGGAGCAACTCCATTCGATGAGTGCTGATCTGTGCTTTATTGGTGTCCATGGAATTCATGAGGATCTAGGTTTGACAACTTCGGGTTATGATGAAGTGGCAATAAAGTCCGCAATGATCAGCGCCGCCGCAGAAGTCGTGGCTATCGCTACTTCTGACAAAATCGGTACGGCCGCCGCCTACAAAATTGGCCCTCTGTCCCTTATCGACATCTTAGTCACTGAAGAGAATGCTAAAAGTCGCGCCCTGCTGGAACAGAATAATATTAGGACGTTGCTGGACTAGTCGGTATACCGGAGTACTCAGGATAACCTCTTCAAAATTGCTGCTGGACAGGGCGAATTAGCGTGTGGTTTCGTCAGAAGTAATTCGTCATATCGTTGTCAGTTCCTGCAATTTCCACAATAACGATAGGCCGCCGAAATGTATGTCTGAGACCGTGTCTTGCGTATATTTTTTGAGGCGCAAGTCTGAGCTCGGAATGTTAGCTAGAGATACGAAATCATATCGCGAACAAGTACGGCTATTGGGACAAAGAAATAGCTACCAAGGCATAAAGCGAGCTGTTGCCGTCACCATGGTAGCGTCCGCCGGCAGACAATATGTTCGCGCTAACGGATAATCATTGCCGATTTCGTGCTCTGCACGAAAGAAGAATTCCTCTAACAAATCGAAAGCTGACCGGCGGCGCGTGATGGAATGAGCGTTGTCTATAAGTTCAAAGAGTTTCGGTAACTTTCATGAGCGCTGGCGGAGCGTCTGGATTCAATCCCCTTTGCCGTGCGAGTGTTTCCACAAATCTGTAGAATGGGACTATTTGAGCTAGCGCGTCGGTGAGAGGATGCCCTGTTGCAATAAACGGCAAGCGTGTCGCCACTTCTGCATTCTCGGAGGTGACGAACACGTTGGCTCGTTTCGACGCTAGTTGATCTGCAACTGCACACACGGAACCTTCCCCAAGATCTCTTGCGGCGAACGCCAAGATAGGAAATTTTGGTGATACAAGCGAAACTGGACCATGCATAAGTTCAGCTGAGGAGTAAACTTCAGCATGAAGCTCACAGGTCTCTTTGCACTTTAGGGCAGCTTCGGCAGCGATAGCAACGCTGGGGCCTCTTCCGATAATGTAACAGGACTGTTGGCCCTCTAACGCGGCCGCAAGCTCAGGCCATTTGGCATCAGAGCCATTTGACAGGTGTTCCGGGAGTGACTTGACTGCGCGCTCGAGTTTCTCATCGTCCGTCCATGCCGCAATCAGAAGTAAGCCCGCCACCACGGAGTTGACGAACGACTTCGTCGCGGCCACAGCAGTCTCAGGGCCTGCGGCGATGTCTACCGCTACGGTGGAGGCATTCGCCAGAGGGGACTGAATCGTATTCAACACCGCGACCGTATATGCGCCACCGTTTCTAACCGCTTCCGCTAGCGTTACGATGTCGGGACTTTTGCCGGACTGGGAGATCGCTAGAGCTCCACATCGGTCCAACTTCAATCTAGCGTTATAGACGGAGACGAGGGATGGGCCGAGCGAAGCTACGGGAATACCGACATTGAGTTCGATAGCATATTTTAGGAAATGCGCGGCGTGATCTGACGAGCCGCGCGCGATAGTAACTATGGCTGCAGGATTTAGTTTCTCGAAAGTTTTGCCGACTTGCTTCAGTTCGGCACCAGATCGCTCAATGAGCGACGCGATCGCGGATGGAATTTCCATGATCTCTTGATACATTTGCGTAGTCATCGGGTGCTGTTTCCTGTTGTTGATGTCAGTTCGGTCATGCTCGATCAGTCGCCGAGCGCTACGCAATGAAAGGATTTTCGATCTAGTCGTAGAAGTGTGGGGATTTGCGGATGTCATCCCAAGCGTCAATGTCGTGATGAAAGATCACCATGGCATTCTCGCGTTCTGCAATACGCTTCAGCCGCGCCATTGATCGATGTGCAGTAGCGGGATCGACCATGGGCGTTCCCGTCATCACATTGTTCACGTAATTCGCCTTCTGCGGAAAAATTCCAGCAGGGAGCACAATCGTGCCCGTATTCGGCAGCCTAAGGACAAGCGATTGTTCACCGCGCGTGTGAGCCGGTGTGAAGAGGATTTCGACAGAGCCATCGCCAAACAGATCATAGTCCTCATCGTGCAGTTCGAGATAATCGAGGTCTCGGATTTCCTGAATTTCCGGATAGGCGTAGCTTTTGGTGAGGCGTCTATCCGGCCACCATGCGTCTTGTAGTTCACGGAATTGAACAATGAACTTTGCGTTCGGGAACAGATGCATGCCGCCGGCATGATCCGGATAAAGGCATGACATAACAACAAAGCTGATGTCTTCGGGTCTAATACCAAGGGCTGCCAACTGCCGGTCAACGGCCTGTTCTGGCTCAAACTCGGCCGCCCAATCAACCGCGCGTTCTTCACCCCATTGCCCCACCGGATCGACAGCCGCGTTCGGGTGCAATCCTGTCTCGAACAGAATTTTACCTTTCGGGTGATCAACTAGGAATATGGGTGTGGGTGCTTTCATTCGCCGACCCATTCCCAGCATATGTGTAAACACACCTTGATCGAAATGAAGTGTACCGCCAGTCATGCAGTAAAGGCGAATCGACGTCATTGGTCGGGCTCCTTCGGTTCACCGTCTATGACTCTGACGAAACACCGGCTCCGTAGAGCCGGTGTTTCAGCTCGATCTGTGGCCTTTACTTGAGCGGGCTGTTGACCCAGTCGGTAAGCTTTTTGTTTGCGACAAGCTTGTCGTAATATTTCTCTTCGAGTGCCCTTGTTGCAGGGTCCACGCCGCTTGGAAGTTGATCGGCATTCTGCTTCTCATAGAAGTCTACAGAGTGCTTCCAGTAGACATCGGACTCGGGATTGAAGACCGTAGTCTTGGCTTTCTCAAGCGTTGGAAAAGCCATCAACTGGAACGTGTTCTTGAACTCATCGACCGTGAATGACGCCGCAGCCCGTTCATTTGTTGCCTTGACCCAAAGTGGCGCGACTTCCTCGAAGTGTTCGTCGGCATAACGAGAGACGCGATACCAGATCGCTGCCAGCTTCAATGCAGTGTCCTCGTTTTTATCAAGCCAACCCTGCGTCGAAACCATCGTTGAGTACCACAGTCCTGCCGGGCCGAGAATTTCATGGCCGCCAACGTTCACGTACTTGTCCGGCATTGCAAGAAGCTTGGTCTCTTGCGGCAAACTACCCATATAGTAGTCGCCGGTGCCACGCTGAAAGGCCAATGCAGCCTGTGCATCGTCCCCGGATTCGATGACGTTGATGTCATCAACAGTTAGTCCAACTTGACCGAGAGCTGCGGTCAGAAGAGGACGGTAGCTGGACAGAACTGTCGGAAATTCCTTACCTTTGAACCCCTTGAGAATTTGCTCTTTCGCTTTTTCTGCACCGATCTTGGGAGCCAGGTCGGCAAACGTATCGGTTCCCTTTCGACCAATAACGATAAACCCCTTGAACTGGTCCGTGATCAGAAAACTGCGTAGCGCAGGGACAGCCTGATAGAGCGGGAAATCGCAAACGTGGCAAGATGAGACGATGTCGAGGCTTCCCTGACGCATTGCGGCGACACCTGCGGCGGTGTTCGTTATGGTCACGAGATCCAGGTCAATGCCGAGTTCCTTGTCGAGCCCTTTTTCCTTAGCAATGACCCATGGCATATAATCAAAATATGGCGTGATCCCAACGTGCACAGTTTTTGCATCTTGCGCCTGTGCCACCGTGCTCCCGGATGCTAGCACGGAAAGGATTATCGACAGTCCGGCAACAATTTTCATTGCTTTCTTCATTGTGTTCTTCCTCTGGTTTGGTTGATGTTTGTTGGCATTGTTTTTGTCAGCGCTGCCACTCGCGCCTCTGCAACTCAGCTGGCGCCTGTTATGGAACCAACAACACCCTTGCCTGCCCCCTTTTCCGTCCATCGCGTTAATGGACGTTCGAGCGCGACGACAATCTTGTCGAGAATGATGGCAAGGAGGCAATAAATGCCGACAATCACAACGATGCCCGCGGTGTCGAGATATTGGACTCTGATAATCATCAGATGGCCAAGTCCGACCTGCGCGCCAATATATTCGGCGGCAACGTCGAGTCCCCAGGACGAGGCAGCGGCTACCCGAATTGCGCCGAGCAGATGGGGAAAAATTGCCGGAAGGATGATCGATCTGTAGATCGTCCCGCGCTGAGCGCCGAGTACCAGGCCTGCACGAATATATACCGCGGGTACGTTCTTGATCGCCTCGATCGTTGCAACACCAATGACGAGCGAAGTACCCAGGACGATGAGGACAATTTGTGGCGTTTTGCCCAAACCGAACCAAAGAATGAAAAGAGGTATCAGCGCGAAGATTGGGATAGGCCGAAAGAAATCGAGAACGCCACCAAAGATTTCTCGAGCGAGCCGACTGTATGCCATCGTAAGCCCCATTGCGAGGCCAAGGAGACTACCGCCAATGAAGCCGCCAAGCGTCATCGAAACACTCGCCGCGAGACTCTGAGGCAAGAGCGGTGCTAACGACAAGAAGGAGCGCCACACATCTGCCGGTGAAGGTAGAAAAATCGGGTCGATGGTACCGTTCCAGGTTGCTGCAAACCACAGAGCGACCAGTACGAGTGGGACGAATAACTGCCGGATCAACTTGTTCGTTCGGGCCGCCCTGCCGGTGGGCACCTCTGTTTTAACGGCCATTTTTGGCTCCCCTTTTTTATGGGTTTAATTTACTGGATGTGTTAGACGATGAGATCCGACACGGTCCCTCGAAGCTGCTGAAAAACACCGGTTCGCTTGAGTTCGAGGGTTCGATCTTTTCCGAACGGCACATCAATGACATGCGCTACGTGGCCTGGGTTTCGACCGAGCACGACGATGCGATCGCCGAGGAAAAGCGCTTCCTCGATATCGTGCGTGACAAATAGCGAAGTGGCGTTTGTGTCTTCGCAAACCTTCAGGAACTGGACTTGAAGACGTTCCTTGGTCATGGCGTCCAATGCACCATAAGGCTCGTCCATCAAGATCATTTGAGGACTGACCGCGAGCGCGCGAGCCAGATCGACGCGCTTGCGCATGCCGCCTGACAATTCCCTGGGGTATAGATCTGCGGCATGCGACAGTTCGACAGTCGCGAGCTTCTCATTTACGATGCGATTGCGTTCACCCTCAGGAAGACCTTTGATCTTAAGTCCGAACTCGACATTTTCACGGACCTTCATCCACGGGAAAACAGCGTCATCCTGGAAAACCATCACACGATCGGCGGATGGACCAGTGACTGGATTATCATTCAGAAGGATCGAGCCCGATCGGACAGGTATGAGGCCTGCTACCGCATTTAGGAGTGTCGATTTCCCACAACCGCTGGCGCCGATCAGGCAAATAATCTCGCCCCTGGTAACCGTCAGATCAATATTTTCAAGGATTGTTTTTTCGCCATAGGCGATTGTTACGGACTCTAGCCGTAAGTCTCTCATCATAGCAGATCCCCCGATTGGTTCAGTCCGGCTTGACGTCGAGATGAAGAGACAGTCGAGACATCAACTATTGCCTCCCTGCCGTGCACCAGCATCCACGTTGCGAAATCGCATCCGAACGCTGTGGCGGCTTCCGCATCGAGTTTCTGGACGAAGACGGCATGAAAAAATCCCGCATTGAAGCAATCGCCTGCCCCGACCGCGTGCGCCGGTTCACCCATCGACACAATCGGGACGATGACGCAAGGCTTGTGACGCTCTTTAACGAGCGCACCATGTTCACCATTTTTTATGACCAGAACGGCGGATTGGGCGAGCTTTTCAGAGATCGTTTCAGCCGCAGATATCAGGTCTGTTTCGCCTGAGAGAGCCGCTGCCTCGTCGCTATTCATTAGCGCAAAATCTACCTGGGAAAGGATTTGCAGGACGTCATCACGGACGCCCCAACTCGCTTCCGACCATGCGAGATCGATCGCAATCTTGGTCCCGGTTGTCCTCAATCGTGTGAACGCGTCAAGCAAGATGTCCATTGCAACGCGAGGAGGTTGACACCATCCAGAAAGTAAGGCGATTTTCGCATCAGAGTAGCGGGACTGGCGCAATGTCTGGCCAAGTTTGGCCAATGCGCCCGGGAGGGTGATAAATAACCTCTCACCGTCCTCCCTGACGAGTGCTGTTGTAACACTGGTCGGAGAGTCAGTTCTAAAGTCGAGCAGGTCTGTGTTCAGACCGCTCTTCTCCATTTCATTCTTGATCCAGAGGCCATTGTCATCTTTTCCGACCGGCCCCACGCAGACAACGTTAAGATCAAGCACCTTGCCCGCGAGCGCGAAATTCCCGGTGTTTCCGCCTAAGCGTACATCCATAGTATCGACTTCGGTTTCTCTTCCCCATGTAGGGAGATCACGAAGAGGGCCGAATATCTGGTCGACCGTAAGGTCACCTATAGCGAGAACATCAATACTCATTCTACCCTCGTAATTTTGGGGATGAGGGCCGGCTCAATTGTACTCATGTTCAGTGCCTGGGCGACCGACACGTTTAGTTTTTGAAGCGCAACAGCAAAAACAACCGCATTTAGCTCCGGGATAGTTTCGGGAACCCGGATCACACTGACGCCTGCCGGCAGATCTACAGGGCCAGCTGCTATCGCGACTACTGAAGCTCCGTAGCCTACCAGGTCAGAGGCCAACCGAACCATAATTCCAGCCATGTGATCGTTTGGAATGAGCATAACAACGACACTGTCTGGCAGGTTGATCAGTTCCATCGGCCCATGACGTAGCAAGCCGCCGGATACCGGGATTGCTGCAATGCGCATCCCTTCCTGCAAATCAAGCGATGCTTGTTGGGCGAGTCCGATAAGGTGACCACGGCCGGTCATGATAGCAACGCGAGATTTCGCAATGGCGGCAGCTGCCGCAGCAAAGACTTCCTGATCTAGGTTGGCCACGACATCGACTTTTTCCGCAAGCTTTGCTAGCCAAACAGCGGGTGCCAGATCGGTTCTGTTCGCCAATCCGGCGACCATTGAGGTTGCGACGCAGAGCGTAGTGGTAAAAGAAGACGTGTTGTAGAACGCCTTCTCTTCCGCCTTGAACGGCAAGACGTTAGTTGCTTTGCGTCCAAGCGTACTGTGCTCGGACGCGGTAACAGCGATGACCGGCCTTCCGGGCTGGACGACATCCAGTAGATTGATAATTTCTGCGGATTCACCGGATCGGCTAGTGATAATCAACGGGGAAGTGTCACTCTGCGCGGTTCCGTACCGATGATATTCGCTCGTATCAGCGACCGCGTGTCCGATGCCAGCGGTACTGAGGATCAGACTTGCCGAATGCCAGGCCCACAGAGAAGTTGCCATACCTGTTATAACGAAGCCATCGCTACCACCCGTCCAACGGCTTGAGCTGTGATAGGCTCGGTCGAGAAGGCCGGCATTGGCGAGCAAAGTTTCGGACTGGCTTTTAATATCTGCGATCAGATCATGCATTCGCCGGTTCTCCCGGCTGTCCGCCTTGGTAGGCTTTCAAGGAGTCTTCGGTTACCTTGCCGGAACGGACATCAGCACGAACCATTTCGGGTTCGCGGCTTCTTGGATCACCGTAGCCAGCGCCGCCGCCGATCGCGACCTCGAGCTCGTCACCGGAATTGAGTACCGCAGCACCTTTGGGCGGCAACTGCTCTTCAACGCCATTTTTCCTCGTAACTTTGATATAGGCGTTCGTTCCGTCATGCCCGCCTTGAACACCCGGCGCCTTGTTGATGAACCGGTCCGAGTACACGCTCATATGAACGCCATCTTGAAGGAAGCGATAGGTGCGTACAGCGCCCAGACCTCCACGATATCGCCCCGCCCCGCCGGAGTCTGGCCTCAATTCGTAGCGCTCAACCCTAAAAAAGGATTGTGAAAGTTCGAGCGCTTCCACAGGGGTATTTCGGCAGTTACCTAATGGATCGTCCAGTTGGTCGGCTCCGTCATTACCTGGACCTGCGCCATAACCGCCTCCAAGTTGCTCACTGATCGCATGGTAAGTGCGAGCACCCTGCCAATGTAGATCGACTTCCGTGCGAGTATCGTAACCCGGGGCCGGTATACGGTCCGGCAAAGCCTTTGAAAGGGCAAGAAGGATCGACTGAAAAACGCGCATGACCACCACATTGCGACCCTCGACCGGCGCGAAGGGGATGGGATTTACGAGACTGCCCTCCGGAGCGGAAATGCTGATCGGACGGTAGGAACCATCGTTCAACGGGATTGACGGCTTTGTCAGAAGCATTTTCAGCGCAGAATATGCAGACGAAATCGTCGAGGCGCGGGGGCAATTGATTGCAGTTTTCACCTGCGCCGATGTGCCTTCAAAGTCGAGATGCAAAGTGTCACCCTTTACGGTGACAGCGACATGCACTTCGAGGTTCGTCTGCTCGAGACCATCCGTGTCGATGTAGTCTATTCCTCGGTAGGTACCATCGGGAACTTCGCTGATAGCCTCGCGCATGAACGATTCCGCGTAGTCGAGGAGCTGGTCCGATGCAGCTATGACGGTGTCCACAGAATATCGAGCGATCAATTCCTTGACGCGGCGTCGGCCCGTCTCGTTGGCCGTCAACTGCGCGTTGAGGTCGCCGATCGTATCGCGGGGGATACGCACATTTGCCCGGATCAGCTGTTCAAGGATGCCACCGTTCCAGTCTCTTGACAGTGAAAAGACCATTGGCGTGAAACGCATACGTTCTTCGAAAACGTCTCTGGCGTAGAGATTGTAGCCGGGCGAGTGGCCGAGATCGACATGGTGCCCTACCGACCCAGAAAATCCAATAAGTGTTCCATCGTGGATGATCGGCGAAAAAAGATAGATGTCCGAGAGATGTTGGCCGCCGTTGTAGGCGTCATTCAGAATAATGACGCTATCTTCGGTGAGCGCTGTAATGTCGGTTTTGGCAAGCGCGCCCTGAACCGCTGGGCTCACCGAGTTGAGATGCAGAGGAATATTCTGCGACTGTGAGAGGACTCTGCCCTTGCGATCGACAAGGCAGGTCGAGCAGTCGGCGGCTTCGCGAATGACGGTGGAATAAGCAGTCCGAATGAAATCATTGCTCATCTCCTGAGCGATGGCTTGGACGCTGTTGGCAAAAATATTGAAGGTGACGGGATCAACAGTAGTCATCAGTTTTTCCTCTCAAGAAGAACGCTTCCGCTTTCGAGCAGACGGGCAGTCCAATTCTCCGGCACAAAGCAAGTAGAGGTGTCCGCCTCAAGAACTGCAGGACCGGTTATTGTGGTTTCGAGCGTCATAGTCTCGCTCTTGCAGAACACGGTCTCACGCGCCTCACCGCGCAGAAGCACAGAGCCAAGTTCGGTTGATACCGGACCTGTCTCATTGACATGAACCGAGACATCTTTGGTCTTGCGAGGTATGACGACCTTCAGACGATAGTTCACCACCTCGGCACTTTCGTTCTCAAACGCGAAGCCATAGCGCTTGTAATGAGCGTCATGCAGACGGGTCGTGACTAGGTCGGATGTGACGGTCTCTGGATCGATTGAGATCGGCAGTTCGAAGGCCTGGCCCTCATAACGAACGTCGAGCCCGGCAAAAACCTTGAGCTCATTCGCGCCGAAACCATGTGACTCGAATTCCTTGCGGGCCTTCTCTGCCAAAGCTTCGATCTTTGCGCGGAAATCATCGGGAGATAGGTCAAAAGCGAGCGCAACATCCGTTTGCACGTAGTCACGAGCGATGTCGGCAACCAAAAGTCCAAATGCCGACAACACACCGGCATGTGGTGGCACGAGTACACGCGTTATACCGAGTTCGTTCGCTACAGAGGCTGCGTGGATCGGGCCAGCACCACCATAGGCGACGAGTACATAATCTCGCGGATCGTAACCACGCTGTGTCGACACCAAACGGATGGCTTGGGTCATGTTGGCTTCAACAATCCGGGTGACGGCCTCTGCTGCTTGCGCCCCGGTCATAGCCAGATCTTGGCTAAGGCGTTCGATCACCCCGTGGCCCGCTTCAGAATCGAGTTTGAAGTTCCCGCCGGCAAAAGTCTTGGGTCGAATAATACCACGCGCCACGTTCGCGTCGGTAACAGTCGCAAATGTCCCGCCGTGACCATAGCAGGCCGGGCCTGGATCAGCGCCTGCACTTTCAGGCCCGACATGCATCATCCCGTGGCGGTCAATCGCGGCGATACTACCGCCCCCGGCACCGACAGTTGCAATATCAATCATCGGAACAGCAACTGGTAGATTGTTCAGCATATTCTCAGTTGTAATCAACGGTTGACCGTCGTTGATGAGGCAGACATCGGTGCTCGTGCCACCCATGTCGAAGGTAATGATGTTTTGCATGCCGGCTTGTTCTGCCGCGTAGATTGCTCCAGTCACACCGGCAGCAGGACCAGACAACAGCGTCCGGACCACTTCACGACGGATTGCGTTGGCAGGCAGAACTCCACCATTAGACTGCGTAATGAACAGGCTGCCACCGAACCCACGCTCTTCAAGCTTTTCGGTGAGTTGTCCAATGTAATGGGACATAATCGGTGAGATGTATGCACTCATTGTAGCCGTGCTGGCTCGCTCATACTCACGGAACTGTGGCAAAAGCTCCGACGACGTGAGGACGAGAAGCTCAGGCGCGATGTCCTCTATGATTGCTCGAACCCGGTCTTCATGTTGTGAGTTCTTGTAGCTGTGAAGGAAGCAAATCGCGACGGCTTTAATGCCCCCTTCCAGGAGTCGAGGAACCAAGCTGCGGATCTCTTCTTCAGCCAAGGGCACGAGCACATCACCGCTCACATCAAGGCGTTCGGTAACCGGAAGAACCCATTCCCGTGGAACAACTGGACGCGACCGTTGGTAGAAAATATCGTAAATGTTTGTCTTATCTCCCCGCTGGATTTCGAGAATGTCTTGGAATCCACGGGTTACAATGAGCGCCGTAGGAACACCTTTGCGTTCCAAAACTGCATTAGTTGCAACGGTCGAACCGTGCAGCACGTCGTGCAAGTCAGGCCAGGCAATATCAAGTTGGTCGACGCCGGAAAGTACCCCTTTTTCTGGCTGGCGCGGAGTGGATGGGACTTTCAGTGTCGTTAGTTTTGGCTGCTTTCCGTCGTCCTCGAAGAGAATAATATCGGTAAATGTGCCGCCAATTTCGACAGCAAGCTTCTGTGGCGATCTATTGTTCATCGCATCCCTCATCAGATTTTGTTGTTAATTGTCGCTTAGTCTTCGATCAAACGAGCGTAAGTCGACAAACTGCCCAGTTCTATTATGAATTCCATCATGTCTGATCGGAACCAGGATTCCTCGACTTCCACCGGTGCGCCAGTGTCGGTGTAACTCACGCCTGCAACGCGCATGATTGGAGACCCAGTAGCCACGTCCAGTATCGCAGCGAGGTTCTCGTCTGCAATTTCAGCCCTAAGGGCTTGGTGTGCAGCAGTTACGTTCAGGCCAAATCGATCTGCAAGTACGCGATAGACAGAACCTTCGACGTCACTCTGGGTTAGCGAGCTGCAAATCTTTTCAGGAACCCAGATTTTTTCGAGCACGACGGGTTCGTTGTCAGCGAAACGAACACGCTCGAAGTGGAAAATCATATCACTTTCCGCAATGTCGAGTTGCTCGGCAATTCTCGGAGACGGTTTGCTTAAGGAAAACGAAATTACCTTGGTACTTACAGTTTTACCTGCTGCCTCCAGGATGTTCGTTGTGCTCTTAACATCGGACATGTCGCGTGTGACTGGCTGCGTTTCATCCGGGCGCATTAGGCCCTTGGGATTGACGAAACTGCCGACGCCTTGCTGCCTTCGTATGAAGCCTTCATTGACGAGTTTGGCGAGTGCTAGGCGGACGGTCATACGACTAACGCCATATGTTTTTGAGATCTGATCTTCGGTCGGAAAGGGATCATTTGCTTTCAATTCGCCATTGGCGATCTTGAGACGAAAAATCTCACCCAGTTGATAAACAAGCGGGACGCCGCTTTTCACGAGTCGGTTCGACATGTTCATCTTATCTCCCGCTATCGGTTGAAAAACGATAGATGGTTGTTGCTTCGTAGCGCTCGCCAGGTCTCAACGTGGTTGTCGGAAAGGACGGTTGGTTTGGAGAGTCAGGCAGATGGCGCGGCTCAAGCGTAAAAGCATCTCCTTGTCTATACTGCCTTCCACTTGCCCCAATCAGACTTCCATTGAGAAAATTACCCGAGTAGAATGCAAGGCTGGGTTCAGTGGTTTGAACATCAAGTATTCGACCAGTCACAGGGTCATAAGCACGAGCCACGACGCGCAGGTTCTTGCTGCCATCAAGGACAAAACTGCAGTCATAGCCTTTTGCAAATTTTGTGAGCGGATGTCCACTCCGTATCCGAGCGCCGATTGTGTGGGGGGTTCTGAAGTCGAGCGGTGTTTCGACCACATCAAGAATACGGCCGGTTGGAATGAGCTCGTCATCGACCTCGATTACCTTGTCGGCATTGACTGTGAGGACGTGGCCTTCAACCGTGCCGCTTCCTTCGCCACCAAGATTGAAATAGGAGTGATTTGTCAGATTCAGCACTGTTGGCTTGTCTGTTATAGCCTCGTAGTCAATCTGAAACTCATTGTCGTTCGTGACGCTATACGTTACAGAGACATCAAGTTTTCCAGGATATCCTTCATCGCCGTCCGGGCTACTATAAGTCAATTTTGCCGAAGATTCCGACAAGACCTCCACGCTCCAGATTTTCTTATCAAAACCTTGAGCTCCTCCTGCGATGTGGTTGCGACCGTTATTCGCAGACAATGAGTACTCAACACCATCGAGCGCAAATCTTGCCTTGGCGATGCGGCCACTAAAACGGCCAACTAGCGCTCCGAAATACGGGTGGTCGCGATGATATTCGGCTTCTGTTGCGAAACTCATCACAACGTTGGCCGCATGTCCTGACCTGTCGGGCGTTATGATCGATTTAACGCAACCGCCGATATCTAAAAATTCCACGGATAAGCCGCTGCGGCCTTGCAGTTTGTAAAGCATTGTTCACCTCTTCGCCGCCTCTTACTGAGGCGTACTTTTATTATGTCATTATGTTGTTATAACAAATGGGTGATTGCAAGAGAAAAATTTTAAAAACTGCTTTTTTTTAACCTGATGAAAGGTGGGTGGTCGCGGAGGTGTCTCTATCAAGTACTGAATTTACAAAGGCAGCGCATAAGCTCCCGAAAAGATAGAGAATCGAAAGCTGGCGCGTGCTCTTCCTACGTGTAATTGCGTCTGGCCTTAGGCAAAATGATGCGTTGCAAGCCTAACCAATGACAGACGTGCAGTGCAGTTTCTTCACGAAAGTTTAGCACGACCCTTGAAGGACCAAGTCAAATCGCGCCTTCTGTCATCCGACTCTGTGAAGGTCCGCTTTGATTTCGAAAGATTCCGTCCCAGAGGCAGGGTCCCAATTATGTTGAAAGGCACTCGGACTGCGGAGCAAGTTGAAGTCGTCATCGGATGATCCAATCCTTGCTTCTAAAAAAGATATCACCACATCACGTCCCCACCATTTGGTGAAAGGCTCTGTCCGATCATAAAGGCGGCTTCATCGCTGGCAAGGTAAAGATAGGCTGAAGCGATTTCGTCGACGCTTCCGAGGCGTCTGATTGGCAACTGGGATATTTTCCATTCCTTCCATGCCGGGTCGCTCGAGTGCCACATTTGGGTATCGGTCGGCCCGGGGCAGACGCAATTTACCGTTATGCCCTTCGCAGCGACTTCTTGGGCGAGCGAAACAGTGAGAGCAACGAGCGCAGCTTTGGACGCACAGTAAGCCGCTTGCCCGGGTGCAGGCTTATGAGCTAGCTGCGATGCTGTATTGATGATGCGGCCATAACCGCGCTCCAACATGTGGGGAAGCACGGCTTGGATGGCGTGCAGCGTGCCATAAATATTTACCTCAAAGACACGCCGCCATTCTTGCAGGGATACCTGTTGAAGTTCAGTGGCAGATGTGCCGGTCCCGGCATTGTTGATCAGGATGTCGATATGACCAAGTGTTTGCAATGCGCCGTCGACTGCATGTCTGACCGATTTTGCATCGGATACATCGCATACGATACGATCTAAGGATAAACCCTGCACAAGTTCGGACGGTTCGAAAAGGTCTGCCACGCAGATCCTGAAGCCGGACTGCTCAAACAGGTTTCCTACAGCTGCGCCGATTCCCGATTTCCCACCAAAGATGAGCGCTGTTCGTTGGCGGTTTGCTCGCATTATCAATGCTCCATCCGCGCGCGCGGCAGGAACCGCCCATAACCGGGTTCGCCGCAATACTTGCTATTTTCGACGATAACTTTCCCCCGGAGCAGCACAGAAATCACTTTTCCCCGGACGTCTATCCCTTCATAGGCGGAATAATCCACAGCATGGTGCAGCTCGTCATTGCGGATCGTGCGTCGAGCGTTGGCGTCGAAGAGCACTAGATCAGCATCGCAGCCGACTGCGATCGTACCCTTCCTAGGTGATAGTCCGAAAGTTCGCGCCGGTCTTGAGGCTACGAGGTCGACAAATTGCTCTATAGTGATGCGACCCTCAACCACACCTTGATAGAGCATAATGAAACGCTCTTCGATTCCTGGAAGACCATTGGGAATTTTTGTGAAGTCGCCGCGCCCACCCTGCTTCTGATCGTGAAAACGCGTCGAGGAATGGTCAGATGACACAGTTTCGAGAATGTTGTGGCGTAACGCCAGCCAGAGTGCTTCCTGATCCGCCCTTGTGCGAGCCGGTGGAGAGAACACGTATTTCGCGCCTTCAAAATTGGGTCGATCAAGGTGATCTTTCGTCAGATAGAGGTAGTGGGTGCAGGTCTCTGCAAGCACCGGGGCGCCACGCAGTTTGCCACGTACCACCTCGTCAAGGGCCTCGGCGCAGGTGACGTGAACGATGTAGAGCGGAGCCCCCGTCATCTCCGCCAGCGCGACAGCACGGGCGGTCGCTTCTGCTTCTGCTCTGGCGGGGCGACTAGCGGCGTGGTATTTAGGCTCTGTTTTTCCCTCTCGCAAAAGTTGTTGCTGCAGAAAATGAACGGCATCGCCGTTTTCGGCATGTACCATAACCATCGCACCGCAGTTCCTTGCTACATCCATGGCCGTGATCAGCGCATGGTCGTCCACCATGGCGCCGCCCTTTCCGGACATGAACAGCTTGAAGCTGGTGATGCCTTTATCTGGAAGTGTCGCTAGCTCGTTCGCGATCTCGGCATTAAAATCCGGGATCAGCATGTGGTAGCCATAGTCAATCGCTGCCTTGCCTTCGGCCTTGGTATTCCAGTTAGCTATACCCTGCGCGAGCGTGCCGCCAGGAGTCTGCTGGCAGAAGTCGATAAGGGACGTCGTTCCGCCGCAGGCTGCGGCGATCGTGCCGGACCGGAAATCATCTGCGGTCATCATGTCGAGCGAAGGCGCGTCGAGATGGGTATGAACATCGACGCCGCCCGGCAGCACCAGCAGCCCCTCTGCAGATATAGTCCGTCGCGCCGCGGGCAGCATGCCTCCAATCTGCACAATCTGGCCGCGATTGATTGCAAGGTCGGCCACGAAAGTCCCTGCGTTGGTCGCAATCGTGCCGTCGACAATAATAAGATCTATCATACGCCTGTTCTTTATGCAGAATGATGTGCTATTAAGAGAACATAATATTGCGGCCTCTCTCGGTCAACGGCTTTTGGATGACATAAGCAGAAAAGCTGTGTTAGGCGTCATGCTTCACTTAAGGTTTTCATCATGAAGTCTCCCCGCCCTACCGTGACACCCATGCAAGAGCCATCGTCACAGGCACCCGAGAAACTCAGCCACGACGGTACCCATTGGACGGTGACATCCGGAGTTGGCGAAGGCGGCAAACCGGGCTTGGGCTTAGTGCCGGCCTTGGATAAGGCGATTGCAGTTATTGAATATCTCAATTGGCAGCCTGCCGAGGAGACAACGCTTGCAAATATTTCGTCGGCGCTGAAAATTACTAAAAGTCATTGCCATTCGATCCTTAAGACGCTGCAGGAACACGGTTGGCTAAGATTTGACGAGCGAGCGAAAACTTACGCTCTCCATCCCGGGCTTCTAGGAAGCGTATCAAAGCTGCTGTCCATACCGATGATCGACATCATTCGAACTGAAATTGCCGGCCTGGTGAATGCCATCGGTCTTCCATTCGTTCTGTCTCAGCCGATGCCCGATCAGACTTTCATGCTGATCGATAAATTCCACGATCCGATGCGTATGGAAGTCTCCTTGCCGATCGGCTTTCGCTACCCACGCGATGCCTCGGCTCAAATGCGTGCATATCTTGCCTGGTTGCCGGAGGAGAAAGTTCAGACGTGGTTCGATGACTGGACGCCAGTTCAGTATACCGCAGCGACGCTGACGACCCAGGATGAGGTGGTTGCCGAACTCCAAGCCAGCCGACAGCGGGGTTATGCGCGCAGCCGTGCCGAATTCACGGATGGGCTGATGGCTATTGCCCTGCCAATTTTCGGTAGGAGCGGGGACGTGGTGTTTATTATCAACTGCTCTGCGCCCATTGACGTCATGAGTGCTCTCGAGGTTGAGGTGTCGACCGCAATGCGGGTTGCAGTGGCGGAGATCCACCAGCAGACCCTGGCGCGTCTGCCTGAAAACTTCCGCCGCTAACTAAAGAATCCACGTCCACGTACCCACACGTCATAGCCATTCGCAGCGTTAGCGGCAGCCGCCCCATGGCATGGTAGCGGTCAATTTCGCATGTCTAAGAGCCGCGGCCATGCTGCCTGAACGTCTGAGAGGGTCAGAGCAATCATCAGAGTACCACTTGGGCAGCTAGTCTTGCACGCCCACGCGCTGCATACGGCATACGCAGCCATTCTAAAATTATCCTTGACAGAAATTCCCTGACCCGCTTCTATGATCGCCATACAGAACGGCATTCTGTATAAAGAACTTCAAAAAAGGGGAATGAAATGTCGATCACGAGTAAATACATCGGTTCATCGTCCCGCCTCCGCGCCAGTGGGCGAACGGTCTGCGCTGCCGCGATCTTGGCGCTAGGCCTCTCACAGGCGGCTGCAGAAGAGATCACTATCGCTACGGTGAACAACCAGGACATGGTGATCATGCAGGAGCTCTCCTCCGACTGGGAGCAGAAGACTGGCAACTCCATCAATTGGCTTGTGCTGGAAGAAAACGTGCTACGCCAGCGGGTCACAACCGACATTTCTACCGATGGCGGCCAGTTCGACGTTATCACACTTGGCTCCTACGAGGCGCCGATCTGGGGAAAGAACGGCTGGCTATTCCCTGTCGATGATCTCGGTGCTGACTATGACTACGCCGATATCTTCGAGACTGTACGCAAGGGCCTCTCTACCGAAGGGAAGCTTTTTGCCCTGCCATTCTACGCTGAAAGCTCGATGACCTACTATCGCCGCGACCTGTTTGAAAAAGCCGGGATTACGATGCCCGAACAGCCGACTTATGCGCAAATCGCCGAATTCGCCGCTAAGGTCCACGACCCCGCCAAGAAGGTTTACGGCCTTTGCCTTCGCGGTAAGCCGGGCTCGGGCGAGAACATGGTGCCGATCATGACCTCGGTCAACACCCATGGTGGCAAGTGGTTCGACATGGAATGGAAACCGCAGATCAACACCGAGGCCTGGCACAAGGCTGTAAATCTTTATGTCGACCTGCTCAAAAAATACGGCCCGCCGGGGGTGACATCCAACGGCTACAACGAGACGCGGGCGCTTTTCGCTGGTGGTAATTGCGGTATGTGGATTGATGCCACGGTCGCCGCGGGTTACCTCTTCGATCCGGCTGAAAGTAAAGTCGCTGCCACGGTCGGATTTACCAAGGCACCGATCGCTGATGTGCCAAACGGCGCCGCGCTGCAGTGGGCGTGGGCTCTCGCCATTCCCAAATCGTCAGGTAAGGCCGACGTTGCAAAAAGCTTTATGGCTTGGGCGACCTCGAAGGAATATATCCGGGCTGTGGGTGAGAAGAAGGGCTGGATAGTGATCCCGCCGGGTACTCGGCAGTCCACCTATGATCTTGCCGAGTACCAGAAGGTTGCGCCCTTCGCGAACTTCGTCAAGGACGCGATCCTGTCGGCGGACCCAACCAAGCCCAGCAAGGATCCTGTACCATATACGGGCATAACCTATGCTTCGATACCGGAATACCAGAGCATCGGTACAGAGGTCGGCCAGCAGATTGCAGCCGCACTCACCGGCCAGCAAACAGTGGATCAAGCGCTCGTGGGCGTCACGACACGAAAGTGTTGGATCTGTCCGACTTTTGAGAACGTATGGTGATCACGCTGCGAGGATAGATGTTTCGCGCCGCAATGGCCTGAGATCAACGCCGTCTGTTGGGGTCCAGATGT
>WPHV01000026.1 GCA_009744235.1 Gillisella vitis
ATGCCACCCGCATCAAGGCCTCACAATGAGCTCGTCAGATACTCATCGGTGAGCTCACATCCGGCCCCCAGGCAAAACTATCAAGCCGCTGCAACTGAAAAATCAATGGGGCGTGGACGCCGCATACGATTCTTTCGTGGCCAATGCCGCGTTACCGCGTGCGGCCGAGGACGAAACAGGTCTGCGGCTGGCTGGGGGTGAAGACCGGGGCAGGGGTCGCAGCGGACCACCGGTCGATGATGGCATCGATCTCGGTACATCATCGAACCTGAATTGCTCCAGCAGTTCGAACAGCGCGGCTGCCTCACGGGCCAGACTGTGGCTTGCGGCAGTTTGCTCTTCGACCATGGCCGCATTCTGCTGGGTCCCCTGATCGACGGTATTGACCGCCTGATTGATCTCTCCAAGGGCGGTAGATTGCTCGCGAGAGGCTTCGACGATCGCAACGACATTCGTGTTGATGTCGTGCACCTGAGTGGCTATCTCCTGCAAGGCGGAGCCCGCCTTCGTCACGAGAGAAACACCGTTTTGAACCTGCCCGCCCGAAGCAGTGATCAGCATCTTGATTTCCTTTGCCGCCGTCGCAGATCGCTGTGCTAATTCACGAACTTCCTGGGCGACGACTGCGAAACCCTTGCCGGCTTCACCGGCGCGGGCGGCCTCGACGCCGGCATTCAATGCCAGAAGATTGGTCTGGAAAGCGATCTCATCGATGACGCCGATGATGTTGGAGATTTCCCGCGACGAGTTTTCGATCTGATCCATGGCACCGATTGCGTCTCGAACGACCTGACCAGAGTGCTCCGCATGTTCGCGGGCGCGACTGACGAGCTGTCCGGCCTCTTCGGCGCGGCGGCTGGAGTCCTTCACAGTCGTCGTAATCTCTTCAAGTGCCGCAGCTGTTTCCTCGACAGAGGCTGCCTGCTGTTCCGTCCGTTTCGCCAGTTCATCGGCTGCGGTGCGAATCTCGCTCGAACCGGCCGCGATCGCACGTGCATTGTCAGCGACCGTCGCCATCGCTCGCTTCAGCTTTTCGGAGGCGGCATTGAAATCGGTTCGCAGGCGTTCCAGGGACGGGATGAATGGCTTTTCGATATTCTGTGACAAGTCGCCGTTGGCAAGATTGTCCAGGCAACCTGCAAGCTGGTCAACATTTTCGACGCGCCCGGTCACATCGGTCGCAAACTTCACCACCTTGAAGACATTGCCATTCATGTCGAAGATCGGATTATAGGAGGCCTGGATATAGACCTTGCGCCCGCCCTTGCCGATCCGCATGAACTCGTCCGCCACCAGTTCGCCTCCGGCAACCTTCATCCAGAAGTCCCGGTAGGCGGCCGAATTGACGTAGGAACTTTCGCAGAACATCGAATGGCGCTTGCCCTGGATCTCGGACAGGGCATAACCGAGGGTCGACAGGAAGTTTTCATTGGCTGTCAGCACGTCGCCGGCCGGAGTGAATTCGATGATCGCCTGTGCCCGGGACAGAGCCTCTAGCTTGCCGGCATCTTCGGCAGTCTTGAGCTTCTGAGCAGTGATGTCGGTGGCGATCTTGATCACCTTCACTGGCCTGCCACGGCGAATGACCGGATTATAGGAGGCCTCGATCCAGACTTCCTTGCCGCCTTTGCCGATGCGCTTATATTGCTGCTGATCATATTGACCGGCTGAGAGTTTGGCCCAGAATGCCTTGTAATCCGATGACCGCGCATAGCCCTGTTCAACAAACATGCTATGCTGCTTGCCGACGATTTCCGATAGCTCATAGCCGAGCGCGCGGCAGAAATTTTCATTGGCTGTCAATATCTTGCCTGAAAGATCGAACTCGATCATGGCTTGAGATTTTGATAGCGCAGAAAGAATTGCGACAGCATTGGCACCACGATTGAGAATATTCACGGGCGATCCTCCATGGAGACGTTCGTGGCTATACGTCGAGCCACAGTACGAATACTCGCACACTGATATTAATTCGGAATTAATTATAATCGTAACGGTTGCAGTCCAAATACGCGTAGAGATTCGCGAGTGACGGAGAGAAAATACCACAACCAGACCTTGATGAACGAGGGCGCATGGTCGCGCCCCCGCTTCGGGAATTCAATCGCTACATCAAACAGGGAATGTCCTGCATCGTAAACCTCAAGATCGACAAACCGGGCGGAGATACGCAATCGGTGCAATTTTCGATGACACCGGAACAGTGCAGAGAAATCGCCAACAATCTGATGATCTGCGCGCAGGTCATCGAGTTGGAAAGGCCGACTGCCCCGCAATGACGCCTCTCAGTGGATCGTGCCGCTGATAACCATTCTGGAAACGAAGGCCTTCAGCAGATCCGGGTCGAAATGCCCGGTTGAATGTATCATCGTGTCAATTGCCTCCGCCTGCGTCCAGGCCCGCTTGTATGGCCGCACAGTCGTCAATGCCTCATAGACATCGCAGATAGCGGCGATCCGGGCGACAAGCGGAATATCGTTTCCCGCCAATCCATGTGGATAGCCAGAACCGTCGAATTTCTCGTGGTGGGAAAGACATATCTCAAGGACGGCGTTTGAAACGTAGGGCTCTTTCTTCAACATTTCGTAGCCGCGTTGCGGATGAGTGCGGACTAGCGCCAGTTCATCGGCCGTGAGTTTGCCGGGCTTGCGCAACAGTTCCACCGGTAACACCATCTTTCCGAGATCGTGAACAAGCCCTCCAAGGCCGAGTAGGCGGATCTTCTCCTCGTTCAGTCCAAGGTTTCGGCCGAATGTGATCATCAACGCGCTGACGGCCAGCGAATGAAGAAAAGTCCCTTCATCCTTGTCCTTCAGCTTGGCAACGCCGATCAATGCACTTGTCGTCGACATGGCGTCGGACATGACCTTTTCGACGGCTAGACAGGCGGAATCGAATTGAAAGGCGTGATGAAGCTGCGCCTGGACGAGGACGTTTCGAACATAGGGTCGCGTCTCCTCAATAGCCCTTTGCGCCAAGGCAATTTGCTCGCCTGAGAAAAAGCTATGCAGATGGGCTTGAAAGGCGGCGGGGTTCAGCCCCTCGGGAGGGAACGCGGTATCGGTGTCGATGCCCTTCTGTGTGTCAATGACGACGCTGATAGCATGGCTTGCCATCATGCGATCGAGATCCAGCGAGGATTTAATCAGAAACCGCCCATGCGGTTTCGCAGGGTCGAGAGCTGTCCCTTCCAGCTCCTCGACAAACATTCCCACGCGGACCTGATGCAGCCTGATCCTCTTTCGCAACTAGCTCTCCCCAGAAGTCTCCCTTTACTGCCACGCGATAATGAGCATTCTTCCTACGATATGACTAATAGTCCATGGTGTGGAGTGGGGCAATCACCTGAGGCACCAACCCGGGCAGCGCTCGCAATCTACATGTGCGCCGAACCGGAACGCGGATTTCGATAGCCTGTGCAGGAGGCTGTTCAATCTGAATGAGCCACCGGAGCGCCCTGCCGGACCTGGAATTCCGATCGACGGTTCTGGATAGAGAGGCCTGACATAACTCGAACAGGAGGTGGCAATGCCCGAAATCCCTGCAAAGGGCTCTGCCGTGGCCAGAACGATGTCCATGCCATTGGTTTGGAGTGGGCAACTGAGACCCGAACCTCCTCCAGATACTCTTCCTATTGTCGGAGGAAGAGCTGGATGTCGGCGAACTGGCTATGCGGGTGGGCCTTGAGCGATCGGAGGTGTCGCGGCATCTATTAAAGCTCGCGCCATCGGCTGCGTTCGAGCGTGCCGATGTTTCCACGGTGTTCTCTATGTCTGTCATACGAGAAGGTGAAGTCCTGGGCATCTGCGCCCTTTTCGCCGGTGCTGTCGATCATCAGCCATTCCAGGTCAGCTTCGCGCGCCAGAACCCGAAAGCATCTGGTCAAGTACGCCCATCTCGATCCAGCGGTAATAGCGCCGTTTCACCGAGCGATAGTCCCCCAGCCGCGCCGGCAGGTCGCGCCAGCGTCCGCCCGAACGGCCATCCATAATAACGCATCAAGGAAATCCCGGTCGTCGGTGCGCGGACCACGACGACCTTTGGTCCCACTAGGCACAAAAGCCTTGATGCTCCTGATGTTATTAGCGACTTGCAACCAGCACGCCAGCGCCAATCATGAGCGCCCCAGCGCCACGGTTCAACACGCCGAGCTTCTTCGGATCGGTAAGAGCGGATTTTGCCCTCTGTCCCAGATACACGTGCCCACCTACGACCACGACCTCGATGAGCGCGATGATCGCCAGCAATTCCAGTGTGTCAGACACTGTTAGTGGCCGAATGCCGAGAACTCCCGGTAGGAGCGCGAGGTAGAAGATTGGCATCTTGGGGTTGGATATGTTCAAAAGAAACCCGGTTAAGAAGAGCCATACCAAGCCGCCGCGCATCACCCGGGGCTTAATGTCCGGTTTCGATCTCCACATCATAACGCCTGTGTAGATCAGATACATGGCACCCACATACTGAATGAATCGCAGCTTCTCGTTCATGTATTGGGCAATTGCATTGAAGCCAATTGCCGCGAAGATGACGAACAGAAAGATGCTGCAAACGACCCCAACACCATACGCAATTCCGTGCGCCGGGCCGTTGGAGACAGTTTTGGAAAAAATCGTAAGGTTGTCCGGGCCTGGGCTCGCGGCGAATACGAAGAAAGCCAAGCAAAACGTAAGAATTGTCTGAGTGTCCATTCGCTGCTCCTCTGTTCGCTAAATTCATCGAAATTAAAGTTGCCGCCATCGAAATAGTCAGTGCCGACTTTCTTGTGTCGTTCGGTAGGCGCATTGTACCCGAATTAGAGAAACATCGCCAACGCGTTGCGAATTTGAGGACCGTCGATATTGTCTGGGAGCAGTATATCAGAAGGGCGAGTGGCATCGGTGAGCGCACGAAATATTTGGTCGTGGATCCCAATCCCTTCCGGTATTCTAATCTTAGGACGGTCAATCATATAGTCCGGAATATCACCCCGGAATGCTTCGCGGAGTACGAACTTCTCAACGCCGGTCCTGACCTTCAAATCGAAGGGGAAAGCCATGGCGAACTCGATAAGCCATCGATCTAGGAATGGGAACCGGCACTGGATCGAGCTTGCCATACTGCTGCGATCGGTACGCTGAAGATCCGTACGGAAGAGATTATTCAGCCTGTAGGTCGAGAGAGCGTAGGGATCTTTGGCCGTTTTGAATAGACCATATCGCGCAAAAATCTCATCGCTTCCATCTCCCGACAGCGCAATCTTAAAGCCATTCGCCCGGACCCCGGCATAAACGGATGCCATTTGTTAGCATATCCGAGATGTCGACGGGCTCGAAGAACTCTCCGCTGAAGATTGAATTGCGAATGTTGCGTTTGTTCTGTCCACTTTGAAATTCCGTCACGATATGCGGAATGCCGCGCTCGGCGCAAAAACGCCGCGCATATTCCAGATCTGTGGAATTTTGAGTGCTGATCGGAAACGCTGTGACGTCCCGATGATATTTTGCGGCCAGATGGAGCACGATTGTGCCGTCGAGGCCGCCCGAGAAGATCAGTCAGTCTGGAATGTGATTTGGACACCTTTGGGAAGATCAAAACCTTAAATCGTCACTACGCCCTAAGGACAAATGCCGTTTTCGCGTGTCTCGCCGCCCACCGTTAATCAGTCTTCAAGCGATCTGATCCACCATAGTAAATCGTGCAAGTTGCTTTTGCCGGTCTTCCATAGTCCTGCGTTTTGATGATGGAGCTGATAGATATTGATGACCAGGGATTCCGCGCATGCAATACCGGTTGCTGTGTTATCCCCGTTGCGCAATCGGCCGCGCATCCAGAAATTGTCGCTTGTTGTTCGCCAGTGGCGGCGGTCGCTTGGGGCGAAAATCACCCTCGTGCTTCTGGTTGGTGTAATCTTTGCCTATGGCGTCGGAGCGATGCTTGGTCTGACAATGTTCGTGTCCGCCGCCCGTGAACAACGCGAGACCCAAGCGAAAATCAACATACAGATCGCCAGCGCCGCACTCCGTAGCGTCTATACTTACGTTTCAGCCACTGTCGATGCCAATGGCCGGATCGCCCGCATCGTCTCCTCCCAACCTGTCGGTGACGATGCGTCCGTTCTGTTGACAGGCTTCAGCCCCGTTGACGTACTGGCATCCATTTCAGCGCAGACCACGAACAATGCGTGGCTGTTCAGCTATGACAGCCAGACAAAGACGTTCCTTCCCATTGCCTCGTCATTCACCGGCACCGAAAACCCTGAAAACATTACCGTTACGGGAGACATTTTCTCGAAGCTGGCCGATGACCAACAGCTGACAACAGGCTTTGCCTCGATTGGCGGGACGATGCACTACGTCGGCTTGCTGCCTATATCCGACGGCGCCGGCCGACTGATGGGAGCGGTTGCCACGAGCATCGGCAGGGCAGACGAGCTTCGTCGCGCTCAGGAAGCTCTCATTCGTAATTCCCTTATCGTGTTTTTCGGCATTCTCTGCCTGACAGGCTTTACCGTGACCTCCATTGCGCGTCGCCTTTTTAAACCGTTCCCCCAGCTCGTCCACGCGACTTTGCGGGTAGCCCGCGAAGACACCGATATCGTGACGCCCTTTCAAAATCGCGCAGATGAGATCGGCGACCTTGCGGTTGCGATTGAAACCTTGCGGGAGGCGGTTGTGGAGCGCGCACGCCTGCGCGAGATCCGAGACATGGCGATACAAATGGAGCATATGGCTCACCACGACGCCCTAACCGGCCTGCCGAACCGCGCTTTGCTGATGAAACGTCTCGACGATGCTGTAGCAAGGTGTTCTGCCATGCAAGGCGGATCTAATATTCTTCTTCTCGATCTGGACCGGTTCAAAGCCGTCAACGACACGCTTGGCCATGGCGCTGGCGATGCGCTTTTGATTGAGACTGCAGACCGTATCCGGTCCTTGATCGAGGTCGATGACGTCGCGGCTCGTCTTGGCGGCGACGAGTTTGCGATAATTCAGCGGGTAAGGGCTAACTATCGCCCGGAAGCAGAAGCTCTTGCCAAGCAGTTGATCGAAAGTCTCTCGCAGCCGCTTGCGATCGGCAACCAACAGGTAAAAATCGGGACCAGCATCGGCATCGCCTCCATGCCTGTCCACGGGGTGTCCGCAGACCAGGTTCTGCAAAATGCCGACCTCGGGCTTTACCGCGCCAAGTCCAAAGGGCGCGGCACATTTGCCTTCTTCGAGGAGGGCATGGACATGGCTGTTCAAGGGCAGCATGCCTTAGCAATCGAACTTCGAACCGCGATACAAAAGCAGGAGTTCGAGCTGCACTTTCAGCCCATCGTCGACTTCAGCAGTGGGGCCACCTGTGCATTCGAGGCATTGATCCGCTGGCGCCATCCCAAGTTAGGGCTGGTTGCGCCGGACCGATTTATCTCCTTGGCGGAGGAGACGGGTTCCATAACCGAACTGGGAAATTGGGTTCTGCAAACTGCTTGTGCCGAGGCGATGAGGTGGGAGAAGCATATTAAGGTGGCAGTCAATATTTCCGCCCTCCAGTTGCGCGAGCCGGATTTCGCACCAGACGTCCTCAGGATGCTGAGCGTGTCCGGGTTGGAACCAGAGCGCTTGGAACTTGAAGTGACTGAAAGCCTCGTCCTGGAAGATGAAGTCAGTATAGCCGCATTGACTGCCTTGGCTAAGGCCGGAGTTTCCATCGTCCTCGACGATTTCGGGACAGGTTATGCATCGCTCATCTCGCTTCTGCGCGTGCCGTTCAAGAAATTAAAGATCGACCGCGCCTTCGTCTCCGGGTTGCCACACGACGCTCCGTCGGCGACAGTCGTCGCAGCGGTCATTGCCTTGACGCGGCAATTAGACATCACAGTGACTGCCGAAGGGGTGGAAAACGAGGCCCAGGCTGAAATCCTCAGGCTCTCCGGCTGCACGCAAGGGCAGGGATACCACTTCGGCCGACCGTCTCCTTCTGTCGTTCCCGGCATCCATAGCAGCGAAACACGTCCGGATTCGCGGTCAAAAATTTCATAGGAAAAAGCGAGGATTTTGCATGCGCAGCATTGGTACCGCACTGACCGCCCTGACACTTGCTTGCGTGGCAACTGCTAACGCGCTGGCTGGCGAAGCCACGCTCGACAAGATCGCAAGGAGCGGTGTCATTACTTTAGGCTATCGCCAGACCGAACCTCCGTTTTCGTACAAGACGCCGTCCGGAGACATCATCGGGTTCTCGATGGACCTTTGCCAGCATGTTGCGGCGGATATTGGCAAGCACCTCAAACGAGAAGATCTCAAATTAGAATATGTTCTTGCAACGCCGGCGACACGTTTCATCCTCGTCAAGAACGGGACGATCGATATCGAGTGCGCGGCAACCACCAACAATGCCGAACGGCGCAAAACAGTTGAATTTTCCTATCCTGACTTTCTGACCGCTACCCAGTTTGTGACGCGCCGAAGCGACAGCATCACGTCAATCGAGGATCTTACCGGTCGAACAGTGACGTCGGCGTCGGGTACGGTGAATATCGATCAACTCAATACTATCAACCGTGAGAAGAAGCTCAGCATAGCGGTGATAGCGACCAAGACCAATGAGGAGGCCTTCAATCTGGTCGTGTCCGAGCGGGCGCATGCTTTCGTGATGGACGGTATCCTACTTGCTGCCATGATCGCCCAGTCGGATGATCCGTCAAAATATTTGCTGTCCGAGGATATGCTGAGCAAGCCAGAGCCTTACGGCCTGATGCTTCGGAAAGACGACGAGGCGTTCAAAACGGTCGTCAACGACAGTCTGCGTAAACTGTTCATGAGCCCTGAGATGGATGCTATCTACGCGAAATGGTTCACATCACCGATCCCGCCGTCGGGCATGAACCTCAATCTTCCGATGTCTGGGGTCCTGAAGAAGGCTTATGCTGATCCAGTGGAGTATAAGGATTGACGTCTTTTCTACTTTGAGGGGGACATTGAATATGTTGAAGACGAGACGCCTGAGACTTCTGTTGGTATTCGTTCTGGTTGCTTTTACCGGAAAGGGGGCTTTTGCAGAAAATTCTCCGATACTCGATAGAATTCTGCAAACCGGGATCATCCGGATAGGATATTCGACAGATGACGCACCTTTCTCGTTTCTGGACGCGTCTGGTAAGCCGATCGGTTACTCGATCGATTTATGTTTGCGAATTGTCGACAGCTTGAGGCAAAAGTATACTCGGCCAGACCTGAAGATCGAATACGAGCCACGCTCAGCGGCGAACCGGTTTGCAAAGGTCATGGACGGGACGATTGATATCGAGTGTGTTTCGACCACGAACACCGCCGAACGTCGAAAGAGCGTGGCATTTTCCTATGCTCATTTTTTGACGGCGACCCAGTTCGTTTCTCTCAAGGCGAGTAACCTACATAGAATTGAAGATCTCGCTGGTCGAACGGTGACTTCGCCGGTGGCCACAAACAATATCGGTTATCTCAATAGCATCAACCGCAGCCGAAATCTCCACATCGCGGTTGTGCCAAGTAGCGACCAGCCGACCGCTTTTGCGATGGTGACCGAGGGGAGGGCATCGGCCTATGTCATGGATAGCATTCTGCTGGCAGTAACCATAGCAAACTCCGGAGCTCCGGAGAAATATAACCTTTCAGACGACTCTCTCATGGCTCCGGAACCCTACGGCCTGATGTTCAGGAAGGGCGACAATACTTTCAGGGAAGATGTCAACGCGGCATTGCGTCAGATTTTCCAAGGAGATGAAATCAAGGACACGTACGATCGCTGGTTCATGTCACCAATTCCACCCAACGGAATCAATCTCAATTTCCCGATGTCGTCGGCCCTGCGAACGATCCTGCATAACCCCGCCGATCAACAGTAATACCGGATTTCGCTGATCGCCACCTGGGGTCAGGACGTATTAATCTTTGAGTTGACTTCAAGGAGATGATTCAAGGTTGCAGGAGGATACTGCCTTGTCTCACTTGCTGATGATGACTTCGGAACAGATGCGCCGGATTGAGCCTTATTTCCCGTTGTCGCACGGGGTGCCGCGAGTAGCGATCGACGGGTTTTGAGCGGCACCCTGTTCGTGATCCGCAATGGCCTTCGATGGGGGGATGCCCCTGCAGACTATGGCCCGCACAAAACCATCTACAATCGCTTCATCCGGTGGATCCGGCCTGGTGTGTTCAATCGCATCCTTGCATAACTGGCAGCTCAAGGCGGGGAACCAGACAATCTGATGATCGATGCAACCCATCTTAAAGCGAATCGCACCGCTGCCAGTCTGCTTAAAAGGGGCTCTACCCCGATGTATCGGACGCAGCCGTGGCGGACTGATCACCAAGCTGCAAGTAGTCTGCGGCGGCCATGGCCGCCACGTCTGTTACATCTAAGCGAACGGCAGGCAAACAATCACAAAACCGCTGCAGCCGTAGTCCATGACTTTCCAAAAAACCCACACCTTGCTCGCCGATAGGGGGCCCAAAGTCATAAGGGATTTTAAGAGCGTCTTCTGGCCATGGAGTGTTATCTTCCAGCTGCTCAGACTTATCGCTCCGGGGTTTATGGCAGGTGATCGCGCGTGGCGGTCTTTTCCAGTTGACACCCACAATGGCATGCTCTTCACAGGAACGATCATTTCTAATCGCTTGCTGATCCCTTCCCGCCCACCCTGAAAACGAGAATCACCTATGAAGAAAAGCGCTGCGCCCGATCCGTCACGCCGAAACCTCGGTCTCGATCCCGGCGTTGCCCTTGGCCTTTTAGGCGCGATAATCTTCTTCCTAATCAGCGGGTTTGTTGCCAATTTCAACCTGCAGGCTTTGCGCGATGGCAATGAGAAGGTTGTCCAGACGCATGTCGCCATCGTCGCGCTGGACGAGCTGCTTTCTCATCTGCAGGATGCTGAAACCGGACAGCGGGGTTTCCTGCTGACCAATAACGAAAGTTATCTGGCACCCTACAATGCGGCGCTACGAGCAATCCCGACGCAACTCGATAAAATCGCGCAGTTAAGTGGGTCCAATATCGGACAGAGCCCGCGACTGACTGCGCTCCGGCAGCATGTCGATGGCAAACTTTCCGAACTTAACGAGACGATCGAACTTCGCCGCACGGCAGGGCTGGAGGCGGCACTTGCCGTCGTCAACTCCGACCGCGGGAAGCTCGAGATGGATGCTATCCGCGCTCAAATCTCCGCCTTGGCGCAGGGACAAACAGAGGTTCGGGTGCAGCGGCTCGCCGAAATGAACGCTGCACAGCAGAGAGCACTTCTCAGTACGCTTCTAGCGGGGCTGCTCGGCATCGGACTAACAGTGGCGATTGGCTTGTTGATGCGCAGGGCCACTATGGCTCGGAGACGAGAAGAATGGCTTCAGTCCGGAGAAGTCGGCTTGTCCGGCGCTTTGTTGGGCGATCAACCGATGGAACAGCTCGGCAATAGCATCCTCGACTTCCTGACGCGCTATGTCGGCGCTGTCGCGGGAGCCGTATTCACCGGCGCCGGCGATCACTATCAGCGCGCTGCCGTCTACGGCATTCCGGATGACGCTAGCGTCCCGATGCGGTTCAAAGCCAGAGAAGGTCTTTTGGGGCAAGCTGCTGCTGAAGGTAGAGCAATGATGGTGGGCGAGGTGCCAGATGGCTATCTCGCCTTCGGCTCCGCTCTTGGACGGGATAAGCCGAAGCATCTGGTCATCCTGCCGGGACGCGTCGACGGCACTGTCAATTCCGTCATCGAGCTGGGCTTTCTGCGTCCGATCGACGAACGCATCGTCACGCTCCTGGAACGCGCTTCGGAAGCCGTCGCCATCGCCGTGCGGTCCGGAATTTATCGCAGTGAGCTTCAGAATCTGCTCGAAGAAACGCAACGTCAGTCGGAGGAGCTGCAGACCCAGAGCGAGGAGCTGCGCGTATCGAATGAAGAGCTGGAGGAGCAGGGCCGGGCGCTGAAGGAGTCGCAGGCGCGCCTTGAACAGCAACAGGTTGAACTTGAGCAGACAAATTCACAGCTCGAAGAGCAAGCCCAAGCGCTGGAGGTTCATAAGGATGATCTTGAACGGTCAAACGCTTCTGTTCAGCTCAAGGCGCGGGAGCTTGAGCAAGCAAGCCGATACAAGTCTGACTTCCTCGCCAACATGTCGCACGAACTGCGCACGCCGCTCAATTCCTCGCTGATCCTTGCGAAGCTGCTCGCCGACAACCCGAACGAAAATCTCACCGCCGAGCAGGTCAAGTTCGCACAGACGATCCAGTCTTCAGGCAACGATCTTCTGAACCTGATCAACGATATTCTCGATCTGTCCAAGATCGAAGCTGGCCATGTCGACATACGGCCCGAAGTGGTAACGGTCGAGCAACTGGCCGGCAACCTGCGGCAAGTCTTTCAACCCTTGGCAGCCGACAAGAAGCTTGATTTTTCGGTCGAGATTGGCCCCGATTGCCCCGCGACCATCGAGACCGATCAGCAGCGCCTCGAACAGGTGCTGAAGAACCTCCTTTCCAACGCCATCAAATTCACGGAAGCCGGCCGGGTAAGACTGTCGATCCGATCGGTTTCCGACGGTCAGGTTGCCTTCTCCGTGTCAGACACTGGCATTGGCATCGCCAAGGAGCAGCAGCGAAGCGTTTTCGAGGCGTTCCACCAGGCTGACGGCACGATCAGTCGAAAGTATGGGGGCACCGGTCTGGGACTGTCGATTTCCCGTGAGCTCGTGCGCCTCCTGGGCGGCTCTCTCGGACTGGAAAGCCAGCCGGGCGAGGGCAGTACCTTCACGCTCGCCATTCCGCCAGCCTACGATCCAGCCAAAGTCGCACCGCGCGACGCGCCCCCAAGCGCTGCCGTTGAGTCGGAGCGGCCGTCGTCGGAACTGGCCCGACCGGTAACCCCAAGACCAGCGTCGAAGGTCGAGGATGATCGTGATACATTGACCGACGCGAAACGCGTGCTTTTGGTCATCGAAGACGACGCATCATTTGCTGGCATCGTCCGTGATCTGTCTCGTGAGATGGGATTCCGCTCTCTGGTCGCTGGAACGGCCGAGGAAGCCTTGAACCTCGCCAAGGAATATATGCCGAGCGCGATCATCCTCGATGTCGGTCTACCGGATCAGTCCGGGCTTGCCGTCCTCGACCGGCTCAAGCACGATGTGCAGACGCGCCATATCCCAATTCACATTGTCTCGGGCAGCGATCATGCGGAGACCGCTCTGTCGCTTGGCGCAGTCGGATACGCCGTCAAGCCCGTCATGCGCGAGCAACTGGTCGAAGTGCTGGAGAAGCTCGAGTTCAAGCTGTCCCAGGGCGTACATCGGATCCTCATCGTCGAGGACGACCCGGTGCAGCGCGATGCCGTTGCAAGGTTGCTGAGTTCTGGCGATGTCGAGACTGTCACCGCCAGCACCGCCGCCGAATGCCTGGAACTGCTCAAGCAGCAGACCTTCGACTGCATGGTGCTGGATCTATCCTTGCCGGACGCCTCCGGCTATTCCCTGCTTGAAACGCTGAGCCGCGAGAGCGCCTACGCGTTTCCACCCGTTATCGTCTACACTGGACGCGACCTTTCGGCCGACGACGAACAACGTCTTCGCCGCTATTCAAAATCGATCATCATCAAGGGAGCAAAGTCGCCCGAGCGCCTGCTCGACGAGGTGAGCCTGTTCCTTCACAAGGTGATTTCCGAACTGCCGGACGAACAGCAGAAAATGATCCGCAAGGCCCAGAACAGGGATTCGCTTCTTGAAGGCCGCCGCGTTCTCGTCGTGGAAGATGACGTCCGCAATGTCTATGCCCTCACCAACATCCTTGAGCCCCGCGGTGTTGTCATTCAGATTGCGCGTAACGGCCAAGAGGCACTTGATGCTCTCCAGACCGCATCGTCGGCGGCAAGCGCGGCGATCGATCTTGTGCTCATGGACGTCATGATGCCCGTCATGGACGGCCTCACCGCCACGCGAGAGATTCGTAAAAATCCGGCATGGAAGAAGCTGCCAATCATCACGCTGACTGCCAAGGCCATGCCCGATGATCAACAGCGTTGCATCGATGCCGGCGCCAACGACTATATGGCAAAACCATTGGATGTCGAAAAACTATTGTCGCTCGTCCGTGTGTGGATGCCGAAATGAGCGAGACGCCCGCGCCGGAAAAGATCGAAGACATCGAGATCCGCCTCCTGCTGGAGGCCTTGTTCCTCAAATACCACTACGACTTCCGCAACTACGCGATGGCCTCGATAAAGCGACGCCTCAAGCAGGCTCGCCAACAGCTTGGGTTCGAGACCTTTTCGGCAATGCAGGAAAGTCTGCTCCACGATCCCGGTATGTTGCCGAAGCTCCTACGGTATCTTACCGTCCAGGTCAGCGAGATGTTTCGCGATCCGAGCTATTTCAAGGCGATCCGGGAGAAGGTGGTGCCGCATCTGCGAACCTATCCTTCGCTCAAGGTTTGGGTTGCCGGATGCAGCGAAGGTGAGGAGTTGTACTCGCTGGTTATCCTGTTTCGCGAGGAGGGCCTGGAAGACCGCACGCTGTTTTACGCAACCGATATCAATCAGGAGGCACTGCAGTCGGCCGAGGCAGGTATCTATGCTTTGGAGCGGGTTCAACTTTTTACCGAGAACCACCGAAAGTCCGGGGGGAAATCCTCTCTGTCCGATTACTACCAAGCCGCCTATGGCAGCGTGGTCTTCGACAGCACCCTGCGCCGCAACGTCCTGTTTTCGGATCACAGCCTCGTCACCGATGCTGTGTTTGCCGAGATGCAGCTGATCTCCTGCCGGAATGTCATGATCTACTTCGATCGTCCCTTGCAGGACCGAGCGCTTGGACTGTTCAAGGATTCTCTCGCTCGCAAGGGTTTCCTCGGCCTTGGCTCCAAGGAGAGTCTCCGCTTTTCGAACCAAGGTGGTTCTTTCTCGGACTTTGTGCGAGAGGAGAAAATCTATCAGAGGCGGGGTGAATGATGTCGGTAAATCCCGAAGCGATCGTAATCGGTGCGTCAGCCGGCGCTCTTGAGGCACTATCGGCGATTTTGCCGGTTCTGCCGCGAGACTTCCGATTACCGATCATTGTTGTCGTGCACGTTCCGCCGGACAAACGTAGCGTCATGGCCGAGCTTTTCCAGGCGAAGTGCCAACTTTCGGCGCGTGAGGCCGAGGACAAGGAGCCGCTCGCCGGCGGGACGATCTATTTCGCGCCGCCGGACTATCATCTACTGCTTGAAGCCGATAGGAGCCTTGCACTGTCTAGCGACGAGCCCGTCCTCTTCTCCCGCCCCTCGATCGACGTTCTATTTGAGAGCGCCGCGGACGCTTACGGGCCGGCCTTGATCGCAATCGTGCTCACGGGCGCCAACAGCGATGGCGCCAAGGGGTTGCAGGCTGTAGTAGACGCAGGGGGAGCGGCGCTTGTCCAGGATCCAGCGGATGCGTTCGCGTCCGCAATGCCCGAAGCTGCCATTCAATTGTGTCCGAGTGCCCGTGTCTTGTCGCTCGACGCGATCGCAGAATATTTAAGAGAGGTTTAAGACGAATATGGAGCCTGTGCCGTTTCTACTGGTCGATGACCTTGAGGAAAACCTCCTGTCACTGGAAGCGCTGCTTCGTCGCAATGATCTTCTTATTCTCAAGGCAAAATCGGGCGATCAGGCTTTGGAAATTCTGCTGCACAACGACGTCGCTCTGGCGCTCGTCGACGTGCAGATGCCGGGTCTCAATGGGTTCGAGCTTGCGGAGTTGATGCGCGGCAATGAGCGAACCCGACGCATCCCGATCATCTTCGTCACCGCAGGCACCACCGACGCGCATCGCCGCTTTCGCGGTTACGAGGCAGGTGCCGTCGATTTCATTCAGAAACCGATCGAACCGGATATTCTGCGCAGCAAGGTTGACGTTTTTTTTGAGCTCTATCGCCAGCGGCAACAGCTTGCAGCGCAACGCGACGAACTCGTAAAACATGCCCAAGCGCTGAAAGATGCCGCCGGCCACAAGGATATCCTGCTCCGCGAGATCAACCACCGCATCAAAAATCTCTTCAGCCTGGCTGCCGGGCTGATATCGCTGAGTGCCCGGCCTGCCACCAGTGTTGCCGAGCTTGAAACCGATCTTCGGTCTCGTATGCATGCGCTGGCACGAGCCCATGAACTGACATTACCCGACTTTGAGACAGGCAACGATGGTGGCCAGATCGCGACCACGGTCACCGCACTGCTGAAAGCGATCGTGGCGCCGCATGATCACGCAGAGGGTTCTCGCATAACGATCACCGGTTCGGACGCGCCATTGACAGGCACCGCCCTCACATCGCTTGCACTACTTTTGCACGAACTGACCACCAATGCCGCCAAGTACGGTGCACTATCGACATCCGAGGGACGCCTGACCATCGATGTTACTGCGGCCGAAGAACTTCTGCATTTGAGGTGGGACGAGAGAGGCTCTCCGCCACCGCCCGAAGTATCGACAAGGGCAGGCTTCGGAACGACCTTGGAAAAAGCTGCCTTGCAAGGATTGAACGGCGCGATCTCCAGGGATTGGACGAGTGAAGGCCTATCGCTGACGCTCGAAATTCCGTTGGAAAGTTTGGTCAAGACCTGACGTCGTGGGAGCCGTGTGCCCTTGGAATGTCAAATTGGAACGCGAACTCATCTGCCTTATCTCTTGAACGGGAGCCGACCGCGGTGCCTCCCATGGTCGCCGAGTTTAGATTCTGGGTGGACATCTCTGGCTTCACGACACGAAAGTGGCGAATCTGTCCGACTTTTAAGAACGTATCCGGAACTCAGGTTGGTTTGACCGTGGATGTCGTTGCTTTTTCGGCCTTGAGAGCTTCGTAGAGGGCGGTTTTCCCGA
>WPHV01000027.1 GCA_009744235.1 Gillisella vitis
CCAACGGTTCGATGTCGATGTTCACGCTGGCGTCGGAGAGGACGGCAATCCCGCTTGATCGGGAGATCGATGCGGTTGCAGCAGCGGCGGCCGTCGGGCAGCTCCATGCCCGCATCTCCTTCCTTCGGATCACGCCCACCGCTGAAGATGCCGCATGGCTCGATCCGAAAGAGGCGACCTATCTGAGATGGATTGCCGTCGGCAAGACGATGGAGGAGATCGCAGACGTGGAAGAGGTCAAGTACAATAGTGTCCGCGTCAAGCTTCGCGAGGCCATGAAGCGCTTCGACGTCCGCAGCAAAGCTCATCTCACCGCGCTCGCGATCAAAAGAAAACTGATTTGAACACTTGTCCCCTTTGCGGGATTCACGCCGAACACATCAGACCGTTTTGTGACATCAAGTCATCGTGGAAGCTCCAGAATTCGGTCGCGAAACGATCCACTATGGTCGAAGGTGCTGCGTTGTTTGAACGTACCAATAGGAACCCTGCATCGATGAAAATCGAGAAAGGCCGCAGCACAATCCTGTCTTTGAACTCGATGGCTGCGGCGGGATCGATTATTGCAATTCCCGCCCCTTCTCGGACCAGACTGAGTGCCGTATGCGACAGGCTCACTTCGAGAGAGGGTCGCCGTTGGATGCCGCCAAGAGCGACGTCAACTCGCATGGCGAAGAGTGTGCCAGTTTCCTGCTTTATGATCCGTTCGCCAGCCAGGTCCGGAGGAGTTATCCGCTCGAGACCGGCGAGCCTGTGTCCCATCGGAACAGCAACGATTGCAGCAAGCGAACGGGTTTCCAGAAGAAAGCCGGGACGATCCGAAGGGCCGTCGGCATAGCCAATGTCGGCCCGGCCGGAAGCGACAGCCTCCATGACCATGGTGGAAGGAAGGCCTGTCAATGACGCTTGCAGGTTTGGTTTGTCATGCAGGAACTGAGCGAGAAACCGTGGCAGAAGGCCGTTCGCCAGAGCAGGCATCGCAGCTATGCGAAGGGTGCCGGCCGCCTGTCTGCCGATATCGGCCGCAAGGTTGGCAATGTGATTGAGCCCGACGAATGCCCTGTCGACCTCTTTCCAGAGGGTCGTCGCCTCCTGTGTGGGAATTATGTGGTTTCCGCGCCTTTCGAACAAATGAAGCCCGGTTGCATGCTCGAAGTCCTTGATAAGCCGGCTGACGGCTGGCTGGGTCACCAACATCAGCTCTGCTGCCGCTGTCATCTGCCCAGTCAACATGACGGCCCGAAATGCCTCAACCTGCCTTAGGTTCATAGCCTCACCATAACATCTGCTTATTCTCGCCTATCCATTATGAATTTGACCTAATGCGGGTCGAATGTAAACCTGAACTCATAAATGACAACTCTTCCGGACCAACCGGGGTCAGACGTGCGGCTAATCGGTCGCGCGCAGGGAACGATATGGATTATTTTCAACTCATGGGCTTCGGCCCTGATGGCTGGGGCTATGATATGCTCAAAGCGACCGGGATGACGGTCGCCGTGGCATTCAGCGGCTTCGCAATCGGCCTTGTCTTCGGCTGCCTTGGTGCCGCCGCAAGCTTTTCAAGCTCGCGCGCACTTCAGGCAACGGCATCCGCTTACACGACAGCGCTTCGTGGCATTCCGGACTTGCTTATCATCTATCTGTTTTACTTCGGATCGAGCTCCGTCATTACCGGTGTTGCCTCACTTTTCGGAAGTAGCGGTTTCGTTGGGGCTCCGACGTTTCTGATCGGCGCGCTTGCGATCGGCGTTGTTTCCGGGGCTTATCAAACCCAGGTGCTGCGCGGCGCGGTTCTGGCGCTCAACAAGGGAGAGGTCGAGGCAGGTCGAGCGTACGGCATGGGTTCTTTCCTGTTGTTCCGCCGGATCGTTCTTCCCCAAGCGGCGCGCTATGCCCTGCCCGGCGTCGGCAACGTCTGGCAGCTGGTCCTCAAGGAATCCGCCCTTATCTCGGTGATCGGCCTTGTCGAACTGATGCGCCAGGCGCAGGTCGGTTCGGGGTCGACGCGCCAGCCGTTCAGCTTCTATCTCACTGCCGCGGCACTCTATCTGTCTATTACTTTTGTCTCCGGACAGGCTTTCCGCCTGGCTGAGGCGCGCTCAATGCGCGGATTGCGGAGGGGCGTGTGATGCCGTTCGATCCCGCATTCCTCTGGCAGACCTTCGTTGCTTTGCTGGCCGGTATTCCGCTCGCGCTCAAGCTCGCGGTTTTTTCGGTTGCGGCAGGTACGGTCCTTGCTTTCGGATTGGCTCTGATGCGTGTGTCGCGCCGCTGGTGGCTTGATCTGCCAGCGCGGTTCTACATTTTCGCGTTTCGTGGCACGCCGCTCCTCGTCCAGATCTACATAATCTACTATGGCCTCAGCCAGTTTCCGGAGCTTCGGCATAGTTTTATCTGGCCATTCCTGCGCGATGCCTACTGGTGCGCGATGGCGGCGCTTGCATTGAATACGGCTGCTTACAGTGCCGAAATCATGCGAGGCGGACTGCTCTCCGTGCCCGCAGGTCAAATTGAAGCCGCCAAAGCCTGCGGTATGGGCAGGGTAAAACTGTTCCGGCGGATCGTCGTCCCGCAGGCGATACGCCAGATGCTGCCAGGCTACAGCAATGAAGTGATCTTGATGGTCAAGTCGACGTCTCTCGCGTCGACCATCACCATCATGGAAATCACCGGAATTGCCGCGAAGCTGATCTCGGAAAGCTATCGCACCGTCGAGGTTTTTGCCTGTGCCGGCGCAATCTACCTCATCCTCAACTTCATCGTCGCGCGTCTCTTCACGTTGCTCGAATGGGCTTTGTGGCCCGAGCGACGCAAAGGGAGACGCACGTCCGATCCCGTCGATCGAAAAGGCGAACTCCATGCCTAACCTTGCTCGCCCAGCTGTTCAGCTGAAAGACATCAGGAAAAACTTCGGTAACCTGGAGGTCCTCCACGGTGTATCGCTGACGGCCAACGAGGGAGAAGTGATCTCGATCCTCGGCTCGTCGGGCTCTGGCAAGTCGACGCTTCTGCGATGCGTCAATATGCTCGAAGTCCCGAATGCCGGAAGCGTTGCGATCATGGGCGAAGAGATTGCCCTGGAGCATCGAGCCGGCCGGCCCGCTCGTCCAAAGGATATCAAGCAGGTCAACAGGCTCCGGGAGCGGGCCGCAATGGTCTTCCAGGGCTTCAATCTCTGGTCACACCTGACGATACTCCAGAATGTTATGGAAGCGCCCTTGCATGTTCAGGGCCGTGACCGGAAGTCGTGCCGCGATGAGGCTGAGGCATTGCTTGAGCGCGTTGGTATTGGCTCCAAGCGCGATGCCTACCCATCCGAGCTGTCCGGCGGCCAGCAGCAACGTGCAGCAATTGCCCGTGCCCTGGCGATGCGACCGGATGTCATGCTGTTTGATGAGCCCACGTCGGCTCTTGATCCGGAACTCGTCGGTGAAGTTCTAAAGGTTATGCGTGATCTGGCGGCCGAGGGCCGAACCATGCTGATCGTCACTCACGAAATGGATTTTGCCCGCGATGTTTCATCGCGCACAGTCTTCTTGCACCAAGGTGTCATCGCCGAAGAAGGCCTTTCGTCCGAAATGTTCGCCCACCCCCGCACGGATCGCTTCCGGCAATTCCTGCGGCGCGACGGCGGTACATCCCACTGACGATCAATTCGTCACGGCTCGCGTGTCCAGGAAACAAATGAACAGAGGTGAACTTATGAAACTCAAAACTATTCTGTGCGCAGCGCTTCTCCTTGTTGCCGGTCAGGCAGCAGCCCAGGAAAAGTCGATTACAATCGCGACCGAGGGCGGGTATGCGCCCTGGAACTTTTCGGGACCAGGCGGCAAGCTCGACGGCTTCGAGATCGATCTCGCCAACGCCCTGTGCGAGAAGATGAAGGCGAAATGCCAGATCGTCGCGCAGAACTGGGATGGCATTATCCCGTCGCTGACCGGTAAAAAGTACGATGCGATCATGGCCGCCATGAGCATCACCCCAAAACGGCAGGAAGTGATCGGCTTCTCGACTCCGTACGCAGCAGGCATCAACGGTTTTGCCGTCATGGGTGACAGCAAGCTGGCGGACATGCCAGGTACGGGCGAAACCTATTCGCTCGACAGCCAGGCAGATGCCGCCAAAAAGGCCATTGCCGATATATCGAGCTTCCTGAACGGCACGTCGGTCGGCGTGCAGGGATCGACCACAGCATCAACATTCCTGGACAAGTACTTCAAGGGTTCCGTGGATATCAAGGAATACAAGTCCGTCGAGGAGCACAACCTCGACCTGACCAGCGGTCGCCTGGATGCTGTTCTGGCAAACGCAACCGTACTCGCCGCTGCAATCGAAAAGCCGGAAATGAAGGGCGCGAAGCTCATCGGGCCGCTTTTCTCCGGTGGCGAGTTCGGCGTGGTCGCTGTTGGCCTTCGCAAGGAAGACACCGCACTCAAGGCCGATTTTGACGCAGCCATCAAGGCGGCAAGCGACGACGGCACCATCAAGACGCTCTCGTTCAAGTGGTTCAAAGTGGACGTCACCCCCCATTGATCGGTCGCTTCCAGGGGATACGGCGTTCGCGCCGTATCCCGGTGCTGCGAATAAACAAGAACGCCGAGATACGATGTACGAAGTTGATATGACCATTATCGGGGGCGGCCTGGTTGGCGCCTCCATTGCCTGGGGTCTAGCACGCTCAGGAACGAAACCACTCGTCCTCGATGGCGCGGATCTGGATCTGCGAGCATCGCGCGCCAATTTCGCGCTGGTCTGGGTGCAGGGTAAAGGGCTGCATGCGCCCCATTACGCTCTTTGGTCAGATGCGTCCGCCAAGAGATGGCCGACGATGGCAAAAGCCCTGTTCGACGACAGCGGCATCGACGTCGGTCTTCAACAGGACGGAGCATATACCTTCGCACTCTCTGAAGAGGAACTCGAGGTCAATCGCGAGGATATGGAAAGCATTGCGCTCGAAACAAACGGGCGAGCTCCGCAATTTGAAGTTTTGAATCGCCAGCAGACGCTTGACCGCGTGCCGGGTATCGGCGCGGAAGTTCTAGGCTCGATCTATTGTGCCGCGGACGGGCACGTGAATGCGCTTCGCCTCTTCCACGCGCTTCACGCAGCGATGGAAAAGAAAGGGGCGACTTATCGTCCAAATCATCATGTTCAAACCATAGAACCAACGACTGAAGGCTTCGTTCTCAAGGGTGGTGGGTTTTCCCTATTTTCACGCCGGGTCGTTCTCGCCGCCGGCTTGGAAAACGAGAGGCTTGCGCCAATGGTCGGGCTGTCTTGCCCGCTCAAGCGTAGCAAGGGCCAGATCCTCGTCACGGAAAAGAGCCAGACCGCCCTGCCGTGCCTCTCTGCCGGAATGCGGCAGGCCGACGAAGGTGGTATCATGATCGGCGATAGCGAAGAGACCGACAGCGCCAAAATCTCATCGTCATCCGAAATCAGCGCCGTGCTGGCCAGCCGGGCCTTAAGAATTTTCCCCGCCCTTTCTGATCTGAACGTCCTGCGCAGCTGGACGGGTTTCAGGGTCAAAACGGCGGATGGAATACCCATTTACGATCATTCCGAGCGCCACCCGGGTGCATTCCTCGTCGCCTGCCATTCTGGCGTAACCTTGGCTGCCAATCACGCACTGATCGTGGCACCGCAGATTGCCGCGGGTAAGCTTGAAGACGATCTGTCAGCCTTTTCCGCCCGGAGGTTCCATGCTCAACAGGCTGCATAGGATAGAACAACCCGTACAATTCACCTTCGACGGCGTGGTCATTCAGGCCGAGGAGGGGGATATGCTCGCCACCGCTTTGCTGGCCGCTGGGATCGACCATGTTCGGCAATCCGTCGTTAGCAAGAGCCCACGAGCGCCCTACTGCCTGATGGGCGTTTGCTTCGAGTGTCTGGTCACCGTGGATGGCGTGCAGAATCGTCAAGCTTGTCTGACCGAAGTCGAAGACGGGATGACCGTTTTGAGCCAGAGGGGCGCACCCACATTCCCGAAGCTCGCGGCAAGCCAAGAGGGGATAGTCCAATGAGCCTTCGCGAAGTTTCAACAGCATCGGACCTTCTGGATTTTTACGATCTTATCGTCATCGGCGCTGGACCTGCAGGTATGGCTGCCGCTGTTGAAGCATCTGCGGCTGGCGCTCGCGTTGCTGTACTCGACGAGAACCCCCGTCCGGGCGGACAGATCTACCGTGAGATCACAAGAAACAGTCCCGACAGAAAAACCTACCTCGGCACTGACTATTGGAAGGGAAAGCCGCTCGCAGAAGCGTTCGGTCTCAGCAACATCGATTATGCGCCGCGCGCCACGGTCTGGAGCCTGGAGAGCCGGGACCAGACGGCTGGTCAGACGTGTAATGTTGTCGGCATAACCATAGCCGGCTCGGCTCGGATGATTGAAGCTGAGGCCATTGTTCTTGCCACCGGCGCGCAGGAGCGTCCCATGCCGGTGCCCGGCTGGACCTTGCCAGGTGTGATGACCGCGGGCGCTGCTCAGATCGCGCTAAAGGCGGCCGGAGCGATGCCATCGGGACCTGTTGTCATGGCCGGCTGCGGACCACTTCTCTATCTGCTCGCAAGCCAGCTCGTCGATGCAGGCGTATCCGATCTCACCGTGCTCGATACTGCTCAATCTCCCTTCCGGGTCGGCGTGCTCCGACACATGCCCGAATTCATGCTTTCACCTTACGTGTTGAAAGGCATCGGCTTGCTGGCGAAGGTAAAACGTCATGCACGCGTGGTTTCCGGCGTCAGATCCATCGCGATTACCGGCATTGAGCGCGCTGACGGCGTGCGCTTCATCACGACGGGTAACGAACAAGTCCTCCCTGCCAGCTCGGTGCTCTTGCACCAGGGGGTGATTCCGTCGACGAGCCTGACCAATGCAGCAGACTGTGAGTTGAAATGGAATGACGAACAGCGTGCGTTCGAGCCTGTCGCAGATCATGAAGGTCGGACCACCAAGGCAGGCATTTATGTCGCCGGCGACGGAGCCGGGATCGCAGGTGCTCAAGCCGCGGAGGTCAGCGGACGCATAGTTGCACTTGCGGCACTTTCTGACTTGGGGCTTGGCAGTACGACGGCAGTGCCTACGCAGATCAAATCTCTGCACAAGAAAGCCCGCCGCTTCCTGCGCGGAAGGGCGTTTCTGGATGCTCTCTACACACCCCATTCGGGCTTCCTCGCACCGGCGGACCCCGAAACGATCGTCTGCCGCTGTGAAGAAATCACAGTGCGCAAGCTGCGGGAGGCCATTGCGCTTGGGCCGCCCGGTCCGAACCAGTTGAAAACATTTGTTCGCTGCGGAATGGGCCAATGCCAGGGCCGTCTTTGTGCCGCGACCGTTACGGAAATCATGGCGGAGGAAAGAAAGGTCAGCCCCGGCGACGTGGGAACCTATCGCCTCCGTTCGCCGGTCAAACCCGTTCGGCTTGCTGAACTTGCACATCTCCCGCACACGCCCCACGCGCTGAAGGCGGTAACCGGCAGGGATCCTGTCGATCACGACACCAACGAAGCAGGACATTTCTCATGACAGAGCGACTTATCCGGATGCCGACATTGCATCGCGTCGTCAAGCACAACGGCATCGCCTACATCGGCGGGATCGTCGCTGACGATGAAAGCCTCGACATGGAAGGGCAGACCCGTCAGGTCCTGACCAAGCTCGATGCATATCTCAAAGAGGCAGGCTCAGAACGCGCAAACCTGCTCTCCGCCACGATCTTTATCACTGACATGAACGTGAAGCCGCAAATGGATGCGGTGTGGAAGGAATGGTTTGCGCCGGAGGAGTTGCCCGCCCGCGCGACCATCGGCGTCGCTGATCTCGGCGACACGGCGCTTATCGAGCTCATCGCGACCGCTCACTACTGAACCTGGCGAAGCCTTGGAGGCGGCTGCAAGATCGCAGTCGTTGCTGGAGATTGTTATGGAATGCATACTGATCGGAGCACCGCTGCAAATTGGGGCAGGACATCTCGGTTGTGAGATGGGTCCGAGCGCGTTCAGGATCGCCGGTCTTGCCGGCGCGCTTGAAGAATTGGGGCACAGGGTTCGGGACGTCGGCAATCTGGGTCCGAAGTCTTTTCCGGCGATCGCCCATGCCAACGCTTCCGTCCATCACCTCGGTGAAACGGTGGCATGGATCAAGCTGCTTTCGGCGGCAGCTTACGAGCACAGCAATAACAGTGTGCCGATCTTTCTTGGCGGCGATCACACGATCTCCGCAGGAACGATCCCGGGAATTGCACGGCGCGCCTCGGAGAACGGTCGCCAACTCTTTGTTCTCTGGCTTGACGCCCACACCGATTTCCATACGCTGGAAACCACCGTCAGCGGAAACCTGCATGGCACGCCTGTGGCCTACTATACTGGCCGGCGTGGATTCGAGGGTTTCTATCCAGCGCTGAACCACGCCGTCCCGACCGAAAACCTATGCATGATCGGCATCAGGAGCGTTGATCCCGCAGAGCGGGACGCGCTGCGGTCCTCGTCGATAACCGTGCATGACATGCGTGCCATCGATGAACACGGGGTCGCCAGCGTGACTCGAACGTTCCTCGATCGCGTCCGCGCCGCGAACGGGATGTTGCATGTCAGCTTCGACGTCGACTTTCTCGATCCGGAAATTGCACCCGCCGTTGGAACGACTGTCCCCGGCGGCGCGACGTTCCGCGAAGCGCACCTGATCATGGAAATGCTTCACGACAGCGGTCTCGTCACCAGCCTGGATCTCGTCGAATTGAACCCCTTTCTCGATGAGCGCGGGAAGACCGCAAGGCTCATCGTAGATCTCGTTGCAAGTCTCATGGGCAAGCGGGTCATGGATAGACCAACCCGCGCTGCCTGAAATCTACCGTCGAATGACCGGAGGAATAATGACCGTCGATCGCAAGCTAAACGTGGTTCCGTTCGTAAGTGTGGATCACATGATGAAACTGGTGCTCAAGGTGGGTATCGATACCTTTCTCACTGAACTGGCGGCGGCGATCGAGGAAGACTTTCGCCGTTGGCCCATTTTTGACAAGACCCCCAGGGTGGGCTCCCACTCCAACGAGGGCGTCATCGAGCTGATGCCAACCAGCGATGGTGCGCTCTACGGCTTCAAGTACGTCAACGGCCATCCGAAAAATACGCGGGATGGCCGCCAGACGGTCACCGCTTTTGGTGTCCTTGCCGATGTCGGAAACGGCTATCCGCTGCTTTTTTCGGAGATGACGATACTGACCGCGCTTCGCACTGCTGCGACATCCGCTCTTGCCGCGAAGTATCTGGCGCGACCGAACTCACGAACGATGGCCATCATCGGTAACGGTGCCCAGAGTGAGTTCCAGGCTCGCGCCTTCAGAGCGCTCCTCGGAATCCAGGAACTGCGTCTCTACGACATTGATCCAGCGGCGACGCGGAAATGCACACGCAATCTTACCGGGCTTGGCTTCAACATCGTTGAATGCAAATCGGTCGCCGACGCCGTTGAGGGCGCAGACATCATCACCACTGTTACCGCCGACAAACAGTACGCAACAATCGTGTCTGACAATCATGTCGGACCAGGTGTTCATATCAACGCTGTAGGTGGCGATTGCCCCGGCAAGACGGAGATCAGCAAAGAGGTCCTACTGCGCTCGGACATCTTCATAGAGTATCCACCGCAGACCTGGATCGAAGGCGACATTCAGCAGCTTCCTGCGTCGCATCCGGTTACTGAGCTTTGGCAGGTTATGACCGGCGATGCGATCGGCCGAAGCAATGATAAGCAGATCACCTTGTTCGATAGCGTCGGCTTCGCAATCGAGGACTTCTCGGCCTTGCGCTATGTCCGCGGCAAGATTGCCGAATTCGCCTTGTTTACCGAGCTGGATTTGCTGGCAGATCCAGACGAGCCTCGCGACCTCTATGGCATGCTCCTGCGCTGTGAGAAAAAGCTCGAGCTGGCATAGGCCCAATTGAGTCCAGAAAATCAGCCCTGCTGTACAGGAGAATGAGAAACTCTTCTTGCACATGGACAGTGACCCGCCGTTTTTTCAAGCGAATGCTGCTGCTTGTCTAATAACAACGATGCAAATTAGAATAAACGTCTGAAAATTTTACGGATATACAATGAATATTGGACACATAAATCTAAATGAGGTGTCTTTTTCTAAAATACATCAAATCTATAGGCTAAATGCACTTTTCTTTATTGAAGGCACAAGGTCATATAGCGCCATTGCGAAACGACGCAGCTTACAATTATGAACTCATGAAAGGCGCCTGTATGTCATCAAAAGTCACTATTCTAGACGGGGGTATGGGTCGCGAATTGCTGCGCAGCGGCGCGCCGTTTCGACAGCCCGAATGGTCCGCGCTTGCGCTGATTGAAGCCCCGGAGTTCGTCGAAAAGGCGCATGACGCTTTCGTCGCAGCAGGCGCGGATGTCATTACCACGAACAGCTATGCCGTGGTGCCCTTCCACGTCGGGGACAAACGCTTCGCCGAAGATGGCCTTGCGCTTGTAAGCCTCTCTGGAAAGCTCGCTCGCGCAGCAGCCGCGAAGTCTGGCGGCCACGTTCGTGTAGCCGGATCGCTGCCCCCGGTCTTTGGCTCCTATCGTCCCGATCTGTTCGATCCGGGCAAGGCTCCAGAGATTCTCAGCGTCCTCGTCCAGGGGCTAGGCCCTTACGTGGATTTCTGGCTGGCGGAGACCCAGGGTTCACTCCGCGAGGTCGAAACAATCCGCGCGGTTCTGGGCAACGACACCCGTCCGCTCTGGCTCTCGTTCACCCTTGAGGATGGCAAGGGGGTCGAGGATGTAATTTCCGGGCGCAGTCTACCGACGCTTCGATCTGGCGAAGCCGTGGCCGATGCGGCGGTAAAGGCAGTGGAACTTGGCGCCGGCGCGCTGCTGTTCAACTGCAGCCAGGCGGAAATCATGGAGGCAGCAATCAGAGCTGCGCGCAGGGCACTCAATACTAGCGGCTACTCAACGCCGATCGGCGTCTATGCCAACGCCTTCGTGCCGAAACCGGAACCAGACGCGACATTGCCTGCCAATGCTGGCTTGAGCGGTCTCCGCGACGATCTCGATCCTCCCGGCTACCTGCTGTTTGCTCGTCGCTGGGTCGAGGCCGGCGCCACGATCGTCGGCGGCTGCTGCGGCATTGGCCCGGAACATATCGCAGAACTCCGTCAAACCTTCGATCCGCGGCCAGTCGCCGCCTGACCTTCACCCCCCTCTTCGAGAGCCGATCATGACACAGCACCCGCATCTTAGCGCCCCTCTGGAACTGGGCCGCCGCCGTTTTCTCAAGGCAAGCGCCGCCGTCGCTGCCAGCACATTGCTCCTTCCCGGCATGGCGCGCGCCGCCGGGCCGAAGAAAGGCGGCCACCTGATCCTCGGGATCGACAACGCCTCGACCTCCGACCGCCTCGACCCGGCCTACTATTTCGAAGCCTATACCTATAATGTGGGCCTCCAGCTTTTCAACACGTTGACCGACCTCAACGACGATTCCAGCTTGCGCGCTGGTCTCGCCGAAAGCTGGGAGCCTGCGAAGGGCGGTAGCGAATGGATCTTCCGGCTTCGCAAGGGCGTGCAGTTCCACAACGGCAAGGAACTGACGCCAGAGGACGTCATCTATTCGCTCAATCATCACCGCGGCGAGAAATCGGAATCGGCTGGCAAAGGCTATCTTTTGAGCGTAACCGACATCGTAAAGTCAGCACCGAATGAAGTCACCTTCAAGCTCAACGGCGCGAACGCCGACTTCCCCTATCTGTTGGGAGACGTACATTTCGGCATTACGCCGGATGGTGAGAATTTCGACAAGGGCATAGGTACTGGAGCCTTCATTCTGGAGGACTTCCAGCCCGGCGTACGCACACTGGCCAAGCGCAATCCGAACTATTGGGATCCGGAACGCGGACACGTCGATTCCGTTGAGACTGTCGCCTACAACGACAAATCCGCGCGTGTCGCCGCACTGCTCAGCAAGTCGGTGCATGTAGTGAACAATGTCGAGTCCCGCGTCGCACAGCGCCTGAAGGGACACCAGGGCATCACGCTCCAAACAGAAGCGGACTCCTCGATCGTCCTGTTTGTCGGTCGCGCCGACGCCGACCCCTTCAAGAATATCGACGTCAGGCTGGCTTTGAAATACGCCATCGACCGTGAACAGATCGTATCCTCCATCCTCAATGGAGCCGGGACGGCCTCAAACGACAATCCGATCTTCCCCTCCAATCGCTATTTTACGAACGACGTGCCGAAGCACGCCTACGACCCGGAACAGGCAGCGTTCCATTGGAAAAAAGCGGGTTTTGACGGAAAGATCGTCCTGTCGGCGGCCGATGGTGCGACTTTCTCCGGCGCTGTTGATGCAGCCCAGCTCTACCAGCAGTCGGCTGAAAAGGCCGGCATCCCTTTCGAGGTCAATCGCGTACCAGCCGACGGCTACTGGAATGATGTGTGGCTGAAGCATCCCTTCGTCGCTTCCGGCTGGGCCGCGCGGCCGACCGCGGACGCTATGCTGTCGCTGATCTATCTGTCTGACGCCCCATGGAATGAGTCCGGCTGGAAGAGCAGCGCTTTTGACGAGTTGGTTCTTGCGGCCCGCGGCGAACTTGATGAGGACAAGCGCAAGAAGCTCTACCACGATGCCCAGGTGCTGATCGTCGAGGAAAACAGCTCGGTCATCCCGGCCTATGCCGCACAGATCAGCGCCTCCGTCTCCAACCTCCAGGGGTTCAAGGCAATCCCAGGTCAGATCGGGCCGCGCACCACCGAAAAGGTCTGGTTCGACGAATAGGCAAGAGCTTCCGGGCAGGCTGACTTTCCTGCCGGCTCCCCTCATGGAGACAGATTGATGACCATTGCCGAGCCCAACGACGCCTTGGCGACCGAGCAGACAAACAGAAGGCGACGCGGGCTCGCCGCCTATATCTTGCGGCGCCTCGCCGCAGGGATCGGCCTGTTGCTTGTGCTGTCGAGCCTGGTGTTCGTCGGCAGCGAGCTTCTGCCTGGCGATGCGGCAACCGCACTTCTTGGACGCTCGGCCACGCCTGCAGCGGTCGCAGAACTACGCCAAAGGCTTGGCCTCGATCAGCCTCTTCCCATCCGCTATCTCTCCTGGCTGAACGCATTCGTTCACGGCGATCTCGGCACAAGCCTCCTCAACGGGAGGAGCGTCGCCGCAAGCATCGCCGCAAGACTGGGCAATACGCTATTCCTCGCCGGGACCGCAGCCTTCATGTCCGTGCCCCTCGCCGTGCTCCTCGGACTTCTGGCTGCTCGATATCGTGGCAGCATCATCGACAGGACGATCTCGCTCCTGACGCGCGCCTTCGTGGCGCTCCCGGAATTTTTCATCGGATACCTGCTTATCTATGTGCTTTCGATCTCGCTCGGATGGTTCGCGAGCAGCAGCACGGTGTTCGCGAACATGGGCCTTGGCAACCGTATCGCCGCGATTACGCTGCCCAGCCTAACGCTCGTCCTCGTTGTCACCGGCCATATCGCCGCAATGGTGCGCGCCTCGGTGCTGGATGTTCTCGAGAAGCCCTTCATCGAAATGGCGGTGCTGAAGGGGGTGCCGCACGGCACGGTGGTCTGGCGCCACGCGTTACCGAACGCTCTTTCGCCAATCATCAACGTCGTGCTGGTCAATCTTGCGTATCTCGTCGCCGGTGTCGTCGTGGTGGAGGTCATATTTGTCTATCCCGGCATGGGCCAGTTCATGGTCGACAGCGTCGTCAATCGCGACGTGCCCGTTGTCCAGGCGACCGCACTTTTGTTCGCCAGTGTCTATATCGGGCTCAATCTCTGCGCGGATGTCCTCTCCGTGCTCGCCAATCCCCGTCTGGGGTTTCAATCGTGAGCGCCGTCAAACTTCCACTTTCCGTCATCCTGTCACTCCTGACGATTGGGGTTTGCCTCCTCGTTACCCTCACCGCGCCCTTCATCGCGCCCCACGGCGTGAACGAGATCGTTGGACCCGGCTGGGAGCCACCGTCCGCGTCCCATCTGTTCGGCACTGACATGATCGGCCGAGACCTCTTGTCACGCTTCATCTGGGGCGCTCGCGTCACCGTACTGACTGCAGCTGCCGCCGTCCTCATCGCCTTTGTGGCGGGTACCGGCTTCGGCCTTCTGGCGGGGCTGCGCAAGGGCTGGCTTGACATGGTGCTGTCGCGATTCGTCGATCTCGTTATGGCGATGCCGACACTCATTCTGGCAATGGTGCTTCTCACCATCCTGCCGCGTTCGGTTTTCTTCATCGTGGCGATCATAGCGCTCGTGGAGGCGACCCGTTTCTTTCGCCTGGCACGGTTGATCGCGGCTGATACAGCGGCTCTCGACTATGTCGAGGCAGCGTATCTACGTGGCGAGAAAACGAGCTGGATCATTCTGCGCGAGATCCTTCCCAACGGCATGGCGCCACTTCTGGCCGAGCTTGGCCTGCGCTTCGTCTTCTCAGTTCTCTTCCTGTCCACCCTGTCCTTTTTGGGGCTGGGCGTCCAACCGCCGGTAACCGACTGGGGAAGCCTGATCAAAGAGAACAAGGACGGGCTGCTGTTCGGGGTCACGGCAGCCCTTGTACCGGGAGCGGCAATCGCAGTGCTCGCCATTGCCGTCAGCTCAGTGGTGGATTGGGTCTCGGCCGGGCGCGATGGTGGGCCGAAAAGATGAGCCCCACCCTTCTCGACATTCGTAATCTCACCATTCGCCCCACCGGCAGCCCAGGATCGTCGTTGATCGTGGACGATGTCTCGCTCCGCATCGAACGCGGCAGCGTTCTTGCCCTGATCGGCGAATCCGGCGCGGGAAAGTCCACCATCGGCCTTGCCGCTCTCGGATATGTGAGACCCGGAACCGAACGCATCGGTGGATCGGTACAATTCGACGGGATCGACCTGTTCCGCCTGCCTGAGTCGCAGTGCCGGGCGCTACGCGGCCAGCGGATCGCCTATGTTGCACAGTCGGCCGCGGCGTCGTTCAACCCAGCCTTTCGGCTAATCGACCAGATCATAGAATCGAGCCTGCGTAGCGGCCGTTTCAGCAAGGCGGCAGCGACCGACCGCGCCATTGCCCTGCTCGATGTGCTCGGCCTCGATGCAAAGGCAATTGCGGTCCGGTTTCCCCACGAAGTCTCGGGGGGGCAGTTGCAGCGTGCCATGACTGCAATGGCGCTTTGCGCGAAGCCCGACCTTGTCATATTCGACGAACCGACCACCGCCCTCGACGTCACGACGCAACGAGAGGTACTGAGCGCGATCCGCAAGGCAATCGCCTTGGAGTCGACGGCGGCTATCTATATCAGTCATGACCTGCCGCTCGTCGCACAGATCGCCGACAGCGTGCTCGTCCTTCGCCGAGGACGAAGTATCGAGGAAGGCCCGGTGACGACCCTCATCCGCAACCCGGCTGACCCTTACACCCAGGCTTTACTCTCAGCAGGTACTCTCAGTTTTGCCGCGCCCCCCGAGACCAGCGAGCCGGTTCTGGAAATGGGGAGCGTCACCGCCGGCTACGATAGAAACCGGCCCGTAGTAAATGACGTTTCGCTCAGTGTCTGCCGGGGAGAAACGCTTGCGCTCGTCGGGAAATCGGGATCAGGGAAGTCGACGCTCGGTCGGATCGTAAACGGGCTGCTCCTTCCAACCTCCGGCCAGATCTTGTTCGAAGGAAAACCCCTCGCCGCCTCTATCCATGACCGTCCGCTTGCTAGCCGCAGGTCCATCCAGACCATTCACCAGACGCCCGACACCGCGCTTAACCCGAGGCACCGCGTAGGAGAAATCATTGGTCGACCCTTTGCCCTCTACGAGGGTCTGCGCGGCCGGGAGCGCGATCGTCGCGTCGAGGAGATGCTCGACCAGGTGGAGCTTGGCCGCGATATGGCGGAGCGCTTCCCAGCTGAGCTATCTGGCGGACAGAAACAGCGCGTCGCTATCGCGCGAGCGCTTGCCGCCCGTCCTCTGATGCTTGTTTGCGACGAGCCGACGTCGTCGCTGGATGCACTGGTGGCCCGCGAGGTACTCGGACTTCTCATGCGCCTGCAGGCGGACGAAGGCATCGCATGCCTCTTCATCACCCATGACTTGAACATTGTCAGCGCCATTGCCGGTCGCACTGCCGTTCTGGACAACGGCCAAATCGTGCGGTCAGGGGCAACGGCCGAAGTGCTTCGCCAGCCATCTGATTCACATGCAGCGGCGCTCGTCGAGTCTATCCCTTGGTTCCCATGAGCCGGAGACAGCGAGGATATCGATATGGCTACGCAAATCCAGAACGACCGAGCGGCGATCAACGACGCGGAGAGCAAGCCCGGTGCTGCTGGGGACTATGTGTTTTCAATCACAAACGTGGTGATTGCAGTCCTCTTTTTCATCAGCTCCAGGGAATATTCACATTTTTGCATCCTGCAGGACGCAATCCTATGAGGCCCGTGCGGCAAATTTATCGTAAGCGCGGTCTCCGCCCCATTGGATTGGGTGTATTTTGAGGCTTGCTGCGTATGCGAGAAGGTTTCCAGTTTTATCTGGAGATTTGCATGGCAGATGATGGATTTGTTGGTCGCTACGAAG
>WPHV01000028.1 GCA_009744235.1 Gillisella vitis
ACATCACCCCCAGCCGCCGTGCCGAGCGACGGCGCAGGGCTCTCCTGGAGGGGAATGTCGCTGTTCTGCTCGATGAGCTGGGCCATTTCATTATAATGACAAAAATGTCCGATAATGCAAGATTATCGGACGCATTTATTTGATGACAAAGCGTGCGGTTATATGCATTTTTTCGCGAATAACCGCGCGTAAATTTTAAGCTTCGTCCTCGCCCAGCCCATTGATTGCGTCCATCTGGGTCGCCCCGCTTGCTGAGTCGGGTGTTACAGCACCGTGCGTTTTATAAACGCACGGTGCTGTAACACTTTAAATCTGCTGCATAATTACTGAAATCGATTCCGATTTGAGGAATTATGCATTAGCTCTCCTTCGAGAGCACATCAGATCCCATCTCGCTGAACCGTGTCGGGTAATGAAAAACTATCTGTTCGACCTTAGAGCCGTTGCTATAGGAAGCCTTGTGGCAGTGATCGCTGGTAATGCCCCACCTATGACGCCGATTGTAAGCCCGAGTGCTCCCGCGACGAGCATGACGTCGCTAGTAACCGCTAACTGAAATGCCACCCCAGCGTCATTCGCGCCGATCGTGCTGGCTTGCCATCCATTGAAGACCAGCCATGACATTGCCAGTCCGCTTATCGCACCGATTGCAGCAAGAAGAACTGCCTCAATCCAAGTTCCGATGAATGTCGAGAAACGCGTAAAACCCAAGGCTCTAAAGGTTGCGATTTCCACCTTACGATCAGAAACGGAATTCATCATGGTGTTCAACGCACCTGCTGTAGCGCCGATTGCCATCAAGATTGCAAGAGGCCAGCCGAACAGCCGTATCAGGCTGGCTGTTCGGCCCGATTGTGCCGCATAAAGATCAGTTTCCGAAACAGCGATCAGCGGCGTTGTGGTTATTGTTGCGAGTTCGTTTTGAAGAGCTGGAAGCGATGTCGGGCTAAACAAGCGTAGTCGTAGGCTTTGGACCTGTCCCTGACGATCAAACGCTGAACGAATTGCATCGAGATCGGCCCATATTTCGGATTCGAAGGCGCTGCCTTGCGCGGAGAATTGCCCGACAACGGTCCAGTTGACCGTCCCGAGCCGAACCGTATCACCCGTATGTAATCCCAACTCACGGGCAAAGCGATCACCAACGACAATCTCGCGCGCGCCGGATTTGAAAGGCCGCCCTGTAGACAGCGAAATATTATCGCGGATCGACATTCCAGCCGCGTCCATGCCACGCAATGCGATTGTTGGGGTTAGAGCAAGAACTGCTCAAAATCATACGCTAGCCGTGAACAAACAACGAACTTCAGGCTGCCCGCGCTATAGCGGTTGAAGTTCTCAGCGGCCTGAAACCACTATCCGCGAAGCTTGGCGGCTCGTCCCATGTATAGATACCTGTCAAATTGATATGTTCCCAACTCAACGGTGAAACATGCTTGAGCATATCATTCGGAATGATGCGGCGTTTCTGACGGAGGTGCTGCACAGCTCGGCTGAGATAAATGGTGTTCCAGTGGACGATTGCGCTGACGACGAGATTGAGGCCGGACGCCCGAAACGCCTGACTTTCAAACGAACGGTCACGAATTTCACCACGCTCGTGGAAAAAGACGGCCCGCTTGAGTTTGTGGGCAGCCTCACCCTTGTTCAATCCCGCTTGACAACGCCGCCGTAACGCCGGGCCGGAATACCATTCAATCATGAATAGCGACCGCTCAAGCCGCCCCAGCTCTCGCAGTGCCTTCGCGAGCTGGCTCGGGTTGGGCGAGGCCGCTAGTTTTTTCAGAATTGCCGAGGGAGCAAACATCTTCATTTTAATCGAAGCGGCCAAATGCAGTAGATCGTCCCAATGGGCCAGAATCAGATCGCCGTTAATTGGCGCACCAATATGGCCCTCCAGTCCTGAATAGATGTCCGGTTTCTCAAACGTATGGAATTTCCGATCGTTAAGATTGCGCAGTCGAGGCGAGAACCGTTTATCGAGCAGGGCGAACAACGCAAAGACGTTGTCGCTGGCACCACCGGTATCGGTAAAATGCTCTTTAATCTCGAGTGCCGTCTCATGATCGAACAGGCCGTCGAGTACATAGGCTGCCTCGCTTTCAGTTGGACTGATCGGCAGGATGCTGAAATAACCATACTGGTCGGAGAGATGGCTGTAGAACTTGATGCCGGGCTCGCTACCATAGTGCAGGTTAATATCGGCGCGCTTGGCGGCACGGTCACTCGCTCGGAAGAATTGGCCATCAGACGATGCCGTCGCACCATTACCCCATAGCTGAGCGTGGGGATGGCGGGAATGGGCATCGGAAATACAGGCCTGGGCTGTTCGATACGTTTCAGCACGCGCATGAAACATCCGCATCCAGCTGATCTGATGAGCGCTGATTCCCTTCGACGCTATCGCCATCCGTTTGGGCCCGAGATTGGTGCCATCGGCGAGAACGCCGGCCAACATCGCTGAACTATTACGCGGAGGATCGCCGGTGCGCACATGCGTAAATTGATCGGCAAACCTGGTCCATTCATGAACCTCTTTGAGTAAATCCGGAACTTCGACGAGTGGATACATACCGCTCAATTCCCAATTCAATTCTTCTGCCTCTGCGGGTATTTCGCTCGAGAGAGGTGTGACGAGCAACTTGCCGTGTTCTAGGCGGACACCGTCAAGTTTTCCGTTTCGGGCACGATAGGCGAGCTGCTGGAGATTGAAGTCGAGAGCTTGGGCCGCCTCAGAAAGGTAGGCAGCGCCATCGCTCTGGACGCCAAGTCCAAGGTCACCGTCTTCCTTAAGTGTTCTAAATGCTGGCATTGGCATTAGGAGTTCATCCATGGGCCGATATGATTTACTACCTTCTACCCAGACGTCCGCGGAACGTAATCGGTCTCGCAATACGGCTAAGGTTGCGATCTCGTAGAGACGGCGGTCAGGTTTGTCCTGCCGAGAGATCAGCTTGCGCGTCTGCTCCCGCAGATGGCCGACTGGAAACCGAGTGGGCAGCCCCCGCCGCCCGTCGTTAGAAAGCAACTTCAGCATGTCGAGCGCAGCAAGCAGGGGATCATGCCGGCGTGATGAGCGAAAAGTGAAGGCTTGCAGGAACATGGGGGCATATTTGCGCACGCCGCCATAGCGCTCGACCGCCAGCAAGAGCGGGTCTGGATCAGCGTCCTCGACCATCGCTTCAACAAGAGGCTTTGCCTGCAGCAATTTGTGCCATCCCACCTGCCGGTCGATCGTGTCCAATGCATCCGCCCCGGTCTGGTCGGCGATAACGAGCGCGCGCAGCGTGTCTCTAAACAGCCTGAGCGCCTTTGCCGTTTCATGATGCGCGTCGGTGCGGCGCTGCTTTTTTCTGTTGTTTGCCTGAGAAAACAAACGCCCTATCAGTTTGCAGAACATTGTTACCGCATCATCGGTCAGCTTCTGTATGAGTTTGATAAGCTGGGAGACGATAGTTGCCCGACGGCGTGCGGTATTGAAGTCGGCGATAAGCCACGCCGGTGTAACGTCTCCTTCGCGAACCATTTGGTTCCAGCGTTCCGGATGAATTCGGCTCTGAAGCTGAGGATCGATCTCCAAGGATCGGATGAACGCCAGTCTCTCCATCAATCCGACGAGGTTATCACCGCTTGGCCCATCGGGGGCAGACCTAATCCAATGAAAGCGAGTGTGCTCAATCTTCGGATCTACCTTAAGAAGATTGTCGAGATTGACCAAACGCGCTTCGGAGAAACCCGCCAACAATGCCGCTTCTGCTCGGCGGCGAGCAACAGCGCGTGCAGCAAGCCCAAGCCTTTCGATCACGTCCTCCGCAGGCAGCAAAACATTGCGCTCGCGAAACGCTGCTACAATCGCGTTAACGATGGTAACGCCCTTATCTGTTGCCGCAGCCACCTCAATGGCGGCCGATAGTGCCATCCGTCGATCTTCAGAAGTCGGCGTTCGCATTCCCAGATAGCTCAACAGAAAGGCGACATGCTCCATCCGTGTCGGTTGGCGGCGCGCATAAAGATTGAACTCGTGTGGTTCAATATCGAGTTGTCGAGCAATGAACCCGAGTGTTGCCAGGGGTAGGCTCTCCCCCGACATCAATGTTCGCCCGGGATAGCGCATGAGACAGAGTTGGACGGCGAAGCCGAGCTGGTTGGGCGGCCGGCGGCGGGTCTGAATCTCAAGCCGATCGGAAAGGGATAGCGTGTAGTGCCGGATTAAACCATCGTCGCTGGTCGGCACTCCGAAAACCGCTCGTCTCTCATCACTTTTAAGGAGCTTTCTGCGACCCATCACTGGTCTCCTGAAATCAAACGTGTTCAGGGAACATGAAAATGGATCGAGAAGAATTGGCAAATGGATTCCAAGGGCACCATTGCTGTCAAATGCAGGTTCTTAATACGTTCATGGCTACCGTATGATTTTGAACAGTTCTTGTGCCAGTCCCATCATCGTCTCTCATCAAACCGTGCGGCTCTGGGCTGAGAAATTCGGTAGACATTTTGCCAATGATATCCGCAAGCGATCTGCCGGCAGGCTCGGGGACAAATGGCATCTCGATGAGGTTGTCATCACCATCGGTGGAAGGAAACACTGGCTTTGGCGCGCCGTTGATCAGGATGGCTTTGTTCTCGACGTGCTGGTGCAAAACCGCCGCAATGCCAAGGCGGCAAAACGTTTGATGCGCAAGCTCCTGAAAGCCCAAGGCCGTGCGCCGCGTGTGATGATTACCGACAAACTACGATCCTATGGTGCAGCAAAGCGGGAGGTCATGCACGGCTTTGAGCATCGTTCTCACAAAGGATTGAACAATCGGGCAGAAAACTCGCATCAGCCCGTCCGACGACGGGAGAGGATCATGAAGCGCTTCAAGTCAGCGAGGCATCTTCAACGGTTTGTTTCCATCCACGATCCGATTGCCAACCTCTTTCACATTCCCCGCCACGACATTCCATCCACCCATCATCGCGAATTGCGAAAAACAGCCATGCAAACATGGTACCAAATCGCTGGCATTCAAGCCGCCTAAAGCATAACCTCAACCCCAGATCATGACTGTGAAGCGCTAAGTTTACATTGCCTGCCGATGATCTGTTCGTCTGTAAAACGGTTGCGCTTCATTCTCTGGTCCTCTCAATGGGCCAGAGCTTATTTCAAAATGGATTAGGGCATCGTAACGTTAACCGGACATCGATCAAAATGTGGGATCTGGCTACATGACCAGATCCAGCCGTGATCCCCTTTATCGTCGCCACCGATTTCCCGGCGAGGTGATTGCCCATGCAGTTTGGCTGTATTTCCGGTTTCCGCTTAGCCTGCGGATGGTCGAGGATCTGCTGGCAGCGCGTGGCATCATCGTCTCTCATCAAACCGTGCGGCTCTGGGCGGAGAAATTCGGTAGACATTTTGCCAATGATATCCGGAAGCGATCTGCCGGCAGGCTCGGGGACAAATGGCATCTCGATGAGGTTGTCATCACCATCGGTGGAAGTAAACACTGGCTTTGGCGCGCCCTTGACCAGGACGGCTTTGTTCTCGACGTGCTGGTGCAAAGCCGCCGCAATGCCAAGGCGGTAAAACGTTTGATGCGCAAGCTCCTGAAAGCCCAAGGCCGCGCCCCGCGTGTGATGATCACCGATAAACTACGATCCTATGGTGCAGCAAAGCGGGAGGTCATGCCCGGCGTTGAGCATCGTTCTCACAAAGGATTGAACAATCGGGCGGAAAACTCTCATCAGCCCGTCCGACGACGGGAGAGGATCATGAAGCGCTTCAAGTCAACACGACATCTTCAGCGTTTCGTTTCCATCCATGACCCGATCACCAACCTTTTTCACATTCCCCGCCACGATATTCCATCCGTCCACCATCGCGAACTGCGAACAGCTGCCATGCAAGCATGGCACCAAATCGCGCGCCTTCACGCCGCATGAACTAATTCATCACGCCAAGATGTTGCGTTCAAGGCGATAAGTTTACAGTGCCAATCTGGCCCTTATTTCTGTAACTAATTATTAACCATAACGGCAGCTCTAACCATCGATAAGTATCCCTTATCGGATGTTATGTAGTCTACCCATTGACCAACGTCGGCTTCGCCCTTACTCTTAGGTACAATGCGCCAATATCAGCGAAGGAAGTGTTATGACTGTTACCATCAAGGTCGCCGAGGCGAAGACGCATCTGTCGGAACTGTTGGCCCGCGTCGAGGCCGGTGAGGACTTTATTATTGCGCGTGGCAATGATCCGGTTGCGCGCCTGGTGGCCATAAACGAACGCCGGCAACGTATGGCCGCAATCGAATCCGTTCGCGCGTTGCGCGCCCAGGCCAAGCCTGTCACCCATCAGGAAATTCAGGACTGGAAGCAGGAAGGCCGGCGCTGATGGCATTTGTCGTTGATGCCTCGATTGCGGGCGCGTGGCTGTTGCCGGACGAAGAAAACATGATCGCTGAACAGGCGATGACGCGCATGGCTGAGGAAGATGCCATAGCGCCCGATCTGCTTCGCCACGAAATTCGCAGCATTCTCCTGAGCGCCGAGAGGCGCGAGCGCATCTCGGCTGACTTTGTTCATTCGGCTCTGGCACGGTTTCGCGGATTGCCTATGCAACTAACCGGCCCCGGAGACGACACAGAGGTGGTGCGCCTGTCCCGGAAATATCGTCTCAGCGCTTATGATGCCGCCTATCTCGCTCTTGCGCTTCTTGAGCAACTCCCACTTGCCACACTGGATCGCCGATTGGCGGAAGCTGCACGCGCTGAAGGTGTTGCACTCTTTGGGCCAGCTGAGCATGAGCATTGATCGTCCCGCCCAACTCGCGGGACGGATGGCGACACTCGACACGATCGCCGCCGTTCTCCCGATGGAGCGGCGCGACGAACTCGCAGAACTGTTGACCGACCAGGATGTTGAGACACTCCGGCACCTCGTCAACCAAGGCATGGGCGCCAATACGCTGCGCGCCTTCACCTCGGATCTCGCCTACCTGCAGGCTTGGTCACTGGCGGCGACAGGAAACGCTCTCCCCTGGCCTGCCCCCGAAGCAATGCTCCTGAAATTCGTCACCCATCATCTTTGGGACCCGGAAAAGCGTTCGAGCGATCCGGAGCATGGCATGCCGACCGAGGTCGAGAGCAGTCTTCGTGGTCAGGGCTTCTTAAGGGCCTCTGGTCCGCATGCGCCTGACACTGTGCGCCGGCGGCTTGCGACCTGGTCGACGCTGACCAAATGGCGAGGATTGCAGGGAATGTTCGCTTCCCCTGCCCTCAAGTCTGCCATCCGGCTTTCGGTGCGTGCCACGCCGCAGCCGAGGAAGCGCAAGAGTGCCAAGGCGGTCACGGGTGACGTCCTCTCGCAACTGCTGGCCACGTGCCGCACAGACGTCCTCAAGGATCTGCGCGATCGGGCCATTCTGATGGTGGCCTTTGCCTCCGGCGGTCGGCGCCGCAGCGAAATTGCCGGGCTGCGCATGGAACAGCTGAGCAGAGAGGGGCCCATTCCCGTTGATAGCGGTTCTCCCCTTATCTCGCTCTCCATCCACCTGGGATGGACCAAGACCAGTGGTGAGGACAATGACGAAGTGGTTTATCTCACCGGCCGTCCCGTCGAGGCGCTGAATGCATGGCTTACGGCTGCACGCATTGAACATGGCAGTGTGTTTCGGGCGATCGATCGTTGGGGGAATGTGTCTCCCCGCGCGCTCGATCCGAAGGCAATCAACGACATCGTCAAGCAGCGCGCGCTCCTGGCGGGACTTGATCCGGCCGAGTTTTCTGCCCATGGCCTGCGATCGGGATATCTCACCGAAGCGGCCAATCGTGGCATTCCGCTGCCTGAGGCCATGGAACAATCGCGACATCGATCCTTGCAGCAGGCCTCGAGCTATTACAACAGCGCAACACGAAGAAGCGGACGGGCGTCGAGGTTGTTGGATTAATGGACGATGGCGCAAAAAACCGGATATATCGAGGCGTTGGTGCGGGGATCAAATTTCAACATTTTGCAACTCTGTGACTGCGATCGAAAATAGCAAGATTGATCCCGCATCCCGCACAAACATAACGCCGCCCGCCGCCATCACATCGATAAGATGAAGTTCAAGGTAACGAACTGGGCGGACTATGAGGCAGGGCTTCGCTGTCGTGGCAGCTTGATCCTTTGGATAACGCCGGAGGCGCTGGCGGGCTGGGCAGCTCCACATCGCGAGATACCTGGTGGCCAGCCACTCTATTCGGATCTGGCGATCGAAACGACGCTGATGCTGGGCATGGTATTCGGATTACGGTTGCGCCAGAGCGAAGGGCTTCTGGGTTCGGTGCTTGATAGATGCGATTGGATTTACCTGTGCCCGATACCACCAAGCTGAGTAGGAGGGCCAGAACCTGGAGGCCATCGGACAGAAGCAACGACCGTCAGCCTGTTGCGGACGGAACCATTCATGTGCTGGTGCGATAGCACTGGGCTGAAGATCTATGGTGCGGGCCAATGGCTGGAAGAAAAACACGGAGCGAAGTCCCGGCGTGGCTGGCGAAAACTGCATCTGGCTGTTGATGCCGACAGTGGCGAGATCACTGCCCATAGCCTGACAGATCAAGAAGCTGGCGATGCTTCGCAGCTGGAGCCGTTACTGGATCAGATCGAAGATGAGATCAACCAATTCACCGCCGATGGAGCTTATGATGGCACTGCTGAAGCGCGCCTTGTTCTCGCCCATCATTTGACTGTGAAGCATTTGGAGCATCTCTGGCCCCGAACGCTCAACGATAGCTATCCCGGCCAGCAGAGCCGGCCGGAGGTGCAGAGGCAGAATTGGACTTGAGGACGTTGTCAGACTCTGCCGATCAACGACATCGTCGAGAACGACATGCCATTCATGGAAATGACGGAAACCTTCAATTGTACGATATAGGCCAGATTTGACTCAATTTATCATTTGGTGTTGTCCCGCCTAAGCGAGGATAAGAGCTTCTACTAAAAAGCTCTTCCTAGTAGAGCGTGGATCGTGGCGAAGTTACAAACTGGGTCAGACTCTGCCGATAATCAACTGCTATATCCTGAAAACTTACACTTAGTAAACTTTCAAGGCACGTGACATGAAGTCGATGAAGAGACGTGTGCGCCGTGGCAGGAAATTGCTCTGCGGGTACATGGCATATATCGTCAGCGGTTCCATGGTCCAGTCGGAGAGCAGTTCCACCAAGCGTCCTTCCGCAAGCTCTCGGGACACATAGGGGCGCGGGATACGAGCAATGCCCATACCTGCCACGGTCAGCGATTTGATCGCCTCGCTACAATTCGATTTATGCTGAGCACGGACGCTAACATAGCAACTTTCCCCCTGAGCGGAAAAACGCCATTTCTGGTCGCCGATATTGGCACCGTGCACCACGAGCTGATGATCCTCTAGATCCTTCGGGCTTTTGAGGCTTTGCGATTTCTGCAAATAACTGGGCGCTGCGCATATGGCATAGGTCACCGAGCCGATGCAGCGCGACATCAGCGTCGAATCCTCCAGACGTTGACTGGCCCGCACAGCCACGTCAAAATTTCCCTCAACAAGTTGCTGCTTCTCTTCGCTGAGGCAAAGATCCAGCGAACATTCGGGGTTTTCCTCATTGAACTGCGGAAGGACCGGAAGGATCAGATGCAGTCCCAATGTCACAGGCATGGTCACGCGCAAGGTCCCGCGAAGCTCTGCCCCGCTCTGGCTGGCAACTTCATCGGCTTGTTCGTGACGCCATAAAAGCTCGCTCACAATCTGGTAATATCGCGATCCTGCCTCGCTGGGCATGACACCGCGCGTGGTGCGATTGACCAAGGTCACCCCAACATGGGCCTCAAGCTCGCGAATATTCTTGCTGATCGCGGGACGCGAGAGTCCAATATTATTTCCAGCTTTAGTAAAGCTTCGAGCTTCGATAACTGCGCAAAATACTTTCAACGCGGTAAATCGATCCATTAACGCATTCCTTGAAAATCTTTATTTTTAAATACAACCGAAAATTTGTTGTGTAATATCATATTTCTGATTCGATGAAAGTCTGCTCCGGCAGATGTAAACAGTGATTTGCTGACAGACGCTTGTAAACTAACCGATTTCACAGATGTTGGTGAGAGGCCAAAACACCGCGCTACAGAGCCCCGAGCCGTGTTCCAAGATCTTTGGAGGTGCGGGAAATATGCCAAAGGCGCTGGATCCCACCGCCGGCCACTGCGATAAGGTGATGGTCGTCGGCAGGACACCAGCTTCCCGACACAGCGAATTCTGGCGACCTGGCCTGGAAGCCGTCCTCACTGGCGCACATCTGCAATAGCCGTGGATCCAAGACAAAGGCCGTTCTTTGGGCCTTTAGCGTGGCTTCGATGGCGGTCCAGTATTGCAGCGCCGACAGTCCGGCGGGAAGCGGCGCAAGATTCGGAAGAACGTCACCCCACACAGCCCGGGCGGGCATCTGTTCGATATCGAGCCCCACAGGAGCCATCCGGTCCAGGGCTAGCCCGACCCAAGCGCTGCAGTGGCTGAGACTGAAATGCACATCGCTGTCGCGCAAGAACGGAACGTTTCAGCAGATGCGCGGCTTCGAACCGCCTCTGATCAAGCGCGGAGCGGAAATGGCCCAGACGATGAAGCTCTTCTGAGGAAAGCCAGTCGCGTGGAAAGCGACAGTCTGCGACGACATCATGCGGGGCCGCTATGATCACCGTTCGCGGTGAACGCGCTGAAGGGGGGACATATCATCGGAATCGAAGCTTGAAGACGCTTCAGCTTCTGCATTGGTCCTACCATCCGACCGTAAGGCGCTGCCCCGCTTTCGCACGAAGCTCTAAGGTCCAGCATGGCGACAGCGAAATCGGCACAAGAGATGAGTGAAACCCCGTCCTCCTGGGTCATCAGCGTATCGCGGCCAAGCGCATAGCGTCCGGTGCGCCGCTCCTCGGTCAGAAGCGCCGCCGGACGCAAGCAAATCCAGTCCATACCGTCGCTCTCGCTCAAAAGATGGTCCTGCCGGTCGCAGGCTTCGGCTATCGGGCGAAAAACCTAGCCTCGGGCAGAAATCCGGGTGCTGATAAAACCGTATGACCGCGGCCATCTGCCAAATAAAGCGGCGCTGCGCCGCCGTTCAGATAGAGGCGCTTTTTGGCTTTTCCCACTGCCTCTATTGCATAATTCCTTAAATCGGAATCGATTTAAGGTGAAAATTATGCAGCAGATATAAAGCGCTACAGCGAACCGCTGTGCGCCATATATGGCGCACAGCGCTGTAGAAGCACGTGCGTCATGGTCACCAACAAGCCCTCCTGCCCGCCGATGCCGGGATTAAGCGCGGATAGCGTGACATCATCACGGGCGAAAAGTGCCTCCAGCCGTCCGGGGTGCGACAGAATATCAAGAGCCTCGAAGCGCAGGTCGGACGATGCCGGCAGCGACGGCGAAGGGGTACGCGCGCAAGCCGTCTCCATATGATCACGGTGACGCGTTCACCTAATGGAGTCCGACCATACCGGTCGCGCCTAGAATGAGCAGGTTCATAATCTCATACTCTTCGGCAACGTCTTGGACATGAAAACACGCTCTGAGCCGTGTGGGCCAGACTGCGTGGGGCGACCGAGACCGCCCCTGCTCCTTCGGCCTCCCGTAGTCAGCGACCTGGGAGGCGCAGCCCAAAGATCATAAATGCTAGACAACCTGATCGAGCGTCGGGTAGTCGGTGTAGCCACGGCTATCGCCGCCATAGAAGGTCGCCTCGTCGGGAAGATTGAGCACAGCATCTACCTTCAGACGGGCAACCAAATCAGGATTAGCAAGGAACAATGCTCCGAGCGCCACGCCATCAGCGAGGTTCTCGTTCAAGATTGGAGAGATCACCTCGGTAGAGGTCGGCCAGGACCGCGTATCTTTATGCGGATTCAGGATGAAAGGCCCCTGCCACAAGGCGCGGATTTGCTGCGTCATGTCACGGTTATTGGCTTCCATGATGTGAAGATAAGCTAGATCACACGACAAACTAGGGACCAATGCGCGATAGATCGCATCCGTATCGCCTTCGGCAATGTCGTTATAGGGGTTTGCGGGCGATATCCTTACCCCCACGCGGCCTGCCCCGATGGCCTCGGCACAGGCCGCAATTGTCTGCTGGGCGAAACGAATACGATTTTCGACAGGCCCGCCAAACTGATCAATGCGATGGTTGGTATTTTGCGACAGGAATTGATGGATTAGAAAACCGTTGCCGGCGTGTACCTCGATCCCGTCGAACCCCGCTTCAATCGCCAGTCTGGCCGCGTTGACGTGATCGGCAATGGCCTGTTCGATTTCGGCCACCGTCATCTCTCGCGGCAGAGGGTATGGCTTCATCCCGCCCCGCGTATAGGCTTCTCCGGCCGCTGCAACCGCCGAAGGCGCAATCGAACCATGCGCGGACGGATAGAGGTCGGGATGCCCGATTCGCCCCGCATGCATGAGTTGGGCGACGATCTTGCCACCTTTATCATGCACGGCTTTGGTTACAGGCTTCCAGCTTGCCGCTTGTTCATTGGTGAAAAGACCGGGCGCATTTGCGAACCCTTGCCCGACCTGACAGGGATGCATCCCTTCGCTGACAATCAGACCAGCGCTTGCCCGTTGGCCATAGTATTTTGCCATCAGCGCGGTCGCATGACCTTGCACCGTAGCGCGATTGCGCGACATCGGGGCCATGACAAGGCGGTTGGCGACGCGAATGGCGCCATAAGCTGTAGATTGGAAAGTAAGATCCGTTATCATCTGATATATCTTTTCATGAGTTGACTGGTTGAAAGATCGCGTTGCGCTGCGGCGCGATTTCCGCAAGTGCTACGGCGATATCTCCGGCGGTTTGTGCCGTGCTCACCAGCACCGCGGCATTGGCGCGCGAGGTCTTACCGTGAGTGGCCGTGTCCAGCGCGCGCATGATGAATTTGGTCAGGCCCGGGCCCGTCACATTCTCAGATTGCGCCTGTTGCAGGGCCGTGGTGAGGGCGGCTTCGGCGAGTTCCAGCGGCACCGCGTCTTCGGGCCGCGGCGGCACAGTAACCACCACCCCGCCTGGAGCGCCCGAGGCCGCATGCAGGATGATCGCACGCGCGATATCTGCCGGATCATCCAACCTCTGCGGGCATTTCAAGCCGCTCGATTCGCAGAAGAAAGCCGGGAAATAGTCAGATTTATACCCGACTAGCGGCACGGAATGGGTCTCCAGAAACTCCAGCGTTAGCGGCAAATCCAAAATCATCTTTGCCCCCGCACAAACCGTAGTGACACGGCTTCGGGTGAACTGGATAAGATCTGCCGACACATCCATGCTGTGTGTGGCGCCCCGATGGACCCCGCCAATACCCGCCGAGGAGAAGACGGATATGCCTGCCCATTGTGCACAGACCAGCGAAGAGGCGACCGTCGTGGCTCCTGTCCCGCCTTTGGCGAGCACGAAAGGCAGATCGCGACTGGAAACTTTGGGAATGCCTTCCGACGTAGCAAAGCGCGCAAGCAGCCGCTCATCCGATCCATAGATGACGGCTCCCTCGTCAACGAAGATTGTGGCCGGGACCGCCCCCGTGTCGCGCACGGCGGTTTCCATACGCTGCACGCAGTCGATATTTTGCGGATAGCGCAAGCCGTGGGTGATCACATTGGATTCCAGCGCCACGACCGGACGGCCTTCTGCCAAAGCGTCCGCTACTTCGGACTGGAACTTCAGTGTCAGCCCGTGATCCAGGGAAACCTGTTTCATTCATACCTCCGGTAAGGTGTAGCAGGGACGCCGCAGTAACCTGTCAGCGCTTGCCACGATGCGCGGCAAGGCAACCTTTACGTTCCAGTCCTCTGGCGCGACGGGCTCCAGCGCGATGGAGATGGCCGAAATCGGCACGTCGAGGCTTTCGCATAGCGCTTGGGTCAGAGCAGCATCGAGACGCGCGCGCTGGGCATCGCTGAGGGGGCGGTCGAAATAAGCGAGATCGATATGTGGCAAGGTCTAATCCTGAAAAGCTGGGGTAATCGCACCAGCCTGCTGGCTGGCCGAGTGTTGGATGAGGCGTGCCAGATCGGCCGCGTATGGCCGCTGGAGCACCTGATAATGGTTCTGTGGCATGGTCAGAGTGGTCACGGGGCTGGCAGCAAAGCCAGTGGCCTGCTCAAGGAAGGAATAGTCATCCCCCTTCGCTTTGATGACCGTCATCGGGGCGTTGATCCGGCGTCCGAGCAGTTCGGCAAATGTATAGTCGAACTGGTAGGTCGTGCGGACGATCCCGATGATCCGCGCTGCCATTTCCCGCGGCATTTCGGGCTGTTCCGCGCAAAGATGGTCAAGGAAGGCCGGCTCGCTATTGCCAATAGCCAGCATCCGGCGGGTTCGTGCAATATCAATCTGACCGGCAAATACCGAGAGCAGGATCGCCATATAGGATGGGTCGCCCAAAACCGCCTGTCGTGGGCGCGCGAGAGCCTTGTTGGTCGGATCGAGCGCGGCAAGCTCGGGCGGAAGCGAGGGATTGCCAGGGCAGACTAGAACCAGTTGGTCGACTTCGACCCCCTGCTGTTCAAGCTGCCATGCCGCCTCGAACGCCACTCGCGCGCCAAAGGAATATCCCCACAGCGTCACCGGCCCCTCGGGGTGGCGGGCCAGAAGTTCGGCAATATCGTCGCGCGCCATTTCGGCAATCGTTGCAGCGGGGGTCTCGCTTTCATTCAGCCCTTGGGCCTGTATGCCGAAGACGGGACGCGCTTGCTCTTGCGCCAGCGCCCGCAAATTCATCGGATAGCCGCCCAGTCCGGGCCAGATGAAGATAGGCCGTCCCTGGTTCTGCTGGTTCAGTCTTACTAAGCGCTTCGGCGCATCTGTCCCGTCGGTTATCCGGGCCCTGTCGATTTCCTGCGCCAGCACGCGCAAGACGGTATGTTCGAAAATCGCCTGGGTCGGCAACGCGCAGCCGAAAGTCAGTTTGATCCGGTGCAAAAGCGCGATCGCCCTAAGGCTGTTTCCGCCAAGAGCGAAAAAATCATCCTCTTGCGAAATTTCACCGACCGACAGCAGCGATGCCCAAAGCGATGCTAGGCTGTAGTGACAAATTAACGACTGGGATTCCCTTTCCGTCGCAAATCAGATTCAACGCTAACTTTTGGAGGTTTAGCGATGGATGGTGAGGTTCTCCGAGATGACCAGTGGGAGCGTTTGAAA
>WPHV01000029.1 GCA_009744235.1 Gillisella vitis
TCGGCCGTATCCGCTATTCGCAGGGCACCGGCAACAAGGTCATCGTGCAATACGGCGAAGTAACCGAAGACATCGCAACGCCGGTGCTCGGTGAGATCCTGCCGCAATACGCCGAAGACCTCGCCAAGGTTGGCCGGGCGGTTCTGGACAGCAACTTTGGCGACAAAACGCCCATCATGTTGACGGTCGAACTCGCGTAAATGCGTTCAACCATGCGGCCCCCGATAGCGGGGCCGCCTTACGTTTAGGCCTGCATAAAAATTGACTTGATTGGCCATGCCAATCTGTTAATATGTATAGACCAAACCGCAGCAAAGAATGCGGAAAGAGGAGAACAGGAAATGGCATTCTGGTTCGAATTCGAAATGATCAATGAAGTTCCGAACAAGACGCTGCGCGCCGGACTAATCGCCGGCGATCCGTGGGTGTCTGGGCGTGTACACAGTTTGACAATCCGCTCGATCCGGAATGGTCTCGAAAGACTTTTGAGCTTCAGGGCTCATGCAGGACTTGCCCGACCACGCTGATTATCGCCCGTCGCCGGCAACAGACTCCTCGAGCGAGCCGCTCGTTTGCGAGTTGACGCGCCCCAGGAGGGGCCAGTCATGAAATCCGAACTCAACTGAGTGTCTGCGCGCGGCAAAGATTCCGGCGCGGAGCGGTTTGTCTCGTCTTAGTGCGGGTCGAACTTCAACCAAAGGGGAACTGATATGAAATGGCATTTTGGTAAAGCCATCGCCGGTGGCATGTTGCTGGTTGCAGCCTGCGCATTGAGCTCGGCAGCGCTCGCGCAACAGAAAGAACTTATTCTCAGCGGCTTCGGCGGCGCTTACGACGAGGCGATGGCTGCGAGCGTCAAGTCCTTCGAGCAGGAAAACGGGGTGAAGGTGACAATCGTTGCGGGTTCCGGTGCCAGCAACATCGCGCGCGTCCGCAATAAGGAAGTCGATGTGATCGTTTCCGATCCGGTCTTCGCCCTCCGTATGGAAGCTGAGAAGGCCTTTGCGCCCCTCGACCCGAAGCTTGTTCCCAATCTCAAAAACATCTACCCGAAGGCAATCTACTCCGATGCGGTCGTTGCCGCGAATTTCGGAGCATACGTCATCGCCTACAATCCGGCCGAAGTTAAGGCCCCGGAATCGTGGTACGATCTCGCAAAGCCGGAATATAAGGGCCGGATCGCACTGCGCGGCTTCCGACCCGAAAACATCGATCTGATCACGCTCTTCGCAAAGCGCGCCGGCGGCAGTGAGCGCAGTCCGGACGCCGGCTTCGCTGAAATGGCAAAAATTGCCCAGAACATCGATGTCTGGGTCGATTCCCATGCCAACCATCTCGAACTGTACCGCAACGATCAGATTTCCATGAGCATGTGGACCGATGGTCGAATTGCCTGGGCGCGTGACACTGAAGGCCTGAAAATCCAGGGTGCCATTCCGAAGGAAGGGTTCTTCCCGCTCTCATCGACACTCAGTGTCGTTGCTGGACGCCCGAACGCGGATCTCGCCCAGAAGCTGGTGAACGTACTGCTGAGCCCTGAAGCCGGTGTCATCATGGCGCAGAAGCTTGGCTACTTCCCGACGAACAAAGAAACCAAGTTGCCGCAGGATGTTCAGGCCAAGATCATGATCACGCCGGACAACGTCAATGACCTTCAAAGTGCCGACTGGAAGTACATTGTGTCGGTCTATGATCAATGGCAGCAGCGCTGGGAACGGGAAATTCAACGCTAATGGCTGAAAATTTTGACATTGAGCTTTCGCATTGCCGCAAGGCTTACGGCGACGTCATCGTTCTCGATGACGTTTCTCTCCAGGTCAAGAACGGTGAGTTCATCACCGTTCTTGGTCCGAGCGGCTGCGGCAAGACGACAACGCTGCGCATGATCGGTGGGTTCATCATCCCCGATAGCGGTCGCGTGTCGATCAGAGGCAGAGAAGTAACCCATCTGCCTCCATACAAACGCAACATCGGCGTGGTTTTCCAGAATTACGCCCTGTGGCCCCATATGACGGTCGCGGAGATACTCTCGTTTGGTCTTCGCATCCGCAAACTACCCAGAGAAGAAATTGCTCGTCGTGTAGATCGGGCGCTTGGCATGGTACAATTGACCGGGTTGAAGGATCGCTATCCGCGCGAATTGAGCGGAGGCCAACAGCAGCGCGTCGCAATGGCGCGCGCCCTTGCCATTGATCCGGAGGTCATCATTCTCGATGAGCCGCTATCCAATCTGGATAGGCGGCTGCGTGAAGAACTCCGCATTGAACTGAAGCGGCTGCAACGGTCTCTTGGCGTGACGATGCTATTCGTCACCCACGACCAGGAAGAAGCGCTCTCGATGTCCGATCAGGTCGTCGTCATGCAATCCGGCAAAATTCAGCAGATAGCAGACCCACGGACCGTATACGAACGACCAGCGAACCGTTTCGTCGCGGGCTTCCTTGGTAGCGCCAATTTCATGCATGGCGAACTGGTGCAGAATACTCAGGAGAGCAAAGCCGAGATCAAGCTTGGCAATGGTGCGATCGTGACCGCGCATGCGCCCGCGGCAAAGCCGACAGGCGAGAAGGTTACCGTCATCGTTCGACCCGAGTGGCTTGTGCTTGAGCGGCAGGGAACCGATCTGACTGCAAACCAGCTCGAAGGCACCGTGAGTGACGTGGTCTATGAGGGATCGGCGATCCGTTACGGTATCCATCTCACGCACGACCCCGAGGCGCCGATCTTCCTTCAGGAGCGATCGAACGCCGATATTTTGAACCCCGGAGATAAGGTCAGGATCAATGTCACCAATGCCGTCATTGCCGCAGACTGACGATCAGGGCGGCCTGCGGGGCCGGGTAGTTGCCTGGGCCGCGCGTGCACCGCTATTCGTGCCTTTCATCTTCGTCATCCTGTTCTTTTTTGTCCCCATGGGCTGGCTTGTCGGAACAAGCATGTCCACGCATGAGGTTGGCAGTGCGCCTGTGTTTACCGGCACACTCGAGCATTATGCGCGGTTCTGGACAGATCCCTTCTATCTGGAAACAGCGCTTTGGACGACCGTAAGGCTGTCGGTTGTCTCCACGGTCTTTGCTTTAATTATCGGCTATGTGCTTGCCTACTATATCGCTGAACTTCCCCCGCATCGGAGAGGTTTTCTCACCAGCATGGTGGTCGTCTCGCTCTCGGTAAACATTGTCATTCGGATTTTCGGCTTGAATGTGCTTCTGATGAGCGGCGGACTTGTCGACAGCGCCCTGACCTTTATCGGCATGCCAAAGGTCCGCATTATGTATACCGAGCTTGGCGTCTTGATCGGCTTGATCCAGATTGCCGTGCCTTACGTTGTTTTGCCCCTTATCGGCGTAATCGCCGCGATCGACCCGGCGCTCAAAGAGGCGGCAGAGAGCGTCGGTGCGAACAAGTACAGGACTTTTTGGGCCGTGACATTTCCGCTCTCGCTGCCGGGAGTGGTCGCGGGCACCCTGATTGCTTTCACGCTAAACGCTGCAGCATTCGCCATCCCGTCCCTGATGGGGGGTGGTCGAGTGAGAATGATGGGGATGATGGCGTACGAACAGGCAACCGTGCAAGGCAATTTTCCCTTCGCCGCCGCGATCGGGATTAGCCTGACAATCCTGAGCATCCTGATTACCGCAATCTATTTGTTCGCCATCAATCGAACATTCCGAACGGCGAGGAGAGCGGCATGAGCACCACCTTAATAGCTCCAGGCAGGAAAGTGCGGTTACCGCTTCCTTCGGCACTGGGAATTGCCGCATTTTGTGCATTTGTCTTTGTTATCGCCCCGCTTATCGTGGTCGCGGGCGCAGCCTTGAACGCGGAAGCGATGTTTTTCCCACCGCGACAGTTGACCTTGCACTGGATGACTGCGGCGCTGACCGACGGCAGCTTCGTTAATGGTGCGCTCATCAGTTTTGTCGTCGCATCGGTGGCAGCTTCTGTCTCGACGCTCTTTGCCCTTCCCGTTGCGTTGCAATTGCGAAAAGCCCCGCCGACGGTGGCGAAAATCCTGACCTTGTCGTTCATGGGACCGTTGCTGGTGCCCTCGGTGATCTTCGCCTTGTCCCTTTATTCCGTGATGATCTACGTGTTCGGTGTGACCAATCTGTTCATCCTCATGATTGGCCACGTGATAATCACCATGCCGTATCCGGTTCGTACCATCACGGCGGTTACCGAGCATCTTGATCCTGCGCTGGAGGATGCAGCCAGCAGCATCGGGGCAAATCCATGGCGGACTTTCGTTTCGGTGACACTGCCCTTGATCAAACCCGGAGTCATTGCCGGCTTCCTGTTTGCGTTCATAACGTCATGGAACGACTTTTCGATCTCCGTGTTTCTCACGCCGCGCGAATTGCAGCCGTTGCCCATCAAGATCTACGAATATCTCTTGTACCAATATAGACCGCTGATTGCTGCCGTCTCCACCTGGTCGGTCATTGGCTCGGCAATTGTCGTTCTGATCATCGACCGCCTTGTAGGCCTGAATGTCTTTACCGGCCGGCGCAACTAGATCGACCGGATCAACATAAAAGACAAAAGGGGCGCTCGACGCCCCTTTTGCAGTTGATGCTGCCAAGGAGTTATGTTCTGGACGCCGGGCCAAATATCCTCGCAGCGTTACGGGAAGTGTTTCCCGCGCTCGCACTTGCAGCCCGCTATCGACGAAGCAACTTATGCATCGTGGCGAGAAAGCGACGATTGATTTCGTCGCGAGCGACATGGCGTCCCGCAACGACTTGTCTGCGGCCGCGAACCCAGACGCTGTCGATCGTCACCCCGTCGGCAAATATCCAGTGGTCCAGAATTTCATCTCTCTCAAGGTAGGAAACGGCATCGACATTGAGCGACAGCAAATCGGCTGAGTTGCCGGCCTCGATGCCAATCTCCGATCCCAAAGCCACAGTGCCACCGCGGCCCGCTGACTCAAGAAGATGACGGCCCGTGGATTCATTCGGCGCCGCCAGTACGTTTCTCATCTGACGTCCCAGCCTCTGCGAGTATTCGAGTTGCCGCAATTCACCAGCGAGGGAGATCAGGATGTTCGAGTCCGATCCGATGCCGATCCTGCCTCCCTCCTCAACGAATGCATGGCCGGGAAATATGCCATCCCCGAGATTGGCCTCGGTTATCGGGCAAAGACCCGCAACTGCACCACTACGCGCAACTCTACGCGTTTCGGTTTCGGTCATATGGGTCGCATGAATGAGGCACCAGCGCTGGTCGACCGGCGCATTGTCCAGCAACCATTCGACCGGGCGGGCGGAGGACCAGGCGAGACAATCTGTGACCTCCTTCATTTGCTCGGCAATGTGAATGTGGATCGGCCCTCTGGCCCACCTTTCAGTGATCTGAAGCAACTCTTGCGGCGTGACGGCTCTCAGGCTGTGGGGCGCCACGCCGAGTTCGGCGCCAGCAATTTTCCCGACTAGCGATTGGCACTCGCTCATCAGTTGGTCGTAACTGTCGAGCGAGTTGATGAACCGCCGTTGCCCCTCGACCGGAGCAAGGCCACCAAACCCCGAATGAGCGTAAAAGACCGGCAGTAATGTCAGACTTATTCCTGTGGCGCTGGCCGCCGCGATAATGCGTTCCGCCATCTCGGCAATATTTGAGTAGTGGCTGCCATCTGGGCTGTGATGCAGGTAGTGAAACTCACCGACACGGCTGTAGCCAGCTTCAAGCATCTCCATGTATAGCTGCGAAGCGACGGCCTCGACATCATCGGGGCTCATTGTCAAAGCGAACCGGTACATCACATTTCGCCAGCTCCAAAAGCTGTCATCGGTTGGTCCGCGTGTTTCGGCCAAGCCTGCCATGGCGCGCTGAAAGGCATGGCTATGAAGATTGCCCATCGCGGGCAAGATGAGGTTGTGGCGCTCGTCGGCCGGCGTTGCCGCCGTACCTGTTTCGACGGACGCGATAAAGCCGCCCTCGATCCGCAGCAGAACGTTCTTATGCCAACCGGTGGGCAAAAGGGCGCTCTTCGCAAATAGTGTGGTGCGATCCAACTCTCCCATAACCTCTTCTCCGAGCTTGATGCGATCGCCAAAACGATCAACTTGGTTCTTGCAATTTACGCCATTGGTATATACAAAATACAGATAAGGAAAGACAAATCCAATTGATGGGGGGATCGCGATGTCTGAGGCAAAACCCACATCCGATGAGGAGATCGTCATCTGGAGGAATGCGCGACTGGCAACCGTCGCGGAGGGAACGGATGGCCTTGGCGTCATCGACGGTGGCGTAGTCATCGTCAAAGGCGAGCAGATTTCTTATGTCGGCACAGACAATGATCTCCCCTCCTCCCTGACAAAGGGAGCGATCGAGGTTGATTTGGGAGGTCGGTGGGTAACGCCCGCCCTGATCGACTGCCATACACATCTGGTTTTCGGCGGCGACAGGGCGTTGGAATTCGAGATGAGGCTTTCGGGCGCAACCTATGAAGAGATTGCGAGAGCCGGCGGCGGCATTGTCTCCTCTGTCAAGGCGACTAACGCGCTTTCGGAGGACGAATTGGTTCTTCAGGCACTTCCCCGATTGGACGCTCTCCTCTCCGAAGGAGTCGGCACCGTGGAGATCAAGTCGGGCTACGGCCTTAATGTCGCAACGGAATTGAAGATGCTTCGAGCTGCGAGGCGGCTCGCGGCGTTACGCCCTGTGCGGATCGTAACGAGCTATCTGGCAGCGCACGCGACGCCGGAAGCTTATCGTGGTAACAACGGTGGGTACATCGAAGATGTTGTTATTCCTGGCCTCGAGGCAGCCAGACGAGAAGGGCTGATTGATGCTGTCGACGGTTTCTGTGAGGGTATTGCCTTTTCTCCTGACGAAATGTCTCGGGTTTTCGACGCTGCCAAAAGGCATGGATTGCCTATCAAATTGCATGCCGAGCAGTTGAGCAATCTCGGTGGAGCAAAACTCGCGGCTTCTCGCGGGGCGCTTTCGGCAGACCATCTAGAATATCTCGATGAACATGGCGCCAGGGCTTTGGCTGCGTCTGGGACCGTTGCCGTCCTCCTGCCCGGAGCTTTCTACACCCTGCGGGAAAAGCGGCTACCACCGGTTCAGGCGCTGAGGGACGCAGGTGCCAGCATCGCCATCGCGACAGATTGCAATCCAGGAACCTCGCCTCTGACGTCCATGCTGCTGGCCATGAACATGTCGGCCACGCTTTTCGGATTGAGTGTCGACGAATGCGTTGCTGGGGCGACCCGGGAAGCTGCGCGTGCACTCGGCTTGGTCACGACCACAGGCACGCTTGAAGTTGGTAAATCCGCCGATTTCGCTGTGTGGAATATCGGGCGACCGGCCGAACTCGTTTATCGCATCGGGTTCAATCCGCTGCATGCCCGAATATTCAAAGGCCGCAGATTGCGGCCCTGAAATCAAAAACCATGACTACTCGTGCGTCGCGATCAGCACCCCACGAGTCGTCTTTTGCAATAGAGAGCAATCGATGAGCGTTTTTGAAGTCCAACAAGGTACTTCCCCCATCATTCTTGGTATGCCGCATACCGGAACTGATGTTCCAGGTGATATATGGCACAAACTGAACGACAATGGTCGACGGCTTGCTGACACCGATTGGCATATACATAATCTGTACGATGGCTTGCTGGAAAACGCTACTGTCGTTCGAGCAACCTTCCATCGCTACGTCATCGACGCCAATCGCGATCCGGCTGGGACGTCCTTATACCCAGGCCAGAATACGACCGGACTCGTTCCGACGACAGATTTCGACGGCAATCCTATCTGGACTATCGGCGCCGAGCCTAGCGCCGAGGATGTGGCCGCACGTGTCGCCAGCTTCCACGAACCTTATCACGCCGCTCTGCTGGCGGAGATAAAACGGATCAAGGCGATCCATGGTATCGCCATCATCTATGACTGCCACTCAATCCGATCACATATCCCCTTTCTGTTCGAAGGCAGGCTTCCGGATTTCAACATCGGTACTGACGGAGGTGTGACCTGCGATCCGCGGATCGAAGAGGCCACAGTGGACGTCGTTGCGTCGGCCAAAGGCTTTAGTGGCAACCTCAACGGCCGCTTCAAGGGCGGGTGGACGACGCGCCACTATGGCAGGCCGGAGACGGGCGTGCATGCGATCCAGATGGAGCTTGCCCAGTCGACGCATCTCCAGACCGAAGCGGCGCCCTTCGCCTACGACCCGGCGAAGGCAGAACGCCTTCGTGTCCATCTGAATGAAATACTGACGCGCCTGGAGCGCGTTGCAGCTGATCTCAAGAACGAAGCGAGGAGCTAAAAACTAGATGACCAACCCACGCCATAACATCCGCGAAATCCGCGCGCCGCGCGGCCCGGAGCTCAACGCCAAGAGCTGGATGACCGAAGCGCCGCTCAGGATGCTGATGAACAATCTTGATCCGGATGTCGCGGAAAACCCAAACGAACTGGTCGTCTATGGCGGCATCGGCCGCGCCGCCCGCACCTGGGAGGATTTCGACCGTATCGCCGCGACGTTGAAGACGCTCACCGAGGAAGAGACGCTGCTGGTGCAGTCCGGCAAGCCGGTCGGCGTGTTCCGCACCCACAAGGATGCGCCGCGCGTGCTCATCGCCAATTCCAACCTCGTGCCGCATTGGGCGACCTGGGATCACTTCAACGAGCTGGATAAGAAGGGTCTCGCCATGTACGGCCAGATGACCGCCGGTTCGTGGATCTATATCGGCACGCAGGGCATTGTGCAGGGCACTTATGAAACCTTCGTAGAAGCTGGCCGTCAGCATTATAACGGCAGCCTCAAGGGCAAGTGGATCCTGACCGGCGGGCTCGGCGGCATGGGCGGCGCGCAGCCGCTGGCGGCCGTCATGGCCGGCGCCTGCTGCCTTGCCGTCGAAAGCGACGAGACCCGCATCGATTTCCGCCTGCGCACCCGCTATGTCGACGAGAAGGCGACGACGCTCGACGAAGCGCTCGCGATGATCGACCGCTGGACCAAGGCCGGAGAAGCGAAGTCGGTGGGCCTGCTCGGCAATGCCGCCGAAATCTTCCCGGAACTGGTCAAGCGCATGAAGGCCGGGCGGCCCACGCCCCGACATCGTCACCGACCAGACCTCCGCGCATGATCCGCTCAACGGCTATCTGCCGCTCGGCTGGACAGTCGCCGAAGCCAAGGCGAAGCGCGAGAGCGATCCGAAGGCTGTGGAAGCCGCAGCTCGCGCCTCGATGAAGGTGCATGTCGAAGCCATGGTCGCCTTCTGGGACGCCGGCGTGCCGACGCTCGACTATGGCAACAATATCCGCCAGGTTGCCAAGGACGAGGGCCTGGAAAATGCCTTCGCCTTCCCCGGCTTCGTGCCGGCCTATATCCTACCGCTGTTCTGCCGCGGCATCGGCCCCTTCCGCTGGGCGGCACTGTCGGGCGATCCGGAGGATATCTACAAGACCGACGCCAAGGTGAAGGAACTCACCCCCGGCAACACCCATCTGCACAACTGGCTGGACATGGCGCGCGAGCGCATCGCCTTCCAGGGCCTGCCGGCGCGCATTTGCTGGGTCGGCCTTGGCGACCGCGAACGTCTCGGCCTTGCCTTCAACGAAATGGTCAAGAACGGCGAGCTGAAGGCTCCCGTCGTCATCGGCCGCGACCACCTCGATTCCGGCTCCGTCGCCTCGCCGAACCGCGAGACGGAAGCGATGAAGGACGGATCGGACGCCGTTTCCGACTGGCCGCTCTTGAACGCGCTGCTCAACACCGCGTCCGGCGCCACCTGGGTGTCGCTGCATCACGGCGGCGGTGTCGGCATGGGCTTCTCGCAGCACTCCGGCATGGTTATTTGCGCCGACGGCACCGACGACGCGGCACGCCGCATCGAGCGCGTGCTGTGGAACGACCCGGCGACAGGCGTTATGCGCCACGCCGATGCGGGCTACGACATCGCCATCGATTGCGCCAAGGAGAAGGGGTTGCGGTTGCCTGGGATTCTTGGAAATTGAAGGCCGCCAGCGGGGAGGTCGCCAACCCCGGCCCTCCGCGAAGCCAGGAGATGCAGCATGCAAATTGTCCGAAAGAGCGACTTTTGTTCCATGCCATGGAAGAATGGCGGCGGTGAGACGCTGGAGGTTGCCGTCCATCCTTCAGAAGCCTCAGTAAACGATTTCGATTGGCGTGTCAGCATCGCTAAAGTGGCGTCTGATGGCCCCTTCTCTATTTTTCCGGAGATCGAGCGGACACTCAGCGTGCTTGATGGTGACGGTATCGAGTTTGCATCCAAAACGGGATCAACTAGAACACTACAACGCGGCAGTGAACCGTTTTCTTTTCCTGCGGATCAACCAATTGATGCTCGCCTTTTGAATGGGCCGATCACTGACCTGAATGTAATGAGCAGAAGAGGGCGCTTTACGCACCGAGTGCAACGCCGCGTCATCGACAATACTGTTTCGATCCCGGCATGCGTAGGCGCCACTTTGATCATTGGCAACTCATCGTGGGTTGTCCTTCAACCAAAGGCCGAAATGCAACCTTTCGATCTCGTCATATTGACAGGCAGCGAAATTAAAGTGCGGCCGCATAATCGGTTCGCGGTTATTTTCGTTGTCGACTTCATCCCTGTTACGAATGACTCACGACGGGGTCCCGGTAGGGGCGATGGCGCAACCATCGTCGTCCCTACCGGGATCACTCACGGCGCTCTCACGAAAAGAGCTCCACAAAGCCGATCAATGATGAAACAGGCGTCCCCTCATGCGCCATCAGGCAATGGGTTGAAGATAACGCAGCATGATAACACGTAAAAAAGCGGGCAAATCGGTCGGGCTCTCCAAGCGGATCGCTTGTCTTCTAAACATCCGGAAAGCGGGCCTCTCACTGCCAACTACGGGCCGGTCGGCATCAAGGCGGTCATCGCAGCTTGCCTTGCCGCGAAGACAACGGAAAGCTGCTCTTCAATGTGGCATAAGGCAAGCAATTCCCGACCATCGTCCGCTCTGGAACGAACAGGGCAGCATGGGGAGCGATCTCCTCGCCCGGCTTTCCTGGATACAGGAGCCTGAAGCGTCTTATTCTGAGCGATAACGCAACAACAATTCGGATTTGAAGATCGGATGACTTCGTTTCTACGACCCTGAAGAATATCGCGCACTCCACCTCCGTGATCAAATAGCTCACGTCTAATCGTAATTTACCAACGCCATCGTCCATCTTATTTGAACTTTTGAACTTTTGAACTTTTGAACTTTTGAACTTTTGAACTTTTGAACTTTTGAACTTTTGAACTTTTGAACTTTTGAACTTTTGAACTTTTGAACTTTTGAACTTTTGAACTTTTGAACTTTTGAAGTTGACTCTATAATATATCCTGTCAACGCCGTACTTGTGGATTTTTCGTGGACTAATAACTGAGTCATTTCCTTTCACCGCTATATTTGACGAATATAGAAACTTTCCATCTCCTCAAATAAATAATTTTTTCACGCCGGTCCCATCCAACGTCCACACCACATCGATCTCTACTAAAGGAGCAACCTCCGCTTTTCCTTGAGCTCGCAATTATTGAACGAAGCAACAAGTCCCCAATCACCTCTTCCCAAATTGAAATTTGGCCGGCTCCATTTTTCCGTCAACTTTATGGCCAATGTACCATATGCGAATCTCTCTGCGGTTTTAACCGCCATAAAGGGGAAAACGACGGCTATCGAGAGCACCGAGCCGAAGGAACTTCACGATATCCGCACCGGGACCTTCGCGGTCGGCACAAACAACCAGTACTTCACCAACCTGGACTTCGTGAACGGCATGCTTCGCGACCAGTCGATGTACACATGGTACCCCCTCCTGCTCACGTTCCAGGACGAGCGCTTCACCCTCGAGCAGTGCTGCGCACTGGTTCATCGCTTTGATTACGCATACAGCAACTACCTGCGTTATAGCGGCCTACAGGAAATGGGCGCGTTCGCCGAAGCGATCACGAAGCACCTGCCGACAGCTTCCAGCCGCGGGGAAGCGGTTGAGGCGGTCAAGGCGTTCCTCGGATATCTCAACCGACTGGCTGCCTGGTCCTTCCACTATTTCCCCTGGAGCATCGGCAAGCATCTCACCTACGAGACCCCCGAAGGTTCTATCGCGGCACTGGCCGATCTCTCGCGGCGCGTGAAGATCAACGAAGGCCAGAAGGTACGCCTCACATGGCAGCCACTCGGCATAAGCGTCATTGCCTATCTTGCTACCAAGGAAAACCCGGAACTCTGCAATGACCTCATCGAGGCTTTGCCGTTCACCGTCGTTCAGGACCACGCTGTTGTCAGCGGTGAATCCATGTACGCCTGGGCTCCCGTGGTCAGCACTTCGCCGGTTCATGTGAAGGAACGTCAGTGTGACGCTCCGGTCGGCCGTATCCGCTATTCGCAGGGCACCGGCAACAAGGTCATCGTGCAATACGGCGAAGTAACCGAAGACATCGCAACGCCGGTGCTCGGTGAGATCCTGCCGCAATACGCCGAAGACCTCGCCAAAGTTGGCCAGGCCGTCCTAGAAAGCACCTTCGAGACAAAAGCCGTTATCACCTTCACAGCAGAAATTCTCGAATAGAAGCGGAACCCAGCCCTGATAAAATTGCAATACTGTATTCTAATATCCGGATACTATGATTTTCCGTCCACCTTTACATTTTCTGTATTTTTGCTTTATTTAATAAAACGACGCCCGTGATTATTGTCGAATAATTTCGTCCTTCGATGCATACAGACATCGCCCATAACTTTTAGTTGCGTGGTTGTTAATGGTTACCTTGCAATAAATTTCAGTCTTCAGTAATAAGAAAAATCGCAATTTGACACCTATTAGAATAATGATTTCGACGGCTATCGATGGGCATTTAAACAGGCCATGATATCAAGTGTTAAATTACTAAAATATTTTGGATATTTTGCGGTTTCTTTCGTCGGGGGGAAATTCCATATTTTGTGACAAACACCTCGCAAATCAGGCAACGCAATAATAAAATGACAATCCATTGGAACTTAGGGCATAGAAGTACTTTTTATCTATTTTTTACAAAAAAGCGTTGATAGGACTATTAATACATCACGACATCCAGATTAATTTGAAACAAACACCGTTTTCATTACAGAATTATTAAAGTAGAAAATTCGAACTAGCCATCAGTCATCTGGATCCGGAGGATCAAGAGCAGCCTCAGGAAGAAAAGATGAGCGACCCACAGCAATTAGATCGTAGGGTAGCAGCTCACCAGCGTGCTGAACGTTCCTTTTCCACACCGCCTTGGTAACGCCAGGTCCGTCCTGGATGGCCCCGACCTCCTCAAACTCGTTGCTGGCCTGTATCATCAAAAAGTATGAGCAAGACAGTTCATTTGCAGCGTAGTTAATCACACCGTCGCCGCAGAAAGCCTGCAACTGTTCTCTCACTTGCCGGTAGGTATAACTCTCAGAGTGCGGCTCCAGTGCTGTAGCAAGCACTCCATCGCCCGCGTTTGGAACAAGAACGTTCTTCTCTCGGCATTTTTTGTAATTCTCTTCATCTAGGTAAACATAGAGAAAATCTCCTTTAGGATCTACGATTTCGCCAGACGGAGCACGCAGGGCGGCTTGGAACTGCCGCCGATAAGCTTTTCCTATCTTACGAAGATCACCCACTAGTTTATTATCTTCGCCATGAGTAAAGCCTGGAACAAACCAACCCCTTCGAGCCATTTGCATTTGGCGATACGGGAGCCAATCGGCACAAGTAAACCTATAACAAACCAATCGAAAATTTGCCGCAACTTTGTAAGCGCGGTCTCCGCCCCATTGGATTGGGTGTATTTTGAGGCTTGCTGCGTATGCGAGAAGGTTTCCAGTTTTATCTGGAGATTTGCATGGCAGATGATGGATTTGTTGGTCGCTACGAAG
>WPHV01000003.1:0-462424 GCA_009744235.1 Gillisella vitis
CGCCCGCCCCGAATAAAGGCAAGTCCCGCAACACCAGATCGACCTTTTCGGTGGCGCCCAGCATGGCGAAACATCCACCGATGGCGATGATCGATGTCGAGGCAAAGAAGGCCGTGCCGTTTTGCAGGCCGGCGAGGATCTGCGTGTCGATCATCCGCAGGTCGCGCTTCAGCGCATTGAAGATCCAGGCGCGGCGGCGCTCCGCCATGATCCGGCTGAGGCTGAGGCGGGATTTGATCAGGCGGCCATTGGTTAAAAACGCCAGGCCGAACCAGCAGCAGAAAAACAGCAGCAGAGCGAGCCAATCCAAAAGTGTCATGTCCGACATTGTCTTTCAAACTTTGGGGTAACAACAGGTGATGACTGTTGCGAATCTGCAATTTTCATCCTGTTTTATCATGCTGGGCTGATTTTATCATGATAGGCCGAGGCCAATTCACAAAGCGCCAATATCAATTGTCACTGTCGATAATGGAGATGAAGCGCTCATGCCAAGGTGCTTGCGGTATCGTTTAAGAAATATACGGCTCTGACCGCTGTCAGCGATTGAGCAGGGCCGCCAAATCGTCTATCCATGCTGTGCTCGGGGGCTTTCGGGGGATTGGCCTCGTGCCTGCCGCTTTGTTGCGGTAGAAATCCGCTTTACGGCGGGGGACGACAGCGCGGCTGGAGATGAGCCGCGCTGTTTTTGTTTTGCGGTTTTTGTCGCTACGGTTTCACTGAATGTCGATCCTTCATCACGAATTTGCCGAGGATAAGGCTAGAGTTTAGGCTATTGGCTGCGGCTTCACGGGTAGGGTCCTTGCATGTTTCTTTCCGTCTTCGACGTTTTCAAGATCGGCATCGGGCCATCCAGCTCGCACACGATGGGGCCGATGTCGGCAGCGGGCCGGTTTCTTGATCTGATCCTCTCCAATGACTGGCCGCGCCCGGCTGGCGCCGAGGTCGCGGCACTGAAGGTCAGCCTGCACGGTTCGCTGGCTTATACCGGTGTAGGCCATGGCACCGACCGCGCCGTTATCATCGGCCTGACCGGCGAGATGCCCGACAGGGTCGATCCGGACCGGATGGCGGAGCTCGTCGCCGAGGTGCAGCGCAGCGGCAAGGTCTGTCCCACCGGGCATCCGGCCTATCAGTTCAATCCGGCCACCGATTTGGTGCTGGACAAGAAGACGCCACTGTCGGGTCACGCCAATGGAATGCGATTTTCGGCCTTTGACAAACAGGGTCGCCTGCTGCTGACAACGGTCTATTATTCCATCGGTGGCGGTTTCGTGGTGACCGATATCGAGCTTGCCGCCGTGCAGAAGACAAAGAAGACGGAAACTCACGCTGTCAAAGTGCCTTATCCTTTCGCCTCCGCCCGGCAGATGCTGGCCATGGCTGCATCATCAGGGCTGACGATTGCCCAGATGAAGCGCGCCAATGAGGAAGTCTCCCTGAGCCGCCAGGCGCTGGACGAAGGCCTCGACCGGCTTTGGACGGCGATGAGCGGCTGTATCGATCGCGGTTTGCGGGGCGAGGGCGAACTGCCCGGCGGGTTGAAAGTCAAGCGTCGCGCCCGTTACATTCATGACAAGCTCCAGGAGGAATGGCGTTCCAACCGGCAGAACCCGCTGCTCGCCAATGACTGGCTCTCGGTCTATGCAATGGCCGTCAATGAGGAAAATGCCGCTGGCGGCAGGGTGGTGACGGCGCCGACCAATGGAGCGGCAGGCGTCGTGCCTGCGACGATCCGTTATTACCTGCATTTTCACCCCGATGCCGATCAGGAGGGCGTGCGCGACTATCTGCTGACGGCTGCGGCCATCGGCGGCATTATCAAGCACAACGCCTCGATTTCTGGCGCTGAGGTCGGCTGTCAGGGGGAAGTGGGGTCGGCAGCCGCCATGGCTGCGGCAGGATTGGCAGCGGTGATGGGCGGCAGCCCGGAGCAGATCGAAAATGCCGCCGAGATTGCGCTGGAACATCATCTCGGCATGACCTGCGATCCGGTGGGGGGGCTGGTGCAGGTGCCCTGCATCGAGCGCAATGCGCTGGGTGCCGTCAAGGCGGTGACAGCAGCCTCGCTGGCCATCAAGGGCGATGGCAGCCATTTCGTGCCGCTCGACGCCTGTATCGAGACCATGCGCCAGACCGGCAACGACATGAGTGAGAAATATAAAGAGACCTCGCTTGGTGGCCTGGCCGTCAATGTCGTGGAATGTTAACGGTACTGCTTGACCTGCGGCATGAAAGGTCTATCTGCAAAACCCATGGCGCTCAATCTCATCAAACTCTGTGTCGGGGCCGATAGCATCGACGATCTCAAGCACTGGGTCGCGGAACGCGCCCTGGTGGCGATGTCGGCTGGCTTGGCGCCGCAAAGTTCGCATGTCACCCGGATGATGCCAAAACGGGTCGAGGAATTGCTGGACGGCGGCTCGCTCTATTGGATCATCAAGGGTCAGGTTGCAGCCCGCCAGCCGCTGCTGGACATTGTCGGCGTCACCGGCGCGGATGGAATCAACCGTTGCGAACTGGTGCTCGGCCCTGAAGTCATCGAAACCACGCCAGCGCCACGCCGCCCGTTTCAGGGCTGGCGCTATCTGGACCCGAAAGATGCCCCGCGCGATCTTTCCGCTGGCGGTGCGGGCCTGGATGATATGCCCGACGACTTGAAGCGGGAACTGGCGGAACTCGGATTGCTGTAGATCTTATCAGAACAGCCATTAAAAACGATTCGGCTTATTCCATGTTCGAATATCCCAAACCTTTGATGTATTTGCGATTTCGTCAAGGCGGGGATGTGGTTCACGTTTTTGAGCCTTGATATTATTCATTGCGATGCAAAGGCGCGGAAATCATTTTTAAAATGGATATTTTTGCCTAAAAGTAGCTCAATTGAAATAATTCAAAAAAATCAAATACTTAATTTCTATTTTAGCGTGCCGGTTGCGATATGTGGTGGGGACCTTTCAGATTTTATATTTGAATTCACTAACGGTTAAGACGCATCAACTATGTTTCTGATCAAGGAATCCAAAGTGGCCACGTGTGGCTTGCAGAGGCACAATCGAAGGCTGGCGGGATTACGGCATAGATTGCAATTCGGGCGATTCACTGTGCAGAGGCTTGCATTGCACGTGTTTGTCTGGATCGGCAGCGATTTAAGGACGTATATTCTAAAATACTGTCCCAAACCTATGAAAGCTGGGAGAAAATTTGATGACCACATCGCATCTGGTGCAAGCGGGCTCTCTCGAGATCATTGCTTTCCGGCTTCATGCGCAGGAATTTTGCGTTAAAACCACGTCCATTCGGGAAATTCGCGGTTGGGCCACTGTGACCCCGCTCCCCCATGCGCCTTACGAAGTGCTGGGCGTGATGAACCTGCGCGGCACGGTTATCCCGATCGTCGATCTGGCCGTCAAGCTTGGTATGGCCAATTCCGAGGTCAACCAGCGCAGCGCCGTGGTCGTGGCTGATGTCAATGGCGTGACCGTCGGTCTGCTGGTAGATGGCGTTTCCGACATCCTGACCATCCCCGCCGACCGCTTGCAGCCCTTGCCTCAGGCGGCAGGGCCAAGCGCTGCCTTTTCCGACGGCATCATTGCCCAGGGCGAAAGCATGATTTGCTTCCTCAACCTTGAGCGCATGTTCGGCGTTAATGACGCAGACGACTGGGGCATGGCAGTTTAATATCGAACGTTTGATAACGTCGGTATTCGACTTCCAACCTTGATGTATTTCAACAATCACCCTGGACCGGTTTCGGTCTGGGGTTTTTTGTGTGACCGGGCGGACAAGACCATTCTGCTAGAGTCTGTCAGGTTCAGATTGAACCAGACAGACTCTCGCTACTCTTGTTTTCGTTTGTCTTTTCGAGAAAACCGGGTTCCACTTTTCCTAAGGCAAACTCTAGGATGATGTTGTCGGCCAGGGTGTCGGCAACCGCCGCGATGCAATCGTTTTTTGTGTCGCATCGGATTTTCCCGAAAAGACAACCGAAACATCTGCAGTCGGGGTGCATTGGGTTCCATCTAAACCTGACATACTCTAGGGAATATCTGAAACGCCCTCTTGCAATTCCGCCTCAGGTCGTTGAAAACGCTGCTTACGCGGACGTGGCGAAACTGGTAGACGCAAGGGACTTAAAATCCCTCGGAGCAATCTGTACGGGTTCGACCCCCGTCGTCCGCACCAACCACAACGGACTGTGTCCTTTATCCCCGGTGTTGTTTTTGTCGCTGTTTTCCGCAGCTGACTGACTTTGTGTCCCATCGCGTTCTTAATCTTAAGTATAAGAAAATTAGAATTCACTAAAAATTAGATTTTACCCGGTAGTTTTCAAGGGTGCCGCCGGATCAGCCGACCGTTGCAGACCAATCATTCTGTGCGGTTTGGCGGGGACTGGAGCCGGTTCGGCGCGCCAAAAATTTACCCCCACATGTACTCGAAGGTCGAGCCACCTTGAGTTACGAGGCAATGAGATGAAAAACCTATCAATCATCGGGAAATTTCTGTCGATCATGGCGCTGTTCGGGTTATTTACCATCGGCATTGCGGCCTATTCCGGAGCGAAGCTGAAATCCATCGACGCAGCGTATAGCGGTTTGTTGGAGCAGGAATCCGCTGCTTCGCTTTACCTGGCGCGCGCCAATCGGTCGATGCAGTCTGCACGGGCCTCTTTGGCCGATATCATGTTATCGCGTACGGACGCACTCAATCAGTCCGCCGTAAAGGAATTCGAGACGGCTCGAGGTTCTTTCGTGACGTTCATGGATACAGCGACAAAGGCGCTTCCTGATAATCCCGACATCGCCGCGCTTAAAGCGGATACTCTGAAAATTCTCGACCAGGCCTGTGGCAATGCCATGCAGGCGGGTAAAGCCGCTACCACCGATGATGAGGTCACAAAATCCCAGTCGACTTTTCTGAAGGAATGCCAGCCTGAGTTTGCAAAGATTTCGCCGCGCTTTACCGAAGTCGTTACGACAATTAGCAAGGCTGCCGATGCAGAAAGTAACGACCTGACTGATATGACCAATAGCACGGTGATGACGACTGTGGTTGGCGTGCTGGTAGGCTTGGTTCTCGTTCTGACAATCGGCTTTTTCGCCATCCGCGCCTGGCTGGTTGTGCCGATCCGCGATCTGGCCACCAAGATGGGCATTTTGTCCGGCGGTGATCTTTCGGCAATGGTCGAGGGAACAGACCGTCGTGATGAAGTTGGTGTCATGGCGCGTGCCGTGCAGATCTTCAAGGATAACGGCCTTGCCGCTCGCGAGCTGGAAAAACAGGCCGCTGCGGTCCGCGACATGAGCGAAGTGGAACGCCAGCGCGTTGCTGAGGCCGATGCCAAGCGCTCCGCTGAAATGGCCCAGGCAACGTCTGGACTTGCGGAAGGCTTGAAGCGGCTTTCGGCTGGGGATCTCACCTTCCAGCTTACCCAGAATTTTGCCAGTGAATTCGAAGGTTTGCGGACAGACTTCAACAGCACGGTTGAGCAATTGCGTGACACGATGTCGTCCGTTGCCATCTCGACAAGCTCGATTGACAGCGGTTCGCGAGAAGTGAGCCAGAGCGCCAACGATCTGTCGAAGCGTACCGAACAGCAGGCAGCCTCGCTGGAAGAAACCGCAGCGGCGCTGGATCAGATCACCACCAATGTCTCCAATTCCTCCAAGCGTGCGGAAGAAGCCCGGGCGATGGCCGTCCAGGCCAACCAGTCGGCCCGGCAGTCCGGCGAAGTGGTCTCGAATGCCGTCAACGCCATGCAGCGGATCGAGCAGTCGTCCAGCCAGATCTCCAACATTATCGGCGTGATCGATGAAATCGCCTTCCAGACCAATCTTCTGGCGCTGAATGCCGGTGTGGAAGCGGCGCGTGCAGGTGAGGCTGGTAAGGGTTTTGCCGTGGTCGCCCAGGAAGTGCGCGAACTTGCCCAGCGCTCTGCCCAGGCTGCCAAGGAAATCAAGGACTTGATCCGCAATTCCGCCAGCGAAGTTGAAAATGGCGTCAAGCTGGTGACGGCAACCGGTGAAGTTCTGAAGGTGATCGAAGGCCATGTCGTCGCCATCAACGGCCAGCTCGACGCCATCGCCATTTCGGCGCGCGAACAGTCCGTCGGCCTGTCTGAGGTCAATATCGCCGTCAACCAGATGGACCAGGTGACCCCGCAGAATGCCGCCATGGTGGAAGAAGCCACCGCCGCCAGCTCGTCGCTGGCCAATGAAGCGGAAAAGCTGCGCCATCTGGTCGGTCAGTTCCAGATTGGTTCCGGAGCAGTAGTCAATGCCGCCCCTTCCGGAGGCAGGTCCGCTGGTCCTGTTCCAGCCAGCGCCGGGCAAAGGCCTGTCGCGTCACCCGCCCGCCGTATGGTCGGTCAGGTCGCCAAGGCACTCGGCATGAATACCGCAGCCAAGCAGGAAAGCTGGGAAGAGTTTTAAGACCATCTGACAGCATCGGATTTTCCGAAAACCGGTGCTTATTTCTCGGCTCTATCGTCTCGTTGCTCAAGCCGCCCTGCGTTTTCCCTCACGCAGGGCGGCTTGCTGTTTGGCGGGTGGGGGGACAAGACTTCGGACGAGCGGCAATGACAAAAAAGGTCTTGGCCGATAATTTCGTCTCTCTGTTTGGTCCAGTCTCGCAAAAGTGACGTTACATCGATATGCATCAAAGAAATGCATGAAAGCCGCCGCACGATTTCCGATCCGTTGCCTGGTCGTCACCTTAAATCGGACCCGATTGAGGGAATTATGCGGTTAGCAAAAGATAGTTTCAGTTCGTCAAAGCTCGTCAAAGTCCGTTAGAAGGCCCCGCCATGTCCGATTCCACCTCCGTTTCCCCGTCTCAAGTTGTCACCGCCGCCATGCTTGCCATAGGTGATGAATTGCTGTCTGGCCGCACCAAGGACAAGAATATCGGCCATCTGGCCGATGTGCTGACCCTGGCCGGTATCGACCTCAAGGAAGTGCGGATTGTCGCTGATGAGGAAGAGGCAATCGTCGAGGCGCTGAATGCGCTGCGCAGCCGCTATAACCATGTTTTCACCTCGGGTGGCATTGGCCCGACCCATGACGATATTACCGCCGATGCCATCTCAAAGGCGTTCGGTCTGCCGTGCCTGCATGACGAAAAGGCCATGGCGCTGATGGCGGAAATGTATGCCCGCCGTGGCCTGGAATTTACCGAGGCGCGCCAACGGATGGCCCGCATGCCGCAAGGCGCGGAGCATATCGCCAATCCGGTTTCCACCGCGCCGGGATTCCGGGTGGAGAATGTCTATGTCATGGCCGGTGTCCCGCAGGTGTTTCAGGCCATGCTCGAAAATGTCGTCAAAACCCTGCCCGGTGGCGTCCGTGTTCTGTCGCGGGCAATTGCCTGCCCCTATGGCGAAGGCGAGATCGGCACGGCGCTGGCCGCTGTTCAGAAGGCGCATCCGCAGACCAGCATCGGTTCTTATCCACGCTATGATGGCGCCAAAGGTTTCCACACCGAACTCGTGGTGCGGGCCAGGGCCGAAGATGTTCTGAATGCCGCCGTTTTTGATGTCGAGGAGATGATCGCGGCAATTACCGGCGGCAAGACCACCGTGCTGGAGGCCTGAGAATGTCCCGCGTGGCTGAGACTTGAGTGGGAATCCAGATCAGCCTTGAGCGTAATCCCAATTCAGCCTTGAGCGAAATCAAGGAACCGGCGTGGTTTCGGCGCATTATCTTTTTCGGTGGTTGGGTGGGATGACGCAAGCGTGTCTTCCTGTCGCCCAGACCACGATGCAGTATGCTTTTGCTCGGACGATGTTCGATCGGAGCAATTTGCCGGGAGATGACAATGGCTTACAAGACAATTTTGAGCGTTCTCGACAATCGCCGTACGGCAGCGCAGGTTTCTGATTTTTCCATAGCGCTGGCCGAACAGTTCGGGTCCCATGTCATCGGCGTTCATTGCGAAGCAGTCGCCGGCATGCCCCTGATCGCGCCGATGGAAATACCCGATCCGGTCGCGGTTCAGGCCATGCAGGATCTGGCCCATAAGGAAACCGGGGCCATAGAGGCGATCTTCGCCGAGGTAGCGCGACGCGAAGGCGTGTCGACCGAATGGCGCAATTTCGTGACCTCCGTCGGCTCGACAGGTTCGTTTGTCGACAGCGCCCGCTGCGCCGATCTGGTCGTGGCCGCTCAGGGAGAAAGCGGTTCGCTTTCGGATAACCGCAGCGAACTGGAAACGGCGTTGTTTGATAGCGGCAGGCCCGTGCTGCTCGTTCCTTACATCTTGAAGACACCCCGGCCGATCAAGCGGGTGCTGATTGCCTGGAATGGGTCGCGCGAAGTGGCGCGTGCCACATTCGATGCCCTCCCTTTCCTGAAACAGGCTGAAAGCGTTGAAATCTTCTCGGTGGTCGATAGCGGCGGTGACGACCTTTCACGCAGCCTGCCCGGCGCCGAAATCGCCGCGACGCTGAGCCGCCACGATATCAATGTCACCGTGACCCAGCAGGATCAGGAGCAATTGAAGGCGGCAGCGCATATCGAAAACCGCTTGTCCGACCAGAGCATCGATCTGTTGGTGATGGGAGCCTATTCCCACAAGCGCTGGTGGGAAGTGCTGTTCGGTGGCGTGACCCGCACCGTCCTTGATTCCATGACGGCCCTGACATTACTTTCGCGCTGATAAGCGCTGGATTGCAGAATGTGATGACGCAAGGCATTCGGTTTCCAACCGGATGCCTTGCTGTTTCCGGCATCCTCTTTCCGTCTCTTGCCTTCATGGGCAGATTGCCGCTATAGCACCGAGAAAGACAAGGAGCCGAAAGGGCTTTTGTGCAACGCCTGCGCCCATGGCTCCTTAAGCCGGGTGGCAGCCGGGTTGATGCGCAAGCTGAATGGCGTCACTGTCTTCGTTTTTGCTGCGATGACGCGGCGGGCGGTTGAAACGCGAAGCGCTTCGATTGCCTTTCCTTCTGTCTTTTCTTGATGCGCGGAGCCCTTGCATGTCTCTTCCCGATAAAGCCTTTCCCGTTGCCTGGGATCAATTCCATCGTGATGCCAGGGCGCTTGCCTGGCGCCTGGCCGGGCTTGGGCAGGAGTTTCGCGCCATTGTCTGCATCACCCGGGGCGGGCTGGTGCCGGCAGCGATCATTTCGCGCGAGCTGAATATCCGCCTGATCGAGACGGTTTGCGTCGCCTCCTATCACGACTATGTCAACCAGGGCGAATTCAACCTGCTGAAGGGCATTACACCTGAATTGCTGACCAATGGCGGCGAAGGCGTGCTTGTTATCGACGACCTCACCGATACCGGCAAGACCGCCACGGAAGTGCGCTCGATCATCCCGAAGGCGCATTTTGCCTGCGTCTATGCCAAGCCGAAAGGCGTGCCGACGGTCGATACATTCGTGACCGAGGTCAGCCAGGATACCTGGATCTATTTCCCCTGGGACATGGGCTTTACCTATCAGGAACCGATCGCCAAGGGCCATAAGGGTTAAAAGCCTTGCAATCTATGGATCGGCGCAATTGATCGCTGTCAATGCGTCGGCCATGGTTCCCCTGCAAAAGGCAATCTGTTGTTGATAATGGATTTCCCCATGCTGATTGCGACCTTTCTCCCCGCTGTCCTGGCGCTGCTGCTGGCGCCCGGGCCAACCAATACCTTGATGGGTGTTGCCGGTGCCCAGGCTGGCCTAAGGCGCGTGCTGCGTCTCTTGCCAGCGGAACTGGCGGGCTATCTGACGACCATCCTGCCACTGGTTTATCTGGGAGATCAGCTGATGGCGCGCTGGCCTGCCGCTGCCATCCTGCTGAAAATCGCCGCAGCGATCTGGGTATTGGTCATCGCTTTTAAACTTTGGCAGGCGCCGGGGCAGGGGAAAGCTCTCAATCAGATCACGGCGGGCCGGATCTATCTGACGACGGCGCTCAATCCCAAGGCATTGGTCTTCGGTCTCGTTCTTCTGCCTGCTCCCGACAATTCGAATTTCCTGCCGTGTCTCGGCCTGTTCTGCCTGTTGGTCGGCGCCGTGGCCTTGCTTTGGGGCTCCGCCGGGCGATTGACTCAGGCAGGGCATGGCGGTCAGGGCAGATTGCATGTCCTCCAGCGCGTCGCCGCTGTCTGGCTCACATGCGTCTCGGTCTCTCTTATCGTTGGCGTTGTGACCACGGTTTAGTCAGACGGACAGGCCCTTCCATCACATCTCTCAATAAAAAGCCCCTGCGGTTTTTCAAACGCAGGGGCTTTGAATTTCGTAGCTTTTGGAAGAGTAAAACCTCTTCGGTTTGATCACGCCACCGCGCGATACTCACCCCGTCTGTTATCCTCCAGCCGGAACTGTTCAATCTGCACCAGCAGCTGTCGGGATTCGCTGGCCAGGACCTGGCTGGCAGCCGTGGTTTCTTCGACCATGGCGGCGTTCTGCTGGGTCATCTGGTCCATGTGGTTGACGGATGTGTTGATTTCAGCCAGCGCCGCCGACTGTTCTTGCGCGGCGCGGGCGATGCTCGCCACATGGCCGTTGACATGGTCAACCAGGCCGACGATTTCGTTCAACGCTTCGCCGGTGGACAGAACCAGCGAGACGCCACCCTTGACTTCATCGGCGGAGGTGTTGATCAGCGCCTTGATTTCGCGGGCCGCATTGGCCGAGCGCTGGGCCAGTTCGCGGACTTCCTGGGCAACAACGGCAAAGCCGCGTCCGGCCTCCCCGGCGCGGGCCGCTTCGACACCGGCATTCAGCGCCAGGAGATTGGTCTGGAAGGCGATTTCGTCGATCACCGAAATGATCTGGCTGATCTTTTGTGAGGATTGCTCGATCCGGCCCATCGCGTCGATGGCGCTGCGGACGATCTCGCCGGATTTGCCGGCGCTGTTGCGGGTCTGCTCCACCATCTGGTTGGCTTCATGGGCGCGTTCAGTGGAGGTGCGGACCGTCGTGGTGATTTCTTCGAGCGCTGCTGCGGTCTCTTCCAGGGCTGCTGCCTGCTGTTCGGTCCGGCGGGCCAATTGGTTGGCGGCAGAACTCAGTTCGCCGGAATTGTCGGTAATCGTACCCGAAGCGCCGCGAATGCTTTGCATGGCTTCGCGAAGCGTCGCCATCGCATGGTTGACGTTGCTCTGCAATTCGGCAAAGGCGCCCTGGAAATTGCCGCGCATATCCTGGGTAAGGTCGGAAGAGGAGAGGGCGGCAATCACCCGCCGGACCTCGGTGACGCCAAGATCGACATTGGCCACCAACTCGTTGACGCTGGAGGCGAAGCGTTGCAGATCAGCATCCTCGTAGGATTTGGTGATGCGCTGCGAGAAATTGCCTGCGGCTGCCGAGGCGACAATGCTGCTGATGCAGGATTGCAGATCCTTGCTCTGGCTGTTGAGCGCGGCTTCCTGCGCTTCCATTTCCTGCATCTGCAAGCGGTTGGCGCGGAAGATTTCCAGGGCGCGGGCCATCTCACCGATTTCGTCGCCGCGCTCTGTGCCCGGAATGGTGTCGCCCAGGGCGCCTTTGGCAATCCGGTTCATGTTATCGGTCAAAAGACGGATCGGATTGACGATGCCGCGACGGGCAATCAGCGTGCTGACCGCAACGCCGACAACAATGCTGATCGCTGCGGTCGACAGGAGTGCGATCATCGTCAGCTGCGAGCTGGCAATGGCATTGCTGCGGGCCGCAGACAGGGTCTTGGCGGAATAGGTGCTGTAGACCTTGACCGCCGCCGTCACCGCTTTTTGTCCGTCAAGGGCCTTGGAAAGCTCCTTGGCCATCACGCCGGGTTCCTTGGCGGCGTCTGTGCCGGCCACTTTCACCATCTGGCGGATCTGATCGAAATAGGCGCTGAGCGTCGTGCGGACGTCCTGCAATTGTTTCTGCTCGTTCTCGTCGGCAGTGGCCGCGATCTTTGGCAGGCGCGCCAGCATTTCGCTGGAGCGCGTTTCGGTTTCCTTGGCGAAATCGGCGGCCTTTTCCGGCGCGAAAGCCAACTGATAAGTCATGCGGCTGATGGCGATAATGTCGACGCGCAGGTCCATGGCCTCGCGGGCCACTTCTTCACGTTTTCCGGTGTTTTGAAGCGAGGCGCCAAGCGAAGACAGGCCGAAGGCGCCAGCAGCGGCGATAGCACCTGCCGCAACGCCCATCAGCACCACAAGAAGACTGACCTTCTTCAGGATAGATAGATTACTGATGGTCATGACCAAACCTTAAGCGCGGCCCGGCGCTCTCATGGCGACTGACGCGGCATATCTGGGTGTGGACGTCATTCCAGACCCTGGTCCCGATATAGTTGTCCACAAACATTAATATCCCTTTAGTTCGTTTGGAAATTAGCAAGACCTATTCCCCGCGTATTAAAGGGTTTCCTGATGGAAACGAGCACGGTCAGGGCGTTCGTGGGCACAAAAAACCTCCGATTCGTTTCGGGATACAGGCAGGCAAGCGGTGGCAGGCCTCTGTCGTCTTGCTTGCGTGCCACGATGTGACGGTGGATAAAAAAAACCTTCACCCAGCGTTAATCATGAAGCTTTTCCGCCAAGCCTATGAATTCTCTAGGCTAGCCTCTTTCCCCGTTTTCCACAGATGCTGACCACAACATATAGGGTTCATATTTTCGATACAGACCAGCTCTTGCGCTTGCCCGCGGGCAGGGTTAATGAATTGATTGTTGCGGCGGCGGCTGAACCGAGATGTCTACGAGGTCGGTTCAAATCAGCGAACATCATCAGGATTGAAACGGTCACGGCGTCCCCGCTTTGACCGTGCGGATATCTTTTTGAATTTTTCTGGCGCGCTGCGGCCATTTGCTCTGGCATAAAAACGCTGGGGACACTATATTTTGTGTCTGGCGGATAAGGCTGGCGCAAGATACAGAGCGGACCATCATTATGATCGGCCTCGCTCCGAAGAGAGCGAACCAACGGCAAGCCGCTTCACCGTGGTGCCGTGAAACCTATTTTGCGCCCTTTTCCGGGTGCTTGGACCAACGAGGACTAGCCAGATGCGCATCGAACGCCGTTTCACCAAGCCCGGCCAGTCGCCCTACGCGGAGATTGAATTCCGTAAGGCGGTCAGCGAAATCAAGAACCCGGATGGCTCTGTCGTCTTCCGGCTGGCGGATATCGATGTGCCCGTGCAGTTCAGCCAGGTGGCGGCCGATATTCTGGCCCAGAAATATTTCCGCAAGGCCGGCGTGCCGAAGATCCTGAAAAAGGTCGAGGAAAACGATGTTCCGTCGTTCCTGTGGCGTTCGGTTGCCGATGAAAAGGCCATGAAGGATTTGGCCGAGGACGAGCGCTACGGTTCGGAAACCGATGCGCGCCAGGTTTTCTCCCGTCTGGCCGGCACCTGGGCCTATTGGGGCTGGAAGGGCAAATATTTCACCACGGAAGAAGACGTTCTCGCCTTCCGCGATGAGCTGGCCTATATGCTCGCCACCCAGCGCGTCGCGCCGAATTCCCCGCAATGGTTCAATACCGGTCTGCATTGGGCCTATGGCATTGATGGCCCCGGCCAGGGCCATTTCTACATCGATCCTTTCACTGGCAAGCTCACCAAGTCCAAGTCGGCCTATGAGCATCCGCAGCCGCATGCCTGCTTTATCCAGTCCGTTGAAGATGATCTCGTCAACGAAGGCGGCATTATGGATCTGTGGGTGCGTGAAGCGCGCCTTTTCAAATACGGTTCCGGCACCGGCTCTAACTTCTCCCATCTGCGCGGCGAGGGCGAAAAGCTGTCGGGCGGTGGTAAGTCGTCTGGCCTGATGAGCTTCCTGAAGATCGGTGACCGGGCTGCCGGCGCCATCAAGTCCGGCGGCACGACGCGCCGCGCCGCCAAGATGGTGGTTGTCGACATCGACCATCCTGATATCGAGAACTATATCGACTGGAAGGTGAAGGAAGAGCAGAAGGTTGCCGCTCTCGTCACCGGCTCCAAGATCGTCGCCAAGCATCTGAAGGCGATCATGAAGGCCTGCGTCAATTGCTCAGCCGATAACGACGCCTGCTTCGACCCGAATGAAAACCCGGCCCTGAAGCGCGAAATCCGCGCTGCCAAGAAGGATATGGTGCCGGAAAACTACGTCAAGCGGGTCATCCAGTTCGCCCAGCAGGGCTATAAAGATCTCGAATTCAAGACCTATGACACGGATTGGGATTCGGAAGCCTATCTGACCGTCTCGGGCCAGAATTCCAACAATTCGGTTTCGCTGCGGGATGACTTCCTGCGGGCTGTCGAAGACGATGGCAACTGGAACCTGACCGCCCGCCGCGATGGCCGGGTGATGAAGACGCTGAAGGCGCGCGATCTCTGGGAAAAGATTTCCTATGCCGCCTGGGCATCCGCCGATCCGGGCCTGCATTTCAACACCACCATGAACGACTGGCACACCTGCCCGGCGGCTGGCCCGATCCGCGCCTCCAATCCGTGCTCGGAATATATGTTCCTGGACGACACCGCCTGCAACCTGGCTTCGCTGAACCTGTTGCAGTTCAAGGATGCCGATACCAAGAAGATCGACATTGCCGATTACGAACATGCTGTTCGCCTTTGGACCGTCGTGCTCGAAGTGTCCGTGATGATGGCGCAGTTCCCTTCGCGCCAGATTGCCGAACTGTCCTACGAATACCGCACGCTCGGCCTTGGCTATGCCAACATCGGCGGCCTGCTGATGTCGACTGGCATTCCCTATGACTCGGCTGAAGGCCGCGCCATCTGCGGCGCGCTGAGCGCCATCATGACCGGCGTTTCCTATGCCACGTCAGCTGAAATCGCCTCCGAGCTTGGTCCGTTCCCGGGCTATGCGCCAAACCGCGACAACATGCTGCGCGTCATCCGCAACCATCGCCGCGCTGCCCATGGCCTGTTCGACGGCTATGAGGGTCTTGCCGTCGATCCCGTGCCGCTGGTCCATGCCGAATGCTCCGATCCGGCCCTGATTGCCCATGCCAAGGCGGCCTGGGACAAGGCGCTGGAACTGGGTGAGCAGCACGGCTACCGCAATGCTCAGGTCTCCGTTGTTGCGCCGACCGGCACGATCGGCTTGGTGATGGATTGCGACACGACCGGTATTGAGCCTGACTTCGCCCTGGTGAAGTTCAAGAAGCTGGCCGGTGGCGGCTATTTCAAGATCATCAACCGCGCCGTTCCCGAAGCCCTGCGCACGCTTGGCTATACGGAAAGCCAGCTTGCCGAAATCGAAGCCTATGCTGTCGGCCACGGCAATCTCAACCAGGCACCGGGCGTCAACCCCGGTTCGTTGAAGGCCAAGGGCTTTACCGACGAGAAGATCGAGGCTGTCAATGCGGCCCTGGGCGCTGCCTTCGACATCAAGTTCGTCTTTAACCAATGGACCTTGGGCGCTGATTTCCTGAAGGAAACGCTTGGCGTCAGCGCTGAACAGCTGACCGACATGAGCTTCAACCTGCTGGAGCATCTGGGCTTTGCCAAGAAGGACATCGAGGCTGCCAATATTCATGTCTGCGGGGCGATGACGCTGGAAGGCGCGCCGTTCCTGAAGAAGGAGCATCTGGCGGTGTTCGATTGCGCCAATCCGTGCGGCAAGATCGGCAAGCGGTATCTGTCTGTCGAAAGCCATATCCGCATGATGGCAGCAGCACAGCCGTTCATCTCGGGCGCGATTTCCAAGACCATCAACATGCCGAACGAGGCGACGGTGGAAGATTGCGGCGCAGCTTACATGCTGTCCTGGAAGCTGGCGCTGAAGGCCAATGCGCTGTACCGCGATGGCTCCAAGCTCAGCCAGCCGCTGAATTCCTCGCTGATCGAGGACGAGGATGATGAGGACGCTTTGGAAGATCTGCTGGCCCAGCCGCAGGCCGCCCAGGCCGTGACCATCACCGAGCGGATCGTTGAGCGCATCGTCGAGCGTGTTGTGCGCGAACAGGAAAAGCTGCCGACCCGTCGCAAGGGGTATACCCAGAAGGCCAAGATCGGTGGTCACACCATCTTCCTGCGTACCGGCGAATATGACGATGGCCGTCTCGGCGAAATCTTCCTTGACATGAACAAGGAAGGCTCGGCTCTGCGCGCCTTCATCAACAACTTCGCCATCTCGGTATCGCTCGGCCTGCAATATGGCGTGCCGCTGGAAGAATATGTTGATGCCTTCACCTTCACCAAGTTCGAACCGGCGGGCATGGTGACCGGCAACGACGCCATCAAGAACGCCACGTCGATCCTCGACTACGTGTTCCGCGAACTGGCGATCTCCTACCTCGGCCGCAACGATCTGGCCCATGTCGACACGTCCGACTTCTCCACCACGGCGCTTGGCCGCGGCGTGAAGGAAGGCAAGGCCGATGTGGTCTCCAAGGGCCTGACCCGTGGCTATAAGCCGACCCTGGTCTCCAGCAGCCCGACCGGAACCGCCGAACCCCGTGGCGCCGTAACCGGCACTCCGGCCAAGGCTTCGGGTAATGTTGCTGCCTTTTCTGGCAATGCCGCCCGCAAGCTGGAAGTGACGACCGCCATTTCCACCTCCGAAGTCGTGTCCTTCAAGCGCGATTACGAGGAACGGGCAGCTGAATTGGTCGAGGACGTCGCTACCGAAGCCCTGTTCTCCGACGCCGCTACCGACGAAGCCGAAGCCGCCAAGGCCGAAGCCAAGAAAGTAGAAGCCGCCCGCCGCATGCGCTCCATCGCCCAAGGCTATACCGGCAACATGTGCTCCGAGTGCCAGAACTTTACGATGGTACGGAATGGGACGTGTGAAAAGTGCGATACGTGTGGATCGACGAGTGGGTGCAGCTGATCCTAATTCTGCCTATTAAGTATTGGCCCCGCCGCGTCTATTGCGGCGGGGAAGCATATTGGGGGCATAATGCAAAACAAGATTTATCAAGTGTTTGTTAGTTCAACTTATAAAGATCTTCAGGATGAGAGGCGTCTAGTTGCTGAGGCAATCTCCAAATCAGGTCAAATGCCTGCGGGTATGGAATATTTTCCGGCAACGAGTCAGCAACAATTAGAGTATATAAAGAGAGTTATAGATCGATGTGATTATTATATTATTTTAGTTGCGGGGAGATATGGTTCAATTTCACCTTCTGGGTATTCATTTACAGAGGAAGAATATAGATATGCGATATCTAAGGGCATGCCCGTTCTCGCCTTTTTGCACGAAAACATAGGAGATATCGCTTTAAGTAAAGTGGAAAACGATCCATGTATTCGCAAAAAACTCGAAGAATTTCGAGATGAATTATGTAAAGATCGTATAGTTGACTTCTGGAAAGTTGGCGGTGACCTTCCTGCAAAAGTTACTGTTGCTTTGATGAATGCTATAAACCTCACGCCAGCAGTTGGGTGGATACGAGGTGACCAAGCCATTGATCCAAAGGTATATGAAGAAAGGGACAGGTTACGTCGGAAGATTATTGAGCTTGAAGCAGATGATAGGCCTCTCGAATTCAATTTTCCTAACAATCTAGAATCTATAAATAAAACTATCCAATTTGAGGCGACCGTAAATTTTTTAGAGGAAAAAATTGGCAATTCAAAGTCGAAAGTATTAAGAACTTTAAATTTTGAGTTTGGCATTACTTGGAAAGAAATTTTTCAATGCATTTCGGAAATATTAAAAGCGCCGACAAGTGAGTATGTAATATCTAAAGCATTGGAAAAATACGCAAAGAAATTACATAAAGAGAAAAATAAAGAGGAAAGTGAAGAAATTTCAATTGAAATTAAAAATATAAACGTCAAAGACATAGCCAATCAATTAACGTCTTATGATTTAATTACCTCGGAGGGGTATCGTTCAACTGCTGGCTTAATGAAAGTATTTTAGGTAAATTACTTTCTCACGGAGAAGGGTAAGAAATACGCAGCATTCTTGCAATCTCGGTTGAATTGAATGTGCATTTTATTGAGGAGTTTCGCTAAGGCCAACCAGCTGAAAGGCTCGAACCCAAGATTGGAGTGCGTCAGAGAGCGGCCAATCTGAAAGCGATTGTTGTAGAACAGGAAGGCCGGTAAAGGGGGCAGAACGTTTCCGCCCTACCTCTTCCCTTGCAGGAGAGGACAAAAAATCATGATCTTATCGAGCGCTACGATGATGATTTTTAGGTGAGGGATTCACTCAGCGATCCTTTAAAGATTTGACGCCGACATCACAAATGACCGAACAACTCTATCGTTCGTGAAAAATCTTTCCCACGGGCTGGCAGTTTTCAATAATGGGTGCCAGCACGGTGTGGCCGTCAGCGATGACGCCGTTGACCATGGGGCAGATGAAAAGCACGCCTTTATAGCTCATGATCTGGCGGTTGTTGATATTGTGAACGGCTGCACTGAGGAATATCTGGATGTTTCGGAACATGTATACGCCTGCGGAGGCGTTTTCCGAGATCACCTGTTTTTCCCGCGCTTCAACCACCACGCCATCAGACATCTTCAAATAGCTGTAGCAGTTTTCGCTTGAGGCAAAGACCGGCACGATTGCGCCGCATCCTTCCGTCGAAAACAGTGTCTCCGGGTCGTCTGGTCCGCTCGTGAACAGGATGTCGGCCAGATCGATGATGACGGGCTCGTCTGGCGCGACGAGCGCCATTGCTGCCAGCACAGAGAACAGAGCGCCTCCGGTCAGGTCGGAGAGTGTCACGATGCGGCAGCCGGGCCATCTCAGGCGCAGATATTCAACAAGCTCCGCGAGGTTCGCAACCTCGCGGATGACGAAGATGTAATCCTCTGGCCGAAGCCGGTTCGACCACGCCCTGTCACCCAAGGCAGCGTCGATCAGCGGTTTTCCGCTGAGATCCACCAGCGGTCTAAAGCCATATTTCGGGGTCCACAAATCAGGCCCGGCAAGTGGTACGATGCATTTCATGCTTATCAAATCAGCCTGAGATAGGCCTCCAGATCGGGAGGCGTGCCTATACCGTGCATGGCGTCGGGAGCGACATGATAGATGCCGACCCTGGCTCCCTGCTTGATCAGGTAGTTGTAGACCGGGCAAACGTAGAACTCGTTGTTGGACCGGTCGTTGTGGGCGATCATATCGGTCGCGGCATCGATGAAATCGCGGGCGCGTCTGAAATAATAGATGCCAACGGTCGCGTTGTCGGAAATCGCCACCTTTTCTTTCACCTCATCGACCAGCCCATCATCGTTCACATGCGCAAACGACCATTTCGGATCCCGATCTTTATCCTTGAAGCAGAGAATTGAACCATCCAGATCGCGCTCAAGTGCATCTTGAATGTAATCCGCGCATTCGAAATCGACGATCTGGTCGCAATTGGCAATCAATAGCGGGGCATCGGGATCAAGATGTGTCCGCGCCGTCAAGACCGTGCAAGCCGCACCTTCGGTTACGAAGTTGATCGGCGAAAAGGCGAGATCGCCATGGGCCTTCAAGCCACTGACGACATCGGGTTCCGCATCCAGATGGTCCTGTCGGGCGATCAGGACGAAGCGTGCATGATCGAGGCGCAGATTGTCCATGACACGCTCGATCATCGTCTTGCCTTTTACATCGATGAACGGCTTTGGCTTGAGGTAGCCGACTTGCGCAAACCGGCTGCCAAGGCCCGCCATCGGAATGACGACCTGAACCTGACGGGCGGGCTTGGTCATCGCGGCAACCTTGTCCCGGATCTCGTTCTGATAGAATTCGATGCGCTTGGGCGAGTAGAACGAGATATAGCTGTCGGATGGAATCTCGTGTTGGACGATCTTGCCACCGGCGAGAATAACCTCGTTCAGAACCGGGGAAAGATAGTATTTTCCACCAAACGGGTCGGCTTTCAGCAAATAATTCTGGGCAAATTCCACAAATAGACTGCCGCTTCTAAAATAGTAATATCCAGCAATCGCCTTGCGGCTCAGAACGCGCTTTTCCGCCGTTTCTATGACATATCCAGACTGATCCTCACGGATATAGGACCAGCGGGGGTGGACGGAATTGAAGGTCACGACACCGGCATCGGCTCCCGAGCGCGTAAAATCTCGTGCAATGCCCGCCAGATCCGCGTCGATAATCTGGTCGCCATTGCAGATCACCAGAGGATCGTCGTCCACAATATGATCGACGGCCATCAGCGCCGAGCACACAGCGCCCATGGTCGGATTGTTCAGTTTGATGACAACGGTGCTTTCGCCAGCCAGCAATTTCAAAATTGAATCGAGACTGTATTCAAGCGCATCCTGATTAAGAACGATAAAGATGAACTTCGCGGATGCATCGCGGTTGCGGATACTGTTGACGACGAGCGAGATCATCGGCGAACCGTCGATTTCGATCAGAGGCTTGGGGAAATGAAACTCGTCCTTTGGGAAAAGATCATCCTTCGACGCGATGGGGATAAGATATCTCATGTGAGGGCCGATTCGATCTTGGTGATTTCGTTCATGATACGCTCATAGGTGACGTCGTTGGTCGATCCCACCACCAGGACATGGGCGCCTGAGGAGCGGGCGGCCTGTATGCCGTGATCGTTATCTTCCAGGATCAGGCATTCCTCCGGCTGCAATTGCAGCCGGTCGATTGCCGTCAGGTAGATTTCGGGATCGGGCTTCGCCTTGCCGACATCCTGATTGGATAGAAAGAAATCCAGGTATTTCAACAGATCAGCCTGGCGCATCATCGCCTCCACGCTCGATCTGACGGAGTTTGAGCAGACGACGATATGCTTTCCCTCCCGCTTCAGGCGCGCGAGGGCGTATTCGTGATGGAAGACCGGTTGGCATTTTTCGACGATGACCTGATAGGTCATCTTCTGTTTGAGCGTGTTGAGGAAATCGTGCAGCCTTGGCGGCAATCCCCGCGTCTTGGTCAGCATTTCCAGTTTTTTGCGTGTTGGCAGGCCGTCATAGACGGCGAGATGTTCGGTGCGGCTGATATTGAGCCCGAGAAGCGCCAGCGCGTCATTCAGCGTCTCGTAATGCCATTCCTTGGCATCGATCAGAACGCCGTCCATGTCGAAAAGCACTGCCTTGATCATAATGTCCTGTCCGTCTGGTTCATGGCTGGCTTATCCCCACTTTTCGGCGGCGAGATGCGGCAAGTCAGTGCAGATTGAGATGTCGTCACCTGTCAGTTCACTCCAAACATCCCAGGCCGCGGTATGATCGCGTCCATGCAGTTCTGGAGAGACGAGCGCCACCTTCTTGCCGGCGTCGAGATGCTTCTGGATGACATCTGGAGTGATCCAGTCGGAATAGAAGGCATCCAGCCACACGCCTTGGGCCTTGTCATAAAAGGGAGGCAGCGGTTCGAGTTCGGAATGGCGGGTATAGGTTATAAAGCCGTTATTGAGGTAGCCGATGGCATCCGGGACAGCCATATCGAAGCAGAACAGATCGGTTATTCCGGCGCCATCCAACGAGGCGCGGAGCGCCTTGTGCAAGCCATCTGCCTTAATGTTCATGGCAATCGTGCCCGATCCGGCATGGCTCTTGTGCAGATCCAAAAAGTAGTCGAGATCCATCACCTGGTCACCGACGGGCATATCATGCGCGATTTTCAGCACGCCATTCTGATCGCGCGTGTCCGTTTCGACCCCGAAGCCATTTTCAAAGGCGCGCCTGAAAGCCGTTTCACTGTTTTTTTCGACAGCTTCCAACCACCAGCCCCTGTGCGCGAGAATTTTCATCGCTCTTTCCATTCAAACGTTGCGAAATAGGTGCTTCACCGGCCACTGCAAATTTCCCGGAAACTAGCCGGGGTTGAACTGAGGAAAGCTCTTCCTGTCGATGTGATAGACGGCAAGATAGTTGTTCTCTCGGAAAAAGTTCGGGTCCTGCGAGTAGGCAAAGGCATTCGTCCATCTCATTGGATGGATCTGTTGATGCACCTTGGAGACAATCCCGGCGTTGCAGAATTCCATCGCATGGGCGATGCCTTCGACCATCGTAAACGAGAAACCGCCGTAAAGAGCCATGTAGAACTGGTAGGTGATATGGTCGAATACGCTGTGGACGAGCCTTTCCACAAATTGCAGGCTGGTGTCCCAGCCAATCCACTCCAGAAAGCCCGGGATGCTCTTGGCCGAATAGACCGGAATATCCCACCACCAGGTATAGATGCCCCAATTGCCGGAAATGGCCTGAATTTTTTCATGATCGACCGCCGGTGCCAGCTTGATGGCCGAGGCGTGCATGATCTGCCTTTCGGCTGAGTGGTTTACAGTCAGTGTGCCGCCGTACCAGCGGGCTTCGGAAACAACGGCTGCGGCGGCCTCAGTCCAGCCCGTTCTATTGAGAATGAAGGTCTCTGCATCGACGCACAGAAGATAGTCGTAAAGCTTATGGGCGAGAGAAAGCGCCAGGAATTTCTTGACCGTCGGCCAGGTTCTACCCTCCGCGACGACCGACAGCGCACTGCCTGAGAAATAATCCGACAGCACGATGGATGCATAGTTCAGGAAAGGGGAGGCCTGATGCATCTCTCTGAACTGCAGGCGATCGGCATCGGTGGAAAAGACGAAAATAATGTCGTAGTCGGCACCAATGCTCTGAAACAGCAGGTTGATGCCATAGATGAAATAGGCGTCGTGAATGGGCACGATAAGAGCGGTTCTGTTCTGCGGCTTCCGTGCCTCGCCGCATTCCGTCAAGAGATGAACGCCACGCTCTCCTGGCAGACGGAACTGTCCCTCCATTTCGATAGGTCCGTCGACAGACCGTATGGTATCGAATCGCGTGGTGACAGCAGCGTTCTGGTTCAGAAACTCGACCGCCCCGCCTTTTACGCGCCAGGAGTTTTCATTGGTATGGGAATATCCGCGCAGCCAACCGCCGCTCTCGAAGGATATCTGCGATGCAAAAACCTCTTCGGCGCCAGCTTTACCGAAGGTCCACACACGCTCCTTCATCAGTCGCTCAAGCGACAAATCATCAAGGCCGATCGTCATTGTTGCACTCCTATCCGTCGTTACAAGGCACGGTAGGAAGGCAAACTTGTATGAAGCTGTCGGTCTTTGTTTCCCTTGTCTTAGCGGTTGAAGCCGACAAGGTTTATGCAGGACCCATGCAACCAATAGCGGGCTACAGCTTAGCTTTGAGCATTTCCAGGAAAATTGGAAACTGATTTTGGCACCCGGAAATGGGCAAAAACAAGAGCGTTGCTGCGATTCCATGAAAATCAGAAACGCCCTCGTGTACCAAATACGGTGCACGAGGGCGTGTTGTAAAAGCCGGTAAGCTGTGGCGAATTATACTTATGCGGCAACCGCCGCCTTTGCCGTTGCCAGTTTACGTTCGGCGCGTTCCTGCTGGGGCGAGCGATTGTAGAATTCGCGGTAGCATTTGGAAAAATGCGAGGCGGAGACGAAGCCGCAGGCGACGGCGACTTCCACCACTGGCATCGAGGATTGCACCAGCAGATGCCGGGCACGGTCAAGCCGAATTTCCAGATAATAGCGCGCCGGTGAGCGGCCCATTTCCTGTCGGAACAGCCGTTCGATCTGGCGGCGCGACAGATCCACCTTGTCGGCGATATCAAGCAGGGACAAGGGCTCAGCCAGGCTTGCTTCCATCAATTCGATGATCTGCAAGACCTTGTTGTTCTGCACGCCAAGGCGGGCGCGCAGCGGCAGGCGCTGGCGGTCTCCGGCAGCCCGGACCCGGTCGGTCAGATGCTGTTCGCAGACCCGGTTGACGAGGCCTTCGCCAAAATCCTGGCCTATCAGGTTGAGCATCATGTCAAGCGAGGCGGTTCCGCCCGCGCAGGTATAGAGATTGCTGTCGACTTCATAGAGATCGGCGTAGACCTCGGCCTGGGGAAAGGCTTCAGAAAAGCCCGGCAGGTTTTCCCAGTGGATCGCGCAGCGCTTGCCGTTCAAAAGTCCGGCCTGCGCCAGCACATGGGCGCCGGTGCAAAGGCTGCCGACCGCGACATTGCGATTATAGGCTTCCCGCAGCCAGGCATTGACGGATTTGTTGTTGAACTCCTCGACAAAGACGCCGGAACAGACAATCGCCATATTGGGCCGGTTTTCACCGGCTAGAAAACGGCGCTCGTCGGCAAGCGACGAATCCACCTCGATGCTGATGCCCGACGAAGACGACACCTTGTTGCCGTCGACTGAACAGAGCCGCCACTCATAAGCCGCATAGCCCAGCATCCTGTTGGCAATGCGCAATGTTTCGATAGCGCCTGCAAACGGCAATAGCGTGAAATTCGGAACAAGAAAAAAGACGATATTGCGTTTTTTAACAGGCGTTTTGCTCATGATGCCACCGTGCTGAGGAGATCTGCTAGAATTGACAGTTTTTAATTCCGCCAATAGCTCAAAAACGACAATAGCACGATAGAAACCGACGACAACAATTTGACATCATTATTGCCGGACCATTTGTGGGTGTTTCATCAGCGAGCCGTCATGGGACACGTGTGGAACACGTATAGCTAGCGGATTGAAAAAACACTCTATTTTGCTTGAATATCAGGGAAAGCAAGGCCTGGAGCAGCCTTTTTGGGCGGCTTAAACCATGTCGCGACGGGTCTGCCACGTGTCGTGTGCAGGCCAGCCAAGATCCTTGCGCATATCGAAAGGGGCTTCTGCCAGCGCCTTTTCCATGGCGCGGTGTTGCCGCCAGGACTCGATCTGGCTGAACCACATGGAAATCGCATGCAAAGCCGATTCGGCGAGGACGATACTGCTGGTAAACAGCCGCGAAGGGCTGGAATGAGAGATGTAGGCCATGTAAAGTTCCTTTCGTTGATCTCGCCAAAAGACTTCCTGGTCCTCAGGCGGCAGAGACATCATCTGCCTTGTTTATTGATCAATAAAGCGAATGTTTGTGATCTATCGCATCGCATATTGTGATCGGTTTGCTGTTTGGCTGTTCCGGCACGACAATCCCCACGTCTTCTCGCAGGTATTCAGGCAGGCAGTTAAGGTGAGCCATCGCCTTTTCACGCGCCTGGCGGAGATGGCGGCTCTCACGCCAGCGCCGAAAGGCCAGCCAGAGCCGCAGCATGGGTGGAACGCGGCTGGGTGTTGCTTCGAAGACCATGCTTTTCACTCCTCCTGATGCCGATCGGCTTCGTTGCAAACAGTGTCAGGTGGAATTGACATTCAATCAAACGAAACGATATGATCTTTATGTTGAGAAAAATTGATGGTTGTCCAATGACCCTTTCCCAGTCTCCCTCCATGCCTTCCACCGTTCTGGCAGCGGCCAGTTTGCCGCTTCTGGATAATGACGTGCTGCGCACCTTCGTGGCGATTTCCGAGGTCGGCAGTTTTACCGCTGCCGCAGACATGGTGTTTCGCACCCCCTCGGCGGTATCGATGCAGATCAAGAAGCTGGAGGATCAACTGGGCGTTTCGCTGTTTCGCCGTGACGCTCGCTCCGTCACGCTGACTCCGCATGGGGCCTTGCTGCTCAGCTATGCCAAGCGCATCCTGGCCCTGAACAATGAGGCGGTGGCACGGTTTTTGGCGCCCGAGATGAATGGTGTGGTGCGGCTGGGATCGCCTGATGATATCGGCGAACTGGTCCTGCCCGGTATTCTCACTCATCTGGCGCGCACATGGCCGCATCTGGCCATTGAGGTGACGATTGCCGGTTCTGTGGAGCTGCGCAAGGCGGTGAATGAGAAGCGGCTGGACGTAACACTGTTCAATTTCCTAAACGGCATCGCCGCCGATCCCACCATGACGGTGATGAGCGAAAAGCTGGTCTGGGCCGGAAAAAAACACGGTCAGGCCCATCTGAAAACGCCGCTGCCGCTGTCTGTCTGGGATGAGAGCTGTGTGTGGCGCAAGCGCGCCATGACCGAATTGACCCGCCAGGGCAAGGAATTCCGCATCGCTTATTTCTGCGGTCACCATGTTGGGCAATATGCGGCGATTCGGGCTGATATCGCCGTCGCGCCGCTTGCCCGCTTCCTGTTGCAGGAGGATATGGTGGAACTGACCGAGCGTGATGGATTGCCGGATCTTGGCAGTTACGAGGTCGGCCTTGCCTTGTGTGAAGATGCCTCGCCGCCGGTCAAGGCTGTTGCCGATTACGTGCGTTGCGTGCTGGGAAATCGCGGCTGTGTCGACACAGCGGTGGCCGCCTGACCGGATAAAGGCAATTTGGCGACGGGGCTTGGAACGGTCCTGTTCGATCTCTACATCCTGGATGCCGCCCAAAAAGGGTCTATGCAAAGGAGATGGCAGATGAATATGCCGGTCTTGTCCGCTACGAGTGAAGGTGTTGTTGCCAGCCGTCGTTCGCCGGTGCGGGTGATTGCTGATCTGATCCGCAATCCGCTGGATGCCCTGCCGCCGCAGATCTATGATCATAAGCTGGTCTATGCGCAGTTTGGCGATGAAGTGCGGCTGCATGTGATGGACCCTGAACTGATCCATGAGGCTTTGGTCAAAAATGCAGCGGTGCTTGGCAAGGGTGAAGACGTTCGCCGTGCGCTGGGTCCGGCATTGGGGCAGGGGTTGTTGACCGCTGATGGCGCCCATTGGAAATGGCAGCGCCAATCCGTTGCGGCTGGTTTTCAGTGGGAAAAGTTGAGAAGTTTTCTGCCGGCGATGGTGGCCGCAGCCGAACGTCGCCGCGATTCCTGGCAGGCTGGCGAGACCGTCGATATCGGCCATGAAATGATGCAGACGACATTCGACATCATTGTCGAGACGATGATGACAGGGCGCGACAGGATCGATGTCGCGCGGGTCGAGCAGAGCGTTACCGATTATCTCGAACCGACGGGCTGGATGTTTGCGCTTGGCATGCTGAAGGCGCCGGAATGGATACCCTATCCCGGCAAGGGAAAGGCAAGCCGGGCCGTGACTTATCTGCGGTCCGCGATGGCCAAGATGATTGCCGAGCGGCGCGCTGAAGGCGTGGAGCGCGCCGACCTGATCTCGATGCTGCTGTCGGCTCACGATCCGGAAACAGACCGCGAAATGAACGACGAGCAGATCATCGACAACCTGCTGACCTTCATTTCCGCAGGGCATGAAACCACCGCCCTTGGGCTTGCCTGGACATTCCATCTGCTGGCAAAGCACCCGGCCATCGAGCAAAAGCTGCTGGACGAGTTGGACCATGTGGTGGGCGATGGTCCGGTGTTGGCCGAGCATGTCGAGAAATTGACCTATACCAAACAGGTTTTCAACGAAGCCATGCGGCTCTATCCGCCAGCGCCGGTCATTACCCGGACCGCGAACGAGGCGTTTACCTTGGGTCAACACCGCATCGAGGCGGGAACGGTCCTGCTGGTGCCAATCCATGCCGTTCATCGTCATAGCCTGATCTGGGAAACGCCCGAAGAGTTCGATCCCGACCGTTTTGCGCCCGAAGCGGTCAAGGCACGGCATCGCTACGCTTTCGTGCCGTTTGGCGCTGGGCCGCGCATCTGTATCGGCAGTGCTTTTGCTACCATGGAGGCCGTTGCCATTCTGGCGGTGCTGGCCAAGACCTTTCGTCTGCGCAACAAGAGCGAGGTGACGCCGGAGCCGATGATGCGCATTACTCTGAGGCCGAAGAAAAAACTGATCATGGAGATTGAGAAGCGGCAGGAGGCCGTGCCGGTTTCAGCCTGAACCGGGGTTCGCTTCGCTACCATATGCCTTTGGTGAGGCCAGTCCACAGCCAGCGCCAGAGGGTCGGTGGAAAATAGAGTGCGGATGGTCCGGTCGGCGCGATAGGGGTCAGTTTTCCCTCCAGAGCGTCGCCCACCGCCTGGCAGGTGATGAGAAGGGCTGCTGCCGTCAACAGCATTGGATAGGTGGAGATGAAATCACCGGAGCTTGGCTGCGCACGCACCTGGTAAAGGACGTCTCCGGTGTCGGTGCCCTGATCGACCAGATGCACCGTTGCGCCGAAATTGCCGCGATCGCCTTTTGCCAGCGCCCAGTAGCCGCCCATCTGACCGCGATAGGCGGGATTGATGCCAGCATGAAGATTAAGCACGGGGCAGGGCATGCTGGCCAGAACTTTGGTCGTCATCAGCCGGGTGCTGACCAACAGGATCACGCGCGGAGAGAGCTGTTGGATCGCCTCCTGCGCCTCGGGACTGTTGATGCTGCGCACAGTAGTCACTGGGATCTGCGGATTGAAATGGGGATTGGCGGCAAAGTCCCGGCAGATCGTTTCTGTGCGTTTTTGGGCTGCCCGGCGCATGAATTTGCCGGCGGCCATGGTGGCGAGCTGACCAAGTGCTGCCACGGTTCCAACCCGCCGTTGACGGCGTCGAAAAATCTCCGCCTTGCTTTCCTGTTCTTCCAAGAGGACCTGCACGTCACCGAAACGGGCTTTCAGCGCGTTGACCACCATCCACGGGTTTGGCCCCCCGGCGGTCATCACCAGAATTGCGCCTTTGCCCTGCTGCTGCCCCATGATCAATCCCCTCAAGCGCCGCTTTAGCCCATGTTATTTATGTGCTCGCGAGCAATCTGAACCAAACTTTCATAAGTGCGGATATCATGCGGCGTAAATGTTTGGTTAAAAACGCTGAAATCTTTGGGTGCGAATGAACTTTTTTCGAGTTGCCGCGTTCATGCCAATGCGAGGCACCTGTGGTGCCCGATTATCATAATAGGGGTTTATCCAATATGAACACGAAAAAGCTCGCTGCCGTTGCTGCTCTCTTTGTTGCCGCTGCCGCATTGTCGTCATGCGGTAACACGATCCGTGGTATGGGCAAAGATACAGCCAATACCGTGAACGCCACGCAGTCGGCGGGCAACAATGTCGCCAAGGCTGCTAAATAACGCAACCTAACAGCAGTTTTGCTTCACGCCCTTCAAGGGATGAAGCAAAGCTGCTTCGGGAAAGGGAAGAGGAGTTAGGTCCATGTCCATGCATCTGGTTGCCAAAGTGAGTGCTGCTTATATTCTGGCGGTTGTCGTTTCGGCCGCTGGGCATGTCGCCTTCCAGGGTCCGCCGATTCAATTTGCGGGCCAAACTCAGGAAGTGGGCATTCTGACCGCTTCTGCCCAGCAGTAAGAGTGGCGTCAACGGCGGGATACAGCTAGCTTTTTTGCTCTATTCCCTCGTGAAACTTGTGTATTGGCGTCCGTGCAAGAAGACGGACCAGAAGGGTCGCGCCTTCAAATATTTGATGTGAGAGTTCACTTTTGAGATTTTGCTCGGAAAACGCGCTCCGTTTGAAAATAGTCGTTTGGCTTTTTGCGATCCTGTCCCCGCTTGTTATTTCTCCAGAGCGTGCTGAGGCAGAAGAACATAATTGTCGTGACCAGACGGAAAACGGCTTTGCTTATCGTGTCTGTCGATTTGATCCCGCCACGCGCACAATTCGCATCTTCAACCGCAATGCCGACGGCGATGTCTATGGTGGGTTCGAGGCATTGCGAAGCCAGCTTTGGCAGCAAAGACTGATCCTCACCTTCGCCGTCAATGGCGGTATGTATCACTCCGATCTCAGTCCCGTTGGCCTGTTCGTAGACTATGGCGTGACGCGCAAGCCAGTCGAAACAGCCGATGGCTGGGGCAATTTTTACCTGAAGCCGAATGGCGTGTTTTTTCTCAAAGACGGCCATGCTGGTGTGCTTGAGACCGGGCAATTCGAAACCCAGAAGATTGAAGCGGATTTCGCCACCCAATCCGGCCCGATGCTGGTCATTGATGGTGTTCTGCACCCGAAGTTTCTCCCCGCCAGCGACAGTTTGAAAATCCGCAATGGTGTCGGTATCGACGCCAGCGGCCAAGTGGTGTTTGCGTTGAGCAAAGACCCTGTGCGTTTCTACGATATGGCTACGTTCTTTCGTGACCGGTTGGGCGCGGCCAATGCACTTTATCTGGATGGGACGATTTCAAGCCTTGCGGAGCCGATGGCTGGCCGAATCGACCGGGCCTATCTGCTCGGGCCGATCATCGCGGTGGTAGACCAGCGCCCCAACTGACGCATCTCGATCTTTGTGACTATCAGTCAGTATCCTGCCTGAACGGTTCCTGTCGGCTCGGCAGGGCTGGCACATCGATGTGATCCGGTTCCAAGCCGGCCTTTTCCCGTTCTACCATCAACTCAAAAGCGCGTTCCAGATGGCGGGTGAACCGTCGCGTGTCAAAGAGCGGCGCGTGCAGCCGATTGTCCCCAATCGTCTGCCTGAGTGCGGCAAGCCGGGGCCGGTCCTGCGCCAGATCTGCGGCTAGGCGCACCATGTCGTCTGGCGTCTCCGCCACCAGTTGCGGAACGCCGAGCGCGGTCAGCAGGCTTTCTGACACCCTTGAGGCGAAATTCCTGCCCTTGAAGGTGATGACCGGCAGGCCCGCCCATAGCTTGTCCGAGGTCGTGGTGTGGCCGTTATAGGGATAGGTATCGAGACCGAGATCGGCCGCCTGCATTCGGGCAATATGCGGCGCGTAACTTTCGGCGCCAGTGAAATAAAGGCGTGAACGTTCGATTCCGCACCCGGTCATGAATGCGGTCAGTCGGTCGCGCTGTTCGCGCCCGGCGCAGAGAACCCACAGAATGGATGAGGGAATGGCGTCCAGCATTCTTGCCCAGAGACGCGCGGTTTGCGGGGAAATCTTGCGAACCATGTTGAAGGAGGCCAGCACGAAGGCATTTTCCGGCAGGTCGAGCAGGGAGCGGGATGTGGCCGGTGGCAGCGGGCGATAGCGATTGTCGTTTGCCTGATAGGTTTCCGGCAATCGGCAGAGCCTCTCGTGATAATGGGGTTTGGATGAGTCAGGTGTGACGATCAGGTCGGAGATGACATAATCGCAATCGATCCCATAGGCGGAGCCGGGAAAACCGAGATAGGCGACCTGCAAGCGGGCAAGGCCACTATTGATCAGATCGGCGCGGACATCTTTGGTATGGCCTTTGAGATCGACCAGAATATCAAGGTCAAAGCCGCGGATGAAATCGCGTGCCGTACCATCGTCCATGCGCAGGATGTCGTGAAGATTGGGGTAGGTCTGCCGCAGTCCCCGATCCAGCTCCCTGATATCCTCTGGGGTGTGACAGAATAGGTGGATCTCGAAGCGGGCTGCGTCGTGACCCAGCAAAACACTTTGCAACAGTCGCATGGTTGGATGTTGGTCGGAAAAATCCGACGAAAGATAACCGACACGGATTTTTTTCCCGAAATGATGGGGTAGGCTGCGGCGTGCCTGGCGCGATTGCTCCGTAAATGGCTTTCCGCTGGCCATCCGGGTTTGGCGGCCATTGATCGCCTCGTCGTCACACCACAGCATGTGCTGGTAGGGATCGTCGATGTTGAAAAATGCCGGATTGGTGCAATCGCGCATCGCGGCCACCAGCGCGTGGTCGCTGGCTTCGATTTCCTTGAGGCACAATTGTCCTCGCAGCAGCCGCCGATAGGTTCTTTGCTCTTCCGGGTCGAGTGATGCGAGGTGTTGGGATTCGAGATTTTGGGATTCTGGCACTTTGCGGATCAGGGAAAGCGCCTGCTCCCCCTGATCAATCTGCATATACAAACGCGCGGCCATCAGCAGAAACATCCGGCGATTTTGCGGCTGCACATCCGCCACCCGGGCGTAAAGCTCGGCGGCCTGGAGTTTTTCCTCCAGCTTTGCATGGCATTGCGCCGCCACCAGCATCATATTGGCGTCCGGTGGACGTTTTTTCAAAAGCGGGTGCAGGCGGTCGAGGCAGGCGCGCAGATCGCCCTGCTTATAGGCCTGCAAAGCCTGGAGGAAGGCCGGGGACTGACCCACGCTCACAGCGCTGATTTCGGATAGGCACGCTCCAGGCCGCCGGAGCGTGTCAGCCCCTGGCGAAAGGCCAGATAGGCGCCATGTTGACTGGATTTGGCAATTTCCATCAAGCGAATCTGCATCCGGGCCGGGCAGCTATTGCCCAACCATTCACCGCAGCGTTCAAGCTTCAGGGAGTTGAGGAAGCGCTGACCGGCGGATTGTTCCAGATAGGCGAACAGGCCTTCGGCAAAGGTCTCGTCCTGCTTGGGGTTTTCCAGCATCAGGGCCAGGAAGGCCTTGTCGTCATCAGAGAATCCACCCAGCTTCATGGCAACGGTGTCTCGGTCGGTAACGGCGGTGGCGGACATGATGAAGGTCTCCTGCTGTCTTGGCTTTTGCCCGGCGTGTCTGTTGTGAGTCTCTATCGATATTATCTGCATTGGTTCTTAAACAATCGTCGCTGGAGCAGAGCTTGCGATTTTATCAACCGAATAATTCGCGGCATTGTTTGGTGATCGACAATTTGACTCCGTTGAGCCTTGCGTGAGGCTTGCGGCCGGCTTCATCCGCTGGTTGACACAGGTGCCGCAACGTTTGACGGTAGGATATCGCTGTTCTTCAAAGGCGAACGAAATGCGGCAAAGCTTTGCGGATATTGTATAATTACCCATTTCGAGTCTGAGCTGGGAAAATTGTCTGAGAGCTGATCCCGCTTGAATGCTATTTTCTGCAATGGGGGCTTGTCATCGGGCCCGCATTTTTCCGGAGTGTTTCTATGGCCGAACTGACTATCTGCATGCCCAGCCATCGCCCGCTCGACGGTTCGCGCGCTGCCATCGACAGTGCGCTTGCTTTTTGCGAGGCGCGGGACGCCCTGCTGGTGGTCAGCGACAATTCCGGCGATGCCGCCAAAAAAGCCTATTTGCAAGACCTTTCTCCCCGGCTGACCTATGTGCCAAGCGAGGCACAAACGGCCTTCGCCAATATGTTCAACGCTGTCGAGGCAGCCTCCACGCCCTTCATCATGCCGATGGGCGATGATGACGAGATCGTTGCCGAAGCGGATCAGGTGCCTTTCGATCTCGACGATCTGCCCTTCGATTACGTTGGCGTCCTGCCGGTGACCGAAAGCTTCCTTCAGCGGTCCGAAACCGGTTCGGTTCAGGCCTTTGCCCTGGAAGAGTATGACCCCGGCGAAAGAATGCTCGCCTATCTGCAGAACAGCCCGACCAACAATGGCGGTTTCTATTCCATCCTGCGCCGCGAAGTCTGGCTTGCGACGATGGACCTGTTTCTGCGATCCCATCCGACCAAGGCAGCGACATGCGACTGGGCCGTCGCAATATCCCTGTTTTCGACCGGAAAAATGGCGCATGATCCGTCGATCCGCTACCGCTACAATGCCGAAAAATGGGCTGAAAAAGCGCAGATCGATGCGGAACGCAAGGCTATGCTGCTGGAAGCCGGACTGCCGGAGAGTGCGGTCCATTATGAAATGCTTCTGCTGTTTCTCGATGTTTTCGTGTTGATCAACCGGGTTGGCTCGCCGCTCTCCATCGATGAGCGCCAACGTCTTGGTAAGTTCACGGTCAACCGGTTTCTGGGCAGCTTTATTCAGCAGGTGGCCGATTCTCCTGAACTCTATGCCGAAGGCGTTACGGGTCTGGCGGAAATGGCGCTGGAGGAAACCGATAGTTTCACCCAATTCCAGATCGCCATGCTGATGGCCGAGCGGCTGCAGCCCGGTCTCAAAGACAAATACGTCGCCTTCATTCAAGCTTCGATTGCCGGAGCGTAAAGCCAGGCGATAGCAATTCCAACCCATTGCACGACGAGTTGGAGAAAAAATGGCGGCAAGGCAGTAGGACGATCTCCTGCCTTGCCGCCAAAATCCTCTATTCTGCCGCCAGGGCCGGTTGGACGCTGTGCGCTGGCGAGACCATAGCCGAAAGGATGATCGAAAGGTCGATGGTGCCAATCTGGTGACCGGCCTTATCGGTCACCTGCGCCTCTGTGACGCCTTGCTCGACCATGGCCCGGGCCGCCGTTTCCAGCGTCGTGCGGGCGGTGAGCTTGAACTGGCCCGCCGACTGCTGGCCTGACTGACTATGCGCCGGGACCATCACCGTGCCGATGCGGATTACCCGACCACGATTGACCTCGCGCACGAAGGCGGCAATGTAATCGTCCGCTGGACGCAGCACGATATCCTGGCCGCTGCCCTGCTGCACCACTTCGCCATCGCGCAGAATGGCGATCTTGTCGCCCAGCCGCAACGCTTCGTCCAGATCGTGGGTGATGAACACCACAGTCTTTTGCAATTCCTGCTGCAAGTCGATCAGCATGGTCTGCATATCGACCCGGATTAGCGGGTCCAGTGCGGAATAGGCTTCGTCCATCAAGAGGATATCTGCATCGGTTGCGAGCGCTCGCGCCAGCCCAACGCGCTGCTGCATGCCGCCGGAAAGCTGGTTCGGATAATGGTTTTCAAAACCGGCAAGCCCGACCCGCTCGATCCAGTAGTGTCCCTTGGCAAGGCTTTCCTGCCGCGGCATGCCCTGGATATCGAGGCCGTAGAGGACGTTTTCCATCACGGTTCGATGTGGCAGCAGGCCGAACTTCTGAAAGACCATCGCCGTTTTCCGGCGTCGGAAATCGCGCAGCTGTGCTGGCGACATGGCGCAGATGTCCGTTCCGTCGTAGAGCACTTCGCCCGCTGTCGGCTCGATCAACCGGTTGATATGGCGAATCAGCGTGGATTTGCCGGAGCCGGAAAGTCCCATGACCACGGTGATCTCGCCGCCGGGCATGTCGATGCTGATGTCGCGCAGGCCGAGCACATGGTGATGCTGGTCGTTCAACTCGGCCTTGGTGATGCCTTGGCGCACGGCGTCGATATGGGTTTTCTCGTCGGGACCGAAAATCTTGTAGAGATTGCGGATATCTATGCCGTGACTAGCCATGCAGCACCTGTGTATGTTTCTGGAGGCGTTTGCCATAGGCTTGGCTTGCCCGGTCAAAAATGATGGCGATTGCCACAAGGGCAAAGCCGTTGAGCAGGCCGATGGTGAAGAACTGGTTGGTAATGGCCTGCAAGACATTCTTGCCGAGCCCGCCAACCCCGATCATCGAGGCAATGACCACCATGGCCAGCGACATCATGATCGTCTGGTTGATGCCCGCCATGATGTTGGGGAGGGCCAACGGGATCTGCACATTGAACAGTTTCTGCCGCTCCGACGACCCGAAAGCATCCGCAGCTTCGATGGCTTCGCGACTGACAAGGCGGATACCGAGATTGGTGAGCCGGATAATTGGCGCGATGGCATAGATCACCACGGCGATCAGGCCCGGCACCTTGCCGATCCCGAAAATCATCACCACGGGGATCAGATAGACGAAGCTCGGCATGGTCTGCATCACGTCGAGTATCGGATTGAAAACCGACTGGGCGCGGTCGGACCGCGCCATCCAGATGCCGAGGGGAATGCCGATGACGATGGCGCAGAGCGTGCAAACGGTCACCATGGCAAGTGTTATCATAGTATCCTGCCAGAGACCGGCCATACCAATCAACAGCATGGCAAGAGCCGTGCCGAGTGTAATGCGCCAATTGCGGCTGACGCCGTAGACAATGGCGGCCAGTGCGACGATCATCACGATCCAGGGCGTATCGACGAACAACGCCTGAAGCCAGTTCAGGAACCATTGCAGCGGCAGGGTCAGTCCGTCGAGAAAATCGCCGTAGGAGCGGACGAAAGTCTTGAAGCCGGTATCGACGGTCTTCTTGAAAGTCCGCATGAGAGTGTCATCCACCGCCGGAAACCGGCAGAGGAGCGTGGGGATATAGCTACAGATAGCAGATGCCATATGTGCTCCTTATCGTACGGATCAATGCCAATGCCGGTGTATTCGGCTTTATCGACGCAGCTTGATCATGTGTAGTGTAGCGGGGCGTTGGCATGGCCAAACTGCCGCAAGAATGACGGTGGAGACATGTCCACCGCCACCCGCGAGGGTAATTTCATCACTGACGAGAGATCGCCAAGGCGGCCTCCCGGGCGTTATTAAAGAGCTGCCTTGACCTTTTCAGCGACCTCGGGCGAGACCCACTGCGTCCAGACATCAGGGTATGTCTTCAGGAAGTATTCGGCGGCATCGGCATTGTCCGCCTGGTTCTCACTCATCCAGGCCAGAACCTTACCGATGGTTTCATTGTCCCACTGGCGTTTGCCGACATAGTCCATCGTCACGCCAGCCTTCTCGGCAAAGCTCTTGGTGACGACACTATAGACATCCGTCACTGGATAATCGTTGACGCGGGGATCGGCACAATCGGCAACCGAGGTGCAGCGGTCCCATTCCGCCTTGTCGAAACTGGTATCCATCCCAAGCTTGACCATATCATATTTGCCGAGAATGGCGGTCGGCGCCCAGTAATAGCCAAGCCATCCCTTTTTCTTTTCAATGGCATTGGCAATCGAGCCGTCCAGCGCGGCAGACGAACCGCTATCGACAAGCTGGAAGCCTGCATCGTCACCCTTCAGCGCCTTGTAGATATTCTCCGTGGTGACCTGACATGCCCAACCGGATGGGCAATTGGTAACAGCACCCTTGGACGAATCTTCCGGGGCTGGGAAAAGCTCGGGATGTTTCAGCGCGTCCTGGACGGTCTTGATGTCTGGATGCTCATCGGTGATGTATTTCGGAACCCACCAGCCCTCAACGCCGCCATCCTTCAGAATGCGTGCGGCTTTGAGCAGGCGACCGTCCTTGACGGCTTCCGCCAGCGGCTTTTGAATCGTATTGACCCAAAGCTCAGGGGCCAGATCAGGCTCGCCCTTTTCATTCATTGAGGTGAAGGTCGGCATGGTGTCGCCAGTCACCAGATTGACGGAACAACCATAACCGCTTTCCAGAATGATCTTGTCGACATTGGCCGCGACGCCGGCTGAGGCCCAGTTCATTTCCGCAATGGAGACCGAACCGCAATCAGCGGCCTCGGCGGAACCGGCCATGCCATACAATCCGGCGGCGAGTATCGTGGAAACGAGCAATGTCCTCATATCGTGGAGTTCTCCGTTTTATTGGCGCATGTTTAGCGCATGGGCGTGACTGTTTCACGCATGACAGCCGATCCCGGCCGCATATTTCGCAACCCGGGTCGGGCATATTTGATGGAGGGCCCGCTCATCGGCGAACCTCTCGGATTATGAAGTCCGGGGCAGCTCCAGGGTAGTCCCAGTGCAATACTTGTCTGTTTACGACAGTGACAAGGGTAGGGGGCTGGCCGCATAAATCAACCACCTTGTAGCTTTTTGTTCGAATAAATGTCGCATAAAAGCCATTAAGCATCATGCAAACACACAGGCTCCCATGGCCAAATCCGAGCGTTCTCTTGTCCTGACCAGCCCCCAATGGATTGAAAAAAGGCCGCAATCCCGCGCTGTTAATCAAGCTGGTTCCCGCTGGCTCCTTGTCGTCTTCAGGAAAAATTGTGGAAAAACCAATCGTTGAACGCCATTGCCTTCCAGCGGGCTGCAGGCCATACCACAAACCATTGACATGAGGTCTGGTAGAAAGACGCGCGGCCCATTCTGAACACGGTTGCGCTTTGAACCAAATTGCAGGAGCTGGCAAACGTCATGACGCGGATGGTTATGCTCCAGGGCACTGGCTCGGATGTCGGCAAGACGGTGCTGGTGGCGGGGCTTTGCCGGTTGGCGCGGCTGCATGGACGCGTCGTGCGTCCTTTCAAGCCGCAGAACATGTCCAACAATGCTGCCGTGGCTGATGATGGTGGGGAAATCGGCAGGGCGCAGTGGCTCCAGGCGCTGGCCTGTGGCGTGCCATCTTCGGTGCATATGAACCCGGTTCTGCTGAAGCCACAAAGCGAGACTGGCAGCCAGATCATCCTGCAGGGCCGGGTGTTTGGCCAGGCGAAGGGGCGCGATTACCAACGGCTGAAACCGCAATTGCTGGGTGCCGTGCTCGACAGTTTTGAAGAGATGAAGGCCGGAGCGGATCTGGTGATTGTCGAGGGCGCGGGGTCGCCAGCCGAAGTTAATTTAAGGGCCGGTGACATCGCCAATATGGGCTTTGCCACCCGTGCCAATGTGCCGGTGGTGCTGGTTGGCGATATCGATCGCGGTGGGGTGATTGCCTCGCTGGTCGGCACTCATGCCATCCTGCCGGAGGAAGACCGCCGGATGATTTGTGGCTATATTATCAACAAGTTCCGGGGAGACCAGAGCCTGTTTGCCGACGGTATCGAAGCCATTGGCCGCTACACCGGCTGGCCGAGTTTCGGCATCGTGCCTTGGCTGAAGGCCGCTGGCCGCTTGCCGCCGGAAGACAGCGTGGCGCTGGAACGATTGAGCCGCAGTTCGACGGGCGCTTTGAAGATCGCCGTGCCAGTTCTGTCGCGTATTGCCAATTTCGACGATTTCGATCCGCTGGCCTCGGAGCCTTCCGTTGATCTGGTCTATGTGCGTCCCGGTGAACCTTTGCCCGCCGATGCGGCGCTGATGATTCTGCCGGGCTCCAAGGCAACGATTGGCGATCTCGCGGACCTGCGCGCACAAGGATGGGACAAGGACCTTATCCTGCATCGTCGGCGTGGCGGGCGGATCATCGGTATTTGCGGCGGCTATCAGATGCTGGGCAATAGCGTTGCCGATCCGCTGGGGCTGGAGGGCGCTCCCTGCCGCGTCGAAGGCCTCGGTCTGCTTGAGATCGACACCGAGATGGCGCCGGAAAAGACCGTGCGCAACAGCGCCGCCCATTCGCTGGAATATGATGTGTCGTTGAGTGGCTATGAAATCCACCTTGGCCAGACCGATGGCCCGGATTGCCAGCGTCCTTCTCTGACGATCCGTGGCCGCGCCGATGGGGCTATGTCCGCTGATGGCAAGGTGATGGGCACCTATCTGCATGGGCTGTTTGCCAATGACAGCTACCGGGCCGCGCTGCTGCAAAGTTTCGGGATCAGCAATACGACCGAAAATTATCGGCAAAGCGTCGAGCATGCGCTGGACGATCTGGCTCACGAGTTGGAAAGCGTGCTGGACAAGGCCTGGCTGGACAAGCTGATCGGCTGATTATTGTTCCGGCTCAAACGGTGTGCGGCGGCGGTTCAACGCATCGGCAATCATCCAGACGCACAGCGCCCAGGCGCCGCCGACCGTCCAGCCCGCGATGATATCCGTTGGCCAATGCACGCCGAGAAACACCCGGCTGACGCCGATCAGCAGCGTCAGAAACAGGCCAGCACCGAAGGTGAAATAGCGCAATTGCCATGTCGGTTGGGCGCGGGCCAGCATGGCGCCCAGCGTCAGATAGGTAATGGCCGACATCATGGCGTGGCCGCTTGGAAAGCTCATGGTCTGCACACTGACCAGATGCGGAACCACATCCGGCCGGGCACGGGAAAATAGCAGTTTCAGACCAGACTCGGCTAAGGCTCCGAGCGAAATCGCCAGTCCGACAATCATGGCATTGCGGGTCTTGCCCGCCGCAAGCAGATAGAACACCGTCAGCACGGTCACGAGGGTAATTACCGTGAAGCCGCCAAGACTGGTCATGTCGCGCACCGAGTTAACCAGCCAGGGCGGGCCGATGGTCAGGCCGGGATCGTCCTTGATCCTGAGCGCCAGCAATATGGCACGATCGAAGGCATGGCTTTCCTGATCGAAGACGTCTTCTGCGATTTTTGCAAACAGCAAGCCAAGCCCCGCCAAAACGGTCAGACTGGCAAGAAGGCGCGGCTCGATCCGGTTGCGCAGACGTTCAGGCAGAAATTTCAAGGCATGCTCCGGGTTTGGTCGTCCGCGTGTCGTTTCATTAGATAAGGCGGCAAATGACTTTCACCAAGAGGCGCTTACGGATGCAATAACAGCACCATGCATTGGCCACCTTCCCGAAGAGCGGACGCATGCGGCGGGCGCACGATCAAGGCCCCCGCCTCGGCAAAAATCCGCATCATTGAGGAATCCTGTTTCGGAAAGCTGGTCACCCAAAGTCCATCCGCCGAATCGACCCGCAATTGGGCGCGCAGATAGTCCTGTCGCTGATCGTTGGCGGCAAGCGCTGTTGCCGTGCGGGCGTGCTTGAGGCGCTGCGGCAGAGGGCGATGGCCGAGCTTGGCAATCAGCGGTTCGAGAAACAGCAGGCTACAGACCATGCTGGAGATGGGATTGCCCGGCAGGCCGAGCACATGCATCGGTCCAAGCTTGCCCACCATCAGCGGCTTGCCGGGGCGCATGGCGATTTTCCAGAAATCCAGCACCATGCCCGCATCAGTGAGCGCTGCCTGCACCAGGTCATGTTCGCCGACCGATGCGCCGCCGGTCGTCACCAACACATCCGCGCCTGCCGCCTCTGCTTTGCGGATGGCCGCGACGATGGCGTCATGATCATCAGGCACGATGCCGAGATCCAGCACGTCCGCGCCCAGATTTTCGGCAAGGGCGGCAATAGCAAATGTGTTGGAGGCGATGATCTGGCTCGGCCCCGGCGCAGTCCCTGGTATAACCAGTTCGTCACCGGTGGCGAGAAGGGCGATGAGCGGCTTGCGATAGACTGGGACATTTGCATGATTGCCGCTCGCAGCCAGCATCAGCTTGGCAAAATCCAAAACCTTGCCCGCCGGAATCAAAACCGTGCCTTCGGCAAAATCCTGGCCGCGAAGCCGGATATGGCGTCCCTGCACGGCGGCGAATGTGGTGCGGATACGGAGGTTCTTTTCCGCCGGTTCCGTGTCTTCCTGGATAAGGACGCAATCGGCACCATCAGGCACCGGAGCGCCTGTAAAGATCCGCACGCATTGCCCGGCGCCCACTCGGCCATCAAAGCCGTGTCCGGCCGCCGACTGGCCGATCACGGACAATTCAGTCCCCGGCGTAAGCGCATCTTCGGCCCGCAGTGCGTAGCCGTCCATGGCCGAGGCATCGAAAGGCGGCTGCGTTAGCCGAGCGGTGATATCCTCTGCGAGGATGCGATTACAGGACTGGCGGAGTGGGAGAATTTCCGTGCCCTGCAACGGGGTTGCAGAGGCCAGCAGTCTGGCCTGGGCCTCTTCCACGGGTAGCAGCGCCATTATATGGCCTCCGGATGGCGAAACGGGCCGGATTTTCCGCCGGTCTTTTCAACGACCCGAATTCCGCCGATCTCCATGGTCTTGTCGGCCGCTTTTGCCATGTCGTAAATCGTCAGGCAGGCAACCGAAACGGCAGTCAGCGCTTCCATCTCGACGCCTGTCTTGCCGGTCAATTTGACGGTTGCCGTGACGCGCAGGCCGGGCAGGGCGGTATCCTCGGTGATGTCGACGCTGACCTTGGTCAACATCAGCGGATGACAGAGCGGGATCAGGTCTGCTGTGCGCTTGGCGGCCATGATGCCCGCCAGCCGTGCCGTGCCGATCACGTCGCCCTTCTTGGCATTGCCGTCGCGGATCAATACCAGCGTTTCCGGTGCCATACGGATATGACCCTCGGCTATGGCGATCCGCACGGTCTCGACCTTGTCGCCGACATCGACCATATGCGCTTCGCCCGCAGCGCCGATATGGGTGAGGGCGCTCATTCGGCGGCTAAGCGGTCGGCTGCACCGGTCAATAGCGCTTTGGTGGCGCCAGTCACATCGTCTTTGCGCATCAAGCTTTCACCGACCAGGAAAGTTTCTATGCCTGACTTTTGCAGGCGAAGGCAGTCCTCGTGGGTGAAAATTCCACTTTCACCAACCAGCAGCCGATCGGCAGGAACCATGGCGGCCAGCCGTTCGCTGACGGCAAGATCGACCTCGAACGTCCGCAGATTGCGATTGTTGATGCCAACAAGCGGCGAGGTGAGTTTCAGCGCCCGGACCATTTCGTCTTCATCATGCACCTCGATCAGCACGTCCATGCCAAGTGCGAGCGCTTCTCCTTCGAGATCGGCGGCTTCAGAATCTGACAAGGACGCCATGATCAACAGGATGCAATCCGCGCCCCAGGCCCGAGCTTCATGCACCTGATAGGCCTCGAACATGAAATCCTTGCGCAGCGCCGGAAGTGTGCAGGCGGCACGGGCCGCGACCAGAAACTCCGGTGCGCCCTGAAAGCTTGGAGCGTCGGTCAGGACCGACAGACAGGCAGCCCCGCCTGCTTCATAGGCGCTAGCCAACGCCGGTGGGTCGAAATCGGGACGGATCAGACCTTTGGACGGGCTGGCCTTCTTGATCTCGGCAATCAATCCAAAATTGCCCGAAGCCTGCTTTGCCCGCAATGCCGTGTAGAAACCACGTGCCGGCGACTGGTCGGCGGCGCGCGCCTTGATCTCATCCAGCGGTATGGCACTTTTGGCTGCTGCGATTTCCTCGCGCTTATAGGCTTCGATTTTTTTCAGGATGTCACTCATGCCGAATGTTCTCCATTGGAGACGGAAATCAGTGTCTCCAGCCGTTTCAGGGCAGCCCCGCTGTCCAGCGATTGCGCGCCTAGCGCCATGCCGTCTGCCAATGTCGCGGCTTTTCCGGCAATCACCAGGGCCGCGGCGGCATTGCACAGCGCCACGTCGCGATAGGCATTTTTCTCACCTTCAAGAACAGCGCGCAAGGCCTTGGCATTATATTCGCCGTCGCCACCTTTCAGAGCGGCTAGCTCAACCTGTGCCACGCCAAAATCACCGGGTGTCAGCTCAAAATTGCGGATCTTGCCCTGTTCAAGGGCCGCCACCTGCGTCGTGCCGGTCGTGGTGATTTCATCAAGGCCATTGCCATGCACGACCCAGATGCTCTCGCTGCCCAGATCACGCAGCGTCTCGGCCAGCGGTATCACCCATTCCGGCGCATAGACCCCGAGCAACTGCTTTTTGACGCCAGCCGGATTGGCGAGCGGTCCCAGAAGATTGAAAATGGTGCGGGTGCCAAGCTCTACCCTCGCCGGGCCGACATGGCGCATGGCGGAGTGATGCAACTGGGCAAACATAAAGCCGACGCCAGCCTCAGATATGCAGCGGCCAATGATGGCCGGATCGATATCCAGCTTGACGCCGAGGGCAGTCAGGCTGTCAGCTGCGCCGGATTTCGAGCTGAGCGCCTTGTTGCCGTGCTTGGCGACCGGAACACCAGCGCCTGCAACGATCAGGGCCGCCAGCGTCGAGATATTATAGGTGCCGGTGCCATCTCCGCCTGTTCCGACGATGTCGATGGCATCTGCGGGGGCAGTGACCGGCAGCATCTTTTGACGCATGACGGTGACCGCGCCGACAATTTCCGGCACGGTTTCGCCGCGCATGCGTAGCGCAATCAGGAAGCCGCCGATCTGGGCAGGCGTTGCCTCTCCCGACATCAGAATATTGAAGGCGTCCGCCGCCTCATCCCGTGTCAGTGCTTGCCCGCTGGCGACCTTTGCGATGAATGGCTTCAGCCCGTTCATATGCTTCGCCCTCCCGGCGGTTCAGCGTGTGATGGCCTGCTGGGCCAGCGCCTGATTGATAGTGACGCCATATTTGGTCTGCAGCTGGTTGACCATCTGGTCGAGAATATCGTCACCGGCGGATTTGGCCAGCGCGGTAATCTGGCTCTCCTGCTGGTCGACGACATCGCCGGTCGGCTGGGTGTTGACATCCGTGACCTTCAACAGGATCTGGGTCATCGGATCGGCACCTACCGCCGAGCCAATCATGCCGGAGGGTCCGCGGAAAGCGGCCTGAATGGCGGCAGGGCCGAGCACCGGATCTTCGGTATCGCGGCGAAGACCGGCCTTGGTCTCGACGCCGATGGCCAGTTCAGTCGCGAGATCAGCCAGCGCTACACCCGTATCGGCCTTGGCCTTCAACTGCTCGACCTTGGCGCCCAGCGCCTGTTTCTGCTGCTCGGTGGTCCAGTCGGAGACGGCCTTGTCCTTGACCTCATCCAGCGTTCTCTCACGAGACGCGTCAATGGCCGTCACGTCGAACCACAGATAGCCATTTCTGCCGATATTAAGCGGCAGGGGTTCCGCGCCCGCTTCGGTTTCGAAGACTGATTTCAACAGATTGGCTTTTTCCGGCAGATTTTCGGCCGCCTTGCCGGTCTTGTCCTGTCCCTGGGCATCGATACCGTCAACCTTGATGGCTTTCAGGCCAGCCTTGGTGGCGGCTTCCTCGAGGCTGGAACCGGAGGCGCGCATATCCTCAAACCGGTCATGCACGTCGTTGATCTGCTGGGCGGCGGCATTGGCGGCAAGATCGGCGCGAATCTGATCCTTGACTTCGTCCAGCGTCTTTGTGTGGCTTGGCTTGATATTGCTGACCCGCAGGATAACCGGGCCGAACGCGCCTTCAACGACGGGTGTCGTATCGCTATCTTTTGCGACTGCGAAGGCAGCATCGGCCAGCTTCTGGTCGGGAATATCCGCCCGGGTGAAATCACCCAGCAGCACATCTGTTGCCGTCTTGCCCTGGTCAGCGACCAACTGGTCGAATGTCTTGCCATTCTTCAACGATTGGGCAGCGGCTTCGGCCAGTTCCTTGGTCGGGAAGGTCAATTGCTCCAGCGTCCGGGTGCCAGCCACTTCAAATTTCTTGAGATTGGCGTCGTATTCCTGCTTCACCTGCTCGTCAGTCACGGCTTTCGGATCGGCGATATCGGCAGGCTCCAGCTTTACAAAGGAAAAGCTGCGATATTCCGGCGCGCGGTAGCGCGATTTCATCGTGTTGAACCAGGTTTTCAGAACCGTTTCGTCCGGTGCCTTGATCGGGTCGATATTGGCGGTGGTCAGCAACAGATAGTCGATGCTGCGGCTTTCCTGGCGATAAAGCTTCAGCGCATCAACAAGCACTTTCGGAGGCACGAAGCCTTCCGCTGTCGCATCGACGATCTGGCTGCGAACCGCGACCTTGGAACGCTCAGTGATATAATCCTGCTCGCGAATGCCGGAATTGCGCAGCCGCGAGGTGAACAATTGCCGGTCGAACTGGCCATTGGTGTTCTTGAACGCCGGATCGTCGCCGATCAGCTGCGCCAGACGGTCCTGGGAAAGGCCGAGATTCATGTCCGAGGCCAGTTGATCGAGAGCGGCACCAGCGACCAGTTGCTGGTAGACTTGCGACTCGATGCCGAGCGAACGGGCCTGCTCGCTTGTCAATTGCGTGCCGAAACGGCGGCTGAGATCGGAGATCTGCCGCTGATAAGCGAGGCGGAATTCGTTGGAATTGACGCTCTGGCTGCCGACCTTGATGACCTTGTCCGACGTATCGCTCATGATCGAGCTGGAAATGCCCCAGATCGCGAAGGATGCGACAAGCAAAAGAAGAAGCCCTTTTGCCACCCAGGTGCCGGCAGCTTTTCTCAGGATCACGAGCATCGGAACGAAAACCTCATCAATATTCTTCGCCGGATGCGAAGCAGTCGCCGTTGCTTAAAGCAATCCCTGAGCAAATTGAAGGCTTTCTTGGTGGAAAACCCCAATGCCATGGCATGAAACCTGTCATTTGCGGGCTGGCCCACGAAAAAGCCCGGCGAATTGATCGCCGGGCTTTGCATAAGACAGGATATTGCCGATCAGCGCTTGGCGACGGGCAGGTAGTCGCGCTTGGGTGCGCCGGTGTAAAGCTGGCGCGGGCGACCGATACGCTGCTGCGGATCTTCGATCATTTCGTTCCACTGCGCAATCCAGCCGACGGTGCGCGCCAGTGCGAACAGAACGGTGAACATTTCCGTCGGGAAGCCGAGGGCACGAAGCGTAATGCCGGAATAGAAATCGACATTCGGATAGAGCTTTTTCTCGATGAAATATTCGTCGCTCAAGGCGATCTTTTCCAGCTCGAGCGCGACCTGCATCAGCGGATCGCCTGCATTGCCTGTTGCTTCCAGCACTTCATACATGGTCTTCTGCATGATCTTGGCGCGCGGGTCGTAGTTCTTGTAGACCCGGTGACCGAAGCCCATCAGGCGGAACGGATCGTTCTTGTCCTTGGCGCGGGCGATATATTCCGGAATCCGGTCAACCGTGCCGATTTCCCGCAGCATGTTCAGGGCCGCTTCATTGGCGCCGCCATGGGCAGGGCCCCAGAGGCAGGCGATGCCAGCCGCGATGCAGGCAAACGGATTTGCACCCGACGAGCCAGCCAGGCGCACCGTGGAGGTGGAGGCGTTCTGCTCGTGATCTGCATGCAGGATGAAGATCCGATCCATGGCGCGGGCCAGAACCGGGTTGACCTTGTATTCCTCGCAAGGCACGGCAAAGCACATGTTGAGGAAGTTGGCGGCGTAATCCAGATCGTTCTTGGGATAAACGAAAGGCTGGCCGATGTGATACTTATAAGCCATGGCGGCGATGGTCGGCATCTTGGCGATCATCCGCAGGCTGGCAACCATGCGCTGGTGCGGATCAGTGATGTCGGTCGAGTCGTGGTAGAAAGCCGACAATGCGCCGACCGTACCGACCATGACTGCCATCGGATGGGCGTCGCGACGATAGCCTGAGAAGAATTTCGACATCTGCTCATGCACCATAGTGTGATGCGTGACGCGGTGATCGAAGTCTTTTTTCTGAGCAACTGTCGGCAGTTCGCCGTAGAGCAGCAGGTAGCAGACTTCCAGGAAGTCGCCTTTTTCAGCCAGCTGTTCGATAGGGTAGCCGCGGTGCAGCAGCACGCCTTCGTCGCCGTCGATATAGGTGATCTTCGATTCGCATGATGCCGTGGAGGTGAATCCGGGATCATAGGTAAACTTGCCGGTATGCTTATAAAGAGCGCCGATGTCGATAACATCGGGGCCGATCGTGCCGCTTCGCACGTCAAGATCGACGGCCTTGTCCTCAATCTTCAAGTTTGCGCTTTGTTCCGTCATGGTGATCCTCCGGATATAGGCGGGAGACGCAGCTTTCGCCTTGTCCCAGGTTAAGCGTTGCAATTAGCTATATGATCCAGAGGTTAATGCCAAGCTATCCAAAGGACAAAGTGTGCATTGCAATAAATCGGCACTTGCATTGCAGGCATGCGTTATTGCCAGAACTTCTTTTCTTGGTTTATACCCCCTTTCTCCTACAGCTTTTGATTGATAGTCTGGCGTTAGCAGCAAGGTAAGATGTGTTGCCGAATTATTATAAAAGCAATTTTCAGGGGCCTCGCCGCTCGTTTTCAATGCTTTGAAGGCGGGTGGCATAGCAGGGCACCGGGGCGACGGCAGGATCGATGCCGGATACGGCGGAATGGGAACTGGTCAGGCAAAAAGAAGCGCTTACCGCGCGCGCCTTGCCATGGGATCGGCGCTCTTCCAAAACCCTGTTTGACGAGCTTCTGCGGCGCCCGGACATAGAGCCGGAAGGCGAAGCGGAAACCCCTGATTTCGACGGGAACTTCACTGCATCGCCTCTTCTGGTCTCCCGCTGGCAGCGCTTTCTGCGTGCTATCCACCGGGACGCTCTGCAGGAGCTTGCCTATGGCCGGACATTTCTGTTTTTGCCCGTTCTGCTTGGGCTCGGTGCGATCTGGTGGTTTACCCGTCCTCAGGACCTTCCCCGCTTGCCGATCCTCCTGACTTTCTGTGCGGCCGGAGTGGTCTGGCTGCGGGTCCGCTACCGTCATCCTGTTCTGGCCGCTGTCTGCGGCATTGCAACTCTCGGTCTCGCCGGCATGTTGCTGGCCGATGTGCAAACCGCGCGGCTGAATACGATCATCATCGACAGTGCAGTGACGACGGTGGTGCGCGGGAAAGTGGTTTCTGTAGAGCCGAATGCGGACGGCAATCAAAGATATGTGATTGCACTGCACCAAACACGGTTCCCCAGCCTGAAGCGCATGCCGCAGCAGGTAGCGCTTCTGGCCCGCGGCGCGCATGAGCCCTTCAATCCCGGCGACTGGATCGAGGGCAGGGCGCGGCTCTCCCCGCCATCCGGACCTGCCTTGCCAGGCCTGAACGATTTTGCTTTTTCCTCCTATTTTACCGGCACAGGGGCGATTGGCTATTTTTATCAGCCTCCAAAGCGATTCCCGCCGGGACCAGACATCGCGCCGCCGGATTTTTGGGAACGAGCGGGAATCAGGCTTGATGAAATGACACAGGAATTGCGCAATGGCATTTCCGACCGTATCAGGGTCATCGTGCCGGGCGACGCTGGCGCATTTGCCGTAGCGATTGTGACCGGCGAGCGGCGCGGCCTTTCGGAGGAGGCCAATAACGATCTTCGCGTTTCCGGCCTTGCCCATATCATCTCGATTTCCGGTCTGCATATGGCGCTGGCCGGTGGACTGTTCTTCGTGGGGATCCGGCGCCTCTTGAGCCTTGTGCCTGGTATGGCGGAGGCCCGCTCGATCAAGAAGATTGCCGCAGCAGGGGCGATTGCCACCACGACCGGCTATTTTTTGATTTCCGGCTATGACATTGCCGCCCAGCGTGCCTATTTGATGATGGTCATCATGCTATCGGCGGCGTTCTTCGACCGGCCTGTGCTCAGCCTGCGCAATGCAGCGCTGGCGGCTATCCTGGTGATTCTCCTCTCGCCGTCGCAGGTGATGGGGCCGAGCTTGCAAATGTCCTTTGCGGCTACTTTTGCCCTGATCGCCGGTTTCGACCTGTGGCGCCAGCGCCCGCGATTGCCTCCCATCCTGCCGGCTATCCCGGTGCTGACAGTGTTGAAGCCGTTGATGACGGTGGTCAGCGGTATTCTGATGACCTCAGCACTTGGCGGTTTTTCCACCGCAATGTTTTCAGCGGCGCATTTCCATCGGGTAGGATTGCACGGGTTGGAGGCAAATCTTCTGGCCGCGCCTCTGATGTCGATGCTTGTCATGCCGGCGGCGATGATCGGTGTGTTGCTCATGCCTTTCGGTCTGGACCAATGGCCGATCCAGTTGATGGGGCTTGGCCTTGAGGGCGTGTTGCTGATTGCCAATAAAGTGGCGAGCTGGGGTGCGGGCTTTACCTTCGGCCGGTTCGAATGGTGGTTTCTGCCGGTCTCGGCGACGGGTCTGCTGATACTGACCCTGATGAAGACGCGGCTGAGGCTGATTGGTGTGGCAATGATGCTGACGGCGTTTGGCTATGAGGCGATAAAAACCGATCCGCCACTGCCTGATCTTGCCGTAACCGAAGATGGTCAACTGTTTGCTCTGTTTCGGACCGACGACCGCAATGTCTTGACCGTTGCCACCAACAAGAAGCGTCCGCCGGGTTTCGTTTTCAACCAATGGCGCTCAGTGCTCGACATTGCCGATCCGATTGCGCCTGAAATATTGCCCAAGCTGGCAGCTGTCGAAATGGAAAAAGGCCAACAGGGAGCGGGGGAAACAACGCGGGCCGGAAAAACAAAACCAAAGACGGGCGGCCAAAATGCCAAGGGAAGGGAGCCGGTCGAGCCACAACAGGCTATGGCGGAGATGAGGGTGGCAAAGGAGAAGGCCGATAAAAAACCTGATCTTTTCCATTGCCGCACCGATGCCTTTTGCCTGGCAAGACTCAGCAATGGTTGGACAGTCAGCCTGGTACAGAACCGCGACTATAGCCAGGCCGCCTGCGCCCTGTCCGACCTGATCGTCTCGACTGAGGTCAGTCGCGATGCCGTCTGCAAGGCGCCGATGGCATCAACTGCTTCCTCTGAAAACACCGGAATGACCGTTATCCGGGACGCTACGGAAGACGGCACTGGGTTGGACGTTGAAAATGAACGGATGATGGCCGATGATGATGTGCTGGCATCTGACAACAGCAGCCCGTCCGTTCGCTCCCAAACGATTAGCCGGACGCAAGCGGGAGAGATTTCTGCAGCCAGTGCAACTACGGTACCGGGGCAGGACGTTGCCGTGCACACGGATAGCCACGTGACGGGCGGTGCCTCAAACTCGGACCAGAATTCCCCGTCCCGAATAGAATCGGGTGAACCTCTCGCGTTCTCGCAAACCGAGAAGGCCGCTACCGCTGGAACGATGCTGTCACGTCCCCCGAAAGTCCTGACCCGTAACGATTTGCGACGGTTCGGTGCAATGGAAATCACGCTTGGTGATCCCGCCACACGAACGCTGCATATCGTTACGGCATTTCAAAATCAGTATCGGCCCTGGACTCGCCATCGTTATTTCGACTGGCGCAGCAATCGCTATGACCGGCCGGATGGTACGGCCCACGCCAATGTTCCATCTGCTGCCAGCGACGACGCCCAGTCAGGCGCTGGAGATGGCAGAGAGCTTAGTGATAGCGACGAATAAGACCGACGAGCTTGCCCTGGATTTTTACCCGGTCCGGTCCGAAAATCCGGGTTTCATAGGCCGGATTGGCAGCTTCCAGCGCGATCGACGCCCCACGGTGGCGGAAGCGTTTCAAGGTGGCTTCCTCGTCGTCTACCAGAGCAACGACGATATCGCCCGGATTGGCCGTGGTGGCGTTGCGGATGATCACCGTGTCACCATCGAGAATGCCGGCTTCGATCATCGAATCGCCTTTGACCTCAAGGGCGTAATGTTCGCCGCTGCCCAGCATTTCCATCGGCACGGAAATGTCATGGGTGTTGTTCTGGATAGCGGAGATCGGCACGCCTGCCGCGATACGGCCCATCACTGGTATGGATGAGGAATTGCGTACTTCCTCGACCGGTTTGGCCGGAGCGGATGGCACTGCCTGCAACTTGCCTCGGCTGCCTTCAATGACGGATGGCGAAAATCCTGTGCGTCGGGGCGGTATGCTGGACGTCATGGCCTCCGGCAGCTTGATCACTTCCAGTGCTCGCGCGCGATTTGGCAAGCGACGGATGAAGCCGCGCTCTTCCAAAGCGGTGATCAGCCGGTGAATGCCGGATTTGGAGGCGAGGTCCAGAGCGTCCTTCATTTCATCGAAGGAGGGCGGCACCCCAGACTCCTTCATGCGCTCGTGTATAAACAGCAAAAGTTCCTGTTGCTTGCGAGTCAGCATTGGGACCTACCCTTTGAATTATGAAACAAATACAGAACATACGCTATCTGTTCCAGTTGTGTTCCGCAAGTCCTTCTTGCAAATTTCCTTCGATGACGCACCGATAGACGGTCTTGAGAAGGAGCGGGACCAGAAGCATCCTTTAAATATGGGAGGTTGAGAGGCTCGTATCGAAACAGTAAGTCTTTGCTTTCTTGATCTGACGCCTGTCAGTTGGGAATTGGCAGAAAGAGAGAGAAAATGGATACTATCTAAAAGGTGAAATTGCAGAATGAAATTTTGTTGCAAGTCGGTGCAGCACGCATAGGCAACGGTAAAACAACGACAATAATCTGTCGCAGAGTTTGATCGGGGACATTATCACCCCCGATCCGCTTCGATATCAGTGGCTTACAGCATCGCGACGGCAATTTCCGCTGCAAGACGCGCGTTGTTTTCCACCAACGCGATATTGGTAATCAGGCTGCGGCCGTCGGTGAGGTGATAGATTGCGTCGAGCAGGAAAGGCGTCACGGCTTTGCCGGTGATTTCCTCGCGTTCGGCAGCGGCCAACGCCCGGCCAATATAGATTTCCATCTCCTCGCGCGCAATTTCGTCTGCTTCCGGCACGGGATTGGCGATCAACATGCCGCCGTCGACGCCCAATTGGTCGCGTACCTTCTGGAAATTGGCAATTGCCGCCGGGCTTTCCAGTTTGAGTGGGCTTTTCAAGCCCGATTCTCTCGACCAGAAGGCTGGAAACTCGTCGCTGTCGTAAGTCACGACAGGTACGCCACGGGTTTCCAAGACTTCCAAGGTCTTGGGAATATCAAGAATGGCTTTTGCTCCGGCGCAGACGACGATGACCGGAGTACGCGCCAGTTCTTCCAGGTCGGCTGAAATGTCGAAGCTTTCTTCTGCGCCACGATGCACGCCGCCGATGCCGCCGGTGGCAAAAACTGAGATGTTGGCGCGGGCGGCGGCGATCATCGTCGCGGCTACCGTGGTAGCGCCGGTGCGGCGTTCGGCAATGGCGTAAGCGAGATCGGCACGAGAGACTTTTAGGACATCAGTCATTTGCGCCAGTTTTTGCAGCTGATCTTCTTCCAGCCCGATATGCAAAACGCCTTCAATCACTGCAATGGTCGCTGGGACCGCACCACCGTCGCGAATGATTGCCTCCACGCTTTGCGCCATCTCGACATTTTTCGGATAGGGCATGCCATGGGTGATAATGGTGGATTCCAGCGCGACTATTGGAGCGTTGCGCGTCTTGGCCGCAGCCACTTCGCGGGCGTAAACGATGGGCAGGAGCGGGGAAATCGAACGGGTCATGATCAGGAACTCGTTTGGCGGGAAAGGGCGCGCGGCTCGCCAACAAGGCCAAGGCGCACGGCGAGGCGATCTGCGGTGAGATCCTCGTCTGTTGCCCTGTCTGATAGCAGGGTCAGGCCAGCCAAGGCAACACCGTGGCGCAACGCCAGCGGCAAGGGACTGTCATTCACTCTTTGCGAAAGCACTCCTGCACAAAGCGAATCTCCAGCCCCAGTCACATCGGCCAGTGCTTCCAGTGGCGGTGGCGTCAGGGCGTAGTCACCATTTGCATCGAAAGCCACGACCGGTCCTGCACCATTGGTGACAACGCCGCCATGCAGGCCCTTAGCGCGAAGCAGGTCCGGCCAGTCATTGGGATCATCCGGCCTTGACTCAGTCAGTACCGCGGCTTCGGCGCTATTGAGAAATAGCATGTCGAGGCTGTCGAGGCAGGGGGCGTATCGCACCACCTTGGCCGGTGAAATGCCAATGCCAGCAAGAGGTTTGCCAAGCTCGCGCGCCAGGGCCGCAATTGCCTCCAGCGTCTCTTGCGGCAGGTTGGCATCGACCAACACATATCGAGTGGCCTCGAAAGCCTCGCGAACGGCGCGTACTTTCAGACGGCGCGGCGTGAACAAACGGTAGAGCTCCATATCGGCCAAGCCGATCACCAGATTGCCGTCTTTTTCTAAAATAGCAGTGTAGCTTGGTGTGTTTCGATCCAGAAAGGTGAAAGGCCGGTCATCGACTCCAGCCGCTTCGGCTGCGACCGCCACCCGCTGGCCAAGCGCATCGCCGCCGCGGGGGCTGATCATGGCGACACTCAGCCCAAGACGTGCCAGCGCGCGCGCCGCGTTAAAACCACCACCACCCGGTTCTTCCAACCACCGCCCTGGATTGCTGGCACCAGGGATGGTTTCCGCATCGATGCGTCCGCGCCGATCAATGTGCGCGCCGCCCAAAACGAGAATATCGAGACTCATACCTGCCAGCCTCCTGGAAACAGTGAAAATTCGAATCGCGAAGGCGCCATTCCGAAGGATGTAATGGGCTGGAAACCAATTTCTCTTAACGGCCAATGCCATGGAAACATTAAGAGAACACCCGTCGGATTAAAAAATAAACACAAAGACTTGGGCAAGACTTGCAAAAGCGGAACAAACCATGTACATAGTCGCTGTCTGCTGTTTCGTTGCCTACGCGGCTTCAATAACCTAAAGGTGGTTCAAATGTCACAAAATTCTTTGCGGCTCGTAGAGGACAAAACGGTGGATAAAAGCAAGGCATTGGAAGCGGCCCTGTCGCAGATCGAGCGATCATTCGGCAAGGGTTCAATCATGAAGCTTGGTGCGAACGAAAAAATCGTAGAGGTTGAAACCGTATCGACTGGCTCTCTCAGCCTCGATATCGCGCTCGGCATTGGTGGCCTTCCCAAAGGCCGTATTATTGAAATTTATGGACCGGAAAGCTCCGGTAAGACCACGCTTGCGCTGCAAACCATTGCTGAGGCGCAGAAAAAAGGTGGCGTTTGCGCCTTCGTCGATGCCGAGCATGCGCTGGATCCAGTCTATGCCCGCAAGCTGGGTGTTGATCTCCAGAATTTGCTGATCTCGCAGCCAGATACCGGCGAGCAGGCCCTGGAAATTACCGATACGCTCGTGCGGTCGGGTGCAATCGATGTGCTGGTGATCGACTCGGTTGCTGCGTTGACGCCGAAAGCTGAAATTGAAGGCGAAATGGGCGATAGCCTGCCGGGCATGCAGGCGCGGTTGATGAGCCAGGCGCTGCGCAAGCTGACGGGCTCGATCTCGCGTTCGAACTGCATGGTGGTTTTCATCAACCAGATCCGTATGAAGATCGGCGTGATGTTTGGTTCTCCGGAAACGACGACCGGTGGTAACGCCTTGAAGTTCTACGCATCGGTGCGCCTCGATATTCGCCGTATCGGCGCGGTCAAGGATCGGGAAGAGATCGTTGGTAACCAGACCCGCGTCAAGGTGGTCAAGAACAAGATGGCGCCGCCCTTCAAGCAGGTGGAATTTGACATCATGTATGGCGAAGGCGTGTCGAAGACCGGCGAATTGGTCGATCTGGGCGTCAAGGCCGGGATCGTTGAGAAAGCCGGGGCCTGGTTTTCCTACAATAGCCAGCGCTTGGGGCAGGGCCGGGAAAATGCCAAGATCTTCCTGCGCGATAATCCTGCGGTTGCCGATGAAATCGAAACAGCGCTTCGCCAGAACGCTGGTCTGATCGCCGAGCGTTTTCTAGAAAATGGCGGTCCAGACGCCAATGACAATGTCGGTGTTGACGACGCCTGATGGACTGGGACCGCTTATCTGGCGGTCGGACCTGTTGATTGTTGCGGGCTGGGGATCTACATCTCCGGCCCTTTTCTTTCGTTAGGCTGGACAGGCGTCATGGCGGACGATAAAAGCCGTTGTTTTCTGACGTCTGTCCGGCAGCGGACACTTATTCCAAGGGCATCCCATGAGCGGCGTAAATGACATTCGGTCGACCTTCCTCAATTACTTCAAGACCAATGGTCATGAAGTTGTTGCGTCGAGCCCGCTCGTGCCGCGCAATGACCCGACCTTGATGTTCACCAATGCCGGAATGGTGCAATTCAAGAATGTCTTCACCGGATTGGAACACCGGCCTTATTCCCGTGCGACCACAGCGCAGAAATGCGTTCGGGCCGGGGGCAAGCATAACGATCTTGACAATGTCGGTTACACGGCGCGTCACCACACGTTTTTCGAAATGCTGGGCAATTTTTCCTTCGGCGACTATTTCAAGGAAAATGCCATCGAACTGGCCTGGAACCTGATTACCCGGGAATTCGGCATTGATCGCAACAAGCTTTGCGTCACCGTCTATCATACCGATGATGAAGCCTTTGGCTTGTGGAAGAAAATTGCCGGTCTGCCGGAAGAGAAGATCATCCGGATTGGCACCAGCGACAATTTCTGGGCGATGGGTGACACCGGTCCCTGCGGTCCGTGCTCCGAAATCTTTTATGACCACGGCGACCATATCTGGGGTGGACCTCCGGGTTCTGCCGATGAGGATGGCGACCGGTTCATTGAGATCTGGAATCTGGTTTTCATGCAATATGAGCAGGTGACCAAGGAGCAACGGGTCGACTTGCCGCGTCCGTCCATCGATACCGGCATGGGCCTGGAGCGGGTTGCAGCCCTGTTGCAGGGCAAGCATGACAATTACGATATTGACCTGTTCCGTGCCCTGATCGATGCATCTGTCGATCTGACGGGCGTACCGGCTGAGGGCGAGCGCCGGGCCAGCCATAGGGTGATTGCCGATCATCTGCGGTCTTCTGCGTTCCTGATTGCGGACGGTGTGTTGCCATCGAACGAAGGCCGCGGCTATGTTCTGCGCCGGATCATGCGCCGCGCCATGCGGCATGCGGAACTGCTCGGCTCCCGCGACCCGATGATTTACAAGCTTCTGCCTGTGCTTGTGCAGCAGATGGGGCGCGCCTACCCGGAACTGGTTCGCGCTGAGGCGCTGATTTCCGAGACCTTGAAGCTCGAGGAAAACCGTTTCCGCAAGACGTTGGAGCGTGGCCTTTCGCTGCTGTCCGATGCCACCGCCACCCTGAACAAGGGCGATAGCATTGATGGCGAGACCGCGTTCAAGCTTTACGACACCTACGGTTTTCCGCTGGATTTGACTCAGGATGCCCTGCGCGCCCGTGGCATTGGCGTCGATATCACCGGCTTTAACGATGCCATGCAGCGTCAGAAGGCCGAAGCCCGTGCCAGTTGGTCCGGCTCCGGCGACAAGGCGACGGAAACCGTGTGGTTCGAATTGAAGGACAAGCACGGCGCAACCGAGTTTCTTGGTTATTCCGCCGAAAGCGCCGAGGGAGAAATCCAGGCGCTGGTGCGGGATGGCGCGGTGATCGAGCAAGCTGCTGCAGGCGAGAATGTCCAGGTTGTGGTCAATCAGACGCCGTTCTATGGCGAATCCGGTGGCCAGGTTGGCGATACCGGTGAAATCGTTGGCGATGGATTCGTTCTTGAGGTGCGCGATACCCTAAAGAAGGGCGAGGGGCTGTTTGTCCACATTGCCACGGTTCGTGAGGGGACTGTTCGCGCCGGTACGGTCGTCGCGCTTAATGTTGATCACGCTCGTCGCTCCAGATTGCGGGCCAACCATTCCGCGACGCATCTGCTGCATGAGGCCTTGCGCGATGTGCTGGGCAGCCATGTGGCACAGAAGGGTTCGCTGGTTGCGCCGGAACGTCTTCGCTTCGATATTTCCCATCCCAAGCCGGTCACAGCGGAGGAGTTGAAGGTCGTGGAAGACATGGCCAATGAAATCATTGTCCAGAACGCTGCCGTCACCACCCGCCTGATGGCGGTGGATGATGCGATTGCCGAGGGTGCCATGGCGCTGTTTGGCGAGAAATATGGCGACGAAGTGCGAGTCGTGTCGATGGGGACGGCGGTGCGCGGTCCCAAGGCGGGCAAGCCCTATTCCATTGAGCTTTGCGGTGGAACGCATGTCTCGGCGACAGGCGATATCGGCTTAGTACGGCTGGTGGCCGAAAGCGCTGTTGGTGCAGGTGTCCGCCGGATTGAGGCCCTGACAGGCGAATCCGCCCGTGCCTATCTGGCCGAACAGGACGAACGTGTCAAAGCGCTGGCATCCGCCTTGAAGGTCCAGCCTGTCGATGTCGTTTCCCGTGTCGAAGCTTTGGTGGACGAGCGTCGCAAGTTGGAGCGCGAATTGTCTGATGCCAAGCGTAAGCTTGCCATGGGCGGCGGTTCAACCGGCGCTGCCGACGTGCCGCGCGACTTGGGCGGGATTAAATTCATCGGCAAGCAACTTGTTGGGATCGATCCGAAGGATCTTAAGGGCATGGCCGACGAGGCCAAGTCCGCACTCGAGTCTGGCGTCGTCCTTCTGATTGCCGTGGCCGAGGATGGAAAAGCGAGTGCTGTTGCGAGTGTGACGGCTGATCTGACTGATAAAGTTTCCGCCGTCGATCTTGTCCGGATTGCGTCGTCCGCCCTTGGTGGCAAGGGCGGCGGTGGACGGCCCGATATGGCCCAGGCAGGCGGCCCCGATGGTGCTAAGGCCGACGATGCCATTGAAGCCGTTGCCAAGGCCATTGAGGCGGCCTAATTTGAAGCCGTAAGACCGTCGGCCTTCATCTTTTTGGTCCGATGCTGTAGCGCGGAGCATGCGGTTTATGGTTTTGGAGGATCAAGAGCCAACGCTCGGCTCGTCTGTCGCTCATGCGGAACGGTGCTTGGAAAACCTCGGGGTTTTCGAGCATCTTAATGCGTTCCTTTGCCTCAATCCATTGGTGTCTGATGAGGCGAAATCGGTGGACCGTCGGCATGAAGAAGGCGAATACCTTCCGCTGCGGGGCATGGTAGTTGCCGTCAAGGACAATATCGAAACCGCAGGGCTGAACACGACCGGCGGGGCCGTCGCCCTTAAAGACTATGTGCCGCGTCGCGATGCCTTTGTTCTGCGCCAGTTGAAACGGCATGGCGCGGTGGTGATCGGCAAGACCAATCTGGATGAACTGGCGGGGGCGGGAAGCACATTAAGCTCGCTTGGCGGCCAGTCACTCAATCCCTACGATCCGTCCCGTACGCCAGCCGGATCTTCCGGTGGCTCGGCTATTGCGGTAGCGATTGGGGCTTGCAACGTTGCCCTCGGCACGGAAACAGTAAACTCGATCCGCAATCCCGCTCATGTTTGCGGCGTTTTCGGATTGAGGCCAAGCCGGGGGCTGATCGCTCGAAGCGGCACGATTCCCGTCTCGCCGACCATGGACGTGCTGGGGCCGCTCGCGGGGACGCTCGAAGATCTGGCTCTGGCATTTCGGATGATGATTGGCTTTGATCCGGATGACGCCGTGAGTTTGGCGGCCCGAGATTTCGATAGTAACGGTCTTAAAGTTTCACGGTGGCCGAAAGTCGAGGGTATGCGCATCGGCGTGCTGTCCGGGCTGTTTGGTACAGGCCAAGAGCATGTCGGCATCAACCAATGCCTGGAGGCTGCTTTTGAGCGGCTTCGTTCCAGAGGTGTCGTCATTGTTGATATCAATGAGCCACGGTTCAATTCGGGATCTCTATATAATGATCTGGCGCTGCATGCTCACGAATTTGAAAGTGCATTCGATGGCTGGCTGAGCGGCTTGAACACCGATGCCCCGATCGCTAACTTCAGAGCCTATGTTGAAGATGGTCGCTGGTCGCATTCGACCATGCATATGCTGCTTAAAACAGCCTTGGAAGCGGATAGGGTTGAGGCGAAGCTGGATTATGCCCGCAAGATCGCTGCTGCGCAGACAATAAGAATGCTGACCGAGCAACTGATGCAGGCGAATCGGCTTGATGCCCTGGCCTACCCTGTTCAACAGCGCAGCGCTCTTCTGATCGGCGAACAGTCGAGACCCGAACGCAATGGCGTGCTGGCTTCGGCACTTGGATGGCCGGCCATCAATGTGCCGGTAGGGCAATCTGACGGACTGCCGGTAGGGCTGGATTTAATGGCATTTCCATTCCAGGAGCCCCTGCTGTTTTCACTCGCAAAGGCCGTGCAAGGGCCGCCTGGACGGCCCCCGACTCCATAGAATGTCTCGTCATTCTGGATTCGTCTGACATGTTTAGGATTTTGTTTTTACATGTCTTTTCGGAAAAATCGTTTTCCACTTTTCCCTGACAAACACGGCAGCGCCATGCGCCCTATATGGCGCTCGGCACTGTCGTGCAGGATATTCGGCCGATCCTAGTGCAGGATTTGGCTGAGGAACAGCTTGGTGCGCTCGTGCTGCGGATTGTCGAAGAACTCGGCGGGTGCGTTCTGTTCGACGATCTGGCCCTGGTCCATGAAGATCACCCGGTCGGCAACCTGACGGGCGAAGCCCATTTCATGGGTGACGCAGAGCATGGTCATGCCTTCTTCGGCCAGACCCACCATGGTGTCCAGCACTTCCTTGACCATTTCCGGGTCAAGCGCTGAGGTTGGCTCGTCGAACAACATGATCTTCGGCTTCATGCAAAGGGCGCGGGCGATGGCGACGCGCTGCTGCTGGCCACCGGAGAGCTGGCCTGGATATTTATTGGCCTGTTCCGGGATCTTGACGCGCTTCAGATAGTGCATAGCGACTTCTTCGGCTTCCTTCTTCGGCATCTTGCGGACCCAGATCGGTGCCAGCGTGCAGTTTTCCAGAATCGTCAGATGGGGAAACAGATTGAAGTGCTGGAACACCATGCCGACTTCGCGGCGGACTTCATCGATCTTCTTGAGGTCGTTGGTCAACTCGATGTTATCGACGATAATCTGTCCGGTCTGGTGTTCCTCCAACCGGTTGATACAGCGGATCATCGTTGATTTGCCGGAGCCCGACGGACCCGCGATGACGATCCGCTCGCCGGTCGCTACCTTGAGGTTTATGTCACGAAGGACGTGAAATTCGCCATACCATTTGTTCATGGCAATCAGTTCGATTGCGGTCTTGGTCGGGGCTTTCTCGATGGAGGTTTGAGCTTCAGCCATAATTGAGTTTCCTAGAAGTGGAGTTTGTCGGGAAAGCCGGACGTCGATCTTGTCCCGACAAACGAACGAAAGAATGAAGCAACTGCCGGATCAGGTCGAAACCGACAGATGCTAGTGCTTGTGGCCCGTGTCGAGGTGCCGTTCCATGAAATAAGAGTAGCGTGACATGCTGAAGCAGAACAGCCAGTAGATGAAGCCTGCAAAGACCAGACCGGTTACGGCTGTCTCAGGCGTTGCCCAGTTGGAGTCCGACAGGTTGAGGATGACGATGCCCAGCAGGTCGAACATGCCGATGATCGAGACCAGCGACGTATCCTTGAACAGCCCGATAAAGGTATTGACGATGCCCGGAATGACAAGCTTGATCGCCTGCGGCAGGACGATCAACCGGATCTTCTGCCAGTAGCTCAGACCAAGCGAGTCGGCCCCTTCGAACTGCCCCTTCGGGATGGCCTGCAGGCCGCCGCGAATGACTTCAGCCATATAGGCGGATGAGAAGATCGAGACACCGACCAAAGCGCGCAGCAACTTGTCGAAGCTCCAGCCATCAGGAAGGAATAACGGCAGCATGACGCTGGCCATGAACAATACGGTGATCAAGGGGACGCCGCGCACCACTTCGATGAAGATCACGCAGAGCATCTTGATGACCGGCATGGTCGACCGGCGGCCAAGCGCCAGCATGATGCCAACCGGCAGTGACACCGCGATCCCAAAGAAGGACAGGACCAGCGTCACCATCAGGCCGCCCCAGCGGGCCGTTTCCACATGCTCGAGGCCAAAGCCGCCAGTGAGCAAAAAGAAGGAAACCACTGGCAGCACCAGAAACAGCAGCAGGGCATTGGTACCCTTGAACGGCGCCTTCGGAATCAGCATGGGAGCCAGCAGGACGGCGAACAGGATCATGACGGTCAATGGACGCCAGATCTCTTCGCTCGGATAGCGTCCGAAGATGAATTGCTGGAACTTGGCGCCGACAAACGCCCAGCAGGCACCAGCGCTGCCATCGGGCAATGCCCCGCCCTGAGAGACGGTAAGGCAGGCGATGCGGCCTGCTCCCGACCAGACAGCGTGGACGAACAGCCAGTTGATCAAGCCGGGCAGGATATAGGCCAGAAAGGCCAATGCCAGCAGGGTCAGCACAACGTCTTTCGGGGTCGCAATCAGGTTCTTGCGGACCCAGGCCGTCGTGCCAATCTGGCCAGCGGGTGCCGGAGAGGCGGACACCATCTCCGTGCGTACGAATACAGGGGTGTGTAATGCCATGATATTACCTCTCGACCAGCGCCATCTTGGCATTAAACCAGTTCATGAAGACTGCAGTGCTGATGCTGATCGTCAGGTAGACGGCCAGCCAGACGGCAACGATTTCGACGGCCTGTCCGGTCTGATTGAGAATCGTACCACCGACAGCGACGATATCGGCAAAGCCGATGGCAACAGCCAAGGAGGAGTTTTTCGCAAGGTTGAGATACTGGCTTGTCAGCGGCGGAATGATAATCCGCATCGCCTGCGGCACGACAATGAGCCGCGAGGTGTGGCTATGCTTGAGGCCGAGCGCGCTGGCCGCTTCTGTCTGCCCCTTGGATACAGCCTTGATGCCACCGCGAACGATTTCCGCTATGAAAGCGGCGGTGTAGAAGGACAGCGCCAGAAACAGCGAGGTGAACTCGGGTCCGACGACCGAACCGCCCTGCATGTTGAATCGACCGACAATTGGAAGATCGAAGGTGAGCGGCATGCCGATCGCCATAAACACCAGGACTGGAAGGCCGACGATCAACCCCAGCGACGACCAGAGGATTGGAAATTGTTGGCCTGTCGCCATCTGGCGCTTGCGGGCCCATTTCCTGACGAGAATGGAAAGAACGATGCCTATCGCGATGGCTGGCAATAGCAGCCAGGCCTCGTCGCCGAAAATCGCCTTCGGAAAAGTGACGCCGCGATTGTTCAGATAGATATCGAAAGGCAGCGCGATGGAGTCGCGCGCCTGCGGCAGAATGGCGATGACGCCACGGTACCAGAAGAAGATGACCAGCAGCGGTGGAATATTGCGGAAAATTTCGACATAGACCTGGCACAGCTTGGCGATCAACCAGTTGTGCGACAGCCGACCGAGGCCGACGGCAAAGCCGATGATCGAGGCGGTGATGATGCCGGCGACCGCGACTTGCAGCGTATTGAGCAGGCCGACGACAAGCGCCCGCCCATAGGTCGAATCGCTGCTGTAGCTGATCAACTGCTGGCCGATGTCGAAGCCAGCGCGGCCTTGCAGGAAGCCGAAGCCGGAGGTGATATTGGCTTTTTGCAGATTGTGAATGGTATTATTGGCGACCATCCAGATGAAGGCGACCAAAATTACTAAGGTAACCACCTGATAAAATATGCCACGGACCTTCGGGTCGTAGATGAGCGATGCCGCGCTGACCGATCCGGTTTTAGAGGAGCTCGAATCCTGTATTGCCATTGAGGCTTTTTCCCCCTTTTTCACCCTTGGTTTTGGGTGCGCATGTCCTTGCCCTTTTGCAATGGGGAGGCGGTGCGGACACCGCCTCCCCAGAAAGGCTTGGTTTGGGTTGGTTATCGGACCCGGTTGCGGATCAGCGGATCGGCGGGCCGTATTGCAGACCACCCTTCGACCACAGAGCGTTGACGCCACGGGCAATCTTCAGCGGGCTGCCAGCGCCGACATTCCGGTCGAAGACCTCGCCGTAATTGCCAACGAGTTTGACGACATTGTAAGCCCAGTCTTCCTTGAGGCCGAGATCGGTGCCCAGCTTGCTGCCGGATTCAGCGCCGAGCATGCGCTTGACGTCCGGACCGCCATTGGCCTTCATTTCGTCGATGTTCTTGGAGGTCACGCCGGCTTCTTCAGCGTTCACCATGGCATAGTGAACCCAGCTGACCACGTCGAACCACTTGTCGTCGCCCTGACGCACAGCCGGTCCGAGCGGCTCCTTGGAAATGACTTCCGGCAGAACCATGTTGTCATCGGGGTTCTTGAGCTTCAGGCGGATGGCATAGAGGCCGGACTGGTCGGTGGTGTAGACGTCACAACGACCTGCGTCGTAGGCCGCAGTTGCGTCGTCTTCCTTTTCGAATACGACCGGGTTGTATTTCAGGCCATTGGCCTTGAAATAGTCGGCAAGGTTCAATTCGGTCGTGGTGCCGGTCTGAACGCAAACGGCCGCGCCGGACAGTTCCAGAGCCGACTTCACGTTGAGGCTCTTTTTCGCCATGAAGCCCTGGCCGTCATAGTAGTTGACGGTGCGGAAGTTGAAGCCGAGCGAGGTGTCGCGGCTGATTGTCCAGGTCGTGTTACGGGTCAGAACGTCGATTTCGCCGGACTGCAACGCAGGGAAGCGATCCTTGGCGGATACGGGCGTAAACTTGGTCTTGGATGCGTCGCCGAAGACGGCGGCAGCAATGCCGCGGCAGTAATCGACATCCAGACCCGACCAGTCGCCCTTGTCATTCGGAGCGGAAAATCCCGGAATGCCCTGGCTGACGCCGCATTGAACAAAGCCTTTTGCCTTAACATCGCTCAGCGTGTCGGCCGAGGCTGCCGATGCGCCAAAACCAAATGCCGCAGCGCCAAGCGCAACTGACAGGAGCGTCTTTTTCATGTTTCCCAACCTTTTTTCTGTTTGTCTTCCCTCCGGTGCCTGACACGGCTCTTGCCCCTCTCCATGCACCGGTGCCCGGGTTGTGACCCTAGCAAGCCCATCACATTCATAAATGGGTTCATGGTCAAGTGTTGATGGGTGGAAATTGCGTCGAAAAGTGGCAATTCGATTTTTTTGCTCATAAAATAGGCCGACAACACAGGAAAGCCGCAGTTGGTGATGAAAATTTAGTCTAAATGGCGCCTTTGAATTTCATTGTCCCGGTGACGCGGCAAGGCTTGACCATGCTTGGCTGGCCTGTTCAAAAAAAGAAGTGGAGACGCGGCGGCGATGAACCGAAAACGAGGTGGATTGCGCTGCTGTCTTCGATAGTCGTAGTCTTGGCATGTTGCCCCTGACGGGCAGGCGACCAGCACATGAAAAAAGGCAGTTATAGCGGATGTCCGACAAAAAAAACTGGTTGACGAGCGCTGGCACGAATACGAAATTGTGCCATATCGGCCATGATCCCTCGAGCTACCATGGCTTTGTCAATCCGCCGATCGTCAAGGCATCGACGGTGCTGTTTCCGACTGCCGAAAGCATGGAAACACGGACGCAGAAATATACCTATGGTACCCGCGGCACCCCGACAACGGACGCGCTTTGCGATGCGATTGACGTTCTGGAAGGCTCGGCTGGCACGATTATACTGCCCTCCGGCCTGGCTGCAATTACCGTTCCTTTCCTGGCTTTCCTGTCGCCTGGCGATCATGCGCTGGTCGTTGATTCGGTCTATGACCCGGCACGGCATTTCTGCGATACAATGTTGAAGCGGATGGGTGTCGAGGTCGAATATTACGATCCTGCCATCGGTGCAGGCATCGCATCGCTGATGCGCGCCAATACAAAGCTGGTTCATGCCGAGGCTCCTGGCAGCAATACATTTGAAATGCAGGATATTCGCCTTCTGACTGACATCGCTCATAGTCATGGCGCCGTGGTCAGCATGGACAATACCTGGGCAACACCGCTCTATTTCCGGCCACTGGATTTCGGTGTCGATATTTCCATGCAGGCATCAACCAAATATCCGGCTGGCCATTCCGACATCCTGATGGGGACGGTTTCGGCCAATGCCGCGTGCTGGCCGCGCCTTAAGGCTGCCAATGGCGCCATGGGCCTCTGCGGTTCGACAGAAGATAGCTATATGGTTCTGCGTGGTCTCAGAACCATGGCGGTCAGGCTTGCTCATCACGATCGCAGTGCTCGTGCCGTGGCCGAATGGCTGGAGGCGAGGGACGATGTTGCGCGGGTCTTGCATCCGGCCCTGCCCAGTTTTCCCGGTCATGACATCTGGAAGCGCGACTTTAAAGGCGCTTCGGGGATCTTTTCCTTTGTACTGGCGGAAAGCGATCCGGCGCAGTTCAAGTGTAAGGCGCATGCCTTTCTCGATGCCTTGCAGATTTTCGGTCTTGGATGGTCCTGGGGCGGGTACGAAAGCCTGGCGGTATTGGCCAATGTCGGCGACCGCGTCATCGCCAAGCCGCCCGCAGGCGGGCCATTGATTCGTCTTCAGATCGGACTTGAAGATATTGCCGATCTCCAGGTGGATCTGGAGCGTGGTTTTGCTGCGGCAGCTACTGTTTAACTGTCTGATCCGAAAGCAATTTCGGGTTGAAGGCATCGGACAATTTACGGCTAAAGGTCTGTCAAGACAGGCCGGTAGCCATAGAGCCAGTCGAGATCGCGGGCAAAGCTATCGGAAGGGCGCAAGGACAATAGGACGTCGCGCCCGATTTGCAGCGGCCCCTTGGCGTGATAGGCGAATTTGTTGATTGCCCCTCGTTTGCGCACGGCGCTGACCCGTTTTTGCCGACTGGTCTCATAAGCCGTGAGCGCCTGGGGGGTGGGTCGACTGGAGACGAGATCGGCCAGTTCGAAAGCGTCTTCGATGGCCATCGCCGCGCCCTGAGCCGAGAAGGGGAGCATGGCATGGGCTGCATCGCCGATCAGCACCAGATCCCTGTCATTGTGCCAACGGCCATTTCCAGCCTGAAACAGCGGCCAGAAGGTCATGTTGGTATTGGCATTCGCCAACATGGTGCAGATGTCGCTATTCCAGCCTTTGAAGGCCCGCTCCAGCAGCAGAGCCTGGCTATCCTGCGTTTGAGCTGCCCATCCTTCGCCGGGATCGACGCCCGCGCCGATGGCCACGATGTTGATACTGTCGGTATCGCGCAAGGGATAGGTGACCATATGGGCATTCGGCCCCAGAAAGGCCGTTACGGACTGTCGGTCGAGAAAGGCGGGGGCTTCGGCCTGGGGAAGGGTAACGCGCCAGGCAATGCTGCCGCTGAAGGACACGTCCGGGCCGCCAGCCACGAAATTGCGCAGCCGCGACCAGACGCCATCGGCAGCGATCAGCAGGTCGGGACGCTCGCCGGTTTGCGGATCGCGCAGGATTTGCGCATCGGGGCTTTCGACCCTCTGGTCCAATATCAGGGAGCAAAGCGGATTGCGCGCCACGGCCTCAAGAAGAGCCTGTTGCAGCGTTGCGCGATGCAACACGCCGTAGGGCGCCTGCCAACGGGATTTCGCGTGGGCGCCAACCGGCACGTCGCAAAGGCGTTTCAAGCTGATGCCGGAGGCGAGCGCCACCACATCCGGCTCATGCCAGCGCGCGCGCAGGTTTTCGAGAACACCGAGTTCGTCGAGAATCCAGGTGACGTTTGGCGTCAGTTGCAGGCCGGCGCCGACCTCAAGCAATTGTGGGCTTTTCTCAAAAATCCGGGTCGCGATACCCACGCGGGCAAAGCACAAGGACGCGACAAGACCGGCTATGCCGCCGCCGACAATTGCCACGGTTTTCGTGGACATGGTGATAATCCGATCGCTGGCGCGTCGCTGAGAGCCGCTCAGGCTGCCTTGACGTGAAAGACGCAGCCGGCCGGGTTGGTTTCGGTTGCCTTCAGGCTGCTGTTATAGCGATAGAGCGTTGAGCAGTAGGGGCAGACCTTCTCGGTGTCATGGCCAAGGTCGATGAAGATATGCGGGTGATCAAAAGGAACGGACGCACCGGTGCACATGAATTCCTTGACGCCGATTTCGACAAGCCGATGTCCGCCGTCGTTCTGGAAATGGGGAATGGAATGACCGGCCATGTCTATGCTCCGAATGCCTTGTTGCCCAGTTTCCAAGGCCTGCAAGGCCGGGAAACTCAACTGAAGATGAAACGTTTATGGCGGGTGATCCGCATCTCTGCCGCCGCCATGCACCGCGATTGGGTTACGCCGGACATTAGCCGCCTTTTTTTGAAATGGGTAGAGCCAATGCAGGGCGCTGCCGATTGTTTTTACAGAATTGCTGTGCCTTTGCAGGGGTATGGGCAGATAAACTCTTGAACCCTACAGGGGTTACGACTTATGCAGCAGGGCTACTGCGTATCGCAACCCTTGCGGATGTCTGGCGTCTTCCTGTCCTTGTTGGCAGATTGGGGATGGCATGTTGTGGGGCGGCGGGCCGGGTCATGCTGCCTTGATCGACTATCAACTGGACCGATTGTGATGAATTTGAACGCTCCCGCTTTTTCCCGCTTTCGTCATGACGGTCTGGAGATCGCCTATTTCGATGAGGGCGATCCGTCTGGCCCGGCAGTTTTGCTGATCCATGGGTTTGCCTCCAGCGCCCTGGTCAATTGGGTGCATCCTGGCTGGCTGAAGACGCTGGGCGATGCCGGCTACCGGGTGATCGCACTCGACAATCGCGGCCATGGCCAGAGCGACAAGCCGCATGAAGCGGAAGTCTATCATCCTGAAAACATGGCAGCGGATGCCGCAGCGCTGCTCGATCATCTTGGTGTGGCTGAAGCGCATGTGATGGGATATTCCATGGGCGCGCGGATTTCGGCTTTCATGGCGCTGGATTTTCCGCAGCGGGTCCGCTCGCTGGTGTTTGGCGGGCTTGGCATTGGCATATCCACCGGGGTCGGCGACTGGGACCCGATTGCCGATGCGCTGCTGGCTCCTTCGCTTGATGATGTGACCCATGAGCGCGGACGGATGTTTCGCGCCTTTGCCGAGCAGACACGCAGCGACCGGCTGGCGCTGGCCGCTTGTATCTCTACGTCGCGCGATCTGGTGTCCGCAGCCGAGCTTGCTACAATCACCATGCCTGTCCTGATCGGTGTCGGGACTGTGGATGATATTGCCGGATCACCCCATGAACTGGCGGCGTTGATGCCCAATGCCCGCGCCATCGATATTCCCAAGCGCGACCATATGCTGGCGGTTGGCGACAGGGTGTTTAAACAGGCCGTTCTGGAATTCTACGCCGAGCTGGATGGCCGCTAGACGTTTTTATTCTCCGGTAAAGATCGGTTGGCGTTTTTCGCGAAATGCAGTGCGGCCTTCGCGGTAGTCGGCACTTTCGAACGTCGTGGAGCCAAGAACTGCGGCCTCACTCAGCAGGCTGTCGTCCTGGCTTTCCGTTGCCCGCAGCGCCAGCTTGGCAGCGTGGATAGACAGTGGCGCATTGGCGGCGATGGTTTCTGCCAAAGAAAAGGCTGCACCGTCAAGAGCTTGAGGGGCGACGAGATCGCCCAAAAAGCCGCAGCTCAATAGAGAAGCGGCGGGAAATGCCTGACCGGTAAACAGCGCCCGCCGGGCGATCTGGCTGCCCAGCGTCCGGCTGAGGTCGGCAACGGCATCTGCTGGATAGGCGAGGCCAAGTCGGGCGGCGGGTATGGCGAAGATTGCGGTGTCGTCGGCGATCCTGATATCGGCGGCGGCGGCAAGCCCGAAGGCCCCACCATAGCAAACCCCGCGAAGTGAGGCGATGACAGGCACCCGAGCCTCACGAATGGCCGCGAAAGCCGCACTATTGTCAGCCTCGTAGATCCGCGCCTGCCGGCTATCGTTGCGCACGGTGTCAAATTCGGAAATGTCGGCGCCGGCGCTGAAATCCGTCTGGCCGCCGCCTGTCATGACGATGCAATGAACCCCGGCCTCGGCAATCAGCCAGTCCAGTGCCGGGGGAATGGCGCGCCACATGGCCTGGGTGATCGCATTCTTGCGAGTTGGATTGTCGATAATCAGCGCGCCAATGCCATTTTGTCCGGCCACCCTTATGCCGTTATCCGCAAAGGTCCGCGCTTTTTTCATCTCATGCCCCCATCTGGTCTGATCGATAGATCATCTATATAATGGACGGTGAACGTCAATGAGGAGATTGCAATGGCTGTCATGCACGATCTTGCTGTGCGCGAGATGATCAAGCCCATGGACCCGATCTGGGACAGCATGCGCCAGGAGGCCCGCAGTGCCGCCGAGCATGATCCGCTCCTGGCGGCCTTCCTCTATTCCACCGTGCTGAACCACCGTTCGCTGGAAGGCTGCGTGATCTACCGCATCTGTGAACGGCTCGACCATGCCGACCTGCAATCCAGTCTTTTGCGCCAGACTTTCGAGGAAATGCTGACCGATTGGCCGGAATGGGGCACTGTGCTGCGCGTCGATATTCAGGCCTATTACGACCGCGACCCGGCCTGCCTGCGCTTTATCGAGCCTGTGCTGTATTTCAAAGGATTTCACGCGATCCAGACCCATCGGCTGGCCAACTGGCTTTGGAACAAAGGCAGGCGCGATTTTGCGCTCTATCTGCAAAGCCGGTCCTCCAGCGTGTTTCAGACGGATATCAATCCGGCTGCTCACATCGGCAAGGGAATATTTCTGGATCACGCCACAGGCCTGGTGGTCGGCGAGACAGCACGGATCGGCGATAATGTTTCTATCTTGCATGGGGTGACGCTGGGCGGCACCGGCAAGGAAGGGGCAGATCGCCATCCCAAGATTGGCAATGGTGTCCTGATCGGCGCGGGCGCGAAAGTGCTGGGCAATATCGAGATCGGCTGCTGCTCGCGGGTGGCCGCCGGTTCTGTTGTGCTGAAGCCTGTACCGGCTGGCAAGACGGTTGCAGGCGTACCCGCCAAGGTGGTGGGCGAAGCAGGCTGTGCCGAACCGGCCCGCTCGATGAACCAGGTGGTGTCCGAGGACGGCTGACGGAACGGGTGCCCACGCCGTTACGTTGATTTCGACATGCCGTATTTGGCGCGCGAACCTTATGGCCTCCGTGGCCGCTTCGGTTGGTGGTCATGGATGAACCTGTCTGATGATTTTTTAGTGAACCGATTCCGCTTCCAGCAATTATCCCTTAAAAGCAGGGGCGGATCGATATTCGCGGCTTTACACAGCTGTTTGGCCCATGCGACAAGCAGGCCGCCGAAGCATGGTTCGTGCGGTTTGTCAGTCACGGCCATGCTGGAATTTTGAGAGCGCTGCGGCAACATGGCCGGATCGAAGGTTCGTGCTGCGCAGACAATCCATGGAGATTTTTGTGAAAGCAGACGAAATCAAGAAGCTTGACGCTTATTTCAAGCGGACTTTCAACCCGACGATGGCTGTAAAGGCGCGTCCGCGCAAGGATGACTCGGCAGAAGTTTATGTTGGTGATGAGTTTCTCGGCGTTGTCTTCAAGGATGACGAGGACGGTGATCTGTCCTACAATTTCTCGATGGCCATTCTGGATGTCGATCTTTGATCACAGGTTGCATTCATAAGGGATGCATTTATTGATATTTGATAATGAAGGGCGGCCCCGTATGGGGTCGCTTTTTTTTGTTATTGATAAAATGCAACTTTTTGGCGATGACGCACTGCACAAATTGACTTGACCAATTTTAGCAATCTGTCCTATGGTTTGGGACAGCAGAGGAAAAAGGAGTGCTGTTATGTTGAATTTCGAAGACGTGAACAAAAAGAGCAAAGAAGCCGTCGATACGATGGTGAAGAATTATTCCGAGGTTGCCAAGGGCATGCAGTCGATCGCTGCTGAAGCTCAGGATTACTCGAAAAAGTCCTTCCAGGATCTGGCCGGTTTCATGGAGCAACTGACCGCTGCCCGCAGCATCGAAACTGTTTTCGAGTTGCAGACGAAATATGCTAAGAGCTCCTACGAAACGTTCGTGTCAGAAGCCACCAAGATCACCGAAATGTATGCCGATCTGGCCAAGACGGCATATAAGCCTTATGAGGCTCCGATTGCCAAGGCTTCGAAAGCAGCGTCCGCCGCGACGGCTGCCTGATCATTTTTTATTGATGTCGCTGCAAACGGCCGTCCTGTGGGATGGCCGTTTTTCGTTGGTACTTCCCATGCCAGCCCCGGTTTGGCAGCTTATGTCCATACTCAGTCTTGTGGTCAGCCTGGGGCATTGCTGGGGAGACAATATGATTATCTGGTGGTAATCTCAGCTGGAAGTGAACGCGCTGCGATTGCTGGTCTGGAAAACGCGGGTAAGGCACTTATCTTTAGGCCTGTTGCGTCGGTATCGGGACTTGTCCGGGGTGCCTTTTTGAGGTCGGACACGCAATTCTCTTTGCAGTGCGTATCTATGGGCTTAAAATCGATGAGAAATGGACTACCTTAATGAATCTGTGAGGTCTGGCGGGATTCGCCTTTTGCGATGAAGCGGCCGGAACTCGGGAGAATGGATGGAAATGATCGCGCAACCGATCGTCATGCAAGCGCAGGGTAACAACGACGGACCAAACAGGGGCACGTCGGTTATCACGCGCACGAAGCCGAAAACCAAGAAGCCCAATTTATATCGCGTTCTGCTGCTAAATGATGACTATACGCCGATGGAGTTCGTCATCCATATTCTGGAGCGGTTCTTCCAAAAAGACAGGGAAGCGGCAACCCTCGTCATGCTGCACGTACACAACCACGGGGTAGGGGAATGCGGCGTCTTCACCTATGAGGTCGCCGAAACCAAGGTAAGCCAAGTTATGGACTTCGCGCGGCAGCACGAGCATCCGCTGCAATGCGTCATGGAAAAGAAATGAGGATCTGACCGTGCCAACATTTTCTCCGAGCCTGGAAAAGGCGCTGCATCAGGCACTGACTTTTGCCAATGAGCGCCACCACGAATATGCGACGCTTGAACATTTGCTGATGGCACTGATCGATGATGCCGATGCCGCCGCCGTGATGGGCGCCTGCAATGTGAACCTCGATACGCTGCGCAAGACCGTGAGCGATTATGTCGATAATGAACTGGCCAATCTGGTGACCGGCTATGATGAGGATTCCAAACCGACCTCCGGCTTCCAGCGGGTCATCCAGCGGGCTGTCATCCACGTCCAGTCGTCCGGTCGGGAAGAAGTGACCGGCGCCAATGTTCTGGTGGCGATCTTTGCCGAGCGTGAAAGCCATGCGGCTTACTTCCTGCAAGAACAGGAAATGACCCGCTATGACGCGGTCAACTACATATCCCATGGTATCGGCAAGCGTCCCGGCACCTCCCAGCCTCGCCCGCCACGCGGTGTCGAGGAAGAGAGCGAAGCCAGCCAGAAGCCGCCACGTGAGCAGGAGGAAGGTCCGGCCAAGAAGCAGCCGGAAGCCCTCAAGGCCTATTGCGTCAACCTGAATGAAAAGGCCAAGACCGGCCGGATCGATCCGCTGATCGGCCGTCACGACGAGGTCAACCGCACCATTCAGGTCCTGTGCCGCCGCTCAAAAAACAATCCGCTTTACGTTGGCGATCCAGGTGTGGGCAAGACGGCGATTGCCGAAGGGCTGGCCAAGCGGATCGTCGAGGGCAAGGTGCCTGAGGCGCTGGCCGATGCGACGATCTTCTCGCTCGACATGGGGACGCTTCTGGCCGGTACGCGCTATCGCGGCGATTTCGAAGAACGCTTGAAACAAGTGGTCAAGGAGCTCGAAGACTATCCGGGCGCCGTGCTGTTCATCGATGAAATTCATACGGTGATTGGCGCAGGGGCCACTTCCGGCGGGGCTATGGATGCCTCCAACCTGTTGAAGCCCGCCTTGTCGTCTGGCGCCATCCGTTGCATCGGTTCGACCACCTATAAGGAATATCGGCAGTTCTTCGAAAAGGACCGGGCGCTGGTGCGCCGGTTCCAGAAGATCGATGTCAATGAGCCGTCTATCGACGATGCCATCGAGATCATGAAGGGTCTGAAGCCCTATTTCGAGGAATATCACAAGCTGCGTTACACCAACGAGGCGATCAAGACGGCTGTCGAGCTTTCGGCCCGCTATATCAGCGACCGCAAGCTGCCGGACAAGGCGATCGACGTGATCGATGAGACGGGTGCCGCGCAAATGCTGCTGCCCGCCTCGCGTCGTCGCAAGCTGATCACCGAGAAGGAAATCGAAGTCACCATCGCCACGATGGCGCGGATTCCGGCCAAGACCGTGTCCAAGGACGATGAGTTGGTTCTTGCCAATCTGGACAAGGAACTGCGCTCGGTCGTTTACGGTCAGGATGATGCTATCGATGCGCTGTCGACGGCGATCAAGCTGGCGCGGGCAGGGCTGCGTGAACCCAATAAGCCGATTGGCTCCTACGTCTTCTCCGGCCCGACAGGCGTCGGCAAGACCGAGGTTGCCAAGCAATTGGCCGCGTCGCTTGGCGTGGAAATGCTGCGCTTTGATATGTCTGAATATATGGAGCGCCATACGGTGTCGCGTCTGCTGGGTGCCCCTCCCGGCTATGTCGGCTTCGATCAGGGTGGCCTGCTGACCGATGGTGTCGATCAGCATCCGCATTGCGTCGTGCTGCTGGACGAAATCGAAAAGGCTCATCCGGATATCTACAACATCCTGTTGCAGGTTATGGACCACGGTTCGCTGACCGACCATAATGGCAAGAAGATCGATTTCCGCAATGTAATCCTGATCATGACCACCAATGCGGGCGCATCGGAAATGGCCAAGTCGGCTATCGGCTTTGGCTCTTCCAAGCGTAGTGGTGAGGATGAAGAGGCGATCAATCGTCTGTTCACCCCGGAATTCCGCAATCGTCTGGATGCGATCATTCCGTTCGCCCCGCTGCCAAGCGAGGTCATCCACAAGGTCGTGCAGAAGTTTGTCATGCAGCTGGAAGCTCAACTTTCGGAACGGGGCATCACATTCGACCTGTCGGAACCGGCTGTCGCCTGGTTGGCAACGCGTGGCTATGACGAGAAAATGGGCGCCCGGCCGCTTGGCCGCGTGATTCAGGAACATATCAAAAAGCCATTGGCCAATGAGATCCTGTTTGGCAAGCTGAAGAAGGGCGGGATCGTCAAGGTCGGCACTGTCACCAAGGATGGCGAGGAGCAATTGAAGCTGGACTGCGTGGCCGATGTGGCGCCGGTCAAGCCGAAGAAGGAAGCGGAAATTGCCGCCGTGGTGCCTGATGATGGCGAGGTCATCGCCAAGCCGCGTTCCAAGGCTAAAAAAGTCGCCAAGGCTGAGCCGGAAGTCGAAGCCTTGAAGGAGACCAAGCCGGTCGCCAAGAAAACCACGGTGCCAAAGGTGCCGAAAAAGAAGTAATTCTTTTGAAAGAACGGTCAAATTTTTGACAGCATCAATGCCGGGCAGTTTGCCCGGCATTGTCATGAACGGGAGCGGTGATTTTTTCGGCGCTGTAGGCCGTTTCGCACTTTTGCTGGAAATCCTTTATGTCATCTCTCCTTCTTGCCGACCGCAGCCAGTTGCGCTGGTTCTTCACGGGCATGCGCGGCCTTTTCAGCCTGCCGGCGATTATTCTCATGGTATCGTTTGTCGGTTTCAGCGCCTTCGCGTTGCAAAGCGGCGTCAGCCGCAATGAAGCGATGTTCATGACGGTGATCGTCTGGGCCTTGCCTGCCAAGATGATACTGATCGGCATGATGTCGAGTGGCGCCAATCTTTTGGCCTGTTTTCTGGCCGTGTCGCTCTCCTCAATCCGGATGATGCCGATGGTTGCCTCGCTGGTGCCGGAAATGCGCAGCCAACGCACCCCGACCTGGCTGCTGCTGTTCCTGTCGCATTTCGTCGCCATCACCGCCTGGGTCTATGCTATGGGCAATCTGAAGACCGTGCCGCGAGAAGGACGAGTGGCGTTTTTCGCAGGCTTCGGCCTGACTTTGGTGGCGGTCAACACCATTCTGGTCGGTGTGTGCTATGGCCTTGTCTCCAGCCTGCCGCCGCTTGTCGCCGGTCTGCTATTTTTCCTCACGCCGGTCTATTTCGTCGCCTCGATCTGGGCGACCGGCAAGCAGCGGGTGGTGAAGATCGCCTTTGTGATCGGCATCGTCTCCGGGCCGCTGCTGGCACTCGCAGCTCCAGGTTTCGACATCCTAATCGCAGGACTGGGAGGCGGCACGCTTGCCTATCTGATCGACCGGCAAATCCGCCGCCGAAGCCATGAGCCCTCGGATATTCAGCCGGTTGAAAACCTGGCGGAGGAGCTATGATGGCGGAGTTCTGGCCCTATCTGGTTATAATCATCGCGGGCTGGCTGGCGACAGATCTCTGGCGCTGGCTGGGCGTGCTGGCCGGAAACCGTCTTCAGGAAGGGGCCGAGCCGCTCTATTGGGTAAGGGCGGTTGCCACGGCCCTGGTTATGGCCGTGACTGCCAAGTTGATCGTCTTTCCAACCGGAACACTGGAACACTCGCCGCTCTGGCTGCGGCTCACGGCCACCGGTCTCGGCTTTGCAGCGTTCCTGCTTGCCGGTCAGCGGATCATTGTTGGCGTTCTGGTGTCGCTGGGTGTTTTGGCCGCAGGTCTGTTTGTCCTGTAGAGCATTTCCACGAAAAGTGTGAAGCGGTTTTCCGTCCGGAAATGCATAAAAACAAAAACCTATAGCATCCTGCTGACTCCAGTGTTCTGCACGATGCTATAGCGCTGCGATAATCTTTGCGGCATTGGCCTTCAACACGTCGATATTTTCCATGCCACCCACATGCGGCTTCAACGGCTGACCGTCATGGCGGGGAATCACGTGAAAATGCAGGTGGAACACGGTCTGGCCTGCGGCAGGCTCGTTGAATTGCGCAACGTAGACACCGTCGGCATCAAAGGCCTGTTTGACGGCAGCAGCCAGTTTCTGCACGACTGGAATGAGTTTTGCCAGCACAGCCGGATCGGCATCCAGCAGATTGCGGGAACCCTGTTTTGGAATCACCAGGCAATGGCCCGGTGCCTGTGGCATTACATCCATGAAGGCCAGCGCGTCGTCATCCTCATAGAGCTTGATTGAGGGGATGTCGCCCTTGAGGATCTTGGCGAAAATATTGTCTGGATCATAGGCCGAAATGGTCATTATCTGTCTCCGTTACCGGGTCTTGTCTATCCTGGTCCTGACCTGTCAATCAAGGTCAGCCATCGATTTCCTCGCCGTCGCGCGGCTGGCGTTCGCCCTTGCGAAACGGCGTATGTTCGCCGAGATAGGCACCGATGTGCTCCACCTCTTCGCGTTCGCGTTCCAGATAGTCGGCGATGGCCCGGCGCAGGCCCGGATGGGCGATGTAATGGGCGGAATGGGTGGTAACCGGCTGGTAGCCGCGCGCCAGCTTATGCTCGCCTTGCGCCCCCGCTTCGACCTTTTTCAGCCCCTTGGCCAAGGCAAAGTCGATGGCCTGATGGTAGCAGACCTCGAAATGCAGAAAGGGGTGATCCTCGCTACAGCCCCAATGGCGACCGAACAGCGTATCCTCGCCGATGAAGTTGATGGCGCCCGCCACATAGCGGCCATCGCGTTTGGCCATCACCAGGAGAATGTCTTCAGGCATGCGTTCGCCGATCAGCGAGTAGAATTGCCGGGTCAGGTAGGGCTTGCCCCATTTTCGGCTGCCGGTATCCATGTAGAAGGTGAAAAACTGGTCCCAGATCGCTTCGGTCAGGTCGCTGCCGGTCAGCCAATCGATGGTAATGCCGTTTTCCAGCGCCGCTCGCCGCTCTTTCTTCAAGGCCTTGCGTTTGCGCGAGGCTAGCGTTTCCAAAAAGGCGTCGTGATTGGCGTAGCCCTGGTTGATGAAGTGGAATTGCTGATCCAGCCGATGCAGGAAATCTGCATCCTCGAAATGCTCGAGCTCGTTTTCCGGCAGGAAGGTCGCATGAGCTGAGGAGACGCCGAGCTTGCGGGATATTTCCGCAAAGCTGGAGGCCAGAGAGGCGCGAGCGCTTTCCGGCTCAACGCCATCTGCAACCATCAACCTCGGGCCGGTTGCGGGCGTAAACGGGATGGAGGCCTGCAATTTCGGATAATATTGCCCGCCCGCCCGCTCGAATGCATCGGCCCAGCCCTGGTCGAAGACATATTCACCCCGGCTATGGCTCTTGAGATAGCAGGGCATGGCACCGAGCAATTGCCCATCGCCATCCTCCATCAGCAAATGATGGCCAAGCCAGCCGGTTTTGGCGGTGGCAGAGCCCGATTCTTCCAATGCCGAAAGATAGGCCCAGCTGTTGAACGGATTATAGGCTTCGCCTCCCGATGCCTTGGCGGCACCGGAAAGCCTGTTCCATGCGCTTTGGTTGATGGCCTTGAAGGACTGCTCAACCCGAATGATGACCTCTTGTGTCATGCCACTCCATTACAAGATTATGATGCCACGGTGTCGCGCGGGTCAAAGCCTTCAAACGTCATTTGATCTGCGTAAGTATAGGTGTGGGCGCGCATGATTTCATCCCGCACCGTCCAGGTGATCACTGGAATGTTTTTCTGCCGCTGCGCCTCGATGAAGCTGTTGGGCAAATGGGCGACGCAATAGGAGATGAAATCCAGACCGAGCTGCATGGCCTCGTCATGGACAAAGAAGTTTTCCGGCTTGGCGCCTTCGGCGGTCAGTCCGACCGGGTAGGGGCAGTCATTGGCCTTCAGCTCTTTCAAAAGATGATGGTCGAAGCTCATCAGCGCGACTTTGCCCTGGTAGCCGGTGAGAACCTCCAGCACATCCTCGACAAAGCCCTCGTCATCGCCGAGCCTGCCCTTTAGCTCAATTACCAGCGGCACCTGGCCCTTGACCAGATCGAGCAATTGCCGCAGCGTCGGCACCTTGTCGGCTGTACCGCCGACCGACATCATTTTCAGTTCCGCCGAGGTACGGGCGCGCACGTCGCCGGTCATGTTGCACAGACGCTGCATGTCGTCGTCGTGAAACACCACCGGTACGCTGTCCGTGGTGTATTGCAGGTCGCATTCGATGGCGAAACCGGCGTCTATGGCGCGGGCGGCGGCCGACAGCGTGTTTTCCCAGACCAGCTTGTTCTGGTCGTGAAAACCGCGATGGGCAACCGGCGTTTCTTTGATCCAGCTGGCATCCGTCACAGGCGGATCTCCAGGATGGCATCGATCTCGACAGCGGCGTTCATCGGCAGGGCGGCCATGCCCACGGCGGCGCGCGCATGTTTGCCAGCCTCACCCAGCACCGAGGCGATCAGGTTGGAAGCGCCGTTGATCACCAGATGCTGATCGGTAAAGCCGGGGCCTGAGGCCACGAAGCCGTTGAGCTTGATGACTCGGACAATGCGGGAAAGGTCGCCGTCTAGTGCCGATTTTGCCTGGGCCAGAATATTGATGGCGCACAGTTCTGCGGCGTGCTGTGCCGAGGCCAGGTCCACATCGCTGCCGACCAGGCCGGTCACGGCAATTTTGCCGGCTTCCATTGGCAATTGGCCGGAGAGATAAAGCAGGTTGCCGCTGATGACATAGGGTACATAATTGGCAGCAGGTGCTGCGGCCTGGGGCAGGGTAATGCCAAGGGCGGCAAGGCGGCTGTCGATAGTGTCGGACATGATCAAATCCCAGCTAGCATGAAAACGGAAACGTGGTGATAAACTCAGGCAAGTTGCGTAAGCGCCTCGCTTTTGACAACTCAGTTCTTATAGCATCAAGCCAGACCGCAACAGGAGAATATCGATGCCGCAGTTGACCTTGGCCCTTGTTATGGCATTGACGGCAAACACCGCGGTGACATCCGTGAAGGTCGATCCGCAGGCTGTAGGCGATCTTGCGCCGCATCGCGCCACCTATGATATCAAGCTGAAAAAGGCGACAGACCAGTCAGGTGTCGACAATATGAGCGGCCGGATGGTCTATGAGTTCAACGGCTCGGCCTGTGACGGCTATTCCACCAGCTTCCGATTCGTCACCAAAATCGAGACCGGCGATCAGGTCAGCGTCACCGACCAGCAGGTTCGGACTTTCGAGGACATGGCAGCCAGACGGTTCGATTTCGAATCGAAAAGTTTTACCGACGACAAGCTGGACAAGGATGTCAAAGGGGCGGCTGCGGCAAAAACCGATGGCCTGCGTATCGAGTTAAAGGAGCCGCAGAAGAAGGAGCTGGAACTGGCCTCGGCCCGCTTCCCGGCCCAACATATGCTTGATATGATCGACCGCGCCAGGAAGGGTAATCGCTTCTTCGAGGCTCGTGTGTTTGATGGCACGGAAGACGGCGACAAGAGCTATTTGACCACGACGGTGCTGGGAACATCGAAAAAGCTGACGGGCGATACCAAGGACCCCCTGTCGGGCCGTACCTATTGGCCGGTCGCCATTGCTTATTACGACGACAAGTCGGATGGCGATCAATTGCCGGTCTATACCCAGTCCTTCGACCTCTATGACAATGGAGTGACGCGCGACCTGACGCTGGATTACGGTGATGTTGTCCTGACGGGCAAGCTTTCCAAGCTGGAATTGCTGCCGCCGACGGCCTGCAAGGCGCAAAAGTAGCAATTGCAGGCTTTTTCTCGGCCCTACACTTGCCTTGTCCGTCAAATCGTTCTATGGCGACCGGCATTCCACACGTGAAGCTTGGGATAGGCCGGGAGACATCCGGTCCGTTCCGCCCGGTGGCGTTTTGAAAAAGACGCTGTTTGCTTCACGGGGGTTCAACCGGAAAAGGAGAAAAAGGCATGGCATTGCCTGATTTTAGCATGCGTCAGCTTCTGGAAGCTGGCGTTCACTTCGGCCACCAGACACATCGCTGGAACCCGAAGATGAAGCCGTATATCTTCGGCGATCGTAACAACATTCACATCATCGACCTGGCTCAGACCGTACCGATGCTGTCGCGCGCCCTTCAGGTCGTATCTGACACGGTTGCTCGTGGCGGTCGCGTTCTGTTCGTCGGCACCAAGCGTCAGGCCTCTGACCTGATCGCCGATGCTGCCAAGCGTTCGGCCCAGTATTACGTCAACTCCCGCTGGCTCGGCGGCATGATGACCAACTGGAAGACCATTTCCAACTCGATCCAGCGCCTGCGCAAGCTCGACGAAATCCTGAACTCGGAAGCCCAGGGCTTCACGAAGAAGGAACGTCTGAACCTTGAGCGCGAACGCGAAAAGCTTGACAAGGCTCTCGGCGGTATCCGCGACATGGGCGGCACCCCGGACCTGATGGTGATCGTTGACACCAACAAGGAAAAGATCGCTATCGATGAAGCCAAGCGCCTGGGCATTCCGGTCGTTGCCATCATCGACTCGAACTGCGATCCGGACCTGATCGATTACCCGATCCCGGGCAATGACGACGCATCGCGCGCCATCGCTCTCTACTGCGACCTGATCTCGCGCGCTGCCATCGACGGTATCGCTCGCCAGCAGGGTTCGTCTGGTCGTGATATCGGCGCCATGGTTGAGGCTCCGATCGAGCCGGCTCTGGAAGGCTCTGCCGAGGCTTGATGCAATCGGATGCATGAAGGCGGGCTTGCCCCGCCTTTGACAAAAGATTGATGGGCCGCCCGTCAGCGTCAGGCTGTGCGGCGGCCCGCTCTTTTGAATGGCTTCCCTTTTGCGGGAGCCGCCTTGCGGTTTCCCCGCTCGCGTGATGACGTGATTTCATCACGCTGTAACATTTCCGGGTACAAGTCGTGCCCAATCCGGGCGCCGGTTTCAGGCATCTGTCCTTTGGCCCGCCCCTGAACAGACAAAGAGGCAAACAATGACCGAGATCACTGCTGCAATGGTGAAGGAACTGCGCGAAAAGTCCGGCGCAGGCATGATGGACTGCAAAAAAGCGCTGGCTGAAAATGGCGGCGACATGGAAGCATCCATCGACTGGCTGCGCGCCAAGGGCATTGCCAAGGCCGACAAGAAGTCTGGCCGTACCGCAGCCGAAGGCCTGATCGGTATTGCCAGCGCCGGCACCACCGCCGTTGTCGTCGAAGTCAATTCCGAAACCGACTTCGTTGCCCGCAACGATGCCTTCCAGGACATGGTCCGCGGCATTTCTACCGTAGCGCTTTCCACCGACGGCACTGTCGATGCCATCAATGGGGCAAACTATGCCGCGACCGGCAAGACAGTGTCCGATTCGATCAAGGATGCGATTGCCACCATCGGCGAAAACATGGCCCTTCGCCGCGCCACGCAGCTGAAGGTTGAGGACGGCGTTGTCGCCACCTACGTCCACAATGCCGTTGCTGACGGTCTTGGTAAGCTCGGTGTGCTGGTTGCCCTGAAGTCGACTGGCAACAAGGAAGCTCTCAACACCATCGGTCGTCAGATCGCCATGCATGTTGCCGCCACCAACCCGCTGGCCGTGCGCGCTGAAGAAGTAGATGCTGCTGTTGCCGAACGCGAGCGCAATGTGTTCATCGAGCAGTCGCGCGAGTCGGGCAAGCCGGAAAACATCATCGAAAAGATGGTTGAAGGCCGGATGCGCAAGTTCTTCGAAGACGTGGCCCTGCTGTCGCAGGCTTTCGTTATCAATCCTGACCTGACCGTTGCCGCCGCCCTCAAGGAAGCCGAAAAAGACGTTGGCGCACCGATCGAGATCACCGGCATCGCCCGCCTGCTGCTGGGTGAAGGCATCGAGAAGGAAGAGAGCGATTTCGCTGCCGAAGTGGCTGCTGTCGCCAAGGGCTGATCGGTCTTTACCGTAAAACATTCCAATCATGGGAAAAGTCAGGGCATCGCGTGACAACGCGGTGCCCTTCGTGTATCCGGCATTGCTGGTGCCCGCGCTTCTTGTCCGCTGCGGTCCATTTCGTGACGTTTTTCACCATTGCGGCCTCTGTTTCATCGTCCGCCGGTCTTCAAGCCGGGGTGTTTCATCAGGCGGCAGGTTCAATTCCAGGAGAGACCATGACCTCCAAGCCCATTTATCAACGAGTTCTTCTCAAAGCTTCCGGCGAAGCCCTGATGGGCAGCCAGGGCTTCGGCATCGATGTCGCGGTCGCCGACCGGATCGCCGGTGATATCGCCGAGGCGCGCGCCATGGGCGTCGAAGTCGGCGTCGTGGTCGGCGGCGGCAACATCTTTCGTGGCGTTGCCGTCGCCTCCAAGGGCGGCGACCGGGTAACCGGTGACCATATGGGCATGCTCGGCACGGTCATCAATGCGCTGGCGCTGGCAACCTCGCTGCGCAAGCTGGACATCGACACCGTGGTGCTTTCGGCCATTGCCATGCCGGAAATCTGTGAGAGTTTTTCGCAGCGCGTCGCGGTTCATCATCTGTCGCAAGGCAGGGTGGTGATTTTCGCTGGCGGCACCGGCAATCCATTCTTCACCACCGATTCTGCCGCAGCCCTGCGCGCTGCCGAAATGGGTGCGCAGGCGATTTTCAAAGGCACCCAGGTGGACGGCATTTATACCGCCGACCCTAAAAAGGACCCGACAGCCACCCGTTTCGACCATATTACCCATGCTGAAGTGCTCGAAAAGGGCCTGGCGGTGATGGATGTCACCGCCGTTGCCCTGGCACGGGAAAACCGGATCCCGATCATCGTCTTCTCCATCCACGAAAAAGGTGGCTTCAGCGCCATCCTGCAAGGCGGCGGTGTGAAAACAGTCGTTAATGACGATTGACGGAGGCGAATGGCAGCCGGGACCGATTGACAGACGGATCGTTTCACGTTTTCAAGGCGTCACTGAAGAATTGTCGGAGACTGTAAGATGACAGCAGGTATTGATCTCAACGATATCAAGCGCCGTATGGATGGCGCGATCAACGCATTCAAGAGCGACCTCGCCTCGTTGCGCACCGGTCGCGCCTCGGCCAACATTCTCGACCCGGTCATGGTTGAAGCCTATGGTTCGCGCGTTGCGCTGAACACCGTGGCCAATATCACCGTGCCGGAACCGCGCATGCTGGGTGTCTCCATCTGGGACAAGAGCATGGTTGGTGCGGTTGACAGGGCAATCCGGGAATCCAATCTCGGCCTCAACCCGATTGTCGACGGCCAAAACCTGCGCATTCCCCTGCCTGAGCTGAACGAAGAGCGCCGCAAGTCGCTGGTCAAGGTGGCGCATGGTTATGCCGAAAACTCGAAAGTCGCGATCCGCCATGTTCGCCGCGATGGTATGGACAGCCTGAAGAAGGCTGAAAAAGATGGCGAAATCGGTAAGGATGATGCGCGCAGCCTTTCGGAAAAGCTGCAAAAGATGACGGATGACACGATTTCCGATATCGATCGCTTGCTTGCTGAAAAGGAAAAGGAAATCATGCAGGTCTAATCTGCACATTTCGCCTTCTCTGCGACGCCAATGCAGGACCTGATATGACGACTTTGGATATTTCCACCGTTCCCGAGCACGTTGCCATCATTATGGATGGCAACGGACGCTGGGCCAATCAGCGCGGCATGCCGCGCGCTTATGGCCATCGGCAGGGAATGGAAGCCTTGCAGACCGTCGTTCGCACGGCAGGCGAAATCGGCGTGCGCTATCTGACCCTGTTTGCGTTTTCATCCGAAAACTGGCGCAGGCCGGAAACCGAGATCACCGACCTGTTCGGTTTGCTCAAGACCTTCGTGCGCCGTGACCTCGCCGAGCTTCGTGCCAATAACGTGCGGGTGCGGATCATCGGTGAACGCACTTCGCTGAAGAGCGATATTCTCAAGCTGCTGATCGAGGCAGAGGAGACCACCCGCACCAATACCGGCATGACCATGGTGATTGCCTTCAATTATGGTGCGCGCGATGAGATGACCAGGGCGGTCTCAGCCCTGGTGCGCGATGTGCAGGCAGGGCTTTTACCGGCCAGCGCCATTACACAGGAGGCGATTTCAGCCAGATTGGATACGGCGGGAATACCTGACCCCGATCTGATCATCCGCACCAGCGGCGAAGAGCGCCTGTCGAATTTCCTGCTCTGGCAGGCCGCCTATTCCGAATTGATCTTCGTCCCGGAATATTGGCCCGATTTTAGCCGCGAGAATTTTTTGGCGACCTTGGAACTCTATGCCTCCCGCAATCGGCGGTTCGGCGGCCTGGCACCTGCCGCCGCCGTGGTTGCCGGATCGTAGCCGGCCATGACCAGAGAACTCAGGCTCCGTATCTTGTCTTCCATCGTCATGGTCGCGGTGGTGCTCGCCGCCACCTGGACCGGTGGCCTGCCTTTCCGGGGGCTCGCCGCCGTCATCGGCCTTGCCGTGTTCTGGGAATGGTCGACGATGACCCGGCTCGGCGAGGTCAGTATCCGCGGTCTTGCCATTGGCTGGCTTTCGGTTGCGGTCATTGCCGGCAATGTTGTGGCGGGCGATACCTCTTTAAGTCTCCCCTTGCTTTCCGGGTTCACACTGACGCTGGTTTTCCTTACATTTTTGCGTCGCTGGTCCTGGTGGCTTGCTGGTGGCGTATTTTATGCCGGAGCCTGTATTGTCACTTTGGCGTCCATTCGCGATGATGATGCCATCGGCTTTGTCGCCATGCTTTTTGTCTTCGTCATTGTCTGGAGCACGGATATTTTCGCCTATTTCGTCGGGCGCACGCTTGGTGGCCCGAAGCTGGCGCCCCGCATATCGCCGGGCAAGACTTGGTCCGGTGCCATCGGTGGAACCGTGGCCGCCATCATCGGCGGGTATGCGGTGACGGCATCCTATTTCACGGTTTATGGCTGGTGGATACCTGCGCTGGCGCTGGTCTTGTCCATTTGTAGCCAAATGGGAGACCTGTTCGAATCCTTCGTCAAGCGGCGCTGCGGAGCCAAGGATTCCAGTCATCTGATTCCCGGCCACGGCGGGGTGATGGATAGGGTCGACGGACTGGCGACCGCAAGCTTCGCGGCATTTATGATTGCTATGGTCGTTGCTGCGATCAACAACGGAGTGACCGATTCGGTTGGCGGACTGTTGTTCGATTTCGCCGGTCACTGACATTCGGTTGACGGTCGGTCGGTTTCTGCCATCGCCGGTGGTGATGTGTATGCTTTACGGCGGTGCCAATCTGGCGCATAGGTAAAGCGAGTATATGAGAAGGGCGTCCTATGGCTGTTATCGGTTTCCTGACGGGTTATATCATTCCCTTCGTTCTGGTCCTGTCGCTGATCGTTTTCGTGCATGAAATGGGCCATTATCTGGTTGGGCGCTGGTCGGGTATCAGGATTCTCGCATTCTCTCTGGGGTTCGGCCCGGAGCTGATTGGCTTCAATGACCGCCACGGCACGCGCTGGAAACTGAGCGCCATTCCCTTGGGGGGCTATGTGCGCTTCTTCGGTGATGCCGATGCGTCCAGCAAGACCGATACTGCGGAGTTTGAGGCCCTCAGCCCTGAGGACCGCGCCCGCACACTGAACGGCGCAAAACTGTGGAAAAGGGCGGCCACCGTTGCCGCTGGGCCAATTGCTAATTTCCTGCTGGCAATTTTAATTTTTTCGGTAACGTTCAGCCTTTATGGAAAACCCGTTTCCGATCCTGTCGTGGCAGAGGTCAAGCCTGCGAGTGCGGCGGCTGAAGCCGGTGTGCAGCCGGGAGACATCCTGGTGGCGCTCGATGGCAGCAGCGTCAAGACCTTTGACGATGTGGTCCGCTATGTGAGCGTTCGCCCGCTTGTGCCAATCGTCGTCACGGTCAAGCGTGGTGAATCCCAGGTGGATCTATCGATGACGCCGCGCCGGACCGAAACCACCGACCGCTTTGGCAACAAAATGGAAGTGGGCCAGATCGGCATTATGACTACGGCTGCCAGCGGCAATTTTCGTGTGGAAAAACTGGGGCTTATCGAATCGGTTAGCGCCGGGGTCGATCAGACGTGGAACATCGTGACGGGTACTTATGATTATCTGGCAAACCTGTTTGCTGGACGAATGAATGCCGATCAGCTGGGGGGACCTATCAGGGTTGCGCAGGCTTCCGGTCAGGTTGCCACACTTGGTGTTGTGGCTTTGCTGCAATTGGCGGCAGTTTTGTCGGTTTCCATTGGGTTACTGAACCTTATGCCGGTTCCGGTGCTTGATGGCGGCCATTTAATCCTCTATGCGCTAGAAGCAGTACGTGGAAAACCAGTCAGTGCCGGTGCGCAGGAAATCGCGTTCAAGGTAGGGATGGTCATGATTCTGTCGCTGATGGTGTTCGCTACATGGAACGATATCAGCCGGTTGATTGGCTGAGTGGTTCTTGCATTGATGATAAGGATTTGTTTACGATGTTTCAACTTGGTAGTGGCGAATACGCCACGTGTTGAAACGAAGTAAATGGAAATTAACCACTGGTCTTGCTTGTAGAGCAAAAGCGGTTAAAACCACCAACGGACCGGAGTCGGTTTAAAGACCGAGGGACAACGGAAAAAAGGTTAGAAGTTCACATGAAGGCTGGTTCAAAGTTTTTGAACGCGGTGTCAGCGATTGCGCTGTCTGCTGGTGTAGTTTCGTTAAGTGCAGGCCTCGCAGTTGTGGCATCTGCCTCTGTTGCCAATGCGGCGTTGATCCAGCGGATTGATGTGCGTGGCGCGACGCGTGTCGGGACGGAGGCTGTTCGTTCCAACTTGACGATCCAGCCTGGAAAGGCCTTTTCCAATTCCGACATCGACGATTCGGTGAAGCGTCTTTACGCCACGGGTTATTTTTCCGATGTGAAGATTTCGGTTTCCGGTAGCGCGCTGGTGGTTACGGTCAACGAGAACCAGTTGGTCAACCAGGTCGTGTTCAACGGCAACCGGAAGATCAAAGACGACAAGCTGTCGACCGTTATCCAGACTCAGTCGCTCGGTCCTTATAGCCAGGAACTCATCCAGGCCGATATTGCCCGCATCAAGCAGGCCTATGCCGCCATCGGCCGCAGTGAAGTCGAAGTGACTACGCAGACCGCGCCGGTTGGTCCAGGTCGCGTCAATCTCGCCTTTATCGTCAATGAAGGTGATCGTACCAAAATCGCTGCGATCAACTTCGTCGGCAATCACGCCTATGGCGATAGCCGCCTTGCGGCTGTTATCACCACCAAGAAATCTAATCCTTTGTCGTTCCTGACCCGTAAGGATGTCTATAACGACGATAAGTTGAAGGCTGACGAGGAAGCTCTGCGTCAGTTCTATTACAATCATGGTTATGCCGATTTCCGGATCACGTCTTCGGATGCCGCGCTTAACGAGCAGACCAACGAATATACCGTCAACATCACGGTTGACGAAGGTCAGCGTTACAAATTCTCCGACATCAATGTCGAAAGCTCTGTTGAAGGCGTGGACCCGACTGAGTTGAAGGGTCTTGTGACGACGTCGCCGGGCGGCGTGTACAGCGCCCGCGAAATCCAGAAATCGATGGAAGCAATCCAGCAGCGTGTTTCCGCTAAGGGTTATCCATTCGCCCGTGTTGTTCCGCGCGGCAACCGCGATATGGGCAATGGCACGATTGGCGTCACCTATATGGTTGACCAGGGCGAGCGCGCCTATGTCGAGCGCATCGAGGTCAAGGGCAACACCCGCACCCGCGATTACGTTATCCGCCGCGAATTCGACATCAGCGAAGGTGACGCTTTCAACCAGGAAGTCATTACCCGCGCTAAGCGCCGTCTTGAAGCGCTGGGCTATTTCAGCTCGGTCAATATCACGACGGCTCAGGGCAGTGCGCCAGACCGCGTCATCATTGTCGTCAATGTTGAAGACCAGTCGACCGGCTCCTTCGGTATCGGCGCTGGCTATTCCGTTGGTGGCGATGGACTGATCCTGGAAGCGTCTGTTGAAGAAAAGAACTTCCTCGGTCGCGGTCAGTATATCCGTATTGCGGCTGGTGCCGGTACGGATGACAGCCAGACCTACAATCTGTCGTTCACCGAGCCCTACTTCCTCGGCTATCGCCTTGCTGTTGGTTTCGACCTGTTCAAGAGCAGCACAAGCAGCAACGATTATTACGATTACAACGAACAGGGTGGTACTCTGCGCGTAACTGCGCCGATTACTGAAGATCTGGCAACGACGTTCCGCTACACCTACAAGCAGATCAAGTACAAGGGCGTTGACGACTGGACGACGTCGCTTTCGCAGCCCTATCAGGATCTGATCAACGGCAGCCCATGGGTCGTGTCTTCGGTTTCGCAGACTTTGACCTATAATTCGCTGGATGATAAAAATCTGCCGCATGAAGGCATCTATGCGACATTCACCCACGAGTTTGCCGGCCTCGGTGGCGATTCCGAGTACTACAAGCTCTATGGTAAAGCCCGTATCTTCAAGAGCCTGTCGGACGAACATGATATTATCGGATCGCTTTCTGCCGGCGCTGGCCATGTTATGGCTACAGGTGACAACCTGAATGTCTTCGACCAGTTCCAGATCGGCGGTAAGGAAATCCGCGGCTTTGAGAACAATGGTATTGGTGTTCGCATGCCGAACAGCAACGACGACTCCTTGGGCGGCACCACCTACTTCACCGCCTCTGCTGAAGCGAGCATGCCTATTCCAGGCGTTCCGCAGGATGCAGGCTTCCGTATCGCTGTCTTCTCGGATGCCGGTACGCTTTACGGCAATGAAGTGAAGAACAGCGCTGGAGCACAGGGCACAGACATGGCATGGCGTGCATCTGTTGGTGCCGGTATCGTCTGGGCATCTCCTTTCGGTCCGCTACGCTTCGATTACGCACAGCCTATCCTCAAGGAAGATTACGACAAGGTGCAGCAGTTCCGATTCTCCATTGCGAACCAGTTCTGATTTCTATAGTCCGAACCTCAGACAAACTCACTCGTCTGGGACATTGGTGTGATGGAGCATGAAACTTTTTATCCGCCCCACGCGGGCGTCAGTTTGAAAGAACTGGCGGACCGTCTTGGGGCGGAACTGTTACAGGGTGAGGCGGGCGACCGCGTCATTCGTTCGGTGGCACCGGTCTACCGGGCAAAGCCGAGCGATATTTGTTATATCCTGTCGAGGCGCAACAAAGCCGAACTCGAAACCTGTGATGCTGGGGCAATCCTTTGCGACGCCGCGCTGCGCTCGCTGATCCCTGAGCATATTCCGGTCTTGTTGATCAAAAATCCCCATGCGGCTTTTGCGATCGCAGGGCAGTTTCTGCATCCGGAGGGCAAACAGCCTTTGCCTGTGGCCCGGCCGGGCGCTCCCGACATTTCCCCTGCGGCCTTTGTCGATCCGACGGCCCTTCTTGAGGACGGAGTTGTGGTCGAGCCCATGGCGGTGATCGGTGCGGATGTAGAAATCGGCGCTGGTAGTCTGATCGGTGCGGGCGCAGTGATTGGCCGTGGTGTCAAGATCGGTCGCGATTGTTCGATTGCCGCAGGCACCAGTATTATTGCTAGCTATATCGGCAATGGCGTTATCATCCATAACGGGGCACGCATCGGCCAGGATGGTTTTGGCTATGCGCCAGGCCCGCGCGGCATGGTGAAAATCGTGCAGATCGGACGGGTGATCATCCAGGACAATGTGGAAATCGGCGCCAATACGACGATTGACCGCGGAACGATGGATGACACTGTCATCGGCGAAGGAACCAAGATAGACAATCAGGTCCAGATCGCTCACAACGTGCGCATCGGCCGCCATTGCGGCATCGTTGCCCAGGTTGGCATTGCCGGCAGCACGGTGATTGGCGATGGCGTTTTGATTGGTGGTGGCTCTGGCGTTAACGGCCATATCAAGATAGGTGACGGTGTTCAGATTGCCGCGATGAGCGGTGTTATTGGCGATCTTCCGCCGGGCGAGAAATTCGGTGGTATTCCGGCACGTCCGCTTGGGGATTTTCTCAGGGATTGCGCCCAGATCATGGGACGGTCTGAAGGCAAGTCGAAGGTTGGAAAGGGGCAGAAATGACCGTTGAGCAGAAAGAGTTGGGACGCGCGGATATTCTGGAGATCATGAAGCTCCTGCCACATCGCTATCCCTTCCTGCTGGTGGATCGCATCATCGACATCGATGGCGACAATGCGGCCATCGGCATCAAGAATGTAACCGCAAACGAACCACAGTTTACCGGACATTTTCCCGAACAGCCAATCATGCCAGGGGTGCTGCTGATCGAAGGCATGGCGCAGACGGCAGGGGCGATCTGTGCCCGCAAGGCCGGAACGGCTGGCGATCTCGTGTATTTCATGACGATCGACAATGCGAGGTTCCGCAAGCCTGTTGTGCCGGGCGACCGTGTAGAGTTCCACGTCACCAAGCAGAAACAGCGCGGTAATGTGTGGAAGTTCCACTGCGATGCCAAGGTGGATGGCGCGCTTGTGGCAGAAGCCGATATCGGGGCAATGATCGTCAATAAGGAAGCCCAATGACTGTTATTCCAGCCAGTGCCCGCATTCATCCCTCCAGTGTCATCGAAGATGGCGCGGTGATCGGGGAAAATGTCACGATAGGACCGTTCTGCCATATCGGTCCCAAGGTCGTGTTGGGCGATGGTGCTGAGTTCATGTCGCATGTGGTGCTGACGGGAAAGACCATTGTCGGCAAGAATAGCCGGATATTTCCCAATGCGGTCATCGGCGGTGAGCCGCAGAGCATCCATCATGCAGGCGAAGAGACAACCTTGACCATCGGCGACAATTGCACGATGCGTGAAGGCGTGACGATCAATTGCGGCACGGTGGAAGGCGGCGGCCACACGGTGGTCGGCAGCAATAATTTGTTCCTGGCCAATTCCCATGTGGCGCATGATTGCCAGCTCGGCAATCATATCATTCTGTCCAACAACGTGATGTTGGCTGGCCATGTCAAAATCGGCGACCGGGCCATCCTCGGCGGCGGTTGCGCCGTTCACCAGTTCACGCGTATCGGACGGCAGGCCTTTATCGGCGGGCTGACGGCGTGCAGCTACGATGTCATTCCCTACGGCATGCTGAACGGCAATCCCGGTCTGCTGGGTGGATTGAATGTGGTCGGCATGACCAGGGCCGGAGTGGAACGCGCCACCATTCACCGCGTCCGTAAGGCCTATAAGGCATTGTTCGATGAAGAAGGTGCTATTCGTGAAAAGGCTGCGGCCATTCGCGAAGAGTTTGCCGATTGCGCCGAGGTCATTGAAATCCTGGATTTCATTGTTGCCGAAAGCGACCGGGCGCTCTCGTCGCCGTTCCGTGGCAAGAGCTGAGGGATGAGCGGCCCGCAGGGGCGTCTCGCCATCATTGCCGGCAGCGGTATGCTGCCGGTCTATGTCGCCGAAGCAGCGCGGGCGGCGGGTGAAGATCCGTTCATCCTGCCGCTGAAAAACGAGGCGGACCAGCGCTGGGAGGGTTTCCAGTCCTCCGTGATCGGGGTTGGCGATATGGCGGGCTTGTCGAGCCTGATTAAGCGACATGGCATCAAACGGGTGGTGATGTCTGGAGGCGTTAAAAAGCGTCCGAATTTCAAAGAGATCCACGTTAATCTTCGCTTTTTGGTGAAGCTGCCTTTTGCGGTAAAAACCCTGCTATCGGGTGGTGATGACGCCGTGCTGAAAATGGTCATTCAACTGATCGAGTCGCAGGGTTGCCGGGTGGTGGGCGCGCATGAAATTGCGCCTCAATTGCTGGCAGAGCTTGGGCCGCTCGGTTCGTCCAGACCGACGGATGATGACAGGCGCGACATTGCCGCTGCCGCCAAAGCCGCCGATGCGTTGGGCCGGCTGGATGTCGGGCAGGGAGCCGTTAGCGTTGGGGGGCGTATCGTTGCTCTTGAAGGGGTTGAAGGAACGGACCGGATGTTACAGCGCGTTGCCGAACTTCGCGCCGAAGGGCGGATTTCATCGCGGCGGCGCGGCGTGTTGGTCAAGCTGTGCAAACCGCAGCAGGATATTCGCGCCGACCTGCCGACCATCGGGCAATCGACCATCGAAAATGCTGCCCGGGCCGGGCTTTCCGGCATCGCGGTCCAGGCCGGGCGCGCGCTGCTTTTGCAACGCCAGGAAACCTTGAGACAGGCAGATGCGGCGGGTATTTTTATCTCCGGTATTGAATTGGGACCTGAGGGCGAAGCCCGATTAGACTAACATGAGGGTGAAGCCTGATTAGGCCTGGCCTGAGGGAGATGGATCATGGAAAACCGGCCACTGAAGATCGCGGTCATTGCCGGTGAAGTCTCCGGCGATTTGCTGGGTGCTGACCTGATTGCGGCGCTGAAGCAGTGCCATGACGGGGAGATCACGCTGATCGGCGTCGGTGGACCGGCGCTGGAGGCGCAGGGTCTGACCTCACTGTTTGATTTTTCGGAATTGTCGGTCATGGGCATTACCCAGGTCTTGGCCAAGCTGCCGCGTTTCCTGACATTGATCGGCACGACCGCCAAAGCGATTGTCTCAGCCAAGCCAGATCTGCTGCTGATCGTCGACAGCCCGGATTTTACCCATCGCGTTGCAAAAAAGGTGAGGGCGGCCTGCCCGACCATGCCGGTGGTCAATTATGTCTGCCCGAGCGTCTGGGCGTGGAAGGAGTATCGGGCCAAGGCCATGCTGGCCTATGTCGATAGCGTTTTGGCCGTCCTGCCGTTCGAGCCAGCCGTGATGGAGCGGCTTGGCGGGCCGGAAACGCATTTTGTCGGTCATCGACTGGTCACCAGTCCCGCCATGTTGGCTTGCAGGGCAGATCGGCTGCTGCGTCCGCTCGCCGCCGCAGAGGAGCCGAAAACCATCATGCTGCTGCCGGGATCGCGCGGCGCGGAAATTTCGGCGCTGACGCCGGTGTTTCGTGATGCGGCCCGTATTTTCGTTGAGCGCAACGGGCCGACGCGGTTTGTGCTGCCGACCGTGCCGCGCCGAGAGCGTCAGGTGCGTGAAGCTGTTGCCAATTGGGAAGAAAAGCCTGACGTGGTCGTTGGGGAGGACGCCAAGTGGCGGGCCTTTGCCGAGGCGGATGCGGCGATTGCTGCCTCCGGCACGGTGCTGCTGGAGCTTTGCCTGGCTGGCGTGCCTGTTGTCTCCACCTACAAGACCGATTGGCTGATCAAGCTGCTGCACAGCCGGATCAAGACATGGACTGGTGCCTTGCCAAGCATCATTGCCGATTATGTCGTGGTACCGGAATATCTGAACGAGCAATTGCGCGGCGCATCGCTGGCCCGCTGGATGGAGCGCCTATCCTCGCAGACGCGGGAGCGGCAAGCGATGACCGAGGGCTTCGATCTGGTCTGGCAGAAAATGCAGACGGAAATCCCCGCCGGAGAGGCGGGGGCGAAGATCGTGCTTGATCTTTTGAAGACCCGCTCAATTATCTGAGTGTTAGCCTAGCCGCTCGCCATGCCAGCGCAGATGGTCTTCCATGAATGTCGAGATGAAATAATAGGAATGGTCGTAGCGCTCGTGCAGCCGCAGCGTCAGGCCGATATCGGTATTTTTCACCGCCTCTTCCAGCAGCCAGGGCTGTAGCCCGGTTTCGAGGAAACTATCGGCCTTGCCCTGGTCCACCAGGAATTCCGGAAAGCGCGCTCCATCCTCGATCAGAGCGCAGGCATCATACTGACGCCAGAGGGCACGGTCTGGACCGAGATATTTCTCAAAAGCGTCCTGCGTCCAGTCAGCTTTCAGCGGGCTGACAATTGGGGCAAAAGCAGAGCAGCTCTTGAAGCGGTCGGGATGTTTCAGCGCGATGGTCAATGCGCCATGGCCGCCCATCGAATGGCCGAAAATGCCCTGGCGGCTCATGTCAGCGCGGAACTGTTCAGCAATCAGCGCGGGCAATTCCTCTGTGATGTAGCTGTACATCTGGAAATGTTCGGCCCACGGCGTTTCGGTGGCATTCAGATACATGCCTGCACCTTTGCCCATTTTCCAGTTGGTCAACTCATCCGGCACGTCATTGCCGCGCGGGCTGGTGTCGGGACAGACGATGATCAGGCCGAGTTCTGCGGCCAGTCGACGATACTCGCCCTTTTCCATCACATTGGCATGGCTGCAGGCCAGGCCGGACAGATACCAGAGCACCGGGCGCTTTTCGGTGATTGCCTGGGGGGGCACGAAGACGGCAAAGGTCATTTCGCAACCGGTGACATCGGACTGGTGCGAAAACACGCCCTGCATGCCGCCAAAGGCGGTGTTTTGCGACAGGATATTCATGAAACTTGGCTCCTGCTGATCAATTGGCTATCGAGACGACGGCGTTGACGGCTGCCGCGACCAGGATTGTGTTGAAGAAGAACGAGACGATGGAATGGGCGAGGTTGAGCCGCCGCATGGCCGTGGTGGTGATGGCGACATCTGATGTCTGGGCGGTCATGCCGATAACGAAGGCGAAATACAGGAATTCATAGCCGCCTGGCTCCGGCGTGTCGGGAAAATCCAGACCGCCGGAAGGGCCTGGGTCGGGAGTGCTTGTCAAATGGCGCCAATAATCATGCGCGTAATGCATGGCAAACATGGTGTGAATGGTGAACCAGCCGCTGATGACCGACACAAATGCCAGCGACACTTCCAGCAGGCTGGGAGAACCGGCCCGGTTCAAGGCGTTGAACAAAGCGGCCACCGCAGCCACCACCGCCAGCAGGCTGACCAGCGGGATGACGATGGTCGGGGCATCGTCGCGTTGTGGGCTGTTTTTCAGGCGTTCGGCGGTGATGCCGGGGATGCGTTTGATCATCAACGCGACATAGAGCACGAAAAACACGATGGCCGAAGACTCGACGGCCAAGGCAGGGCGGATCCACAGAAAGACCGGCAAAGTCAAAAGGCCGAGGAGACCGGACGCATAGAACGGGCTGTGCCTGTGGCGTCTCAATGCATAGAAACGAGGCTTTTTCTTCGAGGTCATAATGGGGGCGTGTCCTGACGGAGGGATTTGCAGCGGCGGCAAAGCCTATCCAGTGTTTCCAAAAACTGCGAGCGGTCGCGGGGGCTGAAGGCGCGGTTATAGCCTTTGCTTTCGCCGGTCTCGCGCAAATGGGCGCCGAGATCGCGCATGGCGGTTGCCATGCCGATATTGGTCTCATCGAACATCCGTCCCGTCGGCCCGGTGACGAAAGCGCCCGCGGCCACACAGCGCCCGGCCAGCGGCACATCGGCGGTAATGACGATATCGCCTGGTCCAGCCCGTTCGGCGATCCAATCGTCAGCGGCATCAAAACCATTGGAGACGATAACATTCGTCACCATCGGATCGCGAGAAGGACGCAGGCCGGAATTGGCAACGAAGGTCACCTGTATGTCGCGGCGCTCGGCCACTTTCAACACCTCTGCTTTCACTGGGCAGGCATCGGCATCCACATAGATCATTGGTTTCAGGCCCTCCCGATGGAGACCGCACGGACCATGTCGACATGGGCAATGCCGTCCTCCAGGTATTCCGCCGAGACAGGAAGAAAACCAAAGGACTGATAGAAAAGTTGCAGATGGCTTTGCGCGGAAAGCGCAATCGGACTTGAGGGAAAACGCTGTTCGCATGCCGCAATGGCTTCGCGCATCAAGGCATCGCCAAGCCGCTTGCCGCGATGGGAGCGCGAGACGACAACGCGCCCGATCTTGACAGGGCAGGAAGGCTCCTCCGGCGTTAAAAGCCGAGCGCTCGCGATGAGATCGTCCCCGTCTGCCAGCCGCAGATGCAGGGCGTCGATATCCTTGCCATCAAGCTCGGAATACGCGCATTTCTGCTCGACGACAAAGACGTCGACGCGCAATTTCAGGAGGTCATAGAGGTCTCGTGCGGAGAATGCATCCAGTCTCCGCACGTCAACCCGATAAGGCATATTTGCCATCAATAGAGAACCACACTGCGGATGCTTTCGCCGGAATGCATCAGCTCGAAGCCCTTGTTGATGTCCTCGAGCGGCATGGTGTGGGTGATCATCGGGTCGATCAGGATCTTTCCTTCCATGTACCACTCAACAATCTTCGGCACGTCGGTGCGACCCCGCGCGCCGCCAAAGGCTGTGCCCATCCAGTTGCGGCCGGTGACCAGCTGGAACGGACGGGTGGAGATTTCCTGACCGGCACCCGCAACGCCGATGATGATCGATTTGCCCCAGCCGCGATGCGAGGATTCCAGCGCCTGGCGCATCACCTTGGTGTTGCCGGTGCAATCGAATGTGTAATCGGCACCGCCGATCAGGTCGCCATTGCGCTTCGTCAGGTTGACCAGATAGGCCACGATGTCGCCATCGACTTCGGTCGGATTGACGAAATGCGTCATGCCGAACTTTTCGCCCCAGGCCTTGCGGTCATTGTTGATATCGACACCGATGATCATGTCGGCGCCTGCAAGGCGCAGGCCCTGTAGTACGTTGAGGCCGATGCCGCCCAGACCAAAGACGATGGCGGTGGCGCCGATCTCGACCTTGGCGGTGTTGATCACCGCACCGATACCGGTGGTGACGCCGCAGCCGATATAGCAGATCTTGTCGAAAGGCGCGTCGGGATTGACCTTGGCGAGCGCGATTTCAGGCAGGACGGTGAAATTGGCGAAGGTTGAGCAGCCCATGTAATGATGGATCTTGTCCTTGCCGATGGAAAACCGCGATGTGCCATCCGGCATGACGCCCTGGCCCTGGGTGGAACGGATGGCGGTACACAGATTGGTCTTGCGCGACAGGCAGGAATAGCATTCGCGGCATTCTGGCGTATAAAGCGGGATGACGTGATCGCCCTTTTTCAGCGAGGTAACACCCGGCCCGACATCCACGACGATGCCAGCCCCTTCATGGCCGAGAATGGCCGGAAACAGGCCTTCCGGATCGGCGCCAGACAAGGTGAAATCATCGGTATGGCAGATGCCTGTGGCCTTGACTTCAACCAGCACTTCGCCAGCCTTTGGGCCGTCCAGTTGCACGGTCATGATTTCAAGCGACTTGCCTGCCTGGGTGGCAACGGCGGCGCGAACATCCATAAAGAAGTCTCCCTTGGTTTCTTGTCGGCGGAGTTTTGCACTGACTTGCGCAAAGCCTCAAGATACGGAAGGGGTTTTTCTCAAAACTCAGCCCAGCGCAAATCGTTTTTTGCGCTGCTGAAGAGGTAAGGTCTTTTCCTCTTTGTGGCCGCGGCTTGAGAAACGGCTGCGCAGCTCTCTTCCCTGTCTTTTCAGTGGATGAACGCTGCTTACGACCGTCTTTTCCGTGATACTGCCCAGATCCGGCATCTGGATGGACGCACTCTGCAAATCTGCCATCATCATGGAAATGTGTTGCAAAAGCCGCTGTTCGATGGGCGAGTTTGCCTTGCCATCGGTGGTGAAGGTGCTGATCAGCCATTGCAGTTTATAAGTGTCAATGCGGTTTTCCGGCGGGTGTTTGCGTAAAATGTAGGACGCCATGGAATCGATAAAATAGCCCTGCCATTCAGCGCATTTATCGGGACAGCATCCGTTCAGCACCAGAAGCGTCAATGCGTCCTCATGGCTGCAAACGCCATGCGGCAGGCCGTATGTCTTGAGAAGAACCACGTCATGGTGGTCCAATCTCTGCTTGCCGGCGATAACACATGCCGGAAACGAGAGACGAAATTCCCTCATAGTCGAAACCTCGTTTCATCATGAAACCGTAGATTGATCTAAAGGCCAATTCTTTCTTTCGCCATAACGAACGGAGTTTACAAAAGGTTACAATGAGCTGAAACGAGACGTTATATGCGCTGCACTGCGGATAACCACTCAAAATGCCCTGGTTTCGCCTGCCAAAAGAATGAATATGGATTTGCTCTTTTTTGGGTGTATTCAGATCACAGCCAGAGCCTTGTCGGCAGAGGCATTGCGGTGTTCGCGCCATAGAATGAACAGGCCGGAGGCGACGATGATGCCAATGCCAAGCCATTTCGATGGGGAGGGGAAATCCTCAAACAGCACGTAGCCGAGAATAGTTGCCGCGATGATCTCGAAATACTGGAACGGCGCGAGCACGGACAGCGGCGCCATGCGGAAAGCCTTCACCACGAGAAGGTGTATATGGCCTGAGAGAACACCGAGTAGCACCAGCAGCAGCAGACCGGTCACGCTGGTGGGAAGCGACGGTGTAAAATCGGCACTGCCTGCGGATTGGCCGATCAGCATCGCACCGCCCATGAAAATTGTACCACCGACGCCCGACATGGTCTGCATGGTCATTGGCGAATCGGCATTGCCGATGGCGCGGTTGAGAAACATGTAGAGGGCAAACAGGAAGGCGCATAGTACCGGCAGCAGCGAGGTTGCGCCGAAAACTTCCCAGCTTGGCTGGATGACAATCATCGCGCCGCCAAAGCCGATCAGGATGGCAAGCCAGCGCCGCCATCCGACCTTGTCGCCCAGAAACAGCGCCGAGAGGGCTGTCAGGATGAAGGGCTCGACGAAATAGATCGCGAACACATCGGCGAGCGGCATATATTTGACGGCGGCGAAAAAACACAGGCTTGCCGCGCCATGCAACGCGCCCCGCAGCAGGTTGAGAAACGGCCGCTTGGCGGTAAAGGCTTTGCTGCCTTGCAAGGCGATGAGAAAGGGCAGGGTGCAGGCAAGCTGGAAGAAGAAGCGGTAGAAGGTGATCTGTCCCGGCGACATGCCTTCGATATTGGCCATGTATTTGGCAATCGCATCCATGCCCGGCAGCACAAGCATGCAGCCTGCCATCAGCGCCATGCCGCGCAACGGATTGGAAAGATTGGCGGATGCAGATGTCATCGGAATATCCAGGTTTTCCGATGATGATCACGGGGCGAGGCCTTAATCAAGGCTTGGCTTGTAAAGGCAGGTTGAAAAAATTGTATGTAAGTTCAGGCGTGCGAATGCATAGGGGTCTCAGCCGCGGCTGTCGGCGCTGTTCTCGCAGGAAGTGCTGGCTGGATGGCGCGGCGGCGCTCAACGGTGGTTTGCAGTTGCGAGAGCAGAGCATAGCCTTCGCTCCACCGGCCAAAACCGCTTTGAGGATTGATATGGCCGACCGGGCCAAGATTGACCAGCCTGCTGCCCCAGCAGGACGCGGTGCGCTGCACTGTTTCGGTATCCATATAGGGATCGTTGCTGCTGCCGATCATCAATGAGGGAAAGGGCAGGCGCTGGCACGGCATTTCACCGAATTTAATAACATCGGGATGCTGATGTTCGGTGGTTTTCAGGTCGCAGGGTGCGACCAATAGCGCGCCACGGATCAGATGGCGAAGCGGACTATCGGCCATTTGGGCGGTCAGAAGGCAGCCCATACTATGGGCGACGATCCAAGCGCCTGACCTACACAACGCAAGCTGCTGTTCCAGCCGGGCTTTCCAGGCACCAAGCTCGGGATGAGCCCAATCGTCCTGCTCGACCATGATGCTGGTGGGCTGGTCTTCAACCCAATGCCGCTGCCAATGCCCGGCGGCTGAACCGTTCAGTCCCGGAACGACAAGTGTATCGATGCTACAGGTCTGGCTTGGCATGGCTGATCCTTTCCGTAACTGTCAGGACATCCGAACATGCCGATCCCGCGTCGATCATGCTCCGATATCGGTGATTATCGGTCCGAATCTGACCAAGGACGAGAAAGCTCCATCTATTCTCTGGTTTTTTAGTAGAAAATTTGACCGGATAAATGAAACTTCATTCCAGATATCCGGTCTTTATGGTGTTGCGGAAGGCTATTTCAGAGATTTTGCAGGACGGCGATCACGTCGCCCGCTTTGATCGTCTTTCCTGGTATGGCCCGCAATTCCCGCAGGATGCCCGGGGCATGGGCCGTCACGGTGATCTCCATCTTCATCGATTCGATGATGGCAATCGTCTCTCCGGCGGCAACGGACTGGCCTTCCTCCACCAGCAGTTTCCAGAGATTGCCGGGAACGGCGCTTTCCACACCGAAGCAATTGTCGGGAATATCGCCACCAGCACCGGGGCTTGCGTCCTCATCGGCGGTGAAGCTGTCGAGGCCTAGGTCCTTCCAGCGCTGACGCTCCGCCTCGAAGGCTGCCTGTTGCTGACGCTTGAACGCGCCGATGCTTTCGGCATTTTCAGCCAGGTCCGCCGCGTAGCTTGCATAGGAAAATGCGCCGTCCTCGATACGGATCGGATAGCCGCCATGCGGGAAGGCGGCACGAGCCTCCATCAGCTCTTCGTGGCTGACGGGGAAGAAGCGGATCTGGTCGAAGAAATCCAGCAGCCAGGGCTTGTCGCGGGTAAAGACCGGCGTTTGCCGCCAGGTGTTCCACATCTGGATGGTGCGGCCAAACAGCTGGTAGCCACCCGGACCTTCCATGCCGTAGATGCACATATAGGCGCCACCAATGCCAACGGCATTTTCCGGCGTCCAGGTGCGGGCCGGATTGTATTTTGTTGTTACCAGCCGGTGGCGTGGATCGAGCGGGGTGGCAACCGGCGCGCCGAGATAGACATCGCCAAGACCCATCACCAGATAGCGGGCGTTGAAAATGGTGTCCTTCACGGCCTGCTCGTCGGCAAGGCCGTTGATCCGCCGGATGAACTCGATATTGGACGGGCACCAGGGGGCGTTGGGCCGCACCAGCTCCTGGTATTTGCGCATTGCCAGTTCCGCCTCCGGGTCGTTCCAGGAGAGCGGCAGATAGACCGTGCGACTCGGCACCGTCACATCCCCCACCGGGGGTAGGTTGGCTTCGATTTCGCTGAGCAGGCCTAGCAGCCGGGTGCGGGACAGGCTGGCACCATCATAATGGATTTGCAGCGACCGAATGCCGGGGGTGAGGTCGATCAGGCCCGGCAGCTTGGCCGCCTTGACCGCCTGCATCAGCAGGTGAACGCGCATGCGAATGGCGATGTCGAGCTGCATTTCGCCATATTCCACCAGCAGATTGTCGTCACCTTGACGGCGATAGGTGACGCAGACAGGGCCGTTGGAAGTGTGGCTGAGGATGGGGGAGCCTGCGTCCGGTGGGAGGCGGGTTTGAACTGGCGCTGCAATTGGTGGTTTACCCCCCTCTGTCCTACCGGACATCTCCCCCTCAAGGGGGGAGATTGGCAAGACCGAAAACATCTCCTTTGACGGTACGGATTGAGATATTTCGGCGGTACCATCCCCGATCTCCCCCCTTGAGGGGGAGATGCCTGGCAAGGCAGAGGGGGGTATCCCGTGCTCAGCGTTTCTTAACGCGGCGGCACTATCCCCATCCCGCGCCACAGGATGAAAACGAATGGTATCGCCCGGTTTGAACTGTCCCATCTTCCACTGTTCATCTCTGGCAATCACCGCCGGGCAGACGAAGCCGCCAAGGCTTGGGCCGTCAGGACCGAGAATGATCGGCATATCCCCGGTAAAATCGATGGCCCCAATCGCATAGGGGTTATCATGCAGGTTGGAAGGATGCAGCCCGGCCTCACCGCCATCCTGCCGCGCCCATGTCGGCGCAGGGCCGATCAGCCGGACCCCGGTGCGGGCGCTGTTGAAATGCACCTCATAATCAGTCGAAAACAGCGTTTCGATATCACTGTCCAGAAAGAAATCCGGCGCACCATGCGGGCCATAGACCACACCGACCGACCATGCGCGGGTCAGCTCTGGTGGCTCCTCGGCTGGCGTGGCGATGTGTTGCGGGCTGCGGGCCAGCCGCAGCACATGGCCAACTTTCAGGGCTCCCGTGGCATTGCCGCCGAATTGGCCAAGGCCGAAGGTGGCGCGCGATCCAAGCACGACAGGTGCTGCAAATCCGCCTGATACCGCCAGATAGGCGCGCTGGCCGGGACCGAAAATCCCTCCAATGGCGAGAACCTGTCCGGGTTTGACCGTAAAGGCCGTGTTATGCGCGACTGGTGCGCCATCCAATGTCATCGCCATTTCGGCACCGGCCAGTGCGAGGGTGACATTGGAGAAGAATTTCAGCACCGGCCCGGAGACAGTCAGCTCCAGCGCCGCCACATCGTCGCCATTGCCGACCAGCCGGTTGGCGTGGCGGAAGGAGCGGGCATCCATCGGCCCGCTTGGCGGCACACCGACATGCCAAAGCCCCAGCCGCCCCGGCAATTCCTGAAGGCTTGATTGGGCGCCGGGGGCGATGACCTCGACCACATCTGGCACGAAGGAAAAATCCTTCAGCGCCGTGGTTGCGACATCACCGCTTAAAAACAGATCGGAGGCGGCGATAGCGCTGAGATAATCGAGATTGGTCTCAATGCCGGAAATGGACGTTGCCGATAGCGCCGATTGCAAAGCGGCAATCGCCGCGTCACGGTCGCTGCCTGACACGATCAGCTTGGCCAGCATCGGGTCGTAATAGGGTGTCACCTCCGTGCCGGTCTCGATCCAGCCATCGACGCGGGTTGTTTTCGGAAACAACACCTCCGTCAGCAGGCCCGCGCTGGGGCGAAAATCGGCATGGGGCATTTCCGCGTAAATCCGGGCCTCGATGGCAGCGCCCTTCGGCACCAGATGTTCATTGCCGGTCAGCACATCCTCTTCGGCGGCCTGGCGGATCATCCATTCCACCAGATCGATGCCGAACACGGACTCGGTGACGGGATGCTCGACCTGAAGTCGTGTATTGACCTCCAGGAAGTAAAACTCTTCTCGGGCGGGATCGTAGATGAACTCCACCGTGCCTGCCGAGCGGTAATGGACAGACCGACCAAGCGATACTGCTGCCTCATGCAGGCGCTGGCGCACCGCGTCCGACAGGCCGGGGGCCGGGGTTTCCTCGATGACTTTCTGGTTGCGGCGCTGGAGAGAGCAATCCCGTTCGCCAAGTGCGATGACCCGGCCCTGTCCATCGCCGAAGATCTGCACTTCGACATGCCTTGCCTTGGAAACAAAGCGTTCCAGATAGACCCGCGCATCGCCGAAGCTGGCCTTGGCGGTGCGCTGGACGGTGTCGAAGGCCGCTTGCAGGCTAGCGGCATCATGGCAGAGCTGCATGCCAATGCCGCCGCCACCCGCCGTAGATTTCAGCATTACCGGGTAGCCTATCGATTCGGCTGCCGAAAGCGCGTCTTCGGCGCTGTCCAGCAAGCCGCTGCCGGGCAGCAATGGTACGCCGCTATCTGCCGCCAGTTGCCTTGCCGTGTGTTTGAGGCCAAAGCTGGCGATATTCTCCGGTGTCGGGCCGATAAAGGCGATGTTTTCAGCCTGTAAGCGCTCGGCAAAGCCGATGTTTTCCGAGAGAAAGCCATAGCCGGGATGGACGGCTTCAGCCCCCGTTGCCTTGCAGGCGGCAATTACCGCCTCGACATTCAGATAGCTTTCGCTAGCCGCAGCCGGGCCAAGCCGGATGGCTTCATCAGCCAGCCGCACATGCAGCGCGAAGCGGTCGGCATCGGAATAGACGGCGACGGAGGCAATGCCAAGACGCCCCAATGTCTTGATGATCCGGACGGCGATTTCGCCCCGATTGGCAATCAGAACCTTTTTGAACATCGGTCAGGCCTCACTATCCCAGACCAGAACCCGGGCAGGCGTCGGATCAAAACCGTTGCAGGGATTGTTGATCTGCGGGCAATTGGAAATCACCAGCAGCACATCCATTTCGGCTTGTAGCTCAACATAATCGCCGGGGGCGGAAATGCCATCGACAATGGTCATCTGGCCGCTCGGCTCAATCGGCACATTCATGAAGAAGTTGATATTGGCGACCACGTCGCGCTTGCTCATGCCGTATTTCGCCACTTCCAGCACGAAATTATCGCGGCAGGCATGCAGATATTTGGTACCATGGCCAAAGCGCACCGTATTGCTCTCGCAGGAGCAGGCCCCGGCTGAGGTATCGTGTCGCCCGCAGCTATCGGCGGTCATGGTCAGCATGATCCGGCCTTCATTGGAGATGATTTTGGTGCCGGTGGAAATATAGGCGGCACCTTGTTCGCGCATCGTATCCTGATTGGAATAACGCTCGGAAAAATCCTCAGCATTGTAAAACAGCGTGTCGATGGCCTGCTGGCCATAACTGTCCTCGATCCGCAGAATCTGGCCTTTTTTGACCACCGTGGAAAATGGCGCTTCCGCCGCAATGACGTGATCCTGCACAGCGGTATCAGGCGTGCGAAGGGGAGACGTGGCGTTGAATTCAGACATGGTTTCCTCCCTCACAGCGCTGCAAACGCATTATTTTCAAAGCCACGTACCGCTTCGGCTGTCGCTGTGCGGCAAAGATCGTCCGCTTGCAGTGGCTTGGCCTTTATCCGGCTAATGACAACGGGATTGGGCTGGTAGAGTGGATTGGGATCGAGCGGATGCGGGCAATTGGAAAAGCCGACAATCATCTCCATCTCGGCGCGAAGCTCGATGTAATCTCCGCCATTGAGCAGGTCCGGCCTCCAGTGGAAGCGTCCGTCCGCATCGACCCGCACAGGGGCAAACAAAGCAAGGGCTGCTGGGATATCGCGCTTGTCGAGGCCGAGCTTGCTTACCATGATCAGAAGATTGTCGCGGGTATTGCGCAGGCCCTGGCTGTTGGCACTGGCATATTTGCGGGCGTTGGACGCGGCTGTGGAGCCGCCCATCAGGCAATCATGCGCGCCGCTGGTGTCTTCGGTGATCGAAAACATCACCTTGCCCATGTCGGAAAACATCACCCGGCCTTTGCCAAGCCCGGTGGTCCATTGCATTTTGACGGTATCGGGCAGGTTCAGCCGTTCGGAGGGCTCAGCAGCGTTCCAGGCGACCAGGGTGACGGTTGAAAATCCGTGGGGCAGGGCGATGCGCAGCGTCTCATGGGTTTTTACCGGCGTGGACCAGTACCAGCCGCCGGGAATGGTTTCGCTATGGATAAGGTTCGCCACCTCGATGTCCGGTGCGGGCAGCGGGCTTTTGCCCGGCAGGGCCTTCGGGGAAAAGTCCAGGCCGCTTTTCTGGTGTTCCTCATAGCGCGCCCGGTTGGCGGCAATCTCTTCGGCAGAGCGTCGGATATGCATGATGGGTCTCCTATCGACGATGTGCCGGGTCGTCCCGGTGAAGCCCGATGGATGCGACCGGGCCGTCCCGGTCAGGGCGAAAGATGGAAGGGGTACCCGCCTGGCGGGGTGGCCAGATGGAAATGTCCTTGGTGATGGTGGCGCCGTAGCGCTGTTTTTCCTCTGGCCGGTCACGGGGACGCTCGAAAGCCACAACGCGGCTGGCCAGCGTAAAGGCCTCGCGCATGTCATGCGTGACCATGACGACGGTCATCGGGTTTTCGTGCCAGAGCTTTTTCATCAGCATGTGGATTTCGGCGCGAATGCCGGGATCGAGCGCTCCGAACGGCTCGTCCAGCAGCAGAACTTTCGGCTTCATGATCAGCGCTTGCGCTAAGGCCAGCCGTTGCTGCATGCCACCGGAAAGCTGGGCCGGATACTTCGCCTCTGATCCGGCAAGGCCAACGGCGGCAATCATCGCGCGGGCCTCATCCACGGCATTGCGCCGGGCAGAGCCGAACAGGCGGCCAGCCAATGGCGAGGCGGGCAATTCCTTACCCAACAGCACATTTCCAAGCACCGTCAGATGCGGAAATACCGAGTAGCGCTGGAAGACGACGCCGCGGTCCGGTCCCGGCTCCTTCGGCAGCGGTTCGCCATCCAGCAGGATGGTGCCGCGCGTCGGCTGTTCCTGCCCCAGCAGCATGCGCAGAAACGTGCTCTTGCCGCAGCCGGATGGGCCGACCAGCGCCACGAATGCGCGGGACTCAACCGTCAGGGAGACGCTTTCCAGGACGATCTGGTCGCCATATTCCTTCCAGATATTGTCGATCTTCAGCCCGCTCATTGGCCCGTCTCCAGGTTGGACCAGGGAAACAGGGCAATGCGCAATCGGTCGAGCAGGACATCGGCCACGACGGCAATCAGCGTGATCCACAACACGTAAGGAAAGATCACGTCCATGGAGAGGTAACGGCGCACCAGGAAGATCCGGTAGCCGAGGCCGCTATCGGAGGAAATCGCTTCCGCCGCGATCAGAAACAGGAAAGCCGGACCAAGCTGCAATCTGAGACAGGTGATCAGGCGCGGCAGGATTTGGGGCAGGACCACCCTGATGGCGACCTGCCAGGATGAGCCGCCCAATGTCTCCGCCTTGATGATCTGTTCGCGCGGCAGGGCAAGGGCGGTGAGGGCCAGATCGCGGATCATGATCGGTGCAACGCCGATAACGATCAGGGTGATTTTAGACACTTCGCCCAGGCCCATGGCGATAAACAGTATGGGCAGCAGCGCCAGCGGTGGCACCATGGAAATGGCGGCGACGAAGGGTGACAGCAATGCACGCAGATAGGGCAGCATGCCGATGGCCATGCCGATCGTCAGCGCGATCAGCAGTGAAATACCAAGCCCGGAAGAAAGCCGCGTCAGGCTGGCAAGCGTATCGGTCCAGAGAATATAGTCGCCGGTGCGGGCATCGGCGTTAAAGGCCACACGGTTGATGGCATCGGCAAAGGCGGCAAAGCCCGGCAGCAGCTTGTCATTGGCATTTTCCGCCAGCCGTGCCGCCGAACCTGCGCCATAGGCGAGAAGCACCAGTGCAAAGGGCAGGGCAGCGAGGCCAAGTTTCGCACCATTGCTCGGTTTTTGATTGATCCAGCGCATCCTGTCGCTCCGAATTCTTAGGGAGAATAGGGCGGGCGATCACCCGCCCCCGGATAGACGTTAGAGTGCGCCTTTGGCGGCGGCATCCATATAGGTGGTGGTGAAGCGGAACTTCACATTGGCCTTGTCGCCCAGCACCTTACCATCAGGCATTTCGATACCGATCACGTCGGCAGAGGGTGCGCCATTGCCCAGCAGGCCTTTTTCAAACAGGAAATTGCGCACCAGATCCATGGTTTTCGGCAGGCCGGGCGAGGTGGTGAAGGCGCTCGCATCCGCTGGCTTGTCGAACAGTTTGGTGGCGGCCAACTGGCTGTCGAAGCCCTTGAGGTCAGTGCCAGAAGCCTTGCCCATGTCCTCGCGGGCAGCCTTGCCCTCTGCGGTGTCGGCCATCATCAGCTTGACCGTGTCGTACCAGATTCCCGCCAGCGCCTTGCCGAAATCCGGATTGTCCTTGAGGACTTCGGTGTTGGCGACCATCAGGTCCATGATTTCGCCGGGGATCTGCGAGCTGTCGAACACTTTTTTGGCGGTCGGCTCTTCGAGAATGGTGGAAACCAGCGGGTTCCAGGTGACAACCGAGGTCACATCGTCGGTCTTATAGGCCGCGACCATATCGGCATCTGAGGTGTTGACCACCTTCACGTCTTTTTCCGTTAGTTTAAGGCTTTCCAGCGCCCGTACCAGCAGGTAATGCGAGACGGAAAATTCGACCAGATTGACGTTCTGGCCTTTTATATCGGCAAGCTTGTCCTTACCCTTCAGGATGACCGCGTCATTGCCATTGGAAAAGTCGCCGACGATCACCGCCGTGGTATCGACGCCGCCAGCGGCGGGAATGGAAAGACCGTCCATATTGGTCAGCGTGACCGCATCGAAGGCACCGGCGGTGTATTGGTTCATCGATTCCACGTAATCGTTGAACTGTGTGACATCGATCTTGATGCCGTATTTATCGGCCCATTTCTTGACGATGCCATGGTCGCTGGCATAGCCCCACGGCATCCAGCCGACATAGATCGACCAGGCAACCTTGAATTCCTTCTTGGTGGCGGCATCGGCTGGGACAAGTCCGCCTAGCGACATCGCTGCGGACAGTACGGAAACAGAGAGAAGTTTTGAGAACAGGCGCATGAATTTCCCCTTTTGCTTTTTTCAAAAGGGATCGGCATAGACCAACGCCGCCAATCCCTTGGCTAACGAGGTCTCCCGGGCTTTTATCCCGCCGTGCACCCGACAGGGATGTCTCCCCCGCCGGTGGCTGCTCTCGGACCAGTCACGCTTATTGCGCCGGAACCCTAGCTGCCAACTCTGACTGTATACTAGCAACTCTTGTGCCAGCTTGGCAATTGCCGAGTGCTATTTGGAGTTTTGTCTGTTTATCCTTTGTTTTTTGGCGGTTTTTCAAAATTTACTGTTCTGTCGTGAGCTATTGTCGTCCGGCAAATGCGGCAGAACGTCAAATTTTAAGCAGACAGCGGTGCAATTTTAAACATCGTCAGATGATCAGATTGGCCAGGATGTCGTTTTCGGTGATGTCCTCGAAGCCGAGACCATTTTCATCGAAGCGTTGAAACAGGCCGGAAAAATTCGAGGCATCCGTCGTTTCAATCCCGATCAGGATCGAGCCAAAATTGCGGGCGGATTTCTTCAGATATTCGAAGCGGGCGATATCGTCTTCCGGGCCGAGCAGGTTGAGAAAATCGCGCAACGCGCCGGGCCGCTGCGGTAAGCGCAGGATGAAATATTTCTTCAAGCCAGCATAGCGCATGGCGCGCTCTTTCACGTCGGGCAGGCGCTCGAAATCGAAATTGCCACCGGAGACGACGAGAACCACGGTCTTGCCCTCAATGGATGGACGCTCCAGCAGGCCGAGTGCGGCAATCGCCAAGGCACCCGCCGGTTCCAGCACCACGCCCTCGACATTCAGCATGTCGATGATTGTCCCGCAGATCGCGTTTTCCGGCACCAGCATGACCTGAGCGGGCGGAAACTGTTTCAGAGCGGCAAAATTGGCATCGCCGATCCGCGCCACGGCGGCACCATCGACAAAATTATCGACTTTGGGGAGGGTGATGACTTCACCCGCTTCCAACGAGCGTTTGAGGCTGGGCGCGCCGACCGGCTCGGCAAACAGAAAGGCAGATGGCGGCAGCGTGTCAGCGAGATAGCCCGTCATGCCCGCACTCAAACCACCGCCGCCGACGGGCATGATCACCAGATCGGGTGTGACCTCTTCCGGCAGTTGCTCCAGAATTTCGGCAGCAACGGTTGCCTGGCCTTCGATGATGTCGGCATGGTCGAAAGGCGGCACCATCAGGCCGTCGGCTTCCTCCACATAGTCGCGGGCTGCCTTGTAGCATTGGTCGAAGATATCGCCGACCAGCCTTATAGTAATGTACTCGGCACCGAACTTGCGGGTCTTGTCGATCTTCTGCTGCGGCGTGGTCACCGGCATGAACACCACGCCATGCACGCCGAAGTGACGGCAGGCAAAGGCGAAACCTTGTGCATGATTACCGGCTGAGGCGCAGACGAAGATCTTGTCGACCTGTCCCTGGGCGACAACCTTGCGGAAGAAGTTATAGGCGCCGCGCACCTTATAGGAGCGCACCGGTGTCAGGTCTTCGCGCTTCAGATAAATATTGGCATTGAATAACGTGCTCAAGTGCTCGCTCAATTGCAGCGGTGTCGCGGGGAAAAGGTCGCGAAGCGCCTGAACGGCATCTTGGACGGCAGTTTTTGTCATGGTCTGGTTTCCAGCATCGGCAATATCAGTTCTATCTGCTAACCCATCGATCCCGAAGTTGGAACTGCTTTAAGCAATCCTCCAGCAGATAGTGAAAAATACGGTTTTACCTCGATAGGGTATAGGCGAACGACGTTGCTGACGCGCTCTACGTGAGCGAAAGCAGGAAGGGCAGGGTTCGAAACACCACTGCCTACGGCCCAATCCATGTCTCGATATGGATCATTAGCTGATGCTATCAGGAAATTTACCATAAGTTCCGTTTTTTGCATTCAAGCATGCAATCATAAATGGTTGCATTGCCTAGAATAAATCCACTTATGGTTTGTAAAATATCCCCAGCTATAAGGGGGTAGATACACATTAATCTCTCAAAATGTTGATTTCGAATAGTTTTTCTTAATTTTGCTGCTTAAACAGTGCTGTCCCAATTTGGGAAATTGGTAAAAATACATGTGTAGCATAATGGTAATGCTGATTTCGTTCCCGCGATTCTTAAAAAAATAGACCCAATAAATGACGTTTCTAGATGTTGCTGGCTCGGCTAATGTTGTGTAGGCTTAATTTTGTATTAATGCTTTTTCCGTGAACGCTGCGGCATCAGTGATGGTGTCTGAACAGATCTTGGCTGCGCATGGCTTGAAATCCGCGCGTGGCAAAGGGTGTCGTTGAAGCAACGTGAGGTGTATGATGAGTGTATCAGTTGCTGTCGTGATTCCCTTTTTCCAGAAAGAGAAGGGGATTTTATCCCGGGCTCTGGAATCGATTAAATCGCAGAAATTAGACAGTGACGTTGAGTTGAGCGTTGTTATCGTTGACGATAGCTCACCAATTTCCGCGAAAGAAGAACTTGTCGATTTTGAGGCCGGTCCTAATCTGCGCATCGTTCTGCTTGAAAAAGACAATGGCGGTCCAGGCGAAGCCCGCAATATGGCGTTGGATTATCTTGAAGCCGATCCCGTCAACTATGTGGCCTTTCTCGATTCCGACGATGTCTGGCACGACAACCACATTCAGCGCGCCCTCGACGGGCTTGTCTTTGGCGATTTCTTTTTCTGCAACCATGTTCGGGGCAAGTATTATGCCGACTATTTCATTAGTCTTCCCGGCACGCGCCGTGCGCTTGCTTCCGATGAAGACCTGATCTGCGGCGATAATTACCATGCCTTCCGCAAGGGTCGGCTTGCGGAAGTGATGATCCGCGAGTGCCCCCCGCAGACATCGACCGTCGTTTACCGCTTCAAGAAAAATGCCGGTTTGCGTTTCAATGGCGCATTGCGCAGTGCCGGTGAGGATCATGTTTTCTGGATCGAGCTTTGCCTGTTCAACGACACGGTGATCGATCCGAAGATCAATGTCAGCTGCCTGGAAGGCGTTAATCTCTACTGGTCCAACGTGTCCTGGGATAGCCCGAAATCCGTGGCGATTCAGGGTTGTCTGGCGCTTCAATATAATTACCTCAAGGATACGCCGGTTATCTTGCTTGCCGATCCGGAGACTGTTCTGTTCCGCCAAAAACTCTATGAAGGTGCCTATACCTATGCCTTGTTGCGTGGCCTGGCCAAAGGCTACCTGCCGGATTTCAAGGTTCTGATGCGGCTGGTTGCTGCCTATCCCGGTTATCTGATGCGGGCGCCAACCAGTTTCCAGTTTTTCCTGCGCAACCGTCGTGTGATGACCAATGAAACCGCAGTGAAATCCATGCCTGCTGAGGATGCTGTCGCCTGATATCAGCGTTTTATCGCCGGTTCTGAGCAAAATCGCTTGATTTTATGATCATGCTTGCCGACAAACGACATTGGTCTTGGTCAGGACGCGGGAGCGTCCCTGCGCCATGATATGTGTTGGCAGGCAGAGGGCAGTTGCAATGGCATCCTTTCTTTCGAAGATTTTTTCGGCGTTTTCTGGTTCGTCATCATCAGATGAAACGAAGCAATCCGTTTCAGCCGAGCCGCAATTGCATGGCGATTGCCGGATCTATGCCGAGCCGATCAAGGAAGGCAGCCAGTTGCGTTTGGCCGGGCGGATCGAAAAGGACGTCAATGGCCAAACGCTGACCCGCAGCTTCATTCGCGCCGACATGTTTACATCCAAGGAAGACGCGCTGGATTGCACCTTCCGCAAGGCCCGCCAGATTATCGACCAGAACGGACCTTCGCTGTTTGCCGATGGCGCCAAGGATCGCAGCGCCTGATATGTATCGAGTCACCGATAGATCATTCATAAAAAACGCCCGGATTTGATCCGGGCGTTTTGCGTTTCAGCTGGATTGTGGCTTTACAGAATCAGCCGGTAATTGGTAAAACCGTCCGCGCCGTCACCGGCATCCTCGATTTTCGCGCCCTTGACCTCGGCTGCAAACGCCCGGCCCTTCGGGCCTGTCTGGAAGCTCGCCGTTGTGTCGGGGATTGCGGCAAAACGCCAATTGCCATCGGCGGATGGGTTGATGGTGCCTTGCGCGACGATATAGCGGACGATGACATCGCGATTGGTATCCGGGCCGACGAAAATCACCTTGTCGGAGGCGATATCAGGGAATTTTCCGCCGCCACCGGCGCGGTAATTGTTGGTGACGACCACAAATTGCTGGGCGGGATCGATCGGCTTGCCGTTAAAGCTCAGGTTCTTGATCCGGTTTGCCTCCGGATTGACCGGCTTGCCATCCTTGTCATATTTCGCTGGTTGCGACAGGTCGATCTCATAGGTGACGCCGTCAATCACATCGTAATTGTAGGATGGGAAGTCGAGATTGAGCAGTGCTGCGTCTTTTGAGCCGGGCTTGATCTGGTTGAACATGCCAGCCGACATTTCCAGCCAGTTCTTGACTTGCGCGCCTGTTATCAGCACCGCCTGCACGGTATTCGGATAGAGGTAGAGATCCGAGACATTCTTGATGGCGATATCGCCTGCGGGAACATCGGTATAGTAATCGGCGCCACCGCGGCCCCCAGCTTTGAACGGCGCTGCGGCTGACAGTACCGGATAATCCTTGTACTTCGTCTCCTTCAGCATGTCCTTGATATACCAGGTCTGGGCATTGGACACGATCTGCACCGAGGGGTCGTCGGCCACTAGGGCAAAATAGGAGTAAAGCGGTGCGGAGGTCTTGCCAACAGGGGTGCGCACGTAAGCGAGCGTCGCCTCATGCTCCGACTTGATGGCGGCGGCCACTTCCGGCTTGTCCTTGACATCGGCGATAATCTTCTTGGCATCGTCGCGGTGGTAGATTGGCCGGGCTTCGGCGGTAAAATCAACGATTTTCCAGCTCTTGCCGTCCTTTTCCAAGAGAAGGTCGATCAGACCCATGTGCGAGCCCCAGAAACCGGCCATCACTGCGGGCTTGCCCATCAATGTCCCCTTGACGGGGTCAGCGCCCTTGATGCCGTCCCAGGTTTTCGGCCCGGGGAAGACCAGATGTTGATGGCCGGTGAAGATCGCATCAATGCCTTCAACGCCTGCCAGATAGAGTGAGGCATTTTCCATTTTGTCAGTCTGGCCGCTGCCATCGATGCCGGAATGGGAGAGCGCGATGATAATGTCTGCGCCTTGCTCCTTCATCACAGGTACCCAGGCGCGGGCGGCCTCGACGATGTCGCGGGTCTGGGCCTTGCCTTCCAGGTTCTTGGCATCCCACAGCATGATCTGCGGCGGCACGAAGCCGATAAAGCCGACCTTGATGACGCTTTCTGCGCCAGCGCCATCCTTAATGGTCTTTTCGATGATGGTGAAGGGCTTGAAGAACAGCGCGTCGTTTTTCGGATCGGCGGCCAGCTGACCCTTGGTCAGGTTGGCGCAGACGATGGGATATTTCGCTGCCGCCAGCGTGTTGAACATGAAGTCGAGACCGTAATTGAATTCATGATTGCCAAGCGTGCCGCAATCATAACCCAGCGTGTTCATCGCCTTCATCACCGGATGCTGGTCGCCAGCCTTGATGCCCTTTTTGTAGGCCATGTAGTCGCCCATTGGGCTGCCTTGCAGCAGGTCGCCATTGTCGATCAGCATGGAGTTTCCGGCTTCGGCGCGGATGGCGTCAATCAAGCTTGCCGTGCGCGTCAGGCCCATCGTGTCATTGGGCTTGTCGGCATAATAGTCGTAGGGCATCAGGTTGACATGGATATCGGTGGTTTCCATCAGCCGCAGATGCGCCTGGTTTGCAGCCGCATTGGCAGCGAATGGATGCAGCACGACCAAGGCACCGGCGGCGGCGAAACCACCCAGCAGCGAGCGGCGCGTAATAGGGTGCAGGTCGGTGGGGCGCAAGTGAGCGAGTGGCGACATGGGAAGGCTCCTGGCAAATGTCATCGTCGATGCGTAAGCATCGCAAACCAGTTGCCTTCATATCATGACAGGTTGATGATGCTAAACTGAAATACCAAGCGCGCCAGAAATTGACGGATGACATTTTCTGATTCGATCCATCGGGAAGGGGGGGCGGTTTAGTCTACCGCTTCAGGACAGGGCGCACGTCCTGATGGAAGTTGCGAAAGTAAGCGGCGACCTTGGCAATGGAATTGCTGTTCTGGCGAAACTGAATGCCCAGCCGCCCGCCGCGATTCCAGCGGACCATGCCCTCCAGCAGACCGATTTCTTCATTTTCGATCATCACAGTGCTGCCTGCCGCTGCGTGGAAGGCTGTATAGAGTTCAAGTGCCAAGCCTGAGCGGGAAATATCGATGATCCGGCAATCGGCAACCTGGCGCATATAGCGCACGGCACTGTCCATACGGCAGCGGCTTCGGGGTGCAGTGCGAATATCCATTTTCAGGTTGTTTTGCATTGTGAAAGTCTTTTTTCTCGGTTGATTTCCGATTTTAGAGGCGACCGTTGTAAATACGGTAAAAGATCTCGTTAAAATTTCAGCTTACCCCGAGCCGACCGAGGCCGCCCTCCACGTCATACGAACGGCTAGTGAAAATTGCAGCTCGCATTCCAATTTTCTGGCGAGGATGTGGTTCACATCTTCGGACCTTCCTACTGGTCGGACGTGAGCAAAAAATTCTCGCTCCAGAGCGGTTGGCGGCGGTGGTAATCATATACGCTCAAACACACCGTGTTTTCGTCTGGCTGCGAAAGTCGCAATTGCGACGAGGCACCTTGCTCGCCACCGGTCTTGCTCTGCCACAGCGGCTGATTGTTGCGGTTATAGAAAACCAGATTTCCATCGTCGCGCATCTGTAATCGGCCGGGCAGGGCGGTTTTTTCATTTTCGTTCAGCATTGACCCCAGCATCGACCAAAGCGTCTTGCCTGAACTATCGCGCAGTTGCGGGCCGTGTACCGGGTCGTTCACCAGGCTGGCGCTGCCATTGAGCGTGGACAGCAATTGGCCGGGAAGCAGAACAGCGTTGCTGCGGCTGTCCAGCCGGGAAATATCGGCCATCTCGCCAACCAGCGGGATCTGCATCAGATATTTGACATCGTCCAGTGACCAACCATTTGCGCCGCGGGCAGCCAGAAGCACGGTCAGCTTGGCGAGGGAGGCCATGACGGTCATATCCACCGGGTTCAACGCGCCGATGGCGGGCAACCAGGCCCCTGCGGCATAGGTATTATAATCCACAGCACCCTGCAGAACCTGGGTGTTATCGACGACAACCACGCCCGCCCGATTGGCCTCATCCAATGCCTTGTAGATGGCGCCCTGGTCCGGCTGCCGGGCATTGCCGCTTGGAAAATTGCCCGCGCCATAGGCTTGCAGCACCAGTCCGCCAATGCCCTGGGCCACGCAGGCGCGGATCATATCGGCCAGCAGCGCCTTACCTTGGGCGGCATCGTACCAGGCAGGAAAGGCCCCGAGAGTGATGACCGGGGCCTTGTTTATGCTGGAGGTGATGGCCTGCAATTGGGCCAGGGTTTCTGCCCTTGCGGCTTCATCATCCAGGCTGACAGCGGAGGATACGGGTGGCAGTGGGGCAAGGTCGGCATTGAGGCCGAGGGTGATGCCATACTGGCCGATAACCGGGAAATTCGGGCTGGAAAAGCCACGGAACTGGCTGGCATCGGCTTTCACTACGCGTGAGCCGCGCATCAACTGGCTATCGAAAAACACACTGACACCGGCAAGACCCGTCTGGGCAGCCGCGACCGCACCACAGACATTCTGAAAGGCGTCACTATTGAACGTCATGCCGGAAATCACCCCCGGCGTCGGGGAGTGAAACAGCGGCACCTGCGAGCCGGTGAGGATAACCGGCTTGTTGAGTTGCGCCAGCACGGTGCCATCGGCACTGAAACGCGCCAGCAACATGGCCAGTGCCGTGCCGCTGTAATCCATCGTGTCGGTGCCATGCAGCACGATCCAGCCGTCCACCGTGTCGTAGCGCTCCAGGATATGGCGGGCAATCAGGCACCAGTCGGAGGGTTGCAGATTGGTGCTGTCCAACATGCCGCTGTCGCTCTCGGGAAAGGCGAGGTCGGTCACATAGTCCAGCACCAGATCGGTAAACTTCTGCTTAAGGATCGGGTCGAGATGGGACTGGCAGGCTGCCTTGAATTGCGTGCTGGTCATCGGAGCCAGCGGATTTCCGACGCAGCTGATCGTGCCGCCGGTATTGATGACGCCAATTTTCAAGACATGTCTCCTTGCAGTGCCTAGACGGTTTCCAATCCCTCCGACAGGTCTTCGCCCACCGGGGTCCGCTCGATCCTGCATTGAAAGCAGTTGTTGCGAGCCGACCGGACATGCACATAGGCGATTTTTTCGTCCTGGAGAAGCTCTTGCGCGCGCGCCGCAATTCGGGATGTCTCGGTAACGGCCCCGGTGCCATAGACGATCCTGTCATCATGGCCATAACCACGCACAATATAATCAGGGCTTTCGAAGATGGGCGGCAAGGTATCGCCATCATCGTAAGCCGCGCATTCCTCGGCGTGAAGAAAGATCGGTCCTGTTTCGGCATAGGGCTGTAGATGCGGGAAAGGCCGATAGGCCAGGGTCAGATAAGGCTCACCTTCGGCAATTGACGCCAGGCAATGGCGGCATTGATAACTGCCACCGGGCGAGATGCGGCGCTCCGGCACGCAGCCATAGGCATCCGGCGCACCTCCGCGGTAGGCTTCGGCAAGGGTGGATGGCATGGGGGCAAAGCGGATGGTTTGCATTGTCTAGCTCCTGTTTGACGTGAATGCGCCAAACACTTGCCTGGACGGTGGACTGAAACCACCCGGTTCTTGCCAACGCGCAAAGAAACTTGCCCGTAAATAAACTTAAATCGGTCGTTCAATCTTGTCGTAAACGCTCTTCAATGCCTTCAACCGAGCATCATAGGCCTTGGCAATGCAGTCATTATCTGCATTGCAGGACTGGCGGGTTTTCAGCCAGGCCGTTTGCTGGTCCTGCAATTCGCCGCGATTGCCCATTGGCAGCAGGCCGGATATCAGCTCGAAAGTGGTGACCATCTTTACGTCGAGATCGTTGAGGGCACGATTGTCGCAAATCGCTTTTTCATCGGCCTTCAGATCGGTTTTGGTGCAATCGAAGCTCGCGGCAGTGCTGTGGCGGGGCATCATGCCTGCAATCACCAGAGTGCTGAGAAACAAAATCGAGGCGGTGGCAGATGCGGTTTTCATGATCATTGCTTTCCCGTCATTCGACGCGGCAGGCTTTCAGCCGTCAAGGCTATCAAGAATGCGCTTCACCAGGAAATGTTCCCCGCTTTGGTGGGTTGGATCATCTCGGTTTTCATTATTGTCGTTGCGCTGAACCGTCGCTGCTTGAAATGACGATGCTTTGCCACAATTTTCACCCAAGAGCCTATTTTGCTTTGCCAAGACCTCCCATAAGACTTGACCGTCAAGTTTTGGGAGAATGAAGAGGAAACCCGTATGCGTGGCCTGAAATCGATGTCTCCCGCCGTGATGGTCCTTGCATGTCTGGCCGGTTCACCGGGGCTGGCGCAGGACGCGAAAAGCCTGCCCCAAAGCCGCGCGGATATGCAAATGTCCTTTGCCCCACTGGTCAAGCAGACCCATGGGGCCGTCGTTAATGTTTATGCTGAGCGGATCGTCCAGAGCCGCGTCAATCCTTTCGCCGGCGATCCGTTTTTTCAGCAGTTTTTCGGCCAGCGTTTTCCCAACCGCACGGAACGCCAGACTTCGCTGGGCTCGGGGGTGATCGTTGAGGCGAATGGCACGGTGATGACCAATAATCACGTCATCGCAGGGGCAGACGATATCAAGGTGGCGCTGTCCGATGGCCGGGAATATCCGGTGAAAGTGGTCTTGAAAGATGAGCGGCTGGATCTGGCCGTCCTGAAAATCGACGCCAAGGAAAGCCTGCCGACGCTGAAAATCGCCGATTCGGACAAGATCGAGGTCGGTGATCTGGTGCTGGCAATCGGTAATCCCTTCGGTGTTGGTCAGACAGTGACCAGCGGCATTGTCTCCGGTCTGGCACGCAATCAGGTCTCGGAAGGCGATTTCGGCTTCTTTATCCAGACCGATGCATCGATCAATCCCGGCAATTCCGGCGGCGCGCTGATGAATATGAATGGCGAGCTGATCGGCCTGAATACCGCGATCTTTTCCAAGGGCGGTGGGTCTAACGGTGTTGGATTTGCCATTCCAGCCAATCTGGTCAAGGTGTTCCTGGAGGCGGCAGACAAGGGCGCCTCCTCGTTCGAGCGGCCTTACGTTGGCGCCACATTCGAGCCGGTCACATCAGATGTCGCCGATGCATTGGGCCTGAAGCAGGTTTTGGGTGCGCTGGTGACCAAGACGGTGGAAGGCGGTCCGGCGGACAAGGCCGGCATCAAGGCCGGGCAGGTCATTACAGCGGTTGATGGGGTCATTGTCGAGCATCCCGATGCCCTAAACTATCGCCTGACGACCATTGGGCTTGGCAAGTCGGTCACCTTGAACGTGATCGATAACGGCAAGCCAAAGGACATTACCCTGACGCTGGCTGGCGCACCTGAAACCCGTCCGCGCGACGAGCAGGTGATCAAGAACAATAGCCCGTTTGAAGGAGCAACGGTCGGCAATCTGTCGCCGCGCCTTGCCTTTGAGCTGAAACTGAATACCCAGACGACTGGCGTCGCCATTACGGCTCTTGCTGATGGCTCGGTGGCGCAGCGGCTTGGCTTCCAGCTTGGCGATATCATCGTCTCCATCAACGGTACCGAGGTTACCTCGTCGCGGGACATGGTGCAGATTGCCAAAAGCTCGCCTGCCTATTGGCGGATTGAGATCGATCGCAATGGCCAGCGGATTCGGCAGATGTTTCGATGAGCGATCTGTTTGCCCCAAAACTGGATGAGGACATGGCGGCCCGCCGGCCGCTGGCGGATCGGCTGAGGCCGAAAACGCTCTCCGATGTGACGGGGCAAGATCATCTGACCGGGCCGGACGGTGTTCTGGCCCGGATGATTGCGTCAGGCTCTCTGGGGTCGATGATCTTTTGGGGGCCGCCCGGCACTGGCAAGACCACCGTTGCCCGGCTGCTGTCGGGGGAGGCGGATCTAGCCTTCGAGCAGATTTCGGCGATTTTTTCCGGCGTGGCGGATCTGAAAAGGGTGTTTGAGGGCGCCCGCGCCCGGCGCATGTCCGGTCGCCAGACATTGCTGTTTGTCGATGAGATCCATCGCTTTAACCGCGCGCAGCAGGATAGCTTCCTGCCGGTCATGGAGGATGGCACGGTCATTCTGGTGGGCGCCACCACCGAGAATCCGTCTTTCGAACTGAATGCCGCGCTTTTGTCTCGCGCCCGCGTGCTGACCTTCAAGCCGCATGACGAAGACAGTATTGAGACGCTGCTAAAACGGGCCGAAGCCACTGAGGAAAAGCCCCTGCCGCTGGATGAGGCCGCCCGTACCAGTCTGATTCGTATGGCCGATGGCGATGGCCGAGCGGCGCTGACGCTGGCCGAAGAAGTCTGGCGGGCGGCGCGGGAGGGAGAGGTCTTCGATACCGAGGGGCTGACACGAATCGTGCAGCGGCGTGCGCCGGTCTATGACAAAGGACAGGACGGCCATTACAATCTGATCTCGGCGCTGCATAAATCCGTGCGCGGCTCGGACCCGGATGCAGCACTCTATTATCTCTGCCGGATGTTCGATGCCGGGGAAGACCCTCTTTATCTCGGTCGCAGGCTTGTCCGCATGGCCGTGGAGGATATCGGTCTCGCCGATCCGCAGGCGCTGGTGGTCTGCAATGCCGCCAAGGATGCCTATGATTATCTTGGCTCACCGGAGGGGGAGTTGGCGCTGGCGCAGGCCTGCGTCTATCTCGCCACCGCACCGAAATCCAACGCCGTTTATACCGCCTATAAATCCGCTATGCGCGCCGCCAAGGAAAATGGCTCGCTGCTGCCGCCCAAGCATATTCTCAACGCCCCCACCAAGCTGATGAAGGGCGAGGGCTATGGCGACGGCTATCGCTATGACCATGACGAGCCCGATGCGTTTTCCGGGCAAGACTATTTTCCAGAGAAAATGGGCCGCCAGACCTTTTACGATCCGCCGGAACGTGGTTTCGAGCGGGATATCCGCAAGCGGCTGGACTGGTGGGCAAAGTTAAGGCGGGAGCGCAATTGACATGATGAAGGTTGAGGCGCAGCCTTTCGAAAGCTCACCTGTTCAGCAAGCAGGGGCGAGACGAGATCGTACTTCTGGCAGGATTGGGTGTGGAAGGCGATGCTCATCTCGGCGTCACGGTCCAGCACCGCTCCCGGGTTGCCGCGGATCCGACCCAGCCGAATCTGCGTCAGGTTCATCTTATTCACGCGGAGCTGTTCGATGAGCTGGGGGATAAGGGGTTTAGCGTGACGCCGGGCGATTTCGGCGAGAATATTACCACCCGTGGAGTTGATCTTCTGGCGCTGCCGCAAGGAAGCCGCCCGCAGTTTGGCTCAGGTGCCGTGGTCGAAGTGACCGGCCTTCGCAATCCCTGCAAACAGATCAATGATTTTCAGCCGGGCCTGATGCAGGCGGTGCTTGACCGCGACCCGGACGGTGGCCTGATCCGCAAGGCAGGTGTGATGGCTGTGGTCATCGAGGGGGGCGTGGTTCATCCGGGTGATCGGATCAGTGTCGAGCGACCCGGCTCTCCGCATCGGCCTTTGCAGCCAGTCTAAACTCTCCGCCAACCCGCGTTGCGAGGTTTTATGGGAAGAGCAACCGCTTTTCAGCGCCGTAGCCCGTATCTTTACCGAATAAAACAATAAAGCGCCGAACACCCTGAAGGGAATGTTCGACGCTTTATTGTAAATTCAAACGATCACTTGACCGGTCGATCAGCCAGCCTTGACGGCGTGGCGGGCAACGCGACGGATGTCGTCGCGGCCAATGCCGAGGTCGTGCAATTCGCGGTCCGACATGCGGCCCAGTTCAGTAATGGTCTGACGATATTTGCGCCAGTTGTTCAGCGAGCGAGTGATGTTCATGGTCTTGCCTCTTTTCAGCGTTTGCTGGCAAATCGGCCAGCCCTTCATGTGTTGAAGAGAATATATGCGCTGCGGCATAAGTTATGAAGTGCCATTCCAGCGGAGCACCTATGCCGTGGATGCATGGCGCCTCAATGATTTATTAAGGAATGTCTATTTTGCGAGCAAATTCGGCTCAAACCGGTCCGGCGGCTGAAAATCTGCGTTTGAGCGCTTTCAATCGTTCATGGATGGTGGGGAAAAAGAGGCTGAAAACAATAACGCCCACCGGGGGAGGAGATCCGGCGGGCGTCATTTGAAATGGGCGACAACTGGGAGGAGGAGGGTTGTCAGCCCGTTCGGCGCGCATTGGGAGGAGGAGTATGCTGCACCGAAACTGAATTGCAGCTTGCGCTGCCTGCATCCGTAAACACTGATGTTCTCGTCTGCTGTTGGCAATTATCTAATCGTTTTTATGGGTTTTGTGCAGTGCGATATTGTCATGTGAGCTATGCGTTTGATGCATGAACTAACGATCGCTCGTCTAACACCCATGCCGACCTGTTCATTCTCGCGACTGCGAAGCTCAAAACGGGTTTTCGACATCGGTGAAAATGCGCCTATATAAAGAGCTGCCGCTACGGACGGAGTTATGATGTATCGAGCGAAACTGAAGAGAGATCTTGATCGCTGGACCGATATGGGCCTGATCAGCAAACAGGCCGCCGAGGCGATGATCGAGGATCACGACGGCCGGGCGGGCAATTTCAATATCGGCGGCGTGTTGCTCATGTTGTCGGCGGTGCTGGTCTCTGCTGCCATTCTGCTGCTTGTGGCCGCCAACTGGCAGGCCATTCCGCGCCTGGTGAAGGTTTCTTGTCTGATTCTGCTGATCTGGGGCTTTCATGGCGGTGCGGCCTTCTGCCTCGCTCAAGGGCGGCAGGCGTCGGGCCATGCCCTTCTGGTGCTGGGAGCGGCCAGTTTCGGCGCAGCACTGTCGCTGGTTGGCCAGCTGTATCACCTGTCGGGCGACCTTCTCGATCTGGTTTATCTTTGGATTGGCATGGCGAGCCTGTCCTGCGTGCTGTTTCGCTCCGGCGCGATGGCGGCTTTCGTTGGTGTTCTGGCGCTGGGCTTGGCGGCAGCAACCCTTGACCAGTTCGACTTTTCCTGGACGCCGGAGACGGTGTGGACGCCGCCCCTGCTGGCTGCGCTCGTTACCTGCCTGGCGCTTTTCACCGGCAACATCCGGGTTCAGCATATATCCGGTTTGCTGATTCTTGGTTGGCTGGGATGGATCTATGCCGAGGTCATGCAGTCGGGCCTTGCAATGGTCTATGTCGCTCTAGGTGTTACCGCATTCGCGGCGTCGGCCCTGCCGCTGCTTGCTAGATATATGTCCGTGCAGATTGCCGGTTTTCATGGCTTGCTGTTGGCCGCAATGGGCCTTTTCATCCTCAATATAGATTATGATCACGGTTTGTCGCTGGCTTTGGTGGCCGTCACGGCGGTTGGTATCTCCATTGTTGCCCTTGTGCTTCGCGGGCGTCACGATGGCGTGGTGCGGGCGCTGGCCTATCTGATTTTCGCAGGCGAGATCCTCTATCTGTCCTTTACAACGATTGATTCTTTGCTGGGCACATCGGGCTTTTTCCTGATCGCCGGTGTGATTGTCGCTTTGCTGGCCCTCGGCGTCAGCCAGATGGAAAAGCTGCTGGGCACGCGCAAGCGTCCGATGGCGGTTGAAGGACGGGGGCGGTCATGATGCAGCGCAATCATATTTTTCGTCTGGCTTCCGCTGCTGTTCTTCTGGCTGCCCTGCAAACGGCGGCAATCGGTTACCAGATCGGCGAGCGGGCCAATATTTTGCGCAACGGCCAGGAGGTCCTGTTGCGGACTGAGGCCGTCGATCCGCGCGATCTGCTACGCGGCGATTATGTCGTGCTGAATTATCCGATTTCCCGCATTCCTGAGGACAAGATCGTCGGTCCTCGTCCCTCGCGCCGAGAGGATGTTCGCCTGCATGTGCGCGTCACGCCGCAGGCCGATGGCTTTGCCACGGTCGAAGAGGCATCGGTCGCCGATATGCCGCCAAAGCCCGGAAGCGTGGTGCTGTTAAGCGAGCCGATTTCCTTTCCATCGCCTCTCGCGCCCGGGGACAGTTTGACCGTGCATTACGGGATCGAGCGATTCTATGTTCCTGAAGGTGAGGGCCGCGATATCGAGGCACAGCGCAATCAAGGTGCTGTTTCAATCGCCATACGGGTGTCTTCTGCGGGGCGGGCGCAGATCCGGCAATTGTTCGTTGCAGGCCAGCCAGTTTACCGCGAACCGGATTTTTGACCGATGCTTGCGCGGGGTGCGATTTCACGGTGAGGACATGTCACTGTCATTTTTCCTTTGCGTGTTGAAAAACGGGTGTTATAGAGACCGCGCTCCGGCGGGGTCATGCAAAGTGCATGACGTTCTGATGGATCGCGGGTATGGTGAAATTGGTAGACACGCCAGATTTAGGTTCTGGTGCCGCAAGGCGTGGGAGTTCAAGTCTCTCTACCCGCACCAGAACGTAAGGCAGCAAGGCAGAGGGCGGGAATGCGTGCATTCCGGCCCATTGTTTGTATGTTAGGGTCTATGTGATGAGGCCTGCACGCGTGGCCTTTAGAGCTGCTTTGCCTGGCAAGATGCTGAATGTTTGCCACACAGCCGCCTCTGGATCAGCGGAGAGCGTGTTGGCTGGATAATCCCTTGAACCAATATCGGTTCAAGGGATTATCCAGCGAACTTAAAGTATTACAGCGTTGCTTGTGCGTTTTATCAAACGCATGGCACTGTGGAGAACCACCGGCTGCCTCGCAGCCCAGACGATAAGAACCGGCTGTCCGGGCACGGGCGCCAACGAAACACATGGCTGTCCGAGCATGGCTGCCACGACACGAAGGTTAGAACATGCAGGTTATCGAAACGCTCGCTGAAGGGCTGAAGCGCGAACTCAAGGTCATCATTCCGGCCGCTGACATGGAAGCGCAGATGAATGAGCGCCTTGCCGACGTCAAGGACAAGGTTCGCATCAACGGTTTCCGTCCGGGCAAGGTACCGGCAGGTCACCTGAAGAAGATGTATGGCAAGTCGGTCATGGCCGAACTGGTCAACGAAATCGTTCGCGACCGTCCCTCCGCTATCCTGTCTGAACGTGGCGAAAAGTCCGCGACCCAGCCGGAAGTGGCGATGACCGAGGACGAGGCAGAAGCCGACAAGATCCTCAATGCGCAGGCCGATTTCGAATTCACGCTTGCCTATGAAGTCATTCCCGCTATCGAATTGAAGCCGGTTGATGGCATCAAGATCGTCCGCGAAGTCGTTGAAGTGTCGGAAGACGAAGTCAACGAGCAGATCATGAAGATCGCCGAAAGCGCGCGGACCTTCGCCACCAAGGACGGTGTTGCTGCTGATGGCGACCGCGTCACCATGGATTACCTGGGCAAGGTCGATGGCGTTCCCTTTGACGGAGGCAAGGACGAAGATGCAGAGCTGGTCATCGGCTCCAACCGCTTCATTCCCGGCTTTGAAGAGCAACTCGTTGGCCTGAAGGCTGGCGACGAAAAGGTCATCAACGTGACCTTTCCGACCGAATATCCGGCTGCAAACCTGGCTGGCAAGGATGCCACTTTCGACATCACCGTCAAGGAAGTTGCGGCTCCCGCTGAAACCGAGATCAATGACGAGCTGGCCACCAAGCTCGGCCTGGAATCGGTCGACAAGCTGAAGGAAATCGTCCGCGGCCAGATCGAAAGCCAGTACGGCAATGTCACCCGCCAGAAGATCAAGCGTCAGATCCTTGATCAGCTGGACGAGATGTACAAGTTTGAGGCGCCTTCGCGCCTGGTCGATGCCGAGTTCGACAATATCTGGCGCCAGATCAACACCGATCTGCAACAGTCCGGCAAGACCTTCGAAGATGAAGAGACCACGGAAGACGCCGCTCGCGAAGAATACCGCGCCCTGGCTGAACGTCGCGTTCGTCTCGGCCTGGTTCTTTCCGAAATCGGTGAAAAGGCCGCTATCGATGTGACCGAGGAAGAAATGCAGCGCGCGCTTTACGCCCAGTTGCAGCAGTTCCCGGGCCAGGAAAAGCAGATCATCGACTTCTTCCGCAACACGCCCGGCGCTTCTGCTTCGCTGCGTGCTCCGATCTTTGAAGAAAAGGTCATGGATAAGCTGATCTCCGAGGTCAATGTTACGGACAAGACCGTGACCAAGGAAGAACTGCTGGCCGAAGACGAAGACGGCGACGACACCAAGCCTGCCAAGAAGTCCGCCAAGAAGAAGGCTGCCAAGGCTGAAGACGCTTCCGCTGAAGGCGAAGAAGCCGCTCCGAAGAAAAAGGCTGCTGCGAAGAAGAAGGCTGCTGACGAAGGCGACGCTGAATAAGCGTACCTTCTGCGACTTCGGTAATGATAAAACCGCCCTTCGGGGCGGTTTTTTTTATGGTGATGACGGTCTTTCTGAAAGGCGGGGTGACGCCCGACAGGGCCAGCTCTTCCAGAGAATCAACCGTCTTTGATAGAAAGCTATTGAGAAATCCGCATGGTTGGGAGAGCGGCATGCAGATAGAATTGATCCGCAGTGCCACGCTGCGGTTAAAGATGGCCGGGCAAACGCTGCTGATCGACCCTTGGCTTGCAGCCAAGGGGCAGGGCCGAAGCTATCGTGGGGCCTTGACCTCGCCACTGGTCGATCTGCAAATCCCGGTCGAGCAGGTGCTTCATGGCATTGACGCGGTGCTGGTTTCGCATCTTCACTCCGATCATTTCGACGATGTTGCTATACGGTTATTGCCACCTGACATCGCGTTGTTCTGCCACCCACGTGATGTGGCGGCGATCCGTGCCCTTAGCTTTTCGCGGGTGATGGGGCTTGAGAGTGGCACGCAGCTTGGCGACGTGTGCCTGGAAACGACAGATGGCCAGCACGGGCCGCCTGAGGTGCTGGCGGATATGGGAGACGTCAGCGGCTTCCTGCTGCGGGCCGCCGGGGAGCCGGTGCTTTACTGGGCTGGTGACACCATCCTGTGCGATGCGGTGCGCCAGGGACTTATCGATCACCGCCCGGATGTGATTGTCGTTCACGCCTGCGGTGCGGAATGGAACGGCTGTGGACCGCTGGTAATGGATGCCGCCATGGTGATGGAGGTCTTGCACCTTGCGCCCCAAGCCATGGTCATAGCGACTCATCTCGACGCCGTCGACCACGCCACCGTCAGTCGCGCCGATCTTGCCGCCGCCACACAGAGGCAAGCGCCAGAGGCGAGAGCAAGGCTCTACATTCCCGCTGATGGCGCCAGCCTGGTTTTCTAGACTATTCCCGCAAAAGTGCGCAGCGGGTTAGCTCTGGCGAATGCCAGGTTTTCGAGCCTATTGCGCCGCATTTTTCACGGTTTTTTCGACCTTCAGTTCTCCCATCCGGTTCCAGGCGTCTAGTCCGGCGATCTTGTAGGCTTCGGCCAGCGTCGGGTAATTGAAGGTGTTCTCGACGAAATATTCCACTGTTCCCTTCAGGTTCAGCACGGCCTGGCCAATATGAACCAGTTCGGTTGCGCCTTCGCCAACGATATGAACGCCAAGCAGGCGGCGGGTTTTCAGCGAAAAGATCATTTTCAACATGCCGCTATCGAGGCCCATGATATGGCCACGCGAGGTCTCGCGGAAATGGGCGATGCCGCATTCGTAGGGAATGGCGCGTTGCTTGACCTCTTCCTCGGTCAGTCCACAGGTGGAAATCTCCGGCACGGCATAAATGCCGTAGGGGAAATATTGCGGTGGCTCACCCGAGGGCGCGCCAACCGCATGGCGGGCGGCGATGCGGCCCTGTTCCATCGATGTGGAGGCCAGGCTTGGAAAGCCGACCACGTCACCCGCGGCATAGATATTGGGAACATCGGTCTGGAACGTCTCCGGATTGACCTTCAACCGGCCACGGTTATCAGCCTCCAGCCCGCAGGCTGCAAGGTTCAGCGTATCGGTGGCGCCGACGCGGCCTGCGGCAAACAGCACCATTTCGGAATTCAGCACCCGGCCATTCTTCAGCGTCACCCGACATTTGCCATCTTCCTTTTCGACCTTTTCCGCCGATTGTCCGAAGATCAGCTTCATATTGCGGTCACGGAGCTGGTAGGAAAAGTCCTCGACGATTTCCTTGTCGATGAAATCCAGCATGCTGTCGCGCGGTTCAACCACTGTCACCTGGGTATCCAGAGCGCTGAAGATCGTCGCATATTCGATGCCGATAACGCCCGCGCCGATCACCACCATGGAACGCGGCACGTCCTTGATATGAACGATATCATCGCTGTCGAGAATGCTGACGCCATCGAAGGCGATATGGGCAGGCCGGTGCGGGCGGGTGCCGACTGCCAGCAGGATTGCATTGGCGCTGACCCGCTGCACTTCGCCGTCTTCCTTGGTGACCTCAAGCGTATGAGCATCAAGGAAGATGGCATGCCCGCGCAACTGATGCACTCGGTTGCGGGAAAACTGGTGTTCCAGCACATCGACTTCATGGTCGAGGGTAATCAGCAACCGGCGGCGAAGGTCATCGGCGCTGATTTCCTGCTTGACGCGGTAGGAGCGGCCATAAAACCCGCGCTCGCGCCAGCCGGTCAGGTTGAGAGCCGTTTCACGCAGCGTTTTGGAAGGGATGGTGCCGGTATGGACGGAGACCCCGCCGACATGACCGCCGCGCTCAATGACCAGGACCTTCTTGGAAAGCTTGGCGGCCTGAATGGCAGCCCGGCGTCCTGCGGGACCGCTGCCGATTACCACGAGATCATACTGGTACATATCCGTTCTTCCTGTTTGCTACCGGCCTGCCTTGACCGTTGCCTGGCTTGTCTCGCAACGCAATTGCGTATGCCAATGACGACAATGATAGCAGAGCATTCTAACTGTTTGGTTATCCCGCATTGCGCTGCACACAAAAAATCCCCTTAAAAAAGTGGGTCTTTTAGGGGCTCCTACTGGACGAGAGGAATCCGCGAAAGGATCGGACCGTTCATAAAACGAATCCGGAAATGGTGTTATCAGACTGATATATATAGCAGATGGCGATTTCCGGGGTCTCTGTGGAAGAACATCCAGGTCCGGTGGCTCAGTGATTGCGCCAACCGGTCGGGACAGCCTATATATTTCATGTTCCTCCCGCCAATATGGATCTTCCCATGTCTCTTGCCTCCTTCAATCCGCGCGTCGCCCGGCTCGCGACGCCGCCTATTCCCTCGGTTTTCGGTTGGGGACGCGCTTATGATGGAGCGGCTGGACCGTTGATCGATCTGTCGCAGGCAGCGCCCGGCCATCCACCGCATGCCGATCTGCTGGCCTGGCTCGCACAGGCGGCGGGGTCCGCAGAGGCCTGCGGCTATGGGGCAATCGAGGGGGAGTTGGTGCTCAGGCAGGCCTACTGCACGCATCTGTCCGAGCTTTATGGTGCAGGTTTTACGCCGGAGCAGATTCACATCACCGCCGGTGCAAACCAGGCTTTCATCTGTGCTGCCATGGCGCTGGCGGGAGCAGGTGAGCGGATCGCGCTGACCGATCCCTTCTATTTCAACCATGATACGACGCTCGCCATGCTGGGCATTGAAACGGTTGCCTTGCCCTGCGACAGCGATAACGGTTTCCTGCCGGATCTCGACCGGGCCGAACAGGTGGTGAAAAGCGGCATCAAGGCGTTGGCGCTGGTAACGCCCAACAATCCGACCGGTGCGGTCTATCCGAAGGAATTGCTCGCCGATCTCTACCGGCTCTGCCGCGCCCATGGCGTCTGGCTGATTGTCGATGAAACCTACCGCGATTTTCTCGATCCTGGATTCGGCAGGCCGCATGACCTGTTTTCGCAGCCGGATTGGCCGGAGGGTCTGATCCAGATTTACAGTTTTTCGAAATCCTTCGCCATCCCCGGTCACCGCCTGGCGGCGATTTGCGCTGGCGCACCTGTGGTGGAGCAAATTGCCAAGATTATGGATAATTTGCAGATCTGCGCGCCGCGCGCTGCCCAGATCGCGCTTGCCAAGGCTTTGCCGGTTCTGGATGGCTGGCGGGCGGACAACGCCGCCGAGATCGCCCGGCGTGCCGTGGCGCTGCGTCAGGCCTTCGACCTTCTGCCGCAATGGCATTTGGCATCGATCGGCGCTTATTTCGCCTTTGCCCGCCATCCGTTCGGACAGGCGGCCTCCATTGATGTCGCGCAGCAACTGGCGCGGCGAGCAGGCATTCTGGCGGTTCCCGGCGGATTTTTCGGGTCGCGGCAGGAGGGCTATCTGCGGCTTGCCTTCGCCAATGTCGATTGCCCGACCATAGCGACATTGCCGGACCGGTTGAGGACATTTACGATGGCTGGTTGAACCCTGTCTGGAAAAGGTGACGGCTATGGCCTTCGACAATGAAAAGCTCGACGCGCTGCGGCGTAAATACGGCGGCGAGACCGGCGGAGAAGTGTTTGATCCACGCTTCAAGCGGGTGGCTGAAAAAATCTTTGACAGCAAGGGGACGAGGCTTGCTCCTTATTCGGGCATTCCGACATTTCTATCGGCTCCCTATCGACAGGTCGAAGCGGAGAATCCGGATTTCGGCGGTCTGGACGTGGGGATCATCGGTGTGCCGATGGACCTTGGCGTCACCAACCGCCCTGGTTCCCGCTTCGGGCCACGGGCACTGCGCACCATCGAGCGGATCGGGCCGTATAACCATGTGCTGGATTGCGCGCCTGTACATGAGTTGAAGGTGGCGGATGTCGGTGACGTGCCGTTTGCCAGCCGCTATCGGCTGGAACAGAGCCATGTCGATATTGAAAACCGTATTGGCCAGATGGTGGCGCAAGGAGTGGTGCCGCTCAGTGTCGGTGGCGATCACTCAATCACCCATCCGATCCTGAAGGCCGTTGGAAAAGACCGACCTGTCGGGCTTATTCATATCGATGCTCATTGCGATACCAGTGGCCTGTTCGATCAGACCAAGTTTCACCATGGCGGTCCGTTTCGCAATGCGGTGCTGGACGGCGTATTGGACCCGACGCGCACGGTGCAGATCGGCATTCGCGGACCGGCCGAATATCTCTGGGAATTCAGCTATGAAAGCGGCATGACGGTTATTCATGCCGAGGAGATTTCAGCGCTTGGCATTCCAGCGGTGATCGCCAAGGCTTTGCAGGTGGTCGGGGATGGTCCGACCTATCTGTCTTTTGATATCGACAGTCTCGATCCGGCTTTTGCGCCGGGAACCGGCACGCCCGAGGTTGGCGGCTTGACCACGCGCGAGGTGCTGGAATTGCTGCGCGGTCTGAAAGGCATCAACCTTGTCGGTGGCGATGTGGTGGAAGTCGCGCCACAATATGACGCGACGACCAATACTGCCCAGGCGGGTGCCCAGGTGCTGTTCGAAATCCTCAGCCTGATGGTTTACAGTCCGTCCATCGGCAAGGAATAGACATTTCAAGACGTGGTAAGGGTAAAGGCGGGGCGAGGGTGACCAAGTCTCCCACGCCTTTTTATGAAGCAGCTAAAACGTCCTCGAAGGTGAATGTCTATTTTTCCATAACTAAAAACCCGGCAATCTCTCGATGCCGGGTTCCAAAACTGTTACCGCCATTGAAAGTCGGTTTATTTCTTGATTGAGCCGACGGCCAACTGGTCAACCTGGCGGTTGAGCCGCAAACCAATGACCGGGATCATCCGGTCTTCGACCTTGACGGAAATGGTGACGTTCATGGCTTTTTCGTCTTCGATGCTGGCGACCATGGCGCCGTTCAGCTTGGCGCGGTTGATGCCCATGACCACCTTATCGCCATTCACCTGGCCGGAGATGATGTCGAGGCCCTTGCCTTCGGCGCCGTCGAGGAACTGGCCGCTATAGGCGCCGCCCTTCATTGAGATCACCGCATTCATCGGCTGAGAAAACACGCCGACCCGGCACGTCCCGCCCAACTTGATGCCAGCCTCTGCACCTTCGACAGGCTCACCCGTCAGATTGCAGTTGAATTTTGTACCCTTATACTTTCCAGCGACGATTTCGCCGGGTCCGCTCCAGGCACCGGAAACGGATTCGAAGAACTGGCGATCCTTCGGGGCGGCATCAGCAACGCCTGCCGGAAGGGCAATGGCGCAGGCAACGGCAAAACTGCCGAGTAGCAAAGAGAAACGGTGCGGCATCGGCTTTCCTTGGCGTAATCGACGAACACTTGGTTGCTGATTTATAATGCCAGGATGGTTAATATTTCCTTAGTTGCCGCGGTCTCGATGCGGTTTGCGCCCTTTGTCCCACAAGAGATGTCTTGAAGAAGGTTTTTCTGAATTTGTAAGTTTTACAATGCCTTGTCGCTGGGATTGATGGCTGGTTTCAGCGCTGGCATAAAGTCTCCAATGCCTGGACGTCTTAACGCTTTGAACTCCAGGGGTCGGCAGAGGTCCATGGCGGCAATACCGATTCTCGCCGTCATCAGCCCGTTGATCACCCCTTCGCCAAGCCGTGCCGATAGCCGTGAGGCAAGGCCGTGACCCAGAACTTGTTGGGCAAGGCCATCGCCAATGGCAATCGATCCGGTCACGGCCAGATGAGCAAAGACATCGCGCAAGAGCCGTAACATGCCGATGGAGCCGGGGCGGCCTCCGTAAAGGTCCGCCATGGCGCGTACCAGACGCACCACTTCAAACAGCACATAGGCAAGGTCGACAAGGGCGCGCGGGCTGACGGCGGTGACCACAGAAACCCGCTTTGAGGCATTGATAATCAGGCCGCGCGCTTTGGCATCCAGAGGTGCCAGCAATTCTCGTTCGGCCAAGGCAATCAGATGCGGTGCATCGATAATGTCGTTTTCGGCAGCTTTCAGCACGCTCCGGCCTCTGGCGGTTTCTGCCCGGTGCTGGGTCAGATCCTCGACCTCCTTGACCAGTTTGCGCGCTTCGCTGGCTGTTCCCTGCAAGGAAAGTGCGCTGGCACGCTGTTTGATGGTCTGCACGGCATTCAGCCGGTAAATGCCAGCCAGCTCCCGGATTACCACGACTGTCAGCGCCAATAGGCCGATGCCCAGCAGGGTCAGTGCGGTATAACCAAGCCAATCGGCGCGGGTGAAAAGATCACGGATCAGATCGTCGATCCAGAGACCGATTGCAAAGGAAGCAAGCGCGCCGAATGCCGCACCGGCCAGCTTGCCGAAGGAAAAGCGGCGCTTGGCGGGTCTTGCAATCGGGACGATGGCGTCGTCTTCGCTCAAACCTGCCAGGAACGGGTCCTCAGCATCGGGCGTGATCGTCACATTGGCATCGAAGCTTTTTGGCGCGCGCTTTTGCTGCTCTGGGGCCTCGACAAAAGGCGGGCGGGCAGGGGAGGAAGATGGCTCCTCAAGCGAAAAGGCCGCAGGCCGGCGTGGCATCGGGCGTTGATCTTCTGGTGTCTTGCTCATGCCAGACGGTCTCCGAGGAGAAATTGCAGGGCGCGGTCGAGCCTGATGTGTGGAATGGACAGCTTTATGCCGCCGCCAGTTTCGTCCAGTTCCGGCGGGCGAAATCTGATAATGTTGAGATCCGGCCCGGTGTCTTTTCCGGATTTTGGCGTTTGAAACAGGCTTTCGATATTATCCGGCAGGTCGCCTGGAAAGACCGCTGTCTTGCGGTTGCCATCGAAGCGCTCGTTGCCGATGGTTTCGCCCTGCATGGGCGTGCCGACAACGACTGGCAGCAGATGACCATCCTGCTTGACGGTCGCTTCCCGCGTTGCCCGCACCGAGGCGAGGGCAACCACCTCAATGCCCGCGCCCGTCATGCCGATGGAGGTGATCGCCCCATCCACCAGCCGTCTGGTGACGGCCTGTAATTGCTCGTGGCTTTCGTGATGCAAATGATCGGCCTTGGTGGCGGCCACCAAAACCTTGTCGATCCGCCGTCCAAGCAGGCCCCGCAGCCAGCTGGAACTGCCGGGGCGAAAGCAGGTCAGCACATCGGCCAGCGCCCGCTCCAGATCCTGCACTGCTTCCGGTCCGCGATTGATGGCCTGGAGCGCGTCGACCAGCACGATCTGGCGGTCGAGACGGGCAAAATGTTCACGGAAGAACGGTTTGACCACCACGCTTTTATAGGATTCGTAGCGACGCTCCATCATGGCGCGCAGCGAACCCCTGACGATCTTGGTGTCGGGCTTCAACGCCAGCGGCGCAAAGGTCAGCGCTGGCGACCCGTCAAGATCGCCCGGCATCAGAAATCGGCCAGGCGGTAGCGTCGAAAGTGACCGCTCGTCGGCCTTGCAGGCTTTCAGATAATCGGCGAAAGCCTCCGCCAATTGGCGGGCGGTGGTTTCATCGGCGGGCGCATCCGGATCGACCCGGCTTGCCAATCCCAGCCAACGCGCCGACAATTCCTTGCGGATGCCTGTCTGGGCCAGTTCCACGGTGTTGCGGCTGAAGGTCTCATAATCCTGAGCGAGAAGCGGCAGATCCAGCAGCCACTCGCCGGGATAATCGACGATGTCGATGGCGAGCTTGCCGGAGGAAAATATCCGGCCCCAGCTGCTGGCGCTCTGATACTCCACCACCAGCCGCAGTTCAGAAATGGCCCGGGTAGAGCCCGGCCAGACCCGATCGCGGACCAGCGCGCGAATATGGTCTTCGTATTGAAAGCGCGGCACGGCATCATCCGGCTGCGGTTCCAAGGTGACGCGGGAAATACGGCCTGATTGCAGCGGCTCGAACAAGGGCAGGCGGCCGCCATTCAGCAGGTTATGGACCAGCGAGGAGATAAAGACGGTTTTGCCGGCCCGCGACAGGCCCGTGACCCCGAGACGGATCGTTGGATACAGCAGGTTCGAGGCCCGGTCGGCAAGATTGTCGAGCGCGATGCGGGTCTCATCGGTAAAGCTGGTCATGGATGGCGGCACTGGGCAATGGTCCTGTTGTTTGCCTGCATATAGGGTGCGCGCCAGCGGATTGAAGGCCCAGCGGATGACGGCCCAGTGGATTGAAGACTTAAGCCTAAGACCATTGCGTCATGACCGCTTGCGCGTCCTTGCTACGTGCGCCTTTGCCACATACGCTTTTGGTAGCCGACCCCTCAGGGCTGAAGAAAATCCACAAGCTGCCATCGGCTGGGGGTGTCTGCTGCGTCGATAATCGCCAGTCCGCCCGCCGGGTAGCCCTGCGGAATGGTGCTGGCCAAAGCCTGTTCGCCGATCAGCACATGCAGACACTCTTCGATTGCCGGATTATGGCCGATCAGCATGATCGACCCCTGCGGGGAAGAGGAGTGCAGGATTTCCAGATAGGTCTCGGCGCCACCGTTATAAAGCGCATCGATATAGCGGATTTCCACATCCTCTGCGCACATGCTGCGGCGCACGGCATCCGCTGTCTGACGACATCTGACAGCTGTCGAACAGATCACCAGATCGGGGCGGTAACCTTTGTCCGCAGCCATGCCGGTTATCATCTCGGCATGAGCGTAACCCGTATTGCTCAAGGGCCTGTCGAAATCCTTTTGCCCGGCCCCAGGCCAATCGGCGGCGGCATGCCGCATGAGATAGACCCGGAAAGGTTTGGAGACAGTGACGGTCATGCAGATGGTGTCCGTTGGATCGAAGCCTTACCTATCCCGCCAGTTCATGCGGCGTCAACAGGATGGGTTGTAGCGGCTGGAAGAGGTATGTGACCAGGCTGGAGGCGCTGGGTGTAAACCTTTGTCAAGGGGTTCTGCGACAAATAAGCCACACGAAGGAAAAACGATGAAAAAATAGTCCTTTAGCTGATTTTTGTAACAGATTTAAAAATCAAGGAAAGCCTTGAGTAAGGCTTGAATGCGACCTTTTCAAAGTATATACGTCCGCCATTGAGATGTTCTTCAGGAGAATCGCGTTGAGTGAGAAGATCAATCTTAGCGACTATGTGCTCTCGGATGACGACGAGTTCATGAACGCGAACCAGCGAGCTTATTTTCGCGCCAAGTTGATCGCTTGGAAAAACGACATCCTGCGGGAGGCAAGGGAAACCCTCGGCCATCTCGCGGAAGAGAGTGCCAATCACCCTGACCTTGCAGACCGGGCATCTTCGGAAACCGACCGCGCAATCGAGCTTCGAGCGCGTGACCGGCAGCGCAAGCTGATCTCCAAGATTGATGCTGCGTTGCAACGGATCGACGATGGCACCTATGGCTATTGCGAGGAAACCGGTGAGCCAATTGGCTTGAAGCGCCTCGACGCCCGCCCGATCGCGACCCTGTCGATCGAAGCGCAGGAACGCCACGAGCGACGCGAAAAAGTCTATCGAGACGAATAGACCAAAAATAGTCAGCCCAGCTTTCAGAGGGAAACGCGCGCAGAGGTTCTGCGTGCGGTGCTGTGCTGAGAGGCATGGCCAAGGCGTAGGCATTCTGTGGCGTAAGACGGTGCATTAAAACCCGTTATGTCCGCCTATGCGGCTGTTTGCTAGAATAGCCTCTTCCGTTTCGGTGGTCTGTTGAAGATTTTCCAGATCATAGTCGAGTTAAAAAAAAGCCTTACGTGAGATTGCCCGAGCGCCGATGCCTTCTATGAGGCACACAGCAAAGGAATCGATTGTTATTGAATCGTTCCCATCAATGCAGCCAGATGACGGGCGGTTGCCTTAGATGCAGTTTTTCAGCGAAGTTGGGTTCCCTTTTCCCTAAGGCGAACCCTAATTCTTGCGCGGAGCGCCCATTTCACCGAAAATCCGGGCGATTTCGTCCTGCAAATTGCCTTCCTTCGGTGCGGGGTCGGATGTCACGGTGGCTTGAGGATTGGCACCGGGCGGCATTCTGAGAGGCGCAATGGCGCGGGCAACCGGTGGTTCAACGGTTGGTTTTGGACGCGCCGCTGGCTGGGTCAGAATTTCGCCGTCGAGGATCTTTTCAAATTCACTTTTCAGAGTGTCGAGGTCCGGCCCGGAATCTTCCTGCGGGGTTTTCTCGGCATTAGGCTCAGGTGACAGGTCGATCTCGTCGGGCGGGGTCGGCCTCTTGTAGCGATCTGCGGAAAAAGGTTCGACCCGTGCTTTCAATACCCGTTCGCGCGCAGCATCCAGCAACACGCTGGCCTCCTGAGGGGATGTCGTCGCGGGAGCAACCCGAGGCTCGGAAACTGGCATCGACACGTCGGCGGGCTTGCTCGCCATCATGGGCGGCTCAACGTCCGGTGCGGTGTCAGCTGGTGCCTCGTTGCGACCAGCGCCCGATGGCGGGCTGATAACCGGCGCCGCAGAATGTCGCGGCGACGAAACACCGGTCACAGGCTCGGCGTTGATGGTCTCGGTTGACCGCGGCTCGGCTCTGACATTTGACGCCATCGGAATTTCCGGGGCTGCCACCGTAGACACAGGTTCCGGGGCTGCTTGCCGGTTCTCGGCCTGCGCTACCGCCTGAGTGACTGGAGCCTTTGTTGATTGAGCCTGCGGTGTCTGAGCCTGCTCTGGCGTAATCTGGGGTGCGGCGGGTTGCGGCGGGCGTTCAACGCTCTGTGGACGCTGGATATTGTCGTCAGGTGTGGGCTTTAGCGCGGCGGGGGCCTGCACAGGTTTTTGCCCAGCAGGCTGCGGGGCAGGCGGTGCGGGCATTGCCTGGACGGCTGTGGATAGGGTCTCCTGAGTCGGAGCCGCCGCAACCGGTCTCGCAACTGGCTTCTGAGGCTGTGCAGAGACTGGTTGCGGACGCGGCTCCTGCCGTGTCGGTTGGGTTTCCAGTCGTGAGGGCGGTGTCTGCAACGCGGCTTGCGTCGCCGGTTCGGTTTGCTTGGCTTGGCGGGAGGCAAGAGCAGCCAATTCCTGAGCCTTGAGGAGCTCCTGGTTCCTGGCAAGTGCCTCATTGGCGGCAAGCTCCCCGGCCAGATAGGCCTTAGGCTCGCCAATGCCGCTTTCGACCACGATATCAGTCGGGCCGCCGATCAGGATGAGATGCTCGATATTGTCGCGGCGAATCAACACCAGTCGGCGGCGAGCATCCACGGCGGCGGCATCCAGCACCTGCAAGCGTGGTTGGCGATTGCGCCCACCGCGCACGAATGGCGACGGCGCCCGGTTTTTGAGGATCCACAATATCACGACCAGCACGGCGAGGGCGAGAAACACCCCACCGGCGGCGATCAGGAAGCGGCTGCCATAGGCGTTGAGAATATCGTCCATCATGGTGGCTGTCTCCGTCCGAGTATCGGTGGTCATTCAACGCTATTTTCGACTTTGCCTTTGAAAAAGAGGCAAAGCTATGCGGGCTCTATATGGCGCATCGCACCATGGCCAAGCAAGCTCCGGCATTTATTCCCTGCCTATTTATTGCGATTGCCCACGAAGTGAAGGGGTAAGGTGCCGAAGATCTGCGCCAGATTGCACCTGAGAGTGTGGGATTGGCTGTGAATGGCTGGCAATGGTGGCCTTGCTGCGCTTTTTGCTGCCCATTCAAGTTGGTAAAGATGTTGCTAACCGTGATTCCCGGCAATGGCGACGGGACAGGCCGTGCGAGACCGGCTATCGTGGTGGCAATGCTGCCGGATACAAAGCACCGGATGGATAAGGTGCCGGGTGACAAGGCGCCGAATAACAAGGCAAATGAACGCCGAGATGAGGACCGAATGACAAACCAGCAGCACACAGACGAAAGCGTAGGCCCGCTGGTGGATCGCAGGCCGAGTAGCGGGGCCGCGTTTCGCATCGTCATCCTGGCCTTTGTTCTGCTGGCCGCCGCCGCCGCCTTCGTGGTTTTCAAGAACTCGCTGGACAACCAGATCGTGCTGGGTGTGCTGGGCGTCCTGGCCATTGTCGGTATTTTTTTCCTGGTCTCGGCGATCATCGGGTTTATCGAAGTCATGCCGCAAACGCCCTCGGACGGTCTTGGCCGCGCCTTCCTCGACAGCCAGAGCGAGGGAACGCTGGTCACCGATCCGCGTGGGCACATTATTTATGCCAATGCCGCCTATGGCCGGATGACCGGCGCGCGCCGGGCGACAGACGTACAGACTCTGGAAGCGCTGTTGTCTCGCCATCGTGAGGCTGGTGAAGCGCTTTACCGGCTGATCAATGGCTTGCGCGAAGACCGGGACGGGCAGGAGGAGTTTCGGCTGCTAAAACCGCTCGGACCGTTTTCCGGCAATGGTTCCGGCGCGCATTGGTACCGGTTGCGGGCTCGCCGTCTGGTGGAGAAGGGGCCACACAAAGGCCTTCAGATATGGCAGATTGCCGACATTACCGCCGACCGTGATGACCAGGAGCGGTTTTTCAAGGAATTACAGAACGCGATCGATTACCTCGATCATGCGCCAGCCGGCTTCTTTTCGGCTGGTCGCAAGGGCGAGATCTTCTATCTGAACGCCACCCTTTCGGAATGGCTCGGCATCGATCTCACGCAATTTTCGCCAGGCGCCATCTATCTCAAGGACCTTGTTGCAGGCGAGGGCATGGCGCTGATCCAGTCGGTACAGGCCGAACCCGGCCTGTCGAAGACCGCAACGCTCGATCTTGACCTGCGCCGTGCCGATGGCCGCAGTTTTCCAGCCCGCCTTGTCCATAGGGTTCGTTCGGCCCGCGATGGCGCGCCGGGGGAGAGCCGGACGATCGTGCTGGCCCGTCAGGAGGTCATTGCCGGTGACCGTTCGGATTCCTCTGCCTCCATGCGCTTCACCCGGTTTTTCAATAATACGCCGATGGCAATTGCCTCGGTGGACGGGCAGGGGCGCATCCTGCGCACCAATGCGCCGTTCCTGAAATTCTTTTCGGATGTCGTTTCTCGCGACGATATCGACCGCAAGATCCGGCTGGATGCGGTCCTGCATGATAATGAGCGTCCGGTATTCGCCGAGGCGTTGTCGCAGGCGCGCGACCGGCAGGTAGACATCGCACCGATTGATTCGCGCCATCCCCTGGATGACATGCGCCATTTTCGGTTCTACGTGAACGCGGTCATCGATCAGAGCGACGAAGCGCCGGAAGAGGCGGCCATTGTCTATGCGGTTGACGTCACCGACCAGAAGGCTCTGGAAACCCAGATGGCCCAGACGCAGAAGATGAATGCCGTCGGCACGCTGGCCGGGGGCATCGCCCACGATTTCAACAATGTTCTGACGGCCATTCTTCTGTCTTCCGACCATCTGCTGCTCCAGGCGCGGCCTTCGGATTCGAGCTTTGCCGACCTGATGGAAATCAAGCGCAATGCCAATCGCGCCGCTGTTCTGGTACGCCAATTGCTGGCTTTCTCACGCAAGCAGACCATGCGCCCAACGGTTCTAAACCTGACCGATGTGATCGGCGACCTGCGTATGCTGGTCGACCGGCTGATCTCAGGCACCAATGTCAAGCTGCATGTGGATTACGGACGGGATCTCTGGCCGGTCAAGGCGGATCTTTCTCAATTCGAACAGGTGCTGATCAATCTCTGCGTCAATGCCCGCGATGCCATGCCGCAAGGCGGCAATATCACCATCAGCACCCGCAATGTCACCGGTGTCGAAGCGGCCGCCTATAATCATCGCGGCCTGCCGCATGAGGATTTTGTGCTGATCGAAGTGGCCGACAGGGGCACTGGTATCGCCCCTGAGATCATCGACAAGATCTTCGAACCCTTCTTTACCACCAAGGATGTGGGTAAGGGGACCGGGCTAGGACTTGCCATGGTCTATGGTATCGTCAAACAGTCCGGCGGCTATATCTACCTGGAGTCGGAGGTTGGCGAAGGCACGGCATTCCGGATTTTCCTGCCGCGCCATATTGTTGAGCCTGTTGTCATTGATGCGACCCTTGCACCGGGCGCGCAAGCCCAGCAGGGCAATGGCCGGGTTCTGGCTGCGTCCGAATCCGAAAACTCCAAGGAACCGGACGACCTGACAGGCAAATCCGCCGTGGTTCTGCTGGTAGAGGACGAGGACGCCGTGCGGCGCGGCGGCAAGCGCATGCTGGAAACCAGAGGCTATACGGTCCACGAGGCCTGCTCCGGCGTCGAAGCGCTGGAAATCATGGAGGAACTGGAAGGCAAGGTCGATATTGTCGTATCCGACGTGGTGATGCCGGAAATGGATGGCCCATCGTTGTTGAAGGAATTGCGCAAGACCTATCCGGATATGAAATTCATCTTCGTTTCTGGTTATGCCGAGGATGCTTTTGCGCGAAACCTGCCTGCAGATGCCAAATTCGGCTTCCTGCCGAAACCCTTCTCCCTCAAGCAATTGGCCATCGCCGTTCGCGAAATGCTGGATGCATGAACGGACTGTAGATTGAGAGACTGGGAGAGCCATCATGCGCTTTATAAGGCGTATGATGGCTTGTGGGAGGAGATTTAAGCAGCACCTTGGATGTGCCGATATGGCTTTAAATAAAAACTTTTATTTAGGATAATTATATTCGTGGTTGCCACGCGAAACACCCCGAAATTGCCTTGAATCGATTTCTATAGAAGGAGCCATTGCCCCTGGCTTCGACATCTTTCTGGATTTGCGAATCGATCACGACATATGTGCCAAGGCTTGAAGAAGAGGTCGTTATTTTATGACGTATATGCGTGCGTGTGCATTTGCCAATCGCGAGATGAGACTGGAAAACCGCTCTCGCTTTTCGGCGATTTTTCCCTTGGCATTGGTTCTCGGTCTTTCCGGTTGCGGCTCGGTTCCATTGACGCAATCGGGCTCTCTCAAATCCTATGAAAAGCTAGGGCCGGTCGAGGGCAAAATCGCTAAGTCACGGGTATTTTTGGATCAACAATCGCTGCTGACAGCCCGCTCGATCGCCATTTCACCGACGAAATTATCACCGCAGGCGCGCTCGAAGCTCCATGAATCAGGCAGTGACCGGCTGGTTTCCAACGCGCTGGATCGGGCATTGTGCATCGATCTCAGCGACAGGTTTCTTGTGGTTCGCCCCGGAGAGCCTGCCGATTTGACCGTGCAAGCGGAGATTACCGACATCGTTCCGACCGGCAAGATTGCCGCTGGTGTTTCCAAGGTGACAACGCTTGGAACATCCGCCGTCCTGCCGGTCGGTATTCCCCGTCTTCCCATCGGTCTTGGCGGCCTTGCGGTGGAAGCCGAAGCGCTTACCCCGCAGGGAACACAAGTGGCGGCAATCGTCTGGTCCAGGGGTGCAAACTCGATAACCAATGGCCCTCGCGTCTCCGAAGTCGGCGATGCCTATGGTCTGGCCTCGTCCTTTGCCGGTGAGTTTTCGCAGATGCTGCAAAAAGGCCAGAAACCCTCCGGCATCAACCTATCCTTGCCATCAGGGCAAAAGCTGAAATCGGGACTGGGCGGCGCACCCAAGAATGCCGCCTGCGAAGCCTTCGGGCGGGCACCGGGCATTGGCGGAATGGTTGGAACGATGGTCGGCGCGCCACCATCCTGGTCGGACAAAGCTGGCAAGCAGTAAGGAGACCATCGAGCCTGGAAGCTGATTTTCAGCCTCCAGGTTTCGGTCCAAGCCGTCAGCTTTTGGATGGGCTTTTGTGGCGCAATCCATCCATCAGCAATCCGATCAGCCGATGCGAACGGTCGCGCCATTCCGGGGTGTCGGGCATGGAATAGATGCTGGAGAGGGCGTGCAGCACGTCAGCCTCGCCGATATCGTCGCGAATGAGCTGCTGCTCCTGCGCCTTTGCCATCAGCCGGGCGACCGCATCGCGGATCAGGCCGGAGCCCTCCGCAAACAGGGTGGAATTGGAATTCATAATAATTTTCAAGCTATTGGCCATGCCGCGTTTGGTGGCGATATAGCCAACGAAACGGCGCATCCATTCCTCCAGCGCCATATCGGCGGGAAGTGTTGTCGCAAGCTCCGTCGCCGCTTCTGCCAGGCTTGACAATTCGCGCCGGTAAATCGCCTCGACAAGATGTTCGCGCGTCTGAAAATGGCGGTAAAGCGTGCCAATACCGACGCCTGCCTGCCTTGCGATATCTTCAAGCGAGGTTTCGACGCCTTTTTCAGCAAAGGCGAGGGCTGCAACCTCGACCAATTTCTCCCGGTTTCGCAGGGCATCCGCACGCATTTTAGGTGCCTTCGGCGAAGATGTGTTCGAGGCAGCCGATGCCAAAATTCTGCTCCGGGACAATTGGGGCTTGACGAAAGACGACAAACCGCTAGTTTAAACGGAGGCGCCTCCGTTTAAAAGGGCCTTCCAAGTCATAGTCCAGAAGAGGGGAGGATGTCATGTTAAAAATAGTGCGCATCTCCCGTCCTTCAAGTCGGCATCGTTTCTGACAGCTGAGGCTGTCCACAATCGCCTTTGAAATTTTCGTCCGAGACGGCAAGCGCCATGCGTTTATGCAAACGCATGGCGCCTACTCACTCTTTTAAGCGACAGCACGGAGCTTATCATGCCAGCAACACTTCATCTCAGCTTGACCATCAACGGCGCGGTTCACGAATGTGACGTTGAACCGCGCGTGACCTTGCTTGACGCGCTTCGCGAGCATTTGTCGATGACCGGCACCAAGAAGGGCTGCGATCAGGGTCAGTGCGGCGCCTGCACCTGCCATGTCGATGGCAAGCGGGTCTTGTCCTGCATGATGCTGGCAGCCCAGGCGGAAGGCCATGCGATCACCACGATAGAAGGCATTGCGGCGCCGAATGGCGAATTGCATCCGGTTCAAACAGCTTTTCTGGAACAGGATGCCTTTCAATGCGGTTATTGTACACCCGGCCAGATCATGTCGGCTGTGGCATGCATCCGCGAGGGGCATGCGGGATCGGATGCGGAAATTCGCGAATATATGTCTGGAAACCTCTGTCGCTGCGGGGCCTATAACAGCATCGTGGCGGCGGTGCGTGACGCGGCGGAGGCTGCATGATGAAGAGCTTTTCCTATAGCCGGGCATCGTCGATACAAGCAGCCCGTGAGGCAACGCACCAACCAAAGACCACGCTGCTGGCCGGTGGTACGAGCTTGCTTGACCTTGCCAAATCCGGTGTTGCGGAGCCGGATAATGTCCTCGATATCAGCCATCTGGCCGGACTTGGCACCATTACCGTAAACGAAACTGGAGCCACCATTGGCACCCTGGCCAGAATGTCCACCGTGGCCGACCATCCTGCCATAAAGGCGCGGTTCCCAGCTGTTGCGCAATCGCTGTCTCTGGCGGCGTCGGCCCAGTTGCGCAATATGGCGACGGTTGGTGGCAATCTCATGCAACGGACCCGCTGTTCCTATTTCCGTGATCCTGGCACATTTGCAGCCTGCAACAAGCGCGCACCGGGTTCCGGCTGTTCAGCCATCGGCGGCGTGACCCGGAACCATGCAGTGCTTGGCACCAGCGATCTCTGCATTGCCAGCTATCCCGGCGATCTTGCCGTGGCGCTGACCGCCTTTGATGCCACGGTGGATGTGGGTGAGCGGCAAATCGCTATCGACGATTTCTTTTTGCCCTATGGCGATGCGCCCCATCTCGAAACCCTGTTGAAGCCGGGAGAAATGATCCTTTCCATTGCCATTCCGGCATCCGCTGCGGCTGAAAATTCCACCTATCTGAAGATCCGCGACCGTCAGTCCTACGAATTCGCCGCAGCCAGTACGGCCGTTGGCCTGGAACTGGAAGAGGATGGCCGCACGATCCGGGATATTCGCATTGCGCTTGGTGGCGTGGCCAGCAAACCATGGCGGGTCCGCGCCGTTGAACAGGCGCTGACCGGCAAGCTGCTTGAGCCGCAAACCGTGGAGCAGGCCAGCCGGCTGTCGATGGAAGGCGCGGTATCGCAGGGCGATAATCACCACAAGATCCAACTGGCGCCGCGCGTTATCGCCCGCGCCGTCCTCACTCTGGGAGGTCTCGCATGACGATAGTGACAGCACGCAAGCACGGCGATGCCGCAGACGGCGCGGTCGGTGGCCGTCTTTCGCGGTTCGAAGGACAGAGAAAGATCACTGGGGCTGCGACCTATGCGCTGGAATACCCAGTGGAGAACGCCGCCCATGCGGTTCTGGTGCAAAGCACGATTGCGTCCGGTCGGGTGGTATCGATTGATACAACAGCAGCCAAGGCTGCACCGGGCGTGCTGATGGTGTTGACACCGCAGGACGACCTCGGCCTGATCACCGCGTCTGATTGGTACGGAAATCGACCTGATAACCAGCCCTATTATCCCCTGTCGAATACGGTAAGCTTCAATGGCCAATCGATTGCAGCCGTCATCGCCGAAAGCCGGGAGCAGGCAGCCGAAGCAGCGAAGCTGGTTCGTGTCGTCTATGAAGAAACTACGGCAACCAATGGACTGGACGATCCAAATTCCGGTCCAGGCAAGCCGATGGACAATCTTAACGTATCCTGGGGTGATGCCGAGGCTGCGCTGGCAGCTTCTGCTGTGCGCATTGAAGCTGAATATCGGACACCGCGCGAATACCATGTCGCCATGGAGCCGCATGGCCTGACCGCTCAGTGGGACGAGGACCGGTTGACGCTTTGGGAGCCGAGCCAATGGACCCACGGCATGGCACGCAGCTACGCCGAATGGTTCGGCCTGCCGCTGGAGAATGTCCGTATCATCTCACCGTTTATTGGTGGCGGTTTCGGCTCCAAGGGCGGGGCGCTGGCCTATGGTGCTGTGGCAGCGGCAGCGGCGAGAAAGCTGGACCGTCCCGTCAAACTGGCCGTGACCCGGCCACAGAATTTCACCAGTTACGGTGGACGTGCCGCGACGCGCCAGACCATTGCCCTGGGTGCAACGCAAGACGGGATTTTGCAGGCAATCCTTCATCGCGGCGCCAGTGAGACTTCCACCTACATGGATTATCCAGAGCAGACCGGCGCTGCGACACCGATCCTCTACAAGGTGGAGAATTTCAGTTCCGAGCATCGCGTTGTGCCAGTCAATACCGTCACGCCAGGCGCTTTACGGGGGCCAGGCAAAAACCCGAGCGCCTTTGGCATTGAATGCGCCATGGACGAACTGGCCGCTGCCATCGGTATGGACCCACTGGAAATCCGCCTGAAAAACTATGCTGACCGCGATTATCAATCGGGCAAGCCGTGGTCCACGCGCCAATTGCGTGAGGCCCTCATCCAAGGCGCCGAGGCCTTTGGCTGGTCACGGCGCAGTGCTCAACCCCGGACCATGCGCGACGGACGCCAACTGATCGGCTGGGGCATCGGCTGCGGAACCTTCCCGGTGATCCGCGCGCCGAGCGAAGCGATGATCCGCATTCTGGCGAATGGGCGCGTTGAGGTGGTCAGCGGCGCCATAGACATGGGGCAGGGTACCTACACGATCCTTGCCCAGACTGCTTCCGAAGCGCTGGGCGTGCCTGTCGAGCAGATTGACGTTGTGCTTGGCGATTCCAGGCTACCGGGATCGGCTATTGCCGGTGGGTCGATGTTGGCCGGGTCGATTACTGGCGCTGTCCATAAGGCCGCATTGGCTGCCCGCGACGAAATCCTGGCGCTTGCCCTGAACGACACCAATTCGCCGTTCCGCGAGACCGGCGCCAATATTTTGACATTGAGCGATGGCCGGATTGCCATGTCGCGCGGTGAGGGTCCTTCGATCACCCTGCCCGAGCTGATGACAGCCCTGAACACAGATGAGATTGAAGTGCGGCGCAATACGCTGCCCGACGATGCCCAAAGTGCCGCCGACCATAAGGGCGCCTGGACCAGCATGGCAAGAGTGCAAGGCCCGACCATGGGCGACACGTCCATGCACAGTTGGTGCGCTCACTTCGTCGAGGTTCGGGTCGATGAGGATTTTGGCACTGTTCGGGTGTCGCGCATGGTTTCCGCCTTCGATTGCGGACGGCTTTACAATCCGAAAATGGTGGAAAGCCAATGGCGCGGTGGCATCATCATGGGTATCGGCCAGGCTTTGCTGGAGGAGGGGTTGGTGGATAGCCGCAATGGGCGCGTCGTCAACAATAATATGGCGGATTATCTCGTGCCGACCAATGCCGACATTCCCGATATCCAAGTGATTTCAGTGGGTGTACCTGACTACGAAGCCTCTGCGCTTGGCGGCAAAGGCGTCGGCGAAGTCGGGATTGTCGGTGTCGCGCCTGCTATCGCCAATGCTGTCTTCCATGCCACCGGCAAGCGTGTCCGCGATCTGCCGATCACTCTGGAAAAGCTCATCTGAGGAAAGGCTTCCCTTAAATACCGTCGGCGCGGCCTGCGCCGACGGTATGACGAAGGGCAAGAAAGTGGTGCCTGAATGAACAACACATCCCAAACAGTCTTCAGGACCTTGGTACCTGAAAGGGCATTTTCGACAGATAGTGCCGCGGATATATTACGGTTCGCGATTGACTGTCTCGACGGCGGGGCAGGAGTCGCATTGGCCACGCTTATAGAGATCCGGGGTGGCTCGGCCCGCGCACTCGGCGCGCATATGGCGATCCGCGACGATGGCCGTTATTGCGGCTTCGTCTCCGGCGGCTGCATAGAGGCGGCGGTGGCCAGCGAAGCGGTGGACGCTATTGGCGAAGGCACGGACCGCCACGTTCTGTTTGGCGAAGGATCGCCGTTTTTCGATATCGTGCTGCCCTGTGGCGGCGGCATCACCATCGCTATCCACGTTCTTCGCCACAGCGCGCCGATCCGCAACGTACTTGATAGCCTTGAAAACCGGTCTCTAGCCGGTCTGCGCTACGAACCGTCGAAACAGGCCTTAACAGCAATTGAGGCGCCGAAACGCACCGGTTGGGAAAGCGGACGTTTCGTCACGGTCTACCGTCCAAAGGCGCGGATTTTTCTGTCAGGCCGGTCTATCGAAGTTGATACGACAGCCAGGATCGCCGAGGCTGCGGGCTACGAGGTTTATCGTCACGATAACGCCAACCTTGAGCCGGATGTCAGCCGGATTGATGCAGATACGGCAGTGGCGCTTCTGCACCACGATATCGATTTGGAAATACCGGTTCTTCAGGCAGCACTTGGCGCTGAGCCTTTCTATCTCGGCGCGCTCGGCAGCGCCAGAACCCATGCACGGCGGATGGAACGGCTGCGAGACCTCGGATACAGTGAAACCGACTTAGCCCGCATCAAATCACCCATCGGCATCTTCAATAGAGCCCGGGATGCCCAGTCCTTGGCATTGTCCGTGCTGGCTGATCTTGCCGCCACTCGAGTTGCCCGGTTCGGGTAATTCTCATTCTTTGGATAGCAAATAGTTCCATAATCTATCTTATCTAACCTTGGTATGTAGGGGGGGTAGATTCCACTTTCAAATGCAACGAAGGTCTACGAAAGGTTTCGATCGATAACGCGGAACGCTTGTTGGCACTGCTACGCTGTAAGGTCATGAAGATCGGTCGTTATCGCCGCGCCTATTGTGAACTCTGAGAACCGAACATTCAGCCCCCCTCGTTCCGGCGTACACGCAGTCAAGCCGACGAGATAACGAGAAGCCTCTGGAAACGGAGCAAGGCGCAGTAGCGGCCACACCTTCCCATCTGACGATGCCTGAATGCGCATCGCGCCTTCCTTCAGTGTAATCCGAATATAGAAATCTTCGAGGTCTTTGAAAGGCTGAGACACTGACCAGTCAGATTTCCCGTCAGTGATGACTGTACTCAGGAAGCGTTCTCCATCGGTGAACTCCACACCGGTCTTGACCCATCGATTTTCGTCAATGCGCACCATAAGGCCAGCTTGATCATAGAGAGACCTGAACTCCCCCTGGACGCGGACACACGCCGTGAATCCATCGTCAACGGGAGTACCGAGGAAATGCCCGCTGTCGCGCGTAAATCCGTAATGGGTCTTCCGCCAGAAATCAGTGTTCGCATCGGTCGTCAGAGTAAGGCCAGTTTTAGTGGCCTGCCATACCGCCGGTTGATTGAGCCAACTGGCCTCTTTGAGATTAACGTCCACGAGTTGTCCTCCTTAAATTGACCTTCACCCTCCGGAAACCGTTGTGCTGAAAGTAAGCAACCTGCTCAACAACAGGCCCGGCTCAACAACAAGCATGGACCCAGCGCAGCACAAACGCCCCTTAGACGTCACCCACATGCATCAACATCCTTGCAGCAATGTGGCGCTCCGAAGGATAGCCGAAGGCGTTGTTGATGTAGGTGCGCCCGTCCTTGACGGTACGGCGGTTGAGGTGGCTGTGACCGTAGATATGCAGGTGCGAACCAAGAGCCGCGATCCTGTCTTCCAACCGGCTGGAACCAAGGACGGGATAAAGGAAACGGTATTTTTCCGGCATGCGTTCCGGCATCAGATCGATGCGTGGCAGGAAATGCGAGAAAGACAGGATCGAGGAAAATCCTGATGTATCGGGCTCCGCATTGCCACTGTCGAAAAACCGGCTGACCTCGTCATCGGAGCCGCCTTCCCAATCACAGCGCCGGTAATCCATCCAGGCCTGTTTGAGGATGGAGCCGGGCGGGCCGAAGGAGTAATCGTACCAGCCAAACAGCGGGACGATCAACGTGTTGCCGAGTGCCAGTGGCTCCATGCCGATATCCAGATCGGCGCAGGCAGCTCGCAGCCGCTGGAATTTGTCGAAGGATGAGCCCTGCCCTTCGGCATCAACCCAGAGATCGTGATTGCCCGGCACATACAGAACCTTGAAAAATCGCTGGGCCAGGAGTTCCATGACAGTCTGAAACAGCGCCATGCCGTTTGCCACATCGCCGGCAACGATCAGCACGTCCTGCCGGTAGTCGCGCGTCGAGATCTGCCGGAGCCAGTCCATGTTCTCTTGATGGTCCGCATGAAAATCCGATCCGACAAAAATCCGCATATGCTCTCCAGCTCGATGTCCTGTTGGTTCTCATGTCATTTTTGCCCATTTTGCGCCACCCATCATGCGTGAGGATGAAACCACCGGGGCTATTGGAATTGACGCTCAAACCGCGCCAGCTATTACTCTTGTCCGTCTGTCGGCAACTTTAAATAAAACTACTTTGTCAAATACCCAACTTAGACTTGATGGCTCGAAAATACCCCTTGTAAATCTCAGGTATCTCACGAAAAAATCGGATCTAAAGCGTTTTTATTTTTTAGCGAATCATAAGATTTGTTAGTCTGCCCTTGCGAATGAATCGCTTTGATGACGGACATGTTTCCGGGGGCAAATGATATGTCTATTGATCACTTTCTCGGCAATGATTGGCTCAACAATGATTGGGAAGCCTGGGCGCTGGAGCGCGCGCGCAGGATCATGGTTCAGGAAGGCGCAAACCTTGTCAACGCAGCGCAGTGGCTCGACAAGAAACAGACGGTGAAGACATCGTATCAATTGCGCGATGCCATCCAGCAGTCCTTGATCGAGGCCCTGACCTTGCGGTCATCACAGAATGCGATCTCAACCGTCCATCTGTCTGGCGTTGCTCTGAATGGCACCCTGTCTAACATGGCAGAGCACTGATCAGATCAAACCGTTACGCCGCCTCGATATCACCCCGCGCCCAGCATTCCATGGTCTCGCCCATGAAGTCCTCAAACCTGCCTTCAGCGATGGACTGGCGGATGCCCTGCATCAGTTCCTGATAATAGGATAGGTTGTTCCACGATAACAGCATGCCGCCCAGCGCTTCGTTGGAACGCACCAGATGGTGCAGATAGGCCCGTGAATAATCCCTTGTCGCCGGGCAGGACGATTGTTCGTCCAGGGGGCGTTTATCTTCGGCATGGCGGGCGTTGCGGATATTGACCTTGCCGCGGCGGGTGAAGGCGAGGCCGTGACGGCCAGAGCGGGTCGGCATGACGCAATCGAACATATCGATGCCACGCGCGACCGATTTCAACATATCGTCCGGTGTGCCGACGCCCATCAGGTAGCGCGGCTTTTCTGTCGGCAGCACCGGCAGGGTGATGTCAAGCATGCTGAGCATCACCTCCTGCGGCTCTCCGACCGCCAACCCGCCGACGGCATAGCCTTTCAGGTCCAATTGCTTCAGCCCTTCGGCGGAGCGAATGCGCAAGCCTGGTTGATCGCCGCCCTGCACGATACCGAACATTGCCTTGCCGGGCTGTTCGCCAAAGGCGACGCGGCAACGCTCCGCCCAGCGCAACGACATTTCCATGGCGCGCTCAATTTCACGCGGTTCGGCGGGCAAGGCGACGCATTCGTCCAGCTGCATCTGGATGTCGCTGTCCAGCAGGCCCTGGATTTCGATGGATCTTTCCGGCGACATGTGATGCAGCGAACCGTCGATATGGCTCTTGAAGGTGACGCCCTGCTCATCCAGTTTGCGTAGGCCGGAGAGCGACATAACCTGAAACCCGCCACTATCGGTCAGGATCGGCTGCGGCCAGCGGATCAGCTCGTGCAAACCGCCCAGTCTGGCAACACGCTCGGCACCAGGGCGCAGCATCAGGTGGTAGGTATTGCCCAGAATGATATCGGCGCCCCCTTCCCGTACCTGATCAAGATACATGGCCTTGACCGTGCCGACCGTGCCGACCGGCATGAAAGCCGGGGTGCGGATCGTGCCGCGCGGCATGGTGATTTCGCCAAGCCGCGCCTTGCCGCTGGTGGCTTTCAGGGTAAACGTGAACTGCTCGCTCATTGTTATTTGTCTTTCCGGAAGAGCAGGCTGGAATCGCCGTAGGAATAAAAACGGTAGCCGGTCTCGATCGCATGGGCATAGGCAGCCCGCATGGTTTCAAGCCCGGCAAACGCCGAAACCAGCATAAACAGCGTGGATTTCGGCAGGTGAAAATTGGTCATCAGCACATCAACCGCCTTGAAGCGGTAGCCCGGCGTGATGAAAATGCCCGTCGCATCCGACCAGGGCAGGAGACGGCCATCCTCGCTGGCAGCGCTTTCGAGCAGCCGTAGCGAGGTGGTGCCGACACTGACGATCCGCCCGCCCCGCGCCTTGACGGCGTTTAGGGCCTCCGCCGTCTCAGCCGAGACATGGCCGATTTCCTGATGCATTTTGTGGTCGTCGGTATCGTCGGCCTTGACGGGCAGGAAGGTCCCCGCCCCAACATGCAGCGTCACGAAATGGCGCTCGATCCCGGCTTTATCCAAAGCCTCGAACAGGGAAGGCGTGAAATGCAGACCGGCGGTTGGTGCGGCAACCGCCCCCTCTTCCCGCGCATAAATGGTCTGGTAGTCGGTGCGATCCTGACCGTCTTCCGGGCGTTTCGCGGCAATATAGGGCGGCAGCGGGATATGGCCGACACCAGCAATCGCCCGGTCCAGATCAGGACCGGAGGCGGCAAATTCCAGATCGATTTCGCCCGCCTCGCCTTTTTCTGCAACCGTCGCCAATAGGCCGGCAAAGTCGATCACATCGCCTTGCTTGATCCGCTTGCCGGGCCTTGCAAAGGCCTTCCAACGATTGGCGGCAACGCGCATATGCAACGTGCAGGACACCGGCGTGCGCTCGGCCCCTTCCCGGATGCGAACACCCTCCAGCTGCGCCGGAATGACCTTGGTGTCGTTGAAGACAAGTGCATCCCCTGCCCTCAGGAAGGACGGCAATTCGAAAACTTGGTGATCCTCCAGCATCGGCATCCCATCCGGGCGCACGACCAGAAACCGCGCCTGATCGCGCGGATTGGCCGGGCGCAGCGCGATATTCTCGTCTGGAAGGTCGAAATCGAACAGGTCTACACGCATGATACCGCACGGGATTGGAAACGCGAAAACCCGCCCCGGCGCTGTGACGCCGGAGCGGGCTGACAGAAAAGCCGAAATCAGGCGTCGGCGGCGACTTTCATCGAGATGATCGAATCCGGATCGGTGACAGGCTCGCCCTTCTTGACGGCGTCAATCACATCCATGCCTTCGATAACCTGGCCCCAGACCGAATATTGCTTGTTCAGCCAGGGAGCATCGGTAAAGCAGATGAAGAACTGTGAATTGGCGGAGTTCGGGCTTTGCGAACGGGCCATGGAGCAGGTGCCGCGCACATGCGGTGTGGCCGAAAACTCAGCCTTCAGGTCCGGCTTGTCGGAGCCGCCCATGCCGGCACGACCGGGATTGAAGCTTTCGCCGCCCTTCTTGCCGAATTTCACGTCACCAGTCTGGGCCATGAAATCGGGAATGACGCGATGGAAAACGACGCCATCATAGGCGCCTTCGCGGGCCAGTTCCTTGATACGGGCGACATGGCCTGGGGCAAGGTCAGGGAAAAGGCTGATCACAACCTTGCCCTTGGTGGTTTCCAGGATGACGGTATTTTCCGGATCTTTGATCTCAGCCATGATTTTCTCCTTGGTATTCCGGTTTCTTCGGACCGTGTGTTCGATTGAATGTTCATACCTCCCCCGCAAGCCCCGCCCTAGAGCCCGATCGGACCATAGGGAAGGACTATGCGAGGTTGGAACCTACTTCTTGCCGAGGGTGACCTTGATCATCCGGTCGGGGTCGCTGACCTCGCCATTACCGCCCTGGCCACGCTTGATCTTATCGACAAATTCCATGCCGGAAACAACCTTGCCGACGGCGGTATATTGGCCGTTCAGGAAACTACCATCACCAAACATGATGAAAAACTGCGAATTGGCAGAGTTAGGGTCCTGCGAACGTGCCATTCCGACCGTGCCACGCACGAAAGGCGTCTTGGAAAATTCGGCTGGGATATTCGGCAGCTTGGAAGCGCCGGTGCCAGCACGGCTCTTGTCGAAGCCGGATTTCATATTGCCATATTGCACGTCACCGGTCTGGGCCATGAAGCCCTCGATGACGCGGTGAAAGGCGACATTGTCATATTGACCCTGGCTTACCAGCGTCTTGATCTGCGCCACATGCTTGGGGGCGACCTCCGGCATCAGCTGTACGACAACAGGGCCGTCCTTTAGCTGAATGGTCATGATGTTATCGCCAGCACCGGCCTGGGCCATGGCGTTGGTGGCAAGTGTGGAAAGCGCGAGCAGGCCCGCGAAAGCAAGAGACATGAGTTTCATGAAGGGCTCCGTAATTTCTCGGATCGGCTCAAGCCTTGAGCCGGGATTTCAATGCCCGCGACACCTGCGGGGGAACAAAGGCGCTGACATCACCGCCCATGGTGGCGATTTGCCGGACCAATGTGGCCGTTATGGGCCGCGACGCCGTACCAGCTGGCAGGAAGACGGTTTGCAGGTCTGGTGCCATCTGCCGGTTCATGCCCGCAAGCTGCATTTCATAGTCGAGATCCGACCCGTCGCGCAGGCCTCGAACCAGAAGCTTCGCCCCATGCTGGCGGGCGGCATCAACGGCCAGGCCGTCAAAGGCGATAACCGAAACATCCCCTGCCCGCTCAGGCACGGCCTCACTAAGACTGCTCGCAATAAGCTCTGCGCGCTCTTCAAAGCTGAACATCGGCACTTTACCGGGATGAATACCGATCCCGACGACAATCTTGGGAACGACATTCAGCGCCTGAACCAAAACATCCAGGTGGCCATTGGTCATCGGGTCGAAAGAGCCCGGATAAAAGGCAATTGTCATCGGTCCGCCCTCATCTTTTTATGCCCGCCTTTTGTCACGGACAGGCTGGAACCGCAAGCGCCTACGGCCCCGGTTTTCACGGTCATTCCGTTCATATTTGTGGCCAGACCGTCCCCTGCCTGCCCCATGAATGCCTGATGAACGGCACATTCAGGCCCGCTTCAAGGCCGGGTGTTTATACAGGGATCATGTTCAACGACAAGACCAAGAGAACAAACAATGCTTGCAGTTGTTTTGAGTATCGCAATTGTCAGCGCATTTTTTCTTGAAGCATTGGTTGCTTGGTTCGATGAACATGAAGACGATTGCTTCGCATTTCTGGCCGCTCAGATGAACGCCAGATGAACGGAGTGTTAAGGGCAGCTTCAGCACGGCTTTTGTAAAAAGAGTGCACTGCTCACAGGAACAAGACGCGGTTGCAGCCATTGTTGCTGCAACTGGCCCCGTCAAAACGAAGGACGAAACCCATGCTTGATAAAGTGACGATGATTAATTTGGTCTGGACTGCCATGATCGGCGCTATGCTGGCAACGAGCATTGGTTTTCACATGAACGAAGACCGCGCCCCGTCCAATTTCCGTACGTCGATTTCGCAGCCTTACCACAGCGCCAGCCGCTGATTGGAACCTTGGCGCAGGATTTTCGTTGAGGCTGGATAAGTGATGATCAGACACAAAGGAAAACAAGATGTTCTTGCTTCTCGGCGTGCTCTCGGCTGCTATCAGCGCGATGTTTGTCTACTCTGTCGTTTCGACGATCTCTGCGCTACGTCGTGAGCAAGATTATTTGCGATCCCTGTTGAAATAATTGCATTCTACCCGGATCTACGAGAAACGCCTCGCCTTTCATGTGAAAGGCGAGGCGTTTCTTTTTGTGACTTTATGTTTGTAGCAGTAGACCCTGATCAGACGTGGGCTTCATGCCGCTGCTTGGCAAGTTCAGCCAAATCTGCGGCCTTCAACTCCACCGACTCGCCGCAGCCGCAGGCAGAGGTCTGGTTCGGATTGCGGAAGGTGAAGCCTGAGCGGAGCGTCGTGGTCTCAAAATCGATTTCCGTACCCAGCAGATAGAGCACAGCGGCAGGCTCCAGCCATACGGAGGCGCCGTCGCGGGCAATTAGGTCATCCCTAGGGTTAGGCTCAGTCACCAGGTCAATGGTATATTCCATCCCCGCGCAGCCGCCCTTCTTGATACCGACACGAATGCCTTTGGCATCCGGACCGGAATTTTCGACAATTTCCTTGACGCGGGCTGCTGCCGCATCGGTCATGGTCATCACCGCAAAGCCCATAGGCTTTCTCCTTTTCACAGCCGGGTTCAAGGCCCGGTGTTTTTTAAAAGTGGGTTCGGTTTCTTAACCGGAATAGCGCCAGACAAAACCGGCATGTTTACAATGTAATAGCAAGTCTCGAAGATGCTGAAGCATCCTTGCCTTGAAGGCATTGCAAATATCTCAAATGCATCAGACGCTTGAGATATTTGCAAAAGGAATACCAAGATTCATTTTCAATGACCCTTGGTATAATAGGCGGCTCGCCTTTCAGCAAGCCGCCCTTACTCAATACCAGCCGATGGAGACCTGCGCCTCTTCAGACATCCGGTCCGGTGTCCATGGTGGATCGAAGGTCATTTCCACTTGCACGCCCGAAACGCCTTCCACGGAGCCGACCGCGTTTTCCACCCAGCCTGGCATTTCGCCAGCCACGGGGCAGCCGGGCGCCGTCAGTGTCATCATGATCTTCACCATCCGGTCGTCTTCGATGTCGACCTTGTAGATCAGGCCAAGCTCGAAAATATCCGCTGGAATTTCCGGGTCATAAACGGTTTTCAGTGCCGAGATGATATCGTCCGACAAGCGGGCGACTTCCTCCGGCGGAATGCTGGAATGAACGATACCTTCGCGCACATCCGGCTTCTCGTCATTTTTACTGGTATTCATGTCGCTGACGCTCATGGTTTCAATCCTCAGCCGAAGAAGGTCTTGGCATAGTCAAGCGCTTCCACCAGCGCATCGATTTCTTCACGGGTATTATATAGGCCAAAAGAGGCCCGGCAGGTAGAGGTCACACCGAAACGAGACAGCAATGGCTGCGCGCAGTGCGTGCCAGCCCGAACCGCCACACCGCGCCGGTCGATCAGCATCGATACGTCATGGGCGTGGATACCCTTGAGTTCGAAGGAAAAAATCGCACCCTTGCCCGGCGCATTGCCGAAAATCCTGAGCGAATTGATCGCCGTCAGCCGCTCATGGGCGTAGGCCGTCAAATCCGCTTCATGCGCGGCAATCGCCTCGCGGCCAAGTCCCTCGATATAATCCAGCGCATGGCCAAGCCCGATGGCCTGAACGATTGGCGGCGTTCCTGCCTCGAACCGATGCGGCGGATCATTGTATGTCACCATATCCTCGGTGACATCGACAATCATTTCGCCGCCGCCCATAAAGGGCTGCATGGCGCGCAACCGGTCCATCTTGCCATAGAGCACGCCGATGCCGGACGGGCCGTAAAGCTTGTGTCCGGTCATCACATACCAGTCGCAGTCGATGTCTTTCACATCGACCGGCATATGCACCGCCGCCTGGCTACCATCGACCAGCACCGGAATGCCGCGTTCTTTGGCGATCCGGCAAATTTCCTTGACCGGAACCACAGTTCCGAGCGCATTGGACATATGGGTGACGGCAATCAGCTTGGTACGATCGGTCAGCCGCTTTTCGAATTCCTCGATGTGGAACGCACCATCATCATCCACCGGCACCCAGACCAGCTTTGCACCCTTGCGTTCCCGCAGGAAATGCCAGGGCACGATGTTGGAGTGATGCTCCATAATGGTCAGGACGATTTCATCGCCCTCGCCGATCTCTTTCATGCCATGGCCATAGGCCACCGTATTGATGGCCTCGGTGGAGGATTTGGTGAATACCACCTCGTCCAAAGATCCGGCATTCAGAAAGCGCCGCACCTTTTCACGCGCCGCCTCATAAGCATCGGTCGCGGCATTGGACAGAAAATGCAGGCCGCGATGCACATTGGCATATTCGTTGGAATAGGCATGGCTGATGGCGTCAATCACCGCCTGCGGCTTTTGCGCCGACGCACCATTGTCCAGATAGACCAGCGGTTTATCGCCATGCACCAGCCGCGACAGGATCGGGAAATCCTTACGGACGGCTTCGACATCATAGGTCGATGGAAGTTTCGCCATATTAATCGTCATAGCTGATAAACTCCATGAGCGAACCATCCGGATCGCGAAAATAGAGGCTTGTTCCCTCGCCCATAGCGCCGAAGCGACGAATGGGTCCCAGTTCGATGTCGATCCCCTGGGCCTCGAGATGAGCCTTGGCATCGCTGATCTTTCCACGCCAGCGGAAGCAAAGATCGCTGTTTCCCGGAGCGACAGGAACGCGGGCCACCGGCGTGGCGATTGCGCCGGGGCCATGAACATTCAACTGCTGTGCGCCAAGCCGAAAAACATATCCTCCGGCTGCCGTCGCGACCGCTTCAGCCCCGATCACGTTCGTATAGAAACCGCGCGCCCGTTCCCAATCGGAAACATGGATCACGGCGTGATCGAGGTTGACGGGAAGATCAGCCATGGGTCTCCAGCCAGTCGGCGATGACCCCTTCCAGGGCCTCTACCAGTTCTTCATCTTCCAGCTCTTCCACCAATTCGGCGACGAAAGCCTTGATCAGCAGCCCACGGGCCACTTTTTGCGGGATGCCGCGCGCCATCAGGTAATAGAGGTGATTGTGGTCGATATCGGCAACCGTTGCACCATGGGCGCATTGCACGTCATCGGCAAAGATTTCCAGCTCTGGCTTGACCGAATATTCGGCATCATCAGACATTAGCAGCGTGTTACAGGCCATGCGCGCATCGGTCTTCTGAGCGTCGGGAGCAACCCGGATCTGGCCCTGGAAAACGCCCCGCGCCCGGTCGAACACCACATTGCGGATCACTTCCGTCGAGGTGGTGTTCGGCACGTCATGACCAAGTGTCATGGTCACGTCCGTATGGCTTTCGCCACCCAGAAGGTTGACAGCGCGCAGGGTGAAATCGGAGCCTTCACCCGCCGTTCTCACATGGATTTCCTGGCGCACCAGCTTGCCGCCAGCGTTGATCACGAACAGCTTCAGCTTGGCATTGGTTCCCAGCACGACCTTGATCTGGCCCAAATGGGTATCGGCAAGACCCTGGGTCTGCACGATGATCCACGTCACCTCGGCACCCTCGCCCAGGTCCAGGTCGCTGACGCTGGAGATCAGGCCAGCGGCTTCGCCGGAATTGCGGTGGCGCTCTATCACGGTTGCCTTCGAGCCAGAGCCGAAGCTCGCCACAAACCGAGAATGGCTTTGACCGCCACCCTGATGGGCCTGCAACTCGATCAGCCTATCGACCTCGACATTGTCCTCGACGTTCAACCGATAGCCGTCACGCACGAAACTGCCATTAATCCGGCCAATCGCATCGTCCTTGGAGAAGGCAACCAGATCGGTTGCTGCCGTTCCATCCAACAGGCTCTCACTATAGGCACGCACGGTCACACCGTCAGGTGCGGAGACGTCACGGCTCAAGCCCTGGCGCAGTTCAAAGATACGAGCCGCCTCCACCAGCGGTGCCACGGCCTTGGAAGGCGTTAGCGTTGCAGCGTCGGGAATGGCCCGCAGCAGGGTTTTCAGATCCGTATAATGCCAGGCTTCAATCCGACGAGTTGGCAGGCCAGCCCGCTTCAGGTCATCAAACAGGATATCGCGCGCGCCTAGCACAGCCCCATCGCCCGGCAAATCGCCGAGTTGGGCCGTATAGGCTTCGACCAGCGCAGCCTCGGCCGCTGTCGACCGATTGGCAGCTTGAATGTTCATTGCAACACTCCTTTTCGACCGGTCAGGCCGCTTCGCCGATGATATCGGCATAGCCATTGGCTTCCAGATCCAGCGCCAGGCTCTTGTCGCCGGTCTTGATGATCTGGCCCTTGTAGAGAACATGGACCGTATCCGGCACGATGTAATCCAGCAGGCGCTGATAGTGGGTGATGACGATGGTGGCACGATCCGGCGACTTCAACGCATTGACGCCATCGGCGACGATCTTCAGCGCATCGATGTCGAGGCCGCTATCGGTTTCATCTAGAATGCAAAGCTGCGGCGCCAGAAGCGCCATTTGCAGGATTTCCGCACGCTTCTTCTCACCACCGGAAAAGCCGACATTCAGCGGACGCTTCAACATGTCGGGGTTGATCTTCAACTCACCAGCCGCTTCCTTGACCCGGCGGATGAAGTCCGGCGTCGTCAGTTCAGCCTCGCCACGCGCCTTGCGCTGTTCATTCATCGCCACTTTCAGAAACTGCATGGTGGCAACGCCCGGAATTTCGACCGGGTATTGGAAGGCCAGGAAAATGCCCTTGGCGGCCCGTTCCGCCGGGTCAAGCTCCAGAATGCTCTCGCCATTATAAAGGATCTCGCCCTCGGTGACTTCATAGTCCGAGCGGCCCGACAGAATGTAGGACAGCGTCGATTTGCCAGACCCATTCGGTCCCATAATCGCCGCCACTTCGCCAGCATTGACGGTCAGGTTGAGACCACGAATGATCTCCGTGCCATCTTCCGCGATCCGGGCGTGAAGGTTTCTGATTTCAAGCATTTCCAATTCCCTCATATGGCGGGTTTCAAGGACCCGTATATTCAATCTTGCTTCGGCAAGGCATTTCCTGCTCTCAAGGCACGAAGCTCTGCGTCACGACGATATTTCCGACGATATGCCGGTTAAATTCATCCAATTCTTCAGCGGGAACCCATAGCTCTTCATGTTCTCGACCGCCAACGATCCGCTTTTCGAATTTCGATACATAGGTGGAGTCGACTTCAAATTTCGTGACAAAGCCACACCGGGAGCCAACTTTGGTGTTCCAATCCCGCGCAATCTGCGCGGCATAATCCTCATTCGTCACCGGATAAAATATCGGCTGATCTGGCAGACGGGGCGGAAAAGTTTTCCAGCCACTCTCCTCAATCAGCTTCAATTCTTCCAGTCCGACCGGACGAAAAAGTAAGATCGCCCGGCTCATCACCCCACGCTGCCTTCCAGCGAAATCCCGATCAGCTTCTGCGCTTCGACCGCAAATTCCATCGGCAATTCCTGGATGACTTCGCGCACGAAACCATTGACGATCAGGGCGATGGCGGCTTCCTGGGGAATGCCGCGTTGCAGGCAATAGAACAGCTGATCCTCCGAGATTTTCGAGGTTGTCGCCTCATGCTCGAACTGAGCCGAGGAGTTCTTCGCCTCGATATAAGGCACGGTATGCGCGCCGCATTTGTCGCCGATCAGCAAGCTGTCGCACTGGGTGAAGTTACGGGCATTTTCCGCCTTACGGTGCGCCGAAACCTGGCCGCGATAAGTGTTGCTGGAAAAGCCCGCCGAAATGCCCTTGGAAATGATGCGGCTCGACGTGTTCTTGCCGAGATGGATCATCTTGGTGCCGCTATCGACCTGCTGATAACCGTTGGAAACGGCAATCGAGTAGAACTCGCCGCGGCTGTCATCGCCGCGCAGAATGCAGGAAGGATATTTCCAGGTGATCGCCGATCCGGTCTCGACCTGCGTCCACGAAATCTTCGACCGCGCACCCCGGCAATCGCCGCGCTTGGTGACGAAATTAAAGATGCCGCCCTTGCCGTTCTTGTCGCCCGGATACCAGTTCTGGACGGTGGAATATTTAATCTCGGCATCGTCAAGCGCCACCAGCTCGACCACGGCAGCATGCAGCTGGTTTTCATCACGCTGCGGGGCTGTGCAGCCTTCCAGATAGGAGACGTAAGCACCCTCTTCTGCAATGATCAGCGTGCGTTCGAACTGGCCGGTATTTTTCTCGTTGATGCGGAAATAGGTGGACAATTCCATCGGGCAACGAACGCCCTTGGGAATGAACACGAACGAACCATCGGTAAACACAGCCGAATTCAGCGTTGCATAATAATTGTCGGTGACCGGCACGACTGTGCCGAGATATTTCTTCACCAGATCGGGGTATTCGCGCACGGCTTCTGAAATCGACATGAAGATCACGCCGGCTTTCATCAATTCAGCCTTGAACGTGGTGACGACCGAGACCGAATCGAATACCGCATCGACAGCGATTTTCGAGGTCTGGACACCTGCCAGAATTTCCTGCTCACGAAGCGGAATGCCCAGCTTTTCATAGACCTTCAAAAGCTCGGGATCGACATCGTCGATCGAGGTCGGGCCAGCCGTGCTTTTCGGCGCGGCATAGTAATAAATGTCGTTGAAGTCGATCTTCGGATAGTGGACGCGCGCCCACTCTGGCTCTTCCATCGTCAGCCAGCGTTGGTAAGCATCCAGACGCCATTGCAGCATCCAGTCCGGCTCGTTCTTCTTTGCGGAAATGAAACGGACGATGTCTTCCGACAAGCCCTTCGGGGCCTTGTCGACTTCGATCATGGTTTCAAAACCATACTTGTACTGATCGACGTCGATCTGGCGGACCTGATCGATCGTTTCTTGTACGGCAGCCATTAGCGTTCTCCAATCTCGCCGGGTCCAAGGTCCGGCAGCTTGTCAACGTTTCAGCGGGGGGTCCGCTCTCATATAGGAAGTGGAGATGAGTTTTCACCCCCAAACCTGGGTTTATTCCGCCTTTTCAGGCACTCTTTTCGCGTCTCATGCCGCGTGACCGGCAAGCTGGCGCCGCCCGGCAATCTTGCCGAATATCGACACGACCCGCTCGATATCCTCTGCCGTGGTGGCGGGACCGAGCGACAGCCGCAAGCCGCCAATGCCCGCATCCAGTCCCATCGCTGTTAAAACATGACTCTGTCCAACCTTGCCGGACGAACAGGCCGCTCCGGCAGACAGCGCCACGCCTTCCAGATCAAAGGCGATCTGCCCGGTCTCTGCCTTAAGACCCGGCAGCGTGAAGAAACTCGTATTGCCGATACGTGTCTGACCCGCGCCGTGGATCACCAGATCGGGTGCGATGCTGCGCATGCCTGTTTCCAAAGCATCTCGCAAGGCCGCAATCTGTAAATTGCGATTTATCAAGTCTTTTGTAGCATGGTCCGCAGCAGCACCGAAGCCCGCAATTGCGGCAGGGTTCTCCGTGCCGCCGCGATGACCCTTTTCCTGCCCGCCGCCGCGCACCAGCGGTTCCGGCATCAGCGCCTCGCCACGGGCCACTACGGCGCCAGCCCCTTTGGGGCCACCAAGCTTGTGGGCCGATAGAATCAGGAAATCTGCATCCAGGGCCGCAATATCAACCGGGATACGCCCAACCGCCTGGACGGCGTCCACAAGCAGCAATCCGCCCCTGGCGTGAACCAGTTGCCCCACCGCTTCGACCGGCTGGATAACCCCGGTTTCATTATTTGCCAGCATGACGGCGACCAGCGGCATGCCCTGATCGGCAGGATGGTCGGCCAGCGCCCGTTCCAGGGCATCGAGATCGATCACGCCCTGCCGGGTCACCGGGATTTCGGTCACACAGTCAGGCGCAAACCGTCCGCCTTGCCTTACGGCAGGATGTTCGATGGCCGAGACATAGGCACGTCCGACAGCCAGCAGTGAACGGCCCATTCTATAGCGTGGCGACAGGACGAAATTTGCCGCTTCCGTTGCCGTCGAGGTGAAGATGACATTAGCGGGCGCAGCTCCGACAAGATCCGCCACCTGGCGGCGCGCCTTTTCTACCAGGGCGCGGGCAGTACGGCCTTCGGCGTGAACAGAGGACGGATTGCCCGGCATGGCCAAAGCAGCCAGCATCGCATCGCGCGCTTCATTCAGAAGCGGTGCGGTGGCATTCCAGTCCATGTAGATGCGTTCAGCCATGTTTTCTCTGATATGTTCCGCTTTGTTGTGCCGCGATCTTGAGCCGGAAGGCGCAAAACCTGCGTATTGTCTTAGATCATGCCCTGTTTTCGGAGAAAATCATGCATCTGCCATAGAAGATGCATTTTTCTTGAAATTTTCACCCCGACTGTCCTATGACACATTCAATAACACAGCGACCCATAATTTCGAATGGTTCTAAACTGGGTTTTAGAAAAGCTGAGTGCCCCCGTCAAGTCATCTTCTTACGGGTAAGGGCGCGTAGGCAAAAAAACACGCCAAGACCGGAGTATCCATGCCCGAAGTCATTTTCAACGGACCCGCAGGACGTCTAGAGGGCCGCTACCAGCCCTCCAAGGAAAAGAGCGCCCCGATTGCGATCATCCTGCATCCGCATCCGCAATTTGGCGGCACGATGAACAACCAGATCGTCTATCAGTTGTTCTACATGTTCCAGAAGCGCGGTTTTACCACTTTGCGCTTCAACTTCCGCAGCATTGGCCGCAGCCAGGGTGAATTCGACCACGGCGCCGGCGAATTGTCCGATGCGGCCTCGGCGCTCGACTGGGTGCAGGGCCTGCATCCCGATTCGAAAAGCTGTTGGGTTGCCGGCTATTCCTTCGGCTCATGGATCGGCATGCAGCTGTTGATGCGGCGCCCGGAAATCGAAGGTTTTATCTCGGTTGCGCCGCAGCCGAATACCTATGATTTCTCCTTCCTCGCCCCCTGCCCTTCGTCCGGTCTGATCATCCATGGCGACTCCGACAAGGTTGCTCCGGAAAAGGACGTTCAGGGCTTGGTGGACAAACTGAAGACCCAGAAGGGCATTCTGATCACCCAGAAGACCTTGCCTGGCGCCAACCATTTCTTCAACGGCCAGGTCGAAACGCTGATGGCTGAATGCGAAGATTATCTGGATCGCCGCCTGGAAGGCGAATTGGTACCGGAACCGGCTGCCAAGCGGCTGCGCTGATTAGCCCATATTTCTTTTTGCAAATAAAAACGCCGGTTGTTTCAACCGGCGTTTTTTATGGCATAGTCTGACTGTCAAAATCGGCCTCCTGAAGCGCTGGGAATGAAAAGGGGATTGCTATGGATCTGCATTCAATGCTCACCTTTGCGCTGGCCTTTCTGGTGTTTGCCGCCAGTCCCGGTCCCGATAATGTGACGATCATGGCCCGCACTCTTTCCCATGGACCTGCGTCGGGCCTCGCCTATGGCCTTGGGACAGTTACCGGCATCCTGATTTATTTGACGCTTGCGTTTTTCGGCTTGTCTGTACTGGCGCAGGACATGGGCTGGCTGATGGAGCTTTTGCGCTACGGCGGTGCTGTCTATCTCATCTGGATGGGTATCCGCCTCTGGATGGCAAAGCCTGTGCTGCCGCAGATGGTGCCGATGGAGCGCCGTGGGGCGCTGTTTCCTGTGTACCTGACAGGTTTCGCGCTCAATCTCGGCAATCCGAAAATGCCACTTTTCTACCTGGCCCTGCTGCCGAATTTCGTACCCGCATCCTTCAATGCGTCGGCGCTGATTGATATTATCGCGATCATTCTTGCAGTCGAGACCGTGGTGATCGGCGGCCATGTCTTTCTGGCGGGACGGGCGAGACGCCTCTTGAAAACACCCCGCAGCGTGGCGCTGATCAACCGCACGACCGGAGGTTTTCTGGGCGCTGCCGGGGTGGCTATTCTCGCATCTGGCCGCGGAAATTGAAGTTTCGTTAAGCTTTATGGCGCAGCGAAGGGCCTATTCCTTGACTTTGAGGCGTTTTCGGCCTATCCCGCGCTGGCGTTAACGCCTGTTCGCGGGCGATTCATCTTGAGTTCGCAAGAACGGAACGGAAAACATTTCCCTTTGACCACATTCGCTGACCTTGGCCTGAGCCAAAAAGTTCTTTCCGCTGTAACTGATGCCGGCTACACCGTGCCGACACCGATCCAGGCTGGCGCCATTCCGCCGGCCCTGATGCGCCGCGACATTTGCGGCATTGCCCAGACGGGCACAGGCAAGACGGCGTCCTTCGTATTGCCGATGCTGACATTGCTCGAAAAAGGTCGCGCCCGCGCCCGCATGCCGCGCACGCTGATTATGGAGCCGACGCGCGAACTTGCTGCCCAGGTGGCCGAGAATTTCGAAAAATACGGCAAGAATCACAAGCTCAACATTGCTCTGCTGATCGGCGGCGTTTCGTTCGATGAACAGGACCGCAAGCTGGAACGTGGCGCCGATGTGCTGATCTGCACGCCTGGCCGCCTGCTGGACCATTGCGAGCGCGGCAAGTTGCTGATGACCGGCGTGGAAATTCTCGTCATCGACGAAGCCGACCGCATGCTGGACATGGGTTTCATTCCCGATATCGAGCGCATCGCCAAGCTTATTCCCTTTACCCGTCAGACGCTGTTCTTCTCGGCCACCATGCCGCCGGAAATCCAGAAGCTGGCCGACAAGTTCCTGCAAAATCCGGAACGGATCGAGGTGGCTCCGCCATCTTCGACCGCAAAGACCGTGACGCAGCGGCTGGTTGCCTGCCAGAACAAGGATTATGAAAAGCGCTCCACCCTGCGCGACATCATCCGCGCCCAGGACGATCTGAAGAACGCCATCATCTTCTGCAATCGCAAGAAGGACGTGGCCGATCTGTTCCGCTCGCTGGAACGGCATGGTTTCTCGGTCGGTGCCCTGCATGGCGATATGGACCAGCGCTCGCGCACAAATATGCTCGCTGGCTTCAAGGACAATCAGATTACCCTTCTGGTCGCTTCCGACGTTGCGGCCCGTGGCCTTGATATTCCCGATGTCAGCCATGTGTTCAATTTCGACGTGCCGATCCATGCGGAAGACTATGTCCATCGCATCGGCCGTACCGGTCGCGCTGGTCGCTCAGGCCGCGCCTTCACGCTGGTGACAAAGTCCGACGCGAAATATCTCGACGCGATTGAAAAACTGATCGGTGAAAAGCCTGAATGGCTGGACGGCGACGTCGCCTCTCTGCCGCCCATGGCTGAAGGTGATCGTGATGAGCGCCGTGGCCGTGGTGGCAAGGGTGCTCGTGACAAGAGCGGTAGTGACAGAAGCGGTAGTGAACGTGGCCGTGGCCGGGAACGCTCCAGAGACGGTGCGCGTGACGGTGATCGTGAGCATCGCAGCAGTCACAAGCCTGACACGACAGAAGAGCAGATTAGCACCGAAGCGGCTGTAGAAGTCGTCGCAACCAAGGTGGATAGCGTGAAGCAAGAGCGCAAGACAGACAGACGGCCTAGCCAGGGCAACCGCGATTATCGCAATAATCAGGCGCCCAACCCGGCCAATGACGACCAGCGCGAACGCCGCCGCCAGCATTACCGCGACCATGATGACGGCCCGACTCCTGTTGGCTTCGGCGATGATATTCCGGCTTTCATGCTGATCGTTGCCAGCGCAAAAGCCTGACATGCTGCCCGGATTAGATTTTCCGGGTGTCGGCGTCGGACTTGCCATCCTAAGAGATGGCAAGCTTCTGCTCTATAAGCGAATGCGTCCACCCGAAGCCGGTTTCTGGAACATTGTCGGCGGCAAGGTCGATGTGCTTGAACCTGCGGAACAAGCAGCCCGGCGTGAGGCCGAAGAAGAAACCGGCCTGACCATCGGCTCCGTGGAATTTGTCAGCGTCAGCGAACAGATCATCGCAGCTGACCGCCAACACTGGGTCTCTCTTCTCTATAAGACCAGCGACATCTCTGGTGAAGCAATGCTGACAGAGCCTGACAAGCTTTCGGACTTCGGTTGGTTTGCGTTAGATGATCTGCCGCAGCCTTTATCGGCCTTCACCAAGGCTATACTGCCGTTTCTACGCTGATTTTTCCGCGTGCCGTGACGGATCGCAACCATCAAAGCATCCTGGAACAGTGTTGGTTGTGCGGCGTAACCGTTTAAGCGCTCCTTGATACACAAGGCCTGCTGGTCCTGCTATAGTCCAGCGAGCTGGACGTCCGGGACGCAGCCTCTCCGAGACCATGATTGTCGATGCGGCAGCCATAAACAGAAGATGGTAGTCATGCACGGCGAACGGTAACACCATCAACGCCCAGCAGGTACCAACACAAAGTCCGCCCTCGCGCAGGCCGTAGCACAGGCAATCGCGATCTGCGGCCCAGCCAAAAGCGCTCAATCGCGGCGTCCAGTGACACTGGTTCAAGAGGCGTTGTTTCCAGGGTGTGATTTGCCAGAGGCCGACGAGGCCTAGCGCCAGCAGCAGGACTGGCAGATCGACAAGGCTGGCAGCCACCCGCAGCAGCATGCCGAGGACCACAAGCATTGGCGCACAAACAGCCCAGAGACTGCAATAACTGACAAAGAACATGCCCAGCGAGCGTACTCGCCGCCTCTTGAGGCTACGGTTCCAGATATGCATGATCGGGTCGCGCAAAATCAATGACATCATTGCGATCAGCATGATCATCAGAGACAAGGCGACGCCGGTCACCGACATCATCGATATTTGCACCTGGAACGCGCGCCAACCGCGATCCAGAAGAGCGCCAGAGGCCGAAATACAAAGATCCAGAGCATCATTGCCACGGCTTGTGAAAGCCATGGCAAGCCAGCCGAAGAGGCTGAAGGTAAGCAATGTGGGCCATGGTGGCTCTTTCAACAAGGAGACCACGGCCCTGAGCCGAGACAGAGTGGGAGCCATGCGGCTTAGCCCGGCTGACGATAAAGGCTGATGCGCTCGACAGTCACCTTCGCGCCCTCTCGCAGAGCCTTACGGGGAACGAGATGGACGCTCAAACCGCTCTTGGCGATATTGCCGCTATGGATCAAGCCGGATAGGAGTTTGGTGATGTCGAGAACCTGCGTCACACCCCGCCCACCATGGGAGCTGTCTGCTTTCGATGCACTGCGAACGCCGAATAGGCCGACAGAGCCTGCACGAAGGTCCAGACGGTGCGCATGATCGGCATCATCGGGCAGATTGAGATAGACATCGATCACGAAGCCATCCTGTTGTGCACGAATGTTTTCCAGATTGAGGAAATACCTGTCATGCGGGGCATCTCCAGTGCGCAACCCCAAAGCCAACGTCTTCGGTGCAGCAAATAGCGCCGACTGGGTATCGTCCAGACGGACCGCCGATGACGTTTTTTCACCGGACAGGGCAAGAATATCCGCATTCGCCCCGACCAGTTCGGCAGTCTTGGGTTCCGTCACTGCTTTTCCTCCTGTTGCGACAGCCGCCGCCAGAACAGGAGCTTGAGCGACAACGAACTGGTCATAGGTATAATCCAGTTTCGGACTGGTAGTCTCCAGCATATCAGAGGGCTTGTAGTAATACGGCGTTCCATCCGGGTTCGGCACGACGAATTTACGGTCCTGAGGGCCGTCCAGCCAGGCCGGATCGACAGGGTTTTTGTGCAATGGGGAGGCGGCATTCCATTGCGCCCAAAGCCGGTCGATATTGGCATGATGCAGCCAGAAAATCGGATCTAGTCCCGCCGTGTCGGGTATGGCCATTAGGCCTGGCAGGGTTTCATCGCCATTATATTCGCCACCGATAGCAATATGGACGACATTGTGAGGCATGTGTTCCAACAGGCCGAATGTGTCGCTATCGTGGGAAAAGCCCGTCTTGACGCCACCAAATCCGGGGCTGCCGCCTGAGGACACACCCGTGAAAATAGGCGACTCCAGTGCCTCCAGGCTCACATCCTCGACAGGCACGATGATCGGTGGCGTTCCTGAACCGTAGCGCTGCTTGATGTAGAGCGGATTAGGACCACCTTCAAACTCTTCCTGCGCGAAGGCAGGTGGCATCATCCGTGCCTTGGGATTGGTCGTATCGCTGTAGTTCCAATAGGGCATGGCCCAGTCCGCCGGACCTCCGAGCGCGACGATCTGCGCCCGCACAAGCGCTTCAATCGACCAGATGTAGCCGCGATGCCAGGGCAGAAAATACCAGCTGCCGTGCTGGCATTGGTTCCAATAGAGATCCTGATCTGCTTGGGACGGCAGGGTCTCACCAGCTGTATAATATCCATATGTCGTCCAGAGACTATCGGGATCATCGATATCAATACCGTGGATCGCAGCCATGAAATTCCAGCTGGTGTTATCTGCTAGTGCCTTTTGGCGCAGCTTGCCGACACCCTTGGCATACCAATAGAGAATTGGATCGCTGAAATCGCCGCCATTCGCCCATACACTTTTACGAACGTAAACCATATTATCCCCCAGGATATTTGATGTAAAAAACTGTCAGAAGGTGCAGATTTCTCCTCCCGAAAGCCAAAGCTCCGCACCCTCCAGATCCCTTAGAGAGGGAGGTGTCATCTTGCGGTCGGTGAGGAAAAGGGCTTCAGCCGAGTGGCTTACCCTTATGAGTCGTAGAGAATGACCCGGCCGTTTAGCGCAGATCCGTTGGCACATCGTCGGACATCAGCATCATCATGATGCTTTGGTCTTCAGGTTGTTCGTTGAATTTTGGAAAACTTGAGCTCGATTTTCCCTGACAAAAACATTGGTGAGTGAAATTATGTGGATGTTTCTTGCCTTCAAAACCCCCTGGATTTCAAAGAGCGATCGAGTAAATCCTCACGCCGTTAAATGCTTCTTTTGGTTGAATATAATAAAATTGCTACTATTGATTTAGGTATCCGTCAAGTCGCCCGGCATTCGCAAAAAGACCTTTTTTGGGTGCTTTTTTGTGGCAACGCGATGGCGCGAACGCCAATCTCCTGACTGCGGCGTGCAGGTCGTTTTAAGCGACTGTTGCCGCGCCGAAGCTTAACTGCGGCGCCTTGAGGTTGAAGGCTTTTGTGCCCGGATACCCGCCTCATAGGCAAGCCGCGCCCAGCGCGCCATGTCGTCGGGATCGTCAAGGGCTTCCTCCGGCACAGACCAATACGGCATGGCGACAGGAGTCTTGCCGGGCCGCTGATAGACCCATTGCCGGGCGCCGGCGGCGACAAACTCTGGTGCCGTCTGCGCGTCGGCTTTCAGCATGATCTCGTCAAAGAGATAAAGCGCGAAGATTATGCCGTGGTGATAGATACCCTTGCCACCGAACATGCGCCGGATACTGACCGGACCCAGCGATTGAAACATCTCTTCAATATCGGCATTGTCCATGATTTGGGTCCATGATCTGGCCTATTCGACGGTATGGAAACCTCTTTGCAGGTAAAGAAGCGTTGCAGCCTTTTCACCAAGCTTCAGCCCCAACACTTCGCCGAACAGCACCGTGTGCGTGGCCGTGATTTTCCTGTCGACGACCCGGCAATCATAGGCGGCGATCGCGCCGGTCAGCAGCGGTGCGCCGGTAACCATCTGTTCCCAGGTGCCGAGCGCAAAGCGCTCTTCGCTCGACAGCTTGCCGAAACCGGCGAATGCCCCTGCCAGGTCCTGATGATGAGCGGCGAGCGTGTTCAGGGCGAAACAATCGCTTTCGAAGAAGGGCTTGTTGCCTTCGTTCTGATTGTTGATGCAGGCCAGCACCATCGGCGGCTGATCGGAAACCGAGCAGGCGGCGGTGATGGTCGTGCCTCTGGCGACGCCTTGAAATTCCGTGGTGACGATCTGCACATGGCCTGCGTAGCGGCTCATCGCTTCACGATAGTCCAAAGGATCGATAGCCACGCTGCACTCCCTGCCAATTTGCCTGTCAAGAATGGCTATAGAACAAGATATGCAAAACTGTGAAGCAATTTTACCAAACCATTATGCTCCGGTAGCATCCTGGCGCGGCGACCGAGACATTTTCATTCCCTTGCCGTTGCGATATCGCTAAGGTCACTGAAAATTCATGATGATCCGGATTGAAATGATATTGCGTTTTTTGTCACTGCTTTTCGCCATAGGCTATGCGTTTGCAGCGCCCGGTGCGTTTGCCCTTACCATCGGGCTGGTTGCTCCTCAGGGCGGGCCTTATGCTGTTCTTGGTCAGCAGCTGCGGGCGGGGGCAGACGCTGCGGTAAAGCAAAGCGGCGATACGCTGACGCTGATTGATGAGCCATGCGCCACGGGAACCGGCCCGGCGATTGCCGACAAGCTTGTGGCGGCAAAGGTCGATGCGGCGATCGGTTTTCTGTGCAGTGAAAGCCTGGATGGTTTGCTGGCCAAGCTTGGCCCGGCCGGTATTCCGGCTTTGACGCTTTCGGTGCGCTGGCCTACCGTTATGGAAGATGCCTTGAAGAGCCAATGGCCACTCTTTCGGTTGGCACCCAGCACGAAAGCGGAAAGCGAAAAGCTGGTGGAGGTGATCGTCAGCCAATGGGCAGGAACGGCATTTGCGCTTCTTGATGACGGCACAATCCGCAGTCGTGAACTGGTGGAAGCCATTCGAGTGTCGTTGGAGCAGCGCGGCATGAAGCCGGTTTTCACCGATACTTACCGCCCCGCCCAGGAGCAGCAGATTGCCCTGGTGCGGCGATTGAAGAAGACGGGCGCGACCAATGTCTTCATCGGCGGTGACCGCAGCGATGTTTCGATCATCGCCCGCGATGCCAAGGCCGAGAATATTCCTCTGACGCTGATGGGTGGCGAGGCGATGAGGGCGGTGGACCGACCTGTTCCGCTGCAAGATGGCGTATTGGCCGTGATAACGCCTGATTATGCCAGAATGCCGAGCGCACAGAAGGCGGTTGATGCGCTGCGAACGCAGGGCAGCGCAGCTGATGGCTATGCCTTGCCCGCTTTTGCCAGCGTCCAGTTTCTGCATGCGGCGGCGGCATTGAACGAACCGTCGCTGGCTGAGGCCATCAGCAAGACTAAGGCTGAGACCGTCATCGGCTCGCTGTCCTTTACCGATGGCCACGAACTCAGCGACAATCCGTTTCAATTGCAGGAATGGCGTGACGGTGGTTTTCAGCCGCCGCGTCCGCTCAGCGAATAGCTGAGCCAGGGGAAAAGCGTAACTTTGCCTATTCGTAAGGCCAGACTGGCCGTGTAAACAACCCGCCATCCACCCAGAGCGTCTGCCCGGTGACGAAGCCCGCCGCCTCGCTGGCGAGATAGAGCACGGGGCCGGCAATATCCTGCGGTGTCCCCACCCGGCGCAGCGGCGTGACCTTGCCCCAGACTTCGCCATAGTCAGGCGCTTCCTCATAGGTTCGTTCCGTGGCAATGGCACCGGGGGCAACGCAATTCACCCGGATACCATGCGGCCCCAATTCCACAGCCGCAACCTTGGTGAATTGCTCAACCCCGCCCTTGGAAGCGGTGTAATCAACCAGGTTCGGAAAGGCGAGCTTATTGCAGCCCGAGCCGATATTGACGATGGCACCACCGTTACCAGCTGCCACCATCCGGCTTGCAGCCGCCTTGGTGTTGAGAAATGTGCCGGTCAGATTGGTGCGGATCACCCGGTTCCAGTCTTTTTCAGAGAGATCGAGCAGGCTGGACCAGGTCTGCACACCGGCATTGTTGACGAGGACCGCCGGGCTTGTCTTGGCCCAGGCGCAGGCCTGATTCAAGAACTGTTCGACGGCGTCTCCGTCTCCGACATCGGCGGAAAGCGCCAGCACGTTGCGGCCCTGTTGCTCCATCAGGGATACCAGGCTTTTGGCCGGTGCATCGTCGCCGAGATAGCTGAAGGCCACCGTATCGCCCAGACCGGCAAAAGCCTGGACCAGTTGGCGCCCTATGCCCGTGCTGCCGCCGGTGATGATCACAAACCTGCCCATATTTCCTCCCATAGGTCATGTCCAAGCATTCATAGCCTCGCTGTCGCACCTGTCCAAGGCCGTATCGTGACCGCCCGCAAAGCGGCTGTAAAATCAACCGACTTTCGCAGTCCGGACCACAGGAAAGGTTGTCGCGCCAACGCGGGAATGCTATGAGCGGCACGACATCCGCTATATCGAAAGAATGAGATAAATGACACCTCCGCTGCTGATCGCCCCTTCGATCCTCGCCGCCAATTTTTCCCGGCTGGGGGCTGAAGTTGCCGATGTGGTTGAGGCGGGCGCCGACTGGATTCATCTTGATGTCATGGACGGCCATTTCGTGCCGAATATCTCTTTCGGCCCGGCGGTTATCAAGGCATTGCGGCCCCATACCAAAGCGGTATTCGACTGCCACCTGATGATTGCCCCTGCCGATCCGTTCCTTGCCGCCTTTGCCGATGCAGGATGTGATTACATCACTGTCCACGCTGAAGCCGGGCCGCATCTGCATCGCTCCCTGCAAACCATTCGCGCCCTCGGCAAGAAAGCTGGCGTGTCGATCAATCCGGCCACACCGGTTTCCACGCTGGAAAACGTCATTGACGATGTCGATCTGATCCTGATCATGAGTGTCAATCCCGGTTTTGGCGGGCAAAGCTTCATTCCGGCTGCGGCGGACAAGATCGCCCAGGCGCGGGCGCTGATTGGCGACAGGCCGATTGCACTGGAAGTCGATGGCGGCATCACCGTGGAAACGGCACCGATTGCCACAAAGGCCGGTGCCAATGTGCTGGTGGCAGGATCTGCCGTCTACAAGGGCCAGGGTGTCGATGCCTATCGCGAAACGGTGACGGCATTGCGCCATGCCGCTGAAGGAGGCCGGCCTTGAAACTCCACTGGCTTTCCGCAGCCATGGTTGCCGTGGGCAGCCTTGCCACTGCCCTGCCCGCTGCAGCAGGCGATATAGCCGCCGTTCGCCCCATCGGTTTTTCCGCCGACGGTTCCGTCTTCGCCTTCGAGGAATATGGCGTGCAGAGCGGCGTCAACACGCCCTACTCGAATATTTTTGCTATCGACCTCAACAACAATACGTTCCTGCCGGATACGCCGGTGCGCCTGCGCGGCGATGACGACAAGGCCAGCATGGCCGCGATCCGCAAGCAGAGCATGGATCAGGTGGCAAAAACCGTTCAGGACCGAGGCTTGCTGGACCATCCGGGCGAAGTGGTGGCCTTCAATCCTTTGAGCGAGATTGGCATCGATCCGCATGTGCTCAGCTACCGCGTTCACGCCTCCCAGCCGACGGTGGGTGAGCCCAATACACTGACGCTGGAAGAGCTGGACGAAGCCGCCCCTGCCGCCTGCAAGGATCAGGTGCAGACCATCAAGGGCTTTCGCCTGAAGATGACGCAAATCAACGGCGCCAAGCAGGACAAGGTGGTCTATGAAGACGGCCATGTGCCCGCCAGCCGCCGCTGTCCCACAGGCTACAGACTGGGTGGCGTCGTCACCTATCAGGTTCCCGGTGGCAATGTGGTGCAGATCGCGCTGGTCCTTGTGATGAACCCCTCCTCCGAAGGCTCCGACGGGCGTTGGCTCGCCGTGCCAATCAAGCCCTGACACCATCCTTTCGCGCCGTCGCCGTTGAGATCGGCTGCCATGTTTGCTATGGGGCGGCATAGGTTATTCATGCAAGAAAGATCAAGCCGATGATCCCGCGTTATTCCCGGCCAGAAATGGTCGCCATCTGGTCGCCCGAAACCAAATTCCGCATCTGGTTCGAGATCGAGGCCCATGCCTGCGACGCGCTGGCCGAGCTGGGTGTTATCCCGAAGGCCGCAGCCAAAACCATCTGGGAAAAGGGCGGCGCTGCTGAATTCAACGTGGCTCGCATCGACGAGATCGAAGCCGTCACCAAGCATGACGTGATTGCCTTCCTCACCCATCTGGCCGAATTCATCGGCCCCGATAGCCGTTTCGTCCACCAGGGCATGACCTCCTCGGATGTGCTGGACACCACCTTCAACATTCAGCTGGTCCGCGCCGCCGATCTGCTCCTGGTCGATATGGACCGCGTGCTGGCCGCCCTGAAAGCCCGCGCGTTTGAGCACAAGGATTCGGTGCGCATTGGCCGCAGCCATGGCATTCATGCCGAACCCACCACCATGGGGCTGACCTTTGCCCGGTTCTACGCTGAAATGGAGCGCAACCGCGCCCGTCTCGTCAACGCCCGCGCTGAAATTGCCACGGGCGCCATCTCCGGCGCTGTCGGCACCTTCGCCAATATCGACCCCAGCGTCGAGGAACATGTCTGCGAAAAGCTCGGCCTGGTGCCGGAGCCGGTCTCGACGCAGGTCATCCCGCGCGACCGCCACGCCATGTTCTTCGCCACATTGGGCGTGATTGCCTCATCAATTGAAAACGTCGCCATCGAAATCCGCCACATGCAGCGCACCGAGGTGCTGGAAGCCGAAGAGTTCTTCTCTCCGGGCCAGAAGGGCTCATCGGCCATGCCGCACAAGCGCAACCCGGTACTGACCGAAAACCTCACCGGCCTCGCCCGCCTCGTGCGCATGTCGGTCGTCCCCGCCATGGAAAACGTAGCCCTTTGGCACGAGCGCGACATCAGCCACTCCAGCGTCGAACGCGCCATTGGCCCCGACACCACCATCACGCTCGATTTCGCCCTGAACCGTTTGGCAGGCGTTGTGGAAAAGCTGGTGATCTACCCGGAAAACATGTTGAAAAACATGAACAAATTCCGCGGCCTTGTCATGAGCCAGCGCGTGCTGCTGGCCCTGACCCAAGCCGGCGTCTCCCGCGAAGACAGCTACCGCCTCGTACAGCGCAACGCCATGAAGGTCTGGGAACAAGGCAAGGACTTTTTGGAAGAGCTGCTGGGTGATGCTGAAGTGCGGGCAGCGCTAAGCGAAGAGCAGATCCGTGAGAAGTTTGACCTCGGGTATCACACCAAGCATGTGGACACGATTTTCAAGCGGGTTTTTGGGTGAGATTGACCTTAACCGTGAAACGTTGCAAGCCGCCCGAAAGGGCGGCTTTATGCGTTATAGGTTCATCAGGATACACACGGTTGAAAATCGGGAGGAGAATTTCGGCATGAAATATCTATTGCGCATAGTGAGCGTTATTCTTCTCGTCATACTGGCTTTGATTGCTCTGATCGCCACGGTTTGGATCACCTTGGCTCTGTGGTATCGTATTCCGGGCCCCGATTTCGTTCGGGGCGCAGCCTCCAGCTTGTGGCTGATTTTTATCCTCGCCATCCTTTCATTTGGTCGAAAGTCGCCTCTTGCGTCAGTCGGGCTGTTTCTATTGAGCTTGGTCGTCGTCGGCATCTGGTGGCATTCGATCAAGCCGAGCCTTGATCGGGACTGGGCAACGGATGTGTCGAGGACTGTTACCGGGAGCGTTGAAAACAACATTGTCACGCTCCAGAATGTGCGCAACTTCAACTGGACAAGCGACACGGTTGCCGATGCCAAGTGGGAGACGCGGCAATATGATCTCAACAAGCTGAATGAAGCCGATATGGTCCTGTCCTATTGGGGCATGGATGCCATTGCCCATACGCTGATCAGTTTCGGCTTTGAGGATGGTCAGCGCGTGGTGTTCTCGGTGGAAACGCGCCGCGAGAAGACCGAATCCTATTCATCGATTGCAGGCTTTTTCAAAACCTATGAGCTGGCTTTTCTCGCTGCCGATGAGCGGGATATTCTCTATCTTCGCACCAATATGCGCAAAGAAGACACCTATCTTTACCCGCTGGATATTCCCAAACAGGCGATGCGCGCCCTGTTTTTGAATTACGTGAATTCGGCAGATCAGCTTGCCAAACAGCCCAAATTCTACGACACAATCACCACCAATTGCACCACAGTGGTCTTTGATCTTGCCCGCCAGATTGAGCCAGGCATTCCAACGGATTACCGAGTTTTGCTGTCGGGCTACCTGCCCGGCTATCTGGCAGAGCATGGAGCATCAGTCTGGAAGCTGCCGGAGCCGGAATTGCGCGCCCGCGCCGCCATCAGCGCCAAAGCGCAGGCTGCGGGGAATTCACCGGCCGATTATTCCAACGTAATTAGGCAGTAAAATTGAGAAGGCAGGTCATTCGCGTGCTTTGCAATCAAAATGCGCGAGCACCAGCTCCTTTGCCTGTTCCCAGAGAATTGGTGATCCACCTTCAATGGCGGGGCCATAGCGCTCCATGACCTGCTGTTCGGAAACGCCATTTTCAGCCCACGTCCCGCCATCGGTCAGTGTATTGAGAAGCAGCGGCTGAAGGCGGTCCAACGCTTTGGCAAAACGCGCATTGGGCGTTTTGCCTTCTTCAAACTCCAGCCAGAGGGCAAGCATCTCCTGCCCCTGAACATCGGGTAAAAGCCCAAAGATACGCTTGGCGGCGGAGAGTTCTTGCTCGGCCAAGGCTGCACGGTCTACCTGCTGATTGTGTATGGGGGCATCGCCTGCGTCGATTTCAACCACATCATGCAGTAACAGCAGTTTTACCACATGCAGAGGATCAACGCCCTCGGCGTGCTCGGAAAGCGTTAGGGCAAATAAGGCCAAGTGCCATGAATGTTCAGCGGAATTTTCACGCCGGGATTTGTTGATAAGCGGTGATTGGCGCACAATGGATTTGAGTTTGTCCAGCTCAATCAAGAAAGCAAGCTGTTGGCGAAGGACATCAAATTTTGTTTGCTGCATACATTACACTCTGCCGAGCAATGACCAAAAAGGGAAAAAGCCCCGGCGCAAAACAAAATTTTGCGCCGGGGCTTCGGTCTAATCTTTACTCAGGCAATTTCCGCACAGCACCCAAGTCCGCAGACGTCGCAAACGCAGCATAGGCCTTCAGCGCCGTCGTCACCTTGCGCTTGCGGTGTTCAGCAGGCTTCCAGCCAGCGGCATCCTGTGAGACGCGGCGGGCGGCGAGTTCGCCTTCGGACAGCATCAGCTCAATCGTGCGGTTCGGGATGTCGATGGCGATGGTGTCGCCGTTGCGCACCAGGCCGATGGTGCCGCCATTGGCGGCTTCAGGCGAGACGTGGCCAATGGACAGGCCCGATGTGCCGCCGGAGAAACGACCGTCGGTGATCAAGGCGCAGGCCTTTCCGAGGCCCTTGGATTTCAGGTAGCTGGTCGGGTACAGCATTTCCTGCATGCCCGGGCCGCCCTTCGGTCCTTCATAGCGGATGACCACGACATCGCCTGCCACGACCTCATTGCTGAGAATGGCCTTGACCGCCGAATCCTGGCTTTCATAGACCTTGGCCGGACCGGTGAATTTCAGGATGCTTTCATCGACACCAGCGGTTTTGACGATGCAGCCGTCCAAGGCGATATTGCCCTTCAAAACAGCCAGGCCGCCATCCTTGGAGAATGGCTTTTCAACCGAGCGGATAACGCCATTTTCGCGGTCCATGTCCAGCTCATCCCAGCGAGACGACTGCGAAAACGCCACCTGCGTTGGTACACCGCCAGGGGCGGCGCGGAAGAACTCGCGCACACTCTCGGAAGTGGTGCGGGTAATGTCCCAGCGGTCGATGGCATCGCCCAGTGTTGGCGCGTGAACGGTTGGGCAGTCGCGGTTGATCAAGCCACCGCGATCCAGCTCGCCGAGAATGCGCATGATGCCGCCTGCACGGTGTACGTCTTCCATATGCACATCCTGCTTGGCAGGAGCCACCTTGGACAGGCACGGCACGCGGCGCGACAGCTGGTCGATATCATCAAGATTGAAATCAATCTCACCCTCATAGGCGGCAGCCAGAATATGCAACACAGTGTTGGTGGAGCCACCCATGGCAATGTCCAGCGCCATGGCGTTTTCAAACGCCTGCTTGGAGGCGATGTTGCGCGGTAGCACGTTTTCATCGTCCTGCTCATAGTAGCGGCGAGTAATATCGACGATCAGATGACCCGCCTCGACAAACAACCGCTTGCGATCCGAATGCGTCGCCAGCGTCGAACCATTGCCGGGCAAGGACAGGCCGAGTGCTTCGGTCAGACAGTTCATGGAATTGGCGGTGAACATGCCAGAGCAGGACCCGCATGTCGGACAGGCCGAGCGCTCGATGGTGGCGACGTCCTCATCGGAAATCTTGTCGTCCGCAGCGGCAACCATGGCATCCACCAGATCAAGCGCCACCTTCTTGCCATGCATAACGACTTTGCCCGCTTCCATCGGTCCACCGGAAACGAACACGGTCGGGATGTTGAGGCGCAACGAGGCCATCAGCATGCCGGGGGTGATCTTGTCACAGTTGGAAATGCAGACCATGGCATCGGCGCAATGGGCATTGACCATGTATTCGACGCTATCGGCGATGATTTCGCGTGATGGCAGCGAATAAAGCATGCCATCATGGCCCATGGCGATGCCGTCATCGACAGCGATGGTGTTGAACTCCTTGGCAACGCCGCCAGCCGCTTCGATTTCGCGGGCCACGAGCTGGCCCAGATCCTTGAGATGCACATGGCCGGGCACGAATTGCGTGAAGGAGTTGACGACGGCAATGATCGGCTTGCCGAAATCGCCATCCTTCATGCCGGTTGCGCGCCAAAGGCCGCGTGCGCCTGCCATGTTGCGGCCATGGGTCGTGGTTCTTGAGCGATAGGCTGGCATGGATGTCACCTCGATACTATTTTATTGCGCCGGAAACGCGCCGAATTTTCCAATTTATCTACGGCAGTCGGGCCTTTGTGTCACTATCAGCATGGTCGAAAACGGTACGCTCCCGGCAAGCCGAATGAACGAGACGGCAGCGGCGCACAAGATTGTGAAGTTAACTCCTCATCAAATCGATCTGTCCTTGTAACTTTTTCGATCTATTTGCCGTATTCAATCGTAGACTGATGATAGTCGACAGGGAGCTGATGAACATGGCCGCGTTTCGCCCACCGCATATTCCCGCATCCGAGATTACACCGCAGAGCGTCTATCTGTCACGCCGCAGCCTGATTGGTGGTGCGGCGGGAACCTTGGCGCTGGCGGCGGCTGGTGATGTGTTGGCCGCGCCCCTCACCGCCAAGCCTTCGGATTACAAGGTCGATGACAAGCTGACGCCGAAAAAAGACGTCACTACCTATAATAATTTCTACGAGTTCGGCACGGACAAATCCGATCCCGCAACCAATTCCGGTAAATTCAAGCCGACCCCCTGGACGGTGGAGGTTGGCGGTCTGGTTTCCAAGCCGCAGAAGATTGCCATTGAGGACATCATGAAGTCCTTCACCATGGAAGAGCGGATCTACCGGATGCGCTGCGTTGAGGCCTGGTCCATGGTCATTCCCTGGGATGGGTTTCCGCTGTCGGCGCTTCTGGACCGGGTTGAGCCGCTGGCCAGCGCCAAGTATGTTGCCTTTGAAACCGTGGTGCGGCCGGAAGAAATGCCGGGCCAGAGCGGTTTCTTCCAGTCGATCAACTGGCCCTATGTCGATGGCCTGCGACTGGATGAAGCGCGTCATCCCCTGACCATCCTTGCCACCGGCCTTTATGGCGAAACGCTGCCAAACCAGAACGGTGCGCCTTTGCGGCTGGTCGTGCCGTGGAAATATGGCTTCAAGGGCATCAAATCCATCGTCAAGATCACGCTGACGGAAAAGCAGCCGCCCTGCACCTGGAACATTCTGGCCGCCAATGAATATGGCTTCTATGCCAATGTGAACCCCAAGGTCGATCACCCCCGCTGGAGCCAGGCGACAGAGAGACGTATCGGCGAAGGTGGTGGTCTGTTTGGCGGCTCCCGCAAGGATACCCTGCCCTTCAATGGTTACGGTGAACAGGTTGCCAGCCTTTACGCTGGCATGGACCTGACCAAGAATTTCTGACCATGGCCTCTTTCAGTCTCTCCGCACGGCAAAAATCGCTCTCCATCTGGGCACTCTATGCGTTTGGCCTCATGCCGGGCCTCTACGCCTTCTATCTCGGCATTTTCGGTGATCTCGGCGCCGATCCGGTGCGCGAATTCGAGCACCGTCTCGGGCTCTGGGCCTTGCGGTTCCTCTGTCTCGGGCTGGCGATCACGCCGCTGCGCGATCTGGCAAAATACAATTTCATCGCCTATCGCCGGGCGCTGGGCCTTTTGGTGTTCTACTATGTGCTGGCCCATTTTGCCGTCTATCTAACGTTGGATAGAGGGCTGATTCTCTCGTCCATTCTCGGAGACATCCTGAAACGGCCCTATATCATGCTTGGCATGCTGGGTCTCATCCTGCTTATTCCTCTAGCGCTGACCTCCAATCGCTGGTCGATCCGCAAGCTCGGCAGCCGCTGGAACACGTTGCATAAGGCGAGCTATATCATTCTTGCCGCAGGGCTTTTGCACTTCGTCCTGTCGCGCAAGTCCTTCACGCTGGAGCCCGCAATCTATACCGGCATCGTTATCCTGTTGCTCGGCTACCGGCTGGTGCGTCCAAGGCTGATGGCCGCGAAGCGGAAAAAGGCGGCGCTGGCCAAAGCGGCAACCCGGACTGCTTAAGGTTTAGGTTCAGGCAAGCCAGACTTCCTAGGGTTTTCCGAGAAGACAAACGGAAACGTGAGTGTCCGGAGTCTGGCGGGTTTACTTGGAACCTGCCGGACTCTCGCATCGGTTTTCGGCCATGCAGGGAGACCAGAATACCGTGTTGAATGTTGCCCACCCCCTCCAGGAGGCGAAACGCCTTTATGACAGTGGCCAGTATCAGGCGGCATTGGAGGCAGTCTCCGGCCTGGTTGCCAGCCATCCTGGCCCCGATGCGCCTGGCCTGCTTGGGGAAATCCTGCTGAAACTGGGTTCGGTGGAGGGTGCGGTCGAAGCTTTCGAGTTTGCCGCAAGCCGTATGCCGGAGCCGGAGGGATCGCGATTGCGCGCCCATGCCGCGTTTCTGGCGCTGGATACAGAGGCGACCTACCCGCCGGAGCGCATGAATGCGTTGCTTTCCACCTTGGTCGCCAGCGACCGACCGGAGCATTGGCAAAAGGCCGGTGAAATTCTCTCGGCAGACAGCCGCAATCCGCTGACGCTGACTGTGTTGCAGAAACTGCGTCGCCTGAGACCGCAAGACGATAACGTGCTGATGCTGCTGCTGCGGGTGGCGCGTGAACAATGCCATTATCCGGTTCTGTTGGAAGAAGAGCCGCTGCTGCGTGAAAAACTGGCACGTGGCGAGATTGCTTGCCTTACCCAGGAGCCACCCCATGCCAGCCTGATGTGGGAAGACGATGAGCGGCTAAACCGTCTGGCCTCGATGATCAGCGGCTTCCCGCCCGTCACTCCGGCCATGCAGGCCTTGCGGCATAGCCAGCCACATAGCTGGGGCGAAAAGATCCGCATTGGCTATCTGAGCTGCGATTATTGGGACGATCACGCCACCATGCGGCTGCTGCGCTCGGTGCTGACGGCTCATGATGCCTCGCGCTTCGATGTCACGCTGTTTTGCTACACGCCCGACCAGTTTCTGGCCTATGACAATGGCGGGCGCCAGCAATGGGGTCGGATCGTTTCGATCACCGATATGAGCGATGATCAGGCGGCGGCCAGGGTTCGGGCGCATAATATCGATATTCTTGTCGATCTGAAGGGCCATACGCGCGGCAGTCGCTCTGCCCTGATGAACAGGCCGCTGGCGCCGGTGCATGTCCAATGGCTGGGCTTTCCCGGCACCTGTATCGAGATCGATTGCGATTATGCGATTGGCGACCGGTTTGTGCTGCCCGACAGTTCAAAGCCCTATTACCATGAGAAATTCTGCCGCCTGCCGGAATGCTACCAGCCGAACGACCCCATCTACCGTCCGCTGGCCGATGCCGCCAGCCGCATGGCGCTTGGTCTGCCGGCTGACCGCGTGGTGATCGGCGCCTTCAACAGCCAGCGCAAGAACTCGCTGCTGACCATGCGGCTTTGGGCGGAGGTGCTCAAGGCCAATCCCAAGGCACTGCTCTGGCTGATGATCGACGGGAATGGCGCGCGTCAGGCAACCGCTGCCCATTTCAAGACGCTGGGCGTCAAGCAATCGCAATTGCTGTTTGCGCCGAAAATGGCCTATGCGGCGCATCTAGCCCGGGCGCAGGCGGCTGATTTCGCCATCGATACTTTCCCCTGCAATGGTCACACGACGACATCCGACATGCTGTGGGCCGGGCTGCCGGTGCTGACCATGAAAGGCCGCAATTTTGCGTCGCGCGTGTCGGAAAGCCTGCTGAATGCTATCGGCCTGCCGCAACTGGTAACAAAGGACGAACAGGATTTCGTGGCGCTAGCAACCGCGCTCATCAACGATCCGCAACAAATGCGCGCCTTGAAACAGCACCTGGTCGATCAACGCTTCAAGACGCCGTTGTTTGATGCAACGCGCTTTTGCCGCCATCTGGAGACCTCCTACGAAATGATGGCTGAACGCGCCAAAGCGGGATTGCCACCAGACCATTTCGATGTTCCCCAGGCAAAAGAAGGACAGGCATCATGACGGTTCTGGTGGATGAGATGGGTTCGCAAGGCTCGGATCTCGACCTGCGGATTCGCGCGGCCAGAACTCTGGAATCGGCAGGCAACATCCTTGAGGCAGCACAAGCCTTCGCCGATCTCGCAGAGAGTGCCGCATCGTTTGATCCCTCCACTCAGGCCGGCTTTCTTGGCCATGCGGCGCGTCTCTATCTGGCTGCCATGCAGCAGGAGACGGCCGTCGCTCTTGCCTTGAACAGCCTGGCACTTGGCCCCGCGACCGTGGACGCTGCCTATGTGGTATTGAAATCCGGAACTGTTCCACTGTCCCACGCTGCAAAAGACGCCTTGATCGCGACGCTGGGGACAAGCACTGATATTGATGATCTGGTGCTTGCTGCCCTGTCTGTCGGCAATGACATCCATCATCCGCTTTGCCTGCCGATTTATACAAGACTGCGGCAATTGCGTCCGGACCTGCCGAAAGTGCGCATGGCGCTGGTGCAGATTGCCCGGATGCAATGCAATTACGACATCCTGATAGCAGAGGAGGCTCTCCTGCATCAGGATATCGCTGCGGGTAAAATCGATTTTCTTGCCATGGAATCGCCCCATGCCAACCTGATGTGGCTGGCGGATGAAAGCCTGAACAGGCGCGCCCGTTACTATACGATAACCCAGGCGATGACAGCGTCGTCACAGACGACGCGGCGCAGTCAGCCTCATGTCTGGGGCGAAAAGCTGCGGATAGGCTATCTTTCCGGTGATTTCTGGGATGAGCACGCCACGATGCGTTTGTTGCGCAGCGTGTTAACCAGCCACGACACCAGCCGTTTCGAGATCTTTCTGTTTTGCCATACGCCTCGCAACCTCGTCGATATCGATAAGGGCGGTCGTCAGCAATGGGGCGCGATCACCTCAATTGCCGACCAGACTGACGATGAGGCCGAAGCGACGATCCGGGCGATGAAGATCGACATCATGGTCGATCTGAAAGGCCACACACGCGACGGCCGCTCCGGGCTGATGAATCGGCCCCTTGCACCGGTTCATGTTGCATGGTTAGGTTTTCCCGGCAGTTGTTGCGATGTCGATTGTGATTACGTCATTTGCGACCAGGTCGTGTTGCCTGATAGTGCCAAGCCTCATTATCACGAGAAATTCTGCCGAATGCCAGAAAGCTATCAGCCGAACGATCCGCTTCATCGGCCCTTCCCACCCGCCTCATCCCGTATGGCGCTTGGCCTGCCCACGGACAGGGCGGTGATTGGCACCTTCAACAGCCAGTCGAAAAACACGCCGGAAACCTTGCGGCTCTGGTCGCGCATCCTCAAGGCCAATCCAAAGGCCCTGCTCTGGATGATGGTCGATGGCAATGGCGCGCGCCAATCCACCGCCGCCTTCTTCAAATCGCTTGGTGTCAAGCAATCGCAACTGCTGTTTGCCCCGAAAATGCTGTATGAAAACCACATCGCCCGCGTCCAGGCTGCCGATTTTGCCATCGACAGTTTTCCTTGCAACGGCCACACCACCACTTCGGATATGCTGTGGGCCGGGCTGCCTGTTATAACCAAGCGGGGAACGAATTTCGCGTCTCGCGTCTCGGAAAGCCTGTTGAAGGCCATCGGTCTTGATGAATTGGTGGCGCGGGACGAAGACGATTTTGTCGAGCTTGCCACGGCGCTGATTAATGACCCCGCCAGGATTGCCCGGTTGAAGACACATATCGTCGAACAACGGTTCAAAGCGCCTTTGTTCGATGCGACACGGTTTTGCCGCCATCTGGAAGCTGCTTATAACACCATGGCAGACTGCGCCAGGGCAGGCCTCGCACCGGATCATTTCGATGTTGCGGCCCTGCCCCGTGATGGTGCCAGTTTTCAACGCGCCTCGTAGACGAAGCCGTCGAAATCGGCAGGTTTCGCCTGCCCCGTCAGGTCAAAGGCGAACAAGCCGGTAAAAGCGCCGGTGAAGGAGGCGTCGAAGCCGCGTCCGCCCTCATCGGAAATGACGCCAGCGTCGAGGATCGGGCCGACCGTCTGCCATGCCTCGCCGGAGCCATCCAGGCCTGCGCCCGCTGGACGCCAGAGGAATTGCAGATCGTTATCCGTGACCTCCATCGCCAGATCAATATCGCCATCCGGCAAAGACAATCCGGCATCGATGGGAAAGACCAGCTTGCCGCCCGGGTAATCGCCGGGGCAGGACAGGATGGTCAGCGTCCGGCCCAACGTCTCGTGCCAGGTGACAGTCAGGGCGTAAAATTTGTAGCGGTTATAATAATGGGTCAGGCCCGCCGCCTGCTGATAGGTCTGCGGCGCAAAAGTGATCCGGGTCTGCGCCCGGAATGAGTGGTGCTGCTGGCGGCGGGCCACCAATGCCTGCTCGAACCAGTTGCCAATGCTTTGCCGGCCATAAAGCCGCAGAAAGCCGGGCCGCGCCGCCACACTGAAAATCCGCTCCGGCTCTGGCGTCCGCAACCATTGAAAATCCATCGGCAGGCAGAACGGATCGAAACGGTACTCGGTGATCGCAGGCTTTTCCAAACGCTCTGCCGGTAAAGGTGGCTTTACGTTGACCACGGGCACCGGGCCGCCATGGGCCAGATAGAGCCAATCCTCCTTCCAGACGCATTTTTGCAAGGACGTTTCACGCCCCAGCGTGCAACGGCGATAAGGCGCCAGCGGGCGGCCGCATAAATGGGTGTGATAGGCCTGCCCGTCAGGCGTTTCCACATATTGCCCATGGCCAGCCTTTTGCAACTCTGCCTTGGAATCGTCTTTGGAGGTGATCACATGCCGGTCGGGATGGGTCTCATAGGGGCCTTCGATATGGCGCGATCGCGCCATGGTGACGGCGTGGTCATAGCCTGTGCCACCTTCGGCAACGGTCAGGTAGTACCAGCCATTGCGCTTGAACAGATGCGGCCCCTCGACCAGTCCAAGCTCGGTTCCGGCATAGATGTTGCGCACTGGCCCCGTCAGCGTTTTTGCCACCGGGTCCCATTCCTGCAACAGGATGCCGTCGAAGGCCGGATGCGGGCCGATGGCATTGAAAGCCTCAAGCCGGTGGTTCCATTGCATATTGACGAACCATTTGCGGCCATCGTCATCGTGAAACAGTGAAGGGTCAAAGCCTGACGCATTAACATAAACAGGATCGGACCATTCGCCCTCAATGCTTGGCGAGGTCACAATGTAATTGGGGGCGTCCTTGAAACTGCCATCGAGGCGCTTCACATCGGTATAGACCAGCCAGAACAACCCATCGGCATAGGACAGGCATGGCGCCCAGATGCCGCAGCTATCGGGATTGCCGCGCATGTCAAGCTGGCTTAGGCGCTCCAGCGGACGGCGGATCAGTGTCCAGTTGACCAGGTCGCGCGAATGATGGATCTGCACGCCCGGATACCATTCGAAGGTCGAGGTGGCGATGTAATAATCCTCCCCCACCCTGCAGATGGACGGGTCCGGGTTGAAGCCCGGCAGGATTGGGTTGATGATCATGCTTTCTCCTCCACGAGAAAACTCTTCGCCTTTCGAGGCGAAGAGGCTGACTGCCGACAAAGCGCTCCAATCTCGACGTCATGCTCGGCCTTGTGCCGAGCATCTGCCACCATTGAATTCATCAATCCACCTCAATGACGTGGAGTCGGTGGTAGATCCTCGGGACAGGCCCGAGGATGACGAAATGCCGAGATCGACGTTTGCTATAAACCGTATCATCGCCTTAAAAGGCGAGGAAACTTGCCGAAAAGGCTTACTCAATCGCGCTCGGCGGATTTCGCCCAGAGATTGATATCGGCTTCCTTTGCATAGACGTTGATCTCGGCCAGTTCCGCCTCGGTAAAATCAGGCGTATCCAGCGCCTTGACGCAATCCTCGATCTGCGAAACCCGGCTGGCGCCGATCAGGGCAGACGTCACGCGACCACCGCGCAGCACCCAGGAAATCGCCATCTGCGCCAGTGTCTGGCCGCGCTTTTCGGCAATGGTGTTGAGCTTGCGGATATTGTCGATGATTTCAGGGCGGATGAACTCGCGCTTCAAAAAGTGGTTCTGCGCGGCGCGGCTATCCTCAGGAATACCCTGAAGATATTTGGTGGTCAGCATGCCTTGCGCCAGCGGTGAAAACACGATGGAGCCCATGCCGACATCCTCAAGCGTATCGAGCAATTCGTCCTCTTCCACCCAGCGATTGAGCATGGAATAGCTCGGCTGGTGGATCAGCAGCGGCGTGCCGAGACCCTTCATGATCTCGACGGCTTCGCAGGTGCGCTGCGAATTATAGGAGGAAATCCCGACATAGAGCGCCCGGCCCGAACGGACGATATGATCGAGCGCGCCGCAGGTTTCTTCTAGCGGTGTGTCAGGGTCGAAACGGTGCGAATAGAAAATATCCACATAGTCCAGACCCATGCGCTTCAGGCTCTGGTCGCAGGATGAGATCAGATATTTGCGGCTACCCCATTCGCCGTAAGGGCCGGGCCACATATTGTATCCGGCCTTGGACGAGACGATCAGCTCGTCACGAAGCCCATGAAAATCCGTCTTGAGGATTTCGCCAAAGGCCAGTTCGGCAGCGCCCGGCAGAGGGCCATAATTATTGGCAAGATCGAAATGGGTGATGCCAAGATCAAAGGCGCGGCGGCACATATCTCGCTTCAACTGATGCGGCGTGTCATCGCCAAAATTATGCCAGAGACCAAGCGAGATCGCCGGCAATTTAAGCCCGCTCTTGCCGCAACGATTATAGGTCATCCGCTCGTAGCGGTTTTCAGCCGGTTGCCAGGTCATGATATGCTCCTTGAAATGGGCGACGGCATTACGCCGCCGCCTTTGTCTGTTCAGCCTTACCGAAGCAAGGCCCTTGCCTCTTCTACGCCAAGAGCCGCCGGTTGGGTACAGGTGGTGGAGAGCGAGACGAATTCGCCCGTCTCACCCGATTTCAGAATGGCCGTCATCACATCGACCCCATGCAAAACCCGGTCCAGCGAGCAACGCGCATCGCGGCCCTCAATGATCGCCAAGGCCATGTCGGCAAGCCCCGCCGTGCGATAATTGGCGCGCGGTCCCTGCGCACTTTCCTGGTTGTTGATGCCGAACGGATGGTCCCATTCCTCCAGCGGCTTGACCTCCTTATTACGGCCCGTGGCTTCCACCGCGCCACCGAAGAAATTCGGGTCCGGCACGAACAACGAACCTTCCGTACCGTAAAGCTCCATATTGGCATGGCGATGGCACCAGACGTCCCAACTGGCTGATAGGGTGATGGTCGCGCCATTGACGAATTCCAGCAGGGCGTGAATGTTGGTCGGTGTCTTGACTGGGATCACTTCGCCATTGCGCGGCTCGCTGGTAATGGTGCGGGTCTCGTTGGCCATCGAGGTCAAGGCCCCAACCCGCTTCACCGGGCCGATCAGGTTGATCAGGTTGGCAATATAATAAGGCCCGAGATCGAGGATCGGACCGCCGCCCGGCAGGAAGAAGAAATCCGGGTTCGGGTGCCACATTTCCATGCCGGGGCTCATCACATGGCAGGTGCCTGATGTGACGCGGCCAATACCGCCTTCATCGATATGCTTGCGCGCCAGTTGATGCGCGCCGCCCAGAAAAGTGTCAGGGGCGCAGCCGACTGCGAGACCCTTTTCTTTGGCGATCCGCCGCAGGCTCTCACCCTCTTCCAGGCTCAGCACCAGCGGCTTTTCCGAATAGACATGCTTGCCTGCTTCGAGGATTTGTTTGGAAACGGCGTAATGCACCGCTGGAATGGTGAGGTTGACCACCACATCCACATCCGGATTGGCCAGCAGTTCTTCCACCGTCTGGGCCTTGACGCCGAATTCCTCGGCGCGCAGCTCCGCTGCATTCATGTTGATATCGGCGCAGGCCACCACTGTGATGCCCTTGAACAGCGGGGCAAGGGTGAAATAGGCCGAGGAAATATTGCCGCATCCGATGATGCCGACATTAAGTTCACGTGTCATCTGAGTTTATCCTGACAAGTAACTGATTTAAAATGAATTGAAGGACGCAATAGACCGGGTGATCAATCTGTCGATATCGTTGGGATTGTCATGCTCGACCACATAATATTGGACATTATAGCGTGCCAGTGCAGCCACCAGTCCCTTCCAGTCTATCGTGCCGTGGCCAACATCGGCCCAGCCGTCCTCATCCTTGTTTTCGCCTGCGGGGGCGATATCCTTGACATGCACGGCGGTGATCCGCTTGCCGTAGCTCTCGATCCAGGCGACGGGATCGGCATGGCCACGCACTACCCAGGCCAGATCGGCTTCCCAGGTCAGGCTTGGACCACCGGCAAAAATCTGCTCCTGCGGTGTTGAACCGTCGGGAAGTACCGCAAATTCGAAATCATGATTGTGCCAGCCGAACAGCAGCCCGGCATCGACGAAAGGCTTGCCTGCCTTTTCCAGCCTTTGACCAAAAGCAAACCAGCCCGCTGCATCCGTTGGACGCAGGTCCGCAACGAGATGAGGGCAATAGACCGCCTTGACGCCCAAGGTCTTGGCAATAGAGAGCGCCTTGGCCGGATCGCTTTCCAACAGGTCCAGGCCGAAATGGCCGGTCGGCATGGTCAGGTCATTGGCGTCGAGATCGTCGCGCAACGCTTTCAGTGCCGCATCATCGGCGCTGGCATACATCGCGCCATAGCCCTCGACATGGGTATAGCCTGCCGCCTTCAACTTCGGAAGGATAGCGGAAAATGGCTGGAAATTGCGGGCGCTGTAAAGCTGAAAACCGAAATCGGTCATGGTCATTTCCTCCTGAAAAATTGGCCGCGCCTCCCGTGACGCGGATTGTCGGTTTGTGATGGATTAATGTGTGTTCTGGCAGGAATAGAGATCGTAAAGGGTGAAATCAGGCACGTCGCCCGGCCGCAGCGGTGTAGCCGGGGTGAAGGTCACACGGCGGCTTTCACCGGCGGTCAGATCGAAGGCGTTGTCGCTGTAGCTCCCGTCGAGGCGGCTTTCGATCATCACGAACAGCGCAAGATCGGAGGCCGTGACCGTCAATTCGAAAGAACCATCGGCCTGTGGCATGGCCTTTAGCTCAAGACCCGATGGTTCCAGTTCCAGGCTTTTGTAAGCGCCGCCTGACACAAAATGGCCCTCGCCTTCCATGCCATTGGATGCCTTGAAATCCCATATTATCAGTCCATTACCTGGGACATCTGATAGTTCAATGGAAGTCAAAATCTCTGCCCGGTCAGGTGAACATGATCCGCTTGCCGTCACCAGTGTCCGGCGCTCACCAGACAATGTCAGCGCAAACACGGTCAAATCGATATCGACACTGTCAGCCGTGTCATTGACCATGGAGAACTGCACCCGCTTGCCCGTTTCATCCGGGATGGCGGCAATGGCCACCGGCTGGAAGAAGCGCTTGACCATATAATGCATGGCCTTCCACCGCCCGCCATAATCCAGGCTCGCCCAGGAGGCGACAGGCCAGGTATCGTTGAGCTGCCAATACAGCGTACCCATGCAATGCGGTTTCAGCGAGCGCCAATAGTCCACTGCGGTCTTGATCGCCAAGCCCTGCTGGATCTGGCTGAGATAGACGAAATTGGCGAAATCCTTTGGAAAGCGGAAATAGCGGAACATCGTGCCTGCGATCCGCTCATTGCCGCCAGCGTTCTTCTGGTGCAGCTCGATGACCGGCGAGGCGATATTCATGTCCTTTGCCTCGGCAAAGCTTTCGATGACAGGCAGCGACGTATAAGACTGGAAACCGAATTCCGAGCAGAAGCGCGGCTTGACGCTGCGGTAATTGTCGAAGCTCTTGTTCTCGTGCCAGACGGACCAATAATGCATGTCACCTGAGCCATCGGCGTGCCAGGCATCGCCATAGTCGAGATAGCCGGAGGCGGGGCTGGAGGGCCACCAGATGGCTTGCGGAAAGGTCTTTTTGACCCCCTGCTCGATCACCCGGTTCAGCCGGTCATAGGCAACCAGATAGCGGTCACGATTATCGCGGCTTTCGTCAAACCAGGTCAGCGCCCCCATCAATTCGTTGTCGCCACACCAGAGCGCAATGGACGGATGCGATTGCAGGCGGCGAACCTGATAATCGACCTCGGCTGCAACATTATCGAGGAAATCATCGGTGCAGGGATAGAGATTGCAGGCAAACATGAAGTCCTGCCAGACCAGCAGGCCCAAACGGTCACACAGATCATAGAACCAGTCGGCCTCGTAAAAACCGCCACCCCAGACACGGATCATGTTCATGTGGGCGGCGACCGCCGAGTCCAGCAAGCCCTTGGTTTTTTCAAGCGACGAACGCGAAAACAGCGCGTCGGCGGGAATCCAGTTGGCGCCCCGGCAGAAGATCTCCCGCCCATTGACCTTGAACGCGAAGCGGCTGCCCGCCTCATCCGCATCAGTAAGCAGTTCGATGACCCGCAGGCCGATCAGCTTTTCGACTGTATCGCCCGGCACGTCTACGCTTAAGGTGTAAAGCGCCTGCTCGCCGCTGCCCGCTGGCCACCACAGCTGCGGCTGCTCAATCTCGAACACATGGGTGATGATCGTTTCCCCGGCATTGACGCCGCAGTCCAGCCGCAGCCGCTCGTCCTCCAGCTGGAAATGCACCGGCACCACTGATGGGGTCTTGGCAAAAATCGTTGCCTTCACCGTCAGCTCCACCCGGCCATCGGCATGGTGCAACTGGCTGGTTTCGACATGCTCGATCCGCGCCGGGTCCAGTTTGCGGATGGCAATGGTCCCATAGACGCCCAGCGGCGCGATGGCGATATTCCAATCCCAGCCGAAATGGCTTTGCGGCTTGCGCAGCATATTGCCATGGGGGATCGGCGAGTTGCCGGGATGGTAAGGCACGTAGAAGGGTTGGCGCGCCTGCCGCTCGGCCCCTGCCTTGATGCTGGAATGGATGACGATGCGAATGGTGTTTTCGCCCGGCTGCAAGGCGGCGCTGACATCCGGGCGGTAGCGCCGGAAGCAATTGTCGGCCGACAGTACTGGGATGTCATTGATGAACACCATGGCGACGGTGTCGAGATTGTCGATATCCAGATACCAATCCGCATCGGCCACATCGAGATGGAAGCTGCGCACCAGCACCCAATCGCTTTCGGCCACCCATTGCACCTGTTCCTCATTCCTGGCGAAATAAGGATCGGCAATCATGCCTGCCGCATGAAGCGCGCTATGCACGTCGCCGGGCAAGGTGATGGTGCAGGCGTGTTCACCGTTTACGGTGGAAAGCTGCCAGGGGCCGGCAAGATCGTGGATATCGGTCATGGTCACCTCGATAACTGCGGAGCGGATGATACCGCTCCTCTGGATAGGGGTGTCAGAGACGCGTTTCCGTCTCGGCGTCGAAAATCGATGCGACGGACATGTCGAAGGCAAGTTTGACCTCGCTGCCGGGCCGGTAGCGCCTCGTCCCGGCAATGCGCACTGACAGCACCTGTCCCGCCAGCTTCAGCCAGAGGAGGTTATCGGCGCCCATTGGCTCTTCAATGTCAACGAGAGCTGGATGCGCCTCCTCGCCCGGACCGATATCGCCGTCCACGGCGATGTGTTCGGGACGAGCACCGAGCACGACCTTTCGTCCGGGCAGGAGCGTGCTATCGGCCTGATAGCCGGTCAGGCCGAAATCGACGCCGCCGGAATGAAACACCACAGCACCATTGTTTTCGCGCAATTCGCCCTTGAAGAAATTCATCGACGGCGAGCCGATAAAGCCAGCCACGAACAGGTTCTTTGGCCGGTTATAGATGGTCATCGGATCATCCAGCTGCTGGATGACACCGCTTTTCATGATGGCGATCCGGTCAGCCAGCGTCAGCGCCTCGATCTGGTCATGGGTAACGTAGATCATCGTGTTTTTCAGCGATTGATGCAGCCGCTTGATCTCAACGCGGAGTTCGGCGCGCAGCTTGGCATCGAGATTGGACAGCGGTTCGTCAAACAGGAAGACATCGACATCGCGCACCAGCGCCCGGCCAATGGCCACACGCTGGCGCTGGCCCCCAGAAAGCTCGGCTGGCTTGCGCTTCAGCAGCGGACCGATTTGCAGGATCTCGGCGGCGCGCGCCACCCGCTTGTCGATTTCGGTCTTCGGCATTTTCGCCACCTGCAAGCCAAAGGACAGGTTTTTCTCCACAGTCATCTGCGGATACAGCGCATAAGACTGAAACACCATGCCGATGCCGCGATCCTTGGGTTCTTCCCAGGTGACGTTCTTGTCCTTGATGAAGATCTGCCCTTCGGAGACATCGAGAAGCCCGGCTATGCAGTTGAGCAGCGTGGACTTGCCGCAGCCGGACGATCCCAGCAGCACCAGAAATTCGCCATCGGCAATATCGAGATTGAGATCTTTCAGCACCGTGACGGCGCCGAAATTGAGCGAGAGATCACGTATGGAAACACTTGTATTCATCGGCATTATCCCTTCACGGCGCCCGCGGCGATACCGCGCACGAACAGGCGTCCGGAGACAAAATAGATAAACAGCGGCACAGCGCCGGTTAAAATCGTTGCGGCCATGTTGACGTTGTATTCCTTCACGCCCTGAACCGAATTGACGATATTGTTGAGCTGCACCGTCATCGGGTAATATTCCGGGCGGGTGAAGACGACGCCAAACAGGAAGTCGTTCCAGATACCAGTGACCTGAAGGATCATCGCCACCACGAAGATCGGCAGCGACATTGGCAGCATGATCCGCAGATAGATCTGCCAGAACCCTGCCCCGTCGATCCGGGCCGCCTTGAACAATTCCTCCGGCAGCGAGGCGAAATAGTTGCGAAACAGCAGCGTCAGGATCGGCATGCCGAAAATCGTATGGACGATGATCAGGCCTGTCAGGCTGCCATAGATGCCGATTTCGCGCAGCACGATGACGATCGGATAGATCATCACCTGATAGGGAATGAACGCGCCGATCACCAGAATGGAGAAGAACAGTTCAGCCCCCTTGAAGCGCCAATTGGCCAGCGCATAACCGCTGACGGAGGCAATGGCGATCGACACCGCGGTCGAAGGCACCATGATGCGCACCGAATTCCAGAAACCGCGCGACAGGCCGTCACAATTCAGCCCGGTACAGGCCTGGCTCCAGGCTTTCACCCAGGGCTCGAAGGTGATTTCCATCGGCGGCGAGAAGATATTGCCCATCCGAATTTCCGGCATGCCCTTCAGCGAGGTGACGACCATCACGTAAAGCGGCAGCAGGTAATAGGCGGCGGCCACGAACAGAATGCCGTAGAGCATGATATTACGGCGCGACAGCATGGGCTTTGGTTTGCGGCCCACAGGCCCTTCGCCAAGGCGTGATGCCACAGGACGCACAGCGGAAGCCTGCGTGTTGAGAGCGGAATGGTCAGCCACGTTTGCGCCCTCCAAATTCCAGATAGGCCCAGGGAATGATGATGATGGCGACGGTCACCAACATCATAGTCGAAGCGGCAAAGCCCTGCCCCAGGTTTTGCGCCTGGAACATATAGTCATAAACGTATTTGGCAGGCACTTCCGAGGCGATGCCGGGGCCGCCGCTGGTTTGCGCCACCACCAGGTCATAGACCTTGACGATACCGCTGGTGATAATGACAAGCGTGGTGATGAACACCGGTCGCATCATCGGAATGATGATCAGCAGATAGGTTTTCCAGGTCGGAATGCCATCGACCCGCGAAGCCTTCCAGATGTCTTCGTCAATACCGCGCAAGCCAGCCAGCATCAGGCACATCACCAGGCCGGTGCCTTGCCACAGACCCGCGATCAGAATGCCATAGATCACCAGTTGCGGATTATAGAGCGGATCGAAGGTGAAGCTGGGAAAGCCCATGCTGCGCACCACCGACTGCACGCCAAATTCCGGGTTCAGCACCCATTGCCAGACAAGACCAGTGACAATGAAGGATAGCGCGAAGGGGTAGAGGAAGATCGTGCGAAACAGGTTTTCAAAACGGATTTTCTGATCCATCAGCGCGGCCAGCAGAAAGCCGATCACCAGGCTGAAAATCAGCGAGAAAAAGCCGTAGACGGCCAGATTCTGGATCGAAATCAGCCAGCGCGCCGAAGACCACAGCCGATCATACTGATCGAGACCAACGAAATTCAGCCGGGGCAGAAGCTTTGAATTGGTAAAGGAATAGACCACGGTCCAGATGCTGCCGCCGAGAAAAATAACGACAGCAACGAGGATCATGGGAATAGAGGCAATCTTGGCGTTCAGGTTGCGAAACAACCGAACCGGTCTTTTGTTTTGGCCAGTGGCCATCATCAGAGTACCCTCCTCTGTACACAGCCATCCTCTCCTATGCCGGGAAACATCCAGCCGGTGGAGGCCTTGAGCGAAACCGGAAGCCATGGCGAAGCAACACGCCGCCATGGCTCTGGACGATGTTGAAGCGCATGTCCCGCAAGTGAAATTTGGCCTTGCGCCAGAGAATGCCTAAAACAATCAGATCCGGCAGGCTCAGTCCGCGTCGCTGATGATATCGGCGAAGCGCTTCTGTGCGGCGTCAGGTGTCATCGATGGATTGGCAAAGAATTCGGAGAACAGGTCCTCCTTCTGCTTTTGCGTATCGGCAGACATCAGCTGGTCGGTGCTGGCCAGGACATTGCCCTTGGCAAGAATGTCCAACCCCTTCTTCATGCAGTCATTGGCCGTTCCCAGATCGACATCGCCGCGGATTGGCAGCGAGCCCTTCTTCAGGTTGAAGGCCACCTGGGTTTTCGGATCGACAATGGTCGCTGCCAGGACTTCCTGCGCCTTGGACTTATCCTTGTCCTTTAGCAACGGGAAATAGAAGGCATCGCCACCCGCCGTCAGATAACCGTTGAGACCGAGACCCGGCAGGCAGCTATAATCCTTGCCCGCCACCTGTCCGGCCAGCTGGAATTCACCCTGCGCCCAATCGCCCATGATCTGGCCGCCAGCCTTGCCGGTGATCACCATATTGGTGGCCTGGTTCCAATCCTGGACATTGCTGCCCTTCGACATTTTACGGGCATCGTCCGCCGCCTTGAAAATGGCCGCGAATTCAGGACCGCTGATCGTCGCTTCGTCCTTGTCTTGGTAGACCTTGAGATAAAGATCCTTACCACCAAGGGAAATCAGCAGGGTATCGAACAACCCGCTGGTCTGCCAAGGCTGGCCGCCCAGCGCCAGCGGCTGAATGCCGGCCTTCTGCAGGGCAGGTGCTGCGGCAACAAACTCATTCCAGTTTTTAGGGGTCTCGACACCGGCCTTCTTGAAGGCGGCATTGGATAACCAGAGCCATTGCCAGGAATGAATATTGACCGGCGCGCAATAGATCTTGCCGTCAATAGTGCAGCTATCCAGCAGGCTTGCGGGCTTGATCACGTCTTTCCAGTGGCCCTTGGTGGCCACATCCGTCAAATCACGCATCAAACCGGCCTCCACCAGCTCCTGCGCCTGACGTCCATGGTTGAACTGGGTCGCCCCCATCGGATCACCACCGGTGATGCGGCTGATCATGATCGGTCGGGCGGTGCCGCCCGATCCGGCGATAGCGCCGTCGATCCATTTGTTGCCGGTCGCGTCAAAAGCCTTTGCCAGCTCCTTGACCGCAGCCGCCTCTCCCCCCGAAGTCCACCAATGGGTCACTTCCAGATCGGTCGCGCTGGCCATGCCGAGCGGCAAGGCCACAGTGGCTGCCAATGCAGCCGCAATGCACCGAATTATCATTGAGTCTCCTCCCTCACTGAAACGTTGCCGGAAAAACCTAAGTCAATCTTCTTGAGGACGCAACCGGGAATTAAAAATTTTTTATTCAGTTTTTTTGCACCTGAAACCGCGTCTACTAGAAAACACAAAAAACACCCTGAAAATCAGGATTCATCGCATTGCATTCTGATTTTTTGGGCTGTTTTTTCTCAATAAATAGATTTTTCTTCGCAATTGCGAAATCGCTTGATGCGACGCAATACCTGTATTGATTGTAATTCTTACGAAGAAATCCTCCGAATTAGCTCTCGACATTTTTACTGTATCGTTTCAGAATTTAGAACGCATTGACCTTTTGTCCGGTGACAGTTCCCGTCACAGGCCTCCTTGCCGAAACTGAGTATTGGAGTGTAGGAATAGACTTTACTGGCGGACATTTCATGAATGATGAGCGAAGACCAGGCCCGATAACGGCCCCACATACCGGAGCCTCACATCCAGGGGGCGCGCATGAAGGCAAGGGCGAACGCCCTACCCTCAAGACCATTGCCTTCCTGACCGGGCTTGGCATTACCACGGTATCGCGCGCGTTGAAGGATGCGCCGGATATCGGCGCCGATACCAAAGAGCGGGTGCGGATGGTGGCGCGGCAATTGGGCTATCAGCCCAACCGTGCGGGGGTGCGTCTGCGCACTGGCAAGACCAATGTCATCGCCCTGGTGCTCAGCATCGATGAAGAAATCATGGGCTTCAGCAGCCAGATGGTGTTTGGCATTTCCGAAGTCCTGTCAGGCACGCCTTACCATATCGTTGTCACCCCTCATTCCCACAGCAAAGACCCGATGCAGCCGGTCCGCTATATTCTCGATACCGGTTCTGCGGATGGGGTGATCATTTCACGCACCGAACCCGACGATGCCCGTATCAAGCTGCTGACAGAGCGTGGCATGCCGTTTGCCGCCCATGGCCGCACGGCATCCGGCCTGATCCATCCCTTTCACGATTTCGACAATGAGGCATTCGCCAGCCAGGCGGTGGAGCGGCTGGCTGAGCGTGGCCGCAAGCGGATCGCCTTATTGCCGCCGACCGAAAAGCTGACCTATTACCGCCATACCCGCGATGGCTTTTTGGCGGGCATCCGTCAGGCCGGTGCCACAGAAGTGCCGGTGTCCGTCAATATCGATGGATCGCTCGAGGAGATCCGCAACGCGATAGAAACACTGATGCGCTCACCAGAGGCTCCAGACGGAATCATCTGTTCTTCCAGCAGCGCCGCGATCGCTGTCAACGCCGGGATTGATGCCGCCAACAAGAGGCTGGGCCTGGATGTTGATCTCGTATCCAAGCAATCAGTGCCGATCCTCAAATGGATACGTCCTGAAATCATCACCGCCAATGAGGATGCGTTGATGGCGGGACGCGAACTCGCCAAGGCGGTGATTGCCAGCATTGATGGCGTGGAGCCGCATCTGCTGCAAAGCATCAGCCAGCCTGTGTGGTCCTGAACCATTCAGCGGCCAACAAGAATCTTGGCCGTTGATCAGAACGGGATACAAACCCCGTCCCGGGCTATGACCAAAGGTCCATGCCAGACGGTAGAAAGCGCACGGCACCAATCCGCCTCGCCAAACGCCGGATCATCGGCAGGAATGAGATGATTGAGCACGAGCTTTTTCACACCTGCGGAGCTCGCCAGCCGCCCGGCATCTTCGGCAAGCGTGTGCGACGCGTAGAGATGCTCTCGCAGGCGAGCGCCATTGCCGGTTCGGGCAACGATGCTGTCCACGCCCTCCGGCAACATGGCCTCATGAACGAGAATGTCGGCCTCGGCTGCAAACTGTGCCAGCGGCGGAAAATAGGCCGTATCGGACGACAGTACGACCGTCTTTTCGCCGTAGGAAAACCGCAGGGCAAAGCATTCTGTCACGGGTGGATGGTCAACGCGCAATGCCGACACCGTCAAGCCGTTTTCTACAAAAATCGGCCCTTCGCCATATTCGATGATGGTAATCAACTCCGCCGGATCAGGCCTGCCCTCATCTTCGATTCGCGTGCGGATGTCATAGTCAAGTGAGGCGAGAAACCCCTGCCATAGCTGCTGTGTACCCAAAGGCCCATAGACGAGCACCGGCTTTTCAAGCCCCGTCGTCCAGGCCGTATGGAGAAGCCCACCAAGCTCCAATATGTGATCGGAATGGAGATGGGTAATGAATACAAGATCCAGTTCTTTCAACGACATACCCGTCTCCACCACCCCGCGTGTTACGCCAAGGCCGCAATCGACGACAATGCGGCGTCCGCCGAGTGTCAGCAGCATTGATGTGGGATTGGGGCCGCCGGGGCGGATCGCCGGGCCGCCCTTGCTGCCCAGAATGACAAGATGATCGTTCATCGAAACAACGCCCTTAAAAAAGCCCCGCTGCGGTGAAGCAGCGAGGCGTTGATTTCCTTGCAAAACCGTTGGGATCAGTAGATCGCCGCGCCGCTGCCCCAGGGGCCGTGCGGATAATCCTTGCCGTCCACCCGCGCAAAACCGTGGGCGCCGAAGAAGTCGCGCTGCGCCTGGATGAGATTGGCAGTGCCGCGACCGCGACGGTAGCTGTCAAAATAGGACAGCGCCGAGGAAAGGGCCGGAACCGGCAGACCGGAAAGCGCTGCGTAGGAAACGACGCGGCGCAGTGCTGCATCGCTATCCTTGACCATTTTCGAGAAGGCGGGCGTGACGATCAGGTTGGCCACGTCAGGGTCCTTGGTAAAGGCCGAGGTGATCTCGTCGAGGAATTGCGAGCGGATGATGCAGCCTTCGCGCCAGATTTTCGCAATCGTCGGCATCGGCAGCGACCAGCCGAATTCCTTGGAGGCGGCAGCCATCACCGCAAAGCCCTGGGCATAGGCAGCGATTTTTGCCGCCAGCAAGGCGCTTTCCAGATCGGCCAGGAAAGCCATGCCGTCATGGGGCTTTTCAGTAGGCTTCGGCAGGCCGAAAATTGCTTCCGCCGCAACGCGCTCCTGCTTTTGCGAAGACAGCACACGTCCCGCCACGGCAGCCTCGATGCCGGTTGCGGCAATGCCGAGATTCTGCGCTTCGATCACCGACCATTTGCCGGTGCCTTTCTGGCCCGCGGCATCGACGATGACATCCACCATCGGATTGCCTGTAATTGGGTCCTTGGCCTTCAGCACCTTTTCAGAAATTTCGATCAGGTAGGAATTCAGGCGCCCCTTGTTCCACTGGCCGAACACATCGCCGATTTCGCTGGCCGACATGCCAAGCCCATCACGCAGGATGCCATAGATTTCGGCAATCATCTGCATATCAGCATATTCGATGCCGTTATGGATCGTCTTGACGAAATGGCCAGCACCATCGTTGCCGAGCCAGGCCACGCAGGGGTCGCCATTGAACTTGGCAGAAATCGAGGTGAGAACCTTCTCGACCCGCTTCCAGCTTTCTTCCAGGCCGCCAACCATGATCGAAGGACCGTGACGCGCGCCTTCCTCACCACCGGAAACACCCATGCCGATAAAGGTCAGGCCGCTATCCTTCAGATTGTCGAACCGGCGGATCGTGTCACGGAAATTGGCATTGCCCGCATCGATCATGATGTCATTGGCCGAAAGATGCGGCTTGAGCAATTCCATCTGCTGATCGACGGCGTCACCGGCCTTGATCATGATGATGATCGGGCGTGGCGGGCGAATGGCCGCGACAAACTCCTCAATCGTATCGCAGCCGATGATATTGCCAGCAAGGTCGCCTGCCTCGCCAATGAATTCATGCGTGCGCGCTGATGTCCGGTTGAAGACCGCGATGCGGTTGCCTTTCTCGGCAATATTGAGCGCCAGGTTCGATCCCATGACGCCAAGGCCGATCAGTCCGATTTCCGCCTGCTGCATAACCATGCTCCATTTCATTCAACCAAAAACTTCAGCGCTGTTTTGGCACTCCTTGGGCAGGGGAGCAAGATGCAACATGAAACGGCATGGACAAGGATGTGTGACGGCAGATGCATATACGGAGAGCCATTGAAAATGGCGATCGTATTGCATTTTCGAATATCTCAAGCCTTGGATGAATTTGAGATATTCGAATTTTTTGAAGGCGAGGATGCGTCAGCATCTTCGATGCCTTCGCAGAAATGATCACAAATCAACGATCAAGGATGGTCGTCGTCGTCGGTGATCACCCGCCACGCCGCGCCATCCATATCCTCATATTGGCCGCTTTTCAGCGACCATAAAAAGGCGGCAAGGCCGATGCCCCCCATCAGCAGGGCGATGGGAATGAGATAGATCAGCATGTTCATGCGGCTATTCCCAGCGGTTTGCGGCTCGATGCCGGTTCAAGGGCATGGGCGTCGGTCTTGCGGGTAAATCTGCCCAACCCGTTCAGCCGCAACGCATTGGCGACCACGATGATCGAGGAGGTCGACATGGCGACGGCGGCAATCAGCGGTGTCGCATAGCCCAGCAACGCGACCGGCACGGCCAGCACGTTATAGCCGATTGCCAGCGCGAAATTCTCGCGGATCAACTGCCCGGCCCGGCGGGAGACGTTTATGGCGAAAGGCACGGCATCGAGCCCGTCATGCATGAAGACAAAGTCGGCGGCTTGGCGCCCGACATCGGCTGCCGTGGCCGGTGCCATGGAGACATAGGCCGCCGATAGCGCCGGCGCGTCATTAATGCCATCGCCCACCATCAGCAGATGCTGCCCGGCCTCATCCGCTGACGCACAAAAGTTTGCCTTGCCGGACGGCGAAAGCTCCGCCTCTGCCGCATCCACACCAAGCCGTGCCGCAAGCGCCTTCACCACCGGCCTCCTGTCTCCCGATAGGATCGTGACCCTCATGCCCTCGGTTTGAAGCCCGGCAATAACTTCCGTTGCGCTGGGGCGAAGGCTGTCTTCGAAGCGGAAACAGCCGAGACTGTAACCGTTCAGCGAAAGAATGACTTCCGACAGAGCCGGACCATCGGCCTCACCCTTGCCTGAGCCGAGTGCAAAGCGGCGATTTCCGAGCCGGTAGCGCCCTTCCGGCGCGTCGGCCTCAACGCCGCTACCCGGAATTTCCGTCACACCGGAGAAATTGCGGATTGCCCCGGCTGCGTAATTGGACGAGGCGCTGCGCCACAGGGACTGTGACAGCGGATGACGGGAATGAGCAGCAAGCCCGGCGGCGATGGAGATCATGCCGGGGCTGGCCCTGTTGATATCGACGGGCATGGGACGGCCAAGCGTCAGCGTGCCGGTTTTGTCGAAGGCGACGGCATCCACCTTGGCCAGACGCTCCATGGCCGAGCCGTCCTTGACCATGATGCCGCGCTGGAACAGTTTTCCGGCTGCCACCACCTGCACGACCGGCACGGCCAGACCCAATGCGCAAGGGCAGGTAATGATCAGCACGGCAATCGCCACCATCAGCGCATGTTTCCAGTCGCCGTCATAAAGCCCCCAGACGAGGAAGGAGGTGAGAGCCAGCAGATGAACGACAGGCGCATAGAGCTGCGAGGCCCGGTCGGCGATGCGGCGATAATGCGCCTTGCCACCCTCCGCCGCCTCCATCAGCCGGATGATTTCCGACAGGAAGGAATCGCGTGCCTGCGCAGTCGCCTTGACCGTCAGCGATCCGGTGAGGCTGAGTGTACCCGCCTGCACGGCATCGCCGGGTCCGACGGTTTGCGGCGCACTTTCACCATTGACGATGGAGACATCGAGATCGCTGGCCCCGGCGATGACGGTGCCATCAAGCGCGATACGCTCGCCTGCCGAGATCGCGACATGTTCGCCAACCTTGATGTCATCGACTAGCCGATATTCCCGGCTGCCGTCTGCGCCGACAACGGTGGCACCGCGTGGATTGAGCCGCGCCAGACCGCTGATTGCCGAACGGGCGCGGTCGCGCATCATGTGGTCCAACGCCCGGCCGATCAGCAGGAAGAACAGCAGCGATGCCGTCGCATCGAAATAGGCATGTTCGCCGTGATGAATGGTTTCCCACAGCGACGAAAAATAGGAAAGCGAGATGCCGATGGCAATCGGCACATCCATATTGGTGCGCCGGTGCCGCAGCGCAGTCCAGGCCGATTGATAGAAGAACCGTCCGCCATAGATCAGGGCCGGGGCGGCAATCAATGCCGAAATCCAGTGGAACAGATCCCGCGTCGATGCATCCGCACCGGACCAGACGGAGACCGACAGCAGCATGATATTGGTGGCGGCAAAGCCGGTAACGGCGACTGCCCGGATCAATTGTTTCAAGAGCAGATCGGACGCCAGATCCTGGGGTGTGAACAAGTGGCAACTATAGCCGGCGGAAGCGATGGTGCGCGCAAGCTCCACCGGATCGAAGCCGCTATCGCACATAACCGGGCCTGCTTGCCTGTCGATGAACGGCCCCTCTTCAGCAATCCTTGCCCGCCAGACGACACCGACGCGCCGGGTTGAAAGGTTGACGCGGGCTCGCTCGACGGCAGGCAGACATTTTAAGGCCGTCTCGATTTTGGTGATGCAGGCGCCGCAATAGACGCCGGGTACGCTGAAATCCACCTGGGTCAATCCCTCGCCCAGATCCCGGCTTGCCAGTCGGATTTCCTCCGAGGATGGCAGCAGCGCCCCTGAGCGTTCCAGGTCGAGGGCCGCTTCCGAGCCCGCCGCGCAGCAACTCATTTTTCACCCCCGATGACAGCCATACGGTTGGCTTCATGCATGACCAGTTGCCCGTCACGCGTTGCAATGGTCTCGACGATCCAATGGCCATCATCGACAGGATGATCGCCGGTGAAGTGTCCGGGACCGGCTGGCTTCAGCATGACAGTGAAATCCTGATGTTCACCAACCGGGCGCTTGAAATTGGCGACCACCTGATCAGCAATGACAGGGCCCTTGCCGGGAATGGCAAGATCATAGGCAATCGCCCCCTGCTTTATCGTCATCGTCCCCTGGATGCCGGTATCCAGCAGCTTGCGGATTTGCGCCGTCGTGTCGTTGAATTGCTGGCTGGCGACATAGGTATTTTTCACCACCATGCCGCTCCAGCTATGGCCCGCATACCAGGCCATGGTCAGGTTGACCGTGATGATCACGCCGAAGAAGGAGCAGATTGTCGCCAGCATATGCCAGCCGGTGAAAACAAAAGGTTTTGGGCTCTTAGCACTCATTTCTTCTCTCCAGATCCGTTGGCCGGTCCGTTAAATGTCGCCTTATAAATGGCTTGCTCGCTGGAATTCGGATCACTGACGATAAAGCGGAATGGCTCGGAAGCCTCCGTCACGTCACGACCGGCAAGCGTGACGTAGATTTTCAGCGTGGTGGCCTCATCCGGTTCTGCCGTAACGGTCATCGACCGACTTGGCTGTTCCTGCATTCCATTGACCTTCATGGTGGCGTCGGGAAGGCCGTCCAGCGTGACCGTCAGATCGCGCGGTTGCGGGATCATGTTGAGCAGCCGCACCGTATAGCCATTTCGGATCGCGCCGTTCGATTCCAGCACATATTGCGGATTGCGGTCATGCAGCACGTTGATGTCCAGCCTGTCGCGGGTCATCAACGCAAACACCAGGCCGCCGCCGACAGCGGACCAGACAACTGTATATAGCAAGGTCCGGGGCCGGAAAATTACCCGCCAATCGAAATGCCTGATGGAATCGACAAAGCTGCCATCAGCCTTGCGAACCCGATCGGGATCGATTGGCCTTGTACCACTATCAGTCGCCAGCGCCATATTGGACTGATATTCCTCCAGTGTCGCATAGGCGATCAGCCCACGCGGCTTGGCAAGCTTATCCATCACCCCATCGCAGGCATCGATACAGAGCGCGCAGGTAATGCATTCCAGCTGCTGGCCTTCGCGGATGTCGATGCCCATCGGACAGACCACCACGCAGGCATTGCAATCGACACAATCGCCGACAGTCTCACCCGCTGCGGCGGCTTTCTTGGCATGGCGGGTCCGTGGCTCGCCGCGCCAGTCATTATAGGTCACGACCAGTGATTTTTCGTCCAGCATGGCGCCCTGAATGCGCGGCCATGGACACATATAGATGCAGACCTGCTCGCGCATCAGCCCGCCGAACACATAGGTCGTGGCGGTGAGGATGGCGACAGTGACATAGGCAACGCCAGCCGCCTGACCGGTAACAAACTCCTTCAGCAGGCTCGGCGCATCGGCGAAATAGAAGATCCACGCACCGCCAGTCAGCACGCCGATGATGATCCAGGTGACATGCTTGGCACCGCGTTTCCAGATCTTGGACGGGCTCCACGGCGCGCTGTCCAGCTTGATTCGCGCATTGCGGTCGCCTTCCAAAAAGCGCTCGACCACCAGAAACAGATCGACCCAGACCGTCTGCGGACAGGTATAGCCGCACCAGGCGCGCCCGACCGCGGATGTGACCAGGAACAGGCCAAACCCCGCCATGACCAGCAGGCCCGCGACAAAGAAAAACTCCTGCGGCCAGATCTCGATGAAAAAGAAGTAGAAACGCCGATGCGCCAGGTCAATCAATACCGCCTGGTCTGGGGCATAGGGACCGCGATCCCAGCGCAGCCATGGCGTGAGATAGTAAATCCCCAACGTAATGGCCATGATCAGCCATTTGAACTGCCGGAAACGGCCCGAAGCGCGCTTTGGAAAGATCTTCTTGCGGGCTTCATAGAGCGGCCTGCGAATTTTGGCGGAATTCACCGGCTCGGCGGTAAAACGCTCAACATCTGGTCGTGTCTCTATCCCATTGCTAGTCATAACGGCACCTCTCGTTGTCAGAGGTTTTTCACGTCCCGCCCTTTGTAACCTTGACTTAAGTCAAGCTGCGGCGATGCGCCTCAAACAGCAGCCCTCGCTACGATGAGATTTCTCCAGCTCACGCCTTGACCTTCCCATGGTGGGAAGCCTTATCTATGGCTGGCAGCCGGATAGGAACCAGACCGATGAATGCCAGCAACACCCTTGAAACCACCATCGCCATCGATGGCATGAATTGCGCCTCTTGCGTGCGGCGGGTCGAAAAGGCGATTGCCGCCGTGCCGGGCGTATCGTCTGCCTCGGTCAATTTGGCCAGTGAAAAGGCCAGCGTGCAGTTTTCGCAGCAGCCGGATCTCGCCGCCGTGCTGGCAGCCATTCAACAGGCCGGTTATGCGCCGCGTATCGAGACCCAGGAATTAGACATAGATGGCATGAACTGCGCCTCCTGTGTGCGGCGCGTGGAAAAGGCATTGGCCGCCGTGCCGGGCGTCAGTTTAGCTGCGGTCAATCTGGCAACCGAACGCGCCACCGTGACCGTCACCGCAGAGACGGATAGACAGACCCTCGTCGCTGCCGTGGAACAGGCCGGTTATCATGTTCGCAAGCCAGCCAGCCCGGAAGGGCTATCCGCCCCCGAACCCCTGCCCGACCGGCGTGCGGATGAGACACACCGCTTGACGCGGATGACTTTGATTGCCTTTCTCCTGACCCTTCCGGTCTTCATCATTGAAATGGGCTCGCACCTCATTCCCGCCCTGCATTCCTGGGTGATGAACACGCTTGGCATGCAGACCAGTTGGGTGCTTCAGGCCTTGCTGGCCGGGCTGGTGCTGTTTGGTCCTGGCCTGACATTCTTTCGCCGTGGTGTGCCAAACCTCATTCGCCTTCATCCAGATATGAACTCGCTGGTGGTGCTGGGCGCATCCGCCGCCTATGGCTATTCGCTGGTTGCCACGTTCACGCCGGGGCTGATGCCGCAAGGCACCGTCAATGTCTATTATGAAGCGGCAGCCGTTATCGTCACCCTGGTGCTGCTGGGGCGCACGCTGGAAAGCCGTGCCAAAGGCCGAACCAGCGACGCCATCAAACGGCTGATCGGTCTCAGCCCCAAAACCGCGCGGGTGATCCGAGACGGCAAACCTATTGATCTCGACATTGCCGCCGTTATCGTCGGTGATATCTTGGACATCCGTCCCGGAGAAAGGCTTCCTGTCGATGGCGTGGTGATCGAAGGCCGTTCCTTTATCGACGAATCGATGATTTCAGGCGAGCCGGTACCGGTGGAAAAGGCGCACGGTGACACGGTGACCGGCGGTACGATCAACAAAAACGGTGCGTTTCGGTTTCGCGCCACCAAGGTCGGCGCCGATACGCTTCTCTCCCAGATCATCCGTATGGTGGAAACCGCGCAAGGCTCGAAACTGCCGATCCAGGGCATGGTGGACCGGATAACCGGCTGGTTCGTTCCAGCCGTGATCGCGGCGGCTCTGCTCACCTTCATTGTCTGGCTCTTACTCGGCCCTGCGCCTGCACTTAGCTATGCGCTGGTCAATGCGGTTGCGGTGCTGATCATCGCCTGCCCCTGCGCCATGGGGCTGGCTACACCAACCTCGATCATGGTTGGCACCGGCCGCGCTGCCGAGTTGGGCGTGCTGTTTCGCAAGGGCGAAGCCTTGCAAAGCCTGCGCGATGTCACGGTCGTTGCTCTCGACAAGACCGGCACGCTGACCGAAGGCAGGCCGGAACTGACCGATCTGGTGGCGGCAGACGGCTTTTCCCGCGCCGACATTCTGTCCTTCGCAGCCAGCCTGGAGGCGCGCTCCGAACACCCGATTGCCAAAGCCATCCTGGCCGCTGCCGAGGCTGAACAAGCGCCTCGCCTGACTGCGACCGACGTTGTCGCAGAGCCGGGCTATGGTATCAGCGGCATCGTCTCCGGCCATCAGGTGCTTGTTGGTGCCGACCGGGCGCTGACCCGGCATGGCATCGATCTCTTCTCCTTTGCCGAGGACGCCGAACAGCTCGGTTTGGACGCAAAAACCCCGCTCTATCTGGCAATTGATGGAAAGCCTGCCGCTCTGATGGCCGTCGCCGATCCGATCAAGTCAAGCACACCGGCGGCCATCCGTGCCTTGCACGACCTTGGCCTCAAGGTGGCGATGATCAGCGGCGATAACCACCGCACCGCCGAGGCCATCGCCGCCCGACTCGGCATTGATACAGTAATTGCCGAAGTCCTGCCGGACGGTAAGGTGGCGGCGATTGCCAGCCTTCGCAAGGATGGAAGCAAGCTCGCCTTCGTTGGCGATGGCATCAACGATGCCCCGGCTCTTTCCGCCGCCGATATCGGCATCGCAGTTGGCACCGGCTCCGATATCGCCATCGAAAGCGCCGACGTCGTGCTGATGTCCGGTGACCTGCAAGGCGTGGCACGGGCTATTGCCATCAGCAAGGCGGTGATCCGCAATATCGGCCAGAACCTGTTCTGGGCCTTTGCCTACAATGTCCTGCTGATCCCGCTGGCGGCTGGTCTGCTCTACCCTGTCAATGGGACGCTGCTATCGCCGATCTTCGCCGCCGGTGCGATGGGATTGTCCAGCGTCTTCGTGCTGACCAATGCGCTCAGGCTACGCACGTTACGCCCGGCGTGAAGGCATGCTCTGCATCTGATAAACGAGAGCGGGGCAGATGCTTGTTACAATATTATCAGAATGCAGAAGGCCATGGCGCTTATAACGCCATGGCCTTCTGGTTTTTAACCTAAACGATATCCCTTAGGTCGCGCTCTCATCCGGCGTTGCCGTATCGGTGGCGACACCGTTGTCGGCGGTGGTCTCTGCACCGATCTCGCCATCCTCTTCGCCTTCCGGCTCATTGATACGCTCGACAGAGACGACCTTTTCGTCCTTGGCTGTGTTGAAGATCGTCACGCCCTTGGTGGCGCGGCTGGCGATGCGAATGCCATCGACTGGCACGCGGATCAACTGACCACCATCCGAGACCAGCATGATCTGGTCCTTGTCTTCGACAGGGAAGGCAGCAACCAGCTGGCCGATTTCTGCCGTCTTCGACGTGTCGGTGGCACGAATGCCCTTGCCGCCACGGCCAGATGTGCGGAAATCGTAGGACGACGAGCGCTTGCCGATGCCGCGTTCGGAGATCGTCAGCACGAATTGTTCGCGTGCCTTCAGCTCCTGATAACGCTCTTCGGTCAGATCGCCGATTTCACCCACCTCTTCACCAACCAATGCGATGTCGTCCTCATCCACGCCACTGGCGCGGCGCTCGGTAGCAGAACGCTTCAGATAGGCCGCACGCTGCCATGGCTCGGCATCGACATGGCTCAAGATGGTCATCGAGATGATTCGGTCATTCGGCTGCAAGGAAATGCCGCGAACGCCGATGGAATTGCGACCGGCAAACACCCTGACTTCATCGACAGGGAAGCGGATCGCCTGCCCCAAGGCCGTGGTCAGCAGCACATCGTCGTCAATCGTGCAGGTTTCGACGGAGAGGATCTCATCGCCCTCTTCCTCAAGCTTCATGGCGATCTTGCCATTGCGGTTGACCTGAACGAAATCGCTCAACTTGTTACGGCGCACGGTGCCCCGCGTCGTCGAGAACATCACGTCGAGATTATCCCAGCTTGCCTCATCCTCGGGCAGCGGCATGATCGTGGTGATCCGCTCGCCTGGCTCCAGTGGCAGCATGTTGATCAGTGCCTTGCCACGCGACTGCGGGGTGCCGATCGGCAGACGCCAAACCTTCTCCTTATAAACGATACCGCGTGACGAGAAGAACAGAACCGGTGTGTGGGTATTGGCAACAAATAGCCGGGTAACGAAATCCTCGTCCCGTGTCGCCATGCCGGAGCGGCCCTTGCCGCCGCGCCGCTGGGCGCGATAGGTGACCAGCGGAACGCGCTTGATATAGCCGAGATGCGAAACGGTCACCACCATGTCTTCACGGGCGATGAGATCCTCATCGTCCATGTCAGGACCGCCCTCCATGATCTGGCTGCGGCGTGGCGTGCCGAATTCATCGCGAACCGCGACAAGCTCATCGACAACAATGGTCTGGATACGAGTCCGAGACGACAAAATATCGAGATAATCGGAGATTTCCGCTCCGATTTTGTTCAATTCCTCGTCGATTTCGTCGCGACCAAGAGCTGTCAGGCGGGCAAGACGCAATTCGAGGATGGCGCGAGCCTGCTCTTCCGACAGGTTATAGGTGTTGTCCTCGTTGATCCTGTGGCGCGGATCATCGATCAGCCGGATCAGGCTTTCGACATCCGCTGCAGGCCAGCGGCGCTCCATCAACTGCTCGCGTGCTGTCTGCGGGTCCGGCGCCTGGCGGATCAACCGGATGACTTCGTCGATATTGGCAACGGCAATGGCGAGACCAACCAGCACATGGGCGCGGTCACGCGCCTTGCGCAACAGATATTTCGTTCGCCGGCTAATAACCTCCTCACGGAAGCTGACGAAAGCCCGCAGCATATCGAGCAGCGTCAACTGTTCCGGCTTGCCGCCATTCAGCGCCACCATGTTGCAGCCGAACGAGCTTTGCAGCGGCGTGTAGCGGTAGAGCTGGTTGAGGATCACGTCCGCATTGGCGTCACGCTTCAACTCGACCACGACGCGGTAGCCCTGGCGGTCAGATTCGTCGCGCAGGTCGGAAATGCCCTCGATGCGCTTATCACGCACCAATTCGGCCATTTTCTCGATCATCGTCGACTTGTTCACCTGATAGGGGATCTCGGTGATGATGATCTGCTCACGGTCACCGCGCATCGGCTCGATCCGCGCCACACCGCGCATGATCACCGAACCGCGTCCGGTCTCATAGGCGGAGCGAATGCCGCTACGACCTAGAATCAGCGCCCCGGTCGGAAAGTCTGGGCCTGGAATGATCTGCATCAGTTCCGGCAATTCGATAGCCGGGTTTTCAATCAGCGCGATACAGCCATTGATGACTTCGACCAGATTGTGCGGCGGAATATTCGTCGCCATACCGACCGCGATACCGCCGGCGCCATTGACGAGAAGATTGGGAAATTTCGCTGGCACGACGACAGGCTCGGACAGCGTGCCATCGTAGTTGTCACGAAAATCGACCGTGTCCTTGTCCAGATCGTCCAGCAGCGAATGCGCGGCCTTTTGCAGGCGGCACTCGGTATAGCGTTCCGCCGCTGGCGGATCGCCGTCGATGGAGCCGAAATTGCCCTGACCGTCGATCAGCGGCAGCCGCAACGACCAATCCTGCGCCATACGGGCCAGCGCGTCATAAATCGCCGAGTTGCCGTGCGGATGAAATTTACCCATCACGTCGCCGGTTACACGGGCGCATTTCACATATTTCTTGTTCCAGTCGATACCCAGCTCGGACATGCCAAACAGGATACGACGATGAACGGGCTTCAAACCATCGCGGACATCGGGAAGCGCGCGGCTAACGATAACGCTCATCGCGTAATCGAGATACGACCGCTGCATCTCCGTTATAATCGAAATGGGTTCGATATCGGACGGCATTTTGCCGCCGGGTGTGCTTTGCTCAGTCAAAACGGGTCACGCCTGTTAGAATCACTAGGGATTTTATAGCGGAAAGCCCCTTTCCGCGCCAATTTGCTGGGAGGTTTTGAACAGGCTTTTGCGGCTATGACAAGGCATTTCTTGAGCCCTGGGCTGCTATCTGCCCGAATGACCGCCACTGGTGGCTTGACCTTGCCTCCACGCGCCGGAAATCACTCTCCAACGGCCAGGATATGGTAGAAGAACCATCGCGCCCCAGTTTCGCGCAATCTGCGGTCTTTATCCAACCAGAAACAGGAGAACATCAATGACCAATGTCGAACTTCTCCTCAATGCCTTTACCACCCTGTTGGTGACGCTTGACCCGCCGGGTCTAGCTCCGCTTTTTCTCGGACTGACCCGTGGCATGACCCGGCAGCAACGCAAGCAGGTGGCACTGCGCGGCACGGTTATCGCCTTTGGCATTCTGGCGGTCTTTGCGGTTTTCGGCGCCAGCCTTCTTGAAGGGCTTGGCATTTCGATGGGCGCGTTCCGCATCGCCGGTGGCCTTTTGCTGTTTGCCATCGCCTTCGAAATGATTTTCGAGAAACGTCACGAGCGCAAGGAAAAGACATCGGAAGACGCGATTACCCGCGATCACATGCACCATATCGCGGTTTTCCCGCTTGCCCTGCCGCTGATTGCTGGCCCTGGGGCCATTTCTGCCACCATCCTGCTGGCCAGCTCCCTGCCGAGCCCGGTCGAGCGCACAGAACTGATCCTGGTTCTCGCACTCTGCATCGGCATCGTGCTGTTGGCGCTTGTGATCGCAGATCGGCTTGACCGGTTTTTAGGGGTGACGGGTCGGGCGATCCTGACACGCCTGCTCGGCGTCATACTGGCCGCGCTCTCCGTGCAATTCGTCGTTGACGGCATCAAGTCGGCATTTCACCTCTGATACCAAAGCTCTGGCATGCTGACGCATCCTCGCCTTGATGGTATTGCAAATATCTCAAATGCATCAATCGCTTGAGATATTTGCAAAAAAAATACGAAGTGTCATCTTCAATGACTCTTCGTATGAGACCCTCAATCATAAAGAAAAAGACGCATCCCAATGAGGATGCGCCTGAACCGAAGAACTCCGGCTGAACGTCGCAAATCAGAACGGAATATCATCATCCATATCGCGCGAGAATCCGCCCGATGGCGCACTGGCGCCACGGCCGCCGGACGAAGCGCCGCCGCTGCGGGCCGGGGCCGAGCCGTAGTCGTCGTAGCCACCGCCGCCGCCGAAATCGCTGCCGCCACGGGCAGCACCGCCGCCTGCCCCATCGCCACGACCGCCAAGCATGGTCAGGGTCGAATTGAAGCCCTGGAGGACGATTTCCGTCGAGTAACGGTCATTGCCGTTCTGGTCCTGCCATTTGCGGGTCTGAAGCTGGCCCTCGATATAAACAGTCGCGCCCTTCTTCAGATATTGTTCGGCCACCTTGCAGAGACCTTCATTGAAGATCACCACGCTATGCCATTCAGTCTTTTCCTTGCGCTCGCCGGAATTACGGTCGCGCCAGGATTCGGACGTGGCGATGCGCAGGTTGGCAATCGGCTTACCGTCCTGGGTACGGCGAATTTCCGGGTCGGCGCCCAGATTGCCGATCAATATAACCTTGTTGACGCTTCCAGCCATGATACTCACCTCGCTGCCACCATGGGGCGGCTTACAAATCCAATCAATTTTAACCTTATCCTATCCCTGTCGATTAAGGGCAGGCAGATCACCTGTAATCCACAGCGAAGAATCTAAACCAAAAAATGTTCTTTATTTGTTCTAATAAATTTGTATGATGCCGTCAACTCTATCGGAATCGAACGCATAATCGACCCACCCGTCTCGACAGGACGGCAGCAGTGACTAAATAAGGAGCGGCATTCCCGCCTGCGGCTCTTGTCCCAAACCGAGTTTTGTTATGAGCGAATTGAAGACGATTTCCATCCGTGGTGCGCGCGAGCACAATCTCAAGGGCATCGACCTTGACCTGCCGCGCAACAGCCTGATCGTGATGACCGGCCTTTCCGGCTCGGGAAAGTCGTCGCTGGCCTTCGATACGATCTATGCCGAGGGCCAGCGCCGCTACGTCGAAAGCTTGTCGGCCTATGCCCGGCAGTTCCTGGAGATGATGCAGAAGCCCGACGTGGACCTGATCGAAGGCCTGTCGCCTGCAATCTCCATCGAGCAAAAGACCACCTCGCGCAATCCGCGCTCGACGGTCGGGACAGTCACCGAAATCTACGACTACATGCGCCTGCTGTTTGCCCGCGTTGGCGTGCCCTATTCGCCAGCCACCGGCCTGCCGATCGAGAGCCAGACCGTTAGCCAGATGGTTGACCGTGTTCTGGCCTTTGAGGAAGGGACGCGGCTTTATATTCTTGCGCCTCTGATCCGGGGCCGCAAGGGCGAGTATAAGAAAGAACTCGCCGAGCTGATGAAGAAGGGCTTCCAGCGCGTCAAGATCGATGGCCAGTTCTATGAAATCGCCGAGGCACCCACCCTCGACAAGAAATACAAGCACGATATCGATATCGTGGTTGACCGTGTTGTGGTGCGGGCCGACATGGCCTCGCGGCTGGCCGACAGCCTGGAAACCTGCCTTCGCCTTGCCGATGGGCTGGCGGTCGCCGAATTTGCCGACAAGCCCCTGCCGGCCAATGAAACATCGGCTGGCGGCTCCGCCAATAAATCGTTGAACGAGACCCATGAGCGGGTGCTGTTTTCGGAAAAATTCGCCTGCCCGGTCTCCGGCTTTACCATTCCGGAAATCGAGCCACGGCTGTTCTCTTTCAACAATCCGTTCGGCGCTTGCCCAACCTGCGACGGCCTCGGTTTCCAGCAGAAGATCGATGAAGCGCTGATCATTCCCGAAGCCGACAAGCGGTTGAAGGATGGCGCGATTGCACCTTGGGCGAAATCCAGCTCGCCTTATTACGACCAGACCCTTGAAGGTCTTGGCAAGGCTTTTGGCTTCAAGCTGACCAGCAAATGGTCTGAGCTGAGCGCGGAGGCGCAGAAATCCATCCTGCACGGCACGGAAGAAAAGATCGAGTTTCACTACGCCGACGGCGCACGCTCCTATAGCGCGACAAAGACCTTCGAAGGCATCGTGCCAAACCTGGAGCGCCGCTGGAAGGAAACCGATAGCGCCTGGGCGCGGGAAGAAATCGAGCGCTACATGTCCGCTGCGCCCTGCCCTGCCTGCAAAGGTTTCAGGCTGAAACCCGAAGCGCTGGCGGTGAAAATCAACGGCCTGCATATCGGTCAGGTAACGGAAATGTCGATCCGGGTTGCCGGTGGCTGGTTCGAGACCCTGCCTGGTCTGCTTACCGACAAGCAGAACGAAATCGCCGTTCGTATTCTCAAGGAAATCCGCGAGCGCCTGAGCTTCCTCAACGATGTCGGGCTGGACTATCTCAGCCTGTCGCGCAACTCCGGCACTCTGTCAGGCGGAGAAAGCCAGCGTATCCGGCTTGCCTCACAGATCGGTTCAGGCCTGACCGGCGTACTTTATGTGCTGGATGAACCTTCGATTGGCCTGCATCAGCGCGACAATGCCCGGCTTCTCGATACGCTCAAACACCTGCGCGATATCGGCAATACGGTAATCGTCGTCGAGCATGACGAGGACGCCATTCTGGCTGCCGATTATGTGGTCGATATCGGGCCTGCGGCAGGCATTCATGGTGGCCAGGTGATCGCCAAGGGCAGTCCGCAGGACATCATGGCCAATGACAAGTCACTGACCGGCAAATACCTGACCGGTGAACTCGGCGTTAAAGTACCGCCGGCGCGGCGCAAGCCCAAGAAGGGCCAGCAGATCAAGGTGATCGGCGCCCGGGGCAACAATCTGAAGAATGTCACAGCGGCCATTCCGCTTGGCGTGTTTACCGCCGTTACCGGCGTTTCCGGCGGCGGCAAGTCAACCTTCCTGATCGAGACATTATATAAGGCCGCAGCACGACGGGTGATGGGCGCACGCGAAAACCCGGCCGATCACGATCGGATCGATGGTTTTGAATTCATCGATAAGGTGATTGATATCGACCAGTCGCCGATTGGCCGCACGCCGCGCTCCAACCCTGCCACCTATACCGGCGCGTTTACCCCGATCCGCGACTGGTTTTCCGGTCTGCCGGAGGCCAAGGCGCGCGGTTATCAGCCCGGCCGCTTTTCCTTCAACGTCAAGGGCGGACGTTGTGAAGCCTGCCAGGGCGATGGTGTCATCAAGATCGAAATGCATTTCCTACCGGATGTCTATGTCACCTGCGACGTCTGCCACGGTAAGCGCTATAATCGCGAAACGCTTGATGTGACCTTCAAAACCAAGTCGATTGCCGACGTGCTGGACATGACGGTCGAGGAAGGTGTCGAGTTTTTCTCGGCAGTACCTGCGGTGCGCGACAAGCTGCAAGCGCTGTTTGATGTCGGCCTTGGCTATATCAAGGTCGGGCAACAGGCCAATACACTGTCGGGCGGCGAAGCCCAGCGCATCAAGCTTGCCAAGGAACTCTCGAAGAAATCAACGGGCCGCACGCTGTATATTCTGGACGAGCCGACCACCGGACTGCATTTTCATGACGTCGCCAAGCTCTTGGAAATGCTTCAGGAACTGGTCGATCAGGGCAATTCAGTCGTGGTCATCGAGCACAATCTCGAAGTGATCAAGACTGCCGATCACATCATCGATTTCGGCCCCGAAGGCGGCGATGGCGGCGGCCAGATCGTCGCCCAAGGCACGCCGGAAGAGATCGTCAAGGTTGAGGCGTCCTACACCGGCCACTTCCTCAGGGAGTTGCTGGAGCGCCGTCCGATGAAGAAGCCGCAGGCCGCAGAGTAGCGATCAACAAGGAGTGGGCAGATGACCGCAGGCACAATCCGTACCGGCATCGGCGGTTGGACTTTCGAACCTTGGGAAGGCACGTTCTATCCTGAAAAGCTGCCGAAGAAGCGGCAGCTGGAACATGCAAGCCGCCAGCTCACGGCCATTGAAGTCAACGGCACCTATTATTCCAGCCAGAAGCCGGAGACCTTCGCCAAATGGGCTAAAGAAGTTCCGGAGGATTTCATCTTTTCGCTGAAAGCCAGCCGTTATTGTACCAATCGCAAGATCCTGGCCGAGGCCGGTCCATCTATCGAAAAGTTCCTGAACCAGGGTATCGCGGAACTGGGTCACCATCTTGGCCCTATTCTCTGGCAATTCATGGCAACGAAAAAGTTCGAGCCTGACGATTTCGAGGGGTTTCTGTCGCTCCTGCCGAAAACCCTTGATGGATTGGCGCTGCGGCATGTGGTCGAGCCACGCCATCCCTCGTTCCAGACACCTGATTTCATCACCATGCTGGAGCGGCATGGCGTGGCCGCAGTCTGTGCTGATCACCACGATTACCCGATGTTTGCCGATGTCAATGCGGATTTCGTCTATGCCCGGCTGCAAAAGGGAACAGATGAGATAAAGACCTGCTATCCTGAAACCCAGGTAAAGGACTGGGCAAAGCGGTTTTCCACCTATGCTGAAGGCGGTATGCCGCAGGATTTGCCGTTGATTGCGCCGCAACGGATTGCGGATAAAAAGCCACGCGATGTCTTTGCGTTTTTCATCACGGGCGGCAAGGTCAATGCACCGAATGGCGCGCAATTGCTTCAGAAAGCGCTATCGAACTGAAGGTCTGATGATGACGACACCCATCGGCGACCCTGCTGATACGAGCCATATCGGTCCCGCGACGAGGCAGCATTTTCGCAGTTTGCGAGATGTGGAATTGGCTTCGTTCGAAACCCTTCGGGCTGCTGGGGCCGTAACAGGCGACCCTGTTGCAAGCCGCGACGAGGAATTGCGGGTTTATCTCGATGCCGGTATGCTTCTGGCAGCTTTCGATGGAGCGGAAAGTCCGGTCGGATATGCTGGTGGCTATGTCAGCGAAGGCTGGTTGCACATAGGAGAAGCAGATGTTCATCCGCAATGGCAGCGGCGGGGAAATGGGCGGCGACTGATAAATGCTTTGCTTAATGAAGGACGGACCAGACATCTCGTGGGTTCGACGCTGACAACAGATCGTTTCGCGCCTTTCAACGCGCCCTTTTATTCCTCTCTTGGGTTTCAAGCCGTCGAGGGGGATGCCTGCCCTATGCGCCTGAAAAAGATCCTTGCAGCAGAAGCGGCTAAAGGCCTCAATCCAATTCGCCGTGTCGCCATGATGCTGGCGTTTTAACCTTGGCGAAAGGGCCGCACAGCCGCCGCCAGATCCTCCGCCGTCAGTCCCTCGCCGACCTTTGCGCCCGTTTCAGCATGGAGCCAGACGCCTGCGGCTGCCGCCTCAAAAGCCGGAACGCCTTGCGCCAATAGTCCGCCGATGATCCCGGCCAACACATCGCCGGAACCGGCTGTGGCAAGCCACGGAGGCGCATTTTCGTTGATCATCGCCCGACCATCAGGGGCGGCAATCACGGTGTCAGCACCTTTGTACACCACGGCCGCATTGGCTTTTCTGGCAGCGGCCTGGGCTTTTTCGACTTTGCCCAACATCTTGTCACCGGCAATATCGGCAAACAGCCGAGCGAATTCGCCCTCATGCGGCGTCAGAACCAAGCGGGCTTCATTGCCGGAAAATGCGTTGAACAGTTCGTCTGGTTGGTCCCTGAACGATGAAATACCATCAGCATCGAGAACCAGTCTGCGTTTGACCAGCGAGAGGGTAAATGCCCTCGCCTTTTCGCCAATCCCGAAACCGGGTCCGAGCACGAAGGCGCTCATCCGCTGGTCGGTCAGATAGTCTTCAAGGTCGTCAAGATCATCGACGGTCTTCACCATTACGGCTGTGGTCTGGGCGGCGTTGACAAGAACGGCACAGGCCGGTGAGGCCAAAGTCACCAGACCCGCTCCGGCCTTCAATCCGGCCATGGCGGACAGCCGGGCGGCGCCTGTTGCGCTGGTGCGGCCGGAAAATACCGTGAGATGGCCCCGGGTGAATTTATGGCTGGCGCCGGAGATTTTTGGCAGGAGATGCGCCCATAAATCGGGATGATTGACGGTAACCTCGCCTTGATGTCGATCAACGATGCGACGCGGAATGCCAATGTCGTAGATCTCCACTGCGCCGCAGAGTGACCGTCCCGGCAGCAGCACATGTCCCGGCTTTCGTGCCATGAATGTTACCGTATGGACCGCCTGAAACGCCACCGGAAGGGGCTGGCCCGTGCGACCATCGACACCAGAGGGCAGATCGACCGCCAGAACAGGAACACCGGCCTGGTTGACCCGCTCGATCAGCACCAACACCGGCGAAGGCAGGTCGCGCGCCAAGCCCGCACCGAACAGCGCATCCACCACCAGGTCGCCCTCTTGTGGATCATAGAGCGCCAGCGGTTCGGCCTTGCCCTGGTAGTCGGCATAAGCCAGAGCGGCATCTCCCTTCAGCTCTTTCGGTTCGCCCAGACAAAAGACCTGAACAGAAACGCCTGATGCCCGCAGCGCCTCAGCCGCGACATAGCCATCACCGCCATTATTTCCTGGCCCACACAGGATAGCCACCCTCAGCGCCTTTGGAAAAAGCCGGAGTGCCGCTGCCGCCACGGCAGAACCGGCTTTGCGCATCAGCCCATAACTATCGATGCCCGAGTCGGCCGCATCGTGGTCCACCAACGCCATGGACGAGGGAGAAATCAGGTGATGAAAAGATGTTTGCATCATGCAAATATCAAATCGAAAGCCGAACCAAACGGCAATGGCGTTGAGGAAATTAATATTGGATATTTATTGTGCATTTGCCTATCGAAACAGCATGAATTTATGCAAAAAATCTGCGCAAATCATAAAATCAGCAAAAAATTCAATCTGACTAATTCTCACAAAAAATAGGCACTTAGCTCTGGTGTTTTGCCCGGGTTTAGGCAAAACTGTTTCGGCAATGCGGGTGATTTTCTGTTTTTTTCGCAATTCGCGGACCAAATTGGCACGGTAAGTGCATCAACGCAGGGCAAACAGGTGTTACCTGCATCAATGAGGGAAGCGGAGAGAAATTTTCTCATGAAAAAGATCGAAGCGATCATAAAGCCTTTCAAGCTGGACGAAGTGAAGGAAGCCCTTCAGGAAGTAGGATTGCAAGGCATAACGGTCACGGAAGCCAAGGGATTTGGGCGGCAAAAGGGCCATACGGAGCTGTATCGCGGCGCCGAATACGTGGTCGACTTCCTGCCGAAAGTGAAGGTTGAAGTCGTGCTGGCCGATGAAAACGTCGAGGCAGTCATCGACGCGATCCGCAATGCCGCGCAGACGGGGCGCATTGGCGATGGAAAAATTTTCGTTTCCAACGTCGAGGAAGTCGTCCGGATCAGAACCGGCGAAACCGGCGTCGACGCCATTTGAATGCGGCCCGGCTGAGGGAGGTCGGGTCTTATAATCGTCATCAAATCGAGGAACAAACCTAATGACGACCGCACAGGATATTCTTAAACAAATCAAAGACAACGACGTAAAATTTGTCGATCTCAGATTCACCGACCCCAAGGGCAAGCTGCAGCATGTCACCATGGACATCGTCTGTGTCGATGAAGACATGTTCGCCGATGGCGTCATGTTCGACGGCTCCTCCATCGCAGGCTGGAAGGCGATCAACGAATCCGACATGGTGCTGATGCCGGACGTGGAAACGGTGCATATGGACCCGTTCTTCGCCCAGTCGACCATGGTCATTCTCTGCGATATTCTCGATCCGGTTTCCGGTGAAGCCTATAACCGCGATCCGCGCGGCACGGCCAAGAAGGCAGAAGCCTATCTCAAGGCGTCGGGTATCGGCGACACGGCGTTTTTTGGCCCGGAAGCTGAATTCTTCATTTTCGATGACGTGAAATACAAGGCTGATCCTTACAATACCGGCTTCAAGCTCGATTCCACCGAATTGCCGTCCAACGACGATACCGACTATGAAACCGGCAATCTCGGCCACCGTCCGCGCGTCAAGGGCGGCTATTTCCCGGTTCCGCCGATCGACAGCTGCCAGGACATGCGCTCGGAAATGCTGACGGTTCTGTCCGAAATGGGCGTGACCGTCGAAAAGCACCACCACGAAGTCGCCGCTGCCCAGCACGAGCTTGGCATCAAGTTCGATACGCTGGTGCGCAACGCCGACAAAATGCAGATCTATAAATATGTCGTGCATCAGGTTGCCAATGCCTATGGCAAGACCGCAACCTTCATGCCGAAGCCAATCTTCGGTGACAACGGCTCGGGCATGCATGTGCACCAGTCGATCTGGAAGGATGGCAAGCCAACCTTCGCCGGTGACGAATATGCCGGTCTGTCGGAAAGCTGCCTCTACTACATCGGCGGCATCATCAAGCATGCCAAGGCATTGAATGCCTTCACCAACCCCTCGACCAATTCCTACAAGCGTCTGGTGCCTGGCTATGAAGCACCGGTTCTGCTGGCCTATTCCGCCCGCAACCGTTCTGCCTCCTGCCGCATCCCGTTCGGCTCCAATCCGAAGGCAAAGCGCGTCGAAGTCCGCTTCCCTGACCCGACCGCCAACCCCTATCTCGGTTTTGCCGCCATGCTGATGGCTGGTCTCGATGGCATCAAGAACAAGATCCATCCTGGCAAGGCTATGGACAAGGATCTCTATGATCTGCCGCCGAAGGAATTGAAGAAGATCCCGACGGTCTGCGCTAGCTTGCGCGAAGCGCTGGAAAGCCTCGACAAGGATCGCAAGTTCCTGACCGCGGGCGGCGTCTTCGACGACGACCAGATCGACGCCTTCATCGACATCAAGATGCAGGAAGTCATGCGTTACGACATGACGCCTCATCCGGTGGAATACGACATGTACTACTCGGTCTGATCCGATCGACACCAAAGCCGGCAGCAACCCTGCCGGCTTTTTTATTGCAGTATCATTGGTATTTTTTGCAATTGCACATCTTGTTAAACCGGGCGGCCATGCCTCAGCCGTTTTGTGACAAAACCATGTCGAGGCCCTTGATGTTCGTTGTCCCGTTTCCCAAATATTTGACGAAAGGAAACAAAGCCATGAAACAACGCAACGCAAAGTTTGGAATCGGTGACATTGTTCGTCACAAGGTATTTCCGTTTCGCGGCGTCGTTTTCGACGTCGATCCGGAATTTGCCAATACGGAAGAATGGTGGAATGCGATCCCCGCAGAATTGCGGCCCAGCAAGGATCAGCCCTTCTATCACCTGCTGGCTGAAAATGCCGAGACGGAATATGTCGCCTATGTCTCCGAGCAAAATCTGGAGACAGACGAAAGCGGCGAGCCGCTGCGCAATCCGCATATCAACCAGATCTTCGTGGAAGAGCAGGCCGGTCATTACAAGCCGCGGATGAATTTGGCTCACTGATCGGCTGACATTATCTCCTATAAAAAAAGCCCCGGTCGCTAAACGACCGGGGCTTTTTCAATGAAGCAAAGGAATAACCGATTATTTGGTTTCCTTAGCGGCCTTCTGGGCGTCTTCCAGAGCCTTCTGCGATTCTTCGTTCTTCTTCTGCATGGCTTCTTCCAGCAGACGCTGGCGCTCCTGCGCCTGGGACTGGGTGATAGCCGGGCCATCGTAGGAACCGGTAAAGCCATCCAGCGAAATCTTGATCGGGTTTGGAACGCGGCGGAAGTTCATCGAGGTGAACACCACGTCATGGCCCTTCTTCAGGCTGGCAATCATCGCGTCCGTCAGCGGAATTTCAGCTGTGCAACGGTCCGGGAAGCAGACGGCGTAATCGATCTTCTGGCCCTTGCCGCCGTCGATCTGCAGAACGACGCCCGGAGGGACGAGCCGTGCGGAAGGCACGGAAACCTGCATCAGCTTGCGGTTCATCTTGCCTTCGATGGAGATGATCGCCACGGCGATAATCATCTGGCGGTTCTGTGCGACCTGAATGTTCTGCACCGTGCAGATATCGTTGTCTTCCTGCTTGGCGCAGGTCTTGAACCAACCCTGCGGCGGCAAGCCGGCATCGCCAGCGGGCTGCTGCTGGGCAAAGGATGCGCCAGCAAAGCCAGTGGAGAGAACGAGAGCGGAGAGTGCCGCACGCGCGGTTTTGGCTGCTGTAAACGTCATAACGAGATCCGTCTCCTGAAAACTTTTGTCGAACCGAAGTTCTCACCCGATTAGATCGGCCTATTCGTTCATCCCCTGGGTTTTAAATGAGGCAAATAGATGACCCGATGTGTGTGGTGATCCTGTTACAGCGCATCGCCGCGAATATCCAGTGCTTCTTTGGTGTTTGCGAAAGATGCGTCCAATTTATGGAACGATTGAGCGCGCGCGCCATTTGTTTTACTGGACAATTTCACCCATTCACTTACATGGCGCTTCCATAGCAGGAATTGTGCCATAGCGGTTGGCTTTCCGGCAGTTCGTGATAATTTGCCGCGAAATTAAAAATACTGATCTCGAGAGGAAATGGTTTGCGGCGTCTTTTGTCGACCCTGCTGGTCCTGCCGTTCTGCGGCTTGTTTGCCGCATCGGCTACCTTGGCCGAGCCCGTCAATGCCATATCCATGTATGGCAAACCCGCCCTGCCCGCCGATTACAAGCACCTGCCTTACGTCAACCCTGACGTAAAGAAGGGCGGTCGGATCTCTTACGGCGTGGTCGGCACGTTCGACAGTTTCAACCCCTTTGTCATCAAGGGCATGCGCACAACGGCGCGCGGCATCTGGGACCCGGAATACGGCAACCTGTTTTACGAAACGCTGATGACGCGCTCGGCCGGCGAACCCTACACGCTCTACGGTCTTCTGGCGCAAAGCGTTGAGTGGGACGATGCCCGCAGCTTCATCCAGTTCAACCTCAACCCAAAGGCCCGCTGGCACGATGGCCAGCCGGTGACGCCGGATGACGTGATTTTCACGTTCCAGATCCTCCAGCAGAAAGGCCGTTCGCCTTTCGACAAGCGGTTGAACGGCGTTGCCAAGATGGAAAAGGTTGGCGAGCATAGCGTTCGCTTCACCTTCAACGACAAGGCTGACCGGGAAATTCCGCTGCTTCTGGCCTATGCAACGCCAATCCTGCCAAAGCATGCCATCGATCCGGATCGTTTCGAACAATCGTCGCTGAATGTGCCTGTTGGCTCCGGCCCCTATAAGATCAAGGATATCCGCCCCGGCGAGCGGATTACCTATCAGCGCGATCCGAATTATTGGGGCAAGGATCTTCCCTCGAAGGTGGGTTTCGATAATTACGACGAAGTCAGCGTAACCTATTTCTTGCAGGACAGCACGCTGTTCGAAGCCTTCAAGAAGGGTGAGATCGATCTTTACCCTGATGGTGATTCGGCCCATTGGCTGCGGGCCTATAATTTTCCCGCAGCGGTGAATGGCGATGTTGTGCGCGAAACCTTTACCCCGCAAAAACCGACGGGCATGCTGGGCTTCGTGTTCAACACCCGCCGCCCGATCTTTGCCGATGTGAAGGTGCGCGAGGCGCTGACGCTCGCCTTCGACTTCGAGTGGGTCAACAAGAACATCTACGGCAACGCTTTCAAGCGAATCCAGAGTTACTGGCAGAATTCGCCGCTCGGCGCCTTTGGCCATGCCGCTGACGACCGCGAACTGGCAATCCTTGGTAATGCGCGCAACACGATTGCCCCGGAAATCCTGGCGGGTACCTATACATTGCCGATTTCCGATGGTTCAGGCGCCGACCGTAATATTCTGCGCCAGGCCGTCGCGCTGCTCAGTCAGGCTGGCTATTCGATCAATGATGGTAAAATGGTCGATGCCCAGGGCAAGCCACTGTCCTTCGAGGTGATGACCCAGAATGCCGGCCAGGAGAAAATGGCGCTTGCCTATCAGCGCACCTTGCGGCTGATCGGCATCGGCATGACCATCCGGACGGTGGATGACGCGCAATATCAGGCGCGCTCCAACAGCTTCGATTATGACATGGTCGTCATGGCCTATCCCTCGACGCTGGCTCCCGGTATTGAACAATTCAACCGCTGGGGCTCCGTTGCCCGGGATCGGCAGAGCAGTTTCAATTATGCCGGGGTGGCCAATCCGGATATCGACCGGGTGTTGAACACCATGGTCAATGCCAGAAGCCTGGAGGACTATCAGGCCAGCGTGCGGGCCCTCGATCGCCTTCTGGTGGCGGGGCATTATGTGGTGCCACTCTATTATAATGGCGAGCAATGGCTGGCGCGCTGGAAGCGCATCGCAAGGCCTGAGCAGGTGCCGATGCTGGGCTATCAACTCCCCACCTGGTGGGATGCCAGGGCGCAATGAATTCAACCACCGTGCGCTGATTGCGCACGGATCTGCGGCGTGTCATCGCTGCCGAATACCGATGGAGACCCTTTCATGCAACGCATTACCATCGATCTCGTGTCCGATGTCGTCTGCCCGTGGTGCTATCTGGGCAAGGCCCGGCTGGACCTGGCCATTGCCGAGGTGCAGGACACTGTCAGTATCGACGTCAACTGGCGCCCCTACCGGCTCAATCCGGACTATCCGCCCGAAGGCGTTGATCAGCAAGCGGAACTCACCAAGAAGTTTGGCGGCAAGGAAAACATGGACCGCAGCCTTCAGAAATTGGCCGAGCTTGGCCGCGAGGTTGGCATTGCCTTCAATTTCGATGCGGTCAAGATCGGTCCCAATACGCTGGATGCGCATCGACTGATCCATTGGGCCGGACTGGAGAGCCGTGAGGCGCAGAGTGCCGTGGTTTCTAGCCTGTTCAAGGCATTTTTTGAGGATGGTCGCAATATCGGCGACCACGCGGTCCTGCTGGATATCACCCAGGAGGCAGGGCTGGACCGAAAGGTGATGCAGGCCCTGCTGGCAGGTGATGCCGATAAGGACATGGTGATCGATGAAATCGACGCCGCCCAGAAAATGGGGGTCAATGGCGTGCCTTTCTTCATCATCGACCAGAAATATGCCGTGAGTGGCGCCCAGCCGACTGACGTTCTGGCCAATGCCCTGCGCGACATCGCCGCTGAAAAGGCAGTCGAACAGTCGAAACTGAATTGACGCAACGCAATATCGGCCATACTCACGAGAGGCCCCCTGCCGGTGGAAAACGGATGACGGATTTCCCCGGCCAAGCTCCAGGACGACCCGCTCGTGACCTCCGATACGACACCTCGCGGCCTTGCGCTCGCTTTTGCGGCCTTTGCGGCCTTCGCCATCAGTGATGCATCGGTCAAACTTGTGGATGGCCGAATCAGTCCGTTCGAATCAGCCTTCTTCGGATCGCTGTTCGGTCTGGCTGCCCTGCCCTTTCTACTGAAGCGCGGCGATGCGCTGACGGATGTGTTCAGGACCTCCAACCTGAAGCTCTGGCTGCTGCGCTTCTTCGCGTCAGGCACCAGTGCCATTGGCGCTGTGACCGCCTTCACCCATCTGTCGATGGCGGAAGCCTTCTGTCTGATTTTCCTTTTGCCCTGCTTCGTCACCATCATGTCGGTGGTGTTCCTCAAGGAACAGGTCGGCATGCGCCGCTGGAGCGCCGTCATCATCGGTTTTATCGGCGTGCTGGTGGTGTTACGGCCCGGCTTCAGAGAATTGTCGATCGGCCATCTCGGCGCTGTCATCGGCGGGTTGGGTGGGGCGATTTCCATCGTCGTCTACCGCGCCATCGGCCCGCGCGAAAAATCCACATCGCTCTACGGCGCCGGCGCCTTCGGCACCATCATTATTTCCGGCATCGCCATGCTGCCCGCCTTCTCCTGGCCGCAGGGAACGGACTGGTTGCTTTTGCTCAGCTACGGCCTGTTTGCCGCCCTTGCCACTGTGCTGATGATGCTGGCGACCCGCTTTGCTCCAGCCGCCGTGCTGGGGCCTGCACAATATAGCCAGATGCTCTGGGCCATCCTGTTCGGCTACCTGATTTTCGGCGACCATGTCGATATGCCCATGCTGGTCGGCATCACCCTGATCATCGGCTCCGGCCTGATTACCCTGATGCGGGAGAGAACCAAGGGCGTTCCCCTCCCACCCGCCGTCGCCTCCGGCCCGCAGGCCAGCCTGGCGGTGGAGGACGAGTAATGCTGCATTGCTGTCGTTCTACCGCTTTTCTGCTGGCCATGACGGTTATTGTATCTGGCTTTCATCTCTTGCAGCCCGTCACGGGCAAACGACCGTCAAACAGCAATGGTCAAGACGACGCAGGGCGACATCGCAATAGAGGCATTCGAGAGGCGCGCACCTCAGAATCGCCCAGCCGTCATCATCCTGAGCGGCAGCAAAGGCTTTCGATCAGCAGCCTATGACGATCTTGCTCAAAGTCTCGATAAGGCGGGGCTTGATGCCTATCTGGTCCATGCCGTTTCAGACGCAGATTTGACTGCCATTGGCCATGCGAAGGGTGCGACAGGCCGCATCCAATATTACACAAGCCACATGGCCCGATGGAGCGCTGCTGTCAGGGATGTTCTACTGTTTCTCAAGAGACAATCTCCAGAGGATCGGAAAATCGGCATTCTCGGGATTTCGCTGGGCGCGCAAATCGCAGTCACCGCAACGGTAAACCGGCAAGATACCAATGCCCTGGTGCTCGTGGACGGTGGCTTTCCCGCTGGTTATTCTCAATACGTTCGCGCGTTTCCTCCCCTCCTGGTCGTCTGGGGGAGCGAAGACCGTGTATTTCCTGTCTCGATGGCAAGAGCATTATCAGAACAGGCCAAATCCCTAGGAACCGAAACTGAACTCTCAATATTTGATGGCGGAAGCCATGACTTTTTTCTGAAACCAGAAACATCCCTGGCGAAACAAGCCCACGAACGGGCTGCCCGTTTTCTTGCCGAGCGGTTGAAATAGACTCTGCCAGGGAAAGTAGTCTGGAGGCGGTCGATGGACCGCCTCTGCTCTCACTTAACCTTGGCCAGTTCCGCCAGTTGAGCCATGATGGTCGCTGCACCCGCCAGCCGTTTCTCGGGCGTTGGCAGATCGCGGGTCAGGAACACACTGTGGTCTGGACGGATCTTGGCCATGCTGCCCTGTTTGGCGATGAAGCCGACCAAAGCTGCCGGGTTGGGGAACAGCTTGTTGCGGAACTGAACCACGACGCCCTTCGGACCGGCTTCCAGCTTTTCGACATTGGCCTTGCGGCACAGCGCCTTGACATAGACCACCTTCAACAGATTCTGCACTTCCGCTGGCAGCGGCCCGAACCGGTCGATCAACTCGGCGCCAAAGCCATCGATATCGTTCAATTCGGTCAGTTCGCCCAAGCGGCGGTATAGGCCAAGACGCAGATGCAGGTCCGGCACGTATTCGTCGGGGATCATCACCGAGGTGCCGACCTGAATTTGCGGCGACCAGCCGCTATCGACCACTTCGTCCTCGCCCTTCACCTCGGCAACGGCCTCCTCCAGCATTTGCTGGTAAAGCTCGAAGCCGACTTCCTTGATGTGGCCGGATTGTTCCTCGCCCAGCAGATTGCCGGCGCCGCGAATGTCGAGATCGTGGCTGGCGAGCTGGAAGCCCGCGCCCAGCGTATCCAGCGATTGCAGCACTTTCAGCCGGCGTTCGGCGCTGGTCGTCAGCACCTTGTTGACCGGCAGGGTCAGCAGCGCGAAGGCCCGCACCTTGGAGCGGCCGACCCGGCCCCGGATCTGGTAGAGCTGGGCAAGGCCGAACATATCGGCGCGGTGAACAATGAGAGTATTCGCGGTCGGCACATCCAGCCCGGATTCGACGATGGTGGTGGAAAGCAGAACATCGTATCGGCCCTCATAGAAGGCGTTCATGATGTCTTCCAGCTCGCCCGCCGCCATCTGGCCATGGGCAATCGCCACTTTCAATTCCGGCACATCCGACTCCAGAAATGCCTTGATATCGGCAAGATCCGCCAGACGTGGGCAGACATAAAAGCTCTGCCCACCGCGATAATGTTCACGCATCAGCGTTTCGCGGATCACCAGCGGATCGAAGGGCGAAATGAAGGTGCGCACCGCCATACGGTCCACCGGCGGCGTGGTGATCAGCGACAATTCGCGCACCCCGGTCATCGCCAGCTGCAAGGTGCGCGGAATGGGCGTCGCCGAGAGCGTCAGCACATGCACGTCGCTCTTCAACTCTTTCAGCCGTTCCTTGTGCTTGACGCCGAAATGCTGCTCTTCATCAATCACCAGCAGGCCAAGATTGGCGAATTTTATGCCCGACCCCAGGAGAGCATGGGTGCCCACAACGATATCGGTCTTGCCCTCAGCCACTTCCTTCTTGACGAGGTTCAGCTCCTTGGTGCCCACCAGCCGTGAAGCCTGCTGGATGCGGATTGGCAACCCGCGAAACCGCTCGGAAAACGTCTTGAAATGCTGGCGCGCCAAAAGCGTGGTCGGCACAACAACCGCCACCTGAATACCGTTCATCGCTGCCACGAAGGCGGCGCGCAGCGCAACTTCCGTCTTGCCGAAGCCAACATCGCCGCAGATCAGCCGGTCCATCGGACGTCCGGCAGCCAGATCGCCACGCACCGCCTCGATAGCATTCATCTGGTCCTCGGTTTCCTCATAGGGGAACCGGGCCGCGAATTCGTCGTAGAAGCCTTCAGTCGTGGCCAGCACAGGTGCGGACCGCATCATCCGCTCGGCGGCGATGCGGATCAGCCCGCCAGCCATATCCAGCAGGCGTTTTTTCAGCTTGGCCTTGCGCATCTGCCAGGCACCGCCGCCCAGCTTGTCCAGCTGCGCTTCGCTGCCTTCCGAACCATAGCGTGACAGAAGCTCGATATTTTCGACCGGCAGGAACAGCTTGGCCTCATCGGCATATTGCAGTTCCAGACAAGCATGCTGGCTGCCCGCCGCCTGAATGGTGCGCAATCCGATAAACCGGCCAATGCCATGCTCTGCATGGACGACGATCGAGCCTTCATCCAGCCCGGCCACTTCGGAAATAAAATCAGCGGCCCGCTTGCGGCGCTTGGACCGGCGCACCATGCGGTCGCCGAGGATATCCTGCTCGCCGACCACCACGAGTTCGCCCGCCTCGAACCCGCCCTCAAGCGCCAGGACGGCGGTTGCCGCATGACCCTTGCCAAGCTGATCGAGATCCTTCAGGGCAGTAACAGGCTTTAGCCGCTCCAGCCCGTGCTCGTTCAACACCTGCAACAGCCGGTCGAGCGAACCTTCCGACCAGCCGGTAATCAGCACCTTGGAGCCGGAAGCCCGCTTGTCGGAAATATATTTTACTGCCTGGGTAAAGACATTGACCCGTTGCGCCTCGCCATCAGCCTTGGTCTCGCTGCTTTCCTGCGCAGCCAGCTTCGCCCAGCGCGGGCCGGAGCGGGCCGAGAGTTCAACAATCTTGCGGCCTTCGCTATCCGGCTCGGCAAACGGTGTCAGGCGGATCGGGTTCAGCGCTTCAAGCTTCTTGGCAAATTCCGCCGCCCCCAGATACAAATATTCCGGCGGTATGGGCTTATAAGGCGTGCCCTGGGCCAGATGGCCCTTGCCGGGTGTCGCGCTGTTCAACCGCGCCTCGTAATAGTCACGGATCAGCTTGCCGCGTTCTTCGGCGGATTCACGCACCGTATGGTCGAGCACCACCCGGAAATCGGTGAGATAGTCGAACACCGTCTCCAGCTTTTCATGGAACAGTGGCATCCAATGTTCCATGCCCGCATAACGGCGGCCTTCGGACACGGCGGTGTACAGCGCATCGTCGCGGGTGGCCGCGCCAAACAGCGACAGGTAATTCTTGCGAAACCGGCTGATGCTTTCCGGCGTCAGCGTCACTTCGCTCATCGGGTTGAGGTCGAGCGATCGGACCTGACCGATAGTGCGCTGGCTGGCCGGATCGAAACTGCGGATACTTTCCAGCGTATCGCCAAAGAAATCCAGCCGCACCGGCTCCTCAGAACCCGGCACGAAGACATCCAGAATGCCGCCACGCACTGCAAATTCGCCAACTTCGCGCACCGTATCGACGCGCTCAAAGCCGTTGCGCGACAAGCGGGCGGCAATGTCGTCCATCTTCACCTGATTGCCGGGACGGGCCGAAAAGGACAGGCTCTCGATAACGTCAGCCGGAGCCAGCTTTTGCAGCATGGCATTGGCGGTCACGAGCACGATGGCCGCATGGGGCTTTCGCGCATGGGCAATCAGCCCCGACAGCGCCGAGAGCCTGCGGGCGGAAATATCGGCGCTGGGCGAGACCCGGTCATAGGGCAGGCAATCCCAGGCGGGCAAGGTCAGCACCGGAATTTCGGGCGCACAGAAGCCGAGCATCTGCTCAATATCGTTCATCCGGCTGGAATCCGACAGAAGATAGGCGACAGGCCTGCCCTGCCGCGCCAGTTCCGCCACCAGAAAAGCGTCCATGCCATCAGGCACAGGCGAAAGGGTGACAGCGGACGCCGCCGCTGCCGTCTTCTTTGCATCAAACAGGGAAATCATTTTTCGGTCACAGCACTCGCATCAGGCCTGGACGACAAGGCAATGGCCGAACCATCGACCGGCGAAAAATCAGGGCGGGTGGCGGCAATGCGGTCAAACAACGGGATCTGTATATGAGCTGGCACAGGGGCTGCACCATTGATCCAGCTGATCAGGTCATTGTCTTCTTCCGCCATGATCAGTTCGAGATCATCCAGTTCGGCATCGTTGAGCGCGCTGATCTCGGCTTCGGCAAACTGACCGAGCATCAGGTCCATCTCCCTGATACCCCGATGCCAACAGCGAAACAGAATACGCCTGCGGCGGGGATCGAGATCGGCGCTACTGCGAACCAGACCAGTCATATCATTCACCTTCCTGTTGATGCTGAAGCTCTTGGCTTTGCATCGAATTTTATCGTAGACCGGTTTTCACAAGTTATGACGGAGCAAGCAGTTTCCCACTACCCCGCCTTCGCTCGGCGGTCCTCGCCTCACTGAAAACGCACTGCACCGGTCGGCTCCATCCCTCTTCTCCCAATCGGGGAGAAGGTGCCGGAAGGCGGATGAGGGGGCGGCGAAGCCGAGACCCATTCGTTTTTCATCCCTTACAGGTTCCTGAAAACCGGTTCCCACTTTTCAGTCCGATGCTTTTCTCTTCGCATCGGATATGCCCGAAAACCGGTTCCCACTTTTCGGTCCGATGCTTTTTTCATCGCATCGGATATCTCTGAAAACCGGTAGCCACTTTTCAGTCCGATGCTGTATACCCGCTCACAATTGCCTTGTCAGCCTTGCAATGCGCCTCATCACACGGCATTTTGCCGCCATCATGCGTCCATCCCTGCTCGATCCCCTGTTTGCCTCCGTTTCCACCCTGCCGGGCGTTGGTCCGAAGCTGGCGCAATTGCTGGCGAGCCTGCTGGGCCGCGAAGATGCCGAGGACGCCCGCGTCGTCGATCTGCTGTTCTTAAGCCCGCATCGCCTGATCGACCGGCGCAACCAGCCAGGAATTGCCCGGGCCCCGCAAGGTGCCATCGTCACCGTGACGGGCCGGGTTGATCGCCACACGCCTGCGCCTAAGGAAAATCGCAACGCGCCCTACCGGGTTTTCCTGCATGACGAGACCGGTGAATTAGCGCTGACATTCTTTCGCGCCAAGGGCAATTGGCTGGAAAAAGCCTTGCCGGTCGATGAGATCATCACGGTTTCGGGAAAAATCGACTGGTTCAATGGCCGCCCCTCGATGGTCCACCCGGATTTTATGGTCAAGGCCAGCGAGGCGGCGACCATGCCGCTGGTCGAGCCGGTCTATCCGCTAACGGCGGGCCTTTCGCCGAAAGTGCTGAAAAAGGCAATCGACCACGCGGTGGAACGCCTGCCGGACTTTGCCGAATGGATTGATCCGGCACTGGTGACAAAACAGGTTTTCGACGCTGTCAAACCAAGTTTTGAGCGTTTGCACAGCCCCCGCGACGAAAAGGATGTGGACCCGCAGGCCCCGGCCCGGCGCAGGCTGGCCTATGATGAATTTCTGGCGGGCCAGGTCTCTCTGGCACTGGTGCGTCAACGCTTGCGCAAGGTGGCGGGAACACCGGTTCGCGCCACGGGCGAGTTGAGCGGAAAAATCCTTGCCGCCCTGCCCTTTACCCCCACCAACAGCCAGAAGGACGCTGTTGCCGATATCTTGAAAGATATGGAAAGCGATAGCCGCATGTTGCGCCTGGTGCAGGGCGATGTCGGCGCGGGCAAGACGCTGGTGGCGCTGCTGGCAATGGCGGCTGTGGTGGAAAACGGCGGCCAGGCCGTGCTGATGGCGCCGACCGAAATTCTGGCGCGCCAACATCACGCCACGCTGTCAAAAATGGCGGCTGCTGCCGGAATTGCCGTCGATGTACTGACCGGACGCACCAAGGGCCGCGAGCGCGAAGCGGTGCTGGAGCGAATCGCCTCCGGCGCCGCGCAAATCGTCATCGGCACCCATGCACTGTTTCAGGATTCGGTCAATTATCACAATCTCATGCTGGCCGTGGTGGATGAGCAGCATCGCTTTGGTGTGCACCAGCGGCTGCGACTGACAGCCAAGGGCGTTTCGCCACACATGCTGGTCATGACCGCGACGCCCATTCCGCGCACGCTGGTTCTGGCCGCCTTCGGCGATATGGATGTCTCCAAGCTCACCGAGAAACCGGCGGGGCGCAAGCCGATCCAGACCGTGACCGTGCCGGTGGAGCGAATCGGCGATATCGTTGACCGGCTCCAGGCCGCGATTGCTTCCGGCAAGAAGGCCTATTGGATCTGCCCTCTGGTCGAAGAGACCGAGGAATCGGAACTGATGTCGGTGGAGGAGCGCTTCGAGGTGCTGAAAACCTGCCTCAAGGCGCCCATAGGCCTCGTGCATGGCCGCATGAAAGGCGAGGAAAAAGACGCCGCCATGCTGGCTTTCAAGAGCGGTGAAACACGGCTGCTGGTAGCAACCACAGTGGTGGAAGTCGGCGTGGACGTGCCGGACGCGACAATCATGGTGATCGAACATGCCGAACGCTTTGGCCTAGCGCAATTGCACCAGCTGCGCGGCCGGGTTGGGCGCGGCGCGGAAGCCTCCTCCTGCATTCTTCTTTATAAAGGCCCGCTGGGCGAAACCGGAAAGGCCCGCCTGTCAATCCTGCGCGACAGCGAGGATGGCTTCCTGATTGCCGAAGAAGACCTGAAACTGCGCGGCGAAGGCGAGTTGCTCGGTACCCGCCAATCCGGGACGCCCGGCTTTCGCATCGCCAGCCTGGAACACCATGCCGACCTCCTGGAAATCGCCCGCAAGGACGCCGCCTATCTGCTGGAACGCGACCCCGACCTGACTTCGGCACGCGGCGAGGCGGTGCGCACATTGCTCTACCTGCACCGCCGCGATGAGGCCGTCCGGTTCTTGCGGGCTGGATGAGGAATGACAAGGTAGGCAAACAGGTTTGAGGCACTGCTCATCCGTCGGATTTCGCTTGCTTTTCACCGGGCAATCGCGGCTAGCTGTCATTCTCAACACGGAGGAAACGACAATGGCTAAAGGTCAGGTACGCGGCAATAAGGAAACGCGAAAGCCGAAGAAGGACAAGACAGTTGATAAAGTCGTAGCGCCCACGCTCGGCTCACAGGTCAAGAACAGCGAATCCTCGACAAAAAAGAAGTAAGTGCAGAAGGCTTAGCCAGGCCCGGCGGGACGAAGGCTAGTTCTTCGCAATCTATACGTCGCCTTCACCCAAGTTGGCCAGTCGCCACGATATCCGTTTGCGGCGACTGGCTGGCCACAACTGCCAATCCCGAAGAATTTTGCTCACCGCGTTTCAATGGACACGTGAAAAAAGACATTGACTCTTCCCGAAAATAGAACATAAAGAGAACAAACGAGAAAGGGAAATAACATGTCTGACGCTGAAAAAATTATTGTCGTGCAGTTCAAAAAGAACCGCGCCGGTATTGTGCCGGGCGATATGCGCCAAGCTTCAAGCGTGGCTTCAGCAGAGAAAATAGCTGGCGCCATGGCATCTCGCTACATTGGTGTTGCCGCATACGCGGTCACAATCGATGAGGAAAACGGAAGCATGACCAACCCACGCCTGTTGGTATCGCACGGACAGATCTCTGACTTGATTCCAGACTGATCGAGCAGCGCATCAAACCAAATTTTCCAAACACCAGGATATCATTTGCGTTTTTGAGGACGCGACATCTGGGCATCCCAGAAATCCAACTCTCAAAAACGCGCTATGTTGGGTGGAAGCAACGCCGAACTGAAAGCACTATTCGGCTGGAATTCCGACGCGATGGCCGCGCTCTATACGAAAAAAGCTGACCGCAAGAAACTCTCACAGGCTGTTGCAACCAAACTGCGCGGGAACATTCCATCCCCTCACTTTTAAAATAGCTGAATAATTTCAGCGCATTACAAGGATGACTTTAGAGATTGGCGACCCCTGCAGGACTCGAACCTGCGACAACCTGCTTAGAAGGCAGGTGCTCTATCCAGCTGAGCTAAGGGGCCGGCGCGGCCTGTATGACGGGCCAGAGGCAGCAGCAAATGGGATTAATGCGTCCAGGGCTGGAGGCGGCTGAAGCGGAAATTGTCTGTGTAGGAAACCGACTGGCGGCGTGGTTCCTTTGGCTGGATGACGCGGTAATCGATTCCATTGCGCTGAGCGTAGGCTTCAGCCAATTCCTGCGTTTCAAACGTCAGCTTGACCTGCTGGAGCATATCGCCTGAGCTGGTATAGCCCATCATCGGGTCGATTGTCCGTGGTTCGGATGCATCGAACTCCAGAACCCATAGATGGGTCTTGGCTTTTCCGGATTGCATGGCTGTTTTTGCAGGACGGTAAATCTTAGCGGACATAATTCCGATTCCTCATGAAAACGAAGAGACTATATCTCTTCCCTTCCTCGCCGTCATCTTCCAGCGAAAGAATTCGCCGGAAGAATGGTCGGAGTGGAGAGATTCGAACTCCCGACCCTCTGGTCCCAAACCAGATGCGCTACCAGACTGCGCTACACTCCGTGACCGCCGAATGATGGGGAGATACACGGTTCACTCTTTAATCGCAACAGGAAAAACTCAAAAAAAACCGTCTTTTCGATGATTTTGTTCGCAGCGTTATGGAGGGGGTGCAATTCCCTGTATGACCATGCTGCCAGGACCGATCCCAAGCGCCTGTGCCCGCCCACCATTCAGTTCAATTACATAGCGTACCGGACCAGGCGAAGGTATCAAATCCTCCGAATAGGGTTTTGTGCGCGCTGCAACACCGGTCACCACACCTTTTTCATCGATAAACAGCATATCCAGCGGTAAAGGCGTGTTTTTCATCCACATCACAACAGTGCGGCTGTCGCCAAAATCGAAAATCATGCCGTCATTCAGCCCAAGCTTGGTGCGGCCCATCAGGCCCTGCTCCCGTTGCGAAACAGAGATCGCATATTCCATCTTTAATCGAAGCTGCTGACCGGCGGGTGTCTGAATGACGGCTGGCCCTTTGAGGAATTGCTCAGCCATGGCCGGGGATAGTGTGAATGCAATATAGAAAAAAAGCGCCCAAAAGGCGCTTCTAGAAAAAACCAGCATTCCCGTCACTCACAATACGGGACAATCAATGCGCCATCACATGCGGCGCAGGATTATCCGGGTGAATTTCTGCCGCCATCAGGCCTTTGTCGCCATTGCCGAAGCGTACCAGCACTGTCTGTCCGGGCCGCAATTCTGTCAAGCCGAATCGACGCAGCGTTTCCATGTGAACGAAAATGTCCTCGGTGCCCTCGCCCCGCGTCAGGAAGCCGAAGCCTTTGGTGCGATTGAACCACTTGACCAGAACCCGCTCCAACCCGCTTGATGGCGTCACCTGAACATGGGTCCGCATGGGAGGCATTTGCGAAGGGTGTGTCGCCGTCGACTGATCCATCGACAGAACCCGGAAGGCCTGATAGCCCCGATCGCGCTTATGGATCAGCGCGACAATCCGCGTTCCCTCCAGGATGGTCTGGTAACCGTCCCGGCGCAGGCAGGTCACATGTAGCAAGACGTCCTGCATGCCATTATCCGGAACGATAAAGCCAAAACCCTTGGCAACGTCGAACCATTTCACCACACCGGTGATTTCGACAAGATCCAGGGGCTCTTCCGAGAGCCCGCTGAATTCCACGAACTCTTTCGCTGAAATTCTATCCGCCATCTCTAAACCGCCCCTCGACAACGCCAAACATGGATAACGCTTACTGATTCCCGAAGGCTAGATTAACATTTTGTTAATACTGTTGCGCAAGCCCTAGTTTCAGTTATTCGCATCTGCTTTTTCGCGCCTGTAGCTTGTTCGAAACTGACGAGTGCAGATTTCCCGCTTTCCCCTTTGTCTATTCAGTCAATTTTCTTCAAACCGTTCATTTTCTCTCGTGATGTCATTTTTTTCAGGCACGGCCATGACAATGCTTGAAGCCGTCGCCCTCAGGCGACATATGCGGCATGCAACAGGGAGAATTTCAAAATGCGCTATCTTCACACAATGGTCAGGGTCAAGGATGTCGATGCTTCCCTGAAATTCTACTGCGAATTGTTCGGCATGAGCGAAGTTCGCCGAATCGACAATGAAAAAGGCCGCTTCACGCTGATTTTCCTTGCCGCCGACGAAGACAAGGCCAAAGCCAGCCAGGACATGGCCCCATGCCTTGAGCTGACCTATAATTGGGATGCGGAAGACTATGCCGGTGGGCGTAATTTCGGCCATCTTGCTTATGAAGTGGATGACATCTACGCCATTTGCCAGAAGCTGATGGATAATGGCGTGACGATCAACCGCCCGCCTCGCGATGGCCATATGGCTTTCGTACGCTCACCAGACGGCATTTCCATCGAAATCCTCCAGAAAAACGGCGCATTGGCACCGGCAGAGCCTTGGCTCTCCATGCCAAATACCGGCGCCTGGTAGCCTTACCCACCGAACGTCTTTGCGTGTGACATATTCATTTAAGATGCCGCCGTCATCGCGGCGGCATCATGCCTGACGCAAGCTCATTGTGTCACGGTCGCTCCAACCATAGACACTGCCCACCATCGACAGGTCCGGGCATTCTCGTCAAGGAGAGCGACATGATGTCCCCAAACCGTCTGTTCGGCCAAAGCCCGTGGACTGCCAGTCCTAGGCTTTCGAAGAGTGCGAATGGCAAGCCAGCGTCAAGAAGCCCAGCGTCTACAAGCATTGCCGCCGTTTTCGGCCTTGCCTTGTTGGCAGGTTGCGCGACCACGAAAACTCCACCTCCCATCGTGGAACAAGGCGCGATTGGCGATGCCGATGTCGTTGAAACGGCAGCGCATCCAGCCAGTGTCTCGCCGCCGCCCAATAAGGGTGGCTTATACCGCGATCCCCTCGTCAATACCGGCCATCGCAAGCCCGGGACGGCGTCTGGCGCTGCTGGAGCCAATGGCAGCGCCACTCTCTCCTCCGGACCGTCAGCCGAACAGGTTGTGGCGATGAACCAGTCCAGACCGGAGCAAACGGCATCGCCAAACTCATCCGGGCTCTATTCCGCATCCCATCCATCAGATGACGGCGCGGCATCGGCCAGTAGCCCGGCCAATAGCATTGTGCCGCCGAACATGCCTGTTCGTCCGTTCCAGGCCACGGTAAACAGCGTTTACAGCGTGCAAAAGCCGTTGGAACAGACACAACCACAAACACAACCTCAGAAGCAGGCCAATCAACCGATAGAGCCTGTGGTCGCCCCTACCCCGGCCCCAGTTGTTGTCAAGCAACGCCCGGCCTCAAAAGCGGAAATTCTCGCAGGTCTAGCACCAGATCCGAAGAAGGTTCGTACGGCGCCAAAGGCGCAACAGACAACGATGCCACAACAACAGATGTCACCGGTACCAGCCCAGTTGCAGACGAGCCTGCCGACCGCAGCACCCGGCATGGCCAGTTCGGCGGGAGTTACCGAAATGGAAAAAATCGAGGGTGCACCTGGGGCTCAGGGCATGACGAAGGACAGTTTCATCAAGAAATTCCTTGCCAAAATACGCAAATGACGTGCTGACTGGCCCATTTTTCAGGCTGTCATTTTTCCGTAAAATTTTGGATTTCAGTGCTTGCCAGCCTCCAAACACGTGATTATAAGGGCGCCACAGCACGCGCCCTTCGTCTATCGGTTAGGACGTCAGATTTTCATTCTGAAAAGAGGGGTTCGACTCCCCTAGGGCGTGCCACTGCTTAACTCCCCAACATATTTGCGAAATAATGATCGTTTCAAAGATAACGATTGAAATGTGCTGATTCGACCACGGCACATTCCGATACCCTTTCAAAGTAGGGCTGCCCTGCATTCGCGGTTCTCCACAGGCTAAGGAAAAATCGGCAATAAAGCTGAAAAATTCGCTTGCAGCTCCAGTCTGTTCGCACTAAGAGAGCCGCACGCAACACGCGCCCTTCGTCTATCGGTTAGGACGTCAGATTTTCATTCTGAAAAGAGGGGTTCGACTCCCCTAGGGCGTGCCACTGCGTTTCCCCGGAAAACTCGTTTCTGCATTCTGCTTATTGAAGCGGAAAAGACTGCGCGACCTTAAGTCAGCCAGCTGATAGATCGCATGAAAAAAATCACTGAGCCTACGGAAAAAGCTCATTTTTTCGCTTGCCATGAATCATCCGCCTGCCTATAAGCAGCCCACAGCACGCGCCCTTCGTCTATCGGTTAGGACGTCAGATTTTCATTCTGAAAAGAGGGGTTCGACTCCCCTAGGGCGTGCCACTGAACCCTCCCCGTATTGATGTTTATACCGTTGCCAAGCGCAGAGTGCGCTTTGCGTTCTCAGGCTCATCGAAGTGCTGTGCCGTGACGTTTTTCGCCGCGCTCAAAACGCTGGCGCTGCATCCAGAATGCGGATTTGGATACGGCGCGTGCCTTGCCAGAGTTCCGCCCCAAGGCAGCCCGCGACATGCACGGCGTCGCCTCGGCGGCCAAGCAGCAGATCACCGAGCGGCGTTTCCTTGGCACGAAAGGCAATGCCGTCGATTCGGCTGCCATCCGGCGCTTCCAGAGTGACCTTGACGTGGCTGGTGCCAATCAGCCGTGAATCACGAATCCGGTGGGCCGGGATGGCAAAGATTGGTTGGGAATGGCCGGAGCCATAGGGGCCGGCGGTTTCCAGGAGGTCGATCAACGCAAGCGTCGCACCGGATGCGCCAACCGCACCATCGATCTTCAAAGCCCTGATGGCCGAGAGCGCCATGACCTTTTCCTGCGCCTGTTCATCAAAAAACGCCCGCAACTTGCCGAGATTGCCGCGCTCTACCGTCAGCCCTGCGGCCATCGCGTGGCCGCCGCCCTTGACCAACAGACCATTGTCCACCGCCGCGCGCACCATCTTACCCATGTCAAAACCGGCGATGGACCGGCCGGAGCCAGTCCCTTTGCCCGATCCGTCGAAGGCAATAGCAAAGGCAGGCCGCTGGAACCGCTCTTTCAGCCGGGCCGCCAGCAGCCCGACAATGCCAGGATGCCAGCCTTCTCGTGCGGTGAGAATCACGGCGGCGCGCTCGCCAGTGCCATATTCGGCCATGGCCTCGGCTTCCGCCTCGGCCAGCATCTGCGCTTCCATCGCCTGACGTTGACGGTTCAGGTCGTCCAGTTGGGCGGCAATTTCATCGGCCTCGGCAGCGTCATCCAGCGTCAGCAAACGGCTGCCCAACGCGGCATCGCCGATCCGGCCACCGGCATTGATTCGTGGACCAACCAGGAAGCCGAAATGATAGGGCGTCACTGGGCCGCCGATTCCCGCGATCTTCAGGAGGGATGCAAGACCGGCATTTTGTTGGTGGCGGGCGGCAATCAGGCCCTTCACCACATAGGCGCGGTTCAGCCCCTTCAGCGGCACGACATCGCAGACCGTCGCCAGCGCCACAAGATCCAGCCAGGCCAGCAGATCGAGCGAGCGCGCAGCACCGTGACCAGCCTCACGCAGCTTGCGCAGCGTTCCGACCAACACCATGAACACCACGCCAGCCGCGCAGAGATGGCCCTGCCCTGATAGGTCGTCGCTCCTGTTAGGATTGACCAGCGCCAGGCAGGCAGGCAAGTCCTGCCCCATCTGGTGATGGTCGATCACCACCACATCCACGCCTCTGCGCTTTGCCTCCTCCAGGGCATCGTGGCTCGTCGAGCCGCAATCCACCGTGACAATCAATTGCGCGCCGCGCTCGATCAACTGACCGATAGCTGCGGCATTCGGGCCATAGCCTTCGAAAATTCGGTCAGGAATATAGATTTCGGCTTCAATACCGAAATGCGCGAGAAACCGCCATAATAGTGCCGACGACGAAGCACCATCGACATCATAATCGCCAAAAATCGCCACGCGCTCAGAGCGCATGATTGCCGCCACCAGCCGGTCGGCGGCCTTGTCACCGTCGGTCAGGCTGGAAGGGTCGGGCATCAGATCGCGGATGGTCGGATCGAGAAAGGCTTGCGCATCGGCAACCGCTACGCCCCGCCCGGCCAGAACCCGCGCCACCAGATCGGGAATGCCATGCACCTGCGCAATCGCCAGCGACCGGTTCAACCCAGCCTGATCCAGCCGAGATACCCAGCGCTGACCGCTGACCGAGGTCTCGACATTCAAAAAGGCGCGTTCTATCGGGTCGGCGGGTTCAAGCATTGATGAAGCAACTCGGTTATCGCCGCTCCACAGTCAGGAGCTAAGCTGTTTTCGGCCGCTCGATGCGGATCACTTGCGGTTCACCCAGCAGATAGCCTTCCTCCTTGATGGCGGCAACGGCCTGGCGCACGGATTTTTCCAATGTGGCATGGGTGACGAGGATGATCGTCTTGGTTTGATCGGCGTCAGACGATGTCTGCGAGTGCTGGACAATCGATTCGAGCGAAATGTTGTTTTCCGCCATCTGCGTCGCAATGCTGGCGAAAACCCCGGTGCGGTCGACCACGGTCAGGCGGATAAAGTAGCCGCCTTCATGCCGGGTCATCTCAGCCTGAACATAGGGTTCGAGCAGATGCGCCGGGCGGCCCAGAACCGGAACCATCTGCGCGCCGGGGCGGCTTTTGGCGATATCGGTAATGTCACCCAGCACAGCGGATGCCGTGGCATTGCCACCGGCACCAGGGCCGACCATCAGCAATTCGCCGAGAATATCGGATTCCAGCGCCACCGCATTCGTCACGCCATCGACCTGGGCAATCACCGAATCAAGCGGCACCATGGTCGGATGGACGCGCTGCTCAATGCCGGTGGCGGTCTTTTGCGCCACGCCGAGCAGCTTTATTCGGTAGCCGAGATCGCGGGCGGCGTGGATGTCGTCGATGGAAATATTGCTGATGCCTTCGAGATAGATCTCGTCGGCAGCAATTTGGCTGCCGAAGGCCAGCGTCGTCAGGATTGACAGCTTGTGGGCCGTATCATTGCCCTCGATATCGAAAGTCGGATCGGCCTCGGCATAGCCAAGACGCTGGGCTTCAGCCAGGCAATCGGCAAAGCTCAAGCCCTCCTTTTCCATCCTGGTCAGGATGTAATTGCAGGTACCGTTCATGATGCCGTAGATCCGCGAAAAATCATTGCCGGTCAGCGATTCGCGCAGCGTCTTGATAACCGGGATACCGCCGGCGACAGCAGCTTCATAGTTGATCAAAAGGCCCTTTTCTTCCGCCAGCTTGGCCAGTTCCACACCGTGGCGGGCCAGCAGCGCCTTGTTGGCGGTCACCACATGCACGCCGCGACCGAGGGCCGCGCGCACGGAATGTTCGGCGGGACCTTCCGCGCCGCCGATCAACTCGACGAACACATCGATATCGGCCTTTTCAGCCATCTCGACCGGGCTATCGAACCAGGTGACACCGGAAAGATCGACGCCGCGATCGCGGGTCTTGTCGCGTGCCGAGACCGCCGAAATGGCAATAGGCCGACCGCAGGCGACGGTGAGCGCTTGGGTGCGGGTTTGCAAAATACGCGCCAGCGACGCACCAACGGTTCCGAGACCCGCAATGCCGATCTTAAGGGCATCAGCCATGAGAAAATCCTGATATGCTTTTCAATATTCGGAAAAGAGCGGCCGCGAATGGGCCGCTCCGATAAAAACTCAACGGTGAGCGTTGAGCGACACGACATTGTGCAGCGTGTCGTCCGCTGTCGACAGGAACCGCTTCAGATTGCGGGCAGCCTGGCGGATACGGTGCTCGTTTTCGACCAGCGCGATGCGGACATAATCATCCCCCTGTTCGCCAAAGCCAATGCCCGGTGCCACGGCCATATCGGCGTTTTCCACCAGCAGCTTGGAAAACTCCAGTGAGCCGAGATGGCGGAATTTCTCCGGAATTTTTGCCCAGGCAAACATTGTTGCCGCCGGTGGCGGCACCTCGAAACCGGCCTTGCCGAAGCTTTCGACCAGCACGTCGCGGCGGCGCTTGTAGATATTGCGCACTTCGGCAACATCCGTGCCATCGCCATTCAGCGCATGGGTAGCGGCCACCTGGATCGGCGTGAACGCGCCGTAATCCAGGTAGGATTTGACGCGGGCGAGCGCACTGATCAGCCGCTCATTGCCGACGGCAAACCCCATGCGCCAGCCGGGCATGGAAAAGGTCTTTGACATCGAGGTGAACTCCACCGCGACATCCATGGCACCCGGAACTTCCAATACCGATGGCGGCGGGTTGCCGTCGAAATAGATTTCAGAATAGGCAAGGTCCGACAGCACGATCAGCTCATGCTTCTTGGCAAAAGCGATCACGTCCTTATAGAAATCCAGCGAGGCAACGCGCGCCGTCGGATTGGACGGATAGTTGATGATCAGCGCCAAGGGCTTGGGGATCGAGTGGCGCACCGCACGCTCCAGCGGCGGGAAGAAGGTTTCATCCGGCTCGACTGGAATGGAACGGATCACGCCTCCGGTCATCAGGAAGCCAAACGCATGGATCGGATAGGTCGGATCGGGGCAAAGGATCACGTCGCCCGGCGCAGTGATTGCCTGCGCCATATTGGCAAAACCTTCCTTCGATCCCAGCGTCGCGACAACCTGGGTTTCAGGATTGAGCTTCACATTGAAACGGCGGGCATAATAGGCGGCCTGCGCCCGGCGCAGCCCCGGAATGCCCTTGGACGACGAATAGCGATGGGTGCGGGGGTCCTGCACGGCCTCACACAGCTTGTCGACAATGTTCTGCGGGGTCGGAAGATCGGGATTGCCCATGCCGAGATCGATGATATCAGCGCCACCGGCTCGCGCGCTTGCCTTCAAACGATTGACCTGTTCGAAAACATAGGGCGGCAGACGCCGGACTTTGTGAAACTCTTCCATCTCAGACCTCGTTGAACCGCAGGCTCCCGGCCTTGCGGACGATCCGTTTTCCACTGCAGCATCCCCGAAAACGGATCTGGCAAATCGGGGTACCGTGACAATACCGCAAATTGCAATGATTCGCGGTAGATTTTGGCCAACCGCACCCTGCCCTGTCCCTCCCGGTCATCGGTTCCGGGCACATTCGACATGTCAGAATGCAACTGTCACATTGCATTTGCTTTGCGGCCAAATGCCCTGCAAGGCAAGGGCTATTTGCAGGCGGGCGGTACGGCTGGCCCTATTGCCCCTGAACCTGACCGTTTGTCTTGGCAAGCTTGCGCATTTCCTCGACGCGGCGCTCATATTCGGCCTGGCTGATCTGCCCAGTCTTGCGCAGATAAGAGAGCGAAGACAGACGCTTGCCCATGTCTTTCGCCTCGTCATTGCTCATCTGCACATTGGCCGCGGTCAAGGGCCGTGAAAAATCCGGATAACCATCCGGCGTGGTATAGGCTGCAGCGGCTGGATCGGTCTTGTCGGTCACCGTCACGTCAACATGGCCCGGGCGCACGGCAGGCTGCGAGGCGGGCGTGCTATTGCAGCCGGCCAACGCAAGCAGGCAGGCAACGCCAGATCCCGCCGCACCGGCTTTCGCCAGGCGCAGAGCCAGCTTCAGACGCGAAGACTGCCCAACCAAAGAGACGATCGAAACCATATTCAAACCCAACCAAATCCGCCCGGCACCGGGAAAAACAGCAGCATAAGCCATGGGATTATTCACACGATGCTTTTCACAACGCAAACGTGAATAACCTGCGACAAAACGCGCAAACCTTGTAAAACATGTGAGTCAAACCACACCCACACCTTTCATCTGTCTGGAACTTGTAGTCATTTTCAGGCAGGATAGGCAAATATAAAAAAGAGAAGAGCCAAGGGGAGATGGCATTGACCACAGCATCGAAGGACCAAGGTCGCGCCGGTCAATCCCGTCCCGCGTCCGACGCGCCTGAACGCGGGCCGGAAACCAGCCAAAAAACCGGGCCGAAAACCAGCAAAACAGCAAACAGCGCTGACAGTTCTGAATCCGAAAAGGCCGGTTTCAATCAAATGGGTTTCGACCCGTCCCTGATCGATCCCTATATCGTCAAGGACCCCGAAGCGCTGGCCGTTAATCTCGCCAAGGCGCTTGAGAACCTCGGCAAGGCGGCCTCCACCTGGATCGCGCCGCGTGAAAAGGCTGGCCGCGTCGATCCGGTGGCGGAACCCGCCGTCGAACTGGTCAAAACCCTGTCAGGCGTGGCGGAATACTGGATGACTGACCCTCAGCGCAGCCTAGAGGCGCAGACTCATCTGATGACCTCCCTGTTCGGCGTCTGGATGAAGAGCCTGAGCCGCCTTTCCATGCCCGCCCAAACACCTCCCCCGCCCGAGCCGATCAAGGACAAGCGATTCGCGGATGCCGACTGGCAGCGCAACCCGTTCTTCGATTTTTTGCGCCAGGCCTATCTTGTCTTGTCCGACTGGGCTGAGAAACTAGTGGAGAATACCCAGGGCATGGACGAGCATGCGCGCCATAAGGCGCTGTTCTACGTCCGGCAGATGACGGCGGCGCTGTCACCGGTCAATTTCGTGATGACCAATCCGCAGCTTTACCGCGAGACGGTCGCCACCAGCGGCGCCAATCTGGTCAAGGGCATGAAAATGTTTGCCGAGGACATGGCCGCCGGTCAGGGCGAATTGCGGATGCGCCAGACCGACACCAGCAAATTCGCGCTGGGGACGAATATGGCGCTGACGCCGGGCAAAGTCGTCGCCCAGAGCGATGTCTGCGAGGTCATTCAATACGAACCCGCCACCGACAAGGTACTGAAGCGGCCCCTGCTGATCTGCCCGCCCTGGATCAACAAATTCTATATTCTCGATCTCAACCCGGAAAAGAGCTTCATCAAATATTGCGTCGACCAGGGCCATACGGTCTTCGTGATTTCCTGGGTCAATCCCGATCAACGTCATGCGGGCAAGGACTGGCTGTCCTATATTCGTGAAGGCGTGGATTTTGCCCTCGACACCGTCGAGAAAGCCACCGGCGAAAAGAAGGTCAATGCCATCGGCTATTGCGTTGGCGGCACATTGCTGTCTGCGGCCATGGCGCTGCATGCCAAGGAAGGCAATAGCCGGATTGCCAGCGCCACATTGTTCACCACCCAGGTGGATTTCACCCATGCAGGCGACCTGAAAGTCTTCGTGGACGAGGAACAGGTGAGCGGGCTGGAAGAGAAGATGCGGCAGAAGGGCTATCTGGACGGCTCGAAAATGGCCTCCGCCTTCAACATGCTGCGCTCGTCGGAACTGATCTGGCCCTATTTCGTCAACAATTACCTGAAGGGTCAGGACCCGACCGCCTTTGACCTGCTTTATTGGAATGCTGATTCGACACGGATGGCGGCGGCCAATCACTCGTTTTATCTGCGCAATTGCTATCTGGAAAACAATCTGGCGCGCGGCAAGATGCAGCTGGATGGCAAGACCCTGTCACTGAAAGACGTGAAAATCCCGATCTACAATCTCGCCACCAAGGAAGACCATATTGCCCCGGCAAAGTCGGTGTTTGTCGGATCGGCCTGCTTTGGCGGTCCCGTCACCTATGTGATGAGCGGGTCCGGCCATATCGCCGGTGTGGTCAATCCGCCCGATAAGCGCAAATACCAATTCTGGACCAATGGCAAGCCGGAGGGCACCTTCGAGGATTGGGTTGCCGGTGCCGAGGAAACCGCTGGCTCCTGGTGGCCGCATTGGCAGAAATGGATCGAAGGATTGGACAAACGCCGCGTGGCGGCCCGTAAACCGGGCGGCACGGCGCTGAATGCCATAGGGGATGCGCCGGGCTCTTACGTTCTGGAGCGTGTCTAAGATTAGCCGAACGATAAAAACGCCATGATTTTCGATCCGCCACTGGTCGCGGCCACGTTGGTGCGCCGCTACAAACGCTTTCTTTTCGACGCAGTGTTGGAAGATGGCAGCGAAATCACCGGCTTTTGCGCCAATACCGGCTCAATGCGCGGGTTGACGGCACCCGGCTCGCGCATTTACCTGTCGCAAAGCGAAAAGCCGGGCCGGAAATATCGCTATGGGTTTGAGCTGATCGAAGCCGATGGCACATTGGTTGGCGTCAATACCAGCCTTCCCAACCGTCTGGCTCACGAGGCGATCCGCGCCGGTTTGGTCAGCGATCTCTTACACTATCCGCAGATCCGCACCGAGCAGCGCTATGGCGAGAACTCCCGGATCGACCTGCTGTTGTCGGGTCCTGGCAAAGCGGATTGCTATGTTGAGGTGAAGAACGTCCATTTCATCCGGGAAACCGGATTGGCGGAATTTCCAGATAGCGTCACCACCAGAGGCGCGAAACATTTGACCGAAATGGCCAAGCTGGTGGCGGCAGGCAAGCGGGCGGCGATGCTCTATGTGATCCAGCGGCAGGATTGCGATGCCCTGGCGATCTGCGCCGATCTCGACCCCGCCTATGGACGGGCCTTTACCGCCGCCATAAGCCAAGGCGTCGAAGCCTATGCGGTGAAATGCGCGATCACACCGGGCGGGATCATTCCGTCTTGCAGCGTTCCAGTGCGCCTGACTACACCATGAAATGAATGGCCGTCAGCGCAATCGCCCCCAAGGCCAGAATGGAAAGGCTTCCCGCCGCCAGCACCCTGCCCCCGGACGCAAGCAGGCTGCGCAGATCAACCTGAAGACCAAGTGCCGCCATGGACAGGGTGGTGAGAAAACCCGACAAATGCTGCGACGGCTCCAGCAGACCATGCGGCAAGACATCCAGGGATCGAGCCATCATCAATGCGAGAAAGCCGACGATGAACCAGGGCGCCAAGTGGGCAAAGGAAAACTTACGCTCATTTTTAAACCCGGACCCCATTTCCATACCTCTGGCACTCATCTCCAATCCCAGCAGGCCCAGTCCCAGCAGAACAGGCCCCAGCATCATCACCCGGATCAGTTTGACCAGCGTGCCGACTTGCAGGCTGACCAGCCCGAAGGACGCTGTGGCCGCCAGCACTTGCGGAACGGCATAGACCGTCATGCCCGCCAGAATTCCGTAATGGCGGGGGTCCAGACCGGCTTGAAAAGCCACCAGCGGCAGCAGAAGCACCACGAGAATGCCAAGCACGGCTGTAAAGGCAATGGACGAAGCAACCTCGTCGGCATCGGCGCCAATCACCGGGGCTGCCGCCATGATCGCCGAATTTCCGCAAATGGAGTTGCCGCAGGCAACCAGCAACGCTAGCGGATGTGGCAATCCGATAACACGCCCAATCGCATAACTGCTGACCAGACCGCAACAGAGCACGGCAATCACAAAAGCTATCAGGGTGAACCCGCTTCCAGCGATCTGCCCAAGGCTGACCGATGCGCCCAACAGGACAATGGCAAGTTCCAGCACGGTTTTCGCGCAGAGGTGAACGCCTTTATTCACGACCGGCGGCAGGACAAACAGGCTTTTGATCAGGGTGCCGAGTAAAATGCACCAGACCAGGGCATCGACAGGCATCCGCCCTGTGACACGCTGAACCGTAAAGGCGAGAGCATAGCCTCCCAAAGCGACAGCACTGGACAGGACAATCCCAGGTACGAGCGAAATAACAGGGCGAAACAGGCGCATTTTCAAACCTTTCCATCGGTTGGCCTGTTTTGCATGGAGAATTCATTTTATTCCAACGCATAATTGACTACAGTTCATGCAGAATAATTTTACAATTGAGATCACCATGACGCTTGAACAATTGACCATTTTCCTTGCCGTTGCCGAGCGTCAGCATGTCACTCGGGCGGCAGAGGCAATCGGCCTGACGCCGTCCGCCGTCAGCGCGGCCATCCGCGCCTTGGAGATCAATCATGATGTCCTGCTGTTTGACCGGGTTGGAAGGGGTATTGAGCTTACCCAGGCAGGCCGGATCTTTATCGATGAGGCTCGCGCAACGCTTGATGCAGCGAACCATGCAGCATTGGTGCTGGCCGAACTGGGTGGATTAAGCCGGGGCAAGCTGACCATCCATGCCAGCCAGACGGTGGCCAGCCATTGGCTGCCACGCAAAATGATGCAGTTTCACGCCCTCCATCCGGATATCGAACTGGCTCTGACCATCGGCAATTCGGCCTCCGTCGCTGACGCAGTGGAGACAGGCAAAGCGGAACTGGGCTTTGTCGAGGCCGAGATACCTTCTGATATATTGACGCATCTGGTGGTCGCAGAAGACGAAATGGTCATCGTCGTCCCCTGCGGCCATCCGCTGGCTGATCCCGCGGCGGATCTGCCAGCGGCGATTCTGGCCACGCCCTGGATCTTGCGGGAGAAAGGTTCGGGTACGCGCGCCTATTTCGAGCAGGCATTGAAGGCGATGGAGATAGAGCCGTCATCGCTGACCGTGGCCTTGACCTTTCCATCCAATGAAGCGGTGCTATCGGCGCTTGGGGCGGGCGGCTGCGCCAGCGCGCTGTCCAGATCGGCGGTACAAGCGTTATTCGCAAGCGGCGCATTGCAGATTGCTCCGATCCCGCTTCCGGCTCGTCACTTCACCGCCCTTCGCCACCGTGAGAGGCGGATCAGTGGCGCGGCGCGTGCTTTCCTACACCTGACGACTGACAGCAATTGAAGATGATCTGGGTATAGCAGACCGGAAGCGGTTAAGAATTGATCGTACTCTGCGGATCGTGATGGACGAACAACCTTTGCCTGCGGTATGTAAAAAACTGAAATTGATTGCGGGATGATAATGGAATGGTAAATTACATCGACGCGGCTACCGCGCCGCTCAAAAACACTGGTGCGATCCGTCTTTATGGCGCGGATGCTTTCGAAGCGATGCGCAAGGCCTGCCAGGTCACAGCCCGCTGCCTGGACGCCCTGGCCCCGATGGTGAAGCCTGGCGTGACCACCAATGAAATCGACAGGTTTGTCTTCGATTTTGGCATGGATAACGGCGTTCTGCCTGCAACCTTGAATTATCGTGGCTATCGGCATTCGGTCTGCACCTCGATCAACCATGTCGTCTGCCACGGTATTCCTGACGACAAACCGTTGCGCGAAGGCGATATCGTCAATATCGACGTGACCTATGTGGTCGATGGCTGGCACGGCGATTCCAGCCGAATGTATCCGGTCGGCGAAATCAAACGGGCCGCCGAACGTCTGCTCGAAGTTACCCATGAATGCCTGATGCGGGGAATAGAGGTCGTCAGGCCGGGAACGCGAACGGGTGCAATTGGTGCCGCCATCCAAAGCTTTGCCGAGGCGCAACGCTGTTCCGTGGTGCGGGATTTCTGCGGACACGGGGTTGGACAATTGTTTCACGACAGCCCGAATATCCTGCATTACGGACGGCCAGACGAAGGCCCGGAAATACGCGAGGGCATGATTTTCACCATCGAGCCGATGATCAATCTCGGCAAACCGCATGTGAAGGTTTTGGCCGATGGCTGGACCGCTGTTACCCGCGACCGTTCGCTGACGGCGCAGTATGAACATACCGTCGGCGTTACTTCGTCCGGCTGCGAAATCTTCACACTGTCGCCTGCCGGGCTGGACCGTCCGGGCCTGCCTCCCTTGCAAGGCTGAGCAATGAACAAGCCTCCGCGCTTTAACGCCGACGAAACCGCCTCCCCGTCCTTCCTGCCGGAACAGGACGAGAGCTTCGATTACGAAGAGGACGAGCGCGGCTTTTTCGCCGAACAGGTCCAGAAGCCGAAGGCGATGAAAAAGGCGCCGGACACCAACGTCAAACAGCCGGAACATTACCATGGCCACCGGGAACGATTGCGCCTGCGGTTCAAGGAAAAGGGCGATGAGGCGCTGGCCGATTACGAAGTGCTGGAACTGCTGCTCTTCCGGCTGATCCCAAGGCGCGACACCAAACCGATTGCCAAGGCCCTGCTGGACCGGTTCGGCAGCCTTGCGGGGGTATTTGGCGCAAAGCACAGCCTGCTTCAGGAGGTGAAAGGTGTCGGCGAGGCCGTGGCGCTTGATTTGAAGCTGATTTCATCGGCAGCGCAGCGGATGCTGAAAAGCGAGTTGAAGGGCAAGCAGATCCTGTCCTCCTGGTCGAGCGTGATCGATTATTGCCACGCGGCCATGGCCTATGAAACCACCGAACAGTTCCGCATCCTGTTTCTCGACAAGCGCAATACGCTGATTGCCGATGAAGTGCAGGGCCGAGGCACGGTGGACCACACGCCCGTCTATCCACGCGAAGTGGTCAAACGCGCGCTCGAATTATCCGCCACGGCCATTATCCTCGTCCATAACCATCCAAGCGGTGATCCGACCCCATCGCGTGCCGATATTGAGATGACCAAAACCATTATCGATACGGCAAAACCGCTCGGCATCACCGTGCATGACCATGTCATCATCGGCAAACAGGGCCATGCCAGCCTGAAAGGCCTGCGGCTGATCTGAGCTTGATGCTGTTAAGATCACAACCGTATCAGCTTGAGACAGCCGCTATCCTATTGTTAAGCCTGCCCGTTCAGCCTTCGGTAAACCGCTTCCGCTACACCTTGTCATTCACGCTGCAAGGACGGATGAGATGAGCATTTCCGGTATTTTGAACACGGCGACATCAGGCATGCTGGCCCAACAGACACGCCTGAGCAATGTTGCCAGCAATATCGCCAATGCCGATACGCCCGGATATCAGCGGCTGAATACCACTCTTTCGGCCAGTGGCTCAGGTGTTGCGGCAACCACAACCCGCTCCACGGACGCGCCCGCAACGCAAGACACCTCAAATGTCGATCCCTTGCGTGAGATCACCGACATGATCAGCGCCGAAAATAGCTTTGCCGCCAATGCGAAAGTGTTCGAGACCGGCGCAGACATGTGGGACATGCTGATGAGCGTCAAACGCGACTAAAGCATTTTCCGGACGGAAAACCGTTACACACTTTTCCTGGAAATGCTCTTTGTTCTACGCATTTCCGGACGGAAAACCGCTACACACTTTTCCTGGAAATGCTCGCCCTCACCCACCCCAATATTGCCGGGCGGCAAGGCCGAGCGAAATCAGGCCGAAGCCGATCAGCAGAACGGCGGAGCCGCGTTGTACCCAGATCGTGAAATGGTCAGGCAATCGGCTTTTCAGCCAGACGACAGCGCCGCACAGCGCAAACCACCAGATCAGCGACCCGAGAAACACCCCTGCCACCAGAAAGAACGGACTGACATCGCCGGTATCGGCGAGACCCGCGCCTGCAAACAGCGCTGCGAAACCGAAAATCGTCGCAGGATTGGTAATGGTCAGCCCGAAGGTGGACATGGTGGTGCGGATAAAATCGCTGGCCTTGATCTGTGCTGCCGGTCGCGGTGGCCGCGCTTCAAGCATGCGGATACCAATCAGCAAAATCAGCGTGCCGCCGACCAGTTTCAGGGGCAGTGATATTTCAGCCAGCAGATCCTGCATGGCGGCAAAGCCCGCTGCGGCGGCAATGGCGAAGACCATGTCGCCAATGGCAGCTCCAAGCCCGGCGGAGACTCCATGCCAGAATCCGCGCTCCATGGTGCGGTTGATACAGAGCGTGCCGATCGGCCCAATCGGTGCGGCCACGGCAATGCCGAGCAAAATGCCCTTGAGCAGCAGGATAATCAGCATGGTTTTCTCCGTCACAGAGGCCTTATCCGTGACGGATGAAAGCAGAAACAGTCATGTACCGGCAGCGCGGCAAGCCTTGACCAGGCATAACGTCGAGAACCCCATTCGGTTCGCATATTATGCCGTGCCTGCACTGCAACGACCCAAGAACACGACCCAAGAACACGGGCAAAGAGCGCGAGCCAAAGACGCTGTACTGCAAAATTCCTCAAACCGGAACCAATTAAAGGAAAGCTGGACCTGCAATTCGAGCGAGGAACCACACCGCAACGACAACCACAATTTTAAAGAATTCCCGTCTTGCGAGGTGCCATCTGACCGTGCAACGGTTTTGTCCGTTAAAACATGTCTCCCGAAAGCGGGTAACGGTTTAGGGAAAAAGACACGGCAAAACAACAACCTATGGCATATTGGATGAATCTCGAATCATGCAACCCGCTATAGGGAAGAGAATCGGAACAGGTGAGGAAGCAATATGGCAGAGAGACAAAGCGCACCACCGGCAGGTGAAAATAGCAGTGATATGGCGCGCCGACTGCGCTCCATTTTCAGCGGCTCCATCGGCAATATGGTCGAATATTACGATTTTTACGTCTATTCCGCCTTTTCCCTATATTTTGCGCCTGCTTTTTTCCCAAATAGCGATCCGACTGCGCAATTGCTCAACAGTGCCGGTATCTTTGCTGTCGGCTTTATCATGCGGCCGGTCGGCGGTTGGTTTTTTGGAGTCTATGCCGATAGCAAGGGGCGCAAATCCGCGCTGACGCTTTCAGTCCTGCTGATGTGTTTCGGGTCGCTGCTGATTGCGGTAACGCCGGGCTTTGCGACGATCGGTTATGCCGCCCCCGCCATCCTGATGCTGGCCCGCATGTTGCAGGGCCTCAGCCTGGGCGGAGAATACGGCACCAGCGCCACCTATCTTTCTGAAATGGCGACGAAAGAGCGGCGTGGCTTTTATTCCAGCTTCCAATATGTGACGCTGATCAGCGGGCAGCTTTGCGCCATTCTGGTCCTGTTGCTGCTGCAAAAACTGCTGCTGACCGGTGAGGAACTCGAAACCTGGGGCTGGCGCATTCCCTTCGTCATCGGCGGCGGCTTGGCGATTATCGCCCTATTCTTACGCCGCAACATGGCCGAAACCGAACAGTTCCAGCGGTCAGCGGAACAGGTGCGGACCAATCCGCTGCGCGAACTGATGAAATATCCAAGGCAGGTTTTCACCGTCATTGGCCTGACCCTGGGCGGCACTGTCGCCTTCTACACCTATACGACCTATATGCAGAAATTCCTTGTTAACACCGTACATCTCAGCAAGGACGATTCCACACTGGTCTCGGCAGGTGCGCTGTTTTTCTACATGTGCCTTCAGCCACTCGTCGGATTCTTATCAGACAAGATTGGCCGCAGACCGATCTTGATCGCGTTCGGCGTACTCGGCACGCTTTGCACCGTGCCGCTTCTGACCACACTGAGCACCGCCTCCAATGCGCTGGAAGCCTTTTTCATCATCATCGCGGCGCTGGTCATCGTCTCCGGCTATACCGCCATCAACGCGGTGGTGAAGGCGGAATTGTTTCCAACCGGGGTTCGGGCGCTGGGCGTCGGCCTGCCCTACGCTCTCACCGTGTCGATCTTCGGTGGCACAGCCGAATATGTCGCATTATGGTTCAAGCAGGCTGGCCATGAGAGCTGGTTCTACTGGTATGTGTCAGGATGTATTGCGGTCTCGCTGATTGTCTATGCCGTGATGCCGGATACGAAAAAAAACTCCCATATCGACAGAGAAGCAGTGTGAGCGGCGCGCAATGACTCCAAACCTCCAGGGAATGGACCTGAATAGCCATGAAAAACCCCGCCCGGCATAGCCTGGGCGGGGTACCCATAGGTTGGGGACCAACGATCCGGCTCCGTAGGGGGGTCGAAACCCTCACATCAGCCCCACTGACGAACGAGTGACGAACCGATAAGTTCCCGATCATTCATCTAGGATTTCCTTAATGATCCTGTTTTATTTTAACGGGACTTAAAAGCCATGGCTCTTTCGGGATTTTTGGATCGATTATACGATTTTAAATCGTCATGGCAGCATGCAGACAAGCTTCGCGCAACGGCCGCGATAACCACACAATCATGCCTCATGCGGGAGGAGGCCCATCATGACCAAACCGAGCTTTCGGTTCACTCATTACGATCTGAAGGAATTGCGGGCGGGCACCATTCTGGAAGTCCAGTTGAATGCCATCAACAACGTCCGACTGATGACCGCCAGCAATTTCCAACGCTTCAAGGAAGGGCTGGATTACAAATTTGCGGGCGGCGTCGCGAAGAAAGCCCCGGTCAAAATCGTCGTTCCCGAGCAAGCCCATTGGCACCTGATCGTCGATATGGAAGGCCACCATGGCCTGGCGGAATCATCCGTAAAGATGGTCGCACCGCCAGTGAAATCCAAAAAGGCAAGCTGAAACACTATATCGGCTCAAGCGCGAGCAGCCCTCAACACATCATGGGCGGCCTGCATGTCTACGAAACGCGCCGCGCGGCGCGCTTCTGCTTCCATATCGCTGCCCCAGTGCTCATCTGTCCAGTTTTCATCCAGATGGGCGAGATCCCAGGCTTCAAGCAGGCTCAGATGGCCATCGGCCAGCGCCAGCGCCAGGATAGCGGACCCCGTCAGCGTCGTCATCACGTGCAGGCTGGCGAGCGCCACACCATCGCGGTAGCGCTGCAATGCCCGCTCGAAAGCCTCGGCTGCCTCTGATGGCTGCGGTTGATGAATGATGCCGCTGGTCTGAAGAACCCGTGCGCCATGCGTCTCGGCAAGCCAGTCCAAAACCGGATCCCATTTAACACTCTGACGCTCCACCAGTTCCTGAGGCGCATCGGCCCGGTAGCACAGCATGTCATTGCCGCAGAACCGGACGATATCATCCAGCACCTCTTGTGTATTGGCGCTGACAGCATCAAGCGCCGTATTGACAAGCCGGGTGACCGGCATCGTCGCGGGATCGATCACCTCGGCCTGCGCCTGCCATTCGCTAGCAACCAACGCAGCCAAAGGCTCGGTCGGCAGCATGAGGGCGTTTCTGGCTGGCGTCTTGACTGTCTTGCCATCCAGAAGCACCGCATGACCGTCCTGCCCCGCTGCAATGGTCACGTCTTTATAGAAGCGCTTTGGCAAGGGCTTCTTCATCTGGATCTGCGCCCGGCGCACCGGATCGGGATCACTCAATTCAGGCGTCAAACCCTCGAAAATATCACGCATGATGGTCACTCACAAAATATGGGCAAGAAGCGCGTCGGCCCGGTCTACGACGAAATGCGCACCGCTGGCCTTCAACTGATCGGTGCTGGCGCTGCCCCAACTGACGCCGATCGCCTTGACGCCAGCGCTTCTGGCCATTTGCATATCGTAGATCGCGTCGCCGATCACCACGGTATCTCTCAAATCCATGCCGGTTTCGTCGCAGCACTCCGTCACCATGGCCGGATGCGGTTTAGACGGACAATCGTCCGCCGTCCGCGACACGGTGAAATAAGACTGAAAGCCGTGGGCATCGAGAACATAGTTCAAGCCTCGTCGGGATTTTCCGGTCACGGCACCAATCAGGATCTCGTCTTCCGCAGCCAGCCGCTCGATGACTGCTCGAATACCGTCAAATAGCGGTTCGCTATAGCCGGGCGCCTGCCGCACTTCGGTAAACAGTGATTTGTAGTGGTCCCGCATGGCCACCGCCTCGTCATCGACATGCTGCTTGCCATCGATGCGGGCAATGGCGATGTCCAGCGTCAGGCCCATGATGCTTTTGGTGGCGGCCAGTGTTGGCTCCGGCTTGCCGAAAGCAAGAAATGTGCGGCGCATGCTCTCGTGAATGGTTGCAGCACTATCGATCAGCGTTCCATCGCAATCGAACAGGACCAGTTTCATGCAAAGTCACCGCCATTTTCCATGTCCAGGCCCAGAAGGTTCCAGGTCTGCACCATATGCGGCGGCAAGGGCGCGGTGATGCGCAGGCGTCCGCCATCGGGATGGGGAATATCGATATGGCGGGCATGCAGATGCAACCGCTTCTGGACGCCACCGGGGAAATCCCAGTTGGGATCGTCAATATAATATTTGGGGTCACCGATGATCGGATGGCCGATATGCAGGGCGTGGAGGCGCAGCTGATGGGTACGGCCCGTATAGGGCTCCATTTCCAGCCAGGCGAGGCTTTGCGCCGCTGTTTCCAGCACGCGGTAATACGAAACGGCGTGATCTGCACCGTCTTCACCGTGGCGGGCGATGCGCATGCGGTCGCCGTCTTCGGTCTGTTCCTTGACCACCCAGGTCGAGATCTTGTCGTCATGCTTGCGCGGCACGCCCTTGACCAGCGCCCAATAGGTCTTCTTGGTGTCGCGTTCACGAAACGCTGCCGTCAGCTTCTGGGCCGCACCACGTGTGCGGGCGACGACGAGCACGCCCGACGTATCCCGGTCGAGGCGGTGCACGAGACGCGGCTTTTCGCCCTTCTTGCTGGTCCAGGCTTCAAGCATCTGGTCGATATGGCGGTTGAGGCCGGATCCGCCCTGCACGGCCAGACCGGCAGGCTTGTTCAGGACGAAGACTTTTTCATCCTCATGCAGCAGCATGCGCGCCAGCAATTCGCCGTCGCCAGCGTGCTTCAGATCATGGGAGGCAATCGGCCCGGATTTCGGCGTCTTGGCATCGACATCCATCGGCGGCACACGCACCACCTGGCCGGGCTGGACGCGAGCATCGGCTTTCACCCGGCCGCCATCGACGCGGACCTGGCCGGAGCGCATCAGCTTTTGCAAGGGACCGAAGCCGAGGCCCGGATAGTGGATCTTGAACCAGCGGTCGAGGCGCATGCCTGCCTCGTCTGGACCGACGGTAATGTGTTCTATGCCTGCCATAAGGACGTCTTTCGTTCCCTTGGGCGCGCGCGCGCCAAACCCTGTCAACTCTCTTAAAATCTGTCAGGTTCATATTGAACCAGACAGACTCAAGCTTTTTTGTTTTCGTTTGTCTTTTCGGGAAAACCGGTTTCCACTTTTCCCTGACAAACTCTTATGGGCTGGCTTTACCCCATTTCTGCGCCCGTGTGAAACCGCGATTGCGAAAAAACGCCTGAAACAGCAAAGCTATCAGAAAAGCCAGCGGCCCACGGCAAGTCCCGCAAACACCGCGCCAACCCCAAAGCCGATACTCGCCGCCACATAAAAGGCTGGCCACAAAAGGTCGCCGCGTTCCGCCAGACTGACCGTATCCAGCATGAAGGCTGAAAACGTGGTGAAGCCGCCGAGCAAGCCGGTGATCAGCAACATGCGCAGATCGGCAGACGCATCAAACTTGCGGGCGATCATTTCGGCAAACAATCCGATGCAGAAAGACCCGATAATATTGACCGAAAACGTACCCCAGGGAAGAAACGGACCGAATAGCCTGATTGTGACGATGCCGATCCAATATCGCAACACCGACCCGACCGCGCCGCCAAGGGCAACATATATCACGTCCTTCATCGTTTTCCGGGCCTCGCTTGTTTCCTGCATCTCTTTGTGCGTCACCCGGCAGGACGGGCAAAGAAAAAATCAACGCAGTTTACAGCTTTCCCGGCATGTTTTTCTCAACACAAACCGCTGGAATCCGGTCGGTCTTTAAAATACGATTCATTTATTTAAGTCACGATAGAATTTGTCGTGATGAAATGGCAACAGCTAAACAGATCATGTGAGTGCCATGGTTCAAGTCCTTTCGGTTTCGGCCACCACGGCCGGCTATATCTCGGATACGTTGAAGCCGGTGCAAAAGCCGGGCCGCTCAACGTATGTCGAACAGATCAACCGGCAGATCAGCGTCAAAAAGGCAATCGCCAAGACGCAAGGCATCAACCGCACGGCCATCGAAACCCTGCGGGATAGCTCGGCCATCGGCTTGCACTTCATGAAAGCGGGTGAAAACAAGCAACCCCGCGCCAGCCTGGAAGAAACCAAACAGGCCTATCAGGAATCCGAGGATGCCGGTCTCAAAGCGTAATCAAGCCTGAAAGCGTGATACCGAACCCCGCGTCCCAATTGTTCCGTGGGGCCTTACCGGAACAACATCACACAGTCCGCGTTTGTCATCGACGCTGCATACTGCTGCGCGAGTGCGCATAAGTTTCGCAGGATGCAGCGTATAGACCTGGCGCATGATGCCCTCAACCGATCTGGTTAAAGGGATGATGCTGCATAAAGGAGGTTCGCGATGCATAAGGACGCTAAAGCCCGTAACGCTGTCGAACATACGGAAAAACCTATTCCTGCCGGAACGAAGTCTGGCAACACCGGACAAGCCGCTGATAATCTTCCAGCCGGGCCGCATTCCAAGGAACATTTGATCGACCGGGATAAAACACCCGGCAGCGGAACCCTGCCGGGGGAACAAGATGGGCCAAATGTCGATGCCGGAACCGGTTGATGCCAGCTTTCCATAAACGCAAAAAAGGTGCCCTCGAATGAGGAATGAAGTCGAACCATTATCGAAATGAACAGGCACCGCGCCGCGTCCAGTGGCGCGGTGCTTTACCTGCCGCGTATCGTCACAACAGGCATCGCCAGTTCGAGCTTGCCAGCCTTCTCGAAGGTTAGCGTTACCGGTACAGTCTGGTTCGCCTTAAAGGGCATCTGCACACCCATGAACATCAGATGGTAACCGCCCGGTTCCATTTTCAATGTGGCTCCTGAGGCAATGACAAAACCATCTGGTATTTTTCGCATTTTCATGATCGTGCCTTGCATGACCATTTCATGCAATTCCGCCCGCGTGGCACGCGGTGACGAGATTGCGATCAGCTTATCTTCTACGGGGCCGTTATTGGTGATCGTCACAAAACCGCCGCCAATCGGCTGTCCCGGGATCATTGCTTTCAAATAGCCATCGCTGATCTTAAGAGATCCCAGTGTCGCGGTAATCGCCTGTGCGGGCACAGCCGTCTCACCCTGTGCCGTCATGGCGGTATGATCCATCTCTTGTGCCGCGACGCCGCCGGCGGCAAGCATGATGACAATGGCTGAGGCTAAAAATGTTTTGGTCATTATTGTCTTCCTCTCTCCCAAGCCTCCCGGCGGTAATCTCCGTTGCGCCGATAAGCAATTTTTCTGGAACCTGAGCGAATTGGCGAGGGAAAGCAAGAGGCGTCTGCGCCCTGCTCCCTTTCCGCAGGCTGTATAATTATATTGCTTTATCACTGTCTTTGCACGTGCATTTGCCTTGGATCAAACAGCGCAGCGCTGCGACAAAAATTGGCTTAGAACGACCGGTGGCACTTGCCAAGCGCCCCCCACTCCGGATAATTGCGCCATCACCTTGTAGGGAGAATCCGGTTCAGTCCGGTGCCGAAGGAGCAACCGCCCCGGAAACTCTCAGGCAAACGGACCACAAGGCGTAAACTGCACTCTGGAGAGAGGTTTGATTGCAAAATCAGGCCGCGCCGAAGGGATAACAATCTCAGGCAAACGGACAGAGGGGGCTCATGAACCGGCACAGCCGTGCCTGAATTTGAGCCTATGCGCGCTGCGCATGACAGTGGAGACGCCTCTTGGACGACCATCTCGCCCTCAAACGCACCACCCTTTATGATCTTCACCTGTTGCTTGGTGCCCGCATGGTGGGTTTTGCTGGCTATGACATGCCGGTGCAATATCCCGCAGGCGTGTTGAAAGAGCATTTGCACACCCGCGCCAACGCTGGCCTGTTTGATGTGTCCCACATGGGGCAAGTTCTGCTGAAGCCAAAATCCGGCAAGGTGGAAGATGCGGCGCTTGCGCTGGAAACACTGGTTCCGGTGGATATTCTGGCCCTCAAAGAAGGTCGCCAGCGCTATGGTTTCTTCACCAATGCTGAAGGCGGCATTCTCGATGATCTGATGATCACCAATCGCGGCGATCATCTGTTTGTGGTGGTCAATGCGGCCTGTAAGGATGCCGATATTGCCCATATGCGGACGCATCTTGCGGAGAGTTGCACCATTGAGGTTCTGGAAGACCGCGCCCTTCTAGCGCTGCAAGGCCCGCGTGCCGAGGCTGTTCTTGGTGAGCTTTGGGCTGGCGTCTCCGGCATGAAGTTTATGGATGTGCGCGAAATTCCGCTTTTGGATACGCTCTGCATCGTCTCGCGCTCTGGCTATTCCGGTGAGGATGGCTTTGAAATCTCTGTGCCAGCGGATAAGGCCGAAGCGCTTGCCAAAGTGCTGCTGGATCATCCGGATTGTCAGCCGATTGGCCTTGGCGCCCGCGATTCCCTGCGGCTGGAAGCTGGCCTTTGCCTCTATGGCAACGACATTGATACCACCACCAGCCCGGTGGAAGGCGCGATTGAATGGGGCATTCAAAAAGCCCGCCGCGCTGGCGGTGACCGCGAAGGTGGCTTTCCGGGATCGGAGCGCATTCTGGCGGAATTGGCAAACAGTCCTGCCCGCCGCCGCGTTGGCCTGAAGCCCGAAGGCAAAGCCCCTGTGCGCGGCCATTCCAAGCTGTTTACGGACGCCGAGGGCAAGGTTGAGGTTGGCGAAGTCACGTCTGGCGGCTTTGGACCGACTGTCGAAGGCCCCGTTGCCATGGGCTATGTGCTTGCCGATCACGCCAGCGTTGGCACCCAGCTTTTTGCAGAAGTGCGCGGCAAATACCTGCCAGTTGCCGTTGCTGCCCTGCCTTTCATTACACCCACCTACAAACGCTAAATCTCCGGAGAGACCCATGTTGAAATTCACCTCTGAACATGAATGGCTGCAAATTGAAGGCGATATCGCCATTGTTGGCATTACCGCCCACGCCGCTGAACAGCTTGGCGATCTGGTGTTTGTAGAGCTGCCAGAAGTCGGTAGCACCTTTGAAAAAGACGCTCAGGCCGCAACGGTTGAAAGCGTCAAGGCTGCGTCCGACGTTTATTGTCCGCTGGATGGCGAAGTGACCGAGATCAATCAGGCGATTGTCGATGATCCATCGCTGGTCAATTCCGATCCACGTGGTGCTGGCTGGTTTTTCAAGCTCAAGCTTGCCAACCCCGCTGATGCCGAAACCCTCCTGAACGAAGCCGCTTACAACGAGCTGATCGCATGACCACGCCCACAGAATTCCAGTTTACCGATTACCAGCCCTACGATTTTGCCAATCGCCGCCACATCGGCCCCTCTCCGGCTGAAATGGATGAGATGCTGAAGGTCGTTGGCTATGACAGCCTCGACGGGTTGATTGCTGCAACCGTTCCCGCCTCTATTCGCCAATCCGCGCCGCTGGTGTGGGGCAAGGCCATGAGCGAGCGCGAAGCGCTGGACAAGCTGCGCGAAACCGCCAACAAGAACAAGGCTTTGACCTCACTGATCGGTCAGGGCTATTACGGCACCATCACGCCGCCCGTCATCCAGCGCAACATTCTGGAAAACCCGGCGTGGTATACGGCCTATACGCCTTACCAGCCAGAAATCTCCCAAGGGCGCTTGGAAGCGCTGCTCAACTTCCAGACCATGATCTGCGATCTGACAGGTCTGGACGTGGCCAACGCCTCGTTGCTGGATGAGGCAACCGCTGCTGCCGAAGCCATGGCCATGGCGGAGCGCGTGGCAAAATCCAAGGCCAAGGCCTTCTTTGTTGATGCCAATTGCCATCCGCAGACCATTGCCGTGATCCAGACCCGCGCCGAGCCTTTGGGCTGGGGGGTCGTGGTTGGAAATCCCTTCACCGATCTCAACCCCGGCGAAGTGTTTGGTGCGCTGTTTCAATATCCCGGCACCCACGGCCATGTCAGCGATTTTACCCCGCTGATCAACGCCCTGCACAATGCCCAAGCCATTGCCGCCGTGGCGGCTGATCCGCTGGCGCTGCTCCTGCTGAAATCCCCCGGTGAAATGGGTGCAGATATTGCCATTGGCTCCAGCCAGCGCTTTGGCGTTCCGGTGGGCTATGGTGGTCCGCACGCGGCCTATATGGCAGTAAAGGATGCCATCAAGCGCTCCATGCCGGGCCGTCTCGTCGGCGTATCGGTGGATTCGCGCGGCAACCGCGCCTATCGCCTGTCGCTCCAGACGCGCGAGCAGCATATCCGTCGCGAAAAGGCCACATCCAACATCTGCACTGCCCAAGTGCTGCTGGCGGTAATGGCCTCGATGTATGCGGTGTTCCATGGTCCACAGGGCTTGAAGGCCATTGCCCAGCAGGTGCATCAGAAAACCGTGCTGCTGGCCAAGGGCTTGGAAAAGCTTGGCTTTACCATTGAGCCAGAAACCTTTTTCGACACCATCACGCTGGAAGTGGGCCATATGCAGGGTCTGATCCTGCGCGCAGCTGTGGCCGAGGGCGTAAACTTGCGCAAAGTCGGCACCACAAAAATCGGCATCTCGCTGGATGAGCGCACCCGCCCTGCCACGCTGGAAGCCGTTTGGCGTGCCTTTGGCGGCAATTTCGCGGTGGGTGATTTCACCCCGGATTATCGCCTGCCCACCAGCCTGCTGCGCACCAGCCAATACCTGACCCATCCGATCTTCCACATGAACCGCGCGGAAAGCGAAATGACACGCTACATCCGCCGCCTGTCAGACCGCGATCTGGCGCTGGACCGGGCGATGATTCCGCTTGGCTCCTGCACCATGAAGCTGAACGCCACAGCCGAAATGCTGCCAATCACCTGGCCGGAATTTTCCGACATCCACCCCTTCGCCCCAGCCGATCAGGCCTTGGGCTATAAGGAAATGATTGACGATCTCTCGGAAAAGCTCTGCGCCGTCACCGGCTATGATGCGATTTCGATGCAGCCAAACTCTGGCGCGCAAGGTGAATATGCGGGTCTTCTGTCCATCCGCAACTATCACCTCGCCAAGGGCGATACGCACCGCACCGTCTGCCTCATTCCAACATCGGCCCATGGCACCAACCCGGCATCTGCCCAGATGGCGGGCATGTTGGTGGTTCCCGTCAAGGCGCTGGACAATGGCGATGTGGATCTGGCTGATTTCCGCGCCAAGGCAGAACAGCATTCTGCAAACCTGTCTTGCTGCATGATCACCTACCCCTCCACCCATGGCGTGTTTGAAGAAACCGTGCGGGAAATCTGCGAGATCACCCATGCCCATGGCGGGCAGGTCTATCTCGACGGTGCCAATATGAACGCTATGGTCGGCATTTCCCGCCCCGGTGATATTGGCTCGGACGTTTCCCACCTTAACCTGCACAAGACCTTCTGCATTCCGCACGGCGGTGGCGGTCCCGGCATGGGTCCGATTGGCGTCAAAGCCCATCTGACCCCTTACCTGCCCGGTCATGTGGAAACCGATGGTCGCTCGGGCGCTGTGTCAGCAGCTCCTTACGGCTCACCGTCCATCCTTCCCATCAGCTGGTCCTACTGCCTGATGATGGGTGGCGAAGGCTTAACGCAGGCCACCAAGGTTGCCATCCTCAACGCCAACTACATCGCCGCCCGCCTCACCGGGGCCTATGATGTGCTCTACACCTCGGCTTCTGGCCGGGTGGCGCACGAGTGCATCATCGACACCCGCCCGCTGGCCGACAGCGCTGGTGTAACCGTGGACGACGTTGCCAAGCGCCTGATCGATTGCGGCTTCCACGCCCCCACCATGAGCTGGCCGGTGGCTGGCACGCTGATGATCGAGCCAACAGAATCGGAAACCAAAGCCGAACTGGACCGCTTCTGCACCGCCATGCTGGCCATCCGCGAAGAAGCCCGCGCCATTGAAGATGGCCGGATGGACAAGACCAACAACCCGCTGAAAAACGCACCGCATACGGTGGAAGATCTGGTTGGCGAATGGGATCGTCCCTACAGCCGCGATCAGGCCTGCTACCCACCGGGCGCGTTCCGCGTGGACAAATACTGGTCCTCCGTCAACCGCGTGGACAATGTCTACGGCGACCGCAATCTGGTCTGCACCTGCCCGCCGATGAGCGAGTATGCGGAGGCTGCCGAGTAAGAAACTGCACAGCTTAACGACCCTGCCGCCCCGCTTGCTCGGGCGGCAGGAACCATGCTGTATGCAGCCAATTTTACCGCCAAAAGATGCGACTTTTGGTTGTTCTCGAACTGATTTTCACTGAATTCGAAATTATCCCTTCGGTTCGAGATTTAAAAATAAGCTGTTATACCTACCAATTATGTTATAGTAAGCACTTCGTATCATCGACTATCCGCCTACCGGCGTCTTATGTGTAAGCGACAGAATAGGAAGATCCATTGACCCGTTTTCTCACCAGCCTTGCCCTTGCCTCTGCCCTGATCCTCTCTGCTAACCAGGGCTTTGCCCAGGCACCGAACAGCGATCGTTGCGTTAAGGGCGGCATGAGCGATTGCCAATCGAAGCCTGGCAAACCAGTACAGAAGAAAGCTGCCAACCACGAGCGCGCGCATCAAAACAAGCTGCCTCCTCAAAAAGCGGCAAAACAGCATCGCGGCAAATCGGTGGACCCGATGACAACCTGCGGCGTGGGTTCCAAGGCTCCCTGCAAGCCGCAGCGGCCATAAATTCAAGGCCTGCACCGAAGGTGGAGGTTTGAACCGCTACAGCGTCATGCGTCAAAACGCACAAAGGACGCTGTAACACGTTAAATCTACTGCATTATTTCCTCCTCCCATTTAAGGAATTATGCAGTAGAAGCGGCTTTTCCATAAGTTAGTAGGTTCTACTAAAGAGGTCGACAAATTCGGAGCTTTGTCGGCCTTTTCCTATGAAGGAATACCAAGCGCGATCTTCAACGCCTCCAGAGTTTGTCAGGGAAAAGTGGAACCCAGTTTTTCCGAAAAGACAAACGAAAACAAAAGAATCTGGAGTTCGCCTGGTTCAGTATGAACCTTACAGACTCTAGGTATCAGCCCCTCTTCCACCAGAGTGGATCGGTATCGGCGACGACGATATCATGGGCATCCGCCTGCCCTAGCCAGTCGGCCACCGATCTGCCCTCTACCACAAGGTCGCTGCCGATATCGCAGAGCGGCTGAAGGACGAAAGCCCGCTGCACCATGCGCGGATGCGGGATCGACAGGTGATCCTCCTCGATATTTTGGTTACCATAGAGCAGAATATCGATATCGAGCGTGCGCGGCCCCCAACGCTCCCGACGCTCGCGTTTCATCACCCGCTCAAGCTCCAGACAGACCGAAAGCAGCGCGGATGGCGGCAATGTGGTGCGCACCAGCGCACAACTATTGAAAAAATCCGCCTGATCCAGCTTTCCCCAGGGCGGCGTGCGGTAAAGCCGCGAGACGGCCAGCACCGTGCAATCCGGGCGCTCATCCAGGGCTTTCAGTGCCGCTGCCATGGCGTGCGCGGGATCGCCGATATTGCCACCCAGCCCGAGCGCTGCGATCACCGGGGCGCGCTTATCGATGATGGTCAACGGAAACCTCGACATAATCGAGCATGCCGGTAATCGGCGCGCTCGGCTTGCGCACAGTGATTTTCGCACGCAGAATCTGTTCGAACCTCTCACAGAGCGATTTGGCGATATCCAGCGCCAAAGCCTCGATCAGATAGCGCCGCTTGCCGGTGACGATTTCTTCGATGAGGTTGAAGGCTACGCCATAATCCACCGTTCCGGCCAGTTCATCGGTTTCCAGAGCCGAGGAAAACCGCAGCTCCAGTTCGGCATCGATGAAAAACCGCTGGCCCAGAAATTTCTCCTGCTCATGTAGGCCGTGCCGGGCGAAAAACCCGCAATTCTTCAGGGTAATTGTATAGGTATCAGCCATCGATCCGTCCTTCCCGCAGCCGCGCCTGCGCGGCGGGCCCGTCATCGGGGGCCATGGTTAGCATTGCATCCGCCACTGCCAAGGCATCGCGATTTGTCCTTACATCATGTACTCTGAATATGGCAGCCCCCTGTAGCCTTAGCAGAACCGAGCTTGCCGCCGTTGCCGCATCGCGCCCCGCCGCGTCGCGCCCGGTCAACGTGCCAAGGAAGCGCTTGCGCGATGTCCCCACCAACAACGGATAGCCCAGATCGAGCAATTCATGACAGCGCGCCATCAGACCGATATTTGCCTCCACGGTTTCCTTGGCAAAGCCGAATCCGGGATCGAGCACAATCGTTTCTGCTGCTACAGCTGCATTACGGGCGATAGCAAGCGAGCTTTCGAAAAACAGCCGCTGATCGGCAATCGGATCGGCCAGCACGTCGCGGCCCCGACCGGTATGCATGATGCAGAGTCCTGCCCTGGCCGCGGCAGCCACATCGGCAATCTCCGGTTCGCGCTGCAAGCCATGCACATCGTTGACGATATGGGCACCAGCGGCCAGCGCCAGCCGCGCCGTCTCAGCCCGATAAGTATCCACCGAGATCAGCGCATCGGTGTCGCGCGCCAATGCTTCGATGACCGGCAGAATGCGGTCCTGTTCCTGGGCCGCTGAGACGGAATCGGCCCCCGGCCGCGTCGATTCGCCACCGATATCGAGGATATCAGCGCCATCCTCGAGACATTGCAGCGCAAAGCGCAGGGTCTCATCAGGGCTGGAATGGGCGCCGCCATCCGAAAACGAATCCGGCGTGACATTGACGATCGCCATCAGGCGGGCCTGAGACCCGAGCGTCAGGCTGCGGCCATGCGCCAGATGCCATTGCTGAGTTGAGATCTTCACGCTGTTTCCCCACGCCTTGCAGAAAAGACCGTTGCCGATACGGCGCAGTGCGCCATATACAAGGCAACAAGACTGGCCGTAACACTTTATGCCAGCTGCATATTTCCTTAAATCCGATCGGGTTTGGGGATTTATGCGGCCTTTCCTTGAAACGGCTGAAATTCGCAGTGAAGATCACCTTGAAAAACAAGGGTTGTTCAGAATGGCTGGCACATCAGGTCGATGTCGGCGCTGTATGCCCCAAACCGGGACCAAGTTCAATGTCGTGGATACGTTCAATGGCCAAAAGAAAAGGCACTCTGGTTTGTGCCGCGCTCGTCTCCCGCGTGATTGTCTCCTGCATGGTTCTCTCAGTTATCGGCACGACAGGCATGGCGCAGGCAGAAACCATTGTTCGCAAATCGACCGTCTATTTCCCGATTGGCGGGCGGACAGCCACTGATCTCGACCACGAACTGGAGCGCAAAGGCCCGCACACGGTCAGCACCGGAACCCGGCACCCGGGCGCGACCCGCATCCGTTTTGGCGGCACCATGGACTATGTGCGTCATCAGGGCCGCTGTGCCATTGGCAATATCAAGGTGACGGTGTCGATCAAGGTGATTGTGCCGCGCTGGAAAAACCGCGGCTCGGCCAATCCGCAACTGGGATTGATCTGGGATACATTATCGGCCGATATCAATCGCCACGAATCCCGCCATGCCGAAATCGCCGTGCAGCACGCCCGCGACCTCGATCAAAAGTTAAAAGCTATGCCCAGCGCTGCCTCCTGCGAAGAGCTTCAGGAAGAGGTCTCAGTGTTGACGGATCAGGTAACGCAGGAACATGACGCCGACCAGTTGCGGTTCGACCGGATCGAAGCGGTTAATTTCAACGACCGGATCATGAGGCTGCTGAAATATCGCTACACGAAGAAGCAAGCCCATCACGACTGATAGAGCCAGCGTCTTCGATACAGTCCTGCGAGATGTGTGCGCTTTTCACAGCAGAAAAACGGCTGCGTGGATTACCCTTGGCGCTCCGGCACATGCACAACAAGACCGGCCAGCGCCGGGGCGATCTTGATTTGACAGGAAAGTCTGGAATTGGGCCGCACATCAGTTGCGAAATCCAGCATGTCCTCTTCCATTGGCGCCGGACCGCCGGTCTTCTCCACCCAGGCCTCATCGACATAGACATGACAGGTGGCGCAGGCGCAGGCGCCGCCGCATTCGGCATCAATACCGGGAACAGAATTGCGCACGGCATTTTCCATCACGGTCGAGCCATCGGCGGCATCAAGGTCAAAGCGGGTGCCATCAAAGGCAACAATGGTCAACTGGGTCATGGGATCTATCCGGGGCTTGAAGAGCACACCGCGCGCAACGGTCAGCACATCGCGGTGATGAAGACAAAGACGATAATCTGGCCGGATGAACAAGGCCGCTGATATCAGCGGCCGGCGCAGCCGTCAGGCGCGCAGTCTTCTGACAAATCCGCATACCAGTCAACCGGTGCATAGCAACCTGAAAGCCTCGACTGGCGCGGATACGTCACGACCGTTCAGATACGGCAAAGCTTCAGAATGAAGTGCTCGGCTTCAACGACAGTTGCGGTAATCGCCGCAATCCGGGCTGCATCAGGGCCCTTGCCTTCGACTTCGGCAGCAGCGTCTGCGACCTTGAACGCACCGACGGCGCTGGCTGCACCCTTCAGGCGATGGGCGATGGCAACCGGATCAGCGGACGCATTGGCGAGACCCTGCAGACAGCTGCGCGCCTGCTTTGCAAACATCTGCAAAACCTCGATTTCCAAGGCCTTGTCGCCCATGGTTTGCGTGGCAAGATGGACCAGATCGATCGGCCTTGCCTTGGACGGGCTCAGTCCGGATTGTACTTCTGGAGCTTCGAAAGCGATGTTGACGGCAGCCATGACCCTTTAGATCCTTTTTGTTATGATACGGTTCTCATATTCAGGATGGTTGTCAATCGTGGGATTGGGGTTAAATTCGGGCCAGACGTCTCCGGATATTTCTACTTATGGTTAATTTCCGTTAAAGGCCGTCAGATTATGTGTTTTCCCGACCTGAGATCCTTTAAATTGTGTTAATAAGCCTGATATCTCTTTGGGATAAGCCGTGCCGTTAATTGTAACAGTATCGGGAATGTGTCACTACGGAACGGGTAGAAAGGCAGATTACCTCAAGGCTTTGCTGCTAGTCCCTGTAGTGCTATGGATGACCATTGCAGCCCAGGGCATTATGCGCAAATCCGTGGAGATCTGCCGAAATTCAGTCCGGATGGCCGGGAAAACCGGCCAAATGGGTGCGGGGACTGGATGATTAAGGTGTTAGCCGCGTTTGCCGGGCCTTATAAGCAATCCGGTCGGGCAATGCGGCCTGAGTAGGCGTAAGCGAGGCGTACCTATGGCGACCAAAAAGACAAGCGAGTCGATTGACGATAGCGCTTTCCAGGCCCTCGAGGCAGCCCTGAGGATCGACTTCGAGGAAGAAGACGATACGCCAGTGCGTGGCCCCGCGCCTGTAGCGGCGGAGGCAACAGTGTCCGACACACCGAGACAGACCAAGCCTGCACCACGGACCTCCGCGCCGCAAGCGGATACGACAGCCCATGAAAAAGAACGGATGCGGGCCGCCGCCCAGGCAAAAGCCGCCAAGGCCCCAAAACCCGCTTCCGCGACACCCACCGATCCCGCGCCGAGATCCCCTTCCCTTGCGCCTGCCAACGATGCCTCCCGCCGCAGTTCATCCGCTGTCTTGAAATCGCTTGATGGCGGATCGATGGGCGGCGCGCTACGCAATGCCACTATCGTTTCGCTACTCTGGGGCGCTGGTGGCCTTGCTCTGTCGCAATTGCTCTATGGCTCGCAGATCTGGAGCGGCGGCGCGGCCGCCATTTTTGCCAATCCGGGCATTATCGCCATTCTCGTCGGCACTATCCTGCCGATCTTCGTATTCTTTTCCTTTGCTATCATGATGTCGCGGGCGCAGGACATGCGCAATGCCGCCCGCTCCATGGCGGAAGTTGCCTTGCGCCTGTCCGAGCCGGAAACCGTCGCCTCCGAGCGCATCATGTCGGTCGGCCAGGCTGTGCGCCGTGAAGTCTCGGCGATGAACGAGGGCATCGAGCGCACCATCGCCCGCGCCACCGAACTAGAAACCCTGGTTCATTCAGAGGTGACCGCGCTGGAGCGCAGCTATACCGATAACGAGCTTCGGGTCCGCAGCCTGGTGCAGGAATTGTCGGCGGAACGCGATGCCATCGTCAACCATGCCGACCGCATCCGCTCCTCCATCGTTGGTGCCCATGACCAGTTGAAGGAAGATCTGTCGCTGGCGACAGAAGAAATCGGTATTCGACTGGCGACTTCGGGCGAGGCTTTTGCCTCGATGATCGATATGCGCGCGGCAACGATCATGGAGAAATCCAACACCGCCGCCACGACGCTTGGATCACTGCTGACCGCCAAGACCGACGAAATGGTCCAGACGCTGGGCGCCGCAGGCTTCTCGCTGTCGAGCGAATTCGACACCCGTTTGCAGGCTCTCACCGGCTCCATGTCTACCCATGGCGAAGAAATTCTGCGCCAGTTCGAGACCCGCGCCTCGACGCTGGATGCCAATACCGAAAAGCTCAATGCTGCGTTAAATGACCGCGCCCGCCAGTTGAACGAAACGCTGGTCGCCCGTACCCGAGAAATCGCCCAGAGCTTCACCCAGGGCGAAGCGACGATCAGCGGTAGCCTGGATACTGCGCTGTCTCGCCTCAACGCCTCACTTGAAGAAAAGTCTGTTACCTTCCGCCAGAGTCTGCAAACCAATGCCGAAGACGCGCTTGTCGATATCGACATCCGCTCCGGCCTGTTTGAAGACCGGATGCAGGCAACCATTGGTCAGATCAACGCCACGTTCGATGACCGGATGACCGAATTCGCCACCGCTTTCGACCAGCGTGCCGGCACGCTGGACAGCAAGCTGAACGAAAGCCTGCTGCGCATCAATGAAACCATGGCGGGCGGCTCGGAAGCCATTGACGGGATGCTGACGACGTCAATCGACCGTCTCGGCAATACCATGACCGATCAATCCTTCGCGCTGGCCGCAACCCTTGGCGGCAACCAGGAAGCGTTGAACGAAGCCCTTTCCAGCCATTCGCGGGAATTGGCGGACGCCCTTGAGCGCCGCCGTCGTGAACTGGACGAAACAATTTCCAACGCCCAGAGCCGTATCGACCAGATCATGGCCGAGCGTGGCACAGCCTTGACCGAAGCCCTCAACACCAGCCAGACCCGTTTTGACGAAACGCTGGGCAGCCGTTCGGAAGCGGTGATCAACCAGCTCACCGGCAGCCATGATCGCATTTCCGACCTGCTGCAAAATGCCTCTTCCGGGATTGTCGAAGCTGTCACCTCCTCCGAAAGCCGTCTGGCCGACACGCTGGACCGCAAGGCACAGACGATCATAGAGGCTGCCGACGGTGCCGACGCCCGCATTGAGGCCGCTCTTAGCGACAAGGCCGATGCGATTCGCGCCGCCTATGAGACGAACCATGAGCGGTTGACATCGGTTCTCGATGCCAAGGTCGAGCAGCTTGAACAGACGGCCCTCGCCGTCGATAGCCGTGTCGAGGCTGCTTTCGGCAACAAGGCCGATGCGATCCGTGCGGCCTATGAAGAAAGCGAAGCGCGCCTTACCCGGACGCTCGACGGCAAGGTCGACCAGATCACCGATGCGGCGAGCGAAGCAGACATGCGCATCGAGCTTGCGCTCGGCAACCGCATGGACACGATCCGCGCCGTCTACGAAGACAGCGAAAGCCGTTTGGCCACCACCATCGATGCCAAGCTTGGCGCCTTGACCGAGACGCTCGGCAATGCAGACGTACGCATCGAGCAGGCGTTCGGTACCAAGGCCGATCAGGTTCTCTCGGCCTATGAACAAAGTGAAGCCCGTCTCGCCCGCACGCTCGACAGCAAGATCGAACAGATCAGCGACGCTGCCTCCGACGCCGACATGCGCATCGAACTGGCGCTCGGCAACCGTATGGACACGATCCGTGCCGTTTACGAGGAGAGCGAAACACGGCTTTCCGGCACAATCGACGCCAAGCTTGGCGCGCTGACCGAGACGCTCGGCAATGCAGACGTCCGCATCGAACAGGCATTCGGCACCAAGGCCGATCAGGTTCTCTCGGCCTATGAGCAAAGCGAGGCTCGCCTTGCCCGCACGCTCGACAGCAAGATCGAACAGATCAGCGACGCTGCCTCCGATGCCGACATGCGCATTGAACTGGCGCTCGGCAATCGCATGGACACGATCCGCGCCGTCTACGAGGAGAGCGAAACACGCCTTTCCGGCACAATCGATGCCAAGCTCGGCGCTCTGACCGAGACACTCGGCACTGCCGACAGCCGTATCGAGCAAGCCTTCGGCTCCAAGGCTGACCAGCTCCGCGCCGTCTATGAGGAGGGCCAAGCCCGCCTTACGCAGACCCTGGATAGCAAGGTCGAGCAACTCAGCGATGTGGCTGCCGAAGCCGATATGCGCATCGAGTTTGCACTGGGCAGCAAGGTTGATTCGATCCGCTCTGTCTATGAAGATAGCGAAGCGAGACTGGCTGGAACCATTGACGCCAAGCTTGGCCAGCTGATCGAAACCGTCGGCTTTGCCGATAGCCGTGTCCAGCAAGCACTTGGCGCCAAGGCTGACCAAATTCGTGAAGCCTATGAAGCAAATCACGGTCGTCTGGCCGAAATGCTCGACAGCCGTATCAACCAGGTCATGGATACCGCTACGGAAGCCGATCTGCGCATGGCGCTCGCCTTCGGCAACAAGGCTGATGATATCCGTGCCGCCTACGAAGAAAACCAGGGCCGCCTTGAACAGTCACTGGAAGCCCATTCCAGCCGCTTGACCGAAACCCTTGGCCAATCCACCGACCGCGTAGAACAGGTCTTTGGCCGCTCGACCGACCGGGTTGAACAGGTATTGGGGTCTGGCGTCTCAAGGATCGAGAGTGACATTACCGGCAGTGTTTCACGGCTGGAAACCACTTTTGAAGACAATCACAATCGACTGCGCCAGACGCTGGACGAGCGCGGCAATGCTATCACCAGTGCCCTGCAGAATGCGCGGAGCGGATTGGAAGAAACCCTCAACGAACAGGGCATGGCCATCGGCGCGTCGATCGCCGCCAGCGCTGGCATGCTGGAAATGTCACTGGAAGAACAGCAGGACAATCTGCGCTCCACCATCGACGCTTCAAGCCGTGATCTTCAGGACAGGCTGCGCGGTTCGGCTGGCGCCATTGCCGGAGAATTCGGTCAGGCTGCGCGTGAAATCAGCCGCACGGCAGAAGAATTCTCCACACGGGTCGAAGGCTCGCTGGACGGCGTCGCCAACCGGTTGTCCGAGACAGGCGCAAGGATCGAGACCAGCCTTGGCAGTCTCGAACAGCGTATTCAGGGCAGCCTCGAAGGCGTCGACCTCAAGGTCAGCAATGCCGGTGACAATGTTGCCGCCAAACTCTCCGAAAAGGTTTCCGACCTGGAGCGCGTCACCACGGATGCAACCCAGCGGATCGAGCAGACACTCGGCGATGCCACGCAGCGCGTCTCGGATACTTTCGACAGCCGCACGTCTGTTATCGATGAGCGCCTCTCCACCATGGACCGCGCCCTGAATATCGGCTTGCAGAACGTGAACAACACCATTGAGGGCAAGGCCGCAGGTCTCGCCTCTTCCTTGCGCGAAGCCGTTATCGGCGCCACTCGTGAGATCGACAGTGAGGCGCAGAAATCCGCCGAATTGCTGGGCCGGACCGGCCAGGAATTCTCGGAGACCATGAATGCCCGCAACGAGGAATTCACCCGTTCGGTGCGCGAACAGGCGGAAGATCTCACACGCCGGATCTCCGACACTCAGAACCGGCTCGCTGGCCAGGGCGCGCAGATCGCCCAAAGCTTCTCGGACGCTGGTGATGCCATCGTCAGCAAGGTTTCGGCAGCCGAAGCCACCATTACCGCCAAGGCAGGCGCCATCGCTGGCACGTTGACCGATGCCGAAAAGGCCCTGGAAGAACGCGCTACGGCGATCCGCGCCGCGCTGTCGGCAACGACCGGCGACATGACCGACGCCCTCGACAGCGTCGACAAGGCGCTGGATGCCCGTGGCAATGCCATCCGCACCACGCTGGATGAGCGCACCCGCGAGCTGAATTCAATGCTGTCAGGCCGCACGTCGGAATTGGCGCGCCTGATCGAGGAAAAAGCCAAGCCGACCGTCGAGCAATATGCCCAGGTTGGCCGCGATGCCGTCGAACGGATCGCCCAGGCCGCCGACCAGAGCGCCCACAGCCTGCGCCAGGAAAATGCCAAGCTGGCCGATGCTCTGGCAGCCCGTGCCGCCGAAGCCGCTCGCCAGATGAATGCTGCGGAAAACAGCCTGACATCCAGCGCTGGCGAAATGATCGACCGCATCAGCGAAACCAACCAGACGCTGCATGCCGTCGTCGAACAGGCCGCCCAGTCCATGGCCAATGCCGACCGTCAGTTTGGCGCAACGACTGACCGGCTGGCCGCGACCACCCACAAGGCCGCCGATGTCTTGGCGACGTCTGGCCGGTTGCTGGAAAGCAATCTGGAACGGCTGTCCAATGTCTCCAACCAGGCTCTGTCTCAGGTGACGGGCATTGTCGGTCGGTTCGGCGATCATGCGAAAGTGCTTGGCCAGGCATCCGAATTGCTCGGCGCGGCGCAGTCCAACCTTGCCGGTACATTGGAAGAGCGTCAGCAGGCCCTGCGCGATCTTTCCATCGGCATCGTCAAGCGGTCGGAAGAGATCGAGAATACCATGAAGTCGCTGGCCGGAATGGTCGATGGCGCCTTCAGTCAGGCTGAGCAGCGCTCGAGCCAGGTGGCCGGAAACCTGCGTCAGGGGATTGAAACCTCCTTTGCGGATATTGGCCAGATCCTTGGAGAGACCGAACAGAAAGCCAAGTCCGCCGCTGGCTCCATGCGCGATTCACTGCTCTCGGCTGGTGAAGATGCCACCCGCGCCATCGAACGCACCTTGGGTGATGCGGAAAAGCGCTCCAGCGAGCTGGCAAACCGCCTGCGCGGTGGCCTGTCATCATCGCTCGCCGATGTCGACCGTATCCTGGCAGAGGCTGGTCAGAAATCGGATGGCACGGCCAACCAAATGCGCGAAGCCGTGCGGTCGGCTGTCGAGGATGCGCTTGGCCGCTTCTCCGGTGCCACCGACGAGATCCGTCGTTCGGCCCAGGAAATCCGGCAGGAACTTGACCTGACCCGTACCGAACTGAAGCGCGGCGCGTTCGACCTGCCGGAAGAAGCCAAGGAAAGCGCCGGCGCCATGCGTCGTGCCGTTGCCGAGCAGATCAAGGCCTTGCAGGATATTTCACAACTGGTGGGCCGCAGCGCCCAGCAGCTGGAAATTTCCACGCCAGCGCCTCGCGCTGCTGCCCCGGCCCCTGCTGCTGTTCAGCCGCAACCGGCTCGCCCAGCACCGACGGTTCAGGCCCATGCACCGGTTTCACAGCCCGCACCGGCTCCGGTCTCCGCGCCTGCCCGCCCGGCAATTTCGGCGGCACCAGTCCAGCAAGCTCCACGCCCTGCCGCCAATCCGCTTGGCCTGCGTGGCAGCCTGCAAAATGAACAGCCATCATCCGCTGCTGGCGAAGGCTCCGGTGGCTGGATCAGCGACCTGTTGCGCGGCGCTTCGCGTGAGGAACAGACGATCACCTCGCCTGCCCGCGCCGCTCGCCCAGCTGGGGAGGCACCACGCAGCAATGACAGCCGCAACCCACGCCACATGGTCGAATCGCTGAATTCGCTTTCGGTTGATATTGCCCGGGCCATCGATCACGATGCCTCGGTCGACCTGTGGCGCCGTTACCAGCGCGGCGAGCGCGACGTCTTCACCCGTCGCCTCTACACGCTGAAGGGCCAGCAGACTTTCGATGAGATCAAGCGTAAATACGACCGCGAGCCGGAATTCCGCACCGCTGTCGACCGTTATATCGCCGATTTCGAAAAGCTGTTGTCCGACGTGGCCCGCACCGACCGCGACAAGTCGATCACCCAGTCCTATCTGACATCCGATACTGGCAAGGTTTATACCATGCTCGCTCATGCGGCAGGCCGGTTTAGCTGACAGCGATTGAATATCTGAAGATGAACAAAACCCCGGAGCGCAACTCCGGGGTTTTGTGTTTTTAAAGTTCAATTTTTAGCGGCAGGCGCCAATTTCATCCCTGGCGAACGATGGCGCCAATGACATTGACGACAAGACGTGCGGCGGTCAAAGCGGAGAGGTTATCAATGTCAGCGGGAGGATAGAGTTCGACGACATCGAACCCGGCAATTCTTCCCCGCTTGCCGATCCCCCCGATTACGTCGATGACCTGGGTATATGTAAGACCGCCAGGCGTCCGAGCCCTCACACCCGGCATGACCGAGGGATCGAGACCGTCGCAGTCGAGAGTGATGATGGTTTGTGCGCCCTCCGGGATGTGCTGGAGCACAGATTCGATACCCTGAGCGTGAACTGTGCGAGAGGTTATTATGCGACTGCCATACTGCTGCGCCGCCTCAATTTCGGTAATAGCTGCGCTACCGACGCCGCGCATGCCGACCTGCACGATGCCAGCAACATGCGGCATTTCACTGATCCGGCGCATCGGGCTCGAATAGCCATACCGTTCGCCATCTATGTCGTCGCGCCAATCAATATGGGCATCGATTTGCAGCACCCAGACAGGACCGTGCTGCGAAAAGCCAGAGATAAAGGGAATGGGGATGGAATCATCGCCACCCAATACTACCGGAACAGCCGAAGACGCCAAGATCTCCCGTGTTTTCGCCTCGATTCTGGTTCGATTACCAAAATTATCGTGCATGATCGTCGAGATATTACCGACATCAATGCAGCAAGCCGCTTTGTTATCGAAAAGCGGACCACCGAGATCGAAATCCCAATGGTCGATCAATCCCGCATCTTCCTGGCTGGCAATGCGGATAGCCTCCGGAGCCAAGCCGTGACCGCCGCTATCCTGTCCGGGATAGGTGCTGCCGTGACCAGCGCCGACAATCACTATTGCGGGTTTACATCCCTCGGAAAGCCGCATGGGAAAGCCAAGAAAGGAAGGTCCATTGCTCATTTTCCAGATCCTGGTTCAATGCCCTAAGGAGCAGCCGTCGCGAGGATTTGTAGCATGGCCACGAAATGGCTTGTTCGAATGCCTTTGGGATTTTGTGAAGCGTCGACAACCTGGACAACGACCAAACGTTTTTGAGGGACAATTGCTATAGCTTGCCCCCCATAGCCGGATGCCAGCGCCGCTCCGTCCCCGAATACGGCAGGGTTCAATGTCCACCAGAGATAGCCATAGCCCATGCTTCCCCGATCGGTTTGGGAGTAAGGCCTTGTTGAATCCTTGACCCATGATCCGGGAATGACCTGCTTGCTGCTCCATCGACCGGCATCCAGATAAAGCTGACCAAATCGAGCGGCATCCCTGGCGCTGAGATTGACCGGGAAAGCAGGATGCTCCGATTGCGCAACGGTTACATAATGGCCGTCACGCGTCGAGAAATCCTCCATGCCGATCGGCGCAGCTATGCGCTGTGCAAAGCTCTGGAAAATATCCTCGCCTGTCTGCTGGCGATAGATCGTGCCGAGGGCATTGAAATCCCAGTTGTTGTACCACCAGAACGAGCCCGGTGCATGGCTTCCACGTTCTGGCCGTTTGCTCCGCATCTCGTCGGTTTCGGAGGCTGCAGGATGGTAAACCCCTGACCTTGCCATAAGCAAGTCACGGATAGTCGCTTGTTTTTCTGCAGCGGTAAGGGCCGGAGGCTTGTCATCAATCTTCAGATTCTCAAGCGTGTTCTCAAGGTTTATGCGGCCCTCGGATATCGCAATTCCGTAAAGCGCACCCAATAAGCTCTTCCGGATCGACGCCACGTTCACTTTGCGTGAAACGTCACCCCAACGCGCAATGACCTTTCCATCCTGAACCACCATAACGGCTGTCGGTTTCAACCGAGTGGAATAATCCTGAGCAGCTTTCAGCCTGTCGACATTCCATCCAGCCAACGCCGGATCAATAGTCTGCCAGGACTGAGCATGCGCACTTTCCAGGGAGAGTGCCATGAACAGAGTCAGTGAAGCTTGGAAAAGTAAACGTTTGAGCATCCAGATCAGCTTTCGCACTCATCGCGGAAATTCGATACGCATTTTGCTGTCAATGTTTGAATGTAGAATAGGGTTTTGCGATGGAGCAAAGACAGTGTTCCGAGCCGATTTTATCTTTTCCGCCGTCCAAAAGCAAAACCCGCCTTGCGGGCGGGTTTTGTCTGTATTGTCCTGATATTTGCCGGCCTCAAACGAGCCGGCTTTGCTCCAGAGCCGCTTCCACGAAGCTCTTGAACAATGGATGAGGGTCCAGCGGTCGGGACTTGAGTTCCGGGTGATACTGCACGCCGACGAACCATGGGTGATCGGGATATTCCACCGTCTCCGGCAGCAGCCCATCAGGCGACATGCCTGCAAACACCAGACCGCAGTCTTCAAGCCGTTGCTTGTAATCCACATTCACTTCATAGCGATGGCGGTGACGCTCGGAAATCTCGGTAGAGCCATAAATGTCGGCAATCCGCGAATCTTTTTTCAGGGCTGCCTTATAGGCTCCAAGACGCATGGTACCGCCAAGATTACCAGCAGCAGAACGCTTCTCAAGCTCATTGCCCTTCATCCATTCGGTCATCAGGCCGACGACCGGCTCCGATGTCTGACCAAATTCAGTCGATGAGGCCTGCTCGATACCTGCCAGATGGCGGGCCGCTTCCACCACGGCCATCTGCATACCAAAGCAGATACCGAAGTAAGGAACCTTGCGCTCACGGGCAAATTGCGCAGCCAGAATCTTGCCTTCAGACCCGCGCTCGCCAAAGCCGCCGGGTACCAGAATGCCATGCACTTTTTCGAGGTAAGGAGCCGGATCTTCCTTCTCGAAGACCTCGGATTCGATCCACTCGAGTTTTACCTTCACGCGGTTGGCAATGCCGCCATGGTGAAGCGCTTCGATCAGCGACTTGTAAGCATCCTTCAGGCCGGTATATTTGCCAACGATGGCAATGGTAACCTCGCCTTCCGGAGTGCGGATGCGGTTTGAAACCTCTTCCCATGCCTCAAGACGCGGCTTGGGAGCCGGTTCGATACCAAAGGCGGCCAGAACCTCATTGTCCAGCCCTTCCTTGTGGTAGGCCATGGGAACGTCATAGATATTGGCAACATCCAGCGCCTGAATGACCGCCGATGGACGCACATTGCAAAACAGCGACAGCTTGCGGCGTTCCGGTTCCGGAATCTCACGATCCGCACGCACCAGCAGAATGTCAGGATGAATGCCAAGAGCCTGCAATTCCTTGACGGAATGCTGGGTTGGCTTGGTCTTCAACTCGCCAGCCGCCGGAATGTAAGGCATCAGCGTCAAATGCACATAGATCGCATTGCCGCGTGGCAGCTCATTGCCCAGCTGGCGAATGGCTTCCACGAAAGGCATGGCTTCGATGTCGCCCACCGTGCCGCCAATTTCGCAGATCACGAAATCATAGTCGCTATTGCCCTCAACGATGAAGTCCTTGATCTCGTTGGTGACATGCGGAATGACCTGAACCGTTGCGCCGAGATAATCGCCGCGCCGTTCCTTGTCGATAATGTTCTTGTAGATCCGTCCGGTGGTGATGTTATCGGTCTTGGTGGCCGAGCGCCCTGTGAAGCGTTCGTAATGTCCGAGATCGAGATCCGTCTCTGCGCCGTCGTCGGTGACGAAGACTTCACCGTGCTGAGTCGGGCTCATGGTGCCCGGGTCAACGTTGAGATAGGGGTCCAGTTTGCGCAGCCGCACGCGGTAACCGCGTGCCTGTAACAAAGCCCCGAGTGCCGCAGCCGCTATTCCCTTACCAAGAGAGGAAACCACGCCGCCTGTGATGAATACATATCGCGCCATGGGCTTCACCGGATACCGTTTCGATTCTGATTCCGCCAGCGTTATTTTTACACCGGCGACAATACACACAAAGAAAAACCGGCGGACTGTTTAAGTCCGCCGGAGCGAAGACGAACCAGACCGATCAGTTGCCGGTCGGAACAGCGCCGGGCTGGGCCGGTGCGGGCGTTGTCGCAGCGCCATTGGCTGGTGCCTGCGCGCCGCCATTGGCAGGAGCTGTCGCCGGTGCGCCAGGCAGCTGGTCAAGAATATTGCCTGAAGGTGCCTGCTGGCCAGCCGGAATACGATTGAGAATATCGGTCGGCTTTGCCTCGAAGCGCGACAATATGCCAAGTCCGAGCGACGTGATGAAAAACAGCGTCGCCAGGATAGCCGTTGTCCGGGTCAGGGCATTGGCCGCGCCGCGTGCCGACATGAAGCCTGAGCCGCCGCCGATCCCAAGCCCGCCGCCTTCGGACCGCTGGATCAGCACGACGCCGACAAGCGAAATCACGATTATGAGGTGAATGACGATCAGTACGGTCTGCATGGACGATCCATCCTGCCCACGTAGGGCCAAGTCAAAACAACATTCGGCGGCTCTCTACACGAGGAGCCGCCGCAAAGAAAGCCCTTTTCAACAAAGATCAGGCCGTCAAATCCGAATAGACACCGTATATGGCAAGGAAATCAGCGGCTTTCAAGCTAGCGCCACCAATCAGCGCACCATCCACATTGGCAACGCCCATCAGTTCCCTGGCATTCGAGGGCTTGACAGAACCGCCGTAGAGGATTCGCATTTTAGCCCCCTCATTACCTAACCGGCGCGTCAACTCGGCCCGCATGAACGCATGGGCCTCGGTCACGTCAGCGATAGTTGGCGTCACGCCGGTGCCGATCGCCCAGACGGGCTCATAGGCAATGACCGTATCTTCGGCGAGCGCTTCGTCCGGCACGGAACCGGCGAGCTGACGCTTGAGAATATCCAGCGTCTGCCCTGCTTTGCGCTGATCGGCGGTCTCGCCAATGCAGATGATGGCCGTCAGTTCCGCCGCATGAGCCGCAACCGCTTTGGCGCGCACCAGATGATCGGTTTCTGCGTGATCGGTACGGCGTTCGGAGTGACCGACAATGACATGAGTTCCGAAGCAATCGGCGACCATTTCCGCCGAAATGTCACCGGTATGGGCACCAGACGCATTCTGATGGCAATCCTGCGCACCAATAAGCAGCGGACTGTCGTCGCAGAGCGCGGTTGCCACGTAAAGCAGCGTGGCCGGCGGGCAAATCAGACTGTCCACTTTTTCGCTGAGCGGTCCTTTCACGCCTTCGGCCATCGCCTTGATCTGATCAAGCGCGTCGCGGGTTCCGTTCATCTTCCAATTGCCCGCAACAAGCGGACGTACATCTGGTGTCATATCGATCCAACCCACCCTGATTCCATGACCCTGATCCGCCGGAAACCGCTTTTTCGCGCCTCAACCGACACCAGGGAAATCATAAACAATAATCTTCCACATTAAAGCGCGGCGTATTCCATTGAATTCAACGATGTCGCGCTTTGTTTTATTTTCCGCATGTCCGTTATCGTTCAACTGATTCCAGTTGAACGCGACAGGCTATAGACACCCTATAAAAGGACGTGGCGGCAAAAAAGGCAAGTTGCAATGCAACATGCCGTTAATTCATGCAGGATGGCAACTTAACCCTGTGATTTTAGGGATTAAAACAGAGATTTTTCTAGGAAAAATGGGAGACTGATTTTCCGAAAAGACAAATGAAAACAAGAAAAGATTCGAGTCTCTCTGTTTCAATCCGATGCTGCCAAACTCTTGAACCAAATCCTGGGCGGCCTGTTTAACAGATTCGTTCTTCGCAAGACTTTTAAATTGTTTTGATATTTCTTAACGCCGACGCTTCTCCAAAGCCACGTTTCGGCGTATGCGGAAAGCTTGTTTCCCCTTAGCCAACCGGAGAGCCGCAATGGCCACCGTATCCCTTGAAGCCATCGACCGGCAAATTGCCCGCGGCTTCCCGGCGTTGCGGTTCAGCCCTGCCTTAGAATCGGAATTTCTTCAAGAATATGTCGCCCATCGCGTCAAGCTGACACCATTCTGGGCAGTGGTCGGCACGCTTATCTACGACGCCGTTTTCATCGGTGACGCGACGATGATGGCCGATGTGTTCGACAAACTGCTGATCGTACGCTTCGGGATCTTCACGCCTTTCGCAATTATAAGCGTGCTTGCCGTCAGACGCTGGCGCACGGCCCTTAATTACGAACTTCTGTCGCTGGGAATAGGCACACTCAGCATTCTCCTGCCGATGTCGGTCGCAATCTACAGCCAAAGTCCGTACATGTTTGTTTATCAGAACGGCAATGTCGCGGCTTTCCTGTTCTTCGTCATTGCGCTGCGGCCACGGTTTCATATCGTGGTGATCGGCCTGACGCTGATGTGCGGCGTACTGCTGAAAACCGCAAAGCTGAACGGCTCGTTCGACGACATCACCTATAGCGGGCTGATCAGTTTCTACATCACAATCGCAATTTTCCTGGCGCTCGGTGCCTATTTTCTCGAACATGCCGATCGAATGAATTTCCTCAACAGGCTGCGCGCCGGCCTGCTGCAACAGCAATTGGAACACAATGCCGCCCGTGACGAGTTGAGCGGACTGCTGAACCGTCGCTCGCTGGTGCAGGTTGCGACCGACATGTGGAAAGGCAAAATGCCGGCAAAACATGTTTGCGCCATCATGCTCGATATCGATGATTTCAAGCTTTACAACGATGTGCATGGCCATCTGGAAGGGGATGAATGTCTGCGCACCGTCAGCCAGTGTATTCGCGACAATGCCGGTGAAAAAGGCTTCGCCTTTCGCTACGGCGGCGAGGAAATGCTCGTTTTGCTGCCAAATACCGATGTCGACACCGCCTGTGCGATAGCAGAGGCCATCCGCCAGGCCATCGAGTGCATGAACATCCCGCACTTGGGCAAAGGCAGGGGCCAGGTGACAACAGCAAGTCTGGGCGTAGCGGAAGGCCCCACGGCAACAGCTTCATTGGAAGACCTGCTGAACCGCGCCGACGCGGCCCTTTACGAGGCAAAGCGCAGCGGGCGCAATCGTGTCTGCGTGAGCGGGTCAACGCAGCTCGATCTGGAATTTGCCAGGGAGAACTGAAACCCGGCGCTCCCAAAAACAGGAGTTTCTAGCGGATCAGCCAGTTGAGAACGGCGCGCCAGTCGGTCATGCGCACCGGCGTCCCATGAGAACCGGTCAGAAACAACGTGAAACGGGTTGGATAGCCGGTGCGGTGCAGGCGTTCGTAAAGCGCGATCTGGTCGCCAGCGGCGTAGACGCTGTCGCGGCTGCCATGGGTAAACCACATCGGCAGCTTGCGTTTGAAGGCCGCACTGGCAGTAAAATCCGGATCGCTGGCTCCGCCCAGAATGGCCATGCCGGACAGTTTGGCAACGATTCGCTCGTCACGGGTCAGGCCCCAACAGATGAAACTGCCCATGGACGCGCAGGACACCACCACCGGACGCCCACCGGAATGGGCCGAGGCATAATCGATCAGAGCGGCGACCTGCGTTACCCCCGATTGGTCGAAGGATCGCACGGAAGGTGCGTAATAGGTTCCACCATTGTCGCTGGCGAGATTTTTCAGCCGGTTGAAATTGCCGCCGAATTTGTAGTCATCGGCTCCAAGGCGGCGGTCCCCGCCCCGGCCGTGAATGAAGATCACCGTGAAGGCTGCACCATCAGCAGGTCCGGTCCTCGTTACGTCCAGCTTGCCGGCATCACCGAGATCCAGCGTCTCGTCCTTTTGCTGGTGACGCACACCAAGCGAGACGTAGGCGGATTTGACCCGGCGCTCAGGAATTTCGTCGCGGCCATTGATGTCGCGCATTTCCTGATAGTCAATGGTCTGGAAATCGCCCTTGTCGCGGCTTTCCAGCACGGTCTGGCCGGAAAACAGCTCGTCCTTGAACGGTTTGAGGCTAAAGGCGGGCGCACTCGTTGCAGGCAAAGAGCTGGCGACCGAGCAAAGAGCGGCCAGAACCACGGGGGCGAACAAATGAACTGTGGACATCCGCATCGGGATCAGGTCTCCTTAACGGCGCAGCCTTGCCACGCCGTCACGAGAAACGCAAAAGTTTTCCTTGAAAACAGGCTGAATGGACATGGTTTGACCAAGTGCGACATAATTCTCCCGCGTCCTTGCCGCAACAGGCAATAAAGGAATGGGCGTACTTGAACGCAATCGGTTGATTGTTGCCGAGAATATGCGCTAATCAGGAACAAACCGGAAACTGTGCTGCACGGGCCAGAGACTGACGGGCACATGCCCTATCGCGAGACAGAATTCTTCACGGTGCTCCGCTGAAGACCACAAGCAAATGACAGACAAGATCATGGACGATAACAACGACCTTTTCGCTGCCCTGCCGTCGACGCCCCCCAAGGCGGCGAAGACGCAGAAAGGTGCTGCCGATGTGGCGGCGGCTAGTGCCACGACTGTTACTGCCGCCCAGCCGGAAACCCCGGCCAAGGCAGTGGCTTTCGGCTCAGCCACGCCCGCCTCCACTGGCAATCCCGACGATTATGGCGCGTCCTCCATCCGTGTTCTGGAAGGGCTGGAGCCGGTGCGGATGCGTCCCGGCATGTATATCGGCGGCACGGACGAAAAGGCCCTGCACCATCTGTTTGCCGAGGTGATCGACAATTCGATGGACGAGGCGGTGGCAGGCCATGCCAATTTCATCGATGTCCATCTGGATGCCGAAGGCTTTCTGACGGTTTCCGACAATGGTCGCGGCATTCCCGTCGAGCTGCATCCGCAGGTTCCGGGCAAATCCACCCTTGAAGTGATCATGACCAAGCTGCATGCGGGCGGCAAATTCGACGGCAAGGCCTATGAGACTTCCGGTGGCTTGCACGGGGTCGGCGTATCCGTCGTCAATGCGCTGTCTGATCTGCTGGAAGTGGAAGTGGCCCGCAATCGCAAGCTCTATCGCCAGCGGTTTTCGCGCGGCGTGCCGCTGGGCGGGTTGGAAGAATTGGGCGATGTCCATAACCGGCGTGGTACGCGGGTGCGCTTTCACCCCGATCCGCAGATCTTCGGTGATCACGCGAAATTCGATCCGGGCCGGATTTTCCGCATGGCCCGCTCCAAGGCCTATCTGTTCGGCGGCGTGGAAATCCGCTGGTCCTGCGATCCGGCGATCCTGACCACCGGCGGCGACATCCCGGATAAGGCAGTGTTTCACTTCCCCGGCGGGTTGAAGGATTATCTGGCCGCGACCCTGGGCAAGGAATTTACCGTCACCCGCGAAATTTTTGCCGGCAAGACCGAAAAGACCGGCGGCCATGGCGCGATGGAATGGGCGATCACCTGGTATGGCGGCGATCCGCAGGTTCATTCCTATTGCAACACCATTCCGACCCCAGAAGGCGGCACGCATGAGGCCGGTTTGCGCATTGCGCTGACCAAAGGCTTGAAGAATTATGCCGAACTGACCCAGAACAAGCGTGCCCAGCAAATCAGCACCGATGACGTGATGATTTCGGCGGTCGGCATGTTGTCGGTTTTCATCCGCGAACCGGAATTTGTCGGTCAGACCAAGGACAAGCTGGCGACGGTCGAGGCGCAGCGTCTGGTCGAAAACGCCCTGCGCGATCCGTTCGACCATTATCTGGCTGACAATCCGAATGAAGCAGCCAAGCTGTTGGACTGGGTGATCGAGCGGGCCGAGGAACGGCTGCGGCGGCGCAAGGAAAAGGAAGTCAACCGAAAGACCGCGGTGCGCAAGCTGCGCCTGCCCGGCAAGCTGGCGGATTGCGCCCAGAACACCGCCGAGGGCGCGGAACTGTTCATCGTTGAGGGAGATTCGGCTGGCGGCTCTGCCAAGCAGGCCCGTAATCGCTCCAACCAGGCCATTCTGCCCTTGCGCGGCAAGATCCTCAATGTCGGGAGCGCCAGCCGTGAAAAGCTGATGGCCAACCAGCAGATCGCGGACCTGATCCAGGCGCTTGGCTGTGGCACCCGCACCAAATATCGTGATGAAGACCTGCGCTATGAGCGCATCGTCATCATGACCGATGCCGATGTGGACGGCGCCCATATCGCTTCACTTCTGATCACGTTTTTCTATCAGGAAATGCCGGAACTGATCCGGGGCAATCATCTCTATCTCGCCGTGCCGCCGCTCTACGTGATCCGGCAGGGCGCAAAGACGGTCTATGCCCGCGACGACGCCCACCGTGCCGAACTGATGGAAACCACCTTCAAAGGCAAGAAAGTCGAAATCGGTCGCTTCAAAGGTCTCGGCGAAATGATGCCAGCCCAGTTGAAGGAAACCACCATGGACCCGGCCAAGCGGATGCTGCTGAAAGTCGAGATCGACGACGTCGATTTCGAAGGCACCCGTGATGCCGTGGACGCGTTGATGGGCACAAAACCGGAAGCCCGCTTCCGGTTTATTCAAGACCGGGCAGCCTTCGCGGAAAATCTGGATATTTAACCTTTCAACAGGAACGGCTGAAACCAAACAGATTTTGGGCTCGGCTATTCAAGCTGATGGATTTTCCAGGCGTTTTTCCATGAACAGGCTGAGCGGATCGGGACGGTATGAGCCGAATGGCGGGATTTCCTCAAAACCGGCCTTTCGGTAAAGACCAATCGCTTCCGGCTGGCTGATGCCCGTCTCAAGGCGCAATGCTTCAAGGCCAAGCTTTTTTGCCTGGTCTTCCAGCGCCGTCATTAGCTTTTTGCCGAGGGACAGGCCTCTTGATTGCGGGTCGACAAACATCCGCTTGATCTCCGCCGTGCCATCGCCAGCCTCGACAATTGCGGCACAGCCCACCACCTGCCCTTCATGGCGCGCCACGAAAAAATGGACATCAGGCTTTTCCAGGGATGACACGTCGAGAAGATGGTTGCTTTCCGCTGGATAGAGAGCAGCCATATAAGCATCGGAGAGATCCAGCAACCGGATCACGTCGGGCTGGCGGGGCGGCTCAATGGTGATTGCCAAAAGAGGATTGTTCACGGACATCTATCGATCCTGAGAGACCTCCGACCGGACAAAACAGATTATGCGTTATAATTTTCTGTTCGAGGGCCGATTGGTCTTGGTTGCGCCAATCTTGTTGCGTTACTGATAACTTTACTGACTGGAAGGACGAGCCGATGCAAGCCTCACTCGTGATCATGACCATTCTGGGATGCAATGACAGCGTCAGCCAATGCCAGTATATCGCCACCGCCGAGCAGCGCTGGGTTTCGGTGGAATTGTGCAATCGCGATACGGAAAATGTGCTGGGCCAATATTCCAATGTGAATTTCCCCAGCGTCGTTGCCTTTTGCCAGCAGCAGACGGTGACACCTCCACAGACAACCGTGACAGCGGTCCCAGCAACACCAACCGATCCGGTACCTGAAGCTGAAAAGCGGTCTCTGGCTGATCGTGCCATCAACAGTGTAAAACAGGTTCTGCCCGGCAAGGAGGATATCAAGATGGTATTCACCACCCCGGTGCATGTGGTCACCGATACCTATGCTTGGGCTGCGAAAAAACTGACCAAATAAACCGGAACGACCACATCCCAGAAGAGATCAGGCTGCATCGACCACAAGATGTGCGGCATATTGGCGGGCCTGTCGGCGCTCGTCCTGGTGAAGCATGGTTTCCACCAGATCCAACAATTGCCGCGCTGCTTCGCTCGACGCCAGCTTGCTGCCCTTGGCAAGAAGCGGCTGGCAAATACTGCCGATCTCACCATGGGTCGCCGTCTGCACAGCATGACGCCAAAGCAGCACGGCTTCAACGAACAGCGGTGCGATTGTGTGGTCAAGACCGGCTGAAAGAAGCAGCGCCCGCACAGCATGCATGCGGCCCGTTGCCAGAATCGAGCGCACCCGGCGCTCCTGCAAACCACTCAGCGATTCGATGGCGCTGGCGAAGAAATCCACCTTGCCTCGGCACAGAAGTTCGATCAGCAAGGCGGGCGTCAATTGGCCATTGATGCGCATCTGCTCGACCAGATCGGGAATTTCATCAAAGCTGACTTCACCGGCAATCACTGCGGCTGCGCTGACGCCGATTTCGCGGTTCAGCCGAGTGAGCTTGCTTTCCCCAAGGGAAAATCGCAGTAGGCCGGAGGCCGCAAGCGCCTGACTGGCTTGTGAAACCAGCAGGTGCCTCGCCCGACCCGGCAAGTCCAGCCGCTCCAGCAAGACACCCCTCACCGCGTCATGGGTGCCGTGGCGCTCAGCCAGTCGCAGTAGGCTGAAAGGTGAAATGGCGGCGGTGGGATTATCGAGCAGAACCAGACATTCCGGCAGGTCGCCAATCTCGCTAAGGGCGGCGGCAACGGCAGAGGAAAGCTGTGGACGCGCGGCAATGAAGGCCCGCGTCATGCCGCTGCCTCGACCGGCCAGATCAACCAGGTCACGGTCTTGCAGCACGGGCGAGCAGAGAATGACCCGAGAGGCGATCTCCGGCTGGTCTTCACATAAGGAGATCAGGATGGCGCGCGGCGCCTCAGCCGAACAGGCCAGCGCCTCGGCCAGCGCCAGCCGCACTTTGGGTGAGGGATCGTCCAGAAGATAGGTCATGGCGACGTAGGTGGAGCGCCGGTCGTCTTCGGTCATCGGGGAATGCAGATAGGCCCGGCCCAGCGCATTGGCGGCCTTCGCCCGGTCGCACGCCTTTGCGGTTTCAGACCAGCGAAAGAAAGCCTTTACAAGCACTGACAACCCCAATCAAAACTAAACCCGACCCATTGCCATTATGGTATGCGAGAAAAGTTTAAGATTGGTTCACCATGTCGATTAACCATGAAGATCGGAAGGATCAGCGTTTGCTTTTCTTCAAGGAGAAACCTTGCCAGGCGCTATTGCTGATCGAGACAAAACAAGAGTCGTCGCCAGCCTCCCCGGACGCACTGGTTTTTGGCAGCACCGATCCAGCCGCAGTATATGCCAGCTGGCGACAAAAAAACCCCTCACCCACCCTGCCCGTGCTGTTTCATCTTTCCGCCCGGCTGGACCATGATGACTTCGCCACTCTTCTCGCCCGGCTGATGGCGCTGGAGCCGGATGGGTTGATGCTGACGGATATCGCAACGGCCGCCGATAGCCAGCGGCTGGATGCGCTCTTGCGGGTCGAGGAAGCGAGAGCCGGGCTTGCCGATGGCAGCACACCATTCATTGCCCTTCTCGGCGGCGACCCTTCCGGCTTTTTTCAGGCATCCGATATCGCCGCCAGTTCGGCAAGGTTGCTCGGCCTTGGCCTGGATGAAAAAGCGGTCGTCACCAATATCAAGGCCGAGACACCGCGCCACGCACAGCCGGTGCTGGAAACCTGCCGCAGTCTCGTGCAACTGGCCGCCGCCAGCGCCAATCTGCCTGCCTTCGTTCGCCCATGCAGCCCCGAAGATACTGACGCCGCAGCCGGTCTGGTCAAGCGCGGCTTTAGCGCGCTGATCGGCGATGGTGGCAAGGCGGTGGCAGCGATCCGCGCCGCCTTGCCGGGAAAATCAGGCCTTTGACGGTCGTACCATCTGGAACACTTCGGTCACGGCCGCATAGTCCAGATAGCCCAGCCGTGACAGGGGTTGCACCAGCGTTACATCGAACCGGCCATCGCGCATGGCACTGTCAGCCAGATGAATGCCGACGACTTCACCGAACACCACGAAATTCTCACTGGGTTCACCCGACAGCGTCTTTGGCGAAATCACTTCGGTAACCTTGCATTCCAGCACGGCATAGGCTTCGTCCACATAAGGCGCGTCCACCAGCCGGGCCATGACGGGGGTCAGCCCGGCAAGCTCGAATTCGCTGGTGCCATAAGCTGCCGGTGCCGAAGACCGGTTCATGGCCTCGCCTAAGTCGCTGCTGACGAAGTTGGCCGTGAAGCAGCCGGTTTCCTCCACATTGCGAAGGCTGTCCTTGCGCCCGGAGGAGGAAAACATCACCATTTTCGGCTTGTCGGAAATGGCGTTGAAAAACGAATAGGGCGCCAGGTTGAACGATCCGTCCCGGCCCTTCGATCCGATCCAGCCGATAGGACGTGGCGAGACCACGGCCTTGAACGGGTCGTGCGCCATGCCATGGGCATTGGTCTTGGTTTCGTAAAACATCAATCCGTGTCTCCCATCCAGCTCACCACGTCATCTATGCTCGGGCGCGGGCGCTCGACAATCGGAAATGTCGTAGACCCCATGTGAATAAAGCCAGCTACCTTCTCGCCCGGCTTGATGCCCAGCAAGGGAAACGCCTTTTCATCGAAGGCAAACCATTCGGAAAGCCAATTGGCTACATAGCCATGGGCGTTGGCCGCCATCAACAGATTGAGGCAAACCGCACCCGCCGACATGACCTGTTCCCATTCCGGCACCTTGGGATGCGGTCCCGCCGTGCTGATCACGCCGATCACCACAGGGGCGCGGGTGAAGCGAGCGCGCTCGACCTTGATCATCTCCTCATCCAGCTCCGGCTTTTTCTCCAATGCCATGGCCAGCAGCGCCTCGCCGATTTCAACCCGCTTGTCGCCGCGATAGACGATGAAGCGCCAGGGGGCGATCTTGCCGTGGTCGGGCACGCGCACCGAAAGCTTTAGGATAGATTCAAGTTCTAGTCTGGAGGGACCGGGCTCGCACATCTGAAAAGCCGGAACGGAACGACGGGTGGCCAAATAATCGAGAAGGGTGATATGTTCGTACATGTTAACGTCTTTTCCTTGAAGATCGGCGGAGCCTTGAAGAAAGTCAGATCAGAGGTCGTGAAAGCCCGCCCTGCGAAAGCGTCGGAATTCAGAGCCCGAATACTAAAAAACTGGAGTAGAAAATTCAGGAAATTGCAAGCCTTGAATTTGCCTTGGCGCTCGGATTGTAGTACCAGCCGATCAACACGCCAATCATCGCGGTTGAATCGGTCGGGCATTCATATGATATCTTTTTCCTGCCGTCTTCCCCTGATCCTCGCGGCCTCGCTGCTGGTGGCAAGCGCCGGACCCGGCATGGCCGAGGATGCATTCAAATCGTTCAAGCAATTGGACAGCACGGTGAAAATGCCGAAGCTGAGTGCGTTTTCCACGCCGATTGCCCCTGCCCCTCAGTCCCATTCCAAGCTTATCCGGTTTGAAGCAAAGCTCGACAATGACGGCCAGCCCTTGCAGCAAGGCCTGGAATGGCGGGTGTATAGCCCGATTGCCGGCAGCGACGGCAAATTGCCAATGGTCGCCAGCAGCCAGGGCGGCTCGGCGGAACTGCAATTGGCGCCTGGGGATTATTTCGTCAATGTGTCCTTTGGTCGGGCGGGCGTTACCCGCAAGCTCGATGTGCCTACCGACGGCGAAGTGCAAAAGCAGGTCATGGTGCTGGATGCTGGCGGCATGGTCTTGAATGCCGTTTCCGGCCCAGACACCCGGATCAAGCCCACCAAACTGAAATTCAAAATCTACGCAGGCGATGGTCCCGAGGACAATGATCGCGGCCTGATCATGGACAATATCGAGCCCAACACACTCGTCAGCCTCAATTCCGGCACCTATCACGTCGTCTCGCAATATGGCGAAGTCAATGCGCTGGTGCGCGCCGATATCAAGGTCGAAGCCGGAAAGATCACCGAGGCGACGCTCCAGCACCGCGCAGCCCAGATGAATTTCAAGCTGGTCTCGGAACCGGGTGGCGAAGCGATTGCCGATACCGCCTGGTCGATCCTGACCTCCTCCGGCGATGCCGTGGCGGAAAGCGTCAGCGCCTATCCGGTTCTGGTTCTGTCTGAGGGCAATTATACTGCTATTGCCCGCAACAAGGACCGGATCTACCAGAAGGAATTTCAGGTCAAAGCCGGGGTAAACGCCGATGTCGAATTGCTGCTGAAAGACAGCCAGCAGAATGTTCAGCAGCAGGCCGGATACGACACCAACTGAGTGTCCTCACTCGGCCTCGACAAAATCCAAGCCGATATCCAGCACCGGCGCGCTATGGGTGATCCAGCCGACCGACAAGAGATCGACGCCGCTTTGCGCCACCGCCCTTGCCGTTTGCGGGGTGATGCCGCCGGATGCCTCGGTAATCGCCCGGCCTGCGACGATTTCCACTGCCTGGCCCAATTGCTCCGGCGTCATATTATCAAGTAGCACGGCATCGACGCCGATTTCCATCGCATCATACAATTGCGCCAGCGTATCGACTTCCACCTCGATCTTGACCATATGCCCGACGCCCTCCCGCGCCCGCCGGATGGCTTGGGTGACGCTGCCGGCAATGGCGATGTGATTGTCCTTGATCAGCACCGCATCGTAGAGCGCAAAGCGATGGTTCATGCCGCCACCCATCCGCACCGCATATTTCTCCAGAGCCCGCAGGCCCGGCGTGGTTTTGCGGGTACAGGCGACAGCCGCTTTGGTGCCGGAAACAGCAGTGACAATCTGGCTTGTCACCGTGGCAATGCCGGAGAGATGACCGAGGAAATTCAGGGCCACCCGCTCGCCGGTCAAAAGGCTGCGGGAGGAGCCGGAAATTGTTGCCAGAATATCGCCCGCCTTGACCGCCGTACCGTCGCTGACATGGCAGGTCATGACAAGACCGGGATCGACCAGTTCGAAGGCGATGGCACTGGCATCGAGCCCGGCAATCACTCCGTCCCGGCGGCTGGCGATCTGCACCGTCGAACGGTGGTCCGCCGGGATGACCGCCATGGAGGTAATATCACCGGCCAGTCCCAGATCCTCCGAGAGGGCATTGCGCACCAGCGGCTCAACGATGACGCGCGGCAGGGAATGAGAAAACATGTCAGGCGCTCCGGGCATAGGGCTGCAAGGCAGGGGAAACGGTGTCGTTTGCAAGGGAAAGGGCGTCATCTAGCGTCATCCGCTGGCGCAAAGGGTCTGGACAGGATTGGGGGAAATCGGTCCTGGCATGAGCGCCCGCGCAATGGCACCGCGCATGGGCAAACACGGCGACCAGCAGCGCCACCACAGCCGGATCGCTGGCTGGACCGCCTGCTTCAACGAGTGGCAGAAGATCCGCTATTGCCGCCTGCAAGCCGCGCTCATCGCGCAAGACGCCAAGCCGGGCCGAGACGATTGCCCGGACCGGTGTGATATCATCGGCAGGCGGCAAGGTTTGCGGACCGGAAGGTGCAGCATGACGGTGTGCCACGCCCGCGACATCCTCTGCGACCCGCATACCCATCACCGCCGTTTCCAGCAGCGAATTGCTGGCCAGACGGTTCGCGCCATGCAGACCGGTGCAGGCCGCCTCGCCTGCCGCCCAGAGACCGGCAACAGAGGTTCTACCAAAACAATCGGTCTCCACACCGCCCATATGATAATGCGCGGCGGGGCGCACCGGTATTGGTTGCGATGACGGATCGATGCCAGCCGCCCGGCAAAGCGCGTCGATGGCCGGAAACCGGTGGGGAAAATCGGTGCCAAGTGCCTTTCGGGCATCGAGGGCAACCGTGCCCCCCCTGGCCCGCTCTGCGCTGATCGCCCGCGCCACCACGTCACGAGGTGCAAGTTCGGCCCCAGGGGTAGAGGCCATGAACCGTTCGCCGCGCTCATTGACCAGCACAGCGCCTTCGCCGCGCACGGCTTCGCTGACCAGCGGCTGCGGATAAAGGGGAACATCCAGCGCTGTCGGGTGAAATTGCACGAATTCCATATCCGACAGAACCGCACCGGCACGGGCGGCGAGCATGATGCCCTGCCCGTAATTGCCGGAGGGATTGGTCGTGGCATCGTAGAGACCGCCAAGGCCGCCAGTGGCCAGCACCACCCGAGAAGCGGCAATCTGCACCGGTCCAGTGGCCGAGGCGCAGAGCAATCCGTTGATCCCGCCTGCATCGACAAGCAGGCGGCGCACCTGAAGTCCGCTCATCACCGAAATCGATGGCGTGGCCAACACCGCAGCCACAAGACTCTTCATGATTTCCGCGCCGGACCCGTCTCCCCCGGCATGGACGATGCGACGACGGCCATGGGCGGCTTCCAAACCAAGCGCCAACTCCCCATCGGCATTCCGGTCAAAGCGGACGCCGAACCGTTCCAGCATAGCAATCGCCGCAGGGGCAGCCGATGTGATCATCTCAACGATATCAGGATCGCAAAGCCCATCGCCTGCCGCAAGCGTATCCGCCGCATGCAGCGCCGCGCTGTCATCACCCCCCATGCTGGCGGCAATGCCGCCTTGCGCCCAGGCGCTGGAGGTTTCCGCACCCAGAGCGGCGCGGGTGACGATGGTGACAGGATGCGGCGCAAGGCAGAGCGCTGTTACCAGCCCGGCCAATCCGCTGCCGATCACGACGATCCGATCTTCTGTAGTATCCAGCGTGCTCATACCGCCAGCATCCTTTCCACCGCCCGGCGCGCCGCATCGGCAATGGCGGGGTCGACGGTCACTTCCTGTCGATTTTCCTCCAGTGCCTGACGGATATTGGCAAGCGTGATCCGCTTCATATGCGGGCAGAGATTGCAGGGCCGCACGAAATCCACATCGGGATGATGGACGGCGACATTGTCGCTCATCGAGCATTCCGTCAGCAGCACCACACGGGCCGGTTTGTGATTGGCGACATAGTCCGACATCACCGCCGTCGATCCGGCGAAATCCGCCGCCGCAACCACATCCGGCGGACATTCGGGATGGGCGAGCACGACGACACCGGGATTGGCCTCGCGCAACTCGGCAATATCGCCTGCGGTGAACAGTTCGTGGACTTCGCAATGGCCATGCCAGGCGATGATTTCGACATTGGTTTCGCGCGCCACGTTACGAGCCAGATATTCGTCCGGGATCATCAGCACTTTCGGCACGCCGAGGCTTTCGACCACCGCCTTGGCATTGCCGGAGGTGCAGCAGATATCGGAGGCCGCCTTCACCGCCGCAGATGTATTGACATAGGTGATCACAGGCACGCCGGGATGGGCGGCACGCAACAGGGCAATATCCTCAGGCGTGATCGAATCAGCCAGCGAACAGCCCGCTGCCATATCCGGAATCAACACGGTTTTTGTCGGGTTGAGAAGCTTGGCGGTCTCGGCCATGAAATGCACGCCCGCCAGCACGATAACATCCGCATCAACCTCCATGGCCTTGCGAGCCAGGGCCAGACTATCGCCAACAATGTCGGCAACGCCATGGAAAATCTCCGGCGTCTGATAGTTGTGAGCAAGGATAACGGCATTGCGGCGCTTCTTCAGCTCCAGGATCGCTGCGATGTCATCTTCGAAAGACATCCACTCGGCTCTCGGGATAACCCGGGAGACCCGGTCATAGAGCGTTGACAGTGAAGGGGCGGTATTCATCGGCTTTCCCTTTTCTACTCATTTTGAGTATATCCTCAATCCAAGAGTTATTCTCGATAGGAGTTTATGTCAATCGCGCGACAATTGTTTTTATGAAAACGACAAAACTACCCCTGATGCACATCCACACGGAAGATTGAATCTCATTAAATCTTTTAATATCAGTGGTTTATGACCTAGATAGCGGCAGTTTCGAGCCGGACAAGGCGCGGGCTTCCAACACAGCGTGACGATAGCGGAAAAGTTTTGCCGGGCGTCCACCCGTCTCGCTTGCCATGTCGCCGGTCTCCTCGATCAGCTCTTGCTGATCGATCTGACGGCGGAAATTCGGCTTGTGAAGCGTGAGGCCAGCCAACGCCTCGACACAGCGTTGCAGTTGGGAAAGCGTAAAGCTTTCCGGCATCAACTCGAACACGACAGGGCGATATTTGATCTTGGCGCGCAGGCGCGCAATGCCGGTCGCCAGAATGCGGCGATGATCGCCAACCATCACACGGCCCGAGACTTCCACAGCACCGGCCTCCTGCACCAGACCGGCCTCATACATCAGCTCATAGCGCTGCAAGACCAGATCCTCGTTCCAATCCATGCCGTTCAGCCCGAACGAAAAATCGAGCCTGCGCTGGCGATGCTCACGCCGACTGGTATCGGCCACCGCCCACGCCTGAAGAGCATCGACAATGCGGGCCAAACTCTCCGGTGGGCCGCTGCGGCGGTCTTCCCAGGGGAAATATTCGTACCACCCATGCCAGCCGGGCCGTCCGGCACCAGGTGCTGCCTGCTCGCGGACCAGCCCCAGATAGCTGATCGAAATCGTCCGCCCACCGCCTATATCCGTGTCACGATCACGGTCAGCAAAGGTGTAGAGCTGTTCCAGATAGCCGACCGGATGCCCGGTCTGATCCTCGATCCATTCCCGCAAGCCACCTTGCAGGCTGCGATGGCCAAGCTCGAACGGACCGGACGGCAGGGCATCGCCACCGCGCACCGTCATGACCCGAGGTTCGTCCCCGGTCACAGCCGTCAAGACGGCAAGCAGTTCGGCATGGGCGATGGCATTGAGCAAGGTGATGGTCCTGCGTGGAATTAATGACGGTGACGCTGTCGTAAGAAAGGCTTATAGAAAATTCTCTTTCTTTTCAATTGATTGACGTTTGAATATCAAATTCTTGACCCAGCAGTTGGTTTTGTCTCGGAAAATCGGCAAGCAACAAACTCATGATCAGACTATCTAAAAGCGTTTTTTTGAGAGTCAAAGCTCGGCATTTTTCCCATCTATTATCCGAGAACAAAATACCAGATCCTTATTGATGTAATTCCACAGTACAAATATTGGATTATTATATGATAGAGAAATTTATATTTTTAACTTTTGTAGTGGCATCGGTTTTAATCGCATCAGGTCCAAGTCGGGCTGAAAACTGCCCAGCCGCTATCAGTGAAACCGATGTCCTACAGGCAGAGGAGAGATGGGGCAAAGGATTGGTCGAAATTGGCGCCGCTGAAGACGCAAGAACGACGGCACAACAATTCATAGCCGACACCTATGGCTATCAGGAAGGAACCGTCCTGTTCAAGCCGACCAAGGCTTCCGTGGTTGAGTTTCGCGATACGCCGGAAGACGCGCTATCTTATTTCGTCACCGGAAGGCTGGCGGAAGACCACGGATTTGCGCTGACGCCCTATACGAATGTGCGGTTTGAAAACCACGCCATCATCTACGACTGCAAAACAGCAATCTCCATGGGCAATTACTACTTTACCGCCAAGGACGGCTCAGTGACCAAAGCCGATTACACAATGGGCTTTATCAAAACTGCAGATGGCCATCTGAAAATCAATATCCAGCATTCATCTTTGCCATATACGCCCAGTCATTGACGGGATTACCAAGGGGCGGAAACACCCGCCCCTTGCTTTGGAAAACCCTTAAGCCAGCTTCCTGGCTGCCCGCTTGCGCTTTACATCCGGCGGCGTCGCCTCATCGACCAGGCTGGCGATGGCATCATCCAGCGTCATCGACACCTGATCCTGGCTGCCGAGCCGGCGGATATTGACCGTGCGCTCTTCCGCCTCGCGCTTACCGCAGACGATGATGACCGGCACTTTGCCGACCGAGTGCTCACGAACCTTGTAGTTAATCTTCTCGTTGCGGAAATCGGTTTCCACTTCGAGACCGGCATCGCGCAGCTGTTCAGCCACGTCGCGGCCATAGTCGTCAGCCTCGGAGGTAATGGTCGCCACTACCACCTGCAAGGGCGCAAACCACAGCGGCATGTGACCGGCAAAATTCTCGATCAGAATGCCAAGAAACCGCTCCATCGAGCCGCAAATGGCGCGATGGATCATCACCGGCTGGGTCTTTTCCGAATGCTGGTCGATATAGAAGGCACCGAAGCGTTCCGGCAGATTGAAGTCCACCTGCGTCGTTCCGCATTGCCATTCGCGGCCAATCGCGTCCTTCAGCGTATATTCGAATTTCGGACCATAGAACGCGCCCTCGCCCGGCAAAATGCCGGTCTTGATGCGCCCACCGGACTGCTCTTCGATGGCCTTCAACACTTCGGTCATCACGCTTTCGGCGCGATCCCAAAGCTCGTCGGAGCCAACGCGCTTTTCCGGGCGGGTCGAGAGCTTGACCACCACTTCCTTGAAGCCGAAATCCTCATAGACCGACAGGATCAGATCGTTGATCCGCAGGCATTCCGCCGCCATCTGCTCTTCCGTGCAGAACACATGCGCGTCATCCTGCGTGAAGCCACGCACACGCATCAACCCATGCAATGCGCCCGATGCTTCATAGCGATGCACGAGACCGAATTCCGCAAGACGGACCGGGAGTTCACGGTAGGACTTCAATCCATGCTTGAAAATCTGCACATGACCGGGGCAGTTCATGGGCTTCAACGCAAACACGCGCTGGTCGGCCTCCGGGTCGTTCGGATTGGTAAAGGCATGGGCGGATTTCACCGCAAACATGTTTTCCTGATACCAGCCCCAGTGACCGGAGGTTTCCCAGAGCGATTTATCCAGCACTTGCGGCGCGTTGACTTCCTGATAGGTATTGGCCAACCGGCGGCGCATATAGGCGGTCAGCGACTGGAACATTTTCCAGCCCTTGCCATGCCAGAACACCACGCCCGGGCCTTCTTCCTGGAAATGGAACAGATCCATTTCGCGGCCTAGCTTGCGGTGATCGCGCTTTTCGGCTTCGGCCAGGATATGCAGATAATTGTCGAGCTGTTCCTGCTCGGCAAAGGCCGTCCCGTAGATGCGCGTCAGCATCGGATTGTTGCTGTCACCGCGCCAATAGGCACCGGCCACCTTCATCAGCTTGAAGGCCGTGCCGATCTGGCCGGTGGAGGCCATATGCGGACCACGGCAAGGATCGAACCAGTCGCCCTGATAATAGATCTTGATGTCCTGATCTTCAGGAATGGCATCGATCAGCTCGACTTTGTAGGACTCACCCTTGGCAGCAAACACTTCGCGCGCCTTTTCACGCGACCAGACTTCCTTGCGGAAGGGCTGATTGCGCTGGATGACTTCTTTCATCTTCTTTTCGATCTTCGGCAGATCATCCAGCGTGAAAGGCTCTTTTCGGGCAAAATCGTAATAGAAACCGTTTTCGATCACCGGCCCGATCGTCACCTGCGTATCGGGCCACAATTCCTGCACCGCTTCGGCGAGAACATGGGCCGTATCGTGACGGATCAACTCCAGCGCCCGTGAATCGGTGCGGGTGACGATTTCGATCTTACCGTCAATGACCGGGTCGGCGAGGTCGCGCACAACGCCATCGAGCGCAATGGCCACGGCCTTCTTGGCCAGCGACTTGGAAATCGACTCGGCAACATCACGACCGGTCGCGCCAGCCGCAAAGCTGCGCACGGAACCATCGGGAAATGTAAGGGAAACGGTGTCAGACATGTTTTAAAGGCTCCTATCCAGTCCCGCCAACCAATGCGGGTGGTAAAAAGTACCGGCACAAAACGGCCGGGATTGAAGCGGCTGAATACTGAAATTCGTCTTTTCAGTAAAGCTTATTCCGCATGGATATCGAAGCGCCAAAACCTGAGCGCCTCAGGGGAAACGCTTTGCAGAAAAGCCTTAAGGCCAGCTTCATCCACGTGACGGCGCAAAACCGTGACTACGTCCTTGATCGCATCAGGCGTCGAGAGATTGTGATTGTGGCGAAGCGCCATGACTTCCGCCATCATCTCCTGGGGCGAGTTGAAGGGCAAAACGGGTTGATGACAATCCCAATGGCTGACGAACAGCGCCCTTGCACCAACAGACAGTAGATCCGCAAAGGCCAGCCCTTGCGCCACAGTCAGACGACGGCGAAAGACAAGGAGTACGGCCTCCAATGTCGTATAGGCCCGGTGCGTCGTGCCCAGCATGGCTTGATCCCGCACCTCAACCAGAATGGCCTCGAAATCACGAGATGCCTGACGATATTCTTCCGGTACTGTCATGAAACCTGCCGTAACCGCCGTTTGCGTCCAACCCGCCAAAGCGACCAGATCTGCCAGGGACGAAAGCGGCCACCAAGGGTGTGCGGAACATCGTCCACGCCCCAGGTGCCACCCGGGCCACAGCGCCCGACCCGAAACAGGGTGAGCCAGCCGCCACTCCATAATCCATGGCGGGCGATGGCCTCATAGCCATATTCCGAACAAGTCGGGGAATGGCGGCAATGACTGCCAACCACGCTGGAGAGCGTCAGCTGGTAAAGCCGGATCAGCCCCATGCCCAACAGCCTGTCCGGTGTCTTGCGAAAGGGTCCCTGATAATTCCGGCCCCTGTAGCGCGGCATTTTGTCCTCATCGTCGTCGAGGTTTTCGCAGTGCTGGCACATCGGCGAGATAATCCTAGCCAGCCAATGCCGATTGGCGGGCCTCGACCTGGTCGAGACAGTCGCAAAGCGCCTCCAGAATCAGCATAGTCGAGGCGTGACGGGCCTTGTAATCCTTGACGGGCATCAGGTAGCGCATGTCCTCAAACCGGCCTTGCGGCCCCTCGCCGCCTTCCTTCAACATATCAAGCATATCGGCCCGGGCCTTGCGAATCTCCGTAAAGCTGGCGCCCACCACATGGCGCGCCATGATCGATGCGGAGGCTTGTCCAAGTGCGCATGCGCGCAATTCCTGCGAAAAATCAGTGACTTTATCGCGGTCGACGGTTACAAACGCTTTCAGACGTGAACCACACAAGCGGGAGTGCTTTTCAGCCACGGCATCGGCATTGCTCAATGCGCCGACGCGGATGATATTGCCGGCAAATTCAAGAATCTTGCTATTGTAAATATCATCCATCGCCAAACTTTGCTCCAAAAGCCTGTCCATACGCAAAACCCGACCTGTTGGATTATCCATTTTTGCGCAACACTGTGTCGCGTTTTGGCGTATGTCGTGACTGTGCGAGTTCTCTATATATCACATCGTATGTCGGTGTAGAAACATCAAGGCGAAAAGTTTGAAACACGCCCACGAGGATTGGACTTGCCATTATGGCTCGAATTACGCAATTAAAGCCTGGATCGTCGAAAAGGGCTTCTGCCAGTATGAGTGACCGGGAGAGTAATGGCATGGATGCCACAGTGAAAAAAATGTCGCCTGAAATGTCCCGCCCCAGCCGCGAGGAAGCCGAAAACGCTGTGCGCACATTGCTGCGCTGGGCTGGCGACGATCCAAGCCGGGAAGGCTTGCTCGACACACCAAAGCGTGTGGCCAAAGCCTATGGCGAACTGTTTGGTGGCTATAATGTCAATGTCGAGGACGTCCTCGGCACGACATTCGAAGAGGTTGGCGGCTATAACGACATCGTTCTGGTGCGTGATATCCCGTTTTTCTCTCATTGCGAGCATCACATGCTGCCAGTGATCGGCAAGGCACACGTTGCCTATCTGCCGAATGGCCGGGTGCTGGGTCTGTCGAAAATCGCCCGCGTCGTCGATCTTTTCGCCCGCCGCCTGCAAACCCAGGAAACCATGACGGCGCAGATTGCCGATTCGCTCGTTCAGTATCTTCAGCCACGCGGCGTTGCCGTCATGGTCGATGCAGAGCATATGTGCATGGCAATGCGCGGCATTCAGAAATCTGGATCCACGACACTGACCACCACCTTTACCGGTGAGTTCAAGACCGATGTCGCTCAGCAGGTACGGTTCATGACCATGGTGCAAAACCGCTGATCGCCTCAGCGCTTGCGGCCTTGTAGTTTTGATGGAATATAATAACGTACCGCATTGCTGCGGTGCGTTATTTTTTGCCTTTATATTGGATCGACGGAATGATCAGCTTTGCAGCCCCTTCGACGGACAAGACCCTTCTGGAAGGCGCTGGCGTATTGACGCCGAAATTCGACGCGCATGGCCTGCTGACCGCCGTTGTGACCGATAACCGCGATGGCGAACTGCTGATGGTTGCCCATATGAATGCCGAGGCCCTGGCACTGACCATCAAAACCGGCCTTGCCCATTATTACAGCCGCTCGCGCAAGAGCCTTTGGAAAAAGGGAGAAAGCTCCGGCAATATGCAGAGCGTCAAGGAAATTCGCGTCGATTGTGATCAGGATGCCATATGGCTAAAGGTCGAGGTGGCCGGTCATGATGCCACCTGTCATACCGGCCGCAGATCCTGTTTTTACCGCTCCGTTCAGCTTGCCGATGGCGAGGCGAAAATGGTGATTACCGACGATCACAGACATTTCGATCCTGCGCAGGTTTACGCCGGCAAGGACCAAAAATAGACATTTGCTATTTTAAACATCAAAAAGTCTTTACAGAAACGCTTTGGTAAACAAGGCGGCGCAGACTACCCCGGAAATACCGCATTTGAAGGCAGAGTAAATCTGCTGCATGCTCTCAAAACAGAGTTGGTGGACATGAAAATGCGGGTGGGCGTTACGACGTCGCCACAGCATAATGCGCCATATCAAACGCACTATGTTGTAGCACTTTGAATTTGCCGCATAATTCTCTCCTTGGATCGGGCTCGATTTGAGGAATTACGCGGCAGACGTGCAAAGTATTGCTGTATATGGCAGCGCCGTGCATCGGACGTGATGCACCACTGCATAGTTTCTGGCCTTAGCCAACGGCGGCTTCAGGCAATGCAGTTGGGGACTGTTCGGTCGAAAGGGTGTTCTGGAAATGCTGAACTGGAATTTAAGAGGTCAAGGGGCCGGTCGAGCCGCAAAGCCAGGAAACCCATCGGGGGGAAGCACTGTCGCCGAATTGCCGCCGCCGGTCGTCAAGCCTAAAATTGCGCTTGCCCTTGGTGGTGGCGCTGCCCGTGGCTGGTCGCATATCGGAGTCTTGCGTGCCCTGGATGAGGCTGGCATCGAAGTCGGCATGGTGGCTGGCACGTCTATCGGCGCGCTGGTTGGCGGCTGCTATCTGGCGGGAAAGCTGGACGAACTTGAGCAATTTGCGAGATCCCTGACCGTGCGGCGCATCGCCGCCCTTCTCGACCTGACCATTGGCGGCGGCGGCCTGTTGGGCGGCATGCGCCTGACGAAACGCATGCAGGAACATCTGGAAGGCCTGACCATCGAAGATCTGCCGCAGCCCTTTGTCGCGGTTGCCTCCGAACTGACGAGCGGCCACGAAGTCTGGATCGATGGCGGCAATCTGGTCACTGCGCTTCGCGCGTCCTACGCATTGCCTGGTATTTTCGAGCCGGTGCGTTGCAACAACCGGACGCTGGTCGACGGCGCGCTGGTCAATCCCGTGCCGGTATCGGTCTGCCGCTCCTATGAGCAGCCGCTGGTGGTGGCGGTTAACCTCCACTACGATCTTTATGGTCGCTCCGCCGTGGTCAAGCACAAGGTCGGCCCGATCGGCCCGGATACCGGCGCGGTAAAACAGCCGAATCGGCTGGGGCTGACCGGCGTGATGGTGCAATCCTTCAACATTATCCAGGACCGGATTTCCCGCGCCCGGTTGGCAGGCGATCCGCCCGATCTGGCGCTTCATCCGCGTGTCAACGATATTGGCCTGTCGGAATTCCACCGCGCTGGTGAATGCATTGCACGCGGCTATGAAGAAACCATCGCCCGTATCGCTGAAATCCGCCGGATGCAGGAAGCTGTGATGCGATAAAGCATCGGACCGAAGTATGGAAACCGGTTTTCGGTCCAAAGCTGTGGTGGCATTCTCTCCCCTCACATAAAAAAGCCTGCCCGGACAAACCAGGCAGACCCAATATTCACGCAGAGAACTGGCGATTTATCGCGGAATGTCCGCGCCCAAAACCAGGCACGACACCGGCCTTATCCGGCGATATAGGCCTTGATATGCTCGGCCTCCAGTTCCACCTCACGGATGCGTTGCTTGACCACGTCACCGATCGAGACGATGCCAATCAGCTTGCCGCCGTCTTCCACCGGTACGTGACGGAAGCGTTTGCTGCTCATCATTTCCATCAATTGGTTGACGGTGGTCTCTTCGCTACAGCGAAACACGTTGGCGGTCATGGCTTTGGATACCGGCAAGGACAGAGCCTCAACCCCACCTTTGCCGATGGCTGACGCCAGATCGCGCTCGGTGAAAATCCCGACGATCCGGCTTTCCATGCCGACAACCACCACCGCACCGATCTTGTTGTGATGCAGGACCTTGGCGGCCTCGGCCAAACTGACCGTCGGACCGACCGTAATGACATCACGACCTTTTTCGCTGAGAATATTCCTTACTGTCACAGACATATGCGCCTCCTCCTGGCAAATCTCCGGGCATGCAGGATTGGGTGCCTCTCCTCCTCCTGGATCGACACCCCCTGATCAGGAATGCTGCCTGTATTTGCTAGAGAACGCAACCAATTGGATGCATCGACACAGCTTTTTTTAATCGTCTGCCATTTTTTGCCCGATTGGGCGGCGGTCAAACAGCGCAAACCCCAGAAAACCTAGGGCGAAACCACCCAGATGCGCATCCCACGCGATGGCCGCGCCCGGATCACCAACCAGCGGAATCCCGAATGCGATGATCACGTTGCCGGCCAGGAACATGATAATGAAGACAAGGACGGTGCGCTCAGACAGGCTGGCCAACACGCTCAACCGGGGTGGAAAGGCATCCTGTTCGCGCAGCCGCAGTCCGGAGCGTCCGGGGCCGAAGGCAAACCGGCAGGCAGCTCCCATCAGGCCGGAAATGACGCCGGAAGCGCCAATCAACAGGCTTGCATCGCCCCAGTTCAGGCAGACATGCGCAACAGCGCCAGCGGCTGACGTCGCCAGCCAGAACAGCCAGAAACGCACTGCGCCTATGCGGCGCCAGACCGGCGTGCCGAAGGCAGCGAGCCATAGGCCGTTGAAGCCGAGATGCTCGATACTGCCATGCAGCAACGAATAGGTGAACGGTGTCCACAGCCATGCCAGATCCTGGTTGGAAAAATCATAGACATAGCGCACCGGCGAGAAGCCGAATTCCACCATGATCCAATTGGAGATTTCATCAGACAGAATCCAGCCGGTCAGGGCATAGATTATCACCAGCAGCAGCAGCGCCAGAAGAATACCGCCCGGCATATTGAACACCGGTTCGCGTCCACCAGTCTCCGGGCCGAGGCCCTCGTCCAGCGGATCGTCCCCATCTTCAGGCTCGCGGTCCCATTGCCCCTTCGGCCTGTCGTCCATGCATCTCTATTCCTTGTGATCCGTGAGCATCAGCATATAGCGAGAGATCGGCAAAAGGAAATGCAGGAGATCGCCGCTGTCAGAAAACTGTTGCACACAGACCTTAAGCAATCGCCAGCAAGACGGTTTCATTCCACTACGCCCAAGATTGACATGGGAATTTCACAGCTATTAATCTACCAACCTGACGAATAACATCCGCCGCTGCGAAAGCCCGGAAAACGCAGCAGATCAGCGGCAAGCTCTCGTTATCGCAGGGTTTCCAGAGCCCCAAGAGAAAGGCCATCCATGAAAAAACTCTCTTCAATCGCCGCATTCGCGGCTGTCCTTTCCCTTGCAACAGCGCTGACGCCAGCCTTCGCCGATGGCCTCACCCTGCCCCCTGTTCCAGCCGGTGTCGGCCATGCCGATAGCGCGCCTCCACCGGCAGGCGTCATGGCCTATGTGGATACCGGCGCAACCAACCAGCGCGGCGACGCCTGCCATGCGACACCACAAACCAATGCCGGTGTGCGGGTTCTCTCCGGTTTCCTGGATCTTTGGACGCCTCGCACGCCCTTCGTCGATGCCGATCAGGAGGCCGCGGCCAAGGATGGTTGCCCGGCGATTGCCAAATCGGACTGGAGCGGCATTCCCGGCAGCCCGACCGATGGGGTCAAGAAGCTCCCGCAATTGCATGAACAGAATATTGCATATTCCATCAAGGTCACTGGCGAACATACGCCGGAACGCGATCTGGCCGCCTATCTGGACGACCGGCGCGGCAAGAATGTCAGCATTACCGATGGCCTTGGCCCCCTCGCCGACGCCTGGCGTCAGGGCGTGCGGCAGACAACGACGATCACCGGCATGCCCGCTGACGCGACCAGCGTCAAATATGATGACAAGGGCAATAATCGCGGTGTCGGCTCCAAGGACAATACCGATCTCGGCAAGGCTGTCGACCTGATCGAGGCGGGAAGCGCCGATGGCTCGACCGAGCCTGCCAAGCGCTATTACAAATATGCCCGTCCCTACCGCGCCAGCGACAAGGTGCGGATCGTACCGCAACTGGAATTGGCCAAGAGCGACAAACCGGCCTCCGACGGCGGCTTCCCCTCCGGCCATACCGCCGAAGGCTGGCGCGATGCACTGGTGATGGCCTATCTGGTGCCGCAGCGTTACCAGGAAATGCTGATCCGCGCCGCCATGCTCGGCGAAAACCGCATTCGCGCTGGCATGCACCAGACCTTCGACGTGCTGGGTGGGCGGGTGTTGGCCACCGCCATCGTCGCCTATAATCTCAACCGCCCGGATTATACGCCGCTGCGCAGCGAAGCCTATCAGCAGAGCCAGACCTGGCTGATGAAGCAAACCGGTGCGAAAGACGGCCAGGCGCTGCTGGCAGCGGCCCATGCCCTGCCGAAATCGACGGATGCCTATGCCGATTACGCGTGGAACAAGCAATTTTTCGAACCACGCCTGACCTATGGCTACAAGCAGATCGGCGATCCATCCTTGGCGCCCAGCGTGCCCAAGGGTGCCGAAGTGCTGCTGGAAACCCGCCTACCCTATCTAAGCGCCGACCAGCGCCGGGTCGTTTTGAAAACCACGGAACTGGCGTCCGGCTATCCAATCATCAGTGATCCCGAAGGCTGGGGCCGCCTCGACCTGTTCCGTGCTGCCGATGGGTACGGCGCCTTCGACGGCGATGTTACCCTTGTGATGGACGCCACCAAAGGCGGCTTTAACGCCGACGACACCTGGAAAAACCCGATTTCCGGCAAAGGCAAGCTGACCAAGCAGGGCAGCGGCACGCTGACACTGTCTGCCAAGAACAGTTGGACCGGCGGCACGGTGATCGAGGACGGTCGCCTAGTTGCGCAATCATCAACCGCCTTGGGCAAGGGCGACGTTTATCTTGCTGGCGGCACGGTGGACATTGCCTCCGCGCCTCTGACCGTGACCGGCACACTGACGCTGCGCAACGATGCGACATTGGACATCACATCCAGCAAATCCACGAAAGCCCCAAGCCTTGTCGTCAGCAAGACACTGTTTATTGACGGTGGAAAACTGGTGGTCAAACCTGAGGGTCAATGGAAAGCCGGACAGACCATCAAGCTGATCACCGCCGCCAGGATTGCTGGAAAGTTTGGCGCTATCGAGGTTGAAGGCCATAAGGTCAAGCCGGTTTACGGCAAGAAAACCATCTCCCTGCGCATCGAAGAATAATACCCAAAAGCCGATAGCCTGTCTGGTTCAACCTGACCCTGGCAGGTTATCGCTTTCTTTGTTTTCATTTGTTTTTCGGGAAGACCGGGTCCATTTTTCTCTGGTCTATCTTTGGCTTGAGTCCCTGAAGATCTGTGGACAGATCGGTGAAGAGCAAAACACTCTGTTAACGCATAGCGCCTAATATTTCTGGCGACTCAAAGCGTTGAAGAATCGTGGCATGCATTCCTATCATCAGGCTCCCAATAGCGGCTCAGCACGGCCCCCGGTTCAGCGGGCGTTTCAGCGCGTCTCCGTGAGTCTTGAAGGCCGGCTGATGGTGCCGAGCGAGGATGAATATGTCTGCCTGACGGTGGATATGTCGCCGGGCGATGTCCGGGTGATCTGCGCGGCCCGCCCCATGCCGGGCGAAAGGATCATTGCCTATATCGACCATATCGGCCGCATCGAAGGCACCGTGATCAAGACCACAGATGATGGCTTTGTCATCAGCATCGTGGCAACGGAGCGCAAACGTGAAAAGCTTGCGGCTCAATTGACATGGATTGCCAACAAGCACGAACTGGGCCTGCCGGAAGACCGCCGCCATGACCGATTGACACCAAAGCAGCCGCGCACCGAACTCGTCTTTGATGACGGTCGCAAATACAACTGCCGGATCATGGACCTGTCCCTTTCAGGTGCGGCGATCGATATCGATATTCGCCCACCGCTTGGCACTGCGGTACGCCTGGGCAGCATGCGTGGCCGCGTCGTGCGCCACTTCCTTGAAGGCGTTGCCATCGAGTTCACCACCCTGCAATCCCGCGAGGCCCTGACAGAGTTTCTGTAGGACCCGTCCGGTTTATATTGAGCCAGACTGCCGCTTTATATCGGCTGTCTTTCGCGAAATCGGGATTCGCTTCGCCCTGGCAGTTTCGAGCATGCGCAGAGGATTCCGTCCTCGGCCCTCTGTTACCTTCCAAATCTCCCGTGTCATCTCGCTCATCCAGCCAAGGCGAAAACCTCTGTGTATTTTTCGGCCTGATGCTAGATCCCAATCCCGTTCATCCATCATTCACCAAAACCCATGCATTTTTGGAGTAATTCGAGTATTTCCTGCGGTTTTTTGGCGATAAATCCCTTTTTGGGGTCCATCGCCATCAACGTCCGCCTAAACTCGTGGGATAGTGATGCGTTCTTTCGGGACAACACGCCACAATCTTCCTGGCGCATTTTTCTGTCAATTTTTTATATTTTTCAGATAGATAGAAATCTTGCTTGCGATGCTGACATAACCGTTCATTCCAGCCCACCCTGCCAATTCCCATAGAAAACAGCAGTAAATTGACTAAAATTTTATTTTAATTTTATACTTATTTTGCTCGACTTTGTACTTATTCCTACCTTCCAATTTTGCCAGACAGCAAAGTATCACTGTCATTGTACTCCCATAACGGGGAGACACCCAATGACGAACAAGAAGACGACAACAGGTTTCGCCATCATCGCCGCTATCGTGGCATTCGCCAGCGCACAAGCGGCTTTTGCCGGCCAGCCTTCGATGAAAATCAATGGCAGAGCCAGCCAGCCGATCGGCCATTACGAGTTCTGCCAGCGCTATGCCAGCGAATGCCGTCCCTCCGGCAGCGATAGAGGTCCGCAACAACTGACGCCCGCGCTCTGGCAGGACATTCTTGAGGTAAACTACACCGTCAACACCACCATCAAGCCAGAAACCGATATGGAGCTTTACGGTGTCGAGGAATGGTGGGAATACCCAACCATTGCGGGCGATTGCGAAGATTACGCGCTGCTCAAGCGCCGTCAGTTGATTGCCAAAGGTGTAGCTGAATCCAACCTGCTGATAACCGTGGTACTTCAACCCAATGGCGACGGCCATGCCGTGCTGACCGTCCGCACAGATCGGGGTGATTTCATCCTCGACAACATGCGCAACAAGGTGCTGCTGTGGTCGGATACGGAATATACGTTCCTGAAACGCCAGTCCTCCGACAATCCGGGGCAATGGATGAAGATCCAGGATGGTCGTGCTGCAACGGTTGCCGCCCTTCCGAAAAACTGACCGCCAAAGCGAGGACGCGACCGCATCCACGACATCTGGCAGATATTGGCCCGGTCGTCCCCGCATCTCCGTCCGACCAAGGCCAAGAGCCGGTTCCGCTGCCACGGAACCGGCTCACTTTTTTGGATATTGCAGACATACAGAACTGCGCCCTTAACGCGCCATTAACCATGCGCTGCCCATGCTTCTATGCGCGACTCAGGTTCCGGTTTCTTCAGGTTGTCGGCCAGTGCCTCACCCATGATGCCGTGGAAGGGTTGCGCAGCCAAGAGAAGGCCAGCCGAAGCATGGACCATGCCGTCAAGTCACCCGCGATCACCATGGAAAAGCCCCTGATCTCCACCAGAGTGCTGACGATTTGTTTTGCGGTTCTCGGCCTTCTCATCGTCTTTTCCCTGGCGCTGTTTCTGGGCAGCGACTGGATTGGCCGCGCGCTGACAAGTGATCGGCGCAGCGAGAGCACGACACCGCGAGCGATCACCATTGGCCTTGATCATCTGCGCATTGAAGACAACACCATAAGGTTCCAACGCCAGCGCCACGATGGCGCTCTCGCCCGCGTGGATCTGGCCCTGACTTGGCCGGAAATGCGCGGCTATAGCCAGGCAGACCGGCTGCGGTTCGATGATGTCAGCCAATCGAACGAGTTGATCTTCCTTCAGATTTCACAGAGCACCATGTCACGCGACATGTCCGGCCGGATTGAGCCTATCTACAAGCAACTGTTCGAAGGAGCGCCTCAGCCAGGCCCCTTTGGCCTGACCGGCCACCGCTTTCGGGCAGGCAGCGGCTATGACGGTGAAATTCTCTATACTGCGCCACGACCGGGTCGCCCGGACTTCGCCATCCGTTGCCTTTCACCCGATCAAGCCGGGCTGCAACAGGACGGACCAGCCGTCGATACCTGCCAGCGCGATCTCAACGCCGGTCACGATCTCAGCGTACTTTACCGGTTTTCGCGCCAGAAATTGGCAGACTGGCGGCAAATCGATACCGCTGTCGAAGCATTCGTCGCCTCCCGCCTCACGGTGTCGAGTGAGTAGATCAGAGCTTGGTCCAGATTTTTAATGGAAATCGGCAAAATTTTAGAAAAATGCAGCCGCGACCGGCAACCTGTTGTTCATCATAAACCACTTGGTAACGCTGTGGTGTTAGCGTCAGGAAATATGTCGCTGGGGGGCGGCCAAAGCAGGAATTTATACGCATAGCACCAGATCGGGCATGTCGCCCCGACCCTATGCGTGATCAGGGCTGGAATTCAGGAAAGAGTGCAGTGGTGAATATGCGAGTTGCTAGCCTCCTTGGTCGAAACATGATTGTTCGGCCTGTCATGCGTGTCTCTCTCACCGTGGCTCTGGTCTGCGCCACGTTGGTGGCTCCGGCTTCTGAGGCCGCTGCTGCATCGCGCTATGCCGACATCGTCGTGGATGTGAATAACGGCAAGGTTTTGCGCGCCACCGACGCTGACAGCCTGCGCTATCCCGCATCGCTCACCAAGATGATGACCCTGTATCTGGTTTTCGAAGCGCTGGAAAAAGGCCGGATCCGGTTGAACTCCTCTGTTCCCGTGTCAGCCCATGCTGCCTCCGAACCGCCATCCAAGCTTGGCCTGAGGCCCGGCGGCAGCTTTACCGTAGAGCAAGGCATACAGGCCCTCGTCACCCGCTCCGCCAATGACGCGGCAACAGCGTTCGGCGAATATCTCGGCGGCTCCGAGGCACGGTTTGCCCAGATGATGACATCCAAGGCGCGCGCACTTGGCATGTCCCGCACCACCTATCGCAATGCGAATGGCCTGCCAAACTCCGGCCAGATGACCACGGCCCGCGACCAAGCGCGGCTGGGCATGGCGCTAAGACAGCATTTTCCGCAATATTACGCTTACTTTTCCACCCGCAGCTTTACCTATGGCCGCCAGGTGATCGGCAATCACAATCGCCTCATCGGTTCGGTGCGCGGCGTCGACGGCATCAAGACCGGCTTTACCAATGCCTCCGGCTTCAACCTCGTCACCTCCTTGCAGATCGACGGCAAATCCGTGGTTGGCGTGGTGTTGGGTGGTGCCTCCGGCGCCGCACGCGACAACCAGATGCGCAAACTGATGGCAACCTATCTGCCGGAAGCATCCCGTCGTGGTGGCGCAAGCCCGCTTATTGCCCGCCAAAGCACCGTACCTGAGCCGATGGCACCTGTTGCCCGCGAAACCGCCGTTGCACCGCAATTGCCTCAATCCGGCGTACCCGTGCCCGGCGGACGCTATGACACGGGAAGCCTGAGCGAAACAGCTTATGCCGGTGGCGGAGGCGCCAATGATGCGGTTGCCGCTCTTGCGAAGCAAGCGGAGGCAAGCCAGGCCCTGGAAACAGAAGCGGCTCCTATGCCGCAGACCCGCAAAAGTGCATCGCGCCATTCCAAGTCATCTGGACCCAAGCCGCCAGCCGATGTCGACCATACAGTCACGTTCTCCACCCAGGCCCCAGCTGCGGCACCTTCTGGCTGGACCGTCCAGATCGGTGTTTCGGGTAGCCAGGAAGCGGCGATGGACCTGCTGAAAAGCGCCCGTGCCAAGAGCGGTATTTCACTCAAGGGTGCGCGACCTTTCGCCATGGCCTATGGCGAAGGAGCATCCCAGGTCTATCGTGCCCGGTTCGTCGGCTTCGATGATCAGAAATCTGCGATCAATGCCTGCAATCGCTTGAAAAAGGCAGGCGTCAGCTGCTGGGCCGCAATGCAGTAGTCACTCTGTCTTACCGTGGCCTGCGCAGGTGTTTGCGCAAGGTCCGGTCAGTTCACCTCGAAATGTAATGCGTACGAGGATGTAATCATGGCAAGCAATGAAAACCACCTGAACACCGGCCAGGTCGTGGACCAGGCAGCCGAACACGCAGTTGGCAGTGATCCGGCATTTCGCTTCAACCCGCGCGCCGGCCTCAACCCGCTGCATGAAGCGGCGATAAGGCTGGCCGATGGCATCAACAAGCCGCGGGCCAAGACGCGGGATCTGATGAACCTGCTCCTCTGCCACGGCGCGCGTGCCTGGCGCTATTCTCAGCCGGAAGCAAGTATTCACCTGCATCTGCACCCGCATTCCCGTCGGGTACCGGTAAAGCTACGGCTGCGGTAAAACCATAGGCCCCGAACGAGCAAGTTTGAGCAGGTCACATGTCCGCTGCCTCGGCGAACATGACCAAGAATTAATCCAATCTCACTCGCTGGTGAATTGGATTTGATCGGATTAAGCGCGAGGATCTCCTTCACCGGCTAACAAGTTTTTCTCGCCGGTTTTGTTCCTGGAGGAGTGAACCCATGTCTTGCATTGCAAACTCTCGCATTCCCAAGTCTCGCATTGCCAAAATTTCTCTTGCCGCCGTTCTCGCAACCGCCGCCATGACTGGCATCAGCCATGCAGCCATGTCTGCTGCTGACAGGGCGCTGGCAACAGATCACCATCCCCGCTTCATGATTAGCACGCCGGATGAGATCGAAAAGCATGACACATTTCAGGACTTTCTCGGGTCCTTGACGCCAACCAGCCCGCAAGCCCGCGAAGTCCAGGCCGCCATTCGCGAAAACCCGGTTCTGCGCAGGCAATTGCTGTCACAGAATGTCGAGCTCAAGAATGTGATTTACGCTGACGAAGCATCCGATGGCAGCTTCGTGCTTTATATCCGCTGACACATCCGCAGTGAAAGGGGCCGGACATACGCGCCCGGCCCAACCGGGTTCAAAGCCCTTGCTTTTCTGAGGCTTATCCCGAAAGATCGATGGCAAATCGATAAAAGGACCTGCCATCATGCCACTTTACGCCCTTGGGGATCTGAAACCGCACCTGCCTGCCGCCGACCATTACTGGATCGCGCCCAATGCGCAGGTCATCGGCAATGTAATCATCGGCGAGGATGTCGGCATCTGGTTCGGTGCGGTGCTGCGGGGCGATAATGAGCCAATCACCATCGGCGCAGGTTCCAATGTGCAGGAAAACGTAACCATTCACACCGATATGGGCTTTCCGGCAACCATCGGCCAAGGCTGCACGATCGGCCACAATGCCATCATTCACGGCTGCATTCTGGGCAACAATACGCTGGTGGGCATGGGCGCTACGGTTCTGAACGGCACCAGGATCGGCAATAACTGCCTTATCGGCGCCAATGCGCTGATTACCGAGGGCAAGGAATTTCCCGATAACTCCCTGATTGTCGGCTCACCGGCCCGCGCGATACGCACTCTCGATGACAAGGCCGTGGAAGGCCTGAAGCGCTCCGCGCAAAACTACATCGCCAATTGGCAACGGTTTGCTAGGGAACTGAAACCGCTCTGAAACAGTAATTTCAGACGAGGCACTCCGCGCAGATGCCGCGAATTTCGATTGTGGTTTTCTCGGCCTTGAAACCCTGGCCCTTCGACCAATCGCCCAGTCGATGGTCGATGGAGTGATCGTGAAACTCCTTGACCTGCCCGCATTTGCTACAGATTGCGAAGGCCACAGTTCCATGGTCGCAGCAATCATGCTGGAGGTGGGAGCAGACAACGAAAGCATTGAGGCTTTCCAGCCGATGGACAAGGCCGAATTCCAGTAGCTTTTCCAGCGCCCGGTAAACCTGTAGCGGGGCGCGAAAGCCGCTGTCGCGCAGCTTGTCAAGGATCGTATAGGCCGAAAGCGGGCCATCTGCCTTTTCGAGCGCCTGAAACACCAGGCTCTGATTGCGGGTCAATTGCGGTGTGGACATCGGACGATCATCCTTTCTTCACGGCAGCCGTTGAAAAACGGCGTATCGGCAGCAAGCTGAGAATAAACAGGACAAGTGCGGCCACCACGATAGAGGGGCCAGAGGGCGTATCATAGGTCAGTGACCCGAACAGGCCGCCAACCACGGCAACCGCGCCGATGACCGACGCCAGAACCGCCATGATTTCCGGTGTCATGGAAAACCGCCGGGCGGTTGCAGCCGGAATGATCAGCAACGCCGTAATCAACAGAATACCGACGACTTTCATGGCGATAGCAATCACCACGGCCATCAGCAGCATGAAGATCAGTCTGGCTCGCGCTGGTTTCAAGCCTTCCGCCTCGGCCACATCCTCGTTGACGGTGGCCGCCAGCAAGGGTCGCCACAACAGGCAAAGGCAAAGGATGACGCCAAGCCCGCCAATCCAGACGGTGGCGATATCCTGCGGCGTCACGGCCAGAATATCCCCGAACAGATAAGCCATCAGATCGACCCGCACCCAGGTCATGAAGGCCACCAAGACAAGGCCAATCGCTAGCGTCGCGTGACTGAGAATACCCAACAGCGCATCGGCTGAAAGCCCGCGCCGGTTCTGCAACAGCAACAGCAGCAGCGAGACAATTGCCGCGACCAGAAACACGCTGAGCGTCAGATTGACGGAAAACAGCAGCGACAGCGCCACGCCGAGCAACGAGGAATGTGCCATCGTATCGCCGAAATAAGCCATGCGCCGCCAGATCACGAAGCAGCCAAGCGGCCCAACCGTGAGCGCCAGCCCGACTCCTGCCAGCAGAGCCCGAACGAAGAAATCATCCATCATGACGGTCACCCCTTCCCGAAGTCACCGATGGCCCCTCGCCGTGTTGATGATGATCGTGATGGTTCTCTTCGATCTCAAGCGCATCATCGTGATGATGGTGATGATGGCCCTCTTCACCCCGGCCATGGTGATGGCCGTCATCAGGATGGCAGTGATCGGTCACCGACCCGTCCAGATGCTGGACCCGGCCATCCGGCAGGTGCGTATGATCATGGCGATGATTGTAGACGGCAAGCGTGCGCGCCGCAGCAGCCCCGAACAGCCGCTGATATTCCGGGCTTTGGCTGACGACATCCGGTGTGCCACGGCAGCACACATGGCCATTCAGGCACACGACAATATCAGTCTCGGCCATCACCATATGCAGATCGTGTGAAATCAACAGCACGCCGCAACCGGTCTTGCGCCTGATATCGGCGATCAATTCGTAAAGGGCGATTTCACCGGCAAAATCCACACCCTGCACCGGCTCATCCAGCACCAGCAGGTCCGGCTTGCGGGCCAGAGCGCGGGCCAGAAGCGCCCGCTGAAACTCGCCACCGGACAAATGCTGAACTTCGGCGCGCAGCAGATGGGAAATGCCAACAGAATCCAAAGCAGCCTCGATTTCCGCCCTCGAAAGCTTGACGGTCAGGGTCATCAGCCGGTCAACTGTGAGCGGCATGGTCCAGTCGATGCTCAGTTTTTGCGGCACATAACCAACCGTAAACGCCCGCTCACGCACCACCTCACCCTCGTCGGGCTTCAACACGCCAAGCGCCATTTTCGCTGTAGTCGATTTGCCCGATCCGTTTGGGCCGATCAGAGTGACAAGCTCGCCTTTGCGGATCGAAAGCTCGACACCGCGCACCAGCCAGCGCCCGCCGCGCCTGATGCCGGCATTGCGCAATGTCACCAATGGCTTTTCACCCAGCACCTTCAACACGGATACCGAAACTCCACAGATTGAGTGTTGCAACCGGCTATGACACACGTTATAGCGTTACGCAATCAATGTAATAACATTACATATCCCATACAAGGAACTGTCCTTGCTTTCGCATATATAAATTGGAGACCGCCTTGCCTGTGAAGACAATGCCCCTGCTCAGCCTTATCCCCATGCTTCTGCTCGCGCCCGGCATGGCCGTCGCAGCCCCTGATGTGGTTGCTTCGATCAAGCCGGTCAATTCCATCGTCGCCGCGATCATGAAAGGAGCTGGCACGCCGCATCTTCTGGTCGAAGGTGCCGGTTCCCCGCATGATTATAGCCTGAAGCCCTCCAAGGCCAAAGCACTGCAACAGGCCGATCTGATATTCTGGGTTGGGCCGGGGTTGGAAACCTTTCTCGACAAGCCGTTGGATGCGCTGGCGGGCAAGGCCAAAGTGGTGGCGCTGGCCGAAGCCAAGGGCGTGGAACTGCTGCCCCTGCGCGAGGGTGGACCTTTCGAGGCCCATGACGATGGCGATGCGCACGAAGCCGGGCATGGACATGACCACGATAAAGGCCACGGGCATGACCATGAAGACGAGCATGGCGCCAATGACATGCATATCTGGCTCGATCCTGACAATGCCAAGGCGATGGCCGTAACCATAGCCGAAGCCTTGAGCACCGCAGACAAGGCCAATGCTCCGCTTTATGCCGAAAATCTTGTTCAGTTCCAGGCGCAGGTCGATGCCATGGACAAGCAGATTGCCACCATGCTGGCCCCGGTCAAGGACAAGCCTTTCATCGTCTTCCATGACGCCTATCAATATTTCGAGCACCGCTACCATGTGACGGTTGCCGGCTCCGTCACCGTCAGCCCGGAAAAGGCTCCCGGCGCTGAACGTGTGGCCGCCATTCACGCCAAGGTCAAATCGCTGGACGCGGCTTGCATTTTTGCCGAGCCGCAATTTGCGCCGAAACTGATCAAGGTGGTGTCTGAAGGCAGCAATGCCCGTACCGGCACGCTCGACCCGCTTGGCACGGGAATAGCTGATGGCCCTGACCTCTATCCCGCCCTGATGACGGATCTCGCAACCGCCATGACCACCTGCCTGAAGGGCTGACAGACGCAACAACCAAAAGGCGAGCGCCTCTGCTCGCCTTTTTCAGAATCATCAATGTAATGTTATTACATTAAGGAGTTGAAGATGGACAACAAGCTTCCCGTGACCGTGCTGTCCGGCTTTCTCGGTGCCGGTAAAACCACGGTTCTTAATCATATTCTTGGCAACCGGGCCGGGCTGAAGGTCGCGGTCATCGTCAATGACATGAGCGAGGTGAATATCGATGCCGCCCTGGTGCGTGATGGCGGTGCCAATCTATCGCGCACCGACGAGCAATTGGTGGAAATGAGCAATGGCTGCATCTGCTGCACACTGCGCGAAGACCTGCTGACGGAAGTGCGGCAACTGGCTGATTCCGGACGGTTCGACTATCTGCTGATCGAGGCGACCGGCATTGCCGAACCGCTGCCGATTGCCAGCACATTCGAGTTTCGTGACGAAGACGGCAACAGCCTCTCCGACATCGCCCGGCTGGATACGATGGTTACGGTGGTCGATGCCGCCAACCTGTTGCGCGATTACAGCTCCAGCGATTTCCTCTCCGACCGGGGCGAAACAGCAGGTGAAGACGATAACCGCACGCTCGTTGACCTTCTGGTCGAGCAGATCGAGTTTGCCGATGTCGTGGTGCTCAACAAGGCCGAAACTGCCGGCCCTGCCCGGATGGATGCAGCCCGCAAGATCATTGTCGGCCTTAACCCGGATGCGCGGATTATCGAGACTGATTTCGGTCAGATCGAACCGAAGGACGTGCTGGGTACCGGACGGTTCGATCTTGGCCGGGCGGAAACCCACCCGCTGTGGTTCAAGGAATTACACGGCTTCAAGGACCATGTGCCTGAAACGGAAGAATATGGCATTCGAAGCTTTGTCTACCGCGCCCGCCGCCCGTTCGATCCGCTGAAATTCCAGGAATTCATCGATAGCGACTGGCCGGGCGTGATCCGCGCCAAGGGGTTTTTCTGGCTGGCAACCCGGCCCCATCATGTCGGAGAGTTGAGCCAGGCCGGACCGCTGGTGCGCACCGGGCGCATGGGCCTGTGGTGGTCCTCCGTACCCAAGCAGCAATGGCCGCAGGACAAGGGTTTCCTCAAGGCCATGAAGCCGTATCTCGACCCGATCTGGGGTGATCGACGCCAGGAACTTGTCTTCATCGGCGCAGATCCCATGGATGAGGCCGAAATCCGCGCTCGGCTGGACGCCTGTCTGGTGCCTGCGGATCGCTTCACGCCCGGCGTCTGGCGCGATATGCGCGACCCATTCCCCAACTGGGCAGCGCCGCAATTTGCGGAGGCTTGAACCTGCTTTGGTTTAAATAAAATACCGCATCTTGAGTGGCAGAAGCGCCGCACCGATCACTGCGGCATCTCCCTTCACTTCGCTGAGCACCAGTCGGGCCTCCTTTGGCCCGACGCCGTAACGATGAACCCGCTGCGAGGGCATCGGGCATCTTTCGATCATCATCGCGCCCAGCGCTGGCGGCAATTGACCGCCGAAAACGATGGTCTGCGGATCTATCACAGCGATCAAAACCGCAACCAGCCGTTCGACCTGTGGCATGGTTGCCTCTAGCCACGCCTCCACGCCTGGCCAGTCTGGGTCGAATGTCCGGTAAAGAGTATCGACGGAATCAATCTCGATGCCGTGGTCTTGAAGGCTCCGAAGCAAATATTGCAATGCTGGACGTCGAGGTGCCTCGGTCGGGTCGTAAATCCCGGATAATTCGGCGGCATTGCCATGGAATCCGTAGAACGGCTGGCCGTTGAGGATCAGCCCGCCACCGAAGCCATAGTTGAACGACAGATAGGCAAAGGTCTGGCACCATCGCCCCACACCTTGCAAGCTTTCGCCGATAGCGCCCGTGGTCGCGTTGTTCTCCTGCCAGACGGGAAGCTGAAACGTCTGCTCCAGGATCGGGCGAAGATCCGTCAGCGACCAGTCCTGCAAGGGCTCCGGCGCATTGAATATCCGGTCATCGGCAACAGAAAAGCCCGACATGGCAAATCCCAGCCCCAGCAGCCGCTCGCGCGGCAGATTATGAGCCTCAAGCATTTCATCCAGCGTCCGTGACAAGGCAACAAGGGTTGCCTCGCGACTGAGCGGCAGGAGATTGAGTTTCTTCTGGGCAATCACGCCGCAGCTGAAATCAGCAAGGCAGATGATCGCCGAATCGGTGTTGATCGATATGCCCAGCGACGCCACGGATTCCACCGCAAGCTCGATAGTCGGGCTTGGCTGGCCGCGTGCGCCCTTCAGCGGCGCGCCGGTGCGCAGCAAACCGCGCTCGATCAGCCCCTCGATCAACCGATGCACCGATTGCTGGGTCAGGTTGGTATGGGCGGTGATGCCTGATCGGGCAATTGGTCCGTGGCGGCGGACGATGTCCAAAATCAGACGTTCGTTCTCGCTGGCAAGCGGGTTTCTGTCAAAGCGAGAGGGCTGTTTGGCTTGGGTCGTCATGGTTGAACATCTATCCGGCGTCTCGCGGTCAGGCAATCGCAACTCGACTGCGAGCATAAATTTCCGGCCTGTCACAAATATTACACTCAAAGTGTATTATTACGCCTGCAATTGATCCAGCTCTGATGGAGACCCCAATGCAGATGAAATTCCTGGCCATCGCGGCCCTGACGCTCGCCGCTTCCGTCGCTCCGTGTTTGAGCGCCGAAACCAATATGAAAAATCTTGATTTCGATCTCTCCAAGGTCACCAGGGAGAATTTCTACGACATCGTCGTTCCCGCTGCCAAAGCCGAGGGAACGGTGACCATGTATAATTTTGCTGGCAGCTTCGCAGACACCTGGAAAAACCTGACCGACACTTTCACCGCCAAATACGGCATCAAGGTCGTCTATAGCGACGTCAACGGCGATCAGGCCAACCAGCAGCTAATTGCTGTCCAAGCTTCAGGACAGGATACGCCCGTCGATGCCTATTTCGCAGGCGGCGGCGGCTATCCGCTGCTCTCGGCCAAAGGGGTAATCGGTAAGATTCCACTGACGAAAATTCTTCCGAACATGGCGACCTACGACCCCGTTCTGGCCGAGACCGTGTTTGGTAAAGCCCATGGCGGCACTTTCCCGCTCGTGCATCTCAACCAGACGGCAATCGGCTATGACAGTGCCTTCGTCAAACCGAATGAGGTTCCCAAGAGTTTCGACGAATTGCTGGCCTGGGCGGAAAGCCATCCCAAGCGTCTGGGCGTCACCTTACCAGCCAAGGGCGGTTCGGGCAGTGGCTTCATCTATTCCGTCGCGCTCAATTACCTGACCGGCGATTGCCGCAAGACACTGACCGATTACAACCAAACACTCCAGCAGGCCGAAGACTGGGCGATGTCGTCCGAATGCCTGACACCTGTCTGGGACTATTATCGCCGCCTGCTGAAGGCCGCGGAACTGACCAATGGCAATGCCGATACGCTGAACCTGATCAACAACCAGCAGCTCTATATGGGAACGGTCTGGGAAGATCAGGTCATGAGCTTTCTCGGCAACAAGCAATTGCCCGAAACCTTCCGCCTGACACTGCTGGAGAAGGGACAGGTCGGCTCTGGCGACGCGATGTTCGTCCCCGCCAATGCCAAGCATGTCGCCGCTGCCCTGCTGCTGATCGATATGGCCATGAGCAAGGAGTTTCAGACCTTCAAGCTGGAAACCAAGGCATCGCGCTCGCCGCGCACCGATATTACCAACGATCTGATCCCGGCTGCTCTACAGGATCATGTCCTGCCGAAAAGTGTCTACCCTCGTCTGTCGGTGCCTGCCTTCTGGGACATGTCGACCGCCCTTGCCGAAGCGCTCGATGAAAAAGTCCTGAACCAGTAATGCTGGAAAAGGCTGATACACGACGAACAGGGGCAAAGACATGAGCGAGCTCGACATCAACAATATCACCAAGGATTTCGGGTCAGCCCGCGTCCTCCACCCGGTTTCGCTTGCCGTCGAAAAGGGCGAATTCGTCACCATTCTCGGTCCCTCCGGCTGCGGAAAATCGACGCTGCTGCGCATCTTGATGGGGATCAGCGAGGCGTCCGGCGGCGAAATCCGGCTGGCTGGCAAGCGGATTGATGGGCTTTCCCCCGAAGCGCGCGATATCGCCATGGTGTTCCAATCCTATGCGCTGTTTCCGCATATGTCGGTCGCCAAAAACCTCGGCTTCGGCCTAAAGATGAAGAATGTGCCGAAAGACGAGCGGGCGCGGCGCATCGCCCATGTGCTGGAGATCTGCAATCTCAGCGCCCTGGTGGATCGCATGCCCCGGCAATTGTCCGGCGGCCAGCAGCAGCGGGTAGCTTTGGCCCGCGCCATCGTCATGCAGCCAAGTCTTTTGCTGTTTGACGAACCGCTCTCCAATCTCGATGCCAAGCTGCGTGACAGCCTTCGCCACGAGCTGGTCGAGCTGCATCGCCGTATCGGCGCGACAAGCCTTTACGTCACCCACGACCAGGCCGAGGCCATGGCGATGTCCGACCGGATCGTGGTGATGAATGGCGGTCAGGTTGTCGAAATCGGCACGCCGCTTGAGCTGTACCGGGCGCCGAAAGCGGCCTTTACCGCCAGCTTCCTCGGCCAGACCAATCTTCTCTCCGTCAAGGCGTCCGGCATGGATGCATTGCTGCCCTGGGGCCAAAACGTGATGCTGGACCGTCCCGCTTTAGGCTCAATGCAGATTTCGGTCCGCCCGGAAAATATCGGCATCGAGCGCGACGAGAGCGGATCGGCAACCGTCACCTCTGTTTCATTCATGGGTGCCAATATCCTCTACACCGCCGATATCGGTGCTGTCGGGATCAAGATCAGCCAGTCGGGTGGCGGCACACCGATAGAAGCCGGCAGCCGGGTCTCGCTGACTTTCCACGATGCCGTGCATCTGCTCGAAGACCAGCCGGTGATGGAGGCCGCCTGATGCCATTGCTGCTTCGCCGCCGCTCAATCCAACTCCTGCTATTGCTTCTGCCGGGTGTCGGCTACCTGCTGTTCTTCTTCGGTCTGCCGCTGCTGTCGGCGCTGGTCGGCAGCTTCCGGCTGGAAGATGGAAGCTTTACACTGAGTTGGTATCAGCGGATCTTCACCCGGCCCTCCATGCTGCGCGGCTTGTCCACATCAATCTATTACGGTGTCATGCCGGTTTTCGTCTCGCTGGCGCTGTCTGTGCCGCTGGCGCTTCTGCTGCGCAAAAGTTTTCTTGGGCGCAAGCTGTTCGGCGGGTTTTACAAGCTGCCGATGGCCGTTCCGAGCATCATTGTCGGGCTGATGATCATCGTCGTCTTCGAGCGTGGCGGCTTTTTCGACCGCCTGCTGGCACCGCTGGGCTTTACGCTGCCGAAAATGGTCCGCGACGATTGGGGTGCTGGCGTTATCATGGCCAGTTCCTGGAAGCAGATCCCGTTCATGACGCTGATCATCACCAGCGCCTTTGCCGCCATTCCCGAGGATATCCGCTTTGCGGCCCGCACGCTTGGTGCATCCCGGCTTCGGACATTCCTGGCTGTGGACGTGCCGCTTGCCATGCCGGGCATTACCGCCGCCATTCTCCTGACCTTCATCGGCTCGATGGGCTCCTATGCCATTCCTGATATCGTCGGCCCGCCGACGGCGCGACCACTCTCTGTCCTAATGGTTCAGGAGTTCAAACAGGGACGGTTCGAGCAGGTCTATGCGATGGGCATGGTCCTCAGCCTGTTCGCGGTCATCGTTCTCCTGACCTATTATGCTCTAACCAGCCGGATCGGTGCTGGCAATACGCGGGGGAAGGCATGATGGCTGTTCTTGAGCTCGATACCCCTGCCACAGCAAAACGCCGCATGTTCCGCCCCGAAGACCGCCTGCTGGTTTCCATCGGCCTGTTCGCCACACTCGCCCTGGCCATCGCCCTGCCGCTTGCCCTGATGTTTGTCTGGAGCATCGCCGATGGCTGGCAGCCGCCGCATGTGCTGCCGCAAGTCTATACGATCAGCCGCTGGGCCAGCGTGCTCAGCGATCAAGGCCTGATCCAGGCCATGGTCACCAGCCTCGCCATCGCCTTCACGGTCACGTTCGCAACGGCTGTCATCGCCTTGCCGACAGCCTGGGCCATGGCCCGCTTTCCCTTCCGGCTGAAACGGCTGGTGGAGATCTTCATTCTCGCGCCGGTCATCATTCCCGGCCTGGTGGTCGCGGTCGGCATCGGCCAAGTGTTCCTGGCGCTGGGCCTTGCCTATTCGGTGGCTGGCGTCATCATCGTCCAGATCGTCGGCACCTTGCCGCTGATGATCCGGCTGATGACCGCAACGCTGGAGACCATTCCTGACGAATTGATCCATGCGGCCCGCTCGCTGGGTGCCGGAACAGTTGGCATTGTCGCGCATATCATCCTGCCGCTGGCCGTACCCGGCCTGCTGGCGGGCGGAATGATGTCGTTCATCGGCAGTTTCGAGGAATTCGACAAATCCTTCATCGTCGGCGCGCCTGTGGTCCAGACCCTGCCGATCAAGCTTTACATGTATCTCGACCCCTATTCGATGCAGCTACCGCTGGCTGCCATCGTTTCCTTCATCCTGCTTTTGCCAGCCCTCATCGTCTTCATCATCGCTGGTCGCATCCTGCGCGACGACCTGATGGCGGCAGGCATGGGCAAGATCTGATTCCTTCCATAATCCTAACAGCCGAAAGTCTAACCCATGCCTGTCCAGATATCCACGCTTGCGCACCAATCCCTGGTCACCCACCCCTGCTCGATTGCCGAAATGGCGTCGCGCACCAATCCCACCATTCTGACCATCGCCCATCGTGGCCTGTGGAAGAGCACGGCGGAAAATTCGCTGGCCTCAATACGGGAAGCAATTGCCCAAGGTGTGGATATGGTCGAAATCGACACCCAGGCCAGTGCCGATGGTCATCTCGTGGTTATTCACGATGCGACCCTGGACAGAACGACGACCGGCAGCCGCACGGTCAGCGATTTGCCGTTCGATGTCATCCGTCAGGCAAAGCTGCGCAGCGGCGCGGGCGGCCCTGAGGCTGATATAACCGAGGAATGCGTTCCGACACTTGAGGAAATTCTCGAAGAAGCCCGTGGTCGTATTACCGTCAATATCGACACGAAATTCACCCGTGATCTGCCGCAGGTGATGGAGACGGTGCTGCGGATGAACATTGCCGATCAGGTTCTGGTCAAGACCGACATCGATCTCGACGCGGACCATTTCGCCATTACCGATGCCGACTGGTTCGGAAAAATCCCGCATATGCCGATGTTTCCCGTTCGTCCTGGCCGGTTTACCGAGGACCTGCGCCGCATCGAGAGCCTCAAGGCGCCGATGATCGAAGTGAAGTTCACGGATCTGGCCGATATCGCCGATGCGCGGGCCGAGCTGGATCGCCAGAACATCCGCGTCTGGATCAACACGCTCGACGTATCGCATTGCCTTGACTTCAACGACACCCGCGCCCTTGCCGATCCGGACGGTGTGTGGACCGTTTTGGCAGATGCAGGCGTCGGCGCCATCCAGACCGACGAGGTCGAAGCATTCAAGGCTTGGCTCCACGCCAGACAGGCGTAAGCATAAACGGAGACGCCGTGCATCCCTTCGGATGCACGGCGTCTATTAGCGAGTAGCCTTGATCGATAATTACTTGGCAGTCATGCCCGGCAAGGTCACGCGGAACACCTGGAACATGGTATCAACCTCAGCACCGCCTTCAGCCTTGTAGGCAGCACCGACCTGATAGCCATCCTGGGTCAGGAAGTCGTTGTCATTGGCGACGAACAGGAAATAGTCATCCGGAGCGGCTGGATCGAGCGCCGATGCGACCGACATGGCTTCCCATTTTTCAGAGAGATTACTCTTGTCGTTTGGCGCGCCATTGTGCAGACCAAAGCGGGCGAGGTCCTTGTTGTCGTTGATGTCGATGAACGGCGTCACTGCTGCCACCTTCACAGAGGCATCCACCACGCCCTTCGGGGCAACCGGCTTCGCATCGTCAAACGCGCCATTGGCAATATCGGTAGCAGCAGACAGATCGACCAGGTCGATTTTGCGGTAAACCGAGGTATCGCCCTTCATGCTCTGGCCGTTATTGCTGTCACGCGCCAGCATCAGGAACGTCTTGTCCGACAGTGCCAGAATTTCGCTCTGAGCAGCAACGGCAACCTTGCCCTTGTTGTCGAAGGTCGGCAGCGGCACGACATATTCATGCACCAGCTTCAGATGATCCATATCGGCTGCATCATAGACGAGGGCGCGGGTATTCATCCGGGTGGAGCTGCTATCACCGCCATCCTGGCGGGTTGCAGATTGCAGCAGCGCAATCAGGAACTTACCATCCGGTGTCAGCGACATGCCTTCCAGGCCCTGGTTGTTCTGGCGACCGCTATCTGGGTCTTTCGGGTCTGGCTTCTTGCCGCCTTCGCCAACATTGTTGGACGAGAAGTTCAGCTCACCCTTGCGCATCGGCAGCAGAGCCTTTGGCGGCTGGGTGGCGGAGAGCAGTTTGCCCGCAGCCGAGAAGTGATAGATATAGGGACCGTATTCGTCGCTGATCATCATCGAGCCGTCCTTCAACAGAACGACGGCTTCCGGATCGAGCGAGATCTTGCCCGTGGTCGCTTGCGGCAAGGCTGGCAATGTCTTGGTCGCGGCGCGAATGCCGGATTCAGGATCAAGACCGGTCAGGCTCTTGCCCTCGCCGTCCGTCAGCAGGATCGTATCGGCAAGCTTTGCGTCAAAGCCCTTCTGCTGCTTGTCGGCTGGCAAAGTGGTTCCTGCCGGTGCTGGCGCAAGGGTAAAATCAATCTTGTTGATGCGGGTATTGTAATCCGTCGTGCCTTCGACATTGTAGCCACGATCCGGCAGGAGCCAAAGCGAACCGGAATAGGTCTCGCCCTGCTTTTTCCATTGCGTCAGATCGACCGCCATGCCGGAACCGGAGCCGAAGGTTTCCTTGAACTTGTCGCGCTCGTTGGCCGGAATGCGGCCGATGGCGACAAGTCCCTTGTTGGCGATTGTCACCCCATTGGCGCTGACCGTTCCTTCCGCCAGAACGACACCAACTGAGGAAACCAGAACAGTTGCAGCCAGAAGCAATGCCTTGCGTGAAAATACCATGATCCCGATCCTTTGCATCAACCGGGGCAGCGCTCAGCCTTGATGGGATACGGAATTGTCTGCCGTATCACTGCTCCCCCATCAGGGCCATTAGAAGCTTCCCGTGACAGGATCGTGACAAGGTCATACAGGAAACGGGCATTCTGCCGAAAGCCTACAGCCCCTTTTTCCCGCTGCAACTTACAAGACGGGCGGCATGGCAATTGTGCCAGAGCCCGGCTTCCACTCTGGCATCACCAATCCACCGGAAATCAGCAGCTTGGCGCCCTCCTCCGGCGTCATATCCAACAGTTTCAGACGGCTGCGCGGCACGAACATCAGGAAACCCGCCGTCGGAACCGGGGTCGGCGGCATGAAGACGGCAATCATCTCCTCGCCCTCCTCATTCAGCCGGGCCGCGATTTCGCCAGTGACTTCAGTGGCAACAAACACCATGGCCCAGGTGCCTGGTGCCGGGAACTCGATCAGCCCGACCTTTTTGAAGGAGCTGGATTGTTCCTTCAGCACCGTTTCAAAAATCTGCTTCAGGCTTTTGTAAAGGGTGCGAACCAGCGGCATCCGGCTGAGGATCGATTCCCCGAAATTGACGACGGAGCGCCCGACAAGATTGCGCCCCAGAAAACCGATCATGGTGATGCCGACCACCGCGATCACCAGGCCGGTGCCGGGAATGGCGATATTGAAGTAATATTCCGGATTGTAGCGCTGCGGAATATAGGGCGTCACCCAGCTGTCGGCCCAATCGATGAAGGTGAAGGTCAGCCAGACGGTGATCGCCAAAGGCGCACAAATAATCATGCCGGTCAGGAAATTGGTCCTTAGCCGGCTTGCAAAAGAAATTCGTTCTGGTTTATCCGACATATGATCCGATTTTTCATGAAATGGCCTGCTTCGCCGTACGCCGAACAAGGATGGCCCACAGCGACGCAGTATGGCCAAAGTGTGCGGCACCTTGCCCGCCAAGACAAGGTGCGCAGGCGATAAATCGATCACTCAACCGTGACGGATTTCGCCAGATTGCGCGGCTGATCGACATCCGTCCCCATGAACACCGCCGTATGATAGGCGAGCAACTGGATCGGCAGTGAAAACACCATGGGCGCGATGATTTCCGCCACATCGGGCAGAACGATGGTCGCCATGGTTTCCAGCCTGGAGGATGCAGCGCCCTTCTCATCAGTGATGAAAATAATCCTGCCGCCGCGCGCCGCCACTTCCTGCATGTTGGAGACGGTCTTTTCAAAGAACCGGTCATGCGGAGCGATGACGATAACAGGCATGTTTTCATCGATCAGTGCAATCGGCCCATGCTTCAGCTCACCTGCGGCATAGCCTTCGGCATGGATATAGGAAATTTCCTTGAGCTTCAGCGCCCCTTCCAAGGCCAGCGGATAGCTGGTGCCGCGACCGAGATAGAGCACGTCCTTAAATTTAGACAGGTCCCGAGAAAGGCTTTCCATCTGCGGCTGGATCAGGTTGACCACCCGGCTCATGATGCGCGGCAGTTCGGACAGATGCCGCACCATCTCCTTTTCTTCCTGTTCACCGATCAGGCCCCGCGCCTTACCGGCAGCTATCGCCAGCGATGCCATGACGGCGAGCTGGCAGGTGAAGGCCTTGGTGGAGGCAACGCCGATCTCCGGCCCGGCCAAAATTGGAAAGACCGCATCGGCCTCGCGGGCAATGGTCGATTCCTGCACATTGACGACCGCGCCGATTTTCAGCCCCGCCTCCTTGCAATAGCGCAGCGAGGCCAGCGTATCGGCGGTTTCGCCCGATTGCGAAATGAACAGCGCTGCCTGATCCGGCGACAGCGGCATTTCCCGGTAGCGAAATTCGGATGCGACATCGATTTCGACAGGCAGCCGGGCATAGCGCTCGAACCAGTATTTGCCGATCAGACCCGCCAGATAGGCCGTACCGCAGGCCGAAATCGCCAGCCCGCGCAGGCGGGCAAAATCCAGGCCGATCACGTCGCTCTTCACCGTATGGGCGGCCAGATCGACATAATGCGCCAGCGCGTGGGAGATCACCTCCGGCTGTTCATAGATTTCCTTCTCCATGAAATGGCGATGATTGCCCTTATCGACCAGATAGGCGCTGCCCTGGGAGGTCTGCTTGATACGCTTGACCGGCTTGCCAGCGAAATCCATGATCTGGGCGGTGCGGTGGCCGATCACAGCGAAATCCCCATCGACCAGATAGGTGATCTGGTTGGTGAAAGGCGACAGGGCAATGGCGTCAGAGCCCAGGAACATTTCGCCTTTGCCATGGCCGATGGCCAGCGGCGGCCCAAAACGAGCGGCGAAAAGCTGGGTCGGATCATCGGAAAACATCACCACCAGCGCATAGGCGCCGGTAATCCGGTTCAGCATCGCCAGCATCGCGGCTTTATGATCCAGCCCCTGACAGCGGAAGCGGGCAAGAAGCTGGGCGACGACTTCTGTGTCGGTCTGGCTGGTGAACGTAGCGCCATCAGCGACAAGCTCGTCGCGCAGCTCGGAGAAATTCTCGATAATGCCGTTGTGAACGACCGCGACGCCTTCGACGAAATGCGGATGGGCATTGGCTTCATTCGGCACGCCGTGCGTGGCCCAGCGAGTATGGGCAATGCCGATCAAGCCTGGAAGCGGCTGTTGTGCCAGCTTGGTTTCCAGATTGAACAGCTTGCCCTCGGCGCGGCGGCGATCCATCACGCCATGATCGAGCGTCGCAACGCCTGCCGAATCATACCCCCGATATTCCAGCCGCTTCAGGGCATCCACCAAGCGTTCCGAAACCGGCCGATCACCGACAATTCCGACAATACCGCACATGCAATTCTCCTTCTCGCGCTCACGCGAGGTCAGTCCTACCAATTCCGGAGGATTTCTCAATTCCAGGGATGGTCAATTTGGATATCGTGACGTTACGAAAATATCCGTGATCAGGAACCGGATTTTTTCATGGCCACTTTTGTTTTACGCATTTCCGGACGGAAAACCGCTTCACACTTTTCCTGAAAATGCTTTGATCGCCATATTCCGCTCGCGGATGACTTTTGCCCGCTCCGGTTTGATTTCCTGGCGCGCCCGGCCAAGCGCCAGAGCATCGGCAGGCACATCATCCGTAATCACGCTGCCAGAGGCGATCAACGCGCCATCGCCAATCGTGACCGGGGCGACCAGGGCGCTGTTGGAGCCGATAAAGGCATTCGCGCCAATCCGGGTCTCATGCTTGTTCACCCCATCGTAATTGCAGGTGATGGTGCCCGCGCCAATGTTGGTTTCCGCGCCAATAAAGGCATCGCCGATATAGGTGAGATGGTTGATCTTGGCACCTGCGCCGATCTCGGCCTTCTTCACCTCGCAGAAATTGCCGACCTTGGAGCCCTCGCCAAGATTGGCGCCAGGCCGCAGCCGCGCAAACGGGCCGACTGTCGCACCAGACGCCACATGCGCACCTTCCAGATGCGAAAAGGCATGGATCACAGCGCCGCTTTCCACCGTCACGCCGGGGCCGAACACCACATTCGGTTCGATCAGCACATCCTGGCCCAATACCGTATCATGAGCCAGAAACACGGTTTCCGGGGCGATCATCGAAACACCGGACAGCATAATCTCGTGACGTCGGCGCTCCTGCCAGAGCTTTTCGATCACCGCCAGTTCGGCGCGATTGTTGCAGCCGGCAAGCTCGGCTTCCGGCGCATCGACCGCAACCGCCTTGCCGCCCAGAGACCTGATGATTTCGACCAGATCGGTCAGGTAATATTCACCCTTGGCATTGGCATTGCCAATCCGCCCCAGAAGGTCCAGTGCCTTCGCACCATTGATCGCCATCAAGCCACTATTGCACCAGGTCACCTTGCGCTCTTCGTCGCTGGCATCCTTTTCTTCGCGGATAGCGACCAATTCACCATCCTCGACCAGAAGACGGCCATAGCCGGTCGGCTTTTCCGTGTGAAAGCCGATCACCGCAATGTCATTGCCGTCAGCCAAAGCCGCACGCGCCGCCAGCAGCGGACCTGGCGTAATCAGCGGCGCATCGCCATAGGCAACCAGAATATCGTCATAGCCTCGGGCAAGTGCCTCGCGCGCTGTCAAAACGGCATGGCCGGTGCCAAGCCGCTCGGTTTGCTCGAAGGCGGTAACGGACAGGCCTTTAACGCTGGCGGCTTTTGTCACCTTATCGGCATCACGTCCGACGACCAGCGCCACATCGGTAATATCGCTGGCGGCAATCGTCTGCATCACATGGGCAATCATCGGCAGGCCCGCCACCGGATGCAGCACCTTGGACATCGCGGATTTCATCCGCGTGCTATCGCCTGCGGCGAGAATGACGGCAAGACAGGTGCGGCTCATCAGGTATCTCCAGCCAGTATAGGGTCCAGCATGCACGGCAATACGACCGGCGAACGCTGTTTACCAGCTTGAATGAAAACTACAAATGGAGAAATATCAGCCGTCTTCGCTACCGGCCGACGAATGGACGGAACGATAGGCTGCCAGCAGCTCTTCGACAGAGATCCCATCGATGGTGGCTCCAATCATCCGGCAGCCGACGATTTGCAGACCGGAGAGATTGGCGTCGTGAATTTGCGCACCGGACAAGTTCACATCATTGACCCGCAGACCCGAGAGATTGGCATTATCGATCTGCCAGCCGGACAAATCGCCGTCGGTGAAGCGGGCACCGGAGACGTTGACCTGCTGAAAATGGCTGCCCGAAAGATTGGCATCTTGAAACTCCGATCCAGACAGATCGCAATCCTTCACATCCAACCGTTCCGTCACGCCATGAAGCTGCATGTCTTGATATCCTTGTTCGCAAAAAAGCCGCCCGGCCTTGACCGAGCGGCTCAATTTAACTGGATCGGACCTTCAGGCCAAGCTTACTTCGGCAGCTTGTCGTCCACGCCTTCGACGTAGAAGTTCATGCCGAGCAGCGTCTTGTCATCGGCCTTTTCACCAGCCTTCAACCAAGCCGTGCCGTCCTGCTTGTTGACAGGACCGGTGAAGGGATGCAATTCACCGGACTTGATCTTGGCTTCGGTTTCCTCGGCCAGTTTCTTCACATCGTCTGGCATGTTGGTGTAGGGCGCCATGGTCAGGATGCCGTCCTTCAGGCCGTCGAAGCTCTGTTCAGAGGTCCATTTGCCGTCCAGCAGGGCCTGGGTGCGCTTGATGTAATAAGCGCCCCAGGTGTCCTTGATGGCGGTCAGCTGCGAGGTCGGGCCAGCGGCGATCATGTCGGAGGCCTGGCCGAACGCCTTGATGCCGCGCTCCTGAGCGATCTGCATCGGGGCGGTGGTGTCGGTGTGCTGGGTCAGGATATCGACGCCCTGGTCCAGCAGCGCTTTAGCTGCATCGGCTTCCTTGCCAGGGTCGAACCAGGTGTTGACCCAGATGACCTTCATCTTGAAATTCGGATTGACGGATTTCGCACCCTGCTCAAAGGCATTGATGCCCATGACAACTTCAGGGATAGGGAAGGAGGCGATGTAACCAGCGTCACCCTTCTTCGACATCTTGCCGGCAATCACGCCGGAAATGTAACGGCCTTCGTAAAAGCGCGAATTGTAGGTCGCAACATTTTCAGCCGATTTGAAGCCAGTTGCGTGCTCGAATTTCACCTTGGGGAATTTCTTGGCGACCTTGACGGTGGCATCCATGAAACCGAAGGAGGTGGTGAAGATCAGCTTGCAGTCTTCGCGGGCCAGACGCTCGATAGCGCGTTCGGCATCCGGTCCTTCAGGCACGTTTTCAAGGAAAGGCGTGTCGATCTTGTCGCCGAAATGCTTCTGCAATTCCTGACGGCCCAGCTCGTGAGCCTGGGTCCAACCGCCATCGGTTTTGCTGCCAACATAAACGAAGCAGATCTTGGTCTTGTCGGCGGCGCTGGCGCTACCGGCAACGGAAAGCATCGTGGCGACGGAGGCCGCAAATGCGAGTGCGAGTTTTTTCATAATATCCCCTGATTGCATGAGAGTGAAGATGATGGGTCAGCGATCTGGAACGAAAGGCTTTCCCAGAGAAGCGGGCGTATTGATCAGCGTTGTGCGCCGATTATGCGAAATCGCGATCAAAACGACAATGGTGGCAGCATAAGGAAGTGCTGATAAAAACTGCGATGGCAATCCGATACCGAACGCCTGCGCATGTAGCTGGCCAATGGTGACCGCCCCGAACAGATAGCCGCCCGCCAGAACGCGCCCCGGCCGCCAGGAGGCAAACACCACCAGCGCCAGCGCGATCCAGCCGCGCCCGGCCGACATGTTTTCCACCCATTGCGGCGTATAGACCAGCGACAATTGCGCCCCGGCCAGACCGGAACAGGCACCGCCGAACATCACCGCCAGATAGCGGGTGCGGATAACTTTCAGCCCCAATGTATGGGCGGAGGCCGGACTATCGCCCACCGCCCGCAGCATCAGCCCGGCCCGACTTTTGAACAGGAACCAGTGGACGCCGATAACGAGGACAATCGCCAGATAGAAGATCAGATCCTGCCGGAACAGAAGAGAGCCGATGACGGGAATATCCGACAGCAGCGGAAATTCGATGGCCTGAAGCTTGACGCCAGGCTTGCCGACAAAACTCTCGCCCAACTGGCCGGAGACGCCAAGCCCCAGAATGGTCAGCGCCAGCCCGGTCGCAACCTGGTTGGTGACCAGCGTCAGCGTCAGAAACCCAAATAGCAGGGAAAACCCCGCCCCGGCGACAATGCCCGCTACCACGCCCAGAAGCGGTGACCCGGTAGAATAGGCGCATGCGAAGGCGGCGACCGCCCCCATGACCATCATGCCTTCGACGCCGAGATTGAGCACACCGGCGCGCTCAGTGACAAGCTCGCCAAGAGCGGCGATAACCAGCGGCGTCGAGGCAGTGATAACCGTCAGGAGAATGGCTTCGAGGATCATTTCGCACCCTCTGCCACGGAAGAGCGGGTTTTGGAGAACACCAGACGAACCTTGTAATAGATCAATGTGTCGCAGGAGAGCACGAAAAACAGCAACAGGCCCTGAAACACCCGCGCCACCTTATCCGAAACGCCGATCGCCAGCTGCGCGCCCTCGCCGCCCAGATAGGTCAGCGCCAGAACCAAACCGGCAACAATGATCCCAAGCGGATTGAGCCTGCCCAGAAAGGCGACAATAATCGCCGTAAATCCGTAGCCCGGTGAAATCGACGGCTGCAAGTGATTGATCGACCCAGAAACCTCCGAAATCCCGGCAAGACCGGCCAGCGCGCCGGAAAACAGCATGGAAAACCACACCATGCCCCTGGAGGAAAACCCGGCAAACCGCCCTGCCCGTTCCGACTGGCCAAGCACGACGATTTCAAAGCCCTTCAGCGTATAGCGCATCATCAACCAAACGCCGACAGCCGCAATCAGGGCAAAGACAAAGCCCCAATGGGCGCGTCCTGATTCTTCCCAGATGGCAGGCAGAATGCCCTCCGTGACGAATTCACGCGTCTGGGGAAAATTGAAGCCTTGCGGGTCACGCCACGGGCCGCGCACCAGATAATCCAGAATGAACTGAGCAATATAGACCAGCATCAGGCTGGTGAGAATTTCATTGGTGTTGAAGCGGGTTTTCAGCAGGGCCGGGATGGCGGCGTAGAGCGCACCGCCAACCATGCCCATCACCATCATTAGCGGCAAAAGCAGCGGTGATTGCCATTCGTAAAAGATCACCGGAATGATCGATCCGCAAATCGCCCCGACCGTGAACTGGCCTTCCGCGCCAATATTCCAATTGTTCGAGCGATAACAGACCGACAGGCCAACGGCGATCAGGATCAGTGGCCCGGCCTTGATCGCCAGCTCATGCAGCGACCAGATCTCGGTGAGCGGCGCGATGAAGAAGCTGTAAAGCGCAAAAAACGGGTCCTTGCCCAGGGCTGTAAACATCAACCCGCCGAACAGCAGCGTCAAAGCCAGCGCCAGCAGGGGCGAAACCAGCGTAAACAGTCCGGACGCGCGGGCGCGTTTTTCCAGTTCAATGCGCATCGGCGCTCTCCAGACCATGCAAGCCGCCCATCAACAACCCGATCTTCTCGCGGTTCATCACGCCGCTTGGATAGACTTTCGACAGCCTGCCTTCCGAAATCGCCGCAATCGACGTCGAGACTTCGAAAATCTCGTCCAGATCCTGGCTGATGATCACCACAGCCGAGCCTTGCGCCGCAAGATCGATCAGAGCCTGGCGAATGCGGCTGGCCGCACCCGCATCCACACCCCAGGTTGGCTGGTTGACGACCAGCACCGCCGGTTTGCGGTCCAGTTCACGCCCAACAATGAATTTTTGCAGGTTGCCGCCCGAAAGCGATCCGGCAACCGGGTCCTCGCCACTCTTGCGCACATCCATCGCCTCGCAAATCTGCCGGGTGGACGCCTTGATGGCACGATGACGGATCATTCCGAACAGTCCGGAAACATAGCGACCACGATCCGACCCATGCCGCGCCAACAGCAGATTATCCGACAGCGAAAGGCCGGTAACAGCCGCATGACCATGGCGCTCTTCCGGCACAAACCCCGCGCCGATCAACCGGCGCCGGTTGATGCCGAAACGCCCGACCGGTTGGCCGCAGAGCTGAATAGCCTGATGGTCACGCACGGTATATTCGCCGGACAGCACATCGAACAATTCGCTCTGGCCATTACCAGCCACGCCCGCCAGACCGAGAATTTCACCGGCACGCACATTCAGCGACACATCCTTCAGTGCCATGGAAAATGGTGTCCGCGCATCGACGCTGAGATGGGTGACCGTGAGCAGGTCCGCACCAACAGGAGCCGCACTATCCGGCGTAACACCCACCACTTCGGCACCAACCATCATTCGCGCCAACGTGGCCGGGGTTTCTTGGCGTGGATCGCAGGTCCCTGTCACCTTACCGTGGCGCAGAACCGTGGCACGATCGCAAATGCGCTGCACTTCTTCCAACCGGTGGCTGATATAGAGCACCGAACGCCCTTCGGCCCGCAGTTTTTCCAGCGTTTCGAACAGCTTGTCGGCCTCCTGCGGGGTCAGCACCGAGGTCGGCTCATCGAGAATGATCAGTTTCGGATTTTGCAACAATGCGCGGACGATTTCGATCCGCTGGCGCTCGCCCACCGACAGATCGGCCACATGGGCCGAAGGATCGAGCGGCAAACCGTAAGACAACGATAACGTCCGCGCCTGTTCGGAGATTTCGCCAATCGACACCGAGCGATCCAGGGACAAGGCGATGTTTTCAGCCACCGTCAGCGCTTCAAACAGCGAAAAATGCTGGAAGACCATGCCGATGCCAAGGCGGCGGGCCTCCGCTGGAGAAGCGACATCGACGGGACCTTGATGATCCCAATGGATCTCGCCAGCGCTTGGCGTCAGCACACCAAACAACATTTTGACAAGTGTGGATTTGCCCGCGCCGTTTTCCCCCAGCAGGGCATGGATTTCGCCGGGAAGAATGTCGAGATCAATACCATCGCAGGCGGCAAATGTGCCGAATCGCTTCGTCAGGCTGCGAACCGAAAGCAGCGGAGATGGCGCTACTTCTTTGCTATGCGACACTCGACCCCCTTGCTCCGCCTCGGTCGGGACGAACATCCACAACAAGGAGACGAAACGGATACCTAAACCATTTCAACACCTTCACACCATAGAACAGCGTGAAGAACAGATTGCTGAATGTATTGATACCGGTTTTATTGCCGCTTACAACTACCGGAAAGGTTATTTTTTGGGTCTTGCCCGTTTTTAAGGCAGGGCATTGTTTTCAACTACGGCCAAGCAACGGAAAAGCCTGGAGAATTCCACCAATCACATAGAGGTAAATGCCACTGATAATGAAGGGGATGACCAGGAAAGACGGCGTTTGGAAGTGCATCAGCAAGGCCGCGCCCCCCAGTCCGCACCACAGGAAAAACACCGCCAGATTAAGCGGTCTCAGCCGTTTGACCCGGACGGGATGCAGGAAGCTGATCGGCAGGAAGGTGAGCGCCACGGAAATGCCGACCACGATCATCGCTGTCGTCGCCGATGCATCGATGACGAACAGGGTGAAAACGATCATATTCCACACCACCGGAAAGCCGGAGAAGAAATATTCGTCGGTCTTCATGCCCATATCGGCATAGTAGATAGCGCTGGACACCACGATCATTCCGGCAGCGACGAAGGACCAGGGCTGGCCGATCATACCGCTCTGATAAAGCGCAAACGCAGGAAGCAGGACATAAGTGACATAATCGATAATGTTATCGAGCGTATCGCCTGACCAATTGGGCAGGACCTCCTTGACCTTGACCTTGCGGGCAATCGGCCCATCAATGCCGTCCACGGCCAGCGCCAGGCCAAGCCACCAGAACATATCGACAAAACGATGCTCTGCGGCGGCCACGACCCCCAGAAAGGCCAGGAACGAGCCGGAGGCTGTCAGAATATGCACGGAAAACGCGCGCATCTCTGCATAGGGTACGCGCTTATAGTTGAAAATCTTCATAATCCGCCGGTAGAAACCCCTTTGATTGGTTGGGGGATATTCTCCGAATCTGCCCCAAATGCAACCTTTCATCCAGGCTTTACCCGTTTTCCAGCACCACGCCGCGACATATCGTCATTCGGTTGCGACACACAAGCCCATGGATTTTCAGCGTCAGACACCCTATTTTGCAGATGAATGCATGAAGGAGCAGACGATGGAAACGGTCGATGTCACGGTAATTGGCGCGGGTCTGGCTGGGTCGGTCGCGGCGCTGACGCTGGCACGGCGCGGGCGCAAGGTAACGTTGGTTGCCGGGGATACCCGCCCGAAAGATCGCCGCACCACGGCGCTGATGGATCAATCGATCCGCTTCCTTGACCGTCTCGGCCTGTGGGAAGACCTCAAATCCCAAGGCGAAGCGCTTTCGACCATGCAGATCATCGATGGCACCCAGCGACTGCTGCGCGCGCCGCCTGTCGCCTTTCGCAGTTCTGAAATCGGGCTGACCGCCTTCGGCTATAATTTTGAAAATCGCGATCTTCTCGATGTGTTCGACGCTGCCCTGGCGCGAGAACCCAATCTTACCATTTTGCATCAACAAGCCGCCTCGATTGATTTTACGACCGACACTGCTCGCGTAACGCTTGCCGATAACACTGTTATCGAATGCGATCTGGTGGTCGGTGCCGATGGCCGGCACTCGATGACGCGCGGCGCGGCGGATGTGGCGGTGCGGACCTGGTCCTATCCGCAAACGGCCGTGGTGCTGAATTTCACCCATGCCCTGCCCCACAACAATGTCTCGACCGAATTTCACACCGAAACCGGGCCGTTCACTCAGGTGCCGCTCAAAGGCAACCGTTCCAGCCTGGTCTGGGTGGTCGAGCCTGCGGAAGCGGAGCGGCTGACATCCTTGCCGCTCGAAGAGCTCAGCGCTCTGGTCGAAGCACGCATGCAGTCCCTACTGGGGCAAGTCACAGTCGAGGCACCGGCCCAGGCGTGGCCGCTTTCGGGCATGAGCGCCAACCGCTACGGAAAGGGCCGCGCCGTTTTCATCGGTGAGGCGGCGCATGCCTTCCCGCCCATCGGCGCGCAGGGCCTCAATCTCAGCCTGCGCGACATCATGGCCCTTGAAGATCTTGTCGGGCATGAGCCGCAAAAGCCACTCGGCGCAACACTTGGCGACCGATTCGACCGCCGCCGCAAGGTGGATGTCTGGAGCCGCACTGCCAGCGTCGATCTTCTGAACCGCTCGCTGCTGTCGTCCTTCCTGCCGGTGCAAATGGTGCGCGCCGCCGGTATTCACCTTCTCTCAAACCTGTCACCCCTGCGCCATTTTGCCATGCGCGAGGGCGTCGCACCGGGCCGTGGTTTCGGCGCATTTCCGCAAATGATCCGCGACAAGCTGAAGTCGCGATTCTGAGATCAGGCTTGATGGACCGAAAACTTATCCGATCCGCGACAAGATCGGAAAGCTCTGCTGAAACCAGATCGCCAGATCGGACACAAAACCGAAGATGAAGGCAAGCCCGGTTGCGACCAGCAGCAACCCCATGAGCTTTTCCACAAGGCCGAGATGGCGGCGAAACCGGGTAAGAAACCGCATGAAAGCCCCTGAAAAGCCAGCGGCGATCCAAAAGGGAATGGCAAGCCCCAGCGAATAGACCGCCAGCAGCACCGCCCCCTGTCCGACCGTGTCACGGGCTGCGGCGACCGCGAGAATAGCACCCAGTACCGGGCCGATGCAGGGCGTCCAACCGAAGGCAAAGGCCAGCCCCATCACATAGGCCCCTGTCAGGGTCGCAGGCTTGCCGCCACCTGAAAAGCGCATTTCGCGGGCCAGCAGGCCAATGCGAAACAACCCCAAAAAATTCAGCCCCATGATGATGATGATCAAGCCACCGATCTTCGACAGCAGATCGAGATGCTGACGCAACATCATACCGATGGAGGAAGCACCTGCCCCGAGCGCCACAAAGACGGTGGCAAAGCCCAGGGTGAAACACAGCGCCGAAAAAATCACCGCCGAGCGCGCCCGCCGGTCAACCGCCACCGCCTCACCGCGAAACTGCTCGACGCTGACCCCCGCCATATAGCAGAGGTAAGGCGGCACCAGCGGCAAAACACAGGGCGAGAGAAAGGACAGCGTCCCGGCCACAAGCGCCGTCAGAAATGGAATTTCAGCAATCGTCACAATGTCCTCACCGCCCGGTATCTATTTTAATCGGTGTGGTAGCCCCGATGGCAATGACGTGCCAATCACCTTTTTGCCAAAGCCATAAAAACCTCTGGTGAAAATGTGAAAAAAGCTGTTTTTTTGGGTTGACCGAAAACACCGCCCTGCATATGGTCCGCGCACTTCCAGAGGGGCAGTTGCTCCGCTTCGGGAGCGCGTAGCTCAGCCGGTAGAGCAACTGACTTTTAATCAGTAGGTCCAGGGTTCGAATCCCTGCGCGCTCACCACTTTCCCAGAAGATGTCAGCTTATCATTTTACCGCATGGTGCGTTCAAAACTTGCCTGCCACCTCGCTACAGTACGTGAGTACCGGAAGCGCAGAAATTGCCATTTGCAAACGGCCAGCGGCGATTATTGGTTAGACTGTTAGAACTCGCCTGCAACCTCCCGGCGTCGCAGGTCCAGTTCTTCACTATAGCGGCGAAGCGTGTGGCTTTCGGTCAGCAAGCCGATTGGACGGTTCTGGACGCGGTCGTTCATCACGGCCAGCGCTTCGCTCTGGGTGGAATCAAAGATGGCGGCGGCCTGTTTGACATTCATGGTCGGCAAAAGCACATCCTTGGTATAGCGCAGATAGGTTTCCAGGCTGCGGCTCTCATCCTCGCGGTCCATTGGATCGGCATAGATTTCCGGCAGAAGCACGATACCGGCATAGCGGCCGTCGTCATTGACCATGATCACCCGCTGGGTCGAGCCCAAGGGAAATTGCTTGCAGAATTCCTCAAGCCCCATGGAGAGCTTGGCGGTGCGGACATCGGCGCGCATCATCTTGGCCACCGTCAGGTCACGTATCCAGCCGACATCCTGGGCGCTGCGAATGGTTTCGCCGCGCAGGTGAAAACGCCAGGTGGCGAAGGAATAGCCGAACGACACCCGCACCACCAGCGAGGTGGTGATAACAGAGGCAAGCACCAGCGCGGTGATCGGAAAGTCGCCGGTCAATTCCAGAGCCAGAAAGGTCATGGTCAGCGGTCCACCAATGACGGCGGCGGCAAAGGCGCTCATGCCGACCACGGCATAAATCACCGGCGTCAGCGTCAGAACTGGAAACAGCATGGCACCAAAGGCAAAGATCTTGCCGAGCAGCGCACCCATGAACAGCGAGGCGAAAAACAGGCCGCCACGAAAGCCGGAGCCGATGGAGACGGCGCTGGCAATGGATTTCAGGACGAACAGCAGCACCAGCGCATAAAGGCTGCTCTGGGTATTGAGGTTGATATGCAGCGCACCGTGGCCACCGGCCAGAACCTGCGGGGAGACCAGCGCCAGAAGGCCGATGATGATCCCGCCGATCATTGGCCTGAAGGGCTGGGAGATGAAGCTCTTGCGCGCGGTTTCCTCGATGAAGGATACCGCCTGCATGAGCACGATGCCAACGCCTGCGCAGACAATGCCGAGCATGACGGCGGGCAGGTAATCGATTGGGGTGATGTTACCAACCGCACCGATGTCAATGGACAGGCCCTGCCCGCCGATCTGGCTGGTAACGATTTTTGCCACCAGCGCCGAGACGATCACCGGGGCAAGCGTCACGACCGTATAGGAGCCGATGATCAGTTCGACCGCGTAGAAAGCACCGGTCAGCGGCGCATCGAAGGCCGCAGCAATCGCACCGGCGGCCCCGCAGCCCACCAGCAGCCGCAAGTCACCGCGCCGCAGCTTCAGCTTGACGCCAAGCTTGGAGGCAAAGCCGGAGGCGATCTGGGTGTAACCGGCCTCCAGCCCCACTGAGGCCCCGAAACCGTTGGAAATGATATTCTGCACGCAAACGATGATGCTGTCGGTCAGTGACAACCGTCCGCCATGCAGCGCATTGGCCTCGATGGGGTCGACCATCGGCTTTTTACGGGTTTTGGACAGGATGAAGACGATAATGCCAAGGATGACCCCTCCGATTATAGGGCCGCCCAGCACAATAGGGCCGGTAATGCCGCTGCCACTCAGCGTGCCTTCCACTCCGAAAATAAGAAAATGCAGACTGGCGCTTAAGAAACTGACCAGTGACACCAGCAAACCCGCGAGTATGCCGATAATGGCGGCCAGCACCACAAGCCCCAGTTCGCCCCGCCGTAGCAGTGCCTGAAGCCGGGATGCTTTCAGATTGTTGAGAAAGCTGGCTGTGCTGGGAGATTGAAAAGGCTTGTTCAACATCGTCTATCCTGGCCCGCGCCATGTTTTCGAGAAATCAGGCTGAAAGCGTGACCTCGAATTGCATCTGGTCATAGGCCGGCTCGACATGGTCAGGCGTTTCGCGCAGGACGGTGTCGTAATCGAGCGGAATATGCATATGTGTCAATATCGCCCGCTTCGGGGCAAGCCGGTCGATCCATGCCAGTGATTGCGACAGCGACAGGTGGCTCGGATGCTCCCTATATTGCAGGGCATCGATAACAAGCACATCCAGCCCAGCCAGGCGCGGCACGGTATGCGCTGGGAAATCACTGACATCGCTGCAATAGGCGACATCGCCGATCCGAAAGCCGAGTGAAATAATGTCGCCATGCTGCTGTTCCAGCGGCAGGAGCGCAATGCGCCCGCCTGCGCCATCGATCTCGACCGGACGGTCCATGTCCTCGATGAGATGCGGGCGCACGATGGGGGGATAATTGCTACCATCAGGGGTCTTCAGGCAATAGCCGAACCCCGTCTCTATCCGGCGCATGGTCTCCGGCTCGGCATAGATCGGAATGCGTCCGCGCTGCATCAAGGAATAGCCGCGCAGGTCATCGATGCCATGCAAGTGATCGGCATGGGCGTGGCTATAAACCACGGCGTCCAGCGATTGGACACCCGCTCGGATCATTTGTTCACGAAAATCCGGGCCGGTATCGACGAGAACCACGGTCTTGCCGCCATCAGGGCCGATCTGCTCGATCAGGAAAGACGCGCGTGTGCGCCGGTTTTTCGGGTTTGAAGGATCGCAGTCTCCCCAGTCACCATTGATCCGCGGCACGCCCGGCGACGATGAGCATCCCAGAATGGTGAAGCGGCGGAGATAGGTCATCTGTCACTCAAAGCCTTGGCATTTTCGAAAACAGTCTTAATGCATTATCCGTGGTGATCGCGGCGATGTCCGCGTAGCTGACACCCTTGACCTCCGCCAGCACCTCCGCCGTATTGACGACATAGGAGGGTTCGTTGCGTTTTCCACGCCAGCGCTTCGGCGCAAGGTAAGGCGCGTCGGTCTCCACCAGTAGCCGGTCCATCGGCAGATCCTTGGCGATATCGCGCAGCTCCTGCGATTTCGGAAAGGTCAGGATGCCGGAAAAGGAAATATAGCCACCCAGCTCCACGCCGGTTTTCGCCAAAGCCTCGCCAGCCGAAAAGCAATGCAGAATGAAGGGAAACGCACCCTTGGCCGTCTCCTCACGCAGGATCTGCGCCATGTCGTCATCGGCGCTGCGGCTATGGATTACCAGCGGCAATTGTGTGCGGCGCGACGCCTCGATATGACGCAGGAAGCCGGTCTTCTGGTCTTCAGGCGTTTGGGTATCGTAGAAGTAATCCAGGCCGCATTCGCCGATGGCAACGACCTTCTCATGCGCCTCGGCCAGCCGCACCAGATCATCAGCACCAATCTCCAGCTCTTCATTGGCATTGTTGGGATGGGTACCAACCGAGCAGAAGACCGAAGGATAGCGCTCCGTCAGCGCCAACAGCGCCGGAAGCTTGGCAACGCGGGTGGATATTGTCACCATCTGCTTGACGCCCGCGTCATGGGCGCGCTTCACCAGCGCGTCGCGCTCTTCCTCGAAATCGGCGAAATCCAGATGGCAATGGGTATCGATCAGCATCTATCAGGCCTTGTCTGCTGCTTTGTCTGCGTCCGGGGCAACGTAGCGCGGGAAGACCGGTGATACGGCAAGAAGCTCCGTTCCGGGTGTCAGGCGGCCTGCTTGGCCCAGTTTGGCGAACACCCGATCATCCGGTGCAATGGCCACGAGATCAAGCAGCTTCGCCGCACTGTCGGGCATGATCGGCTGGAACAGGATGGCAATCTGCCGCACCACTTCCGCCGTGACATACAGAACCGTTTCCATGCGCGGCACATCCGTCTTGCGCAGCACCCAGGGTGCCTGGGCGGCGAAATAACGGTCGGCTTCGTTGACAATGTTCATGATTGCACCCACAGCCTTGTGGATCTGCTGGCGAGACATTTCCTCGCGGCAGATGGTAATGGCCTCGTCGGCAATCGCAAGAATGGCCTCGTCGGCCTCAGTCAGAGGGCCGGGCTGCGGCACCTTGCCGTCGAGGTTCTTGGCGATCATCGATAGCGAACGGCTGGCAAGATTGCCGATGCCGTTGGCGAGATCGGCATTGATACGCGGAGCAATAAGCTCAGCATTACAATTGCCATCCTGCCCAAAAGAGATTTCGCGGCACAGGAAATAACGGACATTATCAAGACCGAACTGCTGCAACAGGTCAAAGGGGTCAACCACATTCCCAAGCGATTTTGACATCTTCTCGCCCTTGTTCAGGACGAATCCGTGGGCGAAAATTCGCTTAGGCAACGCAACACCCGCCGACAGCAGGAAAGCCGGCCAGTAGACGGCGTGGAAGCGGATAATGTCCTTGCCGATGATATGGGCGTCTGCTGGCCAATATTTGGCGCGCGGACCGTTTTCATCCGTCAGATAGCCGGTGGCTGTGATGTAATTGGTCAGCGCATCGACCCAGACATACATGACATGCTTGTCATCGCCGGGCACCTTGATACCCCAGTCAAAGGTGGTGCGCGACATCGACAGGTCCTTGAGACCGGACTTGACGAAGGACAGCACCTCATTGCGGCGCTCATTAGGGCCGATGAAATCCGGCTGATCCTCGTAGAGCTTCAGCAGCTTGTCTTCATAGGCTGAAAGACGGAAGAAATAGCTCTCCTCTTCCACCCATTCCACCGGCGTTCCCTGTGGCCCATAGCGAACGCCATCGGCGCGCATTTCGGTTTCGTCTTCGGCGTAATAGGCCTCGTCGCGCACCGAGTACCAGCCCGCATAGCTGTCCTTGTAGATGTCGCCGTTTTTCTCCATCCGCTTCCAGATTTCCTGGCTGGCGGCGTGGTGGCGGGCTTCCGTGGTGCGGATGAAATCGTCGTTGGAGGCATTGAGCAGCTTGCCCATGGCGCGGAATTCGTCAGAATTGCGCTTTGCCAGCTCCTCTGGCGCAATGCCTTCGTTGCGGGCGGTCTGCTGCATTTTCTGGCCGTGCTCGTCGGTGCCGGTCAGGAAGAACACGTCCTTGCCATCCAGCCGCTGGAAGCGCGCCATCGCATCCGTGGCGATCAGCTCATAGGCATGGCCAATATGCGGCTTGCCGTTCGGATAGGAGATGGCGGTGGTGATGTAGAACGTATCTTTCATGGGTCGGCCCTTGCAGTCCGCTTTATCGATCAGGAATGTCCGCCGCTCTTAGCGCATGTCGCCGCGTTGCGAAACAACAAGTTTCTCGGCCAAGCGCTTTGCGCATGAGGTCTTCGCCTTGACCGGCGTGCATTCCTTTCGCTAGATCGCTTTCATCGGCCCTGTCCGAATCCGAGGAGGCGACGTTCTGACCGGTTTTTCATTCGATCCAATGGTTTCGCTTTCAGGCTTTTTCGTGGGAGCTCTGGTTGGTATTACCGGCGTCGGCGGCGCATCGCTGATGACGCCGTTGATGGTGCTGCTGTTTGGCATTCATCCGGCAACCGCCGTGGGAACCGACCTTCTCTATGCGGCAATCACCAAGATGGCGGGTGCCGCTGTGCATCATCGCCACGGACATATCCGCTGGCGGCTGGTCGGCCTGCTGGCGCTGGGCAGCATTCCGGCCACGTCAGTGACGCTCTGGCTGATGAGCGGTGTTGACAGGAAAAGCGCCCATTCCACCGATCTCCTGACCACCAGCCTCGGCATCATGCTGATGATCACTGCACTCATCCTGCTGTTTCGCGATCTGCTGATGCGCTATGAAATCAACTGGCTTCAAGCCCATCGCAGCCCGAGCCCGCGCGCCATTGCAATCGGCACTGTCGTTCTAGGTCTGGTGTTGGGTGCAGTCGTTACGCTGACTTCGGTTGGCGCTGGGGCCATCGGCGTCACCGTGCTGCTGTTTCTCTATCCACGTGCCGCCATCAACGACATCGTTGGCTCTGATATTGCTCACGCCATTCCCCTGACGCTGATTGGCGGCATCGGCTATTGGGTGATCGGCGATGTCAACTGGGTGCTGCTGGGCTCCTTGCTGATCGGCTCCATTCCCGGAATCGTCTTGGGAAGTTATGCGGCACCACGCCTGCCGGAAAAAGCAGTGAGAATGATCCTGGCGGTTATTCTGGTCGTCGTCGCTGCAAAGCTGATCGCGCTATAGAACCCGATCAAGCTTATACAGCCGCGACCTCACCAAGAATTTCCAACAGCGTCTGCTTGCGATCGAGGTTATAGGCCCCGGCCACGCCAAGCTTTTCGACGATGGCACTGGAAAGCCGCGATAGCCGTTCGGCCCGGGCAAGATCACCGGCCATGGCGACTTCACGCGCATTGTCCATCAGGAATTCGGACAGATGCTCGATGAAGAAATGATAGATCACGTCACTGTCCTTGGCTGAAAGCGCATCGGCCAGCTTGTGCATCTGCCGTCTTGCCGCCGGGCCTTCGCTCGCCAGGATCGCATTAAAGGCAGCGATGATTTCCATGCCGCCATAATTAATCAGTTTCAACGCCTGCGACACGCTGCCCTTGGAGAGATCGGAAAGCGCCGCCATCTGCTCCACAGGAGGCGAAACATCCAGGTGCGCCAGCACGCTGGCCAGATCGTCCACGCCAAGCGTTTGTAATTTCAGCGGCATGCAGCGCGAGCGGATGGTGGGCAAAAGCTTGCCCGGCGCATGCGACAGAACCAGGAATAGCGACCGTTTCGGTGGCTCCTCCAGCACTTTCAAAATCGCATTAGCCGCATTGCGGTTCATGTCGTCGGCGGGATCGAGAATAACGATCCGCCAATTGCCACCGCCCGAGGTCTGGGAAAAGAAATGCCCGGCCTTGCGGATTTCTTCCACAGTAATCGAGGCTTTCGCCCTGCCGGTCTTCTCATCCACCGGTCGGGCAATATGCAGGAGGTTATGCGAGGCCCCGGAGGCAATTTGGCGTCCGACCAGCGAGTTCGGGTCCGGGTCGGCAAGAACGAAAGGCGCGCTGGCGGGGTCGGGATGCGACAGGACATGATGAGCAAAACGGAAGGCCAGCGTTGCCTTACCGATCCCTTCCGGCCCTTCGATCAGGATTGCATGATGCAGCTTGCCGGACTGGTAGGAGCCCGCCAGAAACTGTTCCGCCGCGCCATGGCCAAACAGCTTGTCATTGGCAAAGGGCGCAATGGCGCCATCGAGAAGACCGGGCTTTTCCATCCTAGTGCCTTCCGTGGTTTTGAGGCAGAAGTGGTTTCACGGCTGCAAAAATCTCCTCGGCGATCTGCTCGATCCCGACGCTCGCATCCACCACTCTGCAACGCGCAGGCTCGGCCCGCGCAATAGCTTGAAAAGCCTCGCGGCGGCGTTCGTGAATGGCGATTTCCTCTTTCTCGAAACGATCAGGCGCATCTTCTCCCAAGGCCCCAGCCCGGTTTTTCGCCCGCGCCAATCCGATATTTGCCGGCAGATCGAGGATGATCGTCAGGTCCGGCACCACGCCGTCCACGGCAATGGCTTGCAGCCGCTCGATGAAGGCAGAAGAGAGATTGCCGGTCGCGCCCTGATAGACCCGCGAGGAATCCATGAAGCGGTCGCAAAGCACCACATCGCCCCGCAGCAGCGCCGGGCGCAGCCGGGCTTCGACATGGTCATTGCGGGCGGCGGCAAACAGGATGGCTTCCATTTCCACCCCGAACGGCTCGGCGGCACCCGACAGCAGCACATGTCGCAAGGCCTCGGCGCAGGGTGAGCCACCCGGTTCTCGGCTGATGACGACGGCAAAGCCGAGTGCCTCCAGCGCGTTTGCCAGAAGCCTGATCTGGGTGGACTTGCCCGCGCCCTCGCCGCCTTCGAATGTTACGAATAATCCGCTGCCAACCGACACTGATCCGCTTTCTTTCCTGTTTAGAGCGTTTCGGTGTTTCATGGAAACACCGAAACGCTCTAAACTTTTGTTTTTACGCATTTCCGGACGGAAAACCGGTTCCCACGTTTCGGTCCGTTGCTCTAGAACCGCTGTGTAACGCAAGCTTGCGCCCTGGGAAACCTCTGTCGGCTCAAACCCAGGAAAACAGCAATTCCACCAGTGCGTCACGGGTGCGTTTGACCAGCGAGCCCAACGTTGACGGCGACGCGGCCTGAAGCGGCATGTCGCGCAGCAGCTTATCGCCGAGCATCACCTTCAAATGCCCGACCTGCTGGCCCTGGGCAACGCCGGGGCGCAATGGCCAGGGATAGATCACCTTGGCTTCCAGCTTATCGCTTGCGCCAACCGGCAGATAGACATCAACCGGCTGCGGCGAGACCAGCGGTACCTGTGCCGGTTCCCCACCATAAACGCTGGCCTCGCCGATCACTTGCCCCGCCTCAAACAGGCGGCGCTTCTCAAAGGCGGAAAAGCCCCAGGCCAGCGCCTTTGCCGCATCCTCCTGCCGGGACTTGTCACTTTCGCTACCAGCCAGGCCGAGATAGAGACGCACGCCGTTCTGCTGCGCGGAGGCGACGATGGAATACCCTTCCCCCTCGGCAAAGCCTGCCGCCAGGCCATCCACACCGGGTGACTGGCCAAGAAGCGGATTGCGATTGCGCTGGAAAATCTTGTTCCACTCGAAATCCGGCTGAGCGTAGAGCGCATAGAAATCCGGGTAATTGGACTTGAGCGCCTGCGCCAGCGTGATCATGTCGCGCAGGCTGACTTTATTACCGGGATCGGGAAGGCCGGTTGCATTGGCAAAATGGCTGTCCTTCAGGCCAAGCGCTGCCGCCCGTTCATTCATCAGCTTGACGAAACCCTGCTCCGATCCGGCCATGCCTTCGGCAAGGATCAAGCAGGCATCATTGGCCATCTGCACCATGACGCCCTTCAGCAACGCCTCCACCGGCACGCGCGAGCGCACGGCAGCAAACATCGTCGCCGTGCGTGACGGCGCGCCACCGGTGCGCCAGGCAAATTCGGAAACGGGAAACTCCTGGGACAGCGTCAGGCGACCGGATTTCAGCGCATCGAGCACCACTTCCGCAACCATCATCTTGGAGAGAGAGGCCGAGGTGAAGGGCTGATCGCTGTTCTTTTCAAACAGCACACTGCCGGTTTCGGCCTCGATCAGCAGGACCTGCTTGGCCTCGGTGGCGTAGACGGCGGGCGTTGCCGTGTCGGCTGCCGCTCCTTGCGCAAACGTGCTGGTCTGAAAACTTACGCCGTAGAAAAGTGCTGCAAGCAGCACAAGCATCTTTCTATAGTATGATCCACCATACGCCCAGAAGCGCTTTGTGACCGGCAAGCCGATATGCATCGCCATCCTTCACCAACAATAATATGCTGGACGGCGAGAATCGCGACCGGCATCTATAATGGATAGGTTTTATGGAGGAAGGCGTCTACCCTTGAAAGCGGCTAGAGCAAGGCTCGAACAAGCCTCACCAGCGCCAGTTGGGATCAACCTTCATTGGGATTGGAATAGGCATTGGCTGTTACCGGAGCCGGGCCAACATGCCAGCCGGGCGGCAGGCCGCCATTGGACGGTGCAGCCACGGGCTTTTGACGGGTTGCGGTAGCCCGAACCGGCTGCGGTGCGGCCACAGGCGCCATCTCCCGGCGAGCAACGCCGGTGCTGGCAGCATTGCGCGGCTGCGGCATCGGCTCAGCGGAGGCAATGGCCGGAGCCTGCCATTCACGGGTCGGCTCAATGCGGGTCGGTTCTGGCCGCGATACGGCGACCGGCTGATGCTGGACCGGGCGCGGTGCATTGGCACTGGCGGAAGACGGATAGGAGTTGCTGCCGTAAGCCGTGGCTGATGCCGACGCAATAACCGGTTTTGCAGTTTTGGGCTGCGGTGCAGAGGCACTGGCCGGGCCTGCGAAACGACCGAAGAAATTCTGCTGCGGCGCATTCGACGCCACCATCACGCCACTGGCGATCTGGCCTCCACCGAAGGGATCGACGCCGGGAACGCGCTGGCCCTTGCGGACATAAGACGCCATCAGATAGGGCATGTCATGGCCGGTCATGTCGGCAGGACCGACATATTTGACCTTCACATGGGCCGTGCCATGGCCCTTGACGTCAAGGAGTTCTGCCGCCTTGTCGGAAAGGTCGATCAGGCGATTGGCGTGAAACGGGCCACGGTCGTTGACGCGGACAATAACCGAACTGCCGGTATCGAGATTGGTAACGCGAGCATAGCTGGGCAGCGGCATGGTCGGGTGGGCGGCGGAAATGCCATATTGGTCATAGACTTCGCCATTGGCGGTGTAGCGACCATGGAAAGCGGAGCCATACCAGGAAGCAAGCCCGGAGGCTTCGTAATTGGGGTTTTCGCGCGGCTTATAGACCTTGCCAGCGACCACGTAGGGGTTCCCGACCAGACGGCGACCGCCGCCTTTCGGCACGGGACCGTTTTCCACCACACGCGGGCTGGCCTTCACGCCATAGGCGGATTCGGCAAAATATTCCTTGCTGCGTTTCTTGGTCGTGCTGACCTTGCTGACATCATGGTTGGCGCCACAGGACGTCACCGCCACGCCCGCCAGAACAACCCATGCCATCCGAAAACATCCGGAAACTGAACGCCGCTGCAAAACCATTTTTACCGTCATCGCACCGACACACCAATCAGGACCGCAAGACGGCCATTGCAAAGAATAAATGTCAAATTTTAGTCCCCCGAAGTGACACAGGACTGTGCCACAATAGAAATGGGGATAAAATGGCGAAAATGCGATTATGGTTAAGGCGTTAGGGGGAATAGTTCGCGTTATGGTTAATGAAGAGTTAATCGCAAGCCTTCAAATCGACAACCCTACCCATCATCAGGGAGCACGTCTTGCGCCTCCCGCGGTTATACCGACCGGGTCAGTCCACCATCCACTTTGAGATTTTGGCCGGTGATATAGCCCGCACCTTCGGATGCCAGGAAGGCGACGGTCGCGGCAATCTCAGCACTTGTGCCATATCGCTTCATCGGAACAGCATCCTGGCGCTCTTCGGTCGCGGGCAGGCTGTCAATCCAGCCCGGCAGAACATTGTTCATGCGAATATTGTCAGCGGCATAGGTATCCGCAAAAATCTTCGTATAGGCGGCAAGACCGGCGCGAAATACCGCCGAGGTTGGGAACATCGACGAGGGTTCAAACGCCCAGGCGGTGGAAATATTGATGATCGCGCCCGATTTTTGCGCCTGCATGATCGGCGTCACGAGACGGACAGGACGAACGACGTTCATCAGATAAACGTCCATGCCCATATGCCATTGCTCGTCGGTGATCTCGATGATCTGAGCGCGCGGGCCGTGACCGGCGCTGTTGACCAGCACATCGATCCGACCACAGGTGTCCATGGTAGTATCGATCAGACGCACCAGATCGTCATTGGATTGATTGGACCCGGTTACGCCAATACCGCCAAGCTCCGTTGCCAGTGCCTCTCCCTTGCCGGAAGAGGACAGGATGGCGACCTTGTAGCCATCAGCGGCAAGACGTCTGGCGCATTCGGCTCCCATGCCGCTTCCACCAGCCGTAACAACAGCAACTTTCTCTGCGGACATCATATCTCTCCCAAGGACGAACCGGAAAATTATGCAGTCTATACGCTTGGTGAAACGCACAATGCTCTAGACGCAGCCACCCGTGATCCGTTCGTGCGGCAGCAACACTGTCGCACGAAACTCGGTATCAACGATACAGCACCGAAAATCAGCCGACGAACGCCCGCTCGATGACGAATTCGGCTGGCTTGTTGTTGGCGCCTTCGGTCAGCCCCGCCTTTTCCAGCAGCGCCTTGGTGTCCTTCAACATGGCCGTCGAGCCGCAGATCATTCCACGGTCAATGGCTGGGTCCAGCGCCGGGACGCCGAGGTCGGCAAACAGCTTGCCGTTTTCGATCAGGTCGGTGATCCGGCCCATGAAGGGATAGTCTTCACGGGTAGCGGTGGCATAATGCTTCAGCTTGTCGCCGACGATTTCGCTCAGCATCTCATCGGCCTTGATTTCGGAAATCAGGTCGAACCCATATTTCAGCTCGGCGACATCGCGGCAGGTATGGGTGAGGATGACTTCCTCAAATTTCTCATAGGTTTCCGGGTCGCGGATCAGGCTGGCGAACGGTGCAATGCCGGTGCCGGTCGAAAACATATAAAGCCGCTTGCCGGGCGTCAGCGCGTCCAGAACCAGGGTTCCGGTCGGCTTCTTGCGCATCAACACCCGGTCGCCCGGCTGAATCCGCTGCAAATGCTGGGTCAGCGGGCCGTTCGGCACCTTGATGGAGAAGAATTCCAGTTCCTCGTCCCAGGACGGGCTGGCGATGGAATAGGCGCGATAGAGCGGCTTACCCTCCACCATCAGGCCAATCATCGCGAACTCGCCCGACCGGAAGCGAAAACCGGCGGGCCGGGTCATCCGAAAGCGGAACAGGTGGTCGGTATAATGCGTCACGCTCAGCACCGTTTCGGCATAGACGCCTTCCGGCACGATCAGTTCGGCATTGTCGGTCTTTGCAGGAGCATTCATCAGCGTTCGGATCCTTCAAATCTCACGCCGAACTGCCTCGCATAGGGCATATTCGGGCATGCATTATCCGCCTTTTCGGCCTGTTACTGTAAAATCCTGCGCCTGACCAGTGGCCATGCGCAGATGCGATCATAAACCGCAGTGTCGCACGCCTTCCGCAATCGGGAAAACGTGCAACAGACAGTGAGGCCATCGATCAGGCTCTGCCATGGGTGATAGTCCGCTCCTCAAGACGCAGACCGGCGGCGCCAGCTATAACCACCAACCTCGTCCGCTGGCCGGGCGGTTGGCTGATAGTGATTAGCAATCCCCGGCAGACGCCCCTCTTCCAGCCGTTTCAGCGCCACCGCATTGGCCACGGCAAAGCTGTCAAAGCCGGTGCGCAGCATCAACGGCACCTGATCGATCAGCACGTCGCCCACCGCCCGCAATTCGCCCTGATAACCAAGCCTGTCGCGCAGCAGCGAGGCATGGCTGAAGCCTCGGCCATCGTTATAGGCTGGAAACTTCACGGCAATGATGGCGATGCGGTCGAGATAGGGTTTCAACTTCGTCACGTCATCGGCTGGCGCGATGACCACGCCGAGATCGACGGCATTGCTGTCTTCGGCCGCAGCGATAAAGGCATCCAGCGGCAGAAGCGCCTTCTGGCCCTCAGCCGCTTTCACCTCTTCGGTCTCCTCCAGCCAGATGTCCTGTGCGGCGAAACCGGTTTCGGTCCAGATACGGGTCATGATCGCGCTCCTCAGGCGGCTTCGGCGGATGCGCCGCCATACAGGGCTTCCTTGAAGGGCTTTGGCCCGACACGGCGATAAGCCTCAAGGAAGGTTTCCTTCGGATCAAGCCGCAGCGCCAGATAGGTTTCAACCACGGTCTCCACCGCATCCGTCACCTTTTCCGGCTCGAAACCGCGACCGATGATTTCGCCGATGGACGAGTTTTCATCCCCCGATCCGCCAAGCGTGATCTGGTAAAGCTCCGCGCCCTTCTTTTCCACACCCAGCAGACCAATATGCCCGACATGGTGATGGCCGCAGGCATTGATGCAGCCGGAAATCTTGATTTTCAGCTCACCGATTTCCGCCTGACGGGCCTGGGAGCCGAAGCGCGTGGAAATCGCCTGCGCCACCGGAATGGCGCGGGCGTTGGCCAGCGCGCAATAGTCCAGCCCGGGACAGGCAATAATATCGGTAATCAGGCCTGCATTGGCCGTGCCAAGATTAGCACTGGACAGCGCCTGATACAGCGCTGGCAGATCGGCCATCGCCACATGCGGCAGGATCAGGTTCTGCTCATGGCTGACGCGGATTTCGTCAAAACCAAAACGCTCCGCCAGATCCGCCACCAGATCCATCTGAGCATCGCTGGCATCGCCGGGGATGCCGCCGATAGGCTTCAGCGAAATCGTCACCATGCCGTAATCGGGATGCTTATGCGGCTGCACATTCTGCCCAAGCCAGGTAGCAAAACCGTCATCCGCCTTCTTGGCTTTGGCCAGAACTTCCCAGCCTTCCGGGCGTTCAACCAGATCAGGCAGGGCGAAATAACTCTCGATGGCGCGAATATCGGCATCGGGCAGTTTCAGCACACTGTCCTTCAGATTTGCAAATTCCGCATCGATCTGGCGGGTCAGTTCTTCCGTGCCGGTTTCATGCACGAGGATCTTGATCCGCGCCTTGTATTTATTGTCGCGGCGGCCATGCAGATTATACACCCGGACAATGGCGGTGATATAGGACAGCATATCCTCTTCGGGCAGGAAATCCTTGATCTTCTTGGCAATCATCGGCGTTCTGCCCTGACCGCCACCGACATAGACGGCAAAGCCAAGATTTCCGCTCTCATCCTTCTTCACGTGCAAGCCGATATCATGCACCTGGATGGCGGCGCGGTCGCGCTCAGCCCCAGTCACGGCAATCTTGAACTTGCGCGGCAGGAAGGAAAACTCCGGGTGGACCGAAGACCATTGCCGCAGAATTTCAGCGTAAGGGCGCGGATCGGCAAATTCGTCCTGGGCTGCACCGGCAAAATGGTCGGCGGTGACATTGCGGATACAGTTGCCGGAGGTCTGGATGGCGTGCATCTCGACGCTGGCCAGTTCTTGCAGAATATCGGGCGTATCCGACAGTTTCGGCCAGTTATACTGGATATTCTGCCGCGTGGTAAAATGGCCGTAGCCACGGTCATATTTGCGCGCCACATGGGCCAGCATTCGCATCTGCACGGCATTCAGCGTACCATAGGGAATGGCAACGCGTAGCATATAGGCGTGCAATTGCAGGTAGACGCCGTTCATCAACCGAAGCGGCTTGAACGCATCTTCCGCCAGTTCGCCAGACAAGCGGCGACCTACCTGATCGCGAAACTGGTCTACGCGGGCCGCAACAAAGGCGTGGTCGAATTCATCGTAACGATACATGTCTTTCCTCAGGCTCTAGAGTCGGTCAGGTTCAGATTGAACCAAACAGACACTAGATCTTTTTTGTTTTCGTTTATCTTTCGGGAAAACCGGGTCCCACTTTTCCCTGATAAACTTTAGACGGCAACAAAATCGGGATCAGCATGCCCATGCCCATCCGCATAGGGAATGGTCGGGCCTGCGGCGCGGATACGCTCACGCAGGCGCAGCGGCCATAACTTTCCATCCCGCTCTTCCACATCGACCACGGCGACGTCAACAACGAGATTATTGGTAAAATCCCGCTTGCCGCTGCCTTCCAGCGCCGCGACAGCCTCGGCGTGACGGGCAACCAGCGACGATTGCAGGTCTTCCACCCATTGGCCGGAGGCGTCGAGCCAGACGGCGATGCCATCGCTCAAGCGGTTGGCGGTCAAGACTTTCTCTGCCATTGTCAAACCCTCGTCATCTGCTGTTGATCGACATTCGCCAGCGCAAGACGCGCCTGCGCCAACGGCATCGACCGCTCAAAATTCGCACCCGCCACCGCATCGCCGATAATGACCATCACGGGTCCGGTCAATTCCGTCATGGCTTCCAGACCCGGCAATTCCCTCAGCGTGCCATGCAGCAGCCTGCGGTCACCGCGCCCGGCATTTTCCACCACGGCAACCGTGGTGTCCTGCGCCAGACCACCGGCAATCAGCCGTTCAGCCACGGAGGCCGCCACTGTGCGCCCCATATAGACGGCAACGGTTGCGCCTGATAGCGCCAGCCGCGCCCAATCGGGCAGCACATCGCCGGTCAGGTCATGACCGGTGGTAAAGACCAGCGAGGACGAGACGCCTCGCAAGGTCAAGGGCAATTCAAAATCGGCCGCTGCCGCCAGGGCCGAGGTGACACCGGGAACAATCTCATAAGCGATACCGGCGTCGCGCAGCGCCGCCATTTCCTCTCCTGCCCGACCGAAGATCAAGGGGTCACCGGATTTCAGCCGCACAACGCGCTTTCCAGCCTGACCGAGTGCCACGAGGAGATCATTGATCTCACTCTGTGACTTGGAATGACAGCCCTTGCGCTTGCCGACCGGAATGCGGTCCGCATCGCGCCGGCCCATATCGACCACGGCCTGCGGCACAAGCGCATCGTAAACAATCGCATCGGCTTCCATCATCAAACGGTGGGCGCGCAATGTCAGCAGGTCTTCTGCTCCCGGCCCTGCCCCGACCAAAAAGATCCGACCTTCCGGCACGGTATTGGCCGCCGCCTTCAGCAGCTTTGTCGCCCGGCGGCGCGCGACCTTCACATCGCCGCTTTCCATGGCATCCGCCACGTCGCCTTGAAAGAAAGAGCGCCAGAACAGACGGCGCGCCACACCGCGCGGCACCAGCCGGTCAACAGCATGACGGTAGCTATTGGCCAACCGACCCAGCTTGCCCAGCGACCTTGGCAATTGCCGGTCGATCCCGGCGCGGATCATCTGGGCCAGCACTGGCCCGACGCCTTCCGTGCCAATCGCCACCGCAATCGGGGCGCGATTGACGAGAGCTGGCGTATAGAAATCGCAGTAGTCCGGCTGATCGACGGCATTGGCAGGTATTTTTTGCAGCCGTGCCGCGTCAACAATCATCCGATCCGCCGCGCCATCACCGGTCGCGGCAAAAACCATTTTCATCCCCGTCAACAGATCAGGAGAAAACGGCGATGGATCGATCTCAATGGATTTACGCTTCAGAAAGGCTGCGTAAGCAGGCTCCGGATCCTGGGTAAAGGCAATGATGGTCGCAGATGTATTGGCGATCAGTCTGGCCTTGGCAAACGCCTCGTCGCCATCGCCAAACACAGCCAATTTCGCGCCGGAAACGCGAAAAAACGCCGGAAAAACCGCCAGCTTGTCAGACTCGATGCTCAAAGACCCATTCCTTGTTATCTCGCCATTATCCGGGAAAACAACGCTGTTATGAAGAAACACGAATCTGCCTTCCCGACAGCATCGATATTTCTATCCTAACGCATTTGAAGATAAGAGCAAAACCAACCCACCCCGGCAATTTTCAATCAATACGCAGAGTAAGGCTTTCCCTTGGCCCCTGCTTGCCGCTAAATGCGCTGCGAGTTTGTCCTGCAAAAGTGTCCACCGGTTTTGCCGAAACGACCAAGACGGATTTCAAGGAGCGCCGCCCATCATGACCGATCAAAATCTCACCGCCAGATTGCTTGACGTGATCGAGCAGGACATCATACCGCTGACGGAAAAAGGCGTGGCCGACGGCAACAAGATTTTCGGCGCGGCGATCTTGCGCAAATCGGACCTATCGCTGGTGCTGGCGGAAACCAATAACGAGCTGGAAAACCCGCTCTGGCATGGCGAAGTCCATACGCTGAAGCGCTTTTACGAACTGGGCGAGCGCCCACCGACATCAGAGCTGATTTTTCTCTCCACCCATGAACCCTGCACCATGTGCATGTCGGCAATCACCTGGGCCGGTTTCGACAATTTCTATTATTTCTTCAGCCATGAGGATAGCCGCGATGCCTTTGCTATTCCCCATGACCTGAAAATTCTGAAGGAAGTGTTCGGGCTGGAACCCGGCGGCTATCGCAAACAAAACGCCTTCTGGCACAGTTTCGCCATCAACGACATGATTGAAGTGGAAGACGATGCAATCAGGGGGGAACTGCTGACCCAGGCCCAGAAGATCCGTGGCCTCTACGGCAATCTGTCCGGCCAGTATCAATCGGCCAAGAGCGGCAACGACATTCCGCTAAACTGATCTTCTTGAATAAGGAAAAACCATGCAGCCCTCACAGGATATCGCCCGGCTGATCGAAATCATGGCGGCGCTTCGCGATCCGCAAACCGGCTGCCCCTGGGACATTGTCCAGACATTCGAGACGATCAAGCCCTATACGCTGGAAGAAGCCTATGAGGTGGCGGACGCCATCGAGCGCAACGATCCGGACGATCTCTGCGAAGAACTGGGTGATCTCTTGCTGCAAGTGGTGTTTCATGCGCGAATTGCCGAGGAGGCCGGTCTGTTTTCCTTCGGCGACGTGGTCGAGGCGGTGACCTCCAAGATGATCCGCCGTCATCCGCATGTGTTCGCCCGCTCGGATGCGGATACGCCTGACGCCGTCAAGCTGCAATGGGATGCGATTAAAAAACAGGAAAAGCAGGAACGAGCCGAACGCCGCGCAGCGCGTGGTGTAGCCGACGTGTTTAAAGACGGTCATCTCGGCTCGGTGCAGCGAACGTTTCCAGCCTTGACGGAGGCCGTCAAACTTCAGGAACAGGCTGCAAAGGTCGGGTTCGATTGGGCTGAGGCAGAACCCATTCTCGACAAGATCGAGGAGGAGATCGCCGAACTGCGAGAAGCACTCCAAACAGCGCAGCCAGACAAGATAAAGGACGAGTTGGGAGATCTGATTTTCGCTCTGGTCAATATCGGTCGACACACCGGCAGCGATCCAGAGCAAGCCCTGCGGGGAACGAATGTGAAATTTAGAAGGCGCTTCGGCTATATCGAAAAATCATTGGCCACCGAAAAATCAACGCTGGAAGACGCCAGCCTTGAGCGGATGGAGCAGCTCTGGCAGGCGGCAAAGCAGTTGGAACGCGGCGTTAAAACTGATGGCTAGCCAAATTCCAATCGCGGACCACACGCGACGATTCTGATTTTAAATACTTTTGGGATTTTCTCAAAAGCGCAATCGTATCGGTGGATGCGATTGCCCACGTGATCGCAGCACTCCATTCTCGCACAAGTTATCATTTATAATTATTTTTAATAAATATTATATCGACAACGCTTGCCTCGGAGCTGGCCAGTCGCTTGTGGAGCTCGCATCATGAACGTACACGTCAAGACCAAGCCACCCGGACAGGCACCGCAGCCCGCAGACATTGCCCATTTCATGCAGATTCTCTCCTGTATCCCGGATGTGCAGACGGCATGTTGGATGGGGACGGAGTTCCTTGCTCAACTGGCGCCACAGGACCTCCAGGAGGCAACGGTGGCGCTGTCGCATGTTCACCCGTTCTTCTTGCCCGACATCGACAACGATGCCGCAGAAAACCTCAAACTTTGCCTCGGTCGGTTTGCCGAGACGGTCCTTCAGGCGCGATTGACAGCTCATCGGGCGAAAAATCTCAACCTGCTTTTGGCTGGCACACCAGGATCGGCAGACATTGCCGGACATGCTCTGCGCAAGACGCTCGGGCTGCGCTCAGCCAATCTCGTCACCATGGCCTATTCGGATTATTCGGCCTCCCTGTTTGGAGCCAATCTCAGCTCAAAAGAGCTGGACGAACTGGCCTTGCAGCGCAACGGGCTGGACGGTGTCGGATATGTGGCAGAGCATCCGGTGCTTTGCACACCCTATGCTGCCCGACAAATGGCGCTCTATGGCATCAAGCCCATCGTTACCATCCGCAACTTCTTCGTTTCCCTGATCTGCACGGATGACGCGCTGATGCAAGCAAGGGGCTTGCAGAACAGCATGGGTGAATGCTTCTTCGACGATGGACTGCCCGCCTGCTATCAGGATCTACCCCTGGAGAAACGCCTGGATCTACTGGTAGACGCGCAAGCCGTCTGGTACGCGCAATTTGTCGCCAGTTGGCAAAAATGCGAAGCGAGTGGACAGGTGAAGCCGCTCTGGATTTCCTATGAAAAGGATATTCTCGGAGATGCGCACCCTCTGGCCGAGAAAATTGCCGATTTCATTGGTAGTCATCAGGCTGACGCCACGGCCATTGCCCAGGCGCTGGCTGATGAGAAAGCTACCAACACCATAATGGCCGACAAAAGTCTCCCGTATCGGGCAAAAATCATACCCGCACCCATCCGCGACCGCGCCATGAAGATCTTTGATCGCTATGCGGGGGACGCTGATCTGAAAAGCCTGATTGGAGAATAGATCCACAGATCAGTTGCGCTATTCAGTCCCAATCCTCGCTGCGAACCGGCTGGATCAGGCCAAGCTTGCGCTCCAACGCACTGGCCTGTTGCTCTGACAGGCGTAAATCGAGGGAAACAGAACCATCGTCCCGGTCCTCGCGGCTGTCCACCATGGTGTTCTCATAGACCCAGGAGATCAGGGAGAGCTTGTCTGGCGGCAAAATCACCGTGGTTTCCGTCACCACGCCAGAAAGCCGCTCTGCGATTTCGGCCATCAGGGCATCGACCCCTTCGCCCGTGACGGCAGAAACAGCCATCACGTTTTTCCGGCCAGTTGCCTTTTCCGCGATAGCCTGATGCGCTTCCGGCTCCAGCCGATCGATCTTGTTCCAGACCTCGATGATGCGTTCGTCACGCTCTTTTTCATCGATGCCAAGGTCGGAGAGAATCCGCAAAACGTCGCCTGCCTGCGCACCGTTATCCGGGTCGGCCATGTCACGCACATGCAGGATCAAGTCCGCTTCCAGCACTTCTTCAAGCGTAGCGCGAAAGGCTGCGACCAGATGGGTCGGCAGATCAGAGATGAAGCCAACCGTATCCGAGAGAATGACGGTGCGGCCTTGTGGCAATTTCATGCGGCGCAGCGTCGGGTCCAGCGTGGCAAACAGCATATCCTCGGCCAACACGCCTGCCCCGGTGATCCGGTTGAACAGCGTCGATTTTCCGGCATTGGTATAGCCAACAAGCGCAACGATCGGATGTGGCACCTTGCGACGCTTGGCGCGGTGCAATTGGCGGGTGCGAACAACTTGCTCCAGTTCGCGTTCCAGCCGCACGATGCGGTCCTGCAACATCCGCCGGTCGGCCTCGATCTGGGTTTCGCCCGGACCGCCCATGAAGCCCGCACCGCCGCGCTGACGCTCCAAGTGGGTCCAGCTGCGCACCAGACGGCCCTTCTGGTAATTCAGATGGGCGAGATCGACCTGCAACGTGCCTTCCTTGGTGGAGGCGCGGCGGCCGAAGATTTCCAGGATCAGACCCGTGCGATCGATGACCTTGGCATTCCATTGCTTTTCCAGATTGCGCTGCTGCACCGGCGTCAGCGGATGGTCGACAATGACCAGACCGGCATCATGGCTATCGAGCAGTGCCTTGATTTCCTCGATCTTGCCACTGCCAATCAGGGTCGCCGGACGCGGCTGGTTGACGGCAACGATCAAGCCCTGCACGATTGTGAGATCAATGGCGCGCGCAAGGCCCATGGCCTCTTCCAATCGGCTCTCGTGGCTGCGGGTCGTGGTCGGACCATGCTCAGCCGAGGCCTTTTCAGTGGATCGGGCCTGCTTCAACACCGGAACAAGAACCACGGCGCGCATGTCGTCGCGGTGCATTTCCTGTTCGGGAATAATGCTATCGGATGTGGTGTCTCGATTGGCTATAGCCGTTGTCCTGTTGTTAAACGCCAAAAATGGATTGTTCCGCCTGTCCAACGGAAATCAACCCATTCTGTTCCGGCAGGAAGTCTTGTCGAATTTATGATGCGGCTTCTTCGCTTTCGAACATCTGCATGGGCTGGCCCGGCATGATGGTCGAAATGGCGTGCTTGTAGACGAGCTGGGAATGCCCATCGCGACGCAACAGCACGCAGAAATTATCGAACGAGGTGACGACGCCGGTCAGCTTCACGCCGTTGATCAGAAAAATAGTGAGGGAAATCTTCTGCTTGCGAACCGTATTGAGAAATAGGTCCTGCAAATTCTGAGAACGTTCCGCCATGGCGCCGCTTCTTTCTATCTTGCCGGTCGGGGGTGCCGGTTGCAATTTTCTAATTTTTTTGGACAGGCTTCCCCAAATGCCCATCAGTCTTGTTTGGTATCAAATCGGAAGTGGTTCCGCAATCGGGAAACCCCAAGCAAATTCATTGTCGAATTGCAATGGATTCTCTTGCCAGCCAACGCCCAAACCAGATCAAACGCCAAGCGACTTCAACTTCCGGTGCAGCGCCGATCGCTCCATGCCAACAAATTCCGCAGTCCGGGAGATATTGCCGCCAAAGCGGTTGATCTGGGCGATCAGATAATCGCGTTCAAACATTTCGCGGGCTTCGCGCAGCGGCAAGGTCATGATCTGGTAATCGCTGCGACCGGAGACTTTCGGCAGCATTTCGCCAAGATCCGTCGGCAGCATTTCCGCGTTGATCGGCACATCCGCCCCATCGTTCTGGGTCAGGATCAACAGCCGCTCGATATTGTTGCGCAATTGGCGGATATTGCCCGGCCAGTCATGGGCCTGCAACACCGCCATCGCGTCCTCACCGATCTTGCGCTGGCGAATACCGGCCTGTTCGGCGATATGGCGCATCAGCATATCAACGAGGAAGGGAATATCTTCGCGCCGCTCCGCCAGCGGCGGCACCCGCACCGGCACCACCGCCAGGCGATGAAACAGATCCTCACGGAACCGGCCTTCGGCAATCAGACTTTCGAGATTATACGCGCTGGAGGAAATGATCCGCACATCGACCTTGACCCGCTTGGAACCGCCGACGCGCTCGAATTGCTGATCGACCAGCACCCGCAGGATCTTGTTCTGGGTCTCGCGCGGCATTTCGCCGACTTCATCCAGATAGAGGATACCGCGATGCGCCTCTTCCAGCGCGCCAATGCGACGAGACTGGCCGGGACCACCTTCGGTCCCGAACAGCGCCACTTCCATGCGGTCGGGGGTGATGGCTGCGGCATTCAATGTCACGAACGGTCCGGCGGCGCGGGCCGAGCGCTTGTGGATCATCCGCGCCACCAGTTCCTTGCCGCTGCCGGACGGGCCGACGATCATGATCCGGCTATTGGTAGGCGCGACCTTCTCGATGGTCTGGCGCAGTTGCGATACCGCCACCGAACTGCCGATCAACTCGTTGGCATCGCCGGTGCGCCGTTTCAATTCAGTCACTTCACGTTTCAGCTTGGAATTTTCCAGCGCCCGCTCGGCAATCAGGATCAAACGGTCGGCCTTGAACGGCTTTTCGATGAAGTCGAACGCGCCGCGCTTGATGGCCGACACCGCCGTTTCGACATTGCCATGCCCCGAAATCATCACCACCGGCAGGTCAGGATGCCGGGCCTTGATTTCGTCCAGCAATGCCAGCCCGTCCAACCGGCTGCCATGCATCCAGATATCGAGGAAAATCAGCCGGGGCGCCCGGTCGGAAATCGCCGCAAGCGCGCTGTCGGCATCATGTGCCGTGCGGGTTTCGTGCCCTTCGTCGCTCAAGATGCCGGAGACGATCTCGCGAATATCTTCCTCGTCGTCAACCACCAGGATGTCAGAGGCCATAAGCTGCTTCCTTATCATGTTCTTCAGTGGCGGCAGAGGCTGCCCCGGCTTGTCGCGGCAGCACAACGCGGATCATCGCGCCACGTCCACCGTCGAATTCTGCCGGCGCATCATGCAATTCAAGCTGACCGCCATGCTCTTCAATGATTTTCTTGACGATGGCGAGGCCGAGGCCCGTGCCCTTCTCCCGCATCGTCATATAGGGCTCCAGAATGCGATGGCGATTATCGACCGGCAGTCCCTTGCCATTGTCAATGATATCCACCACGAAACCGTCACGCCCTTCGTCCGTTGTCGCCCTGATCCACACCCGGCCCGGCAGTTTTTCAGCATCGGAGGGAACAGCCTCGATTGCTTCCACCGCATTCTTGATCAGATTGCCGAAGGCCTGGGCCAGCATGCGGGCATCGAACGAACCTTCGAGTGGAAACTCGCCAACGTCGCGAATGAATTCACAATCGCTATGACCCATTTCCCGCAGGAAGATTGCGTCCTTCAAGACGTCGCGCAGATCGGCAGGCTGCTTGGTCGGCTTCGGCATCCGGGCAAAGGACGAGAACTCATCGACCATCCGGCCGATATCCTCGACCTGACGCACTATCGTATCGGTGCACTGGTCAAAGACCTGACGGTCCTCGCTGGCGATCTGCTTGCCGAAGCGGCGCTTCAATCGCTCTGCCGAGAGCTGGATCGGGGTCAGCGGGTTCTTGATTTCATGGGCAATCCTTCGTGCCACATCGGCCCAGGCCGTGGAGCGCTGGGCAATCACCAGATCTGTGATGTCATCCAGCGTGATCACATAGGATTCGGTGGCGTTGCGGGTTTCCTCGCGTGTCACCTGCACCGACAGGGTCCGCTCTTTACCGCTGCGCACCAGATTAATCTGCTTGCGGAAATCACCGCGATGGCGAAGCCCGGCTTCGGCAAACACCGTGTTGATCTCCGGGGCAACCGTTTCAAGCTTCTCGCCCAGCAATTCCTCGGCGCCGCGCGCCAGAAACAGTTCCGCCGAAGGATTGACGATGGTGATCCGACCATCATCCTCGACGCCGATCACCGCTGCTGTCACGCCCGACAGCACCGCTTCGATGAAGCGGCGACGGTCATCGACCTCGTCCTTGGCCTCCAGAATTTCATCGCGCTGGGTGCGGATCTGGGAAATCATCTTGTTGAAGGTGCGCGACAGGCTGCCCACATCGCCATCGGCAACCCTGACCGGCACCACGACATTCATATTGCCTGACGCGACATTATCGGCAGCGCCAATCAACAGCCGAATCGGCCGAACGATGCGGTCGGCAACGGCAATCGCAGTCCAGATGGCAGCCAGCAGCACGATCAGCGCGAAGCCAAGATAGAGGACGGCAAAGGCGATTTGCAGCGTGGTGCGTCCCGCCTCCATCGATTTATATTCGGCGGTATTGTCCTCCATCTCACGCATTGCCCGCATGACCTTCGGATCAACGGCACGGATCGTGTAGAGATAGGCACCGCTCAGCGAATCCATCTTGATGATCCCGCCGACCAGATTGGTGACACCCGGTGGGATCAGCGTCGGCTGGCCGGCGGCGGCCTTGTCCAACGCATCCTGGGGAATAGCGGGCAGCGGCTTTTCTGTCGAAATATCCGCCTGAATGATGGGCGTGCCGTCCTTGCGGACCAGAAAGGCACCCAACAGTCCGCGTCCCTTGGCCTGACGGGTCATCAACTCGATAAAACCGGTGCGGTCGAGGAAGAATAACGGCCTGTTTCGCTCCAGATCCGTCGCCATGGAAATCGTCTGGCCCTGCAAATAGCTGGCATTTTCCAGCATATAAGCCTGGGCCACATTCATCGATGAATTGATGATGCTCTGGGTGCGGATGGAAAACCACCGATCCAGGCCGACATTGAGGGTAATACTGGCGAAAATCGCCACCAGGATTGCTGGCGTAATCGCCACAATCGAAAACAGCACGACGATGCGCACATGCAGCCGGGCCGCCGCCCGTCCCCGGCGCCGCGCCTTGACGAGACGGCTGACTTCCCGACCTATCAGGAACAGCAGGCCAAGCACGAAAAGCGTATTGATGACGACAGAGCCGATCAGCACATTCGAGGTCGGCGCAATCGGGGTGAGGCCAAGCAGGACCGGCAGGGTGAACATGGCGCAGGCCAACGCGCCCCCGGCCAGAATAAGGCCCGGCAAGGCAAAGGAGGACTTGCGCTCCTGCAGCAGCGTCAATGCTGCTTCCTCTTCGGTCTGCCCCGCAGGCCGCCGCGTTTTCATCCAGTCTCGTCTCCGCAAACGGAAAGATGAGATGCCTTATCGGCGAACTAAGTCTCTGCTGCACCCTGACGATACGGGATGCAAAAAGAACCGTATCCCACGACCGAAGAGGCAGGATCACGAAACGAAGCCTTACCGTTAAAGCTCTCCACCGTTGCTATTGAGCAACGCATTGTGGCGAAATTGCAACGCTTGTCAGGCGAATGTCAAGCACTACGCGAGCTTCTGTAAACCGAAACACCCAATTCGCGGATTTTCTTGCGCAGCGTATTTCGGTTCAAACCCAAAAGGTCGGCGGCCTTGATCTGGTTTCCACGGGTGGCGGTCAAGGCCGCCAGGATCAGCGGATATTCCATTTCGGTCAAAACCCGGTCGTAAAGGCCGGGCGGCGGCAGGTTATCGCCAAATGAAGCAAAGTAGCTGCGCATATTTTCTTCGACAGCCTGGGCAATGGTCATATGACCGCCGCCCGAACCACCCTTGGTCAGCGGGCTGTCGGTAATGTCGGAACGCAGTTCCTGCTCAATGATTTCGCGGGTGATAACATCCTGTGGATAAAGCGCCATCAACCGGCGCACCAAGTTCTCCAGCTCACGAACATTGCCGGGCCAGGCATAGGATTTCATCACTTCGAGCGCTTCCTGCTCGAATCGCTTGGCGTCCAGACCTTCCTTCTCGCCCTGCTGGATGAAATGGCGCACCAGATCGGCAATATCCTCGGCCCGGTCACGCAATGGCGGCAGGCGCAGCGGCACGACGTTAAGGCGATAGTAGAGGTCTTCGCGAAACAGGCCCTGATTGATCGACTGTTTCAGGTCCTTGTTGGTGGCGGCGACAATGCGCACATCGGTGCGGATCGGCGTGCGCCCGCCAACAGTGGTATATTCACCCTGCTGTAGAACACGCAGGAGCCTCGTCTGGGCATCCATCGGCATATCGCCGATCTCATCCAAAAACAGCGTACCGCCCTCGGCCTGCTCGAAACGCCCGGTTGAGCGGTTCTGCGCGCCGGTAAACGCACCCTTTTCGTGACCGAACAGCTCTGATTCGATCAGGTCACGCGGAATGGCCGCCATGTTGATCGCCACGAAGGGACCATTACGGCGTTTGCCGTAATCATGCAGCGCCTTGGCGACCAATTCCTTTCCCGTGCCGGATTCGCCAGTGATCATCAGCGTCAGATCGGTCTGCATCAGCCGGGCCAGAACCCGATAGATTTCCTGCATGGCGGCGGAACGGCCAACCAGCGGCATGCCGTCCTGCATGTCATCGCCCAGCCGCGCCGGCTTTTTCTTCGGCTCGGCCAAGGCTCGGCCGATAATGGCGATCAGTTCGGTCAGGTCGAAGGGCTTGGGCAGATAGTCATAGGCGCCCTTTTCCGAAGCGCGGATGGCGGTCATAAAGGTGTTCTGGGCGCTCATCACCAAAACGGGCAGGTCTGGCCGGGCCTTCTTGATGCGCGGCAGGAGATCGAAGGCGTTTTCGTCCGGCATGACCACGTCGGTGACGACAAGATCGCCCTCGCCGGCTGAAATCCAGCGCCACAGGGTCGCAGCATTTGACGTGATGCGGACATCGTAACCGGCGCGGCTCAGCGCCTGGTTCAAAACGGTGCGGATCGCAGCATCGTCATCGGCAACAAGGATAGTGGCTGTCATCTTGATCTTCCCACGGATTTCGCAAAGGGAGTGTCTTCATCAACCGTTTCCTTGGAAACCGGCATCAACACGCGGAATAGTGTCCGGTTGCCCTGACTGTCGCATTCGACAATGCCGCCATGGCCGCCAATGATCTTGGCCACCAGCGCAAGGCCCAGGCCGGATCCGTTGGTCTTGGTGGTAATGAACGGATCAAACAGATGCGGCAGAAGGTCGGATGGCACTCCAGGACCATTATCGGCAACGCAGAATTCCAGCGGCAGCGAGATCTTTTCCCGCGATCCGGCAACCGACAGCCTTATGCCGGGGCGATAGGCTGTGGTCAGCTGGATTTCGCCATCGGCCCGGTCGCCGACCGCCTCGGCAGCATTCTTGATCAGGTTCAAAAACACCTGCACCAGTTGATCCCGGTTGGCAAACACCGGCGGCAGCGATGGATCGTAGCTCTCGGTGATCTTCAAATGCCGGGCAAAGCCCGCTTGGGCGATGGCCTTCACATGGTCCAGCACCGAATGGATATTGATCGAGGTGCGGTCCACGGGACGCTCGTCGGAAAAGATCTCCATACGGTCGACCAGCGAGACGATCCGGTCGGTCTCATCGCAGATCAGCCGCGTCAGGCTGCGATCTTCTGGAGGCACGGAGCTTTCCAGCAATTGCGCAGCCCCACGAATGCCAGACAGCGGGTTCTTGATTTCATGGGCAAGCATAGAGGCAAGACCGGTAACGGAGCGGGCGGCGGCACGGTGGGTGAGCTGGCGATCGATCTTGTCGGCCATCGAGCGTTCCTGAAACACCACCACAACAGCGCCCGGCTCGACAGTGACCGGTGCAACGTAGAGATCCACCAGCTTATCCTGGCCAAGCCGGGGGGAACTGAGATCGACACGGTATTCATTGACCGGTGCCCGCCGCTCCCGCACCTGATCGATCAATTCCAGCAACGGACTGCCGAACGGAATGAAGGTGGAAATCTTGTGACGGGCGAGATGGCTGGCGCTGGCGCCGAAAAACGCCTCTGCCTCCCAATTGGCAAAAACGATATGTCCCTCGCCATTGACCATGACCACCGGGTTCTGGATGGCGTTGAGCACGGCCATCGCCAACACATTTCCAGCCGCTGGGCCAGCTCCCGAGCCATCGCCGGGTTTCATATCACTGCTCATGCGGCCTCCTCAAGCGGTCTTGGTGCCGCACCAGCCAACGCCGCAAACAGGCGGTCGGCGACATGGTCGGGATCTTTCGATGTCATCAGCGCAGTCTTTTCGGCAGGATCAAGCTGCACACCATGCCGCTCCAGATACCAGCCGACATGTTTGCGCGCATGTCGAACGCCGACATGCGCGCCGTAATGATCCAGCATGGCGCGGTAATGGGCGACGGCAATCGCCGGAATTTCATCCGCGCTTGGTGGCGCATGACCAGCCAGCACGCCCGCATGCCAAGGACGGCCTTGGCAGGCCCGCCCCAGCATCAGCGCATCGGCGCCAGACCGGCGCAGGATCTCCTGCGCATCATCAAGTGTGTCGATATCACCATTGGCAATCAGCGGAATGGAAATCGCCTCACGCACGGCGGCAATCGCATCCCAATCGGCCCGGCCTTCGTAAAACTGCATGCGAGTGCGGCCATGCACTGTGATCGCCTGCACACCGGCATCCTGCGCACGGCGCGACAGGTCCGGCGCGTTGATCGAATCGGAATCCCAGCCAAGCCGCATCTTCACGGTGACGGGGACTGAAACGGCCTTGACTGTCGCCTCGATCATCGCCAGCGCAATCTCCGGCTCGCGCATCAGCGCCGATCCGGCATAGCCGCCGATGACTTTTTTAGCGGGACACCCCATATTGATGTCGATAATATCGGCGCCATTGGCCTCGGCAATTTTCGCGGCCTCCGCCATCCAATGCGGATCGCGCCCGGCCAACTGCACCATGTGCGGCGTCAAGCCCGCACCTTTCAGCCGCGACCAGCTTTCCGCCGCATTGAACACCAGCTCGCGACTGGCAACCATTTCCGTCACCACCAGCCCTGCCCCATGGCGAAAGGCCAATTGCCGAAACGGCAGGTCGGTGACGCCGGACATCGGCGCGAGCACAACGCGGTTGCGAATAGCAACCGAGGCAATGCTAAACCCTGTCTGGAGATCCGGCTGCGGCAATTGTCTAACTTTCGGGCAAGATACTAATTTGCCCGATTTTTAGACATAAAAAAGATCATTGCCAAGCTCTTTCCAAGCGATACCGACAATTTTTCGGGCAAATGCTGGAAAACTTTTAACCGCACCGATAGACAGGCGGAAATCTGTTTCAAACACTGGAATGACATGGTGCATATTCAAGCGGACGGGGCAAGGTCAACAGCGGTGATATTGGTCGCGGCAGGCCGGGGAGAGCGCGCTGGCGCCTCCAGCGAGGGACCGAAGCAATATCGGAAGATTGGCGGCAAGCCGGTGATTGTCCATAGCCTGCAAGGCTTCGCAGATTTTCTCCCGCAGGCAGCGCTGATCGTCGTCATTCATCCCGATGACGAGGCTTTGCTGACCAAGGCTCTCGCCCCCTATCCACAACTCGCTGCCTCGCTGATCATCACCCACGGCGGCAAAACCCGGCAGCAATCGGTTCTGGCTGGCTTGAAAGCCTTGCGGGATCAAAAGCCGGATTATGTGCTGATCCATGACGCGGTTCGTCCATTTTTCGATCAGCCGATGCTGCAACGGATTATCGCCCGGCTTGACGACGGTGCCGATGCCGTCTTGCCCGCCATCCCGGTGGCCGATACGCTCAAACGCGGCGATGAGAACGCGCGAGTCGTTGATACTGTGGCGCGCAGCGGGCTTTTTGCGGCTCAGACACCGCAGAGCTTCCTCTATGGCAAGATAACGACTGCCCATGAAAACGCCGTAAGCGCCGGGCGGGACGATTTTACCGATGACGCCGCCATCGCCGAATGGGCAGGACTGACTGTCCACCTGGTGGAAGGCTCGCCTGACAACTTGAAACTGACCGTGAAACGGGATCTTGAAATGGCTGATGCCCGCCTCTCTCATAACGCTTTGCCCGATGTGCGCACCGGCAATGGCTATGATGTCCACCAACTCGTGCCGGGCGATGGTGTAACGCTCTGCGGCATTTTCATCGCCCATGACCAGGCCTTGAGCGGCCATTCCGACGCCGATGTCGCCTTGCATGCCCTGACCGATGCGCTGCTGGCCACCTGCGGGGCTGGCGATATCGGCGACCACTTCCCGCCGTCAGATCCGCAATGGCGCGGCGCCGCGTCCCGGATCTTCCTGGAACATGCCGCAAACATCGTGCGCGAAGCGGGCGGCACGATTATGAATGCCGATATTTCGCTGATCGCTGAAGCACCGAAAATCGGCCCACATCGCCAGATCATGCGCGAAAAACTCTCGGAGATTCTCGGCATTGCGCTGGACCGCTGCTCGGTCAAAGCCACGACCAACGAGAAAATCGGCTTTGTCGGTCGGGGCGAAGGCATTGCGGCAATTGCCACTGCGACTGTGGTTTTCCAGGGAAAGCCGCAATGAGCCTGTTTCCCGACGATCTGGAAAAGGCTGCCCGGACCATCATTGAAGACTTCACCAGACGCGGCCTGACCATCGCCACCGCCGAATCCTGCACCGGCGGGCTGATCGCTGGCCTGCTGACTGAAATCGCCGGATCATCCGCCGTGGTGGATCGCGGCTACGTCACCTATTCCAACCAGGCGAAAATGGACATGCTGGGCGTGCCATCGCTGACGCTGGAAGCCTATGGTGCCGTATCGCGCCAAACGGCGCTGGCCATGGCCCACGGCGCCCTCTACCGCTCCGGCGCCTCCATTTCGGTTGCGGTGACCGGTATCGCCGGGCCGGGCGGTGGCAGCGATGAGAAGCCGGTGGGGCTGGTGCATCTGGCATCGGCCAGCCGATCCGGCGCAATCCTGCTTCACGCAATGCGTTATGGCGACCTTGGGCGTGAAGGCATACGGCTGGCAACTATTCGCACTGCGCTCGCCATGTTGGGCGAAATTGCTTAATCGACCGGCGCTTTAAGCGGTCCCATAAACCTTATTGGCCCTGGTCTCGAACGCCTCGGAAAACATCCGGAATGCCCGATCAAACATCGAGCCCATCAGGGCTCCGAGAATCATGCTTTTGAACTCGTAATCGATGTAGAAATTCACCGCGCAAGTGCCGTCGCCGAGGTCTTCAAAACGCCAGCGATTGTCGAGATATTTGAACGGGCCTTCCAGATATTTGACATCAATGGCCCGCTCGTCCGGCTTCAGCAGGACTTGCGAAACGAAGGTCTCGCGGATCGCCTTGTAGCCCACGGTCATATTGGCGATCAGCAAAGTCTTGCCGTCGCGCTCCTTGCGCGATTGCACGGCAAGCTCCTCACAAAGCGGCACGAATTCGGGATAGCGCTCGACATCGGCGACGAGCTCATACATGCGATCGGCTGAGTGCTGGACAATACGGCGGGTTTCAAACTTCGGCATAAGCCGCACTTAATCCTGCGCAACGGCAAGATCAAGAAGTCGCTCCTGTGGTTTGAGAAATTTACAAGGAAATTCCTCAAAACCGCAGTGGGATCTACCATCCTGATAAAAATTCACGACGAATTGAGGCCGAAATTTCCGATTGGTGGCAAGGTCTCTCCGGAGGTGCTAGCCTTCCGTTATTGAAAGTCACGATGTCACTAAGCTGTTTTAGAATCGAATTATTTTAGCAAGGAACCGCCAATGGCCGCTCCCTCGACCAACGACAATATAGCCACCCCTAAACCTCTCCAGGGCAAAGAACTACGCAGGGTCATGCTGGCCAGCGTGATCGGCACCACAATCGAGTGGTATGATCTGTTCATTTTCGCCACCGCTTCGGCTCTGGTGTTCAACAAGGTTTTCTTTCCCAGCGTCGATCCGCTGGTGGGTACGCTGCTGGCGTTCAGCACTTTCGCCTCCGCCTATCTGTCGCGTATGGTGGGCGCAGCCCTTTTCGGCCATTTCGGCGACAGGATGGGACGAAAATCGACATTGATGTTGTCGCTGAGCCTGATGGGTATTGCCACATTCGCCATCGGCCTGCTGCCCGGCTATGAAACACTCGGAGTATGGGCACCTATCCTCCTCGTCGTGCTGCGGCTTTTGCAAGGGCTGGCGCTGGGCGGCGAATGGGGCGGGGCCGTGCTTCTGGCGGTGGAACATGCTCCGCAAAACAAGCGCGGGCTTTACGGGTCCTGGGTGCAGATCGGTGTTCCCGCTGGTACGTTTCTGGCCAATTCCGCCTTCCTGGTGTTATCCTCGGCCCTCTCGGATCAGAGCTTCCTGCTCTGGGGTTGGCGGGTGGCGTTTCTGATCAGCATCGTGCTCTTCGCCATCGGCTTCTATGTGCGCATGTCGGTGAGCGAAACACCAGCATTCGCCCGCCACAGGCAAAAGGCAGAGACGCAACGAATGCCACTCGCCGATCTCATGCGGCGGCATTGGGCAAAGGTTCTGCTTGGCGGCTTTGCCACCCTGTCCATCGGCTCGTCTTTCAATCTGATTGCGGTATTCGGCCTGTCCTATGGCACGCAGACGCTGCATTTTCCCAAACAGCAGGTCTTGGCGATGATCCTGATCGCCTGCGCGGTCTGCGTTGTGCTTCTGCCGGTGTTTGGCGCGCTTTCGGACCGGGTCGGTCGCCGAAACGTTATTCTGGCCGGCATTTTTGCGGAAATCCTGTTTGCTTTCCCAATGTTCTGGCTGATGGACCACGGCGGCTTGCCGTGCGTGCTTCTCGGATTCCTGCTGATGATGACAGCTTTTGCTGCCAATTTCGGACCGATTGCCACCTTTCTGTCAGAACTGTTCGAGACCGGCGTGCGCTATACCGGCCTGTCGATCTGCTACATGCTGGCCGGCGTGCTGGGCAGCGCGATGACCCCGATCATCACCTCCTGGCTGGTGGCCACCACTGGCAGCGCTGCTTCCGTGGCATGGTATATCATGGGAGCCTCCGCCGTTTCCGCCGTGACGCTGCTGGTGCTTTCCAGCCGCAGGCAACCGGCGGCAGCTTTCGCGGCATAAAGCGGGAAGCGCCCTACCCCGAAGCGCCGACGAGGTCGAGAAAACGCGCGACCTCTCGGCGGGATTTCAGCACCAGAACTGGAACGTCCGGGCCGTGAAGGTCGAAATTGCGGATGAAGATCGGTGCGTGCTTGCGCTCGAAATTCCAGATGTAAGAAAGGAATTCCCGATCAGGCAACGGCTCCTTGCAGCCTTCGGCCATGGCAACGCGCACTTTTCCATAATTGCGTAACACCCGTCCAGCGATGCCTCGAAGGCAGGCCAGTCGAGACATTTTCACCCAGATCACCAAGTCTGTTCGAGGCAGTCGCAAATCAAAGGTCGAGGGATTGCTTCCGTCCATCACCCAGCGTTCATGTGAGACCAGTTCAACAACAATGTCTCGCTGAGCGTGCTTATCTCTTTGCTGCCAGCCGGGAAGCCAACGGACATCCCGATCGATCGACTGATAGTCGAGCCCAAAGCGAGACGCGAGTTTTTGCGACAAGGTGGTCTTACCACCTCCCGAACAACCAACAACCATGATCCTGTTACTGCGGCCAAGAAGACCGGCGGCGGCGGACATCTCCACGTAACGCACCATGTCTACCTCCGCTGGCACCCGCCTAAAGCCGCTAGAAACTCATTGGTCTGCCGGTGCGACCTGAGAACGACAACCGGAAGGTCGGCCCGCGCATTTTCAAACTGCGCCTGAAACTGCGGCACTTCTTTCGCCTCGAAATTCCAGACATATTGAAGAAAGGGCCAATCGATCTTTTCAGGACATCCCGGCGCCATCTCTGGCCTGACCGTTCCGCGATGTTTCAGCCAACGCGACAGAACACCGTAGATCGATAGGTGGCGCGGCGGGCGCATCCAGATCACCATGTCGGCGCGCGCCAGCCTGGCTGGCAGGCTGCCGGGGCTGTTGCCGTCGATAATCCACCTCTCACCGGCCACGAACTGATGCATCAACTCAAGCGCTTCCGGCCTTGGCCTCAGCTTCCAGCCGGGTAGCCAGAAGACGTCGCGATCCATGGAGATGTAGTCGAGGCCCAGCCGCTCGCACAGAATTTGCGATAGTGTACTCTTGCCGCTGCCGGAGCAGCCGACCACGCAGATGCGCTTGGCCGAGTTCAACAGTGCTGCCGCATCGTCAAGCTTGTCGATATATCGTGCCATGCATCACCTGCAAACTTTAAAGCCCGACGCTTATAGGCGACGGGCTCCAATCTCGGCAAGCATCATGTAGCGGAAATCTACTCCGCTGCCGCCAGCAGCTTCTTTTCGCGGTTGGCCTTCAACCGGGCAAAATCGTCGCCGGCATGGTGAGAGGAGCGGGTGAGCGGGCTGGAGGCGACCATCAGGAAGCCCTTGGTATAGGCAATATCCTCATAGGACTTGAATTCTTCCGGCGTCACGAAGCGTTCCACCTTGTGGTGCTTACGGGTCGGCTGGAGATATTGGCCTATGGTCAGAAAATCCACATCCGCAGTGCGCAAGTCGTCCATCAATTGCAACACTTCGTTACGCTCTTCGCCAAGACCAACCATGATGCCGGATTTGGTAAACATTGTCGGGTCGAGTTCCTTGACCCGCTGCAACAACCGGACAGAGTGGAAATAACGGGCGCCCGGACGGACCGTGAGGTAATTGCCCGGAACGGTTTCCATATTGTGGTTGAAGACGTCGGGCTTGGCGGCAACGACACGCTCCAGCGCACCGGGCTTTTTCAAAAAGTCCGGCGTCAGGATTTCGATGGTCGTGGCGGGCGAAGCCTCGCGGATGGCCCAGATCACCTGTTCGAAATGCTCGGCGCCGCCATCGGCCAGGTCATCGCGGTCCACGGACGTGATGACCACATGCGACAGGCCCATTTGGCGCACGGCCTTGGCCACATTGGCAGGCTCTTCGCGGTCAAGCGCATTCGGCTTGCCGGTCGCCACATTGCAGAAGGCGCAGGCGCGGGTGCAAATCTCACCCATGATCATGAAGGTGGCGTGCTTCTTTTCCCAGCACTCGCCGATATTCGGGCAGCCCGCTTCTTCGCAGACGGTGACCAGCTTGTGGGAACGCACCAGTTCGCGGGTTTCCTGATAGCCCTTGGAGGTCGGAGCTTTCACCCTGATCCATTCCGGCTTGCGCAGCACTTCCGTATCCGGCTTGTGAGCCTTCTCCGGGTGGCGGATGCGCTTGTCGTCCGGCTTGGTTCTATCGAGGATGGTAACCATCGTGTTTCCTTTGCCGCCGATGAGCGGTTTTAAAAGTCTTTATTTCCGCACCAGCTTGGCGACGAACAGCAGAATACAGGCGCCGATAAAGCTGGTGATCAGATAGCCAACCCAGTCGCTGGCGACGAAAATGTCAAAGCGCCGGAAAATAGCATTGGCGATGACCGAGCCGATAATGCCGATGACGATGTTCATGAAAATGCCGAAGCGCATGTCCATCAACTTGCCTGCCAGCCATCCGGCCAGACCACCCACGAAGATCGCCGTCAACCAGCCCACATTTTCCATCGTCTATCCTCTGTTGCCCGCCCCTATATAGCGAGCCGGGCAATGTCTCGCAATGTCACTGTCCGACGGGTCAGGCGTTCAGCACCTTGCCATAGGCATCAAGCACGCTTTCCTTCATCATTTCCGACAGTGTCGGATGCGGGAAGATGGTGTGCATCAGCTCTTCTTCTGTCGTCTCCAGGTTCATGGCGACCACGAAGCCCTGGATCAGCTCGGTCACTTCCGCGCCGACCATATGCGCACCGATCAATTCGCCGGTCTTCTTGTCGAAGATCGTCTTGATCATGCCATTGTCTTCACCAAGCGCGATGGCCTTGCCATTGGCGTTGAAATTGTAGCGACCGACGCGGATCTCGCGGCCCTGTTCCTTCGCCTTGGCTTCCGTGAGACCAACCGAGGCGACCTGCGGATTGCAATAGGTGCAGCCAGGAATCAGAGACTTGTTCATGGGATGGACATGCGGCAGACCGGCGATCTTTTCGATGCAGACCACGCCTTCATGCTCGGCCTTATGGGCCAGCATTGGCGGACCGGCAACATCGCCGATGGCATAAAGGCCCGGCACATTGGTCTTGCCATAGCCATCAATGACGATGCAGCCGCGATCCGTCTTGACGCCCAAAGCTTCCAGACCGAGATTTTCGATATTGCCCTGCACGCCGACAGCCGAGATCAGCCGGTCAGCCGTAATCTGCTGCACCTTGCCATCCTTGGTCTCGACATGAGCGGTGATGGAATTGGCACCCTTTTCGACCTTGGAAACCTTGGCCTCGGTGATGATCTTCAAGCCGCGCTTTTCCAGAGCCTTGCGGGCGATGGTGGAGATTTCCACGTCCTCGACCGGCATGATATTGGCCATCAGCTCAACCACGGTGACATCGACACCCATGGAGCGATAGAAGGACGCAAACTCGATGCCGATGGCGCCTGAGCCCATGACGACGATGGATTTCGGCATGAAATCCGGCTTCATCGCCTCGAAATAGGTCCAGATCAGCTTGCCATCCGGCTCGGTGCCGGGAAGAGCACGCGGACGCGCGCCGGTGGCGACGATGATATGCTTGGCCGTATAGGTGCCCTCACCCAGAACGCCCTTCGGAACCGGATTTTGCGGCTGCACGGCAGGCTTGGACGATGCGCCGACGACGATCTCGTTTGGCTTGGTGAGCTTGGCCTCACCCCAGATCACATCGATCTTGTTCTTCTTCATCAAATAGGCAACGCCGCCGTTAAGACGGGCCGATACGCCGCGCGACCGGGCAACAACGTCTTTCACATCGGCGGTCATCGTGCCGTTCAGCGTCAGGCCGTAGCTCTTGGCGTGATTGGCATGATCGAGAATTTCCGCCGACCGCAGCAGCGCCTTGGTGGGGATACAGCCCCAGTTGAGGCAGATGCCGCCAAGATGCTCGCGCTCGACAATCGCGATTTTCAGGCCAAGCTGTGCTGCACGGATCGCAGTCACATAGCCGCCAGGGCCGGACCCGATGATGATGACGTCATAAGCATTCGACATAGGCGCTTCCACTCCTCGGTTTCCTTGGGGTTGCGCCTCTCGGCCCAACCCGTGACGGGACTGGAAGCGCAACCGGCTTTATAATGCCGGTGTCTCGGCCTCCGGTTCGTGACGAACCAGCATCCCGTAGATTTCATCCTTGAGCCGCATCCGCTTCTTCCTGAGGTCTTCCATATGGAAGTCGTCGAGCGGCTCTATATCGGTTTCAGCGCGGTGAACCTGCCGGTTGATCTCGTGATAGGCATCGAACAGCCGGACGAAATGGCCGTCCGTTTCCTTCAAATGCCGCATCAGAGTCACAAATTCCGGAAATTCCTCTGCCAGTTCATGCGGTGTGTTGGACATGATCTTTCCCCCTTCAAGGTTGCAAGATCATTTTAAACCCGCCGCATTGTCGTTCATTGATTCCAATCAACCCGTGTTGCCGTCGATGCTTTCCCTTCACAGGCCCAGCATCATCCGCACCACAGGCTCCAGACCGCGCCCGATGGCGCGGGTATTGTCAGCATCGAGATGAATGCCATCTATCGTCGTGGTCTTGGCCACCGAACCGGCATCAAAAAAGCCACAGCCCAGTTCATCCGCCGCATCGCGGTACATGCTGGCCAGCATTCCACCTTCTTCGATGGAATGATTGAACATCGCACCGAACATCACATTGGCGGTTTCGCGGATCGGCGGCGGCGAAACAATCAGCACATCCGGGCCTTCGAAATCGAAGCCCCAGTCATGCTGATGGACCAGCTTGACCAACCGCTTGATGCCGCTTGTCGCCCCAATCGCCGTTCCCTGAATGCCGCGCTTCAAATCATTGGTACCCAGCATCAGGATCACCAGATCCAGCGGCTTGTGGGTTTCAAGAATGCTCGGCAACAGCCTCACACCATTGCGGTCGCAATCCGCCAGATGATCGTCATAAGCAGTCGTGCGCCCGTTCAAACCCTCGGCAATCACCCTGACACCATGACCAAGCGCCTTTTGCAACACGCTGGTCCAGAGGTCCTCATGGGCGTGACGGCCTAGCGCGACTGGGTCGTATCCCCAGGTCAGACTGTCGCCGTATGCGAGAATGGTTTTCATTCGTGGCCCACCTTGCGGAAACGAGAGGGGAAAGGCGGATAAAGCCACCCCTCCCCAATTTCATCAGACCAGCATGCCCATCGGGTTTTCGATGTAGCGTTTGAACGCACCGAGAAGTTCGGCACCCAAGGCTCCATCGACCGCGCGGTGGTCGGTGGACAGTGTGACGGTCATGACATTGGCGATTTTCATTTCGCCCTTTTTCACGACAACACGCTCTTCACCAGCGCCGACTGCCAGAATGGTGGCATGAGGCGGGTTGACCACGGCGGCAAAGTTCTTGACGCCCATCATGCCCATGTTGGAGACCGCTGTTGTGCCGCCCTGATATTCCTCAGGCTTCAGCTTGCGGCTCTTGGCGCGTGCGCCCAGATCCTTCATTTCGTTGGAAATGGCGGACAGGCTCTTCAGCTCGGCCTGACGGATGATCGGCGTGATCAGGCCGCCGGGGATCGACACAGCCACGCCGACATCGGCATGCTTGTGCTTGACCATGTTGGTGTCGGTCCAGGAAACGTTGGCATCCGGCACATCGCGCAGCGCCAGCGCCATGGCCTTGATGACCATATCGTTGACCGAGAGCTTGTAGACCGGCTTGCCATCCTTTTCGGGAGCGGCAGTGTTGAGCTGGGCGCGAAGGGCAAGCAATGCATCCAGTTCACAATCCACGGAAACGTAGAAATGCGGAATGGTCTGCTTGCTCTCCTGCAAACGCTTGGCGATGGTCTTGCGCATGCCGTCATGCGGCACAAGCTCGTAAGAGCCTTCGGCAAACAGCTTGAGCACGGCATCGTCAGACATGCCCTTGGCCAGCGCCGGGGCAGGTGCCGCGCCAGACGCCGCCGGGGCGGCAGCAGGCTTTGCACCACCGGTGCTGACAGCCTTTTCAACGTCGCTCTTTACCACCCGGCCCTTCGGACCGGTACCGGAAATCGCCTTGAGATCAAGACCGGCTTCCTTGGCGAGACGACGGGCGAGTGGCGACGAGAATACACGGTCACCGGAGGCGGCTGCCGGAGCAGCGGCCTGAGGGGCAGCTTGGGGGGCAGCAGCAGGAGCATCCGCCTTGGCAGCGGGAGCTTCGGCCTTTGGAGCTTCACCCTTGGGTGCCTCAGCCTTTGCCGGAGCGGATGCACCGCCACCAGCCGCAGCAGCCGAGACATCCTCGCCTTCAGCGGCGAGAATGGCGATCAGCGCATTGACCTTGACGCCTTCGGTGCCAGCGGCAACGACGATTTTGGCAACGACGCCCTCATCCACGGCTTCCACTTCCATGGTTGCCTTGTCGGTTTCAATCTCGGCGATCACGTCGCCGGATTTGACGGTATCGCCTTCCTTGACCAGCCACTTGGCCAGATTGCCCTCTTCCATCGTGGGAGAGAGGGCCGGCATGGTGATATTGATCGGCATATGCCTCGCCTCCCCTTATTTGTAGCAGACGGATTTAACGGCCTGGACCACTTCGCCGACATTCGGCAGAGCGAGCTTTTCAAGGTTGGCCGCGTAAGGCATCGGCACGTCCTTGCCAGCCACGGTCAGAACAGGCACATCGAGATAATCGAAGGCTTCGCGCTGAATGCGGTTGGCCACGAAATCGCCGACGGACGACTGCGGATAGCCTTCTTCCACCACGACCAGACGACCGGTCTTCTTGACCGATTCGATTACCGTCGGCAGGTCCATCGGACGGATGGTACGCAGGTCGATCAGTTCGACATCGATGCCAAGCTTGGTCAGCTCTTCCACGGCCTTGGTCGCATAGGTCATGCCAATGCTCCAGGACACGATGGTGACATCCTTGCCGGTCTTGTGAATGCGTGCCTTGCCGATGGGCAGCACGAAATCATCCAGCTTCGGCACATCGAAGCTGTGACCGTAGAGAATTTCGTTTTCGAGGAAGACCACCGGATTCGGATCGCGGATCGCCGCTTTCAGCAGGCCCTTGGCATCGGCTGCCGTGTAGGGCGAGATCACCTTCAGGCCGGGTATCTGGCTATACCAAGCAGCATAATCCTGGCTGTGCTGGGCGCCAACGCGGGCCGCAGCGCCGTTTGGACCACGGAACACGATGGGAGCGCCCATCTGACCGCCGGACATATACAGCGTCTTGGCAGCCGAGTTGATGATCTGGTCAATCGCCTGCATGGCGAAGTTGAAGGTCATAAACTCAACGATCGGACGCAGGCCCGCCATGGCGGCACCCACGGCCACACCAGCAAAACCATGCTCGGTGATCGGGGTATCGACCACGCGACGGTCGCCGAATTCGGCAAGCAGGCCCTGGGTGATCTTGTAGGCACCCTGGTACTCCGCCACTTCCTCACCGATGATGAATACATCGTCATTGGCGCGCATTTCTTCGGCCATGGCTTCGCGCAGGGCTTCACGCACGGTCATCGAGACCATTTCCGTTCCGGCCGGAATGGACGGATCGCTGGCAGCGCTTGAAATCGGCTGAGCCGGAACAGGCGCAGAAGCCGAACCGGTTTCGGTCGGCTTTTCTTCCTGCGGCACGGCAGGTGCTGCTGCTTCTTCAGCCTTGGGAGCGGAAACGTCGGAAGCGCTTTCACCATCCTGCAACAGCACGGCAATCGGCGTGTTGACCTTGACATTCTGGGTTCCGGCTTCAATCAGCAGCTTGCCGATCACGCCTTCATCCACGGCTTCCACTTCCATGGTTGCCTTGTCGGTTTCGATTTCGGCAATCACATCGCCGGATTTTACGCTATCGCCTTCGGCTTTCAGCCACTTGGACAGCGTGCCTTCCTCCATTGTCGGAGACAGGGCGGGCATGAGAATATTGACTGGCATGGGCTAACCCTCCCTCTCGCTTACAACAGGATGTCGGTGTAGAGCTCGGATGCATCCGGCTCCGGATCGGCTTGGGCGAAATCGGCGCTGTCGGCGACGATGTCGCGCACGTCCTTGTCGATCAGCTTGAGATCGTCTTCACTGGCCCAACCCTTTTCCAGGAGACGCAGCCGGACCTGTTCGATCGGGTCATGCTCGGAGCGCATTTTCTGCACTTCGTCCTTGGAGCGGTATTTGGCCGGGTCGGACATGGAGTGACCGCGGTAGCGATAGGTTTCCATTTCCAGGATGACCGGGCCCTTGCCGGCGCGGCAATGCTCGACAGCCTGGACGGCAGCCGCCTTAACGGCGCGCACATCCATGCCATCCACCTTGAAGCCGGGGATGTTGAAGGACACGCCGCGCTGGGAGAAATCCGTCTGCGCCGAGGCGCGGGCAACGGATGTCCCCATGGCATAGCGGTTGTTCTCAATCACATAGATCACCGGCAGGTTCCACAGACGCGCCATGTTGAAGCTCTCGTAGACCTGGCCCTGATTGGCCGCGCCATCGCCGAAATAGGCGAGAGAGACATTGTCATTGCCGCGATACTTGTTGGCGAAGGCCAGACCCGTGCCAAGCGACACCTGGGCACCGACGATGCCGTGGCCACCGTAGAAATGCTTCTCCTTGGAGAACATATGCATGGAGCCGCCCTTGCCCTTGGACAAGCCGCCGCGACGTCCGGTCAGTTCGGCCATCACACCGCGTGCGCTCATACCGCAAGCCAGCATATGGCCGTGGTCACGATAGCCGGTAATGACCTGGTCGCCGAGCTTCAGCGCCATCTGCATGCCGACAACGACAGCTTCCTGGCCAATGTAGAGGTGACAGAAACCGCCGATGAAGCCCATGCCGTAAAGCTGACCGGCCTTTTCCTCGAAGCGGCGGATCAGAAGCATTTCGCGATAGGCTTTCAGCTCCTTTTCGCGGTCGAATTCTTCAATCGTCCCAACAGCGAAATCGCCTTTTGCAGGCTTTGCTGCCGGTTTGCGGCCTGAAGCAGTCGCGTTTTTGCGCGGTGCCATTCATCCCTCCCTGAGTTGTGTAAGGGTTTTTGATTGGCACACACCATATGCAAGAATGGGACAGGCCGCAATGCATTAAATGCATGCCTTCCATTCCGTATAAACACCAGATATTTAATAATTTTTTGCGATTAACTGGATTTCAGTTAATCAACAATCCCCTAAATATCACGGGCATTGTCGCGAATGGAATGATTCACACTAGCGATTGAAAATGACGATCTCATCAGGACGGGACATGTTCAGCTGATAGCGGGCTTTTTCATCGATCATATCGCGCTCAAGCGAGCCGTCGCTGAGCAGTTTTACCTGAGTTTCCAGCTTCTTGCGGTCGTGAATGAGCGCCGCCAGTTCCTTGCTCCGCTCAGCCCGCACGACATCGAAATGCTCGCCGGCCTTCAACCCGTAATCGCCATGAATGCTGTGATAGCCGAAATAGCCGATAAAGGCGATGGTAACGGCGGGAAGGACCAGACGTCCAAATTTACGGTTCTTATGGTGACGTGTCCACATTCTCGATTTGGCCTTGCAACGCACAACATCTTTGCATCGACATTAGAGCCATTTGCTTAACCGAGTATTGACCTTGTTACGAAAAAGTTCAGCCTCTGCTCAATGCAAAAAGCCCGCACCGTTTGCACGGCGCGGGCTTGAGTGAAAAATCGTTGCGGAACAACCAGCTCCGCTCGCCGGATCAGGCCTTCAAAATGGACGTACCGGCATAAGCGGCCTGCGGTCCAAGCAGTTCCTCGATACGGATCAGCTGGTTGTACTTGGCCAGCCGGTCGGAGCGCGACAGCGAGCCGGTCTTGATCTGTCCGCAATTGGTGGCAACCGACAGGTCGGCAATGATCGAGTCTTCGGTTTCGCCCGAACGATGCGACATGACGGCGGTATAGGCAGCCTTGTGCGCGGTCTCAACCGCATCCAGGGTTTCCGACAGCGAACCGATCTGGTTGACCTTGACGAGGATCGAATTAGCGACACCCATGCGAATACCGTCGCGCAGGCGGGCGGAATTGGTGACGAACAGATCGTCGCCAACCAGCTGGGTCGTCGCACCGATCTTGTCGGTCAGATATTTCCAGCCGTCCCAATCGTCTTCGGCCATACCGTCTTCGATGGAGATGATCGGGTATTTGGCAGCCAGCTCAGCCAGATAGTCAGCCATGGCTTCCGGCTCCAGCGTGCGGCCTTCGCCTTCCATAACATACTTGCCGTCCTTGAAGAATTCGGTCGAAGCGCAGTCGAGCGCCAGATACATGTCTTCGCCCGGTCGGTAACCAGCCTTCTCAATCGATTTCATGATGAAATCAAGTGCTTCCGGTGCACTCTTCAAGCCAGGTGCGAAGCCGCCTTCATCACCGACATTGGTGTTGAAGCCCTGTGCCGAAAGTTCCTTCTTCAGCGTATGGAACACTTCCGAGCCCATGCGCACGGCGTCACGGATATTCTCCGCACCGACAGGCATGATCATGAATTCCTGGAAGTCGATCGGATTGTCGGCATGGGCGCCGCCATTGATGATGTTCATCATTGGCACAGGCAGGATACGGGCATTAGGGCCACCGACATAGCGATAGAGCGGCAGGCCGGAGGCTTCTGCAGCCGCCTTGGCAACCGCCAGCGAAACGCCGAGAATGGCATTGGCGCCGAGACGCGACTTGTTTGGCGTGCCGTCCAGCTCGCGCATGATCGTGTCGATCTGGATCTGGTTTTCAGCGTCATGGCCGCCGATGGCGTCATAGATTTCGCTGTTGACGGCTTCGACGGCCTTTTCGACGCCCTTGCCCAGATAACGCTTGCCGCCATCACGCAGCTCAACGGCTTCATGGGCGCCGGTGGATGCGCCCGACGGAACCGCGGCGCGGCCCATGCTGCCATCTTCCAGATAGACATCGACTTCGACGGTCGGATTGCCGCGGCTGTCGAGAATCTCGCGGGCAATAATGTCGGTAATAGCGGTCATGGTCACTCCCTGCTGTAAAGGCTGGACAAGGCTCTGTTCGCCCTGTCTTAGCCGATGAATTGAAAATTACAATGACATGGTCCAGGTCAGGCGGCCTTGGTGACGGCGTCAAACGCCAGCAGCTTTTCCAGCAAGCGCTCAAGGTCCTTCAGATAAACCATATTGGGACCGTCAGACGGCGCATTGTCAGGGTCCTGATGCGACTCGATGAAGAGACCCGCGACGCCAACCGCCACGGCGGCGCGTGCCAGTGTTTCCACGAATTCGCGCTGGCCACCGGTCGAGCCGCCCTGCCCGCCCGGCTGCTGCACCGAGTGTGTGGCATCGAAGATCACCGGCGCACCCATGCCTGCCATGATCGGCAGCGAGCGCATGTCGGAGACCAGCGTGTTATAGCCGAAGGAAGCGCCGCGCTCGCAGAGCATGACATTGGGGTTGCCGGACAGCGTGATCTTTTCCATCACGTTCTTCATGTCCCAAGGCGCTAGAAACTGGCCCTTCTTGACATTGATCGCCCGGCCCGTTTTTGCCGCAGCCACCAGAAGATCGGTCTGGCGGCACAGAAAAGCAGGGATCTGCAACACATCAACCACTTCAGCCACCTCGGCGCACTGGTCTTCGCTGTGAATGTCAGTCAGGACAGGAAAGCCGAATTCCTTTTTAAGGTCAGAGAAGATCGCCAGACCCTGCTCGATGCCAATGCCCCGCCCGGCCTTCAGCGAGGTGCGGTTTGCCTTATCGAAAGAGGATTTGTAGACGAGGCCAATGCCGAGTTTGTCGCAGATTTCCTTGATCGAGCCCGCCATCATGAAAGCGTGCTCGCGGCTTTCCATCTGGCAGGGACCGCAGATCAGCGAAATTTTCGCACTGTTGGAGAAGGAGACCGTCTTGGCGCCTTCGCCAATGGTGACGGTTGCATTCGGCAGGGCAGAAGCGGTCATGGCGTATTCTCCTCAAACAGAAAGGCAACGCCCTGTCCGGGCGCGGCCGGGACGGTAATGCCGCCCGCTAGTCTCTCATGGGCAACGCCATTAGCAGCCAGAACCGCCGCTGTCACCTCAAGATCGGCAACCGTAAACACCAGCGCCTCCGCCACCAGGGCCTTGTTCTTCGTCTCGCCGGAAATGATTTCCATCGACAGATTGGCGGCGTCGAAGGCCAATCCATTGGTGGTTTCTCTGGCTGCTACGCCCAATATGGTTTGTAACCAACTGGCATAAAGCGCTGGCTTCGGCGCATAGAAAAACACCCGCGTCAAACCGATGACGCCATTGGCATGGGTTTCGAGTGCTTTCCTGTCAGCAGGCAACGGATTGACCCGCTCGCATGTGAATAGAAAAAAAGGCTCAACCTCCCGCGCTGAAAAGGCAAGGTGAAAGCGCGCAACAGTCTCGCTCCCATCCGGCAGGCGCATCGGCCTTGAAAATTCCAGCATGTCGCCACCTGTCATGCCGGCTGCGACAAAGGCCGCGTGATCCGCCTTGGCGTCCTGCGATGCGGTGACAACAGCCGAAAGACCCTGGCTGTACATCTGCCTGAAGGTGCGATCACGCGCGATGAAGACATTGCCCTTGGCAATGGCGGCGTCCACAGCCTCATGGTCGCTGATCGCCAGCGGTTCCAGATAGATCCCATCGGCCAGAAATAGGCAGGCATTGACCGTGCCGAACGGATGGCGCCCATCCGGCGCGACCGTAAAGCCAAGAGCGGTCAGGCGGCTTCTCGCCGCCTCCAGCGTTACCACTGGCAGCACCAGATGATCGACTAGACGGACATTTGTATTCGACATGCTAAAAACTCACTGTGGAGCGGTTATATTAGTTGGTATCGAGCTTCGGCGGCGTAAAATCAAGCAGGTCGCGGCGATAGGTTTCCACCACCATACTGATCGGCGTTCCATCCGGCACACTCAGCAATGCCTTGTGCTGAAGAACATAGTCGGGCACCGACAAGGAATTGCCACTGGCCGGTGGCAACGCGCCGCCCATTTCCCATCCGTCCGGCAGCGGCTTCCACAACAGCTCGGCAGACATCGTGTGCCGCTGGAAATGCAGCGGCTGCACCACACGGCCAAACGCACCGTCCGTCGTGTCGAGCACTTTGTTCATGTCATCCGTCAGCCGGGCCGGTACATACCAGTTGTCGGCTTCAGACAGGATACGATCGCCGCATTTCAGCCGTACCCGACGATAGCCGACCTTATCGCCATCCGCGACCTTGAGGGCGGCGCGGATCTCACCCGTGGCGGGCTTGTCGACATCCTTTACCCGCTCGGCAACAATTTTTGCTCCATCCGCCAGCTTGTGGGTGCTGCACCAGCGGTCCAGCGTCAGCGTGGCACTGTCATGGCTCAGCAGGTCGGCATTCAGCGTTTGCAATACGGCCAATGCCTGTAACCGCGACACGGGCGTATCCGGCCAGGAGGCGGGCGTGGCAGCAAGGCTCAGGGAAGAAACGGTCATGGCAGCAACCACAGCTGGCAGGAATAAAAAACGCATGCAAGCTCCTGAAATAGAAGGAAAAACCCTAATGGAGAGTCGGGCGGACATCAGCATGAAAACATGACGGAGAGATGACCGCATTCCAACATTTCGATGTCACCGATAGAGCTGCGGCGGCTTGCGCTCGAAGGTCTTTACCCCGCTTTTCCAACCTGTCACCGCAGGCGCAATCGTCGCCACGGCCTCGGCACCGGAGGTGGCATCAAACAGGACAAGATCAGCCGCAGCCCCGACCTTCAGCTGTTCATCCAGCCCCATCAGCCGGGCTGGAAAACGGGTGATCATCTCGAAGACCTGGTTCAGATCCGCAGGCGTCGCCAGTTGGGCAACATTGGCGTAGAGATTGGCCATGCGCATCAGCGAGACATCGCCGAACGGCGTAAACGGGTTGAGGACATTATTGGTCGAGATGGTGACGTTCACCCCCTGGCGCGCCAGAAGATGCGCGGGTGCAATGCCCCTTGGACACAAGTGATCGATATCCCGACCGGTCAGGAAAAGATCGGTAGCGGGCAGAACCGTCACGGTAATACCCGCTTCGGCCAATTGCTTTGCCACCCGCTCCACTTCGTCGGGAGAAATAGCGGAAAGCTTGGTGACATGGCCAACAGACACTTTGCCTTGGTAACCCCGCGCCAACGTCTGGGCAATCACCGTCGGCAGGTTGGACCCGGAAGGATCGAGATCGAAATCGAGGTGGAAATCGACAGGTATATCGAAGCGCTGGGCCAGCTCGAAAATTCGGGAAATATGCTCGGCGGGCCTTGGATCGGTGTAAGGGCAGCCACCAATCAAATCGGCTCCTTGCGACAAGGCGATTTCCAGCATCCGCTGGGTTTCCGGCTCATTGGTCAAGCCTTCCTGAGCAAAGGCGCAGATTTCGATATCGATCAGATGGGCGTAATCGGCCTTCAGCTTGCGGATCGCCGAAAATGACCGGAAACCGGCGCGCGGATCGATTTCGACGAAGGTCCTGATCCGGGTCGTGCCGTGCACAATGGCCCGGTCCACGACATCGGCGGCGCGGGTATAGACATCTTCCTCGGTAAAGGCCTGCTTGGCTTTCGAGGTCTCCGACACAGCTTCCGCCAGTGTTCCGCTACACACCCGGCAGCGCCCGATGATCCCTGCCTTGTCGAGATGCAGGTGGGTTTCGATCAACCCGGCGCAGACCAACCGGCCCGCCGCATCCTCCTGCGGCGCATCGCAACGGAAATCCGGCTCCAGCGCAACAATCCGCCCCGCCTCGAAGGCGATGTCCAGCGGCTGCGCCGACATCGGCAGCCTGGCGCGGCGCAACACGAAATCAATCGCCATGCGTTTTCATTCCCCTCTTTGGCTGACAATCATCCAGCCACCGTCTCTGCCGCATGAAATCTCTTTCTATCCGCAAACGATATCCCATGGATGAGCGACCGTCACAAGGCGACGAGATTACCGTTGCTGGCAATCAGCACACCCGCCTTGAACACCATGCGCTCCATCGGGCGCGCCGCCACGGCTTCGGCAATCGAGGCGACTGGCAGGATGATAAAATCGGCTGGGCTCCCTTTGCCGAGGGCCGCACTGCTGCGCCCCAAAACCTCAGCCGAGAGCGTACTGACCAGCGCGAAGGCATGTTCAAGATCGGCATCGGCGCGGAAGTTCTGCCGGTCACAGAGAATGCTGGCCCGCTCCAGGAGATCGCCATTGCCGAGCGGCGACCAGGCATCGCGGATGTTGTCATTGCCGGAAAACACCCGCACGCCCGCAGCCTTCAGCCGCTTGATCGGCGGCATGCTGGTATCGCCAGGACCGGTGGTCATGATCGCCACATCGGCGCGCGCCAGCGCTTCCGCCGTGCGCCCGAAATCCATATCATCCAGCGCGCCCAGGCAATAGGCATGGCTGACGGCGCATTTGCCATGAAGACCATGCGCCAAAGCCCGTTTGGCGATCTGGCGGATTTCGAACGCGCCGAGCGGACCCGGATCGTGAAGATGCAGATCCACCCCGACGCCATGCCGTCCGGCGATGGCAAAAATTGCGTTCAGATGACCGGTAATGTCATCGTCTATTCCGGCTGGGTCGAGACCACCGATCAGATCCGCACCCGCCTTGACCGCCTGCTCCAGCAGATCGGCAGTGCCGGGATCGGCCAAGACGCCGGACTGCGGAAACGCCACCGTCTGAATATCGACCAGATGACCATGGCTTTGCTTGAGGGACAGGATAGCTTCCAGCCCGGCCAATCCGACTTCCGTATCGATATCGGCATGGCTACGGCAGGTAACGGTGCCATAGGTGGCCATCTTCTCCAGCAGCTTGCCGCCACGCACCTCGACCGGCAAGGGCAGCGAGCGACGGAGCGCCTTTTCTGCCCGGATTCGCTCTGCGACCGAGCCTCCGGGAATATGGGCAATGAACGGCATGCCGATCAGCGTCTTATCCAGATGCACATGACCATCGACCAGGCCCGGCAGGACCAGACCGCCGCGCGCGTCGATCCGCGGCTTTTCCGTTGAAACACCCTCACCCACCGCCGCGCCGATAGCGGCAATTGTAGACCCGGCAATAACGATATCGACCGGCTCACCGAGACCATTGCGGGCATTGAAAACGACGAGGGTGGCGCTCATGGAAAGATCGACTTTCAAACAGACGGGCAATCAAACAGGCGGAATGCGGGCCGGATCATGCCGTATTTCCTGGCCGGACACGAGGTTTAAAGCAAAGTCAGGATTGCGGTAATTTGGTGTTCCGTGTCAGGCTTGGACTTAATTATTCCCCGCCTCTTGCCGGAACGTATCCATGCCCTCTTCATCTCATATCATTTCCCCAACGACATACGCTGCGTCCGGCCCTGACACTGGAATGGTCACCAGCCCGCATCCGCTGGCAAGCGCTGCCGGATTGGCTGTTCTGGAGCGCGGCGGCACGGCAGCGGAAGCGTCCATCGCCATGGCCAGCACCATTGCCGTCGTCTACCCGCATTTCTGCGGCCTGGGCGGCGACTCGGTCTGGATTATGGCCGATCGGCAGGGCCGCCAGACCTGTTTCCTGGGAATCGGTCAAGCAGCGTTGGAACTGCCGGATTTTACCAGTGACAGTATTCCACTGCGCGGCCCGCTTTCAACCCTCACCACCGCTGCCACCGTCGATGCCTGGGAGGCCGTTCACCGCTATTCCACTGAGTATTGGGGTGGCAAACAGGCGTTTGGCGATCTGTTGCAGGATGCCATTCATCATGCGCAACACGGGTTTCCGGTCAGCCTCTCGCAAGGCTTCTGGCTCGATATGCGTAAGGACATGCTTGCCGACTGGCCAGGCTTCATCAACCTGTTTTTCAACAATGGACGACCCTTTGCCTTGGGAGAGATCTTCCGCCAGCCAGCGCTTGCCCGCTCCCTGGAGAATATTGCCAGCCATGGGGCGCGCAGTTTTTACCAAGGCACGCTTGCCCAGCGCATCGCCGAGGGGCTTCGGGCAGTCGGGTCGCCAATCACTCTTGCCGATCTGGCAGCAACACGCACCCGGCAGGTGGAACCGGCGCGTCTATCCTATCGCGGGTTGGAGCTTCTAGCGCCGCCGCCGCCGACACAAGGGATCTCCACTCTTGCGATCATGGGCATTCTCCAGCATTTCGACCTGTCCACCCTCACTCCCGGCAGTGCGCAGCATCTGCATCTGGTCGTAGAGGCGGTAAAACAGGCTTTCCTGACCCGCAACCGGATCGCCGACCCGGATTTTGCCGATCAACCCGTGCAGGAATGGCTATCGGCAGAACAATTGCAGCAGGCCGCCAGGGCCATCAATACAGACCACGCGCTGGCCTGGCCGCATCCCTACCGAACCGGGGACACAGTGTTCTTCGGCGCGACTGACGCTGCGGGCCAAAGCGTCAGCACGCTGCAAAGCACCTATTTCGATTGGGGCAGCGGCGTTGTCGTCGGCGATACCGGCATTCTCTGGCAAAACCGGGGAGCGGCTTTCTCCCTCGATCCGCAAAGCCCCAATTGCCTGCAATCGGGAAAAAGACCCTTCTATACCCTCAACCCCGGACTTGCCCTGCGCGACGGCAAACCGGCGCTGATCTACGGCACCCAGGGTGCAGACGGCCAGCCGCAGACCCTGGCCATGCTGCTGACACGGCTGATCGATTATGCGCAGCCTCCCGCCCAGGCGCTGGCCGGACCGCGATTTCTCCTGGGAAAGACGTTTTCCGATAGCCGCGACAGTTTGAAAATTGAGGCAGACTGCGGCCAGGCGGTGCTCGATACCCTGGCCGATCTCGGTCATCAGCTGGCACCCATTGAGCCGCAAAGTCCAATCGCGGGCCAGGCAGGTGCCATCACCATCGCCCCGGATGGCAGCCTGACAGGCGCCCATGACCCACGCGGCGAGGGTGTGGCGCTAGCCGCGTGTTGACCAATTGCATAGGGTCACTAGGTTTTATACGAACGATCATTGATCGGTGATCGTTCGTCTTCCTTTACTCAAGTCGATGATTCATCTGAGCGTTTGCACCATTCTGAAAGTGGGAATGCAGCAGCATCTTCGAGACTTGGAATGGGAGAGCCTGACAAGGCTTTGGGACGGAGTTGCGAAAACGGCTGTTGCGTAAGCAAGATCCTATAGCATCGAACCGGTTTCGGTTTTTAAACGATGCTATAGGATACCCAACCGAAAAAGGGGGGCGTTTTTCGGTTGGGTCGTGTTTTCATCCATCTGGAGATGTGTCAACGATTTTTACGTTTTCTAACAAAATTCCGAGAATTTCAGTGTCTCGCAGAAACAGTGAAACTCTCTATCTATTTGTTTTTACGCATTTTCGGACGAACAAGCCGAGCCCAACCTACCGCCCCGGCTTACCGGTCTTTCCCTTGGTGCGTGTCTTGCGTTTCTGATCTCCAGCATCTTCGTAGGAACCGGCCCCGGATTTGGCGCGGATAATCGGACGGGGATCGTCCGTTTTAACATCGCCGCTTTTCGAGCTGGGCTTGTCAGGAAGCTTGCCGGGAACAGGCTTTTCCGTCCGACCGACCGTCATTTCATCCAGGCTGTTCTTGCGAAACAGCGGCTTGGCCGTGTCCGTGCCGGGGCCCATATCATCCAGGGATGGTTTGGCGAAATAGGAGCCGTTGTCAGTGGATTCCTGACGGGAATCGTCTGCTGCAACGCCAGCGGACTGGCCGGACACGGCTTGTTCTTGCGCCCGGGCAGCGGCCTTTTCGCCGGGATCACCCATGCTGGCCAGCTCGACCTCCTTCAAACGCTTGATTTCGTCGCGCAAACGAGCGGCGGTTTCGAAATCGAGGTCGGCGGCGGCATCGCGCATCTGTTTTTCCAGCGCCGAAAGATGGGCCTGGAGATTGTTGCCGACCAGATGACCACCGGCGGCAAAGCCCTTGCCGCTCGCCCCGGAAATGTCGGCGCGGACATGGTCGCGCTCGTAGACCGAATCGAGAATGTCGGAAATCTTCGCCTTGACCGATTCCGGCGTGATGCCGTGTTCAAGATTGTAAGCCACCTGCTTTTCCCGGCGACGCGACGTTTCGTCCATGGCGCGCCGCATGGAGCCAGTGATCTGGTCGGCGTAGAGAATGACCTTGCCATCGACATTACGCGCCGCGCGGCCAATCGTCTGGATCAGCGAAGTCTCGGAGCGCAGGAAGCCTTCCTTGTCGGCATCGAGAATGGCGACGAAGCCGCATTCGGGAATGTCCAGACCTTCGCGCAGCAGGTTGATACCAACCAGCACGTCGAAGGCGCCGAGCCTGAGATCGCGCAGGATTTCGATGCGTTCCAGCGTGTCGATATCCGAATGCATATAGCGCACCCGCACACCCTGCTCGTGCAGATATTCCGTCAGATCCTCGGCCATGCGCTTGGTCAGCACCGTCACCAGCGTACGGTAGCCCTTCAGCGAGGTTTCCTTGATCTCACCCAGCACGTCATCGACCTGGGTCTTGGCGGAGCGCACTTCGACCGGCGGATCGATCAGGCCGGTCGGGCGAATGACCTGCTCGGCAAACACGCCGCCCGACTGTTCGAGTTCCCAACTGCCGGGTGTCGCCGAGACCGCGACGGTCGGCGGACGCATGGCGTCCCATTCCTCAAATCGCAATGGCCGGTTGTCCATGCAGGACGGCAGCCGGAAGCCATATTCGGCCAGCGTCGCCTTTCGCCTGAAGTCGCCGCGATACATGCCGCCAATCTGGCTGACGGAGACATGGCTTTCATCGATGAACAGCAAGGCGTTATCGGGAATATATTCGAACAGGGTCGGCGGCGGCTCACCGGGCGCACGGCCCGTCAGGTAGCGGGAGTAGTTTTCGATGCCCGCGCAGGAGCCAGTCGCTTCCATCATTTCGATATCGTAGCGGGTGCGCTGCTCCAGCCTTTGCGCCTCCAGCAGACGTCCGCCCTTTTCCAGCTCGGCCAGCCGCTGCTTCAACTCCTCCTTGATTGCTTTGATCGCCCCGTTCAGCGTCGGGCGCGGCGTGACATAGTGCGAATTGGCATAGATCTTCACCGATTTCATATCGCCGGTCTTATGGCCGGTCAGAGGATCGAATTCTGTAATCGCATCGATCTCGTCGCCGAACATCGAAATGCGCCAGGCGGCATCCTCCAAGTGGGCGGGGAAGATTTCAATCGTATCGCCCCGCACCCGGAAAGAACCACGCACGAAATTGATATCCTGCCGCTTGTATTGCTGCGCCACGAGGTCGGCCAGCAATTGCCGCTGGTCGATCCGGTCGCCGACCGACATCTGGAAGGTCATGGCCGTATAGGTTTCAACCGAGCCGATACCGTAGATGCAGGACACCGAGGCGACGATGATACAATCGTCCCGTTCCAGGATAGCGCGGGTGGCGGCGTGGCGCATCCGGTCGATCTGTTCGTTGATCGAGCTTTCCTTCTCGATAAACGTATCGGAGCGCGGCACATAGGCTTCCGGCTGATAGTAATCATAGTAGGAAACGAAATATTCCACCGCATTGTCGGGGAAGAAATGTTTGAATTCCGAATAAAGCTGGGCCGCCAGCGTCTTGTTCGGCGCCAGAATCACCGCTGGCCGCTGGGTCGCCTCGATCACCTTGGCCATGGTGAAGGTCTTGCCGGAACCAGTCACACCGAGCAGAACCTGACTGCGCTCCCCGGCGTCGATACCTTCCACCAGATCCTTGATTGCCGTTGGCTGATCGCCCGCAGGCTCGTAATCCGACACCATGCGGATCGGGATACCACCTTCGGATTTTTCCGGCCGGGCTGGGCGATGTGGCGCCCAGATCTTACCGCCCTTGAACAGCGGATTGCCGCTTTCGATCAGCGCCGACAGCGCCTCTACTGTCGCCGTCACAGCGCCTGGTGCAAGGCTCTGCGCCTCTTCAAGCGAGGTATCCATGCCAGACACCGGGTTGAGACCGGCAGCGGCGCGCGTGGCCGGATCGGATGACGCGCCAATGGATACGCCGCGTGAGGTGCGCATGGCGCTGCCGCCGTCTTCGCTCTTGGCCTTGGCAGTGCGACCGGCCTTTACGGGTTCGGCGGCCTCAGTCTTGCGGCCCGTGCTCTTCTCAAGCGCAATCTTTTCGGCATGCCTGCGCGCTTCGATCTCGATCTTCTTGCGGTGCTTGCCAGCCTTGGAAGCGAGTTCCCTTTGGCTTTCGATGCCCCCCGCTTCCGCTTGCGCTTCCAGCTGCTTCACCCAATCTGCGACACTCCCGCTCAAGGGCGCTCCTTCAAAAGCTGCCTGCGGTGACTCTTCAAACCCAGCAGCATACGGCGATCCTGCCTCATCCTGCGATGGGTTGTCATTGTTACGGACGGGAGATTTTTTCGGAGATCTGGCCATGGTCCGAATATGGATAAGACCGCAGTCAAAGTGAAGTGCGCCAGACGAAAATCAGAACAAAAAAGCAACAATTTCGCTAAAGTTTTTATCCCTTGGCATTCTCGGAAAAACCAAGGGCTCATGTCCCTGACTGGCCTCCCTCAGGCCACGGCGCGCCGTGATTTTTTCTCACTCAGTTGCTTTTTTTTAAAATCGAGCCACTTGGGCAGCATATCGGCGGGCATAGGCCGGGAGAAATAATAGCCCTGGCCAATCGTGCAGCCGATTTCGGTCAATGTCCTGGCATCTGCTACCGTTTCTACGCCCTCCGCCACGATATCGACACCCAGTGCGCGGCCGAGACCGACCAGGGCGACAACAAGCGCCTTGTTCTTTGGAGAATTACTGATACCGGTGACGAAACTGCGATCGATCTTCAACCGGGTAATCTTCAGGCTGATCAAATAGGCCAAGGACGAGTATCCCATGCCGAAATCATCCACCGTCAGCTTGTAGCCGCTGTTTTCAAGCCGGGTCAGTTGTTCGCCCGCGACCGCCGGATCCAGAATGGTTTCCTCGGTAATCTCCACTTCCAGGAGATTGCGATTGACGCCATAGGCAGCGGTCATCCGGTCGAGCATGACAGATACGTCATAGAGCGCAAATTCACGCGGTGAGACGTTCAAGGCAACAGCCGTCTCCGGCATGCCAAGCTCTTTCAGCCTGTTGAGCAGTTGGCAGATATTTTCTGTCACGAAACCGGTCAGCGCCTCACACATCTGCATGGCCTGGGCGGCGTTGACGATTTCAGGCGGAGCAATCGCCCCGAACTCCGGATGGAACCAGCGGACCAGCGCCTCGAAGCCGACGACCTTGCCCGTCGCTAGATCGACCTGTGGCTGGAACCAGGTCTCGAGCGCACTGTCGCGGAGGGCCGTTGGCAGATCCTGCTCGATACGCCGTTGGCGATCGATGCGCTGTTTGATCTGATGATCGAATTCCCGCAATTGACCGCGACCGTCCTGCTTGGCATCCGACAAAGCCATGCTGGCACAGGTAAACAGCCCGTCACCATCTTCCGCATGGTCGGGAAAAAACGCAATCCCGGCGCTCAAACCAGGACTGACCTGGGTGCCATGGACGGCAATCGGAACCATGGACGCGGCGATAACGGTCTCAGCAAGCGCCCGGCAATCCTGGCGCACGTCGCCGCTTCGCAACATGATGGCAAATTCATCACCGCTGATCCGAGCTGTGACCGCGTCACCGCCAGCGGCATTTTTCAACCTTTGCCCCAGGATCGCCAGAAACTGGTCTCCACCGCGATGACCAAAAGCATCGTTGATCAGCTTGAACCGATCGACATTGACCAATAACAGGCCAATTTCCCGGTTTCCGACTTTGGCAGCAGCAATTTCCCCCGCGAGCCGTCCATTGAAGTAGATCCTGTTGAACAGCCCCGTCACGGGATCACCGTTGGCCAGAACCTCCAGCCGCAAATTCTTGTGCTGAATATCCTCATTGGCAATGGTCAGCGATTGCGTCGCGGCCTGGCTCCTCAGCTTGGCCATTTCGCTATCCAGAAAGGTCCTGTCCGCCTTCAACAGCAGATGAGACATGAAAATGGCCAATACCATGAAATTAAACGTGGATACGGTCGCAATGATGCCGCCATGAATCGCGAAATTCCACGATATCGCTAAAATCATCGGAATACAGTAGCTGAAGGCGACCTGACTGGTGCCAGCCTGGCGGAACATGGCTGTCGCCACCAGACCGCCAATAACCACCAGAATACACGCATTACGGCCCAGCAGGTCCATATCGACCACCGCTGTCGGCAGTAGAGCCCAGACGATCCCTTGCAGACAAGCCGTGATGCACATCAGCCGAAGCACGTCATCCGGATTGGACGAGGCATAGTGACGGTGCTGCAGATGGCGCGACAATAGAAATCGAAATAGCGTTGCGACAGCCAGTGCCATCATCCAGCCGATAACGACGCTCACGTCGTTCGCCTCGGCCAGAAGCAGAATGGACGTGGATAGCCCAGCCATCACATTGTAAACTGCCGCCGCTCCACTGCCACGCAATGCCATGGACGCCCGCGCCTTATGGGCAGACGACAATAAAAATGCTTTTTGATCAGCAGTTTCTGAAAACAAGACTATCTCATTCTTCAAACTAGGCGCAATAATTGTTTTTTTCAGGGGCCTGCCGCTAAGATTGCGCTTTTCCGGTAAGAAATAATGAACAAGGCAGTTAAAAATTGCGAAACGCCTTACAATTAATCATCGCTAAAAAAGACGTGCGAAATATGCATCCTATGGATGCACTAAAGTTAACTTTAGCGTTATCACAGTTCTGCATAATTTTCACCTTAAACAGCAACCGATTTAAAGAGATTACGCAGCAGGAAAATACAATCCAAGGGGAGATGGTCGAGCATGACGCAACGGAACGATCAAATTGATTATATCGAATTCAACGTGCGCGACATTTCGGTCTCAAAACAATTCTACGCCACGGCCTTTCGCTGGTCCTTTACCGATTACGGACCGGATTATACCGAATTCAACGATGGTCGGCTGAAAGGTGGGTTTACCACGACCGCTCCGGTTTCGGCGACCGGCGGACCGCTGGTCATCCTGTTTGCCGATGATCTGGAAAAGGCCTTGAGCAGCGTGGAAAGCGCCGGCGGCACGATCACCCGCCCGATCTTTTCCTTTCCCGGCGGTCGGCGGTTCCACTTCCGCGACCTGGATGGCTATGAACTGGCGGTCTGGTCGGACAGTCTCTAATATCGGGCACAAAGCTGCAATTGGGATGATGCTGTACCTAGCCTGCCTTCGCCAAACCAGTCTTCATGCAAGACCAAAGGAGAGCCGCCGGAACTATTGAGCCCCGGCGGCTGTTTATCACTCGCCGCCGCCGAGTGAGTGAACGTAGACAGTCAATTCCTTGACTGTCGTATCGCCTAGACGCGCTGACCATCCCGGCATCACGCCATGCTTGGGATGGGACACCTGCTGGATGATCTCCTGTTCGCCTTTGACCTTCAGCCAAATGGCGTCACCGAGATTGGGCGCACCGAGATCGCGGTTGCCCTCAGCCTTTTCACCGTGGCAGGCAACACAATTGTCCATGAACACCTGCTTTCCGGGCGCAACCAATGCGTCGTTGGACGGCTTGCCCGTCAGGCTGACGACATAGGCGGAGACCTGGCGGATTTCTTCGGGCTTCAAAATGTCGGCAAAGGCCGGCATTTCCGACGCCCGGGTTTCCGGATCGCTCGTGTAGCGAATACCGTGTTGCAGAGTGGTGTAAATGGCATCCACACTGCCGCCCCACAGCCAGTCATCATCGTTCAGGTTTGGATAGCCGGGGCCACCGGCCGCACCAGAACCGTGACAGGGGGTACAATTGACCTTGAAGGCCGCAGCACCGCCAGCGGTGGCGAATTCGGTCAGATCCTTGTCGGCCAGGATATCCTTGATCGGCAGGGCCGCGATCTTGTCGGTGAACACCGATTGCGCCGCCTTGGCCTCTGCAAGCTCGGCGGTGACTGCGGCACGGTTGGTATAACCGAACAGGCCCTTGGTATTGGTAGAGAGCATTGGCCAGGCCGGATAGACCACCGTATAGCCGATCGCCCAGACAATGGTAGCGTAGAAGGTATAGACCCACCAACGCGGCATCGGGTTGTTCAGCTCGCGGATGCCGTCCCATTCATGACCCGTGGTTTCGACACCGCTGATTTCGTCAATGTGTTTGTCAGACATGATCAGTCCTCCCGCAAGGGGATAGAGGCAGCATCTCCCGCCCGCTCTTTGGCGCCTGGACGAAAGACGAAGAGAATGGCGCCCGCGAAGAACAGCAGCATGGCGAGCATGCCCCAGCTGTCAGCGAAATGGCGCATGGCCGTATAGATTTCGGTTCCTTCCATGACGCCCTCCTCAACGGTAGCCGGTTGCGTCGTCATATTTGGTGAAGTCCACCAAAGTGCCGATCATTTGCAGGTAAGCGATCAGCGCGTCCATTTCGGACAGGACCGCCGGGTTGCCGTCGAAATCGCCGACTTTCGCCTTGGGATAGCGGGCCAGCAGTGCCGTGGTATCGGCATTCGGGTCCGCCTGGGCGGCCAGATCGGCCTTGGCATTATCGATCATGTCCTGGGTATAGGGCACGCCGACTTCGCTGTTGACCTTCAAGTCCATGGAGACGTTGGTGATCTTCAGCGGGGTCTCTTTCAGGAACGCATATTTCGGCATGATCGATTCCGGCACCACGGAACGCGGATCGCTCAGGTGCTGGACATGCCAATCGTTCGAATAACGATCCCCGACCCGGGCCAGATCCGGCCCGGTGCGCTTGGACCCCCATTGGAACGGATGGTCGTACATCGATTCCGCCGCCAGGGAGTAATGACCGTAACGTTCCACTTCGTCACGGAACGGACGGATCATCTGGCTGTGGCAGAGGTAACAGCCTTCGCGGATGTAGATGTCGCGACCGGCCAGCTCGAGCGGCGAGTAGGGCCGCATGCCCTCCACCTTTTCGATGGTGTTTTGCAGGTAGAACAGCGGCGCGATTTCGACGATGCCGCCTATCGCAACCACCAGCAGCGAACCCAAAAGCAGCAGGCTGGCATTTTTTTCGATGATCTTGTGTTTATCGAGAATGGACATGGTGCCCTCCTTACTCCGCCGGTTGCAGGACAGGCGCCATGGCCGAACCTGCAAGAGGCGCCTCGTTGCGCTGGTGGCCGAGAATGGTCATGGTGATGTTCCAGGCCATGACCAGGCTGCCGGCGAGATAGAGCCCGCCGCCGACGGCGCGCATGACATAGTAGGGGAACATGGCCTTGACGGTTTCCGCGAAGGAATAGACCAAGAAGCCCTGCGCATCGTATTCGCGCCACATCAGTCCCTGCTGGATACCGGCTACCCAGAGCACGGCGGCATAGACAACGATGCCGAGCGTGGCGAGCCAGAAGTGCCAGTTGACCATCCGCATCGAATAGAGGCGGTCACGGTGCCAGAGCTTGGGCGTCAGGTAGTAGATCGCGCCGAAGGTGATCATGCCAACCCAGCCGAGAGCGCCGGAGTGAACGTGACCAATGGTCCATTCGGTATAGTGGCTAAGCGAATTGACCGTCTTGATCGACATCATCGGGCCTTCGAAGGTCGACATACCGTAGAAGGCGATGGCCATCACCATCATTCGGATGATTGGATCGGTACGAATCTTGTCCCAGGCGCCCGAAAGCGTCATCAATCCGTTGATCATCCCGCCCCAGGACGGCATCCACAGCATGATCGAGAACACCATGCCCAGCGTCTGCGCCCAATCGGGCAGTGCGGTATAATGCAGGTGATGTGGACCGGCCCAGATATACATGAAGATCAGCGCCCAGAAGTGGATGATCGACAGCCGGTAGGAATAGACCGGGCGACCGGCCTGCTTGGGCACGAAATAGTACATCATGCCCAGGAAGCCCGCCGTCAGAAAGAAGCCGACGGCATTATGCCCGTACCACCATTGCGTCAGCGCATCCTGTACCCCTGAAAAAGCCGAGTAGCTCTTGACGCCGAGGAAGGAGACCGGGATCGCCAGATTGTTGACGATATGCAGCATGGCAATGGTGACAATGAAGGCCAAGTAGAACCAGTTGGCCACATAGATATGCGGCTCCTTGCGGGTCAGGATCGTGCCCAGGAAGGCGACGAGATAGGCGACCCAGACGATCGTCAGCCAGATATCGACATACCATTCCGGTTCCGCATATTCACGGCCCTGGGTGATCCCGAGCAGGTAACCGGTGGCAGCCATGACGATGAAGAAATTATAGCCCCAGAACACGAACCAGCCGAGCGTGCCGCCAAACAACCGGCTGCGACACGTGCGCTGCACCACATAAAACGATGTAATGATCAGTGCATTGCCGCCAAAGGCGAAAATCACGGCAGACGTGTGCAATGGCCGCAGCCGCCCGAAATTCAGCCAGGGGCCGAAATTCAGATCGGGAAAGGCCAGTTGCAGGGCGATGACCAGCCCGACAAGAAAGCCGATCACACCCCAGAACACCGTGGCGATGACACCATAGCGAATGACTTCGTCAAAATATTCAGACTTGGGTTGCGCCGCAGCCCGGCTGGAGAGGCCAGCAGCTGCCGGTGCAAACCGGATATGGCGCAGCATGACGACCGTGCCACCCAGGAGCACGAAAAAGGCCACCCACATATGGGCAGCAAACAGGCTGTCATAGGCGAAACCCGCCCCGAGCAGCGCGGCAAAGGCCAGAATGGCCAAAACCATGGTTTCGAAAGTATAATTCATTGTTGGCATCCCCCAACGGCTTTGTGTCGGCACGGCCCTTCCCTAAGGGAAGGGTTCCGCCCTGATTTGTGGTTTGCGCAGTCGCTCCATGAAAAAAGCCATTCCGTTGCCGGGACGTTTTTCTGACAGCGCCAGAGTATTTCCAGCAAAAGTACGTAAAAACAGCGAGATAGAGCGTTTTGCATTTCGAGGAAAAGCAGTATTGCTCGCCGCGCCATGCCGCCTGCCGGATGGATAGACTTCTGCGTCGAGTCTCTGTTTGACATTCCGCAGCCTCTGCAACCTTGATTCAAATCAAGGCAGTCCATGCAAAGATGGCGATATATGAAGGACGGCAATGGCATTGTGTCGCAGGCATCGGACATCCGATGCGGAGACATTGCGAACCGGCAGTTGCGGCGAAACACCGGAGGGTCTGAAAGGGTCTCTGGCGTTTCCTAAGTGACCCTTTCAGTGCGTGTTATGCATCCTGATCGGGAAACGGTCTTCAAGGCGGGATTTTTCTTGGCCTTGCACGATGCCGCATTGCCATGTTCAGAGCCCGGCGCTGTGAACGACAACCATGGCTCTTTGGAAATGGCCCTGGCACTTCATTTCCGGACATCTCAAGCCTTTGATGCATTTGAGATATTCGGCATTCATGCAGGGCGAAGATGTGGCTCACGCCTTCGCGCTTGTCAATAACGCCCTACGCATGTGCCGGGCCGGCAATAGAAGGAGATGCGGAATGCAGAGCAATTTGGACAAGACGGGTTTTCCGAAGACCAGAGATGCTCGGCCCCTTGCTTTGCCGCCGTGTGAGACCAGTCTGGAATGGCTGAATCATGCCCATGGGGAGCAAATGGCGCTGTGCGCCGAACTGGAAGAGATCGCCGATTCTCTGCCGAACACTATCAACCGGCAGAAATGCATCTACGCGGCCAAGGCGCTAACCCCGCTGATCAAGGGCGTCCATCACTATGAGGAAAGCATCCTGTTTCCCTGGCTCGAAACATCGACACGCAGCAGCGTCGGCATGCATGAGACGCTGAACCGGTTGCGCTTCGAGCATTGCGAAGATGAGTGTTTTGCCGAGGAACTGACAGATGCCCTGCTGAAACTCGGCAGCGGTGGCGAAGTCAACATGGAGGCCGTGGGCTATATGCTGCGTGGCTTCTTTGAAGGGCTGCGACGCCATATCGCCTTCGAGAGAGAACACATTCTCTGCCAGATCGGCGAAACCCAGCGGTCCTGACGGCTAAGCTTTTGCCGTTGATCACAACGGTGACTGTGCCGCTCTCTTCGGTCAATAAAAAACCCGTCACCCCATGAACTACCCCCGGAAAGGTTGATGTCCAACTTCCGGGGGCAGTTCATTTGCTATGACGGGTTTTTGATGTGAGCCGAAACGATCAGGCCCCGACGGATCTCAGCCGCTTCTCGTCGCGTCCGCCCTTCATGCGCTCGGCCAGAAGGAAGGCCAGTTCCAACGCCTGGTCCGCATTGAGACGCGGGTCGCAATGGGTATGGTAGCGATCCTGCAAATCCTCAGCAGAAACGGCACGTGCGCCGCCGGTGCATTCGGTGACATCGTTGCCGGTCATCTCGATATGGATACCACCAGGATGCGAGCCTTCGGCCCGGTGGATTTGGAAGAAGCTTTCCACTTCCGACAGGACACGGTCGAAGGGCCGGGTCTTGTAGTGGTTGAGCGTGATGGTGTTGCCATGCATCGGATCGCAGGACCATACGACCTTGCGCCCTTCCCGCTCTACCGCGCGGATCAGGCGCGGCAGATGATCGGCAACCTTGTCGTGGCCAAAACGGCAGATCAGCGTCAGACGACCCGCTTCATTCTGCGGATTGAGAATGTCGATCAGGTTGAGAAGATCGTCAGCCTGAAGCGACGGGCCGCATTTGAGACCCAGCGGGTTCTTGATGCCGCGGCAATATTCGATATGGGCGTGATCTGCCTGACGGGTACGGTCGCCGATCCAGATCATGTGGCCTGATGTGGCGTAATGATCGCCAGATGTCGAATCGACGCGGGTCAGTGCCTCTTCATAGCCGAGAAGCAGCGCTTCATGGCTGGTGAAGAAATCGGTTTCGCGCAGGCTGGCATTGGTTTCCGCCGTGATGCCGACCGCCTTCATGAAATCCATGGTCTCGGAAATCCGGTCGGCCAGCTTGCGGTAACGCTCGGCCTGCGGGCTGTCCTTGACGAAGCCCAGCATCCATTGATGAACGTTTTCGAGATTGGCATAGCCACCCATGGCGAAAGCGCGCAGCAAGTTCAACGTCGCGGCTGACTGGCGATAGGCCATCAACTGACGATGCGGATCGGGAACACGAGACTCTTCGGTGAAATCGATGCCATTGATGATATCGCCGCGATAGCTCGGCAACTCGACATCGCCTTGACGTTCGAAATCCGACGAGCGCGGCTTGGCGAACTGGCCAGCGATCCGGCCGACCTTGACGACCGGAAGCTGGGCGCCAAAGGTCAGGACAACGGCCATCTGCAGGAAGGCGCGGAAGAAGTCGCGGATCGTGTCGGCGCCGTGTTCGGCAAAGCTTTCGGCACAATCGCCGCCCTGAAGCAGGAAGCCATTGCCATCAGCCACATTGGCAAGTGCCTTTTTCAACCGGCGCGCTTCACCAGCAAAGACCAACGGCGGATAGGTCGCCAACTTTTTCTCTGCTGCGGCCAATGCGGCCTGGTCCGGATAGGCCGGAGCCTGCTTGATCGGCTTCTGCCTCCAGCTCGTCGGGGTCCAATTCTGCGCCATCGTCTTCACCTAAACAAAACGCGGCCATGCCTACGGGCCGCTCGGATTGGCGGCTTATAAACGCTTAATGGAAGCTTGAAAAGCAATACCTTGCTGTCAAATTGGCCTTCGATAGGTGAAAACCACTCTGGAAGGATTTTGGACAACAGGGAAGCAGTAACTGCCTCCCTGTATATTGAAGGGGACCGGTGGTTTTCACAGTCTGTTCACGAATTGCTGTTGGCGTGGCGAAAATGGTGATTTCGAGAACCGGAGCGGAGCGTACTTAGCGTACGTGAGCCTAGGTAAGCGCAGAAATTGCCTTTTGCAGCCCGCCAGCGGCTATTCTTGGATAGGCTGTCAGACCCGCTCGCCGTTCCTGATCCGATAGCTCGGGTTATACATGGTGACCAGTTCTTCGGACGCCGTCGGATGCACGGCCATGGTGCGATCAAAATCGTCCTTGGTGCAGCCGGCCTTGAGGGTAATTCCAAGCAATTGCGCCATTTCACCAGCGTCATGGCCAAGAATATGCGCGCCAACCACTTTTCGGTCAGCCGCATTGACGACCAGCTTCATGATCACTTTTTCGGTGCGGCCCGATAGCGTCGCCTTCATCGGCCGGAATTCGGCCTTGTAGATCTCGACCTCCGGGAACGTGCGGGCCGCCTCTTCCTCGGTCATGCCGACCGTGCCGATTTCCGGCTGCGAAAAGACCGCCGTGGCAATCAGGTCGTGATCCGGCGAGGTCGGATTGTCTTTGTATTCCGTTTCGATGAAACACATGGCCTCGTGGATTGCCACCGGCGTCAGCTGCACCCGGTCCGTCACGTCCCCCAGTGCAAAAATACCCGGGACGTTGGTGCGTGAATATTGATCGACGATGATGGCGCCGCGCTCATTGACAGCGACACCCGCCGTCTCGAGGCCGAGGCCCTTGGTATAGGGATCGCGGCCCAAAGCCAGCATGACCGATTCAGCCGAAATCACCCCGTTGTTGCGGGTGTGGACGGAAAGGCCACCTGCGGCCATCTTCTCGACTTCCTCGATCACATCCGTGCAGAGAATACGAATGCCCTTGGCTTCCATGGCCTGGTGCAGGCCACGGCGGATATCCTGGTCGAAACGCGACAGGATTTCCTTGCCGCGATAGATCAGCGTCGTATCAACGCCGAGACCATGGAAGATATTTGCAAATTCCACCGCGATATAACCGCCGCCAGCAATCACGATCGAGCGAGGCAGCGCCTCCAGATGGAAAGCTTCATTGGAGGTGATGCATAGCTCATGCCCCGGCAAGGACGTATGCGCATTGGCGGAGCCGCCGACCGCAATGATGATCCGCTCGGCAGTCACTTCGCGTCCGGTCGCCAGCAGACGGATGCGATTGGGACCGGTCAGTTCCGCACGGCTCTCAATCAGTTCCGCACCGGCGCTGTTCAAACCCTTTCTGTACAGGCCTTCCAGACGTTCGATTTCCTGGTCCTTGGCGGCGATCAGCTTTTTCCAGTCAAAACGGCTTTCGCCGACCGTCCAGCCAAATCCTGCGGCATCTTCGAAATGCTCGTGGAACTGCGATGCATAGACGAACAGCTTTTTCGGCACGCAACCCCTGATGACGCAGGTGCCGCCAAACCGGTATTCCTCGGCAATCGCCACCCGCTTGCCCATGGAGGCCGCAAGCCGGGCGCTGCGCACACCGCCGGAGCCGCCGCCGATGACGAACAGATCATAATCGAATGATGACATGGAAAACTCCCGCAAGACGGACGGCCAAAGCGCCCCTCGAAAATTTCAGTAGATCGGCCGGACTGGCGAACAATGATGACCGCTGGCCAAAAACCATAAGATCATCAATCCCCTATATGGGAATGGATAGGAACAACGACAACGGAATGCCGCCGGATCATTCCCGACGGGCCTGACGATAAAGCCCGGAACCAGGTCCGGGCTTTTCTTTAATCGGTGTTATCAGATCAAGGCTTGGGGGCAGGTGCTGGAGCCGCAGGTGCAGGCGCCGGTTCCGAAGCAGGCATCTGCGCCTTCAACTGTGCACCGGCCACCTTGACCAGGGCATCATTGGTGTTCTTTTCCAGATCACGCGCCACACCGGCAGCCCAGATATCGGCGGACTTGCCAAGTTCACGATTGGCGACCGGCTGATCCTTGATCAGCTTCTTGCCAGCCGGGCTGGAGAAGAACGCCGCAATCTGCTTCAACTCTTCCTGAGTAAAGGACTTGGCATAAACCGTTGCCGCTTCCTTTTCGAGATCGCCACGGCGTGCAGCCAACGCGATGGCCTGCTGGTCAACAGTCTTGTCGATCTGGTCTTCAAGGTTAGGATAAGCCTGGATGAGCTGTGCCTTCAACCGAGCGGCGACATTCGGCAGGATATTGTCGAATACATTGGTAACGCCGAGCGCCGTGATGGCCTGACGGGCAGTATCGATCTGCGCATCCGTCACATCCTGCGCGCGAGCGGCCGGACCAGCCAGAAGCGAAGCTGCGATAACCACACCGGCAACCATGTGACCGAGATTAAGGCGACCGAGACCCTGATATTTGCTCATAAAACTCATGCTCCTGTTTGTGTCCCCAGCGCTCGCCTCCAACGGCAGCGCTGAATTTTCATATTGGTATTATCGATGCACATGGCCGGGACGTGAACTTGCGCCAGACCATGACCACCCGGCTATCACGCCGCGTCAATCACGCCACAGGCTCGATCACCCGCGCACCATCAGAGCCAGCCACGACGGCCAGCGATGCCATGCCGATGAACAGACCGTGCTCCACCACCCCGGGTATAGCATGCAATGCCTGAGAAAGGGCCACTGCATCAGGAATGCGGCCAAAAGAAGCATCGAGAATATAATGCCCACCATCCGTCATAAACAGATCGTCACCAGACATGCGCAGGCCAATCGTCCCCGACAGGCCGAGTTTGGCGGCTGCCTTTTCGATGGAGATGCGGGTTGCGACGCCGCCGAATCCATTGATCTCGATGGGCAACGGATAGGCACCCAGCGTTTCCACCAGCTTTGTTTCATCGGCAATGACGATCATCCGTGCCGAGGCGGCAGCAACGATCTTTTCGCGCAGCAGCGCTCCACCGCCGCCCTTGATCAGGGTCAGGTGACGATCAAGCTCGTCGGCTCCATCGACGGTCAGGTCCAGTTCCGGCAATTCATCAAGCGACATCAGCGGCACGCCCAGTTCCAGGCAAAGCCTTGCGGTGCGCTCCGACGTTGGCACGCCTTGAACCTTGAAGCCGTCGGCGACCTTTTCAGCCAGCAACCGCACGAACTCCTCAGCGGTCGAACCGGTGCCGATGCCGAGCCGCATCCCATTTTCGACATAAGACAAAGCCAGTTCTGCGGCTTTGATCTTCATTTGACGAACGTCCATGCTGCCCGCAACTCCTCTTGCAACACTCGGCCAAGGCCTTTCGAAACTGCCGGTCAACTAAGCAAACCTTGCTGGTTTGCCAAGCATTCCGCAGAAAGTTCTCGCTGTTTACACGGGTCGCAAGCCAAACGAAAGCCCCTTTCGACGCCTTCCAATCTTGCATTTCGCCCTGAAAAACCTTAGCCCTGCCCGCCGAAAGCCAAGGTTTTAAGTGCAATCCATGGAAAGTCAGCCCGTGTCCCCAGCATTCAACGCCGCCCCCGCCACAGTCGTCTTCGATCTGGATGGAACCCTTATCGATACGGCAGAGGACCTCGTGGCAAGCCTCAACCATACTATCGCCGCGGCCGATCTGGCGCCGCTGGAGGCCGATGACCTCAACCATCTGGTCGGACATGGTGCGCGGGTGATGATCGAGCGGGCCTTCAGCCTGCGCGGCAGGCCGATTTCCGAGGTTGAATTCCAGCCACTGCTTGAACGCTTCATCGACCATTACAAAGACCATATGCCCGGCAAAAGCCAGCCCTATCCCGGCCTGCTGGACGCTCTGGAGCGGCTCGAAACGGCAGGCCACAGGCTGGCGGTCTGCACCAACAAGATGGAAGGCCTCGCCCGGCCACTGCTCGAGGGTTTGAACCTGACGGCCCGGTTCACGGCCATTACCGGCGGCGATACATTCGAGATGCGCAAGCCAGATGCCGGCCATCTGCTCGGCACCATCGCCAAGGCCGGCGGCGACCCGCGCCGGGCCATCATGGTCGGCGATAGCCGCAACGACATTCTGGTGGCGCGTAATGCCGGTATTCCCTCCATTGCCGTGCCTTTCGGCTATTCGGACGTACCAGTTGCCGACCTCGAACCCGATGTGATCATCGCGCATTTCAATGAATTGACCATGGAACTGGTCGAAAGGCTCCTCAACAAGGCCAATTGAAATCCCAAAACACAAAAGGCCCGGATCGACCGGGCCTTTTGCTTACATGCTTTGCTTAAAGTTTGTCAGCTCTGCACACCGCGCGAGGTCGATGTCACATCGAAGGCTTTGCGGGTCGCTTCATCGCGGCCATAGATGTCGTCGTAATATCGGACGACCCCATCCTTATCCGGCCAGGCGGTGAAATAAGCGACGTAAACCGGGAACTTCTGCGGCACCTGCACGGCACGATTCTGGCCGGAGGCAATCTGTGCATCTATGTCTTCAACTGTCGTACCCATCACGGCTGCGGCCATGACACGCGGCTCGGCCAGACGCACACAGCCGTGGCTGAGCGCGCGCATATCGCGTTTGAAGAAGCTCTTCGCGGGTGTGTCATGCATGTAGATGGCATGGGCATTCGGGAACAGGATCTTCAGGTCGCCCAACGCATTGTCGCTGCTTGGCGGCTGGCGCACATCGACATCGCTGGTCGTGTACCAGTCGACCTGCGAAGAGGCCACCTTGCGGCCCTTGTAGCTGACTTCATAGCCGAGGCGGTCGAGATAGCTCGGGTCCTGGCGCAGCTTGGGCAGCATTTCATTGACGATGATCGACCGCGGAACACCCCAATAAGGGTTGAATTCCACCGTCTGAATCATGTTCTGGAAGAAGAAAGTCTGGTGCTGGGGGGCACCGACAACAACCTTCATGGCAATCTGCTGCTGGCGGTCGTTGAAATAATAGGCCTCGAAAGCCGGCTGGTTGATGAACACATAGCGCGGTCCCAGATCGGCGGGCAACCAGCGCAACTGCTCCATGGCAACCACCAGCTTTTCGATCTTCTCGGCATTGGAATGTCCGACCATGGTGCGGACCGTTGCCTGACCAATGACGCCATCCGGCTTCAGGCCGCGTTCCTTCTGGTAGCTCTCGACCAGCGCCACCAGTTCCGGTGTGTAATCCGGCGTGCCAGTGTAGTCGGTCAGCGTCAGCGCATGCTCAGTCTTCAGCGCGTCACTGCCATAGGTCTTGATGCCTTCGACGATATTGGCAAGCTCAGGATTGCTGCCGCCGGGCTTCAAGACACCGGTGAGATTGATCTTGACGGGCTTACTCTGCTGCTGATTGGCCTCTGCCACCAACTTGGCGAGCTCAGCCTTCAGCGCCTGGAATTGCGGGCTGGCCGGATCGCGGCCATGCAGATAGGCAGCGATATCCGGGCTGGAGCGCACCAGATCCAGCACCGGATCGAGATTGACGGTCTTGCGCTTGAAATCGTGATAGCCTGAAATACGGTTCGGATCGAGCCTGCCGCGCACTGTGTCCTGAACATAGGTCAGGATTTTGGCCGAAAGGTTGAATTCGAAGGCCATCAACGCCTGGCGGCGGGCGTCTTCGGGCATGGTGTCGAGACCATCAGGCACTTTCACCGCATAATCGGCAGGCTCAAGCCCGGCCGTATCCGCCGTTGCGAGGGCGGCAACCGCCGACTTCGCCTTGTCGGTGATGGCGGTATCGCTGGCCCAGATCAGCGCGCCCTTGTTGTTATAATAGTTTTCCACAGCCTGCGCCACGTCGGGCGTGGCTTCAACCTTGACCTGCGACATGGCGAGATGGGCGACGGCCAGGGCATGGTCTTCACCAAAAACCGGGATCGGCATGTCCGGCGCCTTGATAGAGATCACGCGCTTGGTCTCGGCCTTATAGGCATAATAGCGAGGTGCGGCGACCTTCTGGATCGGCTCTGGATCGCGCAGCTGGGCCTGGGGAATGATTTCCGCCGGCGCTGGCTGGCGGCGCTCCTCCGACCTGCCGCGCAGCAGATCCATCAGAGTCGTGGCGCTCGCCGTTTGCGGCAGGGCGGCCACAACCGTGGACGTGGTCAGGAGGACTGCAATCAGCGCCCGGTTCAGTGAAGGTTTCTGCAACTGCTTTCCCCATTCAGAAAGGTCAAGGTCGGGATTCGAATTCGGTCCCCGAATATTAGCCGGTTCCCTAGCCGATTGCATCGGCTTTGGAAAGTTAACCATGCTCAAATGCTTGAAAAACAGAGGGTCAACTTTAAGTGACCAATCAGCGTGCCGTCATGGTTAACACGACGTCAAGGTTAAGCCGGGAATTGGTTAAAATTCAGTAACCGCAGATCCTTTCTTCCACCAAACTTTGATGACATTACCGCGACTGGACAACCGAACCTGCCTGAGACCGGTAAGCTTTGACGCGGGCGCGAAAACATGTATCAAAGCGTCATGTTTTACGGCGACCGTCATCAAGCCGGTCAACGGAGCCATTGCCTATTCAGACCATCAGTTGGAGACAGATCATGACTGCTAATCGCACCGAAACTGATACATTCGGCCCTATCGAGGTTGCAAGCGATCGATATTGGGGGGCACAGGCGCAGCGTTCCCTGGGCAACTTCAAGATCGGCTGGGAAAAGCAGCCCCTGCCGGTGGTGCGGGCGCTGGGCATCGTCAAACAGGCAGCAGCCCGCGCCAATATGGCGCTTGGCGGGCTGGACTCGACGCTCGGTGAAGCAATCATCAAAGCGGCGCAGGAGGTGATCGACGGCAAGCTCAACGATCATTTCCCCCTGGTGGTCTGGCAGACGGGATCCGGCACACAGTCCAACATGAATGCCAATGAAGTGATCTCCAACCGCGCGATTGAAATGCTGGGCGGGGTGATGGGTTCGAAAAAGCCCGTTCACCCCAATGACCATGTCAACATGAGCCAGTCGTCCAACGACACCTATCCGACCGCCATGCATATCGCCTCGGCCGAATATGTCGCGCATCATCTGATCCCCGGCTTGAAGCATCTGCATGCGGCACTGGACGCCAAGGCCAAGGCGTTTGACCATATCATCAAGATCGGTCGTACCCATACCCAGGACGCGACGCCGCTGACACTCGGACAGGAGTTTTCCGGCTACGCCGCACAGGTCGCCTCCTCCATCAAGCGGATCGAGCTGACGCTTCCCGGCCTTTATGAGCTGGCGCAAGGCGGCACCGCTGTCGGCACCGGGCTGAACGCCCCCATCGGCTTTGCCGAAAAGGTCGCCGAAGAAATTGCCGCGATTACCGGCCTGCCTTTTGTCACCGCACCCAACAAATTCGAGGCGCTGGCTGCCCATGACGCCATGGTGTTTGCGCATGGAGCCATCAATGCGGCGGCGGCGGCCTGCTTCAAAATCGCCAACGACATCCGCTTCCTCGGCTCCGGCCCGCGCGCGGGTCTCGGCGAACTGGCCCTGCCAGAAAACGAACCCGGCTCCTCCATCATGCCCGGCAAGGTGAATCCAACCCAGTCGGAAGCCATGACCCAGGTCTGCGCCCATATCTTCGGCAACAATGCCGCCCTGACCTTTGCAGGCAGCCAGGGCCATTTCGAGCTGAATGTCTATAATCCGATGATGGCCTATAATTTCCTGCAATCGGTGCAGCTGCTCGGCGACGCCGCCGTCTCCTTCACCGACAATTGCGTCGTCGGCATCGAAGCGCGTGAGGACAATATCAGGAAGGGCGTCGAAAACTCACTGATGCTGGTGACGGCGCTCAACAGCAAGCTCGGCTACGACGCCTGCGCCAAGATCGCCAAAACCGCTCACAAGAACGGCACGACTTTGCGTGAGGAAGCCGTGGGCGGAGGCTATCTGACCAACGAGGAATTTGACCAGTATGTCCGGCCGGAACTGATGATCGGGCCGAAGTGATCCGTCACCGCCTCCTTTGAATCTAATTAAATCCGTAGGTGCCCTCAGATTTCAACGCCTGAGGGCACTATATTTCCGGGATAGACCCAGGTTAAGCCGTAAGCTCAATGTTGCCGTTGCTATCGAACCGACAGCATTAGTCAGAGCTTGAACCGATCAGGATTGATGCGTTCGACGCCGATAAAAACAGAAATGCAAAATCCCAGAAGACGGGATATGCCGGGTGGCCATCCTGCAACTGAAACAAGTCAATTGTCTGTGTTGCATCGATCAGATCACGGACCTGACTTTCCAGTTCATCCATAAGGGCGACCAGATGTTGCGATTTCAATACAAGCGCGTCAGGACCGGAAGCCTCATCACCCCTGAAGAACAAATGTTCTTTCAGGATGGGCCACACCAACGCTTTGTCAATTTTCTTGATGTCGTCGAGCGTTGCCTTAGGACCCAACAACGCTTTTATAATAAGTTGTTTTTCGAGCAGGTCATCCAAAGGCATCTCGAAAAGCCTCAAGAACACGTTGTAATTCAACGCACCATCATTCAAGACGTCGGTAATTTGGTCGAGAAGCCGCTGATCCATTTAACCTCACAAGCCTATCGCCGAGCCGCGTTCGCGCGCCCGCGATAACAGCATAATAAACGAATAGAAAATCTATTCTCTCACGTTAAATGTTGCATCGCACTGTCCACTTTAGAATCATTTGCAAAGCGCTTGTCGCCGAACTAGACCAAATGCCGAAAATCCGTTTGGCAAAAAGGCTCCTTCGATGGCTGACGATCTCTTTCCCCTTGGCGAAGACACGACTCCCTACCGCAAACTGACCGCCGATTACGTCTCGGTCGAAACCTTCAAGGGCCAGGAAATCCTGACCGTTGATCCGGAAGGCCTGCGGCTTCTGGCCGAAACCGCGCTGTCCGACATCAACCACCTGCTGCGCCCAGGCCACCTGAAGCAATTGGCCTCCATTCTCCAGGACCCGGAAGCAACCGACAATGACCGTTTCGTGGCCTATGACCTGTTGAAAAACGCCAATATCGCCGCCGGTGGTGTGTTGCCGATGTGCCAGGATACCGGCACCGCCATCGTCATGGGCAAAAAGGGCCGCCGCGTCTGGACGGATGGCGGCGATTATGAGGCTTTGGCCCATGGCGTGCGCGATGCCTATGAAAAGCGTAATCTGCGCTATTCGCAGCTGGCACCCTTGAAGATGTTCGAGGAAAAGAACACCAAGACCAACCTGCCCGCCCAGATCGACCTCTATGAGGAGGGCGAGGATGCCTATAAATTCCTGTTCATGGCCAAGGGCGGCGGTTCTGCCAACAAGACCTTTCTTTATCAGGGTACGCCTTCGCTGCTGACCCATGACCGGATGATCGATTTCCTGAAGGACAAGATCCTGTCGCTTGGCACGGCAGCCTGTCCCCCCTATCATCTGGCGATCGTCATCGGCGGGCTTTCGGCAGAAATGAACCTGAAAACGGTGAAGCTCGCCTCGGCCCGTTACCTCGACGCCCTGCCGACTGAAGGCTCCGAAAGCGGCCATGCCTTCCGCGACATCGAGATGGAGCAGGAAATCCACAAGCTGACGCAATCGCTCGGCGTAGGTGCCCAGTTTGGCGGCAAATATTTCTGTCATGACGTGCGGGTCATCCGCCTGCCGCGCCATGGCGCCTCGCTGCCGATTGGCCTTGGTGTTTCCTGTTCCGCCGACCGCCAGGCGATGGGCAAGATTACCCGCGACGGGATCTTCATCGAGCAATTGGAAACCGATCCGTCGAAATACATGCCTGACATCGACGAGGCCGCCCTCTCCTCCTCCACGGTCAGCATCGACCTCAACCAGCCAATGAGCGCCATCCTGGCCGAGTTGAGCAAGCATCCCGTCAAGACCCGGCTGTCGCTGACCGGCACGATCATCGTCGCCCGCGATCTGGCCCATTCCAAGATCCGCGAACGGCTCGAAAACGGCGAAGGCATGCCGGATTACATGAAAAACCACCCGGTCTATTATGCCGGCCCCGCCAAGACGCCGGAAGGCTTTGCCTCCGGTTCCTTCGGGCCAACCACGGCTGGCCGTATGGATAGCTATGTGGACCAGTTCCAGTCGTTTGGCGGCTCGATGGTCATGCTGGCCAAGGGCAACCGCTCCCGTGCGGTGCGTGAAGCCTGCAAGACCCATGGCGGCTTCTATCTCGGCTCCATCGGTGGCCCGGCAGCCCGGCTTGCCCAGGACTGTATCCGCCATGTTGAAGTGCTGGAATATCCGGAACTCGGCATGGAAGCCGTCTGGAAGATCGAGGTCGAAAACTTTCCGGCCTTCATCGTCACTGATGACAAGGGCAACGATTTCTTCCAGGAATTCAACCTCTGATCGTTTAATCCACGTGCAAAGGCAACAATTTGGCTTTGCACGTGGACTACGATAGTTTACTGTGGATTTTCATAGAATAAATATCAATTTTACAATTCCTGGCGTTCTTTACTTATTGCTTTAAATATTTGCTCACCATTCAGTCCTAATCCTGAGTGGGGATTATCGGATGGGGCTAGCAGGATGAACACCGCAACATTGGCGCGATCGCAGGGGCTCGACATCGCAACGCAAATTTCCTTTGCGATGCGCTCTATGGGCATTTCGCCGCTGCCAAGAAATTACGAGCTGTTCTATGAGGCCTATATCGGGTCCAACCCGGTTCTGACCCGCAGGGTTACCGCCCTTGGAAGCCGCGCCACCCAGGATGACCTCGACCGGATTGCCGAGGAATTTTTCGGCCACAATTCTAACCGCATTATCGAAAATGCCCATTCAAGGCTGGTTTCGGAACTGGACAATCTGCTGCGGCTGATGAAGCAGGAACAAAGCTCGCTGGAGACTTATAACAAGCTGCTGGATGAGACCTGCTCACGCATCAATGCCAAGAGCAGCGGCAGTGTCGATTTGCTGCGCAATGCCATCGCACTCTTGACGCGGGCAACAGACGATACGCTGGCCCATGGCGAAAAGACCGCGGAAAGCTTTACCCAGAAATCCGTTGAAATGGATGCCGTACGGCGCGAACTGGACGAATACAAGCGGATCGCCAATACCGATTCGTTAACCCGGCTTGCCAATCGCCGCGCCTTCGATGAGCGGATGGCCGGTCTGTTCAACTATCCCTCGACACTGACGACAACGTCGCTCATGCTGATCGATATCGACCATTTCAAGAAGATCAACGATACATTCGGCCATCCGGTTGGCGACAAGATCCTGGCGACCGTGGCCGGCGTGATCCGCGCCAATGCACCGCGTGATGCCTTTGTTGCACGGGCGGGTGGCGAGGAATTCGCCATCATCGTTGAGGGCATGCCGGATACCGAAGTTTTCGGGCTGTGCGAACGCATCCGCACCAATCTGGAAAACACCCTGTTTCGCAACTCCCGCACCGGCGTCAATTACGGTCCGGTCACGGTCTCCATCGGCTTTGCCCTTGCCGCCAATTGCCAGGACCCCGGCGAACTGTACAGCCGGAGCGATATCGCCCTTTACTGCGCAAAGAATGCCGGGCGCAATTGCAGCAGGCCGTTTGAGCCGGGCATGCGCAAGGATTTCGCCAAGGGCTGGCTGATCTACAAGGGATGAGAGCTGGTATAAAAGCTTCTAAAGCTTATCGCGCGACAGGCCCTTTGCCTCCATGTCGCGCAGATACTCCCCAAACTTCGTCTCACCGGTTTGCCCAAGCTCGCGCAGATAGGCCCAGGTAAAGATACCGGTATCATGGCCGTCGTCAAAACCGATCCGCACCGCATAATTGCCGGTTGGAATAAGCTTGGCAATCGTCACATTGCGCTTGCCGGGCACGGTGATCTTCTGGCCCGGCCCGTGGCCTTGTACCTCCGCGGACGGCGAAAGCACCCGGAGCATTTCCGCTGCTACACTGACGCTCTCCCCATTATCAAACACCAGCGTCAAAAGCCGCCGATCCGGTGACACCCTGATTTCCTTCGGCCAAACTTCGCTCACCACATTCTCCCTGTCATATTTTAAAGCACCGCATTCGACACAATCCGAGCAAACCGCTTCGCACTTTTCGGTCTGATGCTGTATCACCCGATTCAGTTCGATCCAACTTATTCCAGTCGTCCAGCCTGTTGCCTTGCTTGACGGATCGCAATGCGCGCACCAGATTAGTGAGCAATCATGGAGGTTCGCTTGGATTATGCCCCCCGCCTGCACCAGCCGGCGCCAAACTTGCAGGAAAATCAGACCTTGCAGGCCCATACCGGTCTACAGCCGGCGCAGATGCCAGACAAAATGGTCGATCCCTTCGGCCGGGCCGTCACCTATCTTCGGGTTTCGGTAACGGACCGGTGCGATTTCCGCTGCACCTATTGCATGGCGGAAAACATGACCTTTTTGCCGAAAAAGGACCTGCTGACACTGGAGGAACTGGACCGGCTCTGTAGTGCCTTCATCGCAAAGGGCGTGCGCAAGCTGCGCCTGACCGGTGGCGAACCGCTGGTGCGCAAGAACATCATGTTCCTGGTCCGCAGCCTGTCACGCCACTTGCAAAGCGGCGCGCTTGAGGAATTGACGCTGACCACCAATGGGTCGCAACTCGCGCGCCACGCAGCCGAACTGGCCGACGCGGGAGTGCGTCGCATCAACGTCTCGCTGGATACGCTGGACGCGCAGAAATTCCGCACCATCACCCGCTGGGGAGACCTGGCGCAGGTCATCAAAGGTATCGATGCGGCCCAGGCGGCTGGCATTCACATCAAGATCAATGCGGTTGCCCTGAAAGGTTTCAACGAGGATGAACTTCCCGATCTGATGCGCTTTGCCCATGGCAGGGGCATGGATCTGACGCTGATCGAAACCATGCCGATGGGCGAGATCGACGAGGACCGCACCGACCGCTACCTGCCACTTTCCGAGGTTCGGCAAGGATTGGCAGAGCATTTCACCCTCCAGGATCTCGACTATCAGACCGGCGGCCCGGCCCGTTATCTCCGCGTCGAGGAAACCGGTGGCAGGCTGGGTCTGATCACCCCGCTCACCCATAATTTCTGCGAGAGCTGCAACCGCGTTCGCCTGACCTGCACCGGCACACTCTATATGTGTCTCGGTCAGAACGATGCGGCGGATCTTCGGGCCGCCTTGCGGTCCAGCGAGGATGATGCACTGCTGTCTGCGGCCATTGATGAGGCGATCCTGCGCAAACCCAAGGGCCATGATTTCATCATCGACCGCACCACTCGTCGCCCCGCCGTGTCGCGTCATATGAGTGTCACCGGCGGTTAACAGGTATTTTCAAACCTTTGCATCTATTGGTTTTCTGGATAGAACACCGCATCTAACTCCGGGCAAAGTGGCCGGGTGGACTGTTTGGAAAGCTTTTACGCGATGGTGCTGACCCGAAATATGAAGGGCGCTATGTTCATGGCAGCGGCCATGGCTGGCTTCACCATCAACGACGCCCTGTCGAAATCGCTGACCGAGGTGATGAGCGTTGGGCAGATCATGCTGGTGCGCGGCGCGCTGACCACGCTTCTGGTTTATGGCATTGCCCGTCAGGCCCGCGCCGCGATTTCACCCAAACTGCTCGGCAACCCGCTGATCATGACCCGCGTGCTGTGTGAGATTCTGGCCTCGATCACCTATCTCACGGCACTGTCTGCCATCCCGCTCGCCAATGCCGCCTCGATCCTGCAATCGCTGCCGCTGGCCGTCACGCTTGGTGCTGCGGTATTTCTGCGAGAACCAGTCGGCTGGCGGCGCTGGCTTGCCATTATCGCTGGCTTTATCGGGGTGATGATCATCATCCGACCCGGTCCGGAAGGCTTTACCCTGTCGGCGCTCTACGTGCTGGGCAGCGTGTTTTTCGCCGCCACCCGTGATCTGGTGACCACACGGATCGACAGGGCCACGCCATCCATCGTCATCACCCTGATGACCGCCGCCGGTAACGGGCTGGCCGGGGCGGCGCTCATCCCGGTCCAGGGTGGCTGGCAGCCGCTATCCCTACCGTCTTTCGGGGTACTGATCTGTGCCGCCATCTTGATGTTCATTGGCTATCAATGCATCATTCTCGCTATGCGCACCGCCGACATTTCCTTCATTGCACCCTTCCGCTATTCGGGCCTACTCTGGGCCATCGGCCTTGGCATTCTGGTGTTTCATGAATGGCCAGACCCCTGGATGCTGCTGGGCATGGCCGTTGTGGTCGGATCGGGTCTTTATACGTTCCACCGTGAACGGCTCCGGAAAATCCGCGATGCCAGCGCGCTGGCAGCTTGAGCCAAGAGCGCGCCATGGCACCACCTGCAACACCAACCGACCTTCCCGGCGTCATTCTGGCTGGTGGACTGTCGCGCCGCATGGGCGCGGATAAGGCAACCACCATGCTGGCAGGCCTTACCCTGCTAGACCATGTGGCCAACCGGCTGTCACCACAGGTCGGCAACCTCGTCGTCAACAGCAACGATCCGACCCTCAACACCCACTTGCCCCGAATCGGCGACACGATCACCGGTTATGCCGGACCGTTGGCGGGCATTGCCAGCGCCATGGAATTTGCCCGGCAGGTCACTTCCTCCAGCCATGTGCTGGTCGCCCCCATCGATACGCCCTTCCTACCGGCAGATCTGGCGCAGCGTCTACTGTCCGTGACAGCGGACGAAAAAACCGTCGTGCTGGCACGTTCGCTCGGGCGAGTTCACCCGGTTGTCGGCTTGTGGCCGGTCGCGTTGAAAGAACCAATCGAGCATTGGCTGGGCCAGCCCGACAATCGTAAACTCATGCTTTTCCTTCAGGATCAACCGTGTATCGAGGTCGAATTTCAGGCCATTGAAACCACCTATGGCCCGCTTGATCCATTTTTCAACGTCAACAGCCCGGATGATCTGGCCCGGGCGGAAATCTATCTCAAGGCTCTGCCCCATGACATCCAATGATCGCGTTCCTCAAAGGGTATTCGGCATTTCCGGCTGGAAGAATTCGGGCAAGACAGGGCTCACCGAGCGGCTGGTTGCCGAACTCACACAACGCGGTTTCAGGATTTCAACAATCAAACACGCCCATCATGATTTCGACATCGACAAGCCCGGTGCCGATAGCTACCGGCACCGTCAGGCCGGCGCGGCGGAAGTCGCTATTGTTTCGGGCACGCGCTTTGCCATCATGCATGAACTGCGGGGAAGTCCGGAGCCAAGCCTCGATGAAATTTTGTCTCGGCTATCGCCCTGCGATCTCGTGCTGATCGAAGGCTATAAACGCGAAGCAATCCCGAAAATCGAGGCGCGGCGTCTGGACGCAAGGAACGGCGCGCCGCTTGCCCCTGATGATCCGCATATCATCGCCATCGCTGCCGATCATCAGATCACCGACACAGACCTGCCGGTCTTCGATCTCGACGACACAATAGCGATTGCCGCTTTCATCGCCTCGGCTACAGGTCTCTGCAATTAAAAATGCCGCCGGATCGCTCCGGCGGCATGGTTGATATCCGAGTATTATCAGCGGGCCGCCTGCACCGGCCGCACCAATGGAGTGACCCGGCGAACCGTGACGCGCCGGTTCTGCTGTTCCGGCCCATAGGTCATCACCTTGAGGAACTGCTCACCATAGCCCTGGGTGATCATGTTTTCCGGCGGAATGCCGTAAACCTGGGTGAGGACATTGGCGACCGACTCAGCTCTGCGGTCCGACAGCACCAGGTTTGACTCAGCCGAACCGACGGCATCGGTATGGCCCTCGATCAGGAAGGTTTCGCCCGGATCGTCCTTCAACACCCGCACGATAGCATCCGCAACCTTCTTCAAGGTGCCAGCCTGGTTCATGGAAATATCGGCGCTACCAGTCGCAAATGTCACGGTATCGAGGTCGATGCGGCGCATCTTATCGCGGATACGGGCAGAGTTGCGAACCTCGTCAATCGTATAGACACGCTCGACGGGCTCTACCGGCGGCTGCTCCATGAACTTGTAATAATCGCGGTCGGGCGAACTGCCGACGTCAATAATATAGTCATTGAGCGGCACCCGCAGGCGCATGGGCGGCAGGTCCGCACCCGGATCACGGTAGACAACGCGGCGGTCGTCGTCGGCACCATAGAGATCCGGCGAGTAGAACAGCACATATTCCTCACCATTGGCATCGATGCGAGACCGCTGGATCAACTGGCCATAGCGATTGCGCAGGCTGACGATTCGATCGCCGTTTTCCTTGAAGACAGTGATGCGAACACGCTGGTGATCCACCTGTTCATAAACAGGCGGGCGGCCATATTGAGCAAAACGGCGGTTGTCGTCGCTGCGGATGACGATCTGGCCACCATAATCCATCACCTCGCGGTCATCGTCGAAGCTGCGTTCGACGCGGACATCGTCGGGATAGGTGAATTGCGGCTGATCGCGCAGACGGCGGCCCTGATATTGATCGATGGATTCGATGCGGATCTCCTGGCGCGGACGGTTGCCGTAATAGTCCTGCTGGGCCTGGGCATCGCTTTCGGGGATAGCGTAGCGATCCTGGTCATCGGCCTGCTGACGCAGACGGCGCAACTGGTCTTCAGACATGCCGCGACGCCAATTATTGTCCTTGTCGCTGTCGAGCACGGGCGCACCGCGATCCACCGGCAGGATGATGGTTTCATCGGTCTGCGACGGCTTGTCGGCCAAAGCCCGCAGCCGTTGCAATTCTTTCGGCGTAAATGGTGCCTGTTCCTGCGGCGGCAATTGCGGGCGCAATTGCTGATCGCTCACAGCATCGCCCGGTGCTCCCGTAGCTCCCGGACGACCGGGTTGTCCAGGTTGGCCCGGCTGGCCGTTCTGTCCAGCTTGACCACCCTGACCAGGAGCCCCGCCCTTTCCGCCTTGGCCAGGAAGACCACCTTGCTCACGAGACTGTGTGGCGTTCATTGGTGGCAACAGAGCTGGGCGCGGCTTGCCAGCCTCATCATTGCCGGGACCGGGCGGTGGCGGCATGGGAGCATCGGCACGTGGTGCGGCAGGCTGAACGGGCGGCTGCGGTGCCTCGGCAGGCGGCTTTGGCCCGCCCGGCAACGGCGGCTCAGCTACCGGAGGCGCTGGCGGCTTTCCGGCTGGCGGCTTTCCAGCCGGGGGCTCTGCGGGCGCGTTAGGCGCAGCAGGCTTTACTTGGGATTCAGGCGCCGTTTTAGGTTCGGGCTTGGCTTGGGGTTCCGGTTCGGCTGGCCGCGGAGCTTGCGGCCTTTGCGGTTGGCCCACAGGTGCTTGACCTTCCGCTTGCGGAGTTGGACGCTTCTGACCGTCCGGGGCTTTTCCAGCCGGATCTTGTTCAGCAGGATTTTGAGCAGCAGGGTTCTGAGCGGGCCTTTTGCCAGCAGGTCTCTGGTCTTCCGGTTTCACGGGCTGCGCCTCGCCCTTAGGCATTCCAGGCTGGGGCGTACCCGGTTGCGGTGCAATCGTACGATCACCAACAGGCGGCATCGGCGCACCTTTCGGCTCACCGGCAGGAGGCATAGGCGGCTGAGCTTCGTTCTTCTTCGGCTTCACCGGCTTTTCTTGCGGTTCCGCTGGAGGCTCGGCCATTTTCGGCGGCTCCATTTTTGGCGGCGGGGGAGCCTTTTGTGGCTCTATCGCTGGCTCCATCGGCTTTTCATGTTTTTTCTGCTGTGGCGGCTCGGCGGAAGGCGCTTCCATTCCAGCCGGAGGCTTTGGCCTAGTCTGCTGAGCAGGCGCTTCTTCCCGGGCAGGTGCTTCTACACGGGCAGGCGGGGCGGCTTCACTACGGGCGGGTGGCGCCTCAGGGCGCTTGTCTTCCTTCGGCGGTCTCGGTGCCTCAGGCGGGCGCTCCTCGCCGGGCTTTCCCTCTTCCGGCGGCCCCTTCTTTTTCTGCTTCGGCAGCTCTTCCGGCGGAGGCTCGGCCTGGGCCATCAGCACGATGCCGTGACCGTCAAGTGTCGTGCCAGCCGACATCGCCCGCATCCGGCCGGCAATATCCTGGCTTGGTGCGAGAGTGTCGGAAGTATAAGAGGCGGCAAAGGATGGTGCGGCAACGAGATTTGCAAGTGCAATAAGCACGGATGCCGTTATCCTGGATTGTACTGCCATGGGTTTTCCTCGCAGTTGAGGCATATTGCCTCGTTGTTCTTGAATTCGATTCTTTAACGACGTGCTTTTACGCGCCGGATTCTAGGCAGGAAGATGGCTGGATTGGAATGAACGAAGGGTGAATAGCATGTTCACGATATGAGGCGGGGAGTGGCTAGCATTAGCAGTTGCAATTTCCGCAAAAACGGAAAAACTGGCGAAACGTTCCGGCGAAAATTCAAAGAAATGGCCGGCACCTGCGCCAGCGGGACATTCTCATCCCGCATGGCAACCAACAGAGAGGATCTCATGCGTATCTCGACCCGTTTTCTGGCCGCCGCCTCCCTTACTGCCCTGTCATTGTTTGCCGGTGGCGCCATGGCTGAAGAAAAGCTCGTTATCGGCACGGAAGGCGCCTATCCGCCCTTCAACAGCCTGGAAGCCGACGGTTCGCTGACCGGTTTCGACATCGATATCGCCAAGGCGCTTTGCGAAGAAATGAAGGTGACATGCACCTTCAAGACCAATGATTGGGATGGCATCATCCCCGCATTGCAGGCGAAGAAATTCGACGCCATCGTCGCGTCGATGTCGATCACCCCCGAGCGCCTGGAAAAGGTGGATTTCTCCAAGAAATACTACAACACCCCTCCAGCCATCGCCGTGCCGAAGGATTCGCCAGCCAAAAGCGTCGAAGACCTGAAGGGCAAGACCATCGGTGCCCAAAGCTCCACGTCTCATGCCAATTATGCGGAAAAGCATATGGCTGATGCGCAACTGAAGCTTTACCCGACAGCCGACGAATACAAGCTGGACATCACCAATGGCCGTATCGATGCTGTCATCGACGATGTCGTGGTGCTGACGCAATGGGTCAAAAGCGATGCAGGCACCTGCTGCAAGATCCTGACGCCACTACCGATCGATCCTGTGATCAATGGTGAGGGTGCAGGCATTGCTGTTCGCAAGGGTGAAACCGCTCTGGCTGACCGCTTCACCAAGGCCATCGCCGCCATTCGCGCCAATGGCACCTATCAGAAGATCAATGCCAAATATTTCGATTTTGACGTTTACGGCGACAAATAAATCGGTTTAAGACGGCGTGATCCGGGTCTACCCGGATCACGCACAACAGACAAAACAAAAACATGCGGCAAAGACCGCAAGGGGAATTGGCTAAATGGGCGGACTCGCTTCCGCGCTCGACGCCTTCTGGGCGCTCGTTTCGCAGATTTTCGATCCCTTTTGCGGCAGCGCCGGGATCTTCGCCTGGTTTGCATCCGGGACACTTCTGGCCTGCGGCGACGCGGGCTGGGGCGATGAAATCGGTTTCGGCTTCAAGGTCACCGTCACGCTGGCTGCGGCAACCCTGCCCTTCGGATTGGTCATTGGCTTCCTGATTGCCCTTGCCACCCAAAGCAGCGAGCGCATGTTGCGCCAGGCAGCCGCAATCTACACGACGATCTTTCGCGGCCTGCCGGAACTCCTGACGCTGTTCATCGTCTATTACGGCTCGCAGATCCTCATTCAGTCCGTCCTCGCCTCCATGGGCTTTGAGGAACGGATTGAAATCAACGCCTTTTTCGCCGGCATGATCGCACTGGCTCTGGTGTTTTCGTCCTATTGCGCCGAGGTGTTGCAATCAGCCTTCCGCGCCATTCCCTCCGGTCAATATGAGGCGGGCTTTGCCATCGGCCTGTCGCGCACCAAAACCATGCTGTTGGTGATCGTGCCGCAATTGATCCGCATCGCCCTGCCCGGCATCGTCAATCTGTGGATGAACCTTTTGAAGGATACCGCGCTGGTCTCTGTCATCGGCCTTTCCGACATTATCCGCCAGACCGGCATTGCCGCCCGTGTCACCAAGGAAGCCTTCCTGTTCTATACGATTGCCTGTGCGCTTTATCTGGTGCTGGCAATCCTCTCCTCCATCGCCGTCGGCTATATCGAAAACTGGACGAAACAGTCGGGGGCGAACCGATGAGCCACAGTCTTGAACTGATTCCGCCGCGCCCAGCACCTCCAAGACATGAGCATCGCGTTACCCCTGGCCGGGTATTGGGCGGATCTTTGCTGCTGGTCTGGGCTTTGCTTGGCCTTGGCCTGCTGGCGATGATGATCGGCAATTGGGACCAGGATAAATTCGTCAAATACGGTCCGCGTTTTATTTCGGGCCTTGGGACGACGCTCAGCATCGTCGTCATCTCGATTGCCGCAGGCGCGGTCCTCTCTATCCCAATCGCCTTTGGCCGGATGTCGAAAAACCGTCTGGGCAATGCCGTGACCTATGCCTATGTCTATGTCTTTCGCGGTACGCCGCTGCTGGCGCAGGTGTTTCTGGTCTATTACGGCCTGGGTGGGTTCCGGACGGAATTCGAGGCCGTCGGTCTCTGGTGGTTCTTCCGCGATGCCTGGTATTGCGGGTTGCTGGCACTGTCGCTGAACACGGCCGCCTATCAGGCAGAGATCCTGCGGGGCGCGATCCGCAGCGTTGGACGCGGCCAGCATGAAGGTGCTGCTTCGCTGGGTCTGCCGCGCACCGTCACGTTCTGGAAAATCATCCTGCCGCAAGCGCTGATTGTTGCGCTTCGGCCTTACGGCAATGAAATCATCCTGATGGTCAAGGGTTCGGCCATTCTGTCGATCATCACCGTTCTCGATATGATGGGCGAGACCCGCTACGCCTTCTCGCGCACCTTCGACTACCAGACCTATCTTTGGGCGGCGATCTTCTATCTCGCCATTGTCGAAATCCTGCGCCATGGCTGGGCCGCCATCGAGACACGGCTGACGCGCCATCTCAAGCGCTGACAAAACCTGGCAGCACTCAAGACGATACGCTGCTAACCATATGATTTTTATTTTGAAATGTCATTTATGACAGTTTTGTTAAGCCTCAATTAAGCCTCGCATGGAACCATCATCCTATCGGACGAACCGATGCGCGACGGGCAGGTTTAACCTGTGCCGCCGGGATCAGAATGGGAACGAAACGAGGTTGCCATGAACACTGACATCAGGAATGACGACACACATAAATCTGGCATGACTTCCGATATGGAAATGATGCTGAAAGGCTATGGCATGACCACAGCGCAAATTCTCTACCGCATGCCTGATCACCAAAACCTGCTGCAAACCTTCATCTGGCAGAATTACGATCTGGCCCCGGATTTTCCGGAAATGCGCGGCTTTCTGAAATTCTGGCAGGAAAAGCTGGATGGACCGCTGCATTCGGTACGCTATGTCCATCGCAAGCTGATTGCCGCCAACGAATGGCGGGCGCTGAAAGGTGAATTCATCCTGCATTGACAGTCGGCCTTGGAGGGAAAGCTGCCAATATTGCCAAACGCGCCATGAGCCGGTAGACCCTCACGCCAATCGCCTGTTCTCGGCACCGACCATTGACTTTCAATGCCGGGCCGAGATCATGCGGATGGATTGAAATTTACGCCAGAGCCTGACGCCCGATCCGGTGCGCGGCGGCGTGATCTGAGGGCGACGCAATGGCGAAAATCGATGAAGAGAAGCTGTCCGAGGCTTATAACCGGGCATTGGCGCTTGAGAAGGCTGGCGATATCGACGCTGCGGTGAAGGCCTATCACGAGGTTCTGGAAATCGACCCGGAAGACCATGGCGGGGCTGCCGTGCGTCTTGCCTCGCTTGGCCGTGGTGAAACGCCGCCGCGTGCCTCCGATGCCTATGTGGAAACGCTGTTTGACCAGCATGCCGAGGATTTCGAAGATATTCTCGTTGATCAGCTCGGTTACGCCGTGCCGGTCATCGTGCGCCAGCGCTTGCAGGAACTGAAGCTTGGCCCATTCAAGCGCCTGCTGGATCTCGGCTGCGGCACCGGCCTGACCGGCGGCACCCTGCGCGATATGGTGGACGATATCACCGGCATCGATCTTTCGGAAAACATGGTCGAGATCGCCCATGAGAAAGACCTTTACGACACGCTTTACGTTGCCGAAGTCGAGGATTTCCTTGAGGACAATGACGAGGACCTGTTCGACGTGATCACCGCTACCGATGTCCTGCCCTATCTTGGCGCGCTTGAGCCGCTGTTTTTCGGCGTGTCGGAAAATCTGATGCTGGGCGGCTATTTCATCTTCTCCTCGGAAACCATGGGTGAGGATGTGCCCTACAAGGTCGGCCCGCATCAGCGTTTCGTCCATGCGCAGACCTATATCCGCGAGCGGTTGGCCGCCACTGGCTTCGAGGTCGTCGAAGTCACCGACATCAATGTGCGCATGCAGGATGGTGAGCCTTCGCCCGGCCATCTGGTGATCGCGCAGTTAAAAACCTTGAACTGACCTAAAAGCCGCGAGGGCGAGATGACCGGACCAGATCTTCATCCGCCCTTGCCGCCCTACCGAACCGGCCACCTGCCGGTCACGGACGGCCACCGGATCTATTTCGAATGCAGCGGCAACCGTCAGGGCATTCCGGCCGTCATTCTGCATGGCGGCCCCGGCTCCGGCCTCTCTGAAACCACGCGCCGATTCTTCAATCCCGAGCACTATCACATCATCCAGTTCGACCAGCGCCATTGCGGTCGCAGTCTCCCCTTTGCGGGCGATCCGGTGGTCGATATCAGTACCAACACGCTGCCGCATCTGCTTGAGGATATCGAAGCGCTGCGCCTCCATCTCGACATTGAGCGCTGGCTGGTGATGGGCGGGTCCTGGGGATCAACGCTGGCGCTCGCCTATGCCCAAGCGCACCGGAAGCAGGTTCTCGGCCTGCTGCTGACCATGGTCGTCACGACAAGTGCTGCCGAAATCGAATGGATCACACGCGGCGTCGGACAGTTTTTTCCGGCAGAGCATGCCCGCTTTCTCGACCATCTTTCAAGGGATCAGCGAGACGGCGATCTCACTACCGCCTATCACCAACTGCTGATCAATCCTGACAAAGAGATTCATGAAAAGGCCGCAAGTGCCTGGTGCGCATGGGAATCCGCCCATCTTGCCGTAAAGGCGGGCTATGTCCCGCATGCCAGATGGTCGGATGCCCGGTTTCGGCTGTGTTTTGCCCGGCTTGTCACCCACTACTGGTCGCATCGGGCCTGGTTAGGCGATGGGGAAATCCTTCAGCGCATCAAGCTGTTGGAGGGTATTCCTGCCATATTGATTCATGGCCGCCTCGATTTCGGTAGCCCGCTGAAGACGGCCTATGATCTGCATCAGGCTTGGCCGGGCAGTCGGTTGATTGTCGTTGAGGATGGTGAACACAATATCAGTGCGCCTGGCATGGCAGCCAGTGTCATCGGGTCCCTGCAACGCCTTGCCCGCGAATTGAAACACTGATCCGGCACCACCCCATCATGGCCGCTTGGCCCAAAAATAACTTTTCCTGCGTTGCGGGCTGCGATACCTCTGGCGGCGCGCAATAAGCAAAGGAGACTTAAGACATGGCCAAGGTGGCATTCATCGGATTGGGCGTCATGGGTTATCCCATGGCCGGACACCTGAAGGCGAAGGGCGGCCATGATGTGACGGTCTATAACCGCACCACGGCCAAGGCCGAAAGCTGGGTAGCCCAGCATGGCGGGGCGCTTGGCCTGACACCGGCAGAGGCCGCGAAGGATGCCGCTTTCGTCTTCACCTGCGTCGGCAATGACGATGACCTGCGTGCCGTCACCATTGGCGTCGATGGTGTTTTCGCGGGCATGAAACCCGGTGCGATCTTGATCGATAACACCACGGCCTCAGCGGACGTTGCCCGCGAACTTTATCAGGCTGCAAAGGCCAAAGGCATTGGCTTCATCGATGCGCCAGTGTCCGGCGGTCAGGCTGGCGCGGAAAATGGTGTGTTGACCGTTATGTGCGGTGGCGATGAACCAGTGTTCGAACAGGCCCGCCCGGTGATCGACGCCTATGCACGGATGATTGGCTTGATGGGGCCAGCGGGTTCCGGTCAGTTGACCAAAATGATCAACCAGATCTGCATTGCCGGTATCGTTCAGGGCTTGGCAGAGGGCGTGCATTTCGGCAAGCGGGCCGGTCTCGACATCGAAAAGGTCATCGATGTGATTTCCAAGGGCGCTGCCGGTTCCTGGCAGATGGAAAACCGCCACAAGACCATGGCCGTCGGCAAATATGATTTCGGCTTTGCCGTCGATTGGATGCGCAAGGATCTGGGCATCGTGCTGAACGAAGCCAAGACCAATGGCGCCACCCTGCCGCTGACAGCCCTGGTCGACCAATTCTACGGCGACGTGCAGAAGCTTGGCGGCAATCGCTGGGATACGTCATCCCTGCTGGCCCGGCTGGAAAAATGATGAGATTGGGGAGCCTGTCTATCAGGCTCCCCAACCCTTATTCTTCACCCGATTTATTATTGTCGAGCATCATGTAATCGAGCGGCAATTCGGTCGTGTATTTGATCTGCTCCATGGCGAAGGCCGAGGATACGTCACGAATCTCGATCTTGGCGATCAGCCGCTTGTAGAAGGCATCATAGGCGCCGATGTCAGGCACCACGACCCGCAGCAGGTAATCCACATCGCCGCTCATGCGATAGAATTCGACCACTTCGGGAAATTCAGCCACGACTTCGGAAAAGCGCTTCAGCCATTCGATCGAATGGGTATTGGTGCGCACCGAAACGAACACCGTCACCTTGGTATTGACCTTGACCGGATCGAGCAGCGCCACGCGGCGCTTGATCACGCCATCCTCTTCCATCTTCTGGATACGCCGCCAACAGGGCGTGGTGGAGAGACCGACCTTCTTGGCGAGGTCGGCAACGGCAAGAGTGGAATCCTCCTGCAAAATACGCAGAATTTTACGGTCCAGACGATCCATGAGCGACACCATTGAAATTTTTTTTCGGTATAGCGCAATTTGGAGCGAACGAAAGCAAAATGCTTTCACCGTAGCCAGTGATCCACTTGCTTTTTCAAGATAGGTAGCAATTCTGCCTCAAACCACGGATTGCGGCGCAGCCAACCGCTGTTTCGCCAACTGGGATGAGGCAGCGGCAAAATCTTCGGCCCTGGCCGGTTGGTAAAAAACGATTCGCGCCAGCTTTGCACCGTGGCATGCAAGGTTGGTTTTCGCAGGTCGCCCATATGCCAGCGTTGCGCATATTGGCCGATGGCAAGCACCAGTTCCACCTGTGGCATGACAGCCATGGCCGCATCGCGCCAATGCGGGGCGCATTCGCGCCGGGGCGACAGATCGTGACCTCTGGCATCATATCCCGGAAAGCAAAAGCCCATCGGCAGGATGGCAAAGTTGCGGCTATCGTAAAACGCCTCCCTGTCCACGCCCAACCATTGCCGCAGCCGATCGCCCGAGGCATCGTTGAAAGGCAGTCCGGTTTCATGCACCCGCTTACCCGGCGCCTGCCCGGCAATCAGAATGCGAGCGGTAGGCGACAGAATCACAACGGACCGTGGCTCATGCGGCAGCGCCGTTGCCTGTGTCGGACAATCCCGGCAGATCCGGCAGGCGTGAATGGCGGCGCGCAGTCCGTCGAGGTCAACAGGCACGTTCACGGTCAATTTTCGTCCTGCCTGCGGATGATATCATTGCGAGGATGCAGTTTTCGCCATTCTTCTGGCCGGTCGAAAGTGCCTGCCCAAAGCCCGACTTTGTCGGCCTGGGCCTGCTTTTCCTCACTCTCATAGCCGCCCGCATTCAGAACGAGACCGGAGCGAACCATGTCGGCACCAACATCGCGGCCCATGACAGTGCAGGTCACCAGAATACGGTCGTTTTCAATGCGATCCCTTCCCTGACAGAGAACACCGGCCTGAGCCATGCGCTGGGCCAGACCGAATCGGGCCTGTGCACCGCAAAGCTGGACCACGCCATCCTCACCCCGGCACCGCTGACCAATTTCGGGTGAATCCAGGCCTTTGAGTTGCAGACGTTGACCATTTGTCACCAATGTTTCACCATCGGCAATCACGAAAGGGCCATCGAAGGACGGCATTTTGCGGGGCCAGAAGGCAGCGGCAATCATAGTGCCGATGACCAGGCAGACGAAGGCGGCAGCAATGATCCGATGCATGCGTGACACAATCTGGCCCTTTTCAATAACAGCCGGTATCCGAGAATGGCAAATAAAACCTTTCCAGAAAGTAACTCTTAAGACTTCATGGCTAGTCTGAGACGGACCGCGGAAAAAATGCAACCATATCATGGGTAACGGCGTCTCAAACTCGACCGACAAGAATATTGTCGACCTATCGCGTAGCCACCGCAACAAGGCGACGGCAAAAGCCTTACGCATGACCAGAGAACGCTTGCATTCCACCCATGGCGGCACACCGGCTTTCGAAAAAGACCTGCTGTCCATGCATACCCAGGCCAGCCTGCAAGGCGCGGCCATCACACCTTTCATCACGATATTGACCGCGGGCCTGACGGCCTACCTGTCGGGAAGCCCGATCTATATCCTCTGGGCGCTGCTGACGCTGAGCATTCATGCCCTGAACATTCTGCTCATTCGCAAGGCTGCCAAGCGCATTCCGGTCTCCCATCATCAGGAACATTGGCGCCATGTTCTGCTGGGCGGGCATCTGGCCATGGGCTGCTGCTGGGCCGCCTTTACCTTCCAGACCTGCGAGGCCTGCGGCCCGACAAGCAACCTGCTGCTGAAAGGCTCCGTGCTGCTGGTGGTGCTCTGCACCACGGCCATGACCAATATTTTGCTGCGTCAGGCCGTACTCTATGCGTTTACCCCACCGATCATTGCGCTTTCCGCTCAGGCGTTTTTTTCGCAACGTGTCGACGACGCGACGCTGGCCCTGGCCTTTACCGTCTCCGTGCTGTTCTTCATCTATATCACCGGCAGGCTCTATGTCTCCAACCTCAAGCTGATCTCCTTCCAGAGCGAGAAGGACGACCTGATCGCCGAGTTGGAAGTGGCCAAATCCATGTCGGATGAAGCCCGCCGCCGGGCGGAAGAAGCCAATATGGCGAAATCGCGCTTTCTCGCCTCAATGTCGCATGAGTTGCGCACACCATTAAATGCCATTCTCGGCTTTTCCGAGGTCATGGCCCAGGAAGTGCTGGGGCCACTCAACAATCCGCTTTACCGGGAATATTCCGGCGACATTCACAGGTCCGGCCAGCACCTGCTCAATCTGATCAACGAAATACTCGATCTGTCGCGGATAGAGGCTGGCAAATACGATCTTTCGGAAGAATCAATCTCGTTGCTTGAAGTCGCCGAGGACTGCGTCGGCATGGTGCAATTGCGCGCCAAGGCCAAGGATATCAAGATTTCCCAGCAATATGAAGTCAACCTGCCCGCCCTTTGGGCCGATGAAAAGGCGCTTCGGCAAGTGGTGCTGAACCTTTTGTCGAATGCGGTGAAATTCACGCCGCCGGGCGGAGAAATCTTCGTCAAGGTCGGCTGGACCGTCGGCGGCGGGCAATATGTCTCCATCAAGGACAATGGCCCTGGCATCGCCGAAGAGGAAATCCCCGTGGTGCTCTCAGCCTTCGGCCAAGGCTCCATCGCCATCAAGAGCGCCGAACAGGGGACGGGCCTAGGCCTTCCCATCGTCCAGGCCATCCTCGCCAAGCATAGCGGCGAATTCAAGCTGAAATCAAAACTGCGCGAGGGGACGGAAGTGATTGCCATCCTGCCCGCCAAGCGCGTCCTGCAAACGATTCCAGCCGTACAAGGCACCCAGGCCGTGGAACCGAAGCGACGTTATTTCGCCTGAACAAACGAGTTCTGAACCCTCACCGCTGCATATGGGGCCGTCGTTTGCGCCCCAGCTTCCAGCCATTTTTTTGAGCCCTGGCAAATTTCAGCCCGGCCCTTCGGCGAAACCGCCGGACCGGCGCGACGTCATGGGACAGCACCAAGACACCAAGCGGCACCATCCAGAAGCCAAGCACGGGCAGAAAGCCCAGGCAGCCGCCAACCACCAGAAGACTGCCAACCGTGATCCGCCCGCCGCGAGACTGCGGGATCGGCAGGTTGAAACGCCCCAGATGCAGGCGGCCCTTCTCGGTATCCATATGATAGGTCTTGGTTTTCTTTTCCGTCACAGTCGTCCTTCAAGGCCGCTTGAGGCCAGTTTTCCCACAGACATCAGATGGGAAAGAGGGGAAAACAAAACAAGAGGCACTTTTTTTTCAAAAAGGGACTTGGCAAACCATCAAAGCCTGAGTAGAAGCCCACTCACACCAACGGACGCGGTTCACACCGCTTCAAACGGTACATTCCCTGGTAGCTCAGCGGTAGAGCATTCGACTGTTAATCGACAGGTCGCCGGTTCGAATCCGGCCCGGGGAGCCATATTCCAGCTGAATAGCTGACATTATAAAGCCGGATCATTTCTGATCCGGCTTTTTTTCTATCCTAATTCAAGCTGATGGGCTTAACGGCAAACCGTGGTTGTCTTGTAGACCCAACGCCCATGATGACGGAACTTGACCTTCTTGGTCCGGCAGTTATCGCGGTAGGCGTGATGACGCCGCTCGAAATTGCGATGATGCGGACGACGATCGTCACGGCTGTAGTAGCGATCAGGATTATGACCGCGATCATACACCATAACCCTGACATCATCGGCCAGAGACGGCGCCGCCGTTGCTGTGATGCTTCCCAGACCGATCAGACATGCGACCAAAAATTTCTTCATCTTCTATCTCCTGATGCGTTTCACTGGAAACGATGACTGGAGATTAAGCGAAACAAGATGAACGCAATCTGATCCTCTTGTTCATGTTGAGGACGGGTGTTTTTCAGCGGTCACATGCCTTCGGTTACTCAGTCGCCACGCATTCAAAAAACTGAAATGGCCGACCTTTGTAGTCGCGCTGCTCCGTCTCCGTAAGGCCGATCTTGCGCAGCACGGCCAGCGAGGCCGCGTTATCGATATGGGCGAAGGCGATGAAGGCGTTACCGATGCCTTGCTCAAAAAACCAGTGCTTCAAGCCATCAGCGATTTCCGTTGCAAAGCCTTTGCCCCATTCATCATGGCAGATGGAATAGCCCAATTCGTAATGCCCGCTGTCTTTCGACCACGAGAAACCGGCACGCCCGATGAAGCGGCCATCCTCCCGGGCAACCAGCTTGAGCTTACCAACACCATTTGCCTCATAGTCATCCATCCAGCCATCGATGCGCTCAGCCGAATAGGACTGGCTCCATGGCGCTCCCGTGCTGACAAAGCGGCTGGTTTCAGGGGTCGAATGAAGATCGGCCAGCAATGTCTCATCGCCCGCCCGCCATGGGGTCAGCAAAAGCCGCTCCGTCTCGCAGACCAGCGGAACTTGATGCACCCCGCCCGAGACCGCCTGGCGCACGCCAGTGGTACCAGGAAAGGTCAGTGGCAAGCCTTTTAGCGATCGCACCGCCAGATAGGCCCAGGCCTCCGCCTCCATGGCATCGCCATCGAGCGCCAGATCATCGGCATTGACGATCACAGCCCCTTCCCGCGCCGCCATGTCGCTCAAATCTGCCATGACAACCTCATTCAACCGGCCACCGCCGCAGATCACATAGGTTTTCGGCTGTTGCGGCAAATGCCGGGCCGAGGCGAAAATCGACGCCGCGGCCACATGCGCCAGCGTGCGCGCGCCATCTTCAAGGCTGATATCACCGGGCTTGGGCGGGGTGAAATCATTACGATCCAGTGAGCGGCGCAGATTGGAGGTGAAAAACCCATGGCCGAGATATCGGTCCGCCAATGGCTTCACCACCCTGCCCTTGGCAGCAATCCCGCCTCCGGCATCAAAAGCAAGACCAGTGTGGGCCTCAACCCATTGGTCGATCAGGGTATTGCCGGGACCACTGTCAAAGGCAGCGATTTCGCCGTCGGCACCGATATAGGTCAGGTTGGAAATGCCGCCGATATTGACGAAGCAGGCCGGAAGGCGTTCCGCCCCCAACCCGCCAGCCAAGGCGGCATGATAGGCAGGCACCAGCGGAGCGCCTTGCCCGCCATGCACCATATCATTGGCCCGCATATCGTAGACGACATCAATACCGATTTCGCGGGCCAGCAACGCGCCATCGCCAAGCTGCACCGTCAAAGCCTGATCCGGCCTGTGCAACACCGTCTGGCCATGAAAGCCGATGACATCGATATCGCGGGCGCGAAGCCCATTCTGCATCAGGAAGGTCTTGACCGAATCTGCATGACGCAGCGTCAACTCCCTCTCCAGCGCGGCCAAGCTTGCCGGGCGCTGGCGGCGGTCGGTGATCACCTTGGCATCCTCCAGCCCCTGCTTCAGTCGCTGGCGAAACGCATCGTCATAAGCCACCGCCAGAAACGGCCCACGCTCCACCACCGCCTCGCCATCTGTAGTGACCAGGGCAACATCGATGCCGTCCATGGAGGTGCCACTCATCAGGCCGATTGCTTGCAGCGTTTTGGTCACGACTCGATGTTCCTTTTCCCGGCGATCAGAAAGAGCGGTATTGATGGCTGAAATTGATGCACTTTTCAAAAAACAATGATAAAGCCGCCTCGAATTCCAAATTCACAAGAGCAAAGTCCGATACCAGAAGGCGTGACGATCATGTCCAAGTTCAAGTCCGATTTCCTCCGTACAATGCATGAGCGCGGGTTTATTCATCAGATTTCCGATGAAACCGGCCTTGATGATCTGTTGTCGAAGGAAACCGTGACCGCCTATATCGGCTATGATCCCACGGCATCGTCACTGCATGCTGGCTCGCTCATTCAGATCATGATGTTGCACTGGTTTCAGGCAACCGGCCATCAGCCGATTTCTCTGATGGGTGGCGGCACTGGCATGGTGGGCGATCCGTCCTTCAAGGAAGAAGCCCGTCAATTGATGACCGTGGACAAGATCGAGGACAATATTGCCTCGATCAAGCGCTGCTTCGCGCATTACCTCGATTACGACAAGGGCCCCAAGGGCGGCGCATTGATGCTCAACAATGCCGAATGGTTGCGTGGGCTGAACTATCTCGAATTCTTGCGCGATGTGGGCCGCCATTTCTCGGTCAACCGCATGTTGTCGTTCGAGAGCGTCAAGACCCGCCTCGACCGCGAACAGTCGCTGTCCTTCCTGGAATTCAACTACATGATTCTCCAGGCCTACGATTATGTCGAGCTGAACAAGCGCTACGGCTGCCGCCTGCAAATGGGTGGTTCTGACCAATGGGGTAATATCATCAACGGTATTGACCTTGGCCACCGCATGGGCACACCGCAGCTCTACGCGCTGACCTCGCCACTGTTGACGACATCCTCCGGTGCCAAGATGGGCAAGTCGGCCACCGGCGCTGTGTGGCTGAATGCCGACCTGCTGTCGGCCTATGATTTCTGGCAATATTGGCGCAACACGGAAGATGCTGACGTCAGCCGCTTCCTGAAGCTCTACACAACGCTGCCGATGGACGAGATCGCCAGATTGTCGGCGCTGGGTGGTGCGGAAATCAACGAGGTGAAGAAAATCCTCGCCACCGAAATTACCGCCATCCTGCATGGCCGCGCAGCCGCCGAAGAAGCAACTGAGACGGCCCGCAAAACCTTCGAGGAAGGCGCACTGGCCGACAACCTGCCCTCCATCGAGGTCGCTAGCGCCGAGCTTGAGGCAGGCATCGGCCTTCTCGCCCTGATCGTCAAAGCCGGCCTCGCCGCCTCCAACGGCGAAGCCCGCCGTCATGTGCAGGGCGGAGCCGTGAAGATCAATGATCAAAGCGTGTCAGATGAGCGCGCAAGCATTGGCACTGGTGAAGTGACGGCTGATGGGGTGATCAAGCTGTCATTGGGTAAGAAGAAGCATATTTTGGTACGTCCGGTTTGATGTGATAAGCCCTCTGTACCTTTGTGGGTGCGGAGGGCTTTCATTGTTTATAGATGTGATGGAATTTCTGAGAAAAGACCATCAAAGCAGCCGTGGCTCATCAATCCCTACGGCAGCTCTCTCAAGCGTCAAAAGCCACTTTTTCGTATCAAGACCACCACCAAAACCCGTCAAACTTCCGTTCGAACCAATCACCCTATGACAGGGAATGACAATCGGGAGTGGATTGGCTCCATTTGCAGCCCCAACCGCGCGGCTCGCTGATAAACGACCTATGCGGCGTGCCAACTCGCCGTAACTGATTGTCATGCCAAACGGAATTCGTATCAGTTCTTGCCACACGTCACGTTGAAAATCGGTCCCTTCCAGATCGAGCGGCAGATCAAATTCCTGCCTTGTCCCATTAAAATACGCCCGCAACTGATCTTTCGTGCCTTCGAAAGCGGCGTCATCCAACACCCATTCCGGTTTAGGCTTGATGAAGCCCTTGCCGCTTGGAAAACCAATACGGGATAGTCTGCGACCATCACCCGCCAAAAGAAGGCTGCCTATCGGGCTATTCATAAACGTGTAGCGAACATTCTTCATTGGCGGCTCCCATCGTTCCTTTTGTCGAACAATCGAAACAAACGACCGTCTATCGATATCAGGCCCATAAAAATCAAAGCCATGCCAGCGAAATGGTTGAATGCTAAGACCTCCCCCAGAAACACGCTTCCCAAAACGATGGCGCTCACAGGAATGAGCAAGGTCACCAGAGAACTGTTAATCGCGCCGCCCACGGCGAGAATATGAAAAAAGATAATATAGGCCAGCGCGGTGGACAGCAGCCCCAAGCCCAGAAGCGCTGCGATGACGCCACCGCTCGGCGCTGCCAAGTGCCAAGGCGCGTCCACAAAGGCAACGATTGGTATCATCATAAGGGTCGTCGCCGTCGTCTGGCCAAAGGCACTTGTCGTTGGCGTAATTCCCATGCGCCGAAACCGGCGGCCAAAGACACCTGCAAACCCGTAGGATAGAGCAGCCCCAAGGCAGGCAAACAGGGCCAGCAACGAAAGCTCGTGTGATGACAGGCCATTGCCGGACATCAGCACCAGAACACCCATGAAGCCAAAGAGGATGCCTGCGACCTTATTGGGTGCCAGCCGTTCTTCTTCGGTCAGGAAATGCGCCACAACAATCGAAAAGATTGGCGTCGTTGCATTCAGGATCGAAGCAAGGCCGCTGGCAATCTGCGTCTGCCCCCAAAAGAGAAGGCTGAACGGAATCAAATTGTTCAACAACCCCATACCGAAGAAAGCCACCCAGATTTTCGTGGCTGTTGGAATGGCCTGTCGCGTTACCCGCAGATAGACATACAAAGCCAAGGCCGCAATTGCCACACGCGCAAAAACGACAGTAAACGGCGGCAGTTCAGAAAGGGCAACCTTTGAAAAGAAGAAAGAACCGCCCCACAGAACGGATAGAAACAAAAGGAGAGCCCAGTCTGAAAGGCCCATGGATTCTGTTTTCTGCATATAAAGATCCTGTCGTGATGCAACAGGGCAAACCTATCCGATCTCACGCCCCTTACTCGCCGGAATCGGACTCCGTCCTTTTATGAGTATCCAGACTGCTATAATATCCAGCCATGAGTTTGGATATTTCCATATGCGAGCAAGCATGGCTGGCACGTAACCCAGATTTCGACGGACGATTCTTCATCGGCGTTCGAACCACAGGGGTGTATTGCCGTTGCGTGTGCCCCGTGCGCCTACCCTATCGCTGCAACGTCGAATTCCTGCCAAGTGCAACGGCGGCTGAACTGGCGGGCTATAGGCCCTGTTTGCGCTGTCGGCCGGAAACAGCGCCATTTTGTCCTGCCTGGAAAGGAAGTGCGACGATTGTGGAAAGAGCCGCCAGACTTATAAGAGAGGAAGGAGCCCTTGATGCACGAGAAGCAACAGTAGAAATGCTTGCCGAGCACGTCGGAGTTGGCGCACGACATCTTACCCGCCTGTTCCAGAAACATCTTGGAGCAAGCCCTATTCAGGTGGCTAAAACAGCCCGCGTGCAACGCGCAAAACGCCTCATCACCGAAACGGACCTGCCGATCACTGACATCGCTCTACAATCCGGCTTCACAAGCCTCAGACGCTTTAATGCAGTTTTTCAGGAGGTCTATAAGCGCCCGCCAACAGCCATCAAACGAGCATCTCGGATGCAAAATTCATAGAAGTTTTGCGATCATTTAAACTTTCTTGGGGCGTTCATCACTATATCCTCATCGCATTCGATATTACAAAATGCACGTCATCCGGCACCCTTCCACCCCTCCTCAAACACCAAATCCTCCAACGCTAGCCGCTTACGCCACCCCTTCACCTGCAATTCCGGCTCATCATACAGCTCCGCAACGTGGCCAAGGCACAGCCACCCCACAATCTCAATCCGGTCTGGAATATTGAGAATGGCGCGCAAATCAGCATCGTGAAAAATGCTGACCCAGCCGACGCCAATGCCTTCTGCGCGGGCGGCGAGCCAGAGGTTCTGGATGGCGCAGACGGTGGAATAGCTGTCCATGCGGGGGTTATGGGTTCGCCCTAGCACCACGGGGCCTGCGCGGTCTGGATCGCAGGTGACGCAGATGCCGAGTGGGGCTTTGAGAATCCCTTCCAGCTTCAGATTGCGGTAAAGCGTGGCTTTTTCGCCTTCAAACAGCGCAGCCGCCTCGTCATTGGCCTTGGAAAAAGCCTGCCAGACGGCTTGGCGGCGGTCAGCGTCGCGCACCAGGATGAAATTCCATGGTTGCATGAAGCCGACAGAGGGGGCGTGGTGGGCGGCGGTGAGGATGCGCCAGAGCGTGTCATCGTCGATTGGGTCGGCTAAAAATTCATCGCGCACGTCGCGGCGGGTCATGATGGCCCGGTAGACGGCGGCGCGTTCTTCGTCAGAAAAGGCTCCGGCGGACACCAGAGCATCGTTCACTAAGTCCTGCATCGTTTGGTCCCCAACAATGCGCCCCACGCGATCCCTTGCGAATCGCGATCAAGCAAAACGCACCTGCCGTCCGCGCAGATGCGTCTATCATGTCAGGCCGGTCTTCTGACTGGGTTTCATCTGGCTAACGCACCCTTCCCGGTCTCACCAGTGGGTCGGGAATTTCTTCCCTTTGCGTCAGCCATCCACCTCACAGCGTTGGGCACGTTGCGGAATTTCACCGCATTCCCGATTCTCCCGCAAACATGCAGGCACCTGACAAAGGGCTGGTACTGTCAGACTGCGGCAATGCTTAGGCGATCGCCGGAAAATACCGCACATAGGCGAATTCCTGGCCGTCCGGCGACCAGCTAGGCACATTGATCGTCCCCTGCCCACCAAACAGCTCAAACAGGGTTTCGACATTGCCGCCGTCCATGTCCATCAGACGCATGCGGACATGGAGATCGCGCGGGTGATCGAAGACATCGGCGTCATAGGAAATGAACACCACCTTGCGGTTATCAGGACAGGGATGGGGAAACCAGTCGCCCTGCCCGTCATACGTCAGACGCTGTACGTCCGTACCATCCGGGCGAATGCGCCAGATCTGCATCGTGCCGCTGCGGCTGGAGTTGAAATAGATCCACGCGCCATCCGCCGACCAGTCCGGCCCATCATTGCGGCCTTCGCCATGGGTCAGGCGGCGCTCGTCGCTGCCGTCAACCGAAATCGTATAGATGTCGAAGACCTGGTCGCGGATACCGCAATAACACACCCTTCCGCCATCCGGCGACCAGCCATGCCAGTAGGAGGGCAGGTTTTCGGTGATCTGGATCGGCTTGCCACCTTCGGCTGGCAGGATGTAGAGGCAGGTTTTGCCGTGCTGCACCTTGTCGCAGATCGCCAGCCATTGACCATCCGGCGAAAGGCCGTGGTCATTGTTGCAGCGGGTGGCAAAGCCGGTGTCGATCTTTTCCGGCACCGGCTGCCCGACCAGAGGCAGGCGATACATCAACCCGTCATCATTCAGGATCAGGGAGGCGCCATCCCGCGACCAGTTCGGCGCTTCCACCAAACGTTCCGTCTGCCAGACAATGCGGCTCTGGCGGGTCTCAATATTGTAAATCTCGACAGAGCTGCGCATTGCCGCTAGCGATCCCGGAACCGATTGGTAATCGGATAACGGCGATCCCGGCCAAAGTTTTTCTTGGTGATCTTCACGCCCGGAGCCGACTGGCGGCGCTTGTATTCGGCCAGATAAAGCAGGTGTTCGATGCGATGCACGGTGGCGATGTCATGGCCGCGCGCCAAAATCTCGTCCACCGACATTTCCTTTTCCACCAGGCATTCCAAGATGTCATCCAGCACCGGATAGGGCGGCAGGCTGTCCTGGTCCTTCTGGTCGGGGCGCAGTTCGGCAGATGGGGCCTTGGAGATGATGTTGGCCGGAATGACCTCACCCGCCGGGCCAAGCGCACCCACTGGCACATGGCCATTGCGCCAAGCCGACAGCGCATAGACCTGCATCTTGTAGAGGTCCTTGATCGGATTGAAGCCGCCGTTCATGTCGCCGTAGAGCGTCGCATAGCCCACCGACATTTCCGATTTATTGCCCGTGGTTACCACCATCGAGCCGAACTTGTTGGACACCGCCATCAGGATAGTGCCACGGGTGCGGCTTTGCAGGTTTTCCTCGGTAATGCCGCTTTCCGTTCCCTCGAACATATCGGCAAGGCTGGAGAGAAAGCCCTCTACCGGCTCTGAAATCGGCACGATGTCATAATGGCAGCCAAGCGCCTTGGCGCAATCGGCGGCATCCTTGAAGCTTTCCTCGGATGTGTAGCGATAGGGCAGCATGATGGTGCGCACCCGCTCATGCCCCAGCGCATCGACGGCCATTGCCGCACAAATCGCCGAATCAATGCCACCGGACAGGCCGAGCACCACACTCTTGAAGCCGTTCTTGTTCACATAATCGCGGAAACCCAACATGCAGGCGCGGTAATCCGCCTCCTCACCCTCGGGGATATCAGAGACTTTGCCTGCCGCGCAACTCCAGCCATCGGCGTCCCGCGTCCAGGTGGTCAGCACAATGCTTTCCTCGAACTGCGGCATCTGAAAAGCCAGCGTCTTATCCGCATTGAAGCAGAAGCTGGCACCATCGAACACCAGTTCGTCTTGCCCGCCCACCTGATTGGCGAAAACCAGCGGCAAGCCGCTTTCGATCACCTGGCGCAGCACGACCTGATAGCGCACCTGAAGCTTGCCATGGTAATAGGGCGATCCATTGGGAACCAGCAGAATTTCCGCACCGCTTTCGGCCAGTGTCTCGCAAACGCCGAGATCGTTCCAGATTTCCTCGCAGATCGGCACGCCCAGCCGCACGCCACGGAAGCTCACCGGTCCCGGCATGTCGCCTTCGACAAACACCCGCTTCTCATCGAATTCGCCGTAATTGGGCAGATCGATCTTGTCGCGCAGACCGAGGATTTTGCCGCCATCGATGATCGCCACCGAATTGTGCCGGCCTTTATCGCCCTGACGCGGAAAGCCGATGATAACTCCCGGTCCGCCATCGGCGGTATCGGCGGCCAGTTCATCCACCGCTGCCTTACAGGCTTGAAGGAAGGCGGGTTTCAGCACCAGATCTTCCGGCGGATAGCCGGAAATGAACAGCTCGGATAGCAACAGAAGATCGGCCCCCAGCGCGGCGGCCTTGGCGCGGGCGGCCCGGGCAAGGCTGAGATTGCCCACCACATCGCCCACGGTCGGGTTGAACTGAGCCACGGCAATGCGCAGCGTTTCGGGTCTTTGGACTGTGTCGCTCATGGCTCAAGGTTTACCCCGGCCATCGGTGGACTGCAACGGCCCAAAACGACCTGCTGAGATGAAAAATAGTGCGTTCCGGTTTCCTCAAAAGAGCATGGAGGGCGCGGCTCTATTGCAGGCAACAAACCGAGAAGATGGATTTTGGCCCACGTCCTACCTGATATAATTGACGGCGAGCGTCATCTTGCTCCCGTGAATGCCAGTCAAATATGCTTGAAACTATTTTGAAATATTCAAGTTCTCGAGGGGCCGCACCGTCCCTGATATCAGCAGGAGAATACCAAAGACAGTTTGTTAAACAGGAATTTTTATTCCCATATATTTTATGGGACAAAGCACGTATGTTTTGAGCATGATCGTTGCATCGGCATCGCAATGAAAATACAAGGTAGCACGATGATCTTGGATGAAGATTAACCGGAAGTTGCCTGGCTTACCGCTATTCTTGTTGCCATAGAGCGTTCACTAAGACAGCCGTCAAAAAACACCTATTGCTCTTTCGTCATTGTCGGGTTCAACACAGATGTTGTCATCTCCGCGTTCACAAATCTCATCTCCATCCCTTCTGAGCCGTGAGGCGATAGCAGCGCATCCGCTGTTTCCGGAAATCGAGCGGGAAATTGCCCGGCACCTGATTGGGATACATCTTAAAACACCGCGCCTCTCACGCCTCAAGGCCTGTCACCGCAAATGGTTGATGTCGCATTCCATGTATGCGCTTGCCTTGCAGCGAACCCCGGAAGATCCGCTTTCGGGTCTGACGGCCTCCCGCTTCATGGATGCGGCCATGCAATTGGGCGCGGCAAGCCGCAATACCGCAGCGTCATTTTTGGCCGAACTTTCCGCCTATAAATTTATAGAGGAAATAGAAAACCCGGCCGACCGGCGAATGCGTATCCTGGTGCCGACGGCAGCAACCGAGACGGCGATGGTCTCCTGGTTTTTGGGGCATCTGGATTGCCTTGACCGGCTGGATGACGGAGGCCGCCGTGCGCTGGCCGATGCCAATCCGCTTATTTTCAGGATTGCCCAGCCGATGATCGCCCAGGCTCTGGTGGTGGACCCTGATTGGCGCATACCGCGTGAGACGATTGCTCCGTTTCTCAATTCGGACATGGGTGGCATGGTGTTGCACGGCATGATCAGCCAGATCCCGGATTTGCCCGATGCTGATAGGCTCTATCGGCTTGGACCAATCAGCCTTGCCGCGCTTGGAGAGACCTATCTGATCTCGATCACCAATCTGAAGCGGATGTTCAAGAAGGCACAGGAAGAGGAGCTGCTTGGCTGGGAACTGCCCCGCCGCCGTGGCAATGTCTGGCTGTCACAGCGTTTTGTCGATGATTATTTCCATTGGCAATCGACAAAGTTCGAAGCCATCAACACTGCCTTCTGGAAAGCGGTTGCCCAGGTCAACGCTTTGACGCCGCATCAGACTGAACAAACGAGAGCTGAGTTGTCCCAAGCTGAGAAAACCAGAGCGGACTTCAAAGTGTTTTCTTGATGTTCCAGCGGTCGTGATACCAAAGCCACTGCTCGGGATATTCGCGCACCCAGCTCTCGACCTTGTCATTCAGCATTTGCGCGGTCGCCTGGACATCGACCCGGCCTTGACCATCCTTCGGGATGTCGACCTTCGGTTCGATTTCCAGCCGGTAGCGATTACCGGGCAGACGGATACAGCGGGCCGGATAGATATCGCAGCCGAACTGTCGCACCAGCTTGGCCAGTAGCGGATTGGTGCGCACTTCGCTCCCAAAGAACGTCGTGGGCTGGCCCTTCTTGAACTTCTGGTCGACCAGCACGCCGACCCCCTTGCCTGCTTCCAGCTGGCGGGCCAGATGAAAGGACGAACCCGCATGGGAGGGCACGAGATTGCCCATCCGCGCCCGGCGGAAATCGAACACCATGTCGGCGATATAGGGATTATTGGGCGGGCGAAACAGCACCGTCACATAAAGGCCGAAGGCAGCGCCCGCCACCGGCAACATTTCAAAATTGCCGGTATGGCCGGTAAAAACGATGAACGGGCGCGGATTTTCCAACAGGTCCATAAAGATCGGAATGCCGGAAACCTCAACGCGACCCTCTCCCAGCTTTTCCGGGTCGAAATCGAACAACTCATCCAGAAACACATATTCGGCGATCTGTCGGCCCATATGGCCCCAGGCGGCCAGCGCGATGATCTCGATTTCCGCCTCGGATTTTTCCGGAAAGGCATTGCGCAGATTGGTCAGCATCAACCGGTGGCGCTTCAGCTTCGGCCCGATAAACCGTACCAGCCGATCCGCACCGTTCAAGGCTGTATCGGCAGGAAACAATTTCAGCAGCGTCAGCAAGACCAGGATGAACTTGGCCACCAGCCATTGCGGAAATCTCCGCAGGCCCAGCACGACCTTTGTCAGAACCCGACGGAGCATGATCAATCCATTTTCAGGATGATTTTGCCAAAGATCTGGCGGCTTTCCATCCGGGTCAGCGCCACATCAATATCCTCGAACGTCACCTGCGTATCTATAACAGGATGAACGAGGCCACGGGCCATTTTCTGCATGGCATTGGCCATGTTTTCCATCCGGCAGCCAAACGAGCCAAGCAGTTTCAATTGCTGTTGGAACAGCATCATCAAGTTCAGATCGGTCGAAACGCCTGAGGTCGAACCACAGGTCACAAGGCGCCCGCCGCGCTTCATGCACAGCATGGAGCCTGCCCAGGTATCCTTGCCGACATGTTCGAACACAACGTCGACGCCCTTTTTCTTGGTCAGCTTGCGCACCACGCCTTCAAACCGGTCGGTGCGGTAGTTGATGACGTGATCGGCACCCAGCGCCCGCGCCCGCTCGATCTTGTCGTCCGAGCCGACGGTGGTGATCACTGTGCAACCGATCTTCTTGGCCAGCTGTATAGCCGCCGTACCGATGCCGGAGCCGCCAGCATGGACGAGAATGGTTTCGCCCGGCTCCAGCTTGGCATTGTCGAACAGCATATGCTCGACCGTGCCGAAAGTGACTGGCGCAAGCGCTGCGGCAATTGCATCGACGCCTGGAGGGGCCGGAACCAGCAGGCGGGCCGGAATATTGATCTTTTCCTGGGCAAAGCCGTCCAGATGGAAGCCATGCACACCGCCGACATGTTCGCAGAGATTGTCACGGCCATCACGGCAGGGCTTACACAGGCCGCAGGTGCGCGCGCCATAGACCGCCGCCAGCTGGCCGGGCAGAATATTGCCGACGCCGGGGCCGATAGCCTCGACCACGCCGGAGGCTTCCGCGCCGATCACCAGCGGCATCTTGCGCTTGGCAAAGGCCATGCCGCGCCAACCCCAGACATCGATATGGTTCAGCGCCACCGCCTTGACCCGCAGCGTCACTTCACCGGGACCGGGCGCATCCGGCTCCGGCAGGTCGGTGATTTCAAGCTTACGGTCTTCGATCAATTGCAATGCGCGCATGGCTATCTTCCTTCGCCCGAGGGCTTATTTTATTGTCTTTCCTGTCCCGGTCGTGGCCGGGCCGGGTGAAGCCTTATCAGGCAGGTTCAAGGGTCATGACAAGGCTGGCATTCTGCCCGCCGAAACCGAAACTGTTGGATAGCACAGCCGAAACCTGTGCGTCGCGCTTGACGTTCGGCACCACGTCCAGCTCCACGGTCGGATCGGGATTGGTATAGTTGATGGTCGGCGGCAGCGTTCCGGTCAGCATGGTCTGGATCGAAAACACCGCTTCGACCGCACCGGCCGCCGTCAGCGTGTGACCGATCATCGACTTGTTGGACGAGACCGGGATCTGGTCCTTCAACCGCTCACCAAACACCGACAGCATGGCACCATATTCCATCTTGTCGTTTTCTGGCGTCGAGGTGCCATGCGCATTGATATAGCCGATGCCGTCATCGGAAAGACCGGCATCTTCAAGGGCTGCGCGGATGGTGGCAATGGCCGGGCCGCCGTCCGGTGAGGAACGGGTGCGGTGGAAATGATCGGCCTTTTCGCCACAGCCCTTCATGATGCCCAGCACCTTGGCGCCACGGGCAATGGCCGCTTCGAGCGATTCCAGCACCAGTGTTGCTGCACCTTCGGCGATCACAAAACCGTCGCGATCCTTGCTGAAGGGTTTCGATGCCTTTTCCGGCGGATCGTTCTGGGTAGACAGCGCCGAAAGCAGTGCAAAGCGGATCAGCGCCTCGGCACCGACGGAACCATCGGTTGCCACCGTCAGCGCCCGGTCCGTGCGGCCCTGACGAATGGCCTCGACGCCAAGCTGGATGGCTGTCGCGCCCGAAGCACAGGCCGTGGACAAGGTCACTGGCAGGCCGCGTGTGCCGAACCGGTCGGCGAGACGCTCGGAAATCGAGCCGAACTGTACGGCTTCCAGAAACACCGGATCGGCCTCGGCGCGCATGGCAGCCAGCAGCCGCTGATAGGCGTGGCCCTCGGCGCTTTCGGCAGGCGCACGTTCGGCAAGCGCAAAACGATCGTCCCATTCCGGCTCGACCGGCGGGGCGGCGAGAAACAGCGGACCTTCGAAATCGCCGGACAGGCCAGCCTGGGCGAGCGCCTCGATGGTGGTTTCCCGCGCCATGGCATAGGAACGTTCAACGGCATTGATGGCCGGAATATCGATGAAGTCCACAGTGCCGCTGATGCGGGTATTCAGCCCTTCGGTCGGAAACCGGGTGATCTTGTGGATGCCGGACACGCCACCGGTCAGCTTTGCCCAATTGTCGGCAAGCCCCTGACCGAGCGAGGTGATGACGCCCATGCCGGTGACGGCGATGATCGGGCGACCGAGATGATCCTTGAAACGGGATTCGAAACCGGATTGTGTCATATCTCTCTCCTCACGCCTCAGCCGACAGATGGGCCATGCCTTCGCCGCGCACGTAACCGACCGTGGTGACAACGGCCTGGCGGGCCGGTTTGGTCATCGCCGCTTCGCCGGTGGGATCGAAAGCCGGGACAATGGTTTCTCCATCGAGCGCCAGCGCCGCCAGCGCCAGGCCCAGAGGAAACTGCGCTTCGAGCCCGTGGCCGGTTATGCCACCGAAGCCGCGAATGGCCGCACCCGGAAAGGCTTTTTCCAGCGCTATTTTTTCCCGGGCGGAAATCTCATGCATGCCGCTCGCACCCGACAGGACCAGCGCATCTGCGCCAATATCCTTGCCGACCGAACCTGCCATGCGGTTCAAACGCTTTTCCAACCCGCCATTGGCACGCTGGCCACGGTCGCCCTCGATGGCGTCGAGCACTGCATAGATATGGGCACCTCGCGCCTCGGCATAAGCGCGCTGTTCCAGAACCAGAAACGCGCCGACGGTGCCGAGAATCATGCCGCCGCCCTCGCCTGACTGGCGCTGCCAAAGCGGCATCCAGGGGCCGGTCGTATGGGCCTGAATGCCCTCCACCAGCAGAAAGATATCATCGCGGTCAGCCACGAACGCGCCACCCACCAGCGAATGGGTGGATTGACCGGCACGAATGCGCGCGAATGCCGTCTCGATTGCGGAAATCCCCGCGGCCTCTTCGCCCATAAAGGTGCGCGATGACCCGGTGACTTTATGGACGATGGAAATATTCCCGGCCATCAGATTGGAAAGCTGAGCCAGAAACAGGGTCGGGCGCAGCTCGGTCGTCAGCTTTTCATTGACCAGTTGAGCGCGATCGTTGCGCTTCAAGCCTTCATTGACGATCAGCGTATCAACATTGATGTCACGCTCGCCGCCACCGGCTGCCACGATCATGTCCATCGTGGCGCAGGCCTGCACGTCGTCCTTCAGCCCGGCATCGTTGAGCGCCAGACCGGCGGCATAGACGCCAAGCCTCTGCCAGTTTTCCATCTGCCGCTGGTCGCCACGCTTGGCGATCTGGGTCGACCAATCGATCTGCGGCATCGGATGAATGGGGTAAGGCGCAAATTTTTCCACCTCGACCGGCGGCACGGCTGCCGTTCCCGCGGACAGAAGCGCAAGATGCGGCTCCTTGCCGGTTCCGTGGCAGCTTACAATGCCAATGCCGGTGATCACCACATCGTTGGGCGTCTTATGCATGTCTATAACCTCTTCAGCAATGCCGGGCGATCCGCGCCAGCACTGCGACATACCGTCCATTCCCAGGCCCGAGCCGGAAAGCTCCAAGGCCTGCAAGGGCCGCCATGCCCTACTCCGACAGACGACTTTACGCAATAAGGCCGCACACAAAAGCGGCGGCCTTATTGACGAAACTTTAAAGATCTCACTTAGAATCCGCCAGGTTCATATTGAAACGGACAGATTCTCACTCTCTTTGTTTAAGTTTGTCTTTTCAGGAAAACCGGTTTCCAAGTTTCCCTGATAAACTCTATTGCGCAGCAGCAATCGCCGCCATCAGGCCGATCTGCTCGGCGCGGCTGCGGACGATATCGCCCAGCGGCACTTCGTCAAAAGACATAGTGCGCAGCTTCAGCTGGCAATCCGCCACTTTCTTGCCCGCCGAGGTGATCTTCGCCTTGGTCACCGCAAAGCCGGACCCTTCGTGCTCCAGATGCGCCTCGATATCCAGAACCGCGTTCGGCTCGACAAAGCTGCGCATCTTGGCACCATCCACCGACATCAGGAACGGCATAGAGGCAAACTTCGTCACAGCCAGAACCAGCAGACCGGACGCCTGCGCCATGGTTTCGATCAACAGAACGCCAGGTACCAGCGGCATCCCCGGAAAATGCCCCTCGAACACGGGGCTGTTTTCCGGCACCACCGATTGGGCCTTCAAGGTCAGGGCAGACAGATCCACCGTCTCGACCTTGTCGATCATCTGGAAATATTCCAGCAGCATTCAAAGATCCCCCGGCAATGGCGGTGACAATCCTAAGCAGATCAAGCCTTGGCGGCCCTGAGTTCGTCGATCTTGGAGCAGAGGTTCTTCAGCACGAAATATTCTTCCGTGGAAACCTTGCCTTCGTTGACATCCTGGGTCCACTGTTCGAGCGGAATCTTGATGCCGAATTCCTTGTCGATCGCAAAAACGATGTCGAGGAAATCGAGGCTGTCGATTCCCAGATCATCGATCGTGTGGCTCTCAGGAGTGATGGTTTCCCGATCGATCTCGCTGGTCTCAGCAATAATGTCGGCAACTTTGTCAAATGTAGCGGTCACGCCAATTATCCTTCAGAATTTCAAATTCAGCGTCCCACATAGGCAAAACTCGGACAAAAGCCAATGGCCTGTTTTGTGCGCTCGCAGCAAAAATGCAGACCTATTCGTCAAACCGCAATGGAATGACGGGCCTTACCGCTGGAAAAGTAGCAATCGAACGTGGCCGCAACACTGCGGGCAAAGAGCCGTCCGGTTGGCGTCAGAGTAAAATATTCCCGGTCGATCCGGCAGAGATCGTCACCGTTGGAGGCCGTGAATATCTTGGCTTCTGCGATCACACCCTCGGCGACATCTGGGAAAGCCTGCCGGATCTCTGCAAAGGAAAAGCCGAACTCGCACATGATCTTTTCGATGACGGCGGCACGCACCCGATCATCGCTGCTCAGGGCAATACCTCTTGTCGCGGCAAGCCCGTTTTCGCTGACAAGACGCTGATATTCTCCAGTCGCGGGCATGTTCTGTACATAGCCTTGCGGCAGTTGGCTGATCGAAGACGCGCCAAGTCCGATCAAGGCATCGGCGCCGTCAGTCGTATAACCCTGGAAATTACGCCGCAGCCGTTTTTGCCGTGCCGCGACAGCCAGGCTATCCTCTGGCAATGCGAAATGGTCGATGCCAATCGCATCATAACCAGCCGCAACCAGCATGGCAGAGGCCCGCACCATCTGTTCATAACGCATGACAATATCGGGCAAGGCATTCTCGGGAATCAGCGTCTGATGCTTTTTCATCCAGGGCACATGGGCATAGCCGAATAACGCGATCCGATCCGGCTTCAACGACACGATGTCGAGGACAGTTTTCTCCAGACTTTTAAGGGTCTGATAGGGAAGACCATAGAGAATATCGCAATTGACTGAGGTGGCACCGCGCTTACGCACTTGTTCAACCACTGATTTAGTCTGTTCGAAGGTCTGGAGACGGTTGATCGCCTTCTGAACCACGGGATCGAAATCCTGAACACCGAGACTTGCCCGCGTCAAACCAATGGACGCAAGCGCGTCGTAGCGGGCCTCGTCGAGATCGTTCGGGTCCATTTCAACGCTGATTTCCGCATGATCGGCAAAGGTAAAATTTGCCCGGAGCCGGCTCATCAGCGCCACCATATCCTGTGGACGCAGCATGGTGGGAGAGCCGCCGCCAAGATGCACAGCCGTCACCACTGCTTCGCGGCCAACGAGCCTGCCGGTATTTTCGATCTCACTGAAAAGCGCGGTGAGATAAGCGCTTATCGGCTCATACTTTAATGTATGCTTGGTGTGGCATGCACAAAACCAGCAGAGCCTGTCGCAGTAGGGGATATGAATATAAAGTGAGATCGTCTGCCCCTGCCCCAGCAGCGATAGCCACTGCGCATAATTGCCGCAGTCAACACCGGTATGAAAATGCGGCGCCGTCGGATAACTCGTGTAGCGCGGAACGGCGGCGGCATATTTCGGAAGAAGCGCTTTGGCGGGCATGAACTGAGGCCTTGTCGAGTGGCGGTTGAACTGAACAAATAATCGGTTTCAATGGAACGGACTTTGACTTCGATCAATTTCTTGATAGTCTCGTTCAGGTAGAAACTCCTCATGGGAGCGCGGCGGAAAATTCGGCGGCTTTAGATGCGTGTCTGCTGCATCACCGTTTCTGCGTGGCCTGTGTCGTTTTTGAACTTTTGTCGACGCCCTACGGCGCGCAATTGCACAATGACGAACTGTTCGACCGAACCTGGGCGTCACAAGCACGCGCGACGCTACGTGTACGCGCGACTTCACATGTATGGGGCAGACAATGGACATGCATAGTCTTAAAAGCAGCACCAGCGGCGCGGAGACGCCTGCTGTTTGCAGTGAATGCGAAGCCAGGCATGGCGGAGTATGCGCCTCCCTTTCGATTCTTCAATTGATCGAGCTCAACCGTATCTCGACAAAGCGCCATATCGACGCGGGCGGCGAAGTGATCGGCCAGGGAGAGCAGATCTCCAGCTATAGCAATATCGTCAAGGGCGTGGTCAAGCTGTCGAAAATGATGGCGGATGGCCGCCAACAGATCGTTGGTCTGCAATTTGCCCCGGATTTCATGGGGCGCCCTTTCCTGAAGGAAAGCAGTTTGACGGCTGAGGCTGCAACCGATGCGGAAATCTGCGCCTTTCCCCGTGCCGTCATCGACCGGCTGGTGGCCGATGCTCCTGATTTCGAGCGAAAGCTGCACGAACAGTCCCTGAAGGAGCTGGATGAAGCGCGCGAATGGATGCTGACGTTGGGCCGCAAAACGGCGCAGGAAAAAGTGGCAAGCTTTCTTCACCTGATCGCCACCCATATCGACCCGATGCAGCCGTTCAGCAAGAGCTTCGACCTGCCGCTGTCGCGCGCCGACATTGCCGATTTCCTTGGCCTGACTATTGAAACCGTCAGCCGGCAGATGACCAAACTGCGCAAGGAGGGCATCATCATCATCGAGAACAACCGCCATGTTATCGTGCCCGACCGTCGCAAGCTGCGCGAGGCGGCTGGCTCCGATTGAGCCGCCTATCGTTCTGTCATGACCCTGAAAATCCTGCGCTACCCTCATCCGCTTCTGGCGAAACCTTGCCAGACCGTGACGGCGTTTGACGACAGGCTGACCAGTTTTGCCGATGCATTATACGATGCAATGCGCGCCGCACCCGGCGTCGGCATTACCGCTGCGCATGTGGGCGAGCTGATGCGTCTGGTCATCCTCGATCTGCCCGAATTGGGTGGACGGCGTGATTACGTCAATCCTGAAATCCTTTCCTTGTCTCAAAACACTCTGGAACATGATGAAGGGAGTGTCTGCATGCCGGGCATGACCGAGACCGTGACACGGCCGCGCCAGATCACTCTTCGTTACCAGTCGCTGGATGGCACGGTTCACGAGGAGGAGCTTCAGGACTTTGCCGCCATCTGCATGCAGCATGAAATAGACCAGCTCGACGGCCTGTTCTGGATCCAGCGGCTCTCCCGCCTGAAACGCGATCGGTTGCTGAAGAAATGGCAGAAGGCAATATCGTCGCAAACATGATCGTCACATGCGGTGTCTGACACCCGGATGGCCTGGAATCCCCAGCCAACCGGGCATATGAACCAAATCAATCCTGAAACGTTTATCCAAAAGAAAAAACCAGGAGAACGTGTGATGATTTATGCCAAGCATGGAAACGCTGCATCCACCGAAGACGAATTGCGGGACCTGGAAGAGCGCGATATCAACGACGGATGGCCTTATTCCGACACACCGGCAGCGGCCTCGGACGCGCCTGAAAATCGTGCTTACGGAGAGACCGCCGGTAATTTCGACCGTGATACCAATGGCGGCTACCGTATTGAGGAAGTCGATGCTTCTGGAAAAGAAGAGGCGTTAAAGGATAGTTTGAGCCCCGCCACCATCGGTCGTGAAGACAGCGATGACATTGAGAGCCGCATTGCCGAACGGTTCGAGTCAGTCGACGACATGGAGCTCGATAACATCGAAATCAGCGTCGATGGCCATACGGCGACCTTAAGTGGCATGGTCGACACCAATGAAGAAATGCGGATGGCGGCGCGTTTGGCGCTCAGTGTTCCCGGCGTTCGTCATGTCATCAACGAGATCGAAGCCATGGGGGTCGATGCCCATCAGCCCGATGAGGACTGATGGTGCTTGTCATGTCGTGGGTTGAAAGCGCTCTTACACAATTGTGAGGGCGCTTTAAGGGCCTATGCGGGGCGAAAGGCCCAGGCTGCCGCCGAGGTCGAACGCCAGCGCGACATAAAAGAAGAAGCCATCCTTCTGCTGTTTTGACGAAAAGTCGGTCGGAACGATTGTGTTTGGATTGACGATATACGCTGCACCAGCGTTGAGAACGCCCCTGTTGAACAGTCCCGTTCTTGCATGCACATCAAACATGAACGTATCCTTCGACTGGCGCTGATCCAGTCCTGCCATGACCCGCCGGGCGTTTGTTTCATATTGCGCACGTTCCTCGCTGAGGGCGATATAATGGATCGACGCACCTATCGTGGTGAGCGGATTTTCTGGCAGAAAACCCGAATATTCAAGGCCGGCATAGGCTTCCCACGGATAGGCCTGGCCGTCCCCCAACGTGTGAAAAACACCACCATAGAACGCCAGATTCTTCGGAACCGGACCACCGTTAGGATCGCTCCACAGGACTTTTCGGACCTGTCCATAAAGACCGTTCGTGCCATTCTTATGGGTGATGACCGTCGGCGAAGCGGAGCTGAATGTCGGGTTTCCAGGCCCGTCATCATAGAGAGCATCATTATAGGCGGCCGAGCGACGATAGGCACCAATCTCGAATTTTAGAGGACGAGGGGTATCTATGAAACTCTCTGCATGAATAATGTTGGCAACCGCAATATACCCATCGGTACTGCCCTTTTCCCAATCCCAACCATCACCGTCCAGCCAATTGTCGGTATTGTTTTCAACGATACCGAAGCCCGCCGTTGTGTTGGGCGTCATTTTATATGCCGCCCGTGCGCCCCAAACGGCAAGCCCCGCCTCAGGCAGATGGAGGGTTGCCCCTTGTGTGGAGTTGACACAGGCGGGACCGTCGCAGAAGCCCCTGGTCATGAAATTTTCGACCAGTCCCATACGACCAGCCTCGATCAGGAGCCGATCATCGAAAAAATCCGCCTGGAATGTTAAGCGGGTGAGATCCGTGTCTGACTTGTCACGAACAGGCCCAACGAAGACATTCGCGTAGCCACCGACATTGTGAGCCGGAAAATTAAACGTTTCCGTGAGCCTTAATCGAAAATCAGGCGACAGATGACCAGTCGCATCAAAGATTAACCCGCCATAGGCCGTCGAGCTGAATCCATATGTCGGAGAACTCTGGTAAATGTTGAAATAGTCCAACCGGAGGTCGATTCCGTTATCATGCAGAGATTTTCCAACGGACGCCAAAGGGCCTTCGTAAACCGGATCGGGAAGGTTTCCCAGGGCAGATGAAGGCACATCGGCAACCAACGCAGGCTGGGCCGCCACTGGGACAGCAATTCCAAACAGCACGATGAACCACAATGCACAGAACAGTTTTGCTGCATGGATACTGTATTCGAGCCCTCTCGGCGTCGCCAGACTGGCGACGGCACACGTCCTCTTTCCCTGCTTCAAGGCATCCTCCTCCTCTGGTAGATATAGCGCGCGGCCTCCTACCGCGCGCTTCGGCTTAGTCAATTGACCGAGCCGTTCGATCAGGCCTGTCTTCCTCCAAACACGGGCCCTACAAACACTGATCCCCAAAACATTGGGGAAAGGCACAAGCTCATCAAATGCCGCCCAAATCTCGATTGCAGACTCGACCCCTGTCGTTCCACGCGATCCCCCCCTCGGGGCAGCCCAAGCCTGTAACGAGGCCAGATCAGCGTCGCGACAGGAGACAGATTGAAGGGATGTCGTTTGGCCATATCGCTACAGGCCTTCAGCGCACAACGGAGCCATGCCGAAAAACATGTGACATAAACCCGATCTTTCTCAGCAAAAGAGTGCTCTTTGCCCAAGATAAGGTTGATAAGGGAGATCGTCGTCATCCCCACGACATGCCAGTCATTGATGATTTCCACCTGATCAAATTGCAACGCCATCATGGCTCAATGTTGCTTGTTGAATACCGATCGGTACGCTTTTGCTGTGGCCTGCAAAAGTCACGGAATGATACACATGCGTTGTAACCATCAACTGCCGACCACAAACGCGATTTACCCTGAAATTATTGGGAACGTGTGGTGAGGATCTGCCTTTCACAACAGCGTGGAGATATGCCCATAAAAAAGCGCTCCCGGTTTCCCGGAAGCGCTAAAAATTTAGAGAATAGAGAGTGTTAAAGCAAACCGGTACAATTGGAACCGGGCTGACCCTAGCGCCATTGCTTCGGGTCGGTGGGGTTTTGGCAGCCATAGGGCGGCAGCATGGTGCTGAAATTGGCTTGCAGCTTGGCGCAACCCCATTTGTTGAAGGGGTCCGGCAGGCGGCTGTTGATGTCGATGCCGACTTCCTGATACGGGCTTTCCGTATTGGTGACATAGGTATACCAGCGCGAGCCGAAGAGCACGATAGCGGCGATTGCCATGATCAGTATCAGGCGCAGCAGGCGTTTCATTCATTCATCCTTGTTTCAGTAGAGTGGCTCAGCCAGCGAAAAACATCACCCAGCCGATATAGAGTCCGTTGGCGACCAACAGGCAGAACACCGCAAATGATCCTAAGTCCTTCGCATTGCGAGCGACGATCGAAAATTCCGGTGAAATCCGGTCAATCACGTCTTCGATGGCGGTATTTAGAGCCTCGACGGAAAAAAGCATCAGCATCAACAGCAAAAAGCCGAGGTAATAGACGGGTGCTGCACCCCGCAGCGCGAGGAGCAGCAGGCCGGCTGCGAACGCCAGCACTTCATGGCGAAAGGCAGCCTCGCGCCATAAGCGTCGCGCACCCTGCATGGAATAGCGGGTGGCGGCAAAAAGATGGGCAAACCCGGTCTTTTTCTCAAAGGGGGCGGGTTTATCGTCTTCAAAACTCATGTCTGAGGCCGTCCCAATACCAGGCTTTTCAACAGAAGATGCCTCAATGGGTGCCGGCATTGGTCACGCCGGCCTGTTCGAAGGTCGCCATCCCCGTATGGCAGGCCGCAGCCGCCTTGACGATGCCAGCTGCAAGGGCTGCACCCGTCCCCTCGCCCAGCCGCATGCCAAGCGCCAGAAGCGGCGTCTTGCCCAGCTTGTCGATGGCCTTCAAATGCCCCGGCTCCGCCGAGACATGACCGATCAGGCAATGGTCGAGCGCCGAGGGATTGGCCGCTTTCAGCAGGGCAGCGGCAGCCGTCGCCACATAGCCGTCGATCAGCACCGGAATACGCTCCATTCGCGCTGCGAGAATGGCGCCTGCCATGGCGGCGATTTCGCGTCCTCCCAGACGGCGCATCACTTCCAGCGGATCGGAAAGGTGATCGCGATGAAATTCCACCGCCTGTTTGACCACAGCGATCTTGCGCTCCAGCATCTCACCTTGCGAGCCGGTGCCAGGCCCGACCCAGTCCTCGGCAGAGCCGCCGTAAAGCGCCAGGTTGATTGCTGCGGCAATGGTCGTATTGCCAATCCCCATTTCGCCGAGGCACAGCAGATCCGTGCCACCGGCAATCGCTTCCATGCCGAAGGCCATAGTGGCCGCACAATCACGCTCCGACAGAGCCGGCTCGACGGTAATATCGCCAGTCGGATAATCCAGCGCCAGATCGAAGATCTTCAGGCCGAGATCGTGGGCAACGCAAATCTGGTTGATCGCCGCTCCACCGGCTGCGAAATTCTCCACCATCTGCTGGGTGACGGAGGACGGAAACGGGGTAATACCATGCCGGGCCACGCCGTGATTGCCGGCAAAGATCGCCACCAGTGGACGGTTCACCGCCGGCGCACGGCCACTCCAGGCGGCAAGCCACATGGCGATTTCCTCCAGCCGTCCAAGCGAGCCCGGCGGCTTGGTCAATTGACGGTCGCGGTCGCGGGCCGCCACAAGCGCATGGCTGTCAGGCCCTGGCAAATCGCGCAGCAGCACTCGGAAATCGTCAAACGGCAGGCCGGTTACACTCATCAGGCAGGCTTTCTTGTCTTTTATTCAGGCGGATTTGGCGCCTTTCTTAATGCATAAATTCCCAAATCGGAATCGATTCGCACAAAATTTTATCAATGGACGAAAAAACCCTGACCTACCGGTTTTCGCAAACATTTAAGAGAAAACGATTTTGCGGAAAACGCTAACAACGGAACCAATCGTCCAGCCTTCGCGGCGACTGGCAAATAGCAATAGGCAAACTATATATTAAACCATGAAAAGAGCCGGATTCGGCACAGTTTCCCTCCAGGAAACTCGCACAAATCCTCAGATATAAAGAGTGGACGACGTTGATGACCCTGACTGCATTTGTCGACGATCTCGCCCGTTCGCTCGGCTTCCTCAGCCGCCTGCCGATCGCTTCGCATTTTTTCCAAAACCATTCCGGCGAAATGGGCCGCACGCCCCGCGCCTTTCCTCTGGCCGGTGCGATCATTGCTGCCCCCGCTGGCCTGTTGCTGGCCCTAATGCTGGGCCTCGGCGCCAGCAGTCTGATCGCCGCTTTTGCCGCAATTGGTTTGCAAGTCCTGCTGACCGGCGCCCTGCATGAGGACGGTTTTGCCGACACAGCCGATGGCCTCGGGGGTGCCAGCCGCGAAAAAGCGCTGGATATCATGAAGGACAGCCGGGTCGGCACTTTTGGGGTCTTGTCCCTGGTTTTTGGCGTTGGTCTGCGGGTCGCGGCGCTGGCCTCGCTGGTTAATAGCCTCTCTCCCATCCATGTTGCGCTGGTAATGATCGGCATTGCCGCCGTCAGCCGGGCGCTGATGGTTTGGCATTGGCACGCCCTGCCCCCGGCAAAACCCGATGGTGTCGCGGCATCGCTTGGAAAACCGGAGGATAATACCCTATATGCGGCCCTGTTCCTCGGCTTGGCCGTCGCGGTTGTCACCATCGCGCCGGTTACCTCTTTTCATCCGCTGGTGGTCATGCTTGTCGCAAGTGGCGCGGCGGCCTTCGCGGCCAATCGGCTGGTCTCGCACAGGCTAGGCGGCCAGACTGGTGATACCATAGGCGCTACCCAACAGATTTGTGAAATCGCCGCGCTGGCCAGCATCGCCATGGCCTTGTAGGACATCAGCATGACAAACGCTCAAGCCTCTTCGCCCTGCGCCACCTCGCCTTGCATTGGCGTCTGCACTCTGGACGAGACCAGTGCCTTCTGCCTGGGTTGCGGGCGCAGCCTGGACGATATCGCCAATTGGTCGCGCTATAGCGAGCGGCAACGGACAGAAATCATGCTGAGCTTGCGAGGGTCTCTGCCGGTAGAACAGGATTAGACCATGAAGCTCGGTGGGTTTGGCATTGTCATCGGCATCCTGCTCGCAGGGACTGCGGTTTTGATCATCAACCGCGATAGCGGCCAGAGCTTTGGCATGGATAATGACGACTTCGCCCGTGTCGTTACCCTCTTGCCCTTTGCGCTCATGCTTTCGGCAGGCATTGTTGCCAGCCGCCAGAACCTGGGCCAGAACCTGCGATTTGCCGCCGCCTGGGTGCTCATCGCCCTCATCCTCGTCACCGGCTATATCTACCGTAACGATGCGGCTTCCGTCGCAGACCGGGTGCTGGCCGGGCTGGTGCCGGGGCGTGCCGTCGTCACCACGACCGGCGATGGCCAGAGCCAACTCGTCCTGCAAAGAGGCTCCTCCGGACATTTTTCGGCAAATGTCAGTATTAACGGCGTCGATATCCCGATGATGATCGATACCGGTGCCAGCGCCGTGGTGCTGCGGGCCGAGGATGCCACCAGGATCGGCATCAATGTTGAGGACTTGTCCTATAGCGTCACCGTCAGCACCGCCAATGGCGAAGCGCTAGCCTCGCCCTTGCGCCTGCGGCAGGTGGCCATCGGCCCCGTGATCCGGGAAAATGTCCGCGCCCTGATCACCCAGCCGGGCCGAATGGACGGCAGCCTGCTTGGTATGAGTTTTCTCTCGACGCTAGACAGCATCCAGATCCGCGGCGACGAACTGCGCCTAACGGACTAATACGAAGAGCCATTGAAGCTGACAGCTCGCCTTCCGTTTTCGAATACCTCATGCCTTTGATGAGGAGAGCTTGTCCGAGGAAAGTGGAAAACGGTTTTCCCCGAAGGACGAACGAAACACGAGAAACGAGTGCCTGCTTGGCTCAATCTGAACTTGGATAATTCTCGCATGAAGTAGGATGCCCCCGCTGCGAAATCACGGCCATTAAGGCAATTCATAAGCCAAAAACAGCACAGTCTAAAACCGTCCATCGAATGCCGAAAGCTGGCCCTCTGCCACGAGGCACGATTTAAAAAGCAAACTATTGACGTAAAAAAGAAAAACCCGGCCTAAAGCCGGGTTCTTGGTGCGGTCGAGACGAATGCAAACTGCTGCGACATCGCGCCGCTGTAGGAATGAAGTGTCCCAAGACCTGCGCATCTATATATTGAAAAAACAATAACTTCCAAAGCCTATGTCCCACGTTTCTCACGACAAATGGCGAGCGATTATCATCCTCCATCACAAATCACTTACTTTTCGTCGCTCAGAGTGATCGCTCAAAGCAGACTACATCGACGATCCGTTTTCAATCGAACTTGTTCGCTTAGGGGAGAAATCGAATTGTTGTTCAAAAACTGCCCAGATAGTCACGACTTCGCCAAAAAAAAATTTACTCATACTCTCAACACGATTAGATGCTAAAAGAGCAATATGTCCTTACATTAGACATACCTAACATTTCTATTCGGCTAAAAGGATCACTCCCAATTGACGTTTGAAAACGTTTCGATGTGATACAACATTCCATCTACGATGGTTTAATCTAGATCTCTCATTTGCACTCACTGCAAGACAAAAAGAAAACCGGACTCGACATGAAAAAAGAAGACAAAATAGAAACGATTCTTGCGGAGCTTGAGAAAAATAGAAATGAATTAGACAATCTCAATTCAAACATTCGAGAACTCGACAATCAGTTACGCATCTTAAATTCTCGACTAAATAGAAATATATTCAGCCACATAATCAAAAAAATTTCATTTCGTATCGACGCAATGAGGTTTGGTCGATCGCCAGAGCTTTTTGACGAAAAATGGTATAATATTACTTATCCAGATGCAGCTAACGCAGGTTTCGATCCTTGGGTCCACTTTAAAAAATATGGTGAAAAAGAGGGACGCGATCCAAACCCACTTTTTTCAACGAAATATTATCTTGATGCCTATGAGGACGTCAGAAAAAAAGGCACGTCTCCCCTTACTCATTATATTATGTATGGAGCAAAGGAGAACCGTAACCCTCATTCATTTTTTGATGCGAGCTGGTATCTCGACACTTATACTGACGTCAAAAAGACAGGAATGAACCCTCTTCTCCACTTCTTACGGTATGGAATTGAAGAAGGTCGAATGCCGAACAGCGTGTTCGACTCGGAATGGTATCTCAAGCTTCGGCCAGACATTAAAGCGGCGAACATCAGCCCTATACAGCATTATGTATATTACGGCATGAAAGAAGGCCAAGCCTGGCGACCGACTGCAAGTGAACGGGCTGATACGTATATAAGCTTTAATGCAGACAAAAATACTTTCTCGATTTCACTTAATCGAACACCCTATACTTATATTCCATTAAGACCAGCGAAATCGACTCAAGAGTTCATCCGAACAAATTCCAGACATATCAAGTTCAGCGTGATCGTGCCTGTTTATAACACGCCGGAGGGACTTTTAGACAAGGCTTACGAAAGCGTTAGGCGTCAGTGGTACGGCAACTGGGAATTGCTGTTTATAGATGATTACAGCACTGACGACCGTGTATCATCGGACCTTACACGGATTAGCGGTACCGACTCGCGCGTGAGCGTAATCAAGACTACGTCAAACCAGGGCATCGCCGGAGCCACCAACGTTGGGATATCAGCGTCCAGCGGAGATTACATTGTCTTCCTAGATCACGACGATGAGTTGACCAGCGACTGCTTATATGAATTAGCCAAGCGAATTCACGAAACAAAGGCAGAGTTTCTTTACTCGGATGAGGACAAAATTGACGAGCGTGGAAATTTCGTCCAGCCATTTTTTAAACCAGACTGGTCACCCGACACATTGATGGCAACGATGTATACCTGTCACGTCTCCTGCGTGAAACGTTCTCTTGCAATTAGTGCAGGCCCACTGGATCGTAATTTGGATGGAGCCCAAGATTGGGATTTCATCCTAAAAGTAAGCGAGAAAGCATCAAAAATTGAGCATATCGCGAAAGTTCTCTACCATTGGAGGATAATCCCGAATTCAATAGCAGCAGATCTCAATGCGAAGCCCAAGGCCGTTGAGCACGGAAAAATAGCACGGACTAACGCACTTAGCCGCAGGCATCAACGTGGCTCAATGCAGCATGTGGATGAGTTACCAAATCACTACACCCCGGTTTATATCCCTATGCCGGGCACCCTTGTCTCTATCATCATCCCGACTAAAAATAATTTTGTTTATCTCTCGAAATGTATATCGAGCATACTCGATGTTACAAACTATAAAAGTTTTGAGATAATTGTAGTAAACAACGGATCTTCAGATGAAAAAACACTGAAATACCTCGAAGAGATCAATCAAAATTCGTCGATAACCGTTCTGACGCATGACATTCCGTTTAATTTCTCAGAACTCTGCAATTTCGGGGCATCTAAGTCCTCTGGTGAAGTCTATGTCTTCTTGAACGATGATACAGAGATTTTGAAGAGCAACTGGCTAGATCAGATAACAGGTCAAGCACAGCTCAAACATACCGGAGCGGTAGGGGCAAAACTTATATATGGTGAAGAAAGCTCCATACAGCATAATGGTATATTGAATCTCCAGCCAGGTCCTTGTCACGCGTTTTCAAGGCAGGCCCCTGATTTTCCAGGCTACTTCGGCCGGTCAGTACTGCCCTACAACTGGATTGCCGTTACCGGCGCCTTGATGGCAATTGAAAAGTCTAAATTTTGGAAGGTGGACGGCTTCGATGAGGGGTTCCCAGTCGCATATAATGATATTGACCTTTGCTTTAGGCTGAAAAAGGCCGGATTTTACAATGTCAATCTGCCCTTTATCCAACTCATCCATCATGAATCCGTATCCCGTGGAATAGATCACCAAAATCTGGAGAAATTCGAAAGGTTAAAGCGAGAAAAACACAAACTCTACAACAAACATCCTGATTTATTTCAGCATGATCCTTACTATAATGTGAACATGCACCCATTCGATGTGCAATTTGACTTAACGACGAAATGGAGACAATTTTAAAACATCCAACAAGGCTTCACTGACAATCCGAGAATCGCTAAAAGTAGGAGAACATAATTTTGGACGAGCAGCTCGACATTTTCTCACAATATAAAAAAATACAACATACCATCGACGCTGTCACGTTCGACTTCTTTGATACTTTATTTGTGCGGCCTCTTCGGGATCCAGAGGACCTATTTGACGGAATCGGGCAGAAGTTTAAAATTGCAAACTTCCGGACGCTACGTCAGGAGGCCCAGCGCTTGGGTTTCGAAAAAATGCACTCTGAAAACAGAAAAGAAATTCTGTTTGATGACATATATGCGTGTTTCGACTTACCTGCTTTCACTAAGCAGAAAGTGAGAGCATTTGAAGTCGAGATGGAGGAAATGCTTTTATACCCAAACAAAGAAATGATAGAATTTTATAATTTTTGTCGAAAAACAAAAAAAATTGCGATAATTTCGGATATGTACCTTCCAAGGGCGTTTTTTGAAAAACTTCTAACCCGCCACAACTTGGAATTCGATAAAATATTTGTTTCTGCTGAACTAAATGCAACCAAACGCGATCATGGAGAAATTTTCTCTTTGGCAGCCCGCGCTCTCGAAATTGAGCCTACTCGTATCCTGCACGTAGGCGACAGCTTGAGATCCGACGTTGAACGGGCAAAAGAGAAATCGTTAAAGACGTATCATTATGTCGAGTTGCGGGACGAGCCCAAATCACCTGCGAAATTTTCTGAATCGCTTGCTTTTTCCCTTTATAGAACGGAAAGATCCGAATTTTCGAACAAGTTTGAGGAGATCGGCTTCAGGTATGGCGGCCCAGCCTTATCGGCTTTCATTGAATTTTTAGTGGAAGAAACAAAACGAGATAAAATTGAACACCTTCTGTTTATATCTCGTGACGGTTATATTTTGGAGGAAGTTGCTGGTGATTTATTTGAAAGCAATTCAATAAGGACGAACTACTTCAGAGGATCCCGAACTTCGTTCAACATGAGCGCTATAACTGCCGATAATTTTTTTAAATTTTTGCCTTTCCTCGTCTCCGGATGCTTCGGACTAAGCACGCATGAGGTATTAGAACGTATAGATGTTGAATGCCCGTCTCCAGAATTTCTTAATGATATAGGTCTCGGTGATGATGTAGTGATAACCGAAGAAAATATAGATAGGATTTTGGATTTTTTGGTTTCCTATAAGTGGGCTATAATAAACCGCGCGGCTGAAAATAGAAAAGCTTTATTCATTTACCTTATGAGTTTGGGCATTAAGCCGGGTACGAAGCTTGGCCTAGTGGACGTTGGTTGGTCTGGAACAACGGTTGAAGCGTTTTCGCGGGCCCTTTCCGAGATGCTCGATGTTGAGTTGTCTGGATACTTTCTGTGCCTTGTGGATACGCCTGAACGGATAGAACGCAGTAAGACGTTGCGTATGAGAAGCTTGCTTAACAGCGATACAATTACACAAGGTGAAATACAATCGATCTACGAGAACCGTGTGATTGCAGAATTAATGTTTACGGCGCCCCATGCGTCTGTAATAGGCTATTCTTATAATCGTTCAGAGCAGGAAATTGGTTTTGTATTAGATAAGGGAAGATCGTTAACTGAGGTCGAAAACACCGCGAGCCCTTCCTTGATGCAAGGAATGGCGAGGTTTGATAAGAAATATCGGGATTTGCATCTCAAACTAGAGCTGGAGATTGCACCTATGGAAGCTGTTCAGCCTTTTATTGCCTATTTGTCGAGCGCGTCGAGAGAAGAATTATCTCGATTCCGGAGTGTAAAGAATTTTGACGCGTGGGGAAGCTCTAAGAACTTTGACTTACTTGCAACAAACGATGGTTAACTGGTGGGCTTGTTTCCTGTTCACGACGGCGCCCATGATGTCATGAGAAGTCTCGCTATTCTGCCTCGATCAGCACTTTCTGAGCGAAAATCAGCGTCGTTTCCATGATGTCAAGCCGAGTTTGGTCGGCGGCGTTAACATCAAAAGTGTTCGATGAAGACATCTCCAGCCGAAGCATAAGTCACTTCGGTTGGAATTCTTAGACGCGCTATTCGTCTTGATCGATACACTAGGCGATTTCCATGTTCCAAAACTTCCGCAATACATATTGATAGAGCTTAAGATCCAGACCGACATGTTTGCGGATAGCATCATTGACCTCGATAGGGTCAATATATTCTCGCTCTACAAGAAGCGGGGTTATATTTTCACTCATGTATGAAAGTGGTAATCCGAAAATTCGGCTGAACGTCTTTAAGCTTTCCCGAGGACGCTCCGCCAGTCCAATGAAAGAAAAATGAGAATCAATGTGGTAAATAGCTTCTTCGAGGTGTTCTTCTGTAACAGGAAGAGCAGCATCCAATCCTGAAATAGATCTTGTATAATAATTGTCAAATTCTGGACGCTTTAGACTCTTCAAAGCCTCAATTATATTAGACTTTTCTATCATATCTGCATCCTGCTGAACGTATTTCGAATAGAAATATAGGGACGACACAAAATCATACGGGTTACGAAGAACAGTCATGTACGTAGCCGGGCGCGCAATATGATGATGAACACCATAACTTGTATGGCCATAGGCCACATCGACCTTATCAACAGAGGATGTCGATAGACCATTTATCCTGGTAAAATCACCATTATAAATGGGCAAAATGAAGAGATCATGCCGGTACTCTTCAAGTGCCATACGAAGACTTGTACCGCCTGTTTTTGGCATATGGAGAACGATCTTAAGTGGCGAAGTTCCAGCTTCAAAACGGTCTCTGTAGCGAAAATATTTACGTGCAATCGTCTGCCTTATAACACGTATCTCAAGCTCCAGGGCATGCCCGTTATCACGTGCGGTCGGACCTACATCACAGACAGCGCTCCAACCAATCGCATCCCATCCGGCTCCCATCGCCTCTTCGACATCCTGCCTACTGCCAAAACTCTGAATTTCGAGTTTCACACCATTCAGGTAGATGTCAAATTCCTTTCTTGACCCACGAAATGCAACCCATCCATGAAATTCGACGATCGGCCATACCAAAGATTCTTGCGTTGTATCGACGCAGCCTTGAACAGCCCAACTCCCAACTCTGTAGCCCTCGGCATTGCTCACTCAGAACGTCCCCTTCTTACAAAAATATAGTCCGAATGCTTTGTAAAGCAGCGAGCACTACCCAGCCGATTAGTGTTATAATGCAAGCGCCCCGTTCCCCCGAAGTTAATCCATGATCGCTTAGAAAAATCCATGCTCATTGATGATTTCCGCAACAGCGGCACCATTAATAAGCTTGGTCCGGATACCAGACTCGTTAGAAACAGCTTGTAATGAACGTTCCAACACGTCGGGCCAAATGTGCTGCGGAATAATCAAAACTCCTTCAGAATCTGCAAAAATCACATCATCATTTGAAGCTGAAACTCCTCCGACAGTGATTGGGAGATTGTATGAAAGAGTGGTGCCCTCGTACTTGATGTCATTACTCCATGCGCCACGGGCGTAAACTGGCATTCCCATAGCTTTCACGTGGCTTACGTCCCTGGTAAAACCATCTACCAAAACGCCGACAGCGCCAGCACGTATGGCTAAATGGCAATTTAAGTCACCGAAATAAGCTCGGCTTGGAACTTCATTTTCAACTACGATTACATCCCCTGTTCGTACAAAACTATAAGACTGAAGTGCCTTGTAGATTCCCTTCCACGCATCACTTTCGTTGATATTCCGTTCATTTTCGTGCAAACCACCTAAGCGTAATGTTTTAACACGGCCGAGAATTTTGCCTGCAGATATCTCCCGCAACGCGGAGTCAAGCATGAACGAATATCCCATCTCTTTCGAGACATCTGAAATAATCGACGAAGAAAGGTGATGTTTAATCAAGCGAAAATAGTTAAATTCTTTCATACGTCGTCCCAGACAAATCGTCTCGGCCAGCTCCAAATCTGCCTCATAGTTTATATCGAGATCTTCAATTTCAGCGAGTTCAAAAAGGAGCGGCGATGTCCCGAAACGACGCTTTTCGAAGGACTCACTCGTCCTTTTCACCATGTAGAGACTCATGCATTCCAAAGTAGTTTGTTTCAAATCACTGCTGTTTGGTATGCGTCCAGTTCCATAATTGGGTTTTCCATCTTCCCAAGCATATTGGCGAACCTTACGCGTCGCCACCAAGCTGTCGCATTCCGAGTGAGCCAACAGCTCATCGATGGCCCGGGATATACCGACTTCATCAAGGAAAGGTGCGGTGCAAAGCGCTTGTATCACGATATCTGCATCCGGCGACGCGGAGCATTCGTTAGCAAACATCTCGTGTCCATCCGTCGCATTGGTCGCTAAATTAGGATCCCTCTTTAGTATTTTGACCGGGAGGCCTTCCGCAAGAGAAATTATCTCTTCGGACTCAGTATCGAGCCACACCTCGTCAATCATTGAGCATCGCAGGAGTTGCCTTAATTTACGCCGGAACAATAAATCGCCGTCCAAAATCCTAGTGTTCTTTGACGGTACGCGGGAGCTCTCACCTTTTGCAGGTACAAAGGCAACAATTTTCAGCTTCTTGTCCGTTAGTGTCATTTTGGTATTCTACCTTTTATATATATGTGGAGGCAAACTAAGTCGCCTGGGGATGATAGCTGAATGGGTCAGCCCTGACCTCCCGTGCTTCGTCCCTCGCGCTTTCCGTAGCGCAGCCAATGATCGATCGGATCCATGCCCGCTTTTGCGACATCTGGATTCGCTATCAGGTATTGTACAGGATTTATCTCACAGACAACGTCCGATCTTCTTTTCAGTTTCCAAACCCCGTTGTAGCGGGAGGCGTGCCTTTTGCGGGTCGAGCTAATCACCCATGTGGAAATTACTTCAACCGCCACTTTCGTCTTCGTGTGAGCCTCGTCAATTTCTAGGTAGCCTTCCTTAGATTCTCGAAGCTCATCTTCAAGAATGCCTAAATTCCTACGAAGGCCGGAAATCTCATTATACATTATTTGTTGTTTATTGTTTGAATCCGCAGAAATATCAAAAATTTCACTGTGTAGTTTTTCAATTAATTTGCAATATTCTTCTTCTCTTGTTTGGAAATTTTTATTTTCGGCATCAAGATATTCAATTTGAATTTGGGACGCGTTTATTATATCATTATATTTTTTGTTTACATCTTCGATCATTTCATGGAAGGTGCCTTCTATATTCGCCGCCAGGTCGCCCCCGAAGCGCTTCAGGCCGATCCTGCTCTGAAGTTCAGCTTCCAACGCGCGATTAGAACCGCCGACGAACTCTTTGAATGCCTCTTCTATATTCGCCGCCAGGTCGCCCCCGAAGCGCTTCAGGCCGATCCTGCTCTGAAGTTCAGCTTCCAACGCGCGATTAGAACTGCCGACGAACTCTTTGAATGCCTCTTCTATATTCGCCGCCAGGTCGCCCCCGAAGCGCTTCAGGCCGATCCTGCTCTGAAGTTCAGCTTCCAACGCGCGATTAGAACTGCCGACGAACTCTTTGAATC
>WPHV01000003.1:462523-480595 GCA_009744235.1 Gillisella vitis
GCCTCTTCTATATTCGCCGCCAGGTCGCCCCCGAAGTGCTTCAGGCCGATCCTGCTCTGAAGTTCAGCTTCCAACGCGCGATTAGAACCGCCTATAATTTCTGATGCAATAAGGTTCCAGTGCTCAACACCGATGAATGATTTAATTTGTTCGGTCGACCATTGAATTGGCCGGCTTTTTGCAAAGGACTCGAGTAGGTAGTAGTTCTCAAGACGTGCCTTTGCGTCCTCAAAATTATAGGGTTTGTAGCTTTTGAATAGCGTAAAATGGCGTACCAGGTCAGCAATCTGCAAGCGACAAGGCACGTCGTCGGTCAAGCCAATAAATTCATCCCTAAAAAGATCTACTATTAACGATTTAGCTCTTTCAAATTTATTCTGCCAATCAACATGCTCTATTGCGTCATTTATCGCATTTTCCAAGCTATACTCATCTGTCACATCGTACGTTATGTCTCTTCCAGAAAAAAAACTGTTTGAAAGTGTTATAACCGGCTTATTATAAATAAATCCGTAAATCTGCGTTGTAGAAATAGGCGTCACAATGATGTCGCTTAATTCAATTAGTTCTCTAAAATCTGCGTCATGGACATTTATTACATATATATCCGACGAAGTAGAAATCACTTCGTAGGGTGATGCTGGGTGCGACTTGTTGATAAGCGTAGCGCCCGGATGACTGATACTCAACGCATCCGCAACCGCCTGGGCCGCTTCTTGAGATGATTTGTGAGCGCGCGCGAAACGGCCGCCCAGTGATTTGTTACTGAAGGCTAAACCACTACCCAGATCAAACGCCCCAAGAAAAAGTACGACCGGACCACGTCTTGATATTTTATTTAATATATTTCTTACATTTACATTACTCGAATTCTTATATTGTCTTTCTGCTATATTTTTGTAATAGTCCCTTATAATAATCCATTCTTTTTTTACGTCGCTAATTGTAACTTTGCTTTTTATATATGATATTTTTGTCCCTATATTACTAACTATACATTGCCCAAGCAAATTAAACATCAGGGTGTTTTCTGTTAAGCCTCTCTCAGCCACATAACTAGGTGTCTGCGTTAGATTTGAGATGCGCAACAGTAACCTTGAAAAAGGCGCAGAAGAACCCCATGCAATGATCAACGAGGGCTGCATTATCTCGAACGATTTCTCCCAGAACCTTGCTGCCTTGAGTATGCATAGTTCGGTTTGAAATGTTGGCTTTGCACCAGACCAAAAACTTTCTGTTTCGAGCAGCTCCGGGAGACTAGTTAGCGTCATCGGCAATGATGAAGTCCCCGGAATGTCATTAAGTTCTAAGCCTTGCGCAACCAGGCTGACCGATACAGCAATGTGTTCAAAGCCTATATATTTTGTATAGTCACCAGGCTGACCTAATACTATAAGTTGTTGCCCGGATTTTTTTAGTAAAATACCAATTTCAGAAATTGATTCATAGATTCTATCGCCACTTTCCAGAAAGCAGCACCACCATATTACATTACCGATTGTATTTTTTTCTTCCATATTATTGACTTATCTTTTCAAACGCTCGAAACATGTTTTCAAAATACACTAACATAGATGTATTTTTAGCCTTTTAAAGCGCTGGTTTCAGAGCATTTATCTCGAGGTTAGGACTTGCAGCGAACGTGTTTATTAGCGCTATCCTACTTCGATTGGGTTAAATTTAGATAGTTCAAAATGAGGATCTGTTTGTGAATATTTCACAGCATGGATCGGTGGAACTCGTGTCCGACTCACACCTAGGGTGAACGGGGAGCCTGCCAGGCTAACTTCTTTGTTAATGCGGTTTTCTGCCCATCCACCATTTCATAAACAATACCTCGGCCCCGCGTGGTCCGAGATAGGCCAGCGCCGCAATGAGCCCCGTTGCAACCGGCTGGCCGAGATCCAGCCATCCAGCTAGCCCCTCGCCAATCAGCGCCATACTGATCGCGATCGGCAGTTCCCACAACAGTTCTGGGCCGAGGGGGCGGCGGTGGGTGCGGCGGACTTCCTGCCCATGCCACATGGCACGCCCCATTATGGCGCCGATGATGGTGGTGCCAGCGCCGCCAAACCAGGCAGTCAGTACCTCTGCCACTGTTGAAAACTTCTCAGACATCCCCTGCCCCTCTGTGGTTATCCGGGTGCCAGATCGGCGGCGTTAAGTGCACAGCCCTTGACCCGATTGGCGCTCTTGCAGTCGAGCAGATCCAACTGCTCGGCAGCCCATTGTTGATATTGTATTTCAGCGGCTTTGCCGCTTTGTCTTCGGTCACGTTCCGTCCCCTTGAAGCGCATTGATGGTGTTCGCCTTTGCAGCATTGAGAGCGCGGCAATCGACCAGCGCCTTTCGGTCCTTTCCCCAGAGCCGGTATTCCTTTTCCCAATCCGCGCCAGCAGGGATGAAGGTCGGCCCGGTACAATCGGCCATGATGCTGGCTGAAACGCTGGCCTTGCGTTCAGCGATCGGTTGCGCCGAGGGCGTTGAGAGCGTTTCGCACCCCTTCAGGGATAACAGTGCAAGCAGCAACGGCAGCAACGCCAGCAGCATTCGGTTTCGCATTCCTTTTCCTTTCATCTTCCAGCGCCGCCTCAAGTCCTGCGGCCTGCTCCACATGGGCGGCCATCGTGGCGACCAAGGCCGCATCGGCGGCATTGATCTGTTTCTGTTGGGCTTCGATCTTGGCGAGCTGAAGCAAGTCGGCCTTACGTTGGGCTTCGGCCCATTGCTGGCGGATCTCAGTCCGGCCAGCTTCTTTCAGCGACGACGCCCAGCGATGCAGGCCTAGCCCGGCGATGAGGACAGCAGCAATCAAGGCGATGCCGCGCCAGTCGAGCTTTTCGCGGAGCGCCTTGAAAGCACTCCAGGCAGTCAGGGCGATAGAGATCATCGGCAATCACCCTTGCCGTCGCGGTCATCAGCCGGTTGCCAACCAACCGGAGGCTGGGGCTTCATCATCCCCGCAGGCCCATCGCGCCAGGTGTTGATCAGGATCTTGGCAAGGCCGAGCAGCCCAACGATCTTCAAGGAAACCGCTTCGCTGAAGAACGGCGTCCAGTCGAACAGCGCCAGCGCCGGGATCGCCGCGATCAGCGTGTTGATGATGTTGTGGAGGAGGTTGGTGTTCATGCCGCCCCCATCAGCGCCGCATGGAACGCCTTGCCGTAACCGGCCACATCCGCCGCCCGTTCCTTGCCGTTGATGATACGGCGGGCATTCAGCCAATCGGCCTTAGCGCCGACGAAGAAATGTCCAAGCTTGGCCCCGGTAAACAGCCCCTCGCCCATGCCCACAAACATCACCTTCAGGGCAACGTCTTCACGCATCGCCAGCGACGGATTGGTGACGAGGTCAACGCCGATTGCACCGCCGAGTTTGATATAGTTGCCCTTGTGAGTGAGCTGCACATAGCCACGCCCCAGCCAGCTCTTGCCGTCCGAGCCGATCCGCCAATAGGCCGATTTCACCCAAGGCATTTCACCCTTTGCCCAAGAGCGATCCAGAATGGCGATAGCCTGTTTATCCGAAGCCGCTCGCGTTTCGCGCACCGGCTGCATCGTTTGCGCAGTCTCGTGGAAGGCCGTGCCAAGCATATAAGCCAGCCACCGCAGATCGGTCATATCGCTGGCCCGCCAAGCGTCGAGAATGGCCGTGATGCCATTGACCTGATTTTGCGTGAGCGCACCGCCAAACAGCGACGAGCGCACCGCCGCGAAGAATTTCGCGCGATCCATTACAAACTCCTATTGTAGGGTAATTTATGCACCACTTTATTGACGTGGTGCATTTCATGCCCTATGTTTTCCGCATCGAAATGAGGAGCGCATGGGCAAGCTGGTTCAAATCGGAAACATCATCATCCGGGTTTATGCGAATGACCATTTGCCACCGCACTTCCACATCATCACCCCGGATGCCGATGCTCTGGTGGAAATCGCAACACTCGACATTATCCGTGGAAAACTACCTCGAAAGGCCGAACAGATTGCCTTGGAATGGGCCACTGAACACCGTGCAGTCATTGCCGTAGAATGGAACCGGACCAATCCGCGTTTCCCGATTGCGTGAAGGAGAACGACATGGATATGCCCCGCATCAAATCGCTGAAGACAGCGCCGAACATGGTGCTGAAGATTGAATGGCAGGATGGTCGCAAATCCACTGCTCAGCTCACCGGCTGGGTGGCGACAGGCGGCCCGCTCTTGACCGCCCTCAAGTCTGTTGACCTATGGGCAACAGCCACCGTTGCCGATTACGGCGCGACGGTGGAATGGGCAGGCGATGATTTGGCCATCGATGCCTATCACCTGTTTCAGATTGCCGAAGACCAGCGCGATTTCAACGCGGAGGATCTTCACAAGTGGCAGGAGGAAATGGGCCTCTCAAACAACGAAGCGGCGGATTTTCTCGGCGTTTCGCTGCGCAGTTGGAAAAACTACCGGGCGGGGACGCCGGTCAGCAATGCGATCAAAATGCTCATGCGCGCCAGCCAGCGTGATCCGCTTATCATGCACGCACATTATCGGCCCAGGCAGGCAGGTAGACCGAGAACAGTGGCATGACTACCAACAACCCAATCGACCGCAGCGACATCGCAGCAGCGGACAAGGTCAAGGCGGATATTGCCGCAGGTGACGACGTGCTCGTGCCCGCCGAAGTCGTCAACCAGCTTCTTGCCGGTGACAATCCGGTCAAGGTCTGGCGCACGTTTCGCAAGATGACGGCGCGGGAATTGGCCGAACAGGCCGGTATCAGCGCGCGCTATGTTTCCGAGATCGAGAGCGGCAAGAAGGACGGAAGCTTTGCGACGATGAAGAAGATCGCAGAAGCTCTTGGCGTCGATCTGGATGATCTGGCGTAGCTCTCTATTCTTCGTGAACCGTAAGAGGCATCACAGATCCGCCATGGTCCTCGACAGGCAGAGTTGGCGCGTCCGGCACCAAGTCCGGCGCTTCACCCCTGACATAATCAGGATCATGCGGAGCGAGCCGCCGCAGCGCCTCCGCCAACCTGTTCGACAGACTGTCCACCGCACCCGCATATTGATCGGCCTGCTGTTCCAGCATCTTGTTGCGCTCACGCAGCGCCGTTTCGAGAATGCTCATGGCTCAGGCCTCCGCACTTTGGGTTTCGGGCCAAGTAAAGGCCGGCAGCTCATTGAGGAATTCGGCAACCGTCGGGATCGGCCGCTGTTTGGCGATCACCTTCTCCAGCTCGGCCAGGGAATAAACCCACACATCGGACCGCCAGTCCTTGAGTGCTGCGGCCTCGGCCGCGAAGGTCGGGTGCTTGTCACCAACATAGGTGACGGCGGTGGTCAGGCTGTCATAGCCGCGCTCGCGCGCCTTGGCGTTCATGAACTGCTGGATCGCCAGCTGATAGCGCGCCTTCAACGTCTCGTCGGAGATCGGCACGTTGACCCAGCCGTCCACGGTGCTGGCAACGAAGTCGGGAATGGCCGGCAGTTCGGTGACGGCAGAGAGATAGACCCGCTCGTCGCTCAACAGCTGATCTTGGATGGCCTCTTGTTCTTCCGAGGTCAGGCCGTTGGTCATGTGGGCCGCGACGCCGTACCAGAAGGTGCGGGCATTGAGGATCTGCTGGCGACCAAGCCACCAGGCGGCCATGGCTGCCCATCGGCTGGAGCGTCCGGCCGTGACCTCGACGATGACGCCATCAACCATGGCCTCATACATGCTGCTGATATTGTACATGTCGGTTTTCCTTTCGTTACCAGTCGAGTTCTCGAAACACGCAGTATTTGATCACCATGCTGGCGCTGTAATTGTTCTTGAACGTGAGGGATTTGCTGGAGAGCGTCAGGCGCGCGTAATACCAATTGCCCGGCACTTGGTTGAGGTTGTTGCGCAGCACGATGAACGGGTAATAGGTATAGGTGCCGGTCAAGGTGACACTCACCGTCGCGCCTGATGCGACCGTGACCAGCCCCTGTTCAAACGGCACGAGGCCGGAAAGCGTCTCATAGAACGCGAGCTGCGTGGGGTCGGTGACAGTAGTCACGTCATAGCCCGCTTTCGACACCCGGATCTGATAGCTGTTGCCGTTCTGGCCAATGAAGATCCTGTTGGTCATCCCACGGCCCTATTCTTGAAAATCATGTAGCAGAACTGAAACCTGTTGGTGTCGGTCGAGGTATCGAGAATGACCACCTTGGCCCGCAGCGTGGTGTTGTTGGCAAGCCAGGCCCCGGTATAGCGGAGAATATTGCTCTGCCCGTCGCTGGCGCTCAGCGCGTTCGCCATGTTGCTGCGCCGGTCGTTCTGCCCCCAGGTGGTCGGGTAAAAGCAACTGCCGACTGGCAGGTCGGAAAGCCCGCTCAAGCGATTGTAAAATGAGGCATGAAAGATCGGCGTATAGCCCAGATCCGGGAAAGTGATCTCGCTGTAATAGATCGTCGCTGTCAGCGTCGAGGTGTTGTAATAGGTGTTTTGCATGTTGACGCTGCCCTTGACGTGCAGGTCCAGCGTCTCAAATCGCGTATCGAGCAAGCGGCTCTTGGTGGGTGCATAGACATCATCGCCGGGCTGGCTGATGAAAATCCCGACTTCGCCGTTCAGGCTGCCAATGTGAATTCTGTTGGTCATTGGGAAATCGCAAACACGATGTAGCGGATGACGCCGGTGAAGCGCTCGTAGTAACTAGGGTTTGGCATTTGTCGTCGCGGAATGGTGATTGACCCGTCAGCAATCGTCGGCGGTGTGCTGGCGAATTTGTTGCCGACCGGTTCGGTGCACATCATCCCAACGCCGCCTTGGGACTGAAAACTGTTGGCGTTGGGTGTGTAGTCGTTGAAGACATAAGCCGCAGGGGCATAGCCCACGGTCGGGAACGTGATGACAAGCGGCGTGCTCGTTGTTGTCGCATAGGCCTCTGACCCGGAACCGCTTGCAGGCGCGGGATCAGTCATCTGACCCCGCGCGATGATCAGGCCGGTAAAGCCCCAATTACTGTCAAAGACCTTGTTTTGATCGGCGACGGAAAGATCGGCCGCATCGTATCCCGCCTTGGTGACGATCATCCGGCCCGGTGTGATGGACAGTCTGTTGCTCATAGAAATCTCCAGTCCATTTAGTCGGTGATCAGGATCGTGCCGGCGTTGAGGGAAATGATCATCTTGCCGTTCGAGCTGCGGATCTCGCCGGCTGTTACGGTGCCAAGGTTTGCGGTGATGGCGCTGAGGCTGTTGACCGAGAGCTGGTTGGCGGTGATCGCGCCGTCGACGATCAGCTCGGCGGCGTTGCGCTTGTTGACGACGAAGCCGCCGACATAGACGTCCCCGGTTGTTGTTGTCCGCATGACATAAGCCGTCATCCGGGCCTGCCGGGCATTTGCGGGCGATGTTACATTGACGGTTGCCGTGCGAAACCCTGGCCCCACATCCCCGGCGAGGTAGTCGATAAAGGAGATGAGGTTTCCGGCTGCGTCGTACCAAATGATCCGCAACAGCGGAGACTGATTGGCGATGCCAAGAGCTGTTCCCGTCACCCGGTACTGCGTGCTGCCTTGCACGGGGAAAAGCTTCCCCGCCAGTTCAGCGCTATAGCCGGTCGCGCCCGCAACATAGGGGTATCGAGCCTGGGAACGCGATGCCATGCCGCCGACATAAGGGTCGGTCCATGATTGCCAATTGACCCCGGTCCAGGAGGTTCCAAAATCCTGCATCTGGTTGTCAGGCACCATGTTGGTGAAGTCGGTCAACACAAGCTGTTTGGCTGTCACGGAATTGGCAGCCAGCTTGTCTGTGCCGATGGTGTCGGCCGCGATGTTCGTGCCGGTGATCGTCAATGCAGCAATGCTGGTGCCAACGACAGCACCGGCCGCAATGGCAGGCGTGGTGATCGCACCGGCCGAGATTTTGGAGGCAATGACCGAATTGACAGCCAGGCTATCGGCCTGCACCGATCCCGCAACGATATTGCCGTTCTGGATCAGCGTGACGCCGGCCGCAGACCACGGCGTCGGTTCGCTCTGATTGGCGGTCGCCTCCCCGAAGAACGGCTTGTGGATCCAGAGATAGCTATCGTTCTGCCCGTTGATCGTTCCCTTGTGACGGAAGAAAATCCAGGCATAGACCGAGCCAGCCGGTGCCTGGGCTTTGAACCAGGCGCGCTGATAATTGGACAGCTGTTTGCCCGGATCGATGTTCTGGTTTGCGGGAAACACGCCAGCATTGGCAAAGGACAGGACATTGCCTGCCGCATTGGCAAAGGCGATGTAAGGCTGGATGCCGTTGCAGCGATGCCCGAGGTAATAGGTCGACAGCTCATACCATTTGCCGCCCTCCACAGAGATATAGTCGTAGTTGGAGCCGTCCTTCTTATAGGTGGCGCCGATCTCAAGCCCTTGCGTCCCATTGACCTGCCGGATTTCCAGCGCGCCGGGTACGGGAGCGAAGGTGTCGGTCCGAAGGGTCATGGTCCAATTGCCGAGATCGGCATTGGCATATTCCACACCCCAGCCGGTGATCCCGGCCGAGAAGTCCGAGTTCTTGATGAAGTTCGCGCCCTGACCGACCGCCAGCAGAGTGGTGGTGATGGCACCGGCGGCGACCTTTGCCGTCGTCACTGCACCGGCAACCAGTTGGTCGGTATTGACAGCGCCCGCCGCAATCTTGCCCGCTATGACGGAATTGGCAGCGAGCTTGTCCGTGGTCACGGAGCCTGCCGACAGCATGTTGGCAAGGATCGTGCCGTCAATGATCAGCTCGGCCGCATTGCGCTTCTGGACAACAAAACCGCCGACATAGACATCACTGTTGGTCGTCGTGCGCCAGACATAGGCGGCCATCACCGCCTGCGTGGCACCTGTCGGGGCCGTCAGATTGACGGTCGCCGTCGCAATCCCGGCCCCGCGATCACCCGCAAGGAAATCGACGTAGTTGATCAGCGCACCGGTACGATCCAGCCATTTTATCCGCAAGAGCGGCGATTGATTGCCGTTCGAATAGGCCGATCCCGTCACCCGGTACTGCGCACCGGCTTGGACCGGAAATGCCTTGCCGAGCAGCTCGCCACCATAGCCGGTCGCGCCCGCCACATAGGCGAACTTCATCTGCGACCGGGACGCCATGCCGCCAAGATAGGGGTCCGTCCAGGACGACCAGCCGGACCCAACCCAAGAGCTGCCGGGATTCTGCATCTGGTTGTCAGGCACCAGATTGGTAAAGTCTGTCAGCACCAACTGTTTGGCCGTGACCGAGTTCGCCGCCAGGTTATTGGCACCGAGGGTGTCGGCGGCGACCTTGGTCCCGGTGATAATCCCGTCAGCAATCTTGGAGGCGACAATGGCAAGGTCAGCGATTTGCGAACCGATCAATTGCCCGGTCAGTTCAGCCGTCGCCACCGTCTTCACATAGGACGCACCGTTCCAGCGATAGGCCTCACCATTGAAGGTGACATAGGCAGACACGCGGCTGGTCGGCAGTGCGGTAACAACGTGCACCGGCTCAATGCTGGCGGCAAACTTGGTCTCATCGACCGCCTCAGCAGCAAGCTTTGCCCCGGTGACCGCTGCTTCGGCCAACTTATCGGCAATGACCGAACCGGAGGCCAAAATCTCTTCCGTCACCGCCGCGACCTGAAGCTTGGACGTGCCAACAGCCGCATCCGCCAGCTTCAGATTGGTGACCGCCTCGTCCATGATCTTGGACGCCGTCACCGCCGCATCGGCAAGCTTGGCCGTGGTAATGGAGTTGTCGAGAACGTCAGTTGATTCCGACAGGTTCAGCGTGGTGACGGAAAGCCAGTCAGACGCGACGGTTTCGCGGCTGGACACCGGCACCAACTTGCCTTGCACCTCATATTCTGTCAGCGCCAGGCACCAGGAACCAGACAGCGTCCAGGTCGCAGCGCCAGCATAAGGATGAGCATCGCTGTCATAAACGACAATGCCCGTGGCTTTAACGCGCACCTTGACCCACACACGGGCAACGTCATCGAGATCGGCGGTGCAGGACACAACAATAGCGGGCCTGCGATCCTGACTGTCGCTGTCGGTGACAGATCCGGCGACAACGCTCCATCCCGTCGTGGACTGCGCAGCAGGCACCCCGCTGGACAGACTGCCGGTGACCGGCGGCTTATAATCCGTGCCCTGGTTCCAGCTGTAATCGGTCGGATCAACTTCCGTGATATCCAAGACAACATCAAGGTTTGGCTGATCGAGAACACCATCGACCCGAAACCGCTTCTCGACATAGCCATTGCGATTGCTGGACGTGGAGACAATGTCACCCGGCTCCAATGCCCCAAACTTTGGCGGCATGGAAATGGTGTGACGACGGGCGCGGCGCGCCTCCTTCAAGGCCGATTGCATCAGCCGCTGCACCTGCGCAGCGTAAGGCACGAAGTCCAAGCTGACATCCGACAGCAGACGGCGGTTGCCGTCTTCCACCTCGTAATCGCCGTTATAGAGCGGCGGGGCTTCCGTCATATTCCAAGCGTCATCTTGCGATGGATAGGACGCGGAGATCCCGTTGACCGTATCGGACAGACCGAAGAACGGCGCAAAGCTCTGCTCTTCGGTGGACAGAATATCGGCGTCGGTAAAGGTCATGACCGGTTCATCCGACACGCCGATGAATGGCTTATAGGTGCCGCCGATCTCGGCAAGCCGCCCATTGCAAGCGGTCAGCATCGCTTGCGCCGCGTCTTGGATGGCGGCACTGACCTGCACCTCCGCGCCAGAGCGATAGGTGGCCTCCATGCCATCCGCACCTTCGATCAGGGTGCGGCATTTGCCAATCTGGGTAATCCAGTGACTGGCAGGCAAGCGCCGTTCGGTGACGGTCTGGAGGCCATAGAGCCATTGACCGTTCCAGCGAATGCCGCGCATCAGGGCATAGAGCTGGACAACAGGCAGCCGGTCGCCGTCGCCGCCCCAGGTCGAGGCGTCGCTCCAGCGCTGCGCACCATTGCCACCGACAGAACTATCCTTGCTGGGATCATAAAGCCGCATACCATCCAGCACGAACTTGAAGGATGGGAAACCAGAAAATAGCTCCTGGTTCACACGCGAGGTGGCGATCACATAGGCAACGCCATGGCCGACACGGGTTGCCTCATAGGGCCGGTCTGGGGACGAGACGCGACCAACCAGAAAGCTATCCGCCTCGGTCTGCGTGCCATCGTAAAACTTGAGCCAGAGGTAATCGGTACTGCCCTTGCGGTACTCCAGGACCGGCCAGCCATATTCAGCATGCGGATGATCAAAATCGATCTCACAGGCCACGCCATTGACCACCGCAACCAGCACCGACTTGATCGGTGCATCGGCGAGCGCAATGACCTGGGTGACATAGGCATTCGGTGTCTTGCCCGCATTGCCCCATGTATTGGCATAAACCAGAGAACCAGCCGTGGCCGTCATCCCGAAGATGATCGAGCGCGACACGGTGCCACCGGACTGCAATTGCCCATTGACGGCAAAGCTTGCGGTCGAGGCCTTGTTCTTGCCCGCGACAGCCGAGGCCAGATAGTTCAAACCAACGCCGACCGCCGCCTTCAGCAGCGTCGAGCCGATGATGCCCATACCGCCGATAAAGGTCGAGACCGCGCCAAGTGCCGACGCCACGCCGCTGACAATGGCGGCGATGCCAGAAAAAATTGCCATGGATGGGATGCCCTTAGAGGGGTTTTATAAAATGGGTCTCGGCAGGTGCATAGCCGCGCCGGACATAGAGGCTCGACACATCGTTGGTGGTCAGCGCCGCCATGCCGATCGAGGTGCAGCCGATGGATTTGGCCCATGCCTCATAGGCATCGAGCATGATAAGGCCGGAGCGACCCCGCGCCTGCGGTGCGATGAACCACACCGTTTCCTTGGCCATCAGCCCAGCCCCGAAGGGATGATCGAAAGCTGAGGCCATCAAGAGGCCACAGACAATGCCGTCACGCTCCAGCAGCAGCGCACACGCCATCGGATTATCGAGGTGCAGGCGATACAGCGCATCGGCCCGCGCCGCCTCGAACCGAAAGGCATAGCCCGCCGCCGCATGGCTTTGCCGTAAGAGATCGATGACGGCAAAGCGGTCAGCCGAGGTGCCAGGCCTAACCATTTTTCGCCAGAGCGTTATTGAGGAAATCGGCCATGCTGCTGGTCTTGCTGGTCGAGATTTTGCCGTTGGTCTGTCCCCAGAACAGCTCCCAATCGCCAACCACCGCCGTATCCTGATAGAAATTATCGGTGGAGCTGCGCAGCTTCTGGCTGGCATCCGACCGAGTGTCGGGGTTGGACCGGGTGATTTCCTGCATATGGGAGGCGCAGGTCAGCGTCACCGCGCCGGTGTCGCCTTCGGCGGGGTTCTTGATCTCTATCGTGTCGATAAAGCCCAGGAACCGAAGTTCTGCCGGAGACACCAGCTTGCGGGTTTGCGGCGAAAACAGGCCGCGATAGATTTCCACGCGGGCCTGTTTGCAATCGTAGAGCCGGACAGCCTGCGCCACCATATCGTCAATCTGGGACATGGTGATGGTAACGCTTTGCGCCTCCAGCGTCGAAACCAGCGGGATTTCCGTGACGCTGATCAATGTGCCGGAGCCGTAAAAGCTCCTGATATCAGCGTTGCCCGTGTCGGGGTGGACCACCTCGGCAGAAACATTGCCGACATCCGACCAGAATCCGACAGCAGCCGGGTTTCCAGTGGTTCGGTCGCGCGCGATGATCCAGAGAAAATCACGCGCCACCAATTGCCGCGCCGAAAGCGCGTTGGTAATTGCAGCAGGATATAAGCGCATCAGCGCACCTCGATACCTTGGAAAGACACAGAGCCGCGCCCGGTGGACGCATCGGCTTCAGAAGAAATCGACCCCGGCACGATCATCATCGTGCAGGAGGGCCGCAGCAGTGTGACAGCAGACCCCGCAGCCGTTCCCGGCCATAAATGCGGGCGCACCTCAAAGGCACCAGCAGCACCGGACCCATTGGCAACCGCGCCTTCGACAACACGGTAAAGCCCACTGCCCGCGATCTCGATCATGTCGCCAACCGAGACCACATAACCGGCACCCAGCCCGGAGATCGTCACGCTCTTATTGTCACCGCCGATGGCCGACAGCACCACGCCATTGTCCGGCACGGGCTTGCCAGTCGGATAGGCAATGGGCCGGGACCGCGACAGTGAATACCCCCGGAAATATTGCAGCCCGCCTTCCAGCACCTCGATCCGCGCCCGCCAGGCGTCCAGCTCATTCGGCTTCAACTGTTTTGTCTGATAGGCCGCCGACCACAGCGGCGACCCCAGATCCTTGGTGTAAGTCACTCCGCCAGCGGTGCGCGATTGCTCCTGGCGAAACAGCGGTTCGAACTTGGTTGTCCAGCCCGGAAAGTCCACCAACAGGTCAATAGGATAAACAACGGTCACAAGAGACTCGACTTTGGATTGTAGCCATGCTTCTTTCCCTCACCAATTAGATGGAGGGAAAAAGTGAAAGCCAGCTATGACAAGGAAAACGCGGAACGATATCTGGGAGCGGCTGTAATCGCGTACCACGGCGCTCTACGGGAAGTCGTGAAGGCGTTGGCGACAGCAAAAGGAACAGCCGACCTATCATGGTTCGACGAGTTGCATCAAAATGCCATCAGGTCCGCGAAGGGGACGATTACCGAGCAAATCCCTGTAGAAGTCGAAGCGGGCGCTATCCGGTTTGGCTTTGAGACTATCGACGCAGAGTTTAAGAGCATCCGCGTCAGCCTCATCAAAAATCAGGACGGATGACTTTCCATCCAAGCTGATCGTCGCCATTCGGAAGTCCGCAGCATAGATCGCCCACATGTCATAGGCTTTTATAATGGCTGTCATATTTTAACACCTCTCGCTCTGGCATCGCGCACCGCATTGATGATTTGTGTCGGCAAGGTCTTTTGCAGCTTGTTCATCGCCTGCTCTTGTCGTGCCACAGCCTCAACAGAAGCCCCGCGATTGTCGATCACCGGATTAATGCTGATCTGGACAGCACTGGCTTTGCTGGACGCCGCCCGGGACAGATCGGGCATGCGCGGCGCACTTGGTCCGACATAGCCACCGCTGGAATAGCCCTTGAGCCGCTTTCGCATGGCGTCCAGGCCAGCAGGCCCGCCAGCCTTTCGAACGGCATCGGCATCAAAGACATACTCGCCTTTATGCACGACACCGGCAGGTTCATATTTACCCCCCGCCCCGGTATAGCCGCCATCAGCAAAGCCAATCGCCTTGAAAGCGTTGGCCACCCAACCGCCGCTACTGGTGGCGGACGATCCGCCGAACAGGCCGTCAAACGCACTGTTCAAGGCCAACTCGCCCAGCTTTTTGAGAACGCCGGACAGGGCATCGCTAAAGCTTTCGGCCCCCATGATCACATCGGAAAAGGCTGACTTGGCGGTATCGTAGAACTCTTGTGCTGCCTGTTGCGACCGTTGCTGGGCGTCCTCGACCTTGCGCAGGATATCGGCCTGCTCGGCATAAGCGTCTGACGCAGCTTTGATCTTGGCGATCTGTTCAGGCGTCAGTTGGACCGTGCGCCAATTCTCATCATTGTTGCGCCGGGCCTCTTCACGAACATCCTGGAGCGCCTGCTGTTCGAGATCGAGCGACATCCGACGAGCTTCCTGCTGACGGTAGGATTGCCCGACGACCGCCTGTTCCTCGACCAGAGCTGCCGTGCGATCCCGGATCGACTGAATGTCCATATCCAGCCGATCGTCTGCCGTCGCTCTCGGCACCCTGGTCTTTTTGTCGGACAAACTGGACCGCTGATTGTCGGCCGTCACATTCGACTGTGCCAGCTTGCGGATCTGATCGTCGGGCAGAGTGCCGCCGTTCTTTTGCAGATCGGCCTTGATCTTGGCGATCTCTTTCTCGACCGCGAGCTGATCCTTCGACAGCGTGTTCTGCCGCTGGGCTTCATCGGCATAGGCCTTGCCCAGCCGCAGCATCTCCTCGCCCTGTTGGCGCGACTTCGAATACTGACCATAGCCCGATGCGACCTTCGGATCGATGGTCGAGACATTGCCAAGCTGCTTTTGCAAAAGAGCGGTCGCGGCAACCGCCTCTTTCAGCCTGTCGAGCAGTGGTGCGAGCTGATCGGCCAGTTTCTGGAATTTGGGGTTGGAATTGGCGAGCGCATAGAGTGCATCGCTTGCACCGGCTGCACTGACCTTGCCATCCTTCAAACCGTCGCGCAGATCCGAAAGTGACTTCAGCTGGTCCTCAGTGATAAGGCGGCGTGGCGCATTGTTGATGATCTGGGTGAAGAGATCGAGCACGGCTGTCTTTGCCGCCTCGATCTGGGTTTTCCCCTCTTCGACACCGCCCGACAGCGCGTTGCGGGTCCGCTCGCTGATCGAGTTGGCCGCCCCTTCGACGCTGGTTGCCGCCTCCTTGGCGCGCTCCTGCACCTGGGCAAGGGCCTGCGCATAGGTCTTTGCCGCCTGACTGGCTTCTGCCGACGACGAGGAAAACAGCGCAAGCGCACCAACGACCGTTCCGCCGATGATCAGACCGAGCGGACCCGCCGCAGCACCGATGCCGCTGATGGCGGTCGCAATACCAGCCATGGACGATGCAGCCCGCAGCGCCGCGATCAGCCGGAAAACAGCCGCTGTGGCGAGGCCAAGATTGGCAATCATCAGAGCAATCGACCGGCCAACCAGGGCAGCCGCAATCACAGAAGCGAGCTTCAGGACGACATCGGCCGTATGCTCGAAATTATCCGCCAAGGCATTCAATCCAGCCACCAGGCGCTGGGATGCGCCAAGGCTTTCATCCGTCTGGCCGATATAGCGGGTGAAAGCGTTGTTCACCTTGGTCACGCCCTGTTCTATCGTCTGGGTGGCATTGGCGGCCATGCCCTGGATGGTCGGCAATCCCTTCAGGAACGACTGGAAGAAGTCCCGATTGGACACGGTCCCATCGTTGACCAGTTGTTTGAGCTTGCTGACAGAACCGCCCGCAGCGCTGAGGCCGTTGGCAACGGCGATCAGGATCGGTCGCGCCCCTTCATTGACCGAATTGAATTCTTCGGCCTGGACGCGGGTCGAGCCGAGCAGCTGGCCGAGCTGCGTCAGCGCACCCTGCGCTTCGGTGGCAGACTTGCCCTCGATCTTCAGAGCCGTGCCGACGCCATCCGTGAATTTGAGCAAATCGGCCTGAGACGCTCCAAGCGCATCGCCGGATTGCGCAGCCTTACCGAACAGATCGGCCATGGCACCAATCGGCGCTGCATTGCGTTGGGCCGAGTTGTAAATCTGGTCGAGGACCGCGACTTGATTAACGCCCACGACGCCGGCCACCGCCAGGCTGTTCTTGGCGCTGGTCCAGGCGTCGGCATAATGGATGACGGAATCCACCGTCAGCGCCGCCGAGATCCCGGCGATCGGAGCAATGAGGCCCCTCGCCATGGACGTACCAAGCGCCGAGAACCGGCCATCCATTTTCTTCAGGCGGTTCTCGATGGCGCGGGCCTGTGAACTGGTCACATTCGCGGCCTTCTGCATCTCGCGCTGATAGCCTTTGATGTCGGCCGAAAGCTGCACGACGAGCTTTTCCAGGTCGGTTGCCATGGGTGCCTCGAAATTGGAAAGATGGGGGTGGCTCAGTCAGCTAGCCAAGAACGCTGCCAGAAAGCGCCGATTTTGCGATCCCGGCAATAATGTTAAATTTTTACATTAAACCGTAGAAATATTAGAAAATTTTGATGACAAAATTACTGAATATGAATATTAATTAATAATGGAAAATTCACTTATTTTTAAATAAGAAGGACAACTCCAATGAATGAAGATGTAGATCGCGAAATAAGACTTCAAATACAGAAATTAGAACGAGACACAGAAACAACCTCTGCATCCAATTTTGCCGTTGCTCAAAGATGGGAGCTTTATAATATCTGCCTTGGCGTCACAATCGTTATTTTATCTGCTTGCGCCACCGCTCTGGGGGCAATCTCTGCTTCGGAGGGCATCTCTTCTGACCCTACCGTGCAATCGTTTCTAATCGTCTTTTCAACTGTGATTTCATCTGCAGCAGCCGTTCTCGGTTCCATTCTAACGTTCTTAAAGCCTTCCGAACGTGCGGCCCGTTATCGTGAATTTGGGAACAAACAAAAGTCTCTACGCAATCGACTTCGCGTATATCACTCAGTGACTATCAACTTCGCGGATGATCCTAAGGAAAGACACGCTGCGTTGAGAAAGTTTCTTACTGAAAAGGATGCTCTAAATTCAGATAATCCTCCAATTCCTCGGTGGGCTTTCAAACAGGCTTCGAAAGATATTGCGGATAAATTACGACGCCAAGGGCAAGCCGTCCGTAGCGGCGGGATCCAGAGCGCCAATTGAAGGGCTATTTTTAGCTTTGCGCGTAAATTGCCATCAATCGGACTGCACCAACATCAACGACTAACAAACTCCCAAAGCTCATCCCGCTCTCTATCAGATAGCGCATTTTCCTCTTCCGGGACATTGGCCTTCATCCAGCCATCGACCGCCGCGAAGAACTGGAACATGGACATGGCGCGGACGGATTGTGGGGTAAATCCCATGGCCGCGCCATTGCCGTAAATCGCGGCAAATCTCAACTTTCCTTTGGGAAGGTCGTCGAGGGCATCGCCCCCTTTTGATTTGCCGCGTCGGCCTCCCCCGGCTTTTCATCCGGCGCGCCGACGATGCCAGCTGTCAGGATCGCCTGGGCAAACAACAGATTTTCAGCGGGCGGGCGAGCCTCAACCCATTTGCGCACCAGGGTGAGCGCCTCGACCGGGGTCTTGCCGCCGCCGATCAGCCCGAAACGGATCACATGGGAGATGTCCCCCACGCGCCAGGTGCTGGTCTGGAGCCGGTCGAGGATCATATACGGCCCGGCATCGCAGGCCTCCTGCAATCCTTCCAACTCACCCCAGCCGAGGCGGAAGGAGTAATCACCATCCGCCCAAGGCATTGTCAGTTCCGCGTTCCTCATTTCTGGGCAACCACGCGGGTCATCTTGCCGTCGCTCTGCATCGAGATGCTGGCCGTGGCGCGTTTGCCGTTGTCGCCAGCACCTTCGAACTTCTCGACATGCATGCGGCCCGTCCAGGT
>WPHV01000030.1 GCA_009744235.1 Gillisella vitis
GGCAGCCATCAACCGCTTTATCAAAGAGCACAACGAAGAGCCGAAGCCGTTCATCTGGAAAGCAGACCCTGACGACATCATCGCAGCCGTCAAGCGTGGGCACCAAGTGTTGGAATCAAACCACTAGGGTTTGTGCTAACGAGGTAATGGGCACCATCTTTCTGGATTGGGGATTTTAAGCCCATTTCAGATCAAATAAATATACCGCGCTTGGGCCCAAATTGCGCGATTATTGGAGGGAATTTCCCAATCACGGCGTATGATCCGAATTATTGGAGGTATTAAGGGCACTTTTTCAAACGGAAACAGTATTGTATCAATCAATATTCAACCTGATTGAGCGGCGAGGTGGACCCGCGTGAATATTCTATTGAAAAACGCCAAAATTGTCGCTTTCCATTGGGATGTCAATGCACAGTATTCCCCGATTCTCAACTTAAATAGAAACGGTTGATGTCTTTAGTTATCTACACAAAGACCAATCTTCCCTAGCAATGTCAGCCTCATCTCTTCTTGATAAACAATGCGATCATTTCTCTACCAAAATTGTGGATCTGATAATGGTCGACAAGGCTGATGAGTTGGACCGCCGCGTTGCCGCAGCCTTCTCAGAACGAGAAGCTTCGAGGGAAAGAAGAATTAGTCAAATTTCCGGCGAGTGCAACGCTGGGTTAGCTTGCAAAAGGCTGGCCGACGGTCGCTTTCCGGAGATATCAGCCGGTCAGAGGGTCGCAGTCCTCTCCGCTTACATCTATGTTGGCGAGGAAATTCTGAGGTGGATACTCGAACCAGAAGCTTCGGTGCGAACAAGAGTGAGTGGTCTCGTTGCCATCGACCTTGCACCATCTTGCATGGATATTTCCAGAGCTCAACTTCTCCAAACCATGAATTTGCTGAGTGGTAAAAGATGTGCACCCAGCGACCTTAGTCATTTCGTGGCCATTTCAATCTCTGAGACTGCCCGCTCCCGAACCCTGCAAATGGCGCCGTACGAAGAAGGCTCGTTGAAAAGCGTTACCGGGTTTACCGTAATCATTGAAGAGGCAGTACCATTTGACATGGTAGCTTATGGTCGAAACCTGATGCTGAAAGCCTCGGCAGGGTCCTTTCCAACGATCGACTTGCTCTATGACTACAGATTGTTTCTCGACAAATGTTCCGATAGTGGGCGGATCGGCTTCTTTCCGGAAGATGTTCCCAGGCCAAAAGTAGCGGTCATTGGGGCTGGCATTTCCGGGCTCGTGGTGGCAAGCGAACTGCTTCATGCTGGCGTAGACGATGTTACAATATATGAAGCAGGTGATCGGGTTGGAGGTAAGCTTTGGTCACATGCCTTCAAGGACGCTCCGGGCGTCGTGGCCGAAATGGGGGCGATGCGATTTCCTCCTGCTGCATCGTGCTTGTTTTTCTTCCTCGAGCGATACGGTCTGTCTTCGATGAGGCCGTTCCCAAATCCCGGCACAGTCGACACTGACTTGGTCTACGAGGGTTGCCGATACATGTGGAAAGCCGGGCAGCAGCCACCGAAGTTGTTCCATCGCGTTTACAGCGGGTGGCATGCGTTCTTGAAGGACGGTTTCCTTGAGGGAGATATTGTGTTGGCGTCGCCTGATGCTATCACTGAGGCCTTGAAATCAGGGGACATTAGGCGGGCTCATGACTCCTGGCAAATTTGGCTGAACCGTTTCGGGAGGGAGTCGTTCTCCTCAGCGATAGAGAGGATCTTTCTGGGCACGCATCCTCCTGGTGGAGAAACATGGAGTTTCCCTCATGATTGGGACCTATTCAAGCTAATGGGAATAGGATCTGGCGGGTTTGGTCCAGTTTTTGAAAGCGGGTTTACTGAGATCCTTCGCTTGGTCATAAACGGATATGAAGAAAATCAGCGGATGTGCTCTGAAGGAATCTCAGAACTTCCACGTCGAATAGCCTCTCAAGTGGTTAACGGTGTGTCTGTAAGCCAGCGTATACGCCATGTTCAAGTCAGGGCGATCGAGAAGGAAAAGACAAAAATAAAGATAAGGCTTAAGAGCGGGATATCAGAACTTTATGATAAAGTGGTGGTTACATCTGGACTCGCAAATATCCAACTCAGGCATTGTCTGACATGCGATACCACCATTTTTCGTGCACCAGTGAACCAAGCGGTTGATAACAGCCACATGACAGGCTCTTCAAAACTCTTCCTGCTGACTGAACGAAAATTTTGGTTTGACCATATGCTCCCGTCCTGTGTCCTCATGGACGGGTTCGCAAAAGCAGTCTATTGCCTGGACTATGAGCCGCAGGATCCGAACGGTAAAGGTCTGGTGCTCATCAGTTATACATGGGAGGACGACTCCCACAAGCTATTGGCGGTCCCCGACAAAAAAGAGAGATTATGTCTGCTGCGTGACGCAATTTCAAAATCTTTCCCGGTGTTTGCCCAGCATCTAGTTCCCGCCTGCGCTGATTACGACCAAAATGTTGTTCAACATGATTGGCTTACAGACGAGAATGCCGGCGGAGCTTTCAAACTTAACCGACGCGGCGAAGATTTTTATTCTGAAGAACTTTTCTTTCAAGCGCTGGACACGACTAATGATACTGGAGTTTACTTGGCGGGTTGCAGTTGTTCCTTCACCGGTGGATGGGTGGAGGGCGCTATTCAGACCGCGTGTAACGCCGTCTGCGCAATTATCCACAATTGTGGAGGCATTTTAGCGAAGGACAATCCTCTTAAACACCCTTGGAAGAGATATAACTACCGCAATAGAAATTAATCTAAGGGTCATGTTGCAAGTATTGGGCGTTCTATAGATTGCATATTTACACTATATCGACGTTTTAGTAACGATGATGATGTATGCTTGTTATTGTATCTGTCTCTTATTATTTTGAGATATGGTGTGATATAATAATATATAATTAAAAGATTAACTATCTATATCATTTGTTGAAATAACCTCAGTAGGTAAAACATATAATAAATTTAATTTTTCCACTACGACAATGATTGAAGTAAGTAAATAATAGAGGCCGTTCTTAAGTCATAATTATATTATGTGCCCACTATCGGGGATATATTGAGGTCAAACATGAAATCGTCACCCTTATTTTGGCGTCTCACCTAATCAACTATTAAAAACGATTTTACTTTCTCACCAGTAATGATGATAATCAGCGCAGAAAAGTGGCAGTAAACCGCGGAAAAACGTCCCCCCAAGTGGCATGAATAGTTGCCTCTTAGTGCTGAGTTAGTCAGGCTTATCTTGACTTGAATGCGCCTTCGTTGGTGAAAATTGTTTTCAAGGAGACAGCCATGGCCCACACTTTGTTGAAAAACAAGTTGCCCCTTGGGGAGACGCTAAAGCCACTTGCTCTACAATAAGTAACCCGGAGGAAGACAATATAACAGGCTCTGGTAATAAACTTTCTCTAATCCAATAAATCAATTTGTATTCACAATATCGCAAACAATTATGGATCTGCGTCTAATTTTCGGTCCAACTTGCACAGGAAAGACGTCGACGGCGATAGCTCTTGCCCAGCAGACTGGGCTTCCAGTCCTTTCGCTCGATCGGGTCCAATGCTGTCCTCAGCTGTCAACCGGAAGCGGACGACCAACAGTGGAAGAACTGAAAGGAACGACCCGTCTGTACCTTGATGATCGGCCCCTGGTGAAGGGTATCATCGCAGCCGAGCAAGCTCATGAGAGGCTGATCGCGGAGGTGTATAATTATGAGGCCCACGGCGGACTTATTCTTGAGGGAGGATCTATCTCGTTGCTCAAGTGCATGGCGCAAAGCGGTTATTGGAGCGCCGATTTTCGTTGGCATATTATTCGCCACAAGTTAGCAGACGAGGAGACCTTCATGAAAGCGGCCAAGGCCAGAGTTAAGCAGATGTTGTGCCCCGCTATAGGCCCATCTCTTATTCAAGAGTTGGTTTATCTTTGGAATGAGCCTCGGCTGAGGCCCATACTGAAAGAGATCGATGGATATCGATATGCCATGTTGTTTGCTAGCCAGAATCGGATCACGCCCGATATGCTATTGCAGCTTGACGCAGATATGGAGGGTAAGTTGATTCATGGGATCGCTCAGGAGTATCTCATCCATGCGCGTCGGCAGGAACACGAATTCCCGCCGGTGAGCGCGGCAGCTTTCGAAGGATTTGAAGGCCCACCATTCGGAGCGTACTAGTTTACACCAGCCTTGCGTCACACTTGTCTTCATTTGAATAAGATGTTCTCAATCGTTATTAAGTTTATCCTGTTGTGGTAGGGGGGCGTGTTTGAGATAATTCATCGTGTCTTTATATTTTACGCTTCGCTAATTGCCCTTTACTGTCTGTGGTAGCTGCTCTTGATGACGTGGAGTCAGATAGTTCTGTGTAGTTTTAAGGTGTCGTGTTTCGAAATCTATGTAATTTTAGTTGTGCGATACAAGATGTTCTTGTAAAATTCATTATTATTTCAGCAAATATCTGTTAAAACTTTTAAATTTAGTATTAATTTCTAAATTATTGGTTTGGCACTTGAAACTCTCATAATATATTCAATTTTAGCTGGTAAGCGTAGATATATACCTCTTTCTTGTTCAAGATTAATATCGTTAAGTTGTTTATCAAAACAATGCAGCGTAGAATCGATTGGTGCGGTTTGAAATAGAATGCCGTGTAGCTTGCTCCTAATCTAGCTTCGAGCACTGTGAGCAACACCCATGTTGGGTGATGGCGTTTGCCGAAAAAGTTCTCTAATTTTAGACGAGAAGGAATTTTTTTATTTCGTTACTAGATGATATTGGAAACGTGAAAATAACAAAGATCCATGGGCCGCTCTCATAGATTATCCGACTTTACTAGCTGCTGCCGACGCGAACTATGCCGAAAGACGGCTTGACCCTAGGGCAACGATTGGATAATTGACAAGGTCTCCGAACTGGTAATCTCTTATTTCGGCTCCACCAGCTTCGCCTTCATCGCCAATCTCATTGTCGTCATCTTCTCCTTCCTCGGTGTAATTTCCGCGCCGGGCATAGAATCCGTAGCTTGCACCGTTGATCTCGTCGGTTCCAAACCGAACAAAGCAGTTGCTCAGCATGATCGCTAAAAAGAACTCATTCGTACGCGAGCCATGATAGTAGTTGACGATCCCACCTTGATCGCACCGCTCCTGAAGAGTGAGATTCAGCGTTTGTGTATCCATCAACCATGGCGGTATTGCAGTTACCACTGTTCCAAAGTTGGAGGAGTTGGACGGTAGGAGCCGATTTAAGGCGCATTGGCGAGCAGTTTGTTCACTAAGGTAAACATAAACCAGCCCTTGACCAGTGAGGATGTACTCATCATCACCCTCCTCAGGCGTAGCCCCCGGAGGGTGGAAGTAAACAATTTCGGCCAGTAAAGCGCCGAAATCGGTTCGCGCCTGTTCCAAGCGGCCCTGGAGCTCGCCGGCGTTCAGGATGCGTGTGAAATCTCGAACCTGCCAATTGGCTACCGTCATCTTAAGAGAGTGATAGCTTTGTATTTACTTCAAAATATCTGCCGCAGATAGGCCTGAGCCATTTGTTTTATACTGGAGAAAAGGAAGCCCATGACGTCATTGGTGACCATTTGATGCCATGTGAATACACAGCGGATTTGACAGCATTAATTAGTGTGTTTGAATTTTCAGCTGAGCCACGACACGCTGTCGCAAAAGTCCCTCTAGGCCCGCCTAACTATTTGTCGTCACTTGTCAAGCTTTGACCTGCACCACATTTGTGGGCCCGCACCGAAAAACTGCTGCATAATTCTCGGGGCAGCAAATCGGTTACCCCGCCATCGCGCTGGACCGGGTTGAATGTTGCCCGTAACTTTCGATAGAGCGAACGGCCAATGTTGCTCAACTTCAGGGGTATCTCACCCATGCGCGCCGGCGGGGAACTGGAGTTCCCTTCAGTGAGCGTGGTTGGTTCGCTGTTCGGTGTGTGGTAGATACTAGCCCCCTGGGGCACTTTTTGACATTTGAATAAGATTTTTGTAATCAGTCTCTTAGGTTTGACCTGTTCTGCTGGTTTATAAGCTTGGATTTTGTAAGAATAAAACGTAATGGTTTGTTATTGTAGCGCCATACATAAATATTCGTTATTAACATATTAAAACCCATATATTTATTTGATGTTAATATTGTATATATAATTATTAATATCTAATCAATAAATTGACCAAAGATTATCTGTTAATAAAAATACGATTGATGAACATTATACTTAATTTGCGTAAAAGGTACGGGGTGAATTATACATTAGCATGAACCGAAACAAGCGGTAAGGATCTGAGCTACACTAAATACATGCTCAGGTTTATTCAAACGTACACAACAGAAGTGAAAGCATAGATCGTGCGCTCATAGGCGTCTCGCATATTACATTAAAGCAGCTCGGAGTTTTGATTCAAACCCCGTTGAGAGCCCTGACGATGGCATTCGCGTTTGCGCCTCCTAGGTTGAGGGACGATAGCCCCCTACCAGTGCGAAGAAGGTTCTCGTTCAGCACGTCGCTTGCCTCCTGCACTACAGATTTCATTTCTGGAACTTGCACACCGATCGCTTCAGCTATCTCAACCCAGAGCACCAGAATGTGCTTCACATCCTCAGTAAGGTAGCGATGGTTCATGGTCTTGGGAGTTTCGATTTCAGCATAGCCTTCGTAGGTCTCATAGAATTCTCTTGCGTTGCAGGCATGCCCACCATACCATTTTTTGGAATATGAGAAATCCGTCTCGGACTCGAGTCCAAGCGCATCAACAATCGAAAGACGTTCCTCGTCTATTGCGATAACACGCGTGATGGCTTGTGGGACAAACTGCCGGTAGAATTTTGGGACCGGCAATATCCCTTGCTCGATGGAATCTCTTGCAGCTAGAATTCCAGCAGGATGAGCAACAGGGTTGGTATTTGAAAAAAATATCGACGCGGGATGTTGATACCACTGAGGCGGATTTGGAAAGAGAACCTCGAAGCGCCCCTTAACCTCCTCGCTCAAAGGCTGAGTTGTCGCAACTTCGAACGTTGCCTTCACACCGAGCATTAGCACACGTGCCTTGACACGGCGGCATGCATAAGGAGACGTTGTTGATTCGATGACTGCGATCGGCGCGAAAGTTGGAACTAGAGTTTGCTTGCAAGCCAGAGACGTTGCGCTACCGGGCAAGGCCACGAGCACTGAGTTGCTCAGATTGAACTTCGCCAACTCGCGCAGAATCCCTTGCTGGCCTAGGGTTGGAACCGTAAGAAAAATGAACGCCGCGCCCGAAATCGCGGTTCCAAGATCATCCTCCAATCGCGGCTGGAAGTCGCCTCCGTAGTCCGGCCCTACTAGCTCCAAGGAGCCAAGGCACCTCACATCATTGAAGCTGCTCCTGTTAGAGATTGGCGCCCAGATCGAGGGTGTCTGGCCGAGCCTCCGGGCGAGATCACCTGCAAGAGTGAGAGCTAAGTTCCCGGCACCCAAAATTGCCACTTTAGCCATTTGGTAGATTCTAAATTGAACCGTTTGGTGATCATCACTTAGCCCGCACCTTTAAATAGATTAATGAATGGACAAGTATTGACTTACGACAATCCCATGACTTCTCTGCCCATCATCGATGTGGATGGGTTGTCGAAATTTGGAAAAACGATCCATGAAAGCGACGTTGGATGTTTATATCTGCAAATTGCCTTTTCTTGTGGACCATATACGTAAGCGCTTACGTTTTTGGTGGACCTTTGAGCATACAGTCAGGTGTAGGCGTGTAGGTCTCAATACGGATCATTAATTTCCACCTCAACGTACTATGGGTGCGTCGCACCCGAGAGTGATATGGTTCGGCTGAGGGCGAATTAGGCTCGTAGACCTCAATTGCGAAGGCTTAAGTTTCATGGCATTACGGACTATTTTTTGATGTTTTGGTGCTGGCTGACAGGATATATACCGTTGTAATTCGGGTTCGTGTGAATAAATCGCTGTGTATGTTTGTTTGATTGTTTCTGTGAGTTTTGTAGAAGCGATTCCAAGTGTGACGTGCCACTGAACTTTCATCCGCATCCCCCACGCTCGAATGGATTGTCGATAAATTGTATGCGGCGTCCACGCCCCATTGATTTTTCAGTTGCAGCGGCTTGATAGTTTTGCCTGGGGGCCGGATGTGAGCTCACCGATGAGTATCTGACGAGCTCATTGTGAGGCCTTGATGCGGGTGGCA
>WPHV01000031.1 GCA_009744235.1 Gillisella vitis
TTCCTCATTTCTGGGCAACCACGCGGGTCATCTTGCCGTCGCTCTGCATCGAGATGCTGGCCGTGGCGCGTTTGCCGTTGTCGCCAGCACCTTCGAACTTCTCGACATGCATGCGGCCCGTCCAGGTGATGGTCTTGGCCGGGAATTCCCATTCGACCTTGACCGGAATGCTGTCAATGTCTTCCCAGGCATCGAGCCATGTCTCGACGCTTTCCTGCGCCAACACCCCCTCGCCTGAGATCGACATGGAAAGCGACGAGGCATCACGGCCAATCCAATCGACGGTATCGGGATCATCGCAGTCAGGGATAGAGCTTTCTTCCAGGCCCTTGTCGAGCGAAACTGACCGCTGGGTAAAGCCGCAAGGCGCGGAATAGACTGTTGGGGTGGCGGAATTTCCGAGCAGAACACGGATCTTCCCGCCACGCATGGTGGTTGCTTGTGCCATGATGGCCTCCTGATTTTAGAAAAGTTTCAGTGATTTTCGATGCCGGCCCGGAAGGTCAAAGCGATATGCGTGGTCAATCCATCCGGGTCGCGCAGATCGCGCCGGCCATCCAGTTCGAGATAGGCAAGCGCATTGTCATTGAGGGACAGCGTATCGCCGGACAGCGCCGCAACGACCGCCTTGGCAATCCGCCGCCCCTCGGCATAGCCGGGATCGTCCGACCAGACACTCAACTGGATGAACAGGTCGGACAGGTCCAGCCCATCAGCATCTTCGGGCAGTTCCTGGGTGGGACCGAAGGAGACATAAGGCAGGCTCACACCCTGCGGCACCCGGTCATAGACGCGGCCGGCAATCAAGGCAGTCACATCAGCATCGGCTTTCAGGCAGGTAACAATCGCCACCTGCAATTCATGGGCCGCATCTTCGCTCATGACGCCGCCACCTTTCGCGCTGCGGTTCGGACGGCTTTGCGCACCGCCCGCTTGGCTGACTTTTTGCTGGCCCGCCAGGACACATAGAAGAACGGCCGCGCCCTGGTGCCGGAGTTTTCTGATCCGGCATACATGCCGCCGTTCTTGTGGGGTGCCGTGCCATATTCCACCCAGCGGGCATAATAGGCCTCGGTGCTGCCGGCATAGATGGTGATCGAGAGATCATTGCCCATCTGCGATTTGACCGCTGCCACAATGCCCGACCCTTTCGGCACCTTGCCCCAGGTCCAGCCGATGCTATCGCGCAAGACACCGTCATCGATTGCAACAAGATTTTTCATCATGGCGACGACGCTGTCGGCCGCCGCTTCCATACCGGCTTTGATTTCGGCTTTGGCCATGTCGGGCAGACGCTTTAGTTTTCTGTCCAGTTTTGCCAAATTGAGGATTTTGCTCACCCGGCCACCCCACCACTCTGGCAGAGGAAATCGATCCAGCGCCGGTCCTTGTCGGTCCATTCGCCCGGAGTGATGTCCCGGACATTGAAGGTGAGCTGCGTATCCAGATCCCGGATGCGCCAGTCGGTCTCGACCTCCCTCGCCTCGCTGCAATCGCGCACAAAAATCACCTGCGAATGCTCGCCTTGCAGCCGATCCGCCATCACGGTCTCGCCACCACGAAGATGGACAAAACCCGCACGGCAACGATAGCGCTCAGCCCATGATGCGACGGTGACACCATCGCCCCGGTCGATCTCTTCACGCTGCTCGAAGATGACAAAGTGTTTCAGGTCACCCGTCGTTCTCTTGCTCGCCATCCGCCCCTCCTGCAATTGTTCGCGGTGGCTTGGGCAGTTCCACCGCCTTTCCAGCCGCCACGGCCCGTTCTCCGCAGCGTTTCAGCACAGTCACTTCCATGCCGGCGCGGTAAGCAATCGTGGTGGCGCGGGTGGGTTTGAAGTCAAAGTCTTCCAGGAACTGGACCCGCATCACGCACCCCGCCGCCAATTGACCAGCAGCCGGTCGAAGTCGGTCACCACATCCGCCGCGCTGCTTTCCGGCTTGCCGTAAATCTCAGCCACGCGCATGATGATGCCGAGGCGAAGATCAAAGGGCAGCTCGACAAACCCGACCTCATAGGTGACGGTCACAGGCGCTCCGCGATGTGCCTGCGGCCAGGATAGGATAGGAACCAGGCCGAGCGTCAGCCCATCGGATTTGAGCCGATACAGCGAGGGATCGAGGACAACTTCCCCACCATCCGGCGATGTGTAGGTGATGATGAGCTTACTTCCCGGCTTCACCGGTCCATCCGGCAGGCGCTCCAGATCGGCCCAGCTGTCGCATTGTGCCACCAGGGTTTTCGGGGAGACCGACAGATTGCAGGTCTGCTCGACAACCGCGACGACTTCTTCGATCATCATTTGTAGGATCGCGTCATCATGGGCGGTATCGATGCCGCAGCGCTCTTTGATGGTCGCGACCGTGACCGGCAGATCGTCCGCTTTCGCCGTGACTGTCGCGGCATACCAGCTCATGCGCCATCGCCTTGCGCCGGCTTGGTCGCCGCTGCAAGAGCAGCCACCGTCGCGGCATGACGGTTGCGCAGCATCATCAGTTCGGCGCGCAATTTGCCAAGCTCATCGCCCTCGGGGTCAACGACAAACTCAGCAAGGCCGGCTTCGACCAGCCGGCGCGCTTCCGGGATCTCGTAACGGTCGGTCACTTCACCCCTGTTAAGAACAAAGTCGGCCCCGACAGCACCGGTCAGCATTTTGATTTTCATGGCTGTTCTCCAATCAGGAAACCGGCCGGCGCTCTTTGCGCCGACCGTGACCAGGCGCCGATCAGGCGGCGGTCTTCATGGCCTTGATGGCGTTTGCGTCACCCAGCTCACCGTCGAAGCGGATTAGGCCGGCAATGCCGACCTTCGGCCAGAAGCGTTCGCGCAGCACACCGATCACGGGCGAGCCGACCTTACGGACATAATATTTGGAGAAGTCACCAAACAGCGCGATCCGCTTGTCGGCCGCCACTTCATCCATATGCTGGTTGATGGAATAGGGTCGGCCGTTGAAGCTGGCCGGAGCGCCCTTCTGCACGTCGCCCTGCTGCCAGAGATAATTGCCGTTGCCGTCCTTCAGCCGGCGGGTGGCCAGCAGGAACTTGTCATGGAACATGTACCGGCATTTGGGCGAGCCACGATACGCCGGGTCAATGGAATGCTCCAGTTCAAGGATATCGTCGAAGGTGAAGGCATCCTTGGCAGTTGTGGTAACGCCAAGGCCCGCCGCGTTGACCACGCCGTTCGGCTGGTTCTGGCCGGTTCCAGTGGTGAGCTTGCGATTGCCGATCCGGCCAAGCCGCTCACCGATCATCCCGCCGAGCAAGGATTCCATGTTGAACAGCGAATCCGCATCCAGCTCGAAGGACCATTTGATGAACGGCGTGGCATAGACATAGGCGTTCAGCACCTTCTGTCCGAACTCGACATCGCCGCTGCCGTCTTCCAGAAGATCCGCCGCCTCGGCCAGAGGATCGGCCTCATTGTCGGTATCGTCAACGGTCGGCACCAGCATTTCGTTGCCCTTCGACGTGGTGATCACCGTGCAGATGTTTTCGTCATAGAGCGGGCCCCAGGCTTTCATCGCCTGGATGATCGTGGCTTCCAGCTCGACCGGTACGGTATAGCCACCCGCAACTGCACTGGTTGTCACCTGATCGCGGGTCTCAAACGAGGCAACGCCGCGCTGAAGAACTGCGCGCTCTTCCTTGGTCAGATCGGACGGATTGACACCGCAGACCACCTTGGCAAACACGCTGCGATATTCGACCTTGCCACCCTGGGGCAGATCGTCGCCGCGCATTTCCGGGGTATCGCGCAGCGGACGCTGTTTTGCGCGGCGCTCTTCATCGCGCTTTTCCAGCTCGATCAGCTTTTCCTCGCGGTCGAGAAGCCCTTGCAGCCGATCATATTCGGCCATCGCCGTATCATGGGCGCTTTCCAGTTCCTTGGACCGAACCTCATCGGTGTCAGGCGTAATCGCCTCCAGACGTTCGCGGGCCTCAGTGACAAGGCGCGCCTGCTTTTCGCGCAATTCTTTCAGTCTTTGCGACATAGTCATACTCCTGAGTGTGGGGGGAGAGTGGGATGGTGGGGACGCGGGTCTTACGAGCGCCGCGTCAGGTCGAGGCCGATTTTCAGGCGCAGGCGCGTGGCCAGCCCATGAGACCGGGTGTGATGAGAACGGGTGTCGCCACGGGCGTGTTCAAGCGACCGCAGCGCAATCGAGGTGCCGGCATAGGCCGGGATAGAGACGATGGAGACTTCGAACAGATTGAGATCGGTCAGCGTCCGGCGCGGCATGGATCTGGAAAAATCCCATTCCTCGCCAACCGCCTCAAAGCCGAACGACATGCCTGACACGTCGCCCCGGGCAATCAGCGTGCGGACATCGCGTCCGACCGTGGTGTCGGGAAGATCGATCTCGACAGCCAGGCCCTTGGCATCCTCCGACAGCCGCAGCGTTCCCGCACGGTTGCGACCCAGCACATGGGCCGTGTCATGGTCATAGAAGGCGCGGATGTCGTCAGATCGCAGCGACCGGGCAAAGGCGCCCGGTGCGATGCTTTCCTCGAACACCCCGGCGATGGTGGTGACGTCACCAAAATTGGCGGCATAACCGGCCACCGTCATTCGCTCACCATCGCCCCGCGCTTCCACCGGCAGCACCAACGAGCGGCGCTCACGCTCACCCGGCTTCGGTTTCGGTGTCATCGGTCACCTGCCTTTCTGTGTCTGCTGCGGGATGATTGAGCGGCGGGTCGCCATTCTCGCCCATCGCGTTTGTGCCGTTGGCACTGGTGCCGATGGCAACGGTTGCGCCCTGGATGTAGAGTTGGTCGGCAGCCGGGTTCGGATCGCGCGGACGGCCTTCAATCTCCCGGCCCTCGTTCGGGGTCAGCAGCGCCGAGTTGACGCCGGTTGCCAAGGCTTCCAGGCGGCTCTTGAAGTCACCGCGCATCAGGCCGTCGAGGTTGTGACGGACATAACGGCGGGTGTTCATTCGGCCAAAAATCTTCAGGTTCATTTCCCCTTCGAGCGCCGTCGCCCATTGGCTAACCAGATGCTTGACCAGATAGAGGTCGTTCTGCTCGACATTGGAGAAGGTTGCCCGGCTCAAGTCCTGAAGGAAGTTCGGCGGGATCTGATAGGCGCGGGCAATCTCCTGCACCTGGTAGAGCCGGGCCTCGGTCATCTGCCCCTTGGCCGGGTCGTAACCCACTTGGGTCAGCTTATAGCCGACCGGCAACTGGATCAGCGGAAGCTGATCGTCCCGCGCCGCTTTCACCGCCCGCTTGATGTCTTCTCGCGCCCGCTGCATGGCCTTGTCATTGGCGGGCATCGGCCCTTCCAGCGCCAAGGGCGGAACGCCGCCGCCGGCAAAGAAGTTCGAGGCATAGTCGTTCATGGCCAAGGCCAGTTGGATGGCCTTTTCCGCCATGGCAATCGGGCCGCGATGCTGGACCAGATTACGCTTCAGCATATAGGGGATGTCGATCACGTCGGTGGCTGGGTATTCCCTGCCCTCGAAACTGTAGAATAGCCGCCCGCCGCGCCGCCTGATCGAACAACTGCCCGGATCAATCGGCCAGAGAGCCTCGACACCCGCGCCCTTGCGTTCGATCCAAGCCAGCCCCCGCCCGCCGGTAAACACCTGTTCCCAGAAGAAGCGCCGGAACTTCGAGGTGTCCATTTCGTCGTTCGGGTTTTCCTCCAGAACGACAGCGAGCTTGCCGCCGAGCCGCACCGGTCCCCGCTCGCCCGTCCGGTAGACATAGAGCGGAAGCGTTGCGAGGGTCCGTGACAGAAACGACACCGCCGCCTGCACAGCCGGGACTTTCAGCGCCGTCTCAATATTGACCGTGGGCAGCGCGCCGCCGCCAAGCCCGAAGAATTCCATAAAATTGGTGGCGCTGACCGGCACGGTTTCGCTTTCGAGCGACGTCGAACGCCGCTCGGCCTTGCCCTTCTTGGATGCCATCAGGCCACCCCTTTATTGATTTATAGAATAATCCGGGTCATCCCATGGGGATGCCTGGGAGGCACGGACACGGCACATCGCCATGCCCATCGACATGGCCAAAGACACCATGCCGTCGATGCGGCCAAAGGCGTGTTCCTTGTCGAACATCCGATGGCCGGTGCGGTTTTCTGCAAAGACGGTGCTGGCCGCACAACTGTCCAGCATCGGGTTCGGGTCGATCTCGATGCGCGCCTCATAGAGCGCGTTCTCAAGCTTGTTGATGCTGTGCGGCATCCAGAGATAGATATCCTGCTCACCATCCGGTGCGTCAGGATCGCGCTCCAGCACCCGGCGCTGGAAGCCCTGTGGGTGGATGGTCAGCGGTAGGGAAACACCCTGATCCTCCAAATGCTCGGACAATTGCTCCAGACCGTACTGGTCGGCGCCGATCTCTGTCGGTTCGAACTTTGCGCAGATCTCGGCCAAGGCTTCTGCCAGCCAGGGATATTTGAGCCGCTGGCCGGGCACCGCCTCGATAAAACCCTGGTCACGCCAGAGGTCATAGGGGGCCTGGTCGGTATTGGCCCGATCCTCCAGCGTATCGGCAGGTGTCCAGAACCAGGTCTTTGACGCAAACCGCTCGGCATCCTTGGTACTGTCAAGCACCCAGATCAGGGTCAGCGCGGTAAAGTCACGGGTGCGTGACAGATCGAGACCGCCATAGCAGGGAAAACCTTGCTCTATCAGCCAGTCGAGATCGAGATCCTTCTGGCAGGCCATCCAGGCCTCGCGCTTGATTGCCGCATTGACCGATTGTGTCCATTCGCAAAAGTGCAGGCGGGCAATGCCGTTTCGTTTGCCGGGCATCATCCGCGCCTGGTCAACGACCCCATGCAGATAGTCCGTGGTGATCGTCACATCGAGCAGCGGGTTTGCCTTCACCCAGCAGGACGGATCATTCTCCCAATCATCGCCCTCATCGAGCGAGCAGACAAAAGCAAATGTCGTGTCGTCCTGGACAATGCCCGCCGCGACGTTGACCGCGTGCTGATGCTCTTCCCAGCAGATCGATTTGCGATCCGACCCGGAATTGGTTGCCATCACCAACAACGGCTGTTTGCGGAATTTAAAACCGCGCTCCAGCATTTCGATGACATCGCGGTTGGGATGTTCATGCACCTCATCACACAGAGCACAAGACGGACGCGGACCCGATTGCGCCTTGTCGGCTGAGATCGGTTTGAAGAACCGCTTGTCGCCGCCCTTGCTAATATAAGTGAGCTGCCAAACCGGGTTTTCGCCTGATGTTGTAATCCGGCTGCTCAGTTCCGGTGACTGATCGCGCATAGCAACCGCATCCCGAAACAGCACCTGCGCCTGGTCTTTCTTGGCCGCCGCCGCATAGATCTCGGCACGGGGTTCGCCATCGGCCACCATCATGCAGATGCCGATCCCGGCCAGAAGCGGCGATTTGCCGTTGCCCTTGCCCTCTTCGTCATAGAAGCGCCGGAACCGCCGCAAGCCGGTATCGGCCCATTTCCAGCCGAACAGCGAGCCGACCCGGAAGGCCTGGCTCGGATGCAGCCGAAACCGCCGCCCCTCGAATTGCCCGCCATTCAGCCGCAGCTTGGACCCGAACCACTTGATCCGCGTGTTCGAAGTCTCCAGATCCCAGACCAGGCCACGGGCCGGGCCGTCGATGAGATCGCGCAGGTGACGGCGGCAGGCATTGCGAACATGGGGACCGGCAACGATATCGCCGCGCGCCACATCCGCCGCCCAGGCGGTCACCGGATCGTCGTCATAGCTGACATCCGGGATCTCGACATCAATCGAATCCATCATCGGTCGGGAACTCAAATCCTAACTGGCCGGTTGCCTGCAAGCCGCGTTCGGCAGACGGCGTCATGCCAAAATCACTCGCCAGCGCCCGGATCTGCCGCCATGTCTCATTCAACTGGCTGACTTCCGGGCGGCTCTTCAACTGGGTGCCGTTGCGGGTTTGGCTCTCATAGGTTTCCCCGCCTTCGCGAACATCGAGCCGCAACCGCTCATGGCGGGCTATCGTCCAGCAGAGCTGTTCGAACATGTAGACGTTGATTTCATTCAGCCGGTTCTTGCGCGGATCACACAGCGGTGGCGCGATCCGATCCCAGATGGCGCGCACATCGAACGGCAGATCATCAGGCCGAAGCTCCCGCGCCTTGGCCGCCGCCCGCGCCTCGAAGTTCGCGCCCGGGCCGTCCTCGGTTTTGAGGGGCACGACGTTTTCGGAGGTGGGCTTGCG
>WPHV01000032.1:0-2500 GCA_009744235.1 Gillisella vitis
AAGCCCCTGCGGTTGAGGGGCTTTGATGGTATTGCGGTGATTTATTTGGTTGCGGGGGCAGGATTTGAACCTGCGGCCTTCAGGTTATGAGCCTGACGAGCTACCGGGCTGCTCCACCCCGCGTTATATTTTAGTGTATTTTTCAACGTAAGAAGGGTCGCTTTATGCGACCCTTTTTGTTGTCGGCAGGGCCGAATTTTTGGAGAGAAGATGATTGATTTGATTGATGTCTTTACAACATTGCCATTAGCAGACCTGGCAGCGACCTACTCTCCCGCGTCTTAAGACGAAGTACCATTGGCGCAGGGGCGTTTCACGGCCGTGTTCGGAATGGGAACGGGTGCGGCCGCCCCGCCATGACCACCAGGTCAGCTAAGGGCAATGTTGATGCTCTCGCATCAACATTGTTCCCTTTTCTTTGGCAAACCCATCTTCTTCGCTTGCGCTCAGAAGGGTGCCAAAGCGTTGATACGGAACCGTATTGATGCTTTGCATAATTGAGAAGCTGGTGGGCGTTGCCCGTTTTCTTATTGTGTGAACACGTCTTTTTTGTTTCCGTGGCCGTGACGAGCTCCGCTCGCAAGGCCAAGGGCCGTCGCACCTGATGGTGCGGGCCGTCCGCAGCGAAGGCTCAAAGAGCCGACAGCGTCAGGACAAAACAGATGGCATCATCAAAGCCGAAGGCTTTGATGAGCATGGTCAATGAGAACGATTAAGCCAATCGAGCTATTAGTAACGGTAAGCTTCGCAGGTTACCCTGCTTCCACACCCGTCCTATCAACGTGGTCGTCTTCCACGGCTCTGATAGGGAATACTCGTTTTCAGGTTGGTTTCCCGCTTAGATGCCTTCAGCGGTTATCCATTCCATATATAGCTACCCTGCTATGCCGTTGGCACGACAACAGGTCCACCAGAGATATGTCCATCCCGGTCCTCTCGTACTAGGGACAGATCCTGTCAATATTCCTACACCCACGGCAGATAGGGACCGAACTGTCTCACGACGTTCTGAACCCAGCTCACGTACCGCTTTAATTGGCGAACAGCCAAACCCTTGGGACCTGCTCCAGCCCCAGGATGCGATGAGCCGACATCGAGGTGCCAAACAACCCCGTCGATATGGACTCTTGGGGGTCATCAGCCTGTTATCCCCGGCGTACCTTTTATCCGTTGAGCGATGGCCCTTCCACGCGGGACCACCGGATCACTATGACCGACTTTCGTCTCTGCTCGACTTGTCAGTCTCGCAGTCAGGCGGGCTTATGCCATTGCACTCGACGACCGATTTCCGACCGGTCTGAGCCCACCATCGCGCGCCTCCGTTACTCTTTCGGAGGCGACCGCCCCAGTCAAACTACCCACCATACACTGTCCCGGATCCGGATAACGGACCGCGGTTAGACATCCATGACGATAAGGGTGGTATTTCAAGGATGGCTCCACTCGAACTGGCGTCCAAGCTTCAAAGCCTACCACCTATCCTACACATGCCGACACGAATGCCAGTGTAAAGCTATAGTAAAGGTGCACGGGGTCTTTCCGTCTGACCGCAGGAACCCCGCATCTTCACGGGGAATTCAATTTCACTGAGTCTATGTTGGAGACAGCGGGGAAGTCGTTACGCCATTCGTGCAGGTCGGAACTTACCCGACAAGGAATTTCGCTACCTTAGGACCGTTATAGTTACGGCCGCCGTTTACTGGGGCTTCAATTCAAAGCTTGCACCTCTCCTTTTAACCTTCCAGCACCGGGCAGGCGTCAGACCCTATACGTCGTCTTGCGACTTCGCAGAGCCCTGTGTTTTTGATAAACAGTCGCTACCCCCTGGTCTGTGCCACCCCTCTCCACTTGCGTAAAAAGGGGTCACGCTTCTTCCGAAGTTACGCGTGCAATTTGCCGAGTTCCTTCAACATAGTTCTCTCAAGCGCCTTGGTATACTCTACCTGACCACCTGTGTCGGTTTCGGGTACGGTCTATACGGTGGAGCTATTTCCTGGAACCACTCCACTGCACAATCAATCCAGTAAGACTGTACAATTTGTGTGATCCGTCACTACCACCAGGCCCACGAATATTAACGTGGTTCCCATCGACTACGCATTTCTGCCTCGCCTTAGGGGCCGGCTAACCCTGCTCAGATTAACTTTAAGCAGGAACCCTTGGTCTTTCGGCGAGGGGGTCTCTCACCCCCTTTATCGTTACTCATGTCAACATTCGCACTTCCGATACCTCCAGGATGTCTCACGACTGTCCCTTCACAGGCTTACGGAACGCTCCGCTACCACGTGCATTACTGCACATCCTCAGCTTCGGTGCATGGCTTTAGCCCCGTTACATTTTCGGCGCAAAGACCCTTATTTAGACCAGTGAGCTGTTACGCTTTCTTTAAATGATGGCTGCTTCTAAGCCAACATCCTGGTTGTTTTGGGATCCTCACATCCTTTCCCACTTAGCCATGACTTGGGGACCTTAGCTGGAGGTCAGGGTTGTTGCCCTCTTC
>WPHV01000033.1 GCA_009744235.1 Gillisella vitis
GGCAGCCATCAACCGCTTTATCAAAGAGCACAACGAAGAGCCGAAGCCGTTCATCTGGAAAGCAGACCCTGACGACATCATCGCAGCCGTCAAGCGTGGGCACCAAGTGTTGGAATCAAACCACTAGCTGGTAAACTGTCCATTTCAAAATTGACGCTGAGATAAATTCGCAATTATTGCATGCGCAATATTGTAGAGAAACATCGAGTTTTTTGGGTGGGAAATCAAAGAGGGACGGTAATCCCCCCGTTTTTAGCGGGGCTCTTTCGTAGAATTCACGCGGCCATTTTCAGTTTCTGTGCAGGCGTTATGCCGCAGATGCCCATGTTGGGCCGTTCGTTGTTATACGTCCAGAGCCATTGTGTGGCGAATTCCTGTGCTTCCTCGATGTTTTCGATGATGTATTGGTCGAGCCATTCATGCCGAACGGTGCGGTTGTAGCGTTCGACATAAGCGTTCTGTTGTGGCTTGCCGGGCTGGATATGGCTCAGGGCGATGCCTTGGTTCGCAGCCCATTCCATCAGTTTGCCACTGACATATTCCGGCCCATTATCAACACGAATTGCGAACGGTTTGCCGCGCCATTCGATGATCTGGTTGAGGCTCCGGATGACGCGTTCGGCAGGTAGAGAAAAATCCACTTCGATGCCCAGTCCCTCGCGGTTGAAGTCATCCAGGACGTTCAGCAGCCGGAACTGCCTACCGTCCTCCAGCCGGTCGGCCATGAAATCCATGGACCAGACCATGTTCGGCGCATTCGGCACGGTTAGTGCATCGGGCTTGTCCCGCTTTAATCGCTTGTGTGGCTTGATCCTCAGGTTCAATTCCAACTCCCGGTAGATGCGGTATACGCGCTTGTGGTTCCAGCGATGCCCCCGGACGTTGCGTAGATAAAGGAAACACAGGCCGAAACCCCAGGTCTTCTTTGCCTGTGTCAGTCCGATCAGGAGATCGGCAATCTGCTCGTTCTCGTCGTTCAGCTTGGCACTGTAACGATAACAGGTCTCGCTGACCTCGAAGGTGCGGCAGGCCAGCGTAATACTGACCCCGCGCAACGCCACTGCTTTTGCAGCCATCTCTCGGCGTTGAGATGGCCGCGTCATTTTTTTGCAAGAGCCTCCTTCAGAAGCTCGGCCTGCATGCTCATCTCGGCATACATCTTCTTCAGCCGACGGTTCTCGTCTTCCAGAGCCTTCATCTGGCTGATCATCGAGGCATCCATGCCACCGTATTTGGATCGCCATGTAAAATGACGCCGTGCTCATTCCATGTTCCCGGCAAAGCTCGGGGACAGGGACACCACCTTCCGCCTGGCGAAGGATGGCAAGGATTTGGGGTTCGCTAAATCTGCTCGTCTTCATCAAAATCTCCTCGATCATAAAGCTCGAGAAAATTCTACTTTTGAAGCCCGTTAATTCGCGGGGGGATTACCGGACGACAGTAACCAACGTGGTTCCAATAATACCCAGCACTAATTGAAAGAGAAATTCCACATTCGCGGCGAGTAGGGGGATGTGTGCCTAACTTTTGTTGATTTTTTCAAGATTGCGACCTCCATTTTGCCATCGGTTGAAAAACAAGTTGCGCATTCGGAAGCACGATTAGTAAGAATTGGGTAATGCTTTAGTGTTCTTTTACACAATTAAAAAATGTATTGAATTGTGGCGATTATTGGTGTTTCGCAATAGAGATCCATCAAAACCCATGCCGCCCCAAAAAGAGGCCTCCATTATTTGAAAAGATGAGTCGATTTAACGCTTTCGAGCATTATTGACAAAAAGTCTAATAATACACACTAAATTAGAATCATTCGCTCGCTACTTTTTTTGACCCTTTACAGATTTCTTGTTCACGCCTTTTTCTAAAGTGCTTTATGTCATAATCTAAAGCACTCATAATATAGGGGACTATGCATTTGTTATAGTGTCGGGAAAAATGGTGAAATCTTCATTCACGTGACACAGTCTCTTACAGCCACATCGTGCACAGTGCCTTCATGCATGTGAAGTGCCTCGGATACTTCAAAGCGCAAATTCAGTCCATAAATAAAGGGCGCGGTGCTGCATTTTACACACCCTGAGAGCGGTTTTCGCTGCTTCGCCAAATTTATGCAAGAAGGCATGGGCTATGTGCGTCCCATATTCAATGTGTTCGATCTGCAGCACTTAATAGACCCGAACAAGGCCGAGCTAGTGTTGAGCGACGCGCGAGGTGCGTACTTGGAGTTCGTACAAGTGGTCGGCAGCGCCCAATCTTCATGGGTCAGCACCCTCATAGGCCATAAAGATTTTCCCTATGATGTCATTGGGGACATTCTGACAGAATTTGCCACCACTCCTTGCCTTCATGGCCCGACGCTGAGCCCGCTCAACGCGATCTTCGATGCACCTCTGATGTACCTGTATGGCCCTCTCACGAAGATGGAAGGCTATGCACATAAACGCTTCTATGACGGAAGTCCGGGACGTGTAGCAGTAGTCTGCACAACCCCGCCCTACTCGAAGTCCATTACAAGAGGAGAAATGCGTTCGTGCCACAAGATAATGCGCAGTGCGTCATTCGTCGGAGAGGATGCTCTGGAAGCCTTTATTGCATTCCTGCCAACGACGTCACTTTGGCGGTCAATCCGCTTTCGCTTGGATGTTCTCAAGGAACAGGCGCATATCTTTTTCTCTTTGTCTTCCACGGCCAGGTTTTGTTGCGAAGTTGTGTCTTTCGGCAGGGCGTATTTCCCTGGTGACTTAGAGGAATCGGTTTCCTCGAGAGGGATCGTGAAGAACGTCCTCGGTTGCCTCGGTTATAGCGCCGCTTGAAGGTGGTTACGGCTACCTGAAAAATCAAACCGGTGTTTCGGGAGTGAAGCTAGAAGGTCCGATTTGAAGTTGTTCCATTACTGTGGCAACATTTAAATTTGTATCGAAGTTTTATGTGTGATGGTGTGTTGCAATATATGTATTTCCGATAATAAGTTATGTAATGTGTCTCCTCTTTAGGAAAGGAGAGTATCAGTTTCATGTATTATAATTATTATTATGATATAGTGTGCTGTTGTAATTTTATAATGGTGAAGAATATCAATTATGTTACTGACGATGTCAATAACATAATGGCGTTTGAAAATAAATTGCGAGATATTTTACGAAAAGTTGTGGATAAAGTTTTGCAAAATGATAAGCCCTACGACCAATTGAAGCATCAAAAGCATTGAGTGCGGTGTGTCATATGAGTGGAAATGATGCTCATCAGCTGTCAATGAAAGCATCTCGCCCTGCGGTGGCCCCTAAAGACAATTGAGACGCGTGCTGGGTGATGTCAAATTATCCGGCAGTGGGCGACTTTAGCTATGTCCCGGAAAAGGACTGCCTTTGGTGCCACGGATTTTTTATAAATCTCCACCTAATGGTTCATCAAGTGCTACCGCCATCAGAAGCATCATGGACATGTACCTGATTTTCGGACCAACATGCACGGGAAAAACTGCAGCAGCGATAACCCTCAGTAAGCAGACTGGCGTCCCGGTCGTGGCGTTGGACCGTGTACAGTGCTGCCCTCAGCTTTCGACCGGGAGCGGTCGGCCAACGGTTGCCGAACTTCGGGAAACCAAGCGCATCTATCTGACGGAACTCCCGTTAACCGAAGGCATCATCACCGCCAAACGTGCACATGACAATCTTATAGGGGAAGTCTATTTACACGAGCCACAAGGAGGGCTGATCCTTGAAGGCGGATCGATCTCGTTAATGAAGTGCATGGCTCGAAGTCGCTACTGGGATAACCATTTTCGGTGGCATATCACTCGCCACGAACTTCGAGATGAGGAGGCATTCCTGACTGCGGCCAAGACAAGAGTTCGAAATATGTTGCGGCCGCAAGAGGGTGAGTCGCTTTTGCAGGAGTTGGCATACCTGTGGACGCACCGAGCAGTGAGGTCTGAGCTGGAAAAGATTGACGGCTATCGATATGCTATACATTTCTCGAAGCTCAACAATCTTGCAGTGGATGAGCTGGTTCATCTTGGGCCCGATCAGATGGAAAAATTGGTGGATGGGATAGCTCGGGAATATCTTATCCATGCCCGCTTGCAGGAACGGGAACTTCCAATACCCGCTCAAGTTGGAGGAGTTTATGAAGGACATCCATTTCAGCTGCGGTGGCCTTAAGCCACATACGTGCCGTTTACCCGGATGTGAAATATGAATAAGGATGGGCGTGTGCAATATACGTTGTAATATATCGTAGAATGGATATTTTATCTGCTATAAGCGGATTTCAGGTTTTATTTCTTTCTTTGCAAATACATTCATACATAAAACCTAATTTGATTTAGGCTACAACGCCGTTTAATCGTGCTAGGATGACATCCTTGCTAGCATTGGTAAGCCCGAGCGAGCTCAAGGTCCTGCCATTCTTGCGAAATTCGTAGCAAAACGCTGCGCTCGCATGGACAAGGATCGCTTCCATCACGGGAACTTTGATGCCGCAGGCCGAGGCGATCTCCACCCAAAGAACCATGTTGTATTTCACATCGTCCTCAAGATAGCGCAGATCGATCGGATTGGGGGTGTGAATCTTGGTGCACCCCTCATAATTTTGAAAAACCGTCGTTAGGTCGGCTGCTTTCAGTTCAAACCACTTCTCAAAGAAACCGAGATGTGTGTCAGACTCTAGTCCAAGTGCTTCAACAATGACGAGCCGTTCGTAATCGATGGCAAGAACCCAATCTATCGCACTCGCAACTAGCGTTTTGTAGAACAGTGGTGGTGGGCACCCTCCGCTGACAAGGTACGCTCTCGCCTTGATTAGACCAACAGGACGGCTAACGGGATTAGTATTGGAAAAGAAGATCGAGGCAAGGTCCTGGTACCATTCGACGCTCTGAGGAAAAAGTAACTCGACCGTACCCTTAACGTTTGCGTCAATTTTCCCAGATGCAGCTATGGCAATCCGGGACTTCAGAATTTCAATAGTGACAACATTCTCCTTCCGGTTGCACACATATGGCTTCGTGTTGGTCTCCACTATGACTTTAGCTCTTCGCTCGGGGGTAAAGAAACGCTGGGCTTCGAGAGCAAACGCGCAGCCAGGCAGGGCAACGAGAGTTGAGTTGCTCAGATCATGCGGAGTAAGGATCTTGAGCACCGTTGAGTGTCTGGAAGCTGGACCTGTGACGATAATGAAATTTGCGTCGTGAACTGCTTCACCCAACACCGTTTCAAAGTGGGGAAAGAACTCGCCTCTTCTAATATTTGGACCAACTAGGTAAAGGCGATTATGCTTAGCAATAGAATCTAAGACCTCACGTTGTCCTGTCGGCACCCAGACTCTCACCTCAACGACACGTCCAAGACGAACCAAAATATCACCAGCTAGCGCTAAGGCCACATCTTCTAGCCCTAAGATCGTAACCGTGATCATTTTGGTGGAAATTCAGAGCGTGTGGGGTCGAAGATTGGGCGACGCGAGGAGCTGTCAAAGAGATCGGTGGCGTTTGGAGAAAGGCCGAGGTGCCCATCATAATGAGCTAGTGCGCACCGCAATCATGGGCCGAATTATGCGGACTTTAGGGTCAGTGCGCGTGATCTGTTTGCGTGACTTGCCACGCTGCTAAAGGTCCCGAACCATGTCTATCGTGCGCTCAAGAGCATGTTTAGCGCCGCGCAATCAGCGGGAGATATGATCGCAAACTTTATGGGCAGAAGTCAAAAGTTGCGTATGCGGCGTCCACGCCCCATTGATTTTTCAGTTGCAGCGGCTTGATAGTTTTGCCTGGGGGCCGGATGTGAGCTCACCGATGAGTATCTGACGAGCTCATTGTGAGGCCTTGATGCGGGTGGCA
>WPHV01000034.1 GCA_009744235.1 Gillisella vitis
TATCCACTCGCTTCAACTCCTCCTCCATCCGTCGTCAAAAAACGGATGGTCAGACGAAACATGAAGGGGGTCAAAATTGGACGCCGATCACCCCGCCAGAGGGGTCAATATTCCACGCCGAAACACAATCCGCCCCTGTCGGAATGTGCAGATAGCCTGTGTGAGGGCATGGCGCTGCTCGCTTTTGTTGAGGCCCGCCTGGCAACGACGGCGCAGGGCAGGATTTTCCAGCCAGTCGAGCATAAACAAGGTGCGTTCGATCTTGCCAATTTCCTGCAGGGCGACATCAAGCTGGTTCTGCCGCTCGTAGGCCGCCAGTTTCCGCAGCATGGTTGACGGGGCGACGTGGCCCGCCTTCAGGGAGGCTACGAGCCGCAAGACATCACCCCAATGCTCCCGGATGGTTTCGGCGCGAACGCGTTTCCCGAGAAGTGGGATCAGATCGGGATAACTGGCAAGCGGTTCGATTGGGACAAGTCGCCGATCCGGAAAATCCCGTAATCGTGGGCAAAATCGGAATCCGAGCATCGCGCAGAGCGCAAAGACGTGATCTGTGGCGCCACCCGTATCGGTGTAATGCTCAGTGATATTGAGATCTGTACCGTGGTGCAGGAGCCCATCAAGGACATAAGGAGCTTCGTGGGTGGCGGCCGAGATGACCTTGACGTGATACGGACCGTGCTGATTGGAAACATGGGTGTAGAAACTGAAGCCGGGATCGACGCCATAGCGGACGTTCACGTCGCCACCGGCACGGAGGCGTTTTCCACCCCGAAAGAACTGGCCATCCGAACTTGAAGTCGTTCCCTCTCCCCAGACCGACGAAATCGGCAGGGCGTGATGGGCGTTGATGATGGCCGACAGCCCAGCGCCGTAGGTATCTTCTCGGATATAGGCGTCCTTAGCCCAGATGAGCTGGTCGCGCGTGACGCCCTGGCTGGCATTGGCCATGCGCGACAGCCCCAGATTCGTTGCGTCCGCCAAGATCGCCGCCAGAAGAGCGCTTTCATTCGGGCATGTTCCACCGGTCCTCAGATTGGTGAATGCGCCGAGGAAGCCAGTGTGCTCGGCAACCTCATTGAGCAATTCGGTGATACGAATTCTCGGCATCATGGCGTCGAGTTGATTGGCCAGCGCTTCGCCTTCGCTGGAAACACCGGCCTTGACGGGTGTAATGCTCAGACGGTTACCATCGAAGCTGACGCCTTCGAGCTGGTTTTTCATCAGTCGTTTCGAGAACCGCTTCAACCGCCAATCGAGTTCCCGGCCGCGTTGCTCCAGCCAGTCGTCAGCGGATGTCGGAAGATCCAATTCTGCGATGATCGGGGCAGCTGCCGACGCTGGCAGAAGATAACTATCGAACTGACGATAGGCGGATGAGCGCTCAACCCATATATCTCCCGATCTGAGCTTGTTGCGCAGATGGGCCAATGTCGCCACTTCGTAGAGCCGCCGGTTGATCTTGCGGTCGGAGCCCATCACCAGTTTCTGCCATTCTTTCTTGAACGGCAACGGTACATCTGGCGGCAGGTCGCGCTTCCCGGACCTGTTAAGATCGGCCAGCAGACGTATTGCGGCAAGTGTGCGCGTATTTCCACGCCCCGCCTTAAACTCAAGTGCCTCGATCAATGCGGGCGCAAACTTCCTGAGCGTCGTGTAACGATCCGCCGCAAGGATAAGCGGGTCCTGATCGGCGGTTTCGGCGATCGCCTCGACTTCATGGCGCACGCGCAGCAATGTTGCCCATCCCACGGAGGTATCAATAGCTTCCAGAGGATCGGAATCGCTTTCGATGGCATTGGCCAGGGCGTCGATCGTGCCGCGGAACAACCGCATCAAACGGGAAACGTCCTTCGACGTCGCGACATATCGGCGGGCCTGCGAATTCTTCGCGCGGGTGAACATCGAGCCGATCAGCTTGTCTGCCATATCGATTGCGGCGTCGGTCAGGCGTTCCTCGATATCGATCAAGAACGCGACCACGGTGGCGCGCCGTCTCGAGGGAGCATAGCGCTCGATCATATACGCTGGTGACATCCGCGCTTCGCGGACGAACTGCAGATACCGATCCGGATGTAGGGTCGAACCGGTTTGTGCTGGAATGCCTATCTTTCGCACGAACATCAATCGGTCGATGATTTCCCGAACGTTATCCGGCTTTGACACGACCGGAATTGCCTTCAGCCAGGCAAGAGGTGATGTGCCGGTCGCCGGGTCGGCGATGGACAGTTTATCGAGCATCTCCACTTGAGCGGGCTTCAAGCCTGACATGAGGGTCTGTGTCGCAAGCTTGCGAGCCCGCGCCCTACCGGCAATTCCGGCACGTTCGATCGTGGCAGGCGCCGGCAGCACGATCTTTGCTTGGCGAAGTGCTTCGACGATACCCTTGGCGATCGGCATACCCTTGTCGGTCGCCCATGCAGAGGACGCGGCAGCTTCGATCATCATCGGAATATCGGATCGAGCAGCCGGACGCATTCCTAGCGCAAGAGCCAGCTCGCGGGCATGATCCGTCATGGTCTGGCCCCGCAAACCGTAATCCGACAAAGTTTGTACAGGGATGCCGATCTGCTCCGCGATGAAGATGATCAGATCATCTGTAAGGGCGCCACTATCGAGCATTTGCGCCATTGTCATGCCGGGATACCGCAGCAATGCCAGTTGCAGCGCAACGCCGAGGCGATTGTGATCCTCCCGGCGTTGGCGGATCAGATCGATCTCCACCGGCTCGAAGGTATAAAGCCGGACGAGGTCGTCCCGGTTCTCCGGAATGTTTAGAAGCTGCTTTCGTTCGCCATCATTCAGAAGCTCATGTTTACGCATCTGGATCACACCTTTCTGTCCACAAAAGGCCCATTCAATCTATGGACAGAGCGGAGTAAAGAGACGTATTCTGTGGACGGGTTTCCAAGGGCCAGCTGGTCCGTTCGTGATCGTCCACAGAACGACCGTTTCGGGGACAGTATTATGGCAGGCATTCTCGGCTACGCCCGCGTTTCGACTGGCGATCAGGATGTAGCCGGCCAAACGATGCGTCTGAAGGAGGCCGGTGCCATCAAGGTGTTCACAGACATCAAGTCAGGCAAAACCATGGATAGGCCGGGTCTGGTGGAACTACTCGATTATGCTCGTGCGGGCGACACACTTGCGATCGTGCGCCTGGATCGGCTTGGCCGGTCACTGGCGGAATTGCTCGAAACCGTAAAGATGCTCCGCGAGCGGCAGATCGACCTGCTGAGCCTTGAGGAGAAGATCGACACGTCTTCGGCCGCTGGCGAACTGATCTTTCATGTCTTCGGCGCCATTGCTCATTTCGAGCGTCGGCTGATCTCGGAGCGAACGAAGGACGGGATCGCGGCCGCGCGGGCAAAAGGGAAGCTACCCGGTAGGCAGCCCCTCGACATCAAAAGGGTCGAGGCGGCAATCAAACTCATTGAAGCAAAAATATCTCCGGCGGAAGCAGCCCGGCAGCTTGGACTTGGACGCTCCACTGTCTATCGGGAAATGCGCCGCCTGGGTGTCAGGCGCTCCGAGCAATAGGTTTCTTATGATACGCAACTCCCTACAAGGCAATGTCCCGAAAAACGCGATACGGTCCGATGCAGAGAAAGCGCGCATTTGCGCCGCCAATAATGCAGACCTGTATCAGGCGGTCTTTCATTCCCATGGACTGCCCGATCAGCGAAACAATGCGTTTTGGTCAAGCGACGCGATCGCACCTCCATACTATTCCAACATGACGACACTCAACCCAGATGCAACAGAGGAACAACTGGTTGAAATCGGTCGGCTGACAGATCGGCTAGGACGGCGACCTGGCTTGAAAGACGGCTTTTCCAAGCTCGAACTCGGCGACAAAGGGTTCCAATTGTTGTTTTCCGCATCATGGATTTGGGCTGAACCTCATGGAATTTCAGCGTCTGCGCCTCAAGAATGGGCACGCATTCGCGATGCGGCGGCGCTGGATTGCTGGGAACATTCCTGGAAAGAGTCTGGTAGCCCGACCGATGCCAATGTCTTCACACCGGCCCTGCTTTCCGATCCGGACATGCATATATATGGCCGGTCGGCCGGCGGCGGCTTTGATGCAGGCTGCATAGTAAATCGATCGCCCGAGGCTGTAGGGATATCCAACATCTTTAGCTTGACTGGTACGCCGCAGGCCTTCCGGGATGCCGTTTCGCTGGCCGCTGTCGCCTTTTCACCCGATCTGCCGCTTGTCGGATATGACAGTGGTGCAGCGCTGGACGAAATGACAAAGTTGGGGTTCAAGTCAGTCGGGCAATTGCGGATTTGGCTATCTGACAATGGTTCCTAAGTAAGCCTGCGGTGGAGACCGTGGCGGCAATGGCCGCCACGGAAGCCCTCGCTACGCTACTGCGCAGAGAATGCTTCGTGATAATGGATTGAACCCGATATTGAGGAGCCATCCAAAGATAGCTTCATGAAATATTCCGGCGGAGCGCCTTTAAATTTGACGGCGGGGTCATTTTCGAATCCGAACCGGCGGTAGTAGTTGGGATCGCCAAGGACGACGCACCCTTTGGCTCCAATTCTCCGGATGTGTTCTAGACCTTCTCGGATGAGTGCCACGCCCACTCCCTTTCCCTGGAATTCCGGACTGACTGCGACTGGTCCAAGACCCATCCAGCCCGTTTCATATTGAGCCGCCTTTACTGGTGAGAAGGCACAATGTCCGATGATTTTGCCATCGATAACTGCAACCAACGATAAGTTGAGAGCATTGGCAGAACGAAGTGCGTCAATAATCGCGCTTTCGGTGCCATCGCTATGTTCCGCCATGCTAAATGCATGCTCCGTCACCTTTCGTATCTGTCCAATGTCCATTGGGCTTTCGGCCCTGATGGTAAACGTAAACATGATCTGTCCTATCGATTGTCTTGTTGTGAGCGAACTGAACGGCGACCCTTCTCAGAAATCTGGTAGGGGTTTGAAGCTCGTGAAGAAATAAGGCGCTTGCGGCGCAACTTGAGAAACACATCTAGTGTGCAGTCGGCCAGGACGTGGCCGTTCCGTGTAAAGCAGAGGATCTCGATAATTCGGCCATTATCAGACCGATGATGGCGGATGAATCCGCCTTGGGCGAGCACGTGTAAGACACGTTGCTCCAGTCGCGAGATGTTCATGAAAGTAGCCTGTGAAATGAACAACACCCATGCGTCTTGTACTGCACGATAAGTTACCGTGCAGGCGACGCTTACGTGTCTCGACAATTCGAGACGTTTAGCGGGTGGTCACAAGCTCCAACATCTACAATTCCCTATCCAGCATTGCTGATGGAAAGGGAATAAACTTTGACGCCGATGAGGTCAAGGGAACGGGTCGTTGGCGATGGCAGCACACTGACAGGCCGATGGACTCGAATCGAGGGCGGGACGCAAAAATGACACAGACGATCCTCGCCTTAGGTAACGTTCCTAGGCATCTTTCTCTATCTGTTCTCAGAAAGCGTTGTTTAGCGGGAAACTAACGCTACGCCCTCATGTAGCGTTCGTCGACTTCGGCGGAGGAGGCGAGACCGGCGCGAAGCGAATGGCCGGAGAATTTGAAGGCGCGTTCAATCTCGCTGAGATCGCCGCGAACCCCGGCAGCCATGGCGGTCCGCTTCA
>WPHV01000035.1 GCA_009744235.1 Gillisella vitis
GGCTTCACGACACGAAAGTGGCGAATCTGTCCGACTTTTAAGAACGTATCCGGAACTCAGGTTGGTTTGACCGTGGATGTCGTTGCTTTTTCGGCCTTGAGAGCTTCGTAGAGGGCGGTTTTCCCGATTTTCACGCGGGCCGCGGCTTCCCGGACGTTCAAACCGGCCGCCAGATGCTGGCGGGCTTTGGCAAGTTTGTCCGGGGTTACGACGACTTGTCGGCCACCGCGTCGGCCGCGTTCCTCTGCGGCTTGCAGACCGGCACGTGTTCGTTCCCGGATCAGATCGCGCTCGAACTGTGCCAGCGCGCCGAACAGGTGGAAGACCAGGCGACCGCCGGATGTCGTGGTGTCGATGTTTTCGGTGATGGATCGGAAGCCGACGCCTTTGGCCTCCAGTTCGGTGATGATCTCGATGAGGTGCTTCATCAACCGGCCGAGGCGGTCGAGCTTCCAGACTGTGAGCGTGTCGCCGTCGCGAACGTAGCGGATCGCCTCCGCCAATCCGAGTCGGTCAGTCTTCGTGCCGGATGCCTTATCCTCGAACAGCCTTTCACAACCTGCTTTGCGCAAAGCGTCGAGTTGCAGGGCGGTGTCCTGGTCGCCGGTGGAGACCCTTGCATAGCCGATAGCGGTCATGAGACGTGGTTTGTCCGATTTGCCGTTTCATGACAAGGTTTGCGGACAAGAACTGTGGATGCCGCGAAACGTTCGTTTGTCGGACACGCATTTTCCGTTTCGCTGCACTCTCCGCGGCGAAACGGGAAGATCAGAGAATGGTGCGAAGAGCATTACTGAGCGAGGCATGGTGGCAACAGGCGACGATCATCCCGGATAACGAAAGGGAGATCGCCAAACATTACACGCTGGATCGATCGGATCTCGACCTGATCATGCGACAGAACAAGGCCTCGAACAGACTGGGCCTCGCCTGTGTTCTGGCCACGCTACGATACCCTGGCCGACCGCTTGCGGATGGCGAGGTCCTGCCGGCTGGCGTCTTACGATTTCTGGCGCGGCAGATCGGCGTCGATCACCATGAGATCGAACGTTATTTCGAGCGCCCACAGACGCGGCGCGAGCATCTGGCCCTGCTTTTCGACAGAATGCAGATGCGTCCGTTTGTGCCTTCGGACGTGCGGGCACTCACAGGCTGGCTGACACCTGCCGCACAAACCCTGCGCCACGCCGATGTATTGGCGGATATGGTCGTGGAAGAACTGCGACGCAGGAGAATTCTCTTGCCAGCGCGGCCAGCGCTCGAAGCCATCATTCATGTGGCGATCAGGCGCGGCATTCGTATTGCTCATCGGGCCTTGGCCGGCGGGATCTCAGAAGGCCAAAAGCTCGATCTGGACAAGCTTCTCGATCCGCGTGAGGGGACAAGCGTGACTATTCTTGCCTGGGCGAGAACGCCAGCATTGTCGCCAGCCGCCGTCAACCTCGACAGAATTGCCGAGCGCATTCGCTTTCTCCGGTCTCTGAACCTGCCGACGACGTTGATGGATCGCATTCCGGCCAAGGTCTTTGACGAATTTGCTGCAGAGGGGACGCGAATGAGCGCGCAGCATCTGCGCGACCTTAACACCGAACGCCGACATGCTGTCCTGGCTGCAACAGTGCTCCACCTTTCCCGCCATCTCACCGATTGCGCGATCGACATGTTCAAGAAACTCATGGGCATCCTGACGCGGCGAGCCAATAACCAGGCGGCTGCTCGCGTCACCCGATCCGTTCGGGAAGTGCAGACGCCGTTGAAGGACGTTTCAAAAGTCTGCCATGCGATCATCAAGGCCAGAGAGAAGGGTGAGGACATGGCCAAAGCGCTTGATCTGGTCATCCAATGGCCAGCTTTTACAACCAGTGTCCAGGCGGTCGATACGCTGATCGCGCCGGATGTTATCGACGGTAAAATCGAAATGCTCCAGCGCTATCCGACGATCAGGAAACTGGCGCCACAGTTTCTCTCCACTCTCGTGTTCCGCGGTCACGCAGTGGCGGCGAACCTCTTGCGGGCGCTATCCGTGGTCGCGGGTCTATATCGTACGGGCAAAAGGACCATACCCGACAAGGCACCGATCTCCTTTGCGCCGAAGGGCTGGATGCCTCTCATACTCAAAGATGGAAAGATTGATCGCAGGGCTTATGAGCTTTGCCTGTTCAGCGAATTGAAGCGCCGGCTCGATGCGGGCGATGTCTGGGTGGAAGGAGCCAAACGCTTCCAGTCTTTCGAAAGCTTTCTCATTCCCACGCCGACATTCGAGCTGATGCGTGAGGAAGGACCGCTTCCAATCGCCGTTGATACCGATGTCGAGACGTATCTTCGCCAACAGCGCCAGCTGCTGAACGATGGACTGGCTGACCTCTCGCGTCTGGCCGCAGCCGGCGAGCTCGACGATGTAGAACTGACCGGGGCGGGGTTTAGCGTCACGCCGCACAAGGCTATGTTTCCGGACATCGCCAAGTCGCTGAAGCTAAAGGTGGAAAGCCGTCTGCCTGCGATCCGCATCACTGACCTTTTGCTCGAGGTTGACGCCCGAACGGAATTTTCGAACGCCTTTACCCATTTGCGCAGCGGTCGGACGGCCGACAACAAGCTTGCGCTCCTCACCGCCATCCTGGCGGACGGGATCAATCTCGGTCTCACGAGAATGGCGGACGTTTCCCCCGGCATTACGATGCGCCAACTCGCCTGGGCGCACGACTGGCATATTCGCGAGGAAGGTTACACGGCCGCGCACGCCATTCTCGTCAACGCCCAGAGGCAATTGCCTCTGGCAAGCTTGTGGGGCGATGGAACAACGTCATCCTCCGATGGCCAGTATTTTCCGGCGGGCGGACACGCCGAGGCGATCGGCGACCTCAACGGCCGCTATGGTCCCAACCCCGGCGCCAAATTCTACCGGTTCACCTCTGACCAGTACGGCGCTTTCTACATCATCGCCATGAATGCCAATGCGAGCGAAGCCATCTATGTCCTCGATGGACTGCTCTATCATGGCAGCGATCTCGCCATCGGAACCCACTATGTCGATACCGGCGGGGTAAGCGATATGAGCTTCGCCCTTTGCCATCTCGTTGGTTTCCAGATTGTGCCTCGGCTGCGCGGTCTCAAGGATCGCAAGCTCTATCTTTTCCCGCGCGACGCGCCTCCCGAAAACCTGGCGCCGCTCGTTGGCGAGCACATCAACGTCGAGCGGATCAAGGCAAACTGGAACGACATCCTGCGGCTGGTCACGACGATCCGTTCCGGGCAGGTTCGGCCTTCGACCCTGTTGGCAAAGCTGTCCGCATTCCCACGCCAGAACGGACTGGCGTTGGCGCTACGCGATCTCGGTCGCATCAATCGGTCCATCTTTCTGCCCCAGTGGTGGCAGAACCCCGAAATGCGCAGGAACGCGACGGCCGGCCTCAACAAGAGCGAATCCCAGAACACCTTGGCCCGCGCACTGTTCTTCAATCGCCTCGGAGAATTGCGCGACCGGACTTTCGAGAGCCAGTTCTACCGAGCATCTGGACTGAACCTGCTAATCAACGCCATCGTCTACTGGAACACACTCTATCTTGAACCGGCGTTCGCCGAGCTCAACCGAGATGGCATTCCCACGCCGCTTGACATCATCAAACACATTACCCCACTCGGCTGGCAGCACATCAGTCTCACCGGCGATTACATCTGGACCCCAACAGACGGCGTTGATCTCAGGCCATTGCGGCGCGAAACATCTATCCTCGCAGCGTGATCACCATACGTTCTCAAAAGTCGGACAGATCCAACACTTTCGTGTCGTGACGCCCA
>WPHV01000036.1 GCA_009744235.1 Gillisella vitis
CAACGATTATGATCCGTGGGAGATTATGGCCACCTCGCGGTGAGATCGCCTGAGACTGCGCAGCCCGGGGTCAACCGAGCTGCGCATAATCACAGTGACTGCAGGAATGCCATCAACTGATCTGGCGGCCGGTAACGTTCGGCTGCGGCGCTGATTGGCTGAAGGCGGTTGAGAGCAGCCGTCTTCATTGCGAGATCCGCCTCCATGTAGATGTGGGTAGTGCTGGGATCCTCGTGCCCAAGCCAGAGCGCGATGACCGTAATGTTCACGCCCGACTGCAACAGATGCATTGCGGTCGTATGACGGAATGTATGGGGCGAGATCGTCTTTTTCGCGAGGCTTGGAACTTCATGACTGGCTGCAGCTACTGCCAGGCCAAGTCGATGAGTAACATTCGACCGCGAGATCTGCCCACCAGCCTTGCTAGGGAATAGATAAGCGTCTGGTGCCGTGTTCTCCAGGTGAGTGACCCATTGCCGAAGTGTTTTCGCTGTCTCCTTCCAGAGGGGAACGCTGCGACGCTTCCTTCCCTTCCCAAACAGATGGGCAACGGGCGATACCTCCAACACCACATCGCCGACGCGAAGACCGATGGCCTCGGAGACACGAGCGCCGGTATTGTAGAGGAGCGCGAACAGTGCCCTATCTCGTCGGCCCGCCCATGTTCGGGAGTCTGGCGCTCCGATGATGGCTTCCATCTCGGGCCTGGTCAGGTATCCGAGAACTGGCTTGTCATGCCGCTTCTGGGGGATTGCCAAACAACGCTCGATGACACCGATGGCCGTCAGATCTTCATGTGCGGCATATTTCAGGAAGGACCGGATCGCCGACAGTCGTGCATTTCTGCTCCGGGCGCTGTTACCCCTGTCTCGTTCGAGATGATCCAGAAACGCAAGGACGGTCTCGGCATTCAGATCGGCAAGGGAAAGATCGGTAGGCAATTTGCCGGTCGCCTTTTGCGCATAAGCAAGGAACAGCTTGAACGTGTCGCGATAGGCAGCGACCGTGCAGGTGCTGACGGCACGCTGTTGTCTCAGATGGTCGATGAAGAAGCTTTGAAGCAAGGTCGCGAACGAAGGCGAGAGGTTAGCCATGGTCGCCATCTCCTACCTTGTTGTTGAGCTTTTCGAAGCGGTCCCCAGCTAGAGCCATCAACTCCGGTACGGCCTCAATATACCAGTAGGTATCGCGTAAATTGACGTGTCCCACATACGTCGACAACATCAACATGGCGCCGTCGATATCTGTGCCGTGTGCCTGCCACTCCAGAAGACGTCGGCATATGAATGTGTGCCTCAGATCGTGAAGACGAACGGACGAATGTTCGCCCCGCGGAACAATTCCAAGCCTGAGCGTCAGTTGTTTCCATCCACGCAGCACCTCGCGATACGCGAGCGCTTCGCCCGTCAGTTCGTCCTTGAAGAAGGGTTCGGAAGCCCCGCATCGGAAAGCTCCCCGCTGTTCAGCGATGAACTCTCCCAATGCCGTGACGGATGATGGATGGAGGGCGACAAGGCGTTTGCGTCCGAACTTAGCAAACCGAACGGTAATCTGGGCCGTGTCGAGATCCACGTCACCCATCCGTAGTCCGAGCGCTTCCGATATCCGCAAACCGGTCGAAGCCAATAGCCCGATCAGTGGAGGCAGCATAAGTGGCCCGGCGGCCCGCACCCGCTGCACTTGACGCGCGTCGGCAACAAGAGACCGCAATTCTTGTGATGTGAAGATATGGGGAGCGAGCCGTCGCTTCGAACTGCCGAACGGGCTGGTTTCCGGGAAACACGTGCCCGGTTCGATTGTCGCGAGATAGCGCGCAAACGGCTGCAGAACATTGACCCGCTGCGCCCAGGTGAAGGGATCACTGTTCGCAGCTTGGCCTCTGGCCCAATCCAGAATGATTCTGGAATCCAGTGGGCCATTGTGTCCATTTGCATCCGCAAAGCGAGCAAATGATAGCATTTGGCTACCAGAGCGGTCGAGTTTGAAGCCGAGGTGACGCCGTTCGGCGAGATAACTTTCCACTCGGGTAAGCATCGTTGACTGCATCGTCATGCGATCTCTCCCGGCCAAGGCAATGCAACGGCGGAAAGCCGGACAGTGTCGACGCGGGCATAGCCGGCGGTCGTCACCACGCTACGATGGCGCATGACGTCGGCGATCTGTTTCAACGGGACACCATCATTGGCCAACACGCTTGCTATTGTGTGGCGAAGAATATGGACCCTGGTATGCTGCCATCCCAACCGTCGATAGGCAGCATGAAGCGCCTTTTGCACGACGCGCCTGCCAACCGGCCTGCCCACTGGCGCGACATGTCGGACGAATATCTCCCGCTGTTCGGTCGCGGGCCGTTCATTTATCAGATAGTCAGCGATCGCCTCTCCCGTCGATGTTGGCAATGGCATGATGTCACGGCGCCTGGTCTTGGTTGCCGGCACGTTGATGATGCCGTTTTCCCAATCGATATCATCAAGCGTCAACCGGACGACCTCCAGCGACCGCAGGCCCAGATCGGCGAGGCACCGGACAATTGCATATGCTCTTCTCTGGTTGCGGTCGGTCGTGACGAAGGACGCAAGTAGCTGCTGCAACTCGGAGGGTGTCAGCCCTTGCGGTAACTCGGCGGCTGGCCTGAATGTTGGCGTTGGTATCGCCCGCTCGAGGTGCCGGACGTGGTCGCCAATGATAGCGCGATATCTCAGATAGCAACGAACTGCTCCCGCGATGCTTCGGATCGTTGCGGGCTTACGCGGTTCGGCACCCATGACAAAGTTTCGCAGGCCGGTCGGTTTCAGCCAGGCGATTCCAGCTGCATTGCTGTATCCGTGCGCGTCGAGCAATCGGCGAATGATTGCGCAACGATGCCGCCTGGTATCTTTTGACAATCCCCAGACCTTGAGCATTTTTTCGTCGAAACGCGCGATTTCGCCATCCGTTTCACTCGGTTCTGTATTGCGGACGACTCCATTTGCCTTGAGAACACGCAGTAGATGATTGAGAGCGGCCCTCATCACGATAACACTGTGCGGTGTTTTATGGTCGCAAGAGCATGTGACCAGATGCTCCGTGATGAAGCGTCGTATGGAATTCTCGTCCATCCTCTCCGGCATGATGCTCTCCGCTGCCAGCCATTCTCCAAAGTGCAATGCGCTCGCGATGTATTTTCGCCGGCGTGTATCGTGATAACGACCTTGGGCGAGGTAGTTCGATAAAAGCCCGATGTGGGGCCAAAGGATATTGTCGGGATCTTCAGTTCTGAGCCGCAAATGTTTCGGTGTTGGCATGTCTGGTCTCCTTTTCGCTGAGGTTGTCCAGATGCCATGTTGTCGTGATGACTTTCTCCAGTTTCAAGAATCGAGGAATTTGCGCCTGTTTCCGCCGGCTCTCACTTCGCTTTTTTTTGCTCAGCCTGTGGCCTCTTGCAGTCTAAACTTAGTCTGAGGCGCCGCAATTGGCGACCTGCCGCGGGATCGATGTTGCTTATCGGTTAGAAGACAATCGCCGCTAACGGCATGTGTGGTGGCTATTTTCCAACTTCATTCACGTAGTATTCCGGCACGCCAGTCGGGGCGGGATTATGCGCAGCTCGGTTGACCCCGGGCTGCGCAGTCTCAGGCGATCTCACCGCGAGGAGGCCATAATCTCCCACGGATCATAATCATTG
>WPHV01000037.1 GCA_009744235.1 Gillisella vitis
GTAAGCGCGGTCTCCGCCCCATTGGATTGGGTGTATTTTGAGGCTTGCTGCGTATGCGAGAAGGTTTCCAGTTTTATCTGGAGATTTGCATGGCAGATGATGGATTTGTTGGTCGCTACGAAGTTGTCGAGCCGCGCCGCGGTAACCGGCGTTGGCCGGATGATGTGAAGGCGCGGATCGTGGCGGAAAGCTTTGAGCCTGGTGTTCGTGTTGTGGATGTCGCGCGCCGTCACGGCGTTATAGCAAACCAGCTTTCCGATTGGCGACGTCAAGTGCGTGACGGCATTCTGGTGCTGCCGTTTGCGGCGGCAACGACGCCGTCGGAGCACGATGGTGTCGAGCCGTCATTTGTTCCTCTGGCAATCGCTGCGGAGCCGCCTGAGCCTGTCAATCGTTTGCCGCTGCCGAAGCTGGCCTCCGACGGGCCGAGTGTGCAGGTTTTGACGTTGGAGATTGGCTCAGACGTTGTGATGCGGGTTCCTAATAATGTGCCCGTTGAACGGGTCGCCGCTCTGGTTCACGCTGTGCGAGGAGCGTCATGATCGTCGCGGGCCAACGACTGCCGATCCTGATCGCAACCCGTCCGGTTGACTTCCGCTGTGGGCATCAGGCGCTGGCTTTGATGGTGCAGACCGAGTTGAAGCTGGACCCGCATTCCGGGGTGACGGTGATCTTCCGGTCGAAGCGCGGGGATCGTCTGAAGATCCTGGTGTGGGATGGCACAGGAATGGTGCTAACTTACAAAATTCTTGAACATGGAAGCTTTGCCTGGCCCAAGGTTCAGGATGGGACGATGCGTCTTTCCAGGGGTCAATATGAGGCTTTGTTCGAAGGTCTTGACTGGCGGCGGGTGATGGCGCAACGGGTGACCGCGCCGTCGGCGGCAGGATGATTGTTCGGCCGTCTTTCTATTGTTTTATTTGGATTTTTTGAGCTGCTTTGCTATAAAGCGGCATGTCGCAACCTATTGATCTCAGCCTGTTTCCGGACCTTCCGCCAGAGGTAGTCAAAGCCTTTGCGGCGATGCAGTTCGAACTGTCGGTCGAGCGTGCGGCACGCCAGCATGAGCAGGCGGTCGTTGCCGAAAAGGACGCGTTCATCACTGAGCTGAAGGAACTGATCGAGAAGCTTGAGGGGCAGGTTCACGACTACAGGCGCACGAAGTTCGGGCCAAAATCGGAAAAGCTCGATCCGGCGCAGATGGAACTGGCACTGGAAGACCTTGAAACGGCGATTGCCGAAACACAGGCGCGGATCGCCGCCGTCGAGAAGAAGATCGAAGCCAGCGCAGATGATCCCGAAAAGGCTGGCAATTCTGGAGAGGTTGGCGATCCGGACAAGGCCGTTTCTCGCAAGGAGCGCAAGGCCCGTGCACTGCCCGAACACCTGCCGCGGGTCGAGCGCGTGATCGAGCCCGATAGCATCGTTTGTCCCTGCGGTTGCGGCAACATGGTCCGGATCGGCGAGGACCGGACGGAACGGCTCGACCGGATCCCGGCGCGCTACGAGGTGATCGTCACGATCCGCCCGAAATACGCATGCCCCAAGGGTCGAACCGGCGTCGTCCAGGCCAGAGCGCCGGCGCATCTTCTGGAAGGGAGCTGGCCGACGGAGGCCCTTCTGGCGGAGATTGCCGTCTCCAAGCATTCCGAACACATGCCCCTCAACCGTCAGGCCGAGGTCATGGCGCGACACGGCGTGCCAATCGACCGCACGGTGCTGGCCGATTGGATGGGGCGCACGGGTAGCGAAATCGCACCGGTGGTCGACCACATGGCCAAACGGCTGCTGTGGGAAAGCACGCGCCTCTATGTCGACGAAACGACCGCCCCGGTGCTGGATCCTGGGCGAGGCAAGACAAAGACCGGCTATCTCTGGGCCGTGCTGCGTGACGACCGCGGCTGGAATGGTTCTGCTCCGTCAGGTGTGGTGTTCCATTATCGGCCCGGGCGTAAAGGAGAATATGCCGCTGAGATCCTTGACGGGTTCAACGGCACAATCCAAGTGGATGCCTACGGCGGTTACTCTCATCTCGCTACGTCCGATCGTATCGGCGGCGCTCCGCTGAAGTTGGCTTTCTGTTGGGCACACGGGCGCAGAAAGCTGATCAAGGCCACGCCAAAGAGCGGATCGCCCATCGTCGACGAGGCGTTGGTGCGGATCGCCGCGCTCTACAAGATCGAAGACAGTATCCGAGGCTCAGACCCCGAACATCGCCGGGCAGTTCGACAGGACCTGTCCCTCCCGCTGGTGGAGGAGTTCTTCACCTGGCTGGCAGCCCAGGCCGCGCGCGTCTCACGCAAATCTGACCTCGGAAAAGCCCTGGCCTATATGCTGACGCGACAGGACGGATTCCGGCTGTTCCTGGACGATGGCCATGTCGATATCGACTCCAACCTGGTGGAAAACGCGATCCGCCGCCCGGCCATGAACCGCCGCAATGCGCTCTTTGCGGGGCACGATGAAGGGGGCCGCAATTGGGCTCGGTTTGCCAGTCTTATCGGCACTTGCAAAATGAACGGCGTTGAACCTTACGCCTATCTTTGCGACCTCTTCACCCGCCTCGCAAACGGCCACCTCGTGAAAGACATCGATGCCCTGATGCCTTGGGCCTATGCCACCCGCATCAAGGCCTCACAATGAGCTCGTCAGATACTCATCGGTGAGCTCACATCCGGCCCCCAGGCAAAACTATCAAGCCGCTGCAACTGAAAAATCAATGGGGCGTGGACGCCGCATAC
>WPHV01000038.1 GCA_009744235.1 Gillisella vitis
TGTCAATCGGCTCGGAATGTTGACCCCTTATCGGCGTCCAATCTTCACCCCCCTGTAGCCGATCAGCGCTTGGCCTGCCCGGCGCTGGCCGGGGTTGCAGAGGGTAGGCCAAGTGCGGGTGATGTCGTTCTTCGTCTTTAGCTTTGAGAGCGGTTCTTGAAGCGCCAGGATTCGTTTCCGGTCTCGACGATCTCGCAATGATGGGTCAGGCGGTCGAGGAGCGCCGTCGTCATCTTGGCATCGCCGAACACTGTCGGCCATTCACCGAAGGCGAGGTTCGTGGTGACGATGATCGAGGTGCGCTCGTAGAGCCTGCTGATGAGGTGGAACAGGAGTTGGCCTCCGGCCTGAGCGAAGGGCAGATAGCCGAGTTCATCGAGGATGATGAAGTCCAGGCGATTGAGGTAGTCGGCCGTTCGTCCCTGCTTTCCGCTGCGCGTTTCCGTTTCCAGGCGGTTGACCAGATCGACGACATTGAAGAAGCGACCACGCGTTCCGTTGCGGATCAAGGCACGGGCAATCGCAATGGCCAGGTGGCTCTTTCCTGTTCCCGTGCCGCCGACGAGAACGATGTTACGTTGGTCGGCGACGAAGGTGCCGGCGGCCAGCTCCCGGACCAGGGGTTCATTGACGGGTGTATCGGCGAAGTCGAAGTCGTCGATGTCCTTGGCCAGAGGCAGCTTGGCGATGCTGAGCTGGTAGCGAATGGACCGGGCCTGCTTCTCGGCGATCTCCGACTGCAGGAGGTCACCGACAATGCGCGGCGGTTCGTGCTGTCGCTTGATGCCGTTGCCCATGACCTCGTCATAAGCGCTGCGCATTCCGTAGAGCTTCAGCGTGCTCATCAGTTCGAGAACCTGTGTGCGTTCCATCAGCTTGCCCTCCTGAGCCTGTCATAGCGGGCGCAGTCGGCGACCGGCTCATGGGTCAATCGAAGCGCATCGGGGGTTTGAAGAGTTGCCGCTGGAGCCGGATCACGACTGCGGGCCAGAATGTTGATGATCACCGAAGCAGAGCAAACGCCGTGATCCAGTGCCTCTTGGCAGGCCGCATCGACAGCCGTCAGACCATCGGTCGGAACGCAGGCAAGGATGGTAACCATTTGCCGATCACCGGCATGGACTGACTTCAGGCGCTTGCGGACCTTCTCCATCGCCGCTGGCAGTGCCCAGTCCCTGAACGGTGCACCATTGCGCAGAGCTCCGGGTTTGCGAGCCAGAACAGGCACATAATGCCAAGGATTGTAGGCTGTCTCGCCCCGGCCAAAACAACGCTGATGCTCTCCGACATTGACCCCGTCCTGCCGGATAACGATCCGGTCGGCATAGGCATGCACCTCGACGGGGCGGCCGACGGCAGTCGAGAGAACTGAGTATTTGTTGTTGTCGAAACGGACCGTGCAGGTCTTTGACACCGAGGCCGGGACGCTGTGGAAGCCGTCGAACGGCCCGACGTAATGCACGAGGCTGCCGCGCTCCTCCTCGAACACCTGCCAGATCATTCGCTCGGTCTGCTCGGGATGACGGTGCGCCCTGGCATAGGCGATGCATTTGTCGAGTAGCCAGACATTCAGCTCATCCAGGCTTTTGACCCGTAGGCGCGGGGTGAAGAAGCGTTCACGCACCAGACCGACCTGGTTCTCGACTTGCCCTTTCTCCCATCCGGATGCCGGCGTGCAGGCAACAGGTTGAACCAGATAGTGGCTGCACATCTGCAGGAAACGGCGGTTATATTGCCGTTCCTTGCCGACGAACACAGTCTCGACCGCGGTCTTCATGTTGTCGTAAATGCCGCGCGTGCAGGTGCCTCGGAAGAAGTCGAAGGCCTTGTCGTGCGCATCGAACACCATCTCCTGGCTCTCGCGCATATAGGCTCGGGCAAACATCATCCGGCTGTGGCAGAGCCGGACATGCGCTACCTTCACAGTCGTCGTCACCCCGTTGATCAGAATGATCTCGTGACTCCAGTCGAACTGGTAGGCCTCGCCTGGCGCGTAATAGAGCGGAACGTAGGCCTCAGCTGTGACAGCTCCCCGGCTCCTCGACCAGCCTTTTGCATAGCGCCGGATCGCATCGTAGCTGCCGTCATAACCAAGACCCCGAAGCTCCTCGTAAATCCGGATCAGAGTCAGTTGCTCCCGAGAAGGCTTGCCCTCGTTGGCGGCCAGAAAGCGTTCGATCTCAGCCTTCCAGATGCCGGTCTTCGGTAATGGTTGCCGTTCTCGCTCATAAGAGAAGTCGGTCTCATTGGACCGCAATATCTTGCGGACCGTGTTGCGCGAGACATGCAGCTCCCGGACGATCTTCTTCACCGACCAGCCCTGCACATGGAAGGCTCGACGAACACGCGCAATCGTATCCACTCGCTTCAACTCCTCCTCCATCCGTCGTCAAAAAACGGATGGTCAGACGAAACATGAAGGGGGTCAAAATTGGACGCCGATCACCCCGCCAGAGGGGTCAATATTCCACGCCGAAACACA
>WPHV01000039.1 GCA_009744235.1 Gillisella vitis
CGAAGGAAGGAGATGCGGGCATGGAGCTGCCCGACGGCCGCCGCTGCTGCAACCGCATCGATCTCCCGATCAAGCGGGATTGCCGTCCTCTCCGACGCCAGCGTGAACATCGACATCGAACCGTTGGCGGTCCTGATGGGGATGGTGATGCCGGAGCGGATGCCAAAATCGGCCGCTTGTGCATAGAAGGCGCGTTCTTCCTCCGATAGCTTCGGCCTCTCCTGTTCGCCAGACCAGGCGAAGACCTGCTTCCTGGATCTTGCGCGTTTGACGACCGGGTCGAGAGCGTCGAATTTCTTGTCGAAGTAGAGCGACCGCCAATCGTGATGATAGTTGGTCACGGCGATGATGTGCTTGTGCTGGATGTGGAGATAAGCATAGCCGGTGAAGCCGAAATGGTCGGCGACGTCCGCCAGCCCTGTTTTGAGGATGCACCCATCGCCCTCAATTGCCGTAAGATCGGTCAGCTTGTCCAGCCAATGCTGCATTCTCTATCTCCTTCTAGGTGTCGCCAGTATCCTCGTCGTCGCTGTTCGTCCGACAGCATATCGAGGACATCGATGGCTGAACTTCAGATGGGATGTGGCTTCCCGGTCTCACCAGGTTGCTCATGCGGCCTCTCCTGAGAATGTGAAATCGTAGCAGCCTGAAGCCGTGATCGTTGCCTTGCCTTGGGAGAACGAAACTACTAGCCGAGCAAACTCGGCGTCGAAATTCCAGCTTAGAACAAGGCTTCCGGTGTCATCGGTTGCTACCTCGAACGATCCATTGAAGGCCGGATGGGTGTTACGGAAGCGGATCAAGTCCGACAGTCGTTTGACGAGCGGCGATTCAAGAGCGAGATCAATTTCCCGGTCTTCGTAAAAGTGCCGATTGATGTCACGCCCGACGCCCGTCTTTCCCAGCAATTCCATGTCATTGATCCCGCCCAGGAGGCCGACGTAATAGACTTGCGGGATACCGGGTGCGAAAAACTGGATTGCGCGGGCGATGAGGTAGTCGTCGTCGTTACGGCCGAGCGCGTCGTAATAGGTGCAGTTCACCTGATAGAGGTCCAGGTTAGAGGCTGCAGCGCCTGTTGCCAAACGGCTCTGTCCCTCTGAGCGCCTGTGAATCTCCTCGACCAGATGGTCGATTGCCTGCGGTTCCAAAAGTCCGGGTCGGCCATCACTGTGCGCGCCGACATCGATGACGCCGATCCCGTCGTGAGTGTCGAGGACGGTGATTGCGTTGTGAGGGCTGATCTCCAGCCAACGCGCCAGCGCTGTCGCATCGCCCGTGAACAATGAATGCAATATCAGTGGCGGCAGCGC
>WPHV01000004.1 GCA_009744235.1 Gillisella vitis
CCGTCCACGTTTCTCTTTCTTCTATCTTCAATTGTCAAATAACAGACAGCCAAAACCGTCAAAACTTTCCTCACCCGAAACCCGAAGGTCCCAGCAAAACCAGGCCTAATGCCCAATCTATCGTGATACTCAGAAGCGAAGTAAACCGTCGCTAGCAGCGCCGCCGCCCTCGTCTTCTGGAGCCGGGTTCTAAGCCCACATAAACAATATGTCAAAGGGGTTTTTACGGGTTGCGTCAAAAAACGTGCAACTCGCTGAAAAAATGAACAAAAATGATGTTCGTTTCATCTGGAATGCGTTCACTGCGCTCTTCGTCCATCGTCTGTCAGCCCGGAGATAGAGCATGAAGTGCGCTAAATCTGCTCAGATCGTGCATTTGAATGCAGAGACGGCCCATTTTACCGTCAGCGCCCTTAGATTTACACAATCCAATGGTTTGACCAATAAACTGCGGAACTTCGCAAACCCCGCTACCTCTCCAGGCTATGAAAGACCTCCCCAGAATAAGCCCTTTAGTCTTTGTTGGGTGCGTGGGGATTGCCGCAGGGTTTGACAGTCGAGCGGCAAGCGGGCAGATGGTATACAACGGCTCCCAAGGGATCGCCCTGAAAGCCCCAGGCTGATACGCTCCGCTTGTCGGCGGACAAAATATCGGGAGTGTCGGAAGTTATGGTGGTAACAGGCAGAAATGAGCTTGGATAAAAACCTGTTGCGATCCCTTGGCATGGAACCTCCGATTCTCGCGGATGGAAGGCGTGCGCCTGATCGTCGGGAAATTTCACTACGCTGGCTAACAGGCACATTTCTCACCGGCATCACCTCGTCAGTCCTGATGGGCGTGGCACTTTTTGCGGCACTGGATGGTCGCCAGCAATTGGCGATACCGGCTGAGGCCTTTGCGCTCGCTGATCTCAAGCAACACAATGATAGTGCCGATGGCGTGCGCCGCGGTGGACGGTTGATCAATACCGTCATTTCGGCGAAAACCGCGAGCCGGTCGGTTCTGGATGTGTCAACCGTGATCCGCAGCGGCGATAAGGATGTGGTGCGCCGCCAACCCTTCACCCATTTGAAAATGCTGGTATCGACCAGTCTTTCCACTCAGGAAAACTATCCGCCTTTTGATCCCTTGAGTATTTTTGCCGGCGACGAACAGACGGTAACCCCGCGCACCGGGACGATCTACGGTTCGAACGTCGATTCCGAAATCAGCCTGAAGACCGTCGCCTTTCCTGTAAACGGCACGCCTTTCAAGGCAGCGCCGGGCATGACTTCGGATGAGGTAGAAGAAAATGTGCGATCCAATGGCTCCGTATTGACGGAAGGAACGCAACAGGTTTCCGGTCTCTATTATATAGACCCAGAGCGGTTTGCCGATCCGGATGCCGATCTCGACATAAATCCCGGCCTTTCGGCCCGCGTCGTTGAGCAAAATCTGAGCGTCTCGACACCGGACCCTGTCACGCCGGATACCGACGAATATGCCGACGATATTATTCCGGTTCGCCGCGAGCAGACCATCATTGCCGCCTTGACCGGTGCGGGCTACCCCGAAGCCAAAGCCAGGGCGATTTCTGACAGCCTTAGTGAAAAATTGGGAAGCCCGTCGTTGCAATCCGGCGATGTTCTGCGCCTCGGCATTATTCAGCGCGGGGAACAGGCCCGTGTGGTCCGGTTCAGCGCTTACCGCGGCGGCAAGCACCTTGTGACGATGGCGGTTGATGACCAGAGCCATCTCGTTGAAGGGTCTGAGCCGCCCATGCTGGATGCCATTGCAACAGCCTTTGACGAAAATAGCCCTCCGGTCATGGCAAGCCGTGATTTACCCAGTATTTATGATGGGATTTATCGTTCTTCGCTTTCCTATGGGCTCAGCAAGGAACTGACAGGGCAAATGGTTCGGCTGCTGGCCAGCAGCGTGGATTTGCAGGCGCCGCTAAGGCCGACTGACGGGTTGGAGGTTTTCTATTCCGCTGCGGATGAAAGCGGCAAGGCAGCGGCAGATTCAGAACTGCTTTTCCTGCGGGCGCGTTTTGGCGACACGACAACATCACTCTATCGCTTTCAGGACCCATCCGACAATTCCGTCGATTACTTTGACGAGAACGGCAAGACCAATCGCCAGTTCCTGATTCGCAATCCGGTTCCGAATGGTGTGTTCCGCTCGGGCTTTGGCATGCGCCGACATCCGATCCTTGGTTATTCGCGCATGCATACCGGCGTCGATTGGGGCGCCCCATCCGGTTCACCAATCATTGCTGCCGGCAGCGGAACGGTCGAAAAAGCTGGCTGGGATTCCGGCGGCTATGGCAATCAGACGATCATTCGCCATCCGAACGGCTATGAAAGCTCCTATAACCACCAAAGTGCCATCGCCAAGGGCGTCGTTGCCGGGGCAAAAATCCGCCAGGGTCAGGTGATCGGCTGGGTGGGGACGACCGGCGAGTCCACCGGCCCGCATCTGCACTATGAAATCATCGTCAATGGCACCAAGGTCGATCCGATGAAGGTTCGTCTGCCGGACGGCAAGTCGCTGAACGGCGGCACATTGGCAAAATTCGAGCAAGAACGGCAGCGCATCGACGATCTCTTGAGCAGTGCCGAGAAAAATCGGCAGCTTGCTGCCAACAATTGATGCAACAATCGACATGACATGGAAATGGCGGCCCGAAAGCCGCCATCAATGAGGTTCGAATAAAGGGGACGCTGGATGGTCTTAGGCTGCGACCTGATCCATCGGCTTGACCGGCTCGATCAGCAGCCGGTCCGAACCGGCGGTGATTTTCACCTCGCTACCATCTAGCACTTCACCTGACAGGATCTGCTCGGCCAGCGGGTCTTGCAAGTATTTCTGGATCACCCGTTTCAACGGCCTTGCCCCATAAACCGGGTCGTAGCCCTTATTGGCCATCCAATCACGCGCATCTCCACCAAGATCGACAGTGATCTTGCGTTCAGCCAACAGAGCCAGGAGCCGCTGCATCTGGATCTCAACAATCGCACCCATTTCACTGCGCCGCAGGCGATGGAACAGGATGATCTCATCAACACGGTTGAGGAATTCGGGACGGAAAGAAGCCCGAACCACAGACATCACCTGGTCGCGAACACTATCGACATCCTCGTTTTCACCAAGGGCTGTCAGGTACTCGGCCCCGAGATTGGACGTCATGATGATGATCGTGTTCTTGAAATCCACCGTGCGGCCCTGACCATCGGTCAGACGACCGTCATCCAGAACCTGCAAGAGCACATTGAAGACATCGGGATGCGCCTTTTCGATCTCATCGAACAGCACGACCTGGTAAGGCTTGCGCCGCACCGATTCCGTCAGAGCGCCGCCTTCCTCATAGCCGACATAGCCCGGAGGCGCGCCGATCAGCCGGGATACGGAGTGTTTCTCCATATATTCCGACATGTCGAGGCGAACCATGGCCGTTTCATCGTCAAACAGGAACCGAGCCAGCGACTTGGTCAACTCTGTTTTGCCGACGCCAGTCGGACCGAGGAAGATGAAGGAACCAATCGGCCGGTTTGGGTCTTGAAGTCCGGCCCGCGACCGGCGCACGGCCCGCGATACGGCCTGCACCGCATCGCCCTGCCCGACCACCGATTTCGCCAGCTCGTCTTCCATGCGCAGCAGCTTTTCCCGTTCGCCCTGCAACATCCGGTCCACCGGGATGCCGGTCCAACGCGAGACGATATGAGCGATATTGTCGGGTGTCACCACTTCCTGCACCATGCTGGCCGCGCCAGAGGCATCCTTTGCCTCGGCATCGGTCAACTGCTTTTCGAGGCCTGGAATAACGCCATAGGCAAGTTCGCCGGCACGCTGGAATTCGCCCTTGCGCTGGGCGATGGCCAAGTCGTTGCGCGCCTCATCAAGCTGACGCTTGAGATCGGCCGCAAGACCCAGCTTCTGTTTTTCCGACTGCCAGCGGGCCGTCAGCGCATCGGCTTCTTCTTCCAGCGAGGCCAATTCGCTTTCCAGCCGCTTCAAGCGGTCGGCGGACGCGATGTCGGTTTCCTTTTTCAGGGCTTCCCGCTCGATCTTCAACTGAATGATACGGCGGTCCAATTCATCCAGCTCTTCCGGCTTGGAATCCACCTGCATGCGCAGACGCGAGGCAGCTTCGTCCATCAAGTCGATGGCTTTGTCCGGCAGGAAGCGGTCGGTGATGTAACGATTCGACAAGGTCGCAGCTGCGACGATGGCCGAATCGGCAATCCGAACCTTGTGATGCTGCTCATATTTTTCCTTGAGGCCGCGCAGGATGGAAATCGTATCCTCCACCGTCGGCTCATCCACCATCACAGGCTGGAAACGCCGTGCAAGCGCCGGGTCTTTTTCCACATGCTTGCGATATTCGTCCAGCGTCGTTGCCCCAACGCAATGCAATTCGCCACGCGCCAGTGCGGGTTTCAGCAAGTTGGACGCATCCATGGCGCCATCGCTCTTGCCCGCGCCGACCAGCGTGTGCATTTCGTCGATAAACAGGATGATCTCGCCGTTATCGGCCTGAACTTCGTTCAACACGGCCTTCAAGCGTTCCTCGAATTCACCGCGATATTTGGCCCCGGCAATCAGGGAGCCCATATCCAGCGCCATCAGTTTCTTGTCTTTAAGACTTTCGGGCACATCGCCGTTGACGATACGAATAGCCAGGCCTTCGGCAATCGCCGTCTTGCCAACGCCGGGTTCACCGATCAGGACCGGATTGTTCTTGGTGCGGCGCGACAGGACTTGCATCGTGCGGCGAATTTCATCATCGCGACCGATCACCGGATCGAGCCGGCCTTCTCGTGCCTCTGCCGTCAAGTCACGGGCATATTTCTTCAAAGCGTCGAAGCCCTGTTCGGCATTGGCGGTGTCGGCGGTGCGTCCCTTGCGGACATCATTGATCACCTGGTTCAACGCCGCAGCCGTAACCCCGCCCTTTTTCAGGCTGGCAGATGTGGATGCCGAGGTTTCGACCGCCAGGGCCAGCAGCAGCCGCTCAACGGTAACGAAACTGTCGCCCGCCTTCTTGGCCGCGTCTTCTGCGGTGGAAAACACCCGGGCCAGGGGCTGGGCAAGATAGACCTGACCATTGCCACCAGACACTTTCGGCAGCTTGGCAAGCGCCGCATCATTGGCAATCCTGACTTCCTTTGGATCGCCGCCCGCGCGGCTGATCAGCGAGGAGGCCATGCCCTGCTCATCATCCAGAAGCACTTTCAACACATGTTCAGGGGTAAATTGCTGGTGGCCTTCCGACAGCGCATGCGTCTGGGCAGACTGCAAAAAGCCGCGCACCCGTTCGGAATATTTTTCAACGTTCATTTTCGCTCTCCAGTCTCCAGGCCGCCCGTCAAGGCACGGCATGGTTTTTGAGGATCAGGCCCCCATTCGGCAGGCCCGGTGATTGAATCCAATCCTTTAAAGGGATTCCGTTCAATTCGTCAAAGCTGATATGGGGAGGCGATTTTGCCCTTTAAAGAGCGGCTTGCGACAAAAAAACAGCCGCTCTTGATGAAGCGCAAACGACCGAAAACAAACCACCCAAAAGTAAAAAGCCCCTGCTCCAGAAAAGGAGAAGGGGCTAATTTTGGTCATCGGTCATTTCCGAGTGTGTCTGGCCAGAGTCTGTCTGGTTCAATCACCGATGGATATTATTCCGAAACGATATCGGCAAGAGCCGGAGCATCGCCATTATTGGCCTTGTCGCGACCCTTGGCCGGTGGCTTGCCTTCGGCACTCGCCTCACCATTCGCTTCGGCCGCAATCTCTTCAGCTGTGCGGCGCGGACGGCGCGGACGGGCAGCGGGCGTGCGGCGGCGGGTCTGGGGCCGATCCGACTTTGCGCTGGCCTGCTGTGCGCTTTCCTCAGCGGCAAATTCAGCTTCGACCGGGGTCTTCTCAATCACCGGCTGCGGTCCGCTTCCGGCAATGTCCAGCTCAGGCTGCGGCTGGGCAATCGGCTGTGGTCGGCGGTCCTGATGAGTGCGCTCGCGGCGGTCCGGACGCTCCGTGCGTTCTGGCCGCTCGGCCCGTTCTGGACGGTCCTGACGTTCGGTGCGCTCCTGCTGGGCGCGCTCTGGCTGAACCCGTTCCTGCTGGATGCGGGGCTGCTGAACAGGCATTTCTGGCTGCTGCTGGTAGCCACGGTCCAGACCGTTATCGCCCTCGTCGCCATCCATGTCGGAACCGTCGCGGTCATTATAGTCGCGATCGTCGCGATGGACCCGCTCCTGCATCTGCGCCTGAGCGGCGGCAATGATGCGGTTATAATGTTCTGCATGCTGCAAATAGTTCTCGGCCATGACCCGGTCACCGGAACTATGCGAATCGCGCGCCAGCGCCATATATTTTTCAGCGATATGCTGCGCCGTGCCGCGGATCTTCACGTCAGGGCCCGAACTGTCATAGGTGCGGGTCAGCGGGTTGGAGCCCTTGCGGTTGAAATTGTTTCCGTTGTTATTATTGCTGCCGCCACTGCTACGCCCCCGACTGCGCTTGTTTTGCTGTCCTGGCCTCATCGATTACTCACCTGATTTCTGTCTTGCTGATATGAGGGCGACGCGGCCCGTTCGCTCAATCGAACCGGGGCTCCACGCGCTGCGGGGCATACTGCGCCAATGCAACATACGGCCGCTGGTGACTATCACAGCTCCTTGCATTCTATAAAATGCGTGAGGGTCGACTGTAACACGTTAACATTCTGCATAATTTTCGCCCTTAACCCGACCTCGGCTTAAGGAATCAAGCAGTAAATTATTTGATCCACGCACCAGGATCATTCGCGCCGCTACCGTCTCCTTAAGGAGGCATGTTTGCGGTCGACCCAGAGCCAAACGAATCTTTGTTCATTCCCCGCTGCCCGGTGCGTGTTTGCAACCTATCCCGCTTCCTTTCGAAAACCAAGCCCTTTCTTTGCATTGCAGAAAGTTCCTTGGTGAATACCACTATAGTTGCGGTCCGGTCTGAGCAAACAGCAGAATCCGATCATTATCGCCGTGATCCTTTGCGCTTTCCACAAGAACGAAGCTATTGTTTGCGAAAAGTTGCGTCACCGCCATCGCCTGATCATAACCGATTTCTACCCCAACCAGACCGCCCGGTTTCAGAAAATCGGCTGCACCAGCGGCAATTGCACGGTAAGCATCCAGCCCATCGTCGCCACCGTCAAGTGCTACGGCAGGATCGTAAAGCCGAACGTCAGGGGCCAGATCTTCAATCACCCTGCTGACGATATAGGGCGGATTCGACAGAATGATGTCAAAACGGCCTGACAAAGCCTCGTACCAATGGCTTTGCAGCGTCTCGAACCGGTCTGCAAGGTTATTGGCTGCGGCGTTCTGCCGCGCCATGGCCAGCGCTTCGGCGGAAATATCGGTCGCCAATGCCGTAGCTGCCGGACATTCCTGCAAAAGCGCCAATGCAATCGCACCGGTGCCCGTCCCCATATCCAACAGGCGGACGCTACCATTCTTCGCCACCATGGCATGAAGATGCGGCAAAACACGCTCGATCAGGATTTCCGTATCGGGTCGCGGTTCCAATGTTGCTGGCGACAGGGCCAGTTCCAGACCGTAAAAGGCCCGGCGTCCCAAAATCCGGTGGACAGGCTCAAACATCAGCCGCCGCGCGATTGCGGCCTCGATCAGGCTCGTCTCATCGGCGCTTAATACCCGGCTGTCCTGCACGATAAGATCGGTCGCCGTCAGTCCAAGAAGACCGGCAATCAAGGTCCGCGCATCACCTGGCGCATCGGCGATAGCCGCTTGCGCAAACCGGAGACGGGCGGCAGTGATCGCCTGCTTTAGCGTCACCGGTGCGCCTGTCATGCCTGTTCGCCGAGTTGTGCCAATTGCCCAGCTTGATAATCGGCGATCAGGGCATCGACCACTTCATCGATTTCGCCAATCATCATCCGGTCGAGCTTGTAGAGGGTCAGGTTGATCCGATGATCGGTAACCCGGCCCTGGGGGAAATTATAGGTGCGGATCCGCTCGGACCGGTCACCAGAGCCAACCTGGCTCTTGCGATCCGCCGACCGTTCGCTGTCGGCCCGCTGGCGTTCCATGTCGAACAGACGCGAGCGTAGCACCTGCATGGCCTTCGCCCGGTTCTGGTGCTGGGATTTTTCCGAGCTGGTCACCACCAGACCAGTCGGCAGATGGGTGATGCGCACCGCAGAGTCCGTGGTGTTGACGTGCTGGCCGCCTGCCCCGGAGGAGCGCATCGTGTCGATGCGAATGTCTTCAGCCCGAACCTCGATATCAATCTCTTCGGCCTCGGGCAAAACCGCCACGGTGGCAGCTGATGTATGGATACGCCCTTGCGTTTCCGTATCGGGAACGCGCTGCACCCGGTGAACACCGGATTCGAATTTCAACTTGGAAAACACCCCGCGGCCGGTCACAGTGGCGATGATTTCCTTAAAGCCGCCGGCATCGCCTTCGCTGGAAGACAGGACCTCGACTTTCCAGCCCTTGCCCGCCGCAAAGCGCTCATACATCCGAAACAGGTCACCAGCAAACAGCGCCGCTTCGGACCCGCCCGTTCCGGCGCGGATTTCCAGGATCGCACTTTTCTCGTCAGCGGCATCCTTGGGCAGAAGCTGGATCTGGATTTCCTTTTCCAGTCCTTCCAGCCGTGCCTCGACATCCGGCAGTTCCATTTCCGCCAGATCGCGCATCTCGCGGTCGGTGGACTTGTCGGCCAGCAGCGCCTTCAGATCGGCAACTTCCTTTTCCGCCAGCCCCAGTTCCCGGATGGCTTTGACCACCGGCTGCAACTCCGAATATTCCGAGGCAAGCTTGACATAGACATCGGCAGCAGGCCCGGCGGACATGCGCGCCTCGATTTCGCCAAACCGGCGCTCAAGCTCGCGCATTTTATCGACAGGAAGCTTCGCCACCCTTTACCTCTTGTTTTTCTTCAGAAATCAGACCGGAACGCCGTTTTGTTCGGCAAACCGTGTCAGGAAAGCCCGGATCGGCTCGCTTGGCCTGTTGTCGTCCAGCAGCGCGTTCAACTCAGCGGAAAGCCTGCCGATATCCAATTGCAACAGCATGGCCTTGATCGGGCCGATGGCCGTCGGCGACATCGACACCGAGCGGAAGCCGATAGCAAACAGCGCCATGGATGACAACGGCTTTCCCGCCATCTCGCCGCACAGCGTCACCGGCGTATCATGCCGGTCAGCGGCGCGGACAATATCGCGCAGAATGCGCAGGAAAGGCCTGCCCAGATTATCAAACCGGTCGGACACCCGGGCATTGCCCCGGTCCACCGCCATAGAAAACTGGAACAGGTCATTGGAGCCAACCGAGACGAAATCCACTTCCTGCATCAACTCATCGAGTTGCCACATCAGGGCTGGGACCTCCAGCATCACACCAAATTGCAGCCGCTTTGGCAGGCCGTGGCCGAATTTGGAAATATGATGCACTTCCTTTTGCAGCAATTCGCGGGCGGCGCGGATTTCCGACACTTCCGTGACCATCGGCAGCATCATCTTCAATTCGCCGCCGGTCGCGGCCTTCAACAATGCCCGCATCTGGGTACGCAACAGGCCGGGCCGGTCCAGCGACAACCGGATGGCGCGCCAGCCGAGAGCTGGGTTTTCTTCTTCATGGCTGCGGAAATAGGGCAGAACCTTGTCGCCGCCGATATCCAGCGTGCGGAAGGTGACCGGTCGGCCCTTCGCCTGTTTCAGCACATTGCGATAAAGCGCTTCCTGCTCATCGGCCTTGGGCATGGTCGAGGCGATCATGAATTGCAGCTCGGTGCGGAACAGGCCGATGCCCTCGGCCCCCGATTCCGCCAATTGCGGCAAATCAACCATCAATCCGGCATTCATCTGCAATTTGATTCGCTGGCCGTCCTTGCTGAGCGGCTCAACATCGCGCAGCGCCTTAAACTGTTCCTGACGGCGGGCGCGCAGCTTGACCTTTTCCTCATAGGCGGCCTGAAGATCGACCATCGGGCGCACATGCACCTTGCCGTCATCGCCGTCGATGATGACCGCATCACCGTTTTCAGCCAGCGCCACGGCACCGGCTGCCTGCCCGACCACGGCAATGCCCATGGCGCGGGCAACAATCACCACATGGCTGGTGACGGCACCGTCTTCAAGCACCAGACCGCGAATATTCTGGCGTGGATAATCGAGCAGTTCCGCCGCACCCATGGCACGAGCGAAAATCACTGCATCAGCCGGGAAGCTTTCCGCACTACTGCCGGAAAATCCGGTCAGCTGGCGCAGCAACCGGTTGGCAAGATCGTCGAAATCATGCATGCGCTCGCGCATATAGGGATCGGTCAGGCGCATCATCCGCGCCTTGGTATCGCTCTGAACCTTTTCGACGGCGGCTTCCGCCGTCAGGCCGTTGCGGATCGCCTCTTCCATGCGCCGCACCCAGCCCTGGTCATGGGCAAACATCCTGTAGGTTTCCAGAACCTCGCGATGCTCGCCTTCCATCGCCACTTCGCGGCGCGACAGCATGTCATCGATGGAAATGCGCAGCGAGCCGAGCGATTCGGCCATCCGCTTCAGCTCGGTCTCGGTATCCTCGTTCAACAGATTGGTGACGACGATGCGCGGCTCGTGCAGCACGACATGGCCAAGGCCGATGCCCTCGCTATAGCTGTCGCCATCGATGGTCACGGCCCGCGTCAGGTCCAGTTCAAGGCCAGGCCGGGTAATCTTCTTCAAATCGCCAGTGGCAATCATTTCGGCCAGCACCATGGCCGTGGTTTCAAGCGCTTCAAGCTCGTCTTCCCGATAATTCCGTTGCGCCTTGTTCTGGACGACAAGAACGCCAAGACTGCGGCCAGCCCGCAAAATCGGCACGCCGAGGAAGGAATGATAAATTTCCTCACCGGTTTCAGGGAGATAGCGGAAAGCGGGATGCGCCTGCGCATCGGAAAGATTGAGCGGTTGGGCGGATGCCGCGATGGTACCGACCAGACCTTGCCCCATTTTCAGCTGGGCCAGATGCACCGCGTCGGGATTGAGACCTTCGGTCGCATAAAGCTCCAGAACACCATCGGAGCGCAGCACATAAACGGAGCAAACTTCGGCAACCATATTGCTCGCGATCTGACGAGTGATACGGTCAAGACGCTCCTGAGGCTCAAGGGGCTCCGCCATCAATTCGCGAAGCCGCTTGAGGAGGACGCGCGGACCTGCGGAAAGGTCTCTCATCGCGTGCATGCTCCCGATAATGACAATCCAGGCGCGAAATGCGCCCGGAGGTAGTGATCAAGGGTGGCAAATTCCCACCCGTTGATCAAGCCTTATCGAGACCGTAGCAGGAATGCAAAGTGCGAACAGCCAATTCGGCGTAAGGACCGTCGATCAGGATGGAAATCTTGATCTCGGAGGTGGTGATCGCCTTGATATTGATGCCTTTATCGGCAAGTGCACGGAAAGCGGTCGCCGCAACCCCTGCGTGGCTGCGCATGCCGATGCCGATCACCGAGACCTTGACCAGGCCCTTTTCGCTCTGCACCACGTCGAAGCCGATTTTTTCCTGGTTGTCGGAGAGCACCTGCAGCGCTTTGTCCACATCACCAGACGGGACGGTAAATGTCATATCGGTCTTGGAACCGTCCTCGGAAATATTCTGGACGATCATATCGACATTGATATGCGATTCGGACAAAGGCCCGAAAATCGCCGCCGAGACACCGGGGCGGTCGGCCAGCCGACGCAGGGATATCTGGGCTTCGTCCTTGGCATAGGCAATGCCGGTCACAACTTCTTGTTCCACGATCTCTTCCTCATCGCAAATCAACGTTCCGGGCGGGTTCAGCACGTCACCCATGCCCGGAGCATCGGGATCTTCAAAGCTGGAGCGCACAAACGTGCGCACCTTGTGTACCATGGCCAGTTCGACGGAGCGCACCTGCAATACCTTGGCGCCAAGCGAAGCCATTTCCAGCATTTCCTCAAACGCCACTTTTTTCAGGCGGCGTGCCTTGGGCTCAATGCGCGGATCGGTGGTATAGACACCATCCACATCGGTATAGATGTCACAACGGTCAGCCTTGACAGCTGCCGCGATTGCCACCGCCGAGGTATCGGACCCGCCGCGGCCTAGCGTGGCAATGCGATTGTCCGGGCCGATGCCCTGGAAACCGGCGACTACGGCGACCTGGCCTTCGCCCATGCGGCGGATGATATCGGAACCGTCGATGTCCTGGATGCGAGCCGCGCCATGGGCATTGTCGGTCTTGATGGCGATCTGCCAGCCCTGCCAGGAGCGGGCATTGATACCGAGCGATTGCAGGGCGATGGCCAGCAGACCGGATGTCACCTGTTCACCAGAGGCCACGATAGCGTCATATTCGCGCGCATCATAGAAAGGCGAAGCAGCACCGGCGACCTTGGGCATGGTCTGGACCCAGTCCACCAATTCGTTGGTTTTGCCGGACATGGCCGAAACCACCACGGCAACTTCGTGGCCGGCATCCACTTCACGTTTCACATGCCGCGCCACGTTGTGAATGCGTTCAAGATTGGCGACGGATGTACCGCCGAATTTCATCACAATGCGCGCCATGGCCCGACCGTCTCGACCTCAAACCTGTGCCGGACATGTCCGGCTGAAACCAATCTCTGCATTTCACAATGCGGCTGGCGGGCTTTTAGACAATTCGGGGCCAAGGTGCAACGGCAAGTTCACTGCATTGAGGCGGCATCGGTGCCGCTTTCTATGCAAACGTTTTTGTCATGAATTTGGGATACCCCATTCAGCGATAATTCAGTAGAGAACGGCAACATGTCCAATACCGTTAATACCAAGGCTCGAAGATGCTAACGCATCCTCGCCTTAAGCGAGTTTCGAATATCTCAAATGCGTCAAAGGCTTGAGATATTCGAAAAAGGAATACCAACTGCCATTTTTAATGGCAGTTGGTATAAGATTTACCGCATATTTCCTTAAACCTGTCAGGGTTTCAGGGGAAATTCATGCGGCGGATGCCAACTGGGCATAGGCGCTACATATAAAGTGCTGCCGCGAACCGGTCACGGCAGTCAAAAGCAGTCAATGAAAGGGACGATCGCATGGCAGCCGAAATACAATCCGAGAACCAGGAAAGCGCGGAGTCGCCGACCAGGTCCGGATGGCGGGCGGCCCTTGCCGATTATGGCAGGGCGATTGCCGCCGTGTTCACGCTGGTCATTTTCGCCGCCGTGGCGCTGGCGATCTACCGGCTGACGGAAGAAGTCAGCTATGACGACGTCGTCTCGGCCATGGCCACCACAGGGTATGACCAGATCCTGCTGGCAGTGGTGTTTACCGCGCTCAGCTTCCTGTCACTGTGTCTCTACGACTGGAACGCCATGGAATTCATCGGCCGCAAACGCCCGATGGCGGAAGTGGCGCTGACCGCCTTCAGTGCCTATGCGGTTGGCAATGCGGCGGGCTTCGGCATGCTGTCGGGTGGCGCGATCCGCTACCGGGCCTATTCGCGGGCAGGCCTTGCCCCGGATGAAATCGGTCGTGTCATCGCCTTCGTCACCCTGTCCTTCAGCCTGGGGCTTGCCGCTGTCACCGCGCTATCGCTTATTCCGATGTCGTCGGAAATCGCGCCGCTGCTGAATATCAACCCGCTCTGGCTGCGCGGATTGGCGATTGCCATCGTCCTTGGCTTTGCCGTGCTGATCGTCATCGGCCAGCGCCGCAGCCTGACCTTTGCCGGCGTGACCCTGCGGATGGCCGATACCCCGACCCTGTCGCGGCAGTTTCTGGTCACCGTGGCTGATCTGGCCTTTTCCGCCTCGGTCGTCTATGCGCTCTTGCCCGAACAGGCCGCCATTTCCTGGCCGGCCTTCTTTGCAATCTATTCCATTGCCATCGGGATCGGCGTGCTCAGCCACGTGCCTGCCGGTATCGGCGTGTTTGAAACCGTCATCATCGCTGCCCTTGGCCCGACCACCAATATCGACGCGGTGCTTGCCTCGCTGGTGGTCTACCGCCTGATCTATTATGTTTTGCCGCTGATTCTGGCCATCGTATTGGTGACGATCACCGAGCTGCGCCATTATTCCAAAACCCCGGCGCTGGCTGGGGTCGGGCGCACGGCGGCCCGAATATCACCTGCACTTCTCGGCGCGCTAACCTTTATTCTCGGCGTCATGCTGATTTTCTCCAGCGTCACGCCGACGCCGGAAAGCAATCTGGAATTCCTGCAAAACATCGTGCCGCTGCCCGTGGTGGAAGGCGCACATTTCTTCACCAGCCTGCTCGGGCTGTTTCTGGTCATCGCGGCGCGCGGCCTTGCCCAGCGGCTGGACGGCGCGTGGTGGGCGGCGATGGTCGGAGCATCGACCGCCCTGGTCCTGTCGCTGCTGAAAGCCTTTGCGGTGCTGGAAGCCTCGGCGCTGGCCATCCTGCTGATCGGCCTGTTCGCCAGCAAGCGGCTGTTCATTCGCCCCGCCTCTCTGTTTCGCCAGGTGCTGACCTCGTCCTGGCTGACCGCCATCGCCCTGATCTGCATTTTTGCCTGCTTCATGCTGTTCTTCGTCTATCGCGATGTCGATTACACCCGTTCGCTCTGGTGGGAATTCGAGTTTTCGGAAGAAGCGCCGCGTTCGCTGCGCGCCATGCTGGGCCTGACGATCTTCTCGTCAGCGCTGGCGGTCTTCAGCCTACTACGCCCCGCAGCGCCCGCGGTGACGCCGTCAAGCCCGGAAGATATCGAGAAGGCCGTCACCATTCTCAGCAAGTCGGATGTGGCCGATAGCAATCTGGTGCGCACCGGCGACAAGGCCGTGATGTTTTCACCGGATGGCCTGGCATTCCTGATGTATGGCAAGCAGGGCCGCTCGTGGATCGCCTTTCTCGATCCGGTCGGGCCGAAAAAGTCCCGCGACGAACTGGTTTGGCAATTCGTCGAATCGGCTCGTCTGGCCGGCTGCCGGGCCGTCTTCTACCAGGCTTCGCCCGTGCTGCTGCCGGCGATTGCCGATGCCGGCATGCAGGCCTTCAAACTGGGAGAACTGGCGGTCGTCGATCTCTCTCGCTTCGACCTGAAGGGCGGGAAATGGGCCAATCTGCGCCAGAGCGCCGCCAAGGCCGAGCGCGACGGGCTGAGTTATGAAATCATCGCCCTCGCCGACGTGCCTGGAATTCTCGAGGATCTGCGCGCTGTGTCGGATGGCTGGCTTGCCCAGCACCGCGCCAAGGAAAAGGGCTTTTCCCTCGGCGCCTTCACCGATGACTATATCCTGAGCCAGCCGGTGATTGTGCTGCGTTTCGAAGGCCGGATCGTCGCTTTTGCCAATATTCTGGTGACGGAAACCAAGGCCGAGTCATCCATCGACCTGATGCGCTTTTCGCCAGAGGCACCGAAGGGATCGATGGACTATCTGTTCGTCAGCCTGCTGACCCATCTGCGCAGCGAAGGTTACGGACATTTCAACCTTGGCATGGCGCCCCTATCAGGCCTGTCGAGACGCGATGTGGCCCCGGTCTGGGATCGCATTGCCAACACATTCTATGAGCATGGTGAGCGCTTCTATAATTTCAAGGGGCTTCGGGCTTTCAAGACAAAGTTTCATCCCGAATGGCAACCCCGCTATCTCGCCGTGTCAGGCGGCCTCAGTCCGGTCATCGCGCTCCTGGACGCAACTCTCCTGATCGGTGGCGGTCTGAAAGGCGTGGTAAAGAAATGAAATCGTCAACTTCTCGTCTCACCAAGGGCGGTCTGGCCCGTAATTGTCTGGCCGCCGCCGTTCTGGCATGGGCATCGTCCACGGCTGTTTTCGTGCAACCAGCCCTGGCCGAGGACTCAAAATACGAAACAGGCACGATACCTGATCCGGTCATCGCCATGCCGGACGACAAACCGAAATCCATCGTTTTCCTACTGTCCGACAAGGACGGCTGGAGCGACAAGATGAAGACTGAGGCTGAAAGATTGCGCAGTAACGGCTCGATTGTCGTCGGCATCGATACGCCGCGCTATCTGCAATCCCTGCAGGCCGATCTAAAGTCATCCGATGAGGACGATTGCATCTATACCGTTTCCGACATCGAGGATCTGTCCCATCAGATCCAGCGGCGTGTCGGCGGTGCGGATTACCTGCCGCCGCTGGTGGCGGGCATCGGCGAAGGCGGCACGCTGGCGCTGGCGATCCTGGCCCAGACACCTAATGCAACCATCGGCGAAACGCTGGCTGTCGATCCCGGCGAGGTCATTCCCCTGCCCGAGCAGTTCTGCACGCCGGCGGTGAAGACCGAAAAGAATGGCGGCATCGTCTATGGATTGACTGACGGCGCGCTTCCCGATCCGGCAAGCGTCCGGTTTTCGCCCTCTGCCGATCCTGCCGGGCGTGCCCATGTGGCCGATCTCCTGAAGGATCATTCCGATATCGACGTGGCCGACAGCCAGAAGCCCGCTGCCCAGACCCTGTCGGATGGCATTGACGTGATGATCGCGGCCACCGCCAAGGAGGCCTCGCCTCTCGGCTTGCCGCTGACGTTGATGGAGGTCGACAAACCCGCCTTCGATACGATGGCGATCATCTATTCCGGCGACGGTGGCTGGCGCGATATTGACAGCGAAATGGCCTCTTATTTCCAGAGTGAAGGCCTGCCCGTCGTCGGCGTTGATTCCCTGCGTTATTTCTGGTCGGAGCGCAAACCGCAGGAAACGGCGGACGATCTCGCCCGCATCATCACCGCCTTTACCAAACGCTGGAAAGTCAAGCATGTGATGCTGGTCGGCTTCTCCTTCGGCGCGGACATTAGCCCGCCGGTCTATAATCTCCTGCCAGACAATATCCGCCAGAAAATCAACCAGGTATCGCTCCTGTCAATGTCGCAGGCATCCGATTTCGAGATTTCCGTAACCGGCTGGCTGGGTGCGAAAAGCAGCGGCGCTGGCGGTGACCCCACCAAAGAAGTCGCCAAAATGCCGGCAGGCCTGGTGCAATGCCTGTATGGCGCCGATGACGAGGAAGATGACGGTTGCCACAAGCTCGACCCCAAGAAGGTCGATGTCGTCAAGCTTGAAGGCGGTCACCATTTCGATGGCGACTATGAAGCCCTGGCCAAATTGCTTCTGGATCGGCTGAAAACCCGCAAGCTGGATTGATAAAGCAGGCCCGGCGCTCACATCCTGCTCTACCTTTGCGCACCATATGACCTTTGCACACCATATAGAGTGCGCGACAAGCTTTAAATTAACCGCATGAAAAAGGGCCGCATAAAGCGGCCCTTTTCGATGTCTGTATCCCGTGTCCGTGCCAATTACCGTGGCGGGCAATTCGGCGTGTTGGGCGCGCAGGCTGCACCCGGTGGCGGCGGCGGCGGAGGCGGGGCAGCCTGACCCGGCGGTGGCGGAGGAGGCGGACGGTTTCCATCCGGAGCGTTGCGGTCTGGCCGATCAGGACGCTGGCCTTGTGGCGGCTGCATCTGGTCACGACGCTGATCGCCTGGACGCATATCACCGGGGCGCATGTTATCCGGCCCTCTGTTATCGGGACGCCTGTCGTCCGGGCGTCTGTCATCTGGTCGCCTGTCATCTGGCCGACGATCATCCGGGCGAGGCCTCTGCCGGTCATCGCGCATCATCCGGTCACGGTCGCCGTCCATTCGCGGATCTTGCATCCTCGGATCAGGTCCACGACGGCGATCCATGTCAGGTGCGCCGGGAGGCGGGGGGCCATCACCACCCATGAAGCGGGGCGGTGGACCATCGCGACGCCAGACCGGCGGCGGTGGCGGCGCCCGGCGCCAGCGATCCCGCTCGCGATAGAAATCGCGGCCGCGATAATAGCGGTCCCAATAATTATCGACCTGGAAGGTGACGGTCGGAATGCCGAGCGGCTGGTAATAATCCGGATCCACATAGACCCGGCGGTTGGAATACTGGGTCTGCAAATAGCTGCCGGAAATCCAGCCGCGATAGCCCGCATAACCGACATCGCACCAATTGGCCGAAGACAGGCAGCCAAAGATCCGCACGGAATTACCGGCTGGAACGACCAGAACAGGGGGATATTGTGTGCTGGGCCCGGCCCGCAGGTTAACATTCGCCGTCGCAAATGCCTGGGCCGCCTCAGCGGCAGCCGGCAAAGCAACTGCCATCAGCCCTGCAAAGGCCGACAGGTAAAGTGGTTTCATCGATCTGATCTCCTTGGCCGTCCCTGACCTTGGCTTGTCCCGCCAATTGGAATTGGGTTCATGCGGCATGATAACGCCATCAGGAGCAATTTGTTCCCCCCGCGCCCCACCCGCATTTGACCCGCTTATGTCAAGCAATGTCCTCCGGCTTTTTTGAGGCAGCGTATTTTAGGAGCGGGCAATGTCATGGAGATGACCCCATTTTTATAGAGATGACAAAGTGTCGCTCACTGTTGACTTTAAGCCTGAATCGTCCGACCTCACGCAAGAGACGGCGAAGCGGCTGCGCCTCAAGGATGGCGCGGCAGCGTAAAACGCGGTAGTGAGCCTTGAGATATCCGCCCGGATCAACAAAGCTATGGAATGCAGCCCAGTCAGGAGAACCCGATGAGCGAGACCGCCAAGAGCACCATCGATCAGGCCGAGGTCGACCGCTTTTCTGCCATGGCTGCCGAATGGTGGGACCCGACCGGCAAATTCAAGCCGCTGCACAAGATCAATCCGGTGCGTCTTGCCTATATCCGCGACAAGGCCTGCGAGAACTATCAGCGCGATCCACGCTCCAATCAGCCGCTATCGGGCCTGCGGGTTCTCGATATCGGCTGTGGCGGCGGCTTGCTATCGGAACCCATTGCCCGCATGGGTGCCGACGTGCTGGGCGCCGATGCGTCAGCCAAGAATATCGGCATTGCCCAGACCCATGCCGCCCAGACCGGCGTAAGCGTGGATTACCGGGCCGTCACCGCCGAGGCCCTCGCCGCTGCTGGCGAAAGCTTCGATATCGTCCTGAACATGGAAGTCGTCGAGCATGTGGCCGATGTCGAGTATTTCATCTCCACCTGCGCCTCCATGGTGCGACCCGGCGGAATCATGCTGATTTCCACCATCAATCGCACCCTGAAGGCTGCCGCTCTCGCCATCGGCGCCTGCGAATACGTTCTGCGCTGGCTGCCGCGGGGCACCCATCAATATGAAAAACTGGTACGCCCAGAAGAATTGGAAAAACCAATCCTCGGCGCAGGCATGAACGTGTCTGAGACTGTCGGCGTATTCTTCAACCCGTTCCAGAATCAGTGGAATCTGTCTACCGACACCGATGTCAATTACATGATGCTGACCCGCAGGCCGACGTCCACCCCAGAGTGAACCATCTCAGACCGGCCCATCTCATACCGGCATTGAGACGAGACGTTCCAGCAAGTCTTGCTGACGAGAGCAATTGTCGCTGGCAAGCTGCTTTATCCGCGCTCGATCAAGGTGATAGGGCGTACCATCCTCAGCGAAAGCCTGCTTGAACGTGAAACCGAAGGGCGTCGGGCCGTGATCGGCGAGATGCTCGAGCCTTTCCACCCCCTCCGACCATTGCGGCCTGCTGCCTGCAGGCACCCACCACAGCACCAAAGATGGCCAGGTCTGCTTCACATTCCAGTGGCGAGCGTGTTTCAGGGCGTCGGCATGGACCCCATTATAGGTGAAGGCCATCAGCGTCTCCGGGTCTTGCCAGAGCGAAAGAGACGATGGACCGGAGGTAAAGCCGCTACCGTCCATAAAACGCGGAAACACCTGCACGCCCCAGCTTTCCGGCCCCGGTTCGCCCTCATAACCCGAACGACCGATAAAACCCGTGGAGCGCGTAGCGGCTTCAAAATTGAGGGGCTCGCGGTCAACAAAGCCCTGAATGATCGGATCTCCAGATGGCGCGACATGCAGGCCGAAATTATAGAGCGCGAGATGATGGGTGGATGACATGCTCAATTCACATCGTCAGGCAGAACCGGCAGAGGCGCAATTTCGATCCCTTCCTCGATCAGGGCGCGCGCCTCGTCGGGGCTGGCATTGCCAATAATCCCCCGGGCATCAGCCTCACCGTAATGGATCTTGCGGGCCTCTTCGGGAAACCGCTCACCGACATCTTCGCTATTGGCCCTGACGGTCGCAACCACCTCCTTCAACTTCAGGAAGGCTTCACGCTGGGCAGCGTCATAGGCGACCTTCTGGCGTTCTTCTTTGCCCCGCGCCGTCGACACCATCGGCGCCATCAGGCTTTTGGAAATGGAGGCGGAAGCACAGACCGGGCAAGTCAAAAAGCCGCTGGCTTTCTGGCGGTCGAAATCATCGCTTTGCGCAAACCAGCCCTCAAATTCATGGGCCTGATCGCAGATGAGGGAATAGCGGATCAAACCGTCTGCCCTCCCTTGGCGAGCGTTGGAACCATGTCGAGATTGAAATCACGGCCATTTTTGAGGTTGGGGATCTTCATCCGCGCCGCTTTGACGGCATCAAGATCGATCTCGGCCATCACCACGGCCTCGCCCGCAGCCGGGCCTTCCGCCAGGATTTTTCCCCAGGGATCGATGATCAGCGAATGGCCATAGGTTTCGCGTCCGTCCTCATGGGTGCCGCCCTGGGCGGCGGCAATGACGAACGCACCATTCTCGATGGCCCGCGCCCTGAGCAGGATATGCCAATGCGCCTCGCCGGTCTGCCGGGTGAAAGCCGCCGGCACCGTCAGAATGTCGGCACCCGCCATGGCTTCGGTGCGAAACAGCGAGGGAAACCGCACATCGTAGCAAATCGCAAAGCCGAGTTTGGCGAAGGGCAAATCAGCCACGCAAGCGTTCTTGCCGGGCGCATAAGCGGCACTTTCCCGCCAGCTTTCACCATTGTCCAGATCCACGTCAAACATATGGATCTTGTCATAGGTGCAGATCCGCCGACCATTCGGCCCGAACAACAGACCGCGATTGGCAATCATCCCATCGGCACGGGCAATCGCCGTCGAGCCGACATGGACATGGATCTTCAGTTCCGCAGCCAGCTCAGCCGCCGTCACGGCAATCAAGTCATTTTCGTCATCGCGCAACATGGCCCGCAAAGCGTCCCTGTTACGCTGCAAGGCCCCGGTCATTTCCGGGGTCTGGACATAGATCGCCCCTGCTGCTGCTGCCTGGCGCACCAAACGCGCCATGGTAGCGGCATTCTTCTCAAGATCGGTGCCTGAGCACATTTGCAGGGCTGCAACCGCAATGGTCATGATCTATCCTCAGGCCGCCAGCATCGGATCAAGCTTTCCGGCCCGTTCCAGCGCATGCAGATCATCGCAACCGCCGACATGGGTGGCGTCGATGAAGATTTGCGGAAAGGTGTTACGACCGGATTTGTCGACCATTTCCTGGCGCAGTGCCGCATTGCCTGTGGCATCGACCTCGGTGAAAGCAACACCCTTGGTGGTCAGAAGCGCCTTGGCGCGAGCGCAATATTCACAGTATTTCCGCGTGTAGATGATCACGGACGCCATGCTCGTCTCCGGTTCATTGTTGATGAAATAATGTCTATCAGTATTGTAACCTCATATAGGTGTTACAAGCGCCATTGCAAAGGTCAAGACCGTGACTTCCACTGCCCCCGCCCGCTTCAGCGCACGGGTGGCGGCACTGACTGTGGCCCCTGTCGTGTAGACATCGTCGACTAGCACCAGATGACGGCCAAACACCTGATCGCGGCGGTTTTCCGCCACTTTGAAAGCCCCGCGAACATTGTCTGCCCGAGCCTTTTCCGTCAGCCCGACCTGCTTTTGTGTCCGTTTCACCCGCGTCAGAACCCCCGGCAGGAAAGGCTTATCTGACAGCCCGGCCAGCGCCCGACCGAGTTCCGCTGACTGGTTATATTGGCGCGAAAACAACCGCCAGCGATGCAGCGGCACCGGCAGGATTGCATCGGCCCGGAGCAGTTCCTGGCCACCAGCCCGGATCATCCAATGCGCCATCATCGGCGCCAGATCGGTCCTGTCGCCATATTTCAGCCGATGGACCAGATCGCGTGCCGCGCCATCATGCACAGCGGCAGCTCGCAGCCGGTCGAAAACCGGAGGATTGGCAATGGCTTCGGCGCAGACCATGCCCTGGCCTGGCCTGGATCAAAACCGAAAGGCAGACCGAGAATTTCGCAATAGGGCCGCTCGATGAACCGCACCGAACACCAGCAATCGGAACACAGGCTGCCAGCCTTGGCAACCGGCAGACCGCAGGTGGCGCAGCCGGGGGGATAGACCAGATCGCGCAGCGACCGGCCAAGCGTTTGCGTCCCCCGAAAACCGCGATGCGCCAGGGCCACAATGCTGTCGTTGGCCTGCCGGATATGTGCCATGCCGCCTCCTTTGGCCCGCATCCCCGGCGGTATACCCTAGTCGATCTCATCCAAGCCGGATGAACACACCACAAAGGAGAAGAAAACACATATTGCATCCGAATCACAAATGAATTCAAGCCGCTTGAAAGCATGCTCAGCAAAGACCCGTCCAGAACCCGTATTCCTGGGGTAAACATGCGACTGCGTGATCCCCGTTGCATAATTTTCTACGCAAATCGATTTCGATTGCCGCAATTATGCAGTAGGCACTTGGTTTCTCGAAGAACAACAACGGGAGGTTCCCATGGAGCCGCTATTCGATCCTGATCTCGTCGTCCGCAACCGCGAGCGTGCTTTCGGCGCAGGTGATACCGGAGCCGGTTTCCTGCTGGATATCGTCGCGCAAGAACTGACCGAGCGACTGGCCGTGGTCGAGCGCCGGTTTGAGAAGGCAGTCGAATTGCATGGCATGGATGGCAGGGTCGGGAGGGCCTGTCTGGAAACAGGACGGATCGACCAATTGCAGCGGGTGGAAACCAGCAGCCGCTTCGCCCGACAGGGGGAAACGCTGATCCCCGGCCCTATCGAGCATCTGCCACTTGGCGAGCAAAGCGCCAATCTGCTGCTTTCGCCGCTTGCCCTGCATCTTGCCAATGACATGCCGGGCCTGCTGATCCAGATGCGCCGGACGCTCCAGCCTGACGGTCTGTTGCTGGCAGCCTTGCCCGGAGCCGGAACGCTTGGCGAATTGCGCGATGTGCTGTTGACGACCGAGATCGAGATCAGCGGCGGAGCAAGCCCCCGCATCATGCCCTTTGCCGATGTGCGCGATATGGGCGCATTGTTGCAGCGGGCGGGCTTTGCCCTTCCGGTCGTCGATGTCGAGACCTATACGGTGCGATATGATGGAATTCTGGCGCTGATGCGCGATCTCAAAGCCATGGGCATGGCCAATCCGCTGGCCGCCCGCAGCCGCAAACCGCTGACACGGCAATTTTTCCTGCGCGCCGCCGAACTTTATGCCGAACGCTATAGCGATGCCGATGGCCGCATTCGCGCCAGTTTCTCGATCATCTACATGTCAGGCTGGGCCCCGCATGAAAGCCAGCCCAAACCGCTCAAGCCGGGATCTGCAAAAATTCGCCTCGCCGACGCACTGGGCGGAAACCCGTAGCGGCAAGCCGTAAAGGATCATTCAAGTGTTTTTCGCAAGCCTGAAAGCGCCGCCGATCAGGCTTGCGGCATGGCAGCAATAATGGAATCAAACAGCCTGTCCAGCGCTTCGTAATAAACGCCAAGCGCCAGATAAAGCGTCACCGCGATCAACCCGGCGATCAGGCTATACTCGATTGCAGTTGCACCAGACGTTTGGCGAAAAATCGCCGACAAGCCGGAAAACCGGCGTAAAAGCCCCATCATACCCCTAGCCTAAAACCATGCGCCCCCGCATGGGTGATCGAAGCGAACGTTTTGTCATCCCAAAACGCTCTGTCTGTTTGTTTTCAAATATTTCCGGTTTCAAAACCGCCTACAGCGCCGTGCGTCATATATGGCGCACAAAGGTTCGCTGTAGCGATTTATATCTGCTGCATAATTTTCTCTTTAAACCGATTCCGGTTTAAAGAATTATGCAGTAGCCCATACCATCACGGGTTATCAGCAGGCATCCCCATTACCGGGATTGACGATACAGACGGAACCGGGCGTCTCCTGCAAGACGCTGCGCCGGATCGTATAGCGCTTTCCAGCGTCGCGCTCGCCGGGAATGGAGCCGGTGCTCATCCGATCGACATCAGCGGGTCGTGCGGCCAATTGGCCGGACGTGGTCTTGTCTGCGAGCATCGGCGTCAGCACCAGCGATACCGCAACAGCCGTGACGGCAAACAGCAAGGCAAGATTGACAACGCCAACTCTGCCGGACCTGGAAGTCGCACGTCGCGACTGCCGTCCGCCCTTTCCGAAATCCTTCTGCGTCATCGCAAACCTCACAAAATCCAAAGGGCTTCTTCCCGGACCATGGCCCGCCGGACGATTGCCCCACAATCGACCAGATAGATCAGGAGGTTTTGCATCACTGACAATGCAAAGCCCCTGTTGCTCACCCCATGACCCGATTCGATTCTTGATATCGCGCCCAAGAGGGTCTCGACATCAATACACCGCAGCAGGTGAAACCCTGCACGATAGAACCGTAAAGCCCTGAGATCACTGCGTTATTTTTTATCGAACGATACCGCGCCCCATGCGATCATGCCATCCGACGCCCAACGCACATAAGACGATGCACGAAGCGCCTGTGCATGATGAGGGAATAATGCCGGTTTGAGGATTAACTTTCTATTAATCGCCGATAAAAACCGGTGAGCAATGGCCCATCTGGTGGGCTTATCCCGGCATTTCACACCGGCCCAAAGGGCAAATCTGCTGGATAATTGCTGAAATCGGACTCGGATTCCGGTTGTCCTGACAAGCTCTAAAGGCAAAGCCTATAGCAAATCCAGCAGGAATGGGATCAACGGCTCATCGGCTGGCGGCATCGGATAGGACCGCAGATCGCGGGGCTTGACCCATTTGATAGCCTGGCCTTCCCGCCCCTGCGGCATGCCCTCATAGCGACGGCAGACATAGAGCGGCATCAGCAGATGAAATGTTTCATAGGTATGACTGGCAAAGGTCAGCGGCGCGAGACAGGGAATTTTCGTGGCAATGCCAAGCTCTTCCTCCAGCTCACGAACCAGGGTTTCCTCTGGTGTTTCGCCGGTTTCGACCTTGCCGCCGGGAAATTCCCAGAGCCCGGCCAGCGATTTTCCTTCCGGCCTTTGCGCCAGCAGAATGCGTCCGTCGCTGTCCAGCAGAGCGCAGGCGGCAACCAGAAGAATGGGCCGAAGCACTGGTACTGGCGCTGTCATTCTTCACCCTCTGCCTTGGCGGCGGTTTCGTGACGCCAGTAGCAATAGCGGTAGGCTTCCTTGAAGCCGAGCTTTTGATAGAGCGAAAGCGCCGGGCCGTTATCGGCCTGCACCTGGAGCCAGGCGCTTTTCGCTCCCCGGATCCGTGCCCAGCGCAGGGCCGCATAGGTCAGTTCGAGACCGGTTCCCTTGCCCCGATAGGCTTCACCCACGGCAAGCTGCAACAATCCGGCAAGATCATTGTCTTGCACGCAAATGGCAGCCGCTACCGGGCCATTGTCAGGCACCTCGATCAGAAACAGGCCAAGCGGCGGCTTGATATTGCTGATCAATTCGGCAAGAGCTGGCTTCGACGCGGCATCCTCATTGCGCAGCGCCAGACTGGCATCGACGAAACGACCGATATCCTGGGTCGGCAGGTGGTCCATCACATCGAGATCGCAAAGCTCGGCCAGATCGAGCGCCATGACCAGGCTTTCGTCAAACCGGGTCCAGCCATCCTCGCGCAGCACATCGATCACTTGCGGCGGCGCCAGCGGCGTTTCGCGAAACACCATGGGCCGGCCATAGGATTCGAATTTACGCTCCGCCTTTTCCAGCCGCAGACGGATATCGCGGATATCGGAGCGGTCCAGCGCCACCACGCAATTGACCCGCTTCGACGGATGGCCGCCTGTCAGCCGGACCTGCCAGCTGCCGTCATATTGAACCGAGGCTGCGGGCCAGGCGCGAAAGCTGACGGCTTCCAGCCTGCGGACCTGCGGCAGGTTCGGCGCGTGTGGTGACTGATCCACCGCCATCAGCTCCGGTAATCCCCGTTGATGGCCACATATTCCTTGGTGAGATCGCAGGTCCAGACCGTGGCTGTCCCCGACCCAAGCCCAAGCTCGACCGTGACCGGAATGTCTTGGCCCTGCATCACTGCTGTGGCTGCCGCTTCAGAATAATCCGGATCGCGCTCACCGTTAACAGCAACGCGCACGTCGCCGAACCAAATGGCCAGACGATCACGGTCAGCCAGTTCGCCCGCCTTGCCGACAGCCATAACCACCCGGCCCCAATTGGCGTCTTCGCCAGCAACCGCCGTCTTCACCAAGGGCGAATTGGCAATCGAAAGGGCAATGACCTTGGCAGCGGCGTCGCTTTCGGCGCCCTTGACGGTGACTTCCACCATCTTGCGCGCACCTTCGCCATCACGCACCACCTGGAGGGCCAGATCCTTCAAGAGATCGTTGAGCGCTGCCCGGAACCCGTCGAGACGCGCGTCGTCGGCAGTCTCAACACGCTGCTGGCCGTCACTGGCCGCAGCCCCGGTCGCAAACAGCATCAACGTGTCGGAGGTCGAAGTATCACTATCGACCGTCACGGAATTAAAGCTTGGGCCGACACCCGCCGACAGCAATGCCTGCAAGGCAACGGGCGCGATATCGGCATCAGTGACGATGAAGGACAGCATGGTCGCCATATCAGGCGCGATCATGCCCGCACCCTTGGCAATGCCGTTGATCGTCACCTTGACGCCGCCGATCTCAGTGCTGCGGGTCGCGACCTTCGGATAAGTATCCGTTGTCATGATCGCCTTAGCGGCTTCCAGCCAGAAATCGCCCTTGGCGTCGCAGGCCATATCATCAAGCACACCAGCAAATTTCGTCGCATCCAAAGGCTCGCCGATCACGCCAGTCGAGGCCAGATAAATTTCATGTTCATCGCATTTGAGCGCCGATGCCGCCGACTTGGCCGTCAGCTCGGTCGCAGCCCGGCCCTTGGTGCCGGTAAAGGCATTGGCATTGCCGGAATTGACCACCACGCCGCGTGCCACACCATGGGCGAGGTTTTTCCGGCAGAAATCCACCGGTGCAGATGGGCATTTGGAGCGGGTGAAGACCCCCGCAACGCTGGCTGGACGGTCAAACACCATCAACAGCACATCGGTACGGTTTTTGTATTTGATGCCCGCAGCAGCTGTTGCCATGGAGACGCCGCGGAGCGCGGGCATGTCGGCAAAAGATTTCGGCGCAAGAGGAGAAACACTGGCTGACATAGCTGGAAACGGCCCCGGAAAAGACAAGGATAGAAACGTGATGGCCGCGTTGCACACCCTGTGCAGCGCGGCCAGCTAATGCTTATGGCTTTGGAGCAGCGTCCGGATCGGCCTGCTGCTTGCTGATATCCTCATAGCCCTTCTTCAGAGCCGGATCGACGATCTCGACCTTTTCAGAGGTCTTGGCCTTTTCCAGCAGGGCCAGATACTTGTCACGCATCACCAGCTGGCGAACCTGCTGCTGCACATCTTCGAACTTCGGCGGAGCCGCGTCGCGGATCTCTTCGACCTTGATGACGTGGAAGCCGAACTGGCTCTTGACCGGGGTCTTGGTATAGGTGCCGGGCTTCAGGGCAAAGGCAGCTTCTTCAAATTCAGGCACCATGCGGCCCTTGGAGAAGAAACCGAGGTCACCGCCGTCCGATCCGCTGGAATCGGTCGATTTTTCCTTGGCCAGTTCGGCAAAATCCTTGCCGCCATCCAGCTGCTTGATCACATCCTTGGCTTCATCCTCGGTCTTCACCAGAATGTGACGGGCGTGAATTTCCTGCTCCTTCGGCAGAGCAGCGATTTCCTTCTCGTAGCGCGCCTTGACTTCCTCATCGGTCGTCACGTCCACGACATGCTTCTTGAAATAGGCATTGTGCAATTCGCGGTCGGCAATGAAAGCCATGCGCTGCTTGTAGGCCGGATCGTCCTGCATTTTTTCGCCAATGGCGCTGCCGGCCAGCAGCTTGACATCGATGGCGCCGGACAAAGCCGCAACCTTTTTCTGGTCATCCGGCATCTGGGCAAACTGGGGATCGAGGTTGGCAATCGCCAGATCCAGCTCGGACTGGTGGATTTCCAGAGTGCCGACCTTGGCAACGACAGCATCGTCGGCATGGGCGTAGGAAGACAGCGCCACAAGGGCGGCACAGGCCGCCAGGACGAGTTTGTGAGAACGCAGCATTTAATAACCCTTCGATAAAGAGGCCGATTGCGACTGTCAATCGGGTCAAAAACACCCTAAACCACGCGATTGTGGCACTTGTGGTGCATGCTGTCCCGTTGACATAATTCGACCCCCCTCTTATCTGTCACGCAACTCCGCGTCCAGAGCAGTTTCCGGAGGCGGTACGCCAATCTCCACTGTCATGTGGCCGTGAGCGACCGGGAGTAGACCCGGGGCTTCGGTTTCAACCTCGTGACGGAATTCAGAAAGGACCATGGACATGGTCAGTCTTGGTGGGATCGCCCGCAAAATTTTCGGCTCCTCGAATGAACGCCGCATCCGGGGGAACAAGCCTCGCGTGGCCGCCATCAACGCGCTGGAGGACAGCATAAAGGCATTGAGTGATGCCGAGCTGGCCGCAAAGACCGAGGAATTCAAGGGTGAGCTTGCCAAGGGCAAGACGCTCGACGACATTCTGATCCCGGCCTTTGCCGTGGCGCGCGAAGCATCGCGCCGGGCGCTCGGCATGCGGCCTTTCGATGTGCAGCTGATCGGCGGCATGATCCTGCACGAAAATGCCATTGCCGAAATGAAGACCGGCGAAGGCAAGACGCTGGTGGCAACGCTCGCCGTCTATCTCAACGCACTGTCCGGCAAGGGCGTGCATGTGGTGACGGTCAATGATTATCTCGCCAGCCGCGACGCCGCCATCATGGCCAAGCTCTACAGCTTCCTCGGCCTGACCACCGGCGTCATCGTGCATGGCATGAACGACGATGAGCGCCGCGAGGCCTATGGCTGCGACATCACCTATGCCACCAATAACGAGCTTGGCTTCGACTACCTGCGCGATAACATGAAATATGAGCGCGGCCAGATGGTGCAGCGCGGCCATAATTACGCAATCGTCGATGAAGTGGATTCGATCCTGGTCGATGAGGCACGCACGCCGCTGATCATTTCCGGACCGCTCGACGACCGCTCTGATCTCTACACCACCATCGACGCCTTCATTCCGATGCTGAGCGCCGAAGACTACGAGATCGACGAGAAGCAGAAATCGGCCAATTTCTCCGAAGTCGGTACCGAAAAGCTGGAAAACCTGCTGAAAGACGCTGGCCTGCTGAAGGGTGTCTCTCTCTACGACGTCGAAAATGTCGCCATCGTCCATCATATCAACAATGCGCTGAAGGCCCACAAGCTGTTCCAGCGCGACAAGGATTATATCGTCCGCAATGACGAAATCGTCATTATCGACGAGTTCACAGGCCGGATGATGCCAGGCCGCCGTTATTCGGAAGGCCAGCACCAGGCGCTGGAAGCCAAGGAAAAGGTAACGATCCAGCCGGAAAACCAGACCCTGGCCTCGATTACCTTCCAGAATTATTTCCGGATGTATTCCAAGCTTGCCGGGATGACCGGTACGGCCAATACCGAAGCCGAGGAATTCCAGGACATCTACGGCCTCAGCGTCATCGAAGTGCCGACCAACCTGCCGATCCTGCGTATCGACGAGGATGATGAGGTCTACCGGACCTTTGAGGAAAAGTTCAAGGCAATCATCGAGGAAATCAAGGCCTCCGCATCCCGCAATCAGCCGGTCCTGGTCGGTACGACGTCGATTGAAAAGTCCGAACTGCTGGCCACTATGCTGCGCCAGAGCGGATTTACCGATTTCAGCGTGCTGAATGCCCGCTACCACGAGCAGGAAGCCTACATCGTCTCCCAGGCCGGTGTGCCGGGCGCCGTTACCATTGCCACCAACATGGCCGGTCGCGGTACCGACATCCAGCTTGGCGGCAATATCGACATGCGGCTTGAGCGCGATCTGGAAGGCATGGAGCCTGGCCCCGAACGCGATGCCAAGGAACAGGCGATCCGCGAGGAAGTCAAAGCCCTGAAGGAAAAGGCGCTGGCCGCAGGCGGCCTCTATGTGATCGCCACCGAGCGCCATGAAAGCCGGCGCATCGATAACCAGCTGCGTGGCCGTTCCGGCCGCCAGGGCGACCCGGGCCGCTCGAAATTCTACTTGTCGCTTCAGGACGACCTGATGCGGATTTTCGGTTCCGACCGCATGGACAGCATGCTCCAGAAGCTGGGCCTGAAGGAAGGCGAAGCCATCGTCCACCCCTGGATCAACAAGGCGCTGGAACGGGCCCAGAAAAAGGTCGAGGCACGCAATTTCGACATCCGCAAGAACCTGTTGAAATATGACGACGTGCTGAACGACCAGCGCAAGGTGATTTTCGAACAGCGCGTCGAGCTGATGGATGCCGAAGACCTGACCGAAACCATCGACGACATGCGCCACGAGCTGATCGACACCATCGTGCGCACCCATATCCCGGAAAAGGCCTATGCCGAACAATGGGATGTGGCTGGCCTGAAGACGGCGATGACCGGAATCCTCAACCTCGACCTTCCCATCGAGGATTGGGCGCAGGAAGAAGGCATTGCCGAAGACGATATCGTTGAACGGGTCAAGAAAGCCGCTGACGAGGTGATGGCTGAGAAGACCGAGCGCTTCGGCCCGGAAATCATGGCTTATATCGAACGGTCGGTGCTGTTGCAGACCATCGATAACCTGTGGCGCGAGCATATCGTCAACCTCGACCACCTGCGTTCGGTGGTGGGTTTCCGTGGCTATGCCCAGCGCGATCCCTTGCAGGAATACAAGGCGGAAGCGTTCGAACTGTTCCAGGCGCTGCTCGCCAATATGCGTGAAGGCGTCACCGCCCAGATGATGCGGGTGGAAATCGTCCGTGAAGCTCCCCCGGAGCCGACCCTGCCGATCATGCATGGTCACCACGAGGATCCGCAGACCGGCCAGGATGAATTTGCCGCCGCAGACGGCGTCGTCACGCCTGAGAACCGCAATCCCGCCGATCCCTCGACCTGGGGCAAGGTTGGACGCAACGAAATGTGTCCTTGCGGCTCCGGCAAGCGCTTCAAGCACTGCCACGGCGCCCTGTTGGCGTAAGATAAGGCTGGCATAAGACAATCAAAATCGGCCAGCCAGATGCGTTGGCCGATTTCTCCCAGGCATAGGCTATTCAGACACTGACGGGCAGGCTTTTGTTAACCCTAAGCTGCCAAGACTGAATGCCCTGTCGCATATGTGCCTGTGAGTGTTGCGTGTTTATCATGGCGGTTATCCAGAGGGTGGAACATCTCCTGCCAGCACGGCTGCATGGCCCGCTGCGCAGGATCGTCGCCGCCTTGTCCGCTCACGACGATGTGGCCCGCGCCCAGCGCATGGCGCTGATCGCCTTTGCCATCCGCATCGTCAGCGCAGCGATTGCCTTTTTCTCGCAGATCGTCCAGGCCCGGCTGATGGGCGATTTCGAATATGGTATTTTCGTTTTCGTCTGGGTCTTGGTCGTGCTGTTCGGCAATCTATCCTGCCTGGGCTTTCATTCGACCGTCATCCGCTTTCTGCCGCAATATCACGCTCGAGATGAAATTCCTGAAATCCGTGGCATCACCGTCACCATCCGGATCTTCGCTCTTGGCCTCGCCAGCTGTCTGACTGTAACCGGTCTTATCCTGTTGAATCTGTTTGGAGATCGGATTGCCGGCTACTATCTGACGCCCCTGTTTCTCGGCCTGTTCGCACTGCCGATGATTGCGCTTGGCGATGTGCTCGACGGGACGGCTCGAGCCAATAGCTGGCCTGTTGCCGCCCTCAGCCCCACCTATATCGTCAGGCCAGTGCTGATCCTGGCCTTCATGCTGCTGGCCATCATGCTGGGTGCGCCACGCACTGCAACCACCGCCATGCAGGCGGCCCTTGCCGCCACCTATGTCACGACGCTCAGCCAGTTCGCCACCATTCACTGGCGCCTGCGGCGTAAATATCTGCGGGGACCTCGCAGGATCGATTTCATGGTCTGGTTTCGCGTTGCTATCCCGATTTTCCTGATCGAGGGCTTCCTGTTTCTGCTGACCAATTCCGACGTCATGGTGGTCGGGCTTTACCTGCCCCCCGACCAGGTCGGGATCTATTTTGCCGCAGCAAAAACCATGGCCCTGGTGCAATTCGTCTATTTCGCGGTCAAGGCCGCCGCCGGACCACGCTTTTCAGCACTGATGAACGAAGATGATATCAGACCGCTGGCCCTGTTTGCCGGCAGAATGGCCCGCTGGTGCTTCTGGCCGTCGCTGATCATCGGTCTACTGGTTCTGGCAGCAGGCGAAGTCTTGCTCGGTCTGTTCGGCCCGAATTTCACGGCAGGCTATCCGTTGATGGCCATTCTGTTTGCCGGTGCACTTACCAAGGCGCTGATCGGCCCCGGTGAGATGCTCCTGACCATGGCGGGGCGACAAAAATTGTGTGTGCTACTATATGTGATTGCTTTAGCATCTAATATCGGGCTGAATGTGACTCTAATTCCGCTTTATGGCCTCACCGGCGCGGCAACGGCTGCCGCCTCGGCAATGTTGGTGGAAGCGATCTTGTTACACATTGCCGTGCGCTATGCGCTTGGCATTGTCTTATTTGCCTTTGCCGACCCATTGTCTCGTATGAAGCAAGACAGGCACGCATGAAGCGAACCAGGTTGTAGGATATGAACACTTTACCGGTAACCGACGAGACCAGCCGGGAAACGAGCACCGAGCGCCCGATTCTGCATACCGTGTCTGCACCGGTCAATCGTCCGCCCGCCGATGGCCAGATTGCCGTTGGACGCCCTGGCCGCGATCTTTGGCTTTATCCGCGCCAGACCAGCTACGACCTTGAACAGGAAATGGACTATCTGACAAACCGGGCGCTGGAGCAGAATGTCTTCTTCTCGGCCCGGTTTCTGGCCCCCGCCATCCCCCGTCTGGACGAGCGTGAAGTGCGCATGGCACTGATCCGCGACGAGCGGCAGGGCCGTAGCCGGATCCGGTTGCTGATGCCTTTCTCCGTGGAAAAACCGGGATTTGCAGTCGGTCCATCCATTGTTCGCGTCTGGTCCAACCCCTTCGGCCCGCTTGGCACGCCTCTGGTCGATGCTGAGGATGCGGTGGAAACGCTCGACAACCTTTTCGAGGGACTAAGCGATCCAAAAGCCAAATTGCCCTCCGTTCTGGTCCTGCCGGATCTGCGAATGGATGGGCCGGTCACAAAACTGCTAAGGGCCGTGGCGATCAGCCGTGACCTGCCGCTGACCGTAACAAATCCTTACCAACGCCCAATGCTCGAAAGCCTGGAGGATGGAGAAACCTATCTTCGCCAAGCCATCGGCAAGTCTCACTGGCGCGAAATGCGCCGGCAGATGCGCCTGCTGGGTCAGCAGGGCGAATTGACCTATTCTGTCGCCCGCCAGCCGCAGGATCTGCATGTGCGTATGGAGGAATTCCTGGCACTCGAAGCCAGCGGCTGGAAAGGCCGCAAGCGCAGCGCCCTTGTCATGGACCGGCTGCGAGCCGCCTTTGCCCGTGAGGCGATGACCAACCTGGCCGAGCGCGATTCGGTCCGCATCCATACGCTCGATCTCGATGGAAAGGCCATTGCCTCCATGGTCGTCTTCATTATGGGTGCTGAAGCCTATACGTGGAAGACTGCCTATGATGAGCGCTATGCACGATATTCGCCGGGCAAGCTTCTGGTGGCTCGATTGACGGAATGGCATCTGGACGATGCCAATATTCTGCGCACCGATTCCTGCGCCATGCCCGATCACCCGGTGATGAGCAGGCTCTGGCGGGAGCGGGAAGACATGGGAACCATGGTCATCGGCCTGAAGCGCAATGCTGACCGCGACGTCCGCCAGGTGGCGGCGCAATTGCATCTCTATCGCAACACCCGCAATATTGCCCGCATCCTGCGTGACAAAGTGCTGGGCAGACGGCAAAAAGACAGCTGATATTGCGAAATATCAGCCCGTCATCATGCCCGGCTGTGCCTGTTGCGGTTCATCGCGCTCACGCAGCAGGCGGCGGATCACCTTGCCGCTGGTGGTCAGCGGCATATCGGCGATAAACTCCACTTCACGCGGATATTCGTGCATGGACAGCCGCTGCTTCACCCAATCGGCAATGTCACGGGCCAGGGCCGGTCCAGCCTGAAACCCCGGCGCGAGCACCACATAGGCCTTGACGATTTCAGTTCGTATCGGATCGGGCTTGCCCACCGCCGCCGCCAGGCGCACAGCCGGATGGCCAACCAGACAATCCTCGATTTCCGCCGGGCCGATACGGTAGCCGGATGACGTAATCACATCGTCGTCGCGACCGAAAAACTCCACATAGCCCTCGCTGTCCTGGCGCCCGAGATCACCGGTCAGCATCCAATCGCCGATGAATTTCTGGCGGGTCGCCTGCGGATCATTCCAATATTCCAGGAACATCACCGGATCGGGCCGGGCAATCGCCACCTGTCCGACCTTGCCGACTGGCAGTTCCCTGCCCTTGTCATCGATAATTGCCACGCGGTGGCCCGGCACCGGCTTGCCGATGGCGCCTGCCTTGGTGACGCCCAGCCGGGCCGCCGATGACAGCACGAAATTGCATTCGGTCTGCCCATAGAATTCATTGGGGGTGATGCCGAGCGCCGTCTTGACCCATTGATAGGTTTCCCGGCCTAAAGATTCCCCTGCCGAACCAATGGAACGCAGCACAAGATCATAATGCTGGCGTGGATTGTCCACCGTTTTGAGCAGCCGCAGGGCGGTGGGCGGAATGAAGGCATTGCGCACCTTCATCTCCGCCATGATGCGAAAGGCCATGGCGGGATCGAATTTCTGGGCAGGCGACGACACGACGGGAACACCCAGCATCAGGGCTGGCATCAGCACATTCAAAAGCCCGCCAGCCCAGGCCCAGTCCGAAGGCGTCCAGATCCTGTCCCCCGGCTGAGGTAGACCGTCATGGGCAAGCTGGAAGCCTGGAATGTGACCGGCAAGCACGCGATGTCCATGCAAAGCGCCCTTCGGTGCCCCTGTTGTGCCGGAGGTAAAGATCATCAGCGCCGGATCATCAGCGCCGGTCTGCGGCCCGTCAAAAGAGGTGGAACCGCTCTGCCATAGGTTTTCGAAGGAGAGGATGCCGGGCGAAGGTTCGCCAATGGAAATAATCTGCCGAAGGTCCGGCAGGCTGGCCCGGATCGGCTCCAGGCGCGACAAACCAAAATCATTGGTGATGACCGCGCAGGCGCCCGCCGTCTTCAGCCGGTATTCCAATGCATCGGCACCAAACAGCAAGGCCAGCGGCAGAGCGATCGCGCCAAGCTTGTAAATCGCCACATGGGCGATGACTGTCTCGAACCCCTGCGGCAGGAGCAAGGCAACCCGCTCCCCAGCACCAATGCCGAGCTGGCTCAGAGCATCCGCGAATGCGTTGGATCGTGCAGCAAGCGCCCCATAGGTTAAGGTCCGATGCGCACCGTCAGGTGAAAAATGCTCAAGACAGACCCGGTCCGGCTCGCGGGCTGCCCACTCGTCGCACACGGCCCGTCCCATGTTGAAACGAGCTGGTATGGACCAGGAAAAAGCATGACAGAGAGCCTCATAGGAAGCGCCGGCAGGTAGAAACATCGATCTTGTCCTGAATGAGTTCCCTGTCGCATTCCCCTGCACTGGCCAAACATTCAGAGAGTTTGTCGCAGATCCAGGATCAGCGTTTTTGTCAAATAGAGAAAAACGTCACTTGAAAAACCTATCATTCCTTTCGCAGTCGCACAATCCATCTCGCAAGCGCACACGACAGCGCCGCGCACCGACTTGGCGCAAGCAGGTTTACTGTAGCGCTTTATATCCGCTGCATAATTTTCACCTCAAACTCCAACCGGTGTAAGGCAGATATTATGCAGCAGCCCGGGGAAATACTGTGGTCCCATGCACATTGGAGAGAGGGCGTCAGGCCTTGATGTCCTGAAAATCGCCTGATGAAGCCATCAGGTATCGTCAGCCCGTCGGTTTTTTGGTCGCAAAATCGGTTCCACTTTTGCTGGAACAATTCTGAGCCAGAAGGGTTGAAAGGCGGTAACGCGCCCGTGAAAGCGCTATGCTAAACCACGGAAACGTCGCGGACATGCCGCCTTTGCGACGAAGATCTGCGGCATTTTCCTGGTTTAAAGGCTCACGCACCTAAAAACGTGCGGAGCATAAAAGGAGGATACACATGCTGAAGAAAATCGTACCGGTCGTTGCTCTTCTCGGGCTTCTGGCCTCCTGCGGAGATGACAGCAGCTCCAATAGCGGAAGCTCGACATCAACCCCCGGCACCAGTTCCTCGACCGGTGGCACCGGCGGAACAGGCAGCACCACAACCGCACCTGCTACGCCTGGAAGCGGCACCGGCAATAGTTCAGGGACAGGCACCAGCACGGGCACCCCATAAGCTTACCGATTTTGCCTTGATACAAGGTGGATATTGCCCGTTCAATGAGCGGGCAATATCCATATGTCGATGAATGGCCATCTTGTTAATCTATAAAATAGTTTTGAAAACAAACAAATTGGACTGTGATTCATTGGCGGCTTGCATGGCCGAAATTCCAAAAAGCCTAAAAATATCTGGGATATGCTTTTTTAAGCAACGATCATCCCTATCTACCCTGGCGGTTGTACAAAGGGCGATTGAAGTTTACAGGGATGCTCAAGAAAAACTGGATGACTGGATGGCCGCATATGACGGCCCGGGCGATACGTTCGTCGTTGATAACAAAGATTTTTGTAATCTGCTTTATCTCCATTCACGTGCCGCTTCTGGCGGTGGTCGGCCATGTCCTTGGTGGCGGTGCGCTGAGTGAAGCAAGCATTCTGCTGGTCTTGCTGATATCGACCTTGGCCGGAACGGCGGGCTGCCTGCTGTCGCTCTGGCGGATCATTCAACCGCTACGCCAGCTCAACCAGTCCATAACCCGATATCGGCAGGAAGGGTCACCTGTTGCCATCGCGGTCAAGACGAAAGATGAAATCGGCACTGTCGCCCGGGCGGTTTCAGCCCTGGTAACAGAATTGGACAGCTCTCTCAAAACCTTGACCCTTCAAGCCAATACCGATCCCCTGACCGGATTGGCAAACCGCCGGTTCATTCTGACAAAAGGGACCGAGGCTCTTGAAGAGACCTGCCGCAGCGGCGATCCCATGTGTCTTCTTCTCTTCGATCTGGATCATTTCAAGGGCATCAATGACGCATTCGGCCATGAAACGGGCGATAAAGCATTGATCGCAGCAGCGCAGACAATCCGCAACAATCTACGGCCAAACGATCTGGCAGGCCGGATCGGCGGCGAGGAGTTCTGCGTTCTTCTACCGGGCACCAATCTGGTTCAAGCCCAGGCGATTGCCGAGCGTCTACGCACCTGCCTGGAAAATATTTGTCTCGAACCACTGGCACCTGGCAGGATCACCGCCAGCTTTGGCCTTGCCCAATCCGCCGATCATTTTTCAAATTTCCAGAAATTTATGGCCGCCACCGATATGGCGCTCTACCGCGCCAAACAACATGGCCGCAACCGCATCCACTGCGAACCTCAAAACGCCCTCAGCTATTTGTGACGAAAAGCCAGCCACCAGACCGCAGCATTTTTGTCACCGGGCCAGCATTGGCTTAGGGAGCCCGTGACTGCCATGTTGAACTCCGTCGTAAATGACTGGATATAGTCCGAACAGCGAAAGGCCATAAGTTCGCCTGGCAATCAGGCCTCCGCTAAGGCAGCCAGCACCTTGACCTTTTAGGAGGGAAGTCTATTGTCGACACGGTAATGACGCAAACAAGATATTTTCACGCGTTGACCGAGTGGGCGTTCAACGCGGCAGTTGTTGAAATTTGATGACGCGATAAGTGGGGGGCTTTCCATGGACGACGTTCTGTCATCCACCGATTTCATTCAAGCGAGCCGTGTGCTGAAACTGTCGTCGCCCTTGGGCGAAGACCAGTTGTTGCCGGAAAGCATGATGGTGGACGAAGGTGTCAATCGTCTGTTTGAGATCACTCTGTCGGTGCGCGCCAAGCGTGAGGCTGTGAAGCCTGAAGAGCTGATCGGCAAGCTGGTCGATGTGTCCCTGGAAATCCGCCAGGGCGAATTGGACGGTGATGGCGTGCGCCGGCCGTTCAACGGGCTGGTGACCAATCTGTCCGAGGGACCGCCGGTGACCCGCGGATTGCGCTCCTACACACTGACCATCCGTCCGCAACTGTGGCTGCTGTCGCGCCGGTCCGATTGCCGGATCTGGCAGAATATGACCTCGATGCAGGTGATGGAAACACTGTTTTCCGAGCATGGCATTCCAGCCGCCGCATCCGCCCCTCTGCACAAGACGCCGCCATCACGTGAATATTCTGTCCAATGGAATGAAACGGACATCGATTACCTGCTGCGCCGCTTCGAGCAGGACGGGTTGTTCTATTGGTTTGAACATGAAACCGGCGTTCACCGCCTGAAGGTCAGCGACAGCAAGGTGGCCTGGAGCAAGCCATCGGCTGCGGCAGAAGGTGTCGATAAAGTCAGATTAGCCCAGGGCTCGTCGGACCGCAACCACATCAACGAATGGATGCGACAGTTCTCCTATGTCCCCGGCCAGCGCGCCGGTGCGGACTGGAATTTTGAGACGCCCAGCACTGTGCCGCTGAATGTCACGCCGTCACTGATCCAGATGCCGGGGGCCAAGCAGCGCGAACTCTACGAATATCCGGCCCGTATCTCCGATATCAAAGAGGCCGAACAGGCGGAAACGTTTCGAACCCAGGCGACAGAAGCCGATCATGAGCGGGTGAAGGGCCAGTCCAATGTCCGCTTTCTGGAAGCCGGCCGACGGTTCACGCCTTACGAGGAGCCGCATCCGGAGCATAAATACGAAGAGCATGTGATTACCCGCATCATGCATCGGGTGGTGGACCGCTCCTATGAGACGGCCAGCAATGAGATGGAATATGCCAACGCATTCGAGGCCATTCCATCACGCGTTCCGCTAACGCCGCACCGGGAGACCAAGCGCCCGCGCATCGAGGGTGCGCAGGTGGCGATTGTTGCAGGGCCATCGGGCGAAGAAATCCACACCGACAAATACGGACGCATCAAGCTCTGGTATCCCTGGGATCGCAAGGCAAAGAAGGATGGCAGCGACACGTGCTGGGTGCGGGTTAATCAGGCCTGGGGCGGTGGCAGTTGGGGTGCGCAGGTCATTCCCCGGATTGGTATGGAAGTGATGGTGTCGTTCGTGGATGGCGATCCGGATCGGCCACTGGTGATTGGCGTGGTTCCCAATCCGGCCAATCCCGTGCCCTACGACCTTCCGGCCAACAAGACCCGCATGGTGCTGCGCTCCAACACCCACAAGGGCAGCGGCTTCAACGAGATGACCTTCGAGGATGAGAAGGGCCAAGAGAACATGTTCTTCCATGCCCAGAAGGACCAGACGACACGCGTGCTGAATGACCGCACCAAGCGTATCGACCGCCATGAAGTGGCGTCTATTGGTGGCAACCGCGCTGTAGAGGTTAGCGGCAACCAGAAGCATGAGATCGGCGGATCGGTAAACACAGTGGTCGGCGGTACTGGGCCGATGGCTATGGCTCTGATGGGAGCCGTGCAAGGTATTTCCGGTCAGACGGCAGGTATGCTCGCTCAGGCGGGCCAGATCGCTGGCAGTAGTGGACCAGGCCTTGCGAGCTTTGCCACAACGCTTGCCTCCTCTGCCCTGGGTTTCTTAGGGGCGGGTGGTCTGATGGCTCGCGAAGGTGTTGTGGCTGGCTCTAGTCCACGAACAGATGCGGGCACGGCTCTTGCCGGTTCCGGCACAGGCGTTGGTGATGATGCTTCTAGCCTTTTTCCAATGCCCGGCATCATGAATACCATCGTCGGCGCATTCAAATCCGACACCATCGGTGTGGCGCGGGCCGAGCAGATCGGGGTTAGCAAGGTCACCAATGTTGGGCAGACCTCTTTGGAAAGCGTCGGAAAGTTCAAAAAGATTGCGGTGGGTGAAGAGTTCGTCATCGAATGCGGAGACTCCAAGTTCATCATGAAGTCGAACGGCGAAGTGATCATCCTGGGCAAGACGTTTAATTTCGTGGCCACGGATCACTTTCAGCTGCGCGGCAAGCCGATTGACATGAACTGAGGAGTGGGCAGGTGGAACTGATTAACCGCCTCCCCTTTCCTGCGATGGCCTTCAGGCAATTCGATTCCGAAGGCAATCTGGATTGCGTCGTTTCCATGCGGGGAACGTTTATGCATGTCCAGGACGGCGGCCTTGATATCGCACCGCAGCAGGAGAGCTTTCAGTGGGAGGATGCCTATGAAGCCGATCCGCATGCCAGCGTCTTGTTACGGCAATCGGACTTGACGCCGGACAAGCCGGGTACGGATATCACCTTCCTCGGAAACGCCTATGCGCCTGATGGCAACCCCACTACGTCATGGCAATCGATCCTTCGTATCGGTCCCGTTTCCAAGGCTGTCGAGGTACATGGCGAGCGGCATTGGCGGCCCAAAATTCAAGAAAAATGGGCGGGCTTTTCGGCCAAGGAACCAAAGCGGGTCATCAAGGACTGGGCGCTGACGCAAGCGCAGCCAACAGGCATGGTGCCATTGTGTTGGTCGAAAGCATTCGGTGGCATCATTCCAGGTACGGGCGATCCCACCACAGAGAGCCCTGTTGACGTGGAGCGCCGCAATCCACTCGGCTGCGGCATCGTCCATTTGGATATGCCCCACGATACGGAACCGGTCCCAGCGCCACAGATCACCAATGTCGATCAAAGCCTGGACTGGCGAAAGCAATACGAGCCGCAAGGGTTAGGCCTTGTCTCTCCTTGGTGGAGGCCACGGCAGCAATATGCTGGAACCTATGACGAAGCCTGGCTGAGCAAACGTCATCCCCTCCTCCCGCGAGATTTCGATGCCCGCTTCTGGCAGTGTGCTCATCCCGATCTGATCGCCACACCATATCTGACGGGAGACGAAGCCTACCAGCTCGATCATCTTCATCCGCGCTTTGGCCAGGCAAGAGGCCGCCTGCCAGGCTTGACATGCGGTGTTCACTGCCAGCGCGAAGACCGGGATGAGTGGCATGTTCTCAAACTGGATGGTGTGCATTTCGACTGGCGGTCGGAGAATATCGTGATGCTGACCTGGCGTGTACGTTTCCCATTGCCGGAAGCTGGTGAAACGACGCTGACTTTGACCCGTGTTCGGGTGAAGCCCTCACCAGACCCATCGACCGACGTATCGGCCAATCAAGCGAGGGAGAACGCATGAGCATCCCCCGCGACCCCTACCTTGGCGAACCGGGCTATCCCGAACCCTGGACGACGAAACAGCCGCGTGAGGGCCTGCGCGATCTCGACGAAGCGCGGATCGTCTCGCTTGCCCCGGATGTCTGCTGGACACCCCTCGGCTCATCCGTTGTCGCTATTCCATACCCCATCGTAGACTTCTGCGGCCACGACCAGAACTATACGCCCTCTGTGCGCTTCACAGGAAAGAAGGCCATGGTCATGCGCTCCTGCACGACCCATGTGCATGGCGATAAGCCAGGTGTCAAAAAAGGCGTCAATTCCGGCACGGTCGAAAGCATCTGCGAACCCGTTGGTCATGCTGATCAGGTTCGAGCCGAAGGCTCTTACGTCATTCGCCATCTCGACCGGTTCAAGATGAACAACGGGAACACAGAGGGCGAAGCGATCTTTGTGCGGGACACCTCAACCTATGATCCGCCGAAGGATGATGACCAGGTACCGGGGTCTCTGCGATGGCAAGATCAGCCAGTGCAAGTTGCTCAGGCAGCAACGGGGTCGATGACTGATGCCGGGGGCGGTCTCTTTTTTGCGGCTGGATCTACAGCCACTACCGCTAATGGAATCTCGCGTGCGCCCACACAAACGCTTCCCCGTCCTTCTTCTATCCCCAAAGACCTACCCACGAGTATGGGCAAAGGCCTTTTACGACGCTTGGGGGTACTCGGCTTTTTGATTGAAGATGCACTGAGAGACGCAAGTCTGCCTGCTAGTGAGCGTGATGCCGAAGCTCGCTCATTTCAAATTGTAAACTCGAAGGCCGGGCAAAACGCAATCATTAACAGTAAATTGCTGGGAGGTAGAACACCTGTCTCGCTGGATAGTATAGCAGACGGAAGCGCTTGGGATTTTTCAGGTAAATATGGGTTAGTCATTCAAGCCGAGGAACGTATACCTCTAGCGAATGATATACTTTCGTCACTGGCCGGAAGGCCCGTCGATCTAAGAACGGCTACAGCAGAAGAAATTCAAGGTATTTTGGAGGGCCGCGACGTAGCCCGTCCGCAAACCTACGAAGAGAGCAAAAAAAATGCAGACGCGCTGGCAAAAGCGAATGTCCGGGTCGCGGCGGAAAGTGTTTCTAAGGGGGCCTGTTTAGTTGGGCCACATAGCGTAATAAGCAAAATCTGCCCAGGGGAATCCCATCATATTGTTCCCGATATGGCGCTTGGCTGGGGTGACCGGGCCCAGCGAATAGCTGGGCAAAATCGGATAAAGGGAGCGCCTTCATTTCAAAACGGCATGGCCATATGTCTGCTTAAAGAATGGCACACTGGTCTGCACCAGTCTCTTAACAAAGACCTCGACGCAATTGGACAACAAAATGTACCAACAGGTACTGCACCGATGATTAGGATCGTAAGGGCAGCAACCGTATCGATCGACTCAATAAAAGAACTTCCGGAAAAATGCAAGGAAATAGCAAAGTCGGCAGCGTTCGCGCAAATGTTACCTATAATGGCAAAGCCTGGAAGAACTACGGTATCGTTACCGTCGAATGATGCAATCGAAGTTATGCGGAAAGGACATTATTGATGTCTATTAAAATGAAAGAAGCACAAAATGTTCGCGCGGCCTACGCAATTTCTAGGAACCACTTCTGTATTGCACTTCACGAGCTTCGCGCCGATGATCCATTTTCCATCATTCTTGAATACGACGGTAATTTTCCTCAACCTTGGAGCAGGATAGAAGTCAAACGGAACATTTCTGGCATCACTGCGCGTCCTGATGGTACTGCTGAAAATAATCCATTTGTCGCCGTGAGTGATGAAGGAGATATTTATTTTATTGATGCTGGGGTGCCAACTGAGAAAATTCCTGGAGCAGGAATTTACAGCGAAGACGCAGATGGCTCGGGCAGCATTACAGGAATCTCATATATCGATGGTCAACTATTTGCATTTGGAGCTGGGGGGCAACTCTATAAACGAGATTCAAATGCGTCCTGGCAAAGGGTGCAGATAGGCGATGCCGTTGTCGCACATCAAGGTCGGTTTTCTGCCTTGATGAAATCGGAGACTGAAGAATTATACGCAGTCGGAACTATTGTTCCTAGGTACTGGAGAACACCCGAAGACATCGAAAAGGCGCAGTTAGAGGCTGCCGCAGCTGGCGATTTAAAACGCTTTGAAGAACTGAACGCTCAAGCTGAGCGGTGGGCCAAAGATCAAGGTTTTGAAAAGGTATCGACTGGATTCCTTATGGTGCAGAAAGACGATGAATGGAAACGTCTTGAAACAGGTACAGATGATGAATTGAGAGACATTTTTATCGACTCTCCTCAGCAAATCTGGGCAGTTGGCGGAAGCGGAGTAATTCTTAAAGGCAATTTGGCTGACGGGTTCCGCAATGTCGCCTTTCATGGTGATAAGGATAAAAGTCTGTTGAGCATCACCCGGTTTAATGGCCAGATCGTCATTGCTTCAGGCTATGCTTTGCATTGGTTTGACGGTCACATTTTGTCGCCACTGAAACCCGTTCTTGACGCCAGTATAAACCGTAACGTTCCAACGCCGCTAAAAATTCAGGCTGTTGACGACGTTCTTTATTACTTCGACTATAAGCATGGTGTTCACACCTTTGACGGGGAACGTTGGACTAATATCGCAATTCCTCCAGAACTGCTGGAGCGTGATTTCAAAGGATTGCCAAAGACTAAGCAATGACGAAGTGGCTACGATTGCCGATTTAACGCGAGTGTTGAACATTTAGGTTAGTTGGTTGTGGAACGGCACCGAAAGTGCGACCCCTTTCGAAAGGCAGTAAGCACCTGATTTTAATTGCAAACTGGCAACAAGAGCGAGGTAAACATCCAACGCTGCCTCACAAATATGCATGAAACACCAGTCATGAAGGCTTTCAAGATTGCGACTATATTCGTCGTAATGACGGTATTGTGCATTTTCCTGGGCTATCAGACGGCTGTATGGTCCGGGCTAAGTGGGATCTACGAATGCAATGATGTTGCTTGCCCGTTTGTTGTGACCTTTGTGACCGGGCCACTGCTGAGTATTGCTTATGCATTCGTAGCCGGCGGCATCTACCTGCTCTGGCGGCGCACTTGCCGCTGAATATAGTGACCGCTAATTCCCCGTCGCCTTTTCGCGCTTGTGTGTCTGGCGCGTGAAGCGTCGAATTTAAATGGAACGAAGGGAAGAAGCGAACCGGTGGTTTTGAAGATTGAATGATCATGAGCAGTCACTGAAAACTATTAACTAGACCTGCGATGGGTAATCCTCAATGAGCCGAGAAATTGTGCTTCGGCCCAAGTCGGCCATTATAGGGTTCGTGTCTTTATAGTACCAAACTAAGCCCATCGCTTGCTGGAATGCCCATGCCGCGCCTCGGTGCCATTCAAGGTCATCAACTTGCAGACCTTCACGGAAGACCGCTCGAGTATCCCGATCTAGCAGATGCCAACCGGCGACGAGATCAAGCGATGGATCGGCAGGAGCAAAACCGCCAGTGTCAAGCACTCCAACCAAGTGTTCGCCATTGACTAAGAGATTTGTAGGAATGATGTCCTTGTGGCTCATCACTTCGCGATTTGGAGATGGCAATTCGCGAAGGCTTCTCCACATGCTGCGTAGATGATCAACATCAAGAAGGTGTTCACTCTTAGAGAAGCACACCTCCATCCATCCATCATGATCGGTCAAATTTCCGCCTCTACCCCGGCCCTCAAATGTCCGTCCGTTCAAATTCGCTGTGCGAAGTGTAATGATCAGTCTTACAAGATCGAGCGCAAAAACAGGCGAGTTGCATAGTCCAGTCGGCGTAGAAATTTGTCCCTCGATCCAAGTTTGTACACACCACGGCAGCGGATAGTCAGAACTTTGCCGCCCGATTCCGACTGGCTTAGGACTGGGAAAGAGGCAACATTCGGTGAATTCCGCGCTGGCTCTGGCTTCCGCTTCCAGTAAACGGGTGCATTCGGCGGTATCCATCATCCGCAGAGGAAAGCGGGCAGCGTGCTTGGCACCAATTCGAAAGATCGCATTGGCCGTGCCTGCTGTTTCCAGTTCAATGATTTCTTCGCCTCGAAACTGCGGAAACTGGTCAGCGATCAAATCTCTCACGTGCGCCGCGTTGATGTTTATTTGATCGCTATGCATCGCCGCCATTCCTCAAACATCTACGCTGCCGTAACCTTTATATATGACGACTTTTTGAATCGACGATTTGTGACGCTAATGACCGAAATGAGACCGTCTCCAGTCTCACTGCTTTTCGAGCGCAAAAGACGAAAACGGCCAGAGCAACTCGGTTCGCCGACTTCCGTTATTGGCCTGAAGCAGACGTCATGCGGCTTTCATAAACGTGGAAATGATCCCCGCGAGTAAGACCTGCCGCGAGGGCTGAAGCCCGTGACGTATTCAAGAAGATTTCCGGTACATTCTACCGCTCTGGTCTGACGGATAGAGTTCACCAAGTGTTTCACCCGCCGAGACCAAACAGTGCAGGACGCTATCATCGCCTTGGTGAGCGGATCCTTTACACGAGCGCCGCCCTGGAGTGGTCCACGCGCTACCCGATCGCAGTGGAGCGGGCGTCTCGATCTTCTACAACGTGTACAACATACCAATGGCGTCAAACTTGAATTCGCAGTTTAATATATCGATGCGCTCGACATGTGGTACTTCAGTGCGTCGACGATGGCGTTTTTTTGTCAACTATGCGTAGATCATAGCCTTCTTTGCCGTGTCATACGACCGGGCCCATGACGTGGGGTGCTCGCGAACGTCGGATTTCAGGACCGCTTACCGCATGGTGAATGACCAGAATGGGCGGCGGTTCCTGTCGCAAGATTCGTCGCTTCATGGCCTAACACCCAGCTTTCAAATTAAGCTTAAGAAGCTGTCACACCATCTCAAGGGGCGAAGATTCCATTCCAGGCGCGGGAGACTTTGAATGCGGGTGGGAAGCGTTCAGTCGCCGAGCCACGATATCGTGGTTGAGCCATAGGACGGGACCGGAGGGGTCTGAAGATTCGCCAAAAATCAGCTGTCCGGTTGCCTTCACAACGAGACCGCTCAGGAGGTCGCTGATCATCTCCTTGCTATTGCGATGCATCTGGGTGATCCCGTTGGACGTGCTGATGGTCAAATCGGCCTGTGACTGGCTGTTTGCCATGGGCCATGCCGAAAAATCATAGAACGGACGCATGACCTCGCTGGCCTGCATGTCGGCGATCTTCTGGAACACATCCTTCATGGTTATGCCATCTGCCAGAAGCTGCTGGCAGGCCTGCCACTGTTCGTCTGCCCATTTGCCACCGTTTTCTTTCTTCAAGGCAAGCAGCAGCGGTATCAGGGGCAGCTCGATACCCGTGAACACATCGGAGGAATTGGTCCGGATTTCGGGACAATTATAGACAGTTGCCTTGATCCCTTTCGCCCAGGCTTGCTCTGCAATGCCTTCGAGCCGCATCTTCGCATAGCCTTGGGTATAGTTGGTGTAGGTCTGCCAACGATAGCTTCCGTCAATGAGGACTGACGATCCGTGGTAACCATAGGCCGTATATCGGACTTGACCACCCGAAGCTTCCACGCGCTCGCGGATCGCCGCGCTGAAATCAATGAGATGGCGAAAGGTGTTTGCGGAAACCTCGTCAAAATTCTGCAGGATGAGTTTTCCCATGTCACTGTCGAGCAAGGTCTGCGACGACATGTGGCGACTTCCGGTCCCCTTGTAGATTCGATTGGCGATGACCAAGAATACCTTCGCCTTCGGGATGCCTCCAGCCATTGTGTGGGCAAAGAAGACATTGCGGCCAGCGGCGATCATTCCGTCGAGAACGGTCATGACTTTCGAAAGCGACTCCGTAAAACGCGCAGTGGCGATGTCGCGGCATTGCGCGATATAGTCCCAGTCGAGCTTGTCGTGTTCCCAGCTCTCAAGCGTCATTTTTGCCAGGAGATCGGTGGGAGTTAAGCCGTCTTCGGGCGCATCGAGATCGAACCCCCCCATAAGAGGTATGTTGATGATCCTGCCGCCCAGCTGGGCCTCGGCCGAAGACAGTTCCTCGGCGTCGAGCGGTCGCAGCGCGTTGTTCTCGTCGCGCCGCCCAACAGTGATCCCCACAATCTCCATTCCTGCCCGCCTGGCTTCATCGAGCAATCCAGTAGCGTATCCGCGACCGAACAGTTCGCCGAAGAGTACGAAAACATCGCCCTTACGAAAGACCGTGTTCTCGGAAAGACGATTTAGTGAAACCGGAGTGTCCATGCTGTCAGCTCTTTGATTCGTGTGTCGTCGAGCAGTGGCTCATACGGGCTTTCACAAACACATGCCCGCATTGGCACCGAATGGGAACTCATTTTCGGTGACCGTTCATTTCAAAACGTGAACTCGGTCTCTTCTGTTGCGACCATGCGGCGAAATGCCGAGGCGGTTGGAGATCGGAGCGGCGATACCCAAACGAGTTCGCTGGAAGTGCTCGTCCGCGGATGTTTGCAAAGCTATTGCGCTGTCTGAGGCTCAATGTTGGCGCGTTCTATCTTTGTCGAATTCCACTATCGACCGCATTCCGGACGTGACTGCTCGAACAGCAGACCGACAGCCCCCACGAACGAATGCAGGTGGCGAGAACGACCGGCACGGGAGGCGCAAAGCACAAGTGATTTCCGCTATCGGTCGCAATCATGGCCGCTTAGCGACAACACTGGCCATCATGATTATCTGGAGGATTAACTGTTTGATTCCACGCATTCCAGCGTCGGCAAAAGGTGGGACAAAAACACCTGAAACTCTGAATGATTTCAATATAACAATGATATTGATGGTGCCCCTTGCCGGAATCGAACCAGCACTCCTCTCGGAACCTGATTTTGAGTCAGGCGCGTCTACCAATTCCGCCAAAGGGGCACTTAGAGTAGAAGGACGAACTACACGGAATAAGGGGGGGCGGTCAACCGGGTTTTTTACAAATTTGCGGTTTCACGCAAAAGTCAGGCATCCGGGCGATATCGCTGTTTTCGCCGCATTTACAGCCCATGGGCTTTGCGCATAAAGACTTGACGGAACGGCAGATATTCAGTCTTTCGTCATCTTGAATGCTGCGCCGCAATGGCAAAGACCCTCTGCATAGGACCAAGGAGCGATCATGCTGCGACGCCTTTACGACTGGACCATGTCGCTTGCCGCCCGCAAATCCGCGGAAGCCTGGCTTGGGGCAATCTCCTTTGTGGAAAGCTCGATCTTTCTTGTGCCTGCCGACGTGCTGTTCTTGCCCATGGCGCTGGCCAAGCCGGAAAAGGTCTGGCGCTATGCCACCATTGCCACCATCACCTCGGTTTTGGGCGGCATAGCCGGTTGGTTTCTCGGCTATTACGCCTATGAAAGCATTGCCCGGCCAATCCTGGAATTCTACGGCAAGGCCGATGCCTTCGACCAGCTGCGCCTGTCGGTCGATTACGAGACGGTGGTGCTGCTGCTGATCACCTCCGGTCTGGCTCATCTGCCGCCGATCAAGGTGGTTACGATCCTGTCGGGCGTCGCGCATGTGGATATCTGGCTGTTCATCATGACCGCCATCGTCGCGCGTGGAGGCCGGTTTTTCTTGCTGGCCTGGCTGCTGCGTCGCTATGGCGAGCCGATCCGCCATTTCATTGAAAAACGCCTCGGCCTGATCGCTGCCATCGGCGCTGTCGTGCTGATCGCCCTGTTCGTCGCCTATCGCCTCCTTATCCATTGAAAGATGAGGAACGGAGAACCATCATGACCACGCTTTCGTCCACCCGGCCCGGTCTTGCCCCTGCCCTCCTGTTGACCCTTGGCATGGCGGGGGTCGTCGGCTCGGCTTTGGCCTTTGAATATCTCGGCGGCTATATTCCCTGCGAGCTTTGCCTGTTGCAGCGCAAGCCCTATTATATCGGCGCTGCAATCGGACTGGTGACGGTCATCGCCGCCATCATCAACCTACCCGCCAAAGTCACGAAAAGCCTGATCCTGCTTCTCGGCCTGATCATGATCGTCAGCGCCGGTCTTGGCGTCTACCATGCCGGCGTTGAATGGCATTTCTGGGAGGGCCCAAGCGCCTGCTCGGCCACCAGCGGCGCGGGCTTCAACAGCAGCGGCGATATCCTCTCGCAGCTCAACAGCTTCAAAGGGCCGTCCTGCACGGAAGCAGCGCTGAGGATTTTCGGCGTGTCACTGGCCGGCTGGAATGTCCTGACCAGCCTCGTTCTCGCCGCCATCGCCTTCTGGGGCGCACGGCGCATAAGGACATAAGGCTACAGTCTGTTCAAGAATTGCAGCTGGCCTGGCGAAAATGGTGATTTCGAGAACCGGAACGGAGCGTACTTAAGGTACGTGAGGCTCGGCAAGCGCAGAAATTGCCATTTGCAGACGGCCAGCGGCGATTATTGGACGGACTGTTAAGGCTGCAATTCAGAATCCCAATAGAGATAATCCACCCAGCTTTCATGCAGATAATTGGGTGGAAACGACCGACCATTATTATGCAGGTCCTGCACGCTTGGCTGATAGGGCTTCTGGGCCGGGAACATATTGGCCTGTTTCGGCAATTTCGATCCCTTGCGCAGATTACAAGGCGAACACGCCGCCACGACATTCTGCCAGGTGGTTTCCCCACCATGGGCGCGGGGAATGACGTGATCGAAGGTCAGGTCGTCAGGCGAGCCGCAATATTGGCACTGAAACTTGTCGCGCAGAAACACGTTGAAGCGTGTGAAGGCGGGATTGCGTGTCGGCTGCACATAGGTTTTCAGGCTGACCACGCTGGGAAGCCGCATGGAAAAGCTGGGTGAACAGACCGAATGATCGTATTCGGCGATGATATTCACACGGTCAAGGAAAACCGCCTTGATCGCGTCCTGCCAGGACCACAACGACAAGGGATAATAACTCAGTGGCCTATAATCAGCGTTGAGCACAAGCGCTGGCAAGGACTGGGGCGAAACTGCAATCGTCAAGGCGTTCTCCTGATCGATTCGGCATCTGCTCCCTCTATATTAGGCTTGCTGTTACAGGATTGTGAAGCCCAATAAATAAGCAGTGAACTGATTCTCCATCAGACCGGCACCGGCGCCGCTTCGCGTCGTAAACGCGCCGCATAAAAGGCCCAGAACAACCGTGCCGCAATGGCGCGGTATGGCCGCCAGGCCAGTGCAATTCGGGTGGTTTCGCGGATGTCCGGGCGCGCGGCAAGGCAAAGACCATCCCCCACAGCCGCCCGCAACGCCACATCACCGGCTGGAAACACATCTGCGTGACCGCCACAAAACATCAGATAAACTTCCGATGTCCACAGCCCAATGCCGCGCAGCCGGGTCAGCTCAGCAATGCCCGCCTCCACCGGCTGATCGAGGATTGCCAGGAGGTCGATGTCTCCGGCCTGGGCGGCAGTGGCCAGACCGCTCAGGCAGGCATGTTTGGCGCGCGAAAGACCCAGCGAAAGCGCTGCATCCCCCAGCGCCAGATAGGCGGCGGGGTCGGCTATACCCATCGCCCCACAAAGCCGCCGCCAGATCGCATCAGCACTGGCGCGCGACACCATTTGCGAGACGATAATAAAGGCCAACCCTTCGAAACCCGGTTCCGTCAACCGAAGCGGCAAAGGTCCGGCTTCGCGGGCAATGGCATGCAGCCGGGGATCGATACCAAGCAAGGCCTCAAGGCCGGTGGCAAGATCCGCCTGGCTACGAATACGCATCGTCTCGCCCATCTCTTTTCCTCACCTGCCAAATCATGCCAAAACACACCATGTCCAATTTCCAGTTTCCTTTAGTCGTTCCGCAAAAACCAGTCTTTCGTTTTGCGCCGAGCCCAAATGGCTATCTTCATCTCGGCCATGCCCTTTCGGCACTGATCAATGCGGATATGGCTGAGACCGCCGGTGGTAGGCTGCTGTTACGGATCGAAGATATCGACATCGACCGCTGCACGCCTGAGTTCGAGGCGGCGATCTACGAGGATCTTGCCTGGCTCGGTATGACATGGGAAAAGCCGGTGCGCCGCCAGTCCGAGCATATCGACGCCTATCGTGCAGCCTTGGCAAAGCTTCAGGCTATGGATCTGGTCTATCCGGCTTTTCTCAGCCGCGCCGAGATCAAGCGGCAGGCGCAGACAGCAGAGGCGCAAGGCAAGGTCTGGCCCCGCGACCCCGATGGGGCCTGGCATTATCCGTCTGACGAACGGCAGATGGACCGGCAACTGGCGCAGCAACGGATCGACAGGGGCGAGCGCCACAGCCTACGTCTGGATACAGGCAAAGCCCTCTCCATGGTTGGCGGCACCCTACATTGGGAGGAAAGACAAGGCGACACGGTGCGGCAGATCGACGCCAACCCGACGATCTGGGGCGATGTCATTCTCTGGCGCTGGGATGCACCGTCCAGCTACCATCTGTCGGTGGTGGTCGATGACGCGCTCCAGGGCGTGACCCATGTGGTGCGCGGCGAGGATCTCTACCAGGCTACCGCCGTCCACCGCCTGTTGCAGAGCCTGCTTGGCCTGCCCGCTCCGGCCTATACGCACCATCGACTGATGATGGGCGAGGATGGGCGCAAACTGTCGAAAAGCCTGCAATCGGCAGGGCTCCGGCATTTGCGCGCAGATGGGCTATCACCCCTCGACATCCGTAGGCTGGTGGGGATTGCGGTCTGACATTCGCCGTGATCGCGTGCGCGGCCTGGAAAACTTCATCAGCGCCGCGTTAAATTCCGCCCCGATCAAGAACAGCACACCCAGCATGTAGAGAAATATGATCACCACCATAACCGAGGCCAGACCGGCATAGGTGGCGGCATAATTGGCAAAGGTGGCGAGATAGGCGGCAAAGGCCAGCGCCCCCAGCAGCCAGAGCAGCAATGTCAGACAAATGCCGGGCAAAACGTCGATCAGACGCCGCCGATCCGCCGGGAGCCAGAGATGCGAAATCGTCAGGCCGATGGTCAGCAGGATCAACGTACCAAGCACGCTCCAGTTCGAGACCAGCGCCAGGAAATCCTTCAAAAGCGGAAATTGCCGCTCGGCAAAGCGCAGCGCGATCGGCACGGCGATCAGCAGCACGCTGATCACAGCGAAGGCGGCAACCCCCATGATGACAAAGCCGAGGCTGATAAGCCGGGTAATATACCAGGGCCGGGTTTCCGTGACCCGGTAGGCCCGGTTCAGTGCCGTGCGCAGCGCTTCAACCCCGTTGGAGGCAAAATAGGCCGCCGCCAGCACGGAAATCGTCAAGAGCCGGCCGCGCGGAATGGTCAGCACCTGCACCACTTGCTCGGAAATCGGCTTGGCGATTTCCTCTGGCCAGGTATCAAAGATGAAATGGATGGCGGTTGGTGCAAATGTATTGGCACCGAGAAGACCGGCAAGCGCCGTGCCGAAAATCAGGAAGGGAAACACGGCCAGCAGGATCGACAGCGCCACATGGCTCGCCATCGCCCAACCATCGTCCTCGGTGAAATGCCAGACCGCATCGAAGGCCACCTTGTAAAGCCTGCCCAGATAGGACCGCATTCCGTCTCCCGTTCATTCTTCACTGACTGCTTCTCAAGCGGCCTGCCACAATTGCCTATATCTGTCGAATATGGGAGACCCTATCGTATTTGTAAGAGGAAAACCTCATATGGCTGCACAGAAAAGCATTATCGTCACCGGCTGCTCCTCCGGCATTGGAGCCTACTGCGCCCGCGCCCTGAAGCAGGATGGCTGGCGGGTGTTTGCCACCGTGCGCAAGGTGGAAGATCTGAAATCGCTTGAGGATGACGGCCTTGAAGCGCTGCTGATGGATTACCGCGACACGGCAAGTATCGCGGCCCTCACGCAGACCGTGTTGTCGCGCACCGGCGGGCGGCTGGACGCCCTGTTCAACAATGGTGCCTATGGCCAGGCAGGTGCGGTCGAAGATTTGCCAACGGAGGCGCTTCGTGAACAGTTCGAGACCAATGTGTTCGGCTGGCACGACCTGACGCGGCGGATCGTGCCCGTGATGCGCGCCCAAGGGTCGGGCCGGATCGTGCAATGCTCGTCTATTCTCGGCCTCATTCCCTATCGCTGGCGCGGCGCCTATACGGCCTCCAAATATGCCCTGGAGGGCCTGTCGCTCACCCTGCGGATGGAGTTGGACGGCAGTGGCGTCATGGTCAGCCTGATCGAGCCGGGTCCGATAGAAAGCCGCTTCACCGCCAATTGCCTTGAGGCCATCAAACGCAATATCGACGTGGAAAATTCGGTCCATGCCGCAGATTACCAGCGGCAATTGGCGCGTCTTGACGGCACCGGTCCGAAAAACCGCCACAAGCTTGGACCGGATGCCGTGTATAAAGTGCTGCAACACGCCTTGACCGCGAAGCGTCCACGGCCACATTATCTGGTCACGAAGCCGGCGAAACAGGGCGTCGCACTCAAACGGCTGATGCCGTCCGATCTCTTCTATCGGCTGATGCGGGCGCTGGATTGATCGGTAGACATTCATCATCAAGGTTAGCGGCGCATCATGTCCTCATTCACCACCATTCTGGCCATTATCGTCATGGGGCTTGTCGCGCTGGTTCTGGTGCGTGGGCTGTTCAACATGATGAAGGGCGGCGATGCCAACCGCTCCAACAAGCTGATGCAGATGCGTGTGCTGCTGCAAGCCATTGCCGTTGTGCTGATCATGCTGACCTTATGGATCACCGGCGGCGGTCGCTAGCGTCTGTCATGCTCCACTTTTCCTAGCAGCCTATCCAATAATCGCCGCTGGCCAGCAGCAATTCTTGAGCAGGCTCTAAGGCAAGCTCTAATAGTGCGGGTACCACCCGCTGTCTCAAGACGAATGGTTCCATGGTAAAACTCAATAAAATCTACACCCGCACCGGCGATGACGGCACCACGGCGCTGGTCTGCGGCCCGCGCCGCTTCAAGCACGATCTGCGTGTCGATGCCTATGGCACGATCGATGAGGCCAACAGCGCCATCGGCGTCGCCCGCCTGCATACGACAGCCGATGAGGTGCTGGATGCCATGCTGTTTCGCATTCAGAATGACCTGTTCGATCTCGGCGCTGATCTGGCCACGCCCGATACCGGCGAAAAACTGGAATGGGAGCCCCTGCGCGTCGTCCAGAGCCAGGTGGACAGGATAGAGCAGGAAATCGATGCGCTGAACGCCCATCTCGAACCGTTGAAATCCTTTGTATTGCCCGCAGGCTCACCAGCTTCCGCCAATCTGCATCTGGCCCGCACCATTGCAAGGCGCGCCGAGCGGATCATGGTCGATCTGATGCAGATCCCCGGCGAGGCCGTCTCGGCACCGGCGCTGAAATATGTCAATCGCCTGTCGGATTTCCTGTTCGTCGCCGCCCGCTATGCCAATGGGATTGGCAAGGCCGATGTCCTCTGGGTGCCGGGAAAAAACCGGTAGCAAGAGCATCGCGCAGAAAACCGATTTTGGTTGGATGAAAGGCAATATTTGACGTGAACGTAAAAGTTAGGTAATTCTGGCCTCGGAGCATCAGTCTGCGGGAGGAGCATCGCAAGAATGAATGGCACCGTTGTCATGGAGGAAAAAATGCGTATCCATGTCGCCAATTGACAATCTCCGACGTGCAAAATGCCGCAGTCTGGCGTTTGCCTGGAAACGGATCACCGATGGTTCGACTGGCAGATAAACGGGGCTATCGCATTGAAGAGAGAGTGGAAACGCGGCTGCATCATTCCCTAAATCACCGCTGATCTACGGAATGATGCAGGAAACAAGCAGTGGCGGCACCGCATGTCATCATGCGCAAGGCCCACAAGAACGTGAAGCAAGGAAGGACCCCATGAAGATTCTCGTGCCCGTCAAGCGCGTCGTCGATTATAACGTCAAGATCCGCGTCAAGCCGGATGGCTCCGGCGTCGAGCTTGCCAATGTGAAAATGTCGATGAACCCGTTCGACGAAATTTCCGTTGAGGAAGCGCTGCGCCTGAAAGAAGCGGGCAAGGCAGAGGAAGTGGTCGTGGTCTCCATCGGCCCGGCCAAGGCCGAAGAAACCCTGCGCACGGCGCTGGCCATGGGCGCGGATCGCGCCATTCTGGTGGAAACCGAGGATGCTGTCGAGCCGCTGGCCGTCGCCAAAATCCTCAAAGGCATCGTTGAAGCCGAGGCCCCGGGCCTGGTCATCGTCGGCAAGCAGGCAATTGATGATGACAGCAACCAGACGGGCCAGATGCTCGCAGCCCTCTTGGGCTGGGCGCAGGCCACCTTTGCTTCCAAGCTGGAAATCGGCGACGGTTCGGCCAATGTCACCCGCGAAGTCGACGGCGGCTTGCAGACCATTGCCGTAAAACTGCCAGCCGTGATCACCACCGACCTGCGCCTGAACGAGCCGCGCTATGCCTCGCTGCCCAATATCATGAAAGCCAAGAAGAAGCCGCTCGACAAGAAGACGCCCGCCGATTTCGGTGTCGATACCACGCCACGTCTCAAGGTGCTGAAGACCGAGGAGCCGGGTGGCCGCAAGGCGGGCATAAAGGTCAAGTCAGTGGCCGAACTGGTCGAAAAGCTTAAGAACGAAGCCGGCGTGCTTTGATTTCGGATTGGGAGATATAGAAAAATGGCCATTCTTCTTCTGGCAGATCACGACAACGCAACCATTTCCGAACAGACCGCCAAAACACTGACGGCAGCAGCCAAGATTGGCGGCGATATCCATGTTCTCGTCGCAGGCGCGGGTGCCAAACCCGCCGCAGACGCCGCCGCCAAACTGTCCGGCGTCTCGAAAGTGCTGCTGGCCGATAGCGCCGAGCTTGGCAACCAGTTGGCCGAACCGCTGGCAGCCTTGATCGTGTCGCTGGCACCGTCCTACGATACGATCATCACTGCCGCCACCTCGGTCGGCAAGAATGTCGCGCCGCGCGTCGCCGCCCTGCTTGATGTGGCGCAGATCTCGGAAATCGTTGAAGTGATCTCTGCCGACACCTTCAAGCGCCCGATCTATGCCGGCAATGCCATCCAGACGGTCCAGTCGGGCGATGCCAAGAAGGTCATCACCGTGCGCACCGCCTCCTTTGCTGCCGCTGCTGCCGATGGCTCGGCTGCGGTCGAGGCCGTAGCAGCGGTTGCCGATCCCGGCCTGTCCAGCTTTGTCTCGGATGCGCTGTCGTCGTCGGAGCGCCCGGAACTGACATCCGCCAAGATCATCATCTCGGGCGGGCGAGCGCTTGGCTCCTCGGAGAAGTTCAAGGAAGTCATTCTACCGCTGGCCGACAAGCTGGGGGCCGCTGTCGGCGCCTCGCGCGCCGCAGTCGATGCAGGCTATGCGCCGAACGATTGGCAGGTTGGCCAGACCGGCAAGGTCGTTGCACCGCAGCTCTACATCGCCTGCGGCATTTCCGGTGCTATCCAGCATCTGGCCGGCATGAAGGACAGCAAGGTGATCGTCGCCATCAACAAGGACGAGGAAGCCCCGATCTTCCAGGTCGCAGACTACGGCCTCGTCGCAGACCTGTTTGAGGCCCTGCCGGAGTTTGAAAAGGCGCTTTGATCGCGCCTTGATCAACGAAATTTAGAGTTTGTCAGGGAAAAGTGGAATCCGGTTTTCCCGAAAAGACAAACGAAAACAAAAGAACTTAGAGACTGCCTGGTTCAATATGAACCTGACAGTCTCTAAACAAGGAAAAGGCCGCATCTCCGCGGCCTTTTTGCTTTTCAGGGGTATTTTGGGACAGTGGAGACTGATCAGAACTCTTCCCAATTGTTGCCACCGCTCGGGGCGGGCGTGCCAGTGCCGGTCTTCAACCCAGTCGCCAGCTTGCCCATCAAGGCGCGGGCAGGCGAAGCGGCGGGACGGCTGCTGGCCGGATCGGCTGGCCTGATGGCCTGACGGGTATTGGGGGCAGACGGTTGCTGCGAAGCCGCGGGACGATAGGAAGAGGCTGCCGGGTTGGGAACGATCTCACCATCCATCACCCGGAACTGCGACACCAGATTGGACAGCGCTTCCGCATCGCTGGTCAGCCGCGACATGTCGGAATTGGTGCGGTCAGCCATCTGGGAATTCTGCTGGGTCGTTTCTTCCATCTGGCGGATCGCCGTGGAAATTTCCCGCACGCTTTCCGATTGTTCACCGACAGCCGTGGCGATAAACGAGATTTCCTCGTTGATATGTACGACCTGACCGGCAATATCGCCCAGCGCGTCGCCGGTATTGCGCACCAAACCGACACCGCTTTTCACCGCCTCGCCAGACTTGCTGATCAGTTCCTTGATTTCCTTGGCGGCCCTGGCGGAACGCTGCGCCAATTCACGCACTTCCTGGGCCACGACCGCAAAGCCCTTGCCTGCTTCGCCCGCGCGGGCCGCTTCCACGCCAGCGTTCAACGCCAGAAGATTGGTCTGGAAGGCGATCTCGTCAATCACGTTGATGATCTGCGAAATCGCCAGCGATGCCTCTTCGATCCGCCCCATGGCATCAATTGCCGACCCGACAATCGCTCCTGAGCGTTCGGTCGAGGTCTTGGCATCCGCCACCATGCGCCTCGCATTTTCAGCCCGCTCGGTAGATGTGCGGATGGCTTCCATGATCTGGTTGATCACGGCGGATGTCTGCTCGATGGCCGCCGCCTGCTGCTCGGAGCGGCGCGACAGGTCATGTGTTGCCGAAACCATTCCGGTCGCGGTGCCGTTGATCGAGCCGGTGCTGCCGGACAGTTGGCGCACGGTCGATGCCAACCGCCGGATCGAATCGTTGAAATCAGTCCGTAGCCGGTCAAGGCCTTCCATGAACGGCGTCTCAATAGTGGTCGTCAGGTCTCCGGCAGCAAGCCGTTGCAGACCAGCGCCGAGAATATCGACGGCCTGCTGAAGCCGTGCGGTTTCCTCGTTGCGGGCGGCTTCGCGGGCCAGGCGCTCAGCTTCCGACGTCTGCCGATCCTGTTCGGCGGCGGATTGCAACCGGCCCTTTTCGATGGCCGCATCGCGGAAGATCGCCACAGACCGCACCATGTCGCCGATTTCATCGGCCCGGTTCTCACCGGCCAGCGTCACACTGGTATCGCCATCGGCCAGCCGTTTCATGCTATCGACCAACTGGTTGATCGGCCCGGTCAGCGAGCGGGAAAACAGAACCGCGCCGGTGATCGCCAGAACCAGAAGACCGGCGGCAATCAACAGGACGATATCACGCAAATGCGCGACATTGGCCAGTGCCTCATTCTCGCTCATCAGCGCGACGACAGCCCAGTTATGACCGGCAAAGGACAAGGGAATGGCTGCCGCATAGCTGACCATATTGCGATAGCCTTCAATCTGGCCGCTGGCCTTGGCACCCTTCAAAACATCGCCCAACATCGGTGCGGCAACCTTGGTGACAAGAGAATCCTTTTCACCTGTTAGCGCGGAATCATTGACCATCATGCTATTGGAATCGAGGAGAATGGTCTCACCCGTATCGCCAAGCCCTGTCCGGTTGGAAAACATTGCGGTCAGCCGTTCCGAGGGAATGGCGACGACCAGCACGCCCATCTTGATGTCACCCATGAACAGCGGCGTCGACAGGAAAGCCACCGTCTGACGGGACGGACCATACGCGGTAAAATCGGACAGCGCATAGAATTGCCGGTCATCGCTCTTGGCGACCTGGGCATAGGCCTTGGCCAAAGGACCGTCTTTCAGCGAGGAATCAGCGACATTGCCAGCATATTCCTCGTTTTTCTGCACCGAATAGACGATATTACCCTTCGGATCGATGAGGAACAGATCCGCATAGCCGTATTGCTGCAAAGCCATGCGCAGCAGCGGATGAAATTTTGCATGGTTGCTATCATAGGTGTCGATACGGGCCGACTCCATCTGCAATCGCTGACCGGCGGGATTGGGATTCTGAGTGATGTAGCGATCAACAAGAGCATCGCGTGGCTTTTCGCCCAGATAGCGCCAATCCGCCTTGAACTTGTAAAGGGCCTCCCCCGTCGTGGCGACGCTGGAAAAAGCCCGCAGATTGGTGACCAGATTTTCGAAATAAAGCCTGGCCTCGTTGCGTCGACCGTCAGCCGTCGCCTCCAGCTTCTGCATCACTTCTTTTTTGACCAGGGTGGAGCTTTGAATCAACGTGGCCCAACTGGCTGCTCCGATCGACAGAATCGTGATCAAACAGACAAATAATGGCAACTTACGCGCAATGCGCATGCGATTTCCCCCCTGGTGCATCGATCAAAACAGAGGCCTCAGCCGAGTTTGAACAATCGATGCATAAACAAAATGTGAGCGTACGACACCATGACCAAAGTGAATGCGTCAGAGCGCTATAGTCATCCTTATGGCGTGACCTGAAAAAGCCGCGCCACCCTTTTGCCAACTTTAATCGTCGCGGCTTAAAATAACCCTAAAGCGCTGGGGATAGGCCGGGCCGCTCCGCCGACAGAAGCGAGATAATCCCGGGGCGGAGGCCAAGGGGCGGCAGGAATAACGCAACGGGCTGCGATCAGGGCTGGAAAACGGCGATACATGGCTTTATCACTGTCGTCCAGGACACGCCGGATGAGCCGTAGGCACACTCTGCGCGCGTCACGGTTTGCCAGGCTTAAGGCCCGGTAGCGAGATGGGAAGCGGGCGCTGATAAAGCCCCGAGGCAGGGATGGGAGACGTGATGATCAAGAATGTTGGAATTGTCGGCGCGGGACAGATGGGCTGCGGTATTGCCTATGTATCGGCGCTCTCCGGCTATGATGTCACGCTTTATGACCTGAGTAAGGAGCGGATCGAAGCCGGGCTTGCCACCATTAACGGTAACATGGCGCGCCAGGTTGCCAATGGCAAAATGGAGGATAGCGAACGCAAGGCGGCGCTGGCCCGCATTTCCGGCGTCACCGACGTCCAGGACCTCGCCCAGGTGGATCTGGTAATCGAGGCCGCCACCGAGGATGAAAGCGTCAAGCGTAAGATTTTCGGCCAGATCTGCCCGGTGCTGAAGCCGGAAGCACTTCTCGCTACCAATACCTCGTCGCTGTCCATCACCCGGCTTGCGGCCTCCACGGATCGCCCGGAACGCTTCATGGGCATCCATTTCATGAATCCGGTGCCGGTGATGAAGCTGGTGGAGCTGGTGCGCGGCATTGCCACCGGTGAAAAGACCTTCGAGACCGCCAAGGATTTTGTACGGTCGCTGGACAAGACCATTACCGTCGCCGAGGATTTTCCCGCCTTCATCGTCAACCGCATCCTGCTGCCGATGATCAACGAGGCGATCTATACGCTCTATGAAGGTGTCGGCTCGGTCGAGGCCATCGATACGGCGATGAAGCTCGGTGCCAATCATCCGATGGGGCCCTTGCAGCTCGCCGATTTCATCGGCCTCGATACCTGCCTGTCGATCATGCAGGTTCTGCATGACGGCCTGGCCGACAGCAAATATCGCCCCTGCCCGCTGCTGGTCAAATATGTCGAGGCCGGATGGCTTGGCCGCAAATCCGGCCGGGGCTTCTATGATTACCGCGGCGAAATCCCGGTTCCGACGCGGTAATCCAAGGGCATTCAGCTCAGCGGCTTCATCACCGCGTTTTGATAGGAGGGGCGGCTTTTCAGCCGCTCATACCATGCGGCCAGATGTGGATGGTCCGGTCGGGCAATCGGCATTTCAAACCATGCATAGATGAAGCATCCGAGCGGAACATCGCCGACACCGAATGTCTCGCCGGACAGATAATCCTGTTTGGCCAGCACCGTATCGACGACGGAAAGATGCCCGGCCACAACCTTGGCCGCCGCTTCGATTTTCCCCATATCGCGGTCTGCTGCCGGTGTTCTGATCATGCCCCAGAACACATCCCGAAAGGGTGTGGCAATGGTCGATGTCACCCAGTCCATCCACTTTTCCGCCTGCGCGCGGGCGACCGGATCAACCGGATTGAACGCAGCATCGCCATACCGAGCCGCGAGATACCGGAGAATAGTGTTGGATTCCCACAGCACCACATCGCCGTCTTCCAGCACAGGCACCAGCCCGTTGGGGTTCATGGCGCGAAATGCGGGATCGTTGACGACGCCAAAAGCGCCGCCTGCGTCTATCCTCTGATAAACAAGATCCAGCTCTTCCGCGACCCATAAGATCTTCTTGACGTTGGTCGAATTTGCCCGACCCCAGATTTTCAACATGTCGTCCCCCTTTCCATCTTTACCAGCTTTTCAAAGAGACATTATTTTATCGATCAGGGTTTTGGCATCCTCACTGTCCCATACGGCAGGACCATTCATGGAACCGAGCAGGCAACCCTTGCCATCGAGAACCAGCGTCACCGGCAGGCCGAAAGCCAGGCCCTGTTTTTTCAGCGCATTGAAGACGCCCATGGAACTGTCACGGTAAAAGCCGAGATGATCGATACCGTTGTCGCTGAGAAAGGCTTTCGGCTTTTCGTCGCTGCCGCTGTCGATATTGATCGCCACGACTTCGAATGCATCACCGCCCTTGGTCTGTTGCAGACGATTGAGGGCGGGCATTTCCTCCCGGCAGGGCAGGCACCAGGTCGCCCAGAGATTGACCAGCAGCGGCTTGCCTTTGAAATCCTGGAGGCTCTTGTCGGCGCCACTGGCATCCTTGAAGGTGAGACCGGTAATCGGGCGTGGCGGATTGGCCGCCACCACGGCGGCAACCTGGCCCTTGATCAGCGGGTCAAGCGTCTTGATCGCCTGTGCCGCCGTCTCACACCCTTGGGCGGCAGCGATTTCAGAGCCATTGCCAGACCCCGTCTCCTTCACGTATACCGCAACCGCGCCGGCCAACACACCGGCAATCGCCGCAAACGCAATCAGCTTGGCGGAAGGAAGTCCCAGCGGTCTTTTTTTCGTCATCGACGTCTCCAGGATCTATTGAGCATGGCCGAGGACACCAAAGACACGACATCCTCCAACCAGATGTGGGGCGGCCGTTTTGCCTCCGGCCCTGCGGCCATCATGGAGGAGATAAACGCCTCGATCGGTTTCGACAAGAAGCTCTATGCCCAGGATATCCGCGGCTCGATTGCTCATGCCACCATGCTGGCGCATCAAGGCATTATTTCCGGCGAAGACAAAGACAAGATCGTCACCGGGCTGAACACGATTTTGTCAGAGATCGAAGCCGGACAATTCACCTTCTCCCGCAAGCTCGAAGACATTCACATGAATATCGAGGCGCGGCTGGCCGACCTGATCGGTCCCGCCGCAGGTCGCCTGCACACCGCCCGCTCGCGCAACGACCAGGTAGCGCTGGATTTCCGCCTCTGGGTCAAGGAAGAGCTGCAAAAAGCCGAAAGCCTGTTGACCGACCTGATCGGCGCCTTTCTCGACCGCGCCGAAGAACATGCCGACACCGTCATGCCCGGCTTTACCCATTTGCAGACGGCCCAGCCAGTCACCTTTGGTCATCACTGCATGGCCTATGTGGAAATGTTCGGCCGGGATCGCCAGCGGGTGCGCCACGCTATCGAGCATCTGGATGAAAGCCCAATCGGCGCTGCCGCTCTTGCCGGCACCGGCTATGCCATCGACCGCCACATGACCGCCAAGGCACTCGGTTTCCGGGAACCGACCCGCAACTCCATCGATACCGTATCAGACCGCGATTTCGCGCTGGAATTCCTGTCGATTGCCGCCATTTCGGCGGTGCATCTGTCGCGGCTTGCGGAAGAAATCGTCATCTGGTCGACGCCGCAATTCGGCTTTATCCGGCTCTCGGATGCCTTTTCGACCGGCTCCTCGATCATGCCGCAGAAGAAGAACCCGGACGCCGCCGAACTGGTGCGCGCCAAGACGGGCCGGATCAACGGCTCGCTGATTGCGCTTTTGACGATCATGAAGGGTCTGCCGCTCGCCTATTCCAAGGACATGCAGGAAGACAAGGAACAGGTCTTCGACGCTGCGGAAAGCCTGGAACTGGCGCTGGCCGCCATGACCGGGATGATCCGCGACATGACTGTGCGGGCCGACCGGATGAAGGCCGCGGCTGGCTCCGGTTTTTCCACTGCCACCGATCTGGCGGACTGGCTGGTGCGCGAGGCAGGGCTTCCCTTCCGCGATGCCCATCACGTCACGGGCCGGGTTGTCGCCCTCGCGGAGGAAAAAGGCTGCGATCTTGCCGATCTGCCGCTTGAAGACTTGCAGGCCATTCATACCGCCATCACCGCCGATATCTATTCGGTCCTGACGGTGGAAGCCTCGGTTGCCAGCCGGAAAAGCTATGGCGGCACGGCACCGGACGAGGTGCGCAAGCAGATCAAATGGTGGCGCAGCCGCAACTGATCGTCAAACCCGATCGATCCATCACAAAAATCGGGATGCATAGAGCCCGGTTTTTGGCTAGACATAGGCCCACCACTACGTTGGACAGGATATTATGGCTGTTTGCTATCGAAGACTGATGATTTCCGCTGCCCTGCTCGGTGCCGCCAGCGTTCTGGTCACCGGCTGTGGCCGCAAGGGCGATCTGGACAAGCCGAGCACGCCGGTTGCCCAGCAGAACAAGGCGGACGCGCCAACCCAGACCAAGGCACCGGAGAAGAAATTCTTCCTCGATCCGCTTCTGTGATAGGCGCACCGTGAACCATTTCCAGTATCGCGATGGCATTCTCCATGCCGAGGATGTGTCCGTTCCAGAGATCGCCAAGGCGGTCGGCACACCCTTCTATTGCTACTCCACCGCAACGCTGGAACGCCATTACCGGGTGTTTTCCGAGGCCTTCGACGGCGTCGATTCCATGGTTTGCTACGCGGTCAAGGCCAATTCCAACCAGGCGGTGCTGAAAACCCTAGGGCAATTGGGCGCGGGCGTCGATGTGGTCTCCGAAGGCGAATTGCGCCGGGCGCTGGCAGCTGGCATTCCCCCCAACCGCATCCTGTTTTCCGGCGTCGGCAAGACGCTGTCGGAAATGGATCTGGGGCTGGAGGTCGGGATTTACTGCTTCAATGTCGAATCCGAACCCGAACTGGACATCCTCAATCAAAGAGCGCTGAAAGCCGGCAAGACGGCGCATGTCTCCTTCCGCATCAACCCCGATGTTGATGCTGGCACCCATGCGAAGATTTCCACCGGTCGGAAAGAAAACAAATTCGGCATTTCCTATGAGCGCGCCCGCGCCGTGTATGCCCGTGCCGCCAGCCTCGAGGGTATCAAGGTCACCGGGATCGACATGCATATCGGCAGCCAGATCACTGATCTCCAGCCGTTTGCCGAGGCCTTCAAGCTGTTGCGCGACCTGGTAACCACGCTAAGGGCCGAAGGTCATGTCATCGATCACGTCGATGTCGGCGGTGGGCTTGGCATTCCCTACAAAGACGACAACAATCCGCCGCCCGACCCGGCGGCCTATGCGGCCATCGTCAAGCAGCAATTGGCCTCGCTGGACTGCCGGATCGTGGCCGAGCCAGGTCGGCTGATCGTCGGCAATGCCGGTATTCTGGTGACCGAAGTGATCTATGTGAAGGACGGCGGCAACAAGACCTTCGTCATCGTCGATGCCGCCATGAACGACCTGATCCGCCCGACGCTCTATGACGCCCATCACGAGCTTCGCCCGGTGCTGCTGTCTGCGGCCAGCGCCCCGCGCATCCGCGCCGATGTGGTCGGGCCGGTCTGCGAAACCGGCGATTATCTGGCGCTCGACCGCGAAATGAGCATGCCAAGGCCCGGCGACCTGATCGCCATCGGCTCGGCAGGGGCTTATGGCGCCGTACAATCGAGCACGTACAATACGAGACGGCTTGTCCCGGAAGTGCTGGTCAAGGGCAACCAATTCCACGTGATCCGGCCAAGGCCGAGCTATGAGGATATGATCCGGTTGGACAGCCTGCCCGATTGGCTGGCATCCTGAACACGCCGTCTTTTCAGGAGATCGCGTTCACAATTTACCCGAATGGCTGAAAAAACCACCCCTGCACCGGGCCTGCCCCTCGTCTTCGCCACAAACAATGCTATCCTGACACGTCAATGCTGTGATGAACCGTATTGGTTGCGCTTCAAGTTTTATGCGTGGTGATGACAGGAAACCGGAGACTGCCCATGACCGCTTCCGGCACGAAAAAGAGCCAAGGGGCTTTGAACAGCGATCAAAAGCTGGCCCGCAGTCTGGCCGTGAACCGCTGGACGGCAAGGCTCGTGCTGTTTTGTGAGCGGTTGCTGCCCCTGCTGCTGCTTCCAGCCTCGATTGCCGCTATTTTCCTGTCGCTGGCTTGGCTCGGCTTTTTCCGCGAGGCACCCAGCTATCTGCGCTGGCCGCTGGTTTTTCTGCTGGTCTTCGGCTTTCTCGCCTCGCTTTTGCCCCTGGCCCGTCTGCGCTGGCCGCACATTGGCGAAGCAGACCGGTTGCTGGAAGAGCGCAATCATCTGACGCATCAACCCATCGGCGTACAGGGTGAGGAACCGGCCTTCGACACGCCTTTTGCTCGCGCCCTCTGGCATGAGCATCAACGGCGCATGGCAACCCGGATCGCCACGCTCGATGCCGGACGACCAAAGCCTGATATCGCCCGCTTCGACCGCTTCGGCCTGCGCGCCTTGCCCGCTCTACTTTTGGCGGTGGCCTTTGCCTATTCCGGCTCGAATGGCGCTGGCCGTCTCACCGATGCCTTTCTGCTGCAAGACAGGGACGACAACGCCCCTACCCTGCGCATCGATGCCTGGATTACCCCGCCGGGCTATACGGGCCGTCCCCCTGTTTTCCTCACGGGACGCAATGGCGATGGCACCCAGGATATCGCCGTTCCCAGCCAATCGGTGGTCACTGTACGGTTGACCGGCAGCACCGGAGACGAACAGGCAGACTTCAAACCGGCATCCGGGGCAGCGGCAGTCGATTTCCAGCCGGTCAAGGCCGACCAGGAAAACACGCCCGGCTCCTTGGCAGCCGTCTCGTCAGCCACGCCAACGCCAACGCCAGCCCAGACGGACAACGCCCGTACATTGACCCTGACACTGAGCGAAAGCGGCACGCTGGACCTCGGCACCCGGCAATGGCCGCTGAAGGTCATTCCCGACCATGGCCCAACCATCGCCTTTGACGGCATTCCGAAACGTGCCGTCAACGGAGCGCTGGAAATCGGCTTTACCGCCCGCGACGATTACGGGTTGCTGGAAGCCCGCGCCGAGATCGTCCCTGTGGATGCCGCCCCACAGGCCAGCCCGCTCTATCCCCTCCCTGAATTCAAGCTGGACCTGCCGAGCCGCAATGCCCGCGACATCAAGAGCATGTCGAGCCGCAACCTGACCGAACATCCGCTGGCTGGAAAGAAGGTGAGGATCACGCTGATTGCCAAGGACGGATTGGGCCAGGAGGGCCGCAGCCCAGCCCATGAGATGATCCTGCCGGGCCGCAATTTCTCCGAACCGCTCGCCGCCGCCGTGGCCGAACAGCGCCAGGTCTTTGCGCTGGACACGCGGCAGATGCCCCGCGCCGTGGCGCTCAACGAAGCACTGACGCTGCGCGCCGATGAAACCATTCCGCAGCTTTCCCATTACCTGCTGATTTCCTCGGCCCATGCCCGCATGCAGATGGCGAGCACCACCGAAGCCTTGAAAGACACGGCAGATTACCTCTGGGAAATCGCGCTTGGCATCGATGATGGTGATGTGTCTCTGACTGAGCGCAAGCTCAGCGAGGCGCAGCAGAAGCTGTCGGAAGCGCTGGAGCGTAATGCGCCCGATGCCGAGATCAAGAAGCTGATGGACGAGGTCCGTCAGGCGATGCAGGACTATATGAAGGCTCTTGCAGAACGGCAGCAGCCGCAAAACGGCCAGCAGAACCAGCAGAGCGCTCAGAAAATGCTGACCCAGCGCGATCTGGAAAACATGATGAACCAGATCGAGAACCTGGCCCGCTCCGGCAACAAGGATGCCGCCCGCCAGATGTTGCAGGAGATGCAACGGATGATGAACAATCTTCAGGCCGGACGCCCGCAACGTTCCAATCCGCAGCAGCAACAGCAGACCAGCGAAGCGCGCAAGCAGATCGACAAACTCGGCCAGATCATGCAGGACCAGCAGAAGCTGATGGATCAGACCTTCAAACTGGACCAGGAATTACAGAGCCGGTCGCAGATGGGCGATGACCTTCAGCCCGAAGATGGTGACGGCATGACCCAGGACAATCCGCCGACCGGTCCGACGCCAGATGGCCAGCAGAACCAGGATCAGGGCCAAAACCCGGACGGCAACCAGAATAAAGACAGCGCTGGCAAAAATCCCTCCTCACCGGATCAGATGACCGCCGAGCAACTGCGTGAAGCACTCAAACAATTGCGCCAGCAGCAGGATGCGCTTGGCAAGCAGTTGAAGGGCGTCCAGGACGGACTTGGCAAGCTCGGTATCAAACCTGGAGAAAATTTCGGCCAGGCGGGCCGGGAAATGCAGGGCGCGGGTGAAGCACTCGGCAAGAGCCAGGGTGACCGGGCTGTGCAGGGCCAGGGCCGGGCGCTGGAAGCCTTGCGCCAAGGGGCGCGCGATATGATGAACCAAATGATGCAGGCCATGCAGCCCGGCCAGGGTCAAGGTCAGGGCCAGGGGCAAGGCATGGCGGAAGGCAATCAGGGCGGGCGCGACCCGCTGGGGCGGCCACGGTCAACCACCGGGCCGGATTTTGGCGAACGGGTCAAAGTCCCTGACGAAATCGACGTGCAACGCGCCCGCGAAATCCTCGACGCGATCCGCAACAAGCTGGGTAATAATGCCAGCCCGGAGGTAGAGCGCCGTTATCTGGAGCGCTTGCTGGACATGTAATGGAAGGGCGGGGAGCGGCGCTCGCGCCCTTCACGTCCACGACGCCAAGCGCCGAACGGATCTGCAACCCGTACCGGGCAAACGTCGCAAATCAACCGAAACCCGTCAGGCCGTCAAAGCCTGTGCTACGGCCTTGCGAATATCTGGAAGCGCGAACGGCTTTGGCACGACATCGATGATTTTTTCGAGCAGATCGTCAGCCCGTTCGCGCTGTTCGGCATAGCCGGTCATCAGCAGAATTTTCAGGCCCGGAAAATCCGAATGGGCGCGATGCGCCAGTTCGATACCATCCATGACCGGCATGCGGATATCCGAAAGCAACAGGTCGAAATTGCTGGTGGCCAGCATTTCGAGACCCTCGGCGCCATCAGCCGCCTCATGGGTTTCATGTCCGTCGAGCCGCAACGCCCGGGCAACGAAGGACCGCAGAGCATCCTCGTCTTCGGTAATCAGTATCTTGGCCATATCCGCATTCCCATCTTGAAGCCTGCCACATCACCATTCAATCGGACCCGATCGACGGCTGTCATCATGCGGCATGTTGTACCGAGGCTTGAGGATGCTCACGCATCCGCGCCGCTACAGCACCATCCCCGAATCATAGAGGATGCGTGGCGCTGTCATTGCCCATGCAAATCACCAGTTTTTCCTTTGCGAGAGGTAAACAACCGGCAGCCAAGACGAGAGGATGGTTAATAGTTTCTACCTGTTGAATGCGACACCTTCCCGCTTCGAGACGCCCGCCGCAATAAAGCATTCACACCGTAAATGCTTGTAATAACTATGTTTTATCGAAAATTACGACGCTGCATCGCCGGTAACAACACCAACAAACGGCAATTCGCGGAAAGCGTGGGCGACATCCATGCCATAGCCGACGACAAAATAATCCGGGCATTCGAAACCGACATAATCAGCCTCGCACACTTCCTGGCGTTTGACCTTCTTGTCGAGCAACACGGCAATGGTGACATTGGCAGCACCGCGTTCATACATCAATGTGCGGGCAAACAGCAGGGTCCGTCCCGATTCCAGGATGTCGTCGATCAGCAGAACATTGCGGCCACGGACATCGCTGTCGATATCCTTGAGGATCTTCACCCCCTGGGACACAGTGCCGGTGCCGTAGCTGGACAGGGTGATGAACTCCACCTCAGGCGCAATGCCGACATGATGCAGCGCCCGGATCAGGTCAGCGGCGAAAATGAACGAGCCTTTCAAGATCGAAATCACCAGAAGATCCTCGGAAGGACCGTCGACAATCGCCTTGGCGATCTCGATATTGCGGGCGGCGATCTGTTCGGCTGTGAACAAAGGCTCGATATTTTTTCCGCGAACGACAGGCATGGAGTCTCCAGGATTTCGCTGCCGATCTTCAGGCGACAGGTTTTTCTTTCACCCTGCCGATAGCACAATCAGGATTGCGAGGCATCCTTAGGTGCAAAGGAAAGCTTGAGTTCCGGGTTTTTTCCACCGGGATGGCGCAGCCGAGCGGCAATACCGCGACTATGGCCGACGCCGATTTCCGGCGCAGGTGGGGTAATCAGTGTGGAGGCAATGAGACGGCCATCCGAATAGAGATCCGCCCGGATATCCGGCAGGGCCTGCGTCGTCGCGGCATGATTCTCCACAATCGCATTGACCAGCAGAACCGGCATGCCACCGGAATTTTGCGGTGTCAGACTGACATGGGTAATGTCGAGCGGGTTTCTGGCGGGGACCGCCTCGGTGCCGCCAATCAGGCAAAAACCACCGGCGCTGAAAAACATCAGCACGGCAAGGGCTGCTATCAACGAGGTGAAAGACCGTTCCGATAGCTGCCCCAGGCGATTTTCCAACAGGACGACATGCCGGACCGTATAATTGACCAGAGCGTGCAGCAAGCCCTGCGCTGCCGGCGCCTGTGGCCGGTATCGGGTGTTCATCTCCGCCTGAATTCGGCTTCGAAGTACGCCGACGGGATCACCGACCGTGACGAATTTCGCATCGCTCACATCTTCCGCCAGCCGAAAGCCGGGACGTGGCATGGGACGATAGGGCCGCTCGGGCGGCAAGAGATCGATATCGGGTTCGACATATTTAGGCCGAAAACGGAATGCGTTCATGGAACCCTCGCCACAGCAGGTCCAGACATTGGATGAAAAGAACCAAGTCCGGCTTGCCTTCAACAGAGATGAATCGCCCTTGATCGAAAGCTTCGCACCAGCCAGATGCGATAGAATACGAAGGGGCATTGAAACCAATCCATCCAAGTCGTAAATTCGAATGGTTAATGATTTGTAAAAAATCGCCGGATTGGCGCCGTAACATCGCGGCGTTTACCAAATGGTAACCGGAACCGTTAAGAACTGAGCAGTCGTCAACAGGCTCAAGCCCGGGTTTATCCATTGATCCACTTCGAAAATGTCGGCCTGCGATATGGGATGGGGCCTGAAATCCTCCGCGACCTGACCTTTGACATCCCAAAGCGCTCCTTCCAGTTCCTGACCGGGCCGTCGGGCGCTGGCAAGACCACGCTTTTGCGCCTGCTGTTCATGTCGCTGAAACCGACACGTGGCCTGATTCGCAGTTTCGGTCGTGATATTACCCAGATTCCGCGCAATGAATTGCCCTTGCTGCGCCGCCGGGTCGGCATCGTCTTCCAGGATTTCCAATTGCTCGACCATCTGACGACCTATGAAAATGTCGCCTTGCCGCTACGGGTGCGCGGCAAGGATGAGGCGAGCTATAAGCAGGATGTGCTGGAACTGTTGAAATGGGTGGGGCTGGGCGAGCGTATCAACGTTCTGCCGCCAATCCTGTCGGGCGGGGAAAAGCAGCGCGTTGCGATTGCCAGAGCCCTGATCGACCGGCCCGAAGTGCTGCTGGCCGATGAGCCGACCGGCAATGTCGATCCACCGATGGCGCGCCGCCTGCTCAGCCTGTTTCTGGAGCTGAACCGGCTGGGCACTGCCGTGGTGATCGCCACCCACGATCTGGCCCTGATGGACCAGGTCGATGCCCGGCGGATGATCCTGACGGAAGGGCGGCTCGATATTTATGAATGACCGCAAATCCCTGCCACCGCAGCCGAAAAAAATACCCGTGACCCCACCGCTGGCCAAGACCCCGCCGCCGGAGCGAGCAAAGGCGCAAAGGCGGGTGGAAATGCAGGTGCGCCCCACCGGCGCCATCCTGCCGCCCTCCAACATCCAGGGCAATGCGCTGATGGTGGTGATTGCCATCATGGCGTTCCTGGCCTGCCTGACGCTCGGCGCGGTGTCGATTGTCCGGGGAACGGCGTCCAGCTGGCAAAGCCAGATCTCCCGCGAGGTGACGATCCAGATCAAGCCGGACGACACTGTCAACATGGATGAGGCCTTGACGAAGGCCAAGGACCTGGCGCTGACCTTCGTCGGCACCAAGACCGGACAAATCGTCGATGAGGCCGCAACGGCCCGCCTGCTGGAGCCATGGCTCGGCACCGGACTGGATATCAACGACCTTCCGGTGCCTCGGCTGGTCATTGTCACCATTGACGAGAACAATCCGCCTGACTTCGCCGCCATGCGCGATCTTTTGACCTCGCAGATCCCCCAGGCCTCGCTGGATGATCACCGCACCTGGGTGGATCGCCTGGTATCGATGGCCCGCACCACGGTGCTGATTGGCTTTGGCCTGCTGATCCTGGTGTTTACCGCCATGGTGCTGACGGTGATTTTTGCAACGCGCGGCGCCTTGTCCGGCAATCGGCATATTATCGAGGTCCTGCATTTCGTCGGTGCCGAAAGCCTGTTTGTGGCACGGGAATTTCAGAAGCATTTTCTGAAGATCAGCCTGAAGGGCTCCGCAGCTGGCGGACTTGCCGCAGCCAGCCTGTTCGCGCTAGCCAGCATCTGGCAGGACAATACGCTCGCCACGCCGCAAACCGATCAAGCCACCGCCATGTTTGGCCGGTTCGAAATCGGCTTTTCCGGCTATCTCGGTATTTTCGCCACGATGATCGTTATTGCTCTGCTGACAACGGTCACGGCCAGGTTGACTGTCATGCGCGCCATCTATGAAATCGACCAGATCAGGTCGGACCCCAGCCGCAGCGGCGGGTTGCCGCCCGAATGATCTATTTATCCGTCCTTGATGCGGGGATGCACCAGCATCCTCGATGCAGTTCCATTACGCACGAGCAATGACAATGCGCCAAGCAGACCCTGACCAGGATCAAGGCAGCCGGACCGCCAAACTATTCCATCGGCAAGCACCGCTGCGCCGCCTGCTACGCTATGGCGGCTATGCTATTCTTTTGCTGATGGCCTGTCTTGTCGCCGGTTTCCTGCATTTCGCCGATGACGTCACCGCGATGATGCCACCTGCTGAGCCCAAGGCTGATGCCATTGTCGTCCTGACGGGGGGCTATCAGCGCATCGACCAGGCTGTCGACCTGTTGCGCAAGGGATCGGGACGGCGGCTGTTGATTTCCGGTGTCCATCCATCCACATCGCCCGCAACCATTCGCAGGATGACGCAAAGCTCACCGGATCTATTTGCCTGCTGCGTGGATATGGGCTACCGCGCCATCGACACCATCGGCAATGCCAATGAAACCGCCCAGTGGATCCACGACAAGGGCTTTTCCTCGGTTCTGGTCGTCACCAGCAATTACCATATGCGCCGCAGCCTGATGGAACTGCGCCGTACAGACCATCAAACCCAGTTCATTCCCTATCCGGTCGTCACAGCCGATTTGCGCACCAGGGCCTGGTATGCCGATCCCAATGCGCTGCGCACGCTGCTGTCGGAATATGCCAAGATCCTCATTGCCTATACCCGCGATCTCGGCGGCTGGGACAATTGGCAGGGGCTTCGCACGTCTGGCAGTGCACCACAACAATCCTCCCAAAGCTAATCAGACCTGCGATACCTAACCATCTTCCGCTGATTGGAAAATTCGTATAGGCAGGGCCATCTGTCGGCGGAATATCTTCATGCTTGCTTTGCGGTCCCATGTTTTCAACGTGCTGTTCTATGCCTGCCTGATCCTCTGGATGGTCTTGGCCGCACCGATCTATTTCATCTTGCCGCGCAAAATCGCATATTCCGTCCCCAAGACATGGGCGCGGTTCAGTCATTGGCTGATGAAAACCGTGGTCGGCACGACATTCGAAATTGAAGGCCTGGAGAATATCCCAGACTCCGGCTACATCCTCGCACCAAAGCACCAATCCTTCTGGGATACCTATGCGCTTCTGCCCTGGCTGGATGATCCGGTCTTTATTCTCAAGCGGGAATTGATGTGGATTCCGTTCTTCGGCTGGTATGCCGCCAAACAGAACATGATCCCGGTCAATCGCGGTGGACGTGGCAAGGAAATGGTCAAGGTCATGCAGCGTGCCGCCGTGGAAGTGCGCAACGGCCGCCAATTGGTCATTTACCCTGAGGGGACAAGACGCCCGCCCGGCGCCGATCCTGAATATAAATTCGGCATCGCCCGGCTTTACCGCGATCTCAAAGTGCCGGTCGTGCCGGTTGCCATGCATGCCGGTCTGTTCTGGCCGCGGCGCAGCCTGATGCGCTATCCCGGGCATTACAAGATTCGTATCCTTCCCCCCATCCAGCCGGGAATGAAGCCCGATGCATTTTTTGAAGTATTGACCCGCCAGTTGGAGGCGGCCAGCGACGCACTGCTGCTGGAGGCGGCCCAGACCAATCCGGATCTCCCACTGCCGCCGACCGCCAAACACCGTCTTGAAACCATGAGAGCGCAGGAACAGGCCAAGAACCCCTCATAGCGTCGGTTTGTTCAGCCCCTTGACCACCTGCTCCAGCCAATGATCGCGGATGCCCATGCTGCGCAGGTGTTCTACGGTATTTTCGACATAGGCCCGGTTATCACCCGACTGGCCACTGGCCTGCGCGGTAACCTGTACCGCCTCCTCAACGGTAACCGCTCCCGCATATTGGCGGTGGTTTCGGTCCACCACGTAGCCAGTGCCAAGCACCCGGCGCCCATCAGACAGTTGCAACCGCAGCGTTTTTTCCTGATAGACCTGCGTCACCAGTTCCCGCGCCCGCAAATAGTCGAGCGTTTGCGGCCATGACGACGGACTAACACGAAAAGCCACACCATGGCAGGAACCGCCACGATCCAGCCCCAGAACCAGGCCGGGTGCCTGTTCGGTACCGCGATGCACGAAAGATCGAACGCAAAGCGAGCGGCGAAACCCATGGGCCCTGGCAGCCTGCCGTTCTTCATGGACAAAGCCGGGATTCCACATCAAAGACCCGTAGCCAAACACCCAAAATTCGTCCATATCGCTGGTCATAATGCTGGCTCCTGCTGTCTCATTCCCGAATTTTGATAGGTTTGGGTTGAAATTATCCAGCAGAAATGAATTTTTACAGCAGTCTTTGCACTGATAAACGGTGCTCGGCTCTGGTGCCTCAAAAGTCGCCTCGGTGACCGCTGAGCAAAATGGAAGACAATTGGAGAAGCGCATGGCCATGTCCAGCCGGACGAAGAGACCCCGGAAGAGATCGCGAGTTCTCTTGGTGGGCATTGTGCTTGTCCTGCTCGGTATCGTCTACACCGCAGGCTGGTTCGCCGCTGCCAATTACGCCACGACAAAACTCGAACATGCCTTTGACGGTGATAATCCACTGGCTTCTGCCCTCGATTGCCCCGGAATGCGGATGAGTGGCTTTCCGCTGCATATCGGGTTGAATTGCACCAAAGTTTCGGTCAACGATCACCGCAATGGCATTACCGGATCATCAGGCGCCTTCCGGTCGTCGGCAGAAATTTTCCGGCCCGGCAGAATCAAATGGGAAATCGACGGGCCAGCCATTCTGCAAACCTCCACTGGGCTTGCCGGTGCTTTTCAATGGGACAGCTTTCGCTCCACCTTGTCGCTGGGCATGAACGGCGTCGATTCGTCAGCAAGCGTGATCCAGAAATTGCAGGCCAACCTGACCGACGCGCTCTCCGGCCGGGTTCTGAGGATCGATGCCACTGAGAGCCGGACGCGGCTGCAACGCGATGGCGAGGACCTCGTGGGAACCGCCCGCTTGACCGGCTTGGATTTTGGCCAGGACGACCGCAACCCCGATCTGCCGCCCATGGCCGCACAGTTGGATGTGAAATTACTCGCCCAGGCAGGGGCCCTCGATATCGAACATCCGGAACCCATACAATTGCGGGGTCTAAGCGGCGACATCCGCAATCTGCAGATCGATATGGGCCAAGGCCGCACGATTACTGCCAGTGGACCGATTTCCATCGATAACGCAGGCCTTGCTAACGGCACGCTCAAGCTGGAAATTGGCAAGGTTGATGCCTGGCGGGACCTGGTGATTGCCGCCTATCCCGAAACCAAGGACATCGCCCGGATGGCTGCCAAGGGATTGAAAGCGGTTTTCCTTGGCCAGAATAAGGGCCAGGTGACACTTCAGATCACCAATGGCGTCGTGGTTCTGGGCTTCATCCCGCTTGGCAATATCCCGCCGATCTGAACCGGGCGCCAGACGGTCTATCCGTTCGTCTTGCCATCCAGCCCATGACGCCCGAAATCCGGCACGTCCACATCCTGGCCCGCGTCGATGATCGAGCGGCGTATTGTGCGGGTGCGGGTGAACAGCTCAAACAGTTTATCGCCCTCCCCCCAACGGATCGCCCGTTGCAGATAGGCGAGGTCTTCTGAAAACCGCGCCAGCATTTCCAGAATGGCATCCTTGTTGTGCAGGCAGACATCGCGCCACATGGTGGGATCGGACGCCGCCAGACGGGTAAAATCGCGAAAACCGGAGGCCGAATATTTGATGACTTCCGATTCCGTCACGGCTTCGAGATCATCCGCAGTGCCGACGATATTATAGGCGATGATATGGGGAAGATGCGAAACGATCGCCAATACCTTGTCATGGTGCAGCGGGTCCATTTCATCGACACGCGAGCCCAGCGCTTCCCAAAAGCTCTTGAGCCGGGCAATCGCCTGCTGATCCGTATTTTCCAGCGGTGTGAAAATGCACCAACGTCCATTGAACAGACCGACAAAACCGGCATCGGGGCCGGATTTCTCCGTACCAGCCAGCGGATGGCCCGGAATGAAATGCACATGATCCGGCATATGCGGCGCCATTTGCGCAATGACAGAGGCTTTGGTGGACCCCACGTCTGTGACGATAGCTCCCGGCGCAAGATGCGACGCAATCTGGATGGCCACCGCTTCGGACGCCCCGACCGGTACAGAAACGATCACCAGATCGGCCCCTGCAACCGCCTCGGCAGCCGACGTCGTATAGCGATCCCCAAGCTGCAATTCCTCGGCTCGCCGCAAAGTATCCACTGAGCGGGTTGAGACGACGATCTCGCGCGCCAGGCCAAGCGCACGCACATCACGGGCAATGGAAGAGCCGATCAGGCCGATGCCGATCAGGGCAATCCGGTCAAACTGAATGCTGGCCATCACGGCTTGCCCATAAATTCGGTCAGGGCATCCATCACGCCAAGATTGGCCTCCGGCGTGCCGATTGACATGCGCAGGGAATTGGCAAAGCCATATCCCTTGACCGCCCGCAGGATGTAGCCACGGCTGGTCAGGAAGTCATCGGCCTCCGGCGCCCGCTTGCCATCAACATCGGGAAAATGGATGAGCAGGAAATTGGTGACCGACGGCGTAACCTTCAGGCCGATCCCCTCGAAGGCTTCCGTCAACCGGTCCAGCCACTCGAGATTGAAATCCACAGCCTTATCGGCAAAATCACGGTCAAGAATGGCAGCAGCCCCCGCCGAAATCGCCGGGGCATTCATGTTGAACGGTCCGCGCACCCGGTTCAGGGCATCGAGAATGGCAGCCGGACCATACATCCAGCCGATCCGCAGCGCTGCCAGCCCGTGGATTTTAGAGAAGGTGCGGGTCATCACCACATTGCGGTTTTCAGAAACGATTTCCAGCCCGGCTTCGTAATCGTTACGGCGAACATATTCGGCATAGGCCGCATCCAGCACCAGCAGCACATGTTTCGGCAGGCCAGCAACCAGACGGCGAATATCGGCACCCGGCACATAGGTCCCCGTCGGATTGCCGGGATTGGCGATGAACACCATCCGTGTCTTGTCGGTCACCGCCGCAAGAATGGCATCGACATCGACGCGGTAATCCTGCTCCTTGACCGTGACCGGCGTTGCACCTGCCGCCATGATCTGAATACGGTAGACCAGGAAACCATGCTCGGTGATAACAGCCTCATCGCCCGTGCCCAGGTAGACATGGCAGAGCAGGCCGAGCAGCTCGTCCGAACCATTGCCGCAGAGAATATTGGCCGCGTTCAGCCCGTGCGCACTGGCAATCGCCTCGCGCAGCTTCACGGCCTGGCCATCGGGATAAAGCTCCAGATTGGCGGCGCCCGCCTTGAAAGCCTCGATGGCTTTCGGGCTTGGCCCCAGCGGCGTTTCATTCGATGAGAGCTTGAACACTTTTGCAACGCCCGGTGCGTGTTCTTTGCCGGGAACATAGGCGGCAATATCAAGGATTCCCGGACGTGGAACGGGCTGGTTCATGGTGCTGCTCATTGACGTGATTTCCTGGTTTTTGGTCTTGAACCTGATGCGGTTCAAACAGGCTGCTCAAATAGGTATGCAGTAGCCCGGAACCTCTATTTTGTCGAGGGCGGCAACAGGGTTTGGCGTGTGGTTGGCACGCCTTGCGGGCTCAAAACCGGAGCAAATACCCGGCGCGATGCGCGCATGGCGACCGGCAACCCCTGATAGAGCCGCTTTTGCGCCTCGACAACGATAACGCCAGCAAAAGCCGGTGACAGCATGCGACCGAAGCGCTCGAAGGCACTATGCATTTTCAACATGGTTCTGAGCTTGGATGGAGGGAAAAACAATGCCTCGGTGCTGGCTCCCGGCGTAAAATTGGTCTCGCGCAGCAGCGCCGTCAACTGACCCCGAGAATAGGGGCGACCGGAGCCAAAAGGCGTATGCTCCATCCGCGCCCAGACCCCACGGCGATTGGGCACCACCATGACCAGCCGACCGCCCGGTGCCAGAACCCGCCAGATTTCCTTGAGCGTCTCGCGCGGATTCTCGGCAAATTCAAGGGAATGGACCATCAACACCCGATCGATGGAACTGTCAGGCAGCGGTAATTCCTCATCGAACACCAGTGACGTGGCCGAAAGCTCGCCCGGCGGCCAGTTCACCGCGCCCTGTCCCGCCGGCATGAAGGCGAAGGTGCGCTCGGTATCGGCCCGAAACCGATCCAGATACGGCACCGAATAGCCCAGCCCCACCAGCCGCTCCTCCGGCAGCCGCGCCCAGAGCGACGACAGCGCCATGGTAATGGATTGCTCGGCGGCATGGCCAAGCATGGTGTGATAGAACTGACGAAGATCGACTATATCCACATGCATGGCACAATTGTTAGCAGCAGGCTGTTGGACATCAAGGCCCCAGGCACTAGATTCTTCGTAAACCACCTTGCAATTACCACTTCCAAGCCAGAGGGCCTGCCCGATGAAAAACCCGGAAATCGAAATTTTCCCTTGCCGTACCGACAATTACGGCGTGCTGGTTCATTGCCTCGAAACCGGCTTGACCGCTTGCATCGATGCGCCGGAGGAAGGGCCGATTGTGGCGGCTGCCGAAAAACGAGGCTGGCAGATCAGCCATATTTTCACCACCCATCACCACAACGACCATGTCGAGGCCAATCTGGCCCTGAAGAATCGGTATGGCTGCGAGATCATCGGTCCGGTCAACGAGGCTGTCGCCATTCCGGGTCTCGACCGTTCCGTAAGCGATGGCGACGAATTTCTGTTCGGGCCGCACCGGGTCCAGGTGATTGAAACGCCGGGCCACACGGCAGGCCATGTCTGCTATCATTTTCCAGACGCCAAACTGCTGTTTGCCGCCGACACGCTGTTTGCACTTGGCTGCGGACGGCTGTTTGAGCGGCCCGCAGCCGACATGTGGCATTCCCTGCAAAAGCTGGCCGTGCTGCCGGATGAAACCGCTATTTATTTCGGCCACGAATACACGCTTTCCAATGCCCGTTTCGCCCTGACCATCGACCCGGACAATGAGCGGCTTCAAGCCCGCGCCCGCGACATCGAGGCGATGCGGGCGCAAGGGCAGTTCACCATTCCCACCACCATGTCTCTGGAAAAGGAAACCAACCCGTTCCTGCGGGTGGCCGATCCAAAAATCCGCCGCAACCTGGTGATGGAAAGCAAGAGCAATGAAGAGGTGTTTGCCGAAATCCGCAAGCGCAAGGACAATTTCTGATGGCCGATGCCGATGAGATCATTGCAGCGCTGGCCATGCAGCCCCACCCTGAAGGTGGCTGGTACAGCGAAACCTTCCGCGACGGCAAAGGTGGAGCGCGTGGCCATTCCACGGCCATCTACTATCTGCTGAAAGCAGGCCAGCGGTCGCATTGGCATCGGGTGAAGGATGCCGCCGAGATCTGGCATTATTATGCGGGCGCGCCGCTGGCGCTCTATCGCTGCGACGATGGCATGACGGTGGAAACGCTGGTTCTGGGCACGGACCTTGTGCGCGGCGAGCGCCCCCAGGCCGTCATTCCAGCGCTCAGTTGGCAGGCGGCGGAAAGCCTAGGGGATTATACTCTGGTGGGCTGCACAGTCGCGCCTGGCTTTACCTTCGACACTTTCGAAATGGCCCCTCCAGGCTGGAAACCGGGTCAGCCACTTCGATAACCAGGCATACCGGTGGGCTTCAGGCGCCTGTCAGCATAAAACGTTTTGTTGCGCTGCAAAATCCGATTTTTTGGAGTGGCACCATGACGATGAATATCCCTGTTGATTCGACCGTACCGCGCTCCACGCGCTACAATAGCGGCATGATCTGGCTGCACTGGGTAACGGCGTTGTTGGTGCTTGCCCTGTTTCTCTCGGCAGAAATCTGGGAATTTACGGAAAAAGGCGGTGCGCTTCGCAATGGCCTGAAGGCGCTGCATTATGGTGCCGGAATCATACTTTTCGCTGTGTTTGTGCTGCGGCTTGTCTGGCGGATGGCCAGTCTCAAAACCCTGCCGGAAGAAGAAAAAGGCGTTTTGGGCCTGATGGCCAAGGCGGTGCATTATCTGCTCTATTTCGGGCTTGCCGCACAGATTTCCCTTGGCTTTCTATGGCGCTGGTCGCAGGGAAAACCGGTGGACTTCTTCGGGCTGTTTTCCATTCCCGATCTCATCGGTATATCGCCGGATTATCGCCATCTGCTCGGCGACATGCATTCTCTGCTTGCCTGGATCATCATCGGCGCGGCCACATTGCATGCAGTTGCGGCGATTTTCCATCATACCGTGCTGAAGGACGGCGTGTTGATGAAGATGATGCCCGGCAGGTAATCGTCAAGCCGCGTCTTCGATGGCTGTCTTGCGGCGAAACATGCCGCTTGCAGCCAGCGCCGCACCACCCGTGATCAGCACGCAAGCACCAAGAATGCGCAGGTTTGCCTCACCAAAACCGAAAACCAGCAGCACCAGCGTCGATAGCAGCGGGGCGGCGTAGGACGCTGCCCCCAGGATCTGGATGTCACCGTTCTTGACGCCGTAATCCCAGGCGTAAAAGGCCGCACCGACGGGAAACAACCCAAGACCCGCCACAGCAAGCCACTGACTGGCGCTATCCGGCCAGACCGACGTTTCAAGCCAGAGGTGACACACCAGCGACAGCAGTGCAGTAGCGAGGCAGAAGCCGGTCACCACATCCGTGGAAACCGCATCGGACCGGCGCGTGACCAGCGAGTAGCTGGACCACGTCAAGGCGCAAAGCAGGGCCGCCCCATAGCCCATCGCATAGGCCGGATCGAACGACAGGCCGTTTTTGCCGATGATCAGCACGGTGCCGCATAGCCCGGCAATCGCACCCGCCATATGATACCAGCGCAACCTTTCCCCCGGCAGCAGCGCCGATCCGAACACGATCAGCAACGGCCAGAGATAGGCAATCAGCCCGGCTTCCACGGCAGGGGCATTTCTCAGTGCCGTGAAATAGAGGAAATGATAGCCGAACAGGCCGGCAATCCCGACCAACCAGACCTTGGCCGGCTGTTTCAGCAATGTCAGCCGCTCCGGACGTATAATGAAAGTCGCAATGCCGGGAAGACTGCCGATGGCAAAGCAGATGGCCGAGAGCTGGAAGGGCGGCATGGTGCCGGACGCTGCCGTAAACAGCGCCAGAAAAGACCACATCAGTATGGCCGAAAACCCGATCAGCGTTGCCCGAACTTTCATCCGCCCCTCAATTATTTTAGTGCTGATCAGGCCCCAAATCGGGTCGCTGTGATCGACAGCGTTCCCACCCGCGTTGGCACCCGCGCATAGACAGGGGCATATAAGGTCATGGTTCCGGTCTTGGCAAACCAGATTTCCATATCGTTGGCGCTGCGCAGATATTCGATATCGCTACGACCCTTGTTGAAGCCGGATTTCGGCACATAGCGCACGGAGCAGACGATTGCCTCGCCCGACACATTGCCAGCGGTAAACTTGTTCTTGCCCTTGGGCGACATCACCAGATCCAAGCGGCTTTCACCATCGAAAATCGGCAGGGTCCTCGAGCAGATCTTGCCATCGTCGGGCAAGGTCAGCCCACCGACCGGATCGAGCACCGAGCGAAGATCCCCGGCACTCACTGGTATCCAGCGGTCCTTGTTGCGGTTCGGTTCAGGGGTGATGGTCGTGGAGACCACATTGCCGCCCGCATAACGCACGTCATAGACCCGCGTCCGTTTGCCCCGCGTATAGACCAGATTGTAATTGCTGGCCTGCAAATGCTTGTCATCAGCCACCAGTCCCGTCACCTTGGTCTTTGCATCGAGACTGGTGAAGACATTGGCAATGCCCGCCGACGAAATCGTGCCGGTAATGGTGTAGCCGGGACGTGTGACCTCGGTAACGAAAGTCGCCCGGGCAATAGACAGACCAAGCAGGGTGACGCGATATTCATTGCGATAGGTCTCACCTGCAAAGGCAGAGCCGCTGGCGCAGACCAGCGTAGCACCAAGCACCACAGGGGCGACCAGCAGAAAAGACAGTTTACGAACAAGCTTAAAATGCATTGCGACACCATGGCTCCAATGTCTGTTACCCCTTCATTTATGGCGTTCACTATGGCAAGACCATAGCCGAAGCGTCGATAAATCCGCCCTTTTGCCAAGGTTTGTCTTGACGGGGCGGCTTCAGCTGACTATAGAACCGCAACTTTCCAATCAGACCGCGTTGGATTGCGCCCTGGGTTATTGCCCGGAAAGCTTTCCGACTGCCAATAAGAATAGGTGCATCATGTCCCGCAGTTGCGAATTGACCGGCAAGGGCGTCCAGTCGGGTAATAATGTAAGCCATGCCAACAACAAGACCCGCCGCAAGTTCCTTCCGAACCTGTGCGATGTTACGCTGATTTCCGATGCCCTCGGCCAGCGTTACCGTCTGCGCGTCTCTGCTGCTGCTCTTCGTTCCGTCGAGCATCGCGGTGGCCTGGATGCCTTCCTTTTGAAGGCAAATGAAACCGAACTGAGCATGCGCGCTCGTCTGCTGCGCCGCCAGATCGTCAAGAAGACCGCAGTCGCCGCCTGATATCAGGCAGCCACAGCATTGACATAACGAACGGGCTTGAACGGTAAAACGTTCGAGCCTTTTCGCTTGCGCCGTTTCTCGCCAAAGTCTTTGGCACAGCGGCAAGTATCGACCCTTTCTTGTTATGGCCGGTCCGAATGTGGACTGAGCTATAGCTGGTGGCATCTCCCAGGATAAAAAAATGCGGATCACACGTCACATCCTCGTCTACAGCATGCTCATGACCTTAGTCGTGGTCGCCTCCAACATCCTCGTGCAGTTTCCACTGTCGGGCCAATTGGCGGGCGTGCAACTCGGCGACCTCTTGACCTATGGCGCCTTTACCTATCCGGTCGCCTTTCTGGTCACCGACCTCACCAATCGCCAGTTTGGCCCCTCCACGGCGCGTAAAGTGGTGTTTGTCGGTTTTCTTGTGGGCGTGGCACTGTCCTTCGTCACCGGACAACCACGCATCGCCATTGCCTCAGGCACCGCCTATCTGGTCGGACAATTGCTTGACATCAGCGTCTTCAACTGGCTGCGCCAGCAGGACTGGTGGAAAGCACCGCTGGCCGGTTCACTGTTCGGCTCGGTACTCGATACGGTGATTTTCTTCTCGCTGTCTTTTGCACCGGTCTTTGGCTTCATTGGTCCGAATGATGATTTTGCGATAAGCTGGGCGCCATTGCTTGGTGCGTTTTCCCCTGAAATCCCCCGCTGGATCTCTTGGGCCATCGGTGATTTTACCGTGAAAATGCTGGTCGGCTTGATTATGCTTTTGCCCTATGGGGCATTGATGAACAGGCTGAAGCCCTACCAGCTTGCGCGGGTTTGACCTCTGCTGCCTTACGGCTGTAGCCGGAACTCCAGCATCAGCGTCCGTTGCAGCATGAAGTGGTTGTCGTCGGAGACCAGGATCAGGCGAAGGTCGCCATTGCCCATGTCCACCACATCCAGGCCTTCCATATTGTCGATCTGGAAGCTTTGATCGGCGTCGAGCAGGATCTCTCCATCCACCAGAGCGCCCGGCTTGATGCTGTCGCCCTTGACGCGCACGATGCGCATGCCGAGCCCGCTTGGAAACCGGAACCGGCGCTCCAATAGCAGCAGATCACCATCCGGCAACCAGGCGCCATCGGTCACGTCGAAATCATCACGGCGCACCAGCTTGAAGCCACCCGGATGCGGACCATCGACCACGCCAGCATAGAGATTGCCATTGATGTCCAGGCTCTCCTCGGTGATCGTCACAAGACCACCGGCAAGCGGTCCTTGCGCAGGCGATGCCGTCAGCATTTCCAGGCTGCGATTGCTCTCCAGGACCTTTTTGGGAAAGGGCAATGGCAAGCTTTTTTCCGGCTTGGCCGTTTCAAATCCGTCGAGGGGATATTGATCGATCCGATGGCGCTGCTCAAAGCCCACATAGATCTTATCGCCACGGATTGCCAGGCTCTCGGCGTCCATCGCCCGTTTCGGCGCATTGTTGCGGCCTTCGCGGTCCAGCATCGGAGCCAAAGAGACGCCATCGATACCGGAAAGGCGGCCCTTTTCATCTCGTTTGATTTCACCTGAAATCCAGTGACCGGTATCCAGCACACCAATGAAACGCTTGCCATCCGGTCGAAACCGGATCGAAGACCATGCCCCGAACAGACTGTCTGAGGATGTCAGGTCCAGCCCACCGAGAAATTCCAGCTTGCCGAACACGGTCTGGTCCGAGGCCGGATTGAAATATTCAATTTTGCGGCTACTCACCGCCGCAGACTCACCAACGGCCTGAGATGCTGCCAAAAGCAGTGCGGAGCCGCAGCAGAAGGCGAGCAAGGCTTTGCGAGAGGTGATTAGCAACGGATCACGCGCACTCAGCTGGCGCGGCGGAACGAACCGCCACGGGCACCCTTAGTGGGCTTGTCTTCGAAGAGGCCAGCCAATTGCTCGGTCATCGCACCGGCCAATTCATCCGCATCGACAATGGTCACGGCGCGGCGATAGTAGCGGGTGACGTCATGGCCGATGCCGATCGCCAGCAATTCGACCGGAGACCGGGTCTCGATCTGCTCGATCACAGCGCGCAAATGCCGTTCCAGATAATTGCCGGGATTAACCGACAGCGTCGAATCGTCCACCGGCGCACCATCAGAAATCATCATCATGATCTTGCGCTGCTCGCGCCGCGCCAACAGCCGGTTATGCGCCCAAATCAGCGCTTCACCGTCGATATTTTCCTTGAGCAGGCCTTCGCGCATCATCAGGCCGAGATTACGCCGTGCCCGCCGCCACGGCGCATCCGCCGATTTATAGACGATATGGCGCAGGTCGTTGAGGCGGCCCGGCGTCGGCGGTTTGCCGCTGGCCAGCCATTGCTCGCGGCTCTGGCCGCCCTTCCAGGCCTTGGTGGTGAAGCCGAGGATTTCCACCTTGACGCCGCAGCGCTCCAGCGTGCGAGCTAGAATATCGGCGCAAGTGGCGGCAACCGTAATCGGACGGCCGCGCATCGAGCCGGAATTGTCGATCACCAGCGTCACCACCGTATCGCGGAACTGGGTGTCCTTTTCCCGCTTGAACGATAGCGGCTGCATCGGATCGATGATCAGCCGGGTCAACCGGGCCGGATCGAGATAGCCCTCTTCCAGATCGAAATCCCAGGACCGGTTCTGCTGCGCCATCAACCGGCGCTGCAAACGGTTGGCCAGACGACCGACCGCGCCCTGGAGATGGGCAAGCTGCTTGTCGAGAAAGGCGCGCAACCGGTCAAGTTCGGCTTCATCGCACAGCTCTTCCGCCGAGGTCTCTTCATCGAAGGCCTCGGTAAACATTTTGTAATCGACTTTTTCATTGAAATCGTCGAACGGGCTGGCCGGACGGCGCATTTCACCGGGAGTCTCGCTGTCCTCGTCGCCTTCCTCGGACATGTCGTCGTCGGAAATTTCCGCACCGTCCATCTCGCCGTCGTCCATCTGCTCTTCGGCAGATTCGCTTTCATCGGCGGGCGCGCTTTCAGAGCCAGCGTCCTCCTCGGAATTTTCCTGCTCTTCCTCGCCGCTGCGCTGCTGGTCTTCTTCGGATGTCTCTTCCTGCTCGGCCTGTTCCGGGTCCTCGCCGAAATCCTCGGCCATTTCCATGGACGACAGCATATGCCGCACGACGCGGGCAAAGGCCTGTTGATCCTCGATCACATTGGCCAGATTGGAAAAATCGCTGCTGGCCTTTTCCTCGATGAACGAGCGCCAGAGATCCAGCACCTTACCGGCACTTTCCGGTGGCTTTTGACCGGTCAGCGCCTCTCGGACCATCATCGCCACCGCTTCCGACAGGGGAGCATCCTCGCGCCGCTCGATGCCGGAAAAATTGGCCTTGGCATATTTTTCCGAGGTCATCGATTTCAGATTGGCGGCAACACCGGTCATCCGCAAGGCACCAATCGATTCCACCCGGGCCTGTTCGACCGCATCAAACACCGAACGGGCATCCTGCCCCTCCGGTGCCATCGAGGCATGGACTTTTTGGTCATGGCAGGCAAGCCGCAGCGCCATCGAATCGCCAAGACCTCGCGTCACCGCCAGGTCGTGGGCGGTCGGTCGCTTGGAAATTTCCGGCAGACGAATGCGGTCGCCAGCAATGCCCGGACGATCGTTGGCAAAAGCTACTTCGACATTGGCATCGCCCGCAATCGACCGCACGCAGCCGGTAATCGCCCGACGCAACGGTTCGGTATCAACCGCTGTGCCGGGTTTCGCCTGGGAATTATCGCCGCGACCTGCCATGTTCCTTAAGTCTCTTTTCAGGCGCCAAGAACGATGTTGGCAGCACTTTCCTTGAGTTCAATGCCAAAAGCGCGCTGGTATTGCTCGGCCACCAGGGTCCGTTCCAGCTCGTCGCATTTGTTGAGGAAGGTGACGCGGAAGGCAAAGCCGATATCGCCGAAAATCTCGGCATTTTCGGCCCAGGTGATCACGGTACGCGGGCTCATCACGGTCGAAAGATCGCCATTGATGAAGGCTGACCGGGTCAGATCGGCCAGCCGCACCATCTTGGCTACATTATCGGGGCCGCTCTGGGTGGCGGCAAAGCCCTTGACCTTGGCCAGGACGATATCGACTTCCTTTTGATGCGGCAGATAGTTCAGCGTGGTGACGATCGACCAACGGTCCATCTGTGCCTGGTTGATCTGCTGGGTACCGTGATAAAGGCCGGTCGTGTCGCCAAGTCCAACCGTATTGGCCGTCGCAAACAGCCGGAAAGCGGGATGTGGGCGGATAACGCGGCTCTGGTCGAGCAGGGTCAGGCGGCCAGAGGATTCCAGCACCCGCTGGATAACGAACATCACGTCCGGGCGACCGGCATCATACTCGTCGAACACCAGCGCCACATTGTGCTGATAGGCCCAGGGCAGGATGCCGTCCTTGAATTCGGTGATCTGCTTGCCGTCCTTCAAGACGATAGCATCCTTGCCGACCAGGTCGATACGGCTGACATGGCTGTCGAGATTGACGCGCACGCAGGGCCAGTTCAGCCGGGCAGCGACCTGCTCGATATGGGTGGATTTGCCCGTACCGTGAAAACCGGACACCATGACGCGGCGGTTGTGAGCAAAACCGGCAAGGATGGCCAGCGTGGTTTCCCGGTCGAACAGATAGTCGGGATCGAGATCCGGCACATAGGAATCGCCCTTCGAATAGGCAGGCACGCGAATGTCGCTGTCGATGCCGAACACCTCCCGGACGGAAACTGTCGTGTCGGGCAGGTTGGCGATATCAAGGTCAATTTTGCTCATCGTCTCTCCAAGCCGGGCGGCATCTCCCAGCGCATACAATCAAGGTCGCATACAATCAGGTCGCATACGCAATCGGATATAGTCTTCGATTAACAGAAACCCGCCTGCTTTAACAATTGATAGGCCTGAATAACAGCCCGAAAACGCTCTTCAGAACCTCTGTCTCCGCCATTTGCATCTGGATGATGTTTTTTGACAAGCTCTTTATAGCGCCTCTTGATATCTTGTGCGGTGGCAGCGCCCGTCAACCCCAGGGCATCGAAGGCTTTTGCTTCCAGCGTCTTCAGTTTTCGCGCCTGCGGCTCAAACCGCGACGCATTGCCGCGCCCTTGGGAGACGAAGCCGAAAGGGTCCCTCATCCGCGCCTGCGCCGTGGCCGAGCCGGAGCGCTGGGTGGAATGAATGGGCGATCCCTTGGCGGCCTTGTTGACACCGACCGTCCAGGTTGGACGATGACCGGTGATCGCCTCCTTCTGGTAGCGGGCAATCTCGCTGTCGGAGAGGCCGGAGAAGTAATTGTAACCCTTGTTATATTCCTTCACATGCTCGAAGCAGAACAGGAAAAACTTGCCTTCGGCATTGCGACCCACCGGTGCACGGTGCACGCCTGGACGCTCGCAACCGTCCCACTGACAGGTGGTGACAGGCGGCTCCGGCTCCGCGTCCTTCTTGCGGCGCGTGCGGATCTTGTCGAAATATTTTGAGTCGAGTTTCATTGGCAAATTATGAGGCTTTCCCCGTCTCACAACAAGAATTGACAAATCATATTGTTCTTGGCCATTTGGAGGCTTTTCTCAAAACGCCCGAATTGGTCAGCAGAATTGGACGCCACCGTATGCAGAGCCACCAGATGTCACTTCGCCAGACGATAGAGCAGAAATTGACACAGGCCTTCCAGCCCGAGCGTTTGCTGGTGATCGATGAGAGCCACCACCATGCCGGCCATCAACCTGATATAACCGGCACTGGTGAAACCCATATGCGGGTGCGCATTGTCTCAGGCAGTTTTACCGGCCTTAGCCGCCTGGCCCGGCACCGGGCCGTTACCGACCTGCTCAAGCCGGAACTGGATGCCGGGCTGCATGCGCTGGCCATCGAACCATCAGCGCCCGGTGAGGCAACACGCTGGTAAGATCAGCCGGGCAGATTGTGTTGTAGAAAACTCAGCACTTCCGAGGACGGCACATCGTCGGCCACGAAAGACTGTCCGATCCCGCGGGTGAGAATGAAGGTCAATTGACCGCCCTTGACCTTCTTGTCCTGGGCAATGGCCTTCATCAGCTCTTCAGCAGGCGGCATATCACCGGGAATCTCGGCGATCCTGGTGGGTAATCCAACCTCTTTCAAATGGCGCTCGACCCGCTTGGCATCGTCAGGGCTCGCCAGATTGAGTCGGGCCGAGAATTCATGGGCCAGTACCATGCCGATGGCAACGCCTTCTCCATGCACGAGACGGCGACTGTCATAACCCGTGGCCGCTTCCAGCGCGTGGCCGAAGGTGTGGCCGAGATTTAGCAAGGCCCGGCGGCCATGTTCGCGCTCATCAGCCACGACCACATCGGCCTTGGCCTGGCAGGACAGTGCAATCGCCTGCGTGCGGGCTGCTCCACCGGCAAACACCTCGCGCCAGTTGCGCTCCAGCCAGTCGAAAAACTCCGGCTTGTCGATCAGGCCGTATTTCGCCACTTCGGCATAGCCGGCACGAAATTCCCGTTCGCTCAACGTATTCAGTACCGCCGTATCGGCCAGAACCAGATCCGGCTGATTGAAGATACCGACCAGATTCTTACCCTGCCTGGCATTGATACCAGTCTTGCCGCCGACGGAACTATCGACCTGTGACAATAGCGAGGTCGGGATCTGCACGAACCGCACCCCGCGCCGAACGATGCCCGCCGCAAAGCCGGTGAGATCGCCGATGACGCCGCCGCCAAGGGCGATGACGACATCGTTGCGCTCGATGCGCGCTTCCAGCAGCACGTCGCAAACCTTGGTCAGGTGCTCAAAGCTCTTGGTCTTTTCACCGGCAGGCAGGGTCAGCGAGACGGCTTCAAAGCCGTCCGCCTCCAGGCTGTCCATTAGCGCGCCGTGGTAAAGCGCCCCGACATTCTCGTCGGTGACGATGGCTGCCTTGCGACCCTTGATACGGGTGGAAATCTCGCCGCCCGCCCGCCCGATCAGGCCGTCGCCGATCAAAATATCATAGGCGCGCTCACCAAGCGGCACATGGACAAGGCGCTCTGAAGATTGCGGGCGTTCGGATGCCTGATCTATGCTCATCGCTTGCTCCTGCCTTTGCTGACATAGGCGATCACCGCGTCCATAACCTCAGCGGAAATGGCTTCCTTACGCCCATCGCGCGACAATACGGTAATATCGGCACGCTGATAGATCGGGTAGCGCTCCAGCATCAGCTTTTCCAGCGTCTGTTTCGGGTGTTCGGTTTTCAACAGCGGGCGATGATCGCGCTTGTTGACCCGCTCCCACAACACATCCAGATCGGCTTTCAGCCAGATGGAAATACCCCCGCGCTCAATCTGCCTGCGGGTCCGGTCATTGATGAAGGCGCCGCCGCCGGTCGAGACGACTTTCGGCCCGGACCTGAGCAGCCGCCGGATCACCCGGGTTTCCAGCGCCCGGAATTCCGTCTCGCCATAGGCCGCGAACAATTCACTGATCGTCATGCGCGAGACCCGCTCGATCTCGGTATCGGTATCGATGAAAGGCAGGTTCAGTTGCTGGGCCACGAGACGCCCGATCGCGGATTTTCCAGCCCCCATCAGGCCGACGAAAATCAGGTTTCGACGCCCGAGCACCGAGCGGGCACGCTCAGCAAGAGGTAGAACAGCATGGGGCATCGAGTGGGTCATCAGCCTTTTCGCAACAGGTTTACCACCCTATTGACAAATGCCGGGGCCACGTCAAGCACTTGACGCACATGCCGACAAGAAACAATCACCCGCATGGCCTATTGCCTCCCTTAACTCCCAAGGGTTTACGGAGTTATTAGGCAAAACCTGCCATGTTCGATCTTGAAACAGGAACGGCTCCAGCCGATATTGCTGATGTGTGTTGCACTGAGGGAAAAGCAGAGCTGTTCTTTCCCGAAGAGATAAACGACACCAAGAGAACCCAAAGTGTTACAGCAACCTCGACTGCTTCTTCCGGGAAGCACGGCACTGCACAGCATGGCTTTTAAAGCCGGAGGCCGTCATCATGCCCACCTTGTTCCGTTTCCTGTTTGTCATCGCCACCGTGGCGGCCATGATCTATGCAGCGATGTGGGCGCTGGTCATCTTCGTGGAACCCGGGCAGCGGGAGATCACCGCAGCCATTCCTGCTGCGCAGATCAAGCCCCAGCAGCCATCACCGTGACGGCACACACACCAAACGATAGAAACGACAGCATCCATGGTTGATCTCGGCCACGCCCGCATCGAAGCTTTCCTTGAGATGATGAGTGCCGAGCGCGGTGCAGCGGGCAACACACTCTCTTCCTATGAACGGGATCTGGAAGATCTGCATGGCTTTCTGGCCACGCGCCAGGTCAGCGTCATGGCCGCCACCAGCGACGATCTGTCCGCCTATATGTCCGATCTTGGCCATCGCGGTTTCGAAGCCTCGTCCCAAGCCCGCCGTCTGTCGGCGCTTCGGCAATTCTACAAGTTTCTCTATGCCGAGGGACTGCGCGGCGACGATCCGACCTCGATCCTCGATACTCCGAAAAAGGGCCGGCCTCTGCCCAAGACCCTTTCGATTGCCGATGTCGACAAGCTCCTATCCCTGGCCCAGGCCGAGGCGGCGTTGGAAGGCCCCGATCGCCTGCAAAGGCTGCGGCGCTTAGCGCTGCTGGAACTTCTCTATGCGACGGGCATGCGTGTCAGCGAACTGGTCTCCCTCCCGGCCAATGTCCTTGCGCAGGAGGGCCGGTTCCTGGTGGTCCGCGGCAAGGGCAGCAAGGAGCGGCTGGTGCCGCTATCGCGCTCGGCCATCGCTGCCATGCAGGCTTACGCGCAGGCCAAGGAAATCGAACAGGCAGAAAAACCACCATCGAAAAAAACAGCATCGAAACAAACAGTATCGAAACTGGGAAAATCATCGGGCATTGGCTTCCTGTTTCCCGCCGCCAGCCGCGAAGGCTATCTGCCCAGACAGGTTTTCGCGCGGGAATTGAAGGATCTGGCCATTCGCGCCGGTCTCAGCGGCGATGCAGTGTCCCCACATGTGCTCAGGCATGCTTTTGCCAGCCATTTGCTTGAAAACGGCGCGGATCTACGGGTTGTGCAAGAATTACTGGGACATAGCGACATTTCGACGACGCAAATCTACACGCATGTGCTCGAAGAAAGGCTCCAGATTCTGGTTGAGACACATCACCCTCTTGCAAAACATAGGAAAAACCACGATTAGAAGCCCGGCTAGGCGATGTGCTAAGCCCCTTTGGTTGGCACGGAAATTGTCTGCAAGACAGACATGCGGCCAAGCATTGCGACGACATTTACGGTTTCACACCATCAAGGATGGGTGGTGAGATCAGACATATAGTCAGAAATTACGATGGCCGCCTCTCAGCCAACATCGTAAAGCAGGATAGAGTAACGGATCGGAACGGACCTGATGATCAACTATCTCGATTTCGAAAAGCCTATTTCCGACCTCGAAGGCAAGATTCACGAGTTGAAGAAGCTGAAGAGTGAGGATGAAAGCATCGACACCTCGGAAGAGATCGGTCGTCTGGAAGTCCGCGTGCGCGAAGCCATGGAAGAGATTTATTCCAAGCTGAATGCCTGGCAAAAAACCCAGGTGGCCCGCCATCCGCAGCGTCCGCATTTCGTCGATTACGCCTCGCGCCTGTTTACCGATTTCACGCCGCTGGCTGGCGACCGCAAATTTGCCGAGGACGCAGCCATCCAGGCTGGACTCGCCCGTTTCCGGGGTATCCCGGTTGCGATTATCGGCCAGGAAAAAGGCAGCGACACCAAATCGCGCCTGAAGCACAATTTCGGCAGCCCCCGGCCTGAAGGCTATCGCAAGGCGATCCGCGTCATGGAAATGGCCGACCGTTTCGGTCTGCCGGTGATTTCGCTGGTCGATACTGCTGGCGCCTATCCGGGCGTCGGTGCTGAAGAGCGCGGCCAGGCCGAAGCCATCGCCCGCTCGACGGAAATGTGCCTTAACCTGAAGGCCCCGTTGATATCAGTCGTCATCGGCGAAGGCGGCTCAGGCGGCGCCATTGCCATTGCCACCGGCAACCGCGTCTACATGCTGCAACACGCCATCTATTCAGTGATTTCGCCTGAGGGTGCGGCCTCGATTCTATGGCGCGACAGCACCCGCGCCAAGGAAGCCGCCACCAATATGAAGATCACTGCGGAAGACCTGAAGGGTTTCGGCATTATCGACGACATCATTCCCGAACCGGTTGGTGGCGCCCATCGCAATCCCGAAACGGTTATCGATCGTACCGGGGAAACCATCGCGGCGGCACTGAAGGATATGTCTGGCCAAAGCGGGGCGGAACTGCGCGCGGCGCGGCGCCAGAAATTCCTCGATATCGGCCGTAATCTGTAAACCGCCGAGCGCGTCGTTCCTTTTGCAAGGCCATGCAATCTAGCAGGCGATTTGCCGCATAAATGTTTCAATCGGGCCTTAAACCGACAGCCATAATCAAGGGCTGTCGGTTTAAGCGGATATTCCAGCCTCGGCAATTCAGGCGAGACATGGAGTGTGCGTCATGGGCGATCGGCACTTATTCACACTTTAGAAACCATATTCGGGCAAGGATCGAGACTGGATCGACAGGCTCCGACTTGATATGGTCCCGCCTGGATGATCAATGCTTCGTCGTCCCATGATAAGGACATACTCACGCATCCTTGTTCTTATATAATGCCTTCGCCCCAATGAGACCCAGTTGAGCTCGACAATGCGCATTTCAAACGCCGCCCTGCTGATCGCCACCACCCTGCTTCTGGCAGGGTGCAACGACACCTTGGATAGCGTCAGCGAAAAGAAGATGCCGGACAATGTGTCCAACAAGGTAGAGCAGCCGCTGCCGCCTGAAATCCTTGCCTCGATGAAGGCCAAGGGCATGGAGCGCAATTCGCCGATTGCCATCCGGATTTTCAAGGAAGAAGGCGTTCTGGAAATCTGGAAGGCCAAGACTGACGGCCGTTTCGAGAAAATCGCCGATTACCAGATCTGCGCCTGGTCCGGGAAACTGGGACCAAAAGAGAAGGAAGGCGACCGGCAGGCGCCGGAGGGTTTCTATGCCCTGACGCCCGCCAATCTCAATCCCTATTCAAAATATTACCTGGCGATCAACACGGGCTTTCCCAACAAATACGATGCCGTCAACAATCGCAACGGCACCAATCTGATGATCCATGGGGCCTGCTCGTCCTCCGGCTGCTATTCGATGACGGATGCCCAGATCCTGGAAATCTATGCCTTTGCGCGTGATGCATTTCGTGGTGGCCAGCAGACTGTACAATTACAAGCCTTTCCGTTCCGCATGACCGCCGAAAACATGGCCCGGCATCGCTACAGCACCCACATGCCGTTCTGGCAGATGCTGAAGGCCGGTTACGACCAGTTTGAAGTCACCAAACAACCGCCGCAGGTTGGGGTTTGCGACAAGAAATATGTATTCAACCAGCAGGTCGAAGCAGGCAAAAGCCTGAACCCGGCGGGCGCCTGCCCACCGATGAGCACGCCACCGCAATTGTCGGCCGCGCTTGCCTCCTATAATTCCGCCTATAGCCGCGACTATGCCAAGGCCATGAAGAAATATGAGGACAAGGTCTGGTACGATCCAAGCGAAGCCGAACGCAAGGCTCTGGTTGCCGACCTGAAGAAAGGCCGCGATCTGGCCTATGCTCCGACAGGCTCGGCGCTGAAGGCTGGCAAGCTGTTGAAATTGTCCGAGGTCGCCGATCCGGCCAATCCGGTCATCAGCCCACGGAAAACCGCAGCGACAGCCGCCCCGCTGTTCGCATCGCTGGACAATTCCGCCAAGACCGGTCGCTATGGCGCGCCAAGCGATCCGCAGACGGCAAGCACTGTGAGCTCTGGCACTCCGAGTGCTGGTGCTGTGAGTCCTGGCGCTCCGGCCAACATCGACCCAACCCAGACGGCAACTGTCGCCCTCCCCGCCACCGGCCCGGTTCCCGTGCCGAACCCGGTCGCGCCGCCGCCGCCGCAGTCCAGCATGGTGGCCATGGATGCAGCCTCTGAGCCAGCGGCAAAACCCTTCTGGAAATTCTGGGCCGCCCGGTGACCCCGGAGTTGACCCCGGAGCCCGAAGACATCCTGGACCTCAAAGGGCTGAAATGCCCGCTTCCCGTGCTGAAATCGCGAAAACATCTCTCCCGGATGGCAGCCGGTAGCCAGCTAACCATCGAAACGACCGATCCTCTGGCAATCATCGATATCCCGCATTTCTGCCGGGAAGATGGATATACCCTGCTGTCCAGCGAGGCATCAGGCAGCGGTCATCGGTTTGTGATCGGCAAGCCTGACCAGATGCCCAACCGATAAAACAGCGCCTGAAAAAAGCTGCCTCGTGACGCAAGCAGCTTTGCCCGATCAGAACGTCATGCCCGGGACAGCGAGTGGATTGTCTTCCAGAGCCTTCCGATCCGGTCGATCGATCGCCACTTTACCCGTGAAGGCATCAAACAGATCCCGCACATAGGCTTCGTCCAGCCCGTCAGTAATCATCACCAACCGGCTCCGGCGGTCGGAGGGGTCTGGCCAGGCTGCCAGCCGGTGCGGCGGATGAAAGATCGATTGCACACCATGAATGACAACCGGACGCTCCGGATCGTCCTTCAGCCCAACTACCGCCTTCATCCGCAGCATTTTTTCGCCATGAGCCGACCGCAGCAGGTCGATGAACATATGAAGCGCCGCCGGATCAACCGGATCGTCATGCAGGATAGAGAAGGAGCGGATCGTGGCACCGTGACGTGTGACATTGTCATGGTGATGGTGGGAATGATGATGATGGTCGTGGTCGTGGTCGTGGTCGTGGTCGTGGTCGTGGTGACGATGATCCTCCGACTGTTGCTCTTCCTGCAACCACCGCGCCACGTCAGGCATTTTTGTCGCCGGATCATAAAGACCGTTGTTCAGGATGACAGCTTCCCCGGCAGCCGATGTTTCCGCATCGACAACAACCGCGCGGGGGTTCAGCCCGGCAATCCGGCTTTTCAACCTTGCGACAGCACCGTCCTCAGCAAGGCTGGCCTTGGTCATCACCAGCCGGTCGGCCACCGCCACCTGCCGCACAGCTTCGCTGTAACTGTCCAGCGTTCTCTCGCCATTGACGGCATCGATCACGGTGACCAGCCCCTCCAGCTGAAAAGACTGCGACAGGACAGGATGCCCCATCACCGACTGCATCACCGGCGCGGGATCCGCCAATCCGGTGGTTTCGATCACCACCCGCGACAAGGTCTTGATCCGCCCGGTCTGCAAGGCATCGACCAGCTCAGCCAGCGTATCGATCAATTCACCACGCACCGTGCAGCACAGGCAGCCATCCGAAAGCTGGACGATGGAATCGCTGGAGGCTTCCACCAAAAGGTGATCGATCCCCACTTCACCGAATTCATTGATGATCACCGCCGCGTCCCGCATGGCGGGATCTTTCAGCAGCCGGTTCAGCAGCGTGGATTTTCCTGCGCCGAGAAAGCCGGTCAGGATAGAAACAGGAATGCGGTCGGCAAGGGCAACCATGGTCATGACCTCTTCTTATACCAAGGCTCGAAGATGCTCACGCATCCTCGCCTTGAAAAAATTTCGAATGTCAAAATGCATCAAAGGCTTGAGATATTAAAGAGAACACGGATTGCCACGTTCAATGGCTCTCCGCGTTACATTTGCGGGCGCGGCGTGGGGCGCGGAACGTCGCCCATCTGCTGCTGTTTGGCACCCGAAGCCGCCGGTGGCGGATCCGGCGGCTCGCTGCCGGGGATGATGCCTGCAAAGACCGGCACAGGCGGTGCGGCCATTTCGTGGATATAGGGCGATTGCAGCTTCATCCGGCCAGTCTCGTCGCGGGTTTCGCTGCGCCGCTTGCGTGCCTCAGTGGAGCACATTTCGGCAGACACGTCGTTCACCGCATTCAAACCGTCAACGCTGTCAGGCCCCAGCGCCGAAAGGCGCGATCCCTGTGCATTGGGTCGATCGAAATATTTCTGGAGCAGATTGGCGGAAATATCGGCGCGTGCCGCCAGGCTGTCAGCGCCCATCACCACGGTGATCAGCGTACGGCCATTGCGGGTCGCAGAGGTGATCTGATTGAAACCGGAGGCACAGATATAACCGGTCTTCATGCCATCGACCCCATCGAAACGGCCGACCAGCATGTTGACATTGGGATAGACCTTTTTGCCGGTATCAATCGCTTCGATCTTGAAATAGCCCGCATATTCAGGAAATTCGCGACGAATGGTCACGGCCAGCACCGCAAGATCGCGGGCCGTGGAATATTGGCCGGGAGCTGGCAATCCATTCGGATTGACGAAATGGCTGGATGTCATGCCGAGCCGGGCGGCCTCGGCATTCATCCGGGCAACAAACGCCGCCTGGCTGCCGCCGACATTTTCTGCCACGGCCACGGCGATGTCATTGGCAGATTTCACCAGCATCATCTTCAGGGCATCGTCCAGCGTCATTTTCGAGCCGGGCTTGAAGAACATTTTGCTCGGCGCTTGCGACGCTGCAAAGGCACTCAGTGTCACCACGCTGTCCAGGCGCACTTCACCGGCTCTCAGCGCCCTGAACGTGGTATAGGCCGTCATCAGCTTGGTCAGCGAGGCCGGATACCATTTCTTGAAACTATCCTGATGCTCCAGCACCGTCAGGGAGTTGACATCCACCACCAGCACGGGGTTAGCGGCGACCGTAGACGGCAGCATGGCGGCACACAGGGCAACGGCAACAAAGGCGCGCCGGATCTGGCGAGGCAGCACGGACAATGACTTCTCCTTCCGGAAACTGGACAGACCACCCTGAATGTCTCTCGCATCGGGCAACCATATGTCCTATATGTCGAACCAATGGCAAAGCCCATCAGCAACGTCAATTGCAACCGAGTGATAAATGAGCCGGACCTGCCCGGTTCAAACGCATGTGATCAGGAAAACCGATGCCAATCTTGAACCGCGCCGCAGAATTGGAAGCCGATGTCCGGCAATGGCGCCATCATCTGCACCAGAATCCGGAAATTCTGTATGACGTCCATGAGACGGCTGCCTTTGTCACAGAAAAACTGAAGGAATTCGGCGTCGACGAGGTGGTCACGGGTTTAGGACGCACCGGCGTCGTTGGCCTGATCAAGGGACGCGGCGATGGCAGCCGGGTGATCGGCCTTCGCGCCGACATGGATGCCCTGCCCCTTCAAGAAATCACCGGCAAAGCCTGGGCATCGAAAACCGATGGCCGCATGCATGCCTGTGGCCATGATGGCCATACCGCCATGCTGCTGGGTGCCGCAAAATATCTGGCGGAAAACCGCAATTTCAACGGCTCAGTCGCCGTGATTTTCCAGCCCGCCGAAGAAGGTGGAGCAGGCGCGCTGGCCATGGTGGAAGATGGCCTGATGGAGCGCTTCGACATCGCCGAAGTCTATGGCATGCACAACATGCCCGGCATGCCGGTTGGCACCTTCGCGATCCGCAAGGGCGGGATCATGGCCGCTCCGGACAAATTCTTCATCACCATCAAGGGCCGTGGCGGCCACGCTGCCGAACCGCACCGCGCCATCGATCCGATTGCCATCGGCGCCCAGATCGTCACCAATCTACAATTGATCGCGGCGCGCAGCGCCAATCCGGTGCGCTCAGTCGTCGTTTCCGTCACCCGCTTTCAGGCGGGAACGACCCACAACATCATTCCCGAGCAGGCCGAACTGACCGGTACCGTTCGCACCCATGACGACGAAACGCAGGACATGGCAGAGCGCCGGATCCGCGAAATCGTCGCTGGCATCGCCAGCGCCCATGGAGCGGAAGCCGAAGTGATCTATGAGCGCCCCTGCCCGGTCACGGCCAATCATCCTCAAGAAACCGACAATGCCGCCCGCGCCGCCATCGATATCGTCGGCGAAGGCAATGTGAACACCGACGTCGACCCCTCCATGGCCGGGGAAGATTTCGCCTTCATGCTGAAGGCGAGGCCCGGTGCCTATATCATGATCGGCAATGGCAATACGGCGGGCCTTCACAACCCGGCCTATGATTTCAACGACGAAGCCATCGCCTACGGCATTTCCTACTGGGTCAGGCTTGCCGAACAGCGGCTGGCGGATTGAGATATCGCAAGGAAAAGGCTTGGCTTCACGAACGGGTTTTTGTATGGAGATAGGCAGTGGTTCCGTAGCTCAGCAGGATAGAGCATCAGATTCCTAATCTGAGGGTCACGCGTTCGAATCGCGTCGGAATCACCATTTTTAAGCCAAAAGCAAAATAAACGATAATTTGCAGTGCGGCCGCCATATTTTCACAAGCTTTTTGGAATTAGGAACTACTATCGATCGACGGAGCGCGGACGCGCGTCGGCTCATGCTGAAGTTATCATGCTTCAGAGAGGCTTTTGGACTTCGGAGTGTACAGGTGACCGTGAGAACTGCGAAAAACGATAGCGTCGTGACACCCCCCGCCGTTCCTGTACGTCGTGCTGCCGCAGAGCGCTATGCGCTGGTTGCCCCAACCTCGGCGGCGCGCTGGCTGCTGCTGGCCGTTTTGATGGCCAGCGCCTATTTTTTCTACGGTTTCATCGTACCCCTGCTGGCCGCCATGGTGATCGGCTTTGCAAGCTGGCCGATCTATCGGCGCATCCTCGGCCTTGCCCGTGGCAACAGGACGATTGGTGCGACGATTGCCATCATTCTTGTAGTCTCCTTCATTGTCGTTCCCATCTCGCTGGCTGGTATCTATGCCGTGGATGAGGTGAAAAGCTGGGGCGTCTGGGCCTTGAGGGCCAATGAAGTCGGCGCGCCAGTACCGCAGTGGTTAATTCAGGTCCCCTTGGCCGGTTCCTGGCTTTCCGAGCATTGGGATCAATATGTCGGCCATCCCGGCGCGCTTGGCGAATTGGTGCAACTGATCAGCGGCGCCAATATCGGCACGATTTACCGTGGCCTGCTGGTGGTCGGCTCCTCGGCGTTCCACAGCTTTCTCACCTTGCTTTTCATGCTGATCGCCCTGTTTTTCGTCTATCGCGACGGGGAGCGTATTGTCGCGCAAGTGGATATCGTCGGCGAGCGCATCCTGCCCGGGCGCTGGGAACGGGTGTCGCGGCTGGTTCCGATGACGATTAGTTCCACGGTGACCGGCATGACGATCATTGCTGTCGGCGAAGGTATCGTGCTTGGCCTCGCCTATTGGATCGCCGGTGTGCCTTCCCCTGTGACGCTGGGCATCATCACCGGTTTCATGGCGCTCATTCCCGGTGGCGCGCCGCTGTCCTTCACCCTGGTCTCGATCTATCTGGTTGCCAGCGGCTCGACCATTGCAGGGGTTGGATTGCTGGCATGGGGAACCGTGGAGCTTTTCATTGTCGACAAGACATTGCGGCCAAGACTGGTGGGCGGACCGATCAAACTCCCCTTCCTGCCAACATTTTTCGGCCTGATCGGCGGCGTCAAGACCATGGGCATGCTCGGCCTGTTCGTCGGCCCGGTGCTGATGGCGATCCTGGTGGCCATCTGGCGCGAATGGCTCCTGGAAGCCAAACAGCCTGAGTGATTGCGCTTCGGTAGCGCTTTCCGACAAACCCATTCAGAAATTTCTGCCAGACAGGAAAATCTATTCAGAAGCTCAGTTGATATAGCCGAGCCTGATAGCCTTGGCGATTGCCTGGATACGGTTGACCGAATCAAGCTTGATCGTCGCCGAGCCCAGGTAAGCATTGACGGTATGGACCGAGAGGCCAAGATTTTCGGCAATTTCTTCGCTGATCCGCCCATCGCCCGCCAATTGCAGGCAGGCGATTTCCCGGTCGCTCAACGCCTCGGATGGCGCTACTTTGCGCTCGCTCAGGGATAGAATATCCATCATCAGCTTGCAGCTGCGATTATGCATATCGATCATCACATCGCTGTCGAGATCCTCAGATCCGTTCAATGCGAAAATGACATAGCCATTGCCGACAGCACCCAGCCGGACCGGAAAAGCAACCCCCGAAAACGGCAGATTGCCAGCGGGCAGGCGCGATACGAAAGCCCCAAACTCACTGCTGATACAGAATGTGTCGTTGTCCTTGGCATTCCACATCAAAGGCAGCAGCAAATCGTCGATATGGCTCAGCAAAAGTTCACCATAGCAGGACACAAATGCATCGCTATAGCTGCCGACCATGCCGCTTGCCGCCCAGCTCTCACATTCGCATTGCAACATGCGTTTGCGCGGCAGGCCTGAACCCGCCACCCGGAACACAGCAAAGCTGCGGGCGTTGATCGCCTTCTGCATGGCAATCAGCCGAGGAAAAATATCCCCCCGGTTTGCAGCCAGCCGGGCTTTCAGATCTGCCGCCGATCCTGTCCTGCCGCTCGACATGTCTGCATTGAACGCCATGGCTGCCTTTCATACCAACGCTTGAAGATGCGAATGCATCCCCGCCTTGAAGGGATTTTGGATATCTCAAGACATCAAAAACTTGAGATATCCTGAAGTAGAATGCCAACCGTCACGTTGAAGGGCCGTCGGCGTTTAGACCAGATTGTTGCGAACCGCATAGGCAATCGCTTCAGAGCGAGTTTTCGTAGCGGTCTTGCGCATCACACTGGTGATGTAATTATTGATCGTATTGCGGGAAATACCAAGAATCGTGGCAATTTCATCGCTTGTCTTGCCCTCGGCAATCCAAAACAGGCATTCCAATTCGCGTTCCGTCAGTTCGAAGTCACGATCCGCTTTCTGCGACCGTCCCGTCGACAGGCTGACGCAATAGGCTGCCAGCAAACCCACGTCGCGCAACCGGTCCGGCGAAATTACGAATCCGTCCGGAAGAAGCATGACCAGCGCCAGTCGTGTACGACCGACATTGAACATCACTGAGCAATATTGACGGCTGGCCCCTAAGGGCAGTTCTAGGTCGTCAGGCAGGAGCACGAATTTTGCTTGCAGCAAGCCCAGGCATTTTTCAAGCTCGGTGGCCCGCGAACAGGCAGCCGACAATTCCGTGGCAACCCCACGTGCCAGATCGAACGGCCAGTCCGCCGTCACCACGAAATCCAGCCCATGTTCCTGAATAAGGTCGTAGCGCGCCAGGAGATAGTGTGAGGCTCCGGCATAGTCGGTCAGGATATGCATCGCCACCCGAAGCTTTCCTGAGGACGCTGCCGAGGAAAGCTGCCGGATCATCGCATCACGCAACCTGGGGCCTTCAGGCCTGTTCGCCGTCTTCTGGCTACGGATCCCTTGATAGCCCCCAGGCTCAAGGAGTTCGACACTCATAAGGCTCCCCTTTCAAGGGACGAACGGCGACCTCTCACTATGCTTTGCCATGGAAGCCGCCCATTCCGTGGTTAAGCGCGTCATTCGAAACATGCCGAATCACCATAATGTTATTGTATGTAAATAACTTCTAAACGCTACGGGGTTTAGCACAGAAGGTGTGGCTTATCCGCACCATACAAAAAAGCTGCGCCAACTTTAGCCAGCGCAGCTCTCCTATTCGATTGGGTTGAAGGATCAGGCTGCGTTCTCGACCGCCCATTTGCGCAGGATCTTGGCAGCGCGCTCTTCCGAGATTTCCACCATACGCGCCAGGCGCCGTTCCGGTCCTTCCTTGACGCGGCGGTTAAAGCCGCCATTCGGGTCATTGTCGAGGGCAAGGACATCATCGGCGCTATCAAAGCCGAAGTCGGATCCAAAGCCATCCATCAGGCCACCACCGGCACCAGCATCAAGACCGGGCGAGAAGTCTGGCAGTTCCAGTCCGGCAACAGCGTCGCTGCCACCCTCAAGCGCCGCAGTCCCGCCGCCGCCCATCGAGCGTACCATTGGCCGAATGCCCATCCAGACAACAAGGAAGGCAACTGCGAGGAAGGCAAGCGAGTTGATAATACCCGCCATGTTGCGGCTGAGGATTTCCATCACACCGGGTCCGGTTGGAGCCTCGCTCAGCAGCTGGTTCTCCAGGAAGTCCATCGCCGTCAGCGTTACCACGTCGCCGCGCTTGTCATCGAGCCCGGCAGCCGATTTGACGATTTTCTGCATTTCCGCCAGATAGGCATCGATCTTGGCCTGATCGACCGGCTCGCCGACCATGGTGGCGATACGCTGCTTGTTGACCACAACGGCCACGGAAAGCTTGTCCAGCGTGTAGCCATTCTTGACGGTGGCAATCGTCTTGCTGTTGATTTCGTAGTTGGTCTGCTCTTCCTTCTTGTCCTGCTGGTCGGACGATTCAGGACCGGCACCGCCCGCTTGCGGCGCTGCCTGCGGAATATTCTGCTCCACGGTCGCTGCGGTATCGGATTGCCGCTGCTGCGATTTCTGTGCTTCCTTGGTGGTGCGGGTCGAGCGTTCGACCTTGGATTCGGGATCGTAAACCGTTTCCTGGATCTGCTGCTGGTCGGTATTCAACTGCGCCGTGACGCTGGAACGGAAATTGTCCATACCGAGGAAAGGTGCGAGCGCCTTGTCGATATTCGATTCGATTTCCTGCTGAACCGACTGGGCAACGCCGAGATTCCGGTTTGCAGTGCCGCCCGTCTCATCGCCCGATGCCAGCAACTGGCCGGTCGAATCCAGAATGGTGACATCATCGACTTCAAGACCCGGCACAGCAGATGCTACCAGATGGCGGATCGAAGCTGCGGATTTACGACCGGCATCGGAACCGGCTCTGATCATCACCGAAGCCGTTGGCTTTTGCGCGCCGCGCCGGAAATTCCCGACATCCGGCATGACGATATGCACGCGTGCCGCCGCAATACCGTTGATCTGCTGGATCGTCCTGGCAATCTCGCCCTCAAGGGCGCGCACCCGGGTCACTTCCTGCATGAAGGATGTCAGACCCAGGGAGCCGACATTATCGAACAGTTCGTAACCAGCATTGGTGCTATTTGGCAGGCCGCGTTCGGCCAGCAACAAACGGGCCTTGCCGGTCATGCCGGCCTGGACCTGAATGCTTTTGCCATCGGCGCCAGTCTGGAAACCGACGCCCGCTTCAGCCAGCGCAATACTGATTTGATTGACGTCTGTCGCTTCGAGGCCGACGTAAAGGGTCTCAAAGGCAGGCTTATTGATAAAAAACGCCGCACCGATAACCAGCGCCACCGAAACGACGCCAACACCCGCAAGGGTCCATAGTTTTGTAGGTCCCAAGGACGAAAGGTTCTTGAAGACCTGGAGTAGTTGATTGAACAGATTCATTCTGTCTCGCACCGTCAAACATGAGGTTACGGCTTTTGGCCTAGTGTCACCCTAGAACGCGAAGCTTGTGCGAGCGTTTCCTCAAGCCTGTGAACCAAGCATGATGTGCGGAAACGAATGTCCCAAAACGAAGATCGCCCCACAAAGGAGCGATCGGAACACTTTGGCATTTATGCATTTACGGAATTACAAAAAAGTCTTTCTGTTTATTTTTATGTGTTTGCGGACAAAAACCGCCTCGCACCCTTACTGGAAATGTTCTCTCGGGGCTGGCAGGGGTCAGAAAAAGTCGAAATCGCCCGCAGCTTTGCTGAGCGGCTGCGAATGACCATGACGCAGGCCATCGCCCAGTGCCTTCTGCATTTCGGCAAGCTTGACGAGGCTGAGCGCCGTCGTCATGTCCACTTTCCAGTCGTCGGAAACATCCGCCGTAATAGTATCGATAAATTCGGCCAACCCGCGCGATTTCTGCACGGCGAGATCGATACCTTGCAAGACTTTCAGCGTTTCAGCCGATTCCAACGCCTTTGATCCACCCAATTCCAGCAATTGCGGCTCGACCCGCTCGATCAGATAGGCAACGTCGTGAAGTTCCGTCACAACACGCATCAGAATTTCAGGTAGTGATTCTTCCACGCTCGTGGCCTCCAATACTGACTCAGGCTTCGCAGTTCTGTTCTCCCGGAACCCACCACAGACAAAAGCCACGCGGCAAGCTCCATTTATGCTTTTTATTCAGTCCCGCCCTGAGCTTGTATAAACGAGCGAGGGGTTGTCCATTCCACTCATCCGAAACCTCAAACAGCGTTCGGATGGTCATTCATTTCATGCCAGCCTTGCTCGAATACATCGTGCCGCCAGCCGCATCACATACCTTAGATTGTCCTTAAAAATAGTTACGCAACCTTCATCAATATGGATTGCCCGAAAAAGAACGGAACCATTAGAAAAACTCGATCGAGCTTTCCACCGGCTTTTGCACTTTGACCGGCCGCTGTTCCATGGCCACGGTCTTTTGCGTTTCCGCTCCTGTCAGAGGATACTGGCGGGCACGACCGCTGATCGGCCAGAACTCCAGCTTGCGGCCATGCTCGCCGCCCGTGGAAGAGCCAACCACCTTGATGCCTTCGTCTTTCAGAAACTGCGCAGCGAAGGCAGCATTCTGTTCGCCGACATTCGAGAACGTCGCAATCGTCTTGGCGCCTCCGAAAATCTTGGCTTCCAGACGATCGCGCCGCGCGCCCTTTTTCAAGAGGCCGTTGATCAGCAATTCCATCAGATGGACGCCATAGCGCGTGGCATCCCCGCCTCCCATGCCGGGATTGGCAGAGCCCGGCAGGAGGAAATGGTTCATACCGCCGACACCGGCAATGGGATCACGTATGCATGCAGCCACGCAGGAACCCAGGATAGTTGAAAGCACCACATTCGGGTCGCTGACAACCTTGTATTCACCTTGAATAATATGGACCCTGCGAGCCGCAGCTTCGTCACTCATTTTAATGCTCCGAAAACAGCTTCAATGGCCGCCTTCATCTTTTCGATGGTAAACGGCTTGGCGAGGACGTTATTGGCACCCAATTGCGCCGCCTTCTGCACCAGCGCCCGATCCCCTTGCGCAGTCAGAATGATGAACGCTGCCTTCTTGGTGGCAGGATTGGCGCGAACAGCCTGGAGAAGGCCGAGACCATCCATCTTCGGCATGTTGAAGTCGGAGATCACCAGATGATGAGGCTGTTGAGCCATGATCTTCATCCCCTGCTCACCGTCGCCGGCAGCCGTGATCTGCTTGAAACCCAGCTGAGTCAGTGCGTCGCTCAAAAGTAATCGGCTGGTCACCTGGTCGTCCACTATCAGGACCTTAATTTTTTCAGCTATTGACATTATTCATAACCTTCTTTCCGTGCGGCCGTGAGTTTGAGAATTTCTTCGCCGATTGAGCCAAGCGGCAATTGATGCTCGACGGCACCCAGTTCATGGGCAACGCGAGGCATACCATAGACCACACAGGTCTTTTCGTTCTGCCCAATGGTCCGTGCGCCTGCACTTCGCATCTTGAGCAATCCAGACGCTCCATCGCGCCCCATACCTGTCAGTATGACGCCAACGGCATTGCGTCCAGCCAATTCCGCCACCGAATCAAAGAGAACATCAACCGATGGTCGATGCCCGTTGACCGGGGGCGTTTCCAGCAAACGGCAACTGGGAGCGGATGCGTTCACCACTTGCAGATGCCGTTCTCCACCAGGGGCCAGATAGATCTTGCCGATCTGCAATCTGGCACCGTCGGTTGCTTCCTCCACCACGGGAGCGCAGAGCCGGTTCAACCGCTCCGCAAAACTCTTGGTAAACGTCGGCGGCATGTGTTGGGTAATGACCGTCGGCGGACAATTGGGCGGAAATTTCTGCAACACGGCAATCAGCGCTTCGACCCCCCCTGTCGAGGAACCGATTGCCACGATCTTGCGGCCCACCCGAAAATCGGCCGCAGGTGTGGCAACCGGCGCCGCCTGCATGATCTGCCGGCGCTGCGAGCGGGCCGCCGCCTTGACCTTCTCGGCAAGATCGCCGAACGGACGGGCCTCGCCCGGCATCGGCTTGCCGACACAGTCGAATGCGCCAATTTCCAAGGCAGCCAGAGTCGCTTCAGCTCCGCGATGGGTCATGGTCGAAACCATGATGACAGGCATCGGCCGCAGCCGCATGATCTTTTCGAGAAATTCCAAACCGTTCATGTTTGGCATTTCAATATCGAGCGTCACCACATCCGGGTTCAACTGCTTGATGGCGGCGCGGGCCTCCATGGCATCCTTGGCCTGACCAACGACGCTGACTTCCGGATCGGAATTGAGAACGGCGGTGATCAGTCCCCGCATGGTTGGGCTGTCATCGACGACAAGAACGCGAGCGGCTGATATCATGCTTTGCGCCCTCCGGTCTTGCCGGTATATTTATAGGTGGTGATACCGATATTATCGAAAAGGTTCTTCGGATCGCCCGACACCCGCTCGGAGTGGCCAATATAAAGATGACCGCCCTCCGGCAGCAGCCCGGCAAACCGCGACCAGATCTTCACCTGGGTGGGCTCATCGAAATAGATCACCACATTGCGGCAAAAGATCACGTCGAACGGTCCTTTGATCGGCCATTGCGCCATCAGATTCAGCTCGTTGAAGGTGATCAGCTTCTTGACCCGGTCATCGACCTGGAATTTCCGGCGTCCACCGACATCGACATCGCGGAACCATTGCTTGCGCATCGCCGGGCTCACGGTTTCCAGCGCTGTTTCGTCATAAGCTCCGGCACGAGCCAGCGCCAGGATCTTCGGATCGATATCCGTTGCCAAGATCCTGAAATCGTAGTCGGCGGCATTCGGCATCAAGGACAGGACCGTCAAGGCGATGGAATAGGGCTCCTGCCCATCAGAACAGGCGGCAGACCAGATCCGCACGCGACCGCCAGCCTTGGCGCGGTTGATCAACCCCGGCAGAACCTCGGTGCGCAAATGATCGAAATGATGGTTTTCGCGAAAGAACCGGGTGAAATTCGTTGTCAGATGCGACAACATTTCACGTCGCGCCCCGGCCCCCTCCTGGGACGACACGAGCGCGCAATACTCCCGAAAGCCACGCAATCCAAGATTGCGAATATGCTTCGACAGTCTCGAATAGACAAGGGAAGCCTTGGAATCGTTCAGCGCAATCCCGGCATCGGCATAGATCATCGCAGCAATTTCGTTGAGATCGCGACGGGTCAACGGGTATTCGCCACTGGCCATGATCTCGTCGTCCGATTGCCGGCTATGCGCAGAAAAGGTCGATGTCATGCCGCTTCGCTTTCAGTTTCAGAGAAAAGGCCCGCCAGCTCAATCAAACAGATCATCCGTTTGTCAATGGCGAGGATGCCCCTTGCATATTGGCGCTCGAGATCAGACGAGACCTCAGGCGTCGGTTGGATCGCATCATCTGTTACGCTCAGTACGTCCGACACGGCATCCACCAGCAGGCCGACGACCTTGGTCCTGATCTGGACCACGATAATCACATGCCGAACGGTCGGCTCTGTTCGCTTCAGCCCGAGCCGGATCGCCAGATCGACGATCGGCAGGACAGCACCACGCAGGTTGATCACGCCCATCACGTAATGAGGAGACTGTGGTAACGGCGTTGCGGGGGTCCATCCACGGATTTCCCGCACCTGCATGATGTTGACACAAAACTCCTGATTACCGACACGGAACGCGATCAACTCGCGATTCCCCTGAACCAGATTTTCGACCGCATTCGACATTGGACTATCCTGCGACGGCTAACGACATTTCCTGCTTGAGAGACTGACCGCGCGAAGCAGCAACGACAGCATCCACATCCAGGATCAGAGCCACGCGGCCATCGCCCAGAATAGTTGCCGCGGCGATACCGGGCACATGAGTATAGTTGGCCTCGAGGCTCTTGATGACCACCTGACGCTGACCCTGGATGGCATCGACCATCAAGGCGCGCTGACCGCCACCTTCCGATTCAACCAACAGAGCAACACCATCGATCGGGTTGGCCTGGGCAGAGCGGAAGTTCAGGATCCGACCGACATCCACCAATGGGCAGAAGCTGTTACGGATCGAAATCAGCCGCTGGTTAGCCCCGAAGGAATGGATATTCTGGGCTTCCGGCTGCAAGGTTTCAACGATGGCCGTCAAGGGAACGACAAGCGTCTGGCCAGCAACGGTGACGACCATGCCATCCAGAACCGCCAGTGTCAGCGGCAAGCTCATGGTGAAAGTCGAGCCCTGACCGGGGCGCGAGCTGATGGAGATGCGCCCGCCCAATGCCTGGATGGACCGCTTGACCACGTCCATGCCAACGCCGCGGCCGGAAATGTCGGAAATCTTGTCCGCCGTGGAAAAGCCCGGCATGAAAATCAGATTGTCGATTTCCTCGTCGGACAGATTGGCGTCGGCAGCGATGATATCGTTGTCGATTGCCTTCTGACGGACCCGCTCGCGGTTGATACCGGCGCCATCGTCGACCAGTTCGATCACGATACGGCCAGACCGGTGCTTTGCCGTCAGCTTGACCGTGCCTTCCGGGTTCTTGCCTGCGGCAGTGCGCTTTTCAGGGGTTTCGATACCATGGTCAACGGCATTTCGGATCATGTGTGTCAGCGGCTCGGCCAGCTTGTCGATGACCGTCTTGTCCACTTCGGTGTTTTCACCTTCGGTGACCAGGCGGATCGATTTTCCAACCATATCAGCGACTTCGCGGACGATACGCGACATGCGCTGGAACACCGGCTTGACCGGCTGAGCACGGATCGCCATCACCGAATCCTGGATCTCGCGGGTGAGCTGTTGCAGCTCTTCGAGGCCCATATTGATCGACGACGTGCCGTTGGTGTCATTTTCGATGACGCTCTGCGACAGCATGGCCTGGTTGATGACAAGCTCGCCCACCAGGTTGATCAGGCGGTCGACGCGATCGAGATCGACGCGGATCGTTTGCCCGGCAGCCGAAGCTGCGGACTGGTTTTGCGCGGCGGCAGCGGCAGCGGCAGCAGCAGCGGCTGGAGATTCTCTCTTCTCCCTAACGGCACTGACCACCTTGGTTGCGGTATCGGCGGCTTCCACGGCCTCGGCAATCAAGTCAGCCGAGCTATCGTCAGCCTCTTCAGCGCCGCTGTCGTCGTCCAGCGCGGACAGATCGAACGGCACCGGTACCATCGGCAGCTCATCGCTTCCTTCAGCAGCAGTCGCTTCCTGCTCCTTGATTTCCAGTTCGCAATCCCATTCGGCAAACTCGAAAACAGTCCGAACGCCTTCTTCGCCTTTTTCGCTCTTCACCAGGATTTTCCAGGAGAAGTAAGCCTCCTCAGGATCCATGGATTCAAGCGTCGGAACGGCGCTTACATTACAGTTCAGGCTGACTTCGCCGATGCGCGACAGATCGCGCAGCAAGAGCGTGGCGTCATTGCCCTTGGCATAGAGATCCCGGCGCGGCTTGAAGGTCACTTCAAGCGGAGGAGACACAATGGGCGGCTCTTCGTCGGCAAAATCGTCAAAGGAGAATGGAACGGGTGCAAAACCGCTATCATCCGTTGCTGCTGGCGCAGGCGCAGGCTTGGCAGCCGCCTTTGGCGCAGGTGCCGGTGCTGTGGCGGATGACGAAGGCATTTCACCCTTGGCAAGCGCTTCCAGTTCCTTGACAAGGCCGCTTGAACGCGAAGGATCGACGCTGCCACCGTCACGAGAAGCATTGGTCAGGTCGGCGAGCACGTCGGCCGACTTGAGCATGACCTTCATGACTTCAATGCCCGGTTCCAGCTTATTGGATCGAACGCAATCAAGGGTGGTCTCAAAAACGTGAGCGAAGGCAACGAGATCGTCGAGACCGAACGCGCCTGCGCCTCCTTTGATGGAATGAACAGCTCGGAAAACAGCATTCACCGTCTCCGGGTCACGATCCCCATCGTTCATTTTCAGAAGACCGGATTCCAGTTCCGCGAGCTGTTCCTCGCATTCCTGGAAAAAGATCTCTTTGATTTCGTTCATATCCATCGAAGTCAGACCCCGTTAGGCGGTTACACGTTCAATCGCATCGATCAGTTTCGTCGGATCGAATGGCTTGACGATCCAGCCGGTAGCGCCGGCCTGGCGCGCACGGTTCTTCTTCTCAGCATCGCTTTCGGTCGTCAGAACGAGGATCGGAACGGCGCGGTATTTTTCATTGCGGCGTACGCCCTCGATAAAACCAAAACCGTCAAGGCGCGGCATGTTGATATCGGTAACGATCACGTCGGGATTGCACTCTTCAAGCACTTCAAGACCTTCGACGCCGTCTTCGGCCTGGATGGTCTCGAAACCCGCATTGTTGAGGGTCACGAGAAGCATGTTGCGGATGGTTCTAGAGTCATCCACGGTTAATACTTTTTTCTTCATTGCCGGATCTCCGCGATCAGTTGATCGTTGTTCAAGCCCAAGAGCTGTATGGTTTTGGTGAAAGCGTCTGACGCCTTCTTTATCGAGAAGGTTTTCTGGTCTTCTTCCCAGGTTTTCGCGCCCGAGACGAGCACCTGGGCGCAAAGTGCTCCCATCCGCTCGACACCGGATGCGTCGATTTCAATTGCTCCTCCCCGCATGGACAGAAGCTTGTCCTTGAGCTGAGACGCTTCATTCAAGTCGAGCACCGATGCCAGCTTAAGCTGCGCCGATGCGCCTTTCTTGCTCGCCATAGACTGTTTCCCTACCGTTTCTATCGACCGCCCCATAAGGGTTATGAGAGTTCAAAACCTAAGCGCTTCTCCGGCACGAAAAGCCGTTTCATCCCGAACCTTCCTCCGTTGTATAAGAGGTAGGTAAATAAACCGCTCACATCGAAAGGCCTCCTGCCCGAATCGGCACTAAAAAATCGTGCCCCCCGAAGTCCTCGGAAAAAGCCACCATCGGCAGCTCTGCCGCTTGCGCTGATGGTACCGGGTAACCGTTCGACGGGTTGGTCTGGCTGCCATGATATTGGGTGCGCTCAATGGTGAATTGCCGCACGGTCTTGCCAAGCTCGACGATCACCGTATGCAGGTCGGCACTGTCATCCGCCGCCTGGCGTGACAACTGCGCGCTTGCACGCGATGTTTCGCCCTGGGCTTCCAGCACACAAGCGACGCTATCCAGGGCTGCGGCCTGTTTGGCCGTTTCGCCCGCCATCACCGAGACCGATCGATTGATATCGACGACCTGCGTGACGATGCTGGAAATCGCATCCTGGGTGCGATTGACCATCTCCACCCCGGCTTCGACCTGATGTTTGGTGGCCGCAACCAGGGCCTTGATTTCCCGCGCACTGTCGGCGGAACGCTGGGCCAAGGCCCGCACTTCCTGGGCAACGACGGCAAAGCCCCGACCGGAATCACCGGCACGGGCCGCCTCGATCCCGGCGTTCAAGGCCAGAAGATTGGTCTGAAAGGCAATTTCATCGATGGAGCCGATAATATGGCCGATCTGCTCGGCAGAGGTTTCGATATCCGCCATGGCGGCGATGGCCTTGCCAACCACCTCGCCGCTCGCTTCAACCGCCTTGACGGTCATCTCGACAGCCTGCTCGGTGAGTTTCGACTGCGCCGCGTTATGGCTGACCGTTTCGGTCACCTGCCGCAGGCTGGCGCTTGCCGCATCAAGGTCCGCCGCTGCTTCATCGGCCCGCACACCCAGCGCGGCCCCTTGCTCACCAAGGGCGGCGCTGACCTCTTCCGCTGTGCGGCGGCTGGCGTCCATAACGGAAACCGCAGCGCAAATGCTCTCCATCGCGCCATTGAAACTCGACACGAGATCCTGGTATTCCTCCGGGACATCCGTGTTCAACCGGCTGGACAGATCGCCCTGCGACAGCGCCGTGAATGCGCCCTGAAACAGATCCGTGACGCTGGCGCGCTCCTTGCGCCGCAGGTCGGCCATGTCGCGATGATGCTTGAGGCGCAATTCGTTGAAGCGCAGGGAAACGGCAATTTCCACATCCACCATGACCAGACGAATGAGCGCACTGACCAGCGCCTGCAATTCGGCGGCTCGCTTGCGCGAGGACGGCATGAAGCCGCGATTGGCAAGATCGGCGAAGACGGAACTGACCAGGCCCTCCAGAACAACGGCATGGCCGGCAATCTGCCAACGGGGGTCGAGCCCCATCCGGCTCTGGCTATCAGCCAGCACCTTGACACGTTCGGCATAGAGCGCATCGAAACGCGCGTCGGTCATTACTTCCCAGTGGGAAACATAGAGATCATGGAGGCGGTCGATCTGCCTCTCGCCGGTAAACTGACGGGCCGCATCGGGTGCCGTCTGCAGCTTGCGAAAAAACGCGCGCAGACCCGTTTCCACCTCAGGCTCCAGCCCGACCCGGTGGCGGCGCAAAAGACTGCAAGCATCCTGGTCCAGTCCGGCAAAATTCAGCCGGTCCCGCAAGCTGCCAGCCTGCGATCCACCTGTCCGTTCTGCCTCAGCGTGCTGAACCAATTGCCAATCCCCGCGGGGTCGGCCCTGTCGAACCAGGAACTGACCGCCATCACCTGTTAAATCGTCCGCATGGATACGCTATACGCCGCATAACCTTGAGAACCGCTCTGTACTGGAGATACCGGATCGGAACCGGTACGGTGGGACTGGCATCATGCCGGGTGGGACGCGCAACGCGCCCATTCCTCCGTGTCCTACAATCTTTATGGTTAATTCGTTGATTGGAGGTTAATGTTTATTCAATGCTCAACTTTACTGCCAAATTCTTAAAATTTGAATCTATTTGTGAAGGCCTAAACGTGAAATCAAGCTTGGAGCAAGGTTAAGTTGTGCTAATGTGGCACCAAGCGGCATGAAGGTCGAAAAGGTGGGCAATGATTGTTCTAGTAATAGGGGCTGCGCTGATTGCAGCAAGCACGATAGTGGTTGTATCGCTGAATGAGCGAGGCAAGTTGGCGGTCGCGACAAAGCCGACATTCTGACATACCATGCGTTTAACCCACGCATGAAGAGCAGTCCAACCTAGTAAAACTGCTGGATTTATCATCTTCAATCGAAAAATTGCCCAGATATCTGGTCCATATCCTTCTAAGGATAGGTAGGGGCTGGCTGTGCCGTATCAAATCGTCCGCAGCCCTCAAGGGGCCTTTCACGGTCCACCAACGCACGCCATCGGCTTGAAGCTTGCCGCCCTGCCCATTCCCCTGTAGACGCATGGGGAACAGGTGCAATTGCCGGATATATCTATGAATACCGCCACGTCCCAGCCCCGCCGCCTCACCATTCTGGGGTCGACCGGCTCTATCGGAACCAACACACTTGATGTGATCAGACAAATGGGCGGGCGCGATCGCTTCGATATCATGGCCCTGACAGGGCACGGCAATGTCGCGCTTCTGGCGGAGCAGGCATTGCTGACAGGCGCAAAGCTGGCGGTTACCTCCGACGAAAATCAATATATTGCCTTGAAAGACCTGTTGTCGGGCAGCGGTATCGACGTTGCAGCCGGCAGCAGCGGGTTACAGGAAGCAGCATGCCTTGAGGCCGACTGGGTGATGGCCGCCATTGTCGGCACCGCCGGTTTGCAGCCGACCTTGACCGCCGCCGCACGCGGCGCCGATATCGCGCTGGCCAATAAGGAATGCCTTGTTTCGGCAGGCGAATTGTTCATCGAGACGGTACGCAAGGGCGGCGGCAAGATTATCCCCGTCGATAGTGAGCATTCGGCGATTTTCCAATGCCTGGACGAAAATCACCGCGACACACTGGAGCGCATCGTGTTGACCGCCTCGGGCGGGCCATTTCGCACCTTCACCCGCCAGCAGATGGCCGATGTGAGTGTTCAAACCGCCCGCGCCCATCCAAATTGGTCCATGGGACTGAAGGTGTCGATTGGCAGCGCCTCGATGTTCAACAAGGCGCTGGAGATGATCGAGGCAAAGCACCTGTTCGATCTGACACCCGACCAGATCGAGGTTATCGTCCATCCGCAGTCTATCGTTCACTCCATGGTGGGCTATAGTGACGGCTCGGTACTGGCCCAGCTTGGCGTGCCGGATATGCGAACCGCCATCGGTTATGCGCTGAGCTATCCGAAACGCGCGGCGCTGGATGTGGACCGGTTGGATTTCACCAAGCTGGCGCGGCTGGATTTCGAAGCGCCGGACCTGGACCGCTTTCCGGCCATCCGTCTCGCCCGTACGGCGCTTGAGCGCGGCGGCTTGCAGGGCGCCGTGTTGAACGCCGCCGAGGAATGTGCCTTTGAGGCTTTTGTCGAGGAAAAAATCGGTTTTCTCGACATGGCCGATGTGGTCGAGGATGTTATGGATCATCTCATGAGCTTGGCACCAGCGACCGTGATTGCCGATGTCTTTGCCGCCGATGCGCAGGCACGACGCCGTGCCCAGGAGGTCATCCTGAACCAAGGCCGCATGCGGTAATCCAGAATGCTGCAACTCTTTAAATCTGCTGCATAATTTTTCTTGAGCCGATTACGGCTTCAGGACCTATGCAGCCGCACATACCGCGGCACGCAAGCGCTCGACATACGTGCCATCACAGCCTTCCAATGCCGTATTGCTCAGGCTGACCACGGTCAAACCGGCCTCGGGAACGATGAACCAGGTATTGCCATAGACACCACCCCATTGCACCGCGCCCGGCGGCAAGGCGGTGGCCGCTGCGGCGGAATCGGTGATGACAGCACCGAGAAAGCTGAAGCGCTTGCCGGGAAGCCCCATGGGGAGATCGCCGATCTGGTTGGAGAGACACATTTGCGCAAGCTCGGGTGACATCAGTCCACCGCCGCCAGTACGAATGGTTTCAAGCAGCGTCAGGACATCCAGCGCTGTACCGGCCATTCCTCCACCACCGGACTGGAAGGCACGGGGATTGAAAATCCGCGAGGGGGAAAAAGCCGGCCCCTCGCCGCCCCATGGAGCCGCAGCCTTCCATCGCTCCTCCATCCGCTCGGCCCTTTGTTCGCCGTCCCGATACGGAACCGCAAGCCGCGCCATATCCCTCACATGGAAACGAGCATCCGTCAGCCGCAAGGGGTCGCAGACATGCTCGACCACCGCCGCCTCCAGCAGGTTTCTGCCTTCGATAGAGCCGAAATACTGGGCGAATGCCGTCTTGCTTGTTGCGCCAGGAACCGGAGCTGCTGCCCCATCATCTTCGTCCTGCTCCCCTGCACGGCTCGCACCATGCACCTTGGCAACAACTGCGCCCAGCAGATCCGTGGCGATAGAATAGCCCCAACGCTCGCCAGGGGCAAAAGCCAGCGGAATGGCATTATGGCGGCTGAAATTTTCCTCAACCGTCAGATCCGTATCGAGAAGACCGAGATTGATGGCCCGCTCCCGCGGCAGCCTTTGCAGCGCCGGATCATAGGTCAGACCCGATGTGTGAGTGAGCAGATGACGCACCGTGATGGCGGCGAAGGTGCCGGCTGGCGTCTTGGGCCGGAACCAGGGAAGATGATCAGCCACCAGATCGTCAAGCCCCAGCAATCCCTTGTCGACCAGAGTGAGTGCCGTGACCGCGACAAATGGTTTTGTGACGGATGCGAAACGAAAAATCCTATCGAACTGCATTGGAATACGCGCTTCCCGATCCGCATAGCCAATGGCCCGCCGCAGCAGGGGCTGTCCGTGCCTGAACACCATGACCACCGCCCCAACCAGAGCCTCGCTTGACACAGCCTCTTCCAGCACGCGGTTGACCCGCTCGACAATCGACATCCCATCCCTCCCCTAAAACAAAATGCGGGCCATGTGACCATGACCCGCACAACCTGCGCAAGAGTGAAATGGAAAAATCAGGCGACAGCCCGCGCCAGCGCACATCTCGACCAGAGCTGATGCAGGGCGCCGACCAGATGATCGACATCGGCATCGCTATGCAACGGCGTTGGGGTGATGCGCAGGCGCTCGGTTTTCTTCGGCACTGTCGGGTAATTGATGGGCTGCACATAGATATTGAAATTGTCGAGCAGGATATCGGAGATCCATTTGCATTTGGCGGCATCGCCAACCAGGACCGGCACGATATGGCTGGGATTGGGCATATGAGGAATACCGCGCGCATCCAGAAGCGACCGCAACCGGCGTACCCGTTCCTGATGGGCGAAACGCTCGATCTGGCTGGACTTCAAATGCCGGATCGACGCAACTGCACCGGCAGCCAGCGACGGTGGCAAAGCTGTCGTAAAGATAAAACCTGACGCAAACGAACGGACGAAATCACACAAGGCGGTCGAGGCGGTGATATAGCCGCCCATCACCCCAAATGCCTTGCCAAGCGTGCCTTCGATGATCGTCAGACGGTCCATGATGCCTTCACGCTCGGCAACGCCGCCGCCGCGCGGCCCGTACATGCCGACCGCATGCACTTCGTCCAGATAGGTCATGGCGCCGTAGCGGTCAGCCAGATCGCAGATTTCCCTGATCGGCGCGATATCGCCATCCATCGAATAGACGCTCTCAAAGGCGATCAGCTTCGGTGCCTTGGGATCGGCGGCCTTCAGCTTGGCTTCCAGATCCTTGACGTCGTTATGCTTCCAGATCACCCGTTCGCATTTCGCATAGCGGATGCCTTCGATCATCGAGGCATGGTTCAGGGCATCGGAAAAGATGATCAGGCCAGGGATTTTCTGCCCAAGCGTACCGAGCGTCGCCCAGTTGGAAATATAGCCTGACGTGAAAATCAGCGCCTGTTCCTTGCCATGCAAGTCGGCCAGTTCCTGCTCCAGCAGAACATGATAGTGATTGGTGCCGGAAATATTGCGGGTGCCTCCAGCACCCGCGCCACAGTGATCGATGGCGTTTTTCATCGCCTCGACGACCTGTTCGTTCTGGCCCATGCCCAGGTAGTCGTTCGAACACCAGACGGTCACGTCATGCTGACCGTTTTCCGTGTAGCGGGTGGCACGTGGAAAATTGCCGCGCTGGCGCTCAAGATCGGCAAAAACCCGGTAACGGCCTTCTTCGTGCAGGCCATCCAGTTCGCTCTTGAAAAACGCTTCAAAATCCATTGCGCCTGCTCCAATCTTCCTGGATCTCTTTTGAGATCGTTCGGGGCAGCGGTCAACCCCTTAAAGTGATTCTAAACTGCGACAAAAGGCACCGGCGCTGATGCGGGGTTCGATAACCACTGCCACCATCGCTGCCCGACGATCGATCTCCCCCATCGCCGCAGGCCGCATGTTCATTCACTAGCCGATACGGATCCAAACAGACTTGATCTGTGTCAAGCTTGAAGACGCAGACGGCGAGAGTGAACCCGAACACAGCAGACATTTATTATAGAATAAACTAAAACAAAATAACTTTAATATGGGTTACCACCCATCGTCCTCAGCTATGTCGGCAATTGCAAATTAGCGGTATTCACAACCGGAATATGAGCGACTATCTTCAGTGATCATTGCCATAAGTCGCCTATCGCGAAAAAAATCGTCCATGCTGACAATCGCTTTGAGAGACACCTTAAAAAACAGAGTGTTTCCGGTGGACATTCGGCGCTCTCGCTATATGTTTTGGCAATGTTGGGATTCCAGCAATTGGCCAGCAATGGACAACAATCGGCAGGAAATGCGTCAAAAGACGACAAATAATGCTGCATAACAAAATATCAGCGCAGGGGCGGACGCGCCGGAAGACCCAAATCTGGCCAGGAAAAGAACGATCGGCGAGACCTTGGTATCCGGATAAATCCAATACGGAGATGGACATGAAAAAGGCAATTATACTCATTCTGGCAGGCCTGGCAGTCGCCGGTTGCACGGAAACCGAAAAGGGCGCCGGCATTGGCGCAGCGTCGGGCGCCATCATCGGCGGCGTCGCAACTGGCAATGTCCGCGGTGCCGCGGTTGGTGCTGCCGTGGGTGGCGTAGCGGGCGCCATCATCGGACGCGTCAACGAGCAGCCGGGCCAGTGCTACTATCGTGACCGCTACGGCCGTCGCTACGTCGACAATTGCCCACGCGGCTACTGATATCCAGCCACCGCCGGACCCAGCCGTTCTCGGTCAGATCCGGCGGTGGCAATAAGAATACCGGAAAAGTTCACCGATGAACTTTTCCGGCTATAATCGCGGATGGGAATAGCGATTTCGGAGCAAGGGGTGCGGGATGGTTTTGCTCCAGCCAGATTGAGGACTTCAGACACTGTTTAAACCGAGTAGGGTGACATTGCCGAATGTCAGTAAAGCGTTTCGGACGTCAGGCACCGCTCTGGCATGTGTCGTCGTGGGTGCGGCAGCCTTGTCGTTTCCCGTTGACGCCTATGCCTTCAAGATTTTCGGGATAACCCTGTGGGGCCGCGATGAAGGCAAAACGGATGTCGTCGATCCCGTGCGTTATTCTGTCGATCTCCAGTCGAAAGAAGCTTCAGTCAATCGCGATGCGAAAGATGCTTCCGGCGACCTGAAAGATGCGCTGGAGCAAAGCTCGCAGCTGATCCAGGAGAAGGACAAGCCGGTCTCCGGCGATCTTGGCGTGGTCATCAAGGCCCGCGAGGACCGGGAACGGCTGCTGGCGACACTTTACGAACACTCCTATTACGGCGGCGTCATTACCATAACGGTCAATGGCACGCCCCTGGATAGCCTGCCCCCCAATCCTGAATTTCCTCGCACGAAACCCGTGCCGGTCAAAATAGAGGTCGAGCCCGGCCCGGTCTTTACGCTCGGCAAGGTAACGTTGACCGGCGATGCCGCAAAGCTCGATCCAACCGCCTATGATCTGGTGGCGGGCAAGCCTGCCGGGTCTCTGGCAATTATCAAGGCCGCCAACAAGATGGCCGATGATCTCAAAGCGCAAAGCCGTCCTCTTGCCCGCATTTCCGAACGGCAGGTGGTGGCCGACCATCGCAATAACCAGGTTGATGTGACCATTGGTATATCCGCAGGGCCTGTCGCGCCCCTCGGTCCGGTTAGGGTCTCCGGCACCAAGGCCATTGATCCTGGTTTCGTGCAGAAATATTCACGGCTCAAGGCCGGTCAGCCCTATTCGCCGGAAGATCTGCGCAAGGCCTCCGACCGCTTGCGCAAACTGAACGTCTTCTCCAGCGTGACTGTGACGCAAGCCGACACACTCAACCCGCAAGGTGCCATCCCTCTGAATATCACCGCCTCGGAAGGCAAATTCCGTTATTTCGGGGCCGGCGCAACCTATGACACCATCGACGGCGCGGGATTGCAGGGCTATTGGGGCCACCGCAACCTGTTTGGCCAGGCGGAATCCGTCCGGATCGAAGGCACCGTCAGTGGTATTGGCGAGAGAACCGATGCGACGGATTTCGATTATTCCGCTGGGATCACCTTTACCAAGCCGGGTTTTCTCCTGCCATCCGGTACATTGGAAGCGTCGATCAAGGCGGCAACACTCAGCACCGATTCCTATGATGCCGACACCATCACCGGCAAGCTGGGCTATGCCTACGAATTGAATGATTATGACACGGTCTCGGCAGCAACCGCGCTGGAATATGCCCGGATCGATGATGCCTTTGGCCGAAACGATTATCTGACCTTTTCCGTGCCTCTCGATTACGTGCGCGATACCCGCGACAACAAGATGAACCCGACCACAGGCTACCGCGCCACGCTCAGTGCCGCGCCAAGCTATGAATTCTTCGGCAGTACCGTATTTTCCAATTTCGAAGGGTCGATTTCCGGCTATTACGGGCTTGGCGCGGAAGACCGGGTGGTGCTGGCGGGCAAACTTGCGGTAGGGACTTTGTTCGGCACTGGCAGTCTTGCCGATATTCCGGCAACAAGACGGTTCTTCGCTGGCGGCGGCGGCTCGGTGCGCGGCTATGGCTATCAGAGCATTTCGCCCAGAAACAGCGCGGATGACGCCACCGGCGGGCTTTCCTACATGACAGCCTCACTGGAAACGCGCATCGGTATTACCGAAACGATTGGCCTGGTGCCGTTCTTCGACGTCGGCACCGTGTCCAGTGGGCATGTGCCCGATTTCTCCGATATCAAGGCAGGCGCGGGCATCGGCCTGCGCTATGCGACGCCGTTCGGCCCGATCCGACTGGATGTGGCCGTGCCGCTCAATCCCTATCCCGACGGCGACAAATACGGCATATATGTCGGTATTGGACAAAGTTTCTGACGAAGAAGTAGCCTTTCGGGACAGAAGAAGGTCGGAACAGACAGTGAGCGCACTCAAAACCCTATTCTCAGGCCTTGGCCGCATCCTCGCCTATGGTTTGCTGGTGCTGGCTGCGATGCTGGTCGTGGCGCTGACGCTGATCGGCACGACGCAGTTCGGCAGCCGCTTCATCGGCGATTTCGTCGCCTCACTGGTGTCGAAGCCAAATCGGATCATCGGCGTGGACGGGATCAGCGGCCTGCTGGACGGTCATTTGCGGGTGGACACAATCACCGTTTCCGACGCGAACGGTGCTTATGGCCGAATTCAGGATCTCTCCATCGACTGGTCGCCGCTGGCGCTGATGTCACGCCGTTTTGAGGCCTCGCAGATCAAGGCCGCCTCCCTGACCCTGGCCCGCAAGCCCTTGCCGACCGTGGAGACGACGGCAGAAACCTCCAGCAGCAATGGCTTCAGCCTGCCGGTGGATGTCAGGGTCGAGCGGGTGTCCGTGCCGGAAATCCGGCTGGAACAACCGCTGATCGGCACTGCGGCCAAACTGGCTTTGGACGGCAATGTCGAGGCCCAGAGAGGTAGTGCGGCGAACCCGCAAGCCATCACCTCGCAGCTGACAGTGAGCCGTGCAGATCTGCCGCAGGCAAACCTGTCGGCCCAGCTCGCCTACGCGCCGCAGCAGAACCGGCTGGATGTTGATGCCACCCTGCAGGAGCCGAAGGGCGGAATCCTCGCCAACCTGCTGCAATTGCCGGATGATCCGGCGCTTGCCATCACGGTCAAGGGCGGCGGTCCGATCAACGACTGGAAGGGATCGCTGACGGCAACGCTCGACGGTACACCGCGATTAGACATCACCACCACCCATAGACTGGCTGCGGACGGTCGGCATGTGGCCATCAATGGTGCCGGTGCCTTCGATAGCCTGTTGCCCGCCAATCTTCGCGACCTGTTTGCTGGCAAGACGATGATCGATATTGCCGCGCGTCTTTCCGATGACGGTGCCTTGAGCGTGGAAAAAGGCAGCGTCGAGACCGGCAGCCTGTCGCTTGCCGCCAGCGGCACCTATACGCCGAAAGGCGAAAATTCCCTTCATGCCACACTGACCGGCAAGAATGGCCCAGCCGCGATCCGTTGGCCGCTGGAAGATGGCACCCTCGCCGCCCAAGTCTCCGGCCTGACATTCAGCCTGACCGGGGCTGCCGAAGCGGCAAAGCTTGAAACGACCGCATCGCTGGAGAGCCTGGCACTGCCGCAGGGCACGTTTGGCGGCATTGCTCTTAAGGCAAGCGCTCCGGCTTTCAACCTGACAACCCGTTCCGGCAGCATCGATACCATACTGACCGTGCAGCAGGCGCAGCTGACGGACCCGACGCAGGCGCGCGCCATAAAGGCGCCGCTGACCCTCAAGGCCCCGATTGCGGTCAGCCCTCAGCAGATCACCGCCCAACCGCTTACCATCGAAAGCCCGGCGCTTGGTGGCAGCGTGACGGCCACCTATACCCTCGCCAGCAAGGCCGTGGAGGCGGAGTATTTACTGTTTGCCCGGCCTGAAGCCCTGCCACAGGCCGTGACGGAAAAGCTGGTGGGAACGCCTGGTGGCACGGAGCAAACCAATATGGTGAAGCTTTCCGGCGAGGCACGCTATTCCGCAGGTGATGGAATTGTCATTCCAGGCTTTACACTGGAAACACGACTGCTGAACGCTTCGGGCAAACTGTCTTTTGCCAGACAGCAGCTCGCCGCCACTCTCTCGGGAACAGTCACTGATCTCAGCATCTTGCAGGCCAATGCATCGGGCAAGGCGGCGTTCGACCTCCAGGCCAATGGTCCTGTCAGTGCCTTGCAGACCAATGGCACGATCACCATCGACGCAGCAAAGCTTGCCGGCCGCGCCCTCACTGGTTTTTCCATGGCGGCGAAAGCCGACCTGACACGCGGCGCGCCTTCTGCGACGCTGACCGCGCAAGGCGCGCTGGATGGCAAGCCGGTGCGCTCCAACCTCAACCTCACCTCCAAAGACGGCATCATCTCCCTGCCGGATCTGAGTTTGACGGTGGGTGACAACAGCTTGAAGGGCGCCCTGAACTTTTCCCGTGCGCGTCTTCCCAGCGGTTCTGTCGATTTTGACTTTCCCGATCTGGGCCTGCTGGCCGCCCTTGGCGGACAGACCGCATCGGGCGATCTGAAAGGCTCCATCAGACTGGATGAGGCCAATGGCAAGATTGCCGCCCGGATCAAGGCCAATGGCACCGCCATTCGCCAGGGCACGACAACAATCGCCCAGCCATCGGTCGATGTCACCACCAACGACCTCCAATCGCTGGCCTTGCAGGGCATGGTGAAGGCGGACCGGATCTCCACCGGCTCTGCTCTTGTGGAACAGTTGGCGCTTCAGTTCGACCGGAGAGGAACCCGCACCGATATCAACCTATCGGGACGATATGACAATGCACCTTTGACCGGAAAAGCGCTGGTGCAGCAGGATGGCAATAGTATCGGCATTGCCCTGCAGGATTTTGCAATCAGCCCACGCGGCATCGCCGTAACGCTAGCCCGGCCCACTGATATCACCGTGGAAAATGGCACGGCGACAATCGAGACGCTGACCATCAAGGCGGGCAGCGGCACAATCACGGTCGCTGGCAAGGCAGGCGCGGTTTTGGATATGACAGCGCAGATCAACGCGCTCCCCGCCTCGCTTGCCAATACACTCTCTGCCAACCTTGGCGCTAGCGGCACACTCTCCGGCAAGATCACCGCCACCGGCAGCACATCCGCTCCGAAGATCGCTTATGACCTGCGCCTCGATGATGCCAGTGTCACGCAGATGCAGGCCGCCGGCCTGCCGCCTCTGGCGATTGCAGCCTCCGGCACCTTTGCCGAAAACCGCCTGTCCGTGGACAGCCGCGTGTCCGGTGGCGGCGGCCTGAATGTCACGGGCGGCGGCTCGTTGTCCCTTGAAGGTGACAAGCCCATCAATATGGCATTCAAGGCCAATCTGCCGCTCAGCGCCTTGCAGGGCCTGTTGACCAAGCAAGGATTGACGGCGGAAGGCAATGCCAATGGCGATATCCGCATTGGCGGCACCCTGTCATCCCCGGCTTTATCCGGCACCATCAGCACGGCCAAGGCCCGGCTGATTGATGTGAAGCACAATATCGCTCTTGAGCAATTGGCCGTGGACATTGCCTTGACCGGCGATCAGGCCCGGATCAACTCCGCAACCGGCAGGATTTCCGCCGGAGGCAGGGTGTCGGCGACCGGCACGATCGACCTGAAAGCTCAGGGATTGCCCAGCGACCTTACAATCAAGCTCGACAACGCCATCTATATCGATGGTACGCTGGTCACCGCGACCGTCAACGGCACCATGGGGTTGAAAGGCCCCTTGATGGATGGACCGACCCTGTCCGGCAAGCTGACGCTCGACAAGACATCGATCACCATTCCCTCCCGGCTGCCGGGATCGATTGCCCAACTCGACATCAAGCACAAGAACGCCCCCGCCGACGTGCGCCGCCAGACGGCAATTCTCAATCCGGAGAAAACGGGGGACGGCAGCAACTCGCCGGTTCTGCTCGACCTGCAAATCGCGGCTCCCTCGCAAATCTTCGTGCGCGGACGCGGGATCGACGCCGAACTGAACGGCACCGTGACCATCAAGGGCAGTATCGCAGCACCGCAAGTCTCGGGCGCCTTCACCATGCGGCGGGGCCGGATGGTCATTCTCACCAAGCGGCTGGATTTCAGCTCAGGCAAAATCACCTTCAGCGGTGGCCTTATCCCGGTTGTCGACTTCGAGGCTACCAGCACATCAGGCAGCACGACGCTGACAGCCAAGGTATCCGGCGTGGCAACCGACCCGGATATCAGTTTTTCCTCCGCCCCCGCCCTGCCGCAGGACGAGGTCCTGGCACAGCTTATTTTCGGCCAGTCGATGGCGAAACTGTCGCCACTGCAAATTGCTCAATTGGCGGATGCCGTCGGTCAGTTGGGCGGTGGTAATTCGACATCGCTGTTCAACAGTCTTCGCAGCGCCGTTGGCGTCGACGATCTCGACATCAGCACCGATTCCAAGGGCAATACCCAGTTCAGCGCCGGAAAATACCTGAACGACAAAACCTATCTTGAATTCCAGCAGGGCAGCACCGGCAGCAAAGCCGTGATCAACCTGGATGTCGGTCGTGGCTTCAAGCTGAAAGGTGAAGCAGGCGCCAGTGGATCGAGCGGCGGCGGCGTATTCTATGAGAAGGAATACTAGAGACCGTCAGACTCAAAACGTCTCCGATAGGTTCAAGGCGCGGTCTACTCGCTGCATGGCATCGTAGCCTTATAAGCGCGCGATGCACAACACCCTGAATTTACTTTAGAATTTCTCAAATCGAGGTAGTTCAGGGAATTACGGACAAACAAGACCATGGATCGCCAGCGCTTTATCGCAGGCATAAATCTCGACTAAATATTTTTTACACTCTGGATCGTTTTCTCGTTAAATACGGCGAGGACTTAAGAAATTGTACAGCGAACTCTCGGTAAAATTCAGCCTGAGAAGCTCCCGAAGTCCAGTGTCCTTAACGGCCCTAAAAGACCAGAGGTGTCGACGCTATTCAAAGGAAAGCTTGAATAGCTATTTTTTAATAAAATATCTGTATGAATATAGGGGTTAAGCCAAGGCAAGGCCATCGATCACACAACAAAGCCATCGATCACACAACAAAGCATGTGAGATTGCTCTCCTTACTTGACGTCACACGAGCCAATACGGTTCGGCGTTATGCATAGGCCCTTGGATCTAAAAAATCGATCACACTGAAGAATTATACGAACAGTCATTGAAAATGATTTTCGTATTCAACCTGCAACTCCCCAAGGCGAGGATGCGATTCACATCTTCGAGCGTTGGTATGGTTCGAGAAATACAAGCACCGCGGCGTCATCAGGGAATGCCCCAACAGGACACGCCTGCTACAGGACACAGAGGAAGAACGATGCTGGGTTTCGGTTCAGATGCAGAAAACATTCTGTCGGCGCTTGCAAAATCGCAGGCCGTGATCGAGTTCGATCTCGAAGGCACGATTATCACCACCAACGACGTCTTCTGTCGTTTGATGGGGTATCGGCCCGAGGAACTCAAAGGGCGCAAGCATGCGCTGTTTTGTGATCCCTCCTATGTGTCCTCTGCGCCATACAAGGCATTCTGGAAAAAGCTTGCAGACGGACAATCGGAAACGGCTACCTTCAAGCGGATCAACAAGGCAGGTCAGGAAGTCTGGATCAACGGCTCCTATAATCCGGTCTGCAATTCCAGAGGCAAGCCTTACAAGGTGGTCAAGATCGCAACTGATGTCACCGCTGCCCAGTTGCAGACCCTGGAAGACCGCGGCAAAATGGCTGCGATTTCACGCGCTCAGGCAGTCATTGAATTTACCAAGACCGGAGAGATTCTTACTGCCAACGAAAACTTCCTGAAAGTGCTGGGATATAGCTTGGCCGAGATCCAGGGCAAGCATCATTCGATGTTCTGCGAGCCTTCCTATACCGCGAGCCGCGACTACAAGCTGTTTTGGGAAAAACTCAGCAATGGCGAGTTCATCGCAGAAGAGTTCAAGCGCATCGGCAAAGGCGGCAAGGTGACATGGATTCAAGCCTCCTATAACCCGATCTTTGATGCCGACGGCAGGGTAATCAAGGTGGTGAAATTCGCCACCGATGTCACTGACCGGGTGCGGTGCGTACAGGAAATCGGGCACGCTTTGCAGGCTCTTTCGGATGGCGACCTAACGGTGACGCTGGAGCGGCCTTTTGTGTCAGGCCTCGACCAAATCCGGATGGACCTCAACAATGCCATGGAAAAACTGACAACCGCGATGCGAACCGTGGCCATGAACGCCAACGCAATCGCCGCTGGAACCAACCAGATCAAATCTGCTTCTGACGATCTTTCCCGCCGCACCGAGCAGCAGGCTGCCTCTGTCGAGGAAACCGCCGCAGCCCTTGAGGAAGTAACCCAGACGGTCACCGACAGCGCAAAGCGGGCAGCAGAAGCCGCCAATCTCGTTGCGCGCACCAAGGCCCAGGCTGAAGCCTCCAGCCAGGTGGTTCGCAACGCCATTGACGCCATGGGCCAGATTGAAAACTCCTCCAATGAGATTTCAAACATCATTGGCGTGATTGACGATATCGCCTTCCAGACCAACCTTCTGGCGCTGAATGCCGGAGTTGAAGCCGCCCGCGCGGGCGAGGCAGGCAAAGGCTTTGCCGTCGTTGCCCAGGAAGTACGCGAACTGGCACAACGCTCTGCCAAGGCCGCCAAGGAAATCAAGCTGCTGATTACCACGTCGACCAGCCAGGTCGAAACCGGCGTGTCGCTGGTGGGTGAAACCGGCAAGGCGCTGACGACGATCCTGGCGGAAGTTCAGGAGGTCAACCGCAATATCGGCGCCATTGTCGAAGCGTCTCGGGAACAGGCAACCGGCCTTAGAGAAATCAACAAGGCCGTCAACACCATGGACCAGAATACCCAGCAAAATGCCGCCATGGTGGAAGAAAGCTCGGCGGCGAGCCATGGTCTCGCCCAGCAAACCGAAAACCTGCGCAACCTGCTCGAACAATTTAGATTTGAGAAACATTCTTCCGCTAGGATGAGCCATGACAAATATGCGGCGTAGCGGCAATCGCTACGCATCGCATGGACGAACATCAGACTAATGATCGCAATACAGCCCCGGCGGGTAACCTGTTTACAGGAAGCGGAGGGCGAAAGACAGGCGGGACGGATATCATGGCAACACCTATTACCCCTACCAGCTTCGGCGGTGAAAACCTCGAAATCATCGCGTTTCGCCTGCATGACCAGGAGTTCTGCGTCAAGACCACCACAATCCGGGAAATCCGCGGCTGGGCGCCTTCCACGCCCATTCCGCATGCACCAGCCGATGTGATCGGTGTGATGAACCTGCGCGGTTCAGTCATTCCGATCATTGATCTTGCCTACAAGCTCGGCATGAAGAGCACGGTTGCCAATGAGCGCTCCGCCATTGTCGTCGCTGAAGTGCACAATATGGTCATCGGCATGCTGGTCGACCGGGTGTCCGACATCCTGACCATCCCCTCCAGCCAGGTTCAGCCGGTACCTGAAGTTTCGGCCTCTTTCGACAAGACGTTTTCCGAAGGCATCATCGCCAATGAAAACGGTATGATCTGCTTCCTGAACCTTTCCAAAATGTTCAAGGGCAGCGAGCTGGAAGAGCTGGCGGCCTGATCATTAAAAACCAATAGTATCGAAAGCGGCCTCATCGGGCCGCTTTTTTTGTTTTGGTGCTTTTTGTTCTGTTATGCGAAATGCCGCCCTGCCTAAGCAGGGCGGCATGGCAAGGTTGGTTAGCCAAACAGCACCAGCGTGCTGCGCAGAGTGACCCAAACACCCCAGAGCAAGGGAATGCCGACAACGGCCCAGGCAAGTGCCGCCTTGGCGTCGAAACCACCCTTGCCAATGCCGAACGAGCCGGTCGGGCCAGCACTGGCAGCGGCAGTCTTGGCCTGAAGGGCGGCAACCTCGTCATCCGACATGAACCATTTCTCCGGCAATGGACGGATCAAGGCATTGGCGACAAGGCCGAGCGCCAGCATGCCGGCCAGGATATACATCGTGCCGGTATAAAGTGCGGGACCGGGGGAAATCCCGGCAGCAATCTGGGCTTCGCGGATATAGTTGACCACGACAGGACCGACGATGCCCGCCGTTGCCCAGGCCGTCAGCAACCGGCCATGAATGGCGCCCACGAATTGCGTTCCGAAAATATCGGCGAGATAGGCCGGAATGGTGGCAAACCCGCCGCCATACATCGACAGGATGACGCCAAACGCCAGAACGAATAGCGCCTTGGAGCCCAGACCCGCCAAGGTCGGTGCTATCGCATACAGCAGGATGCCGAGCAGGAAAAAACAGTAATAGGTGTTCTTGCGCCCGATCTTGTCCGACATCGACGCCCAGAAAAACCGTCCGCCAATGTTGAACAGCGACAACAATCCGGTAAATCCGGCAGCGATGGCGGCAATCTGTGCCTTTTGCGCGGTATCCAGTTGCGAGAATGTCAGGTCCGGCAGACCGATCAGCGAGCCGGCGAAAATTTCCTGCAGCATGGGCGAGGCCATGCCGATCACTCCGATACCCGCCGAAACATTCAGGCAGAGCACAGCCCAGATCAGCCAGAATTGCGGGGTCTTGTGAGCATCACGCAGATGCACGTGGCGATGGGTAATCATGCTGCTCTTGGCAACAGGCGGGGTCCAACCTTCTGGACGCCAGCCAGCCGGGGGAATGCGGTAACCGAAAGCGCCGCCCATCATGAAGACGAAATAGATGGCAGCCATGACTACGAACGTCTGCCAGACGCCCGGCCCGGCATCGGAACGGAACACGCCCATCAGTAGGTTGGCAAGCGGCGCACCGATCATCGCCCCGCCGCCAAAGCCCATGATTGCCATGCCGGTCGCCATGCCGCGCCGGTCGGGAAACCATTTGATCAGCGTAGACACCGGAGAAATATAGCCGAGACCAAGCCCGATGCCGCCGATCACGCCCGCACCGATCCACATCAGCCACAGTTGATGGGTGAAAACCCCCAGCGCCGCGACGAGAATGCCGCCGCACCAGCAGCAGGCCGAAACAAACCCGGCACGGCGCGGGCCAACCCGCTCCAGCCATCCACCCCAAAGCGCTGCGGAACAGCCGAGCAGCACGAAGAACAATGTGTAGATCCAGCCGAGATCGGCGACGCGCCAATTGCATTCGGTGGTGAACAGCGCGCCGACAAGTGACAGACCAGCGCAGCTTGCAGGCACCGTGGTGCCCAATGCCTTACTGAGCGGCAGCCAGAAGACGCTAAAACCATAGGCCATGCCGATGCAAAGATGAATGGCAAGCGCTGCTGGTGGCACCAGCCAGCGATTAAAACCCGGTTTTGCGATGATCCGTTCCCGATCAAGCAAACCGGCAGATGATGACAGCGCTGTCCCCGGCGCATTCGTAACTGCCATAAATATCCCTCCTCGTGCTTCTATCCAAATGGAGGCACCAGCCAAATTTGGAGAAGTCGTTGCTCAAACAAAAAACCAGTGCATGATGGCATGAACCAAGTGAATGCATCACGACACTGGTTGGCTTGTCTATTCCCAGCACTATCTGTAGCAGACAGCGCAACTGCCACCGCCACACATAGCGCGTCTGTCGAATGGCCAGATAGGGCCCTAATCAACCTGTTAAAATCTTTAGACTATTTGGCGCCATGCACACTAGGCCGTCGCCCGTTCGGTCAGACTCAAGCTGTGCCGCGCCCCGCCATGCCAAAGGCCTCGGCACTATTATCCACTGGACGCTTGATCAGTTTCGCCGCCTCGATCACCAGCGGGTCAAATCCATCTCGACCGGTATCGATCATCTCGAAAAACTGACGGCGCATGCGCGGTTCCCAGAACTTGTTGATATGGGTCGCCACGCCCTGCACCCGCTCATGCTCCGGCTGCGTGTTGAAGAACTGGGCGATCTGATTGGCCATGCGGATCAGTTTTTCAGCAATATGGTCATGCGACATCGGCGGAAACCCCGGATATTATGCGGTCAGGACGAGTGAACACTTCAAAATCATCGCCACGGGCAATGCCGATCAGGGTCATGCCCGCCGCCTGCGCAGTGCGGATGGCTAGCGCGGTTGGCGCGGAAATCGCCAACAGGATCGGCGCGCCCAGCATGGCCGCCTTTTGCACCATCTCGACCGACAGCCGACTGGTAACCACCACCACACCGTCTTCGCCCCGGCGTCCGGCCTTCAACACCGCTCCAACCAATTTATCAAGAGCATTGTGACGCCCCACATCTTCCCGGATCGCCAACAGGCCTTCGTCGGGAATGAAGAAACCGGCACCATGCACCGCATGGGTTTGCCGGTTGAGCGCCTGCGCCCGGCTGAGCGCATCGACAGCCTCACGGATATCCGCCGGTGTCAGCATCAATTCGCCGGTGACTTTCGGCACATCCCGGCTGGCCTGTTCGATTGACTCGATCCCACAGAGACCACAGCCAACAGGCCCCGCCATGCGACGGCGGCGGGTCGTCAGGGCTTCCGCTGTCGTATCAAGCAGCGTCACCTGCACATCGATGCCACTTGCCGCCTCGATCGGTTCAATGGCCAGAACCTCATCCAGACGGGTAATGATGCCCTCGGCCAGCGAAAAGCCCAGCGCAAAATCCAAGAGATCAGCGGGTGTCGCCATCATCACCGCATGGGTGGAACCGCCATAGGAAAAGGCCACCGGCACTTCCTCCGGCACGATCCGGTGGGCCTGCGTGGTCATCCCCTGGCGATACTGCACCTGCGGCACGAGACAGGTGGTTTTCATCTCCGGCATACCGGCAAAACCCTCCCTTTATCTTCCCCGCCCCTCATCCTATTCCGCCGCTTCCAGCTTGCCGGAAATCCGGCGGGACTGGCGCGACAGTTCATCATAGTCCCGCTGCCATTCGGTCGGGCCGTTTGAGGGCGAAACCTGCACTGCGGTCACCTTATATTCCGGGCAATTGGTCGCCCAGTCGGAATAATCTGTCGTGATGACATTGGCCTGCGTATCGGGGTGGTGGAAGGTGGTATAGACTACGCCCGGCGCAACCCGATCCGTGATCAACGCCCGCAAGGTCGTATCGCCGGAGCGGCTGGCCAGCTTGATCCAGTCTCCTTCCTTGATACCGCGCTGCTCGGCATCATGCGGATGGATTTCCAGCCGGTCCTCCCCATGCCACACGGTGTTTTCGGTGCGCCGCGTCTGCGCGCCGACATTATACTGCGACAGAATACGCCCGGTGGTCAGCAGCAGCGGGAAACGCGGGCCGGTGCGCTCGTCCGTCGCCACATATTCGGTGCGGATAAACTTACCCTTGCCGCGCACGAAGCCATCGACATGCATGATCGGCGAACCAAGTGGATGTTGCTCATTGCAAGGCCATTGCACCGACCCTTTTTCCTCCAGCATCTCATAGGAAACACCGGCAAAACTTGGCGTGGTCGCAGCGATTTCAGCCATGATCTCGGACGGATGGCTGTAATTCCAGCCTAGACCCATGGCCTCAGCCACTTTCTGGGTCACTTCCCAGTCGCTATAGCCATTCTTCGGGCTCATCACCTTGCGCACCCGGTTGATGCGCCGCTCGGCATTGGTAAATGTGCCGTCCTTTTCCAGGAAGGTCGAACCCGGCAGGAAGACGTGCGCGTAATTGGCGGTCTCATTCAAAAACAGATCGTGGACAACAACGCATTCCATCGCCGCCAGGCCTGCCGAAACATGCTTGGTATCCGGGTCGGATTGCAAGATATCCTCGCCCTGAACGTAAAGCCCTTTGAACGTGCCTTCCACCGCTGCGTCTAGCATATTGGGAATGCGCAGGCCCGGCTCGTTGTTCAGCGTCACGCCCCAGAGCTTCTCGAAGGTCTCGCGGGTGGCATCGTCGGAAATATGCCGATAGCCCGGCAGCTCATGGGGGAAAGACCCCATGTCGCAGGAGCCCTGCACATTATTCTGTCCACGCAACGGGTTCACCCCGACACCCGGACGACCGATATTGCCGGTCGCCATGGCCAGATTGGCAATCGCCATGACAGTGGTCGAGCCCTGGCTATGTTCGGTCACACCGAGCCCGTAATAGATCGCCCCATTACCGCCTGTGGCATAAAGCCTTGCCGCGCCGCGCAGATCGGCAGCGGCTACGCCGGTAAACATCTCGGTTGCTTCCGGGCTGTGCTGGGGCTCGGCCACAAAAGCCGCCCAATCCTCAAATTCCGACCAGTCGCAACGCTCGCGGATAAAGGCTTCGTTGGCCAGACTTTCAGTGACAATCACATGCGCCAGCGCCGTCAGAACGGCAACATTGGTGCCGGGCTTCAGCGGCAGATGGAAAGCTGCCTCGACATGCGGTGTCTTGACCAGATCGATGCGGCGCGGATCGATAACGATCAGCTTGGCGCCCTTCCGCAGCCGCTTCTTCAGCCGTGAGCCGAACACCGGATGGCCATCGGTCGGATTGGCACCGATCACGAGCACCACATCGGAATGCTCGACACTGTCGAAATCCTGCGTACCCGCCGATGTGCCGAAGGCTTGACCGAGACCATAACCGGTCGGCGAATGGCAGACACGGGCACAGGTATCGACATTGTTATTGCCAAAGCCAGCGCGGATCAGCTTTTGCACCAGATAGGTTTCTTCATTGGTGCAGCGCGAGGAGGTAATGCCGCCAATGGAATCGCGACCATATTGATATTGCAGCCGCTTGAATTCCGACGCCACATGGGCAAAGGCCTCCTCCCAGGTCACTTCCCGCCACGGATCGGTAATTTTCTCACGCACCATCGGGTTGAGGATGCGATCCTTGTGGCTGGCATAACCATAGGCAAACCGGCCCTTGACGCAGGAATGGCCGCGATTGGCCTTGCCGTCTTTCCACGGCACCATGCGCACCAGTTCTTCGCCGCGCATTTCCGCCTTGAAGGAACAGCCGACGCCGCAATAGGCGCAGGTCGTCACCAGCGAATGCTCCGGCTGGCCAATGGCAATGACAGACTTTTCCGTCAGCGTCGCGGTCGGACAGGCCTGCACGCAGGCACCACAGGACACACATTCCGATTCCAGAAACGCCTCATGAGCACCGGGCGAGACCCGGCTGTCGAAGCCGCGCCCCTCAATGGTCAGTGCAAACGTACCCTGCACCTCTTCACAGGCCCGCACACACCGCGAACAGACAATGCATTTGGAGGGATCATAGGTAAAATAAGGGTTGCTTTCGTCCTTCGGCATGTAGCGGGCATTCAACCCGTCACCGGCCCGGGTCTTGACGTGGTTGTCACCCTCATAGCCGTAGCGCACATCGCGCAGGCCAACCGCGCCCGCCATATCCTGTAATTCGCAATCCCCATTGGCGGCACAGGTCAGGCAGTCCAGCGGATGATCGGAGATGTAAAGCTCCATAACCCCCTTGCGGATCTGCTTTAGCCGCTCCGTCTGGGTGTGAACGACGATGCCGGGCGCACAGGGCGTGGTGCAGGAGGCCGGGGTGCCATTGCGGCCCTCGACCTCCACCAGACAGAGCCGACAGGAACCGAAGGCATCCACCATATCGGTGGCGCACAGCTTCGGTACCTGAATGCCAGCCTCCATCGAAGCCCGCATGATCGACGTGCCCGCTGCCACCGTCACCTCGCGGCCATCAATGGTCAGCGTCACAGTTTCGGTGGATGAGGAAGCCGGGGTGCCGTAGTCAATTTCATGGATCAGAGACATGGTCTTTACTCCGCCGCTTCAACAAGGGGGGCAGGCGCAAAATCCTGCGGGAAATGCGTCATCGCGCTCATGACAGGATAGGGCGTAAAGCCGCCAAGCGCGCAAAGCGATCCGAATTTCATGGTGTTGCAGAGATCTTCCAGCAGCACCTTGTTCTTTTCAGGCTCAATGCCCTTTGCAATCCGGTCCACGGTTTCGACGCCCCGTGTCGAGCCGATCCGACAGGGCGTACACTTGCCGCAACTTTCGACCGCGCAGAATTCCATCGCAAATCGGGCCTGTTTCAGCATATCAGCGCTGTCATCGAAGACCACAATCCCAGCATGGCCGATCAAGCCACCAGCAGCGGTAAAGGCCTCGTAATCGAACACCGTATTGAACAGCGAGGGCGGGAAATAGGCCCCAAGCGGCCCGCCCACCTGCACCGCCTTTACCGGACGGCCCGTGAGGGTGCCGCCGCCGATATCGTTGATAATCTCGCCCAGCGTCAGGCCAAAGGCGGTCTCGTAAAGGCCACCGTGTTTGACATTGCCAGCAATCTGGATCGGGATGGTGCCATGCGACCGGCCAACGCCGTAATCCCGGTAGAACTGCGCACCGCGGTCCATAATAACAGGAATGGAGGCCAGCGACATGACATTGTTGACAACGGTTGGCTTGCCGAACAATCCTTCCAGCGCCGGAAGCGGCGGCTTGGCGCGCACCACACCACGCTTGCCTTCCAGGCTGTTGAGCAGCGAGGTTTCCTCACCACAGACATAGGCACCGGCCCCCTCGCGGACGTCCATGTCGAAAGCGTAAGCAGAGCCTAACACGGATGCTCCCAGAATACCCTGTTTGCGGGCGATCTCGATGGCTTCACGCATCACGGCGATGGCATGAGGATATTCCGAGCGGGTATAGACATAGCCCTTGGTGGCACCGACAGCGATCCCGGCAATCACCATGCCTTCGATCAGCACGAAGGGATCACCCTCCATGATCATCCGGTCCGCAAAGGTGCCGCTATCGCCCTCATCGGCATTGCAAACGATGTATTTCTGGTCGGCTTTGGCGTCCGCCACGGTTTTCCATTTGATTCCGGTCGGGAAACCTGCCCCGCCGCGACCACGAAGGCCGCTTTCGGTGACTTGGGCGACAATTTCGGTGGGCAGCATGGCAATCGCTTTTGCGAGGCCGGTCAGACCCTTGTAATGCCGATAATCTTCCAGAGACAGCGGATCGGTAATGCCGCAACGGGAAAAGGTCAGCCGGGTCTGGTTCTTCAGAAAAGGAATATCGCTGGTCAAGCCGTGACAGAGCGGATGGGCAGCCCCTGTCAAAAACCCGGCATCGAACAGGCCAGCGACATCGGAAGGCTTGACGGGACCATAGGCAATCCGGCCGTGGTCCGTGCGCACTTCGACCAGGGTTTCCAGCCAAAGCATGCCGCGCGACCCATTGCGAATGACCGTCACATCGACATGGCGTGCCTCAGCTTCCCGCTTGATGGCGGCGGCAACCTTATCAGCCCCGACCGCAAGAGCAGCGGCATCCCGGGGAACGAAAACGGTGATGCTCATCGGCTCGCTCATCGACGGGCCTCCATCAGTAGATCGTCAAGACAGTGCTCGTCCAAGCGGCCATGCAATTCCCCATCCAGCATGGCGGCCGGCGCGCAGGCACAGAGCCCGAGACAGAAGACCGGCTCCAGAGTCACCGCGCCATCAGCGGTGGTTTCATGCCAATCGATACCGAGCCGGGCCTTGATCGTTTCGCCAAGAGGCTCGCCACCCAAGGATTGGCAAGCCTCGGCCCGACAGAGTTTCAGGACATGGCGACCGGAGGGATGATCACGAAAATCATGGTAGAAACTGACGACCCCATGCACTTCGGCCCGCGACAGATTCAAGGCACGAGCAATCACCGGTTTGGCACTATCAGGCACGCATCCGAATTCGCGTTGGATTTCATGCAGGATCGGCAGAAGGGGGCCTTCAAGATGCTTGAGGCTATCGATGATCGCCTCCACTCTGGCCACGTCGGCCTCCGCCACCACATGCATATTCATCGCTTCCTCCTCAGCGGCCAGCAACGACGCCATGCGTCGCGCGGCAAGACGGTACACTCACCCGTTTTGCGAGAATGAATCCAGCCTGTCGCTCAGGTCAATACCGCTGTATCGTTACGCGATAGAAAAAACCTATCAAAGGCTTGTGCGGCTGCGAGGCGGCGTGCCTCATGCAATAGCGCTGAAACCAGCGGCGTATAGGGTTCACGATGGGTCGCCACCAGCCCAACCAGATGCTGGGCCTGCGGCTCGACAATCGGCACCATACGAATTTCCTCGGGGAAACCGAAGGATTCCGCAACGTTACGTGGCATGATCGACGACCATTGCCCGGTCCGGATATGAGAAAACAACACGATCATCGAGTTGGATTCCAGCGTCGGCCGAGGCACCACCCCCGCCTCGGTGAAATGCTGATTGATGATGCGCCGGTTCTGCATATCGGGGGTCAATAGGCAAAGCCGAAGATCGGAAACCTCTTGCCACGTCACGCTTTCCCGGTCGGCCAGCGGCGTGCCGGTCGCCGCAATCAGGTGATAACGCTCGGCATAGAGCGGCACAGACGTCACCCGGCCAAGCGGTTCATTGTCGAGATAGGTGATGCCCGCATCAATCTCCAGATTTTCCAGAAGGCTGAGGACCTGGAGAGAATTGCGCGACACCACCTGGAACGTCACAGCCGGGTGATGTGTCTGAAATGGCTCCGTCAGCTTCTGCACCATCGCCAGCGCCGTCGGGATCACCGCCAGGCGAATATGTCCAGCCAGACCATTGCGCGCCGCCCGCATTTCCTCGCGCATGGTACGAGCATCGCCGACAATCCGCCGCGCCCATTCCAGCACCCGCTGCCCCTCGGGCGTCAGGCCTTGAAACCGGGAACCGCGCTGCACCAGGATCACACCCAGCTGATCTTCAAGCTGGCGGATCGCCGCTGACAGCGTGGGCTGGGAAATGCCGCATTCTTCCGCAGCACGACCGAAATGTTGGGCACGGGCAAGTGCAATGAAAAATTCCAGCTTGTCGATCATCGCTGCACCGCCTGTCGCCCGAGCCTTGAATCATCGGAAAGGCCGAAGCACGTCCTTTGTCGGCAGTCCCATGCGCATCAATCACGCAGGTCGAATGTCGTCTCCTCGCCCGCAGGCGAACAATACATCTGGTACAGCACCGATACCAGTTCCTTCACCGCCGGATTGGTGATCGAATAATAAATCTGGCGCCCGGACCGGCGACTTTCCACCAGATTGTCCATCCGCAACCGCGCCAGTTGCTGTGAAACAATGGCCTGCTGCAATTGCAGAAGCACTTCCAGCTCGCCAACCGTCTTTTCCCCTTCGCTGAGAATACACAGGATCAACAACCGATTTTCATGGGACAAGGCCTTCAGAAGAGCAGCGGCACCTGCTGCTTTCTGCATGAAGTTGGCCAATTGGCTCGCCGGCGTTTCGGCGTCTGTTGAAGAAGCGATCATAGGTTCCATCGAATGACAATGTCTACGGACTGCTGAACACCGGATGAAGGGAGGCGGATCAGCGACGGACAAAATATGCTCAACATGGCACAGACAGCGCGAGATCCTTCAACATCCTTGCGCTCTTTGCCAAGGCAATCCGCTCTGTTTCATCAAGATCAGGCACAAGATCCATCAGAATTCCGCTCGAGCCAATCACCCGTGGCACGGATGCCGCAACATTCTTTACACCACCCAGCTCCGCTGTGACGCTGGAAACGGAAAGCACATCACGCTGATCGCTGGCAATTGCTTTGACGATCCGTGCCAGACCGGCACCGATGCCGTAATAGGTGGCACCTTTCCCCTTGATAATCTTGTCGGCGGCATGGCGCACACCGGCGTCGATCTCACTGCGAACCGCATTCGTCACCGGCTTGCCCGCCTGTTCGGCAAAAGACATCAATGGCACGGCGCCAACCATGGCATTCGACCAGGCCAACACTTCGCTATCGCCATGCTCACCCAGAACATAGGCATGGACGGATTGCGGCGAAATCTCCAGATATCGCCCTAGCAGGCTGCGAAACCGTGCGGTATCGAGTATGGTGCCGGAGCCGATCACTCTTTGTGGCGCAAGGCCCGAAAGGCGGGTCGCAATGTCAGTCATAATATCGACAGGATTGGAAGCGATCAGCAAAATTGCATTCGGTGCTGCTGCGAGAACCTGGTCCACGACCTGCCGGAATACTTCCGCATTGCGGCCAAGCAATTCGAGCCGGGTTTCACCCGGTTTCTGACTGACACCTGCCGAGATGATAACCACGCCCGCTCCAACGAAATCATCATAATGTCCGGCCCGAACAAGGGTTGCAGAAACGAATGGCACGGCATGGGATATGTCTTCGGCCTGAGCTTGGGCCAGATCCGTATTATAATCAACCAGCACGATTTCCGAGGCGATGCCAAGCATTGTTAACGCATAGGCCGATGCACTGCCCACCATGCCCGCTCCCACTATGCCGACCTTCATGTCCCCACTCCTGACCGCGAAACTACCCGCGTTACTGACCCCGTATTCACGCCTTATCGCGCGTCCCCAAATGGAGATTTGCTGCGAAATCTCTTCAATCCCAAAGGGTTGAAAACATTGCTATAACTTACAACATATTTTCGAAACGGTAAAAAATGCACGAAGTGCGATGCTAGACGTCCTTATGCTTTCCCCATTCAGTCGTGCTTATGAAGGTCCATTGCGTTCGTCACATGCACCGTTTTTACTTCACTTCTAAATCGATTGAGAGGAGTATTACTTCTGAGTAAGCGGCGACAGTGACGTTACGTGAGGCGAGTGTCAACCGCGGCATCCGGCCATTTTTGAGATAGAATGACCCCTTGGGACATAAAAAATAGTGCTAGCGCAATCATTTGATAGAGGAATGTCGGCGGATTGCGTTTGAACAGCATCGGCGCCTGGTGGAATTAGCAATTACGCTGTGCCGCGAACGGCAAAGAAAAGCTGGAAAACGACCAGCTACATCAGCACCTAAAACCCAGGCTCGATCTGCTCAATACTGAATAGCAGGAAATCGAAGCCTTCGGTCTGTTTATCTTAATCTCAAGACGGGAAGAGCGCACATTGAATGGAACGATCGAAAAGCATTTTAAAAATCATCGACCGCCTCTGCATATTCTCCCAAATCCAACCGGATTGAGCGAAAAAACGACGCGGTAAACTCAAAAAACTACAGGATTTTAAGCACGTCTGATGAAATCAGCCGGCTTTCGATTTCACCACAAAAAAGCGGCCGCGAGGGCCGCCTTGAAAACCTGAAAATGAAGAACAGTGTCAATCAGGCTGGAACCAGCACGCCATTCAGATGCGTCATTGCGTTCAAGAACTGCTCCAGCTTGGTCCGGTGTTCGTGATTTTCCGTATCGTCCAGTTCAGCTTTGGCCAATTCGATCCGCTTCATCAGCGTATCGCGGCTCAATTCATCGACCGGTACGGCACTTTCCGCCAACAGAGTCAGTCTTTCCGGTGTGATATCGGCAAAGCCACCGAAAATCACATATTTGCCGGTTTTTCCGGAAGCGAACTTCACCGTTACGACACCTGGCTTGATAACCGTCATTGTCGGCGCATGGTGGGCCATGACGGTCATCTCACCTTCGGTCGCCGGAATGACAACCTCGCTTACCTTTTCCGAGATCAGCAACCGCTCGGGGGAAACGAATTCGAAATTGAAATTGTCAGCCATGGCTTTTTACTTTCTAACGCTGGAAACTGAACGCACGGTCATAAACCGTGCGTTCTTCGATCCATGGATCAGGCAGCAACAGCTGCCAGCTTCTTTGCCTTTTCGATGGCTTCATCCATCGAGCCGACCATGTAGAAGGCGGCTTCCGGCATGTGGTCATAGTCGCCATTGACCAGTCCCTTGAAGCCCTTGATCGTGTCTTCCAGCGACACCAGCTTGCCTGGCGAGCCGGTGAAGATTTCGGCAACGTGGAACGGCTGCGACAGGAAGCGCTCGATCTTACGGGCGCGGGCAACCGCGATCTTGTCGTCTTCGGACAGTTCGTCCATCCCAAGGATGGCGATGATGTCCTGGAGCGACTTGTAACGCTGCAGGGTCGACTGAACTTTACGAGCCACTTCGTAATGTTCTTCACCGACAACCATCGGGTCTAGCATACGCGAGGTGGAGTCGAGCGGATCAACAGCTGGGTAAATACCCTTTTCAGCGATCGAACGGTTCAGAACGGTCGTTGCGTCCAAGTGGGCAAACGACGTTGCAGGAGCCGGGTCAGTCAAGTCGTCGGCGGGAACGTAAATCGCCTGAACAGAGGTAATAGAACCCTTGTTCGTGGTGGTGATGCGTTCCTGCAAGGCACCCATGTCGGTTGCCAGTGTTGGCTGATAACCAACCGCCGAAGGAATACGACCCAGAAGAGCCGACACTTCAGACCCAGCCTGCGTGAAGCGGAAGATGTTGTCCACGAAGAACAGAACGTCCTGGCCCTTGTCGCGGAAGTCTTCCGCGATGGTCAGACCGGTCAAGGCTACGCGCGCACGCGCACCTGGAGGCTCGTTCATCTGACCGTAAACGAGGGCGCACTTGGAACCAGCAGCAGAGCCACCGTTTTCATGCGGGTCGACGTTCACCTTGGATTCAATCATTTCGTGGTACAGGTCATTGCCTTCGCGGGTACGTTCACCCACGCCAGCAAATACCGAGTAGCCGCCGTGTGCCTTGGCAACGTTGTTGATCAATTCCATGATCAGAACGGTCTTGCCAACGCCCGCGCCGCCGAACAGGCCGATCTTACCGCCCTTGGCGTAAGGAGCGAGAAGGTCAACAACCTTGATGCCGGTCACCAAAATCTGAGATTCAGTCGATTGCTCAACATATTCAGGAGCAGGCTGGTGAATCGCGCGACGAGCAGTCGTCGTCACTGGCCCAAGTTCGTCGACCGGTTCGCCGATGACGTTCAGAATACGTCCGAGCGTCTCGTCGCCGACAGGCACGGAGATCGGAGCGCCGGTATCGGAAACCGGCTGGCCACGCACCAGACCTTCGGTCGAGTCCATGGCAATGGTCCGCACCACATTTTCACCGAGATGCTGCGCCACTTCCAGAATCAGGCGATGGCCGCCGTTTTCTGTTTCCAACGCATTCAGGATCGGCGGCAAGACGCCGTCGAATTTCACATCGACGACGGCGCCGATGACCTGGGTCACCTTGCCCGCTGCGGGAGATGTCTGGGTCGCTGCCCTAGCCATATTCATACCCTCTTTTGTTCAAGCTCAGAGCGCTTCGGCGCCTGCAATGATTTCGATGAGTTCGGTGGTGATCTTGGCCTGCCGCTGGCGATTGTAACTCAGCGTCAACTTGTTGATCATCTCACCGGCGTTGCGCGTGGCATTGTCCATCGCGCTCATCTTGGCACCCATTTCACCGGCGGCGTTTTCAAGAAGCGCACGGAAAATCTGCACCGCAATGTTACGCGGGATCAGGTCGGACAGGATCGAAGCCGCATCCGGTTCGTAATCATAGATCGCGGCAGCGCTGCTGGAAGCTGCCGGAGCATCGCCTACAGCCGCTGGAATCAACTGCCGGGCTGTTGGGATCTGGCTTATAACCGACTTGAACTCCGAATAGAACAAGGTGCAGACGTCGAATTCGCCCTTGTCGAACATGGAGATCACCTTGCGGGCAACCGTATCCGCATTTTCAAACGCAACGCGCTTGACCTCGCGAAACTCTGTCCGCTCGACGATCAATGCACCGAATTCCCGACGCAGACTGTCATAGCCCTTCTTGCCGACGCAATAGATCTTCACGGTCTTGCCCGCTGCCAGCAAGCTGCGCACATGATCACGCGCAAAGCGCGAGATCTGTGAATTAAAACCACCGCAAAGACCACGCTCCGCCGTGCAGACCACGAGCAGATGCACGTCGTCCTTGCCAGTGCCCGTCATCAGCGTGGACACGCCGTCATCACTGCCAACCGCCTGGGCGATATTGGCGAGAACGGCGCCCATGCGCTGGGAATACGGCCGGGCGGCCTCGGCCGCCTCCTGCGCACGACGCAACTTAGCCGCAGCGACCATTTTCATCGCTTTGGTGATTTTCTGCGTCGCCTTGACGGAGGCGATCCGGTTTTTCAGATCCTTTAGTGAAGGCATCCGTTAATCCGTCCTTGGCTCGAGTCCGATTTAGGCGAAAGACTTTGCGAACGTATCGAGAGCAGTCTTGAGCTTGCCCTTGACGTCGTCGCTGATAGCCTTCTCCGTGCGGATTGCATCGAGGATGTCCTTGCCTTCTGTCCGGAGATAGGAAAGCACGCCATGCTCAAATCGACCGACATCACTGACGGCAAGCTTATCGAGATATCCGTTGACACCCGCGAAAATCACAACAACCTGCTCCTCCACCTTCAACGGGGAGAACTGCGGCTGCTTCAAAAGTTCGGTGAGGCGCGCACCACGGTTCAGCAAGCGCTGCGTGGCAGCATCAAGGTCGGAACCGAACTGAGCAAAGGCGGCCATTTCGCGATACTGAGCAAGCTCACCCTTGATCGAGCCAGCAACCTGCTTCATGGCCTTGATCTGAGCAGCAGAACCAACGCGCGAAACCGACAGACCAACGTTCACAGCTGGACGAATGCCCTGATAGAACAGGTCGGTTTCAAGGAAGATCTGGCCGTCGGTGATCGAGATCACGTTGGTCGGAATGAAGGCCGACACGTCGTTGCCCTGGGTTTCAATAACCGGCAGAGCGGTAAGCGAACCAGCGCCACGCTCATCGGAGAGCTTGGCAGCGCGCTCAAGCAGACGCGAATGCAGATAGAAAACGTCGCCAGGATAAGCTTCACGGCCCGGAGGACGACGCAACAACAGCGACATCTGACGGTAAGCAACAGCCTGCTTGGACAAGTCGTCATAAGCGATCAGGGCGTGCTGACCCTTGTCGCGGAAATATTCGCCCATCGTGCAGCCAGCGAACGGAGCCAGATACTGCATAGGAGCAGGATCAGAAGCGGTTGCCGCGATGATGATGGAGTATTTCAGAGCGCCACGCTCTTCCAGAACCTTGACGAACTGGGCAACGGTGGAGCGCTTCTGACCGATAGCCACGTAAACGCAGAACATCTTGTCATCGCCACCAGCATCGTGTGCAGGCTTCTGATTGAGGAAGGTGTCGAGAATGATGGCGGTCTTGCCGGTCTGACGGTCGCCAATCACCAACTCGCGCTGGCCGCGGCCAACCGGGATCAGAGCATCGATGGCCTTGATGCCTGTCGACATCGGCTCATGAACGCCCTTGCGCGGAATAATGCCTGGAGCCTTGACGTCAACGCGCGAACGGATTGCCGAGTTGATCGGACCTTTGCCGTCAATTGGATTGCCGAGAGCGTCAACAACGCGACCCAGCAACTCAGGACCAACAGGAACTTCAACGATGGCGCCGGTCCGCTTAACGGTGTCGCCTTCCTTGATGTCGCGGTCGGAGCCGAAGATAACCACGCCGACATTGTCGGATTCGAGGTTCAGCGCCATGCCCCGGATACCACCGGGAAACTCGACCATTTCACCGGCCTGAACATTGTCCAGACCGTAGACGCGGGCAATACCGTCACCGACGGACAGAACCTGGCCGACTTCGGAAACTTCAGCGTCCTGGCCAAAGTTCTTGATTTGATTTTTCAGAATTGCGGAAATTTCCGCGGCGCGGATATCCATCAGCCAACCTCTTTCAGTGCAAGCTTAAGGGTGGAAAGTTTGGTGCGAAGAGACGTGTCTATCTGACGGGAGCCGATCTTAACGATCAGACCACCCAGGAGAGACGGATCGACAGTCACGAACATCGTAACGGTCTTTCCGGTCGCGCTCTTCAGCGCCTCCTTCAGTTCGGTTTCCTGCGCCGGGGTCAGCGCATGAGCAGAGGTCACATCAGCAGCCAGTTCGCCACGGTGGCGCGCCGCGATAATGCGGAAGGCTGCGATCATGCCGGGAACGGCAAACAGGCGACGATTGGCTGTAACGAGCTTCAGGAAATTGCCGACGAGGCCGCCAATTTCAGCCTTGTCACACAGAGCTGCGATGGCAGAAGCCTGCTGCTCGCTGGTGAAGGCCGGGCTGGTCACCAGCCGCTGCAGATCGACGCTCTCGTCGATCATCGCCTGGAAACGATTGAGATCGCCAGCCACCGCATCCACAGAATCCGCCTCGCGTGCCAGCTCGAAAAGCGACGACGCGTAGCGCTCTGCAACTGCGGAAACCGGCTGACCGGAAATAGGCTGGGATGTGTCTGCCACGGGCACAAAATTCCCTGAATGTTACTCAAAACTGTCGCATGCGCCGGCTGGCGCAACACCAGTTTGATATCGTTTAAGTTTTCCCCCGGACGTCACAAGCAGTGCAGCTTGTCTCGTCCAAATTTGCGGTCCGTCTAGCATACGATCCCCGGACTCGCAACACGGGTATTAACGGAATAAACGAGGAGGGCAACCCGCTTTTGACGATTTTGTGATCTTCACCGTCAAATTAATGAGGCGAATTGCGCGAAATCGCGTCACACCAGGCCGAAGACGTAGATGAAAGGCAAAATGCCTAAAACAGTGACGGCAATTATAAGTAGAAAATTGCGCCAGGTCGCTCCGCGAACTCCCCCATGGTCCGACAGGATCGACAAAATCAAACCAAACAGCCCGACCCCCAGAGTGATCCCATAGGCCAGATAGAGCATCGGCTGGGCCAACATCACGGCGCTCGCCCCAAGGCCAGCCATCATGCCACCGCCCAGACGCAGCGCGGCCAACCCTTCCCGGCGGCCCTCCCGCCCGCTCAAGCCGAGCCCCCGAAGGGTGATAACAGGGGCAAACATGATGAACAGGCCCAGAAGGGCAAAGAGCGCGGCGCTGGCAAAGGCCAGCTGCTCGCCGGTTTCGGTCGGAAAATAAAATTCCATGACAGCCTCTGGTGGTCCTTTGTAATCGTCCCTGTCTCAGGCCTGGATACGGCGCAAAACAGGAGGATGAATCGTATTTGCGCTCTTATGCCACAGGCAAATCCAGGCGCAATATCCGGCTTTCGTCACCTCAAGCCCTGAAGGCCCTTTATACGACGGATTATTGGAAATCACTCGTCGTATTCCCCAGCATCAAAGAAAGCTCTGCGGATCGACATCCACTTGCACCTGGATGGAGCGACGCTCTTTCGGGCCGTTGCTCAGCATCGCAGCGACAAAAGCCTGCATGTCGCTGGCTTTGCGGCCATGAATGAGCAGGCGGAAACGATGGCGGCCACGGATCAATGCCAGCGGTGCCTCGGCAGGCCCCAGAATGGCGATGCCGCTGACGGCAGGGGCGGCCTGGCGCAAGTGCCGGGCATGAGTTTCGGCATCCGCCCGATTGTCCGCTGACACGATGATCGAGACGAGACGCCCGTAAGGCGGCAGCACCGCCCGCTCCCGCTCGGTAATTTCCCGCTCATAAAAGGCATCGGCATCGCCGGAAACAATGGCTTGCATCACCGGATGCTGCGGCTGATACGTCTGCAAAAGGCCATGGCTCTTCAAACCGGTACGCCCCGCCCGACCCGTCACCTGGCTCAACAGCTGAAAGGTTCGCTCGGCGGCACGTGGATCACCATTGGCAAGGCCAATATCGGCATCGACGATACCGACAAGCGTCATCAGCGGAAAATTATGACCCTTTGCCACCAATTGTGTGCCGATGACGATATCGGCCTCACCCTTGGCAATGGCTTCCAATTCCAGCCTAAGCCGTTTGACACCGCCGAGATCCGACGACAAGACCAGCGTGCGGGCGTCTGGGAAGTGCCGTTCCACCTCCTCGGCAATCCGCTCCACGCCCGGCCCGCAGGCAACAAGATGGTCCAGCGTCCCGCATTCGGGGCAGGCATTGGGCGTCGGCTCGGCATAACCGCATTGATGGCATTGAATCTGGCCGCGAAACCGGTGTTCCACCAGCCAACTGGAACATTGCGGACATTGGAAACGATGGCCACAGACCCGGCATAGCGTCAGCGGCGCGTAGCCCCGCCGGTTGAGAAACAACAACGCCTGTTGCTGTTTTTCCATCGTCTTGGCGATGGCCCGCAGCATCAGAGGCGAAAGAAAACCGCCCCGTTCCGGCGGATGGCGGCGCATATCGACAAGATGCAGATCCGGCATGGCCGCATCGGCAAAACGGGTCGGCAGGTGAATACGCTTGTAGCGACCGCTATAACTGTTGACCTGACTTTCGACGGACGGCGTAGCCGACACCAGCACAGCAGGAATACTGGCAATCCGCGCCCGCACCACCGCCATATCGCGGGCATTGTAGAACACCCTGTCTTCCTGCTTGAAGGCCGGATCATGCTCTTCATCGACAATGATCAGCCCCAGATCGGCAAAGGGCAGGAACAGCGCCGAGCGGGCACCAGCCACCACCCGAATGTCACCTGTCGCCGTCTGCCGCCAGACTTTTTCCCGGGTCCGGGTGGCAAGATCGGAATGCCATTCGCCGGGTTTAGCGCCAAAACGGTCCTGAAACCGCTCCAGAAAAGCCGTGGTCAGGGCGATTTCCGGCAGGAGGATCAGCACTTGGCGACCCTGACGCAGCGTTTCGGCAATCGCTTCGAAATAGACCTCCGTCTTGCCGGACCCGGTGACGCCATCGATCAGTGCCACCGAAAAACCACCATCCCGAACACTCTCGACCAGAACCTCAGCTGCGCCCAACTGCGGACCGGAGAGCCGATGGGCGGCGTAATCCGGGTCCGGCAGCGCCACCAGCGGTGGTGGCGGCAGAAATACGGTTTCGAACAGGCCGAGCTTTGCCATGCCGTCAACAACCGAGGTCGAGACCCCTGCCGCATGCGCAAGCCCGCTTTTGGTCCAGGAAAGCCCATCTTCAGCCAATTCCAGCACTTTCCTACGGGCCGGGGTCAGCTTTTCCGGGGCATGACCCGCATAGCGCAAACCTTCGATCATCGGGTCTGGGTCGAAAGCAGCAGGGGCGCGCAAGGCCATGCGGGCCACCAATCCAGGCGGGGAAAGGGTATAGGCCGCCACCCAATCGATGAACCGGCGCATGCCCGCGTCCAGCGGTGGGCAGTCGAACAACTTTTCGATGCTGCGCAGCTTGGCGGGATCTATCTTGGCTCCGTCATCGTCGCCATCCCACACGACGCCAACCACTTTACGCGGCCCAAGCGGCACCTGCACGATGGCACCCGGTGCCAAAATCATCTCATCAGGAACGGCGTAACTGTAAGGCCCTGGCGCTGGCAACGGCACCAGCACAGGCACCGCGCGGCGGGCAGGGCCGGCCTTGGTGCGCGGACCAAACAGATCTGACGATTCGATGCTCATTGCGCCGGACCATGCCCCCGAAAAGCGCAAAATGGAACCAGAAATTTAACCTGACACTTGTCCATATCGGACTGGTGCCTCGGTTAATCATTCCCTAACGGCTCTCCGTCAGGATGGCTCTCATGCGCAATTCCTGGACCTTTTTAGATCTAAGACGGACTAGGTACTGCATAAAACTATCATTCACAAAGGCCCTGCCGTGACCGAACTGCTGTTGATTGCCGCCCCCGACCTGATGGCGGAACGCCAGAATTGGCTTGCCAGCCTGTCTGGACAAAGACGGCTCGCCGATCATACGCTGACCGCCTATGAACGCGATACCCGGCAATTTCTCAGCTTTCTGACCGGCTATTTCGGCGGTCCTCCCTCAATTGAGGATATCAAGGCGCTGCGGCCTTCCGACCTGCGTGCTTTTTTGTCGTCACGCCGTAAGGAAGGTGCTGGCGCTCGTTCGCTCGGTCGCCATCTTGCCGGTGTCCGGTCGCTCTTGCGCTATCTGGAGCGCAAAGGCCTGGTTAATGCCGCCGGTGCCGGTGCCATCCGCTCGCCCAAGCAGCCGAAATCGCTGCCCAAGCCGCTTAGCCCTGCCCAGGCTTTAACGGTGGTGGCGGCAGAAACGCAATTGAATGAGGAGCCTTGGATTGCGGCGCGCGACGCTGCGGTTTTCACCTTGCTCTATGGCTGCGGCCTGCGTATTTCCGAAGCGCTGAATCTCACACCCGCCGATATCGTCGCCACGACGACCACGCTGCGGGTCATCGGCAAGGGCAACAAGACCCGGCTCGTACCGCTCCTGCCCATCGTGCGTCAGGCGGTTTTATCCTATCAAAACCTTTGCCCCTATCATTTGCCAGCCGCAGAGCCGCTGTTTCGCGGCGCGCGCGGCGGGAAATTGCAGCAGGGAATCATCCAGCGGGAAATGCAGCGCTTGCGCTCGGCACTCGGTCTGCCGGATACGGCAACGCCGCATGTATTGCGTCATTCCTTTGCCACCCATCTGCTGAGCGGGGGCGGCGACCTGCGCACCATTCAGGAATTGCTAGGCCACGCCAGCCTTTCCACCACCCAGATCTATACCGGCGTGGATTCGGCACGGCTGCTGGATGTGTATGACCGGGCGCATCCGCGCGCGTGATACTAAATGTTTAAATTTGGAAAATAGGGTTCGGGACAACGGAACCGGCTTCGCTGGTCAGACACGCGCCCACATGGTCCTTAGAAAGCAGGCAGGATGTTTAAAGCCAAGACTATATCAGCGATAAACACAAGGGTTGCCAGCTGGGCTGCCCCCCGCTGGGCTGCCCCCCGCTGGGTTGATCATGCCTTGGCCTTGGTGATGGCTCTGCCACTGCTGTTCCTGACGCTGCTGATTGCAGCCATCGTGTCCTCCAGCTTTGTCAGGGCCGAGGACCTTTCCTGCACCGGACGCAATCTCCTGCCGGAGTTGCAGCAAAAGGACCCGAAAGCCTATCAAGCGCTGGAGGCAGAAGCGGCCAAGGTGCCAAATGGCCATTCGATTTTCTGGAAGATCGAAAAGCCCGGCATTGCGCCGTCCTTTCTGCTTGGCACCATGCATGTCACCGACCCGCGCGTGCTGACAATGCCGAAAGGCGCGCCGGAAGCCTCGGCGGCAGCCGATACCATCATCGTCGAATCCGACGAGATCCTCGACGACAAGAAAGCCGCCCTCGCGCTTCTGGCAAAGCCCGAACTGTCGATGTTTACCGATGGCACGACGATTACCAACCGCCTGACCCCTGAGCAGACGGCAACGCTCGAAACCGGGTTGAAACAACGAGGTCTGTCGCTCACCGCCGTCAACCGGATGAAGCCCTGGATTCTTGCGGCTTTCGTGGCACTCCCGGCCTGCGAAAAGGCCCGCAAAGCCGAGGGACAGTCCTTCCTCGACAAGCAGATTGCCGAAAATGCCGCCAAGGCTGGCAAGCGGGTGGTCGGACTGGAAACCTATGCTGAACAATTGGCGGCAATGAATGACTTGCCGATGGCTTTTCATTTACAATCGCTGATTGATGCCGTCGAGCTTGGTGACAAGATCAATGACGTCAATGAAACCATGATCTCCCTTTACCTGAAAGGCGAGGTTGGTGAGATCATGCCGATGATGCAAGCGGTTGCACCGGACACCGAAACTGCCAAAATTGATGGCCACGCCGATTTCGATCAGCGAATCGTGATCGACCGCAACAAAATCATGGCACAGCGCGCTGGTCCGCTGCTCAGCCAAGGCAAGGTCTTCATGGCGGTCGGCGCCCTGCATCTGCCGGGCGAGCAAGGGCTGGTCGAATTGCTGCGAACGCAGGGCTTCACCGTGACGGCCCTGCAATAAAAGGCTGCGGTGTTTAAGAGATGCCGCGTGTCATCCGGGTTAGTACATTGGTTTTCCAATAAAACTGGTGAACAAACGCGGCCAGCACATGCACGATGATCAACGCCCAGAGCAGAAGCTTGAGCGGCCCGCCATGCAATTCTCCCAGGGCATCAATGCCGAAATAATATTTGGCAATCCCGGTGATCGGCATCAGGAAAAACAGCGCGTAAAAAGCCCAATGGGCCAGATTGGCGGCAAGTTTCAGCACGGGCGCTTCGGCATCCGGCGCATCCGGAGCCCCTTGCACCAGCCGTAACACGAGGCGAACGAGACAGAGAACCAGAATAGCGACACCGACATAGGCATGAATATTGGCTAAGGCCAAATCATTCGGCGTTACCGTTTCGCCACCTCGCGTCAGCCGGTTCCAATTTTCTATGCCATCAGAAAAGATCAGATTGAAGAAAATCAACAAAGCCATCGACCAGTGCAACATTCTCTGGGCGATAGAATAACCTGCAACCGGGTTCGAGACCATAAGTCTTTCCTTTTATCAGAGCGTTAAGAAGAAATAACGCCTCATGATAAAAGCCTTGGCTTGAACCACAAGCCAAGGCTTTCAATATTACAAAAATATAATACTTGTCGATTTTCCTCTTCTTTACAGAAGAGGCCACATCACATGTGAATCGGCTTGGCGAAGGTTGCCAACGCTGCTTCCTTCACGGCTTCCGACATGGTCGGATGCGCATGGCAAGTGCGACCGAGGTCTTCCGAAGAGCCGCCGAACTCCATCAGCACAGCCGCTTCATGGATCATTTCACCTGCCCCAAGGCCGATGATGTGAACGCCGAGGACACGGTCGGTCTCCTTATCGGCGAGAACCTTGACGAAGCCATCCGTCGCCAGCATGGCGCGGGCGCGACCGTTGGCGGTGAATGGGAATTTTCCGACCTTGTAGGCGACGCCTGCGGCCTTCAGTTCTTCTTCCGTCTTGCCGACGGAGGCGACTTCCGGCTGGGTGTAGACAACGCCGGGAATGACATCGTAATTCACATGGCCATGCTGACCGGAGAGAATTTCGGCCAGCGCCACGCCTTCGTCTTCCGCTTTGTGCGCAAGCATCGGCCCCTTGACGACGTCGCCAATGGCGTAAATTCCAGCCACATTGGTCTGGAAGTGGTTATCGATTTCGACACGGCCACGGTTGTCGAGTGCAACGCCAACGGTCTCGAGGCCAAGGCCCGTGGTGTAAGGTTTGCGGCCCGTGGCCACCAGCACGACATCGGCTTCCAGCACGGTGGCTTCGCCACCCTTGGCAGGCTCAAACGTCACCTTGGCACCTGTGCCGGATTTTTCAACGGCAGTCACCTTAGCACCGAGATTGAATTCCATCCCCTGCTTGACCAGCATCCGCTGGAACTGCTTGGACACTTCGCCGTCCATGCCACCGAGAATGGTATCGAGATATTCGACAACCGTGACCTTGGCACCCAGACGCGCCCAGACCGAGCCAAGCTCAAGGCCAATCACGCCGCCGCCAACCACGATCATCTTGCCCGGCACCTTGTCCAGCGCGATGCCGCCGGTGGAGGAGACGATGATCTTCTCGTCGATATCAACGGCCACGCCTGGAATGCCAGCCACATCCGAGCCAGTGGCAATGACGATGTTCTTGGTTTCCAGAATCTGCTCTTCGCCCTTGTCATTGGTGACAGAGACCTTGCCAGCAGCAACGATCTTGCCCGTGCCGATGACACCATCAATCTTGTTCTTCTTGAACAGGAAGGACACGCCTTCAACATTGGCCTTCACGGTCGCATCCTTGTGCGCCATCATCTTCGGCAGATTCAGCACCGGAGTGGCGACATCCACGCCAAGCTCAGCCATACCATGGGCGGCATGATGAAACATTTCGGACGCATGCAGCAGCGCTTTCGATGGAATGCAGCCGATATTGAGGCAGGTGCCGCCATAAGTGGCGCGCTTTTCGACGACAGCCACCTTCAATCCAAGCTGGGCTGCCTTGATCGCGCAGACATAGCCGCCGGGGCCACTACCGATGACAACAAGATCATATGCCATTCAATCATTCCTTCACATCAAACGTTATGCCGCCCGTCATTGTGGGCACCGGCAAAAACACCAACAGACAGGGCCAAGGCCCGCATGAGACAAGCGCAAAGCGCTCACATTAACTGGCCTTTTCCGTCGCAAGCTTCAAACCAAGCACAATGAAGACTGCACCGCTGATGCGGTCGATCCATTGGCTGGCGCGTGAAAAGGCCGCACGCATTTTCGGCGTCGTCATGAAAATACTGACGCCGACAAACCAGGTGATCAGGCAGCTTGCCATGACAAGGCCATAGCCGAACTTAACCACGATCGGCGTGTGAATGCTGACCACCGTGGAGAAGATCGACAGGAAGAAAAACACCGGTTTCGGATTGAGTGCATTGGCTGCAAAACCGAGAAAGAAGGACTTGGAGATCGACTGGCGTTTATGATCCCCCGCCTCCACAACCGGCTGCGCCGTCACATCGGATTTACCGGCCCGCAAAGACTTCACACCGATGTAAAGCAGATAGGCAACACCACACCATTTGACGATATTGAACAGATAGATCGACTGGGAAATGATCAGGCCAAGACCGAGAATGGTGTAGGTGACATGAAACATCAATGACGAACCGACACCGAAGCTTGTGATGATCGCCTCACGCCGTCCATGCACCAGGGATTGGCGCATCACCATGGCGAGATCAGCACCTGGAGAAACGATGGCGAAGAAAAAAATAGCCATCAAGGATGCGAGTTCAAACAGATAGGGATGCATCGACTTTCCTCACTCCGCGCCATCTCTGCCGCTTAAAACAACAGCACCAATAGCATCGCCACCAAACCTGCCATCGAGCCCAGCCATACCAGAGACCGGATATAGGGAACTCCCGCCAGATAAAGCGGAATATAAATAATCCGGCACAGCAACCAGACCCAGGCACCGATCAAGCCGAACCCATGTGGATCGCCAGCCAGAATGAGGCCGAATGCAAGGGCAATGAACCCCGAATAGGTCTCCCGGAAATTCGTGGAGGCCCGTGCCGCACGGCCTGCGAGCTGACCGGTTGCCTTCTTGTCGCCATCCCGCGGACCTGCGTTCCAACTGGCACCGAGTTCCCTAGTCGCCGTCATGCCTTGCAGCATGATGTGGACGACCAACAGGATCACACTGATACCAATCAGCGGCAGAAAAGGCGAGGCGGCAAGAAAAGTCGGTTGCATGGTCATGCTCCACTTTTGGTTCACACCATTCCGGAGGGAATGCCGCATCGCATTTTATGCGCTGACATCTTCCGCCACCTATTGGCAGCGGAAAATGATTTCACCGCTTGCGAAGGATTAGAGGTCCAGAACCAGACGTTCCGGATCTTCCAGGCTTTCCTTGACGCGCACGAGGAAGGTCACGGCTTCCTTGCCGTCAACAATCCGGTGGTCGTAGGACAGTGCAAGATACATCATCGGACGGATCACGATCTGACCACCAACCACGACCGGACGATCCTGGATCTTGTGCATGCCCAGAATACCGGACTGCGGCGCATTGAGGATCGGCGAGGACATCAGCGAACCGTAGACACCGCCATTGGTGATGGTGAACGTGCCACCCTGCATGTCGGCCATCGACAGCGAGCCATCGCGGGCAGCCTTGGCAAGACGACCGAGATCCTTTTCAACTTCCGAAATCGACATCTGGTCGGCATCGCGGATCACAGGAACGACCAGGCCCTTGTCGGTGCCGACGGCCATGCCGACATGGCAGTAGTTCTTGTAGATGATATCGGTGCCGTCGATCTCAGCGTTGACGGCAGGCAGTTCCTTCAGGGCGTGGGTGACGGCCTTGGTGAAGAAGCCCATGAAGCCCAGCTTGACGCCATGCTTCTTTTCAAAAATGTCCTTGTACTTGTTGCGCAGGCTCATCACTGCCGACATATCCACCTCGTTATAGGTGGTCAGCATGGCAGCCGTGTTCTGCGCATCCTTCAGGCGCTTGGCAATGGTCTGGCGCAGGCGGGTCATCTTGACGCGCTCTTCGCGCGACGCATCGTCGGCGGAGGAGACGGGGCGCGGCGCAGCAACCGGGGCCGGAGCAGCGGCAGGTGCCGAAGCGCCCTTGGCAACAGCAGCGATCACGTCGCCCTTCAGCACTTGCCCACGCTTGCCGGAGCCATCCACCTGATCGGCAGAGATATTGTTTTCAGCCAGCATCTTGGCTGCGGCAGGCGCTGCCGGCATGGCGGAGCCCGCAGCCGGAGCGGCAGGGGCCGCCTGTGCAGGTGTAGCAGCAGGCGCCGGGGCAGCAGCAGCAGGTGCAGCCGCACCAGCCGATGCGCCTTCGGCGATCTGGCCGAGCAGAGCGCCCAGACCAACCGTTTCACCGTTCTGGGCAACGATTTCGGTCAGAACGCCCGAAGCAGGACAAGGGACTTCAACCGTTACCTTGTCGGTTTCCAGTTCCACGAGCGGCTCGTCCGCCTTGACGACATCGCCGACTTTCTTGAACCAGGTGCCGACGGTGGCTTCGCTGACGGATTCACCCAGAGTGGGGACGCGGATTTCAGTGGCCATGATGATAAATTCCGTTGATCGATATGGATTTCGAGCGAAAGGGTGGACCCGGCAGCATTAGCCGCCGAGTGCGTCCTCCAGGAAGGCTTGCAGCTGGGCGAGATGCTTGGACATCAGGCCTGTTGCCGGAGAGGCAGCAGCCGGACGGCCGGTATAGCGCACGCGCTGATACTTGGCGTCGATGTGAGCCAGCACCCATTCCAGGTAAGGATCGATGAAGGACCAGGCCCCCATGTTCTTCGGCTCTTCCTGGCACCAGACCATTTCCGCATTGCGGAAGCGGCTGAGCTCATTGATCAGCGCCTTGGCCGGGAACGGATAGAGCTGTTCGATACGCAGCAGGTAGACATCATCGATGCCACGCTTTTCGCGCTCTTCCAGCAGGTCATAGTAAACCTTGCCACTGCACATCACCACGCGGCGGATCTTGGCATCCTTCTGGAGCTTGATCGGACCGTCCTTGATGATCTCGGCATCATCCCACAGCAGGCGATGGAACGAGCTTTCGCCTGCCATTTCCGCCAGTGTCGACTGGGCCCGCTTGTGGCGCAGCAGCGACTTCGGCGTCATCAGGATCAGCGGCTTGCGGAAGTCGCGTTTCACCTGGCGGCGCAGGATATGGTAATAATTGCTCGGCGTGGTGACGTTGGCAACCTGCATGTTGTCTTCGGCGCACATTTGCAGCCAGCGCTCCAGACGAGCCGAAGAGTGTTCCGGTCCCTGACCTTCATAGCCATGCGGCAGAAGGCAGACGAGGCCGGACATGCGAAGCCATTTGCGTTCACCCGACGAGATGAACTGGTCGAACACCACCTGGGCGCCGTTGGCGAAGTCACCGAACTGGGCTTCCCACAGGGTCAACGCATTCGGACGTGCCAGCGAATAGCCGTATTCGAAGCCAAGCACGGCCTCTTCCGACAGCATCGAATTGATGACTTCGTAGCGAGCCTGATTGGGGGCCAGATTGGCCAGCGGAATGTAGCGATCTTCGCTTTCCTGATCGTAGAGCACCGAATGACGCTGGCTGAATGTGCCGCGCTCGCAATCCTGACCGGACAGGCGGATCTTGTGGCCTTCAACGACCAGCGAACCGAAAGCCAGTGCCTCGGCCATCGCCCAATCGATACCCTCGCCGGTCTCGATCATCTGGGCGCGGTTTTCCATGAAACGCTGGATGGTGCGATGCGCTTTGAAGCCATCAGGAATGGTCGACAGCTTACGACCGATCTCCTTCAGGGACTTCATCGGCATGGCTGTCTTGCCGCGACGCTGCTCATCGGCATTGTCGGCAGCGCGAAGACCAGACCAGACGCCATCCAGCCAGTCAGCCTTGTTGGGCTTGTAGGACTGGCCAGCCTCGAACTCCTGCTCGAGATTGGCGCGCCAATCGGCCTTCATCTTTTCGAGATCGCCTTCAGTAATCACGCCTTCAGCAATCAGGCGATCGCCATAGACCTGAACAACGGTCTTGTGGGCGCGAATTTCCTTGTACATCTTTGGCTGGGTGAACGAAGGCTCATCACCTTCATTATGGCCAAAGCGGCGGTAGCAGAACATGTCCACAACCACAGGCTTGTGGAACTTCATGCGGAATTCGGTGGCCACCTTGGCGGCATAAACCACAGCTTCCGGATCGTCACCATTCACATGGAAGATCGGCGCTTCGATCATCTTGGCCACATCCGATGGATAAGGCGAGGAGCGCGAGAAGCCCGGATTGGTGGTAAAGCCGATCTGGTTATTGATGATCACATGCATCGTGCCAGCCACGCGGTGACCGCGCAGACCAGACAGGCCAAGAATTTCAGCCACAACGCCCTGACCCGCAAAGGCCGCGTCGCCATGCAGCAGCAATGGCAGAACCTTGGCGCGTTCCTTCAGCGGAATCACGTCGCCTTCCCAGACTTTGGCCAGCTGGTCCTGCTTGGCGCGAGCCTTGCCCATCACCACAGGGTTAACGATTTCCAGATGCGAGGGGTTGGCCGTCAGCGACAAGTGAACCTTGTTGCCATCGAATTCGCGGTCGGACGAGGCACCCAGATGGTACTTCACGTCGCCGGAGCCTTCGACTTCATCAGGCTTGAACGAACCACCCTTGAACTCGTGGAATACGGCGCGATGCGGCTTGTGCATCACATTGGTCAATACGTTCAGACGACCGCGATGCGCCATGCCGAGCACGACCTCTTCGAGGCCTTCCTGACCACCGCGCTTGATGATCTGCTCCAGCGCCGGGATCAGCGATTCGCCGCCATCCAGACCAAAGCGCTTGGTGCCCTTGTACTTCACATCAATGAACTGCTCGAAGCCTTCGGCCTCAACCAGCTTTTGCAGAATAGCCTTCTTGCCCTCAACGGTAAAATCAACGCCTTTATCGGGGCCTTCGATGCGCTCTTGAATCCAGGCCTTTTCTTCCGGATTGGAAATGTGCATGAATTCGAAACCGAGCGTCGAGCAATAAGTGCGCTCAAGAATTTCGATCATCTCACGCACGGTGGCATATTCCAGCCCCAGAACGTTATCGATGAAGATCTTGCGGTCAAAATCAGCCTCGGTAAATCCGTAGGATGATGGCGACAGCTCGTTGTAATCTTCAACCGCCGTGGCAATGCCGAGCGGGTCGAGCTTGGCATGCAAATGACCGCGCATGCGATAAGCGCGGATCATCATGATGGCGCGTACGCTATCACGGGTCGCCTGCAACACTTCGGTTTCAGAAACTGGCTTGCCTGTGGTTACGGCTGCGGCTTCAGCCTTGCCCTTGACCTTGGTTTCAATGGCCTTCTCGACCAGGCCCCAATTGCCATCGAGCGCTGAAACCAGATCGGTGCGGGGCGTCAGCGGCCAATTGCTCCGCTGCCAGGAGGCTCCCTTGGCCGCCTTTTTCACGTCGCTTGGATTATCGCCCAGCGCCTTGAAGAAGGATTGCCACTCAGGCGATACCGAACCCGGATCGTCTTCGTAACGCGCATAAAGCTGCTCGATATAGATCGCATTCGATCCGTCCAGGAACGAGGTGATCTGAAACTGCTCGTTGGCTTCTTGCCTTGCCATGGTTTTTTGCGGGCCTCGTGCCCGCCTCCCGACTTGAGGTCATCACCGAACTATTCGACCGAATATTCGGCTTGTCGAATATCTGCCAGTCAAGGCTTGCGCTCGGCTGGACTTGAAATGCCTGCACGGGCAGACGCCATAAAGACGTCTGCCCGCTCATCTCTATGTGGTCTCAGCCCTTGAGAACTTCAACCAGCGTCTTGCCAAGGCGGGCTGGCGAGGGCGAAACCCGAATGCCAGCCGATTCCATGGCTTCGATCTTGTCTTCCGCGCCCCCCTTGCCGCCAGAGATCACAGCGCCTGCGTGACCCATGGTGCGGCCGGGAGGAGCCGTACGACCGGCGATGAAACCAACCATCGGCTTCTTGCGGCCCTTCTTGGCTTCGTCCTTGAGGAACTGTGCAGCTTCTTCTTCAGCCGAACCACCGATTTCACCGATCATGATGATCGACTTGGTGGCTTCGTCAGCGAGGTACATTTCCAGGATGTCGATGAACTCGGTACCCTTGACCGGGTCGCCGCCGATGCCGACAGCCGAGGTCTGGCCGAGGCCTTCGTTCGAGGTCTGGAACACAGCCTCATAGGTCAAAGTGCCGGAACGCGACAACACGCCAACCGAACCCTTGCGGAAAATCGAGCCCGGCATAATGCCGATCTTGCATTCTTCCGGCGTCATCACGCCTGGGCAGTTGGGGCCAATCAGGCGCGACTTGGACTTGTCGAGGCGAGCCTTGACCTTGACCATGTCGGCAACCGGAATGCCTTCGGTGATGCAGACGACCAGCGGAATTTCAGCTTCGATGGCTTCGATGATTGCAGCAGCAGCACCGGCTGGCGGCACGTAGATCACCGATGCATTGGCGCCTGTGACGTCCTTGCCTTCGGCAACGGAAGCGAAGATCGGCAGGGTTTCACCCTTGGAGCCGGTCCAGTTGCTACCGCCCTTAGCCGGATGAATACCGCCGACCATTTTGGTGCCGTAATAGGCAAGCGCCTGCTCGGTATGGAAAGTGCCGGTCTTGCCGGTCAGGCCCTGTACGAGAACCTTGGTGTCTTTATTGATCAGAATCGACATTACTCGGCTTCCTCTTCCTCGAATTCGAGGGGTTCAAATGCCTCAAAGGCGTCATTGGAAAAGCGATAGCCCATGCCCTTGGCCGGCTTCTGCGTCAGCTGCTTCTCAAGGCTCTTGGACCACTGGGTAAAGAACCAATCGAACTGGCCGTCGCCCTTGGCAATGGCAAGCTCGCCCTTCCAGACATAGAGGCTCGCGTCCTTGGACTTGTCAGCGAAATAGGCGAGCGCATCGTCATTATCGTTGAAATGCACCCAACGCTCGGCGACGTCGCCATCGGTTGGAAGCTCGCTGTCGAAGCAGACGAAGTAGCACAGATTGATATCTGTCTCATTCGGGCCAAAAGGCTGGCGCTTCACGGTCTTGGATGTATCAGCCATCAGATCACGCTGCCTTCACGGCTGCGACGATCTTCTGCGCAGCATCGTCCAGATCATCCGCCGAAATGACGTTGAGACCGGATTCGTTGATGATTTTCTTTCCCAGCTCGACATTGGTGCCTTCGAGGCGAACGACGAGTGGAACGGTGAGACCGACGTCCTTGACGGCAGCCAGAACACCCTCGGCAATAACATCACACTTCATGATGCCGCCGAAGATGTTGACCAAAATGCCCTTCACAGCCGGATCAGCCGTGATGATCTTGAACGCTGCCGTGACCTTTTCCTTGGTCGCACCGCCACCAACGTCGAGGAAGTTTGCCGGCTCAGCACCGTAGAGTTTGATGATGTCCATGGTTGCCATGGCAAGACCTGCGCCATTGACCATGCAGCCGATATTGCCGTCGAGGGCAACATAGGCCAGATCATACTTGGAGGCTTCGATTTCCTTGGCGTCTTCTTCCGTCTTGTCGCGCAGAGCCACAACGTCTTCGTGACGGAACAGAGCGTTGCCGTCGAAAGACATCTTGGCATCGAGAACGCGCATACGGCCGTTCTTCATGACGATCAGCGGGTTCACTTCCAGAAGCGCCATGTCCTTTTCGACAAAGGCCTTGTAGAGGATCGGGAACAGCTTCTCAGCGTCAGCCTTGGCTTCGCCTTCGAGCAGCAAAGCCGCAGTCAGGGCTTCGAGATTGGCAGCCGTTACACCAGCTTCTGGGTCGATCGCAACGCTGATGATCTTTTCAGGTGTGTCGTGCGCAACCGTTTCAATGTCCATGCCGCCTTCGGTGGACACCACGAAAGCAACCTGACCGACAGCGCGGTCGACGAGCAGCGACAGATAAAGCTCGCGCTCGATATCAGCACCGTCTTCAATATACAGGCGGTTAACCTGCTTACCAGCAGGGCCGGTCTGGTTGGTCACCAGCGTGTTGCCGAGCATTTCAGCAACATGCGACTTCACTTCATCGATCGAGAAAGCCAGGCGAACGCCGCCCTTGGCTTCCGGGCCAAGTTCCTTAAACTTGCCCTTGCCGCGACCACCAGCGTGGATCTGGCTCTTGACGACATAAAGCGGGCCAGGAAGCTGCTTTGCGGCCGCCTCGGCTTCATCGGCGGAAAAGATTGCCACACCTTCGGCAACCGGTGCGCCAAAGCTCTTCAGCAGAGCCTTGGCCTGATATTCATGAATATTCATCGTCTGGTCCTGTGTTCGGAGCAATTCCAGAACCAGCGGTCATGCCGCCCGGCTTAGAACTGCGTTAAAACCATGCGCGGCTGCGCCATCATCCGCAGATGAAGGCGCAGCCGCCAAAGGCGATTACTTAAGAGCCGGAGCGATATTGATGCAGGCTTCGCAGAGACCGGCGACAGCGCCGACCGACTTCTGGAAGGCGGCTTCCTCGTCCTTGTTCAGTTCGATCTCGATGACGCGTTCGACGCCGCCAGCACCGATCACCGTGGGTACGCCAACATACATGTCCTTGACGCCGTACTGACCGGTCAGGTGTGCAGCGCAAGGCAGAACGCGCTTCTTGTCCTTGAGGTAGGATTCAGCCATTTCGATCGCCGAAGCGGCTGGCGCATAGAAGGCCGAACCGGTCTTCAACAGACCGACGATTTCGGCGCCGCCATCACGGGTGCGCTGAATGATCTCTTCCAGGCGTTCAGCGGTGACCCAGCCCATCTTGACCAGATCGGTCAGCGGGATACCGCCAACCGTGGAGTAACGAGCCAGCGGCACCATCGTGTCGCCATGGCCGCCAAGCACGAAAGCCGTGACATCCTGAACCGAAACGTTGAATTCCTCAGCCAGGAACAGGCGGAAACGCGAGCTGTCGAGAACGCCGGCCATGCCGACAACCTTGTTGGCCGGAAGGCCGGAGAACTTCTGCAACGCCCAGACCATGGCATCGAGCGGATTGGTGATGCAGATCACGAAGGCGTTGGGGGCATATTTCTTGATGCCAGCGCCAACCTGTTCCATGACCTTGAGGTTGATGCCGAGCAGGTCGTCGCGGCTCATGCCGGGCTTGCGCGGCACACCAGCGGTGACGATGCAGACATCCGCACCTTCGATGGCGGCGTAGTCGCTCGAACCGGTCAGCTTGGCATTGAAGCCTTCAACGGGCGACGACTGCGCAATGTCGAGACCCTTACCCTGCGGTACGCCATCGGCAATATCGAACAGGACGATGTCGCCCAGTTCCTTCAAGCCAGCCAGATGGGCCAGCGTACCACCGATCATTCCAGAACCAATAAGTGCGATCTTGTTGCGCGCCATTGAAGTGCTTCCTTTTAGATCCAAAACCAAGTCGGCCCTCCAATAGAGTGACCGGCCTTTGGGCCATTCGCATAGCGCGACCTGGAAAAAAGCGCAACCGATATTTATGAGAGCATATTTTTCAATCGTTTAGACTATAAAATTCTTACGTAAAGGTAAGATATTAAGTCATCAATTCTTCACATTTCCGCAATGCGGCCCGTATGTGCCTCGAGATATTCACGGCTACGCATCTCAAACAGCCGCGACGCCGTCCGGTCGAATTCGAACCCTTCGGTTCCTTTTCTCGCTGTCAGCAGGGCCTCGGGCTCGGCGGCAGCGCTGGCATGCACCCGGACATGATGGTCGTAAAGCGCGTCGATCAGGATGATGAAGCGCTTCGTCTGATTGCGTTTTTCAGGTCCAAGATAAGGAATATGGTCGATGAAAATAGTGTGAAAGCGGTCGGCAAGCGCCAGGTAATCGGAGGCACCCAGCGGCTGCTCGCAAAGCTCGGCAAACGTGAAGCGCGCCATTTTTCCAACGGCTCGCCTCACCGGCAAAAGCCTGCCTTTCATCTCGATATCCAGCGGCTTTTCAACACGGCCCGCCGTCATCATTTTCCAGGCACGGTCCATTTCCCGATCCGCTACAGCATCTGCCGGAGAGAGATAGATCGGAAGCTGATCGGCCTTTTCCAGCCGGTAATCGGTCGGCGAATCGAGCGAGAGGATCTCGACATATTGTTTGAGCAAGCCGATGAACGGCACAAACAGACCCCGGTTCAGCCCATCCGGATAGAGATTGTCCGGCTCAACGTTGGAGGTCGCCACCAGAATGCAGCCACGGGCGAAAAGTTCGGTAAACAACCGCGACAGGATCATTGCATCGGCAATATCGGTAACGGTGAATTCATCGAAGCACAAAAGCCCTGCTTCGGCGGCCAGTTGCTCCGCCACCGGCGGCACGGGGTCGGCCTGTTTTGTCTCGCCATTTTTGAGTTTCTGCCGATGGATGTGAATGCGATTATGCACATCGGCCATGAATTCGTGAAAATGCGCGCGCCGCTTCTTTTCCACGGGCGCCATGCGAAAGAACAGGTCCATCAGCATGGTTTTGCCACGCCCGACGCTGCCATGCACATAAAGCCCCATGATTTTGGTTTGCGGCGCTCGATGCCGTGCAAAGATCCAGCCAAGCGCCGAGGACTTTTTCGCTGGCTTGCGTTCTTTCAATTGAAGCAGGACGCGATCAAGCCGGGCTGCGACCGCCATCTGGGCGGGGTCGGCCATCAGCTCCCCCGACAGGGTCCGCGCCTTCAAATCCTCGCTGACGCTGAGGGCATAATCGGGCACAGGCTGCATGTCGAACTCCGCGGGGGATATAGGCCCGCCCCTATTGCATCAAAGGGCGGGGATTCAGAATGAAAGGCGGCTCAGCCACCCTTACCGGCTGAGGCTGACAGGCTGGCCAGCGCTGGTGGAGCCGTTGAAGCGATTGTCTGCTGTCTTGTAGAGAGTGCCGATCACATTGCCGTCGCGATCCTTCAGCATCAACTGCTTGTTGGCGACGTCCCAGGCACCCATCGTCGTCAGCGGACCGACGCAACCGCGTGTACCGCCGCGCGATCCACCACCCAGATTGGTGAGGGTCAGGAACATGTCGCAGCTGGACTGGCCATTGGCCACACGCCAATTGCCAACCATCTGTTCCTTGGTGAAATCGAGAGAGCTACCCGGCGGCGGCGCATTCGGTGTCAAGGCAGCGCTCTGGTTAGACGTGGGAGCGACCGGAAACTGGCTTGCACCTGGAGGCGGCAATTGCCCCGATTGAACCTGAGGCACCGGTTGCGCCTGCAAAGGCGGCAGTGACGAGGAACCGTAATCGCTTGACGTACGCTGACACCCGGCAAGAGAAAGCACGACCATCAAACCCGTCGCCGCAAATTTCAGTTTCATCCTAACACTCCCGGTTGCTTCATCATCGTCAGCTTTCGCCTTTCAGCGGCAGCTATCTTGCACCAAACGCCCGGAAACTAGCGCCAAAGCTGGTTTGAAATCAAGGCAGAAGCATCTTCAACGGCAAGCAAATAGCGGGTTTGCGTCCAGAAGATCGATATTTTCATTACAAAACCGCGTGAGATGCAGCCAATAGCGCCGCCAGAGACTGTCGCAACCGCGACAGCAGCCCGCCCGCGCCACTCACAGGATGAGACTTTGAAGATGGATCATCCTGTTTCTTTTGCAAATATCTCAAGCAAGCAATGCATTTGAGATATTTGGAATGCCTTCACGGCGAGGATGCCTGAGCATCTTCGCCTTGGGCTTGACCGCGTCGGGCAACCTGCGTCAAACGCGGCGCTCGACCATCATTTTCTTGATTTCAGCAATCGCCTTGGCCGGATTGAGGCCCTTTGGACAGACTTGCGCGCAATTCATGATCGTATGGCAGCGATAGAGCCGGAAGGGATCTTCCAGATTATCCAGACGCTCCCCCTTGGCCTCGTCACGGCTGTCGATCAACCAGCGATAGGCTTGCAGCAGCACGGCTGGGCCAAGATAGCGGTCGCCATTCCACCAATAGCTCGGGCAAGAGGTCGAGCAGCAAGCGCAGAGAATGCACTCATAAAGGCCGTCCAGCTTCTGCCGGTCGTCATGGCTCTGCTTCCATTCCTTAACCGGCGTCGGAGACACCGTTTTCAACCAGGGTTCGATGGAGCGGTGCTGGGCATAAAAGTTTGTCAGGTCGGGAACCAGATCCTTGACGACAGGCATATGCGGCAGAGGATAGACCTTCACGGTCCCCTTCACCTCGTCGGTACCCTTGGTGCAGGCCAGCGTGTTGGTGCCATCGATATTCATCGCGCAGGAGCCGCAAATGCCCTCACGACAGGACCGGCGGAACGTCAGCGTCGGATCGATCTTGTTCTTGATATAGAGAAGACCGTCGAGAACCATCGGACCGCAATCGTCCATATCGACATAATAGGTGTCGAGGCTTGGATTTTTGTCGTCATCGGGGCTCCAGCGATAGATCTGGTATTCCCGCAGGTTCTTGGCACCTGAAGGTTTTGGCCAGACCTTGCCCGGCTTGATCTGAGAATTCTTGGGAAGCGTCAGTTCAACCATGTCGATATCCTCACATCAGTAAACGCGGGCCTTGGGCTCGATCTTCTTGGGATCGATCCCATCCGCCAGAAGCTCGGTATGTACAGGACGGTAGTCCAGCTTCACATCGCCTGCCTCATTGACCCAGGCCAGTGTGTGCTTGCGCCAGTTGACGTCGTCGCGGCCACCGAACGGGCCATCGACAAAGTCCTCGCGGGCGTGAGAACCACGGCTTTCCTTGCGGGCTTCGGCGCCATAGACCGTCGTGATGGCATTGGCCATCAGATTGTGCAATTCCAGCGTTTCCACCAGATCGGAATTCCAGACCAGCGACCGGTCGGTCACCTTGATGTCGGGCATTTCCTTCCAGATTTCCGAGATCCGGCGGCAACCGCTTTCCAGCGCTTCCTGGGTGCGGAACACGGCAGCATCTTCCTGCATGGCGCGCTGCATCTTGTCACGCAGCACGGCAGTCGGCGTCGAGCCGCTGGAATGACGGATGGCGTCGAACCGCTCCATGATCTTGTCGCAGGCGGCGATGTTCAATGCCGGGATCGGCGAGACCCTATCGATCACTTCGGCAGCGCGGATGGCCGCGGCACGGCCAAACACCACGAGGTCGATCAGCGAATTGGAACCAAGACGATTGGCGCCATGCACCGAAGCGCAACCGGCTTCACCGACAGCCATCAGGCCGGGTGCGATCCGCTCGGGGTTTTCAGCATCGGCATTCAGCACTTCGCCCCAATAATTGGTCGGAATGCCACCCATATTGTAGTGAACGGTTGGCAGAACCGGGATCGGCTCGCGGGTCACATCGACGCCGGCAAAAATCTTGGCGCTCTCGGAAATGCCCGGCAGGCGCTCATGCAGAACGGCTGGATCGAGATGGTCGAGATGCAGGTAGATGTGATCCTTGTTCTTGCCAACGCCCCGGCCCTCGCGGATTTCCAGGGTCATGCAGCGCGAGACAACGTCACGCGAGGCAAGATCCTTGGCCGATGGGGCATAGCGTTCCATGAAACGCTCACCCTCGGAATTGACCAGATAGCCGCCTTCGCCGCGCGCGCCTTCGGTGATCAGACAGCCGGCACCGTAAATACCGGTCGGGTGGAACTGAACGAATTCCATGTCCTGAAGCGGCAGACCGGCGCGGGCAATCATGCCGCCGCCATCGCCGGTGCAGGTATGGGCCGATGTTGCAGAGAAATAGGCGCGGCCATAACCGCCGGTCGCCAGCACCACCATCTTTGCCGAGAAGCGATGGATAGTGCCGTCATCGAGGTTCCAGGCCACGACGCCGGTGCAACGGCCATCCTCGGCCATGATCAGGTCGAGGGCGAAATATTCGATGAAGAATTCAGCGTTGTGCTTCAAGGACTGACCGTAAAGCGTATGCAGAATGGCGTGGCCGGTCCGGTCGGCGGCAGCACAGGTGCGCTGTACCGGCGGACCTTCGCCGTAATTCTGCATATGGCCACCGAAGGGGCGCTGATAGATCTTGCCTTCTTCGTTACGCGAGAAGGGCACGCCGTAATGTTCCAGCTCATAGACCGCCTTTGGCGCTTCCATGGCCAGATATTGCATGGCGTCCACGTCGCCCAGCCAGTCAGAGCCCTTGACGGTATCGTAAAGATGCCACTGCCAGCAATCCGGCGTCATGTTGTTGAGCGAAGCGGCAATGCCGCCTTGGGCTGCAACCGTGTGGGAGCGGGTCGGGAAAACCTTGGTGATACAGGCGGTCTTGAAACCCTGCTCGGCCATGCCGAGCGTGGCGCGCAGGCCAGCACCACCGGCGCCGACAACGACCACGTCATAAGCGTGATCGACATAGGTATATGTGCGGCCATTGATGGTTGGGCCGGACTTGGAAGAAGAACTTGTCGCTGCCATGATGAATTATCCTACAAACGCGATCTTGAGGATGGCGAAAAGACAGAGCGCACCCGTGATGACCACGAAAAATGTGTTGAGCATCATCAGCCCCATTTTCATAACTTCGTTATGAATATAGTCGGCGATGATTTCCTGCATGCCGATCTTCATGTGGATCAGGCCGGAAAGCACGACCAGTCCCATGATAACAGCCACGAGAGGGTTCGACAAAGCCGACACGACATCGGCATAGGGTGCGCCGGCATGGGTCAGCATGAAAATGATGAAGAACAGCATGAGCGGCACGTTGGCGATGGCCGTCAGGCGCTGGCGCCAGAAATGTTCCGTGCCGTCCTTTGCGGAGCCGAGACCGCGAACTTTACCGAGCGGTGTACGCATATCCATGATTAAAATCCCTCAGCGGATGATGAACGCGACGACCCAGACCAGAACGGTCAGGACGACGGATGCAACGGCTGTCGCCTTGGCAAGCTTGGTGTTGAAGTGCTTCTCCAAACCATAGCCCAGGTCCCATGCGAAATGACGCATGCCACCCAACATGTGGTGGATCAGCGCCCAGCTGAAGCCGAACAGAATGATCTTGCCGATGAACGTCCCCATGAACCAGGAGACCCAATCGTAATAATCCGCTCCCGTCGAGGCGGCGATCAGCCACCAGGCAACCAGCGCGGTCCCAAAATACAAGGCTCCGCCGGTAATGCGATGCACGATGGACATCAACATTGTCGGAACAAGCTTGTAGATTTGCAGATGCGGCGACAAAGGCCGTTGTTTTGTCACGTTCGCCATCTCGTCCTCACGGCGTTCAAGTGCATTCCACCTTTGGAATGGAAGGGATATAGGGCGCTCCTTCATGGAGTGCAGTGCGTCAAATTGGACCTTTAATCCTCCGATTGATGCAGGACAAGGCGGATTTGAAACTGGCTTTCAATTTAATCGATTGGCAAGTCCCTGATCAGGCACCTCTCCGACCAAAGACGCATGGCGCGACAATAAACAGCAGTTCTTAAGAAAATCGACCAGATAGCTGGAATGACTTGATTTTCCCGTGGCTCGAATTAATCTCTTATTAACCACGTTTTGATGGGGACCGGAGAAAAAACCTTGCCTGCCACTGGTAAAATCACCCGTATCAAAGCATCCGCCCTGGCCCTGGCCTGCGTATGTTTGCTGGCCCAGGCCGCTTATGCGGGCGGCACAAATGATGGTTCCGCTTATCATGGCCAGCAGAGAAGGTCGCATGCCGGTTCAGCGGCAGGATCGATCATCGGGATCGGCACCCCCGGCGGCACCTATACTTTTGGTGTTTCTGCCTGGCGCTACGACAGGAGCGGCCAAAACACCACCCCTCTGGCACCAAAGGCCAAGATCATCGACGTCAAAGCGCAGCTGGAAACCTCGCCCTGCACCTATGAAGCAGGTGTTTGCATCATACGCCCCTGACCGATGCTGCCCCGTCAGCAAAACTTCCAGACGGTGGTTTTCTTCACCTCGCTGTCTTCGAGCATCCGCGTGACCGGAACCTGGTAGGTCGCCAAGGCCTGCATCCGATCAGTCGGGCAATAGCTTCGCCCGGGATCGCCGACCAGGATATCGATCCCCTGCCCGCACAGCGTTGAAAACCAGGCTACCAATCGGTCGGCAAAGCTCTTGTCGTAAAAAACGTCGCCAGCCAGAAGCATGTCGGCATCCAGTGTCTGGCCGACTAGATCCTCGCCGCAAAAGCCGAGATCCACCCCGTTTTCCGCTGCATTGAGGGCAATTGCCGCCTGTACGAAGGGATCGATATCCACGCACAGCACCGAAACAGCACCAGCCTTGGCCGCGGCAATGGCAACCAGACCGGAACCGCTGGCGAAATCCACCACCCGCTTGCCCGCCACAAGCTGTGGATTATCAAGGATATGCCGCGCCAGGCCCTGCCCGCCGGCCCAGGCAAAGGCCCAGAACGGCGGTGGCAGGCCAATTTCCGCCAGATCGTCCTCGGTTTTCAGCCAGAGATCATGCACTTCACTGGCCAGATGCAGCCGGATCTCCGGCACATGCGGCGGGGCGACAAGATCGGTATTGTCGAGAATGAAGCGCCGGGGATCGATCTTCACAGGGGAAACGCTCACACCGGCGGGTTTTCAAGCCCGCCCATGCGGCAAATCTCGAAATACTCCTCCTCGGTCACCGGCTGTACCGAAAGCCGCATCGAGGTCACCAGCGCCATCTGCGCCAGTTTCGGATTGGCCTTGACGTCCTTAAGGGTCACCGGTTTTGGCATGTCCCGCACGGCGCGAATGTCGACGCAATCCCAACGGGCATCGCCTTCAGCGGTCGAATCAGGATGGGAAAGCGCGCAGACCTCGGTGATGCCAACCACTTCCAACCCCTCGTTGGAGTGGTAGAACAGGCCCTTGTCGCCGATCTGCATCGCCCGCATATTGTTGCGGGCCAGATAATTGCGCACCCCGGTCCATTCGGTGCCCGCCTCGCCCGCATCCTTCTGCATGGCCCATGACCACTTGAAAGGCTCGGATTTGTAAAGCCAGAAAGCCATGCGTCTCACGCCTCGGGATTGTTGAAGACCCAGTTATAGGGTTTGATGTCGACGCTTTCGAACAGGCCCGCCTTGGCATAGGGGTCTTGCGCCGCGATTTCCTTGGCCGCAGTAAGATTGTCGGCCTTGATCAGCAGCATCGAACCGCAGGGCTTGCCATCGCCATTCAGGAAAGGCCCACCGATTTTCAACACCCCGTCGGCATTCAATCCATTCAGCCACTCCACATGCGGCGGGCGGGTCGCCATTCGAAGGTCAAGATGGTTGGGCTTATCGGCGCAGATCACGGCAAACAGCATGGCTCGTCTCCTCAAAAATTATTCCGTGGTAATCGGGCGGGTCATCAGCGCATCGACCGCCCGGTCAATATCCAGCACACCATCGATGATGGCGGCAACAGCCTGGGTAATCGGCATGGCGATAGCGTGGTGTTCAGCAAGGCGGGCGGCAACGGCAGCCGCAAAGGCACCCTCGACCAGACCGCTGCTGCCAAGCTGGCTTTGCTCACCCTTGGCAAGGGCAATACCATAGCGCAGGTTGCGGGATTGATGGCTAGTGGCCGTCAGGACCAGATCGCCAAGGCCCGACAGGCCGCGCACCGTATCCGCCTTGCCGCCCATGGCGACGACCAGCCGCGACATTTCCGCAAGACCGCGCGAAATCAACGCTGCCCGGGCTGATTCACCCAATCCACGACCCTCGACGATGCCGCAGGCAATCGCCAGCACATTCTTCAGCGCCCCGCCAAGTTGCACGCCGATCCGGTCGTCGGCGGCATAAAGCCGGAATGTCCGGGTGGACAGCGTCCGCGCCAGGCCCTCGGCCATGTCAAGATTGTCAGCCGCCAGCGCCATCGCGGTCGGCAGGCCACGGGCGATATCCATGGCAAAGCCTGGTCCCGACAGAACCGCGACGGGATGATGCGGCAATTTTTCTTCCAAAAGCTCGGTCAGCAGCCGGGAGCTTGCCCGGTCGATGCCCTTGGCACAGGTGACCACCATGGCCTCGGCGGAAAGATAGGGACCATAGGTCGATGCGGCATCTGCCTGCGCCTGCGAGGGCATGGCAAACAGCACAATATCGGCATCGGCTAGCGCATCCGGCTCAAAGGCGAATTCCAGCCCGAAAGGCAAGGCAACCCCCGGCAGAGCTGCGTCATGCATGCCATCGGCCCTGAGATCGGCCATCAAGGCGGGATCGCGGCCCAGCAAAGTGACCTTGGATCGCCCTTCCAACGCCATGACAGCCGCCAGCGCCGTGCCAAAGGCGCCGGCACCGATCACCGCAATGTGATGGTGTCCACTCATGCTTTCGCGCCTCGCTTGCCAGAGCCAAGCAGCGTCGCCGCATTGCCATCCAGCGGCCAGCGGGCACGCGGCGAGACCGAAAGATCATCCGCCGGAAAACCATGGGCCAACCGCTCCAGCCCGGCCCAGGCGATCATCGCCGCATTGTCGGTGCAAAGATGATGCGGTGGGGCGATGAAGCGAAACCCGTGCCGATCGCATAGCATCTGCAAGGCACCACGCAGCGCCTGATTGGCGGCCACACCACCGGCCACCACCAAAGCGGGCTTGGTCTCAAGGCCCGGATATTCCGTATTGAACCGCTCCAGCCCCCGGCCGATTCGGTCGTCCATGGTGCGGGCGATGGCGCGCTGGAAAGAGGCGCAGATATCGGCGATATCTGATTCGCTGACCGGCGCTGCCGCCTGTGCCGCCTGCCGCACCGCCGTCTTCAATCCGGAAAAGGAAAAATCCAGCCGCGCCTCACCCACCAGCGGGCGCGGAAAATTGAAGCGTTTTTCATTGCCGTGAACAGCGGCGCGTTCTACCGCCGGGCCACCCGGATAGGGCAGGCCGAGCAGTTTGGCGGTCTTGTCAAACGCCTCACCAAGCGCATCATCGATGGTGGTTCCCCAGCGCTGGTAATCGCCAACACCGCGCACCAGAACCAATTGGGTATGGCCACCGGAAACCAGCAGCATCAGATAGGGAAAGGTGACATTGTCCGTCAGCCGCGCCGTCAGCGCATGGCCTTCCAGATGGTTGATGGCATAAAGCGGCTTTCCCGCCGCCCGGGCAATCGCCTTGCCGGTCATCAACCCAACGATCAGCCCGCCGATCAGGCCGGGACCGGCGGTGGCGGCGACCGCATCGATATCGCCCAGCCGCATATCAGCCTTGGCTAGCGCCTCTTCCACCAGCGTATCGAGTGCCTCGACATGGGCGCGGGCGGCGATTTCCGGCACGACGCCGCCATAAACGCTGTGCTCGTCCAATTGGCTCAAGACCACATCAGATACGATTTCGCCGCGTCCGTCGTCATGGCGCAGAACGATAGCGGCTGCGGTTTCATCGCAGCTGGTTTCGATGCCGAGAATCTTCAAAGGACCTGTCATGGGGGCTGAGTTGCGTCGATTTGATTGATTGCGAGGAGGAGCAAACATGGTTACGAGAACCTCCGGTAACAATGGATGACTTCGGATGCAAACGAAACCTTTCCGCATCGGCACACGCGGCAGCCCTTTAGCACTGGCCCAGGCCCATGAAACCCGCGAGCGTCTAGCCGAGGCCCACGGCCTTTCGCCTGATATGTTCGAGATCGTTGTCCTGTCGACCACCGGCGACCGCATTACCGACCGGTCTTTGGCTGAAATCGGCGGCAAGGGCCTGTTCACCCTGGAGCTGGAGCAGCAATTGCTCTCCGGCGGGCTGGACTTTGCCGTGCATTCCTCCAAGGACATGCCAACCGCCCTTCCCGATGGGCTGGAGATTTCCGCCTATCTGCCACGGGAAGACATGCGCGATGCCTTTATCGGTCGCACGGCACCGAAACTGCTGGAGCTTGCCGAGGGCGCGGTGATCGGCTCGGCCTCGCTGAGGCGTCAGGCGCTGATTCGCAGGCTTCGGCCCGACCTTCAGGTCATCACCTATCGCGGCGCGGTGGAAACCCGGCTTCGCAAGCTGGCCGCAGGCGAGGTGGACGCCACGCTGCTGGCCGTGGCCGGCCTGAAGCGGCTCGACAAGGAAACCGTGATTACCCAATATCTCGACCTCGAAAGCTTTCCGCCTGCGCCGGCCCAAGGGGCGATCTGCATTGAGGCACGGGTCGATGACCGGCGCATCCAGGATCTTCTGGCTCCGATCAATCATCGCCCGACTTTTGACGCGGTTTCCTGTGAGCGTGCCTTTCTGGCGGCGCTCGACGGTTCCTGCCGCACGCCGATTGCCGGCTATGCGATATCAGATGGCGAAACGATCCGCCTGACCGGGACGATCCTGACGCCGGATGGACAGGTCTCCCATTCGGTCGAGGCCGAGGGGCGCTGCGCCGATGGACTGGCACTCGGCTGGTCGGCGGGCGAAAAGGTAAGGGACAAAGCCGGGCCTGGCTTCTTTGAGGCATGGACCTGACGACATGCGCGTTTTGCTGACCAGGACGCAGACCGCAAGCCGCAAGACGGCAGACCGTCTCCGCGCCCTCGGTCACGAGGCTGTGCTCCTGCCGCTGGCAGAAGCCATCCATCATGACGACGATGCGCTCGAAGCCCTTTCAAAGCCACATGCAGCCTTAGCCGTGACCAGTAGAGAAGCGCTGCGCAGCCTTACATCGCAGAGCGAAGCGCTTCGTCCGCATTTAGAAACGCCGCTGTTTGCGGTGGGGGCGGCAACGGCTGATGCTGCAAGGGGCCTCGGTTTTCGCAACGTGACCAGTGCTGAAGGCGACGGCGCCGCTTTGGCGCGCGCAATTGCCAACGCCCGCGTCGATTGGACCGATCCGCTGCTTTATCTGGCCGGGAGACCACGCAAGCAGAGCCTGGAGCAAGGGCTCGGCCGGTCTTCCATTCCCTTTGATGTGGTGGAAGCCTATAGGATGCAAGAAATGGTCTATAAGCCGGAAGAGATCATCATACGGCTTGACGGCAAAGCGGTGGACGCCGTGCTGCTCTATTCCGCCGAGACCGCCAGACGGTTCTTCGCCCTGCCTCTCTCAGAGGAAATTGCCAATCTCTTCGCATCCGCACACATTTTCTGCTTAAGCGCGGATATTGCCGAAAACGTCGCAAAACCGTTCAGGAACAAGGTGTCCGTTGCTCCCCATCCTCATGAGGAGGCCCTGCTTTCTCTCCTGTAAAACCACCAGGCAAGCGGCAAATGTGGGCAAGGCCCTTTCCTTCCGGCTGATCCCTGACTAATTTCATTCCACATCCATTGAAAGCGAGGTTGCCATGGTTTCCGGAAAACCCCCACGCCGTTCCAAAACCACCGAAGAGCCGGTAACCATCGACCTGACGGCGACCCCTGTCCAGGCGCCGGAAACGGTGCCAACCTCCAGCGAAGAGCCGATAAGTGAAAAGCCCGTAGAGGACACTGATCCGGCTTCCCCGCCAGCGACAGAGCCGGAGGCTCCGGCTGCTGCTGTCAAGGAAGGCGAGAGCACAGCTCCAACCGAACCCGTCGTGAGCGATCCCGAAGCAACAAAGCAGGAGCCCTCACATTTCGGCGGCGAGACCTCGGCCTTTTCCCCGCCACCGCCCGATGAACCCGGACCGCCGCCAACCGATGCCAGCTCCGAGGAACACGCATCGGAACCGACCCCACGCTCCTCGTCGCCCGTCACGTCGAGCCTGGTGGCCGCTGGCATCGTCGGCGGCCTGATCGCATTGATCAGCGCCAGCGCCCTGCAATATGCTGGCGTCTTGCCTTCTGCTGGGAGTAGCTCAGGCAAAGACGATACCGCGATCAGCCAGCAGGTCGCAGCGCTCGCCGCCGATGTCGAGCGCCTCAAGGCAGGAACGGCCAGCGGGACGGCTCCGGGCGATCTATCCGGTCTCGACAGCCGTTTGACGCAACTGGAATCAGGCCAGCAGCAAAATGCCGTGGACCCCGCCGCCGTCAGCGACTTGCAGGCAAAGCTTGCCAGCGCCAATCAGGCAATCGACCAACTGAAATCGGATCTTGCCGGCCGGGTGGAAAAGCTCACTGAAAACCAGACGGAAGTCTCCGACAAGGTGAGCGCCATCGAAACCAAGATCAACAAGCCGCGTGACGACATTGAAGTCGCACGCGCCATTGCGGCCTCGGCTTTGAAGACCGCCGCAGACCGCGGCGGGCCGTTCCTGGCCGAGCTGCGCACGCTGGGCAGTATCGCCCCGGAAGACACTGCCATTGCCGCCCTGGAACCCTATGCGACCACGGGCGTCACCTCCCGCGCCGAGCTGCAACGGCAATTCGGCCCGGTTGCCGACAAGATCCTCTCGACCATCAATGCGCCTGCGGAAAGCGCCAATGTCGGCGAGCGTCTCTGGGCCAGCGCTATGTCGGTGGTCAAAGTCCGGCCGGTCGGCAATGTCGAAGGTGATAGCGCCTCGGCGATTGTTGCGCGCATTGAGGACAAGATCCGCAATGGCGACCTGAAGGGTGCGGCAGCCGAATGGGACAGCCTGCCAGAGGCAGGACGCACCGTCTCTGCCGAGTTCAAGAAGGCGCTCGACGCCCGTATTACCGTTGAAAACCAGGTTTCCGACGCGCTGGCTCGTGCCGTCGCCGGACGGCAAGGATAAGCATCATGGTCCGTATCATAGTCTATATCCTGATCGTCCTGGCGCTTGGCTTCGGTTTTTCCTGGCTTGCCGATCGTCCAGGTGAGTTGCAGATTGTCTGGCAGGGCCAGCTGATTGAAATGAGCCTGACGGCGGCGGCCACCATGATCGTCGCCATCGTTGCTGTCGTGATGATCGGCTGGTGGCTGGTGCGCACGCTCTGGACCTCGCCGCATTCGATGCGCCGCTATTTTCGCGCCCGCAAGCGTGATCGAGGCTATCAGGCGATCTCGACCGGCCTGATCGCCGCAGGCGCTGGCAATGCCGCGCTGGCCCGGCGGATGAGTGCCCGCGCCCGTGGCCTGGTGCGTGCCGATCAGGAACCGCTGATCATGGTGCTGGAAGCCCAGGCCGCCCTGATCGAGGGCAAGCATGACGATGCAAGGCGGATCTATGAGCAGATGGTTGCCGATCCGGAAACCCGTGAGCTTGGCCTGCGCGGTCTCTATGTGGAGGCAACGCGGCTAGGGGCGCATGAGGCTGCACGGCAATATGCCGAACGGGCTGCCGAGGATGCACCTTATCTGCCCTGGGCTGCCAAGGCTGCTTTGGAATATCGATGCCAGACCAGCGCCTGGAACGAGGCCATTCATCTTCTCGACCAACAGCGCGTCGCAGGCGTCCTGGCCCGGTCGGAAGCTGACCGGCTGAAAGCCGTGCTGCTGACCGCAAAAGCCATGGACCAGTTGGACGGCGATCCGTCAGCCGCCCGCGACAATGCCATGAACGCGCTGAAACTCGCCAAGGATCTCGTGCCAGCCTCCGTGACCGCCGCCCGCGCCTTGCTGCGCGAGGATAATCTGCGCAAGGCCGGCTCCGTGCTGGAAACCGCCTGGAAGCTTGCTCCCCACCCAGACATCGCCAGCCTTTATGTGCGGGCGCGGGGTGGTGACGGCGCGGTCGACCGGCTGAAGCGGGCCGAGCGGCTGGAGCAGGTCAAGCCCAACAATGTCTATTCACTGCTGGTGGTTGCGGAAATGGCCCTTGAGGCGCGGGACTTTACCAAGGCACGCGCCAAGGCCGAAGCGGCTGCCCGGATGCAGGCCAGCGAACGGGTTTTCCTGCTGCTGGCCGATATCGAGGATGCCGAAACCGGCGACCAGGCCCGCATCCGCTACTGGATGGCGCAGGCGCTCAAAGCACCGCGCGATCCTTCCTGGGTGGCCGATGGCCAGGTCTCGGAAAAATGGCTGCCCTATTCGCCTGTCAGCGGCAGGCTCGACGCCTTCGAATGGAAGATACCCTATGCCCAGCTCTCCGGCCCGGTCGAAGACGGCACAGTGATCAGCGGTGCTGCCGCCTTGGCCGAATTGCCGCCGCTTGGACAGGGCGAGAAACCAGCATCCTCCATTCCGGCACGCAAGATTGACACGCTGCCGGAAAACACCGAGGCCGCAGCTGTAGCTCCCTCGTCCAGTCAGCCGCCTGCATCACCAAAGCCTGCGCCGAAAAGCCACGAGCCGGAGCCATTCTTCGGCGGCGCGCCGGATGATCCGGGCGTGCGCGATGCCAGCCGCAGTTCGGACGAGAAAACCCGGCTCAACCTGTTTTAAGGACCATTCATGCTGGAGCGCCTCAATACCTTTTTCCAAAGCTTTATCGCTGGCGAACAGGACAATGAATTCGACGGCAACGACACAAGGGTGCTGATTGTCGCCCTGTGTTTCCAGGTGATGGAAGCCGACGGAACCATCAGTGCCGCCGAACGGAAAAGCTTGAAGAAAAGCATCAAGGCTCATTACGATCTGGACCGCAGCAAGATCGACGCCTTGCTGGAGGCCGGCCAGCAGGCTGAAAGCGAGGCGGTTGACTATTACCGCTTCACCTCGGAATTGAAGCGCCGTCTCGATGAAAACCAGCGGCTGGAACTGGTCAGCGTGCTCTGGGACATCGTCTATGCCGATGGCATGCGCAACGAAATGGAAGATCATATCCTTTGGCGAGTCGCAGACCTGCTTGGCGTCTCGGACCGGGATCGGATTCTCGCTCGGCAAAAGGCGGCGGAGCGGGCCGGACAACAAGCGGATGGCCAGGCCGGAGACGAAGCAGTCGCCGGAGATGCGGATGCTTGATGATCCCGCGCGAATACGGCCCGCGCGCCGTCCGGTCCTGGTTATCCTGCATCAGGAGCGATCCAGCGCCGGTCGTGTCGGCCAATTGCTGGTGGAACAAGGCTTCCCCCTCGACATCCGCCGCCCGGTGCTCGGTGATCCACTGCCCAGCACACTGAGCGGTCACAGCGGTGCCGTGGTATTCGGCGGGCCGATGAGCGCCAACGACCCTGAGCGTTTCGTGCATGATGAGATCGACTGGCTGTCCGTGCCTCTGAAGGAGAACCGGCCCTATCTCGGCATTTGTCTCGGTGCGCAAATGCTGGCCCGGCATCTGGGTGCCAAGGTCAGGGGCCATGACCGGGAATTGGTCGAGATCGGCTGGTATCCGATCCAGCCGACCAATCATGGCCGGCTGTTGATGAAATGGCCGAAAATGGTCTATCATTTTCACCGCGAAGGGTTCGACCTGCCGCATGGCGCGACGCTGCTGGCCACCGGCGATATCTATCCCAATCAGGCGATCCGCTACGGCGAAAAAGCCTTCGGTATCCAATTTCATGCAGAACTGACGCGCGCGATGATGCAGCGCTGGGTGGTGCATGGCGCCTCACGCTTTTCCATGCCCAATGCACAGGCTGGCCGCGACCATCTGGAAGGACGCATGCTGTTCGATGCGCCGCTCAAAGCCTGGCTATCGGATTTTCTCGATCTGGTGTTTGCCGAGGAACACCAGCCTGCCAACCTGCGTCAAAACACCGATAAACAGCCAGCCTGATCGCAATCAGGTCTTGTCCGGGGCTTCCAGCGTGTCGATGGTGCGCAGTTTCGGAAAGGTCAGCGCCCAGATGATCGAGACCGCCAGCGTTCCGACGCCACCGACAACCACCGCTGCGACCGGTCCGATCAAATGCGCCATGGTACCGGCCCGGAACTCCCCCAGCTCGTTGGAGGCGCCGATAAACACCGAATTGACGGCATTGACCCGGCCACGCACCTGATCCGGCGTCCAGAGCGCCAGCAGCGTTTCGCGAACATAGACCGAGATCATGTCACCCGCGCCAAGCACGGCAAGGGCGATGGCTGAAATCCACCAGACTTTGGAAACACCAAAAACGATCGTTGCAATGCCGAAAATCGCAACACCGACAAACATCAACAGTCCAGCCTTGTGGCGAATAGGAAAGGTCGCGAGGAAAGTCGCCATCAAGATCCCACCGATGCCGGGAGCAGAGCGCAAAATTCCAAGCCCGAGAGGTCCCATGGTCAGGATGTCAGATGCATAGATCGGCATAAGCGCCAGCGCGCCACCCAACAGGACTGCGAAAAGATCCAGTGAAATTGCCCCCAAAACCACTTTCTCATGGCGGATGAACTTAAATCCAGCCAGCAGATACGTCAGGGTCTTTGGTTCATTGGATGTTTTTTTCGCAGACTTTGGCACCAATATAATAAACAGCAGACCTGCTGCCATGAACGCAAGTGACACACCATAAGCAACATTTGCCCCAAAACCATAAAGCAAACCGCCCGCGACCGGCCCGAGGATGGACGCGATCTGCCAGGAAGATGCATTCCAGGCAAAGGAATTGGCGAGGTCCTTTTCAGGCACCATATTGGCCGCCAGGGATTGCACTGCAGGGCCCATAAAAGCCCGCTCAATGCCAAAAATCGTCATGATGATCAAAACGGGAAGGGGCGCAAAAGCACTGTTGATCGTCATAACCAGCAACAGGGCGACACAGGCCGCGCTCACACCCAGACAAATTGCGACGATCATCCGTCGATTAAAATGGTCCGCGACTGTCCCCGTCACCAGCACCAGCACCAGCGCCGGTAGAAACTGCACCAACCCGATCAGGCCGAGGTAGAGGGCATTGCCGGTAACCTCATACATCTGCCAGCCAACCGCGACGCTGACGATTTGCATGGCAAAGGCAGCGAGAAACCGTGCGAAGAAGAATTTCGTATAGGCGGAATGGCGAAAGGCGGCGAAACGATCTTCGGACTGGGAAATGGACATCAGCTATTTTCCTGGCCGGATAGGTCCGGCAATGGCGGCATAACTTGCGTTAAACATGAATGGCGATAGCTGGCAAGGCGACACTTGCCCGTTTCGGCCTCAATGTCTACATGTCTGTCAACTGACAAATGGAGACAGACATGCTTGCCCTGTTGCAGACGATTGATCTCGCCCTCAATCTTTATACCTGGATCCTGATCGCCAGCGCGATTTTTTCCTGGCTCTACGCTTTCAACGTGATCAATTCCAGCAACCGATTCGTCAACCAGATCGGCCTGTTTCTGTTCAACGTCACCGAACCGGCGCTGCGTCCCATCCGCCGCATCATGCCCAATCTCGGCGGCATCGACATTTCGCCGATCATTCTGCTGCTGATCATCTTCTTCATCCGCTCGCTGATGTGGAACACGATCGCCCCCATGCTGCTGTGAGCCATTGCTATCGGCGTTTCGATGATCACATCCGCCTTGCCGTCCGACTGACGCCGAATGGCGGGCGTGATGGGATTGATGGTGTCGACGTCAATGCGAATGGTGAAGCCCACTTGAAAGTGCGGGTCAGCGACGTGCCGGAAAAGGGCCGGGCCAACAAGGCATTGATCGCCCTTATAGCCAAGCGGCTCGGCATCGCCAAATCCGCCGTCAGCTTGATCTCCGGCGATACCGCGAGACAAAAAATCCTCCGGATCGATGGCGACCCGGAGGATTTGATTGGTAGGCTGGAAGCGATCATTGCCGCGTGAGGCAAATCAGGCTTCTTTCTTGGCGCGCTCGATCGATTCGAGGATCAGCTTCTTGGCCACATTGACATCGCCCCAATCGCCGATCTTCACCCATTTGCCGGGTTCCAGATCCTTGTAATGCTCGAAGAAATGCTTGATCTGAGCCAGCGTGATTTCCGGCAGGTCAGTGTAATTCTGCACCTTGTCATAGCGACGGGTCAGCTTGGGAACCGGCACAGCCAGGATCTTTTCGTCCATACCGCCATCGTCTTCCATCATCATCACGCCGATCGGGCGGACATTGATGACGCAGCCGGGCACCAACGGGCGGGTATTGCAGATCAGCACGTCCAGCGGGTCACCGTCCAGGCACAGCGTATGCGGCACGAAGCCGTAATTACCGGGATAATGCATCGGCGTATAGAGAAAGCGGTCAACGATCAGCGTACCGGCTTCCTTGTCCATCTCATACTTGATCGGCTGGCCACCGACCGGCACCTCAACGATGACGTTGATATCTTCCGGCGGATTCTTGCCGATCGCAATCGCATCAATACGCATGTCTAACCCCATGGGATGGTTGAAATCCCCGGTGTCGTAAAGGGTTTCTTAAACCAAAGCAACCATTTGCAACAGGCGGCCCCAATAAAGGACGCAATCAAGGTAAAGACTTGCGGGGCCGCGTACCAGAACCAATCAGGCCCAGACGAACCCCAGCTTTTTCAGGCTGACGGCGTCGAAATCCTCCATGCCCTCCACGCTGTCCGTACCGCCATTCGAGCGGAAGAAATTGACGGCGCCGGCGCAATCCTCAAGGCACCAGACGACAAGTCCCCGGCAGCCCAGCGACTTGAGCAGACGGCGGCATTCGGCAAACAGCGTATGACCAAGGCCAACGCCCTGATATTCAGGACGCATATAGATCTCGTAGATTTCGCCGTCATAGGGAAGTCCCCGCGCCCGGTTGAGGCCGAGCGTCGCATAACCGGCAATCACCCCGCCGATATCGACCACCAGCACCGTCGCCGGACCATTGGTGGCCTTGCGCCACCAGGTCTCGCCACGGCGTTCCATCATCCGGATCAAGGCCTGATGCGGGATAAGGCCGCTATAGGTGGACTGCCAGGCTTCCCGATGTGCCTCGGAAAGCGCTCTCCCATCATCCGGCGCAGCCGGACGTACATCAATCGATAACGTCTTCATAACGTCACTCTCATCCGACTGGGGTGATGACAATCAGTGCGGGATCATTCCCGCTGGCAAGTCCGCCCCCTCCTCGTGCTTGCCCCATAACCACGTCCCAGATTAACGCTTTCTTAAACAATCAAGCAAGAGTGGTCCTTGTAAAATTCCGAGGATCAGAATTGTCTTAAAGGCCTATGCACAAAAAAACCCCGGCCAACAGGCCGGGGTTGATGATCTCTCAGAAACGAAAAAGCAGAAACGGCAATCAAGCCTGGGCGACGCGGGCCTTGCCGAAGCGCTTGCGATCGTTGGCGTCCAGGTAGAACTTGCGCAGACGGATGGACTTCGGCGTCACTTCCATCAGCTCGTCGTCCTGAATCCAGGAAAGCGCGCGGTCCAGCGTCATGCGGATCGGCGGGGTCAGCTTGACAGCTTCGTCCTTGCCGGCAGAGCGGATGTTGGTCAGCTGCTTGCCCTTGAGAACGTTGACTTCCAGATCGTTGTCGCGCGAGTGAATGCCGACGATCATGCCCGCATAGACCTTTTCACCCGGTTCGATAATCATCGGGCCGCGATCTTCCAGGTTGAACATGGCATAGGCCACGGCTTCACCGGACTGGTTGGACAACAGAACGCCGTTGTTACGACCGCTGATTTCACCCTTGAACGGCTGGTAGTTATGGAACAGACGGTTCATGATCGCCGTACCACGGGTATCCGTCAGCAGTTCCGACTGGTAGCCGATCAGGCCACGAGTGGGCGCATAGAACACCAGACGAACGCGATTGCCGCCGGAAGGCCGCAGCTCGGTCATTTCAGCCTTACGCTCGGACATTTTCTGCACGACAACGCCGGAATGCTCTTCATCAACGTCGATGACGACTTCTTCGATCGGCTCCATCAGAGTGCCGTTCTCGTCCTTGTGCATCACGACGCGCGGACGCGACACAGCCAGCTCGAAGCCTTCGCGGCGCATGGTTTCGATCAGAACGGCCAGCTGCAATTCGCCACGGCCAGACACGAAGAACGAATCCTTGCCTTCCGATTCTTCAATCTTCAGGGCAACATTGCCTTCGGCTTCCTTGAACAGGCGATCGCGGATGACGCGGCTCGTGACCTTGTCGCCTTCGGTGCCAGCCAGCGGGCTGTCATTGACCAGGAAGGACATGGTAACGGTCGGCGGATCGATCGGCTGGGCTTCCAGCGCTTCGGTGACGGACGGATCGCAGAATGTGTCGGCAACCGTGCCCTTGGACAGACCGGCAATCGCCACGATGTCACCGGCATGGGCTTCTTCAATCGCAGTGCGCTCGATGCCGCGGAACGCGAGAATCTTGGAAATACGGCCGGTTTCGATGACCTTGCCGTCCTGGCTCAGAACCTTGACGGACTGGTTCGGCTTGATCGAGCCGGAATGGATACGACCGGTGATGACGCGGCCAAGGAAGGGGTTGGCTTCCAGCAGCGTGCCGATCATGCGGAACGCGCCGTCTTCGTCGCCAACGCTCGGCTCAGGAACGTGCTGCAATACCAGGTCCAGCAACGGGGCCAGGCCCTGATCCTTCGGGCCTTCAGGCGCGATATTCATCCAGCCATCACGACCGGAACCGTAGAGGATCGGGAAATCGAGCTGCTCGTCGGTGGCGTCGAGGCTGGCGAACAGGTCGAACACTTCGTTGATGACTTCTTCATGGCGGCCATCGGGACGGTCGATCTTGTTGATCGCAACGATTGGGCGAAGACCAACCTTAAGAGCCTTGCCGACCACGAATTTGGTCTGCGGCATCGGGCCTTCCGAGGAGTCGACGAGAACGATAGCGCCGTCCACCATCGACAGGATACGCTCGACTTCGCCGCCGAAGTCGGCGTGGCCGGGGGTGTCGACGATGTTGACGCGAACGCCCTTCCACTCAACCGAGGTTGCCTTGGCGAGAATGGTGATGCCGCGCTCTTTTTCCAGATCGTTGCTGTCCATGACGCGCTCTGCAACGCGCTGGTTTTCGCGGAACGAACCGGACTGTTTCAGAAGTTCGTCAACAAGGGTGGTTTTCCCATGGTCAACGTGCGCGATGATCGCGATATTGCGAATCTTCATGATTAGGATCTCTGATGGCTCTGGCGCGAAGTCCATGCCGGTGCCGATGATGAAACCAAAGACCGCGCCTGTTACTTTGGGGCGCTCATACCCTGTTTTTTGCATTTGCGAAAGAGGCAAAGCGTCTTGATGACGCTCTGCCGCATTTTCACCGCAGAATCAGGCGCTGCGCACCGGGTCAAGCACGACCTTATAGAGCTCGTTGTCGTCCCGGTCCATCAGGCGCACGGAGAGCTGTTCGCTTTGGCCATCGACATCAACGATGCCGAAGAACTGAAGACCCGCTGATGGCGGCAGGTTCTGGCCCTGCTCGGCGGTCGGCGCCTTGACGAATTTCAACTCCGGCCCGAATGTCATATCGAGGTCGCCCGGCCCGAACGTGCCCGCATGCAGGGGACCGGAGACAAACTCCCAGAACGGGTCAAAATCCTGAAAAGCCGCCTTGTCGGGATTGTAATAATGGGCGGCGGTGTAATGCACATCCGCCGTCAGCCAGACGGTATTGCGAATGCCTGTCGTCTTCATATGCCGCAGCAGTTCGGCAATCTCCAGCTCGCGGCCACGCGGCTCGCCATTATGGCCCTGCGCCACGGCTTCCGTGCCTTTCTTGTTGAGAAAGTCGTCCCAGACGACCAACCCCAAAGGCATGTCGGCGGCAATGATTTTCCAGGTCGCCCTGGAATTGGTCAGTTCCCGCTTCAGCCAGGCCACCTGCTCGGCCCCGAGGATGCGCGATTCCGGCGTCTGCACCGTTTCCATGCCGTCGTGATTGGAACCTCGATAGCTGCGCATGTCGAGGAAAAACACATCGACCAGCGGACCATGAGAAATCTTGCGGTAAACCCGGCCCGGCTCGGCAGGCGTATAGCGGATCGGTGTCATTTCATGGAAGGCACGGGCAGCACGCGCCGACAGCAGAGCAATGGACTTCTCGGTATAGCGATTGTCGGCGGTCAAATCCTTGCCCGACGACCAGTTGTTCAGCACTTCATGGTCGTCCCACTGGTAATGGGTTGGACAGATTGCCGACAGTTCCAGCACGTTCTTGTCCATCATATTGTATTTCCACTGGCCGCGATATTCGTCCAGTGTTTCGGCCACCTTGCGCTTTTCTTCGGTGACGATGACATTCTTCCACTTGGCACCATTCTTCAGATCAACCTCTTCCTTGAGGGGACCGTCCGCATAAATGGTGTCGCCGGAATGCAGGAAGAAATCTGGCTGATGCTTGGCCATGGTGGCATAGGTCTTCATGCCGGTTTCATCGATGCCCCAGCCCTGGCCCACCGTGTCACCCGACCAGACAAAGCGGACATCGCGCCTGGAGGCGGGTGCAGTGCGGAACCGACCGGTGATTGGCTCGGAAACACTGTTGATATGAGACAGATCAGCAGCCGTGAACCGATAGAAAATCTCCTGGTCGGCAGGCAGGTCGGCCAAAAGCCACTTCACGGCATAGTCACTGTCCGGCAGCGCATTGAGGGCGGGCAAACGCACAGGATTGGCAAAGCTTTCAGTGGTCGAATATTCCATCATGATCCGCGAAGGGCGGTCTACCCGTGTCCAGATCATCCCGGAATTCAGATCGACATCGCCGGATTGGACGCCGTGGGTGAAAACAGGACGGTCCGCCGCGCGTGCATAAAACGGCAGCGCCAGACCGGACCCGGCAGCAAGCCCGGCAGCACTGGTGCCGAGAAGAAACGAACGGCGGCTCAGCGCCTTGAAGGATGTGGACATCAAACCTCTCCCTGGAAAACGACGCCGGTTCAACAGAACCGACGTCGGAGCCAAACAGAGAGACATGTCAGGCGCTTAACCGCAGCGTGACAATTTCGTTAAATTTCCTGCCGCAGCAGCCGAAGAGCTTATGCCGCAAGCCCGCGCTTCTTCAACATCGCTTCCGGGCTCGGCAAGCGACCACGGAAGGCCTTGTAGGTTTCTTCCGGATCGACTGCACCGCCGATGGCATAAATATTGTCCTTCAAGCGTGCAGCCATATCAGCATTGAAGGCATTGCCGGTTTCCTCGAAAGCCTCGAAAGCATCAGCATCCAGCACTTCCGACCACATGTAGGAATAATAGCCAGCCGAATAGCCGTCGCCGGAAAACACATGCTGGAAATGCGGCGTCGCATGACGCATGACGATGGAAGCTGGCATGCCAATGTTTTGGAGAATCTCGGCCTGCACCGCCATCGGATCGGCCACCTGATCTTCCCGGGTGTGAAACGCCATATCGACCAGCGCCGATGAGGTGAATTCGACCGTATCGAACCCGGCATCGAAGGTCTGGGCTGCCAGAACCTTGTCGAGCAAGGCCTGCGGCATGGCCTCGCCGGTCTGGTAATGCACGGCATAGGTTTTCAGGATATCCGGCACCGTCAACCAATGTTCATAGAGCTGCGAGGGCAGTTCCACAAAGTCACGCGACACCGCCGTGCCTGATACCGACGGGTAAGTGACGTCAGACAGCATCCCATGCAGGGCATGGCCGAATTCGTGAAACAGCGTGCGGGCATCGTCCAGCGACAGAAGAGCTGGCTTGCCTTCGGCAGGCTTGGCGAAATTGCAGACATTGTAGATGATGGGCAATTCGCCCTGCATGCCGTTCTTCAAGGCCAGTTTGTGCTGCGACTGGAAAGAACTCATCCAGGCTCCGGAGCGCTTCGAGGACCGGGCGAAATAATCGCCGAGGAACAGCGCCTTCAGCGTGCCATCCGCCTCACGGATTTCAAACACCCGCACATCGGGGTGATAGCCCTTCACATCGTTCAGCGGCACGGCAGTGATGCCGAACAGCTTTTGCGCCACGGCAAAGCAGGCTTCGATGATTTTTTCCAGTTGCAGATAGGGCTTCAGTTCGGCTTCCGAAAAATTGAACCGCTCGGAGCGCAGCTTCTCGGCATAGAAACGCCAATCCCAGGGCGCAACCGCGTGATTCTTGCCGTCCTTGGCAATCAGGTCCGCCAATTCCTGCTCTTCGATCGCCGCCTGGGCGACAGCGCGTTCCCAGACCTGCATCAGCAGGCCATTCACTGCTTCCGGGGTCTTCGCCATGGTATTGTCGAGCTTCAGGGCCGCGAAATTCTTGTAGCCCAACAGCTTGGCCTTTTCAGCCCGAAGCGCCAGGGTTTCGGTAACGATGGCGCGGTTGTCACGCTCACCGCCGTTTTCACCACGCGCCACCCAGGCCTTGAAGGCGGTCTCGCGCAGGTCCCGCCGCTCGGAAAAGGTCAGGAAGGGGACGATGACCGAGCGCGACAGCGTCACGGCATAGGCTTCCCCCTTGCCACGGGCTTGCGCGGCAGAGGCCATCGCATCCTTCAGAAAATCAGGAATGCCCACCAGCTCGTCATCGCTGGTCAGCGGCAATGCCCAATCGGTCTCATCGCCCAGCACGTTCTGGCCGAAATTGGCGCCAAGGCTGGCCAGCCGCTCATTGATCGCTGCCAACCGCTCCTGCTCGGGCTTGGCGAGCTTGGCGCCTGCCTTGACGAAACCTTTCCAGTGGCGTTCCAGCACCCGGGTCTGCTCCAGCGTCAGGCCCAGGCTGTGGCGCTTTTCCCACAGGGCATCGACGCGGGCAAACAGCGCGGCATTCATGCTGATCTTCGAATAGTGACGCGACATTTTCGGCGCGATCTCGCGCTCCAGCGCCTGGATGACCTGGTTGGTATCGGCACCGGCCTTGTTCCAGAACAGCGCCGAGACCCGCGACAGCCCGTCACCGGCGATCTCCAGTGCGACGATGGTGTTGTCGAATGTCGGCTCCGACGGATAATTGGCGATGGTGTCGATATCAGCGTCGTGTTCGGCCAGCGCCATATCGAAGGCCGGGGCGAAATCCTCATCGGCGATGGCGGTGAAATTCGGCAGGCCATGCGGCCCATTCCAGTCGGTGACGGTGGCAAAGGCGCCGTTGGGGCCAAGATTACGGTCTGGAGATGTCATCACGAAGCAATCCTTCTCATCAATGACAAAGATATAGGCGATCACTCCCGTCATTGTCACCCCTGCGGCAGGCGCTGTTACTGGGCCATGCTCTGATATTATCGGCCAGTCTTTATTGCATCGAATTGAATCGCGTGTATTGGCTTTGCCTGTATATTCTAGGAGGCCACTGATGGACGGAAGCTCAATAGCGATCAGGCGTATTCAGGCAGACCAAGTGGACACATTTCGACGCATTCGCCTGGAAGCGCTTCGCTCTGAACCATCCTTCTATGCAAGCAGCTATGAGGACTGGGTTTCACTGTCTGTCAACGAATGGCAGCAGCGTCTGCATGATCCGGTTTTTATTGCGTTTCGGGGTGATGAGCCTGTGGGCATAATCGGGTTGCTACGCCAACGTGCGAGCAAAATGGCTCATCGTGCCACTATTATCATGGTTTATGTGCGTAAGAACCTACGTGGAACGGGCCTTGCCCGGAATCTCCTGGATACGGTTGCAGATTATGCCCGTGACATCGGGATTTTGCAGTTGGAACTGGCTGTGAGTGCGGAGAACCCGGCGGCAATACGTTTCTACCTGCGGGAAGGCTTCTCTGAGGTTGGTCGGATTCCTGGTGGCTTTCTACATGATGGCAAAGAGATTGATGACGTCATGATGGTGCGTCGCCTGCTCGGTTAGCGTTTTCGGATCTCAAGCCGCGGCTTCGCTATTGCGATTGGGGCCAAAGTTCCAGGGGAGTAGTTCATCGATCCGACTCTGCCTGTGGCAGTTGGCGATGGCCTTGAGTGTGCTGGTCAGATAGGCCTGTAGGTCAACGGAGTTGAGTTTGCAGGTCTCAATGGGGGAGGCGATGGTCACCCAACTCTCGGCTCACGCATCCCGTCCTGCAAAGAGCGTGTTCTTCCGGTTCAGCACAATCGGTAGGATGGTGCGCTCGACGCTGTTGTTTTCTATCTCGATGCGCCCACCAGTCAGGGAGAGCTTCAGACTGTCCCAGTATTTGGCGATGTAAGCCAGAGCCTCGCCAAGCGGGGAATTGGTTGCTACGCAGATAGCACTACATTCCTCTGTCACCCTTGGGTCTCAGTGGGATCTCCGATAGCAATGACCGGCCACCGCCCGAAGGATTTTTCATTTCAATTGCGCCCAGGCTGGCTTACCAGTGATCCATGCCCGTTGAATATGTCCCCGCCCCATGACGAAATCCGCCACGCCGCCGTCCCGGATGAGCGAGAACCGCACCTCCCTGCTTGGTGCGCTGTTGACGATGATCGGTCCGCTGTCCATGGCGATTTACACCCCCGCCATGCCGCAATTGGTCCATGCCTTTTCCACCACGGATGCGGCCATCAAACTTAGCCTGTCACTGTATTTCGCGGGCTTTGCCTGCGCGCAACTGCTGTCCGGCCCTTGTTCGGATGCGTTCGGACGACGCAATGCGACGCTGGGCTTTCTTGGCATCTACCTTATCGGCAGCCTGGCCGCCGCCTTTGCGCCGACGGTGGAATTGCTGCTGGCCGGGCGCATCATTCAGGGGATCGGCGCATCCGTCGGGGTCACGGTGTCGCGCGCCATGGTCCGCGACCAGTTCGTCGGGGAGCAGGCGTCTCGGATCATCAATATGATCGGCATTATGCTGGCCATCGGACCGGCCATGGGGCCGACCGTCGGCGGATTGGGCCTTGTCGCCTTCGGCTGGCAATCGGTGTTTCTGCTGATGGTCGGGTTCGGCGTGGTCAGCATTATCACGGTCGCCATTCTGATGACGGAAACGGCAGTGCCAGACCGGCAGATGATTCGCCCGGCCCGGCTTATCGCCTCTTACGCGACCTTGATGGCCGACCGGCGGGTGCTGTTCTCCGCCCTGGTTCTGGGCGGCTGTGTCGGCGCGCTCTATGCGCAATCGACAATGTTGCCCTTCGTTTTGATCAACAAGGTCGGGCTGTCGCCCGCGCAATTCGGTCTTGGCATGTTGATGCAGACTGGCTCCTATTTCGCCGGTTCAGTGGCGCTGCGGCTGATATCAAGCCATTTGCGGCCCGGTCAGGCGCTGCGCTTCGGGCTGGCGCTGGCTGGCTGCGGTGGATTGCTGATCTTTTTGTCCACCCATCTTTTGACGCCAACCTATCTCACCATCATGGGACCGGTCGCCGTCTGCGCCTTCGGCATGGCCTTCGTCATTCCCGACATTTCCACCGCAGGTCTGTTGCCGCATCCAAAACTGGCGGGCTCGGCTGCGGCCCTGATGGGCTTCGTGCAGATGAGCTGCGGTTTTCTGGGCGGGCTTGCCGCTTCCTGGCTTGGCGATCCGCTGACCGCCTTCGGGACCATCATTCCCCTGATGGAATTGATGGCGATTGTCGCCTATCTCGGCTTCCTTCGTGCCTGGAAACAGGTCCAATAAAAAACCGCCGCCAGTCTCCCGGCGACGGTTTCAAATCTTTCAAATCCTATGATTACTTGCCGAGATTGCGCTTGGCCAGCGTGCGCAGGCGAAGTGCATTGAGCTTGATGAAGCCTGCCGCATCCTTCTGGTCATAGGCGCCCTGATCGTCTTCAAAAGTGACGAGCTGGTCGGAATAAAGCGACTTTGGCGATTCGCGGCCGATGACCATGACATTGCCCTTGTAGAGCTTCAGCGTCACTTCGCCTTCGACATGTTCCTGGCTCTTATCGATCATCGCCTGCAACATTTCACGCTCCGGCGAGAACCAGAAGCCGTAATAGATCAGCTCGGCATAGCGCGGCATCAGCTCATCCTTGAGATGAGCAGCGCCACGATCCAGCGTGATCGATTCGATGGCGCGGTGCGCCGTCAACAGGATGGTGCCGCCGGGGGTCTCGTAAACGCCACGGCTCTTCATGCCGACGAAGCGGTTTTCAACCAGATCCAGACGGCCAATGCCGTTGTCACGGCCATAGGTGTTGAGTTCCGCCAGCAGCGTCGCCGGGCTCATCCGCACGCCGTTGATCGACACGGCATCGCCCTTTTCAAAGCCGACCTTGATGACGGTCGCCTTATCGGGAGCGGCTTCCGGCGAAATCGTGCGCATATGCACATATTCCGGTGCTTCCTGGGAAGGATCTTCCAGAACCTTGCCCTCGGAAGAGGAATGCAACAGGTTGGCATCGACGGAGAACGGCGCTTCTCCCTTCTTGTCCTTGGCGACCGGGATCTGGTTCTGTTCGGCAAAGGCCAGCAAATCGGTGCGGCTCTTGAAGGCCCAGTCACGCCAGGGCGCGATGATCTTGATATCAGGGTTCAAGGCATAAGCCGAAAGCTCGAAGCGGACCTGGTCATTGCCCTTGCCGGTCGCGCCATGGGCAATGGCGTCAGCGCCGGTCTTTTTGGCAATCTCGATCAGATGCTTGGAAATCAGCGGCCGGGCAATCGAGGTGCCGAGCAGGTAGACGCCTTCATAGACGGCATTGGCGCGGAACATCGGAAAGACGAAATCGCGGACGAATTCCTCGCGGACATCCTCGATGAAGATTTCCTTGATGCCCAGCATTTCCGCCTTCTTGCGGGCTGGTTCCAGCTCTTCACCCTGGCCGAGATCGGCGGTGAAGGTCACGACTTCAGCACCGAGTTCGGTCTGGAGCCATTTCAGGATGATCGAGGTATCGAGACCGCCGGAATAGGCGAGAACGACCTTTTTGACGTCTTTCGGAAGTACCATGAGTGCGAAGTCCGTGTGTCTGGGCGAGGCCACTGAACCGGGCCTCCTCGGGTTGGAGGCACTTTTAGCTGGATTGGCGCGTCATGCAAGGGTGAAGCCCTCGCACAATCGCACAAGGCGAGCCCGGACAGGCAAAGCCGGTCTGAAAACACCGACCCGGATTTGACTTGAAATTTGACTTGGACGCAGCAAGTCCCATATGCCGATGGTCAGCATTGCGACAATTCCACGGGTAATATCAAGTATTTCAGCCAGGAATTGCATAGAAACGGTAGAATTGGAGCGGTTCGTCATTCTCGATCAAGGACCGCGTTCAAACGATCAAAGGAGCAAGACATGACCGACATTCAATCGGTAATTGCCAAGGGCAAGGTCGCGGTCGTCACCGGGGCAGCCTCAGGCATCGGCCTTGCCGCCGCCAAGGCTTTCGCCAGCCAGGGCATGTGCGTCGTGCTCGCCGATCTCGGTGGGGACGCGCTTGCCCATGCGCGCAGCGAAGTCGCAACAGTCTCGGAAAATCCGGAGAGCGATATCGTCGCCATCGAGACAGATGTCAGCAAGCTGGATGAGCTGGAAGCATTGGAGCGCGCCGTGCTTCAACGCTTCGGGCGTGTCCACCTGTTGATGAACAATGCCGGCATCCAGCCGGGCAGCAGCCTGTTCGGACCACAGGTCAACTGGGACAATGTGTTTGCCGTCAACCTGATGGGCGTCATCCATGGCACGAGGGTGTTCGGGCCGGATATGATCGCCCACAAGGACCCGGCCATCATCATCAATACCGGCTCCAAGCAGGGCATCACCACCCCGCCCGGCGACCCCGCCTACAATGTTGCCAAAGCCGGCGTCAAAGCCTTCACCGAGGCCTTGCAGCATGAACTGCGCAACACACCGGACTGCAATGTCAGCGCCCATCTGCTGATTCCCGGCTTCGTCTTCACCGGTCTGACAGCCGGTGAGCGGGTGACAAAACCCGACACGGCCTGGACCCCGGAACAGACGGTGGATTTCATGCTGGAAAGCCTCAAACGCGGCGATTTCTACATTCTCTGCCCCGACAACGATGTGCAACGGGCCGTCGATGAAAAGCGCATTGCCTGGGCCGCTGGCGACATCATTGAAAACCGTCCGCCGCTGTCACGTTGGCACCCGGATTATGAAGAGGCCTTCAAGGCGCATCTGAAAGGCTGAATGGCCTTTATGTCTTAAGCGTCAGGCCGTGACAGGTGGCTCCCGAAATCTGTCACGGCCCTACTGCATTTACAATAATTCTATTTAAAGTTTCGCGTTATGCGTGTATCGATATCTTCATTCTTATGGAGGTGTTTCAATGACTGTTTTTTACGCCTGGGTTAATCCCGCATTTTTCGAAGGCAATCCTCTCGATCACACCTGGGTCACGACCTATAACAACAGGGTTGACACCTATGCGACAATCGATGCGGTGACACAGGCCGGGCAAACCTATTGGTATTGCTGGGGTGATTTTCACGCCACCGGCTCCACGGATGATTATCCAACCGGCCTGCTTGCCCAGCAGGACGGCAACACCGCCATCGCCAGCTGCCTTGTCGAACCCAATGTCGAGGGATCGCTTTCCAATTCACCGCCGAACGGAACCATTCTGGTCTATGGTGTGAATGGCGTGTGCCATCAGATTGCCAACCAAGTGCTATATGCGACGAAAACGGCAACCACAGCACCTTTGACCGTCAAGGGCGCAGCCGGATATGCCTTGAGTACCTTTCTCTATGGTACCTATGGCACCCGCAAGGCAGCATGGGCAAAGAATATCACCACCTGCACAGCGGGAGAGACCAGCGGAGCGATCCGGGAAGAGGATGCGATGAGCGACCTGCCAGACGATTTTCTCGACCATGCCCGCCAGACACTGGGCGACCAGCCCGAAAAGCTGCAAAAACTGCTGGACTTGCGAGAGGCTGTTGCATCCTACATGGCAATGGACCTGCCAGGCACGGCAGCACCTTCCATAGACCTGATCAACGCGCGTAACCAGCACATGCTGGATCAGGCCGCGGACCTTCTCGGGGCAGCCGATTTTGAAAAGGTCTTCGGCATTCATCCCCAAAAACGGGTGAAACTGGTCCATCCGTCACAGTTGGAAACCACCAGAGAGCAAAAATAAGCCTCGCATCGGCTTGCTGAAAAGGGATCGCGGATCGTAACATGGCCCGCGAACCCTCTTCTTATGCCATGCGAGATAGTCATGACCTTCATTCCGGGCCTGCCGACCCTTCTAGCCTTTACCGCCGCCTGCCTATTGCTGGCGACCACACCCGGGCCGGACATGACACTCTCCATCAGCCGTGCATTGCGCGATGGCAAGGCGGCGGGTCTTGCCGTGCTGATCGGCACCAATCTCGGGATTGCAGTCCATACGATGCTGGTGGCTTTCGGGGTCTCTGCCCTGATTGTCGCTTCGCCCACCGCCTTTCTGATCCTGAAAAGCGGTGGGGCTGCTTATCTGGCCTGGCTCGCTTTCCAGGCGATCCGTCACGGCTCGAAATTCGTTGCCACGCCTGAAGCGGGCGCAAAGGGCAGCGTGAAGGCGGCGTTTCTCAATGGCATCTGGGTCAATCTGCTCAACCCGAAAGTCATCATTTTCTTCATGACCTTCCTGCCGCAATTCGTCACCGCCCATGACCCTCATGTCACGGGCAAGCTGCTGTTCCTCGGTTTCTGGTTCATGCTGGTGTCGCTCCCCATCACGGTCGCCATCGTGCTGGCCGCCGACAAGCTGGCTGGCTGGCTGCAACGCAATCCGAAAGTGCTGAGGGGAATGGATTACACCTTTGCAGGTGTCTTTTCAGTCTTTGCCGCCAAGATCCTGATGACCGAGGCGCGATGACAGAGGATGCGTCTAAAAAGGCGCGATACCGAAGATCAATGAACGTGTTTGCGCGATTTCTCAGCGTCAATGCGGTCTTTGCGGGTGATGAAGAGCATGAAAAAGCCAATCATCAATCCGCCGACAGGCATGATCAACATTGTCAGAAATTGCTCTGTGCTCATGGCTTCAGACCTTTCAATATCTTCCGCGCTAACAAATGTAATGCCACAGACGCTAAAATGCAAATGGAACACACAAGCGCAAGATTTCCGTTCGGCCCATGGCCACTATTGACCGTAGAAATCACCGGCGCAAAACCTCCAACGGCAAAAATCGCGATGGCAACGCCATTGATATAGGTTGCCGTCAACTTGGTTCGTTCATTGCGAACGGCAATTTCCATCAATCGTCCTCGCTCTTAGTCGTCTTCACCATGGCCAACGATCATCATCGCCTCATAGGCCAGACGTTCGGTCTTGCGCATCCGTTCCGATTCAGACTTTAACTGCCCGCAAGCGGCCAGAATATCACGGCCGCGCGGCGTGCGGATCGGTGAGGCATAGCCTGCCGAATTGATGAAATCGGCAAATTTCATGATCTGGTCCCAGTCGGAACACTGGTAATTGGTGCCGGGCCACGGATTGAAGGGAATGAGATTGATCTTGGACGGAATGCCCTTCAATAGCTGAATCAGGCCCTTGGCATCCTCAAGACTGTCGTTCACATCCTTCAGCATCACATATTCGAAGGTAATGCGCCGGGCGTTGGACAGGCCCGGATAATTGCGACAGGCTTCGATCAGGTCCTTCAGCGGATATTTCTTGTTGATTGGCACCAGCAGGTCGCGCAATTCGTCGCGCACCGCATGCAGCGAAATCGCCAGCATCACGCCGATTTCATCGCCGGTGCGGTAGATTTCCGGCACCACGCCGGAGGTCGAAAGCGTGATGCGGCGCTTGGACAGCGACAATCCATCGCCATCCGAGGCGATCAGCAGCGCCTTTTTCACTTCTTCGAAATTATAAAGCGGCTCGCCCATGCCCATCATCACCATATTGGTGATCTTGCGGCCCTCATTCGGCACCATCGCGCCAACGGGCGCATCGCGGTCGGGAAAATCGCCCAGCCGGTCGCGGGCCAACAACAGTTGCGACAGAACTTCTTCCGCTGTCAGGTTGCGCACAAGCTTCTGCGTGCCGGTGTGACAGAAGGTGCAGGTCAGCGTGCAGCCGACCTGACTGGAAACGCAGAGCGTTCCCCGGCCCTCTTCCGGAATATAGACGCATTCCACTTCGACCGGACGCCCGGCACCACGCGGCGGATAGCGCAGCAACCACTTGCGGGTGCCATCATTAGACACCTGTTCCTCGACAATTTCAGGTCGGGCAATGGTGAAATGCGCCTTGAGCTTCTCGCGCATGTCCTTGGCGACATTGGTCATCTGGTCGAAATCGGAGACGCCGCGCACATAGATCCAGTTCCACAGCTGGGCAACACGCATCCGCACCTGCTTGTCGGCGACGCCGATCTCGCGCAGCATGTCGCCCATTTCCTCGCGGGTCTGACCGATCAGGGTCGGCTTGGTGGCACCAGCCATGGCGGCGGGCCGCGCCTGGGGCGTCCGCTCGATGATAATTTCCGTGGCAGCCATCACTTAACCTCATCAAAACCGAGTGATCGACAGCCTCGCAGCCATAGAATGACGCGGGCCTTCGCACTCTATTTTTCAACTTTGCTGTGTGCAAGAAATCGATAACGCCCCATCATCAGCAGACAACGGCGCGGCGGCCTTCAAGACCGCATTCGCCGGGCCTTTATCATCAAAATGCCGCGACGTCATCCCAAAACGCAAAAAGGCCGGAAAACCCGGCCTTCGTCGCATCATGAAGAAAATGTTATTTGCACTTTTCAATGCGTTTCAAGGCATCGGAAATACCCTGGAGCGAATAAGCGTAATTGGTTGGCGTGCCACGACCGGAAACGGCCTGAACGCTCATGGTCTTGCCGACCTTCATCGCGGCCACCAAAGCCGGCTCTTCGGCAGCATTTTCCACCCAGGCGGCACTATCCTTGGTAAACATCGTAAAGCTCTTGGCGTCGATTTTCACCGTCACCTTGGAACCGGTCTTCAGCGTGTAGCCCATCATCGCCTGCGGCTCGTAGGAAATGTTCTGGCCGGGACGCTGCGAGACGATGAAGAAAATATCGCCGTGATTGACGGAAGGCGGCTCCTTCGTGGTCGGCACCGATAGCACATAGCAGACCGTGCTGTTGCCGGACTTGTAGGAATAAGCCCCCCAAGCCTTGAACTGCTCGATCCGCGTCGGGCTTGGCGATTGCGCCGCGGCCACATCTGCGAATGCCAGCATGATTGCGACTGCGGTTGCGATTCTTTTTACAAACATTTTCTTCCTGCCGCTTTTTCGTCGGACGCCAAGACAACCAGTCTCGTGTCCAGCCTCGAAACCTCATTCAATTTGACTTAATTTTGGTTACCAAACCGTCAACGAGACATGAAATGCACAGCTTATAGCCGACAAATCCATGCTTCCAGTCAGTCCTTTTCCGAAAATGGTACAGATTGAAGGCACCGGCAGATCAACCGGCCCTCTGGTAGAACACAAGGAATCAGGCAGGAATTGGACTATGGCACAAGAGACTGGCGCCAGAGTTGAAAATGTCGCATTCAGCCCCGTTCAGCCTGCCCTTGTGGTGCGCTTTTTTTTTCGCCGTGCACCAGATCGCCATCATCGGCCAAGACGGCATCGGCTGCATCGTAATGACGTTCCTTGATATGACCGTTGATCATCGCCAGCGCTGTCGTCAGCACGGCAATGTCGTCGGTAAAGCCAACAAAGGCCAGCATATCGGGAATGGCATCAAAGGGCAGGACGAAATAGCCAAGGGCTGCAAGCAGGATACCACGCACCCGAAGTGGGGTCTGGCGATCCGTCGCACAATAGAAGGCGGCAATCACATCCCGGCTAAACGGAATGTGGCGAATGGCTTTGCGCATCTTCGGCCAGAAGGTCCGGTTCAGCTTCTGCTGCTGCTTTTGCTGTTGGGCTTCATCGCCCGGCAGAAGAATTTCACCAATCTTCACATCGTCCAGTTTCGCTTCGACCATGACCTGCCTCTTTCTCACTCTCCACCTTGGGATGTGAATCCGGTTATGGACCCTGATATGGGAATGATGAGTGTTTCTGTCAAACGCGCCGCTTTGCGACCTGGTCCATGGCAGCTGCCAGCTTCAGATCATGCCCGGTCAATCCGCCGACATCATGGGTGGTCAACTTTACGTCCACCCGCCGGTAGACATTGAACCATTCCGGATGATGGCCCATTTTTTCGGCAATGATGGCGCATTCCGTCATGAAGCCGAAGGCCTGGGCAAAATCGTCGAAGGAAAATTCCTTGGTGATCGCGTCGCCCTGTTCAGACAGGCTCCATCCATCCAGGTCGCGCAGAGCGCCCGGAACCGCCTCCGGCGCAAGTCGTTCATATCGCATGATCAATTCCAATCTGGCCGCCGCAGCATATCACTCGCCGACATGGCGAGAAGCGCTCATCAGACAAGCCATTCGAGCCCAAAAAGTTCCTTCGACGTCCGCTTTCAGATTGGGCTTATCCGTTCAGCGAATGCTCGGCATGGTCTGAAAAACTGACCTCTGAGCGCTCTTCATAGAGGGGGAAGATTTCCTCCTTCAGATAAGGGCCACCCCCCACCGATTCCTTGGAGGACATCAGCACGAATCTTGGAACGAAAAAGGGCGCGGTCTGGAAATTACCGCGCCCTGACAGATAATGTACAACGTCATCCAGTCTTGATGACTTCAGCCGCGCCAGCGTCACATGCGGCGTGAACTTTCGGGGGTCGGGCGGCAGCCCCACTCTCTGGCAGATTCGCTCAATTTCGCCCTGGAGCGCCGTCATTTGCGGATGTGGCGTGACGCCTGCCCAGATGGAATGCGGTTTCTTCGACCCGAAGGAACCGATACCGTTCAGGCTGAGCTGGAATTCCGGCCGGTCGATGCGATCCAGCCTATCGACGATCTCATCGGCGGTTCGCCCGTCGATATCGCCTATGAACCGAAGGGTGATATGGTAATTTTCCACATCGATCCATCGGGCTCCCGGAAGCCCGCCGCGCAGCAAAGACAGGCTCAAGGCCACGTTGCGCGGAATTTCGAGGGCAGTGAACAATCTCGGCATGGAGAGCTCCCCGAATCTTTTGCAGATGCTAACAACGAATCATGCTTGCAAAGTGTAAGCAAGTCGTTAATTGACCTTATCCTCCAAACCTTTCGCGAAACTCTGGACGGCGGGCAGCATACGCTCGACCATCACCCCCACGCCTTTGGCATTGGGATGCATGCCATCGCCCAGTTTCAACGTGGAGTCGGTTACGACACCATCGAGGATAAACGGATAGAGCGGAATTTTATATTTTTCAGCCAGACGCTGATAGAGCGGATTGAACCTTTTGGCATAATCCGCGCCCATATTGGGCGGCGCGATCATGCCCACCAACAGCACGCCGATCTTGCGGGCCTGCAATTTTTCGATAATCGCAGATAAGTTCTTTTCACTTTCTTCCGGCGCGATACCGCGCAGCGCATCATTGGCGCCAAGCTCCAGAATAACGCCCTGCGTACCGTCAGGCACCGACCAGTCGACCCGCGCCAGCCCGCCTTCCGTGGTATCGCCGGACACACCGGCATTGCCGATGCTGACATTCATGCCCTTGTCATGCAGGGCTTTTTCCAGCTGGCTCGTCAGGGCCTCATCGCCCTGAAGCTGATAGCCGGCCATCAGGCTGTCGCCTAGCCCGATCAATTGCACTTGCGCTTCCGCCACCGGTGTATCCCCCGTCGCATCCTCTGGCATGGACTGGTCCTGTAAAGGCTGGTCAGGCATGGACTGTTCCGCTGGCTGGCCTTGCGGAGCCTGTTCCTGCGCCAGACTGGGTACGGCAAAAGAGCCAGTTGTCAGCAGACCAACCAGCCCTATGACGGCGAATTGAAGGGGGACAGGTTTAAAACCCATGATGGCTTTCCTAAATTCGCGTAGACGATCATGATGCCCGACCGGACATCGCCAAGGCGTTAAAGACCTTGAACCTCATATAGGACGAAAACCGCGTGAGACAAACCATCATTCAGCTCAGAAAAGCCGATCTCACCCTTGGCAATGCCGCAGCCTCGGTCCACGTCCTCAAAGGCATGGACCTGGATATTTCAGAAGGCGAATCGATTGGCATTGTCGGGCCCTCCGGTTCGGGAAAATCGACGCTGCTGATGGTGCTGGCCGGGCTGGAACGGCTGGACAGCGGCGAAATCCACATCAACGGCACTGCGCTGCATGGCTTGAGCGAAGATGCGCTCGCCGATTTTCGCGGCCGCAATATCGGCATCGTCTTCCAGTCCTTCCACCTGATCGCCAATATGACGGCGCTGGAAAATGTCGCTGTGCCGCTGGAACTGGCCAATGTCAAAAATCCTTTCGACATTGCCACCCGCGAGTTGCGCGCCGTCGGCCTTGGCGAGCGGCTCACCCATTATCCCGGCCAATTGTCTGGCGGCGAACAGCAACGAGTGGCTATTGCCCGCGCCCTTGCCCCCTCGCCCGCCGTGGTGATTGCCGATGAGCCGACCGGCAATCTGGATGGCGCAACCGGACGGCAGATTGCCGATCTGCTATTTGCCAAACAGGCCGAGCGCAAGACAACGCTGGTTCTGGTTACCCACGACACGGCCTTGGCCGGTCGCTGCTCAAGGCAGGTCCGCGTTCGCTCCGGCCAGATCGAGCCGGGCGATGAAGCGGGCAAGTCGCTTGCCGACGAGACCGTTTCGGCATGAGCGGATTTTTGCAACGTCTCAGAACCGCCTTGCGTCTCAGCGCCCGCGAAATGCGCGGCGGGTTTGGCGGATTTTATATTTTCCTCGCCTGTATCGCACTTGGCACAGCGGCGATTGCCGCAGTCAATTCCGTCTCCACTTCAATTACCCGGTCCATCGCCAGCCAGGGGCAGTCGCTCTTGGGCGGCGACATCAGGTTCGAGTTGAACAACCGGGAGGCCAATGCGGCGGAGAGCGCCTTCCTCCAAGGGCTCGGCACCATCTCTGCGTCCACCGGCCTGCGCTCCATGGCCCGGTTGCCGGATGGCTCCGATCAGTCTTTGGCGGAAATCAAGGCGGTTGATAGCGCCTATCCGCTCTACGGCACATTCGTCGCCACACCCGATCAGCCTTTGGCGGGGCTGCTGACAAAAACCGGCGACGCTTATGGTGCGGTCGCAGCCCCTTTGCTGCTCGACCGCCTGGGAATAAAGATCGGCGATAGCCTGCTGGTCGGCTCCGCCCGGCTGGTGATTACCGGCACCATCACCACTGAGCCAGATGCCATTTCGGAAGGCTTCGGCTTTGCGCCGCGTGTCATTACCAGCGGCGAAGCGCTCGCCGCCTCCGGCCTGATCCAGACCGGCAGCCTGGTCGAACATGTCTACAAAATCAGGCTGAAACCCGGCAGCCCCTCGCTGCCTGTCATTCAGGATCAGGCAAAGCAGCAATTTCCCGATGCAGGCTGGTCGATCCGCACCAGCGACCGGGCAGCACCCAACCTGACCGAAAATATCACCCGGTTTTCGCAATTCCTGACACTTGTCGGGCTGACGGCGTTGATTGTCGGCGGTGTCGGCGTCGCCAATGCGGTGCGCGCCTTTCTCGACAGCAAGCGTAGCGTCATCGCCACGCTGAAATGCCTTGGCGCACCGGCTAGCGTCGTCGTCATGGTCTATCTGTTCCAGATCCTGATGGTCGCCAGTATCGGCATTGCGCTGGGGCTTGCCATCGGTGCCATCGCGCCATGGATCGCCAGCTATTATCTGGCGCAATTCCTGCCGATCCAGGCGGATTTCGCCATTTACCCACGCTCCCTGCTGCTGGCCCTGCTGTTTGGCGGGCTGACCACGCTGGCCTTCGCCGTCATGCCGCTCGGTCATGCGCGGCAAGTGCCGGCCACGGCGCTGTTTCGCGAGCAGGGTTTCGAGACCCGCCGCCTGCCCTCCTGGCCATATGTACTGGTGGCGGGGCTGGCCATCCTCGCCCTTGCCGCATTGGCGATCCTGACCGCCTATGATCGACGGCTGGCGATATTCTTCCTGATTGCCATGGCCGCCAGCTTCGTAGTGCTGCGGCTGGTCGCTTATGGCGTCTCAGCGCTTGCCCGGAAAAGCCCTCGGCTTCCCTCGCCTGCGCTTCGCCTGGCGGTCGGCAATATCCATCGGCCCGGCGCGCTGACGCCCTCGGTCATTCTGTCGCTTGGCCTTGGCCTTGCACTTTTGGTGACGCTGTCGATGATCGACGGCAATCTGCGGCGTAATCTCACTGGAACGCTGTCTGAAAAAGCCCCGAATTTCTTTTTCGTCGATATCCAGCGCGACCAGCTCGATGATTTCCGTCAGATCATTGCCCGTGAGGCGCCGCAGGGGCAGGTCGTTGAAGTGCCGATGTTGCGTGGACGAATCACCGCCTTCAATGGCCAGGACGTGGCCAAGATGAACGTGCCGCCGCAGGGCCGTTGGGTCCTGCGCGGCGACCGGGGCATTACCTATGCCACCGACCTGCCGAAAAATGCCACGGTGACCGAGGGCCAATGGTGGACACCAGATTACAAGGGAGAACCGCTGGTGTCATTCTCCGCCCAGGAAGCAGGCGAACTGGGCCTGAAACTGGGCGATACGGTAACCGTCAATGTGCTTGGGCGCACCATCACCGCGAAAATCGCCAATTTCCGCAAGGTGGATTGGCAATCCCTGTCGATCAATTTCGTCATGGTGTTTTCGCCCAATACCTTTGCTGGCGCACCCCATGCCTGGATCGCCACCCTGACCGAACCATCCGCCACCCCGCAGCAGGAGGCAAGCATCCTGCGTGCCGTCACCAAGGCCTATCCCACCATTACCAGCGTGCGGGTCAAGGATGCGCTGGATATGGTGAATTCGCTGGTCGGCCAGTTGGCCGTTGCCATCCGGGCCGCCGCCGCCATCGCCCTCATTTCCTCCGTTCTGGTGCTGTCGGGTGCGCTTGCAGCAGGCAATCGGGGCCGTACCCATGATGCGGTGGTGCTGAAAACGCTGGGAGCAACGCGGCCAATGCTGATCCGCGCCTTTACCTACGAATATCTGCTGCTTGGCCTTGCCACGGCGATTTTCGCGCTGCTGGCCGGAAGCGTTGCCGGTTGGTATGTGGTCAGCCAGATCATGAAACTGCCCGCCAGCTTCCTGCCCGGGGTCGCCGTTTCCACAGTCGCGCTGGCGCTGGTGACGACGATCGGCATCGGCCTTGCCGGAACATGGCGGGTTCTGGGGCAGAAGGCAGCGCCGGTTCTGCGAGAACTCTGACAGGGATGGGGCCTTGGCCGTTAACCGAACTGGATGACCATGGGCTACATTACCGAGGTTTAACGCAAAAGCCCTTGTTCTATAGCGTTATTGCTCCCATATTGACGCTACGCATGCTGGAGCCCCGCAGCGGCGCTTGGGACACTGTCCCGCACCGTGAACAATCCGGGGCTTAATGAGAGGAAACCATGTCTGATTTTCGCAATTATCAGGCGCGTACTGGGGTAGGTTCGGCCGAGATGATCGACCAAGGCCTGCGCAGCTACATGCTGAAGGTCTATAACCTGATGGGTCTTGGACTGGCGATTACCGGCGTTGCGGCTTACGTGATCGCCATGCTTGCCACCACGACCGACCCATCGCAGGCCGTCGGACAGTTCGGCAACGGCATTTTGCTCACCAGCCTTGGCGCTGCCATTTACGGTAGCCCGCTGAAGTGGGTGATCATGCTGGCTCCTATCGGTCTGGTATTTTTCCTGAGCTTCAAGATCCAGTCGATGAGCGTATCGGCGGCCCGCACCACCTTCCTGGTCTATGCCGGTCTGGTCGGCCTGTCGCTGTCGTCTATCCTGCTGATCTATACCGGCCAGAGCGTGGTGCAGACCTTCTTCGTCACGGCTGCTTCGTTCGGCGCCCTGTCGCTGTATGGCTACACCACCAAGCGTAGCCTGAGCGCGATGGGTTCGTTCCTGATCATGGGCCTGTTCGGCCTGATCATCGCTTCGCTGGTCAACATCTTCCTGCAGTCCTCGGCGCTCGCCTTTGCTGTTTCGGCTATCGGCGTCGTTATCTTCGCAGGCCTGACCGCCTACGACACGCAGAAGATCAAGGAAATGTATTTCGAGCAGGATGGTGCCGATACGGCTGGCCGCAAGGCTATCCTGGGTGCGCTGACCCTTTACCTCGACTTCATCAACCTGTTCCTGTTCATGCTGCGCTTCATGGGCGACCGTCGCTAACCGGCGGATACCAGCAACAGGATCACATTAGGGCGGCCTTCGGGTCGCCCTTTTTCATGCGCCGTCTTGCCGGAAGCGTCTGGCTATGCAAGACGGGAATCTACACTGTTTCTCAGCGTAGAAAGTCCCATGCCCGTGCAAATCCGCGCAGCCACCCCAGCCGACATCCCCCGCATCACCAAGATTTACAGGCATGCCATTCTGACCGGAAAGGCAAGCTATGAAATCACGCCACCCGACGAGGCTGAGATGGCGCACCGGATGGAAACGATTACCTCTCAATCCTATCCCTATATCGTCGCGGAGGATGGTGACGGCAGCCTGCTCGGCTATGCCTATGCCTCGGCCTTTCGCACTCGACCCGCCTATCGCTTTCTGGTGGAGGATTCGATTTATCTGGCAGAGGCAGCCCAGGGCAAGGGGATCGGCAAGGCGCTGTTGGCCGATCTTGTGGCGCAATGCACGGCACTGGGTTTCCGGCAGATGATCGCCGTGATCGGCGGCGCTAATCCCGCCTCGATCGGCGTCCACCGCAGTCTGGGATTTTACCATGCCGGAGGTATCGATGGCTCCGGCTTCAAACACGGAACCTGGCTCGACACCGTTTTCATGCAACGCGCGCTTGGCGAGGGTAACCAAACCCTGCCCGACGAAAAAACCTATCCCGGCAGCCTGTTCAAAGGGTGAGGACGCTCTACTCGACCAGTTTCAAAACTTTGTCGAACACTTTCAGCACCTGACGCAGGTCATGCCCACGTTTCAAAATCATTCCGTGGGTATTGACCACCGAAAAAGCCCCCTGCTTTGCCGCAAGCTTCGGATTTTTCTCGATCCGATACAGGGGCATTTCACCAGAGCGCTTGAAAACGGAAAACACCGCCTTGTCTTTCAGATGGTCGAGCGCGTAATCGCGCCACTCGCCTTCCCCGACCATTCGGCCATAGACCCATAAGATCGCGTCCAATTCCGTACGATGAAAAGTGACCGGCAGCGGATCGAGATTCTGCTTGTAATCCCTAAGATCCACCACGGGAGAAGATCTGTTGCCAGGGCGCTGGCCAGTTTCAGGAGTGACGGGCGGGACTTCACGAGGTAAATCCGGCTGATCGGTCATTGGGGCTCCTTCGTGCTTTTCATGACAAGCCGGTGACAGTTTGCCTGACAGGCATCAAATTGCAAGAGCGTAACTGCGTAAGCCGTTTGCGCCAAAAAGCTCAACCTGCACCATTTCGGAAGGTTTTTTTCCTTCGCCGTATTTCGGTCAAAACAGCGCCCCAATTGCAGACGAGATTGCACCGTCTTCAGTTGACGCGTCAGCGTCAAGGGTCCGGTCTGGCGCATTGACCCCTTACCCCCAGCCCCCCAATGTTCCCGGCCGGACCCGCTGAAGCCACAGGATTGCATGTGACACATGTGATCCTATGCGTGCGGATTGTCTGCCGATCATGGATTGAGTTGCTTAGCGCTCTCATTTCCTGCGGATTGAGCCATTACCATCGCTGCCCCGACGATACGGCCAGGCTCTCCATTTTGCGTCGAAGACTGAAGCAAGACTGCAAATCCATCACAATCATTGCTGCGCAGGACCTTGGATGGCAGGGTCAGTTTCAAACTATCGCCATGCCACATGCCAACAGATTGGATGTCGCTGACGCTGTTCCAATAGGTCATGCGCTGACCCTTGTTTTCACCCTTTAGAACCTCGACATCTTTTCGACGCTTGAAATAGACGACGACCACATCGGCGCGGCCTTGCCCACTCCCGATCGACACCGACAGTGCGTCGCCTTGGATGGCTGCATCGACCTTGACCGACAGGCCATTGCCACTGGCCCGCAGCCCATCCAGTTTTCCCGAAAGCGTCGTCGCATCGGTGCCCTTCATCTGCATCGTGCCATTGACCACAGCCTGGGGCGTATAGACACCGCTCCTACCAAAGCTTCGCGCATAAGCATATTGGCGGGCGGTATTGCCAGGGGACCCGAGCGTATCGGTCCAACCGCGGTAGTTCCAGTAATCGACATGGTAGGCCAGTGCGATCACGTCAGGCTGTTTGGCGAGCGCTTCAAAAGCACGGTCGGCGGGTGGGCAGGACACGCAGCCCTGCGACGTAAAAAGCTCGACAACCCCCTTTGGCAAACGCGCGTCCTCAGCCTTGACGGTTGAGGCCCCTGCCAGGCACATCATCAGGGCCATAAGGAGGCCTTTTCCAGGGATTGCCGTAACCTTCATCGAAACCACCGATACTGCCCCATTTTTCAACCCTCCCCTTTATTCAACTCTTAAAGCCCGGCCACAATAGCACGGCATCGCGCCGATGATCGCAGTCCAAGCGTCTAGAGCCGCTAACCCGATGCTGCTCGGTTCCGCCGCCCCTTTGCAGCAAGTCCTTGCAGCCGGCCCGGCTTACGCTGTCCATACTGCATGAACATGTCAAAGCAGTTTAAACCGGTCACATGAACCTGGTCTTAAGCATCGCCACACCGCTGATCTGTCTGCTCATGGATTGAGAGGATAAACAGGACCTACTTCAACACCAAGTCACGTTGGGGTGAGAGCAACCTTGAAGCGAAGAGAAAACAAAAAAGCCGCCGGCATTTGCGCCGGCGGCTGTTATTTTCAATAGGAATCGACCGGATTAAGCGGCCAGATCGCGCAGAACGGTCTGCAAGATGCCACCGTTGTTCACGTAGGTCACTTCGTCAAGCGTATCGATGCGGCAGATCAGCGGCAGATCCTTCACTGTGCCATCGGCATAGGTGATCTTGGCGATCTTCTTCTCGCGTGGCTTGATCTCGCCTTCGAGGCCTTCGATCGTCACGGTTTCGTCGCCCTTCAGGTTGAGGCTGGCCCAAGTGGTGCCGTCCTCGAAGCAGAAAGGTACGATACCCATGCCGACCAGGTTGGAGCGGTGGATACGCTCGAACGACTGGGCGATCACGGCGCGCACGCCGAGCAGGTTGGTGCCCTTGGCAGCCCAGTCACGCGAGGAACCGTTGCCGTATTCGACGCCTGCAAAGATCACCAGCGGAACGCCCTCGGCCTTGTACTGCATGGCCGCATCGTAAATCGACATCTCTTCCTTGGACGGATAATGGATGGTGTAGCCACCTTCCTTGCCGTTCGGGCCGAGCATGTGGTTACGGATGCGGATATTGGCGAAGGTACCGCGCATCATCACTTCGTGATTGCCGCGACGGGTGCCGTACTGGTTGAAGTCCGCCACGCCAACGCCATGGTCCAGCAGATAGGCGCCAGCCGGCGACGCCGCCTTGATGGAGCCAGCCGGCGAGATATGGTCGGTGGTGATCTTGTCGCCAAACAGACCAAGGACGCGCGCATTGGTGATGTTCTTGAGACCAGAGCCGCTCTTGCCCATACCCACGAAGTAAGGCGGGTTCTGCACATAGGTCGAGTTGTCGTCCCAGGCATAGGTCTGGCCAGCAGGGATCTGCACGGCCTGCCAGTTTTCATCACCCTTGAACACGTCCGCATACTTGCTTTCATACAGCTCGCGCGTGACGTATTTCAGGATGAATTCCTGGATTTCCTTGGAGGTCGGCCAGATATCCCGAAGGAACACGGGATTGCCGTCCTGATCTTCGCCCAGAGGCTCGGTGGTCAGGTCCTTCTGAACCGAACCGGCCAGCGCGTAAGCAACAACCAGCGGCGGAGATGCCAGATAGTTGGCCTGAACGTCCGGCGAGATACGGCCTTCAAAGTTACGGTTGCCCGACAATACGCCAGCGGTGATCAGGCCCTTGTCGTTGATGGTCTTGGAGATCGGCGCTGGCAGCGGGCCAGAGTTACCGATGCAAGTGGTGCAGCCGAAACCAACGAGGTTGAAGCCGAGTGCATCCAGAGAAACCTGCAAGCCGGACTTGGACAGGTATTCGCCAACAACTTGGCTTCCCGGTGCCAGCGAGGTCTTGACCCAAGGCTTGGACTTCAGACCCTTGGCAACAGCATTGCGGGCCAGCAGGCCAGCGGCAATCAACACGCTCGGGTTGGAGGTGTTGGTGCAGGAGGTGATGGCGGCAATCGCCACATCGCCATGGCCGAGGTCGAAGTCGGTGCCTTCAACCGCGTAACGGTTAGTCAGCTGGCCGGGCTTCTTGTAATCGCCTTCCAGAGCGGTTGCGAAGTTTGGTGCAATGGTTTCCAGCGCCAAACGGCCTTCCGGACGCTTTGGACCGGCCATGGACGGCACAACATCGCTGAGTTCGAGTTCAAGCGTGTCGGTGAAGACCAGATCCGAGCCGTCGCCATCGCGCCACATGCCCTGCGCCTTGGAATAGGCTTCGACCAGTGCAATCCGGTCCTTGGTGCGGCCAGACATGGTGAGGTAGTTGATGGTTTCGCCATCGACCGGGAAGAAGCCGCAGGTCGCGCCATATTCCGGACCCATATTGCCGATGGTGGCACGGTCGGCCAGCGACATAGAATCCAGGCCGGGGCCATAGAATTCAACGAACTTGGAGACAACGCCCTTCTTGCGCAGCATCTGCACGACAGTCAGCACGAGGTCGGTGGCGGTGACGCCTTCCTTGACCTTGCCAGTCAGCTTGAAGCCGATGACTTCAGGCAGAAGCATGGAAACCGGCTGGCCAAGCATGGCCGCTTCAGCTTCGATACCGCCCACGCCCCAGCCCAGAACGCCCAGACCATTGATCATGGTCGTGTGGCTGTCGGTGCCAACGCAGGTATCGGGATAAGCGGTGGTTTCGCCGTCTTCGTCCTTGGTCCAGACGGTCTGGCCGAGATATTCGAGATTGACCTGGTGACAGATGCCGGTACCAGGAGGAACAACGCGGAAATTCTTGAACGCCTGCTGGCCCCACTTGAGGAAGCGGTAACGCTCGCCGTTGCGCTCATATTCCAACTCAACGTTGCGGGCGAAAGCGGTTGGCGTGCCGAACTCATCGACGATGACCGAGTGGTCGATGACGAGGTCAACGGGAACCAGCGGGTTGATCTTTTCCGGATCGCCGCCCAGCGACACCATGGCATCGCGCATGGCAGCCAGATCGACCACGGCGGGAACGCCGGTGAAGTCCTGCATCAGCACGCGGGCCGGACGATAGGCGATTTCGTTTTCAGCCGTACCCTTGTCAACCAGCCAGGCGGCGACGTTTTCAATGTCGGCCTTGGTGACGGAGCGGCCGTCTTCGTTGCGCAGCAGGTTTTCCAGCAGCACCTTCATGGAATAGGGCAGCTTGGAAACGCCGGTCAGGCCATTGGCCTCGGCCTTGGGGATACTGTAATAGACATAATCCTTGCCATCGACGGAAAGCGTCGACCGGCAATTGAAACTGTCAAGCGATTTGGACACGGATAGAACCCCGCTGATACTGATAGCCAACACATACGTGCGGACGCCTATGCACTACATGCACATCAGGATGCGGGTGCGACCATTTCCGCTGTCCGCCCGTGAAAATCGCTTTACGCAACATTCAAGTTCGGCGCTAGGATGATGGACACGCCGGTCGCTGGCGTGGTTGCAGGTCTTATAGAGAATTTCCAAGAACTGTTCCAGAGTGTAGAAGGCCAAATGGCACAATTTTTTAAAGGCGATAAGCTTTGCTAAACAAAGGGGAAATCACCCGGCTAAATGCCCTGGAACTGGCGGCGAAACGCGGCGAGGATCTGTTGTTTCGCAACGTCTCCTTCACGCTGCAAAGCGGCGAAGCGCTGGTCCTGACCGGTCGCAACGGATCGGGAAAATCCACCCTGTTGCGGGTCATCGCTGGCTTCATCCGGCCAGAGCGCGGCTCTGTCCTGTTCGAATCACCCGGCACCGAGCCACGACCACCCCGCGAGGTCAGCCATTACCTCGGCCATCGCAACGGCATGAAGGCGGAACTGACGGTGGCCGAAAATCTGGAGTTCTGGAAAGCATTTCTCGGACAGGCCCAAGGCGGTGCGGGCATCTCCATTGAAGAGGCTGCCGATCAGGTTGGCCTGGGCGGCATCACCCACCTGCCCTATGGCTATCTTTCTGCCGGGCAGCAGCGGCGCTTTGCCATGGCCCGGCTGCTGGTGTCCTACCGCCCGATCTGGATTCTCGATGAGCCGACGGCGGCATTGGATGTCAAAGCCGATGAGATGTTTTCAAGCCTGATTCGCGCCCATCTGGCCCAAGGCGGCATGGTACTGGCCGCCACCCACCAGCCCCTGGGGTTGGACAGCCCGAATCTGTTGGAAATGAAGGGCTTCGACTACGCCGATCTGGAGGATGCGGCGTGATCGCTCTTTTCCTGCGCGACTTGAAACTGTCGGTCAGGGCGGGCGGCGGCGCGCTGATCGGCGTGCTGTTTTTCCTGACCGTGGTTGCCGTCATTCCCTTTGGCGTCGGGCCGGATATGAACCTGCTGGCCCGCATCGGCCCGGCCATTGTCTGGATCGGCGCGCTGCTGTCGGCGCTGCTCGGCCTCGACCGGTTGTTTCAGGCCGACCGGGATGATGGCTCGCTGGATCTGCTGCTGATGCAGGACACCCCGCTGGTGCTGACCGTCTTCGTCAAATGCCTGGCCCATTGGACGGCGACCAGTCTGCCGCTGGTGATCGCGTCGCCGCTGCTCGGCCTTTTCATGAATATGAGCGAAATGGCCATCGGGGCGGTGATGCTGACGCTACTGGTTGGCTCTCCCGCCCTCACCTTCATCGGCGCTGCCGGGGCAGCCGTCGCCGTGGCCCTGCCGCGTGGTGGGCTGCTGGTGTCGATCCTGGTTCTGCCACTGGCCATTCCGGTGCTGATTTTCGGTGTCAGCGCCTCCTATGCTGCCGTGGAAGACCCGGCGCCTTTCCTGCCGCCCTTTCTGTTTCTATCGGCACTGACGTTATTCTTCGCAGTCATCGGGCCATCGGCAGCCGCGTTGGCGCTTAGAAACACAGCGGATTGATCGTTCTTGACCATCTTCAATTGATTGCGATCAATTGCAGCAACACCATCCTCAGGGTAGAAAGCAGCATGACCGACAACAGCCTTGCTTCGACCAAGCTTACTGCCCGATTAAACGCGCTGGCCAACCCCACCCGGTTTCTGGCGCTGGTGGCGCGTGTTCTGCCGTGGATGACGGCAATAACCATTATTCTGCTGGCCGTCGGCCTGACGCTCGCCTTCACCACCGAGGGCGATTACCAGCAGGGCGACACGGTGCGGATCATGTATATCCACGTGCCCGCCGCCTGGTTGGCGATGATGTGCTATTCGGTGATGGCGATCTCCGCCATCGGCACGCTGGTCTGGCGTCATCCGCTGGCCGATGTCAGCCATCGGGCCGCAGCCCCGCTGGGAGCGGCCTTTACCTTCATCGCGCTGGTCACCGGCTCGCTCTGGGGTCGGCCCATGTGGGGAACATGGTGGGCCTGGGGCGATGCCCGACTGACTTCGGTGTTCATTCTGTTCCTGATGTATCTGGGCCTGATCGCCCTCAACCGGGCCATGGACGATCCGTCAAAATCGGCGCGGATCAGTTCGGTGCTGATCCTGGTCGGCTTCGTCAATATTCCGATCATCAAGTTTTCCGTGGAATGGTGGAATACGCTGCACCAGCCTGCCAGCATCATGAAGCTTGGCGGCCCAAGCGTCGATCCGGAGTTTCTGCGGCCACTGCTGATCATGGCCGTGGCCTTCACGCTGCTGTTCTTCACCCTGCATCTGATGGCGATGCGCAACGAGATCTGGCGGCGGCGAATCATGGCCCAGCGTCGGCTTGCCGCCCGGGTCGCCTCGCAGGAGAGTGCATCATGAAATATGCCTTCTATATTGGCACCGCCTACGGGCTGACCGCTGCTGCCATCCTGTTTATGGTCGTCTGGATCTGGCTGGAAGGCCGCGCCCGTCAGAAAGAGCTGAAGGCGCTGGAGGCGGCAGGCATCCGCCGCCGCTCCGACACATCGACAGAAAAGGCGCTCTGATGGCTGAGAACAGGCTGGAAACCGCTGAAAAGCGCGGGTTCTCCCGTTACCTGCTGGCGGCCATTCCGCTTGCGGTTTTTGCGGTGATCGCGGGAACAGCGGGCAAGATGCTCTATGATCAGGATTTCAACGGCAAGAATGTCAGCGATATTCCCTCCGCACTGATCGGCACCAAGGCGCCCACCTTGAACCTGCCACCGCTGGAGGGCTCCAACCTTCCGGCGCTGACCTCTTCCGCCATCACGGGCAAGCTGACGCTGGTCAATGTGTTTGCCTCCTGGTGTGTCCCCTGCCGGGACGAGCATCCATTGCTGAAACAGTTGAGCAATGACCCCCGCATCCAGATCGTCGCCATCAACTACAAGGACAAGAGCGACAACGCGCTGAGGTTTTTGGGCGAACTTGGCAATCCCTATAAGGCCATCGGCATCGACCCGAACGGCAAGGCGGCAATTGACTGGGGCGTCTACGGCATCCCGGAAAGCTATCTCGTCGCGCCGGATGGCACGATTGTTTACAAGCGGGTCGGGCCTTTCGATGCGCAGTCGATAGAAAAGGGTCTTTACCCGGCTATTGACAGGGCGCTTGCCGTCAAAGCCATTACAGAGCCGCCTGCCAGGCCTTGATCGCATCCACCGGCCAGACCAGCATGATGACATTGAGCGTTAGATTGTCGCGGATCAGATACCCCGTCAGCAACTCGAAAAACACGGCAACGACAATCGTCAGCCACACCGGCACACGGGCCGCAAACAGGAAGCCGAGAGCCATGAAAACGGTATCCATCGCCGAATTCAGGATGCTGTCACCTTCATAGCCTACCGCCATGGTGGCGGCGCGGTAACGGTTGATGATGATGGGCGAATTTTCCAATAATTCCCAACCGGCCTCGATCAGGGTGGCCAGTGTCAGCCGCTGACCGAACGACCCGCGCCGCAGCACCAGCCAGCCGAGACCGTAAAACAGGAATCCGTGGATGATATGCGAGGGCGTGTACCAGTCCGCCAGGTGTTGGGAATTGCCCGGCGTATTCACGCCCGCCTCGAACAATTTCACATATCCGCAGGAGCAGATCCAGATCCGGCCCATAAAATGCTCGGCCAAGATCTGCACGGCCAGAATGATGACGGGAACCACCAGCCAGAACGAGGCGGGGTGATGGGTTTTCGGCGCTCCCGCCACAGCCGTCACTTGCCGCCCTCTTCCGCCTTGTTTTCAAGGGAATGGCGCATGATCAGCGGCATCTGCGCCAGCGTGAACAGAATGGTGATCGGCATCGTGCCCCAGACCTTGAAATTCACCCAGACAGCATTGGTGAAATTACGCCAAACCACCTCGTTCAACACCGACAGGAACAGGAAGAAAATACCCCAGCGCAGCGTCAGTTTACGCCAGCCCTCGTCATCGAGCTGAAAGGCGGCGTTGAAGACATAGCCGAGCAAGGATTTCCCGAACAGCAATCCGCCAAGCAGCACCAGGCCGAACAGTGCATTGACGATGGTCGGCTTCATCTTGATGAATGTGTCGTCCTGGAGCCAGATTGACAGCGAGCCGAAGACCAGCACCACCACGCCGGACACAAAAGGCATGATCGGCAAGTGCTTGAAGACGATCTTGGACACGACAAGCGCCAGCACGGTGGCGACCATGAACAGCGCTGTCGCAATCAACAGCGGTCCGCCGATGGCGGTCAGAGCCGGAAAATGCGCCGCCAGCCATTCGCCGCGCAGATTGCCGAAGAAGAACACCAGCAGAGGGCCAAGCTCCAAGGCCAGCTTCAGCAAGGGGTGATGCTGTTCTGCCGCACTCGGTTGCTGGCCTGCGTTTCCTGCTGTCATGGTATCCTGCTTTGCTCTTTGGGCTCAATACGGTGATTAACGTGAAATTGCGTCGAATTTAAAGGTGGGTGCTTTAGCTTGAGGGGCCAAAACCGGCAATGGCACGGGCAAAATCCTCGGCCTCGAAGGGTTCGAGATCATCGACGCCTTCGCCAACGCCAATGAAATAGACCGGTAATTTATGCTTGGCGGCGATGGCGACCAGAATACCGCCGCGCGCCGTACCATCCAGCTTGGTCATGATCAGGCCGTTGACACCGGCGACATTGCGGAAAATCTCCACCTGGTTCATGGCGTTCTGGCCGGTGGTCGCATCCAGCGTCTGCAACACGGTATGCGGCGCATCCGGGTCAAGCTTGGAGAGAACCCGAACGATCTTTTCCAGCTCGTCCATCAACTCTGTCTTATTCTGCAAGCGACCTGCCGTATCGATAATCAGCACGTCGGATTTCTCAGCCCTGGCCTTCTCAAAAGCATCATAGGCCAGCCCCGCCGCATCGGCGCCCAGCTTGGTGCCGATAAAGGTGGAGCCGGTGCGGTCTGCCCAGATTTTCAGCTGCTCGATGGCCGCCGCCCGAAACGTATCGCCCGCCGCCAGCATGACCTTTAGCCCGGAGCCGGACAATTTGGCAGCAAGCTTGCCGATGGTCGTGGTCTTGCCCGTGCCGTTGACGCCGACAACGAGAATGACATGCGGTTTGTGATTGAGATCCAGTGCCAGCGGCTTTGCCACCGGCTTCAACACCTTGACGATTTCAGCCGCCATGATCCGCGTCACGTCCTCGCCGGTCACATCCTTGCCATAGCGCTCGGACGACAGCGTCGCCGTCACCCGCATGGCAGTCTCGACGCCGAGATCGGCCTGAATCAGCAGATCTTCCAGCTCTTCCAGCGTCTCTTCGTCCAGCTTGCGCTTGGTGAAAAGTGCTGAGATCTGGCCGGTGAGCTGCGAAGAGGTGCGAAACAACCCGGCTTTGAGGCGTTGGAACCAACTCTGCTTCACCTCAGGCGTTTCCGGCTCAGGCTCAGGCTCGACCACAGTCGAAAACCCCTTGGGCAGCGCAATTTCGGTGCCGGGCGCAGCACCTTCCGCCTCGTCGAGCAACTCGTCGAAGGAAGGCGTCGCGTCAGATGCGTGTTCTTGAGCAGCCTCTTCGGCTTCCAGCAGCGAGAGCGGCAAGAGGCTCAAGTCATCCGCCGTCACATCATCTTCATCAGCCTGATCTTCGACCAGATCATCGGAGGGTCCGCCTGCCGTCTCGATTTCCTCGGCCAGAACAGGATCTTCGGCCAGTGGCAATTGCTCCACACGGTCATGCGGCTCGCTCTCGGCGGCAATGGCGGCTTTTTCCTCAGTGGAAAGCCCGGCATCTACACCTGTTTCGCTTTGCACACCTGTTTCACTTGGCACACCTGTTTCGCTTGGCTTGTCCCTGCCAAAGGTGAAGACTTTTTTGATGAATCCAAGCGCCATGATGTTCTTTGCTTTTCGACGTTCAGGCCGCTGCGGCGGCTGACTGTTCAATAATCAGATGACGTCCATTGTGACCGCCGATCACCGCATCCACAAGGGCACCCGGCAGATGGCCCGGAGCGGCCACGAGGGTGAAGTCCTGCGTATGCGCCATTTCGTTGCGCTCCACCAGCAGCTTTTGCTGTGAGCCGACCATGTGTTCAAGATGGGCATGATGCAGCTGTTCGGCAACCGCACGAAGGCTGGCGGCACGCGCTTTCACCAAAGCGCGGTCCAGTTGCGGCATCCGGGCGGCCGGTGTGCCGGGCCGTGGACTATAGGGAAAGACATGCAGATGGGCGATGCCGATCTCTTGCGCCAACAAGGCAGAATTTGCCGCCATCTCCTCGGTTTCGGTCGGGAACCCTGCAATCATGTCGGCACCGAAGCTGAAATCGGGCCGCAGGGCGCGGACCTGTGTCGCAAACCCCAAGGCATCCGCCCGTGAATGGCGGCGCTTCATCCGCTTCAGGATCATGTCGTCACCATGCTGCAAAGACAGGTGCAGATGCGGCATGAAACGCGGCTCTTCGGCGATCAGGTCGATCAGATGGCGGTCAACCTCGATACTATCGATGGAGGACAGCCGCAGACGCAGAATGTCAGGCACCTGTTTCAACAGCGTCTTGGCCAGCAGGCCCAGGCTGGGCTGGCCAGGCAGATCGGCGCCATAGCTGGTGGCATCCACGCCGGTCAGCACCACTTCGCGGTAGCCGTTTTCCACCAGCTTGCGGGCCTGTTCCACCACGGCCCCCATCGGCACGGAGCGCGAATTGCCGCGCCCATAGGGGATGATGCAGAAGGTGCAGCGATGGTCGCAACCGTTCTGCACCTGAAGGAAACCACGCACATGGCCATCGATATGGCTGACCATCTGCGGCGCGGTCTCCGTCACGCTCATGATGTCGTTGACCCGCAGCTTTTCTGCCGCAGCCACGCCGAAGTCGGGCAATGCCCGGTAATGTTCAGCCTTCAGCTTTTCCTCATTGCCCAGCACCAGATCCACTTCCGGCATGGCAGCAAAGCCTGCGGCATCGGTCTGGGCGGCACAGCCGGTAACAATAATCCGCGCTTGCGGGTTTTCACGCCGGGCGCGGCGAATGGCTTGGCGAGCCTGGCGCACCGCTTCGCCCGTCACCGCACAGGTATTGACCAGAATGGCCTGATCAAGGCCCGCCTTTTCGGCCTCCGCCTTCATCACTTCCGATTCGTAGGTATTGAGGCGGCAGCCGAAGGTGATGACGTTTATGTCGCTCACGAGACCGAGGCCTCTTGGCCCGCCTGCTGCTCGCGCTGCCAGTCGCCGGTCTGCGGATTGAGCTGTCCAGCCCATTCCCATTCTGCCGCACCCGTCATGATCACATGCCCGTCCCGCTCGCGCCATTCGATGTCGAGCGCCTGGCGGTTGGGGCTGGAGGCGACGGTGATCGTCACCTTGCGCTCGGCGCGCCCGGTGCGCGCAGCGGAAACCCCGGCGGCGCAGGCGGCGGAACCGCAAGCCAGCGTCAGCCCGGCACCGCGCTCCCAGGTGCGGGTCGTCATCGCAGTCCTGGAGGTCACTTGCGCCAGGGTAATATTGGCCTTTTCGGGAAACAGCGGATGGTTTTCCAGCAGCGGCCCGAACCGTTCCAGATCATAGGACATCGGGTCGCGGTCCACCCAGAACACCGCATGTGGATTGCCCATCGACATCACGGCAGGCGAATGCAGCACCGGGGCATCAATCGGCCCGATCTGCAATTCGATCCGGCTGGTATCGTGAAACTCTTCCGACAGCGGGATGCGGTTCCAGTCGAACACCGGAACCCCCATATCCACGGACACCGAGCCGTCTTCATGCTCGACAGCATTGAGAATGCCAGCCAGCGTCTGGAAGGTGAAAGCCTTCAGACCGGTTTCCGCCGACAGGGCCTGCACCACGCAGCGCGTACCATTGCCGCAGGCCTGCGCCAGCGTGCCATCGCAATTGATAATGTCGATATAGGCGAAGGTACCCGCCAGCTTCGGATCATGGATCGCCATGATCTGGTCGAAATGGGTTTCAGCGTCACCCGCCAGCGCAATGGCCGCCTGCGGCGTGACCCGGTCGGTGCGGCCACGCATGTCGACGACCAGGATCTTGTTGCCAAGCCCGTTCATTTTCGCGAATTCGACCCGATTGCCCATAGCCTTCCTGTCCTGCGGTTGTTGAGCGCTATATGGCGCAATTTCACTGGAATTACCAGTGGCAGCAGGGCTCAACCAGCAGGCACATCAAACACCTGGCCAGCCCGCAAAGGCCGGAACCGTTCGGGCGCAATGCCCGCCGCTTTCAACGCGGCGACCAGATGGTCAGCCGGCTCCGTCATCGGCTCGTCGGTCAGCTGGAACGTTCCAAAATGATGGCCGACAGCAAAAGAGGCATTGCAGAGCGTAAACCCCTCCACCGCCTCCTGCGGGTTTTGATGCTGGCCGCGCATGAACCAGCGCGGCTCATAGGCGCCGATCGGCAGGTTAGCCAGCCGGAATCCTCCATATTTCCGAGCCGCTGCCCGGTAATTGATGCCATCGTGAAAGCCGGTATCGCCGATATGGTAGATCTTGCCGGCAGGTGTTTCGAGCACAAAGGCCGCCCATAGCGCCATGCGCCGATCTCTTGCGCCCCGCGCTGACCAATGATGGCAGGGTTCTGCTGTGACACGGGTATCGGCGCTGACCGCCAGATGCTGCCCCCAATCCAGCACGCTGACATGGGCCAGAGGCACGGCACGGCGAATGGTGACATCATTGCCCAATGGCGTGACGAAATGCGGCGCGAATGCGTGATGCAGGCGCGCCAGCGTCTTTCCGTCGAGATGGTCGTAATGATTATGGGTGATCAGCACCACATCGATGGGCGGCAGGTCATTCAGCCGGACGCCAGGAGCAATCGCTCGTTTCGGTCCGGCAAATGCCACCGGGCTGGCCCGGTCGGACCACACAGGATCGGTCAGAATATTGAGCCCGCCAACCTGGATCAGCATCGAGGCATGGCCGATCATCGTCACCCGCAGATCTTTGCCCTCGACACGCGGCAGAGGCCGAGCCTGACCTTCCGGCAACGCGACAGCTTTGGGCCAGATGGCGCGCTGACCTTTGAGCTTCCAGCGCATAACGGCGGTAAAGCCGAAGGGTACGATACCGCCAGGATTGAAAAAACGGGTTCCATCGAAATGGTCGGAAACGGGACCGCGATAATAGGGATTTTTTGTCATGACATCTTCAATTGTTAAATCGATGACTTCCCAGAAAGTCACGATCACCTAGATATGGATTACAACCGTTTTTTGGCAAATAGGACATATGGATGTATTTGATAAAAATAGCGGTACTGATTACGTCCTGGGCTTTTGTTTTTGCCCTGCCGACATGGGCGCAAAATATCCCTGCCCCTATTCACGGCGTGACCTTTGAAGAATGGGCGGCAGCCAACGCCCGTATCGCCGACAATATGGACAAAAGCGAGATTGAGAAAATACTGGGCGTGACCGATGCCCAATTTCAGGAAATCGATGCCGGTTTTACCAAGGCGTGGAAAGAATCGCCCGACCCGCAACGCGAATTCTCCCGTCTCTATGGCGAGGCCTTTGCCAATCCCAATAGCGGTCGCTTTGCAAAGGCCCCGATGCAGGTGGCACAGAAAGGCAAGCTTGCGACCTTTGAAGACTATGCGAGAGTTCAAGGCCACCTGCAAGCGGCTGTCAAATTCGGCATCGACCCGCAAAAGGTTCTCGAGGAACACGATCTTACCGTCTACGAATTCTCGCAGGAGGCCGGACAATGGGTTCAGAAACTCGCAAACCAGGCAAATGCAGGCGGAGATGGCCAGTCGATCATGCAATGGCATGACAGGCTGGCCTTCTATGAGGCCGAGTACAGCGAGCGTTATGCAAAACAGTAAGGCACCAAGGCCCTCCCCCGCACTGCTCAAGGCAAAGCATTCTTGACTCCTGCGGCATTTTGCTGTTTACCCCTCCTAAATCTGCGACGAGACATGACTCCGAGCCGCCGACCGGGACCCGTAAAGGTATAAAGAGTTCCCGGAGGTCAACACCCGACAGCGCGATGCGCCCTCGGGTGATTTTTGGCTTTGCGTCTTGTTTTTGGCACAGGAAAACCCGAGGTTTGGGGCAACCCAACCCATGAGGATGATGCGATGTTTGAGAACCTGCAGGACCGCCTTGGCTCCATCTTGAATGGACTGACCGGCCGTGGCGCGTTGTCGGAAGCTGATGTTTCCGCCGCCCTGCGGGAGGTTCGCCGCGCCCTGCTGGAAGCCGACGTCGCTCTGGAAGTGGTGCGCAGCTTCACCGACAAGGTGCGGGAAAAGGCGGTTGGCGCCGCCGTTTTGAAAGCCATCAAGCCCGGCCAGATGGTCGTCAAGATCGTCCATGACGAATTGGTCGACATGCTGGGCGCCGAGGGCGTGTCCATCGACCTGCACGCACCGGCCCCTGTCGTGATCATGATGGTCGGCCTTCAGGGCTCGGGTAAAACCACGACGACTGGCAAAATCGCCAAGCGGTTGACCGACCGCGACCGCAAGAAAGTGCTGATGGCCTCGCTGGACACCCGCCGTCCCGCCGCCCAGGAACAATTGCGGCAATTGGGCGTGCAGACCGGCGTCGATACGCTGCCGATCATTGTCGGCCAGTCACCGACCGATATTGCCAGCCGTGCCGTGCAGGCCGCCAAGCTCGGCGGCCATGACGTGGTCATTCTCGACACCGCAGGCCGGACCCATATCGATGAGCCCTTGATGGTCGAAATGGCCGACATCAAGAAGAATGCAAAGCCGCACGAAATTCTGCTGGTCGCCGATGCACTGACCGGTCAGGACGCCGTCAATCTGGCCCGCAATTTCGATGAGCGAGTCGGCATTACCGGCCTGGTGCTGACCCGTATGGACGGCGATGGCCGTGGGGGTGCTGCCCTTTCCATGCGTGCCGTCACCGGCAAGCCGATCAAGCTGATCGGCGTCGGTGAAAAGATGACGGAGCTGGATGAATTCCATCCACGCCGGATCGCCGACCGTATTCTCGGCATGGGCGATATCGTTTCGCTGGTCGAAAAGGCCGCCGAAAATATCGACGCCGAAAAGGCAGCCGCCATGGCCGCCAAGATGGCCAAGGGCAAGTTCGACCTCGACGACCTCGCCGATCAGCTCCGCCAGATGCAGAAAATGGGCGGCATGGGCGGCATTATGGGCCTGATGCCCGGCATGGCCGGAATGAAGGACAAGATGGCGGCGTCAGGAATGGACGACAAGATGTTCGGCCGCCAGATCGCCATCATCTCCTCGATGACCAAGGCCGAGCGTACCAATCCCGACATTCTCAAGCATTCCCGCAAGAAGCGCATTGCCAAGGGCTCAGGCACCGATGCGTCCGAGATCAACAAGCTTTTGAAAATGCACCGCCAGATGGCCGACATGATGAAAATGATGGGCGGCAAGAAGGGCGGCGGCATGATGAAGCAGCTGATGGGCGGCCTGGCCGGAAAGATGGGTATGGGCGGCATGGGGGGTGGAATGGGCGGTATGCCGGATCTCAGCTCCATGGACCCCAAGCAGCTGGAAGCGTTGGCGCGCCAGGCTGAAGCTGCCGGTATCAAGCCACCACCGGGCCTTGGTGGCTTGGCAGGTGGAATGGGTGGCGGACTTCCCGGCCTGGGTGGTGGAAAATTGCCCGGTCTTGGTGGAGGCTTTCCCGGCCTTCCTGGTCTCCCAAAGAAGAAGTGAGGATAGCTGCCGATGTCCCTTCCCGTGTTTGATACCGCCATCAGACAGCAACTTGCCGGTTACCGCCAGTCGATTGACAATATCGACGCGGCACTGGTGCATATGCTGGCCGAACGCTTCCGCTGCACACAGGCAGTGGGCGTGCTGAAAGCCAAATACGACCTTCCGGCCGCCGATCCGGCGCGGGAGGAATATCAGATCGAACGTTTGCGGCAGCTTGCCAAGGACGCCCAACTCGACCCGGATTTTGCCGAGACTTTCCTGAATTTCATCATCAAGGAAGTTATCCGGCATCATGAAGCCATTGCGGCTGAACATAGCAGTCAAACGGAACAGACCGCCTGACGGCGGCCTCAACAACATACCGGACGCAACAGACCGCGCCGGTTAAAAACCAAGGAGTATACCCATGTCCCTCAAGATTCGTCTCGCCCGCGGCGGCTCCAAGAAGCGTCCTTACTACCAGATCGTTATCGCCGACGCCCGCAGCCCACGCGATGGCCGTTTCCTGGAAAAGGTTGGTTCCTGGAACCCAATGCTCGGCAAGGACAATGAAAAGCGCGTTGAACTGAACGCTGACCGTATCAAGGAATGGATTGCCAAGGGCGCACAGCCGACCGACCGCGTTCTGAAGTTCCTTGCAGAAGCTGGCCTGGCTGAACGCGCTGCACGCAGCAACCCTGAAAAGGCAAAGCCAGGCAAGCGCGCTGTTGAGCGTCTGGCTGAAAAGAAGCAGAAGGCTGATGCCCTGGCTGCTGCTACTGCCGAAGCCGCTGAATAATCGGTTTGAAATGATTTGACCGACGGGCGGCATGGTTTCATGTCGCCCGTTTGTCGTTTATCCTTCTTCCGCTTCTACCCAATTTCAAACAGCCCCCGACTGTCGCCAAGGACCTTCATCCGCCATGACCAAGCTTGAAAATCCCGTGCTGATGGCCGTTATCGGTGCCGCCCAGGGCCTCCGTGGCGAAGTGCGGGTGAAGTCCTTCACCGCCGACCCGATGGCGCTGGGCGACTACGGCAAACTGCATGCCGCAGATGGCCGGGTCTTCGAGGTGCTGGATATTCGTGAGGCCAAAACCGTTGTCGTGGTGCGCTTTCGCGGCATCAATGACCGCAATGCCGCCGAAGCCCTGAACGGGCTGGAATTGTTTATCGAGCGCAGCGCCCTGCCCGATGAAGAACTTGATGATGATGAATTCTACTATGCCGACCTCGAAGGTCTGGCGGTGGTGGATGCCGAAGGCAATAGCTACGGCACCGTGACGGCGGTATTCGATTTCGGCGCAGGCGATCTGCTGGAAGTGAAAGGACCGGGCAAACGCCCCGTTCTTGTGCCATTTTCCGAGGCCGCCGTGCTGCAAATCGATCTGGAGGAAGGCAAGCTGTTGATCGATCCGGAGGCAGCAGGCCTGAAGGACGACGGGAGCGAAGAACCGTTCAGCGCCGATGGCAAGCCGAAGAGCGGCGGCCGCTGATATGACATTTCAGGCAACGGTGCTGACGCTCTACCCGGAAATGTTTCCGGGGCATCTCGGCGTGTCGCTGGCAGGCCGGGCGCTGGAACGCGGCCAATGGGCCATGGAGGCGGTGCAGATCCGCGATTTTGCCAGTGACAAGCACCGCAGCGTTGATGACACGCCCGCCGGTGGCGGTGCAGGCATGGTGCTGAAACCGGATGTGCTGGCCAGAGCCATCGACAGCCTGGGAGACGACACCCTTGGCAGTGAGAGGCGCCCCCGCCTGCTGATGAGCCCACGCGGCAGGCCGCTCACCCAGAAACGGGTCCGCGAAATCGCTGGCGGCAGCGGCGTGGTGATCGTCTGCGGACGGTTTGAGGGTATCGACCAGCGGGTCATCGAAGCCCGCAATCTGGAGGAAGTCTCCATCGGCGATTATATTCTCTCAGGCGGAGAGCCTGCGGCCCTGACGCTTCTGGATGCCGTGGTGCGCATCATCCCCGGCGTGATGGGCAATGACCTGTCCGGCCTGCATGAAAGCTTCGAGGGCGGATTGCTGGAACATCCGCATTATACCCGCCCGCAAGTCTTCGAGGGCCGGGAGATCCCGGCAGTGCTGACCTCGGGCAATCACCGTGCCATCGAGGCTTGGCGCCAGGAGCAATCCGAGACACTGACCCGCGAGCGGCGGCCCGATTTGCTCTCCCAGGCTCCAGCCAATCAGCCCCCCACCAATCAGCCTTTGAAAAAGTAGTAGATCGCCAGCGACAGACCAGCGGCGATCACCAGCCAGCGCAGCAATGTCTGCGGCGCGCGTTTGGCCATATGCACACCGGCATAGCCTCCCAATGCCGCCGCTGGCAGCATGATGCCCGCGTGCAGCCACGACACTGCGCCAGCCGTTGCAAACACCAGGATGGCAATGGCAGCGATGACGATGGCCAGCAGGTTTTTCAGCGCGTTCAGGTGGTGATAATCGCCGCCGCTGGCAAATTGCAGCGAGGCCAGCATCATGATGCCCATGCCCGCTCCGAAAAATCCGCCATAGACGGAGGTGACGCCTTGCAGCAGCAATCCGAGCAGGTTGGCGGGATGCTGCTTATCAGCCTTGCGCCTCAGCCGGGGGCCAAGCGCAAATACCAGCGTTGCCATCAGCAACAGCCAGGGCACCAGGCGGCTGAAAGTGGGATTAGAGAGGGAGATCAGGATCAACGCACCGACCAGCGAACCCACGGCTGAGATTATCGACAGCAGCGCAGCACTTTTCCAATGGGCGGCAATTTCACGCCGATAGGCGAGCGTCGAGGTGATATAGCCGGGAAACTGGATGATGGAGGAGGTCGCATTGGCCGTGACCGATGGCAGACCCGCCAAAGTCAGCACCCCGAAGGTCAGGAAGGTCCCGCCGCCAGCAATGGCATTGACCACCGCCGAGAAAAACCCGGCGACAAACATCAGACTGATGATTTCGATTGACATGAAAGGCTCTCCCCGCGCCGTTATTGCAACAGCCCGATGCCTGCGCAAGTCAATCATCCGAGCAAAATTCTTGGAGCCAAGGGATGACAAGCAGGACCGATTGGTATAAGGGCAGGCGCGGAAACGGGTGTTATCCGTTAACGAGACTGAAAAGACCGAAAACAAAGAACTGCGAAACCGCTCCCGCCGCAAGGCGTCATCCCGAGGCTATGACCCAGGGATGAGGGATGAGCGCTCTGGCTGTTTCAGAAGAACTTGAAAAGGTTAAACCGATGAACATCATTCAGCAGCTGGAAGCCGAACAGGCCGCCAAGATCGAAGCCAAGCGCACCCTGCCGGAATTTTCTCCTGGCGATACGCTGCGCGTCAACGTCCGTGTCACGGAAGGCAACCGTACCCGCGTACAGGCCTATGAAGGCGTTTGCATTGCCCGCTCCGGCGGCAGCATCAACGAAAGCTTCACCGTTCGCAAGATTTCCTACGGCGAAGGCGTCGAGCGCGTTTTCCCGGTCTATTCGCCGCTGGTCGAAAGCGTCGAAGTGGTTCGTCGCGGTAAGGTCCGTCGCGCCAAGCTCTACTACCTGCGCGACCGTCGCGGCAAATCCGCTCGTATCGTTGAAAACACCGGCACCCGCGCCCGCAAGCTGAACGACGCCGAGCGCGCAGCACTTGCCGAGGAAAAGGCCCGCCTGGAAGCTGAAAAGGTTGCAGCAGCACAGGCTCTCGCCGCTGAAAAGGCCGCAGCAGAAGCCGCCGAAAAGGCTGCCGCCGCTGAAGCCGAAGCTGCAAAGGCTGCCGAAGGCACCGCCGAGTAAGTCCGGCATTATTATTTTTACAAAAGGCGGTCTTCGGGCCGCCTTTTTTGTTGCCACCCGCTCATTCAGCGCAGGGGCAGCACAGTCCCAGCGCAGGGGCAACCCTGCGGCCACGCGACGCAGGGCCGTTGCCAGACATTGATCTTGAAACATTGCATTCTCCCCCTTACTGCTGATCAGGCTGTGGCGGTTCGGCAAGAACCGGCACGATCAAGGGAAAGCGGATGCGCGCAAGGCGGATGACATGGCAAATGGCGGTGCACGTCTGGTGCATGATCGCTATTGTCGCCATTGGCTTTGCCCATAAAGCCCCTCAGGCTTTTGCAACACCGCAAATCCCAGCGGAATTTGCCGCGTATACCCTGCCGGATGGTTCGCTGCCGGTCCTGTGCATATCCAGCCAAACCTCCTTTACACCGGAGGATCACGGCAAAACGCACGGACATCTATTCCAAAGCGGCTGCGAAGCCTGCCGTATCGGCGCCTCCATCCTCTTGCCAATGCCCGCTGATACGATTGGCGTGGCGGCCCGAGCCAGTCTTGAAACGGCAAGTCCGCCTGTTCAAGCACCTGACATCGCGAGGCTCTTTCCCCCCAATAGCGCGCCCCGCGCCCCACCCCTTGGCTGATATCTGATCCGGCCATGCCGCTCTTGCGCGCTGCCTCTCTTGCAGCGGAGCGAGGAACGCCTGGCCATCGCCGGTAGCAGGATTTGGTCGAACAGGGTTCTTCCTTCGGCTAACGCTCTGATCCATCAGATTTCACGCCCATGGCCTGTGCCGTCGTGCCGGATCTCATGCCTTTGCATGTCCGCCCGTCGCATGTTTAGCAATCCAGCCATCGGGCACCCTTCCAAGGTTTCAACCATGTCCACCATTACCTCTCTGCCGGTCGAAAAGCCGGTAGCAACCTCAACCAGAGGATTTTACTTTGCCGCCTGGCGCTGGCATTTCTATGCCGGGCTCTACGTCGCCCCTTTCCTGATCGTGCTGGCTGTCACCGGACTGATCATGATGTGGAGCGCCACCCTGGTCGGACGCGATGGAGAAAAGGCTTTCACAGTCACCCCCACCTTGGCCCAGACGCTTGTCTCGCAACAGGCAGACGCCGCACTATCCGCCGTTCCAGGCGGGGTTATCGCGCAATATATCGCGCCAGCCACACCTGAAAGTGTGGCGGCCTTCAGGGTCAATCGGGGCCAGGAGTCCATGATGGTCGCCGTCAATCCCTATGACGCGCAGGTGCTGGGCCAGTGGAGCCGCCGCAGCGGACTTTACGACCTGGCCGACAACATTCACAGCGACCTGCTGATCGGCACGCTCGGCGACCGGCTGATCGAAATCGCCGCCGGTTTCGGCGTGGTGCTGATCATTACCGGGCTTTACATGTGGTGGCCGCGTCAGGGCGAGCGATTCTCGCAGATGCTGGTCCCCCGTTTTACCGACCGAGGCCGCCAGCTGTGGAAATCCCTGCACCGCACCATCGGCTTTTACGCCTCGATCCTGCTTCTGGTCTTTCTGGTTTCAGGCTTGAGCTGGGCGGGCGTCTGGGGCGAAAAATTCACCCAGGCCTGGAGCACCTTCCCGATTGGCAAATGGAGCGATGCCCCGCTGTCCGACGCCACCCATGCCGCCATGAACCATGGCAGTATCAAGGATGTACCCTGGACATTGGAACAGGCACCGATGCCGATGTCCGGATCTCATGCCGGTCACGCCGGACTGCCGGATGGAGAGGCCGTCACGTTGGACAATGTCATTGCCTATGCCCGGGCCATCGGTTTCGACCACCGTTTCCAGCTGAATTTCCCCAAGGATGAAAGCGGCGTCTGGAGCATTTCCCGCGACACGATGAGCAATGACAGCACCAACCCGCTGTTGGACCGCACCGTGCATATCGACCGCTATAGCGGCAAGGTGCTGGCCGATATCAAATATGAAAACTATGGTCTGGCTGGCAAGGCCATGGCGGCGGGCGTTTCCTTTCACATGGGCACGATTGGCCTGTGGAATCTGGCACTGGTCACCGTTTACTGTCTGGCGGTGATTTTCCTCAGCGTCAGCGGCATCGTCATGTGGTGGATACGCCGTCCGAAAGGCGCCTCACGGCTGATGGCGCCTGCCTATCCCGCCGACATGCGCCTCTGGAAAACCGGGGCCATCGTCATGCTGCTCACCTCCCTGCTGTTTCCCCTGACCGGCGCGGCGCTGATTGCCGTGCTGGTGCTCGACATGGTGCTGATCCGCCGGATCAGGCCGTTGAAAAGGGCATTGAGCTAAACCGACACTCAAAAGGGCGGCTCGCCGAAAGCCGCCAGCAATCCATCTCACCCAAAACCAAAGGACACGATCATGACTGTCACATCCAGAACACTGGCCACATTTGCCCTCTTCGCCTCCCTGGCCCTGACCGGCCAGGCCTTGGCCCACGCTCATCTGGCCAGCGTCGCCCCGACGGACAAGGCGACCATTGCCAGCGCCCCGAAAACCATCGACCTCAGCTTTACCGAAGGGCTTGAGCCGAAATTTTCCGGCGTCGATATCACCGGCCCGCAACAGCAGAAAATCAAGACCGGTGCAGCCGTGGTCAGCAAGGACGGCAAGGGTCTGAGCGTTCCGCTCAGTGAGCCGCTTGCCCCCGGCGCCTACAGCGTCGAATGGCATGTTCTGTCGGTCGATGGTCATAAGTCGAACGGTACGACCAGCTTTACCGTCAAGCCGTGACACCCGAACAGGTCAACATCCTCTGCCGCCTGGTGTTCGACGCCTGCGCGCTCCTCCTCTGGGGCGCGCATGGCTTTCTGTTGCTTGCCGTCGCCAAGGATCTTGCCAAGCATATCGAGCACCGTCTGGCCAGATTTTACCATCTCGCGCTCGCGCTCATGGTGATTGCCGGCATCGGCAAGATCGCCGCCCAGGCAGCCTTGCTCGGTGATGGCTGGCAAACGGTGACGCTGGCTCTGGTCGCCGACCTGCTCCAGGCCACGCAAAGCGGAGCGGCGCTCGGGCTACAGGCAGGGCTCACTGGCGCGCTCCTGCTGGTCTATTGCGTCTTTCGCCGTCATCGCGGCATCGCCGTAACGCTGTTTGGCGCCTTGGTCTTGATCAGCCTCAGCCTCAGTGGTCATGCGATTGCCGAGACGGGTGCGACCGGCCTTCTGCATCGCGCCAATCACAGCCTGCATCTTCTGGCTGCCAGCCTCTGGCTCGGAGCCTTGCCGCCGGTCGTGCTATTGCTACAGGCCATGCAGGATGAGCGCGCACGGCCGCCGGCGCTGGCGGCGCTGATGCGATTTTCCACCATAGGCCATATCGCCGTCGCCCTGACCCTGATCAGTGGCGCACTCAACGCCTGGCTGATCATCGGGGCCCATGCTGTCGATATCAGCATGCCCTATCAGAAATTGCTGCTCGTCAAGATCGGTACCGTTGCCGCCATGGTGATGATCGCCATCATCAACCGCTACGTCTTCGTACCGCGCATGCATCACAGCCCGGCAGGCGCGATCCGCGCTATCCGTATCGGAACGCTGGCGGAATGTGGGCTGGGTCTTGCCGCTGTCGCACTGGTCTCCGCCTTCGGCACGATGCAGCCGGGATGAAGGGCTGTTCGGGCCTCAAGTCCCTTGAAATGGAGGGATCATGTGTGACAGTGTTCGCTCGCCACATGGTCCAGGAGTTATTTTCATGTCTTTGCGCCGCACCGTTCTCGCCGGTCTTTCGGCTCTTTTGCTTGCCCCCTTCGCCGCCTTTGCTGCGGATCTGCCGGATCTTGGCGGCAAGACGGTGATCGTCGTGACCGAAAACGCCTATCCGCCGATACAATTTGTCGATCCGAAGAGCGGCAAGGCCATCGGCTGGGAATATGACGCCATGAACGAGATCGCCAAGCGGCTGAATTTCAAGGTCGAATATCAGAACACCTCCTGGGATGCGATGATCCAGGCGGTGTCCGACGGTCAATACAACATCGGCATGACCGGCATCACCATCAAGGAAGACCGCAAGGAGAAGGTCGATTTCTCCGATCCCTATATGCGCTCGCAGCAATTGATGCTGGTGCGCGGCGATGAGGCCCGTTTTACCGATGCCAAGAGCTTCATGGCCCTCGACAAAGGCTTGATCGGCGCGCAGCCCGGCACAAGCCCGTTCTACACCGCTGTCTACGAAGTGCTTGATGGTAACGAACAGAACCCGCGTATCAAACTGTTTGAAACCTTTGGCGCAACCGTGCAGGCCCTGAAGACCGGCGATGTCGATCTGGTTCTGACCGACAGCACGGCGGGCAAGGGCTATGTCGATGCCTCCGGTGGTGCCTTGAAAATCATCGGCGAACCGCTGGGCACAGAAGATTTCGGCTTCATCTTTCCAAAGGGTTCGGATCTGGTCAAGCCGGTCAATGCCGCCATCGCGGCCCTGAAGGCCGATGGCACGTTCGACGCCCTGAACAAGAAATGGTTCCTCGATTACAAGCTGGGTGATTGACGGCCAGGCAGTTTTCCATGGCCTTCCAGACCCTTCCGAACGGTAGCAAGCAGGATTTTCCCTGGTGGCTGGTGGCGCTTGGCCTTCTGGCGCTGGCGCTGGCCATCACCATCGCCGTCAACGATCTCTATACCCAGGTGTTCGAAACCGTCTCCCGCGGTATCGGCGTCACCGTTTTCGTCACGCTGAGCGGTTTTGCGCTCGCCTCCATACTTGGCCTGCTGATCGCGCTGGCGGGCATGGCCGATAGCATCGTGCTGCGCCAGGCCGCCCGGTTTTATATCGAGATCGTCAGGGGCATTCCGGTTCTGGTCCTGCTGTTTTACGTGGCCTTCGTCGGCGCACCCGGCTTCGTTGCCCTCTATAATACCCTCACCGCCCCGCTTGTTTCCTCCGGTTGGCTGGAACCACTTCAGGTGCGCGATGTCTCGCTGATGTGGCGGGCGATTTTTGCGCTTTGCATCGGCTATTCGGCCTTTATCGCCGAAATCTTCAGGGCCGGCATCGAATCCATCGACAAGGGGCAAATCGAGGCGGCCAAATCGCTGGGGCTGAACCGGACGCAGCGATTTCGCCTGGTGGTCCTGCCTCAAGCCATACGGGTGATTTTCCCGCCGCTCTCCAATGATTTCGTTGCCATGGTCAAGGATTCGTCACTGGTCTCGGTGCTGGGCGTCGCCGATATCAGCCAGGCAGGAAAGATCTATGCCTCCGGGTCCTTTCGGTTTTTCGAGACCTATTCCATCGTCGCCTATATTTATCTGATCCTCACCATCGGCCTGTCCCTCATCCTGCGGCGCGTGGAAAAGCGCATGCGGTCCCGCGATGGCCAGAGAACCTAAACGTCGCCAATCACCGCCCGATACCGGCGATACTCCTCGGCAAGACCAGGTCTAAGGCTATCGGCCACCGGCAGGATCGTCGCAAAGAGCGTTTCCGGATCGGCGGCAGTGCCAAGTGCTGCCACCGCATCCTTGACCTCTTGCGGATAAAGATCCGGCTGGCGGGCCACCCGATTGCAGAATACCCGTAAATTGAACCGGACATTGGCGCCGATCGCATCGTCACGGTCCTGGGCGGCCAAAGGCAGGTCACGCCAGCCAAGTAGGCTATGTACATCCAGAAACAACAGAAATTCATGATAATGGCGCGCCGTTGCTGGCAGGCCGACCTGCAACAGCAAAGCTTCGAACGAGGCCTCCAGCACAGCAGAAGTTTGCCACTGCCCCAGATCGTAGCAGTAAATCAGGGCCGGATCGTGCAGGACCTTGCCACAGCACAGGAAGGTCACGACGAAGCTCCAATCGCAATAAGCACCCCGCGTCGGATGGTGGTCATGGAAAATCTTCAGGATACCGGCAAACAGCTGGCTGCGGTAAATGCTGTAATAAAGAGCATTATTGCCACCAATGGAGTCGATATACTGCTGGATTCGCTCTGATGGCGTCTCCGCGTCCAGATTGGCTGTTACCACGTCGGCTACACCCGCATCGTCGCGCCATATCATCGTTTGCGGTCGCAAACCGATGACACCTGGCGGCAAAGCAAAGAGATCGCCAACCGGCACGCCATCGAGAACATAAATCGCGTCATCATCGGCAAATGGCATGAGGAACGGTGTCTCCACATGGTTGAGCGCGTTGACCAGATTGGCTATGGCATCTTCTGCGGTGGAATGCAGGTAACGAACGCGCGCGCCCAGGCCTTGCAGCCATTCCGCCTTGGCCGGATCGCCGGAATTGTCGGACACGATCAGCACGGCATCCAGCTTTTCCGCATAGATCAACGCACTTTCCAAGGAAAATCGGCTCTTCTCCAGCGATCGGCGGCTTGGAACAACAATTGAAAGCTGGGACATGCAGGGTTTTCCGAAAACAGGGCAACAGAATTTTTAAAGGAGAGGATGCCTCAGCATCTTCGAGACTTGGTATTCCTATAGAAAGGCAGTGTTTCCCCAGGCTGGATGACGTGCCCCTGCATCATACAGAAAACTGGCAGACCCTTTGTGGTCCGATGCTGCAAGCCTGAACGAAAGACAAGCCCTGCGCCAGACCAACGGTATATCGCCGGGCGATCAACAGGAGCGACAGCAGACGCGATGTCCGACAATCTTGCCGCAGCATTGGCGCTTTACGCCTCCGGAAACCTGGCGGATGCCTATGCCGCTTTGAAAAGCGCTCTGGCCAAAGACCCGGCTCCGGGGCCGAAAGCCTTGCTGGTCATGGCGCAGTGCTGTGCCAAGCTCGACCATTTCACCGAAGCCGCAGGATTGTACCGGCAAGCGGCAAGAATTTTGCCTGATCAAGCTCTCACCCTGACCACACTCGCGGACAAAATGGAACGATCCGGGATTGAGAAGGCGAGTGCACTGGAAATCCAGCGCCTCGAAACGTCCAGGCGGGCTATTCGCTCCGGTCCCTTTGATGTCCAATCCTGGCGAACCTATCGGACCGCTTTGCGACAGACGCTCAATATCGACGAAATGCGCATGAGCGACCAGGCGGTCCGGGATCGGCTGAACCGGCAGGAGGAGACCTATTATTCACTCGACAGCCAGACCGCTCATCTGAGTTGGTGTGATGACGAGACTTTGAACAGCCGCTGGAACAATGGCTTGCCAGCTCCGGGACCAGCTTCACGCGACTGGAGAAAACCAGCTGGCGAGACACTCAAACTCGCCTATCTGCTCGCCGATGGGCCAAGCGACGATCCACTTCGCAGGCTCACCCTGTCGCTTGCCGCCCGACACGACCGAGCCGCTTTCGAAGTATTGCTGATTTGCAACGAGCCGCCGGGACAAAACGAATTGGATGCAGAGATGACGGCTCTCAACCTCAAGGATCTCTGTGAGGATACGGCTTTGACTGCCCTGCGCGCGGCTGATATCGATATCCTGATCGATCCGATTGGCCATGGCGACGGCGGCCGTCCTGATCTGCTGCGGCACCGGATCGCACCACTACATCTGGCAATGGCCGGTCATCCGGGGGCAAGAACCGGGCTGATATGCGACTATATGCTCGCAAACAACGCAGTTCTGCCAAAGGAAGACCTCCGCCTCCATGGCCGGGCGATCTGCCATCTGCCGGAGACTTTTCTCGTAAGTTCTCCCATACAACAGCCACCTTCGCTGTCGCGCCAGCACTTGGGCCTGCCGGAAGACCGGGTGATCTTCGCGGCCTTTCACCCCACCGAGCAGATATCTCCACAAACCGCCGATCTTTGGCGCGACATTCTCCGACAGACGGAAAATAGCCTGCTATGGATATCCTGTGGTAATTACGCCCGCAATAATTTCAGCGCCTGGATGAAACGCCAGGGCATTGCCGAAAACCGGTTGATTTTTGGCAACCCCGCCAGATCCATGGAGCAAGTTCGCTGGATGACATTGGCCGACATCGCCATCGATTGTTTCCCCTACAATGACGGATTTTCAACACTCGCTGCCGTGCAGGCTGGTCTACCCGTGCCAACTTTTTCGGGCGGAAATTTCGCCAGCCGCGTTACGGCGAGCCTATTGCAGGCGTGTGGGCTAGAAAAGCTGATTGTCCGAGACGCCGATGCCTATGTCACTCTGTGCATCGATCTCGCCCGCGACAAGAGCGCCCGTGAGGCCTTGAAACAGACAATTCGTACGCAAGGCGCAAGATCGCCGCTGTTTGATGTCAACAGATTTATTCACCACCTGGAAACCGCCTATCATACCATGGCGGCGCGGGCGGCAACAGGCCTTGAGCCGCAGGATTTTTCAGTTCCAGTCCTGTAAACCTTGCTGGCGTCCTTGATCAAACCCAAGGCGAAGCCTTCAATCTTTGAATTGCCGTTTCGCTTGAAAACTGGTATCAGACCGGCATGGGATCTAAATTCGGATGTCTCGCGCCTGACATATTCGTCCTGCAAGACCACAAGCGTCTGCCGGCACGCTTTTTTGCGCGTATCGGTGCGGCGCTAGGCACTCAGCTGGCATAAGTCGCTCCTCGCGGTTCGGCCAGCGGCCTTTCACTGCGACAGTCTTGCAAACAACCTTTGACGCGGTCATATGACCCAATCCCTTTTCAACCCTTCGACGGATGAACAGCCATGAGCGCACCTCGTACCCTCTACGACAAGATTTTCGATGACCATCTGGTGGATCGCCAGGATGACGGCACCTGTCTTCTCTATATCGACCGCCACCTCGTGCATGAGGTGACGAGCCCGCAGGCCTTTGAAGGTCTGCGCATGGCTGGCCGCAAGGTGCATGCACCAACCCGCACACTGGCCGTCGTTGACCATAACGTACCGACCACACCGGATCGGGCCGAGGGCATCAAGAACGAGGAAAGCCGCATCCAGGTCGAGGCGCTCGCCAAGAACGCCGCTGACTTCGGCGTCGAATATTATTCCGAAAAGGACAAGCGCCAAGGCATCGTGCATATCGTTGGCCCTGAACAGGGCTTTACCCTGCCCGGCATGACCATTGTCTGCGGCGATAGCCATACCTCGACCCACGGAGCCTTCGGCGCCCTGGCGCATGGTATCGGCACGTCGGAAGTGGAACATGTTCTGGCCACCCAGACCTTGATCCAGAAGAAGGCCAAGAACATGCTGGTGCGTGTCGATGGCAAGCTGCCTGCTGGCGTCACCGCCAAGGACATCATTCTCGCCATCATAGGTGAAATCGGCACGGCTGGCGGCACCGGCCACGTCATCGAATTTGCTGGTGAAGCCATCCAGGCCCTGTCGATGGAAGGCCGCATGACCGTCTGCAACATGACGATCGAAGGCGGCGCCCGCGCTGGCCTGATTGCGCCTGACGAAAAGACCTTCGAATATATCAAGGGCAAGCCCCGCGCGCCGAAGGGTGAAGAGCTGGAGATGGCGCTTCAATACTGGAAGACGCTGCATACCGATGAAGGCGCGCATTTCGACCGCACCGTCGTGCTGAATGCCGCCAACCTGCCGCCCATCGTCTCGTGGGGCTCTTCGCCGGAAGATGTGATTTCGGTTCAGGGCGTCGTGCCGAACCCCGACGATATCGCTGACGAAAACAAGCGGACGTCGAAGTGGCGCGCGCTCGACTATATGGGCCTGAAGCCCGGCACCAAGATCACCGATATCGCCATCGACCGGGTGTTCATCGGCTCCTGCACCAATGGCCGCATCGAAGACCTGCGCGCCGCAGCCGCCGTGCTGAAGGACCGCAAGGTGGCTTCGACAGTTTCTGCCATGGTGGTTCCGGGGTCTGGCCTCGTCAAGGAACAGGCGGAAGCCGAAGGTCTCGACAAGATCTTCCTCGATGCTGGTTGCGAATGGCGTGAGCCGGGCTGTTCCATGTGCCTGGCGATGAACGACGACCGCCTGAAGCCGGAGGAACGCTGCGCCTCGACCTCGAACCGCAATTTCGAAGGCCGCCAGGGCTATAAGGGCCGCACCCACCTCGTGTCCCCCGCCATGGCCGCTGCCGCTGCCATTGCCGGCCACTTCGTCGATATCCGCGAGTGGAAGTGAGATAGTCTCGAACTTTTGATCAGAAGGGCGGCTCAAGAGCCGCCTTTCTTGTTTTCACTCAATGATTCACGTGAAATCAGAAGCTGGCGGTCATCGGATCGGGTCCAATGCGGGTCGATGAGCTGTCGAGCGCAGCGATCTCAGTCATGTCTTGTGGATCAAGGCTGAAATCGAACACCTTGAAATTCTCCTCGATGCGCGACGGCGTGACGGATTTCGGGATGACTACCAGCCCGCTTTCGATATGCCAGCGGATGATGATCTGCGCCGCCGTGCGGCCATGCTTGGCGGCGATCTTGCCGATCACCGGATTGTCCAGCAACTTGCCCTGGCCCAGAGGGCTCCAGGACTGGGTGATGATACCACGGGCCTGGTGGAATTCGCGGGCTTGCTTCTGCTGGAAATCCGGATGCAGTTCGATCTGGTTGATGACAGGCACCACGCCGGTTTCATCGATGATCGTCTTCAGGTGTTCCGCGTAGAAATTCGACACGCCGATGGAACGCGCCCGGCCCTCCTCCTTCAATTGGATGAAGGCCTTCCAGGTCTCGACAAACAGGCCACGATGCGGTGATGGCCAGTGGATCAGGTAGAGATCGACATAATCGGTGCCGAGCCGTTTCAGGCTGGCATCGAAGGCCTTGAGGGTGTTGTCGAAGCCCTGCTCATTGTTCCACAGCTTGGTGGTCAGGAAAATATCGCCGCGGTCGATGCCGAACGAGCGGATGCCTTCGCCGACACCCTCCTCGTTTTCATAGACGGCAGCCGTATCGATATGGCGATAACCCGATGACAGCGCCGAACGCACCGCAGGTGCCGCTTCGCTATTGGGTGTTTGCCAGACGCCGAGACCCACCTGTGGGATGCTGTTGCCGTCGGAAAAAGTAATATTGGATTGATCTGCCACGTAAGAGTCTCCCATTCGAGATCGGGGTTTAAGATCGGGCAAGGGCCATGACTGCCCTGGAAAAAGACAGAGGCGCAGCCGAGACTGCGGCTCGTTTGGGAATGCACATTCAAAGATGCCGGTTCCATAGATAGGCAAGCGTTGCCGCTTTCACACCCCGACAGACATCTGTTTGGATGGGAAAGGGATTTTTTACAAAACCGTGACGACAGTCTCTGGCGAAACAAACGCCAGCAGGCGACGCATGTCGGCGGGGCTGATCGCCACGCAGCCTTCCGTCGGGGCATAGTCCGGGCGGGCAATATGGAAAAAGATTGCAGACCCGCTGCCTTGTTTGCGGCAGTTGATGTTCCAATCCATCACCAGACAAACATCGTAAAGCCGGTCCTGTCGCTGCAACCGCTCATGACTGGGGTTGAAAGGCGCCTTGACCGGACGGTTATAGGCCGGATGGCCCGGCGCATCGCACCACAGCATATCGGCACGAATCGACCTCAAGGGCAGGCGTGAGCGTATCGCCCCACGAGGCTCCGCCCGAAAGTAGCCGCAAAGCAACCGCATCGATGCCCGTGGGGTTGCGCCATCGCCCTCGCGCTTGAAAGCCGTGATGCCCGACCGTCCGATGGCGGCGGGAAACCGCAGCGGTCCGGCCTGAACGATGGCCTGGCTCTTGCAACCGGGCTTGCGGCGCACCACAATACTGCGAAGACCTTGGCGCGGTTGAGCCCCGGCTCTGGAAACTGGGTTTGGCATTTCGCTCACGGAGTTTTGCTTTGTCGAACACTTTTCTTGTAGAGTGAGTTGGCTAGATAAGACAATGATTTCAAGAACAGTGCAATCTGGCCTGTTCGCTGCTTGGGAGTATATCAGGTATGGCTGCTCGGACGATCCTTCTGGTCGATGACGACGATGACCTGCGCGAAACGCTGGTGGAACAACTTTCCCTTTATGAGGAGTTTTCGATCCAGCAGGAATCCAACGCCACCAAGGGCGTGCAGGCCGCCCGCAACGGCCAGGTGGACCTGATGATCATGGATGTCGGCCTGCCTGACATGGATGGCCGCGAAGCCGTGAAACTGCTGCGCAAGGGCGGCTTCAAGGCCCCTGTCATCATGCTGACCGGCCACGACACCGATTCTGACACCATTCTGGGGCTTGAAGCCGGTGCCAACGACTACGTCACCAAACCATTCCGCTTTGCGGTTCTGCTGGCGCGCATCCGTGCGCAGTTGCGCCAGCACGAGCAGAGCGAGGATGCGACTTTTACCGTCGGCCCCTATCTGTTCAAGCCAAGCCAGAAGCTGCTGACCATCGAAGACGGCAAGAAAATCCGGCTGACCGAAAAGGAAGCGGCCATCATCCGCTATCTCTACCGCGCCGGGCAGAAAGTCGTCACCCGCGACGTGCTGCTGGAAGAAGTCTGGGGATACAACTCCGGCGTCACCACCCATACGCTGGAAACCCATGTCTATCGCCTGCGCCAGAAGATAGAACGGGACCCGTCCAACGCCGAAATTCTGGTCACCGAAAACGGCGGTTACAAGATTATTCCCTAAACGGACATTGAACGGACCCTGAACCGGAGCATTCTCGATGGCGCTGAGCGATGACATGCAACTGCTCTCATCCCTGGCACTGTTTCAGGGGCTGGAGCCGGACCAACTTCGGCTGATCGCCTTTGGTGCCGAACACAGGCCCATCGGCCAGGGCCAGCCGCTGTTTCGGGAACACTCCCCGGCTGAATGCGCCTATGTGGTGGTGCGCGGCCGGTTCGAGCTTTCCAACACGGGCCGCGATGGCAAGCCGCAAGTCGCCGCCGTGGCCGGTCCTGGCACCATGCTATCGGAACTGGCACTGGCCACCATGGTGGAGCGCAAATACACCGCCATCGCCCTGGAGGATTCCGAAGTGCTGCGCATTCCCCGCCCGCTGTTCCACCGGCTGCTGGAGGAATATCCAAAGCTTGGCCTGGTCATGCAGGAGCGCATCCGGCAAAATCTCATGGCACTGGCGACCGGTGCAAAGGGGATGGAAGAGCGTTTTCGGTAACACGCGACGGCTCACCATGTCGCATTGTCTGGTGGGGCAGCAGGACTGCATCATCGTTTTACCGTGAGGTTCACCCCCCTCTGCCTTGCCAGGCTTGGCCCTTCGCATGGCTCCGGGCGTTCGTCAGTACAATCGATCCACTGGATCGATTGTTCGGCTACGCCGACCCTTCCTCACCCCACCTCAAGGAGGGAGATCGGATAGACGTAGCCGCTCATTCTTCGGAAACATTGGCGATTTCCGACGGTTTGTTCAGATGGCTTGAAGCGAGCGGCCAACTCCGGGTCGATCTCCCTCCTTGAGGGGGAGATGCCTGGCAAGGCAGAGGGGGGTAAACGGCATATCGAAGCGACAATATCATGTACCGTCGCCAATCAATCACAGCAATTACTGATACTTCTATATATCGTGGTTCTCCAACCGCTCCTTGCAGGCCAGTTCGACCGCACACTGCAACTGTGTGATATGCTCTACCAGCCAAGCCAATTCCTCATCCGCAATCTCATATTTTAACGAGTAACGGGCTTCGACATAAGCGCGACGCAACCTTTCGAAACATCGGCGAGCAAAACGGCTATTGCGCGGCCAAGCCTCAATCAATCGTGCATCAAGGCCTTCAGCTCTTGATCGTAATTCTTTAAGATCATGCAGCTTGGGAGTGTATAGCGTTAACACCAAAGACAAGCAGTGATAAAGCCGCTCAACTGTCTGATGAAGCTGGAAAGCTGCCTGCTTGTGATAACCTCTGAGCATCGCTTCTGATGCCAGCTCAAACTGGCGGGATGCATCCAGAAAAAAATCGTCAAAATAAGCCTGCGCCTGAAGCCGTCTCTCCTCAAGGTCCAGAGGTTTTGGTGTCGTAAGTGGAAAACCCGGCGCTTCATAGAGCGGAATGCCGTCACGAACGATATCGATGAAGAAGGGCTGGCCACGCGACAGACGATCATTCACATCCTCAAGGGAATGAACGATGAAACTAACAGGAGTTTTCAAGCGCTTGGTCGCCACTTCCTCCCGTGTCAGATGCTCTTCCGCACCTCGCCAGAACTCATCCTCGTCGGCAAAAACCTCGGTATTGACCACCACCAGCAGGTCATAATCGGAATAATAGCCGCTGGCATGATCCTCGACCCAATCGCCACGCGCATAGGAGCCGAACAGGATCAGCTTGAGGATACGGCCGCCCTTGTTTTTATCGGAAAGCCTGCCCTTTTGCGCGGCCTCAAATTCATCGAAGAGAATGCGGACCACCCGCTGCAGCTCGCGCTGCTTGCGGGCGGGCAGATGATTGAGCCGGTCCTGATCCATCCACCCCTCCGTTGCACTCAAATTGACATCAAAGCGCGAACTGCACCGTCACCGGCACGTGGTCGGACGGCTTTTCCCAGCCGCGCGCTTCGCGCAAGATCTCGATGGTTTTCAGCGACGGCAACAAATCTGGTGATGACCAGATATGGTCGAGGCGGCGGCCCTTGTCGGCGCTGTCCCAGTCCTTGGCGCGGTAGCTCCACCACGTATAGAGTTTTTGCGATGGATCGACCAGCTGGCGCATCAGGTCCACCCAGCCACCCCGGTCGATCACGTCAAGCAGGCCTGCGGTTTCCACCGGGGTATGGGAGACGATCTTCAGCAGTGCTTTATGGGACCAGACATCATGCTCCAGCGGTGCAATATTCAGGTCGCCAACCAGGATAGCGGACGTCTCCGGCTCGGCGCTGGCCGATAGCGCCTTCATTTCCTCGACGAAATCCAGCTTATGGCCGAATTTCGGATTGATGTCCCGGTTGGGCTCATCACCGCCCGCTGGCACATAGAAGTTATGCAGGCGAATACGCCGCCCGTTCCACTCGAAAATCGCCGAAATATGGCGGCTGTCACCGACGCCACAGAAATCCTGCCGGTGATCTTCGGTCAAAGGAAATTTCGAGACGGTGGCAACGCCATGATAGCCCTTCTGGCCATGCAGAATGGCATAGGGATAGCCCAGCGCCTGAAACGCCTCCAACGGAAACTCATGGTTCTGGCATTTGATTTCCTGAAGGCAGAGAATATCCGGCTGGCGCAGTTTGAGAAAATGCTCGACGATGGGCATACGCAGCCGCACCGAATTGATATTCCAGGTGGTCAGGGAAAAAGTCATGCCGGGTTCCTTCAGCGCCGGACCTTGCCCGGCATCGCCGTCTTCCGTCTACAGCATCGAACCGGACAATGGAAAGGCTTGAAATTGACGATCTCGGAATACATTCGCAAGATGCGGCATCTTTGCAGGCTCGATCAAAGCATGACGCTGCCGGAAAAACCAAGACACTCTTGACCGAGACTCGGGCAGAAACCAAGCCTCGGTCAGCGATGGGTCAATCCGTCAAACCAAACCCAAACGGATACAATTCGCCACCCTCCAGCGCCGATCCGTCTGGCCTGGTGGTTTCCTTGAAGCCGGGCATATCGGATCGATTGTAGGTGACGGCGTCCTTCGTTCTTGGCAAGGCAAACGGCATCTTGCCCTGCGGCTTGACCTTGCCGGAGACCAGATCCATCATCGCAACATCCGTGACACCGAAGGTCGCCATGATTGCGCCGGCATTTTTCAGTCCGCTGGCCTCGTCCAACACATAGGGCGCCCGAAAATAGATGCTTAGAACCACTTTCTTCGGATCACCAATCTCGGCCATCACCGCCTTGATGTCCGCAAGGGACGGAGACATGCTGCGAGAGGTCTGGCTGGCCATGCCGGTGAAGCTGATGTCATCGACCTCCCACGGCAAGGCACCGCCAAAGATCAGCGCCGGTGTATCGGAGCACGTCGCATTGATTGCCGGATAGAGACGGCAAGGGTCCTGGCTTCCCCATGTTTCCCCCGCACCGGGCAATCCCGCGGGAGTTCTATGGGCAGGATTGTTGCCGCTGGCGTCACTTTTGCTGTCATAGGCTGCACCGCTATCCTTGACCAGAACCCGGATGACTGCATAGTCAGCACCCGCAGCGCTTGGCCGGGTCTGGCCCTTGCTGGCATCATAATTGCCGTCGGTCACCTTATAACCAAACGTCTCGACATCCGCCTTGCCCATGCCCATCGTATAAACCTTGGCACCAGCCTTTAACGGCAAAAGCTTTCGGCCATCGGCCCCTGTCTGGTTTTGCAACAGGACAATCGACTTCCTCTGGATGTCCAACCCCTTGGCACGGCTATCCTGCGCACCAATCACGGTATTGGCCTTGCCCGCGTCGATATAGGGATTTTCAAACAGACCGAGCTGGAACTGTTCTTGCAGCAAGCGTTTAACCGCCTCATCAACACGGGCTTCACGCACCAGGCCCGAATCGACCAGATCAGTGATCGTCTTGTTGGTGTGGAACCCAGAGAGAATATCAGTGCCACCGTTGATGGCTGTCGCCACACGGTCCGCTATTGTCTTGCCTTCCAGCCCCCAGGCCCTGGTATCGACAATGCCCGTATCGGAATTGACATAGCCCTTGAAACCGAGTTTTCCACGCAGGAGATCGGTGACGATCTGCTTGTTGAACGCAAAACCAATCTGGTCGTAGGTCACGCCCTCGTAGGTCAGGTTGATCGGCACACCGTAATACGGCATGATCGACGACACCCCGCTATCGATTGCCGCCCTGAACGGCTTCAGGTGATAAGCGAAGGTATCACCAGGATAGATCTGGTTCTTTCCGAAGGAATAGTGCGGGTCCAGGCCCAGTTCCTGCGGGCCGCCGCCCGGGAAATGTTTCAGGGTCATTGCCACCGCAGTCTTTGGATTGACCGGCCCACCTTGCAGGCCATTGACCAGCGTCTTTACGATATTCGCGGTCAAATCGGCGTCTTCGCTGAAGGTTTCATGAACCCGATACCAACGCGGTTCAGTGGCCAGATCGGCCATATAACCATATAGGCCGCGAAGGCCGACGGCATTGTATTCCGCTCCCATCACCTCGGCAAAAGTTTTGATATCGGCCATGTCGCCAGTCGTCGGTGCCTTGCCGGTCTTCCGCGATTCCTCGCCCAAGGCGGCGGCGGCCAGACCGGCTTCCTTCGGGAACTGCGTGAAAGCACCAGAGCCTGCCGAAATGCCGAAGCGTGGATCGGCTTCAACGTGATTGCGCGCATTGTCCTTGAACACCGCCGGAATGCCCAGGCGGCTGCCCTCTTCCATCTCCTGGATGATATTCGAGAAAGCGGCCAGCTGCTGCGGCGTAACAACGTAGCCGCCGCGACTATTGGCTGGCGGACCATCGCAGGATTCTGCCTTTGCAGCGGCAACGGAGCGCAGGATGAAGCGCGTCATCTTCTGGCTGACAATATAGTCCACGGCCTTCGCATCAATTGCGCCGCCGCAGCCGGCATTTAGCGTGTCGATCATCAACATGCCGGCTTTTTCCTGCCGGGTCATCTGTGACAAGAGGTCGGCTGCCCGCTGCTCGGCACTCAAGCGCCAGTCCTCGTAAGGATCAAGCCCGCCATTGGCATTCAGATCCTTGAACTGTTTCCCTTCAATGGTGATGATGCTCTTCGCACGCGCACTCAGTGCCGGTTGACTGCTTGTGGCCATGGTCTTGCCATATGCGCCAAAAGCAACCGTGACGCCAGCCACAGCGCATAGCGCCAATATGGGCGCACGCGTTCTATTGTTCATGGGGGCCTCCTCCAAAGCCAAATTCTTTACGTCACGCGCAATATTCCGATCCGGATGTTTGCAATCAATTGCCCGCCGGACATGGGCGGAAAATCCTCCGAAATTCCACTCGATTCTGATCGCACTCCTCCCAGGCACGATCAGAAAAAAGCCACGGCAGTAAAGCATCTTGCGCATGATGAACCGCAAGATGCGCCAATGTGATCCGTTATATGATAACCGTAGCGTTCAAAAAATCGAAACGCAACTCTATATCTATCTCTGAAATGCGCGACAGCCTGTCAGGTTCAGATTGAACCAGACGGTCTCACGCTTCTCTTGTTTTCGTTGGTCTTTTCGGGAAAATCGAGTTCCAGTTTATCCAAAGGCAACATCTAACCGCGATTGCGGATATCGTCATAGGGAACTTCGAAGACTTTTTCATCGAAATTGACGCCCTGCTGGACGTTAAAGATCATCACCGACGTGTCCTTGCCCTGCGCATCGGTCACCGTCCACTGCCGCAGCTCGAAGGTCTTCGGGTCGAACATCAGGGTAATCGTCTGGTCGCCAAAAATCGACTTATCGCCCAGCACGATGGTGGTCAGATCCTGCTCTTCCTTGACCTGCCGCACCATCTGATGGCCGAGATCGATGCGGTCGGACAGAAGCAGGCTCAGCGGCGTTTTCGACAGCGGATAGACATCCCAGGTCTTCATTTTCAGGTTGCCGATTGCCACGTTGCGGCCATCGGAAATCACCCGCATCGGCGACGGCTGCTCATAGTTGAAGCGCAGCTTGCCGGGCCGTTCGATATAGAATTTTCCGGCTGTCTGTTCACCGCGTGGGCCAAACTGCACGAACTCGCCCATCATGGTTTTCACCGAGGCAAAATGATCGGCAATCCTCTGCGCGGCGCTGGCCTGGGCCTGGGCATATGCGGGTGATACTGTGGCTGCCACAGCGATCCCGGCAGCCGCCAGGCCAATAAATCCCCGGCGGCCAATCATCCCTGTCATGCCTGCCGGGGCAAACGTCTTCTTTTGCATTCTTTTCTCCTTTTGCCCCTGTTCCCTACAGCGCAAACCGGGCGCCATGGTGACAAACACTGGATCGTGAACGCCGAAACGCCTTTCAGCGCCTGGACGTTCCACACCAGCCCGTCGCCGTCACCGCTCGATGTCAGCTTCCGTTGGAACGAGGATTTCGCGTTTGCCCGCATGGTTGGCCGGGCCGATAATGCCTTCCTGTTCCATGCGTTCGATCAGCGATGCGGCACGGTTATAGCCGATGCCCAGCCGACGTTGAACATAGGAGGTCGAGGCTTTCCCATCCCGAAGCACGACGGCGACGGCCTGATCGTAAGGATCGTCCGATTCGGCCAGATTGCCGGTCCCTGCCGGTCCACCGCCTTCGTCGTCGTCCTCATCGATGGTCACGGCATCAAGATAATCCGGTGCACCCTGGGTTTTCAGATAGGCAACGATGTCTTCCACCTCATTATCCGAGACGAAAGGTCCGTGAACACGCTGGATGCGTCCGCCGCCAGCCATATAGAGCATATCGCCCATACCCAGCAGCTGTTCGGCGCCCTGCTCTCCCAGAATAGTACGGCTGTCGATCTTGGAGGTGACCTGGAAGGAAATCCGGGTCGGGAAGTTCGCCTTGATGGTGCCGGTGATCACGTCCACAGATGGACGCTGCGTCGCCATGATCACGTGAATGCCAGCCGCGCGCGCCATCTGCGCCAGGCGCTGCACCGCGCCTTCGATATCCTTGCCCGCCACCATCATCAGGTCGGCCATCTCGTCGATGATAACAACGATATAGGGCATGGGCTGCAAATCGAAGGTCTCGGTCTCGTACATGGCCTCGCCGGTCTGCCGGTCAAAGCCGGTCTGCACGGTGCGGGTCAGCACTTCACCCTTTTCAATCGCCTGCTCGACGCGGCTGTTGAAGCCGTCGATATTGCGCACGCCGATCTTCGACATCTTCTTGTAGCGCTCTTCCATCTCGCGCACCGTCCATTTCAAGGCGACGACAGCCTTTTTCGGATCGGTAACGACAGGCGAGAGCAGATGCGGAATACCGTCATAAATCGACAGTTCCAGCATTTTCGGATCGATCATGATCAACCGGCATTTCTCCGGTGGCAAACGGTAGACCAGCGACAGGATCATGGTGTTGATCGCCACCGACTTGCCCGACCCGGTCGTACCGGCCACCAGCAGATGCGGCATCTTGGCGAGGTCGGCGATCACAGGTTCACCGCCAATGGTCTTGCCCAGCGCCATCGGCAGCTTGGCTGTCGAGCCGTTGAAGTCGCGGCTACCGATCATTTCCCGCAAATACACGGTTTCGCGGGTTCTGTTCGGCAATTCGATGCCAATGGCGTTGCGGCCAGGCACGACGGCAACACGGGCGGCAATAGCGCTCATCGAGCGGGCAATATCATCGGCAAGACCGATAACGCGGGATGATTTGATCCCTGGCGCTGGCTCAAGCTCATAAAGCGTGACAACCGGGCCGGGCCGCACTTCGATAATGTCACCCTTGACGCCGAAATCCTCCAGCACACCTTCCAGCGTCCGGGCGTTGTGTTCAAGCTGGTCAGCCGACAGGCTGGCATCCTTGGCAACCGCACGCGGTTCGGCCAGAAGCTGAACCGATGGCAGTTGGAACCCGCGCGCACCTCTTGGACCAGCGACCGGAGCCGGGCGCGGACGCTCAGCAGGAGCCGCCGCGCGGCGGGCAGAAGGCTTTGCAGCCCGATCTTCGTCTTCATCGTCGAATAGGATGTCATCAGCCGAGCGCCCACGGGTGCGCAGGTCAAAGGGTGGCTCGTCATGCGCGTCGTCCGGTGACACCGGCGGCGATGCAATACGGCGACGACCCGCACTCCGCTCACCCGGCTCAAAGGACGGATCGGCACGGTGGTCCGGGCGTCCAGCCTGAACCGGCATGACCTCATCATCGTTGAAATCATAGGGCTGGTCGAAATCCGAGCGCTCGCGCCTTTTTGGCTTCAGACCGGCGAGACGCCGCATTCGGGCCTGACCGGTATACCAGACATGGGCGAGCGCACCAGCAGCCAGCGCGAAAGGCCCGGTACGGTCATCATCGTCTTCATCCTCATCGACGATAGGCACGGCCTTGCTCTTGCGGGACCCCGCCTGTGAGCTTGCGCGGGCAGCCAGAATTTCCGCTTCGAAATCATCCTCTTCATTGCCGATGATACCAGCGGCAAACAACATCAGCCACAGCATCGGGGCGATGAAGATCACGCCCAGCACCATGGCAAAGGTTCCGGTCGGATAGGCTCCGACAAACAGTGCGGGAAAGCGCAGAATCATGTCGCCGATCACCCCACCGATCCCGTTGGGAATCGGCCAGGTGCCGGGCGGCGGAAAACAGCCAAACACGGCAGCGCCCGCAACCGCCCCGGTACCCCAGGCGGCAAGCCGACGTGGCAGGCGGGCGATCTTGCGGCCCGAAATCAGCGAAAGCGACCAGGCCAGAACCGGCAATAGTGCCGCAACCGATGCAAGCCCGAAAAACTGCATGGAGAGATCAGCGAACACAGCGCCGGGATAACCGAGAATATTGGTGGGCGCCCGGCTGGTCGCATAGGAAAAACTGGGATCGGCAACATTCCAGGTGGCCAGCGCGGCAATGGCTGCCACCAGGCCCAGGAACAGGGCAAATCCAAGCAGCGCCAGGAATTGCCGCATGATGAAACCCATCACGATCATCCGAGGCGACCGCTCTTCCAATATTGCCAGCGTGCTTCTGCTCATAGGTGTTCGCCTGCCAGTGCAATTTCAACAAAACTTGGAAACCGGATGCGCCGGGCAGGACCCGAACCGGCTTGCGAAAGGTGAGATTACCAGAACACGGGTTAACGCTCCTTTAACCATGGATAACCCATCCGGTCGAAAGCCCGCCTTGCCATCGTGGTGCAACCAGTCTTTCGCTATGAGCGTATATAGAGCGCGATTGTCCAGAATCAAAAAACCCGGGCACGAGGCCCGGGTTGGTTTTCTGGTAACGAAGCACCTTGATCGCCCCCCCAAAGGGAAGCAACAGGGATCAGGAGTGATAAGCAGCTTCACCGTGCGAGGCGAGGTCGAGACCTTCGCGCTCGGCTTCGACCGGCACACGCAGACCAACGATGACATCGACGATCTTGTAGAGGATCGCAGAGCCGATACCGGTCCACAGGACGGTGATAACCACAGCCTGAAGCTGCACCATGACCTGGCCACCCATCGTCTGTTCGCCGACATAACCGACGCCACCCAAGGAAGCGCTGGCGAAAATGCCGGTGGAAATAGCACCGAACATGCCGCCAATGCCATGCACGCCGAACACGTCAGCCGTGTCGTCATAGCCGAACTTATTCTTCACGACAGAAACGAAGAAGTAGCAGAGCGGCGAAACGATCACACCCATGACGATGGCGCCCATCGGGCCGACAATACCGGCGGCAGGCGTGATGGCAACGAGGCCAGCAATCATGCCGGAGGCAGCGCCCAGCATCGAGGCCTTGCCGCGGGTGAAGGATTCAACCACGCACCAGGACAGGATAGCCGCAGCCGTGGCAATAAAGGTGTTGACGGTGGCGAGCATCGCACCGCCGGAGGCTTCGAGGTTGGAGCCGGCATTGAAGCCGAACCAGCCGACCCAGAGCATGGCGGCACCGACATAGGTGAGCGTCATGGAATGCGGGGCCATCATGTCCTTGCCATAACCTGTGCGCTTGCCGACCAGAATCGCACCAACAAGACCGGCAACGCCAGCATTGATGTGAACGACTGTACCGCCAGCGAAATCAAGGGCGCCGAGACCGAAGAGATAGCCCTTGGCATCCCAGACCATATGGGCGACCGGGAAATAGACGAAGGTGACCCAAAGCAGGCAGAACAGGATCGCAGCCGAGAACTTGATGCGTTCCGCAAAGGCACCGATGATCAGAGCAGGCGTGATCGCTGCGAAGGTCATCTGGAACAGCATGAAGATATATTCAGGAATGACGACGCCCTTGCTGAAGGTAGCAGCCGTTGTAGTGGTGTCGACGCCAGCCAGGAACATCTTGGCAAAGCCGCCGAAGAACGGGCTTTCGCCGCCGCCGAAGGCGAAGGAATAGCCATAGATGACCCAGACGATCATCACCATCGCGGCGATGACGGTGCACTGCATCAGCACGGACAGCATGTTCTTGGCGCGCACCAGGCCGCCGTAGAATAGACCAAGACCCGGAACCGCCATGAACAGAACCAGGATGGTGGACAGGAACATGAAGGCGGTATCGCCCTTATCGGGAACAGGAGCAGCTGCCGCCGCAACGGCTGGCGCTGCATCCTGCGCAAAGGCAATCGCCGGTGCCATCAAGGCCGCCGATGCAGCCCCGAGGCGCATAGCTTGAGATTTGAATGTGGAAAACGACATCTATATGAACTCCCCTTGACGGCCGGTCTTACAAGGCTTCGGTATTGGTTTCACCGGTGCGGATACGCACCGCCTGATCGATCCCGTAGACGAAAATCTTTCCATCGCCGATCTGACCGGTCTTGGCAGCAGAGGCGATCGCTTCCACCGCCTTTTCGGCAACATCCGTCGCCACTGCGACCTCGATCTTCAGCTTGGGCAGGAAGCTCACGGCATATTCCGTGCCGCGATAGATTTCCGTGTGCCCCTTCTGCCGTCCATATCCCTTGACCTCCGTGACGGTCAGGCCTTGGATACCGACAGCCGTCAGTGCTTCGCGCACTTCGTCCAGCTTGAACGGCTTGATAATGGCCATCACAATCTTCATCTGGTTTCCCATCCTCTGGTTTATCCTCGGCGAAAAACGCCGTCTCTCCTCGACGCCGACCTACGACAGGGGGCAGCGACTGTCATCCTACATTCAAACCGTGTGCCAAGTTTCAGGAGACAGGTAAGCTATTGAAATAAAAAGACTATAATGGAGAACACCAAAAAAAAGGCACAGGAATGGGCGAAAACATGGTTTTTTTTGTGCAAATTCAAAAAATCGCACAAAATTTAATCATTTGCCTTTTTCCGAATCAAGCCCTCCTGGGCAACGGAAACAACCAGCTGGCCTGTCCGCGTATAAATTGAGCCTCTGGTCATTCCCCGGCCACCCGACGCGCTGGGGCTGTCTTGGGAATAGAGCAGCCAGTCATCGAGCTTGTCGGGCTGGTGAAACCACATCGCATGGTCAAGGCTGGCGGCCTGGATCCGCTGGTCGAAAACAGAAACGCCGTGGGCATAGAGCGCGACATCCAGGAGCGTCATGTCCGAGAGATAGGCCAGCACGGCTGCCTGCAGGCGGCGGTCGTCCGGCACCGTACCCGTCATGCGCACCCAGATATCGGCCTTTGGTTCCAGCTTGTCCTTTGTCAGATAATGCAGGAAGGAGGTGGGGCGAAATTCCACCGGCCGCTCTCTTGCCCAATAGGCCCGGATATGGGCGGGCGCTTGCGACAGAAACATTTCGCGAAATTCCCGTTCACCCATCAACCCTTCCGGCGGCGTCACATTGGGCATGACGAGCTGGTGGGAATAGCCTTCTTCTTCCTGCTGAAAAGAGGCCGACATCGAAAAGATCATCTGGCCGTGCTGGATAGCAACGACCCGACGAGTCGAAAAGCTGGCGCCGTCACGGGTGCGCTCGACCTGATAAAGAATTGGCACCGCCGGATCGCCTGGACGCAGGAAATAGGCATGCAGGGAGTGAACATAACGCTCGCCATCGACACAGCGCTGCGCTGCCATCAAGGCCTGAGCGATGACCTGGCCGCCGAACACTCTCTGCCACCCAACCTGAGGGCTGATGCCTCGGAACAGATTCACCTCCAAGGCCTCCAGGTTCAGCGTTTCGATCAGTTTTTCCATCGGCGTGGCGGAATTTTCTGTCTGCGGCATTTTGGAAAAGCTCCGGCGGTAGGAAGTCGGGTCCAAGTGATCTATATAAGACCCGAAGCACGATACAAGCTGCAAGGGAGTAGATGATGGCGGATCTGGTTGTAGTCGGAGGCGGATATGTCGGTCTCTCGGCGGCGCTCGCCGTCAAGCGCGCCGCGCCGCATCTGGACGTGACGGTAATCGAAGCAGCCCCCGAAGGCCAGTGGCGCAAGGACCCACGGGCCTCGGCGGTGATTGCGGCAGCCACCAAAATGCTGGAGGTTTTCGGCGTCTGGAGCACGATTGCGCCGCAATCCCAGCCGATCAACCGGATGATCGTCACCGATTCGCGCACCAGCGATCCGGTCCGGCCCGTCTACCTGACCTTTGACGGCGAAGTCGAGGAGGGCAAGCCCTTCGCCTATATGGTGCCCAATGTCGCCATGGTCGGGGCGCTTCTCGACGCTGCCGGAGAGGCGGGAATTTCCATTCGCCATGGCGTCAAAGCCGCAGGCTTTTCCGTGAACGGCCATAAGGCCGAAGTCGCGCTTTCCGATGGCACAACCCTTGACTGCCGTCTGGTTGTCGCCTGTGACGGTGTGCGCTCGCGCATCAGGGACATGGCGGGGATCAAGACCGTCACCTGGGCCTATGGCCAGTCCGGGATTGTCACCACGGTCGAACATGAGCGTCCTCATCAAGGGGTGGCAGAGGAGCATTTCCTGCCCGCTGGCCCCTTCGCGATCCTGCCCTTGACCGGCAATCGCTCGTCGCTGGTCTGGACTGAGCGCAGCGAGGATGCGGACCGGCTGGTGGCCGAGGACGACCTGATGTTCGAAACCGAACTGGAGCGCCGTTTCGGCCACAAACTCGGCGCTATCCGTGCCACCGGCGACCGGCGCGCCTTTCCGCTGGGATTGACGCTGGCCCGCTCTTTCATCGGGCCACGGCTGGCGCTCGCAGGGGACGCCGCTCATGGTATTCATCCGATTTCCGGCCAGGGCCTCAATCTTGGCTTCAAGGATGTGGCCGCGCTGGCGGAAACAATCGTCGATGCCGATCGCCTCGGCCTCGATATCGGCGACCTCACCGTTCTGGAACGCTACCAGACCTGGCGTCGCTTCGACACATTCCGCATGGGCGTCACCACCGACGTGCTGAACCGGCTGTTTTCCAACGATATTACGCCGGTCAGAATCGCCCGGGATTTCGGGCTCGGCCTGGTGGAACGGCTGCCAAAACTGAAAAGCTATTTCATTTCCGAGGCGGCAGGAACAGCGGTGAAGGGCGGTCCGAAACTTCTGACCGGTCAGGCGATCTGAAACAGACTGTGACTGGCGACTGGCGAGGCCAACGGCCTCAAGACAGCGCCTTCAGTCTTCAATCTTGCGGGCTTCCGAGACCAGCATGATCGGAATGCCATCGCGAATGGGATAGGCAAGCCGTGCCTTTTCCGAGACCAACTCGTTGTTTTCCCGGTTAAGGGTCAAGCGGCCATTGGTCAGCGGGCAGACCAGCAATTCCAGCATTTTCGGATCGACACCGTTCATCCGCTGATCCATGGCTGCGCTCCCTCATTGTTTGTCGCTTCACCGTTACTGTAAAACCGGCTCCACATCGCCGAAACCACGTGCCAGATAAATTTCAGTAATAGCAATCAGCGTTTCCGTGCGGCTATGCAGATCGGTAGCCTCCAGCAAGGCCTGTTTTTCAGCAGGCGTGAAAGGTGACATCATCGACAAAGAATTGACCAGGGTCAGATTGCTGGCGCGCTGGACGCTCTCCCAATCCGCTTCCAGCTTGTTGGCATCGAGATAGGCCCGGAACACCGCGAGCAACCGATCCCGATCCACGCTGTTTTCCTGACCTTCAGCCGCGAGATCGGCCATGAACGGCGAAATTCGCACCGTGCGGAATGGGTGGGTGGTTTTCAGCTCTTCGCTCAGCCTGAAACGGCATATTCCACCCAGCGACAGAATATAGCGGCCATCGCCCGTCTCGGCGAAAGAGGTGATCCGACCGATACATCCCATGCTGCATAGGGCCGGAATGCCGGTGGCGATCTCATAGGGCTCGGTCAATGCCGGCTGAATCATGCCGATCAGCCGATTGCTGCGCAGCGCTGCATCGAACATTTCCAGATAGCGCGGCTCGAATATATTCAGTGGCAATTGCCCACCGGGCAGCAGAAGAGCTCCTGCCAGCGGAAAAACCGGCAATGTTTCCGGAAAATCAGCCGCCGTCAGATATCGCGCATTGCCGACCTGCATTACAACCTCCTGAAAGAGCACCGAGCCAATGCCCTGTCGCTCTTTAATTCCTTATAATGTGGCATGCGCCCGGCAAATCTCAAGATGCGCCTGCCACAGAACACAACTTCCGCCCGCCTGAGCATATAGGGATCAGCCCTTGAACAGGGCTCGTCCCATTCTCTGCCTTCAAGCCCGTTACGAAAACAGGATCGAAGACAGCTTGCGCCGAGCCTGAATGGTGGCCGGGTCCTTCGGACCCCAGACCTCGAAAAATTCAACCAGTTGGCGGCGAGCGCCATCGTCGTCGAAGGTCCGGTCTTTTTTCATGATCAATAGCAGATGATCAGCCGCGTCTTCGCGCTTGCCCTCGACATTGCGGATCTTGGCGAGCTTCAGCCGCGCCTCGTGATCGTCAGGGTTAAGTGACAGTTGCTGTTCCAGCGCCACTGGGTCACCCAGCTTACGGGCCTCCTCGATTTGCTCCAGTTTTTTGGCCACGGCCTGAATTTCAACGGCTTTTGCCAGTTCTTCAGGCAGACCATCGACAATCTGGCGCACCCGTTCATGCTGGTTGAGGGCAAGCATGCATTCGGCAATACCGGCAACCGCCCTGGCATTTTCCGGATCGGCCTGCATAACCGCTGCATAGAGCTGGGCAGCGCCGTCGAAATCGCCGTCATCGTAAAGCCCCTTGGCTTCTTCCAGCACAGCCTCGATTTCCGCCGCCTGATCAGCACCGCCGTCTGGTCCACCCAGCTTGTCGATGAACTGCTTGACCTGACTTTCCGGCAGCGCGCCCATGAAGCCATCGGCAGGGCGGCCATCGACAAAGGCGACGACGGCAGGAATGGACTGGATACCAAGCTGACCGGCAATAGCCGGATGGTCGTCGATATTCATCTTGACCAGCTTGACCTTGCCCTTGGCCTCATTGACCGCCTTTTCGATGATCGGCGTCAACTGGCGGCAAGGACCACACCACGGCGCCCAGAAATCCACCAGAACCGGCTGGCGGCGAGATTCTTCCAACACATCCTTGGCAAAGCCCTGGGTGGTCGTATCCTTGATCAGACCACCCGCGGGCGCTGCTCCTGCAGACGCTGGTGCTGCCGCAGCAGGCGCCGTGCCGAATTGCGCATTGGCCGTCATCTGCCCGCGATAAGAGCCGCCGTAGGGATTACCAGAATTGCTCATCACCATCTCCCGCCTGTTCCTGACAGCCCGGGCGTTTTGCAAACGCATTCCAGGTGCCGCCTTATTTCCACCGTCCGCAATTTCCGTTTCATACAGCAACAGAGATCGGGAACCATGTCGCAGCCCTTGTCCCGGCCACATGATCTTTGCAGGGTTCCTTGAATTTCAATGAACCATGTAAGCGTTTAAATCGTGCCTCAGGCCGTGACTTTCAAGACGTTTGCCTCATGTCCAGTCGCCATCAGAAAGCGCAGGAGGTCGTCGCGGCCAATCGAGGTTGTAGCGTCATTCGACAGCGGATGGCAATTGATGATCTCATGCTGCATCAGGTCTGCATCAAGAACGAATGTCACCTTGTTGCCCGTGTCGTTTATTGCGCCGAACGCCGTCACCGAGCCGGGGACAACCCCCAGATACTCCATCAGCTTTTCCGGCTTGCCAAAGGACACCTTGCTGGCCGCACCGATCAGCGTATGGACGGTCTTCAGATCGACAATGGCGTTTTCCTCGACCACCAGCAGGAAGAACTGATCCTTCTTGTCCTTGACGAACAGGTTCTTGGTATGACCGCCAGGGATCTCATCGCGTAGGGACACCGATTCTGCCACGGTAAAGACTGGCGGATGTGACACTGTCCGGTGCTCGATACCCAGGCTATCAAGAAAGGCAAACAGGTCTGCGGGTGATTTCGGCACAATCTCTGTCATGATGGTCCTGCTTCAGAATATAGTCTCGGCGGCACACTGCGGTTAAACGATATCAAGCGATCTCCTTCAACTGTTTTATGCGCCGATCGTATATTCAAACAGTCCCTGACCAGCCCTCATTTCCGGCCCTCACAAAACGTTCAAAATTCTCATTGCCACAGAATAACTTAAGCCTTGATTGGAAAAAATCTTGGAGCCGCCGTCATTTCCCTGTTGCAATCGAAAAGCAGTTGGGCCATATACCGCCCGTCGCCGCAACACAGCGACCCACGGTTCAGCGTACTACCCCGGACCGGTGGATAATGAGCGGGCGTAGCTCAGGGGTAGAGCACAACCTTGCCAAGGTTGGGGTCGAGGGTTCGAATCCCTTCGCCCGCTCCAATTTTCCAAAGATAAATTCAGATATATGATTTCCCGAAAGGGAGACAGTGCTTTTCTGTATCCGGTTGCGCAGTTTGGACTGCAAAACTGACGGCGTTAAAACCTTCCCTGATAAGCTGTCATAACGTGCCCTTGGCAAAAGTGGCACCGCCAAACGCGATCCGAATGGCGACACCGAAATTTGAAGTGCGTCAGGACGCCCGTATCGGCTTATGTCCCATCACCCTGCCAATGATGATGACCAGCACGCCAGCAATGGCAAGGCAAGCCGCCAGGAAGAACATCGGAGCAATCGTGCTGCCTGTCTGGTCGCGGATCAAAGGCACGACATTTTGGGCAACAAACCCTCCGAGATTGCCGACCGAGTTGATGGCCGCCAGACCGGCTGCGGCACCGGCCCCTTTCAGAAAGCGCGATGGCAGGCTCCAGAACACCGGCTGGCCTGCGAAGATCCCGGCGGCGGCAAGGCACAGAAACGCAAATTGCAACACCTGGTCTGTCAACATAGCCGACATCACAAGACTGACGGCACCGACAAAGGCCGGAATGACGATATAAGGTGTCTTGTTCTCTGTCCGGTCAGCCGCCGACGGTACGACGTAAAGTGCGATGGCAACCGCAACCCAAGGGATGATGTTGATCAGGCCATTCACCGTATTGGACACGCCAAAACCCTTGACGATGGTTGGCAACCAATAGCTCAAACCATAGGCGGCCAGCGGAAAGCCGACATAGCAGAGCGACATCAGCAGCACGCGCGGATTGATCAGCGCCTTGAAGCCATTGTCGGCATTGCTGTCCATTCCGGTGTTTTCAGCATCCAGCCGTGCCTGAAGCCAGGCTTTTTCAGCATCCGTCAGAAAATTCGCCTTGGCTGGGGTATCGGCAAGATAGAACCAGGTGACGATACCGGCCAGAACCGCCGGAATACCGGTGGCCAGAAACACCCACTCCCAACCCTGATAGCCCAGGAAACCGTCGAGATCGAGCAATACGCCGCCCAGGGGCGCACCAATGGCATTGGCAAGGGCGCTGAAAATCATGAACAGGCCAACCATCCGGCCCCGATAGTCTCTTGGAAACCACAGGGTCAGCAGATAGAGCACGCCCGGAAAGAACCCCGCCTCGCAGACGCCCAGCAGAAAGCGCAGGATGTAGAACATCGTCGCGTTCTGGGTATAGGCAAGCGCAATGGTTACAGCGCCCCAGGACACCAGAATGCGGGCAAACCACCGGCTGGCGCCGAACCGTTCGAGAAAGAGATTGCTCGGCACTTCAAATAGAAAATAGCCGATAAAGAACAGTGATGCCCCAAGCCCATAGGCATATTCGCTCAAACCCAGCGCATCGACCATTTGCAATTTGGCGTAACTGACATTCTGCCGATCAATATAGGCAATCAGGTAGAGAAGCCCCAGAAACGGCATCAGCCGCCAGGTGATTTTTGAAATCAGTGCTTTTTCGGAAACCGATGCTTTTTCAGAAACCAAGTCATGTCCTCCCACAACCGTCCCCTCCCCGCCAGCTGCTGCGGGGGACGGGTGATATAAACATGATTACGCCTTGATTGTTCCAAGCACAACTTTAGATAAATGCGTTCAGAAGAGGATCAACTCACTGAAAACACGTAGTCTGTTTCCTGCCGCAGGGTTTCACCGGGCCGCAGGACAGCACTTGAGAAACCGGCTTGGTTGATGGCATCCGGCCAGATCTGGGTTTCCAGACAGAAACCGGCATAAGCACCGTAGCGACGGCCCTCAAGTCCGGTAACCGGTATATTGAGGTAGACCCCCGCGTAGAATTGAACGCCGGGTTCGGTGGTGCGCACTTCCATGGAAACGCCGGACTTCAGGCTGCGGGCCATGGCGACGCTACGCTTGGCCACCCGTGTCTGCGACAGACAGAAATTGTTGTCGAAGGGGACCTGAACACCGTCTTCTGTGCGACGCATGACGCCCATCTGCCTGAAATCAAACGGCGTACCGATTACCGGGCGCTGCTCTCCGGTCGGAATCAGACGCTCATCGACAGGCAGGTAGTGGTCGGCGGCAATCATCAACTCATGATCCAGCATGTCAGGCGAATCATCCAGGTTGAAATAGGAATGCTGGCAGAGATTGGCGAGCGTCGGCGCGTCCGTGGTCGTCTCATAGACCACCGCCAGCACACCGTCATCCTGGAGGTGATAGGTCGCCCGGATATGGGCATTGCCGGGATAGCCCGCCCGGCCCGCCGGATCGGTGATCTCGAGCACCACCCGGTCACGGTCCAGATCGGCAATCGTCCAATTGCGCCTGCCGATACCGTCGCTGCCACCATGCAGATGGGTGAGGCCGCGCTCGTTGCATTCCAGCTGATAGTCTTCACCGTCAAGGGTGAAACGTCCGTTTGCAATGCGATTGGCCAACCGCCCGGGCGTCGCACCAAAATAGGGAGAGTGGATGGCATAGTCTTCGAAATGCTCGAAACCCAGCACCAGCGGTGCCACATGGCCTTCCATCCTGAGATCCTGGATCACCGCACCCCAGGTCAGCACCCTGGCCTTCAGGCCACCGCCATGCAGCGTGACCTGCTCTACCGTTTCACCCTTGGTGGTCGTGCCAAATTCCAGACGCTGCATATGCTTCCTCACCCTTGCATCGACGGTGCCTGCCTGAGGCGGGCGCGTCATCGTTTCTGCTGTGTCACATAGGTTTATTGCATAATTCCTCAAACCGAAATCGATCAGAGATAAAATATCCAGCAACCATAAGGCGTTACAGCAGGTATCAACGCACCATAGACGATGCAAGCCGGGTTAGCGCGACAGCTCTCGTGCCGCATCCTCCAAGCCGCCAAGCGTCAGGGGATGCATTCGCCCGCCCATGAGACGGGAAATCAAACCGATAGAATGGGTATAGGCCCAATGTTCCTGCTGCATCGGGTTGAGCCACAGACATTTGCGAAAATGCTCCGTGATGCGCGAAAGCCAGAGGGCGCCGGGCTCACCATTCCAATGCTCCACCGATCCGCCGATCATGGTGATCTCATAGGGGCTCATCGCCGCATCTCCGACGAAGAGCACCCGGTAATCCGGCCCATAGGTGCGGATAATTTCTTCCGTCGGGATGACGTCGGTCCGGCGGCGGCGATTGTCTTTCCATACCCGTTCATAAAGGCAATTGTGGAAGTAGAAATGCTCCATATGCCGAAATTCCGACCGGGCTGCCGAAAACAACTCCTCCACGCCTTTGACGTGATCGTCCATGGAGCCACCGATATCGAAGAACATCAGCAGCTTGACGGCATTGCGCCGTTCCGCCTGGGTCTTGATGTCAAGATAGCCATGCTCCGCCGTCGCGCGGATCGTGCCGCTCAAATCAAATTCGTCCAACGCGCCTTGCCGCACGAACCGTCGCAGCCGCCGTAACGCCACCTTGATATTGCGGGTGCCAAGCGCGACGGAATCGTCGAGATTACGAAATTCCCGCTGGTCCCACACCTTGACGGCGCGGCGATGGCGCGATCCGTCCTGACCGATCCTCACCCCTTCCGGATTGTAGCCATAGGCCCCGAAGGGCGAGGTCCCCGCTGTGCCGATCCATTTCGAGCCGCCCTGATGGCGCTCCTTCTGCTCGGCCAACCGCTGTTTCAGCGTTTCCATCAGCCTGTCGAAACCACCCATGGCTTCGATCAGTTTCTTGTCTTCGTCGGACAGGTGTTTTTCGGTCAGCTTGCGCAACCATTCTTCCGGCAGAGCGGTCTCAGACACACCCGCCTGCGGCCAACCGGTCGCTTCCAACCCCTTGAAACATTCGGCAAAGGCCAGATCGAAACGGTCGATATGCCGCTCATCCTTGATCAGCGTCGTGCGCGCCAGATAATAGAAAGCCTCAATGTCGAAATCGACAAGGCCGCGCTCCACCCCTTGCAGCAAGGCCAGATATTCCCCGAGGGAGACCGGGATTTTCTGTTGTTTGAGCTTGAGGAAGAAAGGCAGGAACATCGGCGCTCAGAGCGGTTGCTGATAGATGATGAAGGGGGTCTTGTCCGCCACCTGATCATAGAGGCGCCGGGCCGTGCTGTTAAACTCCTGGGTCATCCAATAGACCTTGCCTGCGCCTGCTTCCACCGCCGCAGCATTGACCGCTGCAATCAGCGCCCGACCAATACCCAGCCCACGCACCTCAGGATCGACATATAGATCCTGAAGATAGCAGACATCGGAAATATACCAGCAGGACCGATGAAAAACATAATGGCTAAGGCCCACAGCTTTACCCTCAGCCACAGCCAGGAAGCCGCGAAATTCGCCAGCTCCCTGCCCCGTCAGCCGGGCAAAGGTGGTCGCATAGACCTCTTCCGGAAGCTCCGTTTCGTAAAAGGCGAGATAGGCGCGCCATAGGCGGCGCCAGTCTGCCTCGTCGTCATTAGTCAAAGGACGGACCAGAAGATCCCCAGTCATTTGCCGCACTCCTTGCCGATATCGTTCAAATCATAGCTGGTGGTCTGATACATCTCGTTGATCCAGTTTCCAAACAGCAGATGCGCATGGCTGCGCCAGCGGTTGAGCGGCGTCAATGTATCATCGTTATGGGGAAAGTAATCATATGGCAGGCGGATCGGGATGCCAGCGCTGACGTCGCGGAAATATTCATCGGCCAGCGAGGTGGAATCATATTCAACGTGATTGAACATGTAGAGCCGATTGCCCTTGTCCTCCTGCACCAGACACACGCCCATTTCATCGGATTCCATCAGGATGTTCAGGTCCGGTACTTTTTCGATATCGGCGCGGCGCACCTCCGTCCAGCGAGACACCGGCACCTGAAAATCATCCGAGAAGCCGTTGAGATAAATGGAGGACGGCGCCAGATTGCGGTGGCGGAACACGCCGAAGGCCTTTTCCTTCAGCCCATGTTTCGGCACCTTGTGGAAGTGATAGATCGCCGCCATCGCCCCCCAGCAGACATTCATTGTCGTGTGAACATTGGTTTGCGTCCAGTCGAGAATCTGCTGCATCTCGCTCCAATAGGTGACGTCTTCAAAGGGCAGCGTTTCCACCGGCGCACCGGTAATGATCAGTCCGTCGAACTTGCGGTGCTTGACCTCTTCCCAGGTCTGGTAGAAGGACAGGAGATGCTCTTCGGGCGTGTTCTTGGCCTTATGCCCGCCAATCCGCACCAGGGTCAGTTCCACCTGCAATGGCGATGCGCCGATCAGCCGGGCAAACTGCACCTCGGTCTTGATCTTGTTGGGCATGAGATTGAGCAGGGCGATCTGCAACGGGCGAATATCCTGACGGATCGCTGCGGTTTCCGTCATGACCCGCACACCCTCATGAACGAGGGCGTCGAAGGCGGGGAGCGTATCGGGAATCTTGATCGGCATCGGCTTTAAACTTTCCTGTCACGGCACGGTGCGGCAGCTTTGCTATCGCCATCGGCCTCGGAAAGTCTTGGATAACTTGCCTCGGCCCTTTAGCAATTTATTTTACGTGGCTGCAAGCCGGCCGGCCAAATCACCACGAGAAGACAGCTATTTACGCCTTCACCCGTTACGAATCAATGAAAACATAAGCTGCACCGCAGCAAGGATCAGCGTCCGTCCCGCGCTCCATCCCGGCGGGCCATGAAGGCAAGCCGCTCGAACAGATGCACGTCCTGCTCATTCTTCAAAAGCGCGCCGTGCAGTTTGGGCAGGGCATTGGCGGCATCGCTGCGCAAATCGACGGGATCGACCTCATCGGCCACCAGCAGGCGTATCCAGTCCAAGGCTTCCGAGGTCGATGGACGTTTTTTCAGGCCCGGCGTTTCGCGGATCTCGTAAAACCGGGTCAGGGCCGCCTGGAGCAGCCGCTGCTTGATGCCGGGATAGTGAACCTCGACGATCCGCGCCAGCGTCTCGGCATCTGGAAAGCGGATATAATGGAAGAAACACCGACGCAGGAAGGCATCGGGCAGCTCTTTCTCATTGTTGGAGGTGATGATAACGATCGGGCGCACCTGCGCCTTCACCCGCTCGCCGGTCTCATAGACGTGAAACTCCATCCGATCCAGTTCCTGCAACAGATCGTTGGGAAACTCGATATCGGCCTTGTCGATCTCATCGATCAGCAGCACGGTCTTTCTCCCCGCCGCAAAAGCCTCCCAGAGCTTGCCGCGCCTTATATAATTGCCGATATCGCTGACACGCGGATCTCCCAGCTGGCTATCGCGCAGGCGCGACACGGCATCATATTCGTAAAGCCCCTGCTGCGCCTTGGTGGTGGATTTGATCGTCCATTCGATCATGTCGAGACCAAGAGCCGCGGCAACCTGGCGGGCCAGCTCGGTCTTGCCGGTGCCTGGCTCCCCCTTGACCAGCAGCGGCCGTTCCAGCGCGATGGCCGCATTGACGGCCACCGTCAGGTCCTTGTCGGCGATATAATCCGCGCTTCCGGTGAATTGCCCGGCAAATGGCATGATCTCTCCAATTCATCGTGAATTTCGGTGAAAGTAATCAGCGGCACAGCCAGCGACAAGCCAGTGCAGGCCAATCTCTTCACAAATAAAGCTTGTATTTTGTTTGAAATCTGCCAGTTTGGCCCCCACATCCTGCTCGACCATTCAGGATGGGGTCACCTTTTCCGGCAGGAAAGCGCTTTGGCCCCGAATGGGCATGAGTTAAACTTTCCTCTGCCTGACTGAGCTGCAAGACCGGACGTTCCGGTTTTTGTCTGTGCCGCTGAACCGGGTGCGGTTCGATGGCAGGATTGGGCAGGGACTATTCGTTTTTGCAGCGGCACGTGAGCGCCGATATCGGCGCACAGCGCTGCAAAAATCCGCACCGCGCCGTTCGCACTGTTGTCCGCATCTTTTCGCCCCGGCGAAACCAAAGCGGTTTCCCGGCGCATTTTCGTTTCGGCATTTGATCCGCGAGCAGTAGTCCTGCAAGGAGACCGGCATGACGGCGCATTTATACAAGACAGGCGACATGGTCGTGCTGAAAGACGGTCCCGTCAGGCTTTCCCGGTCGGTCGGCGTGTGCAAGGTGCTTGCCACCCTGCCGGAATCCCAGGGCGCTCGGCGGTATCGGGTTCGCTTCGAGAGCGAAACGTTCGACCGGTCGATTGCCGAGGACGAGATCGATGTCAGCCGTTCGCCACGGTCAGGCACGGCCTCAAAAACACAAAAGGCCGGCGGGGCCTGGGCAACGCCAGTCAATTCGAAATAACCAGATTATCATCCTCAACCATCAAAGGAGAGACAGTGCAGGTACTCGTCAGGGATAACAATGTTGAGCAGGCATTGCGCGTGCTGAAGAAGAAAATGCAGCGCGAAGGCCTGTTTCGTGAAATGAAGGCCCGTTCGGCCTATGAAAAGCCGTCGGAAAAGAAGACCCGCGAAAAGGCCGAGGCCGTGCGCCGCACCCGCAAGCTGGCCCGCAAGAAGCTTCAGCGCGAGGGCCTTCTGCCTGCGCCGAAGAAAAAAGTTTTTGCACCGCGCGCCCAAGGGTAAGGGCCGAAGGGCAAGGGACACATCGCCCTTGGCCATGAAATCGAGACCGGGCAAATCCGTGCAGGTCTCGAATCCTTTGTTCCAGGCAATTATGCCTCGGGCAATCGGACTGGAAAATGCCGCAGGCGTTCCGTTGATCACGGAACGCCTTTTGCATTTGGCCTCAGATGCGTTATGGCATGGCCATGACGGAAAGCACCTTCACCATTCTGCTCGGCGGTCCCCTCGCCATCACGCCCCGGCTGCTCGGCACTGTTGCAGGAACCCGCGCCATTGCCGCCGATGGCGGCATGCGCCATGCCGAACCGCTGGGACTGACACCTGAGCTTTGGGTGGGTGATTTCGACAGTTCCGACGATCTGCCCGCAGACCGGTTTCCGGATATCCCGCGCCTTCCCTATCCCGCCCGCAAGAACCTCACCGATGGTGAAATCGCCATTGAAGAAGCCCGCAAGCGCGGCGCGACCTCTCTCCTGCTGGCGGGCGCGCTTGGGGGAGAACGATCCGACCATGCGCTGATGCATCTGCTGCTGGCGGTGGCACTGGCGGCCCAGGGGCTTGATCTGCACCTCACCTCCGGCGAGGAAGAGGCGTGGCCGCTTCTGCCGGGCAAAACCGTGACCCTGGACCTACCGCAGGGTTCGTTGTTTTCTATTCTCGGCTTTTCCGCGCTGACCGGGCTGACCATCGCCGGTGCCCGCTATCCATTACAGGGCTTCGATCTACCATTCGGATCGTCCCGCACCATTTCCAATGTGGCCGAAGGTCCGGTAACGCTGTCGCTTGGCAGCGGCGACGCCGTGATCCTTGCCCGCCCTTATGACATGACCGGAGCGTGACCCTTGGCACCGCCAATCCTGAAACTTGACAATATCTTCCTGTCCTTCGGCGGCGCACCGCTGCTCAACGGCGCTGGCCTGCAAGTCGAACCGGGCGACCGAATCTGCCTTGTCGGCCGCAACGGCTCTGGCAAGTCCACCCTGATGAAGATCGCTGCGGGTCTGGTCGAGGCCCAGTCGGGCGAAGTGTTCCGCCACCCCTCGGCCACCATCCGTTATCTCGAACAGGCCCCGGATTTCGGCAGCCACGCCACCGTGCAGGCCTATGCCGAGGCAGGCCTTGGCCCCGGCGACGACCCGTACCGGGTCACGTATCTGCTGGAACATCTGGGTCTGAGCGGCCAGGAAGATCCGAAAAGCCTGTCGGGCGGTGAAGCGCGCCGTGCTGCTTTGGCGCGGGTGCTGGCACCGGAACCCGACATCCTGATGCTGGACGAGCCGACCAACCATCTCGACCTGCCGACCATCGAATGGCTGGAAGAAGAGTTGCGCAAGACCCGCAGCGCTCTTGTCCTCATCTCCCATGACCGTCGCTTCCTGGAGAAATGCTCGACCGCCACCGTCTGGCTGGATCGCGGCCTGTCGCGCCGTCTGGCGCGCGGCTTTGGACATTTCGAGGAATGGCGCGACAAGGTGCTGGAAGAAGAAGAGATCGAACAGCACAAGCTGGGCAAAGCCATCGAGCGCGAAGAACATTGGCTGCGCTACGGCGTAACGGCACGGCGCAAGCGCAATATGCGCCGGCTTGGCAACCTCCAGACCCTGCGCGCCGACTATCGCGGCCATAAAGGTCCGCAGGGAACCATCCTTGCCAGTGCCACCGAGGGCAAGGAAAGCGGCAAGCTGGTGATCGAGGCCGAGAAAATCACCAAGGCCTATGGCGAGCGGACGATCATCGCGCCGTTTTCAATCCGCGTGCATCGCGGCGACTGTATCGGCCTGGTCGGCCCGAATGGCGCTGGCAAAACCACGCTGTTGAAAATGCTGACCGGTCAACTTTCGCCTGACGAAGGCACGATCAAGCTCGGCACCAATCTGGAAATTGCCACGCTCGATCAGAAGCGCGAGGATCTGAACCCTGATGACACGCTGGCCAATTACCTGACCGACGGACGCGGCGAAAACCTGCTGGTCAATGGCGAGCAGAAACATGTGACCGGCTATATGAAGGAATTCCTGTTTCAGCCGGAACAGGCCCGCACCCCGATCCGCAACCTGTCCGGCGGCGAGCGGGCCAGGCTGATGCTGGCGCGGATCATGGCCAAGCCCTCCAACCTGCTGATCCTCGACGAGCCGACCAACGACCTCGACATCGAGACGCTGGACCTGCTTCAGGAAATCGTTACCGGATATTCCGGCACCGTCATTCTCGTCAGCCATGACCGCGATTTCCTCGACCGCACCGTGACCTCGACCATCGCCCCCGCCAATCCGGAGGCCCCCGATGGCCGCTGGATCGAATATGCCGGCGGCTATTCCGACATGCTGGCGCAGCGCCGGGGTGTGGAAGACGAGCGCAAGCGCATGGAAAAAGCGGAAAAAGCCAAGACGCAGGACAGCGGCGGCAAAAGCGCCGATACGACAGCCAAGAACAAGGGAAAACTGTCCTTCAAGCAGAAATTCGCGCTGGAAAACCTGCCGAAGGAAATGGAAAAGGCCGAGAAGGAGATCGGTCTGCGGGAGGCGAAAATGGCCGATCCCAACCTGTTCGTGAAGGACCCCGCTACCTTCAACAAACTCGCCGCCGAAATGGAAGTGCTGCGCCAGTCCATCGCCCGCATGGAAGAAGAATGGCTGGAACTGGAAATGCTGCGCGAAGAACTGGAGGGGTAACCCAAGCGCTCTATAGCAGCGTGCGCAAAGGTCCGGTCTAGAGCATCGGACCGATGCTCTAAGTTTTTGTTTACGCATCGGATTTATCCGAAAACCGGTTCCCACTTTTCGGTCCGATGCTCTAGCGCTTTACATGTGTGGCATGACGCCTTGCATTCCCAATGCCTGGAGGCACAAAGACATTTCCAGGCATTGGCTGTAGTGCTTTATATCTGCTGCATAATTTTCTCTTTAAACCGATTCCGGTTTAAAGAATGATGCAGTAACCATTATTTGGTTTTGAGCAGCCACATCTTGCCGGCCATGGTGATCCGGCGGGAATCTTGCTCGGCTTCTTCCGCCGTATTGCACCGTTCCAGCAGGCCCAGGTCCGTCAGTTCCGTCACGGTCGTGGTGGTGAGGAACTTGATCTTCTGCGGCCGTTCCTTGAAACGGTCGGTCCGGGAATAGGTCACCTCTGCGTTCAGATGCGTCCATTTCTTCAACGGCTGGGGATATAGATCGCCGTCCTTGGCAAGCTTCAGTCCGCGGATCTGCGTGGGTGTCAATTCGATCATATCCAGCCTCTAGTGGGACCATTTCCAGCGCCAGGGACGCTCCAGGAAATGCTCTGTCTCTTTTGTGTTATACCAAGGCCCGAAGACGCGCATGCATCCCTGCCTTGAAAAAAAAACGACCATCTCAAGTGCCTTACAGGCTTGAGATAGTCGCAACGGAATACCGACTGCCATTGTGAACGGCTATTGGCATGATGCGGTGGCACGTGGAAAACGGCCCAATGAATTCTGATATTGCGAGCGCCCGTGCAGAACGCCCCGAGGGCGATGTCATAGTCAGCTTGGCGCGCAATTTCGCTTTTTTAATCCATATCTGGTTTAAAGATTATGCAGTAAGCTTCTGTGGGCAGAGAGTCTACTGGATAATTCCTTAAATCGGACGAGATGATACCCGCTTTAAGGCGTCATGCTGTCGAGCAGGCCTATTCCGGCACCGGCACGTCCATCCGTTCCAGATGCAGGATGCGCGGCGATACCGCATCGATGAAGCCCTGGGCGCGACCGATATAGATCAGCGTCGCCTCCTCTAACTGCGTCATCACGCCGGTCAGGATCGCCACCGTTTCCGGCTCCACGCCATCAAGCACATCGTTGAACACCACCCAACGGGGCTTGCGCAACAGGATATGGGCAAAGGCCAGCGCCATCTGCTCATCCTTGTCCAGCACCCGGTCCCAACGCTGCCGCTCGTCCAGCGCGCTAGCAAGGCGGCTGAGTTTCACCGTCTTCAGCGCCAGCGCCATAGCCTCCTCACCATAGGTGGAGGCATCCTCAGGATAGGCCAGAATGTCGCGCAATCGTCCCTCCGGCAGATAGGGGGACTGCGGCACGAACAGGATATGATCTTCCTGCGGCAGACGGATCAAGCCTTCGCCATAGGGCCAGAGTCCGGCGATGGCATTGAAGAATTGCCGCCGGTTGATGCCGGGATCGCCGTTAACCATCACATGTTCACCGGCAAGGATGGTGGGATTGTCCTCTTTCAGATGATAACCGCCCCAATGGGCCTCAGCCTCGACGGGGGTGCGGATATAGACATCTTCGAAAGCCAGTTCGCCCGGCTTTCCGGCCTCCACCCGGATCTGGCCTTCCACCGTCTCGGTCAGCGCCGGTTCGATCAGGGCGGCGCGCAGCACCATCACCCGCAGCAACGTCGCCTTCCAATCGGCAATCGCCCCGAAATTATCGACATACCAGCGCAGCGCCGTATAGACCTGCGTGAAAGCCGAGGCCGCCATCATCAGGCCGCCGAAGGTCATCGTCCCACCAAAATAGGCTGGCGAGGCGATCAGCACCGGCACGATCAGCGCCAGCCAGCCGAAGGCTGCCGACACCCAGGTCAGATTGGTCAGCGCCAGCGCCAGCTTGGAAATAATCGCCAGCACCCGGTCGATGGTGGCATGGATCTGGGCGCGCTCGACATCCTCGCCGCGCGCGAGCGCAATCGGCTCCAGATGCTCGTTGCTGCGCATCAGGGCCGCACGAAGCTCGGCCTCGCGGGCATAGCGGGTGGCGTTGAGACGGGTCAGCGTCGCGCCGACCAGATTGCTGGCCACCGCCGCCCCACCCGCATAGATCAGCGCCGCCCAGACCATATAACCGGGAATAGCGATCTGATGCCCGAACAGCGTCAGCGAAAAATCACCCGACAATTTCCAGAGCACACTGATGAAACTGACGAGCAGAATGGTGGATTGGACCAGGCCGACGGTGAGCGACGTCGTCGATTCCGCCAGCTTGCGCGCATCTTCATGCAGGCGCTGATCCGGATTGACACCAAGCGGGCTGGAAACCGACAGCCGATAGGCGCGCCTTCCCTTCAGCCATTGATCGACCATATCGCGGGCCAATCCCTCGCGCATGTAAAGCGCGGTCATCTGGCTGAAAAAGGTCTGCGCCACATTGATGACAAGCAGAAAGGCGGCAATGAAGAAAAAATTGCGCAACTCCTGCCAGAAGGCCGATAGATCGCGATTTTCCAAGGCGTTGTAGAACGGCTGGTTCCAGCGATTGAGTAATATCTGGCCGTAGGTCAGAAGCAGAATGACCGCGAGCAGCGAAAGCGCCAGCAGCAGAATTCGTCCTCTGACATGGCTGGACCAGAAGGATTGGCCAGCCATGCGCATCTGTTCGGCAAATGTCAGGTCCGGCGCGGCGGGTTCGTTGTCCGGAAGTATGGTCTTGGATGCGGTCATCAGTGGTGATCGGCCATGAAAAGAAGTTCTGTTTCCCATCATGCCCGCGATAACGCTATTGTGCTACTCCCAAACCATAAAAAGCCGTAGAGAAATCCTCACCCCCCGGACTTCATTCAGTGGGCTTCATTCACTGGAATGGCACCGCAATCGCACAAGATCAACGCGGAGGCGCCACCTTGGGAATAAGCACGGCTTCGGGTTTGGCCACCATCAGAAAATCCTTGGCTGGCTTATAGTTCGTGGTCTTCTTCTTGGAATAATTCGGCGTCACCATGCCAGGAAGCATTCCAGATCCGTGGATACGATCATCAATCGGAAAATAGCTTTCCTGCTTGGGATGTTGAAGATTGGCGGCCGCCTCATGCACGCATTGTGTCCGTCGATCATCCTCTGGATGCCACCGGTAGATGTTGGTCGTCCAGACCTCGACTTTCATCATAATAACGCCATTGCGATTGATTTCTTCAATAAATTGCCAGTTCACATTCAATGAGCCCGTCGCAAACTGCCAATCGTGATTTCGAAAATTGGTTTGCGGAATATCCACGATGCCGGAAGAGGCAGGGTGAGATGACGGGGACAGGATTGGCGCAGTCCTTGAATTTTCCCCCTTTGAATTTTTCAACGGCGCCCGCGCCGCATTGATTGCACCAAAGATGCGAGCACGTACCCCCGGGTCCTCTTCCATCAATGTCCGAAGCGAAAAATGGATCGGCTCACCCGAGCCCGCCAGATAGTGATTGAGGAACTGTTCTGCCCGACCGCCTTTATCCATGGTTCTTGCCTTGGCAAGCGTCATGATCTGCAGGTCAGACCATGTCTGACCATGGTCTGTGTATTTGCCGGTAAACCGCACACTGTTGCATACAAAATCAATATCACTTTTTTCCAATGGCATGCGATGTTCCTCCATCAACCAAGGCAAGCAAGCGTATACTTTTCAAAGCTTAAGAGCCGCAGTAAACCAGATGGCAGGACATGGCGTCAATAAAATATCTCATTTGCGTCAAATTCGGCGCAATATGAATGACGATACTGATCCGTGACGATTGAAATCCACTGGCCCTCCAAGATCAATGAAGGGTCACTCACCGTCCCATCCAATCACCCCTTGTCAGTTTCATTCCCCACCGCTAAACCTCCTAGAGATCTAACGGGGTGCAATGGTGTCTGCCATTGCTGAGAGGCGACGCCGCCAACCCGCGGAACCTGATCCGGCTAACACCGGCGGAGGGATTAGATGCGCGGCTGCCATACCGCCTTTTCCCATCTCGCGCTATTGACATTAAAGAGGAAAAGCCATGGCTGACCAGTCCCCACGCATGTTCTTGTCCATCCCAGCAACTGCTGTACTGACGCTTCTCGCCATTGGCACGCCCGCCGCCCAGGCCGAAGACAAGGTACTGACCATCTACACCTATGAAAGCTTCGTTTCCGAATGGGGCCCGGGGCCGAAGGTGAAAGCCACCTTTGAAAAGACCTGCGGCTGCACCGTCAAGTTTGTCGGACTGGAAGATGGCGTGGCACTGCTGAACCGCTTGAAGCTGGAAGGCGCTTCCAGCGAGGCAGATCTGGCGCTGGGGCTGGATACCAATCTCACCGAGGAAGCCAGGCAGACCGGACTTTTCGCCCCGCACGGCATTGATGCCTCGGCAGCCCAGGTGCCTGGCGGCTTTAAAGACGATATGTTCGTGCCTTACGATTACGGACATTTCGCCGTCGTCTATGACACCCAGACCATAAAAAATCCGCCCAAAAGCCTGAAGGAACTGGTGGAGGGAGACCCCGCCCAGAAGATCGTCATCGAAGACCCGCGCACCTCGACGCCGGGGCTTGGCCTGCTGCTCTGGGTTAAATCCGTCTATGGCAAGGACGCGCCCGCCGCCTGGGCAAAATTGAAAGATCGGGTGCTGACCGTCACTCCCGGCTGGTCGGAAGCCTATGGCCTGTTCACCAAGAGCGAAGTGCCGATGGTGTTTTCCTATACGACCTCGCCCGCCTACCACATGGTTTCAGAAAACACCGATCGTTATCAGGCCGCGTCCTTTTCGGAAGGGCATTACATCCAGATCGAAGTGGCGGGCCTGCTAAAGAATGCCAAGCACAAGCAACTGGCCGAGGATTTCCTGAAATTCATGCTGACGTCAGGATTCCAGGATGAGATCCCCACCAACAACTGGATGATGCCAGTCACCAAGACCTCGACCCCGCTGCCAGAGGCTTTCGACCGTCTGGTCAAGCCAGCCAAGACCTTCCTGATGAGCCCGCAGGAGGTTGCTACCAACCGCAAGAGCTGGATTGCGGAATGGCAGGCGGCAATGGCGGCAAAGTAAGGTCCGGCATGGCTCTCAAGCATTTCCAGCAAAAGTGTTTAGCGGTTTTGCGTCCGGAAATGCGCAAAAACAAAGTGCGAGCGCATTTTCGCGGTTCAACGACAAGCAAAAATGCTCTCGCACGGCAAAACCTGCTACCGATTGCCGGTGGGGTCATTGGCCTTGCCAGCCTGTTTGCGTTTATCGGATTGGCAATCACCGCCTTGCTGGTGGCAACCGGTGGCAACGTGCCGCTGGCGCTGGACAGTTACACCCTGTCCATCCTGCGCTTCACCCTGGTGCAGGCCGGGCTATCGACATTGCTGTCTCTTGTCTTTGCCCTGCCTGTGGCGCTTGCCCTGGCGAGGCAACGGCATTTCTGGGGCCGCCGCTGGCTGATCCGGCTGATGGCCCTGCCCATGGGCCTGCCGGTGCTGATTGGTGCGCTGGGCCTGATCGGCATCTGGGGTCGCAACGGGTTTGCCAATGACCTGCTGGCGCTGCTCGGCCGCCAGACACCGGTCAGCATTTACGGCCTGACCGGCATTCTCATTGCCCATGTGTTTTTCAACATGCCATTGACATGCCGCCTGCTGCTCGCCGGGCTGGAACGGGTGCCTCCCGATTATTGGCGCATGGCCGCCAGCCTTGGCATGGGTCCGGTTGCCATTTTCCGGATGATCGAATGGCCAGCCCTCAGCCCCTTGCTTCCCGGCATTGCCGGGCTGATCTTCATGCTCTGCGCCACCAGTTTCACGCTGGTGTTGACGCTAGGCGGCGGGCCGGGCGCCACTACGCTGGAAGTGGCGATCTATCAGGCGTTGCGCTTTGATTTCGATCCGCCCTTGGCCGTGTCCCTGGCCACCCTGCAACTAGCCGTCACGGCTCTGTTGCTTGGCCTTTTGGCGCTGTTTCCGGCACCGGACGACCAAACAATACCCGATGAACGACCTGTGCTGCGGCTCGATGGCAAGGGGCTGGCAGCGCGGGCCTGGGATGGGGTTGTGCTGCTGGTTGCTCTGCTCTTCCTTGTCACGCCGCTTGCCAATATCGCTTTTGCTGGCGTCAAAGCCGATCTCCTGAAACTGCTGGGTGATCCCTCGGTTTGGCAGGCTGCCGGTCTCAGCCTAGCCATCGCCTTTCCTGCCGCCCTGCTGGCGCTGGGTCTCAGCCTCGTCTTCATCAATGCCAGAACAGCACTGGCAGGCCTGCGGCGAAAAACCCTGGCCGCAGCCACTCTGTCCCGGCTGATTGGCGCAACATCCTCGCTGGTTCTGCTGGTGCCGGTCATCGTGCTGGCCACCGGTTGGTTCCTGCTGCTGCGCCAGATGGGCAATGCGGCAGGGTTTGCCGGGCCGGTGGTGGTGGCGATCAACGCGATCATGGCACTGCCCTTTACCATGCGGGTCTTGGCACCGGCCATTACCACCCATCACCACCGCACGGCACGCCTGTCTGCAAGCCTCGGCCTTGGCGGAATGGCCAAGATCCGCCATATCGACTGGCCGGGCCTGCGCCGTCCGATCTTGACGGCCCTGTCCTTTGCCATGGCGCTATCGCTTGGAGACCTTGGGGCGGTTGCCCTGTTCGGTGCCAATAATCTGGCGACGTTGCCATGGCTGATCTATAGCCGGATGGGCAGCTACCGCACCGCCGATGCGGATGGTCTGGCACTGCTGCTCGGCCTTGTCTGCCTTGTGCTGACCATGATTGGAACGGCGGGCGGCTCAAGCGCTGGCAAACTGGAGGATCGACCTTGAGCGAGACGGCCATTATTCCCGATGCAGCAATTGTGCTCGACACCGTGCACCTGCGTCTGGGAAACCAGAGTTTTGCTTTCCACGATCAGATCGCATCCGGAAAGATCACTGCGATTACCGGCATGTCGGGCTCCGGAAAATCCACCCTGCTGAACCTGATTGCCGGATTCGAGATCGCCGATCATGGCCGTATCCGAATTGGGTCGGAAGACATCACCGATCTGCCCCCCGCCAGGCGTCCAGCCTCGCTGGTGTTCCAGGACCATAACCTGTTTGCCCATCTCGATCTCGCCACCAATATCGGCCTTGGCATCGATCCGTCTCTACGGCTTGGCGCGGCGGATCGGCTGGCGGTGAGCGAGGCGCTGGAAAGAGTGGGGCTTGGTGGCTATGACCGACGCAAGCCCGCGACGCTTTCCGGCGGAGAAAAACAGCGCGCCGCCTTTGCCCGTGCGCTGGTGCGGCGCAAGCCGGTATTGTTGCTGGACGAACCTTTTGCCGCCCTCGATCCTGGCCTGCGCGCCAGCATGGCAGAACTGCTGCTGGATCTGCACCGCGAAACCGGCCAGAGCGTATTGATCGTCAGCCACGATCCCCAGGATGTTAAGCGTCTGGCTGATGATGTGCTATTTCTGGATCAAGGCCGGATTTTATTGCATTGCGACGCAAAAACCTTCCTTTCCGGCGAAGGCCCAGCCGCACTCAAGACCTTTCTCGGTCCTTTTCATGATCGTGACCGGCTTTGAGGCCATGATTTCGACGCGACTGGCTGGCATGGCGTGGTACATACAAAGCACAAATCAATGCGATCATTAACATTTTCTTATCCAATTGACTGATCTTGTGCGATGCGCAGTTTTATCCATTTCAATAATATGCTGTTAAGGATTTGGATAAAAATCGTGAAACATCCCGCTTCGCAATACCGGCGAAATGGCGGGCAAGGCTTGAACAGGCGAGGGGACGAAGACGTTTCTAGGATGCGCTGCAATATGATCCTGATGGCCCCTGCACAGCGAGGCACCTGGCAGACCACGCGAATGGTGGTGGGAAAAATGCGCCCTGGATTAAAAGCGAGCCTCGGCCTTATCGCCGCCCTGTCGCTTGCCGGCTGCCAGTCGATGGTTGAGCAGTCCTACCAGCCGAACATCTCGCCCTCGTCTTCACCGCAGATCGTTCAGGAAGTCCAAAAGGACGATCCCCGGGCCCAGATGGGTGCGCGTGAGCATCCCCGTATCGTGGCAAGCTATGGCGGCGAATATCACGACGAAAAAACCGAACGCCTGGTGGCGAAAATTGCCGGTGCGTTGACGGTGGTGTCTGAAAACCCGCAGCAGTCCTACCGCATCACCATTCTGAATTCGCCTGCGATCAATGCCTTTGCCCTGCCCGGCGGCTATCTCTACGTCACCCGAGGCCTGTTGGCGCTGGCCAATGACGCGTCGGAAGTTGCCGCCGTGCTGTCGCATGAAATGGCCCATGTCACCGCCAATCATGGCATCGAGCGCCAGCGGCGCGAGGAAGCCGAGGTCATCGCCAGCCGGGTGGTTGCCGAGGTCCTGTCCAGCGATCTCGCTGGCAAGCAGGCCTTGGCCCGTGGCAAGCTGCGGCTGGCTGCCTTCTCACGCCAGCAGGAATTGCAGGCCGATACGATCGGGGTGCGCACGCTGGGCGAAGCAGGTTACGATCCCTATGCGGCGGCGCGCTTCCTGGATTCCATGGCCGCCTATCAGCATTACAGCTCATCCGACCCGAATGCCGACCAGAGCATGGACTTCCTGTCCAGCCATCCCAGCACACCGCAGCGGGTGGAACTGGCGCGCGACCATGCCCGCGCCTTCGGACCCGACGGATCGACCGGCGACAAGGGCCGCGATTACTTTTTCGATGGCATCGATGGCATGCTGTATGGCGACAGCCCACAAGAGGGCTATGTCCGTGGCCACACGTTCCTGCATGGCGGCCTCGGCATTCGCTTCGACGTGCCAGACGGTTTTCAGATCGACAACAAGGTGGAGGCGGTCATGGCCACCGGGCCGGGCGATGTCGCCATCCGCTTCGACGGCGTGGCCGATACTCAGAACCGCAGCCTGACCAACTATATTTCCAGCGGCTGGGTCACCGGCCTGTTGCCGGACAGCATTCACGAAACCAAGATCAATGGCATGGAGGCCGCGACCGCCAGGGCCTCGGCTGATCGCTGGGATTTCGACGTCACCGTGGTGCGACTGGGCAATCAGATTTTCCGCTTCCTGACCGCCGTTCCAAAAGGCAGCGACCAGCTGGCGCCGACATCCGATCTTCTGCGCCAAACCTTTCGGCGCATCACACCCGAGGAAGCCAAGACGCTGAAACCACTGCGCGTCCGGGTCGTCACCGTTGGACAAGGCGACACGCTGGCCAGCCTGTCGGCCAGGATGATGGGAACGGATCGAAAGCTGGAATTGTTCAAGGTGTTGAACGCCATTCCCGCCGGGCAAAGCCCGGCGCTCGGCAGCCGGGTCAAGATCGTCTCGGAATAACCTATGCATAATTCCTTAAATCGCAATCGATTTAAGGAATTATGCAGCAGATTTAAAACGTTACAGTGTCCTTTGTGCGTTTTATAAAACGCACAAAGGACACTGTAGAGATTTGGTTCGATCTATGTGGTCTGGTCAGGCCACCATCTGGGGATTGGCCTGAACCAGCGCGACCTTCAACTTTTCCATCGCCCGGGTCTCGATCTGGCGCACCCGCTCCTTGGAAATACCAAGCTCACAGCCCAGCTCTTCAAGAGTCGCGCCATCCTCCGAAAGCCGCCGGGCGCGAATGATGCGCATTTCGCGCTCGTTTAGATGGGCCATGGCGCCGCGCAGCCAATCCAGGCGACGCTCGGTATCGATCATATCCGTCACCTGCTCGTCCGGTGTCGGCTCATCGCTGGCCAGCATGTCCAGCCGCTCGGCACCCTCTTCACCATTGTTGGAAATCGGTGCTTGCAGGGACGTATCATTGGACGAGAGGCGAGCGTCCATCGACTGGACATCGGCAAGGCTGACACCAAGCGCTGTGGCGATTTCCTGATGAATGGCCTGATCGGTCAGGCGTTGATCGCCCTGGGCAAGCTTAGCCCGCAACCGGCGCAGGTTGAAAAACAGCGCCTTCTGGGAGGAACTGGTGCCGCCGCGCACGATGGACCAGTTGCGCAAGATATAATCCTGCATGGAGGCGCGAATCCACCAGCCGGCATAAGTCGAAAAACGCACATCTCGGGTTGGCTCGAACCTTGCCGCAGCTTCCAGCAGCCCTATATAGCCTTCTTGAATGAGATCGCCGAGCGGCAGGCCGAAGCCACGGAACTTGGAGGCCATGGCAATCACCAGCCGCATATGGGCATGGGCAATCTGGTTGCGGGCCACTTGGTCGTTGCCGTGTTTCCAGCGTACCGCCAGATCATGCTCCTCCTGGCGCTCCAGATACGGTGCGGCCATTGCAATCCTGATGAGCTTCTTATCGGCTTGCAGGGAATTCATTACGACCTCCATTCGCGCGGCACCACGGGCCGCGTCGAGAGCAATTTAAAGGTTGAAACCACGGCAATGAATGTTTCATTCTTTTACGATGGGACTTGCCAAACGGATCACTGCGCGACATATCTTTTATAGATTTAGCTAATGTGCTCAGTTATGAGATGGTGTTTTGCCCGTACCAACGTCGCTGTAACGCTTAAGGATGCGGAATGTTCCAGCTATAGGGCTGGACAAATTCTGTTGCGCGCCCATCGTCCCCATGCCCGCACGTATCAATGTGTTCGCTTAGCTCAAAAAAAGCGGATGACGATCATCCCGCCACATCTCAGCTCTTGAATTTCAGCTGATCTTTCGCCACCTGAAGGCGGTTGCGGGCCGCAGGTGGAACATCCTTTACGCTGCCAGCAAAATGCTCTTTTTGCCGCATGCCGAGCGACCGGTCACAGGACCGGTCCAGGCCTGCTGCCTGACGTCATACGGGAGTTACAATGTCGACAGAAACCGCCGAAAAGCTGGGTGAAACAACGCCAGAATCACATGTGTTCGAAGCCGATGTGGCGCGCCTTCTGCATATGATGGTGCATTCGGTTTATTCGGACAAGGATGTGTTCCTGCGGGAACTGGTCTCCAATGCCGCCGATGCCTGCGAGAAACTGCGTTATGAGGCGATTACCACGCCGGGCCTTCTCACCAGCGATCCCGATCCCCGCATCCAGCTGCGGCTCGATGCGGATAACAGGCAATTGATCCTCGAAGACAATGGCATTGGCATGAGCCGGGCCGAGTTGATCGAGGCGCTGGGGACCATTGCCCGCTCAGGAACCCGTGCCTTCATGGAGCGGATCGAGGCCAGCAAGGCTGAAGCAGGCAAGACCGGCGAGGATGCCCAGCTGATCGGCCAGTTTGGTGTCGGCTTCTATTCCTGCTTCATGGTGGCGGATAAGGTGGATGTGGCAACACGCCGTGCCGGTGAGGTCCAGGCCTGGGCCTGGACCTCCGATGGCAAGGGCAGCTATTCCATCAGTGAGATCAATGCCGACGACGCGCCAGCCCGTGGCACCCGTATCACTCTGCATTTGATGGAGGATGCCGAGGACTATGCTACCCGCGCCCGCGTCGAGCGGATCGTCAAGCAGCAATCAGGCCATGTCCCGGTTGCAATTACCCTGGTTGAAAAGCCCGGCGAGGAACCAACCCGAATCACCGAAGGCACAGCGCTCTGGACCCGCTCGAAATCCGAGATCAGCAGCGAGGACTATGCCGATTTCTACCGCGGCATTTCCGGTCAATATGACGAACCGGCCTTGACGGTGCATTTCCGCGCTGAAGGCCGCCACGAATATACCGCCCTTGCCTTTGTGCCCGGCACGCCCCCTTTCGACCTGTTTGATCCCGACCGCAAAGGCCGCATCAAGCTCTATGTGAAGCGGGTGTTCATCACCGACGATGCCGAACTTCTGCCGCGTTACCTGCGCTTCGTGCGCGGGCTGGTCGATACTGCCGACCTGCCGCTGAACGTGTCGCGTGAAATGATCCAGGAAAGCCCGATCCTGTCTGCCATTCGCAAGGGCGTGACCAATCGCATCCTGACCTCCGTGGAAAAACTGGCCCAGAACGAGCCGGAAACCTACAAGACGCTCTGGGAAAATTTCGGCGCTGTGCTGAAGGAAGGGCTCTATGAGGATTTCGAACGGCGCAACCAATTGCTGGGACTTACCCGTTTTCGCACCACGACATCAGGCGACGACCAGCGAAGCCTTGCCGACTATATCAAGGACCTCAAGCCGGAACAGGACAGCATTTATTACCTGGCCGGGAGCAGCATCGAACAGCTGAAGGCCTCGCCGCAGCTGGAAGGTTTTCGCGCCCGCGGCGTCGAGGTTCTGCTACTCTCCGACCAGATTGACAGTTTCTGGGTGATGAATGCGCCTGAATTCGAAGGCAAGACCTTCAAATCCGTTAGTCAGGGTGCAGCCGACCTTGCCAAATTCGCCAAGGCCGACGCCGGGACTGATAGCGACCAGGATACCAACGACCAGGCAAAGGCAGATATTGCCGGCTTCCTGGCGCTCGCCAAGGAGCAGTTGAAAGATCTGGTTGCCGATGTCCGCGCCTCAGACCGGCTGACGGAAAGCCCCGTCTGCCTCGTAGCACCGGAAAGCGGTTATGATCGTCAGTTGGAAAAAATATTGGCCGGAGCAGGCCAGCTTGCCTCAACTTCCAAGCCAGTGCTGGAGTTGAATGCCGATAACGCGCTGGTGAAGGCCATGGCGGGTGCCCAACATGCACCAGCCCTGCAAAATGATGCGATCCACTTGCTCTACGACCAGGCCCGCATTCTCGATGGCGAAAAACCAGCCGATGCCCGGGCCTTTGCGGAGCGCATGGGACGGTTGTTTGAAAAGGCGCTTCGCACCTGATCAATGAAAAATAAAAAGGCCCGGTTCGCAGCTGCAAACCGGGCCTTTTTCATGGGAACAACGTTATTCCGAAGCGTCAGCGGAATCAGCGTTGAGCTGGCCGTATTTTTCGGCGCCAAGCTTGGAGAACAGTTCGAGCTGGGTTTCGAGGAAGTCGATATGGCCTTCCTCATCCATCAGCAGCTGTTCAAACAGCTTCATGGTGACGTAGTCACCAGCCTGATAACAGATATCGCGGGATTCCTTGTAGGACGTCCGGGCTTCGTATTCGCCAGCCAGATCGGCCTCCAGCACTTCCTTGACGGTCTGACCGATGCGCAAAGGCGCCAGAGTCTGAAGGTTGGGGTGGCCTTCCAGGAAAATGATCCGCTCGACCAGCTTGTCGGCATGCTGCATTTCTTCGATGGATTCCGCCCGTTCCTTCTTGGCAAGCTTGGTATAGCCCCAATCTTCCAGAAGACGGTAGTGCAGCCAATACTGATTGACAGCACCCAGTTCCAGAAACAATGCCTGGTTCAAACGTTCAATAACTTTTGCATCGCCCTTCATCGCAGGACCCCTATCTTAAACGGTTACCGGCACGGATAACTGCTTCGATTGCCTGCAATCGACAGAATTATCAGTGCGCTCCAATGTTTTACAACGCTTCGCACAACTTGCCAGCGATATGCGCGATAAAAGCAGGATTGAATTGCCAAGTCGAGCATTAATTTTAGAATGATTCCAAAAAGACGAGGATGGCCTAATCCTGACACGAGATCTCGTGACACATTTGCAGGCTGCTAAAACGAAAAAACCCCGCATGAAGCGGGGCTGTGGGTGGGTTTGCAGTATCTCAACGCGCCAGTGATCAGGCAGATCGGCTGACACGATTGCGGCGTTCGATAAGCTCGTTTTTCTGTTCTTCCTGGAAACGCTTCAAGCGCTCCATGAAATTCACGAGGTTTTCGCCATCGCTATTGCGCTGAGCGTGAAAGGCCTGGGTGGTCGAGACGATGATATCCACGACATTCGGGAAGCACCCACAACAGCGACCACGCTTTTCCATGGCGTGATAGACCTTTGCAGGCACAATCAACTGCCAACAGTCCTGCTCAAGAAATTCCGTGATCGTATCGCGGATCTCTTTCTCGGTGATGAAATTGCAACTGCACACCAGCATCGGCTTCAGCCCGTTAAACAAACATGACATCTACTCTCTCGTTTTATGGCTAAAGAGGAGGCTGTCTGTCAAGAAAAAACGCGCCGATCACAGACATGTTGTATTGTGCGCATAAAATGCGTCAGGAACGGTGATAGGGATGGCCGGAGAGGATGGTAACAGCACGGTAGAGCTGTTCGGCCAGCATGATGCGCACCAGCTGATGCGGCCAGGTCATTTTTCCGAGGTTCAGCACCAGATCGGCCCGGTCGCGGAAATCCGGGTCCAGCCCGTCGGCCCCGCCGATAGCGATCACCATGTCGCGGCGACCACGATCCTTGTGGTCGCCCACATAAGCCGCGAATTCCTGGCTGTCCCAGCTTTTGCCGCGCTCATCGAGTGCCACGACAAGAGGATTGTCCGGCAGGGATTTTTCGATCTGCACCGCCTCTTCCCGCTTGCGGGTGGCCGAATTCGAGGCTCTGCTTTCCGGCAGCTCGCTGACACGAGAAAATTCCAGCCCGCTTGCTGGACCGGCCTTGGCAAAGCGGTCCAGATAACGTGACACAAGATCTTTCTCTGGCCCGGCTTTCAACCGGCCAACGGCAACAATGCCTATCCGCATCCCATCCTCTTGAAGGTTCGATCCGCAAAACCAATACCAGCTGAACGGAAACCCGCTCGCTTTCTTGGCAGACAAGGATCATCCCGTCGAAAACACGCGACGATCATTGCCTTTATCGGGCTCGATACCATCTCCAGACCGGCAAATATACCGCCTGTGAGGGTTAGTGCAGTCGGCTTTCCTCGATATCCGGTGCGGCCCACATCTTTTCGATGTTGTAGAACTCGCGGATTTCGGGGCGGAAGACATGCACGATAATGTCTCCGGCGTCGATCAGCACCCAATCGCCGGTCTCAAGGCCTTCGACGCGCGGAGCGCCAAAGCCTTCATCCTTCAAATCGGAGACGAGATGTTCGCAGATCGCCACGACGTGACGGGATGAGCGACCGGACACGACCACCATGTAGTCGCCCAGCGCCGATTTTCCGGCAATGTCGATAGAGACGATATCTTCTGCTTTCGAGTCCTCAAGGCTTGTGAGGACCAGCTCAAGCGCGCGGGCTGCGGCATCGACGCCACGTTCCGGGCTTTGCGGGATCGCGACAGTGGCGCGGCCCTTGGTGTGTACTGTTGTCAGAGTTTGTCCTTTCCGTCGGTAACAGCACGAAAACGACTCAGAGGCACCCATTGCCAGTGAGCCAAGAATAAGGTGGCACTGAATAGTTAATCTTTCAAGACAGGCCCTGTGCGAAGCGCTGTCGAACTCAGCATTGAGCGCGGTCCGTGAATGAAGGTCCAGGCGGGTGCCTGTCTGCGCCACAGCACACCGGCATCGCTTTCATCGACCCGGGCAAAATCGAAGCGCTGCGCCATTTTCGACGACAGATAAGACAGGGTCGCACCGGGCCGGTCGATCACCGCAATTGGAAAGGTCATGGCGATCTTCTGCCAATCCTGCCAATGGTGAAAGGAGCGAAGATTATCCGCACCCATGATCCAGATGAAATGCACATGCGGGTTCAACCGCTTCACATGGTCCAGCGTGCGGGCGGTGTAGCTCGTGCCCAGCTCTGCCTCAAACGCAGTGATCTTCAGCCGGGGGTCCTGCGCCAGGCCCTCGCAGAGCGACAGCCGCTCGGCCAAAGGCGCCAGCTGGCTGTGGTTTTTCAGCGGGTTTCCGGGCGTCACCATCCACCACAACTGATCCAGGCCCAACCGGCGAAGGGCAATCTCGGCCACCAGCACATGGCCTTGATGCGGCGGATTGAACGATCCGCCGAACAGGCCGACCACCATGCCGCGCTCGGTATGCGGCATGCGCAGATAGTGTGCAGCGACCCCGGGATGGCTCACGTCAGGGCCGGATCTGGCCGGTGCCATGCACCCGGTACTTGAACGAGGTCAATTGCTCGACGCCAACCGGCCCGCGCGCATGCATTTTGCCCGTGGCAATGCCGATTTCACCGCCCATGCCAAACTCGCCACCATCGGCAAATTGCGTCGAGGCATTGTGCAGCAGGATGGCCGAATCCACTTCATTGAAAAACCGCTCGACCACAGCAGGGTCCTCGGCAATCACCGCCTCGGTATGATTGGAAGAATAGCGGGCGATATGGTCGATGGCCCCACCGATGCCATCAACAACGGCAACGGAAATGATCGCATCGAGATATTCGGTGCGCCAATCCTCGTCCACGGCAGCCTTCAGTCCGGGAAAGACTTTCAACACCGCCGCAGACGCCCGGATTTCACATCCCGCCTCGGTCAAGGCTTCGAGGATCGGCATCAGATGGCTGCCGATGGCCCCGCTGTCGATCAACAGGGTTTCGGCTGAACCGCAAATACCGGTCCGGCGCATCTTGGCATTGACGACAATGTTTTTCGCCATGTCGAGATCAGCGGAGCCATCGACATAGACATGGCAAAGGCCTTCCAGGTGAGCAAAGACCGGCACCCGCGCATCCGCCTGCACCCGCGCCACCAGGCTCTTGCCGCCCCGCGGCACGATCACGTCAATCGTGCCGTTCAGCCCGGTCAGCATCGCGCCAACCGCAGCGCGATCCGTGACTGGAACCAGCTGGATGGCATGGTCCGGCAGACCGGCAGCCACAAGCCCCGCCACCAGGCAGGCATGAATGGCCCGCGAAGAATTGACCGAGTCCGAGCCGCCGCGCAGGATCACGGCATTGCCGGATTTCAGGCAAAGCGCCCCCGCATCCGCCGTTACATTCGGGCGGCTCTCATAAATCACTCCGATCACGCCCAGCGGCGTGCGCACCCGTTCGATCTTCAAACCGTTCGGACGCTCCCAGGCCGCGATGACTTCCCCGACAGGGTCTTTCAGCTCAGCCACCTCACGCAGGCCCTTGGCCATCGCGGTGATTCGCTCGTCATTCAGCGTGAGCCGATCGATAAAGGAGGCCGCCTGCCCTGCCGCTTGCGCAGCCTTGAGATCGATGGCATTGGCGGCGATGATCTGGCTTTTTCCAGTCAGGATCGCTTCACTCATGGCGATCAACGCGGCATTCTTCTGGTCAGCAGAGGCAATGGCCAACGGTCGCGCAGCAGCCTTGGCCTTGGCACCGATGTCCAGCATCAGCGCGTCGATACCATCCGCCTTGGCGACTGTGTCAAGCATGGGCCTCATCCTTCTTCTTTGTACTCTTGCCGGCTTTCCTGCCGGTCTGTTCCGTCATCACCAGATCGTCACGATGGATCATCGCCGAGCGCCCGGCATAGCCGAGCAGCGCTTCGATCTCCGCCGATTTATGCCCGGCAATCCGGCGCGCCTCATCGGCATCATAACCCGCCAGGCCACGGGCAATTTCCCGCCCCTCCAGCCCGATCACCGAAATCGTGTCGCCACGATGAAACTGCCCGGACACCTCGCGCACGCCTGCGGGCAGCAGGCTTTTACCGGCCCGAAGTGCTGTTTCAGCGCCCGCATCGACGCTCAGAATACCAGCAGGCTGCAATTGTCCGGCAATCCAGGTCTTGCGGGCCGTCACCGGCATGGCAGACGGCGCGAACCAGGAATGGGCCGCACCCTCATCAATGCCGCGCAGCGGATTGAGCAGCTTGCCCGACGTAATGATCATCGCGCAGCCCGCACTTGTGGCAATCTTGCCCGCATCAATCTTGGTGCGCATGCCGCCGCGCGAAAATTCCGAGGCCGCACCGCCCGCCATCGCCTCGATTTCCGGGGTGATTTCGGCAATCACAGGCAGAAGTTTCGCGTCAGGATCGAGATGCGGCGGCGCGGTATAGAGCCCGTCGATATCGGAGAGCAGGATCAGCAGATCCGCACCGGTCATCGTCGCCACCCGGGCCGCCAGACGATCGTTATCGCCATAACGGATTTCGGTGGTCGCTACTGTGTCGTTTTCATTGATGATCGGAACCGCCCCCAGCTTCAACAGCTGATTGATGGTGGCGCGCGCATTGAGATAGCGGCGACGCTCTTCCGTATCACCCAGAGTCAGCAGGATCTGGCCGGCAACAATTGATGACCGCGACAGGCTTTCCGACCAATGCCGCGCCAGAGCAATTTGCCCCACGGCTGCCGCCGCCTGGCTTTCTTCCAGCTTCAAGGCACCGGCTGGCAGGTTCAGCACCGTGCGGCCAAGCGCGATGGCACCAGACGACACGACCAGCACCTCGACACCTTTGGCGCGCAGTGCGGCAATATCGTCACAGACGGCATCAAGCCAAGCATGTTTGAGGCCGGAACCCCGGTCCACCAGCAGGGCCGAGCCGATTTTGATGACGATACGCTTATAGCGCGAGAGAGAGGCAAGCGGTGCGCTCATTCCTCGCCCTCCTCACTCTCCTCTGGTCCATCTTCGTGTTGGGGCCGATCTTCCAGCTTGTGGCGATGTTTCTTCGGACGCTGCGAAATCGTCTCGTCGTCATAGCTGCGATTTTCAACGATCACGTCGCGCAATGCCCGCAGGACTTCGAGCATTCCCTTGCCGGTAATGGCGGAAATCATCATCGGCTTCTTGCCGCAGGCCTTTTGCAGGGCCTTGAGCTTCTTTTTCAGCTCATCCTCGTCCAGCACGTCGATCTGTGAGAGAGCGACGATCTCAGGCTTGTCTTCCAGACCACCATCATAGGCTTCCAGCTCATGGGCAACCGTGGTGTAGGCCTTGGCGACATCCTCTTCCTGGGCTGACACCAGATGCAGCAGCACCCGCGTGCGCTCGACATGGCCGAGGAAGCGGTCGCCAATGCCAACCCCTTCATGGGCACCTTCGATCAGGCCCGGAATGTCGGCCAGAATGAACTCGCGCTCATCCACGGTCGCCACACCCAGATTGGGATGCAGCGTGGTGAAGGGATAATTGGCGATTTTCGGGCGCGCCCGTGTCACCGCCGCCAGGAAGGTGGATTTTCCGGCATTGGGCAGGCCGACCAGACCGGCATCGGCAATCAACTTCAGCCGCAGCCAGATAGTCTTTTCTTCGCCTTCCAGACCGGGATTGGCCCAATCGGGCGCCTGATTGGTGGCCGATTTGAAATGCGCATTGCCAAAGCCGCCATTGCCGCCCGCTGCCAGCCGGAAGCGCTGGCCCTCGGTGACCATATCGACGATCAGCGTTTCCGCGTCTTCTTCGAAGATCTGGGTGCCAACAGGCACTTTCAGCGTCACATGCTCGCCATTGGCGCCGGTGCGGTTGCGCCCCATGCCATGGGTGCCGACCGTCGCCTTGAAATGCTGCTGAAAACGAAAATCGATCAGGGTGTTCAGACCATTGACGGCCTCTACCCAAACATCGCCACCGCGCCCGCCATCGCCACCATCCGGCCCGCCGAACTCGATGAACTTCTCGCGGCGGAACGAGACGGCACCTGCGCCGCCGTCACCTGATCGAATATAGACCTTTGCCTCGTCGAGAAATTTCATGTCGCTGCCATACTTCCTGTGTCAGGATACTCATATCATATATGCGGCCATCGTTATCGCCGCTTGACGCGGAGGTCAAAGAGTATCGTGCGTTTCGTCAGTTACAATATTCAATACGGGATCGGCCTGGACGGCAAATTCGACCCCATCAGGATCGCCAAAAACCTCGAGGGTGCCGATGTCATCGCCCTCCAGGAAGTCACCCGCGGTTATCCCGCTAATGGCGGGGCCGACCTGCCGGAAATTTTCGCCAACCATTTTCCCGAATATCATTGGGTCTATGGACCGGCCTGCGACCTGCACGCCTCTTCGGCGCTGATCAAGGGCCGCCGCGTCGACAAACGCTTCCAGTTTGGCAATATGGTGCTGTCGCGCTGGCCGATCCTCGCCAATCGGATGCTGCTTTTGCCGCGCACCCGCACCTTTGAAAAGCTCAACAATCAACGCGCAGCGACCGAAGCGGTGATCGATGCGCCCGGCGGGGCGCTCCGGGTCTATTCCGTCCATCTCGACCATGTCGCACCGGACGAGCGCATCGCCCAGATCCGGTTCCTCAAGGACCGCGCCATCAACTTCATCCAGGAAGGCGGAGCAATGACCGGCGGGCAGGAATTTGCCCTGCCGCAACCGCCGCTGCCGGAGGATTTCCTGCTGATGGGCGATTTCAACATGCAGCCGGATTCGCCGGAGTATCGCGAGATGGTCGGAACCATCGATGCTTACTACGGTCGCACCGCCCGCGCCGACACCCCTCTGGACGCATTGGCCCGGCTCGGCAAACTCAATGCCGAAAGTTACAGCTGGGAAGAGGTCGGCAAGCCGGATATGCGCATGCATCTCGATTATTGCTTCCTGAGCGGTTCGCTGGCCCATCGCCTGAAAGCGGCAAGCGTCGATACCGATGCGGTCGGCTCAGACCATTTTCCGGTCTGGGTGGAATTGGATTGAGGATGCGGCGACCGCGTCCGGCCGCCGCAACTGTTTTTAAAACGCTTTCGCTCTCTGAAACCCGTCCTGCGTCAGGCGGGTTTCAATATGCGGTGCCATGGCATTGCGCGACAGGCTGTAGAGATCGGCGCAGCGGGTCAGAGTGAAGCCCAGCTTGTCCTGGATCTTCAACGATGCGGCATTATCGGCAAAGGCGCCGGAATGCAGCACCGCCTCCGGCATACGCCGGAAGAACCGTTCCACCGCAGCCCGGGCTGCCTCGCTCATCAGCCCCCGCCCCCAGTAGAAACGATTGAGCCAATAGCCGAGATGCCAAAGCCCATGGCGCAGCTCCAGGCCAACCATGCCGATATGAACGTCATCGCCCGACGTGATGGCCAGATGCCAATCCGGCATGACACCGGCACTGGTGCGGTTCAGCCAGTCGCAAGCATCCTGCCGATCATAAGGCATCGGTACCCGGCTCAACATCCGGGTGACCTGCCAGTCGTTCAGCGAGGCGGCAATGGCATCCGCATCGGAAAGCCGATGCGGACGCAGCACCAATCGTTGCGTTTCAATCACCGGGCAAGGCCCAAGCGAGGGAAGCCGCGTTTGCAGCCGGGGCTTTTCAAGCGCAGCCATCACCGCATCTCCCCCCAGCTCTTCAGTGACATCCAGGTCTTCCGATCCAGCCGGTACCATTCCACCGGCACCATGCCACGGGCAGCCAGATGGCCGACCATGCCGGAACCCTGGAACTGGAAGCCGCATTTCTGGATGACCCGCCGTGCCGCCACATTGGTGACCCGGCAACGGGCATCGATGAAGGCGATGTCACGGGTCCGGAAGGCCATGTCGATCAGGGCATGGGCGGCTTCGGTGGCGTAGCCATTGTTCCAATAGGGCTCACCCAGCCAATAGCCGATTTCCAGTGTCTCCAGGTCGGTATGCGGCTCGAGCGCGCAGCACCCGAGAAATTCGCCATTTTCGCCCTTCGTAATCGCATAGACGCATTTACCGATCTCGCCGAGATTGGAACGTCGCACAAAATCGGCGGCATCGGCTGCCGTGTAAGGATGTGGCATACGCGACACCATGGTCGCAACGGCGGCGTTATTGGCGAGATGGGTAAGGGCGTCAATGTCTTCTACATGCGGAGCGCGCATAACCAGCCGCTGCGATAAGAGGACGGGGCAACTTTGCCTTAACCGATCCGGCCTCAGCCGATCGTCGGGTGACCGGAATTGGTCATCCCTCAGTAATAAGCGTTCCATGGCTCAGTCTCCTTTGGAGGTAAGAAAAAAGGGAAGAGAGGTGGCGCCTCATCTTCCCTTTTGTCTGACTGAACCTGTACGCTCAGCCGGGTCGATGAGACGCCGGCTGTTGGTAAGCGACCGGCTTTATTCTGCGGCTTCCGCCGTTTTCGGCATGACGGACACGAATACGCGGCCGTTGGACTTCGTACGGTAGGTGACATTGCCGGTGGTGAGTGCAAAGATCGTATGGTCCTTGCCCATGCCGACGTTTGCGCCCGGATGCCACTGCGTGCCGCGCTGACGAACGATAATATTGCCTGGAATGACGACTTCGCCGCCGAACTTCTTCACGCCAAGGCGCTTGGACTCGGAATCGCGACCGTTGCGCGACGAACCGCCAGCTTTTTTATGTGCCATTGGAGTTCTCCTTTAAAACCTGGTTTCCCGTTGACCGATTACGCAGCGACGATGTCGGTGATGCGAACGACTGTGTGGTGCTGGCGATGGCCGCGCGACCGCTTGGAATTCTGGCGACGGCGCTTCTTGAACGCGATGACCTTCTTGCCACGGTTATGCTCGACAACTTCAGCCTTCACGGTTGCACCAGCAACAAAAGGCGCACCGATCGTCGCATCGGCACCAACGCCAACAACGAGAATTTCGGTGAATTCAACGATAGCGCCAGCTTCGGCTTCCAGCTTTTCGATGGTCAGCACGTCGTTGGCGGCTACGCGGTACTGCTTACCGCCGGTCTTGATGACTGCGAACATATTTTATCCTTCCATGTTCGTTACCGGTTCTGACCGGCAGGTGCCGGACGACCGTCTTTTTGTCAGTCGGAGAGCAGATCTTGAGATCTGCCGGTGGAAACCTCTCGGCAAAGCGAGAAGCGATTATAGACTTGAGAACCCACACAGAGGGATCACCCATATCTAAAGTCGCACGTCGCATACGTGAGAAGCCCCAAGCTGTCAAGGCGAAAGCCCCTAAACACAAAGAGAATTCCAGACGATAGACCACCCGCGCATCACATCACCCTCGCCCTTTGTCTTTCCTGCAACAGACAGGCAGCATACCAGCACGGCGATCCATCCGAGCGATCCGTCACGCCGCAGAGAATTATGCCTTTTTCGCTCTTGCCAGCCCCCTCAATCGCCGCTATGAGACAGCCCGCGCCACACAAGCGCCGACCAGACCGCGGAGAGGTGGCTGAGTGGTCGAAAGCACCGCACTCGAAATGCGGCATACGGGCAACCGTATCGTGGGTTCGAATCCCACCCTCTCCGCCATTTAATTAATAAATTCAATATTTTAGCCTATTATCTAAGAATTATAACGGTCAGCAGATTCGAACTTGCGATCACAAATGATCGCAGGGCCACGTTATCGGCGCGACCTGGCACAGAAACCTATTGGGATCGAATTCGACGGACGAGTTCCGCGTTGCTACGAGAACCGGAATTTAACATGTGCAGCCCAACATGTTAAAAATATCGCCATTGGTTAACATGTCAGGACGCACATGTTAAAGCCACACCACAGCTCTTCTTGCCAAACGATGTCGTCTGAAAAGCTTCAGGCCAAGAACATCTCACTGACTGCTTTGAGCGTTCAATGCACGAATAACGTCGGCACCGAGTTGCTGCGTATTCTTCAGTCCGCCCTTCGAATTGAAGACATCCACGCCGACTTTGGGCGCTATCGATCTGAGGATCTCCTTGACGACCATCGGCTGCTTCGCGCCACCGCGAAACACCCGGATTACACCATTTTCATACCTTACGATCTCGATATCTGAATACGGTGCTCTTGCTGTAATCTCTAGATCTTCGACTGGTCGTGCCTCACGAGGGGCACGACTGATCGGATAAACAAACTTGTTGCCCTGAACGCGCATCAGCCGACGGGCCTCGTCTGCTCGCACGTCAAGAAGCTCTTCAACCGACACGCCCTTCTCTTCATCGACATTAACGCGTAACACCATAACACGGTCGACATGGTGAAACGTGTTTTGGTTGAAGTCCACATGATTGGAAGTGGTGACACTCTTGACCGATATCTGTTCATTGGAAGCAGAAACGACATCATAACCGCGCTGATTGATATCCAGTGCCATTTGGCCACGGGTGATCATCGCAGCGTAAAGCTCGCCGGGACTGACACCCCAGCTGATCTCTTTCTCGAACCAGGATAAAGCTTCCGCCAACGACTGAATGATCTGGACTTGTGTGAGCGTCGGTCGGTCGGATCCGCTCGTCATGATTATGCTCCGGTTTCAATCTAAGCTAATGATCTTCGTTGGCGCAAATGTCTGAACTTTCTTGACACCAGAAACCATTCCTTTGACGAAGCTCGGCGTGCCTATAGCTCCCTTCAGCCAACACTCCTTTTTAGCCGTGATGTAAGTGAATGCGATGCACCGTCTGTCATCGATACAGGTCAGTCGGCAGTCAATTGGGGTTTGTGCTGAACGTTCGGGGTATCGGAAGAGATCGCCGCCCGGCAGATCAATATCCTCAAACAACGAGCTTTGCGGATCGATGGTGCCAAGCGTGATGCTGGAGGGGTCGGCTTCAGCAGCGCTCAAGAAGCGACCGGAGAGAGCAACACTGTTTCCATCCGCCCGACCTGCGCTGGATTTCAGAAAACAGTTCGGTCCTTTCTTAATCTTCGGATTCGCGTTAAAGGTGAAGGCCTTGCACTGCCCGTTCATAGCCAAGCAACGCTGAGCGCAAACACCGGCATCATTGACCTGAATGGAAGATATATCATCCCCGAACATATCCATGCCGGTGTAGATCACCATCCGATTTACGCGTTTCGTAAACTCTTCCAGCGGCGACAGCTCAGCCTGCGAATCGACATCGCCCTTAAGTGGCGCTGCAGATGAAACTGCAGGCGCAGCAGGTGATGTTGCATTTCCCTCTGCCAATGCATTTGACGTGCCGGAAGCAGTGCCTGTTGTCGGTGCTGGGATGTTGATCGTGGTCGGTGTGCCGGAAGCCTCGCTACCAGAACGATTGAGCTTATAGCGCTCAATCTCATCCTGGGTGAAAACGTGCATATCATCAGGTGGGGTCTTGAACATGATCTGCATCACGTCCATCGGTGTGCTGAAGCGGTTTAACACCTCAATGATGTCGGATATTGCCAACTGCGCCCCAACAAGGTCTGGCGAATCTGATGAAATCTGATGCACGCCGAGTTCACCATCGACCTTCCGCTCGTTGCCGGCAAGGAAAACGTAGGAACACGCGGAATAGCACTTGCTCTCCTTAGGAATGTAAGTGGCGAACTTACGCTGATGGATATCGTCGGCGATAAGCAGCCCCATTTGCACGTCGCCGCCTGGGCTATTGAGCGTTATCAGCTTTGCATTAGGAGCGGCCTGGAACACGCGGCGGAAATTCAAAGCTGAACCCGCGTCGATAACGCCGTCCATGGAGATAACGTCAGGTTTTGCGTCGTTGATTGAGAACGGACCGAACCGTTTCTCTGCCCCCAGCGCTGAACCGCTCCAGACAGCAACAACCACAGCCCCGACAATAGTGCTTACAACTGATCGAAAAGCTTTACCCATACCCACACCCCAACCATGAGTATATCAAACAGCATGTGGCTCGGGCTGGCAAGATTGCCAATTTCTGGGTGGTGCATATCAAAATTGCACTTAGTCGATCACCCACAAGGACATTGCTGCATCGGGATAGTCCTCACCTCCTGGGGCATCCTATGCACGATCTCCAACAACGATTTGAGATCACATGGCAACGATCCGGAAGCTCGCGAAGCCTCTGGGTGGCGTGGTTCATATCAGCCTTGCCTCTCACAGCAAAAGCGCTACACTCGTGGCGCTAATGGACGGAAAGCTTTGGGAGGAGCGTTACGTGAAACGGATGTGGCCAGACGAATTTGCCTTTATACTGGACGATGCGGAAGAAGTTGACCTTCAAATTCCGTCGGTTGCGCACAGCGATGGTTCAACCGAAAAGGCGATTACGAGGAGAGCTTTGAAAGCTCGTATCAGCCAGCAGGATTTCGAAAAGATCTGGCACTTCTCTGAGGCTCGCTATCGGCTTACCGGACGCTTTTCGGGTAAAGCGATCACGTTGATCACCAACAACCCGCATTACCGTAACTGGCATCCGTCCGACGGTGGCAGCGTTGAGAGTGTTTCCGATAGCGGTCAGCACTATACGACACGTTATGTGATTGTGCATTTTCTTCTGGATGATGTCCGAGAGACTGTCGAGGTTTAAACCGACAATGTCCGTTCCGGCCATGCGGTGAGTGAGCGATGCCGTCGAGTATCCATTGCCAGGATAATTCTTGGCGCTCTTCCAACGGAATCCTACGCATGAGCTTCAATATGTATTGGAGATCACGTGGCAATGATCTGGAAACTCAGAGGACGCTGGCAAGCTCAGGGTGCATCGAGGTGTATGAACCCGCGAGCCGCGAGTTTCGACAGCGAAGGTGATGCGAGAAGTGGTCGAGACAGCCGAAGCATAGTTCGATCCCTTCACAAATCGACGCTCGTCGCCATTTCGCCTCCGCATGTCGTTGTCGCGGCAGTCGAATAGCGATGTTGATGTTCTGCTGATGGGGTTAAGGTGCATTGTCTACCTGACTGATCTTTTCGAGGAGGAAAAGGTTTTGAATACGGCAGAACTGCTGTGTTCAAAGAACTGTCAGGCGAGCAGTAGCTTCGAATCTAAACCCAGAGGAGGAATGGGAATGAGCAGGAACAGAGGTGTCGTGTATTTGCGGCCGGGCAAAGTCGAGGTGAGAGATATCGATGATCCCAAGCTCGAGGCACCGGACGGTCGTCGGATCGAGCATGGCGTCATCCTAAAAGTCATTTCTACTAATATCTGCGGGTCCGACCAGCATATGGTACGTGGACGCACTACGGCCTTGCCAGGTCTCGTGCTGGGCCATGAAATTACTGGTGAGGTCATCGAAAAGGGCGTCGATGTCGAGATGCTGGAAATCGGAGATATCGTCTCAGTGCCCTTCAACGTCGCCTGTGGCCGCTGCCGCTGCTGCAAGTCGCAGGATACTGGCGTCTGCCTGACCGTCAATCCATCACGCGCGGGCGGGGCCTATGGGTATGTTGACATGGGCGGCTGGATCGGCGGCCAGGCCCGTTACGTTACCGTCCCCTACGCGGATTTCAATCTCTTGAAATTTCCGGATCGCGATAGGGCTTTATCGAAAATCCGCGATCTTACGATGTTGTCCGATATCCTGCCGACGGGTTTTCACGGGGCAGTGAAGGCGGGGGTCGGTGTCGGATCGACGGTCTATGTAGCAGGCGCCGGTCCGGTCGGTCTCGCAGCAGCAGCATCAGCGCGCATTCTTGGTGCAGCGGTCGTGATGATCGGTGATTTCAACAAGGATCGCCTTGCCCATGCCGCCAAGGTCGGATTCGAGCCGATCGATCTGTCGAAGAGCGACCGGCTCGGGGACATGATTGCCCAGGTCATTGGGATTGATGAAGTCGATAGCGCTATCGATGCCGTCGGATTCGAAGCCCGCGGACATTCGGGCAGCGAGCAGCCGGCCATAGTTCTGAACCAGATGATGGAGATCACCCGCGCGGCAGGCTCGATCGGCATTCCAGGCCTCTATGTCACGGACGACCCCGGTGCCGTAGATGACGCCGCCAGAAAGGGCAGCCTGTCCCTTCGACTGGGTCTTGGCTGGGCGAAGGCCCAGTCCTTCCACACCGGCCAGACGCCCGTGCTGAAATACAATCGTCAGCTCATGCAAGCCATCCTTCACGACCGGCTACCGATCGCCGACATCGTCAACGCAAAGATCATTTCGCTTGATGACGCCGCGCAGGGCTATGAAAGCTTTGATCAGGGGGCAGCGGTAAAATACGTGCTGGACCCTCATGGAGACCTGACGAAGGCCGCCTAATCTGCTCTGGCAGCATTGCGGCTCGCTGTCCTTGCTCCGTCCCACGAACGAAGGCCGGACAAGGGCAGCCGGTTCGGCTGCGCTATCATCCCCAACGATCTGGCGAATCCTTATCATAGCCGCGCTTTAGATCTTCCCGTGGTAGTGCCGGAATCATCCTTGGCCCCCTCAACCGGGCATCCTACGCATCGTCTCGATCGCAAACGGAGATTGAGATGGCAACGATCAGAAAACTGAGAGGACGCTGGCAAGCCCAGGTGCGCCGTCGTGGAATGAAGCCCCGGTGCAAGTCCTTTGACAGCAAGCAGGAAGCGGAGAAGTGGGCGCGCGATCTGGAAGCCCAGGTCGATCGCTTCGATGCAGCTCCAGACACGAAGATCCTCGAAAGCACGACGCTGGGGCAGCTCCTGGAGCGCTACCAGCGCGAGATCTTGCCCACCAAACGCGGTTCCATCCAGGAGATCCAACGGATCGATGTGCTACGCCGCCATGATCTCGCCTATCGGACGCTGATCGGCCTAAGCCAACAAGACATTGCGTCGTTCCGTGACGAGCGCCTTCACTCTGTAGCTCCATCTACCACGGTTCGTGAACTCCCGATCCTCAGCTGTCAATCAGCTGCGAACATCGTCGCGGCATGCCTCTTCTGCAACACGACACGACATAAGGCGAAGCATCCCGTAGACGCGGCCACACACGCTGCCGTCGTGCGTTCCAGGCTGGAGAAGGGCAGGTAGCACCCGCCGCAGGTTACTCCCGCTTTTAGCGAACAAGCGACCCCACCGATCTGACGCAAAGGGCTCGGAAGCACGCAATCGTCAAGTCAAAAATGGAGGGAAAAATACGCGTCAAAATGTATCGCGCCATGTATCGCTCCAAGTATCGTAATCGGGATTATCTGTCAGTGTATTGGCGGAAACCCTTGATTTTTATGTAATTATGGAAGAGTCCCACCCTCTCTACCATTTATTACCTCACTCCCCTGCTTCCAAGTCTAAAAGCTCACTCTCATAACGGAAACGGCTGCGCTCCGGTGAAGGCTCACGGGCAAGCGGTTCTGTTTCGGCCAGCAGTCTGTTGGCCATTGCCGTGGCACCGTCGGTGATGGCGCGTTTGCCGATGAAGCCGCCGGGGAGTTGGATGGTGGCGGTCATGGCGTGGATCAGGTGATTGAGCAGGGTGGCGTCAGGCAATTCGGGTACCTGCCAGAAGCTGGCGAGACTTTGCTGATGGGTGAGGCCGGGTACGTCGTAGATTGCTGGCGCAAGCGCCATGACCGGGACGGCATGTTGCAACGCTGTCAGGCCGACTGTGGAATTGACCGTCACCAGGCCTCGGCTCGCCCTTATCAAAGCGGTCAGGTCACCGCCGTCGATCACATCGATCTGATGGGCAATGCCGCAGCGCGCCGCCATGCGGGCAATGTCTGATGACCAGTCACGCAGACCGTTGTCGATTGGATGGGTCTTGAACAGCAACCTGCTGCCGGATGGCGCGTGGCGGGCAAAGGAACGGATCACGGCTTGCAGGATGCGAAACAGATCGCCCATCGGCGCATGACGGCGGATCTGGTAATCCCCCGGCAATTGGAGCGGAAAAAGATAGAAGTCGAAATCTTTGTCCGGCGCCAGATAGCGGTGTTGCAGGCGCAATGCTTGTGCCTTTCGCCTGCGCGCAGTCAGGCCCTTGACGATCCAGCCACTATATTCCACGACGGGATGGACAGGGCCATGCGCCTTGTAATGCGGATGCAGCAGCCAGCCGAGTGCGACATTCGGGATATGATAGATCAGGTCATAAAGCGCATAGGTGAGAAAGCTGGAGGGATAGGGACTGCGCGGCGGTGGAGCCTCGACGCCCTGCGCCAAGGCCACGATTGCCTGCGGATCGACTGGAAACCGCGACTGGCTGGACATGCCGAACGGCTCCACCGTCAGCCAGTCTGGCCGCAGATAGCCATGTTCGAAAATATGGGCGCGCAGGCCAAGCCTGGTGCATAGTTCAACGGCGGCAGCGTGTTTGGGACGGCCATCGCCCAGCATCAGCACATCGGTAATGCCGTGACGCAGAATGAGCCGTTCAAGAAAGCCGAGCCAGGCATCGTCCCGGCCACGAAAAAAGTCAAAAGGCCATTTTCTCCAGAAAATGACATCACCTGAACAAAAATTGACCTTACGCACGGCTACGTCGCGCGTTTCCAAGGCTCTTGCGAGCGCTGGAAGAAACGGCGAGGCCGGGCCTTGGAGAAACAGAAATGTGCGTCGCTTTGTCACTCGATATAAACGATTCTCTAACGAATCCCTGCCTTCTGTGGTGTTTAAGTCATACGACAAAATTATAACATGGCCTATAAGAGCCGTTGAATTGAAAACCTTGCGTGGAAATTGAGACGAGGGGTCCCGTCCGCAATGACATCATCTGAGCCGACAAAGGCCGTATTGTTCCTTCAGGGGCCTCCCTCCATTCTCTGGACGGAATTTGCAAGAGCTTTTGAACAAGCGGGCGTAAAAACCCATCATGTGAATTTTACGTTGGGCGATTTTCTGTTCTGGCGCAAACGCGGCGCCAAAAATTACCGCGGTTCCTTTTCCAAATGGCCAGCCTATCTGCGGCGGCTGATTGCCGAAAAGGGCATTACCGATATCGTCTATTATGCGGACCGCCTGCCCTATCACGCCAAAGCGGCTGAAATCGGCGCTGAAATCGGTGTCCGCTGTCATGCGGTCGAATGGGGCTATCTGCGGCCGGACTGGCTGACCTTCGAGCGCGACGGCATGGGCCGCTTCTCGCATTTTCCCAACGATCCGAAGACTATTCGCGCCATTGCCGCCAAGGTGGAAGAGCCTGATATCGCGGTGAAATATCCGCATACGTTCGGACAGGAAGCCTTCAACGAAGTGATCTACAACCTGCTGAATTTCTTCGGCAGGCCCTTCTATCCGCTCTATAACGCCGACAAATATTATTCCGCCCTGGTGGACTATCTGCCTTGGCTGCTGAAAGCCGGCGTCAAGCCTGCCCGACTGCCGGAGGGATTTCTGGAGGACGGCCAGCCGCCTTTCTATCTCGTCGCCCTGCAATTGCAGAGCGATTACCAGATCCGTGCCAATTCACCCTACCGGCATCTGCGCGACATGATGCGGCAGGTAATCGCCTCCTTCGTCAAGAATGCGCCAGCGGGTAGCAAGCTGCTGTTCAAGCAGCACCCGCTCGACAATGGCCTGGAGCGTTGGCAAAAGGTGCTTCGCCATATCGCACGCGAGTTCAAGATCGAGGATCGCGTCGTCTTTATCGAGGAAGGCGACCTGCACGATATTCTGCAAAAGACGGCGGGTGTTGTCATCGTCAATTCCACGGTCGGCCTTCACAGCCTGCGCGCCCAAAAGCCAACCATCGTGCTGGGCTGCGCGGTGTTTGACGTGCCAGGGCTGACCCATCAGGGCCGGCTGGATGATTTCTGGAAGCGGCCGGAGCCGGTCGATCCCGAATTGATGCGCGATCTCGTCAAGGCCCTGGCCGCGACCATTCAGATCAAAGGCGATTTCTTCAACAAGGCAGGCCGTCAGGCGGCCATTGGCGCCATGGTGCAGCGGGTTATCGAGGGAACGGTCAATATGCCCGACGCCTTCATCGATCCGCCACCGCGGCTTACCTCGCCCAAGGGCATCCTGACCGTTCTGGGAAGACCCGTCGAACTCGATTGGGAAGAAGACGCGGCGGTGCCTGATATGACCTATGCGCGGTCCGGCCCAACCCGCTGAATTCGCCAGTCAGGACTTCATAAAAAAGGGCGCGGAGTGAAAAACTCCGCGCCCTTTTTTGACGAATAATAGCCAATCAGTGCCGGAAGTGACGCACGCCAGTAAAGACCATGGCGACGCCGTGCTCGTCGGCGGCAGCAATCACCTCGGCATCGCGCATGGAACCGCCCGGCTGGATCACCGCCGTCGCACCGGCGGCAATTGCAGCCAGCAATCCATCGGCAAAGGGATAGAAGGCTTCGGAGGCAACGGCAGAGCCACGGGTCAGCGGCTCGGCAAGCCCCATGGCCTTGGCCGCGTCCTCGGCTTTCATCGCGGCGATCCGGGCGGAATCCAGCCGGCTCATCTGGCCCGCGCCAATGCCGACCGCCTGGCCGTCCTTGGCATAAATGACAGCGTTGGATTTCACATGCTTGGCGATCTTGAAGGCCAGTTTCATGTCTTCCAGCTCGGCTGCGGTCGGCGCGCGCTTGGTGACGACCTTGAGGTCCAGATCTTCCACCACCAGATTGTCACGGCTTTGCACCAGCAGGCCACCCGATACCGTCTTGGCCGTCAGGCCTGGCGCACGTGGGTCGGCCAGACCGCCGGTGGTCAACAGCCGCAGATTGGCCTTGCGGGCAATGATGGCCTTTGCCTCGTCCGTGACATCAGGGGCGATGATCACTTCGGTAAACAGCTTGACGATTTCTTCGGCGGTTTCAGCGTCCAGAGTCTGGTTCAGCGCGATAATGCCGCCGAAAGCCGAAACGCTGTCGCAGCCCAGTGCCCGGCGATAGGCATCGGCGAGCGTCTTGCCGACCGCGACACCGCATGGATTGGCGTGTTTGATGATGGCGCAGGCCGGGCCGTTTTCGGGCAGAAATTCCGAGACCAGCTCGAAGGCGGCATCGGTATCGTTGATATTGTTATAGGAAAGCTGCTTGCCCTGCAAAAGCGTGGCAGTGGCGACGCCCGGACGCTGATCGCCATTGACGTAGAAACCGGCTTTCTGGTGCGGGTTTTCTCCATAGCGCATTTCCTCGCGCAGGCTGCCGCCGATCACCCGATTGCGCGGCGTCTCGATAGCAAGCGCCTCGGCAAACCAGTTGGAAATCGTTGCGTCATAAGCGGCGGTGCGGGCATAGGCGCGGGCGGCAAATTGCTGGCGCAGCGCATAAGGCGTATGGCAACCGCCAGCTTTGAGGGCTTCCAGAAGCTGGGCATAATCGGCAGGGTCCGTCACCACGGTGACATAGGCGTGGTTCTTGGCGGAAGCGCGGATCATCGCCGGGCCACCGATATCGATATTTTCGACCGTGGTCGGATAATCGCCGCCCGCTGCCAGAACGGCCTCGAACGGGTAAAGGTTGATGACGGCGAGATCGATGGCCTCGATCTTGTGCGCCTGCATGGCCTTCACATGGTCTTCATCGTCGCGGATGGCAAGCAGACCGCCATGCACGGAAGGATGCAGGGTCTTGACCCGGCCATCCATGATTTCCGGAAAGCCGGTCACGTCTGACACGTCGGTTGCGGGCAGGCCTGCCTCGATCAGCGCCTTGTAGGTGCCGCCGGTTGACAGCAGCCGCACGCCCATATCGTTCAAGGCCCGGGCAAGATCGACAATGCCGCTCTTGTCGAACACAGACAGCAGGGCGGTGCGAATCTGCACTCTGTCTGGAACAGGGATTTTCTTCGAGACAACAGCCATGGCCTTCACTCCGAAAGAGCAATTCCTGGATGGACTTCAAAAGCATCCCAGAGGTGGAATTGCGTGAACAAAAATAACCGAGACAGCCCGCAGACCGGCGGCAAGCATGATGCCTGCCCGCCTAGCACAGCATATTGCCAGAGGAAACAGCCTTATCCCAGCTTTGAAAAAAACCACCAGATTTCCGGCGTTTCCAGGACAAGCTCGATCTGCTCGGAAGCCTGAATGCCGGACAGGCCCGCGAAAAACACGTCCTCGGCAATGACAGGAAAGCCGGTCGGAGAGGAAAACATCCAGGTCTCGCTACCGCCATTGGCCACCAGCCGGATGTTATGGTCATCCTCCTGAGTGAGGCGCACCGAGGGGTGAATGTGAAAACGGATGATGACCCCGCCCTTCGGCATATCGGCCAGCGGCTGTTCCTTGTCCGAGAGCAGCCGGTCATGCCCCACCAGCTTGGTGCCTGCCGCATTAAGGCGCAGATCCCGCTCGTGCAGAATGCCGAACCCCCTGAGATAGCCGTCATGGCGGGCCGTCAGATGGTCGCTGCCATCGTCACCGGCGCGGCGCATCACCTCCACCGAAGAGACGCCGCCGACAATGATCGGTCCCAAAAACCGCGAGGTCGAGATACGGAAGGAGGATTGATCGGCGATGACAAGGGTCGAATGGGCCGCCGTTGCCCGCGCCATCTGCCGGTATCGCTCTCCGGCAAAACGCGGTGTGCCGGAATTGACCACCAACCGATGGCGCCCGCAAGACAGTTCGAACGACAGGCAACCCGCATGGGCGGTGCGGCTGAGATCGCCTTTCGCAGGCACGCCGGTATCGACGAGAACGACGGCACCGCCTGCCGCCAGCCGTTGGTAATGGCTGTGCGGCAAGGCCCGGAATGGCTGGCCGCCGCTTTCGTCATAGCGCAGCACCGACATCAGATCATTGGCAAGCGTTGCCGTGGCGCCATTGAATAGTGCCAGATCGCCATTGCTGTGGCGAAAGAACCTTATGGCGGGAAACATCCGGTCGATGGTGGAAATCAGCTTGATCGGCACGTCATGACCGAGATTGACATAGGTCTGCCGCAGCGGCAGCAAATCGAACAGGATGTCGAGTGCTGCCTGCGGATTGCGGGAGATATGCCCGCCATCGGCCAATACCTGCCGCTCCAGTTCCAGGTCGAGGAAATGGGCTGCCTTGCGGATCTGGCGCGCCGAGGCCGACATGGCAATCGAGGCCATCGCCAAAGCGATACGCAGTCTCAGCCGGTCCACTCCGTCAGGGGCAAGGTCGGCGCTCAGTCCGGCATAGGCAACCTGACGGCTGAGGCTTTTCAGGAAACGCCGGTAAAAGCTGCTCTCGCAATCCTGAAGGACGACCGGCGAATGGGACAACCAGGCAATGATCCTCTGTCCCAGTACCCCAGCCTCCCAGCCGATCCCGACCCGCTTGCCGTTCAACTTGATCCAGCTATCGACAATGGCGCGCGCATGGGCCGATGCTTCCGGCGTCTTGTTGGCGCGGATATGCCGAAGCCAGGAAAAGGAATGGAGCCTGGCGGCAAAGACCTGCGACGGCAGTTCCAGGGTGAAGGGCGAGGCGCGTCCGCATTCCAGCAAGCGTCCCGCGAGTGGAAAGCGTCCCTCGAAAATCTCTGTCGCCACATGGGAATCCACCACCCGCAGATCGGTCGGCGCCACCAGAAGGCGAACCTGCCGACGATGCAGCCGCGAAAAAGCAGCACGTACGGGCAACCAGCCGCGCCGCTTCCATCGCCGCCAGCCTTCGCGGACGTAGAGCACCGGCAAACTCTGGCCCTGTCTCTGTGGCATTCGACATTCCGTTGCGCGCAATCCCGCTTTGGCCTTGCGCGATAAAAGTGTGAGGCTGACAAACCAAAATCGAAGGATGTCAGTTTATCAGCCGCCAATTATGTAAAGATTTATTTAAACCCGGCGTAAACGGCAGGCATAAAACCCATCCAACCCGCCCGCATGACTATCGCCGCCCGGTAACATAGCAGGCGTGGTGCGAAATTCGCCAAGCGGCGTGATCGCATCTTCCAGCCCCGGCCAGTCGGCAACCTGCATCGCAACCCGCTCCAGTTCCGGATGATCGGCCAGAACCCGGGCCACGACGTCCTCGCCTTCCTGTGGGTCGAGCGAGCAATTGGAAAACACGATGGAGCCACCCGGCGCCAGCAACGTCACGGCGTGGCGCAGCAACCGTTCCTGCACGCCCGCCAGCTTGACGATATCCTGCGGACCCTTGGTGTAAAACACATCAGGGTGCCGGCGCGTCGTACCGGTCGAAGAGCAGGGCGCATCCAGCAGCACGGCGTCAAAGCCCGGATGGTCTTCGCCTAGCGTGAACTCCATCAGGTCCTGATGAACCAGTTGCGCTGAAAAACCCAACCGTTGCAAGTTGCCATCCAGCCGCTTCAGCCGGTTGGCCGATTGCTCGACCGCCGTCACCACCGCGCCCGCGGCAGCCAATTGCGCGGTCTTGCCGCCAGGGGCGGCACAGAGATCCACGGCCCGCTTGCCTTCGATGGCCCCGAACATCCGCACGGGAAGAGCCGCCGCCGCGTCCTGAACCCACCAGGCGCCCTCCTCAAAACCGGGAAGCGCTGAAACCGCACCGGCAAAGCTTGCCAGCCGGATGCTACCGGTCGGCAAAACTACGCCATTGAGCTTTTCGGCCCAAAGTGCAGGGTCGGCCTTGACGGTCAGGTCGATGGCAGCCGGGGTCAATTGGGCCTGCGCGATCCGCCGCGCTTCCTCCTCCCCATAGACTGCAATCAACCGTTCGAAGAACCAGTCGGGCATGCAGATGACATCTTCGACATCCGCCAAGAGTGCCTGTTTTTCACGGCCCAGCCTGCGCAAAACGGCATTGACCAGCTTGGCGAACCGGCGGCTGCGCGGATCGCGATTGGCCTGCTCGACGGCAAGATCGACGGCGGAATGATCGGGGACATCAAGGTAGACCATTTGCGCGGCGGCAACGATCAGCGAATGATAAAGCGCGCGCGCACCGTCGGGCAAAGGCGCGTCCAGCAGCCGGGCCAGCATGGCCTCGATGCGGGGCAGAAAGCGTAAGGAGGTGTTGAGAATAGCGCGCACCAGACCACGATCGGCCTCCGACAGGGCGGCATAGGCCGGATTGCCGTGGTCGCCATCCATCATGCCATCCAGCGAGGTCTTGCGGTCGATCACCGCTGCCAGAAGGCGGCTCGCGGCCATGCGCGCTTCCAGCCCCGGCTTGTCGTCATACGCTGGCCTGCGGGGTCTGTCGGACTTGTGCCTGGATTGGCCATCCTGTTTGCCAATGGTCCCAAGGCTGGACTCCCGATGGCCGGAGGATGATTTATCGGTTGGAGGTTTGCCGCGTCTTTCGTTCAATTCCATGGTCCCTTCGGGGCGTCATTATCCTTGCCGCGCCGCCCGATTTTGGGAACGGAGCGCGTGCTTGCGCCTCCCTTAACACCCCAGGGATCATCCGTCGATCTTTCCGCACTGCTGCCCCAGGGGCCTGAAGCCGCAGGCTTGCTGTGCTGCGGGCGGTAGACATTTTCCTGACGCGCACCCATCTCCTGCGCCAGGGCTTGCAGCGCCGCGATCCGGTTGCCAGTATCTGGATGGGTGGAAAACAGGCTGTCCATTTTCTGGCCCGACAAGGGATTGATGATGAACATATGCGCTGTGGCCGGATTGCGCTCGGCCTGATAATTGGGCTGGTGAGCGCCGGCGATTTTTGCCAGTGCCGAAGCCAGCCATAGCGGATTGCCGCAGATTTCCGCGCCACGCCGGTCAGCGGCATATTCGCGGGTTCGGCTGATGGCCATCTGCACCAGCATAGCGGCAAAGGGCGCAACGATCATCGCCACGAGCGGACCAATAATGCCGCCGCCATTGCCGTTTTCGTCGCGGCGACCACCGAAGAAGAAGGCAAAATTGCCTAGCATCGAAATCGCCCCGGCCAGCGTCGCGGTAATCGTCATGGTCAAGGTGTCGCGGTGCTCGACATGTGCAAGCTCATGGGCCATGACGCCTGCCACTTCTTCCGGCGTCAAGGCCTGCAGCAGACCCGTCGAGGCGGCAACGGCAGCGTTTTGCGGATTGCGGCCCGTGGCAAAGGCATTGGGCTGCGGATTGTCGAAAATATAGACCTTGGGCATCGGCAGACCGGCATTTTGGGTGAGACCACGGACAATCTCATAAAATTCCGGCGCATTGCGCGGATCGACCTCCTGGGCGTGATAGGCCGAGAGAACCATCCGGTCGGAATTCCAGTAGGAAAACAGGTTCATCGCACCGGCGATGACCAGCGCGATCATCATCCCGCCCTTGCCGCCGATCAGGAAGCCGACGCCCATGAACAGGGCGGTCATGAAAGCCAGAAGCATGGCGGTGCGCATGATATTCATCGGGTGCTCCAAAAGGGTCCGGCAGCGGAGAGGGTTTTCCAGCTCGCTGCGATGTCCTACATATGTAAAGACCATCGATCATTTTCAATTGCTACAGGATGGATGCCGAATGGACGAGCACCAGAACACCCAACAAGATTCCGGCACCGCCAACAGTGCTGGCACCGAAGCCGCACTGAAAACGCTGTCGCCTGCCGCAGCCCGCGCGCTGGCCGAAGCCGAGGAGCGCCGCAAGGCCGAGCAGGCCCAAAAGCCCGCACCGGAAGTTGGCGGACGCGGCGGCGCGGACCCGGCCCGGTTCGGCGATTGGGAAATCAACGGCCGCGCCATCGATTTCTAGTGTCTGTCAGGTTCAGATTGAACCAGCCAGACGACAGGCCCGGCTGGGCAACGAAAGCCCCTGCCCTCCAATGGCCGTTTTCCTCTCGTAATCACGTCTCGGTGAAAGCTTGTTTTACCATGAAACCTTTTGCCCTGTGCGACGTTCATGCCAGCGGAACTCAGGAAATGTTCAGAGGAACTCCATGAAGAAAATTTTTCTTGCTTCGGTTTTTGCTGTTGCGGCGATGGCCGGCAGTATCATTCCGGCTTACGCGCAATCGGGCATGATGCCTCCACCGGACGAGCGCCGTGGCCCGCCGCCGCGCCATATGCACCGTCCGCCACCGCCGCCGCCGCAGTGCAAGGTTCGCAAAGTGGTGCGCTGGCACCATGGTGAGAAAATCGTCAAAAGGGTGCGGGTCTGCCGTTAATGGCATGACGCATACCAATGCTGTATAATTGCCGCAATCAACAGTGATTGTTCAAGCTGAGGCCTGCACGTGGATAGCACGTGCGGGCCTCAGTTTTATTGAGAAGCCTACACTTTTCTCTGCTGTACTGTTCGCTTCGATGCAAATCGGTTAGATTGGCGTGATCGTCTGGGTTTCGCGTCGTCTATCGGGAAAAGCTGAAACGGATTTCCTCGTCCGGATATAAAGCCGGGATAGACCGCAAAGAGACAGGCAAAGAGACAGAGGCACGATCAAGACAGCGATGACACCCCACTCTTTCGCACGCAGGCGTCTAGCCACTCGAACACTGTCGTGCGGGACAATCGCAATCCTGTGTGCCATGGCCCTGTCCTCTGCGAAGGCCCAGCAAGTGCCGGCCCCGGATAGTCCAGCCTCGACGCAGCCCCAGACACTCCCGCAAGGCCCCAGCAACATCGCCCCGGCTGCAAGTCCCGAAGCTTCGAGCCAGACGAGCCCTGACGATCCCGCCGGTGCTTTGCGGGCCAAGCGTGAGGACGTTTCCCGTCAGTTGCAGGATCTGTCCCAATCCATGCAGCTTTCCTCGGAAAAGTCCGAGGAGCTACGCAAGAGCATTGATGCGCTGGACAAAAGCAGCACCAGCCTGCGCCAGGCGCTGATCGATTCTGCCGCACGCCGCAAGGATCTGGAACAAAAGATCGCCGATGGTGAGAAGAAGCTGGCGGACTACGGTGTCCGGCAAGACGTCATCCACAAATCCTTCCGGGCGCGGCGCGCCGTGCTGGCCGAGGTGCTGGGCGCTCTGGAGCGCATGGGCCGCAATCCGCCGCCAGCTCTGCTGGTCACGCCGGAAGATGCCTTGGGGGCGGTGCGCACCGCCATTCTGCTTGGCGCTGTCGTGCCTGGGATGCGCAAGGAAACCGAAAAGCTTGCCGATGACTTGCAGGAACTGACCAACCTGCGCAAGGCCAGCATCGATGAGCGCGAAAAAACGGTTGCCAGCCTGAAAAGCCGCCAGGAAGAAGAAGCCCGGATGGACATGCTTCTGGCTGAAAACGCCCGGCTGAGCCAGCAAAACAACGCCCAACTGCAAGAAGAACTGGCGCGCTCACAGGAGCTTGCGCAGAAATCCTCGTCGCTCCAGGGCCTGATCGGCAGCCTGGAAAACGAGATCGCCTCTGTGCGCCAAGCCACCGACCAGGCAAAGCTGGAAGAGGAAAAGCGCCGTCAGATGACCGACGCGCAACGGGATCAGGCGCGCCTTGAGGCCCAGACCACGCCGCCCGATAAAAACCGCATTGCCCCGGCATTTTCCTTTGAAGAGTTGAAGGCGAAGCTGGAACTTCCGGCTGTGGGCGATGTATTGCGGCAATTCGGCGATCCCGACGGCACCGGTCACGAGGCCAAGGGAATTGTGCTTGCCACAGCGCCCGCAGCCGTGGTGATTGCGCCCGCCGACGGCACGGTGGTGTATGCGGGACAGTTCCGCAGTTACGGGAAAATGGCCATCCTCAACACAGGCAACGGATATCACATAGTTTTGTCCGGCATGGACCGTGTCAACGTGCATGCCGGACAATTCGTGCTGTCCGGCGAGCCGATTGGTGCTATGGGTGAAAAGAGAGTCGTCAGCGCAGCTGCTTTCGCGCTGGAAACAGATCGCCCAACCCTTTACATAGAATTCAGAAAAGACGGTAACTCGGTTGATTCCCGACCATGGTGGGCGAAGGACGCCGGAAAGGTTCGCAATGATACGTAGGGCTTCTATAATGCTGGTTGGCGCGCTGATGGGCGCGACGGCGATGAGCGTTGTTTATTCGGCTGGCGTTCCTGCCGAGGCGGCAGGCAATTCCACTTACAAGGAACTGGCGATTTTTGGAGACGTGTTCGAGCGTGTCCGCGCTCAGTATGTCACGCCTCCCGACGAGAAAAAGCTGGTCGAAGCCGCCATCAATGGCATGTTGAGCTCTCTCGATCCCCATTCCAGCTACATGAACGCTCAGGAAGCGGCGGACATGCAGACCCAGACCAAGGGTGAATTCGGTGGCATCGGCATCGAAGTGACGATGGAAAACGACCTGGTCAAGGTCATTACCCCCATCGACGACACACCCGGCGCCAAGGCCGGCATTCTGGCCGGCGACATGATCTCCGAGATCAATGGTACCCCCGTGCGCGGCATGCAGCTCAATGACGCCGTTGAAAAGATGCGTGGCGCGGTCAATACCCCGATCAAGCTGACCATTTTGCGCAAGGGCGCCGACAAGCCGATCGAGCTCAGCGTCATGCGCGAAATCATCCCGATCCGCGCCGTCAAGTCTCGCGTCGATGGCGATGTGGGCTATGTCAGGGTGATCTCGTTTACCGAAAAGACCTATGACGATCTGGAAGCCGCGATCAACAAGATCAAGAAGGAAGTCCCCGCCGACAAGCTGAAGGGCTTCGTTCTCGACCTGCGCCTCAATCCGGGCGGTCTGCTCGATCAGGCGATTTACGTCTCCGACGCCTTCCTGCAGAAGGGCGAAATCGTCTCCACCCGCTCACGCGATCCGGAAGACACCCGCCGCTTTAATGCCACCGCTGGCGATCTGACCGATGGCAAGCCGTTGATCGTGCTGGTCAATGGTGGCTCTGCCTCGGCATCTGAAATTGTCGCTGGCGCGCTTCAGGACCTGAAGCGGGCAACCGTGGTCGGCACCCGCAGCTTCGGCAAGGGCTCCGTTCAGACGATTATCCCGATGGGCGACAAGGGCGCGCTGCGCCTGACGACGGCGCTCTATTACACGCCATCCGGCAAGTCGATCCAGGGGACCGGCATCCATCCTGATATCAAGGTGGAAGAGCCGCTGCCCGCCGATCTGCAAGGCAAGCTGCGCACCGAGGGCGAATCCTCGCTGCCGGGCCATATCCAGGGCCAGAGCGAGACGGAAGAAGGCTCCGGCTCGGTTGCCTACGTGCCGCCAGATCCGAAGGATGACGTGCAGCTCAACTACGCACTCGACCTGCTGCGTGGCGCCAAGACAGACCCGTCCTTCCCGCCGGACCCAAGCAAAGCCGTGCTGGAAAGCGCCAAGAAGAAGTAAGGATCGTTTTGACTGTCCTCGAAATGCCGGCCTTAGGGCCGGCATTTCTCGTTTATAGCGCCCTTCCCGTTGCACGCAGGCAAAGCTTGAACCGCATGAGATGGAAAGGCATGGTCATCGAAATGGCGAAGTGATTCGCGGCATGGAGAGGACAGTCCAATCCAATGCGCCGAAGGACATGACATTGAGCGCTGATCTGCACGCAGCTTTGGGCCAGAACCGCAAGAAGCGCCGCACGGCCGGTCCGAAAATGTCTCTCTTCGCGGCGCTGACGACAGCAAGCTCTGTCGCTCTTCTCGGCCTGTCCGTTTACACAACACTCACGCCGCTTCCGTTGCGCAGTCCGCAACCGCTCACTACCTCGCAGCCGGTTGCGGCTGCCGTTCCTGCCGAGGAGCCAGCCGCGAAAGCCCCCGGCCCGTCCCGCAGCATGGAAGCCCGTGCACCGACCTCTGGCGCTACAGTCGAGCGCTCGACCCTGCCGGACGGTACGGTTGTCACCAAATATTCACCCGCCAGCCGCGACGGCTCCGGCCCGGCCCTGGTCGCCACGCCCCATTTCGGCCAGGACCCGCGTGTAGCGGCCACGCCCAATCCGGACCTGCTGGAAAACAGTCCAGAGGGACAAATCCCGGTGACGGGACGCGACGGGTTGCGACCCGTCGAGCAATATGCACGGCCCTGGTCCGGCGCGCATGGAACACGGGTGGCCATCGTCGTCAGCGGGCTCGGCCTCAGCCAGACCGGCACCCAAAGAGCAATCAAGCACCTGCCGGAACAAGTGACACTGGGTTTTGCTGCCAGCGGCAACAGCCTGTCGCGCTGGATGCAGGAGGCACGGCGCGGCGGTCATGAGATCCTGTTGCAGGTGCCGTTAGAGCCGGTTGGTTATCCGGCAAACGATCCGGGCCGAGGCACGTTGCAGGTTGGGCGCCCCGCCGCTGACAACCTGCGCGACCTGCATAAGGCCATGGCCAGCATGACCAATTATACCGGATTGATGAATTACATGGGCGGGCGTTTCCTGTCCGACAGCGGCGCGATGGACCCTGTCATGCGCGATATTGCGGCGCGTGGCCTGCTGTTTCTCGATGACGGCTCCTCGGCACGATCCCTGACATCGACATTCGCCAAGGCGATGAACATGCCGTTTTCCGTCGCCGATCTGCAATTGGACGACCAGATCCAGGAACAGGCCATCCTGAAACGGCTGGACGAGCTGGAGCGGATTGCTCGGCGCAATGGCTCTGCCATCGGCGTTGCCTCGGCGTTTGATGAAAGCGTCAATGCCATTGCCAAATGGGCGGAAGGCGCCAAGGCGCGCGGCATCGAAATCGTCGGCGTTTCCGCCCTTGCCATGGAAGCGCAACAGTGATTTTTACAGTCACACAATACCCCCAATGAGGACACCATGACCCAGACCACCGTCAAAGCCGAGGATCTGCCCTATCGCCCCTGTGTCGGCATCATGGTGCTGAATGCGCAGGGTCTGGTCTGGGCCGGTCGCCGCATTCCGCTGCTCAATTCCGAATATGATGGCTCGCCGCAGCTCTGGCAGATGCCGCAGGGCGGGATCGATCCGGGTGAAGACCCGAAAGAGGCAGCCTATCGCGAGCTTTACGAAGAAACCGGCATGAAAACCGTGACCCTGCTGGCCGAAGCGCCGAACTGGATCAATTACGATCTACCGCCAGCCCTAATCGGCATTGGCCTGCGCGGCAAGTTTCGCGGCCAGACACAGCGCTGGTTTGCCTTTCGCTTCGACGGCGACGAAAGCGAAATCCAGATCAATCCGCCGCCGACCAGCCAGCATGCCGAATTCGATGAATGGCAGTGGAAGCCAATGGCAGAACTGCCGGACCTGATCGTGCCGTTCAAACGTGGCGTCTACGAACAGGTGGTCGCCGCCTTCCGGCATCTTTCCCCTGCCGAGGCCTGAGGTTTATCAGTAGGCGGCTCGCAACAACGGCATTTCCATAAAGCCGCGATTGCCGTTGTCGGCCCGGCTATTCGTCAGGTTATCGGCAACCGGCATGCGGATGGTCGGCACCAGCATTTCCACCTCGTCGCAATAGCGCTCGGCATTGGCGATAGCCTTATCCAGATTGCTGACCCGCTCCGGGTCGAGGCGGTGCAGGCTGGTGCGATATTCAAACATATCGCGATAGGCGGCGCGCTCGATGATCGGCGTCGCCAGAACCCGCACCGACCGTTCGGCCAGAAGCAGTTTGACGGCACGAAGCGCGCGGGTGGTGACCAGCGAATTAACCCGTGACAGAACGACGGAATGGGGAATGCGAATATTGCCCTTGCTGTAGAGATATTGCAGCAGTTCGATCACCTGCGCGCCGCCCTGGGCATCCATGGCACTGCCCTGAATGGGAATCAGCACATGATCGGAAAGACCAAGCGCCGTCGCCAGCAAGGGTGATTGCGCGCCCGGCAGATCGACGATCACATAATCGGAGCTGCCACGATAAGCCTCAATGGTGCGGGCCAAGGCATTGACGGAGATATAGGTGGCGACACGCAAGTTGCTGGCATAACCGTCCGCGCCCTCGAACCAGCGAGAAATCCAGCGCTGCGGATCGGTGTCAATCACCGAAACTGAGTAGCCCCGGCGCACCAGTTCCGTCGCAAGCAACAGAACCGCCGTGGTCTTTCCGGCACCGCCCTTGGTATTGGCGAAGGTAATGATGGGCATGAAGCAACCTCGGTCAGCCATAACGGAGCCATGCATCGCTCTCCAAGGCCCAAACATATCGGGCAACCCATTCGCATCGGGCAGATCCATAGTGACGCGACATGGTTAACCGGAGGTTATCTGTTGGACAAAATACGACAATTCCCCTGGGCTTTCCAGGTTCGTTCACAACCACAAGCCCGACACCCCTCAATCATTCGTCTCCTTCCAAAAAACTCTAACCACTACCTTGCATAAACAGATAGCTTGTTATATTCAAAATACAAAACTGAGGTACCCATGACTGACTCGATCCAGGTTCAATTGCGGAAAGGCGCCCTCGACCTCTGCGTCCTGGCTGTGCTGTCTCACGGCGAAAGCTATGGCTACGAAATCGCCAGTACATTGGTCAGCGCCGTCGGCATGGGAGAAGGCACGATCTATCCGCTGATGCGTCGAATGCAGAATGACGGACTGGTGGCCACCCGCATCGTTGAGTCCAGCAATGGGCCACCGCGCAAATATTATCGGCTCACGGAACAGGGCCGAACAATTTTCGAAGCTCATCGCCGCGACTGGCGCTCCTTTGCAAGCGCCGTCGATAAACTTCTTGAGGATTTGCCATGACCAAGGATGCCTTCTTACGCATGCTGAGACTGGGGCTGGCCGGTTTGCCCGCTCAAGAAGTGGACGACATCGTCGCCGATTATCAGGCTCATTTTGCCGAATCAGCCGCCTCCGGTCGCGGTGAACAGGAGGTTGCGATGGCCTTGGGCAATCCGGCCAGAATTGCCAGAGAACTCAGAGCCGAAATGGGGCTGCGCCGTTTCGAATCCCATTGGAGCCTGTCGAACATGCTGGCGGCCATGATGGCGCTGGCGGGGCTCGCCATCGTTGACATCCTGTTTTTACTGCCCCTGCTCACCGTGGCGTTCTTTACCGTGTTCGGCCTTGGGATCGCAGTCACGGCCATCGGAGCGGCGGGCGTGAAGATCATCATTACCACGATGCTGTTTCAGCTTGATGGACCAACAACAGAAACACTGTCGCAACTGCTGATCGGCGCGGGCCTTGTCAGCGGATTCCTGGGCGGTGGCGCGTTGTTGTTGATGGGGCTTGGCACCGGTATCCGCATACTCGGCCACTATGCGCGGCTGCATTTTCGCCTGGCTCAATTAAGCCCGGATCACGCTTGAGCTTTCCCTGACACCTCATTGAAGGAACGGACAATGACGAGGAAATTGGCATTCGTTGCAACGACGGGACTGATTGGTGCAGTCGTTTTTCTAACATTGGGTATCGGGATTTCAGGAGAAAATTGGGGTGGAGCCCGGCAATTGTGGGCAACAACATCCTCCACCTGCGGATCGGGCCAATCCACCAGCCAGCAGGTCACGCTGCCCTTTACCGCCAGCGACAGTCTCACCATCGATTTGCCGGCTTCGGTCCGCTATCAGCCTGGCGATAAGGCGGAAGTCATCGTCAGTGGCGACCCTACCCTTGTTGGGCATGTTCGAATGGATGGCCATCGGCTGAGCCTGGATTGTCATCTGGGCTGGTCGCAATCAAAACTCGATATCAGCGTGTCGGGACCTGCGATAACAGACTGGAAACTGCTTGGAAGCGGCAACCTATCCCTATCGCACATCAACCAGCCTCAATTGCGACTGGATATCAAAGGGAGCGGCAACGTTTCCGCGACGGGAGCTGCCGACACGGTTGATGTAGACATTTCAGGGTCGGGTACCGCCCAGCTGAGGAGGCTGACGGCTCAGTCCGCACGGATCGTGATCCTTGGCAGCGGGAACGCAGACATGACCGCGCTGAAAGATGCGGATGTGTCGATTTCCGGGAGCGGCAATGTTGATCTCTCCGGTCACCCGACATTGCGGCGTTCAGAAATCAACGGCAGCGGTCGCATAGTGCAGGCTCCTTAACCTCGTCGAGCACTTCAAACTCGACTGAATTGTTTCGCGCCCACCCCCCAAAATTCCCTGTTCCCCTCCCGCCGACAATACCCTATGGTTGCATCAGGATTGGTCGGAACGGGGCCGGTCCCGGAGCCTAGAAAACTCCTCTACAAACGGCCGGTGTCGGCCGTTAAATGACACCCCTCAGCCATAGGTTTGTGGCTGAGGCGGTGGGCCATGTTTATATGGTCCGCTCCCACCATTCTATATGGTCGGGGAGGCCTCGACGCATGTCCAGAGCTTCGGCTTAAAGGTCGAGGCGGTCGTTTTGTAGCGATTTTTCTAGCTCCCCGGCCACCAGAGGCTCACGCCTCCGGTGGTCGATCGGTTTCCAGGTGCGGGAGGATGGACAATGACCGATTACAATCTCTGGGCTGATCTTTTCGATACATGGCAATCCTCATCCAATTGGATCAAGGCTTTGCTGATTATCACCCCGCCTGCTTTCGGATTGAGCGTGTTAGGGCTGTTGCTGCGCCACCGGGCGCGGTTGCAAACAGAGCCACCTTTGTCGGGTCATTATCAGTGGATGAAGGAGCAGCCGACTGGAGACAGCATCGCCGCTGAAACGGTCGACATGCTCCTGCTGAATTCACTGATGGATTTGCAAGCCCGGCTGGAGGAGGCAAAGCAAGCACTCCAGCACCCGGATCTGAAGCATTTCCAGGACAAGTGTGAAGCGATTTTGCGTTCGGAAATGCCTGAAAACAAAGAGGGTGAGAATTTGGGCGGCTCAATGAAAAGCGGACACGCTCTCATACCCTCGTTGCCTCCCGCAGCCAGAGACAATGAAGAGATCCGCAGCCAAATTCACCAGATCATTGTCGAAAAATACCGCAACAACCGCCCCCCGGAAGAAGCGCTGCATAGTGCGCGACAGGTCTTCCTGGATCATGATACCGAGCGGAACGCCCCGGCACCGTGAGCGATTGTATCGTGAAGAAAATCGGACTCCAGAGCACACGACACAAACGGTTCTCGGCTTTGCCGCCCCCTCTTGCCTCTGCCGCCACCTTCTCCCCGATGGGGAGAAGAAACCTGCGGCATCCTCTTGTGCCTTCTATGCGCAGCAAAGGCCGATAAACTCCTTTGTCCGCAGCCTTAAGATGAGGCTCAGTGTTGTCGTGTTGACCTCTTCTCCCCAACGGGGAGAAGTCCCCGGCAGGGGATGAGGGGGGCGAAGCCAATTGATCAAGTTGCGTCGTATACTATGAAAACTGAAAAAGTCCGATGCTATATCTTTCTGTTTTCGTTTGTCTTATCGGGAAAACCGGTCGCCAATTGTCCGAAAACCAACTCTAGCGCCTGCGGTCCTCCGCCAGAATTTCCGGCGCAATCTGATGGAGCGGCACGGTGCGGTCCACGCCGCCATGGGCAATGGCTTCCTTGGGCATGCCGAAAACAATGCAGCTTGCCTCGTCCTGCGCGACGGTAAAGGCTCCGGCCTGATGCATTTCCAGCATGCCCCGCGCGCCGTCATCCCCCATGCCGGTCATGATAACACCCATGGCATTGGCACCTGCCGAGCGGGCCGCCGAGCGAAACAGCACATCCACTGACGGACGATGGCGCGACACCAACGGACCTGATTTGACCGACACATGATACCGCGCCCCTTGGCGCTCCAGCATCATATGGCGATCCCCGGGCGCAATCAGCACATGGCCGCGCAGCACCGGATCGCCGTTTTCCGCTTCCTTGATTTCCATTTCGCACAGGCCGTTTAGTCGCTTGGCAAAAGCCGCGGTGAATTTTTCCGGCATATGCTGCACGATGACGATGCCTGGCGCGTTGGCAGGCATTTTTTCCAGGAATTCCCGAAGCGCCTCGGTGCCGCCGGTCGATGCCCCCACACAGACCACCATTTCCGTGGTTTTGGCCATGGCACGGCCTGACGGTGGTGGCAGCATGGCATCCGCAGTCAGTTTCTTTGCTGGCTCATTGCTGGCGGAAGCACGATCCATCACGCTGGACTTTCGCGCCCCGAGCCGCGCCTGGGCGGCACTTTTCACCACCTGGCAAATTCGTTCGGCCTGCTCAGCCAGGTGATCCGCAGCGGCAATCTTCGGCTTGAGAATGATGTCGACTGCGCCAGCCTCCATGGCCTGCATCAGAGTTTCGCTGCCTGCCTCCGTCAGCGAGGAGCACATCACCACCGGAATGGGGCGCTGCGACATCAGCTTGCGCAGAAAGGTGATGCCATCCATTCGCGGCATTTCCACATCCAGCGTGATCACATCCGGAATTTCCTCGGCAATGCGCCGGGCGGCAACGAAGGGGTCGGAAGCGGCCCCGATCACCTCGATGTCCGGATCAGATTGCAGGACATTTGTCAGGATTTGCCGGACACTGGCTGAATCATCGACAATAAGGACGCGAATTTTCTTCGGCATCTGACAATCATACCTTCCTGAAAACCGTATTGGCCAATTGCTTGAGCGGAAGATCCAACCCAGTAATTGATTCGGAATGGCCTATGAACATGTAGCCCCCTTGGGCAAGGCAATCGCATAGGCGTCGCAGTACGTTGAACTGTGTCTTTTTATCAAAGTAAATCAATACATTACGGCAGAATATAATATCCATCGGTTCCCCCACCTGATAGCTGTCGTCCATCAGGTTGAGCCGGGCAAAACCGACACGGGTGCGAAGTGCAGGCGCGATCCGGACCTCGTTACGCTGCTTGTCACGCGCGTGCATCACATACCGCGCCGCCATGGTGCGCGGCACCGGCTCCAGCATATCGGCAGGATACACACCCCGGCGGGCCTTCTGCAGCACATCGGTCGACAGGTCTGTTGCCAGGATATGATAGTCCATCCCGCTGCGGCGTTCCAAATATTCCGCCATCACCATGGCAAGCGTATAGGGCTCCGCACCAATCGAACAGGCCGAACTCCAGATGCGAACCCGACGCGCGCCCCTGGCCTCCAGATCCGGCAAGGCCTTTTGCGTCAAATAGTCGAAATGGTTGGGCTCGCGGAAAAAGTCCGTCTTGTTGGTGGTCACCGCATCGATCAGATGGACGGATTCGGTCGCAAGGCCGCCCTCTTCGAAAATATAATGGCAATAGCTGTCGAAGTCCGTAAAGCCGGTGGCGCGCAAACGCCTGCGCAACCGGCCTTCCAGCATCGTCGTCTTGGTCTCCGGCATCTTGATGCCACTATATTCAAAAATGTAGTTCGACAGACGCCTGAAATTTTTCGGGCTGATTCTGTGGTCTCCAACAACTGCTTCTGCCAATGCATTCACGCTGGCGGCCTCCCTGTAATGGTTTTTCACGCGACGGCAAAAGCCGGTGCAGAAGAAGAGGCAAGGGCGGTTTCATCGCCCGAAAACAACCGCGCCAGATCAATGATCACCACAAAGCCCGCCTCACGGCGCACCACGCCCTGGATATAATCTGAGCGCCAGCGGATACCGATATCGGGCGCCTGCTCGATGTCGGCATGCCGGAAGGGAATGACCTCGAAGACCTTATCGGCCACCACCCCGACCGCAAGACTGCGGTCGGAAAGCGGCACATCCATCACCAGAATTCGGGTATGCGGCGTCTTCACCGTGCGCGACATCCCGAGCCGCAGACGAAGATCGATGACCGGCACGCCCTGGCCCCGGACATCCCGCAGGCCCAGAAGATAGTCCGGTCCATGCGGGATCTTGAACGGGTCCTCGTGATCGAGAATTTCCCGGACCACGGTAACGGGCACGGCAAACACCTCTTCACCAAGGCTGAAGGTGACAAACTGCGATTCTGACGACTGTCCACTCATGTTACGCGCTTTCCTGAAAGAGGCGATCCTCCTCATCCGGCCCGCCCATGGAGAGATCGAGGGCAAAGCCCTTGGCTCTCGCCTGCTGAGCAGCAACCGTCTGAGACGACGTCGGTGTACGGGGTTTTGCCGGTGCAGCCGTCCGGGCTGGCGCCGCGCGTGCGGCAGTTGCCCGGCCCGGAGAAGCTGGTTTTCTTGCGCCAGCACCAGTGCTATCGACCTTGAAGAAGGCGATGGAAGCCTGAAGTTCCTCAGCCTGAGCAGCCAGCTCTTCCGAGGTCGCCGACATTTCTTCAGAAGCGCCCGCATTCTGCTGCGTCACCTTGTCGAGCTGCTGGATCGCCTCGTTGATCTGGCTGGCGCCGATATCCTGCTCACGGCATGCCGCCGAGATCTCGGAAATCAGTTCCGCTGTCTTGCGGATATCAGGGACCAGCCGGGTCAGCATTTCACCGGCTTCCGTTGCCACCTGTACCGTCTGACCCGATAGCGTGCTGATTTCAGCCGCTGCTGCCTGACTGCGTTCGGCAAGCTTGCGCACTTCGGAGGCAACCACAGCAAAGCCCTTGCCATGCTCACCGGCACGGGCGGCTTCAACTGCCGCATTCAAGGCCAGAAGGTCGGTCTGACGAGCAATTTCCTGGACGATCGAGATCTTCTCGGCAATCGTGCGCATCGCACCGACCGCACGGTTCACCGCTTCGCCAGAGGCTTCCGCATCCTTGGAGGACTGGCGGGCGATCTTTTCAGTCTGGGCGGCATTGTCGGCATTCTGCTTGATATTGGCTGCCATCTCTTCCATCGAAGCGGAGGCTTCTTCAGCAGACGACGCCTGTTCCGTCGCGCCCTGGCTGACCTGCTCGGAGGCAGACGACAGCTGCTGGCTACCCGAAGACACATTGTCGGACGCCGACAGCGCGTCGCCAACCACGCCGCGAAGGCGCTCCACCATCAACTGCAATGACTGACCAAGTGTGTCCTTGTCGGACAGGGATTTCGGCGTCACCGTCAAATTACCATCGGCAATCTGATTGGCGACCGCTGCCGTTTCCCTGAGGTTCCCGGTCATGATCTTGACGCTTTCGACGACATCGCGGATTTCATCATTGGTCCTGATGTCGATATCCTGACCGAGATCGCCGAGGGCAACGGCATCTGCAACGGTCTTGATTTTCTTCAGGCCTGAGCTGATGCTCAAAGCGATCCAGATAGCGGCGATAAACGCCACAAGCATGGCTACAGCAGCAATGCCTATCATCAGCGTTTTCGTCTGCTCATAGAGAAGGTCCGAGTCATTGTCGGCCTTGGTCATTGCCTTCTTCTGGATATCGATAAGTTTTGTGACAGCCTCTCCCATTTTTGCTGCATTCTCTCGGATGGCTCCGTTCGACAACGCAATCGCACCATCGTTATCACCAGCAGCCTGCATAGCGGGAAGACGGCTCGAAGCCTGCTTGAACATTGTAGCAGTTTCAATCAATGCTTCCCAGTATGGCTTGCCTTCAACACTGGCAATGCTCCTACCAGAATCAGCAAGTTTAAGCATATCTTCAATGTTTTGAGTCGCAGCCTGATAATATTTATTAATATCATCTGCTTCTTTAGACAGTAGCGCGTTTTTCTGGGCGCGGATTGTCTCCGAAATCTCAGTTGATGCAGATAGCGCAAGTTCAAGACGCTTGGCCGGACCGGCGATAATATCGGAACTGGCCTGATTGATTGTCGAAAGGCTTGTAATCCCATAAAAGGCCATGACACCCAGCATGATGATCATCAAGCCAAACGTTACGGCCAGTTTAAGTTTGATCGTGAATCGCATGTTAGTCCCCCAGATATTCCCATGTATTTAGGCGTGGTAGGACAGCCAATTTCTTGCCTGTCCCGGTCTTTGTTGTGGGCCGGTTTCACGCCTGTTGGCGGAAGTCGTGATCTTCGTCATCCGGTCCGCCCATGGAGAGGTCGAGAGCAAAACCCTTGGCCCTCGCCTGCTGAGCGGAAACGGTCTGTCCTGCTGACGGCCTGCGCACAACAGCCGCCGCTGTCGTAATTTTGGCCGGTTTTGCAGGCTGCGACGTATAGTTTTGGGCCGCCTTCTTCTGCGCCTTCAGTCCATCAACCTTGAAGAAGGCGATGGAAGCCTGGAGTTCTTCGGCCTGAGCGGCCAGTTCTTCCGAGGTCGCCGACATTTCTTCCGAGGCACCCGCATTCTGCTGCGTCACCTTGTCGAGCTGCTGGATCGCCTCATTGATCTGGCTGGCGCCGATATCCTGCTCGCGGCACGCTGCCGAGATCTCGGAAATCAGATCCGCTGTCTTTCTGATGTCAGGAACCAACCGGCCGAGCATTTCACCGGCTTCCGTTGCCACCTGTACCGTCTGGCCCGACAGCGTGCTGATTTCAGCCGCTGCCGCCTGGCTGCGCTCGGCAAGCTTGCGCACTTCGGAGGCAACCACTGCAAAGCCCTTGCCATGCTCACCGGCGCGGGCGGCTTCAACCGCCGCATTCAAGGCCAGAAGATCGGTCTGACGAGCGATTTCCTGGACAATCGAGATCTTCTCGGCAATTGTGCGCATCGCACCGACAGCCCGGTTTACCGCTTCGCCTGAGGCTTCCGCATCCTTGGAGGACTGGCGGGCGATCTTTTCAGTCTGGGCAGCGTTGTCAGCGTTCTGCTTGATATTGGCTGCCATCTCTTCCATCGAAGCGGAGGCTTCTTCGGCAGACGACGCCTGTTCCGTCGCGCCCTGTGACAGTTGCTCGGAACTTGAGGACAGTTCCTGGCTGCCGGAAGAGACGTTGTCAGACGCCGACAAGGCATCGGCAACAACACCCCGAAGACGCTCCACCATGCTCTGCAAGGCAAGGCCCAGCGTGTCAACATTGGAGCGCGGCGTCGGCGTCACCGTCAAATCGCCATTGGCAATCTTATCGGCTACACCTGTCGTTTCACGCAGATTGAGGGTCATGGATCGCATCGCGATGCCCAATGAATCCTTGCTCGAGAGGGGCGTGATATCCTGAGACAAATCACCTTCGGAGATGCGGTTTGCCAAAGCGGCAGTTGCTCGCAGGTTTTCGGTCATCCCGTTAATCGTCGTGACAAGATCCTTGATCTCGTCATTGGTTTTTACCTCAACGGTCTGGTCAAGATCACCGATGGAAACGGCATTGGCAACAGTTTCGATCTTGCGAAGCCCGGCGCTGATGCCAAAGGCAATCCATAAGGCCGCCCCAATCGCGAGAAGCGTAGCGATCCCCGCGACAACAAGAACCATGGTCTTCGTTTCGGTATAGAGATTGTCTGTATCCTCGTCCGCTTTCGACATGCCCTGCTTTTGAATTTCGACCAGTTTTGTAATGGCTTCAGCCATATTGGTCGCCAAAGCGCGCAGGTCGCCATTTGAAAGCACTATGGCATCATTCACTTTGCCGGCCGCCTGAATATCTGGCAAACGAGCCGCAGATTCTCTAAAATCCAGAGCATTCTTGATCACGGCTTCCCAGTAGGGTCTGCCCTGCTGACTTGCAATCGTAAGACCTGCCTGTGCCAAGCCGATCATATCTTTGATGTTGGCGTCGGATGTCAGATAATATGCCTTGGCTTCCGCATCATCCTTGGAAAGCAGAGCATTTTTCTGGGCGCGAATGGCTTCTGACATTTTGCCGGAAGCCGACAATGCGTATTCGAGCCGTTTAGCCGGTCCGGCGATAATATCAGAAGCGGCCTGGTTGATCGTCCCGATGCTGGAGATGCCATACAATGCGACCGCAATCAGCATGGCGATCATAAGCCCGAAAGCCAACGCAAGTTTGAGTTTTATTGTGAAGCGCATGTGCGTCATCCCTAAATTAATTTGAGAAGCAAGCCCGTGCCGAACAACATCATTCGTTCGAAGCGGGTAAGGTCCGGCTCGGCGCACATACATGCCTGTCGGGTGCCATCGGGCCGCTAATCGGCCCGGTGCGAAATCGAATATGAGCCTAGGTCAGGCTGTCTGGCGAAAATCCAGATCCTCCTCATCCGGCCCGCCCATGGAGAGATCGAGGGCAAAGCCCTTGGCTCTCGCCTGCTGAGCAGCAACCGTCTGAGACGACGTCGGTGTACGGGATTTTGCCGGTGCAGCCGTCCGGGCTGGCGCTGCGCGAGCAGCAACGGCACGGGTCTGTTGTGCGGGCTTCTTCTGATGCGCACCATCGACCTTGAAGAAGGCGATGGAGGTTTGCAGTTCCTCGGCCTGAGCGGCCAGTTCTTCAGAGGTCGCCGACATTTCTTCAGAAGCACCCGCATTCTGCTGCGTCACCTTGTCGAGCTGCTGGATCGCCTCGTTGATCTGGCTGGCGCCGATATCCTGCTCACGGCAAGCCGCCGAGATCTCGGAAATCAGTTCCGCTGTCTTGCGGATATCAGGGACCAGCCGGGTCAGCATTTCACCGGCTTCCGTTGCCACCTGTACCGTCTGACCCGATAGCGTGCTGATTTCAGCCGCTGCCGCCTGGCTGCGTTCGGCAAGCTTGCGCACTTCGGAGGCAACCACTGCAAAGCCCTTGCCATGCTCACCCGCACGGGCGGCTTCAACCGCCGCATTCAAGGCCAGAAGGTCGGTCTGACGAGCGATTTCCTGGACGATCGAGATCTTCTCGGCAATCGTACGCATCGCACCGACAGCCCGGTTCACCGCTTCGCCGGAGGTTTCCGCATCCTTGGAGGACTGGCGGGCAATCTTTTCGGTCTGGGCGGCATTATCGGCATTCTGCTTGATATTGGCTGCCATCTCTTCCATCGAGGCGGAGGCTTCTTCGGCAGACGATGCCTGTTCCGTCGCGCCCTGGCTGACCTGCTCGGAGGCAGACGACAGCTGCTGGCTACCCGAAGACACATTGTCGGACGCCGACAGCGCATCGCCAACCACGCCGCGAAGACGCTCGATCATCGTGTTGACATATTGCAGCAGGTCGCCAATTTCATCGCGTGAGCGAATATCGGCAAATTGCGTGAGATCGCCATCGGCAACCTTGCGGACCGACGCCACGGCCTGGCCGAGACCGCGGGTAATACTGATAACGATCCACAATGCGGCAAGAATGGCGACAAGGGTCGCGCCAATTGCCAGACTGACCAGGATAAGGCGTGCATTGGCATATTCGGCATCGCCAGCATCATCTGCCTCCTTCAGCCGCGTTTGCTCAAGCGTGATGATCCTGGAGATCATCTCGTCGATATTGTTGGTCGTCACGCGGTTTTCGCCGGTCGAAACCTTCAGGGCACCCGTAGTGTCACCACTCAAAGCCAACGATTGGATGACGTCGTCCTGCTTGCGGAAATCCGCTTCCAGGGCAGCCAGCTTGTTCCAGGTCACCTTACCTTCTTCCGTCGCCTTGGCAGTGACAGCGGCAAAAGCCGTGTCGAAATTATTACGGGCTTCCTTGATTCTTCCGATGATCGCACGGCCCTCATCAGCCGATTGCGAGAGCAGCAGGTTTTTCTGCTGGCGGATCTGCTGAAGTTGTTCAACCTCAAGCTCCTGCGCCAGTTTCAGGCGATCAACGGGACCTGCCAGAACATCGCCCATGGCCGTATTCAAGGAGTTGAGGCTTGAAATGCCCAGAATGGAGCTTCCAACCAGCAGGGCGACGACAATGCCGAAAGCCAACCCCAGCTTTAGTTTGATGGTAAATCGCATAACAGACCTCAATTTGTTGCCAGACCAGCCGTGGGAGCGGCGATCCGGTCACTTGTACTGGAGAAAATTGCCTGGAGATTGGGGAGAATGATGAACTCTCCATCCCGCTTGACCAGGCATTCAATGAAGTCGGGACGCCATCGCATTCCGACGCTGGGGGGCGGTTCGCTGGCGGAGTGCGCCAAGGTCGTGACTTCGAACACCCGGTCCGTGCGAATGCCGGTCAGGGTGGTTTCACCATCAAGATCGAGCTCGATGACGATGATACGGCTGTCGATGGTCGGCTCCGTCGCTTCCATGCCGAAGGCCAGCCGGATATCGGCCAGTGGAATGACCTTGCCGCGGAAATTGATGACGCTGGAGACGAAAGGCTTTGCGCCGGGCACCTTGGTTTCCGGCAGGAGATCAATGATCTCCTGCACGGTGATGGCCTCAATCGCAAACGTCTCACCGTTCAGATTAAATGTCAGCACGGCGACTTCGTCGCGGTCCGCCCAGAAATGCTGGAAATCATGTTTGCCGGGTACGATGCTCATCCTGCTACACGCAATTGCGCCTCCTGCTGTTGGCCTGCGTTGACCAGATGCGTCACATCCAGGATCAGCGCGACACTGCCGTCACCCAGAATGGTCGCACCCGAGAAAGTCACGACGTCGTGGTGGAGCTTGGACATGGATTTGATGACGGTCTGGTGATCGCCAATGATCTGGTCGACCACCAGGCCGACGCGCTCATCACCGGTCGAGATCACCACGACCTTCTGGAACGGATCAGGCTGCGTTCCCGTGCGGAACAGATCCCTGAGCCTGAGGAAAGGAACCAGACTGTCGCGCAGCGAAATGAAACTGCGGCCCCTGGAGCGCAGATCGTCCTCGATCGACAGTTCCAGGCATTCCTCTACCGCCGACAGAGGAATAACGTAGCAGCCGGTACCGACGCGCACCAAAAGACCGTCAATGATCGCCAGCGTCAGCGGAATGCGCAGGGAGACTTCCGAGCCCTTGCCGTTTTCACTGCGGATGTCGATCACCCCGCGCAGGGCCTCGACGGTTTTCTTCACCACATCCATGCCGACGCCACGCCCGGAAAGATTGGTGATCGTTTGTGCGGTAGAAAAGCCCGGCTGGAAGATCAGCTGCAACAATTCCTGGTCCATCAACTGCTGGCCCGGCTGGATCAGCCCTGAGGATTCCGCCTTGGCCCGGACCCGGTCACGGTTGATGCCACGGCCATCGTCCTTGATGGTGATGATCACTTCGCCGCCGGACTGATGGGCTGACAGCACCACCTTGCCGGCTTTGTTCTTGCCCGCCGCCAGACGTTCTTCCGGCGGTTCGAGCCCGTGGTCGATGGAATTGCGCACCAGATGCACCAGTGGATCGGCCAGCCGCTCGATAACGGTCTTGTCCACTTCCGTGGTTTCGCCTTCCGTCTCCAGCTCGATGACCTTGCCGGTCTCGCGAGCGAGATCGTGGACAAGGCGACGGAAGCGGGTGAAAAGGCTGCCAACCGGCACCATGCGCAGCACCATCATCGTGTCGCGCAGCTCACCGGAGAGCCGCTCGACATCTTCAGAAACGGATCGCAGCATGATGTCAGCGCTGGTATTGGCCAGCTGCGACAGGCGGGACTGGGCAATCACCAATTCGCCGACCCTGTCCATCAATTCGTCCAGCCGCTCGGCCGGAACGCGGACATTTTCAGCGGCACGGCCATGCTTGGCGTCATTGGAACCAGTCTGAGCAGCGGCAGGTGTCGCGGCCTGAGCCTGGCTTGGCGGCTGCTTGTTGTCAGGTGTCACCGGCGCGGCAACGGCCTGTTCGACTTGATCATCGGCGACAATGGTCTCGGAAGAGACAGCGGTCGCATCCTCAGTCAGTTCGAGATCCATGTCATCCATGACGAAGATGAAGACATCCTCGATATCCGACTTCGGCTTTTCGGTAACAAGCTCCACGCTCCAGCCGATATAAAGATCGGCAGGTGAAATCTCCTCAAGGCCCGGGATAGCGCTCAAATCCGCTTTAACGGTGCATTTTCCAAGGTCGCGAAGCTCATTCAGAAGGCCGAGTGGATTGGTGCCATTGACCATGGAATTGGCTGGGAGGCGGAATTTCATCCGCCATGTCGTCGTCGCCGACCGGGCTGCCGGCTGCGGCTTGGCTGCTCCGCCATTGCCGGGCTTTGCAGCCGGGACCGCATGCGCATTGCCACCATGGTCGCCGACCGCGTCCTGCAACTTGGCCAGCAGATGCTCTCCAGCGGCTTCATGATCGCCATTGGGTGTAGCAACCAGTGCCTTCATATGGTCCTGGGCGTCGAGAACAGCTGCCACAAGCTCGGCGGTTGCCGGTACTTCACCTTTGCGGACACGGTCGAAAGCGGTTTCGCAATGGTGGGTGAAAGCGGCCAGAGCCTCGAAGCCAAACATGGCTCCGGATCCCTTCAGGGTATGAAGACCGCGGAATACCGAGTCGATCTGATCTTGATTGGACAGGTCATGCAACAGGTCGAGCAGGCCGTTTTCGATCTGCTCGAACAGCTCTGCTGCTTCTGTCCTGAAAACCTGAATGGGATCCAGATTTGTCATTTGCCGAGAACCTTTCTAGCAATTTTCACCAGCTGTTCGGCATCGAACGGCTTGGTAATCCAGCCGGTCGCACCAGCGGCCTTGGCCCTGTTCTTCATGTCGGCGTCGGATTCTGTTGTCAGGAAGATGATCGGAATACCCGTATGGGCCGGAGACCGGCGCAGAGCCTCGATCATCGCCAAACCGTTCATGTTAGGCATGTTGAGGTCGGTAACGATCAGATCGAACTGCGATGACTTGGCCTTGTTCAGACCATCCAATCCATCGACGGCTTCGGTCACCTTGTAGCCGGCATTGGTCAAGGCGATCTTCGTTGTCATGCGGATGCTGGCGGAATCGTCAACGGTGAGAATATGGGCACTCATGGCATTACCTTTCATGTAACCAGAAAAATCGAGCGGACGGATCCATGTCGGTCAAGAAGCCACTGCGCTCCAGCGTGGACAGAACACCACCAACCGCAGCGCTTTGCAGCGTGAGGTCCTGGCCATTCGTTTGCGCAGACATGCGCGCCGCTTCAATCAATTGAATAAAACTCAGGTCAACCTCCGCGTCCGCGGGGATGTCGATAACGACGGCCTGACCAGCCGAAAGGCCCGTCAGAAGCTGGTCACGGGTGGTCTGCACAGTGCGAATGGTCAGCGCCTGTGGCAAGGCAATGGTCTCATGCGGCAATGTTTGCGTTATCATCGTCATTCCCGTCCCGCTGGCTGGGGTGTTGATCGGTATTTCGTCTGCTTGTGGAGGCAAAGGGCGTTTTCAGGTTGGGCGGCATCTAGCGACGGCGCCCCTTTCATGTGGATCCTCATATCTGTCTCACGCGCTCCCATGACCGAGGCGATCTTTGGCCATTGCCGCTCGAAAGCCTCGACGCAGGCAGGATCGAAATGACGACCCTTTTCGCACCTGATGTGATCCAGCGCGTCTTGCAGCGACCAGGCCGGCTTGTAGGCACGGGGCGAGCACAAAGCGTCGAACACGTCCGCGAGCGCGACAATGCGCGCTTCCAGCGGAATTTCCCGCCCAGACAATCCCTTGGGATAGCCCGTTCCATCCCATTTCTCATGATGACCGCCAGCAATCCGCTCGGCGACCCGCAAGAGATCGGAGGTCCCGTTCTCCAGAATCTTGACGCCGATATCGACATGCCTGCGCATCATGTCCCGTTCGCTGTCGGTCAACCGACCGGGCTTGGACAGAACACCATCGGGAATACCGATCTTGCCGACATCGTGCAGCGGAGCCGCCAGATAGATCTTGCGCTGCCGGTCCTCGTCCAGCCCAAGATCCTGCGCCAGCAGCCTGGAGATCTGCGCCACACGCGAGACATGATCGCCGGTTTCCCCGTCGCGATATTCCATGGCTCGGGCCAGACGCCAGATCAGTTCCTCTTCGCTGGCAACAAGTGCCGCGGATTTCGCCGTCACGGCAGCAGCAAGACCATCAGCCCGCAACGACAGTTCCACCTGGGCACGCCGCAGGCTCAAAAGGTTACGCGCACGGGCCTTCAGCTCAACCGGATCGGCGGATTTACGCAAAAAATCCGTCGCCCCGGCTTCCAGTGCATTCAAGCAGATCGCCGTTTCGGTTTCCGAAGTGATCATCAAAATCGGCACCAGCTCATAGTTTGGCATGGCCCGCAAAGCGGTAATCACCTCGATACCCGAGCGCTTTGGCATATTGTAATCCACCAGCACCAGGTCGAATTGCCGGGTCTCACAAACGCGAATTGCGTCCTCGGGATCGGCGAAGGTCTCCACCTCCAGACCCGTAATTTCAAGGAGTTCCAGACGCAGTGCCAGCAATGTGGATCGGCTGTCGTCTATCACAACGGCATGCAAGGGAAGCTCCATTCCGCCATGACGGCTTGGACAGGCAAGGTGACATGCGCATGTTCCCATGCGATGTGACAAGCCATCTCAAGCACTGTTAATATCTGTGAATTTTTTGGGACCATTCCGCATCATGCGGGGAGCGAATTCTGGAACATCGTGGCAAAGCCATCAATATTTCCAGGTTTCTGAAACGAATTCTCACGTTAGTAAGTTAAGATAGAGCTAACACTGTTAGGCCACAACTATATTTAATTGATAGCTCTAATAAGCCATAGGATTTTGGGGTTTATTAACGCGTTGTTTTCGTTGATTCATCCCATATTTTTTTGACAAAAAACAACCAATGGGCGTAAAAAACTTCCTGCCGTCAATAGATCAAATGCCCCGAAAACAGACAGGATCAGACCCGCCAATTTTGGCATACCATATTTTGCATCAACCACCTGCATCATCGGTGAGCCAGCGAATCACGCCAACCGCCACCGCACGCCCGGTGGCAAGACAGGCGGTCAACAAATAGCCACCGGTTGGCGCTTCCCAGTCCAGCATTTCGCCAGCGACGAACAGGCCAGGCCGGTCCACCAACATGTAACTGTTGTCGATCCCACTCCAGTCGATGCCACCTGCTGAGGAAATCGCTTCCGCCAGCGGTCTTGGCCGCAGCAACGGCACCGGCAAAGCCTTGATGAGACCCGCAAGCGACTTGGCATCCCGGGTGGCGATATCGGGCATCACCTCCCGCAACAGCGCCGCCTTGACGCCATCCAGCGAGGACGCCTTGCGAAGCCTGGTCGAGAAGCTGGCCTTTGCGGGTTGACGGGCGAGATCCTCCACCAGTTTTTCAAGCCGCTTGCCTGGTGCAAGATCGAGCAGAAGCTCTGCCTTGCCATGATGGTGAAGATCATCGCGCAGGGCTGCCGCATGGGCATAGACCAGGCTGCCCTCGATACCATGCCGGGAAATGACGAATTCGCCCTGACTCTGACCCGACGTAGACGTGGCGACAACCGATTTGATCGGCTGACCGGCAAACCTTTCACGGAACACATCGCTCCAGGCGACGTCGAAGCCGCAATTGGCAGGCTTGAAATCCGTGACCGCAACGCCGATGTCCCGTAGCCACGGCACCCAGGAAGCATCCGAACCTAACCGTGGCCAACTTGCCCCACCCAGCGCCAACACCACGGCATCTGCCATAACAGTGACATCGCCATCCGGCGTTGCAAACCGATAGCCATTTTTGGAAAAGCCGGTCCAGCGATGCCGGGTGCGGATCATCACGCCCCGATCCTGCAATGCCTTGATCCAGGCCCGAAGCAGTGGCGAGGCCTTCATTGCCTTTGGAAAGACCCGGCCCGAAGAGCCGATGAAGGTCTCCGTTCCAAGATCAGCCGCCCAGGCGCGCACATCATCCGGCGTAAAATCATCGAGAGCTGCCTTTAAATGGCCTCCTGCCTTCCCGAAGCGGCTCGAAAACCGCGCATACTCTTCGGAATGGGTGATATTCAGCCCGGATTTGCCGGCCAGAAGAAATTTCCGGGCCAGGGTCGGCATCGCCTCGTAGATCGTTACGGTCAAACCAGCCCGCGAAAGACAATCAGCCGCCATCAGGCCCGCAGGCCCCCCGCCGATGATCGCAACTGTCTTGCCTGTCATGCCCGTCCCTTGCTTTCGAATATCAGGCGTTTTTGGGCAAAGCACAGGTTAAAAGCAAGCGGAACCCTCAACCGATTGCCATCAGGCTGGCATTGCCTCCGGCGGCAGCCGTATTGGTGGACACCGAAACCTCCTCGACCAGCCAGTTTAGGCAATAGGCATCATCAACACCAGGTTTCTTAGCTAGCTCATCACTTGAAGCCGCCTGGGTCAAGACCAGCGGGCCAGGCAGTGCGGCGATTGCTTTTACCTGCTCGATGATCTGCTCACCCTCCCCTTCCAGCAATGCGCCTGCGAACGGACCAGCCTCAGCCCAGTCTGACCTTGCGACAAAGCGGATACGGGCAAGCATCCTATCCGGCAGGCTCGCAAGCCCATCATGAACGCCCGCGCTTGTATCGACCATCATGCTGTTGCCCGTCGCCAGAGCGCTGGCCACTTGCCGGTAAAGCCCCTGCCTGGTGCGGGGCAGCAGCAGAATAGTGCCACGCGAATGCAACACATAAAGGTTGCGTTCGCCGACTGGCCCAGGCAGATCCTGAACCAACCCGACAGCGGAATGGCTTCCGAGGCTGCGCGCTGCCTCAGCCGCTGCCGTTTCACCCTGCTCGTCAAGCCATTTGGCAAAATCCAGCAGGCCCGGATCGACATGAACCGAACTATGCTGTGGCGGCACCGGCGGCTTTTCAACCAGACGGCCCAGGTAGAGCGGCCCGCCAGCCTTCGGCCCGGTGCCGGAAAGGCCACGGCCACCGAACGGCTGTACGCCCACCACCGCACCAATGACATTGCGGTTGATGTAGAGATTGCCCGCCTTCACCCTGGATGTCACATGGGCAATGGTCTCATCCAGCCGTGTATGCAGGCCGAAGGTCAGGCCATAGCCGGTGGCATTGATCTGGTCGATCAGACGATCGAGATCGTTGCGCCGGTAGCGCAGCACATGCAGGACCGGCCCAAATACTTCCCGCTCAAGATCGGACAATGCGCCGATCTCGATGATGGTCGGTGCAACGAAGGTGCCGTGATCGGTACCCTCGCCTGCGCCGATCTGCTCCACCGCCTTGCCCTTGGCGCGCATGGCGTCAATATGCGCCTCGATCACGCCCTTGGCCTCGGCGGTAATCACCGGGCCGATATCCGTGGACAGCCGGTCGGTGCGGCCCAAGGTCAGTTCATGCAGTGCGCCTTTCAGCATGGCAAGAATGCGATCCGCCACCTCCTCCTGAAGGCACAGAACCCTGAGCGCCGAACACCGCTGACCGGCGCTGTCGAAGGCAGACGCAATCACATCCGCCACCACCTGTTCGGCAAGCGCCGAGGAATCGACGATCATCGCGTTCTGTCCGCCGGTCTCGGCAATCAGCGGGATCGGCTTGCCATTGGCCAGCAAACGCCCGGCAAGCTCGCTCTGGATCAGCTTGGCGACCTCGGTCGAGCCGGTAAACATCACGCCCGCCACCTGCGGCGAGGCAACCAGCGCCGCCCCGATCCGCCCGTCGCCTGGCAGAAGCTGGAGGGCGGCACCGGGGACACCCGCCTGATGCAGGAGGCGCACGGCCTCAGCGGCAATCAGCGGTGTTTCCTCGGCGGGCTTGGCCAGAACCGGATTGCCTGCCACCAGCGCTGCCGCCACCTGTCCGGTGAAAATCGCCAGCGGAAAATTCCAGGGGCTGATGCAGACAATCGGCCCCAGCGGCGCATGTACCGGTCCCAGGGTGCGACGCGCTTGCTCGGCGTAGTAGCGCAGAAAGTCGATGGCCTCGCGCACTTCGGCAATCGCATTGGCCGCCGATTTGCCCGCCTCGCGCATGATCAGCCCCAGTAGAACCGGCAACCGCGCCTGCATCAGGTCGGCAGCCTCGTCCAGCATCCGCGCCCGCTCCAAAGGCACCGTCTGCGCCCAGGTATGCGCATGAAGCGCGGCATCGGCCACCGCCTGGCGAGCCTCTTCCTCGGTTGCTTCCCTGATACTGCCGACCACATCACGGTGGTCGCCGGGATTAACGACGGGACGGACAGGCCCGGCACTTGTCCCCGCGATCAAAGCGGGCACCGCATCCCAAGACCCGAGAGCGGTTTGGCGCAGGGTCTCGCCAAGCGCCTGCAACACAGCTTCATTGGTAAGATCAAGGCCTGCGGAGTTTTTACGGCCTTCGAAAAGATCGGCGGGCAAGGCAATCCTGTCATGCTTTGCACCCGGCTGCGCCATGGCGAGCACGGTTTCGGTCGGATCGGCAATCAACTCGTCCACTGAGACAGTCGGATCGGCGATGCGGTTGACGAAGGAAGAATTGGCGCCATTTTCCAACAGGCGGCGCACCAGATAGGCCAGCAGCGTCTCATGCGTGCCCACAGGCGCGTAGATCCGGCAGGGGCGATCCAGCTTCGCTTTGCCCACGACTTCGTCGTAGAGCGGCTCTCCCATGCCATGCAGGCACTGAAACTCGTAGGAACCGGTTTTGAAATCCGGACCGGCCAGATGATAGATCGCCGCCAGCGTCTGGGCATTGTGGGTGGCAAATTGCGGAAAGATCGCATCCCGCGCCGCCAGCAGCTTTTTGGCGCAGGCGATATAGGACACGTCGGTGTGAACCTTGCGGGTATAGACCGGAAAATCCTCCAGCCCATCGACCTGCGCCCGCTTGATCTCGGCATCCCAATAGGCCCCCTTGACCAGCCGCACCATGATCCGGCGCTCAGCACGGTGGGCAAGATCAATGATGAAATCCAACACGAAGGGGCAGCGCTTGCCATAGGCCTGCACCACGAAGCCCATGCCATCCCAGCCCGACAAGGCGGGATCGAGGCAGAGGTCTTCCAGCAGATCCAGCGAGAGTTCCAGCCGGTCGGCCTCTTCGGCATCGATATTGAGGCCAATATCATACTGCTTGGCCAGCAGCGCCAGCGCTTTGACCTGTGGCAGCAATTCGCTCATCACCCGCTCGGCCTTGGTGCGGCTGTAGCGAGGATGCAGGGCTGACAGCTTGATGGAAATGCCCGGACCATCATAAATGCCGCGCCCCGCCGAAGCCTTGCCGATGGCATGGATGGCCTGCTGATAATCCCGGAAATACCGCGCCGCATCGCCAGCCGTGGTCGCTGCCTCGCCCAGCATGTCGTAGGAATAGCGAAAGCCCCTGTCTTCCAGCGGGCGGGCGCGTTTCAGCGCCTCCTCGATGGTTTCGCCGGTGACAAACTGCTCCCCCATCATCCGCATGGCCATATCGACACCCCGGCGAATGACCGGCTCACCACACCGGGCAATCAGCCGGGTCAAAGCTGCCGAAAGACCGCGATCATTGACGGTCGAGGTCAGCTTGCCAGTCACCACCAGTCCCCAGGTGGCCGCATTGACGAACAGCGACCGGCCACCGCCAAGATGGGCTTTCCAATCCCCCTTGGCAATCTTGTCGCGGATCAGCGCATCACGGGTGGCGTGGTCGGGAATGCGCAGCAGCGCTTCGGCGAGGCACATCAGTGCCACCCCTTCCTGGCTGGACAGCGAATATTCATGCACCAGCCCTTCAACGCCGCTGCCCCTGTGCTTGGCGCGCAGGGCTTCGATCAATGTGCGGGCGGTATCCTCAACGGCCCGGCGCATCGCATCCGGCAAGCGTGCGGCCTCCAGCAGCGGTGCCAGGCATTCCGGTTCTGGGCGGCGATAGGCAGCCGTAATCGCCTGGCGCAAAGGGCTTGGTTGACGCAGCGGCGGCGCGAAAGCGGCAAAGATTGGATCTGGAGAGGATGAAACGGCCTGCGATGCGACGGAAACGGTCTGGTTCATCACTGTTATCCTGGCTCGATGGAGATTTTTGCAATGACCGGATCATACCATGGGGCCAATAAAATCAGCGAACTTGAATTCAAGGCCAATCTAGGTAAATTCTCTAAAAAACCGCAGTTTTTCAGGAAATATGATGGCAAAAATTGAATCGGACAGTGGGATCGACCAATTCGACATGAAAATTGTCGAGGCGCTGTCGCAGGATGGCCGCATGTCGATTACCGACTTGTCCGAACGGGTCGGACTGTCGAAAACACCCTGCCAGGTGCGACTGAAACGGCTGATGGACGAAGGCTATATTCTCGGCTTCCGCGCCGTGCTGGATGCCCGCAAATTCGGCCTTGATCACATCGCCTTCGCCGAAGTGAAGCTGTCCGACACCCGTGAAACGGCATTGACGGAATTCAACGCGGCGGTCCGCAAGATCCGGGAAGTGGAGGAGTGCCATATGATCGCCGGCGCCTTCGACTATCTGTTGAAGGTGCGCACCGGCGATATCCGTCGCTATCGGCAGGTTCTGGGTGAGAAGATCTCCAGCTTGCCGCATGTGGCGAGCACATCGACCTTCGTCGTCATGCAGGCGGTCAAAGAATATGGGCGGTAAACGGTTTTGTCTTGCCGACCCTGCCCATCAATGCACGGTGCCGGGCTGCGGATGGCTGTCGTCGAGAATGCGATAGACTTCGTAAAGGGCCTTGACGAGGACATCGGTGAGCGAATCGATTTCCTGGCTCAGAACCAGAGCCGCCAGATTGGAGGTTTCGATGGTCGCTTCCGGTTCAAAATCGTCAGACATAGGCCTATCCTGTTTCCCCGGGATCATCCCGGCTTTCCGTTGGCGGCGACCAACGTCATCATGACGCGAAAAGACGCCGCAACACTGTCATTTTCTGCGGAGTTCGACCGGGTCAGCCTACAGCGCCGTGCGTTTTATAAAACGCACAAAGCATGCTGTAATACTTTGATTCTGCTTCATAATTTTCTCCTTAAATCGACTCCGATTTATGGAATTATGCAGCAGGTGTGCAGTCAAACTGCCGGATCAAAGCCTAAAACCCGAGCCAGATCTCCTAGCTCTCCCTGACAACTTTAAAAGCCGTCGCTTGCGTGGGACTGGATCGTCTCCTTTTTTCTGATTAGCCGCTGTCGCGGCACCCATCGGCCTTTTCTTGCGACTCAAATCACGTCACAAAAGGCGATGTTTACCCTTCCCGGCCTACACAGCTATGAACAGGAGATCAAGAAGAGCCGGTTTCGCGCCACCGCTTTTCCGATCTCCCATGAAAATGACATCCGCCCCCTTCTGGAGGGCCAATCCGATGCTAGAGTTTGTCAGGGAAAAGTGGAGCCCGGTTTTCCCGAAAAGACAAACGAAAACAAGAGTAGCTAGAGTCTGTCTGGTTCAATCTGAACCTGACAGACTCTAGCGCCAACCACAATTGCTGGGCGTGGCGACTGGGGCAGACCTATCGCTTCAATGACGATGGCGAACCCTCCGGCACTGCGGGAAAACCGATCCTGCAAGCCATCGACGGCCAGATGCTGGACGGCGTGCTGGTCATCGTTACCCGCTGGTTCGGCGGAATTTTGCTGGGCAGTGGCGGCCTGATCCGGGCCTATGGCGGCACAGCGGCGCAATGCCTGCGGCAAGCCGAAAAGGTGGAAATCATCAACAGGACCACAAAGGCCATCCGAATCGGCTTTGCCGATCTTGCGCTGGTCAAGGCCCGGCTTACCGCTATCGCAGATCTGCTTGTCATCAAGGAGAGTTTTATCGATACCGGTGCCGAACTGATCATCGCCATCCCGGAGGAACGGCTGGACGCGACCCTCGGCATGCTCAGTGACGTGAGTGCTGGACGAGTTCAGGTGCTCAAGGACGAGATTGGCGCGCTGTAAAGCCGCACGCGCGCCGTCAACGGCGGCTATACCACCAATATAAAACCGGACGCACCAGCGAACCAAAACGGGCGAGCAGCAGGAGCGTCATTCCGAAAAAAATCTCCCGGCGGCCTTTTTGCAACTGGCGAACGATCCGCGCTGCGACGGCATCGGGGCTCCAGGGCTTGACCGTCCCCATAACCCTCTGTGCCTGAGGCGAGCGCAAGGGCAATTCTGCGGCCAGTTGCGGCGTATCGGTATCGGGCGGAAAACAGATCGCCACCGTCAGCTTCGTGCCAACCGCTTCCATGCGTAGCGAATCGGCCAGCCCGACCAGCGCCGCCTTGGAGGCGCAATAGGGACCGTAGCCATGCAGACCAATGAATGCGGCCCCAGAGGAAATCAACAGCATGGTGCCGCCCCGTGCGCTCATCCCCGCCCACAAGACTTTGATGGCGTGGATCGTTCCCATGACATTGATATCGAGTTGCTGGCGTGCATCGGCCACGTCCAAGGCTTCCATGCTGGCTGGATGCACGATACCGGCGCAGGTGATCAGCAGATTGCAGGGTCCGAAACTATCCTCAGCCGCCAGCAAGGCGACCGACAGAGCCGGATAATCCGTCACATCCGCTGCATGAAGTCCGATATGTGAAAAACAGGATTGCGGCAGGCTGTTACGGGCCGCTTCAAGCCGTGCCTGCGAACGGGCAACAAGACTGACCCTCGACCCAGCCAACAGATAGGCTTTCGCCAAGGCCAGCCCGATCCCGCTCGATCCGCCGGTAATGATCACGTGGCGCGGCGGGATGCGGCTTTTCACGCTCTTGTCCTTTAGCGCTGCGCCAATTGCAGCATGACCTTCTGGACATCCATCGAGCCCATGCCGAAATTCTCGGCCTTTAGCCGGTCCAGAATTTCCGCGGTTTTATCAACGCTGCGGGTAATCTGTTCGGGCGTATGGGCGCTGGTGATGAAGAACCGCAGGCGCGCCAGGCCTTCCGGCACCGCCGGATAGATAATCGGCAAGGCATTGATGCCCGCCTCGAACAATTCATTCGACAGCTGCACGGCGCGCACCGAATCGGCAACAATCACAGGCACCACCGAAAAACCTTCGCTAAGCCCGGTATCCAGACCCCGAAGCTTGGCCTGCTCCAAGAAAAGTTGGCTGTTGCGACGCAAGGCCTCTACCCGGTCCGGTTCTTCGTCCAGTACGGAAAGGCTGGCGATGGCAGAAGCCGCCAGCGCTGGCGCCAGGCCGACACTATAGACAAAACCACCGGCCTGCGCCTTCAACAGCGTGATCAGCGCCTCGCTGCCAGCAACATAGCCGCCGCAGCTACAGGTGGTTTTCGACAGCGTTCCCATCCAGATATCGACATCGGCGGGATCGAGATTGAAATGTTCGAAAATGCCGTGGCCACGCTGTCCAAGCACGCCCAGTGAATGGGCCTCGTCCATCATCAGCCAGAAATTATACTGTTTTTTCAACGCAAGAAGACCCGGCAGATCGGCAACGTCTCCATCCATGGAGAAAATACCCTCCGAGATCACCAGGATCCGTTCATGCAGCGGTGCAAGGCTCGCAAGAATACGGTCCAGATCCGCCATGTCATTGTGCTTGAAGAAGCGGCGATTGGCGCCCGACAGCTTGATGCCGGTCAGGGCGCTGTTGTGAATGAACTCGTCATGGATCACCAGGTCTTTCGGCCCCATCAGGCTGCCGATGGTCGTGACATTGGTGAGATAGCCGCTGACGAAACAGATGGCATCCTCGGTCTGGTAGTTCTTGGCAAAGGCCTTTTCCAGCTCGGCATGAATGGTGCGCTCACCGGCAACGACCCGGCTTGCGGACGCAGAGATACCGAACTGATCAATGGCCGTCATGGCAGCGTCGCGAATGCGCGGATCGCTGTTCAAGCCGAGATAGTCATAGGAGGCAAAATTGTCGTAAGCGCGCCCGTCAATATCGGCCGTGGCCCCGGAGGCGCTCTCATGCGCCCGGTAAAACGGATTGGGCATATTCAGCTGCTCGCTGACAAGCTTCTGCATCACCACCTGCTTATATTCAGGCAGTTCGGCAAAACCAGGCTGGCTGCGCGACACGCTCTGCTGGCTGCGAGTGGCCCGGCTCCGGTCCACATCCTTTTGTACGCCACGCATACGGGCCAGCAGATCCTGACGCTTGTTCTCATTCATCCGCAGAAAACCCTAGAATTTTAGTCAGTCGTCTATAACCTATGCCGAACAGAATGATGTTTATCAACACAAACATGAACAGCAGCGTAACGGACAGCAAAAACTGGGCCAGTTTTACTGGCCCTGCCCGCTGTGGCGGCGATGCAGATCGTCCATGATCTTACTGTCCTCAGGTGTCGCCTCGTCCTTGTCGCCCGTCCGCCCACGCAGGCTAACCTTTTCATAGAGGCGGCGCGTCAGATCCCCGACAGTGGCATTATCGGCAAGACTGCTGAGGGGAATGTCGAAGCCGGTATTCTGCTCGAAATTCATCCCAAGTTCGACGGCCATCAGACTGTCCAGTCCGATATCCTTCAGCACGCTGTTCAGCCCGATGCTTTCCTTGGGCACCCGCAGCGTATCGGCAATTTCACCGGCAAGCACCGTAAACAGCACGTCCTGGGCCGCAGCCGGCGCCTTGCCGTCAATCAGCGCCACCAGATCAATCTCGCCACCCTCACCGCTACCAACATGCTGGTTGCTGCGGCGCATAATCAGCGAAAACAGCGGTTCGTTGACCACGGCAAGCGAATGCGCGGCGGCCCAATCGAATTCGGAAATCATCGCCACGGCCGCATCGACGGAGCCAGTATCGGCGGCGATATAGCGCCCGACCGCCGACAGCGCATCGCGCGCATCCAGCGCCGTCTTGCCGATCCGGCGTCCAAGCCGTTCATTAACCTGCGCATTGCGGGCCAGATAACCGGCATCGCCGATTGCCCCGAAGCCGATGGCAAGACCAGCCAGCCCCTCGGCGCGGCGCGCCCGCGCCAAGCCTTCCAGGAAGCCGTTGGCGGCGACATAATTGCCTTGGCCGGGATTACCGACATAGGTGGTGATCGACGAAAACAGAATGAAATTGTCGATCCCGTCCTGCCGGGTCAACCGGTCAAGACATGCCGCACCCTTGGCCTTGACGTCGATCACCGGCTGGTTTCGCCCCCGCGTCAGATTGGAGACGAAGGCGTCGTCAAGCACCATCGCCGCATGAATAACGGTCTTCAACGGCGCAATGGCACGCAACTCAGTCAAAAGCGCCGACAAGGCCGCTTCGTTGGTCACGTCGCAGCCGCGAATATAGGCCGTCACGCCCTGCTTGGCCCAGCGGTCGACCAGGGCTTGCGTCTCGGCATCAACCAGTCCGCGCCGCGTCGACAAGGCGATATGGCGCGCGCCCTGCTCCACCAGCCAATCGGCAGCGGCAAGGCCGAAGCCGCCAATACCACCGACCACCAAATGCATGCCATCGGCATCGACCACCATCCGGCGCGCCGACTTAACCGCCACGCGGTCACGGCCCGCAACCGGCGGCAGCACGACGATCTTGCCGATATGGCCGGCATTCTGCATCAAACGGAAGGCGTCGCCGATCTCGTCGTGCTCAAAGGCGCGGAACGGCAGCGGCGTGAACACGCCCTGCTCGAACAGGCTACCGATTTCGGCCAGCATGCGGCGCGACAGATCGGGATGCAGCACCAGCAATTGGTCTGCATCGATGCCGAAATAGCTGACATTGCGACGGAAAGGCCGCAGGCCGATCTTGCTGTCAGCGTAATAATCCCGCTTGCCAAGCTCCAGGAAGCGCCCGAACGGCTTGACCAGCGACAGGGATTTTTCCATCGCCTCGCCAAACAGCGAGTTCAACACCAGATCGACACCTTCGCCGTCGGTCACGTCAAGCACATCGCCGACAAAACCGAGCGAGCGGCTGTCGAACACATGGTCCGCCCCCAGCGTTTCCAGGAAACGCCGCTTTTCCTCTGTGCCAGCCGTGGCAATGATCTTAGCGCCGAAATGCCGGGCAACCTGCAAGGCTGCAAGCCCAACGCCGCCAGCGGCCCCGTGAATAAGAATGGTTTCGCCCGGGCGCACCCGCCCAAGTTCGTGAATGGCATAATAAGCCGTCAGGAACACCACCGGAATGGTGGCCGCCGATACCGGGTCCACGCCATCCGGCAACTTGGCCACACCCGCGCGCTCAACCTTGACATGGGTGCCGAAAGCCGCAGCAGCGATCGCCATCACCTTGTCACCGAGGGCAAGATCGCTCACCTTGGCGCCCACAGCGACTACCTCACCGGCAAATTCCATGCCGATCGAGGCCCCGGCAAATCCGTCCTCAAGCGCTTCTTCCGGCAGCAGGCCCATGGCCCACATCACATCGCGGAAATTCAAGCCTGTCGCTGCGGTCTTCACCAGCACTTCGGTCGGGCCGATGACTGGGACCGGGCAGCTTTCCCAGCGAATGCTGGCAACCTGCGACGGTACCTGCTGGCGAATAACCGCCGCCTCGAATGAATCAGTACGCTGTGCCGTCAGCGGGGCAGGACCAGGCACAGCGCGAATCTCGGCCATCCGCCCGGTTTCCGGCTCAACCAGCCATTCGCGGTTGTCGCCCTTGGCGACCAGCAGGCGCATGCCCCAGTCCAGCATGATTTCCAGCGTGTTGCTGGAGGGGCCGGTATCGACGACCTGCATGTCGAACAGATCGAACTCGTTGCGCAATACCCGGGCAAAGGCCCAAAGGCCTGCATTGACAGGCCCCGCATGGCTGGAGCGGGCCATATCCTTGCCGGCAAGGCCGGTGATGGGCTTGCCGGCAAGGCCGGTAACTGGCTTGCTGGCAATCCCGGTGACGGGCGCACCGCCGGGCAGAACCAGAGTGACGGGAAGCGCCCTCACAGCATCAGACGCTGACGCCGCAACGTCGCCAAGCGCCATGGCCAGCGCACTAAGAGCGCCGACCCGGTCCTGCAACAGCAGCGATCCATCCGCAGCCGCATCGGTATCCGGCATCAGCCAGACCATTCCGCCCACGGCTGGTCCAGCCTTGCCCAGTGCGGCGGCCAGCATCGACCGGTCCGTTTCAAAGCTGCCTGACAGACACAGCAAAGACACCTGGGAGCCGCCCAACGCTCTTGCCGCCGCCGAAAGCCGGGCAAGATCCGCGGTTTTTTCATGGACAATGATCACCGGCCCTCTGGCCACAACCTCGTCCACCGACCCATCGTCCTGACGCGTCGCATCATATGGCTCAGCCACGTCAGCCCGGCCCTGGGCTTCCGCCACGATAAGGCTACCGCCATCCACCTGCAATTGCCGGGCATGGACTGCGGCAAAACCGGCCTGTTGCAGGGATTTCATCCAGTCTTCGCTATCGCCAAATCGGCCGAGCGGAAATTCCTCCGAAACCGTCCTGTCGAACCAGCCATCCAGCAAACCGAAGGCGAAATCGTGCAATAGGCCGGGCGCTGGCTGCACGGCGACAAGGCGGCGCGCCGAGGCCAAGGCGCCATGGCTGAGCCGTGCCAGCATTTCGCCATCCAGCAAGCGGCAAAGATCGGCATGGGCGCTGGCAATCAGATCGACCGGCGCCTTCAGGAGCGAAAGCTGGTCCAGCCCCTTTGCGTCAACGACAGTGACGCGCGGATCGGCCTCGAAAGACAGTTCAAGGTTGCGGCGCAGGCCTGCCTCAGGCTCGTAAATCACCAGATTGCCGCCAGCCGCACGAACCAGATCGGCGAGCTTGCGGCTAAGGTGAAGCGAACTGGCGCCAAGCTCGACCACCAGCGGCGGCGCATCGGCATCCAGCGTCGAGAGACAGTCGACCGCCGCCTTCAACAACACCCTATGACTCTCGGTGGCGAGCGTCGAATGAACGGCGAAATGGTCCAGCGTCGCTTCGCTGATCACCGCATCCCAATCCAAACCCTCGTCCACAGCGCCTGCAGGCTGATTGAGCGACGCATTAACGGCTGTCAGCACGTCATTGATCATCACCAGTTCAACGGTGCGTTCGGGGAAATCCCGGTACAGTTCCCGGATCAACTCGAAAGCGGGCGGAAGATCGCTGCCGTCTTCAAGCGTCCAAATGCCATCCGCATACTGGGCAAAGCCACTATCGGTCAGACTGTGCAGGGCATTGGCCAGGAACCGTCGCAACCGCACATCGCCCGGCAGATCGACCAGCGACACGCGCCGGTCTTGACCGGCAAGACGCTCAGCAAGCGCATAGGAGGCGCTGAGCACGCAGGCATGGATCAGCACCGTGGCATTGTCCAGGTCGCGCTCCTGGCAGGCGAAAACATCGCCCAACGGTGCAACCAGGGCCGCACCCTGATCTTTCACCAGGGGTAGCGCGATGGCTTCATAATGATAGGCAAGTCCGTCAAGCGTCTTGTGCTGCTTCAGATAGGTGCGGCGGAACCGGCTATCGCTCAAGCTGGCGATCCGCTCGCCCGTCTCACCATAGAGATGGAAATTGGCTTTGATCGAACTATCGCTGATCCGCTCGATCTCGATCACCGCCCGATGGACGGGAACACCGAGAACCCGCGTGCGGACACGCCCGAAACGCACGGGAATATAGGGCGCTCCGCCCTGCTCGCCGCTGAAGCGACCAAACAGCGCCACCAGCCCGTGGAACATCGCATCAACCGACATCGGGTTGAGATTATAGCGCAGCAACGGGTGGCCCGGCGCGGCTGCCGGTTTCAGGAACACTTCGACAAGCCGCTCGCCATGGCAGATCGCCTTTTCCAGCAATTGGAAGCGCGGCCCATAATCCAGGCCGAAATTGCGCGCCGTCCGGTAGGCGGCAGATTTATCCAGTTCCGATGTCGGGCTGGACAGGTCGAAATCAACCGCATCGTCCAATTCGGAGGCGGTGAGTTTGCGAACCCGGGCAACAGCATTGACCGTCCAGTCGTCATCGCTCAGACGCTCACGTGAGCGGATCTGGAGATCACCGGTCGCAGCGGAAATCAGCGTGGAAAGCTCAACGATCCGGCTGTCGCTCAATTCCAGCGGTCGCATGATCTCGACATTGCTGATCTCAAGCTGATCGGAGCCGAAATGCGCCTGCGCCGCAGAAATGGCAATTTCCACAAAACCGCTGCCCGGCAAAATGGCGCGGCCATCGACCACATGTTCGGCCAGATCCGGAAATAGATGGGCGTCGAGATGGTTTTTCCAATGGCCGCCATTCAGATCGACCCGCCAGCCGCTTAACCGATACGCCGTCTGGCCGAACCGGCCATAGAGATCGACGCGGTCGCTGGTCGGCTCCGGTCGCAGATCGGCCCGCTCGAAAGGCACGCCCGGCAGGACGATATCGGCGCGGCGCGGACCGAAGACCTTGGTCTCATCCACCTTGGCGCCACTGGCGACAGCGCGCGCCAAAGCCCGCGCCACCGGATCAACCGTCTCATCGAGAGCCTCACGGCTGAGGCTGGCACTGACGGCAACCGTCGAAGACACATGTTGCGCCGTTTCCGACACATAGCCGCCAAGGATCGCGCGCGGAGAAATTTCAACGAACACGCTGCAACCAAGCGCAATGGCCGCTTCCGTTGCCCCTTGGAACTGCACTGGCTGGCGGACATTCTTCCACCAGTAATCCGAGGTCAGTGCAGTCCCCTCCAGTTGCTCACCCGTCACCGTGGAGATGAATGGAAGGGTGGTCTGGCGCGGGGTAATCAGCGGCGGATCGGCGGAAAAAGCAGCCTGCGCCTTATCGATCAGCGGATGATGGAAGGGATAATCGATGTCCAGCACCTGGGCTGGCACCCGCTGCTTGCGGGCATGTTCCCTCAGTGCCCGGACCGCGTCTTCACGACCCGAAACGGTTACAGAATTGGGCGCATTGATCGCGGCAATCGTCAGGTCATCAAAGCCAAGCTCGGCCAGCATGGCGCGCGCATCGGCCTCGCCAAGCTTCAGGGCCGCCATCGTGCCTTCACCGGCCAACACCGCCTGATGCTGCGACCGTTTGGCGATCACACAGACGGCATCCTTCAGCGACAGCGCACCCGACACATAGGCGGCGGCAACTTCACCGACCGAATGACCGTAAACAGCATCAGGCACCAGACCAGCAAGCTGCAATGCATCCGACAGCGAGGCCTGGATGGCAAACAGCATGGGCTGGGCAAGCCTGGTATCTTTCAATCGGGCTTCCAGATCCGGATCGGTCAGTGCCGCAACGAGATCAAGAGCCGAATGCGCCGTAAACAGCGCGGCGATCCGCTCATAGCTCTCGCGGAATCGGGCATTTGCCCGATAGGCATCGAGGCCCATGCCCGCCCATTGAGCGCCATTGCCAGAAAACACAAACGCGAGCTTACCGTTGCGCGACGAGGCTTCACCGATTTCGCCGCCGGTCTTGGCCGTGGCAAGCCGTTCCTGCACCGCCTTGACGATGGCATCCGCGCTGCCACTGGCAACGAAGCGGTGCCGGAGCGGCGCACGGTTTGAAGCGGCAGCCGAGATCAGGTCTTCCAGATCACCATCGCTGTCAGCCGCTGCAAAAGCCTTGTCATAGCTGTCCAGCAAAGCTTTCAGGCTGTCCTGAGAATGGGCGCTGGCCATGAACAGGCGACCGACACCGGCTGGATTCGCCACGCCTGTGGCCAAACCAGACACCAAATCAGGTATCTGGGGATCGGCAATCACCACATGGGCATTGGCGCCGCCAAAGCCAAAGGAGTTGATCCCGGCAAGGCGCGGCAAGCCATCTCGCTCCAGTGCAACGGCCTGCGAGGCAACACGGACATTCAGTCCATCGAAATCAATCGTGTCATTTGGCTCGTTGAAATGCAGCGAGGCGGGCAGCAGATCGTGCTGCAAGGCCATCATCGCCTTCACCACGCCAAGCAGGCCGGATGCGGGTTCGGTGTGGCCGATATTGGTCTTGATCGAGCCGATCCAGACCGGCTCCTTGCGGCGCTGGCCGATGACCGTGCCAAGCGACCAGACTTCCGCGGGATCGCCGACCTTGGTGCCGGTGCCATGGCCTTCGATAAAGGCCAGCCGATCCGGGTCGAGACCATTGCCGTCATAGACGGCGCGCAGCAGAACGGCCTGCGCTTCGCGTGATGGCAGCGAAATGCCGTTGGTGCGCCCGGCCGCATTGGTGCCGCTGGCAACGATGGTCGCGTGACTGCGGTCGCCTTCGCGCCTTGCCTTGTCGCTGGAGCGCAGCACCAGCACGGCACCGCCTTCGGAGCGAACATACCCGATACCGTCATTGGCATAGGCCTTGCACAAACCGTCGATCGACAGCATTCGCGCCTGCGCGAAGCCGACGAAAGGCAGCGGATGAACCAGCACGTTGACACCAGCAACAATCGCTGTGTCCACTTCGCCCGAAGCAATGGCGCGCACCGCGTGATCGAGCGCGACCAGCGAGGACGAACAGGCCGTATCCACCGTCATGCTCGGACCATTCAGGCCGAAGACATGCGAGATACGGTTGGAGACCACCGAGAGCGTATTGCCGGTCATGAAATGCGGACCGGGACCAGCGGGATCTTCCGCCGCCAGATTGGCATGGTCAAAACTGGATGCGCCGACATAGACCGCGACATTCTGGCCGGACAGACTATTGGCGGGGATATTGGCATCTTCAAGCGCGCGCCAGGTCAGCTCCAGCAGGATGCGCTGCTGCGGGTCCATAAAGGCGGCTTCACGCCGTGACATGCCGAACAGGGCGGGATCGAACTGATAGATTCCATCCATCACACCGGCAGCGAACGTGTAATATTTTCCAGGCGTGCCGATTTCGGGATGCCAATAGCGCGCAATATCCCAACGATCCCCGGGCAAGGTCGAGACAGTGCATGCGCCGGAACGCAAAAGATCAAACAGTTCTTCGGGAGACGTGGCTCCCGGCGCGGCGCAGGCGCGCCCTATAATCTCTACTGTCATCTATTCTTACGGATCTCAACAGTTTAACGAGGTCTGATAGCCTTTCAGATGTCCTCAGATATAATTGTCCTTCACTTAGAGAACCGACATAGGGGCGTCAATCAGGATTCACATAGGCAGGCCTCCGCCTCATGAAAGAAAAACGCCGGAAACTTATGGCGTAGAACGATTTTTTTAACCTGATGAGAGTTGGCAGCCAGAGAGAAACCCGCCCCGCAAACCACTTCGATCCTGCCGGATATGAGAGCGAAAACTAACATGCCCGCTCCGAATTTCCTCTTAAAATGAGCAGGTTATCCAATACCGTTCGTGCCTTTGTCCTCATGGACGGTTCCGTCGTTTCTTGACAAAAAAGATGGCGGTTTTAGACCTTTGAAAGGAAGCCGCCAAATTGCAATGTCGGTATCAACACCCACCTGAACAAACATTCCCAACAGGAAGATACGATTCGTGACAGCGCAAACCCGGTCTGCGCTTGCAACTCTAATCGATTTAAGAGAGTTTTCGCGCATTCGGAGGAGTGCAGACATGCAGCAAGGATTTTTCAACAGGGAACGTCTGGCCGTTTCACTTCTGTTCCTGATGAACGGCTTCATCATCGGCTCCTGGGCGCCCAAAGTTCCTGAATTTGCCCGCAATCTCGACCTGAGCGAAGCACAGCTCGGTCTGATGATCCTCGTTCTGGGGCTTGGCTCTCTCGCCTGCATGCCGGTGGCCGGTGCCCAGATCGCCCGTTTCGGCTCGCGGCGGGTGACGCTGGCCTGCGCGCTGATTTTCCTACCGACCCTGCTGCTGCTGACACTTGCCCCCAACGTTCCCCTGGCGGCCATAGCGATTTTCCTATTTGGCGGCTTCATGGGCGCCATGGATGTGGCGATGAATGCCAATGCGGTCGAGACAGAAAGGCAGATGGGGCGCTCGATCATGTCGTCCTGCCATGCCTTCTGGAGCCTCGGCGGCCTGATTGGCGCCAGCATAGGCGGCCCCCTGCTGGCTATGGCCGGATCGACGGCGCATAGCCTTGTTGCAACTGTCCTTGCTGCCCTGATGCTATTTGTCGCCTGGCCGATCACCCTTCGCGACCCGCCCCATCCCGATGCCGAACACCACAAGGCCCGTCTGCCGATGACGCCCCTACCCTGGCTTCTCGGCCTCGTCGCGCTATTTTGCATGATCCCGGAGGGCGCGGTGCTTGATTGGGGCGCATTTTATCTGCGCAATGAACTGGGCGGCTCCATTGCCACCTCCAGCTATGCCTATGCCGGCTTCTCCTTGACCATGGCGATCATGCGCTTTGCCGGGGACATCGTCCGCGACAGGCTGGGGGCGGTGACAACCATGCGGCTTTGCGCGGTGATCGCCATGATAGGTACGGCCATTGCTGGCTTTGCAACCGATCCATGGACCGCCGTCATCGGCTTTGCCATCATGGGCATCGGCATTTCCAACCTGGTCCCCATCGCCTTTTCTGCCGCAGGCAACCTGCCGGGTATGGCGCCGGGCGTCGGCCTGTCGGTGGTCAGCGCCATGGGCTATTCGGGTATTCTGGTGGCGCCATCGTTGATTGGTTTTGTCGCCGAACATACGTCGCTGGCGCTGGTGTTTCGCGTGCTCCCAGTGCTGATCCTGGTTGCCCTGCTGCTCTCAAACCTTGCTCGGCATGCCGACCGGCCCAAAGTTTGATCGACATGCGCCGCTGTCACGATGTTGACAAGCGACCATGATTGATCCACCTGAAAGCGAATTATCCGCAAGATCGGGATGACAACCATGGCGCCAGCCGAAGACTTTGACCCGAAACCACGCCGCGCATCCGTGGCCGTCGATGTCGGCGGCGTCATTGTAGGCGGCGGCGCGCCTGTCGTCGTCCAGTCGATGACCAATACGGACACAGCCGATATCGACGGCACGGTGGCGCAGGTCGCAGCCCTGCATAAAGCCGGATCGGAAATAGTCCGCATCACCGTCGACCGCGACGAGAGTGCGGCCGCCGTGCCGAAAATCCGCGACCGTCTGGAGCGGCTTGGCCTTGATGTGCCGCTGGTCGGTGACTTCCATTATATCGGCCACAAGCTTCTGGCCGATCATCCTGATTGTGCCGAAGCGCTGGCCAAATACCGGATCAATCCGGGCAATGTCGGCTTCAAGGACAAGAAAGACAAGCAATTCGCCGATATCGTCGAAATGGCGATCCGCTATGACAAGCCGGTGCGCATCGGCGTCAATTGGGGCTCGCTCGACCAGGAACTGCTGACCCAGTTGATGGATGAGAACCAGGCCAAGGGCTTTCCGCTCTCGGCCCGTCAGGTGACCCGTGAAGCGATCTGCCAATCGGCGCTTCTGTCTGCCGAACTGGCCGAAGAGATCGGCCTTTCGCGCAACCGCATCATCCTGTCGGCCAAGGTCAGCCAGGTGCAGGATCTGATTGCCGTCTATTCCATGCTGGCCTCGCGCTCCGACCACGCATTGCATCTGGGCCTGACGGAAGCGGGCATGGGCTCGAAAGGCATCGTCGCCTCATCGGCGGCCATGGGCTATGTGCTGCAACAGGGCATCGGCGACACCATCCGCGTTTCGCTGACGCCAGAGCCGAACGGCGACCGGACCCGCGAAGTGCAGGTTGCACAGGAACTGTTGCAGGTCATGGGCTTTCGCCAGTTCATCCCCGTCGTTGCTGCCTGTCCGGGTTGTGGGCGCACCACATCTACGGTGTTCCAGGAACTGGCGCAGAAGATCCAGAGCGATATCCGCAAGAACATGCCGATCTGGCGGGAAAAATATCCTGGCGTCGAAGGCCTGAATGTCGCGGTCATGGGCTGCATCGTCAATGGCCCAGGGGAAAGCAAGCATGCCGATATCGGCATTTCCCTGCCCGGCACCGGCGAAAACCCTGCGGCACCGGTGTTTATCGACGGTGAGAAGGCATTGACATTGCGTGGTCCAAAAATCGCCGAGGATTTCGAGGTCCTGGTGATCGACTATATCGAAAAACGCTACGGTCAGCGGTCGGCGGCGGAGTAAGAAACCCATTCTGTCAGCAAGCAGTTCTGTAGCAGGTGGGATGTTTTCTTCATATTGCCGCAATTGCTATGTTCAGGATGAAATGAACCTACGGAGCCCTATCCCGATGCTGAAGAAATTCGTCCATCTTGCCCTGACTGCCACCTATCTGAGTGCCTGCACCACCACAGACCCCTATACGGGGGAACAGAAAATGTCGAACACCGCCGGTGGCGCGATGATCGGCGCGGGCCTCGGCGCGCTCGGCGGCCTGGCGGTCGGCGGCGGCGGTCATGGCAAGCGCAATGCCGCCCTGATCGGCGCTGGCATCGGTGCGCTGGCAGGCGGTGCCATCGGCAGCTATATGGACAATCAGGAATCCGAACTGCGCGCCCAGCTTCAGGGTACCGGCGTGTCCGTCACCCGTCAGGGCGACCGGATCATCCTCAACATGCCGTCCAACATCACCTTCCCGACCGATCAGGACCAGGTGTTGCCGCCGTTCTATCCAACGCTGAATTCAGTCGCCATTGTGCTGAAGAAGTTCAACCGCACCCTGGTCGATGTCAACGGCCATACCGACTCGACCGGCGGCTTGCAGCACAATCAGGATCTGTCGCAGCGCCGCGCCGAATCGGTGCTGAACTATCTCGGCTCACAGGGCGTCGATCCGCGCCGCATGTCGGCCATGGGCTTTGGCCCCAGCCAGCCGATTGCCACCAACGCCACGCCACAAGGCCGCGCTCAGAACCGTCGCGTCGAAGTGGCGATTTCGCCGCTCAAGGACAATTGAGGACGGCCAAGGCCACAGTCCATTCATTGACAAAGAAAGCCGCCGAAAGGCGGCTTTTTTGTTACAAGCGGGCCTGTTACAAGCTTGTTGTCAGCATTTTCACGCCCGCCGCGCCGAACAGAAGCGCAAGAACCCCGTCCACATAGCGCCGGCTGGCCCTGTAGACCTGCACGGCGCGGGTGGTGGAAAACACCAGGGCATAGCCGCAAAAGACTGTAAAACCGGTCGTCAAGCAGCCACCCACCACGAGCACCACGGACCCCAGTGAGGCATCCACTGGCACGCCCAGCGAAATAATCGCCAGCCAGCCGAAAATCGCTTTCGGATTGGTCAAGTGAATGAGATAGCCGCGCAGAAAGATTGACCGATAACGGGCCCGCTTGAACGCCTCAACCTGCTCCCCGGCGGGCTGTTGTTTTCGCAAGGCAGATACTGCAGCCTTGATGGCGAGATAGAAAAGATAAAGCCCGCCAGCGATTTTCAGCAGGATAAGGGCCTGGCCATAGTGATGCAGCAACGCGGCAAGGCCAAAGGATGCAGCCATTGCCCAGGTGAAAGAGCCTGCAAATATGCCAAGCGCAATCACCAGACCCGCCTTGCGCCCTTGCGATATGGCCGTCGAGATAATCGCCATATTCGCCGGGCCGGGGCTGATCACCGCCACCAGATAGACGAGATAGGCGGAGAAAAACTGCGCAAAATGATCGGCAATCATGTCAGGCGCTTTCGCGAGAGAATAACGGTCACTGAGCCCTAAAACACCAAACCGGAATGCGCACCCGAAAACCTGTCACAGTGGCAATTCAATTCCTGCGATTGGCGACAAAACGGGCGGCAGCCATCAACACAGCGGCGCGTTCGCCATAGGGAGCCAGCAAGCCGACCGCCTGATCGACCAGCCGGTCCAGCTCGGCTTCCGCCCAGGTCTGGCCCTTCAGGCCGACCAATGTCCCCTTGCCGCGCCCGGCATCCTTACCGGTCGCCTTGCCCATGGTCGCAGCATCAGCCGTCAAATCGAGGAGATCGTCGGCAAGCTGGAAGGCCCGGCCGATCAGCTCGCCAAACTGGCGTAGCCGCTGCCGGTCCTCCTGGGATGCCCCGGCAATCACTGGTCCAGCCTCGCAGGCAAAGCGCAACAGCGCGCCGGTTTTCATCGCCTGCAATGTCACGATACCAGACTCATCAGGAGCGTGTTTCTCAGCAGCCAGATCCAGCGCCTGACCGCCCGCCATACCGCCCAGCCCCGCAGCCCGCGCCAGCGCCAGAACCAGCGCGGTCTTGGCAGCGTCAGGTAGCGTGGTTTGTGGTGCGGCAATGATCTCAAAGGCAAAGGTCAGCAGACTGTCACCAGCCAGAATGGCCGTCGCCTCGTCAAAAGCGATATGCACAGTTGGCTGGCCACGACGCAGATCATCGTCATCCATGGCGGGCAAGTCGTCATGGACGAGAGAGTAGCAGTGCAGGCATTCGAGCGCAGCGCCAACCCGCAGGGCGGCATCGTCCTGGCCGCGAAACAGCCGGGCGCTTTCCACCACCAGAAATGGCCGCAGCCGCTTGCCGCCGTTCAGCACGGCATGGCGCATTGCCGCCAGCAATTGACCGGGTCTGGCGATTTCATCCAATTGGGATGCGGGCTGCAAAAGCTCGGTCAGCAGCGCCTGAACGCGCGCGGCTGTATCGCGGAGATGATCGTCAAACATCGCATGCCTCAGGTTTGCCGGCTGCTCTTTGCCATGCGCCCTCAGAAGGTGCAAGATACAATGACTATCTGTAATGTATCGGGGACTATCTGTGGGGTATCGGCCCGCCAAAGTGCCTTGGTCTGGCGCTTGGCCTTATTCACGGCTAAGAAAAAAAATGCGCAAATCAAGCAGGCGTCGGGGCAGGTGACAGGATTGACGACGGACAACGCACCTGATGCTATCGACCCTCTGGACGCGACCGTGCCCGGACAAGACGAGCACCTCGACCAGGAGGGCGAAAAAGGAGACCGGCGGCTGGTGCTGCATCGAATAGCCAAGGCACTGCTTGCTCTTGCCCTTTTGCCTTTCGCGCTGATGGCGCTCTATCTGCTGCCCTTCATTCACCCGCCTTCCACCTTGATGCTGGCCGATCTCGCCCTGTTTCGCGGCTATGATCGGCAATGGGTGCCGCTGGAGCGCATATCGCCAAACTTGATCCGCGCTGTGATGATGTCGGAAGATGGACAATTCTGTAGCCATAGCGGCGTCGACTGGGTGCAGATGCGCTCGGTGATCGACGATGCGCTGGACGGCGAGGAAACCCGTGGCGCCAGCACCATCACCATGCAGACAGTGAAAAACCTGTTTTTGTGGAACAGCCGGTCCTTTATCCGCAAGGGCATGGAAATTCCCCTGGCACTGACCGCCGACAAGGTCTGGTCGAAGCGCCGAACCATGGAGATTTACCTCAACATCGCCGAATGGGGGCCGGGCATTTACGGTGCCGAGGCCGCAGCACTCCACCATTTCAAAATCCCGGCCGCCCGACTTTCCGCCCGCCAGGCCGCCCTGCTGGCCGTTTCGCTGCCAAATCCTATCGACCGCAATGCCGGCAAGCCTGGCCCCGGTCTACGGCGGCTCGCCGCCATGGTGGAGCGCCGCGCCCGGGGCGCCGATCCATATATCAGCTGCATTGATAAGTGATGTCAAAACTTGGCATTGGCTTTGAGCCGTATGCGCCGGTTAGGATTGCGGACATTTCAGGAGACAAAACCGATGACGGACCTAACACTCTATATTGCTAATAAGAATTATTCCTCCTGGTCGTTCCGGCCCTGGATTGCTCTGACCGCAGCCGAGATCGACTTCAAAGAGGTGCTGATCCGCTTCGACTTTCCAGCCGGCAATCCGGGCATCAAGGCCATATCGCCGACCGGCCAGGTGCCAGTCCTTGTGCATGGGGATGTGAAGGTCTGGGAATCGCTGGCCATTATCGAATATGCTGCGGAGCTTTTCCCCAATGCCGGTATCTGGCCATCGGCGCAGTCGGACCGGGCTGTTGCTCGAGCAATTTCGCTCGAAATGCTGGCTGGCTTCCGGGCCTTGCGCAATGCCTGCCCGATGAATCTCCGCCGCCCGCCACAGGCACTTGCCTTCAGCCCTGAAGAAAAGGCGGCAGTGCAAGCCGATGTCTCCCGCATCGAAACCATCTGGCACGAGCAATTGGCTCGCTCCGGCGGTCCTTTCCTGTTTGGCGCCTTCAGCGCGGCGGATGCCATGTATGCACCTGTGGTCAACCGTTTTTCGGCCTATCAACTGACCGCCGATCCGGTTAGTCTTGCCTATATGGATCACATGCAGGCCCATTCCGCCTGGATCAAGTGGCGCGATGCTGCCCTGGCCGAACCCTGGATCGTGCCGGAGGACGAGGCCTGAACTGATTGCCCGATGCCCGCAAAGGCCGGGCAGAGGCGACGTTTTGCGACCGCACGATGTCAAAAAAATCCCGCCGGGGACTGGTCAAACCCCTGGGCGGCATGTATAAGGCCGCCAAATTCGAAGATCGGATGAGTGATTGTTCGGCTCCAAAAGGGCCGGTTCATCGGTTTTCGACCGTCACGTGGAGTAATTGAAATGGCTGTACCAAAAAGAAAAACAAGCCCGTCCAAGCGCGGTATGCGCCGTTCTGCCGACGGTCTGAAGGCTCCGACCTATGTCGAAGACAAGAATTCCGGCGAACTGCGCCGTCCGCACCATATCGATCTGAAGACCGGCATGTATCGCGGCCGTCAGGTTCTGACGCCGAAGGAAAGCGCATAAGCGTTTTCTATCTGACTATATTAAAAAAGGCCGGTTTTTCCGGCCTTTTTCTTTGCCATTTTCTGGTGAAGACCGCCTGCTTGCAGTGACCTTCACAGATATTACAAACCGCGCGGTGCAGGAAAACACCCCTGCACAACGCCGTTGCGGCACCAATTGTCAGAGCTTGTCGAGCTTGGTTTGCAGATTGCGCAACTGCTCTTTCAGATCATCGATGTCCTTGGTTTCCGGCCGCTTCGTCTCGCGTGCTGGCGTCGGCGTCATGAACGGCGAAAACATCTGCATGGCCTGGTGGAACATCTCGGTATTGCGCTTGACCTGCTCCTCCATCAGCTGGATCGGTGCCTGTAAATTCTTGGCAAGCGGTGTCTCACCGAAAGCCCGGGTCATCTGGTCGCGCATCTGGGATTGCTGTTCGGTAAAAGCTTTCATCGAATGTTCGAGAAAGCTCGGCACCACCATCTGCATCTGATCGCCATAATAGCTGATCAACTGGCGCAGGAAGGAAATCGGCAGCAACGTATTGGTGGTCTTGGCTTCCTGCTCGAAAATAATCTGGGTCAGGACAGAATGGGTAATATCCTCGCCGGATTTTGCATCCTGTACGGTGAACTCCTCGCCCTTTTTTACCATCTTGGCCAGATCTTCCAGCGTCACATAGGTACTGGTCCCCGTGTTGTAGAGGCGGCGATTGGCATATTTCTTAATGATGATTTCGCCATCGGTCTTGGCCATTGTGTCTCCTAACCCGGCTTATGTCGTTATTATTGCTCTTCCCTGAAAGAGAAGTGTAATCGCAAATCGACGGGCGTGACAATCTCTTTGTGCGTCGCGGGATTGCGCTATCGAAAGCAGCGATAGCCATCCGCTGAAATGCAACCAAAGACTGAAATTTCCCAATGCTTTGAGTTTGACTTCTCGGGGAAGCTTTGACAGTCTCAGCCGCAGCAAAGAACACTATCGAGGAGATACCCATGTCTACGCCTTCCATCGTCATTGCCAGCGCGGCTCGAACGGCAGTTGGCTCTTTCAACGGGGCTTTTGCCAACGTTGCCGCGCATGATCTGGGTGCGACCGCGATAAAGGCCGTGCTGGAACGCGCAGGCATCGAGGCCGCCGAAGTCGACGAAGTGATCCTCGGCCAGATCCTGACTGCCGGCCAGGGCCAGAACCCCGCCCGCCAGGCCGCCATGAAGGCTGGTATCCCGCAGGAAAAAACCGCCTGGGGCCTGAACCAGCTCTGCGGCTCCGGCTTGCGCGCCGTGGCACTCGGCATGCAGCAGATCGCCACCGGCGACGCCTCGATCATCATTGCTGGCGGCCAGGAATCCATGTCGCTTGCCCCCCACTGCGCCCATTTGCGCGCCGGTACCAAGATGGGCGACATGAAAATGATCGACACCATGATCAAGGACGGCCTGACCGATGCCTTTTACGGCTATCACATGGGCGTCACCGCCGAAAATGTTGCCCGCCAGTGGCAGCTGACCCGCGACGAACAGGACGCCTTTGCGGTTGCTTCGCAAAACAAGGCCGAAGCCGCCCAGACCGCAGGCCGGTTTAAGGACGAAATCGTCCCGGTCACAGTGCCGGGCCGCAAGGGCGATGTGATCGTCGATGCCGATGAATATATCCGCGCAGGTGCGACACTGGACAGCATGACCAAGCTGCGTCCCGCTTTCGACAAGGAAGGCACCGTCACCGCTGGAAATGCATCCGGCATCAATGACGGGGCCGCCGCCGCCCTGCTGATGACCGAAGCTGAAGCCGTCCGCCGCGGCATCCAGCCCTTGGCACGCATTGCCTCCTGGGCAACGGCTGGCGTCGATCCGAAGATCATGGGCACAGGTCCCATCCCTGCATCCCGCAAGGCGCTTGAAAGGGCCGGCTGGAGTGTGAACGATCTCGACCTGGTCGAGGCCAACGAAGCCTTTGCCGCCCAGGCCTGCGCCGTCAACAAGGATCTTGGTTGGGATACGTCGATCGTCAATGTCAATGGCGGCGCCATTGCCATCGGCCACCCGGTCGGGGCATCTGGTGCCCGTATTCTCAACACCCTGCTGTTTGAAATGAAACGGCGCGGCGCAAAGAAGGGTCTGGCGACCCTGTGCATCGGTGGTGGCATGGGCGTTGCCATGTGCATCGAAGGTCTCTGAGCCTATCGAGCCTGAAGCCCGATGGGGAACCATCGGGCTTTGATATCGTAAACGGTGAGGGTATCGCCTGATCACCTCCCTTTCCTTTTGCCGGATGGAATCAGCGAAACTGGTTTCAGCGGCGGACCGCATGCGCACCGCCGAGACAATAAACGAGCCGAGAACCGATCCGGCCATATTTTACCTGCATCATTCCAGTTCAATGTTTCCGGTGTCAAACCGTAATGACTGGCGTTCTCTGTGTATTTCGCAGAAGCACCCATTGAATTGGGGGATGTCACTCCTTGCCCCCTAGGGTACGGAGAGGCGCAACACAAGAAAACACTTATTGAGAGGAGACTGGAATGAGCAGGGTAGCTTTGGTAACCGGCGGAACGCGTGGCATCGGCGCAGCGATTTCAACGGCATTGAAGGCAGCTGGATATACGGTTGCCGCCAATTATGCTGGCAATGACGAGGCCGCAAAGGCATTTGAAGCCGAAAACGGCATTCCGGTCTTTAAATGGGACGTCTCCTCCTACGAGGCTTGCAAGCAGGGTATTTCTGCCGTCGAGGCGGCCCTCGGGCCGGTTGAAATCCTGGTCAACAACGCCGGCATCACCCGCGATGCCATGTTCCACAAAATGACCCCTGAGCAATGGAACGATGTGATTGGCACCAATCTGACCGGTCTGTTCAATGTTACCCACCCGGTCTGGACGGGCATGCGCGACCGCAGCTTTGGCCGCGTCATCAACATTTCCTCCATCAACGGCCAGAAGGGTCAGATGGGCCAGGCCAATTATTCTGCCGCCAAGGCTGGCGATCTCGGCTTTACCAAGGCGCTTGCACAGGAAGGTGCTGCCAAAAACATCACCGTCAATGCGATTTGCCCAGGCTATATCGGCACGGAAATGGTCCGGGCGATCCCGGAAAAAGTCTTGAACGAGCGGATCATTCCGCAAATTCCAGTCGGACGCCTCGGCGAACCGGAAGAAATTGCCCGCATCGTGGTGTTTCTCGCTTCCGATGACGCCGGTTTCATTACTGGCTCGACGATTTCCGCCAATGGTGGCCAGTTCTTCGTCTGATACCCTGGCCTAATATCCAAAAAAAGCCGCCGGATCGCTCCGGCGGCTTTTTATATTCAATGGCATGCGATTTAGCGGCAACGGCGCTCGTACTGGCGGCCATAACGGTCGCGGTAAACGCAGTAGCCCCGACGTTCGGTCGACTGGCCGATCAACGCACCAATAACGCCACCGCCGACGGCGCCTACAGCAGCGCCCCCAACCGAATTGGTGGCAACGCCACCGATCACAGCGCCGGATGCCGCACCAATTGAGGCACCACGTTCCGTTGGCGTACAAGACGCGATCATCGGCACAAGCATGGCTATGGCAATAACTGTCTTTTTCATGAAAGCTTCCTCTTCTTCCTGGCCTGGCCAGCCACTAGATACGGCCCATAAGCAGCAGAATAATAATGATGACGACAACCAGACCCAGGCCGCCGGACGGACCATAACCCCAGTTGCGACTATGACCCCAAGTCGGAAGCGCCCCAAGCAGCAACAATATGAGGATGATGACGAGAATTGTGCCTAGCATGGTGTTTCCCTTTACTTTTCAGCATGTCTTAATTCATGTGACCCTATAATGATCCTGGTCCTGTATTGTTCCACCCGGTCTGCCCTTTCCTCCATCAGCCACAGTTTTAAAGACCGGCACCGTTTTCGGTTGTGCGTGGCCTCCATTATCTTGTTCCCCTCATGCTACGGACCCACAAGATGAAGGCTGGAACAAAACATGAAAGAGCTGGAGTCAGTGATTCGTCGCCGATTCGTTCTTTAGCTGTTCCGAATCAAAGCCTGACGCTCAAAACGACCAAAATTTACCACAACCGGAGGTTATTTCCCTTCTATTCGCCTCTGGAGCCGGAAAAGCAGCGCCTGGGTAATTCTTTTCTTGCCTTTGCTCCAAGGCATCGCCATGTGTGGTCCCGAAGGAAGATCGGCTATGGCTATCCTCTTTTGACAGTGCAGTCCGGAGCGACGATTTGACTTCGCAACCCATGATCCTGAGCGGCCGCAGCGTCATTGCTGTGCTGGGGCCGACCAATACGGGTAAGACCCATTATGCCATCGAGCGCATGGTTGCCCATGGATCGGGTATGATCGGCCTGCCTTTGCGGTTGCTGGCGCGTGAAGTCTATACCCGGGTGGTCGAGCGGGTCGGCGCGGCGCATGTCGCCCTCATCACCGGTGAGGAAAAAATCACGCCCCCCAATGCAAGGTTTTCTGTCTGCACCGTCGAGGCGCTGCCGCGCGAGACCAAAGTCGCTTTCGTCGCCATCGATGAAATCCAGTTGGCGGGCGATCTCGAGCGCGGGCATATTTTCACCGACCGGCTGTTGCATCTGCGTGGACGCGAAGAAACCCTGCTGCTTGGTTCGGCGACCATGAAGCCGATCCTTCAGCATCTGCTGCCGGGCATCACCGTTATCGAGCGTCCCCGCCTGTCGCAGCTGTTTTATGCCGGCGAAAAGAAGATCACCCGGCTGCCGCAGCGCACGGCAATCGTCGCCTTCTCCGCCGACGAGGTCTATTCCATTGCCGAATTGATCCGTCGCCAGCGCGGCGGGGCCGCTGTGGTGCTCGGCGCACTCAGCCCGCGCACCCGCAATGCCCAGGTCGGCCTCTACCAATCCGGCGATGTCGAATATCTCGTGGCGACCGATGCGATCGGCATGGGCCTGAACCTCGATGTCGATCATGTTGCCTTTGCCCAGGACCGCAAATTCGATGGCTATCAGTTTCGCAATCTCAATCCCGGAGAACTGGGCCAGATTGCTGGACGTGCCGGACGCCATCTAAAAGATGGCACATTTGGCGTGACGGGACGGGTCGACCCCTTCGAGCCGGAACTGGTGGAGCGGCTGCAAAGCCATCATTTCGACCCGGTCAAGGTGCTGCAATGGCGCACCGCCCAATTCGATTTTTCCTCGATTGCCAACCTGCGCCGTAGCCTGGATGCTGCACCCAAGGTAGCGGGACTGGTGCGGGCGCTGCCGGCAATCGACCAGCAGGCATTGGATTATCTGGCTCGCTATCCGGAAGTCCAGGACCTTGCTTCGTCACCAAACAGGGTGTCGCTACTGTGGGATGCCTGCGCATTACCGGATTATCGACGAATTACCCCGGCACAACATGCCGATCTGATTCTTACCCTCTATTCCGACCTTGCCCGGCACGGTAGTGTGAACGAAGATTTCATGGCAGAGCAGGTGTATCGCTCCGACCGGACAGACGGTGAGATAGATACTCTTTCTGCGCGCATTGCGCAGATCCGAACTTGGACGTATGTGTCGAACCGGCCAGGTTGGCTTGCCGATCCGACACACTGGCAAGAAAAGACGCGGGAAATCGAAGATCGATTGTCTGACGCGTTACATGAAAGGTTGACGAAACGCTTTGTTGATCGCAGGACATCTGTGCTTATGAAGCGCTTGAGAGAGAATGGGATGCTGGAAGCTGAAATCAGTGTGAACGGTGATGTCTTCGTCGAGGGACATCACGTGGGCCAACTCTCCGGATTCCGGTTTACGCCGATCTCTGGAACCGAGGGGCCGGACGCCAAGGCGGTGCAAACCGCTGCCCAAAAGGCGCTTGGCCTGGAATTCGAAGCGCGGGCTGCAAGACTGCATGCCTCCGGCAATGGAGATCTGGCGCTCAGTTCCGACGGTCTCGTCCGTTGGCTGGGCGATCCCGTCGCCAAGCTGACCGGTTCGGATCATATCATGCGCCCTCGCATTTTGCTGCTGGCGGACGAACCGCTGAGCGGCAATGCGCGCGATCACGTCGTCGCCCGCATCGAGCGCTTCGTCAATCATCATATCTCGACCATTCTGAAGCCGCTCGACGATCTGTCGCGGGCCGAAGACCTGCAGGGCCTTTCCAAGGGATTGGCCTTCCAGCTGGTCGAAGGGCTTGGGATTCTGTTCCGCCGTGATGTCACCGAAGAGGTGAAATCGCTGGACCAGGATGCACGCGCCTCCATGCGCCGCTACGGCGTGCGCTTCGGTGCATATCACATCTTCATGCCGGCCCTGTTGAAGCCGGCACCGGCCGAGTTGATCACTCTCCTCTGGGCCTTGAAGAACGATGGCCTGGACAAGCCCGGCTATGGCGATCTCATCCCGGTTTTGGCCGCAGGCCGCACCTCCGTGGTGACCGATCCGAGCTTCGAGCGCAATTTCTACAAGCTCGCCGGTTTCCGTTTCCTCGGCAAGCGCGCCGTACGCATCGACATTCTGGAGCGGTTGGCGGATCTGATCCGTCCGCTGCTGCAATGGAAGCCCGGCACCACGCCGCGTCCGGACGGCGCCTATGATGGCCGTCGGTTCACCACAACGACCGCCATGCTCTCCATCCTCGGCGCAACGCCCGATGACATGGAAGAAATCCTCAAAGGTCTCGGCTACCGCGCCGATGCCGTCAAGGCGGAAGAGGCCCAGGCCTTCCTCGGAACCCAGGACGACAAGCCCGCCGCAACACCTGCCAATGCCTCGACACAGACATCCGAAAGCGTCGAAAAGGCCGACGAAGACGATGCAGATCAGCAGAGCGAAGCCACGGCGGCGGAAACAGTCGCGGCTGAACCGGCAGCGCTCGAGACCGTCCCAAGTGCTGAAATCAGCGCCGAAGCAACGCCAGAAGCACCAGCGGAGGTCAAAGAGGCCGAAGTTGCAGCGACCGAGGCTCCATCCGCTGACCTTCTTGCCAATCCGGAAGGACCCACGGAACCCAAGCCGGTTCTGCTCTGGCGTCCCGGCGGACGCAACGACAACCAGCGCCAGGCTGGACGTCCACAACAGGGCGACCGCCGTCCGCAGGGTGCCAAGCGCGCCCCGCAGCAGGGCGAGCAGAAGCCAGACGCTCGTACGGACGGTGTCCGTACAGAAGGTGGACGTGACCGCGACGATAAGCGCCGCGAGGGTGGCCATCATGGCAAGCCCCGCGACCGAGACGGCAACCGCGACAAGCACGCAAACCGGGGCGACCGCGATGATCGCGGTCCGCGTAAGGACCGCGACAGGGACACAAAGTCAGCCCAGCCGCAGCGTTTCGAGGCAAAGCCGCCGCGCAAGGAAAAGCCGATCGATCCGGATTCTCCTTTCGCCAAACTTGCTGCCTTGAAGGAGCAGATGAAGAAGTAAGCCATGAGCGAACAACAGCCACTCGCCGGACCCTCGCAACGGATCGACAAGTGGCTGTTTTTTGCGCGGATTTTCAAATCCCGTACGCTGGCCCAGCAGCAGATCGTCTCGGGCCGGGTCCGGGTCAATGGCAAACCAGCCAAGCAGCCCAGCATCATTGTCCGGCCCGGCGACGTGCTGGATATTACGCTTGCCAATCACGACATGAAACTTGTCGTTCGCCAGCCCGGCACGCATCGCGGCCCTTACGAGCAGGCAAAACTTCTCTATGAGGACCAGTCACCGCCGCGCCAGCCCCGCGACGCCCTCACCGCTTTTGAACAGGCACAAAGACTTCCCGGTTCAGGCCGTCCAACCAAGCGCGAGCGTCGGCAAGTGGACCGTCTGATGGATGGCGAAGACTGACACGTCGGGTCATCGAAAATAAAAGTTCCTCTTCCATTTTCGAATATCTCAAGCCTTTGATGCATTGGAGATATTCGAAATCTGCGCAAGGCGAGGATATGCCAACATCGTTGAGCCTGGTATCAGAGCTGGCCGGTCCGGTTTGGGAAGCGCTTGGTGGCCACTAGGAAAATCGACCTCTATCGCATCGAGATAGGGATGATTTATCCTTGCTAACAGGTCTGGAAAGCAGTAGCTCACTGCCCTTGTGGAAAAAGCTGTGCATGATATGGGACAGTCGATTTTTCCTTGCCTAATTCGTTCCTGCAAGACGCGGCGTCGCACTCGCCATCGAGAGATCTCTGGAGTACCGCATGACGTATATCGTGACTGACAACTGCATACGCTGCAAATATACCGATTGCGTGGAAGTATGCCCGGTCGACTGTTTTTACGAAGGTGAGAATTTTCTGGCCATCAATCCCGATGAATGCATCGATTGCGGCGTCTGCGAGCCGGAATGTCCGGCTGAAGCCATCAAGCCAGACACGGAACCGGGTCTCGATAAGTGGCTGAAAATCAATGCGGAGTTTGCCCAGATCTGGCCAAACATCACCACCAAGCGCGATGCTTTGCCCGAAGCCAAGGAAATGGATGGCGTCGAAGGCAAGTTCGAACTTTATTTCTCGGAAAAGCCTGGCACGGGCGACTGATTGGCGAGTTGCGACGCGGTCTCACCCGATTCTGGATGTCGCCCCCCCCGGATGTCGTCTGTTGGGCGGCAACGGACGATGCGAAGCCAGTTGAAGATTACCTCGTCCTATTGTTTGCCGGATACCTCAAGCCTTTGTCGCATTTGAGATATTTGCAATGCCTTCAGGTTCACATCTTTGAGACTTCGCATAAAACTGCATGGCAGCTTCTGTTTTTTATGACAGCAGCCATGCAATTGCGTGTCGCTGCGAAGAATTGACGTGACCGGTCGGGAGCAAAGCAGCAAAAAGAATCGCTGCCACAGCGTGTGCGATTTTCTGAAATTCTAAAAAAATCAATAGGTTAAAAGATATTTTATTTTACCTTGGCGAGGTTAGCCAATGACAGGTCAAACCGCACCCTTAAAGAAGAACAGTTTCCGCCGTCAAGCGGTCGCAAGGCAGCAAAATATTGATTTCCTCACTTTTTTATGTTAAGCCTATAGAACTGATCCACACGTGAGGGCATTTGTGTGCCCAAACCTACCGCGAAAGCCGAAAAATCCACGAAAGTTATGTTTGTGACATGTAAACCTCGCCGGTTCTGTCACTGATGTGCTTTTATTCGTTTGATCGTAACTGGATCAGCATGGAGTCACCCGACGGTTCCCCCGTCTCATCCGGGTCTTTCGGCCTGGGGTCGGCTGTCGCCGATACAGTAACAGGGAGTTTTTAGAGCGAATGACGACCCAGCAGAAAAAATCCTCGACGCGTCAGGGCTTCAAGACAGGTGAGGCGATCGTTTATCCGGCCCATGGCGTCGGTACGATCACCGCCATTGAAGAGCAGGAAGTCGCGGGCATGAAGCTTGAGCTTTTTGTAATCGATTTCGATAAAGATAAAATGCGTTTGAAAGTGCCGGTCACCAAGGCTGTCACCATTGGAATGCGCAAGCTTTCGGAAACCGATTTTGTTGATCGGGCTTTGAAAGTCGTTCAGGGCAAAGCACGTGTCAAGCGGACCATGTGGTCACGCCGGGCACAGGAATATGATGCGAAAATCAATTCCGGCGATCTGATTTCCATTGCCGAAGTGGTTCGTGACCTTTTCCGTGCCGAACACCAGCCGGAACAGTCCTATTCCGAGCGTCAGCTCTATGAAGCCGCACTGGACCGCATGGCGCGTGAAATCGCCGCCGTCAACAAGATGTCTGAAACCGAAGCCGTCCGGCTGGTGGAAGTCAATCTTGCCAAAGGCCCGAAGCGCGGCAAGTCCGTGGAAGAAGACGAAACTCAGGAAGAAGCAGCGTAAGCTTGCTCATTCCAACATAAAAAAGCCCGGCATTGCCGGGTTTTTTTATGTCTTCTGCGCATCCATGGATGCTGAGGCTCAGGTTTTGCAGCGGATTTTCCGAAAATGGATGTCCAGTTTTCGCTGAAAACTCTAAAACAATGCTCCGGCAAACAACTGTTCATCGTCTTCAAAAACCTCGGCCTGATCTACCACCAAGCCAGCCTGCAACGGCAGGAAACGCTGATGGATATCGCGCTCCTGCGCCATCGTGTAGATGGCAAAGATTTTCTGGCTGAGTGGCAGCGCAGCAGCGGGAATAGCCGATAGCGACGGCATATGCCCGCGGGCGCGGTCGGCGATTGCCAGGCAATCCAGCAGCAGACCACCCAATTCGCCATCGAAATCAAGCTTGGTCACCGCCGCGCTGATCCGGCTGAACACCAGCTGGCCTTCGGCCCCAAAGGCCTCAAGCCCCTTTTCCATATCCGTCGCGACAACACGGATCTTATCCAGCGCCAGGTTCAGCGGCTCATGAATATGGTTGATGTCGTCACTGTCGTCGCGGGTCAGCGACGCCGTCGCCTCTTCGACGCAGCGCATGTCCTCAACAATGGCATCGGCTGGGGTTTCTAGCTTGGCGGCAAAGGTGCGCAATTCGCCACTGACGACATTGACGGACCGACCGGCATCACCAAGACGGGAGCAGCGAAGATTGGAATTCAGCGCCATGTAGTGAATATCGGTCTTGATCGACCGGATCGTCTCAATGCCTTCCTGGAGCGCCTGAGCGGACTGGGTAACGGAACTGACGACAGCATCCGATTCATGGCTGCGGTCCTGGACGCGCGCCGAAAGCGCGCAGGCATGGCTGATATCGCTTTCCATCTTGCGCAGCAGGCTGCGGTCATTATCGCCGCCTGATTGGTTCAATTCGTCACGCAGCGCCAGAACGCGGGCAGCATCGCTGGTAAAGCTCGACATATTGGCGGCAATCGATGTGCATTTCTGCCGGAAATCATCCAGGGATTCCTGCAATTGCGCATGGGCAAGATGCAGGACAGCCTGACGAAGCGCCTCTTTTTCAGCCGGATCACGCATTCCGCCAGCCGCAAAAAATTCCTCCAGATAGTCCAGGCTACTCTGAATATGCTCGATGCGCTGACGGGTGATGTCACCGATTTGCAAGGCCGAGAGCACGTTGGCGATCTTGCCCTGAATGGCGCGGGTGAGCCCTTTCACATCATTGGCAATGCCAGCCATTGACTTGTGCTGGGTTGCCAATTGGTCAGAGCTCAGGGTCAGTGAGCTGACGATGGTTGGAATGGTATTGCTGAAATCCGACAGGATGCCATCGGAAAATGCCCGTGCCGTGTCCAATTGGCCGCGCATACCCGCCAATTGCTCGGCAAACCGGTCGATTTCCTCGGCACCGGACTGGATACGTTCGCGGATTTCATCGGCAAAGCCTGAAAACTCGGCAAGCCCCGCCCCGGTGATCTTCACGGTGATGGCGAATGTGCGCAGGTAGCGAATGGTCTCACGCATTTCCTCGACATGCGAATAGGTCGAGGCACATTGATCGGAGATCTGGCTGAAGGAGTCCTGACGCGCAGATGCCCGTGCGGGCAGCAAGGCAAGATCGGACACCGTCTTGCGAAGACCCTGCACGGTGTCCGCTGTCGTCTTGCCATCGAGAACGCCGGTCAAATGGTCGAGGCTATCCACCAGACTGCCAAGATTGTCCATTACCGATACCAGTACGGCGCCGCCATCGAGAAAGGACTTCTCGATCCGCGAATGGGCGGAGGCAAGCTTCACCTCAAAATCGGAGTGGGAATTGCCGGTCGAATGGGCCTTGAAAACTGGTCGCACGAATACACCTCACAAGAGCGATATTCCGGCACATTAGCTCCAATTCAAGAATGACAGGTAAATTCTGCAAAACATTCGCATCGAATTCGAGATAATGACAAACCTTCAAGCCAGCCCTCCAGCCGGATGCATTTTCGCACCCGGCCAGTGACTTACCAGCGACTTAAACGCTTATTGTTCACCCAGCTTCATGGATGGATCATAGGTCTTGCCCTCGACGGTCTTCACCACCGCCTGGCCGCAATAGGTCTGGTTGACGACAGGGTTGAATGTCAGGCTGGGCGAGCCGTGCAGTTCCCAGCCCTTGTTAAGGGCATCGGTCACCCGGTGACAGAAGGTGGCGTCGTCGGGACCGGTGAGAAAACGATAGACTTTCATGGAGATCATCCTTTCTGGATTGGAGATGACGGTGTTGGTTCAAGAAGAGACAGCTTGGACAGAAGATGCTCGGCTTCGGCGACATGCAGCCGCTCGATCATCCGGCCATCCAGATTGATGACATTGAGATTTGCAGCCTCCGGCGCCGAGAAAGCCGCGACAATCGCCCGCGCCTCGGCGATTTCGGCTTCAGATGGGCCGAAATACTGGTTGGCCGCCTCGATCTGGGCCGGATGGATCAGCATCTTTCCGTCAAAGCCCATCGAACGGCCCTGGCTGCATTCGGCTGCAAAGCCGTCCAGATCGCGAAAATCATTGGAAACCGCATCGATAACCTCAAGTCCGTAAGCGCGGGCAGCCAGGACCACCTGCATCAGCCAGGGAACCAGATATTGACGACCAAGGCCCGGTGGCACCCGGGTTTTCTTGCGCAAGTCATTCAGCCCGACCACAAGGCATTCCAGCCCTAGTGCCGCGCCCGCCTTGGCAAGCTCCGACGCCGCCAGTACGGCCTTCGGTGTCTCGATCATCGCCCAGAGGGCAGGCCCCGCCCCGGCTGCGGTGCGAAGCCGGTCCAGGTCTTCCACCCGTTCAGCCTTGGGCAGCAAAACCGCGTCCGGCTTGATCGCCTCTACAAGGGCCAAATCCTCGGCAAACCAGCGCGTATCACGGCTGTTGACGCGGATAATGGCTTCACGACCGTTCAAATCCGCGTGTTGCAGAAACTGCCGCAGGATATCGCGTGCCTCGGCCTTGCTACCGTCTGCAACCGAATCCTCCAGATCGAAAATCATTCCATCGCAAGGAAGCGACAGGGATTTTTCCAATGCACGAAGGTTGATAGCGGGAACGCTGATCAACGAGCGACGAAAGCGCGGCCTGCGATTGGGCGGATTGGTCTGCATTGCACTTCGCCTTTCGGTTGTCTGACCTTCATTGCGACAAGGGTTGCGACCTCAATAACTCTTGTAAAGCGTCAGGAGAAGCCCCACCTTCAAACCATTGAAAGGAACACTATGATGCAGAACCTTCGTGCTCTTGGATTGCTCGGCCTTGGGGTCATCGCCTTGACTGCGGCAGCTTTATTGACTTTCTCGCTGACGCTCGTGCTCGGTGCCGTCTTGACGGGAACGCTGGCTTGGCGTGCGTTGACGCTCAAGCCTAAGCCGGTTGCCGTTCACGCCCGCAAACGCCTGCCTGAAGAGCAGCAGCCGGTGCGGATTTGGAATGATGGGCGCGGAACCATTATCGATATGTAATAGGTCGCCGTACACGCGTGAGACCATGCGTCGATGAAGCAAGCGGCTCCAAGATTCTCCTTCAAATCGACAGGCTTTTCGGTTATGCGAAGAGCCAATCTCATTCAGGTCCAGTGAAGGTAACGTCTATGGAAAAGTTCACGAAGCTCACCGGGGTCGCGGCACCGCTGCCGGTCGTCAATGTCGATACGGATATGATCATTCCGAAGGATTACCTGAAGACGATCAAGCGCACTGGGCTTGGAACAGGCCTGTTTGCCGAAGCCCGCTATCATCAGGACGGCTCGATCAATCCGGATTTCGTGCTCAACAAGCCCGCCTATCAAAACGCCAAGATCCTGGTCGCCGGCGACAACTTCGGCTGTGGTTCCTCGCGCGAACATGCGCCTTGGGCTCTGCTGGATTTCGGCATCCGTTGCGTGATCTCCACCAGCTTTGCCGATATTTTCTACAATAACTGTTTCAAGAACGGCATCCTGCCGATCGTCGTCAGCCAGGAAAACCTGGAAAAGCTGATGGATGACGCCCAGCGCGGCTCCAATGCCGTCTTGACCGTGGATCTGGAAAGCCAGGAAATCACCGGCCCGGATGGTGGCAGCATCAGCTTTGAAATCGATGAATTCAAGCGCCATTGCATGTTGAACGGCCTCGATGACATCGGCCTCACCATGGAAAAATCCAGCGCGATTGCTTCGTTCGAGACGTCCAACGCCGCATCGCGCCCCTGGGCGTGATCTGAAGTCATTCGCCACAACCCGTGGCAGTCATAGCTAAGGCGGAACGCAGGTTCCGCCTTTTTCTTTGCCATGTCGCATGGCCAAACCGTACCGATAGCAGCGCTGGCGTCCTTGAATTGCCCTTGATCGCCCGATAAAACCGCCGCACTCCTGTTTCAAACGAGGTCGGCTCATGACAGTTCGCACACTCTTCCTTCTTCCTGGCGATGGCATTGGGCCTGAAGCCATGAACGAAGTACGCAAGATCGTTTCCTATATGAATTCCGCGCTGGGTGCCGGTTTCGAGACCGATGAAGGTCTGGTGGGTGGTTGCGCCTACGACGCTCATGGGGCAGCAATTTCCGAGGCTGACATGGCCAAGGCAATGGCAGCAGATGCCGTGCTGTTCGGTGCCGTCGGTGGCCCGAAATGGGATGCCGTCGAGTACGACGTTCGCCCGGAAGCCGGTCTTCTGCGGCTGCGCAAGGACCTCGAACTGTTCGCCAACCTGCGTCCGGCGATCTGCTATCCGGCGCTGGCTTCTGCTTCCTCGCTGAAGCCTGAACTGGTCGAAGGCCTCGACATCCTGATCATCCGCGAACTGACCGGTGGCGTCTATTTCGGTGAGCCGAAGACCATTACCGACATCGGCAATGGCCAGAAGCGCGCCATCGACACCCAGGTCTACGACACCTACGAAATCGAGCGGATTTCTGCCGTGGCCTTCGAACTGGCCCGCACCCGCCGCAATGCGGTCTGCTCGATGGAAAAGCGCAATGTGATGAAATCAGGCGTGTTGTGGAACCAGGTGGTAACAGCGCTGCACAAGGCCAAGTTCTCCGACGTCAAGCTGGAGCATATGCTGGCCGATGCTGGCGGCATGCAATTGGTGCGCGCACCAAAGCAATTCGACGTCATCGTCACCGACAACCTGTTCGGCGACATGCTGTCGGACGTGGCTGCCATGCTGACGGGGTCGCTCGGCATGCTGCCCTCCGCCTCGCTTGGCGCACCGGATGCCAAGACCGGCAAGCGCAAGGCCCTGTATGAGCCCGTCCATGGCTCGGCACCGGATATTGCCGGTCGCGGCATTGCCAACCCGATTGCGATGATCGCCTCGTTTGCCATGTGCCTTCGCTATTCCTTCGCCATGGTCGATGAAGCCGACAAGCTGGAAAAGGCCATTGCCAACGTGCTCGACAAGGGCATTCGTACCGGCGACATCATGGCGGACGGCTGCAAGCAGGTCGGCACTGTCGAAATGGGCGATGCAATCCTCGCCGAATTCCAGTCCCTGATGAACTGACCGACCGGGTTTATCGAAGGATTTCCAGCGCGAGACGCAGGCTTGCGCTGGAACAGGAGTGCAGTGTCACATAGTTGAAGACATCCGCCTGTATGTGCTGGTTCTCTGATAAGGGACGCAGCGCACGGGGGTCGCGATGACAATTCTGACCAGGATTAAGACCGGCCGACACCGCGTCCCCGACTGTCGAACACGTCTATGCCTGCTGGTTGGTGCAAGCCTGGTGCTGTTGATGGCACTGCTGTTCGATACGGCTATCGGCCATGCTGGTCGCCTGACCTGCCCATTCTTTTACCGGCTTGCCACAATCCTGACCCGCATTGGCCAATCGGACTGGTGTCTTTTGGCGAGTTTTGTGATCGCCGTCCAAGCTGCGGCCAAATCACGATTGGCCACCACAGCAGAGGAGCGCTGCCGAGCACTGTTTATCTCCCTGCTCGGATTCTACGCCTTTGTGGCGATCGCAGGTTCAGGTGTTGCGGCAAACCTGCTGAAACGCGCCCTCGGTCGCGCCCGGCCAGATCAATTCACCGATACCGGCGCCTTCGATTTCCTGCCCTTTGCCAATTCAGCGCGCTTTGAAAGCTTCCCCTCTGGCCACGCCACCACCATCGGAGCGCTGATGATGATTGCCGCCCTGATCGCGCCCCGCTACCGGCTGGGTTTTGCCATCGCCGCCCTCTGGCTCGGCATGACGAGGGTGATGGTCGGTGCGCATTACCCGAGTGACGTGGTGGCCGGTCTGGGGTTCGGTGCCTGGTTCGCCTGGATCACAGCGCTCGGCTTTGCCCGTCGCGGACTGGTTTTCCGCCTCTCCTCCGACGGCAATCTCGTTCTACGGCAAAGACTGATCCAGGATAGTGGCCAACGGTATGACATGCCGCAGAGGGCCCAGACACCCCAACAGGAACCGGACCCGTCCTTGTCTGCGGCTGCGGCGTGATCTTAGCGCACAAGAAAGGCGCCCGGAAAATGATTTCCAGGCGCCTTGACGTGTGACGGGAAGAGGATCAGCCGTCGATATCGTTGTTCTTGGTTTCCTTCAGGAAGATCATGCCGATGATGAAGGACATCCCGGCGATGATGATCGGATACCAGAGGCCGTAATAGATATCGCCCTTGGCCGCGCTCATCGCGAAGGCCGTTGCTGGCAGCAGGCCGCCGAACCAGCCATTGCCGATATGATAGGGAAGCGACATGCCGGTATAGCGAATGCGGGTCGGGAACATCTCCACCAGCATCGCGGCAATCGGCCCGTAGACCATGGTGACATAGATCACCAGCACCGTCAGCACGGCAATCAGCGGCACCCATTTGACCTGGGCAGGGTCCGCCACCATCCTGAATGCACCGCCATTGGCAACGGTATAGACCGCCATTTCAGGCGCAGCGGCAGCTGTTGCCTCTTCCGGGGTCAGCAACTTGTCGGTGACGAGCTTTGCCGTGGGCACCATGGTCTTGGCACCAGTACGGGCAGTGTCGGCACTCAGACCCAGTTCCGCATTGGCGGCGATAAAGCCGTCAAGCTTGCTATCGGGGACCTGAACCGGCGCCCGAACCAGCGGATAACCATTCTGTTGCAGGGCGACATTGATCTTTTTCTGCAGGGCGGCATCCAGAGCCTTGGCGTTGGCGCCAGCCTTGACGGCGTCATAGCTTTCGATCTGACTATCGCCAAGTTTTACCGTCGCAGCCGAGCCAGCCGGACCGGGCAACACTTCATACGGCACGGAATTCTTGGTCAGAAGCGCCGTGGCTATATCGCAAGAGGTGGTGAATTTTGCCGTGCCGGTCGGATTGAATTGGAAATTGCAATCCTTGGGATCGGCAGTGACCGTTGCCTTCAGCGTATCCTGCGCCTGTGCCAGAGCCGGATTGCCAGCCCAGGTCATCGCCTTGAACAGTGGGAAATAGGTCACCATGGCCAGAAGCAGCCCCGCCATAATGATCGGCTTGCGGCCGATCTTGTCGGAAAGCCAGCCGAAGACCACGAAGAACAGCGTGCCGAACGCCAGCGCGATCGCCACCATGATATTGGCGGCCTGTGGATCGACCTTCAGAACATTCTGCAGGAAGAACAGCGCATAGAACTGGCCGCAATACCAGACCACTGCCTGACCGGCGACGGCGCCGAACAGGGCGAGAATGGCGATCTTGGCATTTTTCCACTGGCCGAACGCTTCAGAAATCGGCGCTTTCGACTGGGTGCCCTCTTCCTTCATTTTTTTGAAGGCGGGCGATTCGTTCATCTGCATGCGAATCCAGACGGAAATTCCCAGCAGAATGACCGACAGAAGGAAAGGAAGACGCCAGCCCCAGGCAGCAAAGGCTTCTTTGCCCATGGCCGTCTGGATGCCGAGAATGATCAGCAGCGACAGGAACAGGCCAAGCGTTGCCGTGGTCTGGATCCAGGACGTATAGAAGCCGCGACGGCCATGCGGCGCATGTTCGGCCACATAGGTCGCAGCGCCACCATATTCACCGCCCAGCGCCAGGCCCTGCAACATGCGCAATATGATCAGGATAATCGGGGCAGCGATGCCGATGGTCGCTGACCCTGGTAGAATACCGACCAGGAAGGTCGAGGCGCCCATGATCAGAATCGTCACCAGAAACGTATATTTTCGCCCGACAAGATCGCCCAGCCGTCCGAACACCAGCGCGCCGAAAGGCCGCACCAGAAAGCCGGCGGCAAAAGCCAACAGCGTGAAAATATTACGGGTGGTTTCAGGATATTGGGAAAAGAAGGTCGCGCCGATATAAATCGCCAGCGAACCGTAGAGATAAAAATCATACCACTCGAAAACCGTGCCGAGCGAAGAGGCGAAGATGACCTTTCGCTCTTCCTTGGTCATGCTGCGCGGCGCGGCATGCAGGCTTGCGGCATTTGCCATTGCTGTTCCTCCAGAACGAGTTCTCCGATGGCCGCGCACCTTCCTCCAAGGCTCAATTCGCGGCTCCGAATTACCAACAGACTGACAGAATTCAGGGAAAATCGAGAGGCATGCTTTGGGCTTATGACTTTCGTCTAATGTTATAGCCGGTTCGTCGGCATGCAAATGGACAATCCGTTCCGGAATTTGCACGCATGTGTCCCCTATTTACAGCGTGAATTTCTTGACACCGGCACAAAACCCGGTAAAGGCAAGGACGAAAGGATCATGGAATGCGCGCACTCGGCTTTTACAGTGCTGATCATCTGGAACCGGCAGGATCTGCCCGGGCGATGATGGCGTTTGCCATGTCCTCAACCACCAAGGCCAAAACGACGACCAAAACCGTCTGACGTCTCTGGCCTCCGCTCTCTCCCCGGCACGGCCGGGGACAAGGAAGACGCGGTCACGCGCCTTCCCCCTCAAAAAACCGAGGAGAGACAGAAAGAGAGCAGGAAAATGGGTTTCAAAGTTGCAGTCGTAGGCGCCACCGGCAATGTCGGTCGCGAAATTCTCAACATTCTCGTCGAGCGTGGCTTTCCAGTCAGCGAAGTCGTGGCACTCGCCTCGTCCCGTTCGCAAGGCACGGAAGTGTCTTATGGCGACAAGGTTCTGAAGGTCCAAAATCTGGAAAATTATAATTTTTCCGATACCGATCTTTGCCTGATGTCGGCGGGCGGCACGATTTCACAGAAGTGGTCGCCAAAGATCGGTGCCCAGGGCTGCGTGGTCATCGATAACTCCTCGGCCTGGCGCTACGATTCGGATGTGCCGCTGATCGTGCCGGAAGTAAACCCGGATGCCATCACCGCCTTCAAGAACCGCAACATCATCGCCAATCCCAATTGCTCGACGGCCCAGCTGGTCGTTGCCTTGAAGCCGCTGCATGATTTCGCCACCATCAAGCGCGTCGTCATTTCCACCTATCAGTCGGTGTCCGGCGCAGGGAAGGAAGGCATGGACGAGCTGTTCACCCAGACCCGCGCCGTCTTCGTCGCCGATCCGGTCGAATCCAAGAAGTTCACCAAGCGGATCGCCTTCAACGTCATCCCCCATATCGATAGTTTTATGGAAGATGGCTATACCAAGGAAGAGTGGAAGGTCCTGGCCGAAACCAAGAAGATGCTCGATCCGAAGATCCGCGTGACCTGCACAGCCGTGCGCGTTCCCGTGTTCATCGGTCATTCGGAATCGGTCAATATCGAGTTCGAGCGGGAAATTTCTCCTGACCAGGCCCGCGATATCCTGCGTGAAGCACCGGGTTGCCTGGTGATCGACAAGCATGAGAACGGCGGCTACATCACCCCCGTCGAATGCGCTGGCGAAGATGCCACCTATATTTCCCGGATCCGCGAGGACGCCACGGTTGAAAACGGCCTGAATATCTGGGTCGTTTCCGACAATCTGCGCAAGGGCGCGGCTCTCAATGCCGTGCAGATCGCTGAATTGCTGGTCAATCGCGGCTTGATCAAGCCAAAGGCCCTGGCAGCCTGAAGACCGGATTTCGGCAACGGCTGGACGCAACCGCGCTCAGCCGTTTTGCCTTGCCCGGCTTGAATGCCGATAAGCCGGATGCAGCCGAAAGGCGGCTGCCCCCCTTCCCTTTTCCAGACGAGGTATCGATGCGAACCAGGACGTTTTTTGCCTTAGCTTTCACGGCTCTCGCCACAATGGCGACAGCACAGGCTGCAAATGCCGCCCAATGCGGCAATACGTCCGCCGGTTTCGAACAATGGGTGGAAGGCTTCAAGCAGGAAGCAGCGGGCCGTGGCATCAGCCAATCGGTTCTCGACCGCTCCTTTGCCAATGTCCGCTACAATGTCCCGACCATCCGGGCCGATCGCGGCCAGAAGAGCTTCAAGCTCTCCTTCGATGAATTCATGAAAAAGCGCGGTGGGCAAACCATCATCAGCCGCGGTAAGTCGATGAAAAGAGCCAATGCACCACTTTTCGCCAGCATCGAGCGGCGTTTCGGTGTTCCAGCTGGCCCGATCATCGCCATCTGGGGCATGGAAACCGGGTTTGGCAGCTACATGGGCAACGAACACACGCTGTCCGCTGTCTCAACCCTGACCTACGATTGCCGCCGCAGCGATTATTTCCGTGAGCAGCTTTACGCCGCCTTGAAGCTGGTGGCCGATGGCGATCTGGACGTAAACTCCCGTGGCGCTGCCCATGGCGAAATCGGCCAGACGCAGTTCCTGCCGAAAAACGTCACGCTCTATGGCGTCGATGGCGACGGCGACCGCCATATTGACCTCATCCATTCCCGCGCCGATGCCCTATCGTCTACGGCTAATTTCCTGAAAGGCCACGGCTGGCAGCCAGGCCTTGGCTATCAGCCGGGCGAGCCGAATTTCTCCGCCATCGGCGGCTGGAATGCAGCAACGGTCTACCAGCAGGCGATTGCCTATATCGGCAAGCAGATCGACGCACCCTGAGACCTATCGCACGATGGAGAAAACCGGCATGGTTTTCGCTTCGTTTCTATAGATTACAACAATTCATGAATGAAGGGCGGAGCATTGAAAAATGCACCGCCTTTTTGCTTAGAAGTGTACTAATTTGATAATTATCTTATTGGTTGCAATATCAGTTATTGCATGCATTAATACCCTCTAAATTTCAAATTTAGGTTGATATGATCGAGGGGGGCTTCGTGAAAAATATCAAAGTCGCATCATCACTTGCCGCAATACTCTGTCTTATCGCTGGCTCGGCCAGCGCCCAGAGCCTTGTCTATACGGATCAGGGTAAGAATTGGTCCGCCATGGATCGAGCGATCTATTACACCCAGGACCAGGGATCGCGCCTGATGCCGCTTTCCTGGATGCAGGCGCTCACCTTACCGGATGGCACGCCGTTTCTCGCCGATAATCTGGCGCGATATGGCTATCTGACAATGGATGGCCCCAATAACGGGCTTCCGGTTGGTTTTACCGTAACGGGACCGGATTCCCGCAAGGAGGTGGGCATGACTTGCGCCGCCTGCCACACGAGGGAAATTGCCGTTTCCAACATCCGATACCGCATTGATGGCGGGCCAGCACTCTCCGATTTTCATAGCTTCTTGCTGGATCTGGATGCAGCCACACAGAAACTCGTCGTCGATCCCGCCGCCTTTGATCGTTTTGCCAAGACGGTGCTGGGAACAGACTATCAAGATCCTAGCAGCCGCGCGCAATTTCAGGTCGATTTTACGCTTTGGGCACAACGCTACCATGCTATCGTCAGCAAGGGCGTTCCCCATGACAGTTGGGGTGTTGGCCGACTGGACGCAGTAGGCATGATCTTCAACCGGCTCACGGGCCTTGATCTCGGTCCGCCGCCATCACGGTTGATAGAAGACAATATCCAGCCCGCCGATGCCCCGGTCCGTTATCCGTTCCTGTGGAATGCCGCCATCCAGGACCGGACCCAATGGCCAGGCTTTGCCGCCAATGGCAGCGATATTCTGGGCTTGGCGCGCAATGTGGGTGAAGTCTATGGGGTGTTCGGTGTTTTCGAACCCACCAAGGAAAAATGGTCGCTGCTCGGCTATGATTATTTGAAGGGTAACTCCCTCAACTTTGATGGGCTCAGCACTTTGGAGGATCTGATCAAGCAGATGGGGCCGCCCAAATACCCCTTTCCCGTCGATGCGACGCTTGCCAGCAAAGGCGAGACACTTTTCAACACTTGGCGCGGTACCAATGGAAATGGCAGCAGTTGTTTCGATTGCCATGGACAGAAGCCCGGCACGCCCTCGCTCGGTAATGCCACCTGGGCCACACCCCTGGTGGATGTCGGAACTGATAGCCGTGAATATAATGTCATGAACTGGACAGCATCACCCGGTGTGATGACCGGCGCCCGCATTCCCTTCGCCAACGACAAACTCGCCGCAACCTCACCGTCCATCGATATTCTGACCGTTGCGGTCGAAGGCAGCATTCTACAGCATTATGCCGAGAGCATTTTCGATCTGCGCGACCTGAAATTTCCGTTGTTGCAGAGCGCCATCGACGATGCGTTCGAATCGAAGCTGCCAGAGCTCAACCTGTCCTCGGATCTCAGGGAATTGAAGAATGCCTTCCCTCGCTCGCAGGGTCAGACATTGGCTGCGGTCCAGGCAAAAATCTCCACCGCAAGGGCAAATGCCGCGCTCAAAGCGACCGGAACCACAGCTGGCCAGGCACCGGATTCGTCGAATTCTCCCACCACCGAATTCAAATACGAGTCCCGGGTTCTCTACGGCATTTGGGCGACGGCGCCTTATCTGCACAACGGTTCAGTTCCAACCCTTGCCGATCTGCTGAAATCGACCGCCCAGAGACCGCAGAAATTCGCTGTCGGTGCCGATTATGACCCGAAGCTCGTCGGCATCGCCGCCACGCAAACCGGGTTGAATACGATCACGCAGACAACGGATTGCAGTAACCGAAATTCCGGCAATAGCCGCTGCGGCCACGAGTTCGGCACCGACCTGTCCGACAATGACAAGGTGGCACTGCTCGAATATCTGAAGACGCTGTAATAAAATACGCCACTGAAAACAAACAACGGGACCGGTTTATCCGGTCCCGCTGCATAGAAGAGGCTCTCAAGCCTTTAATACATTGACGTTAGGCGACATTTTTCCGACCAAAATTACGGGTCCAACCGTCGAAAATCGCGGCTTTCAGGGTCCATTACCCATAATTCGCCGTTGGAGATATCGAACCAGGCACCATGGATGGCCAGCTTGCCCTCCTCTTCCAAAGCCCGGACATTGGGAAAGGTGCGCAGGTTTTCAATAGAATTGCGGATAGAGATCCGCTCCATGGCCGTCTGGCGCTCAGCATCGGTCATGACAGAAGCATTCTGAAGCTGCTCGGCGGCAGGCTTGATCAGGTTCATCCATTTTCCAATGAAATCACCAGGAGACAGCGGCTCGGAATCCGGGTCCAATGCAGCGCGGATACCACCGCAGCGCCCATGCCCCATGACAATGATGTTCTCGACCTTCAATGCCTGGACGGCAAATTCGAGCGCCGCAGAGGTTGAGTGATATTGGCCGTCCGGCTCATAGGGCGGCACCATATTGGCGACATTGCGCACCACGAACAATTCACCCGGACCACAGTCGAAGATGGTTTCAGGGGCCGATCGGGAATCGCAACAGGCGACAATCATGGTTTTGGGGTTCTGGCCCTGCTCGGCCAAAACGCGATACCGGTCCCGCTCGTCGCTGTAGCGGCCGTTCATGAAGTTGCTGTAACCGGCGAGAAGGGAGGCTGGAAAATCTGTCATAGCTCTGGATTATCGCGGCGCAGCACGGTTGACAAGCAAGGAAAACCACCAGTATCCGCGGCCTTCACACGTCATGGGCGAACTGGCCTGCTGGCCGGATGCAGCAGTCTGCGAATTTGCACCAACGCCATCGGCGTGATCAGGCTCGATTGGTCCTGCTCCAGGGTCAGTTCGTCACTCTGGCGCTTCAGCGAGCGGGCCAGCACCTCGTATACGCTGGCTGTCGCCAGTTGCAGGGCCTTTTCCTCGCTGTGCTCTTGGAGAAGCCTGGCCAGAAGCAGCGCCGAAAACAGATCGCCCAACCCATTCGGCACCCCGTCCATCGCCCGGTGTTCGGCCAGAAGCGCATTGCGGTTCGACAGGAGCAGGTTGCCGATACTGCCCGTCATCATCGGAACAGCCGAGGTGACGGCCATCAGCGACGGCCCGAGCGACAGGGCCGCATCGATAATCGCGGCATTGGTTTCCAGCCCGGCACCGGCCATCCAGGCCAGTTCATAGCGGTTGGGCGTGGCGATATCGGCCAGTGGGATCAAGTGATCGCGGATCGCAACCGCCGTTGCCTCCGGAACGTAGAGGCCTTGCAGATCGCCGATGACAGGATCGCAGAGATAAACGAGATCAGGATTTTGCTGCTTCAACGCCTGAACCAGCCGAGCAACCGCAAGCGGCTGGCGCGCGCTACCGAAATAACCCGTCATGACTGCCTTGACCTCGGACAGCCATGGCGCGCGGATCAGATCATCAATGGCCGCATCGAAGACGTCGTCGGGAAAGCTCATCCGGGTGGAAGGACCATGACCCGGATGCCAGGGCAAGACCACAGTTGGCATGGACCAGACCGGGAAGCCAAGACTTTCAAGCGCGAAGACGGCGGCACGATTGCCGACCGATCCGCGAATGACATGGCTGGAAATGGCGATAACAGCACCGACTGGGCTTTCGGACATGGACGGATGAAACCTCGTGAACGTGTGATCCTACTCGACGCTTTTGAGGTCATTTTGTCAAATTTTGATGGCTGTCAGCGAAAATTCGACCGCTTTTTGGGATTTTGTCTTCAGAAAAATGAAAAAAACAAAAATTCGGCTTGTGGAACCCACATTTGCCCTAACAGATATGATTCTGAAATCACTGGTGGTGCACAGTGACGATGATACCGCAGCAAAATGCCTTGGAGGAAAGTCGTGGTTGCAGCAAAACGGGTAAAACGGGACCAGCTCTTTGAGCTTGCCAGATCAACAGCCGGAGAAAACCAGCCCGGCCTCATCGATCCGGCTGCCTTGTTCGGACGTGCCAGCGATGACGATCTACAGCATTACGATGCCGCGATGCTTCGGGCCGCAGCGCTTCGCGCCAGCCAGGATCTGCAAGACTGGCAGGGGCAAGACAGGCAGGAGAAGGGAGCGCAGGTGCGCATTGCCCCGGTCGAAGGCATCGCCGCCGATGGTGCAAGCCTCAGCGTGCTGTCCATCGTCGACCGCAACAAGCCGTTTCTCTACGATTCTGTCATGGGCGAGGTCACGAGCCAATTCCGTGACATTCATCTCACCATCCACCCCATTCTGGTCCAGACGGAGGGCCGCTGGGCACTCGCCGACACTCAGACCGAGGCCAGCGACCGGGTCAGCTATATCCAGCTGCATCTGGCGCCCTTGAACGAAGATCAAGCCAAAGGGCTTGCGGAACGGCTACAATCCGTCGTTGCCCAAGTTGGCACTGTTTCCAACGACTGGCAGCCGATGATCTCGCTGCTGGACAGCGCCATGGCCGAATTGACAGAACAGGCCAATGTCAAACGCAAGACGGAACGAGCTGAAGCCATCGCCTTTCTCGAATGGCTGCGCGACGATAACTTCACCTTCCTCGGCATGCGCGAATATCTCTATTCCGGCGAAGGCGCGAACGCCAAGCTGGAGCGCGACAAGGGCCGGGGATTGGGCATCCTCTCCGATCCCAATGTTCTGGTGTTGCGCCAGGGCCGCAATGCGGTGACGACCACCCCGGAAATTCTAGCCTTTCTTCAAGGGACAGATGACCTGATCGTCACCAAGGCCAATGTGAAATCCGTGGTGCATCGCCGCGCCTATATGGATTATATCGGTATCAAACGCTTCGATGCTTCGGGCAAGGTTGTCGGTGAATTGCGGGTCGTCGGCCTGTTCACAGCCACCGCCTATACCCATTCCGTCAATCACATTCCTCTGCTGCGCGCCAAGGTCGAAAAGGTCACCGAACAGTTCAATTTCGACCCTTTGAGCCATTCCGGGCGGATATTGCAGAACACGCTGGAATCCTATCCCCGCGATGACCTGTTCCAGATCGATACCGAAACGCTTTCGCGCTTCTGCGAGCAGATCATGGATCTGAGCGAGCGGCCAAGGGTGCGCGTGCTGCAACGCATCGACCATTTCGACCGTTTCGTCTCATTGCTGGTTTTCGTACCCCGCGAGGAATATAACTCGCTGGTGCGCGAGAAGATCGGCGCCTATTTCACCAATGTCTACGATGGCCGTCTCTCGGCCTATTATCCGGCTTTCCCGGAAGGTGGCGTGGCGCGGGTGCATTTCATCATCGGCCGTTCGGAAGGCAAGACACCGCGTATCGCCCAGAACAAGCTGGAAGAGGCGGTCAAGGCGATTACCGCCCGATGGGATGACCGCTTCGCCAGCCTTGCGCCGCCAAAATCACCGCAACTGGTCGTCAGCCGCGCTTTCGAGGATGCATTCTCACCGGAAGAAACCGTCGCCGATCTCAGCCATATCCAGACCTGCCTGTCCGGCGCGAAAGCCTCCATCGCCTTCCACAATCGCCAGACGGCGGAAGGCCAGACGCTTTATCTCAAAGTGTTCCACGCCGGTCATCACCTGCCGCTGTCGCGGCGCGTGCCGCTGCTGGAAAATCTCGGCTTCAGTGTCGTCAGCGAGCGAACCTTCGACATTACCGTCAAGGGTACTGGCCAAGCCGCTGGCAAGACCGGGGAACAGCTGGTGGTGCTGCATGACATGGAGCTGGCGGTTCGTGCTGGCCAGGAGTTCGACATTGCCCGGCATGGCGCCCGCGTGGAGGCCACATTCCTCGCTGTGTTCAACGGCGTGGTCGATAACGATGCCTTCAACCGGCTGGTGCTGAGCACCGGGCTGAATGTCGGCGAAGTGGCTATTCTGCGCGCCTATGCGGCCTATCTGCGCCAGGCGGGCCTGGTCTATTCCCTCACCTATATTGCCGAAACACTGAACAAATATCCTGAGATCACCGCCGATCTCTTCACCCTGTTCCACCAGTCTTTCGATCCGAAGCTTTCTGAAAAATCGCGTCCGCGCAAACTGGCGGAACTGCGCGACGGTATTGAGACGGCGCTCGCCTCCGTGCCGAGCCTGGATGAGGACCGTATCTTGCGGCGTTACCAGAACGCTGTTGATTCGACCCTTCGCACCAATTATTTCCAGAAAAGCCCCTCTTCGCAGAAAAACAGCAGCAGCAATGTCAAGCCAATGCTGGCTTTCAAATTCGACCCGCAGCAATTGGACGGCCTGCCGCAACCGCGTCCGTTCCGGGAAATGTTTGTCTATGGGGTGGAGGTCGAGGGCGTGCATCTGCGCTTCGGTAAGGTCGCCCGTGGCGGCCTGCGATGGTCGGACCGCGCCCAGGATTACCGCACCGAAGTGCTCGGCCTCGTCAAGGCGCAGCAGGTCAAGAATGCGGTAATCGTGCCTGTTGGCGCCAAGGGCGGCTTTTTTCCCCGGCAATTGCCAAGCCCCGCCAACCGTGAAGACTACCTGCGGATGGGCCGTGAAGCCTATATGACCTATATCCGCACGCTGCTGTCGATCACCGACAATATCAGGGATGGCGCGGTCGTCGCCCCCGCTGATACGGTGCGGCTGGATGGAGATGATCCCTATTTCGTCGTCGCCGCCGACAAAGGCACGGCAACCTTTTCCGATACGGCCAACGGTTTGGCCCGCGAGGCCGGGTTCTGGCTGGACGATGCCTTCGCGTCCGGCGGCTCCGCTGGCTATGACCACAAGAAAATGGGCATCACCGCCCGCGGCGCCTGGGAAGCTGCCAAGCGGCATTTCCGCGAAATGGGTGTCGATATCCAGAAGACGCCCTTCACGGTCGCAGGCGTTGGTGACATGTCGGGCGACGTGTTCGGCAATGGCATGCTGCTGTCACGCAAGATCAGGTTGATCGGTGCCTTCGACCACCGGGATATTTTCATCGACCCCGATCCGGACATGGAAAAATCCTTCCAGGAACGCAAGCGGATGTTCGGGCTCGCCCGCTCCAGCTGGCAGGATTACGATAAGACATTGCTGTCCAAGGGCGGGATGATCATTTCGCGGACGGAAAAATCCGTCACCTTGACCCCGCAAGCCGCCGAGGCAATTGGCCTAGCCAAGAAAGTGGCGACACCATTTGAAATCATGACCGCGATCCTGAAGGCGCCGGTCGATCTGCTGTGGTTCGGTGGTATCGGCACCTATATCAAGGCGCTGTCGGAAACCGATGCCGAGGTTGGCGACCGTGCGAACGACCCAATCCGCATTACGGCGGATGAGGTCGGTGCCAAGGTGATCGGCGAAGGCGCCAATCTCGGCGTCACCCAGAAGGGCCGCATCGCCTTTTCGCTGAAGGGCGGACGCTGCAATTCCGACGCCATCGACAATTCGGCGGGCGTCAATTCCTCCGACGTCGAGGTCAATATCAAGATTGCCCTGTCAACGGCGGTATCAAGCGGTCGCCTCGATCTCCCGGCGCGCAACAAACTGCTGGCCTCGATGACCGAGGAGGTCGGCGAGCTGGTGCTGCGCAACAACTACCTCCAATCCCTGGCGATTTCGCTGGTGGCACGCCAGGGCAGCGGTAATCGTGACGAGCTGTCCCGGTTGATGACCGTATTAGAGGCTTCTGGCCGGCTGAACCGCAAGGTCGAAACCCTGCCGGATGATGCTGCACTGGCCGAGCGCTACGCTGGCGGTCAATCGCTGACACGACCGGAAATCGGTGTGCTTCTGTCCTATGCCAAGATCTCGCTGTTCGACGATCTGGTCGAAACCAGCCTGCCTGACGATCCCTATTGCGCCAGCATTCTCAGCAATTACTTCCCGAAGAAAATGCGCCGGGGTTACGCCGATGACATTGCTGGCCATCGGCTGCATCGTGAAATCATCGCCACCGTGCTTGCCAACCACATCATCAACCGTGGCGGCCCCGGCTTCATGGCGTGGATGAGCGACGCCACTGGCGCGACAGCCGAGGATATCGCCAGAGCCGCTCTTCTGACCCGCGATGGGCTGGATCTGCGGGCCTATTGGGACCGGATCGATGCCCTGGACGGGGAAATTTCCGGCGAAGCGCAGAACGATCTCTACCAACGGGTTGCCACGGTCTACCGCGTCTTCACCAAACTGGCCATTGATACGCGATTGGCCGCCGGTGACCTGTCGGATGTGGTGCGCAAGTTGAAAAGCGCGATCAAATCCTTCAAGGGCTTCAGCCGCTCGGTCACGCCTGCCGATTTCTCAGCGCAGATCAGTGCCGAGGCCAGCACGATGACCGCTGCGGGCGTGCCGGAGGATCTGGCCGAGGACCTCGCCGAATTGTGGAGCCTGACGGTCACCCCAGAGGTGATTTCTGTCGCACTTCGGGCCGAGGCCAGCCTGCAAAAGGCAACGGAAGGTTATTACAAGGTCAGCGAAATCTTCCGGATTGGCAGGCTGCTGTCGTCGGTCGAAAAAATCCCGACCAGCGACCATTACGACAGCCTGGCCCGACTGCGCAGCCTGGATCTGGTGCTGAAGGCGCGACGCAATATCATCGTCCAGGCCCTGACCCAGCACGGGGACAGCCGCGATCCGGTTGCCGCCTGGCGGTCTGCGGATGCGTTGCGGATCAACAGATTGGGCAGCGAGTTGATCGCGCTCACGGAAGGTGATCCGAGCCTGTCGCGCTTGACCGTTGCCGCCAGCCTGCTGACGGACATCGCCCAAGGCGCTGCGTGAAGGCCCATTGAAGCTGTCATGAGATAATGCCAGTGTCGCCGCCGAGATCATCGGCGGCGACAGGCACGACAATGCAATCAGATGCGCAGACAAGGCAGACCAGCAGATCCGGCATATGGGGCTGGATGCTGTTCGATTGGGCCGCCCAGCCCTTCTTCACGGTGGTCACGACCTTTATTTTCGGTCCCTATTTCGTCTCCCGCTTCACCAGCGACCCCGTCAGCGCGCAAGCCGCCTGGAGCAATGCCGCCACCGTCGCCTCCGTGGTCATCGCCCTGCTCTCTCCGGTTCTGGGCGCCATTGCCGACCGCAGCGGCTCACGCAAGCCCTGGATCGCCTTCTTTGCTGTCATCAAGATCACCTGTCTGCTGCTGCTCTGGGAGGCCGTTCCTGGCTCTCCGGTAATCTTTCCGCTGGTGCTGTTCAGCCTTGCCTCGATCGCCGCCGAATTCTCCATCGTCTTCAACGATTCGATGATGCCGAGGCTGGTGAGCGCCAAGGATGTCGGGCGGATTTCCAATATGGCCTGGGGGCTCGGCTATCTCGGCGGGATGATCGTGCTGATTGCCGTCGTGCTGTTCGTCGCCGCAAATCCTGAAAGCGGCAAGACCATTTTGGGCAACACGCCGCTGTTCGGTCTGGACGCCGCGACGGGCGAGGATGCCCGCGTCACCGGGCCGGTCTCAGCGCTCTGGTATCTGCTGTTCATCCTGCCAATGTTCTTCTTCACACCCGACCAAAAGAAGGGCGATCCGCTTGGAAAAGCCGTGAGAGCCGGGCTTACCGACCTCAAGGCCACACTGCGCGAGGTGCGGCACCGAGCGGGTATCCTCAGGTTTCTCATTGCCCGGATGATCTATCAGGACGGCGTCAACGGCCTGCTGATCCTTGGCGGGGTGTTTGCCGCCGGGATGTTCGGCTGGTCAACGATGGAAATCGGCATTTACGGCATCATTCTCAATGTCATCGCCATTTTCGGCTGCGCCCTTGCCAGCCGGTTGGATGCGGCGCTTGGTTCGAAAACCATGGTGGTCATCAGCCTGATCCTGCTTTTGACGGCCACCTTCGGCATTATTTCCACCGGCCCAAGCTTCACCGCCTTCGGTCTGATACCGCTTTCGCCTGATAGTACCGGCGGCCTGTTCGGCACGGCGGCGGAAAAAGTCTATATTCTCTACGGCATCCTGATCGGCCTTGCCTTCGGCCCGGTTCAGGCCTCGTCCCGCTCCTACCTCGCCCGCAGCATCGCTCCTGAGGAAGCAGGCCGTTATTTCGGCATCTATGCGCTGTCAGGCCGCGCCACCAGCTTCATGGCAACCCTGTCATTTTCCCTGATCACCACCGCCACGGACTCATCACGGGCGGGCATGGCGAGCTTGGTCATCTTTCTCGGCGTTGGGCTGGTCCTGCTGCTGGCAACGCCCTACCCGGCAGATAAGAAGAACTGAAAAATCCAGCTTCAAATCTGAATACTGCATAAAAAAACCGGCTGAGATCACTCTCAGCCGGTTTTTTGTTTCAGATAATGAAGGCCTTACAGGCTTATAGCGAAAGCCCCGTCCTTTTCAGTCACCGCTGCGCCATTGGCCGTCACCTCGTAACCGGAACCATCGGCCTTGCGGCTTGCGGTGATGGCCACGGCCTTGCCGCCGATGCTGACCTCTGCCTCATAGGAGGAAAGGCTGGATGGCAGGGCAGGCTTCAGGCTGATGCCCTCACCCTGACGGTGGATGCCGAGGAAGCCTTCCAGTGCGAAGCGGTAGAGCCAGCCAGCCGAGCCCGTATACCAGGTCCAGCCACCACGCCCTTCATAGCCTGGGCCGCCATAGACATCGGCTGCCACGACATAGGGCTCGACCCGATAACGATCAGCTTCATCCGTGGTCTCGGCATGATGAACCGGGTTCAGCATCGAGAACACTTTCCAGGCTTCGTCATTGCGGCCAAGCTTGGAAAGAGCCAGACCCGTCCAGATCGCCGCATGGGTATATTGACCGCCGTTTTCGCGCACGCCTGGCGGATAGGACTTGATGTAGCCCGGGTCCAGACGGCTCTTTTCGAACGGTGGGGTGAAGAGGCGAACGATCCCCACTTCATCATCGATCAGCCGTCCGACCACCGAGTTCATAGCCTGCTGCTGGCGCTCCGGCTCGGCAAAGCCAGACAGAACCGACCAGGACTGGGCGATAGCATCAATCCGGCATTCGTCCGACTGATCGGAGCCCAACGGATCGCCATCGTCGAAATAGCCACGGCGATAGTGATCGCCATCCCAACCGGCTTTTTCCAGCGCGGCCTTCAGGCTCTTCAGGTATTTCGCCCAGGCCTTGACGCGGGCTGAGTCCTTGCGCTCCTCGGCAAAGGGCGTGAACACCGTCAACGCATTGGCCAGGAACCAGCCGAGCCAGACGCTTTCGCCGCGTCCGGCAACGCCGACCCGGTTCATGCCGTCGTTCCAGTCACCGCCAAGGATCAGCGGCAGACCGTTGGTGCCAGTGCGAGTGATGGCGAGATCGAGCGCCCGGGCCGCATGTTCATAGAGCGGCGCCTTTTCAGCGGAAATCTCCGGCTTGAAGAAGGCGTCGTGGCGACCGAGTGCCAGCGTCGGACCATCGAGGAAGCTGACGTCTGTATCCAGGATCGCCTTGTCGCCGGTGGCCGTAACATAGGAATGGACAGCATAGGCCAGCCAGACCACGTCATCGGAGATTGTGCTGCGAATACCAGCACCGTTCTGCGGCAACCACCAATGCTGCACGTCGCCTTCTTTAAACTGCCGTGAAGCAGCGTTGAGGATCTGGTCGCGGGCCAGTTCCGGCCTGTAGAGCAGGAAGGCCAGGCTATCCTGCAACTGGTCGCGGAAACCATAGGCGCCCGATGCCTGATAGAAACCGGCACGTGCCTTGATGCGGCAGGCCAGCGTCTGATAGGGCAGCCAGTGATTGACCATATGGTCAAAGGCCTTGTCGCCGGTCTTCACCTTGATATGGCCGGTGAAATCACCCCAGAAGGACTTGGCCTCGGCCAGTGCACCGTCAAAGCCCTTGGCTTTGGCAGCCGCAATCACGCTGCGGGCCTGTTCCATGCTCTCGGCATCGCCCAGCAGGAAGGTGACGGATGCTTCTTCGCCCGGCTGCAAGGTGATGTCGAAGGCCAGTGCCGCGCACGGATCGCCTTCCGGATCGATGGAGCCGGACAGTGGCGAGCCCTTGGCCACGGCCTGCGGCATCTTGATATCGCCATGCCGACCGATGAATTCGCGGCGACTGGAGGCAAAGCCCGATGCCGTTTCCACGGCGGTCAGGAAGGCGAAGCGACCCGAATAGTCGATGCTATAGGGGTTGGTCGCCATCAGCGCCCCGGTTTCCGCATCATGGGATGGCAGCACAAAGGCAGCCGTCTTCTGCGGATTGTTGCCGAGAATCCATTCGACATAACCGTAGCTGCGCAGACGACGAGCGCTATCGCCGGTATTGCGGATTGTAAGCCGGGTAAAGCGGACCGGCTCGACCTGATCGACCGTGACCGTCAGCTCGACGGCAAGTCCAGCAGCTTCGGTGGAGAATACCGAATAGCCAAGACCGTGACGGGTTTCATACACCACATCCTGACGGTTGCTGGCTGCCGAGATCGGGCTGAGGACTTCGCCGCTGTCGAGATCGGCCACATAGAAGGCCTCGCCGGTGCGGTTGGTAACGGCATCGTTCGACCATGGCGTCAGCTGATAGTCACGCGAATTGCGGCTCCAGGTGAAGCCCGAGCCTTCGGCTGCGATATGGAAGCCGAAATTGTCGTTGGAGATCACGTTGATCCACGGCTGCGGTGTTGATTGACCGGGGCCAAGCCGCACCACATATTCGGCACCGTCGGCGGCAAAGCCGCCATAGCCGTTCCAGAATTCCAGATCGCTGCCATCGATTGCAGGCGCACCATGATCGGCACGGCCAGCCATGACCGGCACCGGCGGATACCAGTCGGCATCAATGGCATCCACACCGCGCGGCGCTGCAAACAGCTCGGCGGCATGGGTCACCTGATCAGTGATCTTGCCATTGCGGGCATGGAGCACGACGCGGGCGGCGGCAAGCACGGCATTCCAGCCGCTCTCGTCCATGAGGTCGCGACGCACCGCAAACACATGCTGCTGGCCGCCTTCGGCCTGCTTGGTGCGCATGCCTTCAGCCAACTGTTCCAGGGCATGCTGCATGTCCTGCGCATAGGATGCAGCCCGCTCGTTGAGGATCACGACATCGGTGACGACGCCGTGGCGTTGCAGATAATCCTGGGCACTCAAAGCTTCGCGGACCACTTCGGTGTCCATCTCGTCATTGATGCGCACCGCGAAGATCGGATAATCGCCGGAGATCGAGTTTGGCCACAGCGCCGATTGCGAGGCAAGGCCAGCGCGCACGGTTTCCGGATCGGCCCGCAGATGCATGTCGGGATAGACCAGGTAGCGACCAAGCTGCTGGAAGGCCGCCGCCTGCTGCGAGGTGATGCCGATATGGCGCATCTCGACCTGGGTGCGGGTCCAGGCATGCAGCATTTCATGGTTGAAGGCATCGGGATGACGATAGCGTTCGATGGCCACATCCACTTCCTGACGGCTCGGTGCTGCAATGGTCCAATAGACCACGCTGACCTTTTTGCCGGCGGGAACGCGCAATACGCGGCGGAAGCTGGCGATTGGATCGAGCGTAAACCCGTCCGAACCCGACAGAACCGCATTCGGATCGAAGGCCGCAGCCTCGGCCAGCGTGCGACCGCGACCGATGAACTTGTAGCGGTCAGTCTCGAATTCGGTATTGCGGCCCGGTCCCGATGTATCGGAGACCAGATGCGCCACGCAGATATCCGGATCGCTCGGCGAGCGCTTGTTGCGTTCGATGCGGATCACGTCGCCCTTGCGGCCCAGTTCGGTTTTCACGAACATCCGCGAGAAGACAGGATGGGCGTTGTCGTTGTCGTCGCTCGACAGAACCGGCTCCATATAGGAGGTCACTTCGATGAAGCGATCCTCGGTGCCGGTGTTGAGCAGGGTGACACGACGGCCTTCGGCGTCATGCTCTGTGGCGACAACGCATTCGACAGTCGAAGTGATATCACCGACGGACTTCGTAAATTCGGCCTTGTCATCGCTGAAGACGACGCGGGTCTTTTCTTCAGCCGCACGGCGCGGCGCAGCGGTCGTTGACCACCATTCGCCCGACGCCGTATCGCGCAAGAAGATGAAGGTGCCGTTGCGGTCTTCGGTCGGATCGGCCTTCCAGCGGGAAACGGACAGGCCATTCCAGCGCGAGAAGCCGGAACCGGTGGCCGTCAGCATCACCGAATAATGGCCGTTCGACAGCAGAACCAGTTCGCGGTCCTTGGAGAGCGGATCGGTAATGGTGCGGATTTCCGGACGCAGCAAGTCGGCCTGGCCCTTGCCGGGGGTCTGCGGCTCGTATTTGGCGCTCATCACAGGGATTTCGCGCGGTGCCTTTTCCTGCAACAGCAGTTCTGCCGCCTCGATCACCGGATCGGCGTGGAAGAGTTCGCGCAACAAGCCGTTGAAGGTGACGTTGGCAATCGCCGCAATCGACATGCCGTGATGGTGGGCATAGTAATTGTAGACGACCGCGCAGGTCTTGCCCTTCGGCACACGGGTCGGGGTGAAATCGACAGCGTCATGGAAACCATAGGCACCAAGCGCGCCAAGCGCCCGGAGCTTTTTCAGGTTTTCAGCCGCAGCCTTCGGATCGTACTGGCTGGCAAGAATCGACGCATAGGGGGCGATGACCGCGTTCTGACCGAGGCCGCGCTTCAAGCCGAGGGTGGGCACGCCGAAATTGGTATATTGATAGGCGAGCGCATGGTCGCGGGCGTTGAAGGCCGCTTCCGAAATACCCCAGGGGATATTGAGGCGCTTGCCGTGGTTCATCTGTTCCTTGACGATCAGGTTGTTCGTCTGGTTCAGAATACCCCCCTGCCGTTCCTGCATGACCAGCGGCGGCATCAGATATTCGAACATCGAACCGGACCAGGACACCAGCGCCGCACGCGAGCCGATCGGCACGACCTGACGGCCCAGCTTGTACCAATGCTCGGTGGGCAGATCGCCCTTGGCAATGGCAAACAGCGAGGTCAGACGGGCTTCAGAGGCCAGAAGGTCGTAGCACGCCTCATCCAGTTCCATGGTCTCGACGCGATAACCGATGGAGAGCAGACGCCGTTCCTTACGGAACAAGAAGGCGAAATCCATCGAGAACGCGAGATCGCGGCTGCGGTCACGCAGGCTGGCCAAACGCTGACGCAGCGGCTCGATGTTGGACAGGTCGAAGGCGCTATCGGCGATATGGGATTCGCAGACCGCCACCAGCGCCTCACTCCAACGCAACAGGTCCGTGCTCTTGTCAGAGCGCAGCTCGTGGTGAAGATTGGCGGCCAGCTTCTGGATGTCGCGCGCCAAGACGGCGAGGTTGATCACCCGGATCGAGGCGAACTCATGCTCACGCTTAACTGACGCCAGCGCATTGTTGAAGCCGATGATCCGCTCATAGAGACGGGTGCGCAACGGGCGCACGGTCTTGCGGTCGTCGGGAAGTTCCTTCAGCGCTTCCATCAGGATACCGCCGACATCGCCGATGCCATCGAGGCTGCCCTGGAGATGAGCGGAAGGCGCTTCGGCCCAATGGCGGCAGGCAGATGAAATTGCAATCAGATGGCCGGCAAGATTGCCGCTATCGACCGCCGAAATATAACGGTTGCCGAGCGATTTCAGCGTATCGGTATGATACCAGTTGTAAAGATGGCCCCGGAACTTGTCCATCTTTTCGACGGTGCCGATGGTCTGTTCCAGCTTTTCGATGGTTTGCTCGAAACCGAGCCAGCCGAAATGCCGGGCCGAGACAATCGACAACAGGTAGACGCCGATATTGGTCGGCGAGGTACGCCGTGCCACCACTGGTTCCGGCGTTTCCTGGAAATTGTCCGGCGGCAGGAAATGTTCACCGGCATTGGCGAAGGTCTCATAGTAACGCCAGGTGCGACGCGCGATGCGGCGCAGTTCAATGACGGTTTCTTCCGGCACCAGCAGCCGGTCTTCCGTTTCAGCGGACTGGCTGACATACCAGGCAACCAGCGGCGACAGCACCCACATCAGCGTGAAGGGCAGGCCAATCAGCGCGCCATAACCGGCTTCATAGGCCGACAGACCGAAGGCGATGAGGGCCAACGTCGGTGCATAGCGCATCGTGCGGTAATAGGTGGGAATGCTGCCTTGCGCCACGGACTGAATGCTGGCGGCGGTGCGCCATTCCAGCAGCAGCTTGCGGCTAACCAGCAGACGATACATCGAGCGCACAATGGCATCAGCCATCATGCAGGCCATATCGGCGATGAACACGATCCGCAGCGCCACCTGCGCATTGGCGCCGCGCAAATCGGCCCAGAGCGACTGGAAATGCGCGCTTGGGACGATATCCGTCTGACGTGGCACGAGCGCATTGATCAAAGAAATGGTTGGCGCAACGAACAGGGAGAAGATCAGCAACAATTGCCAGATCAGCGTGTCGATCGGGCTCATGGCGAACCAGCCGATGACGGACGCGGCGAACCAGGCAATCGGGGTCAGCGACCGGCGCAGGTTATCGACCATTTTCCAGCGGCCAAGCGAGGTAATGCCACGCTTTGGATCGAGGATATAAGGCAGCAACTGCCAGTCGCCGCGCGCCCAGCGATGCTGGCGGGAAATTTCCACTTCGTAACGGGTCGGGAAATCCTCGACCAGCTCGACATCGGTCACCAGCGCGCAGCGGGCAAACGAGCCTTCGAGAAGGTCATGGCTAAGAACGGTATTCTCGTCGATCTGGCCCTTGATGGCCCGCTCGAAGGCGTCGACATGGTAAAGGCCCTTACCGGTGAAGCTGCCTTCGCCGGTAATGTCCTGATAGACATCAGATACGGTGAAGACGTAAGGATCGAGACCGCGATTGATCGAAAACACCCGCTGGAACACCGAGGCGTCCTTGCCTGTTGTCAGCGAGGGGGTGACGCGCGGCTGGAGAATCCCATAGCCGCTGACCACACGACCGGTTACCGGGTCGTGCACTGGCCTGTTGATCGGATGATACATCTTGCCGACCATCTTGGTCACGGCATCGCGCATCAGCCGGGTGTCGGCGTCCAGCGTCATCACATATTGCACACCATCAGGCACCGTATTAGCGCCCGGTAGGTAGGATGTATCCTTGTCGCCACGCAAAAGCATGTTCAGTTCATGCAGCTTGCCGCGCTTGCGCTCCCACCCCATCCAGCAGTCTTCCTGGGGATTGAACAGACGGCGGCGATGCAGGAAATAGAAGCGGGTCTTGCCATCTTCGTTGTAGCGGGCGTTCAGCGCAGCCATTTCCCGCTTGGCATATTCCAGCACCTCGAGATCGGCTTCGGTCTCCTCGACCTTGGCATCCGGCCAGTCGCTGAGTAACGCGAAATAGACTTCTCCACGCGGATTGGTCAGGTAATGGACTTCCAGATTGCGCACCAGTTCATCGACATGGTCACGCTTGGAGATCATGCAGGGAACGGCAACCAGCGTACGCGCATCGTCTGGAATGCCCTCCTTGAACTCATAGCCGACCAGACGGGCCGGCTTCAGAACAAAGGTGGACAGCGTGTTGAACAGGCCGGTCGCGCCTTCAGATGCCGGCAGGGCAAACAGCACGACAAGAAGCGTGATCAGCGGCACCGAAAGGCCAGCGTAAGACAGGTACCAGGCAACAAGCGCCAGCGCCAATGCCGTCAGCGCCAGAACAGGCAGGGCGATGGCCAACCAATGCAACCGCTTGAAGCTGCGGGTGACCGCAATATGCGCAGGCACGCGGTATCCGACCGCGCGCTCCAGCGCCTCCTTCTGCGCCCCCACCAACACGCTGCCGACATTGGACGGCGCATCGGAGAGATCACCGGTTGAGGCGGCGGCCTTCGACAGATCGATGGCGATCTGGGCTATCTCCAGTTCGCTCTTGTCGGAACGGCGCGCCAACTTTTCAATCGTGTTGCGGTAGCTGTTGCGCGAACCGAAATCCAGCGCTTCGTAATCGCTATGGCTGCGCAGGATCTTGTCGACATGGCTGACCTCTTCGACCCAGACCGACCATTCGGTATCGTCGATGGTGCGCAGACCCTTGATGATGCTGCCCATGCTGACATTGCCGGACGAAAGCCGGTTATGCTCGGCGGCCATCGCCTCTTCGGTGGTGCGGCCATTGGCCTCCAACCGCTTCTCCAGCCAGCTGACGGCAACGGCGGATGTCTGCGAACCGTTGCGCAGACGGTACAGAAACTGCGTCGCGAATGTATTGTCGTCGGCAAGTGATTCCAGCTGCTTCAAATATTCGCGGCAGGCGGCCTCATCATTCAGCCGGACGATTTCATCGGCGGCTTCATTGGCCTTGCGCCGCATCTGCCGGGATTTTTCCACCCGGGTCGAAATACGCCGCAGGTTTTCCACCAGCACGAAGCGCACCATGGAGGGCAGGGCCCACAATTCGCCGATTTCAAGCGAATGCTCGGACTGATAGCCTTCCGCCAGCGCCGTCATGCTTTCGCGCGTCACTGTGGAATGAGTATGAGCCACATAGAGCCAGGCCAGCGCCATGACGCGGGGAATGATCCGGTCGCCGACCTTGACGGTCGGCAATTGCCGATAGAATTTCTTGGGAAAGTCGCGGCGGACTTCCTGGATCGCTTCTTCGATAATGTAGTGATTGTCCAGCAGCCATTCGGCAGCGGGCGTAATCGTCGCACCCGCCTCGACATCGGCGGCGGTGGTGCGATAGACGCGCAGGATTTCCCGCTCGTTTTCCTTATGCCGGGCGAAGAAATCGAAATCGAAGAAACCCGGAAGCGTGCTCATCACCGAAGTGGCGAGAGCCTTGGATTTCTCCTGCAACTCATCGATTGTCAGATAAGTAGCCCGGATCGAATCGTTATGATCGATATTGCGGGTTTCTGTATCGCGTGGCGCTGTGGATTGCGTCATAGATGGGGACATGTTTTCGAATCTGTTACCAGCAAGAGTGAAATCTGCCGCATGGGGTGGATGCAGCACTTACATATGCGCAACCGGGCCTAGGGAAAGGCCCGCGGCTGCGGGAAAATCAATGCGGCCATGACACGCCTCTTAAAAAAGGCTTGGTCAGGCCAGGTAATCCGGCAGTAAGACGGGTGGACATGCTCTAAACAGAGTTTCACGGTGATAACCACTTCCTTCGTTTGGGCTCATCCATCTGCCTGTCTTTTGCAGTTGATGTCGTCCAGACAGTTTTGTCGGCACGACTGTTCATCCTAGTCTGCCACCCTGCAATGCTCAGTTTGAACCGAAGCTGAACGGGTGTTAGGGTCTCCCTCTATAAATCCAGCGAGAACAAATCCAAGACCCTCTGCCCGAGGCGGAGCTTGCGAATCGGAAACAGACCATCCACATTTTAGGTTAACTATGTCTCTCTTTTTCTCCAATGCCATGAAAGATGTCGTCGAGATCAGGCGCTACCTGCATCAGCACCCGGAACTGGGGCTTTCGGAGTTTCATACCTCCGATTATGTGGCGGGAAAACTGGAAGCCATGGGCTATGAGGTGACCAGGGGCCTGGCCCGCACCGGCATTGTCGCCACGCTGCGCAATGGGACCAGTCAGCGGTCCATCGGACTACGCGCGGATTTCGATGCCCTGCCGATCACCGAGGAAACCGGCCTCGATTATGCAAGCCTCACTCCCGGCCTGATGCATGCCTGCGGTCATGATGGTCACACGGCAATGCTGCTCGGTGCCGCTGGTATTCTGGCCGAGCGCCGCAATTTCGATGGCATCGTACATCTGATTTTCCAGCCGGCGGAAGAAAATTTCGGCGGCGCACGACTGATGATCGAAGACGGCTTGTTCGAGCGCTTCCCATGCGATGCGGTCTTTGGCCTGCATAACGACCCTGGCATTGCATTTGGCCATTTCGCCTTTAGGGAAGGGCCGATCATGGCCTCGGTGGATGAATGCAAGATCACGGTCATTGGCCGGGGCGGCCACGGTGCAGAGCCGCAAAGCACCAGCGATCCGATCGTGGCAGGCGCGAGCATTATCATGGCGCTGCAAACCATTGCATCGCGCAATATCCACCCGCTCGATCCCGTCGTCGTCACCGTCGGCGGCTTTCATGCCGGTGCCGCAAGCAATGTGATACCGGAGCGGGCAGACATGGTCCTGACCATCCGCAGCTTTGACGATCATGTGCGCGATGAACTGGAAAGCCGCGTGCGGGCGATTGCCGAGGGGCAGGCGGCAAGCTACGGCATGAGTGTGGAGATCGACTATGAGCGGGGCTATCCGGCCACCGTCAATCACAAGGCGGAAACCGATTATGTGCGCGATCTTGCCAGACGCTTTGCCGGCGAAGGCAAGGTTTTCGATATGCCGCGTCCAACCATGGGTGGCGAGGATTTCGCCTATATGCTCCAGGAAAAGCCCGGCACCTACTTCTTCCTCGGCACCAAACGCACCGAAAACGACCCGCCGCTCCATCATCCGCGCTATGATTTCAATGACGATATCATTCCAACCGGCACCGCATTCTGGGTGGACCTGGTGGAAAGCCGGCTAAAGCCGGAATAGGGTCGTCCAAGATAACAAAAACGCCCTCGTTGAGGGCGAACACGGACAGACAAAAGGCGCAGCTCCCTTCGAAACCGCGCCTTTTCACCAGCTAGATCAATTGAATTATCCGGCCTTCACCACCGCCTTGTCGTCATCGTTTAGCAGACCGCTGGTATGCAGCAAGGCTGCGAAACGGCCACCCTTGGCGCTCAATTCGTCATAGCCACCCATTTCGACGATACGGCCATGGTCGAGGAACAGAACCTGATCGGCTTCGCGCACGGTCGATAGCCGGTGGGCGATGATAAAGGTCGTGCGGTTCTGGCGCAGCCGGTCGATAGCGGATTTTACCCGCTCTTCGGTCTCCACGTCGAGCGCACTGGTTGCCTCGTCCAGCACCAGGATCGGCGCATCCTTCAGGATCGCACGGGCAATGGCGATCCGCTGCCGTTCACCGCCCGACAGACGGTTGCCACGCTCACCAACATCGGTATCGAAGCCAGACAGACGGCTTTCGATGAAGTCGGTGGCTGCGGCAGCCTCGGCCGCCTTGACGATATCCTCGTCCGTCGCATTTTCGCGCCCGATGCGGATGTTATCGGCAATCGACCGGTTGAGAATGCCAGCATCCTGAAACACCGTCGCAATCGAGTTGCGCAGCGACTGGCGGGTAATGGTGGAAATATCGGCGCCATCGATCAGGATCTGGCCCTGCTGCGGCTCATGCACCCGTTGCAGCAGATTGATCAAGGTGGTCTTGCCGGCACCGGTTGGCCCGACGATAGCAATCGTCTGTCCGGCCTTGACCGTAAAGGACACGTCCTTGACGCCCTGGGTCGTGTTGGCGAAATCGAAGGAGACATGGCGGAATTCAACGTCGCCACGCACAGCCGTCAGATCGCGATTGCCGACCGGCTCGTCGCGCTCCTGCACGGAATCCTCAAGCACGTAGAAATCTTCCAGCTTGGCGCGCGCCTCGAAGATCTGCGTTGAAAACTGGCGCATCTGGTCGAGACGGGCGATCAGCAGATTGGCAAAACCGATGAAGGCGATAACATCGCCAACCCGCAATTCGCCGCTTTGCACCAACATTGTGCCGATAATCAGGATGATCAGCATCGAGGCGGTAGAGGCAATACGATTGAGGCCGCTGGCAATCGCCCACCAGTCCAGCACCGGATACTGAGCATCGAGCAGCTTGCTGGTAAAGGTCTTCAGCGCCGAGGTTTCGGCCTGGATCCGGTTATAGCTATGCACCACCGAGACATTGCTGATCGTGTCGCTGACATGGGAAAACACCGTGTGGTAGTGGCTCTCGACGGAGGCCTGTCCATCCTTGGTCTTGTCCATCACCATCTTGCCGATCGCCACATAGATCAGACCAAGCACGATCAGCACCAGGGAGAGCCGCACATCCATGGAAAAGGCTGTCGGCACCAGCAAGACTAGAGCTACCGCCGTCGCCAGATGGGTCCGCATAAATTCCAGCCAGAGGCCAAATAGTGTCTCGCTGGCGCGCAGCAGCGTATGCAGCGCATTGGATGTGCCGCGCTGGTGGTGCCAGGACAGCGGCATGGAAATGATCCGGCCAAAGGCTTCCGTCAGCAAGCTGGCTCGACGGCCATGGGCCAGCCGGTCGGCTTCGCGGGCGACAAGCACGAAGGCAATGGTGTTGAATATGCCAAAGCCGCCCCAGAGGAACAGAATATCCTTGACCGGCTTGCCACTGGAAATTGCATCGATGATCCAACCAAACAGGATCGGCTCGGCAATGGTGATCACCGCCAATATGATATTGGCCGTCACCACGATGCTGACCTTCAGACGGTAAGCGGCAAGATATTGCAAGGCTCGCCAATAAATTTGTAACAGGGACATGGCGTCAGTTTCTCCTGATCGGCTTCGAATTGGCCGGTTGAGGCATCGTATCACGATATTTTAAGGAGACGAACCTGAACGCTGCCTATACAGACCCGCAGATGTTGTGCAAAGTCCGGTTTTGGAATTCTCTTTTTCACCATGCTTGCTATGGGTAAAATTTCAGGTAGCCGAATTAACAAACACATAAGCTTAACGTGTATTTTAAGAAATAGTGTTTGATAATAATTAGAGAATGTTAATGTTCAGTCTGGTGCTGGACCTAGGGGGTGCGTGTGAGTGTCAATCATCTCATACAGTTTTTGGCTGTATCTCAGGGATGCCGAAGTCGCGAGGAGCTGATCCTGGAATTGGAGAAACTCCTCGAATTTTATAAATTCGATTATTACGGCCTAGTGCGCAGTCCCAAACCTGACCAAAACCCCATGTCGCTGGTGCTTGCAGGACGCTGGCCGGAAAAATGGCCGCAGATTTATATCACGAAAAAATTCGTGCTGATTGACCCTGCCATTCGCTATCTGGCGCAAGCGCAACGGCCGTTCCGCTGGAGCGAAACGCTGACGGCCTTCGCCCAGGACCCACATTTCAAACGCATGCAGCGGATGATGATGGATGCCCAGCGTTTTGGCCTCGAGGAAGGCTACATCTTCCCCATTCACGGACGGGGCGGATTGCTGGCCAACATGACCATTGGCGGGAGACCAGTGGAACTGACCCCGATTGAGATCATGCTGTTCGACACGGTGGCGAAATGCGCTTTCTGGCGGCTGGCGGAAATCAATGGCGAAGACGAATTGCTGTCGATGGTGCAAAAAGTCGATGTGCGCTTAACCCGGCGTGAGCTTGAAATTCTCAATTATCTCGGGGAGGGCATGACCTCGAACGAGATGAGCAAATTGCTCGAAATTTCGAACCACACCGTCGATTGGTACGTCAACGAATTGCAGGATAAGTTGAACGCCAAGAACCGGCAACATATGGTAGCAATTGCTTACCGCCTTGGCCTGATCAGCTGATATTTTCATCGTTCTGCTGACTTGCCTAAATTGCGCGATGTCTTGCAAACCGCTATGGATTCTCTTCGCAGGCGCACAATGAGCGCCTGATGAAGAGGAGGCCCATTTGTCTATTTCCAAGATCCTAGTTGCCAATCGCTCCGAAATCGCCATTCGCGTGTTTCGGGCTGCCAATGAACTCGGCATAAAAACGGTCGCCATCTGGGCTGAGGAGGACAAGCTCTCCCTGCATCGCTTCAAGGCGGACGAAAGCTATCAGGTCGGTCGCGGCCCACATCTGAAGCGGGATCTGGGCCCGATCGAAAGCTATCTTTCCATTGAGGAAATCATCCGCGTCGCCAAATTGTCAGGCGCGGATGCCATCCATCCGGGCTATGGCCTCCTGTCCGAAAGCCCTGAATTTGTCGATGCCTGTAACGATGCAGGTCTGATTTTCATCGGCCCAAGATCCGATACGATGCGGCAATTGGGCAACAAGGTCGCCGCCCGCAATCTGGCCGTCGAAGTGGGCGTTCCCGTGGTGCCCGCCACCGAACCGCTGCCTGATGACATGGACACCGTGGCCAAAATGGCTGGCGAGATCGGCTATCCGCTGATGCTCAAGGCCTCCTGGGGCGGCGGCGGGCGCGGCATGCGGGTGATCCGCTCCGAAAGCGATCTGGCCCGCGAAGTGACGGAGGCCAAGCGCGAGGCAAAGGCCGCCTTCGGCAAGGATGAAGTCTATCTGGAAAAGCTGGTGGAAAATGCCCGCCATGTCGAAAGCCAGATCCTCGGCGATACCCATGGCAATGCCGTGCATCTTTTTGAGCGCGACTGCTCGGTGCAGCGCCGCAACCAGAAAGTCGTGGAACGCGCCCCCGCCCCCTATCTTTCCGAGGCCCAGCGCCAGGAACTTGCCGCCTATTCGCTGAAAATTGCCAGAGCCACCGGCTATATCGGTGCCGGTACCGTCGAATATCTGATGGATGCCGATACTGGAAAATTCTATTTCATCGAGGTCAACCCGCGCATTCAGGTCGAACATACCGTGACCGAAGTGGTCACCGGTATCGACATCGTCAAGGCGCAGATCCACATCCTTGAAGGCTTTGCCATCGGCACGCCTGAATCGGGTGTTCCCCGCCAAGAGGATATCCACCTGCATGGCCATGCCCTGCAATGCCGCGTCACGACCGAGGACCCGGAGCATAATTTCATTCCCGATTACGGTCGCATCACCGCCTATCGCTCGGCGGCGGGTTTCGGCATCCGGCTCGATGGCGGCACCGCCTATACGGGCGCGATCATCACCCGTTTTTATGATCCACTGCTGGTGAAAGTGACCGCTGCTGGCGCGTCGCCGCAGGAGGCGATCAGCAGGATGGATCGGGCGCTGCGCGAATTCCGTATCCGCGGTGTCGCCACCAATCTCACCTTCCTTGAAGCGATCATCGGCCATCCGAAATTTCGCAACAATACCTATACGACACGCTTCATCGATACGACGCCGGAACTGTTCGCCCAGGTCAAGCGCCAGGACCGGGCAACCAAGCTGCTGACCTATCTGGCCGACGTGACCGTCAACGGCCACCCGGAAACCAAAGGCCGTCCCAAGCCCTCGGACAAGGCGGCAAAGCCAGTCATTCCCTATATCGATGCCAGTATCACCGATGGCACCAAGCAGAAACTCGATGCGCTGGGGCCCAAGGGCTTTGCCGAGTGGATGCGCAACGAACCGCGTGTGCTTTTGACCGATACGACCATGCGCGACGGCCATCAATCGCTGCTGGCCACCCGGATGCGCACAAATGACATTGCCCGGATCGCCAGTGTCTATGCCCGCGCCCTGCCCAATCTGCTTTCGCTGGAATGCTGGGGCGGCGCGACCTTTGACGTCTCAATGCGGTTCCTGACGGAAGATCCGTGGGAACGACTGGCACTGATTCGCGAAGGCGCACCCAACCTCTTGCTGCAAATGCTGCTGCGCGGCGCAAACGGTGTCGGCTATACCAATTACCCCGACAATGTTGTGAAATATTTCGTCCGCCAGGCGGCAAAGGGTGGCATCGACCTTTTCCGGGTGTTCGATTGCCTGAACTGGGTCGATAATATGCGCGTCTCCATGGATGCCGTGCAGGAAGAGAACAAGCTGTGCGAGGCAGCGATCTGCTATACCGGCGATCTCCTGAACAGTGCCCGGCCAAAATACGACCTGAAATATTATACGGCTCTTGCCGCCGAACTGGAAAAGGCCGGTGCCCATATCATTGCCGTCAAGGACATGGCCGGGTTGCTGAAACCCGCTGCCGCGAAAGTGCTGTTCAAGGCGTTGCGTGAGGCAACCAGCCTGCCGATCCATTTCCACACCCATGACACATCGGGTATTTCCGCCGCCACTGTGCTGGCAGCCATTGATGCCGGTGTCGATGCGGTAGATGCCGCCATGGATGCGCTGTCGGGCAATACGTCCCAGCCCTGCCTGGGCTCGATCGTCGAGGCCCTGGCCGGAACCGAGCGCGATCCGGGGCTCGATCCGGAATGGATTCGTCGTATTTCATTCTATTGGGAAGCAGTCCGCGGACAGTATTCGGCCTTCGAAAGCGATCTCAAGGGTCCGGCCTCCGAAGTCTATCTGCATGAAATGCCCGGCGGCCAGTTCACCAACCTGAAGGAACAGGCCCGCTCACTGGGGCTGGAAACCCGCTGGCACGAGGTGGCGCAGACCTATGCCGACGTCAACCAGATGTTCGGTGACATCGTCAAGGTCACGCCATCTTCAAAGGTGGTGGGCGATATGGCGCTGATGATGGTGGCGCAAGACCTGACGGTGGACGATGTCGAGAATCCGGATAAGGACATTGCCTTCCCCGATTCGGTCGTCTCGATGCTGAAGGGTGACCTCGGCCAACCGCCCGGCGGCTGGCCACAGAGCCTGCAAAAGAAGGCGTTGAAGGGCGAAAAACCATATACGGATGTGCCGGGCTCGCTTTTACCGCCCGCCGATCTCGATGCCGAACGCAAGACCATCGAGGACAAGCTGGAGCGCAGTGTCAGTGACTTCGAATTCGCGTCCTACCTGATGTATCCGAAGGTGTTCACGGATTTCGCCCTGGCCTCCGATACCTATGGCCCGGTCTCGGTCCTGCCGACCCATTCCTATTTCTACGGCATGGGCGATGGCGAGGAGCTGTTTGCCGAAATCGAGAAGGGCAAGACACTTGTCATCGTCAATCAGGCGGCCAGTGCTCCCGATGCCCAGGGCCTGGTTACGATGTTTTTCGAGCTGAACGGTCAGCCACGCCGTATCAAGGTGCCGGACCGCAGCCATGGCGCGTCCGGTGCCGCCGCCCGCCGCAAGGCGGAGGCCGCCAATGCCGCGCATATCGGTGCGCCGATGCCCGGTGTCATCTCGCGGGTCTTTGTCTCGGCAGGGCAGGCCGTGAAAGCCGGAGACGTGCTGCTGTCCATCGAAGCGATGAAGATGGAAACCGCGCTGCATGCCGAACGCGATGGCAAGATTGCCGAAGTGCTGGTGAAGGCCGGTGACCAGATCGACGCCAAGGACCTGCTGATCGGCCTTGAGGCATAACAAACTAAAAAGGCGGCGCGTACCTTAGGATGCGCCGCCCGTATCCTGTTGTGTTTTCGCAGACGTTACGACCGGTCGGCCATTCCATCATCAACACTTTCCTCGATCCGTTCCATATCATCATCGGACAGGCCAAAGTGATGGCCAATCTCGTGGATCAGCACATGGGTGACGATATCGCCCAATGTTTCTTCATTCTCGGCCCAGTAGTCGAGAATGGGGCGGCGATAGAGGGTGATCTTATTGGGCACCTCACCAGTTTCCATGCTGAAACGCTCGGAAATGCCGCGCCCTTCGAACAGGCCCAGCAGATCGAAGGGCGTTTCGAGGGCCATGTCTTCAAACACGTCGTCGGTGGGAAAATCGGCAATCTCGATGATCAGGTTTCCGGTCAAGTCCCGAAACTCCTTCGGCAAATTGCCGAAAGCTTCGATCGCCAGCGACTCGAACGTGCTGATTGTCGGCGCGTGTTTTTCGCGCCAGTCGTCGGATTGGTCTACCCGGGCCATGGGAACTCCTACTACAGCGCCGCGCAGGACTGACATCGCGCACCCGCCATAACACTCGAATGGACTGTGGAGGCCTGTCACCGACCGGCTCGAAGGTCAGGTAAGGGTCGTTCCACAGTAAGATCCCCCATATAGTCTGTTTAATTGCACTTTACGAGTGCCATTCAAAACCCGGCCAGTTCCGCTTGAAAATGCTGGTAATATGAACTGCCATTGAAGCCGATAGTTCATTTTCTTATTCGTTCACAACGAGAATGCGTGAGCGACTTGGTAAAGGGGCGGAGAGACCCCGCCCCCTTTGCAAAGCGTGAGATAAATAGCCTCAGGCGGATGCTTTGTTCTGCCGGTTGGCAATCAAGTCATCGACAACGCCAGGATCGGCGAGCGTCGATGTATCGCCCAGCGCGCCGAAATCGTCCTCGGCGATCTTGCGCAGGATACGACGCATGATCTTGCCGGACCGGGTTTTCGGCAGGCCGGGAGCGAACTGAACCTTGTCGGGAGAGGCAATCGGGCCGATTTCGGAACGGACATGCTTAATCAGCGTCTGGCGCAATTCCTCATCGCCCTCATGGCCCGCCATCAGCGTCACATAGCAATAAATGCCCTGGCCCTTGATGCCGTGCGGATAACCGACCACAGCGGCTTCCGAGACCAGATGGTGGGAAACCAGTGCTGATTCCACCTCGGCAGTCCCCAGACGGTGGCCGGACACATTCAGCACGTCATCGACGCGGCCGGTGATCCAGTAATAACCGTCTTCGTCACGACGGCAGCCGTCGCCGGTGAAATACTTGCCCTTATAGGTGGAGAAATAGGTCTGGACGAAGCGATTGTGGTCACCGTAAATCGTTCGTGCCTGGCCCGGCCAGCTGTCGATCAGGCAGAGATTGCCATCGGCAGCCCCTTCCAGCACCTTGCCTTCATTGTCCACCAGTTCCGGCTTGACGCCAAAGAACGGCCGGGTCGCGGAACCGGGCTTGAGATCCGTGGCGCCGGGCAGGGGGCTGATGAGAATGCCGCCAGTCTCGGTCTGCCACCATGTATCGACAATCGGGCAGCGCTGGTCGCCGACCACGTTATAATACCATTCCCACGCTTCCGGATTGATCGGCTCACCGACCGAGCCCAGCAATCGCAGGCTTGAGCGCGAGGAGCGCTTGACGAAATCGTCTCCGGCCCCCATCAGCGACCGGATGGCGGTGGGCGCGGTATAGAAAATATTGACCTTGTGCTTGTCGATGATTTCCCAGAACCGTCCCTGGTCGGGGAAATTCGGCACGCCTTCGAACATCACGGTCGTCGCGCAATTGGCCAGCGGCCCGTAAACGATATAGGAATGGCCGGTCACCCAGCCCACGTCTGCCGAGCACCAGAATATCTCGCCGTCCTTGTAATCGAACACATATTCGTGGGTCATCGCCGCATAGACGAGATAGCCACCGGTCGTGTGCAGCACGCCCTTTGGCTTGCCGGTGGAGCCGGAGGTGTAGAGAATGAACAGCGGATCTTCCGCCTTCATCTTCACCGGCGGGCAATCCGGCTTCACCTTGGCAATCTCTTGATGATACCAGAGATCGCGCCCCGGAGCCCAACCGACCTTGCCGCCGGTGCGACGCACCACCAACACCTTGTTGACGATGACATATTGTTTTGCCGCAATGTCGATGGCGACATCGGTATTTTCCTTGAGCGCCACCGGCTTGCCCCCGCGCACCCCTTCGTCACAGGTGATCACGAAGGTCGATTCGCAATCGACAATCCGGCCAGCCAGGGCTTCAGGCGAAAAACCGCCAAACACCACCGAATGCACAGCACCAATACGCGAACACGCCAGCATGGCATAGGTCGCTTCCGGCACCATCGGCATATAGATGGTAACGCGGTCGCCTTTCTTGACGCCATGAGCCTTCAGCACGTTGGCGAGCCGGCAGACATTGTCATAAAGCTGATTATAGGTGATCCGCTTGTCGATATAGGGATTGTCCCCTTCCCAGATGATCGCGGTGCGTTCGCCATGGGTTTTCAGATGCCGGTCGATGCAATTATAGGAGACATTGGTCAGCCCGTCCTCGAACCATTTGATCGGCACCTTGCCCTTGAAACTGGTGTTCTTGGCCTTGGTATAAGGCTTGAACCAATCGATCCGCTTGCCGTGTTTCGACCAGAATTTCTCCGGCTCCTCAATGCTTTCCTCGTACCATTTCAGGTATTTGTCGTTATCGATCAAAGCCTGGGCCTTGGCGGCCTTTAAAACGGGATAGGTCTTCGCAGACATGAAATCCTCCTGATGTGACGCAGCCATGACAGGCTGCGGAGAGCTCCTCACCTCTCTCAACATGCGACCCGGCATGATGCGGTGCAGTGGCTCTGCATCATGATATAGGTGTCATACTGCCAATTCTTATCAGGTCGCCACATGGCGGCAATTAGACAAAGGTCATTTGTCTTTCAAAGAATTGCATTTCTGCGTCAACCGGCGTATATAGCCGTTGATTTCCCGGAAATTCTGGTTGTATCCACGGCTCGCGCCCGACGGCGCGTACCTACAGAAGGATTGTAATTGCATGGCCCAGACACTGCTTATGCCAAAGGCAACGGCCGTATGGCTCGTAGACAATACGGCGCTGTCATTCGAGCAGATCGCCCAGTTCTGCAAGCTGCACCCGCTTGAGGTAAAAGCCATTGCTGATGGCGAAGCCGCACAAGGCATCAAGGGTCTTGATCCCATTGCCACCGGCCAGCTTTCCCGCGACGAGATCGCGCGCGGCGAAAAAGATATTGCCCACAAGCTGAAGATTTCCGAGCCAAAGGTGCGCGTGCCTGATTCGAAGCGCCGTGGCCCCCGCTATACGCCGGTCTCCAAGCGTCAGGACCGCCCGAACGCCATTCTCTGGCTGGTGCGCAATCATCCTGAACTGAAGGATGCACAGATTTCCCGGCTGGTTGGCACCACGAAGAGCACGATCGAGCAGATCCGCGACCGCAGCCACTGGAATTCGGCCAATCTCGCGCCGATGGACCCAGTGACGCTTGGCCTGTGCAGCCAGATCGATCTGGACATGGAAGTGGAAAAGGCCTCGAAGGGCCGTCCGCTGCCGACAGCTGCCGAGCTGGGCGCCACCCTGCAATCGGCATCGCAGACCGAACATCTCGATTTCTACGCCCAGGAAGAGGAAAAGGAAATCGACGCCAATGCCGTGTTCAAGAAGCTGCAATCGCTGAAATCGACCACTCCCGAAGAAGAAGACGATCAGTACTGATCCGGCATATCAGCGTTGGAAAATTCAAACCCCGGTGGCTCCGCCCCGGGGTTTTATTTTGATTGCAGACGGCCAGCGGCGATTATTGAACGGGTTGTCAGCGATGGCCGAAAATCGCCGATCCCACCCGAACACTGGTGGCACCAAAGGCAATAGCTGTCTCGTAATCACCCGACATGCCCATCGACAGGCGCTCGACGCCGCATTGCCCGGCCAGCTTCGCCAGAAGAGCGAAATGTGGCCCGGGATTTTCATCGGCTGGCGGAATGCACATCAATCCCACAATATCGAGGCCGAGTTCCGACCGGCAAAGGGCGACAAAATCCACCGTGTCCTGCGGGGCAATGCCCGCCTTTTGCGGCTCCAGGCCGGTATTGACCTGCACATAAAGCCGCAGCTGCCGGCCCTGCTTGGCCATTTCCTCGGCCAGCGCGCGGGCGATTTTTTCCCGGTCCACCGTTTCGATCACATCGAATAGCGCCACGGCTTCCGCTGCCTTGTTGGATTGCAGTGGCCCGATCAGATGCAGCTCGATCTCAGGCGTTTCAGCCTTCAACTGCGGCCATTTTCCCTGCGATTCCTGCACCCGGTTTTCACCGAACACCCGCTGGCCATGCAGGATGACCGGGCGGATCGCCTCCGCATCGAAGGTTTTGGAAACCGCGACCAGCGTGACCGCCTCCGGGGTCCGATCAGCTTCGCGGGCCGCAGCGGCGATCCGGGTCCGTACCTCATCCAGTCGTTCTTCAATGGTCATCGCCAGCCATCCATATTTTAAAATTACGCCTGTTTTCGCGGCACTGGCCGCGAAAGGCAAGAGCCTTGCAAGCGCATTATCGGCACCGCAGCAAGGAATGCGTCCCAGGATGGCCCGATTCCGGCGCAAAACCTTGACGCTAGGGCTGTTTCATGGTGAAGGTCCACCCAAATTTTCAAGCAATTCGGACGTAGCATCCCATGAGTACAGAACGTTACAATCCGCGCGATGCGGAACCTCGTTGGCAGGAAAAATGGTCTGAGGCGAAAATCTTCGAGACCGATAACGACGATCCTCGCGAAAAATACTACGTACTTGAGATGTTCCCCTACCCGTCTGGCCGCATCCATATCGGCCATGTGCGCAATTATGCCATGGGCGATGTCGTGGCTCGCTACAAGCGCGCGCGCGGCTATAACGTGTTGCATCCGATGGGTTGGGACGCTTTCGGCATGCCAGCCGAAAACGCCGCCATGCAAAACAAGGTTCATCCCAAGGACTGGACTTACCAGAACATCGCCTCCATGCGCGCCCAGCTGAAATCCATGGGCCTGTCGCTGGACTGGTCACGTGAATTCGCCACCTGCGATGTCGAATATTACCAACGCCAGCAATATCTCTTCCTCGACATGATGGAAAAGGGCCTGGTCTATCGCAAGCAGTCCAAGGTTAACTGGGACCCGGTCGATCAAACGGTTCTGGCCAATGAACAGGTGATCGATGGCCGTGGCTGGCGCTCCGGTGCGCTGGTCGAGCAACGCGAACTGACCCAATGGTTCTTCAAGATCACCGATTTCGCCCAGGATCTGCTGGACGCCCTGGACACGCTGGATCACTGGCCGGAAAAGGTCCGGCTGATGCAGAAGAACTGGATCGGTCGCTCTGAAGGCCTGGCCATTCGCTGGGAGATCGCCGCCGGTACCGGCCCTCAGGGCTTTGCCGACGTGCAGGTCTATACGACCCGCCCTGACACACTGTTCGGTGCCAGCTTCCTGGCAATCGCCGCCGACCATCCGCTGGCCAAGGCGCTGTCCGAAACATCCACCGACATTGCGGCCTTCTGCGACGAATGCCGCAGGGCAGGGACCTCACTGGCTGCGCTGGAAACCGCCGAGAAAAAGGGCTTGGACACCGGCATCAAGGTCAAGCATCCGCTTGATCCTAACTGGGAATTGCCTGTTTACGTCGCCAATTTCGTGCTGATGGACTATGGCACTGGCGCGATCTTCGCCTGCCCGTCAGGAGACCAGCGCGACCTGGATTTCGCCCGCAAATACGATCTGCCTGTTGTGCCTGTTGTGATGCCAAAGGATGGCGATGCAGCCAGCTTTACCGTCGGCGATACCGCCTACGACGGCGATGGCGTGATGATCAATTCCCGTTTTCTGGATGGCCTGACGACACAGGAAGCCTTCGATGTCGTTGCCGGCAAACTCACCGCTGCACAGCTCGGCAATGAACCTGTCGCAGAGCGCCGGGTGAACTTCCGCCTGCGCGACTGGGGCGTATCACGCCAGCGCTATTGGGGCTGCCCGATCCCGGTTATTCACTGTGATGACTGCGGAGTTGTTCCGGTTCCGAAACAGGATCTGCCGGTCAAGCTGCCGGATGACGTCACCTTTGACGTGCCTGGAAACCCGCTGGATCGCCACCCAACCTGGCGCAACGTTTCCTGCCCTTGCTGTGGCAAGGCGGCTCGGCGTGAAACGGATACGATGGACACGTTTGTCGATTCCAGCTGGTATTACACCCGTTTCACCGCACCATGGGAAGACAAGCCGACCAATCCGGCTGTGGCCAATCATTGGCTGCCAGTCGATCAATATATCGGCGGTATCGAGCATGCGATCCTGCACCTGCTCTATTCCCGCTTCTTCACCCGTGCCATGCGCGAAACCGGCCATGTGGCCGTCAGCGAGCCTTTCAAAGGTCTGTTTACCCAAGGCATGGTCGTCCACGAGACCTACCGTCTTGGTAGTGGCGCAAACGGCGAATGGGTCGCGCCTGCGGATATCCGCGTCGAGGATGTCGATGGCACACGCCGCGCCTTCCTTCTCTCCTCCGGCGAGGAAGTGACGATCGGCTCCGTTGAAAAAATGTCGAAGTCGAAAAAGAACGTCATCGACCCCGACGATATTCTGGGCTCCTACGGTGCCGACACCGCCCGCTTTTTCGTTTTGTCGGACTCGCCACCGGATCGCGACGTGATCTGGTCGGAAGCCGGTATCGAAGGCTCGCATCGCTTCGTTCAGCGGCTCTGGCGGCTGGTTTCCGAGGCTGCTGAAGTGCTCAGAATCTCTGCATCGACTCCGGCTAAGGATGGTGCGGGCAGGTCGGTTTCTCAAGCTGCCCACAAGACCTTGCAGGCTGTCGGTGCCGATCTGGACAAACTGGCCTTCAACAAGGCCGTGGCGCGGATTTACGAGTTGCTCAATGCTCTGGCAGCGCCGCTGGCGCAGGTGGCATCTGGACAGGCCGATGCTGACTTCGCCGCTGCGGTGCGCAACGCTACAGAAATACTAATCCAAATCATCGCTCCGATGATGCCGCATCTGGCCGAAGAATGCTGGGCGGTGTTGGGCCATTCCGGAATGGTGTCGCAAGCAGACTGGCCGGTTTTCGACGCTGAATTGGTGGCTGAAAACGAAGTGGTCATGCCGGTGCAGATCAACGGCAAGAAGAAGGCCGAATTGACAATTGCGCGCGATGCGGATCAGAATGCCGTCAGCCAAGCGGTGCTCGATCTGGATGCCGTCAAAGCCGCTCTTCAAGGGCAGACGCCTAAGAAGATCATTGTGGTTCCGCAGAGGATTGTGAACATTGTCGTCTGATTCACGCGTAAATTTATCCCGTCGCGCGGTTCTCGCCGCGTCCGTTGGCCTGCTTGGCGCCCTTGCGGGCTGCCAGGTCAGACCGCTCTACGGCGAAGCCCAGGGTACTCGCAAGTTGATGGCGTCCATCGGCTTCTCCCCGGCAACGGACAGAGTTGGGCAAGAAGTTCGCAACCGGTTGATCTTCCTTGCCGCAGGCGGGCAGGGGGAACCGGCCCATCCCGAATATCTGGTCACACTGGTCGTACATACCGACACAACGGAAGTTCTGATCAACGAAAGTACCGACCGGGCGACAGCGGGTCGCGTGACAGTCAGCGCTGACTATACGCTGAAGAAGGCAAGTGATCTTTCCGTCATGCGTATCGCCCATCGCCAGTCCGTCGCATTGGTTGATTTTCCGACACAGGAATTTGCCAAGCTGCGCGCTGTAAGAGATGCCGAAAACCGAGCTGCAAGAGAATTGGCGGAGTTGATCTCAGCCGATTTGGCTAGCCTACTGGTTCGTAAATAATAATTGCGGGCTTTGCCAAGACGGAGAGCAGCGTATCTTCGCGAGGATGCGCCTGAAATCGCAATAGCGCAGCGCTATAGGTTGCTTGGGATCACATTGAAACAGACAAGCTATAGCCATCCTTCAATCCGCTTGTCTCTTTGAAAAACCGATTCTACTTTTTCCTGACAAACTCTAGAGCAACATGTGTTTGATCAAACGCTTTTTGCTCTAGCACTCTAAATTTGCTGCACTGCCTGTCTGGTACACGGCCAAGCGGAGAGACTTGAAGCCCATGGTTGAAGTCAAGTCACACGAATTCGATGGCTTTCTGCAAAAATCAGTTCGTCACTACAAGATGTTCCTGGTCTACGGCCCGGATGTCGGACTTGTGGCGGAACGTGCGGCAGCGATTGCCAAATCGACTGGCGTTGTGCTGGACGATCCCTTCTCGGTCATTCGGCTGGACAGCAGCGACCTGCAGAGCGATCCGGGAAAACTATTAGATGAAATGAATGCCCTCGGCCTCTTCGGCGGCGACCGGCTTGTCTGGATCAGAGGTGTCGCCAATGAAAAAAGCGTGGTGGATGGGCTACAAATTCTTGCCAAGGACCCACCAGACTCCAGTTGTCTGATCTTGGAGGCTGGGGATCTCAAAAAGGGATCAGCGACCCGCAAAATAGCCGAACCGGCCCGCAATATCGCGGTTATTCCCTGCTATCAGGACGATGCACGGGCCATCAATGCGTTGATTGATGCCGAATTTAGCGCTGCCGGAAAGAGATTGACGCCTGCGGCTCGTTCGCTGCTCAGCGAAAGCCTGGGAGGCGACCGCAGGGCTTCTCGCAATGAAATATCCAAGTTGCTGATCTATTCTCTGCATGATGACCTGGTTGACGAAGCCCATGTCGAGCAGATTATTGGCGATGCCAGCGCCGTCTCGACGGATGAAGCGGTAGATGCCGTGCTCGCTGGCAATGCTGATGCCCTCTTGCATGCCGTCCAGAAAATTGCCACCTCCAAAACACCGATGTTTCTGGTTCTTCAGGGATGCCTTCGACAGTTTCAGTTACTGGACATCATGCGAAGTGAGATGGATGAAAAGCGCCAACAGGCTGGCCAAGTCATGCAAACGCTTGGCCGTCAGATCCACTTCAAGCGAAAGCCGCTGTTTGAAAAATCTCTGAAGAATTGGCCGTCCGACGCCCTTGCAGTCGAGATGCGGCGACTACAAGCAGCTATCCTCGCCAGCAGGCGACAGCCCTCTCTCGAGGACAGCCTGTCGCTTCAAACCCTGCTGGCCATTACCCTGCAATCAGCGCGGAGGAGCCGCTAACGGCTTCTCCTATTGATCTTTTCAAGGTCGGAAATGGCAAAGAAAATGATCTTCGCCTCTATGCCATAGATAAACGGCAGCAGAAAATCCATTCAGACGTTAGCGCGCCTCGAGCAACCGGCAAATTTCCTCAAGCTGCTCTAGGGTTTTGTAATTGATTCGAAGCTGGCCACCGCCACCTTTGTGGTTAATCGATACGTCCAATCCCAAACGGTCCGAAAGGCTTCTCTCCAATGCGACCGTATCTGAATCCTTTACGGGCACCACGTGTGGCTTTGGCTGGCCTTGACCCTTGATGTCGTTTTGCGCCAGACGTTCAGCATCTCGGACCGACATGCCCTTGGACACGATCTGGCGTGCCAAGCTATTCGGATCTGACGTCGAGACCAAAGCCCGAGCATGACCTGCGGACAGAGAACCATCGGCCAGCATATCGCGAACGGGATCAGGAAGCTTCAATAGCCGCAGGCTGTTGGCCACATGGCTGCGGCTCTTGCCGATAATCTCCCCGAGATCATTCTGGGTATATCCATGTTCTGCAATCAGTTGTTCATATCCCATCGCCTCTTCGAGCGGATTGAGATCAGCGCGTTGAACGTTTTCGACAATTGCCAATTCCAGAGCTGTGCGATCATCCACATCGCGGACAATAACAGGTATTTCCACCAGTCCCGCCAGCTGGGCTGCACGCCAGCGTCGTTCGCCAGCAATGATCTCGTAGCGGCCTGTCCCAATCGTTCGCACCACGACCGGCTGCACAATGCCGTGCTGGCGAATGGAGCCAGCAAGCTCCTGCAGAACCGTTTCGTCAAAGTAACGACGAGGATTGCGTGGGTTACGGGACACAAACTCAATCGGCACCATCCGGTCAGCAGAGACCACGGCTCTGCTCTCATCGACAGGAACGGGTTGATCCATCTCACCAATCAAGGCGGCCAAACCACGACCAAGACGCCGTTTCGAAATATCGTCGTTCATCACGAACCTCTTCGTTCACTCTTCACGCTGGAACAGGCTTTTATTCGCCACGTCAACACCATTCAAATCGTCAGAACCGCACCCGTAGGTGTAAGAAAGCCGATCTAAGCCGCGCGACGTTGCCGCTCCCTCTGGATAACCTCTGACGCCAACTGCAGATAAGCCTGACTGCCTGCGCATTTCAGGTCGTAAAGAATAGCCGGCTTGCCATAGGACGGCGCTTCCGAGACCCTTACATTGCGCGGAATGAGCGTGTGATAAACCTTTTCGCCCAAATGGCTGCGGACGTCTGTCACCACCTGTTGGGCAAGATTGTTCCGCGAATCGAACATTGTCAGCACAATACCTTGGATATCCAAGGTGGGATTAACGTTGCGCCTGACTTGGCCAATCGTTTCAAGCAATTGACTAAGACCTTCCAGCGCAAAAAACTCACATTGAAGAGGCACCAGAATAGAATGCGCCGCAGCCATGGCGTTCATTGTCAGCAAATTAAAAGACGGGGGGCAATCGACCAGGACATAGGAATAGGCCAATCCATCTTGCGACTGTAAGGCAGCTTTCAAGCGAAATACGCGATCCGCTTTCTGGGCGATTTCCATCTCAAGCCCCAACAAATCGAGGGTGGAGGGGACAATCGACAGATTAGGCACAGCCGTATCGATAACCGTTTCGGAAACGCTATGGCTTCCAATTAATAAATCATAGGAGGACAATTTTCGGTCACGGCGGTCAATTCCTAAACCCGTGCTTGCGTTACCTTGGGGATCGAGATCGACGATCAATACTCTTTCGCCAATCGCAGCCAATGCGGTTGCAAGATTAATAGCGGTCGTGGTCTTACCGACACCGCCTTTTTGATTGGCAATGGTTATGATCCGGTTCTTCTCGTAGGGCATGAGGTCACCTGACTGATCTTACTTTGATCGTGCAAGTCCGCTCACTTCCAGGATGACAGAGTCGGCTTCAAGCACACTAGGATGTATTACCAGATCAAACGTCCATCGGTCACGCGCATTGTTAACTTCCAGCTGATAATCCCGGCCTTTATGCAGGAGAAAATTAAGATCTTTGTTTTTTTCGGCCCAAGGAGACGCATAAGAGAAAAGAAGATCGAGATCCGCAAGCGCTCGTGCCGAAATTAAATCGCAATCCGACAAACTTTTATGTGCCTCCTCGATTCGCACGGGATGAACCCTGCCTCGGGCGCCGGTTTCCATCAGAGCCATGCGGAGGAAAGCTGCTTTTTTGTTATTGCTCTCGACCAAATCAACCCAGCCGCCGCTCGTTTCCGTCAATAAAATCGCAGTAATCACACCTGGAAATCCGCCACCGCTTCCCAAGTCAATCCAATGCTGAGGGTTCGGGCGAAGTTTAAATAGCTGCGCGCTATCAACGACGTGCCTGTGCCAGACCTGATCTTTCGTGGAGTTGGCAACAAGATTGATGACCTTGGACCACTTTCCAAACAGATCAACGAAGTGGTCCAGTTTTTCGTATGTTTCACGTGAAACACGTAGGCCGGTAAGCCGCTGAAAGAGACTCGCGGACATTGCATCAGCCGACATGTCGCAACACACCTTTGTTCAAGAAAGCAATAAGCAGAGAAATAGCCGCTGGGGTCATGCCCTCAACTTTGGCAGCCTGGGAAAGGTTCTCAGGACGGATCTTTTCCAATTTTTGTTTCAGCTCATTGGAAAGGCCCGACAGCGTCGCATAATCGAACTCCTTAGGAATCAGCCTGTCTTCATCTCGTTTGGTTGCGGCAATATCGGCATTCTGTCGATCCATATAGACAGCATAGGTCGCATGAATTTCGACAGCACCCGCAACCTTATTATCCAGGGCGCAAAAGTCAGGCCAAATCCGCGAGAGATCGGCAATCGAAATATCGGGATAGGCCAAAAGCTCAAGCCCAGCGCGTCGCCGACCGTCCTGGTTAACTGGAATGCCAACGGCGGCGGCTTCGTTGGGTGTCAGTTTTCTCGACTCAAGCAAATTAATCGTTTCATCAATCTGATGCTGGTAGTGCTTAAATCGTTTCTCCTGGTCTGAAGCAATACATCCAAGTTCAATACCAATCGGCGTCAAACGGATATCGGCATTATCAGCCCGAAGCGACAAACGAAACTCGGCACGGGAGGTAAACATCCTGTAGGGTTCAGTCACACCATGGCTGATCAAATCATCAATCATCACGCCAATATATGATTGGGCCCGGCTGAAATTTACCACATCCTGGCCACCCGCGGCGCGCGCGGCATTCAGTCCAGCCACCAGACCTTGTGCCGCAGCTTCCTCATAACCAGTCGTTCCGTTGATCTGCCCGGCAAGATAAAGACCATTCAACCGCTTCAATTCGAGGCTCCCCGACAACTCACGCGGATCTATGTGGTCATATTCGATTGCGTAAGCACTCTGGAGAATCGTCACATTTTCCAAACCCGGCAAGGTTCTCATGAACTCCTTCTGCACAGACTCAGGCAAAGAGGTCGATATACCGTTTGGATAGACTGTGTGGTCATCCAATCCCTCAGGCTCCAGAAAAACCTGATGGCCATCCCGATCTCCAAACCGGCTAATCTTATCCTCAATCGACGGACAATAGCGTGGACCGACGCCTTCGATCTGCCCGGAATACATGGCAGAGAGATGAATATTATCTCGAATGATTTTGTGGGTTGCGGCAGTGGTTCGAGTGATTCCACATTCGATCTGCGGATTGGTAATGTGGTCGGTCATGAAAGAGAACGGGACCGGTTGCTCATCAGCCGCCTGCATTTCGAGCTGCGACCAATTGATGGTTCTACCATCCAACCTGGCCGGAGTTCCGGTTTTCAAACGACCCAGCCTTAGCCCCAACCGTCCCAATGTCGCACTCAAACCAAGTGACGGGGCTTCCCCCACACGTCCGGCCGGAATTTTTGTCTGTCCAATATGGATGAGACCGCGCAAAAAAGTACCGGAGGTCAATATCACTGATGCGCTGGACAGGCTTTGCCCGTCTGCCAAAATGACCCCTTTAACGGTGTCATTTTCGACATCAAGATCGAACACGTCCCCTTCAATGATCTCGAGCTGCGGATGGTTGAAAAGTACATTCTGTACGGCTTGACGATAAAGCTTCCGGTCAGCCTGAGTTCTCGGCCCTCGCACAGCCGGTCCCTTTTTTCGGTTCAGCAACCGGAACTGAATACCGGAGGCGTCAGCACATCTGCCCATGAGTCCGCCCAGTGCATCAATCTCCCGGACAAGATGCCCTTTGCCCAAACCGCCAATGGCCGGATTACAAGACATAACACCAATCGTATCGCGTCGATGCGTTACAAGGCAGGTTTTTGCACCAAGTCGCGCACTCGCATAGGCCGCTTCGCTGCCGGCATGCCCGCCGCCAATCACAATCACATCAAATCGCCGCGGCATCATTTTCATCTCGACCACCAATGTTTCACGTGAATCATTTTCCGACGCAAAATTCCGAAAAGATTTTACCCAAAAGCGTTTCGGTATCGATACGTCCAACTAGACGACCCAGCGCATCACTTGCCAAACGCAGGAAGTCCGCTCTAATTTCCAAGTTCAGTCGGCTATTCGAAGCTTCATCAATGAAAGAAAGAGCGTCTCTCAGACATTCGATATGACGTAAACGACTTGGGATCACTGATTCCGTATGACCAAACCGTTTCCGAATCGAATCGAGAATGACGCTTCGAACCCTATCCACATCATCACGAACGTAAGTCGAAATGACGAGATCTCGATCTATCCCTTCACTCGCTGTCAGAAGATCAACTTTTGTCCCAATGGTGACAACCGGAACCGAAACAATATTGATTGTCTGGCCTGGAGATGAAATGTCATCAAGCAACAAAACGAGATCGGCTTCTTCGACCTTGCGCAATGCCCGCCGTATACCTTCCTGTTCGATGACCTCTTCGGTCTCTCGAATACCGGCGGTGTCATACAAGCGAACGACATATCCTTCAAGGTCTATATCACACTGGAGAATGTCCCGCGTCGTCCCGGCATAATGGGTCACAATTGCAACGTCCCGACCGGCAAGTGCATTGATGAGGCTCGACTTGCCAGCATTAGGAGGCCCAGCAATCACCACATTAAAACCATCACGAATGATTTCACCTCGCCGGTCATCGGCAATAGCTGCGGAAATCTGCGTGCGGAGGTCCCTAACGCTATCCCATACTTGATCAGACACCGATCCGGGAATGTCGCCTTCATCGGCAAAATCCAACTCGGCCTCGATCATTGCTCGGCCATAGATCAATTTTTCACGCCAGCTCTCATAGATACCGGTTGCGTTACCGCTGGCCTGGGCGAGAGCTTGCCGCCGCTGCATTTCTGTTTCCGCTGCCAGCAGATCAGCCAGGCCTTCAATTTCGACCAAATCAAGCTTACCGTTTTCAAAAGCCCGTCTGGAAAACTCACCTGGTTCCGCAATCCGGCAAGCAGAGAACGACGCCAGCGTTGAAATCAAGCTGCTGACCACAGCGCGGCTTCCATGAACATGCAGCTCCCCACAGTCCTCACCAGTGAACGAGGTGGGGCCAGCGAAGAAAAGCACCAGTCCGCGATCGATCACCAGTCCATCACGGTTACGAATCGATCGTAACGTGGCCTTGCGTTGTTCAGGAACAATCCCACAGAGTTCTGTTAGAACCGCTTTGACATTATGACCCGATAGCCGAATGACCGCTACACCGCACGGAAGCGATCCAGTCGAGAGGGCAAAAATTGTATCGCCAGCCATTGCCTGAACTCACTCCTTTAACTTGAAAGGCATCTAACACCACCAGGACGCTTTTCAAATTTCTCATAATTACCAGTATGCTTTAAATGCAAAACCCCCGACCTTGCGGTCGGAGGTTGAAACTATGAATCCGGCTTAAGAAAGCGATAGCGATCAGGTATTCATCGACTCGAAGAAATCGCCATTGGTCTTGGTCTGTTTCAATTTGTCGATCAGGAATTCGATTGCATCGGTTGTTCCCATTGGGGCGAGAATCCGGCGAAGAACAAAGATCTTCTGCAGATCCTGACGCGGCACAAGGAGGTCTTCTTTGCGCGTTCCGGATTTCAGAATATCCATGGACGGGAAGATACGCTTGTCGGCGACCTTGCGGTCAAGCACGATTTCCGAATTGCCGGTGCCTTTGAACTCTTCAAAGATCACTTCGTCCATACGGCTGCCGGTATCGATCAATGCCGTTGCGATAATCGTCAGCGATCCGCCTTCTTCGATATTACGCGCTGCGCCGAAGAAGCGCTTGGGGCGTTGCAACGCATTGGCATCCACACCACCCGTCAGGACCTTGCCAGAAGAGGGAACGACGGTGTTATAGGCGCGGCCAAGGCGAGTAATGGAATCGAGCAGGATGACAACGTCACGACCGTGCTCAACCAGCCGCTTGGCCTTCTCAATGACCATTTCAGCGACCTGAACGTGGCGCACGGCCGGCTCGTCAAAGGTCGAGGAAACGACTTCGCCCCGGACGGAACGCTGCATATCCGTCACTTCTTCAGGACGTTCATCGATCAGAAGAACGATCAGATAGCATTCCGGATGGTTGGCGGTAATGGAATGAGCGATATTCTGGAGGAGGACGGTTTTACCGGTCCTTGGTGGGGCGACGATCAAACCGCGCTGGCCTTTGCCAAGTGGTGCAACCAGATCGATGACCCGCGACGAAAGATCCTTGGAGGTTGGGATCTCCAGTTCCATCTTGAACCGCTCATTCGGATAGAGCGGCGTCAGGTTATCGAAGTGAACCTTATGGCGGATCTTTTCCGGATCCTCGAAATTGATCGTATTGACTTTCAGCAGCGCGAAATAACGTTCGCCTTCCTTGGGTCCGCGGATCGGACCTTCAACGGTATCACCGGTCTTCAGTGAAAACCGGCGGATCTGCGATGGCGAAATATAAATGTCGTCCGGACCCGGCAAATAGTTGGCATTGGCCGAGCGCATGAAACCGAAGCCATCTTGCAGGACTTCGACAACGCCTTCACCAATGATCTCGACATCCTGGCTGGCCAGCATTTTCAAAATGGCAAACATCAATTCCTGTTTGCGCATCGTGCTGGCATTTTCGACCTCAAGCGATTCCGCAAAGGCCAGCAGATCGGTTGGCGATTTGCTCTTGAGTTCTTGTAGCTTCATTTCAGCCATGAAGGGGACCATAATTTAAAACTGTTGGGGAAGGCGTGCGGGGGATAAATTCGGTTCTGCCAGCGAGACCGGCGAATACGAGAAATGCATGCCATGAAGAGGGGTAAAGGGAAAATAGCGATTCATAGGGCGCGCCGCAAGAGGCGGCGGAAATTTCATTCACATTTCGGTCAACTTGTCAGTGGGAACCCCGGTTTAGAAGGGTTTTACAATGACCAGAATGACAATCACGATCATCAGCACTGTCGGGATTTCATTGAAACCCCGCCAAAATCGCGGGGTTTTCAAATATTCGCCTTTGGCAAAGGATTTCGTGGCCATGCCGAGATATTCGTTGGCGAGGGTGAGACAGACAACCGCAGCCAATTTTGCGTGCAGCCATCCGCCCTGGAATCCGAAAACCGACCAGGCGAGGTAGAGACCCAGAATCCAGGACAGAGCCATGGCCGGCCGCATGATCACATTCATCAGGCGACGCTCCATAACCGCAAATGTCTCGGCCTGGAGTGATCCCTTTGGTGCATCGAAATGGTAGATCAGAAGCCGCGGCATATAGAGCAGGCCTGCCATCCAGGAGATGATCGCGATGACATGCAAGGCCTTTATCCAGAGATAGGATTGATCGGGACCGGCCCAAAACAAGGCAATCGCGATCAGGCAAAAAATGGCAAGGGCCACCAAGGCCCGCAAGCGTGCGGTCTTGCCCGTCGTTTCTCCGCTTTGCCTGCCATTCATCTCATTGCACCCTCTGCCTGACATGCTGCACGAGCTCTCGCACCGTTTCCGGATCGGCTTGTGGCGTAATCCCATGGCCCAGATTGAAGATCAGCGGACCGGAGCCAAGCCGATCGAGGATCCTGTCTATGCCATCGCGCATTGCTTGGCCACCGGCAACCGCCAGCATCGGATCGAGATTACCCTGAACAGGTCCGTCTTTTTGCAACTCGGCGGCAAAGGACAAAGGCACACTCCAATCCAGTCCAATTGCATCCGCTCCGGTCTGGCGACGGTAATCCTTCAGGAGCGTTCCAGCCCCTTTTGCAAAACTGATGATTTTCGCATCGGGACGGCTGAGACGGAGTTTGTCGATGATCCGTTTGACTGGCTTGACGCAAAAATCCGCAAATTCCTCTTCGCCCAGAACCCCAGCCCAGGAATCGAAGATTTGCACGGCATCTGCACCAGCATCGATCTGAGCCTCTAAATATTCGGCAGAAAGATCGGCGAGATAATTCAGAAGCCGTAAGAAAGCCTGGCGATGACGATAGGCAAACAGGCGGGCTGGGGCCTGGTCCGGGGTGCCGTGGCCGGCGATCATATAGGTTGCGACGGTCCAGGGGGCACCGCAAAATCCGAGCAGAGTGGTTTCATCCGGCAATGTCTGGCGCAATCGCGACACTGTTTCAATCACCGGGTTCAGATGCGGGAAAACCGATTGTTCCGGTAAAGCCAGAATCTCATCGGCGGTGATCGGCGTCATTTCAGGGCCTTTGCCTTCGGTGAAGGTGACGTTTCGACTCAAGGCATCGGGAATGACGAGAATGTCGGAAAACAGAATGGCAGCATCGAATGCGTAACGGCGGATTGGCTGGAGCGTCACTTCCGTCGCCAGTTCCGGTGAATAACAGAGATCGAGGAAACTTCCGGCCTGTGCCCGCGTTTGACGATATTCGGGAAGATAACGGCCAGCCTGACGCATTAGCCAGATTGGCGGTGGTGAAAGGCTCTTGCCTTCGAGCACTTTCAGAACTTTACGGTTTTCAGCGCTCAAAGTCATGCCTTTCAAATTATAAAAAGAGAGATCTTTTTTTTTTCTATTTCTAAGAGTCTGTGAGTAGCAAGGGTTAAAGACAGTGCACAGATTAACGATGTTTTAAGGCGCGAGCGCGTGCGGCGGGGAGTGGGTTGGGGGCAATTTGGATAATTATATCGAGATATCAAAAAAAACCAATCAAAATCAAAATGATAAGGATAGCGTAAAGAGGAGATCGGCCTGTGGATGGATTGGGGATGTCGGCTGAACAGATAAAAATCAGCCACCTTATGCACAGGGCCTGTGAAAACGACGCTGAACGGGTTAGTGCTGTGGAAAAACCGGCTGATATCCCCAGGGTGAAAAGCCAGGGGGAAAGTGAGGCCGATTTCTACAGGTCTATCAACAGCAGGGTCAGGATAGCGTGGAGAACAGAAAAAACTTCTTTCATCTACACCTGATTTCTGACTCAACAGGAGAAACCCTGATCTCGGCTGGACGGGCAGCAGCGGTTCAGTTTCAGCATTCCAATCCGATCGAGCATGTCTATCCACTGGTGCGGAACCGCCGGCAGGCCGATGCTGTGCTCCAATCGATCGATAAGGAGCCCGGTATCGTTCTTTACACAATCGTCGATCCGGAACTGGCGGACTTCATCGACCGGCGTTGTATCGAGATCGGTGTACCCAGCGTGAACGTGCTTGAGCCTATTATCGGGACGTTTCAGGCCTATCTTGGTCCATTGGCCCGCCGTCGCGTGGGGGCCCAGCATGTGATGAATGCCGATTATTTTGCGCGTATCGAAGCGCTGAATTACACCATGGATCACGATGACGGCCAGATGGCCGAGGATTACGATCAGGCCGATGTCGTTCTGGTCGGGATCAGTCGTACCTCGAAAACCCCGACCAGTATCTATCTCGCCAATCGTGGCATTAAGACCGCCAATATTCCTATCGTGCCAGACTCGCCCTTACCCGAATCGCTGCTCGCAGCAAAAGGGCCATTGATCGTTGGATTGATCGCGACGTCTGATCGGATTTCACAAGTTCGGGGCCATCGTGAATTGGGCACTGTCAGCGGCTTCGATCCAAGCGATTATACGGACAGGGCGAGCATTGCAGAAGAATTGAAATATGCCCGTTCGCTATGTGCGCGTCACAATTGGCCGGTGATAGATGTGACGCGGCGATCAATTGAAGAGACAGCGGCGGCAATCATTGCGCTGCGTGCCAAGCCGCGCTAATGCCGGATGGTTTTTTAAAGTTGAGGCAATCATGACAATTCCCGTTATTCTTGCATCGACCAGCCCTTTCCGACGGCAATTGCTGGAGCAGGCTGGTTTGCGCTTCACGGCTATGGCACCCGATATCGATGAACGCGAAATCGAAGGTCGGGCCGAGCACCAGCACGTGTCGCCACTAGAACTGGCACAGGTATTGGCCTGCGAAAAGGCTTTGGCCGTGAGCCGCCACGCGCAGGGTGGTCTTGTGATCGGCGGCGATCAGGTTTTGGCTCTGGGCGAACGGATCTATCACAAGCCAAAGGATCTCCTCTCGGCTCGTCACCAATTGCTCAGCCTGCGGGGTGAAACCCATGTGCTTTATAGCGCGCTGGCACTCGCGAAACAGGGTGAGGTGATCTGGCGGCATGTCTCCCAGGCCCGGATGACGATGCGGATATTCAGTGAGACGTTTCTGGACGATTATCTTGAACAGGTAGGCGAGGCGGTCCTGAAAAGCGTTGGTGGCTACCAGATCGAAGGCTTGGGCGTGCAGTTGTTTTCGGATATCGTCGGGGACTATTTTACCATCGTCGGCGTGCCGCTTTTGCCTCTGATGGAGAAACTGCGCGAATTGGATATTGTGCATGCATGATTCACGTGAAACATTTCTGAAGGGCGCCTTTGTTGCCGGCTATCCAATCAAGCATTCGCGTTCGCCTGTTATCCATAGATATTGGCTTCAGCAGCACGGTCTCGCGGGTGGCTATGAGAAACTGGAGATCCAGCCGGCAGACATCGCAGATTTCTTCGCCAGACTGAAAACAGGCAAGACCCGCTATCTCGGTGGTAACATTACCATTCCGCATAAAGAGGCTGCTTTTCAGATAGCAGATGTTCCTGACATGGTGGCGAGGCAGCTTGGGGCTGCCAATACGCTTTGGCTTGAAAATGGGCTTATTCATGCCACCAATACCGATGTTTACGGTTTTCTAGCCAATCTGGATCAGGGATATGCGGGCTGGGACAAGGCACGCAAGGCTGTTGTGCTGGGGGCCGGTGGTGCCAGTCGGGCGATCATCCAGGGACTGCTGGATCGCGGATTGCAGCATGTTCATGTGGTCAATCGGACCCTGGCGCGAGCGCAGGATCTGGCAGATCATTTTGGTGCTGCCGTCCAGGCGCATGGAAGAGAGGAGTTGCAGGATGTTGTGCTTAGCGCGGAACTTCTGGTCAACACCACGTCTCTGGGTATGAATGGCGAAGATGTTCCACAAATCGACTGGGACAAGCTTTCTCCCGGCGCTTTGGTAACGGATATCGTCTACACGCCGCTGGAAACCGGTCTGCTGCGGCAGGCGAGGGCGGCGGGCTTTGCCACGGTGGATGGTCTGGGTATGCTTTTGCATCAGGCGGTACCCGGATTTGAAAAATGGTTCGGCGTCCGGCCACAGGTGACGGATGAGTTACGCCAGTTGTTGATTGCCGATCTGGAGAAGCAGCCATGATCCGCATTGGTTTGACCGGCTCGATTGGCATGGGCAAGACAACGACGGCAGATTTTTTTCGTCAGGAAGGTGTGCCGGTCTATGATGCCGATGCCGCCGTGCATGACTTGTACCGGGGTGATGCGGTCGCTCCGATCGGCGCGGTGTTTCCTGAAGCGGTTGTTTCTGGAGTCGTAGATCGGGAAATTCTCAGTCGGACTCTGGCTCAGAATCCGGGTAAACTTAAGCAGCTTGAGGCAATCGTTCACCCGCTGGTGCGTGACAGGCAACAGGACTTTCTGGAAGATCAGGAATTGGCGGGCGCCGATCTGGTTGTTTTCGATATTCCACTGCTGTTTGAAACAGGCGGAGAAAAACGACTTGATAAGGTCGTTGTCGTCAGTTGCGATGCCGATACTCAAAGGCGTAGGGTTCTGGCGCGACCGGGCTGGAGCGAAGAAAAGCTGGCACTGGTTCTGTCTCGGCAGATGCCGGATGCCGAAAAGCGCGCCCGCGCGGATTTCGTGATTGACACCGGACAAGGCCTTAAGGTGGCACAGGCACAGGTGAAAGCCGTCGTTTCCACGCTGCGCGGTGAAACCTGACATCGAACCGCCAAAGTTTTTCTGGGAATATGGAAATTGGCGTGGCGTCGGAATAGCGATCTGCTACCAGCCAAAACTAAACACAAAATCAAACACTGGAGCAATGATGCGGGAAATCGTTTTCGATACGGAAACCACCGGACTGGAAAGCAAGCTGGACCGGGTGATTGAAATCGGTGGTATCGAATTGTTCAATCATTTCCCGACCGGCCGTAGTTTTCATGTCTATATCAATCCTGCCGACCGGGCCATTCACCCGGATGCCTTGGCGGTTCACGGCATTACACCGGAGTTTTTGAAGGACAAGCCGGTCTTCGCCGATATTGTCGAGGATCTGGTCGCTTTTTTCGATGGCGCAAAATGGGTGGCGCATAATGCCACATTCGACATGGGATTTATCAATGCCGAGTTTGAGCGGTTGGGTCGCCCGCCGGTTGGGCCGGAGCATGTCGTCGATACCTTGTCTCTGGCGCGGCGCAAACACCCGATGGGTCCAAACTCGCTCGATGCGCTTTGCCGACGCTATGGTATCGACAATTCTCATCGCACCAAGCATGGCGCCTTGCTCGATTCCGAACTTCTGGCTGAAGTCTATATCGAAATGCTGGGCGGCCGCCAGGCGACCTTCGGTCTTGAGCAGTCTGGAAACAGCGACAAGCGATCCCGCACTCAGGATAGCAATGTGACGGTCGAAATTGCCGCCCGTCCGAAAACACTGGCGCCGCGTCTAACCGAGGTTGAGCAGGAACGCCATGCAGCCCTGGTCAAGCGGCTTGGCCAGAAGGCGATCTGGGCGCATTACAATCAAGTCGAATAATCGTCATCGCCTTATTCGGCATAAAAAAAGCCCGGATCGACCGGGCTTTTTTGTGCTTAAAAAACAGCGGGATGACGCAAGGATCAGTTGACCCGACCCTGCTCCTCGGCAAAGCGCTGGGCAAACATCTGTGCAAAATCGATGGGGTCAATCATCAGCGGCGGGAAACCGCCATTGCGCGTGGCATCGGCGATGATCTGGCGTGCAAACGGGAAGAGCAGGCGCGGGCATTCGATGAACAGCACCGGCAGCATGTGTTCCTGGGGGAAACCGGTGATGCGGAAGACGCCGCCATAAACCAGTTCGGCTGCAAAAACCACTTTATCGTCGTCGCGCGCTTCGGCGGTCAGCGACAGGACCACGTCGAAATCATTGTCCGACAGCGGGTTGGCGTTGACATTGACATTGATGTTGATCGAAGGGGCCTTGTCCCGGGCCTGGAGCGAGCGCGGCGCACCCGGATTTTCGAAGGACAGATCCTTGATATATTGTGCAAGGATATTCAGGGACGGGCTCTCCGCCCCATTGCTGTTTTCATTGGCCATTGGGGTTCCTCAAGGCTTTTATGGTTCGAGGCCATCTATCATTTCAAGGTGGGCCTTACAAGCCTTTCACCCCTGGCGCTCACCCATTGGCACTCATCCCTTGCCCTCATCCCCTGGCAACCGGGTCCACGGAGAGGAGCCGTTGGGATTGTGCCTTTGATAATCCTTTTCATCGAGATCGATGATGTCCTCCGCTTTTGCCGGCCCTGGTCCTGATGACGACGGTCCGCCTGGCCGCTTTTGCCAGCCAGGTCCCCGCCCGCCGCGCTGCACGAAGACAAGTCTTGGGCTGATGATCTTCCAAAGCGCAGAGCGCACCATTGGCACCAGGAGCAGCAGGCCAAGAATATCCGTGATGAAGCCCGGCAATATCAGCAGCAGCCCGCCGAACATCTGTGCCGTGCCACTCAGGACGCCTTTGGCCGCTCGTTCCGGATCGCCCGAACGTGGACGGCGCAGGCGCTGGGCGAGGCTGATCCCCTGGCTGCGGAGCACCAGCAGGCCGAGCAGACTGGAGCCGATCACCAGCGCCAGCGTGGGCAGAACACCCAGCCATTGCCCGACCAGGACAAAGCCGGCGATCTCCATCAAAGGCAGTAGCAACAGGAAAAGGGCGGTCAGTCGCATTTGGTTTCCTTTAAACGATTATCGTGAGACTCTAAAGAAGTGGCATCGGCTATTTGAATGCAGCATGCAGGCAGACTATATGGAGTGAGAAAGCTTCAAATTAAACAGCGGTGCGGTGGCAATGGGTTCTAATGATTTTGTGACTCTCTTCTTTCTGGTGGCTGCGGTCCTGATTTTCTGGCAGCTGCGTAGCGTATTGGGACGTCGCACTGGCAATGAAAAGCCACCGAAAGATCCTTTCGCTGGACGTCCGGACGCTACATCTCCAGCAGCGGAAGATGCGCGGGTCGTGACTTTACCCCGACGCGACGAGGCCGATGGCGAGGAACGCCAGACGGCAATCGACGCCTATGCCCCGGTTGGCACCCCGCTGAACCAGCAATTGCGCCAGGTCGTGGAGGTTGATCCGAGCTTTGTGCCGAAGGAATTCCTCAACGGTGCGCGCATGGCTTATGAAATGATCGTCACTGCCTTTGCCGCTGGCGACAGGAAGAGTTTGAAGGATCTGCTGTCGCGTGAGGTCTATGACGGTTTCGACACGGCCATTACGGAGCGCGAACAGCGCGGCGAAGTGATGAAGTCAACCTTTGTTGGTATCGACAAGGCGGAAATCACCGGTGCGGAAGTCCGAGGCCAGGAAGTCCAGATCACTGTCCGCCTCGTCAGCCAGTTGATTTCCGCGACCTATGACAGTCAAGGCGCAGTGATCGAGGGAGATGCGGAATCGGTTGGCGATGTCAACGATATCTGGACCTTTGCCCGCGACACGCGCTCACGCGATCCGAACTGGAAGCTGATCGCCACCGAATCCGACCAATGAGTGGTGAAGCGACCAAGTTTCGGCTGGAGCCTGTTGGTTTCGACCAACTCCCCGGCTGGGACGCGGATGATCCCTCGGCGCTTTTGCCGGCCATGGCCGATTGCCTGGATTATCTGACCACGGTCAAGCCTTACCGGCCCGGCCAGTTGGGCTTGACCGCACAGGATCTCGTGCCGCTGCTTGAAAAGGCAGCGGCTTTACCGCGAGTAGACGGCGACGCATTGCGGCGCCTGCTGGAAGACGAATGCCAGGTTTTCCGCGTAGTATGCACGAATGGGAAGGCGGGTTTCGTTACGGCTTTTTACGAGCCGGATATCGAGGTTTCCGATTATCCCGACGATCTCTACCGCTTTCCCTTTTACCGCCGACCTGACGATTTGATCGATCTTGATGATCAAAACCGGCCTGAAAACATCGATCCGTCCTATGTGTTCGCACGCAAGAGCGAGTCCGGCATAACCTGTTATCCGGATCGTCAGGCCATCGACCAGGGCTTTTTGGAGGGATGCGGGCTGGAAATTGCCTGGGCGAAATCGAAAGTCGATGTGTTTTTCGTCCATGTCCAGGGTGCCGCACGGCTGCGTTATGCGGATGGGCGGGTTGGACGGATTACCTATGCCGCCAAGGCGGGTCATCCTTTTTCCGGTATTGGCGGGTTGCTGCTAAAGCGCGGTGAAATTTCTGCCGAGGCGATGTCGATGCAAGCGATCCGCTCCTGGCTCGCGTCTCATCCCGATCAGGTCGATGAAGTCTTGTGGCACAATCGCTCCTATATCTTTTTCCGTGAAGCTGAGGTCGGTGACCTGTCGCGCGGTCCTATCGCGGCGGCGAAAGTGCCACTGGTGGCGGGACGATCCCTGGCAGTGGACCGGACGATCCATACATTCGGCTTCCCGTTTTTCATTCATTCCCAAACCCTGACGTCCCAAGACCCGATGGGTTTGGATAGCGGCAAGCCTTTTGCGCGGTTGATGCTGGCGCTCGATACGGGCTCGGCGATTGTCGGACCGGCGCGCGGCGACATCTTTACCGGCTCTGGCGATGAAGCAGGAAATCTTGCCGGGGCGGTGCGCAACGACGCGGATTTCTATATCCTGATCCCGAAACAGGCCGCTAAAAGGGTCGAGTCGAGGTTTGGTTGATGGCGGGCAGGGACAGGATCAGTACGGAAGACCGTATTTTGTGGGGCAAGGTGGCACGCACCACCCGACCCATGGCCGGTCGCCTGGAAGAATTGACTGCCTTTGAAGACGCCTTGACAGAATTGGAAGCGTCTAAAGTGTTGGAACCCGGCCTTGCCGCCATGCGTGCCTCGCTCGAAAGTTCTGCCGCAAAGCCTGAGCCGAAGAAGCCCTCCGGCCTCCACCATCCGCTGGAGCGTCCCGTCAAGCGCAAGCTGTCGCGTGGCAAGCTCAAGCTGGAAGCCCGCATCGACCTGCACGGACTGTTCCAGAGCGAGGCCCATGCGATCCTGTTGGAATTTCTGGTGCGCGCCCATGAGCGTGGACTTCGGCACGTCTTGATCATCACCGGCAAGGGCAGTTCGATGGGCAGCGAAGGCGCCTTGAAACGAGCGGTGCCGCTATGGTTTTCCAAATCGGAGTTTCGCTACCTGATTTCCTCCCATGAGCCAGCGGCTCCTCATCATGGCGGGGAGGGCGCGCTTTACGTCCGCTTGGCGCGCCGGGGTGGAGAGAGAGTTGGTGGGGATGGACAATGACACCCTTCGGCGATGCGGTGCGTGGGCTTCGGGAGCGCAAGGGCGTGAGCCAGAAAGACATGGCCAAGGCGATTGGCGTGACGCCAGCCTATCTTTCGGCGCTCGAGCACGGACGGCGCGGCAAGCCGAGTTTCGACCTCTTGCAGCGCATTGCCGGCTATTTCAACATCATATGGGATGAGGCCGATGACCTGTTTGCAATAGCGGGCCTTTCCCATCCCAGGGTGACGCTGGATACCGCTGGTCTGCCTGCTGCCCATACCGCTTTTGCCAACCGGCTTGCAGGGATGATTCGCACCTTGTCGCCCGATGTGATAGAAGATCTCAACGCACTCCTCAGCAGAAGCGAGCGGGACCGTCAAAACCCTGGAAATCCCGTGGAAGCCTGCTGAATTTCATAGCTGCGATTTGGAAGTCGCCGCAAAATCCCTATAGTCGGAAAGTGCCAACGTGTGTGATTCGCCATAATTTTTGTTGCGGCCACGCATATTGCTTATGACACTGGAAAGATCGCTGAATGACTGAAACAACCGATGAAGCAAATGCCGCCAGCACTGCCTATGGTGCTGACTCCATCAAGGTGCTGAAAGGCCTCGATGCTGTCCGCAAACGTCCCGGCATGTATATCGGTGATACGGATGATGGGTCCGGCCTGCATCATATGGTCTATGAAGTCGTCGACAACGCCATTGACGAGGCACTTGCCGGTCATGCCGATATCGTCACGGTGACGCTGAACGCAGATGGCTCAGTGACCGTGACCGACAACGGACGCGGTATTCCCACCGACATACATACCGGCGAAGGCATTTCGGCCGCCGAAGTCATCATGACCCAGCTGCACGCGGGCGGTAAGTTCGACCAGAATTCCTACAAGGTCTCCGGCGGTCTACACGGCGTTGGTGTCTCTGTAGTCAATGCGCTGTCCGTCAAGCTTTCCATGAAGATCCGCCGTCATGGAAAGGTTCATGAAATGAGCTTCACCCATGGCGTTGCCGATGCACCGCTGGCCGTGACTGGCGATTATCAAGGCCGCTCCGGCACGGAGATCACCTTTCTGCCCAGCACGGAAACCTTTACCCAGGTCGAGTTCGATTATGGAACGCTGGAGCATCGCCTGCGCGAGCTCGCCTTCCTCAATTCCGGCGTGCGCATTCTGCTGACTGACAAACGCAAGTCCGATATCCGCCAGGAAGAAATGCTGTATGACGGCGGCCTCGAAGCCTTCGTGCGCTATCTCGACCGTTCGAAAAAGCCGCTGGTCAGCAATCCTGTCGCCATCCGTGGCGAGAAGGATGGCATTACCGTCGAAGTGGCGATGTGGTGGAACGACAGCTATCATGAAAATGTACTGTGCTTCACCAATAACATTCCCCAGCGCGATGGCGGCACGCATATGGCCGGGTTCCGCGGTGCGCTGACCCGCCAGATCACTTCTTATGCCGACAGTTCCGGTATCACCAAGAAGGAAAAGGTTACACTTCAGGGCGAAGACTGCCGTGAAGGCTTGTCGGCTGTTTTGTCCGTCAAAGTTCCCGACCCGAAATTCTCGTCGCAGACCAAGGACAAGCTGGTTTCATCCGAAGTGCGGCCCGTGGTCGAAAGCCTGGTCAACGAAGCGCTCAGCACCTGGTTCGAGGAACATCCGACCGAAGCGAAGATCTTGGTGGGCAAGGTGGTGGAAGCTGCCGTCGCCCGCGAAGCCGCCCGCAAGGCGCGCGAACTGACCCGCCGCAAAGGCGCATTGGATATTGCCTCGCTGCCCGGCAAGCTTGCCGACTGCTCCGAGCGTGATCCGGCCAAATCCGAACTCTTCCTCGTCGAGGGTGATTCGGCTGGTGGCTCGGCTAAGCAAGGCCGCTCGCGTGAGCGCCAGGCGATCCTGCCACTGCGCGGTAAGATCCTCAATGTGGAACGCGCCCGCTTCGACAAGATGTTGTCCAGCCAGGAAATCGGCACGCTGATCACCGCGCTTGGGACATCCATCGGCAAGGACGAGTTCAATGCCGACAAGCTGCGCTATCACAAGATCATCATCATGACCGATGCTGACGTCGACGGCGCGCATATTCGCACTTTGCTTCTGACGTTCTTCTTCCGTCAGATGCCGGAATTGATCGAGCGCGGCCATCTCTATATCGCCCAGCCGCCGCTCTATAAGGTCACACGCGGTAAATCCATTCAGTATCTGAAGGATGAAAAGGCGCTGGAAGAATATCTGATCGGCATGGGCCTCGACGATGCTTCGCTGAAGCTCGGCAGCGGCGAAGTACGCGCCGGACAGGATCTGCGCGAAGTGGTGCAGGACGCGCTGCGGCTGCGCAGCCTGATCGATGGCTTGCATTCCCGCTACAATCGCAATGTCGTGGAACAGGCTGCCGTTGTCGGCGCATTGAATCACGAACTGACCGCCAACCGCGAACGGGCCGAGCAGACGGCGGCGGAAGTCGCCAAGCGTCTCGACCTGATCGCCGAGGAAACCGAACGGGGCTGGGAAGGCTTCGTAACGGAAGAAGGCGGCCTGCGCTTCGAGCGCATGGTGCGTGGTGTCAAGGAAGTGGCGGCGCTGGATGTGGCGCTGATTGGTTCGTCAGACGCCCGCCATATCGACCAGCTCGCCACCCGCTTGAACGATATCTATGGCCAACCGCCAGTCCTGACCCGCAAGGATGGTCAGCAGACCATTTCCGGTCCGCGCAACCTGCTGGATGCCGTGTTCTCCTTCGGTCGCAAGGGCCTATCCATGCAGCGCTATAAGGGTCTTGGCGAGATGAACGCCGAGCAGCTGTGGGAAACCACGCTCGATCCGAATGTGCGCTCACTGTTGCAGGTCCGGGTCAATGACGCCACCGATGCTGACAGCCTGTTCTCCCGCCTTATGGGCGATGAAGTGGAGCCGCGTCGCGATTTCATCCAGGAAAACGCCCTGAATGTCGCCAATCTGGACATTTGACGGACCTCACAGGTAGTAAAATAAAAAGGCCGTGCTTTGTAAAAAAGCACGGCCTTTTTCGTGACTCACGTGAAACATTCGGCCTTACAGCACCGCGCAGGCTGCCTTTGGTGGACGGTGCCACAAGAGAAGGATCATTTCACTGACCCTTCCGAATAGCCGTTCAGGCCTTGAATTTACCCTCAAAAACCACGGTTTCCAGTAGTTTGCGGTCATTGGGCACTTCCTTCGCCTGCAAGCCTTCCGGCAGGATCGATTTATCCCCCAGCTTGCCAATGGCAACGGCGGCTTCGATATGGAAATCGGAGGGAACACCAAGCACATTGGCAGCCTTGTCGAAATCCACGCCGGTCATGCCATGGGCATGGAAGCCGGAATGGATGGCCTGAAGTGCGAGATAACCCCAGGCGGCACCGGCATCGAAGCTGTGGCTGCGCGAAGGCTTCGGCGCGGAGCCGTCGGGCGAGCGGCTCAGCGTATCGGAAATGACGAAAACCAGAGCGGAGGCATTCTTCGCCCAGCCTTGGTTGAATTCGATCAGGGCACCCAGCAGGGCATCGAAATGTTCGTCGCCCTTCAAGGCATAGACGAAGCGCCAGGGCTGGTAGTTAAAAGCCGACGGCGCCCAATGCGCTGCTTCAAGAATGGTCAGCAATTCGGTTTTGCTCATAGTCTCGCCTGTGAAGGCGCGGGGCGACCAGCGATCGAGGAAGATCGGGTGAATGTCATGGGTGGCGTTACGATGATTGCTGCTTGTCATTATCAAACCTCAAAATGTGGAAGTCTCGAAACAAGGAAGGTGCAGGGGTCGCATCATTGCGATCAGCATATTTATACCGAGACATTGTCACTGCTTTTACGGCAGAGTTGCGAAACACCTGACCAAACCTCTTCGCGGCACATAGGGTGTGTGGCCGCAACCGGCAAGGTGTGACAACCATGGCCGAAATGCACCGGAAAGCTCCATCACTCCTTTGTCAAGGTGTGAAATCCCATGGGCGGATTCGCGCAATAAAATCTATGAAGTATAAAGGTTTCTGTGCATACTATCTCGTCAAAGGTTGGATAGTGGTGGAGCTAAGCAATTTCTTTACCCCTTTGAACTCCGGCCGGAACCTTGGCTCGACTGGTCCAGTTTAGCTTTGGATGAGTGACAACAGGGAAGAGGCGGATCGCATCGATGTTTTATCAACTGTATGAAATGAATCACGCAGCCATGGCTCCTTTGCGTGCCACGGCAGATGCCATGCGTCTGGCCTTCCGTAATCCGCTGAACCCGCTGACCCATACCGTCATCGGCCGGACAATGGCCGCAGGCTTCGAGGTGATCGAGCGCAACACGCGGCGCTATGGCAAGCCCGAATTCGGTCTTCCGACCACGGTGATCGACGGATCGCCTGTGAAGATCACCGAGGAAGTCACGTGGTCCAAGCCGTTCTGTAATCTCATTCATTTCAACCGGAGCCTGACCCAGCCCCGGAGTGACGACCCGAAAATCCTGATCGTCGCGCCGATGTCAGGACATTACGCCACCTTGCTGCGCGGCACTGTCGAAGCGCTGCTGCCCAGTGCCGATGTCTATATCACCGACTGGATCGATGCCCGCATGGTGCCGATGACGGACGGAACTTTCGATTTCGATGACTATGTCGATTACGTGATCGAGATCCTCCATCATCTCGGCCCAAACACCAATCTCGTCGCCGTCTGCCAGCCCTCCGTTCCGGTTTTGGCAGCCGTGGCCCGCATGGAGGCGGAAAACGATGAGTTCGTGCCATCCTCCATGACATTGATGGGTGGCCCGATCGATACGCGTATCAATCCGACCGCCGTCAACGAACTGGCCAAGAACAAGCCGATCGAATGGTTTGAGGAAAACGTCATCATGAACGTTCCCTGGCCACAGCCGGGCTTCCTGCGGCCCGTCTATCCGGGCTTCCTTCAGCTTTCAGGATTCATGTCGATGAATCTCGATCGGCATATGATTGCCCAGAAAGATTTCTATGTGCATCTGGTGAAGAACAACGGCGATTCCGCCGAAAAGCACCGGGAATTCTACGATGAATATCTGTCGGTCATGGACCTGACGGCTGAATTCTATCTGCAAACGGTGGAAGCCGTGTTCATGCGGCATTCCCTGCCAAAGGGTGAGCTGATGCACCGTGGCAAACCGGTCGATTGTGGCGCCATCCGCAATGTGGCGCTTTTGACGGTCGAAGGCGAGAACGACGATATTTCCGGCGTCGGCCAGACAAAGGCGGCACAAACGCTCTGCACCAATCTCGCCGATGACAAGCGTATGCATTACATGCAGCCCGATGTTGGTCATTATGGCGTCTTCACAGGGTCTCGGTTCCGTCGTGAGATCGCACCGCGTATCGTTGCTTTTGCCAAGCAGCATTCCAATCAACCGACCTCGGCTGTAAAGCGGGCAACGATGGTGAAGCGCGTGATTAAGGGTGGAAAATCAGCTTGAGGAGAAATCGAATTTCCCGAATTTTTCGAGTGATTTAGCAAATTGCGAATGACGCACGCTTGAAGGTTGTACCCGCCATTCCCATCTCGAATATGTCCGGTCGCATGGTGCTTGCCGGACATAACGAGGATAATGGAATGAACCAATCAGCATTGCTGCGTCCGGGCTGGACGCCTGCGACGATTGCCATGATGGTGCTCGGCTTCGTGATCTTCTGGCCGCTTGGCCTTGCCATGCTTGCCTATATTTTATGGGGCGATCGCTTCCGCACATCGAAACGGAACGCAAATGAGGCTATGGACGCCATGTTTTCAAAATGCTGCGGCAGCCGCCGCTCACGCAATCGCAACCGCTTTAGCGCCTCCAGTGGTAACCTCGCCTTCGATGAATGGCGTGTGGCCGAGCTGGAGCGTATCGAGCAGGAACGTCGCAAGCTTGAAGAAATGCGTGAGGAATTCGAGGCCTATGTCCTGGAATTGCAGCGCGCCAAGGATCAGGATGAATTCAACCGCTTCATGAACCAGCGCAATGCCAGCCGTCGCGATGAGCGTGGCAGCGATGTCCAGACCTTCACTCAGGACTAACCGTCATGTGTGTCTACAAAGGCCGAGATCCATCTGGATCTCGGCCTTTTTTATGGCTCTCGATAAGCGATATAAGGCCATGACTGGACCGAATCAGGTAAAAGACCCGCATGTTTCCCTTGTTTTTGCGAAGCCCGACCAGAGTGGCAAAAAAAACGAAAGTGCCGGAAAGCCGCGAGCTGATCGTGGCAGGGCGCGCGGTGCCGCTTGCCATTCGCGAAAATCTTCGCGCCACCCGCATTACCCTGCGGATCGAGCCCGGTGGCCGGGGCCTGAAAATGACCATTCCCAAAGGGGTGCGCCAAGGCGACGTCAACGATTTTATCGAGCGGCATCGCGGCTGGCTGGAAAACAAACTGGCCCGCTTTTCCGATGATACGAAAGTCAGGGCAGGGGGCGTGATTTCGCTGCGCGGCATTGCGCATCGTATCGAGCATACCGGCCAGCTGCGCGGCGTGACCCAGGTGCAGATGGAGAATGGCGAGCCGGTGATCCGCATCAGCGGCCTCCCGGAACATGCCGGTCGCCGGCTGTCGGCTTTTTTGAAAAAGGAAGCGCGGCACGATCTGGAGCGGCTGGTCGCCATCCATACCGGGCGACTTGGAAAACCGTCAAAGAGCCTGGCGCTGAAGGACACACGCAGCCGTTGGGGCTCCTGCTCTTGGGATGGCAATTTAAGCTTTTCCTGGCGCATCGTCATGGCGCCGCCCTCGGTGATCGACTATCTCGCCGCTCATGAGGTGGCGCATTTGAAGGAAATGAACCACGGCCCGCAATTCTGGGCACTGTGCAAGCGTCTCTGCCCCGGCATGGACGAGGCCAAGAGCTGGTTGAAGCGTCATGGATCGGAACTGCATGCCCTCGATTTTGACTGATTTGGCTCGACTCCGAGCCGATTTCATGTCACTTCGCTGACATGAAACCTGATGTCAAAATTTGTGGATTGAAGACCGAGGAAGCCGTTGAAAAGGCCGTGACCCTTGGCGCCACCCATGTCGGCTTCATCTTCTTTGAGAAAAGCCCAAGACATATCGAACCCGATATCGCCGGACGCATTGCCGAAAAGGCGCGGGGCAGGGCGAAGATCGTTGCCGTCACCGTTGATGCAGACACCGATGACCTTGATGATATTGTGTATCTGCTGAAGCCGGATATCCTGCAATTGCATGGCCACGAAAGCCCGGAGCAGGTGCTGACCATCAAGGCGCTCTACGGTCTTCCTGTCATGAAGGTGTTTTCCATCCGCGAACCCGCTGATCTTTTGCAGATTGATGCCTATATAGGGATAGCAGATCGTTTTCTGCTGGATGCCAAGGCGCCTGAAGGCTCCGATCTGCCGGGCGGCAATGGTGTCACCTTCGATTGGCGTCTGCTGCGTGATCTTGACGCAGAGGTCGATTACATGCTTTCGGGTGGGCTCAACAAGGACAATGTCGGGCAAGCCCTTGCCGAGACGGGAGCGCGAGGCCTGGATGTATCTTCCGGCGTCGAAAGCGCGCCAGGCGTCAAGGATCTCGAACGGATGGATCAGTTCTTCGCCGCCGTCAGGCTGGCAACGGCCACAGCGCCGGTTTCAGGGAGTGTACAGTGAACCAGAACCCAATCCCGAATTCCTTCCGGTCCGGGCCGGATGAAGATGGCCGTTTCGGCATTTTCGGCGGTCGCTTCGTGGCCGAAACCCTCATGCCGCTGATCCTGGATCTGCAGGCGGAATGGGAAAATGCCAAGACTGACCCCAGCTTCAAGGCTGAACTCGATCACCTCAACACTCATTATACCGGGCGTCCGAGCCCGCTCTATTTTGCCGAACGGCTGACGGCGGAGCTTGGTGGTGCCAAGATCTATTTCAAGCGCGACGAGTTGAACCATACCGGTTCGCACAAGATCAACAATTGTCTCGGTCAGATCCTGCTGGCCAAGCGCATGGGCAAGACCCGGATCATCGCCGAGACCGGTGCCGGTCAGCATGGCGTGGCCTCAGCCACGGTCGCAGCCCGTTTCGGCCTGCCCTGCATCGTCTATATGGGCGCCACCGATGTGGAGCGCCAGGCGCCGAACGTTTTCCGCATGAAGCTGCTCGGCGCGGAAGTCCGCCCGGTGAGTTCAGGGCATGGCACCTTGAAGGATGCGATGAACGAGGCGCTGCGCGACTGGGTCACCAATGTCGATGATACCTATTACATGATCGGCACGGCTGCCGGTCCGCATCCCTATCCGGAAATGGTCCGCGAATTCCAGTCGGTGATCGGCAAGGAATCCCGCGATCAGATGATGGCTGCTGAAGGCCGCCTGCCGGATATGCTGGTGGCAGCTGTCGGCGGTGGCTCCAATGCTATCGGCCTGTTCCATCCGTTCCTCGATGATGAGAGCGTGCGGATGATCGGCGTCGAAGCTGGCGGCAAGGGGCTGGATGGCGAAGAGCATTGCGCCTCGCTGACCGCTGGCACACCTGGCGTCCTGCATGGCAACCGCACCTATCTGCTGCAAGACAGCGACGGGCAGATCAAGGATGGCCATTCGATTTCCGCCGGACTTGATTACCCGGGTATCGGTCCGGAACATTCCTGGTTGAAGGATATGGGCCGCGTTGAATATGTGCCGATCATGGATACCGAAGCGCTTGAGGCCTTCCAGCTTCTGACTCGCACCGAAGGCATTATTCCGGCGCTTGAGCCCAGCCACGCCCTGGCCGAAGTGATGAAGCGCGCTCCGAAAATGGGCAAGGACGAGATCATCCTGATGAACCTCTGCGGACGCGGTGATAAGGACATCTTTACGGTCGGCAAGATTCTGGGAATGGGGCTCTGATATGACGCAGCGTATGGACAAGCGGTTCGCCGATCTGAAGGAAGAGGGCCGTCCGGCTCTCGTCACTTATTTCATGGGCGGCGATCCGGATTTCGAAACGTCGTTGGCGATTATGAAGGCGCTGCCGCAGGCTGGTGCCGATGTGATCGAGCTTGGAATGCCGTTTTCCGACCCGATGGCCGATGGTCCTGCCATCCAAATGGCCGGTCAGCGCGCCCTGAAGGCCGGGCAGACCCTGGTAAAAACCCTGGATATGGCGCGGGAATTCCGCAAGGGCGATCAGGCTACGCCGATCGTCATGATGGGGTATTACAATCCGATTTATGTCTATGGCGTCGAAAAATTCCTGGATGATGCGCTGGAAGCGGGCATTGATGGCTTGATCGTCGTCGATCTTCCGCCGGAAATGGACGATGAATTGTGCCTGCCAGCCCGCCAGCGCGACATCAATTTCATCCGTCTGGCGACGCCGACCACGGATGAAAAGCGCCTGCCGATGGTGCTGCAAAACACTTCTGGATTCGTCTATTATGTGTCAATGAACGGCATTACCGGCTCGGCTTTGCCCGATCCGTCCAAGGTTGCCGGTGCTGTCGGGCGGATCAAGGCCCATACCGATCTGCCGATCTGCGTTGGCTTCGGTGTGAAGACGGCAGAACATGCAAGGCTGATTGGCGCCAGCGCCGATGGCGTTGTGGTTGGCACGGCCATCGTCAATCAGGTCGCACTGAGCCTGACCAAGGATGATAAGGCGACGTCAGATACCGTGCAATCGGTGGTAACCCTAGTGCGTGGGCTGGCAAGTGGCGTCCAGACCGCCCGGCTTGCGGCTGCGCAATAGTCCTTCTAAAATGGGCTATTGCCTTGGAAGACGCGGAGCCTGAGCGGGTTCCACCTCTTCCTGATTGTCTGTTTTCAGCCTTTTCGGATGCCGGCCCGCCGATCCCGGAACTGCTCGATCAAGGAGTATTCAAAGTGAACTGGATTACCAATTACGTTCGCCCCCGCATCAATTCCATGCTGGGCCGTCGCGATGTTCCGGACAATCTCTGGATCAAGTGCCCCGAAACCGGCGAAATGGTCTTTCATAAGGATCTGGAAGAGAACAAATGGGTTGTTCCCGCCTCCGGCTATCACATGAAAATGCCTGCCAAGGCGCGGCTGGCCGATCTGTTCGATGGCGGCAAGTACGAAGCTTTCGCCCAGCCGAAAGTGGCGCAGGACCCGTTGAAGTTTCGCGATTCGAAGAAATACAGCGACCGCCTGAAGGATAGTCGCACCAAGACCGAGCAGGAAGACACGATTGTCGCCGGTCTCGGCACGGTCGAAGGCTTGAAGCTAGTGGCCGTCGTGCATGAATTCAACTTCATGGGCGGTTCGCTCGGCATTGCTGCTGGTGAAGCCATCGTCAAGGCGTTCGAGCGGGCCATTGCGGAAAAATGCCCACTGGTGATGTTCCCGGCTTCGGGCGGGGCGCGTATGCAGGAAGGCATTCTGTCGCTGATGCAATTGCCGCGCACTACTGTTGCCGTCGATTTGCTGAAGGAAGCAGGCCTGCCTTACATCGTTGTGCTGACCAATCCGACCACGGGTGGCGTGACAGCCTCTTATGCCATGCTGGGCGATCTCCATATCGCTGAGCCGGGTGCCGAAATCTGCTTTGCTGGTAAGCGCGTGATCGAGCAGACCATCCGCGAAAAGCTGCCGGAGGGGTTCCAGACCTCGGAATACCTGCTGGAGCACGGCATGGTCGATATGGTGGTCAAGCGCCACGATATTCCGGCCACCCTGGCCCGCACCCTGAAAATCCTGACCCGGCAGCCGGCAACGGTGGTTGGCGCCAATGACGACAAGACCTTGTCGGTCATTGAGGCCTCGCGCGCCGTTTCCGCCTGATCGCTTTGGGTGATATACTGACGGCAATCGCCGCATGACATGCTTAAAGCCGGAAGCAGTATCACTGCCTCCGGCCCTTAAAACGACTTGCAAGCCTGGAACCGCACTATGATAGAGAATACGCTGAGCCAGGCTGAACAGGTCATCAACGAATTGATGCAGCTGCATCCCAAGGGTTTTGATATGACCCTTGAGCGTATGCGGCGCTTGCTCGAAGTGCTGGGCAATCCGCAGGACAATTTGCCGCCGGTCATCCACGTGGCTGGCACCAATGGCAAAGGTTCCGTCAGCGCCTTTTCCCGGGCGCTGCTGGAAGCAGGCGGCCTTGCCGCTCATGTTCACACGTCCCCGCATCTGGTCAATTGGCACGAACGCTACCGGATTGGCGTTAAAGGCGGCAAAGGGCAGATCGTTGAAGACGGATTGTTGGCCGATGCGTTGAGACGAGTGGCCGTAGCCAATGCGGGCCAGCACATCACCGTTTTTGAAATTTTGACGGCTGCCGCTTTCCTGCTGTTTTCTGAAATTCCCGCCGATGCGGTCATCATGGAAGTCGGCATGGGTGGACGTCTGGATTGCACCAATGTTGTGGACCGGCCAGCCGTCTCCGTCATCATGCCGATCTCTTTTGATCATCAGGCCTATCTGGGCGACCGGGTTGAACTGATCGCAGCTGAGAAAGCCGGGATCATGAAAAGACGGCGACCGGTGGTAATCGGCCATCAGGAATTTGCCGCGGCCCGCGAGGCGCTGGTGGATATTGCCGAGCGTTTGGGCTGCCCGCTCTCGGTGTTCGGTCAAGATTATCTGGCCTTTGAGGAACATGGGCGGCTGGTCTATCAGGATGAAACGGGCCTGATGGATCTGCCCCTGCCAAAACTTCCGGGTCGCCACCAGTTCGCCAATGCCGCAGCGGCCATCCGCGCCGTGCGCTCCGCTGGCTTTACCGTGACCGAAGCCATGGCTGAAACGGCGATGCACAGCGTCGAATGGCCAGGCCGCCTGCAAAGGCTGACGGAAGGCGCATTGCTGGACCATGCGCCGAAGGGCGCCGAAATCTGGGTGGATGGCGGCCATAATCCCGGTGCCGGTGAAGTGATTGCCGAGGCCATGGCAGGCTTTGAAGAACGCCAGTCCCGCCCGCTCTATCTGATCACCGGCATGCTCAACACCAAGGACCCGCTTGGCTATTTCAAAGCGTTTGAAGGCTTGGCTGTCCAGGCCTTCACCGTACCAATCCGCGGCACCGACGCCGCCTTAGACCCAGTTGCGCTGGCCAGTTCTGCCTACGATGCCGGAATTCCCGCAGAGCCGGTGTCATCGGTCGCGGAAGCGCTTGAGGCGATCCGTAGCCGGGTTAATGCAGAAGAGATTGCCCCGCGAATCCTGATTGGTGGCTCGCTTTATGTGGTCGGCAATGTGCTGGCGGATAATGGCACGCCGCCGAGATAGCGTTTGCGTCCTGCGTCATATCCTGCCTGACATTGCGATAAACGATGTTTCCCCATCGGCATCACTATAGGGTGGCCGAGTGATTCTCCGGCCCAATGCGCGATCCCCATGGAAACATCCCTTTATCTACCTGTGAAATCGTTTCTCGAAAAAGCAGGATATACCGTCAAAGGCGAAATCGGCGGCTGTGATCTCGTGGGCTTGAGCGCCGACGATCCATCCGTCGTGGTGATCTGCGAACTGAAACTGAGTTTCAATCTGGAACTCATCCTCCAGGCCGTAGACCGGGCAGCCATATCCGACGAGGTCTGGATTGCCGCGAAAATCTCCGCCAAGGGCAGGGGGAGGGAGGCCGACAAGCGCTACCGCGACCTCTGCCGCCGTCTCGGCATCGGCATGCTCGGCGTCTCCGCCAGCGGTGACGTTAGCATCATCGTCGGCTCCGTTTCGCCCATGCCACGCACTAATCCCAAACGACGCTCCCGCCTGATGCGCGAACACCAGACCCGGCGCGGCGACCCGGCCCTTGGCGGCAGCACCCGAATGCCTGTGATGACCGCCTACCGCCAGAACGCCCTTGCCTGTGCCGCAATTCTTCTCGCCGGGCCGACGCGGGTTGGTGATGTGCGCAAAGCGGTCCCGGATGCCGGGAAGATTCTGCTCTCTAATGTCTATGGTTGGTTTGAGCGGGTTGAGCGAGGCGTTTATGGGCTGACGGATGCAGGGCAAGACGCGCTGAAGCGGTGGCCGCAGGTGCGAGCGGTTGGAGCTGATGCCTAGATAACCCTGCCATTCGGACGTCGAAACGACGATGGCGCTCGCTTATAGAGTGCCTGAAACGAGTCGTTGAATCTCCGGACGCTACCAAAACCGGATGCAAATGCGACCTCTGTTAGGGGCATGTCCGTCTCGTCGATAAACCTCTTTGCCTTCTGCACACGCCTCGTTGCTGCTATTTCACTTGGGCTCGCACCTGTATGATGCCTGAACAGCCGCAGGAGATGGCGCGGGCCAACACCAAGCATGTCGGCAAGATCGGCAACCGACCCTTGATCGAGGAACCCTTGTTCGATCAGGCGCATCCCGCGCGCGACCGTGGTTGCTGTTCCCATCCATGCTGGCGAGCCGGGCGCTGCCTCTGGCCTACAACGAAGGCAAGGCCGAAAGCCCGCCCGCTCCGCTGACGCTGCTGTTGCATAGAATGTGACATTCTTCGAGTGAGCGGGCCGCACTGGGCAAACCGGGCGGCAATAAATCCGCGTCGAGCGAACACCTGAAAAGAACAGGCCGTCAAAAGTCTTATCGCGGGCAAGCCGCGCGCTATCGCACGTTTCGCGGTCCAGATGCGGTGGCAACGTCTGCAAGTCGGGAGAAACTATAACCATCAAAGGACTTTAGCGCCGCTATCCTTCCCAGAGTAGTTGGAATCGGACCTGATCGGGCGATGAAGTCCGATTCCAGCGAGCATCCTTCAGGACTCCGATCGATCTTGCCGATCAATTCGAGAGGGAATCGTCGTGAAATCAAAAACAACAGGCACTGAAATTGGAATTGCACCAGGTGGTCAAGGGCATATGCGCATTGCCGCAGAGATCGGCTTGCTGCTGTTGCTGTCACTCATTTGGGGCAGCTCTTTCACCTTGATCAAAGTTGCCGCCGACACTGTGCCGCCTCTGACCATGACGGCGGCGCGTGTAACGATCGCGGCGCTTTTGCTGGTTCTTTTTGTGAAGATGCGCGGGCTTTCTCTCCCTCGAACGGACGCGACATGGGCCGCGTTCTTCGTTCAAGGTTTGCTTCAAAGCGCACTCCCCTTCACGCTCATCAGTTGGGGCGAGCAACATATCTCAAGCGGCCTAGCTGGGGTGCTTAATGCGACACCTCCCATGTTCGTGCTGCTGATCGCTATGACAACTGGATATGGAGGCCAGCGCATCACCACGCAGAAAATCGTCGGCGTTGTGGTTGGCCTCGCTGGCGTCGTCATCACGATCGGCTTTCAGTCGTTTGGGTACACCGCTGCCCCTTTAGCCCAAGCGGCAGTCCTGGGGGCGAGTCTTTGTTACGCGGTGGCTCCAATGTGGGGGCAGCGTTTTGCCGGTCTCCCTGCAATCGTCACGGCGGCAGGTGCCATGAGCTGCGCGGCAATCATGATGCTGCCAGCGGCCATCGTCATCGAACATCCTTGGACCCTTACCCCGACGCCAGAGGCAATCGTCGCCGTGCTGGTGCTCGCCGTCCTCTGCACGGCTATCGCTATGGTCATATATTTTCGCCTGGTGCAGACCCTTGGCCCGCTTGGCACCACCAGCGGCAGCTATCTGCGCGCCGGATTCGCCGTCGCCCTCGGCATTCTCTTCCTCGGGGAAAGTTTTACATGGTCAGTCCTCATCGGCATGACACTGATCGTCCTCGGGGTGATCGCTGTGACTGTTCCTTTACGCTTGCTCCGGGCAAGAGGCTGAAGCATGATGGAAGCTCTTGAAGCGATGACATATGCGCAAGAAGACTGGTGCGAGCAAGGATGGTGTTTCAGGCTTTATCTTACCTCGCCGACCTCGGAAGCTGCAATTGATGCTCTAGAGGTTCTAACGCTTATGAAATATCTCATAACATCGCGCGTCGTCTCGACCATTGATCCGGCCGAAGTCACAAGGCAAGGCTTTGTAATTGGATCAGCTCTCGCGGACGGATGCGTGCGTATTCAAATTTGCTGGTGGACATTGGGCGGCGAACTTCATCGGGAGGCCATTTTATGGGGGCCCAGCACTCGATGCTGGGAACAACTTCCGCCATGGGAAATCGGAAATACTAACGAGATCATCGTTATCACGCGAGAGGCTGCCGATTTTTTCCAAAGCCTTCGAAAATAAGCAAGGCAGGAGGGTGGAGCATCTAAGGTGAGGGCGCCAAGCCCCATTCACCCTGCGATTTGTTTTCTTACGACAGTCGCACAAAAAAGCCCGGCAAAACCGGGCTTCTTCGCATCCAATTATATCCAGCCACCACTCAAGCAGCGCCAGCGATCCAGCTGGACAGGGCCGTTTTCGGAGCGGCGCCAACCTTGATGTCGGCGACTTCGCCGCCCTTGAACATGGCGAGCGTTGGGATGGAGCGGACGCCGAATTTGGCGGCGAGTTCTGGGTTTTCGTCAATGTTGAGCTTGGCGATCTTGACCTTGCCGGCCATTTCCGTGGAAATTTCATCCAGGCTGGGGGCGATCATCTTGCAGGGGCCGCACCATTCTGCCCAGAAGTCCACCACGACAGGCTCTACAGACTGTAGAACTTCTGCCTCGAAATTGTTTGCATCGACTTTTACCGTAGCCATTGGCTGCTCCTTGGAGAATTCCTGTTGTCACATATATGATGGTTATTGTGAGGATTTCAACTTAAAGCGCATTGCAATTGTCGGGCGTCAGCCAGCACAAAACGTTATAGCGCCGCGCCGATTTTTGTTTCGCATGGCAATGCGGTTGAAATGCTTGAACTTACAGAGGAATTACACAGATGAGGCCCTCACAGGGCCTAGAGCAGGCCTTCAAGTTCTTTTAGCCGGTCATTGACCAGCCAGCCATAGTAATTTTCTTCCGGCAGGCCGCCACGACGTCCCAGCGCCCGGGCTCGCGCTTCGGAATTCCCGACATTGTAAAGCGTCGCTGTCAGGCCCGGATTGTTGGAAATATCCACATTGGCATAGGTTTTATAGTCATCGATGGATTTGCGGATGATCGCCGCGATATAGGCGAGTGAGGTATCCGGGTCCATGATCGCCTTATAGAGCCCAGCAGCATCCTTCTCGTCCAGTTTGGGATAGCCGGATGTCTGGTGGACCATATCGGTCAGCATCAATGCCGTCAGCGGATTGATCTGGCCAAGGCCAAAGGTTTGCCCGGCATAGAAAGGCTGGAAAAATACCGCGCTGAAGCGATTGTTGGGAAAGCTCTTGTTGCCGACTCGCTTGCCCTGAAACTTGTCTTCCCAGACATTTTCCCGGCAGGTCCACAGCTTTGCCGAATCCTTCAAGTCGGCGCAGGCGGCAAATTCCGGGCGAGCGACGAAATCATCGACCTCCTCGCCGTCATAGGCAAAGCGGAAGGTGTGACCGGCATAGGAAGCGGCCTTCACATAGTAACTTTGCAATGTGTCGTAGGCATCGACATTATAGGTATGCTCACCGACCAGCGCGCCAACGATGTGGATCGGGTCGATATTATAGGCTGCCGCGGTTTTCTTGATCTTGCCGATCAATTGGCGGTCCTTGATCAGCAGATCGCGAATCTTCTCGTATTTCAGGTCGAAGGTGGTCTTGGTTTCCTTGGTGCGCTGCTTGGATGCGCCGGGAATGGGGGGCTGTTCGGCATTGCGATTGCCCGCAGGCACCATCCGCACCTCGGCGGCCTGGATTTCCGGCACGAAGGCGGCGGAAAAAGCACATGAAACCGAAAGAATAAAGACCAGAGCTAAGCGACGCACCATTTCCATCCCGTATATATTGCAGATCGGAACGATGTTTCACCAACCCGATACCGCCTTGCCCTATTACGGCGAGCGGCCCTCCTTATAGAGGGAGGGCCGGTACTGTCGACTCTCGACCGGTCACAAGGCCGAATTAGGGCGCTGATTTGCCGATTTCACCCCATTCCGGTGCGAAAACATCACAGAATATAGCGCGACAGGTCTGTGTCAGCGGCGATTTCACCGACATGCTCGCGCACATAGGCCGAATCGATCATCACTTTCGCACCGCCGCGATCCGGCGCGTTGAAGGAAATGTCGTCGAGCACCCGCTCCATCACCGTCTGCAAACGCCGCGCGCCGATATTTTCAATCGAGCTATTGAGGTTGACGGCAACATCCGCCAGCGCGTCGATGGCATCCTCGGTAAACTCGAGATCCAACTGTTCAGTGGCCATCAGCGCGATATATTGACGAATGAGGCTGGCCTCGGTTTCCGTCAGAATCCGGCGAAAATCCTCCTTGGTCAGTGCCTTTAGCTCAACGCGAATCGGCAACCGGCCCTGTAATTCCGGCAGGAGGTCGGACGGTTTGGAGACGTGGAAGGCGCCCGATGCGATAAACAGGATGTGGTCGGTCTTCACCGGCCCGTATTTGGTGGCAACTGTCGTGCCTTCCACCAGGGGCAGAAGGTCGCGCTGCACACCTTCGCGCGACACACCGGCGCCCATGGCGCCTTCGCGGTTGGCGATCTTGTCGATTTCGTCCAGGAAGACGATGCCATCGTTTTCAACCGACTTCACCGCTTCGCGCTGGATCACTTCATTGTCGATCAGCTTGTCGGATTCGTCACGGATCAGATCGGCATAGGAGGTCTTGACGGTGGTGCGGACCTTTTTGGTGCGGCCACCCATCGCTTTGCCAAACATGTCGGACAGATTGAGAATGCCGACATTGGCCCCCGGCATGCCGGGAATCTCAAAGCCGGGCATGCCGGAGCTTGTCTCTGCAACCTCGATATCGATTTCCTTGTCGTCCAGCTCTCCGGCCCGCAGTTTCTTGCGGAAACTATCACGGGTGGCAGGCGAGGCGGTGGCACCGACCAGCGCATCCAGCACCCGTTCCTCGGCCCCGGCATGGGCCTTGGCTTCCACCTCCAGCCGCTTCTTTTCCTTGATCAGGCCGATGCCGATTTCCACGAGATCACGGATGATCTGCTCCACATCGCGGCCGACATAGCCAACCTCGGTGAATTTTGTGGCCTCGACCTTGATGAAGGGTGCGCCCGCCAATTTGGCGAGGCGCCGGGAAATTTCAGTCTTGCCGACGCCGGTCGGGCCGATCATCAGGATATTCTTGGGCATGACTTCGTCGCGCAGGCTTTCATCGAGCTGCTGGCGGCGCCAGCGGTTGCGCAGCGCAATTGCCACGGCACGCTTTGCATCGTTCTGACCGATGATATAACGGTCGAGTTCCGAGACGATTTCGCGGGGTGAAAAAGTTGTCATTGAGATTACACCTGGAAGGAGTGGAAAAGGAGGGCGATCAGTTGGCGCTTTCCAGCGTTTCGACCAGCACGTTTTCATTGGTATAGACGCAGATATCGGCGGCGATCTTCATGGCTTTGCGGGCCACTTCTTCCGCCGACTTGTCTGTGTCCATCAAGGCCAGAGCCGCAGCCAGCGCGTAATTGCCGCCCGAACCGATGGCAATCGTGCCATGTTCGGGTTCCAACACATCGCCATTGCCGGTAATGGCCAGCGTCACCGTTTTGTCGGCCACCAGCATCATCGCTTCCAGATTGCGCAGATATTTGTCGGTGCGCCAGTCTTTGGCAAGCTCGACGGCGGCGCGCATCAACTGGCCGGGATATTGCTCCAGCTTCTTTTCCAGCCGCTCCAGCAGGGTGAAGGCATCCGCCGTCGCGCCAGCAAAACCGGCGATCACCTCGCCCTTGCCAATGCGGCGCACCTTGCGGGCATTGCCCTTCATCACGGTCTGACCAAGGCTGACCTGACCATCACCGGCCATCACCACCATGCCGCCCTTGCGCACCGTGATGATCGTGGTGCCATGCATGGTTCCATAGGGATTATGTTCGCTCATATCGATCCGTTCCAGTCCATCGCCGTTCAATCCGGCGCTTCGATTGACCTTTATGTAAGCGGCCAAAACACAATTGCAAACGCCAAGACGGTTGGCCGTTATCCTGATGCCGGATCGCCGAAAAACCCGGCTCATCCTGCTGGATATTTCAACCCCCGCCTGATAAGGAACGGCATATTTTCAAGGAGAAGGCCATGGCAGAGAGCCGCAGCGCCAGCATTTCGCGCAAGACCAACGAAACCTCGGTCTCGGTTTCCGTCAATATTGACGGCACCGGCACTTCGAAGATTTCGACGGGGGTCGGTTTCTTCGACCACATGCTGGATCAGCTCAGCCGCCATTCGCTGATCGATATGGATATCGACGTGACGGGCGACCTCCATATCGATGATCACCACACCGTCGAAGACACTGGCATTGCCATCGGCCAGGCGATTTCCAAGGCATTGGGCGACCGGCGCGGCATTGTGCGCTATGCGTCGATTGATCTGGCCATGGACGAGACGATGACCAAGGCGGCCATCGATGTTTCAGGCCGGCCTTTTCTGGTTTGGAACGTCGCATTCTCGGCACCGAAGATCGGCACATTCGACACCGAACTGGTGCGGGAATTCTTTCAGGCGCTGGCGCAAAATGCCGGTATTACCCTGCATATCCTCAATCATTACGGCGCCAACAACCACCATATCGCCGAAACCTGCTTCAAGGCCGTCGCTCGCGTCCTGCGCAGCGCCACCGAAATCGATCCGCGCCAGGCGGGCCGCATTCCGTCCACCAAGGGAATGCTATAAACGATCAAGTTGAGGATCAGAGCCTCCATGCGTGTTGTGATTATTGACTACGGATCAGGCAATCTGCGGTCCGCCACCAAGGCGTTCGAGCGGGCCTCCCGGGAATCCGGCCTTGATGCCGAGATCGAACTGACCGACAAGGCAGACCGGGTGGCAACCGCCGACCGGATCGTGCTGCCCGGCGTCGGTGCCTATGCCGATTGCAAGCGGGGCCTCGATGCTGTGCCCGGCATGCATGAAGCGCTGGTCGAAGCGGTGGAGGTCAAGGGCCGCCCGTTTCTCGGCATCTGCGTCGGCATGCAGCTGATGTCGTCGCGCGGGTTGGAAAAGACCGTCACCGAAGGCCTCGGCTGGATTGCGGGCGATGTCGTGGAAATGACGCCTTCTGATCCGGGCCTGAAGATCCCACAGATCGGCTGGAACACGTTGACACTTGCCCGTCCTCATCCGCTATTTGACGGGATTGCCACCGGCAATGACGGGTTGCATGCCTATTTCGTGCATTCCTACCATCTGGCGGCCAGCAATGCCGATGATGTCATTGCCACGACCGACTATGGCGGCCCGATGACCGCTTTTGTGGGGCGTGACAATATGGCAGGCGCACAATTCCATCCGGAAAAGAGCCAGACACTGGGCCTCCAGCTGATTTCTAATTTTCTCAATTGGGCGCCGTGAGCCCGTGCCGATGGATAGCATACGATGATCCTCTTTCCCGCCATCGACCTTAAAGACGGCCAATGCGTGCGCCTCAAGCTGGGCGATATGGAGCAAGCCACTGTCTACAATCCCGATCCCGGTGCGCAGGCCAAGGCCTTTGAAGACCAGGGCTTTGAATGGCTGCATGTCGTTGACCTGAACGGTGCCTTTGCCGGTGAAACCGTCAATGGCGCGGCGGTGGATGCCATTCTCAAGGCGACGAAAAATCCGGTCCAGCTGGGCGGCGGCATCCGCAGCCTTGCCCATATTGAGACCTGGCTTCAGCATGGCTTGTCGCGCGTCATTCTCGGCACGGTCGCCGTGCGCGATCCGGCCCTGGTGATTGAGGCCTGCAAGCTTTTTCCCGGCAAGATCGCTGTTGGCATTGATGCCAAGGGTGGCAAGGTGGCCGTGGAAGGCTGGGCGGAAGCCTCTGAGCTTGGCGTGGTCGAGCTGGCAAAAAAGTTTGAAGGCGCAGGCGTTGCGGCAATCATCTATACGGATATCGACCGGGACGGTATTCTGACCGGAATAAACTGGGCTTCGACGCTGGAACTGGCGGATGCTGTCTCCATCCCTGTCATCGCGTCTGGCGGACTTGCGTCAATAGAGGATATCCGCCGGATGCTGGAGCCGGATGCGCGCAAACTGGAAGGTGCAATTTCCGGTCGCGCCCTTTATGATGGGCGGATTGATCCGGTGGAAGCGCTGGCGATGATCCAAGCTGCCAAGGGCTGAGGGGGGAGCATTTTATGACGCTGAAAGCCCGTATTATTCCCTGCCTCGATGTGAAGGATAGCCCGCGATGCTCGCAGCCGCAAAGCGGCGAGGACACGCAAACAACAAGAGAGGCCATCCTGTGACACTCAAGGCCCGTATTATTCCTTGTCTCGACGTGAAGGATGGCCGTGTCGTCAAGGGCGTGAACTTTGTCGATCTGATCGATGCCGGTGATCCGGTCGAAGCGGCCAAGGCCTATGACGCCGCCGGTGCCGATGAGCTTTGCTTTCTGGACATTACCGCCTCATCCGATAATCGCGAGACGATTTTTGATGTCGTCGCCCGCACGGCAGATCATTGCTTCATGCCGGTCACGGTGGGGGGCGGTGTGCGGGCGGTTGGCGATATTCGCAAGCTGTTGCTGGCCGGTGCCGATAAGGTTTCAATCAACTCGGCAGCCGTGAGCAATCCCGATTTTGTTGCGGAAGCCGCCGATAAATTCGGCAATCAATGTATTGTGGTTTCCATTGATGCAAAACGTCGCCGAAGCCAGGCCAGCGGTGGCGACAATCTCAGCGCTTGGGAGATTTATACCCATGGAGGGCGCAATGCGACCGGCATTGACGCTGTCGAATTTGCAGTCAAAATGGTCGAGCGTGGCGCAGGCGAATTGCTTGTCACCTCTATGGATCGTGATGGCACCAAAAGCGGTTATGATTTGGAGCTGACCCGCGCCATTGCCGATGCGGTTCGGGTGCCGGTGATTGCCTCTGGCGGTGTTGGCACGTTGGATGATCTGGTGGCGGGTGTCAGGCAAGGCCATGCCACTGCCGTTCTCGCAGCGTCGATTTTCCATTTCGGGACCTATTCGATTGCCGAGGCCAAGGCCCATATGGCCAATGCCGGTATCCCCATGCGTCTCGACCAGGCCTGAAGGGGCAATTTCATGACCACATTCACGCTGTCCGATCTGGAGGCCATCGTTGCCACCCGCGCCAAGGCTTCGCCGGACGAAAGCTGGACAGCAAAGCTGGTGACGGCAGGCCAGGACAAGGCCGCCAAGAAGCTTGGCGAAGAGGCTATCGAGGCGGTGATGGCAGCGGTCAAAAATGATCGCGCCAACCTGATCTATGAGAGTGCCGATTTGCTTTATCACCTGTTGGTCGTATTGAAAATTGCCGATATCCCGATAGAAACGGTGATGGAAGAGTTGCAACGGCGCACTGCCCAATCGGGCCTCAGCGAAAAGGCCAGTCGGTAGGACACATGACGACAGCGATCAGGCAGGCCGAGGGGGAGGAAGCCCTTGATCATTTCCAGGTAGGCAGCTACTCGCCCTATCTGTTCTTTTCGTCGGAGGAATGGGCGCGGTTTCGGGCCGATACGCCGCTGACCTTGACGCTGGACGAAGTACATCGCCTGCGATCCATCGATGACCCGATCGATCTTGCCGAGGTACGACGGATCTATCTGGCGTTGTCGCGGCTGTTATCCTCGCATGTCGAATCGTCGCAATTGCTGTTTGAGCAGCGTAACCGCTTTCTCAGTACCAATGTGACCAAGACGCCGTTCATTATCGGTATTGCCGGGTCGGTGGCGGTGGGTAAATCCACCACGGCGCGCGTGCTGAAGGAGCTTTTGGCCCGCTGGCCTTCCAGCCCGAAAGTTGATCTGGTCACCACCGATGGCTTTCTGTATTCGAACGCGACGCTGGTGCGCGACAACAAGCTCAATCGCAAAGGTTTTCCCGAGAGTTACGATACGGCGGCTTTGCTGCGGTTCCTGTCAGCCATCAAAGCCGGGCAGCAGAATGTCAAGGCGCCGCGCTATTCCCATCTGACCTATGACGTGCTGCCTGATCAACATACCATCATCGACCGCCCGGATATCCTGATTTTCGAGGGCATCAATGTGCTGCAATCCCGCGACCTGCCGAGGGATGGCAAGATCGTGCCGATGGTCTCGGATTTCTTCGATTTCTCGATCTATATCGATGCCGAGGAAAGCCTGATTCACAATTGGTATGTCAAACGGTTCATGAAGCTGCGCCAAACGGCCTTCCGCGATCCGAATTCCTACTTTCATCGCTATGCGACGATCAGCGAAGATGAAGCTTCAACCATTGCCGAAAATCTCTGGAGCCACATCAACCTGATCAATCTGCGCGACAATATCCAGCCCACCCGGCCCCGGGCCGATTTGATCCTGCGCAAGGGAGAAAATCATCTGGTAGAGCAGGTGGCATTGCGAAAATTATAGGGCAATGCGCCCATCTATTATTATAAGTTGATGTTTTCATAAGGTTTTATCTCTGGGAGGAGAGTTATGACATTGATTGATCCCCACAAAACCGCGCCGGTTTCCGGCAGGCGTGTATTTCTGGGGGCGGCAGCGACAGCGATAGCCGCGACCGCCACAGGGCAAAGCGGACAGGCAGCGGATACAAAAGCTGGCGGTGGCCCGCTATCGGATCTGCCCATCACTTTGCCCCGGACAGAGTTTGTTTACGAGGCGATTTTTACCCTTCAGGATACGATTGAGATGGGTGCGTCCCCGCTGGGGGACAGGCGTATCATCAATATTACCGGCGGAGAATTTGCCGGGCCGCGAATCAAGGGCAGGGTCATGCCTGGTGGGGCCGACCGGCAAGTGCTCCGCAAGGACGGTGTGCGCCTTCTCAACGCGCTTTATGAATTGCAGGCGGATGACGGCGCCGTCATTACCGTCAACAACAGGGTGTTGATCGACCGTCAACCGGACGGCACGCAATATGCTTTTTCGCATATCGATATTACCGCACCGGATGGACCGCATGACTGGCTGAACCGCCGTGTCTTTGTCGGCACCCTGCACAGCTTACGGCCCAAACCGATGGTTTTGATTCGCGTGTTTAGTCTGGTTTAAGTCCAGGGACACGAGGAGACGTTAGCCTTGGAGGGTGCTGCGTGTGGGGAGCGATCAATCTTGACCCGGTTTCTCGCGCATTTTCTTGATTTCGCCGCGTCCCACCTTCGCCTTCAACCGGCGTTCGATTGAGCCCTTGGTGGGTTTGGTCTTCCGGCGCGGCGGCGGTGGTGGTTTGGCTGCTTCAAGCAGCAATTCCTTCAGCCGTTCGCGGGCATCTTCCCGATTGCGCTCCTGGCTGCGAAAGCGGCTGGCCTCGATCAACAGCACGCCTTCTTTGGACAGGCGGCGGCCCGCCAATTTGATGGCATTGGTCTTGATACGGTCCGGGAGCGAGGGAGAACTTGTCAGCGGAAAGAACAATTGGACGGCGGTCGAGACCTTGTTGACATTCTGCCCGCCCGGACCACCGGCCAGCACGAATTGCTCGGTCAATTCCCAACCGGCAATCGTAATCCTGTCATTGATATAGAGCGGGTCGCTCGCCATGGTCCTGTCCAGCCTTTTCGCCGTGAGGCTGTAGCGGAAAACGCCAGTTCAGGCAAATCTCGGTTCTTTGGTATCTCAGGCTGTTTTCCTGGAGCCTAAGCACCATGGAAAAAGCCCGGCGATAGTCATCGCCGGGCTTTCCAAAATCGTCACACGTGAAACGTTTACTGCGCAGCAACGGCCAGAACCGGAGCCGCATCGCGGACATTGCTGTCCACATGGGCTTCGAATTTCTCGAAATTGGCGATGAACATGCCGACCAGTTTCTTGGCCTGCGCGTCATAGTCAGCCCCATTTGCCCAGGTCGAGCGTGGGTCGAGAATGCTGGTATCGACGCCGTCGACAGCAACCGGTACCGCGAAGCCGAAATTGGCGTCGGTGCGGAACTCGGCTTTCTTCAACTCACCGGACAAGGCCGCCGTCAGCAGGGCGCGGGTGGCCTTGATCGGCATGCGGCTGCCGATACCGTAGGCGCCGCCGGTCCAGCCGGTGTTGACCAGCCAGCAATCCACTTCGTGGCGGGCAATCAACTCCTTGAGCAGATTGCCATATTCTGCCGGATGACGCGGCATGAACGGTGCGCCGAAGCAGGTCGAGAAGGTTGCTTCCGGCTCTGTTACGCCGCGCTCCGTGCCAGCCACTTTCGCGGTGTAGCCGGAAAGGAAGTGGTACATTGCCTGTTCTGGTGTCAGCTTGGCGATCGGCGGCATGACGCCAAACGCATCTGCTGTCAGCATGATGATGGTCTTCGGATGACCAGCGCGGCCGGTGGGCGACGCATTGGGAATGAAGTTCAGCGGATAGGCGCAACGGGTGTTTTCGGTCTTCGAGCCATCGTTGAAATCCGGGACCCGGTTTTCATCCAGAACGACATTTTCCAGCACCGTGCCGAACCGCTTGGTGGTGGCGTAGATTTCCGGCTCGGCTTCTGCCGACAGGCGGATGGTTTTGGCGTAGCAGCCACCTTCGAAGTTGAAGATGCCGTCCTCGCCCCAACCATGTTCGTCATCGCCGATCAGCGTGCGGGCAGGGTCGGCGGACAGAGTGGTTTTGCCGGTGCCGGACAGACCGAAGAACACAGCCGAATCGCCAGCCGGGCCAACATTGGCCGAGCAATGCATCGGCATGACCTGTTTGGCAGGCAGCATGTAGTTCAGCGCCGTGAATACCGACTTCTTCATTTCACCGGCATAGTAGGTGCCAGCGATCAGCACGATGTTGTTGGTGAAGTCGCAGGCGATGACCGTTTCGGTCCGGCAGCCGTGACGGGCCGGATCAGCCTTGAAGCTTGGCAGGTCAATAATGGTGAATTTCGCTTCGAAATCGGCAAGCGCGGAGCGATTCGGACGAATGAGCAAGTTACGGATAAACAGCGAATGCCATGCGAGTTCCGTTACTACGCGGGTTGGCAAAGCGTTGGCGGCATCGGCGCCGCCAATCAGATCCTGGACGAACAGGGTCTTGCCAGCCACATGCGCCAGCATGTCCTGATGCAGAATGTCGAAATGCTCTTTCGACATCGGCTTGTTATTGTCCCACCAGATCTGGCCATCGGTATTGGCGTCACGCAGGATGAACTTGTCCTTGGGCGAGCGGCCCGTATGCTGTCCGGTCTCGGCCAGAAGCGCGCCGTCCGCGGTCAGAACAGCTTCGCCATTGCGGATCGCATGCTCATAAAGGGCGGCGGGCAGCAGGTTATAATGGACATTGGCGGCCTTGCCCAAGCCAATGGTCTCGATCCCAAGACGGCTATTGTTCACTCCAAGCTCCTCCATGATGCAATTCCTTCTTCAGCGGGATGGCCAGATAATTATGGGTCAACGCTAATGACCGAATTTTAAAAACGCAAGAGAAAAATCTTGAAAACATCAATAATATCATATATTTAATCGTTTTAAACTGGTATGTTAGTTTTAAATCGGTTCAGTTTAAACGCGATGCGCCTTTGTCTTTTGCTGTCGAAACGGGACTGCGTTGACGCCGGATATGCCTGCCCCCTTTATCTTTGCCACAATTTGTTCCACCTTTACCCTCATGAAGCGCTTCGCGGCCCCTATATGGAATGTGGCTGCGGGCCGTCACCTTCTTGATGGGCGGTGGCGGCAATCGGTAATGACGGAGATAAACGGCATGCAGACAATTGCGCTTGTTGACGACGACCGGAATATTCTGACGTCGGTTTCGATCGCTCTCGAAGCCGAGGGCTATAAGGTCGAAACTTATACGGATGGAGCTTCGGCGCTGGACGGGCTTCTGGCGCGGCCGCCGCAGCTGGCAATCTTCGATATCAAGATGCCACGCATGGATGGGATGGAACTGCTGCGCCGCCTGCGCCAGAAGTCAGATATCCCGGTGATCTTCCTCACTTCCAAGGATGAGGAAATCGATGAATTGTTCGGCTTGAAAATGGGGGCCGACGACTTCATCACCAAGCCGTTTTCGCAGCGCCTGCTGGTAGAGCGGGTCAAGGCCATTCTGCGTCGCGCCGCCAATCGCGAAACCGGAAACGCACCCGGCAATGTCAAGAGCGCTGCCGAGCAGCAGGCCCGCAACCTGGAGCGTGGCCAACTGGTCATGGACCAGGAGCGCCATACCTGCACCTGGAAAGGTGATCCGGTCACGCTGACGGTTACCGAATTTCTGATCTTGCATTCGCTGGCCCAGCGGCCAGGCGTGGTGAAAAGCCGTGATGCGCTGATGGATGCCGCCTATGACGAACAGGTCTATGTCGACGACCGCACCATTGACAGCCATATCAAGCGCCTGCGAAAGAAGTTCAAAATGGTCGACAATGATTTCGACATGATCGAAACGCTGTACGGCGTTGGATACCGCTTCCGCGAAACGGCCTGATGCCGCCTGCGGGCATTGCTTGCGGATTGAGAGCCTGCCGAGGTCTGATTGAACCAGACAGGCTCTTAATTCTCTTGTTTTCGTTTGTCTTTTCGGGAAAACCGGTTTCCCTGACAAACTCTAGGACCAGGCCCGGTTGAGAATGAACGTTGACGGCAGACATGATGGTGTTCGGTGGGATTCGATTGCCCCACAGGATAAGTGTGCCGTGTGAGGGGAATTCTATCCAAAAGGCCTATGGACGATAAGGACGGGGATCCCGGCGAGAGCCGCAGGCTGCCCTTGCGCCTGTCCTTTTCTCATCCTTTTACGCTGATCAGACGCATCTTCGGCAATGCCGTTTTCTCCAGTCTGACGCGACGGATCGTCTTCTTCAATCTTGCGGCGCTGATCGTTCTGGTCGCCGGTATCATGTATCTCAATCAGTTTCGCGAAGGGCTGATTGATGCGCGGGTGGAAAGCCTGCTGACTCAAGGCGAAATTATCGCTGGCGCGATTTCCGCCTCGGCCTCGGTCGACACCAATTCCATCACCATCGACCCGCAGAAGCTGTTGGAATTGCAGGCGGGGCAAAGCATCACCCCGGTGCCGAATGACGAAGACCTGGAATTTCCCATCAAGCCGGAGCGGGTCGCCCCCGTGCTGCGCCGCCTGATTTCGCCGACCCGCACCAGGGCGCGGCTGTTTGATGCCGACGCCAATCTGTTGCTGGATTCACGTCATCTCTATTCCCGTGGTCAGGTACTACGCTACGATCTTCCACCGGTCGAGGGCGATACCGGCAGTTGGACGGAATGGCTGGCCAAGCAATTCAACCGAATGCTGCAACCAAGCAATGTACCGCTCTACAAGGAAGCGCCTGGTGGCGACGGGTCGATCTATCCTGAAGTGATGAATGCGCTGACAGGGGTGCGCGGCGCCGTGGTGCGCGTGACCGAACAGGGTGAGTTGATCGTCTCCGTGGCGGTGCCGGTCCAGCGGTTCCGCGCCGTGCTTGGCGTGCTGCTGTTGTCCACACAGGCTGGCGATATCGACAAGATCGTCCATGCGGAACGCCTGGCGATCCTGCGGGTGTTCGGCGTGGCCACTCTGGTCAATATCGTGCTGTCGCTGCTGTTGTCCTCGACCATTGCCAATCCGCTGCGGCGCCTGTCGGCAGCGGCCATCCGGGTGCGACGCGGCGCCAAGGAGCGTGAGGAAATCCCGGATTTCTCCGCACGTCAGGATGAAATCGGCAATCTGTCCGTGGCTCTGCGGGAAATGACCACGGCGCTTTACGACCGGATCGATGCCATCGAGAGCTTTGCCGCCGACGTCAGTCACGAGTTGAAAAATCCGCTGACGTCTCTGCGCAGCGCCGTCGAAACCCTGCCGCTTGCCAAGACCGATGTGTCGAAGCAGCGGCTGCTGGATGTGATCCAGCATGACGTCCGCCGGCTTGACCGGTTGATCAGCGATATCTCCGACGCCTCGCGGCTGGATGCAGAACTGGCGCGCACGGATGCGGCACCGGTCGATATGGAAGTCGTGCTTGGCAATCTGGTGGAGATTTCCAGGCAGATCCGCAGCAGCAAGAAGCCAGTCGATATCGAATATGTCGTGGAGCACAAGCAGGGCCAGCAGGTCCGCTATATCGTCAACGGTCATGACCTGCGCATTGGCCAGATCGTCACCAATCTGATTGAGAATGCCCGTTCCTTTGTGCCGGAAAAGGAAGGCCGTATCGTGGTGCGCCTGTCGCGCACCCGCAGCCGCTGCGTCGTGCAGGTGGAAGACAACGGTCCCGGTATCCTGGTCGAGAATATTGACCGGATCTTTGAGCGCTTTTATACCGACCGTCCCGATGGCGAAAGCTTCGGCCAGAATTCAGGGCTTGGCCTCTCTATCAGCCGGCAGATCGCTGAGGCGCATGGCGGATCGTTGCGGGCTGAAAACATCCTGGAACCGGAAACCGCGCGAATACTCGGGGCCCGCTTCATCCTGACCCTGCCGGCAGAGCCATCTCCATGAACGAGAGCCGGCTCAACCTGCATGCAACCGGTGTCGTGCTTGGCAGGCGAGGCTATTTGATCATGGGGCCGAGCGGGTCGGGGAAGTCGCAACTGGCCCGCCTCCTGCTGGAAAATGCGCGGCAAAATGGCCTTTTTGCCGCTCTTGTGGCTGATGATAGGGTATGGCTGGAAGCCCGAGGCGGCAGAGTGATCGCATCCCGCCCCCAGACAATTGCCGGGTTGATGGAAATCCGATTCAGCGGATTGGTGACCGTTCCAAGCCTCGATGCGGCGGTGATCGATGCCGTCGTCCTTTCGGTGGAGCCATCGTCGATGACGGAACGCCTGCCGCAAAGCGCTGAAAGCAGGTGTTTTTTTCCGGGTCAATCCTTACCTGTCCTTCGCCTATGCCCGGCCCATCATCCAAGCGTTGCGGGGCTGCAACGGTTGCATGAGGCGTGGGCGGCAGATTAAAGGCGTGGCATCAAGACTATTTTGCACTTGCACTTCGTGTTTTCATCGCCAAGATGCACTGCACAGAATTGATTGGGTAATATTGGAGTTTGTCATGTGGGAAGTGGAACGCGGTTTTCCCGGAAAGACAAACGAAAGCAAGATAAGCGAGAGGGTGTCTGGTTCAAGCCGAACCTGACAGACTTCAGGGGTGAATTATAGTTGATCGGCAAGGCGTTGTTGCTCGCAAAGGTTGTGTGTTGGATTTTCAAATAAGGCTTTTCTTGTGCCAGCGCGTGCCTTGCGACTCAACAGATCGGTGGACGAAACTATTGCAGTGCGATAACTGGCGGTCAGCAGTTGAGCAGGGAGCTATAAGCGAATGATCGGACTTGTGCTTGTCACCCATGGCAAGCTGGCTGAAGAATTTCATTATGCCGTGGAACATGTCGTTGGTCCGCAGAAATTCATCGAGACAATCTGTATCGGTCCGGAGGACGATATGGATCAGCGCCGCCAGGATATCCTGGATGCTGTGATGCGCGCCGATGATGGGCATGGGGTGATCATCCTGACCGATATGTTCGGGGGAACGCCTTCCAATCTCGCAATTTCGGTGATGAATACCGGGCGGATCGAAGTGATCGCCGGCGTCAATCTGCCTATGCTGATCAAGCTGGCGGGAGTGCGCGGCGAGAACGACATGGAAAAAGCACTCGTCGATGCGTCGGAAGCCGGCCGCAAATACATCAATGTGGCCAGCCGCGTTCTGAGCGGCAAATAGGAACGGCGAGTAAGATGACCTCCTTCACCAGAGACCTGCTGATCGTCAACAAGCGCGGCCTTCATGCCCGGGCGTCAGCCAAATTCGTCCAGACGGTGCAGGGCTTCAATGCCGAAGTCACCGTCAGCAAAGATGGAACCACCGTCGGCGGAACCTCGATCATGGGGCTGATGATGTTAGCGGCGAGCCCCGGCTGCACGATTACCGTCGTTACCTCAGGCGAAGAAGCTGAAAAGGCAATCGACACGCTGGATGCGCTGGTGCGCGACAAGTTTGGCGAGGAAATGTAAACCAAGATCGAACATAAAGATATAAAGACCTCTTTATGTGATTATTGCCTTCCCCGACGTTCCCTGATACACGGATGACACTGGCCTGCCGCAGAATGGCGGGCGGCGCATAGGCCTGGCCATCTTTTCGGATCGGTGCTGGCCTTGCGTTTCAACCCGGTCTGGAGAACGCCATGAGCACTGTACAGGATTACATCGTCGCCGATATCGGCCTTGCGGATTACGGTCGCAAGGAACTGGATATTGCCGAAACCGAAATGCCGGGCCTGATGTCCTGCCGCTCGGAACTTGGCGAAACCAAGCCGCTGAAAGGCGCCCGCATCAGCGGTTCGCTGCACATGACCATTCAGACAGCTGTGCTGATCGAGACCTTGACGGCGCTGGGCGCCGAAGTACGCTGGGCATCCTGCAACATCTTTTCCACCCAGGACCATGCCGCTGCCGCCATCGCTGCATCGGGCGTGCCGGTCTTTGCCGTCAAGGGTGAAAGCCTGACGGAATATTGGGATTATACCGACCGGATCTTCCAATGGACCGATGGTGGCCAGTCGAACATGATCCTCGACGATGGCGGCGACGCTACCATGTATATCCTGCTCGGTGCGCGCGCCGAAGCCGGTGAGAATATTCTAGTCAACCCTTCGTCCGAAGAAGAAGAAATCCTGTTCGCGCAGATCAAGAAGCGCTTAGCAGCAACACCGGGCTTCTTCACCAAACAGCGTGACGCCATCAAGGGTGTGACGGAAGAAACCACCACAGGCGTCAACCGTCTCTACCAGCTCAGCCAGAAGGGCCTGCTGCCGTTCCCGGCGATCAATGTCAACGATTCCGTCACCAAGTCGAAGTTCGACAACAAATACGGCTGCAAGGAATCGCTGGTCGACGGCATTCGCCGCGCCACCGATGTGATGATGGCCGGCAAGGTCGCCGTGGTCTGCGGCTATGGCGATGTCGGCAAGGGCTCGGCTGCCTCGTTGAGCGGCGCTGGCGCCCGCGTCAAGGTGACGGAAGTCGACCCGATCTGCGCTTTGCAGGCCGCTATGGACGGTTTTGAAGTGGTGCGGCTTGAAGATGTCATCAAGACGGCGGATATCTTCATCACCACCACCGGCAACAAGGATGTCATTCGTATCGAGCATATGCGCGAAATGAAGGACATGGCCATTGTTGGCAATATCGGCCATTTCGACAATGAAATTCAGGTTGTTGCGCTGAAGAACCTGAAATGGGTCAATATCAAGCCACAGGTCGACATGATCGAGTTTCCAGGCGGCAAGCGGATGATCCTGCTGTCGGAAGGCCGGTTACTCAACCTCGGCAATGCCACGGGCCATCCGTCCTTCGTGATGAGCGCGTCGTTCACCAACCAGGTTCTGGCCCAGATCGAGCTTTTCACCAAGCCCGACGCCTATAAGAACCAGGTTTACGTTCTGCCGAAACATCTCGATGAAAAGGTCGCACGCCTGCATTTGGAAAAGCTCGGCGTCAGATTGACTGAACTTTCTGACGAACAGGCCTCCTATATTGGTGTCACGCCATCAGGCCCCTTCAAGGCCGACCACTACAGATACTAATCCGTAGCCAGATATACACAAGATATAGAAATCGCAGCCTTGACAAAGGCTGCGATTTCTTTTTTTCTTTGCCCCTTTTTTCAAAATCTTATCCACAGTATTGTTTTAAAACTTGATTCGTGTGCCTCGCAGGTGCGCAGGCAGTGTTTGGTGACCGGATGTTTTTTCCGGTCACGCTGCCTATGACCCCGTGAAGCAAAAAGCCGTTTGCATGACGTCACCCTCGGGTGATGCATTCGGCATGTGCACACGCGAAATGGGGATGTCTTGTCGGAATTGCGGCACAGTGGACGGAGACAGACCGGAAATGACGGTTCAGAAGAAATACCCGTTCCTACGGGGAAGGACGGGCCTACGGGGAAGCGCGGGTAAAACCATGCGCGCCGAATCTGCGTCCTTCGGGGACACAGGACCCAGCGCAGGCGCGGCCAGCGGCATCGCCGGACGTGGCTTCCTGCGTTTATCGCGCTGGTGGCTGCACGGGAGCACGGTTCTTGCTGGTGGGCTCGTGTGCCATTCTGCCCTAGCGCAAACGATTGCCGTGCCGCAGCTGAATGCGGGCGGCATCGGCACGTTTTCATCCACTGAAATGATTGGCCTTTCCCTGGTAATCGGCGCGATTTCCGCGACGCTTCTGTCCACACTCTGGCTGGTGCGTCAGCGCAACAGTATCGAGGCGGATAGCCGGGAGATACGATCGGCCCTGTCGGATGCCAACCAGCGCATTTCCCGTTATCAGGCGCTGATTGCCGACAAGAACCGTCGCATCGTCATCTGGGACGGTGGTGAAACCAAGCCGGAACAGCTGGGCCAATTGCCCGTGGAGACCGGCGCACCGCAGACCGAAGGCGATTTCCTGGCCTTTGGCCGCTGGATGAAGCCCGGTTCGGCCGCCGACCTGGACAATGCCATTGAGAAACTGCGCTTTAACGCCCAGAGCTTCGACCTGATCGTCGAGACCTATCGCGACGAGGTGCTGGAAGTGCAGGGCCGTGTTTCCGGGGGTCGGGCTTTTGCCCGTTTCGTGGCGCTCAATAATCTGCGCGCCGAACTGGCCGAACTGAAGATCGAGAAGACCCGGCTCTCCACCGCCATCGAAACCTTCGAAAGCCTGCTGGAATCCGTCGAACAACCCGTCTGGCAGCGCGATTCCGAGGGTCGTCTTGTCTGGGTCAATCAGGCCTATAGCGATGCCGTTGAAGCGCTGACCCCTGATCAGGCCATACAGGAAGGCCGTGAAATCCTCAACACCATTACCCGGGAAAAGATCCGCGCGACGTTGACGCCGGTTTCGCCCTACCATGATACGGTTTCCACCGTTGTGCATGGAAACCGCACTTTCTTTTCCGTGGTCGATACCAAGACGCCGAAGGGCTCTTGCGGCATGGCCATTGACGTCTCGCGCGAAGAAGCCCTGCGCGAGGAATTGAGCCGCACCCTGAAAAGCCACGCCGAAACACTGGATCATCTGGCAACGCCGGTGGCGATTTTTGACGGCGAGCGGCGGCTGCAATTCTATAATCAGGCTTTCCAGCAGCTCTGGGATCTGGATCTGGCTTTCCTCGAATCCCGTCCCGATCATGCCGAATTGCTGGACCGGCTGCGCAGCGCTGGCAAACTGCCGGAACAGTTGAGCTGGAAGGCATGGAAGGAAAATACCCTTTCCGTCTATCGCTCCATCGATACCCAGACCGTGCTCTGGCACCTGCCCAACGGCCAGACCCTGCGGGTCATCGCCTCTGCCCATCCGCAGGGCGGTGCCACCTGGGTGTTTGAGAACCTGACTGAACAGGTGGATCTCGAAACCCGCTATAATACGCTGGTCCGGGTTCAGGGTGAAACCATCGATCATCTGTCCGAAGGCGTTGCAGTCTTTGGTCCCGATGGCCGAATCCGGCTGTCCAATCCGGCCTTCCGGGCGCTCTGGGGCATTACCGAGACGCAAGCCGCACCTGGCACCCATATCCGCGCCATCGAAGAGGCTTGCGCTCTTTCCTACGAAAAGCCGGATGGCTGGCGCGCCTTCGGCAAGATGATCACCAGTTTCGAGGACGAGCGGCCGTCTAGCCAGGGCACGATTGAGCTGATGTCCGGTCTGGTGCTGGATTACGCGGTCATCCCGCTGCCCAATGCCCAGACGATGCTGACCTTCGTCAACATTACCGATAGCGTTCGGGCGGAACGGGCGCTGCTTGAAAAGAACGAAGCCCTGCGCAAGGCTGACGAGCTGAAGAACGATTTCGTCCAGCATATTTCCTATGAGCTGCGCTCGCCGCTTACCAATATTATCGGCTTTACCGATCTGTTGAAATCGACGGCCATCGGTCCGCTCAATGAACGGCAGGGGGAATATGTCGATCATATCTCCACCTCGTCTGCGGTGCTGCTGACTATCGTCAACGACATTCTCGACCTTGCCACAGTCGATGCCGGTATCATGCGGCTCACCTATTCGGATATCGATCTCACCGACCTTCTGGACGATGTGTCGATGCAGATGACCGACCGGTTACAGGAAGGCGGCGTGACGCTGGAAATCCTTGCTCCTTCGCATCTGGGCGACATTGTCGCCGACCAGCAACGGCTGAAGCAGATCCTGATCAAGATCATCACCAATGCCGTGAATTTCTCGCCGGAAGGCGCCAAGGTCGTGCTGAAATGCTGGCGCGAGGATGCGGACTTCGTATTTTCGGTTTCCGATACCGGATGTGGCATTCCCGAGGACATGCTGCCATCGGTGTTCAAGCGTTTTTCCTCAAATGCCAAGGGCGGCAAGCGCACCGGGGCTGGTCTTGGCCTGTCGATTGTCGAAAGCTTCGTGCATTTGCATAACGGCACCGTCTCGATCAACAGTGTTCCGAACCAAGGCACCACGGTTCTTTGCAGAATTCCGTCCGGTGTGCTTGTCCATTCCGTCGCCGCAGAATGATCGCATCTACAACATCGCTTTCCCAGGCATCGCTTCATGTTTCGCTTGCCGATGAGGCGGCGACGATCCAGTTCGGGGAAGATCTGGCGCTTGCCCTGAAGCCGGGTGACTGCCTTGCCCTGCATGGTGATCTCGGAGCGGGAAAGTCTACCCTTGCAAGAGCATTGCTGCGGGCCTTGGCCGATGACGATGATCTGGAAGTGCCAAGCCCGACTTTCACGCTGGTCCAAAGCTATGAGTTGCGCATTCCCGCTGCTCACTTTGATCTCTACCGGCTGGGTGATGCTTCCGAGCTTGATGAACTGGGTTTCGATGAGGCGTTGGATACCGGCATTTGCCTCGTCGAATGGCCGGAACGGGCTGAAGACCGGCTCCCGAAGACGACAATCGGCCTGCATTACGGTTTCCCCCCGGATGGCGGGCGTCAACTGACCATCAGCGGGCCTGAGGACAGGCTGAGCCGAATCCGGCGGGTGCTCGCTATCCGCACTTTCCTCGATGCCAATGGCATGGCGGGCGCCCGACGCCGCTTCCTGACTGGTGATGCGGACTACCGCGCCTATGAAACGGCAAGGATGGAAGGTCAACCGCAGCGCATCGTGATGGACAGCCCCAAACGACCGGCCACACCGATCATCCGCCTCGGCAAGACCTACCCGGAACTCGTGCATCTGGCACAAGACCATCGGGCTTTTGTGGCTATCGATCAGCTGCTGAAGGATGCGGGGCTTACCGTCCCCAAGATTTATGCCAGTGACTCCGATGGCATTTTACTGATCGAAGATCTCGGTCAGGACGGCATTCTGGATGCACAGGGTCAGCCGGTCGCCGAGCGTTATATGGACGCTGTTGCAGCGCTTGCTTTCCTGCATGGGCAAAATGTTTCACGTGAAATTTCTGTCTCGCCTGACCATATCCACCGCATTCCCGATTTCGACGCGGCGGCCATGGGGTTCGAGACGGAATTGCTGCTCGACTGGTACATGCCTTTTACGCTCTCACGGCAACCAAGTGACGAGGAACGGGAGGCCTATCTTGCTCTCTGGTCGGACATGTTTCGCCAGATCCATGACCGCAACAGTCTGGTCCTGCGCGATGTCCATTCCCCCAATCTCCTTTGGCAGGAACGGAAACAGGGCATCGCCCGCGTCGGCCTGATCGATTTCCAGGATGCGATGATCGGCCCGGCGGCCTATGACGTCGCCTCCCTGATTCAGGATGCCCGTGTCACCATCGAACCGGAGCTGCAAAAGCGGCTGCTCGATCATTATCTGACGCTGCGCCGTGCCGAAGCCGGATTTGATGAAAGCGCCTTTCTTCAAGACTTCGCCATCATGGCTGCTCAGCGCAATTGCAAACTGGTCGGGCTTTGGGTGCGGCTGATGAAACGCGATGGCAAACCCGGCTATGTGCAGCATATGCCCCGAACGCTCGCCTATCTCGCTGGCGCGCTGGAGCATGAGGCGCTCACGCCTTTGAAAGACTGGCTTTCAACACACGGCCTGTTACAGCGCGGTTGAACGTTCATTCTCTGGAACAGTGGTTCTGGTCCTCTCGACAGTGGTTCTCTGGCGGGATTTGCGATAGAGCGTGTCTCGTAAAGATGATGCGTCACACACGAGCGATGCCGCAGATCGCCGACAGATACGAGAGCCATGAAGATTTCTCAAGCCATGGTGCTGGCCGCAGGGCTCGGCACAAGAATGCGTCCCATCACCGAGACCCTGCCGAAGCCTCTGGTGCGGGTGGCGGGCAAGACGCTGGTGGATTATGCGCTGGATCATTTGCAGCAGGCGGGCGTAGAAGCCGCCGTGGTCAACATTCACCATTTTCCAGAGCAGATGCTGGCGCATCTGACTGGGCGCGATCAGCCCCGCATCGTGATTTCCGATGAGCGCGATGGCTTGATGAACAATGGCGGCGGACTGGCTAAAGGCATCAAGCATCTGGCTCCCGGCCCCCTGCTGGTGATGAATGCCGACCTGTTCTGGATCGGTGAGCCGAAGGATCAACCCACCAATCTGCAACGACTGGGGGACGCCTTTGACCCGGCGCAGATGGACATGCTGATGCTCTGCGTCACGCTGGAACAGACCACTGGCCATAATGGCAAAAACGATTTCAATCTCGGTGCCGATGGCCGGTTGACCCGCTACCAGCCCGGCGATCCGAATCCGGTGGTCTATGCCGGGGCCTTGGCCATGGAGCATTCCCTGCTGGACGATGCGCCGGAGGATGCCTTCAATCTCAACATCTATTTCGACCGGGCCATTGCTAAGGGCCGACTGTTCGGCCTGATGCTGGAAGGCCAATGGCTGACGGTTGGTACGCCGGAGGCGATTGAAGAGGCGGAAACGGTGCTGGCCCGCCACCGACAGGACGCTTGAGCTGATGTCCAGCCTGCAAGCCCGCATCTTCACCATTCCCCCGGATCGGCCTTTCCTGCGGCTGATTGCCGAGACGCTATGCGATGGGCGTCTCGCCCCCGGCTTTCGCTATGATCCAGCCGATCCCCTGTCCCTGTCCAAGGTCACGATTCTGGTGCCAACTCGGCGTGCGGTGCGCGTGTTGCGCGCCCAGTTCGTCGAGGTGTTGGGTGGTCAATCCGCCATTCTGCCGATGATCAAGCCCCTGGGTGAAGCCGAGGACGATGCCAGTTATTTCGACGCAGAGACCCCGGCGCTGCTGGCGTTGAACCCGCCGATCAGCAATACGGTGCGGCTTTTGGAACTGGCGCAGTTGATTCTTGCGTGGCGCAACAAGCTGCCGGATATCGTGCTGAGCATTCACACCGAAACCCCGCTTGTCGCTCCGGCCAGCCCGGCCGACGCGGTTTGGCTGGCGCGGGCGCTGGTGGAGCTGATCGATTCGGTGGAAACCGAAGAGCGTGATTGGGCCGATCTCGACAAGCTCGATGCCCGTGATTTTGCCTCCTGGTGGCAGCTAACGCTGGCTTTCCTCGGCATTGCCAGTGCCTATTGGCCAGCCCGGCTGGAAGAGTTGAACCGGTCTTCGCCGGTTCTCCACCGCAACGCCTTGCTGCGCACTGAACGCGACCGTGTTGGTCAACTGTCCGATCCTCATCCGGTAATCGTCGCGGGCTCGACCGGCTCGATCCCTGCCGCGTCCGAGCTGATCGCGGCGGTGGCGCGTCTGCCCCAAGGGGTGATTGTGCTGCCGGGGTTGGACAAGGCCATGCCTGATGATCAGTGGCAAAGCGTTGGCGGGGAACAGCCTCCCGGCATGCCGCCGGAGCCAACCGCCCGCACCCATCCGCAATATGGGCTGCACCGGCTTTTGGGTCGTCTCGGCCTGACACGTGACGACGTTGGCGTGCTGGAAGAGGCAGAACCCGAGCTTGCCGACCGCAGCGAAATTCTCTCCCGGGCGCTGTCGCCTGCCAAGGCGACCGACCAATGGACCGCCTGGCGACAGGCATTCGGGGATAACAGGTTTCAGGCCGCCTTTGCCGATGTGGCGCTGATCGAGGCCGCAAACGAGCGGGAAGAGGCGATTGCCATTGCCATTGCCCTCAGGCTGGCCCTGGAGCGGCCCGGTGCCGATGGCGGCGAGAGCCGCGCCGCGCTGATTACCCCTGACCGAAACCTTGCCCGCCGGGTCGCGTCAGAACTGGCCCGATTCGGCATCGAGGCCGACGATTCGGCGGGTACGCCATTTTCGGCGACGCCGCAGGGCACCTTGCTGGTGTTGGTGCTGGAAGCCGTGTTGCGGCCCGGCGATCCCGTTGCCATCGTCTCCTTGCTCAAGCATCCACTCGCCCGGTTTGGCCTGACCGATGATAGACATCGTGAAGCCGCCGACGCTTTGGAAGCCATTGCGCTGCGCGGCGGCACTGGTGCCATCGATATTGCCGCGCTGGCACCGCTGTTTGATGAACAGGTAGTCGCCCAGTTCGATGACCGCCATCCACCGGCCTGGCGGCGTTCTTTTACCGATCAGACCCGCCAGCAGGCACGGATACTGGCCGAGGCAATCGCAGAGGCGGTGGAGCCGCTTGCCGGTCATGTGGTTGCCAAGCCGGATGGTCACCATTTCACCACCCGTTTGTCTTTGAGGGAATGGGCCGAACGCACCGGTCAGGTGCTGGAAGCTGTGGCCCGCACCGATGAAGGCGATCTTGGCCCCCTTTGGGCCAATGAGGCCGGTGCCGTTTTGGCGCGGCTGCTCAGCGAAATCATGGAAACCGATGGCCAGTTGAGCGCCGATGGTCCGCAATGGATCGAGATTGTTGCAGCATTGACCGCCAGCGAATCGGTCAAGCCGAAATCGCTGCGCCATCCGCGGGTCTTCATTTTCGGTGCGCTGGAATCGCGTCTGCAAAACGTTGATACGATGATCCTCGGTGGGTTGAATGAAGGCTCTTGGCCCGGCACCACCACCAATAATCCATTTTTGTCGCGCAGCATGAAAACCGAAATGGGGCTGGAGCCACCGGAACGGCAGATCGGCCAGCTTGCCCATGATTTCGAAATGGCCAATGGCACCCGCCACCTGATCTATTGCCGCGCCTTGCGGCAGGGGTCGGCCCCAACCGTTGCCTCGCGCTGGCTGCAACGGCTGCTGGCGCTGGGTGGCAAGGATTTTGCTGAGGCCCTGAAAGCCAGAGGTGAGCGTTACCGGCATTTTGCTGACCTGCTCGATAAAGGCGCAGATCAAGCCCCCGCCCAACGGCCACAGCCAAAGCCGCCTGCCGATCTGCACCCGAAAACCTATTCCTTCAGCGAGGTCGGGCGTCTCAGACGCGATCCCTACTCGATCTATGCCCGCCGCATTTTGAAGCTCGATCCGGTTGAACCGTTCAACAGCGATCCCGGCGCCTCCGAACGCGGCACGCTTTACCATGCGATTGTTGAGCAATTCGTGGCGCGTATGCCCGAAAAGCTGGGGCCTGACGCTGAACAGTTGATGAGCGAGATTGCTGATACGCTGTTTGCCGAGGAAAATCTGCCACCGCATATTCACGTCGTCTGGCGCAAGCGCTTCTCCGAGGTTGGCCTCGCCTTCATTGACTGGCAGCGCCAGCGCGATCCAGCCAAACTGGTAACGGAAGCCCGCGCCGGGGTGGAACTCGGCGAGATCGATATCCGGCTTACTGGTATTGCCGACCGGATCGATATCCGGGCCGGTCACGCCGATATCATCGATTACAAGACGGGTCTCAACCCCAGCGTTTCCCAGGCCCGCAGCCTGCTTGACCCGCAATTGGCCTTGGAAGCTGCGGCCCTGACCATGGGGGCCTTCAAGGATGTCGGAAGGCTGAATCCGGATAATTTGATTTATGTCCGGCTGCGGCCCGGCGGGCGCTTCAAGGCCGATCAGGTTAATAACGAGCTGACCGGCAAGGGCGACAAGGCAAAGTCGGCACTGGATCTGGCGCATGAATCCATCGCCCAACTGACGCGCTTCGTTACCCTGCTGCAATCGGGCGAGCGTGGCTATGTCTCGCGGCTGATGCCGGCGATGATGAATGATTTCAGCGGCGACTACGATCATCTGGCGCGTGTGGCCGAATGGTCCACCGCGGAAGCGGCAGAGGAGAGCGGCAGTGATGACTGATCCGGACATGCTGCGCGATGGCGATGACCCCATTGACTGGACCACCCGGCAGCAATCGCTGGCCTCCGACCCGGCCCGGTCCGCCTGGGTCTCGGCCAATGCCGGGTCCGGCAAGACCCATGTGCTGACGCAGCGGGTGATTCGCCTGCTGCTGGCGGGCGCTCGCCCCTCTTCGATTCTTTGCCTGACCTATACCAAGGCGGCGGCCTCTGAAATGTCGAACCGGGTGTTCGACAGGCTTGCCGAATGGGCGACTCTCCCTGATGAGGAGCTTGCCCGGCGCATTGAAACCATCGAGCGCCGACCGCCGGATCGCATGAAGATTGCCGAGGCGCGGCGGCTGTTTGCCCGCGCCCTGGAAACGCCGGGCGGCTTGAAAATCCAGACCATCCATGCGTTTTGCGAGGCGCTGCTGCACCAGTTTCCGCTGGAAGCCAATGTGGCCGGGCATTTTTCGGTGCTGGACGACCGCGCGGCCTCGGTGCTTTTGGCTGATGCCCGTCGCTCGCTTCTGACGGCAACCGCTGCCGAAGACGATGCCAACCTCGCCGAAGCCTTTGCCGAAGTGTTGAGCCTTGGCGATGAATTCGGGCTGGAAAACCTGCTGTCGGATATCGTCGCCAACCGCCATGCGGTGCGCGGTTTTCTGGCCACGGCCCGCCGCAAGGGCGGCGTGGAGACTGCCTTGCGCAATGCCTTGGGCCTTCAGCCTGAAGAAACCGAGATATCGCTGGCCGAGGCCTATTGGCCACTTCCGACCCTCTCCGGTCCGCAGCTTTCCACCTATATTGATCTGGCGCTCACCAAGGGTGGTTCCCTTGTGCAGGGCGTCGCCCTGACGCTGGAGCGCGCCGTGCGCCAGCCTGATTCGCTCGTGCGGGCGCAATTGCTGGAAGAGGCCTTCTATACCGGCTCCGACAAGCCGAAAGCCGACCGTTCGCTGATTGCCGCCGCCATGAACAAGGCGGCACCTTATCTGTCCGATGCCATCTTTGCGGCCCGCGACCATGTGGTGGCCTGCCGCGAGCGCCTGCGGCTGTTTCGATTGTTCAAGGCGACGCGAGCGGCGCTAACGCTGGCCGAGCGGCTGGACCATGATTATGAAGAGCTGAAAAAGCGCAGCAGCCAGCTGGATTTCGAGGACTTGATTGCCCGCACCGCCGAGCTTCTGACCCGCAGCACGGTCGGCCCCTGGGTGCATTACAAGCTGGATCAGGGCATCGACCATATTCTGGTCGATGAGGCGCAGGATACCAGCCCGGTACAATGGTCGGTGATCCGCTCGCTGCGAGAGGATTTTTTCTCCGGCCTGAGCGCCCGTCCGGTGCGCCGCACCTTCTTTGCTGTTGGCGATGAGAAACAATCGATCTACTCGTTCCAAGGCGCAAAGCCGGAACGGTTTTCACAGGAAGCCCGCGAGACCGAGCAGGAAGTGGCGCGTGGCGGCGAAAGCTTCAGCGCGGTGCGCCTGCCGCTATCCTTCCGCTCCACCAATGCGGTGTTGTCTGCCGTCGATCAGGTGTTTTCGGTCACCGAGAATGCCAGGGGCCTTTCGGCGGTTGCGGAACCAGTGGTGCATATGTCGAGCCGCATCGGCCATCCCGGCGCGGTTGAAGTCTGGGAAATGATCGCGCCGGAAGGCAGCGAAAGTGAAGAGGACTGGACTGCGCCCTTCGATGCAACGCCGGAAAATGCACCGTCTGCCATGCTGGCCCGACGGATCGCCCAGCGGATCGAGATCATGCTGGCCCGCGAGACCATCGTGGAAAAGGGTGTGGAACGGTCTATAGCAGCAGGCGACATCCTCATTCTGGTGCGCAAGCGCGGCGCTTTCGTCAATGCGCTGACGCGAGCCTTGAAGCGGCGCAGCAATATTCCGGTGGCCGGGGCCGACCGGTTGCGGCTGACCGGGCATATTGCCGTGCAGGATCTGCTGGCGCTGGGGCGATTCGTGCTGCTCACCGCCGATGACCTGTCGCTGGCGGCGCTGCTGAAAAGTCCATTGTTCAACCTGAGCGAAGACGATGTGTTTGAAGTGGCGGCGCGGCGCGGCGAAATCTCTGTCTATGCCGAGATCGCCCGGCTGGCGGAGGCCGGGTCGGAAAAATGGCAGGCGGCCCTTGCCCGTTTGCACCGCTATCTGGCCTTGGCGCGGGATCTTCTGCCGCATGATTTCTATGGTCGGGTGCTTGGTCCCCTGGGAGGCCGACGCGACTTTCTGGCTCGGCTTGGCAGCGAGGTCAGCGACATCATCGATGAGTTTCTGACCTTTACCCTGTCCCATGAACAGGCGGGCCTGCCGGGCCTGCAATCCTTCATCACCACGCTGGAGCAGGAAGCGCCTGAGGTAAAGCGCGAACAGGACAAGGAGCGCAGCGAGGTGCGCATCATGACCGTTCATGCCTCCAAGGGGCTGGAAGCGCCTATCGTGTTTCTGGTCGATGATGGCTCCAAAGCCTTCAACCATACGCATCTGCCAAAATTCCGGATGATCGACACCGAGGCGCAGCCCCCGGAATGCCCGGTCTGGGTGCCGGTGAAGGCGGTTGATAATCCTTTGACCGCGCAGGACGTGGCAAAGCGAAAACAGGCGATTGAGGAGGAGTATCGACGCCTGCTCTATGTCGGCATGACGCGGGCTGCTGACCGGCTGGTGGTCTGTGGCTATCGCGGCAAGCAGGTGCAGACCGAAATCTGGCACCAGATGGTCTGGTCTGCGCTGGAATTGGACACGGAGCGGTGCCGTCAGCAGCGCTTTGGCGGACCAGAGGGTGACTGGACAGGGTTGCTCTGGGAAAATGCCGTCGTTCCGGGCCGATTCGAGCGCCAGGAAAAACGCCGGGAAAAACCGGAGCTGGAAGCCTTGCCGGAGGCGTTGCTGCGCCCAGCGCCGCCACCGCCACGCCTGCCACGACCTTTGAGCCCGTCCGGGGCCGGGATCGAGGTAAATGAAGAGGACGGCGACCTGATGCTGCGCTCCCCGTTGTTCAGCAAGGGTGAAGATGCAGGTCTTGCCCTGCAAAAGGGCCGATTGGTGCACCGGATGCTGCAAATGTTGCCGGGTCTGCCTACCGAGGAACGGATGGCCGCCGCCCGCCGTTATGGCGAGCGCGCCGCCCGGTTCTGGCCCGCCCATGAGCGCGACCGCTTGGTGGATAGTGTTTTGGCTATTCTTGACCATCCTGCCTTGAGCGAGGTGTTTTCCAGCCACGCGCAGACGGAATTTTCGCTGATGGGCACCATCCGGCTTGGCGCTGAACAGCGCGCCGTCTCGGCGCGGGTGGACCGGATGGCTGTCACGGACGAGAAAGTGATTCTGCTGGATTACAAGACCAACCGGCAGCCGCCGCGTCAGGAAAGTGAAGTGCCACTGTCCCATTCGGCCCAGCTTGCCATCTACCGCGAATTGCTGAAGCCGCTCTATCCGGGAAAAGTGATCGATTGCCTGCTGGTCTATACCGAAGGGCCGCATGTGGTGGCGCTGACGGAGGCGGGGTTGCACGGCGCATTACAGGAGCTTCAGACTTTTCAAAACACCTGAACGATTGTGCCGATTTTCACGTCTTGCACGATGCGTTCAGGCGCAACAAAAGGCTGATTTCCTATTTTGCCCAAATTAGCATCGATATTTCAGATTTATGCCCGGTTGACAGTCAATCAAGAACGGGGATGGTAGCGTGGGCGGCGAAAGCGGCTGGAGGCAGGGCTAGATGGCGTCGGCGCATACTGCACCGCGAACAGGCTTTGCCCCTTGAAGAATGGATGACCGCAGGAGGTTGAAATGGCGCGTTTTGAACAGTTTGGTCTGGCTATCGAGCAGGATCTCTATGATTTTCTGGTGAGCAAGGCCTTGCCGGGGACAGGCGTGGAGCCAGAGGCCTTCTTCCAGCACTTCTCTAGCCTCGTGCATGAGCTTGCGCCGAAGAATCGCGCCCTGCTGGCCAAGCGCGATGCCTTTCAGGTGCAGCTGGACAGCTGGTACAAGCAAAACGGCGCTCCTTCGGATCTTGCGGCTTACGAAGCTTTCCTGCGCGATATCGGCTATCTCCTGCCGGAAGGACCGGATTTTTCCGTGACGACCAGCAATGTCGATGCGGAAATCGCTTCGATTGCCGGGCCGCAGCTTGTCGTGCCTGTGATGAATGCCCGTTATGCCCTGAACGCCGCCAATGCGCGCTGGGGTTCGCTTTACGACGCACTCTACGGCACGGATGCGATCTCCGAGGCTGACGGTGCCGAAAAGGGCAGGGGGTATAATCCCAAACGCGGTGAAAAGGTCATTGCCTGGGCGCGGGCGTTCCTGGATCAATCCGTGCCACTGGCGGGTGGCCGCTGGGCAGATGTGGCTGGGCTTGCGCTTGCCGATGGCTATCTCGATGTGACGCTGACCTCCGGCGACGCGACCGGGTTGATGGACCCTTCGCAATTGGCGGGAACGTTAAGCGAGGACGGCAGCGTGACGTCCTATCTTCTGCGCCGAAACGGCCTGCATGTGGAAATCTGTATTGACGCCCAAGGTGCGATTGGCGCTGCCGATAAGGCGCATATCAACGATATCAGGCTGGAATCGGCGATTACCGCCATCATGGACTGCGAGGATTCGGTTGCCGCCGTCGATGCGGAGGACAAGATCCTGGCCTATTCCAATTGGCTCGGCTTGATGAAGGGCGATCTGGAGGAAGTGGTTACCAAGGGCGATCATGTCTTTACCCGTACGCTCAATCCCGATCTTGAATTCACCGATCCGCAGGGCAAGCCCTTTACCGTCGCGTGCCGGTCGCTGATGTTGATTCGCAATGTCGGGCATCTGATGACCAATCCGGCCATTCTGGATCGCGATGGTGCCGAGGTGCCGGAAGGCATTATGGATGCGATGGTGACCGCGCTGATCGCGCTGCATGATATCGGGCCGAACGGCCGTCGCCAGAACTCCCGCGCCGGTTCGATGTATGTCGTCAAGCCGAAGATGCATGGGCCGGAAGAGGTGGCCTTTGCCGTCGAAATCTTCACCCGTGTCGAACAGGCGCTGGGCATGGAACCCAATACGATCAAAATGGGCATTATGGATGAGGAACGCCGCACGACGGTTAACCTCAAGGAATGCATTCGCGCCGCCAAGGATCGGGTGGTGTTCATCAATACCGGCTTCCTTGACCGCACCGGCGACGAAATCCAGACGTCGATGGAGGCCGGGCCGATGATCCGCAAGGGTGACATGAAACAGGCGGCCTGGATTGCGGCTTATGAAAACTGGAACGTCGATATCGGTCTGCAATGCGGCCTGTCCGGCCGTGCGCAGATCGGCAAGGGCATGTGGGCCATGCCGGACCTGATGGCGGCGATGCTGGAACAGAAGATCGCCCATCCGAAAGCCGGCGCCAATACCGCCTGGGTTCCATCGCCGACGGCGGCAACATTGCATGCCACCCATTATCATCAGGTGGATGTCGCGGGCGTCCAGGCCGGGTTGAAAAGCCGGACACGGGCCAAGCTCTCCGATATTCTGTCGGTGCCGGTGGCCTCGCGCCCCAATTGGACGCCGGAAGAAATTCAGCGCGAGCTGGATAACAATGCCCAGGGCATCCTCGGTTATGTGGTGCGCTGGGTCGATCAGGGCGTCGGTTGCTCCAAGGTGCCGGACATCAACAATGTCGGCTTGATGGAAGACCGTGCGACCCTGCGCATTTCCGCCCAGCACATGGCCAATTGGCTGCATCACGGCGTTGTCACCGAGGCTCAGGTTGTCGAAACGTTGAAACGGATGGCAGCCATCGTCGATAAGCAGAATGCTGATGATTCGGCCTATCGCCCCATGGCTACCGATTTCGACAGTTCCATCGCTTTCCAGGCGGCACTTGATCTGGTGTTGAAGGGCAGGGAACAGCCGAACGGCTATACCGAACCGGTTCTGCACCGTCGCCGGCTTGAGTTGAAGGCCACAGCAATTCCAGCAAAAGTGTGAAGCGGTTTTGCGTCCGGAATTGCGCCAGCAAGAAGCCAATTCCAGCAAAAGTGTGAAGCGGTTTTGGCGGTATAGACCTTAGCCAATGATTTTCACGTGAAACAAAAAGCCGCCGGATCGCTCCGGCGGCTTTTTGATGAAGGCTATCGATTGGCTGAAATCAGGACTGCTGAACGATGACCTTGGTGGCCTTGCCCGGCAGGACGCGGCTGTAGAGGTCGATGACATCCTGGTTGATCATGCGGATGCAGCCCGAAGAGGCGGCGGTGCCGATCGAAGCCCATTCCGGTGAACCGTGGATGCGGAACAGCGTATCCTGGCCCTTTTCGTTGAACAGATACATGGCGCGGGCGCCAAGCGGATTGCTGATGCTGGGGCCCATGCCGCCTTCGACATATTTGGCCACTTCCGGCTTGCGCACGGCCATTTCCTTCGGCGGATGCCAGGTTGGCCATTCCTGTTTCCAGGCGACATAGGCCTGACCCTGCCAGGCGAAGCCGTCCTTGCCGACGCCGATGCCGTAGCGGATCGCCTTGCCATTCGGCAGAACGTAATACAGGAAGCGTTCCTTGGTGTTGACGATGATCGTACCGGGCCGCTCTGTCGTGTCGAAAGCAATGATCTGGCGGCGGAACTTCGGATTGACCTTTTGGATCGGAATACCAGGCAGCGCATAGCCGGCATCCGTAACAGGACCATAGGAATCATCGAAGATCTGTGCTGTTTCGACCGAGGCGGGGGCGACAACAGGTGCGGCCTCAGCGGTCTTTTTGCTGTCGGCTTCCGACGTGGTGGAGCAGCCAGTGATGGCGAGGGTGGAGAATAGACCGAGCACGGTCAGTGCATTGCGGATTCGCATGGGAGGCTCATCGACTTTCGGGCGGGAAATGATCTGTGTTACCAGCTTTGATAGTGGTATATTTTTGATTACAGTGGAGTTTGCAAGGGAACAGAAGACCCATGCCGTCTCTGGCCTCGCAAATTGCTGAAGACTGGCTTTTTTGCAACAGACTTGAGGCTGGCAAAGAGAAGATTATGACGATTCTTAGTATTTCCGTTAAGAATACATTAATCGACGGACGGCAGTCGGAGCGGGCCTTAATGATTCGCCGTGGCACGCAATTGCTCCTCGACCAGATGCGCCATGCCGTGCTGCCGGAGCTTTCGCTGGCCAGCGGCCGCCGGGCCGACTTGATCAGCGTCTCGGATAAGGGTGAAATCTGGATTACCGAGATCAAATCCTCGATCGAGGATTTCCGGGTCGACCGCAAATGGCCAGACTATCGCCAGCATTGCGACCGGCTGTTTTTCGCCACGCTGCCCGATGTACCGCAGGAGATTTTTCCATTGGATTGCGGCCTGATCGTTTCAGACGGCTATGGCGCGCATCTGTTGCGCGATGCGCCGGAACACAGGCTTGCCCCCGCCACCCGCAAATCCGTTATGCTGGCCTTTTCGCGTGCGGCGGCCCAGCGGTTGATGCGGGCCGAATGGGATGCCGCCCCGCAATTTCTGCCCTGATGATTTCGGCGCATGCTTGTTACTTAGGTGCGCGCTTGGCCAGAATGCGTTGCAGGGTGCGGCGGTGCATGTTCAGCCGCCTTGCAGTTTCCGAGACATTGCGCTCGCAGGCCTCATAGACCCGCTGGATGTGTTCCCAGCGCACCCGGTCGGCAGACATCGGATTTTCCGGCACATCGGCCTTTTCCCCTGGACGCTGGGTCAGGGCGTTGAAGACATCGTCGGCATCGGCAGGTTTCGACAGATAATCCACCGCGCCCAGTTTGACGGCGGTGACGGCGGTGGCAATATTGCCGTAGCCGGTCAGCACGATAATCCGCGTGTCGGTTCGGCTTTCGCGAATGGCCTGGATCACATCAAGACCATTGCCATCGCCAAGCCGCAGGTCGACCACGGCATATTTCGGTGCTGCGGTCTTGGCCTTGGCAATGCCTTCGGCCACGGAGGAGGCAATATCCACTTTAAAGCCGCGGGTTTCCATGGCGCGGGCCAGCCGTCGCAGAAAGGGCTGGTCGTCATCGACTATCAACAAGGTGGCGTCCGGGCCGAGATCGGCAGCGCCGTCTTCGTGGGTGATCGGCATATCCTGGGTCATGTTCTCTTAATCCCTAGAGCATTTCCAGGAAAAGTGGAAACCGGTTTTCCGTCCGGAAATGCGTAAAAACGACGAGCTAGAGCGTTGCTGCGATTCCATGAAGAGCAGAGACACTCTAGTGTCTGCAGCGTTATTGCGCACTCGCCTCTGTCGGTAAAGTCACTTTGTCGGTGTTTCCATTTCCCGGCGCGGCCAGCGCACTGTTACCCGTGCCCCCGGGTTGGAAACGCCCCGGTTTTCAAAGGTCAGGACAGCCCCGGAACGTTCCAGCAAGGTCTTGGCAATGAACAGGCCCAGCCCAAGCCCGCCCGCCCGCGCATCGCTTTTGCGGCTGGTGACATAAGGCTCGCCGATTCTCAGCAGGATATCGGGCGCAAAGCCTTCTCCATCGTCCTCGATCATGATCGTCACATGACGGTTGTCATGCTCTACCGTGATGGTGACCTGATCCCGAGCATAGTCCAGGGCGTTCTCGATCAGGTTGCCAAGTCCGTAGAGAATGCCGGGATTGCGGTTACCCACCGGCTCGCTGGTGCGGTCCGAAACCTCAACTACCGTCAGCTTGATGCCGAAGTCCCGGTGAGGCGCGATCACTTCCTCAATCAAGGAAGAGAGCGGCAATTGCCGCATATGCGCCTCATCCTCGGCGGACAGGGTGGTCAACCGTTTGAGAATGTCGCGGCAACGTTCGCTCTGGCTGCGCAGCAACTGGACATCCTCGCCAAACCGGGGGTCTTTACCCAATTCCCGTTCCATTTCCTTGGCAACGACGCTGATCGTCGCCAGAGGCGTCCCCAATTCATGGGCCGCTGCCGCCGCCAGTCCATCCAGCTGGGAAAGATGCTTTTCCTTTTGCAGCACCAATTCGGTTGCCGCCAGCGCATCGGCCAGAAGATTGGCTTCCTTGGATACGCGATAGGCATAGAAAGCAGCAAAGGCGGTCATCGACACAATCGAGCACCAGATTGCCGTAAGCATCACAGGGCCGCCGCGATCGATATAGTCGGCATACCAGGGCAGAGGAAAAGGCGTGAAAGCCTGCACCGAAATGCAGACCATCGCCAGGCCCAGCAAGGCCATGGAATGGCGCAGCGGCTGGGAGGCAAAAACCACGATGACCGGTACGCAGATCAGCGGCGCGAAGGGATTGGCCAGTCCACCGGTGATGAACAGCAGCGCACCCATCTGGCAGAGATCCAGCGCCAGAATCGCCAAGGTCCAGATCGGTTCCAGCCTCTGGGTGGACGGAAAGGCCAGTTGCAGCAGGAAATTCACCACTGCCAAGGCACCGATCAAGATGGCGGCGGCCAGTACCGGCATTGGAAATTGCAGAACCAGCGCGACAATTGCCAGGGTGATGGTCTGCCCTGCAACCGCCAGCCAGCGAAGCCGAACCAGCGTTTCAAGCCGCAATCTGCGGCTGGATGTACCAAAATGCATGCGAATATCCGTCTTTGCGCTCATTCACGTTTCCCCCCGCCCGTCCTCCTTCGGGCAAGGTCTATGTACCACGCGGTTTGGCCCGTGTCGTGGGGGCAGCAGCCGCAGGGTCGTCCGGCCAGGGATGGCGGGGATAGCGCCCGCGCATGTCGGCACGCACGTCACTCCACGATCCGGCCCAGAAACCGGGCAGGTCGCGGGTGGTCTGGATTGGCCGATGCGCTGGCGACGTCAGTTCCAGCAGCAGCGGCAACCGTCCGCCGCCAATCGCCGGATGGGTTTTCAGGCCAAACAGCTCCTGAACGCGGATCGTCAGCTTCGGCTCGTCGCCGTCATACTGGATCGGATGGCTCATGCCGGTCGGCGCGGTAAAATGGGTCGGCGCCATCCGGTCCAGATCACGCTGCGCCTCGTAAGGCACCAGCGCCTTCAGCCCGTCGATGATGCCGCCCATGGAAATATCGGCAAGGCTGCGCACACCGGTCTGGAAGGGAATGAACCAGTCCTCAAGCCGATCCAGCAGGGCCTCGTCATGCATATCCGGCCAGGGTGCTCCGAGCGTGCGATGCAGAAAACCGATGCGCTGGCGCAATTGCTCGGCATTCTTGCTGAAATTCAGGCGTTCGAGGCCCAATTGCCGCAAACCCTCAGCCAGTGCCCTGGTGGCGCCTTCGCCACTGGGCCGCCCTAGCGGTGTTTCCTCCAGAATGATCGCACCGATCCGCTTGACCCGCCGCGCCCGGACCTGGCCGCTTGGCGGGTCGAAAAAGCTCTCATCGCCCTGAATGATTGCCGCTGGCAGGCTCTCTTCTATATCGGAAAGGCGGATTTCCGCCGCGCTGAGGATTCGCCCCTGCGCTGCCCGCCCGGTCAGATCGGCAATGACAAGCATATCGCTTGCCGCCAGTCGTTCGGTTTGCGCCAGTTCCGCGCCGCGCCCATTTGCCATGACATATCGCCCGGGTGCGCCCCGTTTCAGCGCGATCCGGTCTGGATAGGCATGTAAAAGCAGCATTCCGGCCAGGGCCGGGGTGGCGGCAGCCTGATGTTTCGGCAGGTCTTTCGTCAACCGATCCGCCAGCTTGCGCGCTGCACCGGCTCGCTCGCCACGGTCCGACCGAAACCGGCGCAGGCGTTCTTCCAGATCGATATCCGTTCCACCCAATCCTTGTTCGGTCAGTAGAACGGCGATTTCGCTGGCTGTTTTGGCCTGTCCCTCTTCTGCGGCGGCAATCACCATGGCGGCAAGCCGCGGCGGCAGGCCAAGGCCGCGCATGATCTTGCCTTTGGCCGTCAAGTGTCCCTGATCATCCAGGGCGCTAAGAGCCAGCAGCAGGTTTCGCGCCTCCTTCAAGGCGGCGGCGGGCGGTTGATCGATAAAGGATAAGGCGGAAGCATCGGTCACGCCCCAATGGGCCATGTCCATCACCAGACCGGATAGATCGCTGGCGAGAATTTCCGGCGGGGTAAAGGCTGGCATCGCCGCCGTTTGACCCGCATGCCAGAGCCGGATGGCGATACCCGGCTCGGTTCGTCCGGCTCGCCCGGCCCGCTGATCGGCGGACGCCCGCGAAACACGGGTGGTTTCCAGTCGCGTGATACCGGTTGAGGGTTCATAGACTGGCAGGCGTTGCAGCCCGCTGTCGATGACGATCCGCACCCCATCGATGGTGATCGAAGTTTCGGCAATCGATGTGGCCAGAACCACTTTGCGGGTTCCGGGGGCGGCGGGTTTGATGGCCTGATCCTGCTCGCCCTGCGAAAGATTGCCGTAAAGCGGCGCAATCAAAGTTGCGGTTGGCACCCGGCCCTCCAGCCGCTCCGCCACGCGGCGGATCTCGGCCTGTCCGGGCAGAAAGGCCAGGATCGACCCGCTTTCATGGGCATGGGCATCGAGAATAGCGCTGGTGACGCTGTCTTCGATCCGCTCGGTGCCGGGCCGGTCGCGGTGACGGATATCGATGGGAAAGCTGCGCCCCGCACTTTCCAGCACCGGTGGGTCCTGCATCAGGCCTGCCACCCGCTGCACATCCAGCGTCGCCGACATGACGATCAGCCGCAAATCGTCGCGCAGGGCCGATTGGCAATCCAATGCCAGCGCGAGACCGAAATCCGCATCCAGTGACCGTTCGTGAAATTCGTCAAACAGCACGGCGGCAATGCCTGACAGTTCGGGATCCTCCAGAATCATCCGGGCAAATACGCCCTCCGTGACCACTTCAATCCGTGTCTTGGCAGAGATGCGGTTATCGAGCCGCATCCGGTAGCCCACGGTTTCACCGACAGTCTCACCGATCAGGGAGGCCATTCGGGAGGCCGCAGCACGCGCGGCCAGCCGCCTTGGCTCCAGCAGAATGATCCGGTTATCGCCCCGCCATGGCTGGTCAAGCAGGTAGAGTGGAACAAGCGTCGTTTTGCCTGCTCCCGGAGGGGCCGAAAGAACGGCACGGTTACCCTCTCGCAATGCCTTTGCCAAAGGAGGCAGGATTTCACTGACGGGATAAGGAGGAAGAGACAATGCCATGGAATTGCGTATCACTGTATATGTCAGGGAAATCGAAACCGGCTCAACCGATCGGCAGCTCTTCCTTGAAAGAGGGTGCCTTCACAGCCGACCCTGCCGGGTCTTTACGGTTTCATACGCCAGAATGGCGCCTGCGAGATCTTCTAGCGCAGCCCCAACGGATTTGAACAGCGTAATTTCCTCTGCATGCTTTCGTCCAATGGCGGTGCCTCTGACAAGCTCCGCGAGTTCACCTTGAATCTGCTCTGCGGTCAGACTGCCATTGCGGAGCGGCTGTACGATATCGCCAGCCTCAGCCATCGCGCCCGCGCGGGTATCAACATAGACACGCGCCCTGCGAATTGCCGTATCATCTGCCTCGCGCATGACAGGCCGGAAACCGCCGACGAGATCGACATGGGCGCCAGGTTTCAGCCAGTCGCCCCGGATCAACGGATCGGTTGTCAGGGTGGCGCAGGAAATAATATCCGCCTGCCGAGCAACCTCTTCAAGCCCTGTCACAGCCCGAGCAGAAAAACCGAGCTCACGGGCTGCGGCTGCCGTTTCTTCTGCCTTGGCTGAATTGCGGCCCCAGATGGAAATCCGGGTGAGGGGCCTGATGGAAGCATGAGCTTCTATAAGATGGAGTGAAAGACGTCCCGTTCCCACCATCAGCATATGCGATGCATCCTCCCGCGCCAGATAGCTTGCCGCCAGCGCAGACGCCGCCGCAGTGCGCCGTGCCGTCAGAACCCCACCATCGATAAGAGCCAGCATCACTCCTGTTTCGCCCGAGGTCAGAAGATAGCCTCCTTGCACGGCGGGAAGACCAGAGAGATGATTGTCTGGAAAAACCGAAACCAGTTTGACCCCGCAATATTTGCCGGGCAGCCAGGCCGGCATCAAGAGCAGGGTCGCATCGGCGCGTCCGGGTACCTCCACCGTATGATGATGTCGGACCGGCATCCGGCAGTCGCATACGAACATATCCTTCAAGGCACCGATCAGATCAGCCCAACCCAGCGCATGCGCCGTTTCTTCCTCATTCAACACAAGCATAATGGTCTCCAAACCAATGATTGGTCAGAACCTTAGCAATTTCGCCCTTACGGAGAAGAAAAGAAGGTGTTTTAAGACGGTGATTCCCGTCGAAAACCGTTCCACACGCAAATTTCCATAAAGTTTCTCTGATATTCCCGTTTATTTTCAATTATTTACGCGAAACGTCATAAAAGTTATAAAAACCGGTTTGACATATTGAGGGAGTGGGCCTAGAAACCGCCTCACAGCAAACGGAGCGGCGGCGCGGAAGCGACGAAGGGTTCTGTTGACTGTAAGATCACGATAGATTGGGCATTAGGCCTGGTTTTGCTGGGACCTTCGGGTTTCGGGTGAGGAAAGTTTTGACGGTTTTGGCTGTCTGTTATTTGACAATTGAAGATAGAAGAAAGAGAAACGTGGACGG
>WPHV01000040.1 GCA_009744235.1 Gillisella vitis
TGACCTTGCCCCCAAGTTTTATCCAGTTTTGAGTTCGCTCCGGCGGTTTTGGGTTGCTGTATTTGGTGCGGTAGCGGCGGGTTGCGGTGCGGAGCCATTTCGGCTGCGCAGCACCGCATCACGTCGCGGGTTGATGGTTTGAGCGAACTCGGCAGGAGTCATCCAGCCAAGTCCAGAGTGTGGTCGATGCTCGTTGTAATCGCCTCGCCAATTTGAAAGCTCTGATCGCGCATGGATCAATGACGAGAAGAGGGTTTCATTCAGGAGTTCGTCTCGTAGCCGTCCATTGAAGCTTTCGATAAAAGCGTTCTGGATTGGTTTGCCAGGGGCGATGTAGTGCCATTCCACTTTGGTCCGATCCGCCCAATGCAGGATTGCGTTACTGGTGAACTCACTGCCGTTGTCACTGACGATCATCTTCGGCTTGCCGCGTGCTTCGATGATCCGATCAAACTCACGGGCAACCCGTAGCCCGGAAAGGGACGTATCGGTGACGAGAGCCAGGCATTCCCTTGTGCAGTCATCCACGACCGTCAGAATCCGGAACCTGCGGCCATCAGTGAGTTGATCCGACACGAAGTCCAGCGACCAGCGATCATTGGCAGCCGTCGGGATCAACATCGGCGCTCGGGTGCCTATCGCCCGCTTACGTCCGCCACGCTTGCGCACAGTAAGCCTCTCCTCCCGATAGAGCCGGAAGAGCTTCTTGTGGTTCACAAGGTGGCCCTCGCGTCTGAGCAGCACATGAAGGCGCCGATATCCAAAGCGGCGGCGTTCATGCGCCAGCGCCTTCATTCGCTCGCGAAGATCATGGTCATCGCTGCGCCTGGTTTCATAACGGATCGTCATCCGGCAAAAGCCGATGGCTTTACACGCCCGCCCCTCTCAGCGGTGTAAACACCGCCTGCCGGGCAATGGTTCGCTCATCTGGTGATGATCTATCAGATGTGCGACAGCTTTCCGCTTGGCTGCGGGCGTCACCACTTCTTTCCCAAAAGGTCTTTCAAAGCGGCATTGTCGAGCATGGCGTCTGCCAGTAGCCGTTTCAACTTCGCGTTCTCATCTTCTAGCTTCTTCAGCCTCTTGGCTTCGGATACGTCCATGCCGCCGAACTTGGCCTTCCACTTGTAGATGCTCGCATCACTGACACCGCGCTTGCGGCAAAGCTCCGAGACCGGCGTGCCCGCCTCATGCTCCTTCAGAATGCCGATGATCTGTTCGTCTGTAAAACGGTTGCGCTTCATTCCCTGGTCCTCTCAATGGGCCAGAGCTTACTTCAAAATGGATTATTTAAACGGGGCAAGGTCA
>WPHV01000041.1 GCA_009744235.1 Gillisella vitis
CCGGCAGGACAGAGCGACTATCTGGGCTGTCAAGTTGCATTTTCGAATTCCCTTCGCGCATCTCGTGCTTTCGCGTTGAGAATGACAAGAAGTTTACGGGCAAGTGCAATGCGGATGACCATCTTTGGCTTTCCCTGGCTCTGCAATCTTTGCTGGAAATCAGCAAGATTTTGATTGTATCTTGCTGCGATGGCAGCGACGAGAAAGAGGATGCTGCGCGGACCGGCCCGTCCATCGCGCACATGTCTACGACCGGTGCGGTTCCCACTGTCGTTGGCCATCGGTGCCAGACCAGACAGTTTGGCAATCGCCTTGTTGGAGACGTGACCGATCTCGGGAAGCTCTGCCATCAGCCGGGCCACAGTGCGCGAAGCAACACCCTTGACTGTGCGAAACGCCTTGTCGAGGCATGCCCACAGCGGATCATCATCAATCAGCGAGGCGATCTCGCCTTCGAGTTTGCGGCTTTGGCGCACCAGAAGAGCGATGACCTCATCAAGGCTTTGCCGGGTTTCGTCATCGCGCACGACATGCCGCCGCTGCTTGTTGACGACAAGATCGCCCGTGATCTGCGAAAGCCGTGCCACCAGAGCCGAAAGCCGCAGCTGGGCCGCCTTTGGCGCGGGCGTCGGACGCAGTTTCTTGACCTCGGCATAGGCGGCAATCACACCGGCATCGATCCGGTCAGTCTTTTCCAGAATGCCCATCGCATCGGCGAAAGAGCGAACGCTACGCGCATTGGCCAATGCGCAAGCCATTCCCATCTCCCACAAAAGCAGAAAGGCAGCGCGCTCATAGCCGCCGGATGCTTCCATCACCACAAGCGTGACACCATGCGCCCGGCACAGAGCCAAAAGCTCCGCTATGCCCGATGCATCATTGCAAAAGCGCTGGAAAACGGCCCCCGGCCGGATCTGTGCATCCAGCCAATCTTTCGAAACATCCACTCCACAAATGATCCTGTTCACGGTAACCTGCCTTGTGCGTACGGTTGGACCCAAGCGACTGTTCGGTTGTACGTGACGATGGCGAAGGTCCCTGGCTCTGCCGCGGTTGTAACCGGTGGGGGGACGGGCGACTTCGCCACGCCTTCGACCGGGTGGCCACCCGGTCGAAGGCACAGTCGCTACAATCTTACACGATTGACAATATGTAGATACAAGGGGG
>WPHV01000042.1 GCA_009744235.1 Gillisella vitis
CTAGTGGTTTGATTCCAACACTTGGTGCCCACGCTTGACGGCTGCGATGATGTCGTCAGGGTCTGCTTTCCAGATGAACGGCTTCGGCTCTTCGTTGTGCTCTTTGATAAAGCGGTTGATGGCTGCCTGAAGATCAACGACCGAATGAAAGACACCGTTCTTCAGCCGTCGACGGGTGAGCTTTGCGAAGAACCCCTCGACGGCGTTCAACCAGGAACATGATGTCGGAACGAAGTGGAAGGTCCAGCGTGGATGCCGTGCCAACCAGGCCCGGACTTTGGGCTGTTTGTGTGTGGCGTAGTTGTCCAGGATGACGTGAACCGCCTTATCCTTCGGCAACTGAGCCTCAATCGTGTTGAGAAAGCGGATAAACTCCTGATGCCGGTGGCGCTGCATGTTGCGGCCGATGACGGAGCCGTCGAGAACATTCAGGGCAGCGAAAAGTGTGGTGGTGCCGTGGCGCTTGTAATCATGGGTCATTGTGCCGGCGCGCCCTTTCTTCATGGGAAGACCCGGCTGCGTCCTATCCAGCGCCTGGATCTGACTTTTCTCATCGACGGAAAGCACAATCGCATGGGCAGGCGGCGAGACGTAGAGACCGACCACATCGTGAAGCTTCTCGGCGAAAGCCTTGTCGTTCGATAGTTTAAAGCTGCGCCACCGATGGGGTGCGAGACCATGCTCATGCCAGATCTTGACGACTGAGGACGCCGCAATCCCCACAGCCTTTGCCATCGCGCGAACCGTCCAGTGAGTGGCTTCCTGCGTGGGCGGCTCCTGCGTCAGAGCAACAACCCGGTCGACAAGGTCAACCTCAAGCGGCGCAGTGCCGGGCGGCCGGCTCTTGTCGCGCAAAAGGCCGTCTACGCCTTCCGTCATGAAGCGCTCCTGCCATCGCCAGACGCAGGTCTTCGACTTAGCCGTCGCCTCCATGATCGCGACCGTTCCCAGCCCCTCGTCGGTCATCAAGATGATCTTCGCCCGCCACACATGCTTTTGCGGCGAGCTGCCTGCCGAAACGATTGCGTTCAGCCGAACCCGGTCGGCAGCGGAAACCTCAAATGTGACACCTGTGCGCATGCAGGACCGTCGCATATTCATGCAGAAATTGGAATCCAAAATCGGACTCTTTTGTCTCGATCAAACCACTAG
>WPHV01000043.1 GCA_009744235.1 Gillisella vitis
ATGTAGCGTTCGTCGACTTCGGCGGAGGAGGCGAGACCGGCGCGAAGCGAATGGCCGGAGAATTTGAAGGCGCGTTCAATCTCGCTGAGATCGCCGCGAACCCCGGCAGCCATGGCGGTCCGCTTCACCAGCCTTGCCACTTCCTTATCGTTCAAGCGGTCCGGACCAATGGACTTGCCTTGTCCTGTGACGCGGCGGAAGAGGGGGCCATGGGCAAGTCTGGCAAAGGTGATCCAGGTTTCCACAGCCACCACCGGGCAGGTAGCATCGGAGGAGCCACGGCCGATCTCGACCTCGCGCCAGCCGGTCTTGCCGCGCAGGGTGACGAGCATGCCCTTGTCGAATATTTCGATCCAGCCTTGTCCGTCTTCAGTCTGGTCAGCCTTGATGTCGAGCCCGACAATCTCGGATCGCCGCAGGCCACCGGCATAGCCGATCAGCAGCATGGCGCGATCCCGCAAACCTCTGAGGTTTCCCCGATCGAGTGTCTCGATCATGGCGATGATATCCTCGGCCAGCACCGCTTCCTTCTGCACGGGTGGGCGTGCGTGGCTGTTGCGAATACCGGCCATCACGGTGGCGATATGCCGATCCTTGCGATCGAGCATCAACCCGCGCTGCGCATAGTTCCAAGACAATGACGAGAGGCGCCGTTCGATCGTCGAGACGGAGTTGGCCTTGGCACCCCTTTCTGCTGAGCCCGAAGCGCAGGCCGTGATGTAGAGCCCCACGGTTTGGGGGGCCGGGGGGAGGGGAGCCAGGTTCGATCGCCGGCACCACGCCGAAAAATGCTTCCAGTCGCAGGCATAGGCCTTGCGGGTATTTGCAGAACTTGCCGCCTCCACATAGTCACGGGCGCGGCTCGCCAGGCTGGCGAGATGCGTTGGCATCTGCTCGTCGGTGGAGGAGAGGGGAGGGGCCTGCATCGAGGTGTCGGCGGCCGACACCTGCGAGGTGGAAACATCACCCCCAGCCGCCGTGCCGAGCGACGGCGCAGGGCTCTCCTGGAGGGGAATGTCGCTGTTCTGCTCGATGAGCTGGGCCATTTCATTATAATGACAAAAATGTCCGATAATGCAAGATTATC
>WPHV01000044.1 GCA_009744235.1 Gillisella vitis
GCAGCCCGGTAGCTCGTCAGGCTCATAACCTGAAGGCCGCAGGTTCAAATCCTGCCCCCGCAACCAAATAAATCACCGCAATACCATCAAAGCCCCTCAACCGCAGGGGCTTTTTTGCGTTGCTTGGCTTCAATCCCACCGGCGCGGCGGCCCATGAGTTCTTCGAGGATTACCCTCTCATTCAGAAACTCGGGCTTCTTCTTGCCTGATGCGAAGGTGAGGATCGCGGCCAGATCGCCGCGCAGCACGATCACCAATTCCGCACCATCGGGCACGAGATCGATGAGACTGACCAGCGTGCGGAGTTTGTCGGCCGCCAGTGCCCGCGTCTCCTCGTTGCCAAGCTGCCTGTGTAGAGCAGCGATCTCCTCATGATAATACTTCGCTAGATTGGGATGCAGCAGGGGAGGCGGTTCTTCTGCGCCGTCGAGGAAGCCGGCCAGCTCTTTCTTGCGGGCTTCGAGCGCCACCATCTTCGCGTTGATCCTGTCGGCAGCACCACCCTTCAGAATAAGGTCGAGAAGGGTATCGAGCTCGCGGTCGATCCGTTTGATCTCGGCGGCCGATGAATCGAGCGACGCGCGGGCTTCCATTCGCGCCTTGTTCATTTCAAGTGTGAACTCTTCGCAAAACTCCTTGTAGAGGTCCGGTTCCATCAGATGCTTGTCGAGCCCGTTAAGAACGGGTTGTTCGAGCGTGTCGCGGCGGATGTTCAGCCGATTTTCACAAGTCCCCTTGGTCCGGGCATTGGTGCAGCCGAGCATGTCCTTCGAAATCATCGAATATCCGCCACCGGGGGTGCGGATAAAAAGTTGGACTGCTTCATAATAACAGGCCGAGGCTTTTACGATATTCGACCGGGCTGAGCGATCCCAGCGATATCTTGATACGCTTCTCATTGTACCATCGGATATAGGCATCCACCTCAGCCACGAACTGTTCGATTGTGATGGCCTTCCAGTCTCGTGGATAGAAGAGCTCGGTTTTCAACCGACCGAAGAACCCTTCGCACGCGGCGTTGTCTTGCGAGCAAC
>WPHV01000045.1 GCA_009744235.1 Gillisella vitis
ATAACGCGGGGTGGAGCAGCCCGGTAGCTCGTCAGGCTCATAACCTGAAGGCCGCAGGTTCAAATCCTGCCCCCGCAACCAAATAAATCACCGCAATACCATCAAAGCCCCTCAACCGCAGGGGCTTGGCGTTTGTCATTGTCATGGTGACCTAGCCTCGTTGAAATAATCCATTTTGAAGTAAGCTCTGGGCCATGCCATGTATGGTTTCGTCGGGAATCTAGCCCTCGGCTTAACCTCGTAAACACCCTCAATTTCGATGCTACCGCTTTTCGAAATTGCTTTTGTGTAATTTGCGAGGGGGTTGACGTAGCGCAAAGCGGTGTGAGCAGACATCAGTCATTTATGTCCGGAAGGCTTATGTCTTCTGGATAAATCGAGGATGGTGGCGATGGCACAGTTTAATTCCGCTTCGAACGAGAATTCAATCGCCTTGGAGGCATTGCATCGCGACGTTATTGACCTTCGCGCTGACATTGCTGCTCATGCGCAAGATTTGTTGCAAGGTCTGTGCGGCTCAGCGGTGGTTCCCGCGCAACATAGACCAGCGATTGAGAACCTTTGTCACTATCTTTCACTGCGCCACCGTGACCTTCGTGTTTTGCAGCGCGAGTTGATGTGGAGAGGGCTGTCGTCTTTGGGACGTCTGGAAAGTCGCGTGCTTCCAACCTTGGATGCCGTCTCCGCTGCGCTGTCGGGACTACAAGGTGTTGCGTCACACCTGGATGAACTGTCAGAGAGTAAATTCTTTGCCGGAGAGCGATCGTTGCGTAAGCGCGGTCTCCGCCCCATTGGATTGGGTGTATTTTGAGGCTTGCTGCGTATGCGAGAAGGTTTCCAGTTTTATCTGGAGATTTGCATGGCAGATGATGGATTTGTTGGTCGCTACGAAGTTG
>WPHV01000046.1 GCA_009744235.1 Gillisella vitis
CATTCACGTAGTATTCCGGCACGCCAGTCGGGGCGGGATTATGCGCAGCTCGGTTGACCCCGGGCTGCGCAGTCTCAGGCGATCTCACCGCGAGGAGGCCATAATCTCCCACGGATCATAATCATTGTTATGTGCATCTGTGCATAAGCACGAATATGACCCCTTTGCCTATGGATCGGCTCATTGAGCCGATCACCCCTTCGGGGGAAGGCGTGCCGCTTGCGCTGATGCGCGCGCAAGGGAGGCTTCGCCGCGAGCTTGTCCCGCAGATCTGCACATTGCGAACCGCGCCCTTGCGCGCTTCCATCTTCGCGGCCTGGGCGCTGCCAGTCCGAACAGTCAGGAAAGCAGAGGGAGCGAAATGAATAAGAATGACATCGAAGAGCTGCGTACCCGGGTGGGCTGCGCAGCCGTCCTTGAGCATGAAGGCTTCGCGATAGACCGAAAAGAGAGCACGCGCCGGGCGGTAAAATTCCGGCGCGACGACGACATCATTATCGTCATCCATGACGACAGGGGCTGGTTCGACGCCCGTTCGGATGCCAAGGGCGATGTGTTTGCGCTCGCAAGCTATCTTCGTGGAATCGGATTTACGGAGGCCCTCACGGTGGTTGGTGATCTCGTCGCGTTTCAGCCCACCGCGCCGACCTGGGAGAAGCCTCTCCGTCAAAAGGAGACGGTGGCTTCGATCGCTGACCGCTGGAGCCACAGAAAACGGCCATGGCGCGCTTCGGCGACCTGGAGGTGTGTTTCGGCGTGGAATATTGACCCCTCTGGCGGGGTGATCGGCGTCCAATTTTGACCCCCTTCATGTTTCGTCTGACCATCCGTTTTTTGACGACGGATGGAGGAGGAGTTGAAGCGAGTGGAT
>WPHV01000047.1 GCA_009744235.1 Gillisella vitis
CGGTCGTAAAGGTAAACGCGGCCCACGCAGCGACGGTCGGCGGTTCTTTGATGCGATTTTATGGCTTGCCCGGTCTGGAGCCCGCTGGCGAGATCTGCCGGAAGACCGCTTCGGCTCTTATCAGGCAGTCAAACGGCGTTACTATCGTTGGATCGAGCAGGGCATTTTCGACGAGATTTTCGAGGCCGTCGCTGCGGACCCGGATTTGGAGTGGCTGTCCATCGACGCCACTGTGATCCGGGCTCAGGCGCAAGCCGCTGGCGGACGCCGAAAAAGGGGGGACCGCAAGCCCAGGCTCTCGGTCGCTCCAGAGGTGGATTTGGCTGCAAAATCCATGCGGTCGTTGATGCGCTAGGGTTGCCGGTTCGTTTTCAACTCGGGCCCGGACAGCAAAATGACATGGCTCCAGCCTGCGACCTCGTTCGGGGACTGCCAGCTCAAAAGGTGCTTGCAGACCGTGCCTATGATGCCGATCATCTGCACGATGTCATTCTCGAACAAGGCGGTGAACCGGTCATTCCGCCGCGACGGCATCGCAAGTACCAGCATGCCTATGATCGCATCGCTTACAGGCAGAGATGGGGTATTGAGAGCTTCTTTGCCAAGCTCAAGCAGTGGCGGCGTATCGCCACGCGATATGACAAACTCGCCGCCAACTTTCTCGGGTTCATTAAGCTCGCCAGCATAATGCTATGGATCAA
>WPHV01000048.1 GCA_009744235.1 Gillisella vitis
TCGACCATCCGCAGGCTAAGCGGAAACCGGAAATAGAGCCAAACAGCATGGGCAATCACATCGGCTGGAAATCGGTGGCGACGATAAAGTGGATCACGGCTACATCTGGTCATGCAGCCAGATCCCACATTTTGATCGATGTCCGGTTAACGTTACGATGCCCCCACATTAGCTGATCCGCGCACCAACGCCATATCACTTCCTTTAGCTTTCCTGATTGTTCGGGCTGGCAGCGCTCAAGCCGCGAAGATGGAAGCGCGCAAGGGCGCGGTTCGCAATGTGCAGATCTGCCGGACAAGCTCGCGGCGAAGCCTCCCTTGCGCGCGCAACAGCGCAAGCGGCACGCCTTCCCCCCGAAGGGGGGATCGGCTCAATGAGCCGATCCATAGGCAAAGGGGTCATATTCATTGTTATGTGCATCTGTGCATAACAACGATTATGATCCGTGGGAGATTATGGCCACCTCGCGGTGAGATCGCCTGAGACTGCGCAGCCCGGGGTCAACCGAGCTGCGCATAATCACAGTGACTGCAGGAATGCCATCAACTGATCTGGCG
>WPHV01000005.1:0-347053 GCA_009744235.1 Gillisella vitis
TGCCAAGCTCAAGCAGTGGCGGCGTATCGCCACGCGATATGACAAACTCGCCGCCAACTTTCTCGGGTTCATTAAGCTCGCCAGCATAATGCTATGGATCAAATGATTAAATTGTCACTACAGCCTAGAACGGCATTGACCGGATCGGCAGGGCCGGCACGTCGATATGGTCAGGCGCCAGCCCAGCCCTGGCCCGCGCCACCATCATCTCATAGGCGCTTTCCAGATGCCGGGTGAAGCGCTCGGTGTCGAACAAAGGCTCCTTACGGCGGTTCGCTTCGAGCTTTTGTTTCAGGGCGACGATCTTTTCCGGATGAGCGGCGAACTCTACCGCCCTTTCGACAAACTCTTCACCGTCCCGCGCCACCAGTTCGGGCAGTCCGATGGCCGTAAGCAAGCTCTCGGATACCCGCGAAGCAAAGCTCTGGCCTTTTTTGGTCAGGACCGGCAGGCCTCCCCAGAGCAGATCCGAGGTCGTGGTATGGCCGTTATATGGGAAGGTATCGAGCGCCAGATCGGCAAGGCCCACCCGGCTGAGATGATCGGGATAGTCCGCGCCTTCGGCAAAAACGATACGCTCACGGCCAATGCCGAGGCGGGCGAATTCCTCGGCGAAATTGGCCTGCAATTGCGGCCCGCTGCACAATATCCACAACAGGCTATCCGGCACGGTTTTCATGATGGAGGCCCATAGCGAGATGCTTTGCGGACTGATCTTGGCGGGAGAATTGAAGGAAGCAAAAACCAAGGCCTCGTCAGGCAGCCCGTGATCGGACCGCTTCATGAGTTTGGCGCGCGGCTTGGTCAGGCTGCAATTACCCTGATAGGTTTCCGGCAGGCGGCAGAGCTTTTCCTCAAACCAGGGCTTGGCATCGTCAGGTGTGACGATGGGGTCGGTAATGTGATAATCGAGACCGGCACCGCGCACCGAGCCGGGATAGCCGATCCAGGTCGCCTTGACCGGCGCATCCGAAAGAGCAACGGCGGCAAGCCGGTTGCCCGCCGTGTGTCCCTTCAGGTCGATGAGAATATCGATACCGCGCCGGCTGATGTCCTGGGCGATCCCGTTATGATCCATCTGGCCGACGGCGATAATTTCCGATTGCAGCACCGGGTCCCAGGTCTTTTGGATCGCCGCCTGACCAGGTGGCGTGTGGCAAAAGAACGTAATGTCGAAACGGCTACGGTCATGCGCCAGAAAGACATCGTAAAGAAGAAACATGGTGGCGTGGATGGTCAGATCCGAAGAGAGATACCCGATCTTGAGTTTTTCGCCCAAAGGACGAATGGCGCGCCGGGGCATCGCAGCGCTCACATTACGCTGAAGCAGGTCAGTGCCGCCGCAAGGACCGTTGATCACCGCCTGATCGTCACTCCAGTAGCAGCGCGACAGAGGCTGGTCGCGATAGAGAATTTCCGCCGTCAACGGATCATCAGGCGTCTTCATCATCTCAAGCCATTGCCTTTCCACCGGAAAGACCAGGCTGGAGCGGCAGAACTTGAAATAATTCACCGCGATAAAACTGTCCTCGGGGCTTTCCGCATAGCGCTTTTCGATGATCGGCTTCAGTTTTTCCGGTTTGCGGGTCAATTGGTAGTGGTTGACGATGATCTGCAAATGCCAATTATTGGCCGGATCGAGAAGCGGCACCAGTTCATCCAGTGGCGGATGCATACCTGCCCCCAGCAGCATATTGGCGAGCTCGCTGACGAAACCCGCATCGTCGGTATTGGCGCGCGCTGCCGCAACAGCGATGCCTTCCAGAAGATCGGCCCGCCGCTCGGCCAGATAGAGCTTGGCGGCGAATTTCAGGAATTCGGCGCGCTTTTCCGGCAAAGCCGCGGCCGACCGGGCGAAGGCTTGCGCCGCCTCGATTTTCTGGCCGAGCTTCAGATGGATATTAGCGGCGAGCATTTCGGCCTGCCCGGCTTTTCCGGCCCGCGCCAATTGCCTGGCTGCCGCCTGCGCATGGCCCAGAGCCTTATCAAACGCGCCCTGCCGATAGGCATTAAGCGCCAAATCCATATCTTGAGCCATGATCCGCCAAGCCACCTGCATGTTAAATCCATGCGACGGCAGAAAAATGCCGTAGCGTCATGTCGGATAGAGGAAAACCATTGCCCGAGGCTTGCCCGCACACAGCGTTAAACAATTACCCCGGTAAGACCGGAACGTCGATCCGGGCGGGCGCAAGGCCAGCACGGGCGCGCTCCGCCATCATCTCATAGGCTCGCTCCAGATGCCGGGTGAAGCGAAGCGTATCAAACAGCGGCGCGGCATGGCGGTTGGCGGCAAGGTGGTTTTTCAGCGCCGCGATCTTGTCCGGTTGCCGGGCCAGCTCTGCGGCCAGACTGACGAAAGCCTCCTCATCATCAGCCACCAGTTGCTCGAGGCCGACAGCCTTTAACAAGCTTTCCGATACGCGAGCGGCAAAGCAGTGACCCCGCTTGGTCAAGACCGGTAATCCGCTCCAGAGCATGTCCGACGTTGTGGTGTGACCGTTATAGGGAAAGGTATCGAGCGCCAGATCGGCCAGTGGCAGCCGGTGGACGTGGTCGCCATAATCCTGCTTGCCGGCAAACAGGATGCGGGCCGGATCGATGCCCTCAGCCGCAAACGCCGCTTCCAGGTTGGTTCTCGCAAAGGCATCCGGGCATAACATCCACAACAGGCTGTCGGGGGCTGACCGCAACACCCTGGCCCACAAGGCCAACGTCTGCGGCGTGATCTTTTGGACGCCGTTGAAAGAGGCAAAAACGAAAGCCCGCTCCGGCAACCCGTGATCAGCACGCCGTGTCGGCTTCGGCTGCGGACGGCTGGCTGCGCTGTTGGCCTGATAGCACTCCGGCAGGCGGCAGAATTTTTCCTGGTAAAAAGCCTCGGCACTATCAGGCGTCACCACCGGATCGGTGATGGCATAATCCAGATCGACGCCGGACACCGGGCCGGGAAAGCCGAGATAGGTTGCTTTAACTGGCGCCGACGACAGATTGACGATGCCGAGCCTGGCACCCGGCGTATGGCCTTTCAGATCGACCAGAATATCGACCTGTTGACGGTCGATTTCGCCAGCCGCCGCCTCGTCGGAAAGATCGCGCAGGCTGACAAGTTCGCGGCGCAGCTGCTCCGGCATCGCCTGCTGATCGGCGCTGTAGGTCTTTGCAGTATAGCAGAACAGCGTGATCCTGAACCGGATGCGATCATGGGCCAGCAGGCTGTCGAGAAACAGCGTCATGGTTGCATGGGCGTGAAAATCGCTGGAGAGATAGCCGATATGCAGGGGTTGTTCAGCCATTCCGATTTTCCGCCGCGGCTGGCGGGCGGCAAAGCTTTTCGCCAGCGCCAGATGCTCGCGCACGGGCTTGGCCTGCACACTCTGGTCTTCGCACCAGAGCACACGGGACAGCGCCTGCTCGACCTGCAAGATAGCGCGCGCGTAAGGCTCGTCCGGGGCTGCCATCAACGCCTGATGACGGGCAATGGTGGCGAGATCGACCAGATCATGGGCGCTGGCAAAGCGCAGGCCTTCGATGGCCACATCGTCAGGCACGGTTTCGCGGGCCTCGTCCAGCAGCGCTTTCAGCTCCGGCAATTGCCAATTGGCGCGGTAGAAACTGGCGGCAAAAAACATCGCCGGGCCGCTCGCCCGGTCGAGAAAAGGGATCAGTTGCGTCACCGCCTGGCGGGCAGCATTGTCCCAGGGGGCCAGCAGGGTCTGCGCCATGACCAGCACGAAGGCCGGATCGGCGCGGTTGAGAAGGCCCGCCTCCAACCCGATCCGGCGGACATCATCCGCCTGTCCGGCCTGGAGAAACAGCGTCGCCGCCAGCTTCAAAAAGGCAGGGGCCTCAGCGCGATTGGCCTGTGCCGCCTGGACAAAAGCGGTGGCGGCAGCTGGCTTATCGCCGCGCTTCAGCAGAATATTGCCGACCAGGGCCTGCGCCATCGCATGGTTGGGCGCTTTTTTGGCAATCACACAACGCGCCGCACCCAGCGCCGCGTCGAAATCCCCGGCCTGATAAGCCTTTACCGCCGTATCAAACGTGGCCATGGTCTGCCTCTTGCGGCGTGAAAAACGGCTCGTTGCGGGCAGGCAAGGCCGGAACATCGATATGATCGGGTTGAAGACCCGCCCGCGCCCGCTCCACCATCATCTCATAGCCGCGCTCCAGATGGCGGGTGAAGCGCTCGGCATCAAACAGCGGCGCGGTTAAAATCTGGGTGCTCAGACGCATCCGAAGCGCTTCCAGCCGGTCTGGATGCTCGGCGAAATCGGCAGCGCGGGCGACAAAATCATCCGCATCCTGCGCCACCAGTTCCGGCAAGCCCACGGCCTTCAGCAGGCTTTCGGAGACCCGGCCCGCGAATGCCTTACCCTTCTTCGTCAGGACAGGAACCCCCGCCCACAGCGCATCGGATGTGGTGGTGTGGCCGTTGTAGATAAAGGTGTCGAGCACCAGATCGGTTGCCGACATCCGAGCCAAAAACTCCGCACCTGGACAATTCTCGAAGAAGATCAATCGCCCGGCATCGATGCCCTGTTGGGCGAAGGCGACGCGCAGATTGCCGGCAACAACCGGCCGCGCGCAGCTTACCGCGAGCATCGCCTCTGGCACGCGCTCCAGCACCTGCGACCAGAGACGGATTGCTTGACGGTCGATTTTCTGCGACGCATTGAAGGAGCCGAAAACGAACCGGCCCTGTGGCAACCCAACCGACTCGCGGCTTGCCCTCTTTTGCCAAGTCCGGCGAGACATGCTGTTGGCCATATAGGTTTCCGGCAAGCGGCAGAGCTTTTCCTGATAATAAGGCTTGCTGCTATCGGGGGTGACGATCGAATCGGTGATTGCATAGTCTAGATCGACCCCCACCACCGCGGCGGGAAATCCCAGATAGGTGACTTTGATCGGCGCATCGCAAAGGTCAACGACATCGAGCCTTGCCTGCGCCGTATGCCCATTCAGATCCACCAATATATCCACCTCATTCTGGCGGATCCACTGGATAATGGCCTCGCTGGACATGTCGCGAACCCGGACGACTTCGCTACGCACTTGGTCCGGCCACGTCGATTGATAGACCTCAGAACCGGCAGGAGAGTTACACAGCAGGATAATCTCGAATCGCGAACGGTCATGCCACAACAGCGTGTCCTGAAACAACGTCATGATCGCATGAACACGAAAATCGCTGGACAAATAGGCGATACGAATCCGGCCCTGTGGGCGGATCGCCCGGCGCGATAGAGGTTCTGCCACTTGCGCGCGGTGACGCATGACTTCAAGCGCTCCGAAAAACGGCTTTGCTGCCTCGCCCTCGTCATCGGTGCGCACGATCCTCGCCCAGCCCAACTCGAAAGCTGCCAGACGCTCCCCGAAACCCGGCTCCTGCAATCGTGTCGCGAAATGATCCGTCACAGCGAAATCGCAACGCTCCTGGGCGCGCAGAAACAGAGCAGAGAGCAGGAAAGCATTATTGGGGTAGCGCGCGGCATTGGCCAGCAGAACGGGATATAACCCGTCTCTGTCCGTCGATGTGGCAAGGAAAGCAATGAGAAGATTGAGATGTGGACGCTTTTCGCAATCCAGGCCGCCGATGATCGGATGGGCCTCGCCGAGCCGCCCAAGCGTGGACAAGGCGGTCACGACCTTGAACACCGCCGTCTGATGATCGGCAAGCCGTTTTGCAACGAGATCGACAAGCCCGGCCAGCGCCTCGAACTGGCTCTGCGAAAATAGCAGATCGATGGCGAGCACCAGACAGTCACTCGCCTTGGCCGATGCGCTGTGCGCCACGCTCACAAACGCCTTGGCCGCCCCGGCTCTGTCCCCCACCTTCAGCCGGATGCCGCCGGTGAGGAAATCCAGATCGGCTATCCGGTCCGGGTCCGTTTCCTGCGTCGCATCGGCCAGCGCCAGCGCCTCGGCCAGATCGCCGCTTTGATAGGCCGAAAGTACCAGTTCAAGGGTAGCCACGCGATGCTCCAACATTAAACACCCATGCCACCAGAATTATCGAATTCACAAGGCAACACCGGGTTCCAACGCCGGATACAGAAAGCCCGGCACCGTCATCCATAAAAACAAGAGTTTGCGCGGGGCTGGAGCCGCCTTCACCTGCAAGCAAACATCCATAAGCCAGACAGCAAAAAGGGCCGCTTTCGCGACCCTTTCCTCCTGGCCTTGCGGCCATGAATTTTGTATGAGTTTGGCCTGACTGAAGACCCGGCGGCACAGCTGCCGCCGAAGGAAGATGGGATCAGATCGAGGGCTGCCCCTTTCCGACCATCACCTTCCCAAAGCCTTTAACGCAGACCGAAATCTCATTAGACATTGGATCACCTTCCTTTCTTTCTGTTGACGTTGATAAGAAGGTAGGCCCGATTTTGCGGAATTTCAAGCGCCGTCTTCCAAAAGGTAGAAATGGAACAAAGGCCCAACAGGCGGAGCCAGCGTTACGATGCGCCTCAGAACTCCTCCCAATCCTTTTCCATCGCCAGCGCTGCATTGCCCTGGCTGGCGGACATGGGCCTCCGCCTCGTGCGGGCAGAGGTCAGAGCCGACCGGGATGAGGCCGAGACCTGAGCACCGGTGTTTACCTTGAAACGCGCCACCAGCGTGGAGAGATTGCTCGCCTCGTCGGCCAGCTTGTTGGTCGCGGCGGTCGATTCCTCGACCATGGCCGCGTTCTGTTGTGTCGTCTGATCCATCTGGTTAATGGCGGTATTGACCTCGCCCAGACCGGTCGATTGCTCCCTGGCGGCCTGCGCGATGGAATGGACATGTTCGTTGATCTTCACGACATGGCTGCCGATAGTGCCCAGAACGTCGCCCGTCTCCGTCACCAGGGCCACGCCGCCGGCCACCTCGTTGCGGGAACGGGTGATGAGCGTCTTGATGTCCTTGGCGGCGCCTGCCGAGCGTTGCGCCAGTTCGCGCACTTCCTGGGCGACCACGGCAAAGCCCTTGCCAGCCTCGCCGGCACGGGCCGCTTCCACACCGGCATTCAGCGCCAGAAGATTGGTCTGGAAAGCGATTTCGTCGATGACATTGATGATGGTGCCGATCTCGTTGGATGCCTGCTCTATGCGCTCCATGGCGGCAACCGTGTTTCTGACCACCTCGCGGGACTGTTCGGTACTTTGACGCGCCTGGGCAACCATCTCGGCGGCCTCAGCCGAACGGTCCGTGGAACTCTTGACGGCGGAGGTGATCTCCTCGAGCGCCGCCGCAGTTTCCTCCAGAGAGGCCGCCTGCTGCTCCGAACGCTTGGACAGATCGGAAGAGGCATGACGTAACTCGCCCGCGCCGCTATTGATCATGTCGATAGCGCCACGGACTTCCGTCATCACCAGTCGCAGGTTCTCCATGGTCGCGTTCATGTTTTTCTGCAAATTGAGGAACACGCCTTTGAACTCACCGCGCATGGCTTCGGTCAGGTCGCCTTCGGCCAGAGCCGCGACCACGCGATTGGTTTCAGCCACGCCCAGATCGACAGAGGTCACCAACTGGTTGACGCTGGCAGCGAAGCGATTCAGATCCTCGTTGTCATAGTGCTTCTGAATGCGAGCGGAAAAATCGCCCGCAACAGCCGACGATACGACGTGGGAAATATTGCTCTGTAAGTCCGCATTCTGAGCCTGAAGGGCGACTTCCTGCGCATTGAGATCACGGACCTTTTCTGCATTCTGCTTGAACACCAGCACGGCGCGGGCCATGTCGCCGATCTCATCCTTGTTTTCGGCATAGGGAATGGTTTTGGACAGATCGCCCTTGGCCAGGTCTGCCATGCAATCGGTGATACGCTCGATGGGCGTCGCAATCGCCCGGCGTCCGAAGAGCGCCGAGCCGATCATCAGCATCACCAGCAAAACCGAGAGGCAGAGAGTGATCACTGAGGCGGTATTTTGCAGATGAAGGCGCTCTTCGTTGGTCTCCTCGACCTGCTGCTTGACAGCAATCACCGTCTCATCGACAAGGGCGGCCAGTTCGTCATTCATTTTTTTCAGAGGCGGCAGGCTGGCGGAGACATCTGCCGAAGAACGACCGATGACGGTTACCAATTGGGTGATGGCCGCGCTGTAATTGGTCAGCAGTTCGCCAATGCGGCGTGCACGCTCCTGATTGGCGGGCAATCGCATGTCGGCTCTGGCGATGTTTAGATATTTCTCGGCGGAACTGCGTCGTTGCTGGAAATACTCGACTGCGGCTTGTTGCTGCTGCTGGGACGTTGCCAGGCGCAGTTCGCCCACACCGATATCCATGCCGCGCAGGGACGCTTTCATATCAATGATATTACGGGCGATCCCGGCCTGTACCTGGCCCTGGGTGACAGCCCTGTCAACCGCTTGCGACAAAAGCCATCCAGCAACCGAAATGATAATGACAAGGACAATGCCCGCGCCGGACATGACCGAGAGTTTACTACCGATACGTGTGACACCAAATGCCATGAAGATTGACCTTGCCAAACAAAAGAGCTGTCATGCTTTCTTCAAGGCGGATTGGGCAAATCATTTGCTGGAATGGAAAACCGCATTAGCAAAGCCAGACCACTGTGTACGAATAGATTTAATAAGCACTTAAAAAACAATCATATGCGGCACTATTGCGAATGTTTTATGACAACCTCATCCGAATGACTCGCCCCCCAAACGACAAGCTAAAGAGGCAATTTTAACCACCTGCTCGGACGTGACCGGAAACATCTTTCAAAGCGCCAGCACAATCTTGCCGATATGTGTGCTGTCTTCCATCAGCCGATGCGCATCCGCCACCTTGTCGAATGGCAGAACGGTATGAATGACCGGGGCGACGGTGCCCTGCTCCAGAAGCGGCCAGGCGCTCGCCAGCAGGTCGTCGCGGATAGCGCGTTTTTCTTCCGCCGTGCGCGGGCGCATCGTTGAGCCCGTCACCGTCAGGCGTTTGACCATGATCGGTCCGAGATTGACCTTTTCGGCCACGGCACCGCCCAGAAAAGCAATGATCGACAGGCAACCGTCCTTGGCCAGCGAGGCAATATTCTTGTCGAAATAGGACGCGCCGATCATATCGAGGATGATGTCGACACCCTTACCATCCGTCTCAGACTTCACCACCTCGGCGAAATCCTCACTCCGGTAATTGATGGCCCGGCGAGCGCCGAGCTTGAGGCAGGCCTCGGCCTTTTCAGCCGAGCCAACCGTGGTCAGCACGTCGGCACCGAAAGCGCGGGCAAGCTGGATGGCCGTGGTACCAATGCCCGAGGAGCCGCCATGGATGAGGACCGTTTCGCCTTCGGTCAGCCCCGCCATCTGGAACAGGTTGGCCCAGACGGTGAAGAAGGTTTCCGGCACCGCCGCTGCTTTCACCGCATCGAATCCCCTGGGCCACGGCAGGCTCTGGCCTTCCGGCAGGATGCAAAATTCGGCATAACCGCCGCCATTGGCCAATCCGCAAACCTTGTCGCCAATGGCAAAGTCGCTGACCCCTTCGCCCAGCGCCACCACCGTGCCGGCCACTTCCAGGCCGAGAACAGGGCTTGCGCCCTTCGGCGGCGGATAGCTGCCCTGTCGTTGGGCCACATCCGGCCGGTTAATGCCTGCCGCCTCGACCTTGACAAGGATTTCACCGGCTGCTGGGGCTGGCAGCGGCCCGGTTGCGATGGTCATCACATCAGGTCCGCCGGGGGATGCGACATCGACATAGCGCATGTGAGTGGGAAGCGTCATAGGACCGGATCTCCGCGTTATCTTCGTTGGGAACGGAGATAGGCTTCCATCCGGCATTTGAAAAGGAGGCCCATTGACGCGGACGCTCTTCGAGGGCCCAGTTCAGATCGGCTGACGAAGCTCGCCGACATGCAGGCCGCTGTCGCTGTCCTTGGCGCTTTTCTTGACACCGGCGATCTCGGCGGACAGTCGGCTGACATCATCAATGACCAGCCCCTGCGGCAATTCCAGCACGCCGATGGAACAACGCATCAGCGGAAAATCGCGGTCGATACCATGACGGTCGGTGCCACGAATACGGCCTTGCGCCCGATCTTCCGGCGAATAGAGAGCGGCGACATCGCCGTGGAAATCCGAGAGCAGCCGGTTGAGGATTTCCAGCACCTCCTCGCCGGTCCAGCCGATCAGACCGATGAAAAAATCATCGCCGCCGACATGGCCGAGAAACACGCCATCGGCGAAGAAATAACGGCGCATCAGCGCGGCAAACAGCGAAATGGCGTGATCGCCGAGGTGAAAGCCGTAGTGATCGTTGAAGGGTTTGAAACTGTCGAAATCGCAGTAGCAGAAATGGCGAAGGTCATCGCTATCACGACCACTGTCCTGCATGAAATCGCGAATGGCGCGATTGCCTGGCAGGCCGGTCAGCGGGTTCTGCTCCTGAGCGGTCTTCAACTGCTTTTCATTGATGATGCGCACCAGCGAGGCCGCAGAAACCACGCCCGCATAGCGCAGGTTTTCGGTCAGCAGCACGCAATCGCTGCCTTCGGTATTAGAGAAGATCGCCATCAGCCGGTCGGCATCGGCATCGAGCCCCACGACTGGAGCGTGATCGACGAATTGCGATATGGTCCGCTCATAGACCTTGTTCTTCAGAAGATCGCGCCCGAAGGGCTGATAGATATATTCCTTCAAATGCACTTCGTGGATGATGCCGCGCGGCTCACCATTGGCGTTCAGCACCGGAAAGAACGACTGGCGCGGATTGCGGCGAAACAGGTCGAACACGCTATCGACACTGTCGTTTTCATAGACTGTCGGCAGGCGCTCGATCTGCTTGCGGATCAGGATTTCGTCCAGCGACTGGCTGGAGCGCCGTGACTGGCCGATATCCTTCAGATGCCGATAGTGGGATTTCAGCTCAGCCAGATGGGTGGTGGGCCGGGCAATGTACCAGCCCTGGACGAGATCCACGCCAAGCTCGCGACAGGCGATGAACTCGCCTTCCGTCTCGATCCCCTCGGCAATCACCCGCACGCCAAGCACATGGGCGGTCTGGACGATGTTTTTCACCAGATGGCGTTTGCGCGAATGACTGTCCAGCCCTGAGATGAAATGCCGGTCGATTTTCAGATAGTCGATGGGGAAATCGCAGAGCAGCTTCATCTCGGCATGGCCAACGCCGAAATCGTCAATGGCAATCTTGAAGCCGGCGCTGCGCAGCCGCACCATCAGACCGGCAAATTCCGGCACTTCGGTATTGTTGAACCGCTCCGATAATTCAAAACACACAGACGACGGCGCAATCCCGGCGGCGCGCAGATGCGCCAAAAGCCCGTCGATAATCGTCTCTCCTTGCGCAATCAGCCGCACATCGAGATTGAGAAACAGCGTATAGGCCGCATGATCGGGCAGGCTGGCAAATTTGGCCAGCGCCCTGCTCGCCACCATCTGCTCCAGGGCCAGCAATTGACCCGTTTCATGGGCCTGGTCGAGAATATCGAGCGGGGTCTCAAAGCCGATTCGTTCCTGACCGCGCATCAGCGTTTCATAGCCGAAGACCGCCCCGGTCTGAACCTCGACAATCGGCTGCATGGCATTTTCCATCACGACTTTCGCCAGCGTCAGCAATTGATCGCTGGCATAGCGGCGCAATACTCCGCGTTCCGTCGCAACCGCTACCATTGAAAATATCCCTGCGCCCAAATTGTTTAAGTTTACGGCACGGTGACGGCAAAGCCTGAAGGAAATCTTTACCGGGGATGAAAGTTTTGTGACAGTCCCCGGACTGGCTAAGTCCACCGGGTGTCAGCCCACGCTCGGCAATCATCTGGACCTCAGACCGGCATCCCGCTGGCTGATTTTTATTGATTGATCAGTCAATCAAGAATAGATTGATGATCATCAGAAAGGATAGGCCATGCCGAAACTGGGAATGGAGCCGCTCAGACGAAAAGCCCTTGTCGATGCGGCCTTGAAAGCCATCGGCACGCATGGCTCGCTGGCTGTCACCATGTCTGAAATTGCCCGCACCGCCGGGGTTTCTCCCGCTTTGGCCCATCATTATTTCGGCTCCAAGCAGCAATTGCTGATCGAAACGATCCGCTCACTGTTGAGACAATTGCAAGCCGATGCCGCAAGCGCGCTGACCGCGGCAACCACCCCGCGTCAACGGATTAGCGCCGTGATCCGCATCAGCTTCCAGGCCGACCAGTTTACGCCCGATACCGTGGCAGCCTGGCTTGCCTTCTATTCCGAGGCGCAACGCTCGGAAGCAACCCGCCGCCTGCTGGTGATCTATGCCCGGCGGTTGCGCTCCAATCTGGTCGACGCCCTGCTGCACCTGACCAGCCGGTCTGATGCTGCGCGTATTGCCGAAGGCACGGCGGCGATGATTGACGGGCTGTATATTCGCCAAAGCCTGCGGGCAGCGCCGCTGTCCATTGATGCCTCTGTCACGCTGGTGGAAGATTATGTGAACAGCCAATTGCACGCCATTGATCGGGAGACCCGCAGCCTATGAGCAAGCCCAATATTCTCATCATCATGGTTGATCAGCTCAACGGCACGCTGTTTACGGATGGCCCGGCAGACTGGCTGCATGCACCGCATTTGAAAGCGCTGGCGGCCCGCTCTGCCCGGTTTCAAAACAATTACACATCTTCGCCGCTCTGCGCCCCTGCCCGCGCCTCCTTCATGGCCGGACAATTGCCCAGCCGCACGCAGGTTTATGACAATGCGGCGGAATATGTGTCGTCCATACCCACTTACGCCCATCATCTTCGCCGCGCGGGTTATTACACCGCGCTTTCGGGCAAGATGCATTTTGTGGGGCCGGATCAATTGCACGGCTTTGAAGAACGGCTGACCACCGACATTTACCCCGCCGATTTCGGCTGGACACCGGATTATCGCAAGCCCGGTGAGCGGATCGACTGGTGGTATCACAACCTCGGCTCCGTGACGGGTGCGGGCGTGGCCGAAATTACCAACCAGATGGAATATGATGACGAAGTGGCGTTTCTGGCCAATCAGAAGCTTTATCATCTGAGCCGTGAAAATGATGATGCAGATCGTCGCCCGTGGTGCCTCACCGTCTCCTTCACCCATCCGCATGACCCGTATGTGGCCCGCAAACAATACTGGGATCTCTATGAGGATTGCACCCATCTTCTGCCAGACGTCGGTGCTCTAGCGGATCAAGACCCGCATTCCAAGCGGCTGATCCATGCCTGTGATTATGACAATTTCAACGTCACGGAAGAGGACATCCGCCGCTCGCGCCGCGCCTATTTCGCCAATATCTCCTATATTGATGACAAGGTGGGCGAGTTGATCGACACACTGACCCGCACAAGGATGCTGGACAACACCACCATCCTGTTCTGCTCCGACCACGGCGATATGCTGGGCGAGCGGGGGTTGTGGTTCAAGATGAATTTCTTTGAAGGCTCTGCCCGTGTGCCTTTGATGGTGGCAGGCCCCGGCATTGCCCCCGGTCTGCATCTGGCGCCCACTTCCAATCTGGATGTCACGCCGACACTGTGTGATCTGGCCGGGATTTCCATGGATGAGATCATGCCCTGGACCGATGGCATGAGCCTGAAAGGCATGATCAGTGGCGAGGCCCGCACCGCGCCTGTGTTGATGGAATATGCCGCCGAAGGCTCCTATGCGCCGATGGTGTGTATCCGCGAGGGGCAATGGAAATATGTGCATTGTGTGCTCGATCCCGACCAATTGTTTGATCTTGAGCGTGATCCGCAAGAGCTGACCAATCTGGCCGCTGATCCGGCTTATGCCGATGTTCTGGCCGATTTCACCGCCAAGCGCGAAGCCCGCTGGGACATGGCCCGCTTTGATGCAAGCGTGCGTGAAAGCCAGGCCCGCCGCTGGGTGGTCTATGAGGCGCTGCGCAACGGTGCCTATTATCCGTGGGATCACCAACCGCTGCAAAAAGCATCTGAGCGCTACATGCGCAATCATATGGACTTGAATGTGCTGGAAGAAAGCAAACGCTATCCGAGGGGAGAGTGACGATGCTGACCATCTGGGGCCGTAAAACATCCTCGAATGTGCAGGCGCTGATGTGGTGCGTTGGTGAACTTGGTCTCGACTATGTGCGCCATGACATTGGCCATCGCTATGGTGGCAATGACACGCCAGAGTTTTTGGCGATGAACCCGAATGGCACCGTGCCGGTTTTGCAAGACGGTAATGGTGACTTTCTGTTTGAGACGGGAGCGATCCTTCGCTATCTCGCCAGCCGTTATGCATCGTCTCCGTTCTGGCCCGATGATCTGGCGGGTCGCACCCGTGTGGACATGTGGGCTGAATGGTCCAAAGTGAATATTGCGCAAGAGTTTACCGCGCCGATTTTCTGGCGTGTGGTGCGCACTGCACCAAAAGACCGTGATCCCGCCGCCATTGCAAAGGCCATGGGCGTGCTGGGCGCAAAGCTGGATATTGCCGAACAGCGACTGGCAAACCACGCCTATCTGGTGGGCGATGAACTGACTTTGGCCGATATTCAATTCGGCCATGTGCTGTTTCGCTATTTCGATATCGACATCACCCGCCCAGAGCGCCCCGCCCTTCACCGCTATTATCAAAACCTGACCACGCGCCCCGCGTTTCGCGAGCATGTGATGGTGTCTTACGAAGAATTGCGAGTTTTATGATGGAAGCCCAACCCAAAGCCTCTCATTTCATTGATGGCGAATACGTTGAAGACGCAAGCGGCACTGTGATTGAAAGCATCTACCCCGCCACTGGCGAGGTGATTGCCAAGCTTCATGCTGCCACGCCTGCGATTGTGGAACGGGCCATTGCTTCGGCCAAGCGGGCGCAGAAGGAGTGGGCAGCCCTTAGCCCTACTGCCCGTGGCCGCGTGTTGAAAAAGGCCGCCGAAATCATGCGGGAGCGCAACCGTGAACTCTCCGAGCTGGAAACGCTGGACACTGGAAAACCGATTCAGGAAACCATCGTGGCAGACCCGACATCGGGCGCGGATAGTTTTGAGTTTTTTGGCGGTATCGCAGCGGCAGGACTCAACGGCAGCCATATTCCGCTAGGCAATGATTTTGCCTATACCAAACGGGTTCCCCTTGGCGTCTGTGTTGGCATTGGCGCATGGAACTATCCGCAGCAAATCGCCTGCTGGAAATCGGCCCCGGCCTTGGCGGCTGGCAATGCCATGGTGTTCAAGCCATCAGAAATGACGCCGCTGGGGGCTTTGAAGATTGCCGAGATTTTGATGGAGGCGGGTGCGCCGAAGGGCGTATTCAACGTCATTCAGGGCGATCGGGAGACGGGGCCTTTGCTGGTCAATCATCCTGATGTGGCCAAGGTGTCATTGACGGGATCGGTGCCAACGGGGCGGAAAGTTGCGGCTGCTGCGGCTGGGCATTTGAAGCATGTGACCATGGAGCTTGGCGGCAAATCGCCTCTGATCGTGTTTGACGATGCCGATGTGGGCAGCGCCATTTCCGGCGCGATGCTGGCGAATTTTTACTCGACGGGACAGGTTTGCTCCAATGGCACGCGGGTGTTTGTGCACACGGCCATCAAGCACACCTTCCTTGAGCGCTTGAAGGCCCGCACGGAAGCCATTGTGATTGGCGATCCGCAAGATGAGGCCACCCAGATGGGGCCTTTGGTGTCGATGGCACAGCGGGAAAAGGTGCTGTCCTATATCGATAAGGGTAAGGCAGAGGGTGCTACGCTGATCACGGGCGGCGGCATTCCAAACAGTGCATCCGGCACCGGAGCCTTCATTCAGCCCACAGTCTTTGCCGATGTGACTGATAGCATGACCATCGCCCGCGAGGAGATTTTTGGCCCGGTGATGTGCGTGCTGGATTTTGATGACGAGACTGATGTGATTGCCCGCGCCAATGCCTCCGAATTTGGCCTCGCAGGCGGCGTGTTTACCGCAGACATCACCCGCGCCCATCGCGTGGTGGATCAGCTGGAAGCCGGAACGCTGTGGATCAACACCTATAATCTCTGCCCGGTGGAAATGCCGTTTGGTGGCTCCAAACAATCCGGCTTTGGTCGCGAAAACTCGCTGGCGGCGCTGGAGCATTATTCGGAGTTGAAGACGGTTTATGTGGGCATGGGGAAATGTGAAGCGCCGTATTGAGGGGTACATCGATGTCTAGCAAAGTAAATATATATGTTTTTTCTTCAAAATCGATAACCAACATATGGGCCGGATACGGTGCTCAAACTTGGGCCGTTTCAATTGGAGAAGATGCATCCAATAATGCGGGAAAAAAGACCAAAAGCAAAAGGATGACGGTTGGGTCGTTCGGTATTCTTTACTGTGAACCATGGAAAGCCTTCACTGTTCCTTTTGTTACAATTTCAGCACCAGATCTTGATAAAAATGAAGAAGAAATTTGGGACGGTACGTGGATGCTGCCATTCCGGTTTAAAGCTTTAGGAAATCCAAAAAGCAGAATGCCCGGATCAGATATTAGTAAGTTACCTGGTGCAGCAAGAGAAGGTATAACGAATTACAGCCATTATCTCAAAGTCCAAGGCAACCTTGCATTCACTACTTCAGCAATTGATGCGGAAGATTGGGAATACATTATCAGAGAGCTTGCGTAGGATATGCAACAGGCAGATTTCATCATCATCGGTTCCGGCTCGGCGGGCTCGGCCATGGCCTACCGCCTTTCGGAAGATGGCAAGCACACGGTGATCGTGCTGGAATTTGGCGGATCAGACATTGGCCCCTTTGTGCAAATGCCAGCCGCCCTTGCCTTTCCGATGAATATGGACCGCTACAATTGGGGCTATGTCACCGAGCCGGAGCCACACCTCAACAATCGCCGGATGATTGCGCCGCGTGGCAAGGTGGTGGGTGGCTCGTCCTCCATCAACGGCATGGTCTATGTGCGCGGCCATGCGGAGGATTTTAACCGTTGGGATGAGCTCGGAGCTACTGGTTGGTCCTATGCGGATGTGCTGCCCTATTTCAAGCGCATGGAGCACAGCCACGGCGGGGAAGACGGCTGGCGCGGCGCCGATGGCCCCTTGCATGTGCGCCGGGGCGAGGTGAAAAACCCGCTGTATCAGGCTTTTATTGATGCAGGTCAGCAGGCAGGCTTTCCCGTCACCGAGGATTACAATGGCCGCCAACAGGAAGGCTTTGGCCTGATGGAACAGACCAGCTGGCAAGGCCGCCGCTGGTCCACCGCCAACGCCTATCTGAAACCAGCGCTGAAGCGTGACAATTGCCTGATGATCCGCTGTTTTGCCCGCAAGATTGTGCTGGAAGGCCGCCGCGCTGTTGGCGTGGAAGTGGAGATTGGTGGCAAGATTGAGGTGATCCGCGCCAACCGCGAGGTGATTGTTGCCGCATCCGCCTTCAACTCGCCCAAACTGCTGCTGCTGTCTGGCATTGGCCCTGCGGCACATTTGCGCGAGATGGGTATTGATGTGGTAGCGGATCGGCCCGGCGTTGGCCAGAACCTGCAAGATCATCTGGAATATTACCACCAGTTCAAATCGAAACTGCCCATCACCCTGCATTCCAAAAACAACTGGTTCTGGAAGGGCGTGGTCGGGGCACAATGGCTGTTCTTCAAACAAGGCCTTGGCACCTCCAACCAGTTTGAAGCGGCGGCGTTTATCCGCTCAGGCGCGGGCGTGAAATGGCCGGACCTGCAATATCACTTCCTGCCGATTGCGGTGTCGTATGATGGAAAATCCTCGGCGGAAGGCCACGGTTTTCAGGCCCATGTCGGCTATAACATGTCGAAATCCCGCGGCTCCGTCACCCTGCGCTCACCCGACGTGAAGGATGCGCCGGTGCTGCGCTTCAACTATATGAGCGACCCTGAAGACTGGGTGAAATTCCGCCATGCCGTGCGGATCACCCGCGAGTTTTTTGCCCAAAAAGCCTTTGATCCCTATCGGGAATCCGAAATCGCACCGGGATCGAAAGTGCAAACCAACGACGAAATCGACGCCTTCCTGCGCGAACATCTGGAAGGCGCCTATCACCCCTGCGGCACAGCCAAAATGGGGCGCATAGATGATCCGATGGCGGTTGTTGATCCGACCTGCAAGGTGATTGGCGTCGAAGGCCTGCGAGTGGCGGATTCATCGATCTTCCCGCATGTCACCTATGGCAATCTCAACGGCCCCTCGATCATGACCGGCGAAAAGGCATCCGATCATATTCTGCGCCGTGATCCCCTACCCCGCAGCAATCAGGAACCGTGGATTAATCCGAATTGGGAGTTAAGTGATCGGTAAGACATCACAGCCGATAGGGAATGCGGATGCCGGGATGGTTGCCCGGCAAATCCTTGGTATCGCGGGTTACCAGCACCATGTCATGGGCCAGAGCACTTGCCCAGACAATCGCGTCAGGCAGTTTCAGCCGATGCGCCCGCCTCAAAGCAACGGCGCGCTCGGCCACGGCCTGATCGATGGCGATGCAGCGAAAACTGCGCAGAAAGGCAGCGGTTGCCTGCCCATTCTCATCGGATGCACCAACCATGACCTCCATCCAGGTCACCATGCTGATCGCCTTTTCCTCGTAAAGCGAAAGCTCCTGCCTGGCCGGTTCCTTGCCATTCAGGAAATCGATCAAAATATTGGTATCGAACAGTGCTTTTACCATTCGTCGCGCAGGGCCTGCTGATAGGCAAGGCCATCCGGCTGGTTTTTCCAGAGACCAAAGCCGTGATCCAGATCGGGCTGCTGCCGTTCTTCCAGCAAAGATGCCACGGCTTGGCGGATCAACGCTGCCCGGGAAATTTTTTCCTGGCGGGCAATCCGGTCCAGCTCCACAACGGCATCGTCATCAAGATCGATCAATGTTCTCATCATACACCTATCATATATCGCTATATGATATACATCGACCCATGGTTACAATCAAGCCGGCGCGAGACACCGCTATCGCCGCACCAGCTGCCTTACCCCGCCGCTGATCAACAGCGCGGTATCGACAACGGCTGGCAAAGCTTCGCGCTTGCCGCTGACGGCGAGGTAGCGGGGTTGCCAGTCGGGGTCGAACTTGGCCTTGAAGGCGTGGACGCCCTTGAAATTATAGAGCCGCTCGCCGTTCTCATAGACCAGACGGCCAAGGCGGTGCCAGAGCGGGGCGGTGGGCCGGGCCGACAGGCCGGACAGCGGGGCCATGCCCATGTCGAGCTGGCGATAACCTTCCGCTTTCAGATGCAGCATGATCTTCACAAACAGCAGGTCCATCATGCCACGATGCGTGCCGGGCAGATGCCGCATCAGGTCGATGAAGGCGTCCTGTTTTGTCTCGGTGGTCAGAATATTGGCAAAGGCGACAATCCGGCCTTCAAGGCGAATGACAGCAACCGGATGGGCGCAGAGATAGCAGCGCTGGAAGGTACCGAGCGAAAAGCCCTTTTCCCCGGCCTTGTGATGGGCCAGCCAGACATCCGAAACGTAAGCCAGTTCATCCAGTAATTCCGACACCTCGGCTGGCGGCACGATGGAAAATTCCAGTCCGTCGCGTTCGGCGCGGTTGATCGAGCGGCGCAGTTTCAGCCAGTCGCCGCCTTTCAGGTCGAAGCGGTGCAGATCGACAATCGCCTGATCGCCCAGCTTGAACAGCCGCAGGCCCGCATCCGCCGCGACAGGCAGAAAGTCCGGGGAGACCTGGTAGAAGGCGACGCGGCAGCCGCAAGCCTTTGCCTCCTTCAGCAATTTCGTAACCAGCTGCGGCCAGGCGGTCCGTGGTCCGACCGGGTCGAACAGCACGACGAACCGACGGCCGCGGCGCGCATACATCAGGAAAGCGTCACCCGCATTGGAAAACAGCACCTGCTTGTCGCCGAGCGCCACCAGGCCTGCCGCCGCCCGGGAATTTTCCCGCACGATGCGCCCAGCCAATTGTGTATGAGCAGGTGATGCACCCGCCCGAACCGGCCTGATCTGCTGCTGAACAACACGGCCAGCCGCGATGGCACCCAGCAATGACAGCGTCGCTAAGCTCGCGCCGCCAATATCCTGATGCAGTTTGTAAACGAGACCAAGCTCAGCCAAAGGCTCCAGCAGGAATTCAATCGACAGCAGCGACAAAGCCGCAAGGCCAAGCGCCAACATCAGGCGCAGGAGCTTGCTGGCCGCATGCCAGCCAAGACCTATTCCGGCAACCAGGAAAAATCGTCCGGGCTTGATTGAAACGTCGGTTTCCAATGCATTCACCATCAGCCCCGACGTCCTTCGCCCGAGAAATATTAGGGATTATTCACTCTGCCATGCTTATGGCAGCGCCCGGTAAACATGTCGTGAAGCGGATACATGAACAATCGGTAAAATACCAGACCCGTGCAGGCGCAAAGGCCATTGCCGCCCTTATGGTCAAGTGACGATTTTTGAAAACCCGTCGCCAATGTTTGTCCCAAATCGCTAAATCCCCAACCTTCTAAATCTCTTGGGATTTCATCGATTTCGATTTAAGGAATGATGCAGTATCCATCTGGGAGTTGCCTCATGCCGCGTTCCACGCCCTCGAAAATGCTGCGGCGCTCGCGCGCGCTCAGCGGTTCCTGGCGCATGTGGAAAATGCGGCTGGTCTTCTGGGCCGGTGCCGGTGCCATCGGCGTGGTCAGCGTCGGCTTTGCCTGGCTGGCGGACCGCGCCCAAGGGCTGTTTCACACCATCACCCACGCCACACAATGGACCTTTCTTTTTCCGCTTCTGCTGACACCCGCAGGCTTTGCGCTTTGCGCGCTTCTGGCGGGCAAGGTTTTCCCGGCCTCACAAGGCTCCGGCATTCCCCAGGCGATTGCCGCCCGTCATATCGATGATCCGGCTGGGCGCAGCCGATTGCTGTCAATGCGGATCGCTATCGGCAAGGTGCTTTTGACCGCAATCGGTCTGCTCTGCGGCGGATCGATCGGCCGTGAAGGACCGACCGTGCAGGTCGGGGCCTCCATCATGCTGTTTTGCGCCCGCATTGGCGGGATGGCGCGGGCAGATGGGCTGATCCTGGCCGGATCGGCAGCGGGCATTGCCGCTGCGTTCAATACGCCGCTGGCCGGGATCGTCTTTGCCATCGAGGAAATGAGCAAGACCTATCACTCCCGCGTCAACAGCCTGGTTCTGATCGCTGTGATCGTTTCCGGCCTTGCAGCCCTCGGTCTCGTCGGCAGCTATACCTATTTCGGCACCGCCAATCCCACCGTCTCCGGCTTGCGCGATTGGATGCTGGTCGGCCTGTGCGGCATTGGTGGCGGCGCTTTCGGCGCGCTGTTCAGTGCGGGGGCGCTGACCTTGATGCGCCGGATACGCCGCTGGACGCAGCTGTCGGCAATGCCCTTGCGGCGCGCCGTTCTGCTCGCCGCCATTTGCGGACTGGGCGTGGCGCTGATCGGCATCCTGACCGGAGGCGCCACCTACGGCACCGGCTATGAACAGGCGCGCGGCGCGGTGGAGGGCCAAGCCCTGCCGCTGCTGTTTTTCGCGCAAAAGCTGGCGGCCTCGTTCCTGACGATGATTTCCGGCATTCCGGGCGGGATTTTCGCACCCTCCCTATCGGTTGGGGCGGGGCTCGGCAGCACCGCCGCCAGCCTGACCGGCTCGAGCATTGCGCTTGGCGCCATCCTCGGCATGGCCGGCTATTTCGCCGGTGTCGTGCAAGCGCCAATGACCGCCTTCGTGATCATCATGGAAATGACCGCCAGCCACGACAGCGCCATCGCCATCATGACCGCCGCCATGCTGGGCTATGCGACGTCGCGGCTTCTGTCCCGCGAGCCGCTCTATCACGGCCTGTCCCGCCCATTCCTCGCTGAAGCGATCCGCGCCAGCCGGGCGGCGGAGCGCAGCCAAAGCTGAAAGTTACAACAACTGCGAGAGGGATTGTACGCTGGTGTTGACGATAGACAGGGATTTGATGCCGAGTTGCTCTCTCGCCTGTAGCGCTTTCAGCCGGCTGGATTCCAGGTTCATGTCGGTATCGACCATGTTGCCAACACCCTTGCTGATCGAGCCTTGCAGGTCCTTGGAGAATTCATACTGCATCTCCACCCGGTTGCTCATCGCGCCCAGCGTGCTCGCCACGCCGTTCATCCGTTCCGCCATGGCATCGACCACCTTGATCATGTCATCAATATCGGCATTCGTGGTGCTCTCTTCCAACCTGATCTCGTCATAGGTCGTCGACGCCTTGGCGCCATTGAACATCACCCAGGTCTTGGCGGTGCCAAGTTCGGTCGCAAAGCCCGAACCGGTGAGGATGCCCCCTTCCCCATCGACATCGTCGATCAGGTAATTGACCTTGGACGTGCCGGGCTCGCCGCCGACATTGTAATCGATGGTGTTGATGCTGATCACACCAGCGCCATCGCGCACGAAGGAGCCGACCAGATTGCGATTGTCCTTGTCGCTGGCGGCATCGCGCAACAGCCAGTTTTCCTTGGAAAAGGAGGAGGATTCGGCAATGGAGCGGAATTGATCGCGAATCTCGTCCAGTTCGGTATTGATCTTGTCACGTGAGGTGCCACCTTCACGCGCCAGCACCAGACGCGCCTTTACATCCATCATCAGGTCTGTCGATGTGCTCATGCCGCTTTGAGCCGTGTCCAGCACGCCAGCGGCCATGGACAAGGCATCCTGCACCGCAGACAAGGAACGATTGTCGGAGCGCATCGTCGTGGCAATCGACCAATAGGCGGCATCGTCCGCCGCGGTGGCGACCCGGTAACCGGTCGTCACCCGCGCATGGCTGTCGTCGCGGCTGGACACCGTATGGCGCAGGCTTTGAAGCGCGGTATAAGCCGCAACATTGGTGTTTTTACTCGTCATACGCTTACTCACATACTCAGTACAAAACAGGTCCAGTACAAAACAGTCAAAACACAAGCCGTCCGCAACACTGGACAGCATGTCACCTCGCTGTCGCGAGGGCTGGAAACATTCCGTCACCCGACGACAACAGGAAACCATTCGTGGATGCGCAGGCAACCACGTTCAACGGCTCCAAAGTCCGATTTTCCCCAAACAGATGCCTCCGCCAGACACCCCCAAAAGACCGATTTTCGCAAAAGCGGATGGATGATTTATAGGGCCGTTAAGGTTAAGTCCTGCCCAAGGAAGATGGTGAACGGAGAATAAAGAGCGGGCTTTTGGGATTAACTTTCTGGATTTTGCCCTTCGTCGCACACACCGCAGCGCCTGTTGCGACGAGAGCATCGCGCGGCAAAACGGAAACAGAACCATGCGATAATATTTTGTTTTTAAATACTATTCTCCGAGAACTGGGCGCCCGCATTTCAGTATGGCACCCTTTTGAAGAGGCTATCAATGATGAAAAAAATGTGCCCTCGTTTCTGCCCCCATTGACTTTCATGGGTGTCAATCGATATTCGATGGTAACGGCAATGGATTCTGCCGGGCATGATGCCGAACCGCTTCCCTGATGAAGCCGATGACTCCTACTCAACACGCCAAGGCGAAGGAGTAGAGTCATGTCCAGAATTTCCAGGCTGTTTTATCCAATTGAATTTGCTGTTACGGGAGCGTCAAAATGAGGACGGTCCCAGCATTTCCTGACCTCCGTTTATTTATTGGTCTTCGTTTGCGCCAGATCCGCAGCCTGGCGAAATGGATCGTCGTCACGGTGCCGATGGCCGTCATGGTGGGTTCGATTGTCGCCCTGTTTTTGTGGAGCCTGGATGAAGCGACCCGGCTGCGGTTTGCATTTCCTGATCTGATCTACGCCATGCCAATTGCCGGGTTTGCCATGGTCTGGGCCTATCAGCGCTTTGGCAAATCGGCCGAGGGCGGCAATAACCTGATCGTCGAGCAGATCCACGAGCCGGGCGGCGGCGTGCCGTTGCGCATGGCGCCGTTCATTCTGGTCAGCACGGTGCTGACCCATCTGGTCGGCGGATCTGCCGGGCGGGAAGGCACGGCGGTACAGCTCGGCGGCAGCCTTGCCAGCGCCTTTGCAAAGCTCTTCCGGCTGGCACCCGGCGATGTCCGCATCCTGCTGATGGCCGGAATTGCCGCAGGCTTTGGCGCTGTCTTCGGCACGCCAATTGCCGGCGCGGTGTTTGCCCTGGAGGTGCTGACCATTGGCCGGATGCAATATGAGGCCTTGCTCCCGGCTCTACTGGCTGCCGTGGTGGCCGACTGGACCTGCCAGGCCTGGGGGGCGAGCCATACCCATTACGTCATCGCCTATCTCAAGAGCATGCCGGATAGCGGCGGATTTCACCTCGATGCACTGATCATGCTCAAGGTGGTGTTTGCCGGAGCGGTGTTCGGGCTGGCGGCGCATGGGTTTGCTGAGATGTCCCATCTGGCAGGTGCCGCTTACAAAGCCTTGATTCCTTCTGCACCCCTGCGCCCGGTGGCGGCCAGCGCCATTCTGCTTGCCCTGGTCTGGCTGCTTGGCACCCGTGATTATCTGGGATTAGGCGTCTGGTCACCCAATCCGGGCGATGTCACCATTCTCAGTTTTTTCCGCCCGGATCATGTGGATGCCTGGAGCTGGGCCTGGAAGGCGCTGTTTACGATCGTCACCCTCAGCGCCGGTTTCAAGGGCGGTGAAGTCACGCCGCTGTTTTTCATCGGGGCGGGCCTTGGCAATGCACTGGCTGGCCTGACTGGCGCGCCGACCGACCTGTTTGCCGGTCTCGGCTTCGTCGCCGTGTTTGCCGGGGCCACCAACACACCGCTTGCCTGCATGATTATGGGTCTGGAGCTGTTTGGTGCCACCCATGCCGTCTATATCGCCGTCGCCTGTTTCACCGCCTATCTCACCAGCGGTCATTCCAGCATCTACCTTTCACAGCGCATCGGTGTGCCAAAGCATGCCGCCGGTCAAATCCCCTTGGGCATCGCGGTGCGCCATCTGCGCGTAAAGAGATCTGCACCAAGTCAGGAAGACAACGACAAAAGCCGCAACAGCGAACCCCTGGATCAGGCATTTTGCGATGACCACCAACAAGGAGGGCCAAAATGCCGGTAAAACAGCTTGTAGACCAGTACCGCGCCTATATCGATTGCCTCAACCGCCAGGCGTGGGACGAATTGGGCCTTTTCGTCGATGCCGAGGTTCGCCACAACGAGTGCTTGCTCAAGCTTCACGGCTACCGCGAAATGTTGGTTCAAGACTTTATCGATATACCGGACCTGCGGTTCGACATTCAACGGATCGTCTGCGAACCACCGCAAATTGCCGCACGCCTCTGCTTTGATTGCTCTCCCAAAGGCCTGTTTCTGGGAGTGCCCGTTCATGGGCGCCGGGTAGCTTTTACAGAAAACGTCTTCTATGAATTCAACGGATCGAAAATCGCCAATGTCTGGTCGGTCATAGACAAGGTCGCCATCGAGGCTCAACTTCGATAGCCATCTCGCGCCAACGCTTGAAGTGGTTGTTTTCGACAGAGTATGATTTACTCGTCCGGCGCGTCCGAGGGCTGAATGGCATGGACCAGTCTTTGAACAATCTCTCTTTTGACGCGGGCTTTTTTGCCGCCCGCCTCTACAAGCTCTTTCAGGAATTCTGAAAACAGCCGTGCTCGTTGAAAGACAATCGAATGGTTGGAGGATGCTGCCAAAAATGTGTCGATCGATGGCACATGCGCGATCTTGACCATATGCAAATGGTCCATCCAGAAATGATTATAATAGGGATTGGTAAATTCCGAGGCCGAGAAAATGGCCGCCGCCATGCCGGTCCGGCTGGACGTTCTGTAAAGGTCTTCGATATCGAGCAGATAGTCCGGCGTATGCTGCACCGCCAGCGAGGGTGATATGTTCAGCCGGCGCTTCAAATCCGCGTCGGGAAAGGTTTGCGGCGAACAGGCAAGTACGTCGTAATGAGGACACATGGCACCAAGCGCCAGCGCTGCATAGCCGCCGGAAGACTGGCCAAACACCAGGCAGGGCCGGCGACCGATAGGTTGGCGCCCTATATAGCGACGCAGAAATGCCGCGATACCATCGATATCAGGAAGTAAATTCGACCCGCCATACCACCAGCTGACCGTATCCTGGAAATAGAAAACCCTTGATCCGAGGCCTCTGGCCACCGACAGCATCGAAAAGCGCTCAAGATTTCCGCCGAAGATCACGAGATCGGTCTTGCTCGATCCGTCTCCTTCGAAAACCACGCAGCCCAACTCTTCGGAAAGCGCATTCAGCTCGAAAATCAGATGTCGCAACTCATCCAGCGTCAGGGAAGATAACGATGTCGGGGAATATTTGAAGGATATGCCGTGATTGACGATATCCTGAAAATCTACATTCACGGCTCGGAACCTTCAAAGCATGCTTGTCTGCGACATTGGTAATCGATCTGATTTGCATTAGCAAACCATCAACACGCCGTTTCCCATTGAATTTACCAGGCTCCCACAGTGTTCTCGGCACGCCCCTCCCCAGTGATTGGAACTCAAATCAGCCAGAATCGTTGAGAGACCTGGAGCAAGCGGTTGCGGATTGCATCTCTATCGGTTGCCCACAATCGAAGGAGTAGAAAAATGCTGAAATTCATTGGTGGCACGATCGGTGCAATTTTCCTGATCGGTCTGATCGTCGTCGTCTTGCTGCTCAAGCTCATATTTTGACAGGGCGGGCTTTCAAAAGCCCGTTTCAGGCGCTCATCCAGCAAAAGTCTCGCCCGTTTTCGAAAACAATCCACTTTTGCTTTCGACCATCAACCTTCCGACGTCGATCTCAAAAATGTGGCATCGGAAGAGTGGCTGGGGCGCCTGGATTCGAACCAGGGATGGCGGTACCAAAAACCACTGCCTTACCGCTTGGCTACGCCCCATCACAATGCGCACGGATCAATGATGCCGCGCGTTTGGCATGCCGGTCATTAGCAAAAGCGCGCACGGGCTGCAATCGCTGATTTGATATTTTCCGTGGAAAGCGTCGAGGACCATCATCATTCAAAGGTTAAGAAATTACGGAACGATCCCCGGCTCCATCTGTTGTGATGATGAACCACCACGAAACAGAAAAGGACTTAGAGATGACAAAGATTAATGAAGCAAAGATCCTTATTCTTGCCACTGATGGCTATGAGCGTTCGGAATTGCGGGTTCCGCTGGATCAGTTGAAGGCCAAGGGCGCATCAGTGACCATCGCCTCCTTGAAGAAGCAGCCGATCAAAAGCTGGGACGACAAGAACTGGGGTGACACGGTCGATGTCGACCTCACTATCGAAGAAGCTTCTGCCAGCAATTATGATGCGCTGGTCATTCCCGGTGGCCAAATCAATCCGGATATCCTGCGGGCCGATGCCAAGGCCGTTCAGCTGGTGCGCGATTTCGTCGCGTCCGGCAAGGTTGTCGCTGCTGTTTGCCATGGGCCATGGCTGCTGGTCGAAGCTGATGCGCTGCGCGGCCGTCAGGCAACATCCTATGCCTCGATCCGCACCGATGTGAAAAATGCCGGTGCGCGCTGGGTTGACCAGACTGTGGTTGCCGATCAGGGCATTATCACCTCGCGAAATCCCGGCGATCTCGATGCGTTCGTCGCAAAAATCGTCGAGGAGGTCGAAGAAGGCCGCCATGAGCGGCGCGCCGCCTGATCTCTTTTCCCATCTGAAAATGGAGCACCCCTTCCCCAGGAACGGGGTGCTTTCTTTTGGTGCGTCAACAGCTTTACTCCGCAACCAGCATGCTTATCATAGGATTTCTTAGAGACACGCTTGTGTGACAAGGATTTCGACATGCCCGGATATTCCGCTCGCCCGCCTGCCATTTCCACGCTTTTGATCGATGATGCCGTGGTGCGGGTGACACGCTGGGATTTCGAGCCGGGTGCCGCCACCGGCCATCATGTCCATGGACTTGGTTATGTCGTGGTGCCGATGACGGATTGCGACTTCCTGATCGAGGACACAGCCGGCGAACGGCGTGTTACCAGCCGGGCTGGCGAGGCTTACCGGCGCGAGGCGGGCGTGGAGCACAATGTCGTCAATGGCGGCACGCTACCGATGAGCTTTATCGAAATAGAATATAAATGAGGGGCCTGCCGTGTCTGTTCCCCAACCATGTCTGTTCCTGGCACCGTTCGCCCTTGAGTTCTGATAGATCATGACAACCCAGCCCCATATTAGCCAGCCACACATCAGCACCGATTATCGTGCCGACCATGGACGCCGCGTGCCCATTATTGGCGGCGTTGAACGGGTCACCGCCAATAATCCTTCCGCCATGACCTATATGGGCACGAACACCTATATCATCGGCGAAAAATCCGTTTGTGTGATCGATCCCGGCCCCGATAACCCTGCGCATTTTCATGCTTTGCAATTGGCGCTGCGCGGTCGCGAAGTCAGCCATATCATCGTCACCCATACCCACCGCGACCATTCCGGCCTTGCCCTTCGGCTGCAAGAGCAGACCGGCGCGAAGCTGGTGGCCGAGGGTCGACACCGGCTGGCGCGCCCCTTGCACCCTGGCGAGACGGCGGCGTTTACCGAGAGCGGCGACCGGGATTTCGCTCCTGACATCACCCTTGGCGATACCGAGCGTCTGGAGGGGGACGGTTGGACACTGGAAACCGTGCTGACCCCCGGCCACGCCGCCAACCATGCCGCCTTTGCACTTGTTGGAACCGGCATCCTGTTTTCCGGCGATCATGTCATGGCCTGGGCGTCAACGGTGATCGCGCCGCCCGACGGATCGATGCGCGATTACATGGCCTCGCTGGATGTTTTGCTGGCGCGCGACGACCTGGCCTATCTGCCCGGCCATGGCGGGCCGGTCCTGTCTCCCCTCGACCACGTCTCCAGGCTGAAAGGCCATCGACTGAACCGTGAAGAAGCCATTCTGGCCCGTGTTCAGGCCGGAGACAGGACGATAGACGAGATGCTGGCCGCCATTTACCACAATATCAGCCCGGATCTCTACAAGCCCGCTGTCCTGTCGATTTTGGCGCATCTTGAAGATCTGGTGGCAAGGGGCGCCGTTCGATGCGAGGGGCCAGCCTTGGCAGACGGCCGGTTTCATCCGGCTTGATCGGCATATGAGCTGAAGATATCACCGGTCCGATCAGCTATCACTGGCTGGCGATGCCCAGCAATTCGCCATCCAGTGCGGTCAGGTAGCCATTGGCGATGGCGGCGGCAAAGCCGAGATCGTGGGGACCGTAGCGGCTGGAAACCCTGATATCGACGAGCACCGTCTCCTCTTCTTCCCGCAGCCGAATGAGAATATCGAAGGGGAAGCCCAGAATGAAATTGCGGGTGGTGGCCTGAATGCGGATCACCCCAGGCGGCTCGTCATCGGGAATGAGATCCTGGGCTTGCGGCTGGGGACGCGGGGTTGGCACCGGCACGGGTGCAGGCCCGGCGGGCGTCCCGGAGGCTGGCGCCGGGGCCTGGAAATCCGGGCGGGCATAAGCGGCCCCGCGCGTCGCCGTTACGCTCCAGCGCTGGTCGGACGCCACTTTGCGCACCGCCTGATAAACCCGGTCCAACGCTCCGTCATAGCGGCGCACGGTCAGGGTTGGATAGGCCTCGGCCTGTAGACGGGCTTGCACAACGGCATCGGTTGGCGGGCGCGGCAGCCAGCTGGATTTCGACGCTGGGGACAAGATCCAGCCAGGCGGATCGGTGAGGTCGCTGACCACTTCATAAAGCTCCGGCCGGGTCTGGTAGCGCTCAGCGGCCAGCCCCAACACCGAAAGCAGCAGAGCCGCAATGACCAGCGCCCGGCTGGCGGCCATGCCGCCCTTGGCGCCAATCGACCAGAGCCGCCAAAGGCCCCAGAGAGCAAACGGCACCGAAAGCGCCGCCAGCCCGCCGCAGAGCAGAACCGCAAGCACGAAGCTCGGCATGGACAGCGGACCGAAACGGAACCCAAGCCAGGCCGCCACCAGCAGCAGCAGGGACAAAGACGCCAGCCGCCAGGCCCAGCGGGCGGCAATGGAAACGGGACGAGTGAAACGGATGGTCATGCGGAATGCGCCGTCTCCAGATCTTCCGCTGAACAATGTCTGAAACCGATGGCGAGGTCTGAAATTGTGCAGCAGGTATAAAAATTTCGACTATCTCAAAGGCATCAAAAGGCCCATTCGATGACCGGACGGTGCCAGCTTTCAATGCATCTACAGCCTTGCAGCCGGAAACCGTAGTCTCCCTCACCCCATACCGCATAAATCCCCCGGTCGGAATCGTTTTCAGAAACTATGCCGCAAAACATCCTTGGCGCACTTGATAAAACGCAAGGCGCCGTGCCAGGACTTGCGGCATATATGATCCATGATGACTCGCTACAATAGCTTATTTCTATTGTGTAATTTCATCCGTGGCGCCAACTGGAACCGAGCAATCATGCAATGAAGAAGTGGTGCGATCAGGCTGACCTGTCGATCTTTTCTGACTGCCATATCCACACCTTTGATGTAAAGGACCAGGAATTCAGCAATTTTCAGTTGCTTTACTCTTAAGTTCAGGTTGTCCTGTTATCAAGGCTTATTAGAATGTTTCAATATTGCCTTCGGACTGTGTTTCGAACAAAACCGGTGGGGAGAGCCTTGGGAGGGGTGCATGACATGAACCGACATAGAAGCCTTGGACTCATAGGTGTCCAGCTTTATCAATGGCTTGAGATATCTGCAAAGTGACTATCACTGCGCGTTTTCAATGATTTCCGATAGGAAATCAAAAGCGGAGGACGCAGTCGGCGATAACGGCATCCATGATCCTTGCCGATGCCGATACGCGGATCATTCATCCACGTGAATGTCCGCCGTGACAGCAAATGAGTGCGCAAGCAAATGACCGGGGGCGGAGTGGGGAAGAAAATCAGGACGTCAGGCAATCGCCTGACATTGAACGAAGTGGCGGAGAAAGTCGGCGTCAGCCCGATTACCATTTCAAGGGCGCTGAACAAGCCGGAAAAAGTCTCTCCGGGACTGCGCGAAACGATTCTGAAAATCGTCGAAGAGCTTGGCTATGTGCCAGACTACGCCGCGCGGGCCTTGGCGAGCCGAAACAGCAATACGATCGGCGTCTTGTCCTCGCTGCTCGGCACCAATATTTTTCCCAGGGTCATGAAAGGCATCGAGGATCGGGCCCGGGGCACGGGCCTGCGCATCCAATATGTCAATACGCGCTACGATCCCGATGAAGAGCTTTACCAACTCAGACAGTTTTTCGCCCAGAAGCCGACAGGCATCATCATTGGTGGCGTGCAGGTCGATCCGCGGGTGACGGAAATGCTGCATGAGGCGCCCTGCCCTGTCGTGCAGTTTATCGATATCAGCTATCCGCCAGTCGATATGGCCATCGGCATCAACAATGCCGCCGCTGCCGATGTCGCCATCCGGCATCTGCTGGATGTGGGCTACCGACGGATCGCCTTTTGCTCAACCGGTACCGATATTCCCGTCCGAATGCGGCTGGAGAGCTATCGCAACCGGCTGAAGGAAGCAGGGCTCTACAATCCTGATCTCGAAATCAATGTGGACGCCAACGATTGCTTCGGATCAGCGGGCAAGACGCTCGATACATTGTTTGCCGCCGATCCCGATGTCGATGCCATCTTGTGTTGTCACGACGACCTGGCGCTTGGCCTGCTGTTTGAATGCCAGCGGCGCGCTATCAGTATCCCCGACCAGCTCGGGCTGTGCAGCTTCACCGACCTCGATTATTGCGCCCACACCGTGCCTGGCCTGACGACGGTGCGCACCCCGCTCTATCAACTCGGCTACCGCGCCACTGACATGATCATCCGCTCCCAGGACAAGATCCGTCAGAAACATACGACGGATCTCGGTTTCGAACTGATCGTCCGAGGCTCCACCCGCCGTCCGAAAGCATAAACCATATGGCGGCTGACCAGCCGCCAACCGGGGCTTGAATATCAGCCCAAAACCTGTAGACAGACCCCGAACGCGACCGCCGTTATCTATAGAACGGGGTCGGGCGGCCGATTGACGTCACGCTGCTGCCACGAGATCACGTGGCCGTTCTTTTGGTTTTGAGTTTCTCTCCTTGGGAAACCCAGCGGTATTCTCCTCACACAGATTTTTCTGTTTTCGTTTGTCTTTTCGGGACAACCTGTGACCGTTTTTCCCCGACAAACTCTATGGCGTAGAGCACCTTCTTGAAACGTCAGTTCATCCGCCACGGCAAGATTAGATGTCTGGAGTGCTCGCAGAGCCTCATTAAACGCGTTTTGCCAAGTCCATCGCGCGCAGCCTGAGCCAGGCCTTGAAGAAGCACGGCGTAAAGATCGGACAAGTCCTGAACAGGCGTGTCATCGCGTAGCTTGCCCGCGCGGACATCCGTTTTCAACCGTTCGGCTATCTGTTCCGAGCGTTGCCACCTCAGTCGCGTCAACACTTGCTCCAGTTCCAACCCCCTCGGCGCATTGCTAGCGACAGAGTTAACCACGAAACAGCCACCGGGCGTATCCTGGTGCGTAAACAGCTCAATGGCTGCCTCAAACATGGCTTCTATGCCACTTGCGGCATCCGGCGCATCATTCAAGGATTGAAGCAGTTGGCGCGCATAGGCCTCACGATAATAATCAATCGTCTCAGCAAACAAAGCTTCCTTTGATCCAAACGCCGCGTAAATACTTGGCGAATTGATCTGCATCGCCTCAACAAGATTGTGCATGGAGGTTGCCTCAAAACCGTTTTGCCAAAACGCCATCAGCGCCCTGTCCAATGCGTGTGTGCGGTTAAAATTCCTTGGGCGTCCTCGCTGAGCCATCATTCCCCTTTCTGTGTCGATCAACATATAAATCTCTCGACAGGATGAGTCCAACATTCTATTTTGTGCTGATTGACACATAAATGGGTGATGGATGTCCGACTTCGATTTTTCAGGCAAAACGGTTGTTATTACCGGCGCAGGCAGCGGCATCGGACGCAGCATTGCCTTGGGCTTTGCCAAGGCGGGAGCAAAGACAGTGATCGCCGGACGACGGCTCTCAAACCTCGAAGAGACTGCTAACATAATCCGCGATGCGGGTGGCGACACCCTCCCCGTGGTGACCGATGTGACCGACGAGGCATCGGTGAGAGCCTTAGTAAAACGCGCTGGTCCCTTGCATATTGCTGTGAACGCAGCAGGAATCGTGGCTGGTGGTTCGCTCGATGACATGGAGGCGGAGGCGTTTACCCGGATCTTCAATTCCAATGTGACCGGGCTTTGGCTCACAATGAAACATGAGATCCGCGCCATGAAAATGACGGGCGGCGGCGCGATCGTCAACATCGGCTCGAATGTTGGAGCGCGGATCGTTCGCCCGACCATGGGGGCATACGCCGCCTCCAAAGCCGCCGTCAGCAGCTTGACGCGCACAGCCGCGCTGGAAGCCATTTCCCATGGTATCCGTATCAATTGCCTTTGCCCAGGCCCAGTGGACACACCACTTTCCATGCGCCCTGGGGAAGATCGTGCCGCACGCGATGCGCGGATAGCAGCCACCAATCCCTCCAAACGGGTCGCACGCACCGACGAGATTGCGGCCAATGCGCTTTGGCTAGCCTCGGATTCGGCGTCCTACATTATTGGTCAGGATGTGATTATTGACGGCGGGGCATGTGCCTGATGATCGCCATCGCGGCACGAACCCCTTGATGTTCAATCTCTGGCCAATTTGTAAGCTGAAACAGTGAATACCAATCCCAATGTCGCGTCTATCCACCGCTGCGCGCGGCTGTAAATTGACACCATTTTTGGCGTCGAAAACGCAATCGCTATCAGCGTATAGAAAACGACAGAGAAGGATATTGTGCCAGCAAGAACCGCAAAGACTGTCCACAAGGGCGCACCAGGCTCTATGGCAAGCGAAATGATAGCGACCCAAGTCAGGATCGCTTTTGGATTGGTGAGATTCAAAGCGCATCCTCGCAAGAAGACGTGTGAGGCTTTGTATTCTTTCTTACCTGTCAAATTGACACTCAGGTCATAATTCGAAAATGCAGATCGAAATGATTTCCAAGCAAGGTATAAAAGATACAAACATCCAAAAAGACGGATAAGATCGAGCACACCAGCATAAGCGGCCAAGAGCGTAGACAGACCGAGGAATGACAGAGCGCCCCAAGCAAGCGCACTTACAGCGATACCGAGCCCTAACGCGATACCAGCCTTTCGACCAGATTCCATCGATGTTCCCATGGTTGCCAACATTGCTGGGCCAGGGCTGATTGCCGAGATAATATATGTTGAGTAAGCGAGCATGATGCCCGGCCAATAAGAATGGATAGAACCCATATTTATTTCCTCGCAACCAAGCCAATAAATTCAATTATTATTGAACTTTGCCAGACGAGGTTATTCGTATCCAGCATACAAGCAAAAGCCCGGTGCGTTTCCAAACCGGGCTTCAATTCACTCCACTCTGGCAAAATTACCCCTCAATCCCGTCCAGCAAGTCCCGCGCCTTGGCGGTCGTCACGCGGCGCAGTTCCACTTCGTCGCGGCGGGCGGCCAGGAGTTCGGTGGCCATGAGCTGGTCGGCGAGATCGGCGGGCAGCGAGAGAAGGACGCGGGCTTCGCCGGTGTTCAGGCCATCGACATCCGAACGCTTGGCGGTGATCATGCCGCCCGCCACTGTGTTGTTGGTGTCGGGGTCGATCAGGATGAAGGCGCCGGTCGAGCGGTTCTGCTCGTAAGGGTCAAACACCGCCTTTTCGTCGAAGGCCAGATGTACCTTGCCGATGGCGTTCATGGGAAGGCTTTCCGCCGGACCCCATTTGCCGTTTTTCAGATCCAGTTGCTGCACTGGCTTGACCTGGACACGCTGACGGCGCGAGCCGCTTTTCAGCCAGTAGCGCTTATTGGGCAAGATGCCGTCCGGCTGCAAAGCCACCAACTGCGCATCGAAGGCCAGGCCAACCTGTGGCTCGGCATCGAGCGAGACAATCATGTCGCCGCGCGACACATCCACTTGCCGGTCGAGCACCAGGGTAATGGCATCACCAGCCACAGCCGCGTTGCGCACCAGGTCGAAGGTGACGATCTGCTTAACATTGGCAATGGCGCCCGAGGGAAGGATGGCGACGCTGTCGCCCGGCTTGACCGCACCACCGGCCACCGTGCCTTGATAGCCGCGAAAGCTTTCACCGGGACGCGACACACGCTGCACCGGCAGGCGGAAACCCGTCGATTGTGCCGAGCGCGAGGTGGCGCGTTCCAGCGCTTCCACCAGCGTCGGGCCGTCATACCACGGCATCGGCTCCTTGCCGGAATAGACGACATTTTCGCCCTTCAGCGCCGACATCGGAATGGCGGTGGTCTGGCGCACGCCAAGCGTCAGGGCGATGTCCTTGAACTCGTTGACGATGGCGTCAAAGCCTGTCTTGTCGTAGTTGGTCAGGTCGATCTTGTTGACGGCCAGCACGAATTGCTTGATGCCCATCAGCGAGGCAATCGTCGCATGGCGACGGGTCTGTTCCAAAATACCGGCGCGGGCATCGACCAGCAGCACAGCCAGATCGGCGGTCGAGGCACCGGTTGCCATGTTGCGGGTATATTGCTCATGGCCGGGCGTGTCGGCCACGATGAAGGAGCGCTTGTCGGTGGCAAAATAACGATAGGCGACATCGATGGTGATGCCCTGTTCGCGTTCCGCCTGAAGACCATCAAGCAGCAGCGCGAAATCCGGCAGGCCAAGATCGTTCTGCTTGCCGCTATCACGGCGCAGCGTTGCGGCCTGGTCTTCCTTGACCGCCTTGGTATCCCACAGCAACCGGCCGATCAGCGTCGATTTACCGTCATCGACTGAACCACAGGTGATGAGACGTAAGGGGCGGGAATCGCGACCGCTATAGGCGGCCTCGGCTTGAGGGACTGCATTTGCCAAGGAAAGCCCCTGCGACGGTTCTTTGGAGGAAAAATCCGATGTGGACGCCAGGTTGGCGGCGAGTGCGGTGGCGCTTGCGGTCATCTCAGAAATATCCTTCGCGTTTCTTCTTTTCCATCGATCCGGACTGATCACGGTCGATAGCGCGACCCTGACGCTCGGAGACGGTCGCAATTTCCAGTTCGGCAATCACTTCATCCAGGGTCCGGGCTTCGGACCGGATCGCGCCGGTCAGCGGGAAGCAGCCCAGCGTGCGGAAGCGGATCGATCCATGCTGCACCTGTTCGCCGGGCAGCAGTTCCAGCCGCTCATCTTCGGCCAGGATCATCATGCCATCACGCTCGATGTAAGGGCGCTTTTCGGCAAAATAGAGCGGCACAAGCGGAATGTTTTCCGCCTGAATATAGCGCCAGATATCGACTTCCGTCCAATTGGACAGCGGGAAGGCCCGCACGCTTTCACCCCGGCGGATCATGCCGTTATAGACATTCCACAGTTCCGGGCGCTGGTTGCGCGGGTCCCATTTATGGTCAGGCGTGCGGAAGGAATAGATCCGCTCCTTGGCCCGCGAGGCTTCCTCATCGCGGCGCGCACCACCGAAGGCAGCGTCATATTTGCCGGCGTCCAGCGCCTGGCGCAGCGCCTCGGTCTTCATGATGTCGGTATAGAGCGCCGAACCGTGGGAGAAAGGCGTGACACCTTCGGTCTTGCCGCGCGGATTGGTATGGACGACCAGATCCAGATCATAGCGCTTGGCCATCTCGTCGCGGAAGGCAATCATTTCCCGGAATTTCCAACCGGTATCGATATGCAGCAGCGGAAACGGCACCCGGCCTGGATAGAAGGCCTTGCGCGCCAAGTGCAGCAGCACGGACGAATCCTTGCCAATCGAATAGAGCATGACCGGGTTTTCGAACTCGCCGGCGACTTCGCGGAAAATATGGATTGCCTCGTTTTCCAGCGCCTTCAAATGCGGATCGAGCGGCGCACGGGCCACGACCTCCTTCGAATGCGGATCAAACTCGGACTGGTGCAGATGCATGACTTGATTTCCAGATGCGTGCGGCCCAGATTCGGGCTGCGATGACGGCTGCGGGGGCAGGCTCTGTACGGACATAAAACATATTCCTAGTTGCCGATGACGGGTCTTGGCTAGTCTTCAACGAGAAAAACCTCGCCAAAAGCCCAGAAAACGGCTGTTAAAGGGAACTGGAATTCAGTGATGGAATGGCAGCGTCCGGCACATGCAGGCCGCATTCGCGCTTCTCGTCGTTTTCCCACCACCAGCGGCCGGCCCGCTCAGGCTCGCCCGGCTTGATCGCACGGGTGCAGGGTTCACAGCCAATCGAGGGATAGCCGCGCGCATGCAGCGGGTTGATTGGCACAGCCTCGCTCTCTACGTAGGCGTTGATATCGTCCAGCGACCAGTCGGCCAGCGGGTTGATCTTGATCAGGTTGCGCTCGGCGTCATATTCGGCGAACGGCGTGGTGGCGCGATTGCCGGACTGGCTGCGGCGCAGGCCCGTAACCCAGACCGAAGCGCCTTGCAGCGCCCGCGCCAGAGGAACAAGCTTGCGCACATGACAGCACGCATGGCGCGCTTCAACGCTCTCGTAAAAGCCATTCAAGCCATATTTTGCCGCATAGGCGTCAATATCGTCCTGATCGGGCGCATATTGCGTTATGGAAATGCCGAAGCGCTCTTCGGTCTCGGCAATCAGATCGAGGGTCTCCTTGAACAGGCGGCCAGTCTGCAAGGTTGCTACCTCAATGGAGAGACCGGCAAGGCCGATTGCCGCCGTAATCACCTGATCCTCAAGGCCGAGGCTCGTGGTGAACACGGACCGACCGCCGAGTTCCTGCACAAGACGCAGGCGGGCGGTGAGATCAAGATCAGCGAGAGCCGCGTCCAGGGTGGCAACGGCCTGAAGATTGGATTGCGATGTCATTCGTTCTACTTCCTAGCGGGCCTACTCAATGTCCGACCAAGGCCTACTCCCAATGGCTGCGCTTGGCATAAACTGGCTGCGCCCGGCATAAGCCTGTCATTTTGCCAAGTATCGAGGTTTTTATCGTTAAAGGACAGGAATTGCCTTTTATGCTACCGCCAATGAGGAGCAAATATCACTCAAAGCCAAAGGTATAGCGCAATTCCTGCCGCCTCATCCTTGTCGCTCTTATCGCCCTTGCACCCTTTGCCCTTGCTCCTGTGGCTGCCCGTAAGCTTCATTCCAAACGAAAATGCTGACCAAACGAAAGCGCCGGCCAAACGAAAACGCCGGAAAGCAAAGCTTCCCGGCGGAATGTCCTAGATAAAAAGGGGATCTCCCCTTTAAGCGGTGCAGCTACTGCGGTCGCAACGCCTCAGCAGCCTGGCAAACCAATGCCTCAAAACTCTTCCCAGGACTGATCGGCAGCAGCAGCCGTCGCTGACGATTTGCCAGAAAAGGCACTGGCGATTTTGCGACCAAGCGCACGAGCGGGCGAAGCTACCGGCGCCTGCGCCGCATGTGCGGAATGAACGGGAGTGCCGCGAACCGGCGCGGCATAGGCCGATCCAGCATTGAACCCACTTTGTCCGCCGCCGGACAGCTTGAATTGCGACAGAAGCTGGTTCAGCGAAGCGACTTCTCTTGCCAGACCGTGGCTTGCAGCGGTGGATTCCTCCACCATCGCCGCGTTCTTCTGGGTGTCCTGGTCCATCTGATTGACGGCAGTGTTGATCTGCTGGAGGCCGGACGATTGCTCATGGGCCGCCTCAACGATGGCGCTGACGTGACGGTTGATTTCCTGCACTTCGGCCACCATGGTTTCCAGTGCCACACCCGTTTCCCCCACCAGCTGTACACCGGACTGAACCTGGCTGTTGGAGGTGGTGATCAGCGCCTTGATGTCCTTTGCCGCATTGGCGGAACGCTGGGCCAATTCGCGCACTTCCTGAGCAACGACGGCAAAGCCCTTACCTGCTTCACCGGCACGCGCCGCTTCGACACCGGCATTCAGCGCCAGAAGATTGGTCTGGAAGGCGATTTCATCGATGACGCTGATGATGTTGGAAATCTCAGACGATGACTTTTCGATCTGTTCCATGGCGATCACGGCGCGGCGCACCACTTCGCCAGATTGCTCTGCTCCGGCCTTGGTGCGCGAAACCAGGGTTCCCGCTTCCTGGGCGCGACGGGTCGAATCCTTCACCGTGGTGGTGATCTGCTCCAGGGCCGCGGCGGTTTCCTCGACGGAGGCTGCCTGCTGCTCGGTGCGCTTGGCCAGATCATCCGCCGCCGACTTTATTTCATTGGCGCCCGCATCGATTGCGTTTGCATTCTGGGCAACATGGGTCAGCGCTTCCTGCAATTTTTCAGCCGAGCTGTTGAAGCTGGCGCGCACGCCGTCCAGATGCGAAACGAAAGGCTGTCCAATGCGATAGGAGACATCGCCATCGGACAGATGCGAAAGCCCGCTGGCCAGATTGTCGACCGCGAATTGGATATCCGCCGCTTCCCTGGCCTTTTGCTCCTCACGCTCCAGACGCTCTTTTTCCGAGAGGCTGCGATTGGCCGCGGTTTCCTGCTCCAGACGGACACGCTCGATGGCATTGTCGCGGAACACGCCGACAGCGACAGCCATCTGCCCGACCTCATCCTTGCGCGACAGGCCGGGTATCTCCTGCTGCGATTCACCGTTTGCTAGCGCTATCATCCGACTGCGAAGCTTATCGATCGGACCGATAATGCCACGCGAGGTGACGAACAGCGCCAAAAGGATGGCCATCAGCATGACGCCGCCAAGAACCGACAGCGAGGTCAGGATCGTCGAATTGGTCTGATCAGTGAGATCATCGCTTTTCTTGAGAAGAGCGACGGAGTTCGCATTGTTCCAATCACGCAAGTCATCCCGCCATTTGGCAATCAACGGATCCGCCTTGAGCAGCACAAGTCTTGCTTCTGGACGCTTTCCATCAGCAACGAGTTGAACCGCCTCGTCGGTCAGAGCCTGAATGTCGCGGGCGCGGCTGGCAAATCTATCGATATCGCTGGTAAACTCCGGCGTCAGTGTCTTAGCTGTCTCCAGGCGCTTAAAAACGGTCGCAATCGCGTCCGTATAAGCCGCATTGACGCTTGCGACATCGACCGACCCAGCGTCATAAGAGACCATCTGGTAAGCGCCATATCCCATTGCTACAAGCGAGGTCGTGGCGCGGAACATCTGGCTTGCCGAAACGGTATCCGTCGTCATGAAGTCGGAATACTTCGTATCCGTCGATTTATAGCTGCTGGCCATATAGCCCAGGCCACCGATACTGATCACGCAGACCGGAACGATCAGCGACAAAATTTTCGTGCGAATGCTCGCATTGGCCAAAAAAGACATTATGCCTCGCCTCTTAAAATTATGGGGGGGAAGGAACAGAGGGAGAGGCAAGCTCTCACGAACCTGACGCTGCTTTCTTGGCTTGGCAAGAGTGCGACAGGCCACCCATCATGGGTGTTTTTACGATAGATTTCATATAGCACAATTAAGATTTAATATTTCCCTAAAATAGGTTGGGTAAATTCGAAAGGTCGAAGTCATACCCGCAACGAAAAATCCGCCCTCACCCGGACCGTAGAAATATTCGACCAGCAGGCATTGAAAACCGGTCGCCGGGACTCAATTTTGCCGCCGGCGCAAGGCCAGATTTGCAAAGAAAACCGTTTTGAGCAGGTCTGCGCGTGAAAGCACGAATCTCTAAACGACGCACACACAACAAAAAAGGCGAGGTCGCCTGACAACCTCGCCTTCATCCATTTTCGTGCACTTTAGAAGACACGGTTTCTAAAACCGGGCACCGTCAATTGACGTTTGCCCGACCTCTCATCACGCAGATCACAGCATTATGCGCCGCCCAGAAACTCTTCGCACCAGGTCTTGCCGCTTTCGACAGGCCTGTCGATGACAGGCTTGATCGCACGGATGACATAATCTGGAGAGACCGTGACCCGCACTTCGCAGCGCAGGTACTCGGTGCGCCCGGCCTTGGTGACCTTGCCGCGCTTGCCATCGGGCGTTTGCGCATAGGTCGGAGCGACCGTGCGGGTCCTGAAGCCGCCGCGCCAGCTATAGACGGTAGCACCACCAGCCTGTTCGTCGTTGATCGGTGGTCCGAACTTGGCAAAGAAGGCGCCCGCTGGCTGGCCGACCCAGCGCTCTTCCACCAGATTTTTCTTCTGTACAGGTATGACACCCGATGTCGTGGTACATCCAGCCAGCGCCAGCGCCAAGCCAGCCGTCAGCATGATCCGAAAATTCATAATTCTGTCCCTTGGTAACCCGCTTCAAGCGGCCCGGCCGAGCAGAGCCCTGCCCCGGCCACACCTGTGCCACTTTGTCTTTCGCCTTTATCCCCAAAACCTTAAATTGGAAATCACCAAGTTTCTTGCTCACGTCAACTTGTTTCAAAACGGCAACAGTGAAATACCGCGAACCGAAATTGATAAAAGATAATATTATTCATTAAATACAAATAATTAACTCAATTTTTCCGCAACCGTTCGAGGCACGCGGCACCCTCTGCGTGCGGCATTCTCACCCCTGTTGAAAAGCCATGATTTTTTTAAAGCCACCCGCTTGTCTATTGTGAAACCCTGGTTTATACGGGCGCCACTGGTCACGGAGTGTAGCGCAGTCTGGTAGCGCACCACGTTCGGGACGTGGGGGTCGAGTGTTCGAATCACTCCACTCCGACCAGGTCAAAGGCTTTTCCCGAAGGCTGTTTCCTCCTCACTATTTAAAGCACCTGCTTCTCGTGGTATCATCCTATACGATGTTATTTCGTGACCGTTTTTAACTGGCTGCGCAGTCACGGGCCTGAAGTTCCGGTATCTGGGACTAGCCAAAAAATCATAATATGGAGGGATTTTTTTTAAATCCTGCACGGTAGAGGGAATTGTACCTTAACGAGAAGATTGTCATAAAGACATAAAAGGCTGGGTTGCAGACTGCGAACGCGGCAAGGTTCACCAAATGTCGTCATAATAATTTGTTTTTTCTGCATTATTTGTAAAAATCATTCCCCTCGGAGGGGATGATGCAGAGGCCGGACAGGTCTCAGCCAGGGGTGGCTGTTCTGTCGGGCTCCGATCCAGGGGTTTTCAATGATCAAGAACTATTCATGAGCCGGAATCAGGTCGCGCGCGGCGGCGTCGAGGAATTGCGGGCAGCGTTGGCGCGCAGCAAGGCGGGCTTCCTGTCCATTGCCCTGTTCAGTTTCTTCGTCAACCTCCTGATTCTAACCGGACCCTTGTTCATGCTTCAGGTCTATGACCGGGTGCTGGCGGCGCGCTCGGAAGCCACGCTTCTGGTCCTGTTCCTGCTGGTCATCCTGCTCTATGCAATCATGGGCATTCTCGACCACGTCCGCTCACGCATCGCCGCCCGGATTGGGGCACGGCTCCAGAGCGAATTCGACATCAGGGTGTTTCGCGCCCTGCTCGATCGCTCCGCACTGGCGTCGAAGGGTATTACCGGACCACGCGGCATGCGCGATCTGGACGCCCTGCAAAAAATGCTGTCTTCCTCGGCGATTTTTGCCGTTTTCGACATTCCCTGGACGCCGGTTTTTCTGTTTGTGATCTTCGTTTTCCATCCATGGATGGGCTATCTGGCGCTGGCGGGCGGGCTGCTGCTGATCGCGCTGACGCTGCTGAACCAGCGCGGGACGAAACGCATCCAGGCAAAAGCTGCCGATGCCAGCCGGATCAGCGACGAGATGACCATGGCCTTGGCCCGCGACGCCGAAACGGTCAAGGCCCTGGGCATGCGCAAGAGTGCGGCAACACGCTGGAGGGCGACGCGCCATACGGCGCTTGCCGCCAACATTGCCTATTCGGATACCAATGGCTTTTACACCGCCATGTCCAAAACCTTCCGGATTTTCCTGCAATCGGCCATTCTGGCGCTCGGCGCCTGGCTGGTGCTGCGCGGCGAAATCAAGGCTGGCGCGATGATCGCCGGATCGATCCTGATCGGTCGGGCGCTGGCCCCAATCGAGACGGCCATTTCCCAATGGGAATTGATGCAAAGGGCACAGGAAGGCTGGCGCAATCTATCACTCCTGCTGGAACAGATCCCCGAAGACGACACCCGCACCACGCTACCTCGCCCCCGCGCGCTGTTGCAGGTTCAACAGGTTACCGCCGTACCGCCTGGCGAAAACGTGGCGACGCTGCGGATGATGAGTTTCGAACTTGGCCCCGGCCACGCGCTGGGCGTGATCGGCCCCAGTGGCTCCGGCAAATCGACCCTTGCCCGGCTGCTGACCGGCGTCTGGCAGCCAATGGCGGGCAAGATCCGGCTGGACGGCGCCGCTCTGGACCAATATGGCCCTGACGGGCTGGCCGACCATGTCGGCTACCTGCCGCAGGACGTGGTGCTGTTTGAAGGGACGATTGCCGAAAACATCGCCCGCCTCACCGCCGATCCCGACCCGGACAAGGTGATTGCCGCCGCTCGCAAGGCCGCAGCCCATGAGATGATCCTGAAACTGCCGCAGGGGTACGACACCCCCCTGCCCGCAACCGGCCAGCGGCTTTCCGGTGGGCAGAAGCAGCGCATCGGCCTTGCCCGCGCGCTTTACGGCGATCCGGTCCTGCTTATTCTGGACGAGCCGAATTCCAATCTGGATGCCGAAGGCTCCGTGGCGCTGAACATGGCAATCCGCGCCCTCAAGGCCAGTGGCGGGGCCGCCGTGATCATGGCTCATCGCCCTGCGGCGATTGAGGAATGCGATCTGGTGCTGATCATGGACCATGGCGCCCGCACCGCTTTTGGCCCGCGCGACGAGGTGCTGCGCGCCCATCTGCGCAATGCCCAGCAAGTGGTTGGCACGCAGGGCAATACCAAACAGGCCTATGCCAAACAGGAAACCACCATGACCGGCTTCGTACCCGGCACCCCGCGTAAGCCTTAGGAGAGCGACGATGAGCCTGTTTTCCCAGACATCGACGCTGGCCTCCTCTTCCCCGGCCAATATGCCCTCATCTCCCTCGGCAAAGCCGTTGTCGTCCAACTCGGAAACCGTCTGGCAGGCCCGCGGTCACACGGCGCTTGGCTATGGCGCGCTGGCGGTCCTGGTGTTGGGGCTGGGTGCCTGGAGCACGCTGACCACCATCAAGGGCGCCGTGGTCGGCAGCGGCACGGTGGAGGTGGAAACCAACCGCCAGGTGGTCCAGCATCAGGCCGGTGGCATTGTGCAGGACTTGCTGGTCAAGGAGGGCGATGTCGTCCAGCCCGGCCAGGTTCTGCTCAGGATGGATGAAAAGCTCGACCAATCCGAGCTGACGATCATTGAAAACCAGTTGTTTTCGCTGCTTGGCAATGCCGGGCGGCTGACTGCCGAGCAGGATGGCAAGAGCGAAATCAGCTTTGACCCCGAGCTTATTGAACGGGCAAAGACCGACGGCCATGTGCGCGAGATTATCGAGGGTCAGCGCAACCTGTTGCAGGCGCGCCAGGAAAACCGTGACAAACAGGTCGGGCAATTGCAGGAACGCAAGCACCAGACCGCCCAGCAAATCGAGGGCTTGAACGCCAAGCTCAATGCGCTGCGCCAGCAAAGACAATTGATCAGCGAGGAACTGGCCGTGCAGCAGAAATTGCTGCGCGACGGCCTGACCCAGACCAGCAAGGTGATGACGCTGCAACGGTCCGAGGTCGAAGCGGATGGCGAGATCGCCTCGTCCATGGCCAGCATTGCCGAAAGCCGCGCCAAGATCGCCGAGATCGAAATCGCTATTCTGAACGTCAGTGGCGAACTGCGTGAACAATCGATCACCGATCTGCGCAATGCCGAAGCACAGATTGCCGAATTGCGCCAGAAACGGGTCTCTTCCCTGGAAACCCTTGGTCGCACCGAAGTGACCGCACCAACCGGCGGCGTGGTGTTCGGCCTGACCGTGCATGCGTTGCGCACCGTGGTCAAAGCGGCGGAACCGATCCTCTATATCATCCCGCAGAATGTCGGGTTGGTGATCACCACCAATTTGCCGCCCAATGAAATCGATCAGGTGCATGTCGGCCAGAAGGCCGATCTGGTATTTGCCGCCTTCGATCGCCGCCAGACGCCGGATATCCATGGCACGGTGATCGAGGTTTCTGCCGACGTGTTCAACGATGAAAAAACCGGTAATAGCTTCTATAGGGCCAAGATCAGGCCCGATGAAAAGGAAATTGCTCGATTGGGGGATGTGCAAGTCCTGCCCGGAATGCCGGTTGAAACCTTTATCCAGACTACAGAACGCTCGCCCTTCACCTACCTTACCAAACCGCTGGCCAGTTATTTCAACAAGGCATTCCGGGAGCGGTGACGCTACTGCATATTTAAAGCGCTAAAGCACCCTACGTTTTATAAAACGCAGGGTGCTGTAAGGAAAACTCTAGCTTTACGCGTGGCCGTATATGCTGTCAGCCGAAGGCGCTCCCCAGGAAAGTCGTGGCCCTCTTTGAGGTCGATCTGCTATTGATATAAATGGCTTCATCGAGGATATCGAGGACTTCGCTATAGGATGATGTGGCCCGCAGATCCGGCGCGGCCAGCAGCGTCGCCATCGAGGGCTGAAACAGCACGCCATAGGTCGCCGCACGGATCATTGAGATGTCGTTCAAAGCGTCGCCCATTGCAAAATGAGCGCACCCCTCGGTATCGACGGCGTCGAAGCAGAGATGTTTTCCGGCCAGCCCATTCCAGAAGTCGAAGCCGGTAATAACATCCTCGTCATTGGTCTGAAAACTGTGGCAGAGGACCTGATCAGCAGCAATCTGCTCGATAAAATGCCGGTTCATCGGGCTAAAAGAATCCGAGACGATCACCACACGCCCGCGTTGCTTGAGTGCGGCGAGGAATTCCACCGCCCCATTGAACAGATCGAGTTCCGCGACACTGGCGCAGATTTCGGCCAGGGTAACGTGGTGATCGGCCAGATACTTGATCCGCTGGTCCAGCAATTGTCGGTAATCGGGAATTTCCCGCGTGGTCGCCTGGAGTTCGGGAATTCCGAACGACTTAGCGATATGCGGCCACATTTCCGGCACGAGAACGCCTTCGAGATCGATGAAGGAACAGATGGATTCGGTCATTGCGCGCCACTCCCCAAGGTGCCCGCGGTGAAGAGAATGGCCCCCAGCGAGGCGAGCACAACCCCGATCAGGATATTGAATAGACGCTGGCGACGTAGCACCACGGTTCGAATGGCCGGGTTGGACAGAAAGGTCGAAACGGATGCGAACCACAGCAAATGCGACAGGGAAATGAACAGGCCCCAGAGCAATTGGTGAGACAGCGGCGTGTCCTTGCCGATGAATTGCGTGTAGAGGCTGATCACGAAAATCGACGTTTTCGGATTGAGACCATTGGTCAGAATGCCGGTCATCATTTCCCGGCCCATGGATCTGTCGCTGGGAACCAGACTGCCTTCGACATCGCGTATCTTGCTGAAGGCCGTGGCCAGGCCCGCATAGACCAGATAGGCCGCGCCGACGAATTTAATGATATCCAGAATATTGGGGAAAATATGCTGGATAATCGCAATGCCGAACATGGCATAGATCACATGAAACCAGCAGGCGATGGCAATGCCCATCGACGCTGCAAGCCCGGATTTGCGGCCATAGAGAAAACTATTGCGCGATACCATGGCAAAATCCGCGCCGGGGCTGAGAACGGCCAGCCAGGTTATCGAAGCAATCAGAAGTATTTGTTCCATAAATATGTGGGCTCCGGCTCCGGCAACAGCCGCGCGGTTCCGCGCGGCTGACATCTGCATTTATTTTCGGCGGAAGGTCAGGACCAGAACATCGCGCAGGCCTTGTTGGTCGGGATCGAGCTTGGTGATTGGCGTTACGCCATGGGCAACGCGTTCATCATTGACAATGGCAGCATCGAAGGGGTCCGTCAGCGTAAATTCCGCCAGCTTGACGCCGTCCCGATCCAGAATGGAGGTTTCGCCTCCAACAATATTCTGCCGGTTGATGAGCACCATCAGCACGAAATCCACACCATCGCGGTGAACACCTTCAGGTGTTGGCTTGCCACCGGTCTGCACAGCCTCAATGCGGAACTGATGCAATTCGACATGCCATGTCGAAAAAGGCGACAGGGCGCCAAAGGTGGAAGAGGCGAACGAGAAAATCGCCTGCATCACCGGATTTTCAATGGTCGATGCCAATACCGGCTCGAAATGGCGCTCAATGCCGCCATTCAGAGGATTGTAGGAGGTCGTCTGGAAATGCGGCTGATGCTTTTCGAGACTGACGGGCCCGCCCTTAGGCGCGCCCGTCAGGGTTGCGTGCCGGCGAAGGCGATATTTGCCGCCGTCGGCCATATAGGTATCCGGCTTAAGATCATCCCAGGATGCCTGAAAATCAGCAATATCCTGGCTGCTAAAATGGCTTTGATGAATGACATTGAGAAAATTGTTGCCTTCAAGAAACACAAAATCGAAGTCATGCAACTGTTGGCAGACATCGATATTGGTCACATTGGCCGGATCGCTGTGCTTTAAAACTGTAATATTGCCTTGCATTGAAAATGGCTCCGATTTCATCGGCGTAACCCGCCGACACCGATTATCAATCATATGTTGTGTTTCGTGAAAACCGATATATTTTCGAGCAAACGCGTGAGGTAAATTCACACATATGTCCGACAATTCCGAATTCAGATCCAGGATGGCGCGCCTGCCGCAATTGGGGGCTTTGAAGGCCTTTTCGGTGGCGGCGCGGTATGAAAGTTTTGTGCTCGCGGCCCGGGAATTGCACGTTACACATGGGGCAATCAGCAAGCAGGTCAAGAATCTGGAGGAAAGTCTGGGCGAGCCGCTGTTCCTGCGTCGCAACCGAGCGGTCTTCCTGACGGAGCGGGGTCGTCAATTGGCGGCCAGGCTTGCCTCCGTGTTCCAGGATCTGGAAAATGTCGTCACGGATTTTCGCAGCAATGCCTATGCCCAACCCCTGATCGTCTCCTGCGAACCAACGCTCTGCCTGAAATTCCTCATCCCAAACCTTGGCGATCTGAAAGAAAGGACCGGTCTGGATGTCAAGGTTCTCGCAGCGGGCGGAAAAATCGATTTTCGCCGCGATCACGTCGATCTTGCCGTGCGGCGCAACGATTTTGCCATAGACCCCCGCCTGCATGTGAGGGAGCTGGCGCCGGAAGCGATGGGCATGGTCTGCACGCCGCAGGTGGCGGCTGACCTCAGCAAAGCGCCTCGCCCCAGCGTGCCTGCTCTGCATACCCGCTCGCGCCCCGATGCCTGGCTGAACTGGTGCAAGACCCAGCCAGGGACCCGCAAGTTCAACTCGGACATTTTCTACGAGCATTTCTATCTGGCCCTTGAGGCGGCGATGGCCGGCCAAGGCGTCGCACTGGCATCGATCCATATGGTGACGACGGATATGGCAGCCGGACGACTGGCCGCGCTCGGTGCGTTTCATGAGGATGGCACCCATTATCTCGCCGTCTCCAATAGCGATTTTGCCGCCGACGAAAGACGGCTGGTGTTTACCGACTGGCTGTCACGACGCATGCGCGCCCATCTGGCGCAGGCATCCACTGCGCGCCAGACCGCAGAAACCCGGCATCTGCCATAGGCATTCTCATCCACCAATTTTCGGCGTTTTCAGCCCCTCAAACACGGAGGGCGCATTGGGATCGGGCTTTGGCTCCTCTTCCAGAAAATCGGGCACCTGCGTGCCATTGGAATTCATCGAGCCGTAGGCGCCCTTATCCTGCAAGGCAGAGGGGTCGGTCGGAGCCGTACCGGGATCCTCGCCATCGATCGACAGGTCCGGCTGACCGAGATCGACGGGCGGCTGGGTCTTGATTGGCAGCGGCACATAGAGCGAGACGGTGACGATAATGGCAATGACCAGCAGCCAGCTGCCAAGGATGCGCGAGGGAATGTTCAGCCAGGGGCCCTTGAAGCAGCGCAGCAGAAAGGCCGGAGTGAGGATAATCCACAGGGCCGAAAGCACAGAGGCAATCGCAAAAGACGGAATGCCGACGCCGAAATCGTCCAGGCCGAGAAACAGCGAGAAGGAAAAGGCAACAACGGCAGCGGATGCCAGCATGGCCCGATCCCGCCAGCGCCCCGAAAGCCAGAGACTGGCGCCGGTGATGGCGACGGCCACCGGCGCGATCAGGTACAGCACCTGCCCCAGCGCGCTCTCGCGAATGGCGACGAAGATCGGGTCGAAAAACAGCAGCATGACCGATAGCACGGCGAGAAACACGCCGATGGTGATGGCGAATTGCCGGGCGCTGGGCATCATCGCGCAGGCGACCGCGATGCCCAGCATGGCCAGAACCAGATCATACACCGAGAAGGTGAACAGCGCGCCAAGCTCGGTAAAGCCATAATCATGCGGCAGGCTTTGCGATACCGCCAGCAGGAACAGGCCGAAACCGGCCAGCAGCGCACTGGCGCGAAAACGATCCGTCTTCATAACGCGACGGGCTTGCGCCCAGGTGTCATTACCGGACGCAGGAACGGCCTTGCCCTGCCCCTCGCGTTGCGGCTTGGTAGAATGAGAGCCATGCGGCGGCGTGTCGCGGCCCTTCTGGCGGCGTTTGCGGGAGGTGGGCGCCGTGGAGGATGTCCGGTGCGTGTCGTTCATCGGGCCTGGCCTTTGCGAGTGTGACGACCCGGCCTATCTCACAATCAAGGCAATTTGTCACCCACGCGGCTCTTCATCATGCCTTTACAGCGCCGTGCGTTTTATAAAACGCACAAAGGACGCTGTAACACTTTAAATCTGCTGCATAATTCCTTAAATCGATTCCGATTTAAGGAATTATGCAGCAACCGTACGGTTCAGTGCGTCAGCCGCACCGTGCTACCGATGATGTTCTTGGAGATTGCCGTATAGACATCCTTGATATTGGTGGTGGAGGCGCTGAAGTAATATTTGGTGCCGCTGGAGCAGGTCTGCAAATTCTGGACATCGGCTTCCGAACTATAGGAAATCGCGTAAATCTCGATACTGTTGGATTTGATCGAGTCGCAGGTGGTCAAAAGCGCACTGGTGGCGGTATCGTTGCAGGATTTCGTGCGGTTTTTATCGCAGATCCAGTCCAGCTTTTCGGTACTGCTCTTGGCAGGGTCTGTAGAACCGAATTTCACATTCATCTCGCCATCGGTCATGAAGACGATGACCTTTTTGACCTTTTCGGAATAATCGGCGGGCGAGGTCCCACCCCCCCATGCAGAGCGCCATTTCGGCGACAGCGTGTACCAGCCAGCCAGCATTCCGGCATCAAGCCGGGTGGAGCCTTCCGACGTCATGTCCGCCACCGCGCTTTGCAACGTGCTAAAGCTCGATGTCAGGGAAACGATGGGCGGTGGACAAAAACTGGTGGAAGATCCGCTATTGGAATCCTGGGCCACGAAAGCCTCGGTGCTGGGTGGCGCATCACTCAGACCGTAGGTGCCGATGGCACCATTATCCTTCATTTCCACGTCGGCGCGCGGCTCGACGCAGCCGATCCAATAATAGTTACTGGAGGTATAGGCGAGCGTCGTGACATTATCGATCCACTGGCTGAAACTATATTTCGAGTCCTTATAATAGGACTTGGGATCGGTCCAACGGCTAGGCACGGCAGCATTGCCGCCATGGGCCTTCAACCAGTCCTTATGGGGGAGGCCGATGTTGAAACGGCTGGAAAACGGCGCGATGGCGATCTTGCTGCGCTTGGCAACCGTGGCATCATTGGCAAAGGAGGTCAAAAAGCTCTTCACCGCCGTCTGCATCGGCACAAAACGGCCTTCCTCGATCATCGAGCTGGAGACGTCGAGCACCAGGGACACTTCGAGATCAATATTGCCCGGCAGCGCTGCACAGGATTTGGCCGAGACATCTACGGTCTTGACGCCAGCGAGCTGCATGAAACTGGTCGGCACGCCCTCGCCAACGACAATGCAAATTTCCTTGCCGTCCGCCGACAAGGTCGGCCCACTCAACCGCTTGGGCACCGCGGCGGTATCAACGTCATTGGAACCCTGATCCGCCAATTTGGACTCGAGATAGCTGTCGATCCCCGCCGCAAGGGCGTCGACGCCGGAAGACGAGGAATAGCTCGACGCCGCAGCCAGGATAGCCGAATCGGCGGTCACCTGAATATCATTGCGATGATCGCGTGCCGAACTGTAATCTACCGCCGCACCGACAGCCAGAAGCAACGGCATAAGCAAAATAGCCGACATGACGGCGAAATTGCCCTTGTCATCGGCGAGAAGCTTTGAAACTGTATCTTTAAGGCGCATTTTACCCAACCATGTGTTGAAGCCTCCGGGACATCAGTCCTGACCTTCAATCCTTGTTGGGTAACTGTTTTATAAAACCATTTAAAACAAAGCCGAAATCTAATTGATAAAATGCAACTCAACAGGCAATTTTGTGCCGAAACGGCGAATAAACATACGGTAGCTTCAAACTTCCTTCGCCATGAGGCGCCTCTGCTTGATGCTTGCCTGGGCGGCGGACAGCCGGGCGATCGGCACCCGGAAGGGTGAGCATGAGACGTAATCCAGCCCGACATCCTCGCAGAAATGAATCGAGGCCGGGTCGCCGCCATGTTCGCCGCAAATGCCGAGCTTCATATCGGGCCGGGTCTGGCGACCGCGCTCGGCGGCCATGCGGATCAACTCGCCGACCCCATCGAAATCCAATGAGATAAACGGATCGCGCTCAATAATCCCTTTGCGCTGATAGGTCGGAATGAAGGCGGCCGCATCATCGCGTGACATGCCGAACGTGGTCTGGGTCAGGTCATTGGTGCCGAAGGAAAAGAATTCGGCAGCCTCGGCAATCACATGGGCGCGGATGGCGGCACGCGGCAGCTCGATCATCGTGCCGACCAGATAGGAGATTTCCAGCTTGCCTTCACGCATCACTTCAGAGGCAATCCGGTCGATCACACCCTTCACATAATCGAGCTCTGAGCGCAGCCCGACCAGCGGCACCATGATTTCAGGCACGACCGGCGCGCCGGTCTCAAGGCCTGCGGCAACGGCGGCTTCGAAAATTGCCCGCGCCTGCATTTCGGCTATTTCCGGATAGGAAATCGCCAACCGGCAGCCGCGATGGCCGAGCATGGGGTTGAATTCGTGCAAAGCCTCGACCCGCTGCGCCAGCGCGCGCGGCTCCATGCCCATCGCCACCGCCACCTCGGCGATTTCCTTGACGGTCTTCGGCAGGAATTCATGCAATGGCGGATCGAGCAGCCGGATCGTCACCGGCAGGCCATGCATGATGGTGAACAGCTCGGTAAAGTCCGAGCGCTGCATCGGCAGCAGCTTGTCGAGGGCAGCCCGGCGACCCGCTTCGTTTTCAGCAAGAATCATTTCGCGCATCACATGAATGCGCTCGCCTTCGAAAAACATGTGTTCGGTACGGCAAAGGCCGATGCCCTCGGCGCCGAAAGAACGGGCGGCACGGGCATCGCCCGGTGTATCGGCATTGGTGCGCACCGTCATGCGCCTGATACGATCGGCCCATTGCATCAGTTTGGCGAAGTCGCCTGATAGTTCCGGTTGCAGCATCGGCACCGCGCCCTGCAAAACCTGGCCGGAGGAACCATCGATGGTGATGATATCACCCTTCTTCAGCTTGACGCCGACGCCCAGCAGCACACCATTGCGGATATCGACCCGCATGCTGCCCGCACCGGCCACGCAGGGAATGCCCATGCCCCGCGCCACCACCGCCGCATGGCTGGTCATGCCGCCACGGGTGGTCAGGATCGCTTCGGCGGCATGCATGCCGTGAATGTCCTCCGGGCTGGTTTCCATGCGCACCAGAATAACCTTGCGGCCTTCTTCCTTGGCGCTGACAGCATCTTCGGCGGTAAAGACGATTTCGCCGGTGGCCGCCCCCGGTGACGCCGGCAGGCCGGAGCCGATCACATCACGCGCCACGCGCGGATCGATGGTGGGATGCAAAAGCTGGTCCAGCGACGCCGGCTCGATGCGCGACACCGCCTCGTCCTCGTCGATCAGCCCTTCCGCCACCATATCGACAGCGATCTTCATGGCCGCCTTGGTGGTGCGCTTGCCGGAGCGGGTCTGCAACATCCATAGCTTGCCGCGCTCAATGGTAAATTCCACATCCTGCATGTCGCGGTAATGGGTTTCAAGCTGCGCGCAGACCGCCGTAAACTCGGCAAAGGCCTTGGGCATCAGCTTTTCCATCGACGGCTTGTCGGAACCGCTTTCCAGCCGCGCCCGCTCACTGAGGGATTGCGGGGTGCGGATGCCCGCCACCACGTCCTCACCCTGGGCATTGACCAGAAACTCGCCGTAAAGCTGGTTTTCTCCTGTCGACGGATTGCGGGTAAACGCCACGCCGGTGGCCGAACTGGAGCCGAGATTGCCAAACACCATGGCCTGGATATTGACCGCCGTGCCCCAATGGCCGGGAATATTGTGCAGTTGCCGATAGGTAATGGCGCGGGCGTTCATCCAGCTGGCAAACACCGCTGCCACCGCCCCCCAAAGCTGAACCGCAGGGTCCTGCGGAAAGGGTTCGCCCAGTTCATCCTCAATCAATTGCTTGTAGAGGTCAGTCACATGCTGCCATTCATCGGCGCTCAGTTCGGTGTCGAGTTCATGGCCAAACCGGCCTTTTTCATGCTCAAGGATTTCCTCGAACACTTCATGATCCAGCCCCAGAACGACATCGCCATACATCTGGATGAAGCGGCGGTAACTGTCCCAGGCGAAGCGAGCGTCTCCGGCGCGATGGGCAAGACCGACCACCGTCTCATCGTTCAGGCCGAGATTGAGCACCGTATCCATCATGCCGGGCATGGAAGTGCGCGCACCCGAGCGCACCGACAGAAGCAGGGGATTTTTGGCATTGCCGAACGTGCGTCCGGTCTCGGCTTCAATCAGGTCGATACCGGCCAGCACCTCTGCCTTCATGTCATCAGCCAAGCTGCGGCCATGGGCGTAGAAATGCGTGCAGGCATCCGTGACAATCGTCAAACCCGGCGGCACGGGCAGGCCGAGACCCGCCATTTCGGCAAGATTGGCACCTTTACCGCCCAACTGTTCGACATCGCCAGCGCCGCCCTCAGCCTTGCCGCCGCCGAAGCTGTAGACCCACTTCCCCATGGTCGTTTTTCTTTCTCCGCCCGACTGTTGTTGTTTTCGCATCGGATTTCCCGAAAACCGGTTCCCACTTTTCGGTCCGATGCTTGTATCCCTCAAAAGACTTAGCGCATTCGTGATCCGTTGAAAATCTCATAATATCAATCGTATCCCGCATTGCAGCATAATTGCGGCATCCCAGTGTAAAGATCAACGTGTCGAGGCTCGACTTGGCATTGAGCGATGGTTGGGACGGGAAAGTGGCCAACGCCTGTTTCGAGGGCGATTTTCTCGCTCAACCAATTGATATTTCAAAAATTTGTGACGGAATGTCGCAAATTGGCTCAACCAATTGTGAAGAGAAATTAACGTGTCGGTAACCTCATGGCCGGCTGATTGGGGTAGAGAACGAACAGCGACCCACTCAACCAAAGGAGATTGCCAGATATGTCATCACTACAAACCGTTGCATTAATGCTTGCCATTCTTGGCTTTTCGGCGAGCTTTGCATCGGCAGCCCCTCGGATGGTCAAGCAGTTCGATCACTGGGGGCTGTTTTCCTACAAGGATGGCGGCAAGACCGTTTGCTACGTGCTGTCCGTGCCTTCAAAGGAAGATCCTGTTGGCATTGACCATGGCAAGAATTTCTTCCTGATCGCCCCGAAAAAAACTGGCGGCGTCAATTATTATCCCCAGGCCGTGATGGGCTACAATGTCGCTCAGGGCTCGACCATCGACGTGAACGTCGATGACAAGACGTTCCAGATGGTGCCGAAAGCCAATGTCGGCTGGACCCGGCTGGAAGCGGATGACGCAAAGGTGATTGCCGCCATGAAACAAGGTCGCCGCATGACTGTGAAAACCACCTCGAAGCGCGGGACCCACACGACCTATACCTATTCGCTACAGGGCGTTTCGGCGGCGCTGAAACAGGCCCAGGCCTGCCGCTGACATGTCCAAAACCGACAATGCCTGAGAAACGCCCCCTGACCGCCAAAGGCGGTTTCACACAAAGGCTCCAGGAGGATGACGCATCCTCGCCGTCAAGAGATTTCGATGACCTCAAATGCATCAATGACTTGAGACATCAGAAAACTGAATACGGTCCGTCATTTTCAGTGGCTCCCCGTGTGAACCGCCGCGCCCTGCTGGCCATGCTGTTGCTGACCCCGTTGATCGGGGCGGCAAGCCTGCTTGCGCCCGGCACGGTTGCGGCCATGCCAATGCTGCGGCAGAAGGGACGCGTTACCGGCTATCCGCTGCCGCGCTTTGCCTCGCTAAAGGCCGATAGGGTGCGGATGCGGGCTGGCCCTTCCACCGACTACCCGGTTCGCTTTATCTACGAGGCCCGGGGCCTGCCGGTGGAAATCATCGAGGAATATGACAATTGGCGTCAGGTTCGCGATAGCGACGGCACCAGCGGCTGGATGTCCGCTGTCATGCTCAGCGGTGCGCGCACCGGCCTTGTCGCCCCCTGGCGCGGCTCGAAAGGCGATCTCGTCATGCTGCGCGACCGCCCGCTTGCCACGGCTGCCGTCACCGCCCAACTCCAGCCACGGGTACGGCTGAAAATCGGCGGCTGCGATGGGCATTGGTGTTCCGTATCGGTAGAACGAGGTGGCCCTTCCGGCTTTGTCCGGCAGGGCCTGGTCTGGGGCGTTTATCCCGGTGAAACCATCGGCAATTGAGGTTTTACAATCAGAATGCCGGACGGCTTGCCAAGCAACATCCTCAGCCGGTCAAGGCTTGACCATGGAGGGCGTTGCATGGCCTGACACACCCTTCGCGATGCTATCCTGCGGCAGGTCGCGCAACCGCGACAACAGCAGAACGGTTGCGATACCGGCGACAACAGCCACCGGCACGATCGCCATCAATACCTCGGTCGGCGAGCGTCCGGCGGCAATCAAACCACCGGCAAACAGCGGGCCGACCACCGAACCAAACCGTCCGACCGCGACGGCAAGCCCCACGCCGGTGCCGCGAACATCGGGCGCGTAGCATTGCGGCGCAATACCGTAGAGCAGCGACTGGGCTGCCATGACGCTCACCCCGATCAAGGCGCCGGCAATGGCATTGGCGGCAAAATTGGCCGGTGCCAATCCGAGCAGCACGAGAGACGCGACCAGGAGAAGGAAGCAGAGCGAGCCGTTGAGGACCTTGCGTTTCCCGTCAAGGAACCATCCGCCCGTCAAGCCGCCCACGGCCCCGGCAATATTGAAGATCACCTGGATGAGGCCCGCCTGCTGGCGATCCAGCCCGCGCGTGACCAGAAGCGTCGGCAACCAGTTGAGCAAAAGATAAAGCACCATGATGCCGAAGAAGAAACCCGTCCACAGCAGGATGCTGCGCAACGCCGTATCGGCGGAGAACACCTGACGCCAGGCGCCCTCCTTCTTGGTCTTTTCCGACTTTTCGACCTTGAGCTGCGGCAGCATCATAAACAGTGGCAGCACGAGCAGCATCGGCATGATGCCGCCGGCAATGAAGATGGTGCGCCAGTCATCATGCAGGCCGGCCATGGCCACCACGCTGGCAATCGCCCCGCCAAACGGAATACCGGCATACATGATCGACACGGCCCGGCCGCGGCGCTCCGGCGTGGTCGACTCGACAGCAATGGCTACCAGGTTCGGCAACGCTCCGCCCAGGCCGACGCCGGTGAGGAACCGCATGGCGATCAGCCCTTCCACGGATGTCACTGCTGCCGTAGCGAGCGAGAAGATCCCGAAGATGAAAAGCGCCAGGCTAAGGCCCAAACGGCGTCCGAACCGGTCGGAGATCATGCCGCCGGAAACGGCGCCGAAGATCAGGCCAAATGTCGCAGAGGAAAAGAACAGTCCCATCTGGGCGGGTGTCAGCCCGAAGACCGGCGCCAGTTTCGGCGCCGCCACGCCCGCAGCCTGAAGGTCGAAACCTTCAATCATCGCCGCCAGAAAAACCAGAAAAATGATCCGGGACGAGCCCGGTCGCGATGTTGTCGACAGCATAATGCCTCCCATTGATGCCGATAACGGTTCAACCGCTCGCCTCCTCGCGCCCGGTCAGACCTTTTGGATAATCCCACAGCCATCATGACCACGCCATCCGCGCGGCAAAATGCTGTAAAGTATGTTGAGCATACTATTGGAATTGGCATTTAGCAATCGTGGCTTGCTGGACAGGTGAAAATCTCTCCAATCAAAGCAAGACCTCTATTTCCTATTTAAATACAAAGGATTGTGATCTTTTATGCATCGCAGACAGCATGATTTAAAATCGCTGTCCCTCAGACTATCACCCGGGAGCGCGTGCCAATGCGGTCTTTTCCGCCTCGCTTGGCGTGCCCAGGAAGATCTCGCCTTCCGCCTGGTCCTGAATACGCATGACCGCATGCTTGCCATCGGCGGAAAACAGCACACGAACGGCGCTTTGCTCGCAGCGTTTTGGCTGGCAGGCGTAGAATAATTGCATGGGCTTGGCGTCAACAGGCATTTCGACGGAAGCGAGCCCGATATAATCATCCTTGCGGACCATGTTCAGCACCCAGAGCGGGATGCCCTGGCGTCCGCGCACAAGCCCCGTCAACGAATCGCGGTGCGGCTTGGAGGTTTTCACGGTCTGAGCAAGGAAATTGCCGGAAAGATTTTCGGCTGCTGCCGGAATCGCAAAGAGGCAGGCAAGAGCGGTCAGCAGCGGTATCCAGCGGGCCATACAAATCTCCTGTTTATGCCTGCCCGACAGGTTCACGTTGAACCAGCCAGACTGTCCCTTCCTCGGTGTTCCTTTCGAAACAATGCTCTATTTGTCTGTCAAATCGACGATGCCATGGATGCTGACCTCGCCAAGCCGCACACGAGCTTCAGCAGATGCCAGCCTTACGTCCGGATTTTCTTCGACCGCTCGTCCGTACCAGTATTTGGCGGCATGCAGATCGCCGATTGCCTCGTAACAGATCCCGAGTCGCTCCCCAAGATATCCACCATCGAGAGACTGATCGCCATCGGCCATGAACAGATAGATCTTGATCGCATCCGCGCTCCGGCCCGCTTTGATGAGGTCCTTGGCACGCCGCTCAAGCTGATTGAAATTGTACACGACGCTTTCCTCTGTATCTAAGGCGGACTTGCTCCCGTAGAGCATTCCAATCGGCCTTGTGAACCCTCACACAGCCTCGCGCAATTGCTCCGCCGTCTGCAAATCCACGGACACCAGTTGCGAGACGCCCTGTTCGGCCATGGTAACGCCGAACAGCCGGTTCATGCGGGCCATGGTGATCGGGTTGTGGGTGATGATCACGAAACGGGTCTGCGTGGAGGCAGCCATTTCGTCCATCAGGTTGCAATAGCGCTCGACATTGTGGTCGTCGAGCGGCGCATCGACCTCGTCCAGCACGCAGATCGGTGCGGGATTGGTGAGGAAGACGGCGAAAATCAGCGCCATCGCGGTCAGCGCCTGTTCACCGCCCGACAGCAGCGTCATGGTCTGCGGCTTCTTGCCGGGCGGGCGGGCGAGGATTTCGAGACCGGCATCCAGCGGGTCGTCGCTTTCGATCAGCTGCAATTCCGCCGTGCCACCGTTGAACAAGTGGGTGAACAGCCGCTGGAATTGCGCATTGACCACATCGAAAGCCGCCACCAGCCGTTCCCGGCCCTCGCGGTTCAGGCTCTGAATGGCGCCGCGCAGCTTGCGGATCGCGTCGATCACATCGTCGCGCTCCTTGATCAGGGCTGCGAGCTTGTCGGACAATTCCTTCTGCTCTTCATCAGCGCGCAGGTTAACAGCACCCAGCCGTTCGCGCTCGATTTTCAGCCGGTCCAGATCGCGCTCAACCTCGCGCAGATCAGGAATCGCATCATCGGGTTTCAGCCCGGTCAGGCGGAAGGCCTCATGCGGGCCGACGTTGAGCGCTTCCTGAATGCGGGCCTCGGCATCCTTGCGCCGCTCGCGTCCAGACAGCAACCGTTCTTCCGCCCGGCCCCGGCGCTCCCGTGCTTCGGCCAGTGCAGACAAGGCGCTAGCGGCGACCTGATCGGCCTGACGCTGGCGGGCCTCGGCCTCCACCAGCCGGTCGGCAGCAGTACGCCGTGCGGCTTCGGCCTTGTCCAGCTCGCTCAACAGCAGGCGGCGTTTTTCGTCGAATTCGTCGGGGGCGGCGTCCAGGTCGGCCATTTCGTCGCGGGCTTCCGCCTCGCGTTCCCGCAGCGTGGCGATATGTTGGCTGGCACTTGCAGCCCGCTGCGCCCAGCTTTGCCGCTCCTGACGGATCGCCATGATCCGGCGCTGGCGCTGGTCGTTTTCGCGGGCGAACCCTTCATGGCGGGCGCGGGCTTCGGCCACCAGTCCGCGACCGGTGGCAACCTCCATCTGCAATTGCCGCAATTGTTCATCCAGCGCCGTCAGGTCGGCCTGATCGGCAAGGGCAATCTGCGCTTCTTCGGCCAGGCTTTCGGCCTCTTCGATCTGGGCGCGAAGCCCGTTGACCGCCTCTTCCACCACAGCGCGGCGGCGCAGCAGATCGCCGCTGGCCCGTTCGGCAGCGCTTAACGCCTCGCGGGCTTCAGAGAGTTGGCGCAGGATCAACCGTTGACGTTCACGCACTTCCGAAAGACCCGCTTCGCTCGACGTCACCGCCTCGCGCGCTGCCGTCAATTGTTCTTCAGCGTCTTCCAGCCCGATGCGAGCCTCGTCAACCTCTTCTTCCAATGCCTTCAGGCGGTTCTTCTGGGAAAGACGAAGGGCCGCCGCACTCGGCGCTTCAGAGCCTGTGACATGGCCATCCCAACGATAGACGGCCCCTTCGCGCGTCACCAGCCGCTGGCCGGGTTTCAGGTCCGATTGCAGGCGTTGCGCGGTATCGGCATCGGTGATGCCGATCTGTTTCAGCCTACGCAGCAAAGCTTGCGGCGCCGACACATGCGTGGCGAGAGCGACGATGCCAGCAGGCAAAGCCGGGTCGTCACTATCAGGCCCGGGCATGGCCCAATGGGCAGGCGCACGCGCATCGAGTGGGCTTTCCAGATCATCACCAAGCGCCGCCCCCAGCGCAGTTTCAAAGCCGCGCTCAACCGTCAGCGCGTCGGCCACCGGCGAAAATTCTCCGGCGCTGGCCGAAGAGGCCAGCATTTTGGCAATGGTTTTCGCCTCGGTTTCCAGCGCCGCCAAGGTAGAGCGGGCAGCTTCCACCGGGCCACGGGCCAGTGCCTCGGCGCGACGTGCGGCACTTAAAGCCTCTTCCGCTTGCGCAACCGTGCTTTCAGCCTCTTCCACGGCATATTCACCGGCTTCCACGGCCTCGCGCCTTTCCTCCGGGTCCGGCAGGGCGGCGAGCTTCTCGGCCACGGCATCCAGTTCACGGCCAGCCTCTTCGGCCTGGCGCTCCAGCCGCAGCCGCTTGTCGGCGAGGTCGCGTAGAGCCCGTTCCAACTGGTTGCGCCCGGCTGCCGCCTCGGCGCGTTCGGCGGTGACAGCAGAAAAGCGGGCTTCGCTGTCGGCAAGACTGGCAGATGCGTCTTCCAGTGCAATGCGCAGATCGTCGGCCTCCTGGCCGCTTTCCGTCAGCACCTCTTCCAGTTCGGCTTCCTCGGCAGCCAGCCGCTCGAGAATTTCGGCATTGTCATCGACCAGCCGCTGCTCACGAGTAATGTCCTCTTCCAGCTGCAACAGCCGCCGGGTCAGTTCGTCACGGCGCTTGAACAGCCGTCCGGCATCCTCTTCCAACTGGCTGCGGGCAATCTGCAAGCGTTGCAGGGAGGCTGCGGCCTTGACCTCTTCGTCACGCAACGCAGGCAATTGCAGGCTGGCAATGGCTTGGGCCTTGGCCGCTTCCATCTGCTCCTGCGCCCGTTCGGCCACCAGCGAGGTCGTCTCATTGAGCGAGGCTTCCGCCTCGGCCTCCGCCTGCCGCGCTTCCGTCCAGCGGATATGCAGCAGCATGGCATCACGGGCGCGGATATCGGCAGACAGCATCTTGAAGCGATTGGCCTGACGGGCCTGACGTTTCAAACTCTCAATCTGGCTCTCCAACTGGGCGACAATGTCCTCCAGCCGCTCCAGATTGGTTTCGGCGGCGCGCAACCGCAGTTCCGCCTCGTGGCGGCGCGAATGCAGGCCGGAAATGCCAGCGGCCTCTTCCAGCAATTGCCGACGTGCCTGCGGCTTGGCCTGGATCAGCTCGCCGATACGTCCCTGGCCAACCATCGACGGTGATCGCGCCCCGGTCGAGGCATCGGCAAACAGCAATTGAACATCCTTGGCGCGGGCTTCCTTGCCATTGATGCGATAGACCGAGCCGTTTTCCCGCTCGATACGGCGGCTGACTTGGATTTCGTCGCTGTCATTGAAGGCAGCGGGCGCGGTGCGGTCGGAATTGTCGAGATAAAGCCCGACCTCCGCCGAATTGCGGGCGGGCCTGTTGCCGGAGCCGGAAAAGATCACGTCGTCCATGCCCGAGGCGCGCATGTTCTTATAGGAGTTTTCCCCCATCACCCAGCGCAGCGCCTCGACCAGATTGGACTTGCCACAGCCGTTCGGCCCGACAACACCGGTCAATCCGCGCTCGATGATGAATTCGGTGGGCTCGACAAAGGATTTGAAGCCGACGACCCGAAGCTTGGTGAACTTCATGGGTGGACCTCTGGGGAACGGGTCTTGTGAGATGCAGGAAACGCCTCGGCCAGGGGTACCCCCCTCTGGCTTGCCAGCCATCTCCCCCTCAGGGGGTGAGTTCGGGTGAGGATATCTCCTAGTTCCTTTTCCTGACCCATGTTTATCAGGCTTACCGCGTCTCTCCTGGAAAGACCAATCACGGATCTTGCCGATCTCCCCCCTTGAGGGGGAGATGTCCGGCAGGACAGAGGGGGGTGGGCCCCACGCTCATCACGCCAAAAACCGGCCACCAACCACAAAAAAACGGGCGCATGGCTTTCGCCACCGCCCGCCTTGATCGGATGCGCAGTGTCAGAGAAGGCTGTCGATGAGCGCCGACATGGATTCAACCGACATATCTCCAGAATAGCTTTTGCCGTTGATCAGGAAGGTCGGGGTTGCGTTGACGCCGAATTGCTTGGCGCCGCGGTCCCGCTCTGCGGTTACATCACCGGCAAGCTTGGTGTTCGTCAAGCAAGCCTGGAAGCTTTCCTGTGTGAAACCGGCCATTTTCGACATTTGCAGCATGGCGCCGCGCACATCGCCATTGTCAGGCGCTGCCCAGGAGCGCTGCTGCTTCAGGAACATGGTGATGAAGGGATAATATTGATCCTTCGGGGCGCAACGCGCCAGCATGAAAGCGGCGGTGGCGGCGGGGTCGAAAGGAAACTCGCGGAAGACGAAATAGACCTTGCCGGTATCGATATATTTTTCCTTGATCGTATCGAAGGTCGTGGCGTGGAAATGAGCGCAATGCGGGCAGGTCATCGAGAAATATTCAACGATCTTGACCGGTGCATCGGGCTTGCCAAGCGCCATGTCCGGCAGGGCGCCGGGTTTCATCACTTCAGCCATATCGACATCATGGTCGGGCTTGGGCATTTCGGCGGCGGCAAAGGCCGGGCTCACCATGCCGGAGACGGCAAGGCCTGTGGCCACGGTGGCGATACCAGCCAGAAGATGGCGCTTGGTCAGGATCAGTTCGGAATTCGACATTATTTCACCCACATAGAGTAACGATCGTGCTGTAAACCTGCGCCCGGTTATACCTGTCTCTCACAACCTGACAATACATCATCTGGCATGACATCGCTCGCAAAACTGCAATATATGCGAGACAGGCATACCGCGCGCCCACAGCCCGGTTCAGGATGTATGTGAAGGTTTTGACCCCTCAATTCAAATTACAAAGCTGTCATTTCGGCTTTTTTTGCGACAACACCGCCCGGCCCAGCCGCTCTACCGCCTTTTTGAGCTTGTCGCTTTCAATGCCCTCAGTCATTTCCGAGAGTTTTTTCGCCTGCACCGCATCCAGCCGGCCCGGCCCGCGCCGGTGCTTGGCGGTGTTGGAGACCGGTTTTTGCACGATGCGGATCTGGCCGATGGCCGGATAGCCGAAAAACCCGTTGATGCGGGCAATCAACTCGCCCTGCGCATGGTTGAGAAACAGCGCCCGCGCCCCTTCGCAGGCAATGGTCAGCACGCCTGCCTTGTAACCACCGGATTGACCGGGAGATGAGCTGGATTTCTGGCCTGAATCCTGACCGGCATAGTCACGCCGCGGCCAGACGATCTTTTCAGGCCGGGTGCAATCGGCAAAATCGGCTCCGGCAATCTCCTCCCAGGAGGATAGCAGCGCCGTCGAAATCCCGGCACGCCGCGCAATCACCGGATCGATGATGCCGTTGGCCAGTTCCGAAATCTGGGCAGCGCCGCGTTTTTTGAAGGCCATGGCTGGATGGTGCCTCGTCATTGCAATCCGGAACGCTTGATATGCGCCGTGATTCGCCAACATATATATAGTATGAGCATAAAAACCCGAAAACTTGCCGAACACACCCTTCACCAAGATGGGCCTCACCAAGATGAGCCAAGTGCTGAGGACCTTCTCGCCTGGTATGACCGCCATCACCGTGATCTCCCTTGGCGGATTTCGCCGCCGATGGCAGCGCGCGGTGTGAGGCCCGACCCCTATCACATCTGGCTTTCGGAAGTGATGCTGCAACAGACCACAGTGCAGGCGGTCAAACCCTATTTCCTGAAATTCCTGGCGCGCTGGCCGAAGGTCACCGACCTTGCAAGCGCGCCGACCGAGGACGTGATGGCGGCCTGGGCGGGCCTTGGCTATTACGCCCGCGCCCGCAACCTGAAAAAATGCGCCGAGGCTGTCGCCGATCTGCATGGCGGTGTGTTTCCCGACACCCAGGAAGGCCTGCAATCGCTGCCTGGCATCGGCGATTATACCTCCGCCGCCATTGCCGCCATTGCGTTTAACCGGCAGGCGGCGGTGATGGACGGCAATGTCGAGCGGGTAATTTCGAGGCTATACGCGATATCCGATCCACTGCCCGGCGCCAAACCGGCCATAAAACTGCTGGTCACGGCGCTGACACCCAAGGATCGGCCCGGCGATTTTGCGCAAGGCATGATGGATCTGGGCGCCACCATCTGTACGCCGAAACGGCCCGCCTGTGCGCTCTGTCCGTTCAACACCCACTGTCTGGCGCTGAAAGCCCATGACCCCGAACATTTTCCGGTCAAGGCGGCGAAAAAGGCAAAGCCGGTGCGGCTTGGCGCGGCCTTCATCGCCCTTGATGACCGCAACCGCATCCTGCTGCGCAAGCGCGCCGACAAGGGGCTTCTGGGTGGCATGACCGAAGTGCCGACCACCGAATGGACAGCGCGCATCGACGGCGACGATAGCGAGGCCAGTGCGCCGATGGACGCCAACTGGCGGTCCTGCGGGGTGGTCACCCATGTGTTTACCCATTTCGAGCTACGGCTGACGATCTTTAGGGCCGATGCGGTCAAGGTACGGCCCGACGATTACCATTGGGCCGATCACGGATGGTGGGAGCCGCTCATCAATCTTGAAGCCCAGGCCTTGCCGACGGTGATGAAAAAGGCGATCACCCAGGCTATACCCGAGGCCTTCGCAGCCCAAAAAATGGAATAGAGCATGGCAGAGATCCGGCATATCGTTTTCGACATCGGCAAGGTATTGATCCATTACGACCCCAACCTGCCCTTCAGCCGGATCATCCCCGATGCCAAGGAACGGCAATGGTTTTTCGACAATGTCTGCACCCATGACTGGAATATCGAACAGGACCGTGGCCGTACATGGGCCGATGCCGAAGCGCTGCTGATTGCCGAACATCCCGACCGCGAAGCACATATCCGCGCCTTTCGCCAGCATTGGCGCGAAATGGTGCCGCACGCCTATGACGGCACCGTCGAGATCTTCAATGCCCTGATTGATGAGGGCCGCGATGTGACCATGCTGACCAATTTCGCCGCCGACACCTTTGTGGAAGCTCGCGAGATGTTTCCCTTCCTCAACCGCCCGCGCGGCGTCACAGTGTCGGGCGAAATCGGCCTGATCAAGCCGGATGTGGCGATTTATCACCGCCATGCCACGGATTTTGGTCTCGATCCCGCCCATTCGATTTTCATTGATGACAGCCTGCCCAATGTGGTGGGTGCCAAGGCTGCTGGCTGGCAGGCGGTGCATTTTGTCGGCCCGGAAAAGCTCAAGGCGGATTTGCAGGATTTGGGTGTGATTTGATGACAAAAGTATTTCTGGACGGCCATATCGATGTGACGGAGGATCGGCTGGAAGCCGTGAAGGCGGCTCTGCCTGAGCATATTGCCCTGACGCGGGCCGAGCCGGGGTGCCTGTCTTTCAACGTCGAAGCCTGCCCTACTGTCGCCGGGCGTTTTCTTGTTTCGGAAGTCTTTGTTGATCGGGCCGCTTTCGACGCGCATCAGCAGCGCACGAAGGCATCGAACTGGTTCACGGTGACGCAGGGCATCGCCAGGGATTATACGATCAGGGCTTGATAGCCCTGATCTCCAGCCTATTACCTCAAAATCTCGTCATGGGAACGGCCTTGCCGGGACATCGATATGATCCGGCTCCAGCCCGGCCTTGGCACGCGCCACCATCATCCGGTAGGCGTCTTCGAGATGATGAGTAAAGCGGTCGGTGTCAAACAGCGGCGTGGTGTGCCTGTTGGCAACGATCCGCTCGCGTAGCGCCAAAAGGCGGGATGGGTTGCGAGCGAGATCCAGCGCCTGGGCAATATAGGCCTCAACCGTTGGCGCCACGAGTTCGGGGATGTCGAGCGCGGCCAAAAGGCTTTCCGAAACTCGGGATGAGAAACTGCGACCCTTGAGCGCCAGAACCGGCACACCGGCCCATAGGCAATCGGATGTGGTGGTGTGACCGCAATAGGGGAAGCTGTCGAGCACGAGGTCCACGGCCTGCACACGCGCCAGATGCGATGCATAAGCCAGTGGCGGCGCGAAAATCAGCCGGTCCGCCGAGAGCCCCTGCCGGGTGAAATAGGCACGCAGATTGTCCCTGACGTTTTCCTGCCCGCACAACAGGCACATCACACTGTCAGGCACCTCTCGGAAGATGGACAGCCAGGCATCGGCGGTCTGCGGGCTGATTTTCCTGATATTGTTGAACGAGGCGAAGATAAATTTGTCCTCTGGCAACTCCAGAACCGTTCTCGGCACCGGCGACGGCAAGGGCCGGTTGATATTGTCATTCGGTTCATAGGTCTCCGGCAAGCGGCAGAGTTTCTCATGATAGAACGGCTTGCTGCTATCCGGTGTCACGATCGGGTCGCCGATGACGTAATCGCAATCAATGCCGGTGCCGGTGCAGGGAAAGCCCAACCAAGCCACCTGGATCGGCGCCAGACCAGAATTGACCAGATCGATCCGGGCATCCTGGGTATGGCCTTGCAGATCGACAAGAATGTCGATTCCATCGCTCCTGATCAGATCACCCGCTGCCTGCGTTGAGAGCTCGGCAATTCGTTTGATCGTCCCCATGCGAGCCCGCGATCCGTTGTCGCGGTCGATCTTGGCCTGTTTGGTATAGCAATAGAGAATAATCTCGAACCGGCTTCGGTCATGACGTTCGAGGACGCCCTGCAAGTTGACCATCACCGCATGATTACTGGTGAAATCGCCAGAGAGATAGCCGATGCGGATTTTGTCGCCGTAGATATGCGGCTTCGTGCGGCGTGCCAATCTGTTTTGCGGCGAGATGACCGATTTTTCCTGGTTCGATAGGCGGGCAAGTGTGCTCTCATCATCGCACCAGTAAAGGGCTTCCATCGGCATTTCGCAGGAAATTGCAAACTCATCACCCTCCGCAATGGCGTGCGCGGCCGCGTCGTTGGCCAGCTTTAGCTCATCCAGCATTGCGAGTTCGAAAAGACGTTTGCGACGGAGAAGGGCTGCTTCAAGATGGCGAGGGTCATCCTGCAAGACGTGCTCGGCAAGGGCGACGGCTTTTTCTCTGTTTCCCGTGTTTTTATAGAGATCGTAAGCCAGTTTGCGCAGCTGCGCCCCTTCCCCCCCAAGACGCTCCGCCGCCCGGACATAGTGATCGGCCGCCGCTTCGGCATAGCCGAGCTTATAAAGACATTGTCCAGCGATGATCGCCATCCTGGGGTCATCGGCAAGGCCCGGCGGCAAGGCCTTCACCTCATCAAGGGCTGCCTGGAACAGGCCCTGCGAATAAAGCGACAGGATCGTATTGGTAAGGTCAGCGGTCATGATGTTCCGAAAATTCTACCGAGGATCAATACAGGCTCTTCCTCGACCGCTCCGGCAGTTCCTTGTCATAGGCTTCACCATCGAAGCCGTTGACGATGTTTTTCAGGATTTGGCCGGGTGATGGCAGGGTGGAGCGCTCGACATGGCGGGAGGCGTCCCAGAGATTTGAGCGCAGAATAGCCTTGGCGCAGTGGAAATAAACGCTGTCAATCGCCAGGAGAATCACGCTTTTCGGCAATTTTCCATCAACAGTGAAGCGGGCGAGCAGGTCCGGGTCGGCGCTGATTGTAGCCCGGCCATTGACCCTCAGCGTTTCGCCAACGCCGGGGATGAGAAACAGCACAGATGTCCGACCGTCTTCGATGATGTTTTTGAGGTTATCGATCCGGTTGTTGCCAGGGCGATCGGGAATAGCCAGGGTCTTGCGGTCAAGGATCGCCACGAAGCCAGGCGCATCGCCCTTGGGCGAGCAATCAGTGCCATCAGAGCCGACAGTAGCGAGCAGGATGAAAGGAGAAGCGTTAACGAAGGCGGCGTAATCGTCATTCAGATGGTCGATTTCCTTGGCAAGTGACGTCTCCCTCACCGTGCCATAGAGGGCTTCCAGCTGTTGCAGCGTGGTAATGGTCATCATCCGCCTCCCGCGTTATCGCGTCTTATACCCTGCCAGATTGCGCGCCATGATCATCATTTACCTTGATGATTCACCCGGATCAACCCTTGGCAGCATCCGCGCAGATCGCCTCCAATGCCGCCTCGAAATCCCGGGTGAAGCGGGGGGTATCAAACAGCGGCGCGGTATCGCGGGCTTGAAGGAGGTTCTGGCGCAGGTGAGATTGGCGGACCTCATCCTGCGCCAGTTCGACCGCCAGGCGGCCGAATTCGGTAAGATCGTTGGCGACAAGTTCGGTCAGGCCAACGGCACTCAAAAGACTTTCGCTGACACGTCCGGCAAAATTCGTGCCTTTCCACGTCAGAACAGGCACTCCAGCCCAAAGAGCATCCGCCGTCGTTGTATGACCGTTACAAGGCCCGGTATCAAGGGCGATATCAGCATAAGGCAGACGACGCAAATGCTCCGTAATCGGTTTTTTCGGCGCAAAGATCAATCTCTCCGGCGCCACGCCAAGCCGGGCTGCGGCAGCACAAAGATTGTCTCGCGTCACTGGTAGCATATCAATCAGCCAAAGCACCGACCCATCAACCGATTTCAAGATTTCCATCCAGGTTTTGAACACCTGATATCGAATTTTCACCGCTTGATTGAAAGAACAGAACACCACACCCTGCTCCGGCAGGCCGTGGAGGCTGCGCGGGCCATCGCGCATCACCTTTTCGCGGCTATTGTCATTACACTGGTAGCTATTGGGCAGCCGGAAGATTTTCTCGGCATAGAATTGCTCTGATGATGGCGGGGCGACAATGGTATCGGCAATGGCGTAATCAATGCCAACACCCACCACGCTGCCTGGAAAGCCGAGATAGGCCACCTGCACGGGAGCCGGACGGCGGCAGAAAATCCCCAGCCGGTTCTCGAAAGTAAATCCCTTGAGGTCGATCAGGATGTCGAGATCAAGCTGCCGTATGGCGGCAGCAGCCTGATCGTCATCCAAGTCGATGATGTCGACATAGTGATCGATAGCCTCAAGGAAACGTTGACGCAGCATGCCCTTGCGGTTCTTGGCTGCGGTATGGCAAATGCCAAAAATCTCAAAACGGTCGCGATCATGGTTTTCGATCACGCCGGTCAAAAGCGACAGCGTCGCATGTTGGTATAGGTCCGCCGAGACATAGCCGATCCTCAGCCTTTGCCCGGGCCGCGCCGTATAAGGCCGCCGGGGCGCAACCGTGCCGCGATGCTTCTCTCCCGTCCGGATCGCACTCAGCACATGATAGGCCTCATCGCCAGACCATTGCAGCGCGCGAAAGACGTTTTCGCGGATATCCAGCACCGCGCCATCTGCCGCATAGGCCGCCTCAAGTTCACCCTGTAGCCGCGTGGCCAGGTCGAAATCGCAGAGGTTCATCGCGCACCAGAACAACTCTGTCAGCGCCAGCCGTTCTGTCGGGCGAGCCTCATAGGCAGCCTTCAGCACGACAAAGGCTTTCTCCGCCTGACCGGCCCCCAACAGAACCATGCCTGCATTCAGCCAATTGTCGAAATCGCTGCCAATCGTCACCAGCTTAAGCGCATAGGGCAGCGCATCCGGATAGCGGCCCGCCTCGCGGTAAAGGCTGCAAATCGAATGATTGGCATCGACATCGTCAGGCATATAGCGGTGCAGCGCCAGCAAGGCGCGCAGAGCCAGATCATCGTGGCCGGATTCAAGATAATGAGAGCAAGCGCGAAAGGCGACATCGCGTTTGCGCGATGGCGTAAGCGCAATAACCCGCTCAAACAGGCCGGCCGCCTCCAGCCGGTTACCAAGACGCTCATGCACGGTGGCGGCAAGAATATAAGCTTCGGCATTGCTTCGTTCGGCTTGCAACAGGCGCGAAACGGTGGTCAGGGCCGCCTCATAGGCGCCCTCCCCGTATTGCTCCAGTGCCTGCCTGTATAAAGCCGCCAAAATCCGTCCCCCATCTGTTGGAGACGGGAAATAAAGCGGCAGACTTGTCCGAACCTGTTTAATGCTGAGAGAATAACCGCTAAGTGCTTATAACTAGATATCTAATTTATATTAGCTGCACATCTGCAACTTGAAGATATCATAAACTAGACCCGCCGCAAATATTACAACCTGCGTACTTGAGGCAAGACCGAAATGCCCGGCGCGGAAACCGGGCCGGGCATCGTCATTTTCATCGGGACTGGATACAAAAACCGACGAAGATAGTCAGCATCGGCGCCGATGATTAAAAAATCGTAAGGACGAAAGACAAAGCAGCCAGACTTAGCGGATAGGCCTATCCGGCCAGCTTGCCCATGCTGGCGCGCACCAGGCTGCGCAGATCGTCGATCGGCTTCAGCTTGCCTGCGTCTTCGAAGTGCCAGAAGGTCCAGCCATTGCAGGCATCCAGACCGCGCACCTTCGCACCAACCCGGTGGATGGAACCGGCCTCGGTGCCGGAAACCAGCGTGCCATCGGCGCGGATAATGGCGCTATGGCGACGTTTTTCGCAGCTCAGCACCTGACCGGGCCGCAAAAGGCCGCTGTCCAGAAGCGTATTGAAGGCAACGCGCGGCTCGGATTTCTTACCGGTCAAGACAGTCAGTTCCACCTTGCCCAATGACTCGACGGCGTCGATGCGGGCGGAAGCTGCATCGATATAGTCCTGCTCGCGCTCGATGCCAACGAAATTGCGGCCCAGCCGCTTGGCGACCGCACCGGTCGTGCCGGAGCCGAAGAAGGGATCGAGCACCACATCGCCGGGCTTGGTCGAGGCCAGGATGATGCGGGCCAGCAGGGCTTCCGGCTTCTGGGTCGGATGGATCTTCTTGCCGTCCTCGCCCTTCAGACGCTCGCCACCGGAGCAGATCGGAAACAGCCAATCCGAGCGCATCTGCACATCGTCGTTGGACGCCTTCAGCGCATCGTAATTGAAGGTATAGCTCTTGGCCTTGGCATCGCGCGAAGCCCAGATCATCGTTTCATGGGCGTTCTGGAACCGACGGCCCTTGAAATTCGGCATCGGGTTGGTCTTGCGCCAGACGATGTCATTGAGGATCCAGAAATTCAGATCCTGAAGCGTCGCACCGACCCGGAAAATATTGTGATAGGAGCCAATGACCCAGATGGTGCCATGCGGCTTCAACACGCGCCGGCAGGCAAGCAGCCAGGCGCGTGTGAAGGCATCGTAAGCCTCAAAAGAGGCAAACTGGTCCCATGCATCGTCCACGGCGTCGACAACAGACTGGTCCGGCCGGTGGAGCATGCCCCCCAACTGCAGATTATACGGCGGATCCGCAAAGATCGCATCCACCGATTGATCCGGCAGAGCCTCCAAAGCCGCAACACAGTCGCCCTTGATGATACTGTTCATCCAGGCGAAGGGATCGTTGGAGCGACGAAGGTCGGCGAGCGGGAAAACAGAGGCCATGGAATACTCACTGGTTACGCTGACGCAGCACATATTGAACAGTGCCTATGGTTACCGAACTTGGTTACCAAATGCTGAACGGTGAGCTTAAATTTCCATGCAATTTCAGGTCGGCAGCCAGATTGCCTCCTGTCGGGTCTCAACGCCCAGGGAATTCGAGGACGGATGATCCCGAGGTAAGCGATCAAGCTGCGGGCGGATTCACCAGCGCTCCGCTATAGCCCTCAGCCGCGATGCCATCGCAGAGCGACGACCATTCGCAGTCATGACAGGCAGACCGCACCGAGCCCGTGGCAAAGGCGGCCCGCAGCCGCGCCAAAAGGGGGGCATCCGGGGTGATGACCGTGCCGGTCACCACCGGGCGAGACAGCAACTGAGCCACGGCATCCTTGGCTTTCCGGTCGCGTTCGAGCACGCTGTCACGAAAACAATGAGCCGTTTGCGAATGGGTTAAGGGCTGACAGAGATCATCGGGGCCATCGACGATCTCAATGGTTTCGCCCTCGGTCAACCGCGCAGCGACGCGGTGATAATTGGCGACGAAATCGGCAGTATAGCCTTCGCCGACAAAGGTCAGCATGCAGAGCAGATGATGGCCGCGCAACCGCACCGTCATGGCATTAATCCTTCATTCGTTGGGCTTTATAGGCATTCGTTGGGCTTTATAGGTTGCGCCGGGCTTTTCCGCCTGATCAACAGGCTTGTCATTTTTACCGATCGTTTTTGCGCGCTCACGCCTCATCATCCGACAATCGCAAACCGCTCCGGCTGCGGCTCGCCGCGACGCGGCGCGGGCGCCCGGCCAATCCATTGCACATGCCGTTCCAGGATGGCTGTCGCCTCACCAACGGCGTTGCGGCGCAAGGCATCCAGGATGGCGCGATGGTCGTGATCGGTGCGGCGCTCCCAGCCACTTTGCCAGCCTGCCAGCAGGAAATGAGCGCTGACCGCATGCAGGTCATCGATGGCGGTCAGCAGGCGCGGCATATCGCAGGTGGAAACGATCAGCCGGTGAAAGCGTCGATTGGCCGCCTCCCAGTCCTCGACATTGTCGGCGCGGTCGCAGGCGCAGGTCGCGGCTTCCGCTTCGTCGAGCAGCGCGGGCGTCAGATGGGGAGCAGCATGCTTCAGCGCCAGCACTTCAAGTGCGGCGCGCATTTCCGCCACTTCGCGCACCTGTTTCAGATCGAAACTCGCCACCCGGACCCCGCGGCGCGGCAGACTGACGACCAGGCCCTGCGCCTCCAGACGCCGGAAGGCCTCCCGCACGGGCACCTGGCTTACCGAAAATTCCTCGGCAATATGGTCCTGTGCCAGCCTTATGCCGGGCTGTAATTCTCCATGCACGATGCGTTGCGCCAATACGCGGGCAATCCTCGCGGCTATAGTGTCGTCCTTGGCTTTGCTCATGTCTTCTGATTAGGCTGAAGGGGCAAATTTGTCGAGAGAGACGCAGATCTGCCCTGAACATCCGGGCCATGAACATTCAGCAGATCTGCGCAATTGTTCTTTACCGCCTTATCGTGTAGTCAGGCATTTCCCCCGACAACAGGATATGATGAGCATGGCTGGCTTCGACCTCACCCTTTTCGATTGTGACGGCGTGCTCGTCGATTCCGAAATCATTGCCGCCAAGGTGGAGTCCAAGCTGCTGACCGAGGCAGGCTATCCGATTTCAGTCGAGGAAATGGGCGAGCGTTTTTCCGGTATGACCTGGAAAAACATCCTGATGACCATCGAAAAGGAAGTGGATATTCCGCTCTCGGCCAGCCTGATCGACAAGTCGGAAGCCCTGCTGGACCAGCGGCTGGCCCGCGAGGTCAAGCTGGTAGAGGGCGTCACCTATGCGCTGTCGCGTCTCCAGGGGCCGCGCTGCATCTGCTCCAATTCCTCATCGCCACGGCTGGACATGATGCTGACCAAGGTTGGCCTCAAGGAATTTTTCGCGCCGCATGTCTATTCTGCCAAGGATCTCGGCGCTGACCGGGTCAAGCCGAAGCCGGATATCTATCTGCACGGCGCCGCCCAGTTCAACGTCAAGCCGCAAAATTGCGTCGTGGTGGAAGACAGCGTGCATGGCATCCATGCCGCCCGCGCCGCAGGAATGCGGGTTGTCGGCTTTACCGGCGCCTCCCACACCTATCCCTCCCATGCCGACCGCCTGACTGAAGCCGGTGCGGAAACCGTGATCGCCCGGATGATGGACCTGCCAGCCGTGATTGCCGCCATGGCCGAATGGGACCATGTGATCTAGAGTTTGTTTCCAGGTTTTTGGAGAGCGTCAGCGCTCATTCACCCAGGCGCCACAGCGGGTGGAAGGCGAACTGTGAGCGCATGCGGCAAAATGCTGAAGCGCAATGCGCCGGGCCTGATCACTTCGCCATCGGCCTCGGCCATGGGGATCTTGCCCTGCGGCTCGATGTCGATCACCTGGCCGCGATGGGTCTTGATCGCGGACGAATTCGCCGGACTGCCATTAGCGAAAGCGGCAAAGATCTTCAGATTGCCAATGGCGCCGCAATGGCGTGCAAAGACCAGATCGAGCTGGCCATCGTCCAGCAAAGCCTGCGGCGCGGCGCGCACTCCGGCGCCAAACCAGCTGCCATTGGTAACGGCGGCCACAAGAACCGCGCCGTCATAAACGCGCCTTCCATCCACCGAAATACGCAGGGCCGCGCCCTTGTAACGAGCGATGCGCACCAATGACATCAGCCGGTAGCGCAGAAACGCCGGCAGACGCGAGGGTCCACGGCTTGCCTCGATCGCCGCGACGATCTCGCCCGACACGCCGGTACTGGCGACATTGATGAAATGCGTGGAATGGACCTCGCCACTGCCCAAACGGCTTTGCAGAACACCGACATCGATGCGGCGCGGGGTAGCCGTCGCAATCGCCTGCAATTGGCGCTCAGTGGTCGCGGGCCAATCGAAATTGCGGGAAAAATCCGCGCCCGTGCCACCCGGCAGGAACGCAAAGGCGGTTTGTGGATAAAGCGACGTCAGCAGCCCATCCACGGCCTGACCAACCGTGCCATCGCCACCCACCACCAGAACCAGATCGGTTTCGGGCGTGACAGCGGCGCGCACCTGGGAGCCCGTCATGCCCTTGACGGTTTCGACCAGCGAATAGTCGGGAAAAATCTCCGCAAGTGCACGAGCCGTGGCAGGCCATGTATGAGCACCACCCGCCACAGGATTGCGAATGACCGTGACCCTCATGCCGGACCTACCATTGCCGCGCCGCTACTCATGGAAACATGACGAGCGTGCTGCATCTTTGTTTTTTACGTATTTGCGAACACAAAACCGCTTCGCACTTCTGCTGAAATGCTCAACACACAAGAAAGAGCGACAGCGCCGTGCGCTATATCTGGCGCGGCGCTGGTATGCCCGAGAGGCTTATTTACGCTTTTTGCCGGATGGCTTGCCCGCGGCACTAGCCGGACCTTCATCGAAGCCGACAAAGATCTGCGTCGCCGCCGTGGCATTGGCAGCCATGGTGATATCGCGGCTAAACAGGAACTGGGCTGGCTGATCGGCACTGGCGAGGTTGGCGGTAAACGGCACCAGTTCCGAAGACACCACCGTATCGCCATCGACGACGGCAACCCGGATCGGCATATTGATCGATCCGGCATGGCCTTGCGGCCCGGCGACCAGCCGTCCCGCCACCTGGACCTTGACGGTCAGCGTGGTGTCGGACTGGGTGCAGGCGCGGGTGGTTTCGGCAAGCGAGGCCTGGAACACAACGTCCTGTGGATCTTTAGAACCCGACTTCGCATAAGTGCGATAGTAGGATGTGCCGTCGCGCAGGGAGATCTTCGGGCAGACGGCTTGAACCACGGCACCAGAAGACGCTGCCGGGGCGCTCGCCGTGGCCGCACCGGAGACCGATGTTGTGGCATTGGAGCTGAACAGGCTGCCTCCACTGGCGCCGGAACTGGAACCGGCCCCGGAGCCGCTGGTATTGCAACCGGCCAGAAAAACGGCCAGGACTGGAACAATGACCAGAGCCGACTTATTAACCTGAGATGAGGCGGACGAGCCGCGCATTATAGATTGAAACACCGGGTCACACCTTCTGCATCATGACTTCGTCTCACCGCGTGGAAAATGCGGTCTGGAAACAGGAAAATCTCCCGCAATCAGCCTTTCCTTATCGGTTGGCGATGGTCTATACCAGCGGCGTGGCAAAAAATCGATCAGCTAGCACGTGCTTTGTTGCAATTTTCAGCAAGGCATCAGCAAGAGTCTGCATCATTGTGGCGGCCATGAAACTTTCGACCGGGCGTGACCTTTAGACCGAGGATACTGGCATGGACTTTATTTCCACTCGCGGCGAGGCGCCCGCTCTCAATTTTTGCGACGCGCTTCTGGCAGGCCTCGCCCGTGACGGTGGCCTTTACCTGCCCCGCGAATGGCCGAAAATGCGCAAACGCGATATCCGGGCGCTGCGCGGCAAGACCTATCAGGAGGTCGCGTTCGCGGTGCTGAAACCCTTCGTGGACGGCGAAATCAAGGATGATGCCCTTCAGGCGATGATCCATGACGCCTATGCCACCTTCCGCCATCCTGCTGTCGCGCCTTTGGTGCAGACCGGGCCGAATTCCTATATTCTCGAACTGTTCCACGGCACGACCCTGGCCTTCAAGGATGTCGCCATGCAATTGCTTGGCCGGCTGATGGATCACGTTCTGCGCGAGCGCGGACAGCGTGCCACCATTGTCGGCGCCACCTCGGGCGACACGGGCGGGGCGGCCATCGATGCCTTTGCCGGGCTTGATAATATCGACATGTTCATCCTGTTTCCCAAGGGCAAGGTTTCGCCCGTGCAGCAGCGGCAGATGACCACATCGAAGGCCGGGAATGTCCGGGCGCTGGCCATCGAGGGCAATTTCGACGATTGTCAGGATCTGGTCAAAGCGATGTTCAACCATGTCGCCTTTCGTGACAAGGTGCAGCTATCCGGCGTCAATTCAATCAACTGGGCGCGAATCATGGCCCAGGTCGTCTATTACTTTACCGCCGCCCTTTCGCTGGGGGGACCGGACCGCAAGATTTCCTTCACTGTCCCAACAGGCAATTTCGGCGATATTTTCGCAGGCTATGTGGCGCGCGAAATGGGCCTGCCGATCGACAAGCTGGTGATTGCCACCAATGACAACGACATTCTGGCCCGCACGCTGAAAACCGGGCGCTACGAGATGCGCGGTGTGATGGCCACCACCTCGCCGTCGATGGATATCCAGATCTCCTCGAATTTCGAGCGCCTGCTGTTTGAAGCCAGCGGCCGCAATGCCGGCGAGATCCGTTCGCAGATGGCTGGATTGAAGCAATCCGGCGCTTTCGAAATCAAGCCGGACACGCTCAAAACCATCCGGAAACTCTTCCGGGCCGGACGCGCCTCGGAAACGGAGGTGGCCAAGACCATCGCCACCACTTTGGCTGAAACCGGCTATCTGCTTGATCCCCATACGGCTTGCGGCGTGGTGGTCGCATCGAAATTCGAAAAGCCCCAAAGCCCGATGGTGACGCTGGCCACCGCCCATCCCGCCAAATTTCCGGCGGCGGTAAAATCGGCATCGGGTATTGACCCCGCGCTTCCGACGTGGCTTGCTGATCTGATGGATAGGGAGGAGCGTTTCGACGTCCTTGCCGGCGAGCTCGACGTGGTGGAGGCATTCATCTCCGCTCATTCGCGCGCTGGTGCTTAAGAAACGCGGAAAGATGGACCATGAATGTTGAGTGCACCCGCCTGCCTTCGGGGCTGACGGTCGTTACCGAAAAAATGCCGCATCTGGAAAGCGTCGCGCTGGGCGTCTGGGTCAAATCCGGTTCGCGCGATGAAACCGCCGAGGAACATGGCATTGCCCATCTTCTCGAGCACATGGCCTTCAAGGGGACGAAACGGCGCACCGCCCGCCAGATTGCCGAGGAAATCGAGAATGTCGGGGGCGAGCTGAATGCCGCGACATCAACCGAGACCACCTCCTATTACGCCCGGGTGCTGAAGGACGATGTGCCGCTGGCCGTCGATATCCTCGCCGACATCCTCACTGATTCGGCCTTCGATGACGAAGAGTTGATCCGTGAAAAGCATGTGATCCTGCAGGAAATAGGCGCGGCCTTTGATACGCCTGATGACGTTGTCTTCGACCGTTTCGCCGAAACCGCCTTTCGCGACCAGACGGTCGGACGCGGCATTCTTGGCACGCCACAAACGGTGGATGGTTTCACCAGCGACCAGATTCGCGCCTATCTTGCCCGCAACTATACCACCGACCGGATGTTTGTGGTGGCGGCTGGCGCCGTCGACCACGAAAGCTTCGTGCGCCAGGTGGAAGACCGCTTCAGCACGCTGCGCACCAAGCCCGCCGTCTCGCCGCTGATCACCCCTGCCCGCTATACCGGCGGCGAGGTGCGCGAAAGCCGCGACCTGATGGACACCCAGCTTTTGCTCGGCTTCGAAGGCCGCGCCTATCATGCGCGCGATTTCTACGCCTCGCAGATTCTGGCCAATATCCTCGGCGGCGGCATGTCCTCGCGGCTATTTCAGGAGGTACGCGAGTTTCGCGGCCTCTGTTATTCGGTCTATGCCTTTCACTGGGGCTTTTCCGATACCGGCATTTTCGGCATTCATGCCGCGACCGGCGGCGAAAACCTGCCCGAACTGGTGCCTGTGATCATCAGCGAGCTGCGCAAATCGGCTGAAAGAATCGAGCAACAGGAAATCGACCGGTCTCGCACCCAGATCCGGGCGCAATTGCTGATGGGTCAGGAAAGCCCTGCGGCGCGGGCCGGACAGATTGCCCGGCAGATGATGCTCTATGGTCGGCCGATTTCCAATCCGGAACTGATGGAGCGGCTGGAAAGCATTACCGTCGACCGGCTGACAGACCTTGCTGGGCGGCTGTTCTTCGACGGCAGCCCACCGACATTGTCAGCCATCGGCCCGCTCGAACAGCTAGCGCCAATGGAAGACATCCTTTCGGCCTTGTCGGGATCACGCGACACGGTGCTGAAGGCGGCGCGCGGCTGAGTCGATTGCTCAATCTTGCCGTTTGACTGGCTTTTGGGGTGAGCCATATCTTTCAGCAGGTTCCCGCAATCCCTCCAGCATTCGATGCAATGGGGCCGGAACTGTTTGGGTGGGGGTATGACAAATGACGCGGTCTGTGTTCGGGTTTCTGTCCCGCCAGCCGGAACGGCCTGAACTGCGTGACGGGACATGTCTGCTGCGGCTGCCGCGCAATGGCGATTATAATCAATGGTATAGGCTACGGTCTGAAAGCCGGGCTTTTCTCCAGCCCTGGGAACCGCTCTGGCGTCCGGACGAGCTGACCGAAAGCGCCTTTCGATCGCGTGTCATGCGCAATGCCCAGGAATATGCTTGTGGATTGGCCGTGCCGTTTTTTCTGTTTCGCGAAAGCGACGCTGTGCTGATGGGCGGGCTGACCATCGGCCTGATCCGGCGCGGCGTCTCCCAGGCCTGTATGATCGGATATTGGATGGGCGAACGTTTCGCCGGCCAAGGCCATATGTTTGCCGCACTTCAATTGGCAAAACCATATATCTTCAAGGAACTTGAGTTGCATCGTATCGAAGCCGCCTGTATTCCTGACAATGACAAAAGCATCCGGCTGCTGGAGCGGGCCGGTTTTGAACGGGAAGGTCTGTTGCGCGGATATTTGAACATCAACGGACAGTGGAGAGATCACGCGATCTACTCGCTTCTGGCGGAACCTGGTGCCGTTTCCGGCAAAAAACTCTATTCATGAATATATTCAGATACTCATCCGAGGCCAGTTCCCAGCGGTTTTTTGAGCAGAAACAAGCCTTATCCAATCCTGGCCTGTTGCGGCTTGCCGCTGGCCTCCTGGTGGTGCTCCTGGCGCTGACGGGGTTTGGCGCGGGCACCAGCCATGCCGCCGAACCGGTGAAGATTTCACGCGACGATACGGCGCTCGACCTGACCGCCACGACGGAAATCCATCTCAATCAGGGTGAGGCGTTTCAGGTCTCTACTGCCGCTGGGTCCGATGGCATTCGTCGCCGCATCGAAGTGCGCGCCACCTCAGCGCAGCACCAGGGCGATTGGGCGGTGTTCGCGCTTGCCAATGTGTCCGACGAGCAGTTGGAGCGGGTGATCGTCGCGCCGCATTATCGGCTCGTCAATTCCAAGGTGTTCTGGCCGGATCTCGGCTCGCAGCGGATCATTTCCATTACCCCCAGCGAAGGATTTTCGCTGGACCGGGTGCCGAGTGACGATGCGGACGTGTTTCGCATCACCCTCAATCCGGGTGCGGTGGTGACGTTCGTGGCCGAACTGGCAACGCCGAACCTGCCGCAGATCTATCTGTGGGAGCCGGATGCCTATAAGGATACGATCAACTCGTTCACGCTCTATCGCGGCATCGTGCTGGGCATTTCCGGCCTGCTGGCGGTGTTCCTGACCATTCTGTTCGTGGTGCGCGGCACATCCATGCTGCCCGCTGCGGCCTCGCTGGCCTGGGCGGTGCTCGCCTATATCTGCGTCGATTTCGGCTTTCTTGGCAAGCTGATCAGCATCACCACCCATAGCGAGCAGATCTGGCGAGCGGGGGCCGAGGTGGGTCTGGCCTCAGGTTTCGTGATCTTTCTCTTTACCTATCTCAACCTCAATCGCTGGCATGTGAACCTCGGCTACGCGACCTTTGCCTGGATCTTGGGCCTGGTGCTGCTGTTTGGCGTGGCAATCTACGATCCGTCGATTGCCGCAGGCATTGCCCGACTGTCCTTTGCGCTGACGGCCACGGCTGGGATCGCGCTGATCGTCTATCTCGGCTTCAACCGCTATGACCGCGCCATCCTGCTGGTGCCGACCTGGACGCTGATCATCGTCTGGCTGATTGCCGGCTGGATGACGGTGACGGGACGGTTGTCGAACGACATCATCCAGCCTGCCCATGGCGGGGCGCTGGTGCTGATCGTGCTGCTGATCGGCTTTACCGTCATGCAGCACGCCTTTGCTGGCGGTGGCTATAACCAGGGCCTGTTTTCCGATCTGGAGCGGCAATCCCTGGCGCTGACCGGGGCTGGGGACATTGTCTGGGACTGGGATGTGGCCCGCGACCGGGTGGTGACCATTCCCGATATTTCCACCCGGCTTGGCCTGAGCCACGGCGCGCTGCATGGGGCGGCCCGCAACTGGATTCCCAGCCTGCATCCCGATGACCGCGACCGGTTTCGCGCCACGCTGGATGTGCTGCTGGAGCACAAGCGCGGACGGCTGAACCACGAATTCCGCATCCGCGCCGATGACGGGCATTTCCACTGGCTGCATATCCGCGCCCGGCCCGTGTTGGGAGCCAATGGCGAAATCATCCGCTGCATCGGCACGATTGCCGATGTCACCGAACAGAAAAACACCGTCGACCGGCTGTTGCAGGATGCGATCAACGACAATCTCACCGGCTTGCCGAACCGGGAAGTGTTTCTGGATCGCTTGCAGACACTTCTGACCGTGACCGCCACCGCCGATACGGTGCGCCCGACGGTCATGATCGTCGATATCGACAATTTCGGTCGGGTCAACGACATGCTCGGGATTTCCGCCGGAGACAATATTCTGATCGCGCTGACCCGGCGGCTGCGCCGCCTGTTAAAGCCGCAGGATACGCTGGCCCGGCTTTCGGGTGACCAGTTCGGCCTGATCCTGATTTCGGAGCGCGATCCGGCCAAGGTCGCCGATTTTGCCGACGCTGTCAGCAAGGCGATCATGGTGCCGATCAATTTCGCCAATCGCGAGATCAACCTGACCGCCTCCATCGGCTTGGTCTCCTGGGTAGACCAACAGGAAAGCGCTGCCGGGCTGCTATCGGATGCCGAGCTTGCCATGTACCGCGCCAAGCGCGGTGGCGGCAACAAGGTGGAACCGTTCCGCCCGGCCTTCCGGGGCAGCGTCTCGGAAAAGCTGCAATTGGAAACCGAACTTGCCCGCGCTGTCGAGCGCGGCGAGTTGACCATGGTCTATCAGCCGATCGTCCGGCTGGATGATGAGGAACTGGCCGGTTTCGAAGCGCTGATGCGCTGGGAACATCCCAAGCGCGGCACGATCTCCCCGTCTGAATTCATACCTCTGGCGGAAAGCTGCGACCTGATCATGCCGCTTGGCATGTTCGCGCTGGAGCGGGCGGCAACCGATCTGGTGGAATGGGAAAAACAGACGGGCGAAATGCCGATTTTCGTCTCCGTCAACCTGTCCAGCGCCCAGCTGATCAACAACACGCTCTATACCGACATTCGCAGCCTGCTCAGCCGAGTCAATTGCAATCCGGCCCGGCTGAAACTGGAACTGACCGAATCCGTCGTGGTCGAAAATCCCGAACAGGCACGGCTGGTGCTGGAAAAGCTGAAGGATATCGGGCTCAGTCTCGCCTTGGATGATTTCGGCACCGGCTATTCCTCGCTGTCCTATCTGACCCGCTTTCCCTTCGATACGCTGAAACTCGACCGGGAACTGGTGACCGATACCAGCGAGCGGCGCAATATCCTGCTGCGCTCGGTGATCGGAATGGCCAAGGACATGGGCATGGATGTCGTGGCGGAAGGCATAGCCAGCGAGGATGACGGCGACGAACTGGCCCAAATGGGCTGCCATTACGGCCAGAGCTTCCTCTACGGCGCCCCGGTTGGCCCGGAAGCGGTCATGCGCCTTTTGAAAGACCAGCAACAGCGGGCAAAGCGGGCTTGATCATACCGGAGGGCGGGGCTGTTCAGGCCCTGGTTTTTTTCACGCCATCCAGTCTTCCGTAACCCCGAATTGCGCCCGAAAGCCCTGCTGTCCGGCCTGGGTGATCCTCAGCGCCCTGCCCTGCGGCTGGCGCGCCACCCAGCCCAGGTCCAGCATTCTGTCCAGCAAGGCCGCGCCCAGCCGTCCGGCCAGATGCGGGCGCCGCTCGCTCCAGTCAAGGCAGGTGCGGCAGAACGGCCGTCCGCGTGGTGTGGTCGGGGAAAGATCGATGCCGAAATCACAGAAAAACTGCTGGCCGGGTGGTGTCAGCGTCACCGCCTCCTCCCCCAGTTCGATATAGCCCTTGGTTTGCAAGCCATCGGCCAGCGCTACGCCGAGACGACCGGCGATGTGATCGTAACAACTGCGCGCCGAGCGTAGCGCCAGATCCTTCGGGCCAACAGGATGCAGGCGTCGCGGCCCGTCAGCGGCAAGCGACATCAGCGTCTCCATCGCCGCGGCGACAGCGCGCCCGGCCAGACGGTAATAGCGGTGACGGCCCTGTTTTTCGACCGACAGCAGACGGCCTTCGACCATCCTGGCCAGGTGCCCACTGGCGGTCTGGGCGCTGACACCGCCATGCAGCGCCAGTTCGCCTGCGGTTAACGCCTGCCCGCCCATCAGGGCGATCAGCATATTGGCGCGGGCCGGGTCCCCCATCAGGGCGGCAATTTCAGCCAGCATGTTTCCAGATGCGATGTTCGACATGACCTCAATATAGGCCGCTGAACAGCAATTGTCATCATACAACACTTCGGCTATGGCCGAAGCATTATCATCAGCGACTGGGCTACCAAGGCACATCAAACCATCCCGATAGAAAGTGATAGTCCATGGAAAAACCGGTCCTTTTAAAAGAACTTGCCCTGCTTTTGGCCTTAGCAACCGTTTGGGGCGCTGCCTACAGTTTCATCCGCATCGGGGTGGAGACCATCCCACCGATCACGCTGATTGCCACCCGCACCCTGCTGGCTGGCAGCTTGTTGCTTGCCATTCTGCGGATGCGCGGCATGACACTGCCCCGCGACAGCGCAACCTGGCGGCGGTTCTTTATCCAGTCCTGCCTCAACAGCGCCTTGCCCTTCACCCTGATTGCCTGGGCGGAACTGCATGTCGAGGCCGGGCTTGCCGTGATCCTCAATGCCTTGACGCCGATCTTCACCTTCCTGATCACCGTCGCCTTCACCCGGCATGAACATGTCGGCCTGCCCAAACTGCTTGGCGTTTTGTTGGGAATTTCTGGCACCTGCCTGATCGTCGGCTTCAACGCTTTTCATTCCGCCGGAACCGATCTCGTTGCGCAATGCGCCGTCATCCTGGCATCGGCCTGCTATGCGATGGCCGCGATTTTCGGGAGGAATTTTAAGGGACTTGACCCGATGATGCCCGCTGCCGGCTCGCTTTTGTGCGGAGCGGCTATGCTTATTCCGCTCAGCCTGATCGTGGACAAGCCCTGGACGCTGGCCGTCTCCACCTCTTCGCTAGCGGCCCTGCTGGCGCTCTCGGTGTTTTCCACCGCGCTGGCATTTGTCATCTATTTCCGGCTTGTCCATACGCTCGGCTCGGTCGCCACCACATCCCAGGCCTATCTGCGGGTGCCGATCGGGGTCGGCATTGGCGCGATTTTTCTGGGGGAGCGCTATAGCCCGACCGTGCTCGCCGGTCTCGTCCTGGTCGTGGCCGGTGTCATCGTCATGACCCTGCCCGCTTCGCTCAGTCTGCCCCGCATCTTTCGCCCGCTGCGACGCAAACCTCAACAGCCCTGATCAGGCGTGGCCAGCCTCTGCCGACAGGGTGGCGGGGCTGATGCCGATCAGGGCAAGTGCCCGGTCGTACTTGTCCTCCAGCACCGGATCGAAGATCAGGTCTTCTGAGGCCGGGCAATTCAGCCAGCCATTGTTGGCGATCTCCGCCTCCAGTTGACCTGGCCCCCAGCCGGCATAGCCAAGCAGCATAGTGGCACGCGCCGGGCCGCGCCCATCGGAAATGGCGCGGACGATGTCGAGCGTCGCGGTCAGGGAAATATCGTCGCTGACCGGAATGCTGCTGTCGCTGAGGTAATCGTCGGAATGCAGCACAAAGCCGCGACCGGTTTCCACCGGGCCGCCGCATTGAATGGGGAAGTTGCGGGCATGGTCCGGCAGCATGATCGCGTCATGCTGGTCGATCAGGTCGAGATGCAGCAGGATTTCGGCGAATTTGACCGGCTGGGTCCGGTTGATGATAAAGCCCATGGCCCCCGCCGTCGTATGGGCGCAGACATAGACGACACTGCGGGCGAAATTGCCATCCGGCATGCCGGGCATGGCGATCAGGAAATGGCCATCAAGAAAGCCTCGTTCGCGGTCAGACTTCAATGTCAAAAAAGCCATGCTGCCTCCGGTCTGTTCGGGGTGCCGATCTAAAGCATTTCCAACCAAAGTGTGTCGCGGTTTGGCGTATGGAAATGCGTCAAACAAAGATATGTGGCGCAAGTCATGCACCTCAAGATGAGCCATCACCGGCCATCAATCAACCGAAAATGATAAAACCGTCAAAAGCGTGATTGGCAGCAGCCATGGCGCCAGTCTAAATAGCCAGCATGATCCATCCAGGTTTTTTCATCCGGCCGGTTTTCGCCCTGTTTCCAGCCCTGCTCACCGCTCTGCTGATGCTGCTGCCATCGGGCAGCGCCCATGCCGCTACCTCCGCCTGGGCCACCAGCGATGGTGGTCGCATGCGGCTGGTTGTGCTGCCGCCCTCCCCCGACGGCACACGCCAGGCGGGCCTGCAAATTGAGCCGAACGATGGCTGGTTCACTTATTGGCGTGAGCCGGGCGATAGCGGCATCCCCCCGCAGCTGACCACTGCCCCGGATGCAAAACTCATCCCTTCACCGCTCAGCTTTCCCGTGCCGAAGCGGATGGATATCGGCAGCGTGCGCGACGTCGGTTACGACCATCCGGTGGTCTTTCCCTTCACGCTCAAAAGCACGCAGGATGATTGGCAAAGCCCGCTGCGGCTGACAGCCTTTATCGGCATGTGCCGCAATATCTGTATTCCGTTTCAGGCGGAATTGAGCGTCGATCTGAGTGGCGAGGAAACCACTGATGTCAGCGAGGCAAAGCTGATTGACAAGGCGAAATCCAAGCTGCCCGCCACCGCAGCGGAGGATTTCTACGTCTCGGATTTCCACATGGCAGATGATCTCTCCAGCCTTGATGTGTCGCTGATCCTGCCGGAAGGCTCCAAGGACGACCCGCGCATTCTGGTGACTGGCCCGGATGGATATCTGTTTACCGAATACAAGACGCTGTCGAGCAAGGGCAATAACCGGACCCTGCAAATCGCCCTACCGAAACTGCCGCGCCATTATTCGATCAATGGCAAGATCTGGCATATCCTGGTGGCCGCCGGCAACAAACGGACCATGGAAGCCCCGCTTGCCTTCGGAACAGGCCGCCCTATAGTGCGACCCTGACAGTCTATCAAACAGGCTCTGCGGTCAGGGCGACGATTGAATAGAGTGCGACGCTTAGCAAAATGAGGAGAGATTTCATGACGATTGCAATTGGCGAGACGATACCGGCAGCCACATTCAAGGAAAAGACCGCGGATGGCCCGGTTGAGATCAGCACCGAGGAACTGTTCAAGGGCAAGAAGGTTGTCCTGTTTGCCGTACCCGGTGCCTTCACCCCCACCTGTACGCTGAACCATCTGCCCGGCTATCTGGAGCACCGCGATGCGCTTCTAGCCAAGGGCGTCGATGAGATCGCCGTCCTCTCCGTCAATGACTGGCATGTCATGGGCGCCTGGGCGCAGCAGAGCGGCGGCATGGGCAAGATCCATTTCCTGGCCGATTGGGACGCCAGTTTCTCCAAGGCGCTTGGCCTTGACATGGACCTGTCGGCTGGCGCGCTCGGCGTGCGTTCCAAGCGCTATTCCATGCTGGTGGAAGATGGCGTGGTGAAAAGCCTCGATATCGAGGAAAATCCCGGTCAGGCCACGGTTTCCTCCGCGCAAGCCATGCTGGAACGACTGTAAGCTTTCTCTTTTCCCCGTTTTGTGGGTAATGCTGCCTTGCAGCGCTCTGCACATAAAACCCACCCCGGAGGCTCACGCTTCCGGGGTTTTTTCATGAAACATAGATAGGCTGGGATACGACTCCCACATCCCGTAAGAAAGGCTTGCCATCGATTTGCCATTATTGTTATATCGTTACACGTAACGTTATTACATAAATAAGACACATCGGAGTGCGAGCCTTGCAGGACGAAGATCCCATCTTTCCCAGTTTACTGGCACGGTCCGCCGTGATGCGACTGGGTTTTGCGCTGGTGCTCATCGGCCTGACCTGGCTTGCCATTCAATGGGCGGTGGCCCTGCCATGAACAATGCCGCGATCCGGCTTACCAATCTGACTGTCGCCTATGACAGGCACCCGGCTGTGCATCACGTCCATGGCGTGATCGAGGCTGGCAGCCTGACGGCGATTGCCGGGCCGAACGGGGCGGGAAAATCCACCTTGCTGAAGGCGATTATCGGTGAATTGCGCCCCGCCGAAGGCACGGTGGAGCATAACCTGAAGCGCACCGATTTCGGCTATCTGCCGCAGGCCGCCGACATCAACCGGCGCTTTCCGATCAGTGTGTTCGACACGGTGCTGATGGGCGCCTGGCGCAATAGCGGTGCCTTTGGCCGTATCGCCAGATCCGACATGGACAAAGCTGGCCAGGCGCTGGCAATGGTCGGGCTGCAAGGCTTTGAGAAGCGCCATATCGGCGCACTATCCGCCGGCCAGTTCCAGCGGGTGCTGTTTGCCCGGCTGCTGCTACAGGATGCCAAAGTGATCCTGCTGGACGAGCCTTTCACCGCAATCGATGCCCGCACCACCCGCGACCTGATCGACATTATCCGCGGCTGGCATGGCGATGGCCGCACGGTGGTTGCGGTTCTGCATGATTTCGACCAGGTGCGCAGCCATTTCCCCGAGACTTTGCTTCTCGCCCGCGAGCTGGTCAGCTGGGGTCCGACCCAGGACGCCTTGTCGTCTGCCAATCTGCTCAAGGCCCGCGCCATGGCCGAGCGCTGGGACGAGGATGCCGAGGTCTGCCGCCCGGCAGACCAGAAAACATCAAGGCCCGCCGCATGACCGCCTACGATCTGTTGATCGTACCGTTTGCCGATTACGGCTTCATGCGCCGGGCGCTGGTGGCCTCGCTTTGCCTCGGCCTCGGCTCCGGCCCGATCGGGGTGTTTCTGATGCTGCGGCGCATGAGCCTGGTCGGTGATGCCATGAGCCATGCGGTATTGCCCGGGGCCGCCATCGGCTACCTGATCGCCGGGTCCCTGTCGCTGACCGCCATGGGGTTGGGGGGGCTGGTGGCTGGTCTCTCCGTGGCGCTGCTGTCAGGCTTCGTCACCCGATCGACCGTGTTGCAGGAGGATGCCAGCTTCGCGAGTTTCTACCTGACATCCCTGGCGCTGGGCGTGCTGATCGTCTCGCTGCGCGGTTCCAATATCGACCTCCTGCATGTGCTGTTCGGCACAATTCTGGCCATCGACAATGACGCGCTGGTGCAGATCGGCGCCATTGCCTCCTTCTCGCTGCTGGCGCTGGCCGTCATCTACCGGCCATTGGTGACGGAATGTCTCGATCCAGGCTTCTTGAGGGCCGTCGGCGGCCGTGGACCGGTTTATCATTTCCTGTTCCTGTTTCTGGTCGTGCTCAATCTGGTCGCCAGCTTTCAGGCACTCGGCACGCTGATGGCCGTAGGGTTGATGATGCTGCCCGCCGCCATTGCCCAGCTCTGGTGCCGCAGCCTGCCCGGCATGATGGTGGTGGCGGCGGCAAGCGGCATTGTCGCAAGCTATCTCGGCCTGATTGCCTCCTACCATCTGGAACTCGCCTCCGGGCCGACGATCATCCTGGTCGCGGCGCTGTTCTATGGCTTGTCGATTCTTTTTGCTCCCTCCGGTGTTTTCCGGCGGTTTCTTCCCAGTTCCCATCTGAAAGCCTGATCACAGGAGATTACTATGAACCGTAAACTGTTATTGTCCGCAGCCTTGCCACTGTTAATGACCCTGTCTGCCGCACCGGCCTTTGCCGAAACAGTGAAGGTTGTCGCGTCCTTCACCGTGCTGGCCGATGTGGTCAAACAGGTTGGTGGCGATCATGTCGCCGTCTCCAGCCTGGTCGGCCCCGATGGCGACCCCCATGAATTCGAGCCGTCGCCCGCCAATGCCAAGGCGCTGAAGGCCGCCGATGTGACATTCGTGTCCGGTGAAGGCCTGGAAGGCTGGATGGACCGGCTGATCACCGCCTCCGGCTACAAGGGCAAGCCGGTCGTCGCCTCCGAGGGCATCAACACCCGCACCATGGAAGAGGATGGCAAGACCGTGACCGATCCGCATGTGTGGAACAGCCCGGTCAATGTGAAGGTCTGGGTCGCCAATATCGAAAAGGCGCTGACCGCTGCCGATCCGGCCGATGCCGAAGCCTTCAAGGCCAATGCCAGCGCCTATACGAAAAAGCTTGATGACATGAACGCCTATGCTCATGCCAAGTTTGACGCGATCCCTGAAGCCGAGCGCAAGATCCTGACGAGCCACGACGCCTTCGGGTATCTGGGCCGCGAATACAAGATCAGCTTCCTGTCGCCGCTCGGCCTTTCCACCGAAAGCGAAGCCTCTGCCGCCGATGTTGCCAAGCTGATCGAGCAGATCAAGACCGAGCATGTGAAGAGCTATTTCTTCGAAAACTCCAACGATCCGCGTCTCGTCAAGCAGATCGCCAAGGCAACCGGCGCCACATCCGGCGGCGAGCTTTACGTGGAAGCCCTGTCCAAGCCCAAGGGCCCGGCTTCAACCTATGAGAAAATGTTCCGCTACAATGTCGACAAGCTGACCGATGCCATGCGCAAATCAAGCTGACGTCACCCTACAGTCAGCCTGATAGGGCCGTCCCGATAACCCTACATCTACCGGGACGGCCGCTGTTTTTATGCCTCGAGATCAAAGACCATGATGCCGGACAATCCGCCATCCGTCGCAGCGACGATACGGTCGCCAACCGCGATATGATCGGGATGTTTCAGGTAATAATCGCGCACCGTGGCGTCTTCGAACCGGACGATGAACCCATCGACAAAGCCGCCATTCAAACCTTCCGGCGACACATTCTGACCGGCGCGGACCTCCAGCATGCCCGGCACAACCTCCTTCAATGCAGTGATGGCATCATAGATCGACTGTTTCTCAGCGTCAGAGACCGCCGATTTGAACCGCAGAAAAACGCAGTGATAGATCATCGGTAACTCCTTGTGGGATTGTGCGATTATAAGCCTGGCTTCGAGCCTGCACCGCCCTTTTTGAAGGGTTCCATGCCCTTGCGGGCCAGTTCGTCGGCCCGCTCGTTTTCGGGATGACCGGCATGGCCCTTGACCCAGTGCCAGGTCACCTTGTGACGCTGGTTGGCGGCATCGAGCTGTTGCCAGAGCTCGCCATTTTTCACCGGCTTCTTGTCGGCGGTTTTCCAGCCGTTTTTCTTCCAGCCGAAAATCCACTTGGAAATGCCGTCCATCACATATTTGCTGTCGGTATGCAGATCAACTTCGCATGGGGTCTTCAGCGTGTTCAGCGCGGTGATCGCCGCCAGTAATTCCATGCGGTTGTTGGTGGTATCCGCCTCGCCGCCGCACAGGTCTTTTTCCACCTCGCCATAGCGCAGCACCGCGCCCCAGCCACCGGGTCCGGGATTTCCGGAACAGGCGCCATCGGTAAAGATTTCAACATGTTTCATTGCGGCCACCCATATTCGGCAGCGGTCTCGACCGCCTGGTGGAAGCGCAGCTTGCGCAGATATTCGAGCGGTTCCTTCTTCACCACCATGGCGCCTTCCGGCGTGGTCAGCCAGTCGTAAAGCCGGGTCAACAGAAAGCGTAGTGCCGAGCCACGGCACAGAACCGGCATAGCCGCCACCTCCGCCGGTGAGAGGGGGCGAACCGACAGATAACCGTCGATCATCGCCTTGCCCTTGGTGATATTATAGCTGCCGTCCTTTTCGAAGCACCAGGCATTCAGGCAGATCGACAGGTCATAGGCGAGAGAGTCATTGCAGGCGAAATAGAAGTCGATCAACCCCGACAATTGGTCGCCAAGGAAAAACACATTGTCAGGAAACAGATCGGCATGGATAACGCCTGTGGGAAGATCCTTCGGCCATTGGCCGGCCAGATGCGCCAGCTCAGCATCGATTTCCGCCTGGAGGCCGGGAGAGACCTCATCGGCGCGGGTGCGCGCCTTCGGCCACAGCGCCTGCCAGCCCGCAAGATCCAGGGCATTATCGCGTGTCAGGGAAAATCCCTGTGCCGCAAGATGCATGGTCGCCAAGGCCTCGCCCACGGCCCGGCAATGCTGGGTTTCCGGCTTGCGAAGCCACATGCCTTCCAGAAAGGAAATCAGCGCCGCCGGACGCCCGGACAATTCGCCGAGCAGCGCGCCATCCTTGCGCGGCAGTGGCAGCGGGCAGTTGAGGCCCTTGGCCGAGAGATGGTGCATCAAGCCCAGGAAAAACGGCAGGTCGTTTTTCTCGACGCGCTTTTCATAGAGCGTAAGGATCAACGCACCTTTCGACGTGTGCAGCAGGAAATTGGAATTTTCCACGCCCTCGGCAATGCCCTTGAAGGACAAAAGCTCGCCGGTTTCATATTGCGCCAGGAAGTCTTTGAGATCGACCTCGTTGATATCGGTATAAACTGCCACAGATCGGGTCCGCATTCCGGTTGATTGGCGCACAGGGATACAATGACACGAACGCGAGAGCCAGCCCCGGCATGGACGGAGGCACAGGAAATGGCAGACAATAAAAGGTGAAAAATATTTCTACATAACTCATAAATTGCATTGACAGTTTTCAAGTGAACTCATACTTAATCCACAACGTATTTTTTGCTTTAGTTTTGAAGCATTAAAAAAAACTAGAATTTTGTAATACTGAATAAACGTAATATTCAGCACCGAAAACTGAAAAATACTCGATCCTAGGCGCCCTCGATACAAGAGATATATTTCGATGAAATATTACTTCGCCTATGGGTCCAATCTCGATGTGGATCGTCTTGAGAAAGAGCGCCTGAATAAAGACGGCGTCCATTCCATCTCGCGTGGACTGGGACGACTGGATGGGTATGAATTGGTGTTCAACAAGCCATCAGCCTATTTTCCGGGAGCGGGTGCCGCCAATATCCAGCCCAATGCTGCTGCCCATATCTTCGGCACCCTGAACCTGATGCCGCAGGCTGGTTTTGACATTCTCGATATCTATGAAAATGTTGAAACCCAACAATATGAACAGCTTGAAGTCGATGTCGTCGATATGAGCACCCATACGACGGTCAAGGCCATCACCTATATTTCCCTGAAGCATAATGTGGACGGTCTCAAACCGAGAACCGGCTATATGAACCACATCCTGGCGGGCGCCGATGTTCTGCCAGTTGCCTATGTCGACTATTTGAAGTCCCTGCCTGTCATGCCCGACTGAGGACACGGCGTTCTGGCCGTGTTTCTCCACCTCGCATTTTAAATCTACCCCGTTTCGCAAACCGCTGCGCATTCTGATGCAACACGCGCTAGGAAGACCTGTATCATGACGATTGTTGCCCGTTCCGTGTCTGAAATCCGTCCGTCGGAGACCATCACCATCAGCCAGAAGGCGCGATCGCTGAAGCTGGCCGGTGTCGATGTGATTTCCATGTCGACCGGTGAGCCGGACTTCGACACGCCGGACCATATCAAGGCAGCGGCTATTGCTGCGATCCAGCGCGGTGAGACCAAATATACCAATGTGGCTGGAATTCCTGAATTGCGTGAGGCCATCGTGCGCAAGTTTCAGCGCGAAAACCAGCTCTCCTACCGCGTTGATGAAACCATCGTTGGCACGGGCGCCAAGCATGTGATCTACAATGCGCTGCGGGCCAGCCTCAATCCCGGTGACGAAGTGATCATTCCCGCCCCCTACTGGGTCTCTTACCCGGAAATGGTGTCGCTATGCGGCGGCGTGCCGGTGCGGGTTGCCACCACGCAGAAGGCGGCCTTCAAGCTGCGGCCCGAGGATCTGGAACAGGCGATCACGCCGCGCACCCGCTGGGTCCTGCTGAATTCGCCGTCCAATCCATCGGGCGCCGCCTATACCCATGACGAGTTGAAAGCGCTGACCGATGTGCTGATGCGCCATCCGCATGTCTGGCTTTTGACCGACGACATGTATGAGCATCTGGTCTACGGCGATTTTCAATATGTCACCGGCGCGCAGATCGAGCCCGGCCTGAAGGACCGCACCCTGACCGTCAACGGCGTTTCCAAGGCCTATGCCATGACCGGCTGGCGGCTGGGCTATGCCGCAGGTCCGAAAGTGCTGATTGATGCCATGGTGCTGCTGCAAGGCCAGCAAACATCCGGCACCTGCTCGATTGCCCAATGGGCAGCCGTCGCCGCCATGGATGGACCGCAGGACCACCTGGTGCAGTTTCGCACTGCCTTCGACAATCGCCGACACCTGATCACCTCCATGCTCAATCAGGCCAATGGCTTGACCTGCCTGCTGCCGGAGGGGGCCTTCTATGTGTTTCCCTCCTGTGAAAACACTTTCGGCAAGACGACGGAAGGCGGTCGGCTGATCGAGACGGATGAAGATTTCGTCACGGCACTGCTGGAGGAAAAAGGCGTCGCCGCCGTGCATGGTTCCGCCTTCGGACAGGCCGGAAACTTCCGCCTGTCCTATGCCACAGACGAAGCCGCAATTACCGCCGCCTGCCACCGAATTCAGGAATTCTGCGGCAACCTTCGGTAATTCGACACCCATTTTTATCGAACACTGTAAACGCGGCTTCGTCGAAGCTCCGCGATTGGAAAAATCATGACTATTCTCGGAATTTCGTACCTGGCTTTAGCCCTTTATTACTGGACAATGTCCGTCACACCCGGCCCCAACAACGTCATGCTGACAATGTCGGGCGTCAACTTCGGCTTCACGCGCACCGGCCCGCATATTCTGGGTATTGCCATGGGTTGCGCGGTGCAGACGTTTTTGCTGTGCGTCGGCTTTGGTATTCTGTTTGACTATTTTCCCGCGCTGCAAACCCTGCTGAAATGGGCGGGCGCTGCCTATCTGATTTATCTTTCCTTGAAGCTGATCGGTGCCAGGGTTGCCAATGCCAAATCCGCACCGCAGCCCCTGACCTTTATTGAGGCGGCGTCGTTTCAGTTCATCAACCCGAAGGCATGGGTCAAGGCGACAACAACCGCATCGATCTTCATGCCAACAGGAACCTCCATCCTTGCTTCCGGCGTGGCGATTTTTACCGTCTGCACAGCTGTGAATATCGTCTCTTCATCGCTCTGGGCCAGTTTCGGGGTCGGCATCCGCTCGCTTCTGGCCAACCCGACCTATCTGCGCGTGTTCAATTACACCATGGCCGCGCTGCTGATCGGCACCGCGATCTATGTCGTCATGACCTGATCAATTTCTCACCAACACTCCGAGGCCAGCATGAATGTTCTTCTTCTTTCGCGCGTGGACAATGAGATCCTCGAGGATCTGGCCACGGACACCCTGCTCTTCCGCCATGACCTGGTTCGCAAGGGGCCTCGGCACCTGTCGCGCTTCCTGCGGCAAAATCCCGTCTCGGTGATTGTTACCGCCGATGCGGTGGACACCGATGTGCTGGCCGAATGGTCGCGCGCCGCCAACCGGCCCGTCTATGTCGCGGTTTACGGCGAAGCCGGAGCCGACAAGGCCTGGCAGCGGCAATTGGCAAACAGCCAGATCACTGTTCTCGGCCCAGCCACCAGCGTGGTCGCTGCCTTCCGGGATGCCGAACAATGTATCTGCAACGATCAGTTTGGCGGTGGCGTCCATACGGATCTGCGCGAAGAGGTGACGTTCATCGGTGCTGGTATCGTCAATCTCATTACCGCCCATTACGCCATCGAGGCGGGCTATAGTGTCCGGATCATCGATGCCCGGCCCGATCCGCGCCGCAAGACCGATTGGCGATCGCTGGGATGCAGTGCAGGCGGTGGCGACGCGCGCATGTTTACCCTGTCAGAAATGGACAATTACAATTGCCGAAACATCCATGGTGACATGAACTGGCAATTTTCACGGCCCGTGACCGAGCGCGGTTGGAACGTTGCGCCATCCAGCAGCCTCAAGGAGGCCGAACGCGACTGGATCGCCTCTTTCGAGAGCGTTCCGGGCTGGCTGGCCGAAAACTATAACGACTCGATCTTCCGCTTCAATCGCGAGAGCCATCCCCTCTGGGACGACTGGATCGCCAGAGAGCCGGAGCTGTTTGCCGCATCCGGTTTGCAACGCGACATCCTGCGGGTCTATTCCGATGCTAGCCATTTTCAACGCTCCAAAAGCCGCCAGGACCGCATCGGCGCGACCTTGAGAAATGCCTCTCTCGACGAGATTGCCGCCGAGCAGCCCATCCTGCGCCAGGCCATTGAGGCTGGCGAAATTTCGGGTGGTGTTTATGTTCAGGGCTTCACGCTCAATCTGCATCGCTTCATGGCCAATTTGCTGGATCGGTATGAGGCTCGCGGTGTGGTATTTGACTGGAACACCGAAATGATCAGCATGCCGACCCGCTTTGATGGTCAGGTGGATCATGTCGTGCTGTCCACCGGCGAGCGCGTGACCGGCAATCTGGTGATCTCACCGGGGGTCTATGCAGGCGCGGCCATCGCAAAGACCGCCTCGCACCGCCAGATTTGTGGCGTGCTGGGTGCATGGCTCTCGCTGCCCGACCCGCAAGGGCTGTTGCGCAATTCCTTGAAACTGGCGCGCAAGGATCATGTCACGGAAGATGCCAATGTTACTATCGGCTGGGGCGAACAAGGTGAACGTGCCGCCATCATAGGCTCAGGCTATGGCTTTACCGGCTTTAACCCCAATAATATCGACGAAAGCCTTCTCAATACTATCTATGACGGCCTGATCGACACCGCCGCCACCTGTTTTCCTGAGCAATATCAGAGCCTGGTCGAAGCAGGCAGCCTGCGCGAGACGTTGAAATACTGCGTGCGTCCCTGGACCCCATCCGGTCTCGGCCTGTTCGAGACCTATAAATCCAAGGCATGCTGCGTGATTCTGGTCGGTGGACATAATACGGGCGGCTTTGCACAAGCCCCGGCCATCGCCTCGGCTATTCTAGCCGCCATGCGCAACAGCCATCACCAGATGCATATCGATTATCACACCGAACGGCTGTCCCTGATGACCCAAACAGACACCTGGATGACCTGACCGTCGGTTCGACGCACTCAAACTGGGCAATCGACGTCAATCCTTGCCGACCATAATGCTGCCGAAGTTTTCGATTGCCATGGCAGCCCCGCGACAATCGTGGGTTTCTGTCGCAATCGAGGCAAAGGAACAGGCTGTGAAATTAGGGAAAATCGCGCTAACACTTGTCGCAGCCAGTGTTTTCACGTCCACGGCGCATGCCGGAACGGTTTGCACGGTCATTGCCGATAGCAACACCGGAAAGACTCTGGTCGAGAACGGCAATTGTGCGGAGCGGGTCACGCCGGCTTCCACCTTCAAGGTCGCCCTCAGCGTCATGGGATACGATGCAGGTTACCTGAAAGACGAGCATAATCCGACCCTGCCGTTCAAACAGGGTTATGTGGATTGGGGCGGCGACAATTGGAAACAGCCGACCGATCCGGTGCGCTGGATGAAATACTCCGTCGTCTGGTATTCCCAGCAGATCACCAAGACACTTGGACAAGACAAGCTTCATGATTATGCGACGAAATTTGCCTATGGCAATGCCGATTTTTCCGGCGATCCCGGCAAGAACAATGGCCTGGAGCGGGCATGGATCGCCTCCTCCTTGAAGATTTCACCGCTGGAACAGGTCGCGTTCCTGCAAAAGCTGGTGCAGCATCAACTGCCCGTTCGCCCCGAGGCCATGGACAAGACAATGGCCATCGTTGAGCAACGCGAGATCGCCGATGGCTGGACCGTCCACGGTAAAACCGGTGCGGCCTTCCCTCGTCTGTCGGACACCGCGTTTGATTATCGCCGAGGATGGGGTTGGTATGTCGGCTGGGCCAGCAAAGGCAAACAGACCTATGTATTTGCCCGTCTCATTCAGGATGAGAAAAAAGACCAGATCACCCCTGGGGTTCGGGCCCGAGACGCTTTGCTGGAAGAACTGCCGGGTCTGCTCGCCAGCAAGTAATGTCCTGACCCGGCGGGGTCAACCATTCACGAAGGCCATGTCATCTGCGGTTAGCTCAATGCTGCGCAATTCGCGGTTCACCAGGAAGTTTTCGTTCTCAATTGAAAATTCGGCCAGCTCGATTGTCGCATCGAAACGGGCTTTGAAGGCCTCGATGATTTCGTTGACCACCACTTCCGGCGCCGATGCGCCTGCCGACAGGCCAAGGCTGCGGATCTCGCCGATGGCGTCCCAATCCAGCTCGCTGGCGCGTTGCACGAGGATGGAGCGCTTGGCACCAGCCTTCAGCGCCACTTCCACCAGCCGCTTGGAATTGGACGAGTTGGGAGCGCCGACGGTGACGAACAGGTCGCAGCCGGGCGCAGCCTGCTTCACCGCTTCCTGCCTGTTGGTGGTGGCATAGCAGATACTATCGGCGGCAGGCGCCTTCAGCTCTGGAAAGCGTTCCTGCAATTTGGCAATCACGCCTGCGGTATCGTCCACCGACAGCGTGGTCTGGGTGACAAAGCCGAGATTGAGCGGATCAATTGGCTGATAGACGGCGGCATCTTCAACGGTTTCCACCAGGGAAACGGTACCTTCGGGCAATTGCCCCATGGTGCCGATCACTTCCGGATGTCCGGCATGACCAATCAGGATGACATGGCGGCCAAGCCGCTGGTGGCGCATGGCCTGTTTATGGACTTTCGAGACCAGCGGACAGGTGGCATCGAGATAGAAGAGATTACGCTTCTGCGCATCTTCCGGCACGGATTTCGGCACGCCATGGGCGGAAAACACCACAGGCTGCTGGCGATGCTCGACCGGGATTTCATCCAGTTCCTCGACAAACACCGCCCCCTTGGCCTCCAGCCCCTCAACCACATAGCGGTTGTGGACGATTTCGTGACGGACATAGACCGGCGCGCCATAGCCCTTCAGCGCCAGCACGACGATCTGGATCGCCCGGTCGACACCAGCGCAAAAACCGCGCGGACCGCACAGCCGGATCGTCAAAGGCGACCGGGTTATCGAGCCGGTTTCCAGAAGCGTTTTGTCCATCGCAGTCGTCATTGTTATCCAGCCAGTAAAACCAAAAACAGGGCAATTGCTGCCGGCGCGGCCTGGACGAAGAAGATCCGCCGCGACACGGTCCTCCCTCCATATAGGCCAGCAACCACCACAGCGCCAAGAAAAAATACCTTGAGCTGGAGCCCCATGGCCGGCAGCGGATGCAGAAGCGCCCAGAACAGGCCCGCAGCCAGAAATCCATTGTAAAGACCTTGATTGGCCGCCATCACCCGAGTGGTTTCAGCGCCCTGCAGGCTTTTACGGAAGATCTTCCGGGCGCGCGGTGTCGTCCAGAGAAACATTTCCAGCACCATGATGTAGATATGTTCCAGCATGACAAGAACGACCAAAACTGTCGCAATTAAGAATATCGTCATATCTCTCACCCCCGTTCGAGATTGTTGAAAGCAGTAAAATTCCAGCAATCCATATCGAAGAAAACAAAGTAAAAATGCAGATGGATTGCGCATCTATGCTTGAACCGATTGGGTTCAAGCATTTTGACAATATCCACATTATTGTTGATTCTGGAAATGACGTCAGGTTTTCTTTCTGAAAACCGAAATAACTGCGATCACCGCCAGAGCAAGCGCCAGACCGTACCAGGTCAAGGCATATTGCAGGTGACTATTGGGCAGGTCGATCATCGTGACACCGCCGATCGGCAGGCCGCCGGGCACCGGTGACGGCCCTGCATCCAGAAAGAACGGCAGAACCTTAGCCGCATCGATCCCGGTGCTGTCGGCCATGGCATCAAGATCTTTCCAATAAAACACATTCTTGGCGATATCGTTGTCAGGCACCAACCGGGAGGGCTTTTCCGCCAGTTTCGCCCGCGCCAGGCCGGTCACGCGCTGGAGGCCCAGCAATTGCCCACCCATGCGTGTCGAAGGCTCCTTCTTCTGCTCCGGCACAAAACCGCGATTGACGAAGAGAATATGTCCATCGGCAAGCTGAAGCGGCGTGTAGATGTAAAAACCGGCATCGCCATCATAGGTCGCCAGGAAACGGCGTTCCTTGTCGTTGAGATAGGTGCCGGAGGCGGTCATGGCCCGGTAATCGACATCTCCACCACCGCGTGCCAGCGCATCGATGTCCTCGACGCTGGCTGGGGGCTGATGGCGGCGCGATTCGATATCGGCAATCAGGCCTTCCTTCCAGGCCAGACGATGCATTTGCCATGTGCCAAGCGAGACCAGCAGCGCCAGGGCGACCAGCACCAGAAAGCCGCTTGCGGCAAGCCTTACACGCGTCATCGCACCCATCCTACTCCCGGTCGATCTGGCCCGGATGGGCATTGTGCTTGTATTGCAAGGCAATCAACAGCGCCTTGATGGTACGCAGCAGCCAGAGCGACAATCCGATCGCCAAAGGTCCAAACACCAGAAAATGGACCCACAATCCCGGCGAATACGTGACCTCGGTATAAAGCGCCAGGCCGACCACCAGAAAATCGGCGATCAGAATAACGAAAATCGACGCCCCATCGCCGGGATCGATGCTGCTGTAATCGAAGCCGCAGGCGCTACAGACGGGCTTCAGCTTGGTCAGTCCCTGAAAAAGCTTGCCCCGGCCGCAACGCGGGCAGGAAACCGAAAGGGCGGCCTGGACCGGTTCGACCGGCGGGAAATCGCTATTGCTGGCCATGGCGTCGAGGTCCTCTTTGCATTCCAGAGTTTGTGAGATTCAGTTTAAACCACACAATCTCTCGCTTTTCGTGTTTCGTTTATCTTCTCGGGAACATCCGATTCCGTGCTCGGTACAGTCCTTAAGCCCAACTGCAAACAAGAAGGCGGCGCTCTTGACGCCGCCCTCGTTAAATCCAACTCGCTGGCGGTTAGAGCATTTCCAGACGCAAAACCGCACCGCACGTTTGCTGGAATGCTCTAGCCATGCGCCAGCGGCGCACCCCATCCGCCCCAGATATAGATAGAGAAGAACAGGAACAGCCAGACCACATCAACGAAGTGCCAATACCAGGCCGCTGCTTCAAAGCCGAAATGCTGCTTCGAGGTGAAATCGCCCTTCAGCGCCCGAAACAGGCAGACCAGCAGGAAGATCGTGCCAACAAGGACGTGGAAACCGTGGAAGCCGGTGGCCATGAAGAAGGTCGCGCCGTAAATCGAGCTTTTGAACGCGAAAGGCGCATGCATATATTCATAGACCTGCACAAAGGAGAACAGCGCGCCGAGCACCACGGTCAGCGTCAGGCCGCTGATCATGCCCTTGCGGTCATTGTGCAGCAGAGCGTGATGCGCCCAGGTAACACAAGTGCCCGACAGCAGCAGGATGACGGTGTTATAGAGCGGCAAGTGCCAGGGATCGAGCACTTCGACGCCCTTTGGCGGCCATTGCCCGCCGGTAAACTCGACCCGCGATGCCTGGATGGCTTCATGGGGAAACAGGCTGGCATCGAAAAACGCCCAGAACCACGCAACGAAGAACATCACTTCAGACGCGATGAACATGATCATGCCATAGCGCAGATGCAGCGACACGACCCGCGTATGGTTGCCCTCATGGGCTTCCTTGATCGTATCTGCCCACCAGCCGAACATGGTGAACAGGATGATGGCGAGGCCAATGTAGAACAGCCAGGGATGCGCCAGTTCCATGCCGAACAGCTTGAAAGAGCCGCCATGCAGGTAACGCATATAGCCGACACCGCCAAAGGTCAGGATGAAGGCCCCGAGCGATGCCAGGATAGGCCATGGGCTCGGATCGATGATGTGATAGTCATGATGTTTCTGATGGGCGTCGGCCATGTCAGCAATCCCCGCTTGAAAACTCTCCTCAAGTGACCCGCCGCCTCTCGCCGCCGATCACTTCATCCCTTAATTCCGGCAGTTTATTCCGGCCCTGGCTCCAATATGCGTCCACCGCTTTGATACGGCAGAAAGCTTACTAAAGCTTAGGTTGAACGGTGGCCTTGTCCTGCGCAATCCCCGCCACCGGCTTTTCGCCGCCATGCGGATAGAATGTATAGGACAAGGTTACCGTTCCGATATTCTTGGTTTCCGGCTGCGCCATGATGTCGGGGTCGATATAGAAGACCACCGGCATGTCCAGCGTCTGGCCGGGCTGTAGCACCGTCTCGGTAAAGCAGAAGCACTCGATCTTGTTGAAATAGACCGCCGCTTCCATTGGAGTCACATTGAACACCGCCTGCCCCTTGGTCGTATAGGGCGAGCGATTGGTGACAGAATAATTGGCCTGAATGGTCTCGCCGATCCTTGGGGCAACAGAGGCCTGCATCGGCTTGAAATCCCAGTTCAAACCGGGCGAGACATTGGCATCGAAAGTGACAGTCATCTTGCGGTCGAGAATGACCGATGACGGCTGCTCGGCCCGCTGAGTGGTGCCGTTATAGCCGGTCAGCTGGCAATACATCCGGTAAAAAGGGGCCGCAGCAAAGCTCATGGCGGTGACGCCGCCGACAAACGCCAGGCAGGCGAAAAACACGGTCAGGTCCTTGCCCTTGCCGCGCCGTTCTTCTGCTTGCTTGCCTCCCGGTTCTGCCATGGCTCGTTCCTCCCGTGCCGCTGCTTGAATGGTATGCGTATGTCAACGTCTGCGTTTCAAAACCCGGCTATCGGCTTCTCTCACTTGAGCATTTCCAGTCTGCGCATCGCCAAATGACGAGCCATGCGCAAATCAGATCATGCTCATTGTCCCATGCCGCTAATCTTCACCAACGTCACGAGGTAAAACAACACGACAAGTCCGGCCAAGACCAGGCCCAGCGCTATATTGCGACCCCGTCTCGATTTTCTCTGGGCTTCCGTCAGCTTGACCGTTTCCATCACAGCGCTCCCGATGCATGAGCGATAAGGCTCGCCGCATAATGGTCGACCAGCAGGGCTGAAAACACCGCAAACAGGTAGAAAATCGAATAGGCGAACATCTTGCGGGCCGGCGCCATGCGCTCATCGCCCTCTGGCATCCGCCAGACAACAACGGAACAGGCAACGAAGACGGCACTCAGCACGCCAGCCACCAGCCCGTACCAGAGCGAAGCAAGCCCGGTGAAAGCCGGTGCCACGGCAAAGATACCGGTCAGCACCGCATAGACGAACATCTGCCGCTTGGTCGAGGTTTCACCCGCCACATTCGGCATCATCGGCACGCCAACCGAACCGTAATCGCGCATCTTGTAGAGCGCCAGGGCCCAGAAATGTGCTGGCGTCCACAGGAAGATCACCATGAACAGAATGATGCTATCCAGCGACACGCCACCAGTCACGCAGGCCCAGCCGATCATCGGCGGAAAGGCACCCGATGCGCCGCCAATGACTATATTCTGCGGGGTCGAGCGCTTCAGCCACATCGTATAGACGACAGCGTAAAACAGGATGGTGAAGGCCAGAAAGGCGGCGGCGAACCAATTGACCGCGAGGCCAAGAATCGAGACCGAAAAGACCGACAGCGTGATGCCGAAGGCCAGCGCCTCCTGCGGACGGATACGGCCTGCCGGGATGGGGCGGCGCGCCGTGCGGGTCATCACCGCATCGATATCGGCATCATACCACATATTGAGAGCGCCGGAGGCGCCAGCCCCAACCGCAATGCACAGGATGGCAATGACACCCAGAATGGGGTTGATCGTGCCTGGTGCCAGCACCAGACCTGCGAAGGCCGTGAACACCACAAGCGACATCACCCGCGGCTTTAAAAGCGCGAAGAAATCCTTCGCGCCCGCTTCGGACAGACAGATCTCACTGTCCAGACCGATGATGTTGCTGTTGTCTATGGCTGCCATTATGCTGTCCTGACCTGTCATGTTCTCAACGCCGCAGCGGCTTCATCCACGGCGTTGATGGCTTTTTTTAAGTCTATTTTATCCGCGGCAACTGTTCCCACTGGTGGTATGGCGGCGGCGAAGACAGCTGCCATTCCAGTGTGGTCGCACCTTCACCCCATGGATTGTCGCCTGCGACCCGCTTCCTGGCAAAAGCCTCGAACACGCCGAACAGGAAGATCAGCACCGCGACGCCAGAAAGATAGGAGCCATAGGATGAAATCCGGTTCCAGTCGGCAAAGGCATCCGGGTAATCGATATAGCGGCGCGGCATGCCAGCCAACCCGAGGAAGTGCTGCGGGAAGAACACCATGTTGACGCCGATGAACATCACCCAGAAATGCAGCTTGCCGATGAACTCGCTATACATATAGCCCGACATTTTCGGGAACCAATAATACCAGCCAGCGAAAATTGCAAATACGGCACCCAGCGACAGAACATAGTGGAAATGGGCCACCACGTAATAGGTGTCATGCAGCGAACGGTCGAGACCGGCATTGGCCAGCTGCACGCCCGTTACACCGCCAACGGTGAACAGGAAGATGAAGCCGATAGCCCAGACCATAGGAGTGCGGAAGGACAGCGAGCCGCCCCACATGGTGGCGATCCACGAGAAGATCTTGATGCCGGTCGGCACTGCGATCACCATGGTTGCGAAGACGAAGTAGCGTTGGGCGGCCAGGGACAGGCCGACCGTATACATGTGATGCGCCCAGACCACGAACCCGACGGCGCCGATGGCGACCATGGCATAGGCCATGCCGAGATAGCCGAAAACCGGCTTTTTCGAGAAGGTCGAGATGATGTGGCTGACGATGCCGAAACCGGGCAGGATCAGGATATAGACTTCCGGATGGCCGAAGAACCAGAACAGGTGCTGGTAGAGGATCGGGTCACCACCGCCTTCGGGGGCAAAGAATGTCGTGCCGAAATTGCGGTCGGTCAGCAGCATGGTGATGCCACCGGCCAGAACCGGCAGGGACAGAAGCAGCAGGAAAGCCGTGACCAGAACCGACCAGGCAAACAGCGGCATCTTGTGCAGGGTCATGCCCGGCGCGCGCATGTTGAGGATGGTGGTGATGAAGTTGATGGCACCAAGGATAGACGAGGCACCCGACACATGCAGAGCAAAGATCGCCAGGTCCACCGCCGGGCCAGGCTGGCCGGAGGTCGACAAGGGTGGATACATCGTCCAGCCGCCGCCAACACCGTAAGCACCAGCCGGGCCTTCGACAAACATCGACAGCAGGAGCAGCACGAAAGCCGGCACGATCAGCCAGAAGGAGATGTTGTTGAGACGCGGAAACGCCATATCCGGCGCGCCGATCATGATCGGGATCATCCAGTTGGCAAAACCGCCGATCAGCGCCGGCATGACCATGAAGAAGATCATGATCAACGCATGCGCGGTGGTGAAGACGTTATACATGTGCTTGCCGCCATCGATGGCGGCATCGCCCTCGAAGCCGTAAACCATAGCTGCCAGACCGTGGAAGATCTGGATGCCAGGCTCCTGCAATTCCATGCGCATGGCCACCGACAGAGCCCCGCCGATCACGCCCGCGATAATGGCGAAGATCAGGTAGAGCGTGCCGATGTCCTTATGATTGGTCGAAAACAGCCAGCGGGCGGCAAAGCCCGGCTTGTGATCATGTGAATGATCGTGTGAATGTTCGGGTGCATGAGCGCCCTCGCCGGTATGTCCAGCCATTGTCCTCACTCCCCTCAGTTCGAAACGGTCATTGTGGAAACGTTCTGAGCCAGCTGATTGGCGGCCTTCGGGCCATCCGTTGCTGCCATCAGAGCCTTGTTGGCCGCACCAAGATCGCTTGCGGCCGCCGTCATCCAGGCATTGTACTTGTCAGCCGAAACGACGCGGATGGCGATCGGCATATAAGCATGGTCCTTGCCGCAGAGTTCCGAGCACTGGCCGTAGAACAGGCCTTCGCGGTCGACGCGGAACCATGTCTCGTTCAACCGGCCTGGCACGGCGTCGATCTTGACGCCGAAAGACGGCATGGCGAAGGAATGGATCACGTCGGAAGGCGCTGCCGTCACCAGCATACGAACCGTCTTGCCGACCGGCAGGACCATTTCATTGTCGACAGCCAGAAGACGCGGATAGATCTTGTGATCTTCCTTGCCGGCGCTGGCGCGATCCTGGTCCTTCAGCAGGTAGCTGTCGAAAGCCAGTTGCTTTTCACCCTGATATTCATAGTTCCACTGCCATTGGGTGGCCGTGGCCTTGATGGTCAGGTCGGGCTTTTCCGGAATCGTCAGTTCATAGGTGAGCAAATTGAAGGACGGAATGGCGAGAAAGAAAAGAATAAGAACCGGCCCCAGCGTCCAGACAATCTCGATCACGGTATTGTGGCTGGTGCGGGACGGAACCGGATTAGCGCTGGCCCTGAACCGCACGACCACGATGATCAAAAGAGCAAGAACCAGCAGCGTCACCGGAACGATGAACCACAAGGTATAATGGTTGAACCAGCGGATCTGCTCCATCACCGGGCTGGCATGGGGTTGCAGGTCGAGCTGCCAATCAACCGGCTGGTCCGCCATCGCACCGACGGCACTCATAAGACAGAGAACCATGGCTCCCGCCAGACCTGCTATCAGCCCTGCCGTCCCCGTGACCAGACCCGTGGCCAAACTGGCCATCACTTTTAAAAGAGTTTTTATCACGGTTGCCTCTCCCTCCCGCGTTTGACCCAAATCAATGGCAAACGCACAATCCCTGATATGATACTAATTTAAAATCACAATTTTGCCAATTTCGCAACAACCGTACGTCCATGCCGCTGCGGCATTTTTGCTCATCCCACAGAGATCGCCATAAAGATTCAGGCGGAACTGGCGCAACTCCCGGCCCTGCGCTGCAAATGTCAGTACGCGCTTTGCGGGCAATGCCAGAGAAGATTCTCCTGAAATCTCGTCACCGCAGGAACCTGAACTGGGTCTCACCCTGATCGCAACACAGGCAAACACCCCAATTATGCCGCACTCGGCTGGAAAGGAGAATGTCAATAGTCAGCCCATCTCCGGTTTTCGTCTTGTCCAGTCTTGGGCCAGGCCTTTTATCGGTCGGGCCAATAACCGCAGATTGGATTTGTTTCGACGATCATCGCAGGTTACAGGAAGATACAGCGCGCATAGCGCAAGGATGTCGAAGGCCTTAGCCCTTGATCCTTTGTGCGGCGCAGGCGAGAATAACAAGATTGAACAGAATTCCAGAGGTATCCATGGGTTTCCAGAGAATGTTGCGGGCTAGACTTGTCGCGGCGGGGCTCGTTGCGGCAGGGTTTGCAACAGCATTGCAGGCGGGCGCAGCGCTGGCACAACAGCCGCAGGCAGGCACGGTGCGCTCCAATCACGGCGCCTGGTCGATCATTTGCGATACGCCTGCCGGTACCTCGCAGGAGCAATGCGCCCTGATGCAGAATGTGATCGCCGAGGACCGCCCCGAAGTGGGACTGTCCGTGGTGGTGCTGAAGACCGCCGACCGCAAGGCCCGCATCCTGCGTATTCTGGCGCCGCTTGGCGTGCTGTTGAAGGACGGCATGGAGCTTTACGTTGACAATAATAATGTCGGCCGGGCTTTCTTCACCCGCTGCTTTGCCGAGGGCTGCTATGTTGAAGTGGAAATCGACGATCAGTTGATGAAAGTGCTGCGTTCGGGCAAAAGCGCCGTGTTTGCAGTGCGCGAATCCTCTGATCAGGACCGGGTCGGTATTCCCGTCGAGCTGAACGGCTTTGGCGAAGGCTACGACGCCCTGCCCTGAGTAAGGAGCTGTCTGGCATCGGCCCTTGCCCCATCGGTTCAGTGCAATTACATGGGGCCGATGAAATGGGAACCACAAGCCAAGGAGATCCCGATGACCACCGACCTCATCAGCCTGTTCGATTGCGACGAGCGCAGCCTGTCGAAAGCCGTCGCCTCGGCGCTGGAGGGATCGGATGACGGCGAATTGTATATTGAACATGCCCAGGCCGAATCACTGTCCTTCGACAATGGCCGCCTGAAGGGCGGCAGCTTTAACACCGACCAGGGATTTGGCCTGCGCTCGGTGGCAGGCGAAGCGGTGGGTTATGCCCATTCCGGCGAATTGTCGCTATCGGCACTCGGTCGCGCCGCTGACGCCGTCAAGGCCGTTACCCATGGCTATAGCGGCTCCTATGCCAGCGCCCCGCAGCGTACCAATGTCCGGCTCTATGGCGACGAAAATCCGATTGGCAGCCCGACCTTCGAGGAAAAAGTAGCGCTTCTGTCGGAAATCGACGCCTATCTGCGCGCCAAAGACCCGAAAGTGCGCCAGGTCTCCGCCTCGATTGCCGCCAGCTGGCAGGTGGTGGAAATCCTGCGCGCCGATGGCCACCGGGTCCGCGACGTGCGTCCGATGACCCGCATGAATATTTCCGTGGTGACCGGCCAGGGCGAGCGGCAGGAATCCGGCTCCTTCGGCACGGGCGGGCGAATGTCCTTTGCCGATTTCCTGAATGATGAAAGCTGGAAGGCAGGCGCTGATGATGCGCTGCGCCAGGCGCTGGTCAATCTGGAGGCCATCGAGGCTCCGGCTGGCAGCATGGACGTCGTGCTCGGCAATGGCTGGCCGGGCGTGATGCTGCATGAAGCCGTCGGCCATGGGCTGGAAGGCGATTTCAACCGCAAGAAAACCTCGGCCTTCGCCGGACTGTTAGGCGAAATGGTTGCTGCCCCCGGCGTGACCGTGGTCGATGATGGCACAATCAACAACCGGCGCGGCTCCATCACTGTCGATGACGAAGGCACGCCGTCGGCCTATAACGTGCTGATCGAAAACGGCCGGCTGGTCGGCTATATGCAGGACCGCCAGAATGCCCGACTGATGGGCATGACACCAACCGGCAATGGCCGCCGCCAGGGCTATGCCCACCAGCCGATGCCACGCATGACCAATACCTACATGCTGTCAGGCGACAAAAGCCCGGAGGAAATCATCGCTTCGGTCAAGAAGGGCATCTATGCCGTGTCCTTCGGCGGCGGTCAGGTGGATATCACCTCGGGCAAATTCGTGTTCGGCTGCACCGAAGCCTATATGATCGAGGATGGCAAGATTGGCGCGCCGGTCAAGGGCGCCATGCTGATCGGCAACGGACCGGAAGCGATGAAACGGGTGTCGATGATCGGCAACGACATGAAACTCGACACCGGCATCGGCAATTGCGGCAAGGCTGGCCAATGGGTTCCGGTCGGCGTCGGCCAGCCGCATCTGCGGATGGATCAGATCACGGTGGGTGGTACGCGGGCGTAATGGAAAATGCCGACGTCAGTGCTGCTTAAAAACTATGATCCGGCCTGGCCTCGCCATTTCGCCAAGGTCGCGGATGAGCTGTGCCAGCTTCTCGACATTCCCCTATCGGCGCTTGAACATGTCGGAAGCACGGCTGTTCCAGGGCTCAACGCCAAGCCGATTATTGACATCGACATCACCGTGCCGGATGGTGCCGCGATTGCAGAGATGGCTGCCACGCTGGAGACAGCTGGCTATACGCCCCGTGGATCGCGCCATGGCGACGGGGTCTTTGCCTTCGTTATGAATGACAGTCCCGGCAGGCGGGTCTATCTCTGCCCGGAGGGTAGCCAAACCCATTCGGGCCGCATCGCGTTTCGTGATGCCCTGCGGAAAAGCACCGAGCTTTCCTACGTTTATGGCCTTTTGAAGCAGGAACTGGCCGCGCTTTATCCTCAGGATGGCGATCTATATACCCAGGCAAAGGGTCGGTTTATTCGGACCGTTACGGACACCCACGCCGCAAAAGACATTGCACTTGTTCCAGAATTCGCCGTCACCGACTGGCAGGCAAGCCGGGCCTTCTATACGCAGTTGCTCGGCTTTTCCATCGCCTATGAGCGGCCCGAAGAAGGCTTCAGCTATCTGACATTGGGCGGTGCCGCGCTGATGATCGACCAGATCGGCCTCGGCCGCACCTTCGAAATCGACGGCGCTCCGCCGGAACGACCGTTCGGACGCGGGCTGAATGTCCAGATCCAGGTCGAGGATGTCGACGTTATTATGCAACGGCTCGCCCAGGCAGGCATTGGGCTTTATCTGCCGCTCGAAGAGAAATGGTACCGCAAGGACACGCTGGAGCTTGGCAACCGGCAATTCGTGGTGGCCGACCCAGACGGCTATCTGTTGCGGTTCTATCAGGATCTCGGGGCGCGACCGGTCGAGGCGGAATGAAGCGGCGGCGGTTCCAAGTCGGCATTGGCGCTTGGATCGCCGCCCTGTCGCTGCTGCTCACAAGGCTCTGGCTGTCTTATCCCAATGTAGCGCCCTTACCGAGATCGCTTGCCGAATATCTCGTTCAGCTCTATGGAGCACAGAATGCCGAGCAGGTCGCCGATCTGGAGATCCTTATCGGTCTGGCGATCACTCTGCCGACTGTCTCTTTCCTGACGTTCCTGATGATTCTGATATTTCGACGACGCTGAAATTGGACCAATGCTCATGCTCCCACGCACTCCCAAAGCCGTTATCTTCGACATGGATGGTCTCATCCTCGACAGCGAAATCCTCTATCGTAAATCGGTGATTTCGGCAGGTGAGCAAGAAGGACTGCATGTCGGGCCATCGGTCTATGAAGGCATGCTGGGCCGCCCCTGGGACGGGATCGTGCATTTACTGAAGGACCATTATGGGCCGGATTTTGACGCTGAAGCCTTTCGGGCAGTATGGGTGGACCATTTTGATCGGTTGACCGCCCTGGAACTGAAGCTAAAGGCGGGTGTGGTGGCCCTGCTCGATATGCTGGATACCAAGTTCATTCCACGGGCTATCTGCACATCTTCCGCACATTCCCAAGTGCAGCACCATCTTTCCGGCTTTGGCATTCGAGAGCGGTTCGATCACGTGGTTGCTTTAGGCGACTACGCAAGGGGCAAGCCTGCGCCGGACCCATATCTAACCGCTGCCGAGCGGCTTGGAATCGCACCGGCCGATTGTTTGGCATTGGAAGATTCCCACAACGGCATCCGCTCGGCAGCCTCGGCGGGCATGATGGCGGTGATGGTACCCGATCTCCTGGCCCCGACCGATGAAATTCGGGCGCTGGCAACATTGGTCATCGATGATCTGCACCAATGCTGCGGCTTTTTTGCATAACGCGCTTTCGGAACGCCAAATACTATAACTTTGGTAGCGCTCCGCACTTCAGATACTCCGCATAATCTTCAAGCCACAGACAAGCTTCTGGCCTTAGACCTACGGCATGCCATCGGGTTATAGCGCGGTGCAAACTGCGTCCGTATCTTGCCAGGAGTTCACAGGTGCACACACTCGTCATTGCCCGTTATGCGGAAGAGTTGGAATGGATCGCGCAGGTCCCCAGCAATTTCGAGATTTTTATCTATAACAAGGGCGAGGAGATCACATCGCCGCAGGTGCTTGAGCGTGCCAATCATATCATTGCGCGCCCCAATGTCGGGCGGGAATCTGAGACCTATATCCATCACATGATGGGTCAGCGCCAGCGCAATCATGACTTTACGGTCTTTGCTCAAGGTGACCCCTTCACGCACAGCCCTGACTTCATCCAATTGCTGAACAATTGGACCGACTGGGAAAAAATCCAGACGCTCTCCTGGGCATGGGTCGAAGAGAAAAACGTACCGCCGCAAAAATTTCTGGATGCCTATCGCCCGAAGCTGCGGGGCGGCCCACGGGTTCGCGAGGAATATTTCTCGCTTTACACCTGGGGTCCGGTCGACTTTATCGACAATGGCGCCCTCGGCATGGGCACAGTCTACCGCCTTCTGAACGGCGGTATGGAAGCTTACATCAATATCGCCGCGCATATGTTGCGTCGCTGCCGCATGGACCACATTGCCGACGAAGCCGAAAAGCATCTGCTGGGGACGTTTTCCTATGGTGCAATTTTCGCGGTTCGCAACGATCTGGTCACAGCCGTTTCACCCGATAGCTATGCAAGGCTCTATGATTTCGCCACGGCACCCGTAGTGGCGCATGGCTATATCCTGGAGCGCATGTGGCTCCATTTCTTCGGCGCACCATTTACGCTTCGCAGGCTCTGATACCAAGGCGAAGATCTCAAAGACATTGAAGCCATGAGATCTTCGCAACTGGCAAGGTAGCGCGCGCGGCGGTTCTTCATCCCGCCGCCGCAACTGTCGGATCAAACCGCCATTTCCGCCGGATCGCGCTTTCCAGATCCAGTCGGTGATGACGGGCAAAAAGCAGAACATGCCCGAAAAGATCAGCAGTTTCATCGGCAAGCAGTTGGCGCAATTCGTCTTCGCTCATGCCCTTCTGGCGACCGCGACCGCTGACGCGGTTTGACGCTTGAACCAGCTCCCCCGCTTCCTCTAGTAATTTCAGCAGGAACCAGGTCTCGTCGCGTTCGACACCATTGGCCGCTGCATAGGTAGCCGACGCCTTTTCAAAACGCTCCATCAGATCAGACAGCATATTGTTCTCCATTTGTTCTTGACTTTATCGCGCGATTCCGCAAGATTGTCGAGAGTGGAAAACAGAGCCTGAGGAAGATTGGACAGCCTTGGATATGGCACCGAAACTCGACAGAACATTCGGGCGCCGTTCATCTATAGCAAGGCATCGAAGATGCTGATGGGAGAATAACCGGAAACTATCCAGCCTCTGCAAAATGATAGTGCCGCCTATCGATAAGATAGACGGCACGACGGATACGGATAGGAGATTGCAGCAGTCGTTGGAAAGGCTTAGCCTCGGGCTGGCATCAGCACGCAATCATAGCTGCTTTTCACCAGTCGCTCACAGGCGCTTTGAGCATCGTCTTTGTTGGGAAAGCCGGTAAAGCGAGCGCGGTACACGGTGGCGCCATTGCGGGTGACGGCTTCGGTATAGATATCGCGGTCGGCCAGCGGTCCACCGATCTTGTCGCGGACCATTTGCAGCAGGCTCATGGCTTCCTCGGCGCTGGCGGCAGCCGCGATCTGGATCTGCCAGGTTCCGTCGCGATGCAGCGGAATGGGCTTCAGGGGACGCGGATGGGCGCCCGCAATCAGGGCTTCCGTGGCTGCTGCGGCATTGTTGGCACCACCACCGGCATAAGCATTGCCAAAGCGGGAGCCGAGAACCGGCGCATCGGCCTGCGCGCTGACGGAGGCGACCTGAGAAGCAACCTCTCTGCGGTCGATTGGGGCGCTCCGGTCGAGCGGCAAGGGAATGCTGCCAGTGGTCTGGGCAATGACAATAGGAGCGGTCGGAGCAGCGCTGGCGATCAGCGAATTGCCGTCAGACGCCTTGCCGATATTCTTGGTGATCAGCTGCGCCATCAGATTGTCACGGCTGGCGCCACTACGGCCGCCCATGATCACGCCAATCACCCGGCGCTTGCCATCGGCCACGGCGCTGACCAGATTATAGCCGGATGCGTTGGTGTAACCGGTCTTGATGCCATCCATGCCCTTGTAGCGATACATGAGATTGTTATGGCCGTTGATGGTGCGGCCACGAAAGGCAAAGCTGCGGGTGGAAAACAGCGCGTAATCGCGGGGAAAGTCGCGCAGCAGTGCTACGCCGAGGGTGGACATGTCGCGGGCGGTGGTGATCTGCCGATCGTCGGGCAGGCCGGAGGCATTGACGAATGTGGTATTGGGCATGCCGAGCTGGCGCGCCTTGGCCGTCATCATCGCCGCGAAATTCTCTTCCGTCCCGCCGAGCTTTTCGGCCATCGCGGCGGCGGCGTCGTTGGCCGACAGGGTCACCATGCCCAGCACCGCCTCGCGCACGGTAATTTCTTCACCCGGCTTGAGGCGAAGCTTGGTGGGCGGACGTGATGAGGCGTATTTGGAAAACGGCACGGGGCTATCCCAGCTCAACGTGCCACGGCGGATCGCATCGAAAACCATATAAATGGTCATCATTTTGGTCAACGATGCCGGATGGTTGGGCATATCCGCATTTTCCGAGGCAATCACCCGACCGGTGCGTGCATCCAGCAGAAGCTGGGCGCTGCCTGCAAGAACCGGGCTGGCCATCATGCTGATCGACACAAACAACGATAGCGCGATCAGGGTCCTGCTCATTCGGCCTCCAGACTGGTTACACTGCAAATACTTGGGCAAATTCATCGGCAAATTCACGAAAACGACCTCGAACACTTCACGGAACCGGCACGAGGACGTGCTGGCATTAGACCCAAAATGGGGCAGGAAATTGTGCAACGCCTTCATCTTGCCCAATATTGTTAATGAAGAGTTGCCCAATTATGGCAACTCTGTGGAATCTGCAGGGTTTCCCCCTTCGTTCCTATCAGAATCGAGAAGAAATACAGCCCCCTCGCTGCGCTCGCCCGCCATATCCTGGGGATTGAAGATGTTGCAATGCGTCATCGACAGGCAACCGCAGCCGATACAGCCGTCGAGGTCGTTGCGCAATTTGCCGAGCATGGCGATGCGCCGGTCCAAACTATGCGCCCAACGTGTCGCAATCCGGCGCCAGTCTTCCCGGCCCGGCGTCTGGCCTTGCGGCAGATCCGCCATGATCGCCGCGACCTCCTTCAAGGGAATGCCGAGTGCCAGGGCGGCCCGGATAATCGCCACGCGGCGCAGCACGTCCCGGTCGTAGCGCCGCTGGTTGCCGCTGGTGCGCCGTGCGCGAATCAGGCCCTTGCGCTCGTAAAAATGCAAAGCCGAAACCGCAACGCCACTGCGCTCAGCCAATTCACCGACGCTCAAACCCTGCATCCGCATTTTTCCTCTTTACCTCAACTTAAGTTGAGGTTGTAGCGTGGCGATCACCAATTGACCAGAGCAGAAGGCAAGGACTAAAAAAATATGGAAATTCAGGAGATTAACCCCGAAGCCACAAAGGCCGATGCGACGATGCCAGAGAACGGGCATTGGCGCGATCTGTTCGCCCCCGGTCTCAGAGCGGCAACCGTCATGGTCAGCCTTGGTGTTGGACTGCATGCTTTCAACGCCTTCCTTGTTTCAACCGCCCTGCCCTCGGCCATTGCCGAGCTTGGTGGCGCGCAGTGGTTGCCCTGGACCAGCACGCTTTATCTGGCCGCATCGATTGTGGCAGGCGCAAGTTGCGCCAGCCTCAAGGCCCGGGTCGGCACGCGGGGCGCGCTCGCTATCGTCACGTTGGTTTTCCTGGTGGGGACACTAACCGCCGGTCTGGCGGGATCGATGGCGGGCATCATCATCGGGCGTGTCTTGCAGGGGCTTGGGGAAGGCGCTGTCCTGGCTCTGTGCTATATGCTGATCTCGACGCTGTTCCCGCGCAGGTTGATAGCCCGCATTTTCGGTATCGAAGCCGCCGTCTGGGCAGTGTCGGCCTTTGGCGGGCCGGTGCTGGCCGGGCTGTTGACTGAGGCGATTTCGTGGCGCGCGGCCTTCCTCGTCAACGTTCCCGCCGGCATCGTCTTTCTGGTCTTGGCCAGGATCGCCGTTCCAAAAGGGGAGAAAAATGGCAAAAACCCGGCCAATCCGGGTGGCTTGCCGATAGGCCGGCTGAGCCTGCTGCTGGTCGGGCTGGTGCTGCTGCTGGCGGCAAATCTGACGGCGCTGGACATCTCCCTTAACACCATGATCGGCATGGCGCTTGCCGCTTTCATGCTGTTTGTCGCGCTCGACAGAAACAGTCTTCAGCCGATCCTGCCCGCCGGCGCCTTTGTGGCGTCAACACCCGTCGGGCTTGGCCTGTGGATCGTGTTGCTCATGCCACTTTCCGAAGCGGCTCTTGGCGTCTATCTCGTCTATACGCTGCAACATCTCTGGTCGATGGGACCAATGGCAGCGGGTTCGTTGAGCGCGCTGATGGCGGTCAGCTGGAGCTTAACGGCTGTGATCACCGCCAATGTCTCCACCCAAAAAGCCAGAGAAAGACTGATCCTGCTGGGGATCTTCACCGAGGCTGGCGGCCTTGCCGGCACCACGCTTGCCATTGCAACCGGTCACCTACCGGGACTGATCCTGTCACTGATCGCCGTGGGCATGGCCTTTGGCATGGCGTGGGCGGCGCTGAGCCAGACAATGATGGAGGCGAGCCCAGCTGACGACCGCGACCGGACCTCAGCACTTTTGCCCACATTGCAGACCGCCGGTTATGCCATGGGGGCCGCACTGGCCGGTCTCATTGCCAATCGCTCCGGCTTTTCCGGCACGGCATCGCCGGAGGTGCTGCGCCATGCGGTCGGCAATAGCTTGCTGTTTGGCCTGGCCTGCCTTGCTCCGGCAATCCTGCTGGCGCCCTGGATGGTGAGAAGCCTGAGGAAAAACCCCTGAGGTCCAGGCTCTTCCATAGATTTTATCCTGAGAACAACAGCTTCATCGCCGGAGTCGGGCTTAAAACCGGAGCCGATGCACAATTCCTTAAATCCGTACCATTAATCTGGCATGTATTGAGACGATAACCCTTTGGGCCGGATGGGACTGCCCATTCGATTAAACCTATCCGGTCCATTCCGGACACCTGTTATAGAGCATCTTTTTCAAAGACAGCGCAGCCGCGGCTGCCGGAAAACCACGTATGGATGGTACTATTTTCAAGCAGGGGCTGATCGCGGGCGGACTGGTCGTGGCGGGAATGGCGCGCAGGCTCGGTGCGTTGAAAGATGCACGCGGACTTGGCGCGATCTTCACCCTGCATCAGGTGCGCCCTTATCTTCCTCTGGTGCCCGATCCCAACCGGCATCTGGAAATCACTCCCAAATTCCTGGATACTGCCCTTCGCGCCCTGTGGCGGGAAAATTACGAATTCATCCGCCTGGAAGATGTGCCCGCACGGCTTGCCACAGGGCCAGGTCAAAGGCCGTTTGCGGCCTTTACTCTTGATGATGCCTATTACAGCAGCCGTGACTTCGCCCTGCCGATCTTCGAGCGGTTCGATGCGCCCTTCACGGTTTTTGTCTGCCAGGGCCTCAGCGAGCGCAGCCATGGCCTCTGGTGGGAAACCCTTGCTGCCCTGACCCGCAAGGCTGAGCAGCTGAAATGGGACTTCGACGGCAGGAGGCGCATCCTGTCCACCGACACGCCATTGCGCAAAGCCGCCGCGTTCCGGCAGATCGCCAGCCAGATTACGGCGATGAACGAGGCAGACATGATCGGCAGGCTAAACGGGATGGCGGCAGAGGTCGGGATAGACAGCCGCGACATCGTTGCCAAAGCCATCCTGCCCTCGGAGGCGCTGGCCGATTTTGCCGCCCATCCGCTGGTCAGCCTGGGCGCTCATACGGTCAGCCATCGCGGCTTGACCGGGCTTGATGATGAAACGGTGCAGCAGGAGTTGAAACTCTGCGCCGATTATCTCGAAACCGTGACCGGAACGCGACCGGTCAGTTTCGCCTATCCCTATGGCGATGGCCGTAGCGTCGATCGCCGTACCATCGATTTGGTGCGCGAGGCCGGTTTCCGTCTGGCAGTCACCACCCGGCCCGCGACATTGTTTGCAAGTGACGGAGCGGGCCTGCACGCCCTGCCGCGCATTTCACTCAATGGTCATTTCCAGACGCCAGCCACGGTCCGGACGCTGGCATCGGGCATTCCCTTTCGCCTGATGTCACGCAAATTCGCCTGATGTCACGCAAACCGGCTGCGTGACACAGGGGAAACACAACCCTTGCGAGATCAAGGATACATACGCACCTTGTTCCAGGGCTGCCCCAGCGCCTCGCGGCGAAACTCGATCCGGTCATGCAGCCGGAATTTACCGTCACGCCAGAATTCGATGGTCAATGGCTTGATCCGGAAACCCGACCAATGGGCTGGACGGGGAATAGATCCCAGGGCATAGCGCGCCGTATATTCGGCAACCGCTTTTTCCAACGCAAACCGGCTCTCCAGCGGCCGCGACTGTTTCGAGGCCCAGGCGCCGATCCGGCTGCCGATCGGTCTTGTCTGGTAATAGGCATCGGCCTCGGCGTCGGACACGACCTCCACTTCGCCGCGCAACCGCACCTGGCGTCGCAGGGATTTCCAGTGAAAGCACATCGCGGCTTTCTTTTGGGAAAGAATCTCCGTACCCTTCTGGCTCTCGAAATTGGTATAGAAGACGAATCCGTTTTGATCGAAATCTTTCAGCAGCACCATGCGCACATTTGGCAGGCCGCTTTCATCGACTGTCGCCAATGCGACAGCGTTGGGATCGTTGATCTCGGAGGCCTTCGCCTCCGTGAGCCACGTTTCGAACAAGCCAAAAGGCTCATGCTCCTCGGTAAAGTCACCGGTTGTTAACTCATTTTGCGACATATTATGTTAAATGCTCCGCATATGCCCGCGCCGCCAACGACGCATGAAGGACAGGACAGGTCTTGAGAGACATAGCAAAGCCGGATCGATGCAGAAAGGGACGCTGGGCCACCAGCGGTCATTTTATGGCCATGGCAGCGCTTTGCCTCATGTTGGGCGGCTGTGTCGGTGGCGTCATGGACTTCGGAGGCGATACGCCAAAGGTCGATCGGTCGATTTCAACCGGCACCATTCCAAACGAACCGGAAAAGCGGTCCGACCAGGATACGGTGCGCAACGCGGTCTCTTCCGCCGATCTTGAAAAACTGGGCCCGAGCCCGGTTCCCTGGGCCAATACCACAACGGGAAGCGCCGGTGTGATCAACTCGATTTCCGAGGATCGCAGCAATGGCGTGATCTGCCGGGTGTTCGTCACCAGCCGCCATGCCTATGACGGCATTGCCAAATTCTATGGCCGCACCTGCCTGGCCGGCGATGGCCAGTGGCAATTGGTGAATTTCGACAAGCAGTCCTGAGATCGGCAATTCCGTGCTGTAAAAACGCCGATTGCACCGGCTTTCCGTGACTTGCTAACGGTCATAGCCGCTGAAGGCAGCACCCATTGCGTAAATTCCATTGGCATCAAAGCCTGATTCAAGGAATTATTCCCCAAGCGTAACCACTGGTTAGCATCTGCTTCCTAATATAATCATGTCCCGTGGCGAGACAGATAAAGACAATGCTTGCCACGTATGAGCGTGAATGATTCACCTTTCTGCGAAATTGCTGGGCAAAAATCTTTTGTTCTGAAATTTCCGCAACAGATTGAAAGTGTTACGGTACATCATATTTCCCCTTACGGGTGCGATGTCGTGACCCGGACAGATCTCAATTGAACCGCTCTTGTATTTGGTTGGTGGTAAAATGCGTGATCCCTACTCCATTCTCGGCGTGCAGCGTGATGCTGGTACTGACGAGATCAAGGCTGCCTGGCGCTCGAAAGCCAAAACCTCTCATCCCGATCAAAACAGGGAGGATCCGACGGCAACCCAACGGTTTGCGGAGATCGGGCAGGCCTATGATGTGCTCAAGGACCCCGCCAAACGAAGCCGCTACGACCAGCAACGCTCGAAGATGGACGCCATGAAACGCGAACAGACGATCATGCAACAACGCGAGGAAGCCCGCGCCGCCGCTGAGCGCGCCCGCCAGGCCAAGGCCAATGCGGAGCGCATCATGGCCGATCTGGCGCGCATCGAGGCGGAAAAGGCCAAGGCTGAAAAAGCCGCCGAAATGCTGAATGTCAAGGTTGAGGCCGCCCGTGCCCGCGCGCAATCGGCCGAAGCCCAGGCCGCCAATGCATCGGCCGACGCAACAGCAAGCGCCAACGCCTCGGCCAAAGCTCAGGCTCAAGCCCAGCCCCAGGCCGCAGCAAAGCCGGAAACCGCAAAAGCTGGCCCGGACGCAGCCGAAACGACGACCGCCAGCCGCCCCGCCAGCCCGGATGCCGCAGACGATGCCGTCTCGAAGATTTTTGGCGCCGCCCAGACAGAGCAGCGCCAGACCGAACAGCGAAGGGGCGAAGACGAGGCAAGCGAAGACGGCAACCGGTCACGCGGCTTTGCACTTCCGGTTCTTGGCCTGATTTCGTCGCTGGTGCGCCGCATTCGCAAACCGGCGCCGCCGGTTCTGGAAAAGGCCCCCGACATCATGGTCGAGGCCACCATTGCCATTGACGACCTGTTGCAACACAACACCATTTCCGTCCAGCTGAGCGATGGACGCGAGGTGAGGCTGCCGCTGGAGGCGGGTTACACTGATGGCAGCATTGCCCGGCTGTCCGGCAGGGGGCTGAAAGTGCCGGGCATGTTAACAGGCGATGTGCTGGTCACGCTGCGGGTGTTGAAAAGCCACGCCTTCAGCGTCGATGGCTATGACATTCACTGCGTCGTACCGATCAAGCTTGAGGATGCCGTGCTGGGATGCGACACGGTGATCGAAGGGCCGCAAGGTCCTCTCGACATTACAGTGCCGGCCTGGAGCGGCTCAGACCAGAGCATTCGCATCGACGGCGAAGGCCTGCCCAGCGGCCCGGACGAACGGGGCGCATTGGTGGTCGAAATCAGGGTCGTGCTCTGGGAAAAACCGGACGAAAAAGTCACGGATCTGATGAAAGTGATGAAGCACGGGCTTTTCCTGTAGTTTCCGCCCCCCGGAAAAATGACGGGGTAAACCGAATTTCGCTGTAATCACACAGTGATAGCCACACCCTTTGTTACCGCTCCTTACAGTATTTGTTGCCTCTCTCCCATGAAGACAGGTGTAGCACAGCTTGAACCAAGGATCGGCCTATGCGATAGGCAGGTTCGATAGAAGTCTCAAGGAGCAAATAATGGCTCAAATTTCGGGCCTCATGGCAGGCAAACGTGGCATCATCATGGGTGTTGCCAATAATCGTTCCATCGCATGGGGCATAGCGAAGGCCTGCCGGGATGCAGGCGCGGAGATCGCGCTGACGTGGCAGGGCGAGGCGTTGAAGAAGCGTGTCGAGCCGCTGGCCCAGGAGCTTGAGGGCTTCATGGCAGGCGATTGCGACGTGACCGATCTGGAAAGTGTCGATGCCGTCTTCAAGAATGTCGAGGACAAGTGGGGCAAGATCGACTTCGTCGTGCACGCCATCGCCTTTTCCGACAAGGACGAGTTGACTGGCCGCTACCTGGATACCAGCCGCGAAAACTTCGCCCGCACCATGGATATTTCGGTTTATTCCTTTACCGCTGTCGCCAAGCGGGCAGAAGCCATCCTCAACGACGGCGGCGCATTGCTGACGCTGACCTATTACGGTGCGGAAAAAGTCATGCCGCATTATAATGTGATGGGCGTGGCCAAGGCAGCGCTGGAAGCCAGTGTCCGCTATCTCGCCGTCGACATGGGCAAGCGCGGCATTCGCGTCAATGCCATTTCGGCCGGTCCGATCAAGACTTTGGCAGCTTCCGGCATCGGCGATTTCCGCTATATCCTGAAGTGGAACGAATATAATTCGCCGCTGAAGCGCAATGTCACGACCGACGAAGTCGGCACATCCGGCCTTTATCTGCTGTCGGACCTGTCGAGCGGCGTGACCGGCGAAGTTCATCACGTCGATTGCGGCTATCACACGGTCGGCATGAAGGCCGTGGACGCGCCTGATATGTCGGTCGTCAAGGATTAAGTCCCGGATAAAAAGGCCGCAAACAGGCTTGGAAGGTTCGTCTGCCGTGCTGCTTTACGTCATTCGCCACGGACAGACGGACTGGAACGCCGAAGGCCGGTTTCAGGGTCAGACGGATATTCCGTTGAACGCCACCGGTCGCGGCCAGGCAATGCGCAATGGCGAAACCCTGCGCCATGTGCTGGGGGATAGAGTCGATACATTCGATTTCGTCGCTTCCCCTCTTGGCCGAACCCGCGAGACCATGGAGCGGATTCGCACCGAAATGGGGCTCGACCCCAAGCGTTACCGGCTCGACGACCGGCTGAAGGAAATCTGCTTTGGCGACTGGGAAGGTCATACGACCCGCGAATTGAAAGAGCTGTACCCAGAGCGGGTCAAACAGCGGTCCCAGGGCAAATGGGACTTCATTGCTCCTGGTCAACGGGCTGAAAGCTATGAGATCCTGTCCTGGCGCACCGGTGCCTGGCTTGCCTCGGTCCGCCAGCCAACCGTGGCCGTGACCCATGGCGGCGTTATCCGCAGCCTGTTCCGCCTGATCGGCAATGTCGATGCCAACGAGGCCTGCGCCATGCCAATCCCCCAGGACAGGATTCTCCTGATCGACCTTGAAAACAATAGCCTGAATTGGCAGTGACAGATCGGCGTCAGTTGACGACCTGCAAATCGTCCACAACGCGCTTGCCATCGACCATGGTGTAATAAACCACAACCTTGACGCCGGTCGTCAAGCCGTCGAAATTGAATTCCGCTGGCACCGAATAGGTTTTGCCGTCCTCCAGCGTCAGGGTCAGCTTTTCGGTGCTGATCGACTTGATCGTCGATTCCACGTCATCGCTTTGCGCAAGCGCACCCATTGGCGCAAACAGGCTGCCGGCCAGCAACAGCATAGCGATAAGGAAGCGCATGGTTTTTGCCCCTGCTTTCGGTCTAGAATCGTCACGTACTTGCAAATAAGCCTCCGAATGTGGCGGAATTTTCCCCTCGCCTGCACTTATCCCCGGCACTCATCAGAAGAGTCATTGAGGATAGCGGCTCGGATTCCGGTTTCGAATATCTCAAGCCGTTGCCGCATTTGAGATATTCGAAATTCTTGTCAGGTGAGGATGCACGAGCATCTTCGATGACTTGGTATTAAAGCGTGGCGCGATAGTCGAGGGTAGCGTCTCCCACCCAGAATTTTTATTTCATCCCAAGGCTCTGCAGCATCGGCCAGAAAACCGGTATCCACTTCCCAACGTAAATTCTACTGCATACTTTTTCCAAAAACACAAACGGCAAACAACAGATCAAGAGCCATCCATAAAGGCCGATGCAAGCATTCCCACCGCTAAACACAGCAGACTGTCCTGCGCCAATGTTCCAGTCATGAACAGCGCCATCCCTTCACTCACGTTTTATTGACGATACCTTTTAAATTCCACTGATTTCAACTAATATAAATGCTAAATTAACAACCGTTACAATATCATATTACCTAAGATCAAAGCATAGCATCAGATGTTTCAGGCAGAATAAATGGCCGAATATAACGTCTCTGCTGCATGCGAGATATCAGAAATTCTTATAAGCCGAAGATGTGTGATCATCTTCGATGCCTTAGTATAATGTGTATGGCAGGATAATGACAGAATTCGCAAATCCCGCCGATGTCCAAACACGCCGTTCCAACAATGTGGCGATGGTGTTATTGGCCCTGGCTTTAGTCCTGCTGACAAGCCTGCTTGCCTATATCGGTTATCTCAATATCACCGACTACCGCAGCCAATTGCGCGGGCAAGTCCAAGCGGACCTGCAGCGGGTCCGCGGGATGATGACCCAAAGAACCGAGGAGAATTTCTTCGCGCTCCGGCACGTTACCCATGCACTGTCACCGCTTGAAGGCGCACTGGCCTCGCCGCAAACGGAGGGGCTTGTTCGCGGTATTCTCAGGGAACGTCCAGAATTTCGAGTTTTAGCGCTGGCCCGAGGCACTGTCGTGGAACAGGTGTGGACGCAGCAAGGGCTCTCACCCAAGACCAGCATGACGATCGGTTCGGATTCGGACACGGATATGCGAATGCTGGATGACGGGCAATTGCAACTGGATCTCACGGCCGCCGATGCGACGCCCTCCCCTATCCATGTCCGTGCCATTCTGGATACCGCCAAATTCATCCAGTCTGCCATCGCCGATGGCGCCACAGCTCCGATCGGCAACGGACCGGCTATCGAGATTGCCGTCATGGTGCAGACCGCATCCGGTACGCGCACTGTTTTTGGTAGCCCATCGCTCGCGGCACAGGATTTGACCAGGCCGGATTTGGCCAAGCAGAACATGGCTGAGCAAAATATGACCGGGGAAAACCCGGAAATACTGACCATGGCGCTTCAAGGCGGGACGCTGCAAGTGTTTGGCCGCCCCCGTGCAGGCTGGCAGCAGAAACCGCAGGATCACAGTAATTTCGTCATGACGCTGGTTACCGTGGATCTGGCTTTTGCGGCCCCGCTCTGCGGCATAGCTGTGCTTGTCATCTCCCGCGCCAAACGCCGGCGCGCGCTAAAGCAGATGGAAGACAAGTACCGGGCGCTGACCCGGCGTTTCGAACTGGCCATGGACAGTTCCAACATCGGCATGTGGGAACTTGCAACCGGCAATCCGACCCTCCATCAGGACAGCCGTGCCGCACAATTGCATGGAGCAGGCAGCGGCGGCGATATCGATCAGGACATGGCCCGCTGGTTGGAAACAGTGCATCCCGAAGACCGCGCCAAGGCGCAAACCCATGTTCTGGCCTGCCAGCAAGGCGAAAACAGCCAGGATTATCGGGTCGTGCTGGAGAGCGGCGCGATCCGCACCTTGCGCTCCGTCGGCAGCCATGCGGATGCCTCCGGGCATAACCGTGTGACGGGTCTCGTCTGGGACATTACTGCCGATGTCGCCATGCAAAATGACCTCCGAGCTGCCAAGGAGAGCTCCGACATCAAGAATGCGGAGCTGGAACTGGCCCTGGACGAGTTGTCCATCCGAGAGCAGCAGTTGGAAAGCCTGTCCTATCGGTTTGAACTGGCGCTGGATTCCTATGGCTGCGGCGTCTGGGAACATGATTTTTCCACAGGCCACACCGTCTGGGACGAACGCATGTGCCATCTCTACAATATTCCGGTCACCACCGGACACATCTCCGACGCCCTATGGTTGAGCAAGGTTCACAAAGACGATCATGAGATGTTGATGGAAGCCGCGCGCAACGCTGTAGAGCAACATACGCGCCTCAACACCAGCCAAAGGGTGCCGCTGGAAAAGGGCGGGACGCGCTGGGTGCGCTCCGTTGGCCAGGTGCATATTGACCGCAACGGACGCAAAAAGCTGATCGGCATCAGCTTCGATGTGACAGCCGATGTGCTGCTGACGGAAGAATTGCGCACGGCGAAGGCCGAGGCGGAAGCGCGCAATATCGAGCTTGAACTGACCAAGAACCGGATCGAATTCAATGCCTTGCATGATCCCCTGACTGGCCTTGCCAATCGTCGCAAGCTGGATATCGCCCTGGATAGCCTGACGCGGCAGTCCCAGGCAAACAGAAGCCGCTTCACCATCCTGCATCTCGATCTGGATCGGTTCAAGGAAATCAACGACACGCTGGGCCACGCCGCAGGCGATGCCATGCTGGTCAATGCGGCACGGGTTCTGTCGCGCCACATGAACAGCGGCGATCTGGTGGCGCGGATTGGCGGAGACGAATTCGTGGTTCTGTTGCATGGGCCAATCGATGCCAAGGCCGCCGCCGAGCTTGCCGAACGCATCATCGAGGACATCAACGTTCCCGTGGATTTCGAAGGCTTCATCTGTCGCTGCGGCGTTTCCATCGGCATTGCCGAGGCCAAGGGACTGCGAACCGATGCCCGAAAGATCCTGATCAATGCCGACCTGGCGCTCTATGAAGCCAAGCGGCAGGGTCGCAACTGTTTCCAATTCTTCACCGAAAATCTCCAGGCCAATATTGTCAGCTCGAAGCGTATCGCCGATGAATTGCTGCACGCTCTGGAAAATGACGAGATCACCGCCTGGTATCAGCCGCAATTCTGCGCCAACAGCATGGAACTGGTCGGCGCCGAGGCGCTGGTCCGCTGGCAGCATCCGACCCGCGGCATCCTGCCCAGCAATAGCTTCCTGAAAGTAGCGGAAGACCTGAATGTCATGGCACGTATCGACCAGATCGTGCTGGAACTGGCGCTGAAGGACAAGATGCGCTGGGCCGCCATGGGTGTGAAACTCCCCAAGATTTCCGTTAATGTCTCGTCCCGTCGGCTGCATGATGCCGGGCTGATCGAGACGCTGGAAGGCCTCAGCATTTCGCCCGGTGAAATTTCCTTCGAACTGGTCGAATCGATCTTTCTCGATGAAAGCGAGGATATTGCCACCACCAATATCGAGCGGATCAAAGCGCTGGGCATCGACATCGAAATCGACGATTTCGGCACTGGCCACACGTCGATCATCAGCCTTTTGAAACTGCAACCCAAGCGGCTGAAAATCGACCGGCAACTGGTGATGCCCCTGCTCAATTCCAGCCGGGAACGGGCCATGGTGCGCTCGATCATCGACATTGCACGCTCTCTTGGAGTGGCAACCGTGGCCGAGGGCGTCGAAAGCACCGCCCATGCCCAGATCCTGCGCGAATTGGGCTGCGACCTCTTGCAAGGCTACGCTTTTGCAAAACCACTGCCCTTCGAGGAATTCGGCCGTTTCGCCTTGCAGACAGACCGCCAGATGGCGTCATAAACCCCAATTCACGCAAAGCTTTTCCGGTTTTTGCGCCATTGCCGCAAAGAAAGGCTTTTCACGCTCGCAGCTTTTCTACTAAGAGTGGGGCCTTGTAAAAGGCAGGGCTTATCCCCTGGCAAAGCGGACCCGGTTTCAGCATATGTCGCATAATAGTTTCGGTCACCTTTTCCGTGTCACCACCTGGGGCGAAAGCCATGGTCCAGCCCTTGGCGCAGTGGTGGACGGTTGTCCCCCCGGCCTGAAATTCACACTCGAAGACCTGCAAGTCTGGCTCGACAAGCGCAAGCCCGGCCAGTCGCGGTTCGTCACCCAGCGGCGCGAAGACGATCTGGTCAAAGTGCTCTCCGGCGTCATGCCGCAGGACGACGGCTCGATGATCACCACCGGCACACCGATTTCGTTGATGATCGACAATACTGACCAGCGATCCAAGGATTACGGCGAAATCGCTCAGCAATATCGCCCCGGCCATGCCGATTATACCTACGACCTGAAATATGGCATTCGAGATTATCGCGGTGGCGGACGCTCCTCGGCGCGCGAAACGGCAGCGCGGGTGGCAGCGGGCGGCATTGCCCGCCTGGTTCTGCCCGGCGTCACCATTCGCGGCGCGCTGGTACAGATCGGCACCCACAAGATCGATCGTGCCAATTGGGATTGGGCCGAGGTCGGCAATAATCCGTTCTTTGCACCGGACCCGAAGATCGTTCCCGTTTGGGAAGACTATCTCGATCAGATCCGCAAGCAGGGCTCCTCGGTCGGTGCCGTGGTGGAGGTGGTGGCCGAAGGCGTGCCGGCCGGGCTGGGCGCACCGATCTATGCCAAGCTGGACCAGGATATTACCGCGCTGCTGATGTCGATCAATGCCGTCAAGGGTGTTGAAATCGGCAATGGCTTTGGTGCCGCCGAAATCACCGGCGAGGAAAATGCCGATCAGATGCGGATGGGCAATGACGGGCAGCCGATTTTCCTGTCCAACCATGCTGGCGGCATTCTCGGCGGGATTTCCACTGGCGAGCCCATTGTGGCGCGGTTTGCCATCAAGCCGACCTCGTCCATCGTCACCGAGCGCCAGTCCATCGATTCGCAAGGCCGGAATGTCGATATTCGCACCAAGGGCCGCCACGACCCCTGCGTCGGCATCCGGGCCGTGCCGGTTGGCGAGGCGATGGTGGCGTGTGCGCTGGCGGATCATTATCTGCGCGACCGTGGCCAAACCGGTCGTTTGAAGTAAGGAAATCGATCATGACCTATGAGCAGACCCGTGTCGTTGACGCTATCCGGGCTTTTGAAGCCGGTGAAATCGTCATTGTCACCGATGACGACGACCGCGAGAACGAAGGTGACCTGATCGTTGCCGCCGTACATTGCACGTCGGAGAAAATGGCCTTCATCATCCGCAATACGTCAGGCATCGTCTGCACCCCAATGCCGAAGGAGGAAGCCAAGCGGCTGAACCTGTCGGCCATGGTCGCCGAAAACGACAGCGCCCATACGACAGCCTTTACGGTCAGCGTCGATTTCAAGCATGGCACCACGACCGGGATTTCCTCTGATGACCGGACGCTGACGGTGCGCAATCTCGCCAATCCCAATGTTGGTCCTGCCGATTTCGTCCGCCCCGGCCATATTTTCCCGCTGGTGGCGCGCGAAGGTGGGGTGTTGATGCGGTCCGGCCATACGGAAGCAGCCGTCGATCTCTGCCGACTGGCCAACCTGCCGCCGATCGGCGTGATCTCGGAAATGGTCAATGACGACGGCACGGTCATGCGTGGCCCGCAGGTCTCAGCCTTTGCCGAAAAGCACAAGCTGAAACAGATCTCGGTCGCCGACCTGATTGCCTATCGCCAGCGCAAGGAAACCCTGATCCAGCTGATGTCGACCTTCGAGATCCAGACGGCTTATGGCCCGGCCAAGGCCCATGCCTATTCCCTGCCCTGGGACCCGATGCAGCATCTGGCGGTGGTATTTGGTGACATCCGCGACGGCGTCGATATTCCCGTGCGTCTGCATCTGGAAAATGTCGGTGCCGATGTGTTCGGCGGTGCCCGCCAGATCGATAGCATGCTGAAACGGATCGCAGAAAAAGGCCGCGGCATTATCGTTTATCTACGCGAAGGCTCCGTCGGGGTTGGCGCCTCCACGACGGCCAGGGCAGGCATGCACGACCGCGAGGCCCATCAGGAAGCCCAGACGCGCGAAAGCGAATGGCTGGAAATCGGCCTCGGCGCCCAGATCCTGAAAGATCTCGGCGTCACCTCGATCCGGCTGATGGCCTCGCGTGAACGCCATTACGTCGGCCTGGAGGGCTTCGGCATCAAAATCTCGGAAACCGAAATTGCGTAAATCATATGTCGCTGCGGACATTTCCTGATGCCTGCCCGAGGGTATGTCATTGACCTTGCTTTTCGGGCAAGACATGTTTGATGTCATGTTCGAAAGCAATCCCAAGGCCAGAGCCGACATGAAAGCTGGAACCCTCTACGCCATAGCTGGCGGGCAGGAGTGGATTTATTACGGGCAAGTCAATGCGGATAAGGAAATCGCATTTTTTCGTCGCAATGATCGAACGATCACGACAGTAGACAACATTATCAATTCGCCCGTCATGGCGGTGATAATGGTTTTTCCTTCCTCGATAACTCGGGCGCTCCGTTCCGGCGCATGGAAAAAGCTTGGGCGCTTTCCTGTTTCCGAACTCGCTGCTCCAAGGCCCACCGTCCAATGGCCTGAATTTACCTTGAAGGTCACCGTCTGGCGAGATGGGGTTCCAAGCTATGACACGACAATCGATGATCCGGCAATCCAAATGCTGGAGGTGATGGCTGCGTGGGATGCTGAGTATCACATTCCTGCAAGATTGACTGCCGACTTTTCCCCGGATGAGGCCTTGTGGCACGTTGGAGGGCCTGTTTGGCGGGAACGAAAAGTCAAAGAAGAGACTGCAAAACGTTTTCCAGGAAACCCTGTGAATGCATTGCCGGAAAACTGGGTTGCGACCAATAGGTAGGATATTCCTGGGGTGGATACAGGATCAGGAGCGACGACCATCCGCCTCGAAAGCCCTGGATAGGCAGAAAAAGTGCTACCCTTTCGGCAGACTCAGTGGCAGGTAAGAGTCTGTTCCGCGCAAAACTCGCGCGACAACTACAATTCTCCAGGAACCCAATCCATGTCACTCAAGCTCTATCTCGCCGGTCCCGAAGTGTTTCTAGCCGATGCCCGCGAGGTGCTCGATGCCAAGGCTGAGATGACGCGGGCTTATGGGTTCGAGCCGATCTGCCCCGGCGACATTTCCATTGAGCCAGCCCCGACCTTGCATGAGTTCGGATTGAAAATCAGTGCCGTCGATGAGGATATGATGAACCGGGCCGATGGGGTGATTGCCAATCTCACGCCGTTCCGTGGCATTGCCGCCGATCCCGGCACGGCTTTCGAGCTGGGCTATATGTGCGCGCAGGGCAAGCTCGTCGCTGCCTATACCAATATCGTCGACAATCACTATGCCCGCACCGCCGGATTTTATCAGGGCAAGGTGACACTCGGTCCTGACCAGCGCAAGCGCGGGCCGGATGGCCTGTCATTGGAGGATTTCGATATGATCGAAAATCTTATGCTGCATGGCGGGATCGAACGCCGGGGCGGGCCGATTTTTACCCATCAGGCCCAAGCAGACCAGCTCTATAGCGATCTGACGGCTTTCGAGCTTTGCCTGAAGGCATTGTCGGCGAAGCTTCCCACCGTAGTATAGTTCAAGTCTTGCAGATCTCGAACGCCGAATAGTTGTATAATTCGAATTGATCTTTACAAATTCTAACAGAATTGGCGGAAAATTCCTATTTTCTTCAGTAGAAAATATTGATAAAACTAGATCTAGTGAAAATGCCTAGTGGCTCCACAATTTCTCGGAAAAGCCGGACCTGACGCAAGCCTCGCGCAAGCTTCGATCGTTAATAAAGGGTTAACGAAGCGAACAGAAAGGGCCTGCGATGAGGATCGACAGCAGCCTTGGCAATTCACAGTATCAGAGCCGCTACATTCATGGCGCGTCAAGCGTTGAGGATGTTGCAGTAGAGTCTGCGACCACGCCCCGCTCGCGCTCTGCCGGTGGAAACTCCACCAGCACACTGTTATCCGCCTCCCTGGCCAACGCGCTCTGGAGCCTGGATTCAAGCAAGAAAACAGCTGGCGTAAAAACCAGCGCCTCGACGGCCATCGACGAGGCAAAAGCGGCGTCTCCGATCCAACAGATCGAAGCGCATTATCTGGAATATATGGATACGGACGAGGAGTAGCCACGGTTCAGCCATGGCTACGCGAAAGAGGGGTGTGTGGCGGCACACCCCTTTTTGCGTTATCTATCGGTATGGAACAGCTGCAAAACGGTTGAGGGAACCATGCCTGTTATCAAAGCCGAAAACGCGCCGTTGGATATTGGAACCGCGGAAGGTATTAACGCCGAGCTTGGGCCCTATAGCGCAAGGCGCTTAAGCGATGCAGGCGGCTTGACGCAATTCGGCGCGCTCCTGGAAACATTGCCGCCCGGCTCCCGCTCATCTCACAAGCACTGGCATGAACAGGAAGACGAATTCCTCTATATGCTCCAGGGGACTGCCACATTGCTTGAAGGCGATGTGGTCACCGAGATGAACCCGGGCGATGCCGCAACGTTCAAGGCCGGTGTTCCCCTTGGCCATTGCCTGGAAAACCGCTCCAATGCGGATTGCGTCTATCTGGTGGTCGGCACCCGCTCCGCCAACGAAATTGTCCATTACAGCGACAAAGACATGGTCGTGACCAAGGTCAATTTCGTCAAAACCCTGACGGATCGTGCCGGACAGCCCATCAAGAACTGAGCCAGCCATCACCATACACGACCGCCTCCACCCCGGTAAATCGCGCAAGTCTTGCCAATTCCTGGTCAAGCTTTTCCAACCGTCCGGTCGATGGCCTGATACCAGGCTCCAACCATAGCCGCTTCACGTCCAGCGTGCCGGCCTTGCGATTGGCTTTCATGTCGATCCTGCCGATCAGTCGGTCATTTTCCAGCAGCGGAAAGACATAATAGCCATATTGCCGTTTCGGTTCGGGTACAAAGACTTCGATCCGGTAAAAGAAGCCGAATAGCCGTTCGGTGCGGGCCCGGTCGCGGATCAGCGGATCGAAAGGACTGAGGACGCGGATGCGGGCGGGTGGCTCTGGTGGAGTGGTCAGTGTTTCCAGCCAATCCGCCAGCGCAAAGGAAGGGCGCGGATTTCCGCCATCGGCGGGGGCAATCTCGATCTCCTCAAGCTCAGCGCGATGAGTCTCCAGCCAGAGTTTTGCCTCCTGCGGGCTGACAAGGTTCCAAAAAGCGGCGATTTCACCTGACGTGGCAAAGCCTAGCCGGATCAGCGCTTCGCGGCAGGCCCAATCGATGAACGCTTCCTGCGTCACCTCGGCCTGCAAATGGTCCGGAAGAATGCAGCGCTCCGTCAGATCATAAATCTTCTGGAAGTTCTCCCGACCAGAAATCGATAGCTTGCCGGTACGCCAGAGAAATTCGAGCGCGGTTTTCGACGGATGCCAGTTCCACCAGCCGCCGGATTTATGGTCGCCTTCCTTCATGTCCCGCGACAAGGCCGGGCCGCCCTCGTTAATCCGCCGGTAGGTTTCCTCGAAAGCCGCCTCAAAGCCCGGCTCGCGCCAGGTTCGCCAGCGCTCCAGAATCAGGCTTTCTTCGCGCCGGAACCGATGCTTCCAATAAGGAAAGAAAGCTGAAGGCAGGATCGAAGCATCATGGGTCCAATGCTCGAACAGCAGCCTGTCCTGCTCCAGCAAAGCGGTCAGATCTTCGCGTTTGTACGTCTGGTGGCGCGAAAACAGGATCTGGTGATGCGCCCGCTCCACCGTGCCGATACTATCCACCTGCACGAAGCCAAGATCGGTAATCAGCGCCAGCAGGCCCTGACGGCTCAACGCTCGCCCCGGTGGCCGGGAAAGCCCCTGCCGCTCCAGAAAAATCCGCCGTGCTGTGCTGTTGTCTATCCCTATCGCCATAAGCTGACGATAGGGTATGTTCTCTTTTTGTTCAAGATGGCTTTCTCTTGAAAAGTGCTTTCATCGCCGATCCGCCACCGCCTTGGCCATGATGCAGAGCAGTTCAAACATCATGGTTGCACCGGCCAGCGCCGTCATGCCACCGACATCGAAGGGAGGTGCGACTTCCACCACATCGGCACCGACAATATTGACGCCCTCCAGCAGCCGCACCATGGCCTGCACTTCGCGGGTCAGGAAGCCGCCGATTTCCGGTGTGCCGGTTCCCGGCGCCATCGAGGGATCGATGCAGTCGATATCGAAGCTAACATAGGTCGGGCCATCACCGGCAATGGCGCGGGCTTCCGCCATCACATCTGCTGCGCTGCGGGCGACGAACTCCTCCATATAGATGATGCGAATACCCTGGTCCTTGGCCCATTGATGTTCATCGACTTCGTAATTGGAGCTGCGAATGCCGATCTGCACCATGCGTTTCGGATCAAGCAGCCCTTCCTCGATGGCGCGGCGAAAGGGCGTGCCATGGGTAAAGCGCTGGCCGCCGAAATAGCTGTCATTGGTATCGGAATGGGCATCAAAATGAATGAGCCCGACCGGCCGCGATTTCGCCACCGCCCGTAGCACCGGCAGTGTCGTCAAATGATCGCCCCCGGCGCAGAGCGGCAGCGCACCGGCAGCGACAACTGCCGCCACGCCGTTTTCTATCTGTTGAAGCGCCAGCATCAGGTCTATGGGGTTGACGGTCACATCCCCCACATCGGCAATATTGGCAAGGCTGAACGGCTCGATTTTTGAGACATGATGCACCCGGCGCATCAGGCTGGATTGGTTGCGCACTTCACGCGGTCCATGGCGGGCGCCGGCCCGGTTGGTGGTGCCGCCATCCCAGGGAATGCCGATCAGCGCGATATCAAGCCCTTCAGCCGAGGTCACGGCAGGCAGACGCATGAAGGTGGCATGTCCAGCAAAACGCGGCACTTCAGCGGCATCGACAGGCTGATGAAAGGATGAGGTCACGGGCGGTTCCTTCGGGAATGGGTCGGATAACCCATCCGATCAAATCGCAAGGCGGCTGTAAATGGTAAAAACCCGGATTTGCCTTTGTCGGTCTGCGGGCTATAGAACAGGGCAGTCAACGCAGGGTAACGACATCGTGCAGATCCATTTCGATCAGGCCAGCGCCAGTTTCGACGGCCATGTGGCGCTCGAACCGCTGACCATCACCTTCGGCGAACAGCGGATCGGGGTCATCGGCCTGAATGGATCAGGCAAATCCACCTTTGCCCGGCTGATCAATGGGTTGGTCAAGCCGAGTGCTGGCCATGTGACGCTGGATGGGCTGGACACGGTAAAAGACGCCAAGGCCGTGCAGGCACGCACCGGCTTCATCTTCCAGAACCCGGCCAATCAGATCATCCTGCCGCTGATCGGTGAGGATATTGCCATGGGGCCAAAGGCACGTGGGCTGAAAGGCAAGGCACTGGACGAGGCCGTGGACAGCGTTGCGGCAAGGCTCGGCATAACCCATCTGCTGCGCCGCCGCCCGCATGAACTATCCGGTGGCGAGCTGCAATTGGCGGCGCTGGCCGCTGTTCTCGTCACTCGGCCCGATCTGGTGATTTTCGATGAACCGACCAACCAGCTCGATTTGAAAAACCGGGCGCTGGTGGCTGGCACCATCGAGGCGCTGGAGGAACAGGCGCTGGTGATCAGCCATGATCTCGACCTGATCGCCGGGTTTTCGCGGGTACTGGTGTTTCACCGCGCCAAGCTTGCCTTCGATGGCCCAGCAAGCGAGGCTATTGCCCGCTACCGCGAGATCGCCGCATGTTGAACAGCCTTCATGTCGAGGGCAATAGCTGGCTACACCGGATGCCGGTCGGGGCGAAACTGGCCATTCTGCTGGTGTTTGGCCTTGGCCTTGCCTTCAGCCTGTCCATGCCGCTCCAGGCCACTGCAGCCTGCGTCACCGGCGCGCTCTATTTCAGCCTGGGGCTTGGCGCGCGGGCGGCTTTGCGGCGCATCCGCCCGATGCTGATCAGCATTGCCGTGCTTGGCCTGTTCAACATCTATGCGCTTGATCTTATAACCTCGGCAACGCTAACACTGCGGCTACTCGCCATCCTGTTTCTCGCCTGCGCCATTACCGCGACGACCTCGCTTGGCGCCTACATGGAGACGCTTGACCGGCTGCTCGCCCCGCTTGATCGGCTGGGTCTGGTCCGGGCCGCCGATATCAGCCTGGCGTTGGGGCTGACACTGCGCTTCGTGCCTGACATCGCAGACCGCTATGAGGCGCTGAAGGCCGCACATCAAGCACGTGGCATTCCCGTGCGGCTGCACCGGATGCTGGGACCTCTGTTTATTCTGGCCTTGAAAGAGGCCGATTCCATCGCCGAGGCCATTGACGCCCGCGGCATTCGCCGTCACGAAAAGAGAACAGACTGATGAGGAGATCACCATGACCACGCGAGACCTGGTTCTGATTGCGCTGTTTGCCGCCATCGTCGTTGTCCTCGGGCTTATTCCGCCCGTGCCGCTCGGCTTCATTCCGGTACCGATCACCGCTCAGTCTATGGGCGTGATGCTGGCTGGCTGCATCCTCGGCGCCAAGCGCGGGGCCTTGGCCTATGCGCTGTTCGTGCTGCTGGTCGCCATGGGCCTGCCGGTGCTGTCGGGCGGCCACGGCGGTCTGAACGCGCTGTTTGGCGCCACCGGCGGCTATATTTTCGGCTGGATTCTCGGCGCTTTCGTCACCGGCCTGATGGCTGAACGTTTTGCCCGTGCCTCCTCCACCGCCAGCGGCCAGACGATCGGCTTCTTTGCCGCCAGCATCATCGGCGGTATCGGCGTAGTCTATGCCTGCGGCATGCCATGGTGGAGCTTTGTGGCCGGCACCCCGATCGACAAGGTGCTGATCGGCTCGCTCGCCTTTCTGCCCGGCGACCTGATCAAGGCCGCCATCGCAGCACTCGCCGCCCGCGCCGTGATGGTCGGCTATCCGCTTCTGCCGAAGCGGGTGTAAACGTCTGTCATCATTCCCGCGTATCGCATTCGCAAAGCAAAACAGCGGCCCGGGTTATGGATGACAGACTGATGATTATGGCAACCACTGATACAGCCAATCCCTCAGCGCTTCCGATAGCGCCACCGGTTCGGCACTGTCTTTGTTCACAGCTGTCCAGGTGATCTCGACATCGGCGGCGCGGGTCTTGCCGCTTTCAACCGCAATGGCGAAGCCGACGGATTTGCCGCCGATCTTGTCCACCTGCACGGTGAAGCGCAGCGGGTCGCCCGGTCCAAGCATTTCAAAAAGCCGCGCCTCGAATTTGGTGGCGCGAAACTCCGGCTCCTGATCGTCTGCGGGCCGAGCCTGCCAGAAGCGATGGAGCGCTTCTTCGCACAGCGCCAGCAGCGCGCTGTTGCTCAACCGTCCCCCCATGCCGACATCGCGCAGGCCGATCACCGTTTCGGTCACGTCCAGCCGTTCTCTTTTCGCCATTGCCCTTGCCCTCCATGCCGTGATCGCTCATGTAATGGAAAAGAGATTGGTCGCGCAAGTTTGGTGCGACAGGAGGATGCGTCATGACAACCCGGCTCTATGAAAACCCGATCTTTCTGGAACACAACACGCCGGAAGGCCACCCTGAACGGGCAGACCGGCTGCGCTCGCTGAATATCGCCCTGGAGCATCCGAATTTTTCCGCCCTGGAGCGCCATCAGGCCCAGCAGGCCAATGAGGATGCTGTCATGCTGGCCCATCCCGAAGAGCATTTCATCGCTGTCATGCGGCAGGTGCCGGAGGAGGACGACCGGATCAACCAGCTGGAGGCCGATACCTATGCCTCGCAGAAAAGCCTGCAATGCGCCCTGACCGCCATCGGCGGGGCGATGGCCGCTGTGGACGATGTGATGACGGGTGCCGCCGACAATGTGTTCGTGGCGGGCCGTCCGCCCGGCCATCATGCGGAAAAAACCAAGGCGATGGGCTTCTGTCTGTTCAATACAGTAGCGATTGCTGCCCGCCATGCCCAGCAGGTCTATGGTGTCGAGCGGGTCGCCATTGTCGATTGGGATGTGCATCATGGCAATGGCACCCAGGATATTTTCTGGGACGATCCATCCGTGCTGTTCTGTTCCACCCACCAGATGCCGCTTTATCCCTGGACGGGCAAGAAGGATGAGGTCGGGCCGCACAATACCATCGTCAACGCGCCGCTCTCGGCCAATAGCGGCTCGGACCATTTCCGCGAAGCGTTCAAATCGCGGGTGCTGACGGCGCTCAATGATTTTTCCCCGGATCTCATCCTGATTTCCGCCGGGTTTGATGCCCATCACCGCGACCCGCTGGCGCAGATCAATCTGGTTGGCGAGGACTTCGACTGGGCAACCGGGCGGCTGATGGAAGTGGCCGACCGCTTTGCCAAAAACCGGGTCGTCAGCCTGCTGGAAGGCGGCTATGATCTGGAAGGCTTGGCCGAATCGGCTGGCATGCATATTTCGAGATTGATGAAGGGTTGAGTATGACCGACGTTGCCGCCACCGATATTGCAGCTTATTCCTTTGAAAAGGCCGTGGCCGAACTGGAAAGCATCGTGGCCCGGCTGGAGCGCGGTGATGTGGCGCTCGACGAATCCATCTCGATTTACGAGCGCGGCGAGTTGCTGAAGAAACATTGCGAGGCACTGCTCTCGGCCGCTGAAAACCGCATCGAAAAAATCCGGCTGGACCGGGCCGGCAAGCCTGTTGGTGCCGAGCCGCTGGACAAGGAATAGGCCTGATCCTGGCAGGCCCGCCGCAAGGAAGATGCGTTTCTCCCTTTGCCGAAGGACATTTAAGTCCTATATGCATCAATAGGGCAGTTTTGCTGGATCTGCCCAATCATGAACCTGGACCTCCTGTTTGACAGCGGCGCTCAGCGCCTGGGAAACCAACAGGATTTGCGGGAAATGACATTGAATACTGTATGATTTCCCCCATTCATGGACCATTCAGGCCGTGCAGTGCATTCGGGAGGAAACTTGTGCAGCCGATAGTCTGAATGAAGAGAGAAAGAGGCTGGAGCCTGTGACATCGAAGCCAAACACGCCGTTGCTGGATCAGGTCGTGTTTCCGTCCGACCTTCGCAAGATCGAAGACAAGGACATGCCGCAAGTGGCGCGTGAACTGCGCGACGAGATGATTGATGCCGTGTCGGTGACCGGCGGACATCTGGGCGCCGGGCTTGGCGTGGTGGAACTGACGCTCGCCATCCACAAGGTTTTCAACACCCCAGAAGACCGGCTGATCTTCGATGTCGGACACCAATGCTATCCGCACAAGATCCTGACCGGGCGGCGGGCGCGCATCCGCACCCTGCGCCAGGAACATGGGCTGTCGGGCTTTACCAAGCGCACTGAGAGCGAATACGATCCGTTTGGCGCCGCGCATTCCTCCACGTCTATTTCGGCAGGCCTTGGCATGGCTGTGGCAGCCGAGCTTGGCCAGACCGACCGCAAGGTCATCGCCGTGATCGGCGACGGCGCCATGTCGGCGGGCATGGCCTTTGAGGCGCTGAACAATGCTGGCGCGCTGGACGCGCGGCTGATCGTCATTCTCAACGACAACGACATGTCGATTGCCCCACCAACAGGCGCGATGAGTGCCTATCTGGCGCGGCTCGCCTCCGGGCGCACCTATATGGGCATGCGCGAAATCGGCAAGAAACTCACTGCCTATCTCGGCAAGAATATCGACCGGGCCATCACCCGCGCCGTCGAACATGCACGCGGCTATGTGACCGGCGGCACGATGTTTGAGGAAATGGGCTTTTACCATATCGGCCCGATTGACGGCCATTCCTTCGATCACCTTCTGCCGGTGCTGCGCAATGTGCGCGACAACGCCAAGGGGCCTGTGCTGATCCATGTGGTGACGCAGAAGGGCAAGGGCTATGCGCCTGCCGAGGCCGCTGCCGACAAATATCACGGCGTCAATACCTTCGATGTCATCACCGGCACCCAGGCCAAGGCCAAACCGAATGCGCCGAGCTATACCGCCGTGTTTGCCGACGCACTGGTGGAAGAGGCCCGCCATGACGACAAGATCGTCGGCATTACCGCCGCCATGCCATCCGGCACCGGGCTGGACAAGCTGAAAACCCTGTTCCCGGATCGGACCTTCGATGTCGGCATTGCCGAACAGCATGCCGTGACCTTTGCCGCCGGCCTTGCTGCCGAAGGCTACAAGCCGTTCTGCGCGCTCTATTCCACCTTCCTGCAACGCGGCTACGATCAGGTCGTGCATGACGTGGCAATTCAGGGTCTGCCGGTACGCTTTCCTATCGACCGCGCCGGTTTCGTCGGCGCTGATGGTCCGACCCATGCTGGATCGTTCGATACCGGTTTTCTGGCCAGCCTGCCCGGTTTCGTGGTGATGGCGGCAGCGGATGAAGCAGAGCTGAAGCATATGGTGCGCACCGCCGCCGCCTATGATGAGGGTCCGATTTCCTTCCGCTATCCACGCGGCGAAGGCGTTGGTATCCAGATGCCGGAGCGTGGCGAGATTTTGCAAATCGGCAAGGGCCGGATCATCAAGGAAGGCTCGAAAGTGGCGCTGCTGTCGTTCGGGACGCGGCTGGCTGAATGTCTTGTCGCAGCGGAAGATCTCGATGCCGCTGGCCTGCCGACGACTGTGGCCGATGCCCGGTTTGCCAAGCCGCTCGATCTCGACTTGATCCGCCAGCTTGCCCGCCACCATGCCGTGCTGATCACGGTCGAGGAAGGTGCTGTTGGCGGGTTCGGATCTCAGGTCCTGCATATGCTGGCCAATGAGGGTCTTCTCGACCACGGCCTGAAAGTTCGCAGTCTGGTTCTGCCAGATCTATGGATGGATCAGGCCAAGCCTGACGTCATGTATGAAAAGGCAGGCCTCGACGCCAAGGGTATCGTTTCAACGGTGTTCACGGCGCTGTCACTTGATGCCCTGGCCCAGGATAGCCTGGCTTAAAGATAGCATCGGCAGCCCTTCAGCGGACGATACTCCGGATAGTGTTAAATACCAAAACGCCGCTGACGATTAAGCCAGCGGCGTTTTGTTGACTTACACCCACCAAGCATGGTGGACAGTTCGATCAGAATTCCGACCATTCCTGTTTCACGGCGGCGGACGATGCACCTCCGCCGAAGGCCTTGCCGATCTTGGAGGCAAGAGCACGGGCGGGAGAAGCAACCGGACGCTGCGATGGGCTGGCAACTGCCGGATGTCCGGCAAATGACCTCCGACCCGCAAGTTGGAACTGACTGACAAGCGTCTTCAAACGGTTGGCTTCGGTGGCAAGAGCTGCAGCAGCGGCGGTCGATTGCTCGACCATGGCCGCATTCTGCTGCGTCGTCTGGTCCATCTGGTTGACCGCCGAATTGACTTCGGCAAGACCGGTGGACTGTTCCCTTGCCGATGTAGCGATTGCCTCCATCAACTGGTTGATCTGAACCACGTGATCGCCGATTGACTTCAGGGCAACACCGGTTTCACGCACCAGCTTGACGCCACTATCGACTTCCGAAGAGGAGTTCTGGATCAGACCCTTGATTTCCTTGGCAGCCTGGGCAGACCGTTGCGCCAGCTCACGCACTTCCTGGGCAACCACCGCAAAGCCCTTACCGGCTTCACCGGCACGCGCTGCCTCGACACCGGCATTCAGTGCAAGAAGGTTGGTCTGGAAGGCGATTTCATCGATCACGCCGATGATGTTGGAAATCTGCTGCGAGCTTTCCTCAATCCGCTTCATGGCGTTTTCGGCCTGATTGACGACTTCCGACGACCGCACGGCGTTCTGGTTGGCGGTAATCGCCACAGAGCGGGCCTCTTCTGTGCGCTGCGATGAATTGGTCACATTGACGGTGATCTGGTCAAGCGCCGCCGCTGTTTCTTCCAGGGCTGCGGCCTGCTGCTCGGTCCGCTTGGACAGATCATTCGTGCCATCGGCAATTTCACGGGTGCCGTTTTCCATACCTTCGACGGTCTGGAGAACAGAGCCGAGCGTCGTTCCAAGCTGTTCCAGCGAGGCGTTGAAATCCTGGCGCAGCGATTCATATTCAGCGGCGAAAGCATCGTTGAGCTGGAAGGATACGTCGCCCTGCGCCAGGCGCTTCAGGCCTTCGCCAAGTGTCTGCGTTGCAAATCGCAGATTGGCCGCTTCCTGCTCCGCGCGCTGTTGATGGGCAGCCTGGGTCTGTGCCGTTTGCTGGCGGTTGACCGTTGCCTGCTCTTCCAACTCGCGATTGGCAATGGCGTTCTTGCGGAATACTTCAACCGCATCGGCCATATGACCGACTTCGTCGCGGCGACCAATGCCCGGGATATCAATTGCTGTCTCGCCGGTTGCAAGCGCACGCATTGAGGCGGTGATCCGGGCCAGCGGCGCAATCATGCCCTTGTTGAGGAGCAGAAGCGAGAAACCGATCAACAAGACAAGCGTTGCACTGCCCATCAGGATATTGCGGCGGGCGTCATAAGCGGCTTCCTCGGCAGCTTTCTGGCGCACGCTGAGAAGCGCGCTTTCCTCATCGGCAATCTCCTTGGCCTTGGCGCGAATGCCATCCATATAGGTCTTGCCCGCCCCGGAAATTTCCAGCTGGCGGCCCTGCTCCCGGGTGGCCGGGTCCTTCATCAGGGCAAGTTCCTTTGACACGACCTTGGCCTGCCATTCCTGAACGAACGCATCGAGATCGGAGAGACGCTTCTGCTGGACCGGATTGTCAGAGGTCAGGCCGCGAACAGCCGCATAGGCATCGGCGTAGCTCTTCAAGCCAGCCTTTTGCGGCTCAAGGAATTTTTCATCCGCTTCCGACAGAAGGTAAGCCCGAATACCAGTTTCCTGATTGACCATCGACGCAACAATGGCATCCATCTTTTGCAGCACGACATAGGTATGCACAGTCCAGCCAGACGACTCTTCCTGATGGGAGAGCGAACGCCAGCTGACCGCATTCACAACAAGACTGACAGCAAGCAAGATTGCAAATGTCAGTCCAATTTTTGCAACGATCCGTATATTATCCAGAATTTTCATCGTCCAGTTCCCTCATTCGCGAACTTGAAGAGATGAATTCTTTCAAGAGGCGAGGCGTTGCTATCTCAAAACATGATTATTTGGGCGACAGTCCAGCATCATGCCGGGATAACCACAATCCTGGGAATCCCCCTCCCTTGATTGCAACGCGTCACTTGGTTTTTAGTTTTATTGTATATGCATTAAAAAATCTATAATAATATAAATACATTCGCATCATCGAGAAGCACAACCGCTAAACATTGAAGAAAATACATATGAATATGCCTAGTATATAATCTACCCAGACGCGAATAATGTTTTTTATTTCAATTTTTGGATATGTCGCATTCCCTATACATGAAACATATTTTCCGCATCCCCAAGTTGAAACATAAAATATTATTCATGGCTGAATATTTATTTATGCTCATTTAGTTACTTTCACTTTACAATTTAACTTTGACAAAAATCAATTTTGCGCTCCATGTGCCGATGCATATCAAACCGCTTATAATTTGCATTTTGACCAGCAAATGATTGGAATCATTTAAAAAAACGCTGGAAAATGAGAGAGTGATCCTACCTCAGTAAAATTGACGTCTATCAAAAGATACGTTCTACGAGTATCGAGGGGAAAAATGCTTACACTCCTGAACGACAGGCAAAGGCTTTTCATTGTCGAAGCCAAGGAAAAGCCTTTGCCCTTCTCCATCAACTCCCGACTGTAAAATGATAGCGAAGATTTCAAACCTTCAATGCTGATGATTGTCACGCTGGCAATTGCGGTGGCTCGACAGCATCGGCTGCATCGCTCAATGCTGCGTTGAACAGACCTGAAAGGAGGAAGACGCCCTTTCCATTTCAGCGCGTCCTGAAGACGCAGCACGCGACGCAATGGTTTTGCGTTTGAGCTGCCGTCTTGCCGCTAGCCCACCTTCTCCTCCCCAAGGCGTGCAAGCAGAGAGAGAAAGACCCGCAGCGTTTCGGGCTTCCCCTCCACCTTCTAAGAGCATCGGACCGAAAAATGGGAACCGATTTTCTGTAAGATGCTCTAAAAATGGCAGGGAAGTTGAACTCGTCATCCTCTATCTTTTGGGTTCAGTGTGTCTCTTCGGGAAACGTGGGCCCGATTTTTCCTAACAGTCTGTTCAAGAATTTCTGCTGGTCTGACGAAAATGGTGATTCCGAGAGCCGGAACGGAGCGTACTTATGTACGTGAGTACAAGCATTCCAGGAAAAGTGCGGAGCAGCTTTTCGTCGGAAATGCGATTGCATCATTCAAGCGCAGAAATTGCCATTTGCAGACGGCCAGCGGCGATATTGGACGGACTGCAAGACAAATTCTAGAATTCCGACCATTCCTGTTTGACGGCGGCTGCCGCTGTGCCGCCCCCAAAGGCCTTGCCGAGCTTGGAAACCAGCGAGCGAGCGGGAGAGGAAACCGGACGCTGCGATGCAGCGCTGGAGACAGGATGAGCCGGACCCGCCGAGGCGGTATATTTCGCCATGTCCGGACCATCCTCCAGCTTGAACTGGCGCAACAGATCCATCAGCGCATCGGCTTCCGAGGCGAGCGTATGGCTGGCTGCGGTCTGCTCTTCCACCATGGCGGCGTTTTGCTGCGTGCCCTTGTCCATGTCGGTGACGGCCACGTTGATCTCCGAGAGACCCGTCGATTGCTCCCGCGAAGCGGTGACGATGGCCGTGACATTTTCGCTGATGTGCTGGACAGCCGTGACGATCTGCTCCAGTTCGCGGCCGGTCTCTCCGACCAGCGACACGCCTGCCCCAACCTGGGCGGAGGATGCACTGATCAGCACCTTGATTTCCTTGGCGGCCTTGGCAGAGCGCTCTGCCAAGGCCCGCACTTCCTGTGCTACCACGGCAAATCCCTTACCTGCATCGCCGGCGCGGGCAGCTTCTACTCCGGCATTGAGCGCCAGGAGATTGGTCTGGAAGGCAATATCCTCGATGACACCGATGATATTGCCGATTTCGCCGGAGGATTTCTCGATTTCGGTCATGGCGGCCACGGCGTTTCTCACCACTTGGCCGGAGCGTTCAGCACCGGTGCGGGTGGTGGCCACCAGCTGGCCAACATCTTCGGCGCGCCGGGCGCTGTCTTTCACGGTGCGGGTTACCTGCTCAAGGGCGGCTGCGGTTTCCTCCACAGAGGCCGCCTGTTGCTCGGTCCGCTTGGCCAGATCGTCGGCCGACGCACGGATTTCCGCCGCCCCGGCGTTGATCGCCTGGGCATTGGCGCCCACCGTTTTCAATGCGGCCTGCAACTTGGCAAGGGATTCGTTGAAATTCACCCGCAGCCCATCCAGCCGCTCGACAAAGGGCATGGTAAGGCGATGGGCGACATTGCCGTTGGCGAGTGCCGAAAGCCCTTCCGCCAATTGCACGACAACGAACGAGATCTCGTCGGACTCCTGCTGTTTCTGCGCCTGGGCGGCCTGCTGCTCATCCTCGGAGCGGCGGCGCAGGGTATCGGCTTCCTCGGTCAGGCGCAGTTTTTCAATCGCCGCATCCTTGAAGACCAAAACGGCCTTTGCCATCCGGCCAACCTCATCGCCCCGGTTGATGGCGGGAACATCGACGCCGTGGTCGCCGGATGCCAGTTTGCTCATCGCCACAGTCATACCAGTGATCGGGTTGACGATGGAACGCGCCAGAAGCCAGATCAGCAAGACAGCCAATCCGCCGGCCAGCGCGCAACCGGCCAGCAGCGCCAGTTCAAGACGCGACTGCGCATCGCGCTGGATTCCCCGTTGCTCGTTGCCCATTTCCACCACTACGGTCTTTGCCTTGGCGGCAGCATCGCGAAATGCATCCAGTTCGCCCTTCGACGCATAGACACGGGTGATCTCTTCCACCGTCTTCCCGCTCTTGCGGGCTTCCAGCTGCGGCAAGACCAATTGCGTGTGAAATCTGTCGGCCGCCGTCTTGATATCGTCCAGCATGGACTGAACGGCCTGATGACCGGCAGCGGCAGTGCGGGCATCGTCCAGGGATTTCAACATTTTGTCGCGGCTGTCGAAGACGGCCTTATAGGTGCTGTCGGACCCCAATAGCAGATAGCCGCGTTGATTGACCGCCTCTTCCAGCATCGCCTGAAGCGTCAAATCCAAGGCATAACCGACTTGTTCGATCTGAGCGTGTTCCTCAAGCGCCGCCTTGACCTGTCTGCCCTGAAGAAAAACAACCGCAGAAGCAACAAAGCACCCCGCCATGATCGCGACGAAGGTCAGATAAAGTTTTTTGCTGAGGGACAAATCCTGAAACGACATGGGGCGCGCTTTCTATTCTCACTGCATTTGGGCGGCGGCGATTGCCACGCGCCATGTGAAAGCCGATACTCAGGTGGGAAACGTCACAAAGCCGCAAAAAAGGCATCCAAACCCATCGGGCGTGGATGTCACGATCCGGCTATTTGACGTCATCCTTGCCAAGACCTTTTCAGGCCCGGAGACCATCCCTGGCTTTCATTCGAGGCGAGTATTGCCGCAGTGGGTCTAAAAAAGTGTTACATCTGTACCGTGAATAAGCACATGTACACATTTGACCGCCAATTCCGAACCGAGGGCCTGTGTAGATTTGACACGTGTCAAAACCACCTGTCCGAAAGTATGAGAGTGAGCCTTCCGCCCCTGTTCGAGCCTTGCCCAATTGCCGCAGTTTTCCTCTTATGGAACGCGCAAAGCGATGGCGGCGATCCTACGACCTAGCCTGACAAGGGCAAGAGACTTGCAAGTCGCAGCGGAAACCGTCATTGACGGGGTATGACCCAATCGCCAAACCCCCAATCGCCAAGCTCCCAATCGTCGGAACCCCAACGTCTCGACCAGTTGCTGGTTGCTCTCAATCTGTTCGCCAGCCGCTCGCGCGCCCGCGACGCCGTGCAGCGTGGCGGCGTCAAGGTGAACGGCCGCACGGTGACCAAGCCGAGCCTGACCTTCTCCCCTGATGTGTCGATAGAAATCGACGATCCGGCCCAGGATTATGTGTCGCGCGCCGCGCTGAAGCTGGTGGCTGGTCTCGATCACTTCAAGCTCGACCCAAAGGACCATGTCTGTCTTGACGTCGGTGCGTCCACCGGCGGCTTTACCGAAGTGCTGCTGCATCGCGGTGCCGCTCATGTGATTGCCATTGATGTCGGCCATGAACAGTTTCATCCCCGGCTGGAAAGCGATCCCCGCACCACCAATATAGAAGGGCTGAATGCCCGCTATCTGGAGCCGGAGGATATCGGCAATCAGGAGTTTACCTTCCTGGTCTCCGACGTCTCCTTCATTTCGTTGAAACTAGCGCTTGTGCCTGCTCTCGAAATGGCCGAGCCAGGCAGCCATTGCCTGCTGCTGGTCAAGCCGCAATTTGAGGCGGGCCGTGAGGCCATCAGCAAGGCGGGTCTCCTCAAGGAGCCGGAAACCGCGCCGCTGGTCGCCGCCGAGCTGGAACGCTGGTTAAGCGAAGACATGGGATGGACAAGCCTTGGCCTGATCCCCTCGCCGATTGCCGGTGGCGATGGCAATGTGGAATTCCTGCTGGCAGGGCGAAAGCCTGAAGAACAGCCTGAGGACGCAGAATGAGCACCGAAACCCTAACGATCAACAGCCTCGGCGCCCAGGGCGATGGCATTGCCAATGGTGCGGACGGCCCGGTCTATGTGCCGTTTTCCCTGCCCGGCGAGCGGGTGGCCGTGGCCCGCGTCAAGGATCAGGGCACGATCATGTCGATTGCCTCGGCCTCGCCGGAGCGGATCGAGCCAGTCTGTCGGCATTTCGGCCCTGACGGGGTCGGCGGAACCTGCGGCGGCTGTTCGCTTCAGCACATGGAAAAATCCGCCTATAATGAATTCAAGCGTTCGACGCTGATCGCGGCGCTGAAATCCAAGGGCATCGAGACCGAGGTAAACCCTCTGGTCGAGGCCTTCCCCGGCGAACGGCGGCGGCTGGTGTTCACGGCCCGCAAACGCGAAAAGGGCCTGTTGATCGGCTTCAACCAGGCCGCATCCCGCCATATTGTCGAGTTGGAAGAATGTCCCGTCACATCCGCGGGCATTCTCGCCCGGCTGGATGACCTGCGCGCCATCGGAGCGGCGATTGCCACCGGATCGGATCATTTCCGCATGACGGTGACGGAAACCACCACCGGGCTGGACGTGTCGCTTGATGGCGTGCGGGGCGGCCTGCCGGACCGCGAGCGCCGGGCGATTACCGAAGTCGTGTTGAAAATGCGCGGCGTGGCCCGCGTTTCCGTCAATGGCGAAATTGTCATCGAGCCGCATAAGCCGATGCTGGATTTCGGCGGGGCGCTGGTCGCCATGCCGCCCGGCACCTTTACCCAGGCAACCCGCCAGGCCGAAGAGGCCATGACCGCCTTGGTCCTCGACCATGTCGGTAAGGCCAAGCGGGTGGCGGATCTGTTTTGCGGGATCGGCACATTTGCCCTGAGACTGGCCCGCCAGGCCCAGGTTCTTGCTGTCGAATCCGACGAAAAGGCGGTGAAGGCGCTGGATCTGGCCGCCCGCAACACCAAGGGCCTGAAGCCGATCAAGGCCGAAAAGCGCGACCTGTTTCGCCGCCCGCTGATGGTTTCGGAACTGAAGGGGCTGGACGCCGTGGTCTTCGACCCGCCACGGGCCGGAGCCGAGGAACAATGCGCGGAACTCGCTCGCTCGCAGGTGAAAACCATCGTCGCCGTCAGCTGCAATGCTTTGACGCTGGCCCGCGACCTGTCGATCCTGATGGCCGGCGGCTACCGCATAACCGCCGTCACACCCATCGACCAATTCCTCTGGTCGCCGCATGTCGAAGTGGTGGTGGCGCTCACCAAGGGCTGACGGTCTTCATCCGATGATGATCAATACTGCCGCAGCTTGCCGCTACCAACCGCGTTGGCGCAGCGGCAGCTCTCCCCGACCCGGCCCGGACTGGCCGGGCAAGAATACCGCCCCGCACCCGCATCGCTGGCCGGTGGCTTGATAATGCAGACATAGCGCGGCGGACGGACATTACCGCCCTGCTGGGGGCCGCCCTGCTGTGGAATGTTGCGGTTGATCGTATCCGGCTGTGCCTGGGCAAGCTGGAGGAGAGGTACCCTGGTAGAGGGTTCAGTGCCGGGTCGGTCTGCGGCATGAGCCGCTGGCGCCGCAGCGATCATCGCTATGGCAATCAATAAGCCTCGCATCTTTCCCTCCCGAATAGACAGGCCGCAAAACAGTGGAAACAGGCTTCCCCAAAAAAACTCTAGCAGAAACCTATGAATATCCACTGAACAACACGATGGCTTGCGGCTATACAAACAAAACAAGAGCATCCTCTCCTGAAAACATAAAACGAAGACTATATTTAAATAATAATTTAAAAAATCTAAAATCAACTGTAAATAGAAGATCTTAATGGACTTCCGTTTAAATATTCATTGGAATGTCATATTCGATTAAGGAATTTTTATATCCTTCACGACAGTTTCGAGATCAATTTGACACGCTGACATTGCCAATCAGTCAGGGCTTATGATGGCGTGGATTTATGTAGCGCCGGACCGCATAGTGGAAACCGGTTTTCGAAACAGCCGATGCTGAAACGACCGCGAGAGCACAGTGCCGATTCGGTGTTTCGCATCATGCTATAAACTCAATTTAAACTGCCGACCGCGTGGGGCGCTGGGGTGTCTTCACATGCGCAGTTTCGGTGTCAGGATATATTTCATATGGCCAGAAATTTGAACCTGATGTCCAAGATTCTGATCGCTGCATGTGCGGCTGTTGTCTTGGTCCTCTGTGGATTTTCGCTCTATATTGATAATCTTCAGCGCTCGACCATTGGCAAGACTGTGGCGGAGGAAATCAATTCTTCCGGCCTGCAAGCATCAGAAAGCATTGCCAATTGGCTGAATGCCCGCGTGATGCTGACGGAATTCGCTGGCCAGGCTGCTGGCAAGATCGGCACGCCAGAGGGAATTTTGACCGAATTTGACAATCCGGTGCTGCTGCGCGAATTCATGTCCACCTATGTCGGCCATCAGGCGGATGGCAAGTTTACCTCGGTTCCGTTCCAGCCTCTGCCGGAAGGCTATGATCCCCGCATTCGTCCCTGGTATCAAGGCGCGGTCAAGGCCAATAAGGTCGTGCTGACAGAGCCATATACCGACGCATCGACCGGTCAGTTGATCCTAAGTGCGGCGGTGCCGGTAAAAAGAGAGAGCCAATTATATGGCGTCGCTGCCAGCGATTTCTCCTTGAAAACACTGGTTGGCCTGATCAAGGCCGTTGATATTGGCGGCAAGGGTTCGGCTTTCCTCGTCAACGGCAATGGCACGATTCTGGTTCATCCGGATCAGGCACTGGTGACAAAAACGCTTTCGGATGTCTTTCCGGCTGAAACACCGAAAATCGGTGGTGGCTTGGTGGAAAGCCAGTTCGCCGGTAAGCCGGTGCTGGTCAACTTCATGCCGATCAAGGGCCTGCCGGTCGATGGCTGGTATCTGGCGCTGGTGGTGGATGAGGCAAAGGCCTATGCCGCGATTGGCGAGTTCCGTCTTGCCGCGGTCATTGCCACGGTGATTGGCGTGATCGCCATGGTCGGCATTCTCGCACTGGTGCTCTCGACCCTGGTGGTGCGTCCTGTGGTGCAGATGACCACGGCGATGAGCAAGCTGGCCGGCGGCGACGTGTCCGCCGCCATTCCCGGCGTGCAGCGCGGCGATGAGATCGGCCAGATGGGTGCGGCGGTCGCTGTCTTCCGTGACAACGCTATCGAGCGGGTTCGTCTGGAACACGAGGCCGACTCCACCCGCACGATGAGTGAACAGGAACGGCGCGACCGCGAAGCCGTAAAGGCACGTGAAGCAGAACAGGTGTCATTTGCGGTACATGCGCTGGCCGATGGACTTGGCAGGCTTGCCGATGGTGATCTGGCCCATAGTATCGAGACACCTTTTGCCGGTGATCTTGAGCGGCTGCGCTTCGACTTCAACGCAGCAGTGGCAAAGCTGCACGACGCCATGGCTGCCGTTGGCCAAAACGCCAGACAGATTGATGGCGGTGCCATGGAAATCCGCGCCTCGGCTGATAATCTTGCACGCCGTACAGAACAGCAGGCCGCCTCGGTTGAGCAAACCGCAGCGGCACTGGAAGAGGTGACGACAACGGTGCGAGACAGCGCCCACCGCGCCGAAGAGGTGGGCCAGATCGTGACCCGCGCCCGCAGCGGGGCGGAAAAATCCGGCGAAATTGTCCAGAATGCTGTTAATGCCATGGAAGCCATAGAGACATCCGCCAACCAGATTTCCAACATTATCGGGGTGATTGACGAAATCGCCTTCCAGACCAATCTTCTCGCTCTCAACGCGGGCGTGGAAGCAGCCCGCGCCGGTGAGGCTGGCAAGGGATTTGCCGTTGTCGCCCAGGAAGTGCGCGAATTGGCCCAACGTTCGGCAACAGCTGCCAAGGAAATCAAGCAATTGATCCGGGTATCGGGCGAGCAGGTGGCAAACGGCGTATCGCTGGTAAGCCAGACCGGTGAGGCCCTTGACGGCATTATCAATGAGGTTCAGGAAATCAACAAGCATATCAATGCTATTGTTGTCGCCTCCCGCGAACAGTCACAGGGATTGCAGGAAATCAATGCCGCTGTGAATGTCATGGATCAAGGCACGCAACAAAATGCCGCCATGGTCGAAGAGCAAACAGCGGCAAGCCATGGACTGGCGCAGGAAGCGGCCGCTCTGACTGAATTGCTGGCGCAATTCAGACTGGCCAGAGACGCGGCAAACCTTACGCAACGGCGCGCCGCCTGACGGGTCTTGTACGAAGAGTCATTTAAAATGACGCTTCGTATTCCTCACAGTCCATGACACAAACGTTTTGATAGACCGCGTGCCCCCTCACCCCCCTGCCGGGACCTTCTCCTCACAGGCGTGAAGAGATACAAGGCAACGTTCTGTTATTTCGCCGTTAATTTGCGGTTCAGTGCAATCAGCATGGTCTCTTCTCCCAAGCGGGGAGAAGGTGGCGGCAGCCGGATGAGGGGGTGGCGAAGCCCTGAAATGTTTGCGTCGCCTACTGTGCATATTCCTTGTGAAAATATCTCAAGCCTTTGATGCATTTTAGATATTTTGATTTTTCAAAGTCAAGGATACGCATCTATCTGCCTAGAGTCTGTCAGGTTCCACTTTTCCCTGACAAACTCTCGGTACCATGCTTATGCGATAGGCACTGCAATCACTTCCTGGCCAGAAATGCCTCGAACGCTGCACGGGCCTCGGCGCTTTTCAGTTGGGCTGCAAAATGCGCAAGTTCTTCATCCAGCCGGGCCAGAACCAGGCTGCGATCACCGCGCAGCAGATCCCGGGCGATTTTCAGGGCCTGGGGTGGCTTTTTGGCAAGGTTTGCGGCGAGCGCCAGGGTTTCGCGCTCGACCGCATCTGGCTCGACCACTTTCCAGATCAGCCCGGCTGCACGGGCCTCTTCCGCCGAGAACCCCTCGCCTAACGCCAGAAGTGCGAAGGCGCGCTGGTGGCCCATGGCAAGCGGTGCCAGCAGGCTGGAGGCCGCTTCCGGCACCAGTGCCAGATCGACGAACGGCGTCTTGAACAGGCTGCGGCTGGAGGCAATCGTTAGATCGCAATGCATGTTAAGGGTCGTGCCGATGCCGATCGCCAGGCCATCGACGCCTGATACCAGCGGCTTTTCCGCCGCCACCAAGGCCCGCAGCACGAGAGCTGCCGCTGGAAGTTTGCTGCCGTCAGACAGGGCATAGGCGAGGAAATCCCCCATGTCATTGCCTGCGGTAAAACAACCTTCGGTGCCAAGGAATGCGACGGCACGCACCGTGTCATCGGCCTGCGCCTCATTCAGGGCGGCGGTGATGCGGTGATACATCGCCTCGGTAATCGCATTCTTCTTATCCGGCCGATTGAAGCGGATAACCAGCACGCCGGGATGGGTTTCGGGCCGCTCGACAAGGATATGCTCGCTCATGATTTAGGCCTCCAGCACGGTGCGGGCAGCAGCAAGGCTAGCCCCGCCGCCGACCACCGCCTGTTTCAGGCCCGAACTTTCCGCCAAGAGGTTTTCCGCTACAAACCGGCAAAGCGCCACGCGCTTACCATCTTCCACCTGCGCCAAGCCCCCCTTGGCCAGATAGGCACCGGTCAGGGTCAAGCCGAACAGCCGCTGATAGGGTGTTGCGCCAGCAAGGGCTTCGGCTTGCGCGCCCTCGCCTAGCCGGGCCAGCAGGTATTCCGTCGCATCTTCGAGATCGCGGATCGCGGCCAGCAGCCGGGTCGCCGTTTCGCCGAAGCCGGGCCGGTTGCTGGCATCGACAGCCACGGCAAGGGCTTTCAACTCGCTGAGGAAGCCACGCACATGCGCACCCTCGGCCAGCGGCAGCTTGCGCACCACGAGATCGATCGCCTGGATACCGTTGGTGCCTTCATAGATCGGCGCAATGCGGGCGTCACGCAGCAGGCGGGCAGCGCCCGTCTCTTCGATAAAGCCCATGCCGCCATGCACCTGAATGCCCATGGAGGCGACATCGACGCCGATGTCGGTGGCAAAGCTCTTGGCAATCGGCGTTAAAAACGCGGCACGCGCCTGCCAGTGGCGGGCCTCATCGCCTTCGCTATGGTGGCTCATGTCGATGGCATGGGCGCAGGAATAGCAGATCGCCCGCGCCCCTTGGGTCAACGCCTTCATGGTCAAAAGCGTGCGGGCGACATCCGGATGCTCGATGATCGGGCTCATGCCCGCACCGGTCCAGCCGGGGGCCTTGCCTTGGGTGCGCTCCCGCGCATAGGCGGTGGCAAGCTGGGTGGCAGCTTCGGCAATCGCCACGCCCTGCATGCCGACGGCCAGCCGCGCATTGTTCATCATCGTGAACATGCAGACGAGGCCCTTGTTTTCCTCGCCGATCACGTAGCCAATCGCGCCCGGATCATCGCCAAACCGGCCATCGCCAAAAATCATCGTGCAGGTGGGAGAGCCGTGAATGCCCAGCTTATGCTCCAGCGAATGGCAAAACAGGTCATTGCGCGCGCCAAGCGAGCCATCGTCATTCACCAGGAATTTCGGCACCAGAAACAGCGAGATGCCGCGTGTACCCGCAGGCGCATCGGGAAGCCGTGCCAGAACCAGGTGGATGATATTGTCTGTGGCGTCGTGTTCACCCCAGGTGATGTAAATCTTCTGACCGAAAATCCGATAGGTGCCATCGTTTTGGCGCTCGGCGCGGGTTTTCATCACACCCAGATCAGAGCCTGCATGGGGCTCGGTGAGATTCATGCTGGCCATCCATTCACCGGAGACCATTCTGTGCAGGAATTTTTCCTTCAGTGCCTCGCTGCCATGGGCGGTCAATGCCTCTGAAGCACCCATGGTCAGAACTGGCCCCAGTGCAAAGCCCATCGAGCCAGCATTCCACATTTCCAGCGCCGCAACGTTGAGCAGATGCGGCAGGCCTTGTCCGCCATAGCGTTCCTCGGCCACCAGCCCGTTCCAACCACCTTCAGCCCAGCGGCGATAGAGATCGGCCCAGCCATCCGGCAATTGTACCTTGCCATCCACCAGTTTCGCGCCCTGCCGGTCGCCATTTGCGGCCAGCGGTGCGATCTCATTGGCAGCAAACCGACCAGCCTCCTCCAGAATGGCATCGGTCAAATCCTCGGAAAGATCGCCAAACCGGCCCTCTTCCAACGCCTGCGCCATGCCAGCAACCTGTTTCAGGGTAAAGGCAATTTCCTCCACGGGGGCCTTGTACATCGCATTCTCCTCCGCCAAATCCCGGCTTGCAGCGGGCCACTCCCGACCCGGACAGTTCCTGACACTCCAGCTAATTGATTTTTACGTAAACGTCAATAAATCGCAAGCTCATTCGGGCATTCCCGCCAGTTGATCCGGGCGTCACAATCGGAGCATATAGGGTAGGCCGCAAGCCTTGGAATAACCGCGACGCGAGGAAGTTCAATACCCATGCTGACAGCGACCACCCCCATTCCCGGCTTAGTATGGGCCTATCATATCGACGCCCGCCATCAGAGTGCCATCCGCCTGCCGATGGATGCGACACTGACGGGCCTGATGCCGGAACAGGGGTTTCTCTGGCTGCACCTCAATCTTGCCGATGTGCGGGTACCCGGCTTTATCGAACAGTTTCCGGGCCTGAGCGAAGCCGCTCGCGCCGCGCTGATCAATCATGAACATCACGCAGCACTCTCCGTGGACGAGCAGCTGATCTATGGGACGCTGGTGGATTTTCAGCGCGAATTTGCCGCCGCCACCCGTGACATCGGCTGGCTGCATTTTGCGCTGTCCGACCGGTTCATCATCACCACACGGCTGCAACCGATCCGCTCGGTGGATATTTTGCGCGGTGCTATCGAGAAAAATCCGGCGAAATTCGCCTCGCCCATGCAGGTCTATGAAGTGCTGGTGGCGGAGTTTCAGCGCGGCATCATGGCGCTGGTGCTGGAACTGATGGAAGAGATCAACCGCATTGAGGATGTCGTCTATGATGAGGACATGCGCGACGAGCGCACCCAGCTTGCACCGCTGCGCCGGGTGATCGTGCGGCTGCATCGGCATTTGCGCGGCATGCTCAGCATGATGCGGCGCGCCAATGCCGTAGACGAGGACGAAATGCCCGCCGGTTTCGAAGATGTGGCAAGCCGCCTGACCAACCGGCTGGAAGCCGCCGACCACGATGTCTACGCGCTGCATGAGCGCGCCCGGTTGCTGCATGAAGAGATCGACAGCAAGCTCTCCTCCGAGACCAACCGGCATCTCTACATCCTGTCGCTGATGACGGCCTTCCTCTTGCCGCCATCGCTGGTGACAGGCTTTTTCGGAATGAACACCTCGCATCTGCCCTTTACCAGCGGACCGGAAGGATCGGCCTATGCGATTGCCTTCATCCTCGGGTCGATCTTTCTCGCCTGGTTTATTCTAAGGCGTGCCAGAATTCTCTGAAAACGCAAAACGCCCGGCGCAACCAGCACCGGGCGTTTTATCAGTGAAGAATTCGCTTAATAGTAAGGCGAGTAGCACTGCTGGCGCACGCCGCTATAGGTCACGAACGTATTGCTGTAGGAATCATAGCTGCGGTAGCGACCGGCACACCAATCGTAATGGCGCGGATTGATGCCATTGCTATAGGCAGGTGCCGCGGGTGCCGGGCGTGGCTGCGAGGCGATGGCCCCACCGATCAACGCACCGGCGGCAAAGGCTGCCAGCGGATACCAATGGCCATCATGGTGACGGCGGTAACCAGGGCGCGGGCCATCGTAACCCCGGTAGCCACGGTAATAGCCACCGCCACGTCCGTAACCATCGTCATAGCCGCGCCACTGGACCTGCTCCACCGGAACAGCAGATTGCGCCACTGGCTGCAATGTGTTCAGAGGCATGGCATCGGCGGATATAAAAGATGTTGCCAGAACAGCCAACGCCGTACCGGCCACTGCAACGCGCTTGATGAAGGTCATGATCGTCGTCTCCATATGATCAATAGAGATAGGGAGGAGAAGCTCGCCTGTCCAGATCACGTCTCATCACAGTTATTAGACGCATGATACGGAACGGCAATACTTACCCTTATTGCCCTCACCCTAGCCAGGTGCAGATGAACCGGCGATTAATACATCTACCACTCATCTGTCCGCTGCCAGACAAGCCTCGCGAAACGCAGCCGGCCTAAAGCTTGGGAAAGTTTCTTTTAACAAGCATCCGGTAATTTACTTGTATCCGGTCATTCACTTGGGCGACAGCCAATGCGGCAGCTCGTCATCCTTTGTGTGGAGAGTGCGTTCGATGTCCAAATTGAGATATTATGCCGCCCCCAAAACGACGGCTTTGGAAAACAAGCCTCCCAAGGCTGTCCACAGCGAATTCCTGCGGACCGGCAAGATCATCCGCGACGAGGACGACTGGCTGGCCGACGAGAAGCGCTATCTGACCCACGAGGAAGTGGCCGTGCGCACCGCACGTCGGCTGGAAGCGGCGGCAGAGACCACCCATCAGCGCATCAACGGCTTTCACAAGTCCATCCGCTTTCCCAAACTGCTATTTCACCAGACACTTCAGGATATTCCGCATCTGGGTTACTGTCATGTCACGGCCTCGCGGTCGAATTTCGCCCAATATGCCGATGTGAAATGGGCTTTCTATTTCGCCAATTTCAATGCCGAGGTCGGCGGCGAGGACAGTTTCTTCCAGAAGATCACGCCGCAATATGGCCGGATGTATTTTGCCGTAGCGCTGAAACCCGACAAAGCCAAACGCGAAATGACCGTGGATCGCTCGATCCGCGAAGACGGCCTGCTGTTTCGCACCAGCGATCCGAAAGTGGCGCTGAAAAACGTGCTGCTCTTGGGCGCACGCACCTCGGCACTGCGCAAGATCATCGCCAGCATGTGACACAAGCCAGGTCTGATCCTTTGGATCAGACCTCGATTTCGACGTCGCCTGTCGGACGGGAGCAGCAGGCGAGGATATAGCCTTCCTCGATTTCGTCATCGAGAATGCCGCCATTGTGGTTCATGTCCACGTCGCCCGACAGCTTCATCACCCGGCAGGTGCCACAGAGACCGGATTCGCAGGCGGCACCGATGCGCACGCCGATGGAGCGGGCGGCTTGCAGCACGGTAAAGCCCGGCTCGCACAGCGCTTCCTTGCCCGCCAGCGTGAAGGCGACCTTATGCGGCTTCACCTCGCCCGTGGGATCGGCAACCACCACCATCGGCTCCGGCGCGACTGGCTGGAAGGTTTCCTCGTGGTAGCGGCTCATGTCGAAACCGGCACCGGCCAGCGATTCCCTCACTGTTGCCATGAACGGTTCTGGCCCACAGCAGAACACCGTGCGATCGAGAAAATCCGGTGCCAACAGGCCGATTTTCGCCTTGTCGATAAAGCCGCGCAGGCCCGACCAGAGCTGTGAACGCTGCAATTGCTCGACAATGAAGCCAAGCTGGAAGAAGGGCAGATATCTGGCCTTATATTCCAGTTCCCAGCGGAAAATGATGTCGTCAGGCGAGCGAGCGCAGTGGATGAAGGCGATGTCGCTATCGGGCTGGCGGTCGGCCATGTCGCGGGTCATCGACATCATCGGGGTAATGCCGGAGCCTGCCGAGATGAACAGGTATTTCTCGCCCGGATGCTTCACATAGGAAAAATCACCCAGCGGCCCGAAGGCCTTGATCTTCATACCGGGCTTGAGGTTTTCAAACATCCAGCGGGTGCCGATACTGTCCTTCTGCGCCTTGACCGTAACGGCCACCGTATAGGGTCGCGACGGGCTGGAAGACAGCGTATAGGTGCGCATCACAGGTTCTGGCCCGACCGGCAGTTCCAGCGTCACGAACTGGCCGGGCAGATAGCGGAACCAATGGCCCGGCCTGTCCGACTTGAAGGTGAAGGTCATAACGTCAGGCGCTTCCGGCGTCCAGGCGACGCATTCCAGCAGATGCTCCCGGTCCGACCAGGGCCGCATCTCATCGACATGCCGATAGATCTTGTCCACCGCCATGATCAGGCCACGACCGACAAGGGGGATTTCCGCGCGGCTGTTTCGCCGTCCAGACGGTCCACCATGAAATTGGCGTACCATTCCACGAACTGCATCACGCCGCCTTCATGATCGGGCGAATAGGGGCCGGGCTCATAAGCGGGCGAACGAATGCCAAAGGCATTTTCCTCGACAATCGACCGGTCCTGATCGTTGGTCATGTTCCAGACATGGGTGAGGTCGTGGAGATTGTAATCCACGCCTTCCACCGCATCCTTATGCACCAGCCAGGTGGTGGTGACGGCGGTTTCCTCGGCGCTCAGCGGCAGCACCCGGAAGGTAATGGCGTGGTCACCAAGCAGATGGTTCCAGGTGGTCGGATAGTGGAACATCAGCATCGTGCCGATATGGGAGATGGTCACATCATCCGACAACGGGCGCTTGACGGCCCGCTTGCCATCCATCGTATAGCTTTCGGCATCCTGAATCAGCGGCATGCGGGCGACGCGGAACTGGCCGCTCTGATGCATGGTGAAGGCGCTGGGCAGGTTTGCCGCCTCGCAGCGCTGCCAGTGCTCGGTAATCACAGGATCGTCACCCGCGCCCTGCACGCCGGTGGCGCTTGGCGCTTCCGGATAGGTGCGGCACAATTCCGGGTGATTGCCGGCGCAATGGTAGCATTCCCGGTTGTTTTCCCAGACCAGCTTCCAATTGCCCTTTTCGACAATGGTGTTGCGATGGGCAATCTTAGCTTCGGCAAGCCGGTGCGGCTGAAGATAGGGCAAGGCTGTAGCGCGGTAGCTGGCGAAATCCTCCGGCACCTCTGCCAGACAGATGAAGATATAGCCGCCAAAGCTTTCGCAAGCGACCGGCTTCATCCCATGCTGGCTCTTGTCGAAATCCTCGCCCATCTGGCGGGCAAACACCAGCGATCCGTCCAGATCATAGGTCCACTGGTGATAGGGACAGACCAGCTTTGCAGATGCGCCGCGTTCCTGTGTGCAGACCCGGTGGCCGCGATGGCGACAGGTATTGTGGAACGCACGGATCACCCCATCGCGCCCGCGCACGACGACGACAGGATAATCACCGATCTGCACGGTAAAATAATTGCCAGCTCTCGGAATTTCGCAATCATGGCCCATGAACAGCCAGTCACGATACCAGATCAATTCCATATCAAGCTTGAAGTAATCTTTGTCGATATAGAAGGGCTGCTCCAGACTATAGCCTTCGCGGCGATTTTTCAGCTGGCGCAGAACGGTGCTGTGAATATCCATGATACCCTCGTTTTCCAACCGGCGCGGGAGCATCGAAAGAAAGGGGGCATACCCGCCTACCTGCGACAGCACAGCGCGACCTATGCCTCATAACCCGCCCATACCTTCAAACCTCGATTCTAACCCATCAATCAGATCAGAACCATTGTTTTTCAGAGGATTTGAGCTTTTTCCCATCTAGCCACAAGCGCGCCACCCGCGCCGCCTTGGCCTACGACATCGCAGATATGGATTGCGACATGGGGTGATTTGGGTGGGGAGTGTATTGGGGGGGATAGGATTGCGGCCGCCGTAACATCCGCAGGATAGACATCACGAGACCGGCAAATATCGGCAGGCTACCCGCAACGACAAGACCCGCCAATCCGATAGCATCGGATAGCGAGTCAATTGTTGCCATTTTTGGGAACGTCATCAGCGCGTTATAGCCGCATCAAAAAACGCCCCGACGTTTCCGCCCTTCACACGACCTTCACGCCGCATAGGACATACCGGAATTCCCCGCACTGCGGCCAATCTGGAACTGCCCCAGCAATTGGCGAAGCTTATTCACCTCGCCTGCCAGCGAGGCGCTGGCGGCGGTGGTTTCTTCGACCATGGCGGCGTTTTGTTGGGTCATCTGGTCCATGTGGTTGACGGCGCTGTTGACCTGGGTGAGGCCTACGGATTGCTCCTGCGCCGAGGTGGCGATGGCATCCATATGGCCGTTGGCAGTCGAGACGTAATCCTCAATGGTTTTGAGGACATTGCCCGTATCACGCACGAGGTTGACGCCATTGCCCACTTCGTCGGAGGAATTGCGGATCAGTTCCTTGATTTCCTTGGCGGCCTGCGCCGAGCGTTGGGCCAGTTCGCGCACTTCCTGAGCCACCACGGCAAAGCCCTTGCCCGCCTCGCCTGCACGGGCGGCTTCAACGCCGGCGTTCAGGGCCAGAAGGTTGGTCTGGAAGGCAATTTCGTCGATCACCCCGATGATGTTGGAGATCTGGCTGGAGGATGCCTCGATGCGCTGCATGGCATCGACGGCGTTGGCCACCACCTGGCCAGATTGCCGCGCGGCTTTGTTGGCCTCAATCACCACGGCACGCGCCTCCTGGGTGCGTTTGGCCGAGTTGGAGACATTCACGGTGATTTCATCCAGCGCGGCAGAGGTTTCTTCAAGGGCTGCCGCCTGCTGTTCCGTGCGTTTAGAGAGATCACCTGCGCCAGACGCAATCTCAGTAGAACCGTTATTGATGTTGCTGACAGAGTCGAGGATAGCGCCCATGGTTTCACCCAGCGTGCGCACCGATTGATTAAAGTCCTGCCGCAGGCTTTCAAACTCTTCTGAAAAGGCTTCGCGCAGCTCAACCGTCAGATCGCCGCTGGCCAAGCGCCGCAGACCTGCGGCCAGACCGGAGGTTGCAATCATCAAGCGTTCTCGGGCGTCTTCCTCGGCCTTCAGCTGCGTCTGGATACGCTCCTGTTCGGCACGGCGGCGGTTGGTTTCCGCCTCGGCCTCCAGCTGGCGCTTGGCAACGGCATCTTCGCGGAAAACCTCAACGGCATCGCACATCAGGCCAATTTCATCGCCCCGTGGGCCAAAATCAGCCCTACGGCTTGTATCGCCCGAGGAGAGCCTGTTCATGGCTTCAACCAGCAATTTGATCGGTATCACCACGGTGCTGCGCAACACAAAGGCCGTTGCAATCAGCACCAGCACAATCAGGATCTGGATCGTGCCATTGATGGTCTCGGAGCGTGCTTCCGTCGCCTGAAGAGAGCTGCGGGCATCCGTCGTTACCTTGCGGGACGCCGCAACCGCGCTTTGAATGGACTCGTTGAGTTTCGAGGTGATTGGTCTGGTATATTGGTCACGGCGGGCGGTCAGCGCGACAAGGTCCTGACTTTGCTGCGCCCGCTGCTCTTTGACGAAATCCTTGATCTTGATGGAAGCCGTTGCGTAGTCGCCGAGACCTGTCGAAATGGCCTGCAACGCGCTCGGATTTTCAGCAACGCGCATCGCCTCTTTCAGACTGTTTTGACCGTTGAGGGCTGATTTATTGACCGCGGCCAGCTCATCATCCACCTCCTTGACGGTGGGGGCGAGCATGATGTTGCGTACACCGCTCTTCATCTCCACAAACGCTTTCTCGCTGGCACTAATACCATCGAGAACCGTCTGTTCACGCGCGACAATGTCCTGCGCTGCCTTGATCGTGCTGTTCGTCCATTGCTGGTTGGCAACCATGCCCACAACCATGGCCACGCCAAGCCCCGAGGCAATGTAGATCTTCTTTGCGATGGTGATATTTGATAAAAACGACATTGTCTTTCCCCGTATAGGGCTTTCCGCCCCCACCCATGATGACAAAAGCTAGCCCCGCGACTGCGACCACAGACGAACGGTGCGATGTGTGAAAGACCCGCAAAATCAGAAAATCACAGCATAGAGATATCCGCTGGCCCCCAGCCAAACGGATCATCAAACGCACATGATGGTTCAAGGCCGATAGAGCCTCTTTGCCGATTTGCCGTTGCGGGCTGGCTCTCATTCCATCCGGACAACAGGGTGCCTGCATTGTCATAAAGCAGGCCACTCAATTTCAAGAAACGCTCAAAACGTGCAGATGCATCTGCAACAACCCAATATTGGAAACATTAACTTAAGCATCTCTTAATTTAATGCACTCAAAACAGGAGATGCTAAATTATTTTGCACTTATAACGTTATTTGCTGCGGGAGCGGTGCGCAGAAAACTAAATTCCCCCTGGAAGGAACGTATCGCGATACAGAAGAAACAAGCCGCAAATATGCGGGCGAATAAAGTTTCGCCGGGAAAATTTGGAAACCGGTCTTCTCGAAAAGACAACCGAAAACAAAGAAACCTAAAGTCTGTCTGGTTCAATCTGAACCTGACAGACTTTAGGTTGACGCATCGACTTTTCGGCCCGGTGCTTTAGGCAATTGCTCTGTCACCCGTCGTTTAAGCGGGGGGTTTACAGTCTGTTCAAGAATTGCTGCTGGCCTGGCGAAAATGGTGATTTCGAGAACCGGAACGGAGCGTACTTAATGTACGTGAGTACCGGAAGCGCAGAAATTGCCATTTGCAGACGGCCAGCGGCGATTATTGGATAGACTGTTACATCACACCACATGCGGCTTGTAGATCAGCCAATCCTTCGGCACATAGCTGTTTTCCGTCACGCCATAGAGGGTCACGGTATCGCCGCCGGAGGATTTTGAGGCTGTCAGGGCGCGTTCGGAATAGGTCATCAGATCAAAGGCATTGGGGGCCTGTTCGGAAAGGCAGATGCCGAAAGACATGGTGAGTGCGGCGAGCGAGCCATTGGAGCCGGCATTGACTACGGCAGTAGCCTTCAGCTTGACGCGCACGGCGTTGACGATGCGGCTGATTTCATCCTGATCGGAGGTGTAGAACAGCAGGCCGAAGCGGCTGCCGTCGAAGCGGCAGGCGAGGTCGTCCTTGCCGGCCACGGCCTTTACCACCTTGGCAATCTGCTTGATGAAGCGTTCGGTCACCGTCGGGCCAAGATGATCGGCGAGCTTGGCGAAATCGTCGATTTCACCGACCGCAAGGCCGCAGAGCGTCGGCAGGGCCGGATTGGCATAGACTTTTGCGAGCGCCTTGTTGAAGGCGCGGCGGCTGCCCATGCCGGTCAGGGCATCGACGAATTTCGCCTGTTCCACCTGGTCGGCCTCGCGCTGCACATCGGCGAGCTGCTCGGTCTTTTCGACAACGGTTTTGACGACATTGCTGTTTTCGGCAACGCGCTGGTCGGTGGCGGCCTTCAGCGCCTGAATAGAGCGGCTCAGTTCCGGATTGCCAAGATCGGTGTCGGTCAGGATGCCCTTGGTGGCATCGCCGATCAGGCGGCCATAATCGGTCAGCGACAGTTTTTCCTGGTTGAGCAAGCTGATGAAGCTACTCATTTCGGCGCGCACCTTGTTGTTGTGGCGGGCCAAAAGGCCGTCTTCATGGTGATGGGGCAGGTATTTGCGGCCCAGGGCATCCAGCGCATCCTGGGTCTTGACCTTGCCCAGCGCGATGAATTCGCGCACCAGATCCGGATTACTCCCGGAATAGGCCTCATAGACCAGTTCGTAATTGCGTGGCAGGCCCTCGATCCCCATCTGATGCATGGCAGTCGCAACACGCAGTGCAATGCTGGAGGCCGGATTTTTCATAGGCTGCATCGGATGTCTTCCCCACATCGAATCACTGATTGCACGCAGAGTAGCGCGACACTTCTTTCTTTCGGTTACAGCTGTATTTAAAATTTTACGGATTAGTGAAGAGACCGTGAAAAGCCCTAGATGAAACCGATGCGGCTTCACAAAAGTCATTTGCCCTTAGGGCCTGGGTCAGGCTATTTCACCTGGGAAACAGTGGCAATCAGGCAGGCATGGCAAAGCGTCTCTCAGTCATCACATCACCAGAACCGGCCATCCGCGCCGCGGTTCCTCTGCTTGAGGCAGGCGAGGTCATCGCCATGCCGACCGAGACCGTCTATGGTCTGGCGGCGGATGCCACCAATCCGCAGGCCATCACCCGGATCTACGAGACCAAGGGCCGCCCGCAGTTCAACCCGCTGATCTGCCATGTCGCCGACCTCGCCATGGCCGAGCGCTACGGCGTCTTCGATCCCTTGTCACGGCAATTGGCGGAGCGGTTCTGGCCGGGGCCGCTGACGCTGATCGTGCCGCTTGCGCCAGGTTCTCTCATTCACCCGCTGGCAACTGCCGGGCTGGATACGGTTGGCCTGCGCATGCCCCTGGGCTTTGCCGCCACGCTGATTGCCGCATTCGGCAAGCCACTGGCCGCCCCAAGCGCCAATACGTCGGGCAAGATCAGCCCGACCACGGCTGCCCATGTCGAAGAGGATCTGGGGGCAAAAATCCCGCTGATCCTCGATGCCGAAGCGGCGGGTGTCGGGGTTGAATCCACCATCCTGAAAGTGGAAGACGGCCAGATCCGGCTGCTGCGGCCCGGTGGGCTTTCGGTGGAGGCGGTGGAAGACGCGACAGGATTGCGGGTGATCCGCCCGCAAAAGGCAGGCGCGATCATCGAAGCGCCGGGCATGCTGGCCTCCCACTACGCACCGGAGGCGGCTGTGCGGCTGAATGCAACCTCGGTTTTTGCCGATGAGGCGGTGATCACTTTTGGCGCGGCGGCCCCGCAAGGGCTTGAAAAGGCTGCCCTCGTGCTCAATTTGAGTGCCAGCGGCGACCTCGCAGAGGCCGCCGCCAATCTGTTCAGCTTCATGAAACGGGCCGATGCCAGCGGCGCTGCCCGTATTGCCTTTACCGCCATTCCCACCCATGGGCTGGGAGATGCAATCAACGACCGGCTGGAGCGGGCCGCTGCGCCACGGTGATGGTTTGCGGCGATAGAATAACAAGGACGAAACGCCATGACTGACATGCCCCTTTCCGCCGCCCTGCTCGAGCGGTTCATCGCCATTGTCGGCGCAGCGAACGCCTTGACCGATCAGGCTGATATCACCCCTTATCTCACAGAAAACCGTGGCCTTTACCACGGCGCCTCGCCGCTGGTGCTGAAGCCCGGCTCGACGGAAGAGGTCTCCAAAATCCTGGCGCTGGCCAGCGAGACGAAAAGCCCGATCGTGCCGGTCAGTGGCGGCACCGGTCTGGTTGGCGGACAGGTGCCGCGCGATAACTCCAGCGATATCCTGCTGTCGCTGGAGCGGATGAACAAGGTGCGCGAGGTCGATCCGGTTGGCAATGTGATCGTCGCCGATGCGGGTTGCATTCTGGCCGACATCCAGAAGGCGGCGGCTGATGTCCACCGGCTGTTTCCGCTGTCGCTCGGTTCGGAAGGCTCCTGCCGGATCGGCGGCAATCTCGCCACCAATGCAGGCGGCACCGCCGTGCTGGTCTATGGCAATATGCGCCAACTGTGCCTGGGCCTCGAAGTGGTGCTGCCAACCGGGGAGATCTGGAACGGCTTGCGGCGGTTGAAAAAGGACAATAGCGGCTACGACCTGCGCGACCTGTTTATTGGCGCGGAAGGCACGCTGGGGGTGATTACCGGCGCCGTGCTGAAGCTTTATCCGCAGCCGCTTGGCCACGAAGTCGCCTTTGTCGGGCTGAAATCACCGGTGGAAGCCTTGGCGCTGTTTGAAAAGGCCAGCGCGCTCTGCGGGCCGGCTCTGACCGGTTTCGAGCTGATGCCGCGCATCGGCGTCGATTTCACCAGCCGCCATATTCCCAATGTCCGTGATCCGCTGGCCTCCGTTCACGACTGGTATGTGCTGGTCGATATTGCCACATCCGATGCCGTTGAAACGGCAAGAACCATGATGCATGACGTGCTGGAACAGGGCGTAGAGGCCGGGCTGATCGAGGATGCCGTGGTGGCTGGCTCGGTGGCACAGCAAAAGGCGCTCTGGCACATGCGCGAAAGCATGTCGGATGCGCAAAAGCCGGAAGGTGGCTCGATCAAGCACGATGTTTCGGTGCCAATTGCTCAGGTTCCGGCCTTCATGCGGCAAGCGGAAGAGGCCGTGCTCGCCGCCATGCCTGGCGCGCGGGTCTGCGCGTTCGGCCATCTGGGCGATGGCAATATCCACTACAACATCAGCCAGCCCGTCGGCGCCGACAAGGCGCAGTTCATCGGTCGCTGGCGCGAAATCAATAAGGTCGTGCATGATATCGTCCGCGCCCATGGCGGCTCGATTTCGGCCGAACACGGGGTCGGCCAGCTGAAACGCCAGGAACTGGCGCAGACAAGACCGGACATCGAAACCGTGCTGATGACCCGCATCAAGCATGCCTTCGACCCCGCCGGCATCATGAACCCGGGCAAGGTGGTGCCCGGCTGATGGCGGACACTGTGCCTTCCCACGACAATCCAAACCCAGCATCGGACAAGGTGCTGTTCAGGATCGATCTGGCCAATGGCGCGCGGCTTGGGCCGGGCAAGGTGCAATTGCTACAGCTGATCGGCCAGCATGGATCGATCCGCTCGGCGGGGGCTTCCATGGGCATGTCCTATCGCCGCGCCTGGCTTTTGGCCAATGAAATCAACCGGATGTTTAGGGAGCACTCCATCGCCACCCGCCATGGCGGCAAAAGCGGCGGCGGCGCTATCCTGACACCCTTTGGCGAGGCCTTACTGGCGCGGGCGCAAGCCATGGATGCCGCCATCCGTGCGACTCTGGCCAAGGATCTCGCCTGGCTGGAGGCGATGGCAGCGACAGAGTTGGTGCCAACTGAGTGATGTAGCAGGCCCTCATACGAAGGCCCTGGTTCAGCCCAAAGGATCCGTCCGTAGCCGATAAACACCTCCCGCCTCTACCGAAACCGCCTTGAACAGCAGCGAAACCGGCTTGCCAAGCGCCAGATCCAGGGCGGTCAGCGAGCGGCGGGTGATTTCGGCGTCGATGACCTGGCCGGAGCAATCGACCCTGATGACGATGCCGGGACCTGTCTCGAAAATCGCCTGCACCCGGCCTGACAAGCGATTGAGGGTGGAAAGCTGACCTGTCTCGCCTGTTGCCAGCACCAGATCGCTGGCAGCGATGAACAGGCGGATCGGGGTACCGACCGGTAGATCGGCATATTTCAGGAAGAGCGGACCCGCAGGGCTTGTTGCCAGCGTCAGGCCTTCCTCGCGGGCGTGGCCGTTAACATGGGCATGCAGGAAGCTACCGGGGCGACTGTCGCCGAGCCTAGGGAGATGAAGCAAAGCCCCTTCGCCCAAGTCCACCCTTGCGGCTCGGCCTTTGCTCATCGTCACCACCCGGCTGGCCAGCCGGGTGACTTCCTCGACCGCATGGCTGACATAGAGGATCGGCACTCCCGCTTCATCGCGAATCCGCTCGATATAAGGTAGGATCTGCGCCTTCAGCGCAGCGTCCAGCGCCGAGAGTGGTTCGTCCATCAGCAGAAGTTTCGGGCTGGCCATCAGGGCGCGGGCAATGGCCACCCGCTGCTTTTCTCCACCCGAAAGCCCATTGGGCGCACGGTCCAGCAGATCGGTGATCCCAAGCAGATCGCAGATCCGGGACAAGTCTTCGCGTCGTTCAGCTTTCGGGGTGAAATACCGGCCATAGGTGAGATTGGCCCGCACGTTCAAATGCGGGAAAAGCCGCGCCTCCTGGAAGACATAGCCGATCCGGCGGCGATGCGGTGGCAGGAAAATGCCGCTCTGCGCATCGCTCCACACCCGACCCTCGAAGGCGACCCTTCCCTGATCAGGGCGAATCAATCCGGCCACGGCATTGATCATCGTGGTCTTGCCCGATCCGGATGGGCCGAACAGCGCCGTCAACCCCGACCCCAGTTGAAGATCGGCTTCAAGATCAAACGTTCCCTGGCGGTGGCGGATATCGATTTCCAGCATCAGCCCGCCATCCGCACGGTCAGCCGCCGGGTCAGCAGCTCGGAGGCGAGCAGCGCCAGCAGCGAAAGGACGACCGAAACCAACGTCAGCCGCAGCGCCCCGGCATCGCCGCCCGGCACCTGGGTATAGGTGTAGATGGCGGCGGACAGGGTCTGGGTTTCGCCGGGAATATTCGACACGAAGGTAATCGTCGCGCCAAACTCACCCATCGCCTTGGCAAAGGCCAGCACGGCACCGGCAGCGATGCCAGGCAGGATCAGCGGCAGGGTAACGGTGAAGAACACCATGATCGGCGATGCGCCGAGCGTCGCCGCCGCCGTTTCCAGCTTGCGATCCACCCCGTCCAGTGACAGGCGGATGGCGCGCACCATCAAGGGAAACCCCATGATGCCGGAGGCGAGCGCCGCACCCGTCCAGCGGAAGGAAAACACCAGGCCGAACCATTGATCCAGAAAGGCACCGATCACGCCGCGCCGCCCGAAAGTGATCAGCAGCAGATACCCGGTGACAACAGGCGGCAGGATCAACGGCAGATGCACCAGCCCGTCCAGCAGGCTTCGGCCTAGAAAAGAGGTGCGCGACAACAGCCAGGCCATGCCGATGCCAAGCGGTAGCGAGACGGCAACAGCCGTCAGCGCCACTTTCAGGCTCAGCAGGATCGCGGTGATTTCGTCAGCGGAGAGCGCGTCAATCATGGCTCAACGGGCCATAGCTCGACAGGCTTTGTCAATTGATCTTCGCCAACACCGTAAACCCGGCAGCTCTAAACACGTCCGCAGCTTTCAGCTGTTGCAGATAGGCGAGAAACGCCTGGGCATCGGGATTGGTGGAGGCCTTCAGCACCGCTGCTGGATAGACGATCGCCGGATGGGAGTTTTCCGGGAACCGATCCAGGATTTTCACAGCCGGATCAACCTTTGCATCGGTTTCATAGACGATGCCGAGCGGCGCTTCCTGACGCGACACCAGCAGCAATGCGGCGCGAACATTATCGGCCTGCGCAACCTTGTCCTTGACGCTTGCCCACACACCGAGATTTTCCAGCGCCGCCTTGCCATAGACACCGGCGGGCACTGAGGCAACATTGCCCATGGCCAGCCGCTCATCCCTCAAAAGCCCAGCCAGATCGAAACCGGGAGCAATTTTTGTCGTGACCGTGGACGAAGACGCCGCCACCAGCACGATCCGGTTGCCCAGCAGGTTGACGCGGCTACCCGGCACAAGTTCACCGCCCTTGTCGAGATGGTCCATCCAGTTGAGGTCGGCGGAGATGAACAGGTCGGCGGGGGCACCCTCATCGATCTGTTTTGCCAGTGCCGAGGACGCTGCAAAGGACAGCTTGACCTCCCGGCCGGTCTCAGCCTTCCAGTCGTCGGCAATCTTGCTGATGGTTTCCTTCAGGCTGGCGGCGGCAAACACCGTCAGGCTCTGGTCTGCGGCAAAGGCCTGAGGGGCGAAGAAGAGGATCAAGGCCATCAGGATCGCCAAAAGCCGATCCATGCCTGTCGTTCTGGCTTTGGTCACCATTTTCCAACCTGCCTTCATCCCGTGTTCCCTTTTGATCGATGTATCTGATGGGATATATCGGTTGTCGCAAACAAGGGCAAGCGTGAACCCGCATGATGATGACACCACCATCACGGTTTATACCAGATCTCAAAGACCCTCATGGAACGTCGACTTGACGGAATTATGCAACAGATAGCTTATTCTTTACAGGCTGTTGACGGATTCGAGCAGGCTGGCGCTGATGCCGCTGGTCGAAGAGCTGCCACCCAGAATGGTCAGCGCGGCATTGGCCGAGGAGCCGGTATCGTTCTCAAGATCGTACATGGCCGTAAAGCGTTGCAGGAATTTCGTCTGCTTTTCAGGATCGCTTAGATCCTTCAGGTCCATTTTCTTCTCAATGACCTTTTTCTGCTGCTCGATATCCATGTTACTCATGTCGCTGGGCAGGCTATAGGCGGTGCGGAACACTTCCAGCAGCGCCGTATCGCCCAGAATGTCATAGGCCGAGGTAATGGTCGACGACATGCGATCCCAGTAAAGGGCAAGGCGCACACCCTGGTCGCTTTCACCCTGCTCATTTTCCAGGGTCTGGTGCAGATAGAGATTTTCGGTGTTAAAGGTCTCACTGCGGTTCTGCACACCATCGGCATTTTCCTGGGAAATCTTGCCACTACTGTCGAAATTATAGGAGGCGACGAATTTCGCATAGTTCTCGTCGGCCTGGGTATTGGCAAAGCTTTTCGGATCTGTGAGATCAGACGAAAACAGCTGCTTGAGCATGTCGTCACTGACATCTTCCGGGTCAAGCCCGTGCGCCGTCAGGCCAAAATCCACCAGCTTGCGATCCTTGAGCAGATCCGTGACAGATGTGACCTTGACGATATTCTCCTGGTAATATTTGGAATCCTCCTCCGCCTTGGTCTTGGCGTCAGTCTGTTCCGTGCCCTCCAGAAACCGGGTTTTCTGGACGATGTAGTCCTTGGCCACCTCGGTAATGGTGCGCTCCGATTGGGCCAGAAGCGGCACGTCAGCCGTCCCATCCTCCTTGAAATTGAAGGCGGAAGCCATGCTGATCAGCCGCTCGTCCCGGGTCTTGTTGGCATAGCTTTTGGGATCGTTCATATCGCTGGTCAGAACTTTTTTAAGCTCTGCCTTGGAAAACTCGTCCGTCTCAATGCCATAGGCCTTCATCACCATATCGTAGATTTTTTCATTGCCGAGCAGATCGTCAACATTGGCAATGGATTTCATCTGGGTGGAATAATAGGTGGTCAGGGAACTGAGATTGGCCTGGTCCTCGTCATCGTAATTGGTCATGTAGCCAGTCGCCGTCTGGGCCAGTTGGGTCTCGCTCTGGGCATTTCCAGCCGTAGCATTACCGCTGGTGTCGAAGTTGAACATGGCAGCGATCTTGGCATACTCACCCTTCACCTTGCCCTGGGTATTGGCATAGCTGTTGGCATCGTTCAGATCGCTGCTGACGATGTTCTCAAAGGTGGATTTCAGCGTGTTCTTGTCCATGCCAAGGGCAGTCTTCACATAGCTGAACAGCCGCGAATCCCCCGTAATATCCGAGGACTTGGTGACGTTAGCAATCTTTTCCTTGTAGTAGGCGGCTTCGCGCTCGGCCTGGTAGGCGGTCTCGGTGCTGGGAACTTCCTCCAGATAAAGATCTTCCATCTCCGTTTTCTGATCGGAGGTCTGGGCCGTGGCGTTTTTCAGCGAACCGTCGGTATTGAAGGAAAAGGCTTTGGCGATATTCAGGTAATCCGACTTGTTGGTGGTCAGCGTATTGACGTAACTTGTACTGTCGTTGACATCGCTGGTCAGGACCTTTTTCAAATGGTCGGTGGAATAATATTTGGTGTCGAGCCCATAGGATTCGAGCACGAATTTGGTCAGACGACTGTTTTTCAAGAGGTCATCGACATTGGTGACCTTGTCGATAGCGGAATCGTAATATTGCACCTCTTCCTTGGCATCGTCGCCTTCGGTCACCAGCGATTGCTTGTAGAGGCCAATCACATCCTCTTCCTGCTTGTCGGTCTGGATATCGGCGGTCTCGGCGGAAAAATTGAAGGATCGGGCAAAATCGCGGTAACGGTCGTCGGACAGCTTGTTGGCATAGCTGTTTTCGTCGGACAGATCGCTTTCCAGCACCTTTTTCATGAAGGCCTTGGCATAGGTCATGTCTTCCAGACCGTTGGCCTTCATCGTATATTGGTAGAGCCGGTCGTCGTTCATGAAGTCGTCGACGGTTTTGACCTTGCCGATATTCTCCTGGTAATATTTCTGCTCGCGGGCCACCTCAGGCTCCTGAGACACGCGCTTCAGGCTCGCTTTCATATCGCGATTGACAAGATCATAACCGACATAAGTAGACACCATGGCACTGCGTTCCTCGATAAGCTCCAAAAGCGCCGCCCGCCACGTCCCTGGCTGCAACGCCCTCAATCACCGCATAACCCTGCCCCTAACCACCCCTGGCCGGTTGCGTCATGCGAATGTCGGGTAACCCATCATGGCCTACCTGCCTTGCTCCTAGCTTTTGCCGCTAGGCAGAATGGCGTCAAGCAAGAGATACTCACATGCCTGGCGCCCGCCGCATTCCATTTGCGGCATTCAAACTACAACCTGCCAAACACAACCCAAAAGCAATTTTCCGGCAGTTCTACACGTATTGCAACACTCAACGATCATACCAATAAAGGTTGGTGACCGATGCAGGTTGTCGTAGCATTATCATCCAAACATAGTAGAATACTCTTAACTAATCCTTCACAATTTTACAAAAGCCGTTCACCAAATCGAAACCGTTAGCGCTGGCAATTCGATAACCATCTGGAACGGCAAAGTTTTCTTAACCGCGATTTTTAAGCGGTCCGGAACCCGGCAAGGCTATCTTTGGCCTCAGAGGACGAAAAGTCCCAGTGAAAAGAGCAGATGCAATAACGGCTCTCAGGTAAAACAAGGGTAGTAAGATGACGAACACGGTTATGAAGCCCGTCTGGGCCGGAGCAACGTTTCGACTGGAACCATCACGGTTTCCGCAACATGTGACTTATACGTTGCGCGATGCTTCCGGCAATGTCTCCGTTACACTCGACGAGCGCGGTGCCGTGCTGCGCAAGATCCTTCCGGCCAGCGGCTTGCCGATGTCCTTTGCCCTTCCAGCCCGGGCTTTCAAGGGGATTGCCGCCCGTGCCATCGACCATGGCAATGGAGAAGTGACCGTGACGCTGGAACTGCATCACGCCGATCCGGACCTGTGCATTCCGCTGCTGGTTGCCCATGATCTCTGCGATATTGCCGCCGACTGGCGCAGCTGGGCTGAAACCTTCCGCATTCCGATGCTGATGGTCGAGGCCGATGGCGTTGCCCGGCCGCTGGAAGAGCATCTGGGCGAATTGCGCGCCGAGCCGCCGCGCAGCCGTCGCCGCCATTCCTATTTTGCAGAGCGTCGTCCGCGCTTTCTGGTCCGCCGCACCACCGGTTCGCTGGGCGTTGCGATGAAAATTTCCGGCAAGGAAATCATCGCCCGCCGTTAACAGAGCGGTTGTCGATACGTGAATATTTTAACATGGCTCGCCGGAAAAGGCGGGCCATGTTTCGTTTTGAGGCGACGCACCCCGGAAAAATTCCTCCATCATATCTGTGTGTTGGCGGGGACTATGCCGCCTCGGCGCGCTCAACCTCGACAGTCACATGCGACAGAGCGGCAATCTGGGACAATTTTTCGCGGTACCAGGCTGGAGATTGCGGCTCGCGCGCCACCAGCGAAACGATGGCGCCGTGATGACCGGGGCCCAATTGCCAGACATGGAGATCGGCAATGTCGGCCCCTTCCGCTTCGATCACCCGGCGGATAGTGCCGGAAAGGTCTTCGGAATCGGCGACATGATCGAGAAGAACCATGCCGCTATCGCGCATCAGGCCGAAGGCCCAGCTACCAATGACCACCGCGCCTGCGATGCCGATCAGCGGATCGAGCCAGAGCCAGCCGAAAAGACTGCCGAGCAGCAAGGCTGCAATCGCCATGACAGATGTCAGCGCATCCGCCAGCACATGGATATAGGCAGCGCGCAAATTACGGTCGCGACCGCCATGGCTGCCGGGCGCTTCAGAATGGGCGTGATGGCCGTGTCCATGATGATGGTCTTCCTGAAGCAGCAGGGCGCAGACCAAGTTAACGGCCAGGCCGATGGTGGCGATGACGATGGCCTCGCTAAAGTTGATGGCGACCGGCTGAAACACCCGCCAGAGGCTTTCCCAGGCGATGATAACCGCCACAAGGCCGAGAAAAATCGCGCTGGAAAAGGCGGCGAGATCGCCGAATTTGCCGGTTCCGAAGGTAAAACCACTGTTATCAGCATGGCGCCGCGCCAGGCTATAGGCGAGCGCCGAAACAAAAATCGCCCCGGCATGGGTGGCCATATGCCAGCCATCCGCCGTCAGCGCCATGGAGCCGAACAGATTGCCCGCGACGATTTCCACCACCATCATCACGGTGGTGACGCCGATCACTGCCCAGGTGCGACGCTCGTTGCGCTGATGGTCTCTGCCAAGAAAGACATGGCTGTGGCGATTGCCCGGCCCATGCGGATGCGGATGAACATGCCCCTCTTGCCCATGCGGATGGTGGTCATGAGGGGGATGCTGATGAGAATCGTGGCCTTGAGGCGTCGGGTCCTGGGTCATTTCAGGTAGCTCCTGATCACGTCGATGAGTTCGTCGGCGCCTTGATGACGCTCTGAGGCGCCGAGATCTTCGGCAACGATATGCTCGCGGATATGCTCTTCGACCAGTTCGGTCATCAGCCCGGTCAGGGCTCCCCGCACAGAGGCCGTCAGGTTCATGATATCGCCGCATGGCTTTTCCGCCAGAAGCGCGGTTTCGATGGCCTCCATCTGTCCCTTCATCCGGCGGACGCGGGCGAGAAGCTTGGCCTGGTGTTTGATTGTATGGCCCATAGTATAGGGGGCTACCCTATTTTGAGAGGAAATACAAGGAATTTCTTATATTCCATAGCCGTCGGGCCGAGTGATCAGGCGAAGGGAATAGCAGCAACCAGACCGATAAACAGGATCAGCCCAACCTTGCCATTCAGCTTGAACAGCGCCAAACACTGAACCGGATTGTTGATATCCAGCACCTTGATCTGGTAGCCGAGCAGGACGAGCGCGACAAGCAGGCCGAGATAGGCGGGGAAACCGGCACCAGCCGAGAGGAAGGACAGGGCCAGCAACAGGCCCATCGCTCCGTAAAATCCGGAGAGCCAGATCTTGGTGTCCTCGGCAAACAGCCTCGCGGTGGAACGAACGCCGATCAGGGCGTCGTCCTCCTTGTCCTGATGGGCATAGATCGTATCATAGCCGATGGTCCAGACGACGGCGGCGACATAGAGCAGCACGGCGGCAATAGACATCGACCCCGTCAGCCCGGCCCAGCCCATCAACCCGCCCCAGGAAAACGCCAGACCAAGGAAAAACTGTGGCCAATCGGTAAAGCGCTTGGCGAAGGGATAGATCACCACGATGGCCAGAGACGCCAGGCCAAGCAGAATGGAAAAGCCGTTAAAGCAGAACAGCACCGCCGCACCAACCACCGCCTGCGCGACGATGAACAGTTTGGCCTGGCGGCGAGTGACCCGCCCCGAAGGCAAGGGGCGCGAGCGGGTGCGGGCAACCTCCATATCGATTTTTTCATCGACCAGATCATTATAGGTGCAACCGGCACCGCGCATGGCAACGGAGCCGATGAAAAACAGCAGGAGGTGAGCCATGAAGGTAAGGACCGGCAGCGCCCCGCCAGATGCCAGAAAATTGGCGGCCAGCGCCGATGACCAGAAGCACGGCCACATCAGCAATTCCCAGCCGATCGGCCGGTCCCAGCGGGCCAGCTGCGCATAGGGCCAGACCGCCCGTGGCAACAGGCGGTAGACCCAATTATCGGAAAGCGCGTCCTGGACGCGGGCGGTGGTGTCGCTGGCGGTGCTCATGATCGAAGTGATAGCTCAAATCCGCGCCCAAGAAAACTATCCTTAAACCTTGGCCAACAGACACCTCGACGTTCAGAACCGCACCTTTTCCAAGGGTGCGCGCAACGCTTCCGCCGCCTTCAGCGCCTCTTCACGCCCAGCGATATAGTCGCGATTGTCAGGCACACTCATCCGCTTCTTGGTGATTTGCAGCTGGAAAATGAAGAAATCCTCATGGGTGAAGGCCATTTCTGAGCCTGCGAGGTAAAACTCCCACATCCGCACAAAGCGTTCGTCATAAAGCCGCGCCGCCTCTTCGCGGCGCGCCAGGAATCGCTCTCGCCAGTGTCTCAGGGTATGGGCGTAATGCATCGGCAGAATTTCGCAATCGGCCACCAGCAGGCCGGATTTTTCAATAGCCGGCAGGACTTCGGCAAACGAGGGAATATAACCGCCGGGGAAGATATACTTCTCAAAGAACGGATTGTTGTAGAGCGCCGGATAGGGCTGTCCGATCGAATGCAGGATCATCACCCCATCATCCTGCATCAGCTCATGCACCTTGCGGAAATAATGCAGATAATGGGTTGGGCCGACATGCTCGAACATGCCGACCGACACCAGCCGATCAAACGGCTGGGCCTTCAGTGTGCGGTAATCCTGCAAGTCGAACCGCAGCCTTTCGTCGAGACCGCGTTTGCGCGCCCGTTCGCGCGATACCTTCAACTGTTCTTCGCTGAGCGTGATACCGCTAACATCGACGCCGCAGGTCTCCGCCAGATAGATCCCCATGCCGCCCCAGCCGGAGCCGATTTCCAACACCCGCTGGCCCGGCTCGGCCATCAGCTTTGCGGCGATGTGGCGTTTCTTCGCCAACTGCGCCTCTTCCAGCGAAATGCCCGGCGGGTTGAAATAGGCGCAGGAATATTGCCAGTCCTCGTCCAGAAACAGGTCGAACAGCTTGGCGCTGAGATCATAATGATGGGCGACATTGCGCTGGTTGCGATTGACCGGCAAAGCCCCCCGCACTTTCGCTGCCACCACTCGCAGCAGTCCGCGCCAGACCATCGGAAAGGTCAGGTCGGACACCAGCGTATTGGTTTTCACCAGTGCCAGCAGGTCGTAGATATCGCCTTTTTCGAAGGCCATGCGGCCCTGCATGTAGATCTCACCCAGCTTTAGCTGTGCATCGCGATAGATCTCGTCTTCTGCCTGGTCATCGAAGAAATGGATCGCAATCGGCGGCCCCGAACCATCTCCGAAACGCTGCATCTGGCCATCGGCCCCGATGACCTCCAGCGTGCCTTTTCGGATGATCCTCATCAACATGCCACGAAGAGACGATGCCATTGACACCTCCTGAAAGGAAAGAGATTGCCTGTCCGCTAACGGCAACCCTATCCTCTCCAATGGCGCTGACAAGTATGCTTTTGTCACATAACCTTCAAAAACTCAGGGAACTTTTCCGAAAAGCAAAACGCGCGATCACCTCAGGATGTGCGCGTGTTTTATGTTCTCTCAATGGTTTACAGTGCATCGGACCGAAAAACGGACATCGGTTTTAGGTCCGATGCTGGTGAGGCGTTATTTCTTGCGCATCGCCTCGGCAAGGGCCGCCCCCAGGCCACCCATCGCCGGCTTTTCATCACGGGCCGGTTTAGGGTTGGCATTGCGCACCACCGCCGGGCCACGATTATCGCGCGCCGACGGCGGCGGGGCTTCTCCCCCATCCTTGCGCATGGTGAGCGCAATGCGCTTGCGCTTCACGTCCACCTCGACCACCCGGACTTTCACCACATCACCGGCTTTCACCACCTCATGCGGGTCTTTGACGAATTTGTCGGCCAGTTGCGACACATGAACCAAGCCATCCTGATGCACGCCAATATCGACAAAGGCCCCGAAGGCCGCGACATTGGTGACCGTGCCTTCCAGCAACATGCCGGGCTTCAGATCGGTGATTTCTTCCACACCATCGGCAAAGGTGGCAGTCTTAAAGCTCGGGCGCGGGTCACGGCCCGGCTTTTCCAATTCCGCCAGAATGTCCTTCACCGTAGGCAGACCAAACTGCTCATCGACAAACTGGCGCGGGTCCAGCCCTTTCAACAGGCTGCTATCGCCCATCAGCGTGCGCAGATCCCGCCCGCAGGCAGCGACGATTTTCTTAGCCACGCCATAGGCTTCCGGGTGAACAGACGAAGCATCCAGCGGTTCCTTGCCATCGGGAATGCGCAGGAATCCGGCGCATTGCTCGAAGGTGCGCGCACCGAGCCGAGCCACTTTCAACAGATCCTTGCGACTGGAAAAAGGACCGGTCTGATCACGATGCGCGACAATCGCCTCGGCTATCGAGCCGCCCAACCCCGACACCCGCGCCAGAAGCGGAGCCGATGCCGTGTTGAGATCAACGCCCACTGCATTCACCGCATCTTCGACCACGGCATCCAGCGAACGGCCTAGACGGCCCTGATCGACATCATGCTGATACTGGCCAACGCCGATGGATTTTGGGTCAATCTTCACCAGTTCCGCCAGCGGGTCTTGCAGACGCCGCGCAATCGACACCGCACCGCGCAAGGAGACATCGAGATTGGGGAATTCCTTGGCGGCCAGTTCCGACGCCGAATAAACCGAGGCGCCAGCTTCCGAGACGATCACCTTGGTGGGCTTTTTGCCGGTCGCGGGCAATTGCGTCAGCATATCGGCCACCAGCTTTTCCGTCTCGCGGCTGCCGGTGCCATTGCCGATGGAGATCAGGTCAACGCCATGCTTGCGGATCAGGCCCGCCAGCTCGGCCTGGGTGCCGCGAATGTCGTTTTTCGGTGGGAAAGGATAGACCGTCGTGGTTTCCAGCACCTTGCCGGTGCCATCCACCACCGCCACTTTCACGCCGGTGCGGATACCCGGATCAAGCCCCATGGTAGGGCGCGAACCGGCAGGGGCCGCCAGCAGCAAATCCTTGAGATTGCGGGCAAAAACGTGAATGGCCTCTTCCTCGGCCCGCTCACGCAGATCGCGCATCAAATCCAGCGATAGTGACATGGAGAGCTTCACCCGCCAGGTCCAGCCCGCCACCTCCATCAGCCATTGGTCGGCGGGGCCTTTTTGGCAGATCTGATAGGCTGACGCAATTATCCGATGGGTGGGCTTGATCAGTGAAGTATCGTCCTTGTCCGCCTCGATGGTCAGCGTCAAAATCTCTTCGTTCCAGCCACGCAGCATGGCCAAGGCCCGGTGGCCCGGCACCGTCGCCCAGCGCTCGAAATGGTCGAAATAATCGGCGAATTTCTCGCCAGACGCCTGTTTGCCATCGACCACCTTGGCATAGAGAATGGCCTTGTCTTTCAAATAATTGCGCAGGCTCTTCAACAGATCGGCATTTTCCGCCATGGCTTCGGCCACGATATCGCGGGCGCCTTCCAGTGCCGCTTTGACGTCGGCCACGTCGCCCTTCACATAGGCCTCTGCCAGCTTGGCCGGATCGCCGGTGCGGTCTTCCCAAATCGCATTGGCCAGCGGCTCCAAACCCTTTTCACGGGCAATTTCGGCACGGGTGCGGCGCTTGGGCTTATAGGGCAGATAGATGTCTTCCAGCTCGGCCTTGGTGGTGGTGCGGGCAATCTTGATGGCCAGTTCATCGGTCATCTTGTCTTGTGAGGTAATGCTGTCGACAATCGCCTTGCGGCGCGCGCCAAGCTCCCGCAGATAGGTCAAGCGCTCGGCCAGATTGCGCAATTGCGTATCATCAAGCCCGCCGGTGACTTCCTTGCGGTAGCGGGCGATGAAAGGAACCGTGGCGCCACCATCCAGCAAATCCACCGCAGAGATCACCTGATCGGCTCGGGCATTGATCTCGCTCGCAATCAGTGCGGCAATGGATTTGATATCGTCGGCCATGAAACGTCCTTCTTGATCGTGCGGCGCGCACTGTAGCCAGCCAATCGGGCAACACAACAGCCAAGCAGCGCGACTCCACAGGAAAGCCGCCAGAAGATCAACCTGCGGGTTAACCATTCCGCTAGGAAAACACCCGCCGAGCAGGGTTAACCATTTATGACCATTCACTTTTTCTCCACTGCCCCTATAGTTCAAAATGGAGCAGGCACACCCTGCCAGGAACGGGTCAGCGATGAATAAAATCCAGTATATCCAAAGTCTTGACGGGTTGCGCGGCCTTGCTGCCTTTGCCGTGGTGCTCTCGCATATGCCCTTGCTGCTTGGCATTAGCCTTCCGGCCCTGCTGGTCGGCGACCCCTCCGTGGCGCTGTTCTTCTCGCTCAGTGGCTTCCTGATGGCCCATCTTTACAGCACAAAGCCCTTCACCCGCGCCAGCATGGCCGATTATCTCGTGCATCGCTTCGTGCGGATCTATCCGGTCTATCTGGTCGCGGTGCTGCTGGTCGTCCTGCTCTCGGCCATTCCGGCGCTGCACTATATCCAGTCGGTTACAGGTCTGGTGGAGATCTTCCGCCATATCGCCATGATCGGCTCCAGCGGCGTGTTTTGGTCGGTGCCACCGGAAATCCAGTTCTATCTGTTTTTCCTGCTCCTCTGGCTGTGTTTCGAAAATCCGGCCAAGCGCCCCGGCCTTTGCGCAGCCATCGCCGGTGGATTCGCCATCGCCATGTATCTCGGCTTTCCCGGCCCCGGCATCGTGCTGCTGTCGAAAATTCCCTATTTCCTGTTCGGCGCTCTGGCAGGCCGGGTGTTTTCCGCTGGCTATTGCCGACCCGCAACGGCGCTGTCCGGTCTCGTGGTCCTTGGGTTGATCGCCCTGTTCTTTCTCGGCCAAAGCTTTTATGCCGCCGCCAATGTCTTCTGGGGTACATCAACGGCGCTGATCGCCACTATCATAGTCTATCTCGCCGCCTGCGAAGCGCCGCTCTCCAAGGCGGTGCTGGCCTCGGCTCCACTGCGCTTTGCAGGACGTATCAGCTTTTCACTCTATCTCTTCCACATGCCGGTCAGCTTCCTGACACTCACGGCGCTGCGCAGCGCGTTTGGCGACACCCTCCCCGGCTGGCTTTGCGCCCTCATCATGATTTTCGCCAGCCTTGTGGCGGCATCACTCAGCTACAGCATGATTGAAAAACCGTCCCGGCGTTTCTTTCTCGGCCTGTGGAAAGCCCGTTTTCCAGCCTCGGCATCCGAAGGCAAACCAGCCATTCCAGCGACGACGCAGCTTTCCTCTTGACCTTTTCGGCTGCCCGCCTTAACCGCCGGGCAGGTTTTCCAGAGGGCTGTGCCATGAATATTCTGCTGATCGGTTCGGGTGGACGTGAACATGCGCTGGCCTGGAAGCTTGCCCAATCGCCGCTGATCGGCGCCTTCTACGCCGCCCCAGGCAATCCCGGCATTGCCGAACATGCCGAACTGGTCGACATCAACATCGACGACCACGCCGCCGTCATCGCCTTCTGCAAGGACAAGGCAGTGGATTTCGTCGTGGTCGGACCGGAAGCACCGCTGGTGGCGGGCCTTGCCGATGCCTTGCGCGCCGCAGGCCTCACCGTTTTCGGTCCATCGGCGGCAGCCGCGCAACTGGAAGGCTCCAAGGGCTTTACCAAGGATGTCTGCGCCCGCTTCAATATCCCGACAGGTGCCTATCAGCGCTTCAACAATGCGCCGAAAGCCAAGGCCTATGTGCGCCAGCAGGGCGCGCCAATCGTTATCAAGGCCGATGGTCTGGCGGCTGGCAAGGGCGTGACCGTGGCGATGACGCTGGACGAGGCGCTGTCGGCTATCGACGATTGTTTCGAAGGCGCCTTCGGGGCCGCTGGCGCCGAAGTGGTGGTGGAAGCGTTTCTGGATGGTGAGGAAGCCAGCTTCTTCTGCCTGTGTGACGGCAAGACGCTGCTGCCGCTGGCCACCGCCCAGGACCATAAGCGGGTCGGCGATGGCGATACCGGCCCCAATACCGGCGGCATGGGTGCCTATTCACCTGCCCCCGTGATGACGCCTGACATGGTGGAGCGCACCTTGCGCGAGATCATCGAGCCGACCATGCGCGGCATGGCGGAACTGGGCATGCCGTTTTCCGGGGTGTTCTTTGCAGGGTTGATGATCACCGAAAAAGGCCCCGAACTGATCGAATACAATGTCCGCTTTGGCGACCCGGAATGCCAGGTGCTGATGATGCGGCTGAAAAGCGATCTCCTGCCACTGCTGCATGCCTGCGCGTCAGGCACGCTGGATAAGGTTTCAGCCGAGTGGCACGACGACCCGGCGCTGACTGTGGTGCTGGCCTCCAAGGGTTATCCCGGCAGTTTCACCAGAAATACCCCGATTGCCGCCGTTCCTGCCGCCAGCGATGAAGCAAAGGTTTTCCATGCCGGCACCGCCCTGAAGGACGGCCAATTGATTGCCACCGGCGGACGCGTGCTGAACGCCACGGCCCGCGGCAAGACGGTGGCTGAAGCCCAGGCAAAGGCCTATGCGCTGGCCCGGCAAGTCGAGTGGGACAATGGTTTCAGCCGCAGCGATATCGGCTGGCAGGCGATTGCCCGCGAAAAGCCGTCGGAATCCTGATCCAAAACGAGCAATCGATAAAATTTGAACATTCCGGATTACGGCACGACAACATCCTTTGGCTAATCTCTCCCTATGAATTTGAGGAGTTAGCCTTTGATGAGCCAGTCAATGCGTGTCGTGATCGCCACTCTTGCCACCCTGTTGCTGGTGCAGACGGCGCAGGCCTCGTCCATCGAAATAATCGGTGGCGGCGACGTGGCGACGCCCAGCATTTCGGCTATGTCCTGCACAACCTGCCCGCCCAGCGCCCCGATAAAAGCACCGGAACAAGCCCAGGAAATCCTAGCGGAAGGCACCCAGCGGATCGAGCTTCGCGATACCAACGGCCATAAACAGCTGCTGCGCACCGAAGCCTGGCTGGGCGGTTCGCCCGTCACTTACGTTCAGAAGGCGGATGGCTGGCTGGACCATGACAATCAATTGGTGGGGCTGGCCGGAGACGGGCTGGACACGGCAACGACCACCGCAGCCGTCGGCGATGATTATCGCCCTCTCGATGCAGATAGAATGCAACTGCGCCTGAAATAATCCCCCACTATCGGCCCCATGGTGTTGATGAGGCGACAATCTGAGACTGTGCCAGTGCATTTGCCATTTGCGACATAACGCAGACCCACAACCCATTCGTCACTTATTGATAAAATACAACCGAAAACTGCCAAGGGACTGTCTTTAGGCTTTTTTTAGCAAATGCCACTATACTCCTTGAAAATTGATCGGGGCTGGAAGACACCTATGAAAAATCTCAGGATTTCGCTGCAACTGTTCCTTCTGGTCGGCGGATTGATGGCGGCTTTCGCAATTGCGACATTCTTCCAGATCCGCTCCTCAGAGCAAACCATCTATACCCAACGCTATGAAATGCTGCGCACCGAGGTGGAAACCGCCATTTCGGTGATGAAGCTTTACAATGCCAAGGAGGTGGCAGGTACTCTATCGCGGGCCGATGCACAAAAGCAGGCCTATGAGACGATCAACGCGCTGAAATTCGATCCCGACGGCTATTTCTTCGGCTATGACTATGATGTGAACATGCTGTTTCATCCCGATCCGAAGCGCGTCGGGCAGAATTTCAAGGGCAAGGCCGATAGCAAGGGCTTTGCCTATCGTGACGAACTGGTCAAGCTTGGCCGCGAAGGCGGTGGGCGCACCGACTTCTACGGTCCAAAGCCAGGCCAGGAAGGCAATGATTTCCGCAAGAGTTCCTACGCCAAGGCCTTTGAGCCCTGGGGCGTCGTGGTTGTGACCGGCCTCTACATGGACGATCTCGATGCGGAGGTGAATGCGGCAATCTTCAAAGCCATTTCCATGGGCCTGATCGTCTTCGTCATCGGTCTTGCCGCTGCTTATGTGGTGATCCGTGGCATTTCGCGACCGCTGACGGCCATTCACGATGCGCTGCGGGCCGTGGCCGATGAAAATGTTACGCTGACCATTCCCCATACCAATATGAGCAATGAAGTCGGCATGATGGCCAAGGCCACAAAATCCTTGCAGGAAAAGGTGCGCGAACGCCATGCCATGGTGGCCCGCCAGGAGGAACAGCAGCGCGAACTGGACAGCGAGCGCCAGCAGAATGCCGACCGGCAAGCCGAAGAGGCCCGCGCCCAGGCGCATGTGGTGGCGACCATCGGCGCCTCGCTGGAAAAGCTGGCAACCGGCGATCTGACCGTGCGCTGTGCCGATCTCGGTGCAAAGTATGAGAATCTGCGCGATAATTTCAACGATGCCCTGACCCGGCTGGAGCAGGCCATGGCCCGCGTCAACCTGAAGGGCAACGATATCAGCATCAGCAAGGAAGAAATCCGCCGCGCCTCCGGCGAGCTTGCGACCCGCACCGAACGCCAGGCCGCCAATCTGGAAGAAACTTCGGCAGCCTTGGACGAGTTGACCGTAGCGATCCGCCAGACCGCCGATGGCGCCCGCGAGGCGGCAAGCCGGGTGAAATCGGTCAGCCAGGAAGCCCAGCAGAGCGACGGCATTGTCGGCCACGCCATTGAGGCGATGAGCGGCATCGAAAAATCCTCTGAGGAAATCACCAAGATCATCGGGGTGATCGACGAGATTGCCTTCCAGACCAACCTTCTGGCGCTGAATGCCGGTGTGGAGGCCGCGCGTGCCGGCGAAAGCGGCAAGGGGTTTGCGGTCGTCGCTCAGGAAGTGCGCGAACTGGCACAACGCTCGGCGGCAGCCGCCAAGGAAATCAAGGCGCAGATCGCGCGCTCCTCTGCCCAGGTCACGGAAGGCGTGCAACTGGTGGGCCGCACCGGTGAGGCTCTGAAGCGGATCTCCACCCAGATCACCGAGGCCAACGAGGTGGTGGCGCGGATTGCCGCCAGCGCCCAGGAACAGGATACCACCCTGCGCTCAATCTCGTCCGCGCTCAACGTGCTCGACACCACCACCCAGCAGAATGCCGCCATGGCCGAGGAAACCACGGCCTCAGCCGAGGTTCTCGCCAATGACACCGGCGACCTTCTCAACCTGATACAGGGATTTCGCGTCAACCAGCCGGGTGATGGCGCGGCGCTCAGTGGCATGGCCCAGCAGATGCGCCGGGCTGGCTGAAACAGATCACTCCCGAGACAAAAGCCGTCGGAGCAATCCGGCGGCTTTTGCTATTAAGAGCCGCTTGAAAGCGCGGCCTCCAGCGCGTCGATCTCCCTATCTGAAAACACTGCAACACCCGCCTGTTTCAACAGGGCCGCTGTCACGCCAAAACCCGGATGACGGGTGCCTGAAAACGAGCCGTCATAGATAAAGCCGGAGCCGCAGGACGGGCTGCCATCGATCAGCAGCGCGTAGCGACAGCCCTGTTCCAGGGCCAAATCCACGGCCTTACGGCCACCGGCGATGAACTCTGCGGTGACGTCGCCGCCGGTCACTTCCAGCACCCGGGCGCGGCCATGCAGCACATCTGCGCCGGTGCCACCCCGCTCGATTTCCGCTGGTGGACGCGGGGTCGGCAGGCCACCGGCCTGTTCCGGGCAAAACACCACCAGCCGCCCCTGGCCTTCCCAGCGAGCAATAGCAGGATGATGCAGAGGCTTGCCCTTGCCATCGTAGCGTACCGGGCGACCCATGAGGCAGGCGCTGATCAGGATTTTATCGATCATGAGAGCATCGGACCGAAAAGTGGGAACCGGTTTTCGGTCCGATGCGTAAACAAAAACTGAGAGCATCGTGCTGATTCCGGTTTTCTGCACGATGCTTTAATCAAGCTGGCGTTCCACATCCATGCGTTCATGAAGAACACGGATGATATCGATAATGGCAAGGTCCAGTTTTCGATAGAAAACCAAGTGAACACCCACTCTACGCCGACGATAATCCTTTTTGATCCAAGACACATCCTCACGGAATCGGGGAATGCCGCGATTTCCTCAAACTTGTCGAAGAGGAGGTTGAGATAGCGCTCAGCCTGGTCATGTGACCAGCGTTCAGTTCCATAGGACCAGATTTCACGAAGATCCTGCTCTGCGGCAGGGCGAAGCCGGTACTCACCCACGGGTTTAAAGGCCGCTGCGCAGATCGTTGATGAAGGATTGCCTGTCGATTTTGCGGGCAGGTCCGCTGTTTTCCCCATCCGTCAACGCCTGACGGAGGGTGTTCAGCTTGCGCTGCTCTTGCTCCAATAAACGCATACCGGCTTCAACCACTTCACGTGGCGAACCGTAACGACCGCTTTCAACCTGCCGGTCGATGAAGGGAGCGAATTGGTCGCTGATGGCAATGTCTACCGGTTTCGTCATCCATCTGCCTCAGAACGCATGCGCCTAACACCAACGCGACCAGATAAATATAAGCTCATCGCGCATTTTGCGCAATGACAGGCGGGGCAGGCCAATATGCCCGACCCGACCATCGTATCATCCGGCGACCTTATACCAAGGCTCGAAGATGCTAACGCATCCTCACCTTGAAGATGTTTCGAATATCTCAAATGCATCAAAGGCTTGAACTATTCGAAAAAGGAATACCAAGAGTCATTTTCAATGACTCTTGGTATTACCCGGTGATTTTGGAGAAATCCGCCACCGTGCCGGTTGCCTCGCGGATCGCTTTCAACAGCGCCAGACGATTGGCGCGGATGGCGGCGTCTTCGTCATTGACCAGCACATCCTCGAAGAACTTATCCACTGGCGCACGCAGGGTGGACAGTGCCTGCATGGCGGAGCGGAAATCTTCCTTAGCCACGGCCTCGGCTGCGGATTGGGTCGCCTGGGTGATGGCAGCATAAAGCGCCTTTTCGGCGTCGAGTGTCAGCAGCGCCTCGGACACGCCATCGGCCACCACCGTCCCCTTCTTTTCCTCCGCTGCCAGCAGCTGCGTGGCGCGCTTGGTGCCAGCCAACAGGTTCCTGCCGTCTTCGGAGGTGATGAAAGCGGTGAGTGCTTCGGCACGGCGGGCGACCATGAGGAGATCGTCGGCGGCAGAGAAAGCCCCCTCACCCTGCGCTGCATGACCTTGCCGGACAGCCGCACTCCCCTCTCCCCGCTGGGGAGAGGAGGCCGACACCGCATCGCCAAGCTCCCTCTTCTCCCCAGCGGGGAGAAGGTGGCCCGCAGGGCCGGATGAGGGGGCGGCGAGCACAGCGTCTATGATGTCGTGACGAGCGCCTTGGTCGCGGAGGTAGACTTTCAGACGGTCGTGGAAGAAGGAGAGGAGGTCGGCACGCTGCGAAGAAAATGATGGATAATTTCCCATCATATTCGTCATAAAGGCATGCCCCGGAATAAGGGAAAATGGATTCATGTCCGCAAAATCGTAGTCTTTAGAAGACTTTAAATCATCAATAAGCGTACTAGAACCAATTGGAACCACAATACTTTCCGAAATTACCCGTGCAAAGATTTGTTCTTGGGCGACTTTGAAAGCAGAAGATGCATTGAGACGAACTCCACCTTCAAGGATAATCCGCACCACACCCAGCGCAGCCCGCCGCAGTGCAAACGGGTCCTTAGACCCTGTCGGCTTCTCGTCAATCGCCCAAAACCCTGTAAGAGTATCCAGCTTGTCGGCCAGCGCCACCGTGATCGCCACCTTGTCTTCCGGCAGGCGATCCGATGGGCCTTGTGGCTTGTAATGATCCTCGATGGCCGCAGCGACGCTTTCCGGTTCGCCCTGAAGCGTCGCATATTTGCGGCCCATCAGGCCTTGTAGTTCCGGGAACTCGCCGACGGCTTCGGTGCGCAGATCGGCCTTGGCCAGCACCACGGCGCGATCAACCAGTGCTTCGTCAGCACCCACAATCGGAGCCAGAACCTTGGCCAGCGCCCGGATACGGGCGACCCGCTCGCCTTGGCTTCCGAGCTTGGCATGGAAGGTCACGTTCAGCGCATCCAGCTTGGCCATCCGCTGGTCGAGCGGTTTTTTCAGGTCGAGGCCGAATTTTGCGGCAGAGGCTTCAAGCGTTTCCAGATCCGGCAGATTGCCCTGGTCACGCTTCCAGAAATGCAGGGCATCGGACAGGCGGGCGCGAACCACCTTGCCATTGCCATGGATGATTTCCGCGCCGCCATCATGGGCGGCGATGTTGGAGATCAGGATGAAGTGGTTGGAGAGCTTTTCACTCTCGCCAATTGGCCGGGTGACGAAGCATTTCTGGTTGGTCTTGATGGTCAGCCGGATGATTTCCGAGGGGATCGACAGGTAATCGGCCTCAAACGTACCCAGCAGGACCTGCGGATATTCCACCAGGCCGGACACTTCTTCCAGCAGACCCTCGTCTTCCACCAGGTCCAGCCCGTTGGCAAAGGCGATATCGCGGGCGTCGTGCAGGATGATGTCCTTGCGCCGCTCGGCATCAAGGATCACCTTGGCCTTTTCCAGGCTCGACACATAATCGTCGAAGCGCCGCACGGTAATGGCATCCGGCGCGTGGAAACGGTGGCCATAGGTCACGTTGGAGGCGGTGATCCCGTCGATGTCGAAGGGAATGATAGCCACTTCGTCATGCTCGGAACCGAAGGTACAGAGAATGGATTGCAGCGGCCGCACCCAGCGCAGGCTTTCCGACCCCTTGCCCTCGATGCCGCCATAGCGTGAACCCTTTGGCATGGAAGCCGCACCTGATCGCATGGACTTCGGCCACGGAAAACTGCGGATAATGCCCGGCATCACCTCAGTGATGATCTCTTCGGCTGACCGGCCCGGCTTGTCGATCATCGCGACGTAGAAATCGCCCTTCTTGGGATCGGTCTTGACCACGGCCTGATCGATGGAGGCAAGCCCCGCGCCGCGCAAAAAGCCCTCGATGGCCTTTTCCGGCGCCGAGACGCTTGGTCCCTTGCGCTCTTCCTTCACATCGGCGGACCGGGCCGTCAGGCCGCGAATGTCCAGCACCAACCGGCGCGGCGTCCAGTATTCGCGCGCACCCTCATAGGTCAGGCCCGCATCGACAAGTGCATCGGTGACCAGCTTTTTCAGATCACCCGCCGCCTTGCGCTGCATGCGGGCGGGGATTTCCTCGGAGCGAAGTTCAAGCAGAAGATCGGGCATGTGTCTTTTCCTTGCCTCAACAGGACGAGGCCAGTGGTTTTACAGGTAGACCCTGCTAGCAAAATTGTGAGGGGGCTTACAATGGCAAACTGCCATTGTAAGCGGATCAGTCGCGCTGATACTCCATCCCAAGCATCGCCAGCGCGTCCCAATAGCCGGGATAGGTTTTCGCCACGCAGCCGGGATCAAGAATGGTGATGCCGGAGATTTTCAGGCCCGCCAGCGCAAAGCTCATGGCGATTCGGTGATCGGCAAATGTGTCGATCTTCGCGGGTAAGGTCTGTCCAGCCAGCGCCGGGTCGGCGGAGATGATCAGGTCGTCGCCCTCTTCCGTGGCAAGGCCGGGGCGGATGGCGTTGAGGCCGGTCGAGAGCGCCCGGATACGGTCGCATTCCTTGACGCGCAGATTGGCGATGCCGACGAAACGCACCGGCGTTTGGTTAAAGGCCGCCAGCACGGCAATGGTCGGAATGGCGTCCTGCATCTGGCTGCCGTCGATCACCTCGGGCATCTGCGGGAAAGCGGAAATCACCGCATGGGCCTTGGCATCGGGCTGGGTAAACTGCCCGGCTGGCGTGCCGATATCGACCTTGCCACCGGTCAGCACTTCCGCAGCCCAGAGATAGGTGGCGGCGGAGGCATCCGGCTCGATGTGGAAATCGCTTGCCTTGTAGCCGGTCGGCTCGACCCGCCAGATGGTTTCGGACGGTTGCTCAATGCGGGCGCCGAAGGCGCGCATGGCCGCAAGTGTCAGGTCGATATAGCCGCGCGCGCCGATCTCACTGCCGGCCAGTTCCACCTCGAATGCCGCGCCCGCCATCGGCGCGGCCATCAGCAGCGCTGAGACATATTGGCTGGAGAGACCGGCATCGATCACCACCCGGTTTTTGGTAAACGCGCCCTTGGCATCAATGGCAACCGGCGGGCAGCCGCTTGGGGCGGCAATCGCCACGCCCAGAGATTGCAGCGCATCGACCAGCGGCTGGATCGGCCGTTTGCGCATATGCTCGTCGCCGTCGATGGTGAATCGGCCATTGGCCAGCGCCACCGCCGCCGTCAGGAAGCGGGTCGCCGTCCCGGCATTGCCCAGAAACAATGCCTCCTCAGGGGCGCGCCACAGGCCTGTGCCGGTCACGACAAAACTGGTCTCATCCGGCTCCTCAACGGTGACGCCCATGGCCCTCAGCGCATCCGCCATATAGCGGGTGTCATCGCTTTTCAGCGCGCCGGTCAACCGGCTGGTGCCATTGGCCAGACCCGCCAATAGCAGCACACGGTTGGTGATCGACTTCGAGCCGGGCGGGCTGACATGGCCGGTTAGCGGCTTTGCGGGCGGCAGGATGGTGAGGGCGTCGGCGGTCTGGGCGGTAAGGGTCATGAGCATGTCCGTGGGTTTAACCGGGCTTTTGCCTGCTGCATAATTCCTTAAATCGTTTCCGGCTTAAGGGCTTATGCAAGTAGCGCGCCGCCGTTTCCATTGCAATCTTCAATGTGCCAACCTTCAAGCTTCAGGCAGATCGCGATCCAGGAACAACCGTGCCAGCCGGGTTTCCTGGGCTTTCGCCATCGTACGGGCATAGGCATCCATGGCCAAAAGCGACAGCAGGCTCGCAACACCACCGGCAGCGGCAAGATGCAGGATGTGTTGACTATGGGCCGAGAACTGCAACCGGTCGGCCACAGCCTGCGATACGACATTCATCACCGTCAGGCTCACCAGATTGCAGACCAGAATGGATGGGACGAGCCAGTACAAGTCTCGAACATTCAGAGCTGGCAGATCGTGATCCGGCGCTTGTCCTTCCGGCGGAGCGTGGTCATCGCGCATGGTGATGCGGGCGATTTCCATCATCACCACCTGGGGAAATATATATTTGATGATCGGCACGAACCAGCAGATCACCGAGACCCAGGGGCCAAGTCGTGGCGGCGCATCGGGTGAAAGACGGGCGGCGAAGTGAACAGCAAACCACAGCCAGGCCAACCAGAAACAGGCGCTGGCAACCCGAAAGACGAAAGCGCCAATCTCGATGAAAGCCGCCCAGCGACCAACACCCTGCGCCAGCCAGCTGGTTACGCCGGTATAGGTCGCAAAGCCGGTGGCAGCCACCACATATTGAACCCAGGCGGTGTAGAGAAAAAACGGCACCAGAATGAAATAAAACACCCCGCAGAGAGCTGCGAGAATCAGCCAGCCGCGCCGCATCCATGTCATTCGCCGGAGAAGGGTGTCCAGCGTCATGCCCTTGCCCTCTCCCCAGCCGTTTCCAAGCTCTTACGCGGCCTTGCCGAAATTCGCGCCACCGGCATCGGTCTGCAAAAACGCCTCGCCGCAGGCCTTGGCCAGCGTGCGCACCCGCAGGATATAGCTCTGGCGCTCGGTAACAGAAATCACCCCGCGCGCATCGAGCAGATTGAAGACGTGGCTTGCCTTGATGCATTGGTCATAGGCCGGGAATACGCATTTATGCAGCACCTGATTGGCGCTTTCGCCCGGCGCACCGGCATCCAGCAGCGCCTGACATTCCTTCTCGGCATCGGTAAAATGCCGCAGCAGCATTTCGGTATTGGCATATTCGAAATTATGGCGGGAATATTCCTGCTCGGCTTGCAGGAAAACATCGCCATAGGAGATCTTTTCCTCGCCGTCGCGGCCATTGAAGTTCAGGTCATAGACATTATCGACGCCCTGCACATACATGGCCAGACGCTCCAGACCATAGGTCAGTTCGCCCGCCACCGGCGAGCACTCGATGCCGCAGACCTGCTGGAAATAGGTGAATTGCGAGACCTCCATGCCGTCGCACCAGCATTCCCAGCCGAGACCCCAGGCACCCAGCGTCGGGCTTTCCCAATCGTCTTCCACAAAGCGCACGTCATGCAGCAGCGGGTCGAGGCCGATGGCCTTCAACGAGCCGAGATAAAGCTCCTGCAGGTTGGATGGGTTCGGTTTCAGGATCACCTGATATTGGTAGTAATGCTGCAAGCGATTGGGATTTTCACCATAGCGGCCATCGGAAGGACGGCGCGAGGGCTGAACATAAGCAGCCTTCCAAGGCTTGGGGCCAAGCGCGCGCAGCGTCGTTGCCGGGTGAAATGTACCAGCGCCAACTTCCATATCATAGGGTTGCAGCACGGCGCAGCCCTTGTCGGCCCAGTAATTGTGCAGCGTCAGGATCAGCGCCTGAAAGGAGCGCTTCGGGTCCATATGCGGGGCGGAAGCCGAAGGAGCGAGAGGAAGCGTCATGGGAACCTGCATTTATCATCGAAATCAAAGGGTCAGTCTGACCTGCCATGTGCGGCCTTTGCGGTCAAGAGTGGCGTCGCTTGCGAGCGCGCTACTCGGCAGACCTTGATCGCTCAGTACCCACGACCTGATCCAATTGCCCGCGCAGCAGAAACACCACGCCATCGGAGGCAAAATCAATCTTCGCCTCGCCGCGAAATAGATCCGCCACGACCCGCTCGGTCAGCTTGGAGCCGAAACCGCGACGCTCCGGTTCAGACACGGGTGGCCCGCCATGTTCGCTCCAGCGCAGAAAGAACCGGCCATCCTGCTGATTGCCCCATTCCACCTGCACCTGACCGCCCGTTACCGATAGCGATCCATATTTCGTGGCATTGGTGGCAAGTTCATGCAGGGCAAGCGACAGACCAAGCGCCTGGCGCGACGAGGCCTGCATGGATAAAGGTCCCGTGATCAGGAAGCGTTCTGGACTGTCCCTATGCGGGTCGATGGCGTTTTCGACCACTTCGGCAATATCCGCCGAGGCCACGCTCTTGCCGGTCAACAGGTCCTGTGCCTTGGACAAGGCCTGAATGCGGGCCGAAACCAGACTTGCCGCCTGCGGCAGGGATTGCGCGCCGCGCATGGTCTGGCCGACAATGGATTGCACCATGGCCAGCATGTTTTTCACCCGATGCGCGAGTTCGCCGTTCAGCAGGCGCAACTCCTGCTCGAATGCTTCTTTTTGGCGAAGATGCTGGCGGGTTTCTTCATGGCTCTTCTCCAGCGCCTGGCGGTCAAGCACGGCCTGCGTCGTCTCCGTGACGATGTTCAGCAGCCCATGCACAGCACCATCGTCGCCATAAAGCGGGCTATAGGAAAAGGTCCAGTAGGTCTGCTCCGCAAAACCGTTGCGGGTCATCACCAGCGGCATATTTTCTTCCCATGTCGCCTTGCCGGCAAGAGCACTGCGCACATAGGGCAAAACCCCGTCCCAGACATCCGCCCAGATTTCGGTAAAGGGCCTGCCCAGCGCCTTGTCCTTGCGCAGGCCCAGGATCGGCTCATAGGCATCGTTGTAGAATTGCAGCAGATCCGGCCCCCACCAGAAGCACATAGGCTGGCGCGAGGCCAACACCATCCGCATGGTGATTTTCAGCGATAGCGGCCAGCTCTTGATTGGACCGAGCGAGGTCGCCGCCCAGTCGAAATGGCGGATCATCTCGCCAATCCTGCCGCCTCCGGCCAGGAAATCATCTGTGCTGATTGATGCATGAGAGGATGGCCAAGCCTGTTTCGCCTCCGGAAAAGACAATGCCAAGATCCCCCAACTTCCCAATATCACGTTATATAATCACAGCACTGAGCGCCCTTTGGGCGCATTCAGGCTCTCTGCAACAGTTTATAGGCTTGTGCATTGTTACTGTCCTGAACGGTGTGCTCAGGCAGTCATGCCGTTTGTCGCAATGAAACAGGTTTCACGGCGGCTTGTTCCCATTCATAAGATCATAATTTTCTCGGGATGCAAGCAAAGCGATACAACCGGGCTGTTTTTAGCACTTTGTTTTGGCAGGCTATTCTTTGGCCGAAGACGCCCCTGCCTATCAGTCGTCCTGCTTCACCCGGTATTCGCCAGTCTTCGGGTCCTTGACCAGGGTGGTGATCGCATCGCTCTCGCGCCCGCTGCGGCGATGGGCATTCACCGTTTTACGCTGCGCTACCGATGCGGTCCAGCGCCGGTAATACCAGACGGCAAGACCGATCAGAATGATAAAAAAGAGAATGCGCGTCATGCTGCCTGCTCGCCCACGGATCACATTGCCCGCTGGAAAACCGAGAGGACATCACCTTCTTTTATCAGGTCGCCGAGATCTTCGAAAGCCCCGCTCTCGCCAAAACCCAGATGACATCAAGCATATCTTAAAGCCCGTAGCGCGCCCACAGCGCCCGGTCTTCCAGCGTCTCGACAAGACCGGCGGCGGCGGCGCTGCCGATATCGCACGAAGCAGATAGTGCCGTATCAACGCCCGGCAGACGGCGCCCAAACAAGCCGCGCGCCCCGGAGATCAATTCCAGCCGGGCCGTCTTGCCGTAGCGCGCCTTGATGTCTTCGCGCATGCTGCCCAGTCCATCGACCAGACCAAGCTCGAAACCCTTGCGCCCGGTCCAGAACAGGCCGGAAAACAGCTCCGGATTGTCGTTAAGCCGGATGCCGCGCCGCGTCTTGACCATATCGATGAAAACACCGTGAATATCCAGCTGAAGGGTCTTCAGATAGTCGATATCGCTCTGCTTTTCCGGCTGAAAGGGATCGAGCATCACCTTGTTTTCGCCAGCCGTATAAACGCGCCGCTCGACGCCGATCTTCTTCAGCAGGTCTGGAAAGCCGAAACCGCCAGAGACGACACCGATCGAGCCGACAATCGAGGTCGGGTCGGCAATGATTTCATCACCGGCAAGGGCAATCATATAGCCGCCGGAGGCTGCCACATCTTCCACGAACACCAGCACGGTCTTGCTGTGTTCATCGGCCAGGGTGCGAATGCGCTGATAGATCATCCGCGATTGCACCGGCGATCCGCCCGGCGAATTGATCGACAGCACCACAGCCGGGCTGTCCTTCAACTTGAACGCTTTTTCAAGAAGCGGGGCGACAGCGGCGAGGTTCAGCGCCGGGCGAAACCGGCTGCCGCCGCTCATGATCGCGCCATGCAGCCGCACGACCGGAATGACGATTTCCTGCTTGCGAAACCGCTTCGGCACCCACCGCTTCCATAGACCCGCCATGCGTCACATCCTTTGCTGCATCAAACCGAACAGTCATGTAAGTCCTGAAGGCGTAAACGCAATGGCAAGGCTGATTTTTGCCGGATGACCCCGCCACGACGACCTGTCAGACCGCCTTGATGTCCAGCCTCGGATAGGCCCCTCGGCCATTGTTGAGCGCATCGACCTGCGGCAGGAAGGCATGACCTTCAGGCCCATGCATGATCAGCGGGCTGCGGAAGGTGAGCCGGGCGCGCGAGCCTTTAATCGCCGTCAGCAGCAGGCGGATAGCACTTTCGCCCTCCCTTGGATGGATGAGGGTAATCTCGATGCCGCCAAAGCGTTTGCCGCAGGCGGCGATGATCTCGGCCACCGATTGCGGTCGGGCAATCAGCGACAATTGCCCGCCGGGCCTCATGATCGCACCAGCGGTGCGCAACCAGCGTTCAAACAAATCCCCGTCCATGGCATGGGCCTCGGCCTTCAGGCTGTCAGGCGTTGTCCTATCACGCCCGTCATTGAAGGGCGGGTTCATGATCACATGGTCGAAAGCGTCATCCGGCAATCCCGCCGCCCGGCGCGCCCGACCCGTGAGCGTTACATCCGCCGCGATCAGTCGAACCCGTGCCGCCAGATGGGCATTCTCGGCCAGACCGAGGGTCTTGTGCGCAAAGGACAACATGTCAGGGGAACGCTCAACCAGCGTCACCATGGCCATCGGAAGACGCGAGGCAACAGCCAAACCCGCTCCACCGGCGCCAGCGCCCAGATCTGCAACCGTGCCACCCTCCCCCACCAACGCTGCCAAGAGCATGGCATCCATGCCAGCGCGATGACCACGGCCTTTTGGTTGCACGAGGAAAAAGCCGCCGCGATGAAAGGCATCGACGGTTTCGTTGATGATATCGGAGGCAGTCCCCTCAAACGCCATGGGCTTCTGTCCCGATCTCGCTTATGCCGTGCCGTCGCGCAATTCTGCGCCAAGACCGGCATCGATCAGGATGCGCCGCGCTTCTTCTGCCCGGCCCGGCTCGACCAGGAAACGGCGCGGCAAAAGCCCGAGCGATCCTTCCAGAATGCTCATCGACTGGTCGGCAATCAGGCTCTCGATACCGGCATCCTTCATCAGGCTCTGGGCAAAGGACAGTAAAACGGCGTCATTGGTGCGAATGAGTTCATGCATGCGATGATGAGTCCTATCAAATCTGCGGGATAGAGAAATTCCGCTCTTGCCGGGTCGCCAACGGCTTTTTATGTTTGTTTCAGCATTATGTCTCGAATTTTCGCGCAAACACCGCTTGATGACGCGACAGTCAGGCAAAAAAACCGTAAGTTGGGTCGAAGCGACGACAATTGCCCGATCCGGTTAGGCCAAATCCGGTTGGGCTAGGCCCGGTTGGGATTGAGATGACATTGAGCCTTGGATATAAGGGGCCAACGCGGTCTTGTGGTGTGTTAATCCACACGCTATCGCAGTCCTGATACAGGAATAAACAGGAGTCCGGACAGTTGGGCGCAGTGATACCGCTTGGTGACAAGAAAAACAAACAGGCCTCGGTGCAACCTCTGGTGGACCTGACCCGCAACGGCATGGAGCGGGTCAATCAACTGATCCTGTCAAAGGCAGGCTCCGATGTCCAGATGATCCCGGAAGTGGCCAATCACCTGATTTCCTCTGGTGGCAAGCGCCTGCGCCCAATGCTGACGCTGGCCTCCGCCGCGATGTTTGGCTATGAGGGCGAAGGCCATATCAAGCTCGCCACCAGCGTCGAATTCATGCACACTGCCACGCTGCTGCACGACGACGTGGTCGATGAGAGCGACCTCAGGCGCGGCAAATCCACCGCCCGGATGATCTGGGGCAACCAGGCCAGTGTGTTGGTCGGCGATTTCCTGCTTGGTCAGGCGTTCCGGATGATGGTCGAGGTCGGCTCGCTGGAAGCGCTGGATGTCTTGTCAACGGCGGCCTCGGTGATTGCCGAGGGCGAAGTGCTTCAGCTTTCGGTCGCCAAGAACATGGAAACCACCGAGGACGATTATCAGGCCGTCATTCGCGCCAAGACAGCCGCGCTGTTTGCCGCCGCCGCCGAAGTCGGTCCTATCGTCGCCGGAACGGACAAAGGTGCGCGCAACGCGCTCAAATCCTACGGCATGAATTTAGGCCTGGCCTTCCAGCTGGTCGATGACGCCCTGGATTACGGCGGCAAGGTCGCCGATCTCGGCAAGAATACCGGAGACGATTTCCGCGAGGGCAAGATCACCCTGCCAGTCATTCTCGCCTACCGGCGCGGCAACGAGACCGAACGGGGCTTCTGGCGCGAAGCGCTGGAAGGCGGCAGGCATGACGATGCCAATCTGGAAAAGGCCATGGGGCTGATTACCAAATATAACGGTCTTTCCGATACGGTGGCGCGGGCCATTCACTATGGCGACGTCGCCCGTGATGCCTTGGCGCCGGTGCCTGACGGCGTCTGGAAAGATGCCTTGATGGACGTCATCGATTTCTGCATCGAACGGGTCAGTTAAAACATTTCCAGCCAGACCATGTTGCGGTTTGGCATCTGGAAATACATCCACCAAAGACACCCGGTTTTCTTGAAACGCTGAAATGCTCCGACGTTCCTCCGGAAAACCGGGAGCCATTGCCGCTAACACGTTCCGGGAGGTTTTTATGTCACTTACGCAAAAAAGCCATTCTGTTGCCATCACATTGACTGGTCACGTGGGGGCAAGGCTCTTACATATCATGTTCCGGTCTCAGCGACCTGGCTGGCAGCGAGCCTCGCAGCCTTCTGATTCGCTGGCCTGATGTTGAATTTTCCGATCCGGCCAGAATGGCCGGTGACCCTGGTTGCCCGATCCGGTCGAATGACCGGTGATCTTGGTTGAAAGGCTTCTTCATGCGGCAGATCTTTGCCACACGCTTCCTCTCGGGCACAGCGCTCCTGCTTCTGGTGTCCTTCAGCGGGGGCGTCCTCCCGTCCTTCCTGGCTCCGCCGGTAGCGATGGCGGCAGAAACGGCAAAACAGCCGGTCGATGGCTTCGATCTCGATGAGGTCGATACTCTGTCCGGCGCGTATCTGGCGGCCCGCACGGCCAATACCGACCGCGATTTCACGACCGCCGTGACCCTTTACGAGAAGGCGCTGCGTTTCGAACCGCAGGATCTGGAAATCCGCGAAAGCCTGATGCTGTCGCTGCTGATGGCTGGCCGCTTCGAGGAAGGCGCGAAATACGCCAACGAGCTGCGCAAGGATCAGGCCGTTGAGCGCATTACCGCCATTGTCCGCGGTCTGGAGGCTATCAAAGGCAAAAAATACCGCACGGCGGAAAAAGTCCTTGCCTATAAGGGGCCGAACGATCTCGACCGGCTGACCAATGCGCTGCTGACCGCTTGGGCGAAAATGGGCGCCGGGCGTGGCAAGGAAGCCCTTGCCGATCTCGACAAGATGAAAGGCCCGGACTGGTACGGCATTTTCAAAAACTACAATGCGGGCGTGATGGCTGCCGCCATTGGCGACGAGACCAAGGCCCGCAGCTATCTGAGCGGCGTTATCACCGACCGCGAGGGCGGCGCGACCGCACCCGACACGTTCCTGCGGGCTGTCATGGCCCTGGCGACGCTGGAAGCCAAGACCGGCAACAAGCAGAAAGCACTCGATGCGCTGGCGGCTGGCGACGAAGTGTTGAACAATTATCCGCCCTTCAAGGCGATGCGCGAGCGGATCGAAAAGGGCGAGGTTCCCAAGCCGCAGGTGGCCACCGCCGATGAAGGAGCAGCCTCAGTGCTGTTTTCGATCGGTGGCGCCCTGAACCGCCAGGGAACCCAGGACACCGTTGCGCTCTATCTGCAATTGTCGCGGGCGCTCGATCCCGACAGTGCCGATACGCTGATCATGCTGGGTGGCATTGCCGAGGGCAACAAGCAGACTGATCTGGCCATTTCCTTCTACAAGCAGGTGCCGGCCGAATCGCCGATGCGGCGGATTTCCGAAATGCAGCTGGGTCTGGCGCTTGCCGAAACCGGCAAGGTCGAGGAATCCAAGGCCCATCTGAAATCGCTGATCGCCTCCGATCCGCAGGATATCCGCTCCTATCTGGCCTATGGCAGCGTGCTGTCGGATGCCAAGGACTACACCGAAATGGCCGCCAATTACGACAAGGCAGCGGAGATTCTTGGTTCGGCCCCCGGAAAGAACCAGTGGCCGGTGTTTTTCCAGCGCGGCATTGCCTATGAACGCCTGAAGAAATGGGACCAGGCCGAGCCGAACTTCCGAAAGGCGCTGGAGCTCAACCCCCAGCAGCCGCAGGTTCTCAACTATCTCGGCTATTCCTGGGTGGATATGAACCGCAATCTCCAGGAGGGCCTGGAGATGATCAAGAAAGCCGTCGAGCTGAAGCCTGATGATGGCTATATCGTCGACTCGCTTGGCTGGGCCTATTATCGGCTGGGCCGGTATGACGAGGCAGTCGAGGAATTGGAGCGCGCAGTGCAGTTGAAGGCCGGCGACGCGACGATCAACGACCATCTGGGCGACGCCTATTGGCGGGTTGGTCGCAAGCTGGAGGCCACCTTCCAGTGGCGTCAGGTCCTGGCGTTCAAGCCGGAACCGGAACTGATCGCCACGGTGCAGGAAAAGCTGGAAAAGGGACTGCCGGACCTGCCTGCTGGGCCGGGGGCAGCCGAAGTCACGCCGCCGGTCGCCCCGGCGCCCGCACCCACGCCGCAGACCCCGGACCAACCTGAAAAGAAATCCTAGGCATCGTCGATGCCTTGGTTTTCAAGCAGGGCGGGGCAGGAACCCGAATGACCGTATTTCGTGAAATTGCAGCGGCAAAGATCAATCTTGCCCTGCATGTCACGGGCAGACGGGATGATGGCTACCACCTTCTCGATACACTCGTGACATTTGCCGAACATGGCGACGTGATCACGGTTGAAACGGCCCGACAGGATGAATTTACCCTGTCGGGGCGCTTCGCAGGCCCGCTTCAGTCGGAAAATCCGGCTGGAAACCTGGTTATCCGGGCGCGGGATCTGTTGCGGGCAGCCTCTCTGGCCAAGGGCCTCCCCGCTCCGCCCGTTGCCATCTCCTTACAAAAAAATCTGCCGATTGCATCAGGCATTGGTGGCGGTTCAGCCGATGCCGCAGCCACGCTGAGGGCTTTGCAGCACCTATGGGACAGCCATCTTGAGCCAGCGGCCCTCGAGGATCTGGCCCTAAAGCTGGGAGCAGATGTGCCGATGTGCCTTGCAAGCACATCCTTGCGTGCCACAGGCATTGGCGAGGAATTGACACGCCTGCCGACCTTGCCGCGCTTCGGCATCCTGCTCGCCAATCCGTTGCAGGCGGTGTCGACACCGGCAATCTTCAAGGCGATGACCCGGCGCGACAATCCACCGATTGGCCCGCTCCCAACTCTAGCAGAGCAAGACCCGTGGACAGAAACGCTCCGCCGATTGCGCAATGATCTGCAACCCGCAGCCGAGACCTTGTGCCCGCACATTGCCGAGCTTTCCCGGATGATTGAGGCGACCGGCGCGCTTGTCACCCGGATGTCCGGCTCCGGCGCCACCTGTTTCGGCCTTTATCCCACCTATGAAGCCGCCGTCGCCGCTGAAAAACGGCTTCTCACGGACAGGCCTGATTGGTATTTTCAGGCGAGCCAGACTCTATAAACTATCGCGTGGTTCGGGATTCATCGGACATGCTATAGACTAGTGTTTTCGCATGTCTTTCCCAGAACGGCTCCACACGTTCGGGAAACATGCCGTATTGGAGACATGACATGCCTGGATTAGACGAGACACGCGCCTTTATTCCGCTCGGCATTGCCGTTCTGACTGTTTCCGACAGCCGTATATTGGCCGATGACCGCTCTGGCGATGTGTTGGCCGAACGGATCGAATCAGCTGGCCACCGGCTCATCGACCGCGCCATCGTCACCGACGACGCCGACCGGATCGCCAACCAGGTGCGCGCCTGGAGCCAATCGCAGGACGTCGACGTGATCATCACCACCGGTGGCACAGGCTTTACCGGTCGGGATGTGACGCCGGAGGCGGTGGAGCCGCTGTTCGACAAGCGCATGGACGGATTTTCCGCGGTGTTTCACCGGATTTCCTATGACAAGATAGGCACCTCGACCATCCAGTCGCGCGCCACAGCCGGACTTGCCAATGGCACCTTCGTTTTCGTCCTGCCCGGCTCTCCCGGTGCCTGCAAGGATGGCTGGGACGGCATTCTCGCGCAACAGCTGGACTATCGCTATCGGCCCTGCAATTTCGTGGAAATCATGCCACGGCTGGCCGAGCATCTGAAACGGGACAAGGCGTAAAACGACACGTTGGCTGGGCTAATATGGCAATAGGCCCAGCAAAACTATCTAAGCCGCAGTGACATAAGCAGGCAAGGTTAAGCCCGTGCCTGACGGACCGCCCAGGCTGGCACCATTTCACTCGACAGCGCCCTGCCCCTCAGCCCAACGACCAGATCGGCTAGCTTCATGCCCGTCTTGACCAGGGTTTGAGCCTGGCTCTTTCGCAGTAGAAATCCATGTTCCAACGGCGGACCGCGGCGGGTGAAGCGTCGAAAAAACGGACGCTTATGGTGTCGTGAAGGTGAAAATCGGGCTGGCGCGCTGTTCAGTGCCACATATTCCGCCACTTCCTCGATCCATCCAGAGGATGGTCGGGCGCCTGGCTCGACCAGCAGCAACCACTCGCCCCTCGCCGCCGAGACCACGTCTCGCAAATCCCAGATCATGTGAAATCGGCAGCCCGCTGCATCCGCCAACCGCGACGTCCCATCGCTGGACCCGTGATCCAGAACAACCACATCACAAATAATACCCTCCACCGCCCCGGCGACAAGGGTGGTCAAGGTTTGCGCCAATTCGCTTTCCTGATCGCGGCATTCGATAATAACAGTCAACATGCGTTACTCATACCGCAATGCATCATGCTTTACCACGGGTGAACCGTGCTTGACTGGAATTTGATCGAAGACGGATCGGCAAGTGAATAAATCAGGACATGCTGTTTTTTACTTCTCATCGCGACTATTGAATATATTTTTTGGTGCATTTTTGATTTTACGCAATCCATGATTACGTTTTCAAGATCGGTATTTTGTTCTTGCATTGTTCTCATTTTAGCGTTAGATCTCAGCTCATGAAAGGGCCGGTTGGCCCGTCAGGAGTTCCAAATGACCGTACTGTCTGATGTCAGGCAGGCTGCCTTTCAGCCTGCCAATACGGCGGATATTGCCGACGCGCTGCTGGTCGCCTCAGGGCTTCGGGTGGATGGCGCGCGCAGGCGCGGACGCGGCGCCGGGCTCAATCCCTCCGGGCGTTTCGAGACGCTGGAGCGGCAGCTGGAAGACGATGGCTGGGCAAGCCTCGAGGACATGCCGCCGTTCCGCACCGAAGTCCAGGTGGAGCGGCCAAAGACGGTGATTACCCGTAATGACTCGCCGGACATTCCCTTTGATCGTTCGGTCAATCCGTATCGCGGCTGTGAGCATGGTTGTATCTATTGTTTTGCCCGGCCCAGCCACAGTTATATGGGCCTGTCTCCAGGGCTTGATTTCGAAGCCCGGCTGTTTGCCAAGCCGGATGCGCCGAAACTGCTCGAACGCGAACTGTCCAAGCCAGGCTACAAGCCCCGCACCATCGCCATCGGCACCAATACCGATCCCTATCAACCCATCGAGCGGGAATGGCGAATCATGCGGCAATTGCTTGAAGTGCTGAAGGAGGCCAATCATCCGGTTGCCATCGTTACCAAGTCGGCAATGGTGCTACGCGACATCGACATTTTGGCCGAGATGGCAGAAAAGGGCCTTGCCAAGGTCGGTATTTCAGTCACCACGCTGGACCGCAAACTGGCCCGGACGATGGAGCCTCGCGCCTCGACCCCAAGCCGTCGGCTGGAGGCAATCAAGGCCCTGAGCGAGGCTGGCATCTCGACAAGCGTATTGGTGTCGCCGATCATTCCGGCTCTCAACGATCATGAAATCGAACGCATCTTGGATGCTGCCAAGGCCGCTGGCGCCTCGGAGGCGAGCTATGTGCTGTTGCGCCTGCCACTGGAGGTCAGCCCGCTGTTTCGTGACTGGTTGCTGCAACATTACCCGGACCGCTATCGCCATGTCATGTCGCTGGTGCGCTCGATGCGCGACGGCAAGGATTACGATGCGGAATTCGGCAAGCGGATGAAAGGCACTGGCCCCTATGCCTGGCAGATCAGCCGCCGTTTCGAGATAGCCACCAAACGCCTCGGAATGGGCCGTCGGAGCATGCAATTGCGCGACGATCTGTTCATCCCGCCGATGGGCAATGGTGTGCAGCTATCGCTGCTGTAACGAACCATTGTTCGGCTTGGCAGCGCGGGCGCAAGAGATTGATCACTCTGGCACCTGTGCCCCTGGCCTCGGACTATCCATCCAACCCGGCACCACGCACATAAATTTCAACCTTCTCTTTCCGAGGCCACACCGCCTACCGCAAGGGCGGCCCTCGGAAATGCCGGAAGCGGTTTCCTTGACCGCTTGTCCGGCGCGGCGTCGCGTCTTGGGTAGAGGGATCGACCCTTTCGATCCTTCTGCATCGAGGCGACGCCGAAGCCTTTTACCAACAGCATGACAGCGCCGTGGGTTTTATAAAACGCCACAGGACACGACGCAAACGTCTCTCGGCTTTTCCGCCCCCTCTTGCCTCTGCCGCCACCTTCTCCCCGATGGGGAGAAGAGACCTGCGGCACCCTCTTGTGCCTTATACGCGCGGCAAAAGCCGATAAACCCCTTAGCCCGCAGCCTCAGGATGAGGCTCAGTCCTCTCGTGTTGACCTCTTCTCCCCAGCGGGGAGAAGTCCCCGGCAGGGGGATGAGGGGGGCGAAGCCAATTCATCAAGGTGCGTCGTGTACTCTACAGCGCCGTGCGCCATATATGGCGTACAAAGGACGCGCTAACACTATAAATCTACTGCATAATTCTCTCCTTAAATCGATTCCGGTTTAAAGAATTATGCAACGGGCTTGCAAGCCAGGCGGATGATGTGCGACGTCTACCGCATGCCAAAACGTTCTCCATCCGACATGCGCGATCTTTTCACCCTGCCCCTGACCGGACCGGATTTCTCCCTAGAGGAAAGCTTCCGCGCCAAGGGTTGCTGGCCGGTGGCTGGCACGGATGAGGCCGGACGCGGACCGCTGGCGGGGCCGGTGGTGGCCGCAGCGGTCATTCTTGACCCCGACGCCATTCCTGATGGTCTCAACGATTCAAAAAAGCTTACCGCCGCCAAACGCGAGGCGCTTTTTATTCAGATCCTGGCAACGGCAACGGTCTCCATCGCCTCTTCAGGCTCCGATCATATCGACCGGCGAGATATCCGAAAAGCCAGTCTCGACGCCATGCGCCGCGCCGCAGCCGGACTTTCACTCACCCCCGCCCATCTGCTTTGCGATGGCCGGGACGTTCCTCCAGGCCTGATCTGCGGAGGCACTGCCGTCATCAAAGGCGATGCAAGATCGCTCTCCATTGCCGCCGCCTCGATAGTCGCCAAGGTCATGCGAGACCGGATGATGACCCGCGCCGCCCTGGTCTTCCCCCAATACGGATTTGATGCCCATGCGGGCTACGGCACCAAGGTCCATCAGCAGGCCATTGCCGACCATGGTCCCTGCCCCCTTCACCGGATGAGTTTTAGTCCTCTGCGCCTATCGGATGAACGGTGAAGAAATGAGAGTGTGTCCGGTACTGATTGCAACAGAGATATTTTCATTTTTCTTTTCGAAAATGGGTCCGATTGTCGTCTGAGTAACACTGCAAACACCCAGACATGAAAAAGCCGGGCTGAACCCGGCTTTCAATTCATCGTTGATGAACAATCTCAGTTTAGACGGCTTTTCACTTCGCTTACAGACGAATTAAACAGGCCTGACTGCAACTGGGCGTCGACTTTCTGCTTCAACAGGGTCTCTGCAGCCGAGATTGCAAGATCGACAGCAGCTGAGCGAACCGCATTGATGGCGTCGGTTTCGGCCTGCTTGATCTTCTGTTCCGACAGCGCATTGCGGCGCTGAACGAATTCCTCGGTCTTCTGACGGGCTTCTTCCGTCAGCGCAGCAGCTTCGCGCTCAGCGGCGGCAACGATGGCCTGAGCTTCCGCTTCAGCCTGTTTGCGCTTGGCACGATATTCAGCCAGCAATTGCTGGGCTTCTTCCCGCAGGCGCTTGGCTTCCGCCAATTCGTCGCGGATATTGTCTGCCCGTGCATCCAGCGACTTCGCCATCATGCCCGGGACTTTGAGATAGGCAATCAGTGCCAGAAACAGCACCAGGCCGACAAAGGCGAAGAAAGTTGCATCATATTGCATCGGTTCAGCCCCTCTTGCCAGCGGCAACAGCCGATTGCGCATCTGCTGCGGTGACATTTGCACCGGTCAGCTGCTCAACGATAGCGGCAACGGTTTCCGTGGCAATCGTATCGACCTCGGCAAAAGCCTTGGTCTTGATTGCTGCAATGCTGGCTTCCGCCGCAGCAACCTTGCTCGACAGCTCGGCCTCGACAGCAGCGCGGTCGGCGGCAGCCTTGGTCTTGGCGGCTTCCCGGGCGGCAGAGGCGATCTGGTTGCCCTTCGCCTTGGCGGCGGTCAATTCTTTTTCATAGGTCTCGACTTCGGCATCCGCTTCCGCCTTCAGGCGGCTGGCCTCATCGATATCCTTGGCGATACGGTCGTGACGATTTTCGAGGATACCGCCGACGCGTGGCACGATGACCCGCTGCATCAGAATGTAGAACAGGCCAAAGGTGATGACCAGCCACAACAGCTGCGATGGGAACGTAGAATGGTCGAAGGGCGGAAATACGCCTCGTCCATGTCCGGCTTCCGCGGGAACGCCGGTTTCCGTGTGGGTCTCAGCCGCTGCCGGGACTTCCTCGGCATAGGCGGGGGTAACGAACATACTCGCCTCCAGTATCCTGCTAATACAAAAGATCACGGCCGACGTCGAAGGCCGGCCGTGATCCTGAATTCCGCTGAAATCAGACAGCGAACAGGAGCAGGAGGGCTACGAGCAGCGAGAAGATGCCCAGAGCTTCCGTAACGGCGAAGCCGAATACCAGACGGCCGAACTGGCTGTCAGCGGCAGACGGGTTGCGCAGTGCGCCCGACAGGTAGCTGCCGAAAATGTTGCCAAGGCCGAGAGCCGTGCCGGCCATGCCAAAGCAAGCCAGACCTGCGCCGATGAACTTTGCTGCTTCCGCTTCCATGAAAGTACTCCTTTGAAATGGTTATTGCGGCGAATGACTGACGCTTGTTACGCCAATGTCGATATCCTTAGTGCCCACCGGGATGGATTGCGTCGTTCAGGTACATGCAAGTCAGTACCGCGAAGACGTAAGCCTGAAGGAAGGCAACCAGGAACTCCAGACCGGTCAGTGCGACGGTCATAGCAAGAGGAAGGAGCGCGCCACCGACGCCAAGGGCGCCAAGGCTGCCAAGCGAGGCAACGAAGCCCGCAAACACCTTCAATGTGATGTGGCCTGCCAGCATATTGGCAAACAACCGGATCGACAGAGAAATCGGGCGCGACAGAAACGAGATCACCTCGATCGGCACCACGAGTAACAAGAGAGCGCCAGGGACGCCAGAGGGCACGAACAAATTGAGGAAGCCAAGGCCGTGCTTGTAGAAACCATAGACCAACACCGTGCCGATCACAAAAATCGCCAACGCAAAGGTGACGACGATCTGGCTGGTGATGGTGAAGAAATAGGGCATCATGCCGAGAAGGTTCGCGGTCAACACGAACATGAACAGCGAGAACACCATTGGGAAGAATTTCATCCCGTGGCTGCCCGCCCCTTCCCGCAGCATCGACGCCACGAATTCATAGGACATTTCCGCGACCGACTGCGCCCGACCGGGAATCAGGCCGCGATTGGATGTGGCGAAATAGAGGAAGCCAGCCGCGCAGGCCACCGTCGCCACCATGAACAGCGAGGCGTTGGTGAACGAAAAATCAATGCCACCAATCTCGATCGGAACAATCTTGTGGATCTGGAACTGATGGGTCGGATCGTTTGACACCTGGTGATCTCTCTCGCTTTTGCCACCCTCAGGCAGCGTTCCTTACCTCGTCCGCCGGATGCCAGGCATCCGCCGTGTTATTTCCCTTTGCCGTCCGAGCTGCGATCCGCAGGATGGGGCGAAGCCACCTTTCCTGCCGCACGCAGCACGTTCAGCACACCGGCGCAAAACCCCAGCAACAGGAGGACGATAAGCCCCCAAGGCGAGGTTCCGGCAAAATGATCGATCAGGAAGCCCAGAATGATACCGACGATGATGGCGGAAAGGAATTCGCTGGAGAGCTTCATGGCCTGGGCATAGCCTTTTCGGCTTGCCTGCGCCCGCTCGTCCTGTGCGGCTTCTTCCCCCGTCCGCAGATCCTTCGCAGCCAGCTTGGCTCCGAGATGGCTGCGACGCCGTTCCAATTCTCTTTCCTGATCGTCCATGCGCCCTCCCCGTCCGATCCCGGTCCGGCTGCTAAAGCCTTGTCCGAGTATGCAAACAGCTCGGATTTACACATGGTCCGACCGGTTCTGAATTTGGCCGCACCATAATTTTGCGAGCTTTGATAGTCAAGGCATTGCCAAGGGTTGTTTCACGACAAATTAACCGAATAAAATCAGCTCTTTAGTCGAAATTTTCGAATTCCCCACAGAAAGTGGCATGAAAAAGCCGCGTTCCGGGCGGTGAATTCACGGAATCGGTCCGGCTTTGTGGCGATGCCCGTCGCGCGAAACACCGCCACAAATAACGCTCAGATGATCACATGCGAGCCAAGCTCAACGACGCGATTTGCCGGAAGCCGGAAGTAATCCGAGGGGTCGGTTGCCGAATTGGCAAGTGCGATGAACAGCCTGTCCTGCCAGTTTGGCATTCCTGCCTTGGCGTCCGGCACCAGTTTGCGGCGGCCGAGATAGAAGGAGGTGGACATGATGTCGAATTTCAGCCCGCCCTTGCGCAATTTGGCCAGCGCCTGCGACACATTCTGCTGCTCCATATAGCCAAAGCGGATCTCCACCCGGCTGAACCGTTCCGACAGGCTTTCGGCCACGAAGCGTTCCGCTTCGCTGGCGCGGGGCCGGTTGACGGTCTTGATGGTCAGGATGATGTTTTTCTCATGCAGGACGTGGTTGTGCTTGAGATTATGCAACAAGGCCGCAGGCGCCGTTTCCGGGTCGCTGGTCAGAAAGATTGCCGTACCCGGCACGCAGACCGGCGCATGTTCGCTCTTGCGCTCCACCGAGGAAATGAACGACGACAGCGGAATATCGGCATGGCGGGTCTTGGCAAACAGGATGGCCGTTCCACGCCGCCAGGTCCACATGACGATAGTGAAGCCAGCCGCAAACAGCACCGGAATATAGCCGCCATCGTGGATCTTCAGCAGATTGGCGCCGAGGAAAACCGTTTCCAGTGCCAGAAGCGGCACAATCACCAGCAGCGCCAAGAAAACCGACCATTTCCACTTCTTGCGCACGAATTCGAACGCCATGATGGTCGTGACGACCATGGCGCCGGTGACGGAAATACCATAGGCCGTAGCCAGGGCATCGGAGCTTTCAAACAACAGCACGAGGCTGAGAACGCCGAGTAGCAGCAGCGTGTTGACGGCAGGAAGATAGATCTGTCCGGTATTGGTTTCCGAGGTGAACAGGATCTCCATGCGCGGCAGGAAGCCGAGATGGATGGCCTGACGCACCATGGAGAACGCCCCCGTTATCACCGCCTGGCTGGCAATGACAGTAGCCGCCGTCGCCAGGATGATGACCGGCAGGATGGCCCAGCTTGGAAACATCAGATAGAAGGGGTCCGATGCCATGGCGGGGTCCTTCAGCACCAGCGCGCCCTGGCCGAGATAGTTCAGCACCAGCGCCGGAAACACCAGCACAAACCACGCCCACTGGATCGGACGACGCCCAAAGTGGCCAAGGTCGGCATAGAGTGCTTCGGCGCCGGTAACGGTCAGGAAGACCGCGCCCAGCACGACGAAACCGAGAAACTTTTCCTGAAACAGGAAGGTTACGGCATGGATCGGGTTGAAGGCCCGGAAAATCGCCGGGTCGTCGAAAATATGGCCGATACCGCCTGCCGCCATCACTAGGAACCAGACCACGGTGATCGGCCCGAAGAAATTGGCAACCGCGCCCGTACCACGCGATTGGACGGCAAACAACATGATCAGGATGACCACCGAGATCGGCACGATGAAGCCGGAGGATTGCGGCGCCACCAGTTTCAAGCCTTCCACCGCCGACAGAACTGACAGCGCAGGCGTGATCATGGCGTCGCCCAGAAACAGCGCAGCGCCGACCAGGCCCAGCACCATCAGCACGACGGTATGCCGCCCCGCCGATTTACTAAGCAGGGCCAACAGCGACAGGGTGCCGCCTTCGCCGTCATTGTCGGCGCGTAGCAGAAACAGCACATATTTCAGCGTGACGATGATTGTCAGCGTCCAGACGATCAGCGAGGTCAGGCCAATCACCTCGAAACGGGTAATGCCGTCATGGGCAATCGGCTTCAGCGCCTCGCGAAACGCATAGAGCGGGCTGGTGCCGATATCGCCGTAGACGACGCCGACCGAACCGAGCGCCAGCAGCATCAGGCTGCGCAGGTCTTTCTTTTCGGCCGGTGCGGCGTGGGTGTTTTCCTGGGACATCAATCTTACAGGCTCTCAGAGCCAGCCTTTCGAGCGGAAGAACAGGAAGGGAATGATCGCAGACAGAACCATGACGATCAGAGCAAATGGGTAGCCAAGCAGCCACGTCAACTCCGGCATGACCTGAAAGTTCATTCCATAGATGGAAGCGACCAGCGTCGGCGGCAAAAACACCACCGATGCAATCGAGAAAATCTTGATGATCGAATTCTGTTCGACATTGATCAGACCAAGCGAGGCATCGAGCATGAAACTGATATTGCTGGCGATGAAACCGGCATGTTCGGACAGGGATTGAATATCGTGAGAAATGACCTTGCACAGATCACGCGGCTCACCACTCGTCTTGAACGGCTCCACCGACAGCAGGAAGGACGACAACCGCGACAGGGATGCCAGACTATCGCGCGTCTTGCTGACAAGCCGGTGATGGCTGGCGATATCGAACAGCCGGTCTTCCAGAAACCGCGCCGCACGGCGCTTGGTCCGGCTGCGATCAACAAATACATCGCCGGACAGCGCATCGACCCGCATACCGGCAATTTCCAGGATTTCGGCGGTGCGATCGACCACCGTTTCCAAAAGTCGCGCCAGCATGACGGCGTTGGAGGTGCAATGGGCATGATTGCGGCTGAGGGCCGCGGTAAACAGGCCAAAGGCGCGGGGCTCGGCGTAGCGCACGGTGACCAGCCGCCCCCCGCCCAGAATGAAGGCGACATCGGCCAGATGCGGTAGTTCCGATTCGGCCTTGCAGAGCAGCGATGCGGTCATGTAAACGCCATGATCGTCCATATACAGTCGGCTGGACGGCTCGATATCCTTGAGGTCGTCACGGGTGGGAAGCGGCAGGCCCAGCAAACGCTCGGCCAAAGCCTCCTCGGTCCTGTCAGGATTGAGAAGATCGAGCCATAGAACATCTTTGTCCAGCACCGCTGGCGCATCGCTGGGCAGGATCATATCTGCCGTCCCGTCACACCTGTAAGCTTTGATCAAACGTTCGACACCTTTGCCCGATGACGGACAGTGCCGCCAGCCGCAGCATTCCCATGGACACCCATGAAAACCTGCGATGATTTACCCTTGCCCATGCGCATGACTATCATTTCCCATAGAGGAAAGACGTGTTCCTGCCCATGATCCATGCTCAGCGGGCAAGCAATAGCACCTGCCGTCAGGATGGCAAGGGCAATTGCGCGTCGGCATTTGATCCTGATCAATGCAACCTGAAGAAATATCCTCTACAAAGAATCCGCCAGGGTAGCGAGATCCTGTTGCATTTCCGCCGGAACCCTACAACCGTGCGGCCCGCCGTTGCAGTATCAATCTGCAACGGCGGCTCTATTCTGTGCTGACCTCATTCAAAGGTAATAGTTGGCGCCTGTCGTGTTGAATGTCGCTGGACCTCGCTCCAGACACGGGTGGCGATCTCGCGGTACACAAGCGCCTGAGGGCTCTCCGGCTCGGAAACCACGACAGGGGTTCCGGCATCGGAATGCTCGCGGATGGAAATGGTCAACGGCACTTCTCCCAGGAATGGGGCACCAATGGCTTCGGCTTCGGCTTTGGCGCCGCCATGACCGAAAATATCGTAACGGGCGCCGGTGTCGGGAGCGATGAAATAGCTCATGTTCTCGATGACGCCGAGCACCGGCACTTCGACCTTCTTGAACATGTTGATACCCTTGCGGGCATCGATCAACGCCAGGTCCTGCGGGGTCGAGACGATCACCGCGCCGCTCAACGGCACCTGCTGGGCCATGGTCAATTGCGCATCGCCCGTGCCCGGCGGCATATCGACCACCAGCACGTCAAGCTCGCCCCAGGCCACTTCGCGCAACATCTGCATCAGCGCCGATTGCACCATCGGGCCGCGCCAGATCATCGCGGTGCCCTCATCCACCAGGAAGCCGATGGACATAGCCTTCAGGCCATAATTTTCCATAGGCACGATAATGCGCCCGTCAATCTGCTGCGGCCGCCCGGAAATGCCAAGCAGGCGCGGCATGGACGGACCATAGACATCGGCATCGAGAATGCCGACCTTCAGGCCATTGGCCAGCAAGGCCAGCGCCAGATTGACCGCCGTGGTGGACTTGCCGACGCCACCCTTGCCCGACGCCACCGCGATGATGGCGCCGATGCCGGGAATACCGGCCTTGGCCGGGCGGGCCGGCTGGCTTGGGGCCGGTGCATGAGAATGCCCGTGTGAATGGGAATGCGAGTGGGAAGGATTGGGTGCCGAGGGCGCAGGCGGCGTTGACGGCGATCCGGCCTTGCGCTCTGCGGTCAGGCTGACAAGCGCTCCCTTGACGCCGGCAAGCGCCTTGACACTACGCTCCGCGGCCTGGCGCAAAGGCTCCAGTTCCCGGGCGCGTTCAGCCGGAACATTGATGGAGAGATAGACCTTGGCATCGGAAATGAACACGTCGGATACCATGCCCAGATCGACAATATTGCCCTCGAGATCGGGGCCGCGCACGGTCTTCAAGGCTTCAAGAACAGTGTTTTTATCGAGCGTCATGGATCCGCTTCCTTGGTAAAGGCCGGGACACTCGACTGGAATTGCCCGCGCCCGACGAAACGTGTGAGTGACGCTCAAATAGGGTTTTATCGCCTGCAACGGAAGAGCCAAAAACAAACGCCGCCAAAACCATTGCCCTCAGGCACGGTTAAGGCGGCGTTTTGTGAGGGCGATTTCAAGACCGCCCTTCTCCAAGTCCCCTCTGGACCCTGTTGCTATATTGAAAGCACAAACCGTGCCAATTCGAAAGATTGGGCTTTTTGCCCGATAACCGCTGCCAAATGACCGGTGTCACCGCCAATTGGCTGAAGAAATCACCACAATCCAGCCGGGCCATTCCGGCAATTGCTTAAAAAACAGCCGCGCCACCATTTTGAGCGCTCACGTTATGGGTTTTGTCTGGTGAAATTTGAACCTCTCACCCCCTCGGAACCGCTGGCGAAGTGGCAAGATAATCGTCCAGGCGGTCGGGGTCGAAGACCCGTCCATCGAAAAATTCGTCCGGCCCAAGCAGCAACCGGCCATTGCTGGCGCCGACATAATCGGCTGCTGCCATCGCCCCCTCCACCTTGATATTGGCGCCTGGCATGGCGGCGAAGACCGGCCTGAGGGCGCGGCGATAAAGATCCGGGCGATAGGTTTCGAGCACCGTGGCAATCCGCTCGCGGTCATTGACAACGTGACCGCCAAGCACCATCTGGCTATAAAACCACAGGGCATGGCTGACCCAGGGGAAATTGGCGGCCTTGCGCTCCAGCACCAGAAAATCCTCAAGCGGCTGAACCTCTCCCGGCGCGGTTACCAGATCGCCGGTCAGGCCGGGTAACAAAAGCCGGCCTTCGACACCGAGATAGCGGGGGGCCGCCATGATACCGGCCAGCTCCTCGGTATTGCCGGGATTACCGCACCATTGCGCGGCGCGGTAAAGCGCACGGATCAGCGCATCGAGCGCGGCGGGATTGTTCTCGCCCCACTGCCTGCCAATGCCGAGAACCTTGTCCGGACCGCCGCGCCAGATAGCTGCGGTCGCAGCAACAATGCATCCGACCTGCCGGTCCACCACAACACTATTCCACGGTTCCGCCGCGCAAAATCCGTCAAGCACGCCCGCGCCAAGCCCATCCGCCATCAGCGGCGATGGCAATGAGACGATTTCGATCTCACTGCCACGGTCCAGATTGCAGGCAGCAAGCCAGTAGCGCAGATAATAGGCCTGGCTGGAATGGGTATCGCCGACGGCAATCCGCAAAGGCGGCAGGGACTTAGCGCGGCGTTTCTCCACCACTCGTTTCAGTGCGGCGCCCGCCGCTATTGGCTCCAGAAGGTGGCTTTCCCAGCCTGCCTGTTGCATGGCTGTTGCAAGCGCATTCGACACAGTTAGCGCGCCGCCACCCAAATTGAGGGCCATAGGGACCAGCAGAGCGGGGGCCAGCGGCGAAAAACCGAGATTGGCGGCCAGCGCAAAGGGGCCAGGCAGATGCGCGCCATCGAAATGACCGACCGTCAGGCGGTCGCGGATCTGGGTCCAGCAGGTTTCGCGCACTAGGCGCAGGGTCAGGCCTTCGTCGGAGGCAAAGCCTTTTTCCATCGCCGCAACCAGTGGGGCGCTATCGAGACATGGCATGTAGCCAAGAGTGACATGCAAAGAAATGTGCTGACCCATTGCAGCATTGATGACGCAAACCGCTGCCTCAGGCAAGTTGCACCTGCCGGAGAAGGCCGTCCTTCGGATGCATTATTCAAGACATCGAAGATGTCTCACGCATTCCTATTTGATCAGACTCAACCGTAGCGCCTTCGCGACCGCCTGGGTGCGGTTCACGGTATCCAGCTTGCGGGTGGCGCGGTTGAGATAATGATTGATCGTATGTTCTGACAGGCCCATGATCTCAGCGATTTCAACGGAGGTCTTGCCCGCCGCCGTCCAGGTCAGACATTCGATCTCGCGCTCCGTCAGCGTTTCGGTGACCCGTGCATCCAGTTCGCGAATTTCGGCAAGTCGGTTGAACACATGCCCGGCCAGATATTGCAGCAGCACCATGTCAACGAAGGAAAATGCTGGCATTTCACCGCAAATATTGACAGCGCCCCGGTTACCATGGGCATCATGAACCGGAAAACAGGCGCCGCGCGGCATGCCAAACCGCAAAAACAGGTCCGTCGCCAGCTCGACAGTCTTGGGATCGCGTTCACGGGCGACCACATGCACATCGAAAACAACGGGTATAGAGGTGTTGCGCAACCGGTTGAACATCGGGCTGGACGACAGCAGGGACGCCATGTCGTATTCGCTGAGAAAATCAGCAGGCCAGTTGGTGATGACCGAGCTGCCGGTCAAAGTTTTTGCACCAGCCGAAGGCACATTCATGACCATGAAGCCCTTGGCGCCGAAAAAGTCAGTCAACCGCTTCATCAGCCTGAAAACGTCAAACTGGGTCTTATAGCCACTTAATTCGCGCACATAGCGTTCTGCCGTCGCAAATTTCGAGGCCGCATCTTCGGCAACCATTGCCATATGGACCAGATCGTCACCCATCGATAAAAAGCCTTGTTCTCTTTACATATCGCGACCGCGTCGCAACCCGTTGCAGACCTGCTATAGCCGGACATTGCGAAAATTGAATGCCGACTGCATTCCGGCAGTTACAGCCAAAAACATTGATAACTAAAAAAGCCAGTCCTGAATAATTTAACGAAGCCCTCTATCCATTCACTTATCTTCCGGCCATTCATTTATTTTCCGGTCATTTATTTAGGTCCTGCCGCAACAGAAAAAGGCTTCCGGTCTTATCGTTTGGCGATAACGATGCCCACCCGAACGCAATTGCCCATCCTATAGATCGACCATCCTGCCAATACCAAGGGCTGAAACCACGTTTTTAGAAAATTCTATCGTCTAAGCCGCGAAATAGGCCAACGCCACAAAACAGGTTCGCACATCAAGTATTCCCTGTTTTGCTTGCGCGACGTTGACCAATACGACGGCCATGTCGGCCTGGATGTGAAACCGCCGTCATCGCACGCAGTTTATTTTGCCTGGCATTGTCATTCGTACCAAATCGGCTGTCGTGGAACCATCCGAGCGGCTTGAATCGCGTTCTCTGCGGTCTAGATGAAACGCGATTGGCAAAACCGGTTTCCACTTTTTCTGGACATGCTCTACAGCGCCGTGCGCCCTATATGGCGACAAAGGTTCGCTGTAGTGCTTTATATCCGCTGCATAATTTCTCCTTAAATCGATTCCGATTTCAAAAATTATGCAGTAGACAAGAGAGCCACAGCGATTGGATGAAGGAGACCATCTTGCAAACAGCGTATTCCGGCACCGTCCTGGTCGATACCCGCCTGCATCTGGGTGAAGGCCCGACCTATGACGTCGCGCGTGACACCGCCTGGTGGTTCGACATTCTCGGCAAGGGGCTGATCGAGCATCGGTTTGCCACGGGCGAAACGATCCGCCACGATCTGCCGATGATGGCCAGCGCGTTGGCGACAATCGATGCTGAACGCCAGATGCTGGCGACGGAACAGGGTATTTTCATCCGCGCCATTGCCAGCGGCGAGTTGACCTTGCTGACGGCACTGGAACCGGAACGGCCCGGCAATCGCTCGAATGACGGGCGGGTCCATCCTTGCGGTGCACTGTGGATCGGCACGATGGGCAAGACAGCCGCCGATGGGGCTGGCGCGATCTATCATGTGGCGGGCGACAAGGTGACCCGTCTTTATGATAGTATCAGCATTCCCAACGCCATCTGTTTTTCGCCGGACGGTAGCATCGGTTATTATGTCGACACCCGGGTCAATACGCTGATGAAGGTCAGTCTCGATCCGGCAACCGGCCTTCCGACTGGGGTACCGTCCGTCCATATCGACGGACGCGGCAAGGATGGCGGCATCGACGGTGCGGTCTGCGATGCAGAAGGCGGGCTTTGGAATGCCCGTTGGGGCGTTGGCGCCGTCGATCACTACGACAGTGCCGGACAGCACCTGGCACGCTACCGGCTTCCCGCTGCCCAAACCACCTGCCCGGCCTTTATCGGCCCCAAGGCAGACCGTCTCTTGGTTACCTCCGCCACCGAAGGGCTGGATGCCGATGGCCTGGCCGCAGATCCACATGGTGGCAAGACCTTCGTCCTCGATGTCACGGTCAAGGGCAGGCACGAGCCAAGCTTCCGCCTGTAAAGCTGCGACAACAGATGCTCCTCAACCCCCGGCGTATAGCCCGGCCAAGGGGAGCGAAGGGCCGCAAACTCATTCTTATGCCTAAAGTTCCGTCAATTTGCAGAAATAAAATGCAGAAAATTATCGGAACTCCTGCCTCTTTCGGGCATTTCACTACCGAGCCGAGCAGAGAGCCAGTCACTCACGCTTATGGAAACACACCTTTCATAAGCGACTTGCTCTCACTCAGTCCGACACGAAACAAAGACCGAAAGGCAGGTTTAAGATGAACAAGACCCTTAATTTTGTAGCAGCAACCGTACTCATGGGTTCCACTGTTGTCGCGCCAATGGCCTTTGCGCAGAGTGCAACGACACCAGCAACGCCCGGCACCACAACAACCGCTCCAAGCACCGCCCCTGCCATGCCTGGCACTTCGGCAGCCATGGACACCTATCTGACCCAGCAGGGCAGCGACCAGTTGGCCGCGTCCAACTACATCGGCCAGAACGTCTATGCCGGTGACAAGAGCATCGGTGAGATCAAGGATCTGATCATGCAGCAGAATGGCGGCCTCGTCGCAGCTGTGATCGGCGTTGGTGGCTTTGTCGGCATCGGCGAAAAGAATGTTGCCGTTCCCGTCAGCAAGATCACTGTCACCCGTGATGCGCAGAATGCAGACAAGCTGCGTCTGACGACGACAGAAACCGCTGAAACCTTGAAGGCCGCTCCGGAATTCAAGACACTGGAAGAGCAGAAGGCCGATGCAGGCACCACTGCTTCCACGCCGGCAACTGTTACCAAGTAAGCATCTGACCGCGGCCTTATAGGCCAGCGTCAATCGATAGAAGGCGGGACCGCAAGGCTCCCGCCTTTTTTATTGCCTTCACTTTATTTGGCGGGAAGGTTTTCCGCAGCGGCGGGCCCACCTGCCAAAGGTTGTCGGTGGCCGGACACGTCGGCACCGGCGTTCTTGTCCATGAAGATATAGGGAATGACGGCGGCCAGCGATAAAAACGCCACGACGGCAAAGGCCACATGAAAATCGGCAAGATCCAGATGACCGCCGGTTATCATGGTGCTGATTTCCAGGACGAAGGCTGCGCAGGCAACGCCGAGCGCAAGGCTGACCTGTTGCAACACCGAGGCGATTGAGGTTGCCTGACTGGCCTCGGTGTTGTCGATATTGGCATAGCCCAGCGCATTGGTTCCGGTAAAGAAAAACGAGCGGCAGAACCCGGCCAACAGCAGGAAAAACATCAGCAGCGCATGCGGGGTTTGCGGCGTGAAAAATGCGTTGAGAAAGGTGGTCGCGGCGCCGCAGACGCCAGCCACGATCAACACGCTGCGAAAACCGGCCGCGGCAAACACCCGGCGCGCCAGGAATTTCGTGCTGATCGCCCCGATGGCGCCGACAAAGGTCGTCAGTCCGGATTCGAACGGTGTCATGCCAAAGCCGAGTTGCAGCATCAGCGGCATCAGGAAGGGGATGGCCCCCGCCGAAATCCGAAACAGCGTCCCACCGATCTGGGCGGCGCGAAAGGCCGGTTTGCGAAACAGGGTGAGATCCAGAAGCGGAGCTGGATGACGCCTGGCATGCACGATATAAAGAACCCCGCAACACAGGCCGATACCAGTTGCGGCAATACCGACAATCGGCGGCAGGGCCGGCAGGCTCATGACCGACAGGCCGAAGACAACACCGGCAGCAGACAGCGATGTCAGGGCAAATCCGGTCCAGTCGATCGGCGCTGTTTCAACCCGCTCGATTTCCGGCAGGAAAATTGTCGCCAAGACGACACCCAGCACGCTGATTGGCACGTTGATCAGGAAAATCCAGTGCCAGGTGAAATAGGTGGTGATGAAGCCGCCAACCGGCGGACCGGCCAATGGGCCGACAAGGGCCGGCATGGTCAGCAGCGCCATGGCCGAGACCAGATCCTCGCGCTTGGTGGTGCGCAGCAGAACCAGACGGCCGACCGGCGTCATCATCGCCCCGCCCATGCCCTGCAAAAACCGGGCGGCGACGAATTCCACCAGCGAACTGGACATGGCGCAGCAGAGGGAGCCGACGATGAAAACCCCCATCGCCGCCCGGAAGATCTGCTTGGCCCCGAATTTATCCGCCATCCAGCCGCTGACCGGAATGAAAATGGCGAGCGCCACCATATAAGATGTCAGTGCCAGTTTCAGCGTGATCGGCCCGACGCCGAGATCGTTGGCAATGGCGGGCAATGCCGTCGCGATCACCGTGGAGTCCATGTTTTCCATGAACAGGGCCACGGCCAGGATGAGCGGAACGATGCGATTCATGATGAGCACTCTTTAAAGATGGCAGCCATTGGAAATGAATTTGATATCCCCTTGCGGCATCATCGAAGATCAAATGTCACAAACAGACCACCAGGCGTACATATCAAGGCCCGACGAAAAACCTCACCCGGCGCGTCCTTCTATTCCCCTAATCCCATATCTGACAATCGTTATCGTCCCGATAAGCTTGGCGATCACGTACACGTTACGCATTGCCGATCATCAGCTACAGGCCATCAACTTCAACGCAATTCATTCTGTTTACTGGATAATTTTTCCTCGAAAATCTGGAGCGCCGGAGAAAACATCCTCCGCGCCATTGAAACGGCACAGACCCGCCGCTACCTGTGGAAGCTGTAAGCGATGAAAATGGGGACGAGGAGGTTGTAATGGTTTCAATGAACAGGCGAACAATAATCGCAGGGGCTGCTTTGAGCGCCTTGTCGGCCCCGGCGCTGATAACGCGGGCAGCCTTTGCGCAAGCGGAGACATCGATGGATATCAATCATGCTATGCCCCCGGAGACCCACAGGTTCCAGTTCGGCGAGTTTGAAGTCGTGGTCATCAAGGACGGCACGCGGGTTTCTGAAAAGCCGGGCGAGACCTTTGGCATCAACCAGAGCCCGGAAACGGTTTCGGCGCTGCTGGAAAAGAATTTCCTGCCGACCGACAAATTCGTCAACGGTTTTTCGCCGGTGCTGATCAATACCGGCTCTGATGTGATCCTGTTCGATACCGGAATGGGCGAACAGGGCCGTGTCAACGGCATGGGACGGCTGAGCGAAGGCATGATGGCGGCAGGCTATTCGCCTGATGATGTGACCATCGTCGTTCTCACCCATATGCATGGCGACCACATTGGCGGGCTGATGGAAAAGGGCAAACCGGCCTTCACCAAGGCGCGTTATATCGCCGGGCAGCGCGAATATGACTTCTGGACCAATGCCGCCCGTGCAGGCACGCCAGCCGAAGGCGGACAGAAAGCAGTTCTGGCCAATGTGAAGCCGCTGGCCGAGAAAATCACCTTCCTTGGCGATCAAGGCGGCGATGTGGTCTCCGGCATTCGCGGCGAGGCCGCTTTTGGCCATTCGCCAGGCCATATGATTTTCCATGTCGAATCCAAGGGCAAGCGCCTGCTGTTGACCGCCGACACCGCCAACCATTTCGTGCTGTCGCTGCAACGTCCCGATTGGGAAGTGAAATTCGACATGGACAAGGCTCAGGCCGCCGCCACTCGTAAACGGGTGTTCGACATGGCAGCAACCGACAAGGTTGCCTTCCTCGGCTATCACATGCCCTTTCCCTCGGTCGGCTATGTCGAAACGCTCGATACCGGCTACCGATTCGTGCCGAAGAGCTATCAGTTCGATCTCTGATCGCTTGCGCCGCGCCGCCCGCCCGCCCGCCGCGCCGTCAATTGGGGGCGCGGCGATCCTCCGTCACCGTTTCGCGGTGAAAAAATCCTTCAGCAGAGCGGCGGCCTCAGTCTCGCCGATCCCGGCATAGACATCCGGCGCATGATGGCAGGTGGGCTGGCTGTAAAAACGCGCACCATGATCGACGCCCCCGCCCTTTTCATCGGCTGCCCCATAATAAAGGCGGCGGATGCGGGCGAAGGATATTGCCGCCGCGCACATCGTACAGGGTTCCAGCGTCACATAGAGATCGGCACCTGCCAGCCGCTCGTCCTCCAGAATGGCGCAGGCGCGGCGGATCGCCAGGATTTCCGCATGGGCCGTGACATCCTGCAAGGCACGGGTTTCATTACCAGCCCGGGCCAGAATGACGCCGTCCTTGACCAGCACGGCGCCAATTGGCACTTCGCCGCGCGCGCCAGCCAGCCGGGCCTCTTCCAGGGCAACATCCATGAAACGGATTGTCGGCGTCATGATGCATGAACTTTCCACTTAACCAAGCCTTCGCGAACTGATAGGACACAGCAAACGACAGGCAAGCAAAAAATGACCGATAAAGAAAAGTTCAAGCGGCCGGGCAGCAAACCCGCAGGCCGCCCCTTCAAGACATCTGCCGACAAACCCGGCAAATCCGGCCCGAAAAGCTTTGGTGCCCAGAAAAGCTTTGGCGCAAAGGCCGATGCGGCACCGCGTGCCAAATCGGATGCGGCACCGCGCAAAAGCGCAACACCTGCTGCCAAGACTGGCAGCGAGGACACGCTGAAGCCGGAGCGGATTTCCAAGCTGCTGGCCCGCGCCGGTATCGCTTCGCGCCGTGACGTGGAACGCATGATTATGGAAGGCCGTGTGGCCGTCAATGGCAAGGTGCTGGACAGCCCGGTGCTGAACGCCACGCTGGCCGACCGGATCGAAGTGGATGGCGAGCCCATTCGCGGCATCGAGCGCACCCGGCTCTGGCTCTATCATAAGCCATCCGGCCTGGTGACCACCAATTCCGACCCGGAAGGCCGCCCGACCGTCTTCGACAACCTGCCGGAGGAATTGCCGCGGGTGATGTCTATCGGACGGCTCGACATCAACACCGAGGGCCTGCTGCTGTTGACCAATGATGGCGGCTTGGCGCGGGTTCTGGAACTGCCGACCACCGGCTGGCTGCGCCGCTACCGCGTGCGCGCCTATGGCGAAATCGACCAGGCCAAGCTGGACACGCTGAAGGACGGCATCGCCGTTGACGGCGTGCTCTACGGTGCCATCGACGCGGTTCTGGACCGCAGCCAGGGCCATAACGTCTGGATCACCATGGGCTTGCGCGAAGGCAAGAACCGGGAAATCAAGAATGTGCTTGGCGCGCTTGGCCTTGAGGTCAACCGGCTGATTCGCATTTCCTACGGTCCGTTCCAGTTGGGCGACCTGCCGGAATCCCAGGTGCAGGAAGTGCGGGGCCGCATGTTGCGCGACCAGCTCGGTCCGCGCCTGATCGAGGAATCCAAGGCCAATTTCGACGCGCCGCTCTATTCCAACGCACCTGCCGAGGAAGACGATGCGCCTGCGCCAAAAGCCAAGGCGAAAGCCGAGGAAGGCAATTGGAAGAAGGAAACACGGGCACCCAAGCCGCGCGGCTTCGACAATCGTGAGGACGCCCGCGAAAAGGCTCTCAGCCGGCTCGACACCCGCCGCGATGGTGCAAAGCCTGCCTTTGGCAGCAAACCCGGATTTGGCAGCAAGCCTGGCTTCAAGGGAAAACCTGCTGCCGGTCGTGACGGCGACGATGCCAGCCGCGATGGCAAACCAAAGCGCATGCCGCTTGGCCAGAGCCGCACCGCCAATGTCTGGATGGCGCCAGGCGCACGTCCGGTGTCTGAAAAGAAGGCGGCAAGTGACGACGCTCGCAAAGGCGGGCCGCGGTCGCGCCCGGACGGCGCACCGCAAACCAAGCGTTACGGCCGCACCATGGATGGCGCGCCAACCAAGAGCCTTTCGCGCCACGACCCAGATCGTGGGCATTATGCCGGCAGCGACGATAAAGATTTGCGCGTCAAGGTCAGCCGTGCCCGTGATGCCGAGGGCGAATGGATTCGCGCCGAAGGCCCAGACAGCAAACCAGCCGGACGTGGCGGACGCGCTGGCGAAGGCTTTGGCGGCAAGCGGGATGGCGCAGATCGTGGTGCCCGTCCCGCATATGGTGACAAGCCTGCATATGGTGATCGACCAGCGCGTGGCGAGCGTGCAGCGCCAAGCGACCGGCCTTCGCGGGGCCAGTGGCCCGCACGTGGGGATCGCTCGGACCGGAGTGAAAGACCTGCTCGCAGCGAGGCTCCGGCCCGTGGTGATCGCCCCTATTCCGGTCGACCCGCTGGTGAAAGAGCCGAACGGCCAACGGGCGACCGGCCAACGGGCGACCGGCCTTATGACGGACGGCCAAAATCCCGGTCCGCTTCCGGCGACAAGCCGTCCTTTGGCGGTAAGCCATCCTTCGGTGGAAAACCGGCGGGCAAATCCTCATTCGGTGGCAAGCCGTCTTCCGGTGGAAAACCTGGCTTTGGCGGCAAGCCGGGGGGTAAGCCCGGTTCTGCCAGACCCGGTTCTACCAGATCAGATGCAGGGCGTGGCCCATCGCGTGGCCCTTCCTCTGGCCCCAAAGGCAAGAGGTAAGCCGACATGCGGATCGTTGGTGGAGAATTTCGGGGGCGTAGCCTTGCCGCGCCCAAGACCGACGCCATCCGGCCGACCATCGACCGGACACGCGAAAGCCTGTTCAACATCCTGATGCACGCCCATCCCGAATGTCTTGATGGCACGCGGGTTCTCGACCTGTTTGCCGGCACCGGCGCTATCGGGCTGGAAGCCTTGTCGCGCGGTTGCCGTTCGGCCCTGTTTGTCGAAAATAGTGTCGAAGGCCGTGGCCTGCTGTGGGAAAATATCGACAATCTTGGCCTGCATGGCCGCGCCAAGATCTTGCGACGCGACGCGACCGACCTCGGTTCGGTCAGCACGATGGAACCCTTCCATCTGCTGTTTGCCGATCCGCCCTATGGCAAGGGCCTGGGCGAAAAGGCCTTTGCCGCTGCCCACCAGGGCGGTTGGCTGGTGCCTGGAGCTTTGGCTCTACTGGAAGAGCGCGCCGATGTCCTGGTCCAGGCGCCCGAAGCCTTCGCTCTGCTGGAAGAGCGGATCTTCGGCGATACAAGAATTTCATTCTTTGCCTATCGACCGGGTTGAAACGGCAGCGCGATTTCTTAAATCCGCTGCGATGTAGAGTTTGTCAGAGAAAAGCAGTCTCCGATTTTACAGGACACTTCGGGCTGCTTTCTCGCATTTTTCTTGCATATCTGACGGAAAGCCAATCGGCACTTTTGTTGGACATGCTCCAAAAGGTCCGTTTGAAATCATGCCGCAGGATGTCCAATCCCATAAATCCCTCGTTGAGGTAGGACCCAGCACGCCCACGGTTGCCGTGGCGCTGGGGGCTGGCGGCGCGCGGGGCCTTGCCCATATTCATGTGCTGGAAGCGCTTGAGGAAATGGGGATCGAGCCTGTGGCGATTGCCGGTTCCTCCATCGGTGCCATTATCGGGGCCGGCAAGGCTGCGGGCATGTCGGCAGCCGAAATGCGCGACCATGCGCTGGAAACCGTCGGCAAGCGCAATGAAGTGTTCAAGCGGATCTGGGGCCTGCGCCCGCCGACCATGCGCCATGCCATTGGCGGGTTCCGGCTCGGACAGTTCAATCTGGAGCGTATTCTGCGCGCCTTCTTGCCATCACGCATTCCCGATGATTTTTCCGGCCTTGGCATTCCGCTGAAGGTGATCTCCACCGATTATTACGGCCATTGCGAACAGGTCAGCGAAGACGGCGATCTCTATCAGGCGCTGGCGGCTTCCGCTGCCATTCCCGCCCTGTTCATGCCTGTCATGCTGAACGGGCGGCTGATGATCGATGGCGGCATCTTCAATCCTGTGCCTTATGAACATCTGATGGGCCTTGCCGATATCGTCATCGGCATCGATATCGTCGGCGGACCGGTCGGAGTGGACGAAGTCCCGAACCGAATCGACAGCCTGTTCGGCGCCTCGCAACTGATGATGCAATCGCATCTGGCCCTGAAACTCAAGCTTGGCCCACCGGCAATTTTCCTGCGCCCGCCGGTCAATGGGTTCGGCGTGATGGACTTCATGAAGGCCAAGCAGATCTTCGAGGTATCCGCCCCTGTCAAAGACGAGGTCAAGCGGGCACTGGAGGCGCAATTTGCGCTTCTCGCTCAGCGCTAGAGTTTGTCTTTTCGGGAAAACATGGTTCCACTTTTCCTACGGCAAACTCTAAGCAACAGCATCCCTGTCTTTTTCCTGATCTTTCTCCGTCTCATGTCCCCGCTTGGGTTTGATCAGCGGTTCCGGCTGGACAGGCCGGTTATACAGCATATGGGCGCCGCCCTTGATGCCCTCTACTGCCTGAATGCGCAGGCGCTCATCGTCCCGGCGGCGAATATCGGCCTCGATGGCTTCGGCCATGTCCTCATCGACACCCAGCGCCTCGATGGTCTTGCGGCCAAATTTCAAGCCTGATTCCACCGTTTCGCGCAGTTCATATTCGACATTGCGGGCCCGAAGCGACAGGCTGTGAACACGATCATAGGAGCGCACGAACAACCGCGCCTGGGGAAATTCAGAGGCGACCAGGTCTACGATCCGGTCGGTGACTTCACGCTTCTGGGTGCAGACCGCCACCACCTTGGCCTTTTCGATGCCAGCGGCCCGCAACATGTCCAGCCGCGTGCCATCGCCGAAATAAATACGGAACCCGAAGGAGGCAGCCTGGCGAATACGGTCGGCGGAATCGTCAATAATTGTCACGTCCCGGCCACTGGCCAGCAGCACCTGGGCGGCGATCTGGCCAAAACGCGAAAAGCCGATCATCAACACATCCGAACCGGCGCCGTCAAAATCCTCATCCAGCTCCTCATGCTGATCGCGTGACAGGAGCCGGGAGGAGAGCGCCGCGACCACCGGCGTCAGCGCCATGGTGAGCGTGACGATGGAAATCAGCAGCGACGACGTGGCGCTGGAAAACACACCCGCCGAGACGGCGGTGGTAAACAGCACGAAACCGAATTCACCGCCCTGCGGCAGGATGGCGGCAATGCGAATGGCATCATCATGGCGCGATCCCGCCAACCGACACAAAGCATAAATACTCATCGCCTTGATCAGCATCACCACCGGCACGGCGACAGCCAGCAGCCAGAGATTGGCGAAAATCACGTTGAACTGGACGGACAGACCCACCGCCATGAAAAACAGCGCCTGGAGAATGCCGCGAAATGGCTCGATATCGGCTTCCAATTCATGGCGATAGGAGGATTCGGCCAGCATGACACCGGCCAGAAAGGCCCCCATGGCCATGGAAAGGCCAACCGCCTGCATCAGCATGGCTGATCCGAGTACGATGAACAGAGCCGCAGCAATCATCACCTCACGAGCGCCGGTGCGGGCCATGACCTGAAACAGCGGATTGAGCAAGTAGCGTCCGGCCAGAATCATCGCAACGGTGGCAATAACGGCCACACCGATGTCGATCCACAGCGAGCCAGGCGCAGGCGCGGCCTGAGCGCCGAGAATGGAAATCAACGCCAGCAGCGGCACGATCGCCAGGTCCTGAAACAGCAGGACGGAAAAGGTACGCTGGCCGTATTGGCTATTGAGGTCACTGCGATCATTGAGGATCTGCAAGGCAAAAGCCGTAGAGGACAGCGACAGGCCAAAACCGGCAATCACCGCGCCGCGCCAGTCAAGAAGGTCAAACGCTAGCGCCACCCCTGTCAACAATGCGCCACCCAACACCACCTGGGCGGTGCCCAGACCGAAAATATCGGCCCGCATTTTCCACAGGGTCGAGGGTTTCAACTCCAGCCCGATGACGAACAGCAGGAAGACGATGCCCAGCTCGGCAACCGAGAGGATTTCCTCCGCCCCGGTGATGACATGGGCGACAGGACCGATAACGGCGCCTGCCGCCAGATAGCCCAGCACCGTACCGAGGCCAAGCTTGCGGAAAATCGGCGCGGCGACCACGGCGCCGCCCAACAGCACGAGAGCCTCGGTAAACAACAGGGTGGGTGCAGTGCTCATGCTCAGCCTTTCCGGTGCAAGCCTTCCAGAGCAGGGTTCGACTGATCTGCCCTTGATGCGGAAGGGAATGCAAACTATAGCGACCTCATCGCACCCTATCGAGTGCAATCAGGTCGCTATAGCACTTTATCCCTGCTGCATAATTTTCTCCTCAAACCGATTCCGGTTTACGGAATTATGCAGTAAATGGTGGTGACGAGAAAGGCCAAGCCATGTCATCTGAAAATTCCCCCGAACATCTTTTGTCGCGCGCCCATCAACTGGTCGATCTGGCCCGCAAGGCCGGAGCCGAGCGGGCTGACGCCGTCGTGGTGCGCTCCCGCGCCCATTCGGTCAGCGTGCGCCTCGGCAAGGTCGAGCAGACCGAATCCTCGGAAAGCGACGATTTTTCGCTACGGGTGTTTATCGGCAACCGCGTCGCCTCCGTCTCGGCCAATCCAGGCTTCGACCTGACGGCGCTGGCCGAACGGGCCGTTGCCATGGCGAGGGTTTCGCCTGAAGACCCCTTTACCGGCCTTGCCGATGAAGAGGATCTGGCAAGGACCTATCCGGATCTGCAACTTTACGACCCAACCGAAGTGTCGAGTGATGCGCTGCGCGACGCGGCCCTTGCCATGGAAGAGGCAGCTCTTGCCGTCAAAGGCGTCAGCAATTCGCTGGGAGCCAGTGCATCGGCAGGCATGGGCGGCTTGGTCCTCGTCACCTCGCACGGTTTTTCCGGCCACTACCAGGCGTCGCGCTTTTCCCGCTCGACCGGGGTGATCGCTGGCGAAGGCACGTCGATGGAGCGTGACCACGATTATGACAGCCGCCTCTATTTCGCCGAGCTGGACAGTCCTGAAGAGATTGGCAGGCGCGCAGGCGAGCGCACGGTGCGCCGGATCAATCCGCGCAAGGCCGACACCGCCAAAAACCTGACGGTTGTGCTCGATCCGCGCGTCGCACGCGGCTTTGTCGGCCATATCGCCGGCGCCATCAATGGCGCTGCGGTGGCCCGCAAGACCTCTTTCCTGCGCGACCGGATGGGCCAGCAGGTTCTGAAATCCGGTCTTGATATCACCGACGATCCGACCCGGGTGCGTGGCTCGTCCTCGCGTCCCTTCGATGGCGAAGGGGTGATGGGCAAGCCCATGACGATGATCGAGGACGGCGTTTTGCGCCATTGGTTCCTATCGACCTCGGCGGCGCGGGAACTGGGCTTGAAAACCAATGGACGCGGCGCGCGCGGCGGCACGTCCGTCTCGCCCTCCTCCTCCAATCTGGCGCTGGAGCCGGGCGACATCACGCCGGAGGCGCTGATATCAGGTATTTCCAGTGGATTTTACATTACCGACATGATCGGCCATGGGGTTGACATGATCACCGGCGATTACAGCCGAGGAGCCTCCGGTTTCTGGATCGAGAATGGCGAACTGACCTATCCGGTATCGGAAGTGACGATTGCTTCCAACCTGAAGCACATGTTCATGGCGATGACGCCAGCCAATGACATCGACCGCAAATTCGGCGTCGCGGCTCCGACCCTTGCCATCGAAGGCCTGACGATTGCAGGGAAATAACCACATCGACAAGGACCGTAAAGGGTGAGCAGCACAAGACAAATGCCAGATCTTCAAGCCGATCTCGACCTCATTGCCGAGGCAGCTAGACAGGCTGGCGAGGTGGCGCTGACCTATTTCGGGGCCGATCCTGATGTCTGGTGGAAAAACGAGGGCCAATCACCGGTCAGCGCAGCAGACTATGCCGCCAACAGCCTGCTGGAAAAACTCCTGCGCGGCGCACGCCCCTCCTATGGCTGGCTTTCGGAGGAAAATGACGACGACGAAAGCCGGCTGAGCCGCGACAGTGTCTTCGTCATCGACCCGATCGATGGTACCCGCGCCTTCCTGGCCGGTCAAAAGACCTGGTGTGTGTCCGTCGCGGTCGTGCATCGTGGCCGACCAGTGGCCGCCGCCCTGGTCGCCCCTGCGCTTGGCGAAACCTTTCTGGCGACCGCCGAGGGCGAGGCAAGTTTGAATGGCAAAGCGATCACGGTCGCTGACCGCCTGCCCCACCAAAGTCTGCGGGTGGCGACGCCTGCCGAATTGCTCAAGGCCTTTCGGGACGGCGTGCGTGAGCGGCTGGAACGGGTCGCCCATATTCCTTCGCTCGCCTATCGGCTGGCGCTGGTGGCGGACGGGCGGATCGATGCGACACTGGTGATGAAAAACTCCCATGACTGGGACCTGGCTGCGGCCGATCTGGTTCTTGAACGGGCCGGCGGGGCGCTGACCGACATCCACGGCAAGCCGCTGCTCTACAACCGGCCGCAGGTGCGCCATGGCCACCTTCTGGCTGGCTCGAACGCCGTCCTGCCGGAACTGCTGGCCGCCTTTTCGGCTGGGCCGGAGACTACACCGGACAAGGGCCGATAAAATGCAGGATGAACAACCCAGTGTCGGCATGGCAGGTCGGGCGGCGGCGGTTGACCTTGCTGTAAAAATCAAGCAGATGACATCTGCGGGACAATGATGATGGAAAAGATGAGATGACCGAGACAAGCGATAAGAAACAGCTTCTACATCTGGTGTTCGGTGGTGAGTTGAGCAATCTGGCCGAGGTTCAATTCCGTAACCTTGAAGAGTTGGACATCGTCGGGATCTTCCCTGATTATGCAACCGCACTTTCCGCATGGAAAAGCAAAGCGCAGCAGACAGTCGACAATGCCCATATGCGGTATTTCATTGTGCATATGCATCGCCTGCTGACCCCTGGCGAACAATGAGATTGAGGCTCGAAGCGTCATCTTCCATGGCGCTTCGGATGAAGCATAGACTTGACTGACATTGGGTGCCGCCTTGAACCATGAGGGTTTGCGGATAAAAACACGCTTGACGACGGATCACGGCCTCGCAGCCATGACCCTCTGGCGTATTTAGGGTTGGAGAAGGATGAGCGCATTGGCACGCATCGCACTGACCGCCTATCGCTGGGCAGGGATCGTCGCCTTTCCGTGTGCAGGACTTTTCCTGTCCATTCGCGCTGCCAAAGGCAAGGAAGACCGCACCCGGCGGCTGGAACGGGTCGGCTACGCCGCCGCCAACCGGCCGCGCGGGCCGCTGGTCTGGGTTCATGCCGCCAGCGTCGGCGAGATGATGGCGGTGACGGCCCTGATGCGGGAGCTGCGTCGCTGCGAGATCAATGTTCTGCTGACCACGGGTACGACAACCTCGGCCCAGATTGCCAGTGACCGTCTTCAGGACGGTATCATCCACCAATATGTGCCAATCGATGCCCTGCCCGCCGTGCGCCGGTTTCTGGACTATTGGCAGCCGGACATGATGATCGGCGTGGAATCGGAAATTTGGCCGACCATGCTTCAAGATCTGCATGACCGGCAGATCCCACAGATCCTGGTCAATGCCCGAATTTCCGACCGCTCCTTTGCCCGCTGGCAGCGCCATCCCAATGTGGCGTCCTCGCTATTTTCCAAGCTTGCCATGGTCGTGGCGCAATCGGATGTCGATGCCGAACGGTTCCGCGATCTCGGCGCCTGGCCGGTCAGCGTCTCCGGCAATATCAAGGTGGACACCGATGCTCCACCATGTGACAGCAGCCTATTGGCCAGCTATGAGCGGCAGATTGGCCATCGCAAGACCTGGGCGGCTATTTCCACCGCCGAGGGCGAGGAAAAGATCGCCGCCATGGTCCACCGCGCCCTGAAAGCCCATATGGGCCAACTCAGCATCGTTGTTCCGCGCCATCCCGAACGGGCCGATGTGATCGAGGCGATGATGATCGAACAGGGGCTGACGGTTGCCCGCCGCAGCCGCAACGATCCGATCACGCCGCAGACCGATGTGTTTCTGGGCGATACGATCGGCGAAATGGGCCTTTATCTGCGGCTGACCGATATTGCCTTCGTCGGTCGCTCGATGATGAAGGAAGGCGGCGGCGGCAACCCGATGGAGCCTGCCGTGCTGGGCTGCGCGGTCCTGAGCGGCCCGCATGTCGAAAATTTCCGCGAAAGCTATCAGCGCCTGGTGCGCCACGGTGCCGCACGCGTGGTGCGCGATGCCGAAACCCTGGCGAAAGCCGTGCATTTCCTGATGAATAATCACCTGGCGCGTCACAAAATGTCTGATTCCGGCATGGAAGCCGTGCAGGACATGCGCGGCGCACTGACGGCGACCATCAAGGCGATGGAACCCTATATCAATCCCTTGACCGTCAAGGCGCGCCTCGAACCGAAGACGGCAGCGGGCGAATCACAGGAAGCGGCATTGTGACCGATGATCTTGCCCGACCGGCCTCTGAAATTCGCGGCATCCTGTTCGACAAGGACGGCACCTTGCTGGATTACGACGCCAGTTGGGCGCCGGTGAACCGGCAACTGGCGCTGATGGCCGCCGATGGCGACCAGACGCTGGCCGATCAATTGCTCGGCGCCTGCGGCATGGACCCCGAAAGCGGATATGTGGTTCCCGACAGTCTGTTGGCAGCAGGCAATGCGCGTGAGATCGCCGAGGGCCTGGCCAAGGCGGGCTCCCCCTTCGACGCTGATTATCTCACCGAAGCGCTGGATGCGATTTTCGCCAATGCCGCCGAACTGTCCGTGCCGGTGACCGATCTTGGCGCGCTGTTTGCCAAGCTCAAGGCACGCGGCCTGAAGCTTGGCATCGCCTCCTCCGACAACGAACGCTCGATCCGCGCCATTGTCGCGCGGTTCGGGCTTGCACCGCATGTCGACTTCATTGCCGGTTACGATAGCGGGTTCGGCTGCAAGCCGGAGCCGGGCATGGTGCATGGCTTTTGCCAGGCGACCGGCCTCACTCCCGCAGACGTAGCGGTGGTCGGCGACAATAATCACGACCTGTTGATGGGCCGCAACGCCGGAGCCGGGCTTTCCATCGCCGTGCTGACCGGCACCGGATCACGCCTGACGCTGGAAGCCGGCAGCGATTTCTGCCTGAACGACATTACCGAACTTGAACAGGTTCTGGGTTGAGGGGCAGCCGATGAAGCTGCTTGCACCCTCTTTTTGGTGGAGAAAAACAGGCTTGCCTGCCCTGGCGCTGTGGCCGCTGTCTTTCCTCTATGCCCGAATTGCCGCCCGGCGCATGCGCGGGTCTTCAGCCTATGCTCCCGCTGTCCCGGTGATCTGTATCGGCAATGTCACGCTTGGCGGCGCTGGCAAGACGCCAACAGCCCTGGCACTGGCCAAGGCCGCCCTTGCCATGGGCCTGAAGCCCGGCTTTCTCAGCCGTGGCTATGGCGGATCGGTCCGCCGCCCGACGGTGGTCGATCCAGCCCAGCACACCGCCAATGATGTCGGCGACGAACCGCTGCTCCTGGCCTCGGTGGCGCCGACAGTGGTGGCATCGCGGCGCCGCGACGGGGCCAGGGAACTGGAACGCCAAGGCATAGACCTGATCATCATGGATGACGGATTTCAGAGCGCGCAGATCCGCATCGATTGTGCCGTGGTGGTGACCGACAGTTACAAAGGCGACGGCAATGGTTTTGTCTTTCCCGCCGGGCCATTGCGGGCGCCGCTGGCAATCCAGTTTCAAAAGCTGGACATGCTGCTGGTGGTCGGCAAGGGCGATGCCGCCATTCCGCTGGTGCGGCGGGCCGCACGCATGGGCAAGCCGGTATTGACCGCGCAGCTTCAACCCCTGCCCGGCCCAAACCTTAGGGGGCAGCGGGTGCTGGCCTATGCAGGCATTGCCGATCCGGAAAAATTCTACCGGACCCTGCGTGAAATGGGTGGAGACATCGTCGTGGCCAGGGGGTTTGGCGATCACCAGGCCTTATCCGCTGTGGCAATTGCCGAGCTGATCGAAGAGGCTGAGGCCAACGATCTTCTGCTGGTCACGACCGCCAAGGATCAGGCCCGGCTACGGGGTTCAAGTCGGGGGCGCGCAAGTCGGGGTGGCGCGCGACAAGACCGAGCAGAAGAACTTCTGGCTAAATCCACCGTGATTGAGATCGAGATGATCTTCGATGATCCGGCTGTGCCAGCACGGGTGATCGACCAGGCGCGGGATCGATTTCGCAGGTCTCGGTAGCGCAAGCCGCATTGCCAGCGCACCGGGTCTGGCCGCTTACCGCTTCTGGTTTGGCAGGTTGCCGGCGCGCTTTTCCGCTTCGAGCGAGGCCGCCGCATCGACATAGGCTTCCTGGCGGTCGACGCTCCAGTATTTCAGCTCATCAATGGTGATCGGCCGTCCGGTGATGGCGCAGACCACGTAGGAGCCGGGAAAGGTGATCTGGAAGTCCGCATCCAGGTATTTCACCGTGGCCTCGCGATTTCCACGGCTTTCGAAGCGATTCATGGAGTGGTCCTAACTCTCTTCTTGTTCTTGTCGTTTTGTAATTCCTGCACGTTCCGTGCCAAACCGGCAGTCGCATGCCGTCTATAAATGCACACAAACTGCCCTTGCAATCAACCGTCAACTGCGCCCGAACAGCCGCTCGATATCTGACAGTTTCAGTTCAATATAGGTCGGACGCCCGTGATTGCATTGGCCGGAACCGGGCGTTTCCTCCATTTGTCGCAGCAGCGCATTCATTTCCTCGATCCGCAGCAACCGACCGGAGCGCACCGATCCGTGGCAGGCCATGGTGGCAGCCACATGTTCCAGCCGGGCAAACAGGCTGCCCGCCGTCTCCCATTCGGCAATTTCATCGGCCAATTGCCGCACAAGCCCCGGCACATCCACTTCGCCCAGCATGGCAGGTGTTTCACGCACGGCAATCGCTCCCGGCCCGAATCGTTCGATGGCAAGGCCAAGCTTGTCGAGGTTTTCGGCATGTTCCATCAGCCGGTCGCAGTCTTCTTCCGGCAGGCTGATGATCTCGGGAATGAGCAGGCCCTGGCTGGGCAATCTGCGCCCCGATAGCGCCTTGCGCATATCCTCAAACACCAGACGCTCGTGGGCGGCATGTTGATCGACGATTACCAGTCCGTCCTGCGTCTGGGCAACGATATAATTGGCGTGAACCTGCGCCCGCGCCGCGCCGAGGCGAAACGAGCCACTTTCCATCGCCATCGCCACCGGCTCCGAGATCTGTGAGGGCGAGACATGCGCCTCCGCCCGCGCCGCGGGCATCGCCAGACCATCGAACCGGCTCTGACCCCCATCAAGCGGCCTGTGTGGAGACGTATCGACGCTCCATGCTGAAGGCTGCGGCGGGCGCGCATGATAGGTTGGCGCATAAGAATTGTTCGCAGCCGCCTGCGCGCCTTCGGCAAAACCGCCATTTGCACCAGGACGAAAGGCCCGCAGCATGGCATCGGCCCCCGCCGTGGACGACCGGTCGCCTTCGCGCGTCAAGGCCTGGCGGATCGCCCCGACGATCAGGCCGCGCACCAGGCCTGGATCGCGAAACCGAACATCCGACTTGGCCGGATGGACGTTGACATCGACCAGGGCCGGATCAACCGTCAGCGCCAGCACCGCCACCGGATAGCGGCCATGCGGCACGGTTTCGGCATAGGCGCCGCGAATGGCCGACAGGATCAGCTTGTCCTGCACCGGACGGCCATTCACGAAGGCATATTGATGGGCGGAATTGCCACGGTTGAAGGTCGGCACACCGGCAAAGCCGCCCAGATGCACATCCTCGCGCTCAGCGTCCAGCGCAATGGCATTGTCCCGAAAATCGGGGCCAAGCACCTGGGCAATCCGGGCGAGATGATCGTCGCCGGTCGACGGCAATTCCAGGGTTGAACGGTCGGAGCCGGACAGGACGAAGCGGATCTTCGGAAAGGCGATGGCCATGCGCTTGACCATTTCGGTAATCGCCGCAGCCTCGGCTCTCTCGGTTTTCAGAAATTTCAGCCGGGCCGGTGTGGCAAAAAACAGGTCACGCACCTCGACCACCGTGCCGGGATTGCCGGGCGCCGGGCGCACCTCTCCAACCTTGCCGCCTTCCACCGCGATCTGGAAAGCGCTGGCGCTGTCTGCTCTGCGGCTGGCAATGGTCAGGCGCGCCACCGAGCCGATGGAGGGCAGCGCCTCGCCGCGAAAACCGAGGCTCTTGATGTCCATCAACGAATCACTGAGCTTGGAGGTGCAATGACGGCGAACCGCCAACGCCAAATCCTGCCCATCCATGCCGCAGCCATTATCGGTGATGCGCAGCAGCGCCTTGCCGCCACCTGCGGTGGCAATCTCGATGCGGCTTGCCCCGGCATCGATGGCGTTTTCGATCAATTCCTTGGCGGCACTGGCCGGACGCTCAATCACTTCGCCAGCGGCGATCTGGTTGATCAGGGTTTCCGAAAGCTGTTTGATGCTCATACGCTTATTGTCGCCAATTGTCGGCCAAGAAGAAAGTCCGGCAAGGGCACAATTCACCGCGATCTTCCCTAACTCTCGCCCCTGTCATTAAGGGGGCATTAATCGAATACCAATAGGCTTAATTCAACTTTAATCGTTTTTGATCGCGGCCGTCGAAGAAAACCGCTGTTTTGGTTGGCGTGACCCACTCCTGCACTGTTTGGTATCATCAAGGCACGACGAAAACGCAAATAAGTTTTATATGCTGCATATTTCTACCGGGAGTCGATTCCGATCCGGCTGGCCATGCAGTAAACATGGGTTGGTAGGATAATGCGGCCGATGCTTATCTTGAACGAGATGCAACGCCTTGGAGGCGAAGATGCATAAGCAACCGGGCGACAGGCAGGCAACGGACCGGACCTGGGCAAGCGCCCTGGTTCTGGAGCATAGCCTTCTCGATGCCGTCTGCGATGCGCAGGGCAGCGCGGTTCTGGTTGTCGATAGCGACGATATTATCGTCTATGCAAGCCCGCAATTGCTGAACTTCTTCGAAATTCCGGAATTCTACCTGCAAGCGGGCACCAGGCTGCGTGACTGCCTGGGCGCAATTTACGATCACTGCATCCGCGCCATCCTGTCCTCCAACCCTCCGTCAAGAGAAGAGTGGCTGGCCGAGCGGGTTGCGTCCCATTGGCGCGAGCGTTTCGAAACACTCGACAGAACCGTGAAGAAGCGCACAGTGCGCCAGCTCAATCGACGGCTCGCCAATGGCTTTGGCATTTGCGCGATTTCCGATATTACCGAACAGAAAAAGCGCGAAGAACAATGGCGCATCGATCTGGAACGGGTCGAAGTCACGGAAAATATTCTCGACAGCCTGCCGCAACCGGTCATGGTCTGGGATCGCCAGCACATCGTGGTTGGCATCAACAAGGCGTTCGTCGCCATGATGGGGACAAGTGAAGACGCCATTCTGGGCCGCCCTGCCGCAGATCTGCTTGAAAGCCGCTTCCTCGCCAGCTTGCAGCAGGCTGAGCAGCAGGTCAGTGTTCGCGAGCGCTTCATCCGGATTGCCGATCCCGGCTCGTCGCAAGCCGCACCCGCTGCTTATATCAACCGGATCGGCAAGACCGACCGCAGCTTTTGCGTGGTGACCTTTGCAAGCGTCGACGGCGCCGCCCATCTGCTTCGCCCAACGATCCGGGCGGAAAGCAGAAACGCACCAAGCCCGGCAGCCCACATCACCTCACCGCTATCTCCGCCGCAAAAGCAGGCGCAACCGGCAACCGAGCCTCCACGAGAAGACAGCCTGCGGCAACGTGTGTTGATTGCCAGCAGCGATCCGATTTTCCTCGCAAATGCCGTGGGCGCATTGCCGCAAGAGGCAAGCGATCGCTGCATCGTTCATAGCCCTTACGAATTGCGCGCCGTCATTGAACTTGCCAGATCGCTGGCCATGTCCATTGACCTGATCATTACAGACAGAGCCATGTCTGTCAGCCGGGAGCAGCTTGCACTCGATGATACGACGCGAACCCTCGTCGCTGACCGCAACAGCGTCGCAGCGCGCCTGACCCAGCATCTTCAGCCACGGGCCGCGACCTCTGCGCGGACAGGGTCTCACCCGGCAGGCATCGTCCGCGCGCCAAAGAAGACGGTGGACATCCTTGTTGTCGAGGACAATGAAGTCAACCAGATCGTGTTTTCGCAAATCCTCGAAGGACTTGGCCGCAGCTACAAGCTGGCGGTCAACGGTGCGGATGCCCTAGCGATCTGGCAGGCCGAACGTCCCGCCATCGTGCTCATGGATATTTCGCTGCCGGATATCAATGGCATGGATCTTTGCCGCCTGATGCGGCAAAGGCAGCGGGCCGGAGATCCCCGCTCGGCCATTATCGGCGTGCTGGTGCCAGCCTTCGACCATGACCGGGGCCGGTGCCTCGACGCGGGCATGGACGATGTCATCGTCAAGCCGCTCAGCCCCGACATGATCGAACAACTTCTGGAGCGACATCTCGAAACAAGCCGTCATGCAACGGCGTGATGGGTTAAAGCATCGGGCAGAAATCGAAATCAGCACAATGCTCACTTTTTGTTTGGGCGTCTGAGTTTTTCGAAAACCGTTTCTTAACATTCGGTCCGATGCTGTCTTCGACACCAATGCGGGTTATGCCGAAAAGTCAAACCGCATCAAAGATAACAACCGTCTGACTGGTTGAATGTGAACCTGACGGTTTCGAGTTGTATGCAGTAAATCACGGGTAAGAATCCACAGTCCCCCTCGGCTAAACGCTAGAATTTTATTAATTTTTTATGCGCATGGTAGATCCGTGATCTATGACTTTTTTTGGGATAATGAATGGGTGCGGCCAACACCATAGTGCCAGACATCGATCAGGGAGAAGCCAAGGCTTTTACCGATCCGCTGACGGGGCTTGGCAATCACCATAGGCTGCAGGAGCGAATCCGCAGCCTATCGGCGGAGCGCGCCGCCGATCCCGCACCATTTACTGTGGCTTTGGTCAATCTGGACGGTTTCAAGCCAATCAACGACCTTTTCGGATCCTTGGCGGGGGATGAAATCCTGTGTCAGGTCGCCCATCGTCTCAAAGCCTGTATTCCCGATGGCGCCATTGTTACCCGTCACGATGGTGACGAGTTTGCCGTGGTCCTGCCGCTGATTTTCGAACAGATCAGCGCCGAGCGGATCGGCAATCTGATCAAGGACGTGCTATCAGCGCCCTACGACCTCGGCGACCGTAATGTCCGGCTTTCGGCTTCGCTGGGCTTTGCAATCTTTCCCTTTGCCGGAGACGATTTCGAGACGCTGATGAAGAGTGCGGAGACGGCTCTTTATCGCTCAAAACGGCGCGGACGCGGCCAGATAACCGTCTATTCGCGAGAAATTGCCCAGGAAATGCGCCGCTCCACCCAATTGGAGCAGGCCCTGCGCAATGCGATCATCAACGATGCCGTCGATACCCATTTCCAGCCGATCGTCTCGCTTGTCGATGGCAAGGTTCTGGGTTTCGAAGCGCTCGCCCGCTGGATCGATCCAGATCTTGGCTTTGTTTCGCCAGCGATCTTCGTACCACTGGCCGAGGATAGGGGCTTTATCGACACGCTGTCGGAAACCCTGTTGCGCAAGGCTGCGGAAGCGGCGCTGACCTGGCCGCGAGAACTGTTTTTGTCCTTCAACCTTTCCTCCGTGCAATTGACCGATTCCAGCACGGCCTCACGCACGCTGTCCATCATCAACAGTGTCGGCCTCGACCCGTCGCGGCTGGAACTGGAGATTACCGAGACCGCTGTGATGAGTTCCGCCGACATGGCCGGGCGGATCATCGCCGAACTGCGCGCGGCGGGCGTGCGTATCTCGCTCGATGATTTCGGCACCGGCCAATCCAGCCTTGGACGCTTAAGGGAATTCACCTTCGACAAGGTCAAGATCGATCGGGCCTTCGTCTCGGCAATCACGACCGACACCACCTCCGAACATATCGTCCGGGCGATCATCACCATGTGCGAAGGCCTGAATCTGCAAGTGGTGGCGGAAGGCATCGAAACTCTCAGCGAAGCAACCCGGCTCCTGGCCTTGGGCTGCACCATGGGCCAGGGCTATTATTTCGGCAGGCCCGCCGATGCGATGGCGACGCTGCGCTATCTATCGCGCCAATATTCCGACTTCGCCGCTCGCAGGCAGACGGGGCCGTTTTCTGGCTATTGAGTAAGCAGCCGTCAATTACTCTGGCCGCTCGCAGACCGCCGATAATTTATTGCCATCGGGATCACGGACATAACAGGCATAGAAATGCGCATGAAAAGGCCGCAGACCCGGCGCACCTTCATCTGAACCGCCATTTGCCAGTGCCGCCGCATAAAAAGCCTCGACATCCGACCGGCTAGCAGCATTGAGCGTCACCATGGAACCATTGCCGAAGCTGGCGGCCCTGCCATCATAAGGGCTGACGAGCCAGAACCGGCATCGCACATCCGATGGCGCGCCATAGCCGATTTCGTCTTTTTCCGTCACCCGGCGGATGAAGCCAAGCGCGCTGAGGCAGCCATCGTAAAACCGTCCGGAACGCTCCAGGTCGTTGGAGCCAAGCGTGAGATAGAGGAGCATTGACTATTCCCGCTCAATCCTGATCCTCGTCAGCCGTAGCATCCTCACGCGGATCATACGGCATGGGTCCGTCGTCTTCCACTTCATGACCCAGCGCATTGCCGGACCGCCTGCCCTTGAAGCCCTTGGCAAGCAAGAACATTTCAACCGATTCCTGACGTGAAGACGCGGGCTTGATATGGATGACCTGCTTGAAATTCTGCTTGAGCATGTTGAGCAGGTCTTTTTCCGTGCCGCCCTGAAAGGTTTTTGCCAGGAAATGCCCGCCTTCAGCGAGAACTTCCACGGCGAAATAAGCGGCCACTTCGCAGAGATGCATGGTGCGAATGTGGTCGGTCTTCTGGTGGCCGGTGGTGGGTGCCGCCATGTCGGAAATCACCACATCCGGCACACCGCCGACCGCTTCCATCAGCAGGGCGGGCGCCTGGGGGTCGAGAAAGTCGAGTTGCAGGATCTTCACGCCCGGCAATTGGGTCATTTCCAGAAAGTCGATGGCCGCAACCCGGATGTCACTATCGGTGGACCCGGTGACATTGGCGGCAATCTGCGACCAGCTGCCGGGTGCAGCACCCAGATCGATAATGCGTCGGGCGCCTTTGAGAATATTGTGCTTCTCATCGATTTCCAGCAGCTTGAAAGCCGCGCGCGCGCGGTAGCCCTCCAGTTTGGCCCGCTGCACATAGGGATCGTTGATATGCCGCTCCAGCCAGCGCCGCGACGACGCTTTCAACTTGCCCTTCTTGACCTTCTGGCCCAGTTTTCGTCCAGTGCGGTTGCCGCCAATAGGTGGTTTGGTCATGCTTACTGCTCAACTCCTGACAGCGCCCTGTGCATCCGCACTTCGATCCGCTGTAACACTTTTATGCCTCAATATTACGTCCGGTCACAAATGCGGGACACGATCCCGGCTGCCCGGCGGGCGTCGCGTGCGATTGCGTCGCCAGACACCGTCATCGGCCATCATGTCGGTCAACAGCCCTTCTCTCAAGCCCCGGTCCGCCACCCGCATGCGGCTGGAGGGCCAACGCCTGCGGATCGCTTCCAGAATGGCGCAGCCAGCGAGAACCAGATCCGCCCTGTCCGGGCCGATACAGGGATTGGCGGCGCGGCTCTGGTAATCCCAGGACAGCAACTTGGCCTGCATGGCCGAGACCTCGTCATCGCTCAACCATAGCCCATCGACCCGGCGGCGATCATAGCGCGGCAAATCGAGATGCACGCCCGCCAGTGTCGTCACCGTGCCGGACGTACCGATCAGGTGGAAATCGACATCGGCAGCAGAATGACCAAGCGCCTCGACCGAGGGGCAATCGAACTGATCGAGCATGCCCGCCACTTCGGTAATCATCGCTTCGAACACCGTGGGCGAAACATCGCGCCCGCCATGGCGCTCCGACAGCGTGACCACGCCGACCGGCAGCGAGGTCCAGTGGGTGATGTGATTGGCGAGACGACTGGAGCGATTGTCGCCAATGCGGATCACCGCGATTTCCGAGGAACCGCCGCCGATATCAAACAGCACGACCGAACGGGCTTCGCGTCCAACCAGCGAGGAACAACCGGACACCGCCAGCCGCGCTTCCGTCTCGCGATTGATGATTTCCAGCTCAAGCCCGGTCTCCGCCCGCACCCGCTCCAGAAATGCCTCGCCATTCTCTGCGGCCCGGCAGGCCTCGGTGGCAATCAACCGCTTGCCGCGCAGGTCAACCCCATGCAGTTTGGAGGCGCAAACCTTCAAGGCCTCAATGGCCCGGTCCATGGCGTCCTGCGACAGGCGACCGGTCGCAGCCAGCCCCTCCCCCAGACGCACGATGCGCGAAAAAGCATCGACCACCCGGAATTGGCCGGGCCGGGTCGGCTGGGCAATCAACAACCGGCAATTATTGGTGCCGAGATCGAGCGCCGCATAGAAATCGGCAGGATGGTCGTCAGAAGGACCGTGACCGGAGTGATGGCCCTGGTGCTTTCCATGATGCGGATGATGTCCCTGTCCACCATGTCCACCATGAGCATGTCCATGTCCGCCGTGGCGGCTGCGGCCATGTGGTGCCTCGCCAGAGCCGGCAGCCGACTTCTGGCCCTCCACGGCAGGCGGGCAATAGCTGGCAGAGGCAGGCTTGGCATCCACGCTGCGGCCAGGCTGCAAGGGACGCACCTGGGCGTTCTGCCGGCCCCGATTCTTACGCCGCTTCCTGGTGGGTTTCCTGGCAGCACCGCCGGTTTCGCCAGCAAGGGCATGTCCCTGGATAGGGGATTCTTTGGTGTGAGGCCCCTGAGGATTAGACCGTTGAGCATTGGATAAACCTGCCTCGCGAGGCGCATGCCCGGCAGAGCCCTGATCACGATGATGATGCTCTGCCTGCCGCTCAGCCTGGGCCACTGTCCCTTGCGTTTCCACGCCCTGATGCGGCACCGCCTGGACCTGCCCCGGCAAGGTGTTGCCACGGCCTTTCCTGCGGCGCTTACGCTTTCGGCCCGGCGCCTGCTGGGCCGCCTGCTGATCTTGTTGTATGGGACGTCGATCCGGCTCGGCCAAAGCCGTCCGGTCTTGCGTCACGGGGTTAGCTGGCGGCCCGGATTTCCGGCCTTTCCGCTTGCCCCGACCGCGCCTCGAGGGCTTGCCCTCGGTACGGTTTGACGTTGACGCCCCGTTTTCTGGCGGAAATCCGCCATTGCCAGGGTCTACCACTGATGTCTTCCATAGCGCCGCGCAAAGTCTGATCAGGAAAATCCAAGAGGAAAGTCCGTTTCAAATATGCCGCTGGCGATCCTTAGATTTTCGTTGGTAAAATTGTAGCAGGCCCGGCAAGCTTCTCCAAACGCTTTTTAAGCCCCTCCCTCTCCGGTCAAGGGAGGCCGAAACCAACGCCACTCAAGGGGCGGAACTGCGACAAAACCGATTTGTCTGAACCGGTTCACTTTTTTTGCAAAAAGACAGTTGCAATCAACCAGCTTTTGTTTATAAGCCGCATCCATCAGACGGCAACGCCGCCCCTGCTGGGGAATAGTTCAACGGTAGAACGACGGACTCTGACTCCGTTAATCTTGGTTCGAATCCAGGTTCCCCAGCCAATTGTTTTTACAGCGTATTCCCTCGTTTTCTCTCAGAACATTTATGGTCAGTTGGAAACTCAGTTGGGAAACTTTGTTCTCCCTTCGAGCTTCCGAATAGCGTTTTCGCCAAGCTCTGGGTCTCTGTTCAGGTAATTGGAATCAAGGATTGAGCGAACGTCGCGCAGGCTGTGGCCGCTGATAGTCGCGATTTCAGCTTCTGTGCATCCGGCAAGCGCAAGGCGCGTGACGGCTGTTCCTCGTAGGTCGTTGAACGTTACACCGACGACGCCAGCCGCCGCGCAGGCTTTGCGCCATGAGGATGAAAAGCCGCCCGAAGTCCATGGCGTACCATCAAGCGTAAGAAGCACATGGCCCACCTTTTGCCGGATCGGGTCAAGCATTGCCTTAAGCGGCCCGCCGACAGGTATCACCACCCGCGCCCCGGTCTTTCCTTGCTTCAGTCGAATCCGCTCACCATCGTATTGCGGCCACGTCAGGGCCAATAGGTCGCCCTGCCTTTGCCCAGTCCAAAGAGCAAGTATTAGCGCCAAATGAAGGTGCGGCGGTGCAGATGCAAGGAAATTGGCTTCATCGTCACCCGTCCAAACAAATTCGGCCCGCGAACCCTGATAGAGCCGCCCACCCTTTTCACAGGGGTTCGCTTCGATGAGACCGCGACCAATCGCCCATGAGAGAATACGCGCCAGAACTTGCCAACCATAATCAGCTTGACGACGAGACGCCCTTGCCCGCTCATCCCGCCATGAGAGAAAGATTGACTTTGCACGTCTGTTCTTGAGGCCGGAAATTGGAAATGTACCGAACTCTTTTTCGATCACCTTGATCAGCTTCACATAGTCGGACTTTGTGCGCGGTGCCAAATCATCCCAATCGGAACTCACCTGGAATGCATTCAGTATCGATTGCAACGTTCCTGCTTGCGGCTCGACCTTGCGAGAAATGGCCGCATTATATGCGGCCATAAATTCGGGATCACCCGGCTTTCCGGGCAGTGGCGGGCCACCTTTCCAGGCGTAGAAGTATGTAACGGGCGTTCCGTCTGCCAGCTTCTTTTTGACCTTATTCAGCCCCTTAAGCTTTACGCGCACGATCCCGCTCCCATACGTCCAATTCAGTCTCAGCAGCTTGAACCGCTTGCGTTGAAATCAGAATGATCCTTCCGTTTTCAACCTCCACCCGGCCCACATTCAGGCCACCGGCTCTTGCCCCATCGATAGCGCGCTTAATATCAACCGTGCGCCAAGTTGCTTGAAGTTTCGCCATCATCTTTTACCCCTCTTTTTCTGGAGAAGGCGCAGGTTGACGCGGCTCATTTTGATCGGGCTGGTGCTGGAGCCAGCTTTGAATGTCGCGATCTGGCCCTTTGCGTGGTAACGGCGTACGGTGCGAGTGGAGCAGCCCAGCTCTGCGGCGATTTCCTTGATACCCAGGGTATCGTCATTTTCGTTTTTCATGGAAAGATCCAGTTCAATGAGATCAAACAGAAGAGTCGCCACTGGGGCGACTCTGCGAAACGAATTGTGGGCTAGTTTTCCACCGGCTCACCTATGGCGAACTCGTAGTTCATCACGAGAGTTTCGACCGGAATCAACCGGTCTCGCACCGTGCGCAGCAAGACAGGCAGACTGAAAATAGCTTCATTTCGAAGCCTTCTCGTTTTTCTGCATTCGCTGTTAGGGTCATTGTTCACGACGAACTCGGATACGATCTCCGCCGCCGTAATCAATGCGTCCGTGTCGAGCCATGCGTCTATGGCCGCAGATTTCTCATCAGAGGTGATGGTTTTCATGCCGCATCGCCTTCCGGCATTTCACAGGGCTTAGGCACAAACCAAAGACACGGCGTCCTTACGTCCTGTTCCAGATCCATGGCGATATCGCCCGCTTTGTCGATGCAACCTCTCGCCCGTTTAAGAAGACGTGGTAATGCCCGAATGATATCTTCAGAGCCGGTGAATTCAGCCATACCGTAAAGTTCGTCGGTCACGAAGATTGCGGCATCAAGAAACGAAATCGCATCGAGATAGCCTTCTACGGCCTCCGCCAATTCAGCCGCACCAAAGGGAAACGCCCTTGCGCCATCGGGTTTTTGTGGTGTATGTACGGTAGTCATAAATGATCCTTTCTGGGTTGTTTTCCAAAAAGCCGACGCGGAGTTTCTCAGGACCGTGCGTCGGCTTTTTCATTTCCTTTTATGTCAATATAAGATGCCCTAAGGAGCAAACGCCTTCTCAGTTCCTCAGCTTTTGGGCCGTTTCGTTTTCCCTTGAGCGCGTCAGCGGCCCATACGCGGCAAACGCCATTTTCTAAGCACCACTTGCTCAAAGATGTACCCTGATAGATAAAGCCGGAACGAACGCGAGCGAGAAGGCTTGCGCCGGGAACAAAATGAGCGATATTCGTTGTCTCTGACTTCATTTTGAAGTCTATGACTACATTAACTATGATTGTCAAGAGTGATGGTTGAACCTGTTCGCGTCTACATCGAGAGGGTCAAGGCTGCATTGGGGGTAACCACCGATGAAGAGGCCGCCAAAAGCCTAGGCATCTCTAAGCAGGCTATTGCCAATTGGAGAAGGCGCGGAAAGATTCCGTGGGAAGTAGAGATCCGGCTTATAAATGCCTTCGGGCCTGACTTCGCCCATAACGAGATAACCAGAGAGGTGGCAACCAACCGTGAAAACGATGTGACATATGCCGCAACCCTCTATGCGTTCTCTAAATTCGAAAAGGATCTCAAAAGAAATCCAACCCTAGATGAGCGCATTTCCATGGGACATCTATTCAGGGAAGCTGAATCAATTGTACGTGAAAAAATAAGAGAAATAGGATTTGAAGAAGAAACCAGCGAAAGCGTGCTCGAAATCCTAATAGAACTTATAGACTTAAAGACAATTACTAAATTAAATAATATACTAGGAAAAATAAATCAAAATTTCTAAAAATATGCTTGTAAATTCTTAAAACAAGAAAAATCAACCATAAGTTGACATTCATTAGATGTTTAGCCATCTATGCCGAGTATCAGTGGCCTCCGGGGGCATTTATGGAACTTTTTCTTTTATGGTTTATCTGCGGAGTAGTGACTGCGATCATTGCCACCGCGAAAGGTCGTAGCGGCGTAGGTTGGTTTTTTGTCGGCCTGCTTATATCCATATTTGGCATCATCCTTATTGCCTGCCTGCCGTCATTGAAGGCGACAGAAACACCATATCTCCTAGAGACGACTCGCGTCCAACCAACCAAGGCTTGCCCGGACTGCGGTGAAACCATCCTCTACGTTGCCAATGTCTGCAAGCATTGCGGATTCCGATTTGATAGTAAGCACAAATAGTCAGAGTGATCTTCGCCCACTCTTAACGTGAGGAAGTAAAATGAGCTGGAAAATAGTGTTAGATGACGGTACTCGCCACGAGATTACCTCGGTGCAAATATCCTACCAAATCGGCACCCCGACACGTCAGACGATCAAAACTGGAACCATTGACGGCGACCCCGATGTTTTAATCTCAGCGTGTACAGATGCAAATGTCTTCGTTGAAGCCCCTAATGGCACCCAGCATCCAGTCCATGTTGAACTGATTAACGGCAAAGCCAGCATTAGTCCCCGCTGACGCAAGCGGTAAATTATTAGGGCTACCGGCCCCAGCTAGTAAACCCGCATAGACTAAGCGTTGAAGCAAGCCGCATGGCTTTAACCTTGCCAGCTTCGCCAACTCGGCGAAGCTACTCCGCATCAGTTCGCCAACTTGGCGAAACGGGAGGAATAAAGCGTTCCCACCGTGAACGCTTTCAGGCCGCCTGCTTAAACCACCCATCGAAGATTTCCGCCGTGAGATAGATGATATTGGATTGCGGCGCTTTATTTCGCTGTTGCCGGATCAATTTTTCAACAGCTCTTGCACACTTATTACTACAATATTTTTTGGGCCGTGCGTTCATCACCTCAAATTCAACATTGCAATGTTGGCATGTGCAAGCCCGAGGCACCCCAACCAAAGGCACTTCACCGCCCTGGCCATGCCTAACGTGGTAGGAACGGCACTTCTCACTGCAATAGATTGCTTTCTTTGACTTCGCGTTGAAATTCTGCTTGCAGACGACGCATGTCTTTTCAAGTTTCATTTGCCTCAAACATGCCCAGGAGCAATGAACCTGCCCTTCATGCAAAGGATGAAAACCCTTACTGCATATCGGGCAATCCTGTTGCTGAAGCTTTCGCTTGGCCTGCCCATAGCAGTTCCTTGAACAATATTTCTGGCTATGGTCATTACGACTGAAGCCACGGTATTGATCGCCGCAATTCTCACAGGTTCGAAGCGGTCGCCGGTCACGATTGATCAGCGAAAATGCGGAAGCCTCGATCCGGCTGGCATGTAATGAGCTGGTAAAATCTCGCTTAACAAGAAAGCTGCGGGCGCATTCATCAGAGCAAAAGCGACCACGCCTACCTCCCGTTATCATATCTTCCGGCATTGGCCCATGGCACCCGGAACATACGTCATAAGCTAAGAGATATTCGGGCTGGCCTTGATCCCAGCTCGGTCGTTTCGCGCCAGTAAGTCTAAGAGCTTCCCCGACGATATTGCCTGCTTCTGTGTTTGAAAGCGACCAGCTGTAACCCTCCATACATAAGGCTGACCTGAGGCCCGTGTGACAAGGGCCTTCATGTTCGAAAGGGCTATAACGCCAGTCCGAAAGAGTATCCATAACCTTGTCTATGACGTGCTTGCGCCGATCTCCCTTGATGATTTGGCGCTGCTTGGTCTTTCTTGACTTGGCCTTGTGCTGCGTCCCCAGGCGTTCGTTGCGCGCTTTCAGATAGTTATCCAAATATGCCATGGCATTCACCCAAACATTGCGTCGATCAGGCCCGCAGACAGCGGAACCTTGGAAACAGGCGGAAGCGTTTTCACGCCATCCGGGACGGACTGGCGTTTCTGGTGGAAACGCAGATAGGCGGCATCCATGGCCAGCAGGGCCGCGACATGACGGGGAGCGATTGGCGCCCCTGTCAGACGGGCATAAGCATCGATCTCGCCATAGGTGATGGCGTTGGGGGCGGAAAAGCCAAAGGACCGGGTTTGGTTTAGATCCTGGAACCAGGACCAGAGGATTTCGGAGCCAACAGGAAGGCGAGGAATGCAGCCGGGTGAGGCCAGTTGCCTTTCCAGCTCGGCACAAAGGCGGGCGTGAAACCGGTTCATTAGATCCTCACCCCCCTGGCCCTTGCATCCCGGATCGTGGCGATGATCTGTGCAGGCAAGGTTTTCTGGAATTTCGCCAATGCCTGTTCGTTGCGAGCAACAGCCTCAGCCGAGGCACCGCGATTATCTATCACCGGACTGAGGGTGATATGGATAGGCGTGGCGCTGGCACTGGCACCGCCAGACGATGTGTTGACCATGGGCGCAGGCGTCACGGCCACCGGCCCGCCATCGGCATAACCGAAGCCGCGCCGCAAGGCTTCCACCCGGCCCACACCACCAAAGCGGCGGACATCGGCTTGACTGAAGACGACTTCGCCCTTGTGGACGATGCCAGCCGGTTCATACTTCCCACCCGGCCCGGTATAGCCGCCGCTGTCAAAGCCCAACAACTTGCCGAAACCGCTAATGATTCCGCTTACCCCCCCGCCGCTTCCGCCTTGGGTTGGCGAGGCGAACAGATCGTTGAAGACCATATCAAGAAGCCGGTCACCGATCTTTTTCAGGGCATCCGAGAAGACATCGGCGGCATTCTTGCCCTCAATGAACCCGTCAACAATGCCGCGTGTAAAACTCTTGTTGAATTGGTTTGCCTCTTCCGCCCGTTGGCGGATTTCGTCCTGCGTATCGCCAAGTTTTTTCGCCTGCACAACCGAGTTGGCGTAGGCCGTGGAAAGCTTATCAACCTCGCTGGATAGCTCTGGCGTGATCTTGATGCCCGCTTCCTTGGCGGCATTAAGCAAGTCCTGTTGAGCAGCGGCCTTCTCAACAGCAAAACCATAGTCGTCAATGAGAGGGTTCAACCCGGCTTGCGCTTCCTGTTCGGCCTGCATGACGGCGATGTGTTCCCGAAGGGATTCCGTCGCCCGCTGGTATTCATCGGGGCTGCTGTTTTTTTTGGAACTGGTGCTGCTGGACGGAACCGTTTGACCGCCGCTGTAACTTCCGGTCGGTTGCGTGGGGGTGCTGATCGTCGGACGCCGGGCGCGTTCCTCCACGATCTGCCGTTCCTCTTCCGCCACCGCCGCCAGTTGTCGCCGGTATTCTTCGATTTGGCCGGTATCACCTGCAACGATAGAATTCTTCGAATCCTCAAACCCAAGGTTTTTCGCGACGGAGGACAGCTTTTCCATGCCCTGGCGTTGACGATCTTGGGTCTCAAGGATCTTGGTTTCAAGATCCAGCCGCTTTTGCCCCAGCTCGGCAACCCGTCGTTCAAGCGTTGCGTCCGTCTGGTTTTGGAAATCGCGATAGCTGTCAACGAAACTCACGAGATATTCGAACGCTTCAACCACTGCCGATTTCAGGTTGCCGCCGATGGTGGCCGCGATCATGTTGAACTTGGCATCGACCTCAACCGCTTTTTTGATGACGCTATCGTCAATGACGATGCCCAGATCATTGGCGGCTTTGATCTGGTCGCGGATGCCCTGTTCACCGCGCCCAATGAGTTGCACGAACTGTTCGCCGCCCGTACCGCCGAACAGTTCGTCCGATATGCGGATTTGCGCAGCCTTGTCCAATTCGCCCAACTTGCCGATGATTTCGGTAAACAGTGCGACCGGATCTTTGATTTTTTCCTTCAGCTCCTGCGCAGAATAGCCGAGGCGCTGGAATGCCTCCGCCCCGGAGCCTTTGCCGGTAATGATGAATTCATCGGCCCGCAGGCTCAATTCCTTCATGCCGTCCGTCAGGGCGTCAACGCTGACCTTGTTTTGATCCGCGACATATTTCAGCTCTTGGAACGCCTTGGTGCTGAGACCCGCCCGGAGCGCTTCCGCGTTCATCTCGGCAAGGCTGGACGTAATTTCACGGAATGCCGTGACCGCACCCGCCACCCCAAGCCCAGCGATGCCACCGGCAATTCCACCAGTAAAAGCCTTGCCAACCGCGCCGATCTTCGTGCCGACCGTCGCCATGGCCTGATTGATCCGTGTTGTGGAGCGGATCGCGTCCTGTTCCATCTGCTTTGTCGCAGATTTGGAAGAGAGTGACATTTCCCGGAAGCGCTTCGCTGTGGTCCCGGAGGCTTTCGCCATATTGCGTTCAAGGTCACGAATGCGCGCCTCAAGAAGCACCACAAGCCGTTCTTCATCATCAGCCATTATGCGTAGCTCCACTCTTCAAGATTGCCTTCGAAATGGTCGTAACTGGAAACGTTGCTGTCACCGGCCGCACACCGGGCCACGGCCATGGCAGCGGCCACCGCGCCGTCGATCCGGTCTTTGCTCTTGCCCTTGTGAAACGAACGATTGCCCGCCGTGTCGGTATGAACCGAGATGTTATCGAAATTCCACCGCAAGACGGGGTGGCCGCCATGGCGGAAGCGACGGCCAAGAATGGCCCGTTCCAACTCTTTCACAGCCGGAGCCATCGTCACCCAGCCTTGCCGCATTTCCACCGCTGGCAGGCCATCGTCCAGCAGGTTGTTCATGATGTTGCGGGCCATGTGCGGATCGAAGGCGATTTCGCGCACATCAAAGCGGGCGCACAATTCGCGGATATGATCCTCAACCGAACGGTAATCCACCACATTGCCGGGTGTCGGAATGATATGTTCCTCTTCCGCCCATGCCACATAAGGCACCTTGTCGCGATCCGTGCGGGCGCGAAGGTTATCCGCAGGGCAGAAGAACCACGGGTGGACGGTGTAACCGCTTTCGCTGTCACCCCAGCAGGCGACAACCGAAGTCAGGTCATTGTTGGATGACAGGTCAACACCAAGCCAGCAGGGCTTGCCCTCAAGGTCATCAAGGTCAACCGGATAATTGCCTTCGTCGTAGACCATCATATCCACGAACGGATCGAGGGAATGATCAAGCCAGATATTAAGGTTGAGCTGCTTGAAGGCTTCCCGTTCTGCCGGGATTTCGGCGGATTCCCGCGCCAATTGGCGCATACCCGCTATGTCGGGATACCCGAATGCCAAGCCCGGATTGGAAGCGTACCAGACGGTTTCATCCTGCCAGTCCGCATCGCGGGGCGTTTCAAACAGGATCGGAAGCCAGCTTTCATCAATGATCTCGCCGCGCTGGACTTTGCGGGCATAGTCATAAAACTCCCATGCGACATTCTCTTGCCCACGGCCCGCCGTGCTGATCACCATCAGCAGCGAACCGGCAACTTTCACAAGCCCGGAGCGGATGGCTTCCCACAGATCGCGTTTCGGCCAGGCGTGCAATTCGTCCACCAGGGCGAAGACAGGTGTATGACCATGGGCCGTTCTGGCGTCGGCGCTGATGGCTTCAAAGAATGCGCCGGTCTTGGGATTGCGGATGCGGTTCTTCGAGTCCGTCAGGTGAAGCCGACCATCCATCCGAGGTTCCGCACCGATGATGTTATAGGCTTCCTGATAGGCAATCCGGGCCTGCGATCTATCCGAGGCCGCAACCATGCATTCGCCACCGGGCAGATTTTCCGGACCGATGGTATGGAGAAGCGCCAGCGCCGCGCCCAGCGAGGTCTTGCGGTTGCCGCGTGGTAGCAGCATGGCGACCGTGCGCACGATCCGGCGACCGTCAGGATGACGCGGGCCGTAGATCCGGCGCACAATGCGTTCCTGCCACGGATCGAGCTGGAAAGCCTTTCCAGGCATTGTCGATTTTGGATGCTTCAAAAGCCGCAGGAATTTCACCGCCCGCTCGCCATAGCCGAACGGATCGTCAATCGGGCTATCGTCAAAAATCCATGACGTCATCGAACATGTCCTTTTGTCCAGGAACGTCGCCGTCGCCGCCGCCCTTCATTTTCGAGCGGGAGCGTGAGGCGGGCGTCAGGCCCAATTCTGCCGACAGGCGAAGGATTGCCGATTGCGCTTTGCCCAGTAGACTGACAGCCGGGTTCTGCTTGAGAATGCCCTTGCCGCTGTCGATCAGCAGGCCATGCTTATCGATGGCCTCTTGCGCCTTGCGGACGTTGAACATGGCCATGACATAGGCATCAACGCTGCCAAACATCGCTTCTGTCAGCATGCGCCGCTGCTTCAAATCATTGGCGACGGCTAACCATTCGGATCGCATTTCGTCCGGGATATGCGACGGGACGCCATCCGGGACTTGCTCCATGCCGCCGCCCTCAATGACGCGCAAATCTGCTTTTCGTCCGCGTGTGCTCATATCGACACCGCCCTGATTTCCCAGCCGCGCTTGCGGCGGATCTCGGTTAAATGTTCAATGCGGAAACGTTTTTCATTAAACAGAATACTATGCGCCATCAGGAGACCCGCGACATAGCGGATGCGGAAAACCGTCAAGTCTTCATCCGTGGCACCGTAAGCGCGGAAGAACCGTTCCGTTCCTGATTCGATGATCTCGGCCCGAACCTTGGCAAAGTCGGACCATTCGGAAATCACTGCGCCGTCAGGCCGCGTTGTATTGGTCGCGACCTGCAATGTGATCAGGGCATCGAGTTTTCCAGACCTCATGACAGCACCTTCACCAGCGTCTCAACCGTGACGATGCCATGCGCCGTTGCCCCGTCCGGGTCGCGCAAATGGCGTGTCGAGGAAATGAAGCAGTCACCGCACTGAAAATCCGGGCCAAGATCCAGGCGACCAGGACGAACCGCAGAGCGGATCGCCCAGCCAATGGCGCGGATACCACTCAGACTTTCTTCGCGTTTCCACACATGGATGGTCGAATACACCCGCACGCGGTCCCGCTTCAGGCTACTACCGTCATCGACAACCTGGACCTCGCCCAGCACGATAGATGGATCAAGCGGCGGCGCGCTTGTGCGATCGACAATGTTTACAGCTGGGACAAGCGAGGTTACTGCCGCCGTGGCGATCAGCCTTCCCCGCAAAGCTACCTGTAGCGCGGTTTCCAAGCTCATTGGCCCTTCCCCCAGTTTTCGCGAACGGATTTGACAATCGCCCGCTTGATCAGGTTCGCGGCGCGCTTCTTGCCGAGGCGATAGGCCGGAAAGAAGAACGGTTGCGCAGCCGTGCCGGGATGTGTGCGGTAGCTCTTGCGCCCCTTCGATTTGCTTTGATGGATACCCGCGCCGCGTTCGGAAACCCGCTGGTTAAAGACGCCGGCTTGTGTGCCGAATTCCACCCAGCGGGCGTAATACGCTTCATCATCCCCGGCATAGATTGTGATCGTCAGCTCGCCACTGACGCTTTGCGCCAGCACCATGCTACCAGCCGGGGCCGTACCCCACGTCCAGCCGATAGAGTTTTTCAGCTTGCCCTCATCTTCCGGGACAAGCGCCCTTGCCAAATCGACAATATCGCCCGCTGCCTTTTCCATGGCGGGCCTCACACCATCGCGCACCGCCTTGGGAATGGCGTTCATGCGCTGTTGCAGTCTGGAAATGCCGCCGTCATTTGCCATGTCAGAAGCTCCAATTGCGGTATTCGCGGATAATGTCCTGCACACTGAAGGGCATGGTGTTGACGCCCATGCCCACCACGGACGCCTCGCGGTTCTCATACCAATGGGCGGCAAGCTGGCAGACGGCCTCAATGAGCGAAGGCGGGATAGGGTCTTGCCCCTCCCCGCCATAGGCTGCTTCAATCTTGAAGCCGAGACCGCGTTCAATATGGTCTTGGGCCGCCGCCAGTTTGCGACCTAGAAATGCATCGTCCGATCCATCTTCCGCGACGATGTTCAATTGCTCTTTGATTTGCGCAACGGTGACAATCATGATGCCTCTCGCAGAATGTTGGATTGAAGCTTGAGGGAGAAGGACCAGCTCATCACATTGGCGGCCTCATCAAAGACGTGATCCGCCCCCAGCACCAAGGCGACGAAACGCAGAACAGAACCATCCGCAGCCGTGAGCCTGAAGGTGACTGGATGAACGATGCCTTCCGCCGCAAGCATTGCCATCTGCCCGGCATCACCGGCCACCATGGCCGCGACCACTTGCATGGTTTTGGCCGGTCGCGCCGACTTCAACACAGTCGGCATTTGCGGGTTGTCGGGATCGTCCGCGTCAGGGCTCGCCGTTTCTTCCGTCTGCCATTCACCGGAAATGCGGCCAAGGCTGCTCACACCCTCAACCGGCACCCAGACTTCAGAACTGAAATCCACAGCGGAAACCTGCCGCGCAGCCCAGTTTGCGCGGAGGTCTCCAATATCGAAGGTTGAGCCAGCAGCCGTGAAGAACATCGATTATGCTTCCGACCGTGCGATGCGAACAATATTGCTGTTAACGCCGAGGCTGATATTCAGCTTCATCACGTTGTTGGCCTGGTCGAACTGTTCCGACTGGCTCATGACCTTGGCAATGAAGTAGCGTTCCGAAGGTGTGCCACCCTCATGGGCATCATTCAGGATCAATCGAAACTCGTAATCGTGAATGGTTTTCTCGGCGGCAATGGCTGCCTGTTGCCCGGCGTCGTCACCGTCCAGGCCGCACACCACTTCCATCTTTCCGGCAGAACGCGGGCCTTTGAGGGTACGGGTGCGGGCGGTTTTCATGCCGGTGAAGTTCACATCTTCACTGGTATCGCCAACCGAGCCAAGCCCTTCGATTTCATCGATTTCAATCCAGGTGACAGCATTGGCGACGGAGAAGTCGGCCCGAACAAAATCCTCGGACTTCTGTTCCTTCACCACACCGATGAACAGCCGCGAACCCGCTGAAGCGTAAATTGTCATTTCGATTTTCCTTGATCGTTGCGGCGCTCTTCCGCTGCATCGAGCGCATTGCAGCGCTGACAGCCGGGACGCCAGTTTGATTTATCCATGCGCAGTTCGGGGCGGGCGCGAATGCTCTTGATGTGCCTGACCACCGTTGCTTTCGCGCCGCACTGGCAAAACTGGTTATGCGGAAGGCTCAAGAATTCCTTCGCCCCGCTTTCCCATTCGCGGTCATATCCACGCTGTCTTGCGGTTGGGCGCTTCTCGTCAAAGCGGGCTTTGCGCTCCCTCGCCATGCGCGCTACGGCAGCGCAAGGTTCGGCTTTCGAATGAGCCTTGCCGCAATAACCACAAACCGAGGGAGCACGAACCGGCATGATCAGGCCACCGGACGATCAGCGGCATTGCCGAGAATGAACAGAGCCGACGTTGTGACGCTCGTTCCGCCGTTGAAGGTCATCACCGCACGCAGGTAGCGCTTGAAGCCGCGATAGCCCACCTTGGCCGTGGTGCCGGTCGCAAGGCTGCCAGCGATTGCGCCTTGCAGATGTTCGGCGTCAACATCGGTAAAATCAGCGGCGACCGTGGTGTCGCTTTCCTGAAGCTTTACCGACATGTCGCCAGCGCCGGTAACGGCACCCGTAGCAACGACCAGCGCCACGCTATCGAAGCCCAGTAGGTCAACCGCCGCACCATCGATACTTGCCGAGCGCGTGGCAGGTGGTACGGCAATGACGGTTTTGATGTTATGCACAATGTCTCGCATATCTTTCACCTTAGAAACTGAGGGGTTGAGGCCGCTTAGGAAGAAGCGGCCATTTTGAGCTTGCGCAGCGCCTCGGTCAGAACCGGGCCGCCACCGACGCGACGGCGGGCATGGAACCGGACAAGGCCCTTGGTGGCTTGGGTGAAGGGATCACGCAAAATCGACATTCCCACCCGGTCATAGATCCGGTAGGCCTTGGAGAAATCGCCATACATCAGGGGGAAAGCATTTGCGGCGATATCCGGCATGGTCGGATCTTCAATCACCGGACGGCCCAACAGGGTCGAAGGCTGGCCAGCCTGATAGGATGGCTGCCAGAGGTAGTTGCCGTTCCCGTCCTTCATGGTGCGGATAACGCCCAGCGTTGTGCCATTCATCAGCCAGGAGCCGTTGTTGCGATATTGCGCAGGCATCGCATACATGAGCGCAATCAACTTATCGCCACTGACATTGGCGGCGTTGCCGTTGATGATTTCGGCAATGCCGGAGGCATTCTGGAGACCGAGCGGCTTCTTCACACCGTTGCCATTTGAGAATGCAGACGCTTCCTTGACGGCGAATTCTTCCGAAAGATCGGTGGCAACTTCGCTTTCAACGTTGATGGCACTGTCCTCAAGAAGGCGCTGCGATACGTCGATGTAGCAGGCGATTTCATGAACAGGGATTTCGAGCTGCCCATAGGACATCGTGGTTTCTTCGCGCTCTTCATCCTCGCCAACCCATGACGCTGTGGGACGGCCCGTGCGCTTGGGCAGGATCACGGAACCGGCCCCGGTCGAACCAACCCGGACGGCCTGGCGGATCGGAGACAGCTCGACAATGCCCTTGATCACTTCCGCCTGGAACTCGGCAGGGGCGAGATAGCCACCCTTGGTGTCGTCACCCACCACCAGCGCCCGCACCTCTTCGGCTTCCATGGCCTCACGGCCCCGGCGCAAGAAATTGGTGAAGGCGCGGCGCTCAAGGGTCACTTCACCCGTGGTCTGGATTGCGCCCACGCCCCCCGGACGGTTCATGCGGGTTTCGAGGTCCGTGATCTGGGTGCGCATTTCGTCAAGGCTGGTGGTGAACGCAGTGCGCATTTCATCGACGGCGCGGGTCGCCAGTTCCATCGGATCGTCGTTCGGCTCTTCACGGGTTTCGAACGGCGCTGTGCGGGTTACGAAACGCTCTCCAAGCGTATCGGTCGCAACGACTGTTCCGATGTTCGCATCGAGCACAGACAGTGCCATAGCAGGCTTTTTGGTCATGTTACTTTCCTTTTGAAATGAGAGCGCATCGTGCCTTCCGGCAAGCGTCAACGAAGGCCGCCACGCTCTCGACAGAGCGGCCAGAACTGCGAACAGACGTGATCCGGGCGCGGCCAGCCGATGGCATGCCCACGATGGAAACTTCGGCCAGATCAAGATTGGTGAGAATGCGGGTTCCCGCCTGGCGCGTTTCGCCCCCAGGCGGAACGCGGAAGCCGATGGACAGGCCGTTGACCGCGCCGGACTTCACCCGCTCATAGGCTTCCCGCCCGCTGGTGATCTCGGTCAGGAACCGGCCTTGAACAAACAGGCCCTTGTCATCTTCGCGGACTTCCGTCCAAACTCCGATGATCTCGGAAGGGTTATGGCTCCACAACATCAATGGCCGTGTGCCTTCAAGACTGTGGTGATCGAGGGAGCGCTTGAAAGCGCCGCGCCGGTAAAGCTCGTTATGCCGGTTTTTTTCGGCCCAGATCACAGCGTAGCCGGAAAATTCGCCGCTATCTGAGGGCGCAAACCGGACAGCAATATCCGCAAACTCCAGGCGGGCCATCACGCCACCTCGCTGTTGAGGCTTATCGGGAAGTTCGCACGGTCCCCAGCGAAGGCGTCAACCTGCTGTTGCAACCATGCGATGCGCAAAAGTTTAATGATGGCGACTTGGCCGAATGTCGCATCAAGGCCGAATGAGGCCGCGACATCCCAGTTGAGGACACACCGCGCCAGGCAATAGACCCGCGCCTTTTCGCGTTCCTCAAATGAGACTTTGCCATCTAAGTCGGCAGCGTCGGAAAGCCGGTCCATCATCTCGACACGCGCCTTGCGCTGCACGTCGCTATCAGGACCGGCAATCAGCAGGCGAAGGCCCACGGGCTTTTCCTGCCAAGGGTCGCGCACTTCCAACCATCGGCCCCGGTCCTGGTCGGCTAGGTTCGAATGAATATCGTCAAGCGTCATCAACCGGTGGCTCCTTTTCGTCGTCAAGAACCGGCCCGCCATTGTGTCCGAGACCGGGTGTGCTGGGATTGATATGTGGATTTCCGTACTCGTCGCCGCCCTTGTAGGGGCCGAGGTCAAGCCATTGGCGGGCCTCGTTCGGGTTCAAAACCTTGGCGCTGATCAGGCTGGAAATGGCCGTTGCGCGGGCCGTGAGATCGGCACGGGTGAGGTCGTCGCGGTCAAGCAGAATGCGATAGCGCTTGCGATCTTCACGCGACAACAGCGACCGACCAAGCGCCGCCTCGATAGCGCGAAGCCACGGCTCCAGAGTGTAAGTCAGGAACTCGCGGCCCATCTGTTCGGAATTGCTCCACGTCGCACGGTCCAGCTCGTAGAGCATGGACGGCGGGATGCGGAAGGCCCGGCAAATCTCGATGATCTGGAACTTGCGCAGCTCGATAAACTGACTGTCTACCGAGTTGAGCGTCATCGGATTGAAGGTCGCACCGTCGAAAAGCAGCGCCGTCCGACCGGCATTCTGTGGACCTTCATGCGCAAGACGCCACGCCTTCAGCATGTTCTTGACGCCTTCGTCGCCAAGCGATTTGGGGGTTTGGATCACACCGCCTGGACGCGCACCATTCTTGAATAGTTGCGAAGCATGGGTTTCCATGGTCTTCGCCGCGCCGATGGCTTCCGCCGCAAGGGTCAAGGGCGACCGGTCGAACGGCCCGCGCACATGCACGATGTTTCGGGCCGATACGACGACGCCACTCAGGCGGTAAGTCGGCTCCCCGGTAAACGGATCGAGCTGCACGGAAATCGCCGCTGGCTGATAGCGGATCACTTCGCGGATCTCGTCACCAACCCGGTTGACGTAAGCGAGGCCACCCCAATCACTGGTAAGCGCGCCCGCCACGAGATCGCGGATCAACTCGAAACCGGAGGTCCAGGGATTGGCATCGCCGCGCAACAGCAGGCCGACCGGATGGTTTTTATCCTCGGTCTCGGAGCCGCTTGCATCCCGCTCCATGATCCGCACTTCAAGCGTTGCCGCAGCTTCCGAGATCACCCGCACCGCACTGGCAACAGCGGGAACCCGAAGCGCTTCCGCGCCGGAGACAGCAACCGCCCCCGATGACATCCCAGACCAGAGCGCCGCCAAGGCTGCATCCGAAATAGACGTGTCGCGCGTTTCAAGTTTTTCAGATCGGAAAAAAGAAAATATCTTCATTCCGATTGTATGCCCGAATTTTTTTTATGCGTAAATTTGACAACTTAGGACAGGCGTGTTAGGCGTAAGTCTTTCCAAACAATAAGAAAAATCTCTTAATTGAGAAAATTATAGAGCGTATCTCCCCGCGCCGGTCCCCAGGATAGGTCGAAAGTTCTAGACCACCCCCCCCCGGCCCTCTCATCACCCCCAGCCCGAAGCGACGCATCTCGCATTTGCGATCCTCGTGGCCTTTGATTTTCCATCAACAGCCCTTGTCTCGCCCTCGCCAGTGGTTGTTGTCCGCAGCAGTGCCGCTCTCTCCCTCTCCAAAGCCCATGAAGCGCTTGCCACGCACACCATCGGTGCGGTTCATTCTTCCCTTATCTTCCTTCTTGTATTTGTTTTTATCTTGGTTCTTCGTGGGGTGGAAATCTTTGAACCCTATCTGTCTGGCCAGAGAAGGCCCGCACTTAAGCCAGGTCATCCACTCGCGTGACGTGATCCGCACAAGGTTGGTGAGGTTCTTCTGCCCTTTGCGCGGACGGCTTTCCACAGACAGATGACCAAGGGCGCGGGCTTCACGAATAGCGTTCTGCACGGTGGTACGGCTCACACCCGCAACGGCGGCGATACGGTCCACGGCAAGATCACACAGGCCGTGGTGCTTCACCTCGCCCGCAATAACCGCCAGTACAGCGCGGTGGCCTTCCGTGTAGTAATGACGGATAGTGTCAGGCATCCCGCTTGATCCGCCCAGCTTGCGCTTGCGGGCCATTGAGGCGGCACGATCCGGGGACCGTTGCCACTTGCGGCTAACGATCTGCTTCATACGACGAAGCTGCGGGCTAAGGACGTTGGCGCGGGGCGACGGCAGGCTTGCCGGTTGCGTTGGCATAGCGCCGGTCTCATATGCCAGAGCCAAGGCAGCATTTTGCGGCTTCCGCTCAGACACAATCCGAAGCAGAGCATTTGAAATAGGAATAGGGGAGGTCACTTGTTGCGCGCCTCCTCACCCTTCGGGCGGGAATTCATCGCCATTACAGCGCCCTCCCGTATTGGAGAGCATGGGCGCGTTTTGCTGCCTCGATAGCCTCAAGATTGCCGAGGCCAAACTTCTCTTTCAATGTTGGGATAATGCGAACGCCGCACTGGTCGCGGTTCTCGCTCAGCCACGCTGAAATCTCAGCAAGAAGCTCTTCGTTTATCCGATTTCCAGTTGGAAATTCTACGGTAACGCATTGATCTTTCATCTTGCGTTTTCTCCAAAGTTGGAGAAAATGCGCTGGTATTACAATAATAAATCGGGGACTCTGACTCCGTTAATCTTGGTTCGAATCCAGGTTCCCCAGCCAATTTATTTTTTTCAACACAATCAAACATTTAGATAAAGCCAGAAAAGAACAACCGGAACACATTTCCGGGCCATTCTTGCGGATCAGCATTCGATATTCTTTCCCTTGCGAATTCCTTATAATCTGCGCAACTTGGAAATGGGAACGCTCCGGAGGTGCGCATGGACTTCATTTCGTGGCTACTTGCGCTAATCGGCATTGGCAGCGATCGGGCGATGCGCCGAAGCGATAAACGCGCCGAGGTATCTCGATTGAACGCCGAGGTCGCCGGTGAAGTGGGTAGAGCGCTTGATATTCTCGCAATGGCTACACCGCGCCTTAAACGTCTGGCGTCACAGATCGCAAACGAACACCCTGAAATACATCTTAGCATCGTGAAATTTTTGGATGAGCAGCAAGCGATTGCTGTGACTATGCTCAAGACAACCGAAGACAATAAAACGAAAATTGCTACAGCGAGTGGCTTTCCCGATTGGGACAAAGCAGTTCGCGATTTTCAGGAATGGCGCATCACTGCGTCACGCATACCCCCGTGGATACAAGGAATTGTAGACAGGTGGGACGCGGTCTTTCTTGAGAACGGGATACGGTAGCACCGGCGATTGGTCGTTAAAGGTAGGCTCATGACGGAAGAAAAGTCAGCAAAACGCAGAATAGACCGCATTCGAGAGGGTGGCGGAATGCTGATGGTTGGCGACGAGAGCGACGGCGCAGTAGTGTCCGCTGAGGGGATAGGTCACCGACTCTTTGCGATTAAAGAAGAGGCAATTTACGTTATCGCGCTTGCTGACCAGATCGATCCAGGTCGCACGAGAGAAGATATACCAAACACTGTGCAGAAAATCGCTGACGTTGGTGCGAAATCTGAGGTAGTTCAGAAGACGCTTCTGACAGGTCTAGAACTATTCAAGAAGGAACGGCTCATCGACTCGGTGTCACATGAGTCTGCCCTCTTGTCGGTCATCGACATTATGAATGACCTTGTTGCAGCTGATAGCGTGGCCGGAGAGATCAAGCGCGTGCTGCTGCACCACCGTGAAACGACAATTCAGCCGAAACAGGGAGCGCTTGCTCTTCCATCCTATCCAAGACTTCGCGCTGAGACAAAGACCTTTATCCAAAAGATGGACCACGCAATGCAAGGCGTATTCAATCTTTGTTGTATTTTTTACGTTGAGGAAACATTGAGGAAATCTGGCAAGTGGTTTGACGGTTTACATAAACATCTCATCAAGACCTTCCCAGAGGATGACGAATTCATTAGTTTTGTGGAAGGTCTAACTTACTTCGGAAAACTTGTGAGAAATGTCCGGCACTGTATTGAGCATCCCAAGACGGACAGACAGATAATTGTGAACGACTATCGCCTTACCGCAAACAAAGAGCTTCGAGAGCCTGAAATCGGTGTGCTTCATGAAGCCACGCCAATCGAAATAGTTGGAGCCAATGAGTTTTTTCGTTACTTTATAGAGAACGCATTGGCTTGGTGTGAAAATTTGATGGCATTCCTCGCTGGTCGGCACATGGCCGAGTTAGGTGGCTTTGAGATCGTGGTAGATGAAATACCCGAAGCCCAACGGCACTATGCTGGCGTCCGCTTTGGATACCTGGTAAATGTTGGGGGAAATTTTTCGAGGCTAGGTTGAGACCTACGCTACGACTTTGCATAAATGCGTTGCCATCGCCGTGATGGTATCTGGTTGCATCCTACACGAAGCCTCTGAACCGCGCCGGGTTTGCCGGAGGCCATTTTGTTTAAGTTATGCGGCCATGGCTGCTTCGTCCAGCATGGCGTAATATCGCTCTTCGGCTTCGGCTGGCGGTATATTCCCGATCGGCTCGAGAAGTCGTCGGTGGTTGAACCAGTCGACCCATTCAAGAGTGGCGAATTCCACTGTCTCGAAGCTCCTCCATCCGCAACCTTAACCTCGGTCTGGTCGCTACGCTTCTTAAAATTACGATATCATTTATTAATTTTATTTTTTCGCTTGCCCGTCATCCCTCATGGTCTCTTTTTGAGTAATCAAGCGGGCGCTATGCTGTCCGCTCAGATAAATCCACAGCCAGCTCCAGGCGACAGCAAGTCTTGAGCGCGTGCCGATGAGAAAATAGATATGCGCGAGCCCCCATATCCACCATGCGAGACTACCCGTTAGCTTTACCTTACCAAAGTCAACGATGGCCGCGCTCTGGCCGATGGTGGCAAGACTCCCTTGATGCCGGTAATGGAACGGCGCGGGAGCGGGTTTGCCTTTCAGTCTTGCCTTGATCACTTTGGCGACATAGGCGCCCTGTTGTTTGGCGGCAGGCGCAATACCCGGTACAGGCGTGTTATTGCCTTGGATGACCGACGCCGTGTCTCCGATCACGAAGACATCAGGCATTCCCGGGGAGGTCAGATCTTTTTCAACAACGACGCGGCCCGCCCTATCGGCGGGAACACTGAGCCAACGCGCCGCAGCCGATGCCTGAACGCCAGCCGCCCAGACAATCGTCCGGCTTGGAGTGAACTGTTCACCGATCTGTACGCCCTCGCTTGAGCACTGTGTAACAGGCTGCCCGAGACGAACCTCAACGCCGAGTTTTTCCAACACGCCTTGTGCATAGGCAGACAGTTCCGGTGCAAAGCTTGGCAGCACACGTTGGCCCGCCTCGACCAGGATCACCTTTGTCCTGCGAGTATCAATGGCGCGAAATTCCTTGGGGAGGGTCTTGTGCGCCAGCTCGGCGATAATACCGGCAAGTTCAACGCCTGTTGGGCCGGCCCCAACAATGGTAAATGTCAGAAGCGCCTCACGCATCGCCGGGTCAGAGGTGGTTTCTGCCTGCTCGAAGGCAAGAAGGAGGCGGCGGCGAATTGTCGTGGCATCCTCCAGCGTCTTGAGACCTGGAGCCACAGGCTCCCATTCATCGCGTCCGAAATAGGCATGGGTCGCTCCGGTGGCCAGAACAAGCGTGTCGTAGGATATGGATGCCCCACTGCGTAACATGACCTGCTTTGCAGCGACATCGACGCCACCGACTTCACCCAGCAATGTCGAAACCTCCTGCCGGTCGCTATAGAGATGACGAATGGGCCAGGCGATTTCCGACGTGGACAGAATGGTTGTTGCAACCTGATAGAGAAGAGGTTGGAAAAGGTGATGGTTTCGCCGATCAATCAGCGTTATCCGTGCTCCGCTGCCTTTGAGATCATGGACCAGCTGAAGCCCGCCAAAGCCGCCACCAACAACCACGACGTGATGATCACTCATGATCGATCTTTCTCTTTTTATACCGGGTGAAATTCAGCTCAATGTAAACGCAGACCATGAGCAGAAAATTACAGTTGAAATTCTCGCCTGTGATCTCGCACGCAACTCATCACCTTTGCGCTGATGCTACAGTATTGTGCACTTCATAAAACACACAATACTGCATGCGAGGACATATATTTTTGCCAGGATCCGCCGAATGCACGCCAAGGCGCGCATTCATTCTCGCGTAAGGCCAGAATTTACAGAGCCATGTCCGGCACACGTTTGATGTCTGCCGCCGGTGCGCTGACGCCAGGCTTTGTGATTGCGGACATGTCGATTGCCGGTGGTGCGAGCGTCAGTTGAAGGCGCTCTGCCGTCGCTGCCCATTCCTTGGCCAGCATCTCGGGATTCTCATTGAGGTTGACGCCATAGCTTGGCACCATGGTGCGCACCTTCTCCTGCCATTCCGGTGTCGCCAATTTCTCGGCAAACACTTTCTGGATCAGATCCAGCATAATCGGTGCAGCCGTCGACGCGCCCGGCGAAGCGCCGAGCAGAGCGGCAATGCTGCCATCCTTGGCCGCCACAATTTCTGTTCCGAGCTTGAGAATGCCGCCCTTTTTGGCGTCTCTTTTGATGATCTGAACGCGCTGGCCTGCCTGCCAAAGGCGCCAATCCTCGGCCTTGGCATTGGGAAAATAGGCGCGCAGAGCCTCTAGCCGATCTGCGTCTGACAGCAAAAGCTGTCCGGCCAGATATTCGACCAGATCAAACTCATCATAGCCAACTTTCAGCATCGGCCAGATGTTTTCGAGCGTGATTGTCGCAGGCAGATCGAACAGCGATCCTTCCTTCAGGAATTTTGTCGAGAAGGTTGCGAAAGGGCCAAACAACAGGTGGCGCTTGCCTTCAAACACGCGGGTGTCGAGATGCGGAACCGACATCGGAGGCGCACCGGTGGAGGCCTGACCATAGGCCTTGGCAAAATGCTGGTTTGCGATCTCTGGCTTGTCACAGACCAGGAAAGAACCGCCGACGGGGAAGCCCGCGTAATCATCGCCTTCAGGAATGCCGGCCATCTGCAGAAGGTGCAACGCACCACCGCCCGCACCGATGAATACGAACTTCGCTTTGACCGTGCTTGACGATCCATCCTTGCGATTGGAGGTGCTGACGTTCCACGATCCGTCGCTGTTCTTTTCGATAGCCTCCACTTCGCTGGAGGTGTGCAGCGTAAAGTTTGGATGGCTTTTCAGATGCGTGACGTACTGGCGGGTCACTTCGCCCCAATCGGCGTCGGTGCCAAGGGGGCTCCAGGTGGCGGCGAGCTTCTGGGCGCGGTCACGCCCGTCCATCATCAGCGGCACCCATTCGGCAATCTTGTCATGATCGGTCGAAAACTGCATGCCGGAAAACAGCGGGCTTGCTTTCAACGCATCAAACCGCTTGGCAAGAAACGCCGTGTTCTCATCGCCCCAGACGAAACTCATATGCGGTGTCGAGTTGAGGAACGAGCGCGGATTCTTCAACACGCCAACATCGACCTGATGGGCAAGGAACTGGCGGGTGATCTGGAAGGCCGAATTGATCTCAATCGCCTTTTCGATATGCACATTGCCTTTCGCATCCATCGGCGAATAATTCAGCTCGGCCAGTGCAGAATGCCCCGTGCCGGCATTGTTCCAGCCGTTGGAGCTTTCCATGGCCACGGTGTCGAGCCGCTCGAGCATTTCAATCGTCCAGTTCGGCTCAAGCTGGCTGAGCAAAACACCCAGCGTCGCACTCATAATGCCGCCGCCGATCAACAGGACATCCACGGTTTTTTCCGGCGCTTGCGCCCAGCTGGGCACAGAGGTCGCACCGAGAACGACAGCCCCGGTGGCCGCCGATCCCAAAAGCTGACGGCGGCTCAAAACCGGGCCTTGGACGCCTTCGGCAATGGATGGGTTGTCTTTACGATGAACGGGCATCTGGCACCTAATTGAGTTTAAGGGCGACTGCGATTGCCGTGGGCTTTGACGATCGCACCATATAGTCACAAGTCAGCACGCGACTTTCTGTCGCGCATGTGCTGGGGTTTGACGCAGTGAAATGACAAAAGCCATTAAATAGAAATTTAAGAACGGCCATCCCGCCCCGGACGGCAAGCCTGGTTATGTGCATCCGCGCGTTGAATCACACACCGCACAATTGCGCTATTTTTTGAAAAACCGTAGGAGTGAAACAGCAAACCGGTATTTGAAACGCGCGTGTGCTCTGGCAATAATGGATGACCTGCAACATCTATGGAGGTACCGACGCATCAAGGAATAGGCCATGGCGAAAGTTATCCTTATTGAGGATGATGAAGATACGGCACAAGATATCTGCGCTGAGCTGAAAGATTACGGATACGCCGTTGATTGGGAATCCGATGGTGCCAGAGGCCTTGAACGCGCAAGGAATGGCGGGGCTGATATCCTGATCGTTGACCGTATGCTGCCTGGTATGGACGGCCTTGCTGTGATTGATACATTGCGGCGCGAACAGGTTCGCACGCCTGTGCTTGTCATCAGCGCCCTCAGTGCCGTCAACGACCGTGTGCGCGGCCTGCGGGCCGGTGGAGACGACTATCTCACCAAGCCCTTTGCGATCCTCGAACTTGTAGCCCGCGTGGAAGCCCTTCTTCGCCGCCCCGCTGACATGTCGGCAAAAGTGCTGCGGGTTGGACCGCTTGAGCTTGATCTTCTGGAGCGTAGCGCTTGCCGCGGCGAAAGGGAGATTGAGCTTCTTCCCCGTGAATTCAAGCTGCTCGAATATATGATGCGCCATTGCGAGCAGCTTCTGACGCGCGGAATGCTGTTTGAGGAAGTCTGGAAATATAAGTTCGTTCCCGACTCAAACCTCATCGATGTGCATATGGGTCGGCTCAGACGAAAAATTGATCATCCGGGAGATCATCCCATGATCGCCAATGTTCGTGGAGAAGGTTTTGTACTTCGCGCGCCCGATTGAATGGGTCCGGCAATCCCGTTTCCGCTATGTGGTGGCGCTGGTGGCGGCAATAACGGTCACCATGGTGCTGAGCTTTTGCTTTGCTTATTTTCAAACCACTGGCCGTGAGTTGATCAATCAACTGGATGAGCTGGTTTTGCAAGAAGCAAGCGTCATCACGCAAGGTGCTCTTCTGGGGCGGATGGATGCCTATGAGGAACGCGTGCGGCAAGACCCGCGACGGGTGAAGCCAACGGGTATTTTCACAGCCGATGGCCACCATGTGTCGGGAAATGTCCAGCAATTTCCAAAGGGCCTGGCGCTGGATATGCCGCCCAGACAGGTTTCCATTGTGCGCACCGACCAAACACCACCGCGTCAACAGCGGGCGCGCGCGGTTGCGCGACGCCTGCCAGATGGCAATATTCTGTTCGTTGGCTGGAGTACGGCCGATAATGAGCAGGCCGCATCCATGGTGGAAAGAGGGCTGCTGTTTGGCCTGGTTCCGGTGCTGACGTTTGGCCTGGCGGCAGCGGTGTTTTTCGGTTTGAACGCCCACAGGCGCGTCAACGAAATGCAAATCCGGATCGCACAGATTGTTGCGGGCGATTTGAAACAGCGCCTGCCCTACCGCAATGTGCAGGACCCGCTCGACAACCTTGCGCAAATCGTCAACGGCATGCTCGACGAAATGCAGACCTTCATCGAGGACCTCGCCGCCGTCGGTGACGATATAGCCCATGATTTGAGAACACCTCTGGCCAGAGTGCGCCTCGGCCTGGAAAGGGCTCGGCGCAATGCGACCTCTGTTGAGGACATGCAGATTGCCATGGATCGGGCGATTTCAGGAATTGACCACGCGATCTCCATTGTCACGGCCATTTTGCGTGTTCGAGAGATTGAACAAGCGCGCCGACTTCAGGCATTTGACAAAGTGGAACTCGCAGAGCTCTTGCTGGAAGTTGGCGACCTCTACGAGCCCATTGCCGAAGAGAAGCAGCTGACACTGGCAGTGAAGGCGGATGCCAACATTGTCGTTCACGGAGATCGGGATCTGATTTTCGAGGCCGTCGCCAATCTCGTTGATAACGCCATAAAATTCACGCCCGAAGGCGGCAGGATCGATGTTTGCCTTATCGTGGAAGACGAGCGTAAAGCGCTGCGTGTGAGTGACACCGGTCCAGGTGTGCCAGAGAGCGAGAGAAATCTCCTTATCCAGCGCTTTTACCGCTCAGACCGAAGCCGCCACACAAGAGGGTTGGGGTTGGGATTGACCTTGGTGGCGGCAATTACCAAATTGCATGGCTTCCGGTTCGATGTGCTGCCAACCAAGGGCTTCACGACGGAGATCACGTTTCCACAAAATGTACGCGACAAGGACGAATGACGTCGCCGTAACAGGCATGCGCCCGGGCGTCTCGAATGCAGCGCATTGTTGTGGCGGAAGGTAAACCCGATCACACGGATCGATACTGCTCGTCGGTCACCTGCTCCAGCCAGTCGACCACCTTTCCATCCAACTGCTCTTGAATGGCGATATGGGTCATGGCTGTGGTCGCGGAGGCACCGTGCCAATGCTTTTCGCCGGGTTCGAACCAGACGACGTCACCCGGATTGATGGTTTCGATCGGACCACCCTCGCGCTGCACGAGGCCAAGGCCGGCGGTGACGATCAGCGTCTGGCCGAGGGGATGCGTGTGCCAGGCGGTGCGTGCGCCGGGCTCGAATGTCACGCAGGCTGCGGCGGCGCGGCGGGCATTGTTGGGCGAAAACAACGGATCGATGCGGACCGTGCCGGAAAACCAGTCCGATGGACCTTTGGTGGAAGGCTGGGTGCCGTTTCTCTTGATGTCCATGGACATGAGCCTTTCGATTTGCCGCTATTGCAAAGTAAATGGTGTACGAACGTCAGTATAGCAATGATCATGTTGCGGCATGTTTAGGGACAATAGCTTTCAACCCACCCATCCCCTCACCCTTGCAATCCCCTTCCGTCTATGCTCCCTTCACGCCGACGCTGTGGAGGGCGTCGCAGGAGGAGTTACCATGACCATGCATCCTTTGCTGGCGCAGCCGGAGCGTTTTGTGACGCGCAATGAGGTTGTCGGGCTGATTGGCCGGTTGACGGACAATCTGATCAACATCACGGACACCACAGGCGAATTCCTGCTGCGGCTGGACGATGGGCGGGTGATCGACACCAAGGGCTGGGCCGGGTGGGAATGGACCCATGGTATCGGGCTTTACGGCCTGTTCAAATACTGGCAGCAGACCGGCGATGCCAAGGTGATGGCTGTTATCACCGACTGGTTTTCGGCGCGGCTTGCCGAGGGAACGCCGACCAAGAATATCAACACGGTCTGCCCGTTTCTGACGCTGGCCTGCCTCCATGAACATGCGCCCAACCCGGCCTTTGTGCCCTATCTGGAAACCTGGGCCGAGTGGGTGATGCACGAGATGCCGCGCACCCGCGAAGGCGGTTTGCAGCATATCGTCTATAACAGCGTCAACGACCAGCAGATGTGGGACGATACGTTGATGATGAGCGTCATGCCGCTCGCCAAGATCGGCCTGCTGTTGAACCGCCCGGACTATGTGGAGGAAGCGAAGTATCAGTTTCTGATCCACAGCCAATATCTCGCCGACCGCGCCTCTGGCCTGTGGTTTCATGGCTGGACCTTCGATGGCAATCACAATTTTGCCCGCGCACTCTGGGCGCGCGGCAATTCCTGGGTGACGATCGCCATTCCGGAATTCATCGATCTCCTGCAATTGCCGGAGGGAGACGCGCTGCGGCGTCATCTGCTCTCGACGCTAGACCGTCAGGCCGCAGCCCTTGCCAAATATCAGGACCCTTCCGGCCTCTGGCACACATTGGTCGATGACGAAGGCAGCTATCTGGAAGCCTCGGCCACCGCCGGTTTTGCCTATGGGCTGATGAAGGCGGTGCGCAAACGGTATATCAGCGCGGACTATCGGCCCGTGGCGGAACGGGCGGTGCGCGGCGTCATTGCCAATATCGACGCCAAGGGCGAATTGAACCAGGTGTCCTTCGGCACCGCCATGGGTTCGGATCTGGATTTCTATCGTAATATCAAGCTGACCTCGATGCCCTATGGGCAGGCGATGGCCATTCTCTGCCTCTCTGAATATCTGAGATCCTTTATTTGAAACCGGCAGTAGAGAAAGCCCGAAGCACCTCAATGGCAGGATAAAAATCCTGCCATTTCAGAAAGTTTTCATTTGCGCATTTCCCAGCGCTTTTGCATGGTCACGGCAGTAAATCCTTGACCGTGGGTCTTTTCATGTCTGTCGATGCAATTGTTCTTGGCGCCGGTATTATCGGCGTGTCCACCGCTGTTCAGCTGGCGCGGCGCGGCAAATCTGTGGTGCTGGTGGACAGGCGCGGCGCGGGCGAGGAAACCTCCTATGGCAATGCCGGGCTGATCCAGCGCGAAGGCGTCGTGCCCTATGGCTTTCCGCAGGAGCTGAACTTGATCCTGCGCTATGGTCTCAACAACCGGATCGATGCGCATTATCATCTCAAGGCCCTGCCGAAGCTGGCGGCCTTTCTCTCCTCCTATTGGTGGAATTCCAACCGGCCGCGCCATGAGGTCATCGCCAGGGCCTATGCGCCGCTGATCGAACACTCGATCACCGAACACAAAGAGCTGATCGAGGCATCGGGGGCCGAAGCGCTGATCCGCAAGGACGGCTGGGTCGAGGCGTTTCGCACCCAGGCCGTGCGCGACAAGGAAGTGGCGGAGGCCGAGCGGCTGGGGCGTGAATACGGCATTCAGTTTCAAACCATGACAGCTAATGATCTCGCCCGCGAAGAGCCGCATCTGAGCCAGGATTTCATCGGCGGGCTGAAATGGAATGACCCCTGGTCGGTGCTTGATCCGCATGGGCTGACCAAGGCCTATCTTGCCTATTTCGAAAGCCTTGGCGGACGCTTCGTGCATGGCGATGCCCTGAGCCTGAAACAGGTGGGCAGCGGTTGGCAGGTTACGAGCGAAGAGGGCGTGATTGAGGGAAAACAGGTTGTGGTGGCGCTCGGCCCCTGGTCGGATGAGGTGATGGCCAAGCTCGGCTACCGGTTCCTGCTCGGCGTCAAGCGCGGCTACCACATGCATTATGCCAGCACCGGCAATGCAGTGCTGAACAACTGGATGATGGACAAGGAGCGCGGCTATTTCCTGGCGCCGATGACCCAGGGCATCCGGCTGACGACCGGGGCGGAATTTGCCTTTCGCGATGCACCGAAAACCCCGGTGCAATTGGCGCGGGCCGAAAAAGTCGCCCGCACAGTGTTTCCACTGGCCGAACGCCTCGACGCTGAGCCCTGGATGGGCGCACGCCCTTGCACGCCAGACATGATGCCGGTGATCGGTCAAGCGCCGCGCCACAAAGGGCTGTGGCTGGCTTTTGGCCATGCCCATCACGGCCTGACACTGGGGCCGATCACAGGGCGCCTGCTGGCGGAGGCGATGAGCGGCGAAACGCCCTTCCTGGATATATCGGCCTTTCGCCCGGAGCGGTTTCGGGCTTGATACAGATCCCGAAAATGTGATCTGCGGACGCAATGGGCGTCACAGGAAATCGGCAAGCGAGCTTTACAGTCGGGTGCTTGAAACCAGTGACACGCTTAGGGATCATCATGACCAGCCGCCCACTTTCCTCCATCGCCCTTGGTCTCATTGGCTTGCTTGCCGCCAGCGCGATTGCCCATGCCGATCCCGATGCGCTGTGGAAGATCGTCCATGACAAATGTGTCGTCGCCACTGCGCCTTGCGTCCGCGTCAATACCGGCGAACATTATGCTCTGCTGAAGGACCAACGTGGCGTGGCGCAGCATCTGCTGATCCCGACCGACAAGATCACCGGCATCGAAAGCCCTGCCCTGCTGGATGACAAGACGCCGAATTTCTTTGCCGATGCCTGGAATGAACGGGCCGCCGTCAATGCCAAGCTGCCGCATCCCTTGGCGCGCGACGCGCTCAGCCTGGCGGTCAACGCGCAGGATGCTCGCTCACAGAATCAGCCGCATATCCATATCGATTGCCTCAGCCCGGATGCCCATGCGCTTTTGACCAAGATGGCCAATGAGATCGGCACCGACTGGGCACCCTTGCCGGCGGAGGTGGCCGGACACCATTTCATCGCCATGAAAGTCGAGGGTGATACGCTGGCTGGTTACAATCCGTTTCTGGCGCTGGCGAAGACCCTGCAAGACCCGTCAACGGAGATGGCAAGCCACAATCTGGTGGTGGTTGGCGCCAGTTTCGCCACTGGCCCAGGCTTCATCATTCTCACCGATGTCGCACCTGCCGCGACCATCGGGTTTTCCGGCGGTGAAGATGTGCAGGATCACAGCTGCCGGATCGATCCGGTCTGATCACCGCAAATCATTGTTATTCCAGCTCCGACAGCCCGACTGCTGCGGCATCAACAATGGCGTCGATGCTGCGATCAATATCAACTGTCACCACACAAGGCTCATCTTTCGGGCTTTCCAGTGTCGCAAGCTGGCTTTCCAGCAGGCTGACCGGCATGAAATGTCCGGTGCGTTCACCCATGCGGCGGGTCAGCAGCTCTTTCGAGCCTTCCAGATAAATGAACGCGGTGCGATTGCCAGTCGCCTCGCGCAACAGGTCGCGATAGCTTTTCTTCAACGACGAGCAGGACACGATAATGGTCTGGCCCTCCCGCAAGGCGGCGGCCATTTTATCGCCGATCGCTTGCAACCAGGGCCAACGGTCCTGGTCAGTCAGCGGTGAGCCCTTGGCCATTTTCGCGACATTGGCGGCGGGATGCAGGCTGTCTCCTTCCAGGAAAGGGACACCAAGCTTTTTCGCCAAGCCTTCGCCAATCGAACTTTTGCCGCAGCCGCTGACCCCCATGACGATGATCGCCCAAGGTCTGGTAGGAACGGTGTCGGCTGTCTGATGGGCGGTCATGCTGATTTCTCCCGGCGGATACGTCACTTACCTTCAAGTAGCGTATTGCCGCCATCGGTCAACCGCTTCATCCAAGCCTCTCCACAAACGAAAAACGCCCGGACCGGAGGCCAGGGCGCTGTCATATTCTTCTTGCAAAACAGGTTCAGGCAGCCGGTGCAGCCGCCAGACGGGGCAGATCCTCGATACCCAGCAGAAAGTTGATCTGCGGGCGAGCCTTGACCAGATCGTCAATGGAATATTCCGCCAGCACCGCGAAGAAAGCGTTGAGCGCCTTGCGCAGCGCCGAATTCAGGCCGCAGCTGTCGATCAACGGGCAATCGACCTCGCCATCGTCCTCGAAGCATTCAGCCATCGCAAAGCTGTCTTCCGTCACCTTGACCACGTCAAACAGGCTGATCTTTTCAGGCGCACGGCCCAGGCGCACGCCGCCATTGCGGCCACGCACGGTTTCCACCAGACCCGCCTTGTTGAGCGGCTGAAGGATTTTGAACAGGAAGAGTTCGGAGACGCCATAGGCCTTGGCAATTTCCGGGATACGGCTCAGGTGGTCCTTGTTCGCCGCGCAATACATCAGAATGCGTACCGCGTAATTGGTCTGCTTCGTCAAGCGCATGCGCCACTCCTTAAGCTGGTCCAGCGAATCATAGCCGCTCGGCGGCCCTTGGCAAAGCGCCAAATTTGTCCGTCCATATCGGCATATATAATGGACTTTGTACTTTTGAACAATTCCAAATTAACATTTTTTGAGTGTGTTTCTCCAGAAAAGATTTTCATGCATGAAGTGTCGATCCTGGCTTTTTATCACGAAAAAAGGCGGGCCGTTGGGGACCCGCCTTGGTGATAATTTTTGGTGCGACGTCTTACGTCATCACTTCATCGTCGGCATGACAAATTCAGCACCGTCTTTAATTCCTGAAGGCCAGCGGCTGGTGACGGTCTTGGTGCGGGTCCAGAATTTGATCGAGTCGGTGCCATGCTGGTTGAGGTCGCCGAAGGAAGAAGCCTTCCAGCCGCCGAAGGAGTGATAGGCCAGCGGCACCGGAATCGGAACATTGATGCCGACCATGCCGATATTGATGCGGCTGGCGAAATCGCGCGCCGCATCGCCGTCGCGGGTGTAGATGGCAACGCCATTGCCATATTCATGCTTCATCGGCAGATCGAGGGCTTCCTCATAGTTCTTGGCGCGCACCACGGAGAGAACGGGGCCAAAAATCTCGGTCTTGTAGATGTCCATGTCGGTCGTGACGTTATCGAACAGGCAGCCGCCGATGAAATTGCCGTTTTCATAGCCCTGAAGCTTGAAATCACGGCCATCGACCACCAGCTTGGCCCCGGCTTCGACGCCGCTGTCAATCAGGCCCAGAATGCGTTCGCGGGCTTCCTTGGTGATGACAGGCCCCATATCGGCCTTGTCATCGGTATAAGGGCCAATGCGCAGGCTTTCAATCATCGGGGTGAGCTTGGCAATCAGCCGATCTGCGGTTTCTTCGCCAACCGGAACGGCAACCGAAATGGCCATGCAGCGCTCGCCAGCCGAACCATAGCCTGCGCCCATCAGAGCGTTTGCGGCCTGATCCAGATCGGCATCGGGCATGATGATCATGTGGTTCTTGGCACCGCCAAAGCACTGGGCGCGCTTGCCGTTTGCAGCAGCCGTGCCATAGACGTAGCGGGCAATTGGCGTGGAGCCAACGAAGGAAATCGCGCCAATATCAGGATGGCTCAGAAGGCCATCAACGGCGGCTTTGTCACCATTGACCACATTGAGAATGCCAGCAGGCAGGCCTGCTTCAATCATCAATTCGGCCAGACGCATCGGCACGGATGGATCACGCTCAGAAGGCTTCAAGATGAAGGCGTTGCCGCAAGCAATGGCAGGGGCAAACATCCACATGGGAATCATCGCCGGGAAATTGAACGGGGTAATGCCAGCGCCAATGCCCACGGCCTGACGGATGGAATACATATCAATGTTGGGGCCAGCGCCTTCGGTAAACTCGCTCTTCGACAGGTGCGGAATGCCGATAACGAATTCACAGACTTCCAGGCCACGGACGATATCGCCCTTGGCGTCTTCAATGGTCTTGCCATGCTCGCGCGATAGCATTTCGGCCAGCTCGTCCATATGGGTGTTGAGCAGTTCGACGAACTTCATGAACACGCGAGCGCGGCGCTGCGGATTGGTGGCAGCCCATTTCGGCTGGGCGGCCTTGGCGTTTTCCACCGCTGCATTCAGCTCGTCCGCGCTGGCCAGCGCGATTTCGCCCTGCACTTCACCCGTGGCAGGGTTGAAAATCGGCTGCTTGCGGCCAGAGGTTCCAGCCACGGCCTTACCGCCAATAAAATGCCCGATCTGATACATGGGTGATCCTCCTGAGTGTTTTTTGATAGGCCACTATCGCGCTTTAATTTGCACAACGCAACGCGATGATTTACGCATCCGTTGTGCATAAATGGATGTTACTATGAATTGGGATGACGTTCGCATTTTTCTGGCCATTGCCCGCACCGGACAAATTCTGGCCGCCTCAAAACGGTTGGGGCTGAACCACGCCACGCTCTCACGCCGCTTGACGGCGCTGGAAGATGCGCTGAAAACACGGCTGTTCATTCGCCGCACCAATGGCTGCGAACTGACCGCTGAAGGCGAGACGTTCCTCACCTCCGCCGAGCGGATGGAAACCGAAATGCTGGAAGCCCAAGCCCGCCTTGGCCGCACCGATGCCAAGGTGGCAGGCACGGTGCGCATTGGCGCGCCCGATGGGTTTGGCGTGTTTTTTCTGGCCTCCAAGCTGGGGGATTTGATTGAGCGGCACCCGGAATTGAAAATCCAGCTGGTGCCGGTGCCACGCTCGTTTTCGCTGTCACAACGCGAGGCCGATATTGCCGTGACGCTGGAGCGGCCCGATCAGGGCCGCCTCGTCTCGGCGCATCTGACCGATTACAGCTTGGCGCTTTACGCCTCCCGCCAGTATATTGAGCGCCACGGGTTGCCGGAGACGGTGGAGGCCCTCAAGGATCATCACCGCATTGGCTATGTGGAAGATCTGATCTTCACGCCATCGCTGAATTTTACCGGCGAAATCATGCGCAACTGGAACGCCAGCTTTGAGATTTCCTCCGCCATCGGCCAGACGGAAGCGGTGCTGGCAGGGGCTGGCGTTGGTATTTTGCACAGCTACATCGCGCGACAGCATCACGATCTGGTCCGCATTCTGCCCGACATCACCTTGCACCGCGCCTATTGGACCACCTATCATGAAAGCCTGCGCGATCTGGCCCGCATTCGCACCGTGGTGGATTACTTACGCGAGCGGGTCGATCAGGATCGCGGTATCTTTTTATAACCAGGATAAGCATCATGGCCGAGATCAAGATGAAAGCCCGCCCGGTGGGCGCCACCGCCGTAATCGGCCGCACCGGTTTTCCGCAGATCACCTCGGCCACCGGCGGTGAGCTGGCCATCGTCACCGGCCCGTCACAACCGGGCTTCAACCCGCTGGACCTGCTCTACGCCTCGCTGGCCGGTTGCCTGACGATCAGCGCGCGCCTTGCCGCCAGCGAGATGGGGGTGATGGACAAGATTACCGGCATTACCGCCTCCGTCACCGGAGAAAAGGCAAAAGACGGCCTGTCTCGGGTTGAGCGTTTCGACATCACCCTGACCATCCAGGGCGAGATTGACGCCGAGACCCGCAAGGCGATTGCCGACCGGGCCGAGCATGAGATCTGCACCGTCAGCAACACCCTTTCCGGCAGCCCGGAATTTGTGACCACAGTGCTGGATTAAACTGGTTCTTTATAAGGGAGCATCGCAGGTCAGGGTTATCCGCTCCGGCACGACCAGACCGGCGAAATAGGCATGGGCCGGGTTTGGGGCGCGACTGGTCCGGCACTGGCCACCATCACCGCGAATCTGAAGCCCACCGGCCTCGGCCAGGCGGAAAGCGGCGACATAATCCTTGTCCTTGACCTCCAGGTCGAGGCTTTTGCCGCGCAGGTCCACCGGTCCGGCCAGGCTGAAAGCGAAGGTGACAGTCACGACAGTCCCATGGATCTCAGCGGTAAAGCCCACCGGCTGCAACCGCGCCGCCTGCCTGCCATCCACAGACAATTCCGTGAAAAACCGCTTGCGGCCAAGATCGGCAATCAGCTTGTCGCGCAGGGCCGAGGCCTCCTCGGCGGTAAACTGGCTATTGCGGTCCCGGTCATAGCGATCCAGCAGAACACGGCTATAGGCCGCATCGAAGGACCAGCTTTCGCCGACCCCCGTCAACACCCCATGATGCATGTCGAAAAGCACCCTCAGCGTGATGGCGATGTCGGGATGCGCCAGCACGGGAGAAGCAGGCAGCAGACAGAGCGCCAGCGTGGCTGCAAGCGCGGTCTTCCGGCGAAAGGCAAGTGGCAAACGGCTCATGGCAACCTCCCCTCACCCACATCCGGCCCCAGCACCGGTCTCTGGGGACCATAGCGGTCCAGGGATTTGAACAGAGGCTCAAAACCTGAAAAATCATCGCTGGCAGCAGGAGGCTCCGCGAAGGGCGGCGGGGTGAGTGTGGTCTGTTTCGAGGCCATGTAAGCACCGCCGTACAGCATGCCGATGGCAAGCAACCAGCTGCCATAAACCCGCGAGGCAATCCTGGTCCAGGCAGCGGTGACGATACCAGCGACAAGACCGGACACCAGCAACAGCCAAAGCGCGGCAGACAGCGCCAAGGGCAGATAGAGCCGGTCATGCAGGCTTGGATCGGAAAAAGAGATCGCCAGCGAAAGAGCGATCCCAAGCACCGGCAACAGCGCCAGACCGGACCAGAGCCGCAGCGGCAATGGTAAGACCAGAATTGCGCCCGCCAACAGACAGGCCAAGGGGCCAACCAGAAAGAAATGGCTGGGCGCTGCGGGCAAAGGCGCCAGAAGCTGCATCCACATATCGCGCCAGACAAAACCGGCGACAAAGCCTGCCGCCAGCACCAGTAGAGCCAGCGGCAATCGCCGTCTCGGCAATTGCCCCAGAATGAAGCCTGTGCCGATCAAGGGCAGCAGGCGTTCAATGGTAAACGTGGTCGATAGCAGCCAATGGTCCAGCGTCTCCTGGTCAAGCCAGGTCCACACTGCAGACGCGCCTATCCCAATTGCTCCGAGCAGCACCACAAGGGCTAGACCCGTCGTCAGATGACCAGCAAGGGGCGTGCCCGGCTTTGCCATCAGGTCACAAGGAAATAAAGGCCGCCGATGGCGATCAGCCCGCCGGGAATACGAACCATGCGCTCGCCCAAGGCCCGCGACACACCAAGCCCAACGGCAATACCAGCAAGATGGATCAGGCCGGTGGCAATCACGAAGCCGATGGCAAAATCGGCGGGATCGGCGGCAATTGGCAATTCGGCGCCGTGGGCATAACCATGGCAGATGGCAAACAGGCCGATGACCGTCAGCGCCAGCCATTCCGGCGGCCGCCAGACCAGCGCAATCGCGGCACCCAGCACGACGATGGAGAGCGCAATGCCGGTTTCAATCGCTGGCAACGGCACACCGGCAATGCCGAGAATGCCACCCAGGACCATGATCAGCGGAAAGGTGATTGGCAGCGCCCAGACATTGCGGCCGCCCAGTTGCGCGCCCCAGAGACCGACGGAAAACATCGCCAGAAGATGATCGGCACCCGACAGGGGATGCTCGAAGCCTTGCAGGAACCCACCGGCACCGCCCTGGACGATATGCGCCTCGGCCATGCCCGGCATCAAGGCGACAAGGGCTGCGACAGCAGCAAGCCGCCCCGCCCCGACGATCTGACGTTTAAAGTTTTCCTGCATATCCGATCTCCCGAATTGAATGGCTGTGCTGCTGCTCTGTCCTGCTCTGCCTTGGCTGCCACCTTATGCAGACTGTTTCTGCGACCAAATTGTGGTCGCGAAATGCATGGAACCTGTTTGCACCTGATCAAGCCAGAAAGAAAGCTTCGACGATAACAGCAGCACGTTGTCAGCGCCCAGGTCGTCACTTATACCCCATATTTTACAGCTATAGGCCCATCTTCCTATAAACGGGCTTCCAAAAAACGGGCTTCCCCAAAAGTCCTCGAGAAAAGCGGCAAGGGCAAAGCGACAATGACCCCATTTCATCCAAGGAGAATCCCGGACCATTTCCAAGGGTATTTTCTGAACCGTTCCAGCACAATCAACGGGTTACCCCTACGCCTGGCCGTCACATTCCTGGGTTTTGCAGGCAGCGCCGCACCGGCCTTTGCCCATGTTCTGGGTGGCCCCATGGGCGGCTTCGGCAGCGGGTTCGAGCATCCACTGCTGGGCGCCGATCACTTCCTGGCCATGCTGGCGGTCGGTCTCTGGGGCGCGCAGATGGGGGGCCGCTCCGTCTGGACCCTGCCCGCCACCTTCCCGCTGATCATGTGCATCGGCGGCGTGATTGGTATGTTGGCCGACATTCCCGACCCGGTGATTTCAGGCGGCATAGCGCTCTCGCTACTGGCGCTGGGCGCTGCCATCGCCGCCAACTGGAAAGCCCCCGAATTCGCCTCCCTGGCGATCATCGCACTGTTTGCGCTGTTCCATGGCTATCCCCATGGCAAAATGGCCCCTAACGCCACCGACCCCGCCGCCTACACTGTCGGCTTCGTCGTCGCCACCGGCATGATCCACATCCTCGGCATCGCCATCGGCTACGGGTTGGGGCGGCTGTATAACGGCCTTGTGGTACGGGCGCTGGGCGGGCTGATCGTGATTGCGGGGGTGTATTATCTGGTGACGGGTCAGATGTAGTGCTTTTGCAACTCTGTCGTTGAGGGCGGGCATCACGTCAGTGATGAGCTTGTTAATTACAGATTAGAATATGAATGAATTATTTTCAGCTTACATGGTGCCGCCGATCTCTCCTCACATCAAGCTCATCTTAAGCTAATGCTGATGAACTTGGATGAATGAAGGCGTAAACGTGTACAAATTCAAAAAGGTGATAAATGCGGCTGTTTTTTTTCGTGGTACTGACTGCCTTAACAGGGACACCTGCATCAGCGTTAACCAGTGCAGAGCTTTTACAGTCCGATCAAAACTACGCCAGAGGATATCTGTGGGGCGCACTGAACTCTTACTTACTTTTGGTTTCCCCCGAGGCTAACGGCGATAACGAGAAAGCGCGTGCTAGTCGCCTCAAATGCCTTCAAAACGCGAAAATCAACGACCGCATCTTCCATCAAGCGGTAATCGGTTACATCAACCTAAATCCAAGGGCGTTGACGGAAGACGCCGTGGGGCCAATGATTCGAACTCTCATTGAAATCTGTGAGAGATAACAAACTTGCCGACACCGATTATTTCGCAAAGACCTATATATCCTCAAATCAGAAAGTAATGCCAATTTTCCGGCATACACTAAGTGACTGATTTCCTAAAAGGAAAATGGTACGGTTGGGGGGTCTCGAACCTCCGACCTCAGGTGCCACAAACCTGCGCTCTAACCAACTGAGCTACAACCGCACATCAAGCGCTAGCGCTTTCGAGGGGTCACATACGGGGCGTGGGAGAATTTTTCAAGCCCCTTTTTGCGCTTCCCCATTTATTTACAGATCACTGGCCGCAACGGCAATAAAAAGGGCCGGACGAACCGACCCTCTCATCTTCATCAATATGTGACCGGAAAGATCAGGAGACCTTGAAGCTGGACATTGCCTTTTCAGCGGCTTCCTTGCCGGGCTTTGCCACGGTTTCGGCAACCTTCTTGACGGTTTCCTGCATGGCCTTGGCCTGCTCGACGGTGACTTCAGCCTGCTTGCGGATGAAGGCGGTCTGCAATTCAACCAGTTCAGCAACAGACTTGACGCCCATCAGAGCTTCCATGTGCGACAGGGACAGCTCGGCATTGGTGCGCAGGGCGTCGATAGCCTTGAGGCCAAGCTCCATGCTGCCGCTCTGGGCGCTCTGCAAGGTGGCTTCAACCGTCTTGGTGGCGTCTTCGGCAGCGGTCTTCATCTTAGCATAGGCTTCCTTGGACTGAGCAGCGCCCTTCTCAGTGAAGTCGCGCAGGCTGTCGGAAATCTTTGCAGGGTCGAAGGCAGCGGCAGAGAAAGGGGTGGATTTCGAATTGGTAGCCATGATGAACTCCTTGGAAGGGGCTGATCGTTGCAGCCCGGTGTTTTTCGATAGAGGCTATATAGCAAGACTTATTGTGCGTTGCAATATTATGTTGCGATGCACAATAAAATAATTACTCACATTAACCCTGTTTGGCGATAGAGGCGCTCTTCGCTGGACCCGGAGGGGGTGCGAAGTTATTAAAAATCTGTTAATTCAGAACAGTGCCGGCGAAAAAGCTCGACAGGTTGACCATGCCCGCTATCCAATACCCCTTCATTGATATCGCCGTGCATAGCGCGGTCAGGGCCAAGTTTGCGCGTGGAGATGCGCTCGCGCTGTTTTCGCCGGATCTGGAACGGGTGCTGTGGGCCAATGGCGCCGGAGCGGGTTTCTTCGGAACGGCTTCGGTTTACGATTTTCTCGACCAGGGGCCGCCGCGTCAGGATGTCACCTTCCGGCAGATCGCCGCCATGGCCCGGCAGTTGAAAACGACGGGCGAAGCGCGCCGGTTGGTGGTGCGGGCCGGTTCGGGCTTTCGCCTTGTGCCTGTTGAAGCGCAGCTGGAACGGCTGGAGATCCGCCCCGGTGAAGTGGTCATCCTGTTTTCCATGCCGGTCAGCTACCGCGACGCCTCAGCCCGCAGCGAAGCATTGCTGCGCGGCTTCGAGGACCCTGATACCCATATGGCTCTTCTGGACAGCAAGGGCGCGGTGATCCGGGCATCCGGCAATTTCGACCGGCTCGGCATTACTCCACGCACAATCGAAACCATCGTGCAGATGGCGCAAGTCCAGCCCGGCGGCCTGATGAAGCGGCCTATTCCGACCGCGCGCGGCAACCTGCCCGCTGCGCTGGGCAAAATTGCCGACGACCCTGCAATGTTCCTGCTGTTTGCAGTGGAAACCCTGCTGGGAACGCTGGATACGTCGGATGGGTTTACTGAGGAACAACCCACCCCGGCTTCCGTAACGTCGCCACAGGTCCACGAACCGCAGGTTTCGATAGAGCCCGCCGTGGCCGCTGTTGAGACCCATCTTTCTGAGCCTCCCCCATCCGAGACTTTTCCAGCCGCGGATACAATCGCTGTCGAGGTTGAAGAGGGCAAGCCTGAGGACGCCAAGCCCGAAGAAACCAGATCGACGGAGACGTTCGAGGATGTGGTCGAAGCCCTGGGCAGCATTCACGAGTTGGAACCTGAGCCGGAAGACCTGTCTCAGGCGGATGCGATGAGCCCGCAGCCGGACGATCATGCTGAAGACAAGCCCCTGCCTGAAGACGAGCCCGCGCCTGAAGAACTGTCCGTTCCTGAGGAAAGCCCCGCTGAAGCGGAACAGCCCGCGACGTCCGACGCGACGTTGACCGAGGATCATCAAGCCAGCACGGATCTGCCGGATTCCGATCTCCATCCCGATGTCGAACAGGATGAGATCGAAGCCGAGGACGATGCCCGCCTGGAGGAAACCACAAAGCCCGAGGCCATCACTGACCCCGCTGACCAGCCTGACGAGAGTGAAGCCGAGACAACCGCATCCAGCGCGGATGCTTTTGAGCAGGACGAAGAGGGCGAAACGGAGCCAGCCTCGCATTCTGCGGAAGAGACGCCAGAACTGCCGGAAACCGTCAGCGAACAGGCCGCAGGGCAACAGGAAACCACCCAGCAGGATTTCGCCTTCGCTCCAACCATGCGGGCGGCGCGGTTCGTTTGGAAGGTCGATGCACTCGGCTGTTTCAGTGAAGTCTCACCGGAATTTGCCAAGGCGGTCGGCCCGCGGTCGGCGGCCATCGAAGGCCAGACCTTTGCCGATCTCGCCGCCCTGTTCAATCTCGATCCCGATGGCAAGATCGTCGAATTGCTGAAAAAGCGCGATACCTGGTCCGGCAAGACGATCTATTGGCCGATTGAAGGCACCAGCTTGAAAGTGCCGGTCGATCTGGCCGCCTTGCCGACCTACACCCGCAATCGCGATTTTGATGGCTTCCGAGGCTTTGGCGTCGTGCGGCTGGCCGATTGCATCGAAGATATCGACAAGGTCGGACTGACCTTAAGCGCCCCCCTTGATCAGGCCAGCACGGCCGAGCAAGTGGCGCAAGCCGATCCTCAGCAAGACATGCGGAATGATGTCGCCGCTCCGGCAGAGGTCGAGAACGCTGATACCATCCCTGTGCCAGAACGGGTGGAAGAACAGGTGGCGGAACGGCAAGAGGTTCCGGCCTTGATCATCAGCGCTCCGGCCCCCCTTCCGCAGGCGGAAAATATCGTTCAACTCAAGCCCCGCAATTTCGGCCGCGAAGGCTTGAGCCCCGCTGAACATGCGACCTTTCAGGAAATTGCCCGCAGACTGGACGCACTCGGTGCAAAATCCGCTGACGGCAGCCGCGATCTATCGCCCAAAAAGAGACCTAACGACACTGGGCGCGACGACAAACCCGCTGCAGAAGACCAAAACCCATCCCCTGTTGACGCAGCAGATGCCGACGCAGACCATGCGACACCCGAGGCGACGGATACAACAGTGCCTTCGCCACGTGCCGAGCGCGACAGCCTGCCTGAGAATGACAACACAAAACCAGATCCAGACACCGATCTATCGGCATCGCAGGCCAGTGAAGAGGTCATTGACGAGGTAATTGACGAGTCAACAAGCGCCGAAGACGGCGACGATCTGGCTGGCGTCGTTTCTGACCAGGAAGAGGACTCTCCCGCTGAGACCGTCGTCGAATTCCCCACCCCCTCCGCTGGTGACGAAGTTTCCGCCAATACGAACGATGTCACGGAGGATGGAAAAAGCGCTGCGGACGAGATGATCCTGCCGGTCGCATCCGTGCCTGGCGCTCTCCTGCCACGCCCGCCGCGCGATGTGGTGTTTTCGCCTGATGTGCTGGACATGCTGCCCGTGGCGTTGCTCGCTCATCGCGGTGATACCCTGATCCATGCCAATCCGGAATTTCTGGCGCTGACCGGCTATGCCGATCTCGGCGCATTGGCTCAGGCAGGTGGGCTGGACGTGCTTTTACAGCGTGACGACGTGGTGCAAGGCGACAATCCGCAAGACAATCAGCCTGGAACGGACGACGCGCGTCGTGATGGCAGGCTCGTTGTGGTCAGGGCCGATGATGCGCTGGTGCCGGTCTCGGCGCGGCTGCAATCGATCCGCTGGGAAGAGGCCAGCGCCTTGCTGCTGGCGCTGGTGCCGCAGGCTCCGGCAAAGCCTGCCGAGACGCCCGGAGCGGACCATACTCTTCGTCCGGTTTCCGATGCCGGTGACGGTTCACAGCCTGGATTGGACCATCCGACCCGGCTCGATGCAGTGGAGCATACCGGCCTGCGCATTGAGGTGGAGGAATTGCGCTCCATCCTGGAAACGGCAACCGATGGCGTGGTGACCATCAGCACCGACGGCGAAATCCGCTCGGTAAACGGCGCGGCCAGCGCGCTGTTCAACTATGACGAAGACGATATTCGCGGTAAGCCGTTCGTTACGCTGTTTGCCCATGAGAGCCAGAGGGCGATCCTCGATTATCTCGGTGGGCTGACCGGCCATGGCGTGGCCAGCGTGCTCAACGATGGACGCGAAGTGATCGGCCGGGAATCGTCCGGCGGCTTCATCCCGCTGTTCATGACCATTGGTCGGCTTTCCTCTTCCAACGGCTTTTGTGCTGTCATCCGCGACATTACCCAGTGGAAGCGCACCGAAGAGGAATTGCGCAGCGCCAAACGCGCCGCAGAAACCGCCAATGCCCACAAGACCGACTTCCTGGCACGGGTCAGCCATGAAATCCGCACGCCGCTGAATGCGATTATCGGCTTTGCCGATATCATGGCGGATGAGCGCTTCGGGCCGATTGGCCATGGGCGCTACGCTGAATATGCCGCCGATATCGGCCGTTCCGGCCGACATGTGCTGGATATCGTCAACGATCTCCTGGATATTTCCAAGATCGAGGCGGGCGAAATGGATCTCGACTTCATCGCGGTCGGCTTGAACGAGACGGTGTCGGAAGCCGTCGCCATCGTCCAGCCGCAGGCAAACGGCCAACGGGTGATCATCCGCACGGCGCTGTCGCAATCGGTGCCGAATGTTGTGGCTGACATGCGGTCGATCAAGCAGATCGTCCTCAACATTCTGTCGAACGCCATCCGGTTCACGCCTTCAGGTGGGCAGATCATCGTCTCCACCAATTACGAGCCGAATGGCAGCGTAACCCTGCGGATTCGCGATACCGGGATCGGCATGACGCGGGCGGAACTGGAGCAGGCCATGAAGCCGTTCCGGCAAGTGTCTCCCGGCGGCGCCCGGCTGCGTGGCGACGGCACCGGTCTCGGATTACCGCTGACCAAGGCGATGGTGGATGCCAACCGCGCCAGCTTTGCCATCCAATCGACACCGAACGAAGGTACGCTGGTGGAAATCACCTTCCCCTCTCCGAGGGTTCTGGCGGGATGATCGGCATGGTCTCCCGATTCGAGGCGGTCAAATGATGCGCAGCGTTTCGCCGCGAGCTGTCATTTCTGCGTCCTCTATCAGGGAAAACCGGGTTTCACTTTTCCCTGACAAACTCTAGATCCAGCGTAAAAGCCTGAACAAATTGCCAGGCAAAACCCTTTGCTGTATCGAAACGGCGGCAGTGGACATACTCTTCGCACCGAATGTGAAAGGCCTGATGTGACGCTCGGTTCAAAACGGAAATGGTCTGGACCCAGGCGTTGGCACGGTCCCCGGCTGGCCCGCGCGGCGATTGCTGTCATTGCGGTTGCGCTTTGCGTTTTTGTCGCATCCCGGCTGGCAGCGCCTTATATCGTTTCCAGCAGTCTGGTGCGCGGCAGTATCGAAAAGGCCATCAGCCGCTGGAGCGGCCATGACGTGGAGATAGCAGGCACACCCAGCCTGCAATTCTGGCCGGAACCCCGCATCACCCTGCCCAATGTGACGATTACCGACCGTGACGACACTCAACCTGGTGGGACGGATGGCAATGCCAAGCGCGTTCTTGCCCATATCGACCTGCTGTCGGCGTCGTTCGGACTGGTGCATGCGGCGATGGGCAACCCGGTCTTTGACGATTTCCATCTCAGCCGACCCCACATCTACATGCGGCGCAATGCGCAAGGCCATCTCGATTGGGCGGGACAGGGCTTGCTCTCCGATGCCATCTCTCATGTCCAGGAGAGTACCAAGGGCGGACAGAGCCTCGACAAGGCCTATGATGCCCGGATCGGATCGATCACCATTGAGAATGGCCGGATCGATATCGAGGATCAACCGTTACAGCGCCGGGTGGTGATCGACAGCATCTTTTCCCATCTGTTCTGGCCAGTGATGTCGGCACCCGCGATCGGCAACGCCAATATGATCATCGGCGGCGTGGCCACCCAGCTGGATTTTGCCTCCACCCAGCCCTTGATCCTGCTGGGCGGCGGGGTTGGGCAGGCGGATTTTTCGCTGACCGCACCGACCTTGAAGGGCAGTTTCAGCGGCACGACCGGGCTTGCGCCCGCCCGTTTTGCCTCAGGCCAGCTCAGCCTAGCGATTTCCAATGTGCCTGGACTTCTTGCCTGGACGGGTGCCGCACTGCCGGGCACGGAAGCGCTGCACACGGTCTCCGTCAAGGCCACGGTGACGGCGGAGACTGACAAGATCAGGCTGGACAGCCTGTCCTTTACCGCCAACGACACAAGCGCCACCGGCCTGATGGAAATGGCCCAAGCGAAAAGCGGCAAGCCGAAACTGAGCGGCACGCTAGCCTTCGAGCAGATGGATATTCCAACGTTTCTCGGTGCATTTTCACTTTCGACACCCGATACCGGTGCCAATAGTGGAAAAACGGGCCTGCTGGACTGGCTGGAATTCGATCTGACCTTGTCGGCCCGCAAAGCGACCTATGCGCCCTTCACCCTTACCGATATGGGTGCCAGCATTCTGGCCACCGATGGCACCGTGGTTTTCGACATTGCCGACAGCACACTGGCCGAAGGAACATTGATTGCCCATCTCGAAGGCCGCAATGGCGGCTTTGACGAAGGTGGCCATCTCGATCTGTCGCTGACCAATGCCGATCTTTCCGATATCGAAGGCAAGCTGGCGCTGAATGGCCCCCTGCCGCTCGGGTCAGGCTCCCTGACACTGTCAGCCGCGACCAACCGGGCGCTGTGGGAAACCCGCGCGGCGGATATTACCGGCACATTGGACCTCAGCGCCGGACCGGGCCGGATCACCGGCGTCAACCCAGAGGGCATCCGGCGCAAGGCAGCGGAGCAGAAGTTTTTCCGATTGCAGGATGCTGGCACGGGTGAATTGCCATTTGACAGCCTGACTGTGTCAGCAACGCTTGATGATGGCAGTATCAATATTGGCAAGGGTGATCTGCTGGGCAGTGTGCAGTCCTCCTCTTTTTCCGGTGTCATTCCCTATAATTTCAAGGGACTGGCTCTCTCGACGGAAGTCCGCCCCGGCACCGCCTATGCCAGCAGCGCCAGTGATGCCGCTGGCAATTTTGCGCCACTGCGGATGTTCATCGGCGGCTCCTGGCCGGATCTGATCCTGTCACCAGCCCGGCCTTGATCGTTCACATCACCGCCCGGCGGCTGCAATGTGCTCATCGCGCTGGCGCTGCAACTCCCGCCGCTTGGTGCCAATGGATGCGATAATGACGCCAAGCGTCACGACGGCGATCAATATGGTGCAGACCGCGTTGATTTCCGGCGTCACACCCAACCGCACCTGCGAATAGATCTTGATGGGCAGGGTCGTCGCGCCCGGCCCGGTGGTAAAGCTGGCAATCACCAGATCGTCCAGCGACAGGGTAAAGGCCAGCATCCAGCCGGAGACCACGGCGGGCAGGATCAGCGGCAGGGTGATGCGGAAAAAGGTCTTGACCGGCGGGCAACCGAGATCAAGCGCCGCCTCTTCCAGGCTGCGATCAAACGTCACCAGCCGCGATTGCACGACGATGGCCACATAGCACATGGTGAAGCTGGTATGGGCCAGCGTAATGGTCATCAACCCGCGATCGACATTCAGCGCAACGAACAGCAAAAGCAGCGACAGGCCGGTGATGACGTCAGGCATGACCAGCGGCGCATAGACCATGCCGGAAAACAGCATGCGGCCACGAAACCGCCCGAAGCGCACCAGCGCCAGCGCCGCCATGGTGCCAAGCACGGTGCCGAGGCTGGCCGAGATGACGCCAACCCGGAGCGTGACCCAGGCGGCATCCATCAGGCTGTCATTCTGCCAGATCTCCTGGTACCAGCGCAGGGAGAACCCGCCCCAGACCGTCACCAGCTTCGACGCGTTGAACGAGAAGATCACCAGGATCAGGATCGGCACATAGAGAAAAGCGAAACCGAACGTGAGAAAAACGGGATCGAAACGGCCAGATTTCATCACGGTCCCTCACACTTTGCTTTGCTGGTTCTGGAAAATCATGATCGGCACCACCAGCAGAAGCAGCAGCACGATGGCGACGGCGGAGGCGACGGGCCAGTCCCGATTGCCGAAAAACTCCGTCCACATGGTCTTGCCGATCATCAGCGTGTCGGCGCCACCCAGCAGGTCTGGAATGACGAATTCGCCTGTGATCGGAATGAAGCAGATCATCGATCCGGCAATCACCCCCGGCAGGGACAGCGGAAAGGTAATCCGCCAAAAGGCGGTCATCGGCGGGCAACCGAGATCGCTTGCCGCTTCCAGCAGGCTGCCATCCATCTTCTCCAGAGCCGAATAGAGCGGCAGGACCATGAAGGGCAGGTAGGAATAGACGATGCCGATGAACACCGCGATATCGGTCTGGTAGATATGCACCTGCTGGTCTGGACCGTAGATATGCAGGCTTTGCAGCAGCAGCGTCAAAAGCCCTTCCGGCTTCAAGATGCCGATCCATGCATAGACGCGGATCAGGAATGAGGTCCAGAACGGCAGGATGACCATCATCACAAGGGTTGGGCGCAGTTCCGCCTTGGCGCGGGCCATGGCCAGCGCCATCGGGTAGCCGATCAACAGCAGCAGCAGGGTGGAAATCGCCGCGATCCTCAGCGAAGACAGATAGGATTCGATATAGAGCGGATCTTCACCGAGGATCTGGAAATTCTCGAAATCCAGCTGCGACAGAAAATCGCCCAGCTGCGAAAAACCTTGGAAAACCGGCGTATAGGGCGGCATTGCGATGGCCGTATCCGACAGCGCGATCTTCACGATGATGAAGAACGGCGCCAGGAAGAACAAACCCAGCCATAGATAGGGGAGGACAACAATCAGCCAGCGAGCCCGGCTTGCCTTGGAAAGCGCTGGGGGAAGTGCCGGAGGAACGGCTTGTGGAAGGGTTGCGGGCTCGGCCATGGCGCTACCTCGTCAACAACAGGCCGGCATCCGGCGTCCAGGAAAACCAGACCTGATCGCCGAATGTAATCGGCCGGTCTACCAGGCGCGAGACATTGGCCTGTGCCGCCCGGAACGTGAAACCATCCTCGCGCCGGATGATAAATACCGAAAAATCGCCGAGATAGCCGATATCCCAGACCTCACCGGAAAGCGCATTGACGTTGGTATCGGCGGGCGGGTCGATGGAGATACGAACCTTTTCCGGGCGGATGGCAAAGGCAACCTCGGCACCGTCAGCGAGATCGCAGGGCTGATCCACCAGGCAGGTGAAGCCGTCACAGGCAATGGCCACAGGGCCGCCCGCACTATCACTTCGCAGCAACCGTCCCTCAACGATATTGATATCGCCAATGAAATCCGCCACGTAACGGCAATTCGGCGCCTCATAGATTTCGGCGGGCGTCGCCACCTGGACGATTTCGCCCTTGTCCATGACCGCAATCCGGTCAGACACCGTCATCGCCTCTTCCTGGTCATGGGTAACGATCAGGAAGGTCAGGCCAAGCTCGGTCTGGATATCCATCAGCTCGAACTGGGTTTCCTCACGCAGCTTGCGGTCCAGCGCGCCGAGCGGCTCGTCCAGCAGCAGCACTTTCGGGCGTTTGGCCAGTGAGCGGGCCAAGGCGACACGCTGGCGCTGGCCGCCGGAAAGCTGGCCTGGCTTTCGCCTGGCAAACTCCTCCAGCTTGACCAGTTTCAACATTTCCTCGACCCGCGCCTTTATTTCACCCTTGGGCAGATTGTCCTGCTCCAGGCCAAAGGCGATGTTCTTTTCCACCGACATATGCGGAAACAGCGCGTAGGACTGGAACATCATATTGGTCGGGCGGCGATAGGGCGGCACGCCGGCCAGATCGCGGCCCTGCAACAGGATGCGACCCTCGGTCGGCTCCTCGAAACCGGCCAGCATCCGCATCAGCGTGGTCTTGCCGCAGCCAGATGGCCCAAGCAGCGAGAAAAACTCCCGCTCGTAGATGTTCAGGGTAAGGTTATCGACTGCCGTGAACGGCCCAAAGCGTTTAGTGACATTTTCAAACCGGATGAAGGGCATTTGCCCCCGCTCCGTCCAAGGTGCGAATTTGCGTTTTACCGGCCCCAGAGTCTTCGCCATCGGTCCCCTTCCCCGCCTGCCTTGTTTGCCAAGGCCTGTACGGTCTGTTGTGCGCGTCTCAAATAGAAAACGGGGCATTTCTGCCCCGCTTCATCTCGTTTACTTGCCGGTCTTGACCTGGGTCCAGAGCCGGTTCAGGACGCGCTGCGATTTGGGATCGTAAGGCGAGATGGTGAACAGCCGCTTCATAGTCGCCTCGTCGGGATAGACGGAGGGATTGTTGAGCACATCGGCGCTGACCATTTTTTGCGAGGCGAGATTGCCATTGGCATAGGAGACGAAATCAGATGCCTTGGCGATTACCTCAGGCTTCATAAGGTAATTGATGAAGGCATGGGCTTCCTCGACATTCTTGGCATCAGCCGGGATCGCCAGGTTGTCGAACCACATATAGGTTCCTTCCTTGGGGATCACATAGGCGATTTCCACGCCGTTCTTGGCCTCTTCCGCCCGCTTCTTGGCCTGGATCACATCGCCGGACCAGCCGATGGTGGCGCAGATATCGCCATTGGCGAGATCATTCAGGTAGGAGGAGGAGTTGAAGGTCTTGGCACTGGGCCGGATCGCCTGGTAGACCTTGGCGCCTGCTTCCAGATCGGCTGTTTTCTTGCTGTCAGCCGGTTTGCCGATGTAGTTCATGGCAATCGCGAAGGTTTCATCCGAGGCATCGAGGATGTTCAAGCCGCATTGCTTGAGCTTCTTGGCGTTTTCCGGCTTGAAGATGAAGTCCCAGCTATCGACCTTGACGTCATCTCCGAAGATCGCCTTGATCTTCTTGACATTGTAGCCAATGCCGGTCGTGCCCCACATATAGTTGACGGCATATTGGTTGCCGGGATCGTAATTGGCTAGCCGCTCCATGACCATCGGCCACATATTGGCAAGATTCGGCAGTTTCGACTTGTCGAGCTTCTGGAACACGCCCGCCTGGATCTGGCGCGCCAGGAACGGACCGGTCGGCACCACCACATCATAGCCAGAGCCACCGGCCAAAAGCTTGGTTTCCAACAGGTCGTTGTTGTCGAAGACGTCATAGACGACTTTGATGCCGGTTTCCTTGGTGAAATCCTCGAGAATCTGCGGATCGATATAATCCGACCAATTGTAGACATGCACTTCCCGTTCGGCAGCACCGGCAGGCAGCGCGCCCGCCGAAGCGGTGATGGACATGGCCGCAAAGGCGGCGGCAGCAAAGCGAATCCCGGTGGATGTCATCACGTCTCCTGTATCCAGGCCATTGGGGGATAAGGCCCGTCGTTCCCATTATTTTTCGCCAGACTAGAAAGGAAATATGCGCTCGACAAGCGTAATTTTCCGCATCACAGCAAAGCAGCGCACAATGTACCGGCGGGGCACCGGCTGGTTGAAGCGGCAGGACCATCTTCTTCATGACATGCGGCCCGGCTAGCTCCCCTCAATAACCAACTGTCAATCTTTTTAAAACATCTTATGGTTATATTATTTTAAAATTCAATCAAAGGTAGATACAATGAGCGACGCCAATGTGACATACCAGACCATTTTTTCCGCAGGCCAATTCGTGACCGGTGTACGCCAGGATGCCGGCACCGACCAGCCGGTCGTGCTGACCGGAAATTACCAGCCGACCCAAGGTGCGCAATCGCAGGCGCTTCTCTATCGCGGGCCGCTGTTTCCCACCGACAGCTCGGGCTATGCCTATCTGACCCCCGTTTTCAAAGGCCAGACGGTGACGACATCGACCTTTTACGGTCCGAATACACCTTTGTTCAATCCTGGCATCGGCAAGGGAAATGTGCGTGCCGTCGGCAGCTATAAATATGCTGAGGCCTCCGATCCGACTGCCGACCATGGCATGATGTATGAAGGCGCCTTCGACGGTTCGGGCAAATGGACGGCGCTCGACATACCCAAGGATGTTGCCGGTGGGATAGTGTTTTATACCATTGCCCATTCCACCATGGGCGACCTGGTGGTCGGCAATTTCGATATTACCGGGCAGGCTGCCTCGGCAGCCGCCTTCATTTACGATATCCGCACGCAAAGCTTCTCCAGGCTCAGCCTCGGGCCGCTCACCACCGCCTATGGCATCTGGCAAAATGGCGGCGACGGCAGCAATGCCTATACGATCGTCGGCGGCTACAAGGGCGCAACCGGAATCAATGTCGGCTTCGTGCTGGATTACGATGCCGAGACGAAAAAGATCAGCAATGTCAAGAATTACAGCTATCAGGGCAAGCCAGAGCTGGTGACCCATTTCGAAGGCATCAGCGCCATAGAGAGTGGCTATTGCCTGGCTGCGATGTCGGACCAGGACACCGCTTTCGTGACCATCGGTCGCAATAGCGACGGAACCTTTACCGACGCCAAATGGGTTCCGGTCGCCTATCCAACCAGCGATGGACCATCAACCGGCAATACGGTGATCGACAACAATCTGATGGGCATCATGACCACGGGAGGCCACGTGCAATCCTATCTGGCAGTGATTAAAGCCTAGAGTTTGTTCGCCCCCTCACTGGGAGCCGTCACTGGAAATCGAAGGCGCTTAATCCCGCCGTCATTTCGTCCAATCCGAGTGGCCGCGTCATCGGCGGCTCGGCCCTGGAAAGACAGGCCTGTCGCTCACAGATTCGGCAGGCCTGGCCGATCTCCACTGGCGCCATCCGCGCCTCGCCATAGACGGTGTCCTGTGCGTGAACGAGATCGCAGCCGAGCAGCAGGGCCGTGCGGCGGACCCGCTGCTGAAAGCCCGCCTGTGGCCCTTCCAACGTGCGCGACACGGTGAGAAAACCCACGCCATCCGGAGCAACCACTGGCTCGACCAGAACCTGTCCGGGCTCTGAAAAGGCCGCATGAATGTTCAGCTTCGGACATTGGCCGCCGAACGTGGCGCGCGGAAAGCCCTGCCCGCCAGCCCGGCGGATGATATTACCGGCATGATCGATCTCCATCATGAAGAACCCGATGCCCGCAGCGCCCGTCCGTTGCAATGTGACCAGCCGCGAGGCCGCCTGCTCGAATGACACCCGGAACCGGGCGCGCAGCACGTCCACATCATAACGCGCCCGCTGCGCCGCAGCCAGAAAAGCGCCGTAGGGCATGATCAGCGCCAGCGCTGCGTAGCGCGCCAACTCGAACCGGGCGATGCGGCGTGCTTCATTTGAGGTCAGGGCCAGAGTTTCCAGCTCGGCGCGGATCTCCTCGCCCATCACAAGAAGACAGGCTTCCATGGCCATTTCCCGCAACTGGTCGAAGGGCGACAGCCGTTCCGACAGGAACAGCCGCATGGAATGGCGGTCATAGCGCCGCCCGAGATGCGGCATGACATGCACAGGCAGCGCCCGCACGACGATGCCGTGTTGGGTGCGCAGCCAGGTTTTCAGCGCAGCCTCCAGCCCATCGCCCGGATCGAGCGCCGCATAAAAGGCTTCCGCCGCCGCCTCGATCAGGGGAAAATGCAGGCTGCGGCGCTCCAGCACGTCGCGCACTTCATCCATCGGCAGCCGCGCCCCGGCCAGCGCCGTTTCATGGCCCTCACGGGCCAGCAATTCCGCAAGATCCGACAGGCGCTTGGCCTGCTCCCGGTAGGCCCGGTAAAGCTTGACCACGCCGCTGGCGGCATTGGGGGCGGCCTCGGCAAACTCGATCAACTCCTGATCGCCCGGAATTTCTCCAGCCAGCAGCGGATCGGCAAACACTTCGCGCAATGGCACCGAGCCGCCGCCCGCATCGCCCTGTAATTCCTCCAGATCGACCTTGTAGACCGAAGCCAATTTCAGCAGCAATTGCACGGTCAGCGGTCGCTGGTTGCGCTCGATCAGATTGAGGTAGGACGGCGAAATGCCCAGCGCCTCGGCCATCGCCGTCTGGGTCAGGCCCAGGCCGTTGCGCACCCGTCGCACCCGTGGCCCGGCAAAGATCTTATGGTCGGCCATATCAGCCCCTCCGACAGGAATTTACAAAAATCGACCCCCTTAGGGCGCTACAGCATTATTTACAATTTTTACAATATTACATCGCTCATTTGTAAACAACAAGACATCCTAACCTCTTTCAACCCGTTGTTTTATCGTTTTTTCTTGGGATTTTTTGCAGCGCATTGTAAAACAAGTCACATCAGACCAGCAGGAAAGCAGCAAGAGGAGCGCGGTATTCCTGCATGAAAACGACAAGAGGAGACTGCCATGACTGATTTTTACAAACTCGTTCCCTCCGCACCGCAGGGCCGTTTCGATGGCGTCGAGCGGACCTATTCGGCAGAGGATGTCAAGCGGCTGCGCGGCTCCGTGGAGATCCGGTATTCGCTGGCGGAAATGGGCGCGAACCGGTTGTGGCAGCTGATCGGCCAGGAGGATTTCGTCAATGCGCTGGGAGCGCTGTCGGGCAATCAGGCCATGCAGATGGTGCGCGCCGGGTTGAAGGCCATCTACCTTTCCGGCTGGCAGGTTGCGGCGGATGCCAACACCGCGTCCTCCATGTATCCCGACCAGTCGCTCTACCCCGCCAATGCGGCGCCGGAACTGGCCAAGCGGATCAACAAGACCCTGCAACGGGCCGACCAGATCGAAACTCAGGAAGGCAAGGGCCTGTCCGTTGAAACCTGGTTTGCACCGATTGTTGCCGATGCCGAAGCAGGCTTTGGCGGGCCGCTCAATGCTTTTGAGATCATGAAGGCCTTTATCGAGGCGGGTGCGGCGGGCGTGCATTATGAGGACCAGTTGGCGTCGGAGAAGAAATGCGGCCATCTGGGCGGCAAGGTGCTGATCCCGACCGCTGCCCATATCCGCAACCTGACCGCCGCCCGGCTTGCCGCCGACGTGATGGGGACGCCAACGCTGATCATTGCCCGCACCGATGCGGAGGCCGCCAAGCTGTTGACCTCTGACATCGACGAGCGCGACCAGCCTTTTGTGGACTATGATGCGGGCCGCACCGCCGAAGGTTTCTATCAGGTGCGAAACGGCATCGAGCCCTGCATTGCCCGCGCCATTTCCTATGCACCTTACTGCGATCTGATCTGGATGGAGACCTCCAAGCCGGATCTGGAACAGGCCCGCAAATTCGCGGAGGCCGTGCATAAAGTGCATCCGGGCAAGAAGCTGGCCTATAATTGCTCGCCATCGTTCAACTGGAAAAAGAACCTCGATGACGCGACGATTGCCAAGTACCAGAAGGAACTCGGTGCCATGGGCTACAAGTTCCAGTTCATCACGCTGGCGGGCTTCCATCAGCTGAACTACGGCATGTTTGAACTGGCGCGTGGCTACAAGGACCGGCAGATGGCCGCCTATTCCGAGCTGCAACAGGCGGAATTTGCCGCAGAAGCCAATGGCTACACCGCCACCAAGCATCAACGCGAAGTTGGCACCGGCTATTTCGATGCGGTTTCCATGGCGATTTCCGGTGGCACGTCCTCAACCACAGCCATGAAGGAGTCGACCGAACATGACCAGTTCCGCCCTGCTGCTGAATGAGTTCTGGGCCGTTGTCCTGCTGATATCCACCGCCTTGGCCAGTCCGAAACTAACGGCTGCCTTTATCGCAATTCCCGCCCGGTCTCGGGCGGGGAATCCCTTTCAAAAACCCCAGACATAAGAGGAGCAATGCCATGACACCCCAGACCCGCGTTAAAGAACGTGCCGAAGAACAGGCAACCGCCATGAATGCCGACCAGCAGGCGCTGATCCGGATGCTGGCCAATGATCTGCACCGGCTGAACCATTCCGTCATGAAAGCTGTTGAAGCTGGTGTTTCCGTCGAGCTGGTCCGCTCCGCCCGCCACCATGGCGGCGATGGAAACTGGGGCGATCTGTTGATCCCGGTCGTGGTCACCCAAGGGATTGCCGCTCAGGGCATCAAGGCCGCCTGATAGGAAATGGCAAGCAGTTTAGCCCGGCTGGGAGGCCGGGCTAAACTGCTTTCCCGCTGGTTTTAGTCTTGAGGCGCAGGCCCAGAACCAAGGGGACGCTGATGGCATAAACGGCAATGACCGACATCCAGATGCCCCCCGGCCAATAATCCCTGATGAGAAAGTAAACACTCGAAAACGCCAGGGGACCGATAATGGCGGCAAGGCTGAGGGCCGAGGCCAGTACGCCCTGGAATTGGCCTTGCTTGTCCGCATCGACCTGGGCGGTCGCCAAGGATTGCAGGGCCGGAACGCCAATGCCGCTCAAGGAAAAAACCGGCATGATCGCAAACACCATCCAGCTTTCCGTTGCAAAGGCAATGACGGCCAGCGAAAAGCAGGCACTGGAAACGCCGATCAAAATGGCGACCCGCTCGCCGAACAGCTTGACCGCCGGGCCAGGAAGAAAGGTCTGAGCAAGCGCCTGACAGATGCCGAACGCGCCGAGTGACAGGCCGATCCACAGCCCGCTCCACTGAAACGCATCGCCACCCCACAGCGCCCAGCAGGTGGCATAGGCCTCGCCGGTCAGGCTGAAGAGGAAAAACAGGATGACCATCGGCAGCAGGTTTTTCAGCGAAAACGCCCAGCGCAAAGGCCGCAGCGGGTTGATGGCCGCCAGATCGAGTTTCTCCCGCGTCGGGATGCGGGACTCCGGCAGGACGAAAAACGCCAGCAGAAGATTGCCACCATTCAGCACCGCAGCGGCAATGAACGGCAGCCGTAGCCAATAATCCCCCAGCGCCCCGCCGATAATTGGCCCGAAGATGAAGCCCAGGCCGAACATCGCATTAAACAGCCCAAAGCGCCGCGCCCGCTGATCCTCCGGCGAAATATCCGTCACATAGGCCGTCGCCACCGACATATTGGCGCTGGTCAACCCGGTAATGGCACGCCCCAGCAGCAGCAGCCAGAGATTGTCGGCAAAGGCGAGAAACAGATAATTGACCGCCGCCCCCGCCAGCGAAATCAACAGGATCGGTCGGCGACCAAGCCGATCACTGAGCGATCCCAGGATCGGCGCAAAGATAAACTGAATGACAGCATGAAGCGCCACCAACATGCCGATATAAGGCGCCACATTCTGAATATGCGTCACCTCCCGCAACAAAGCCGGCAAAATGGGAAAGATAAGGCCAAACCCGACCGCATCGAGAGCGACGGTGGCGAAAATGACGACGAGAGCTTTGTTCATAGCGCATTCCGGTTACAGCATTTCCAGCAGAAGTGCGATGCGGTTTTGTGATCGGAGATACGAGCGAAGAAAGAGTGGGCAGGTTTATAGCGCCGAGAAGACGGCGGCGGCTTGCGGTTGGGCCTGATAAATTTTGAATATGCGTTCAGGTCTCGTCCGCTTTCGGCCCTAAGCGGTCATGCGGACACTGCGACTGAACCAGTCCAAGCGGTTCACTTCGTACACCACGTCGCCTTGTTCACTTCCAGAAATAGGATCAGGCCAATCATAGTAATCGGTGCGAACATAAGTCATGTTGATCTTTTCCATGACCCGGCGCGAGCCGATGTTCACCGTCATGGTGGTCGCAATGATTTTCTCATAACCGCCTTTGCTGAAGCCCCACCCCAAAAGAGCCAAGGCCCCTTCCGAAGCAAGCCCTTGCCCCCACTCCTTCCGACATAGGCGATACCCGATCTCGGCTACGGTATCGCTTGCGGGAGACAAGCAAACCCATCCGACAAATTCACCGGTGCAGCGTCTGCGCACGGTCCACACGTGTGGTTCCGTTCCACGCGGCATCAGGAATGTTACAGTTTCCGGCTCGATCGTCTCATGGTTCACCGCGCCACCATTGAGAAAGCGCATTACCTCGGGATCGAGTTCAAGTGCGATAAAGTCTGCTCTGTCACTTGGAAGGCAGGGCGTGAGAGTAAGACGATCGGTGTGTATGACAGCCACTTTTCAGCATTCCTTTCCTTGTGGTCACAGGTCGCAAAACTTAAACGATCTAGAGAGCTACGTTAGGAGATGAAGTGGTCATCGGCAGTCAGCCTCTCGATCCTAAATTACTTTATGACGTTGCGGGCTATGACGCGATAGCCTTGCATCCAGCATTCAGGAAGTCCGCGCCTGACCGTGCAACCACTTTACAAAAAGCGCTGCCGGTGGATGGAGGGTTCCGTTGCTTGGATAGACCACATGGTAGTTCATTTCTGCGGAGAGACTTTCGGTGACGGCTTTGACCAATTGGCCAGAGGAGATTTCATCGACCGCAAGTATGGACCGCACCAGAGCAAAGCCTTCTCCCCGCCGACACGCATCTAACATCTCGTCGAAAGTGGGGAAGACCACCATTTTCGCAAGATATTCGGAAATCCAATCTGCGCCTTCGATGCCGAAGAGTTCCAGCATCCAGCGTCGCCAATCCAGCCTGGTATGATAGGCGTCGGCATGGGTTAAAAACGGAGCGGCGGCAAAAGCGTTTCGCGGGGGAAGTTGTTCGGAAAGCGTCGGCGAACACACTGCAAACTCCTCGTCGGCGGAGAGCGCAAACCCGCCTTGACCTTGCACAGGTTGAGCCAAGCGAATCTGGACGTCTGCACCTCCATCGGAAAAAACATCGCGTCGATAGTCTTGGCTAAGCCGAAGCGAAATTTCCGGATGCAATGCCAGGAAGGCGTCAAGCCGGCGGGCAAGCCAATAGCGATAAAGCTCGGGCGCAACGACCACATGCAAATCATTATGCCGGGATTGTGGGCGGGCGGCTTCCAATGCGTCTGAGACCCCGCGAAGCTGGCCTTGCAGTTGGAAGGCAAGCGCTCGCGCGTTCGCCGTTGGCTTCATCGCCTTACCTGAGCGCTCGAACAGTCGCTGTTCTACAAAGCCCTCCAACTGAGAAATATGGTGGCTAACGGCGCTTTGCGTCAAATGAAGCCGCGCTGCCGTCTTCGTTACACTTCCAGACTGTACGACCTCGACGAATGACAACAGGATCGACCACGACGGTATCCCACGACGCATCCATCGAAATTCATCATGATAAGCATGGTCAGACTTTGTTTCCATTTCCCGTAAACTCCCGTGATCATTGACGGAACCTAACAGGTTTTGGAGAAAATCATGAGGATTATCTATCGATTGATACGGCGCTGGAGAAGTCGCCGGTGCGCGGAACCTCCAATAACCCTCTATAGTGATGTCGGCCTTGAGCTTCCCTTTGAGAAGGCCCATTGGCAAAGCTTCAACCGTTGGTGACGAAATTGTAACGTCTGACACGCTGGCCAAAACGCTTCCGCCATTGGCGCAAAGCAATCGCATTCACAGCCGGTTCAGCCCGTCTGCACCGCCGGGCAAGGATATCCTCGCGCTTAGTAAACGTAAGCGCCCGCTCGCCCCATCACCCCGCCTCCGCTATGCTCGCCGGACCTCTCCCCGCTGGGGCGAGGAAACAACAGGCGCTGCGGCTCTTTCCCTCTTCTCCCCAGCGGGGAGAAGGTGGCGGCAGCCGGATGAGGGGGGCGGAGCCAAAACGGCGAACGTAATCAATAACGGCTCTTGCTCTCAGATATGTCGCTTATCATTTCACATCAAACGCTTATAAAAAACGCCCGGCCTCTCAACCGGGCGCCCGTAACCTCACACCATATCCCTCAAGCCGCCCGATCCCAATGCCCCGGCTGCGATCCATTCTCCAGCTTGAACTGCTGCAACAGCCCCACCAATTGATCCGCCTCGTCGGCCAACATGCGGCTGGCGGCGGAGGTTTCTTCGACCATGGCGGCGTTTTGCTGGGTCAGGCTGTCCATCTGGCCGACGGCGCTGTTGACTTCGCCAAGGGCTGCCGATTGGTCGCGGCTGGCGGCGGCTATGCCTTCGACATGGGTGCTGATCGTGGCGATCTGCTGGCTGATGACGGTCAGGGCAGCACCGGTTTCCTGCACCAGCCTTGCTCCGGCATTGACCTCTTCGGTGGAGGTGTTGATCAGCGTTTTGATGTCTTTTGCGGCGCGGCCAGAGCGTTGGGCGAGTTCACGCACTTCCTGGGCGACGACGGCAAAGCCCTTGCCCGCCTCACCCGCACGGGCCGCCTCGACACCGGCATTCAACGCCAGAAGATTGGTCTGAAAGGCGATTTCTTCGATGACGCTGATGATCTGCTCGATCTTCTTTGAGGCATCCTCGATCCGGCCCATGGCAGAGACGGCATTGCCGACCACGACAGCCGATTTCTCGGCATTCCCACGGGTTTCACCAACGATCTCATTGACCTCACGCGCCTTGTTGGCAGCCTGGCGGACATTGGAGGTGACTTCGTTGACGGCGGCGGCGGTTTCTTCCAGCGAGGCAGCCTGGGTTTCCGTGCGGCGCGACAGGTCGTCGGAGGAATGGGCCATCTGCTGCACATTGCCTTGAATGGCGGTGACATTGCCCTGGATCAGGCCAATGGTTTCCTTCAGCCGGGTCAGCGAGCGGTTGAAATCGCTGCGCAACTGTTCCATGCGTCCGGCAAAGGGATGGTCCAGCGTGGCGGAGACGTCACCATTGGCGAGGCGCTCCAGCCCGGCGGCCAGTTCCGTTACCGCAAATTGCACGTCCTGGTCTGCCTGCTGCTTTTCCGCATCGTTGCGGGCGCGCTCAGCCTCGCTTTCAGCCCGAACCCGCGCCCCCTCCGCCTCGACGCGGATCTTCGCCTCGGCATTGTCCTTGAATACGCCAAGCGCGCGGGCCATATCGCCGATTTCATCGGGACGCGCGCCACCAGCAATCTCGATCTCGAGATCACCGGATGCCAGGCGCCGCATAGCGGCGGTGATTTGGTTGATCGGCCCCTTGAAAGTGGCGATCAGACCAATGCCAGCGACAATGGCGATGACGACGCCCGCCAGCAGAGCCAGCGCTGACATGGTATCGGCAGAGGCGCTCTGCGCATCGGCCACTTGGCGCTGCGAGGCGGCAAAATCGCTGAGCTGCGACCAGATGGCGTCGATATCGCGTGCGGCGGCCAGGAAGGCGGCTGTTTTCTGGCCATCCATGGCCACCAGCTGAGTGGCCTTATCGCCCATAGCATCCGTCAACGGGCCAATCTGCGCCAGCTTCGTCTTAATGTCGGCGCTAACATTGGGGTCCTTGGCCATGGCTGTGGCACGGCGCTTCAGGGTGCCAAGCGAGGCCTGCAATTTTTGCAGACCATCCGCCGATGCCGCCGCCAGGAACCGCGAACTACGCAGCTCAACCCCATTGCTGATATCCACCAGCTGACGTGTTGCGGTAAGCAAAGCTGTCGCTTCGGCAATCGGCTGGTCAAGAGTGCCAAACACCGCCGTCGCCTGCCGGGATTTCAGGGTGGACGCGCCCTGCAAGCGGATGGACACCGGACGCATCAAGTTGATCGCCTGTTCGGCTGCGCCAACTGTCGTGTCATTGGTCACGCCGATTTCGACCTGAGAGGACAAAAGCTGAACGGTGTCGGTCAGCGATGTGCCAAGCACGGCCTGTTCCGCTGGCAAGGCGGCAGCGATATCGGCCACGGCCTTTTTCAGCTCCGGCATCCGCGTCTTGACCAGCTCCATCTTCGCCTCCGCGGCGGTGGCGCTGTTGAAATCAGTGACAAGATCGGCAATCAGATTGGCGCCGCGCGTCAGCCGGTCGGAATCACGCAACATGGTCTTGGCCTGATTTTCATCCTTGGCCAGCGCCTCGCGGACACTGGTGGAATAGGAAAGCAGGTCGCTTTGCTGGCTGGACAGTTGCTGGGTATCGGCCTCCAGGGCCGCACGCAGATCCGCCGCGCCATGATCCAAATCCCACAGGCGCTTGACCTGGCCGGCAATCGATTCCGTTCCGGCAATCGCCGCATCGACCTGGGCAGCGCCGCTCAGACCGTCAAGCGAGGTGCGCATGGCCTTCAAACTGGTCAACTGCTTATTCAGCTCCTGATCCAGCGCCGTTTTCGATGCATCCGTCGTCTTTTGCAGGAAAGCCGTCATCGCCGCATAGACATTCTTGAAACCACTCAGCGTGTTGACCACACTATTGGTGACGTCCATCTGCCCTTGCAGGATACGCGATGCGTAGTAGCCGGTCAGACCAACGGCCGAAATACTGAGAACAAACGGAACGATGAAGACCAGAACCTTGGTCTGAATCTTGCACCGAGAAAGTAGACGATCAAATAGCATAGCCAAACCCCCGAAAACAAAGGGCGAAATTAATTAATTCGAATAAACGAATATAATTGCCGCCTTTCTTTTCTTGCATGGGGGTCTGAAGAAATTCTGAATATTCTATTTCGACTTATAGTTATGCACGATCACTTCGTTCTAAAAAGCAACGGACTTTGTATAAGATTCTATTTTCGACACAAGAAAATAAACCTTAAGTTGCTTTTATTGATTTAAAATCCCTATGCGTTTATTCGAGACAGGTGGTTTCAGCTCTATCGCCGCCCGGCGAAGGCATCCGACCAATCTCTCATCAGGGTAACCAAACGCCCGGCGCAATCGCGGATTTCGCTTCTGTGGCGGTCGTCATTATTGGTGACCAACCATTGCCGATGGCGCAATTCGGTAATCTCCTCGTCAACTCGCTGAAGCTGCGGATGGCTATCACCGATAAAACACGGCAGGACCGCAAGGCCCATGCCCGAGACTGCCATATCTTTCAAGGAGCGCGGGCGGTTGACGGTGATCAGGATCTGCTCGGCCCTATGTTGATGCGGCCATTTCAAATAGGCCGAGATTGCCGCCTCCTGCGTTACCGCGATCCAGGGTTGGGCTTGCAGTTCGTCGGCAAGGCGGTGGCGATAGGCCGCGTAGGCAACCTCGCCGAATGGGACTCTGGCAAGATTGCTCTCCTGTGGCTCGAAAGCCCGGATACCAATATCGGTTTCGCGATGCGCAAGGGCTGCGCGCTCTTCGGTAATATGCAAATCGAGGCGAAAGCGATCAGTGCTCCGGCACAGCTTCGGCAGGTTTTGAGCGATCAGCCAGGCAATCCATGTTCCCGCCGTCACCCGCACCAGTGCTGGCTGCGACGCCTCTTGGCGCCAGAGATCAATGCCGCGCTCCGCCGCCTCAAAGGACTTCAGATGATCGAGCAGGGCGCGACCATCCACCGTTAACGTATACCCCGTCTGGGCGCGGTGAAACAGGATACGACCCAGCTTTTGCTCCAACTCCACCATCCGGCGGCCAAGGGTGGCGGCACTGAGGCCGGTGGATTGCACAGCCCCCGTCAGCCCGCCATTGCGCGCCACATCGATGAACAGTTGATAGGTATCCCAGGGCAGGTTTTTCATGGGTGAACGATATAGCGCAAACTTGGCGATATATCCATCATCCATGAAACGCTAGCCTTCTCCACAACACTGGAGAAGACGATCATGGACTTTATCGGATTGCTTGCTTTTCAGGAGACCATACGACGGGAGGCGATGAACCATCATGCAGTAACGCCAGCCCAGCAAGAGGATGCGTTTTACAGCTTTTACAGTGAGCCATCCTGGCCGCGCCTAAGCCGGATCGTTACCCGAGTTTTCGACATGCGAAAGCGCCGCAGGTGTGCGCCGGAAGATGTGCACGCGCAGGCGGAAGCGACAGTCGCCGCTTTGCCGCAGGCGCAGAGGTCTGATCAGCCGATAACGCCAATCAGCATCAGGCCATAGACCATGAAGCAGGCCATCAGGCCGAGGCCAGCGCTGCGCAGGATAAGTTTGTTCTGATCGTCACGCGCCTTGGCGATAGCAATGGCGCGGGCCTTCCGGATGGGTCTGTTCATTGGCAGCACTTTCCAAAAGTTAAGCGGGGAATCACCCCGACCTTGATCGTAACCCTAACCCGTCCCGAAAAACAGCAAAACAACGAGGCGGAAGATCACGATGACTGAGGTATATTAACAACTATTGAAAGATGGTGGCGGGAATGCGGCGTGACGCAAGACTTGACCATGCAGGACACAATTGCGGTAAACAAATCGTATCGTCGCGCTAGTGGTCCGATTCCGACATTTGCATCCGTTTGCAGCACCCTCGAGAGCAAATGTCGGAATCTTCAGGACCACTAGCAAGTCTCTGTTTCTAGTGGAATTTAAGAATTTGACATTTGATCCTCGACGGTGCCGCAAGGGGGTATCAAATGTCAAATTCATTCCACTAGGATGACAAATATTACGCCGCAAGGCCCGCTGCATGGCCCGACGCCCAGGCCCATTGAAAATTATAGCCACCCAGCCATCCCGTCACATCGACGGCCTCGCCAATAAAATAAAGACCCGGCACCGCCTTGGCCTGCATGGTCTTGGAGTCCAGCGCCTGGGTATCGATGCCGCCCAGGGTCACCTCGGCGGTGCGGTAGCCTTCCGATCCCGCCGGTTTGATCTGCCAGTTGCGCAAGGCATCAGCAATGCTTGCCAAAACCTTGTCGGACAGGTCGGCAAGCGGCTTTTCCAGTCCATGGCGCTCGGTCCAATATTGCGCCAACCGCTTCGGCAGATATTGGCCCAAAACCGTCTGCACCGCCTGACGGCCATTGTCGCGTCGGGCGGTTTTCAGCAGATCCAGAAAATCCAGCTCCGGTTGCAGCGACAGGGTGATTGCCTCGCCCTCGCGCCAATAGGAGGAGATTTGCAGGATGGCCGGGCCGCTTAGACCGCGATGGGTAAACAGCAGTGCCTCGCGAAATTCGGTCTTGCCATGACGCACCCGTGTATCGACAGCCATGCCGGACAGCGGCGCCAGTTCCTCCAGCAGTCCCGGCTCCAGCGTCAGCGGCACCAATGCCGGGCGGGTCTCGACTAGGTCAATGCCAAACTGTTCGGCCAGCCGATAGGCAAAGCCGGTTGCGCCCATTTTCGGGATGGATTTGCCACCGGTGGCGATGATCAGCGATTGGCAGGCGATGGTGCCGTCAGAGGTCTCGACGCGAAAACCGTCCAGCGTCTTTTCCACGGCGCGGATGTCGGTCTGCAAATGCAGCCTGGCACCGGCGGCGCGCATCTCTTCCAGCAGCATGCGGATAATATCCTTGGCGCTGTCATCGCAGAACAATTGCCCAAGGGTTTTTTCATGCCAGCCGATCCGGTGGCGCTCAACCATGGCGATGAAATCGGTGGGCGTGAACCGGGCCAGCGCCGATTTGGCAAAATGCGGATTGGCGCTGATGTAGTTCTTTGGTCCGGCATTGACATTGGTGAAATTGCAGCGCCCGCCGCCGGAAATGCGGATCTTTTCGCCCGGCGCCTTGGCGTGATCAAGCACGGCCACAGACCGGCCCCGCTGGCCAGCCCGGATCGCCGCCATCATGCCGGCGGCCCCTGCCCCGATCACCACCACATCCACCCGTTTTTCCAATGTCATGTCCTCGTCATCATCGCCATGTCTGTTGTGTTTTCGATCGGCAAAGCGATGTCAATTGCATATTCACCCTCGCCAATTCCAGCGAGGCGGATATGATGGCATCATTATCAACACAGATCCGGTGAGACATGCCTGCAAAAAAGACAATGCTCAGACCCAAGGGCGCGGCGTCCAAAAAAGCAGGCATTCCCCCAGATATCAGCCCGACACGCGGGGTCAAGACCTGGAAAGAAGCGGCCTCCTGGCTGCGCTCCCGCGGCATCGAGGATATCGAATGCATCACGCCGGATCTGGCCGGTGTGCCGCGCGGCAAGATGATGCCGAGCTCGAAATTCACCAGCAATACCTCGCTGGCCCTGCCATCAGCGCTCTATCGCCACACGATTTCAGGCGAATATCCTGATGAAACCGGCAATTTCCGCTATGACAGCCGCGATAGCGACATCAAGCTGCTGCCGGACCTTTCGACGCTGTCGGTCGTGCCTTGGGAGACCGATCCGACCGCGCAGGTGATCTGCGACATTGTCGGCACCGAAGGCGAGGATGTCAGCTATACGCCGCGCAACGTGCTGAAGAACGTCCTCAGCCTCTATGAGAAAAAGGGCTGGAAGGCGGTCGTCGCCCCGGAAATCGAATTCTATCTGGTCGCCAAGAACGAGGACCCGGATTACCCGCTGCATCCGCCGAAAGGCCGGTCTGGCCGGTCGATCATCGGCGGCCAAGGCTATTCGATTGCCGGGATCAACGAATTCGACGAGTTGATCGATGATATCTACCATTTCTCGGCCAAGCAGGGCCTGGAAATCGACACGTTGATTCATGAGGAAGGCCCGGCCCAGCTGGAAATCAACCTGCGGCACGGCGATCCGATCGAGCTGGCCGACCAGGTCTTCCTGTTCAAGCGCACCATTCGTGAAGCCGCCCTGAAGCACGGGATCTTCGCGACTTTCATGGCAAAGCCGATGCAGGGCCAGCCGGGGTCTGCCATGCATATCCACCAATCGGTGGTGGATATCGAAACCGGCCGCAATATCTTCTCCAAGGCCGATGGTTCGCCGTCGTCAGAATTTTTCCACTTCATCGGCGGTATGCAGAAATATGTGCCGAATTCGCTAGTGATGATGGCGCCCTATGTCAATTCCTATCGCCGCCTGACGCCCGATATGGCCTGCCCGGTTAACAATGCCTGGGGCTATGACAATCGCACCACGGCCTTCCGGGTGCCGATTTCCGATGCGGCGGCGCGGCGGGTGGAAAACCGGCTGCCGAGTTCGGACTCCAACCCCTATCTGGCGCTGGCCGCCTCGCTCGGCTGCGGCTATCTCGGAATCTTGAAAGCAATCGAGCCGACCGCACCGACGGCCGATACCGCCAATGAAGGCTCCATCGAGCTGCCGCGCGGCCTGCTGGAAGCCGTCGCCCTATTGGAAAGCGAGCCGGATTTCGAAACCGTGTTCGGCCGCGCCTTCATCGATATCTATGCGGGCGTCAAGCGCGGCGAATTCGAGACCTTCATGCAGGTGATCAGTCCCTGGGAGCGTGAATTCCTGCTGCTGAACGTCTGATCCATACAGCTGTCATGGCGCCCGCTTGTCCCAGGCGGGCCGCCTTGCAGCGTTCAAAAAGGAGCTTCGCATGTGGCAAAGCCCGATTGCACCCGGCCTTTCCTGGTATCAGGCCACCGTGGGCGAACGCCCTGAATACGAACCGCTGGATGGTTCGACCACCACCGATGTCGCCATTGTCGGCGGCGGCTATACCGGCTTGCAGGCGGCTTATACGCTGGCACGCGCCGGGGTCAGCGTGGTGCTGATCGAAGGCGGTCGGTTCGGTGATGGTGGCTCGGGGCGCAATGGCGGCCAGTTCGGCACCGGCCAGCGCGCCTGGCCGGAGGAGCTTGAAGCCGAATTTGGTTTTGAGCGCGCCAAGGCGCTGTTCGATATGGCCGAACACGCCAAGCGCTATATTCTGGATTTTGCCCGCGAGCACCAGATCGACATGGAGTTCATGCCCGGCCAGCTGAATGTCGAGCACAAGCGCGGCAAGGACAAGGAGTATCGCAAGAGCGTCGAGATTGCCGCCACACGGTTCAATTATCCGCATATGCATTTCATGGACCGCGAGGAAACGGCGGCGCGGCTTGGCTCTTCCGCCTATTACTGCGGCATCCGCGACATCGGCACCGGCCATATCCATCCGCTGAAACTGCTGGTGGGATTGGCGAAGGTGGCGAAGAATGCCGGTGCCCGCCTGCATGAAATGACCAAGGCCACATCGATTGCCCAAAGCGGCGGCAGAACCATGATCGAAACGCCGAAAGGCACGATTACCGCCCGCCATGTGCTGATCGCCACCAATGCCTATATCGGCAATCTGGAGCCGGTGACGGCGGCCCATGTCATGCCGATCCGCTCCTTCATTGGTGCCACCGTGCCGCTCAAGGATTTTCCGGACATCCTGCCCGGCTCGGAAGCGGTCGCCGACAGCCGGTTCGTGGTGCGCTATTTCCGCAAGACCCGCGACGGGCAATTGCTGTTTGGCGGACGCGAGGCCTATACCGCCGACAGCCCGCGCGACATTTCCGACCATATCCGCCGCCAGATCACCGAGATCTATCCGGCCCTTGATGGCATCGAAATGACCCATGCCTGGGGCGGCTCGGTCGGCATCACCATGAACCGCCAACCCTTTGCCCGCGAGGTCATGCCGGGGGTGATTTCCGTCGCGGGTTATTCCGGCCATGGCGTGATGTTGTCAAACTATTGCGGTACGCTGTTTGCCAAATCGGTTCTGGGAGAAACCAGCGAGTTGGACCTGTTGAAGGAGTTAAAGGTTCCGGCTTTCCCAGGCGGGTCCCGGCTACGCTCGCCGCTTCTGTTCCTGGCGCTCAGCTGGTATGCCCTGCGCGACCGTTTTTGAAGGAACGCTATTCACGCTTTCGTTTTAGAAGGTGAAGCGTTTTAGAAAGGTGGGGCGTTTTAGAAACGCTAGGACTGGCTTTTTTAAATCGATTGAATTATAACCCGATCCAACAGCCTTGCCCATCAGCCTAGCCGATGGCCATGAATGAGAGATGCCCGTATGAGCAGCCAGATTATTCCTGTCGAACCCTTTGACTATGTCGTCTTTGGCGGCACCGGGGATCTTGCCGAGCGCAAGCTTCTGCCGGCCCTTTATCACCGCCAGTTGGCCGGCCAGCTCACAGAGCCGACCCGGATCATCGGGGCGTCCCGCTCGCCGATGACGGACGCGGAATACCGCGAATTCGCTCATAAGGCCCTGAAGGAATTTCTGAAGCCCGATGAATTGGAAGAGAGCCAGGTCAAGCGCTTTCTCGACAGGCTGCATTACGTCTCGGTCGATGCCAAGGCTGACAAGGGCTGGGATACGCTGAAAAAGCTGCTGGACACCGGCAAGGACATCGTACGCGCCTTCTATCTCGCCGTGTCCCCGTCGATTTTCGGCGATATTGCCGACAAGATCCGCGATCACAAGCTGATCACCAAATCCACCCGCATCGTGGTGGAAAAGCCGATCGGCCGCGATCTCGCCTCGGCGCAGGCGCTGAACGACACAATCGGCAAGGTGTTTAAGGAAGAGCAGATCTTCCGCATCGACCATTATCTCGGCAAGGAAACCGTGCAGAACCTGATGGCGCTGCGCTTTGCCAATGCGCTCTATGAGCCGCTGTGGAATTCCGCCCATATCGACCATGTGCAGATCACCGTGGCCGAATCCGTCGGGCTGGAAGGCCGCGTCACCTATTACGACAAGGCAGGCGCGTTGCGCGACATGGTGCAGAACCATATCCTGCAATTGCTCTGCCTCGTCGCCATGGAAGCCCCGTCCTCGATGAACTCAGAGGCGCTGCGCGACGAAAAGCTGAAAGTGCTGCGGGCGCTGAAGCCAATTGATGCCTCCAATGTCGAAAAAATGACCGTTCGCGGCCAGTACAAAGCCGGGGCTTCGGCAGGCGGTGCGGTCAAGGGTTACACGGAAGAGCTGGGCGACACATCCGACACGGAAACCTTCGTCGCCATCAAGGCCGAGATCAACAATTGGCGCTGGGCGGGCGTGCCGTTCTACCTGCGCACCGGCAAGCGTCTGGCGGGCCGCGTTTCGGAAATCGTCATCCAGTTCAAGCCGATCCCGCATTCGATCTTCGGCGATGTCGGCCGTATCGAGGCCAACCAGCTGGTCATTCGCCTGCAACCGGATGAGGGCGTCAAGCAATGGCTGATGATCAAGGACCCAGGTCCGGGCGGCATGCGCCTGCGTCATGTGCCGCTGGATATGAGCTTTGCCGAATCCTTCGGCGTGCGCAATCCGGACGCCTATGAACGGCTGCTGATGGACGTGATCCGCTCCAACCAGACGCTGTTCATGCGCCGCGACGAAGTGGAAGCGGCCTGGAACTGGGTCGATCCGATCCTGAAGAGCTGGGAAGAAATTGGCCAGCGGGCGCAGGGCTATACGTCCGGCACCTGGGGTCCGAGCCAGGCCATCGCGCTGATCGAGCGTGACGGTCGCACCTGGCACGAGAATGACTGAGGGCATTGGCATCATGGCGCATACATTGCATAGCTTTGACACTGGCGCGGCGCTGGCAACAGCGCTGGCCGACCGTGTGGCCGCAGCGCTGACGGAGGCAATTACCGCCTCCGGTGCAGCGTCGCTGGCCGTCTCCGGCGGGTCCACCCCCAAGGCCTTCTTCGAGGCGCTGTCGCAAAAGGCGCTGGACTGGGATAAGGTCTCGGTGACGCTGGTCGACGAGCGTTTCGTGCCTGAGGACAATCCCCGCTCCAACCATTTGCTGGTCGCCACGCATCTGTTGAAAAACCAGGCCGCCGAGGCCGAATTCGTGCCGCTCTATTCGCCGGAAGAGACCATCGAGGCTGCTGCTGCGGTGGCGAGCGACGCGGTGTCCGACCTCGGCACGCCACTCGACGTGGTTATCCTCGGCATGGGAACCGATGGCCACACCGCCTCGTTCTTTCCCGGTGGCGACAATCTGGAAGACGCGCTTGATCTGACGCTTCCGCCCAGAGTGATCACCATGGAAGCGCCGGGTGCTGGCGAGCCACGGCTGACCCTGTCTTTTTCCAGTCTCGCCGATGCCGGTCTGCTGATCGTCCATATCGAAGGCGCGGAAAAACAGGCGGTGCTGGACAAGGCGCTGGCAGGCACGGACGAGACCGAAATGCCTGTTCGCGCCGTATTGGCCCGGGCCGAGACGCCTGTCGATATTTACTGGGCGCCCTGATCTCGATCAGAACGCCCTGATAGCCAGGCTGGTATCAAAAGCGATGCGGCCTTGACGAACGAGGCCCAATAGCGCGGGCGACCGCAGCGCTTTAACAAGCGCCAAGGTCGCCGCCCCTGCCCTTTTCAGGAAGGATGCTTTCCATGAGTGCCGATCACCGTATCGAAACCATCACCAAGCGCATTGTCGAGCGCTCCAAGCCGACCCGCGAAGCCTATCTGGATCGCGTTCGCCGGGCCGCTGGCAAGGGCGTGAACCGTGGCTCTTTAGCCTGTGGCAATCTCGCCCATGGCTTTGCGGTCTGTTCCCCCGGGGACAAGGCCGCACTTGCTGGCGACACCGTCCCCAATCTCGGTATCATCACCGCCTATAACGATATGCTCTCGGCGCATCAGCCGTTTGAGACCTATCCGTCCCTGATCCGTCAGGCGGCCAGCGAAGTGGGCGGCGTCGCACAGGTGGCAGGCGGCGTACCCGCCATGTGCGATGGCGTCACACAGGGCCAGCCCGGCATGGAGCTTTCGCTGTTTTCCCGCGATGTGATCGCCATGGCGGCTGGCATCGGCCTGTCGCATAACATGTTCGACGCGGCGGTGTTTCTCGGCGTCTGCGACAAGATCGTCCCCGGCCTGATGATTGCTGCGTTGACATTCGGTCATCTCCCTTCCGTGTTTATTCCGGCCGGGCCGATGACCACGGGCCTGCCGAATGACGAAAAGACCCGGATTCGCCAGCTCTATGCCGAGGGCAAGGTGGGCCGGGCCGAATTGCTGGAAGCCGAATCCAAATCCTATCACGGACCCGGCACCTGTACCTTCTACGGCACCGCCAATTCCAACCAGATGCTGATGGAAATCATGGGCTTTCACATGCCCGGTGCCTCCTTCATCAATCCCGGCACGCCGCTGCGCGATGCGTTGACCCGTGAAGCCACCAAGCGGGCGCTGGCGATTACCGCGCTTGGCAATGACTATACGCCGTCAGGCGAGATGATCGACGAGCGCTCCATCGTCAATGGCGTGGTCGGCCTGCATGCCACGGGCGGCTCCACCAATCACACCATGCACCTGATCGCCATGGCCCGTGCGGCGGGCATTCTGCTCAGCTGGCAGGATATTTCCGACCTCTCCGACATCATTCCGCTTCTCGCCCGCGTCTATCCGAACGGATCTGCGGATGTGAACCATTTTCACGCCGCCGGTGGCATGGGCTTTCTGATCAAGCAATTGCTGCGCGCCGGATTCGTCCATGATGATGTGCGCACCGTCTATGGCCAGGGGCTTGCCGCCTATACGATCGAGCCGCATCTGAACGCCGACGGCACCGTAGACCGCCAGCCCTCGCCCGAAGAGAGCGCCGATCCGAAAGTGTTGTCGCGGATCGAAGCACCGTTCCAGGCGAATGGCGGCTTGAAAATGCTGACCGGCAATATGGGCAAGGCGGTGATCAAGATTTCCGCCGTCAAGCCGGAGCGCCACATCGTCGAGGCACCTGCCATGGTGTTCCACAGCCAGCAGGACATGCAGGATGCCTTCAAGGCCGGCAAGATGAACCGCGACTTCATTGCCGTGGTGCGTTTCCAGGGGCCGAAAGCCAATGGCATGCCGGAACTGCACAAACTGACCCCGTCGCTTGGCGTGCTTCAGGACCGTGGCCTCAAGGTGGCGCTGGTGACGGACGGACGCATGTCCGGCGCGTCTGGCAAGGTGCCAGCCGCCATTCACGTCACGCCGGAAGCCGTCGATGGCGGGCCAATTGCCAAGATCCGCGATGGCGACATGATCCGTCTCGATGCCGTGGCCGGAACGCTGGAAGTGCTTGTCGATGCCGCGGAATTTGCCGGTCGCAGCCCTGAAGTCATCGACTTGGCGGATAATGACTTCGGCATGGGACGTGAACTGTTTGCCCCGCTGCGCCGGATTGCAGGCCCCGCAGACCAGGGTGCCAGCGTGCTGTTCTAGAGTTTGCCTTAGGAAAAGTGGAAACCAGTTTTTCCGAAAACAAGAGACGTTACAGCGCCGTGCGTTTTATAAAACGCACGGCGCTGTAACGCTTTAAATCTGCTGCATAATTTTCTCCTTAATCGATTCCAATTTAAGGAATTATGCAGCAGCCATCATCGCGAATAGCATTCAGAAGCGATGACCCTGTGGGCGAAAATCATGGGAGCATGACCGGCGAACTCGACCGGCATCACAGTCAAGCCTTGTTGTACGTCAAGTTTATGATGCCGACCAGAGTTGTCTAAGGACGCACTCATAGCATCATGTTCTCTAGGTCAAATGAATTCACAACCCTAGGTGATTTTCACGGGCAGCCGATTCAACCAATGATGATATATGCAATGCTGCTCTTGGCAAAGAGCCATGGCTATTGCGATGCAACTGCGCCCACAACAATGCGAGGGCGTTACTGCTACCTATATTATACGAAAGCTCAAAGATGCGCTGCATCCTCTCGTTGAAAACACTAAATATCTCATATTCAAAATATACTAGATTTATTCGCATATGCAACACGCGGCCCGACTTCTAAAATTGTTTTTAATACGTAAATCATTTTTATCTCAACTTTAGTTTTCAATCGATAATTGAATATAAAAATAGCTATTCTTTTCTAAGCTTCACATTTTATTTTTGTGTTTTCATTATTCATAAATTTTTAGTTTTTTTATTAGATAATTATAAGTAAATACAAATACTCTCCAGTCACACTACCAGATTCGATTTCATCCCATATTCCAGACCGGGACGAAAATGACAGTATTTCTATTTATCGAGCGGTTTTACTTGCCGATAAATCTCGACGGCTGACTGCTTCACAATTATTTAATTTCTTTTTCTCTACATTAGTTTTTATTAATTTACAGTGCAAAATGACGGAAAATGCTCTTGAAACAAACGAGGACACTGAGCCATGCTTGACAATATGAAACTCAACCACAAGATCTATGGTGGTTTTGGCATCATCATTGCCATACTCATTACAATTGCAGGGATGTCGGTGTACTCGAACACCGGCAATCAATCCGATTTCTCGGATTATCGCAGTATTGCCCGGCTGACCAATGAAGCGGGCCGCGTGCAGGCAAACATGCTGGAGGCCCGGCTGGCCTTCACGAAATATCAAACCACCCAGTCTGCCGAGAATCTTACCGCTTTTGATAGGCGCCTGGCCACCGTCAAGGAGAGCGCCGTCACGCTCGCAGGCATGGCGCGCACAGATGTGGAAAAGACTGCGACTTCAGGGTTTACGACCGCAGTTTCAGATTATGAAAATGGCTTCAAAGCCGTGGTCGCCGCACAAACGGAACGCGACAAACTTGTAGATGAAAGCCTCGATGTCATCGGGCCGAAGCTCCAGAAATCCATGAATGACATTCTTGCTGATTTTGACAGGACTGGCAACACCGAGGCGGCCTATGAAGCCAGCGTGTTCCAAACCTCGACATTTGTCATGCGCTTGGCCACTGCAAAATACCTGTTGAACAACGAAACCAAGGATTTTGAAAATGCGCTGGCGGCAGGCCAGGATGCATTGGCCAACAGCAGCGCCGTTACCGCCGCCATTACCAGCCCGGACCGCCTCCAGCAGTTCAAGGCCAGTTTGGATGATCTCAACACCTATATCGGTGACTTGAAAAAGACCCAGGCGGTCATCACCAAGCGCAATGCCGTCATCACCGATGTCATGAACGTCGTTGGTCCAAAACTGGGCAAGGAAACCGAGGATTTGAAACTGATCCTGAAGAAGGAGCAGGACACGCTCGGCCCTCGCATCGATGAGACAATGCGCGATTCGATCACCACCGCCATTATTGTCGCCGCACTCGCCCTGATCCTCGCCTCCGTGCTGGCTTTCATAATCGCCCGCAGCATCAGCCGCCCGATTTTTGCGATCACCTCGGCCATGGGCAAGCTGGCCGACAACCAACTGGAAACCGATATTCCGGGCCTCGCATACGATAACGAGGTTGGGCTGATGGCCAAGGCCGTCAATGTCTTCAAGCAGAATGCCATCAAAATTCGCCAGCTGGCCGCCCAGGAAGCTGCCTTGCAGCAGAAAAATGCCGATCTGCAATCCGATATTGCCACAGTCGTCTCAGCAGCGGTCGCCGGTAATTTCACCAGCCGCATTACCAAGCACTACGACAATCCGGATCTGGACGCCTTTGCCCATAACGTCAACACGCTGGTCGACTCCGTGGATAAGGGCATAGCAGAGACCAGGCGCGTCGTGTCCGCCCTTTCCAATGGCGACCTGACGGAAGCCATGAACGGCAAATATCAAGGTGTGTTTGCCGAACTGCAAACCAATGTCAATGACACCATGACCAAGCTGCGGCTGCTGATGGAACAGGTGCGCCAATCCGCAGATGTCATCAACGGCGGCGCCGACGAAATCCGCCAGGCCTCCAACGATCTGTCTCGGCGGACAGAGACCCAGGCGGCCTCGCTGGAAGAGACTTCGTCGGCCCTGGAAGAAATCACCGTAGCGGTCAAAACCTCGACCGAGCGGGCGCAGGAATCCAGCAAAATGGTCTCTGAAGCCCGTCATTTTGCCGAGCAATCCGCAAATGTCGTCCAGGACGCGACAGCCGCCATGAGCCGTATCGAGCAAGCCTCCAACGAAATCACCCAGATCATCAATGTGATTGACGAGATTGCTTTCCAAACCAACCTTCTGGCCCTGAACGCCGGGGTTGAGGCTGCCCGCGCTGGCGAGGCCGGCAAGGGCTTTGCGGTTGTCGCGCAGGAAGTCCGCGAACTGGCGCAGCGGTCGGCCACCGCTGCCAAGGACATCAAGGCGCTGATTACCAAATCGTCGAATGAAGTGGAAACAGGCGTGAGGCTGGTCACCGGCACCGGGGAAGCGCTGAAGGAAATCCAGCAAAAGGTCATCGGCATTTCCACCCAGGTCACCTCGATTGCCACGGCTGCCAACGAGCAATCGACCGGTCTCAGCGAGGTCAATACCGCCGTCAACCAGATGGACCAGATGACCCAGCAAAACGCCGCCATGGTCGAGGAAGCTGCTGCCAGCACATCGAAACTGGCCGAGGAAACCGTCAACCTGCTCAACCTGATCTCGCAGTTCAGGGTCCACAAGGCCGACCAGGGCATGCGGCGCGCCGCCTGATCAGGAGATATGTTTCAGAGGATATGCCGGGGGGACAAGCGCTCCCCGGCTATTCCAATGGAATAAACGCCCTTCACACCTCCGGTTTTTTTTAATTTACCTTTGTGCCAGCTCCTATAAAACGGACCCCAGACGTTACAGGGTCGCACGCCTTCCCAACGATACGATGCTGTAACACATTAAATTTTCTGCATAATTTCCTCCTTAAATCGATTTCGACTGAAGGAGTTATGCAGTAGACAGGAGTTCATAGTGTCATCAATTTCAGATAGCGATCATAATTCACGGCCGTCACAGACCGGTGAAAAAAACGAACGATTGCAGGATAACACACCTCTTCAACCAGGACCGGCCAATGGCTGGCGTGAACAATGGTGGCGGATCGTCGATATGAAGATCGGCGTCGTTCCCGTTCCAATTTATATTCTTCTCTTCGTATTGATTGCAGCCTTCGCCGCCACCGGCAAAGTGCCCTCCGACCTGACCATGTCGATTGCCATTCTGTCGTTTGGTGGCTTCTTCTTCATGCAGCTGGGTCGCTGGCTGCCATGGCTCGGCATGATGGGCGGAGCGGCGATCCTGTGTTTTGTCGTGCCGTCTGCCATGGTATTTTACGGCATCATTCCGCCGCCGGTCGCTGAAGCGATTGACAGTTTCGTCAAGAGCTCCAATTTCCTCTATATGTATATTGCCGCCATCATTGTCGGCAGCATCCTCAGCATGGATCGTAGCGTGCTGATTGCCGGTTTTTTCAAGATTTTCGTGCCTTTGGCGATCAGCTCAATAACTGCCATGCTGGTTGGTACCCTGGTCGGCGTCATCATGGGGATGACCGTCGAGCATAGCCTGTTTTTCGTCGTCCTGCCCATCATGGCAGGAGGCCTGGGCGAAGGCGCAATCCCGCTGTCCATGGGCTATTCCGGCGTTCTGTCTCAGCCGCAGAACGAGATTTTCGCGCAGATTATTCCCGTCGTCATGCTGGGCAGTTTTACAGCGGTGGTGATTTGCGGCCTGCTGAATGTGCTCGGCAAACGCTATCCTCACCTCACCGGCGAAGGCCGGTTGCAGGCGGGCCTGCTGAATATCGACATCAACGGCAAAAAGCCGGGTGAACAACCGGTCGACCGCGCGATGATTGCCACGGCTGGCGTCACCATCATCACCTTCTATCTGGTGGGTGTTCTCGCCCAGCGGCTTCTGGATTTTCCAGCCCCGATCACCATGCTGTTTCTGGTGGTGATTGCCAAGCTGGGTCAATTGGTCTCGCCAAGCCTGGAAGACGGCGGACGAGAAGTTTACGCGTTTTTCTCGCGCATCGTGACCTGGCCCCTGCTGTTTGCCATGGGGATTTCCTACACGCCGTGGCAATCCTTTATCAGCGCCTTTACCCTGCAAACGGTGGTCACGGTGGTCAGCACCGTGCTGACATTGATCGGCACCGGATTTCTGTCCGCCCGCCTCGTCAAGATGTTTCCCATCGATGTCGCCGTTGTGGTCGGCTGTCACAGCGGCCAGGGCGGCACCGGCGATATCGCCATTCTGACCGCCGCCAACCGGATGAGCCTGATGCCGTTTTCGCAGATCGCCACCCGCATCGGCGGTGCCATCACGGTCACCTGCGCCATCCTGGCCTTCCAGCATCTGGCTTGAATGCGAAAACGCCGCGATGGTGCCAGCGCGGCGTGATCATTTTTAGCGGTTTTGTTCGTATTACAGCTTTGCCATGTATTTCGGCAGTTCGGCCACGGTTGGAACCACGATCAGCGTCTTGATGTCGCCGCGCTTGTAGGCGGCCAGGAAGCGCGGATATTCCTGGAACACCACGCAGCCACTGGAATCGCCGCGCACCCGCAGCAGGAATGTATGGGTGAGGAAGCCATCACGGCCATACATATTGTTGCCGCCAACCGGCGTCATCCGCAAGGCCTCGACACCATGGAACAGGCTTTCACGCAGGGTCAGCCGATAGACATTGGGCGGGGTCGCACCACGGTTCTTGATATGGACGGAGCGTGGATTATCGCGATTTTCGCCACGGCCGGAATGGGCCACCAGCTTTTCACCATTCGGCATATAGACCGTAGCGCTGGAAATATCATAGACGGCGACACCGCTGCCGCGACCGGGCAACGAGGCGCGCTTGCGGAAGATCGACGGGCTTTCATCGTCGTCCATCACCTCCTGCGAGCGGGCATAGGCCATCACCGTCTTCGGCGCGGTTTTTTCCGGTGCAGATTTTAGCGGAATGGTCTTTGGCTGTGGCCGGGCGGAGGTTTCGGTATCAGCGTCGGTCTCAGGCTTGGGCGCAACCAGAACTTCGCGGAAAGGGTCGCTCTTCGGTCGGTTGATCGGTGCTGGCACCACATCCGGCAGCATAGCCACCTGCATCGGCTTGGCGGCGGGTGGCTCACTCGAGGCAATCGTCACGGGTCCAGCCTGCGAAGGCGCGACAGAATCGCGGCTGCGGTCGGCGACCAGGGCGGTTGCGACCGGCTGCAATTGCGCGGACAAGGTCTGGTTTAGCTGACCAAGTGGCGGCGCTGTCTTGAGAATCGCTTCTGCGACCTGCTGCGGCGGCATCGCGGTTGGTTGGGCAGGCTGCGCGGCCTCGGCGACCTGGCTGCCCGTATCACTGCTCCAGCGTTGCGCCAATGCCCGCTCGGCGATGGAGACGGCCAGCGCCTGTTCGAGAATTGCGCGTCCTGCGAGGTCAAGCGGCCTGGAAACCGGCGTGGACAGAGCCGCGATTTCGTGGCGGACCTGCGCCATCTTTTCCTTCACCACCTGGGCAGATCGGACTTCGTCCCGCCTTACCGCCGCCACAGGCGGCTTTGGCAAGACCAGGCTGTTGCGGAATTCCGCGGCCATATCTCTCGAAAAGGGAGCAGAGACAGAGGTCTGTGAAAACCCAACACCGTGCAGAGTGCCGAATGCCACGGCGACCCAAAGACCGGCGGCAAGGCTACCGCCGACAAGCGCCGCGCCGGACATCAGCCTGGGAACCAGGACGGATTTTGCACGCCCTGAGCTTCCGGTGCCAGACCTGCCAGTGCTGGGAAAGAAATCGACCGCGAACGCCATACTCACAACTCGTACCCAAACAGCCGGTCAGCGGCTGGCGGCTCAACGCCGCAACTTTTTACCAAGGCTGGAGGATAGCCAAGCATCCCCGCCTTCAAGAGAGTGCAACTGTCTCAAATGCTTGCCGCGCCTGAGACCATCGCCCTGAAGATCCGGTCCAGAAGACCCAGTCCATCGGCAACAAGCACCGACTGTCTTTAAAGGATGAAGAAACTTGGTAACCAAAGGGTTTACAAAACCCGGTTTTTATCATCGCAATGTCTCATATTCGTGCGGAGAGAGGAAACACCACGGACTTGCGGCATTTTTATCGCTGCGCGCAGGAGCGAGCCTTTAAGGCTGAACTGCACAAACTCCCGGATGAGGCTTAGGACCTGAACGTCAAGGCACATAGCGCATCGATATGGATGCTGCTCCTGATCTTCAATATTATCAATCGGTTGAGATATAAGAAAAGGAATGGACATCCCATCCAACTGCCCGAAGCAGCTCTCCGGCAAACAGCAAAACGGGGAGCTGATGCTCCCCGCCAACGTCTCTGATATTTAAAGTTTGGTACGCTACCGTACAAAGCGCTTACTGGCCAAAATTGCCTCGCCTGCTGTCATTACCAGGTGCGGACATCCAAAACCCGGTCACGATGGGCCGGATGGGTGCTGAACACGAAAATTCGATCCAGTTCCTTCTGCGTCAACAACCTCAGGAAACGAATCTCGGCGGTATTGTTGGAAAAGGTCTTCATCAACAGGCCGCCCACCTTGTTGATACGGGCATCGGGAATGTCCAGGTAGAATTGCTTGGGAAGATTGAATTGCGTCAGCAGGGAAATCAGCGCGCCGCTTTGAGAAATACGGATGATGTCACACCGGCGCGACGCCATATGGCTCATGCCTTTCTCGGTATATTCCAAGCGCCCGGAATTCATGGTGTCTTCCATGCGAAACCGGCCTTCCCGGTCATACATGAAGGACTCTTCCCTGCGCAGGTAATTTGATTGACCAGCTGCCGTACTCATAACGCTTACCCCATTCACGCCCTCACTGGACACAGGCTAGGGGAACGAGCTTAACAGAAAATGGAGAAACCGGCTTGCCCGCCCCCTTGGCGAGCCTGCCTTTTTTACCATAGTTAATGCATGGGAAATCAAGCGCGATTAACGCTTGTAGCTTTGCCCCTGCGCATCAAAAAGATGTAGCTTTTCACTATCTGCCGCAAAGCGCAGCCGCTCGCCCCTGGCAACCTTGGCAATGCCCGGGAGTTTCACCACCACCGGCTGCCCCTCGACCGGGCCGTCGACATAGAGCATTGTCACCTCGCCCAGGGCCTCGACCAGGGAAACTGTACCTTCAAACAGCGCCGGACCTTCGGCGGCAATGGTCAGATCTTCCGGCCGCACCCCGAAACTGGCCGCCTTGCCCGCATCTTCTGTAGGCACAGCAATCGGCACCGACAGGGTTGAACGATCCTTGAGCGCGATACACGTTTCAGACCCCGCCTCAACGATGGTGGCCGGCAGGATGTTCATGGCGGGCGAACCGATAAACTGGGCAACGAACAGATTGGCGGGGCGCTCGTAAAGCTCCAGCGGCGCGCCGACCTGTTCGATCCGGCCCGCCGACAACACGACAATCCGGTCGGCCAGCGTCATCGCCTCGACCTGATCATGGGTGACATAAATCATCGTTGTATCGGACATCTGCTCGTGCAGACGGGCTATTTCAATCCGGGTTGCGACACGAAGAGCGGCATCGAGATTGGAGAGCGGTTCGTCGAACAGAAAGACTTTCGGATCTCGGCAGATCGCCCGGCCAATGGCCACACGCTGGCGCTGGCCGCCCGACAAAGCCTTGGGCAAGCGATCAAGATAGGGTTCCAATTGCAGGATGGCGGCGGCGGCGCGCACCCGCCGTTCGATTTCCTGTTTGTCTTCACCGGCGATCCGCATGCCGAAGGCCATATTATCATAGACGGTCATATGCGGGTACAGCGCATAGGACTGAAAGACCATGGCGATGCCGCGCTTGGAGGGCGGCACGTCATTGACGATCTGATCGTCGATGCGCATCTCGCCGCTGGTAATGTCCTCCAGTCCGGCAATCATCCGCAAAAGCGTGGATTTGCCGCAGCCGGACGGACCGACAAACACCACGAACTCGCCCTTGGCGATTTCAAGATCGATGCCGTGCAGCACCTTGACCTGTCCATAGGCCTTGCGGATGTCTTTCAGGACCAAGCTTGCCATTGTCCTCCCCCTCCTCGTTTTAGGATCTGCCCGGCTCGCCATGAGCCGGACAGATGACCGTTTGTTAGTCTCAATGTTTAACCGTGACCGAACCAGGCACCCCAGGCCGGAAGGCTGATCTTGCCGCCTGCGACACTCCCGGCAAAACCATGGCCCTCCAGAGCCTGCCAATTTCCATCCGGCAAAGACAGTTCAGCCGGTTCGGCAGACATATTGAAGCCGCACAAGACTGTCTCGCCGTCCAGGCTACGGGAATAGACGAGGGCAGTCTCCGTGACCGTATGGAAGGCGATCTCGCCCTTGATCAGCGCTGGCTGCGTTCTGCGGAAATGCAGGAAACGCCGATAGTGTTCCAGCACGCTGTCGTCATGCCCCTCCTGGACATGGACGGCGTTGAGGCTATGCTCGACCGGAATCGGCAACCAGGTTTTGTCGGCGGCGCTGAAACCGGACTGCTTGGCCAGCGTATCCCAGACCATCGGCGTGCGGCAACCGTCGCGCCCCTTGAATTCCGGCCAGAACTGGATGCCGTAAGGGTCCTGCAGGTCCTCAAAGGAGATATCGGCTTCGGTCAGCCCCAGTTCCTCGCCCTGATAGATGCAGACCGAGCCACGCTGGGTCATCAACAATGCGGCCATCTGCTTGGCGAAGGCGGCACGGTCGGCAACGTTGGCGCCCCAGCGGCTGACATGGCGCACCACATCATGGTTGGAAAACGCCCAGCAAGCCCAGCCCTCAGGCGCAGCTTCCTGGAAGGCCTTCTGGGTATTGGCGACCAGCGCCGGTGTGACCGGATCGGGCGCGAGGAATTCGAAGGCATAGCACATCTGCATCTTGTCGCCGCCCGACGTGTATTGCCCGGCAATTTGCAGCCCGTATTGGCTGTCTCCGACTTCGCCAACGGCGGCAATCGCTGGAAACTCATCCAGGACAGAGCGAAAGCGCTTGAGGAATTCCAGGTTTTCCGCCTGGTTCTTGTCGTAGATATGCTCCTGGAAATTATAGGGATTGACCGCCGGTGCCGTCGCCGCATTGCGGCGCTCCGGGTCCAAGGCCGGATTGTCGCGCAAGGCTAGGTCATGAAAGTAGAAATTGATGGTGTCCAGACGAAACCCGTCAACGCCACGCTTCAGCCAGAACCGGACAGCATCAAGCACCGCCTCCTGCACATGCGGATTATGCATGTTGAGATCGGGCTGCGAGGTCAGGAAGTTGTGCAGGTAATACTGCATCCGGCTCGGGTCCCATTGCCAGGCAGACCCGCCGAAAATCGACAGCCAATTGTTCGGCGGCGTGCCATCCGGCTTGGGATCGGACCAGACATACCAGTCGGACCTGGCATTGATGCGGCTGGAACGGCTTTCGACGAACCATGCATGCTGGTCTGACGTGTGGGAGATCACGAGGTCGATCATCACCTTGATGCCGAGGCGATGGGCTTCGGAAATCAGCGCGTCGAAATCGTTGAGCGTCCCGAACATTGGATCGACATCGACGTAATTGGACACGTCATAACCAAAGTCCTTCATCGGCGAGGTGAAGAACGGCGAAATCCAGATCGCATCGGCACCGAGGCCTGCCACATGTGGCAGGCGGGCGGTGATGCCTTTTAGATCGCCAATACCATCGCCGTTGGAATCCTGGAAAGAGCGGGGATAAATCTGATAGATGACCGCGCCGCGCCACCAGTCCTTGTCCGGCATTGCGACACTATCGGAAGCAGCAGTCATGAATGTCTGTCCTCTTGGAAATTTTGGCCTGTTGGGGATTTAGGGAGGGAGGGAAAACAAGCCGTCGAAAACGCGATCAGCCACCCTTGACGGACCCGGCCAGCAGACCGCGCACCAGATAGCGTTGCAGTACGAAAAACACCAAAAGCGGCACGATAATGGTGATGAAGGCAGAGGCCGTGAGAATTTCCCAATTAGCGCCGCGCGAACCGAGCAGGTTGACGAGGCGGCCGGTCAGGACTAGTTCGTCATTGCCGGTCCCCAGAAACACCATGGCGACCAGCAGGTCGTTCCAGGTCCACAGAAACTGGAAGATCGCGAAGGACGCCAGCGCCGGATAGGACAGCGGCAGGACGATCTTGATGAAGATCTCGAAATCGCTGGCGCCGTCCACCCTTGCCGATTCCATGATTTCACGCGGCAATCCGGCGATGTAATTGCGCAAGAGATAGATGGCGAGTGGCAGGCCAAAACCCATATGTGCCAGCCAAATGCCAAGATAGGTCTTGGACGGCACCCCGAAAAACGCCCCGACATCATTATAGATCCGCAGAAGCGGGATCAGCGACATTTGCAGCGGCACAACCAGCAGGCCAACAATGCCCGCAAGCAAGAGAGAGCGGCCCGGAAAGGGCATCCAGGCCAGCGCATAGGCGGCAAAGGCGGCCACAAGAATGGGAATAATGGTAGCGGGAACGGCAACCGTCAGCGAATTGATGAAAGATTTGCCAATGCCCTCGGCATTCAACACCGTGCGATAGTTGTCGAGGCTGAAACGCGGCGGCTGCTCGGCCGTGAAGAAAATACGCTGGCCACGCGATCCCTCGAAAGATGCATTCGAGGTCAGCTTGAAGGTACCGTCTGCGGCCACCGTCAACGTTTGGCCGTCCTTGAGCTGGGCTGTCGCACCGGCTTCGAATTCCTCCGGCTTCAGGCTGGATGTTCCGAATGCACTGACCGTGCCGGACCCGCCCTCCAGCACATTGCCGGATATTACGTAAGCTGCGCCCTCCTGGCGCTGCGCTTCGCCACCGGGGGCGCGAAAAATGCCTTTCTGGCTGGAACTGGTCAGCGCCGTCCACCAGCCGGAGGCGACGATCTGGTTCTTGTCGCGCAGGGACGTCACCAGCAGGCCAATGGTTGGGATGGTCCAGACCAGCACCAGCAGCAGAACCGTCGTATGAACCGCAATATTCAGTGGAGAGAGAACCCGTGTGCGCATCTCAATGGCCTCCCATTTCCCGGCGTGCATTGCGGATATTCCAGATCATGATCGGCACCACCATCAGCATGATGACAACGGCAATCGCAGCACCCCGGCCGAAATCCCCGCCACCTCGGAACATCCAGTCAAACATCAGGTTGGCGAGAACCTGGCTCTGCCATTGGCCATTGGTCATGGCCAGCACGATATCGAAAACCTTCAGCACCAGGATGGTGATCGTCGTCCAGACAACGGCAATCGTACCCCAGATCTGCGGCACCTTGATCTTCATGAAGATCTGCCAGGGATTGGCGCCATCAATCACCGCAGCCTCGATGGTTTCTTCGGGAATACCGCGCAGGGCAGCCGACAGCAGCACCATGGCAAAACCGGTCTGAATCCAGATCAGGATGACCATCAGGAAGAAATTGTTCCAGAACGGCAGGGAAATCCAAACCTGCGGTGTGCCGCCGAACCAGACGACAATGGCGTTGAGAAGGCCGATCTGCTCGGCATTGGCGTCGCGGTAATCATAGACGAATTTCCAGATCACCGAGGCGCCGACAAAAGAAATCGCCATCGGCATGAAAATCAGCGACTTGGCGATATTGCCCCACCAGATCCGGTCGGTGAGCGCGGCGATCACCAGACCGAACAGGGTGGCGCCGGTCGGCACCACGATCAACCAGAGGATATTGTTGAAGATCGATTCCCGGAATTCGCGATCGAAAATCATCCAGCGGTAATTGTCGAGACCGACAAACTGGGTCCCGGAACGGTCATAGACCGAATAGGCAATCGACGAAAACAGCGGATAGACCAGATAGACGCCGAGCGACAGCAGCGCCGGGCCGAGAAACAGCCAGGGCCGGATCTGGCCTGCGATCCGCAGATTGCGGGAGGCGCGGGAAAGATCCGGGATATTGGCGGGAAACAGCCGGTCGAGAATGAAGTTCGACCCGAAGAAATAGGCCAGCGCCGCACCTACGCCGATAACGATGGTGATCAATGCGTATAAAAGCTGTTCCACGGACCCGGCCTCCCAACCCGTCTGATCGATATGGACACCAGATATCGCAGCAGTTTCAGGCTGCGATACCTCGCGCTATTGCGGTGTTATTTCAGGCCGTCCCAGGATTTCTGGATGCCTTTGGCGACTTCGTCGGCAGATTTTCCACCGGCATAATCGACCATCGCGGTCCAGAAAGCGCCCGCACCGATCTTGCCCGGCATCAGGTCGGAACCATCAAACCGGAACGTGGTGGCATCCAGCAGGATCTTGCCCTGTTTCTTCAAGGGGTCGTTGGCATAGGTATCCTGATTGGCCGCCTTGAAGGCGGTCAGGAAGCCGGACTGCGCCATCCAGATCTCATGGGCGATCGGGGTCTTGATGAAGTCGATAAAGGCGCGCGCACCGGGCGAATCCTTGGTGATCATCGCCAGGGTGCCAGCACCCTCTACCGGATTGCCGAGTTCCGGCTTGCTGGCATAATTCGGGGTCGGGAAGAAGTCGACGTCTTGGCCAACGACCGTGCCTTGCGGGAAGAAGGACGGAATGAAGGAGGCCTGATGATGCAGGTAGCATTTCGGCGGGGAGGTAAACAGACCCTTCGGGCTATCGCGGAAATCGGTGGAGGCCACGCCCGCCGCGCCGCCATCGACGAATTTCGGATTGCGCGAGAACCAGCCATAATCCTCAATGGCCTTGACCACTTGCGGGTCGTCGAACTTGATCTCGTTCTTCACCCACTTATCATAGACGTCAGCCGGATAGAGCCGCAACATCATGTCTTCGACCCAGTCGGTCGCAGGCCAGCCGGTCGCACCGCCGGAACCGAGCCCGATGCACCAGGGGGTGCCGCCATCGGCCGCGATCTTTTCGGTCAGTGCCTTCAGTTCTTCCATCGACTTGGGTACGTCATAGCCCGCATCCTCGAAATTCTCAGGCACATACCAGATTAGTGACTTGATATCGATCTTGTAGGGGAAGCCATAAATCTGCGGCTTACCGTCCTTGCCCTTGAAGGTGGCAAGATCGACCCAGGACTGGCCTGCGGAGAAATTGTCCTTCAGCCACGGCCCATTCTCCTCACCCAACGGCGTCAAAGCACCCTTGGAGGCGAGATCGGCGACCAGACCTGGCTGGGCAAGAATGGCGACATTGGGCGGGCTGCCCGCCTGGGTGTCGATGACGATCTGCTGCTCGTAATTTTCCGAGGAGGAATATTTGACGTCGGCGCCGGTGGCCTGGCGGAAATATTCGAGCACGCTTTCAAACAGCGCCTGGTCTTCGCCACGCCAGGGGCCAAAAATCGTAATGGTCTGGCCCTTTAACTGGTGAGACTTGGAAAATTCCTCATAGCTCTTCCAGTTGAACCTTGCATCTTCGCCCGGCTTGAACTTCAGCTCGGCGCTGTTTGCGCCGCCTGCAACCAGGCATAAAGCGGCAATCCCCATAAGCAGATGTTTTTTCACGAAAGTCCTCCCTTTAACCAATGCCTGTTTCCCCAATCCCTGTTTCCAAGAGCCTGTTTCCCAAGCGGGGGTGATCCTGCCATCACCATTATCCAGCTTCCAAAGCGCTTTGGTGGGCAAACATCTCCATTGCTTGTTGCAGAGTCAAGCCTTTTCAAAAACACCAAACCATTCTGTCTCGTTAAAAATGGAGCAGCGACCGGTTTGGGAAAGGGATGGGGTTTAAAAATAGATTTTCGATTTGCAGCACCTGCCTCTCCTGCTAATTTGCAAGCGCTTTGGGCGCGGGAGACCCAGGGAAAGGGAGAAATAAACCTCGTGAATTTGAAGCAATTGTCGCAGATGCTCGGCCTGTCGCAGACAACGATCAGCCGGGCATTGAACGGCTATCCGGAGGTCAACGAAGAGACCCGCCAGCGCGTTGCCAAGGCCGCCGCCGAGACCGGCTATCGGCCTAACCGCGCAGCCCTGCGGCTGGCGACCGGCAAGGCCGGGTCGCTCGGACTGGTCATGCCGATTTCCCCGGATCACAGCTCCGATATCCATTTCGCGGAATTCCAGAGCGGGCTGGCCGAAACTTGTCTTCAGCATGAATTTCACTTCGTCATCATTCCGGCCCATCCCCAGGCGGAAGAGCAGGCCATTCGTGGCCTTGTCGGCAGCGGCGCCGTGGATGCGTTCTATCTCGCCTATCTCAGGGCCAGTGACCCCCGCATTGCCATGGCGAAATCACTTTCGGTGCCTTTCATCATCCATGGCCGCTCGCAGGGCATACCGGAAGACTATCCCTATCTTGATATCGACAATGAAGGTGCTTTCCGGCAGGCGACGGAGCTGCTGATCGGGCTTGGCCATCGCCGTTTTGCGCTTTTGAACGGTCCGGCAGACCTCGATTTCGCCTTGCGCCGATTGCAAGGCACAAAAAAGGCGCTTGCAGGCGCAGGCCTTGCCCTGCCGCCAGAGGCAATCAGCCATACGCTGATGACCGACGAATGGGGCTACCGGCAGATGAGCGCCCTGCTCCATCAGCCAGAACGTCCAACCGCCGTGCTCTGTGCCAGTACGGTTCTGGCACTGGGCGCCGTGCGGGCCATCAACGATGCCGGGCTGACTGTGGGTCAGGATATTTCGCTGGTCGCCCATGACGACGATCTGCCGCTGCTAAAGCCGGAACATTTCCGCGTACCGCTGACCACGACGCGCTCGTCGCTGAGAGATGCTGGAAGGCGGGTGGCGCAACGGCTGATCGCCGACATAGCCCAGACCCCGGCGGGGCCTCCCCTCCAGGAAATCTGGCAGGCTGAACTGGTCATCCGGGCCTCGACTGGCCCGGCGCCTGGAAAATGACTCAGAATTTCGGCGGCTGCTTGCCTGCGCCACGATAGGCCGCAATCACCGTATTGGCCATCAGCATGGCGATGGTCATCGGGCCAACACCGCCGGGAACGGGGGTGATGGCACCCGCCTTTTGAGCGCAGTCTGTAAAGGCGACATCGCCAACCAGTTTGGTCTTGCCCTCGCCTTTTTCAGGGGCGGCGACGCGGTTGATGCCAACGTCGATCACGGTCGCGCCCTCTTTCACCCAATCGGCCTTGACCATTTCAGCCCGCCCGACCGCTGCCACCAGAATATCGGCCTGGCGGGCCAAGGAGGCCAAATCGCGGCTGCGGGAATGGGACATGGTCACGGTGGCATTGGCGTTGAGCAGCAATTGGCCCATCGGCTTGCCGAACAGGTTGGAACGACCAATCACCAGCGCATTCAGACCGGAGAGATCAGCCCCGTGGATCTGGCGCACCAGCAACATGGCACCTGCGGGCGTGCAGGAAATCAGCCCGGTTTCGAGATCCCCGGTCGCCAGCTTACCGGCATTAACGACATGCAGACCATCCACGTCCTTTTCCGGCAGGATGGACTGGATGACCGCCTCGCTGTCGAAATGCCTGGGCAGCGGCAATTGCACGAGGATGCCATGAATGGCGGGATCGGCATTAAGGCTTGCCACCAGATCCAGCAATTGCTGCTGGCTGGTCTCTTCCGGCAAGGTATGCTGAACCGAATTAAAGCCGCATTGCTTGGCCATCCGGCCCTTGGAACCGACATAGGCGTGGCTGGCCGGATCATCGCCGACGATGATCACGGCAAGACCGATCTTCTGGCCGCTGTCTCTTTCGAATGCCTCGGAACTGATCCTGACGGCCTCGATTACCGAAGCCGCAACCTGCTTTCCGTCAATCACCGTTGCCACGTCTGGTTTCCTCTTGCTGAAAGCGATAGGAGCCGGTTTACCGGCTCATGGGAGAATGAATGGTAGCTACCATTCCCGTCTCCGCTTTCAAAATGCAAAACCAGTAATTCGGATCAAAATTTGGCATGGTCGCGATCAACGCAATCATTGCTCGGTAGAAGCCTTGTCGCGGCGGGCCGACAGCTTGAAGCGCAGCACATGCAAGAGGAAGACCGGAATACCGATCAGATAGCGCCGCCACAACCGGCTCGGCTCCCGTGTCAACCGGTAGAGCCATTCACAGCGGATTTTGCGCATCCATTGCGGTGCGCGTGGCATGGTGCCCGAGACAAAATCAAACAGCGCGCCGACGCCGAACACCACACGCGCATGCTCCGGCTTGATATGCTGGGCAATCCATTTTTCCTGCAAGGGAGTGCCCATGCCGACCAGCAGCACGTCGATCTTGGCGTCCTCAAGCCGTTCGAGAATGATCGGCAACTCCTCATTGTCGAAAAAGCCGTCGGCCACCGGTACGAATTCGTGCCATGGCGCATGTTTGCGGAAACGGGCGACAGCACCCGCCAGCACACCGGGCTTTGCGCCGATCAGGCCGATACGGCGCGGCTCTTCCATATAGGTAAACAGGGCAGGCACGAAATCCGTACCGTTCAGATTGGCCGCAAAGGGCTCGCCATCGATGATGCTCGCCGCAAGGTCCATACCGATCCCATCAGGCAGAACGATATGTCCTTTAAGGACATCGCGATAGGCGGCATCCCTGAGCATGATGTTGATATTGTTGGCATTCAGGAAGGAGACCTGCGCATGTGCGCCAGGCGTTGCCGCATATTGAGCGATCAGGCTGAGGCCGGAAATCCAGGAGAGATCGAAGATCGGCATGCCAAACAGGATCTTTTTCGGGGCAATCTGCTCTGCGGTTGAAATCAGGTTCATCGGGTGGAACTCATCATCATGATGGAGGCGACCCCAGTCTCCGGCCAGATCCTGGCGAACCCTATGAATAAGGCGCGCCGTGCTGATCTGTTCATCAGCATCTGCGACAGGGGCTTTGCGCGTGGTAACAGTGTTCATAAACATGACAAGCCAGATTGAAACCATACGCAGAATAACAGGCAGGCATAAAATCCGACTTAAGTAGCCCGCTAGAAATACAGGCTTTTCGTTTATACTTCGTTTACCGCGATCGCTCCAGCCATGTCTCTCATAGGCAGGCGCGAAGATGTGAACCCCATCCTCACCCTCAAAGGATTTCGAATATTTCAAATGCATCAAAGGCTTGAAATATTCGAAACCGGAGTACCAACTGCCATCTTCAATGGCCGTTCGTATCAATGTGCAGGCGCCGCACCTTCCGGGGCCTTCTCTCCCTCAACGATCTTGACCGCTGGCAGCAGCTTCGGCTTGCCGCCACCACCTTCGCGGATATCGTCCTTGCCGAGGAAGTCCAACTGCTCGATCAGCACGTCATTGATGACATCGCTGCCGAGGCGTTTGTTGATGCCGGTCTTGATGGCCTGCTTGAAACCGTCAACATCGAGCTTGGTCGATTTTGACAGATCAACCATCGAGTTGCCGACCAGCAGGGTAAACAATTGGTCCGTCATCAGCGCCGTCATCGGCATTTGCATGGCGCCAGCTTTTTCCTTGTCGACCATGAAGGAGAACCGACCAATGAAATAGCCTTTCACCTTACCATTCTCGAGAAATGGCACAGTGATGGCTTCTCCGCGCACCACTTCAGTCGGCGGTGCCTTGACCTCTTCGACCGGTGGTGGCGCGGTGGCCACCTGGATGGAAAAGTAAACGGCGACGAGAGCGACGATGCAGGCCCATACGCCGGCAATGACAATCTTGACCATTAATTTTCTCTGTAGAGAAACTGTTCCTGGGAATAGGTACCATCATTATCGGCATCCTGAACAGCGCTGCGCAGAATATCGGCCACCGCGCGCACGGCATCCAGATGTGCCTCGACTCGTCTTGCGTTCAAGGCCAGCTTTTTCTTCAGCCCATGCATCTGCTCGACATAATTGATGGCAATTTCCTTGGGATCGGTATCGCGAAACAACATTGTCAGTTCATAGAGGCAGCGGCTTTTGTGGGCGTTCGAAACCTTGAAATCAAACTGCGGATCCTTGCCAATTCGATGATTTTCGTTATCGACAATCATTTCGAGACGACCGAGAACGGTCTTGATCCGGTAGTCGTTGGACACATGTTCCATGAAAAATCTGTTCCTTGAATTCCGACCGCCAAGCGCCTGCGCTGTGGCGCCGGGGCTGGTGTCACTTTTTAATCTGCGCATATTGGTGGGATGAGCCCAATAGCAAGGCAGGCATCCCAGGCGTGCGGGATAATCATGCACCGCTACAAACTGCGTGCCTTACGCTGAAAAGATCAGACTGTGGCTGCGCCAGAGAAGGGCACCTTTACCGTGTCAGTTGCCTCATCGGAACCCGCAAGGCCGAGTGACTTGCGCTCGATCTCGTCAAGCCGCATCTGCGCCATGTTCTGCTGAGCAGGGTCTGTCGTAGCGTTCTGGGCGCCCTTGTTGCGCAGTTTTGCCATTTCATCGGCATACATCTGCTTGGCAATGCCAACGCCACCACGCTCGGAAATGGTATTGCCGATCTGCTCGGCCATCATGCTTTTCCAGATTTCGCCAGCATTGCCCTTGCCAAAAACAGCTTCACTATCCTTGGGCAGCATGTTGGAAATGAAATTCTGCAACACGATACCTTCATATTGCCGGTAAGGCTTGGGAATATCGCTCGCCTTGATCGTATTGGTGGCGCGATTGGCAAGCCCCGCCTTGGTGGAAGCGCCGTCGTTCAAAGTGTTCATCGCCACGTCGAAGCCGGCGCTTTTTTCGTTCAGGCTGGCGGCCTGCACACTGGCGCGTGCCGATTGCAGCCTTTGCTGGGCCTCTGCCATGGCAGACGGTTCGGCCGCCCGCACAACATCCATAACAAGATCGCTTGGAGGAGAAATAGCCACGGTGTTCGTTCCCTGAAAATCAACTGGAACCACTATCTCTCGTGAAGCTTGCTGGAGGCTGGTGTGGCAAATGTCAGGTCGATCAGATCCTGAAGCGCTTCGTCCTCGGCCTCGCGATCCTCGTGTCCGCGCGCCTCAATCATCTTGTCTTGCAGCCGTTCCGCCTTGGTGCGCTGGCGCAGAACCTTGTTTTCCTGCACCCGCTGCACATCGGCCATGCGCCGGTCATCGCCCGAAAGCCGGTCGAAGCGATCCGCATAGGATTGGGCAAACAGCCTATGCACCGGGTCCATCGAACCCAGTGCCTCAATCACCCGTTCGAGGCCAGCGGCAATTTCCTGGCGCTGGCGCGCGGTCTCGACGAGATCATACTCGGCGATCTTTTCCAAATGCCGCTGCACGGCCACCAGCCGCTTCAATTTCTTGGATTTCTTATCAGGTCCCATGACACGGCCTCATCGAGAGCTCGCTCTCATCCCTGGCATCCCTGGCTCTGTCATGTCAGTGCCCCTCTCATGTTAGAGCATCTTCGCTTTTGAAGCGTGAAAAAATCTCTAACTCTCTCTTAATTTACACATTTCCGGACGCAAAACCGCATTCCACTCCTCCCTGACAAACTCTAATGCCCCAGGAAGATCGGTATGAAAGCATCGGCAAACTGGCGCATCATCACCCCGATCGACCAATAGACCAGCAGCATTCCCCCGGTGATAAGATAGGGGGTGGAGATGTAGTAGACCGGGATCTGCGGTGCCAGCTTGTTGACCAGACCGACGCCGAGATTGAACATCAGGCCATAGATGATGAAGGGACTGGAAAGCCGCAGCATCAGCATATAGGTCCGCGAGGCGGTATCCGTCAGCGTTATCAGCATCTTCTGGGTATCTGGCACGCCGCCCATCGGCATAACCGAATAGCTGTCGATCAACGCCCGGAAGATGACATGGTGAAAATCCATCATGAACAACATCATCAGCCCGCAAAAGCTGATCATGTTGGTCATCTGGTTTTCGGCACCGTCTTCCAGAACATCCGCCGTGGCCGTGCTGTTGAAACCGATCATCATCGTCAGAATCGCACCGGCAAATTGCAGGCCCAGCGTGAAAAATCGGGTAATCAGCCCAAAGACCGCGCCGATCAGCGTTTCCGTAAAGATCAGCGCGACGAAAATCGAACCGCCGCCGCTCACCTTGGGATAAACCGTATCCCAGACGAGCGGCGTGCAGGCAATGGAGACCGCAAACGCGACCAACAGGCGGATCTGGGTGGGAATGCGCGAGGAGGCAAAGCCCGGCATGGTCATGAAACAGGAACCGATACGGCAAAAAACCAGGAACACCGCCAGTACCGATCCTTGCGGATCAGTGATCATGAAATCGATCCCAGAATCTTGATTTCGATGCCTTTGGCCAATTCGACATGTGACAGCACCGGCAGGGTTGCAAACAAGCGTTCAATAATCATGCGCACATAAGACCGCGTTTCCGGCGACGTGACAAGCACGAAAGGCAGGCCGCGGTCCATGAATTCACGGATAACCCGGCTTGCCTGCTCGCTGAACTCTTCCAGCGAACGCGGGTCGATATCGAATTCGACAACCTCACCCTTGTTGTCACGCTTCAGGGCTTGATGGAAGACCAGATCCCATTTGCTGCCCAATCGCAGAACCCGCAGCACGCCATTGTCGGTCAGATCGCCGCACAATTGCTGCGCCATGCGCACACGCACATGCTCAACGATCTGCTCGGTCTTGCGCACATGCGGCGCCAATTCGGCCACGGCCTCAAGGATCAGATGCAGGTTACGGATCGACACCCGTTCGGCCAACAACAGTTTCAACACGGCTTGCAAGCCTGAATAGGACATATGCGAGGAGCAGATTTCGTCTGCCAGCTTCTTATATTCGGGATCGAGCCGATCAATCAGGATTTTTACGTCCTTATAGGACAAGAGCTGAGGCAGATTGTTGCGGATAACCTCGCTCAAATGGGTCAGCACGACAGAGACATTGTCGATAGGATGAAAGCCTTCGCGCTTCAAGTCTTCGGTAAAGGCTTCCATGATCGATACGGCTGGCATGCCAAAGGCAGGTTCGCGAATCTCGTCACCGGGAATGCGCGGCTTGCGGCCGTTGCCGGTGACAACAAGCACTTCGCCAACCCGCAACAAGTTCGAGGCGATGGTCGTGCCATGGACCCGAATATGATAGGACTTGTCCGGTATACCGATATCATCCGTCACCTTGATTTCGGGTACGACAAAACCGTATTGGCTGGCGAATTTCTTGCGCATCTTGCCGACGCGGAAAGCCAGTTCCTGATGCGAACCCAGCAGGCGGGTCGAAACCAGCTTGCCGAGCGCCAGCTCGATCTCGGAGGTTTTCAGCACGCTCTTGACCGAATCCTTTTCGGCTTCCTTGTTCTGAATAACCTTCTTTTCCTCGACCTGGCGCTTCGCAAGGTTCACGGCTTCCACCTGGCGGGGAATGTACCAGCTGCCGAACGCCATGATACCGCCCAGGATCACGAAGGGCAGCAAGGGTAGGCCCGGAATGATCGCCAGAAGGAACATCAGAGCGGAGGCAACCGACAACGCACGCGGATAGCCGCTCAGCTGGTTGATGACCGCTTCGTCCGTGGACCCGGCATTGCCGCCACGGGTGACGAGCAGGCCGGCGGCGAGCGAAACGATCAGAGCGGGGATCTGCGAGACCAGACCATCGCCCACCGAGAGCTTGACGAACACATCCGCTGCTTCGCTGATGGGCATGCCATGGCGGAAGTAACCGATGATAATGCCACCGACGATATTGATGGCGGTGATGATCAGACCAGCGACCGCATCGCCGCGTACGAATTTCGAGGCACCGTCCATCGCGCCGAAGAAGGAGCTTTCCTGCTCCAGCTCTTTGCGCCGGCGTTGAGCTTCGCTTTCCTCGATAATCCCTGCCGAAAGGTCGGCATCGATCGCCATCTGCTTGCCGGGAATGGCATCCAACGTGAAGCGGGCGCCGACTTCCGCGATACGGGTGGCACCCTTGGTGATGACGATGAAGTTGACGGTGACCAGAATGGCAAAGACGATCAGACCAATCACGAAATCGCCGGACATGACCAGGTTGGCAAAGCCGGCGATGACGCTGCCAGCCGCATCATGACCCTGATGACCATGCGACAGGATAACCCGCGTTGTCGCGATATTCAGCGACAGGCGCACCATGGTCGAAATCAGCAGAATGGTCGGGAAAGATGAGAAATCCAGCGGCCGTTGTATCCAGAGCGACACCATCAGGATCAAAACGGAAAGGGCAATGGAAAACGCCAGCCCCATATCGATCAGGAAGGGTGGGATCGGTAGAAAGAGAATGCAGAGAATAGCGACAATGCCCATGGCAAAGCCGATTTCTCGGCCGCGATTATTGGCAATTGTCGGAAGTGAGGTCGTCGGTGCTTGCGCCATGTCCTGTTCCATCTCTTCATGAGAAGGCTGGCGGAACGAGAATCCGCCATTATGGCGACAGGATTAGCGGACAAAGCTTGCGCGAGGATGCCCTTATCTCAAGGCGAAAGTCTCAGGACGAACGGCTGCATATTGATTTAAAACCCGGATTGGACCCGGGAAAACACAAGATTGGCAAAAATCGAAATTTGAGATCCAACAAAGGGAGCGGAAATGCCAATCGTCACCATGATCGCAACGATTTTCGGGACGAATGTCAGGGTCATTTCCTGGATCTGGGTCAATGCCTGGATCAAGGCGACCACGACGCCGACGATCATCGCGGCCAGAACGGCTGGCCCCGAGGCAATCAGCACGGTCCATACAGCGGCGCGCATGATATCGAGGGCATCTGCTTCATTCATCGGCATTCCTCCAGCGACATCATGCCGCCCGACACGACTCAATTGATAAAGCAAAATTCCTCAAATCCCAATCGATTTGAGGAATTTTACAGTCGTTAAAGCCTTTTGCACTTTCCATCTCGACCAGTTCCGGTTGGATGGAAATGAGCGATCAGGAGCCGCTCGAGAAGTTGACGCCGGTCTGCAACTCTACTGTTCCACCGCTGCTGGTGGTGAGTGTCACGGCGTCGTCGGCGACCTTGACGTTGGAGACAACACCCGTCGTTTCGCCGTCCGAACTTGTCACCGTCTTGCCGACGATATCGCCGGCCCGTGTCAAGGCTTCTGCCTGCAACATGCTGCGCAGCAAGGTATTGGTCTTGATGGACTGCTCGACCTGCGAATAGGTTGCGAGCTGAGTCACCTGCTCCGTGGCAGACATTGGATCCGTCGGATCCTGGTTCTCCAACTGGGCGATCAGAAGCTGAAGGAAGCTATTATAGTCCATGGATGCGTCAGCCGCGTCCGAGTTGGCCGATGCGTTGGCGAACGGATTGGTATAAGTCGCCGAGCTCGAAGAGGACGAGGAACTCGTAGACGTCGCAGAGCTCGTTGCTTCTACCGCCATGGTGCGATCTCCTTGCGGATCTGTTCGATGGTTGCCGGCGCCATTTCCTGGTTGTTCAGGATTCTGTCCTCGAGCGGATAAAGACCGCGAATGGCCTTCAATGCATCGAAGGCGCGCCCTGAGACGACCTGAGCGTCGATCCGCTTCAATTCAGCCAGGATCTCGTCATCCTGGAAGCAGGACAGCAACATCACGATCGACTTGCGGAACATGGTCAACGTCTGTTCCTTGCCTTCCGGATTGATGAGAATCATCTGGGCGATGAAATAGAGCTGGCGTAGCGGGGTATTGGCGTCTTCCGGCTGGAGCACGTGATTTTCCAGCAGAAAGGTCACATCGTTCAAGAATTCGAGGGCAACCTTCCGATCGACGCGCAAAACGGCACCATTGATAAAGATTCGTTCCCCGGATTTCAGCGAGATTCGCAAGGTGCTCTTCATTTAAGTCCATCCCTGATGATGGTGGTTACATCGATTATGCCTTGGTAATTGTCGGATTCCCGCTTTCTGATGCGGTCACATTCCTTCAATATCCAAAGGGCAATTGAAATGAGATTGGCTCGAAGTTCCGTGCCAAGCTGGTTGTCCGGCTGCTTGAGATCCTCAATGAAGCGGATCCAGACGCGGCGCGTATAGTAAAGAGCCTCAATGCCTTCACGACCGTATTTTCCGGCAGTCCTGGCCTGGCTCAGCAAGTCTATCGATCTGTCGAGAACCTGGCGCTCACGCTCCTTAGCGTCGGCAACCCCATCCTCCATAATCTCATTGTAGGAAAACTGGTACATCTAGATTTCCTCTACTCCACCCCACCTTTGATCATCAAAGGTAATCCACAAGGCTGAGCTTCTGCAAGCGTGCGGTCAAGGTGTATGACGTCTCGACCAAAGATTGCAGGTTGTTCAAACGGGTCGATGCTTCATAGGCATCCACACCGGTCAAATTGCTTAATTGGTTTTCAATAATGTCCTTCTGGGACGTTAAAGAATCGTTTGCATTGGTGACACGTTCCTGGGACAGGCCCAATTGTGTGCGCTCGTCATTGATACCGGAAACGGCAAGACCGGAATATTCGATCGCCTTGGAGATCATCGCATTGCGGGTTTCGGTCGAGTAATTGCCATTCAGCATTTCGCTACCGATCACCGAAACAAGGCCCGTATAGCGGAAGCCATCGGAGTTGGCGCTGGATGAGCTTTGAATAACTTCGTTTTTGCTGATCCGGCTCGTCATTGTCTCATCGGTGGCCGCCGACCAATTGTCCGTCCAGTCCGCCCCGTCAAAGGATGGCTCAAGGACGTTCTCCATGAAATCGTCCATCTGGTCAGCGCTGATGCCACTGACCCCATCATCGTCAGGCGACATGCCAAAATATCCGGAAAACAGATTGTCAAAATTCTGCTTGGCGTCCGTTTCATTATCGTCGTCATCGATATAGTAGTAATCGGTGATCGGCTTCACATCGGTATTAATACCAGAAAACAGATATTCACCGTTCACAGAGGTATTTGCGGCGTCAATGAAGCTGTCCATCGCGCTTTTCATGGTTTTTTGCGCGGAGTCCAGCGTCGTACTGTCAGTGCTGGTACCAAGACCAACCAGCGTCGACTGCATTGTTGTTGCTGCCGATGCAATCGTATCCAACGCCGTCTGAGATGCATCGAGACGGGTCGAGACGATGGAATTGGTGTCCATCAGGGACTGCACGCGCAGAGAATCCCGATTGAGATCCACGGCTGAAGAGGTCTTGGCGCCAAGTTCTGTTCCGACATCTGCGTATTTGCCGGTCGTCACTTCTGTCTGAGCATCCGACATCTGCTTTTGCGCATCACTGATCGTGAGACGCATGGCGTTCTGGATGGTAAGACTGGATATGCTCGATGTCTTCATGGCTTATGCGATCTCCAAGAGGGATTTCAGCATCTCATCGACAGCGTTCATCAGCTTGGTCGAAGCCTTGTAGGATTGCTCGATATCAAGCATCTTCGACAATTCTTCATCGAGATTGACGCCGGTCTTGTTCTGATAGGCTTCCGTGGCCCGCTGCGACAAGGCGGATTTGGTTTCATTGGCTGAATCAGCCGTCGAACGATAGCTTTCGAGCCAACCGACGGAGTTCGAGGCATAGTCTAGGACATTGGAGGTGTCACCGAGACCTGCCGATGAATCGAAGTCCATTTCATCTTCGAAACCTGTGACAAGGTCGTCGAGCAATTCCGAATAACTGACACCTTCCGTTGTATTCCAGGTGTAATTCGAGCCATTGGCGCCGCCATCGCGCAGAAGCGTCGGATCACCATCTTCCGCGGTCACGTAAGCGCTGTTGACCTTGAATGATTCCGAAATACCGGAAACAAGCGTTCCATCTTCCGGCGTCGTTCCCTCTTCCCATGTGAAGAGGCCCGGCATGTCATTGTCTTTAGTCGATTCTTCCGTTTCCGAAAACATCTTGATCAGCGACCGTGAGGTCTCGTCCAACTGCTGCTGCATCTGCGGCGCAATCGAATCGCGGATCTGTAGATTGGCGGCGATCGATCCTTCCGCCGTGGTGTTTCCACCCGTACCGGCCTTGACGGGAACGCCATCGATATAGACCGAGTTGCCCTCGGTTGAAGCACCGTAAGCGCCGGTCGAATCGAATGTCACCGTCCTCGGCTGCTTGTCGAACAACACGGTGCCATCATTGGTGTACAGCGCCATGTCGTTGTTATCGCGCTTGACCGACGATACACCGACAATCTTCGAGATATCCGAGACGAGTTTGTCGCGCTGGTCGAGGGCGTCGTTGGGATCGTTCCCCGTCGCCGTCGCCTTGACCACAGACTGATTGACGGTTTCAAACTGCGACAGAAGATCGTTGAGCTTGTTGACATCGTCCTTGATGGCGTCGTCGGCCTGGGCCCGGACGTTACTGATGCCCTCGGCCGTATTGTTAATCGAGGTGGCGACATCCTGGGCTGCGCTGACCGCCGTTTCCGCCAGGGACAATTCGCTGGGCTGCGCGGCATAGGATTGCATCGCATCCCGCAGCTTGTTGATATAGGTCGACGGTGACGATTCGTAGTCGTTACCGCCGAGAAGTGCCTTCAACTGGTCCAGACCGGTATTGAGCGTATCCTGCCCTTCCGCCTGGGACTGCCCTGAAAGCATTTGCTTTTGCAAGACAGCATCTTCGGAACGGGTCGTAACGACCTGCGCTCCTCCGGTGCTGGTCGAAATAGTGGCAGCGTCACGCTTGACGTAACCTTCCGTCTGGGAGTTGGCAATATTCTTCGACAGAGCCTGCGACTGGACGCCGGTATTGCCGAGAGAAGTTGTCGCCGTATTCATCGTTGACGAAAGAGACATGACACTGCCTTTAAAAGAATAGGATTACCGCTTCAGACTGATCAGCGTATCCAGCATATCCGCCGCAGTCTGGAACACCTTGGAATTGGCGCTATAGCTGCGTTGGGACTGGATCATGTTGGTCAGTTCCGTCGCGAGATCGACATTGGAACTTTCAAGCGTCTTGGAATTAATGCTGCCGAAGCTGCCTGTATTGGCAAAACCAACCACGACCGTGCCTGCATCCGCCGTGACCTGATAGGCCGTGCCGTTGACCGATTTCATATTGTCGGGGCTGGCAACCGTGGCCAACGCCACCTTGTAGAGATTGGCGGTCGAGCCATCCTGATAGGTTGCAACGATATTGCCGTTGCTGTTAACCGTGACGGAGGATGCCGCGCTGGCGCCATTGCCATCCACGTCGCCTTCCGAGGAGTTGGCTGAGTTCAACTGGGTCATGGTCGACATATCCACCTCAATCGTCTGAGGCGAACTGGTCGTGCTGTCGGTAAAGGTAAATGTCCCGCCACTGGAGACCGCGCCATCGGAATCGAAGGTCAGGGTCGTGCTGCCGAGAACACCATTGGTATAAGGGAAATTGGTCTCGTCAGTTGCCTCGCTGGTGCGGAAGATATCCGCTTGCCATTCGTTGTCGGCGGTCTTGGTATAGTAGATGTCATACTGATTGGCGTTACCAAGGCTGTCATAGGCAACCATGGAGCTCTTGAAGCTCCATGTGGCGCTGGCGCTGTTGCTGGAGGGCACATCGCTGGTCACGATATCAGAACCGGACTTCAGGTTACCTTCGATCAATGCATTGGTCGTAGCATTGGCAGAAATGCTGCTGTCCTGAATCTTGACGGGTTCGAGACCTTCAAAACCGTTTATAACAGAGGCCGGCTCGCCATTTTCGTAGGAATAGCCCAGCAGGGTGTAGCCGGCCGAATTAACCATATACCCATTCTCGTCGGCCTGGAAATCGCCAGCTCGCGTCAGGAAAACGCTGCCCGCTTCGTCCTGAACGACGAAATAGCCATCGCCCTTGATCGCCAGATCGGTTTCCGACGTGCTCGACTGATAAGAGCCTTCCTCGGAAATGCTGTTGACCGTGGTCGTTTGCACGCCGCCGGAATTATAGGTTCCACTGCCCGAGGAACCGACAACTAGGCTGGAAAATGCGGTTGATACCCGCTTGTAGCCTGTCGTATCCGAGTTTGCGACATTGTCGCCGACCGTGCTCAGCTTGCTGGCTTGGGCCTGCAAACCGGATACGGCTGTATTCATGCTGCCTGAAAGGCTCATACCACGTCCCCATTCGATCGTCGTGTGAGAAGATTATGAAGTGGGCCTTGCGTGAAGCTGTTTGAAAAAACGCTTAAGAGCACATTCGGCTGCAAGGCCCTGAGAATCTGGCGGCGTGGCCGCCAGATTGTTATTTCCAATCAATACAATATCCAAGGAACCGCTTGGAATCGACCGGGTCGACACCAAGCTTCTTGCGCAGTTTCTTGCGCAGCTTGCTGATATGGCTTTCGACCACATTCTCTTCGACTTCCTCGTCGAAGATGCCGTAGATCGCATTGAAGATCTGAGACTTGGACACCCGCCGGCCGCGATTGGCGACTAGATATTCCAGAATGCGGCGCTCGCGGCGCGGCAAGGGGAAAATCTCTCCGCCGATCTCGGGATCGCGGCCATCCGAATAAACGCGGATCGCGCCGATTTCGGTATAGTTGGCCACAGCCTTCAGGCGCCGCCGAATGGCCGCAGCTCTCGCCAGGATTTCCCGAGGGTGGACCGGCTTGCGCACCACGTCATCCACGCCACTGTCAAACAGGGCAAGTGTTGCTTCCAACGATGGCTGGTCACTGACCGCAATCACCGGAGCCGTCGTACGATCCCGGATGGCCCGTGGCAGATCGCCTGTGCGATCTCCCTGACCAAGCAGAAACGCTTCCACGGCTGCAACATCGCTATCGGCTGCCGAGGCAACCCATTCACCAAATTCGATCGGGTCAAACCCGGTCGAAGGTATTCCTTCACGTCCAAATAAAGACGTGTATCCATTCTTAACGAGCTCGCGCTCATCAACCACTACGATCATTCGTCCGCCTCCGAATCAGTGTGGTGTTTCAACACGACAATGGGTACGAATCGGGGGCTAAAACGACAACTGTAGAAAGTTAATGATAGTTATTAATAGTTGATTAAGATTTTAGAGGTGATTTGACCTACATCTTGTGTCACTGCCGTTAACCACATACTATTTTTCTGTGAAAAAGGTTAACAAAACGCTTGCAAAGCCGCGAGCACATGAAAAAATTATTTGATGCTAATGTGGGCAGGATCAGGGCAGGCAATCAACCAAAGATTGTTTTTGCTGACAGAAAGACATTGTGATCTCTGACAGATAAGCCATCACTTCCGGCGTGCCAGGTTGTTATTGCTGACAAAATTGCCGCGCATTCGCGGTCCAGTTGCCGTATCCGGTTGCAACGAGATTGGCAATAACCCTGCAAACATAGCGTTTTTGCGCTGGATCGTTGTTAGGACCTGCATGATAGCGCGCAACTGCCATTGTCCAGGTTTCGTGTCTTCCATGCAACGCGACCAGGAATTTTGCGGCGTATTCGACGTTCCGTTTCGGGTCGAACATCTCTTCGAGCGAGTGGAAATTCTCGTGATGGAAATAATGGTTGATTTGCATGCAACCAATATCGATCAATTTCGCGCCCTGCTGCTTGGCCAGCGCGAAAGTTTGCATGGCATCTGTCATGGAATCGGGGAACAGCGCCTTACCCTCGACATTGAGAGCGTAAGGCTGAAGTGACCCTTTGCGTCCGGTTTCCGTCAGGCCGACCGAATAGAGGATCCCTTCGGGGATCCCATATTTGGCCGCAGCACTGCTAATTTCGCGCTCGCATAATCCCGCTGAAGCCGAAGCGTAGCCCTCGTTACAGGTAAAGCTGACCGCTACCGCCAGAAGCATTGCCGCCGGTGCCCACCGTCGCAGAACGTGCCGCATCATCGACTGGACCTCCGGATGTCTGTCCATACACATCAAAAATCGGCTGCGTTTGTGAACGGTTGCCGCCCTGGCTGGAACTGCCACCGCCCTGCTGCATGCTCTGCTGATTGCTGTTCTGGCTCTGGGAATTGGTCTGGTTGTCATTATTGGGCTTTTCAGTGCTGGCTATGCTGATCTGGACGTTGTCAACGGAGAAGCCATGGCTTTTCAGCGCCGCCACAAGACCGTTCTGGTCTTCGTTCAACTTTCGATAAGCCGCGCTGTTTTCAACAACCAGGCTGACCGTTAATTCGCCATTCGTCAGCTTCAATGTCGCCGTGACACTTCCAAGATTTTCCGGCGTCATCTTCAGTTTGAGCGTGTTCATCGTTCGATCGGTGCTGATCTGTTCGCTGGCACTGAGCTTATCGGAAGCATGACTATGCATCGCCTGCGCCCAGGAACTGTCACCAGCCATGGATGCGGCAATATTGGCGCCATTGCTGGTGTTGACCGGGGCAATAATGCGTCGGCTGTCAAGCACGCTGACATTCTGCAACGGATCAATACCTGTCGTTGCTGGCTGGCTTGCGGTATCATCGGCAGGCGACGCCGCCGAGGTATCGCTGCTGGTGACCATATGCAGGGCATCCGCAGCACTGCTATCCTTGACCGTTTCCTTGGTCGCCGGTGAAACGGCATCCTGCTGCCCCGATTGGACGGACTTGGCCTGCTTGGCAAAATCAATCGCTGTGGCACCCTGGCCGATCTTACCCGTCTTGTCATCCTGCGACGCAACCTGGCCGGCGACGGCGGTCAATGCCGTATCGCCGTCACTGGTGGCCGACCCGGCTGCTGTCTGGCTGCCTGCTTGACGTGCAGCGTGCTGCAATTGTCCAGCGCTCAAATCGCCCAATAATGTCAAGGCATCCTGGGCACCCGTCGCTGCCTTTGGCTCTGCAGCAGTGTCTTTGGTATCGTCGGTGGCAGGCTTTGCCGTCTTGGAGCTGTCCTTGGTCTGGGTTTTCGTAACCCCCGGCATGTCTGACTGAGCCGCCGCCGTAGCGGCTTCCTCATCGGTCGTTGTCGATTTGAGGGCTGCCAGGGCCGCGAGCAGAGGCGTACCATTTTCCTGACGGCCTTTGACGGCGATTTTGCCGGTATCATCTCCAGCGCCTTCAGTCTCGGCAGCGAGCGCTTCCTCCGCATTTGCGCCAGCAGTAGCAGCCTCAGTCGTGGCGTCATCCCGCTGGGTCAGAGCAGCAACAAGCTTTGCGAGCATGCGGCTCTCATCCGTCTTCTCCCCGGAGGAAGATGCGGTCTCTGTTTGCCCTTGTGTCTGGGCCTGCGTTTCGGTCTGGGCTTGGGTTTGGGTCTTGGTCTGGCTCGCCAAAGCCTTGGCAATCAGTGCGGCAGCCTTGGAATCGCCAGCAGCTATCGGCGCATTGCCGACCGTTTGCGACGATGCTTTGCCGTCATCGCTGGCGCCAGTGGCTTCATCATCAGCGACACTCCCCTGCTCCGCCTCGGCCGAATGCTCCTGATGTGCTGTAGCAGATGTCGCTGTGGACGTCGTTGATTTGGTCGATGACGATAAAGCAGCAGTCGAACGGGTCTGTGTCTGGTCTTGATCCACAGGAGCATCGTCGTCGTCTGCTTTCTGCTCCTGCGCTTGGCTACGGTCAGCCGTATCGGCCAGAGCGTCTAGAAAACCCTTGCCCGCGCCCTTGCCTTGATCAACACGGCTGCTGCTGTAGGCTGGTGAAGCGGCAGAACCTGCTGTAATAGTGGCATCGATCATTTCGTTACGCCCTCCCCCTTCAACATTTTATCTATTTCTTCAAGCTTAGATCGGCCGCCGCTCATGAATGTCTGGAATTCCGGATCAGGCTTTTGCTTTGCATCTGCCGAGGCCGGATTGACCGGCGCCGTGCCAACGCCCGCAACGGGTGGCGCGTTGGCCTTGGTATTGGCCGGCATGCCAGGGTCCTGCTGATTGGAAACATCGGCCGCAACCCCTGGGGCAGACTCGTCCCCCAATGGAGGCGGTGTGTTTGATGGGTTTTGCGGCGCGGTTGGCAAGGTGATGATCTCCTGCGCAACAGCTCTGGCTGCTTCCAGCAAGGCGTTATCGGAGGCCGACAGCTGATCTTTTGGCAATTGTGAGATCGTGCTCAGCGCGTTTTTGACGTCGGTGGTCGAAATCAACGCCGCGCCGCCATAAAGCAGCGCCTGCGGATCATTTTTATCTGGGAGGCCCGCCAGGCTTTGCGCCTGGCTGGAAGCAAGACTGGCCAAAGTCTGATTGCCGTTGATCGTCGCGCGGCGCGCAATGCGCAGATAGACTTCCCGCTGACGATCCGGATCCATGGTCGCCAATGTCGCCAGAATATCGTTCTTATCCAGCTCCGAGAAATGATCGACAACCAATTGCACCAGGAGATCGGCAAATTGGCTGGCATAGGGCGAATAGAGAAAGCGCCGGGCATAGCGATTGGCATAGGCCATGGCGCGACCATTCTGGCCGGTATCCATGGCAATCTGGAAGGACCGCCGCAGGGCCGCTTCCTCGACAATGGTGCCGGGCGCAACAAGGCGGGCGATATCGAAGAATTTAAGGGCCCCAGCCGGATCTTTCACCAGGGTGACATTCCCAGCCACCAACGCGATATAAGGCCCGACCCGACCGTTCTGATAGAGGGGCACCATCTCGCCAAGCGAGCTTGCCACCAGCACGCCTTTGCCACTCAAGTATTTTCTCAACATATCGCTGACGCGGTTGTCGAAATGACCATCAACGTCGCGGGCAACGAGATAATCCAGCGTTGCCGGATTACCCCCGCTCATCGTGTAGATCAGCGCCGCATCGACATTGCGCGGGTCTTCGAAATCCGAAGACACCGCAGTCCGCAGCCGCTTGTCGATCCGGGTCAGAAGAAAACGCTGCATGTCCGCAGCCGAATGGTCACCGCGAACGACTGAGTCCTGTACAAATTGCAGAGAGCGCAACATCAGATAAGGCGGCAGGTTATCACTGTCGCCGCCACCTGCGGGAACGCTGGTGGCAGGCCCGGTTGCACCGGCCGCAGGAGCCTGGCCCGGCGCGTTGCTTGCTGGAGCTGGGCCTGCCGCATATGCCTGACCCGCGCAGGCAACAGGGCTGCCGACAGCCAGGGTCAGCAGCACGCCATAGAAGGCGAAGCTGGAAAATCCAGATCTGGCACCCAGGGATCTGCGCGCGGTCATCACCTTACTTCTTGTCTCCCTGAACAAGGATCTCGATCCGCCGGTTTGCAGCGGCCAACGGGTCCTCCGGCTTCAACAGCCGGCGATCGGCAAAGCCGGACACCTGGGTAATACGGTTTTGTGCGAGCCCGCCGCGCACCAGCATGTAGTAGGCCGAATGGGCGCGTGACATCGAGAGGCCCCAATTGTCGTTATCAGGGCCTTTATATTGGCGTGCGTCGGTGTGGCCCCTGATAACCACGGCACCCTGGCGCTCCGCCAGCAACTTGCCGATCTTTTCCATCGCCAGCACCATTTCCTTGCGAGGCACGGCGGAGCCGACATCGAACATCGGGGCCTGGGACTGGTCGGTCAATGTTATCAGCAATCCGCCTTCAGCCGGCTGCACAATCAACCCTTCGGCCAATTTACCAGCCACGCCACCGATTTCGGAGGCGATTTGCTGCTTAAGCTGGTCCGCCTGCTGTGTCTGATCGCTATCGGCCGATGCATTCTGCTCTTCACGAGCAACCTGCTTGGGATCAGGCCGCGCCTTGGGAACGGCAATGGCTACCTGCTGACCGTCGATTTCGACCTGCGGCTTTGCCTCAGGCTGAGACTTCGATGGGGGATTGCCCTGCGCTCCATCCGGTGCGGCGGCAGCAGCAGTCTGCTGATCGACCGGCTTTTGCTCGAACGGATCGGGCTTTGCCACCGTCTCGGCCACGGTTTGCTGTTCGTCAGGCTTGGCTTTACCGGGCTTGCCCTGCGCCGTCTGCATCTGTTGGCTCCAGAAATCCGGATCGAACGGGTCGCGGTAAGCCTCGCCGCCCGACGCGCCGGTGGACGGGCCGGATTCACTTGCTCCGCCTTCACCCTTGGCGCTGACATTGGCTTGCTGACCAACTTCCTGGGCAATTTCGGCCAGGACGGAATAGGGATTTTCGAACAGATCCGCTTCCGAATAGACGGGCTTATCGCCCGAGGTCGAGGTCATGTCCTCGCCGGTTGCCGCCGCCTTGCCGAGCGTCTCCTCTTCGGCCTTGATTTTCGAGCGTTCCTTGCTTTCTTCGCCCTCAGCCTGATCGACCGGCTTTTTCACGCCCTTCTCGGTTGGCTTTTCATCAGCCAGCTTGATCGGATTGAAATAGCTGGCAACCGAGGCGGTCGTCTTCTCATTGGCGGCATTGACCAGCCACATGACCAGGAAGAAGGCCATCATCGCTGTCATGAAGTCGGCATAGGCAATCTTCCAGGCGCCGCCATGGGCGCCATCGTGATCGCCGCCGCCATGCCGTTTGATAACGATGATCTCGTTCTTGCCGTGGTGGTGATTTTCAGCGTCGCTCATGCCAGAACTTTCTTCAGACTGGCCGTCCAGGCGGAAATCCGGGTGACCAATGCCGCGCCACCGACATCGACCGTCAGGTCGAGATCATCGGCCTCGACATGTTTAAGCAACAGGTCTTGACCTTCCATGAGGTCGGCAAGTTGCTTGAACAGCGCGGCAGGTCCGGTAACGGTGATTTGACCCGCGGCTCCCTCCAGGACAGCGGCCTTCAACAGGCCGGAAATATCCTCCAGGGCCTTGTCGACAAGCAGATCCGATAGCAGGGGCGCCAATGTCTCGACCGTCTGGCTACCAACAATGCGCGACAGGTCCGAGGCGATCTGCTGAAGCCCGTCTGCAATCACACGCGCTAGCTCCGCCTGATGCTTTTCTGTCAGTTCCTGAAGCGCTTCAGCATGAGCCTTTTCGAGAGTGCTGAGCACTTCGGCGTGACGTTCATCCGCCGCCTTGCCCCCCGCGTCCTGGCCTTCCGCATAAGCTTCCTGCCGCTCTTTTTCCACATCCACCGGATCGGGCTGAGGAAGCTCAAGCATCGGCATATCCGGAAACATCAGCGCATCATCGTTGAAACTCATGGCCTCCGCAGCCATCGGCGCTGGCGGCGGTGCAGAGAAATCCTTCAGATAATGAGCGAGCGGCATGGTCATGTCATTTTCTCCCGGACCTTACGGCCCTAATCGTCGAGACCGCGTCTATGGCGTTATCGACGCACAATACCTTTGGCCGGGTAAGGCCCAAAGCTTAAATCATCAACCTGATACCCGGGATCATTCCCAGGACCCTTTCAGGACATGCAGGATATCACAGGCGGCCCGGTCTCCCGCATGACGGCAAACGCAAACACCTGTTTCATGATGTCGAAGCTAGGCGGCCAAACTTGCGCGAGGATTTTCTCAAGGCGGTCAGGCGTGCCGATTGGCACTCACCCTACATAATTTAACGGGATTGGGCAGGTTTAGGACGAAAATGCCCCGGCGGATTTTGCAGTTATATCGGCTGCATCTCCTGAAAATATGTTGGACCGCGCCAGGGCAGTTGCGCGGTCCAACGATTCCACCAGATGCCGATGACCGGCGGCACGGCAGAAAGCGAAAATTGTAACTCCGGCCCGTTGTCGAAAAACTACTTGAAGAGCGTCAGGATGTTTTCGGCATTGGTATTGGCAATCGACAGCGCCTGGATGCCAAGTTGCTGCTGCGTTTGCAGTGCCTTGATCTTGGTGGATTCCTCGTTCATATCTGCATCCACCAGACGTCCGACGCCCTTGTCGATCGTATCGCTGAGGTTTTTAACGAACGTATCCTGGGATTCGATACGGCTGCTGATCGCACCCAAGGTCGAAGCAGAATCGGTCAGATCCTGAAGCATTTTGTCGACGGCCGAAATCATGCCATCGAGATCGTCGTTGGACATGTCGGTGGTCAGGGTGATTTCGGTGCCGGTGGCAGGCGTCACCGAATCCGCGTCCAGCAGGTAATAGGTGCCTGTCGTGGTGGTCGTACCGTAGGCCCAGGTCGCAGTCGTGGTCCGTGTCAGGATGCCGTTTTCAGCATTCTGAGTATCGATCAGGGTCGACTCGGACGTGTTAAACTTCAATGTGGTAACCGACACCGTACCGTCGCTGGCGCGGTTGAAGGAGGCGACCATTTCCTTGGTGGTGGGAGGATTGGTCGATTCGTTATACAACCAGTTTTCGCCGGAGAATGAAGCGGATTCGGCAATGGAGGCGAGCTGGTTCTTCAGCTCGTTGATTTCCTGGTTGATCTTGTCTTTGTCCACGCCCGGTTCGCGCGCCGCAACCAGTTTGGACTTGATGGAGCTGAGCACGTCAATACTGGAATCCAGACCAGTATAAGCGGTATCTGCTTTTGAAGCAGCAAGCCCCAAGGCGTCCTGAACTGTGGAAAGCGCTTTGTTATCCGAGCGCATCGTGGTCGCAATCGACCAATAGGCGGCATTGTCTTTGGCGCTGTCGACTTTATAGCCGGACGAGATTCTATTCTGCGTCGTCTCCATGTTCTGGTCGATGCCACGGAGGGTCTGCAAAGCCGCCATAGCGGAGGTATTGGTCATAATGCTGGTCATAGAGTGCCCCATGAAGGTGAAGGGACATGCCGGATTTATGGAAGACACCGGCAACGCTGGTCTGCATCATGCACGTCGGCTACGCTCTTGCCCTGGTAGCCAACCCAACGTTGTTAACAGATTATTAACCCTGAATTAGTTAACAAATGGTTAACTCTGTTATCAAAGTTTTAATAGGTCTAAACGAATTCCTAATTTTTTCAAGACCAAAGAAAAGCGCGCATGAAAAAAGCCGCAGCGGGTGCTGCGGCTTTGATAAGCATCGTGGGTCCAACACATCGGGCAAGAACCATTCCTGGCCTCCCAACGGTAGATGGCTCTGGCTTGGTGCAACCTCCAAGCCATTGTTGCGGCTTGGAGGTTTTTTTTGACAAAGAAGGCGTAAGGGCCTTCGAACCCTCGTGTTATTTGAACAGCGACAGAATGCTTTCGGAATTGGAATTTGCAATCGACAGGGACTGGATGCCCAGCTGCTGCTGCGTCTGCAACGCCTTCAGCTTGGTCGACTCCTCGTTCATGTCGGCATCCACCAGACGGCCCACACCGGTGTCGATCGTATCGCTCAGGTTCTTGATGAAGCTATCCTGCAACTTCAGGCGCGAGGTCGTCGCACCAATGGTCGAGGCCGCATCCGTCATGTTGGATAGCATCTTGTCGACTGCTGCAACCATTCCGTCGATGTCATCATCGCTGGTCGACGAGGACAACGTCACCTCAGTGCCAGCTGAAGCACCAACAGACCCTTCAGACTTGATCAGAAAAAAAGTGGCTGTGGACGTGGTCGTACCATAGGCATAGGTGGCGACGGTCGCCTTGGTCAGCAAACCACCCTCACCAGACGTGTCATTGATCAGGACCGAGTCGGACGTATTGAAGGAGATCGTCTTGATCGACACATTGCCATCAGCGCCACGAATGAAGGAGCCGACCATTTCCTGGGTCGTGCCAGTGGTTTCGCTGTTGTCATACAGCCAGTTCTCGCCATTGAACGACGCAGACTTGGCAACAGAGCTCAGCTGGTTCTTCAGCTCGACCAGCTCCTTGTTGATCTTGTCCTTGTCTACGCCCGGTTCGCGAGCGGCAACCAGCTTGGCCTTGATATCGGTAACGACGTTGATCGCTGATTCCATGCCGGTATAGGCGGTATCCGTCTTGGCAGCACCAAGGCCGATGGCATCCTCAACGGCACCAAGCGCCTTGTTATCCGAGCGCATTGTCGTGGCTATCGACCAATAGGCCGCATTATCGGATGCGTTCTCAACCTTATAGCCGGACGAGACCCTGCTCTGCGTCGAGTTCATGTCGTCAGAAATCGACCGTAGGGTCGAAAGTGCTGAAATTGCAGCCGTATTTGTCATCAAGCTCGTCATAAAAGTGCCCCTTGAGGTGATTGCTTTGGAAAGGGACAGACCGGATTAAGACCGGCAACATTGGTCGGCTTCATGCCCGCCAGATCTCTATCTGCTTGTCCGGCCCAGTGCTTTCGTGAGCACAGAAAACACCATCATGGTTAACGAAACCTAAATTTAAAAAAAATATTAACCATAAAACGAGGGCGTACGGAGATGCTCCAGCCATCTTTCAGGATCAGGGCATTAATTTTCTCTCTACTTATCAATTACTTGAATTACCGCGCCACCTGCCATCCCAAAGAACGAAATTTTGTAATTCCAGGAACCGGCATGTTCGATAGACCAACCTCCCAGGGTGCTTTCGGTCCTAAAAAAATAGCCGAGCTTTCCGCCCGGCTATGCATTTGGTTGTTCTCGACGTCCCTAGGCTTAACGGAACAGCGACAGCACGTTTTCGGAGCTGGAGTTGGCGATCGACAGGGACTGGATGCCCAGCTGCTGCTGCGTCTGCAACGCCTTCAGCTTGGTCGACTCCTCGTTCATGTCGGCATCCACCAGACGGCCCACACCGGTGTCGATCGTATCGCTCAGGTCCTTGATGAAGCTGTCCTGCAACTTCAGGCGCGAAGTCGTCGCACCGATGGTGGCCGCAGCATCTGTCATGCTGGACAGCATCTTGTCCACCGAGGCAACCATTCCGTCGATGTCATCATCGCTGGTCGTTGACGACAACGTCACCTCAGTGCCAGCTGATGCACCAACAGACCCTTCAGAGCTGATCAGATAAAAAGTGGCTGTGGACGTGGTCGTACCATAGGCATAGGTGGCGACGGTCGCCTTGGTCAGCAAACCACCCTCAGCAGACGTGTCATTGATCAGGATCGAATCGGATGTATTGAAGGAGATCGTCTTGATCGACACATTGCCGTCGTTGCCACGGACGAAGGAGCCAACCATTTCCTGGGTCGTGCCAGTGGTTTCGCTGTTGTCATACAGCCAGTTCTCGCCATTGAACGACGCGGACTTGGCAACAGAGCCCAGCTGGTTCTTCAGCTCGGTCAGTTCCTTGTTGATCTTGTCCTTGTCCACGCCCGGTTCGCGAGCGGCAACCAGCTTGGCCTTGATATCGGTAACGACATCGATAGCGGCTTCCATGCCGGTATAGGCCGTATCCGTCTTGGCAGCACCAAGGCCGATGGCGTCCTCAACGGCACCAAGCGCCTTGTTATCCGAACGCATTGTCGTGGCTATCGACCAATAGGCCGCGTTGTCCGACGCGCTCTCGACCTTATAACCGGAGGAAATCCGGCTCTGGGTGGTCTCCATATCGGAGCTGATCGACCGCAGCGTGGAAAGTGCTGAAATCGCAGCATTGTTCGTCATAATACTTGTCATAGGCGTTGCCCCTTATGGAACTGGAAACGGAAGGGACATCCCGGGCTCCTTCCCGGCGAACGACGGCTCCGCTTCATGCCATTAATCTTTTTAAACAAGAGATTAATCCGTCGTTTTGATGTTTCTATTTAAAACGAGTTAGGTTAATTCTTGCTAAATCACGAGAAAAAATTATTCAAAAAATTTTATGAAATGGTGATTCGTTTAACGATAACCAGCAAGCGGAATTCCATTCAAAAGTACGACCATGGCCGAGGGCGTCATATGGCTGTTTGATCAGAAACAGGTGCAATCCAAAATCGTACAGCGGCACATTGCGGATCAAGAAAACAAAATAGCCGGGCTTTCCGCCCGGCTATGCATTTGGTTGTTCTCGACGTCCCTAGGCTTAACGGAACAGCGACATAACATTTTCGGAGCTGGAATTGGCGATCGACAGGGACTGGATGCCCAGCTGCTGCTGCGTCTGCAACGCCTTCAGCTTGGTCGACTCCTCGTTCATGTCGGCATCCACCAGACGGCCCACACCGGTGTCGATCGTATCGCTCAGGT
>WPHV01000005.1:347153-457035 GCA_009744235.1 Gillisella vitis
TTGATCGACACATTGCCGTCGTTGCCACGGACGAAGGAGCCAACCATTTCCTGGGTCGTGCCAGTGGTTTCGCTGTTGTCATACAGCCAGTTCTCGCCATTGAACGACGCGGACTTGGCAACAGAGCTCAGCTGGTTCTTCAGCTCAGCGAGTTCCTTGTTGATCTTTTCCTTGTCCACGCCCGGTTCGCGAGCGGCAACCAGCTTGGCCTTGATATCGGAGACGACATCGATAGCGGCTTCCATGCCGGTATAGGCCGTATCCGTCTTGGCGGCACCAAGGCCGATGGCGTCCTCAACAGCACCAAGCGCCTTGTTATCCGAGCGCATTGTCGTGGCTATCGACCAATAGGCCGCGTTGTCCGACGCGCTCTCGACCTTATAACCGGAGGAAATCCGGCTCTGGGTGGTGTCCATATCGGAGCTGATCGACCGCAGCGTGGAAAGTGCTGAAATCGCAGCGTTGTTCGTCATAATACTCGTCATAGGCCTTGCCCCTTGAATGACACATAGGAAGGGACATTCCGGGCTATCCCCGGTGAAATTCGGCTCGCCTCATGCGATTAACATTCAATTAACAGGTTAACCCGCCGATTTCGATAGCCTGTTTTAAAACATATATAGTTAAAAATGCCCTAATAACGGATTTATTTATTAATTTAAATAAATTTACTCCGATATTACTTAGTTAATACATCGTTAAGTTAACGAAAAATTAAAAAAAGGCCGGATTTGCAGTCCGGCCTCTCGGATTGAAATGACTATATCGTCTCTTAGCGGAAGAGCGACAAGACGTTCTCTGTGCTGGAGTTGGCGATCGACAGCGCCTGGATGCCCAGTTGCTGCTGCGTCTGCAACGCCTTCAGCTTGGTCGATTCCTCGTTCATGTCCGCATCAACGAGCTTGCCGATACCGACATCAATCGTATCGCTGAGATCTTTTGCAAAGCTGGACTGCGATTCGATCCGGCTCTTCGTCGCACCGATGGTGGCCGCAGCATCTGTCATGCTGGACAGCATCTTGTCCACCGAGGCAACCATTCCGTCGATGTCATCATCGCTGGTCGTTGACGACAACGTCACCTCAGTGCCAGCTGATGCACCAACAGACCCTTCAGAGCTGATCAGATAAAAAGTGGCTGTGGACGTGGTCGTACCATAGGCATAGGTGGCGACGGTCGCCTTGGTCAGCAAACCACCCTCAGCAGACGTGTCATTGATCAGGATCGAATCGGATGTATTGAAGGAGATCGTCTTGATCGACACATTGCCGTCGTTGCCACGGACGAAGGAGCCAACCATTTCCTGGGTCGTGCCAGTGGTTTCGCTGTTGTCATACAGCCAGTTCTCGCCATTGAACGACGCGGACTTGGCAACAGAGCTCAGCTGGTTCTTCAGCTCGACCAGCTCCTTGTTGATCTTGTCCTTGTCCACGCCTGGTTCGCGAGCGGCAACCAGCTTGGCCTTGATATCGGAGACGACATCGATAGCGGCTTCCATGCCGGTATAGGCCGTATCCGTCTTGGCGGCGCCGACGCCGAGCGCGTCCTGCACGGCAGACATCGCCTTGTTATCCGAACGCATCGTCGTGGCTATCGACCAATAGGCCGCGTTATCGGATGCGTCCTTGACCTTATAGCCGGAAGAAATCCGGCTCTGCGTGTCCTCCATCTGCGTGCTGATCGAGCGCAGAGTGGAAAGTGCCGAAATGGCCGAATTGTTGGTCATGATGCTTGTCATCAGATCTGTCCCTGTGGTTACACAATACAAAAGAGGGACATGCCGGACTATATACCGGCAGAAGCGATCGACATCATGTCAATTAACGAGAGTTTGTTTAACTCGCCTCTAATCAGCACATAACCACGCACGCCTTTAAGGTTAGCTCAACAGGATTGGTAAAAGAAACATTAACAACACCAAAAGCGCTCACGATGGGCGCGCAAGTCGCAAACAGACTGTTCTATGGTTTATAAACCCTCTATTTCTAGGGACGATCTGGATTCAGGAAAAAGAGCGCACCAGGCTGCCGACCAGAAGGTTCCAGCCATCGATAAGCACGAAGAACAGGATCTTGAACGGCAGGGAAATCGACGTCGGCGGCAACATCATCATGCCCATGGCCATGGTGATGGTAGAGACGATCATGTCGATGACCAGAAAGGGCAGGATGATCAGGAAGCCGATTTCAAAGCCACGCCGGATCTCCGACAGCATGAAAGCCGGGATCAATACCCGGTAATCGACCTTGCCTTCCACGACCGCCGTCTGCCCGCGCTCATTGGCCAGATCAATAAACAGCCTAAGGTCTTTTTCGCGGGTATTGTTGGACATGAACCCCCGAAAAGGCTCGGCGATCCTGGGGACAGCCTCGGCCTCGGTAATCTGGTTGTCCAGAAGCGGACGCACACCATCGCGCCAGGCCTGGTCCATGACTGGCGTCATGACATAAAAAGTCATGAACAGAGCAAGGCTGGTCAGGATCATGTTGGACGGCGTGCTGGACAGGCCCATGCCGGAACGCAGAATGGAAAAAGCGATCACAAAGCGCGGAAAGCTCGTCACCATGATCAGGATGCCGGGAGCAACCGAAAGAACGGTCAGAAGACCGAAGGTGCGGATAATCCAGGCCGCGACGGATCCGTCGACCGGCGCTGTCAGGAAGTTTGACGGAAGCTGCTGCGCCTGGGCCAGTTCCGGGGCCGCTATCATCGCGGCGATCAAGATAAGGGTTCGAATCATTCGATGACAAACGTCCTAAACAAAAGCTTCGATACCCGTCCTTCAGACCGCACGTCAACTCGCTCGCGCAGATCGTCCTTCAAATAATCGAAACCGCGTGGGCCTTCGATCTGTTGCAGGGACACCGTGCGCATATAGGCCATCAAATCCTGATGGATATCTTCGGCCAGTTTCGCATCGACCGGACCGTTGAAGACCAGAGCCACTTCCAGCCGCACCCAGCTTTCCGAGGGATAGGCAAGGTTGGTGGTGACAGGATCGAGCTGGACAATTCCATTGGCCTCTGCTGGCAATTTCGGCAGGCCGGTATCTTCTTTTTCGCCTTCCTTTTTCTTGCCCCCGTGCTCTTCAGTAGCCTTTTGTTCTTCCTTCGCCACCTTCACCTTGGGCGCAACCATGGTGCCGACCAGCCAGCCAGCACCACCACCGACCACTGTCAGTCCAGCAAGCGCCGCGATGAGCAGAATGGGAGAGGCCTTTTTTGAAGGGCCTTCCAGCGCTGGTGCATCTGCCATGGTGGTCTCCATCCTGCTGCACGATCCTGAAATCACCAGGAACCAAAGTGATCATGCCAAAATAAATAGTGTGTTTCGCCCCGTCAGAACGGCGAGAACATGTCGACGACCTGCTGGCCGACCGGCGGCTGCTGAACTTCGGTCAGACGTCCCTTGCCGCCGTAGGAAATGCGGGCCTCTGCGATCTTCTCATAGGAAATGGTGTTCTTGGCATCAACATCCTGCGGGCGCACGATACCCGCGACATTCAGAATGCGGACTTCGTGGTTGACGCGCACTTCCTGGGAACCGCTGATCAGCAGATTGCCGTTTTCAAGAATGCTGGTCACCACAGCCGCCACCATCAAGGTCAGTGTTTCGGACCGATCCACCGATCCCTTGCCATCGGAACTCGAATTCGAATCGGTGCTCATGTCGCCGGAAGAATCCGGTGGCTTGATGCCGAACAGGTTGATCACCGTCGACCATGTCAGCGATGTCGAGTTCTTGCGGCTGCGCGATGTGTCGTTCTTGAACTTCGCCTTGTCGGCAATCGAGATATTGACGGTCAGCAAATCCCCGACATTGATGGCGCGTGAATCCTTGAAAAGCGCTGCCTGGCTGTCGTTCCAGAGGGAATAGCCATTGCTGACAGCCTTGGTTTGTTTTGGATAGCTGGCAAGCTGCGGAGCTTGATTGTAACGCAAGCCGCTGCCCACCGGGCTCATGGCCGGTGCATTGCCGACTTCTTCCAATGTCTTGTTCCCACAGCCGGTGAGGATAACGGCCATGAAAACCACAGCGCTACGCTTTATCATGTGGGTTCCTTCGAGGTATTAGGATCAGCGGCATTGGACATGATGCCGGCGACGAGCGCGGCTTTTTCGGGGTCCATCTCGCTGAGAATCAAACTGGATTGCTTGGCCGGAAGCTTCATGATGATCGCGGCGGCCAGAAGGGGATTGACCTTTTCCAGCTGCGGGGCAGCGGCATCGGGCTTCATATTCTTGTAGACATCGGTCAAACCGGCTTCTGCCTTTTGCAGAAACTCGTTTCGGCGCGCCAACCAGTCCTGATATTCGCTCTTTCGCGCTTCCAACACGGCAATGCGGTCATTGACATCCGATTGCAGTTTTTCCAGATCCTGCTTTTGCAGCAGATAGCGCTGGTCGCGGGCCGGATCGGCAATGTTGGTGCAAAAACGCTGGATGTCATCGGCGCTGGTCGTGCCGGTGGAGCCGGTATTGGCGGCACGCGCCGGGGCCGCCTGCTGGGCGCTGCCTGGCAGGGCCGAAACAGCAAGAACAGCGCAGGCCAGGGCCAAAGCGCCAAGACCAGAATATCTTGAAGCGGCAGAGTTTGCGAGGGAGGCTGTAGATCTCATTGCAGGACAAGCTCCGCTTGAAGTGCCCCTGCCGACTTGATGCCCTGCAGAATGGCGATGATACCGTCCGGCTTCACGCCGATATTATTCAGGCCAGCCACCAGTGTGCGCAGGTCGGGTCCATCGACGATGGCAACCTTGTCACCGGTTTTCTGCGCGGAAATATCCGTCTGCGGTTGCGTCGCCGTCGTGCCGCTGGAGAAGGGCTGCGGTTGAATGACCTGAGGGGTCTCGTTGACCTGCACCGTCAGCGTGCCGTAGCTGACAGCGACCTTGGAGACACGCACGTCGGCACCGATGACGATGGTTCCTGTGCGCTCATTGATCACCACCTTGGCTGGCGTATCGGTCTCCACGACAAGGTTTTCGATATCGGCCATCAATTGCGCCAAGTCCGCCGTACGCGGTTTCTGGATCACCACTTCCTGGCTGTCGCGTGCCTCGGCAATCGGAGCGCCGTAGGTGGCGGTGGCATAATTGTTGATACGCCGCGCCATGCCGAGCGACGTCGAAAAATCCGGATTGCGCAATTGCAGCACGAGATTGACCGAATCCTTGAATTTGGACGGAAGTTCGCGCTCGATGATCGCGCCATTCGGGACACGGCCGGAGGTGGTGACGCCTTCGGTCACCGTGGCCGCCTGACCCTGGGCGGTAAAGCCAGAAACCACCACCGACCCTTGGGCAACGGCGTAGATCTGGCCATCGGCGCCAGAAAGCGAGGTCATGATCAGCGTACCGCCGCGCAAGGACGTGGCATCCCCCAATGAACTGACCGTGGCGTCGATACGACTGCCAGGGCTGCCGAAGGGCGGAAGGGTGGCGGTAACCATGACAGCGGCGACATTCTTGGCCGAGGACTGACCGCCTTGGGTGGAGATCCCCAGATTCTGGAGCATGGCGCGCATGGACTGGTCGGTGAAAGGCGAGGAACGAAGACTGTCGCCGGTGCTTTGCAGACCAACGACGAGACCATAACCGATCAACTGGTTATCACGGCCGGCCTGGAGGGAGGCAACGTCCTTGATGCGCGAACCCTGCGCCAAGGCAGGAGCGGCAGCCGCCAGAAGGAAGCCGGTGAAAATCGAGAAAAGCAGAACCCGGATACTCATTTTGCCATCACCTGCACAGTGCCATCGCCCATAACCGTTCCGCTGACGATCTGGCCGGAATCGAGATTACGGACGCGGATGACGTCGCCGACATTCGCATCGTCCATCGGGCTGCCCGACGCAGAAATGGTGAGGTTGCCGATATTGAAGATCAGCCGCAGCTGCGATCCGCGGATCACCGCATAGGGGCGTTTCAGCGTCGCCAACGGAATAGTGCGACCGGGCAGCAGTGTCTTGGTCGAGAGCATGCCGACCACATCCGCCATGTCAGAGGCAAAGCCGCCGGCAAGATTGGGATTGGTCACCTGAACCCGATCCAGTTTGTTGGACGAAATCGCTTCGCCTGGATAGATGGTGTCCGTCGGAACGATCGCATAACGATCCCGCGCCGCTGACGGGGCAGCGGCGAAAGCCACCAAGACCATGACGATCACCCCTGTCAGCCTGAACATTCTCTTCATATGGCGAAACATCATGTTTGCCCCTTTGATGTTTACTTTAGGTTCTTGCTAACGATCTGCGCCATTTCGTCGGCGGTAGTGATGACCTTGGAATTCATCTCGTAGGCGCGCTGGGCAGAAATCAAGCTGGTGATTTCCGTGACCGAGTCGACGTTCGAGGACTCCAGATAGCCCTGTTTCAGATAGCCATAGCCCGCGTCGCCGGGCACACCGTTGATCGGATTACCGGAGGAAGCCGTTTCCTGGAACAGATTGTCGCCGATAGCCTTCAAACCAGCTGGATTGACGAAAGCCGACGTTTCCAGCTGCCCAAGCGTTGTATAGGTGGAGGAATCGCCCTGCAAAACCGAGACCTCACCGGATTCGCTGATCTTCACTTCGGTCGCATCCGTCGGGATGGTGATGTTTGGAATGATCTTATAGCCTTCGGTCGTCACCAGATTGCCGTCGGAATCCTTGTTAAGGGCGCCGGCACGAGTGTAGAACGTGGTGGCTCCGTCAGGGCTCTGCACCTGGAGGTAACCGCGTCCAACGATGGCCACGTCCAGTTCGTTCGAGGTCTCCGACAACTCGCCCTGCTCGTTCATCGTCCGCACAGCTGCCGTCTGCACACCGAGGCCGATATTGGCACCTTCCGGCACCGTCGATTGGTTGGCGCGGTTTGCGACGCCCACAGCCTTTTCGGTTTGATAAAGAAGGTCCGAAAACTCGGCGCGCGACTTCTTGAAACCGGTCGTATTGATATTGGCAATATTGTTGGAAATGACCTCGAGGTTGGTCTGCTGGGCATTCATGCCGGTGGAGGCAATTGCGAGAGCTCTCATGTGCTGCTATCCCTGAGGTTAAATCTGCATTTTTGTGATGTCGAGGAAGGCCGAAACCAGCTTGTCGCGCAGCGCAATCGCCGTTTGCAGGGATTTCTGCGCCGACATGACGGAATCGACCACTTCGCGGGTGCTGACCTTGCCGAGCATACCGTCGAGGGAGTTGCTTTCAGCGGTCTTCAGGTTCTGCATCGCATCGTTCATCACGCCGCCGACGACATCGCTGAAGCTCATGCCCGTTGCGGTACCCGGTGTCGCATTCTGCGCCGTGACGCCCGTCTGCGTGCTGAAGAGCGAATGTGTGCCGCCGAGCGAGGCCGTGCTTGTTGCGTCGGTGTCCTCTGTCATGCCCGATGGCACGAGAGAGCCAACTTTGCTAATGGAATCAATCATTGTGAGCTCTTCAGCAGGTCGAGGGTCGAGGTAATCAGGTCACGTGTCTGCTTGACGGACTGAAGATTGGCTTCATAGGTGCGGTTGGCTTCGCGCATGTCGGCCATTTCGATCAGCACGTTCACGTTCGGCATTTTCACGTAGCCCTTGGCATCGGCAGCCGGATTGCTGGGATCGTATTCTTCCGTGAATTTCGACTTGTCGAAGCCAAGCTTCTTGACCTTGACGATTTCCGTGCCTGTGGCGCGGTCCATTTCGGACCCGAAGGTGATCGTCTTGCGCCGGTAGGGATTGGCGCCGGGCGTGTCGCCGGTGCTCTGGGCGTTGGCAATATTTTCCGAAACGATCCTGAGCCGGGTGGACTGTACATCCAGTCCGCTGCCGGCAATTTTCAGGGCCGAGGTGAGAGGATCTGTCGCGGTGACGGAATCCATGGTTTACCCCTTTACAGTCATCAGCATCATGCGATTAAAACTACTGACGAGGTTAGTGTTGAGCGAGTGCTGCCGTTGGATCTCGCCCATCTTGGTCATCTCATCGGCCAGCGCGACCGAATTTCCCGAGACCTGAACGCCGATTTCGCCATTCAGAGGCGCCTCGCGGATATCGACATCCAGATCGGTATTCAGATCGCTCGAGGCCATATGCTTCGAATTGGTCCGCGCCATACCAAACTGACGTACGTCCAGAATGGCATTGAAGGGCGTGATGTCCTTCGCCATGAATTTCGGTGTATTGGCATTGGCTATGTTGCCGGCGATCACTTCCTGGCGCAGGGAAAGCCACTCGGCCTGCCGTGATGCCACATCAAAAAGCTTTATCGGTTCCATAGAGTTTTCTCCAATTTACACCCTGGAGATTAGGCCGGTAATCTTGCGTGGGACTGACCGCAAAACCGACCGTTCCTACAATCGTTAACTTTTCCTAAGATCCCATTTAAGATTATGAAACAATTGTATATTTAACGAGGATTCGTCACCAGGCGAGTGCATTTTCGGCCATAGATGCCAATGCAAAAAGCCGCCCAAAGGCGGCTTTGAAAAACACACTGGATGTGGGATGAAAGCGACGGTCAGTCAAGGCTTGTGCCCGCTCCCGGCCCGCACGCGCAAGGCCGGTCTACTGATTTTCGTAGATCGCGCCGGTGCTGGTGATGATCACCCATTTTCCATTGCGTTGTTCCAGTGTCGCCACCCGGCTATTGTCGGGCAGGACGGAGCCGATCTTGACCATGAACATGCCAGAGGCATCCTCGATCATGGCGCGACCGTTGGAGACATGCAGCAGCCGGAAACCGCCACCGGGAAAGGGCTGTTCGATCTTCACCGGCTCACCATCGGGATCTTTCCGCCCGATATCGGACGCCGTCGCCGTGGTCAGGGGATCGAGATTATCAGGAATTTTCTGTTCGCGGTCTTCGCGCGACACCAGCGCCATGGGAGAGACGCTGAATACATTGCGCGCATCGACCTGCGGCAGGTCACGGGTCCGGTCCATCGGCTCGACATGAATGCCGAATTTATCGGGATTGAAAAACACATACCACGGAAACATCGCCGCGCTGCACGCCAGCACGACGCCAGCCGCCGCCAACATCCTGTCCACCGATGATGCGCCCGACCGGCGAGGTGCGCGAGGCCGAACCACCTCGTCGGCATCGCTGTCTAATGGATCATGCTCTTGATCTTGCATTGCTGTTTCCAGAATTATTGGCCGCCTTCAGGGCATGGGCGAGGTCGGCATAGGCATCGACGACAGCCCTGTCGGAGGGGGTTTGCTTCAGCACTTCGTAAAGGATCGGAACCTGCTTGATCGCCATATCGAGATCGGGATCGCTGCCGGCGCGGTAACCGCCAATCAACCGCAAGTCGCGCGTTTCCTCGAAACGGTGGATCAAAGTCTTCAGGCGCGATACGAGCTTTTCCTGGTCCGGCGTCCAGGCCTTGCGCGCCAAACGCGAAATCGAGGCCAGTGGATTGATCGGCGGATAGCGTCCTTCTTCGGCCAGGCTGCGGTCCAGCACGATGTGGCCATCGAGAATACCGCGGGTACAGTCGGCAATCGGGTCGTTGTGATTGTCACCATCGACGAGGATCGAAATGATCGCCGTGATCGTCCCTGTTCCCTCTTCGCCAGGACCGGCACGCTCCAGAAGCTTGGGCAGCTCGGTAAACACCGAGGCGGGAAATCCACGAGCAATCGGTGGTTCGCCGGCTGCTGTCGCCACTTCGCGAATGGCATGGGCGAAACGGGTAATGCTGTCGGCGATGAACAGGACATTGTCGCCCTGGTCACGAAAATGCTCGGCAACGGTAATCGCTGTCAAAGGCGCCATCTTGCGCAGCATCGGGCTCTCGTCACTGGTCGCCACAATCGCCACGGTCTTGGCCATGTTGTCGCCCAGGGTATCTTCGATGAATTCGCGCACTTCGCGGCCACGTTCGCCGACCAGCGCAATCACCACTTTGTCAAAGGCATCGGCCTTGGCCAGCATGGACAACAGCGTCGATTTACCGACGCCTGAGCCGGCGAAAATCCCGAGCCGCTGTCCAAGGCAAAGCGGCGAGAAAATATCGACCGCCTTCACTCCCGTGCGAAAACCGGTCTCTACCCGTTTGCGCCCCATGGAGGAGGGTGCGGTATTAGCAATAGAGCGACGCACCAGGCCGGGCATGACCGGACCCAGCCCGTCGATCGGATCACCCAGTGCATTGAGCGTGCGGCCACACCAGCTATCCTGCGCGGCGACCCGGAAGGCACCCTTGCGGATCACCGTGTCGCCAATGGCAATCGGCTCGCCCGGCTCGATAGGGCAAACATAGGCGAGATCAGGCTCGACCCGCACCACTTCGCCCAGGTGAATGCCGGTTGGACTGCGATGGGCAACAAAATCGCCCAGATGCAAATGGCGCGACAGACCCGTAACCGTGTAATGGCCAGCGGCAATGGTGCGGACATGCCCGCCATGGGCGACGGAATAATCCGAGGTAGCATACCGCTTGGCAATGGCCGCCATGGCGTCCAGCTGGGTATTCCTGTCGATCCGGGGGGTGAATTCAACAGTCATGGGAAGACGATCCAGTTACCGGTCATTTGCTGCCACCCAGCGTCTTGATCGTTTCGCTCATGCTGTTTTCAGTCTGGCTCATCGATGCCGAAATGCTTTCGAAAGCGCGGCTGACCTGAATAAGCTGCGTCATCTGGCTGATGCCGTTGACGTTGGATTGCTCGACATAACCCTGCATGACGCCGATTGTCGCATCATCGACGACGGCCTGCGGCCGGTCGGTGGTGATAACGCCACTATTTTCGGTGCGCAGATAGCCCTTGGAAATATCCGCCGTGAAAAGGCCGATCTGGCTGATCTGGCGGCCGTTCTGGTTGATCGTGCCGTCGGCGCCAACATGCGGCTCACCGCCATTGGGATCGAGCTGAATAGGTCCGCCACCGGCATCCAGAACAGAATAGCCGCGCACCGAGACCAACTGACCGGTGGAGGTCATGGTAAAACGACCGTCCCGGGTCAGGGCCGGGCCGGCCGGCGTATCAATGCTGAACCAGGCGTCGCCCTTGACGGCAAAATCCAAGGTACCGCCGGTTTGCAGCATTTCGCCGGATTGGGTATTCAGATAATCGTTGCCCTGAGAAACAAATGCGATCTTGGCATTCTGATCGTTGCCGGTGCGGCTGACCACCTCGTCAAATTTCACCTCGGTGCCGCGAAAGCCGACCGTATTCACATTCGCCATGTTGTCGGCGATGGTGGTGAGACGTTTGTCGAGCGCCCGTTGCGACGACAGGGATACATACATGCCGGATTGCATTAAGAGTTACCTCCAAGCCTTGAGTTCGTAACCAAGACCAGCAGGCCTGACGTCCACCGCCATTGTTCCGTCACGCAGGATCATTCTGCTTCGGGGTACAGCGTGTTTTTTGCGGTCCGTCACGGTTGCTCGCCTTCCATCATGGAACGTGGTTTACCGTTCATTGACCCTATTCATGCGCGCAAATGCTTGCGCGAAACTGTCTGGATGCAAACCCGTCAGCAATACGTAAACTCGCCTCAGACAAGCATAATGGGCAGGGACCCAATCCGGTGATGGCAACGGGCCGGTAATGGCGGCGGGCCCCTGATACGCAACCAAGATCATCTTCCTCATGCCCATTAGCCTCACACCCATCAGCCTCACGCAAGGCAGGCTGCCTATCGGTTGAAGTGAAGAGAAACGTGCGGATGCAGGCGCAATATGAATATTATCATCGGATTCGTTATTACCGTGGGCTGTATCCTTGGCGGCTTCATGGCCATGGGCGGCCATCTGAACGTGCTGATACAGCCTTTCGAATTGCTGATCATCGGCGGCGCCGGCCTGGGTGGTTTCGTGATGGCCAACCCGATGAAAATCGTCAAGGATTCCGGCAAGGCGCTGGGTGAAGCGTTCAAGCACGCCGTCCCCAAGGAGCGAGCCTATCTGGATGTTCTCGGTGTTCTCTACTCGCTGATGCGCGACCTGCGCACCAAGTCACGTAACGAGATTGAGGCCCATATCGATAATCCTGAGGAATCCTCGATCTTCCAGACCGCGCCCAATCTTCTGAAAAACAAGGAACTCACATCCTTCATCTGCGACTATGTCCGCCTGATCATCATCGGCAATGCCCGCAGCCATGAGATCGAGGCCTTGATGGACGAGGAAATCAACACCATCCTGCACGATAAGATGAAACCCTACCACGCCATCACCGCGATGGGAGACAGCTTCCCAGCCATTGGTATCGTGGCGGCGGTTCTCGGGGTTATCAAGGCCATGGGCAAGATCAACGAATCGCCCGAAGTTCTTGGCGGCCTGATCGGCGCTGCCCTGGTAGGCACGATGTTGGGTATCTTCTTGTCCTACTCGGTCTGCAATCCGCTGACCTCGCAAATCAAGATCGTCCGCACCAAGCAGCACCGCCTGTATATCATCGTCAAGCAGACACTGCTTGCCTATATGAACGGTTCGGTTCCGCAGGTTGCACTTGAATATGGCCGCAAGACCATTTCCTCCTATGAGCGTCCGTCCATCGATGCCGTAGAGCAGGAAATGATGAATCCAGGCGGCGGTAACGAGAAGGCTGCATGACCATGAGCGAAACCGCCCAGCCCCAATCCCTGCCAAAACCAATGGATCACGCCTTGCTTGCTCGTCTTACCGGCGGCCTTGGCGATATGAAATCCGTCGAAAAGCTTTGCCAGGATTTCGGCCAACTCTATAGCGAGTTCCTGCCGGACGTTTTTCACAGCGAAACCAATCTGACCATCGAAGTCGGTTATCTCGGTTTCAAAAGCGGCCTGATGCGCGATCTGGTCGTCGGTCTCGGCGATAATTTCGTGCTGGCCGATACATCGCTGCGCAACTGGTCGCCAAATTTCGTCATGGCTTGCGGCAACGGTTTCGTCATCACCCTGATGGAAACCCTGCTGGGCGGCATGCAGGAATTTATCGGCGAACCGATCAAACGGCCGCTGTCGAATATCGAACTCGATCTGGCGGTGATGGTTTTTGAACGGATCGCCAATGTGCTGCGCTCCGGCGTCAATGCGACCGGGGGCTTTGAACCGATTTTCGAGCGTCCGCACAATTGGGAAAACCGTCTGAGACAGGATGGCGAACAGATCGAGGAATTCGGCGCCCTGGTGCATATGAGCATCAAGCTGGGCAAGATCATCTCCGATTTCGCCCTGATCATTCCGCAGAAAACCCTTTTAAAGACCAATGTCACGGCGCCAAAATCGAAAAACCAGGTCTCCAAAGCCCGCAAAGAATGGGCCGAGCAGCTGGCGGAACAGGTGCGCAAGAGCCAGGTCACTCTGGAAGGCCGTATCAGCCTGCAATCTCTGAGCCTGTTGACGGTTTCCAAGCTTGCGGCTGGCGATGTGATTCCCTTTCTCGAAAAGGGCGATGTGACAGTCGATGTCAGCGCCAACGGGCGCGACCTTTATACCTGCGAATTCGGACGCGCCGGCGATCACTACACCGTCCGGGTGAAGTCGATGCACAGTACAGATAGTGAGCTTTTACGTCATCTCATGAGATGACAATTTTCCCTGCTGCACCCATGGCAGCAGGTTGAGGCAAGTTTCAAAGGGAATAGTATTTGCATGGCTACGAAAAAAACACCTGTAAAAGATGATGATGCCCTGGCGATGCCATTGGGCGATGCCGATCTCGATCAGGCAATCGATGACCTACGCGGGGTCTTGAAAAGCGATAGCGATGGCGGCCTGCCGGATATCGGCGCCGACTTCGGGGATGCCTCAGGCGGTGACTTCGGCGATGCCGCTGGCGGCCTTTCCGATTTCGAAAGCGATTTCGGCGGCGGCGCAGCCACCGGAGCCAGTGATTTCGGCACCAGCGACTTTGGCGGCAGCGATCTCGGCGGTGGCGATTTCGGTGGTGGAGATTTTGGCGGGGGCGACTTCGGCGGCAGCGCCTTAGGTGGTGGGGGCAGCTTCGATGCCGCACCGGCACATCAGGCGCCGGGCAGCGCTCTGGATTCCAATCTCGACCTGATCATGGATATCCCGATCGATGTTCAGATCGTACTCGGTTCCAGCCGTATGCCGGTTTCGGGCTTGATGAATCTTGAAGAGGGCGCAATCATAGCGTTAGATAAAAAGATCGGTGAACCTGTGGAGATCATGGTTAACGGTCGACGGATTGCCCGCGGAGAGATTACAGTTCTCGAGAATGACGATACGCGATTCGGTGTGAAATTGATCGAAGTTATGAGCACCAAGACGTCCTGACCCCATGAACGGGCCAGAGAGGAAAGACCATGATGGACTTTGACGATTTCGGCGGGCCGGTAGCGGGCAAGCCATTGAGCCAGGCCGACAAGGCAGCCGCCGTGCTGTTGGCCATGGGCAAAGGCGTGGCGGGAAAGCTGCTGAAATATTTCACGCAGGCCGAACTGCAGATGATCATCAATTCGGCCCAGACGCTCAGAACCATTCCACCGGACGAACTGGCCGAACTGGTTGGCGAATTCGAGGACCTGTTCACCGAAGGTGCAGGTCTGATGGACAACGCCAAGGCCATCGAGGAAATCCTCGAGGAAGGCCTGACGCCGGAAGAAGTTGACGGCCTGCTTGGCCGGCGCACAGCCTTCCAGGCGTTCGAGACCTCGATCTGGGACCGTTTGCAGGACGCAGACCCCGATTTCATTGCTCAGTTCCTCTTGCGCGAGCATCCGCAGACGGTTGCCTATATCCTGTCTATGCTGCCCTCCTCCTTCGGCGCCAAGGTGCTGATCAAGCTGCCGGACAGCCGTCGCGCCGACATCATGAACCGTACGGTCAACCTGAAGAATGTCAGCCCGCAGGCCGCTCAGATCATCGAGAACCGTGTGGTGGAACTGATCAGCGAGATCGACGCGGAACGCAATTCGGTGGGCACCGCCAAGGTGGCCGAACTGATGAACGAGTTGGAAAAGCCGCAGGTCGATACCCTGCTGGAATCGCTCGAATCGATCAGCAAGGAATCCGCCACCAAGGTCCGTCCGAAGATCTTCCTGTTCGAGGATCTGCTGGTCATGCCACAGCGCAGCAGGGTCATGTTGCTCAACGATATTTCCGGCGACATTCTCACCATGGCGCTGCGCGGTGCCTCCAACGAGATCCGAGAATGCGTGCTTTCGGCCATCAGCCCGCGCTCGCGTCGCATGATCGAATCGGATCTGCAAGCCGGAACGGTCGGAATCAATCCGCGGGAAATCGCCATTGCCAGACGTGCTGTCGCGCAGGAAGCTATCCGCCTTGCCAATTCCGGCCAGATCCAGCTCAAGGAACCGGAAGGCGACAAGGATACGGCTGCTGCCTGACGCTGCACAGGCTGGCATGGAGGGCGTGACCATGTTTCATGGCGCAGCCTGCACGCCACTGTTGACAAGACCGCGACCCAGCGATCCGAATGGACTGAAAGAGTTGAAGGCCGGAATAGAGAGCGTTAAGCTTTCCGCTCCGGCCTTTGCGCGTTTTATAAAATACGCGTTGCTACAGCGCCGGAAACTGGCATGCAGACTCCCATTATAATTCCTTGATGCATCGCTTAAGGTGCTTAAGGCTGTAATCAACCGACCGAGGTCCCGACATGGCAGATGATGAGGACCAGGAAAGTAAAACCGAGAGCCCGTCCGAGAAAAAGATGCGGGACGCGGCAGAGCACGGTAACTTGCCGATCTCGCGCGAAGCACCGTTGTTTGCGACGACTCTGGCCTTCTATGTCTATTTCGTGTTTTTCATGCCCCAGGGCGTCTCTACACTGTACCAGACCCTGCGCGACCTGATGGAAAAGCCGGATCAGTGGATCATCGGCACCGGCACAGATGTGATTTCCCTGTTCGTGCATCTGGGTTGGTCGATGGCCGCCATGCTTGGTCCGGCCCTGCTACTGTTCATGCTGTTTGGCCTCACCCAGTCCTTTGCCCAGCACATGCCAAGCTTCGTTCTTGATCGCATTACCCCAAAGATGGAACGCTTATCGCTCATCGGCGGAATAGGGCGGATGTTTTCGGTCATGGGCTTCGTGGAATTCGGCAAGTCGCTGTTCAAGATCATCGTCGTCGCGATCATTATGTTCGTTTCAATGCGCGGCCAGTATTTCGGCACTTTGGATGCCATGCTGTCCGATCCGCAAATCATTTTCGTCAAGCTTTCCGATATCGTCCAGGAAATGCTGATTATCGTGCTATTTGCCACCGGCCTGCTGACGGTGATGGACCTCGGATGGCAGCGATACAACTGGTATCAAAAACTGCGCATGACCCGGCAGGAAGTGAAGGACGAACACAAGCAATCCCAGGGCGACCCGGTCGTCAAGGCACGCCAGCGTTCCGCCCAGCGCGACCAAGCCCGTCGCCGTATGATGAACAACGTGCCGCGCGCCACGATGATCATCACCAATCCCACCCATTTCGCCGTGGCCCTGCGCTATGTGCGCACCGAAATGGAAGCACCGATCGTGCTTGCCAAGGGTCAGGATCTGATTGCATTGAAGATTCGCGAAATCGCCGAGGAAAATAATATCCCGATTTTCGAGGATCCGCCGCTCGCCCGCTCCATGTTTGCGCAAGTCTCGGTGGATAGTGTCATCCCACCGATATTTTACAAGGCCGTCGCGGAGATAGTACAAAGACTATACGCTGCCGACAGCAAGAACAAGAGGCGGTTACGCTAAAGAACATGAAAAAATGCAAATATACGACTGAACGCGAAAAAATAGTTGCACAAGCTATTAGCCCCGTCGCCTCAGAACTGCGGTTACTGGATGCGGCGGACCTGATATCGCTGATCCGTCTGGAGTTTTTCGGTAATATTGCTGATCTCGTGTCTTCTGCTGCTGAGCTTTACTTTCATCCCGGCACGGTCAATTTCGGTGCCGCAGGCGAATACAAGCTGGACTGGGGCGAGACGCCTGAAGTGGTTTTGGACCTCGAAATCAAACCGCGCGATATCACCATCTATGCGCAACTGACGTTGAGCCACGACCATGCCGGTTTGGAGATCAACCACATCTCCTTCAAGAACCCATCGGCTGATCCGCATGAAAACACCGCCCTTCTGGCGCAATGCATGAATGAAGCCCGCTTCGTGCCCAATCTCCCGGCACCAAGTTTTGTCATGTAAGGGATTATACCCAGAGTCATCGCTGATGACCCTGGGTATTCTATATATCAATATCTAAACCCCTGGGGCATTTAAGATATTCGAAATTATACAGTGCCGTGCGCCGTATGTGGCGCTCGGCACTGAACCTGGCAGTATCTCATCCTGGCCCAACGCGCCGTCAGCGCCTTGCATCCAAACTTTTCCCGGTTTCCAAAGCTTATCTCCCTCCCAAGACCTGTCTGGGCCAGAAACTGGCTGTCAGAGGCGCCGTCTTCAGGCTTGGCTGCGCATTCAGAGTGACTCTCGTGCGCCGCTCCAGCTCTCCGTCATCCTCGGGCATGAAGATGATGTTGTAGCGCTCCGGCCCCATGAATTCCTTGGTGAATTTCAGCGATATACCGAAATGATTGGCCTCGAAGGGTTCAAGTGAGCGCATCCGGTCAAAATCACCGGCAAAATCCGGCCATCGACTGGCGTTGAGAATGAGATCGAGGGCAGCATCATACCGCTGCCAGATCTGCTGGCTGGATTTGACCTCGATGACCTTGATCCTGATCTGGGTTATCTGGCCATCCGGTGTCCCCCGCACCACCATGAAGAATGAGGGAGCGTCGCCATCCGGCTTTGTGGCGGGCAGACTGGTTTCAGCGATACAATTGAAAATCCCGGGCGAGAAAGGGTTCTGGACCCAATCGGCCGCCCCCAGGCCCGCAGCCTTGATCTGGGCACAAAGCGTCTTGCCGGAAATACGAAATTTGCGCACCGGCGCTGCAATGTCGAGCAGCGGCGGCATGTCGAAAAACCGGGCAGGCACCATCACCTGCTCGGAGGGCATCTGCGCGGAGGCAAGGCGTTTCCCCCGCAACACGATCGGTTCCGGCTCCTCTCGGCTTTGCCAGGGCAGGACATCTTTGACGCTCTCGATCAGTTGATTGAGCCGGCGCTGATCGTCTGCCGTCAACACCGCGATAGCGATGCTGCAACAGAATAACAGAAAAATCACGGCAAACAGCCTCAGCCCTCGCCGCCGCATGCGGTGGGCTTCCAGGCTTCCGTCCGGCCTTTTATGGCCCGAAGGGATGACACGCTGCTGCATCCATAGGTCCGGTCTTCTTCACAATTGGCTTATGCCACAAAATTCCTTGCAAAGAACTATATGATGACGCAAACCGCCGCACGAAGATTTCTCGGAGAAAACCGATAGGCACTTTTCCCTGACAAACCTTAGAATTTGACGCTGGCCCTCACCGTGACATTGAAGGGTTCTCCAACCTGGTTGGCGTAATTGGTCGAACCGATCGATGATGTATAATAGGTCTTGTCGAAAATATTCTTCAGATTCACCTGAAGCGTCAGTGGCCGCTCGAAATTGAATGTGTAGGCAGCGAACAGATCGACGACCGCATAACCGGGCAGAAAATAGCTATTGCTGTTGATACCTGCCCGCTTGCCCACAGCGCGGATGCCGCCACCAACCTTCAACCTGTTCCCATCGCCGCCGATGTCACCGACATCATAGGCCACGGACAGGGCGCCGGTATGGCGGGCAACATTGGGCAATTGCTTGCCTGCATAATCCGGGTCCTCCAGAACCTTGGCATCGGTATAGCCATAGCTCGCAATTACCTGCCAATGATCCGTCAACTGACCAGCCACATCGACCTCGAGGCCCTGCGAACGCACCAGCCCCGCCGTCTTGACCACGCTTTCACCACCAATATTCTCGGAATAGGCGACATTTTTCTTACGCGCAGAAAACAGCGCGACATTGGCGCTCAAGCCGTCCAGAAGCTCAAATTTGCTGCCAATCTCGTAGGATGTCCCCTCCTCCGGGTCGAGATTGCCATAATAGCTTGATATCGATGATTGGGGCCGAAAGGTTCGGGCCGCATTGGCGTAGAGCGATATCTGCGGCGTCAGCTTGTAGACGATACCGCCATTGGGAATAAGCGCATCGCCATTGCTGTCGGTATTGGCATTGAAGGGCCGCCCCTTGCCCGCATAGAGATCGTAATACTGGTAGCGCAGACCGCCGACCAATATCCATTGGTCGGTCAAATGCAAACTATCCTGCATATAGACCGAGGCCGTCGACAATTGCTCCGTCTGATCACTGTCGGAAGCAGAAACCGTGCTGCATTGCGCCAGATTGCCGTAAACCGGATTGTTAATGTTGAAATTGCTGGAATTGGCGCACCGCAGCATGTCGGTGCGCAGCGTATCGCTGTAATCATAGGAAACGCCAAACAGCAGGTCGTTCTGCAAACCGCCGATCTCGACTTCTCCGGTCAGGTCGGCCCTGACCGCATGATTGTAGCTGGTGGAATATTGCGTGGCATCGGCGCGGCGCGTCACGGCACCGGTTGCGGAGTTATAGCCGGTGACGCGGGCCTGATTGTCGGAATATTCGTTGCGGCTATAGGCGTAGTTCAGTGAAAGTTTCCAGTCGTCGCTCAACTGCCGGTCAATCGACACCTTGGCCAGATCCGATGTGCCATCGGTAATGTTATATGCCTCGTCCAGCCGGGTGCGACGGCTCAGATCAACCGCATGGCCGGTGGTCAGATCGAAGATCGTGCCACGGTCGAAGGGCACGCTGTAATCGTCATGCATATAGGAGACGGTAACCTCGGTATCCTCGCCACTCCAGCTCAAGGATGGCGCGACCATCCACTTTTTGGTCTCACCGAAATTGCGCCAGTAATCGCTCTTCTGGCCTTCCGCGATGAAACGATAGGAAAAGTCGGTCCCTGAAATTGGACCGGTCACATCCAGGCCGGAGGTCGATCCATATTTGCCAGCGCCATAACCTGTTACACTGCTATAGACCTCGCCGGAAAACACGTCCTCCGGCTTTTTGGTGACGACATTGACCATGCCGCCGGGATCGAGAATGCCGTAAAGCGTCGAAGCCGGGCCTTTCAACACCTCGACCCGGTCGGTGGTGGCGTTGAAGGAAAATGGCAGCGCGGTTTTCATCCCATCAGTCAGGATAGAACCGTCGCGATTGTCGCCAAAGCCACGGCGGATGACTGCGTCCTGCGTTCCGCCCAACGTATTGGCCTGGGTAATGCCGCTGATATTGGCAAGCGCATCGTCCAGCGAGCGAGCGCCCTGGTCCTTCAAGACTTCACCGCTCACCACATTGACCGCCTGCGGCACATCCAGCAGCGGCGTATCCGTACGGGTTGCGGTGCTGGTGGACAGGGGCTGATAACCGCGCGTCGATTTTTTGTCCGTCACCGTAATGGTCTGAAGCTCTGTCGTGCCAGCCGTATCCCCGGCCTGGCCGGAGGTATCTTCGGCCCAGGCTGGCAAAGCGACGGATGCCAGCAACAGCGCCGCTATCATCCGACCACGGCTTTTGCCGGTGTCACGCATCTGTCTGGTGCCACGCATCAGTCTTGCCGCTCGCCCCACAGCCTTACCCCCAAATTACAGTGTCATCCGCTTGTTCTCTGGGCTTTTCCAATTGATGAATGTAGTAGTCAACTTTAAAACCCCATAGCTGTCGGGCAAAAAGGTCGCTAAAGCGGCATATGGGTGGAAAACCGGGTGGAAAGCCTGCCCTTTGCGGCTGGTATTCAACGGTTTTTGTGGAGAAAAGCCCGGCTTGGACACTGAATGCGGGCGACTACTACAGGATCAGGAGCATAGCCAAGCAATGGGCAGGCAAGTCGAACGGACCGGCAAATCACGGCGCATCGACCGGTATGGCGAGCGGCTGAAAAAGCGCCGCGATCAGCTGTCACCTGGTCTGCTGACCGTCGCCGATTATATCGATGGCCATCGCCATGCGGTGTTGAGCAAATCGGCGCTGGAAATTGCCTTCGAGACCAGCACATCCGACGCAACGGTGATCCGCGCCATTCAGGCGCTGGGCTTTCGCGGCCTGCTCGACCTGAAGGAAACGCTGAAAGCCTATCTGGGCGAGACCGATTCCCCCATCGAGAAAATGGCGGCGACCACCGATGACATCAGCGGCAATAGCGATGCTGCCGTGGATTTCGTGCTGGAAAATCAGCAGACTGCGCTGGCGGCGCTGGCAAGCCCGGAAAACCGCGCCGCCCTTTCCAAGGCAGCTTTGCTGATGGCCGAGGCCCGCGCCATCGGGGTTTTCGGCATCGGCGCATCCGGCATTATCGCCAGTTATGGCGCAAGGCTGTTTTCACGCTCCGGCTTTCCCTCTTACGCTCTCAACACCACAGGAATTTCGCTGGCCGAACAATTGCTCGGGCTTGGCACCGGCCATGTCCTGGTCATGCTGCTGCATGGCCGTCCGCATCGCGAAGCCATGACGGTGATTTCCGAGGCCAAGCGGCTCGACATACCGCTGATCCTGGTGCTGGGACAGACCGAAAGCGTGCTGCGCCAGCACGCCAGCGTCAGCCTCGTCGTTCCGCGCGCCAAAAGCGAGCATGTGGCGCTGCATGCGCCCTCTCTGGTGGTAATCGAAACCCTGGCGCTGGCGCTTTCCGCTCTCAAACCGGAACGGACGCTGGAAACGCTGAACCGGCTGGTGGAGCTGCGCAGCACCATTCGCCCCGACAAGCGCGGGTAACTGCTACTGCCCCGTGCGCCTTATATCAAGGCTCGAAGAGCCATCTTCAATGACTCTTCGTATTATATGGCGCACAAAGGTTCGCTGTAGATTATGCCGCGTGCAGGCCCGGCGCTTCCTGGCCGGTGCGCGCCACATATTCTGTATAACCACCACCATATTGATGGATGCCATCCGGCGTCAGTTCCAGGACGCGGTTGGACAGAGCGGCCAGAAAATGCCGGTCATGGCTGACAAATAGCATGGTGCCCTCATAGGCAGACAATGCCTTGATCAGCATTTCCTTGGTGTCGAGATCCAGATGGTTGGTCGGTTCGTCCAGAACCAGAAGATTTGGTGGGTCGAACAGCATGGCCGCCATCACCAACCGGGCCTTCTCACCGCCCGACAGTACCCGGCAGCGCTTTTCGACATCGTCGCCGGAAAAGCCGAAGCAACCGGCCAATGCCCTGAGCGGCGACTGCCCTGCCTTTGGAAAGCTTTCCTCCAGCCATTGCAATACAGTGCTGTCTCCATCCAGCACATCCATGGCATGCTGGGCGAAATAGCCGAGCTTAACGCTGGCACCAATGCTGACCGTGCCTTGATCCGGCTCGGTCGTGCCAGCAACCAGCTTCAGCAGCGTCGATTTTCCAGCGCCATTGATGCCCATGATGCACCAGCGTTCGCGCCTGCGAACCATGAAATCCAGGCCTTGATAAATCGTCCGGCTGCCATAGGCCTTGTGGACATTCTTGATATTGATAACGTCATCGCCGGAGCGCGGCGCGGGCAGGAAGTCGAAAGCCACCGTCTGGCGGCGGCGCGGCGGCTCGACCCGGTCGATCTTGTCGAGTTTCTTCACTCGGCTCTGCACCTGGGCCGCATGGGAGGCGCGCGCCTTGAACCGCTCGATAAACTTGATTTCCTTGGCCAGCATCGCCTGCTGACGCTCAAATTGCGCCTGCTGCTGCTTCTCATTCTGGGCGCGCTGGCCCTCGTAAAAGCCATAGTCACCGGAATAGCTGGTCAGCGAACCGCCATCGATCTCAATGATCTTGGTGACGATCCGGTTCATGAATTCGCGGTCATGCGAGGTCATCAGCAGGGCGCCGTCGTAATTCTTCAGGAAGCTTTCCAGCCAGATCAGGCTTTCCAGGTCGAGATGGTTGCTCGGCTCGTCAAGCAGCATCACATCGGGCCGCATCAGCAGAATACGCGCCAGTGCCACGCGCATTTTCCAGCCGCCGGACAACTTGCCGACGTCACCATCCATCATCTCCTGGGAAAAACTCAACCCATCCAGCACCTCGCGCGCCCGGCCCTCCAGCGCATAGCCATCCAGCTCTTCGTAACGGGCCTGCACCTCGCCGTAGCGCTCGATGATCGCATCCATTTCATCCATCCGGTCTGGGTCCGACATGGCGCCTTCCAATTCGCGCAGTTCTGCCGCAACGGTGCTGACCGGCCCTGCCCCGTCCATCACCTCGGCGACCGCCGAACGCCCGGACATTTCGCCGACATCCTGGTTGAAATAACCGATGGTGACGCCTTTTTCGGTCGCGACCTGGCCTTCATCGGGCAATTCCTCACCTGTGATCATCCGAAACAGCGTGGTCTTGCCCGCACCGTTCGGTCCGACCAAGCCGATCTTCTCCCCCTTGTTCAGCGCGGCGGAGGCCTCAATGAACAACAGGCGATGGCTGTTCTGCTTGGAGATATTTTCAATGCGGATCATGTCGCTTCAGCCCGGAAAAGATGATTTTGCGCGCCTTATGGCATGACTTGCGCGCCCTGTCGCGCCCATTTCGGCTCAAGGCGGCAGGCTTGAGAGCCGGATAAGTGCGTGCCTATTGCCCGCTGTCAAAAAGGCCGGACACGTCTCAAATCCGCCAAATGCCTGATATATCCGCAATTCCAACGTTTTTTGCAGGCTGGTTTCTCGTATCATCCCTGTGATAAAGGCAAGCATGGACTGACGATGACCTTTGGAAAATCGTGGTCGAAAGCAGATAATCATTCCACGTCGAAGCTGCCAGCTGGAAAGCCTAAGGAGACCGCCCTCGTGAATTTAGCGTCTATAGCCCGGTATCTCTGGTCTTTTCTGGGTCCGGCCAAGTACAAAAAGACGCCAATCGAACGGCAGATCGACTACCTCAAGTCCTTTGTAAGCTACCAGCCTTCAGGCGGATCCCCGCCGGTGGAGAGCATGTCGATGTCGCGGCTTCGCATCACCTGGGTCATCCCGGACTTCAAACCCGGAGCGGGCGGCCACATGACGATTTTCCGCATCGCCAGCTATCTGGAACGGTTTGGCCATGATGTCCGCTTCCTGGTGCAAAATCCGACGGTTCATAAAACCGCCGAGGCCGCTCTCGAAACGATCAATAGCCATTTTCAACCGTTTTCCGGATTGCTCGATCTGTTCAAAGGTGCAACCCCGCAGGCCGAAGGCGATGCGTTGATCGCGACGGATCGCTTTACCTGCTATCCCGTCAACGCCATGCAGCAATTTACCCGCAAGTTCTATTTTGTTCAGGATTACGAGCCGTCCTTCTATCCGTCAGGTACGGAAGCCCTGCTGACGGAAGCAACCTACCGTTTCGATTTTGATTGTCTGTGCGCTGGCGATTGGCTGCACAAGCGCATGTCGCAGGAATATGGACGATGGTCGACGTCCTGGCCATTGGCCTATGATGCTGACATCTACAATCTCGGCACCGGTACGAAGGAGCGACGCAGCAAGCGCATTGCCCTTTATGCCCGCTATGTCACACCACGCCGCGCTGTCGAACTTGCCTTCATGGCCCTCGACATTCTGAGAGAGCGCAATGTCGATTTTGAAGTCGATTTCTTCGGCTGGCCCCTGGGCAAGCTCAAGGTTGACTTTCCCTATCGCGATCTTGGCATTTTGAAGGGTGAGCAACTGGCGGAGCTTTATCGTGAGGCAACGGTTGGCGTGGTGTTTTCAGCCACCAATCATTCATTGGTGAACAAGGAAATGATGGCCTGCGGACTTCCCGTCATCGATCTCGATCTCGATACCGTCCGCTCGATCTTTCCCGACAATGTCATGGCCTTCGCCGAACCGACACCGGAGGGCATCGCCGATCAGATCGAGCGCCTGCTCAAACAGCCTGAGGAGCGTGAGCGTCTAAGGCAAGGCGGCCTCGATTATGTGAAGGACCTGTCCTGGGAAAAATCGGCGCGTCTCGTTGAGGCCGCAATCCGGGAACGGGTGGCCCACGGCGCCCAGCAGGGGTCGCAATCATGACGAAATACCGTTGCGCCGTGGTTATCCCGACCAAGAATGCCATGGCGGTCCTGCCGAAGGTGATGGAAAAGGTGCTTCACCAGCAAACACCCTGGCCCTATGAGATCATTGTCATCGATTCAGGCTCTCGCGATGGCACAAAAGACTATCTGCGAAGTCTGGACCGGGTCCGGCTGATCGAAATCGATCCGCGTGACTTCGGCCATGGCAAGACCCGCAATCTCGGCATTGAGACCGCAGATGCCGAGTTCGTGGCCTTTCTCACCCATGACGCAGAGCCTGTCGATGAACATTGGCTGGCGCGCATGGTCGCGGTCGCGGAACAGGATACCCGGATCGCTGGCGTGTTCGGGCGCCATATCGCCTACGATACCGCGTCGCCTTTTACCAAAAGCGATCTCGACCAGCATTTCCGAGGCTTCCTTCATCATCCGCTTGTTGTCCACAGAGAACTCGATCCGGCCCGCTATCAGGCCGATGAAGGCTGGCGGCAATTGCTGCATTTTTACTCAGACAATAATTCCCTGATGCGCAAATCCGTATGGGAACGGTTTCCCTACCCCGATGTGGAGTTTGCCGAAGATCAATTATGGGCGAAAAGCATTATCGAGGCCGGCTATTGGAAAGCCTATGCGCCGGACGCAGTGGTCTATCATTCCCATGACTACAGTTTCATCGAACAGCTTCGCCGGGCTTTCGACGAATCCCGCAACTTCACCCGGTATTTTGGCTATCGGCTATCACCGAACCTGGGCCAGGCTCTGGCCGGGATGGGTAAGTTTACCTATCAGGCTTTTCGCCAGACGATCGATCCCGCCTATGGCACCATTACCTTCAAGGACAGGCTGAAACGGGCCACGCAACGCATCGCGCTGGTCGCCGGGCACTGTCTTGGTGCCAATCACGAAAAGCTTCCTGGTTTTCTAACGGACCGCCTGTCGCTTGATAACAGGCTGTTCAAGTCCTAGATCATCCGGAAACGCAAATGTGACATTACAATTTCTATCATGCCACGTTAACGCCATATCTACCGATGATATCAGCAAAATAGGCGGGATTGGTCTAAGAACGGCCATGGCTGTTGCCTGTTGAAACGAGGCAATTGAGAATATATGAGCAAAAGGGTATGACCGTTACGGACAAAGGATGTTTCCGCATCGCTTGCGCCAACAGGAACGCAATATGAGCCTTGAAGTCGGTTTTCCCGTTCACGATGCCCAAAAGACCAATCGAGGACAAGCCGGCACCCCCAGCCTGTCTAAAAAAGGTATTGTCGGGACGCTGCTTGGCCTGTTTTTCACCAAGAAAAACTCTCTTATTACCTTCGTGCTGGTGCCGAGCGTTTTTGCCGCGATCTATTATTCTCTGATTGCCAGCGGCCAGTATATTTCCGAGACCCGCATGGTTGTCCGCACCATCGGCGTCAGCGAACGGTTCGACACGTCGGAGCAAAGAGAAGGCCGCTCGATTATCGGTGGCGATTCGCTCACTCAGGATTCCTATATCGTCGCCAATTATCTGAAATCGCCTCAAATCGTCAGGAAGCTCGACACCGAAATCGGGCTGCGCAATTTTTTCTTGAAAGACGACATTGACCCGCTATCGCGGCTGACCAGCGAGCCCACATCCGAAGACCTTCATAAATACTGGATGCAGCATGTCGATACCTATGTCGATGGCCCGTCCGGAATCATCATTTTTACCGTTCGAGCCTTTTCGCCAGAGGATTCAGTCAGCATATCCAAGGCGGCCCTCGCCGCTGCCGATGAAATGATCAGCAAGATTTCCGACAAGGCCAAGAGCGACCTGGTTGATCGGGTCGAACACGACTTGATCGGCAGCCTAGAAGACTATCGCAAGGCGCTGGACGATCTGCGAGAATATCAAAACAAGACAGGCATTCTCGATCCGGTTTCTTCGGCAAAAATGGTCAGCACGATCATTTCGAAACTGACCGAGCAGAAGTTGAACCTGACGGTCGACCTGAAATCCCTCGAAGCCGCCAAAGCGGACAATACGGCGCGTGGACGAGAGCTTCGCCGGTCAATCCAGGCGATCGACGATCAGATACAACTGCGCCAGAACAGCCTGGCGGGCAAGGACAGCAACGATCCAACGCAGCTTTCAACCAGCATGATTGAGTTTTCAAGGCTGGAGACCCGCAGGATCGTAACCCAGGCGCTTTACGAAGCGACGGTCAAAAATCTCGATACTGCAAAATCGACGGCATTGAAACGAACCACATTCGTTTCAATTTTCTCGGATTCACACGCGCCGGAAAAGTCAAAATACCCTGAACGTTTTTCCGCATGGCTCATTCTTACTGCTGGCCTCTTCACGCTTTGGATGACGGCAACGCTGGTCTGGATGTCCATCGAGGATCATAAGGCCTGACGATGATCACCCTTGAGAACGTGACGAAATATTACAAGACAGCGGCGCATCGCCGGTTTATCCTGCGCAATCAGAGCATGCAGTTTGTTGCCGGGCGGTCCTATGGACTGCTTGGGGTGAATGGCGCCGGGAAGTCAACCACCATGCGTCTGATATCAGGCGCGGAACTTCCCAATAAAGGGCGCATCCATCGACAGGTGCGCGTTTCCTGGCCGCTTGGCTTTGCCAATGGCCTGAACCATATGTTGAGCGGAAAGGAAAACCTGAAATTCGTTGCCAGGGCCTATGGCGAGGATTTTCACCGGGTGTTGCGCTTTGTGGCTGAATTTGCCGAAATTGGCAGCTACCTGAACGAACCATTGCGCACCTATTCGTCCGGGATGATGGCACGCTTTGCATTCGGTCTTTCCATGGCTATCGAGTTCGATTGTTATCTTGTCGACGAAATCACCGCTGTCGGCGACTCGAATTTCCAGCGACGCTGTCGTGAAGCCTTCAGGGCAAGGCGTACAAAATCCGATGTCATCATGATCTCCCACGACATGGACACGATTAAAGATTATTGCGATGTCGCTCTTGTGTTAATTGACGGTCATATGGTGCAATTTGATAGTGTCGAAGAGGGTATCGCCACATATATGCGACTGAATCGCTAGGGTTGTCAGGAAAAGTGGAAGACGTGTCAGAGAAAACAGTGACGGACGACAAGAAAATGCTGGAGGCAGACCTGCCTCCTGTGCTTGCGCGCAGCCAAAAACTGGCCTCTGCGCTGAGTTCCTATGCGCGCGCCCTGACATTCGAAAACCGAAGCCGCCGCAATCTCTACCGGCTTGCAGGTCTAGCACCTCGCACGCGCGACCGGGTTTTTGCCGTCATCTTGATGATCTTTATCGGTGTGACATTCGTTTTGCCGATGAGTGGCAGCATCCTCTATTATGCGTTTCTTGCAAGCCCCGGATATGCTTCAGAAGTACGGTTCATCGTGCGTTCCTCCGTTCCTTATCTGTCTCGCGATCGGTATTCGAGCGATGCTGTCGAACCAAAGATGAAAATTGTTCAGGACACCGCCATCCTTCTGAACTATCTCAGCAGCCCGGCGGTCATCCAGGATTTGCAAAAATCTGTCGATCTTCACAAAATTTATGGTCGAGACGACATTGATTGGTTTTCTCGGCTTCGAAGTGACGCCACCCAGGACGACATCCTCAAATACTGGAAAAAGCGATATAGTGCCTCGGTAAACGCGAAAAGCGGCATTGTGGAGTTGGAGGTCACCGCTTTCACACCACAAGAAGCGCATGACCTGTCAAAATTGGTGCTGAAGCTTTCCGAGCAGCAGATCAACCAACTGAGTTCGGGAATGTGGGATGACCTTCTGGTCTCGACACAGCGCGACGTGGACAATGCGACGAAGGAAGTCAGTGAGCTGCGCGGTAAGCTTCGCGATACGCAGAATCAAACAGGCGTTTTCGATGTGGATCTGTCGGCCAACAGCATCATTACGGTGTTGACCAATATCGAATCGAGTATTGCTGATCTGAAAAGCCGTCGCATGGCCCTCAGCCAGAGCGTCAGTGCGAGTTCTCCGCAGATGGCTGAGATCGACAGGCGTATCGCCGGCCTCGAGGAACAATCCAAAAGCATGCAGGCTAAAACTGCGGGCCTTTCGACAGGTACCGACGGGAATCTTGCCGATTACTCAAGCCTATTCAACAAGCTAAACCTTGATCTGAAAATGGCAGAGAGCCGAATGAAATCGGCAATTAGCGACTTCGAAAAGGTGAAACTGGTCAGCTCTCTGCAACTTGTCTATCTTGACAGTTTTACCGATTCAACACTGCCTGACACCAACAAATATCCAAGTACCGGTCTGAACCTGTTCCTGAGTTTGCTGGCCTTTGGCGCTATCTGTGGCGCAGCTTGCGGAACAGTGCTGTTTGTTCGCAAGAAGCTCGACTGAATTCAGGCTTTGCCGCGGCATGGTGAAGGACAGGGCAGGACCGATTGAGTGAACCGCGCTAAGACGGCGCTGAAACAAAAAATAGACGTGATGCACGCTGTCATCATGAGAGACATCCGCAGCCGCATTTTCAATTACGGACTGGGGTTTCTAATCGTACCTCTCTTTCCTGTGACCGTGCCCGTAACTTAGGCCATTTGGATCGGGAATTTTCCACTTATTGTGCCGCAGGGCAGAGAGAAGAGTTCCAATGGAGGCACGAGGTTTAGCGGGAAGCGTCCAGTCAGGCGGAGCGTCTCATTTCAACTCCATAAGTCCTGCCTCGGTATGCCTGAAACCGCAATTTCGGTAAAACGAAGTCAGATGCGGTTGGAAATCGACATGCAACCACTTTGCTCCACGCTCTCGCGCCACATCTGTGGCAGCAACCACCATGCGAGTGGCGATACCCTGTCTTCGTAGCTTAGGATCGACACAGGTATCCAGGATAAAGGCGTGCGCTCCTCCGTCCCATGCGACATTTACGAAACCGACGAGCCGATCATCTGCATAAGCCCCAATATGCGTAAGGCTACGCAATAGGACACTGGCGAATTCTTTTCGATCAGAGCTGCCCCAAGCCTTGAGCCAAAGTAAATTCAGCTCGTCTTCGGATGGAAACGGATCGATTCGGAGTATCACCATTCGTCCACCACAACGCGAGGGCTCAAATGATTTCAATGGGATATAATGGTGCTGCTAGAGAGATTTGAACTCTCGGCCTCTCCCTTACCAAGGGAGTGCTCTACCCCTGAGCTATAGCAGCATCTGGCGAAGCGGACTGTGCCGCTGCGGAACGAGTGGGCTATTGCCACAGGATGACGGGGCGCGCAAGCAGCAAAACGTGGTTGGGCGAATAAAATAGCAAAACCTTGCCTATCTTCCGGTTTATCCACATTTGCGCTATGACGCCGCCATGACAGACGAGACCGATACATCCAAGGCCGAGCGCGTGGCAGAAGCCAAGCGGATTGCTGCGCTGAACACCCAGGCGCAGGCGGAGCGTCGGCGTGAACGGGCGGCGCAGAAATTGCGGGAAAACCTGATGCGCCGCAAAAGTCAGGCGCGGGCGCGCCGGGCTGGCGGCGCCGATGAAACAGATGGACTGCCCGCCGCACATTTGCCCCAACCGGATGACACTGAGACGTGAAACAGCGAAACGTTAAACGGCGAATTGAACGGCTGGCGGTTTTCCTCTAAACACCGCGTGCATTGCAGTGCCACTCATTGCTGTCATGGCGCGACACACTCTTCAAACCAAGAAAGGCGGGGGCAGGCCTTGCCCCCTGATCACTCTTTATGGATCGTATCAGGATTGTCGGCGGAAACGCCCTTAACGGCATCATTCCCATTTCCGGCGCAAAAAACGCCGCCCTGCCCTTGATGATCGCCTCGCTCCTGACCAGCGACACGCTGACGCTGGAAAATGTGCCACATCTGGCCGATGTTGAACTACTGTTGCGCATTCTGGGCAATCATGGCGTCGATATTGCCGTCAATGGACGGCGCGAGCGCCAATCCGGCAGCTATTCCCGCACCATCCATTTCACCTGCCGCACCATAGTCGATACCAATGCGCCCTATGAGCTGGTGTCCAAAATGCGCGCCAGCTTCTGGGTGATCGGCCCGCTTCTCGCGCGCGAGGGCAAGGCCCGCGTCTCACTGCCCGGCGGCTGTGCCATCGGCACACGCCCGGTCGATCTGTTCATCGACGGTCTGCGCGCGCTGGGTGCCACAATGGAGATCGACAGTGGCTATATTGACGCCACAGCCCCGAAGGGCGGCTTGATTGGCGCGAGCTATACATTCCCCAAGGTTTCCGTTGGCGCCACCCACGTCATGCTGATGGCCGCATCGCTGGCACGTGGCACAACGGTGATCCACAATGCCGCACGCGAGCCTGAAGTGGTGGATCTGGCCAATTGCCTGAACGCCATGGGCGCGAAAATCACTGGCCAAGGCACAGCCACCATCACCATCGAAGGTGTCACCAACCTGTCTGGTGCTCGCCACCGGGTTCTGCCGGATCGGATCGAAACCGGCACCTATGCCATGGCCGTCGCCATGACCGGCGGTGACGTGACGCTGGAAGGCACCGATATCACCCTGCTCGACACCGCCGTCGAAGCTTTGCGTCGGGCTGGTGCCGAAGTCACTGCCATCGAGGATGGCATTCGCATCATCGGACATGGCGATGCCATCCGCCCGGTCGATATCGTCACCGAGCCTTTTCCGGGCTTCCCGACTGACTTGCAGGCGCAGTTCATGGGCCTGATGACCCGCGCCCAGGGCGTGGCGCATGTGACGGAAACGATTTTCGAAAACCGCTTCATGCATGTGCAGGAACTGGCACGGCTCGGCGCCAAGATCACCCTCAGCGGCCAGACGGCCCGTATCGAAGGCGTACAGCGGCTACGTGGCGCGCCGGTCATGGCGACCGATCTGCGCGCCTCTGTCTCACTGGTCATCGCCGGTCTTGCCGCCGAGGGCGAGACATTGGTCAACCGTGTCTATCATCTGGACCGCGGCTTCGAACGTTTGGAAGAAAAACTGACCCGCTGCGGTGCGATTGTGGAACGAATCAGCGACTGACCACGCCTATATTTCAAGCTCTTCAAGCAAGGCTGCCCGTTGCTTAATGACGGCGGGCAACCTATCTGCAAGAGCAATTGCAATAGCGGGGCCATGCGCATGACTGATCTCAAGCTTCTATCGCTGGACGAGGAAGATCTCGCCATTCTCTCTGCCCATATGCAGGATGCGGTGTTCAAGCCAGCCGATGTGGATTATGCGGCAAAGTCCGGTGTGTTTTCCGTCGCCGTCAACCGTTTCGTCTGGGAAAAAGCCGGAAAAGGCGGCGGAATATTTCGCCGCGCCAAGAGCTTCGAGCGCCGCCGTGCCTTACTCACCATCAAACGGGTGCGGGCAGTGCGCTCCATCGGCATAAGCCAGACGGACAAGGACCAGGTGATGAACTTGCTGGCTGTGACCTTCAGAGCCAAAGAAGATGGCCCGGAAGGCCGGGTGGAACTGGTGTGTGCGGCGGGCGCCACCATTGCTTTGGATGTTGAATGCATTGAAGTACAGCTTGCAGATACCGGCGGCGCGTGGGAAACCACATCAAGGCCCCGGCATCCCGGAGCCTGATGGAGATAAGGCAGGCCGCAGAGAAGGAATAAGGCGCAGTGGCAGTTTGGCTTGAGCAGGCATCGGACGATTTCGAAGCGCGGTTTGCCGCATTTCTCACCACCAAGCGGGAAGTGTCCGAGGATGTAAACGCAGTCGTCAAAACCATTATCGACGATGTGCGGGCGCGCGGCGATGCCGCCTTGGCGGAATATTCGCATCGGTTCGATGGGCTGGATTTCACAATCACGCCCATGCGCGTCACCGAAGCTGAAATTGATGCCGCCTTTGCCGAGGTTTCGCCCGCGCTGATCGACGCGCTGCACCTTGCCGCAGAGCGTATCGAGCGTCACCACGCCCGCCAGATGCCCAAGGACGATATCTACGAAGACGCCATCGGCGTCGGTCTCGGCTCCCGCTGGACCGCCATCGATGCCGTTGGTCTCTATGTGCCGGGCGGCACGGCAAGCTATCCAAGTTCCGTGCTTATGAATGCCGTACCTGCGCGCGTTGCTGGCGTGCCGCGCGTCGTCATGGTCGTGCCTGCCTCTGGCGGCGCTATCAATCCCACGGTGCTGGCTGCGGCAAAAATTGCGGGCGTGACGGAAATCTACCGGATCGGAGGCGCGCAAGCCATCGCCGCGCTCGCCTATGGCACGCAAACCATCGAACCGGTCGCCAAGATCGTCGGCCCCGGCAATGCCTATGTGGCCGCCGCCAAGCGCCATGTGTTCGGCACAGTCGGCATCGACATGATCGCCGGTCCTTCGGAGGTGCTTGTCATCGCCGACAAGGACAATGACCCGGACTGGATTGCCGCCGATCTGCTGGCGCAGGCCGAACACGACCGGGGGGCTCAATCGATCCTGATCACCGACAATCCGGATTTTGCCAAAGCGGTTGAGGCTGCCGTCGAACGTCAGCTGAAGACATTGAGCCGGGCCGAGACCGCCAGCGCTAGCTGGCAGGATTTTGGTGCGCTGGTCATTGTACCAAACCTTGACGCTTCCGTGCCGCTTGCCAATCGCATTGCCGCCGAGCATCTGGAACTGGCTGTCGCCGATCCCGATACGCTGATGGCGGGCATTCGCAATGCTGGCGCGATCTTCATCGGTCGCCATACGCCGGAGGTGATCGGCGATTATGTTGGCGGCTCCAACCACGTTCTGCCCACGGCCCGTTCGGCGCGGTTTTCGTCCGGCCTGTCGGTTCTGGATTTCGTCAAGCGCACCTCTATTCTGCGGCTCGGCCCGCAACAGCTTAGGCAATTGGCCCCGGCAGCGATTGCTCTGGCCAAGAGCGAGGGGCTGGATGCCCATGCACGATCCGTCGCCATCCGGCTCAATCTTGAGGAATAGCTGATGGCCAAGGGCGACTTCAAGCTTTTCGATGTCGTTCTCGATGAGACGATCGGGCGCTCGACGCCCGATGTCGAGCATGAGCGGGCCGTGGCGATTTTCGATCTGATCGAGGAAAACTCTTTCGAGCCGGTCGGTCATCCAGGTGGACCTTATCGCCTCAGCCTGTCCCTGGTGAATGCCCGGCTGGTCTTCACCATCACCACGCAGGAGGGCGAGGCTGTCGCCACCCATATCCTGTCGCTGACGCCGCTCAGGCGGATCATCAAAGACTATTTTATGATCTGCGAAAGTTATTACGAGGCGATCCGTTCTTCCACGCCCAGCCAGATCGAAGCAATCGACATGGGGCGGCGCGGCATTCACAACGATGGCTCGCAAACTCTGCAAGACCGGCTGAAAGGCAAGATCAATCTCGATTTCGACAGTGCACGGCGGCTCTTCACGCTGGTCTGCGTGTTGTATTGGCGCGGCTGAGGCGTCCGGCATGAGCGAACCGACCCAAGACCCTGCCGGTATCGGCGCCGATCACAGCCAAGAGAGGGCCATACCCCACTCCGTGTTGTTCCTCTGCGGCATGAATGCCGTGCGCTCGCCCATGGCAGAGGCCCTTGCCAAGAGGTTGCTGCCGTCAGGCGTCTATATTGCCTCGGCGGGCGTGCGACATGGCGAGCGCGACCCTTTCGTGGATGTGGTACTGGATGAAATCGGACTTTCGCTCGGCAAGCGCCAGCCTCAGACCCTGGACGAGCTGGAGGATAACTTTTTCGACCTCGTCGTCACTCTGGCTCCCGAAGCGCATCATGCCGCCCTGGAACTGACTCGCTCCTCTTCCGTTGAGGTGGTATATTGGCCTATGCATGACCCAACCATTGAGGCCGATACCCGCGACCAGCAACTGGCCGCCTATCGCGAGGTGCGAGACCGGCTGGCGGTGCTGATCGAACAGCGCTTCAAACGGCCCGGAACAAGCCCGCTTGGCGGCGTTTGAAACAAATTCGAAAAGCCCGATCTACAAGGTTCACAAAAGCCCAGTGATTGTGTAGGTTCCGGCCACATTTTGACCGGGGCGGTAGCCGCCTCGACGAAACACACAGAAAGACAAGGCATCAATGGCTAAAGAAGAAGTCCTCGAATTCCCCGGTGTCGTTACGGAACTGCTGCCGAACGCCACATTCCGGGTGAAGCTCGAAAACGAACATGAAATTATCGCCCATACGGCTGGCCGTATGCGCAAGAACCGCATCCGCGTGCTGGCTGGCGACAAGGTCCTGGTGGAAATGACACCCTACGACCTGACCAAGGGCCGTATCACCTATCGCTTCAAGTAACGGCGAGGAGCCGCCTATGGCCGGCAAACGCAAGCTGATCCTGGCTTCAGGCTCCCCCCGCCGCGTCGAACTGCTGCGGCAGGTGGGTCTGGAAGCCGATCGGCTGATGCCGATGGATCTGGACGAAAGCGCATTGAAGAACGAGCAGCCGCGCTCGCTGGCACGCCGCTTGGCAACCGACAAGGCCAAAGCCGCGCTGGAGGCCAGTGCTGACGAAGCGGATTGGAAAGGCGCTTTCATCCTGGCGGCCGATACGGTGGTTGCCGTTGGCCGTCGGGTGCTGCCGAAAACCGAATATAGCGATGAGGCCGTTGCCGCGCTCAATCTGGTTTCCGGCCGCAATCACTGGGTGTTTACCGGTGTCTGCCTGATTACGCCGGATCGCAAGATCCGCCAGAAGGTGGTGGAAAGCAAGGTGCGCTTCAAGCGTCTGTCGGAAGCGGACATCAATGCCTATATTCTGTCCGGTGAATGGCGTGGCAAGGCTGGTGCCTATGCCATCCAGGGCATTGCCGGTAGTTTCGTACAGAAACTGGTCGGCTCTTATTCCAATGTTGTCGGCCTGCCTCTTTATGAAACCGTGCAATTGCTGGCAGGCGAAGGCATGGACGTGCAGGCCCGCTGGTCGGAAGGATAAGCAGCCCAGCAGGCAAGGCCCCGGCGAGTTAAAGCTGACGCCAAGCAAAGGATAACACATGAGTGACGAGCCAGAACATACTGCCAAGGTCGCACCCTTGCGCAAACCCCTTCCCTGCCCGGAATGCGGCCATCCATCCCACCGCGAACACTACCCCTTCTGCTGCGACCGCTGCCGCACGCAGGATCTGTCGCGATGGCTGAAAGGCTCCTATGCCATTCCCGTGGCCGAAGACGAATCCAACCCGGATGACGACGGTCGATTCTAGAGTTGCAGCCGTCATTGCAATTTCGGCGTAACATTCTGTTTTTAAATCGCTTTCAATCTTTTTTCATATGCCGTCAAAAAAGTGTCTTTTGGCGCTGGACATGAAAAATTTAGATGCTATAACCGCGCTGCTTCCGGGGGAAAGTTTTCCCCTAACGGCAAACAGCTCTCAAATAGTGCTCGTTTGGCCAGGATGCCCGGATAGCTCAGTTGGTAGAGCAGCGGATTGAAAATCCGCGTGTCGGTGGTTCAAATCCGCCTCCGGGCACCATTCTAAGCCCTTGTTATGTATGGGTTTTTCCATAATTTAGAATTCCCTTCAATAGCCTAGTTTGACACTTTTAGTCGGCGGGTTTGACAGGTTTCGTTTTTCGTCTGTTCATTTCCGCCTCAAGACTGGTCACTGTGGCTTGTGTTTTATGGCTCATGTCAGCGCGCTTGGAATAGTGCCGCGCCATGGCTTCCGTCTTATGGCCGAGCACCAGTTGGATAGCCCCGTAGTCCTGCCCCATCTCTCGCAAAATGGTCGCGACGGTGTGGCGAAGACCCTTGAGGGTTAGCCCAGGCTGCACCAGACCTTCCTTTTCGAGCCGGGCTTTGATCTTGGCCCAGTTCGTACTGAAGCCGTTATAGGTCCATGGCCTGCCTCGCATGGTGGCGCAAAGCGTTATTGCATCATGCGCTGGAGCTTCCTCCAGGGCAGCCTTAACCGGGTCGACCAAAGGCAGGAAAACCGGCTCCTCGGTCTTGCCTCTTCGCGTGTTGATCCTGCCGTTAGAAATGGCTGAGCGTGGCAAGCCGAGGGCGTCCTGAGGGTCAAGCCCGTAGAACATCATCAAGGCCATTGGGAGCCGCATGTGAGGCGGCAATGCCGCCACGACTGCATGGCGCTCTGCATCTGTCCAAGGTCTATTGGCGTCAGCCTGTCCACGCCTCCGGCGAATGGCCTTCAGACCAGCGGCAGGGTTATCCTTGACGTAGCCTCGCTCCTTACCCCAGGCGAACAGTAGAGAGAGGACGCGCACGAGATAATTGGCGAAGTGATCCTTCTTAGACAATCGCGCCTTATCTCTGATTTTGACAATCAAGGGCGTGTCGAACTTTGTCAGAGCAACATCGGAAATCGGTCTGAGATACTCAAACTTGCTCTCATAATCCGAGATTGTCCGAGCAGCCAGATCGCCGCTTGTGAAGACTGTCTTGCGATAAAGAGCAATCAACATGCCCAGGGTTCCAGGCTTGGCCTCGTGCTCTTTCATCGCCTCGTTGAGGCGATGAATCTCCATATCGAATGCCAGTGTATAGGGCTGGAATTGGTCGCAGTCGATTTTCTTCCCGGATGTCCGGTGATAGGCTCTCCACTTGAATGGCGGCTTCTTGTCCTGGAAGATTTTCCAGCCCTTATAGCGGTTCTCCCGCCTTATGCGCTCCTGCTTCATCCGAGCCGCGCCACAATATCGTCGGCGGACCCAATGGTCCCTGACTTGAGGCTATCAATCCAGGCATCGAGATCATGCATATCCCAGCAGACAGAACCATCCGGCATTCTTAGTGGGGCAACATCAACAGCGCCGTCGAATTTTCGTGGAGACACTCCGACATATTCGCAGGCCTCACGCTTTGAAAGCATGCGCCGTGGTTGAATGCGGAGATTGATAGAATTCGCACTCATCTAACCCCCTACATAAACAGATGCGTAAATCTCACTTGCCCTGTTTTGAGCGATTGCCCGCGGGGCGGCGAGATCGGAGATTGCGCGGTCGAGGACATCTGCGCAGTGATCGATTTGCTCACTGTCCAGCCAATCCTTGGCCATGAGGGCAAGCCAGACGACGCGCAGGGAAGACACAGCCCTGTCGATGTCGTCGGTGATTGCGACAAAGGGTGCCGCCTGATCGGCGCTCTCGGTGACTTTATCGTCGGTCATTTTGCACCGCCCTTCTTCAGGCTGCGACTGAAGTTCATAAAGTGCTCTACGAAATCATCCGTCAATTCGAGAAGCGTCTTGGTGCGAAGGTCAAGCTCGGCCACCAGGAACCCTAAAACCCGCCGTTCGTCCGGCGAGACGTGAAAGAAATCACTGCCACCGGCTATTTTCACCAAGCTTTCCACGGTCGTTCCGGGGAAAAGCCTAGCATCCACGTTTTCCTCAATGAGATGGACGAGGCATTGATTATCGGAGGCGAGGCTGTTGATTTTTTCGGCCATATCATAAAGCGCGTCCGGGCTGATGACACTTGCGCTTTGGAGGTCTTTCGGTTTATGGTGGGCTTGCATTTGAATACCTTTCTGGGGTGTTTAGGAAAAGCCGACGCTGGTTCTCAGGCCGTAGCGTCGGCTTTTTGCGTTTCTGCTTGGCGCTTCATTTTTTCTTTTAATGCCAGGACGATTTCAGCAGTCTGCGACCTCATATTCTTGGTCGCCTCCTTGGCTATCCAAGCCTTCACGTCTGTCGGAATATTCAATTTGAATTGGGTGGCGGTATCCACATCTCTCTCCATGGACATTTAATGTCCATTAGGTACATTTCATGTCCGATTGCGTCAAGGACATTTTTCGTCCATTTATGGCAAATGACCGAGACAGAGCGCGTTCAATATAAGATAATGTTACCAGCCGATCTAAAAGCTCGACTGGAAGAGGCTGCCCATGAAAATAGACGGAGTCTTTCGGCGGAAATTATCAGTCGCCTTGAAGCTGCCTACGCCGATCAAACAGAGGATGAAAATGTTTTGCGCATCAAGCTGACGTATGACGTCAGAGTGAAGCTCAATGAGGCCTTAGGCTTTTTCAATTCAAACCTCGAAGAGGCCGCACAAGAGATACTGGAGCGAGACGTTAGCGAAATTACCGAATACATGGACAACCTTGTAGTCGAACACAAAAAACGAGAGAGAGAATTATTGGAAAAAGAGCTATATTGGATGAATATAGCTATGGCTCTCAATAGCATAAGACGCACGCAACTATCTCTTTTCAAATTTGCCATGCAACATGTTACAGCTTTTAAAGGAAAAATTCCGAGCGAGTTAATCTCGTATTGTCAAAGCTTATTTAATATATACAAAAAAGAATTGGATGATTTACCAGAAGACGAAAAATCCGTGAAATTCCTAAAAGATCAGGCAGAAGACGCGCACAAGTTAGTTTATTTTGAGTTGGACGGATCGGATGATGCGGATTTCATTGTCGACCCTCCTAATAATGACAAACTCCCAACCTGAAGACTAACTTTGCTTCCATTAAAAAAGGCGGCCAACGCGGCCACCTTTCTACCCCTCCCGATTTCATGTCGCAAATTTGGCGACTTGCCCTCTCCCCAAAAGCGCTTCCCGAAATGGTCCAAGGTTAGGACGTTTTTCATTTCGCCGGCACAAGAGACCGTTTAATCTGTGGTGGTGACGAGAAACCCATGAAGGGTTAGGCTATCGAGCCACCAGTTGAGGACAGAATTCATGGCCACGAAGGAAGAGACAGAAGCGGAACAAGAGTTGCGAATACGCAGCGCGGAACGAGCGCATGATCGTGACCTAAAGGGCGTCGAGGTGCACTCCAAACAGATCGAAGCCTTTGCGCAGATAGCGATGCGAGCGCCAGCCCTTGTCGCCGCTGGCGGCGTAGCAGCCAGTCTGGGGTTCTATAGCGCCAACTATGAACGCCTTGCAGGACATGCGGAAGCTCTCAAACTTTTCAACGACGCCCTGACCTGGATGTTAATGGGTATACTCCTCACACTCCTCGCACCCGGCCTCGCATACTTCAGCCAGCTCGCCTATCTTGATTCCGTTTCCAGCCGTGAGCATCACTGGTTTTCCCCCTATTCACGAGCAACAAGAAGGGCGAAAATCGGTGAGATTATCGGAAATATCTGCCGTTGGTCCTGTGTGGCCGTGGTAACTGCGTCAATCGCCTGCGTTGCGACTGGAGGCATTAAGTTCCTACACTTGGTAGCAACCCTTTGAGACGTCATGGGCGCGAGTAAAAATAAAAAACAGCGGTTCTTGTTGGCTCATCCGAACTGCTATTTTTGTGGCGGCATAGCGACAACGATTGATCATGTTCCATCCCGGCAATGTTTCAAGGATGGTATCGGCCCAGAGAGCTATGAATTTCCTGCCTGCGCTAGGTGCAACAACGCTGCTGGACGAATGGAGCAAGTTGTCGCACTCTATATGCACCTGTCCAATCATGAGCAGAGTTCACTCTCATCAGATCAGCTTAACAAGCTGGTGTCAGGTGTAATTAATAACGATGCAGATTTATTACCTAACACCAATCTTGGGACTAATAAGAAGCGCAAGCTTGCGAGGGCTTGGGGATACGTTCCTCCTGAAGGAGAAACTTACGCCGACGCACCTATCGCAGAGTTACCGAAGGAAAACAGACGCGCCTTTGAATTATTTGAGCGGCGGCTGACGTGCGCTTTCTACTACAAGCATGCAGGAAAAATCTTGCCCAATGGTCACGTCATTCGAACCGAACACATCGCATACATGCATCCCAATGCTGAAGAGCTATTTGAGGGGATAGTCCCGATGTTGACGAACACCGAACGACCAAGTCGCCAAAATCAATCGATAGGCGATCAACTCATATACGGCTGGCGATATGACAACACTGAGGATTTCTTCTTGATGCTCGCCCAATTCGGAAAGTCGTTTTTTATCATAGGCACGGCGGCTATTCCAAATTCCGAAACCGATGATGAGAGCTACCGGCTTCATTCAGACGATCTTGTGCCAAGTGTATGATGATGCAAGGTGAATGATGGACAGATCGTAGACGCTCTACCGCTTTACAATACAGCATTTAAGTGAAAACGCTGGAAGAAAATGGCCTTGGTTTGGTCTCCGCTTTTTCGCAATGGACGCCGGTTTGTTTTCTTTATGGAGTCTCATTGTCAGCGTGATCACTGCGTTCCCCCTCCCCGGCGTGATAATTTCAAGTTGATGGTGTTAATCTGACATGAATGCATCAAGTTTGTGGAGTAGCGTCGTCAATGGTCAGCTCAACTCCAGTTTAAAAGCGTGAACTGAGCTGCGGCACTCGATCCCGTGATACCGAGGATTTTTAATCCAATGAGTTAGGGCAACACCTGACATAAAGTTGCCGCATACCGATACACTCATCGCGGAAATCGGGTTGCTCTCTGGAGAAAATCAGTTTCTATGCCCCCCATAGACGAAAGGAAAAGCCAATGAATGAACCACTCAAAAATCTTTTGGATGCTGCACGCAAAGTTCCGCAGAGCAAGGCCGATTTGGAGGTTCAGCGTCGGAGTTTCGCTTATGGAAATACACATTTCGAAAATGATAAGATCACGCGCGAGATGGTAGAACGGATTGCCGATGAAACACCGATGGCGGGAGACATAAACCCGACAGCACGACGTTAACATGAGCGAAGAAGACCGCCGCCACAGCGTGGCAAGCGAAGCCTATCTTATCCAAGATGAGCAGCAAAGAGCTGAAGCCGAGGCGAGAAATGGCCTCCTTCAGTTTGACCTTGCATGCCATATGATTATGGATGCCATTGATAAGGGTGAGAGCTGGAAACTTCGTCTTTCCGCTATTCTTAGCCTTCACCGTGCCGCCCTCGATGGAATCAGCAGCTATGCCGGAAATTTCCGGCCAGCAAGCGTTGCAATTCAAGGAAGCATGCATAAGCCAGTTGATGCGTTTCAGGTTGCTGAACTGATTGAAGAACTCTGCGACTATGTCAATGAGAATTGGAAAGACAAGACCGCTATCCACCTCGCCTCCTATGTTATGTGGCGTTTGAACTGGATACATCCGTTTAGCGACGGTAATGGCCGGACATCAAGAATGGTGTCTTATCTGGTTTTATGTGTGAAGCTTGGTCTTTTGCTTCCCGGTGGGAACACAATTCCTGACCAGATCGTCCTTAATCGTAAGCCATATTTCGATGCTCTTGAGTTGGCCGACAAGTCCTCGAAAAACGGGTCGATTGATCTTTCCAAAATGGAAGAGCTGATCGAAGGTATGCTCGCTACCCAGCTTGCTGGCGTCATGGAAACGGCAACGGGAAAGCAATTCCTCTCACAAACTTAGTTCTTGCCCGTTTTGCTCGCAATTAATAGACGCCGCGTGTTTAAAGGCTAGCGGTTGTTATCCACAGATCGAAAAGGCGCTTTGATTGCCATATGGCGGCTCCCCTAGGAGTAAAGGGAGCCGCCGCGCTCTGAGGGGTGGGATTAATCCCCTCGGCTATCAGGCGACGTTGCCGAAATCGCCATAGATCAAGGCTTCGGGCCGCTTGGTTGCCAGCCCGATACGTTCTTCGCCCAGGATAGTCACGAGATTGCGGGTGAAATCGTCGTTTTCGAAACCGACTTCTACGCGCGCCTCCCAGCGGTCATAGAGCGTTTGCGACTGGAAAGAGCCGACCAGGAACTTATCAGCGGTCATAGCCTCGGTGGTAACGACCGGAAGGCCAAACAGGCTTGGTTGAACGGCGGTCTGCGGATCGCCCAACAGGTATTTGCCGTCCGCATCCTTGGTAAGGCGCATCCGCCACCAGTCGCTGGGATGAATAACGATGCCATCGGGCGGCGTGTTGGTGAGGCTGGCCTGAAGAATGGCGAGGCCGATTTTGTCGATCTCATTGGCGTCGGCAATCACCATCGGAGCGGCAAAGCCAGTGGCGCGCGACACCATCCCCGTCAGGTTTTGCCCGGTTCCATCGCCGTAAAGGATCTGCCCTTCCTCGACCAGGGCGAGGCCGTAACGCAATTCCTGATCGATGAAATCGCGAAGCTGTGGCGAATCTTCGAGGATCTGCTTGGATGCCTTCATCCAATGCGCAATCGTGCGGATCGGAACGGTTTTCATGTCGAATTTCAAATCCGACTGCGGCTTAAGCCCGCCCTCGGCAACCATCGCGGCATTGTTCACGCGGCCCGTCTGCTCCGGGTATTCGACCGAGCCGGACGAAACTTGAACGACATTCAGCAGGTTACGAATTGCCAGACGACGCTTGGGCATCATCACCAGTTGGTCACGGTGCGGAATGACCAGACCACCAGCCGAACCGTTGGCGTCTGTGGTGGCGCTGGTAATCGTCGCCTTGATTTCGAACGATGTACGGCCCCGCTCCGACGAAAGGCGCTGAAGTTCGGCACTCCGCGATTTTGTGAAGGCTGCACCCCAGGTTTCCGGCTCGTAATGGCCGCCGCCCAGGCTTGCACGTCCAGCCTTTTGCTCAAGTTCGAAAAGCTGGGTTTTCACTCCATTGAGTTCGTCATTCGTCGCACCCAGCTTTTCCAAAACCTGAGAAACATGCGCGCCGAACTTCTGGGCGAGGACATCCAGCGGATCGCCGGGGGTGTTTTTGGTGCGCAACGGTGCAGCCGAGGCCAAAAGATGCGCAGCCGCAGCGGCGGCGATGGGGGAATGAATAGTCATGTCAAAGGCTCCTGATTTTCGCTGTAGCCGCCTCGATCTGGGCGGCAAATTCGATTGCTTTTTGCTGATCGGCACCCATGAGTGCCGAGTATCCGCCATGGGCGATTTTTTGGGCGGCAGAACGCGCCAAACCGGCCTCCCGCAGGAGGTCAACCAGTTCGGATTTTGAGTTGATGGATTTCAGCGCCAAAACTCGCGCCGCACGATTTGACGGAAACACGACGACGCTCACTTCGTAGAGATCGACCTCCTTGAGAAGCGCCGTGCCGTCCCGCTGAATTTCTTCGCCGCCCGCAAGCAAACGGTAGCCGATGGAAAGCCCATTGGCATCGCCTGCCTTGAGGTGTTCCCATGCATCCCGCCCGCCGCTGGTGCGCAGGTTGATAACGCCCTCGGCAAGCAAGCCGTGACCGTCCTCACGCATTGAGGTCCACTTTCCGATTGGCTCGTCCTGCTTGTGGGACCACAAAAGCGCAGGCATCGAGCCAGCGGCCTCGTGCTGAGCAAGAGATTTCGCAAATGCGCCAGGCGCGATTACATCGCCGTGACTATCGGCTAATCCGCCAAACGTGGACGCATAACCGATCAAAAGCCCGTCGCCTTCGGCCTTGAAGCCATCGAAAACGGCAGTTGCGGTGAATAAACGATGGATATTTTTCGTGATGATCATTGGCACACCTTCGGAAACGACAAAGCCCGAGCAAAAACGCTCGTTTTCTGGAGCTTCGCGCCCGGTATTGTCGCCGGTGCTATCGAAGGTGGATTGTTTATGTGCTCCCTGACCAGCAGGTGAGCTTTCAATCAAGCCGGTGTTTAAAATTGCAGCATCGCGGCGCATCGTCAATGGCCTTTCCGAGGATTTTTTGTTTCGCCGGTCACGCTGTGGAAAAGTCCGGCGTCGATCTGGTCGGCAACCTCCCGGAAAACGGCGGCGGCGCGGGGCGATCCTTCGATTTTGCTGACTTGCGCGCCTGCAAACGTCAGAATTCGGTCAAGAACCATTTCGACCGGCGCACCCGCATCCTCGGTCATCATGGCGGCGGCGTGCGTGATGACAGCATCGCAAAAAGCCTTGAGCCGCTCATTTTTCTCGCCTTCGATGGTCACTTTTTTCGGTTTCATGGTCATTCACCTCTACTTTTTCTCATGAATTCAATTATTTGCTCTTCTGTCGGCAGCTTCCCACCGAAACGCTCAACCAGTTTTGCCTTGAGCTGATGCCCCAATTTTCGGTAATTGGCGCTGTATCGAATTTTCTTCTGTCGCTTGCACTCGACCGAGCAGACAGTTTTCGAGGGCGACGACTTTGGCGGGATTTCCCCACCGCAAATGACGCAACCCCGGCCCTTACTGGCGACCTGTAAAAAAACATCATTTTTTTCCGTCATTTCGGCCCCTTCCTTCATTTTTCCGTTGTAAAACAATGGGTTGATTTTCCGCCTTACCCCGACCGTCGCCTTTTTGGCGTCTGACCGGAAAACTATTCGGCCGAAGAAAAAATCCGCGCATGAGAGGGACAGCGGTGCAGAGCCAGCCGGTCTTGGCGACTTCGACCCTCCCCCCTGGCCTGCATTCGGTGCGGTGGCTGCGTTTGTCATCGGCCCGCGCCTCAATGCGCCATCGGCATCGACAGCCGAGTGCAGAGCAAGCGCAGACCATCGCCGCGCCGCTTGATCTCAGCCGCCGTTGCCTCGTTCGCGATTTCTGGTGTGATCTGTTCAAGCGCCTTGCCATAGGCGACCCACCCAAGCCCCCGGAGATCATATTCCCAGCGACTGTTCGCGGCTTGCTCTGCTACCTGCCCATAGGGGACAGAGCATGCAACCCTAGATGATTTGTCGAAACCTGTCTGCTTGGACCTATTCCAAAGCCCAAGCGACCTTGAACCGTGGTCTGTCGTGTCCGGCTTTCGCTCGTGCGCGCGGGTTACGTTAACTTCTAATGGTTCTTTCTTATGGTTCCTTCTAATGGTTAGGGTCGCATCCGTGCGACTATCAAAGTCGCATCCGTGCGACTGTGAAGGTCGCATCCGTGCGACTGTCCCTGCCGGTGTGTCGGCAGGGGGTGCCGGTGTGTCGGCAGGGTCTTGCGGCTCCGATTGGTCGTCATTGCCGCTCATTTTGGCAGCCCAATTTGCAACTATAGAGTTGAATTTATCCCACACAGGCAGGTAGGCATTCCGGTGTGTACGACTTCCATGGCGCACACATTCGATCAGCCCAGCCTCATGAAGCTGCTCTGTGGCCCGCATCACGGTGGCGCGGTGCATGTCGAGAAGAGTGGCAAGACGGTCCACGCTAGGATCGCATTGGCCGGTCTTGCGGTTGAAGTGATCGATGATAGCAGCGCCAACACGGCGAGCAGCGACGGACAAGCCATCAACCAAATTCAGCGCCTTGTATGCGAATGCAACATCGTTATCGCGGATGAGAGCCACACTCAGCTCCCTCCCGCATAGCGCAGCTTATGGGCTAGCCTGGAGGCGGTCACCGCACCAAGGGTATCCAGATCAAACTTGGACCGAATGAAGGGAATGCGCGGGCCGCGAATGTCATCTTCGTGGGTGGAGATCCACAAGGCTGCGGTGCGAGTATGCACCGAAATAGAGCCGCAATCATTCTCTACCGAGCTTGACAAACTGCCGCTAACTGATTGATATTCATCAGGCGGTTTGACACATTTTTCAGAATAAGTGTCTGTAATTTCATTTACGACAGCGGCTTGAAAATCCGCGTGTCGGTGGTTCAAATCCGCCTCCGGGCACCATTATTTCAAGTGAAATTTCCTATATTGCTTGCTTCATATGCTCATGAAGTCATGGCTGCGCCAAGGCTCGCACCAGTTTGTCATTTTAAAACAGCATCGAAAGCTGCGGACACCTCTCCTATTTTGTGCGTTTGATAACAGAATGGCACGGAATTGTTGTTGATCCTTTGCATCCGTAGAAACGGAGTGGATGGCGCAGCAAGGTCTTTTGGAGCTTGTCAGGGAAAAGTGAAATCCGGCTTTCTCGAAAAGACAAACGAAAACAACAAGAGTGAGAGAATGGCAGGTTCAATCTGAACCTCACAGACTCTAGATCGTGAGATGCCGATGCCGAAGCTTTCTGTCTGTATTCCGATAGAACCGGGCCATATCCTGCCAGTCAATCTGGTCCAGGAACTCCTGAAGAATGCGACCGCTGATCTGGAAATCATTCTCTCCGGCTTTGGCGACACCGTGCATCGCCATGGACCATTTGCGGATATAGCGGCACGCGATAGTCGTTTGCGCCTTCTGCCACCTGCACCGGAAACCCTTTCGGCAGCTCAGCTCTGGATCGGCACCGTGGCTGCGGCTGAGGGCGATTGGGTGTCGCTTGTCTATCCCGAAGACATGATCGAACCCGATCTTCCCGAGCTGCTCTCCTCTCTGGAAAATAAACATCCCCATGTGGATGCGTTGGGATGGAGCGCATTTCAAATCTCGGCGGATGCACCGCGCCATATCAAGACCAATGTGGCGATCCCGGTGCTGCATAATATTACCGAATTTGAGAAGGCTCCGATGCTCGAGGCTTTCTTTCACTGGAAAGACGCACGGCAAGTGCCACGCATGCCCTTCGGTCTCTATCATGGGGCCATCAAGCGAAGCCTGATCGACAGTGTCCTTTCGGCTTGCGGCGCACTGAGTTGGCTAACCCTGGTGCCACACTATGAGTGGGCGGCCCGCGTGCTGCTGTTTGCCAATGCACTGGCCTTTTGCAATCGCCCCCTGTCCGCCGTGCATGCACAACCGTTCCAGCCTCGTCCCGTGCCATCCGCCCTCAAGGATTTTCCGCTGCACGCCGGAATAGGCCTGACGGCTGCCATTGCCGAGGTCCAGGCGCGGGTGCTGACGGAGCTTGGCAGCGAATGGGCAGGCTTTGGAGAGGATTTCGTCCGCGCCTGCATGTATGATTGCGCTTCCGAACATTCCACTGGCCCGTTTCGGACAAAATACGAAGCCTATTCCCGCGCCTTCCTGTCCATGCCGGGCGGTCAGGCATGGGTCCGGGCCTTCACACCGCCCTTTTCCGCCACACCCCATGAAGACAGACAGCAGGGCCTGTATGGCAAGGTTCTGTTGGTAGACCGCTTCATTGGCAATGCCGTCAACGCCCAGCAGTTCTACGCCGTGGCGCGCAGCATGATGACGCCAATCAGGGTCATCGCGGAGCCAAACGCCCGCGCGAGTGCCTGACGCCAAGGTCAGGATGCATTGGTCTCTTCGATGCGTTGCGATAAACTTTGGCTAAAAGCATCAACCTGCAGCCGTTCCTTCTGAGACGGGCTTGACCGTCTCAACATTGCACACGCCGACCACCGCCAGGGGATCGGCAGGATGTATCTCTGCCGTGCCGAATTCCAGCAGGTCGTGGCGGCCATAGTCATCGGCGATGCGTTCCGCAAGCGCCCGAATAGTGATCGCCTTGCCGGAGCAGATATTGATCGCGCCTGTTTGTCCGGTATCGACCACGCCGGCAATCATCTTTCCTGCCTCTTTCACATCCAGAAAATCGCGCCATTGCGTGCCTTTGGAAAGCTTGGCAACCGTACCTTGTTCGAGGCACCGCCTCACGTAAGGCACTAGACGGGCCGGATGCTCGCCTTCCCCATAGAGATAAAAGATCCGGCACCAGGAAAACCCCAGGCCAGGGCCTGCGAAATACCGGTCCAACATCTGGTAGGTGGAAAGCTTGGCGGCGGCATAAAGCGTCTTCGGCTCAAGAGGCGAATCTACTGTCAAATGTTCCGACGGCAGCCGGTATTCGACACAGGTGCCAAGGCCGATGAAATGGGCAATCCCAGCACGGGCCGCCCCTTGCGCCAAGGCCAAACTACCAGTGACGCAGTGAAAATTCAGCGGCGAATCCAGATATTTCCCCGCCTCCACATACCAGGCAGCGTGGATGACCGCGTCGCAGCCCTGGCACTGGGCCGCCCACCAATCGACTGATTGCGCGAACACATCCTCAGTCTCGATCACTCTCGCGGCACGGCCTTCTACCGCAAGAACACTGGCGGAGTGCGGCCGCACGACAGCCACCACGCTATGCCTGGCCTCCAGCAGAGCACGGTGGATCTGCCTCCCAACAAAGCCGGTCGCTCCCGTCAACAGAATAGTCTTGCCCATGCCTTGCCACTCCAATTTTCTATCTGCGACAACCCGCGGCACAGCGAGATTTCAGGACGATGCCGCCGATAGGACGCATTGCGCGCCATATGACGCCAACCGATTTCGGTGTTCAAGAGACACTCTGGCTTATTCAACCACGATTACCCACAGACACGTCAGGCTCACGCAGGTAAGGCAGCCTAGCGTCTGCGCAGGCAGGCAATAACTGAACGGACCCGCAATGAATACTGTCGAAGATTTCAAGGCTTTGGTAAGCCGTAACATCCAGTCGATCGGCGAGAGCAAGGAATTCCTCGATTTGTCCAATCGCTGGATCGAGACATGCATACCGCTGGGCTATATGTATAATTTCAGCTGGCTGGGCCGGCCCATCATCCAGATCCCGCAGGACAGCTATGCTATCCAGGAGATGATCTGGTCGGTCAAACCGGATTTGGTGATCGAAACCGGCATAGCCCATGGCGGCTCGCTGGTGATGAGCGCCTCCATGCTGGCAATGATCGATTATTGCGAGGCTGTCGAAAAAGGCGAAACGCTGGACCCCAAGTCTAGCCGCCGCAAGGTGCTCGGCATCGATATCGACATCCGCGCCCATAACCGTGCCGCCATCGAGGCCCACCCCATGAGCCACAAGATCAGCATGATCCAGGGCTCCTCCGTCGACCCGGACATCATTGCCAAGGTCAAGGATATCGCCAAGGGCTATGAAACCGTCATGGTTTTCCTCGATTCCAACCATACCCATGCGCATGTCTTGCAGGAACTGGAGCTTTATGCCCCGCTTGTCTCCAAGGGCTCCTATTGCGCGGTCTGGGATACGCTGGTGGAGGACATGCCGGAAAGCATGTATCCCGAACGGCCCTGGGGTCCAGGCGACAACCCCAGAACGGCGGTCTGGGAATATATGCGAGGCCTGGAGCAGGAAGGCCGTACGGCTGCCGATGGCGCGCCGCTGCACCTTGAATACGACCACGCGCTGGAGCACAAAATCGCCATCACCGTTTCACGCGATGGATTTCTGCGGCGGGTGTGACGGCTGGAAGATTTTTGATAAGCGACAACGCCATGCGTTTTATAAAACGCATGGCGTTGTCGCCTTCTATATTTGCTGCATAAATTTCTCCTCAAATCGATCCCGATTTAAGGAAACGAGCAATAAATTGCCTCACCGTCAGGATGGCTGAAAAGTCACCGCGACTGTGAGGTAGCACGGTAGATAACTTGGTCGATCTCTGAAGACAGGAAGGCGATTAAGTTCAGCGCCGCCGACCTCTGGTGTGTCGGTCATTGCGCATGGCGACCGGCTTGCCGGGAGCTGCTTTTTCAGAACTGGCAACACGCATATTTCCTTCGAGCCGCATAAGTTCGTTGGTGGCAAACTCCTCTTCGTTCTGCAGACGCAAGCCTGTCGGACGGACGAGAATATCGTCGGGAGCCACAATCATCGCCGAGACGACATCCCAAAGCTCGGCGGGGGACGTTGCCCCAGCGATGTCGGCAAGCACCATCACCCCGGCAGAGGTCGCACCGCTCATGGGCGTCTCGGGTATGTCGCCACGCCAGACCGGTTGGTAATGTGAAAGAAACCGACCACCCTGCCAATTGCGGAAGGCCGTCTCGTAACCTGCGCGAATGATGTCAAAGGCCTCCCTGTCTCGATAGGCTTCGGTATTGAGTGCGCAGGCGCTTGCATAGCCCTTTTCCCACCCCGTATAGTTGACATTATATGTCTTCCGGAACCATTGTTGGGTGACGCCAATGGTCGCCGTACAGCCCAGAAAAGAGCTGAATGGGAAATCCCTCAGCGTCGGATCTTCTTCAAAATTCTTGCCGAATTCGTCCATGAAAATTTTGGCCCGCATCTTGGTGTCTTCCAAGCGACCGATGGAAAAAGAATTGCTCTGGGGGCAGGCTCCAAGCACTGAAAATGGCCGTTGGCACACGACGAAGTCCTGCGCTTCGCAGATCACTTTCATCGCCATATCGTAATCAACAACCGGATGCTCAAAGTAACGGTGATGATATTTGGCATAGATCCGATCCAGCAGCCTTCGCCTGATAGCAGCATGGTAAATGGAAAAGCCAGAGGTTGGAACGGATGTCGGCTGGTGCCAGCCAAACATCCGACGCATCGGCTCTGCCCTGGGTAAACGCATGACGGTTCTGTCAAACGGCACAACCACGGTACAGACCGCTTCTCCTTCAACCGGCCAGGAATAATTCAAAATCCCCCAGGATAATGCCTCCATATCCGGATTGATCTCGTCGATCCGCAGGATCAGTCCGGCCACATCAGGATCGATGAAATCGTCGTCGCCGATGAACACCACCCACTCGCCTCGGCTGGCATGAATCGTCCGCTCCCAATTGTCCATCATCGACAGGACACGATCGGTTGTAGGAAGATAGACAATACGCGTATCCTTGACGATATCAGCCATGAAATCGTTCATGATGGCCGGATCGTCGGAATTGTCGGTAAAAATGAACTCGACATCGGTACGCGTGTTGCGCAACAGTCCCGCAATGGTCTTTTGAAAATAGATTTGCCGGTTGCGCGAAGGCACGCAAATCGAAAGGGTTGGCTTATTCGTCATCGAGGGTCTCCTGGATCTACGCTCTGTGCCAGCCACTATTTGGCGCTGATTGTATCGCCGGGACGTGGCAGCGTGTCTCTCGGCAGGAGCGGCTGGCTCTCCTGCGTTATGGTGGCGTCCGCCGTTATGGATGGACTGTCAGGTTCGGCACCGCGGTTACGAATTTCCCACCCCAATCGGCGATATAGGAAAGCTGTTGTTTGATTTCTGCCGTCAGATTCCATGGGAGGATCACCAGTCTGTCAGGTTTACGGGTTTTCAGGATCTCTTCCGAAACAATCGGCACGCGGCTTCCGGGCAGGAACAGGTCTTGCTTGGCCGGATTTTTGTCCACAACGAAACCGATCTGACCAGCCTTGATGCCGGCGAAGTTCAACAGCGTATTGCCCTTGGCCGCTGCACCATAGGCGGCAACAGACAGGCCTTTCCGGTTGCAGTCGATCAGGAAGGACAGGAAATCATCGCGCACGGCTTCCGCCTCAGTCTGAAAACCGTCATAGCCGGTCACGGCGTCAAGACCGGCCGCCCTTTCACGCGCCAGCATCGCCTCGACAGCCGGTGTGCGGACATGGGCCTTGCTGTCGGCCCGGCAGGCCAGCACCCGTAGGCTACCGCCATGCCAGGGCGTGGTTTCCACATCGAACACCGTCAGGCCATTGGCGGCAAAAATCCGGTCGACGGCCAGCAGCGACAGATAAGAATAATGCTCGTGATAGGCCGTATCGAACTGGCGCTCGGCGATCATGTTCATCAGATGCGGAAATTCGAAGGTAGCAACGCCCGCCGGTTTCAGCAGATGGGTAAAGCCTGCGACGAAATCGTTGATGTCAGGCACATGCGCCAGCACGTTGTTGGCGGCAGTGATATCCGCGGCCCAGCCGTCGGCCACCAGCTTTTTCGCCAGTTCTACGCCAAAAAACTCTTCGATGATGTCAATGCCCTTGTCACGTGCGGCCCGGGCCGTGCTGGCCGTTGGCTCCACACCCAGGCAGGCGATGCCGCGTTCACGCACATATTGCAGCAGGTAGCCGTCATTGGCAGCCACTTCCACCACTTTCGCGCCTTCGTTAAGCCCGAACCGTTTGCTCATCGCCTCGACATAGGATTTTGCATGCGCCAGCCAGGACGAGGAAAACGAGGAAAAATAGGCATAGTCGTGGGAAAAGAAGGTTTCACGGGCGGCGAAATCCTCGGTCTGCACCAAAAGGCAGTCTTCGCAGACCCGGATGACCAGCGGATACCAAAGCTCCGGCTTTACCAGATCCTTGGCCTTCACATAGGAATTGGAGGGCGGCGCGGTGCCAAGGTCGAGAAAGGGTCGCATCCGAAGCGATCCACAATGGCGGCAATTCATGCAATCAGTCCTTCAAAGTCGGCCTGGATCAGCGGATGGCTCTGGTCTCGGGCAGACAGCCGCTCAACCGGCAAGGGCCAGGCGATGGCGAGCCGTGGGTCCTGCGGGTGAAGTCCGCCCTCGGCCTCCGCACGGTAAGGCGCGGAATGGGTATAAATCATCCGCACCGTGTTGCTCAGTGCCTGAAAGCCATGGGCAAAGCCCGGCGGGATCAGCAGCGAGCGGCAATTGTCGCCCGACAACTCGACGCAGACATGCTGGAGAAAGCTCGGCGAGCCCTGGCGCAGATCCACGGCCACGTCGAGGATTGTGCCTTCGACGCAGGTCACCAGTTTCCACTCGGCAAAAGGTGCATGTTGAAAATGCAGGCCACGCACAGTGCCTTTTTGTGCCGTTCCGGTTTCATTGACCTGCAAGACCGGCCCCGGCCAGCCAAACGCCGCAAGTTCTTCACCGCAAAACAACCGGCTGAGAAAACCACGCTCGTCGCCAAACCGGCTGCGGGTCAGCAGCGTCAGGCCGGGGATCGCGGTGTCTTCGGGCTGGAAACGTTGGCTCATCCCGCCTGCCTCACATCCATGCCGAGGCCATGGGCATAATCGGCAATATCGGCAAGGCACAACTCTCTGGCCGATGCGCCAGCGGCGAGCCGTCGATACCAGTTCATGGTGCGCGCCACCGTTTCCTCCAGCGGCCAGACAGGCCTGTAGCCGAGTGTCATGCAAGCTTTGGAGCTGTCGAGCATCAGATAGCCAGCTTCATGGGGGCCATCGCTGCCATCGCCCAGCACCACCTCACCGCTGCCGAAATGCTTGATGGCCAGAGCCAGAACATCCGCAACGCAGGCAGCACCCCCATGGTCAGGACCAAAATTCAGTGCTGTTAGCGAGGCTGGATCATGCCAAATATGGTGCGCCATGGCGATATAACCTGCCAAGGGCTCCAGAACATGCTGCCAGGGGCGGACCGCATTCGGGCGGCGCACGTCGAGCGGCGCACCGATACTCCAGGCGCGCACCGCATCCGGGATCAACCGGTCCTCAGCCCAATCGCCACCGCCGATGACATTGCCAGCCCGCGCCGTGGCAAGACCAACGCCGCGTGCTGCAAAAAACGACGACCGGTAGCTGGAGACCACGATCTCGGCAGCCGCCTTGCTGGCGCTATAGGGATCGTGACCACCGAGCGGGTCGGTTTCGACAAAGGCCTTGCCGGTCTCGGCATTCTCATAGACCTTGTCGGTGGTGATAACGACGATGGACTTCACATCCGGGGAGATCCGAAGTGCTTCCAGCACATGCACTGTGCCTTGTACATTGGTCTCAAAGGTCGCCACGGGATCGCGGTAGCCAAGCCGCACCAGCGGCTGGGCGGCCAGATGAAAGACGATCTGCGGCTTTACCCGGGCGACGAGAGCCGCCACGGCAATACGGTCGCGTAGATCGCAAATACCGCCTCCAGCGTGAGCGTCATGACCGGTCAGCAGGCCGCACAGGTTGGGCACCGTCTGTGGCGCAAGCGCCAGACCGCTGACCTGGGCGCCCATTTGCGTTAGCCAAAGCGCCAGCCAGCTGCCCTTAAAGCCGGTATGGCCGGTCAGCAGCACCCGTTTTCCGGCCCAGAACTGTCGGTCGATCATCATCACCAGCTCTTCCAAGGCGGGCTGCCACCGGCCCACAGATCTTCCAGATGGTTCTTGTCGCGCAGCGTATCCATTGGCTGCCAGAAACCGTTATGCAGATAGGCGCAAAGCTCGCCGTCTTCGGCAAGGCTGGTCAAAGGCTCGGCTTCCCAAGGCATGTCGTCACCGGCGATCCGGTCGATGCATTTGGGCGACAGCACGAAGAAACCGCCATTGATATAGCCCGCCTCGCCCACCGGCTTTTCCACGAAGCCACGCACCATCGGTCCGTCCATTTTCAGCGCACCGTAGCGGGCTGGCGGTTGAACGGCAGTCACCGTCGCCAGCTTGCCATGTTCCTTGTGAAACCGCAGCGTGGCGGAAATATCCAGATCGGAAAGGCCGTCGCCATAGGTAAAGCAGAACGCGTCCTCGTCTTTCAGGTAGGAAGCAACCCGCTTCAGCCGTCCGCCGGTCATTGAGCTTTCACCGGTATCGATCAGGGTCACGCGCCAGTTTTCGGCGCTCTTGCGGTGAAATTCCAGCCGGTTATCGGAGAGATCGAAGGTGATATCCGACATATGCAGCCCGTAATTGGCGAAATATTCCTTGATAATATAGCCCTTGAACCCGCAGCAGATGATGAATTCACGGATGCCATGCGCGTAATAGAGCTTCATGATGTGCCAAAGGATCGGCCGCCCGCCGATCTCGATCATCGGCTTTGGCCGCAAATGGGTCTCTTCGGAAATCCGCGTGCCGAGACCGCCAGCCAGGATAACCGCCTTCATCGCCCAATCTCCCTGCCGACCATTGCCTACCCTACCCATTCGCAGCCTGTCCGGTTTCAATCCAATTGCGACCGGATGCCTTTGTTTTCATACGCCAAATTCCCACGCAAACGGGCAGGATGCGCAAACTGGAGGAGTTGCGGAAAAGATCATGCCCGATCACGATATGGAAGGGCCGCCGATCCTGAGCAGAACGACGGTCTCCCTATCGGACAACCCTAGCGGGGGAAACTGTCGTCAAACTGGAGCATGTTTGCTGATCTTTGGTTGGGGGGTTCTGTTAAAAAGCTCCTGCAAGCCTTTGCGCGGCGTGGCCTAGAGTCTGTCAGGTTCATATTGAACCAGACAGACTCTCGTTTCTTTTGTTTGAGTTTGTCTTTTCGGGAAAACCGGTTTCCACTTTTCCCTGACAAACTCTAGTGGCGTTGCGCGCGTCCTCAGGCAGCGTCTTTCCCATTCGAGGGAGGTGCGCACAATCGCATCCAGTCCCGGGTTTTCAGCCATCCAGCCCAGACGCTGGCGCGCAAGGCCCGGATCGGCGATCATGCAGGCGGCATCGCCAGGGCGCGGTGCATCAAAGACCGTCGGCAGCCTTTGGCCCGCAACCCGTTCCACCGCAGCGATGACCTCTTTCACCGAAGCACCGTCACCATAGCCGCAATTGGCCACCAGCGACGGGCCACCATCTTGCAGATAGGCAAGCGCCTGTTGATGGGCAGAGACCAGATCATCGACATGAATATAGTCGCGAATCCCCGTGCCATCCCGCGTTGGATAATCCGTTCCGAACACCGTGATATAGGGGCGGAGACCAAGCGCCGTCTCGCAGGCGGCCTTGATCAGGTGGGTGGCGCCCCTGGTGGACTGGCCTGTCCGGCCCTTGGCATCGCAACCTGCGACATTGAAGTAACGCAGGGCGACGAAGCGAAAATCTGGATGGGCGCGGGCCGTATCGGCCAGCATCAGTTCGGTCATCAGCTTGGATTGACCATAAGGGCTTTGTGGGTTCAGCGGATCGGCTTCGCGCACCGGGCGATCCTCGACAGGCGCGCCATAAACTGCAGCCGTCGAGGAAAAAACCAGCTTGCCGATACCCGCCCGCACCGTTTCCTCGATCAGGATCGAGGAATTGACGGTATTGTTTGTGTAATAGTCCATCGGATTGGCGATGGACTCGGAGACGACCACCGAGCCTGCAAAATGAAAGATCGCCTCGATGGCATGATGCGCGAAGATCTGCCGCAACAGGTCACGGTCGCCGATATCGCCGAGATAAAAGCGCGCACCGGGCGCAACAGCACCGCGAAAGCCGGTGGACAGCCGGTCCAGCACAACGACCTCGTGACCAGCCTCCACCAGCGCCCAGACCATATGGCTGCCGATATAACCAGCGCCACCCGTCACCAAGATTGCCATGACCGCCCCTCTACAGCCTCGTCTCTGGCCGCAGCTAACCTTCTCGGGTTTTTCAACCCGTTAAAATCGCCAGGCCTGGCCGCAAAGCGGCCCAGACTTCTATAGAAAAGGCTAAAATGGCCTTAATGCAACCCTTCGATGTTGAATGAAAAAACCATCACAGCCGGGCAATGTAATCGCTCAACCGTGCAGCAGCGTCTTCGATCTGGCGTGGGTTGCGCAGGAAACAGGCCCGCAGGAACGAACTTCCCCCTGCCCCGAACGCCGACCCGGGCGCCAGCGCCACGCCGGTTTTATCAACGATATCCATGGCCGCCGCCCGGCTGTCGGTCACGCCATCGATTTCCATGAAAGCATAAAGCGCCCCATCCGGCTTGACGGAACGAACCCGGTTGGTGGCAATCAGCGCATCCAGCAGGATGTCGCGCGAGGTGCGCGCCCGCTGGATGTTTTCGGCGACGAATTGATCACCGTGGTCCAAGGCCGCCACCGCACCGCGTTGCATGAACTGCGCCACGCCAGAGGTGGAATATTGAATGAGGTTTTCCAGCACCTGACCGATTTCCGGTGGCGCCACCAGCCAGCCGACCCGCCAACCGGTCATCGACCAGTTCTTGGAAAAGGAATTGCCAAACATCACCCGGTCGCCCTCTTCCATCACATCCAGAAAGGACGGAGCACGGGAGGGGCCGGCGAAATAGTAAAGCGAGTAGATTTCATCCGCCAGAATCCAAAGGCCATGCTTGCGGGCCAGTGCAAGAATGGCGCGCAAATCATCAAGGCTGGCCGTCCAGCCAGTCGGGTTGGACGGCGTATTGATGAACAGCGCCTTGGTTTTGGGTGTAATGGCTTTTTCGATCTGCCCGAGATCCAGCTGCCAGGCACCATGCTCATAGCCGATCTCTACACCGACCGCCTTTGCGCCGCTGATTTCGATGGCGGCGACGATGTTGGGCCAGCAGGGGGACAGGTAGATCATCTCGTCGCCCGGCCCAGTCATTGCCTGCACGGCAAGCTGGATGGCCTGCATGCCGGAGCCGGTCACATAGAAATGCTCGTTCGGCAGGCTGACAGCAAAATGCCGCCGGTAGTAATCGGAAAGCGCCTGACGCAATTCGGGAATGCCACGTTGCCAGGTATAGAATGTCTCGCCGCCCAAAAGCGCATCGCTTGCGGCCCGATTGATGAAATCCGGGCTCGGCAGATCGCCTTCCCCGGCCCAGAGCGGCAGGAGATTATCGCGCCCACGCGCATAGTTGATGATCTCGACAATACCGCTTTCCGGCGCGGACGTGGCGCGATGGCTCAGGCTGGAAATCAGGGATGGACCGACAGGCAAAGACATGGACAAGCTCCTTTAGTTACATCGTTCATAACCGAAGCTCCGGAGAAAATCCTATGAGAAAGAGTGGCTGACCAATCGATTCTGGTGATGGCCTCGTCCCGTGGAAACCCTTGCACCAAGGGCCGAGGCCGTCTCTACCTGATTGTAAATACAACAGGATTTATCAGTCTCAACGCTTTTCGGTCAGCCTCATTTTCTGTCAACGCGGCAGGGAGCGAAACATCAAGGCTTGCTTGGCTCAATACGTCCTGAAGACGCCTCAGCCTCGTTGCTCTGCTGTGCCTTCAGCAAATCGCGGATCTCTGTCAGTAGCACGACGTCTGCCGGTGGCGGCGGTGTGGGCTTGCCCTGCTTTTCATCATGTTCCAGCTGTTTGCGCAGAACATTGACCCCCTTGACCATCAGGAAAATAATCCAGGCCAGAATGACGAAATTGATGGCGACGGTCAGGAAGTTGCCATAGGCAAACACCGCGCCCTGCTTGCGCGCTTCAGCCAGGGTCTGGGCAGTGACCTTGTCGCTAAGCGGCAGAAAGTAATTGGAAAAATCGAAACCGCCGAACACCACGCCCACCACCGGCATGACGATATCGTTGACCAGCGAGGTGACGATTAAACCGAAGGCGCCACCAATGATGACACCGACGGCCAGATCCATGACATTGCCCCTGGCAATGAACGACTTGAATTCCTTGAACACACCTGTCCCCTTCATGATTTGCCTACCTCCATTCACCTGGATGATTTCATAGATGACTCATAAAGACGTGCCTTAGAAGCCCAAATTGCCGGTTTCAGCACGAATGCCAAAACTTCAGCATTGTTTCTAACGCGCAAATTCCGTTTCGGTTTCGACTTATTGCCAACAAGCCCCCCGATTTTAAAAGGCGGCGGCATGGCTTAAAGTGACAGTGCTTTATAAGAGGCACGTGAATGGGAGGGGCAAGCGATGCTTCCGGCATGGCTGATCATCACGGCATCAATTGCCTATCTGCTGCTGCTGTTTGCGGTGGCAAGCTATGGCGACAGGCGAAGCCGCCGCAATGGTGTGCCTGCGGGCGGGCGTCCGCTTGTCTATGGATTGTCGCTGGCGGTCTACTGCACCTCCTGGACCTATTTCGGCGGCGTCGGCCTGGCTGCGGATCGCGGCCTCGAATTCATGGGCATCTATATCGGCCCGATCCTGATGCTGACGTTGGGCCTGCCGCTGATCCGCCGGATGATCGAGATCGCCAAGGTCGAAAAGCTAACCTCCGGCGCTGATTTCGTCGCCGCCCGCTATGGCAAGAACCCAATTGTCGGCATGCTGGTCACGGTAATTTCGCTGGCCGGCTCCATTCCCTATATCGCACTTCAACTGAAGGCCGTCTCCAATTCGGTCGGTGTCATGGTCGATCCGGCCAGCTACGGCATCGGCACCGGCAATCTCTATTTTGTCGATCTGGCGCTGATCGTTGCCCTGACGCTTGCCTGCTTTTCGGCGATTTTCGGCACGCGCCATACGGACGCCACCGAGCATCAGGACGGGCTGATCCTGGCGATCTCGATGGAATCGGTGGTCAAGCTGCTGGCCTTCTGCACGCTGGGCATCACGGTGGTGTTCTTCCTGTTCGATGGCCCGGCGGATCTCTGGCGCGCGGCCACCGAAAGCCCGAGGGTGATGGAAGCGCTGGCCTATCAGACACCGCTCAGCCGCTGGCTGCTGCTGATCGCGCTCTCTGCCTTCGCCATCCTGATGCTGCCACGCCAATTCCATGTCAGCGTGGTCGAAAACCGCACGGATCGGGAACTGCGCCGGGCCGGGTGGATGCTGCCGCTTTATCTGATCGCCATCAATCTCTTCGTGCTGCCAGCCGCCATTGGCGGGCTTCTGGCCTTTAATGGCACCGGCAATGCCGATCTCTATGTGCTTTCCCTGCCGCTGACCCATGATCTGCCATTTGTCACGCTGGTCACCTTTATCGGCGGTTTTTCTGCCGCAACCGCCATGGTGATCGTCGAAACGGTGGCGCTGGCCATCATGATTTCCAACGACATCGTCCTGCCGGTTCTGCTGCGGCGTGGGTTCAGGCATGGACCTGAGGCCTCGCAAAGCCTGGCCAAGACCGTGCTTCTCATTCGCCGCCTGGCGATTTTTGGCGTGTTGCTGCTCGGCTATGCCTATTTCCGGCTGGCCAGCGACGACCGAGGCCTTTCCTCCATCGGCCTGCTGGCCTTTTCCGCCATTGCCCAAATTGCCCCTTGCCTGCTGGGCGGCCTCATCTGGCGCAGGGCCAATGCCAGAGGCGCGATCCTTGGCCTGTCGCTTGGCTTTCTCACCTGGATCTACACGCTGCTTTTGCCGAGCTTCGGGCTTGATGCCCATAAGGATCTGGCGCCGGATATCCTGTCCTTCCTGTTTCCGGGTGTCGATGCCTTCAGCCGCGCCGGGGCCGATCCGCTGCTGACGGCGACCGTACTGTCCCTGCTGATCAACCTGTTGGCCTTCGTGCTTGGCAGTCTCAGCCGCAATCCCCGCCCGGTCGAGCGCATCCAGTCGGGCATATTCGTGCGTCGGCACCAACGCTCGCAATTTGCCACCAAGGGCTGGAAAACCCGGGTCAGCATCGGCGATCTGAAAACGGCGATTGCCCGTTATCTCGGTCAGGAGCGGATGGAGCGCTCACTGAAAAGCTATGAGCGCGATGCCGGTCGCCGGTTGGAAGACGATAGCCCCGCCGACATGGCTTTCATCCATTTCACCGAGCAATTGCTGGGTAGCGCCATCGGCTCGGCCTCGGCCCGGTTGGTCCTGTCGCTGGTGCTGCAAAAGGCCGAGGATACCTCCGCCGACACCGCATGGCTGCTCGATCAGGCAAGCGAGGCCCTGCATTATAACCAGGATATGTTGCAAACTGCGCTCTCGCAGATGGACCAGGGCATAGCGGTTTTCGACAGCAGCAGCCGATTGACGATCTGGAACCGGCGGTTTCGAAGCCTGCTCGATCTGCCCGACGAAATGGGACAGGTCGGCGTGCCGCTCAGCACGATTGTCCACCGGCTGACCGAGCGCGGCGCCATTGCGGCCAAGGAGGAAGCGGGCGTTCTTGCCAATTTCCACCACCTCGACGAACCCTTCCAGCTGGTGTTGAGCGAGGGTGCCCAGATCATCGAGGTGCGCTGCAATGCCCTGCCCGACAAGGGATTGGTGGCAACCTTCACCGACATCACCCCGCAGGTGGCGGCGGACCGGGCCTTGAAACAGGCCAATGAAACGTTGGAACAGCGGGTGGGCGAGCGCACGGCGGAACTGATGCGGGTCAATACCGCACTTGCCGAGGCTCGCGCCAGCGCCGACGAGGCCAATATCGGCAAGACCCGGTTCTTTGCCGCCGCCGGTCACGACATTCTCCAGCCGCTCAATGCCGCAAGGCTCTATTCCTCGGCACTGGTGGAGCGGCTGGGCCAATCGGAAAATGCCGGGCTGGTGCGCAATATCGATTCGGCACTGGAATCGGTCGAACAGATTCTTGGCGCGGTGCTGGATCTGTCGCGGCTGGATACAGGCGCAATGAAGCCGCGCTTTGCCACCGTCCCCCTGCAAGGCCTGCTGGAGCGGATCAGAACCGATTTCGAGCCGATGGCGCTGGAGAAAAACCTGAAACTGGTGGTGCTGCCGACCACGCTCAGCGTGCGCTCCGATGCCAATCTTCTGCGCCGGCTGGTGCAGAATCTGGTCTCCAATGCCATTAAATATACGCCCTCGGGAAAGGTCCTGGTCGGTGCGCGCCGCCGTGGCGGCCAGGTGATCATTCAGGTAACGGATTCGGGCATCGGCATTCCGACATCGAAATTCCGCACTGTGTTCAAGGAATTTGCCCGGCTGGACGAAGGCATCAAAACCGCCAGCGGGCTTGGGCTCGGTCTGTCGATTGTCGACCGTATCGCCCGGGTCCTCAAGGCGACGGTGGCGCTGGAATCCCGGCCGGGTCGAGGCACCAGTTTTCGTGTCACGATACCGATCGAAAAGAGCGCCAAGGCGCCGTTGCCCGCTGAGGATTTGGCGACCGCGACCGCGCTGCGGAGCAGTCTTACCGGCCTGCGCATTCTGTGCATCGACAATGAGCCGGATATTCTGGACGGCATGCGGCTGCTGATCAGCGGTTGGGGCTGTACGGTGATGACCGCTGGCTCGGTCACTGATCTTGACACGACCTTCAGCGACAATCCTGTTGCCCCAGATGTGATCATTGCCGATTATCATCTGGGAGATGGCAGCGGTATCGGCGCGATCCTGCGCCTGCGCGCGCTCTACGGTCAGCCGGTACCCGGCCTGCTGATTACCGCCGACCGCACCGCCGACGTGCGGGCGGAGGCGGAACGGCAGGGCATTGCCGTGCAGCATAAGCCCGTCCGTCCAGCGGCTTTGCGGGCCTATATTACCCAGGTCTCCAGCCCCCGCCGGAGCGCTGCGGAATAGAAAATTCTGGTTTTTCCCGGCTTTTTACCTTGATGCCGTTGATCTGCCGCGTTTCAGGCCTACCTTTGTTAAGGCTTGCACCTTTGGGTGTGAACACTCCGATAGTCGTCATGCAACTCACGCATTTTCCGTGTGTCGGCTGAATCGCTTCCGCTACGGCCATCCGGGACGTCCCGGAAATGGCCTGGCAAAAAGGAAGCTTCAAGAAGGCAATGCGGTGCCCATTGCACCCGCGCCTCCCTTGAGACGAAAGGACATTACCATGACGCAAGCGAAAAACGGCGATACCGTCCGCATCCATTATGTCGGCCTGCTGCCGGATGGCACGCAATTCGACACCTCCCGCGACCGCGATCCGCTCCAGTTTGAAATCGGCTCCGGCCAGATCATTTCAGGGCTTGAACGGCAGGTGGATGGCATGGAAGTCGGGCGCAGCCAGCGGGTGACGGTGCCTGCCGAGGAAGCCTATGGCGCGCACGATCCCCAGAAAATTCAGCAGGTGGCGCGTGACCTGATACCCGCCAATGTCAATGTGGCACCCGGCACAAGGCTTCAAGCGCAGAGCGGCAATGGCACACCTCTGATTGTCACTGTGACCGATGTGGCAGGCGATGTGGTGACGATCGATGCCAACCATCCACTGGCTGGTCAGGATCTGATTTTCGAGGTCGAACTGATCGATATTGTTCGCGCAGCGTAATCGACCTGCGCACAGCCTAACCAGATCACCCCTCCGCGCATCGTGCCGGAGGGGTTTTTCATGCTCCCCCACCTTCAGTCCAATGGTGTAGCCTCAACAAACTGCTTATGGTTGGCCGTACTGATGATGCAATGCCGGGGAGGGTTAATGCGCATTGCTCTTTTGTCCGACATCCACGGCAATGCCCAGGCCCTTGATGCGGTCTTGCAGGCGACGGCGCAGGCCGGTGCCGAACGCATCGTCATTCTCGGCGATATCGTCGGTTATGGCGGCGATCCTGGCCGCTGCGTCGACAAGGTCCGCGCTTTGCAGCAGCAAGGCGCCTTGGTGGTGCGGGGCAATCACGACCAGGCGGTAAGCGATCCCGCCATTTCCCTCAATGACACGGCCCGCGCCGCCATTCACTGGACGCGGCAAGTCCTCAGCGAAGAACAGCGCGCCTTTCTCGCCAATCTACCGATGATGCTGCGGGATGAAGACCGGCTCTATGTCCATGCCGAAGCCACCTCACCCTCGGCCTTTCACTATGTGACCGATACGGACGCGGCAGCGCAGCATTTTGCCGCCTGTACGGCGCGGCTGAGTTTTTGCGGCCATGTCCATCGCCCGACGCTTTATGCGCTGGCTTCCTATGGTCAAACCACCGATGGCCCTCCACCTCAAGGCAAGATCACCACTTTCGTTCCCCATTCGCAAACGGACATTCCGCTTCTGGCGCAGCGGCGCTGGCTCGGCGTGATCGGCTCGGTGGGCCAACCGCGCGACGGCGATCCGGCGGCGGCCTTCGGCCTGCTCGACACCACAAAGAGCACGCTGACCTTCCTGCGGGTCAACTATGACATCGACGGCGCAGCGGCGGCCATCCGTGCTGCGGGCCTAACGGAAACGCTTGCCACACGGCTTTACAGGGGACGATGACATGGCCCGCAACCGCCTTGAACCCGGCAGCGTGATCGATGGTTTTACCGTGGTGGAGCAGGCGCACAAGGGCGGCATGGCGCGGCTCTATGCCGTAACCCACCCCGATTATTTTTTCCCGCTGCTGATGAAAGTGCCGGAAATGGGCGGCGGCATCGACCCGGCGATGATTGTCGGCTTTGAAATGGAGCAGATGATCCTGCCGCGTATTTCCGGCCCGCATGTGCCTCGTTTTGTTGCCAATGGCGATTTCACCCATCTGCCTTACATGGTGTTTGAAAGGCTGCCGGGCAAATCGCTCTATCCATTGCTGGACAGCCTGCCGCTCAGCGCAGATGAGGTGGCAAGGATGGGTGAGCGGATCGCCACGGCGCTTGCCGACCTGCATCGCCAGCATGTGGTGCATCTGGACATCAAGCCCTCGAATATCCTGTTTCGTGACAGCGGCGAGGCGGTACTGGTGGATTTCGGCCTGGCGCGCCATCTGGATCTGCCGGATCTGGTGAACGAGGAATTTCGCCTGCCCTATGGCACCGCCCCCTATATGGCGCCCGAACAGATCCTGGGCATTCGCTCGGATTTTCGCTCCGACCTGTTTGCACTGGGCGTGCTGATGTATTTCTTTGCCACCGGAAAACGCCCCTTTGGCGATCCGCAGCGGCTGAAGGGATTGAAGCGTCGGCTGTGGCGCGATCCGGTGCCGCCACGAGCGCTGAACCCGGCGATCTCTCCCGCATTTCAGGAGGTTATCCTGCGCTGCCTGGAGGTAAACCCGGCAAGGAGGACGCCGACCGCGGCCCAACTGGCGCTGGACCTGAAGGACCTGCCGGCAGTTCCCCTGACGGCGCGGGCTGACAAGCTGAAGCAGGATGGGCTGGCGGAGGTTTTGAAACGTCGCTTCAACCCCGACCCGATCGAATTGCTGAAACCGCAAACCGCTACGGCGGCCCTGGCCAATGCACCGATCATCGTCGTCGCCCTCGACCTTGGCGAAACCTCGATGGAGCTGACGGAAGCCATGCGGTTGACGGTGTCGCGCATCATGGCGCGCTCGCCCGGCGCACGGCTTGCCTGCCTGAATATTTTGAAAATCGCCCGGCTCAACCTGGACAATGACCTGGACGACGAGGGCAATAACAAGCATGTCGCCCGCCTTGGCAAGCTGCGGCAATGGGCAGCGCCGTTGAAGGACCAGCCGCAAATTACCTGCCATGTGCTGGAAAGCACCTCACCCGCCAATGCCATCCTGGATTATGCCCGCGACAACAGTGTCGACCATATCGTCATGGGTGCTCGCGCCAATTCACCAAAGCGCGCCCTGCTCGGCAGCGTATCGGCGGAAGTTGCCTCGAAAGCCCCGTGTACGGTTACGGTGGTGCGCGTGCGGGAGACTGCGCATAATGGTAAGAAATAACTTACATTTATAGGTTTTCAGGCGAACAGGCCGCTGAAGCGCACCGAATAGATCCGTTCGCGGCCAAGAAGATGCGCGACCAGCGTCTCCCTTGCGAAAAGCCCTGTGAACGCCTTGTGCTTCAGATCCAGCCCGCCCGTCGTCACCCCGAAAGCCGGCATGATCAGCCGGTCGCCATCGGCGGCAAAACAGGCGCGGCGCACGGATTTCTCCCGCCGGCGCACGGTGGCTGACGGGTGAAGATGGCCGGCAATCTCGCCTCTGGCGCTTTCACCGATTTGCGGTTCATGGCGAAACACCAATCCGCCATAGGAAATTTCATCGGCCACCATGCCAGCCAAGTTTTCGACCCCATCAGGATCATGATTGCCGGTAATCCAGATCCATTCGCGGCCTCGTGACATCTGCTCAATTGTCTGCCGGAACGGTTCCGGCATCAGCACTGAGCCCAACCGGTCATGAAACGTGTCACCCAGACTGACAACGATGGCCGGATCGAAACGGGCAATCACCGCTTGCAGTTTTTTCAATGTCGCAATGGTATCATAGGGCGGCAGAAGCTGGCCACGCCGCGCAAAGGCCGCACCCTTTTCCAGATGCAGGTCGGAGATGACGAGCAACCGTGACGCTGGCAGAAACAGCGCGCCGGACAGGTCGCAGATAGCATCGACACCGCAGATCTCGATCTCGGCGGTGAGGTCCATCCTGTCCGGGCGCATTATAGAAGCCGTCGTCAATCCAATCATATCTGGCCCGTCATATCCTGACCATTCCATTTTATCCCATCGCTTCAGCGATGAGATCTTCCGCCGCTTCCGCCAGCACATCTTCCTGGGCTTCGCCGACCACCGTTTCCCGACCGATCTCCAGCATGACCGGCACGGCCAGCGGCGAGACATGGTCCAGTGCCTTGTGGAGAATATGGCCGTTTACTCGCTTTAGCATATCGCCAAGCCGGGCAATGTCCAAAAGACCGTTTGCCGCATCGGCGCGGGTCGCCTGCAGCAGGATATGATCGGGCTCATGGGCGCGCAGCACATCATAGATCAGGTCTGCTGAGACCGTCACCTGCCTGCCGGATTTTTCCTTGCCGGGATGGCGCTTTTCAATCAACCCGGCAATCACCGCGCAGGTGCGGAAGGTGCGCTTCAGCATGTAGGAGGAGTCCAGCCAGGCCTCCAGATCGTCGCCCAGCATGTCTTCCTCGAACAGGTCAGCCAGCGAAAGCTTGCCCGTGGACACCATCCAGCCGAGATCCTCCAGCCCCCAGATCGCCAGGGCGTAATCCGTTGCCACAAAGCCAAGCGGCTTGGCCCGCCACCGTTCCAGCCGCCGCGTCAGCAGCATGCCCAGCGTCTGATGGGCCAGCCGCCCCTCAAACGGATAAAGCACCATGTAGAAGCGCTTGCCGCGTGGGAAAGTCTCAACCAGCAGGTCGCCCCGCTTCGGCAGCACGGATTTGACTTTCTGGATGTCCAGCCAGTCACGCACCTGATCCGGCAGGCTGGCGCGGCGGGCGGGATCGTCCAGCATGGCTCGCACCTGATCGGCAAGATAGGTCGAGAGCGGAAATTTTCCGCCCGCATAGGCGGGAATTTTCGGGTCCTGCGAAAAAGCATTGGACACCAGGCATTCGCTTTCGCGCAGGCCTTCAAACCGCAAGACCTTGCCGGAAAACAGGAATGTGTCGCCCGGCGACAGTTGCTCGACGAAATACTCCTCGACCTTGCCAAGGGTCATGCCGCCTCGCCCGATGGAGCCAAGGTGATTCCGCTTGACGAGCCGGACATTCAGCATCGGCTCCTCCACAATCGTGCCGAGATTGAGCCTGTATTGCTGCGCCACCGCTGGATTGGAAATCCGCCAGCGTCCTTCTGCCGTCTTGCGGATGCGGGCATAGCGGTCATAGGTCTTCAGCGCATAACCGCCTGTGGCGACAAAATCGACAATCCGCCCAAACGTGTCTCGCGACAAAGAAGCGTAAGGCATGGCTGACGTTACTTCATGATAAAGATCGTCCGCATCAAAAGGTGCGGCACAGGCCATGCCCAACACATGCTGGGCCAGCACATCCAGCGGCCCCTCGCCCACCGATTGGGTGTCCTGCGCACCGAGATAGTTGGCATCCAGCGCCGCCTGGCATTCCATCACCTCGAAGCGGTTGGCGGGAACCAGAATGGCGCGGCTCGGCTCATCCATGCGGTGATTGGCCCGGCCAATCCGCTGGGCCAATCGGCTGGCACCCTTCGGCGCGCCGATATGGATGACAAGATCGACCTCACCCCAGTCGATGCCGAGATCCAACGTCGAGGTGGCGACCACGGCACGCAGCCGGTTGGCGGCCATCGCCTCTTCCACCTTGCGGCGCTGGCCGACATCCAGCGAGCCGTGATGCAGGGCAATCGGCAAGCTGTCGTCATTGACCGTCCACAATTCCTGAAACAGCATTTCCGCCTGGGAACGGGTATTGACGAAGATGATCGTCATCGCAAACTGTTTCAGCACCGCATAGATATCAGGAATGGCGTAACGGGCCGAATGGCCGGACCAGGGAATGCGCTCCTGCGTGTTCAAAATGGTAATGTTCGGCCTCGCCCCGCCAGCCACCGTCACCAGCCCAGCCAAGGCCGCTTCCCCCGGCTTTTGCGCCACCAGCCAGCGCTGCAGCTCCGGCGGATCGGCAACGGTGGCAGAAAGGCCGATGGTTTGAAGTCCAGGCGCCAAGATCCGCAGCCGGGCCAGCCCCAGCGCCAGAAGATGGCCACGCTTGGAGGTAACGAGCGAATGCAATTCGTCGAAGATCACATAGCGCAGGTCCCTGAAGAAGCGGGGCGCTTCGCCATTGGCGATCAGCAAAGCCAGCTGTTCCGGCGTGGTCAGCAAAATATCCGGCGGATTGAGCTTCTGGCGCGCCCGCTTGGCCTGCGGCGTATCGCCGGTGCGGGTCTCGATGGTAACAGGCAGGCGCATTTCCTCGACCGGCTTGACCAGATTCCGCTCGATATCGACTGCCAGCGCCTTTAGCGGCGAAATATAGAGCGTGTGAATGCCGGTAAAGGCCTCTCCCGGCCGCTTTCGCCCGCGCCGGGTCAGATCGACCAGCGAGGGCAGAAACCCGGCAAGGGTCTTGCCGGCCCCGGTCGGGGCAATCAGCAGTGTGCTTTCCCCCTGCCCGGCCCGCGCCAGCAGGTCCAACTGATGCGCACGCGGCTGCCAACCCTTCTTTGCAAACCAATGCTCGAAGGATTGAGGCAGAAGAGAAAGCGTGGATTCCGGCTCAGACACAGAGATAAAATAGGTGAAACCGGATTAAATAGAAGCGGTCCCCGACTATTTTGAGCATATAAACCCAGGCTTTATTGCATCGCCGCGTCCAGCTTGGCCTTCCAGTCGCCGTTTTCCAGCGCCTTTGCCATGAAGCTGTCCACCGCAGCCTTGAAGCCTGAGTCCTTGCGCAGCAGATAGGCATTTTCAAAATGGGTGAAGGGTTCCTTGACGGCAGCCGGGCAAAGCACGCCGGGATGCAGCTTGGATTGCAGGTCCACTTCCACGCCATCGGTCACCATCACATCCGCCTTGTTGGCGGCAATCTGGTCAAAAATCACCTTATTGTCGGGAAACACCTCGATAGGTGCCTTGGTGAAATGCTCATGGGCAAATTTGTCGTTGGTGCCGCCGGGATTGACGATGACGCGCACCGACGGCTGATCGATCGCTTCCAGCGTCACCAGCCTGTCCTTGTCCTCGCAGCGGACGATCGGCCGTTTGCCATCCTTGACATTCGAAAGCGAGAAATCGCCCACCTCGGCGCGGGCCGGATTAACGGTAATACCGCCCAACACCATATCGAACTTTCCGGCTTTGAAATCCTCCAGCATGGTTTTCCAGGTGGTCATCACAAATTCCGGCTTGACGCCGAGATCGGTGGCCAGCGCCTTGCCCATGGAAATATCGGCTCCGACCAGTTCACCGTCGCCACCCTTGTAGCTGAAGGGTTTATAGTCCCCTGTCGTGCCAATGCGGATCACGCCCGCCTGCTTGATCACCGCCAGCGTGCCATCCTCGGCCTGGGCAAGAGAGGTTGTCAAAAGCAAAGCTGTGACCAGAGCGGTGCGGAAAAACGTCATTATCTGTCTCTTTCTTGAGCATCAATCAGGGCGGGGGCCGAATTCAGCCCATTGGCATCTGAGCAGCAATTTTCATTCCAAATGACAAGACCCTCCAGCCTACATGGCGATATAGCGGTCCTTGCGGTGGTTGATCGCCAACGTCAGATTGACAACCACTGCCCCAATGATCGAGCAGGCAATGATGCCGGGCGTCGCCACGAAGAACGAGCCAATCAGCACCATGCCGTCAAAGCAAAGCTGCACAAGCCCGGCCCGCCAACCATAGCGATCCTGAAGATACAGCGCCAGGATACCGAAGCCGCCAAGGCTTGCCTGATGGCGAAACAGCACCAGCATGCCAGTTCCCACCAGAAGCCCGCCAAAGATGGCCGCGACCAGCGGGTCCAGCAGGGAAAAGCCGATGAATTTCGGCAGGACGGCGCTGAGCACCGAGGTCAGCAACACGGCGATGAAGGTTTTTGCCGTGAACGCCAGACCCATCCGCCGGAACGCGAAATAGTAAAAGGGTAGGTTGATGGCAAAGAAGATCGGCCCAAACCCCACAGCCGAAACATAATGCAGCAGGAAGGCGACACCCGCCGTGCCGCCGGAAAGCAATTTGGCATTGGACAGCAGGACCACGCCCAGCGCCGCCAGCATGCTGCCCGCCAGCAAGCCCTGCACATCGTCCAGCATGGAATGCTGTTCAGGACTTGAGGCGATGGGCTTGCGGGACTTGCCTGCCTGTTTGTCTGCTGCCGCCATGAACCTGTCCTGCCTTTGCCGCCACCTGGGGATGTTTATCCGTAGACCTGCGGGCCGGGGTCCTCAAGCGCTGAGGCGCGACATCGCCAAGGTTATCCCCGGTCGCCGGAGACCGTGTTCGAGATCGACGCATCAATATACATATCTTCGAAATTACAAATTAACGATCATCTTCTACTCTCTGGCCTATGAAACAGGCTCGGCGAGATTTCTTGCTTTTCCTGCAATGCATTGAAAACCAAGTCTCGAAGATGCTGACGCTTCCTTCGACTTAAAGATATCGAAAATATCTCAAACGCGTCAGAGGCTTGAGATATTTTCAAAAGGAATACGAACTGCCATTTTCAATGACACTTCGTATAAAGGCCGTGGAGGAGACGCCGGAACAGATGAACACGACCATGACGCTTATTCTGGTCAATAGTGCCCTTGTCACGCTGTTTTCCATCGTTTCATGCAGGCTGGCCGGTTGGCTGGAACAGCAGAACCCTGCCTATAGGCCAATCGGGCTTGGCATTGCTGGCGGCGTCACAGCCATCGTCGCCATGCAATTTCCGATAACGATCGTACCGGGTCTTTTCATGGACCTTCGCAGCAGTGCTATTGCGGTCTGCGGACTGATGGGTGGTCCGGTTTGTGCGATTTTTGCAGCGGGCATTGCCATAACCTGGCGCGTTCTGGAAGGTGGGATCGGCGCTGGGGCAGGAGCCCTTTCTATTTTACTGGCTGCAGGCGCGGGTGTTTGGGCAGGTTGGCGCGATGAACAGGCAATCTTGAGCCTGCGGCGCATCGCAGCCATGGGCCTTGGTCTCACCATCCTGCCGCAGATAACACTCTTGGTCCTTCCGCCTGAAACATGGCCAGCGGTGTTTGCCGTCCTGCCAGTGCTTTTGCCCATGCAATGTCTGGCTGCTCTGCTGGCAGCGGCTGTGATCAGAAGTGAGACATTGCAACGCGCTCGATTGCAGGAAGCAAAACTTTACCGGACCGTTATCGAGAGCATGCCGGAAATCCTGACGGCCAAGGATCTAGAAGGCCGCTTCATCCTGACCAATCCCGCCACGGCCAAGGCCCTTGGCCTGGACGACCCCGCACAGATGATTGGCAAGACCGATGCGGATTTTTATTCCTCCGAGCTTGCCGCCCGCTACCGCGCTGACGAAGAGGCTGTCTTTGCCGAGGGCAAGCCTGTCCATATCGAGCAGAGCTATGAAACGCCTGCTGGTGCCAAGGGCTGGTATTCAACCCTGAAATATCCGATCTGCGACCAGAGGACCGGCGAGATCATCGCTCTCGCCACCCATAGCCGCGACATCAGCAAGCAGAAGGAACTGGAGCAGCAATTGGCCGAGAGCCGCCAGCAATTGGCCGATGCTCTGGCCAATATGGCCGATGGTCTCGTGATGTTCGACCGACAGGGAAAGTTGGTCTACTGCAATGAACGCTATCGCTCCATGTTTTCCAAAACCGCCGATATCAGGGTGCCTGGCGCTGATCTGCACGACATCATCGTCGCTTCGCGCGCCCGTGGCGAAGAGACGACACCTCGCGACAGCGACCCCATCCCGCCAGAACAAACGTTGGATAGTCTGCCTGCTTTGCCGCTGGTGCCGGGCAAGCGCGAAATCACCCTCTGGGACGGACGAAGCCTCGAAGCTCAAACAAGAAGCGTCGGCGGCGGCGGTTCACTGATCGTCTTCACGGATATTACCAGGGCAAAACAGGCAGAAGGCTTGCTGCGCCACACCAATCGCGCCCTTGAAAAAGCGGCCTTTACCGATGGGCTTACCGGGCTTTACAACCGTCGCGCCTTTGATGTGCAACTTCGGCAAGAATTTGCACGGTCCCAGCGCACCGGGTCTGGCGTCAGCCTTTTGATGATCGATATCGACCATTTTAAACTGTTTAACGACCGTTACGGACACCAGGCGGGGGACCAATGCCTGCGCCAGATCGCCACGACGTTGCGTTCTGTCGCGAAACGCAGCACCGATATCGCAGCCCGCTATGGCGGCGAGGAAATGGCGCTCATTCTCTCCGACACCGATCTTGGCGGAGGCTCCACTGTGGCAGAATACTATTGCCAGGCAGTCCGCGACCTGCATATTCCCCATGGCGATAGCGAAAAGGGTATCGTCACCATCAGCATCGGCGTGGCAGCGGTTCCATCCGACGATATCCACTCCAGCGACGAGCTGGTGGCAAGCGCCGACGCAGCGCTTTATCAGGCAAAACACAGTGGCCGCGACCAGTATTTCACCGCCAGCCATGCTCCCGCCCTGGACACGGTCCCGCAAAACCGCAAACCGGCTTTGGCAATCGGCAATGCCTTAAAATAATCGAAAATGCATCTCCGCACCCCGGTGAAAAGCCGAGGCGCCATTCTGCATAGTGTTTCGAATGAACGTCATGGCGGATGTCAGGATCAGTTTGAACCTGACTGGCTCTCAATGCCCACTGGCCAGATAGATTTGTGGCGCTACCGCCGTCATGTCCAGCTTGGGGCGGGCGATGGCGAGGAAGCGATCCAGCGGGCAGGCTCCGTCAACCTGTTCCTTTTCGCAGCCTGGCAGGGTGATGGTGGCCTGGAGTGGCGGGTTTTTGTCATCCAGAACCGATGCATTGCGGATCTGGTCCAGCGACGGCGCGATGAACTGCATGCGCACGAACACCTTTCCCGTGGCATCGTGCAGACGCTCGAACGCCATTGTGCCGGTGGGAGGGGTTTCATCATCGAGATAAGGCGGGATATGCCAATGCAGGCCAAGCATGGCGCCAATTTCCGCCTGCTGCGTGTCGGAACCGGTAAACAGCAGATATTTCGCATTTGGCGGGCCATCGCTGGGCGCACTATTGTTGGCCAGACCTGTTGCCGGATCGGCGGCCACCGCCAGCAACAGCTGATTGAGAAGATTGGAGCCATCGCGGGCGGCAAGATAAGGAACACGATTGCCGAGATCGTATTTGATCTGACGCAGCTGCGACAGGCGGATAATGTCCGCTTCAGTCGGCACCTTGCCAAATCCCACCTGATCGGCAGGAAAACCATTGGCATATTGCAGCAGGAAAACCTGCACGACGGTGCCTGCATCCTTCAACGGGCCGACCACTTCGACGCTGGCAGGCTTTTCCCCCTTGGCCTGCTTGACCTTGATCGACCAGGGGCGCTGCGACAACGTGCAGGCAGCGGACGCATCGGCCTTTTCGCAAAGGGAGGCAGCGCAGCAGTCGAGAATGCCGTCGAGTTCCTTCATCAGGCTGGCAGCGCGCGCCCGAGGCTTTTCAAGATCGCCACCCGCCGCCTCCAAAATAGCGGCCTTGGCCTTGTCGGGATCGACAGCGCCAAGCCTGGTATCGGAAGGGGCATAGAGCACATCGACGCCATCCGTGGCCTCGGTGTTGTTGAAACCAACCGTCAGGCCGCAGCCAGGAAACAGGGTGGACAGCATCACATTGCCGGTATCGATGGTGCGCTTCACCGAACCATTCGCCCAACCAAATACCGTGCCGGTCGCGGGACACCCACCCTGCGGCAGAAGCCCCCGGCCCCTCAGCATAGCGCTCTCCCACCGCGCCAATTGCGCCGTTGCTTCAGCACCATGCGGCGTCAATTGACCATCGGCGGTATCCCATTGCAGCCAGGGCTTGGACGACAGCGGGACGATTTCCTTGACACTGGTTTGCGGGCGCACGCCATGACGCATCAGCACCACATACTTATCCAGCACCATGCCGCTATCGGCAAAGGCTGGCGCGGAAAAGCCCACCGTAGCCAAGCTGAGCGCAGAAAAAACCAATGTACGAACCGATATGCCCATCGCCGTGCTCCCGCTACGCCCAACTTGAACCGAAAATGAAACAAGGACTGTAGCGGCTCACTTACCTTTGGCGGGTGACCGTTATATGACAGAACATAAAGCAGGCTAGGCCGTACTCCGTCAGGAACGCAGCGCCGCCACCGGCGATTGGCGATAGGCAAGCCAGGCTGGCAGTGCCGAAAGCAGCGCCGCAAAGACCAGCATGGCGCAGATCTGCCAACCATCCTGGCTCGTGAATTCCACCGGCAGGTTAAAGCCATTGCTGGTCTTGACGGTTTGCGAAATGACCTTTGCCGCCGCATATCCCATAGCCACACCAAACCCGATGCCGCCCAGGAACAGGCTGAAAAGCTCACACCAGACGATCAGGAAGACCGATGACCTGGGAGCGCCGAAGGCTCTGAGAGCGCCAATCTGCTTGCGGCGCTGGCCGATATGAACGACCGTCACCAGCAAGAGCGCGCCTGCCACCAGCGCCTGCGCGCCGATTGCCACAAAGGACAAAACCAGTTTCGCGTCGCCCAGCGTCGCGTAAAGCCTGGTCAGGACCTCGCCGGGGAAAACGCCGAGTGTCCGGTCGTTGCGATAGTCCTGCCGCAGCTTATAGGCGGCGGAAATGGTTTTCGGCTTGACCAGAATGGCCGGTACGCCGGGGTCTGCGGCTGAAAACTGCTCTGAGAGAGCAGCATTGGGGTCGATATGGCCGTGATGATCATGCTCGTCATGGTCCTCGCCGTGACCGGCTTCCCCCTTGTCCGCTGCTGCCTCCTCCGCATCATGATCCTCATGCTCTTCACCGAGACCGTGAATATGCCAGACGGCCTGAACCGGAACGAGGATTGCCCGATCCCAGGCCGTGCCGGTGGCTTTCAGCCTGCCAACGACATGATAGGCCAGTTCGCCATGGGTATGGCCGCCTTCGGCAGCCGTGCCATGCATCGGCTTGACCGTATCGCCGGTCTTCAGTTTCACATCGGCACCGACCACCGCCTCGCCTTCAAGCGCGAACATCTGTCCTTCGGCAAAGCCCGGCGTGGTCGCGGCAATCAGCCGTGTCGTCGTACCGACAATCGGATAACCGGAAAAACTATCGCCAAACGCCACAGGTGCTGCCCATTCCACGCGGGGATCGGCCTGCAATGTCGCCAGAACCGCACCCGGCACCAGCGGCAAGGGCGAAGGCTGCAAAAACACCGAGGACAGGACCAGCTGGGTTTCCGACCCGGCTGCGCCAATCACCAGATCGAATTTATCGGCAGCCCGGGCGCTGCCCAGCCGCAATGCCCGTTCCTGCAAGGTTACCGTCACGCCAAGCGCAGTCGACAGCGCCACCAGCAGGCAGACAACCAGCGCACCGGCCCAGAGGCGGCGCAGATCGGCAAGAATGAAACGGATCATGCGTCACCTCCCCGAGGTCCGACAATGCCTCCAGCAATGTCACCTGTGTCATGGACGATTTCGCCGTTTTTCAACTCGATCCTGCGTGGCAGGCGCTCCACCAGACGGGCATCGTGGGAAACGACGATCAAAGTGCTGCCCTCGCTTTTCGCCAGATCCAGCAGGAGATCGGCAACCGCAGCCCCTGCCTCGGCATCGAGGCTTGCGGTCGGTTCGTCGGCAATGATCACGCCGGGTTTTCGCAGCAGCGCGCGGGCCACCGCCACCCGCTGCATTTCGCCACGCGACATAGTTTCAATCGCTTGATCCGGTCGCCCAAGGCCGAAGCGCGGCATCAAGTCGTGGGCGCGCTCGACTAAGGCCGGTGTCGCCACTCGCGCCAGCCGGGCTGGCAGCAGGATATTGTCGATGGCCGACAGGCCGGAAAACAAATGAAATTCCTGCATGACAAGACCGATATGCGCCGCGCGGAACCGGTCACGCGCGCCTTCCGACAGGCCCGACAGATCAGTGCCGTTCCAGCGGGCGCGGCCTTGGCGCAGGCGCTCCAACCCGGTCATCACATTGACGAGCGTGCTTTTGCCCGAACCGGAACCGCCGATGATCGCCAGTTGAGCCCCGGCAGCAACCTCAAGCCGACCAATGCTTAAAACCGGCTTCGGCAGGCCCGCGTAGCGGACCGCCACATCCTCGAGAACAAGCGACATCATGGGCGATCACACCGTGCCATAAGTGGCATTTCTCAGCCGCAACAGACTGACGAAACCGGTTTCAGGGTCGGTCCACGACCCCATTTCCAGGGTTCCGACCACTTCGATGCGGGTTCCCGGCTGTACGAACGTCTGCTTTTGATCCAGGTAGACAACGACGATATTGTCCGGCCAGTCCGCGTCCGAGGAGCAGAACGGGCAGAGCGCCATCGGAATTTCCGTCAGCACGAAAAACGCCGCTTCCGCTTTCAGCGGCGGCGCCATGAAACCGCGCATCGCCACCGGTTTTCCGTCAGCCTGTTTGACCATGTCGGAAAATTCCAACCCGAGCACGCCAACCTTGCCATAGAGCTGGTCGAAATCGATAAGCTGCGGTGCAGCTTTTGCCGGTTTTGAGAACAGCCCAAGGGCGGCAAACCCGAAAAGGGCCAAACTGTCTCGCCGCCGAAAAGCAACCCGGTTGAGATCTGTCATCGTAACGCCTCGGCCCTGAACGCGGCATCGCACCACGCCATGCACCCTCAAAAATAGAGCATTTCCAGGAAATGCGTAAAAACCCCGGAAATACTTAAAACAAAGAGTGGAAGTCTCTATAGAATAGGCTCCGGATGCGGTATCCGCACCCGGAGCCGAGTATCATAGCAGGCTTAGTTGGCCTTTGGCGCACCAAGGGCAAAAGCGTCGGCCAATACCTTGTAGACGTCGCTTTCTTCCAAATAGCCCTTGAAGCCTTCCGAACCGGCACCCGTGGCCTGAAGCACGACATCGTCCACAGCGTGAACGGCGGTGTCGGCCGAACGAGGCAGATTGCCTTCGCGGAAAACCGCACCCGGCACCGACTTATAGGCCTCGTTGGCGACGTATTGCTTCTTCTCGTTCTGAATTGCCGGCTCGAACGGACCGTCCATCTTGGGGCGGAAGGTCTCGTAATAGTCCGGGAAGTTGGACGAGAACACAGCCAGGCGACGCGATACATCGACCTTGTCCGGGAAGCCGTCGCCGTCCTTGTCTTCATAGTTCGGGAAGCCGGCATCGGCATAGACGCCAACCTTTTCGCGCATCTCGGTGCCGGGCTTGTCGTCGTCAATGGTTCCGATGATGGAAACGCCATGGGTGTGGTCGCCGGTGACGACGATCAGCGTATCCGGATGGGTCTTCAGGAATTCGAGGCCAAGCCCAATCGCCTGATCGAATTCGATGGTTTCATACATCGCCCGATCCCAATCCATCGGATGGGACATTTTATCGATGGAGGCGCCTTCGACCATCAGGAAGAAACCATCATGGTTCTTGGAGAGTTGATTGAGGGCAACCTTGGTCATATCGACCAGGCCCGGCTGGTCGGGGAATTTATCGACGGTACCCTTCTTCAGGAACTTGCGATCCAGAAGCGTATCCATGTTGCCGGTATGAAACAGGCCGAGCAGCTTGCCGCTATTGGTGCCAGCGGCGGCGTCCAGTTCGGTCTTCGAGGTCGCCAGCGTATAACCGGCATTCTTGAACTCGGCGATATAGTCCTTGTCATCCTTGCGCTTCGAGCCAGGGATGGACTTGGACAGGAAATAGGCCGAACCGCCACCCAGGATAACATCCGGCTTGACGTTGAACATCATGCCGACGATCTCGGCCTTGTCGGCGCGGGCGCGGGTGTGGGAGACCACGGCGGCGGGCGTTGCATCTTCGATTTCAGCCGGAGAAACAATACCAATCGACTTTTTCGTGGTGCGGCGCAGCGCCTCGGCAATGGTTTCGACCTTCGGGTCATCCAGCGTGTTCGGGGTGCGGTCGGCATAAACGCCAAGCGCGTTCACGGCGGTCTTGTGGCCGGTCATATAGGCCGACATGGTGTTGGCGCTATCGGTGGCGATGGCATTGGTCGAGGATGTGCCGATAAAGGCCATCCGGTCGAGGCTGTCCATGTTGAGGTGGCCGTTGGCCTTGCCCTCAGTCATGCCCTTGGACATGATGCGGGCACCGGTGCGGTGGGCTACCGACAGACCGTCACCGAGGAAGAAAATGATATTCTTGGCAACAGGCTTTTGCTGGGTCGCATAGACATCCCAGGTGACGGATTTCTTTTCGTCTCCAGCCGAAACCTCGACCTTGTAGGAGCCTGCCGGAAGCTTGACATCGCGCAGGATCAGGGCCGAGCCAAGAACCTTGTCTTCCTTGCCTTTTTCTTCGGCGGTGAACTGTGCCTGGCTGCCGAACACAGCTTTGTAGTCCTGGCCGTTGACGGTGATTTTGACGTCTTCCGGCTTGACGACAGATTTCAGCTCGACCTTGAAATCAAAGGGAGAACCGGTGAGGATCGTGGCGCGGTCAAGCGGATAGACCGTAGCGGCTTGGGCTCCGCCTGCCAGAACCGTCGTGGTAAAAAGAGCTGCGAGAATGGTGCGCATAATGTTTCCCCCAATATGTGCCAGATGATTGCAGGGCGGTCTTAGGGCGGATAGATGACAGGCAGATGACAACGCCCGATTGCGTGTCGATTGTCTAAATGCCTCTTAATCCTTGCGGAAGACAATGCTGGCCGTCCACCCGGTGATCATAGCCACCAGCACGGCGAAGATGCCGTAGGACAACGGCTGGTTATGAGCGGCATCGGTAATCGCCTGTTCGACGCCAGTCTTCACCACCCGCAGGCGCAGATCCTTCTGGGCCAGAAAGACCCCGCTCTTGAACAGATAGGCATGCACGACATGCACGCCATCGGGAATACTGGCGGGCAGCCGCAGGCTGGCGCGAAACAGATTGGTGCTGACGAAACGAATACCGGTATCGCCCTCCTGATAAAGGCCGCTCGTCTGTTGCAGGCGGCGATAGGCAGCTCGGAATTCGCCCATATTGATATCGCCGATAAAATGGCCGGTCGGGGTCAGCGGCAGATAATCGACGCCGAGCCCCAGATCGTTCAGAACCTCGCGCGGGGCAATCGTCTGCACCGGCCTGGTGCTGGCAACCGAATAGGAGGTCGGCACCCGCTCGAAGGTCAGGGATTTCCGGTTGACCCAGATGCCCAGGAACCGCTCCTTGCGCCGCACGGTCGCCGCTTCCCGCGGGCCTTCCAGAGTCACCACGACATCATATTGGCCGATGGCCAACAGCAATTGATCGACATTGTTCAGCGCGCCAAACACAGTGAGATCGGCGCCGCGAAAATCCGAGGTAATGGCGATTTCATTGGTGGACGTGCCGATTTCCAGCGTTTCCTTGCCGGTACTGTCAGGGGTCAGGAAGGGGATCTGGGCGCTCGCAGCCCCCACAAACAGGATCGCCCCAGAGAGTGCGACCAGCGCCAGAAGGAGGAACCGGCCCAGGATCATCGGCCCGTACTCCCCACCACGATGGAATAGGCGTCATCAGGGGTCATCACCAGTTCGATGGCAAGGCGCAGGCCAACGGCCATGACCAGCAGGCCAAGCAGGGCGCGCAATTGTTCGCCGCGCAGTTTCTGGCCGACCCGTACCCCATATTGCGCGCCGATCACCCCGGCGATCATCAGCATGAAGGCTAAAACGATATCGACCGAATAATTGGCCTTGGCCTGGGCAATGGTGGTGAAGGCGCTGACGAAGATGATCTGGAACAGCGAGGTGCCAACCACGACATTGGTGGGGATGCGCAACAGATAGATCATCGCTGGCACCAGAATAAAGCCACCGCCAATCCCCATCGGTGTCAGGACACCGACGAGGAAGCCGAGCACCAGAATGGGGATGGCGCTGAGATAAATCTTCGATTTCTTGAAGCGCATCTTAAACGGCAGCCGATGCACCCAATTGTGATGGCCGGGGCGGCGCACCGGCGCTGGCTGCTTTCGGGCCGAACGGCGCAGGGCGCCGATGCTTTCCCACAACATCAGTGTGCCGATGGAACCCAGCAGCACGACATAGAGGATGGAAATAAACAGGTCGATCTGGCCGAGCTTGCGCAGAGCGACGAAGATCCACATGCCGAGCGACGCGCCGAACAACCCGCCGACCAACAGCACGCCGCCAAGTTTCAAATCCAGCGAGCCACGCCGAAAATGGCTCATGGCGCCGGAAACCGAAGAGGCCACCACCTGATTGGCACCGGTGGCAACAGCGACGACGGGCGGAATATTATAGAAGATCAGCAGGGGGGTGATCAGGAACCCGCCGCCGACACCAAACATGCCCGAGAGAAAGCCAACAGCCGCGCCCATGCCGAGGATGATGAAAATATTCACCGACAGTTCCGCAATCGGCAGGTAAAGTGTCACGGCTGTCCTCGAAATGCGCCCGAAATGCCAAATTCCGCCGTCATGGCCGGAATGCCCATGACGATGCCCGTCAATCCTTACGATATCATTCCTTAAATCCCGGTAGATTTTGGGGGCACTTGCCCAAAAAACCCCAAGCGTCACATATTCTAAAATCGTGACGCTCGCCCGGCACCCCGCAATAGTGATCGGTTCCGTAGGTGTGTTTAGGCGATTGTAAGAGGATTTCGTTCGCCTGCAAGGCAAAACGGCAGACGCAAAATCTTTCGGCGCGCCCTCACGGCTGAGTTTGCCTCAGCGAAAGTTGAGTTTGTCCGGGTCAATCTGAACTTCACAGATTCCAGTCGCATCGACACTGACGACCAAACTCTATCAGACCCGACCCTGCATCAACCGTTATGGGCCAGCAACGCCTTGACCAACTCGTTGGAAACCTTGCCGCTTGGCTCCTGGCCCACCGAGGTCTGGAAGGCCTTGATGGCGGCAACAGTCCGGGCGCCAAGCTTGCCATCCGGCTCACCGGCATTGAAACCGTTCTTGTTGAGAATGGCCTGGATGTTGCGGACCGCCTTTTCCATATCGACGCTGCCGGTCTTCAGGCTCTTGCCGACCCACTCGTCCGGCAGGTTGACCGTGTTGGCATCGGCATTCACAGGCATTGCCTGCCATTGCTGGACGCTCGCCTTGGCGCGGGCAAGTGCTGCGGGCTGCAAGGATCTGGCCACTTCCTCCTGCTTGGCGGCGGCGTCCTTGTCGCCCTGGCTGGCGGCCAGCGCGAACCATTTATAGGAGGCTTCCAGATCCTGCTTCACGCCGGTACCGCGCGCATAGAGCACAGCGAGATTGAATTGGCTGTCCGTCACGCCGAGGTCGCCGGCCCTGGCAAACCATTTGGCCGCAGCATCCATATCCGGCTTGCCATCGCCACCGGAGGCATAGAGCACGGCGAGGTTATGCATGGCGCTGGCATTGCCCGCGTCGGCGGCCTGGCTGTAAAGCCCTTTTGCCCGTGTCAGGTCAAGCTGAACGCCAGTGCCTTTTTCATAAAGCCCGGCCAAACGATATTGGGCAGGCGCCAGCCCCAGATCGGCAGCGCGCTGGAACCAGACCGCCGCCTGCGAGACATCGCCCGGCAGGCCGTGTGCTTCCATATAGCGCGAACCGATTTCAAACAGGGCGGCTGGCTCACCCGCCTTGGCAGCCGTCGCCAGGGAAGCGGGCGAGAGATCGGCGGGTACCTCGAACAGCGGCTTGGCTGCCTCAGTCTTCGGGGCGGCAAATCCGGCCTGGGCCGCATCTGGCATCGTCGGTTGAGCCGAGAGACCGGCGACCGTCTGGCTGCCATCCATTGGGGTGGAGGAAAGGCTGGCCTGGCCTGTCGGTGACGTCACCGGAATGACTGGTGCAGAAGATGGCTCCGTCTCGGTGCTTTCCACGGCCGGCTGGGATTGCGGTGCCTCGGCCTTGATCTCGACCGCCCGAACCGGTTGTTGGCCCGGTTGTTGGGGTGCCTGCTGGATTGAGGGTGCCTCAATGGCCGCAGAAGGTGCCAGTTTGGCAGGTGCCGATGTGGTTGGCGCTTGCTCAGCAGGCGCCTGAGCATTGCCGCCCCCAAGCGTCTTTACTGCCGATACAGCAAGGGCCGCCAGCAAAAGCGCGCCAACCGCCATCAGGATCGGGCGACGATATCTGGAAAAAGCTGAGCCGCCAGCGACTTCGTCGGCAAGGGCCGTCCGGCTAGGGCGGCTGGCCCGGTCGGTTTCCTGGGCTGCTGCCTGCGCGGCGCGGCGCGCTGCGGCAATGAAATCCATCCGGTCATCCGCTGATGCCGGTTTTACACTTGCCGCGCCAAGGGCAGGTTCAGCCGATGCGGTCCCGGCCTGCTGACGCGCCCGGACCTTTTCCAGGATCTTGCGCACATCCGGTTTGCCGGAACCGGGTTCCAGCAATTCATTGGCCTCTTCCGGCGGCAGAATATCGACAGGATCGATGGAAGGCGCATCCTCGATCATCTGACGCGGCTGCGGAGCGGCGGCCTTTGCCGGTGTCGCCGTCTCGGCCTGCGCTTTCTTGATCTTCGGCTTCAGGCGCCGGCTCAAACCAGCAATCAGGCTGGGTTTTGCTACCTTCCCATCATCGCTCTGCGGACGAGCCTCGGCATGAGCAGGCGCATCGATATTGTCTCCAACCGGAAGAAGGTCAACAACCGGTTCCACGTCGGTCTCAATGGACGCGGTCCGCTGCGCAGCCGCAACCGTCGGATCGGCGCGGTCTTCCTCACTGGTGGTCGTTGCCGTCCGGCGGTCCATCTGGTCCAGTTTTTCGGCAATCTGCACCAGGGTCTGGTGCAAAGCCTCGACGGTACGGTGGCTGCGCTCCTCCCCGCCCCGGCTGATCTCTTCCAGGTGGCGCAGGTGATCGGCCAGCACACCAAGCGTTTCGGCAATCTGGTCCTGTCCCGCCACCTGAACGGATGCCGGGCTCTGGCGAGCATAATTGTCCATCACCGCTTCGGCGGCCTGGCGGGCAGCCTCGACGATATATTCGTCGCTGGTCGCCAGATAATCCTCAAGGGCCGCCATCCGGCCTTCGATACGCTCACCCTGACCATTGTCCGTCAAGGGCGAGGCACTGATCAGCGCCGAGAGATGAGCGATCTGCTGTTCCAGCCCGGCAATGGCGGAGCCATCGCCGGAAGGCGAGGCGCTCGTCTCATCCAGGCGGGCAGCGATGGAGTACAGCCGGTCGTCCAGGCTGCGCAGCAGGCTTTCATCCACAGATGATGCCACTGGCTGAGCATCGATCTGATCGATTCGCTGGCCGATCACGGCGATCTGCTCGGCCAGCTTGTCGCTCAGGGAAGCATGATCCAGCGCATCGATCTTGCGGGAGATATCGGAGAGATAGCCGGTCAGTTCGGGTTGCAGGCTTTCGCGCTGCGACATTTCCAGCATGCGGGTCAGATCGTCCAGCCGCTCTTCCAGCCGCTGGGCGGCCTGCTGGTGGGCCAGATCCTCGATTTTCAACGACAGCGCTTCGAGACGACGGTCAAGATCGCCAGCCGGAAAGCCTGCGGTCTGCTCGGAAATCAGTTCCAGATGATGGGCAATGGTGGCGATCCGGTCTTCCAGACGTTCGATCAGGCGCGGGTCGGTGGCTTGCCCCGCATGACGGCCAGAAACGGAAATGGCGCGGGAAATCTCGTCCAGACGGTGATCGAGCTGGCCGAACTGCTCCAGCATCGCCTGGCTGTTGGGCTCCAGATGCTGGCCGATATGCTCAAGCGCCTTGGCAATGGCCACCAGCTTGTCTTCCAGCAGCCGCACGGAGCGCACATCGCCGATCGTTCCCAATTGTTGCTTGATCTCATCCAGCCGGTAGGCAAGCTGCAAAAGGTCCTGCTGAATGCGCTCAGGCGCGATGGTATCGAGCCGCGCTTCAAGCGCGCTCCATCGGGTTTCCATGGTCTGCGTGCCACTGTCGCGGGCAAGTCCGTCCATCAAAGAGCGCAATTCTTCGAAATCGGCCCGCAATGCTTCGGTTTCAGGCGCGGCGGGATGACCGATCCGCTCCAGACTGTCGGCCATGCGCATGAAATCCTCACGCAGGCCAGCGGCTTCACGGCTTTCTTCAGCCATCAGCCTGATGTCCTGGATATCGGAGCGCAAAGCACCGATTTCGCCAGCAAGGCTCTCGCTGATATCCTGGCGCAGGTCGGCGCGCAGGGTAGACAGGGCCTTATAGAAATCCGGCAAGGGCGCGGCACTACCACCCGCCATCAGTTGCGGCGCCAGTTCAAGCACCTGCGGCGGACGCACGGATACACTCTCCTCAGGCGCTCGGTATTTGGAATCGTTGTCGCGCAGCGACGCCCGTCCCGGAGCGAGGGGACGGGCCGCTTCCAACGCCCGTTGCCGGGCGCGGATTTCGGCCAGAGGGTCCAGCCGGTCAGCATCAAAAGAAGGCGCAACAGCAGGCGGCAGCTCTGCGGCAGCCGGCAATGGCTTATCGGAAAAAGCGCTGGCTGCGGGGCGAACGTCCCTGGCAACGCCGCCGGAGATGCCATTCATCAGACCTTCGATCCGCGCCTCCAACCCCTCGATCGTGCGGCTCAGGGCATCCAGCGACGAAGCGCCTGCGGGACGAGGGTCGGCCTGACGGGTCTCCGCCTGGTAAGGCGGCGTCTGGCCGGGAGCTCTATAGCTCTGCGATGGAGACCGCTGTCCGTTCATATTCCAAACTCGCTTCGCGTTTCGGGCCTGCCCCAAGACCTGCCCCCTCCCCCAAACCCGGGGTTGAAGGTTGCAATTCACATCTTGAGGCGGCGCAAATCATTCCGCAGCAGAATCGGGGAAACGTGGTAAACAACCCGTTAAGAATGGCTGAGATTTTTAACCTTTTCGGTTTGGGCCTCTTATTGTGTCGCCAAACGGGAACTGCAGCGTGATATATGCACGACGGTCATCGCCCCTTTGGTCTCTGCTGTACAAATTCCTTGTTACTCTGGCCTATCCGTTGGCAGGACGCATTCTTCAAATTCACATTTTTGCGTATTGACGTTTACGCGCACGTCAATATTTTGTAAGACAGAACATCGCCGGGGAGGACGCCGGCCGCAATCTGGAGGACATTGACCATGCCCGTCTATAAGGCACCTGTCGCGGACACGCTTTTCATCCTGAACACAGTGCTGGGCCTGGAGCGCTATAACAACCTGCCCGGTTTTGAAGACGCGACGCCCGACATGATCGAGGCAATTGTCGGCGAGGCCGCCAAGCTTGCCGAAGAGCAGCTGTTTCCGCTCAATCTGTCCGGCGACCAGGAAGGCTGTACCCGCAATGCGGATGGCTCCGTTGCCGTACCGAAGGGTTTCAAGGAAGCCTATGACGCCTATTGCGCCGGTGGCTGGAGCGGCCTTGCCGTTCCGCCAGAATATGGCGGCCAGGGCCTGCCTTACGTGCTGCATGCTGCCGTTGGTGAATATATGTCGTCTGCCAATATGGCGCTGATGATGTATCCGGGCCTGACGCAAGGGGCGATTGCCGCCATTCTGGTGCATGGCACCGACCAGCAAAAGCAAACCTATCTGCCGAAAATGGTCGAGGGCACCTGGTCCGGCACCATGAACCTGACTGAGCCCCATTGCGGCACCGACCTTGGCCTGCTGCGCACCAAGGCCGTTCCCAATGGCGATGGCACCTACAAGATTTCCGGCCAGAAGATCTTCATCTCGGCTGGCGAACACGGGATGACCGACAATATCATCCATCTGGTTCTCGCCCGTATCGAAGGTGCGCCTGAGGGCACCAAGGGCATTTCGCTGTTCATCGTGCCGAAAGTCATCGTCGGTGAAGACGGCACGCTGGGTGCCAGAAATGGCGTTTCCTGCGGCGCCATCGAACACAAGATGGGCATTCACGGCAATGCCACCTGCGTCATGAACTATGACGAGGCCACCGGTTATCTGATCGGCGCGGAGAACAAGGGCCTTTCGGCCATGTTCGTGATGATGAACGAAGCCCGTCTGGGTGTCGGCCTGCAAGGCCTGTCGATTGCCGAAGTCGCCTATCAGAACGCCGTGACCTATGCGCGGGAGCGTATTCAGGGCCGCTCGCTGTCTGGCGCCAAGGCGCCGGATAAAAAGGCCGACCCGATCATCGTCCATCCCGATATTCGCCGCGCGCTGATGACCATCAAGGCCTTCAACGAGGCAGGCCGCGCCTTCACGCTCTGGACGGCGTTGAAATCCGACATTGCCCACCGCGCCGGTGATGCGGCTGAAAAGCAGACCGCCGATGACATTCTCGGTCTGATGACGCCGATCCTCAAGGGTGTGTTGACCGACAAGGGCTTTGACCATGCTGTCATGGCCCAGCAGGTCTATGGCGGCCATGGCTATATCGAAGAATGGGGCATGAGCCAGTATGTGCGCGATGCCCGCATTGCGATGATTTATGAAGGGGCCAACGGCATTCAGGCGCTGGATCTGGTCGGCCGCAAGCTGGGCTTGAACGGTGGCCGGGCCGTGATGGCACTGTTCAACGAGATCGGTGCCTTCTGCGAGGAAAACCGCGAGAATGAAAAGCTCTCCTTCTTCACCAAGCAGTTGAAGAAGGGCCTGAACGACGCGCAGGCATCCACCATGTGGTTCATGCAAAATGCCATGGCCAAGCCCGACAATGCCGGTGCTGGCTCGACCGATTACATGCATCTCTTCGGTCTGGTTGTTCTTGGCTATATGTGGGCCAAAATGGCCAAGGCCGCCCATGAGGCGCTTGAAAGCGGGGCTAGCGACACCGATTATTACAACAACAAGCTGTTGACCGGTCGCTTCTTCATGGAAAAGATCATGCCGGAAACCGCCCTTCGCAAGTCCCGCATCGAAGCGGGTGCTGACAGCGTGATGGCGATGGCTGCCGAGGCATTTTGATTGAATCTGGCTTCTCCCCGGAGGGGATAAACCATTGAAAAAAATCAGGAGCGTCGCGCTCCGGGGAGAGAGACAATGACTGACGTATATGTTTACGACCACGTGCGCACGCCGCGCGGCCGCGGCAAGAAGGATGGCGCGCTGCATGAAGTGCCATCAGTGCGGCTTGCCGCCAAGGCGCTGGAAGCCATTCGCGACCGCAACGGCCTCGACACATCCACCGTCGATGACATCATCATGGGTTGCGTCGATCCTGTCATGGATGCGGGCGCGGTGATCCCGAAGGCTGCGGCCTTTGAGGCAGGTTATTCCACCAAGGCTCCGGGCATACAGATTTCGCGTTTCTGCGCGTCCGGTCTTGATGCCATCAATCTGGCCGCAGGCAAGATTGCCACGGGTGCGGATGACATTGTCATTGCCGGTGGCGTCGAAAGCATGTCGCGCGTTGGGCTTGGCATGTCGGGCGGGGCATGGTTCATGGACCCATCCGTCAACTTCCCGGCCTTCTTCATGCCGCAGGGCGTGTCCGCCGATCTGATCGCCACCAAATATGGCTTCTCACGCGATGACGTGGATGCCTATGCGGTGGAAAGCCAGAAACGCTCCGCCAATTCCTGGGAAAAGGGCTATTTCGACAAATCGGTCGTCGCCGTGAAGGACCAGAATGGCCTGACCATTCTGGATCGCGACGAACATATGCGCCCCGGCACCGACATGCAGTCGCTGGCAGGCCTTAACCCCTCCTTCCAGATGCCGGGTGAAATGGGCGGCTTTGAAGCCGTCGGCATTCAGGCCCATCCGGAAATCGAGAAGATCAATTACGTCCACCACGCGGGCAATTCGTCCGGCATCGTCGATGGCTCCGGTGTTGTGCTTCTTGGTTCCAAGGCGGGTGGCGAGAGCATGGGCTTGAAGCCCCGCGCCCGCATTCGCGCCTTCGCCAATATCGGCTCCGATCCGGCCTTGATGCTGACCGGCCCTGTCGATGTAACGGAAAAGCTGTTGAAGAAGACCGGCATGACGCTGGCCGACATCGATCTATTTGAGCTGAACGAAGCCTTTGCCGCCGTGGTTCTGCGCTTCATGCAGCATTTTGATGTGTCGCATGATGTCATGAACGTCAATGGCGGCGCGATTGCCATGGGCCACCCGCTGGGTGCTACCGGCGCGATGATCCTCGGCACCGTGCTGGATGAGCTGGAGCGGCGCGATCTGAACACCGCGCTGGTTACGCTCTGCATCGGGGCCGGCATGGGCACGGCAACCGTTATTGAACGAGTCTGATCGGGAGGGATGACAATGACCTATAAGAATTTTACCGTTGAGACCGATGCAGACGGCATTGCCCTTGTCACCTGGGACATGCCCGACAAGAGCATGAATGTCTTCACCATGGAGGTGATGGACGAAATCGAAGCGATTGTGGATGCCACTGTCGGGGATACCGCCATCAAGGGCGTGGTCTTCACATCAGGCAAATCCGCCTTTTCCGGCGGTGCCGATCTCAGCATGATCCGCGGCATGTTTTCCATGGTGGAGGAAGAACGCGCCAAGGACCCGGCCAATGCCGTGCAAAAACTGTTCGATTCCGCTGGCCGGATGAGCTGGCTGTGGCGCAAGATCGAGACCAATGGTAAACCCTGGGTCTCGGCCATCAACGGCACCTGCATGGGCGGCGCGTTTGAGCTGTCGCTCTCCTGCCATGGCCGCGTGGTCTCCAACGGCAAATCGGTGAAGCTGGCGCTGCCGGAAGTCAAGGTTGGCATTTTCCCCGGCGCTGGCGGCACGCAGCGTGTGCCGCGTCTGGCCAATGCCCAGGACGCCCTGCAAATGATGACCACCGGCCAGACCCTGACGCCGCAGCGCGCCAAGGCCATGAACCTCGTGCATCAGGTGGTGGAACCGGATCAGCTCATTACAACTGCCAAGCAGATGATCAAGGATGGCTTGAAGCCAGTTGCCCCCTGGGATGAAAAAGGCTTCAAAGCCCCAGGCGGTGGCATCTGGACACCGGCATCGGCCCAGCTTTGGCCAGCGGCACCGGCTGTGCTGCGCCGTGAAACCTCCGGCAATTACCCGGCCGCTCTGGCGATCCTGAAATGCGTTTACGAAGGCTTGCAGGTGCCGTTCGACACCGGCCTTCGCATTGAGCAACGCTATTTTACCGAAATCGTCCAGACCACCGAAGCCTTCTCGATGATCCGCTCGCTATTCATCTCGCTTCAGGAGCTTGGCAAAGGCGCGCGCCGCCCAGCAGGCCAGCCGAAAAGCACGATCAAAAAGGTTGGCGTGGTTGGCGCTGGTTTCATGGGCGCATCGATTGCCTATGTCACCGCCGCCGCCGGCCTGCCCGTGGTGCTGATCGACCGTGACATGGAGGCTGCCAACAAGGGCAGATCCGTGGCCGAAGGACTGGTGGCGGGTGCTGTTGGCAAGGGCAAAATGAGCAAGGAAGACGGCGAAAAGCTGCTGTCTCTGATCACACCAAGCGACGATTATTCCGCGCTGTCGGATGCTGATCTGGTGATCGAAGCGGTGTTTGAAGACCGCGACGTCAAGAAGGCCGTGATCGAAAAGGTCGAGGCCGTGCTGCCGGAAGGGGCAATTTTTGCCTCTAACACCTCGACCCTGCCAATCACCGGTCTTGCCAAGAACTCCAAACGTCCTGCTGATTTCATCGGCGTGCATTTCTTCTCGCCGGTCGAAAAGATGATGCTGACGGAAGTGATCCTTGGCAAGGAGACCGGTGACAAGGCGCTGGCGGTGGCCCTGGATTATGTGGCAGCGATCAAGAAGACGCCGATTGTCGTCAATGACACCCGTGGCTTCTTCGTCAATCGCTGCGTGCTGCGCTACATGGCGGAAAGCTACGACATGCTGCTGGAAGGCGTGCCGCCGGTGATGATCGAAAATGCCGCGAAATTCGCCGGCATGCCGGTTGGTCCGCTGTCCCTCAACGATGAAGTGGCAATCGATCTCTCCTACAAGATCCTCAAGGCCACCGTCGCCGATCTCGGCGAAAAGGCCGTGGACCCGCGCCATATGGAACTGGTGGCCCGCATGGTCGAGAAGGAAGAACGCTTTGGCCGCAAGAACGGCAAAGGTTTCTACGATTATCCCGCCAAGCCTGCCAAAAAGCATATCTGGCCGGGCCTGAAGGACTTTTATCCGCAGCAAAAGCCGGATGACGTCAACGTCAAGACCCTGCAAGAGCGGTTCCTGGCAACCATCGCCCTGGAAGCGGCCCGCACCATGGAAGAAGGCATCGTGGTTGACCCACGCGAAGCCGATGTCGGCTCCATCCTCGGCTTCGGCTTTGCCCCCTATACCGGCGGCGCACTGTCCTACATCGACGGCATGGGCGTGAAGACCTTCGTGGCTCTCTGCGAACGGCTGACCAAGGACTACGGCCCGCATTTTGCACCCACGCCACTGCTGAAGGAGATGGCGCAGAAGGGCGAGACCTTCTACGGGCGGTTTGATCCCTATGGGGCTGTGAAGACAGCGGCCTGATGACCAAGCAAAATAAAAGCGGGGAGGCAAATGCCTCCCCGCTTTTATGTGGTCATATGTTTTAAGCTTTGACCCAATCGCCCTGAATAGGCCTGGCGAAATAGGCCAGAACCGCAATCATGCAAATTTCAATCGAGACCGACCAATAGATATGGCCGAGGATCTCGCTCCAAAGCTCAAAGGCATTGAGGTTCCAAAGCCATCCTGTGGCGCCATTGGCGTAAACCGGATTTCTAAAGCCGAGCAGCGGGATGAGAAATCCATGCATCACCACGGTGATGATCAATCCATAAAACGCGCCGTACCAAAGCCTGATCTTCGGCCAATAGGCGGAAGCGAACACATAGACCAGAGCAAAGGCGAAACTGAACAGCCAGTGATACAGCGTGACAGCTCCGGGTACGGTGACGCCCTGATAGATGTAATCGAGCGAATGCGAATTGAAGCCAAATCCCCCAAGCCACGCATCGATATGAGCACCCGGAGGCGACACTTCGCCCGGCACACGTGGCGGCATATTGACCTCAGATCCCCATTTGACCAGTGAGCTGATGAAACCGCCTATGAGGGTGGTCCAGACAATAACCTGTCGATTGACCTTATTTTCCAACATTATAAATATCCTTCTGGCGGATACCCCTAAAGACCAGGGGCTTTTGCAAAAAATGCAACGGCACGAGCGTCGAATCGTGACTTATCCTCATGAATTACAATAGGAATATGCGTGTATCCATTATGACTGCCGTTGTCTGGATCATGGGAGAAAACACGTCTCCCGCCCTTGATCTTGATCAAGGCTGGCCTGGATTTCATTGATGCCGGAGGGTGCAGACTTCAATCTTTAGATGCAGTCGATTTTACCGATCCCACAAAAACGCTGTAGTCCCTTAAATTTCTTGCAAAATTCTCATCTGAAATTGGCTTGGATTTAAGGTTAACATTGTGAAGACAACGATTGCCGATCCGGCTCCGGTCAAGCCTTTGAAAAGCCGATCCCATCGGGATCGAAAACACTTTGTTGGTAGCAAAGTGCCCGATGACATCAATGTCAGCGTTCTGGTGGCAATCGCGCTAAAAACCACCTCATACGAAGGTTCATTGAAATGGAAGCTTGAGGCAACGGTTCACTTCAAGACGACATGAACGGGCAGCAATGCCAGCCTTTTTATGAATGATTTAATATCTCGACATTTCAGCAGCACCGCTAAAACTTTACAGATGCGCCTTAAAGAATGTCACCACTTGGCTGTTAAGGGCCTGATGAAAGGCGGTTCGATCAAACCCCGGCCTATCGTTGCAAAGCTCTGGGAGGCTTTTGGCCAATTCTGCGGGGCAGATGGTCAAAAATGCAAAATGTTCAGAGTTTGGCACGGTATGAAACTCAGGTTTGTCAGGCAAGTTACGAGCAACGGTCAAAAGGTTTTCCGGAGAAACGCCATCTCCACCATATTGAGAACCCCACATCTGAATGGGTGCGGTGACATTTTGCACACTGCTTGGCGCAGAAAAAACACTGCTGAGTGGATCGGCGATCACAAACGCTTTGATACGCTGGTCATGATGCAAAACGACGTTCGGAAAGGCGTTCCGGTTCACTCGATCACAGGCGGCTCCGGTCTGGTCTTGGCACAGTGAAGACAGGCTTCCAAAATCCGGGTTCGCCCCTGCCAGAACAAGCCCGGTATATCCACCTCGGGAAAATCCGAAAAAGCCGATAGACTGAGGATCAATCCTGGCTGCATCCGGGGAAAAGCCAAGCATGAAGTCAATGACCCGCTTCACGTCCATCGGGCGACTGATCAAAGCCTTGAGATTATGCTGTCTCTCTTTATTTGCAGCGGTATCGTCAGGATGATTGATCGCCACAACGACAAATCCCGCATCCGCCAATGCCTCTGCTGTGTCATGATGGCTGAGATTTGTGCCGCCGAAGCCATGGGAAATCACAATCAGTGGTCGATTTTCTCCCTCAATCGGGCAGTCTCGAACTCCCGGAAGAATAAAGGGGCCAGCCTTGATCTCTCCATCTGGCTTTGCACAGGGGGACCACTCAACAGCTTTCAGCATTGGGCCTTGCGCATCGGCCGAAATCTCAAAGGACTTCAAACCCGCACTGGTCGCCTGCCCTGCGGTCAAAATAAGCACCGCAGCAAGCACAAATCTCCCAATCCTCACGGCAACCCCTCCAACACGACCCACAACCCTAAACTGGTAGTCACGACATTTAGAGGATGAGGTCAAGTCGGAAGGCGGCATGCCGCATCGTGATTTTTATATCACCGCAAAGCAATATACCGATCCGACCGATGGTTGATCAGCACGAACACATTCAGCACCACAGCCCCGATAATCGAGCAACCGACCACCCATGGGCTGACCACAGTGAACGCCAGCGCCATGACCACGACGTCAAAGGCCAGTTGCACCAATCCCGCCTGGATGCCGAAACGGTCCTGGACGAAGACCGCGAGGATTCCAATGCCGCCAAGGCTGGCGCGGTGGCGGTAGAGGGCCAGCAGGCCGAAGCCGAGCAGGAGACCCGCGAGGATAGCGCCCCAGACCGGGTTGATGCTCTCGATGACGATGAAGCGGCTTTCGATTTCGACGAGAAACGAGGTCAGCGCCACAGCCACGAAGGTTTTGAGGGTAAAGTCCCAGCCGACCCGTTTGATGGAGAGAATGTAGAAAGGCATGTTGAGTAGGAAGAACACCAGGCCGAAGCTCCAGCCGGTCCAGTAATGGATGACGAAGGCAAGCCCCGCCATGCCACTGGTGACAAGGCCTATCTTAGCAATAAGATAGAGGCCGAGCGCCGAAATCATCGTGCCGCAGATAATGCCCTGTATATCCTCGGCCCGGTTGTGACGGGCGGGATTGTCGTTCCAGATGCCGAACAGATTGCTCATCAATGCCATCACCATTCTCCATCCGGACGGGCTGTTTCTTCCGCAGTTTCATCCATGAAGATGCCTGAAAATCGGCAGGTTTCAAGCGGGTTGCGTCAGCAAGACTGACCTATCGGCAAGATCGCAATATTCGGTCTTTCAGCCTGTCTTGGCCGCAATAAACAGAATGCCTTGGATGGGTTTTCCGCCATCCATGCGAATGACCTCCTGCTGGCTTTCGAGCAGGGTAAAGCCTTTGGCTTCCAGTTCGCAGACCACATAGGCCTCGCTATGCTGGTAGCGCAGCGACTGCGCCAGGCTGAAGCTCTCCTCCCCCAGCTGTTTTTCGACGGAAAAAGCGAAATAGCCGCCCCGTTCCAGAAGATCGGCCGCCAGCCCAAAGACGCCGGACAATGCGCCAAGATACATCAGCACATCAGCTGCCGTCACCAGATCAGCACGCCCCTCGCCCTTTGCAGGACCAAACAGACCGCAGGCCTCCGCATCAAGCGACAAATCCGCGATCGCCAGATCATCGTAGATCTGTTTTTCCCGTGCCTTGGCCAGCATGGCCGACGACAGATCGTAACCCTCAAGATGATCGACCCATGGCCGCAGTTCCATGCCCAGCAGGCCAGTGCCGCAACCGAAATCCACAGTGCGGCGATAGCGCCGGTCCGCACCACCAATCCGTGAAATCATCGCCGCCAGCTTTTTCGGCACCCGGTAGTCCAGCTTGTCCACAAGGGCTGTGTCGAAGCGGTCGGCATAATCATCAAACAGCGCCGCCACATAGCGGCTCGGCGGCTTTTCCGGCATGGCTTGCGCGCCGATCAGCACCAGTTTCAGCCCGGCGGCAAAAACATCCTCGGGGTCGAGTGTCAGCACCTGCCGATAGGCATCCGCTGCCGTCTCGATCAAGCCCGCCTTGGCCCGGTATTCCCCCAGCAGAAACCACCCCGCCACCCACGTCGGCGCGAGTTCCAGCGCCTGTTCCATCAGCTCTGCGGCAGCGGCGTGATCGCCGCTTTCCGAGAGCATCCGGGCATAATCAGCGCGGCGATCAGCGGTGATATCACCGGAGGATCGTTGTCCAGAAGGGATATGGCCAAAGGCGGGCTGGATGCCATGCATGGATGTCGAACGATCCTCAAAATATGATTTCGGAGCAATGGAGCAAGCCTTGAAAAACGCAAGCGGAATCTTGTCACTGCCAACAACAGCCCTCATCGCGCTTGCACCGCCATAATCCAATGCTTATGTGGGCCTATGCTCAACGGAGCGGGAAACAGGAGACTAGGCCATGACCGATGGCGTGAACAGATTTCTGGGCGATTCGATTGGCCGAACGATCATCAAACTGCTCGTCGTTTCGGTGATCGTCGGCTTCGTCATGCGGATATTCGGCATTTACCCCTATGACATCATCGAGGGTATCCGGCATTTCGTCCTGGATATCTGGCACAAGGGTTTTGCGGCGCTCGGCCAGTTCGGGGACTATTTGTTGCTGGGTGCCAGTATCGTCATTCCGGTTTTCATCCTGATCCGGCTTCTCAATCTGCGGAAATAACATGCGATCCAAATCCCTCTTGATGCCCCAGGCCGTCTCAACGCCAAAGGCTGTCTCAACGCCAAAGGCTGGCCGCCGCGAGCTTTTGGCGCTGGGCGGCCTTGGGCTTGCTGCCCTGCTGAGCGGCTGCGCCACGCCTTCGCTCAAGCCTTCCGCCCCCTCAGATGTTGAGGACGAGACCGCCGCTTTCCTGCCGATGGTCAACGCATTGCGCCAGAAGAACGGCAAGTCGACGCTGGTCAATGACCCACAAGCAGCCAAGGCCGCGATGTTCCAGGCCAATCGCATGGCCCAGGCGGAAAAAATGGCGCATCTGATCAGTATGGGCGACAGTTTTGGCGCGCGGATGCGCTCAGGTAATGTCCAGCTTCCAGCCGCTGAAAATGTCGCCATGTTGCAGCAGACGGCGGATGCCGCCATGCAGGCCTGGATCAACTCGTCCCATCATCTGGAAAACATGCTCGGCCCCTATCACGGGCTGGGCGTCGCCGTGGCGCGCATACCGTCGCGCGGTAACAAGCCGTATTGGGCCATGGTTCTGTCCGGCACGCCACGTCCAGAGAGCGAAATGGGACCGCCGCCAACTGGCATTCGCTTAAGAATCGGGTGATAAAGGGCTTCGGCGGGCCGTTCCTCGCCTGCTGGAGCCTTTCATGACCATCGCCAATCCCCCCGACCGCGCTTTTCGTGTGACCCATCGCGGCGTGCTGGCCATCGCCCTTCCGATGACCATTGGCTACATCACCACACCGCTTCTGGGCATTACCGATACCGCCGTCATTGGCCGCACCGGCGAAGCGGCAGCGCTTGCGGGCCTGGCAATTGGCGCCGTGCTGTTTGATCTGGTGTTTGCCAGCCTCAATTTCCTGCGTGCTTCCACCACCGCGCTGGTGGCCCAAGCGCATGGCCGTCAGGATGCGCGCGATCAGGTCGCGGTGTTCTGCCGCTCCATGATATTGTCGCTGGGCATTGGGCTGCTGTTGTTGCTGCTATCTCCTTTGCTGCTCAAGGCCGGGCTGGCGCTGATGGGGCCACAGGGACGGGTGGCTGAAGTGACGTCGATCTATTTTTCCACCCGCATCTTGGCCGGGCCGCTGACGCTCGCCAACTTCACCATCATGGGCTTTATCCTGGGGCGCGGCAAAGGCGCGCTGGCGCTTGGCCTGCAAATTGCGCTGAACGGCGTCAATATTCTGCTTTCAATCTATCTTGGTCTTCATCTTGGCTGGGGCGTATCCGGCGTCGCCTGGGGGGCCGTGGCCGGGGAAGCCACCGCCACGCTTGCGGGGTTGGCGATCATTCTGGCCCGCACCGACAAGGCACTGTTTCCGTCCCTGGCCGAATTGCTGGATCGCAACAAGCTCGCACAACTGTTCGCGCTTAACCGTGATATCCTGATCCGCAGCTTCGTGCTGCTGGCGGCCTTCACGGTATTGACCCGGATCGGCACCGGCTTTGGCGCCGTTACCCTTGCCGCCAATGCGTTGTTGATGAATTTCTTTATGATCGCCTCCTTTTATCTGGATGGCATTGCCAATGCTGCCGAACAGATCGTTGGCCGCGCCGTCGGTGCCCGCTACCGCCCGGCCTTCGACCAGGCCGTGAAGCTCACCAGCATCTGGTCCTTCGGACTGGCGTTCACCAGCCTGCTGTTTTTCCTGGGCGCAGGTGGGGCGATCATCGATATGATGACGACCGCTGAAGACGTGCGCCGCGTGGCGCGCGAGTTTTTGCCCTGGGCAGCAATCACGGCGCTAACGGGAGCGCTGGCCTTCCAGATGGATGGGGTCTTCATCGGGGCCGCCTGGTCCAGCGACATGCGCAACATGATGCTAGCGGCATTTGTCGGTTATCTTATTGCGCTGGCGTTGTTCGTGCCGCTGCTTGGCAATCATGGACTATGGCTGGCGCTCAACCTGTTTCTGGCATTTCGCGGCCTTTTCCTGGCGCTGCGGCTTAAAAGCCGCCGCGATCAGACCTTCAGCGCCCGCCAGTAATCGACCTTGCTGTCACGCAGCTGCGCAATCGAGGCAATGCCATCGCGGTCCAGCGCCTGTGACAGGCCCTTGACGATGGAAACGGGCAAGCCCGGCCCTTCATAAACCATGCAGGAATAGAGCTGCACCAGATCGGCACCGGCCTTGATTTTCTCCAGCGCCGTCTGCGCCGAGGAAACACCGCCGACGCCAATGATCGGCAGGGCCGGTCCAACCCGGTGGCGCATACGCGCCAACACCGCCGTTGATTTCTCGAACAAAGGCTTGCCCGACAATCCGCCCGCTTCGCCCGCCTGCCTTGTATCCGTCAGGCCATCGCGCGACAGCGTGGTGTTAGAGACGATCAACCCATCCAGATCGCGGGCCAGAACCACTTCAGCAATGTCATCCATGCCTTCCTCGGTCAGATCAGGGGCGATCTTCAGGAAGACCGGCACCCGACGGCCCGCCTTGGCCGCTTCATCGGCGCGGGCGGCCAGCACCGCATCCAGCAAATGACCGAGACTATCCTTTGCCTGTAAATCGCGCAGGCCCGGCGTGTTGGGCGAGGAAATATTAGCGGTGAAATAGCTGGCCAGCGGATAAAAGCGCCGAATGCCCGTGACATAATCGGCAATCCGGTCCTCGGCATCCTTGTTGGCGCCGATATTGATGCCGACCACGCCCGGCCTGCCTGATCGCGCCTTCAGCCTGGCAAAGGCAGCCTCATGACCTTGATTGTTGAACCCGAGCCGATTGATGACGGCCTCATCGCGGACCAACCGGAAAATCCGGGGTTTGGAATTACCGTCCTGTGGCTTCGGCGTCAGCGTTCCCACTTCAGCAAAGCCGAAGCCGAGACCCAGCAATTCGTCCGGCACTTCAGCATTCTTGTCATAGCCTGCCGCCATGCCGAGCGGGTTGGGAAAATGCAGGCCCGCAACCGTCTGCGCCAGGCGGGGATCGTCTTTCAGGCGGCATTTCGGCATCAGGCTGGTTTTCAACCCGGCAATCGACAGGCCATGGGCGGTTTCGGCATCGAACAGAAACAGGCCCGGGCGGGCAAAGCGCTTGAACGGATCGATCATGCCATCTCCTCCGGAAACTGGTGCAGGCCGTCTTCTCCAAGCGGCAGCGGCTTTTCCCATAAAACAGCGGAGAGCGGCAAGGGTGCATACAGATGCGGAAACAGCGCGCCGCCGCGGGAAGGTTCAAAGATCAGGGCCGCCCCCAACGCCTCTCCATCGACCGCGACCAGCAACAGGTCCTGCTGTCCGGCAAAATGCAACCTTGCGGTTTCTTTCGCCTGAGCCGCGGTGGAAAAATGGATGAAACCGTCCTGGAGATCAATCGGCGCACCGGCAAACACACCATCGGCACGGGCCTTTTGCCAGAGGGCGTCGGCCACGATCTTGTAAATTGCATTTGCCATGATGTCATCCTTATCGCGATCTTGGGACACGAGCGCTCAGCCGGTTTGCCCCAACATCAGCGACTTGTCCACGCCAGACAGCATCGGGCGGTGGAAATGAACCGAATTCATCACAGGGGCATGGCGCTGGCCTTAAACAACACTCCTGGAGCGACTGATATCGATATATCAGAGCACGCTCAGTCCATCGTTATGTTTCGCCATCGCCATTTTCGGCTTGATTTATTATTCGCCTAAAGCAATCTATGGTGTTATGCCAGATCCGACCTATCCTTATGGCTACAATACTATCCTGCATCCTTTAGCTGGGTATTGAAGCAGAGGATTGGGTGATCGGAAGGTACCACGGCGTTCTCGCTTGCACAAAGAGCGAAACAAACGTTAAAATGACATGCCCCGGCGACAGACGCGGGCGGTGCTGCACAACGAAAGCTCTTGGGAGGGGGCAGACGATGGCTGAGCAAACAATCATTATCGCGGACGATCATCCCTTGTTTCGCGGCGCGCTTCGGCAAGCCGTGAGCGGCATGGACGGCAGGCAAGACATTGTCGAAGCTGGCGATTTCGAGGCGGCCCGACTGGCGGCGGATCAGCATCCGGATGCCGATGTCCTGCTGCTCGATCTGGCCATGCCAGGCGTCAGCGGCTTTTCCGGCCTGATGGCCTTGCGTGCGGAGTTTTCCAGCCTGCCGATCATCATCTGTTCGGCCACCGACGATTGCGCCACGATCCGCCGCTCGCTGGAGCTTGGCGCTTCCGGTTTCATTTCCAAATCCTCCGGCATCGACGACATTCGCTCCGCGATCCAGACCGTGCTGAATGGCGATATCTTCACTCCTTCATCCTATGTCGAGGATCAGGAACAGGACCCTGAACTGGCCGATATCATGGCACGGCTGCGGACACTGACGCCTCAGCAGAACCGGGTGCTCGGCATGTTGTGCGAAGGCTTGCTGAACAAGCAGATCGCCTATGAACTCAGCGTTTCGGAAGCCACGATCAAGGCGCATGTCTCCGCCATTCTGCTCAAGCTCAAGGTCGATAGCCGAACCCAGGCGGTGATCCAATTGGGACGGCTTAATATGGCCATGGTCGCTTGAGGGCAGGACTGGCGTTAATCCTCCACGCCGGAGCCGATCTGCCCACTGTCCTCCGTCCGCATCGCCATAGCATGGGGAGAGTTGGGGCTCGGGCGAGGAAACGGCAATAATCGAGGATTTTATTCCTCCAAGATCTTTACTCTCGACCGCATTTGGCCGATATATGGCGAGGTGGGTCGAAGCCGTTTGTCGACGGCTGATAAATGCCGGGGTTTGGCGGGATATGCTTTCACACGAGACAATCTGGAATGCGATTGACCGGCTTGCCGAGCAGTATCATTTGACGCCGTCCGGGCTGGCGCGAAAAGCGGGTCTGGACCCAACCTCGTTCAACAAGTCCAAGCGGGTCGGGCCGGATGGACGTATGCGCTGGCCATCGACCGAATCCATCGCCAAGGTGCTGGAAGCAACAGGTGCGCGGATCGATCAATTCGTCACGCTGATCGGCAATGACAACCATCAGGGCAATTCCGTTCACGACATATTGCCGGATGGCAATTTTCCGCCGCAGATCGGCACTATTCCACTGCTTGGCTTGGCCCAGGCGGGCTCGGGCGGGTTTTTCGACGATGGCGGTTTTCCAGCCGGACAAGGCTGGGATCTGGTGGATTTACCGACCTCCGCCAAGCCAGGCGTCTATGCCCTGGAAATTCAGGGCGACAGCATGAAGCCACTTTATCGCGATGGCGACATTCTGATCGTCGAGCCAGGTGCGCCTGTGCGCCGGGGCGACCGGGTCGTCGTCAAAACCTGCGATGGCGAGGTCATGGCGAAGGTACTGGGCCGCCAGACGGCACGGGCCGTCGACCTCATTTCAATCAATCCCGACCATCCGAACCGGGTATTGGATATGCAGGACGTCGAATGGATCGCCCGAATCATTTGGGTTAGCCAGTAGGAATTATTTGCCATTCCTCAATTTTTTGCAGGGGCCTGCTCAGGCAGAATGCCAGCCTCTTGAAACGGCTGATGGCAATCGCCATTCTTCAAGACGAACCAGTCTTCGGCCATATCCAGATGACCCATAAGATAAGCCCGATACGATAAAGCAAATGACAGGAACAGAATTTCCATGATCCCCCAGGTGACCCTTCAGGATGCCCTGATTTTCGCAATGGTGATGACCTCGGCCGTCGACAATGCCATGGATGACCGGGAACTTGAGCGGATCGGCAATCTGGTCTCCAGCACGCCGGTCTTTGAAGGCTTCGATAAAAGTGCCGTCCTGGATGTGGCCCGGCGCTGCGCGACCATGCTGGCCGGGCCGGAAGGACTGGACATCACCCTGGAAACCATCCGCGACGCGCTGCCGGAACGGCTTTACGATACGGCCTATGCACTGGCCGTCGAAGTCGCCGCCGTCGATCATACCGTCCTGCCGGAGGAAATCCGCCTGCTGCAATTGCTGCGTGATCGACTTGGCCTCGACAAGCTGACCTGCGCGGCCATCGAGCGCAGCGCCATTGCGCGCTATCGCAAGCCATAAAACACCTGCTTGAGATATTTCAGTAAAATCCCTCGGCAAAATACCGGCGGGACAACTCGTCCAGCCTGCCCTTGCGCGACAGGGAGACCAGCGCATAGTCAAAGGCGGCGGCCAGAAAGCCGTCTTCCTTGCGCACCATGATGGTCATGCCTTCGCCGAGAAACTGCTGCGACAGAAAAGGGCCTCCCAGGAAAACGCAGCATTGAGCGGATGAGGTGCTGGCCAGCCAGAAGGAGAGCTGCAATCCATCGGCGAAGGCCGCCTGGATTTTTTTCTGCTTCAGCGCCTCCATCAAGGCGGCCTGATCGGCAAAACCCACCGGCACGATCGCCGGGAAAAATGCCTTCAGCATGGCCTCCTGTGCCGTGCCGGTGACGATGCCGACCGGCTTTCCGGCCAATGCCGCAGGCGTATCGGCCTTGCCAAGAGTGTCACGCGGCACGATGAAACGGGCGGGCAACATCAGATAGGGTCTGGAAAAGGCAAAATCCCGCCGCAATCCTGCCGTCACCGCCATGCCCGCCACCGCAGCATCGCCATGCTTGCTGAGCAGCGCAATCTCCATATCGGAAAATGGCACGGCCTGAACCTCGCATTTCGCCTCGACATCCAGTTCGCGGCAGATCTCCCGTACCAGATCAATATTGTAGCCGGTCAAATGGCCGGTCTGATCGAGAAAACTGAAAGGTGGAAAATCCACCGTGGTGAGAAACCGCAACCGCAGCAGCACCGATAGATCCGGCTTCGGCAACCGCGCCCGCGCATCGAACAGGACCGGCACCGATTGCTGGGACGGAAGCGCCTGTGCCTGAACGGACAAGGGTGCGAGACCAAGGGATAGAAAAGGCATCACACCACAGGTCAAAGCAGCCAATACAGTGATTGCCTTCATGCGCCCCTTGGTTTTCAGGGATGTAACTTTCAACCGGCTCATTATCATCGCTTTCGGGCAGGCAAATGGGGTGTGAGGTACGGTTATTGTTTAGCAAAGGAATCGCGGCGAGGAAACGCGCCGCGCCATTTTCACATATATCCTCTTTTTCATTTTCCCTTTCCGCGCCTGAACCGCCATTGCTGCGATCCTCCGTCGATCTGGTCGAACGGTTTGGTGAGGAAGTGCTGGTGCTGAAGCAGCTAGGCCTTCCAAAGCCGCTCCTGTCGCGTCTCATTCATCAGGCGCTTGCCCATGGCACATCGATAGAGCAGGAATTGCTGGCCACTGGCGACATGGAGGCGCAGGACTATTACGCGGCCCTCGCCCGGCATCTCGACCTGCCCTTTCTGCCAGTGCTTCCGGTAGAGCAGGTCCTCTATTCCGACCACATGGACAGCCAATTGCGCAAACCGGGCCTGTTACGGCTGCATGACAAAGTCCGTGCGCCGATCACCGTCATCGTTCCCGAGGCACGGCAATTCCATGTCTTGAAGGAACGGCTCGCGCATGCTCCAGATTTGCGCGGATCGCTTGCCATTACCACGCCGAGAGCCCTTACCGGTGCGATCTGGCAGGCTGGCGCCCGGCACCGCGTGGAAAAAGCCACGGCGCATCTGTTCGATACGGCACCACTGTCCTCGGCGCGCATGGTCTTGACCGGCAAACAAGGCTTCTGGCTGGGATCTCTGCTGACGGCAACACTCGCCGCCTGTTCCACCTTCGGTTATGACGCGCTGGCGGTGATGCATATTCTGACATCGCTGCTTTATCTTTGCATGCTCGCTTTTCGAGCCGCGACGCTCGCCTATCGAATCGGAGCGGCCGACCCTCCGCCCGTCTTGCCCGCCTCGGTGGAGCTTCCGGTCTATACTGTTCTTGTGGCGCTTTACCGGGAAAGCAGCATGATCCCGCAGCTGATAGACGGGCTGCGGCGGCTAGACTGGCCGGTTTCCAGGCTGGATATCAAGCTTGTCTGCGAAGCCGACGACCTGGACACACTGGGGGCGCTGGCAGAAGCCGACATACCAGCCCATATCGAGATCGTCCCGACCCCACCGATTGGGCCGCGCACCAAGCCGAAGGCGCTCAGCTATGCGCTGTCAGGCGCACGTGGCGATTTCCTAGTGCTCTACGATGCCGAAGATCGTCCGCATCCCGCCCAACTCAAGGAGGCCTATGCGCATTTCCTGTGCCGTCCCCCCGAAGTGGCTTGCCTGCAAGCGCCGCTGATTATCGCCAATGGCGATGAAAGCTGGATCAGCGCCTTGTTTGCGCTCGAATATGCGGCTTTGTTTCGCGGCACTCTGCCAATGCTGGCCTATCATGGCATGCCCTTGCCGCTCGGCGGCACCTCAAACCACTTCCGTATCGAGGCGCTGAAGGATGTCGGCGCCTGGGATCCCTATAATGTTACAGAGGATGCAGACCTCGGCCTGCGGCTGTTCCGGGCTGGCTATCGCTGTGAAACGATCACCCGGCAAACCCTTGAGGATGCACCGGTCAGCAGCCGAATCTGGATGGGCCAGCGCAGCCGATGGTTCAAGGGCTGGCTACAGACATGGCTGATCGTCATGCGCGAACCGCGTATCGCCTGCAAGGAAATGGGGGGATCGGCCTTTGCCGTCTTTCATCTGATGATTGGCGGAATGCTGCTATCATCGCTGAGCCATCCCGCCCTTCTGCTGTTCCTGACCATGACCGTCTACAGCATGGCCAACCCGCCTGCCACGGGCATTCCCCTGCGCGACCTGACGGTCTTCTGGATCGACCTGGTGAATATCCTCGGCAGCTACCTTATTTTCCTAGCCCTCGGCAGGGCCGCCATGACCGAATTCGAACGCCGCCGCATCGGCAAACGCTACCTGTTCATTCCGCTCTATTGGCTGATGACATCCATTGCCGCCTGGCGGGCGATGATCGAGCTGAAAACCAAACCGTTCTTCTGGAACAAGACACCACATGCACCGAGAGGCGGCGAGCGAAAACGCGCAACAAGGGTTGCGAATGAAAGTGGTCAACCCAAACAGAACTGAACATCCGTTGCAAATCACGACCAACAGGCGAGTAGCTCAGCCATAGGCCCGATACCGCCACATGCAATCGGCAACTTGGGTTGATCAAAGCGGGCGCAAAAGAGAGTTCGGTCGGCCTGCATACACTCGATCCTGGCTTTGGTACCGTTCTTAAAACCCCGCATCACATGGGGCCGCATTGCATGGACATCATTATCCAGCCTGCGACCTTCGACAAAGGCATGCACATCTGCCGCAGCTTTTGCAGCTCCAGTTCCTCAGCAAAAAATTTCTTTGCCGCGTCTGGCGAACACTCTCAACCGCAGAAACTCCGGATACATTTGGATTCTCTCACAGATTCCGACAGCCTCTATGTCTCACCGTTCCGGTACTGTCCTGATGCATCATAGATTCGCATTGACTCATGTTCACAAACAGAACAAATAAAGAACATCGATATCCGAAATCGCATTGGAAATGCCAAGGAGATCTCTTTTCTGACATGAATACCCCCGTCGTCAGCCCCGTTGTCACTCAACTGCGCGCCCGGATCGATCAACTGGAGGGCGGCCCTGTCCGGCGACGCGACGTCCTGCCGTTCGGCGTTGCCGAGATCGACAATGTCCTGCCTGGCGGTGGGCTGGCGATGGGCGCCCTGCACGAGGTGGCTGGAGCTGGCAATGGCACGGTCGACGGCGCGGCAGCCGCTCTATTTACAGCGGGACTGGCGGCGCGCGCCAAGGGCAAGATCCTGTGGTGCATCACGCGGCAGGACCTGTTTGCACCATCGCTGGCACAGGCTGGACTGGCACCGGGACGCGTCATCTATGTCGAGGCTGGCAACGAAGCCGATGTGCTGGCCTGCGCCGAAGAGGGCCTGCGCCATGGTGGGTTTGGCGCCATCGTATGCGAGGTGGCCAAACTGTCCATGATCGCGTCCCGCCGCCTGCAACTCGCCGCTGAAAGTACGGGCACCCTGGCACTCGTCATTCGTCGCTGGCGACGCCAGGCGGAGGCGTCGAACTTCGGGCAGCCGACGGCGGCCGTTACCCGATGGCGCATCTCCGCCCTGCCCTCCTCACCGCTGCCGGTGCCCGGCGTCGGCCGCGCCCGCTGGCGCGTGGAACTCATTCGCTGTCGGACCGGCAGCGCCGATATCGAAGTGGAGGCTTGTGATGCCAAGGGTTGTCTCGCTATTCCTGCCGACCTGGCCGACCGATCGGCTGCGGCGGACATCCGACGCCACAACCGTGCCTCTTGAGGCACCGCTTGTCCTGATCGGCAGGCAAGGCCAGCGGCGCGTCGTCACCGCGGCAGACAGCGTCGCCCTGGCCGCCGGCCTGCGCGTCGGCATGCCGGCGGCGAAAGCGCAGGCGCTGGTACCGGGCCTGATCGTCCGCGACGCCGATCCGCTCGCCGATGTCCGCGCCCTGAACCGTCTGGCGCTCTGGGCTTTGCGCTACACGCCTGCCGTCGCTGCCGATCCCCCCGATGGTCTGGTCATCGACACCACAGGCGCCGACCATTTGCACGGCGGCGAAGCCGCGATGCTGACCGATATGATCGCGCGCATCGAGGCTTCCGGCACGCGGGTCCGTGCGGCGATCGCCGATACATGGGGCGCTGCTCACGCCCTCGCACGGTATCAGAGCCGACCGGCTTTAATCACTCCCCCCGGCGAAAGCCGTCTCGCAATGCTCGACTTGCCGATCCGTGCCTTGCGGGTGGCGCGTGAAACCGTAGAAGGCTTGCGCGTGATGGGTTTTACACGCATTGGCGAAGTGGCCGCGCAACCGCGTGCGCCACTGACCCTGCGGTTCGGGCCAGAACTGGGGCGGCGAATCGACCAGGCCTTCGGCATACTCAACGAGCCAATCCTGCGTGTACAGTCGCCCGACCTCACGGAGGTGCAGCGCATTTTCGCCGAACCGATTGCCGCCGCCGAAACCATTGCGCGTTACATTGGCAAGCTTGTCGTTCATCTATGCGACGCACTTGAGATACGGGGGCTAGGCGTCCGGCATCTCGACCTTTTGTGCTACCGTGTCGACAATCAGATAGCCCTCGTGCGCGTCGCCACGGCGCAGCCCGTCCGCCATGTGCGGCGTTTGACCCGCCTGTTATGCGACAAGATCGACACCATTGATCCGGGTTTCGGGATCGAGCGCATGGTGCTCGTCGCAACCTCAGCGGAACCTCTGGTCGCCCGCCAGATTGCCACATCGCTTGCCGAACCGAGCGACCCGGATGTGTCCGATCTGATCGACATCCTGGCCAACCGCATCGGCGCGAGCCGTATCTATCGCTTCGGCTCCGTGCCAAGCGACGTACCTGAGCGCGCCGTTAGCCGGCTGCCGCCCCTTTCGCCTGATACCGGCGAAGGTTGGACGAACCGCTGGCCACGGCCGTCACGCTTGTTCACCCATCCTGAGCCGATCGAGACGGTCGCTCTTCTGCCCGACCAGCCGCCGGTCGTTTTCACCTGGCGCGGGGTGCGACGGCGCGTCCGGCGCGCCGACGGCCCCGAGCGGGTGTTCGGCGAATGGTGGCGGCGCGACGCTGAGATGGCGGCGGTGCGCGACTATTTCCAGGTCGAAGTCGAGAATGGCGAACGCTACTGGATTTACCGGGCTGGCAATGGTGTCGATCCGGCAACCGGTTCGCATCTCTGGTTCCTGCACGGAGTGTTCGGATGAGCAAACCCCGTTATGCCGAGTTGCAGGTAACGTCGCACTTCTCATTCTTGCGGGGAGCGTCTTCGTGCGAGGCGCTGTTCTTCCAGGCGGCCGCCCTTGGCATCGAAGCCTTGGCCATCGTCGACCGCAATTCACTGGCGGGGATTGTTCGGGCGCATCAGGCCGCCAAGGACAGCGGAGTAAGACTGATTGTCGGCTGCCGCCTGGATCTGACCGATGGCACCACGCTCCTCGTCTATCCGATGGATCGCGCCGCCTATGCCCGGCTGTGCCGGCTGCTGTCGCTTGGCAAGGCACGCGGCGGCAAGGCCAAATGTATACTGGGTTGGGACGATGTCCTGGCCTATGGCGATGGCCTGCTCGCAATCCTCGTACCGGATGAGGCCGACGACGCCTGCGCAAACACCCTGCGTCGCCTCAAGGCCGGCTTCGGCGACCGTGGCTATCTGGCGCTTACCTTGCGGCGACGCCCAAACGATGCCCTGCGGCTGCATGAATTGTCGAACATGGCCGCCCAAGCTGGCATTGAGACCGTCGTGACCAATGATGTCCTGTTCCATCATCCCGACCAACGCATCCTGCAGGACGTGGTCACGTGCATCCGTCACAAGGTAACGATCGACAGCGCGGGCTTCCATCGTGAGCGGCATGCCGACCGCCATCTCAAGCCACCCCAGGAAATGGCGCGCCTGTTCAATCGCTATCCGGACGCGATCGCTCGCACTCTCAAGATCCTGGCACGCTGCCGCTTCAGTCTCGACGAACTGTCCTACCAATATCCGCAGGAGCGCGAGATGCCGGGCCTGACGGCCCAACAGGCGCTGGAAACCTTGACCTGGGAAAGTGCCGCCAAACGCTATGCCAAAGGTGTGCCGAATAGCGTGGCGGCAACGCTACGCCATGAACTCAAGTTGATCGAAAAGCTCGACTACGCCCCCTATTTTTTAACAGTGAACGCCATTGTACGCTTTGCCCGCAGCCAGGATATTCTCTGTCAGGGCCGCGGCTCAGCTGCCAACTCAGCCGTATGCTACGTGCTGGGGGTGACATCCATAGACCCCGAACGTAACAATCTTTTGTTTGAGCGCTTCGTCAGCGAGGAGCGCCGCGAACCGCCCGATATCGATGTGGATTTCGAACACAATCGGCGCGAGATTGTCATGCAGTGGGTCTTTAAGACCTACGGTCGCAATCATTCCGCCCTGTGCTCGACCGTGATCCGCTACCGGACCAAGGCCGCTATCCGCGACGTGGGGAAGGCGCTCGGCCTACCCGAAGACATCATCAAAAGCTTGTCGTCAGGCCAGACCTTCCGCTCGACAGATAGTCTGCAAACCAACATCCCCGGCCTCAACGCCGCGGATCGCCGGCTGCAACTGACACTGGCGCTGGCTGAGCAACTGAAGGGCGCACCGCGCCATCTGAGCCAGCACCCTGGCGGCTTTGTGCTGACGCACGACCGGCTTGATGAACTGGTGCCGATCGAACCGGCCCGCATGGCCGACCGGCAGGTGATCGAATGGGATAAGGACGATGTCGATATCCTGAAATTCATGAAGGTCGATGTTCTGGCCCTGGGGATGCTGTCGTGCATGAAGGGATGTTACGACCTTCTCGCCGCATATAAGGGTATCACTCTTGATCTGGCCACGACGCCAACGGAAGATACGGCCACCTACGACATGATCTGCCAGGCCGATACCTTGGGGGTGTTTCAGATTGAAAGCCGGGCGCAAATGTCGATGCTGCCGCGTCTAAGGCCTCGGACCTTTTACGATCTGGTCGTGCAGATCGCTATCGTGCGGCCAGGGCCGATCCAGGGTGACATGGTCCACCCCTACCTGCGTCGGCGCCAAGGCAAGGAGTCCGTCGAATATCCGAAACCCGAACTCGAACGCGTGCTTGGCAAGACACTGGGCGTTCCACTATTTCAGGAACAGGCGATGCGGGTCGCCATCGAATGTGCCGGCTTTACACCCGGTGAGGCTGACCAGTTACGGCGTGCCATGGCGACGTTCAAGCACACCGGTGGCGTCAGCCCGTTCCGCGACAAACTCATCAACGGCATGGTCACGCGCGGTTACGAGGCGGACTTCGCCGAACGCACCTTCAAGCAGCTTGAGGGTTTCGGCTCCTACGGTTTTCCGGAATCCCACTCCGCCTCTTTCGCCTTGATTGCCTATGCCTCCTCCTGGATGAAATGCCATCATCCCGATGTCTTCTGTTGCGCTTTGTTAAACGCCCAGCCCATGGGGTTTTATGCACCACAGCAGATCGTCACCGATGCGCGTCGGCACGGTGTCGAGGTGCGGCCGGTCTGCATCAACGCCTCACGCTGGGACTGCACCCTGGAGCCCGTCGACGATGGAACGCGGTTTGCCGTGCGTCTCGGTCTGTGTCTGGTCAAAGGTTTGAACAATCGTGAGGCCGCCACGCTGGTTGGCGCCCGGGCAGACACACCCTATACTTCTATCGATGATATATGGCGCCGTGCCGGTGTGCCGGCGTCGGCACTGGTGACACTGGCCGAGGCTGACGCCTTCCAGCCCGGCTTGCGCCTGTCCCGCCGCGACGCGCTATGGGCGCTGAAGGGATTGCATAACGATCCCCTGCCGTTGTTCGCTGCGGTTTCAGCACGCGAGGGGGCCAGCGTGGCGGAAGTCAACGAACCGGTGATGACGCTAAATGAGATGACGGAAGGCAGCCAGGTCGTCGAGGATTACAGCCATGTCGGCCTGACTTTGCGGGCGCACCCGCTTTCCTTCCTGCGCAACGATCTGCGCCACCGACGAATCATAACATGTCAGGAAGCGATGCGCGCCCGAGACGGCCGATGGATCGAGGCGGCTGGCCTGGTGCTGGTGCGCCAACGCCCCGGCAGTGCATCGGGTGTTATCTTCATCACGCTTGAGGACGAAAGCGGCATCAGCAATATCGTCGTATGGCCGAAAGTCTTCGAACAGTATCGGCGCATCGTGCTGGGGGCCAGCATGGTGGGCGTCTATGGCCGCGTCCAACGTGAAGGTGATGTCGTGCATCTGATTGCCCATAGGCTGACCGATCTTTCGACCGAATTGGCCAGCGTCGGACAACGTGATATGATTTCCCCGCTGTCTCACGAACGCTGTGATGAGTTCCATGACAGCAAGCCTGGCCTTGAGCCATCCACAGCCCCCAAACAGCTCCGCATTCCCGATGCCCTGCCGGATGACCGGCCCGTTGAGAGCATCCGGGTAAAGAGCCGGAATTTCCATTAGAGTTTGTCAGGGAAAAGTGATCACCGGTTTTCCCGAAAAGACAAACTCAGACAAAGAAAAGCAAGAGTCTGTCTGATTCAATCTGAACTTGACAGACTCTAGGCTGTAGTAACAAATTAACGACTGGGATTCCCTTTCCGTCGCAAATCAGATTCAACGCTAACTTTTGGAGGTTTAGCGATGGATGGTGAGGTTCTCCGAGATGACCAGTGGGAGCGTTTGAAACCGTTTATTCCCGGCCGGTCGTAAAGGTAAACGCGGCCCACGCAGCGACGGTCGGCGGTTCTTTGATGCGATTTTATGGCTTGCCCGGTCTGGAGCCCGCTGGCGAGATCTGCCGGAAGACCGCTTCGGCTCTTATCAGGCA
>WPHV01000006.1 GCA_009744235.1 Gillisella vitis
GCCCGCCTCATGCTCCTTCAGAATGCCGATGATCTGTTCGTCTGTAAAACGGTTGCGCTTCATTCCCTGGTCCTCTCAATGGGCCAGAGCTTACTTCAAAATGGATTATTTAAACGGGGCAAGGTCATCTCGAGAAGCTGAACAGCATTATCCCGTGGCCGGTGTTCGAGAAGCCGCTGGCCAAGGCGCTGAAGCGATCGGATGGATCAAAGGGCGGGCGTCCGCCGTTTCCGGCTGTGCTGATGTTCAAGATCCTTGTGCTCCAGGCGCTCTATAATCTCTCCGACGACCAGGCCGAGTTCGTCATCCAGGACCGGCTTTCGTTTATGCGGTTCCTGGGGCTCGGCCTTTCCGACAAGGTGCCGGACGCCAAGACGATCTGGCTGTTTCGCGAAAGCCTTGTACGAGCCGGTGCCATCGACAATCTGTTTGCACGTTTCGACAAGCATCTCTCGCGGTCCGGGTATCTGGCCAAGGGCGGGCAGATCGTCGATGCGACGATCATCCAGGCACTGAGGCAGCACAACAGCCAGGACGAGAAGCAAGCGATCAAGGCCGGAGAGATACCGCAGGACTGGAAGGAGAAACCCGCCAAACTTGCCCAGAAGGATCGGGATGCGCGTTGGACTGTGAAATATTCCAAAGCAAAGCAGCCGACGGAAATCCCGACATCAGCACCAACGAAGACCCACGACATTGCCATTCCGATGTTCGGTTACAAGAATCATGCGGGCATTGACCGGGCGCATGGCTTCATCCGGTGATGGACGGCGACGAGCGCGAGCGCCCATGACGGCGCTCAGCTCAGGAACGTCGTGACCAAGGACAATACCGCCTCGACGGTCTGGGCCGATAGCGCCTATCGCTCCAAGACCAACGAGGACTGGCTGAAAGACAATGGCCTGAAGTCGGACATCCACCAGCGAAAGCCAGAGGGCAGGCCAATGCCGGAAACGATATCGCGGGCAAACGGGCGACGATCCAAGATCAGGTCCGCTGTCGAGCATGTCTTTGCCAGGCAGAAGGACAAGATGAAGCTCTTCATCCGAACGATTGGGATTGGCAGGGCCAAGGTGAAGATCGGCATGGCCAATATCGCCTACAACATGCTCCGATACGTGTTCCACGAAGGTCGCCGTGTCGCCGCATGACGCTTGCCGCCCCGCAAGGGGCAGGAATGCCGAAATCAACAGTTCAAAAATCGCCGCTAAACGCGACGGTAGGCTCAGATCGCCCCATCACCGCAGGAAATCGGGGTAAATCGAGGTGTCCAGATGGCTTTGGTGGGTGAGTGACCAAGCCATCTGGGATCGTATTGTCAGGGAGAGAGTTCCTCAAGAACGCGGTCTTTGGTCTCCACTGCGAAGAGAGCCGTTACGAGAGCACCAATTAGCAGAATTACCGCGAAAGCCCCGAAAACATATTGGATGCCCATTGAGGTCATCACCCAGCCGACAGCGATCGGGCCAGCCGACGATCCGAGCCGTAGCCAGGCGCTACCTGTGCCCGTGCCGATCGCACGCAGACGTGTCGGGTAGATCTCCGAGGAATAAAGGTACAGCGAAAACGTTACAGTCTGGACAATCGCATACGAAAGTCCCGCGAGAACCAGAACCTGAATTGCTGACGTCGCTCCTAGCCACGCGAGAATGATCAGCGGGATCGGTGCGATCATAAGCGCGCCGGTATACCAGCGTTTACGGCCAACTTTGTCGATGAGCAATGCGCAAATAATCGCCGCGATGACGCCACCGACCGAGGTGATAAAGCCGTAGAGGATACTTGTTTCCAGCGGAAGATTGAATGTCTGGCGATAAAGGGTCGGAAGCCAGGTGATCGTCCCATTGGCCACCATATAAGCGCAGAACCACATCGCCCATATTGATAACGTGCGCTTCAGATAAATGCCCTGAAACAGTTCGCGCCAGTCGGATTTGCGACGCATGGGCGCGGCGACGATTTTTGGTTCAGGCAGTTCGTTGCCGGCGGCCCGGGCGCTGTTCTCCAACTTGGCGACGATACGATCAGCTTCTTCATACCGACCATTGGCAACCAACCAGCGAGGAGATTCATGCAGGAACCAGCGCAGGGGGATCATCAGCATCGCGGGAACCAGGCCGACGGCGAACATGGCTTTCCAACCATAGAGCGGAACCATGAAGTATCCGATCAAGCCTGCGCCCACCAAGCCAAGCAGAAACATGACCTCGTATAATAGAAAGAAACGGCCGCGCCCTTTTGAGCCGATCAGCTCGTTGATATAAGCGCTGGCGACCGGCACTTCACCGCCGGTTCCAATGCCTTGTACGAACCGGAATGCCATCATCATGCCGGCGCCTGCTGCAAACAAGCACGCAATATCCATGCTGACAAAAAGCAGAATGGTGAACAGCAGGACTTTCAAGCGGCCAATCTTTTCAGCCATCCAACCGAAGCAGACCGCGCCAATTAACTGCCCGAGATAGCCCATGGACAGGATCATGCCGGTTTGTCCCGGAGTGAGGTTCCATTCGCGAACCAGAACCGGCATGGCATAGGCGATTGCGATGACGGTGTAGCCGTCAAAGAAGGTTGCAGCGCCGACAATGTTCCGCGCCCAGAAAACCTCGCGGGTGACGGGCAGCCTTTCAAGGCGCGCACTAATTTCAGCTTGCGGGTCAACAAGCGGCGACGCCGCCGTGATCCGTTGTTCAATATTCATGATATCCTCCCTCTGCCTGGCTCATTCTCCCAGCCGGCGTCGAACCTACGCGTTGATCGTCTCGACTTCTGGATTTGGACACAGGATGACCGAGAATCCGGAAGACGCGGCTCTTCACGGTGAGGTGCGCACCAAGCATAGCAGTCGGTGCGGATGCGGTGCATCACTCCCAGATGCGGCCGCAATATCCTCCCCTTGGAATGCCCCCGCCTGATACGAACGATCATTGAAATGACCGTTCGTATTCCTTTGTTGCCAGCAAGGCGAAGATGCGAAAGCATCGTCACGCCTTGGTATGACAAGCGGGGAGTTGCGGACTATTCGGCCGCCATCAGTTGCTCAACGCGACCGATTCCGGCAGCATCGAAGGCCGCAAAGATTTCAGCTTCAGCCTTCTCGCCGAGATTCTTCAGGGGCTCGCGGATTGTGGCGTGCTCCAGAACGCCACGATGGACGAGACCGAGCTTGAGAGCCACGGTGCCCTCCATGTGAGAACCCCGATGGTACACGGCTCGGGTAACCGGAAGGAGTTGCTCGAAAAATTTGCGTGCTTCGGGATAGTTCTGCGCCTTGCCCGCCTTGATCAGGTCGATCAGGAGCTCCGGGGCGATATTTCCGTAACCGACGAGCAGGCCGTCAACATCGAACATCGTCGGCAGCAACCACTCGTCGTGGCAACTCAGGATTTGAAGGTTGGGATTGGCCTTTTTGAGCTCCGGGATCTCAACGTACCAGCGCTTCATGTTGCGCACACCGTTCTTGGTGGCAACGACGCCATCCTGGGTCGCGATTGCAAGCTGGGTGTCCAGGTCATAGGACGCTTTGGTCGCATCCGGATACTGGAAGAGAATGCATTGCAGACCGGATTCCTGCCAGATCGCCTTGTAGCGATCCTGTGGGGCGCCCTTCTGGAAGCCGAACCGGAGCCAACCATGGTTAGGATAAACCAATGCGCCAGTTGCCCCGGCTGCCTTGCACTTCTTGGCTTCTTCCGCTGCGACCCGGGTGCCTTCACCGGTGATACCAGCAATGATCGGAATCCGACCGTCGACGGCCTCTACATAGGTGCGGATGAGCTTCAATCGCTCTTCTTCCGTCAGGAAAGTGCCTTCGCCGGCATGACCAAGAATGACAAGGCTTTTCACGCCGTCCATTCCCGCAAGCCATTTGGCGATGCGGGTATTGGCAGCATAATCAACCTCGCCATCGCGGGTGAAGGCAGTGACTGGTGCCGGGCTGAGCCCTCTCATGTCCATTGGTTGCATCGGGTATCTCCTCCTCAGATAGCCGCCGCCCGCTTTAGCGACCGGCGATAGGATCGTTAATGGGAACGTTCCCAATATCGGTTCTGATTTTACTGGAGTCAATATTTTTTTTAATGCATGGTTGAAACTGCAATTGCGCAGGGCTTCAGCGGAGAATGTGGAATGACTGTAAGGACCGAAGATGCAGGGCGTCTGGGACGCGTGACAATTCTCGATGTCGCGTCGGCTGCCGGTGTCTCAAAATCGACGGTATCGCGCATTCTGGATGAGCGGCTTCCCCGTTCCGATAACGATACGGCGCGTCGCGTCCGCAAGATTGCAGAAGAGCTGGGATATGTGCGGGATATCTCGGCGGCGAGCTTGAGGCGTGGTAGCACAATGACTGTCGGGATCATCGTGCCCCGCTTGACCGATACGGTCATGGCCATGCTTTACGAATCGCTGGCCAAGGCCTGTAGCAGAAGTGGCCGCTTTGCAATTGTCGCGACAACCGATGACAAGCCAAGAGCAGACAGGCTTGCTGCCGAATCACTTTTGAACCGTGGTGTCGATGGGCTCATCCTGTCGACAGCGCGTCTGGATGATGATTTTCCTGACGACCTCATCGCTCGGGGAGTGCCCCATGTCTTCGCACTTCGCACGGCTGGTGCAAGCCTCTGTTCCGTGGGCGATGACAGGTTGGGCGGGTACCTGGCAACACGCCACCTGATAGACCTGGGCCATCGGCATATTGGGGTGATTGCAGGGCCATCTTATGCTTCCAGCTCGGTCGGGCGGGTGGAAGGCTACAAGCAGGCTATGCAAGAAGCAGGACTTCCGGTCTTTCCAGAGGCAATCGTTCCATCGACCTTCGGGATCGACGCCGGCGCGGAAGCCGCAGAATGTCTGATGCGGTTGGAAAATCGTCCGACAGCAATCTTTGCCGTCAACGACAACACGGCTATCGGCGCGCTCTCGGGCCTTTCGCGTCTTGGAATTTCAGTACCCCATGAGGTTTCCGTGGTCGGATATAATGACATTCCGATCGTCAATCATCTCCCCATTCCGCTGACAACGGTCCGGGTTCCCTTCGACCAGATCGCATCGCATGCTTTGGATCTATTGCTGAGTGAGGCGGTCACGGCTGAAGACAGGATACGGATCTCGGCTCCGACGCTTATCCCGCGCAAATCGACGTCGAAGCCGGCGCTGTAGCACGTTATGCCAGCTGCATAATTTTCTCTTTCAACCGATGGAGGGAATGATACGAAGATTCATTGAAAATGACTCTTCGTATCAGTGAGACGGTACGTCGCAGATCGGAATGGGACGGGGTGGAGGTGCGGGATGATCCTGCTTGTATTGAGCGATAATCGGCTCGAGCTTTTCCTTGGGCCAGAATGTCGGGGTGCCAATTTCCTTCAGGCAGGCATTATTCCAATAGGTCTTATTCGCTGACGAGGATCGGCCTGCCGCCAAGTCCCGGGACACTGCGTTGATGTCTCGCGACTCAGGATAGATGTAGAGGGTTGTGGGGTTATCCTTGACCAGCGACAGGACTTGAGGCGCATCGTCGGGCGACCAACTTGTGCAGCCGTCACTGCGACCAGCGGGGTAAGTGACGAGATTACCGCGCGGGACATAGCCATCTCGATTGGCATAGCTGCTCTCAGGCTTTTTCAGCATGCAAATCCCGGAGACCAATGCCGCCGCATGCCCGCCAATAGCCCGCTGGCGGGCATTGGCGGTCTCACCGGTTCCATCGAACTGTACGAAAGAACGCGTCAGGAAAGACTCCTGATTGGCCGAGGTGCGGTAGTAGCCTTTGAAGGACGTCTTGATTTCGCTCGTCATGTAAGCGCCGCCCGCCGTCAGATTTGAATCCAGGGCGTTGCCAAAGTTCTTGGCGCATTCTCGTCCGTTTGAAAAATTGACCACGCCCCCGAGATTGCGCCCGCCGCCATGTCCCGCTGATATAACCCGAAAGGACTGTTCCGCCTCGCAGATGACATAGAAGCGGCCCCCGGAGACGCTATCGGTACGGTCGTTTGGTCGTGTGGCATCCATCGCGAAGTAACACGCGTTCCGGACCTTCCCTTCCGCCACTCTCTCCAGGTAGAGCGCACGCGCCCTCTCCAGGACGACAGGGGCGATCTGCCCGGTTCCTTCTCCCGCATGGTTTTTCAGCCAGTCTGGAAGGTGTGATTGTCCTTCTGACGCCATTGCCAGGGAGGATGCCGATGATAAAGCGAAGACGGAGAAAAGTCTGATGAATTTGAAAAAATTGGGAGTGAATTTCATGCGCATCTTCCTGAAACATCCGTTGCTTTGCGAATCTTACCGAGGCTGAAACCCACTGGCAGGATGCTGTAGCACTCTAAATTTGCTGCATAATCCTCTCCTCAAATCGGGTCAGATTTAAGGAATGATGCAGTCAAGAATGTTCAGGGATTGATGATTGGCAACATGCCTTGCAAATAGCCGGGTTTTGGAAAAACCCGGCTATTAACCTTTGGGGACACTCTCGATTACAGCGTAACGACGATCTTTTCCTTGGCAGCCTTAACTGCCGCATCCGCCAGCTTCAGCGCAATCAAGCCATCTTCAATGGATGGAGACGGTGCCTTTCCGTTTTCAGTAAAGTCAAGGAACGCCGAGATTTCCGCCGCATAAGCCGCCGTGTAGCGGGTCATGAAGAAATCATGCAGCGGCGGGCGGGTGTAGCCGTCCTTGGTGGCGATCTCAATGGAGACCGGGCGCTGATTTTCAGCGGCTACCGAGCCTTCCGAACCATGGACTTCAATGCGCTGGTCATAGCCATAGGTGGCGCGGCGCGAGTTGGAGATAATCGCCTGACGGCCAGACGCCGTGGTCAGCACCAGGCTGGCGCTATCAAAATCGCCCAGTTCGCCAATCTTCGGATCTACCAGCACGGCAGCCGATGCCATGACCGAGGTGATTTCTTCACCCAGCAGGAAGCGGGCAATGTCGAAATCATGAATGGTCATATCGCGGAAGATACCGCCGGAGACCTTGATATAGTCTGGCGGCGGCGCACCGGGGTCGCGGCTGGTGATGGTGACCATTTCGACCTTGCCGATCTTGCCATCATCAATCGCCTTGCGAACCGCCTGAAAATGGGGATCGAAACGACGGTTAAAGCCCAGCATCACCTTGCCGCCGTTGGCACGCACCACCTCGGCGCAGGCTTCTGCCCGCTTCACATCCAGATCAATCGGCTTTTCGCAGAACACGGCCTTGCCAGCGGCGGTGAACCGTTCGATCAGATCGGAATGGGTGTTGGTGGGGGTGCAGATCAGCACAGCATCAATCGATGCATCGGCCTCAATCTCTTCAATGGTCTTGACCGCTGCACCATAGGCATCGGCAATCGCCTTGGCGGCTTCTGGGAAAGCATCCGCAACGGCCACCAATTGGGCGCGCTTGTCTTCGCCAATGGCCTTGGCATGCACCTTGCCGATACGGCCTGCGCCCAGAAGGGCCAGTTTCTTTACCATCGTTCTTCTCCTCCCTGGCCTGCACCCGATGGGGCGCAAAGCACATGACACGTTAAAATCTCAAACCAAACGACACGAACCATGACAATCGCCAGCTCTTGCGTCACTCCTCGTTTGGAATATACGTTCTATTTTGCTAGATTGGGATCGTGTTTATGTCAAGGCAGGCTGTGATGCCGCCTCGACAGGTTTCACGCCATTACCACCCCCGTGCCAACACTTGAGGCCCTATATCCGCCATGTCAGAAACAATGATGTCAGACACAATGCCGCAGGGCATCGATACCGACAGCATCAAAGCCCCCGACAGCGTCAAGGCGTTTGAAGAGCGGCTGATGCAGGTCTCGGACACGCTGCCCAAGCGGCTCAAGCAATGCGCGGACTATGTGGCCGCCAATAAGGACCGCATTGCCGTCTCGACTGTGGCCGAAATGGCGGAAGGGGCAGGCGTGCAGCCCTCTGCCTTTATGCGCTTTTGCCAAATATTTGGTTTTTCTGGATTTTCCGAGATGCAAAAGCTGTTTCGGGATTCCTTCGTCGGTGGCTGGCCGGATTATTCCACCCGCCTGCATCATTTGCGGGAAACAGCATCTGGCAGCCCATCGGCGCTTTTGGCAGAGTTTGTCGAGGCGGGGCGCGTATCGCTGGAAGGATTGCTGCAAACGGTCGATCCGCAACTGCTGGAAAAGGCCGTGGCCTGCCTCGGCACGGCTGGAATGATCCATATTGTCGGCCTGCGCCGCTCCTTTCCGGTGGCAAGCTATATTGCCTATGCTTTTGAAAAAATGGCAGTTCCAGCCATGTTGCACAGTGGCGTTGGCAAGCTGGAAAGCCAGCATGCCATCCGCGAGGGCGATGTGGTGCTGGCCATTACCTTTGCGCCCTATTCGACCGAGACGCTGGATCTGGTTGAGCAGGTCTCAGCGCGAGGTATTTCTGTGGTGGCGATTACCGATACTGTGGTCAATCCGCTTCGCAAACTGGGGGCAATAACCCTCTCAGTCGCCGAGGTGGATTTTGGGGCGTTTCGCTCACTCTCTGCCACGCTCTGTCTGGCCATTGCGCTCTCGGTTGCGGTGGGAACGGCCCGACAACAGGACTGAACATTTGTGTTGATGGGCTCAGAAATAGAATATATAGTCCATTTTTAAGCGATAATAGAATGACCTTCCGGGAGTGAGGTCATTGACGGCAGGAGAAACAAGCCCTGCCGCGTCCAAGGAGGAAAGCGTGCCAAAACTTGACCTGATCACCATCGGCCGTTCGTCCGTTGATCTCTACGGCGCGCAAGTGGGTGGCCGTTTGGAAGATATGGCCTCCTTTAACAAATATATCGGCGGCTCCCCCACCAATATTGCCGCAGGCACGGCCCGGTTGGGTTTGAAATCCGCGCTGATCACTCGCGTGGGCGATGAGCATATGGGTCGCTTTATCCGCGAACAATTGGTGCGCGAAGGCGTGGATGTGCGGGGCGTCAAGACGGACCCCAAGCGGCTGACGGCGCTGGTTTTGCTCGGCATTCGCGATGAGCACCAGTTTCCGCTGATTTTCTACAGAGAAAACTGCGCCGACATGGCGCTGTGCGAGGATGATATTGATCCCGCCTTTGTGGCCGAGTCCGGTTGTGTGTGCGTCACGGGTACGCATCTGTCGCATCCCAATACCGAAGCTGCGGTGCTGAAGGCGCTGCGATTGGCGCGGGAAAATGGCGCAAAAACCGCGCTGGATATTGATTACCGTCCCAACCTTTGGGGTTTGGCGGGTCATGGCGATGGCGAAAGCCGGTTTATCGAGTCGCAAGCCGTCACCGCCAAACTCCAATCAACCCTGCATTGGTTTGATCTGATTGTCGGCACGGAAGAAGAATTCCACATCGCGGGCGGCTCTACCAACACGGTGGAAGCGCTGCGGGCGGTGCGGAACGTGTCTGGGGCAACATTGGTGTGCAAGCGCGGTGCCTTGGGCGCTGTGGTGTTTGATGGCGCAATTCCAGATAGCCTTGACGATGGCCAGACTGGCGAAGGCTTCCCCATTGAGGTCTTCAATGTGCTGGGCGCTGGCGATGGCTTCATGTCTGGCCTGCTGAAAGGCTGGTTGACGGGCAAGGATTGGCCGACGGCCTTGAAATATGCCAATGCCTGCGGTGCCTTTGCCGTCTCGCGCCACGGCTGCACGCCCGCCTATCCCAGCCTTGAAGAGCTGGATTATTTCTTCAAAACCGGCATTCGCAACAAAGCGCTCCGCAAGGATGCGGCGCTGGAGCAGGTGCATTGGTCCACCAACCGTGATGGTGAATGGCCGCAGATGCGGGTGTTTGCCTTCGATCACCGTATGCAGCTGGAAGCCATGTGTGATGAGGCGGGTGTATCCCATGAGCGGATCGGTGCTTTCAAGCAGCTTTGCCTCAAAGCGGCGCAGCAGGTGGCCAATGGTCAGCCCGGTTATGGCATTTTGTGTGATAGCCGTTTGGGCCGTGATGCGCTCTATCAGGCCTCCGGGTCTGGTCTTTGGATTGGCCGCCCCGTGGAATGGCCGGGCTCGCGCCCGCTGACATTGGAGCCGGAACTGGGCGAAGATTTTGGTGGCCTCACCGAATGGCCGGTGGAAAATGTGGTCAAGGTTCTGTGCTTCTACCATCCCGATGATGATGCGGCTTTGAAGGAACAACAAGAAAATACGGTAAAACGTCTTTTCACGGCTGCACGGCGTAACCGGCTTGAAATGCTGTTGGAGATTATCCCCTCCAAGGTTGGCCCCACCGATGATGATACTGCCGCCACCATCATCCAGCGCTTCTACGACATTGGCGTCTACCCCGATTGGTGGAAGCTAGAGCCGATGAAAACGACAGGTGCTTGGGCGAAGGCGGTTGATGCCATTTCCCGCAACGATCCCTATACGCGGGGCATTGTTGTTCTGGGTCTGGATGCGCCCGCTGCCGAGCTTGAGGAGAGCTTTAAAACCGCAGCCAGCTTTGATCTGGTCAAGGGCTTTGCCGTTGGCCGCACCATTTTTGGCGATGCGGCCCGCAAGTGGTTAGCTGGCACACTATCGGATGACGATGCGATTGCGGACATGGTGGGTAAATACACATCGCTGTGTCAGGTATGGGATCGGGCGCGTTCAAACGCTTGAGCCTTTAGAATTTCAGGGAGAGAGACAATGACTACCGCTGGGAAAACGGTGCGATTGACAGCCGCTCAGGCTCTGGTGCGCTACCTTGCCAATCAGATGACGCCGGAAGGCGTGCCGTTTATTGCTGGCGTCTGGGCCATTTTTGGCCATGGCAATGTTGCGGGTCTGGGCGAGGCCTTGCAGGGGGCGAAAGATAGCGTCACCACATGGCGCGGCCAGAATGAGCAATCCATGGCCCACGCGGCCATTGCCTATGCCAAACAGCTTGGCCGCCGCCGCGCTATGGCTGTTACCTCCTCCATTGGTCCCGGTGCGCTGAACATGGTCACGGCTGCGGCCTTGGCGCATGTTAACCGCCTGCCGGTTCTGCTTCTGCCCGGTGATGTCTTTGCCAATCGCGGACCTGATCCGGTGTTGCAGCAGGTGGAAGATTTCAATGATGGCGTCATGTCGGCCAATGATTGCTTCCGCCCCGTCAGCCGCTATTTCGACCGTATTTCCCGGCCTGAACATCTGTTGACCGCGCTTCCCCGCGCCTTTCGCACCATGACTGACCCCGCCGATTGCGGCCCGGTAACGCTGGCCTTTTGTCAGGATACACAGGCCGAGGCCTATGATTATCCTGAAAGCTTCTTTGCGCCAAAAATCTGGCACATCCGCCGTCCGCAGCCCGATGCGTTTGAGCTGGAAACGGCGATTGCCGCCATCAAATCCGCCAAAAGCCCGGTGATTGTTGCTGGCGGTGGCGTGCATTTTTCCGGGGCCACCCAAACCTTGCTGGATTTTGCGACAAAGCATCAGATTCCAGTGGTGGAAACCCAGGCCGGAAAATCGGCCCTGCCATGGGATGACGCGCTGAATTTCGGACCCGTCGGCGTGACGGGTGCAGCCAGTGCCAACACGATTTGCGAGGGGGCGGATCTTGTGATCGGTGTTGGCACCCGCTTTCAGGATTTTACCACCGGATCGTGGGCGCTGTTCAAGAACCCCAACCGCAAGATTCTGGCTCTCAATGTTCAGCCCTACGATAGCGCCAAGCATGATGCCCTGCCGCTGGTGGCCGATGCGAAAATTGGTCTGGAACTGATCTCCTCTGCTTTGGGGGATCATCGCTTTTCCACGCCGGATGCAGGCCTCAAAGCCGATTGGTTCGCAAAGGCCGATGCAGTCACGGCACCGCCGAAGGATGGCAACAGCCTGCCAACAGACATGCAGGTGATTGGGGCCGTGCAACGCGCCTCGCGTGACAATACGGTGGTGATGTGTGCCGCTGGCACTATGCCGGGCGAGTTGCACCAGCTTTGGAAATCCAAACTGCCGCTGTCCTACCATATGGAATATGGCTTCTCCTGCATGGGCTATGAGATTGCCGGCGGCATGGGCATCAAGATGGCCGAGCCGGAGCGTGACGTGATCGTCATGGTCGGCGACGGCTCTTACATGATGATGAATTCCGAGCTGGTCACCGCCTGCGCTTTGGGCGTGAAAATCACCGTTGTCATCACCGATAACCGGGGCTACGGCTGCATCAACCGCCTGCAAATGGGCACCGGCGGGGCGGAGTTTAACAATCTCTACGCCCACACCTCGCATATCCACGCGCCGCAAATCGATTTTGCCGCCCACGCCGCATCCATGGGTGCCGATTCAAGCAAAGTAACCACCATTGCCGAGCTTGAAACCGCTTTGGCCAGTGCCCGCGAGGCGACACGACCCACCGTGATTGTCATTGACACCGATCCTTACCCAACGCCTGAAGCTGGCGGGTACTGGTGGGATGTGGCGGTGCCAGAAGTATCAGACCGCAATGAAGTGCAACAGGCTCGCGCCCACTACGTGGCAGCGCTGAAGGAAAGACAGTAAGATGATTCTCTACGGAACCAACCCGATTGCCTGGTCCAATGACGACGACCGCACGCTGGGTGCCCATATCAGCCTCGACCAATGCCTCGATGAAACCGCCAAAATCGGCTTCGACGGCATTGAAAAGGGCCATAAATTCCCGCAGGAACCAGCGGCCCTGAAGGCTGTGTTGGAGCCACGCGGCCTTCGCTACGTCTCCGGCTGGCATTCGCTGAACCTGCTGACAAATTCGATTGAGGACGAAAAGGCAGCGATGCAGCCTGCCCTCGATCTGTTGAAGGCCATGGGCAGCAAGGTGATCATTGTCTGCGAAACATCGAATGCTATCCATGGTGATGACGGCAAGCCGGTGAATGATCGCCCGAAACTGGCTGATAGTGAGTGGGCCAGCTTTGGCGCAGGCGTGGAAGCATTGGCTGAATTTGCGGCGGCGCAAGGCATTGCTCTGGTTTACCACCACCACATGGGCACGATTGTCGAGAGCGAAGAAGAAATCGACAAGCTGATGGCCAACACTGGCCCGCATGCCAAGCTGTTGCTGGATACCGGCCATTGCCTGTTTGGCGGCGGCAACCCGGAGCGCGTGGCAACCCACTATATGGGCCGCGTGGGTCATATCCACGCCAAGAACATCCGCCCGGTGATTGCAAAGCAAGTGCGCGATGAAAAGCTCTCCTTCCTTGAAGGCGTGCGCCGTGGTGTGTTCACAGTGCCGGGCGACAGTGAGGGCGGTGTCAATTTTCCGCCGGTGCTGAAAATTGCAGGCGAACATGGCTATGAAGGCTGGTTGGTGATTGAGGCCGAGCAGGACCCGGATGTGCGCAATCCCTATGATTACCAGAGCCTTGGGCTTGCTTCGCTGAAGGCGATGGCTAAGGCTGCGGGGTTGGATAAGGCGGCTTAATCGGTCGGAGCGAGGGGGTTAAGCAAGCACCGACCTATGCTATATCCCTCCCACCACAGCCTCCAACGGGAAGGGGCCAGCCCTGACCCGAACACACAAGGTAAGCCAATGCAATTTCTCGATCCCCACCACCCGTTTTTTAAGCCGCTCTGGGTGCGCATTCTGGTCGTGCTGGTGCCGCTGGTCTGGGCGGGGGTCGAGCTTTATAATGGGTCTCAAACCTGGGCGATGATTTCGCTGGCGCTTGGGTTTTACGCCGGTCTGCAACTGTTCTGGGTGTTTTACAAAACGCCGGGGAAGGGAGATGAAAAATGACCAACCTATTGCGCAAGCCCGTGGCCGCCATTGGCAAAGTGCATGACATCACCCCGGAAAGCGCCAATTGGGGCTATGTCGGCTTTGGCCTTTATAAGCTGAAAGCAGGCGAAAAGGCCGCTGAACAGACGGGCGAGACGGAAGTGATTCTGGTGCTGGTCGAGGGCAAAGCCGAGATTTCGGCTGCGGGCAAAAGCTTCGGCGAGCTTGGCGACCGCATGAATGTGTTTGAGAAAAAGCCGCCCCATTGCGTCTACATCCCGGCTGGCAGCGAGTGGAGCGCCATCGCCACCACGGATGTAACGCTGGCCGTCTGCACCGCGCCCGCAAAACCGGGCCGCGAGGCACAGGTGATTGGCCCGGCAGGCGTGGTCCTCACGGAGCGCGGCAAGGGAGCTAACACCCGCTATATCTTCCCCATTGCCATGGAAGAGCGCGATGTGGCCGATAGTCTGCTGGTGACAGAAGTGTTTACCCCGCAGGGCCACTGGTCATCCTACCCGCCGCATCGGCATGATGAGGATAATTTCCCGGATATGACCTATCTGGAAGAGACCTATTATCATCGTTTGAATCCGGCTCAAGGCTTTGGCTTCCAGCGCGTCTTTACCGAAGACGGCACGCTGGATGAAACCATGGCCGTCTCTGATGGCGATGTGGTGCTGGTGCCCAAGGGCCACCATCCATGCGGTGCCCCTTATGGCTATGAGATGTATTATCTCAACGTCATGGCCGGACCGCTGCGCAAATGGCGCTTCCAGAACCACCCCGACCATGACTGGATTTTCAAACGCGACAATCCGCCAAAAGCTTAATGGTCCCTTCCCCAAAACCTCCACCAGGGGCGGGGAGGTTTGAAAGATGTTTCCCTGTATCCGGTGCCCGCAATATGGTGTTGATAGGCACCGGTTGGAAAACGCTTGTTTGCCTCGATCATAGGGAACGGTGAGTTTCTGGAGAGAAGAATATTGTCTATTAAAAAGGATAATAGTGCTGCATCATACGCGCCATTGTCTTTTTGACAGACAGCCTCGTCAACATAAGCATTTTTGACATTAAACGTGTTTGATCTTTCAGAAAAATCCACGCGATATACCGCCGCCCCCGTCCAACTCCGATGGAGAAATAGTGAGTGAGCGGCGAAGAAAATAACCCACTTATCCTCCATGGAATTTGGAATGAAACCCTTCTTGATCGTTTCATATTCCGCCAGTGAAAATCGTGCGGTGTAGGGAATCGGCTTCAATTTGCCAAACGGTTGAATGTCCCATTGGTCAAAAGACTCCAGCATTTGCCACCTCAGATTACAGGGATTGCCCGATTCGGGCTGTCCCCTTCTGGCCATTGTCGCGGATCCAGTTGAGGCTTTTATCGCCGGTTTTATAGAGCTCGAAACACATCGGCGTGCCTTTATACCAGGTGGTAAAGCGCTGGCAGAGGCGGTCGCCATTGATCCACCATTTGCCGGTATCATTGGGCTTCACGAAGCGGCCAAGACCCAGAGCTTCCCCCGAGCCATCAACGACCCCACTTGTGCGATAATTCAGCGGAAACTCCCCGCCCATCGGCGTGGCGAGATAGATGCGCTTGCCGATGATGTCGCTTTTGATGTCGGTGGAGGTATATCGGCTTTCATTGGCGGCCTGCGCGGTGCCGGTAGCACACGCAACCAGGGCGATACTGATCAATAAACGTCGAAACGACATGATTCCAAGTCCTCCTGTGATCCATCGTTCTGAGTAGAATCGTAGAGGTGTTACGCAGCCCGTCAGCATTCGGATGACTGGCAGCACAATAAATGTCGCAAAAAGGTGGAAAATGCGTCGCTTTACATCAATGACATCGCTTCGCCCAAGCTATAGCGCACTCGTTATCGGCGCATCCGGCGGTATCGGTTCAGCCCTTTGCGCGATATTGGGGTCGGATAGTGCCTGTCGGGAGGTGGTGACGCTATCGCGCCGAGAGAACGGCTTCGACCTGATGGAGGAGGCGAGCATCGCCGCCTGTGCGGAGCGCCTGGCTGGTCAGCAACACAGCTTCGATTTGATCGTTTGTGCAACGGGCGCTTTGACTATTAACGGCGTTGGGCCAGAAAAAGCCATCAAAGCCGTAACTTCTGAAGCGATGGCGGCCCAATTTGCGCTGAATGCCATTGGTCCAGCGCTGGTGCTCAAATATTTCACGCCGCTTCTGGCGAAAAACAGCCGGTCGCTGATGGGTTTTCTGTCGGCTCGGGTCGGTTCGATTGGCGATAATCGACTTGGTGGCTGGATTTCCTATCGGGCATCCAAGGCGGCTCTCAACCAGATCGTTCATACCAGCGCTATCGAAATCGCCCGATCACGACCGCAATCCGTCATTGTCAGCCTGCATCCCGGCAGTGTCGATACCGGACTTTCTGCTAATTTCGCCGTGGGTCATGAGCGGTTTGCCCCGGATCACAGCGCAGGCCTATTGCTATCCGTGCTCGACACGCTCCCGCCCGCCCAGACAGGCGGCTTTTTCGCCTATGACGGTTCCGTGATCGAGTGGTAGCAACCAATCCGGAAGCCCGTTTGGCGCGTAGTTCAAGTATTGATAGCAATGAACCGGAGATTTGATCATGTCGGGACTGAAATCTGCACTTGCGGGTCTGGGCGTCGGACTATTTGCATCTATAAGCCCAGCAGTGGCGGCTGATTTTACCTTCGAGGACTATTTCGTCGGCAAGACCGTGGCCGAGGGACACTTCGCCGCCATCAATGGTGTCAGTCGCAAGTTCACCGTCGATCTCACTGGCAAATGGGATGGTCATATTCTGACACTGCGGGAGGATTTTCGCTTCGAGGATGGCACGCGCGACCGCAAAACCTGGCAGTTCGTCAAAACAGGGCCGACGACCTATACCGGAACCCGCGAGGATGTGGTGGGCAATGCGCTGGTGCGGCTGAGCGGCGATACCGCTCGTTTCAACTATCTCGTCTATCTCTCGCCCGAGACCCAGTCCAACAAGGTCAGGTTCTACGACAAAATGGTGTTGAAGCCGGATGGTACCGTGCTCAACACCGCCTGGGTTACGAAATTTGGCTTTCCGGTCGCCAAGACCACCGTTTCCTTCCATAAGGCCGGCAATGCCACCAAGACAAAGGCACAAAAGCGCCAGGAGATTGCACCGTGATGGTCATGTCATCCTCGTCGCGCGCCAGGGTTGCCTGGATCACCGGCGCCAGTTCCGGCATTGGGCGCGCGCTTGCGCTGAAATTGGCGCGTCAAGGCTATATCGTCGGCGTCAGTGCTAGGCGGACCGAGGATCTGCTGGCGCTGGCGGCTGAAAATCCAGATCGAATTCATGCTTTTCCGCTGGATATTACCGACGGAAACGCGGTGAAACAGGTGGTGGCCGACATTGAAGCCAGGCTTGGCCCGATCGACATGGCGGTGTTTTCCGCAGGCTCCTATATCCGCGAAAATGCAGTGCGTTTCGAGGCCGAGCAGTTGCGCAGGATGGTCGATCTCAATCTGGTCGGCACCGGCCATTGCCTGGAAGCGGTGATTGCCGTGATGGTCGCTCGCGGCAAAGGCCGGATAGGCCTTGTCGGTTCGGTCTCCGGCTATAGCGGCCTGCCGGGCGGCGGCATTTACGGGGCAACCAAATCAGCGATGATCACCCTGGCCGAGGCCTTGCGTCCGGCTCTTGCCGAAAAAGGCGTGGCGATCAGCATTATCAATCCGGGCTTTGTCAAAACCCCGCTGACCGACAAGAATGACTTCCCCATGCCCTTCCTGGTGACGGCTGAGCAGGCTGCCGATCACATTGAAAAGGGAATGGAGGCCGGAAAATTTGAAATCGCCTTTCCCTGGCAAATGGTGGTGTCACTCAAGCTGTTGAGGCTTTTGCCTTATCCGCTGTATTTCGCGTTGACGCGCAAAATGCTGCGGAAAAGCTGAAATATTTGAGAGTGTTGTAACGTCAAAAGGGGGCCTTCGCCCCCTTTTTGATTGATGATCGAACGTTTATTTTTCAAGCTCGAACTGCACCACATCAAGCCGTCCGGTTCGAAAGCCTGCCGCGCAGTAATGCAGATAATAGCGCCACATGCGGAAGAAGCGCTCGTCAAACCCCAGCGGTGCAATTTTGGACCAATGGGCGGTAAAGCTCTTGTCCCAGGTGAGCAGAGTGCGCTCATAATCCAGACCAAAGCGGAAAGTATCGCAGGTTTTCAATCCCGATTTTTGCGCCGATGCTTGGAATCGCTCGACCGAGGGCAACATGCCACCTGGAAAAATATAGGTCTGGATGAAATCCGCTTCGCGCTGATATTGCTCGAAACGGCTCTCATCCAGGGTGATGACCTGAACCACGGCCTTCCCGCCGTCTACCAGCAGATCGCGCACCCGGTTGAAATAGACCGGCCAGTTTTCCTCACCGACTGCCTCGAACATTTCGATGGAAACGATCTTGGTGAACCGGCCCTGCACATCCCGGTAATCTTCCAGCCGGATATCGCAGCGCTCGGCATATCCCGCTGCCTGCATCCGCTGGCGCGCATAGGCGGCCTGTTCGGTGGAAAGTGTCAGGCCCGTTACCTGGCACCCGCTGGCGCGGATGGCATGTTCGGCAAAGCCGCCCCAGCCGCAGCCGATTTCCAACACGTGATCTTCCGGCCCCAGCGCCAATTGTTCCACGATACGCTGGTATTTGGCGGACTGCGCTTCGCCAAGCGATTGATGGGCATGGGTATAGAGCGCCGATGAATAGGTCATCGTCTCATCCAGCCAATGGCGATAGAAGGCGTTGCCGAGATCGTAGTGGAAGGCGATGTTGCGCCGGCTTCCGGCCTTGGAATTGCGCCTCAGCTTATGGCGCAGCAGGGCCAGCTTGCCCAGCAGTGCGGAGGGTGACATCAGCCCGTGCCAATTGCCTTCATTGGCAATGGCAAGCTCCAAAAATCCGGCAATATCGGGACTGTCCCAGTCGCCGTCCATATAGGACCTCGAAAAGCCGAGCGTTCCCCCCGACATCACCCGCCAGACCGGACGGGCGTTGTTTAGCTTCAGGACGGCAGAGGGTCCGGCTTCACGACCGGTGACGTGGTGTTCCTTGCCGTCAGGAAACAGCAGCGTCAGATGGCCATGGGTCAGGCGGCCCGCCCAGCCGCACAGCACCCTTTGCCACAGCGGCGCGGAGGTGAGAGAAAGTGTCGCGGTTTGCTGGTCGGCATGGGTCATGACGGGCTCCTTGCGTTTGCAGCCTCAGGCGGAATGATGGAACTGGCGACCGGGTTCTGCGCCTTGCGATGCCGATGCAATGGCACGCCTTTCGCCCAGAGTTTAAGCGCTTCCCAATGGATGGCGCCCATGACTTTCAGCGTCATCAGCGGATAACGCACCAGAACCTTTGCCAGGGCCCGGTCATCAAGGGTGCGGCGCTTTCCGCAAAACGACGCATAGAGCAATAGCCCCTGTTCGTCGGCTTCGTTGATGGCGACTGTCACCGTTTCGCCCGGTGGCACGATTTTGAACCGGTAGAGGCATTCCATCGGCATGAAGGGCGAGACATACATCTGCTTGGCGCAGGCGTGGCGGATCGAGCCATCCTCTTCCACGCTAGCCGGAATGACATAAGTGTGCCGCTCGTGAAAGGTATTTTCAACCTCGTAAAGCAGGGCCAGCAGGTCGCCGGACGGCCCATAGCAATAATAAAGCGTCAAGGGATTGAAAACATAGCCGAACATGCGCGGATAGCAGAGCATGCTCACTTTCATGCCCTCGGTGTTAAGGCCGGCCTGCTCGACATGGTTGGCAACCCACGTCTTCAAACCTCCCGGAATGCCCAGGCCATGATCGCGGTCGTCAATTCTCAAGATGGCGCGGCGGTTATATCCCAGAAGCCAAAGCGACTTGTCTATATCAGGCAGTTCATCGAGATCGACCAGCAGGCAGAAGACCTGATATCGCAGACTATGCTTTTTAGGCCGGTGGCGTTGATGCACAACCGCACCGGTGAAAATTGCCGATGACCAGCTCATTGTGCAGCCGCCAGCACCGATTCGACAAAAATCCGGCCTGATTGGTTTTCCACCGACCACGGACGGGCAATTCCAGACAATTGTTCGGCAACAGCCAGGCCGGACTGAAGGCCGTCCTCGTGGAAGCCACTGCCGAAATGCGCACCGCAGAACCAGGTCCTGTTGCGCCCCTGCAATTGCCAGAGCTGGCGCTGGGCGGCGATTGCCTTGGCATCGAAAAGCGGATGGGTGTAGTTGAAGACCTGATGCACCTTGGACTCGTCGATGTCGCGCGAAGGATTGAGCGTTACGAACAGCGGAAGCGAGGCGTCGAGGCCCTGTAACCGGTTCATCCAATAGGTTACGCACAGCGGCCCTTCGCCAGCCTTGCGCTCTTCGCCGATATAATTCCAGCTCGCCCAGACCTGCTTGCGTTTTGGCATCAGTTTGGTGTCGGAATGCAGAACAGCAACATTCTTGGTGTAATCGAAGCAGCCAAGCAGCGCCCGTTCCAACCCTTGCGCATCGTCCAACAGTGCCAGTGCTTCATCCGCATGGGTGGCGACAACAACCTGATCGAAACGATCCTGATAGCCGCTTTGCGTGACGATCTTCACCCCCAGCGCACTGCGTATAATAGCCTTGACCGGATCGTTGGCCCGGAAATCGGCATTGGTCGCCTGCTTGATGCGCAGGACATATTCACGGCTGCCCCCCGTTACCGTGCGCCATTGCGGCCTGTTCTTCAACGTGACCAGACCGTGATTGATGAAGAACCGGACAAAGGCGTTCAGCGGATAGGCCCGCATGTCGGCAGCCGTTGTTGACCAGATCGCAGCGCCCATAGGTAGCAGGTGATCCTCGATAAACGCATTGTTATAGGCTTCCAGATCGAGATAATCGCCAAGCGTTGCCGCTGTCAGGTCTTGGCGCTCGAGCAGCAAAGGCGCTTCCCGGTAAAAGCGCATTATGTCAGCCACCATGCGCCAGAAGCGCGGGCGAAGCACGTTGCTGCGCTGACCGAGCAAACCCGCCAGCCCGCAGCCGGAATATTCGAAACGGCCCGCATCCAGCGAGGCTGCAAAGGACATGTCGGAGGCTTGGTTTGGCACGCCGAGATGATCGAACAGGGCAACGAGATTTGGATAATTTCGGTCGTTATAGACGATGAACCCGGTATCAACAGCCACAGGTCCGTTTGGTCCTGCGACGTTGACGGTATTGGCGTGACCACCGAAGCGGTTTTCAGCCTCAAACACCGTGACATCGAAACCCTTGGACAAAAGCCATGCGCAGGACAGACCGGAAATCCCCGATCCCACAACTGCAATGCGCTTTGTGCCTGTGGTCAATCCGCTGTCTAATCCGATCTTCATAAGAGCGGTCGCCTCCCGGTTGTTCGTTTACAGTATTTACGAACGCTAGCGGAGGCTGGATTGCCATGAGCGGATTTTTTTTCAGGCAGTGATCCAGCTTTCGCGACAAGGCGTAGAAAGCGCCATGACAATAATCATTTCCCAAGCGGCTCTGGAATGCCACAATAGAAGAGTGACGGCCCCGCGCCTTTTCAGACGCAGCCGGTTGGGTGGGAGATCCGTGCCTTCTGGCGCAAACGGGATGATTATGAAGGCTGAAACCGAAGACATGTCTTCCATGCTCGCAGCAGTTGCTCGCGAACGGGATGTGGAAGCATTCGAAACGTTGTTCCGCCATTACGGTCCGCGCGTAAAGGCTTATATGGCTCGTCAGGCGCGTGACCAGCAGGCGGCAGAGGAATTGATGCAGGAAACCATGATGGTGGTCTGGAACAAGGCCGCGTTATTCGATCCGGCCCGGGGCAATGTCTCCGCCTGGATTTTTACCATCGCCAGAAATCTCCGGGTTTCGGCCTATCGCAAGCAGAACCGGCCGGAATTCGATCCGAACGACCCGGCCTTCGTGCCTGACGAGGTGATGCCAGCCGATCAGGATCTGGAAAACCGCCAGGACGCTGAAAGGTTGCACAAGGCCATGGGACAATTGCCTCAGGAGCAGTTGGAACTGTTGCAACGGTCGTTCTTTCACGAAATTCCTCACAGCGCGCTTGCCAAGGAATTCAATCTTCCGCTCGGCACTGTGAAGTCGAGAATCCGCATGGCCTTTGCCAAGCTTCGTGCCGCCCTTGAAGACCGCTCAGAGGAGGATCGCTGATGACTGTTCACCATCATGTCAGCGATGAATTGCTGCTCGATTACGCCAATGGCAGCCTTGCCGAAGGCTGGGGCATCGCCATTGCCACCCATCTCGCCTTATGTCCCGATTGTCGCCGGCGCCTCGCGGCCATGGAGGTGACTGCCGGGGCATTGTTGGAGGCGGAAAAACCTGTCGATGCCGATCTCAGCGTCGACCGCTCCTGGCAGGACATGCGCGCAAGGCTTGCTGCCTCCGGCGAACGGACCAGGGAAAGCACTGTCAGCCGGGTTGAACCGGCGCCGGACACCACCTCCCGGCAGCACGATGCGATCCTGCCGGAACCGCTTCGCTCCTATCTGGGGCAGGATATCGATGGTTTGAAATGGAAGTCGCTTGGGCGCGGTGCCTATCACATTCCGATCAAGACCCGCGATGGAGAAACCAGCGTGCGGCTGCTGCGCATTCCGGCCGGAAAGCCGGTGCCGGAACATAGCCATGGTGGGCGCGAGCTGACGCTGGTGCTGAAAGGCAGCTTCCATGATGGACAGGGCCGGTTTGCACGCGGCGACCTGGAGGAAGCCGACGAGCAGTTGGAACATCAGCCTATTGCTGAAGACGGCGAAGATTGCATCTGCCTTGCCGTCACTGATGCACCTCTACGATTCAAGAGCCGCCTTGTCCGGCTATTTCAACCTATCCTCGGTATATAGCCTTCACTCTAAAGGGAATGAAAACATATGCGCAGCTATGCGATTGCCTATTGTGCCACGGCTGCGGTGTTTTTCACCTTGGATTTCCTATGGCTCAGCAAAATTGCGCTGGGTTTTTACAAGTCCCGCATCGGCGATATGATGCGGGATCAGCCCAATTTTACCGCTGCGGGTCTGTTCTATCTGGTTTATATCGTCGGCATTGTTTATTTTGCGGTCAGTCCAGCCCTCCAGAACGGCAGCCTGTTGACGGCTGTGGTTAGCGGCGCGCTTTTGGGTCTGATTGCCTACGGCACCTATGACATGACCAATCTGGCGACGTTGAAATCCTGGTCACTGACGCTCAGTCTGGTCGACATGGCCTGGGGCACGGTGCTGACGGCCACCGCAGCCGGGCTTGGCTATCTGATTACCAGCCGGTTTGTATAAACGTTTCACGTGAGACGTCAGGTGCATTGCACCGCTTTCGTTTTGGATTATGATGAAAGAAAAACGAAAACGGGGAGGGGTGCATGTTTCTGTCTGCCCGGCAATCCGACATTCTCGACATCGCCAAGGCGGAAGGCCGGGTGCAGGTGGACGACCTGGCGCTTCGCTTTTCGGTCACGCCGCAAACCATCCGCAAGGATCTCAACGATCTCTGCGAGACGCGCCGGCTGACGCGGGTCCATGGAGGAGCAATCTTTCCAAGCGGTGCCGAAAACGTTCGCTATGAAGCGCGCCGCTCGATGGCCGCGCCGGAAAAGCAGGCGATTGGCAGGGCTGCCGCCGAATTGATCCCCAGCAATGCATCTCTGTTCATCAATATCGGTACGACGACCGAGGCGGTGGGCGAAGCATTGCTGGATCATAAGGACCTGATGGTCATTACCAATAATATCAATGTTGCCAATCGCTTGCGGGTTTTTCCAGGCATTGAGGTGGTAATCGCCGGCGGCGTTGTGCGTGGCTCCGATGGCGGGATCGTCGGGGAAGCGGCGGTGGATTTCATCCGGCAGTTCAAGGTGGATTATGCGGTGATCGGCGCTTCGGCCATCGATCCTGATGGCGCATTGCTGGACTACGATTACCGGGAGGTGAAGGTAGCGCAGGCGATTATCGCCAATGCCCGGCACGTGATTCTGGTGGCCGATTCCTCCAAATTCGAGCGCGCCGCCCCGGTGCGCATCGGCCATCTCAGCCAGGTTCACACGTTCATCACTGATGTCTGCGATATTGACGGCCTTGCCGCTATTTGCCGTGACCATGATGTGCGGTTGATCGAGGCATTCCGCGTCCCATAGCGGTCTGATCAATAGAGACTGCTAAACTTTCGTTTGACATTCGTTTTAAGTTCGTTTTAGCTGTATCCAGTTTCGCATGCGCACTATAATGCTGCATTGCGAAAGGGAGAGAAACGTGTCCGGCGATCCTGTCTTCGACATATTTGTTATTGGTGGTGGTATTAACGGCTGCGGCATCGCCCGTGACGCCGTCGGGCGCGGCTATACCGTTGCGCTGGCGGAAATGAACGATTTCGCCTCTGGCACGTCTTCGGGCGCCACCAAGCTCATTCACGGTGGATTGCGCTACCTTGAACATTATGAATTTCGATTGGTGCGCGAAGCGCTGATGGAGCGTGAAGTGCTCTGGGCCATGGCACCGCACATCATCTGGCCGATGCGTTTCGTGCTGCCGTTCCATAAGGGCGGCATTCGTCCCGCCTGGCTGATCCGGCTTGGCCTGTTTCTCTACGATCATCTGGGTGGCCGTAAATTGCTGCCCGCCACTAAGACATTGAATATGCGCAAGGACAAGGCGGGCAATCCGCTGAAGCCGCTGTTTACCCGCGCCTTTGAATATTCGGATGGCTGGGTCGACGATGCCCGTTTCGTCGTGCTGAATGCCCGCGACGCTGCGGATCGTGGTGCCACAATCCTCAGCCGCAATCGCGTTATCGGTGCGCGTCGGGACGGCGATCTCTGGATCGTTGAGGTCGAAGACCGCGCCAGTCGCGCGCGCAGCACCTACAAGGCGCGGATGCTGGTCAATGCGGGCGGGCCGTGGGTCGATAGCGTGCTATCCAATGCGGTCGGCAGAAACAATGTTCATAATGTGCGGCTGGTGCAGGGCAGCCATATCGTGGTAAAGAAGAAATTCGATGATCCCCGTGCCTATTTCTTCCAGAATCCGGACAATCGCATCATCTTCGCCATTCCCTATGAGACGGATTTCACCCTGATCGGCACGACTGATCAGGATTATCAGGGCGATCCGAAGGATGTGAAGATTTCCGGTGCCGAGATCTCCTATCTCTGCGATGCTGCCAGCGAATATTTTGCCGAGCCGGTCCGGCCTGAGGACATTGTCTGGTCCTATTCCGCCGTTCGGCCGCTTTATGATGACGGTGCCTCCAAAGCGCAGGAGGCCACCCGAGATTACGTGCTGAAACTGGAAACGCCGGAAAAATCCGCGCCGCTGCTCAACGTTTTTGGCGGAAAGCTCACCACCTATCGGCGCCTGGGTGAACATGCGTTGGAAAAGATTGGTGAGGCGATCGGCGTCAAGGGCAAGCCCTGGACGGCGACCAGCCATTTGCCGGGCGGTGATTTTCCGGCGACCGGCTATCTGGCGGAAGTGGAGAGGCTGCAAAAGGCCTTTCCGTTCCTGGAGGATCGGTGCGCGCGTCGGCTTGTGAGATGTTATGGCACGTTTGCCACGACGATCGTCAATGGTGCCAAAAGCCTGGAGGGGCTGGGGCGCTATTTCGGAGGAACCCTGTATCAGGCGGAAGTCGATTGGCTGATCGCCCGTGAATGGGCGGCAACGGCGGAGGATATTCTCTGGCGCCGCACCAAACAGGGCCTGTTCCTCAGTGCCGAACAGGCAAAAGTGCTGGAAGACTATATCGAGGAGGCGCGGGCGGCCTGACAGGCTACTGCATAATTCTTTAAACCGGGATCGGTTTAAAGAGAAAATTATGCAGCAGATATAAAGAGCTACAGCGAACCTTTGTGCGCCATATATGGCGCACGGCGCTGTAGGCGCGCAAGAGGGAGATGCCGATAAGAACCTGGACCGTGTCGGTCAAAGGGTTTGAAGCGGCAAATACAAGAATGATAGCGGATGGATGTGTCGGTTCCGACGCAGACCGTTGTCGTTGTCGGCGGGCGGAGGAGGCCTGACGCACAATGCTGGAATTGCGAAACCTGTCCAAGGTGGTGGCGGGGGATGTTCACATCCATCCCGTCAACCTGACCCTGCAACGCGGGTCGCTGAACGTTCTGCTTGGGCCGACCCTGTCGGGCAAGACATCATTGATGCGGCTGATGGCCGGGCTGGACAAGCCGACATCCGGCTCCCTGCTGTTCGATGGCAAGGACGTCACCGGTGTGCGGGTGCAGGACCGGTCGGTTGCCATGGTCTACCAGCAATTCATCAATTATCCGGCCCTCAGCGTCTATGAAAACATCGCTTCGCCGCTCAGAGTGCGCAAGGTTGATCGTGCCACCATCGACCGGGAGGTGAAAAAAGCTGCCGAGCTTTTGAAGCTGACGCCCTATCTGGAGCGCACGCCGCTCAATCTCTCCGGCGGCCAGCAGCAGCGCACGGCGCTGGCCCGCGCCATCGTCAAGCAGGCCAGCCTAGTGCTGCTGGATGAGCCGCTGGCCAATCTGGACTATAAATTGCGCGAGGAATTGCGCGAGGAACTGCCGAAGATCTTTGCCGAACTGGGCGCGATTTTCGTATATGCGACGACGGAGCCGTCGGAAGCCCTGCTTCTGGGCGGTCATACTGCAACACTCTCGGAGGGCCGCGTCACGCAATACGGCCCGACCATCGACGTCTATCGCCGCCCAGCAGACTTGAAAACCGCCCGAACCTTCGCCGATCCGCCGTTGAACACCGTTCAGGCCATCCGGCGCGAGGGCCATTTTATGATCGGCGGCATTCCGGTTCTGACAGTGCCGAGGCACCTGTCGCATGTGCCAGAGGAGCCGTTGACGCTGGGCTTTCACCCGCATCACCTGTCGCTGGCGAGAGCCTCGTCGAGCGATGGCGCAGGTTCCCTGGTGGCTCGCTCGATGATCTCGGAAATTTCCGGCTCGGAAAGCTACATTCACCTCGACTATGCCGGTGAGCGCTGGGTGATGCTGGAGCATGGCATTCACGATATCGAACCGGGCCGCGACGTGCAGGTTCATCTCGATACCCGTCACCTGATGGCTTTCGATGGCGACGGCCGGGCGCTTGCCGGACATCTTGCCGGACAGCTCGAAGCACAGGGGGAGTAAGATATGGCCCGAATTTCCCTCGATCATATCCGCCACGCCTATGGCCCGAAGGGGCTCGCCAATCCGCTCTATGCGCTGAAGGAAGTGCATCACGACTTCGACGATGGCGGTGCCTATGCCCTGCTCGGTCCTTCCGGCTGCGGCAAGACCACCCTGCTCAATATCATGTCCGGCCTGTTGCAGCCTTCGGATGGGCGCATCCTGTTTGGCGATAAGGATGTGACGCAATTGTCCACCGAGGCGCGCAACATTGCCCAGGTGTTCCAGTTTCCCGTCGTCTACGACACCATGACGGTTTACGATAATTTGGCCTTTCCGCTCAGAAATCGGCGTGTGCCGGAGGCTGAGGTGGATGTGCGGGTGCGCACCATTCTGAAAATGATCGATCTCGAAGCCTGGGCCAAGCGCAAGGCGCAGGGTCTGACCGCCGACCAGAAGCAGAAGATCTCGCTTGGTCGTGGATTGGTGCGCTCCGATGTCAATGCCATCCTGTTCGATGAGCCGCTGACGGTGATCGATCCGCATATGAAATGGATGCTGCGCGCCCAACTCAAGCAATTGCATCGGGAATTCGCCTATACCATGGTCTATGTCACCCATGACCAGACCGAGGCGCTGACCTTCGCCGACAAGGTGGTGGTGATGTATGACGGACAGATTGTCCAGATCGGTACGCCAGCCGAATTGTTCGACCGCCCGAAACATACATTCGTCGGCTATTTCATCGGCTCGCCGGGCATGAATGTGCTGGCCGCTGGCATCGATGGTGATACCGCGATGATCGGCGGAGAGCGGGTTTCCCTCCCGGGCCGTCCGGTCATCCCGGGCGAAGCCCTTACCGAGCTTGGCATTCGCCCGGAATTCATTCGCCTTGGCCGCGAGGGCATGCCGGTGCAGATTTCCAAAGTCGAGGATATCGGTCGCCAGAAAATCGTGCGCGCCCGTTTTGCCGATCAGCCGATTTCTATCGTGCTGCGGGAAGATGCCGATATTCCCACTGAGCCGAAGGTGAGCTTCGATCCGGCCGCCATCAATATCTACGCAAATTCCTGGCGGGTTGATTTCGCCGGTGCCGGATTGGGAGGGTTAAGGCCATGAACAAGACCTGGAATAACAAGGCCTGGTTTCTGGTGCTGCCGGTGCTGCTGCTGGTCGCCTTTTCCGCTGTCATTCCGCTGATGACCGTGGTGAATTATTCGGTGCAGGACACGTTCGGCAATAACGACTTCTTCTGGGCTGGTTCGGACTGGTTTACCCAGACCCTGCAATCGGAACGGTTCTGGGATGCGCTATGGCGCAACCTGATCTTCTCGATGATCATTCTCGCCATCGAAGTGCCGCTTGGCATTCTGATCGCGCTGAACATGCCGAAGACCGGGCTTGGCGTGCCTGTTTGCCTGGTGCTGATGGCCCTGCCGTTGCTGATCCCATGGAATGTGGTCGGCACCATCTGGCAGGTGTTCGGGCGCAGCGATATCGGCCTGCTCGGCTATACCCTCAACGCCATCGGTCTCGATTATAATTACGTGGCCAATCCATTTGATGCCTGGGCGACAATCGTCGTCATGGATGTCTGGCATTGGACCAGTCTTGTCGTGCTGCTCTGCTATGCCGGTCTGGTGTCGATCCCGGATGCCTATTACCAGGCAGCGCGGATCGACGGCGCCTCGCGCTGGTCGGTGTTTCGCTACATCCAGCTGCCGAAGATGAAGCAGGTGCTGCTGATTGCCGTGCTGCTGCGCTTCATGGACAGTTTCATGATCTATACCGAGCCTTTCGTCGTCACCGGCGGCGGTCCGGGCAATTCCACCACTTTCCTGTCGATTGATCTGGTGAAAATGGCACTCGGCCAGTTCGACCTCGGGCCTGCGGCGGCGATGTCGATCATCTACTTCCTGATCATCCTGCTGCTGTCCTGGGTCTTCTACACTGTCATGACCCATAGCGACGCCCAGAGTGCGTCAGCACCGAAGGGGGACTAAGCCATGAACAACCGCCGATCCCTTCGCTCAGTGCTGATCATCAGCCTTTATATCCTGTTTCTGTTGTTGCCGATCTACTGGCTCGTCAACATGAGCTTCAAGACCAACCAGGAAATCCTGAGCTCCCTGACGCTCTATCCGCATGAGCCGACGCTGAAGAATTACATCACCATCTTCACCGACCAGTCCTGGTATTCGGGCTATATCAACTCGATCATCTATGTGGTGCAGAACATGGTGATTTCGGTCGCCTGCGCGCTTCCGGCTGCCTATGCCTTCTCGCGCTACCGGTTTTTGGGCGACAAGCACCTGTTTTTCTGGCTGCTGACCAACCGTATGGCACCGCCTGCGGTGTTTGCCCTGCCGTTCTTCCAGCTCTATTCGGCTTTTGACATGATCGACACGCATATTGCAGTGGCGCTGGCTCATTGCCTGTTCAACGTGCCACTGGCGGTGTGGATTCTGGAAGGTTTCATGTCCGGTATCCCCAAGGAAATCGATGAAACGGCTTATATCGACGGCTATTCATTCCCGCGCTTCTTCGTGAAGATCTTTATACCGCTGATTGCCTCCGGCATCGGGGTCGCGGCTTTCTTCTGCTTCATGTTTTCATGGGTAGAGCTGTTGATCGCCCGCACGCTGACCACGGTTGATGCCAAGCCGATTGCCGCTGTGATGACCCGCACTGTGTCTGCCTCCGGTGTCGATTGGGGCCTGCTGGCCGCTGCCGGTGTGCTGACGCTGATCCCCGGTGCCGTGGTGATCTATTTCGTTCGCAATTATATCGCCAAGGGCTTTGCCCTCGGTCGCGTCTGAGGAGGAGGACATGATGAACCTGTCATGGATGGCCTGGACCACGCCCACGGCGCTGTTCTTCATCACCATTCTGGCGTTGCTGATCGCCCTGTCGGTCTGGGAATATGTTTCGCCCGGCGGCAATCCCCGCGTCGGCATTCTGCGGTTCGAGACGACACGCGGCGACAGGCTGTTTGTGTCGCTGCTCGGCTCCGCCTTCATTCATCTCGCATGGCTGGGGCTATCCAGTCTCAGCCTGTGGTGGGCTCTCGGTCTTTCGGTCATCTACGCTATCGGCGTGTTCCGGACGGTTTGAAGCTTTAAGACTACGCATGCAATCGCAAACTCTGGGAGGACATGATGCGAAAGCACTTAATGACGACAACGGCGGCGATGCTGCTGGCTATGACTGGTGCTGCCTATGCCGGGATGGATGAGGCCAAGCAATTTCTCGATCAGGAGATCAAGGGGGAATCCTCGCTGTCGCGGGCGGATCAGGAAAAGCAGATGCAATGGTATGTGGATGCGGCCAAGCCCTTTGCGGGCATGGAAATCCATGTTGTCTCCGAATCGCTGACCACCCATGCCTACGAATCCAAGGTGCTGGCGCCGTGGTTCAGCAAGATCACCGGCATCAAGCTCATTCACGACGTCATTCAGGAGGGTGATGTCGTCGAAAAAATCCAGACCCAGATGCAGACCGGCCAGAACCTTTATGACGGCTGGGTCAACGATTCCGACTTCATCGGCACCCATTGGCGCTATGGACAAGTCCGCAACCTGACGGACTGGATGACGGGCGAGGGCAAGGATGTCACCGATCCGATGCTGGACCTCAAGGATTATATCGGCCTGTCGTTTACCACCGCGCCGGATGGCAAGCTCTACCAGCTTCCCGACCAGCAGTTCGCCAACCTCTACTGGTTCCGCTACGATTGGTTCAACGACCCGAAGATCAAGGAGGATTTCAAGAAGGAATACGGCTACGAGCTGGGCGTGCCGGTCAATTGGTCGGCCTATGAGGACATCGCCAAATTCTTCACCGGACGCGAGATCGGTGGCAAGAAAGTCTATGGCAGCATGGACTATGGCAAGAAGGATCCCTCGCTGGGCTGGCGCTTTACCGATGCCTGGCTGTCGATGGCCGGCAATGGCGACAAGGGCCTGCCCAATGGCAAGCCCGTCGATGAATGGGGTATCCGCGTCAATGACAAGGACCAGCCGACCGGTTCCTGCGTGGATCGCGGGGGTGATACCAATGGGGCGGCCTCGGTCTATGCCGTTACCAAATATTTGGAATGGTTGAAGAAATATACCCCGCCGGAAGCGCAGGGCATGACCTTCTCAGAATCCGGCCCGGTTCCTGCCCAGGGCAATATCGCCCAGCAGATCTTCTGGTATACGGCCTTTACCGCCGATATGGCCAAGCCCGGCCTGCCCGTTGTCAATGACGATGGCACGCCGAAATGGCGTGTGGCACCGTCGCCGCATGGTTCCTATTGGCATGAAGGCCAGAAGCTCGGCTATCAGGATGTCGGCTCCTGGACGCTGATGAAGTCCACGCCAACGGATCGCGCCAAAGCGGCCTGGCTCTATGCCCAGTTCGTCACCTCCAAAACCGTGGATGTGAAGAAAAGCCAGACCGGCCTGACCTTCATCCGCCAGTCGTCGATCATGGACAAGACCTTCACGGACCGCGCCCCGAAACTCGGCGGTCTGGTGGAATTCTACAGGTCGCCTGCCCGCGTGCAGTGGACGCCAACCGGAACCAATGTGCCTGATTATCCGAAGCTGGCGCAATTGTGGTGGCAGAATATTGGCGATGCGGCAGCCGGTGCCAAGACCCCGCAGGAAGCCATGGATGCCTTGTGCAAGGCCCAGGAGGGCATTCTCTCCCGTCTGGAACGCGCCAAGGTCCAGGGCGAATTCGGCCCCAAGCTGAACGAGCCAAAGGACGCAGCCTATTGGGAAAAATATGCCAAGGACCACGGCAGCCTGGCGCCGCAGCCCAAGTTGGCCAACGAAAAGGAAAAGCCGATCACCATCAATTACGATGAACTGGTGAAAAGCTGGCAGAAGTAAGAAACATCAATAATCGATGCCGCGCATAATGACGCGCGGCATCGGAAACCTTCTTCACAGCAGCAAAATACGGTACAAAAAACGCCCGGCAATGTTGCCGGGCGTTTTATCTATGTCACGCTTTTCCCCTGCCGCGTTTACGACAGCGGGCGATTAATTGGTTGGCAACGCCACTGGATTGTCGGACTGGTTGTGAAGATACACCAGCAGGTTGGCGCGGTCCTGTTCCTTGGGAATACCGGCAAAGCCCATCGCCGTACCCGCCACGAATTTCTTTGGCGCAGTCAGGAAATGGTTGAGGTTTTCAAAGGTCCAGTGCTGCGAACTGCCCTTGGAGAAATCCTTCATGCCGGCGGAATAGGCAAAGCCTTCATGACTGGCGACAGGCCGGTCGACAACGCCCCAAAGGTTGGGTCCAACCTTGTTGGCTCCGCCCTTGTCGACGCTATGACAGGCTGTGCATTTCTTGAAAATGGCCTCGCCAGCCTTGACGTCTGCCGATGCCAGCAGTTCGGCAATCGGCTTGTCGGCTGCGGCTGGTGCCGCACCTTCCGCGCCGCCAGCGGCAGGCGCTTCGGCAGCCACGATGGCATAGCCTTCCTTTTCGGGGGTCGGCGCGTGGAAAATCCCCTCCGACGCAATGGACACTGACATCAGTACGAAGATCGTACCAAGCAATGCGCCTGCTCCCATATTCATGTAGGAATTCATTGGTTATCGCTCCCCATGCAGTCCGCGCAGTAGAAATCGGACAAGCCTCCATCTATGAAAAGGCTAAGACTTTTGCTTGACAGTTGCAACCCGATTATGCTCCGCCGCCCTGAGACGTTTTGCCACTTACCCCCATTGCTTTCAAAGGCGAATACCGATGTCTGACCATACACGCTTCAAAACACTGGTTCTCATCCCCGCCCGCATGGCCTCCACAAGGCTTCCCGGCAAGCCCCTGGCTGACATTGCCGGTCTGCCGATGATCGTTCAGGTGGCAAAGCGTGCAGCGGAAGCCAATGTCGGACGTATCGTCGTGGCGGTGGATCATCTTGACGTGTTCGCCACGGTGACGGCAGCCGGTTTTGAAGCCGTGATGACCGGCGAGCAGCATCAATCCGGCTCGGATCGCATCTATGAAGCGCTGATGACGGTCGATCCGAAGGGCGAGGCCGAGATCATCATCAACGTTCAGGGCGACCTGCCTACCATTGACCCGGAGACGATTCGTGCCGCCCTGAGGCCCTTGGACGATCCCGCAGTCGATATCGCCACGCTGACGGTGGAGATCGAGGATGAGGCAGAAAAGACCAATCCCAACGTGGTGAAGGTTGTCGGCTCGCCGCTGTCGGACAATCGCCTGCGGGCGCTCTATTTTACCCGCGCCACCGCGCCCCATGGCAAGGGGCCGCTTTATCATCATATCGGCCTCTACGCCTATCGCCGCGCCGCGCTGGAACGGTTCGTGGCGCTGTCTCCCTCAGTGCTGGAAAAGCGCGAATCGCTGGAACAGCTGCGGGCCCTGGAAGCGGGCATGCGCATCGATGTCGAAATCGTCGATACCGTGCCGCTTGGCGTTGATACCCCGGCGGATCTCGAAAAAGCCCGCGCCATTCTGGCTGCAAAATAAGGATAAGCTCGTGGTCACGCTCACCAACAAGATCTCTTTTCAGGGCGATTATGGCGCCAATTCCGACATGGCCTGCCGTGACATGTTCCCGGATATGGAGCCTTTGCCATGCCCGACCTTCGAGGACGCCTTCATGGCGCTGGAAAATGGCGAGGCGGATCTGGCGATGATCCCGATTGAAAACACGCTGGCTGGGCGGGTCGCCGATATTCACTATCTGCTGCCGCTGTCACGCCTGAAGATTATCGGTGAATATTTCATGCCGATCCGGTTTCAGCTCATGGTGCTGCCGGGGGTGAAGGCCGAGGAGATCCGCACGGTTCACAGCCATATCCATGCGCTTGGCCAGTGCCGGAAGATCATCCGTAGCCATGGCTGGAAGGCCGTGGTGGCGGGCGATACGGCAGGGGCTGCCAAGCAGGTTGCGGAACTGGGCGACCGCTCCATGGCGGCCTTGGCGCCGCGCCTTGCCGCCTCGCTCTACGGGCTGGATATTCTCGCCGAAAATGTCGAGGATTCGGAAAACAACATCACCCGCTTCGTGGTGCTGTCGCGCGATGAGGTGGCGTTGAAGCGGACGGCTGCGGATGAAAGCTTCATCACCACCTTCGTTTTCAATGTCCGCAATATTCCGGCAGCGCTGTACAAGGCCATGGGTGGTTTTGCCACCAATGGGGTCAATATGACCAAGCTGGAAAGCTACCAGATCGGCGGCAAATTCATCGCCACCCAGTTTTATGCCGATATCGAAGGGCACCCAGAGGATGCGCCGGTCAAGCGGGCGCTGGAGGAATTGCGCTTCTTCTCCGAGAAGGTCCACATTCTCGGCGTCTACAAGGCTCATGCCATGCGCGGCAAGTTTTAATCAAAGCAATGGCGGCGCGGTGCCGCCATTGCTTTGCGTATTCAATACTTCAGCGAATAGCCGATCTTATAGAGCGGCTTTTTCGAATCATGCGGTGTGCTGGGCGCCTGTGCCTCGACAGCCTGCATTGAAGACGGCAGTTCAAACGGCAGCTTGCCCCGCGCCTTCTGCTTGCCCTCGATGACATTGAACAGTGCCTCGTCACTGGCGCCGAAATTGCCGACCAACGCCTTTGTCTGGTCCTTCAGATTGGTGAGAATACTCGGGCGTGACAGAAACACCGTGGCAATAATCGGTGTCTTTCCGGCAATGGCTGTCACGGCATCGTAATCCGGGTTGCCGGGCTTGAAGGACAGATCGCCTTCCTCATGCCGCGCCCCGAAGAAGTAGTTGGGATGCAGACGCTCAAACGGTGCCATCAGACGGACAAGGGCAAAATCGGCCTCTTCCGGTTTTGTCACCACTTGATAGCCGCGTTTTTGGGCGATGGCGGCATCGACATTGAGAAGATAGACTTTCTTTCCAGGCTTGACCGGCAGAATCTTCCCCTTGTTTTGCAGAACAACCATGGCGCGGGCTTGGGCCTTTTCGCCCTCGGCGACAAAATCCGCATTGCCAACGATGGCTTTGGCTTTTTCCGGGTCGGCATAGGGGTTTTCGAACAGGCCCTGCTCGAATTTCTGGATCAGCAACCGCTTGGCCGACTGATCGATCCTGATTTCGCTGACTTTCTTGTCTTCGACCGCTTTCACCAGGATATCGGAATTGGCGACGCCGCCGAATTGGTCGATACCGGCGTTCACCGCCTTGGCAAAACGATCCTCGCGGCTGAGATCCTCGACCCCCCAGGGCATGCCGAATGTGTCGGGCCGGATGATCGGGGTGTCGCCGGGCTTTTCGCCATTCAGGCATTCATCCTTGCAGTCATTGGTAATCAGCCAGTCGCTGACGACGACGCCGTCGAACTTGTAGCGCTTGCGCAGCAGATCCGTCAGCAATTGCTTGCTATAGCCTGCGGCGACGGGCTCCAGGGGTTTGCCATCAAGCTTGACGCCATCGACAATCGAGTAGGTCGGCATGATGCCCGCCACCTTGGCGGCAAAGGCACCCTTGAAGGGGGTGACATGCTTTTCGAAGTCCTTGGCCTTAAAAACCACATGGCGACCATAGGAGTTATGGCCGTCAAAGCCCTGAGGTGCTGCGCCATATCCCACCCAATGCTTGGCGACAGCGCTGACGCTGCCGGGTTTCAGACCGGTAGTGCCGTTCTGGAAGCCTGCGACATAGGCCTCTGCCATGCGCCTGGAAATCTGCGGATCTTCTCCGAACGTGCCGGTCGAGCGTGGCCAGCGTGGTTCCGTGGCAAGATCGATTTGCGGTGACAAGGCCTGCTGGATGCCGACGGCGAGATATTCCTGCCGCGCGACATCGCCGAAACGGCGCGTCAGTTTCGCGTCGTCGAGCGCCCCAAAACCCAAGCTTTCCGGCCATTTGGAGAAACCGCCGTTCTGGGCCGACGCGCCCAGCACATATTGGAAATGGTTGCGCGGGTCGGTGCTGATGGTCAGCGGAATGCCAAGCCGGCTTGCCTCGGCAATCTCCTGGAGCTTGTTGTTTTCTGCGGCCAGCTGTTCGGGCGGTAGGGATAGCCGGGTAATATAGGTGGCAACCTTGGCATCGTTGATCAGCGGTTTGATCCGCTCCAGATCATACCCGCTGCCGCGTCCCTGGCCGGCCTCCGATCCGGACGCCAAAGCCGGGGCGGTCCCATGCATCATCAATCCGGCCTTTTCGATCAAACTCATCTGGCTGACGAGGTCACTTGCCCGCTCCGCAGGCGAGCGGCGCCAATCCTCATAAGGGTCGAGGCGGCCGTTGCGGTTAAGGTCCTTGAAGGTCTTTCCATCGACCGTGAGGATTGCCGCGGAACGGGCGACGACGACAGGTTGATTTTGCGCGATGGCAACAGACGCCATCAGAATGGCGCAGGACGCCAAGCTAAACATTTTCATCGATGATTTCCTGAATTGATGAATTTTCGCCGAAAAACGGGCTGAAAAGCGGATTGCTGAAAGGCCGAGCGCGGAAGCCTATCGAGGCACAGCCCGCCGTTTCACCGTGGCATTGGATTTTGAAAGCAAAGATATATCCTCCCTCGAGATAGGCTAATTCTATCGCGCATGATGTTTTGCTTCATCCTCCGTTGACCCCTCCCCATCGGACAATGACATCACATTCGCTTACCATAGCCTCACACGTTTTTCGCGTAAATGGTGTTAAAGTCCTTTCCGGACGCAGACTTTACCATCTTAACCAGCCTTGCCCCAATCGAGCCAGTCGCTCATCAACCGATGGGCAATGGTGCCTGGCGCAGGAGCTTTTACCGTTTCAGTTTCAAGGTCAATCATCGCCTGTATCTCGGCGCGGCTGAACCAGCGGCAATCGGCCAGCTCGTTCTCATCGCGGGAAATCTCCAAGCTCAGGGCCTGCGCATAGCAGCCGATCATCAACTGATGCGGCATCGGCCAGGGCTGGGAGGCATGATAGCGCACACGCCCGATGGTGATGGCGGCCTCTTCATACGTCTCACGCCGCACGGCGTTTTCAATCGTTTCCGCCGGTTCGACAAAGCCTGCGAGGCAGGAATACATGCCTTCGGGAAAATGCGCTCCGCGCCCCAGCAGGCAGCGGTCGTTTTCCTCATCCACGGTCATCATGATCACCACCGGATCAGTGCGCGGAAAGGCCATGCGCCCGCAGGCTGGACATTCGCGCTTGTAGCCGCCAAGCCGCGGCTCCATCGGTTTGCCGCATGTGCCGCAGAAGCGGTTCTCACTGTTCCAGTGCAACAGGCTGAAACCCTGCGCGGCTTCGCCGACCAGTTCGGCCTCAATATTGGGATCACGAAACAGCTCGCGCGCCGTTAAAGCCTTGTAGCCAGTGGCAAGCTGCTCTTCGCTGATTGTCACGGGGACGGCAATGCGCGGCTCGCCGCTGGGGCGGCGCCCCAAAAGCACGGCATTGTCGAGGTCCGGTTGCAGGGCGGTCAGCTCGTAAGGTGCAAATAGCGGGTCCAGCACCAGTCCTTCATGCTTGAACACCAGCCGGTTGCCAGCAAAAGCCAGCACATGCATGCCCTCGGCCTTGAAAGCCTCGGAAAGGCTCTCTTCCGAGCGATGCTCGGCGTAGCGTTCCAATCCATTACCGGCAAAAGCGGTGAGGGCGCTTGCCTCCGGATGCGGTGTATCGGTTTCAAACAGGGAAATTTGGGTCATGTCAGCGCGTCCAGAATTGTCGTTGTCATCGCCGCAAGGGCTGCGTCCGAATAGGGTTCTGCCACCCCATGGCCCCAGATCGGCCCCGGCCAGTTCGGGTCGTTTTCAAAGCGGGCGACGACATGAACATGGAGCTGTCGAACCACATTGCCAATGGCGGCAATGTTGATCTTGGTGGCGCCGGTTGCGGATTTTAAGGCGGCACCGACGTGCACCTGTTCGTGCAGCAGCTGGATCTGATCGTCCTTGGAAAGCTCGAAAATCTCAGCGACATCATTGCGGCGCGGCACGAGGATCAGCCAGGGCCAGCGGCTATCCCTGGACAGGCGCAGGTCGCTTAACGGCAGCTGCAAGATTGACTGGCTGTCGCGCGCCAGCCGTTCATCGAGACGGAAAGGCTCCAAGGTCGGTCTCCTGATTGTTTCCTCGAGGTCATTTCGTTTTATGCATGCCTGACCGTAAAGCCGATATCCACTTTTACCGGAAAGGCGAATAGTTTTTTTGGTCCTCGGCTTGCAATTGCCGTAGGAATTGCCGATATGTCGCTCGGGAGGTTGGTGGTGGACGAGCCACTCGCCAACCGGGTCAGGTCCGGAAGGAAGCAGCCCTAACGAGCGCGGCACGGGTCATCGTGCCAGCCTCCCACCCTTCATGTTTATGGCCAGTCCTAATCAAGCGTGGCCGTATCCCGCCCGAAACGGGGAGACTGGCAGCGCGATGTCCGATCTGGAACCCACAGCACAAGCTGCTCCCGCGTCCGGCCAAGCCTCCGGTGCTTACCGGGTTCTGGCGCGCAAATATCGCCCCAAGGATTTCACGGACCTGATGGTCGGCCAGGAGCCGATGGTCCGTACGCTCACCAATGCCTTCGAAACAGGACGGATTGCCCAGGCCTATATGCTGACCGGCGTGCGCGGGGTCGGCAAGACCACGACCGCTCGCATTCTCGCCCGTGCGCTGAACTACAAGACCTCTGAGATCGACCGCCCGACGATCGACCTGAAAATCCCCGGCGAGCATTGCCAGGCGATCATGGAAGGCCGCCATGTCGATGTGATCGAAATGGACGCCGCCTCCCATACCGGTATCGACGATATCAGGGAAATCATCGAGCAGGTGCGCTACCGCCCGGTATCGGCCCGCTACAAGGTCTATATTATCGACGAAGTGCATATGCTCTCCACCGCCGCCTTTAACGGCTTGTTGAAGACGCTGGAAGAGCCGCCGGAACACGTCAAATTCATCTTCGCCACCACCGAAATCCGCAAGGTGCCGATCACGGTGCTGTCGCGCTGCCAGCGCTTCGATCTGCGCCGCATCAGCGCCGGGGATCTGGTCGGGCTGTTTTCCACCATTCTCTCCAAGGAAAATATCGAGGCGGAAGACGAGGCGCTGGCAATGATCGCCCGTGCCGCCGAAGGCTCTGCCCGTGACGGACTTTCCCTGCTTGATCAGGCCATTGCCCACGGCGCAGGGCGGGTTGAAGCAGAGGCGGTGCGTGGGATGCTGGGTCTGGCCGACCGCGCCCGTGTCGTCGATCTGTTTGGCCATATCGTGCTTGGCGATGTCGCCGCGGCTCTTTCGGAATTCAACAGCCAGTATGAAGCCGGTGCCAGCCCGAGCGTGGTGCTGACCGATCTTGCCGATTTCACCCATCTGGTGACGCGGCTGAAATATGTACCCAATGGTGCCAATGACCCATCGCTGAGTGAAGTCGAGCGGGTGCGGGGGGCGGACTACGCCGAGAGCGTTGCCGTCACCACGCTGTCGCGCATCTGGCAAATGTTGCTCAAGGGCATTCCCGAGGTGGAAAACGCTTCCCGTCAGGCCGGTGCCGCCGAAATGGTGCTGATCCGGCTGGCCCATGCCGCCCATCTGCCGTCGCCGGAAGAAGCGGCGCGCCGCCTGCTGGACATGGCGCAGGATGGTGGTGGTGCGCCGCAAGGGTCCAGTCCTAGAGGCGGTAATGGAGGCGGTGCATCTGCCAGTTATGGCGGGCAGGCGGTGGCGCGGGCATCAAGCGATCCGGCACCGCGTGCATTAGGCCAGACCCAGCCGACCGCGCATTTGCAGGTGGTTCCCAAGGCATCGCCTTCGCCGGACATTGCCGCCCGCCCGGAGATAAAGCCTGACGTCCAGCCGGATGTGCCGGAGCCGAAGGTTCCCGTGCGGTCGCTGGATGACATTGTCAATCTCTGTACCGCAAACCGCGATCCGAAGCTGAAGGCGCTGACCCGCGCCTATGTGCGGCTGGTCAAGCTGGAAAATGGCCGGCTGGAGATCAACATGCCGCCGGAGGCGCCGAAATCGCTGGTTGGCGATCTGCAAAAGCGGCTGGAGGAATGGACTGATATTCGCTGGATGGTCATCCTTAGCCGCGAGCCGGGGGCAAAGACTCTGGCCGAGCAGGAAAAGAGCGATCACGAAGCGCGGATGACCGATGCCGCCGCCGATCCGGATGTCATGGCGATCCTGTCGCGCTTTCCCGGCGCGAAAATCACCGACGTACGCATCCGCACCGTCGCCGAGGAAGAAGACGAGGCCCTGCCGCCGCCAGCCGCGGCTGAATCCGCAGAGGGTGATATCCTTCCAGGAGATGATATCGAGTTTTAGATTTTAGCCGGCTTATCATCTGTCGCGGAGGCGTGAAATCGCCGCGCGTTTGGCAGACGAAGCCAAGAACAACGGACTATATAAAAGGAGGCAGGTCATATGCGCGACATCATGGGCATGATGGGCAAGGTCAAGGAAATGCAGGCCAAGATGGAGAAGATGCAGGAAGAGATTGCATCGCTTCAGGTCGAAGGCAAATCCGGCGGCGGATTGGTGACTGTGACGATGACCGGCAAGGGTGAGTTGAAGGGCCTGAAAATCGATCCGTCGCTCTTTAAGGAAGACGACGTAGAAATCCTCGAAGACCTGATCGTTGCCGCCCACAAGGATGCCAAGGACAAGGCCGAGGCGATTGCCGCGGAAAAGACCAAGGACATGACCGCTGGCCTGCCGATCCCGCCCGGTTTCAAGCTGCCGTTTTAAGTTGGTCGCGACAGTTCCGAATTCGTAAAGGCGAGGTCATTCCTCGCCTTTTTCCGTCTTGCCATGAGTGCGGTCGACATGACCGAGATCCTTGCCGGGTTCGATCACATCACGCACCCGCTGTTTCAATTCCTTTGGCCCCGGAAATCCGCCGTCGCGCTTGCGTTCCCAGATCAGCGCACCATTGACGCGGATCTCGAAATTACCGCCTGTGCCGGGGATCAGGCCCACTTCGCCTAGGCTATCGCCAAAGGTTTGCAAGAGTTCCTGTGCCATCCAGGCGGCGCGCAGCAACCAATTGCATTGGGTGCAGTAGAGAATGGTGATTTTGGGTTTAGCGGTTGCAGATTCATAGGTCATTGGGACAAGGCTCTCAGTGTTTGGTATAGGTCGTGTTGGCGCATAAATACAGCATAAGTGAAATTGAATTTGGACTTTTCCCGGTGTAGGCTTGGGCGTGATCGTCCGAGACTTGTTCAACACCAGCGAGGGAGGGAATAATGTACAAATTTGAAGTCTATAAAGACAAGGCAGGCGAATTCCGGTTTCGGTTCAAGGCGTCGAATGGCGAAACAATGTTCAGCTCTGAAGGCTACAAGGCAAAAGCCTCAGTGATGAGCGCGATTGCCTCCATTCAGAAAAATGCGCCTGAGGCAAAGATCGAAGACCAGACCACGGCAACGGTCTGATAGGGCGTGATCGGCGTGGCCAAATTGCCTCGCCGATGTGTCCAAGCTCTTATAGAGAGCCCACACGCTTGTAGAAAATCGTCGTATCGCAGAAGCGCCCGTCGGGAAACAGCGCATAATCCGGCACGACACCGGTCCGCGTCCAGCCCAGCTTTTCATAAATTGCTTCGGCTGGTTCTCCGGTTGCCGTATCCAGCACGAGCAAGGTCTTGCCTGCGCGCGCTGCCCGCTGTTCGGCCTCCGCCATCAGCAAGCGGGCGAGACCAAGACCGCGAGCGTTGCGATGCACCAGCAATTTTTTGAGATCGGCACGGTGCGGCTGGTTGGGCGGCTGTTTGAGGCCGATCTGTACCGTGCCCACCAGACGGTCCTGATGCTCTGCCACCAGCAGCAGACTATCTCCTGCCTCGACCGCATCGGCGACGCCCTCCCAAAAAGGCCTGGCCGTTTCAAGGTCGAACGGCAACATGAAGCCCACCGATGCGCCGCCATTGATGCAATCGGAGAGAATTTCACAGAGGTCGGGTATCGCTTCACGGGCGTCAGCGGCGTTCAGCAGCCGAATTGCAGTCATGGTCATTTCCTTTGAATCAGCGGCCAAGATCGATGATCACGCCGTAGCGGGCAGGGCGGTCCGTGGGGTTATGGAAGGCGTGGACCTCGCCGATAGCCATGAAAAGACAATCACCCGGCTCCAGACGATGCACAATATCACCAACTGTCAGCTCGATAGTGCCTTCGAACAGCCAGACATGTTGCCATTGCCTGCTGCTGGGATGGGGGCTGGCGGGCTGCGCTGAAAATTGGACAAGCGCGCCCGGCGGCAGCTCCACCTCCACCACATCGACCCGTGCACCGGTGCCGGGTGCTGAAACGGCGCGGCGGATATAGCCGGTTTCGGGGTCGCGCCACACCGGCTGGTCGGCGCGGCGCATCAGCGATGAGCCATGATCGGGTTCGGCAAAAAACACTGAAAGCGATTGACCCAGCGCCGAACATAGCCGTGCCAATAGCGTTGCGGTTGGGCTGGCTTCAGCGCGCTCGATACGGGAAATCATGGCCCGGCTGACACCGGACAGATCCGCCAACTGGTCGAGTGTCAGGCCGCGTTCGGTGCGGATCGCTTTCAGCCTTGCGGCAATGGCAAGAGTGAGGGTATCGGGCACATTTTCCATGATATAAGAAATATAGTATCTTATAGTGGAGTCAATGGCCTTTCTGGCACAGCTCTCGTCAGCAAAATCACCTTTTATCAACAAGCCTCTTGCATGTCGCCCAACTCCCGGCCTTTTTCGCGTGCCAAGAGAGCGTATGATTCGCACGACAGGACGAGTCGAGCACAACCCCAAGGAGACAGACGTGATTGAGATCAGAAAACCGCAAATCGAGGAAATGCGGCCGAAGATTACCGTCATCGGGGTTGGTGGTGGTGGCGGCAATGCCGTCAACAACATGATCAACGAAGGCCTGCAAGGCGTCGATTTCATTGCCGCCAATACCGATGCGCAGGCGCTGACCATGTCGAGAGCCCCGCGCCTCATTCAGCTTGGTGCCGAAATGACCGAGGGTCTCGGTGCCGGTTCGGTGCCGGAAACCGGACGGATGGCCGCCGAAGAATCCCTGCATGAAGTGATGGATCATCTGGCTGGCACCCATATGTGCTTCGTCACCGCCGGCATGGGCGGCGGCACGGGTACGGGTGCAGCGCCAGTGATTGCGCGTGCGGCTCGTGAGGCCGGCATTCTGACGGTCGGCGTTGTCACCAAGCCTTTCAGCTTTGAAGGCCGCCGCCGTATGCAGGCTGCCGAAGAAGGCATCGAGCGGCTGCGTGAAGCCGCCGATACGGTGATCGTTATCCCCAACCAGAACCTGTTTCGCATTGCCGATGCCAAGACCACCTTTGCCGACGCTTTCGTGATCGCCGACAAGGTGCTGTTCTCGGGCGTGTCCTGCATTACCGACTTGATCGTCAAGGAAGGCCTGATCAATCTGGACTTCGCCGACGTGAAATCCGTCATGAAGGGCATGGGCCGGGCAATGATGGGGACCGGCGAGGCGACCGGCGACAGCCGCGCCATGAAGGCGGCGGAGGCGGCGATTGCCAATCCGCTGCTGGACGAAGTGTCGATGCGCGGCGCGCGCGGCGTGCTGATCTCGATTTCCGGCGGCATGGACATGACGCTGTTCGAAGTCGACGAAGCCGCCACCCGCATCCGCGACGAGGTCTATGACGAGGCCGATATCGTCGTCGGCGCGATCTTCGACAAGGAACTGGACGGCACGTTCCGAGTGTCGGTGGTCGCCACCGGGCTTGGCGAAGAGGGCGACCATCAGCAGGTACGCTGATTTCACCCGACCACAGGTCAAATTATCCTTCAAATGCCCCGCATTTCCGCTTTGCGGCATGCGGGCGCGCTGCTATATGCGCAGGCCATGAGCACACAGAACCGCACGCCTCTCGACCATATCCGCAACTTTTCCATCGTCGCCCATATCGACCATGGCAAATCGACGCTGGCCGACCGCCTGATCCAGACCACCGGTGGTCTGGCAGAGCGTGATATGTCGGAGCAGGTGCTCGATAGCATGGATATCGAGCGTGAACGCGGTATCACCATCAAGGCGCAGACCGTGCGCCTGCACTATAAGGCCAATGATGGTGAAACCTATGTGCTGAACCTGATCGATACCCCCGGCCATGTTGACTTCGCCTATGAAGTCTCGCGGTCGCTGTCGGCCTGCGAAGGCTCGCTGCTGGTGGTGGATGCGTCTCAGGGCGTCGAGGCGCAAACGCTGGCCAACGTCTATCAGGCCATCGACAACAATCATGAGATCGTCACCGTTCTCAACAAGATCGATCTGCCTGCCGCCGAGCCTGATCGCATCCGGGAACAGATCGAGGAAGTCATCGGCATCGATGCTTCTGAAGCCGTGCTGATTTCCGCCAAGACCGGGCTTGGCATTCCCGATGTGCTGGAAGCGATTGTCAAACATTTGCCAGCGCCGAAAAGTGAGCTGGGTGACAAAGGCCCGCTGAAAGCACTGTTGGTCGATAGCTGGTATGATACCTATCTGGGCGTTATGGTTCTGGTGCGCGTCATCGACGGTGTTTTGACCAAGGGTCAGACTATCAGGATGATGGGGACGGACGCGAAATATCAGGTGGAGCGTGTCGGCGTTTTGACGCCGAAAATGCTGGCCGTCGACAGTCTTGGTCCCGGCGAAATCGGGTTTTTCACCGGTTCGATCAAGGAAGTGGCCGATACCCGCGTCGGCGATACCATCACGGAAGACAAACGCCCGACAGCCACCATGCTGCCCGGTTTCAAGCCTGCCCAGCCTGTGGTGTTCTGTGGGCTGTTTCCAGTCGATGCAGCGGATTTTGAAGATCTGCGTTCAGCGATGGGCAAACTTCGCCTCAATGACGCGAGCTTTTCGTTTGAAATGGAAAGTTCGGCAGCGCTGGGCTTCGGTTTCCGCTGCGGCTTCCTGGGCTTGCTGCATCTGGAAATCATTCAGGAGCGGCTGGAGCGCGAGTTCGACCTTGACCTGATCGCCACGGCGCCTTCGGTTGTCTACAAGCTGTTCATGACTGATGGCAGCGAGCGCGAATTGCACAACCCGGCGGACATGCCGGATGTGGTGCGAATCTCGGAAATACACGAACCGTGGATCAAGGCGACCATTCTGACGCCGGATGACTATCTCGGCGGCATCCTCAAGCTCTGCCAGGACCGTCGTGGTGTGCAAACCGAGCTGACCTATGTCGGCAAACGCGCCATGCTGACCTATGAACTACCGCTCAATGAAGTGGTGTTTGATTTCTACGACCGATTGAAGTCGATCTCCAAGGGCTATGCCTCTTTCGACTATCACCTGGACGCTTATCGCGAAGGCAATTTGGTCAAGATGTCGATCATGGTCAACGGCGAGCCCGTCGATGCTCTGTCGATGCTGGTGCATCGCTCGGCAGCGGAAAAGCGCGGTCGCGACATGTGCGAAAAGCTGAAGGATCTTATTCCGCGGCATATGTTCAAGATCCCGATCCAGGCTGCCATCGGCGGCAATGTGATCGCGCGCGAGACCATTTCAGCAATGCGCAAGGACGTGACCGCCAAGTGCTATGGCGGCGATGCCAGCCGCAAGCGCAAGCTGCTGGACAAGCAGAAGGCCGGTAAGAAGCGTATGCGCCAGTTCGGCAAGGTCGAAATCCCGCAGGAAGCCTTTATCGCTGCCCTGAAGATGAGCGACGAATAACGGGTTAACGTGGATAGAATTCAACAAAAAGGCGGAAAGCCGGGAGGTTTTCCGCCTTTTTTGTGAGAAAAGTCTGCACTCAGCTATGGGCGAAAATATCGGTCTCTTCCCAGCCGAGCAGGTCCAGCTTGGCGCGTGTGGGCAGGAACTCGAAACAGGCGGTCGCATGATCCATGCGGCCATCGCGCACCAGCCGCGCCGTCAGCTTGTCGCGCAGCGCATGCAGATAGAGCACGTCGGAGGCGGCATATTCGAGCTGCGCCGGAGACAGCGTTTCTGCCGCCCAGTCGGAAGATTGCTGGGCCTTGGACACATCCACCTCAAGCATTTCCTTGAGATTGTCCTTCAACCCATGCCGGTCGGTATAGGTGCGCGACAGGCGCGAGGCGATCTTGGTGCAAAACACCGGCGTGGTGGTGACGCCGAAGGTGTGAAACAGTACGGCGATGTCGAACCGGCCATAATGGAAGATTTTTTCCCGGGTCGGGTCTTCCAGCAGGGCGGTCAGGTTGGGTGCCTGGCGCTGGCCAGGCGCAATGCGGATCACGTCGGCTGTGCCGTCACCCGGCGAAAGCTGCACCACGCAGAGCCGGTCGCGGCGGGGAATCAGTCCCAGCGTTTCGGTGTCGATGGCGATGGCGCGGGTATAGCGCGCCGCATCTTCACTGCTGATATCGCCTTCATGATAGCGAATGGTGGAAGCCATGCCTGTCTCCTGCTGTCTCTTTGGTCTTTGTGCGGCCTATAGCGGAAACAGTCGTGCAGCGATACCGAATATCAAGAACCACGCCTGAAATCATGACGTCACAGTTTCGGATTGCTCACCGGTCCTTCGTCGCAAAGCTCGGTATAGGCCAGGGTCTGGTCCAGATGCTCGGCGCGAAGCGACAATAGCTTTTCGGCATAATGCAGCCTTACCGCAACATATGCCGGGTCCTCGGCCAGATTGGTCAACTCGCCCGGATCGGCCTGAAGGTCGAACAGCAGCGGTGGCATTCCGGCAAAATGCACATATTTGAATTTTTCGTCACGAATCACGGCGAGATTGCACTGGCTGGATTTGAGACCGAGGGCATTCTCTGTGGAATTTGTCACCACTTCCCGGAAATCGAATTCCCAGAATGCGTGGTCTCGCCAGTCATCGGGCTGGATGCCGCTAAGAAACGGCAATAGGGAGCCGCCGTCCTGATGATTGAGCGGGCTGACGCCCATCCGGTCCAGCAGCGTCGGCATCAGGTCGGCGGCACTGGTGAAGGCCTCCACCACCTGACCGTGGGTGCCGGTGTTCGCCGGATCGCGGATCACCAAAGGAATATGGTAGCTGCCGTCATAGACACCACCCTTGCCCAGCATCCAGTGGTCGCCCAGCATTTCGGCGTGGTCGGAGGTGAAGACGATGATCGTGTCGTTCCAGACGCCGCTGTCCTTCAGATCATCGACGATCCGGCCAAATTGGGCATCGACCTCGGCGATCATGCCGTAATAGGTGGCGCGGATCACGTCGATCTGTTCTGAACTCCAGTCACAGACGCGGCCTTCGGCACCGGCAATGAAAGAGGATTGCGGCAGATGCGGCAGCATCAGGTCCGACAGCGGATGCACGGCCATTTCCGCTTCCAGCGTCGGATGACGTACAGGTTTGAGGCCGCTGCCCGGCGTAAACATCCGGTTATAAGGTTCGGGAACGCAGAAGGGTGGATGCGGGCGCAGGAAGGAAATATGTGCAAACCAGGGCTGCGTCTGCTCCTCGCGCCAGTTCAGGAAAGCCTCGGTCAGAAACGCGGTTGGGGTTTCCTCGGCGCTATAGGCCGGGGGCTCCTGATTGGGCTGGACTGGCCGATCCTGTCCGGTCTGGTGGAGTTCGCGTCCGGGCCGAGCGCCGCCACGCCGGGTTTTCAGCCAGCTCAGCCATTGCCGGTCGTCTTCCAGCAGCAATTGTCCAACCGTAAAGCCCGGTAACACCCCTTCGTAACTGGTCAGATGCGGGTCGGCGGGCGCCAGACGCCGTGGATCGGGCGAAACATCGGTATAGCCGAACAGCGTCGGATCGTAACCGCCCCGACGTGCCGCCAGCGCCACCGTGTCGAAACGAGCATCAAGGGGCGAGCCGTTGCGACAGACCCGGTTGTTCATCTGGTAAAGCCCGGTATAGATCGCCGCGCGCGCTGGCGAGCAAGGGGCGGCTGCGGCAAAATGTCGATGAAACAACAGGCCTTCTGCCGCCAACCGGTCAACATTGGGGGTCTGCACCACGGGATGGCCGACCGCTGACAGGCAATCGCCCCGCCATTGGTCCGCGGTGATCAGCAGGATATTCGGCTTTTTCTGCATGGATGAGGTCTTTGCTTGTTTTGCCACGGACGCGATGTGCAAAATTTATATCGGCGAGTATCTCGTTTTCCTAGGACGGTTTTTGGGTCTTTCTAAGGTCCATGCGGGCTTGGTTTGCGAGCCTGGCTTCCAGCAGGGCGCTTTGTCTCTCAGCCCATTGCGCCGCTAGGGCTCGTGGGCAATCTTCCAGCTCTGCCCGCGCTTGATCCGGGGGCTATGCAATCGTCTCGTTTGGAAGTGCGCAAATTCTACTCATTCGCCAGCGGATGATCGGTGATGGAGGGTGAAAAGCCACCGTTTCTTGATTGATTTCGCAAAACGCCGGTATTTTCATGCTTTCGCTATGCACTGGATACATTGCTGCAATGCGGTATTAACGATATTCATCCTCGGGAAATCCTCTATATTGAAATCATCAAAGTGACGCACTCCTCCTCCCAGTGTCGCTTTGAAGGGATCGGCGATACTCCTCCTCCCAATTGCCGATCAAGTTCAAGAGCCCGACGCATCCTCCTCCCGCGTCGGGCTCTTTTGCGTTCTGGCTCCGGCCTCTTCTCTCTCCAATCCCGTCTTATCCGGTTCCCCGTTTTGTCCGGTTCGATGCATAAACGATGCTTTCGTCTGCTTTGAATTGGTTTAAACAGTCTTGATCGAACCACCTCAGCGCGATGATCGGGCAGAGAATGTGGGCGATTACAGCGCGGTGCGTTTTATAAAACGCACAAAGGACGCTGTAACACTTTAAATCTACTGCATAATGTCCACCTTAAATCGATTCCGATTTAAGGTGGACATTATGCAGTACCTGATGACAGCGAGGCTTGACCCTATGGCGGTAAAATTCGGCACCAGCGGACTACGCGGTCTCTCTGTGGACCTGGTCGGCAGCGTTTCTGCGCTGCATGCGACGGCATTTGCCCGAATGCTGCTTGTCAAGGGCTATGCCAAGCCGGGCGCTACCGTGCTGATCGGCCAGGATTTTCGCCCCTCCAGCCCGGAAATCGCTGCCACCTGCATGGGGGCGCTGCAACGGGAAGGACTGGTGCCGGTCGATTGTGGGGCTATTCCCACCCCGGCGCTGGCCTTTTACGGCAGCAGAATCGGCGCAGCCTCGCTGATGGTCACCGGCTCCCACATTCCGGCCGACCGCAATGGCATCAAATTTTATCGGCCGGAGGGAGAAATCGACAAGGCTGACGAAGAAGCGATAACAGCGCTTGCCGCTGACTTGGTGGCTGATGAGCGCGCCAACCGTGTCGAGCATGGCACCGGCGAAGACCGATACGCCATTGCCGTCGACCTGTTTCTGAAACGCAATATGGCTGTACTGCCCCCTGCCGCCTTTGAGGGCATGAAAATCGGCGTCTATCAGCATAGCAGCGTGGCGCGTGACATGCTGGTGACCCTTCTTGAGGGTCATGGCGCATCCGTCCTGCCGCTGGGGCGCTCGGAGATCTTCGTTCCTGTTGATACCGAGGCGGTATCGACTGACACAATCGGCAAGCTTTCGGCCTGGGCAAGCGAGCACGGGCTGGATGCTATCGTCTCCACCGATGGCGATGCCGACCGCCCATTGGTGGCCGATGAAAAGGGCGCACCCTTGCGCGGCGATCTGCTCGGCCTGATCACGGCAAACCTGCTGGGCGCTAAGGTGATCGCCACACCCGTTACCTCCAATTCGGGCATTGAAGCCGCAAGCGGGTTTTCGGTTCTGCGCACCCGCGTCGGCTCACCTTATGTGATTGCCGCCATGAATGCGGCGCTCTCGGTGGGTGAAAGTGGCGTGATCGGCTTTGAGGCGAATGGCGGCGTCATGCTGGCCTCCGATTTCACCGTGCATGACGGCAGGCTTGCCGCTCTGCCGACGCGTGATTGCGTGGTGCCAATCCTGGCAGCGCTCTATGCAGCGGCAAGCGCCGGACGGACACTCTCCGCCGTGGTGGCAGACTATCGCCTGCCGATTGCCCTTTCTGACCGTCTTGAACAGTACGCCTTGGACAAAAGCAGCGCGTTGATGGCGTTTCTGCGTGGCTCGGATAAAAACCTGTCTGCATTCCTGGCGCCGATAGGGGGCGTGCGTGAAACCAGCGATATCGATGGATTGCGGGTGACGCTCAGTGATAGCAGGGTCATCCATTTCCGCCCTTCCGGCAATGCCCCGGAAATGCGCTGCTATGTCGAGGCAAGCGACCAGGCATCGGCGGTCAGCCTGCTGGTCCAAGGTCTTGACCTGCTGGCGAAATGGCCGGGTTGACAAACCCACAGGCCTGTCAATCAAGCCGATAAACAAGGTGATACGGTTCCCGGCGGGGTGCTGTGCGTAGAGCGCGAGCGATGGCCCTGCGCTTTTCTCTTCCGCCGCGCGCCTGCTGCGGCTACACCATTTGCAGGATTGATTTTTGCAAAAAGGATGACTGATGGACCGCGGCCACGACCCTAGCGAACTCGAAATGGTGGTATTGATGACGCCGGATATGGCGAATTTTTCCGGCAAGGTGCATGGCGGCGCGCTGCTGAACATTCTCGACCGGGTCGCCTATTCCTGTGCCTCGCGCTTTTCCCAGCAATATGCGGTGACGCTGTCGGTGGATCAGGTGGTGTTCCGTCAGCCGATCCATGTCGGCGAACTCGTAACGTTCCGCGCATCGGTCAATTATGCCGGGCGCACATCGATGGAAATCGGCATTCGGGTCGAGGCGGAGGAAATCCGCACCGGTGAACGCCGCCACACCAATTCCTGTTATTTCACCATGGTTGCCGTGGATGCCGAGGGCAAGCCGACCACCGTTCCGGCCTTCTGTCCTGAAACGCCAGCGAAAATCCGGCGGGAAAAGGCGGCCCGTGAGCGTCGCGCCCTGCGTCAGGAATTCGAGCATCGTTTCAAGCAGGTCAAGTTGTCCGGTCAGGACTAAAACATCATGCTTTGGGATTTGATCGTTTAACCCTCACCGGCGCCTCTTTGCGTTATGACCTGTGGCTCTCTGCGGCCCCATAGATGCTCTCCCGCCGGAACAGATCGATGACATGACCGAAATCACCCTGAATGTCCTGCCGATTTTCCTGCTGATCTTTTCCGGCTGGGCGCTGGTGCGCAGCCGGTTCCTGAACGTGGATATCGGCGACGCCCTAAGCGAATTTGTTTTCAAGGTCGCGGTGCCGGTTCTGTTGCTGCATACGATTACCCAGGCCGACTTTCAGGGTGCATCGCCTTTTCGTTTGTGGATTGCCTATTTTGCCGGGGTGGGTGTCACCTGGACCATCGGTCATCTTGTGGCGACACGGGTTTTCGGCCGCGACCAGCGGATCGGCGTGCTGGCCGGGGTATCTTCAGCCTTTGCCAATAATGTTTTCATCGGCCTGCCCCTGGTTAGTCGCATGCTTGGCAATGACGGTGTCGTTGCTCTCTCCATTCTGCTGGCCGTGCATCTGCCTTTGATGATGGTGATCGGCACAGTCTTGATGGAACATGCCGAGCGCCGGGAAAGCGGGGTGCAATTGCGGGGAATGCTCGCCGTCCTGCGCCAGGTCGGGCGCAATCTCGTCACCAATCCGCTGGTGATTGGCCTTGCCATCGGACTTATGGTGCATGTGATCGGCCTGCCGATCCCGGCGACGATCGAGACCGTGCTCAGTCAGATCTCCGCCATGGCCGGACCAGCGGCGTTGATTTCGCTGGGCATGGCGCTGACCAAATATCGTGTCACCGGCAATGTCGGTATTGCCAGCGTTACCTCGGCTCTGAAATTGGTCCTGATGCCCGCATCCGTGTGGATGGCCTGCCACCTTCTGCATTTGCCGCATGAATGGACCATGGCGCTGGTGCTGACGTCTTCCGTGCCGACGGGCGTCAACGCCTGGCTGATCGCCAATCGTTTTGGGGTCGGCCATGCCCTGGCCGCCTCCACCATCACTATCACGACAGCGCTTGGCGTGTTTTCCGTCACGTTCTGGGCATGGCTGCTGGGCGCGTGATACGAAGGCTTTGCGTGTAAAGCCAAAATTGGAACGCTATAAAAAGCTCATGCCAGATCAGCGATCCGCCAATAGAGCGCTTCTGCGGGTAGAGCGTCTTCCTGCGGCGCCGCTAGCGCCAAGTTCGGGGCAGTATAATTCTCTAGTTCAAGCTCCAGAACGTTGGTGTACCCGGCTGTTTCAAGCGTGCCATCGTCGCTCAGGGCATAGGGCTGGCTTTCGGATAGGGTTTCTGCCGCGCTGCCAGCGTCTTCTTCCGCCGATTCCTCACCCTCGGTAGAGCCGTCACGCTGATGCTGGCCGTTGTTGTCCTGATGCGCGTCATCATCGTCCAAAGCCTCGACCGCATCCACACTCTCAGTCTTGCCGCGGCCGGGTTCATGCTGAACCGCGAGATAGCTTACTACCGGAAACGGCACGAAGGGCGGCACCTGCAAAACCGTTGCATGCACTATGGCCTGTGCCCCGGCGAGCGATAGAACGGCCTGTTCGCGGGTAATTTCTTCTTGCCGTACGGAAACCAGCTCCGCCTGCGCTTCGCCGGCTGGTGTCTGGTTTACCGATGCATTTGCCTGTATCTGGCTTAAACGCCTGTGGTTTGTCTCCAGCAATGCCGCCTGGTTGGCGCGGGCATCGGCATTGATCGCAGGGTGCAGATCGTTCTGTTCATTCTCCTGCATATCTTCCGTCTGGAAAAACATTTGGCGCAGCAAATCTGTGTCCGCATCCTCTTCCGGCGTCGCCGGGGCTTGGAGTGATGCTCCGGTTACATCCATCCAGCCCTTCAAAGACAGCACGGTGGCGACCATTGTATCGATGCCATCGCCGTCAGTGCTGCGGCGCAGAATTGGGTCCTGGCGATTATCCTGCAAGGGAGCGGATGTGGTGAAAGCTCCATAGGCTCGGTTCGTGGCTTGTGTCGCCAGACCGTCCATCGCGGCTTCCCGCCCCGTCTGGGCAAGGCCTGTGGCAAGAGGCGGTATTGCACTATTCCCCATCGCCACGGCTACGGGCGTTCCGGTTGTTCCTGGCGTTCCAGCCATTCCTGAGGTTCCAGTCTGGCCATTGCGGTCGAAAGCTGACGCTTTCAAGCCTGTCTCCGTGGCAGCTTTGGCCGCAAGTCCCGTGCTTGTTTCCTCCGTCAGGTCATCCATGCGGGTCATAACCGTTTCGGATTGTACCATATTGCCAGCAATTGACCTGTTGTCCGTGGCTGGTGCTGCGCCTGTCGTTGCCGTTTCGTTTGTCACCAGCGCCATTGCGGCAGAAAGCGCTTCAGGGCGGATAGCTTGCAAAGGCGTCTGGCGCCCTGCCACTTCAGGGTTTGCGGACGCTTGCGCCGAAAGGCTGCGAGGGGCCGGAGTTTCCTCAGCCTGCGTACCATCAAGAACTGGTGTGGATGGCGTGCGGTTCGTGGTGACGTCTTCCGGTTCCGACACAATCGGCACGGTTTGAGCAACGAATGCCGCCTGTTCGGCTCGCGGTTGCGCGGTAGAGACCGCCGCGCTTTGCGCTGCGAGTGCCGCGGTTACGGGTTGTCCCGCAACCGGGCCAGGAGACTGTTCGCTTAACCCGGCAGCTGGCACGTGTTGCCCTGTTGCAGGATTTAACGTTTGCGGTGCCGCTGTCTGGTCCGATGCTGGCGGGGCCCCGGCGTATTGAGGTGGTGGTGGGTTGGATGCGCTCGCGCCATTTTGGCTATAGGAGGAAACCACGTTCAGCGCCTTCAGATCACCGCTATTGTTGCGCTTGATTTCCATATAGGCGGATAGCAAGGCTGCTTCCGGACCATCGGTATTTTGTAGAACCCGCAACAGGACCTCGATCTGCAATCCTTTCAGGGCTTGGGTCAGCTGCGTTTGCAGTCGTGTCCTTTGGCCATCGTCCAGATTGGCAAGAGCTGTCGCGAAGCGCTGGGCAAAGGCCGCGTCGGTTTCGCCGGGATCACGCTTCAGCCCGATCGATTGGCCGACCAGATCGGCGATTTCCGCCAGATCCGTCTGCACGCTTTCCCGGCTGCTGAGCAAGAGGTTGTTGATGCGTCCGGCAATCGCCGAACCGCCCTCCCGGTCCACCCGGATCATGCTATCGCTCGTCAAGCCGCTCATGGCCGTGTCGGACAGGGCGGCCTCGGTGGCGCTGTCGTGAAAATTTGGCGCAGTGCGCGATAAAGCTTGAACGGGAGGCAACATAGCATATCCCTTTTTGCAGAAGGACCTCGCCAACCAAGGCCCGGCCGTGCAATCCGGAGTTTAAGGGCAGAGTGTGCTGGAAAACCGCTCATGCGGCTTTGATATCGACTGCCCCGGCCCAGAACCTTATGCACCGGACCTGAAACCCGTTGCACCCCAGCTACGCGGGATTGCGTCGGACGCCGTGCAAGGCAGTTGCGAATCACCTTATCAGGATAGAATGGTCGCACATGGTTAACAATATGTTAAAGCTCTGATCTGTGCGTCTCGGAGAGAGCGTTTCGCCGTAATCCATTCTATCTGCTGGTTAATTTTCTCCTTAAATCGATTCCGGTTTCGGGAATTATGAAGTAGCATACGCCACACCATAACCCTGCCCGATTGCAACATGCCGGTGAGCCTGATGAGCCGTATCAATCCGATCTTGAACACCGATAGCTACAAGCTGGGGCATTTCCTGCAATATCCTCCGGGAACCCGGGCGGTGAGTGGTTATGTCACCACCCGTGGTGCTTCCCTGCGACCGGAAGTGGTGTTTTTCGGCCTGCAGATGTTCTTGAAGGAATATCTGTCACAGCCCATTACCCAGGCCGATATTGATGAAGCGCAGGAACTGGCCGCCCTGCACGGCCAGCCTTTCGACCAGGCCGGCTGGCACTATATTCTCTCCGCCCATGGCGGATTTCTGCCTTTGCGCATAGAGGCGCTGCCAGAGGGAAGCTTCCTGCATCGCGGCGTGCCGATGGTGCAGGTGGTCAATACCGATCCGGCCTGCTTCTGGTTGCCCTCCTATATTGAAACGGCGCTGTTGCGGGCGGTGTGGTATCCGTCCACGGTCGCCAGCTCGCTTCGCCATGTGAAGCAGACTTTGAAGCCCTTTCTCGATAAAAGCTGTGACGACCCGGCTGGCGTTATCGGGTCGCGGCTGTTCGAATACGGCGCGCGCGGTGCAGCAAGCCTCGAACAGGCCGGATTGGGCGGTGTGGCCAACCTGCTGCATTTCGACCACACCGATACGCTGGAAGCCGTGCTCTACGCCCGCCGCTATTATGGTGCTGAGATGGCCGGTCTCTCGATTCCGGCCTCGGAACATACGACCATGATCGCCTGGGGCCAGGACCAGGAAGTGCAGTCCTTCGCCAATATGATCGACCGGTTCGGCGATTATCCGGCCTATTCAGTGGTCTCGGACAGCTATGACATTCACAATGCGGTGTCCGAAATCTGGGGCAAAACGTTGCAACAGAAAGTGCGCTCCAAGCCCGGCAGGCTGATTGTACGGCCCGATAGTGGTGATCCGATCGATGTTCCGGTCCAGACGGTGGCCCAGCTCGCCTATCAGTTCGGCACGCGCTTGAATGCCAAAGGCTACAAGGTTCTGGATGACAAGGTTCGGGTCTTGCAGGCGGATGGCGTGTCGTTGCGCGATATCACCATGATCCTCGGTCGGCTGGAAGCCATGGGCTTTTCAGCGGAAAATATTTCCTTCGGCATCGGCGCATCGCAATTGCAGAAGGTCAGCCGCTCCACCTATTCCTTCACGATGAAATGCAGTGCCATCATGGACGGGCAGGAGCGCTGGCGTCCCATTTCCCGCCGCCCGGTCACGATGCAGGAACGCCTGCCGGAACCTGGGCGTCGCGCCGTCATCGTGGAAGGAGGCGAGTTTGCCTCCATTGCTTTGGAGGACCTAGGCCGTCGCACCAATCATTTGCAGCCGGTTTGGGAAAATGGCCGCCTGCTGAAAGAATGGAGCTTTGACGAAATCAAAGCAAAAGCCAGGACGCCGCATCGCATGGATATGTGATGCGATGGCGTCAATCGGTGGTCAATTCTGAAGTGCTCTTTGGGGTTTCTGCTTCAAACGGTGTCGGGCAGGAACATGCGATAGAGACCATTATCGTCGGCAAGGAAGCCCGAAGGACGCTCGATAACCGGTGATCCGTCCTCCTCGCTTGAGGACATGGCATCAAGCCAATTGGCCGGCAGTCGCTCTTCTTCCTTGACGTCGTCTGCCTTGATCTCGGCAATTTCCTCGATCATTTCCGCAGAAAGTGGTGGAATTTCCTCCCTCGGCAGCTGGCGTTGAGGGGTGGAGAACAGGAACCCGATCTGCTGGCTGTCGTCATGTGCCGCTCCGAGCCGCACAGTCCGTTCCACAGGATAGGCCTGGGCGGAAGGCGCGGAGGAAAGCAAAACACCGTCTCTCGCAATTGATGCAGTATCCATCATGGTCACACAGGTCAGGCGCACATGGCTTCATCCATGGTCGCTATGGCTTCAGCTTGAACGGGCAATGGCTTGGATGCGCACACATCGTTGCGCCCGGCCTGTCCCATCGATCTTTGGCAGCCGGCTCGAGCTTTCGTCCGTTTTGCTGCCAGGGCAAAAGCTAGGCCGAAATCTTTAAGGAAATACTGATGAAACCGACATTGCCGGAAAGATATATTTTACCTTGACGGACGTCAGGCCTCGTTGAGATCGCACCCTTTGAGTGATGAAATCCAGGTGCTGCGGAGCTTGCAACAGCGCCCGTTTTTGATAGGCATGGGGCAACAAGGATGAGGTGGCTCCCATGACGATCACGCTTTATGGCATCAAGAATTGCGACACGATGAAAAAGGCGCGGACCTGGCTGGAGACGGCGGGTATCGATTATGCTTTTCACGACTACAAGGCCAAGGGTATAGACCGCGCCAGCCTTCAGGCCTGGAGTGCCAAGCTTGGCTGGGAGGTATTGTTGAACCGGGCGGGTACGACGTTCAAGAAGCTTCCTGATGAAGCCAAGGCCGATATGAATGAGGAAAAGGCTCTGGATCTGATGTTGGCGCAACCGTCTATGATCAAGCGACCGGTTCTGGACACGGACGGGGCGCTGACGGTGGGCTTCAAGCCGGAGCAGTATCAGACTGTTTTCGCCAATACCAGTTCTTAACTTTCGGTTCGATGGTCCAGGGTGCACATCGCTGTAAAGAGGCAAACAATGTCGAAATCGACCCGCGCCACGCTGGCAATGGAAAAGGCTGGTCTTGCCTTTACCGTGCATCACTACGATTACGATCCGAACGCCGAGCGGATCGGTTTGCAAGCGGCGGAAGCGATTGGCGAGGAGCCGCGCCGGGTGTTGAAAACCCTGATGGCGGAAGTGGATGGCAAGCCTGTCTGCGTCGTCCTGCCCTCCGACCAAGAGGTCAGCATGAAGAAACTGGCCGCCGCCATCGGCGGTAAACATGCCGCGATGATGAAGCCCACCGCCGCCGAAAAGCTCACCGGCTTCGTTGTCGGCGGCATCAGCCCTTTCGGCCAGAAAAAACTGGTGCCGACCGTGATCGAATTGTCGGCACTCGACGAGCCGCATGTCTATCTCAATGGTGGCCAGCGTGGCTTACAGGTCCGGTTGGAGCCAAAGGCGGCGCAAGTCGCGCTCAACGCCATTGCCGCGCCTGTGATTGCCTGACGTTTGATTGGTTGGCTGTGTTTTTGCCTTCAATTCTGTATGAAATGACCTATCTCTGTCTCGTGATCACGTGGGTCTTTAGCTCACCGCTGATCCGGTACCGGTGGGGACCGGATTGACGCAACCGGAAGCCACTGCGGCCTCTGCGCGATTGAAAAGCGTAGGTGCTTTCGTTTCGAAAACCAGGAAAAAAATGCATGACCCTGCCTGACCTCTCAAACTCCATCGATCCGGTAAAGCTCGACAAACTGGCCGAAGTGGCCGTCAAGGTTGGCCTGCGGCTGGCACCGGGCCAAGATCTGGTGATCACCGCGCCGCTCAACGCGCTGCCGCTTGTGCGCAACATTACTCGCCATGCCTATATGGCCGGTGCCGGTCTTGTGACGACTTTCTATTCGGATGAAGAGACGACGCTGGCCCGCTATGCCCATGGCTCGGATGCCAGTTTCGATCGGGCTTCCGGTTGGCTTTACGAGGGTATGGCCAAAGCCTATGCGGGGGGTGCTGCGCGGTTGGCGATTTCCGGCGACAATCCCATGCTGCTCGCCAGCCAGGACCCGGCCAAGGTGGCGCGGGCCAACAAGGCCAATTCAATTGCCTATAAGCCTGCCTTGGAGCCGATTTCCAATTTCGACATCAACTGGAATATCTCCTCATATCCCAACCCGTCCTGGGCAGCACAGGTGTTTCCGGATCTGCCCCTGGATGAGGCGGTGAAAAAGCTGGCGGATGCGATTTTTGCCGCGTCCCGGGTCGATCAGCCCGATCCGGTCGCGGCCTGGATGGCCCATAATGGCGAACTGGCCAAGCGTTCGGCCTGGTTGAATGGCGAGCGGTTCTCCAGTCTGCATTTTACCGGCCCCGGCACGGATCTGCGGGTTGGCCTGGCCGATGGCCACGAATGGCACGGGGGCGCCTCCACGGCCAAGAATGGCATTACCTGCAATCCGAATATTCCAACGGAAGAGGTGTTCACCACGCCGCACGCGCTGAAAGTGGACGGTGTGGTTTCCTCCACCAAGCCGTTGTCGCATCAGGGCACGCTGATCGACAATATCCAGGTGCGGTTCGAAGCGGGTCGGATCGTCGAGGCCAAGGCTTCGCGCGGCGAGGAAGTGCTCAATAAGGTCTTGGACACTGACGAGGGCGCGCGGCGTTTGGGAGAAGTGGCCCTGGTGCCGCATTCATCGCCGATTTCGGCGTCCGGCATCCTGTTCTACAACACGCTGTTTGACGAAAACGCCTCGTGCCATATCGCGCTTGGCCAATGCTATTCCAAATGCTTCCTGGACGGGGCGTCGCTGACGCCGGAGCAGATCATAGCCCAAGGCGGCAATTCGTCGTTGATCCATATCGACTGGATGATCGGTTCCGACAAGGTCGATATTGACGGCGTGAAAGCGGATGGCACAACGGTGCCCGTGATGCGCAAGGGCGAATGGGCCTGAAAATGCATTCGGCCTGCGTTTGATAAACGCAGGCCGATTTCATCTAAATAGAGACCCGCGCATCATATATGGTGCGCGAAATTCTCTATAAAACTTTGAATTTGTTGCATAATTTTCTCTTCAAGCCGATTCCGGTTTAAAGAATTATGCAATAGGGCCGATCAGCCCTGTCTGGCCTTACGGTTGGCATAACGCTGATCGCGTTGCGCCTTGCGGGTGGCTTCGTCTTCAAGCAGACGGGAAATTCTGGCTTTTTCAGCGGCGTCGCGGGCATCGGCTTCAGCTGTTGCTTCAGCGGCAATCGCCGCTTCACGAGCAGCTGTCTCGGCTGCAAGCTGTTGCTGTTCCTGCAATTTTGTCTGTTCGCGCTCGGCGCGCCGTGCTTCTCTGGCCTCGGCTATCGCCTGGCGCTCTGCCTGGCGGGCAAGACGGGTTGGTTCCGACGCTTCCTGCGCGGCCTTATAGGCCTGAAGGAGAGCGGCCTTTGCGTCGGCAGCGGTGGTACGGCGGTCGACGACTTCATTTTTCCGGCTATTTTTCAAAGAGATGTTCCAGTTGTAGATAGGGCCTGCAAATCAGGCTTTTCGGGTCGATTTGGCAGCGGTCGCGGCGTCAGCCATCTGCTGGTCCTGCAACTCCTTGGCAAGCCGTGCTTCGCGCAGCCTGAGGGTTTTTTCTTCACGGGCAAGCACGAGCGAATCCTGTTCTTCCACGGCACGACCGCGCGCGAAGAATTGCGACTGCTCCTTGTCAAAAGCGATTTCCGCCTGCTGACGTGATTTACTATAGTTTTCTGCCATGGGGTCGCGCCTTTCTGGGTGGCAGCGCCGCGTGCCGGGCATGGCGCGCAAAAAACGCTACGACATTCTGCGCCGTGTACATCCAGGTGTACGTGAGGCCGCTGTGACACTTATTACGAAGGCCCAAAGATGCAGATCACATCCTCGCCCTGAAGACATGCAGATATCTCAAAGACAACAAGGACTTGAGATGTTTGCAAACGGCATAGAAATTGCCATCTTCACGGTCTCTTCGCATACCATCTGCTGCATATTTCATGTGCGACCCAAACCGGGCGCAAGACGTTATGCAACAGGAAATCGTGTGAGCGCGGTCTGCGACGGCGCGGCAGGCAATAAAAAAGGCCAGGCAAACTGCCTGACCTTGGTTGGATCATGCTCTCAACAATGCCAGTACATCCGTGGTCAAAGGAAAGCCGAACCCTATATTAAGCAGCCTGGAGATTACAGGCCGACATCTTGCCGGACTTGTTGTCGCGTTCCATGTCGTAGGCGATCTTCTGGCCTTCGACGATTTCACGCATACCAGCGCGTTCAACAGCAGAGATATGCACGAATGCATCCGGGCCGCCGTTGTCAGGCTGAATGAAGCCGAAGCCCTTAGTGGAATTAAACCATTTAACTGTGCCAGTGGTCATGATGAACCCTTTCATAGCATATTGAGTGACCATAGCGCAAAACGCCGTGGATGAGGATAGCGATTTTTGAAAGGAAGGTTCGTTCAGGGCGCGGTGCTAATTGCGCGGTAACCAAAGCTCAGCAAGCAAATATCGATGACCAATAGATACCCCCTAAAGGCATGCATGTCAACCAAAGCTTTGAATTTATTATGATCCGCCTTTATTCCGGACTATGGCGAAGGGGTCCAAAGCCTTGTATCCGCACCGTAATCTCTGTCCGTGCGGCACCGCGTTCAAACGTCCATTTTGTCGCTCATCACGGTGCCGTTTGCGCCGTTTTTGTTAGAAAAGGCTACCCTGTCCGGCGGGTGACTCCGATTTTTTCGGCAATTTGGGCGGGGGATTCGGTTTTGCTGGGGCTGTCGTGGCAGGAGCGGCTTGCGGTGAAGGTGACGCCTTATCACCATCACCGGTCACGGCGGAAACCCGGCCATCGGCAAATTCGATGGCGATGGCCCGCCCATCCTCAAGACCTGCCGCACGCGACAGGGGCCTGTCATCCTCCCCACGGATCACGGCATAGCCGCGCATCAGGACATTTTTGTAGGACAGCGATTGCAGCATCCGGTCATGGGCCGACACCGTGGAGCGGGCGCGGCGAAGATCGTTGATAACAGCGCTGTCGGCCCGGCGCGAAAAGCTGTCCAGCCGGTCCCTCGAGCGTCCCGTTTGGGCCTTCAGCCGGGCCGGGACCGCCGTCAATGTTGCATCGATCCGTCCGAGATGGGCTTTTTGCCGCTCGATCAGCCGCTCGATGATCCGGTCGGCAAGGGCGGCGCGTTCGTTGACACGCTGGCGACGTTCCACCAGGCGGCGCACAAGCATATCAGGCGACAATTTGGCGGCGGCCCGCTCGTAACTTTGCCGCTTGGTCATGGTATTGAGTTCCAGGCTACGGCCAAGACCGCTGGCGGCCTCATCAAAACGGCGGCGGGGCAGCGCCAGCAATTGATCAAGGGAGGGCAGGGCGCGGGCCAGCGCCCGCAGGTTCTGGCGGCGATGATCCATCTGGCGGTTGACGGCGCCTGCCAATCGGGCAGCAAGCCCGGCCAGTTGCGCTTCCAGATCCGCCTTGACCGGCACGGCCATTTCAGCCGCGCCTGTCGGCGTCGGCGCCCTGACATCGGCTGCATAATCGATCAGTGTCCAGTCCGTTTCATGGCCGACCGCCGAAATCAGCGGAATGGCGCTGGCGGCGGCGGCGCGTACCACCGCTTCGTCGTTGAAACTCCACAGGTCTTCCAGGCTGCCGCCACCGCGCGCGACGATCAGCACATCCGGCCTCGGGATGACACCATCAGGCTGAAAGGCATTGAAGCCGTTGATCGCGTTGGCAACCTCGTCGCCGGAACCTTCGCCTTGCACCTTGACGGGCCAGACCAGGACATGCACCGGAAAGCGGTCTGAAATCCGGTGAAGAATGTCGCGGATCACGGCGCCGGTGGGGGAGGTGACGACGCCGATGACCTTCGGCAGGAAAGGCAGCAATTGCTTGGCGGCCGGATCGAACAGGCCTTCCGCCGTAAACCGACGCTTGCGCTCCTCGATCAGCGCCATCAGGGCACCAGCACCAGCCGGCTCCATCTGCTCGATGACAATCTGGTATTTGGACGAGCCGGGAAAGGTGGTGATGCGGCCGGTGGCGATCACTTCCATACCTTCTTCGGGCCGGTATTTCAGCTTGGAAAACGACCCTTTCCAGATCACCGCGTCGATCCGCGCCTTGTCGTCTTTAAGCGAAAAATAGGCATGACCGGAGGAATGCTGGCCTCGAAAGCCGGAAATTTCGCCGCGCACTCGCACCTGATCGAAGGCGGTTTCGATGGTGCGCTTGATCGATCCGGAAAGCTCCGAGACGGAAAATTCGGTCAGATTGCTGGGCTGGTCGTCGTCAAAGAAAGAGGCCATGACAGTGTTTTATCCAAGCTTGCAAAAAAACGCATCTTTTTTTGGAAAGAAGTAAACAGGCTTTGTTCTGGCTGTTTTGATGGGCCAATCGTTAACTCTCGGATGGCAATATGCCTGACATCACGATTTGTCTGTCATACGGGATCGCATCCATGACCTTTCTCATCGCCATGGCAATTGGCATCGCCACCGCAACGACCAGAAGCATCCTGGCGATTGTAGCGGTTTCGCTGGTGCTTTTGACGGCGGGGCTGGTCATGCTGGCTCTTTCGCCTGCGATGATGGCGATGGATCTGCTGACGGCTCTGATCGCCTATAATGTCGGGCTTATCGATTGCCTGATGGTCTCGCTGGCCTTGTCACAGCGCAAGATCGCCTGATTTCACTATCCGTTTCTAAACTCTATCCGTTCACGGCTGCGGCTTGACCACAAAGATCCGCAGGCCGGACTGGCTGTCGGCTGCAAGCGGCTGAAGATAATCAGGCACTCTGTTGCGGTTCAGATCTGCATAAAGCCCGTCGGGCTTCAAGGCGATCAACTGGCGGGTTTGTGCATCGGAGGGGCAGAAGGCGAGAATGCCGACATGGGCACCCACCAGAAAAGCAAGGGCGTCCGGCGGTGTCGAGAGGCCGATATGCAGTTCCGTCAGCATGCCTGCCTGGTTGCGATGATAGGGCGCGGTCAATATCCGATGCGAGGTAAAGCGCAGGATGGAAGTGCCGCTTTCCGATGGGGCGGCAACCGTCGTCGGCGCTAAACTCGTCAATTGGGCCAAGCCCGCCAATTGAGCAAGAGCTTTTTCAGATGAGCAATCACGGCTGGCATCCTGGGATGCCGGGCCGGAGCGAGTCTGTAGTTTTAATCGTGCCGTTCCTTCCACGGCAAGCGTGCCTGCGATTGCCCACACGGAAGGGACCGACAGAAGAATGCTGGCGATATAGGCAAGGCTTGAGAGAATGCGGGCTGGTCGCAGCATTGCACGCCCGCGCAGATCGGCAACCAGCAGCGCGAGCGGCAGGATCGGGATCAGGTTGGAAAACATTGCGCCGCGCACCTGGATCAGCGCGACACCGACGCTGACCGCCAGCAAGAGCGCCAGTGCCAGATGCGCCTCCATCTGGTTTTTCCGCCAGACCTGGGTAAGGCAGACCAAAAGCCCGAATAGGCCGACAGCGTAAAAGCCGCCGAGAGTTCCCGGCTCCTGCTGCGCCATGGCAAGGATCGAGCGAGCCTCGCCGACATTGTTCAGCCACAGCGTCACCAGCATCGGATCGAGATTGGCGAGCGGATTGCCGAGGCATTGTGGCGCGACAATCAGGGCCGAGAAACCGACGCTGGCACCGATCACCAGCAGCAAGAACAGCCGAACACCGGCAGGAAACCGGCTGGCAAAGGCGGCAGCGGAAAACAGCAATCCGCCGCCAATCGCCGTCAGGGCGTAAAACCCGAAGGAGAGATTGTCGCATGTCACCGTGCGATAGGATTGCGCAGGCACGGTTGCCACAAATAGCAACGTGACCGACAGCGCCAGGCTGAGAGAATAGGCCATGGCGCAGGTCCGCATCGCTTTACCATGCCGGGCCCAGAGCAGGGCGACGATAGCGCAGGCCGTGGCAATCAGCGGCGTGGTTTCTGCGCCGATGGCGAGCGCCAGCGCCGCCGCCGCACCGGCCAGCGCGAACCATGTCGATGAGCGCGTTCCATTCTGGCGCCTAGTCTGAGCCCCTGGCGCTGCCGTGGAAAGTACGGCGGTCAGGAATGCGATCAGGGCGATCTGGACATTGTGATGATCGATTGAGCCGGGCAGGAAACGGTTGGATGTCAGAAGGTAAAGGGCGCTCAGGCAAAGCGCCAGATGCATGGTCACCCGTCCGCCCAGCACCCATCCGGCAGCACCGAACGACAGCATGACCGGCACGGTCCAGAGGAGCGGCCAGATGGCGAGGGCCACGGCTTCGGCTGTGTGCGGTGCAAACCAGATACCCGCCAGCCGGATTAAGGTGGCAATCGGCCAGTCGATCAGCCGCGACCAATGCATCAGCGTGCCGGGCGACAGACCCAGGCGGTATTGCATCATGTCAAACCAGCCCTGACCGGCAAGATAATCCCGAACCTCGATCAGCCGCATGGCATCGTCATTGTCAGCGCCGACATAATCCTTGGCAAAAGGCAGCGTCGTCGCACAGAGGACGACGATGACGAGAAGGCAATAGCCCAGCATCACCGGCAGAAGGCGCGGGGCGGTCCCAGGTGCCGTCACCAGAGATGATGCAGAGGATGCAGGAAGAGAAGAACTGGACGTCATCGGTATTTCCGGTTGTTCGGGGCCTCCCGTTTCGGGGGGATGCGACCAAGATTCTTCGATTGTTCGGCTTGTCCGAAACCTAGCCTTAACCTTCTCAAGAAATAGTAAAATCTCAAGGAGCCGCGTTTCGGCTGCCCGAACACGTGTATCGAGTAAGTTCATGGGCCAGACACCAGTACCGGACGTGGCGGTCCTTATTCCCTGCTACAATGAGGCCGGCACCATTGCCTCAGTGGTGCGCGGCTTCCGTACCGCCCTGCCGCAGGCGCGGGTCTATGTCTATGACAATAATTCCACTGATGGTACGGCGCTGGCCGCCATGCTGGCCGGTGCCGAGGTGTTGCACGAGCGCCGGCAGGGCAAGGGCCATGTGGTGCGCCGGATGTTTGCCGATATCGACGCCGATATCTATCTGATGGCCGATGGCGATGGCACCTATGCGCCGCAGGACGCAACGGCCTTGATCCATCTGCTGATCGAAGAGCGCGCCGACATGGTGGTCGCCACGCGCCGGAATGTCCACAATGATGCCGGACGCCAGGGGCATGCGCTTGGCAATCGCCTGTTCAACAGGCTCTATCGCTTTCTGTTCGGGCCGGGCTTTACCGATATTTTCTCCGGCTACCGTGCCTTTTCGCGCCGCTATGTCAAAACCTTTCCGGCGGTGTCGGCAGGCTTTGAAATTGAGACAGAAATGTCCGTCCATGCCTCGCGGCTGAAGTTGCCGGTCGTGGAACTGGAACTTGACTACGGACGCCGGCCAGAAGGCTCGCATTCCAAGCTATCGACCTTACGCGACGGTGCAAAAATCCTCTGGATGTTCGCCATGCTGTCGAAGGAGACGCGGCCATTCGCGACGTTTTCGGCGCTGGCCGGGCTGGTCCTGGTGATAAGCCTCGGTTTCATGGCACCGGTTCTGGGCGAATATTTCACCACCGGCCTCGTCTCGCGGCTGCCGACCTGGGTTCTGTCGGTGGCGCTGCTGTTGATGAGCCAGCTCTTGTTTACCGCGGGATTGATCCTCGACTCGCTATCGAGGGCGCGGGCCGAGCATTTGCGGCTTTCCTATATCGCCTTGCCCGCCTTTACCGCACCTGAAAACCCCGCCTTGGCAGCGGCTGATCCCGTCATCGATCCGGCTCGCTCGGCTGCGGATGCTGCATGAAGAAGCTGGTCCGTTTTGCTGTTGTCGGCAGTACGGGTTTTGCCGTGGATGCCGGGCTTTTATGGCTGCTTCTGTCTTGCAGCGCTCTCGGCCCCTTAGCTGCCCGCGCCCTTGCCATTCTGGCGGCCCTGTTCGTCACATGGCGGCTTAACCGTGCCTTCACCTTCGGCGCGTCCCGGCGAAGCCTCGCCGTCGAGGGCTTTCGCTATGGCTCGGTCGGGCTCATCTCGGCGCTGGTCAATTACGGTCTTTATGCCGGGTTGTTGATCGCCATCCCGGCACTCAATCCTTTCGCGGCGCTGGTTTTCGCATCGCTTGCCGCGATGGCGTTCAGCTTTTTCGGCTATTCGCGGTTTGTGTTTCGCCGTTGAAGCAGTGCAATTGGTTGGATCAAACCGGTTCCCAACCATCCTTTTCGCTGGCCCGGTAGATGGCATCAATGAAACGCTGGTTGGCGCGGGAGTTTTCCAGCGTCACAACGTTGCTCTCTTCACCCCGGGCTGCCTTGGCAAACGCCTCAGCCTCCAGACGATATTGGCGGCTGTCGGGAAAGCGGAAGATTTGCGATTCGCTATGGTTGCGGTTGGTCAGTTCCAGCTCTTCCGCCCCCCAGCGGTCGGCATTGAACGGTGATTTCACCTCGATAAACCCTTCATCGCCATGAAACACCATTGTCTGCCGGGCGGCCATCTGGGTGGCGATGTAAAAACTCATGTCGAAACTGCCGAAATCGGCTTTGACGCTGGAATAAATGTCGGTGCCGAATTCGGGGTCGCGTTCCGTCACCGCCTGTACCCGCACCGGTTCAAGGCCTGTCACGAAGCGGGTGGTGATGGTCGGATAGACGCCAATATCCGGGAGCGCGCCACCGCCGAGTTCCGGGATATTGCGCATATTGCCGGGGTCGCGGTTAAAGTAAGTGAAAGAGCCCTGCACATGCCGCAGCTTGCCAATGGCGCCATCGGCCAGAAGGGCGCGGACTTTGTGCCAGACAGGCGCATAGGTGACCATGAAGGCTTCCGAAATCAGCACCTTGTTGCGGTCGCGCGCGGCGATCAGGCTGTCGATGTCCTCTGCTTTCAGGGCAATCGGCTTTTCGCACAGCACATGCTTGCCCGCATCGGCAGCTTTTATCGTCCATTCCACATGCTGGGCGGTTGGCAGGGGAATATAGACGGCATCGATCAGGTCAGACGCCAGCATCTCTTCATAGGACCCGAAGGCATGCGGTACGGAAAAGCGGTCGGCCATGGCGCGGGCCTTGGCAAGGTCACGGCTGGTAATGGCGCTGACCACGGCCCCTTCCGCATCCTGAATGGCGGGAACGACCAGTTCACGGCCAATTTTCGCCGTCGATAAAATTCCAAACCGCAGCATGATTTTTCCTCCGCACATCGTATTTCGGTAGACGACACATAACGCCTATGCCCGGATTGTGAACAGGGCTTGGTTGTCATCGACGCAGTAAGCGTTACTTTCCTGTCGAATTTTCCCTCTTGGACTTTCATGGAGACCTGTCATGCAGAAACGAAATCTCGGACGTTCCGGTCTGGCGATCGCCCCCGTCGTGTTCGGCGGCAATGTGTTCGGCTGGACGGCGGACGAGCAAACCTCGTTCAGGCTGCTCGATGCGTTTTTCGATGCTGGCTACAATGCCATCGATACGGCGGATGTGTATTCGCGCTGGATAGACGGTCATTCCGGCGGCGAATCCGAAACCGTGATTGGCAAATGGTTGAAACAGGGACATGTCGCGCGCGACAAGGCGGTGATCGTTACCAAGGTCGGCATGGATATGGGCCAGGGCAAACCTGCGCTTTCGGCCAGATGGATTGTCGAGGCGGTTGAAAACTCCCTGAAACGGCTCCAGACCGACTATATCGATCTCTATCTCTCCCATACCTTCGATGCCGATACACCGCATGAGGAAACGCTGGGTGCCTATGCCAGGCTGAAGGATGAGGGCAAGATCCGCGCCTTCGGCTGCTCGAATTTCGATGCCGCCCAATTGCAGGCATCCTTCGATGCGGCGGCCAAGGCTGGCCTGCCGCGCTATGATGTGATCCAGCCCGAATATAATCTCTATACCCGCGAGAAATTCGAGGGGTCGCTGGCAGAGCTTTGCATGCGTGAAGAGATCGGTGTCATCAGCTATTACGCGCTGGCGGCAGGCTTTCTCACCGGCAAATATCGCCAAGTGGAGGATGCCGAGGGCAAGGCGCGATCCTACCGTGTCACCAACTATCTGAACGACAAGGGCCACCGCATCCTCGCCGCCCTGGACGCGGTCGCTGCTGAGACCGGCACGACGCCTGCCACGGTTGCCATTGCCTGGGTCGCAGCTCGCCCCGGCATTACCGCGCCCATCGCCTCGGCCACCAGCCTGTCGCAGCTTGAAGCGATGGTCAGGGCTGGAACACTGGAACTGTCTTCGGCGCAGATGCAAAGCCTGAACGAGGCCGGAGCAGAATAACGAGGCATGGCGAGTCGATAGAGCTTCGCGCGGGCCATAATCCGGCTCAGCTCCGGTGCCGGAAGAAGTCAACGAAGGCGCGTAGCGCCGGTCGCATCTGGCGGCGGGTGGGGTAATAGATGTAAAACCCGTCAAACGGCGGGCACCAGTCTTCCAACACCCGGATCAGCCTGCCCTCGCGGATGTCTTTGTCTACCCGCTGGTCAAAGACAAACGCCAGCCCGACACCCGTTAGCGCCGCCAGCCGGATCAGTCTCTGGTCGGCCAGCGTCAGAACGTCAGGCACATCCACGGCAATCTGCTTGCCGTGTTTTTCCAATTCCCAGCGATAGATCCGCCCGCTGGAAAAGCGGCGGCGAATGCAGCGATGCTCCATCAGGTCATGTGGGTGGAGGGGTAGGGGATGCCTTTCGAAATAGCTGGGCGCGCCGATAATCGTGCCGCTGATTGGGCCGCTTGCCTTGACTGCCACCATATCCGCTTCCAGATGTTCGCCAAGCCGAAGCCCTGCATCGAAACCCTTTTCGACAATATCCTCGAACTGATCATTGGTGATCAGTTCGAGTTGGATATCCGGATAGAGGCTGAGGAAGTCTCCAAGCCGTGGTACGATCAGGTCTTCGGCAGCCAGCGCCGGCATGGTGATCCGCAGCGGTCCGGCGGGATTGGATTTGTTTTCCGCCAGGGTTTCCAGCGCCGTACCGATATCGGCCAGCGCTGGTGCCAGCTTTTGCAGCAATTGCCGCCCCTCTTCGGTCGGAGCGACGCTGCGGGTGGTGCGCGCCAGCAGCCGCACGCCAAGGCTGGCCTCCAGCGCCGACACTGCGTGGCTGACAGCGGAAGGCGCAATGCCCAGTTCTTCCGCCGCCTTCCTGAAGCTCGATGTTTCGGCCACCGTTGCCAGCACCGCCAGTTGGGATAATTGAATCCTGTTCATTGTTCTATTTGTTAGAATAGTGCCTGCGCATTTGCATCCATTATCTTTCGCGGCAAAGACGGTATTTTGTTTCTAGAGCGCTGCTGCAATTCATGGAATCGCAGCAGCGCTCTAGCTCTTTGTTTTGCGCATTTCCGGTTGGCAAAACCGGTTTCCACTTTTCCTGGAAATGCTCTATCGCTCCTGATTGAGAAGGTGAAGACCATGAAAACCCGAAAACTCGGCTCCGACCTGTCCGTCTCCGCCATTGGCCTTGGCTGCATGGGGATGAGCCATGCCTATAGTCCGTCTGCTGATGAAAGCGCTTCGCTTGCCACGCTGGCGCGGGCCGTTGAGCTTGGCGTGACATTCTTCGATACGGCGGAAGTCTACGGGCCGTTCACAAATGAAATTCTGGTCGGCAAGGGATTAAAGCCCTACCGTGACCAGGTGGTGATCGCCACCAAGTTCGGCTTCAAGATCGATACGACGCAATCCTCACAAAATGCCATGGTCGGCCTTGATAGCCGGCCTGAGCATGTGAAAGCGGTGGGCGAAGCCTCGTTGCAACGGCTCGGCATCGATGTCATCGACCTTTTCTACCAGCATCGTGTCGATCCCGATGTGCCGATTGAAGAGACGGTCGGGGCAATGGCCGATCTGGTGAAGCAGGGCAAAGTGCGCGCTCTTGGCCTGTCGGAAGCCAGTGCCGATACCTTGCGCCGCGCCCATGCCGTCCATCCCATCGCCGCCATTCAGAGTGAATATTCCCTCTGGACTCGTGACCCCGAGGAAAACGGCGTGCTGGACACCTGCCGTGAACTGGGTATCGGCTTCGTTCCCTTCAGCCCGCTCGGTCGCGGCGCGTTGACCGGCGCATTGAAAAACCTCGATGGCCTCTCCGACACCGATTTCCGCCGGGGATTGCCACGCTTTCAGCAGGAAAATTTCGACGCCAATCTGGCGCTGATCAATGTGCTGGAAGATATGGCCAAGGCAAAGGGCGCGTCAGCCGCCCAACTGGCGCTCGCCTGGGTGTTGGCCCAGGGTGATTTCATCGTGCCTATCCCGGGGACAACGAAAATAGCCAATCTGGAAAAGAATATCGGGGCCGTCGATATCGTCCTCAGCGAGGAAGAGGTGCGCGCTTTGGGAGAACTGTTGTCGCCACAGAAGGTGGCTGGCGGGCGCTATCCCGAAAAAATGGCGGCGATGGCCAATAAGTAATCAAATCACATCGCTTGATAAAAGGGTCTCCCCGGCATGGGTTTTGCCGGGGAGATGAAGACCGCAGAAGGGCGGATCAGCCCTTGTAATGCTTGCCATGGCGCAGCGGGGGACCATTATCCAGCGACTTTGGCGTGGATGGCGGCATATAAGCGAGCTTCAGCGAGGCAAGTGTCGCACCGAGATTGACGCCGAGCGTGCTTTCCAGCGCGATAGGCTGCAAGGCGACTGAACCCTGGAAGCCGCCCATCAGCAGGTTGACCGCGCCGCCAAACCCAACAGCGGCATTGGCGCTGGTGCCGCCATAGCTGCCTTGCAAGGCGCCTTCCACCAGACGACCCGGCGCATAGACCGCCCAGGCCATTTTGCCGCCCTGCACATAGCCGAGATCGATGCCGATCTTGCTGAGCGTGCCTTGGTAATATTCGACCGGTGCCGATGTGGTCGGCTTGAATTCGCAGGTCAGGTCGCGGCTGGAGCCGACGACCGCGCTGATGCCTGGGCTCATTTCGCAGGTGAGCATGCCAACCTGCACCGCGGCTTTGGCGCCCGTGGCGCCCAGCGGAACAGCGAGGGCGGTGACAAGCGCCACCGCAGACAGCTTTGCGAGCGATGATTGAGCGAGCGATGACATGAGTTTCTCCTTCATGGATAAATGCTGTGATCGAGCCTAATCGTATAATTCAGGCAGGATCGTGCTGCCGTTAGAAGTCTTGCCGTAAATTTTTGTTCCCGTTTGGCATTCGTCAAGGCCGTCACTGATTTTTGACTGCGGGCGACAAAATATGGCATCGGGTTAAAGGCTATTGGTAATTTCAGCCCTGATCCGCGCTGCGATGGGGGTGGCAAGATAGCGGGCTTTCTGATGCTGATCGAGAAACTTGAAGGATTTGCCGATCATTTCTGCCAGCATTAGCCTGTCGCCATCGCGCGCCGTCCAATCTGCAATCATATCCGCTTCGACCATCCCGGCTTGCAGCACCCGGCAATAAGCGCCCGGTCGTGCGGCTTTGGCATAGCGTTTCGCAAAGCCGGGATCTTCCATGCTCGCCGAGAATGTAGCGCAGGGAGTGCGCGCTGCCGTCACTTCCAGCCGCACATCACCGATGGAAAGCCGGTCGCCGACAGCAAGATCGCGGTTGTCGAGACCGTCGATAACCAGATTTTCGCCAAACAGGCCGGGTGTGATCTGCCGGTTCAGTTGCGTCTCCCACCATTGCAAGGTCAGTGCGCCTTCCAGATAAATCGCCTGGTCCGGCCCGCCATGATACTTGCGATTCAGCACCGCATCGCCGACGAGACCGTGTTCATCGACCATCACCGGACCTGTCCGCGCCGATTTGAAAATCCCTGTCCTGTAGCTTTTACCGGGCAAGGTTTGTGGTTGACCAAGGCAGACCGCGAGGATTTTCATGGGGCCGTTCTCCTTCGACGATTCCGTTTCCGATAGATATGGGCTAAGAACGCGCCATGGCAAAGCGAGTCACTGGTCCCGAAATCGAAAAACTGATCCAGCTCCTGGCGAAAGTGCCGGGGCTAGGCCCCCGCTCGGCCCGAAGGGCGGCGCTGCATCTGATCAAGAAGCGCGAGCAATTGATGGGGCCGCTGGCGCTGGCCATGGGCGAGGCCCACGCGAAGGTGAAGATCTGCTCCTGTTGCGGCAATGTCGATACCATCGATCCCTGCACTGTCTGTACCGACGAGCGGCGCGACCAATCGATGATCATCGTTGTGGAGGATGTTTCCGATCTCTGGGCGCTGGAACGGTCGGGCGCGATGAATGTCGCCTATCATGTGCTGGGCGGCACGCTGTCGCCGCTCGACGGCGTCGGGCCTGACGATCTTAACATCAAGGGCCTGATCGACCGGGTGGCAAAAGGCGGCGTGCGGGAAATCATTATCGCGGTCAATGCGACGGTGGAGGGTCAGACGACGGCCCATTACATTACCGATCACCTGGCCGGGCTCGGGGTGAAAACCACCCGGCTCGCCCATGGCGTGCCAGTGGGCGGCGAATTGGACTATCTGGACGAGGGTACGCTCTCGGCGGCACTTCGCGCTCGCACGCTGATATAGATCGACGCTTGATCGCGCATTTTGACAGGGAGACGACATGACCCATTTTCGCCGCCCCCTTATGGCTGCGCTTGCAGCAGCCTTCTGCTTTCTGACGATCACACCCGCCATGGCAGCACCCTCGAAAGCACAGGTGGAAAGCCAGTTCCAGTCCTGGATCAGCCGGGATCTCTGGTCGCAAGCCAAAAAGGCCGGCATTTCGCAAGCGACCTTTACCTCGGTGATGAAGACCGTAAAGCTTGACTGGTCGCTTCCCGATCTGGCGCCACCCGGCTTCCCGCCGTCGAAGCAGCGCCCGCAGAGCCAGGCGGAATTTTCCTCTCCCGGGCCGTATTTCCGCGAGGCCCGCATGCAGGCGCTGGCCGCAAGCGGTCGGGCGCTGGCCGATCAATATGCCGCGACGTTGAAAAAGATCGAGGCCAAATACGGCGTTTCCGGTCCGATTCTTCTGGCGCTCTGGGGCCGGGAAACCGGCTATGGCCGGGCAAAGCTTCCCTACGAAGCCGTGGATGTTCTGGCCACTAGCGCCTTCATGTCCACACGGCAGGAGCTTTTCACCCGCGAATTGATCGATGCGCTGCATATCATTGATGGCAAGGATATCGCTGCTGACGCCATGCTCAGTTCAAGCGCGGGAGCGCTGGGCCAGCCGCAATTCATGCCCTCCAGCTTCCTGCAATATGCGGTGGATTTTGACGGTGACGGTCATCGCAATATCTGGACCTCGGTGCCGGATAGCCTGGCGTCCATGGCCAATTTCCTGGTGCAGAAAGGCTGGCAGCGTGGCCGCGACTGGGGGTTCGAAGTGACGATACCGTCCGGCGTCTCCTGCGCTCAGGAAGGGCCGGATCTGGCAAAGCCGATGTCGGCCTGGGCTGCAACCGGCATCAGCCGCATTGGCGGCAAATCCTTCCCGAAACAGGATCTTTCCGCCCCGACCATGATGCTGGTTCCCGCCGGAACCCATGGTCCGGAATTTCTGGTGACGCCGAATTTCTATGTGCTGAAGGAATATAACAATTCCGACCTCTATGCCCTGTTCATCGGCAATCTTGCCGACCGGATCGCCTATGGTTCAGACAGCTTTTCGGCGCCGTGGGGCGATGTCGGCCATATGCTGCGCTCCGACGTACAGTCCATGCAGCAGACACTGGTGAAAAAGGGTTATGATGTCGGCAAGGCCGATGGTCTCGCAGGCTTCAAGACCCGACGGTCGCTGGGCGACTGGCAGACGAAAAACGGGCTGAAACCGACCTGCTTTCCCGATGAGGGCCTGAAGGCAAAATTGAAGTAAGAAAATGCCGCCGAGACAGGGATCTCGGCGGCATTTCGAGCGTTACATTAATGTGTCGCTGCTTGTCAGGCTTGCATAGCTCAAGCCATGCACTGTCAGCGTATCGCCGTTGCCGAAGTTGAACAGCACGCCGTCCTCAATCTCGCTGGCATAGGCGGCGGCATCGCTGACCGTGGCAAAGCCCATGCCGGTCAGGTCGATCGTGTCTGAAGAGGACTGGAAGTCGAAAACGACATCATTACCATAGCTGGTGTTGAACACGAACACATCGCTGCCTTCACCGCCATAAAGTCCGTCATTGCCGGTGCCACCATCCAGCACGTCATCGCCAGCCCCACCCGATAGCACGTTGGCCCCGGTGTCTCCCGTCAGCGTATCGGCATAGGCCGATCCTTCAATGTTTTCGATGCTGGTGAACACATCGCCTGTTGCGTAACCGCCGGAGATCGTTTTCGTGAGGAGATTAATGGTCACCGCGGCGGTGGAATCGCTGTAGCTTGCCGTGTCGCTTCCGTCACCACCATCAATGGTATCGCCACCGCTGCCGCCACGGATCGTATCGTTGCCGGCATAGCCATAGAGCTTATCGACACCGCCCTGACTGATAATGACATTATCTGCACTATTGCCGTAACCGAGAAAATCGGTCGAAGCGGTGTGGGTGAGGTTTTCAAAATTGGTTTTCAGCGTGTAGCTGGTCAAGGTTGTTTCAACCGTATCCGTGCCAGCACTTGCCTCTTCGACCAGAACCGTCGTTGTGGCAACTTGGCTGACAACATAGGTGTCGTCACCTTTGCCGCCTGCAAAGGTTATTGTTGAGTTTGCTGTGAATGTGTCGTTGAAGTCTGAGCCGATAATCTTGTCGATACCGCTCAGCGTATCATCTGCTGCCTCACCGCCCGTATTCGTGCCGGTGACGAGATTGATTTGGATAGCGGCTGACGAACTGGCGTAGCTTGCCGTGTCAGTGCCAGCGCCACCGCTCAGCGTATCGGCGCCCTCGCCACCTACGAAGGTGTCATCGCCATCACTGCCGGTCAGCGTGTCGGCACCTTCGCCACCTACCAAGGTGTCAGTACCAATACCACCGCTTAGCGTATCGGCACCCTCGCCACCTTCCAAGGTGTCATCGCCATTCCCACCGTTCAGCGTATCGGCGCCTTTACCACCTGCCAGCGTGTCATTTCCATCGCCACCGTTGAGAACGTTGTTGTTGTCATTACCCGTCAGCGTGTCGGCACTGCTGGTGCCCGTGAGGTTTTCGATACTGGTGAATGTATCGCCAGCCGCTTCGCCGCCGGTCGCTACATTGCTCTTGAGGTTGATATTAACCGCCGCACTTCCCTCATAGCTCGCCGTGTCGGAGCCGTCGCCGCCGTTCAGGATGTCGGCACCCGCCTTGCCGATCAGCGTATCGTTGCCAGCACCACCGATGATCGTGTTATCCTGTGTGTTGCCGGTGCCGGTAAAGTAGCCAGCTCCTATGTATTCCAGCGTTTCGACATAATCCGACAGCGTGTAGTTTACCGAAGTCTGGACCGTGTCACTGCCCGCACCTGTGCTTTCGGAGACGATGACGTTGCTGCTGCCCACGACATAGGTGTCATCTCCTTTGCCGCCTGCCAGGGTGATGGTGCTTGATGTGGTAAATGTGTCGTTGAAGTCAGAGCCGATAATCTTGTCGATGCCGCTCAGCGTATCATCTGCGGCATCACCGCCCGTATTCGTGCCGGTGACGAGATTGATTTTGATAGCGGCTAACGAACTGGCGTAGCTTGCCGTGTCAGTACCAGCGCCGCCGCTCAGCGTATCGGCTCCCTCGCCGCCTACCAAGCTGTCATCGCCATCACCGCCGTTCAGCGTGTCTGCTCCGTTGCCGCCTGCCAGCGTGTCATTGCCGCCACCACCGTTGAGAACGTTGTTGTTGTCATCCCCCGTCATCGTGTCGGCATTGTTGGTGCCTGTGAGATTTTCGATGCTAGTGAATGTATCGCCAGCGGCGTCTCCACCGGATGTTACACCGGTTTTGAGATTGACATTGACTGCTGCACTTCCCTCATAGCTCGCCGTGTCGGAACCGTTACCGCCGTTCAGGATGTCGGCACCAGCCTTGCCGATTAGCGTATCGTTCCCGGAGCCACCGATGATCGTGTTATCCTGCGCGCTGCCGGTACCGGTAAAGTCGCCAACTCCTATGTATTCCAGCGTTTCGACATAGTTCGACAGCGTGTAGTTCACCGAGGCCCGGACCGTGTCACTGCCCGCACCAGTGCTTTCGGAGATGGTGACGCTGCTTCTGCCCACGACATAGGTATCGTCCCCTTTGCCGCCTGCCAAGGTATTCTCGGAATTCGAGGTGAATGTGTCGTTGAAGTCTGAGCCGATAATCTTGTCGATGCCGCTCAACGTATCACCTGCGGCATCACCGCCCGTATTCGTGCCTGTGACGAGATTGATTTTGATAGCGGCTAACGAACTGGCGTAGCTTGCCGTGTCAGTACCAGCGCCGCCGCTCAGCGTATCGGCACCCTCGCCACCTACGAAGGTGTCATCGCCATCACCGCCGGTCAGGGTGTCGGCACCTTCGCCACCTTCCAAGGTGTCAGCACCATTACCACCGTTCAGCGTGTCTGCTCCGTTGCCGCCTGCCAGCGTATCATTGCCATCGCCACCGTTGAGAACGTTGTTGTTGTCATCCCCCGTCAGCGTGTCGGCACTGCTGGTGCCTGTGAGGTTTTCGATACTGGTGAATGTATCGCCAGCGGCGTCTCCACCGAATGTTACCCCGGTTTTGAGATTGACATTGACCGCTGCACTTCCCTCATAGCTCGCCGTGTCGGAGCCGTCACCGCCGTTCAGGATGTCGGCACCAGCCTTGCCGATTAGCGTATCGTTCCCGGAGCCACCGATGATCGTGTTATCCTGCGCGCTGCCGGTACCGGTAAAGTCGCCAACTCCTATGTATTCCAGCGTTTCGACATAGTTCGACAGCGTGTAGTTCACCGAGGCCCGGACCGTGTCACTGCCCGCACCAGTGCTTTCGGAGATGGTGACGTTGCTGCTGCCCACGACATAGGTGTCATCTCCTTTGCCGCCTGCCAGGGTGATGGTGCTTGATGCGGTGAATGTGTCGTTGAAGTCAGAGCCGATAATCTTGTCGATGCCGCTCAGCGTATCACCTGCGGCATCACCGCCCGTATTCGTGCCGGTGACGAGATTGATTTGGATAGCGGCTGACGAACTGGCGTAGCTTGCCGTATCAGTACCAGCGCCGCCGTTCAGTGTATCGGCTCCCTCGCCACCATCTAGCGTATCGTTACCATCGCTACCGTTTAATATGTCGTCGCCAGCTAGGCCCGAAATTGTATCTGCCGCTGTTGTTCCGTTTAAAGTATTATTTCCAGAATCGCCCGTTAAAGTCGCCATGTGATATACCCCTGATTGCACCCTGATTTATAAATTGCATATCAAAATATAATCGCATAGAGGGAATTTTTTCGTCTAATTTAGTAAAATAAAATCCTAGGTTGTCGCCCCGCATGGCGCGGGCTTGGCAAATCTTGTCTATTGCCAGCCGGGCGCCAAAACCAGGGTTATCGAACTGTTCCAGGCGAATTGCATCAATGGTTGCTATGCAAGAGTTTTTCAGGCGAAAGGGTTGGATTATACGGCGGCCCTCAACCCAGATATGCCCGGTCAGAATGCAGACGGAACACCCAAAGAGAGATCAAGATCCCAAACGACATGTGGCTCGTCGCCGACATTTTCTTGCTGGAAAAAGTCTTGACTGCATGATCGCCAAATGACGTTAAAATTGAAACAGGAGCATGTGGCCGGGACGAAAGCACCCCGGCCACAAGTCGATTTTTTACATCAATGAATCACTTGATGTCAGGCTTGCATAGCTCAAGCCATGCACTGTCAGCGTATCGCCGTTGCCGAAGTTGAACAGCACGCCGTCTTCGATCTCGGTTGCATAGGCGGCGGCATCGCTGACGGTGGCAAAGCCCATGCCGGTCAGATCGATTGTGTCTGACGAGGACTGGAAGTCGAAAACGACATCATTGCCATAGCTGGTGTTGAACACGAACACATCGCTGCCTTCACCACCGTAAAGCTCGTCATTGCCGGTGCCACCATCCAGCTGATCATTGCCAGAACCACCCGTCAGCACATTGTCGGCGCTGTTGCCGGAGCCGGTGAAGTTGGCTGTGCCGGTATAGGTGAGGTTTTCGAGGTTATCGCCCAGCGTATAGTTGGCACTGCTGGTCTTGACCAGATCGATCCCCGCATCGGCATTTTCCGTAATAGCGCTTGCCGAATTTCCGATGTCATAGGTGTCATCGCCAAGGCCGCCTGACAGGGTCTTGTCGGTGCTTGTGGTGAATGTGTCACCAAAGGCGGAGCCGACGACAACTTCGACGCTGCTATAGTGATCGCCCTCGGCGTAACCGCCGCTGCCGACATTTGTCACCAGGTTGACGGAAACACCCGCTGTGGAAAGGTCGTAGCTTGCGGTATCTGTCCCTGTGCCACCATTGATTTTCTCGGCGCCGGAGCCAGCCAACACAGTGTCATTGCCAGCACCGACATTATATTCGGCAGCATAGGTGCTGCCGGTATAGGTGTCACCATAAGTGCTGCCGGTGAAGGCCTCGATCCCGGTAAACGTATCGCCCGCCGCGTAGCCGGAGCCGGTTCCTGTCGTCAGATCCAGCATTACTGCCGATGTTGCGGCAGAGTAGTTGAGCGTGTCGTAATTCCCCGCGCCGCCATCGAGGACATCGGCACCCTCTCCACCGTTCAGGACGTCATTGCCACCGCCGCCGATCAGAATATCGTCGCCAGCGCCGCCGGTTAACATTTCCGCCGCGCTGCTTCCAATCAGCGTGTCGTTGAAGCTGGAGCCGATGACACGTTCGATGCTGCTGAATTTATCGCCTTGCGCATCGCCGCCGGTTGCTGTCCCAGTGCTGAGATCAACTTTGACTGCCGCAGCCGACGCTTCATAGGTGATCTTGTCTTGGCCAGCGCCGCCATTCAGCGTGTCAGCACCCGCACCGCCGATCAATAGGTCATCGCCCGCTCCACCCGATAGCAGGTTGGCCCCGGTGTCTCCCGTCAGCGTATCGGCATAGGCCGACCCTTCGACATTTTCGATGCTGGTGAACACGTCGCCTGTTGCGTAACCGCCGGAGATCGTTTTCGTGAGAAGATTAATGGTCACCGCTGCAGTGGAATCGCTGTAGCTTGCCGTGTCGCTTCCATCGCCACCATCAATGGTATCGCCACCACTGCCGCCACGGATCGTATCGTTGCCAGCATAGCCATAAAGCTTATCGACGCCACCCTGACTGACGATGACATTGTCGGCACTATTGCCGTAACCGAGAAAATTGGTCGAGTCAGTGTGGGTGAGGTTTTCAAAATTGGTTTTCAGCGTGTAGCTGGTTAAGGTTGTTTCAACCGTATCCGTGCCAGCGCTGGCTTCTTCGACCAGAACCGTCGTTGTGGCACCCTGGCTGACAACATAGGTGTCATTGCCACCACCACCGGAAAGCGTTCCTGTTGATGCCGACGTGAACCGGTCATCATATTGAGAACCGATCACGCCTTCGATGCTGCTCAGTGTGTCATCAGCGGCATCACCGCCCGTGTGCGTGCCGGTGACGAGATTGATCTGGATGGCTGCAAAGGAATTGGCGTAGTTTGCCGTGTCGGAACCATCGCCACCATTCAGCGTGTCGGCGCCTTTGCCACCTGCCAAGGTGTCATTGCCACCGCTACCGTTGAGAACGTTGTTGCTGTCATTGCCCGTGAGCGTGTCGGCGCTGCTTGAGCCTGTCAGGTTTTCGATGCTGGAGAATGTGTCGCCAGCCGCTTCGCCGCCGGTCGCAAGATTGGTCTTGAGGTTGACAGTGACCGCTGCGCTTCCAGCATAGCTTGCGGTATCGGCGCCCGACCCGCCGATCAGAACGTCAGCGCCTGCCTTGCCGATCAGCGTATCGTTACCGGAGCCACCGGTGATGGTGTTGTTCAGGGCGTTACCCGTACCGGTGAAGTTATTGGAGCCGGTATATACGAGATTCTCGACATTGTTGGTTAGGGTGTAATCCATTGATGCACGGACAGTATCGCTGCCCTCATCTGCTGCCTCGGAGACGGTGACGCTGGTGCTGTCCACGACATAGGTGTCATCTCCTTTTCCACCTGCGAAGGTGATGGAGCTTGATGCGGTGAATGTGTCGTTGAAGTCTGAGCCGATAATCTTGTCGATGCCGCTCAGCATATCATCTGCTGCATCACCGCCCGTATTCGCGCCGGTGACGAGATTGATTTGGATAGCGGCTAACGAACTGGCGTAGCTTGCCGTGTCAGTGTCACCGCCACCGGTCAGCGTGTCGGCTCCCTCGCCACCTACCAAGATGTCATCGCCATAACCACCGTTCAGCGTATCAGCGCCTTTACCACCTGCCAGCGTGTCATTGCCAGCGCCACCGTTGAGTACGTTGTTGTTGTCATCACCCGTCAGCGTGTCGGCGTAGCTGGAACCCGTCAGGTTCTCGACACTGAAGAATGTATCGCCAGCCGCTTCGCCGCCAGTCGCTACATTGGTCTTGAGGTTGATATTGACCGCCGCGCTTCCCTCATACTTCGCTGTGTCGGAGCCCGATCCGCCTTCTAGCTTATCGGCTCCACCATTGCCGACCAGCGTGTCGTTACCCGCGCCGCCAACGATGGTATTGTTCTGATCGTTTCCAGTGCCGGTAAAGTCACCGGTTCCAGTATATTTCAGCGTTTCGACATAGTCCGGCTGCGTATAATTGATTGACGTAAGGACTGTGTCATTGTTGCCTTCGCCGTTGGCTTCGATCACAGTGAAACTTGTATTGCTAATTTCGTAGGTGTCGTCACCATCGCCACCTGCAAATGTAACTTTTGATTTTATCCCGGTAAAAGTATCATTGAGGTCTGATCCAATGACCTTTTCGATCGCGAGATAATCATCACCCTGTGCATCGCCACCCAATCCATAGCCATTGCCATTATCACGTTCATCGAAGATCACATGAACAGCGGTATCTGATTTGGCGTAGGTTACGGTATCACCGCCGCCAGCGCCGCCGTCCAGCGTGTCGGCCCCTTTGCCTCCGTCCAGCGTGTCATTGCCGTTGGCACCGGATATGACATTGTCACCGTCGTCGCCCGTAAGGGTATCGGCGGTGCCCGACCCTGTCAGGTTCTCGATACTGTCAAACGTATCGCCAATTGCATCGCCAGTTGCGCCGATGCTGCTGGCCAGGCTGACCGTAACGCCGTTGCTTCCGTAATAGCTGGCCGTGTCGGATCCTAACCCGCCTTTTAGCTGATCGGCTCCACCATCGCCGATCAGCGTGTCGTTACCCGTGCCGCCGGTGATGGTGTTGTTCAGGGTGTTACCCGTACCGGTGAAGTTATTGGAGCCGGTGTATACGAGATTCTCGACATTGTTCGTTAGGGTGTAATCAATTGATGTCCGGACAGTATCGCTGCCCTCATCTGCTGCCTCGGAGACGGTGACGCTGGTGCTGCCAACGACATAAGTGTCATCCCCTTTTCCACCTGCGAAGGTGATGGAGCTTGATGCGGTGAATGTGTCCTTGAAGTCTGAGCCGGCGATTTTTTCGATTGTGGTTAATGTGTCGCCTTCGGCATCGCCGCCCGTGTGAATGCCCGTGACGAGATTGATTTGTACTGCTGCGTCGGAGCCAGCATAGCTGGCCGTATCTGTGTTGCTACCACCTATCAGGGTATCAGCACCTTTGCCACCTTCCAGAACATCGTCGGAACCGCCGCCATCGATGACATTGTTACCGTCGTCACCAGTCAGCGTGTCTTTATAAACTGACCCTGTGAGGTTTTCGATGCTGGTGAATTCATCGCCAGCGGCATCTCCACCTGATTTCTCGCCGGTCTTGAGGTTGATATTGACCGCTGCGCTTTTCTCATAGCTGGCTGTGTCGGAGCCCGATCCGCCGTCTAGCTTATCGGCTCCACCATTGCCGATCAGCGTGTCGTTACCCGCGCCGCCAACGATGGTATTGTTCTGATCGTTTCCAGTGCCGGTAAAGTCACCGGTTCCAGTATATTTCAGCGTTTCGACATAGTCCGGCTGCGTATAATTGATTGACGTAAGGACTGTGTCATTGTTGCCTTCGCCGTTGGCTTCGATCACAGTGAAACTTGCGTTGCTAATTTCGTAGGTGTCGTTACCCTTGCCACCTGAAAAGGTAACGGTAGACTTTATCCCGGTAAATGTATCATCGAAGTCTGATCCAATGACCTTGTCGACCCAGATATAATTATCACCCTGAGCATCGCCACCCAATCCATAGCCATTGCCATTATCACTTTCATCGAAGATCACTTGGACAGCGGCATCTGAATTGGCGTAGGTTACCGTGTCAGTGCCGGTGCCGCCGTTCAGCGTATCGGCTCCTTTGCCACCGTCCAGGGTGTCATTGTGGCGGCCTCCGGATATAACGTTGTCACCATCATCGCCGGTCAGCGTGTCGGCGTTGTTCGACCCTGTCAGATTCTCGATACTTGTGAACGTATCTCCAACGGCTTCTCCACCGGACGTGATGCCGGTCTTGAGGTTGACGTTGACCGCCGCACTTCCCGCATAGCTAGCCGTGTCGGAGCCCGATCCACCGTCGAGAGCGTCGGCGCCTGCCCCACCTTTTAGCGTATCATCACCAGCCAGGCCTGAAATCGTATCAGCCGAAGTTGTTCCCGTTAAAGTGTTGTTTCCAGAATCGCCCGTTATAGTTGCCATATAATATACCCCTGATTGCGTGCGAATCTATAGTTCGCATATCCAAATATAATCGCATAGAGGGAATTTATTTGGCTAATTTAGAAAATATAAAATTATAAGTTGAAAGTTGAGGGCTTGAACTGCCATAAGTGCAGTATTACGCTCAAAAACGCAGCCGTGAGCGTCAATCGGCTTGGCATTTGCTACGATGAAACCTGTTCATTTGTCTCTTTGTTTGGCTATCCTACAGCGTTGTCACTTTCTAGCTATCCGGGTTGTGGACTATGCTCGGTTGTCTCCCATTGGAGCTTTCCGACATTTTTTTGAGTAAAGAGATTTAAAAACAATGCTGAACATCGCAGCCGCTGAAGTGCGTTCCTGGACACCAGAAATTTACGTTGCCGCCGATGCTGAGGGTGACGACGAGCTGGAGGCATTTCGACAGGACATTCCGCTTGGTTATATTAGCCCGGAAATCACCTTTCGCAGGCTTGGGGAATCCTTCGTTCTGGGCTGGTGCGGTGCGATAAAATCGAAAAATTTCGGGGATATCAAACACACGCTCTATGGCGTATATCCAGATATAGTCGATGAATTGGTTCCTAAAAATGCGAAAATATCGCAGATAGAGGAGGTATCTCCACTTGTCATTGGTAATGGTTGGTACAAAAACTATTATCATTGGACGTTACAGGCCATCGGCTGTCTGTTGATTTATAAAAGACATCGCGATTATGGTAATACTCTATTGGCAATGCCGCGTCTGAACGGGTGGAGGAATGAAGCTCTTTCGCTAACCGGATTTAATGGGCAATTGCTCGAGATGGACTATCACCATGTTTTGCATGTCGATGACTGCATCACGAGTAATCTGATAGGCGGCGACTTTGCCAACCTGCCTCATCCAGCCGTCATCGCTGAATTCGAAGCGCTTGCGCAACGTGTCACAGTTGATCGCCGGTTCAGCCGCAAGATCTATGTCTCGCGCCTGGATGCTGGAGATGTGCGCCGGGTTGTCAATGAAAGGGCTGTCTGTGCGTTGCTCGAAAGCCATGGGTTTGAAATCCTCACACCAGGTGAGCTTTCCGTGAAAGAACAGGTTGCCGCTTTCCGCGATGCCGAGGTGATTGTCGCTCCGCATGGCGCAGGCTTGGCAAACCTGGTCTATTGCCAGCCGGGCATCAAAACCAGGGTTATCGAACTGTTGCAGGTCAACTGCATCAATGCCTGCTATGCGCGAATTTCCCAGGAAAAACGACTGGATTATACGGCAATCATAAATCCCGATAGGCCCGGGCAGGACGCGGATGGGACGCTGAAAGAGATCAAGACCAGAAACGACATGTGGCAAATCGTCGATCTTGCCCTGCTGGAAAAGGTCTTGACTGCATGATTGGCCAATGAAATCAAAATTGACGCAGGAGCTTGTGGCCGGGGCGAAAGCAACCCGGCCACAAGTCGATTTTTACATCAATGTGTCGCTGGATGTCAGGCTTGCATAGTTCAAGCCATACACTGTCAGCGTATCCACGTTACTGAAGGTGAACAGCACGCCGCCTTCGATCTCGCTTGCATAGGCGGCGGCGTCACTGACGGTGGCAAAGCCCATGCTGGTCAGGTCGATCGAATCCGCCGACGAGTCGAAGTCGAAAACGACATCGTTGCCATAGTTAGAGTTGAACACGAAAACGTCGCTGCCTTCACCACCATAGAGGGCATCGTCGCCTTCACCACCGGCAAGCGTGTCATCGCCAGCGTTCGCATAAAGGACGTCATCACCGCCATCGCCGTAAAGCGAATCGTCACCTTCAAGACCAAAGAGCGTATCAGCGTCCTCGCCACCCTTAAGAACGTTAGCATATCCGCTTCCCGTGAGAGTGTCGGCGTAAAAGGAACCTTCCAACGCTTCTATGGAGATCAGAACATCACCTTCTGCCGAACCGCCGACGCCTGCGTCTCCGGAGAGGCTTGCGCTGATACCAACGGAAGAGTCGGCGTAACTTGCAGTATCGCTACCGTCGCCGCCATCCAGAATGTTCGCGCCGCTGCCTGCGTTCAGCAGATCGTCGCCGCCGCCGCCGATCAGATGGTCATCGCCTTCTCCACCTGAAAGCACATTGCTTCCATCATTGCCCGTCAGGTAATCCGATTCGCTGGAGCCCGTGATGTTCTCTATCGAGACAAGGACATCGCCCTCTGCTGAGCCGCCGGCTGTTTGGCCAGTTACGAGATTGACGATCACACCTGCGGTGGAGTCGCTATAGTTTGCCGTATCGGAACCGGCTCCGCCATCCAGAAGGTCTGCACCCGTTCCGCCGGTTAGAACGTTAGCCTGATCGTCTCCCGTCAGGCTGTCAGCATAGGTTGAGCCTTCCAGATTTTCGATGGAGATGATGGTATCTCCATTCGCAAATCCGCCGGATAGCGTGCGGGTTTGGAGATTAACTGTGACCGCACTGGTCGAATCCAGGTAACTCGCCGTATCGCTGCCCGCCGCGCCGTCCAATACATCGCCGCCATCGCCGCCGCGCAGTGTATTGCCTTCTCTGTTGCCGGTCAGCGTATCATTATATTTAGAACCTTCCAGGCTTTCTATAGAGATAAACGTATCTCCTTGTGCAAATCCACCTTGCGCAAGACCCGTAGTCAGATTGACAGTAACCGCTGACGTCGAGTCACGATAGCTGGATGTATCATTGTCACCGCCACCACTCAGCTTGTCTGCGCCTGCACCACCGATCAGTGTATCATTACCGTTGTTTCCAAACAGGTAATCCGCACCGGCCCCGCTGATCATCACGTTATCGGCCACCGTTCCAGATCCAGTGAAATTGGCCGTACCGGTGTAAGTGAGGTTTTCAAAATTCCTGGTCAGAGAATAGCTGTTTAACCCGGTCGTCACGGTGTCGATGCCCTCGCCCTCCTGTTCGATCAGATAAATGGAGGTGCTATTGACAATGTAGTGATCATCACCCAGGCCGCCTGCAAACCGGGCATCTTTCGAGGCGGTAAATGTGTCATTGAAAGCAGAGCCATAGACCTGAAGTATTTTCTCGAAAACATCACCTTCGGCATAACCGCCGGTGTTAATACCGGTGTCGATGTTGATCTGCACAGCTTCGTTCGAGTAGGTGTAGACTGCGGCTCCACCATCCGCCCCGCCCTTGAGTGTGTCGGCACCCAAGCCGCCATCCAAAAGGTCCCAACCGTAATATCCATCGATAACGTTATCGCCGTCGTCACCGGTAAGGGTGTCGTCATAGTAGGAGCCCATGAGGTTCTCGATGTCGATCAGGACATCACCTTGGGCATCGCCGCTCATCTCGCCGGTTTTGAGGTTGACCACCACAGCCATGTTGTCGACAAAACTTGCGGTGTCGGAGCCGTTCCCGCCATTGATCACATCCGCATCGAAGCCGCCTGCTAACGTGTCATCGCCGTCGCCACCACTAATGGTATCACTGCCATAGCCGCCCTTGAAGACATTGTCGTCATCGTCGCCGACAAGAACATCGTCTTGGCTCGATGCACTGATGACCTCAATGCTGATAAAGGTATCGCCTTGCGCATCGCCTCCACTCGCCAGTCCCGTCGCGAGATTTATATTGATCGCACCGCTTGACGTATAATTGATAGTATCCGTGCCATCGCCGCCGTTCAGAATATCGGCCCCGGCTCCGCCATTCAGAACATCGTTACCGGCATCGCCGGAAAGGCTGTCATCGCCGGCTTCGCCATAAAGAGTATCAACTCCATCGCCGCCGGAGAGGCTGTCGTTGCCTGAGCCTCCTCGAATGGAATCGGAACCGTCTTCTCCCGAAATTGCATCATTTCCCCCATCCCCTGAGAGCGAATCGTTGCCTGCGCCGCCATTGATGGTGTCATCGCCCAGGCCTCCGCTGAGGCTGTCATAGTCAGACGTGCCTGTGATTGTATCGTTGCCACTTCCACCCAAAATATATACCATTTAAACCGCCCCTGATTGAAACAGGAATAGTTTGCACGTTTAAATTTGGTTGTGTAGTGTGAAAATTACATGCCAAAAATAATTCAATGATGATCGATATGCGGTTTGTGGAATATGTCGTCGGCAGGCGGGATGGTTTGGCGCTCGATCATCCGGTGGACATGCGGTGGTTTTGAGCCTTTGTGCAGGTCTCCCAGCCGGTCGGTGATTTCGGCGTCGGCCTTGGTGCGGCGGTGGTTGTGGCGCACGTAATCGACCCAGGTCGGGGTGTGATAGGTTTCCGTCCAAATGTCAGGGTTTTCCAGGTCGCGCATCAGCGCCCAGTTCTGCGCGCCATCTCGCAGACGGATGCGGCGCCGCTCGACCATAACCTCTAAAAATTCCGGCACGTCCTTGTCATCGATCTCGAAATCGATCTGGATAACGATCGGGCCGCTGCGCGGGCGGATATCCAGCCGCAAAGGCGGTTCGTTGAAGCGGTTCAGCGGGTTGAGATCGAGTGTCGCAAACGCGGGCATCGGCAAGGCGAGACCAATGCCGACACCGAGAGCCATCAGCCCCGCCGCCATCACCAGGGCATGGCCTGCGCTGCCGGATTCGGCCAGCAATCCCCAGATCCAGGCGCCGCCCGCCATGCCGCCGAAGGTGGCGGTCTGGTAGAGCGACAGCGCCCGGCCCACCACCCAACGCGGGGTCGAAAGCTGCACCACCGTGTTGAACAGCGACAGCGACAGCACCCAGCAGGCTCCGGCCAGCACCAGGGCAGGGGCCGTCAGCCAGAAATGATGGCTGATGCCGGTTAGAACGGAGGCCAGCGCGAAGCCGGCAAACGAACAGCTGACGATCTGTTCGCTGCTCAGCTTTTCACGAATACGGGCATTGGAGATCGCACCAGCAATGGCACCAATCCCGAAAGCGCCCAGCAAGCCGCCATAGGCCAGTGGACCGCCACCGAGATTATCCTTCACCACCAGCGGCAGCAGCGACAGGATCGCGGTTGCGCAAAAGCCAAAGAAAAACCCGCGAAACAGCACTTTCATCAGGTTGGGAGACATGGCCATGTAGCGCAGGCCAGCGGCGATGGCGTGGCCGAGATTTTCGCGCGGCAGGGTGTTTTTCGGATAGACCGGCTTCCAGCGAAACAAAGCATAGATCATCGCCAGGTAGCTCACAGCATTGATGGCAAAGGCCGTCGCCGCGCCTGCCACAGCGACGATCAGGCCGCCAATGGCGGGGCCGACGCTGCGGGTGATGTTGAAGCCCATGCTGTTGAGCGAGACGGCGGAGGGCAGGTCTTCGCGCCCGACGATATCGCCGACCGAGGCTTGCCAGGCCGGGCTGTTCAAGGCCGTTCCGCAGCCGATCAGAAAGGTGAAGGCCAGAAGCGACCATGGTGTCAGCAGGCCAAACCACGTGAAGAGCGACAGAAGCGCCGAGACAGTCAGCAGAAAGACTTGCGCAAACAGCATGACCCGGCGGCGGTCGAACCCATCGGCCAGCGCGCCGGCCACCAGCGAAAACAGCATGATCGGCGCGGTATTGGAGGCCTGGACCAGCGCCACCATGCTTTCCGAAGAGGAGATCGATGTCATCATCCAGGCAGCACCGACATCCTGGATAAGGCCGCCGAAGTTGGAGGTGATGCTCGCCAGCCAGATCGTCAGAAAGATCTGGTTCTTGAAAGGCGCCAATGATGATTTTCTGTCCGGCACGGTTTTCCGCTCGATCGGTTGCAGGCTGGGATGGGCGATGAAGGGCAGCCGACCGAGAGGCGACTCGCTTGTTGCACAACCTAATCCCTTGAAGCCAAGAAAACAGTCCTTATTTGGGCAAAATGAACTCACGTCTGCGTTTGAGGGTGATTGGATCGCCTTTTCTGAAATGCTTGCATTGTTGGCGCTAAGGGCGTATACGGCGTTCAAATTCTTGATCGCCAGATGAAGAGTGGGCCCGCAAGGACCCGCTCTTTTTTGTTGGCGATGGACCATGAAGCTCCATACCGAGGAGGACAGGTTTGTCCGAACACGTGCCAGCCGATGAGGCGCCCGAGCCACGTCTGATTACCGAAACCGGCCTCGACCGGCGTATCGCCGATATCATTGAGCCCGTGATCGTCGAGCTTGGTTTCAAGCTCGTTCGTGTCCGGATCCTCAACCAGAACGGCATGACGCTGCAAATCATGGCCGAGCGCAAGGACGGCACGATGACCGTCGAGGATTGCGAAGAGCTGTCGATGGCGATTTCTCCTGTCCTGGATGTGGAAGATCCCGTCGATAAGGAGTATCATCTGGAAGTCTCGTCGCCCGGTATCGACCGTCCGATGGTGCGCGCATCCGATTTCACGCGCTGGCAGGGCAACCTGCTGAAATGCGAAACGTCCATTCTGATCGACAATCGCAAGCGGTTTCGTGGCAAGATTGCGGATGTCACCCAGGACGGGTTCGTTCTGGAGCGCGATCAGGTCGCCGCTGGGGAGGAGCCACGGCTTACCATCCCGTTCACGGCCTTGGCCGAGGCCAAGCTGATCCTGACGGATGATCTGGTGCGCGATGCGCTGCGCGCCGACAAACAGGCAAAGGCCGCAGCTGAAGCTGCAAACCAGAACGACGAAACCGGCGAAGACCAATAACCGATAACGCGCCTGGCAGGCGAACATGCCCCAGGCAGGAAGACGGAGACTTTAAACAATGGCAGTCAGTGCTAATCGGCTCGAGCTGTTGCAGATCGCGGATGCGGTCGCACGCGAAAAAGTCATCGACCGCGAAATCGTGCTTGCTGCGATGGCTGACGCCATCCAGAAGGCCGCGCGTTCGCGTTACGGTTCCGAGACCAATATTCGCGCCGACATTAACTCCAAGACCGGCGAGATCCGTCTGCAACGCCTGCTCGAAGTGGTCGAAAAGGTCGAGGATTACGGCACCCAGATCGCACTCGAACTGGCGCGCGACCGCAATGTCGATGCCAAGCTGGGCGATTACATTGCCGATCCGCTGCCACCGATGGATTTTGGCCGTATCGCCGCCCAGTCCGCCAAGCAGGTCATCGTGCAGAAAGTGCGCGAAGCCGAGCGTGATCGGCAGTTCGACGAGTTCAAGGATCGCGTCGGCGAAATCATCAACGGCACGGTCAAGCGCGTCGAATATGGCAATGTCATCGTCGACCTCGGTCGTGGCGAAGGCATTATCCGCCGCGATGAAATGATCCCGCGCGAAACCATGCGTTACGGTGATCGCGTTCGCGCCTATGTCTATGACGTGCGCCGCGAACAGCGTGGCCCGCAGATTTTCCTGTCGCGCACCCATCCGCAATTCATGGTGAAACTGTTCACCATGGAAGTGCCTGAAATCTACGACGGCGTCATCCAGATCAAGTCGGTGGCCCGTGATCCGGGTTCACGCGCCAAGATCGCGGTGATCTCCAATGACAGCTCGATCGATCCGGTCGGTGCCTGCGTCGGTATGCGCGGTTCGCGCGTTCAGGCCGTGGTTGGTGAATTGCAGGGCGAAAAGATCGATATCATTCCGTGGTCTGCCGATCCGGCATCCTTCATCGTCAACGCGCTTCAACCGGCGGAAGTCGCCAAGGTCGTGCTGGACGAGGATGCCGAGCGTATCGAAGTCGTGGTTCCCGATGAACAGCTGTCGCTGGCCATTGGTCGTCGCGGTCAGAATGTCCGTCTGGCGTCACAGCTGACCGGCTGGGATATTGACATCATGACGGAAGCGGAAGAGTCCGAGCGCCGTCAGAAGGAATTCAACGAACGCACCAATCTGTTCATGGATGCGCTCGACGTCGATGAAATGGTTGGCCAGGTTCTGGCGTCGGAAGGTTTTGCCCAGGTTGAAGAGCTGGCCTATGTCGATCTGGAGGAAATCGCTTCCATCGATGGTTTTGACGGCGATACCGCAGAAGAAATCCAGACCCGCGCCCGCGAATATCTCGAAAAGCTGGAAGCCGAACTGGATGCCAAGCGCAAGGCGCTCGGCGTGTCCGACGAGCTGCGCAGCATTGATGGCATGACAACGCAAATGTTGGTTGCGCTCGGGGGAGACGGCATCAAGACGGTCGAGGATTTCGCCGGCTGTGCTGCAGACGACCTGATCGGCTGGAGTGAGCGTAAGGATGGCGAGACCAAGAAATTCGAGGGTCTGTTCTCGAAAATCGACATTTCGCGCACCGAGGCGGAACAAATGATCGTTCAGGCTCGTCTGGCGGCTGGCTGGATCACCGAAGCGGATATTGCCGCCGAGGCTGAGGCAGAAGTCGTCGAGGATGAGGCGCAAGAGGCTGAGCAGGGCTCGTGATGGCCTCCGATCCATCTTTGGAGGAAGGGCGTCCGGCAAAGCCGGTGAAGGCGGTAAAGGACGGTCAGAACGACCGGACTTGCATCGTCACCCGCCAGCCGGGAACGCCAGATACACTGATCCGGTTTGTGGCAGGCCCTGATGGCACGCTCGTGCCGGATCTGAAACGGGAATTGCCCGGCCGTGGCTGCTGGGTGTCCGTTTCCCGCGAGGCCGTGGACAAGGCTGTGGCGAAAAAGCTTTTCGCCCGTGCCTTGAAGACGGATGTCACCGTCGATCCCGAGATGGGAGCGCGTGTCGACAGGCTGCTTGTTCAGCAGGTGGCGGGAATGATGAACCTGGCGCGCAAGGCGGGCCAGTTTGTAACAGGGTCGGCCAAGGTCGATCTCGCGATCCGCAGCGGTGCCGCGCTTGGCGTGTTTCACGCCACCGATGCCGCCGCAGATGGCGTTCGAAAACTGGACCAGGCCCGCAAGGCCTGGCATCTCGGAATGGAAACGGATGAGGAAATTCGTTCTTATCGGCTCTTTTCCGAGGCGGAAATGCAAGAACTGATGGGCCAGAACGCTTTTATCCATGCCTGCGCGCTTGCAGGACAGGCGGGTGAAGGTGTAGTGAAGCGCGCAACTCTGCTTGAAACCTATCGTGGCCTTTCGCCGCGGATGGCAAGTAGCGCTGGCCGTAAACCACAATGACGCGGTCACCGGTGCAAACCGGCCTCCGTGGTGTAGGACAGTATGTGAACGGCGTGGTCTGATGCGGTAGTCATCCGGCCTCGCTCGAAGGAACGGGAACGGAATGACCGACAGCAAAGACGACAAGACACTCAGCGTTACGGGCAAGAAGACACTCACGCTCAAGCCGACGGGAGTGAACCAGGGTACCGTGCGCCAAGATATGGGTCGCGGTCGCACGAAGGCCGTTGTGGTCGAGACGCGCAAGCGCCGCCCGACCCGTCCTGAAGACGAACGTGCAGGCCAGCCGCAGGGTCGCGTTGGCGACGATGCACCGGCACCTGCGACAGCTGCTGCTGCCCCCGTGCAGACGCCAGCCCCTGTGCAGGCTCCGGCGCCAGTCGCCGCTGCACAGCAGGCACCGCGCCCAGCCGCTCCGCCGCAGCGCGTTCAACAGACAAATCAATATTCGCAGCAGCGCCATCCAGGCCAGCAGAACCGTCCGCAGGCGTCGAGCCAGCCGAGCCGCCAGCCCGACCGGCCGCGCGGCGCGGTACTGCACGATCTGTCCGCCAGCGAGATGGATGCGCGCCGCCGCGCTCTGGCAGAAGCCCAGGTCCGCGAAGTCGAGGACGCCAAGCGTCGCGCCGAGGAAGAGGTTCGCCGTCAGGCTGAAGAGGTCGAGCGTCAGCGTCTTGCCGCTCTGGAAGCCATTCGCCAGGCCGAAGAAGACAAGGCCCGCGCGCTTGAAGCCAAGAATGCGCCCGAGCCTGTCGCAGAGCCAGTCGCGCCTGTCGCGGAAACCCCGCGTCCTGCCGAGCCTGCTGCCCGGGCGCCGTCGCCTGCTGGTGCAAGACCGGCTGCCGGAGCACCTGCTCCGAGCTTTGTGCGCGGTCGCAAGCCGGAAGGCGAAGAAGATGAAAATCGCGGTCCCGCCCGTGGCGGTCCGGTGCGCGGCAAGGTCGTGCGTCCCGAGCCTGCCAAGGTTCCGGCTCGCCCCAAAACCGAGGATGAGCGCCGCCGTGGCAAGCTGACCGTTACCACCGCCGCTGTCGATGAAGACGGCAATGCGCGTGGCCGGTCGCTGTCGGCCATGCGCCGTCGCCAGGAGAAATTCCGCCGCAGCCAGATGCAGGAACCCCGCGAAAAGGTCATGCGTGAAGTGGTTCTGCCGGAAACCATCACCATTCAGGAATTGTCGCAGCGCATGTCCGAACGGGCTGTCGATGTGATCAAGTACCTGATGAAGGAAGGTCAGATGATGAAGCCGGGCGACGTCATCGACGCCGATCTGGCCGAATTGATCGCCACCGAATTTGGCCATTCCGTCAAGCGCGTTTCCGAATCCGACGTTGAAGAAGGCATTTTCGACGTCAAGGACGACGCAGGCGAAATGGTGTCGCGTCCGCCGGTCGTGACCATCATGGGTCACGTCGACCACGGCAAGACCTCGTTGCTCGATGCCATCCGTCAGACCAGCGTCGTTTCGGGTGAAGCCGGTGGCATTACCCAGCATATCGGCGCCTATCAGGTGGAGCAGAACGGCCACAAAATCACCTTCATCGACACCCCTGGCCACGCCGCCTTCACGGCGATGCGTGCTCGTGGTGCCCAGGCGACCGACATTGCCATCCTGGTGGTTGCCGCCGATGACAGCGTCATGCCGCAGACGATCGAGTCGATCCACCACGCCAAGGCGGCCAATGTGCCGATCATCGTGGCGATCAACAAGATCGACAAGCATGAGGCCAACCCGGAAAAAGTGCGCCAGCAATTGCTCCAGCACGAAGTGTTCGTCGAATCCATGGGCGGTGAAGTGCTCGACGTCGAAGTCTCGGCGAAGAACAAGCTCAATCTCGACAAGCTGCTGGAAGCCGTGCTTCTTCAGGCCGAAATTCTCGACCTGAAGGCCGATCCGAGCCGGACTGCCGAAGGTCTGGTCATTGAAGCCCAGCTCGATCGGGGCCGCGGCGCCGTTGCTACCGTTCTGGTTCAGAAGGGCACGCTGCGTCCAGGTCAGATCATCGTCGCTGGCGATCAGTGGGGCCGCGTGCGCGCCCTGGTCAACGACAAGGGCGGTCACGTCAAGGAAGCAGGGCCTGCCATGCCGGTCGAGGTTCTCGGTCTGTCAGGTACGCCTGCCGCCGGTGACAAGTTCGCCGTAGTTGAAAGCGAAGCCCGCGCTCGTGAAATCTCGGAATACCGTCAGCGTCTGGCCCGCGACAAGGCCGCTGCCCGCCAGTCCGGTCAGCGCGGTTCGCTCGAGCAGATGATGAGCAAGCTGCAGGATACCGGCTTTAAGGAATTCCCGCTGGTCATCAAGGCCGACGTTCAGGGTTCTGTCGAAGCCATCGTCGCAGCGCTTGACAAGCTGGGAACCGACGAAGTGCGGGCCCGGATCGTCCATTCGGGCGCCGGTGCCATCACGGAATCGGATATTTCGCTGGCCGAAGCATCCAACGCCGCGATCATCGGCTTCAATGTTCGTGCAAACGTTCAGGCTCGAGCCTTGGCCGAGCGCACCGGCACCGAAATCCGCTACTACAACATCATCTACGATCTGGTGGATGACGTGAAGGCAGCGATGTCGGGTCTGTTGTCGCCGGAACGCCGCGAAACCTTCCTCGGCAATGCCGAGATCCTCGAAGTGTTCAACATCACGAAAACGGGCAAGGTTGCCGGTTGCCGTGTTGTCGAGGGCAAGGTCGAGCGTGGCGCAGGTGTGCGTCTGGTGCGCGACAACGTCGTTATCCACGAAGGCAAGCTCAAGACACTCAAGCGCTTCAAGGACGAAGTGGCAGACGTGCCGATGGGCCAGGAATGTGGTATGGCCTTCGAAAACTACGAAGACATCCGCGCTGGCGACACCATCGAGTGCTTCCGCGTCGAGCATATCACCCGTACGCTGTAAGCAGCGGTTACCATCCAGAAAGGCCGCTTTTTCGAGCGGCCTTTCTGTTCACATGCGTGAAAACGAAAGCTGTTTGAGCCTCGTGTCTTCTTGAGGAAGATGAGGTTGATCAGTCCCAGGGTTCGATCCCCATCCGCCTGTTTGAAGGCAAATGAGAAACGATAATGAGCAAACCAACAAATTCCGCGCCATCGCAGCGCATGTTGCGCGTTGGCGAACAGGTCCGCGCCGCCATCACCCAGGTTCTGCAGCGCGGCGAAGTGCGTGATGACCTGATTGAAAAGACCGTTATTTCGATTTCCGAAGTGCGGATGTCGACTGATCTGAAGGTCGCCACCGCCTATGTCTCGCCGCTCGGCGTCAGCGACCATGACACGGTGATCGCTGCGTTGAACCGCCACGCGAAATATATTCGCGGTCGGATCGGTGGCCAGTTGCGGCAGATGAAATATATGCCGGAAGTGCGGTTCCGCGACGATACCAGCTTCGACAATTATCAGAAAATCGATGCGCTGCTGCGCTCGCCGGAAGTGGCGCGCGATCTGGGGCCAGACGAAGACAAGCAAGAAGACGAATAAGACGATGTCCAAACCCAGAAAACCCAAGGGCCGTCCGGTTTCCGGCTGGCTTATCCTCGACAAGCCCGTGGATTACGGCTCGACCGAGGCCGTCGGCAAGATCAAATGGCTGTTCAACGCCCAGAAGGCGGGTCACGCCGGAACGCTCGATCCGCTGGCCTCCGGCATGTTGCCGATTGCGCTGGGCGATGCCACCAAGACGGTTCCCTACGTCATGGATGGCCGCAAGATCTACGAATTCACCGTCACCTGGGGCGAAGAACGCTCGACCGACGATCTGGAAGGCGAGGCAACCCAAACCTCCGACCAACGCCCGACCGAAGAACAGATCCGCGCTTTGCTGCCGCATTATACCGGGGTGATCAACCAGATCCCCCCGCAGTTTTCGGCCATCAAGATTGCCGGGGAGCGTGCTTATGATCTGGCCCGTGAAGGCGAGGTGGTCGATATTCCCTCCCGCGAGGTGGAAATTCATCGGCTGACCCTGCTGAGGGCCGACCGCGACTGCGCCTATTTCGAGGTCGAATGCGGTAAGGGCACCTATGTGCGTTCGTTGGCGCGCGACATGGGCCGTGATCTTGGCTGCTACGGCCATATTTCGGAGCTGCGGCGCTCTTTCGTCGCGCCGTTTGCCGAAGACATGATGGTGCCGCTCGAAGACCTCGTGGAGCTGGAAAAGATCGAGGATCGTGACGAGCGGTTGGCAGCACTCGATGCTTTCCTGTTTGACACTGGTGAGGCGCTGATGGCCCTGCCGCAGATCCGGATCAGCGACGACCAGGCACATCGCTTGCGGATGGGCAATCCAATCATCCTGCGCGGTCGCGATGCGCCAGTGGCAGAACCGGAAGCGGTCGCATTGGCCGGTGGCAAGCTGGTGGCGATCGGCGAAATCGGCGAGGGCGAGTTCCGCCCGAAGCGGGTTTTTGCCTGACATTCAGCTTTCCCGTCTGTTATTGGACGGGAACGCTCCGCGCTTGCGGCTTGATCGGCTGGCCAAGCGCGCCTCTTCCCTTGGCTGCCGGAATAGTATATAGGCGGCCCCAGCATTGCAGAACTATGCGTGCGTTCATGGCCTCCGCTGGACGACATCCCGGCCGCAGGCGACCTAATCCTCCCTTTCAAGAAAGGACATACGATGTCGATTACTGCAGAGCGCAAGTCAGCCCTCATCAAGGAATACGCAACCAACGAAGGTGACACTGGTTCACCGGAAGTCCAGGTCGCTATCCTGACCGAGCGGATCACCAATCTGACCGAGCACTTCAAGGGCCACAAGAAGGACAACCACTCCCGTCGTGGCCTTCTGACGCTGGTATCCACCCGCCGTTCGCTTCTTGATTATCTGAAGAAGAAGGACGAAGGCCGTTACAGCAAGCTGATTGCGAGCCTCGGCATTCGCCGCTAAAGAATGGACCGGCGGGCTTCCGATAAGGAAGGACCCGCCGGTACTTTTTCCGGGGCGCTGAAAAGGCTCCGGCTTGAAAGGTTTGCGCGGCAATTCTGCCCGCTGACAGACTGAATGAAGCCTGGGTCGTATGGATCCGGGAAAAGCCATGCACCGCATGGAGATGTTGCAACCTGCCCAGAGCTTTGAAAAGCTCAAGGCATTGCAAACCAGGCAGTCCGGATGGGCCGGTACTGCCGACGACAACCGATGGCCTGTCATGGGGCAGGATTGTTGGATGCTTGCGCCGCAAGGCGGATCTCTGGTCCGGATGTCTCCGGGGCAGGGATCATTGCGAAGCCTCCCACTGTCTTGCCCGTGATGGTTCAGCACGATGCGTCTGACCGCGATTTTGATGCCTTTGGCAGACAAATTGCCAGCGCATATGAAGGACAAGATATGTTTAATGTTCACAGCGTTGAAATCGAGTGGGCCGGCCGGCCGCTGAAGCTGGAAACCGGCAAGATCGCCCGTCAAGCTGACGGCGCCGTTCTCGCCAGCTACGGCGAAACCGTTGTTCTGGCCACCGTCGTTTCCGCCAAGTCGCCGAAGCCGGGTCAGGATTTCTTCCCGCTCACCGTCAACTATCAGGAAAAGACCTATGCCGCCGGTAAGATCCCAGGCGGCTATTTCAAGCGCGAAGGCCGTCCGAGCGAAAAGGAAACCCTGGTTTCCCGCCTGATCGACCGCCCGATCCGCCCACTTTTCCCGGAAGGCTACAAGAACGACACGCAGGTCGTCGTGACCGTTATCCAGCATGACCTTGAAAACGACCCGGACGTCTTGTCGATGGTTGCCGCTTCGGCTGCCCTGACACTGTCTGGCGTACCGTTCATGGGCCCGGTCGGCGGCGCACGCGTCGGCTATATCAATGGCGAATACGTCCTCAACCCGCATCTCGACGAGATGGATGAGTCGGTTCTCGACCTCGTGGTTGCCGGTACGCAGGACGCCGTGCTGATGGTTGAATCCGAAGCCAAGGAACTGAACGAAGACGTCATGCTCGGCGCCGTGATGTTCGGTCACCGTGGCTTCCAGCCAGTCATCGACGCGATCATCAAGCTCGCCGAAGTGGCTGCCAAGGAACCGCGCGAATTCGAACCGGAAGATCATTCCGCTCTCGAAGCCGAAATGCTCTCGATTGCCGAAGCCGAACTGCGCGATGCCTACAAGATCACCCAGAAGGCTGATCGTTATACGGCCGTCGATGCTGTGAAGGCCAAGGTCAAGGCACACTTCTTCCCAGAGGGTGCAGAGCCTAAATACACCAACGAAGTGATCGGCGCTGTCTTCAAGCACCTGCAGGCCAAGATTGTTCGCTGGAACATTCTCGACACCAAGAGCCGCATCGATGGCCGCGACCTCGAAACGGTCCGCGCGATCGTCTCGGAAGTCGGTATCCTGCCACGCACCCACGGTTCGGCGCTGTTTACCCGCGGCGAAACCCAGGCCATCGTGGTTGCCACGCTCGGCACTGGCGAAGACGAACAGTATGTCGATAGCTTGACGGGCATGTACAAGGAACGTTTCCTTCTGCATTACAACTTCCCTCCCTATTCGGTTGGTGAAACTGGCCGCATGGGCTCCCCGGGCCGCCGCGAAATCGGCCATGGCAAGCTGGCATGGCGCGCTATTCGCCCGATGCTGCCAACGCCGGAACAGTTCCCCTACACACTGCGCGTTGTCTCCGAGATCACCGAGTCGAACGGCTCGTCCTCGATGGCAACCGTTTGCGGCACCTCGCTGGCACTGATGGATGCGGGCGTTCCGCTGGCCAAGCCGGTGGCTGGTATTGCCATGGGCCTGATCCTGGAAGGCGAACGTTTTGCTGTTCTTTCCGACATTCTCGGCGATGAAGATCATCTCGGTGACATGGACTTCAAGGTAGCAGGCACGGAAGCCGGTATCACCTCGCTCCAGATGGACATTAAGATCGCCGGCATTACCGAAGAGATCATGAAGGTTGCCCTGGCGCAGGCCCAGAATGGCCGCAAGCACATCCTCGGCGAAATGGCCAATGCCATCACCGAAGGTCGCTCGCAGCTTGGCGAATTCGCACCGCGCATCGAAGTCATGACCATCCCTGTCGACAAGATCCGTGAAGTCATCGGTTCCGGCGGCAAGGTTATCCGCGAAATCGTCGAAAAGACCGGCGCGAAGATCAACATCGAAGACGATGGTACGATCAAGATCGCATCTGCTTCCGGCAAGGAAATCGAAGCGGCCCGCAAGTGGATTCATTCGATTGTTGCCGAGCCTGAAATCGGCGTTGTCTATGAAGGCACGGTCGTCAAGACTGCTGACTTCGGCGCTTTCGTCAATTTCTTCGGTTCGCGTGACGGCCTCGTCCACATCAGCCAGCTGGCTGTGGACCGCGTTGCCAAGACCCAGGATGTGGTCAAGGAAGGCGACAAGGTCTGGGTCAAGCTGATGGGCTTTGACGAGCGCGGCAAAGTGCGCCTGTCCATGAAGGTTGTCGATCAGGCAACCGGCAAGGAAATCGTTGGCGACAAGAAGGCCGAAGGCGACGCTGCCGCTGAATAAGCGGGTTTGATTATATGACGAGGCGCGGGAGATTTTCCGCGCCTTTTTTTATCCGGGAGTTTGTCAGAAAACGTGGAAACTGGGTTTCCCGAAGACAAACGAAAACAAAAGAAAATAGAGACTGTCTGTTTCGCCGCGAAACCGAGAGATTCTAATCACGAGATTGCCGAGCCATGAGCCGCGAAACCCTGAAGACCATTTTTCATCCCTTTGTCACCGAAGCCGTTGCTCTGCCGGGCGAAGACGAACGCTTCCTGTTTCTCGGCGCCGAGGCCGGTTTCGTGAAACCGGAAGGTTTTGGTGCCGAATTGACCGTGGTCCAAGGTTTCCGACCCGATTTTCGCCGCCTGGAGGCAGCCCGTCAGACGCCGGTTCCTGTTGTGGCAGGTGAGGACTATGACGGCGCGCTGGTTCTGGCTGGCAAGCACAAGGGTCTCAACGAAAACCGCGTCGCGGAAGCGCTGGCGCGTGTCCGGGCCGGTGGCGTCATCATTGTGGCCGGTGCCAAGGAAGACGGTATTCAGCCGCTGCGCAAGCAGATCGACCGCCTTGGTCTTGAGCCGCAATCCCTGCCAAAATATCACGGCATTGCCGTTTGGTTCACCGTGCCTGACGATAAGGCTGCTGCGGTGGCCGCGCTCGCTTCCAAGCCTGTCATGGTCGAGGGCCGGTTCGAAACCTTTGCCGGACAGTTTTCCCATATGCATGCCGATCCCGGCTCTGAACTGCTTGTCAGCCGGTTGCCGGAGGATTTCGATGGTAATGCCGCCGATTTCGGCGGGGGTTGGGGCTATCTGTCGGTGATGCTGGCGGAGAAGGCGCGGCGCACCAACCGTATCGACCTGTTCGAGGCCAACTACGATTCACTGGAACAGGCGAAGAAGAATCTGGCCCGCAACTGCCCTAACCTGACGGCGCGCTTCTTCTGGCAGGATCTGGGCGCTGAGCCGCCCAAGGAAAAATACGATCTTGTTATCATGAACCCTCCCTTCCACGAAGGCCATGCGACGGAGCCGTCGATTGGAGAGGCAATGATCAAGGCAGCGGCGGATGCTTTGCGTGGCGGCGGAGACCTGCTGATGGTGGCCAATCGCGGCCTCGCCTATGAACCGGTCCTGGCGGCCAATTTTCGTCAGCATGGCGAGACCTGCCGCAATGCCCGCTACAAGGTGCTGTGGGCGAAGAAATAAGCCGAACGATGACAAAAAAGGCGCCGGGAGAGATCCTGGCGCCTTTTTTATTTGAACGTGAATTCAGTGCCTATTCTGCGTCATTGCTGCGCAGCACGCCCAGGGCTGGCAGTGACGTGATGTTATAGCCACCATCGACGTAATGGATTTCGCCCGTTACGCATCTGGACAGATCCGACAACAGATAGAGCGCCGACCCGCCGATGTCCTCGATGGTGGGCGTGCGGCGCAGCGGCGCATTCTTCTGGTTCCAGCTGAAAATGGCGCGGGCATCGGAAATACCTGCACCGGCCAGTGTGCGCACCGGGCCAGCCGAAAGGGCGTTGACGCGAATGCCGCGCGGGCCGTAATCGCTGGCCAGATAGCGCATGGAGGATTCCAGCGCCGCCTTGGCAACGCCCATGACGTTGTAATTCGGAATGACCCGTGTGGAGCCGCCATAGGTGAGCGTCAGCAGCGATCCGCCATCCGTCATCAGCTCTGATGCCCGCCGGGCGATTTCGGTGAAGGAGAAGCAGGAAATCACCATGGTGCGGGTGAAATTTTCCCTCGATGTGTCGGCATAGAGGCCTTTCAGCTCGTTCTTGTCGGAAAAGCCGATGGCATGAACGACAAAATCGAGCTTGCCCCAGCGCTCTCTAAGCGCGGCAAAGGTCAAATCAACAGAGGCCAGATCCTCGACATCACAAGGCAGAACAAGATCCGAGCCGAGCTGAGCAGCCAGCGGTTTGACGCGCTTGCCAAGTGCTTCACCCTGATAGGTGAAGGCCAGCTCGGCACCGGCGGAAGCGAGAGCCTGGGAAATGCCCCAGGCAATCGAGTGATTGTTCGCAACGCCCATGATGAGCCCGCGTTTACCTTGCATGGAAGCGATCATCGCTGTTATCCGTTATGACGCTCGAACACCAGCGTCGCATTCGTTCCACCAAAACCAAAGGAATTGGACAGGACTGTGTCGATCTTGGCATTGTCGATCCGTTTGCGCACAACAGGCACGCCTTCGAATTCTGGATCGAGTTCGGTAATATGGGCGCTTTCGCCAATAAAGCCTTCCTGCATCATCAGCAGGCCGTAGATCGATTCCTGTACGCCAGCCGCTCCCAGCGAATGGCCGGTCAGCGATTTGGTGGACTGAATCGGCGGGATCTTGTCGCCGAATACCGTGCGGATCGCGCCGATTTCCTTGCTGTCACCAACCGGGGTCGATGTGCCGTGGGTATTGATGTAATCCACGTCGCCCTTCACCGTTGCGAGTGCCTGGCGCATGCAGCGGATAGCGCCTTCGCCAGACGGAGCGACCATGTCGTAACCGTCCGAGGTCGCGCCATAGCCGGTGAGTTCGGCATAGATCTTGGCGCCACGCGCCTTGGCATGTTCCAGTTCTTCCAGAACCAGCACGCCTGCGCCGCCAGCGATGACGAAGCCATCGCGGTTGGTGTCATAGGCACGCGAAGCCAGAGCCGGCGTCTCGTTGTATTTGGTGGACATTGCGCCCATGGCATCGAACAGGTCCGACATCGACCAGTCGAGATCCTCATGGCCGCCTGCGAACATGATGTCCTGCTTGCCCCATTGGATCATTTCAGCAGCATTGCCGATGCAATGGGCCGAGGTCGAGCAAGCCGACGAGATCGAGTAGTTTACGCCGTGGATCTTGAACCAGGTGGCAAGCGTCGCCGATGCCGTTGATGACATGGCCTTTGGCACGGCGAACGGTCCGATGCGCTTCGGGCTTTTGTTCTGGCGAGTAATATCGGCAGCCTCGACGATCTGCCGAGTCGAAGGACCGCCTGAGCCCATGATGATGCCGGTGCGCTCGTTGGCGGAATAATCCTTTTCCTCCAGGCCCGAATCGGCAATCGCCTGCTTCATCGCCACATGGTTCCAGGCGCCGCCCTGTGACAGGAAGCGCATGGCGCGCCGGTCGACAAGGTCGGTCGTGTCCAGCGAAGGCTGACCCCAGACCTGGCATTTGAAGCCATGCTCGGCAAAATCGGGAGAAAAGGAAATGCCGGACCTGGCGTCGCGGAGAGATGCCGTGACTTCCTCGGCATTATTGCCGATGGAGGACACAATGCCCAGACCCGTAACTACTACCCGTCTCATGTAATCGACCTTTTGCTTGGTGGGGGTGATGCGCTCAGTCGGCCTTTTCCTTGAAAAGCCCGACACGCAGATCGGTTGCCTTGTAAATGACCTCGCCATCGGCCTTCATCCAGCCGTCGGCAATGCCCAGCACCAGACGTCCGCGCATGACGCGCTTGAAGTCGATGCCATATTCCACGAGCTTGGTGGATGGCGTAACCATGCCGGTGAATTTCACTTCGCCTGTCGAGATCGCCCGGCCCTTGCCGGGTTCGCCCAGCCAGCCGAGGTAAAAGCCGGTCAATTGCCACATGGCATCCAGACCAAGGCATCCCGGCATCACCGGGTCACCCTGGAAATGGCAGGGGAAGAACCAGAGATCGGGAGTGATGTCGAATTCGGCGCGGATATAGCCCTTGTCATGCGGGCCGCCGGTTTCCGAAATATCGGTGATGCGATTGAACATCAGCATGGGCGGCAGCGGCAATTGCGCATTGCCCTGGCCGAACAGTTCACCCCGACCGCAGGCGAGAATCTCGTCGTAATTATAGCTTGTTTGTTTTTCGTTCATCGGTCTTTCAATTCCCCCCTTCAGGCGTTCCGCTTAGGAGACTTAAAGCAAGATGGCGACGAATTGAAGCCGATGCCAATTCATTCCAACGCTTTACGTTGTGTCGTATGGCCTCTATCCTGGCCGCTTTCCGCCGACCGAATACAGGAAGCGTCCATACTCCACCAGTGCTAAAATCGGTCAACTGCCTCAATATAAGGGCTTTCACTGGATTTACCCGCCGTCAAACTATTGAAAGCAGGCCCGTCAGCAGGTATATCAGTACGATGATAGTGAGATTTCAAGGGACAATGCGGAGATCGCCGGTATGATGGCGCAAGCCTCTAGGGACGTGGAAGCAAAACTGCGTCGGTCGGGTCTGCGGCCGACACGGCAGAGGGTTGCCTTGGCTTCGCTATTGTTTGCCAAGGGCGATCGCCATCTGACCGTCGAGGAACTGCACGAAGAAGCGGTCGCCGCCGACGTGCCCGTTTCTCTGGCCACGGTCTACAACACACTTCATCAGTTTACCGAGGCCGGCATGATCCGGGTTCTGGCGGTTGAGAGCAACAAGACCTATTTCGATACCAACGTGTCGGATCACCACCACTTTTTTGTGGAGGGCCGCAACGAGGTTCTGGATATTCCGGTCAGCAATATTGAAATCGGCAACCTGCCTGCGCCGCCAGAAGGCATGGAAATTTCTCATGTCGACGTGGTGATCCGGTTGCGTCCCAAGGCCTGATCTCTTGGCGGCCCGATCTCCAAGCCTGTCGTGATGACCATGATCGGCTCAGACCATATCCGGTTCACATCACGTCATCAGGATGGCGCCCGGCCTGGTGCCCATATCTTGGAAATGTCCAGCCAAAATACAATGCGCCGCCGCGCACCATAAAGGCTGCCAGCACCCCACCTGCGGACGCCCAGTATAAGGGCGCGGCCAGCATGAAAGCTCCGGTAAACACACAGGCACCGATCAAGGCTGCGGTGATGTAAATTTCCGGACGCAGCAGCACCGAAGGCTCATTGGCCAGCAGATCGCGCAACACGCCGCCCAGGGTGGCCGTCATCATGCCCGTGACGATGGCGATGGTGGGTGAGCCGGTCGCTGCCATTCCCTTGGCCGCTCCCATCACGCAATAGGCGGAAAGCCCGATAGCATCGAGCCAGATCAGCAGCTTGTAGCGCGATTCCACCAGATGCGCGGTGAAGAACACCAGCACGCCGACAGCGCAGCAGATCAGGATATAGCTCGGGTTGACCACCCAGAACACCGGCAGGCGCCCAAGAATGATATCGCGCACCGTGCCGCCGCCTGTACCGGTGACCGTGGCAAAAAACAGGAAGCCGATCAGATCCAGCTGTTTGCGCGAGGCGGCCAAAGCTCCGGTGGCGGCAAATAGCGCAACACCTGCATAATCCAGATAAAGAAGAAGCGACATAGTGGCCCTGACGTTGCGATGATCTGCCGATAAATGGACGCGAAATGTGCGGCGCTGGGGTGGATTCGCACTGTTTTACACTATCACGCCTTACCCAAGGCATAAGGATTCCCGGTTTCAATAAGCGCGCGCTCTTGCCTTTGCCAACCAAACGCTGCCAGTCGGGCCGTCGCAAACCGGATTGATGGCAAGGGCGGCACAAGCTGGTTACGCTATCGGGATCTTTGGCACTGCGGATGGTCCGCAATGCGCTAGATTTTCGTTCTCGCCATAGGGCCGCAATCCTATCGAAGGTTCATGCCGTGAAATTGCTTTTTCGCCTGCTCCTGTGCCTGTTGTTGCCCCTGTCCGCCTCGGTTGCCCTGGCGCAACAGCAATTGGTGAGTGACCCGGAAATCTACGAGAAGGATCATTTCCGTAAGGTCTGCAAGACAGCTGAGTTCGATGACAACTACGTCACCCGGTTGGATATCAACAATGATGGCATTGTCGATGCGGTCGTCAACGAAGGCGCGCTGACCTGTGATGGCAAGCGCGGTCCCGACTGCGATTCCGAAGGCTGCCCCTATAATTTCTATGTCCAGGTCAAGGAAGGCGGCTATCTGATGATCGCCAGCGCCAAGATCTTTGGCTATGACTTCATCCAGCGTTACGGCAACAAGGTTTTCGTGCTGAAAATGCCGCCGCATTTCTGCGACCGCACCGATGGTCCGCAATGTGAAATGACTGTGCGGGTGCGCGGCGTGATGTTCGTGACGATCGTCAAGAAATAGTCTGAAACAGCGACAGCATGGTGCATTCAGAAGGGTGCATCATGCTGTCGCAACGTGTGTTTGAACGCGAGTGCGTTTGGGCTACGCCTTTGCCATGGATTGCGCACGCATACGATTATACTCGTCCTTGGTGATTGGCTTTGCCGTTTTGTTGCCCAGCTCATCGATACTGATTCGGTAGGTTTCCCGGGCAGAGAGTGCGGCCAGTGCTGAAATCACGGTAACGGCGAGCGTCCAGCAGCCGATGACAACAGGGATATTCAGCGATCCGGGCGGTGCAACGGCGGTGAACAGGGCCGGGAACAAGGCCGTGATTGCGGTGCCCACATTCTGCGCGATGGCCATTGAGGAGACGCGGATGCGACTCTGAAACAATTCCGGATAGAATGACGGGAAGACGGCGTTATATCCCTGATAGATCACGCCCCACATCAACAGCGACATGACGATGGCCATCGGGACATTGTGAATGCTGATCGCATAGAGATAGCCAAACGACAAAGCGCCAGACAGCAACGCGCCGATGATGATCGGTGGTCTGCGGCCAATACGGTCGGAAAGGCCGCCGATAAAGGGAATGACCAGAACGGCAACAATATTGCCGAGAACCGGAATCCACAGGTAGACGTCCTTGCTGAAGCCGACACCGTAAGCTGGCTGCACGGCATAGGCCGCGCCGAACACTGTTGTCACCGTTGGAATGACGTTCATAAGCGACATGCACATGACGCGGATGATATCGGCCCAGCCATGGCGGAAAGCCTCGACAATGGGCGCTTTCGGGACCGCACCGCTTTCGCTGGCGTTGATGAAGGTCGGTGTCTCCTCAACCAGACGGCGGATGACAAAGCCGACGATTACCACGAAGATCGACAGGAGGAAGGGAATACGCCAGCCCCAGCTGTTGAACGCTGCGGGTTCCATGTAGTGGGCGAGCGGCAGAAACACGGCGGCAGCCAGAATCTGTCCCGCCTGGACGCCCTGAAGTGCGAAGGATGCGAAAAAGCCCCGTCGGCCGGTTGGTGCATGTTCCAGAATCATTGACGATGCACCCGAAATTTCACCGGCGACAGCAAAGCCCTGGATCAGGCGAAGCACGACCAGAAAAATCGGAGCCCAGATGCCGATTTGCTCATAGGTGGGCAACAGGCCGACCATCAGTGTCGAAAAGCCCATGAGAAACAGGCAGGTCAGCATCATTTTTTTACGTCCGTAAACGTCGCCCATGTGACCCAGAACGAAGGCACCGATTGGGCGGCTGACATAGCCCACGCCATAGGTCGTCAGTGATGCGACGATTGCGGTTGTCGGATCTGCGGATGGAAAAAACAGCTGAGGAAAAACCAGCGCTGCGGCGGTGGCGTAAATGAAGAAATCATAATATTCCAGCGCGGAGCCAATCCAGCCGCTGGCAGTGGCGACACGAGATTGTCTCTGCGCTTTTTCACGATCTAAGGACATATCTGTTCCCTCCCAACAAGCATTTCATCAGTGGGATGAGGAAAAAGCCAAATTGCCAACCCTCCGTTGACAATTCAATAAACGCAATTTTACCCACCAATGATAGTAGATTAATTTATTACAACCAAAATCCAGTCCGACCATAATAAGGTCAAGACGGATGTACAACCCAAAAGCACCAATATCCTTCAGGCCAATGATGGAGCATCAGGCCGAATGCGTAATCGCGCGGGGCCTGGTTGCAATTGACTTTGAGTGGGTAACCGGGACGCTCGGATTATTGCTTGTGCCGCATCCCCGTTGGCAGAATAGGCAACTGTTAACAAGCGCTCTGATGGAGAAAACGCCAATTTTCAGAAAAATCGATTCGCTGATTGCTCAGCGCCAGAAGTATCTCATGGAACAGATCGCAGATTATTCAAATCTATACACAAAGAAGATTTGGTGGAGCTAAGCGGGATCGAACCGCTGACCTCTTGCATGCCATGCAAGCGCTCTCCCAGCTGAGCTATAGCCCCATAAGGGTCCGACATTTGCCGGGTCCGGGAACCGTGTGAAGCAGTGCTTCGTTCGGTGTGGCGGCTTCATACGTGCTGCTTTTGCACATGACAAGCCAAAAAATGCACCCCCGGATGTTTTTTTGTCATCCGGGGGCGGAGACCTGTTGAATCAGACTTCGTCGTCGTCGCCGGTCACGCCGATAATGCCGGACATGTCGTCGTCTTCGTCGTCTTCGTCGGCTTCCAGGAAGGTGTCGTCATCGTCGTCGCCGATTTCGACATCGTCATCGCCGATATCAGGAATGTCGTCGCCACCGGCTGCATCGTCCGCGTCTTCCAGCGAAACCAGCTCGACATCGGTGTTCTCGGTATCGACTTCCGCGACCTCTTCCTCTTCAGCCTTTTCCATGATGGCGGCTACCGAGGTCTCTTCAAAGTAAGAGAGCGGCCAGGATTTCTTCGTATAGGGGGATACGACCGGATCATTGTTCAGATCGTAGAATTTCTTGCCGGTGTCGGGGCAAGTGCGTTTGGTTCCAAGTTCTGCCTTCGCCACTGTCAAAGCCTCATGAAATCGTTGGAAAAGAGGGCATGCGCCAAGGACCCGGACCCGAAGGCCGGTCCAACTGTCGTCGGTCCCTTAATCGTTGTGCTGGCTTCTGTCAAAGGCAAACTGGCTGGTTGATCCGCAGGCTCGCCGCTTTCGCGCCAGCCAGAGACAGGCAAGAGACAGGAATGGAGGGCGATGAAGCGGGGATGACCTTGGACCTCGGGTGTGCTACGGGGCCGTGCAACATGAGGTATGCAGACAGGAAGAGGATGGCTGTTTGACTGAGGTGACGGGAAACACGTTTGTAATCGCCATCGATGGTCCTGCGGCTGCCGGCAAGGGAACGCTGTCACGCCGCATCGCCGACAGTTACGGCTTTCATCATCTGGACACCGGCCTGACCTACCGCGCTACGGCAAAGGCGCTTCTGGAAAAAAGCCTGCCGCTCGATAATGAGGCCGTGGCCGAGCAGGTGGCGCTGGGGCTCGATCTGGCTGGTCTCGACCGCGAGGTTCTGTCCAAGCACGATATCGGCGAGGCGGCCTCTAAGATCGCCGTCATGCCAGCCGTGCGCCGCGCCCTGGTCGAGGCGCAGCGGCGGTTTTCGCTGAAATCCCCTGGTGCGGTGCTGGACGGGCGCGATATCGGCACCGTTGTCTGCCCGGATGCGGCGGTCAAGCTCTATGTCACGGCCTCTCCGCAAGTGCGCGCCCGGCGCCGCTATGACGAGATTGTCGCCCATGGCGGTGTGGCCGATTATCCGGCGGTTTTTGAGGATGTGAAGCGGCGCGACGAGCGCGACATGGGCCGCGCCGACAGCCCGTTGAAACCTGCTGAAGACGCGCACTTGCTAGATACGTCCGAAATGAGTATAGAGGCGGCGTTTCAAGCTGCGCGTTCCTTGATCGATGCGGCATTGAAAAAAAATTAGCATGCATTCAGCAGACAGCACCGACGACCGGTTTTGTCTGGACCAGCCGAAACCAGCGTCCTTGCGCCGGGTTGTCCTTTTATGAAGGGCGGACGCGGGATCGGCCGTTATCAACACCAACCCACCGGCGCACTGCGCATTCCCAAGGGGATGCGATTAGGAGATTTCATGTCTGTTTCTACCCCGACACGGGACGATTTCGCGGCCCTGCTGGAAGAATCCTTTGCAAAGACCGATTTGGCCGAAGGCTATGTTGCCAAGGGCATCGTGACGGCCATTGAGAAGGACGTCGCGATCGTTGACGTCGGCCTCAAGGTCGAAGGCCGCGTTCCGCTGAAGGAATTTGGCGCGCGCGCCAAGGACGGCCAGCTGAAAGTTGGCGACGAAGTTGAAGTTTACGTCGAGCGCATTGAAAACGCGCTGGGCGAAGCTGTTCTGTCGCGCGAAAAGGCCCGTCGCGAAGAAAGCTGGATCAAGCTCGAAGCCAAGTTCGAAGCTGGTGAGCGCGTTGAAGGCGTTATCTTCAACCAGGTCAAGGGTGGTTTCACCGTCGATCTCGACGGCGCCGTTGCCTTCCTGCCGCGCTCTCAGGTGGATATCCGCCCGATCCGCGACGTGACCCCGCTGATGCACAACCCGCAGCCCTTCGAAATCCTCAAGATGGACAAGCGTCGCGGCAACATCGTGGTTTCGCGCCGTACGGTTCTGGAAGAGTCCCGCGCCGAGCAGCGTTCTGAAATCGTTCAGAACCTCGAAGAAGGCCAGGTTGTTGAAGGCGTCGTCAAGAACATCACCGATTACGGTGCGTTCGTTGACCTCGGCGGCATCGACGGTCTGCTGCATGTCACCGACATGGCATGGCGTCGTGTGAACCATCCTTCGGAAATCCTGTCCATCGGCCAGTCGGTCAAGGTTCAGATCATCCGTATCAACCAGGAAACCCACCGCATCTCGCTCGGCATGAAGCAGCTCGAGTCTGATCCTTGGGATGGCATTGCTGCCAAGTACCCGGTTGGCAAGAAGATCTCCGGTACCGTCACCAACATCACCGACTACGGTGCATTCGTTGAGCTGGAGCCAGGCATCGAAGGCCTGATCCACATTTCCGAAATGTCCTGGACCAAGAAGAACGTACACCCCGGCAAGATCCTGTCCACCAGCCAGGAAGTTGACGTGGTTGTTCTTGAAGTCGATCCGTCCAAGCGTCGTATCTCGCTTGGCCTGAAGCAGACCCTCGAAAACCCATGGCAGGCATTTGCCTACAGCCATCCGGCTGGCGCTGAAGTCGAAGGCGAAGTCAAGAACAAGACCGAATTCGGCCTGTTCATCGGCCTCGAAGGCGACGTTGACGGCATGGTTCACCTGTCGGATCTCGACTGGAACCGTCCAGGCGAGCAGGTCATCGAAGAATACAACAAGGGCGACGTCGTTCGCGCCGTTGTTCTCGATGTGGATGTCGAAAAGGAGCGTATTTCGCTCGGCATCAAGCAGCTCGGTAAGGACTCGGTCGGTGATGCCGCCGCTTCCGGCGATCTGCGTAAGAATGCTGTCGTGTCCTGCGAAGTGATCGCGGTCAATGACGGTGGCGTCGAAGTCAAGCTCGTCAACCATGAAGACATCGTGTCCTTCATCCGCCGCGCCGACCTCGCTCGTGACCGTGACGACCAGCGCCCTGAGCGTTTCTCCGTTGGCCAGGTTTTTGACGCTCGCGTCACCAACTTCTCCAAGAAGGATCGCAAGGTCATGCTGTCGATCAAGGCGCTGGAAATCGCTGAAGAGAAGGAAGCTGTTGCTCAGTTCGGTTCGTCCGATAGCGGCGCTTCGCTCGGCGACATCCTGGGGGCAGCTCTGAAGAACCGCAGCAACGACTAATCGTCGCGGTTTAGAAGATTAAAACCCGCCGGGCAGCAATGTCCGGCGGGTTTTTCTTTGGCTTGATGGTTGCTGGCGTGATGATTGCCGAAAACGGCTCTTGCCGCTCATCGAACAATGCTCTAAATTTAGAATTATTCTAAATTGGAGATCGGCCATCATGTTTCGCTCCTTATTCGCCCCTGCGAAGCGACGTCTGGATAGTCTCACCGAACAGGAGGTTCTTGCGCTGGCGATTTCTTCCGAGGAAGACGATGCGCGGATCTATCTGGCCTATGCGGAGCGGTTGAAGGATCAATATCCCCAGTCGGCCAAGGTTTTCAAAGATATGGCTGAGGTGGAGCACACGCACCGCAACATGCTGATCGACATGCATCGCCAGCGATTTGGCGAGCACATTCCGCTGATCCGCCGGGAGCATGTTCAGGGGTTCATGACACGAAAACCCGATTGGCTTCAGGCCCAACTTTCCGTCGATCAGGTGCGCGAAGAAGCCGAGGCCATGGAGCGCTCTGCGTATAATTTTTATGTTGAGGCCCAAAAACACGTCTCGGACGCCCGCACAAGGACGCTTCTCGGCGATCTGGCCATGGCGGAGCAAGGCCATGAGGATGTGGCTCACATGTTGGGCGAAAAGCATCGGCCGGAGGATGTTCAGAAGCTGGAGCAGGAAACCACCAAGCGGCAGTTCGTTCTAACCTATGTGCAGCCGGGCCTTGCCGGATTGATGGATGGTTCGGTTTCGACCCTTGCACCGATATTTGCGGCGGCCTTTGCCACCGGCGATACCTGGCAGACCTTTCTGGTCGGCCTCTCGGCCTCGGTGGGGGCGGGCATTTCCATGGGCTTTACCGAAGCCTCCCATGACGATGGCAAGATTTCCGGCCGAGGTTCGCCGATCAAGCGCGGCCTTGCCTGCGGCATCATGACGGCGCTGGGCGGACTGGGCCATGCGCTACCCTATCTCATTCCGCATTTCTGGACGGCGACAGCGACGGCGGGCGTGGTGGTGTTCATCGAATTATGGGCCATCGCCTTCATCCAGAACAAATATATGGAAACGCCGTTCTGGCGTGCGGCCATGCAGGTGGTGCTGGGCGGTTCGTTGGTGCTGGCCGCAGGTATCCTGATCGGCAGTGGTTGAAACAGTCCATGAAAAAGGCCTGGAGTGTTTCCACATCCAGGACCTTTTTTCGATTGTCTGTGCCGATTGTCTGTTGGCCTATTTCAACGCCGCGACCGGAACATCCTTGCCGCTCTCAATCGTGACCCAACGACCGGTATCGAAACTCGCCTGCCGTTTTAGATAGGTATAGGAGGTTTGGCTCCAGAGTTTGACGTCATCAACCAGATTGTCGAGAATATAGTCGCCTGCGGATGTGCGCAGCGTCAAGACGGCATGGCCTTCGCCATCGGCTTTGCGCACGACGGTAATCAGCAGATCCGCTTCCGAGAAGCCAGCCTGGAGCAGACGCTTGCGCTTCAACAGAACAAAGTCTTCGCAATCGCCGGCGTCAACGGGATATTCCCACCATTCTTCACGTCCATAAACGTCCATATCGGTCATTGGAGTGATGGATTTGTTCACATCCATGTTAACGGCGTGAACGATATCCCAACCGTGCTCCGTAACCTGGCGCGCAGGAGCAGGCTTGCTGCGCACCTGGCACTCGGCCTTGTAGCGCAGGCAAAATTCATAATGACCGATGGGCTGCGAGGTGATGCCGCCGGTAACCATCGAGGCTGGAACAGCCGATGTCATATCCGCAGCCGCATTGCCCGCGAAAAACAGCGGAAGTGCCAGAAAAGCTGCCAGAGCTGAGAGCCTGAAGGTCATGAGACGTCCCTTGAATTCTTAACAAATAGTTAAGATTACCCAGGGCAGAGAGTCAATCGTTCCAAGGTCGAGGGGCGGCTCAATCGGCCAATATGGTTAAAATCCGTTAATGAGTGTGAAGTTTTTGTCGCATTTTTGCTGAATGCTCCCCGGGGTGGGCTTGGGCTTGCCCCTAGCCTTTACGGTTTTGGTTCGATCATGGCGCAAATAGCGTTGCGCATCCGGTCGATGTCCTGCGGACGCGACAGGCGATGATCGCCGTCACGCACCAATGTTAACACAACATCGTCGGCGGGCAGGTGTTCGACCAGTTTCAGCGCATGCTGGTAGGGAACGTCAGGATCGGCCATGCCTTGCAGGATATGGATGGGGCAGCCGGTATCGATAATGCCGGTCATTACCCGATTAGCACGCCCGTCTTCTATCAGCGCGCGCGTGTAGATATTCGGTTCCGGGCTATACTCCGAGACCTCCTCGAAATAGCCTTTCTCGGCCAACTCTGCCCGCTCCCGGTCGCCAAGGAGTGGCTCGATCAAGTCCGAAGTAAAGTCGGGAGCCGGTGCGATCAACACGATTCCAGACACCTGGGACGGATTGTCGGGGCGGGCTTTCAGTTCTTGAATCAGTCGCAATGCAATCCAGCCGCCCATGGAGGAGCCGACCAGAACGAGTTTTTCCGGTTTGAAGTGATCGACAACGGAAAGAGCCTCTTCCAGCCAGCGGGAAATGGTGCCGTCGCGAAAGGCTCCGCCAGAGGTGCCATGCCCGGAATAATCGAATCGGATCGCTCCAACCCCAAGAGATGCGGCCAGATCGTCCATTTCCACTGCCTTGGTGCCTGTCATGTCGGACCGGTAGCCGCCAAGCCAGATGCAGGTGGCGCGATTCTCTCCCACCGGCGCCCGTACCAGTGCGGCTATGCTGCGCGCATCGCTTCCCTGTCCCACGGTGATTGCATGGGTTTCGATTATCTGTCCGGCATGGGTCATCATTGTCTCCAGGTGTGGTCAAATTGCCCTTGAAGAGAGCAGTTCGTAGTCCGGTTTCGAATATTTCAATCCTTTGATGCATTCGAGATATTCAAAGTCGGTTGAAAGCGGGGGTGCGTGAGCATCTTCCGGCCTTCGCATTTGGTATAAAACAGATTCTTCTCTTCACGACAGCAGGTGATTTTTTTAAAAAACTATGCTATCACCCTTTGAACAGTGGTCCGAGAGAGTGCCCAGCCTTGCAAGGCGGGACAATCGGGCCTATCTGACGTTCCGAAATCACCGATATGACGATCCGAAATTATTGAGGAGAATACGACCATTCGCAGACCGTTCAAAGCCGATGCCCCCGTTAAGGACGGGCCGCGCTCCAACCGGGAGATCCGGGTTCCAAAGGTCCAGTTGATTGACGCAGAAGGCCAGAATCTCGGCGCCGTGCCGACGGACCAGGCGCTCCGCATGGCGGAAGAAGCCGGTCTCGATCTTGTCGAAATTTCGCCGAATGCTGAACCGCCCGTTTGCAAGATCCTGGACCTTGGCAAGCTGAAATACGCCAACCAGAAGAAGGCGGCAGAAGCGCGCAAGAAACAGAAAATCGTTGAAGTCAAAGAAATCAAGATGCGCCCGAACATCGACACCCATGACTATGAGGTGAAGATGAAGTCGATGTCGCGGTTCTTTGAAGACGGCGACAAGGTCAAGGTTACCCTGAAGTTCCGCGGCCGCGAAATGGCCCACCAGGAACTTGGCATGAAATTGCTCATGCAGGTGAAGGAAGACACAGTCGAGGTTGCCAAGGTTGAAGCTGAACCCAAGCTCGAAGGTCGTCAGATGATGATGGTGCTGGCACCTAAATAAGCCAGCGGCGTGTCAGTCTGACCCGCGAGCATCTGCCAGTTTAAAGCGACATGCGTTTTATCGAGCGCAGGTCGCTTTTTTACGTAAATTACTTGTCGCCTTCGAACGCGTAAACCTGACAAAATCCTGACAATGGCGTCAGCGCGATGTCAGCGGTGTTTTGGCATTGTCATTTTCAACAGACGGGATTTACCCCACGTCCCCACAACGTTCCCGGTCTGTTATGTCATCCTATGCCCCTGGGTGACGACAAGGCTATAAGCCTATTGGAAACTCCGCCGTCTCTAAATGGAACGGCGGAGTTCCTTATTTGGGAACGTATAGATTCCTGTTTTTTGGGGATTCCAGATGAATTATGTAATTTCTTCTTCGTGCAGAAGATCAACTGAAATTAAAATGTATTTGCAATTGAAATATTTTGAATTATTCGTCATGAAATTTTCGAAATATTAAAAAAATACTGAGGAATCTTTTTATAAGTTGTAATTTAGCTTTACAGCTGTTTGCGGCCTCTATATTCAAATGGCACTATACGACTCAACCTGAGAATGCGGTCGGATCACCTTGCGCATCAAACGTCGCGTTGACTGGATAATTTATCTGAGGTCCAATGGGATTTTATGACTGAATACAGGCAACCGAGCGCCGATTAAAGTTTGTCAGCCAGTGTCGCCCTCTGCTTATACCGGAATGGACATGAGAAGCAGCTCAACGGAAGATGGAAAAAAGGAGGTCGCCAGAGCAATCCGGCGCCAACTTTCGTGTCTGAGATGTTTTGCGAAAGAAGGGCCAGAGGGTTGCCGCGTCTATGGTCGAGGTGTGGCGGCAATTCTGTTTCTTGTATCCCTGTTCTTTACCAGTCTCGTCATGGCCTCTGACAATCGCAGTGGGCCTCCAGGCGGTCCTCCAGGTGGATGGCGAGGCGGCGATCCGCCGAGTGGTGGCCCTCCTAGTTTTTCAGGCTCTCCTGGGCCTTTTGGCAGCAGGCCCGGCGGTGGAGGTCCAGGCGGATCTCCGAACGGCTCATCTCCAGATGACGATCCGAGCATCGTCCGGCCACAGGTGCTGGACGGCGTCAAAAGTGGCCGCTATCGTTCGTTACGAGAGGTGCTTGGCAATCTCAAACTGCCTGAAGGTTCGCGGTTGATCGACGTGGATTTACGCTATCTCTCCAACGGTGATTTTTACTTGCTGACCATAAAGGACATGTCCGGGCGGTTTCGCACCTTGAAAGTGGATGCGCGAACCGGAAAACTGGCACGATAAAGCCTGCAGCGACAGCCTACATCGCATCGTACCGAAAAATGGAAACCGGTTTTTGGATAATACGATACAAACAAAATCCTATAGCGCCCTGCACGATATAATCTTGCGCGGATTGTAACTTCTTTCACGGCGGTCTTTTGGAGAGCATTGAATCTTGCGTATTTTACTGGCTGAAGACGACGCCAATATCGGGCGCCATGTGGCGGAGACGTTGAGAGGCGAGGGCTACGAGGTGACCTTGGTCAGCAAGGGGCCGGATGTCTGGGAGGCTGGAGAGGATACCGGCCTCGGCGCCATCATTCTCGATCTCGGTCTGCCTGGGCTGGATGGCCTTTCGATTTTAAGACGGTGGCGCAAGGATAGGATCCAGACACCCGTTCTGGTCCTGACGGCGCGAGGGTCCTGGATGGAAAGGGTCGATGGTTTCGATGCCGGGGCGGATGATTATCTTCCGAAACCGTTCCGGACAGAGGAGTTATTGGCCCGGCTTCGCGCATTGCTGCGGCGCGCTGGAAAAACCAGCCATACCCTTTTTTCAGCCGGGCGTTTTCAGGTGGATGAGTCCGGTCGGACCGTCACCTTCAATGGTGCCTTGCTGGATGTCAGCCCGCTGGAGTTTCGTTTGATCCAGATTCTCGTCCAAAACAAGGGCCGGGTATTTTCAGCCTATGAGATCGCCACTCAGATCCAAGGCCGCGATGATGATGCTTCGAAAAATGCAGTCGAAGCCATGGTGGCGCGGATCCGCAAGAAAACGGATGCCAGTGCTATCGAAACACGGCGCGGCTTTGGCTACGTCGTGCCGGACGAAAATTCATGCTGAGATCGCTGCGCCTCAGGGTCGCGGTCGGCTCCTTCCTGGCAATCGGGCTGGCGCTGATGGTCCTTTGGTTCTCTGTCGGTTATTTGTTCATCAACTATGTCGGTCAGCAATTCAAAACCGAGATGAATGTCACTACCAATACCATTGCATCCCGTCTCAAGGTGGAAAATGGCAAGATTGAGATCGTCTCACCACCGGCAGATCCCCGTTTTTCCACCGTCAGCGGCGGGCGTTACTGGCAGGTATGGACGCCTGATGGCCGCAGCCTGCGGTCGCGGTCGCTCTGGGATGTGGAACTGCCCAGAACTGGATTGCATCAGGAAGGTCCATTCGATTTCAGTCGCGCGCAGGGGCCAGATGGCGAGGATATTTTACTGCTCCGCAGCGAAATCAAAATCTCGGATGAGGGCATAGACTATCCGGTTATCATCTATGCCGGCTTTCCTTTGGCCAATCTGATGGAGCCGCTCGATCAGCATCGGGAGCGCTCGCGTTCCGTCATGCTGATCACCGCCCTGGTTCTGTTAGGCGCGGCGCTGCTCCAGGCTAGGGTCATTTTGCAGCCGCTGACGCGCGTGCGACATCAGGTGTCGATGGTCCGGGCCGGCCAGTTGCGGGTCATGGATGACGGCGTGCCGATTGAAGTGATGCCGCTTGTCGAGGAAATCAATCTTTTGCTCACCGAACGGCAGCACGCGATCGAGAAGGCGCGCAGCAGAGCTAGCGATCTGGCGCATGGGTTGAAAACACCGCTGACGGTGTTGGCGCAAATGGTGCAGCATTTGCCGTCCGCCGAGCGTGAAGCGGCTTTCGAGCAAATCAACCTGGTACGCCAGCGGGCGGACCGGCAATTGCAGGCTGCCCGCCTTGGTGTCGAGCAGATGCAGGTAACCGACATGGAAGGTCTGATAGGCAAACTGGTCAAGGTTCTTGACCCGATTGCCCGGGCGCGGGACCTTGTCTGGGATGTCGAGGTGGAGCCAGGCTTGGCGATTGAGGCCGACGCTGCCGATCTTGCCGAAGCAATCGGCAACATTCTCGACAATGCAACGAAATGGGCCTCCTCGGTCATTCACGTCCGCGCGTTTGGGGATCGGGATATGGCGATGATCGTCATTGATGATGACGGGCCAGGTGTGCGCCCGCAAGACCGGCAGCAGGTGCTTCGCCGGGGCGAATTTCTGGACGCAGACCAAGGCGGTTCCGGTCTGGGCCTGGCAATCTGCGCCGATATCATGACCGCTTACGGCGGCAATCTCAGCCTGGATCAGGCCGATATTGGCGGCTTGCTTGTCACGCTGCAATTTCCCCGCAACGGTGGCCGTCAGATCCCAGCTCACCCGATCTAACGGTGGGACACTTGGCCTGGATAATTGGCTTATGCCGTCGATTTTCTGGTGTCAGCAGGCCACAAAAGCGATTTTTGCCTCACACACTTGAATCCCGTTGCACTTTGCCGGGCCTGCGGTTATAAGCGCCCGTCCGAACGGTCCGGCAGGGCATGCCGTGGCCGTTCTTTATGCTTGAAAACAGGCCTCGTCTGCCTGTTTCGATACAAGAACAATGGAGTAGCAAAATGCCCAAGATGAAGACGAAGTCCTCCGCCAAGAAGCGGTTCAAGATCACTGCCTCCGGCAAGGTCCTGGCTGCTGCCGCTGGCAAGCGTCACGGCATGATCAAGCGGTCCAACAAGTTCATCCGCAATGCACGCGGAACGATGGTACTTGCCGAAGCAGACGGCAAGAAAGTCATCAAGAACTACCTGCCTAACGGTCTCTGAGACCCTTTCGCTTTTTGGATCATTTAAGGAGATCATGACATGTCACGCGTAAAACGCGGCGTTGCCGCTCATGCCAAGCACAAAAAGGTTCTGAAGGCCGCCAAGGGCTTTTATGGCCGCCGCAAGAACACCATCCGCGCTGCAAAGGCTGCGGTGGATCGTTCCAAGCAGTTCGCCTACCGCGACCGCAAGGTCAACAAGCGCAACTTCCGCGCCCTGTGGATTCAGCGTATCAACGCTGCTGTCCGCGAATCTGGCCTGACCTATGGCCGCTTCATCGACGGCCTGAACAAGGCTGGCATTGAAGTTGACCGTAAGGTTCTGTCCGACATGGCCATCCATGAACCGGCAGCTTTCGGCGCGCTGGTTGAAGCCTCCAAGAAGGCTCTGTCCTACCTGAAGGACACCGGCACGAAGAACGAATTTGAGACCGCGGTTAAGTAACCAGCGCGTCCCAAACTGAAATTTGGTATTGGGAAACCCGCGCTGGGAGAACTGGCGCGGGTTTTTTCTTTTTTATTTGATACTGGCGATACATCCGCTGGCGGAACATGGGCAGGAAAGACAACAATGTCCGATCTTGAGAGTTTGAAAACATCCCTTCTGGCCGACATTTCTGCCGCCAGCGACGAGGCGGGCATTGAAGCTGTGCGTCTGTCCGCCATGGGCAAGAAAGGCGCGGTCTCCGAGCTTTTGAAAACGCTTGGCTCCATGACGCCAGAAGAGCGCCAGACCCGTGGCGCCGCGATCAACGCGCTGAAAAACGAGATCACCGAACAGCTGACCGCCAAGAAAACCGAGCTGAAGGATGCCGCCATCAATGCGCGGCTGAAGGCTGAAACGCTGGATGTGTCGCTGCCCGTGCGCTCGTCGCCTGCCGAGCGTGGTCGTATTCATCCGATCAGCCAGATCATTGACGAAATCACCGCCATCTTTGCCGATATGGGCTTTTCCATTGCCGAAGGCCCGGATATCGAAACAGACCACTATAATTTCACGGCGCTGAACTTCCCCGAGGGCCATCCGGCCCGCGAAATGCATGACACATTCTTCCTCCAGCCCGACGCTAATGGCGAGCGCAAAGTGCTGCGCACCCATACATCGCCGGTGCAGGTGCGCACCATGGAAGCGCAAAAGCCACCGATCCGCATCGTTATTCCGGGCAAGACCTACCGACAGGATTCCGACGCCACCCATTCGCCGATGTTCCATCAGGTCGAAGGTCTGGTGATTGACAAGACCGCCAATGTTGGCCATCTGCGCTGGGTTCTGGAGGAATTTTGCAAGGCCTTCTTTGAAGTCGATAGCGTCACGATGCGCTTTCGCCCGTCGTTCTTCCCGTTCACGGAACCATCGTTTGAGGTGGACATCCAGTGCGACCGCTCCTCTGGCCCGATTGTTAAATTCGGCGAAGGCAAGGACTGGATGGAAATCCTCGGCTGCGGCATGGTCCACCCCAACGTGCTGCGCGCCGGCGGCCTCGACCCCGATGAATACCAGGGCTTTGCCTGGGGCATGGGCCTCGACCGCATCGCCATGCTGAAATACGGCATGCCGGACCTGCGCGACTTTTTCAACGCCGACGTCCGCTGGATGAACCACTACGGTTTTCGTCCATTGGATGTGCCGACATTGTTTGGTGGATTGAGCGTTTGATGGAGCAAGCTGTCCTCACCGCATCGCTAACGTTAACAAGTGCTGTGATTGGCGGGGCTGTTGTCGCTTGGCTTACACATTTATTGTCTTCCAGAAGAGAGAAGTACAATAAAAGACGTGAGCTGATCGTGAAGTACCTGCTTGAAACGTATGATGCTATTGCTACACCGTCCTTTGTGAGTCCGCAGGACGAAATGCAGGCGATTGAGCGTGCTGTTGATAGAGTTCAGGTTTTCGGTGATCCAGAGCTTTTAAGATTAACGAAGAAATACAGTGATGATCTTAAGGTAGATGGAAGTTCAAATACTACTGAATTGATGAAGTACGTGAGATCTCAAATTCGGCGTGAGCTAGGGCTAACGCCAACTTCTGAAGATTTTACGATCTTGAGATTCCACGAGTTGAGAGAAAAGCAATGAAATTCACACTCTCCTGGTTGAAAGACCATCTGGACACCGATGCCACGCTGGATCAGGTCTGCGAGCGCCTTACCGCCATTGGCCTTGAAGTTGAGGATGTTGATGACAAGGCGGCCTATAAACCGTTTGTAATTGCCAAGATTTTGAGCGCAGAAAAACATCCATCTGCGGATCGTCTGAAAGTTTTGTCGGTTGATGCTGGTGATGGCAAGCCCGTTCAGGTCGTATGCGGCGCGCCGAATGCGCGGGCGGGCTTGATTGGCGCGTTTGGCCGTCCGGGCATGTATGTGCCGGGGCTGGATGTGACACTGGCTGTCGGCAATATTCGTGGCGTGGAAAGCCACGGCATGATGTGTTCTGAAAAAGAACTCAACATGTCTGATAACCACGATGGCATTATCGATCTGCCCGAAGATGCGCCTGTTGGTACCTCTTTCGCCGCCTATGCCGGCATTGATGATCCGGTCATCGAGATCAATCTCACGCCCAACCGGCCCGATTGCACCAGCATTTACGGCATTGCCCGTGATCTGGCCGCCTCCGGCCTTGGCACGTTGAAGCAGCCAAAGGTTCCAAGCTTTGCGGTGGAAGGCGAGACTTCGGTTGAGGTGAAGCTGGAGCTGGATGATGCCAAGCTTTGCCCCGGCTTTGCCTATCGCCTCGTGCGCGGTGTCAAAAACGGCCCAAGCCCGGTCTGGATGCAAAAGCGGCTGATTGCCATTGGCCTGCGCCCCATCTCTGCGCTGGTGGATGTGACCAATTACATGACCTTTGATCAAGGTCGGCCCATGCATGTGTTTGATGCCGATAAGGTCAAGGGTGCGCTCACGGTTCGCCGTGCCAAGGATGGCGAGGAAATTCTCGCCCTCGACACCCGCACCTATAAGTTGACACCCAACACCGTAGTGATTGCCGATGACAATGGCTTAGAGTCCGGGGGCGTTGAATCCATTGGCGGCATCATGGGCGGCGAGCATTCCGGCTGCGATGAAAACACCAGTAACGTGCTGATTGAATCGGCCCTGTGGGACCCGATCAACATTGCTAAATCGGGCCGCTCGCTCGGCATCATCACTGATGCCCGCTATCGGTTTGAGCGCGGTGTTGACCCGGACTATATGGTGCCCGGCCTTGAGCGCACCACCGAACTGGTGCTGGAGATGTGCGGCGGAAAGGCTGCAAGCTCCAAGGTGGTTGGCTATCAGGGTCACAGCAAAAAGGTGGTTGATTTCCCATTCTCGGAAGTCAAGCGCCTCACAGGACTTAATGTCTCCACCGAGGAATCCCGTACCATCCTCACCGGCCTTGGCTTTGAGGTGTCTGGCGAGGGCGACGTGGTCAAGGTGGCCGTGCCATCGTGGCGGCCGGATGTGGACGGCAAGGCCGATCTGGTGGAAGAGGTCATGCGGATGCATGGCGTGGATAAGATCACGCCAGAGCCGCTGCCATCCATGGGCGCGGTCAACAGCAAGATCCTCACCACCTTGCAGATCCGCACCCGCACAGCACGGCGGGCGCTTGCCAGCCGTGGCATGATGGAAGCGGTAACGTGGTCATTCATCTCGGCAGAACAGGCCGCACTGTTTGGCGGCGGTAGCGCAGCGCTGAAACTGGTCAACCCGATTGCCGCTGATATGTCAGACATGCGCCCATCGTTGCTGCCGGGTCTGCTCACCGCTGCCCAGCGCAATGCCGACCGTGGCTTTGGCGATGTGGCGATTTTCGAAGTCTCCGGCACCTATGAAGGCGATACGCCAGAAGGTCAGCGCCGCGTGGCAGGTGGCGTGCGCCGTGGCACGGCATCGCTCGCAGGTGCTGGTCGCATGTGGTCCAACGCTGCCAAGGGCGGCGGCAAGCCAGTGGATGTCTATGACGCCAAGGCCGATGCGTTGGCCGTGCTGGAAGCCTGCGGCCTGCCGATGGGCAATGTGCAGATCGAGCAGGGTGGCCCGGAATGGTACCATCCGGGCCGCTCCGGCACCATCAAGATGGGTCCAAAGGTCGTGCTCGGCTACTTTGGTGAGTTCCACCCCAAGACGCTGGCCGCATTGGATGTTTCCGGTGCGCTCTGCGGCTTTGAGATCTATCTTGATGCCATGCAGGAGCCAAAGAAGAAGGCCACCCGCACCAAGCCTGCGCTGGATCTCTCGCCCTTGCAGATGGTGAAGCGCGATTTCGCCTTTGTGGTCGAAAAACAGGTTGAAGCGGGCGCGATCATCAAGGCTGCCACCAGCGCCGACCGCAAGCTGATCACGGGCGTCAACGTGTTTGACGTGTTTGAAGGGGCAAGCGTTGGCGAAGGCAAGAAATCGGTGGCCATTGAAGTGCTGATCCAACCATCGGACAAGACCCTGACCGATGAGGATTTTGACGCGCTGACCAAGAAGATCGTCGGCAATGTGGAGAAGACCACAGGCGGTGCTTTACGCGCCTGACACCTGTCTTCAGGGCCAGGTGGCGGGGACTTTGTCCCGCTGTTTTTATCGTGATTGTAAAAACCCCTCGAATATTTCGAGGGGTTTTGCGTTTCTCAGGTTTTCAACACAGTCAGACGCCTAATACCAAGTCTCGAAGATGCTCACGCATCCTCGACTTGAAAAATTGAAAATATCTCAAATGCGCCAGAGGCTTGAGATATTTTCAAATGGAATACGAAGAGTCATTTTCAATGAACCTTCGTATAAATCATCGGAATGGTGAGCGGCAGACCCGCATGCGGCCATCCCCGGCGATGTAGCGGTTGGTTTGTGGATCATAGGACCGATAGCGATCCATGCACCAGCGGATATGGCGGTTCGATACCCGCGGCGGTGGCGCTGGACGGTAGTAACCTGGTGGCGGAGGTGCTGGGCGATAATAGCCGGGTGGCGGCGGTACTGGCCGGTAATAACCTGGCGGTGGTGGCGGCGGCCTGCCGTAATCGGGCCGGTCATAGCAACCATAGACGTCGCAGACATAGCGGATATCGATGACTTGGGATGGGTTGCCGCTCGGCGGGGCCATGGCAAACGGCATGGTCGCCGATGCGACAGCGGGCAGGCTGCCGACAAGGACGAACGCAACCCCAGCCAAGGCATTGCGGAACACTGGCATTCTACGCCTCCTCACACTAAAACCGGACATGCCGAATTACATAAATCTCGTCGTCCAAGCTTCAAGGCCCAAGCTTCGAGGGTGGGGACAATTTCAAGGCAAGGCAATTTTTCTGGCGACATGATTCCATCGGTCTTGCGCTTGCACCCATCAAAAACTCAGGCTTTCGGGCGAGATCGCTTTGTATGTTAGATAAGGCGATTATTGGCGCCAGTTTTCTCTGTTGCGCGGATTGTCTCTATTAAAACCACTAGATTCAGGTGCTTGGGCGAATGTTGAATGATGCTGCAAAATGAACGGGATAGAGGCAATCGGAAAAAAAACGGTCCTGACATGAAAACTTCAAAAACCGTGTTGACAGGCGCGGGCTGGCCTACTAAATCCCTCCTCGTCGCCCAGATGGCGGAATTGGTAGACGCGCCAGCTTCAGGTGCTGGTACTCGAAAGGGTGTGGAGGTTCGAGTCCTCTTCTGGGCACCAATTCCCAAGCCAAATCTTTGATTTGGTTTATGAATACAAAAAAGCCCGGTTCGCCGGGCTTTTTTGTTTTTATGCGGTTTTTCTGTTTGAGGTTTTATTCCCCGACATCTCTCGGATTGATGCCCGGCAGCCAGGCGCCGGTGCGCGGTTGCTCGCTGCCTGTGTAGGTAATGCCTTCATCCGTGGTGCAGCGATAGACGGTTCGCGGCATGCCGGAGCCGAGAAAATGAAAATCGCGGGTGCCGCGCCCTTGCATCAGCACGGTCTCGGTTTTGCAGCGGTAACTTGGCTGGAGGTTCTGCCGGTCGATTTCGGCCTGCGTCTTCACGCCGGGCAGGTCCTTGTAACCTTTCAAGGGCTGCGACCAGTTATCCATGGTGGGTTTCTTGTTCTGGTCGGCAAAGGCTGGTGCCGCAATGGTCAATCCTGCTGCCACCAGCGCTGCCGTCCATCTTGCTGCTCGGTTCTGCATGTCGATCTCCATTTTCTGACACCGCGCCAAAGGAGCGGATATCCAGTCCCCTTTTCAAGCTTGTCGGATCAGGAAAATCGGTGAGCGGTGTTCCTGACAAACAATCGATGGCCCGTTTCGTGCCTGCCCAAAGCTGGGCCTGTCTTCTCTGATATAGGAAGGCCTAAGCATGGGCAAAAGGGCATAAGGCAGGTCTTGCTGATCACGGTTTCGCCAACAGGCACCGGGTGACAATGTTCCATCAAACGCTTAGCTATGCCAAAATACCTAGAACCGGTCCGAGACCCGAATCCCGGCTGGACCAAGAATAACGGCGACCAGCACCGGCAGGAAAAACAGGATCATCGGCACGGTCAGCTTTGGGGGTAGGGCGGCGGCTTTCTTTTCTGCGGCATTCATCCGCTCGTCGCGGCCCTCTTGCGCCAGAACGCGCAGGGCCTGGCCGATTGGCGTTCCGTAGCGTTCCGCCTGGATCAACGCCTGGCAGACAGACTTGACGATTTCCAGCTGGGTTCGGTTTCCAAGGTTTTCATAGGCCGTCCGGCGGTCCTGGAGGAAGGACAGTTCCGCCGTGGTCAGCACCATTTCCTCGGCCAGCGCCGGAGATTGAGACGCCATTTCATCGGCGACACGCCGCATCGCCGCTTCCATCGACATGCCGGATTCGACGCAGATCAGCATCAGGTCCAACGCATCGGGCCAGGCTCGGCGAATTGAATGCTGCCGTTTGGTGATACGGTTGGAAATATAGATATTGGGCAGATAAAAGCCGACATAACCCGCCACAACCGTCGCCAGGAAACGCACGGCAAACGGCCTGGACTGCATGTTGTGCAAGGCGAAGATCCAGGTGGTTGCCAGGGCCAGAAACAGGAAGGGCAGCAGGAAACGGGCCGTCAGAAACATGTTCAGGGCATTTTGGGAGCGCAAACCAGCGGTTTTCAGCCGGTCCATGGTCTTGTCGTCCACCAGCGCCTTGCGCAGGTTGAAACGCTCGACGATCTTGCGCGCCGAACTGTTATCAGTATTGCGCAGGCTGCCGCGTCCGCCCTCGCTGTTCATTCTGGCCCGCTCGCGGGCGCGGATCAGTTCGCGCTCGGAGGATACGGCCTTCATCCGCTTGTTGAGGTCACTCCGCTCCAGCAGCGGTGAAATCAGGGTGTAAAGGGTGGCAAAAACCGCAATGGCCACCAATACGGCGATCAGCAGGGTCGGGTTGGTCAGTGTGGCGGCAAGATCGGCAGACATTGGCACGTCCTCAAATGTCAAAATTGATCATGTTACGCATGACGAAAATGCCGATAGACATCCAGAACGCCGAGAACCCCAGAATCATATGGCCGCGCGGGTCGGTAAACAGCACCATGATATAGGCTGGAGAGGAAATGTAGACGAGAAAGGCGACGATGAAGGGTAACGCGCCGATGATGACCGCTGATGCCTTGGCCTCCATCGACAAGGCGCTGACCTTGGCCTTCATCTTGCGCCGCTCACGCAGCACTTTCGATAGATTGGACAGGGCTTCGGAGAGATTGCCGCCCGCCTGCGACTGAATGGCGATGACGATGGCAAAGAAGCTGACCTCCTGCAAAGGCATGGAGTTGAACATACGCCCGCAGGCTTCCGGCACCGTTATACCCAGTTGCTGGGCGTCGACCACACGGCGAAACTCGGTTTTGACCGGTTCCTGCGCATCGACGGCGATCATCCTCAGGGAATCGTTGAGCGGCAGGCCGGATTTGATCGACCGCACCATCACGTCCAGCGCATTGGGAAACTCGGTCAGGAATTTTTCCTGGCGTCGGCGGATCAGGAAGCTGACGATCCAGCGCGGCAGGCCGGCACCAGCCGTAAAGGCAATCCCCAAGGACACAAACAGAGACATGCCGAGGACAAAGCACAGGCAGAAAAACACCAGACCAAGTGTGGTACTGGCAATGCTGAACTGGGTCAGGCTGACATCTAGACCGGTCTGGCCGAGCCGCTGTTTCAGCGACTGGCTGGAGATTTTCTTGTTTTTCTCATTCTGCTTGCGTTCGATTTCCTTCAGCGTGTCCTGCACGGACTTGCGTCGCTTGGAAAGCTCCTGAACCCGGTCGCGCGCCACCTGTTTCTTGGCGGTATCGGCTTCGGCATTTTTCACCCGGGCGAGGCGTGTGGCGGTTTTCTTGTCGGCCTGCACCCGTGAAAACAACAGGACATAGGCCAGCGATCCCGCCGCGAGGGCTGCAAGAAGCACGATGGCGAGCACATTGATGTTCATGGCTTACACCACACCGGTTTTCTGTTCCATGGCGTCGAGCGCCGCCGCCAGGCGCCGTTCCTCGTTGTAATAGCGGGCGCGTTCCCAGAAATGTGGCTTGCCGATGCCGGTGGAGACATGGCGGCCAATGATCTTGCCGGTCAGGTCCTCGCCTTCCATTTCAAAACGCATCAGGTCCTGGGTGATGATCACATCGCCCTCCATCCCCACCACCTCGGTAATCTGGGTGATGCGGCGTGTCCCGTCGCGCAGACGGGCAGCCTGGATGATGATGTCGACCGAGCCGGAAATAATCTCGCGCACGGTCTTTGCCGGTAGGGAATAGCCGCCCATGGCAATCATCGATTCCATACGGCTCAGGCATTCGCGTGGGGTATTGGCGTGGATGGTGCCCATTGAGCCGTCATGGCCGGTATTCATCGCCTGCAACAGGTCGAAGACCTCCGATCCGCGCACCTCGCCGACGATGATTCGTTCCGGTCGCATGCGCAGGCAGTTCTTGACGAGATCACGCATGGTGATTTCGCCTTCGCCCTCGATATTCGGCGGGCGCGTTTCCAGCCGGACGACATGCGGCTGCTGCAATTGCAATTCTGCTGTATCTTCGCAGGTGATTACCCGTTCGTCGGCGTCAATATAACGGGTCAGGCAATTGAGCAGGGTGGTCTTGCCCGAGCCGGTGCCGCCGGAAATCACCACATTACAGCGCACCCGCCCGATGATTTGCAGGACTTGCGCACCTTCCGGCGTAATGGCACCAAACTTGACCAGCTGATCGAGATTGAGCTTATCCTTCTTGAATTTACGGATCGTCAGCGCCGGACCGTCGATGGACAGCGGCGGAGCGATCACGTTGACGCGCGAACCATCCGGCAGGCGGGCGTCGCAGATCGGGCTGCTCTCATCGACGCGTCGGCCAACCTGGCTGACGATGCGCTGGCAGATCGAGAGAAGCTGGGAATTGTCACGAAATCGGATATCCGATTCGATGGTTTTGCCGCCGACTTCGATAAAGGTCTGGCCGGCACCGTTGACCATGATGTCGGAAATATCGTCGCGGGCCAGCAAGGGTTCCAACGGGCCGTAGCCCAGCACGTCATTGCAGATGTCGTCGAGCAGCTCTTCCTGCTCGGAGATCGACATGGCGAAATTCTTGATGGAAATGATATCGTTGACGATATCGCGGATTTCCTCGCGCGCACTTTCCGCGTCCAGCTTGGCAAGCTGCGACAGGTCGATCGTGTCGATCAGCGCCGAAAAAACCTGGCTCTTGGTATCGTAATAATCCTCGGTCCGGTTTTGGCGACGACGCTGCGCGGGATCGGCGGGAGCGGCTGGCCTGGGTGACTCGGCCCGACCCGGTTCGATCCGTCCGGAGGCCGACACGGATGCTGGCATGCCGGGCGATGACAGTGCCGAGACCGGCGGCGCCATGCCGGAACCGGACTTTACAGACCCTTCATTTCCTCGTTTACCGAACATTGTCTCGTTCCAGTCGGGCGTCTATGCGAGACGCCCTCGGTTGCATGTTTACTTGCGGGCCAGCTTGGCGAAGATCGTGCTGAGACCCGGTCTTTTCGGCTTCTTGATACTGACCCGTCCGGTGATGAGATGGGCGAGCTGCGAGAACGTCTCCGCCGTCGGACTTTTCGCATCGATCTCGGCGATCATCCGGCCACTATTGGCGGCATTGCCAAACAGCTGAATATCGAAAGGAATGATCGCGGCCGGCTGCATGTCCAGCGGTTCGAAAAAATCGCTGGGCGAAATTTCCGGCCGTTTCGGCATTCCGGCCTGGTTAAGAATCAGATGCGGCGCCTTGTCGTTCGGCCGCAGACGCTTCAAGGCATCGAGCAGGTTCTTGACGTTGCGCAAATTTGCAAGATCCGGCACGCAGGTCAGGACGATCTCGTCCACTTCCGATAGCAGCGCCAGCGTCCATTCATTCCAGCTATGCGGCAGGTCCAGCACCGCGACCGGAGCGCTGCGTTGCAGGGTTTCCAACAGCGGTAGGAAGGCGCCGCGCTCAAAATCATAGGCCCGGTCCAGCAGGGAGGGGGCGGCCAGCAGGGACAGGTTTTGCGAACAGGAGGTCAGTAGGCGATCGAGAAACACTTCGTCCAGGCGCTCCGGAGCAAAGACCGCTTCGGCTATGCCCTGGGCCGGGTCCTGGTCGAAATCGATATTGGCCGTGCCATAGGGCAGGTCCAGATCGGCCAGGATGGTTTCGGAGGAAAACAGCGAGGCGACCATGAAGGCGGCATTATGGGCGATGGTGGAGGAGCCGACGCCGCCTTTTGCGCCTATGAAGGCAATGCTGCGCCCAAGCGGCTCGGCATCGGGGTCGATGAAGATCGATGACAAGGCCCCGATGACGTCGGCCATGCTGACTGGCGCCACGATATAATCGGAGACGCCATTGCGCATCAATTCGCGGTAAAGAGCGATGTCGTTATAGCGTCCAACGACGATGACCCGGGTCGAGGGGTCGCAGACATCGGCCAGCGGCGCCAGCTCTAAGAGCAGGTTCTCAGGCTTCGCATCGGTTTCCAGAATGACCAGATTGGGGGTCGGTGCCCCGGCAAACATATTGACCGCCGCCGAAATGCCGCCGCTTGTTACCCGCATGCTGACCTTTGTCATGCGCCGGTCACGGGCGGCTTCTTCCATCACTGCCAGCACACTGTCCGAGATGCAGAACGCATGCACGGAAATGCGCGGCAAGGGCCGCAATTGCTCGAGATTACCGGTTCTCACCGGTTCCGCGGCCAGGCCGTCTTCGTTCGATCCGGCGATATCGTATTTGATGGTATTCATCAGCCTGCCCCCGCGATCCTTGTCGATCAATCCGTGGATGTCGTGGTTGAGGTGTCCTTGCCGTCGCGATAATTGTCGATCACCGTCGAGCGACGCTCGGCATCGATCGGCGTCATACCGCGCGGCGCGATCAGGTCCGTCGGGCTGGCAACCTGCGCCGCCAGATTGGCCTGGGAGGCACAGCCGAAATTCTGCCAGTTCTTGTTCTGCGCCGTGTCGTTGGAGAGATCCTCCGGCCATTGGCCACACGGTCCGGCCACCGCCGTAGTTGCGACATAGCTCAGCCGGATCGGCGCGGCATCACCTGTTGCGCTGGCCCGGTAAGGCCGTTCAACGATTTTGGGGGCGGCAATGCCCTTGGATACCAGCAGGCTGCGCACCTGGCGAGCGATGCTGGAGGCCGCCATTGTATTGGGAGATCCTTGCGGCACCAGGATCTGCACATAGCCGGTGGATGCATTGCGGTAATCCTGGGCAAAGCCCGTCACCGCATCGCTCATGCCGATCGTCAGGCGGCTTGAGCCCTGCGCGACCGGAAGATCCAGCGAATGCTCGACATCGGTGACGATGATCGGATGGCGGGTACGGTAATCGTCGGGAATCGAGCCGGTGGACATCTCGTCTTTCATACCGCCGCAGCTGCTAAGCGGCAGGATGGCCGTCAACCCGAGGAGGAGGGCGCAAGCGCGTGTGACGGACAAGGTAGGGTGAAGTATCATCGTGTCCGCCCTCATTTGTAAATATAGCCGACGGTGCCGTGATAGGCGCCGTTTGCCGTGGCTTCCTTGCGACCGTAGACTTTGTTGACACGGTTCAGGAAATACATGGCGCCGTCTCCGGCAGGATTGAAATTGTCGTCGGGACGCGCCAGCGCGTTGCGGGTGACGGGCCGGACCAGATAAGGCGTTGCGATGATCACCAGTTCGGTTTCGTTGCGCACGAAATCCTTGCTGCGAAACAGCGTGCCGAAGATCGGGATTTTCGAAATGCCTGGCAGTCCAGACATGGCCTGACGGACATTGTCCTGAACCAGACCGGCAATCACAATCGATCCACCGGAGGGCAGCTCGACCGTGGTCGAGGCCTCGCGCTTGCGGATCGACAGATAGGTGGAACCAGGGATGGACGCATCCGAATTGCCCTCTACCACCGATCCTTCATAGGTCGGTTCGGAAACATTGGTTTCGATCGCCAGGCTGATACGGCCCGGAGACAGCACGACTGGCCGGAAGTTCAGCTGAATACCGTAATCGACGGTCGAGGTCGTGCGAGAGACGGTTTTCTGCCCGGTGGTGCTGTCGGTGCTGATTTCCTGGCCGGCTGCCAGACGATATTCGCCGCCAACATAGAATTTCGCCTGTTCGCCGGAAATTGCCGTCAGGCTGGGCTCAGCCAGCGTGCGCATTACACCCGCCTGCTCCATGGCGTTGACATAAGCGCTGATGCCAAAGCTGCCGAAGGTCTTGGAAATCGTGGCGGTGCCGCCAACGTCGACGGAATTGCCGAGGTTGGAAGGATTGGCGTAGCTGATGCCGCTGGTGCCATCCGTAGCGCTGGCGCTGACGCCAAGCTGTTTCAGTACCTGACGGCTGACTTCGGCAACGGTGACTTTCAGCGTGACCTGATCTTCGCCTTCGATGGTCAGCATGTTGACGATCTGCGAGGTTTGACGATCTTCCGCATAGATCGCCACCGCTCCGTCGCCGCTGCTGTTGCTGGTTGCGGTTTCTCCGCGGGTGGTGGCTTCACCACCCTGGAGGAAAGCCTTGGCTAGGCTGACGGCCCGCGACGAATCCTGCGGGGTGCGCACTGTGCCGCTCAGCACCACGTTGTCAGAGATGATCTCGACCTTGATATTGGACTCAGGGATGAACCGGCTCAGGTTGGTTTGCAGACCCTCGATATCCCGTTCGATTTGCAGATCGAGACTGACGATCTCGCGGCCATCCGCCCCGAAAATGAAAATATTGGTCTGGCCAACCTTCTTGCCGAACAGATAGATCCGGCGGGAGGTGCGGGTGACGGCATCGGCCAGTTCCGGATCGGCCACCAGGATATCATGCGCATCTTCCGGCAGATCGACGACGATGGCCTTGTTGAGGCCAAGCTTCAGGTCACGCCGCACACCGGGGCCGGTTTGGGCGATGCGCACCAGGCTCTGGGCACCGGCGGCAAGCGCGTCAGCCTGCCAGACAAGCATATTTTCTCCCGGCAAGCCGGTAATCGACAGGCCAAGCGAAAGGCTGCCGGTGATCATGATCCGCAGCAGGCGAGCAGGGGTGAGGCGCATGGAAAATCGTCCGTTCATTGTTTTGCAGCTCCCGCGCTCTTGACGATCTGCCCGGATTTGATGACCTGCACCTGTGGCCCACCGCTATCGCCGCTCAGCAGGTAGCTGGCGGAACTATTGTCCTGCTCCTGGGCATCCGCCACTGAGCGCAGCGCCAGTGACAGGCGCTCGGCCATCTGCTGGGCAACCGTCAGCACCTTGGTTTGCTCCGGTGTCAGTTCCAGTGTTGCGGTGGTGCCGATGACCGAACGGGTGCCGTCGTTCTTTTCCTCGATCTGCTGGTCGATTGCGAGAACGCGGACATTGGACAGCACGGTTTCGGTCAGATGGTTATCGTTATCGCCCTTGCGGACCATGATTACGTCGACCCGGTCATTGGGCAGGATGAAGCCGCCAGCACCGGTTGCCACGGAAATTTCCGTGGAGATTGCCCGCTTTCCGGCTGGAAGCAGCGCTGAAAGGGTCCGGCTGGAGGCGTCGGCGATCTTTTCGATTCGGATCGGCTCACCTTCGAAAATCGGTAGCCGCACGACAAGCCCGGCGAGGTCGCTCAAGGCCTGGGGACGGTTCTCTTCCGTCACGAAACCGTCGACCAGGTCGGTCTTCGGCCAGTCCATCCAGCGCATGGCCTTATCGGTCAGGCGGGCGCCGACCGGCAGGCTGGCGGCGGCGATCAGCACCTTGGTGGTCGGTTCCTTCGTCACCACAGGCTCGGATTGCTGCACCACGACGCGCTTTTGCCCGCTCAGCCCCATGGCCAGCAGACCGGCCAGACCGGCCGCGGCCACGGCGACGAAGAGAATGAGAATGCGGGCGGGCTTCATGGTCTGTCCTTAAGTCGGCGGAAGCTTTCTTAAGGTCGAAAAGAACAGAAATTGGTGTAATTATAGTTAACAACCGCCTTACTGGCGTGGTTAACAAAATATTGCCGGATTTATTTCGGCGAAACTGTCGCCAAGGCCAATGTCACCACTGGGGCACTGAGAAAACTGCAAAAACCGCCAATGGCGATGGCAATACCATAGGGAATTTTTTTCTCGACAATCAGCGAGCGCGGCAGGCGCAGTCCAAGGGCCATTACTGTATTGGCCTGGCTGCGCAAAGCCAGGATCATCAGGGTCAGCACGCCGCCGAACACCGCGACTTCAATCAGAAATTCCACCAGGCTGATATTGAAACCATACCATACGGCAGCAGCCGTCAAAAGCTTGGCGTCGCCGCCGCCCATGACGTTTAATGCAAACAGCGTGAAGCAACCGAAAAACACGATCAGACCCGCCGTGAGATGCAGTCCGGCCAATCCTATAGGCAGGCCCAACACCAGAGCGAGGGCGGTAAAACCGATAAGCAGCACAAGGGGGATCGCATTGGGGATCTTCATCTCGAACAGATCTGTAAAGGCCGCCAGCGCCAGGCAAAGAGGAAAAATCAGTGACAGCGTGACAGCCAGCATGGCGGATGAACCCTTTGACGACGTGATTTTAAAGAATCGACCATGGCGCAAAGCCATTACCGAATCATTCTCTGGACTGAAAATTCTGGTCACTCAGAATATTTGGGGTGGGAAATATTTAGGACAGGCTCTCCCGTCCATCAAAGAGAAAAGCCGCCCTTGCGAGGCGGCTCTTATAGCCTTGAGGCGGCTCGTTTCAAGCTTACTTGGTTGCGTCCGCACCCTTATTCATCTGCGTTGTCAGGTTATTAAAGGTGTTGCCAATGCTGGTACCGAGTGTGGTTGCGCCAGCGACGAGTGCAACGGAAATCAGAGCGGCGATCAGGCCGTATTCGATGGCCGTTGCACCGGATTCATCTTTCATAAAACGTGCGAAAAACTTGGACATGCGCTTTTCATGCTCCACAAGTGTTGTTCTGACCAGTGAAATGTTTCTACTGAACGGTTGACGTAAAAATGCAGATCGGCATCCTGTTAGGGTATTTCACTCTGCATTGAACCGGTGAGATATTCTAAAGTTTTAAGAATTTTCAGACAAGAAAATGCCCTAATATCTTATCAGCTTTAGCAACGACATTACTTGGATGCGGTGGCCGCCTTATTCATCTGCGTAGTCAGATTGGTGAACGTATTGTTCAGGCTCGAGCCGAGCGACGTTGCGCCAGCCACGAGTGCGACGGAAATCAAAGCGGCGATCAAACCGTATTCGATGGCGGTTGCGCCGGATTCGTCCTTCATAAAACGTGCGAAAATCTTGGACATGCTCTTCTCCTGCTCCATAAGGTTTTTCTTATCCGCCAACTATTTTTGTTGTCCGGTTGAGCTGAAATTACAGGTCGCCGCATTGCTATCGCCTTAAGAAAACAAGTTAATTATCCTTGAACGGCAGCTTGATTTCAGTGTGGTAAATGAAGCCGAAAGATAGTCGGAAAAATTGTATTCACTCCGGAAAAAGGCCAGCCTACAGCATGTTTACATGCAAAATTATGCAAGTATGTGTCAGTTGTGGCCGCTGATATGCCAGTGTTTATTGCGAGATGAACCGTATTATGTCCTGACAGGAGACGGTGGCTTTAGGGTTCATTTACCATTTTATCTCAATCTATGGATCTGATCTGCACGAGAGAAATATTTTCCATGACATTGACGATGTCGTTTCGCTGCTGTTTTGCGTTATTGCTTGCGGGAATGTCGACAGTTTCCGGCACAGCGCATGCTGAAGACCCGCTTTTGCGCGTGGTCATGAACCAGGCCCGCATTCTCAAACTCGATCGGCCGGTCAGCAAGGTCATCATCGGCAATGAGAAAGTCGCCGATGCCACCGTGGCAGACCCGAAAACCATCGTGTTGACGGGGCGAAGCTTCGGAACGACGAATTTGGTTCTGCTTGACAGCCAGGGCAATGCGATTTTCGACGAGCGCATTCTTGTCTCTATCGATGAAGCCAATACAGTGCGGCTATACAAACAGACGCAACGCACCGTTCTGTCCTGCACGCCAAGCTGCGAGCAGCATTCGCAGTCTGGAAATTCCACTGGAGATGCGTCCTCCAGCAACAGTACGTCAAGCGTCACCGCCCAATAGCGGTAAGCGCGAAAACACTGGGCGGATATGGCGGGCGTTATCGGCTATATCTTTCCTGAATTCGCTCCTGCATAAGAAATCATGCAGTAATAATATGAATTTATTCAGAATATCTAAAATTAATTTTTTGGTCGTTTCCGTATCATCCTGTTCAAACTGAAGGAATTCGGCAACGAAAATTAAATAGATCCAGCCCTAGCTTGCTATCAGGCACAACAACCGGCATTCAGCGATGGTCTTTCCAGATGGCACCCGTGACAAACGCGACGGACGATGGCGCAGATGGATAGTAGCGGCCAGGCGTTTGCGTCGTTCCCGTGACGGATCGGCGGCCATCGAATTCGCCATTCTGGCCATTCCTTACTTCCTGATCATTTTTGCCATTCTGGAAACATTCGTGGCTTTCATTGCGGAGCAGACCGTCAATTCAGCGGTCGACACGCTCGGCAGGCAATTGCGCACCGGCAATATCACCTATAATCAGGCCCGTAGCACCGATAAGACGGCCACGGAATTCCGCCAGTTGTTCTGCAACGAGATTTCCTTTCTCCTCACCTGCGACGCGGATGAAGTCGCGACGCCCAACCGGCTCTGGCTCGATGTGCGAACCTTCTCGGCGTTTTCTGCCATGCCCACCACCATCGCCACGACGGCGGGCAGTCTCGATACGTCCAGTTTTGCCTTCACGCCGGGTGGAGCAAGTTCGATCAATATGCTGCGCGCCTTTTATTATTGGCCGGTCACCACGGATCTTGTCCGTCCCTATATCGCCACGATCCATCGCCCCGGCGTTTCCAGCAACTCAGATTATCTGATCGTGTCGACCATGGCATTCCAGAACGAGAATTATCCATGAGGTCGATATCTGTGTTGATGTTGCGTCTGTGCAGACCTTTCCAGCGATTGGCCGTGGATCGATCCGGCGTGGGCGCGGTGGAGTTTGCCCTCATCGTGCCCTTGCTTCTGGTTCTGTATCTGGGGGCGTTCGAACTCACCATGGCGCTCAGCGTTTCCCAGCGCGCCACCACCAGCGCCGGGGCCATCGCCGATATCGTCGCGCGCCAGCAGACAACGGTCAACAAGACCTTTCTGGCGACTATGCCGGATGTGCTGAAAGCCATGTTCGCGCCAACAGCGACAACGGGCTATGCGCTGAAGATCACCGGCATCAAGGTGGACAGCAATGTCAAGGCGACGATTGCCTGGTCCTGGGCGCAGGATGGATCCAAACCCTATGAAACAGGTGCAACGGTAACACTTCCGTCTGGCATGGCGGCTGCCAATGCCTTTTTCGTTCACGCGGAACTGACTGTGCCGCATGAGCTTGTCACCTATCTGCCGGGATTTTCGGGATCGAGCGTCAACACCATTACCATCGCCAGGGATTATTACTTCCGTCAGCGGGAGAACGGTGAAATTGCCTGCTCGGATTGCTGATTTGAGTAGAGATTTGCCATTGCCTGCCTAAATGTCTATTCAATCCGTCCGATTGATATTCAACTGCCCGATGCTGCCTGATTTCATTTTAATCCCGAAGTGGTTCAAGGTGAAATGCAAGGCAAGACCGGGCTGACGGGTGAAGCATGGCGCGAGCCTTTCTGTTTGTTCTCGATTCCTTCGGTGTCGGCGGCGCCCCCGATGCGCCAGCCTATGGCGATGAGGGGGCCGATACGCTGGGCCATATCGCAGAATTCTGCGCCGCCGGTGCCGGAGACCGCGATGGCCTGAGAGCCGGACCCCTGATGTTGCCGAACCTGTCGGCGCTGGGCCTGTTGCAGATTGCCAGCCTGGCCAGCGGCAGCCTGCCTGCGGGCATGGACCTGCCGGAGCGGGTCTTTGGTCTTTACGGTGCGGCCAATGAAGTGTCCCGGGGCAAGGATACACCGTCCGGCCATTGGGAAATTGCTGGCACGCCGGTCATGTTCGACTGGGGTTATTTCCCGCAAGAAGGCGATGCCTTTCCAGCCGATCTCGTCGCCGAGATCTGCAAACGCGCCGATCTTCCCGGAATCCTCGGCAATTGTCATGCCTCTGGCACCGACATCCTGGCCCGGTTGGGCGAGGAGCATTGCCGAACGGGCCAGCCGATCTGCTATACATCCTCTGACAGCGTCTTCCAGATTGCCGCCCATGAGCACGTGTTCGGGTTGGAGCGTTTGCTAAGGCTCTGCGAAATTGTCAGGGAGTTGCTGACCCCCTACAGGATTGGCCGTGTGATCGCCCGCCCTTTTATCGGCAATAGCGCTTCGAATTTCCAACGCACCGGCAATCGGCGGGATTATTCGGTCCTGCCTCCGGAGCCGACGCTGCTCGACCGGCTGAGTGAAGCGGGCCGCACGGTGCATGCGATTGGCAAGATCGGTGATATCTTCGCCCATCAGGGGACGGGCCGCGAAATCAAGGCGAATGGCAATGCCGCACTAATGGAGACGACGCTGGCGGTGATGGATGAGGCAGCAGAGGGCGATCTGGTTTTCACCAATTTCGTCGATTTCGATATGCTCTACGGCCATCGCCGCGATGTGCCGGGCTATGCTGCGGCGCTGGAAGCCTTCGATCTCTGGCTGCCGGATGTCTACCGCAAGCTTATCCCCGGCGACATGGTGATCCTGACCGCCGATCATGGTTGCGATCCGACCTGGCGTGGCACCGATCATACGCGTGAGCGGGTGCCGATCATGGCGTTCGGTCCCGGCATCCGGGCGCGTTCTCTCGGCATTCGCGACACTTATGCGGATATCGGTGAGACAATTGCGGCCCATCTCGGCATTGCTCCGGGTCGCCATGGCGGGAGTTTCCTATGACCGCATCGCTGTTGAAGGCCGAATTGCATTGCCATATCGAAGGCGCCGCACCTCCGGCTCTGGTCGCGGCCCAAGCCGAGAAATACGGTATCGACGCCAGCAGTTTTATCCGCAATGGCGTCTATGTCTGGGAGGATTTCACCAGTTTCATAGCCGCCTATGATTTCGTCGCCTCGGTGTTTCGCAGCGAGGAGGATTTTGCCGCCCTGGCTGAGGCCTATCTGAGCGAACTGGCGGGCGTCAATACGATATATAGTGAGCTATTCGTTTCGCCTGATCACGGCGAGGCGGTGGGATTGTCCGCCGAAGCCTATATTGAAGGCTTGGCAGAGGGCATTGTCGCTGCCCGGGCCAAGACCGGTATCGAATGCCGGATGGTGATTATCGGCGAACGGCATCTGGGGCCGGAAAACGTCTTGCGCCGGGCGAAATGGTTGGCCGATTACCAGCATCCGCTGATCACGGGTTTCAACATGGCGGGTGAGGAGCGGGTGAACCGGGTGGCGGATTACGCCCCGGCCTTCGACATCGCCCGTGAAGCGGGCTATGGCATTACCATCCATGCGGGCGAGCTCTGTGGCGCTTTCAGCGTTCGTGACGCGCTGGATCTGGTGCGTCCAAGCCGGATTGGCCATGGCGTGCGCGCGATTGAGGACGCTGATCTGGTGCAGCGACTGGCGGATGAGGGCGTGGTGCTGGAAGTCTGCCCGGCTTCAAATATCGCGCTCAAGGTGTTTGAGGATTATGCCAGCCATCCCATGCGCGACTTGGCTGATGCTGGGGTGCGGATATGCATCAACTCCGACGATCCGCCGTTTTTTGCCACATCGCTGGCCAATGACTATGCCATCGCTGCGGAGATGGGCTTTTCAAACACCGAGATCAACGCCATGACCCAGACGGCAATCGAAGCGGCTTTCGTGGATGAGGCGACCCGCCAAAACCTGTTGCGGCGGCTGCAAGTGGCTGGTTCTGGGGATGAGGCAGCAATTTAACGGCTGCAAGCCTTGCTCATCCCACCGATTCGTTGGAAGAAACATCACAGTCAGGAATAGAGCGGAAGAGACAAGAGGTTTCCCATGGACGGCGTCACAGTCATCAATCACCCCCTGGTGCAGCACAAGCTGACCTTCATGCGCCGCAAGGAAACCTCGACGGCGGGCTTTCGCCGGCTGTTGCGGGAAATCTCGACGCTGCTCTGCTATGAAGTGACCCGCGATCTGGAACTGACCGTGGAAACCATCGAAACGCCGATGGTGGAAATGGAAGCGCCGGTGCTGGAAGGCAAGAAGCTGGTCTTCGCCTCCATTCTGCGCGCCGGAAATGGCCTGCTGGAAGGCATGCTGGATCTGGTCCCCTCCGCCCGTGTCTCGCATGTCGGTGTCTACCGCGATCATGAGACCTTGCAGCCGGTCGAATATTACTTCAAGGCCCCGGAAAACCTGTCGGAGCGGCTGGTGATTGTCGTCGATCCGATGCTGGCCACCGGCAATTCCTCCATTGCTGCCGTCGATAAGCTGAAGGAGCGCGGCGCCAAAAACCTGCGTTTCGTCTGCCTGTTGGCAGCTCCTGAGGGCTTGAAGCATTTCCGCGAAGCCCATCCAGACGTGCCGATCTTTACGGCGTCAATCGACAGCCACCTGAACGAGCAGGGCTATATCGTGCCAGGTCTCGGCGATGCCGGTGACCGGATGTACGGCACGAAGTAAAGCTTTCTTAACGACGAACGGCTTCGACCCCGGTGCTTCCTGCGCCGGGGTTTGCTTTTGAGCGGTCATGTTAACCGAAGTGAAATCCTGCCCACCGTTTCTATCTTCGATAGATCTGGAGAGAGATGTGATGTTCATGCGGGTTGTGGTTTTTGCCGGTTTGACAGTCCTCGTCGCCACGCAATTGCCTGCCTATTTGCAGGGCAGGGCGGAAAGTCTACAGGAAAAGCAATCTCAAGCGCCAAGCCGGGAGGCAACCCGTCTCGCGGTTGCGCCACAGCCGGTCGCCGGTTCAGGTCAGGCGATCCTGAAAGCCGATGGCCGGGGCCATTTCATCGCGCCCTTCCGCATCAACGGCAAAACCGTCGATGCGATGATCGATACCGGCGCAAGTACGGTTGCCATTAACGAGACCACCGCCCGCAGGCTTGGCTTCGGCGGCAACGATCTGAACTTCAAATATAAGGTCAATACCGCCAATGGCGACACTTTGGCTGCGGTCGTGACGTTGGACCGGGTTGAGGTCGGCGGGGTGCGCGTCACGCAGGTTCAAGCCATGGTGATGAAGGACAAGGCCCTGTCCGGCACGCTGATCGGCATGACATTCCTGAAACAGCTTGGCAGCTACAAAGTTGAAGATGGCCAGTTGAAGCTCAGTCAAAAATAAGGGCTCCTCTTGGAGGAGCCCTGACGTCATAGATTAAAACTGTTGAACCGCGCTCAATGCGCGCCGGACATGTCGCCCAGCACGTCCTTGGAGGCTACGGTGGAATCGGCGTTCAGCTTGTAGACCATCGGCACGCCGGTGGCGAGATTGACGCTGAGGATCTGGTCCTTGGTCAGCTTGTCCAGCACCATCACCAGCGAGCGCAGCGAATTGCCGTGGGCTGCCACCAGTACCTTTTCGCCCCGCAGCACGCGCGGCAGGATTTCGGTGAGGTAATAGGGCCAGACGCGGGCTCCGGTATCGCGCAGGCTTTCGCCGCCCGGTGGCGGAATGTCGTAGGAACGGCGCCAGATATGCACCTGTTCTTCGCCCCATTTGGCGCGGGCGTCATCCTTGTTGAGGCCGGAAAGATCGCCATAATCGCGCTCGTTGAGCGCCTGATCGCGGATGGTTTCAAGGCCGGACTGACCAAGATTGTCGAGAATGATACCGCAGGTCTTCTGAGCGCGGGAAAGATCGGACGTAAAGGCGATATCGAATTGAATGCCGTAATCCTTTAGCGCCTTGCCGCCGGCATTGGCTTCCTGCACGCCAAGGTCGGTCAGGTCGGGATCACGCCAACCGGTGAACAGGTTCTTCAAATTCCAATCGCTCTGGCCATGGCGCACGAGCACGAGGGTACCGGTCATCGACAAAATCCTCTCATTGACGTTACTGGAAACATTATTGCGGAGATGAAAGCCCGAGAACATCGAGCATGGAATAAAGGCCGGGTTTCTTGTCCTGCGCCCAGAGCGCGGCCTTGACCGCGCCGCGTGCAAAGATTGAACGGTCGCCGGCGCTATGGGAGAGCGTGACGATCTCGCCTTCGCCAGCCAGCAGAACGGAATGTTCGCCGATGACAGAGCCACCGCGCAGCGTTGCAAAGCCGATCGATCCGGGCGCACGCGCCCCGGTATGTCCGTCGCGCACTTTGACGGCGTTGTCCTTGAGGTCGACGCCACGCCCCTTGGCGGCGGCTTCACCCAGAAGAAGGGCGGTGCCTGAGGGCGCATCGACCTTGTGTTTGTGGTGCATTTCCAGCACTTCGATATCCCAGCCGGAGGCCTCCAGAGCCTTTGCCGCCTGGGCAACCAGAACAGAGAGCAGATTAACACCTAGGCTCATATTACCGGATTTGACGATTCTGGCATGGCGCGCTGCCGCCTCGAACTTCGCCTCATCAACTGGTGAGCATCCCGTGGTGCCGATGATATGAACGATGCGGGCCTGGGCTGCCAAGGCGGCAAATTCCACCGAGGTTTCCGGTCTGGTAAAGTCGATCACCCCATCGGCATTGACGAAGGCGGCCAATGCATCGTCGGTGACGGGAACACCCAGTGGACCGACGCCGGCCAGATCACCGGCATCCCGGCCAATCGAGGCGGAGCCCGGACGACCCACCGCCGCATGCAGCACGGCACCCTGCGTCTCGCAGATGATCCGCACCAGCGCTTGCCCCATGCGTCCGCTGGCGCCAACCACGACCAGCTTCATCGGTCCAGTCTTGATCGGCCCAGCGTTCATCGGATCGGTGTTCAACGCAACTGTCATGCCTCTCTCCGTCCTCATCCGTCCTTCCGCACAGGCTTCGTGCTTACAGTGAAGGGCTTCCATTGGTTGCCTGCATGTTGTTCAGCCGGGCATAAAGCCCTTCCGGCTTTTCCGTCAGCGTCCTGTGGTTGCCCACTTCGACCACCCGGCCATCCTGCATCACGACGATCTTGTCGGCCTTGACCACGGTGGACAGCCTGTGCGCGATGACCACGACGGTCCGCCCGTTCATGGCTTCGTCCAATGCCTTTTGCACGGCGGCCTCCGATTCTGTATCGAGAGCGGATGTTGCTTCGTCCAGAAGCAGGATCGGCGCGTTGCGCACCAGAGCGCGGGCAATCGATAGGCGCTGGCGCTGGCCACCGGACAGCGTCAGGCCGTTTTCACCCACCGGTGTTTCATAGCCATAGGGCTGCGCCAGGATGAAATCATGCGCATGGGCAAGGCGCGCGGCTTCTTCCACGTCGGCATCGGTGGCGTCGGGACGGCCATAACGGATATTGTCGCGGATCGTGCCTTCAAACAGATAGGGATGCTGCGATACATAGGCGATATGCTTGCGCAGCGAGGCCTTGGTCACATCGGCAATGTCCTGCCCGTCGATCAGGATCTGGCCCTGCGGCGGATCGTAGAAGCGCGGGATCAGCGTGATGATCGTCGATTTTCCGGCCCCCGATGGCCCGACCAGTGCGGTGGTCTTGCCGCCTTCGGCCGTGATATCGACGCCCTTCAGAATTTCAGGGCCGTTGCCATAGGCGAAATGAATGTTTTTGAACTCGATACGGGCCTCACTGACCTTCAATTCGCCAGCACCCGGCTTGTCGCGCTGGTGCGGTTGGGTATCGAGGATGGCATAGATCATCCGGGCATTGACCACGGCCCGTTCCATCTGGATCTGCAATTTCGCCAGCCGCTTGGCAGGCTCATAGGCCATCAGCAGGGCGGCGATGAAGGAGAAGAAGGCGCCCGGCAACATGCCACCGGCAATGGTGCGGTAGGAGGCATAGGCAATGACGGCGGCAATGGCGAGACCGGCAAAGCTCTCGGTAATCGGCGAGGTGCGTTCGCTCAAACGGGCGATGCGGTTGGCGCGGCTTTCGGCACTGTCGATAATGCCCTCCACCTTGCGGCCAAGCTCTTCTTCCATGGTGAAGGCCTTGACGACGGCAATGCCCTGGACGCTTTCCTGCATGGCGCCGAGCACCCGGCTGTTGAGCATGACGGAATCCGTGGTCGCCTTGCGCAGCCGCTTGGAAATATAGCGCAGCGAATAGAGAACCGGGGGAGCCACCACAAAGACGATCAGCGTCAGCACCCAGTCCTTGGCGAGCATGACGGCGATCAAGCCGATGAGGCTCAGCAGATCTCGCGCCGTCGAGGTGACGGTCAGGTTCAGGACATCCCTGATCCCATTGACATTCTGGCTGACCTGGGCGGCCAGATGCGCCGAGCGGGCTTCGTTGAAATAGCCCATGGACAGCGTCATCAAGTGGCTGAACAACCGCTTCTGATAACGCGCGACAATATTATTGCCGATCTTGGATAAAGCCACCGCCTGGCCATAGCTGGCAAGGCCACGCAGCGAAAAGGCGACGAAGATCGAGACGCAGATGATCCAGACCAGATCGGCACGCTTGTTGGCGAAGGCCTCGTTGATGACCGTTTCCATGATCCAGGCGGTAAAGGCCGTCGTCAGGGCCACGGTTGCCAGGCAGATGATGGCGAAGACATAGCCGCGCACATGATCACGGCCATTTTCGGCGATGACCCGCTTGAGAACTGCCGTAATGCTTTCCGACGATTCTGGCAGGGAGGTCTTGATGGTGTCGCGCAAGAAATGTCTTTCCCATTCGGTTCGTCATAGCGACCGTCATGGCCGCGCCAGCCGGTCTATAGCCAGTCCGGCTGCTTTTGACCATAGAGCAATGCGCGACGCAATCAACGCTGCCAGCGACGGCCCTCATGCTTCACGCCATAGCTCGACGGCGTGCGGGCATAGGCTGCCAGCCCCGAAAGGGCGGCCTGCGGGTGAATGGCGACAAAGGTGGGAATTGTCTGCATCATCTCCGTATGCGGTGCCTTGTCCTCGAAAGCGGCGCGGAAGACCGGGCTCTTCAGCAGGGGGATGATCTTCTGCGAAATCCCCCCGGACAGGAAAACGCCGCCACGGGCCATGAAAACCAGGGCCATGTCACCGGCAATCCGGCCAAGATAGGTCACGAACAGTGTCATGGTTTCCACGCAGACCGGATCATTGCCCTTCAGGGCATGCTGGGTCACATCGGCTGGATCGGTCCATACAGGCTCAATGCCATCGGCAGCGCAGATGGCATTGTAGAGATGCAGGATGCCGCGCCCGCACAGGATCTGCTCGCCGGAAATCCGGCCTTCGATCCGCTCGATATGCGGAAAAATCTGCCAATCCCGCTCGCTGCGCGGCCCGATATCCACATGGCCGCCTTCGCCTGGAACCGGAAACCAGGTCTGATGGGTATAAAGCAGCCCGCCAACACCAAGCCCGGTGCCGGGTCCCAGAATGACGCGGGAGTTCAGCGAGGTTTCGCTCAAAGGACCGATCGGTTCGCGGTCGTCGCGCCCCAGTGATGCAGCAGCCAGCGCCTGCGCTTCGAAATCATTGACAACAAGCACGTCGTCAAAGCCGAGATCGGCAATCATCGCCTTGGGACGAATGACCCAGGGGCAATTGGTCAGCGGGATTTCGTCATCCTTGATCGGCCCGGCCACAGCCAGAATGGCCGAGCGCGGCTGGAAGCCGGATTTGTCGAGAATGCAATCCTGAATGGCCTGGTCGATGGTCGGGAAATCCGCCGTGTGAATATTGGCAAATTCCTTGGGCGCAGCATGGGCATCCATGAGGATCCAGAAGCGGGCATTGGTGCCGCCGATATCGCCGACAAGAACCGGAAAGGGCATGTGATCATTGTCATGAGGTTTTGGCATTGAAAAATCCATTTCTGGTCACGCGGCTTCGGCCTTGCGGTTTGATATTATTCCGTAATCACGGGCAACAGACGGTCAGCTGTCGCGCGGTTTAGCGCCATCGGTGTATCGTAAAGAATGGCCAGTCGCATCAGCGCCTTGACATCGACGTCATGGGGCATGGGGGTGAGGGGATCGACGAAGAAGATCAGCATGGCGACTTCTTCCTGGGCGATCATCGCACCGATCTGCTGGTCGCCACCCAGAGGGCCGCTTTTCATCCTGAGAACGTCCAGTTTCGGACAGGCGTCCTGCACCCGTGCGCCCGTGGTGCCGGTGGCGACAATCTGCCATTGCTCAAGAAAACTCTGATGATGGCGGGCAAACGCCGCCATCTCGTCCTTCATCTTGTCATGCGCGATCAGCGCAATCTTCTGGCGCTCAGCCATTGGTTCTCCCCTGAGCGTTTAAATCGATTTGCGGATCTCTTATACCAAGCGGCGGGGAATTGAAAAGCCGCCCCCGCCTGATCTTAGGGGCGCGGCGACGGTGATGGAACGTCCTCGCTGGGCAGGTTTGCATCGTCAGGGGTGGCTGACGAGGCTTTCACCGAGGCAGACCCCGGACTGACATAGGCCTTAGCGCCGCCAAAGGTCGCCTGTTTCTCGCTGGCGACAGCCGGAGCCTCCAGCACGGCGGCGCAGGCCTTGGGCAGGTCCGAAACCATCACGGGCCGAGGTGGCGGTGGGGGCTTGGCATTCGGGTCGCGTTTCTTCTGTTCCCACGGTTCCTTGGTAAACCACCAGGCCAGCGATTTGTCGCAGCCGTCGCCGGGGGCAACAGGTGCTTGCGGCTTGCAACCGGCGGCGCCGGGCGGGCAGGAAAGCCGGATATGGAAATGGGCGTCATGGCCATAGATCGGACGGATCTTGCCCATATTGGTCCGGTCGCCTGTCCAGCTTTCGCAGAGTTTCTTCTTGATGGTCGGATTGACGAACAGCCGCTCGACCTGCGGATAGCTGGCCGCCAGCATCAGCAGCCGGGCATGGGTCGGTGTCCAGGTCTGCGGATTGATCGTCAGGAATTTATCCTTCAGGATCATCGAGGTGAAGGGCAGATCCTCGCGCTGCTGCACGGTCAGGCGTTTTGTCGGCATCGGGGTTAGCCAGATATCGGCGTCCAACCCGATCTGGTGGGAGGCATGGCCATTGGCCATCGGCCCGCCGCGCGGCTGGGCGATATCACCAACCAACAAGCCTGGCCAACCGATTTTCGGCGCATCCCGTGACAATTGCTCAATGGTCTGGATCATCGCCGGATTGCCCCAGCGGCGATTGCGCGACAGCCGCATGGCCTGCCAATTCTGCCCATCCGTTGGCAAGGCGACCGCTCCGCTCATGCAGCCCCGCGCATAGGAACCATAGGGCGTGGACGGCCCCGCATTGGGAAGGGTTTCCTGGGGAAAGGCGAGTTTTGCGGGTTGATCCGGCCCGGCCATGGCCATGTCGAGCCCGAGTGAAAGAACCGCCAGCCCGGCTGTCATCGCTCGCAACACTGTTGATCGTCTCGTCAAATTTCACCTCGTCCTTGCGGAATCATCGTCTGCACCGGTATGAAACTAGGGTCTGTCAGGCAAAAGTGGAACCCGGCTTTCCTCAAAACCGAAGAGTTTGTGAGGGTTTGCGTGCCAAAGCCTGTCTTTCGCCCGGTTTTGTCTTAATCCTGTCAGCCAAATCACCACGGCAAGGTTCTCTTTCTCCGCCAGGAATGTGGGACGTCACGCAGGTGGAAAGGCATTTTCGGCCTTTCTGTTGAAATTCGAGGGGGTATTTATGGCTGTCATCCGTGTCGGGGCAAAAATACGCGCATTGTTCTTGGGTCCATTGTTCTTGGGTCTTTGTGCCGCACAGAGCTTGGCCACCCAGGCTTTCGCAGAGGAGTTACAATGGCGCCACGCCATCGGCTTGATCGACGCACCCAAATATCCCGAGGGTTTTCAACGCTTCGACTATGTCAATCCCGATGCGCCGAAGGCGGGTGAATTGAAACTGTCGTCGTTCGGCAGCACCTTCGACACCTTCAATCCGCTCGCGGGCAAGGGGCAGTTGGCAGATGGTGTCCAGGTTCTGCTATCGTCGCCCCCTGGCGCGTCGCTTGTGACCGAAACCCTGCTCAAATCCTCGCTCGATGAGGATGGCGTCAGCTACGGTCTTCTGGCGGAGGCGCTTGCCTATCCCGACGACGTTTCCTATGTGAAATTTCGGCTGCGACGCGAGGCCAAATGGGCGGATGGCCAGCCCGTCACCCCGGATGATGTTGTCTTCAGTTTCGATGCCGTCAAGCAGCTCAATCCGGCGGCTGCGATCTATTATAATCATGTTGTGAAGGCCGAAAAGACCGGTGAACGGGAAGTCACATTCACGTTCGATCAGAAAGGCAACAAGGAACTGCCTTCGATTGTCGGGCAACTCGACGTCGTTCCAAAGCATTGGTGGCAAGCCCAAGGCCCCGATGGCAAGCCGCGTGACATCTCCAAGACGACGCTTGAGCCGATCATGGGGTCTGGTCCCTATCGGATTGCTGGATTTTCGCCGGGCGGATCGGTGCGCTACGAATTGCGGGATGACTATTGGGGCAAGGATATCAACGTCAACATCGGCTACAATAATTTCCGCAGTATATCCTACACCTATTATGCCGATATCAATGTCGCATTCGAAGGTTTCCGTTCTGGCGCGACCGATCTGTGGCTTGAAAATTCCGCCATGCGCTGGACCAAGTCCTACGATTTTCCGGCTGCCGTCCAAGGCAGGATCAAGCGCGAGCAGATCCCGAACGATTACCGCAAAGCCGGCTTGATGATGGGCTTCTTCCTCAATACGCGGCGGGAGCAGTTCAAGGATGTGAATGTCCGCAAGGCGCTGAACTACGCTTTCGATTTCGAGGAACTGAACCGCACGGCGTTTTTCGGGCTCTACAAGCGAATCGACAGCTATTTCTATGGAAATGACCTGGCCTCCAGCGGCTTGCCTGAGGGCAAGGAGTTGGAGATCCTGAACGGCATCAAGCAATATGTGCCGCCGGAGGTGTTCTCCACGGTCTATAAAAATCCGGTCAATGGAGACCCCGCAAAGCAGCGTGACAATCTGCGCATGGCCATTTCGCTTTTCGCCAAGGCAGGCTACGAATTGCGCGGCAACCGGATGGTGTCCAAGGCGACCGGCAAACCGTTCACGTTCGAAATTTTGCTGGATGGTCCGCTCATCGAACGGGTGGCATTGCCCTATGCCAATAATCTGAGGAAAATCGGCATCGAGGTCAATGTTCGAAGCGTCGATTCGTCTCAGTTCACCAGCCGGTTGCGTAGCTTCGATTATGACGCCGTCTATTATGTTGCGGCGCAATCCACCAATCCCGGCAATGAGCAGCGCGATTACTGGGGGTCGGCCAGTGCCGACACCAAGGCTTCGCGCAATTATGCCGGCATTAAAAACCCGGGCATCGATGCCTTGATCGACCAGATTGTCTTTGCGAAAGACCGCGACACTTTGATCGCAACCGCCCACGCCCTCGACAGGCTGCTGCTGGCTGGCGCCTATGTCGTGCCGTCCTACACGCGCGGTGAGGTGTGGTTTGCCTATTGGGACAAGTTTGCCCATCCCCAGGACCTGCCGGAATTTTCCAGTGGTTTCCCCGATATCTGGTGGTCAAAGCAAGCCCCGAACTAACCCTATGCATGACCATGCGGCGGCATAGGCAGTGACAGCCTGCTTTGCAGGCCGCATTTCAGCCGCTACCAATAGGCACGGCGAATCAGCGCCCCAAACTACGGCAAGAGCAATAAAGGACGGATGGATTGGCAAAACGTGATGGCATGGTGAACACGGGAGCGTTCTGCTGATGGGCGCCTATATCCTGCGACGCCTGCTGTTGATGATCCCGACCATGGTCGGCATCATGGGCATTTCCTTCCTGGTCATCCAGTTTGCGCCCGGCGGTCCGGTGGAACAGGTGGTGGCGCAGTTGAGCGGCCAGGGTGACAGCGCCGACCAGCGGCTTTCTGGCGGTGGCGATATCGTCAGCCAGGGCGGCATGGGTGATGGCGGCTCGAACTATCGCGGTGCGCAGGGGCTGGACCCGGACCTGATCAAGAAACTGGAAAAGCAGTTCGGCTTCGACAAGCCGCCGCTTACCCGGTTTCTCGACATGATGTGGAACTATATCCGCTTTGATTTCGGCGAGAGCTTCTTCCGCAACACCTCGGTGATCGACCTGATTGTCGAGAAAATGCCGGTGTCGATTTCGCTCGGCGTCTGGGTTCTGTTGCTGTCCTATGCGATTTCCATACCGCTCGGCATCCGCAAGGCGGTCAAGGACGGCTCGACCTTTGATGTCTGGACCTCCGGCATTGTCGTGGTCGGCTATGCCGTGCCGGGCTTCCTGTTCGGTATTTTGCTGATCGTGCTGTTTGCCGGTGGCTCCTTCTACAATTGGTTTCCGCTGCGTGGCCTGACCTCTGATAATTTCGCCGATCTTAGCTGGTGGCAGAAGATCCTCGATTATTTCTGGCATCTGACCCTGCCGCTGACCGCATTGCTGCTTTCGGCCTTTGCCACCACGACGCTGCTCACCAAGAATTCCTTCATCGACGAGATCAAGAAGCAATATGTGGTGACGGCCCGTGCCAAGGGTCTCAGCGAGCATCGGGTGCTCTATGGCCATGTGTTTCGCAATGCCATGCTGATCGTCATTGCCGGTATTCCCGGCGCTTTCGTCTCGGCCTTCTTCACCGGTTCGTTGCTGATCGAGAATATCTTCTCACTGGATGGCCTGGGGCGTCTCGGCTATCTGTCGATCATCAACCGCGATTATCCGATTGTGTTTGCCACGCTTTATATCTTCTCGCTGCTGGGCCTCGTGGTCAGCCTTGTCTCGGATTTGATCTATACCTGGATTGATCCCCGCATTGATTTTGACCGGAGGGATGTCTGATGGCAGCCGTTCCCGAACACTTGGCCAAACCACCGAAAAAGCCGTTCCTGACCCCGATCAACCGCCGCCGCCTGGAAAACTTCAAGGCCAACCGGCGCGGTTCCTGGTCCTTCTGGATCTTCATGGTGCTGTTCGGGCTTAGCCTCTGCGCCGAGCTGATCGCCAATGACCGGCCGATCATCGCCTCCTACAAGGGCGAGATCCTGTTTCCGGTCGCTATCAACTATCCGGAAGAGAAATTCGGCGGCTTTCTCGCTGTCACCGATTATCGCTCCAGCTTCGTTTCCGACGAGATCAATGCCCATGGCTGGATGATCTGGCCACCGATCCGCTATTCCTATCGCACGGTGAATTCGGAAATCCCGCAATCGGCCCCGACGCCGCCCTTCTGGCTGATGGACGCCAAGCAACGCTGCTCGGCTTACCCCCAGGGTGCGGATGACCCCAATTGCATCATCGGCAACATGAACTGGCTTGGCACCGACGATCAGGCCCGCGATGTCATGGCGCGGATGATTTATGGTTTTCGGATTTCTGTGCTGTTCGGTCTGGCGCTGACGATGATTTCCGCCGTGATCGGCGTGTCCGCCGGTGCGGTGCAAGGCTATTTTGGCGGCAAGACCGATCTGTTGATGCAGCGGTTCATCGAGATCTGGTCGTCGATCCCGCTGCTTTACATCCTGCTGATCATCGCCTCGCTGCTGCCGCCGGGATTTTTCATTCTGTTGGGCATCATGCTGCTGTTCACCTGGGTGCATTTCGTCGGTATCGTACGGGCGGAGTTTTTGCGGGCCAGAAACTTCGAATATGTCAACGCCGCCCGGGCGCTTGGTGTCGGCAATTGGACCATCATGCGCCGCCATCTGCTGCCCAATGCCATGGTGGCGACCTTGACCTTCCTGCCCTTCATCCTGTCGGGATCGATCACCACCCTGACCTCGCTGGATTTCCTTGGCCTCGGCATGCCGCCCGGCTCGCCTTCGCTGGGTGAGCTGATTGCCCAGGGCAAGCGCAATCTGCAAGCGCCCTGGCTGGGGCTGACGGCCTTCTTCACCATGGCGATCATGCTGTCCCTGCTGATTTTCGTCGGCGAGGCGGTGCGCGATGCCTTTGATCCGAGGAAGACCTTCAAATGAGCGCGCCTCTTCTCTCCGTTCGCGATCTATCGGTCGCCTTTCATCAAGGCGAAAGCCAGAGCCTTGCCGTTGATCATGTGAGTTTCGACATCGCACCGGGTGAAATCCTGGCGCTGGTGGGTGAATCCGGCTCCGGCAAATCGGTGTCGGCTGCCTCGATCCTCAAACTCCTGCCTTATCCCGCTGCCAGCCATCCCTCCGGCCAGATCCTGTTTGACGGGCGGGATCTGATGACCCTGTCGGAACCGGCTTTGCGGGGGGTGCGCGGCAATGACATCACCATGATCTTCCAGGAGCCGATGACCTCGCTCAACCCGCTGCACAGCATCGAGCAGCAGATTGGCGAGATCCTGGAACTCCATCAGTCGCTGACCGGTGACACCGCTCGCAAGCGGACGCTGGAACTGCTGCTTCAGGTCGGCATTCGCGAGCCGGAAAAGCGGCTCTCGGCCTTTCCGCATGAATTGTCCGGCGGCCAGCGTCAGCGGGTGATGATTGCCATGGCGCTTGCCAATCGGCCAAAGCTGCTGGTGGCCGATGAGCCGACCACGGCGCTGGATGTGACGGTACAGGCGCAGATCCTCGAGCTTTTGGCCGGGCTGAAGCGTGAGCATGGCATGTCCATGCTGTTTATCACCCATGATCTCGGCATTGTCCGTAAATTCGCCGACCGCGTTTGTGTGATGACCGGCGGTAAAATCGTTGAAAGCGGCCCGGTCGAGTCGATCTTCGCCAATCCGCAACATGCCTATACCAGGAAATTGCTGGCATCCGAGCCGCGTGGTGTGCCGCCGGAAACCGATCTGGCAAAACCTGTGGTGATGGAAGGGCAGGAAATCCGTGTCTGGTTCCCGATCAAGGCCGGATTTTTGCGCCGCGTGGTGGACAATGTGAAGGCGGTGGACGGTGTCGATCTGACGCTGCGCGCCGGACAGACGCTTGGCGTGGTCGGTGAATCCGGCTCCGGCAAGACCACGCTGGGGCTGGCGCTGGCGCGGTTGATCTCGTCCGAGGGCCGGATTGGCTTTCTCGGCAAGAATATCGATGGCTATTCATTCAAGCAGATGCGACCGCTGCGCGACCGTTTGCAAGTGGTGTTCCAGGACCCGTTCGGGGCGCTCAGCCCACGCATGTCGGTGGGTGACATCATTGCCGAAGGCCTGCGAGTGCATGAACGGAGCCTGTCGGCAGCAGAGCGCGACAGCCGGGTCTGCTGGGCGCTGGAGGAAGTCGGGTTGGATATCACCACCCGCTGGCGCTATCCGCATGAATTTTCGGGCGGCCAGCGGCAGCGGATCGCTATTGCCCGTGCCATGGTGCTGAAACCGCGCTTCGTGATGCTGGATGAGCCGACCTCGGCGCTGGATATGACTGTGCAGGCGCAAGTGGTCGACCTGTTGCGCGATTTGCAGAGCCGCCATGACCTCGCCTATCTGTTCATCAGCCACGACCTGAAGGTGGTGAAGGCGCTGGCCAATGACATCATCGTCATGCGATCAGGAAAAGTTGTCGAGCAGGGACCGGCGCAGGAGGTTTTCACTGCGCCGAAACAGGATTATACCAAGGCGCTTCTGGCTGCCGCATTCGACCTCAAGGCCATGAATATCGGTGGCATCAGCCAATAATATCAGCCTTCTGCAAGGATGCCCCCGCATGTTCCCCAAGCCTCCCGTGGTGATCGACCTCAAGTTTTCACGCGCCGCCATGCAGGCCGCGCTGGCCGGGGCCTTTCCGGACCGTGAGGTGATCGATCTCGGTGATCCCGAGAACGCTGACAGGGACCTGTCGGCAGCAGCCTACGCGGTGTTGTGGAAGCCGGAGCCATCGCTGTTTACTCGCGCTTCGGGTCTCAAAGTCCTGTTTTCCGGTGGCGCCGGTGTCGATCACGTCCTGACCCTGCCGGGACTTCCCGGCTTGCCGATCGTGCGCTTCGTTGACCGCAGCCTGACGGACCGGATGAGCGAATGGGTGGTGCTGAACTGTCTCTATCACTTGCGCCATATGGGCCAATATCTCAGGCAGCAGCGCGATAAGGTCTGGAATGAGCTGGATCTCCAGCCGGAAGCCCGCGATGTTACCGTCGGCGTCATGGGGTTGGGTGTTCTGGGCCAGGATGCGGCGCGCAAACTGAAGGTGATGGGATTTGACGTGATCGGCTGGTCGCGGCGCAGACGCGAGATCGACGGGATCGACACCTATGACGAGGCGCGGATCGATGAGTTCCTGGCCCGCACCGATATCCTTGTCGGCCTCCTGCCGCTGACCCCGGAAACCCGGGGCCTCTACGATAGCAGCCTGTTTTCAAGGCTGCGACAGGGCGGAGCGCTGGGCAAGCCGGTGTTTCTCAATGCGGGTCGCGGTGGAAGCCAGGTGGAAGTGGACGTCATCGCCGCCTTGCAGAAAGGCGTACTGGGTGGCGCATCGCTTGATGTGTTTGAAAAAGAACCGCTGGCAACGGATAGCCCGCTATGGACCATGGAGAATGTCCTCGTGACCCCTCATGCCGCAGCGGCATCGGATGTGCGGGCGCTGTTTGTCCATGTGGAGACGCAGATTGCCCGGTATGAGGACGGTGAGGCGCTGGAGCATGTCGTGGACCGTTCGGCGGGGTATTGATCCCGGAACCTTTGCCGTGTCGGTACGTTGGCCTTCATGAGTGTTTACGCTTATGCGTATAAAACAGATGGAGGCTCTCCGCATGGCAGAACCAGGCAATTTCGACCCCGCTGATAGAAACCTGAATACGACCCCCGAAACGCCGGGAGCAGAACGCCCGCTGGAGCCGACCGAGGCGCGGCAGGGCTTTCGCGGGAAACCTGTGCTGATCGTTCTGCTGGCAGGATTGGTTCTGGCGCTGGTTGCGTGGATACCGGCGGAATGGTGGGGGCAGAAAATTGCACCTTCGACCGATCCGGCCACAGAAACGACGCGCCCGACCACCGCTCCCCAGCAGCCGAGCCAACCAAGCACAACACCTTAATAGCGATAGACGGGCCCCTGATGGCGGGAGCGGGTGCAGTAGGACAATAATGAAGTTTCCGGCCACTGGACTTTGGTCACAGTTTTTTCGATAAGGTTGGCCCGGAAAAGACCAAAGCCATAAGGCTATGGTCGAAATGGTGCGGCCAAAACCAGGCCGATGGCAGGCGGCGAGGACGAATGGCAAAGGCGGATATTGCACGGCGGGTGTATAACCATGCCTGGAAGCTCGACCCTATCGTGCGCAGCCTGCTCGATACCGATTTCTATAAGCTGTTGATGTTGCAGATGATCTGGAAACTCTATCCGGATGTCGATGTGACATTCACGCTGATCAACCGCACGACAAAGGTACGCATCGCCGACGAGATCGACGAGGCGGAATTGCGCGCCCAGCTCGACCACGTCCGCACAATTGGCATCAGCAAAAAAGAACTGATCTGGCTGGCAGGCAATAGTTTCTATGGCCGCACCCAGATTTTTGAACCAGAGTTTCTGGCCTGGCTGTCAACAATCCGTCTGCCACCGTACGAGCTATCCAAGCGCGATGGCCAATATGAACTGACCTTCCGCGGGCGATGGATGGAAACCACGCTCTGGGAAATCCCGGCTCTGGCAATTATCAATGAATTGCGTTCGCGAGCTGCGCTGAAATCACTTGGTTATTTTACGCTGGATGTTATCTACGCCCGTGCCAAGGCGAAGATGTGGGAAAAGGTCGAGCGGCTGAAGCAATTGCCGGGCCTGCGGATTTCCGATTTCGGTACCCGCCGTCGCCATAGCTTCCTGTGGCAAAGGTGGTGTGTGGAAGCGTTGAAGGAAGGTATTGGCGAAGCCTTTACCGGCACCAGCAATGTATTGCTGGCTATGGATTCGGATCTGGAAGCCGTTGGCACCAATGCCCATGAATTGCCGATGGTGGCGGCGGCCTTGGCGAAGACCGAGGCCGACCTGGCCAATGCACCCTATAAGGTGCTTCAGGACTGGAACACACTCTATAACGGCAATCTGCTGATTGTTTTGCCCGATGCCTTCGGTACCTCGGCTTTCCTGCGCGATGCGCCGCCCTGGGTGGCGGATTGGACGGGTTTTCGCCCCGACAGCGCCCCACCGATTGAGGGCGGCGAGAGGATCATTGCCTGGTGGGAAAAGATGGGCCGCGATCCGCGCCAGAAACTGCTGATCTTTTCCGATGGGCTGGATGTGGACGCCATCATTGACACTTACCGTCATTTTGAAGGCCGGGTGCGAATGAGCTTTGGCTGGGGCACCAACCTCACCAATGATTTCATCGGCTGCGCACCCCATGACATTGCCGGGCTAAAGCCGATTTCCATCGTCTGCAAGATCACCGAAGCCAATGGCCGTCCCGCCGTCAAACTCTCCGACAATCCCTTGAAGGCAACGGGCGAACCCGCCGAAGTCGAACGCTACCTGAAATTCTTCGGGTCCGAGGACCGTGTGGAGCACGCCGTCAAGGTGTAAAGCCTGCGTCGAAGGGTCAGGAAATTTCGTTTTCGGCGAGCCAGCTTTCGAGCGCCGCGATGGCTTTCAGCCTCAATGCGGCTTTGCGTGCCAGAGCCTTTAACAGGCTCCTGTCATTGGCGCCAAAACCGAGTTCCTGCATCACCTCGCCCGGCTTCAGCCGCCGCCGCGCCATGATCGTTTCAATGCGGATAATCGTCTCCGGCAAGAGATAGCGGCCATTGGCAATCGGGCTGGCGGCAGATTTTTGCACGGACATGGTTGACCGCGACACAGCGCTTTCCAGTGCCTCGCCATTTTCCTGGGCCGCCAGCCAGGCGATAAACGCCCGTCGCTCCTCCAAACTCGCCTTTTTCCAGGAGTTTTTCAGCTTCTCCAACCGGCTGCGTTGCGGCCGCAGCCCCGCCACTTCAAGCGCGACCCGCAGAGAACCAATACGGCCCGCTAAAAAATCACTGTAAATGCCGGGAAACATTGCGCGGAGACGCTCGACCTCCGCAGCTTTCATCTGTTTTTCTGCTTTCGCCATCGTCCGATCACCACTGCTTTTTCGAAGCGGTGTATCCGGGTTCAGACCGTAAGGCGAGCTGGAAAGCGGGTTTGTCATCGTTGAATGACAGGGTTCGGCGTGGCTGTGGCTGTCTCAGCGGGGTGCAGGGCAAGCCGGTTTGACAGGATAGCCGTTTATAGCGCACCCGTCGTTAAGACGGTGCGTACCGTGCTGTCGTCAGTGTCCCAAATCTCCTGCACTTTTGAGAGGGCCACCGGTGCTGTCGCGATCTTTAATCCTGCGGGCCTTGCCGCCTGAAGCAATTCACCGATCGTCTGGATCATTCGGTTCCTTGGTACACTGCCGATACCGCTTCCCATGAGCTCGATGGCGGAGGATCGTAACACGGCAGCTGGTAGTGAGATTTGACCTCCGCTGACAGCGCCAACCTGGACAAAGCGAAGAGGCACGGCATTGGCCTTTGCCGCCGCGTCAAGCAATAATTCCGCGCTCTGACCCCAAAGATAATCCAGAACGACATTCACTCCGTCTGCAAACTGCGCTTTGAAACTTGCCGCCAGAGCCTCCTCATCTTGCAACAGGGAAATTGTCACGTCTGCACCAAGCGCTGACAGTGATTGCAGAGCCTGAGGATTTCGCCCTGTGGCGATGACTTTCTTCGCACCAAGATGCTTGGCAATCTGCACGGCAAGCCGTCCAGCAATGCCTGTTGCGCCATTGATCAGCACGGTCTCTCCAGCAATCAACTTTGCTCTTTCACGATAAGCCATCCATGACGACATGCCTGGATTGACGATTGCGGCGGCAGTGATGTCGTCCAGATCGTCGGGGACGGCAAGGCATTGGACGGAGGCAACGACAGTCTTCTCGGCCATGCTACCAAATGGTGCTTTCGGCAGGGCGAAATAAACTCGCTCCCCATTCTCTTTACGCCCGACGCCATCTATTCCGGTAATAAAGGGGAAGCTTCCCGATGAGCTGTAATGCGTGCCGGAAGCACGACTTTTAACGAGATGGCTAAGCGCTGCGGCCGAGACCGTGATGAGGGTTTCGCCCGTCTGCGCAACAGGTTCTTCAAAGTCGCCATAAAGAGGCGTCTGTTTGGCTCCGTATACAATAGCGGCTTTCACGGTCTCTTCCTTTTCATGGGAGATTTAATGTGTAATATGCACATAAATGGAGATCTCATCGATGTCAATAAAAAGCGTGCAAAATACACACAATGATGAGCGCCTTCGTACGCTTCATATGTCCCTGCTCGATATCGTGGCTGTGATGAACCGCCCGCAGCGCGATGAAATCCTGATCAAGGCAGCGGGCATCCCTCTGGATCGGGCGCTGTTTCCATTGCTTGTCAATATAGAGAGATTCGGCCCTATCGGTGTGGTGGAGCTTGCCGACCGCAATGGGCGCGATTATACCACCGTCAGCAGGCAGGTGGCCAAGCTTGAAAACCTCGGCCTTGTGGAGCGTCGCGCCAGTACAGCCGATCGCCGCATACGCGAGGCTGTTATTACTGCGAAAGGCAAGGCAATGACCGACCTTGTCGACACAGCCCGCGAAAAAATCGGCCACGCCATTTTCGCCAACTGGGAAGATCGCGATATAGAAGATCTCGTGCGATTGACACGGAAGTTTGCAGATGCCGTGAAGGAAGAGCCGGTGATCGATCCCTAATTGGGACTATCATCCAGTTTCACCAAAAGAGGCTCATTGACGAGCGTCCTAGCAATGAACATGGAGTGACAATGGCGGACAGGGAGGGATTCGAACCCTCGGTACGCTTTCACGCACACACGCGTTCCAGGCGTGCGCCTTAAACCACTCGGCCACCTGTCCGTTTTTCGAAAAGCTTGCTGCTGGGCAGCTTGACCGTTCGGGCGGGACATATATCAAGGATTCGGCGGCGATCAACCCAAATCTGACAGTTTTTCGACAAAGCCTCGGAAATCTTTTGTCAGGCCCCAGATTGCGTGCTTGGGCTTACAGCGCGGAGCGCCCTATATGGCGCACAAAGCTTCGCTGTCGCTGTTTAAATCTGTTGCATAATTTTCTCTTTAAACCGATTCCGGTTTAAAGAATTATGCAGTAGACGAGCGGTCCTGTAAAAGCGGGAGCGAGTGAGATGGAAGGGGAAGTGGAAGGTGATGATCCGGTTTTTACTGCGCATTCTCAGCTTCATCATGCTGGTCCTTGCCATCGTAGCGGGGACGACCGATGCCATAGAGTCCGTCGCTTCCTCTGATGTCGTGACGACGGGTTTCGGTTCGCTTTGGGCCGATATCGGCCCGGCAAGCCTTGCCGTGGTCAAGCAGGCAATCACCGCTCACATCAGCAGCGACGCTTTGCAGCTTGCGGATAAAGGCATATTGCAGCAACCGGCTTTTGCGGTTTTTCTGACCATGGCTCTTTTGCTGTGGATCGCCGGCTATAAACGGCGGTCGCCTGCCGGGCGGTTTGCAGCCTGATATTCCGATCTACTGCATAATTCCTTAAATCGGAATCGATTTAAGGAATTATGCAGTAGATTTAAAGTGTTACAGCGTCCTTTGTGCGTTTTATAAAACGCACGGCGCTGTAATGCACGCTCCCGGTCTATGACGTCGGTAATACCTATCGCTCTGAGGTGTATTCTGGCGTCATGTGGATTTAGAGCTGTAAAAGGCTGGTTGCGGAGAGACGTTTGCCGTAAAAACTACTCGGGCGGGTCCGTTTTATGACGCCGAGGTAGGCCATCAGCGCTGTTTGCCAAACAACACCTGTGGTTAAAACGGGCTGTGCTATACAGACGCGAGCCGCCTGTCGGCTAAAAATACAGCAAACAAGCCGTTGATGCGGCTTGTTTTTCGTCTTTCAGCTTTAAAAAACAGCAGTCCTGTTAATATTTACCAGTTGAAAAAAATCTGGTGAATTTTTTGGAAAGCCGTGCAAGGATGCGGCCCAGCCGAACCTAAGAGGGGGCGGGCTGGCCGTGGTGACGTAATTCTCCGTCGCGCATGGAAAGCCTATAAAGAACAACACAAGCAACATCAGGGCTGCACAATGAAGAAATCCCTAATCACGCTGTTTGCCATGGCCGCCATGTCGGCCTCGGCGCTCGCTGCCGACATCAAGCCGGCGCTCGTCTATGGCACCGGCGGCAAGTTCGACAAATCCTTCAACGAGGCAGCATTCAACGGCGCGGACAAGTTCGAGAAGGAAACCGGCATCAAGTTCCGGGATTTCGAACCGACCAGCGATACCCAGGGCGAGCAGGCGATCCGCAACTTTGCCTCCAAGGGCTTCAGCCCGATTGTCGCGGTATCCTTCGCCTGGACCTCGGCTATGGAAAAGGTCGCGACCGAATTTCCAGAAACCAAATTCGTGATCGTCGATTCGGTCGTGGATAAGCCGAATGTTCGCTCCGTCGTCTTCCGTGAAGAAGAAGGCTCCTATCTGGTTGGCTTGCTGGCCGGCATGGCGTCCAAAACCGGCAAAGTCAGCTTTGTCGGCGGCATGGACATTCCGCTGATCCGCAAATTCGAATGCGGCTATGAGCAGGGCGCACGCGCTGCCAATCCGAAGATCCAAGTGTTGCAGAACATGGTTGGCACGACAGGTGCGGCCTGGAACGATCCGGTCCGCGCTGGCGAGTTGACCAAGAACCAGATGGACCAGGGCTCCGACGTGATCTATGCAGCGGCTGGTGCATCCGGCATGGGCGTATTGCAGACGGCAGCCGATGCCAAGAAGCTGTCGATCGGCGTCGATTCCAACCAGAACCATCTGCATCCGGGTTCCGTGCTGACCTCGATGGTCAAGCGCGTCGATCTTGCTGTCTATAACGCCTATGCCGATGCCAAGGCTGACAAGTTCAAGCCTGGCCTCGAAGTGCTTGGCGTCAAGGAAGACGGCGTAATGGCAGCGCTCGACGACAACAACAAGGCGTTGATTACACCGGAAATGAAGGCGGCTGTCGAAAAGGCACGCGCCGATATCATTGCTGGCACAGTCAAGGTTCATGATTACATGGCAGACAATTCCTGCCCGAAGTGATCTGAAACGAGGGCGCGGGCGGCATTCCGCCTCGCGCCCTTTTCATGTCCGTTAGAGCGCTTCCGCTTTTCGTCGAACAGCGAAAATTCTCTCTTTTTTTGCATTTCCGGACGCAAAACGGCTTCGCACCTTTGCTGGAAATACTCTCTCCGGAGTTTTGCACGTGGCCCAAACCCCTGCGATTGAACTCATCGGGATCGATAAGAAATTCGGTCCGGTTCATGCCAACAAGAATATCAACCTGACAGTGGCCAAGGGCTCGATCCATGGCATTATCGGTGAAAACGGTGCCGGGAAATCGACGCTGATGTCGATCCTCTATGGGTTTTACCAGGCAGATGGCGGCGAGATTAAAATCGGCGGCCAGGCCACGATCATTAAGGACAGTCAGGCGGCCATTTCAAGCGGCATCGGCATGGTGCATCAGCATTTCATGCTGGTTGAAAATTTTACCGTGCTGGAAAATGTCATGCTGGGTGCCGAAGGTGGCGCTTTGCTGGCCAAGGGAACGGCAGCGGCCCGCGCCTCCCTGAAACAGCTGGAAACGGATTACGGGCTGGATGTCGATCCCGATGCCGTGGTCGAGGAATTGCCGGTCGGTCGCCAGCAGCGGGTTGAAATTCTGAAAGCGCTGTATCGCGGTGCCGATATTCTCATTCTCGATGAGCCGACGGGAGTGCTGACGCCGGCCGAGGCTGATCATCTGTTCAAGATCCTGCGCGTGCTACGCGATCAGGGCAAGACAGTTATCCTGATTACCCACAAACTGCGGGAAATCATGGCGATTACCGATACGGTTTCCGTCATGCGGCGCGGCGAAATCGTTGCCACCCGCAAGACGGCGGAGACATCAGTGGAAGAATTGGCGGAGCTGATGGTTGGCCGCCGGGTGCTGCTGCGGGTCGACAAGCAGCCTGCACAGCCGCGAGACGTTCTGCTGTCGGTGCGCAACCTGACCGTCAAGGACAGTCGCGGCGTCATCATGGTCGATGATGTGTCCTTCGATGTGCGCGAAGGTGAGATTGTCGGCATTGCTGGCGTAGCAGGCAATGGCCAGAGCGAATTGCTGGAAGCGATCACCGGCATTCGCAAGCCGGTGTCAGGCGAGATCCTCATCGCGGGCAAATTGGTGACCGGTTATGATCCGGCTCGATTGAGAGATCTTGGGCTTGCCCATATCCCTGAAGATCGCCATCACATGGGCCTCGTCCTGCCCTTTGAGGAAAGCCAGAACGCTATTCTTGGCTATCACCGCGACGAGCGCTATGGAAAGGGCATGTTTCTCGATCCGAAGGCGATCCGCGCCGCTGCCGAGGTCGAGATTGCCAAATATGACATCCGCCCACCCAATCCCCGCTTGAAGACTGCCAATTTCTCCGGTGGCAATCAGCAGAAGATTGTCGTTGCCCGCGAGATCGAGCGCGACCCGAACGTGCTGATTATCGGCCAGCCGACCCGTGGCGTCGATATCGGCGCCATCGAATTCATTCACCGGCGGATCGTCGAAACCCGTGACAAGGGCAAGGCGCTGCTGCTGGTCTCGGTGGAACTGGATGAAATCCGCTCCCTGTCCGACCGCATCCTGGTGATGTTCGCCGGCAAGGTGGTGGGCGAAAAGACGGCAGATGCCGATGAACAGACGCTGGGCCTGATGATGGCCGGCATTGCCGCTTGAGGTTTTGATGAGTACCGCTTCCATTCCGTTGCCGAACTGGATCACCTACGGGCTTTTGCCGGTAATCAATCTGCTCTTGGCTTTTTTGATTTCCGGCCTGGTCGTGTGGATCATTGGCGAAAATCCCTGGGACGCGCTTGTCCTCATGCTTCAGGGCGCGCTGGGTCGCGGTGAAGGCATTGGCTTTACGCTCTATTATGCCACCAATTTCATCTTTACCGGCCTATCGGTCGCTGTTGCCTATCATGCGGGGCTGTTCAATATCGGCTCCGAAGGTCAGGCCTATGTCGGCGGACTTGGTGCGGCGCTGGTGGCCTTGGCATTGGACCATTATTGTCCCTGGTATGTCACCATGCCGTTTGCGGTGATCGGGGCGGCTCTGTTTGGGGCTGCCTGGGCATTGATCCCAGCCTGGTTGCAGGCAAAACGCGGCAGCCATATCGTCATCACCACCATCATGTTCAACTTCATCGGCGCCGCGCTGATGGTCTATCTGCTGGTGCATGTGCTGATCGTGCCGGGCAAGATGGCGCCGGAAACCCGGACCTTTCTTGAAGGTGGACAATTGCCGAAGCTGGATTGGTTGATGGCGCTGTTTGGCCTGAAACTCGGCCCGGCACCCTTCAATGTGTCCTTTTTGATTGCATTGGTCATGGCTTTCGCCGTCTGGGTGCTGATCTGGCGCACCAAGCTTGGCTATGAAATGCGCACACTCGGCATCAGCCGGTCTGCGGCGGCCTATGCCGGTATTCCCTATGCCAAGATCGTCATCATCACCATGCTGATATCAGGCGGCCTGGCCGGTATGATGTCGCTGAATACGGTGATGGGCGCTTCCGCTCGCCTCCAGGTGGAATTTGTCGGTGGCGCGGGCTTTGTCGGTATCGCGGTCAGCCTGATGGGGCGCAGCCATCCGCTCGGCATCGTCATCGCCGCCATCCTGTTCGGCGTGCTCTACCAGGGCGGCGCGGAACTGTCCTTCGATATGCCCAATATCACCCGCGATATGATCGTGGTCATCCAGGGTCTGGTGATCCTGTTTGCGGGCGCGCTGGAATTCATGTTCCGACCGGCACTGGTGCGTTTCTACCAGACGATTGCCCGCCCCGCCCAGTCAAGCCCCGCCCAGTCAAGCCCAGGCAAGTCAAACCCCGCCCCGTCAAACAAGTGAGGATCTGACGATATGGACAATTTCGATATGATCGTCAGCATCCTGGGCTCCACGGTGCGTCTGTCGATCCCGCTGATTTTCACGGCGCTGGCCGGGCTGTTTTCCGAAAGGGCCGGGGTTTTCGACATCGGGTTGGAAGGCAAGATGCTGGCCGGTGCTTTCGCGGCAGCCTGCGTTGCTTATCTCACCGGCTCGGCCTGGGCGGGGCTGGCGGGCGGCATTGCGGTTTCCATCGGCTTTTCGCTGATCCACGGCTTTGCCTCGATCACCAATCGCGGCAACCAGATCATTTCCGGCGTGGCGCTGAATTTCGTCGCAGCTGGGCTGACAGCGGTCTTGGGACAGGCCTGGTTCAGCCAGGGCGGACGCACCCCACAGCTGCCGGGCGATGCCCGCTTTCAGCCAATCGTGTTGCCGGGTGCCGAGGCCCTGCGTGACGTGCCGTTTCTCGGTCCTCTCTATGCCAATGTCGTTTCCGGTAACAATGCCTTGACCTATCTGGCCTTTCTGGCCGTGCCGCTGAGCTGGTGGGTGCTCTATCGCACCCGTTTTGGCCTCAGGCTGCGGGCCGTGGGTGAAAATCCAGGTGCGGTCGATACGGCAGGGATTTCCGTTGCTTGGCTGCGCTACCGGGCGGTGATTGTTGCAGGCTTTCTCTGCGGCTTTGCCGGAGCCTATCTCGCCATCGCCCAATCGGCGGCCTTCATCCGCGATATGTCGGCGGGCAAGGGCTATATCGCGCTCGCCGCGCTGATCTTTGCCAAATGGAAGCCGGTGCCTGTGATGTTCGCCTGCCTGCTGTTCGGCTTTCTCGATGCGATGTCCAATTTCATGCAGGGCAAGGCGGTTCCGGGCATTGGCGAAGTGCCGGTACAGATTTTCCAGGCTCTGCCCTATATTCTCACCTGTATTCTGCTGGCTGGCTTTATCGGGGCGGCCAATGGTCCCAAGGCGGGCGGCGTGCCCTATGTGAAGGAACGGTAATATGTCTCACGACCTGTTCGAGGCGGCCCGCGATGCCATGCGCCATGCGCATGCGCCCTATTCGAAATTTCCGGTCGGCGCTGCGATCCGCGCCGATGATGGCAAGATCTATGTCGGCGCCAATATCGAGAACCTGTCTTTTCCTCAAGGCTGGTGCGCCGAGCCTACGGCTATCGGCTGCATGATCATGGGCGGCGGACGGAAGATCGTTGAGATCGCCGTCATCGCTGAAAAGCTGGCGCTCTGCCCGCCATGCGGCGGCTGCCGTCAGAAAATCCGGGAATTTGCTTCGCCCGAGACGAAAATCTACCTCTGCGACGAGGTGGGCGTGCAAAAGGTGATGAGCATGGACGAGTTGCTGCCCTTCAGCTTCGAGACGGATACACTCGGATGACCCCGGCGGTCGATTTGCTCATCGACAGGCTGAACGGGCTTCTGCCACGCATCGCCATCGTGCTCGGTTCCGGCCTTGGCGGGTTGGTGGACGAAGTGGAGAACGCGGTTCGAATTCCCTTTGCCGACATACCGGGTTTTCCGCAGGGCGGCGTTTCCGGCCATGCCAAGGAGCTGGTGGCCGGGCTTTTCGCTGGCCAGCCGATTATCATGCTGGCGGGCCGGGTGCATTATTACGAGGCGGGCGATGCGGCAGCCATGCGGCTGCCCATCGAGACGCTGGCAGCGCTTGGAGTCACGACGCTGATCCTGACCAATGCCGCCGGTTCCTTGCGGGCCGATATGCCGCCCGGTTCGGTGATGCAGATTACCGATCACATCAATTTCTCCGGCCTCAACCCGCTGATCGGCGAGGCGGGGGATGGCCGGTTCGTCGGTATGACCCAGGCCTATGACGGAGAATTGGCCGAGGCCATGCGCCGGGCGGCAGACGCTGAAGATATGTCCCTGTCATCCGGTGTCTATATGTGGTTTTCTGGACCAAGTTTTGAGACGCCAGCGGAAATCCGCATGGCGCGGACGTTGGGTGCCGATGCGGTCGGCATGTCCACCGTGCCGGAAGTCATTCTGGCAAGGTTTTTTGGCCTGAAGGTTGCGGCGGCGTCGGTTATCACCAATTATGGAGCAGGGATGACGGGCGCCGAACTCAGCCACGAGGAGACCAAGGACATGGCCCCGATTGGCGGGAGACGGCTTGCCGCCATCCTCAAGCGAATGATCGTTCATGGAGGAGCAGATCTTGGATAGCCGTGAACTGCGCGAATGCGCTTCCGTTGCCCTGTCGGTGCTGGATCTGACCAATCTGAAAGACGATTGCAGACCCGAAGAGATCGATGAACTGTGCGCCCGTGCCGTAACGCCATTTGGCCATACGGCGGCGATCTGCATCTGGCCGCGCTTTGTCGCCCAGGCGCGTGGCCTGCTTGGTCACGACGGTCAGTTGAAAATCGCAACGGTGGTCAATTTCCCCTCGGGTGATCTTGAGGTTGCGGCGGTGGTCGCCGAAACCGAAGCGGCTCTGGCCGACGGCGCCGACGAGATCGATCTGGTCATTCCCTACCGGGCTTTTATCGAAGGCGATGAAACGGCCGTGATGGAGATGATCCGGGCTGTGAGGGCCGTGATCGCCTCGCCCGCAATTCTCAAGGTCATTCTGGAAACCGGCGAGTTGAAAAGCGCGGCCCTGACCCGTCGTGCCTCACAGATCGCGATTGCGGAAGGAGCCGATTTCATCAAGACATCGACTGGTAAGGTCGCGGTCAACGCCACCCTTGAGGCAGCCGATATCATGCTCCAGGAAATCCGCGACAGCGGCCGCAAGGTCGGCTTCAAGCCGGCGGGTGGCATTTCCACAGTCAAGGATGCCAGCCTTTATTTCCGCCACGCCAGTGCGATCATGGGGGATGACTGGGTGATGCCATCCACCTTCCGCTTCGGCGCGTCGGGCCTTTTGAACGATATCCTGGCCATTCTATCCGGCGAAAAATCCTCGGCCCCAGCTAGCGGCTATTGATATGCAGGCCGTGGAAATCATTCGCCGCAAGCGCGACGGGGCGGAGCTTTCCAGTGCCGATCTCCAGACCTTCATCCGCGCCCTGAGCCGGGATGAATTGTCGGAAGGGCAGATCGCCGCTTTTGCCATGGCGGTCTTCCTGCGGGGTATGAGCGATGCCGAGACGGTGGCGCTGACCTTGGCGATGCGCGACAGCGGTACGGTTCTATCGTGGAAGACGGCGGGCCGTCCGGTGGCCGACAAGCATTCCACCGGCGGCGTCGGCGACAATGTCTCGTTGATGCTGGCCCCGATGATGGCCGCCTGCGGGCTGGCGGTGCCGATGATTTCCGGGCGGGGCCTTGGTCATACCGGGGGGACGTTGGACAAGCTGGAATCAATACCCGGCTATGATATTGCGCCCGATGCCTCGGTCTTCCATGTCTTGGTGGAGGAGATTGGCTGCGCCATCATCGGCCAGACCGCTGATCTCGCCCCCGCCGACAAACGGCTTTACGCGGTCCGCGATGTGACGGCGACGGTGGAATCCGTGCCGCTGATTACCGCCTCCATTCTTTCCAAGAAACTCGCCAGCGGGCTGGAAAGCCTAGTGATGGATGTCAAGTTCGGCAATGGCGCCTTCATGGGTCAGGTGGAAGAGGCCCGGGCGCTTGCACGCTCACTGGTGGCGGTCGCCAATGGCGCAGGCACCAGAACCTCTGCGCTGCTGACCGATATGAACGAACCCTTAGCGGATTGTGCAGGCAATGCCGTGGAAATAGCCAATGCAGTTGCCTTCCTGCGAGGGGAGAAGGCTGGAACCCGGCTGGAAACCGTGACACTGGCGCTCGGTGCCGAAATGCTGGTCAATGCCGGGGTCGAGCCGGATCGTGACGCTGCTGACATCAGGTGTCGCCAAGCCCTGGACAGCGGTCGGGCTGCCGAGATTTTCGGACGCATGGTGCATGGTCTGGGCGGGCCGGTGGATTTCATCGACAGGGTTGGGCAATATCTCCCCAAATCGGTGCTGGATATTCCGGTTCTTGCCACGCAATCCGGCTTCATTTCCACGGTTGCTACGCGCGATATCGGTTTTGCGGTGATCGACCTTGGCGGTGGTCGCCGCCGCCCCTCGGACAGGATTGACCATTCGGTTGGCTTCAGCGGCTTCCTGCGGGTGGGGACCGCTGTTACCAAAGGCGACGTTCTGGCTGTGGTCCATGCCGCCGATGAGGTTAGCGGCACCCGCGCCGCGCAGGTCATCGCGGCAAGCTATGCCATCGGCGATGAGGCACCTGCCCCTGTGTCTGCGGTGGTTGAACGGCTCAACTCTCAATCGTGAACTGCACCCTGTCGGCGGGAAAGCGTGTCACGGCATATTGAACCGGCGCGCCGTCCAGATCGGTGTTCAGGGCCTTTGTGATCATCACGATGGCACCGGGTGACAGGCCCAGTTCATCCCGGTCGGAAGGATCGGCATGGACGGCGCTGATGTCGGTGCGCACGCGCAGATAATCGGCAAGGCCGCAGGCGGCGAAGGCGGCGGTGATTGAGCCGCTCTGCCGATATGCCACATCGATCCCTTCGAAACGGGGCAGGGGAAACCAGCTGGTAGAGCGTGACACGGCCCGGCTATCCGCTTTGCGCAGCACTTCCAGCCGGATCACCCGAACGCCGTCTGCCAATTGCAAATGTTCCATCAGATCCGAGCTGGGTTTCTCGACGGCGCTTTCCAGCAACAAACCTTCAAGCGCCCGCGCCTGACCGCCGATTCCGGGCGTGAAACGGGTGCGTTTTGAAATCGGAAAACTGATCCGATCCCGTCGCTCGATCAGTGTGCCGCGTCCCTGAACCGCGCGCACGATCCCCTCCTGGGCAAGGGCTGCCAGCGCGCTGCGCACCGTATGTCTGTTGACGCCAAATTCTCCGGCCAGAATCGTTTCCGGCGGCACCATGCCCGTCGTGTCATAGGTGCCATCGCTGATCGATACCCGGATTCGATCAGCAATCTGGCGCCAAAGCGCCACGCCGGTCTGTCTTTCGATTGCTTTTTGTCCCGCCACTTTCTGCACCGTCATGTCACACGCTTGTCATCCCGGAGGAATATTTGTAAAGATAAGTTGTATGGTTGTCTATATTAATAGACAAATGGAGATTTGACAATGGGCGCACGAGCAAAAAGTGCAAATCCGGATGATGTGCATCGAAAAAGAGTTGTCGACCTTTTGGCCGCGGCCCATCTGGACGAATTGAAGGTGCTGTGGAGCGGGCTGCCGTTTGCGCCGGAAGCACAATTCCTGCGCGGACCGGAGACTGGCTTGGTCATGGTGCGTGGACGTATCGGTGGCGGCGGCGCGTCCTTCAATCTGGGTGAAGTAACGGTGACGCGGGCGACATGCAGGCTGGCATCCGGCCAGGTCGGGCATGCCCAGGCACTTGGCACGTCAAAGGAAAAGGCGCGTCTCTCAGCGATTTTCGACGCTCTTTGGCAGGATGACGCGCATCGCGACAAGATTGAGCCGTTGTTGGCGGCTGTGGAGCGGCGTCTGAATGAAGGCGACCGCATCAAGGCGGAGCAGGTGGCGGCAACGAAGGTGGATTTCTTCACCATGGTCAGAGGAGAAGACTGATGCTCGAAGCGGAAAGCCTGACCGGCGGTTTTTCTCAACCAGTATTTGAGGCGCAAAGCGTGTTTCGTGCCGTCATGGACGGTATGGCCCGGCCCGGCACCCACCAGACTGTCGCCCTATCGCTGCAACCGCCATCCCCTTTCGGTCTGGCGCAGGCGGCCATTGCATTGACGCTGTGTGACGTCGATACCCGCGTCTGGCTGAGCGGCGGACTTGCCAAAAGTGCCGTGCCCGCCTGGCTGAGCTTTCACACCGGCGCTGGGACGACAGCCGACAAGACCGAAGCGCAGTTTGCGTTTTTCGAAGCAGGCAGCCCGCTTGCGGCATTCGCGCAATTTTCCACCGGCACGCAGGACTATCCTGATCGCTCGGTGACCCTTGTTTATGACGTGGCCAGTCTCGATGGCGGCCAACCGCTCACCCTGAAGGGTCCCGGCATCCAAGACCGGACTATAATCGCTCCGCTTGGCTTGCCGGACGGTTTTCTGCGTCATTGGCAGGACAATCATGCCCTGTTTCCGCGCGGCGTCGATGTGATTTTCACCGCCGGTCGGGATTTTCTCTGCCTGCCGCGCAGCTGCGCGATCCTACACGAGGAGGCGTAAATGTATGTTGCTGTAAAGGGCGGCGAGACCGCCATTGCCAATGCCCACAGCCTGCTGGCCGACCGTCGCCGGGGTGATCGAAGCCTGCCGACAATGACCGTCGATCAGATTGTCGAGCAATTGGCGCTGGCGGTTGGCCGCGTCATGGCCGAGGCCTCGCTTTATGATCGCAAGCTCGCGGCGTTGGCCATCAAGCAGGCACGGGGCGATATGATCGAGGCGATTTTCCTGCTGCGCGCCTATCGCACCACGCTGCCGCGGTTTGGTCTGTCGGAGCCTGTCGATACCGGTGCAATGCGGATCGAGCGCCGGATTTCCGCCACCTACAAGGACCTGCCCGGCGGCCAGCTGCTAGGTCCGACCTTCGACTATACCCACCGTCTGCTCGACCCGTCCCTGTTGGAAGAAGGCGAGGTGAAGCCACCAGTCCAGAAAACGCCGACCGGTGAAGCCGCCATGCGGGTCTCCGACATCCTGCGTGAGGAAGGGTTGATCGAACCCGATGGTGATATGCCTGAAGATCATCAGGCGGGTGATATTACCCGCCAGCCCATCGAGTTTCCGATGGCGCGGGATCTGAGACTGCAATCGCTGGCTCGTGGCGATGAAGGCTTTCTTCTGGCCCTCGCTTACTCCACCCAGCGCGGCTATGGCCGCAGCCATCCTTTTGCGGGGGAAATCCGCTTGGGTGAGGTCGAAGTGGAGATGGATGTGCCGGAGCTTGGCTTTGCCGTGTCGCTTGGGCGTATTCAGGTCACGGAATGCCAGATGGTCAACCAGTTCAAGGGATCGTCAAAGGCCCCGCCGCAATTCACCCGGGGCTATGGCCTGGTGTTTGGACAGAGTGAGCGCAAGGCGATGGCCATGTCGCTGGTGGATCGGTCACTGCGCGCCGAAGAACTGGGCGAAGATATCACCGCCCCTGCCCAGGACCAGGAATTTGTGTTGTCCCATTGTGACAATGTGCAGGCAACAGGCTTTGTCGAGCATCTGAAGCTGCCGCATTACGTGGATTTTCAGGCAGAACTCGATCTGGTGCGGCGGATGCAATCCGATCATGAACAGGCCCGCCAGCAAGGGCTGGACCTGAGCGAGGCAGCGGAATGACCGGCCTATCAGTCGTGATCGGCATACCAGACAGCGCAAAGCGTCGAAACGCCCAGCATGAGGGTCACGAAGACGGCGAACATCATTTCGATTTCCATGCTCATTGCTCCCTGTTTGCGAATTTCTGGAAGGGTAACGCACAATGATTACGGAAGTTTCATTAGCGGACGAAATTGCTACTTATAATTTTGCCTATCTGGATGAGCAGACCAAGCGGATGATCCGCCGGGCGATCCTGAAGGCCATTGCCATCCCCGGTTATCAGGTGCCGTTCGCCTCGCGCGAAATGCCAATGCCCTATGGCTGGGGTACCGGCGGCGTCCAGGTGACGGCGGCGATCCTTGGGCCGGAAGACGTGTTGAAGGTGATCGACCAGGGCGCCGACGACACCACCAATGCCGTGTCGATCCGGGCGTTTTTCCAGAAGGTCGCCAATGTGGCGGTCACCACCCATACGGGCGATGCCACCATCATCCAGACCCGCCACCGGATTCCGGAGGAAAAGCTGCGGGCGGGCCAGGTGCTGGTCTATCAGGTGCCGATCCCGGAGCCTCTGCGCTTCCTGGAGCCGCGCGAGACAGAGACCCGCAAGATGCATGCGTTGGAAGAATACGGGCTGATGCATGTGAAGCTTTATGAAGACATTGCCCGCAATGGCCGGATTGCCACCACCTATGCCTATCCGGTCAAGGTGGCGGGCCGCTATGTGATGGACCCGTCTCCGACACCGAAATTCGACAATCCGAAAATGCACCGGTCAGAGGCCCTGCAATTGTTCGGCGCGGGCCGTGAAAAGCGGATCTATGCCGTGCCGCCCTATACCGATGTCGTCAGCCTGGATTTCGAGGATCATCCTTTCACGGTGCAAAGCTTCGACAAGCCCTGCGCTCTCTGCGGTGCCGAGCATGTCTATCTCGATGAAGTGATCCTCGACGACAAGGGCGGGCGAATGTTCGTCTGCTCCGACACGGACCATTGCGAGGATCGCCGCGCCAAAGGTCATCGGGGTGAGATGTTGGCCGAAACACAGCATGAGGAGGCTGCCCAGTGACCCAGCAACCGCTTTTGAAGGTTCGCGACCTGTCGAAATTCTACGGACGGCGGATCGGCTGCGCCAATGTCTCCTTCGATCTCTGGCCGGGTGAAGTGCTGGCCGTGGTCGGCGAATCCGGTTCCGGCAAGACGACGCTATTGTCCTGCCTGTCCACCCGGCTGATGCCGACCACCGGCAGTGTCGATTACCGGATGCGTGGCGGTGCCTACCGCGAGCTTTATCACATGAGCGAGGCCGAGCGGCGCTTTCTGATGCGCACTGACTGGGGCTTCGTTCACCAGAACCCTGCCGATGGCCTGCGCATGACCGTTTCAGCCGGAGCCAATGTCGGCGAGCGGTTGATGGCGGTCGGCGAACGGCATTATGGCAATATCCGCGCCACCGCCACCGATTGGTTGGACCGGGTGGAAATCGCCGCCGACCGCATCGACGACCAACCGCGTGCTTTTTCCGGCGGCATGCGTCAGCGCTTGCAGATCGCCCGCAATCTCGTCACCAATCCGCGTCTGGTGTTCATGGACGAGCCAACTGGCGGGTTGGATGTCTCGGTCCAGGCCCGGCTTCTGGATCTGGTGCGCGGACTGGTGGCTGATCTTGGCCTGTCGGTCATCGTCGTCACCCATGACCTCGCTGTTGCAAGGCTGCTATCGCACCGGATGATGGTGATGAAGGACGGCCATGTGATCGAGCAGGGCCTGACCGACCGGGTGCTGGACGACCCGCGCGAGCCTTATACGCAATTGCTCGTCTCTTCGATTCTTCAAGTGTGATTGGATAGACCCATGCCCACACCTCTCATCGTTTCCGATGTCGCCAAAAGTTTCACCATGCATCTGCGCGACGGGCTTGTCCTGCCGGTGGTGCGCAATGTCAGCTTTTCCGTCAATAGTGGCAGTTGCAGCGTGCTGGGCGGCCCGTCCGGCATTGGCAAAAGCTCGATCCTGAAAATGCTCTACGGCAATTACGCCGTCGATAGCGGGCAGATCCTGGTGCGCCATCACGATACGGTGGTGGATCTGGCGTCGGCCATGCCACGCATGGTGCTGGATATCCGCCGCGATACGATGGGCTATGTCAGCCAGTTTCTGCGCACCGTCCCAAGGGTGTCGGCGCTGGATGTCGTGGCTCAACCGCTGACGGCGCGCGGCGTGGCCATCGACGAAGCAAGGTCAGTGGCAAGTGATCTGCTGGCCAGGCTGAACCTGCCCAAGGCGCTCTGGCAATTGCCGCCCGCCACCTTTTCCGGCGGTGAACAGCAGCGCGTCAACATTGCCCGCGGCTTCATCACCGATCATAAAATCCTCCTGCTGGATGAACCGACAGCCTCGCTCGACGCGCAAAACCGGGCCGTGGTCATCGAGTTGATTGCCGGAAAAAAGGCCGAGGGCGTCGCCATGCTCGGCATTTTCCACGACGAGGAAGTGCGCGAAGCGGTTGCCGACACCATTCTCGATGTCTCGCAATTCTCACCTAGGGGCCGTCAGGTTCAGATTGAACCAGCCATCCTCTAGCTTTCTTGTTTTCGTTTGTCTTTTCGGGAAAACCAGTACCCACTTTTCCCTGACAAACTCTAGGAGCATCGCCGCATGAGCACCCGTCTCGGACTTGAGCCCCAAATCAACCCGACCGCCAGCGTCACGAACAGCACCCTTGGGCGCTACACGGAAGTGGCCGAGCGCAGCCGTCTCGATGAGGTCGAGATGGGCGACTATTCCTATGTGATGCAGGATGTTTCCATCTGGTGCGCCACCATCGGCAAATTTGCCAATATCGCCGCCAGTGTCCGCATCAATGCCCCCAATCATCCGACATGGCGGGCCACGCTGCATCATTTCACCTACCGCGCCGTCGATTATTTCGAAGGGGCGGATCTGGAGACGGATTTCTTCGACTGGCGGCGGGAAAACCGAGTGGTGATCGGTCATGATGTCTGGATCGGCCATGGCGCCACCATCCTGCCCGGCGTCACCATCGGCAATGGCGCGGTCGTCGGTGCAGGCGCGGTCGTGTCTAAGTCGGTGGAGCCTTATACCATCGTCGGCGGGGTGCCAGCCAAGCCGATCAAGCCCCGGTTTGGTCCAGGTATCGGCGCGCGCATGGACAGACTTGCCTGGTGGGATTGGCAGCATGAGCGACTTCACGCGGCCCTTGCCGACTTCCGCACACTTTCCGCCGAAGATTTTCTGGCCCGACATGAAGTCTTAGCCTGAAGTATAGGCCTTTCTACCCTCTGATTTTAACAGAAATGTCATGAAACTGACATGGGCGCTTCACCGACCTGAACTATAGCTCGCTCTGGATTTGGATATGACATCGGAACAAGCGCATGAATTTCGAACTGACCGAGGTGACGCGGCGTTTTGGCAAGAAGATTGCCGTGGAGGCCGTGACCCTGTCCATTCCGCATGGGCAGATGGTCGGCATTATCGGTCGCTCCGGTGCGGGAAAGTCCACTTTGCTGCGGATGATCAACCGCTTGGCCGATCCGACCTCCGGGTCGATGCGGTTCGGCGATCAGGACGTGACGCGCCTCAAAGGTTCGGCGTTGCGCAGCTGGCAGCGCGATTGTGCGATGATTTTTCAGCAGTTCAACCTGGTGCCGCGCCTGGATGTGCTCACCAATGTCATGCTGGGGCGTCTCAACCATCGCTCCACGGCGCTGAGCATCCTCAATATCTTCTCCCGGGAAGAGCGGATCATGGCGATTGCCGCTTTGGAGCGGCTTGGCATCGAGCAGACGGCCTTGCAGCCAGCTGGCACGCTGTCGGGTGGTCAGCAGCAGCGGGTGGCTATTGCCCGCGCACTGATGCAGGCGCCGAAAATGCTGCTGGCCGACGAGCCGATCGCCTCGCTCGATCCGCTGAACGCCAAGATCGTCATGGATGCGCTGCGCGACATCAACGAGCGCGAAGGCATTACCGTGATCACCAATCTGCACACGCTGGATACGGCGCGGTCCTATTGCGAGCGGATCATCGGCATGGCGGCGGGCAAGGTGGTGTTCGACGGTCCGCCGGATGCGCTGACGGCGCAGGCGGTGCAGGAGATCTATGGCACTGGCCAGGATGGCAACGGCATTGACGAAAGCATGACATCGACCGCGATCCGCCTGCCGAAGCCGGAGGTTGCCCTTTCCGTGCCGATGGTGGCGGCCACCGCAAGCTGAGCCAGCAATTCGTGACCTGAAAAATAGCATTTCTATCGTGGCATCCAGCCCGATGGCAGCGCCTTCGCTTGCCCGCGTCAAAGGCACCTTTCTTAAGTTCAAGAGACAGATCCGGTCCATCGGGGAAACCAGACCGGAAAACCAGGAGAAAGACCATGTTGAAGAAAATTCTGCTTGCCTCGGTGACGCTTCTGTCATTGGCTGGCGTGGCTGCTGCCGAAGACCTGAAGGAATTCCGCATCGGCATTCTCGGCGGCGAGAACGAAGCCGACCGGTTGCGCAATTACAACTGCCTGTCCGATCACCTGAAGAAGGAATTCGGCTTCACCAAGGTCTCGCTGTTCCCGGCCTCGGATTATGACGGCGTTATCCAGGGTCTTCTGGGTGGCACGCTTGATTATGCCGAGCTTGGCGCTTCCGGCTATGCCAAGGCTTATCTCGCCAACCCGAAGGCCGTCGAGCCGATCCTGACCACGGTGCAGACCGATGGCTCGATGGGCTATTACTCGATTATGGTGGCCCGCAAGGACAGCGGCATGACCAAAGTCACCGACATCAAGGGCAAGAAGCTCGGTTTTGCCGATCCTGACAGCACGTCTGGTTACCTGATCCCGACCGTGACCCTGCCTGACGCGCTCGGCGGCAAGTCGGTCAAGGAATATGTGGCATCGACAGGCTTTGGCGGCGGCCATGAAAACCTGGTTCTCGAAGTGCTGAAGGGCACGTTCGATGCCGGCACCACCTTCGGCTCCGGGGTTGGCAATTTCAAGGACGGCTACACGTCCGGCAACCTGCGCAAGATGGTCGACAAGGGTGTCCTCAACATGGACGACCTGGTGGAACTGTGGAAGTCGCCGCTGATCCCGAACGGCCCGATCGTCATCCGCTCCTCGATGAACGAGGACATGAAGACCAAGGTGAAGGCCTTCATGATGGACCTGCCGAAGACCGACGCCGCCTGCTTCTCCGCCATCGAAGGCGGCGATTTCAAGGGCTTTGCGGCTGTGAATGTCGATTTCTACAAGCCGGTCATCGACGCCCGCAAGGCAACCATCGGCGGCTGATCGCAGCTGGAAACATCAGAGCCGCCGGTATCAAACACCGGCGGCTTACCCACTATACGAACGGTCATTTTCAATGACCGTTCGTATTCCTTTTGCAAATATCTCAAGCGACCGATGCATTTGAGATATTTGCAATGCCTTCAAGGCGAGGATGCGTGAGCATCTTCGATGCCTTGGTATTTAGTCCATTTTGGAAAGTGCCAGATGAGCCATACCGCCAGATTGTCCTTGCTGAGCGAGCAGGGGCGCGTGATCGAAAGCCACTGGAATGCGCTGGCGCAAACCCGCCGCCTTTACACGGTAGCCGGTCTTGCCGTGTTGCTTCTGGCGCTGGCGGGGTCGCTATGGTTTGCCAATGATACCAATTCGGGCAAGTTCTTCGACCGTCTGCCGCATCTGTTCGATTTCGTCGAAACGCTCATTCCGCGCGATGGCAATGAGATCTGGCGGGCGATGTTCGACCTGCCGTCGCCCTATGACGATGGCAGTCTGAAATACAATTATCCGGAAGGGCGCTACTATCTCACCCAGACGCTTTATATCCCGGAATATTTCTACAAGATGATCGAGACGCTGAATATCGCACTGGTCTCGACCCTGATTGGCGGCATGTTGGGCTTTTGTTTTTCCTTCATGGCGGCCCGCAATATGATGCCGAACAGGTTCATCCGCTGGCCGGTGCGCCGCTTCATGGAATTGCTGCGAGCCTTTCCGGAAGTGGTGCTGGCCGGGTTTTTCCTCGCCATTCTCTCCATCGGCCCGATCCCGGCGATGATTGCGGTCTCAGTCCACACGGTCGGCGCGCTCGGCAAGCTGTTTTTCGAAGTGGTGGAAAATGCCGATATGAAGCCGGACGAGGGCCTGCGTGCCGTCGGCGGCAATTGGCTGGAGCGGCTGTGGTTCGGCATGGTGCCGCAGGTCATGCCGAATTTCATCAGTTACGCCCTGCTGCGCATGGAAATCAATGTGCGCGCATCGATGATTATCGGTGCTGTCGGCGGTGGCGGCATTGGTGAGCCGCTGCGCCTGTCGATCAGCCAGGGCCATGCGGCGAAAACCGTTGCTATCATCATTCTGCTCCTGACCACGGTGATCGCCGTCGATCAGTTTTCGGCCTGGTTGCGCCGCAAACTGGTTGGTGAGCAAGCCTTCCATGCTGTTTCCTGAGGTCCGGCCATGACACATCTCGACGCCACCCAAATGGACCTGATCGCCGCCCGCCATCCGGAGATCTTCCGCCGCAGCTTTTGGCAGCGCTACCGCGTGCCGCTGACCATTGTCCTGCTTGCGCTGTATTTCACCTTTTCCTGGTGGTTCTTTGCGGTTGGAAAAGTGGTCTCCACCGCCAGCTGGGGGATTGCCGGCAACTATCTGGCCGATTGGGTTTCCTATGAGATCCGGCCGGAAATCAATATCGCGCCCGATGGGGCGATTTCCATTGCCTATTCGCGCTTCGACCCAATTGGTCCCAATCCGAACCCGGATTGGCTGGTGACCAAAAAAGAGATGATGACCCGCACGACTACTGCTGCCGATGCGCCAGCGGCAGCGGCACCCGCGCCAAAAGCTTCCAGCTTCAATTTCATGGCAGCAGCCCCGCAACAGGCGCCGGTCGCGGCCCAAGCAGCGCCGGTCACGCGCCAGGAAGAGGTGATCAGGGAGGCCGATGTCAATCTCGGCTCCAGCGCTTCGCTGCTGGTCAGCCCGGAAAGTGTAGTCCTGAACCGGGGCGCCGAGCGCGTCACCCTGATGCTTGACCGCAAGGCGGGCACCGTTCTTGCCGATGGCCCACTGCCGGGCTGGGTCGAACAGCGTGAACGTGGCGGCAGGGTCATGGCCTATTTCGGCTTTCAGGGCTGGGCGGATATCAGCGCCGACCGGGTCAGGGTGCGCAACCGGTTCTTTGGCTGGGCCAATTTCCTGTTCGATACCAATTCCGCATTTTTCGGCAGGTCCGCAACCGAAGTGGTCAGCCTGATCGCCACCGGTCCAAGGCTCGATCCACAACAGTCCAACCTGTCGCTGGCCTGGAACGATATTCTCTACAATCCTTCCTGGCAGCATCTGGATGTCTGGACCAAGCTGGCGCAGACCCTGGTTATGGCCTTTGTCGGCACGGTGTTTGCCTCGCTGATCGCCTTTCCGCTGTCCTTCATCGCGGCGCGCAACATTACCCGCAACCGTCCGGTCAACCAACTGACCAAGCGGTTCTTCGATTTCCTGCGCTCGGTGGATATGCTGATCTGGGCGCTGTTTTTCACCCGCGCCTTCGGGCCGGGGCCGCTGGCCGGGATCTCGGCGATTTTCTTCACCGACACGGGCACGCTCGGCAAGCTCTATTCCGAAGCGCTTGAAAATATCGATGACAAGCAGCGCGAAGGGGTAAAGTCGGTCGGCGCTTCGCCGCTCGCCGTGCAGCGCTTCGGCGTGTTGCCGCAGGTTCTGCCGGTCTTTGCATCGCAGGCTTTGTATTTCTGGGAATCCAACACCCGTTCGGCCACCATTATCGGTGCGGTCGGGGCGGGTGGCATTGGCCTGAAGCTCTGGGAAGCGATGCGTACCAACCAGAATTGGGAAAATGTCTGCTATATGGTGCTGTTGATATTGCTGGTGGTGTTTATCTTCGATGCCGTGTCCAACCTGCTGCGCTCAAAACTGATCGGCGCGCAAAAATGATCTTCCTCTGGTGCAGTTTCGGCATCGCCGCCTGCCAGACAAGGCTTGCTTCCATCGCTTGAGAAGGGTCAGATACAGGCTCTTCCAAGCTGATTCCCGGGATAGGATTGCCGTGCGTTACGCCCTTTATTTTACACCGCCCAAAGACGATCCGTTGACCCTTGCCGCAGCACTTTGGCTTGGCCGCGATGCCTTCACCGGCGCGGATCTTGACCGGCAGCCGGTGGAAGGGTTTTCAGACGATGAGATCACCGCCCTGACCGCCGATCCGCGTCGCTACGGCTTTCATGCGACGCTGAAAGCGCCGTTTTCCCTCAAGGAAGGTGAGAGCGAAGCAGCGCTGCTGGAGATGTTTTCGCGGTTTTGCAAGGCGACGCCCGCCTTTGAGATCCCGAAGGTCGTGGTCAATCAGCTTGGGCCGTTCTTTGCCGTGGTTCCTGAAGATATCCATCAACCCTTGCAGGATTTTGCCGCTTCGGTTGTCGAAGTTTTCGAGCCGTTTCGCGCGCCCTTGAGCGAGGCCGATCTTATCAGGCGCAAGCCGGAAAAACTCTCCGAGCGCAAGCGTGCGCTGCTGGACACCTGGGGCTATCCCTATGTCATGGAGGAATTCCGGTTTCACATGACCCTGACCGGACCTGTTGATGCCGAGCGCAGCGATGCGATGCGCGCTGTGCTGGAGAACCGGTTCGCTGATTTTACCAACCGGGCGCTGCCGATTGGCGGGCTTGGCCTGTTTGTCGAGCCGAGCCGCAATGCGCCCTTTACCGTTCACCGCTGGTTGCCCCTTGCCGGGTCTGAAGGAAGTCTGTGATGTCGAATGAAACCGTGCTGTCCAATGCAACTGTGGTGCTGGAAAGTGGGCTGCTTCTGAAGGGCGCCGTGGTCATTCGCGATGGCCTGATTGCTGAAATCTCAGAAGGCACTAGCCGCATCGGCGAGGATTTCGGCGGCGATTATCTGATCCCCGGCCTGGTCGAGCTGCATACCGATCATCTGGAATCGCATTATTCGCCGCGTCCCGGCGTGCGCTGGAACAAGACGGCGGCCATTCAGGCCCATGATGCACAGATCGTCACCTCAGGCATTACCACCGTATTCGATTGTCTGCGGATGGGATCGGACGAGGATGGCGGGTTTGAGAAAGGCGAAATGCGCGACATGGCCGATGCCATCCAGGCCGCCGAGAAGGATGACCGGCTGCGCGCCGAGCATCTGCTGCATCTGCGCTGCGAAGTGGCGTCGGATAATGTCCTCGACCATTTCGCCGATTTCGCGCAGGACCCGCATGTGCGGCTGGTGTCGCTGATGGACCATTCCCCAGGCCAGCGGCAGTTCCAGACCATGGACCAATATACACTCTATTATAAGACCAAGAAGGGCTTGAGCGAGGAGGCTTTCGCCCGCTTCGTCGAAAAGCGGTTAGAGGCATCGGCAGCCTATTCTTCCCAGCACCGTGATACGCTGGCCCGCATCTGCGCTGAGCGTGGCATTACTGTTGCCAGCCATGACGATGCGACGCTTGCCCATGTGGAAGAGGCCAAGGGCCACGGTGTGCGTCTGGCCGAGTTTCCGACCAGTCTTGAAGCCGCCGATGCCTCGCACCAGGCGGGGATGAGCGTGCTGATGGGCGCGCCGAACGTGGTGCGTGGTGGCTCCCATTCCGGCAATATTGCCGCTACGGATCTGGCCGAGCGCGGCGTGCTCGACGTGCTGTCTTCCGATTATATCCCGCTCAGCCTGCTGCACGCGCCTTTCGTGCTTGCCCATCGCTATGAGGCGATCAGCCTGCCGCAGGCGCTCGCCATGGTGACCTCGACACCGGCCCGCACCGTCGGGCTGGAAGACCGGGGCCGGATTGCCCCTGGCCTGCGCGCCGATCTGGTGCGGGTGCGCTACAGCGAAAATCACGGTGGCGTGCCGGTGGTACGCTCCGTCTGGCGCCAGGGCAGAAGGGTTGCGTGATGGCGCCGCATTCCGCCATGCCTGATAACAGGCCTGATCATCCGGGCGACAAGGCTGAAGATAAAGGCCGGATGATTGTCGTGGTCGGCCCAAGCGGAGCGGGCAAGGATAGTCTGATTGCCTATGCCAAGCGGTATTTTACCGAACAGACTGACGCTGAGCGCTGCCCTGTGCATTTCGTCCAGCGGGTCATCACAAGGGCCGCCAATGCGGGCGGGGAGGATCATCGCCCCGTCAGTCCCTCCGAGTTCGACGATCTGAAGGCCGCCGGCGGTTTTGCGGTCGATTGGGATGCGCATGGTCTAAGCTATGGCATTCCTGACGATGTGCATCGCTGGCTATCGAATGGCAGCGTGGTGATCGCCAACGGCTCACGTTCGGTACTTCCCCGGTTTGCACAGGTTTTTCCGCGAATGCTGGTGGTGAATGTCACGGCCCGCCCCGAGGTTCTGGCCGATCGGCTGGAAGCGAGGGGCCGGGAAAGCCGCGAGGACATTCTGCAACGGCTTCAACGCAGCCCGCCTGACATTCGCGGTGATTATCCTGTCGTAACCATCGACAATTCCGGCACGCTGGAAGAGGCGGGCAGGCGTTTCATCGAGACGATTGAAACAGCGCTATAAAATGTGATAGGCAATTTAACCGCGTTACTGGCGATAAAAGCGTAGTCGGCAGGATGCTAATGCAAAGGATTGCGGCAGCTTTCTTGCTCGCTTGAAGATGGACTACCATCGGGAAGCGTGGCGCTCGTCTTTCTGGAGATGAGCGATTAGCGGATCATCCGCGCCGCGCGCCTGGGCAATTTCCTTTTATTATGGAGATGCCGCATGACGATGTTTGCCACTTTATTTGCCATAGCATTCGCCTTGCTGATTGGTGCAGCCAGTCCCGGTCCAAGTTTTCTTTTGGTCAGCCACACATCCATGACCCACTCCAGAGCAGCTGGCTTGGTAACAGCGCTCGGCATGGGGACCGGCGGGTTGATCTTCGCCGTTCTGGCGCTTGCGGGATTGGCAGCCCTGATAACCCAGCTTGCGTGGCTTCATAAGGTTTTGCAGGTCGCGGGGGGCCTCTACCTCGCCTACATGGCATGGAAACTCTGGCGCGGTGCGGCCCAACCGGTCAATCTGGAGCAGGCCGCCGCTGCGCCCAGGTCTTTCAGCAGGATTTATCTCAGCGCCTTTTTGACGCAGATCAGCAATCCGAAAACCGCGATTGTCTATGCCAGTATTTTCGCGGCTCTGCTGCCGTCTCGGCCCGATAGCCTGCTCTTCATCATGCTGCCAGGCGTGGTCTTTCTGGTGGAGGCGGGCTGGTATGCGCTGGTGGCGCTGGTCTTTTCCGCGCCGATACCCCGGCGGGCTTATATTGCAGCCAAGAAGCCGCTGGATCGCCTAGCGGCTTTGGTTCTGGGTGGACTTGGACTTCGCCTTGTGTTCGAGGGCGCGCGGCCCTGACGCCTTTTACCGAAGAGGGGTTGCCGCCAGGCTCGTATCCTTGACGGGGGGCTGATCCCTAGCGGGGGACTGGGCAGGTTTCCTGACGGGGTTCTGGGCTGTGTCCTTAGACGCCAATTGTTTCCAGGTATTCTGCTGGTTTAGCATGGTGCGCAGATAGGCCACATTGGCCTCTGCCTGGTCGGGTGAAAGTTCGGCTCTTGCAATCCGGTCGGCCTCGTCGAAACGGCCTTGAAGGCCGACGACAAGGGCAAGATTCTGGCGGACCCGGCTGTCGGCGCCGGGTTGCTGGGATGCGCTGCGCAGATAGGTTTCAGCCGTTTTCAGGTCGCCTCCGAGCAGATAGGACATGCCCATATTGGACAGCACCGATGGCTCGTTGGGCTGGATCTGCAAGGCCTGCTGATAGGCGGCACGCGCTTCCTGGGTGCGGCCGAGCTGGTCGAGAACCGCGCCCTGGGCCGAATACAGCCGCCAATCTGGCCGGTCGGGGGTCTGGGCACGGCCAATCGTCGTCAAGGCCTGTTCCAGCTGGCCGGCTGCAGCCTGTGCCTTGCCATAGGCAGCAAGCACTTGGCGGTCATTTGGATTGGCGATCACCACTTGCTGCATGACAGACAAAGCCTGCGGCGCGCGGCCGCCCATCTGCAACAGATTGGCATAGGCCACGCCGACCTGTGCGTTTTTGCGATTTTTCTCATAGGCCCGGCCCATGCTGTCCGTGGCCATGGCGATTTCGCCCGGCGTCATCTGATCAACGGGCTTGGTCATGCTCGGGATCGAGCCGGTCGGCATTTTATCGGTGTTGGAGGTGGTGGCGCAGCCCGTCAGCGCCAGCGCCAGAGCAAACACCGAAAGAGCCGGCAGTGCCCCACAAATCTGAATGGATGAACGCCAAACAGCCATCACTCTATCCCCATACCCCTGAATTCACAGGCGGACGAATCACCGTCATCGACCCTGCAACCATAGAAAAGCAATAATCTGTTAACCCTAATGGAGTGTTAAAATGCCTCTGGTCTACGAGACCATCCGGCGTTTGACATTTTAGTCAGCCGTATATCTGCGGGAAAAATCGGACCCGGCCTTCTCACCAGAGAAAACCTCCGCGAAGGAACCGATTCTAAGGAATTTTGCGGTAAAGCTGACTGTGAAGTGATGGAACAGCAAAAGGGCAATCATGGCACCCTATCAATATATTGAAAGACCCACCCCGTTTCTGACCAAGGGCGGTAAGTCCCTGCCGATTTTCGCGGTGACGCCGGCCCATATCGAAACCGGGGCGATTGACCCTGTTGCGCTCGATTGGGCGAAGAAGGCAGGTTACAAGGCGGATGTGGGTTCGCTGCTGCTGATCCCCACCAGCGATGGACAATTGGGCGGAGCGCTCCTTGGCCTCGGCGGCGCGCCAGGAGAAAATCCGTTTCTGGCGGGCAAGCTGGCGCGGGCATTACCGGCTGGCGACTGGCATATCGAGACCGCGCCATTGACGGCCAACCGGTTGGTTCTGGGCTATGGCCTGGGCAGCTATCGTTTCGAGCGCTATAAGGCCGAGCGTTCGGATCATCCCAAACTGCTGATGCCTCAGGATGCGGATGCCAGCGACATTGCCCGCCAGCTGGCAGGCGTTTTCCTGGCCCGCGACCTGATCAATACGCCCACCAATGACATGGGGCCGGTAGATCTGGAAAAAGCCTTCCGGGCGCTGGGCGATCATTATAAGGCAGAGGTCAGCGTGGTGATTGGCGATGAGCTGCTGCACCGGAATTTCCCGCTGGTTCACACCGTGGGCCGGGCCAGCGCCCAAGCGCCGCGGCTTCTCGAAATGCGTTGGGGCAAGAAGGGCCACAAGAAGATCACCCTGGTCGGCAAGGGCGTTTGTTTCGACACCGGCGGGCTGGATATCAAGCCGTCTTCATCCATGTTGCTGATGAAGAAGGACATGGGCGGCGCGGCCAATGTGCTGGGCCTTGCCCTTATGATCATGGATGCCAAGCTTAAGGTGGATCTGCGCGTCATCGTGCCTGCCGTGGAAAATTCCATAGCCGGCAATGCGTTCCGGCCCGGTGACATCTATACAAGCCGTCAGGGCCTGACGGTTCAGATCGACAATACGGATGCCGAGGGACGGTTGATCCTGGCCGATGCCCTGACCTATGCCGATGAAGAGGAACCGGACCTGCTGATTGACATGGCGACACTGACGGGGGCTGCCCGTGTGGCGCTCGGGCCGGATGTGCCGGCCTTCTTCTCCAATGACGATGCGCTTGCCTATGAGCTGGCAGATGCAAGCCTTGAAACGGACGACCCGATGTGGCGCCTGCCGCTTTTCCCTGGTTACGAGAAAATGGTCCGCTCGCAGATTGCCGACCTCACTAATGCACCTGCGGGCGGCATGGCAGGGGCAATCACCGCTGCGCTGTTCCTGAAGCGCTTTGTCACCCGAACGGCAAGCTGGGCGCATTTCGACATTTTCGGCTGGGCGCCGCAAGAGCGGCCTCATAGCCCGGTTGGTGGCGAGGCACAGGCGATTCGCGCGCTTTATCGCTATATCGCTGCGCTCAAATAAGCGAAAGCGTTGATGATGCTGTCTTCACCCTCGAGAGGTTTGAAAATCTCTCGAGGGTGAAGGTGCGCCGAAATCTGAAATCCGGCAATCTATCTTCAGTGACCATTCCTTAAGGCCGCTGCACTCATCATTTCTCAGTTGAAGAACCTGACGCCAGTTTGGGGTTATCAGGGCCTCAGTATTGTTGTGCCGTTTGACAGACTGTTCATCATCTGTTGACGACAAAGAGGCTATCGTTCATTTTTTATTTTGACTATGATTATCGTGTTTTGAGCGTCAGGAGCCGACTATTCCCAATGCCAGGTGTAAGACCTCTCCTTGATGGGTCCAGAGCAGTTATTCACCTAAACATCGTCAGCTGATCTCGAAAGCCTTTATTTTCAAAGCATTACAGGCCTGTTTGAAAAGCCTGATATCGCGCTAAAGCGCAAAAAGAACCGGTTTGGAGGGATTTTTATTTGAATTAAAATAATTATTCGGCATTTCAATTTTTACATGTTAAATTTCAAGACTTAGAAAATTCAAATTTTTTTTATTTTACATTGGCATCTCCGCTCCACACGTTTTCGGCGCATGGAACGGAAAAAGGAGATTGATTTAATGAATTTCAATATGAGAAAAATCGTTATAAATTCAGTATTTATTGGAATGGCAACAGGTTTTGGTGGCCTGACCATTGGCGGCGTGGCAACAGCTTCGGCGCAGGATGCCCAGGGTGCGCCGCCCGCTGGTGTTTATAAGCTAGACCCGACCCATGCCGACCTGACATGGTCGGTCAAGCACAATACGATTTCCAACTACACGGCCCGGTTTGGAAAGCTGGAAGCGACGCTTTCTCTCGATCCGGCAAAAATCGAAGCCTCCAAGATCGAGGTAACGATTGATCCGACATCGGTGGATGTACCCTATCCAGCGGATTATAAAGCCACCCACGCCAAATCGCCTTATGCGACCTGGACTGAGGAGATCAGCAAGGATCCGAAAAAGCTCAACAGTGACGCCTTCCCGAAGATCACTTTCGCATCGACCAGCGTGAAGAAGACCGGTGACAAGACAGCGGAAATCGTCGGCAATTTGACATTCCTGGGTGTCACCAAGCCGGTGACACTGAATGCAACGCTGAACGGGGCGATTGACAGCCATCCATTTGCAGGCGTTCCCGCCATTGGATTTGCCGCGGAAGGTACGTTTGACAGAACGGCGTTTGGCCAACCTGTCGGTTACGTCGGCAAGGATGTGACGATCCGCTTTGACGGTGAGTTCATCCAGGACCCGGCAGCATCTCCATCCAAGTGATGGTTGACCTGAAGTAATGGTGAAAGCAGCACGTGAGGCACAGGCCTCTGCGTAAATGCCTTTGGGCCGATGGGGTTGGTGGCGCAATCAGCATCCTCAATCGGCCCAGAGCCTGCGTCGCAGCGGGCATCCGGCTCGCAGAATTTTCCGAATTTTATCATTGATAAATATAGGTTTTAAGAGCCATGAACACGGCGTTTCAGCACCAGACAGTACCGCGGGCTGCGGTACGCTATACCGGCGTTGCCATCGCGTTGCATTGGGCGATCGCGCTGATGATCCTGTCGATGATCCCGATGGGATGGTGGATGGTGCGGGCCTTGAAAAGGCCTGAGACCCAGCAATTGGCCTATCAGCTGTTTCAGATCCACAAATCCATCGGATTTGCCATTCTGGCTTTGACCGTGCTGCGCATCGTCTGGCGGGCAACCCATAAGCCGCCAGCCCTGCCATCCGGCATGAAGCTCTGGGAACGGTTTCTCGCCAATGCCACGCATATCGCTTTCTACGGCCTGATGTTGGTCCTGCCCTTGACCGGCTGGATCTACGTGTCTTCCGGCTGGGCGATTGCAACGGACCGCCCGCTCGATGTGGCTACCTCCTGGTTTGGCCTGTTTCCAATCCCGCATCTTCCGGGCCTTGAGGGACATCGCAACCTCGCCTTCGGCGCGATGGGTGCCCATAGCTATATGGCTTACGGCGGTGCAGTGCTGATCGTTCTGCATGTCGCAGCGGCCTTGAAGCATCATTTTATCGAGCGGGATGGTGTTTTGGCGCAGATGGTGCCTTTTCTGCGGGCCGGTAAGGCTGCTCACAGCACGTCTGGCAAAGGGAAGACGAGTGGCTTGTCGCATGGCTTCGGCTTGGCGCTTGTCGTTATGGCGGCGGCCATTGGTTGGGTCATGCATTTGCCGCCGCCGCTTGCCGAGCAGCCATCGGCGGTGGAGGCACAAGCTGAACCGCCCGCCACAGCGCCGCAGCCATCCGCAAATGCCAGCCAGGCCAACCCTGCGCAAACCGATGTCCAAACCGCGCCGGTCCAGGCGGCAACCGCCCCCGTATGGACCATCGATATGGCATCGTCCAGCATCGGCTTTGGTGGCACCCATGCAGGCAATGCCTTCAATGGCCGGTTTGAAGAGTGGAGTGGTGATATTCGCTTCGATCCTGCCAATCTTGCTGGTTCGAAAGCGGTGATCTTGGTGAAAACCGCCTCTGCCAAAACCGGCGATGCGACCCAGGAAGGTTCGTTGAAGAATGGTGAATGGCTCAATTCCACCCGGTTTCCAGAGGCCAAATTCGAAACCACGGAATTTCGCGCCCTGGGAGGCGATCGCTATGAGGCGAAAGGCACTCTCAGCATCAAGAACAAACCTCTGCCGGTTGTTCTGCCCTTCAGCTTGAAAATGGAAGGCAACAAGGCGCAGGTGGAGGGCGCCTTGGAACTGGATCGCGCAGCCCTTAATCTCGGGATGTTTTCCGATCCATCGGCGGAATGGGTGTCGAAATCCATCTCTGTCAAGATTGCGGTGACAGCAACAAAATCGGGCTCTTGATCGCATCCATCCATGACAGGCCCGGCCTCTTGCAGTGCCGGGCTTTGTCGTGTGATATATAACGGGTACGAAACGAGAGCGGAGCCGAGGATGAGCCTGGAACTGACCGCAACGGCGGCGCTGGGGCTTTGGCATCACGTAACCTTGCGCCAGGTGCAGGAGGATGGCCGCGACCTGACGCTGCGCCAGCTGTCAATCCTGCTGCATATCTATCTGGTTCCGCCGCCGCATACCGTTCGGGGGCTTGCCGCCACCCTCAAGGTCACCAAGCCGGTCATTACCCGTGCGCTCGATACCATGGGCGGCATGGGGTTTGTCGACCGGGTGCGCGATGATATGGACAAGCGCAATGTCATCATCAAGCGCACGGTGGCAGGGGCGCTTTATCTGGAAAAATTCGGCGACCTGATCATTGAGCAGGCGCGTGGCATGAGGACGTGAACATGCAACTGGACCGTCGGCTGAATGCCTATCGACCTGATCTCGCCGATGCGGCCCTGCGCGACCGGGTGGAGGCCGAGCGCTATGTCAGCGGCACCCCGGCGCGTATTGTCGTGCCGGTTATCGCATTGCGCCCGCGCCCGGATTTTGCCTGTGGAATCGATACGGAGATGCTGCTGGGCGAAGAGGTTACAGTGTTTGACCGCGCCGATGGCTGGGCCTGGGTGAAAGCCGGTCTGGATGGCTATGTCGGCTATCTGCCGGAAACGGCAATAGCCGCCATCGAAGCGCCACCCACGCATTGGATAACAGTGCCACGCAGTTTTCTCTACACCGGCCCGGACCTGCGCTATCCCAATGCGCGGACCATCTCGATGGGGAGCCGGATAACGGTCACCGGCGAGACTGAGACCCGTGGCACTCGCTACTTTCTGCTAAGTGACGGTCATGCGGTGATTGCCGATCATTGCCGCGCTCTGGGTACACCGGCAGGCGAGGATTATGTGGCCATCGCCGCCCGTTTTCTGGAAACGCCCTATCTCTGGGGCGGACGCAGCGGACTTGGCATCGATTGCTCCGGCCTCGTCCAGCTCTCCATGCAGATGTGCGGGCTGAGCGCCCCGCGCGACAGCGACATGCAGGCGGCGGGCCTCGGCAACCCGATTGACCGGAGCGATCTGCGCCGGGGCGACCTGATCTTCTGGAAAGGCCATGCCGGTATCATGGAAGACGAGCGCACCCTGCTGCATGCCAATGGTCACACGATGAGCGTCGCCCGCGAAGACGTGGACGCCGCCATCGCCCGGATCGGCTGGCTCTACCAGCAGCCGACCGGTTATCGCAGACCGGAACGGATCGCTTAGAGACCCACGCTTCGACCGGTCAACCCAATCAGGTGAAGCCTGTCAATGTGCCTCGTCCCAGTTATCGGCGGCGCGGGCATCCACCTTCAGTGGGACGCGCATGGCGATGGCGGGCATGGCGGCATTTTCCATGGTGGAGACGATCACCGGCAAGGCAGCCTCGATGGCCTCATCCTCGACCTCGAAGATCAGTTCGTCATGCACCTGGAGAAGCATCCGGGTTTTGTCACCGAGACCGGCCTTGGCCAGCGCCGGTTCCACCTGCACCATGGCGCGGCGGATGACATCGGCGGCGGAGCCCTGGATGGGCGCGTTGATTGCTGCCCGCTCGTTGAAGGCCCGCATCGATGGGTTTGAGGATTTGATCTCCGGGTAATGGGCGCGCCGTCCAAAGATGGTTTCGACATAACCATGCTCGCGCACGAAGGCCTTGGTGCTTTCCATATAGTCCTTGATGCCGGGGAAGCGCTCGAAATATTTCTTGATATACTCGCCCGCTTCCGACCGCTCGATGCTGAGCTGGTTGGCAAGACCGAAGGCGGAAATGCCGTAAATGATGCCGAAATTGATCGCCTTGGCGCGGCGGCGCACTTCAGACGGCATGCCGTCCACCGGCACGCCGAACATTTCAGAGGCGGTCATCGCATGAATATCGACCCCATCGGCAAAGGCCTGGCGCAATTGCGGAATATCCGCCACATGGGCCAGCACCCGCAGCTCGATCTGGCTATAATCGGCAGACAAGAGCTTATGGCCTGGGGTGGAAATGAAGGCGGTGCGGATCTTGCGGCCTTCGGCAGTGCGCACCGGGATATTTTGCAGATTCGGCTCGGATGACGACAGGCGACCTGTCGTCGTGGCCGCCATGGAATAGGATGTGTGGACCCGCTTGGTCTGCGGGTGAACATAGCCGGGCAGGGCGTCGGTATAGGTGGATTTCAGCTTGGTCAACTGGCGCCAATCGACGATCTTGCGGGGCAGGGGCTCGCCCTGGGCGGCCAGATCTTCCAGCACCTGCGCGGAGGTTGACCATTGGCCGGTCTTGGTTTTCGAGCCGCCGGGAAGGTTCATTCTGCCAAACAGGATATCGCCAAGCTGTTTGGGCGAACCGACATTGAAACGCTCGCCAGCCAGTTCGTAAATTTCATCCTCAAAGGCGGCGGCCTTCTGCGCCAACTCGCCTGACAGCCGCGAGAGGATCTGCCGATCAATGGTAATGCCGCGCTCTTCCATCTCGGCCAGAACCGGCACCAGGGGCCGTTCCAGCCGCTCGTAGACGCGGGCCAAGCCTACAGCTGCAAGCCGTGGCTTCAGCACCAGCCAGAGACGCAGCGTGACGTCCGCATCCTCTGCGGCGTAGGCGGTCGCCTTGTCGATATCGACGAAATCGAAGGTGACAAGCGATTTGCCGGAGCCTGCCACCTCCTTATAGGGAATGGGCGTATGTCCGAGCCAACGTTCCGACAGGCTGTCCATGCCATGCGCGCCGACGCCAGCTTCCAGCACATAGGACAGCAGCATCGTGTCGTCGAAACCCCTGATAACAATGCCGTGCCGCTTCATGACCAGGTAATCGTATTTCAGGTTCTGCGCCACTTTCAGAACCGATGGATCTTCCAGCAGGCCCTTCAAGGCGGCGAGTGCCTCGCTCATCGGGATCTGGTTGTCTGCCAGTTTCAGGCCGTCGCTGAACAGGTCGTCACGCCCGGTCTTGTGGCCAAGCGGCACATAGGCGGCGCGAATGGTTGCTGCGCCCGGCGACGCCGCATTGTCCTGAAGGGCGAGTGATACACCGACCAGATCGGCCTGCATCGGGTCAAGCGAGGTGGTTTCGGTATCGAAGGCGACAACACCGGCCTCCCGCGCTGAGGCGATCCAGCCTTCCAGGGTGGAAAGATCGCGAATGGTCACATAAGTGGACCGGTCGATGGGCTGGCCACCAAAGGCTGATTGCCGGGCAGCGGCAAGATCGGCAGGCGTCGCGCCCTCGGCCTTGGCGGATTGTGCTGAGGGTCCGGCTTCTTGGCTGGAGGCTGGCCGCTGTGCAGCCTCACCGGCGTCGAGATCCGGGCCACGGGCTGCCGAACCCCATTCCACCGAGATCGTGGCGGGTTCGATGGCGCCCGCATCACACTCGCAATTGTCGGCGACGCGCCGTGTCAGCGAGGTGAATTCCATGGTTTTCAGGAAGGCGACCAGCTTTGGTCCATCCTGCTTTTCCAGCATCAGCGCGTCGAGCGGCATGTCCAGCGGCACATCGGTGCGCAGCGTCACCAATTGCCGCGACAGCTTGACCAGTTCGGCACCGGCCAGAATGTTTTCGCGCCGCTTGTTCTGCTTGATTTCGGAGGCCCGCGCCATCAGCGTGTCCAGATCGCCATATTCCTCCAGCAATTGCGCCGCCGTCTTCGGGCCGATGCCGGGAATGCCGGGAATGTTATCGGTGCTGTCGCCGGTCAGCGATTGCAGGTCGATCATCTTTTCCGGTGGCACGCCCCATTTCTCGATGACCTCGGGAATGCCGATCTGCTTGTCCTTCATGCTGTCATACATATGGACATTGGCAGTCACCAACTGCATCAGGTCCTTGTCGGAGGAGACGATGGTGACATCCGCGCCGATGGCTTCGGCAGCCCGGGCATAGGTGGCGATAATGTCATCGGCCTCGAAACCCTCGGTCTCGATGCACGGCAGGTTGAAGGCCCGCGTCGCCTGGCGGATCAGCCCGAATTGCGGCACCAGATCTTCCGGCGGGGCGGAGCGATTGGCCTTGTATTCTGGATAGAGATCCTTGCGGAAGGTTTTCGACGAATAGTCGAAAATCACCGCCAGATGGGTGGGCGTGACACCGACTGACGTGTCGCGTGCTTCGGTCAGCAGCTTCCACATCATATTGCAGAAGCCCGAGACCGCGCCAACCGGCAGCCCGTCCGATTTGCGGGTCAGTGCCGGAAGCGCATGGAAGGCCCGGAAGATGAAGCCGGAGCCGTCGACAAGAAAGAGATGATCGCCTTTTTTCATGCGCCAAGGGATAGCGCGGCGGCTCAAAAAGGTCCATGCCACATCACGCCAAAACCGTTTACAGAGTGAAGTGACGATTTTTCTGTGTCATCACGAAAAGCTTACCGCTTTGTAATCATTCCTTCCCTTGAAAAAACACATTTGGCCGCGCATTTACTAGTCAGCGGCGCACAATGAGCGCCGCAGTCTGAAAGTTGGCTCGTCCCCCGCCGCTTCAGACTTCAGGACAAAGGCCTTATCCCCCCTCTCCGGGCCTTTGTCCCCTGTTACGAAAAGTCGTCACGGCGCCGCCTCCAGCCGTGACGACTTTTTTGTTTGTGCCTGGTATTTCTGCTATAAAGGTGGCCACATTGCCTCGGCTTTGAAACCGGCCTATCATCGACACCATGCTGTTTGATCGTCGGCAATCGCCAACCTATCTCGTGAGCCAGCTCGCCAAGGAATTTGCCCGTGCCTTGCAGGTTCGGGCCGAGGGGCTCGGCTTTTCCGCCGGTCAGTTTCCAATCCTGCTGGAGCTTTGGGAAGAGCAAGGCCTGACCCAGAAGCAATTGCTGGAGCGGGTGGCCGTGGAACAGGCGACCATGGCCAATACCCTGTCTCGCATGGAGCGCGACGGATTGATCGAACGAAAGCCGCATCCGACAGATAGACGCGCCCAGCTGGTTTTCCTGACCGCCAAGGGGGATGGGCTGCGAGATCAGGCAATTTCCGCCGCCTGCGAAGCCGATGAGGCGCTTTTTCAAGGATTTCGACGGTTCGAGAAGGAATTGATGCTGGAATTCATCCGCCAGGCACTGGAAAATGCCCGCAGTCGCGAAAATGGCCCAAATATTTGAGGCTGCTTGTCTCGAAACTGTCGGGCTCATGGTCTATCGTCCCCGCTGATTTGAACAGTCCAGGACATGCCCATGACCGATCTAGCCCCCATTCTCGCCGAGGCCGACAAGGCGCTGCCACAAAGCCTTGATCGGCTTTTCGACCTTGTGCGTATTGCCTCGATTTCCACCGACCCGGCCTATAAGGCCGATTGTCGCAAGGCGGCGGAATGGTTGGCGCAGGAGCTGAAGGGCCTCGGGTTCAATGCCTCTGTGCGCGACACGCCCGGCCATCCGATGGTCGTTGGTCATCATGATGCTGACCGCCCGGATGCGCCACATGTGCTGTTTTACGGCCATTACGATGTGCAGCCGGTCGATCCGCTCGATCTTTGGGAAAACGATCCGTTCGAGCCTGCCATCAAGGAGATCGAGCCGGGCCGCAAGGTGATCACCGGACGCGGCACCTCTGATGACAAGGGCCAATTGATGACCTTTGTCGAGGCCTGCCGGGCCTATAAGGCCGTGCATGGCGGCCTGCCCGTCAAGATCACCATCCTGTTCGAGGGCGAAGAGGAATCCGGTTCGCCTTCGCTGAAGCCATTTCTTGCGGCCAATGAAGACGAGCTGAAATGCGATTTCGCCCTGGTCTGCGATACCGGCATGTGGGACCGCGAAACCCCGGCGATTGCGGCGGCCCTGCGCGGCCTGGTTGGCGAGGAAGTGACCGTGACGGCTGCGGACCGCGATCTGCATTCCGGCCTGTTCGGCGGGGCTGCGGCCAATCCGATCCATATTCTTGCCAAGGTGCTGGCCGACCTGCATGACGAGACGGGCCGGGTCACCATTGACGGTTTTTACGAGGGTGTTGAGGAGACGCCTGCCAATATCAAGGCCTCCTGGGAAAAGTTGGGCCGCACCGCCGACACGTTTCTCAATGATGTCGGCCTGTCGATCCCATCAGGCGAAAAGGGGCGTAGCGTCCTGGAATTGACCTGGGCGCGTCCGACCGCCGAAGTCAACGGCATTACCGGTGGCTATACCGGCGAAGGCTTCAAGACGGTGATCGCCTCAAAAGCCTCGGCGAAGGTGTCTTTCCGTCTGGTCGGTGAGCAGGACCCGGCGAAAATCCGCGAAAACTTCCGGGCTTTCGTCAAGGCGCGCATTCCCGGCGACTGCTCGGTTGAATTTCATGAGCATGGGGCATCGCCAGCCATCCAGCTTCCCTATGATTCGCCCTTCCTGACCAAGGCTAAATCCGCTCTGTCGGATGAATGGCCAAAGCCCGCTGAAGTGATCGGCATGGGCGGCTCTATCCCGATTGTCGGGGATTTCCAGACCATGCTGGGCATGGATTCGCTGCTGGTCGGCTTTGGCCTGGTGGATGACCGCATCCACTCGCCCAATGAGAAATACGAGCTGGAATCCTTCCACAAGGGTATCAGGTCTTGGATCCGTATTCTGGACGCGCTGGCGCATTGATACCAAACACGCGATTGCGACGACGCCCGGACGAACTCCGGGCGTTTTCATTTGGATCGCGTATCGTAGCGCGGGAAGGATAAGGGGCCTAAAAAGCAAAAAGGCCGGGGAGTAAACCCGACCTTTCCAAAACTCACTCTTATCGTTGCCAGTACATCCGTGGTCAACGAAGCGCGAGGCTTCAACCTGAAGGAGGACCGGGTTCTCACCCTGTTTGCCGCCTTTGAATGAGTATCGCGCCAAATGCCTAAACTTGTATTAAGCATCGTCAGCGACCTCGGCAGCAATGCCCCGTCCTTCACGTCTTCATCATAAATGGCATCTCATTGCGGCTTTTCAAGGGCTCTGCTGCATAATTCTTAAATCGGCATCGATTGAGGAATTATGCAGCAGTGGGCGGACAGCACTGGGGGTAATTTTCTTGATCCTCCCGATCTGCAAACCCTTGCAGGTCGGCGCTCGCCCTTTTATGAAAAGACTATGAGCCTTATATCCGTCCAAGATTTCTTTTCCGCCCATGCGCCGGATATTACCGTGATTGAAACCGAGCAAAGCTCGGCCACCGTGCCTTTGGCTGCCTTGGCGCATGGCGTTGAGCCGGATCAGATCGCCAAGACCCTTTGTTTGCGGGTTGGTGACATCACCATGCTGGTGGTTGCCGCAGGAGAACGGCGGCTGGACAACAAGAAATTCAAGGAGCGGTTCGGGGGCAAGCCCCGCATGCTGGGAGCGGAAGAGGTTGTGGCCCTGACCGGCCATCCAGTGGGCGGTGTTTGTCCTTTCGGGCTGGCGACGCCGATTCCGGTATTTTGCGATGTGTCGTTGCAGCGTTTCGACATTGTTGTCCCGGCCGCCGGAGCCACCAATTCCGCCGTCAAAATCGCGCCGCAACGAATAGTCGATCTGACGGGTGCGGAGTGGGTCGATGTCTGCCAGTAAGATGAAGAATCAGTTGTAATAGTGATCGAATACAAAAAAGGCGGCGCACCCTGCGCCGCCTTTCCTCCTCGCCATAAAACGACGAATGCCTATCCTGCGAAACTGCATGGCAGTTTCGAATCAGTGCTTTAGTACCAGCGACGGCGGGGTTCTGGCGTAGATTGGCTTGCCACCAGATAACCAATGAACGCACCCACCAGGGCAATGCCAAGCAAAGCAGTGGATGTTGCGGTCGGATGCTCGCGCACGATACCGGCAACCGATGTTGCCTCATCCTTGGCGTAGCGTGCCACGTCCTGCGCACTGCGGGCAGCGTTGCTCAGCGCGTGGGATGTGGTGCCACGAACCTGATCGGCCACAGAATGACCCTGTTCAGCCAACTTGTCCTTCAATTGCGCGATCTGAGCCTGAAGCTCACGCATTTCAGCTTGCATACGCGTCGTATCAGCCATGGGTAACTCCCTGTTGTGTTTTCAGGAAAATAACGGTTCCATGCCGCTTTGGTTCCATTCGGTTCTCGAAAAGAACGCAATGGGATGGAATCAACGGACATGCATTGCTCGTCCCATCAGTCTTCCATCCATGCCCAAGACATTATAAGCAGGGGATTGAAGCAGCCCCTATGATTACCTTTCTGGCACCCTTCTGGAGAACGGCCCTCGAGCCATGGCAGGCATGAAAAAGTCACGAAACCGCATTGAGCCCAGGCTTGGCGACGCCGAGAATGAGGATGGTGACGAGATCAGGCTCGACAGCAATGATCGCGTGCTCGGTGGGCGCTCGGCTTCGGGTGGGAAAAAAACGCCGGGCGCCAATTCCAAACGGTCGAGAGAGGTTGCCGATCCGCGCCCGAAGCGAGAGAAAGTCCGGTCCGGCGGCCTCTTGGGTGGTATCCGCAGGCTGTTCTACTGGTGCGTGGTGCTGGGCATATGGGGTACGATCGGCGTTGTCGGCCTGGTCATCTATTTTGCCGCCCAGATGCCGAGCGCCAGTTCCTGGACCGTGCCGGCCCGCGCGCCGAATATCAAGATTGTCTCTGTCGATGGCGCATTGATCGCCAATCGCGGTGTCACCGGTGGCGAAGCCTTGTCCATCGATGAAATGTCGCCCTATCTGCCGGAAGCCATCGTGGCGATTGAAGACAAACGGTTTTACCACCATTTCGGTGTTGACTTCATCGGGGTTGGCCGCGCTTTCGTCACCAATATTCTGCTGGGCCATAAGGCTCAGGGCGGCTCGACCATCACGCAGCAATTGGCCCGAAACCTGTTTCTGTCGCCCAAGAAGACCTTTGAGCGCAAAGTGCAGGAAGTGCTGCTGTCACTGTGGCTGGAGCAGAAATATACCAAGGATCAGATCCTGGCCATGTATCTGAACCGGGTCTATTTTGGCGACAATGCCTATGGCGTCGAAGCGGCATCGCGACGCTATTTCAATACCTCTGCGCGCGACGTCAATCTGGGCGAAGCGGCGCTTTTGGCCGGCCTGGTCCAGGCGCCGTCGCGGCTGTCGCCGGTCAACGATCCAAAGCCGGCCCAGGATCGGGCCAAGATCGTGCTGGGCGCCATGCGCGAACAGGGCTACATCACGGACAGCGACTTCGACCGCGCCATGAAACAGTCCCCTGACCATGCCAAGCGGCAGGCGGATGGTGCAGGCCAATATGTGGCCGATATGGTGGCGGGCCAGTTGAAAGGGCTGATCGGCGAGGTCAAGCAGGACATTGTCGTCACCACGACCATCGATCCGACGCTGGAGGATGCGGCGCAGGCAGCAATTGCCGCCACGCTGGACAAGGACGGTAAGAAATCAAACGCCTCGCAAGCGGCTCTTGTCGCCATTGATGGCAATGGCGCGGTGCGCGCTTTGGTCGGCGGTCGTGATTATGCGACCAGTCAGTTCAATCGGGCCGTAACCGCCAAACGGCAGCCGGGTTCGGCTTTCAAGCCTTTCGTTTATGCCGCCGCCATGGAAATCGGCGATACGCCCGGCACTGTCCGCAATGACGGTCCGGTGAAGATCGGTAACTGGACCCCTGAAAACTACGAGCAAAAATACAATGGACCGGTGACGCTTTCCTACGCGCTCGCCCATTCGCTCAACACCATTGCCGCCCAGCTGGTCATGGAGGTTGGCCCGGATCAAGTGATCAAGCTTGCCCACCGTCTCGGTGTCGAATCGGATCTGCAAAGCAATGCGTCGATTGCGCTCGGCACCTCGGAAGTGTCGCTGCTGGAACTGACGGCAGCCTATGCGCCGTTCATGAATGGCGGCTACAAGGCAACCCCGCATGTGATCAGCCAGATTGCCGATGCCGATGGCAAGGTGCTTTATACCGCCGATTACGGCGAGCCCCCGCGGGTGCTCAATCAGCAGGTTGTCGGGCAGATGACCCGAATGATGGAATCTGTGATGACCGAGGGCACCGGCAAGGCGGCCAAGCTCAAGAACTGGCAAGCGGCTGGCAAGACCGGGACGACGCAGTCGTTCCGCGACGCGCTATTTGTCGGCTTTACCAGCAATCTCACCACCGGTGTCTGGTTCGGCAATGACGACGGGGCGCCGATGAAGAAGGTGACCGGCGGCGGTCTTCCTGCCAAGACCTGGAAGGATTTCATGACTGTTGCCCATAAAGGGCTGACACCGGTGCCGTTGTTTGGCGATCCGACGCCACAGACCGAGGAAAGTCCGTCGCTGACGACGATGATCCAGCAGGTCCTGTCCGGCACCCCGTCCACGCCTGCCCCTTCCGATCAGGAAAACAGCTATCCACCGGCGCCACCGGCGCCTGCCAACACGCCGGGTCCGCTGTCCGGCAATGCGCCCGGCACTCAGCCTGGTGATGCCAATCCGGCTTATCCACCTCAAGCGCGCCAGACTCCAAACCAGAACCCGGGACAAATCCCGGGCCAGCCCCCATTACAGCCGCGTCCGCCGGTCAATCCACGCGATGGCGCCGTTCTGGAAGGCCGGGTGCCGCCGGGGGCTTTGCGCCGCAACGATCCGATGCCTGAGGATGGCTATCCGGGTGAGGATCCGGACAGCAATCCCTACGGTGCCGATGGTGGCTATGCGCCTCCGGCTGACGTGGGTGAAGGACAACAGCCCCGCGCGCAAAGCCATGGCGATGGAAAGACCACGCTGCTGGATGTGATCATGGGGCGGTAATGGCTGGATTTTATATGTGCTATGACGCCTTGATCGTGTCGCAGGCTCCAGGCAAGCAATGCCTGCGACATCTGATGGGATTTGGTCCCGGTTGTATGGCTTGTTCACCTTGGTACCATCCGCAATACCTTGTTTTGCGGGAAATGCGTAAACTTGGTGGTCGGCGTGAATTTGGTGCCTTGCAGTCGTAAATTTCGGTTCTTATATAGCCCGCATAAGGCAGCGTCGCTGCGCAATCCCGTAGACCACAATCCACGTCGAGGGGCTGTCACTGGAATGCCTGTCGGGGTTCGGACAGCCTGCTTCAAGGAGAGAATAAAATGGCAAAAGTAATCGGTATCGACCTTGGAACGACCAATTCCTGCGTTTCTGTCATGGACGGCAAGGATGCGAAGGTCATTGAAAATTCAGAGGGCGCGCGCACCACGCCGTCCATGGTGGCTTTTTCGGACGATGGTGAGCGCCTTGTCGGCCAGCCGGCCAAGCGTCAGGCGGTGACCAATCCCACCAACACACTCTTCGCTGTCAAGCGCCTGATTGGCCGCCGCTACGAAGATCCGACCGTTGAAAAGGACAAGGGCCTCGTGCCTTTCCCGATCATCAAGGGCGACAATGGTGATGCCTGGGTCGAAGCTCAGGGCAAAGGTTACTCGCCAGCCCAGATCTCTGCAATGATCTTGCAGAAGATGAAGGAAACGGCAGAAGCTTACCTCGGCGAAAAGGTCGAAAAGGCCGTTATCACCGTTCCCGCTTACTTCAATGACGCCCAGCGTCAGGCCACCAAGGATGCAGGCCGCATCGCGGGTCTCGAAGTTCTGCGCATCATCAACGAGCCAACCGCTGCTGCTTTGGCCTATGGCCTTGACAAGACCGAAGGCAAGACCATTGCCGTATACGACTTGGGTGGTGGTACGTTCGATATTTCCGTTCTGGAAATCGGCGATGGCGTGTTTGAAGTGAAGTCCACCAACGGTGACACCTTCCTCGGTGGTGAAGACTTCGACATGCGTTTGGTCGAATATTTGGCTGCCGAGTTCAAGAAGGAACAGGGCATTGAGCTGAAGAACGACAAGCTCGCTCTGCAGCGCCTGAAGGAAGCCGCTGAAAAGGCCAAGATCGAACTGTCCTCTTCGCAGCAGACCGAAATCAACCTGCCGTTCATCACCGCTGATGCCTCTGGTCCAAAGCATTTGACCATGAAGCTGACCCGCGCCAAGTTTGAAAACCTGGTGGATGATCTGGTTCAGCGCACTGTTGCACCGTGCAAGGCAGCCCTCAAGGACGCTGGCGTCACTGCCGCTGACATTGATGAAGTTGTTCTGGTTGGCGGCATGAGCCGTATGCCAAAGGTGCAGGAAGTTGTGAAGCAGCTGTTCGGCAAGGAACCACACAAGGGTGTGAACCCGGACGAAGTGGTTGCCATGGGCGCTGCTATTCAGGCTGGCGTTTTGCAGGGCGACGTCAAGGACGTTCTTCTGCTCGACGTGACCCCGCTGTCGCTCGGCATTGAAACTCTCGGCGGCGTCTTCACCCGTCTGATCGACCGTAACACGACGATCCCGACCAAGAAGAGCCAGGTGTTCTCGACTGCTGATGACAATCAACAGGCTGTGACCATCCGCGTATCGCAGGGCGAGCGCGAAATGGCGCAGGATAACAAGCTGCTTGGCCAGTTCGACCTCGTTGGTCTGCCACCATCACCACGCGGCGTTCCACAGATCGAAGTGACCTTCGATATCGACGCCAACGGTATTGTGCAGGTCTCGGCCAAGGACAAGGGCACCGGCAAGGAACAGCAGATCCGCATTCAGGCCTCCGGTGGTCTGTCGGATGCTGACATCGAGAAGATGGTCAAGGACGCTGAAGCCAATGCTGAAGCCGACAAGAACCGTCGCGCTGTGGTCGAAGCCAAGAACCAGGCTGAAAGCCTTGTTCACTCCACCGAGAAGTCGGTGAAGGATTACGGCGACAAGGTATCGGCAGAGGACCGCAAGGCGATCGAGGATGCGATTGCAGCCCTGAAGGCGTCGGTTGAAACCTCGGAGCCGAACGCCGAGGACATTCAGGCCAAGACCCAGACCTTGATGGAAGTGTCCATGAAGCTTGGTCAGGCGATCTACGAGTCCCAGCAGGCCGAAGGCGGTGCCGAGGGTGGGCCAAGTGGTCACCATGATGACGGCATCGTCGATGCCGATTATGAAGAAGTGAAGGACGACAACACGAAGAAGTCTGCTTGATGCGGACTTCGCGGCGTCATACCTTTGTGAGATGGCTGGCCTTCGGGCCAGCCGCGTTTGCTTTGGCAGGGTGCCTCGCCGCGCATGCGGCAGCGGGGGCCGATGTTCACCAGAAAGTCAGTGCTGCCGAAGCGTCTATCCTCCAGGCGATTGCCAAGCGGGATACGGCGCTGCTGCGGCGAACCGTTGGTGGTCTCGGTCCGCTGATCGAGGATGCCTTGAAGCGCAAGAAGTCCGGTGGGCAGGTGTCGTCCTGCGATCTGGCGGCCCACTCCTTGGGCTTTGCTGGCATGTCGCTGTCGGAGGCAGTCACACAAAAGGGTGCTGCGCGAAAAATGCTGATGGATGATGCCCGCCAGGCGGCGGCGGATTTTAACAGGGACATGTCTGCTTGCGACGCGCAGGTGGGACAGAAGACAAGCAACCACGCGGGTGTGGAAAAAGCTTTGAGAGCTTTGTAGGACGATGGCAAAAGCAGATTTCTACGAGACCCTCGGTGTCTCCAAAACCGCAGATGAAAAAGAGCTGAAAAGCGCCTTCCGCAAGTTGGCGATGAAGTTTCACCCGGACAAAAATCCGGGTGATGCGGAATCCGAGCGGAAGTTCAAGGAAATCAACGAGGCCTATGAAACGCTAAAGGATCCGCAAAAGCGGGCGGCCTATGATCGTTTCGGCCACGCTGCCTTTGAGCAGGGTGGCATGGGCAGCGCTGGCGGCGGTGGCGGTTTTGCCGGCGGCGGCTTCTCGGATATTTTCGAGGACATTTTCGGCGAGATGATGGGCGGCGGACGTGGCGGCAATGCGCGTGGACGCTCCACCGGTGGCCGTGAACGCGGCGCCGACCTGCGCTACAATATGGAAATTTCGCTGGAGGAAGCCTTTACCGGCAAGACGGCGCAGATCCGGGTTCCAACCTCGATTACCTGCGAAGTCTGTTCCGGTTCGGGCGCCAAGCCCGGCACCAAGCCGACCACCTGCGCCACCTGCCAGGGGTCTGGCCGGGTGCGGGCTGCTCAGGGCTTCTTTTCGATTGAGCGGACCTGCCCGACCTGCCAGGGCCGGGGCCAGACGATAAGCGATCCCTGCGGCAAGTGCCATGGCCAGGGCCGCGTTACGGAAGAGCGTCAGCTGTCAGTGTCCATTCCGTCCGGTATTGAAGATGGGACACGTATTCGTCTTCAAGGCGAGGGCGAAGCGGGCCTGCGAGGCGGGCCGTCAGGCGATCTCTATATTTTCCTGTCGGTCAAGCCGCACCAGTTCTTCCAGCGTGAAGGTGCAGATCTCTACTGCTCCGTGCCGATCTCGATGACAACAGCCGCACTGGGCGGCACGTTCGACGTGACCACGCTGGATGGAACCAAGTCGCGCGTTACCGTGCCTGATGGTACCCAGCCCGGCAAGCAGTTCCGTTTGAAGGGCAAGGGCATGCCGGTGCTGCGCTCGGCGCAGATGGGTGATCTCTATATCCAGATCCAGATCGAGACGCCGCAGAAGCTCACCAAGCGTCAACGCGAGCTGCTGCAGGAATTCGACCAGATTTCCTCCAAGGAGAACAATCCGGAATCGACTGGATTCTTCGCCCGGATGAAAGAGTTCTTCGAGGGTTGATGAAAAAAGGCCGGTGCGTTTCGCATCGGCCTTTTCCATGGTCAATAATGCGGTGGCTTGGTGATCGGCACACTGTCGGCTGATTGTTCTTCGAGACTGAGAAACCGTTCCGTCAGCCGATCAAGTTTGGCCCGGGTCTGCTCCACCACTTTCCACTGCTCGGTCAACTGATCCGAAAGCTCTTCAATGGTCTTGGCCTGATAGGCAACCGTTTCTTCAAGCCGGATCAGGCGGCCTTCTGGATCGGGCTCTTTTGCGCTAGCCATGGTGTGCTCCTTCCGGTTGCTTCTTGGCCGGTGTGCTGCTGCCATTGTCTTCGTCAGGACGAGCTACTGCATAATTGCCTGAAACGGAATTGCTTTGGGCTTGATGCGGACAATAAAATGATACAGCTTCTTTCGTGTCTTACATATGACACTACAGCTTTGTCCCGTGAGACGGCTTGATATGGGAATGCATGGCTGAGAAAACCTTCATCAACCGCCTGCAACTGACAGATTTCCGCAATTACGGTTCTGCTTCTTTGCGGCTCGATGGTCGCCATGTGGTGCTGACCGGCAATAACGGTTCCGGCAAGACCAATTTGATGGAAGCGGTTTCCTTTCTGTCGCCGGGGCGCGGGTTGCGCCGGGCGGTACTGTCGGATGTGGCGCGGGCTGGTGCGGCAGGTGGATTTTCGATTTTTGCCAGCCTGGAGGGCATGGCCGGGGACGTGGAGCTTGGCACCGGCTCGGAGGTTCTGGAGGAGACGGCGGTGCGGCGTCTGCGCATCAATGGGGCCTCGGTGCGCTCCGTCGACGAATTGACCGATCATTTGCGCGTCCTGTGGCTGACGCCGGCCATGGACGGGCTCTTTACCGGCTCCTCTTCCGAGCGCCGTCGCTTTCTGGATCGGCTGGTCCTGTCGATTGACCCGCAGCATGGCCGCCGCGCCAGCGACTTCGAGCGCGCCATGCGCAGCCGCAACAAACTGCTCTCCGAGGGCCGTTTCGACGCCAGTTGGCTTGCCGGGATCGAGCAGCAGATGGCAGCGCTTGGCATTGCCATGGCGCTCGCCCGGCAGGAGATGATGCGGCTGTTGGCCGCCCTTATCGAGCAGAGACGCGAGCCTGAAACTTTTCCGGGGGCAGAACTGATGCTGTCGGGCTTCATGGATGACCATGCGGGCACGGCGGCTATCGATCTCGAAGACAGCTATCGCGATCGTTTGGCCGGTTCCAGGGGCAGAGATGCAGCGGCAGGCCGCACGCTGGAGGGGCCGCATCGCAGCGACCTTCTGGTGAGGCACCGGGAAAAAGACATGGAGGCTGAACGTTGCTCGACCGGCGAGCAAAAGGCTCTGCTGATCGGCCTGATCCTTGCCCATGCCGAACTGGTGGCGACCATGACCGGCTTTGCACCGATCCTGCTTTTGGATGAAATTGCCGCCCATCTCGACGAGGGCCGACGTGCTGCCCTGTTCGACCGGATCGACGTGCTCGGCGGCCAGGCCTTCATGACCGGCACCGATGCACAGATGTTTGCAAGTCTGGGGGATCGCGCGCAATTCGTGACCGTGGATGACGGCCATCTGTCATTGTGACTATTCGGAAAGCCAAAGACATGCGACAACAGGCGATGGAGCCGCTTTCACCCGAAGAAATCCAGCGTTATCAACGCCACATCCTCTTGCCGGAAATCGGCGGGGCAGGTCAGCAGAAGCTGAAAGCCGCCCGCGTGCTGGTGATTGGCGCAGGCGGGCTCGGCGCGCCCGTGCTGCAATATCTGGCGGCAGCCGGTATCGGCATGCTGGGCATTGCCGATGACGATCACGTCTCGCTGTCCAATCTGCAACGGCAGGTGATCCATGACAGCGGCACGCTGAACGACCTGAAGACGGAAAGCGCCGCAAAGGCGATTGCCAGGCTCAACCCCCATGTGCGCGTGATACAGTTCGAGCAGCGCTTCGATGCGGACTTCGCCGCAACGCATCTGCCCGGGTTCGATCTGCTGATCGACGGTTCGGACAATTTCGACAGCCGCTATGCTGCCGCCGATGCCGGACAACAGCATTGCCGCCCATTGGTGACGGGTGCTGTTGGGCGTTTTGAAGGCTCGCTGACCGTGCTGAAACCCTATGAGACCGGGCCTGATGGAGTGCTCTATCCTGGCTACCGCGATCTTTTTCCGGAAAAGCCGCCTGCGGGTCTCATTCCCACCTGCGCCGAGACCGGCATTATCGGTGCGCTGACCGGGGTAATCGGCACCTTGATGGCGATGGAAGCGATCAAACTTATTACCGGCATTGGGGAACCGTTAGTAGGCCGTCTGCTAATGTATGATGCCCTGTCCGCCCGGTTTGACACAGTGCGCTATCGGCGCCGTGACAAGAACAGGTCCGCGCCATGACAGAGCAGGCCAGAGCGGTGACAGGAACAGGAAAGGCTGACCATGGTCGAGATCATTCAGATCGACGAGCATTTTGAAAATTGGGATGATCTTCTGGCCCTGGTGCTGGAAGCTTTCGACTACATGCATCCGCTGATCGATCCGCCATCTTCGGCGTTGAAGCTGACGGCGGAAGCCCTGAAAGCCAAGGCGCATGAGGAAATCGGTTATGCCGCCCTGATCGATGGCAAGCTGGTCGGCTGTCTGTTCTGCCGCCAGAGTGAGGCGGATCGGCTCTATGTCGGCAAGGTCGCCGTTCTTCCGGGTCTTCAGGGGCAAGGGATTGGCCGCGCCATGCTGAAAGCGGCAGAAGGTGTTGCTCATGCCTGTGGTGTCAGGCACTTGCAGTTGGAAACCCGTATCGAGCTTGATAACAATCACAAGCGCTTCGAAAAATGGGGCTTCCATGTTGTCGGGGAAAAAAGCCATCCCGGTTATGACCGGGCGACGTTCGTGCTGATGGAAAAGCCACTCGTCTGATTGATACGAACAGCCATTCAACATGGCTGTTCGTATTTCAGTTTCGACTACCTCAAGCCTTTTATGAAAGTACGTGTGATCAGTCGCGCCCTGGCAGAACCCGGTTCGGTGGCCTGTGGCCGTCAAAATAGGTGCGGATATTGATGATCACCTTGTCACCCATATCGATCCGGCCTTCAATCGTCGCCGATCCCATATGCGGTAGCAACACGACCTTGCCGTCTTCCGCCAGTTTCAACAGCTTCGGATTGATCGCCGGTTCATTCTCGAACACATCCAGACCTGCGCCCGCGATCTTGCCGTCACGGATGCATTGAATGAGGGCACTCTCGTCGATAATGCCGCCCCGGGCGGTATTGACGATATAGCTGGTCGGCTGCATCAACGCCAAACGCCGCGCCGAAAGCAGATGATAGGTGGCCGGTGTGGATGGACAATTGACCGAGACAATATCAACCCGCGCCAGCATCTGGTCCAGACTGTCCCAATAGGTTGCCTCCAGCTCATCTTCCGTCTGCGGGCTGACCCGTTTGCGGTTGTGATAGTGGATAGCAAGTCCGAACGCCTTGGCCCGCCTGGCGACCGCGGTGCCGATCCGGCCCATGCCGACAATGCCGATCCGCTTGCCCCAGATCCGCCGTCCCAGCATCCAGGTCGGCGACCATCCGGCCCATTCGCCGGGCTGGTCGGTCAGAATGCGCGAGCCTTCCGCCAGGCGCCGTGGGCCGGCGAGAATCAGCGCCATGGTCATGTCGGCGGTATCTTCGCTCAGCACATTCGGCGTATTGGTCACGGTAATGCCCTTGCGGGCCGCGGCATCGACATCGATATGGTCGGTGCCGTTGGAAAAACTGGCAATCAGTTTCAGTTGCGGGCCAGCCGCCTCGATCAATCCGGCATCGATTCGGTCGGTCACGGTCGGCACCAGAACATCACAGGTTTTCACCGCATCCATCAGGGCGTCCCGGCTGCGCGGCGTGTCGTCAATGTTCAACTCTGCCTCGAACAATTCCCGCATGCGGGTTTCCACTGCGTCCGGCAGTTTGCGCGTGATGTAAACCTTGGTCTTTTTCCGCTGGGTCATGAAGACTTTCGATGCTTTGTAAACAGGTCCTTAACCAACACAGGCGATGATTCCGGCCAGTCGTCGCGCGTCGCTGGCGCGGGACGGATGTTTCAAGAGGTTTCGCCAGCTCCGCACTATTATTCTCGAGCCATTATGGTCGAGAGAGATATTGCGCAGTCCGGCTTATTTCTATCAAACCTGTTCGGGAAGACAATTATATCTTCGCCGTTAAGGATCACATACAAGCGACGGAACCGCTGGCGGGGGCTTCGGGTTTCGTTTTATCGATCGATCAACGGAAATGCCATGCCCAACGGGTTCAAACGCTCCTGTCTCATTCCTTTCATCGCCGCTCTCTGTGTCATATGGGCAGGCGCCGCCGTCGCGCAAGGTCCAACGAAGGGCATGAGCGGCCTGCCGCTGCCGCGTTTCGTGACGTTGAAATCGGCGCGGGTCAATCTGCGAATCGGTCCCAGCACGGATTATGCCACGTCCTGGATGTATACGCGTGCAGGTTTGCCGGTTGAAATCATTCAGGAATATGACAATTGGCGGCGTATTCGTGACGCCGATGGTACCGAGGGCTGGGTAAACCAGACATTGCTGTCCGGTGAACGCAGCGCCCTTGCAGCTCCGTGGATGAAGGGCAAGGGCGACGATATCTATGTGAATATGCGGCGCGACGGGCAGGCCGGGGCGGGCGTGGTCGCCAAGCTTCAACCCGGCGTGCTGATAAAGCTGCTGGAATGCAATGGCAATTGGTGCCGCGCCGAAGTCGACGGCACCAAAGGATGGGTTGCCCAGGGTGAAATCTGGGGCGCCTATCCCGGAGAAGCCTTCAAATAAGGGGAGCCTCTAGATAACGTAAGGCTTCCCATAAGCGGGCCTTTTAAATAAGCCCTGCTTCGGCGGCTGCTTCTTGCAGCGAGGCCAGCGGTCGCGGTCCCATCTGCTGGATGACCAGACCGGCTGCCAGGCAACCGAGCTTGCCACACTCTTCCAGAGATCGCCCCTGCGTATAGCCGTAGAGAAAACCGGAGGCGAACAGATCGCCAGCACCGGTCGTGTCGACCAGTTCGGCGATGGTGGTGGCAGGCACATGGATGCGCTCGCTGCCGCGGATGATCATCGCTCCCTCTTCGCTCATGGTCACGGCGGCCAGTTTGCAATCCTTGGCGATCTGGTCCAGCGCTGCGTCGAAATCCTCCGTCTCATAGAGGGCGAGTGCTTCCTGCCGATTGGCAAACACGATGTCGACGGTGCCTGAGCGCATCAGGTCGAGGAATTCGGCACGGTAGCGATGCACGCAGAAACTGTCGGACAGGGTCATCGACATCTCCCGTCCATGCTCATGGGCAATGCGGGCGCAATCGACAATCGCCTGCTTGGCACGCGGCGGGTCCCAGAGATAGCCTTCGAAATAGGTGACCTTGGCCTGTTTCACCACCTCCGGCTCGACATCTTCAGGACCGAACTCCACGCAGGCGCCGAGATAGGTGTTCATCGAGCGCTCGCCGTCTTCGGTGACGAAAATCATGCAGCGAGCGGTTGGCGGATGCTGGCCCTTGGCCGTGGTCTGGTAATGAACGCCCTGGGCGCGAATGTCATGGGCGAAAATTTCACCCAATTCGTCTTCGGCGACCTTGCCGAAATAGGCCGCCTTGCCGCCAAAATTCGCAATGCCTGCCGCCGTATTGCCCGCACTGCCGCCGGAGGCCTCGATGGCTGGCCCCATCAAGCTGTAGAGCCGTGTGGCGCGCTCCGCATCGATCAGGTTCATGGCGCCTTTGACGATGCCGTTTTCTTCCAGGAACTGATCCTCACAGCGGGAGATGATGTCAACGATAGCGTTGCCGATGGTGAGCACGTCAAATTGCGTCATGGGAGGCTGAATCCGTCCATTGATATTACGATAAGCTCTTAGCGAATTTTGGCGTTCAGGAAAGATAAAATTGCCGGCCTGAATGGCCCCGCCGGCTATCGAGCTCAGTTTCTATCGTGCCACGGTTGCCGAATCTGGCTTTATTGTGGCATCCTTGGTCGTTAATGAGAGCGCCTCTTCTGCTGGCAGCGCCTTGCTGAACAAAAAGCCCTGGCCGAAATCGCAGCCGATGCTTTTCAGAAATGCCAACTGGTTCTCGTCCTCGATACCCTCGGCGGTAGTGGCAATGCCAAGACCCTGGCCGAGGCCCAGAATGGCGCGCATGATGTCTTCCTGTTTTTTATCGACGTCGTAGCTCATGACGAAACTCCGGTCGATCTTGATCTTGTCGAAGGTGAATTTCGACAATTGCGACAGGCTGGAATAGCCGGTGCCAAAATCGTCCAAGGCAATGCGGATGCCGCTCTGTCGGAGGTCGGCCAGGATCTGGGATGCCAGTTCGATATCATGCACCAGCGCTGTCTCGGTGATCTCGATTTCCAGCCGGCTGGGCGGAAATCCTGTCTCCATCAGGATCGACATGATCCGCAGGCTCAACTGCCGGTCAATGAATTGCGTTGGCGAGATGTTGAAGGCCAGCCGCACCGTGTCGGGCCAATGCAGCGCGTCAAGACAGGCCTGGCGAAACAGACTATCCGACAGCTCAACGATCAGCCCGGCGGTTTCCGCCAATTCGATGAAGTCGCTGGGGGGGACATAGTGGTTGGGGCCGGTCTTCCACCGCGCCAAAGCCTCGAATCCACGCAATTCACCGGACTTGAGGTCAATCAATGGCTGGTAGTAGGGAACAATCAGATTGTCGCGGATCGCACGCTTCAGCGCCATTTCGGTTTCGGCCCGCCGCATGACCCGGTCTTCCATGATCCGCTCGAAGCCATAGACGCTGTTCTGCCCGGCTTTCTTGGCGACATACATCGCCACATCGGCGCAGTGCGTGGCATCCTTGAAGTCGTCGCTGTCTTCCGGAAACAGTGCAAAGCCGACACTGGCACCGATTTCGCTGGTCATGCCGCCAATATCGTAAGGATTGCACAAAAGCCTGGCGATATGCTGGCCTGCATGGCGATAATCCATATTCGCCGAGCGAGGGCTGACCAGCAGGAATTCATCGCCGCCCATCCGGTAGACATCGGCATTGGGCAAGGCATGCGTTAAGCGCTGCGCCACTTCCCGCAAAAGCAGGTCGCCGCCCTGATGGCCCACGAGGTCGTTGACCTTCTTGAACCCGTCGAGATCTATCGAATAGATCACCCAATGGCGTCCATCCTGCAAGGTTTCCATCTCCGCCTGCCGATCGGACAGGGCCCGGCGATTGGGAAGGCCCGTCAGGGGATCGTGATGGGCCAGCCAGTCCATATTGTCTTCGGCGGTGTTTCTCAAGCGGATCTCGGCCTTCAACTCGCCAATGCGCCTGGCCGCGAAGATCAGACTAAGCAGACCGGTAATCGTCACGACGTTGAAAAATTCATCGAGTTGCCAGGCTTCATTGCGGTGCAGGAAGGCATCGAGATGCTCATGGAAGTCGAATTGGATAGCAATGGCCCATATCGCAGCCCCGACGCTCAGCAATATAGCGCCGTCTTTTATTGGCTTGTTTCGAAATATAGATGCCATCTTCACGCTGTCGATCTCCCCGGCTACGGTCAACCCCGTTTGCCAGTCATGACGAAAGCACAATCACTGTGAAATAGCCGTTAAAAATATTCCTTAAATAGGAAATACGCAGATGTGATGGGCATAATTGTGATGCCAGATTGGGATCATCACCGACGGGATGCCCACCCCAGACCGCGCTCATTGAATTCCTGTTTTCGCCGCCAGTCCTGATTACACGGCAACCTTGAATTTTGGCCTCTGTTCGGCGTCCTCTGTGTCACCCATCGACACCCATTGCAGACCGCCATTGTATCGCCAGGCCATGCGGCCCTCCTCATCAAGAGAAAAGAGGTGCAGCCAGCCATTGTCAAACAAGGCGCGTACCCCTTCATGGCGGTCCAGCACCTCGGTGATTGCCTCGACGGGCGCCTCAAGGCAGACCGACAAGCGCAGCGGTTCGTGCGCATAATCCTGTCCGTCATGGACCGATTGCCAGGGAAGACCGGCCCGCAAAAGCCCGCCATTGCCTTCCACCACGCCGATACCGCCGGTGACATTGTGCAGAAGCTTGTTGCCGCCGCCGAAAGCGTCCGGTGCCACGGTCGAGCCGTAATATTGCAGGCTGATCCAGCTCGCAACGATGACCGGGGCGGTCAGGATCAGTTCCAGCGTGTTGAAGCTGTTGTCCAGCGCCCAATCATAATCATGCAGGAAGGCCCGGCCTTCGAGGTTTTTAGCAGCCGTGCGGGATCTGGGGGCGGCGATAAAGGCCTTGCAGCCAGCCAGCGCCCATTCGGGCCGGGTCTCTGCCCAGTCGCGGCTGCGTTTGGAGATGGATGCCTCGTCTGCGGCACGCGGTAGGCGAAGGGCACGCTCGCCTCTTGCAAGCCTGCCGGCATCGGCAAGCCAGGTTCTGGCCTGCGCGATATCGGCCTCATGGGTTTGGGAGGGATGATCATCCGCATAGAGCATCACCCGGTCGGTGGTCGTATCATGAAGGGCTGCCAGAAACAGTGTATCCTGCGGGATCGCGATACCGGTCTCGATCAGTCCGGCCCGGACATCAGGGTCATTCAGCAAGGCCGCCAGCAACCGGGCATTGACCTCGCCCGAATAGCCGCCGCAGGCGCCGCAATGCAGGCCACTGGCATGGGGATTGTTGACGGTATTGGCGCCGTGTCCTGCCAGAAGCACAAGCCGTGCAAAGCCCGTGGTCAGCGACATGGCGCGCAGCACCGCACCGGCGGCCTTGATCCGGGTCGCTACATCAAGCGCCGGGTCGAGTTGGGGGGCGGGATCATTTGGAACTGGAGCGTGGGGGAGGCCGAGGGCATCACCCAGCAATTTGCCGACATAGATCGGCCCTGTCGCCTCGACGAAAGCAAAGGAGGAGACGGCGGCCAGCTTGAAGCGGCCCCAGGCCCGCTTTGCCCGCGCCTTGACCCGTTGCGGCTCGGCATCCTCGGCTCTGTAGGGTCCACCAGCGTGGGACTTGAGCGCAGGATTAAGCAGAACCGGAAACCTTGATTCCGCGACATCGGAGGCATAGCGGCGATGCGATGTGGCCAGACCGAAAAAGCCTGCAAAGCCGAGCGTCTGGATATGAGGGTCGATGCTCTCAAGCGCACGGCGAAACACTTCCGAGCGCACATCGATGCAGAAGGCGGCCTGGACCAGAGGCCGAGTCTCGTGGATCTGCGAGGCGTTTTTTGCCCGCGTCTGCGTCAGAGTCCGAGCCAGTTTCCGCTGTGCCGCGCGGTCGGCGGCATCCTGAAGGATGGCGTTGATTACTAGATCGGGAGTCGCCACGACCGGTGCCGCATGGGCCGCCCGCACATGCACCCATGGCTCGCCGATCTGAGCGCCATAGTGCAGGAACAGCGCCTCTTCCCAGATCAGGCGGATTGCCAGAAGGTCGGTGGTTGTCTGGTCGGTGCCACCGGCCAGTTCCGCTTGCCAGAGCTTGTAGCGTGCATATTGTCCCCAACCGCCCAATGACATCAGCATCTGGTGAAAATAGGTCTCCAGCGCCTCGGCAGACAGACCTAGACGGATGGATGCACGGGCAATAACCGCCATCGCCGTTTCCGGCGCCTCCGAGACATGCCGGGCAAAGCCGCGCAGACCGGCGATTTCCGGCGTCAGGTCATGGGTTGCCACGGCCCGCCAGGCGCCATAGGCGCTCTTACCACGCGGCGCGGCCCAAAGCGCCTGTCCCTCATCGAAATAGCCTGCCATCCAGGCGCTCAACCGTTCAGTGATGAGACCTGGCCAATCCACACCGGAGGCCTGCGCCGCCAGATCCGCCACTGAGGCCAGTGCTTTTGGCCTTGGTGGGTTGAGAGTGGCGGCAGCCTTCAGGGCGGCAAGATCGGTTGGCCGCAGATCGGCAGGCGCGCAGGCCCAGGCGGCCAGCAGATCCGCATCGGAAATCTCGCCTGCGGCGATCTTCTGCTGGTACCAGTGGCGCGGCATGGTGATGGTGATGCCTGCCACGCGCGCCAGCCGGGCGCCCGCCTGGGCTAGGGTTTCGCCAGCCTGCCCGAGAAAGGGATTGACGGCGACGCTCGACATCAGCGGCCAGACGGGAGGAATGGCTCGTGCGGCACGGTCTGCCGCCGTCTCGAAGATCATTGGATCGGCTTTGGTCGAAATATGGCTATGCAACATGGTCAAAACTCCGATTTCATCAAGACAGGCTACGGATCGACCAGCCACCGACCAGGCGGTCGAAGATGGCATTGACGTAGAAGCCGTTGGAAAGATGGACGCGCAGGCCCGCCGCTGCCGGATGATAGGCCCAGAGCGGAAACATGGCCTGCACCACGGCAACCAGACCGAAGCTGACGACGGCCAGCACGATCAGCGCCCATTCCAGCGGTTGCGGTGCAGGCGTGGGGGGCAAGATCCCTGAGGTCATCAGGGTGGCAGCCATTTGCAGTGCGAAATAGCCGACCGAGGTCGCTATGGCATAAACCGCCGTGCGCCGGGTCAATGCCTTGGGGGCTGCATCGGCAAAGCCTTGGGCGAGCATGTAGGCGACACCGAAAATCAGGATGGCGCCAAGTGCAATGGCCTGTGGCGATTTATGTGTCAGCCCAAAACACAGGCCGACGACACAATAGATGGCAAGAGCCGACAGAAAAGCTCGCCCGACCGCGCCCGCATCGGGTACGGCCACCGGGCCGGGCCGGGGAAGTGCGGCGACCCGCTCCACCGCGCCACCGGAGGAGAGAAAGGAGTGGGCCTTATAGAGCGAATGGGCCACGATATGCAGCAGGGCTAGCGTAAACAGCCCAAGGCCGCATTCGAAGATCATGAAGCCCATTTGCGCAACGGTTGACCAGGCGAGCGAGGTCTTGACCGCCGGCTGGGTCAGCATCACCAGACTGCCGAACAAGGCAGTGAAACCGCCCAGTATGACCAGCGCTGCCAGCACGCCGGGGGCAAGCAGCATGACATCGGCAAAACGGATCAGCAGAAAGCCACCGGCATTGATCACCCCCGCATGCAAGAGCGCTGAGACGGGGGTCGGGGTTTCCATCACCTCGGTCAGCCAGCCATGAGTGGGAAACTGCGCAGATTTAAGCGCGGCTGCCAGCGCTAGAAGACTTACTGCGGCAACAACAAGGCCTCCGCTCTGCCCTGCGGCATGTCCGGCACGGGCCGCGTTTAGGATTGCGCCGATATCGGCGGTTCCATAGGCGATTGCCAGCAAAGCGGCCGCCGCAGCCAGCGCTGCATCGCCGAGGCGGGCGGTGATGAATTTCTTGCGTGCGGCGCGCTGGGCCGCCACCCGGCCCGGATAAAACAACAGCAATTTATGGAGAAACAGGCTGGTGGCGATCCAGGCGAGCACCAGTTGCAGCAAGTTGCCCGCCGTGACCAGCAGCAGCACCGAGGCAAGTGTGGTGCAGAGCCAGCCGGTAAACGGCCCCTGCCGGTCCTCGCCGTCCAGATAGGTGGCGGCATAGCGTATGACCACCCAGCCAATGAATGTCACCAGAACCAGCATGGTGGCGCTGACAGCATCCAGCCGAACCGATAGACCCACCGTGGAAAATCCGATCAACGGACTGCTGCCGGGGCCAATCATGATCAGCGCGATGACGGAGGCCAGCGCGATTGCAAGCGCCAGCAGCGCGGCTACTTCTGCAATCCGAGGGCTATGTCTGGGCCTTTGCTGTTTTTGGGCAAAGCTGATGGCGGCGCTCGCAAGCAGGGCAAAGGGCGCCAGTAAGGGCAGGAACTGGATGGACACGGGTGGTATTCCCTTCAGGCATGATCACTTCAGGGACCACTCTTATCCAAGCGCTGAACCCAAGAAAAATTCATTGTTTTGTCGATATCGTTCGTTTTAAAAGAACGATATGAGAGATCTTAATTTCAATCATCTGCGCTATTTCTGGGCGGTCGCGCATGAAGGCAGCCTGACACGTGCCGCTCAACACATGAACCTGTCGCAATCGGCACTCTCGGTTCAGATCCAGAAACTTGAACATCAGATGGGGCATGCGCTGTTCGAGCGTGTCGGCAAGAAGCTGGTGCTGACAGAGGCTGGGCAGATCGCGCTCGATTATGCAGATACGGTGTTCAAGGCCGGTGACGAATTAATGAGCACGCTCAGTGGCCGCCCCACCTCCAGCCGCCAAGTGTTGCGGGTTGGCGCGCTGACGACGCTGTCGCGCAACTTCCAGCTGGAATTCCTGCGCCCGCTGGTCGGTCGCTCCGACGTGGAACTGATCGTGCGCTCCGGCAATATGCGTGATCTCTTAGCGCAACTCGAAGCCCATGCCGTCGATGTGGTGCTGGCAAACAGCGCCGCCCCGCGCGATGCACGCTCACTGCTGCGCAATCATCTGCTGAACGAGCAGCCGGTCAGCCTGGTCGGGCGGCCCCGGCCTGGTGGGCAGAGTTTCACATTCCCCGACGATCTGCGCACCGAGCCGCTGCTTTTGCCCAGCCTCGACAGTGATATCCGCGTGGCCTTCGACCGGATTCTCGAAATGGCCGGCATCAGACCCATCATTCTTGCCGAGGTCGATGACATGGCGATGTTGCGCCTTCTGGCGCGCGAGCGCGAAGGTGTCACGCTGGTGCCGCCTATTGTCGTGCGCGACGAACTGGAGGCTGGCTTGCTCATCGAGCATTGCCGTATTCCCGAAGTCACGGAGAGCTTTTATGCCATCATTCAGAAGCGGCGGTTTCCAAATACCTTGCTGGCTGAATTGCTAGAGCATCGGACCGAAAAGTGGGAACCGGTTTTCGGATAAATCCGATGCGCACACAAAAACTGAGAGCATCGTGCTGGTTTCGATTTTCTGCACAGTGCTCTAACAATGCGTGCGCGCCAAGGATCTGGGCAAAATAGGACGAGAAGCGGTCCCGTCCCAGCTTTACATCATTCCCACTCAATCGTGCCGGGCGGCTTGGAGGTCACGTCATAGACGACGCGGTTGATGCCGCGGACTTCGTTGATGATGCGGGTGGCGGCGCGGCCGAGGAATTCCATGTCATAGTGGTAGAAGTCGGCGGTCATGCCGTCGACGGAGGTGACGGCGCGCAGTGCGCAGACGAATTCATAGGTACGGCCATCGCCCATCACGCCGACGGTCTGGACCGGCAGCAACACGGCGAAGGCCTGCCAGATCGCATCGTAAAGGCCGGCCTTGCGGATTTCGTCCAGATAGATGGCGTCGGCTTCGCGCAGGATGTCGAGCTTTTCGCGGGTCACGCCGCCGGGGCAGCGAATGGCAAGGCCGGGGCCGGGGAAGGGGTGACGGCCAATGAATGAGTCTGGCAGGCCAAGCTCCTTGCCGAGTACCCGCACTTCGTCCTTGAACAATTCGCGCAGCGGCTCCACGAGCTTCATGTTCATCCGGTCTGGAAGGCCGCCGACATTGTGGTGGCTCTTGATGGTGACAGAAGGGCCGCCGGAGAAAGAGACACTCTCGATAACGTCTGGATAGAGCGTGCCCTGGCCGAGGAAGTCTGCGCCGCCAAGCTTCTTGGCTTCCTCCTCGAAGGTCTCGATGAACAGGCGGCCAATGATCTTGCGCTTGGTTTCCGGGTCGGACACGCCTTCGAGCTCGCCAACGAAGCGGTCGATGGCATCGACATGGATCAGGTGGAGATTGTAATGTTCTTTGAACATGGCGACGACATCCGCCGCCTCGTTCTTGCGCATCAACCCATGGTCAACCAGGATGCAGGTCAGCTGGTCGCCGACCGCCTCATGGATCAGCAGGGCTGCGACCGAACTGTCGACGCCGCCGGACAAGGCGCAGATCACCCGCTTGTCGCCGACCTGGGCGCGAATTTGCTCGACGGCCTTGGCGCGGTAGGCCGACATGCTCCAGTCGCCGGTAATGCCAGCGATATTATGGACGAAATTCTGGATCAGCTTGGCGCCGTCAGGCGTATGCACCACTTCCGGGTGGAACTGCACGGCGTAATATTTGCGGGCCTCATCGGCAATGAACGCGAAGGGCGCATTGGACGAGGTGGCCAGAACCCGAAAGCCCGGCGGGATCGCGGTAACGCGGTCGCCATGCGACATCCAGACCTGATGACGTGAGCCAACCGACCAGAGACCTTCGAACAACTTGCAATCCTGCTCGATTTCGAGGAAGGCGCGACCGAATTCGCGGTGATGACCGGCTTCCACCTTGCCGCCCAGCTGGGCGCAGATGGTTTGCTGACCATAGCAGATACCGAAGATCGGCAGGCCGCTGTCGAAAATCACCTGGGGAACGCGGGGACTGCCTTCATCCAGTGCCGAGGCGGGGCTTCCAGACAGGATAACCGCTTTCGGCTTCAACCGCGCGAAGCCCTCTTCGGATGACTGGAAAGGGACGATTTCGCAATACACGCCGGTTTCACGAACGCGCCGCGCAATCAGCTGCGTTACCTGGCTGCCGAAATCGATGATGAGAACGCTGTCGGGATGTGCTGTCTGGGTCATGTCGAGCCTTTAATGAAAAGCAGTGTCCGTGGCAATCCGGGAAATGCCGGCATGGCAAAAAATCTCGTGTTCGGCTGGGCCGGATCAGAACCAGAAGGTGCCGTCTTCCACCGCCTTGACCAAAGCGTCCACCGCCTGGGCCAGGTTGCGGTCAACGACATGCAGATACTCCGTCCAGTCGCCGACATGTTTCAGCTCCGCCTTGCCATCGGAAATGCCGCGAAGGCCGATCAGCGGCAGGTTGAAGGCCTGACAGGCGCGCAGCACCGCATAGGTTTCCATATCGACCATGTCAGCGGCGATGCTATCATACACCGGGCCTGAGACGATATTGCCGCCGGTCGACAGGCTGGCCACGGCAACGCCGGGAATGCGCAGCGGCAGGTCCACCGTAGCAGGCAGATCGAGGAACGGCGTACAGCCTTTCTCGAAGCCAAGCGGCGAGGCGTCCATATCCCGGTAGGCGACCGAGGAGACCTGGTAGACCGCAGTCTGTTCCAGCCGTGCCGAGCCTGCCGAACCCAGCGAGACGACGAGATCGGGCAGCGTTCCTGCCGCCTGGAGGTCTCTTAGGGCATTGGTGGTGGCGATGGCGCTTTCCACCGGACCTACCCCGGTCATCAGCGGTTGGATGCGCAGGCGCAGGAGCGGTCCATATTCGGCATCGACTGCCATGATGAACAGAATAGACTTGCTGCAAACCGATTTCAGTTCAAATGTCATTCCCTGATATCCTCACGGCCTCGCATCACCATCAGTGTGCTGGTCATCGAGGCAATTAATTTGGCTGGGCCGTCGGAGATGGCATAGCCACGGCCATCGGCGACGATAATGGTGGAGCCGGGCTTGGTGATCTCGCCCCGGAATAGAAAACGGTCGCCGCGCCCCGGCGACATCATGTTGACCTTGAATTCAATGGTCAGCAGCGAAGTCTCCGGCGCGATCACCGTATAGGCGGCGTAGCTGCAAGCTGCGTCGAGGGCGGCAGAAATCACGCCTGCATGCAGGAAACCATGCTGCTGGGTGAGCTTGTCGTGAAACGCCAGTTCGATTTCCACCATTTTATGGCTGATGCGGGTCAGTTCCGCGCCGATGGTCTGCATGGCACCCTGCCGCGCAAAGCTTGCCGTGATCCGCTGCTGGATATCCGCGTCCATGTGGCTGCCGCCTCTTTCCCTCTCGTCTGCCTGCCATTTGGCATGACAGAACCGGTTCGGCAAGCCTGTTGATGGGGTTTGGCCTGTTGATGGGCTTTGGGCGCGGCGGTTTTGCAGGGGTGGTTAATTCAGCAGGAAAAGCGCTGCGTTCAGCACGGTGGCGAAAGCAACCCAGGCGGCATAGGGGATGAAGCATAGCATAGCCACCCGATCCAGGCGGCGGACCTGCCAGACAAAGGCAAAGATCAGCGCCAGCATTGGCAGAATGACGATCAGGGCGAGACCGGTGCTCTGTGCACCGAAGAACGCCGGAGACCAGAGGAAATTCAGCAGCATCTGGCCAAACCACAGCGCCATGGCGCGCGATGCGCCCCGCGATTGCCGCGTCCGCTGCCAGATCCGAGCGCCCGCAAGGCCAATCAGCACGTAAAGCACGGTCCAGACCGGTCCGAAAATCCAGCCCGGCGGATTGAAGAATGGCTTTTCCAGCCCGTCATACCAGTCGCCCGGTAGATTGGTCAGGCCGATCATTGTGCCGATACCGGTGACGGCGGCCATGAAGATGAGATTGGTGAGAGCGTTACGCATGAACTAATTATCTATAGCATCAAGCCCTGGATGGAAGAGGATGAGCCATCATCCGATGCGAATGATGTGCTGGTCCCAATTTACGGTCTCTGATCTGTCCAGGAACCGGCCATCATAGGAAGACGTGGCAAAGCCATGGGCCGCAGGCGCAATACCAGCCGCCTCGCTCAGGCTGGCGGTGTTCAGCACTTTGCCGCTGTCGGCATCCAGCGTTACCGAAAGGCCGCCATTTGGTGAGGTGATACCGACCAGTCCCTCGCGACGGTTGATGGCAATCGCCCCGACATAATTGGCAAGCCCACGGGTGATATCGGGAGGCAGGTCGAGCCAGTGTAGCGCTTCGCCGCGCCTGAAATGGCCGACCAGTGGCGGCAGGTCGCGGCGGGGGCCTTCATACTGGCAGGCAAACCAGATCCGGCCACGCGCATCGAGATCGATATGCCGGGTCGAAAGCTGCCGCAAGGCTTCGGGCAGCGCGTGTTTTTCAATCAATGCGCCGGTCCTGGCGTCAGCCAGCACCAGAGATGGCTGCATATGGTCGAGATTGAGCTTGGTGCGGCCGAAATCGGGATTGGTCTCGATGCCGCCATTGGCGATGATCAGCAGGCTGCCGTCATCGCTGACGCTCATGTCATGGGTGCCGATGCCATGGGCGGAAAATTCGCCGATCCGGCGAAATCCGTCTGTCGCATCGTAAAGCCCGATCATGCCGCGATTGTTGTCGAAATCGTTCTCGCTGGCATAGAGTAGCTTGCCATCGGGCGAAAAATGCCCGTGGCCGTAGAAATGGCGGCCCGCCGGGGCGTTTACGACCACAGGCGCCACCCGCTGTTGCCGGTCGAAGATGAAGACGAATGTGCCGGGCCGCCTCGCAAAGGCGGCCACCTTACTGGCGCTGGCCGCAAGCCCATGGGCGCGGCCTGGCAGGGCTACACGCGCAACGATCCGACCGTCTTCGCTGAGCAGGGCGGCGCCAAATGCTCCATCTTCGGAGCGAAAGGCGGAGGCATAGACGGCATCGGTTGCCGTCAGCGCTTGCGCCTGCGCCGCTGTCAGCCCGGCCAGATAAACGGCGCCTGCGGCTTTGAGAAAGTGTCGCCGGTCCATCAACGCGCCGCGCATAGGGATCAATCCCCGTCCGCGAAGGAAAAACCGGCGCTGAGGCCGACGCCGCCGCCCAGCCCGTCGCTGAGATCGGTGATCATGCTGCGGCTGTCATCCAGCAGGCTGACCAGCTTCTTGCGGTTGTCGGGTTGGCCGACTGCCGCCTCCACATCCGGTGTGATGGATTGGGTGGTCTGGATCAGCTGGTCGGCTTGGGTATTGATGGCGGCGATTACGCCTCGCTTGCCCTCCGGCAACAGGTTTGCAGCCCCTGTGTCGTTGAGAAGCCGTTTGAGACCGGTCAGGTTTTCCTGCATGCTGACGAAGGTCAGGCCGGAGCGCCAGAAAATCGCCTGCTTGGGGGCGATCCGTCCGCCTGCACCCTTGAAGAATGTTTCGATCCGCTCATCGCGCACGGTCTCGGTTCCGTGGACGAGAATGCCGAGCAGGCCGGTGACGGCCTCCGATGGGGTGCGGAAGACATCATTGTCCGGGCCGGGCTGTTTCCAGGCGGTCTGGATGCCGCCGGGCGCTTCCCAGAGGCTGGACAATTCACCGGCCATGTTTTCGATATTGCCAGCAATCGCCGCGCCATAGCGGCAGCGGAACGCACCGTCTGCCTGGTTCAAAGTCTCAGAGCCGGTGCCGTAGAGCACATATTCCAGCGCGCCAAGGCCCTGGATCGCCACGCTTTTCTCATGCAGGGCTTCCGGCTTGGTAAAGCTGTCGTCATTGGAAGCGATGGCACCCTGGATCTGCTTCAGTGCCAGCCCCTTGCGGTCCGGGTAAAACAGGATGTGCTCAAAGCGGTTTTCCTCGATCACCGGCCCGACCCGGACGATCTCGATCCGCGCCCAGGCGCGCACGGCCTGCTCAAAGCCATCCTTCGCGGCTTTGACGGTTTGGTCGGAAGGGGTCGCGCATAGGGCATTCATCCCGGCATGCAGGGCCTTGGCCTTGTCGAGGAAATTGCGGTAACCAGGGCGGATAAAGCCATCCACGGTCTTTGCCATCACATCTGGAACAGCGGCGGTTTGCAGGGCTGTCGCATGGGGGGCGGCGTCCTGGGCCAAGGCTGGCAGGGCCTGGAATGGGAGGAGGGACAGTGTCAGGGCGAGGGTCAAAATCCGGCATCGAGCATTGGGCATCAGAGTGACTCCAGAAATGTAATCAACGCCTTGCGGTCGCCCGGCGTCATGGATGCAAAGGCGTTGCGGGCTTTTTCCGCCTCGCCGCCGTGCCAGAGAATAGCTTCTGGCAGGGAGTTGGCGCGCCCGTCATGCAGATAGGCCTGGCGACCGCCCACTTTGGCTGTGAGACCGAGGCCCCAGAGCGGCGGCGTGCGCCATTGCTGGCCGCTGGCCAATCCCACCTGTTGCCCATCGGCCAGATCGGGACCCATATCATGCAGCAGGAAATCGGAATAGGGCCAGATCAGCTGGAAGGAAAGGGCCGGGTTGGCGGTATCGCGCCGCGTCACATATTTCGGCTGGTGGCAGCTGGCGCAGCCAGATGCATAAAACAGCGCCTTGCCAGCCAATACTTCCGACTTTGTCACGTCGCGGCGCTTGGGAGGGGCCAGCGTTTCGCTATAGAAGGTCATCAGATCCAGCACCGGCGGCGGCGCCTCGACCGGTCCAAGCCTTGCCTGTACGCCGTTCGGCAGCGCCAGGCATTGCGGCTGGTTTGCCGTGCAATCGCCAGCATGGCGCGGATCGTCGGGAGAGGAAATGCCGATGTCCCCGGCCAAGGCGCTTGCCGCCTGATCGCGGACCGTGGCATTTTCCGCCTTCCAGCCAAAACGTCCGATCTTGATGTCGCCGGTCAGGTGATCGCGCACCTTGGCAACAGTGCCCGAAATGCCCTTGCCCGCTTGGGCCTGCCGTTCGGCATTGGCCAGAATATCCTTGTCGGCAATCGCCTCGATCAGGCCCATGCCAATCATCGGATTGGCGATGCGCGGCGATAGCGTGGTGTCGGCTCCAAGCGGGCCATAACCGAGCGCCTCAATGGTATAGGTGGGAACCCGCAGCGTTACCGTTTCACCACCGCCAAGCGTTACGGTCTTTGGTTGATAGGTCACGGCCAGCCGCCCTTCGGCGGCAAGACCGGGTACGGCGCGGTCCTGCAATTGCCGGCCATAGGTGTCATCGCCAAAATTCAGTGCCTTCAAGGCGGCAATCGCAGCCTTTTCCTCGTCGGTATGCGCGGGGCGAGCCAGCCGCAGAAACATCGAGGTGGTATCGCCATTCGGTCCGGGCGGATGGCCACGACCGCCGCGCTGATGACAGCTTTCGCAGGATCGGGCGTTAAACAGCGGCCCCAACCCGTCCGAGGCCTGGGTGGAGGAGGGAGAGGAGACCCAGAATTTTTGAAAAAGTGCTTCGCCAAGTGAAAATTGCTGCTGCTGTTCGAAACTCAAAGTGGCGAGCGGATGGGTAAAGGCCTTGGCATCGGCTGGACCGGTAGAACTCGCAGCGCCCGCTGTCATCGCCTCGAAGGCTTCGGCTTTTGAAAAGTCGTTGGCGGGTAATGTAGCGGCGTTGACCTTGATGCGATCTGCCACTGTGAGGTCTGGGCGCGGCTCTGCTGCGTGCGTGATTGACGGCCATCCGGTTCCCACCAAAAGCGGGCCGCCAAGCAGGATTATCGTCGCTGTCGTCAGCCGCACGTTCGGCATCCCCATGATAATGGCCGCCGCCAGTGTGTGTGCAGCGGCCATCTGATTTTCAATCCGTTCTTACTTGAAGACGGCGCTGGGGTTGTCGAGGCTGTCGGAGCCTTCCAGCTTGACTTCGCCGAGATCAAGGGCCGCCACGACGCGCTGGATCGACTTGGTCTGGTCGATCAGGCCGTCGATGCCAGCCTGAACGGTGGCATTGCCGTCCTTGTTGTTCTCGGCAATCATCTGGTCGTAATGCTCGACGGACTTGGCGCGTTTCACGAGCGCGGTCATCGCCTTCATGGTGGTGTTCAGCTTGGACTTCATTTCCTTGTCCAGCGCCTTGTCCTTGGCGGCAACCAGGTCCGACAGGGACGGGCCAGTCATCTTGGTGCCGTCGGTGCGGGTATATTTGCCGGTATAGGCCGAACGGATGCCGAGTGCGTCGTAATAATGCGAATTATGGGTGTTGTCGGAGAAGCAGTCATGCTCTTCTTCCGGATCGTGCAGCAGCAGGCCGAGCTTCATGCGCTCGCCAGCCAGTTCGCCGTAGGACAGCGAGCCCATGCCGGTCAAAATAGCTTTGAGGCCAGAGGTCGGGTCGGCCAGCAAGGTCTTGGTTGCTTCGCCTTCCGGCTTCCAGGCATCGACCATTTCCTGAAGATCGGAGACCAGCAGGGTCGAGGCCGACTTCAGATATTGGGCGCGCCGGTCGCAATGACCGCCGGTGCAATTCTTCAGGTCGTAATCGGTAAACGGACGGTTGCCAGCACCTGGGCCGGTGCCGTTCAGATCCTGTCCCCAGAGGAGAAATTCGATGGCATGGTAGCCGGTTGCCACATTGGCCTCGACGCCACCGGCTTCCTGGAGCTTGTTGGCCAGAAAATCCGGTGTCAGATTGGTGGCATCCACCTCTTCGCCGTTGATCTTGATCTTGGTATTGGCAATCACATTGGCAGTGTACAGCGCATTGGTATCGCTTTCCGTGCCGTAGGATTTATCGACATAGTCGATCAGGCCTTCGTCCAGCGGCCAGGCATTGACCTTGCCTTCCCAGTCATCAACGATCTTGTTGCCGAAGCGATAGACTTCCGACTGCTGATAGGGCACGCGAGCCTTGATCCAGGCGGAGCGAGCCTTGTTGAGCGTCGATTTGCTGGGCTTGGCAAGCAGCGCGTCAACGGCAGCATCCAGCGTCTTGGCTGTGGTGAGCGAATCCTGGTATTTCGCCTCTGCCAGCTCTGCATAATGCTTCAGCACTGCATCTGCTTCCGGCGCTTTTGCTGCCGGGGCAGCAAAGCTGGTCGAAGCGATGAAAAGCGCCAGTCCGGCGCCGATCATGAATGGTCGAGACATGCCCTCTCCTCTGGCGCCTTTGGCGCCGCTTATGAACTGTGGATGTGGTCTGTGGGCATGTCATGGAACAAAATTAAACTAGTGTCAAACAATCAGGAATAGCCCTTAATATTTAGGGCGCATCCTGATTTCAAGCCCTGACCATCCGGCAGAAGAAAAACCCGTCCGTGTCTGTTGCGGCAGGGCTCAAGGTGAGGCTTTTGCCATTGGCAGAGGTGGGCTTTGCGACCGAAGCGCCAAACAGCGCCGTCCAGCGCTCCAGCATCGGCATCGGTGAAAATTGCGGATGGGCGGCGGTAAAGGCTTCGATCTGCCGGTCGTTTTCCTCTGGCAGCACCGAGCAGGTGACGTAGATTAACTCGCCGCCGGACCGGACATAGGTGGCGGCTTCGGCAAGGGCTTGGCTCTGCTGTTCGATCCGCTCCTGCAAATTGCGGTCAGTCAGCCGCCATTTGGTGTCGGGCCTGCGGCGCCAGGTTCCGGTGCCGGTGCAGGGAGCATCGACCAGCACCTTGTCGAACCGTCCTGTCATAGATTGCAGAGCGGCCACCCGGTCATGGACCTGGATATTATGCGTGCCTGCCCGTTTCAGCCGCTCGATGATCGGCGCCAGCCGCTTGCGGTCGCTATCATAGGCATGAACTTGACCCTTGTTGCCCATGGCGGCTGCCATGGCCAGCGTCTTGCCACCGCCGCCAGCGCAAAAATCCAGCACCTGGTGACCTTCTGCCGGTTCGACCAGCGCCGAGACGATCTGAGAGCCTTCGTCCTGAACCTCGAACCAGCCCTTCTGGAAGCCAAGCTCAGCGGTCACATTCGGCAGGCGCGACGGGCCTTCGCCCGGCTCGATGCGGATGCCGATGGGGGAAATGGTGGCAGGTCTTGCCTGCGTATGGGATAGCGCCTTGAGGACCTTGTCCCGATTGGCCTTCAGCGTGTTGGCGCGCAGATCGAGGCTGGGGCGCACGGCGAGCGCCTGTGCCTCGCGCAGCCAGTTTTCGCCAAACACAGCTTCGAAGGATGGAACGACCCATTCTGGAATATCGCCTTGGATAAACTGCGGTGCGTCCTCCAGCGTGCGGCTGGCAAAGGCCGCCGTCTGTGCCTGGGTCAGGGGAACGGGGGCAAAACTGTCGCCATCGAGGTCGGCGGCAAGGTTTTCGGGGGCCATTCCCCATTGCCGCAACAATACGGCATAGCCGAGTGCTGCGGGGCTGTCGTCATCCATGATGTAGGCGTGAGAAAGCTTCATGCGCAAGGCGTCATAGACGATATTGCCGATGGCGGCGCGGTCACCTGATCCGGCGAAGCGGTGCGCCAGGCCCCAATCTTTCAGGGCGTCGGCCACTGGCCTGCGGCGTGTCTCGATATCGCTCAGAACTTCTATTGCCCCGGCTAGCCTTCCGCCCAAACGCATGGTCTTCTCCTTGGTGATCCATCAGACCTTGCGTGGTAGCGATGAAATGCCGTTGGGGCAAGCTGCGTTGCTGTATCCCATCAAAAAGTGGGGGCAGATTTTCGATAGAAGCAATAAGCATCAGGATAACAGAACGCTTTTGCGGGTGTTTAATCCATCTGCCGTTTGCAGCCCAACCAGGCCTGAATACCGACAAACCTAGCCGATCAACTCGTAGCAGACCTTGGCGGTGCCGCTGCCGACCATGCCGATATCGGCGGCTGCGGCCTTCGAGAGATCCAGAACCCGGCCCTTGATGAATGGACCGCGATCATTGATCCGCACCACGACCGTCTTGCCATTGTTGCGGTTGGTGACTTTGACCTTGGAGCCGAAGGGCAGCCACTTGTGAGCGGCGGTCAATGTGGTGGGGTTCATACGTTCGCCGGAAGCAGTGCGCGAGTATAGGGCATACCAGGAAGCGCCACCGCAGCCATTTGCTGCAAAGGCCTGGATAGGGCTGAAAGCAACAAAAGAGGTAATAGCTGCTGCGATGAGGACTGACCGACTTAAAGGCACCAAGTTTTCGTTTCCCTTTGCTATTTCTGAGATGAAATTTGCGTAGGGAGGCTTAAAGGTAGGCAAAAATGGCAAAAAAGTGCCTTAGTCGATCACGGAATGTTACGTTAAGATATATTTGTGATGATAGGGTCAAATTAACGTTTTGGAATGAATTTAGAAAAACTGTTTAAAAACAGCCTAAAAACGCAAAAATATTGCGCGCTATGGAAATTCTAATCGATCACGAAATATTTTTCCGTTGTATCGAAAAAATACGCTCCAAATGCTGGGGCAGTCACTGGAATATGGCGAAATTGGCGCAATTTTTGAGCGAAATAGCGGGTCATTCAGAAATGAATGTGCTGATCTATCCTCGCCAGCTGCCGGAAGACCAGAGTTGGTGGAGTGAAACCCGGTAGTCGGGATAGGCAAAGGCAAAGCCCAGCGCCCTGATTTTGGCGTTCATCACCCGCTTGTTCTCGCCGTAAAAGGATCGCGCCATCGGCGACAGTTCCGCTGTCTCGAAGGCCTGTTCCGGCGGCGGCTCGACCCCCATCAACCGGGCAGCCTCTGCCACTACATCCTGCGGCGGGGCGGGTTCGTGGTCGGTGATATTGAAGATCCCATGCTCGTTTTGCCCAGCCAGAAGCCATGTCGCGGTGGCAATATCTTCGACGCGAATACGGTTGAACACCTGATCCTTTTTCACCAGACGCCGCGCAGTGCCTTCGGCCAGATTGACAAGACCGTTGCGACCCGGCCCGTAAATGCCTGACAGCCGCAGTGTCGAGAGCGGCACACCTGCCGCAAGCGCTGCCCTGTCCCAGGCCTGTTCTGCTTCCACTCTCTCCACCGAGCGTACCGAGACTGGTTTGCAGACCGTGTCTTCATCCACCCAGGCGCCCTGGTGGTCGCCATAGACGCCGACGGTCGACAGATAGGCCAGCCATTGCACTTGCGGCATCCATGTCTTCAACTGGCCCTCCGTCAGCCGCAGCAGCGGGTCGCCGTCGCTGCCCGGAGCAATCGATTGGACGACATGGGTGGCGCAGGCCATGGCCTTGATGATCTCGTCTGACAGACGCTGGCCGTCGAACACCAGCGGCTCGATGCCGAGATCGCTCAAAGCCTTTGCCTTGGCCGGTGAGCGCGTCGTGCCACTGACGGGAATGCCCTGCTGGATAAAGTGCTGGCCAATCGCCTTGCCGGAATATCCGGCGCCAAAAATCATCACTCTCATGGGGTCACTCCGGCTGCTATCCATTCCGCCCTGACATCGCTATCGGGCTCATTCTCTCTATAATGTGCGAGAGCGCGAAACGCCTGCGACGGCATCAGGCGCGACAGCGCCCAGACCGCCATGCCACGCACATCCGGTGAGGCATCGGCGAGCAGGTCCAGGCAGGGGGTGATCAGCGTTGACAGTCCCGAATTGCCAGCAGCGATCAGCACATTGCGCACAAACCTGTCGCGTCCGATCCGCTTGACCGGCGAGCCACTGAAATGGCTGCGGAAGCCCGGATCGTCAAGGGTCAGCAAAAAGGCGATGTCCGGTGCCGTCAGGTCTTCGCGGGCCTGAAGCTTGATCTCCCTCGCCTGCGCCGCAAACTTGTTCCAGGGACAGGCGGCCAGACAATCGTCGCAGCCATAGATGCGGTTGCCGAACGCCGGGCGCAGGTCGCGGTCGATCACGCCTTTATGCTCGATGGTGAGATAAGAGATGCAGCGGCGGGCATCGATCTGGTACGGGGCCGGAAAGGCCGCTGTCGGGCAGGCGTCGAGACAGGCGCGGCAGGAGCCGCAGTGATCTCGCTCCGGCGTGTCCAGTTCCAGCTCGGCTGTGGTGAACAGGCTACCGAGAAACAGCCAGGAGCCGTAATCGCGGCTGACTAGATTGGTATGCTTGCCCTGCCAGCCAAGCCCGGCGGCAGCGGCCAGCGGCTTTTCCATGACAGGTGCCGTATCGACGAAGACTTTCACATCCTCACCAGCCCGGGCGGCAAAGCGGGTGGCGATTTCCTTCAGCTTGCCCTTGATGATGTCGTGATAATCACGGTTGCGGGCGTAGACGGAAATCGCCGCCTTGTCGGGTTGCGCCTGTAGAGCGCGCGGATCGGTCTCAGGGCCATAATTCAGGCCGAACATCACGATGGAGCGGACCTGCGGCCACAGCACTTTCGGATCGCCGCGCCGCTCGCGCGTCTCCTCCATCCAGGCCATGGTGCCGTGATAGCCAGCGTCCACGAACTCCAGCAACCGGGCAGGGGCCTGGGGAATGCTCTCCGGCCCGGTGATCCGACAGAGGTCGAAACCCTTGTCGGCTGCTTCCTGGCGGATGAAGGCGGAAAGCTTTGCGGCCCGCGCCCTGGCCTTTTCTGCCGTCCGCTCCGGGCTGCCTTCCTTTGCCATGGTTTTTTCCGTCAGAAATCCAGATCCGCATAGTGGGAAACCGGGGTGAGGCCGCGCACCCGCTCGGCCAGCAGTGGCCGGAACGAGGGGCGCGATTTCAGCCGCTGATACCAGTCCTTGGCAATGGGTGATTCGGCCCAGTCGATCTCGCCGAGGTAATCCAGCACGGATACCGCCGCACCGGCAGCAAGATCACCATAGCTGAGCCGGTCGCCAGCCAGCCATGTACGCGAGCCAGCCAGCCAGCTCAGATATTTCATGTGCTGGCGAATATTGCCACGGGCGGTGCGCAGCACCTTGGAATCCGGTGCGCCGCCGCCGAGACCGTTGGGGATCTGCAATTTGAATACCCGCTCGCGGGCCAGTGGCCGGGTAACGTCCTGTTCCATCTTTTGCAGGAACCAGTCCACCAGCCGGCGGATTTCGGCGCGCTGGAAGGGGTCTTCGGCCAAAAGCCTCCGGTCCCGCTTCAACACGCCATGGGTTTCGTCCAGAAATTCCGATATGACCGTACAGCCACACAGCGTGCGCATATTGTCATCGACATAGACGGGCAGGGTGCCGGCGGGATTGAGCGTGAGAAATTCCCGGCGCTTTTCCCAGGTCTGTTCTTCGACCAGATCTGTCTGAAAACCGTATTCCGACAGGATCAATCGGACAAAGCGGGACGTGGTTGACATCGGATGGTGATACAAAGTGGGCATTGATGGGGCACTGTTCCGGTTGGGGGCGATGATCGGGGCTGTCTGGTTTCTCTTGGCTGGCCATTCCATCTGGCCATAACATCTGGCCAGGGGGCCAACCTTGCGTCTATAGGAATTTCATTCCGTCATACAAGCGAATCGCTTTCCTTGTCACGCCTATCAAAGGACAATCCATGGAAGATCAATCGATCGTCAGCGCCCTTCTTCTCGGTCTTATCGAGGGCCTAACGGAATTCATCCCGGTGTCTTCGACGGCGCATGTGCTGTTGGCCGGTCATTTTCTCGGCTTCAAATCGCCCGGAAACACCTTTGCAGTGCTGATTCAGCTCGGTGCCATTCTTGCTATTTTGGCCGTCTATATCCAGAAATTGCTGGGGATTGCGCTGTCTTTGCCCAGCAATCCCAAAAGCCGCCATTTCGTCCTGGCTGTGCTGGTGGCTTTCCTACCCGCTGCGATTATCGGCGCGCTGGCCCATGACTTCATCAAGGCGGTGCTGTTCGAAACCCCGATGCTGATCTGCGTGATGCTGATCCTGGGCGGGGTAATTCTTCTGTGGGTTGACCGGATGACCTTCAATCCCCGCTATACCGACGTCATGGATTATCCCATGTCGCTGGCTCTGAAGATCGGCCTGTTCCAGTGCCTGGCGATGATTCCCGGCACATCGCGTTCGGGCGCAACCATTGTCGGCTCGCTGCTGATGGGCACCGACAAGCGTTCCGCTGCCGAGTTTTCGTTTTTCCTGGCGATGCCGACCATGCTGGGGGCTTTCGTGCTGGATCTCTACAAGAACCGCAACGCGCTCAGCATGGATGACGGCCTGCTGATCGGCGCCGGCTTCCTCGCGGCGTTCATTTCGGCGCTGTTCGTGGTGCGTGGACTGCTCGATTTCGTCTCCCGCCGCGGCTATGCACCCTTTGCCTGGTGGCGGATCGCCGTCGGCGTCGTGGGTCTGATCGGTCTTCTGGTCTGGGGATAAGACAAATCCATGGGGGTTTGCCCAGCCCACCCTGTAGCGCGTCGCCAAATGATTGGCGGCGTGATGTACACGAATTCCTAAAATTCCTACAGCGCCGCGCGTTTTATGAACGCACGGCGCTGTAGAGTTTTTCAGAGAAAAATGGAAACGCGCTTCCGGAAACGTAAGCGAGAGAAACTATCTCTTTGCTTTACGCATAACCTGATTGAAAACCGCTTTTTACGGTTCCTGGAAAGGTTCTCTGACGGGGAACAGGATGACCCGCAGGTCTCAGCGGGCAATCGAGCCCGTGCTGCAAGGGTCAACACCGTAGGCGGGGGCGCAATTGCCCTTGCGGGCCGCGACCGTCGATGGAGCGACGAAGGAACCTGCGATGACAACCAATGCCGCACACGCAAAAAACAGTGCGATAGATTTGCCCATGAAATCAGTACCTCAGAAGAATGTGAAATGGCGGGTGCGAAGAACGCTGGCCCCATGCATCGATCCGTCTTTACGCATGGCCCACCTCAACATCAATAGCGGAATGTGCTGAATTGGCGGTTAATGAAACTAATTAATTTCTGCGTCTTTTGTGCAACGCCGACACAAAGCCAAAGCCGTTCTGGAGGCGGAGTTTGTCGTCCCTTGAAAGCTGGATTCAGCTTCCCCCTGACCAACCCTAACCCGCCGTTCATGCGCTGTATGGAGCGCATGAACAAGTCCCAAGAGTGATTCTCAATCCGATGCCGATCAGGCTGCCTTGCCGGAGCGGCTATACTGTCCATGCGGACGGAAATGGATGAGATAGGAGGGCAGAACGGCGGCAACGGCTGTCGGCGTAATGCCAAGGGCTGCGAGCGTCCTGCCTTCCTTCTTGGCGGCCTCGGAGATGACGTTATCGCTTTTCAGCAGCGTCAGCTGATCGTTGGTCAGTGGCGGGGTGATCAGCGGAATAGCCGAGGCGACGGAGGCAAGCAGCGAAGCGATACCGAAGGGCAGCGACACCAGCGGATTAGTGCGGTCGATAACCCGCAGCATTTCCTCAAGACATTGCCGGAAGGTCAGAACTTCCGGTCCGCCCAGCTCATAGAGACCGGCAGATACCTTGCCATCGACGGCTCTGACCACGGCTTCGGCCACGTCTTCGACGAAGACCGGCTGGAATTTCGTCTTGCCGCCGCCGATCAGGGGCAGGACGGGCGACAGACGGGCCATGGCGGCAAACTTGTTGAAGAAGCTGTCCTCGGGGCCGAAAACGATGGATGGCCGAAGGATGACCGCGCCCGGGGCGACCTGGCGGATGGCATCTTCGCCCCGGCCCTTGCTGGCTGCGTAGCTGGAGGCCGATTTCGCATCGGCGCCGATGGCCGAGATATGCACCAGTCTCGCACCGGCTGCGGTTGCTGCTTCGGCCACGGCACGGGCGCCGAAATCCTGCACGGCGTCGAACTTGTTGCGGCCAGATTCCAGCAGGATGCCGACGCAATTGACGACAACCGACGCGCCATCAACGGCCTTTGCGACGCTGTCGCGGTATCGCAGATTGGCCTGAGACAGTGAAATCTGTCCGACATTGCCGAACGGCAGCACGAAACCGGCCAAATCGGGGCGGCGCACGGCGACGCGCACCCGGTAACCGCGTTGGGCCAGCACCCGCACCACATGCCTGCCCACGAATCCGGAGCCTCCGAAAACGGTAACGAGCGGCGGAAGATTTGCGAACGTCATAGAGAGCTCCTGCGGATCGGAATATCGGACCAATTCATCTGCTGTCTCATATCGCTAATGCGCAGCGAGGTGAAGCAGAATCATGCTGTTCGATGTCTGGGACCAGAGTTAATAGAACCGCTTTGAAACTGGGATCAAAGGTTGCCTTCGACCAGGACAATCTCACCGTCGGCGACGTCCTGGCGGATCTTGACGGCGGCCTGATATTCCGGCGAGTGATAGCAGTCATAAGCGGCCTGGAAGGAGGGAAACTCGATGACCACGTTGCGGGCCCGGCTTTGGCCTTCCACGGCATCCGTCTTGCCGCCACGGGCCAGAAAGACCGCGCCGAAACGCTCAAAAGCCGGCTTTGCCGTCGAGACGTAATCCTTGTAGCGTTCCGCATCACGCACATCGACGCGCGCGATCCAATATCCCTTTGCCATCAAATCACCTCTTTCGGTTTCTCTTTGGTGATCGGTGAATTTTGCTGCAAGGTCAAGTGGGCCAGTACGGGCGGCCAATATGGGCGGCCAATGGTTTGAAGGATGGAAAGGGCGCTTGTGCGATGTTTTGTGGCCTTGGCTTTGGCCGCAAGAGTGAGGCATTGTCAAATTCAGCGCGACGGCCAGCCCGTCTGGGGTACCAATCGGAGACGGGGTCAAGGTGGTCAATATCCGCAACCTGATACACAATGAAATGAGCAGGGAGATGAACAGGCTTCCAAGGCTCGCGCCGGTCCTGTTGTTTTTCCTGTTGTTCGTTCCTTTGCTGCCGGTCCCCTTTACCAAGGTCTCGCTGATGGGAGGCAGTGCGTTCGCGGCCTCCGCGCCTGCTGCCACCCATGGCGCGGTTGCCAAGCCCTGCGCTCCCTCGGTCTATGAGGCGCTGCGCGACACACCGCTTGAGGCCGAGAGCGTCTTGCGGTTGGCCTGCAAGGTCGACCTGACCCGTGATGATCTGGTGATGCAAAATCTGGAATTGCTGGGGGCCGATGCCAGCGGTGTCAGCATTGATTGCCATGGCGGCGTTATCGGCCTACCTGGAAACGTGCCGAAGGGCGCGCCGCCCACCATCCGCATTGCCTCGCTGCGCAAGGATGATGGCAGCTGGAGCGTTCCGCACGACATCGTGATCCGCAATTGCAAGATCTACGGGTCCATCCACATCATGGGGCTTGGCGCCAATGGTGAGGCGGACCTGGTGCGGCAATCCTCGCTCAATCGCAATCATACCGAATATGCCCAGTCAGTCGCACCTTCAGGCATCGTCCTGGACACTCTGTCGATTGTCGCCGATGGCCCAATCCCGCTCTATGTCGCGCCCGGTGTCACCCATGTGACCCTGTCGCACTCGACCATCCAAGGGCAAACCAAGGGATCGGCGATCTATCTCGATGCGGAGACCGCGCATAACACCATTTCAGGCAATAGTCTCGAACTGGCGACGCGCAGCCGCGAAATGATCGCGGTGGACGGATCGGCTCATAATGTCATCGAAGCAAATAGCTTCGCCAACGCGCAGCATGGCGGAATTTTTCTCTACCGCAATTGCGGCGAGGGGGGCACGATCCGCCACCAGACACCGCAGCATAACCGGATCGCCGATAATAAATTCACCTACCAAGACGCTTTTCGCCCGCGCCCGGCCATCTGGCTGAATGCTCGCGAGGCCTGGCGCAATCTCTATTGCTACCAGGACCCGCCCGCCCCTTTCGGAAGCGGTGCCGACAACCACAGCTTTGCCGATTTCAATACTGTCAGCGGCAACCAGATCATCGGTGGAGATGCCGACCTGATCCGTGACAATGGCGAAAACAATGTGCTGAGCGGCAATAGCGCCAAGCACTGAGGACCGGCCGAGCTTCCCAGCTGAGCCTCATGGACCTCAGGTGAAAGCGGCCTGCATTTCGGCGAGAATGACCTGGGTTGCGGCTCTCGGATCGTCTGCCTTGACGATCGGGCGACCGACAACCAGGTGGCTGGAGCCAGCATGGATGGCGTCTGCTGGTGTCATCACCCGTTTTTGGTCACCGGCATCGGTGCCAGCGGGGCGGATGCCGGGCGTGACAATGGCCATTTCGGAGCCGAGAATGGCGCGCACAGCCTCAGCTTCCTGCGCTGAGCAGACAATACCACCCATGCCTTTTTCTTTTGCCTGGGCGGCCCGCTTCAAAACCAGCGACCGGGCATCGCCCTGATAACCAGCATCGGTGAGATCCTGGTCATCCATCGAGGTTAAGACGGTCACGCCAAGCAGGCAGAGACCCGACCCCTGGGCTGCTTCCACGGCGGCCTGCATCGCCTTCGGATAGGCATGCAGCGTCAGCATGGTCATGCCCATCCTGACAATATTTTCCACTGCCGAGGCGACGGTATTGTCGATATCGAGCAGTTTCATATCCAGAAAGACCTTCTTGCCGCTTTGGGCGAGGTCTCGGGCAAATTCCAGCCCGCCTGCGAAGGCCAGTTGATAGCCGATCTTGTAGAAAGTCACGTCTTCGGCCAGCGTCGAGACGAGTTTTTCCGCCTCAGCGACGGTGGCAACGTCAAGCCCAACGATCAAACGATTGCGCGCATCCATCAACGATCTCCCTGCCAGATTTCCATGGCGGTCCAGTCGCATGTGACGGTCAGATCCGCAAGAGTGAAGCAGAAGAGATTGCCGCCGCCCGGCGGCTGATCGCCGCTTCGACTAATTGGTTGGCCTTGCAGATGGCATTTTAACAGGGTTCCGACGCCGCCATGACCGATGAAGGCGATAGGAACAGCCGGATCGTGGCTGCCAAGAACATCCTGGATCGCCCTGACGATCCGGGCCTGCGCATCGATGGCCCGCTCCCAGCCGTAGAAACTCTCCTCAGTATGGGCAAAGAACCAGTCCGCCGCCTTTTCAAACTCCGGCGGGGTCAGAAAGCCGGTCGCGGAGCGGTCGTTTTCATGCATGGTCTCGATCTGTTCGGCACCGATATTGGCCGCACCCGCCAGGATCGCCGCTGTTTCCACGGCCTTGGTCTCGGGGCTGCTGACGATGCGGCCAAGCTGGCGCACCCAGGCGGCATCGGCTGTTCGGCGGGTCCGCTCCTGCCCCAGATCGGACAGTCCCCATTGCGGCACCGGCACGTCCGGGTCGATCCGGACCTGCGGATGGGTGATGTAGACGGCGAACATGTCTTGGGTCTCTTCAGCGGCGGCGATAGATCCAGAGCTGGGCTGGCGGAATGTTGCGGACCACGAAATCGAAATGCTGGATGAAATAGCTGCCGCCTTTGGCGATAATCGGCGACATCGGCCCGTAGGAAATCTGCATGAAGGGCCGTCCATGCGGCATACGGTCCAAAAGGTCTTCCAGCAGCCGGATGCGCTCTTGCATCGGGAAGTTCAGGAGCGGCATGGCGGAAATCACGCAGTCAAAGGACAGGCCGGACAGCGGACCCAATGTCTTTTCCAGGTTGAAGGCGTCACCGTGGACGAAATTCACGCCGGGGATCGTCTCGGTCAGATGCCGGTGGAAGTCGGCGGAATATTCGACAGACACCAGTTTCTCTGGCTTGATGCCGCGCGCCAGGATCGCCTTGGTGATCACGCCGGTTCCCGGTCCCAGTTCCAGTACCGGCAACCCGCTTTCCGGCGTGATGATGCTGGCCATGCGCCGGGCGGTAATGGTGGAGGTCGGCACGATGGCGCCCACCAGCTTCGGCCCTTGCATCATGCCCTTGAAGAAACGGATTTCCTCATCGAACTTCTTTTCCAGCCGCTGCTTCAGGTTGAGCTTCATTCGCCGTCATCTCCTAAAAAGATATGCTGCGCCGATCATGGGCGCATAATCGGCATGTTGATGCGATTTGTCGCGAAAACAAGACAAAATGGCGCGCATGTGAAAATTTGTGTCCGGCCCAAGCTGGGCGGTGTTGCAAAAGACGCAGACCAGCCAGATTTTTTCGGGGCAGTATGCAACAGAAACGCCGTCCCGTGTGGCAGACGGGACGGCGTTATGGATTGATGAGAGGATCGATTTTTTAAACGCGCATCGGCATCAGCACGTAAAGCGCGTCGTCGCCAGCCGTATCGCGGATCAGGGTCGGCGATCCGGCATCGGCCAGAAGGAAAATCGCCTCTTCACCGGACAGCTGCGCGGTGATGTCGAGTAGATATTTGGCGTTGAAGCCGATTTCCATCGCATCGCTTTCGTAGCCGACGGCGACTTCCTCGGTGGCGCTGCCCGAATCCGGGTTGTTGACCGTCAGCATCAGATGGCCGTCGCCGATGGCGAGCTTCACCGCCCGGCCACGTTCCGACGAAATGGTGGAAACACGGTCAACGGCGCGGGCGAAGGTCTGGCAATCAACCCGCATTTCCTTGTCATTGGCCTGGGGAATGACCCGCTGATAATCGGGAAAGGTGCCGTCGATCAGCTTCGAGGTCATGACGATCTCGCCGATATTGAAGCGGATCTTGGCGTCGGACACTTCGAGCGCCACGATGAGATCGGGATTATCGACCAGTTTCTGCAACTCGCCAACCGTCTTACGCGGAATGATGATGCCCGGCATGCCTTCCGAACCGGATGGCGCTTCCACGTCGGCGCGGGCCAGGCGGTGGCCATCGGTGGCGACGGCGCGCAGCTTCAGCTTGCCATCGGCTTCAATCGTGTGGAGGTAAATGCCGTTCAGATAATAGCGGGTTTCTTCTGTCGAGATCGCGAATTGGGTGCGATCGATCAGCATTTTCAGGTCCGAGGCCTTCAGCTTGAAGGAATGGCTGAAGCTGCCGGTGGTCAGGTCGGGAAAATCCTGCTCCGGCAGGCATTGCAACGAGAATTTTGACCGCCCGGAGGCGACCGTCATGCTGGCGCCATCCGGATTGGTCGAGAGCAGCACCTCGGCACCGTCAGACAATTTGCGGACGATTTCATACAGCAGATGCGCCGGAACCGTAGTAGCGCCCGCCTGCTCGATATTGGCCGGGGTCGCTTCGGTGACTTCCAGATCAAGGTCGGTTGCCTTCATCGACAGGCTCTGGCCTTCGGCGCGCAGCAGCACGTTGGACAGGATCGGAATGGTATTGCGCCGCTCGACCACCCGGTGAACATGGTTCAGGGACTTCAGAAGATTGGACCGTTCAAGAGTAATACGCATCGACGCTGCCACTTTCGACCTGTGCGATCCGGCATTCGGGATCGGCTTGCCTTGATCCGGGCGACGATGCCCGGCTTTATTCGGACGGGCAAAATGGCAGCAAAGACGATCAAAATGCAAGGGCCTGCCGTCTTTTGGCACGCCTTGGCCGAGGCTTTCCACCACAGATCACGCTCCTTGGCGTGCAGGGGCGCTTGCGGGGGCGGCCCGCCTCGCCCATAACAAGGGCAGGCCATGCATGTCATGCGCCTGTGTGGACAGGTCCGGCCAAGGACTATCCGAATGAAGAGAGAATGGGATGAGTGCCGTGGCAGAGACTGTGAACACGCCGGATGACGGGCAGAAAAGTTTCCGGCTGCATGATCGCCCGGTCACGGCCCGGCCAATCGAGCCGGCGCTCTATCTGGTGGCAACCCCGATCGGCAACCTCTCCGACATCACGCTGCGGGCTCTGGAAGTGCTGGCCGGGGCCGATGTTCTGGCCTGCGAGGATACCCGCGTCACCCGCGTGCTTCTGGATCGCTATGGCATCACCACCCGTCCTTATGCGTACCACGAATATAATGCCGAAGAGGTCGGACCGAAGCTGATCGAGGCGCTGGCCTCAGGTAAATCCGTGGCGCTGGTTTCCGATGCGGGGACGCCGCTGGTGTCCGATCCGGGATATCGGCTGGCGAAGCTTGCCATCGAGGCGGGGCTGCGGGTTGTGCCATTGCCGGGGCCATCAGCGCCGCTTGCCGCCCTGGTCGGCTCCGGCCTGCCCAACGATGCCTTCCTGTTTGCGGGCTTTCTGCCCACCAAGGACAAGGCCCGCCGTGACCGGCTGGCGCAATGGGCGGCAACACCGGCAACGCTGATCTTCTTTGAATCGCCGCATCGGATCGGCGCGACCCTTGCCGCCGCTCGCGAGGTGTTGGGCGCGGAGCGCAGCGCCTGCGTCTGCCGCGAACTGACCAAGACATTCGAGGAATTCCGGCGCGGCACTCTGGCAGAATTATCCGACTGGTACGATGACGAGCGCCAGGTCAAGGGTGAAATCGTGCTGGTGGTCGGGCCGCCGCTTCCCTCCGGCCCCCCCGATGCCGCCGATGTCGACCGGTTGCTGGTGCAGCTCGCGCAAACCTTGCCGACAGCGGGGGCGGCAACTGAGGCCGCCCGCCAGACCGGCCTGCCGCGCAAGGATCTCTATCAACGCCTGCTGGAGTTGAAGGCCGGGTGAGGGTTCAGGAAAAAAGGCCGAAAGACACATCCGGCGCAGCGCGCAAGCGGGCCGAGCGGCGTGGCCGTTGGTCGGAATATCTGGCGGCTGCCTATCTGCTGTTGAAGGGTTACCGGATCGTCGCCTTGCGTTACAAAACCCGCTCAGGTGAAATCGACCTTATCGTTCGGCGCGGCGATCTGGTCGTGCTGGTCGAGGTCAAGGCGCGTGCCACGCAGCAATCCGCCGTCGACGCGGTGAGTTTTGAGAGCCAGCGCCGCATTCGCGCTGCCGGAGATCTCTGGCTGTGCCGTCAGCCGGATGCCAGCCGCCTGTCGATCCGCTGCGACATTGTCGCGGTCTTGCCCTGGCGCTGGCCCCGGCACTTTTCTGGTGCTTTTTGATAATCCACTACCCCAGAGTATACCGAGTATTTATAGTAAGCATTTACATGGGATATTTTGTGAGGAATTCATTTTCACTGCCAATATGACTGTGCTGTCACAAAATATTCAATTCTCTGTCATCTTGGCTCACTATGGGCATGCTCACCCCAGATTGGCGGAGAGGATCTACCATGTTCAAAAAGCTTTCGATGGCGGCGCTGGCCGTGACCGTATCGACCACATCATCATTTGCCGCAACCAACATCAGCTGGTGGCACGGCATGGGTGGCCGCAACGGCGAAGTCATCAATGAACTGTCGCAGAAGTTCAACGCGTCCCAGGGCGAATGCGTTTTGACGCCTGTGTCGAAGGGCTCCTACGAAGAAGCGCTGGCGGCTGGCATCGCGGCATTCCGTTCGCACGATCAGCCCAACATTCTTCAGGTGTTCGATGCTGGCTCCGCCACGATCATCAATGCCAAGGGTGCGACCATTCCGGCGGAAGATCTGCTGTTGAAAGCTGGTTACAAGTTTGACCGCAGCGCTTTCATCGAAGGTGTTCGCTACTTCTACGCCGACAAGACCGGCAAATTTGTCGGCATGCCATTCAACTCCTCGGCGCCTATTCTCTATATCAACACCGAAGCCCTGAAAAAGGCTGGCGTTGAAGCGCCAAAGACCTGGGAAGAGTTTGAAGCCATTGCACCAAAGCTGAAGGCTGCCGGTTATATTCCGCTGGTTCAGTCGCAGCTGACATGGGAATTCACCGAGAACTTCTTCTCGCGCAACAATATCCAGTTTGCTTCGAACAACAATGGTTATGACGGTCTTGCGGGGACCACCATCAACGTGACCGATCCAAACCATGTGATGATGTATGACAAGCTGAAGGCCTGGAAGGACGAAGGTTACTTCGCCTATTACGGCGCAGGCTGGAACGACAACCAGAAGCCTTTTGAAGAAGGTAAGGTTGCTCTGTGGGTTGGCTCTTCCGGCTCGTTCGGTGGCTTGCAGAAGACGGCTTCCATGCCATTTTCCGCAACGTTTTTGCCATACTGGGGCTCCATCAAGGGTGCAGGCGTGCATAGCTTCATCGGCGGCGCTGCCCTATATGCCATGTCCGGCAAGACGGAAGCTGAAAACAAGTGCACAGCTGCTTTCTTCAACTTCCTGACCTCGCCTGACATCCAGAAATTCTATCACCAGTCCACCGGTTATGTTGCCATCACCACGGCTGCCTACGAGCTGACCAAGAAGGAAGGCTATTACGAGAAGAACCCGGTTGCCGAAGTGGGCATCAAGCAGCTGTCGCTGCCGGGCGCTGAGTGGGACAAGGGCTATCGCCTTGGCTTCTACCCGCAGATCCGCTCGGTGATGGAACGTGAATACAACAAGATCTTCTCAGGCGAAGTCACGCCAAAGGCGGCGATGGAAACCATCAAGAAGGAAGCGGACGAAATCCTGGCGCGCTTTGCCAAGACCGCAGGCTGATACCTTAAAAATCCAGAGATGATGTCACCCGGAGGCGATCCATCGCCTCCGGGACTTGCTTTGAAAGGTTGCCGCGATGAAGCGTGTCCAGTTCAACTCGCGATTTCTGCCCTATTTCTTCCTGGCTCCGCAGTTTTGCATCGTGGCCATCTTCTTCTATTGGCCGGCGGTGCAGGCCATCCAATCGTCCTTTTACATCGAAGATCCCTTCGGCTTTGGCGCGACCTTTGTAGGGTTGGCCAATTATACCGATATGCTGAGCTCCCCAGAATATCGAAAAATCGCGCTGTTTACGCTGTGCTTCAGTGTCCTGGTGACGTTTTTGGTGCTGTCGATCGGAACCGTGCTCGCCGTCAAGGCTGATGCCGTGATCCGCGGACAATCGGCCTACAAAACCCTGCTGATCGTCGTCTATGCCATCGCGCCGCCGGTGGCCGGGTTGATCGGCATGATGTTCTTCGACCAGCATATCGGTCCGTTCGTGAAATTCGTGGCGCTGTTTGGCTGGGACATGAAGGTCGGCCTCAATTATTTCGACACCGCCTTTGCCATGGTGGCCATCGCCGTGTGGAACCAGATTCCCTACAATTTCATCTTCATTCTCTCTGGTCTTCAAGGCATTCCGGCTTCGGTGCGCGAAGCCGCCACATTGGATTGCCGCTCCGGCACGCGCCGGTTCTGGACCGTGACCATGCCGCTTTTGACACCAACGGCGTTTTTCCTGCTGGTCGTCAACATGACCTATTCGCTGTTCGATACGTTTGCGGTGATCGATGTGATCGTCAAGGACAAGGCGGCGGATAACCCGATCACCTTGGTCTACAAGGTCTATCTCGATGGCTTCCGCGGCAATGACATCGGCTCTTCTTCCGCGCAGTCGGTGATCCTGATGGTCGTCGTGCTGGTTTTGACAATGATCCAGTTCCGCTTCATCGAGCGGCGCGTCCATTACGGTTGAGGAGAAGACCATGTATAAAACCAAACTCTTCGACCATGTCATTCTGATCATCGGCGTGATCATGATGATCGGCCCGCTGGTGGTGGCTTTTGCTACCTCCTCCCATACGGCCGCCGAAATCCACCAGAAGGGCCTGATGCTCTCCATGGGCGGGCATCTGGGCGAGACCTATAACAAGGTATTGTTTGCCCAGACCGGCTTTAACGGCAAGGTCACGGGTCTCAGCATGCTGCTCAATTCGCTGATCCTTGGCCTTGGCTTTGCCATTGGCAAGATTGTGCTCTCCATGATGGCGGCCTACGCCATTGTCTATTTCCGCTTTCGCTTTGCCACACTGGCGTTCTGGATCATCTTCACCACGCTGCTGTTGCCATTGGAAGTGCGCATCATCCCCTCTTACAAGGTGGCGAGTGATCTGGGCCTTTTGAACTCCTACACCGGCCTGATCCTGCCATTGCTGGCGTCTGCCACGGGCACTTTCTTTTTCCGGCAATTCTTTAAATCTGTACCGGAAGAATTGCTGGAAGCCGCCCGCATCGACGGTGCCGGTCCGTTCAAATTCCTGATCGATATTTTGATCCCACTGTCGCGCACCATGATTGCGGCGGTGTTCATCATCATGTTCGTCTATGGCTGGAACCAGTATCTTTGGCCCATGCTGATGACCACGGATGAGAGCTTCTACACGCTGATGCGCGGTATCAAGCAGATCCTTCAGGTCTGGGTGGGCGCACAGATTCCCGATTATAACGAAGCCTTTGCCATGGCCGTGCTCGCTATGCTGCCCCCGATTATTATCGTGGTGGTGTTCCAGAGCTGGTTCATCAAGGGTCTCACCGAAACCGACAAGTAAAGGACAGTCCCATGGCTTCCATCGATATCAATCAGGTCTCGAAAATCTATGACGGCGGTGTGCGTGCGGTCAACAGCGTCGACATCCAGATCAATGACGGCGAATTTATCGTGCTGGTCGGCCCCTCCGGCTGTGGAAAATCCACCCTGCTGCGCATGGTGGCTGGGCTGGAAAGCATATCCGAGGGCGTGGTGCGCATTGGTGACCGGGTGGTCAACACGGTTGAACCGGCGGACCGCGACATTGCCATGGTTTTCCAGAATTACGCGCTCTACCCGCATATGACCGTGCGGCAGAACCTGGCCTATGGCCTGAAGAACCGTAAGACGCCAAAGGCGGAAATCGAAGCCCGGGTGGCTGAGGCCACCCGGATGCTGGAACTGCAACCCTATCTGGATCGCAAACCCAAGGCGCTGTCCGGTGGCCAGCGCCAGCGCGTTGCCATGGGTCGTGCCATCGTGCGCAAACCGGCCGTTTTCCTGTTCGATGAGCCGCTGTCCAATCTCGATGCCAAGCTGCGCGTCTCCATGCGCGTTGAGATCCGCAAGCTGCAACGCCGACTTGGTACGACGTCGATCTATGTGACGCATGACCAGTTGGAAGCCATGACGTTGGCCGACCGGCTGGTGGTGCTGAACGGTGGCCGGATCGAGCAGATCGGCACGCCGCTCGAAGTCTATCACGCGCCCGCCTCGACCTTTGTCGCCAGCTTCATCGGCTCTCCCGCCATGAACCTTGTCACTGGCCGCCTGGATGGCAATCGTCTGTCGCTTTGGCCGGTCAGCTTCACCTTCGAGGGCGAGACCGATTATCGCGGCGAAGTGACGATCGGCCTTCGGGCCGAAGATCTGACGGTTGCAGCTCCCGGCCAGCCCTATCTGCCGTTCCGGGTCGATTATGTGGAAGAACTGGGGGCCGTCCGTCTCGTGCACGGTTTTGTCGGCGATCAGGCGATTTGCGCCTCCCTACCGGTTTCGACCGTATTGTCGAATGAGATGCGGCTTGGGGTCGATCCGCAAAAATTCCATTTCTTCGACAGGGAAGGCCGCCGTCTTGCTCTGCCGTTTGCCACGGCTCAGATGACCTTCGGGGCTCAGGCTGAGACTGTAGAGGCCTGAAACGCGGGTCGGCTCACGCCAGTGTCAGCGAGAGCCGATTGTCCTTTTCCCCTTTACCGGTTTCCTGGGCAAACGCTAAAATGCATGTGACTGGATTAACCCGAATTTGATAGAAGTCTCATAAAATTACGGGACTACAAGGGGGACGTCTATGCCAGTCAAGCTTTTGTTCGCAGCCATGGCCGGGGCAGCCATGGCTTTGCCGCGTTTTAGAGCGGAAGACACGCCACCGCTGGTCGCCGCCAATGCCGGGAATTTGAGCCTGCAACCGGCGCCAATCAATCCGGACTGGATACTCGAGGGTGATCCGCAGGCTCGGCTGGCTAATCACTCGCAAAGTCCTGATGAAGCAAGCTCTACAGCTGTCTGGGATTGCACCGCTGGAAGTTTCCGCTGGTATTTCGGCTGGGACGAGACCGTGGTGATCCAGGAGGGCGAAGTGCATGTGACCGCGCAGGATGGCACCGAGCGATTGCTGAAGACCGGCGATATCGCCTATTTCAAGGGCGGAACCTGGGCCACCTGGCGCATCGAGACCTATGTGCGCAAGATCGCCTTTCTGCGTAAGCCTTTCCCGGAGCCAATCGCAACGCTTTACCGGCTTCGAAATGCTCTGCGGAGTGGATCACGCGCCCCGATTTGAGCGGTTGAAAATTTGGCCTCTGCCGGACGTTGCGTTCGCGGTCGCCGCGTCCTAAATCTTCCTCCAAATGCAACGCGAGAAAGATTATGGCCCAGATCCGCAATGTCGCCGTCCAGATGGACCATGTATCCTCCATCAATATTTCAGGGGATTCCACCTTCGCCATGAGCCTGGAAGCTCAGGCCCGCGGCTATAAGCTGTTCCATTATACACCCGACCGGCTGACCATGCGCGATGGCCGCGTCTATGCGACGGTGGAGCCGATGGAAGTGCGCGATGTGAAGGGCGATCACTTCACCCTCGGCAGCCCGGAGCGCGTCGATCTGTCGACGATGGATGTGGTGCTGCTGCGCCAGGACCCGCCATTCGACATGGCTTATATCACCGCCACCCATATGCTGGAGCGCATTCACCCGAAGACGCTTGTTGTCAACGATCCGGCCTGGGTGCGCAATTCGCCGGAAAAGATCTTCGTCACCGAATATGCCGACCTGATGCCGCCAACGCTGATCACCCGCGACCCGGCGGAAATTGCCGCTTTCCGGGCCGAACAGGGCGATATTATCCTGAAGCCGCTCTACGGCAATGGCGGGGCAGGGGTGTTCCATTCCACCCGTGACGACCGCAATTTTTCCTCGCTGATGGAAATGTTCGGCCAGATGTTCCGCGAACCCTTTATCGCCCAGGGCTATTTGCCTGCCGTGCGCAAGGGCGACAAGCGGATCATCCTGGTGGACGGTGAACCCGTCGGCGCGATTAACCGGGTGCCTGCCGAGCATGATGCGCGCTCCAACATGCATGCGGGAGGCAAGCCGGAACCAACGGAACTGACGACTCGCGAGCGTGAAATCTGCGCCCGGATCGGGCCTGCGCTGCGCGAACGCGGCTTCCTGCTGGTCGGCATCGATGTGATCGGCGATTATATGACTGAGATCAACGTTACCTCGCCAACCGGCATCCGCGAGGTCAAGAATTTCGGTGGCGCCGATATCGCCAGCTTGCTTTGGAACGCCATCGAGAAAAAGCGGTCCTGATCCTGTTCGACAATTGATCGGAGAGTGTTTTCTGCGCCCCGCCACGTTGGGTTTGATAAAACTTTGGCGTTGCGGGGTGCTGGAAGCGTTCCCTTTTGTTCTGAAAGCACAACCGAATACAACCATTTTGCCCTCGAAACGGGTCTTTGTTCATTTATTGTTCTTGTCGTCACTTCTTTTTCATGCAAAACTACGGTTGCAGGAAATTGCAGCATGCCCGTTACGGACTTTGCTCGATGTCTTGATTTAAAATATTGATTTTAAACGCATTTTCTCTTTTTCGTCCGGCGAAATCCATGAAATTGCGTAGGGGCGGATGGACCGCTGCCGGCAAGGGGGCTGGGATATGGTTGCACGGGTGGGTACGGTTGCGTTTCAGGGCATTGATGGCGTGCCTGTCGATGTGCAGGTCATGGTCGCACCCGGCAAGATCGGCGTGCAGATCGTCGGCCTGCCGGACAAGGCGGTGGCCGAAAGCCGGGAACGAGTTCAGGCGGCCCTGCATGCCTCCGGACTGGCGCTGCCGCCCAAGCGGGTCACAATCAATCTGGCGCCTGCGGATCTGCCCAAGGAAGGGTCGCATTTCGATCTGGCCATCGCCCTTGGCCTGATGGCCGCGCTCGGCGCCATTCCTGCCGATGTGCTGGGCGATTATCTTGTGGTTGGTGAGCTGAACCTGGATGGCACGATTGCTGCCGTTGCCGGTGCTCTGCCAGCGGCGATGGCAGCCAATGCACTTGGCAAAGGGCTGATCTGCCCGGCGGATAGCGGCCCGGAGGCAGCCTGGGCGGGCTCAGACATGGATATTCTCGCCCCCCGCAGCCTGATTGCGCTCGCCAATCATTTTCGTGGCACCCAAGTTCTGACGCGCCCGAACCCGGCCAGCCGGGCGCTGCCGGGCAACCTGCCTGACCTCGCCGATATTCGCGGTCAGGAAAGCGCCAAGCGGGCGTTGGAAGTGGCCGCTGCCGGGGGCCACAACCTGCTGATGGTTGGCCCGCCAGGATCGGGGAAATCCATGCTGGCGGCCCGCCTGCCGTCCATTCTGCCGGTCCTGTCGGCGCCAGAGCTTCTGGATGTGTCGATGATCCATTCCATCGCCGGGCAATTGGCGGGTGGAAAATTGTCGGACCGTAGACCGTTTCGCACGCCGCATCATTCCGCCACCATGGCGGCGCTGGTTGGCGGCGGCTTGCGCGCCCGGCCGGGCGAGGCTTCGCTTGCCCATAACGGCGTGTTGTTTCTCGATGAATTTCCGGAATTTTCTCCACAAGTGCTGGATGCCTTGCGCCAGCCGCTGGAAAGCGGCGAATGCGTCATTGCCCGCGCCAATCACCGCGTCACCTATCCGGCCAGTTTTCAGTTGATTGCCGCGATGAACCCCTGCCGTTGCGGTATGGCGGGTGAGCCGGGGCATACCTGCGCGCGCGGCATTCGCTGCCTGACCGAATATCAGGGCCGGATTTCCGGTCCGCTGCTGGATCGGATCGATATTCGCATCGATGTCCCCGCCGTTTCGGCCATGGACCTGATCAAGCCGATGGCAGCCGAAAAAAGCGCCGATGTCGCCCGCCGCGTCGCTGTCGCTCGACAGCGGCAAACGGAACGGTTTATCGAGGCGGGCGTGCCTGAAATCCGCATGAATGCACGGTGCTCGACGGCGCTGATTGAAAAACTGGCCGCACCGGACGCTGCCGGTTTGCAGCTGTTGCGAGATGCAGCGGAGAAGTTCAAATTCTCGGCCCGCGCCTATCATAGAGTGTTGAAAGTGGCGAGGACATTGGCCGATCTGGATGGCTCAGAGGCACTTGGTCGGATTCATCTGGCCGAGGCAATTTCCTACCGCATTCCCTCGGAACGCCTGACGGCTGCTGCATAACGAAACAGGACTGCGCCTGCTGCTGTAGCCCTCAGACTGCTGACAAAGGCTGCATTTATCCTCGACGTCATGCTCAGCCTTGTGCCGAGTATCTACGCACGTCAATTTAAGTAACAACGTCAATGGCTTAATCAGCCACAACAGATCCTCGGGACAAGCCCGAGGATGACGAAATGCCGAGATCGGGGTTTGTCAACAAACTGAGGGCTACACCTTATGCTGTAGCCCTCGTCTTCATTGTTTGATGCCGCCAATGTATGGCACAGCGCATTGAATGTGATTATTCGCCAAGGCCTGCAAACAGTGCCGTCGACAGATACCGTTCGGCAAAGGAGGGAATGATCACCACGATGGTCTTTCCGGCATTCTCCGGGCGCTGTCCAACCTTGATGGCGGCGGTGAGGGCGGCACCTGAGGAAATGCCGACTGGCACGCCTTCCAGCCGGGCGACCAGCCGGGCCAGTTCAAACGCCTCGTCATTGGTAACGGTGACAACTTCGTCATAGATTCCGGTATCGAGGATCTTCGGTGCAAAACCGGCGCCGATGCCCTGGATCTTGTGGGGGCCGGGATTGCCGCCCGACAGAACCGGGCTGTCGGCAGGTTCCACGGCGATCACCTGAACAGACGGTTTCTTGGCTTTCAGCACCTGGCCGGTGCCGGTAATCGTGCCGCCAGTGCCGATGCCGGAAACGAAAATATCGACCTCGCCATTGGTGTCGTTCCAGATTTCTTCCGCTGTGGTCTTGCGGTGGATTTCCGGATTGGCCGGGTTTTCAAACTGCTGCGGGATGATCGCGTCGGGAATGGTCGCGGCCAGTTCCTCGGCCTTGGCAATCGCGCCCTTCATGCCCTTGGGACCTTCGGTCAGCACCAGTTCGGCGCCCAACAGAGCCAGCATCTTGCGACGCTCGATGGACATGGTTTCCGGCATGGTCAGGATCAGGCGATAGCCTTTGGCGGCGGCGGCAAAGGCGAGCGCAATGCCGGTATTGCCGGAGGTCGGCTCGACCAGAACGGTCTTGCCCGGTGTGATCGTCCCCTGGGTTTCCAGGCTCTCGATCATCGCCACACCGATACGGTCCTTGACGGAGGCAATCGGGTTGAAGAATTCCAGCTTGGCCAGAAGATGAGCCTTGACGCCCTTTTCCTTCGCCAGCTTGTCCAGCCGCACGATCGGCGTATCGCCGATGGTCTCGGTGATCGAACCATAGATGCGGCCGCGGCCAGGCTTCTTTGCTTCAGACATGTGTGGTCCTCCAGAATAACGGGCTTTGCAGGGACAATAGGACCAAATCACCCAAGCGACCAGAACCCTTTGCCTATCGCCGTGGTTTCGGGGAGAAAAAACCCGCTGCAAAGCCAGCGGAAACAAATGTTTATTTCACGCCGCCTTTGTGGCGATATAGGCGGCGGTTCCGGCCAGAATGCTGGCGGCGGCCCGGTTGAGCAGTTTCAGCGCCGATGGCTGTTTCAGAAGCAGACGGGCTTTGGCAGCCAGAAGAATATAGGGAATGAGTACGGCCATCAGCACGACGAAAGTCGTGCCGACCAATAGCCCGTAATCCGACGGGCCGATGGCCTGAAGTGGAATGAGGGTCGGCACCAGGGCCACGTAGAACAGCATGGTCTTCGGATTGCCAAGCGTCACGAACAGGCCGGATAGGAAGGACGCCAACACGCCCGCACTTTTGCGTGCCTCAATATTTTGCGGCAAAAGCCCTGCCGTCCAGAGCTTCCAGGCGATATAGGCCAGATAGAGCGTGCCTGCGAATTTGATGATCATGAACGGCGTCACGAAGGTCTGGGCAATATAGGCAAGGCCCAGAATGACGGCGGTCAGGTAGCAGAGATCACCTAGAATCAAACCCAGTCCCATGAAAAAGGTCGGGCGAAAGCCGGAGCCAAGCGCCCGCGCCACGATCGCCGTCATGCCCGGGCCGGGAATGGCAGCGGCAATGAACAGGGCTCCGGCATAGGCAAGCAGGCTGGCAAGGGTCATGAAATCACTCCATCAATACACGCAGTGCTAATCCGCCCGGCTGCAACTTGCAACGGTGACACGATTGAAATTGCCCGGTACGGCACTTTCTGCTCTTTCAGTGGATATAGCTTTCCGCCAAGGAGACATCATGCCCACCACCACGTCACTTCTTGCCTTTGCCCTGATCTGCCTTGGCATGGCGCTGACACCCGGCCCGAATATGGTCTATCTCGTGTCGCGTTCCATTTGTCAGGGACCGATGGCCGGACTGATTTCGCTGGGTGGTGTCGCGCTGGGCTTCCTGATCTACATGCTGATGTCGGTGCTGGGGATTACGGTGCTGCTAATGGCCGTGCCCTATGCCTATGAGGCGCTGAAACTGGCCGGTGCGGCCTATCTCGCTTATCTTGCCTGGCAGGCGGTCAGGCCCGGCGGTCGTTCGCCGTTTCAGGTGCGCGACCTGCCCAAGGACAGCCCAAGACGGCTGTTTGCCATGGGCCTCGTGACCAATCTTCTCAATCCGAAAGTGGCTGTTCTCTATCTGTCGCTGCTACCGCAATTCATCGATCCGAACAGCGGCAGCGTTTTTCTGCAATCACTGTTTCTCGGCCTCACCCAGATCGCCATCGGTACGACGATCAACGGAGTGATCGCGCTGACTGCCGGCTCCATCGCCCTGTTCCTCAGCCGCCGCCCGCTCTGGATCATGGTGCAGCGCTGGCTGATGGGTACGGTACTGGCTGTGCTGGCGGTGAGGATGGCAACGCAGGCGCAGCGCTGATGTTAAAAATCGGCCATAGGCGACAGCATGAGTGGCCCAACTGCGGCCTCCAGCCCGAGGCCCGACATCATCAAGGAGCAGGAGCCTTCGTAAGGTACAGGCTGGCTTTCCCACGAGAGGCGATCAGGTGGAAAATAGGTTTCCACAGAGTCGGCTTGAATATTGAGATGCGATAGGATGGCACTTAACGGCGGAATATCCTGAGCGACAATATCCAGAAGCTTCACACCGCCATCGTTGGCGCATTTCCATGCGATAACCGCCTTGAGAGAAGGCAATAGGCTCAACGTAATCGATGCATCGAAATGAGCATTGAGCAGAAACATCTCTGCTTGGCTGACAACGGCGAAGTGGTTGGAGACTGGTTGGCGACAGGCGAGCATGTCACGCAAAAGGGCGAGGTCCGCCGCTTTGCCGAGATCGAGTTTTCGTGCGTTGCCGTTGATAATCGGCTGAAAGGCCGGAACCGGGCCACCAAATTTACGATGCGTTACAACGCGAAAACCATAAGACTGGTAGAGCGCGGGCTTGTCGGTCAGGAGAATTCCGGTTCGATATCCTGCTTGCTCTGCCCACGCATAGGCCCGCTGCATCAGGTCGCGATAAAGGCCACGCCCCCGGAATTCCGGGCGGACTGCGCCGGATTGATAGCCCGCAGCAGTTACCGTCGTCCCATTAATCATGAGGGGCATGACGAAGACTGAAAAATTACCAATGCAGCGGCCGGACCGGTCAAAATATCCAAACGGCATGCATGTGGGATCGGGGCCGCCAAGTTGTTCCTGCGCACCGATATCGATACCGAAGACGTCATGCAGCAGATCAACAAGCCCTTGAAAAGCCGATGGATCGTTGAAATATCCTTGTCGCAATGTTAGCCCGTCCGGCTTCATGATGTCGCTCAGACCCCCGTCGAGCCAAATCCGCCCGTACCCCGCACCGTATCCGATGTTTCTGTAACCTCAATCACCTGCGCCTGCGTCACCGGCGCAATCACCATCTGGGCAATGCGCATGCCACGGGTGATGGTGAAATCCTCGTCTCCAAGATTGATCAGCAGCACTTTTACTTCGCCCCGGTAATCGCTGTCGATGGTGCCTGGGGTGTTGAGACAGGTGATGCCGTTTTTGAAGGCGAGGCCGGAGCGGGGGCGGATCTGCGCTTCAAAGCCCTGGGGGATTTCCATAATCAGCCCGGTTGGCACCAGAGCGCGTTTTCCGGGGGTAAGGGTCAGCGGCTCGGCCTCCGTTACCGCTGCGCGCAGGTCCATGCCAGCCGCACCCGCCGTCTCATAGGCGGGCAATTCCAGCCCTTCGCCATGGGATAGACGCTTGAGATGAAGGCGTGGCGCGGACGTATCGTGCATGGGGGTATCCTTTGTTTGCCGGGGTCAATTGCATATTGAACGCCAAAACGCTAGATAACCGGCCAGTTAAAAGGAATTCCTCACATGGCCGAAACGCTCGCAGAGGCGGTCTCCCGCCGCCGCACCTTCGCTATTATCGCTCACCCGGACGCTGGTAAAACCACGCTGACCGAAAAGCTGCTGCTGTTCGGCGGCGCTATTCAGCTGGCGGGTGAGGTAAAAGCCAAAAAAGACCGTATCCAGACCCGCTCGGACTGGATGAAGATCGAGCGCGAGCGTGGCATTTCCGTCGTCACCTCGGTGATGACGTTCGAGTATGAAGGCAATGTCTTCAATATTCTCGACACGCCCGGCCATGAAGACTTTGCGGACGATACTTATCGCACGCTGACGGCGGTCGATGCCGCCGTTATGGTGATCGATGCCGCCAAGGGCATCGAGCCGCGCACGCTGAAACTGTTCGAAGTCTGCCGGATGCGCGATATTCCGATCATCACCTTCGTCAACAAGATGGACCGCGAAAGCCGGGATATTTTCGAGGTTCTGGATGAAGTAGAAGAAAAGCTGGCGCTGGACACCGCCCCGATCACCTGGCCGGTCGGTCGTTCCAAGAGCTTCTGCGGCTCCTACAATCTGGTCGATAATACCTTCCGTGGCTCCGACAAGCAGGTCGAGGCCTTAGCCGTCAACAGCCCGAAGAATGTCGCGGAAAACCTGCCGGAAAACGAGCGTCAGACCTTTATCGACGAGCTGGAGCTGGCGCAGGAAGCCTGCCGCCCCTTCGACCGGCAGGCCTTTCTGGAAGGCCATATGACCCCGGTATTCTTCGGATCGGCCTTGCGTAATTTCGGCGTGCGCGACCTGATCAATGCGCTGGGCGATTTCGCCCCGCCGCCACGTGACCAGATGGCCGATATCCGCAAGGTGCATGCGGCGGAAGACAAGATGACCGCCTTCGTCTTCAAGATCCAGGCCAATATGGACCCCAATCACCGCGACCGCATCGCCTTTGCGCGGATCTGCTCTGGCAAGCTGGAGCGCGGCATGAAGGCACGGCTGGCGCGCACCGGCAAGCTGATGGGCCTGACAGCGCCGCAATTCTTCTTCGCCTCGCAGCGACAATTGGCCGATACCGCCTTTGCCGGCGACGTGGTGGGCATTCCCAACCACGGCACGCTGCGTATCGGCGATACGCTGACCGAAGGCGAAGCGCTGGTGTTTCAGGGGGTGCCGAACTTTTCGCCGGAAATCCTGCGCCGCGTGCGGCTCGAAGATGCGATGAAGGCCAAGAAGCTGAAGGAAGCCTTGCAGCAGATGGCCGAAGAGGGCGTCGTGCAGCTGTTTTCGCCGGAAGACGGTTCGCCCGCCATTGTCGGCGTGGTCGGGGCCTTGCAGCTCGATGTGCTGAAGGAACGGCTTTCGGGTGAATATACCCTGCCGGTGTCGTTTGAAATGTCGCGCTTTTCCGTCTGCCGCTGGATTTCGTCAGATCAACCCGGCGAACTCGACAAGTTCATGACGGCGCGGCGCGGTGACATCTGCCGGGATCTGGACGGCGACCCGGTGTTCATGGCGCAGGATGCGTTTTCGCTGCGCTATGAGGCAGAACGTTATCCGGCGATCAAGATGGTGGCGATCAAGGAATATCACGTCGCCAAGGCGGCATGATCATTGTTGAAAAGCTTGAGACCGCATCACGATTGAAAGATCGTGATGCGGTCTCAGACTGTTTTCACGCCGCTTCGGCGGACTTTTCCCTCGGCATTTCCATCAGATCCGAGAGGAACGTGTCACACCAATGGTTGACATCGTTGACCAGCAGATGGTCCATCATGCCTTTCCAGCGTTGCTGACGCTCGGCAAGCGGCATATCGAGGGCGCGGGCAATGGCCTGGGCTGTGCCTTCCGTATCGTATGGATTGACCAGCAAGGCCCCCTTCAATTCGCGGGCCGCCCCGGCAAAGCGTGACAGGACGAGAACGCCGGGATCATCGGGGTCCTGGGCGGCAACATATTCCTTGGCAACCAGGTTCATGCCGTCACGCATCGGCGTCACCAGCCCGACCTTGGCCAGCCGATAGAGCCCAGCCAGCACCGGACGTGCCACCGAGCGGGTCATATAGCGGATCGGCACCCAATCCACCGTGCCCAGCGCGCCATTCACGCGCCCGGCCTGTTCGGCCACGGTGCGCTGCATGGCCTCATATTCCGGCACTTCAGAGCGGGATTTCGGGGTGATCTGCAAATAGGTGACTTTGCCCTGATAGTTCGGATTGGCATTGATGAAATGCTCATAGGCATCCAGCCGCTGGGTCAGGCCCTTGGAATAATCCAGCCGGTCTACGCCGATCACCAGTGCCTTGCCTTCAATGCTTTGCGCGGCGCGCTTCACCATGACGTTGCGCACGGCGCGACGCGCATAGGCGGCAAAGGCCGCTGTCTCAATGCCAATCGGATAATGGCCCGCCTTGAACGTCCGATCATGGGATTTGATCTTGTTGCCCGCGATCGCCTCGCCAATCCCCTCGCGTACAAGAGCTCCGACGAAATTGGCATGGTCGAAATCAGTCTGGAAGCCGACCAGATCGTAATGGGCCAGACTTTCGATCAGTGTTTCATAGACCGGCATGGCAAACAGCACATCGGCGGGCGGAAGCGGGATGTGCAGGAAGAAACCGATCCGGTTCTTCACCCCCATCTGCCGCAATTCCTTGGCCAGCGGGATCAGGTGATAATCCTGGACCCAGATCGTATCGTCAGGCTTCAGCAGCGGCACGAGCCGCTCGGCGAAAAACCGGTTAACCCGGAAATAGCCGGTCATGTCCTTGCGGGCATAATCGGTCAGGTCAAGGCGGTAGTGAAACGTTGGCCACAGCACGCGGTTGGCAAAGCCGTGATAATATTCATCGACATCGCGGTCGGTTAGATCCGTCAGGGCGTAAGTGATCTTGCCATCCTCGATCATCGCAAGCTCACCGGCTTCTTCCTCGCCGCTGGAGACGCCCGACCAGCCCATCCAGATGCCGCCCTTGTCCTCAAGGGCAGCGCGTAACGCGACGGCCAAACCTCCCGCCGGCGCCTTATTGGTCTTGTCGGGTACGGGAACACGGTTGGAAACCACAACAAGTCTGCTCATATCATTATCCTTCTTATCGTTGTTCAGCTTTAGCGGGCCAATCTGGCCAGCGTGTCACGCAGGAGCTGCGGGCTCGCCAGAGACTGGCTGGCCACGCTTCCTTCGAGATCGCCGACGCGGATCGACAGGCCGCCCAAGCGGTTGACGCATTCAAACATTGCCTCGTCAGTCACGTCGTCACCAATGGCGATGGCAACCCGGTCGGTGAAGGGCGGCTCGGCCAGATAGGACTGCAAGGCCCGGCCTTTGTCGGCGCTGTCGGGGCGGATTTCGACGACCATCTTGCCGCGTTGCAGCTCATAGCCGGGACCCGCTGCCTGAAAGGCATCCACTATCGCTTTTTCCACCACGTCGGCGCAGGCGGGCGCTTGGCGATAGTGAACGGCGATGGCGGCACCCTTGTCCTCGACTAGCACGCCCGGCCAGGCCTGTTCGAGCTTTGGAAGGCCTTGCTTAACCGCTAGGAAAGCCGCACTTGGCTCACTGCGGATCACCGTGCCTTTAACCGTACGCCGCTCGGTGCCGTGCAATCCGGCAATCGGGAAGTGCTTTGGCGCAAACAGCCGGTCAGCGTAGGCCAAGGCCCGCCCGGTCACGAGAGCAAGTGCCCCGCCCATGCGTCCTGACAGGGCGGCCAGATCGTCTGCCAGACCAACCGGCACACGGATTCCATCCGGGCTCTCGGCAAGATCCAGCAAGGTACCATCAATATCGAGAAACAATGCGTAGCGGTGAGGCTCGGCCTGAAGAAGATCAAACAGCAGCGCTGCTGCGTCTTTTTGCTCGGTTCGAGCTGGCGATCGCTTGATTACCGATTGCTGGTTTTCCATATCCTGCCTCGTTTCACACGACCTGTCGACGCCTAGGTAACGATGGGTGCCCAGTTTGGTTCCCGAAAAATGCAATTAATTGCGCAATGCAGCATAATTGGCGGGGCCGTGACAGGCGCATGGAAAACTGCGATAGATCTGCCCCGCCGCCCACCTTTTCCATCAACAGGAGCCGAGGTGTTGGAGACTATTGACTTCGACGAGGACGATCATGACCGTTCAAAAAAACGATGAAACGCCTCTGCCTCGCATCGCCAATGTCTTGTCGATTGCCGGTTCCGATCCGTCCGGCGGGGCGGGTATTCAGGCCGATCTGAAGGTATTTTCGGCTTTGGGCGTCTATGGCATGGCGGCGTTGACGGCGCTGACGGCCCAGAATACCCAAGGGGTGGCGGGTGTCGAACTGCTTGATCCTGCATTCGTCGCCAGACAGGTTGAGACGGTTTTTGCCGATATCCGAGTCGATGCGGTGAAAATCGGCATGTTGGCCAATGCCGATATCGTCGGCGCTGTAGCCGCTGTGCTTTCAAGCCATCCGGCAGTGCCGGTTATCCTTGATCCGGTCATGGTTGCCAAGGGCGGGGCCGCGCTGCTGGATGACAAGGCAGTTGGCGCGCTGGTCGGGCAGCTCTTGCCGCGGGTCCGCCTGATCACCCCCAACCTGCCGGAGGCTGCCGCACTTCTGCGTGTGGCCGAGGCCGTGGACCGCGACGGCATGGAGGCACAGGCCAGGGCCTTGTTGGGACTGGGTGCCAAGGCGGTGCTTTTGAAGGGTGGGCATTTGCCCGGTAACGAGAGCCCCGATCTGCTGGTCACGCCAACGCTGACCCTGTGGCTGGAAGGCAAAAGGATTGCCACCGCCAACACTCATGGTACCGGTTGCTCGCTGTCCAGCGCGATTGCCGCCGAGCTTGCTAAGGCCATGAACCAAGGGACGAAGGACAGTGGAACAGACGATGCTTTGGCAAAAGCGGTCACGGTGGCAAAGGCCTGGCTGGCTGGCGCAGTCCGGTCCGCCGGACAATTGAGCGTTGGTTCCGGCCACGGACCCGTTCATCATTTTTACCAGACATGGCCGAAGTAGCCGACAGAATGTTATTCCGTCTCTGACCCTGGGAGGGCGCCGATGCTGTCAAGCCAGAGGACGGAGGACCGGCGCCAGCTTTGGTGTTTTGGCAGCAGGACTTCCCGTTGGTTGATGCTACCCCATCGGATGCCCCAGGTATCGGCATCCATGCCCTCGCCTGATGTCAGCAAGGGCGTGCCGCAATCCGGGCAGAAGAACTGATAGCGCGGCCGACCGTTGTCGCCGTATTTCATATAGGATTTAGGTGGACTTCCCGTTAGATGCAGTTTGTCGCGCGGGGTGGAAACCGTGACCCGGAATGGTGAACCTGTCAGGCGCTGACAATCGGTGCAATGGCAAATGCCGACATTCTCAGGGTCGATTTCGGCATGGTAGGTCACCTTGCCACAATGGCATTGTCCTTCGATCTGCATGTCTTAAGCCTCCCGCAGTCCATTCTGCGGGACTATAATGCATAAGGCTCAGCTTTCGATCCCCATTGCTTTTTCAAATTCCAGCCAGCTGCGGTCCATGGCATAGGCCTTGGTGACATAGGGGATGCCGACATGGCCATAGATCACCGGCCAGAGTTGTTGCTCTGCTGTGTCCTCCTGCACGCCGGCGATCTGTTGCAGGTAGAGCACGGAGGCGAGACCGCTGCGGTCGGCACCGCCCTCGCAATGGATAAGGATGGGCTTTGGCGCGGATTTCAGCAGAGCGACCAGTTGCTCGGCCTTGTCGATGGACAGGCCCTTGCCAGCCGACATGCGAAAATCGATATGGCCGATGCCAAGTTCCTTGGCGATCCCGACTTCCTGCGCATACCAGGGCGAGGGGGAAGGGCCACGCAGATTGACGATGGTCTTGATACCGTAACGTCCGGCATAATCCTTGATATCGGCGGCACTCGGTTGGGCGGAGCGGTAGAATTCGCCGGGAATGACCTCGTGGAAATTGCCCGAAAGCCGGAGATAGCCAAGGTAAGCGCCACAAGACAGCAGACCGGTCAGACAGGCAAGGGCGGTATAGCGGATGGCTTTCGCCAGCAGGATGGACATGGGCTCACACAGGGTCGGATCAAATAATCATCCACCCTGTAAAAGCTGAACCTGACATCGAACTGAAAGACGCGACCACCTGCCGCGTCCTATCATCACAGTGTCGTCAATACGCAGTGATCAATGATCGGCCTTGATGAAGGTGCCGTTCTTCAACTCGCGCATGGCCTCCATCAGTTCTTCCCGGCTGTTCATGACGATTGGTCCATGCCAGGCCACCGGCTCCTTGATCGGCTTGCCGGTCACCAGCAGGAAGCGGATACCCTTTTCGCCAGCCTGGATGGTGATTTCATCGCCGGTATCAAAGACCACCAGCGTGCGATTGCCCGAGAGGTCGCGGATATTCAGTTCTTCGCCCTGAAATTCCTTCTCGACTTTGACGCCGAAGGGCTTGGAGGCATCGCGGAACGAGCCGGAGCCCGCGAAAATATAGGCAAAGGCCGACCGATAGGTATCGACCGGAAAACGCTTGGTCTTGCCGGGTGGAACGGAAATATCGAGATAGACAGGCTCTGCGGCAATACCATCGACCGGGCCGGATTTGCCCCAGAAATCGCCGCTGATCACCCGCACAGCGGTGCCGTCGTCATCGACCACGACAGGAATGTCGGCGGATTTGATATCCTGATAGCGCGGCGCGGTCATTTTCAGCGAGGAGGGCAGGTTGGCCCAGAGCTGGAACCCGTGCATCTTGCCGGAAAAATCGCCCTTTGGCATTTCCTGGTGCATGATGCCGCTACCCGCCGTCATCCACTGAAGATCACCGGCGCCTAGCTGGCCCTGATTGCCGAGGCTGTCGCCATGCTCCACCGTTCCGGCCAGAACATAGGTGATGGTTTCAATGCCGCGATGCGGATGCCAGGGAAAGCCGCGGATATAATCCTGCGGATCGTCATTGCGAAAATCATCCATCATCAGGAACGGATCGGTCATCGAGGTGTCGCCGAAGCCGAAGACGCGGTGCAGCTTGACACCGGCACCTTCCATGGTGGGCGTGGCGCGGCTCTCATGTTTGACAGGGCGAATGGACATCGGTCGGGCTCCTTTCGAGCGAATATGATTTGCAGCCAATATAAGGTTTTTCAAAAGCAGGCGAAGAGCACTGGGCGCAACGCAGTGTTCACAGAAGCGGCTCTTCACGTAAACTCAATGCCGCACTGCAAAATGTGATTACCGCTTTCGTCACGAATCTGACATGAAGAAAGCCGAGCTTTACGCTTCATTATACACCTTCCTTCAAGATTGGCTTTGCCGGGACAAATGAGGACCGGTCTTGCCGGAGCATGAATGCCATGTGTCGTTGGGCAGCCTATCGGGGAGAACCGCTCTTTATCGAGGAGTTGGTATCGTCACCCGCCCATTCGCTGATCGAGCAATCCGTCTGCGCCACCCGCGCCAAGACATCCACCAACGCGGACGGCTTCGGCCTTGCCTGGTACGGCGACCGGCCGGAGCCGGGCCGGTTTCGCGATGTTCTGCCCGCCTGGTCGGATTGTAACCTGAAAAGCATTGCCCGGCAGATCCGCTCGCCGCTGTTTCTCGCGCATGTCCGCGCCGCAACCCATGGCGCCACCCGGCGCGACAATTGCCACCCGTTTGTGTATGGCAACTGGTCTTTCATGCATAACGGCCAGATCGATCATTTCGACCGTATCCGCCGCGCCATGGAAAGCATGCTGGACGACGAATATTTCAACGCCCGCACCGGCTCGACCGATTCCGAACTGCTGTTTTTGCTGGCCATGCAATTCGGCATGAAGCATCGCCCGATTGCGGCGATGGCTGAGGCCATCGGTTTTGCCGAAAGGCTGAGCGCAGAGATCATTGGCACGACCCGGGTGCGTTTCACCGCCGCCTTCTCTGATGGCGAGGCGCTGTATGCGGTGCGCTATTCCACCGACGCCTTTGCCCCGACGCTGTATGCCGGGCCGATGGGGAGTAAGGGCGGGCATTGCCTGGTGTCCGAACCGCTCAACGATGACACGGAAACCTGGGTAGAGATCCCGCCTGGCAGCGCCGTGATCCTCAATGATGAGGGTCTGAATGTCATGGGTTTTGAGCCGGAAATCGGCGGCGCGCCTGCTCGGGTGACGGAAATGGCCGGCTGATCTGGGGCTGCGACAGACGCCGATAGGGCTGCGGAATCATGGTGTGCTGACTTGCCGCCTCACTTCCTCAACGAAGGTCTTCAGCGCGCCACGACAGAAATCGCGGCGATAGGCAAGCGAAAGCGGCGCATCGAGGCCGGAGCCGGGCGCAAAACGGCGATAGGCGACGCCAGAGGTTTCCAGCCGCGCCATGGATTGCGGAATGATCGACAGGCCGAGGCCTGCCGCCACCAGACTGAGGGTGGAGACCAGTTTTGGTGCCTCTTGTGCGACATTCGGACTGAAGCCCGCGGCCTGGCAGGCCGAGATGATCCGGTCATACAGGCCTTGCGCCAGGGGGCGGCGATAGAGCACGAAGGTTTCTGCGGCCAGCGCGGCAAGCGTGACGGTATCGCTGTCATGGCTTTGGCTGTGCAGGGCCAAAGGATGAGTGTCGGGCAAAGCCAGCACCATATCCTCGATATCGACGGTTTCGATGCTGAGGGCTGGCTCCGTTCCGGCCAAAGCACCGGCGGTGGCGCGGATGAAGGCCGCATCAAGCCGACCGGCGGACAATTCACCCAGAAGTTCCGTCGTAGAGCCTTCGTCCAACCGCAGTTTCAGTGACGGCGAGGAGAGCCGCATGGCCCTCACGATGCTGGGCACCAGCGGATGAAAGACCGCCGAGGTGGTGAAGCCGATGGCAAGCTCCCCGATTTCGCCACGCGCCGTCCGCTGTGCGGCCTCGACGGCCATATCCACATCGGCAAGGATCTGCCGGGCGCGGGCGATAAACGCCAGGCCCGCCTCGGTCAACGCCATGCCTCGGGGTTGGCGGATAAACAGCGTCACCCCAACCAATGTTTCGAGAGCCTTGATCTGCTGGCTGAGGGGCGGCTGTTGCAGGCCAAGCCGCTCCGCCGCACGGGTTAGATGGCCCTCTTCGGCGACGGTTACGGCATAGCGGAGGTGGCGCAGTTCAATCATGCCATAGGTTTAACATATGGAGAATGGCTTATCCATATATTGGACATCAGGATTTGAGGGGCGTATGGAAGAGAAAAGACGAGACGGACGATGGTCATGACGAAGACAGTTCAACCGGAGCCAGTTCAGGCCGAGAAAGTTCAGGCCGACCCTCCACAACATCATCCCGGTATCGCCGAATTGTTCACCGGGTTTCTGGGGCTCGGCCTGATGGGGTTTGGCGGTGTGTTGCCGATGGCACGGCGGATGATGGTGGAGGACCGGCGCTGGCTCTCCCCTGGCGAATTCATGGATCTGCTTGGCCTCTGCCAGTTCCTGCCGGGTGGCAATATCATCAATATGTCGGTGGCGGTTGGGTTGAAGTTCCAGGGCTGGAGGGGTGCGCTGGCCGCCGCCTTCGGCCTGATTGCCGCACCGACGGCCATCGTTATCTGTCTGGGTTACATTTACGACCGTTACCGCGACAATCCGCAGGTCGAACATCTGTTTGCGGGTCTGGCTGCGGCGGCTTCTGGCCTGCTGATTTCGCTGGCCTGGAAAGTCCTGCAACCGCTGAAACACAAGCTGTGGGCGCTGGCCATCGTTGCCCTGTGTTTCATTGCCATTGCGGTTTTCCGCCTGCCGCTTTTCGCCACCATGCTGGTTCTGGCGCCGGTCTCTATTGTTTTGAGCTGGAAATTGTCGAAATGATTGCCACCCTGATTTCTCTTGCCCTGATTTTTACGGAATTGTCGCTGATCGCCTTTGGCGGCGGCAATGCCATCCTGCCGGAAATGCAGCGCCGGGTGGTGGAAGTCCAGCAATGGATGAGCGCCAGCGAATTCAGCGCGCTGTTTGCCTTGGCCCAGGCTGCTCCGGGGCCGAATATGATGGTGGTGCCGCTGGTTGGTTGGCATGTGGCGGGCTTTGCCGGGGTGGTCGTCACCTCCATCGCCAAATTCGGCCCGTCCTCGCTGATCACCGCCGGTGCCGTCACCCTCTGGGAGCGCTTCAAGGACCGGCCCTGGCGGCGCATCGTCCAAGCCGGGCTTGCACCAATGACGGCAGGCCTCGTCACCTCCAGCGCCGCTGTGATCACCAAAGCATCGGCAACCAGCCCAATTCTCATTGGCATTGCGGCTGGCTGTGCGGTGCTGACCGGGATGACCAAGGTTCACCCGCTGATCGCGCTCGGCAGCGGCGCGCTGATCGGTCTTATCTTTATTTAGAGAGATTTGACGCCGAGCATCCCCGCAATAGTCTGTGCAAGCCGCTCGGCAACGGCATCCTTGTCCATATCCGGCCAGTCTTCGGAGCGATCCTTGTAGATCAGGGTCACCCGGTTTCGGTCGCCGCCCATGATCCCTGTCTGCGGTGAAACGTCGTTGGCGACGATCAGGTCGGCACCTTTGCGCTCCAGCTTGGCACGGCCATTTTCCTTGATATTCTGGGTTTCTGCTGCAAAGCCGATGACCAGGGCCGGGCGTTTTTCATGGTGGCCAACCGTCTTCAGAATGTCCGGATTTTCGGTCAGCGCCAGCATCGGCGCGGCGTCGCCTGGCTGTTTCTTGAGCTTTTGCTCCGATGCCGTCTCGACCCGCCAATCGGCCACCGCTGCGACCATCACGGCGATATCGGCGGGCAGGTGGGTGAGCACGGCGTCGCGCATCTCCTCGGCCCGCTCCACATGGATCGTTTTAACGCCTGTGGGGTCCGCAAGGCTGACCGGGCCGGATACCAGCGTCACCTCGGCGCCCAGCCGGGCAAGTGCGCTGGCAATGGCATGGCCCTGCTTGCCGGAGGAGCGGTTGGCGATATAGCGCACGGGATCAATCGGCTCATGGGTCGGGCCGGAGGTGACAATGGCCTTTTTGCCTGCCAACGGCTGGAAGGAGTCGTCAAGACAGGCTTCGACCTTGGCAACGATCTCCAGCGGCTCGGCCATGCGGCCCAGACCAGCTTCCCCACTTTCGGCCATTTCGCCAGCCATCGGCCCGATGAACTGAATGCCATCGGCCTTGAGCTGTGCGACATTGCGCAGAGTGGCGGGATGGGCCCACATTTTCGGGTTCATCGCCGGTGCGATCAAAACGGGCCGGTCGGCGGCAAGCAGCACTGCCGAGGCCAGGTCATCGGCCAGCCCATGGGCCATTTTCGCCATCAGATCGGCGGTGACGGGCGCAACCAGGATCAGGTCGCAATCGCGGGCAAGCCGGATATGGCCGACATCCTGTTCGTCCTCGCGCGAAAACAGATCCGTATAGACATGGGAGGCCGAAAGCGCGCCGACCGCGAGCGGCGTGATGAATTCCTGGGCGGCCCGCGTCATGATCGGGCGCACCGAGGCACCCCGCTCGCGCAGCCGCCGGATCAGGTCCAGGCTTTTGTAGGCGGCAATACCGCCGCTGATGATCAGGAGAATACGCTTGTCCGTCAGCGCCATGAAAAGCCTGCCATGAAATTATCGATGCGAACCGGACACTACTGCATAATTCCTTAAATCGGAATCGATTTAAGGAAAAAATTATGCAGCAGATTTAAAGAGTTACAGCGTCCTTTGTGCATTTTGTAAAATGCACGGCGCCGTAGCGCATAAGCGCCTGAAAGGGGAAACGATAAGATGAGGCCTGCTATAGGCTGGCGCAGAAAACGGAATCGATCCGATGCTCTATCGGGCAAGGTCTATTGGCACGCAGGCAATCGTTCCCGCTGCAATCTCCTGGTAGGCGAGACCTTCGCCCAGCGTTGCGGCCATGGATTTGATGATCCGGCTGCCGAGGCCAGTGCCCTTCGGGGCAGCGCCAGGACTGATGCCGATGCCGTCATCCTCCACCGTCAACAGCGCATGGCCGGGCTGCGCATGGCACAGCCGCACGCGGATTTCGCCGTCCTTGCGGTCGGGATAGGCATATTTGATCGCATTGGTCACCAGTTCGGTGACGATCATGCCGATGGAGACGGCGCGATCTGCGGTCAGAGAAATCGGCTCGGCATCGACTGTCAGGGTGATCGGCTTGTCGGGATTGGCAAGCGAACCGCCGATTTCCCGCACCAGATTGGCGATATAAATGTCCATATCGACCCGGCTGACATCGTCTGAGGTGTAGAGGCTGCGATGCATGCCGGCAATGGCGGTAATGCGGGCCTGGGTCTCAGTCAGTTCGGCCTTGACCTCGTCACTCGGAGAATTGGCGATCTGAAGCCGCAGCAGGCTTGCGACCAATGCCAGGCTGTTGGCGACGCGGTGGTTAACTTCGCTGAGCAGCGCTTCCGCCCGTTCCTTGGCAAGGCGGATTTCCTCGTCCGCCTTGACCTTGGCTTCGCGCAGCCGGGCATTTTCGACCGATTGCCGGATGGCGCTTTCCAGCAGCGACAGGAAATCCTCGCTGGTGGTCTTGATGACGTAATCGGAGGCGCCTGCCTTGATCGCGTCGATGGCGATACGGGCTTCGTTGGAACCGGTCACATAGACCACCGGCGTCATGATATGCCGTCCGCGCAAATGCGCCAGCACATCGTGACCGGTCATATTGCTGAGATAATGATCGAGAACAATAACGTCGAAGTTTTCAGACGCCAGAAAGCCCAGCGCCCGCTCCAGATCCTCGGCATGGGTGACGGAATGTCCGTTGCGCCCGAGCGCTTTCTGCACCAGCCGCACGATGGCCGGGTCGTCATCGAGATAAAGAATTCGGACATTCATGGGGCGGTCGGCTCGTTACGGGATCTGCATCACGGAAAAGAACAGCCCGAGCTGACGAATGGCATTGGCGAAATTGTCATAATCAACCGGCTTGGTGATGTAGACATTGGCACCAAGATCGTAGCAGCGCTGGATTTCCCGTTGATCGTCCGTTGTGGTGAGAATGACGACCGGCAGCCGACGTGTGTGCTGATTGGTCTTTACTTTCTCGAGTATATCGGTGCCCGACATATCCGGCAAGTTAAGATCGAGTAAAATTAGCAGGTATCGATCTGCCGAGGTTTCTCCGGAACGGTCCGTGCCCAGGATATAATCCAGCGCGTCGGTGCCATTGGTAAACGGCACGATCTCATTGTTGACCCCGGCCCGGCGAACATTTTTCTCGATCAGGCGTGCATGTCCCTCGTCGTCTTCGACCATGACGATGGTCACTTCCTTGGCCACTGCTTTCATGCTCAGGTCCCTACCAGTTTCGAAAGGTCGCGCGGCAAGCGCAAAATAAATGTCGAGCCGACGCCGATCTTGGAGCGTACGGTAATTTCACCTCCCAGGTTGCGCGTCAATGAGCGCACATGGGCAAGGCCGATGCCTTCGCCCACCTGGTTCTGCTGTCCCGAGCGGCGGAAAAGCTCGAAAATCCGTTCATGATCCTGTTCAGCGATGCCGCGGCCATTATCCTCTATCTCCAGGCGAATGAAGTGCCGTCCATCCGAGACCGCCCGGATAGAAAGGACGACCGGGCGATCGGGTGACTTATATTTGATAGCGTTGTCAAAAAGGTTACCGAGAATTTGCTCCAGGGACAACCTGTCGGAGATGATGCTGGCAACTTCGGTTGAAATTTCTGTATGTCCGCCGCTTTCGCCGATCTGGTGGTGAACGCTGGCAGCCGTCGTCTCGATCAGCGGTTTGAGATCCAGTGGTTCCGGCTTGAGCTGGCGGCGTCCATCGCGCGAGATTTTCAGGATGGCGTTGATCAGCCCGTCCATCTTGCGGGTCGAGGATCGGATGAAGGAAATCGCTTCCGGCAGGTCTTCGGAGGCGGCAAGCCGCGCATCCTCGATCTGCTGCGTCGTCAGGGGCTGCCCATCCGCCAGAACATAGGCCTTCAATGTCTGGAGCGCACTGTCCAGCTCGGCGGTAAATCCCATGATATTGACGAGGGGGGCGCGCAGGTCGTGGGTGATGATATAGGCGAAGCGCTGGATTTCCTGATTGGCCTGCATCAGGTCTTCGGTTCGCTCCTGCACGCGCTCTTCCAGCCCCGCATTGAGGACCTCCACCTCCTGGCGGGCCTTCAACAGATCGCGCACGTGCTGGATGATGATCAGGATCGCGCCGCCGATCACGATCACGATGGCCACGGCCCCGCCAATGGTAAAGACCTGCAACCAGCCGATGGCAAGGAGCTGACTGGCAATTCCCTGGTCTATCCTGTTGTCGGATTCGTCGCGGACTTCGTCAAGCACGGTGCGGATCTGGTCCATCAGCTGCTTGCCGTAACCGGCCCGGACAAGTTCGTAGGCCTGGCGGATGTCGCCGCTGCGGGTCAGCTCGACGGTTCTGGCCAATTCTTCAAGCTTGGCCTTTACCAATTCGCGCAGCTTCTCGACATCCGGGGCATGTTCAGGGCGAGGCGCAAGCAGATGCACGAGACCGTCCATTTCCGTGGTCACATCGCCGATGGCCTGACTGTATGGGGTCAGGAAAGCGACATCGCGGGTGATCAGATAGCCTCTCTGCCCTGTTTCCGCATCAGTCAGCGTCTGCATCAGGTCGGCGCTGGCGCGGCGAAGCATCCGCTCCTCGACAACAGTTCCGAAGGTGACGCGAGTCTTGCCGGTCAGCCACAGGGTCGAGCCGATCAGGCTGATCAGGAGAAGGCAGCCCAGGCCAAGCACAAACAGACTGGAGCGGATGAAACCTGCGTTTGTTGCCGACATGCAATCCTACCCGCCATGACCCAGTTGAAACGCGATGAACAGCAGGCTGAGCGCAATCACCCAGAGCGCCAGCCGGCCTGAGCGACCATGCCGCGCCTGCGCCTTGCCAATGGCATCGGTGGTGCTCTCGTCGAACCGCAGTCCATGCTCGCTCATCTGCATCAATTCACTGTGGAATTTCTCGGTTTTGGCAGCGATCTCCGGCAGGGCTTCCGCCACCCGCACCGCGGCGCGAATGCCGTCCTTCATGTCGGTGACGATGCGCTTTGGACCGAGATTGGCTTTGATCCAGTCCGCGACGACGGGCTCCGATGCCTTCCACATGTTGAACCGTGGATTGAGCATCCGTGAGACGCCTTCGACCACGACCATGGTTTTTTGCAGCATCACCAGTTCAGGCCTTGTCTGCATGTCGAACAGTTCGGTGACTTCAAACAGCAGCGTCAGCAACCGGGCCATGGAAATGGTTTCGGCCGGCTGGCCGTGAATGGGCTCGCCGATCGCCCGGATCGCCTGGGCAAAACTGGCCATATTGTGGTGGGAAGGCACATAGCCGGCTTCGAAATGCACTTCCGCCACCCGCATGTAATCGCGGGTGATGAAGCCATAGAGAATTTCCGCCAGAAACCGCCGTTCTTTCTTGCCGAGCCGTCCGCAAATGCCCATGTCCACGGCAACGATCATGCCTGCGGGGTCGACGAACAGATTGCCCGGATGCATGTCGGCATGAAAGAAGCCGTCGCGCAGCGTATGGCGCAGGAAGGACTGGATCAGCGTATCGGCCAGCGCATCGAGATCGTGGCCAGCGGCTTTCAGCGCCTCGACATCGGACATCTTGACGCCGTCGATCCATTCCATGGTGATGACGTCGCGGCCCGTTCGTTCCCAATCGACCTGCGGAACCCTGAAACCGGGATCTCTGGCGGTGTTTTCGCCCAGTTCCGAAAGAGCGGCGGCTTCGAGCCGCAGGTCCATTTCCACTTTCGTGGTCTGCTCGAGTGTTTTCGTCACTTCGACAGGGCGCAATCTGCGGGTCTGCGGCAGCAGCATTTCCTGCAAATGCGACACGAGATACATGACCTCGAGATCGGCCGCGAAACGGCGCCGTACGCCGGGACGGATCACCTTGACCGCAACCTGCTTCACGCCGAACTGCGTTTCCACCATGCAGGGATGCACCTGGGCGATGGAGGCGGCGGCAATCGGCTCGCCGAAATTGGCGTATAGCTCCTCGACCGGACGCCCGAGCGACAATTCAATTGATGCCTTGGCCTCCGCCGTTGGAAAGAAGGCCATGCGGTCCTGCAATCCGGTCAGGTCATAGGCGAGTTCGGCGCCGACCACATCGGGCCGGGTTGCCAGGAACTGACCGATCTTGGCATAGGACGGCCCCAGCCGCTCGACGGCTTGCGACAGGCGGTCGGACCGCAACGTGCCTCGGGCGCGCTTGCGCTCGAAGGCAGCGGCGACTTTCTTTACAAAGCCGACGCTCGGCGGCAGTCCTTCGGACGGCAACGCCGAGACAACGCCTTCACGAACGAGAATCCAGCCGACACGGGCCAATCTGAAATAGGCGCTGACTGTGCTCATTAATCGATCTTCAATCCGGCGGTCTTTCGGTCAGGCATTGTTCAGATCTTCCAGCCGGAATGAAGGGCGGCAATGCCGCCGGTATAGTTGGTGAAGGACACCTTGGAAAAGCCCGCCTTGGTGATCATCGCGGCAAAATCCTGTTGATTGGGGAACTTGCGGATCGACTCCACCAGATATTGATAGGGCTCGGCCTCGCCGGTGATCATCTTGCCAAATCGTGGGATCGCCTTGAACGACCATTGATCGTAAAAACGGTCGAGCAGCGGCATCTGCACCTCGGAAAATTCCAGCACCAGCAGCCGTCCGCCGCGTTTCAGCACGCGGTAGGCCTCGCTCAGCGCGACATCGATGCGGGGCACATTGCGAATACCGAAGGCGATCGTATAGGCGTCGAATTGATTGGCTTCGAAGGGCAGGGCCTCGGCATTGGCCTCGACGAAGGTGAGATTGTCGGAGAGGCCTTTTTTCTGCGCTCGCTCCTGGCCGACGCCCAGCATGGAGCCGTTGATGTCGAGCACTGTGGCATGGGCGAGCCTGCGCGAGGCCTCGATGATGCGAAAGGCGATGTCGCCCGTGCCGCCGGCAACGTCCAGCACCTTATAGTTAGCATCCTTGCGTGGGTTGAGGGTGGCAATCAGCGCATCCTTCCAAACCCGGTGCATACCCGCCGACATCACGTCGTTCATGATGTCGTAGCGCTTGGCAACCTTGTGGAACACGTCGTTGACGAGACCTTGCTTTTCGCCTTCCGCCACATCGCGGAAGCCGTAGGAGGTTTCCATGCCGCCATCGGCGGAGGTGCGGCTTGCGACCATCGGCTCAACTCCATTCTCTCTAAAACCATATCAGCGACCTTGGCGAGGCCCGGTCTCTTGCACTATGTCTGCGGCACGATTGCAATAGCCCGTCGGGATATTGGCGGGATATTGGCAGGGCAATGCCATAACAGGCCGTCTGGTCCTTAAACCATGATGCGTGCCACTGAAATAGAAACATGGAGCCTTCATGCCGGAATTACCAGAGGTGGAAACCGTAAAACGGGGACTGGCGCCGTCCATGGAAGGGCGGAGGCTGATCCGTCTGGAATTGCGGCGGCCGGATCTGCGCTTTCCCTTGCCGGTCGATTTTGCGGCGAGGACGCAAGGCCGGCTGATCATCTCCCTGTCTCGGCGAGCGAAATACCTGCTGATTGATCTCGATGACGGCGTCTCGATTATCTCCCATCTCGGCATGTCCGGCTCTTACCGGATCGAAGCCTCGGGTGAGACAGGCCTGCCTGGCCAGTTTCATATGGCGCGCTCCCGTGATGAAAAGCATGACCACGTGATCTTCCATTTGAGCGGACCGGAGGGCAGCCCTCTCAGGGTGATCTATAATGACCCGCGCCGCTTCGGCTTCATGGATATGGTCGAGCGCCGTCACATGGATCGTCATGCCGCCTTTGCCGGGCTGGGACCGGAGCCGGTCGGCAACGCGCTCGACGCCGACTATCTGGCCATCAGGTTCAAGGGCAAGGCGCAGCCTTTGAAAACCGCCCTTCTCGACCAGAAAGTGATCGCCGGTCTCGGCAATATCTATGTCTGCGAAGCCTTATGGCGGGCGCATCTGTCGCCGGAGACACCGGCGCGCGCGCTGGTAGATGCTGAAGGAAAGCCGGTGGCGGCGCTGGAAGACCTGACGCAGGCCATTCGCATGGTCATCGCCGAGGCGATCGAGGCCGGCGGCTCCTCGCTGCGCGATCATATCCAGGCGGATGGCTCGCTCGGCTATTTCCAGCACAGTTTCAATGTCTATGACCGCGAAGGCGAAGCCTGCCGCACCCCTGGCTGCACAGGGACGGTCGAGCGCATGACCCAGGCAGGACGGTCGACCTTCCACTGCCCACAGTGCCAGAGATAAGGCGCCTTCGTGCCTCTGGTCAAAACGGTGTGGCGCTTCGAACGGGCGCCTGCCGGCACAAAGGTTGAGAAAGCGCGTTGACGACGCCGTTCTTTCCCGCTATATGCCCGGCCACAGTTAGGAAAGCTTATCGCTTTCCACGATTGCTCCCGAATTGCTGGTATTGCAGGTCGCAACGACTTGGCGGCGAAGGTGGAGTTTTGGTTCGTATTCGAGAGAGGCATCCATGGCCAATACTACATCGGCGAAGAAGGCGACCCGCAAGATCGCTCGCCGCACCGCAATCAACAAGAGCCGCCGTACGCGCGTTCGCAACTTTGTCCGCAAGGTTGAAGAAGCCATCGCTTCTGGCGATCAGGCACTGGCCGCAGCTGCATTGAAGGCTGCCCAGCCTGAACTGCACCGCGCTGCTTCCAAGGGCGTTGTTCACGCCAATACCGCGTCGCGCAAGATTTCGCGTCTTGCCAGCCGCGTCAAGGCACTCGCCGCCTAATTTTCGTCGAAAATTAACATTTTGATCAGCCTGGCTTTTTAGCCGGGCTTTTCGTCTTTTGATATTTTTCTCATTTCATCACTATTGCACGTTACGGTTTCATGTCACTCCAGTGACACGATATTCCTTTTTATATCAATGACTTGCCGGAGGTTCTCCGTCTTGGATGATCTTTCCTTTACGGCAGGACTGTGCGATTTTGAGTCAAGTGATTTTTTTATTTTCAGGCAATATCAGGGCTTGCAATGATGGAGCCCGCCAAACTCCTTGATTCAAAAGCGATTCTTTTTTGGCTTTTGTGCTCCGGGAAACTTCCGGGACGGAGTCAATGGCGCGCTGTTAATTTTAGGTAAAATTCATTGTTGATCTCGGCATTCGATCCTGCCTAAATGCATTTCAAGAGAGGTGCGGATCTTGGCTCCTGTCGGAAAGACACAAGCTGCAAAAGCTGGTTTTTCTGAAAATCCTCTCCGGGCGGAACGGCTCAGTTTCGTTTCATCATACATTGGTTCTCATGCGGAACTCGTTTCCATTTCAGGAAACGAGAGTTGGAGTTTGTGTGTCCGGCTTAAGTTGGAAGCATCCTATTTAAATTTGGGAATAAGAGAGGGAAAGACTGGCCCGACATAAACGAGGATGAAGGGCCTTGAACGAAATACCTGTGTCATAACGGCATATGCTCATTCCCTGCTGCATTAAATTAGGCAATGCGGATTGAGGAGCTCCATTTGGCAGATATGATGATCAGCATGGTTAGCGTTCTTGAAGACGCATGCTGCTGTGAGAATGCATGATGGTGAATGCCTGACAAGACCGGTGTCCTTACGAGGGGACGTCGGTGTTGGAAGTCTCAGGCAGTCAAATGCAAGAATTTAAAGCGTCGGCCAGCAATGGCAACTGGCCGGCACATGTGGACAATTGGAAGGCGGCGAGATGCAGATGAAGATGGTAACGGCAAGTGCGGCAGCCAGTGGGGACGAGGCGCGCACGATCGATCAGGCCGTTAGCCCTGACGCGACAGGCGGCCCGAATGCGGTGGTAGACGATACGGTGGCAGGCGATGAAGTTCGATACGATGCGCTTTTTGAGCGGTTCAGTGCCCGGCTGCGAGCCCAGGTCGGCCCGGATGTGTTTGCCAGCTGGTTTGGTCGGTTGAAACTGCATTCCTCTTCGAAGAGCGTTATCCGGCTTAGCGTGCCGACGACCTTCCTGAAGTCCTGGATCAACAATCGTTATCTCGACCTGATTACCTCGATTTTTCAGGCGGAAGATGCCAGCATTCTGAAGATCGAAATCCTGGTGCGCAGCGCCAGCCGCAATAGCCGGGCGCCGGTTGTCGAAGACCGGGCCGTCGAGCCCTCCCTGTCGTCTGCCCAGAAGCGTCAGGTGCCGCAAAGCATTGGCCAGATGGCACCTGCCATCGCCAATGCCGCAGCACCGCAGCGCGCTCCCGTACAGGGACCGTTGTTCGGTTCGCCGCTCGACAGCCGCTATACGTTCGATGGTTTCGTCGAAGGCGCGTCTAACCGGGTGGCGGTTGCCGCCGCCAAGACCATTGCTGAAGCCGGTGCAGGCGCCGTACGCTTCAATCCGTTGTTCATTCATTCGTCGGTCGGTCTGGGCAAGACGCATTTGCTCCAGGCGATCGCCAATGCAGCCATCCATAGCCCTCGGGCTCCGCGCGTTGTCTATCTGACGGCGGAATATTTCATGTGGCGCTTTGCCACCGCCATCCGCGACAACGATGCTCTGACTTTGAAGGACTCGCTGCGCAACATCGACCTGCTGATCATCGACGACATGCAGTTTCTGCAAGGTAAAACCATTCAGCATGAGTTCTGTCACTTGCTGAACATGCTGCTCGACAGCGCCAAGCAGGTTGTCGTGGCTGCCGACCGGGCGCCGTGGGAGCTGGAATCGCTTGATCAGCGCGTTCGCTCGCGTTTGCAAGGTGGCGTTGCCATCGAGATGGAAGCGCCTGATTACGACATGCGCCTCGACATGCTGAAGACAAGGTTGGCGCTCGCCAAGAAAGAAGATCCGAGCCTGGAAATTCCAGCCGAGATCATTGCCCATGTGGCCCGCAATGTCGCCAGTTCTGGCCGCGATCTGGAAGGTGCGTTCAACCAGCTGCTGTTCCGCCGTTCATTCGAAGCCAATATGACCATTGAGCGCGTCGATGAACTGCTGGCCCACTTGGTCGGTGCTGCCGAACAGAAGCGGGTGCGCATTGAAGACATCCAGCGCGTTGTTGCCCGCCATTACAATGTGTCGCGCCAGGAACTGGTTTCCAACCGCCGCACCCGGGTCATCGTCAAGCCGCGCCAGATCGCCATGTATCTGTCCAAGACCCTGACGCCCCGCTCCTTCCCGGAAATCGGCCGTCGTTTCGGTGGCCGCGATCACACCACGGTGCTGCATGCCGTGCGCAAGATTGAGGAATTGATCTCCGGCGACCAGAAATTGTCGCAGGAAATCGAGCTGCTGCGCCGCCTGATCAACGAGTAATCGGATCGTCGCCTCGCTTGGCCCCCCTATGCTTTTTGGAGATCACAGCGCCATTTGTCATCACTGACGAATGGCGCTGTTTTCTTATGATTGACAGAGAGGACTTGGTGGTCAATCTGCAAGAAACGGGTGGCGACCCCGCTTCAAAAGCGCAATAACCATCTTCGATAAAGAGACATGGTGAGAGGCTGGTTATGCAAAAACAGATGGGTGCTCAGGAGTGGGCGATGCTGCTGGTGCTTTCGGTGCTATGGGGCGGCTCCTTTCTGTTCATCGGCATTCTGGTGAAGGTCTGGCCGCCGCTGACCATCGTTACCGCCCGTGTTGCGCTTGCCGCGATGGCGCTGTGGATCATCGTCCGCCTGTCGGGCCAGCCGGTTCCGCGCAGGGCCGAGGTCTGGCTTGCCTTCCTTGGCATGGGCCTTCTCAACAATGTTATTCCCTTCACGCTTATTGTCTGGGGCCAGACCCATATTCCCGTCGGGCTGGCGGCGATTTTCAACGCGACGACGCCACTGTTTGGAGTGATCATCGCGCATTTTCTGACCACCGATGAGAAGCTGACCGCCAACCGGTTGGCTGGCGTGTTGATCGGGGTTGCAGGGGTCGCGGTTATGATCGGTCCCGCCGTGCTCGGACATCTCGGCGCGGATCTCTGGGGCGAGTTGGCCGTGATGCTGGCGGCAGTTTCCTATGCCTTTGCTGGTCTTTTCGGGCGGCGCTTCAAGGCGATGGGATTAGCCCCTCTCTTGCCCGCCGCGGGGCAGGTGACGGCGGCTACGGTTGTCCTTCTGCCGATTACGCTGATGGTCGATGCCCCCTGGACCTTGCCCGTTCCCGGTCTTGATAGCATTGCGGCTCTGCTGGGACTGGCATTGCTATCCACCGCTGTCGGCTATGTGCTGTTTTTCCGGATATTGTCGACGGCTGGTGCCACCAACCTGATGCTGGTCACCATCCTCATTCCCCCCAGCGCCATTCTGCTGGGTGCCTTGGTGCTGGGAGATCAGGTCGCCCCACGCCATCTGGTCGGCATGGTCTTGATTGCGCTCGGACTTGCCGCCATCGATGGCAGGCTATGGCGTCGGCTTCGCCAGCGGGCAGTCGCCTGACAATCTGGCCTCAGACGCTGGCGATGGCAATGATTTCCGGGCTGGTCGGCTCAAAGCTGCGGCCATCCCACCAGCCGAGCATGTCGATGCTCTTGAACCCGGCTGCCTTGAACAGCTGTTCGACCTTGCCGCGACCGGGGAAACGCAGGCAACTGCGACTGATCCGCTGTTCACCTGTCTCCAGCAGCGTGAATGTCGCGTCAAAGGTGACATGCTCCCCTTCGATCCTGTCGACCTGATAGAAAACCTCGACCGGGCCGATACCAGGCACCTGCGCTGTGTTGCGGGTTGTGGCTTCGGTCCATCCTTCCCAGGCGCGCAGCAGCGGGTTGCGGCTCTCGATGATCATCTGTCCACCCGGCGAGAGATGGCGGCGGGCATTGGTGAGCGCCAGAAGGGTTTCTTCATCATCGAGAAAGACCTGAAAGACATGGCCGGTCATGATGATCAGATCGAATTGCTCTCTATCGAGATTGAGATCGAAGGCATTGGCGGCAATCCAGCGCACCAACCCTTCCTTATCTTTGGCTTTTGCCAGAGCCAACATGCCCGGCGCGGGATCGATCCCTGTCACCTGATGGCCGCGTCTTGCCAGCCGGAGCGTCACCGAGCCTGTGCCGCAGCCGATATCGAGAATTCGGCAGGGCGTTTTTGGATAGGCCTCGTAGAAATCCCCGTCTTCGCCATGAATGTTGAAGCTGTCATAGAAAACGGCCATGTCGTACAGCGCAAAGGCATCATCTACGGGCATTGACGCTTCTCCCTCTATCCTTGCGTCTGTTTATGATTGCTCAGCAGGCGAGATCTGCCACGACGGCATCCAGAACCAGCATGCCTTTTGGCGTGCAGCGCAGCCGGGAATTGCCGAGACGTTCGATAAATCCGTGTTCCAGTAAAAATTGTTCGCGGACCGGGTCCGGATCGCGACCGGACAATTGCTGCCAACGGGCGAGATCGACGCCTTCGCGCAGCCTGAGGCCCATCAGCAGCAATTCGTCGGACTGTTCTTCGGAACCCAGCGCGTCCTGGATGACCATGCCGTGGCCGTTCTGTTCGACCGCTGAAAGCCAGGTTTCCGGGTGTTTTTCAGTCGCAGTCGCCAGTTTTTCATGGCCCTGCGTCAGCCGTCCATGGGCGCCAGGGCCAATACCGGCATAATCACCATAGCGCCAATAGGTCAGGTTGTGACGGCTCTCGGCGCCGGGCCGCGCATGGTTGGAAACCTCATAGGCGGGCAGGCCTTCGCGCTCGGTGATCTCCTGCGTCGCCTCATAGAGCTGGGCCGCATGTTCCTCATCGGGTGTAATGATCTTGCCAGCCTTGTGCAGGCCGAAGAATGGCGTGCCTTCCTCGATGGTCAGCTGATAGAGCGACAGATGGTCCACCGCATAGGAAATCGCCAGCTTCAACTCGGCATCCCAATCGGCAATCGTCTGATTGGGACGGGCATAGATCAGGTCGAAGGACATGCGCGGGAAAATCTCGCGTGCCAGCCGGACGGCTTTCAGTGCATCCTCCACCGAATGCATCCGGCCCAGAAATTTCAGATCGGCATCATTGAGCGCTTGCACGCCGAGCGACACCCGGTTGACGCCAGCTGACCGATAGCCCCGAAACCGTTCGGCTTCGACGCTGGTCGGATTGGCTTCCATGGTGATCTCGATGCCACGCGGCACGGTCCAGTAGCGGGCGATTCCGTCCAGGATGGCACCCACCGTGGCCGGGTCCATCAGCGAAGGCGTACCGCCGCCGAGGAAGATGCTGGTAACGGTCTTGGGGCCGCTCATGGCCCGCATCGTCTCCATTTCCTTCAGGAAAGCTGCCGTGAAGCCCGGCTGGTCGACCTTCTGGTGGCGGACATGGCTGTTGAAGTCACAATAGGGGCATTTGGCCGCGCAGAACGGCCAGTGAATATAGATGCCAAAGCCCGGTTCGCCGGTGTCTGGAAGGAGAAGCGACGTTGGCTCGGCCATAAATCCTCAGGCGTTCAGGCAGGTTTCGACGAAAAGCTTAAAAGCGCGCGCCCGGTGCGACAGCGCTTGCGCATCGCCCGGCTTCCATCCGTGTTTTTCTTCCGAGGTCATTTCGCCGAACGTGGTTGAAAATCCGTCTGGTTGGAAGATCGGGTCATAGCCGAAGCCGGATGTGCCGCGGGGCGGCCAGGCGACCACACCTTCCACTTCACCCCGGAAAAACTCGGTATGGCCATCGGGCCAGCCCAGACACAGCACGCTGACGAAACGCGCCGTCCGGCGCTCAGGCGTGGCGGCACCCTTTTCTTGAAGGGCCTGCTCGACCTTTTCCATCGCCATGGCAAAATCGCGGCTGCCATCCTCGCGCTCGGCCCAATTGGCGGTATAGACACCCGGCGCACCATCCAACGCATCGATGACCAGACCGGAATCGTCCGACAGCGCTGGCAGGCCAGAGGCTTTGGCCGAAGCCAGTGCCTTGATCGCAGCGTTTTCCTCGAATGTCGTGCCGGTTTCGTCCGGCTCGATGAAGCCAAGCTCCTTGGCCGATTTGGCCGTAAAACCAAACGGGCCGATCAGGTCGGCAATCTCTGCGATCTTGCCGGCATTGTGGCTGGCAACGACAATGGTTCTGGTATCGAGTTTGCGCATCATCCGATCCTATTCAATCTGCCAAAGCCGGGCTTCGGCGCATTCCAGACTATTGCCCGCTGGGTCGCGGAAATATATTGAACGCGCACCATTCGGCCAGAGAAAATCCGCCTCTATGGCGATGCCATGGCTCAACAACCGTGACGCCATACCATCCATTGCCGCACCGTCCATCCGAAAGCAGGCATGACCTGGCCCGACGGCACCATGGGCTGGCACCGGCAGAGCGTCGGGCTCTGCGGGCTTGATGGTTTCGGCTGCATTAAACAGCAGCAGAACGCCCGGCCCACAGCGCAGGAACACATGACGCCCCGGCTGGCTGATGATCACCTCAAGGCCGAGCAGGCCGGCATAGAAACGCTCTGCCGCGTCGAGATCATCGACATACAGTGAGGTTTCCAGAATGCCTTCAATGCTTGTGGCCATTATGATGCTCTCTTTATCCGGCAATCGCCTGTTTTTGCAGGTCCACCAATTCGGCAATGCCTGTCTGGGCAAGGCCGAGAAGGGTCAGGAATTCTTCCTGGCTGAACGGCTTGCCTTCGGCGGTGCCCTGGATCTCGACAATGCCGCCTGTGCCGGTCATGACGAAATTGGCATCGGTTTCGGCGGCAGAGTCCTCCAGGTAATCCAGGTCAATCACCGGCTGGGCGGCGAAAATACCGCAGGAAATCGCCGCGACATGGTCCTTCAGCACCCGGTCCACCTTGATGATGTTGCGCGATTCCATCCATTTCAGGCAATCGTGCAAGGCAATCCATGCGCCGGTAATCGAGGCTGTGCGGGTGCCGCCATCGGCCTGGATCACATCGCAATCGAGCGAGATCTGCCGTTCGCCTAGGGCTTCCAGATCGACCACGGCGCGCAGTGAACGACCAATCAGCCGTTGGATTTCCTGGGTGCGACCGCTCTGCTTGCCGGAGGACGCTTCACGCTTCATTCGCTCGCCGGTGGCGCGCGGCAGCATGCCGTATTCGGCTGTCACCCAGCCCTTGCCTGTGTTGCGCAGCCAGGGCGGAGTGCGATCTTCGAGGCTTGCCGTGCACAGGACATGGGTATCGCCAAACTTGACGAGACAGGAGCCTTCGGCATGTTTGGAAAAATTGCGCTCGAACGATATCTTGCGCATCTGGTCGGTTTTTCTGCCTGAAGGTCGCATTTCCGTCTCCTCGGTCGAGCAGTCACTGGCTGGCACACCAACCTCTGTCCGCTTATTTTCGTTTCAATGCCCGTCTGGGCCGTTCTGGGCAGATCTGGCCCGGAAATCTGTCCGGGGCATTTCCAGTCCTGCTTGGCGTCCTGGCTGCCTTCTACGAGTGGTTTGACGGTTTTGCAAAGGAAAAGCCGGTATGGTCCGCTCAAACCGGCGCTTCCTCACCAAAAGCCGTTGTGATTGGTCAATCAGCAGCTATATTAAGGATAGGTGCAGCAGCAAACATGAGCGAAATGGGGAAAAACCCAATTACCGCAGGCGATGTGTCAATGGCACTGGATGAGCGATCCAGGGAGATCTTTCGCCGCATTGTCGAGACCTATCTGGAATCCGGTGAACCGCTTGGCTCGCGCAATCTGTCGCGCATTCTGCCGATGTCGCTGTCGCCCGCCTCGGTGCGCAATGTGATGAGCGACCTGGAAGAGCTCGGCCTGATCTATTCCCCCCATATCAGTGCTGGGCGTTTGCCAACCCAGACGGGATTGCGTTTTTTTGTCGATGCTTTCATGCAGGTCGGTCGCTTGTCGGAGCAAGATCGCGGCTCGATCGAACGGCAGATGCGCTCCTCGGAAGACCAGCCGATGGAAACGCTCTATAACGAGGCCAGCCGTATGCTGTCTGGCCTGTCGCGTGGTGCGGGCCTGGTGGTGGCGGCGAAATCCGATCCGGTGCTGAAACACGTCGAATTCATCCGACTGGAGCCGACCAAGGCGCTGGCAGTGCTGGTCGGTGAGTTTAACCAGGTCGAAAACCGGATCATCGAACTCCCGGCGGGCATTACCGCCTCGCAACTGACCGAGGCGGCCAATTTCCTCAATGCGCATCTGTCCGGCCAGACGCTGCATGAAGTGCGCGGCCAGCTGGTGCAGTTGAAGGATCAGGTGGCCAGCGAACTGGATGTTCTCTCCCAGGATCTCGTGCAGCGTGGGCTGGCGGTCTGGTCCGGCGGCGAGGGCGACAAACCGACCCGGTTGATCGTGCGTGGCCGCGCCAATCTGCTGGAAGGTCTGGCGGGCGTCGAGGATGTTGATCGGCTGCGGCTGCTGTTTGATGATCTGGAGCGTAAGGAAAGCCTGATCGAGATCCTCAATCTGGCCGAAAGCGGGCCGGGTGTCAGAATTTTCATCGGTTCGGAGAACAAGCTGTTTTCGCTTTCCGGGTCGTCGCTGATCGTTGCGCCCTACCGCGACGGCGACGACAGGATTGTCGGGGCCGTCGGCGTGATCGGTCCGACCCGCCTCAACTATTCCCGTATCGTGCCGATGGTGGATTATACCGCCCAGGTGATGGCCAAGATGACCCGCAGCGGCCACTGACCTTAGCAACACCACATGAGATCATCACTCGACCCTTGATTTTTTGCCGCCGAACCCTGATATCGGGGCCGGACGAGAAACAGTATTTCGGAGAACGTCATGACCGACGAAACAGCTAAAAACGGACCTGACGCTGCCGCAGACGCGCAGATTGAACCCCAGGTACAGGAAGAGACCAATTCGACCGCTGAGGATGCCGGGCAGGATAATGACCCGACAGCAGCCCTGCAGGCTGAAAATGCGGAGTTGCGTGATCGCTTCCTGCGTCTGGCGGCTGAAATGGACAATCTGCGCCGCCGCACCGAGCGCGATGTCAAGGATGCCAAGTCCTATGCGGTCACCGCTTTTGCCCGTGACATGCTGGCCGTGTCCGACAATCTGCGCCGCGCCATCGACGCTGTCCCTGATGAAGCCAAGGAGGAGGCGCAAGCCGGCCTGACGGCATTGATCGAAGGTGTCGAGATGACCGAGCGGGCGATGCTGTCGACGCTCGAGCGCCACGGTGTCCGCAAGATCGAGCCGGAAGGCCAGAAATTCGATCCGAATTTCCATCAGGCGATGTTCGAAATTCCCAATCCGCAAGTGCCCAACAATACGGTCGTGCAGGTTGTTCAGCCCGGCTATACCATTGGCGATCGGGTGCTGCGTCCGGCTATGGTTGGCGTTGCCAAGGGTGGCCCCAAGGCAGAGGCCGCTCAGTCTGCCGATGCCTAGAGTTTGTCAGGGAAAAGTGGTGTCCGGTTTTCCCGAAAAGGCAAACGAAAACAACAGAATCGAGAGCCTGTCTGGTTCAAATTGAACTACTGCATAATTCTTTAAACCGGGATCGGTTTAAAGAGAAAATTATGCAGCAGATATAAAGCGCTAAAGCGGACCTTTGTGCGCCATATATGATGAGAAGCGCTGTAGGCAGGTTTTCGAGCAAGGCCTGCCCCTTTTCTTTTACAGGAAAAAGAGAAAGCGCTGCGCAGTGATGCGCGGCGCTTTTTGTGTGAAACTATACGTTAAATGAAGAGCGGTCAGGCGGCGTTCGAGGCCTGGTCCTGGTTCAGGAAGGTATAGATGGCGGTGGCGCTGTCGCTGGCGCGCAGCTTGGCAACCAGGTCCTGATCGCGAAGCACGCGGGCGATGCGCGACAAGGCTTTCAAATGATCGGCACCGGCCCCTTCGGGTGCCAGAAGCAGGAAGACCAGATCGACGGGCTGCTCGTCCAGCGCTTCAAAATCGATTGGCGTTTCCAGGCGGGCGAAAACGCCTTGAATGGTGGAAATGCTCGTCAGCTTGCCATGGGGAATGGCAATGCCATTGCCGACACCGGTGGAGCCGAGCTTTTCCCGTTGCAGGATGACGTCGAAGATTTCCCGCTCGGGAATACCGATCAGTTTCGAGGCTTTGGCAGCCAGTTCCTGGAGAAGTTGTTTTTTGGAATTGACCCTGAGGACGGGCAATATCGCATCTTGCTGTAGCAAATCTGCCAAGGCCATTTCGAAAAATCCTTATACCCGCCGACACATGAAAAGGAAAGCGGTGGTCGGCCACCGCTTTCCGAGGGCGTGTCAGCCCTTGATTGCGGCGGAATCGATCCAGCCAATATTACCGTCATTGCGGCGATAGACAATGTTCAACTCGTCCTTGCCAGGGCTGCGGAACAGTACAATGGGCTCATCCGTCATATCCAGCGCCATGACGGCGGTGGCGACAGACATGGTTTTGACCTTCTTGGTGCTTTCGGCCACGATGGTCGGGGCAAAATCCTCTGGCACATCCTCATCTTCTTCAGAAACCGGGTCCATGACCGTGTAGCTGATTTCGAAGTTGTTGGTTGGGATATGGTGATCCTTCAGCTTGCGCTTGTAGCGCCGCAGGCGCTTTTCGATCCGCTCTGCGGCGGTGTCGAAGGCGACTTGCGGATCGACGGCAGTGCCGGTTGCATGCAGGTTTATACCGGTATCGAGGTGCAGGGCGCAGTCTGCGGAAAACCGCGAGGCTGATTTTGTCACCGTGACCTGACTGGAATACCCTCCGTCAAAGTATTTGCTTACGGCGTCAGTGATCTGGACTTCTATCCGTTGCCGGAAAGATTCGCCGATTTCCATATGTTTGCCGGTTACGCGTACACTCATGGAGTTTCCCTTCTTATCGTGATTTGCAGGGGGAGTTTACGCCAAGCGCGGGGCGCATCCAAGCGTTTCCATAGTCCAAGATAAAAGCTCGGCCATATGCCGGGGCAATTTATCCTATCGGGCCGGGCCAAAGCGGAGCGTCTGTCCGTTCAGGCCTGGAACAACCCGCATGTCAAGGGCGGACTGGGGTGAAAAAATTGCGCAGGATAAGACTAAGTCTCTGATTTTGTACATGTCACTATCCCAAAATCGTTCCCGTGTTTTGGCGGTATCCTCTAATTGGCGCGGGCGCCAATGTCAATGTTTTGTTAAGGATTATTGCAAAGAGCTGATCTCAGCCCGGGTTCCGCGCCAGGGCGCGCTTTTCCCGGCGCCTCTGGACGGAGGAGGCGATGTTCATTGCTTCGCGATATTTGGCAACCGTGCGGCGGGCAAGCTCGACGCCGCCGTTTTTCAGGCTTTCGACAATATCGTCGTCTGAGAGGATATTCTCAGGGCTTTCTTGAGCAATCAACATGCGGATACGATGACGAACGGCCTCAGCCGAATGGCTGTCTCCGCCTTCTGCCGAGCCAATGGAGACGCTGAAGAAATATTTCAGCTCGAACAGCCCACGTGGTGTCAGCATATATTTGTTGGATGTGACGCGGCTGACGGTGGACTCGTGCATTTTGATGGCGTCGGCCACCGTCTTCAGGTTCAGCGGACGCAAATGATCGACCCCATGGCGCAGGAAGGCGTCCTGCTGGCGAATGATTTCGGTCGCCACCTTCATGATGGTTTTGGCGCGCTGATCGAGGCTGCGGGTCAGCCAATTGGCGGTTTGCAGGCAATCCGTCAAAAAGGCCTGCTCGCCCTCGGCCTTGCTCTGCCCGGTCTTGCCATTGCCGTTTTGGCCATTGGCAGTCTTCATGGCGCCTTCTCGCAGGCTGCTGCGGCGGATCTCGGTGAAATAGGCATTGTTGACCAGCACGCGCGGCAGGGTTTCCGCATTCAACTCCACCAGCCAGCCACCTTCGAGCGAGGGCGCCACCAGAATATCGGGCACGACTGTTTCCAGTGCATCGGTTTCGAAACCAGCGCCGGGCTTGGGATTAAGCTTGCGGATTTCGGCCAGCATATCGAGCAGGTCTTCCTCATCCACGCCGCATAACCGCTTCAGGCTCGCAAAGTCACGCTTTGCCAGATAATCCAGATTGCCGATCAATGCGGCCATGGCCGGATCCAGCCGGTCGCGCTGGCGCAGTTGAATGGCCAGGCATTCGCCAAGATTGCGCGCAAACAGGCCGGCGGGCTCCATGGTCTGAAGGGCTGCCAGAATCCGTTCCATATCGTCTCGGGACGCCCCCATCTGCTTGGCGACCTCATCCAGGTCGGCACGCAGATATCCGGCCTCGTCCAGCTGGTCGATCAGGGCCAGCGCAATCATCCGATCCGATGCGGACGAGAGCACAAAAGGCAATTGCTGGCCGAGGTGGTCGCGCAGCGAGACCTTGCCAGCGACGAAATCATCCAGGTCATAGCCCTCGCCATCTCCCTGGGCGCCGGGCATCGATTTCCACTGGCCGAGCATTTCGGGTGCATCGGTCTTCGGGTTGGCGCCATCATCGGAAAAGGCTGTGCCGAAATTGGCGTCCAGCCGCTCGTTCAGATCGCCATCGCCACCATGTTCATACCAGTCACTCTGCAATGTATCGGAGGGGGCTGGTGCTGGCGGGGCTTCGCTATCCGTGCCTGGTTCGCTGCTGCCTGTTCCTTCGTCATTTGGCGCAAATTCAAGCAGTGGATTCTTCTCGACCTCTTGCGCAATGAATTGCACAAGCTCGAAATGGGTCATTTGGAGCAGCTGAATCGATTGCATCAGCTGCGGCGTCATCACCAGCGACTGGTTTTGGCGAAGGAAAAGATTGGCTGATAGGGCCATGGCGGACGAAAAACTCCCCTACTATTCCCTCTCGGACCCCTTTTGTTCCTGTTTTGGATTTTCCGAAGTTCCAAGTGGCCCAAAAATTGCTTTTTTATAAGGTTTGGTCAAGCCGCAGAGCGGCTTCCGACGCAAATAACCTGAAAACGCGAGGCTCTTTGCGGCACAGATGCCGTTTTCAATACGGCATCCCATCGAATTGCGCGTATTAGAGGCTGAATTTCTCGCCAAGATAGAGGCGTCGTACATCGGGATTGTTGACGATGTCGTCGGCCCGCCCGTGCGTCAGCACTTCACCGGCGTGGATGATATAGGCACGGTCGATCAGTCCGAGCGTTTCTCGAACGTTATGATCGGTGATCAGCACACCGATCCCGCGTGCCGTCAGATGCCGCACGAGGTTCTGGATATCAGACACGGAAATCGGGTCGACACCGGCGAAAGGCTCATCCAGAAGCATGAAGGTCGGATCGGTTGCCAGTGCCCGGGCGATTTCCAGGCGCCGCCGTTCGCCGCCCGACAAGGAGACGGCTGCCGCCTTGCGCAGTTTCTCGATGTTGAATTCGGCAAGCAGCTCGTTCAGCTTCTGCTCGCGCTTGGTCTTGTCGCTCTCGTGCAGTTCCAGAACGGCGCGGATATTGTCCTCGACCGACAGGCCCCGGAAAATCGAGGCTTCCTGCGGCAGATAGCCGACGCCCAGCCGTGAGCGGCGGTACATCGGCATCGAGGTCACGTCATTGCCGTTAATGGCGATCGTGCCCATATCCACCGGCACGAGGCCGGTGATCATGTAGAAACAGGTGGTCTTGCCTGCGCCATTTGGCCCGAGAAGGCCGACAGCCTCGCCCCTGCGCACGACGAGCGATGCGCCATTGACCACGCGGCGGGTATTATAGGTTTTCGTCAGCCCATGGGCGATCAGCGTACCTTCGTACCTGTTCTTCTCGCGTGCTGCGTCTGATGGCGCGGCGGCATTCGCGTCCTGTTGCTTGGATGTCAAACCGGGAACTTTCACGTCTGCGTTCGCAATCAGGGTTTCTGCTTGGACTTGGGATCCAGCTGGATTTGCACGCGCTTGCCACAACTGTCGAGCTTGGCTTCGCCCGTCGTCATATGGACGGTGAGCTTGCAGCCGACGAACACATTGCCGCCTTCCGACAGCACGACCTTGTCGCCATCCAGCGTAAAGATCTGGGTGTTCATGTCGAAATGGCCCTTGTCGGCCGTGGCCTGCTGGGTTTCGGTATTGAGAATGACGTTATCGGCCACATCGATCGTGTCGATCTTGGCGTCGCCGCTGGTCACAGCCGCGCCCTGGCCCTTGTATTTCACCACCATCGTGCCGGAACGCATCGTGGTGGTGCCCTGAACCACCTTCACATTGCCGTTGAAATTGGCTTTGTTCTCTTGCTGATGCACTTCCAATGCATCGCTTTCGATCTGGATCGGCTTGTCGCCGGACAGTTTCAGACTGTTCATGTTGCTGGTAGCGGACTGGGCAAACGCGCCGGTTGCGGCTGCGGTCGCGACAAGGCCTGCGGTCAGCGTGGCGCAAGCAACGCGGAAGGAAAGGCGACGGTGGCTGTGCGTCATGATCTGTTCTCAGTTGCCCGGTTTCTGCAGGGCGGTCGGTGCGATATTCAATCGGACCGCGCCCGTCAGCGTGATTGTCTGTCCCTTATCGGTCATATCCATCGACTGTGCAACGATTGATGACTCTTTCGTCTTGATGGAGACCGGTTGATTTGTCTTAAGCTTTCCCGCTTTCACGTCAAGATCGGCGGATTGAAACTCTGCGTCCACACCGCTGGAGAGATGGATCGTGAAGGGTCTGTCCAGCACCATCTTGTCGGAAGAGCGGTCATAGGTGCCCCTTTGTGCCTTGATATCGGCGGAGGTGTCATCATTGACCGGCATGGTCGCTGTAATCGTTTCCAGCGTGATGAGGTTGGGGTTCTTGATATCTTGCAGCGCCCGCACGGCATTCATCGAATAGGGCGCGCCGTTTGAATTGCGTCCGGATATGGCTGGCTTGGCCATGACGACCTTGCCATCCTCGATCTTGGCGCCCTCGATCTTGATGTTGTCGGGCAGGTAAGCCCTGACGACGGAGACAGCAACAAAGCCAAGCGAGAGCACGACCGCTAAAGCCGGCAAGGCGATGCGCAGCCGCCTGACTCGATGCGAGTGACCGACCGCCTTGCGATAGGAGGTATCGGGGGCAGGTGGGCGCGGCTCTAGGGCACCTTTATCTAAACGCTTGAGCATGCTCGATAATCCGTAGAGCCGATCGGTTATTTTGTCACCCGTCTTCCGGGTGAACCGCTTCCAGCTACCATTCAAGACAGTTACTGGCTGGAAATATGGATTTTTTCAAGTCTGTTACAAGCTTTCCGCCTGCGGCTTTTTGTGGGGGAGCGGTGCTATCCCTCGTCTTTTGTCAATGCTCGACCCGCAGCAGACTGCGTGCCACTATCTGTCTCGTGCATGCTGGATGCTATGATGACAGGTTATTTTTCGGTTGTATTTGTCGATTTTACAATCCGAATTGACTCGCATTGGACCGTGGATATGAAATCGTCAGCGACATGTGGGCTTAAGCGATTGATTAATCCAATTTTTTATGGTGTTTTACACCCCGAACAAGCTGGCGGTCATTGCTCTGCCGCTTTTACGGCGGGCTGGGGCCCGCGAACTGATTATCAGTGAACTGTCTAGACCGAACAGGGGGTTAACGTGATCAAATCCGAGCTGGTGCAAATCGTTGCGGCCCGCAATCCGCATCTTTATCACCGCGACGTGGAAAACATCGTCAACGCCGTTCTGGATGAAATCACCGATGCGCTCGCGTCCGGCAATCGTGTCGAATTGCGGGGCTTCGGCGCTTTTTCGGTGAAAAACCGCCCGTCGCGGACCGGACGCAATCCCCGCACGGGGGATACGGTTTTCGTCGAGGAAAAATGGGTGCCGTTTTTCAAGACCGGCAAGGAATTGCGCGAGCGCCTCAATCCCGGCATGGACGACGAGGATGACGGCGACGCCGACTGATCGGATCTTCAGTCGTTCGGCGTTGCATTCCGGCGTGTCGTGACCCTGCAAATGATATCGGGCGAATTATCCGGGTCGGCCTTGCATGAGCCCGGCCCCTTTCCATATGATGACGCAATTCGTGGTGAAGAGGCCGTTAGACTGTGAGTTGCAGGGTTGTCGGTTTTTTGTCGTGATGACAGTAATCGGCAACGTTAAAACCCGGCTGCGGCAAGATCCGGCAGGAGATGCGTGATGGTGGTCAAAAAGATTTTCAATATCGTCATTCTGGTGCCGTTGGCGGTGGTGCTGATCGTGCTGTGTGTCGCCAATCGGCAATGGGTAACGCTGGCGCTCAATCCATTCCGCCCTGATGATCAGATGCTGTCGGCAGGCGCGCCCTTCTTCGTCTTCCTGCTGATCACTTTTTTGCTTGGCGCCTTGGCAGGCAGTTTTGCCACTTGGCTGACCCAGGGCAAGCACCGCAAGCGCGCCCGGCATGAGGCACGTGCTGCGGTAAAATGGCGTGGCGAGGCCGATCAGCAGAAGAAGCGAGCCGAGCAGATCGCGGCATCCGGTCACGTGAGCCAGTTGCCATCGCCTTGACGGTTGCCGGAACTTAAGCTGCTCGCTACCCTTTTCTCCGCGGCGTTTGAATGATAAAGGCCCGCTGCCTTGGCCACGCAGGATTTATGTTTTCGATTTTGAGCATAATTTGCGCGGGCAACCTACCGCATAATTCCTTGGATCGGACCCGATGTGAGGAATTATGACTATAGCCAATACCATGCCTGAACCGGAGACGGCCAGGAGACCATGCCGTCGTTATGAAGCGTTACCATAGAACCGGGCGTGCAATTGTAAGCTCGTCGTGGGTTCAGGGCGCTGTCATCGGAAAGCCGAGCCGATTGTGAAAGACAAATCCCGCCGACCACCCAGCAAGAGCGCTCCCGGCACGGCGTCCGCCGGCAAGGGGCGTTCTTCCTCTCGCCCCGCCGCATCTCTCCCAGCCAAGTCTCAGCCCGATCGCAATGGGGGAAGCCCTTATCGTGGTACCGGGCAAAAACCGGTGCGCAGCCAGGCAGGCGCAGATGCTAGGGAAACGGCAAGGGTTTCCGCACCATCGCCCCGCATGGAAAAAGATCCTGTGCAGGATTCGGCAACACCCGCCAATGCGCCATTGGCGCTTCGCCCAGGCCCGCTGCCCCGCGAGAAGCTGCCGCTCATTCTGGAATCGATGGGGGCTGGCGATTTTCACCTGATCGACAGTGGTCATGGTCTGAAACTCGAACAATACGGCCCCTATCGGATCGTGCGCCCCGAAGCACAGGCTCTCTGGCCGCCGGGCCTTGCTCCGCATGTCTGGGAAAAAGCCGATGCGGTGTTTTCCGGCGATACCGACGAGGATGGCATGGGCCGCTGGCGCTTTCCCCGCGAGGCGCTGGGCGAAACCTGGCCGCTTTCGCTGTTGGGCGTCGATTTTCTCGGGCGCTTCACGTCCTTTCGCCATGTCGGCGTCTTTCCCGAACAGATCGCCCATTGGACCTGGATGAAAGACCGGGTTGAGAAAGCAAAGATCGCGAACGCAGAGCGGCCATTGAGAGTGCTCAATCTTTTCGGCTATACCGGCGTGGCCTCACTGGTTGCGGCGGCTGCTGGTGCGGAAGTCACCCATGTGGATGCATCGAAGAAGGCAATCGGTTGGGCGCGGGAAAACCAGGCGCTCAGCCGTCTCGACCGGGCTCCGATCCGCTGGATCTGCGATGACGCAATGAAATTTATCCAGCGGGAAGAGCGGCGCGGCAGCCAGTATGACATCATCCTCACCGACCCGCCAAAATTTGGCCGAGGTCCGAATGGCGAGGTCTGGCATCTGTTCGAGCATTTGCCGCTGATGCTGTCGCTGTGCCGGGAAATCCTGTCGCCCAAGGCCGAAGGCCTGGTGCTGACGGCCTATTCAATCCGCGCCAGCTTCTACGCTATCCATGAATTGATGCGCGAGACCATGCGCGGCAAGGGCGGTCTGGTCGAATCCGGCGAACTGGTCCTGCGTGAGGCAGGTCTGGATGGCAAGACACCTGGGCGGGCCTTGTCCACGTCGCTGTTCAGCAGATGGGTTCCAAAATGAGTAACGGGTTCAAGGATGGCGCTTCCGGTTTTGCGGCTAGCTCCGCGGAAAGAGGCGTGCAGGGCAAGGTTGGGCAGGTGAAGGAAGTCACCAGCCTCGCCAATCCGATCGTCAAGGATATCAAGGCGCTTTCCCAGAAAAAGACCCGCGACGAGACGCGGACGTTTCTGGCCGAAGGCCTGAAGCTGGTGATCGATGCGGTGGAGCTCGGCTGGAGCCTGCGCTACCTGATCTATTCCAAGGCTGCCAAGGGCAAGCCGCAGGTGGAACGGATCGCGGCGCGCACCGTTGCCCATGGCGGCATGGTGCTGGAGGTCAGCGAAAAGGTCATGGCCTCCATTACCCGCAAAGACAATCCGCAAATGGTGGCGGGTGTGTTCGATCAGCGCTGGAAGGCGCTGAAGGATGTCAGCCTGACGGAGCGGGAAACCTGGGTGGCGCTCGACCGGGTGCGCGATCCCGGCAATCTCGGCACGATTATCCGCACTGCCGATGCAGCGGGTGCCTCTGGTGTCATGCTGATTGGTGACAGCACCGATCCCTTCGCCATGGAGACGGTGCGTGCTACGATGGGGTCGATTTTCGCGCTGCCGCTGGTCAAGACCACCGTTGCTGATTTTCTCGGCTGGAAGACCAAGGCTGGCGTCAGCGTCGTCGCCACCCATCTGGCTGGCGCGGTGGATTACCGTACCGTGGATTACAAGCGCCGCCCGGTCGTGGTGCTGATGGGCAATGAGCAATCCGGCCTGCCGGAGGAATTGGCCAGCCGGGCCGATATGCTGGCGCGCATCCCCCAGGCCGGATTGGCCGATTCCCTCAATCTCGCTGTGGCGACTGGCGTCATGCTGTTTGAAGCCCGTCGCCATCTTCTCACCCTCGACGAGGCCAAATGACCCGTTCCGCTGCCTTGTTTTGTCGCCCGGTTCCGGCAATCCTGTTCATCCTGGCGCTGCTGATCCTGGACCAGGCGATCAAATATGCGGTCGAGGTCAGCTTGCCCATGCATGAACTCGTGCCTGTTGTGCCCATGCTTGGCCTGTTTCGCACCCACAATCTCGGCGTTGCCTTTTCCATGCTTTCACATCTCGATGCCTGGGTCATCGTCGTCATGCGGCTTGCCATCGTCGCTTTTGTCGCCTGGCTCTGGCGCCAGACCAGCCGCGATCATCAGTTTGCGCATCTGGGCTATTGCCTGATCATTGCCGGCGCTTTCGGTAATATCATCGACCGCTTCACCTATGGCTATGTGGTGGACTATATTCTGTTTCATACCGAGACATGGTCGTTTGCGGTCTTCAACCTGGCCGATAGCTTGATTACGATCGGGGCCGGCTTCATCCTGCTGGAAGAACTGCTGGTTTTGCGCCGCTCAAAAGGGTAGAGGCGAAATTTCCCGCTCGGCCACGCCGAACTAGTGATGGAAATTTTCCCTAAAAGGTGTAGCATGGCTTGAAACAGGATTGCTCACATGCTGTGAGCCGCTCGCCCCAAGCGGTTTTTTTCACACGGCATTGAGGGTCGGTTTACCGAGATTGAACGTGGTCTGCCGACCGTAACAAAACATTGACGGGGCTTTGCTACCGCATAATTCATCAAATCGGCCTTGGTTTAATGAGAGAGTTATGCAGCGGATTTGAAGCACCATAGCGTACCTGACGTCTTTTGCAGGATGCTGGTGGTGTGGCCAGATAAATGTCGTGATCTTGGTGGGAGCACCGGATGGCGGATGATGGAAAACACCGAAACAGGTGGGTTTCGCCTCCTCTTCCGAAAGGCTTTGCCGGACAGCTGCCGGAGTAGGCGCAGATGCTATCGAAGACGCAGAGCCCTGTCCCCCCATCCATCGCGAGTGCGGAACTGGTGCGCACGCGTCTGCTTGCCACCGTCAGCCATGAAATGCGCACGCCGCTGAACGGCATTCTCGGCATGAGCCATCTGCTGGGCCGGACCGATCTGTCGCCAGAGCAGCGCAATTATCTTTCCGGCATCGTACAAGCGGGCGAATCCCTGCAACAATTGATTGCCGATCTTCTTGATTACACGACGCTTGAAACTGGCCATTTCGAACTTCACAATCAACGTGTTTCCCCCAGACGTCTGATCGAAGGCGTGGTCGAGATGTTGTCGCCACGCGCCCATGCCAAGGGCATCGAGATCGCCGCGACGACACAGTCCGGGGTTCCCGAGGAAGTCGATATCGATGTCGCCCGGCTGCGCCAGGTGCTGTTCAATGTGATCGGCAATGCGGTGAAATTCACCGTCGAGGGCGGTGTGCTCGTCTCGGCTAGCTGCATTGGCGACGAATTGGTGGTGCGGGTCCGCGACACCGGTCCTGGCATGACGGAGGAGGAACGCACCCGGCTGTTCGTGGAGTTTTCGCAAGGCGGAGATCCAGTGCAGCGCAGTGGCGGCACGGGCCTTGGCCTGTTCATCTCCCAGCGGTTGATGATGGCGCTTGGCGGTTCTCTGTCGATTATTGAAACCGTGCGCGGACGGGGAACGTCCTTCGAGATCCGCTTGCCAACCAAGGCGATTGCGCAGGATCGCACCGTTTCTCAGCGACAGTCGCTGTTATCAGGGTCCAGCGTCCTGCTGTTGGCCCCAGATGGCCCGGCGGCTGAAGGCGCGTCCATGACCATTCGCACGCTTGGCGGGTTTTGCCATTGGGCAAAGAAAACCGAAGAGGCGCTTGACCTTTTGGATCGGGTCGAGAGGCAGGATGCGATGCTGACGGATCTGATCGTCGATCATCGCTGCATTTCCGATTACGATGCCAATCTTGCCAGACGGCTGTCCGGTCTGGGAAAAATTCGACGCATCTATCTGGTCAATCCGGAAGAGCGGCCTGTGCGGCCGCTGACCGGTTTCGATGCCTGGCTGATCCGTCCGCTGCGTGAGCAAACCTTGAGCGATGTGCTGCGGGGGCTGATGAGTGGCGTGGATGCGGCCCATGTCGATGTACAGGATACCGATGTCTCCCATGCAGGTGTCCTGCTTTCGGGAGAAGGCATGGAGCCGGGCAAACAGGTCCCGGACGTGCTGAATGTTCTGGTTGGAGAGGACGATTTCGTCAATGCAACCCTGCTGCGGGCCGTTTTGCAGAAAGCTGGCCATATGGTCGGCGTGGTCAATGATTTCGATGCCCTGCGGCGTGAAGTGGCTTTGGAAGAGGCGGTCAAACTGGACCTGATCATTACCGATCTCGGCATGCCCGGCGGTGATGGCAGCTCAGTTCTGCGCTATGTGCGGATGATCGAGCAATTGAAACGCCGCCCGCGCTGCCCCATCCTAGTCTTGACCGGTGATCTCAGGGATGCCGCCCGAGCCGAGGCGCTGACCAGTGGCGCGGATCTGGTCTTGCAGAAGCCTGTCAATCCCGAGCGCCTGCTGAATGAAATTGCCTCGTTGATGAAAACACATCGTACAAGACTGTACGGCTAGATTCCGGGAAAGTTTCCTATTATTATCTTGGAGTATCCATTGATTTTATGGGAAAAATCGCCATAAAAACTGCAATCAGCGTATCCTGTGTCAACATCTTGTCGCATATCCGTGTTTAACAGGTCTTGTTTGAACAAAGCCGGATGAACCGCCATGACAGTCGAACTCCTTGATCGTGCAGTCACACCTGAAACGGAGCGTTCCTCCGGTACGGTTTCCGGCCCTGCTGGCGATGTACTGGGCCGGATCGGTACGCTGGAAACCAGGCTTGCCCGCAACGCACGCGAGATCGATGCGGCCCAGGCGGTGCGCTACCGGGTGTTCGTCGAAGAGATGAATGCTATGTTGCCGCCCGATGCCATGCGGCAGAAGCGCGATATCGATGTGTTCGATGAAATCTGCGATCATCTTCTGGTTCTAGACCACGCCATTGAAGGTGATCCGGAAGATCAGATCGTCGGCACCTATCGGCTGCTGCGTCATGAAGTGGCGCTGGCCAATTTCGGCTTCTATTCCGCCTCGGAATTTGCGCTGGACGATCTCATCGCCCGCCATCCCGACAAGCGCTTCATGGAGCTTGGCCGTTCCTGTGTCCTGCCGAATTATCGCACCAAGCGGACGGTAGAATTGCTCTGGCAGGGAAACTGGGCCTACGCGCTGCGCCACAATATGAGCGCCATGATCGGCTGCGCCTCTTTTCCAGGCGTGCAGCCGGAACAGCATGCGCTGGCTCTGTCCTTTCTGGCGCAGAATGCCGAAGCCCGCGGCGAATGGGCGGTTCGTGCCCGCCCGGAACTGTTTTGCCCCATGGACTTGATGCCATCCGAAATCGTCAATGCCCGCAAGGCGCTGTCCGCCATGCCGCCGCTAGTCAAGGGTTATCTGCGTCTCGGCGCGATGATCGGTACCGGTGCCGTGGTCGACCATGCCTTCAACACCACCGATGTGCTGATCGTTCTGCCGATCACCAGCATTTCCGATCGCTACGTGAATTATTACGGTGCCGATGCCGGGCGGTTTGCGAGCTAGGTTATATCAGGAAAGCCGAAGCCCTGCTTTCTCGAAAAGATCGCTTTCAGTAAAGAAAGCTGGGAACTGTCCGGTTCAGGTTGAACATGGCGATTTCTGTCGAAGGTGTCTGTTTGCTGAAACGCAGGACGCTGTAGATTTTGCCAGCCGTTGATCGTTTGGCATTTCCATTGGTTGCTCGGGCGGGATGACGAGGTCGGCCAATTGCCGTTGCGATAGACCCACCAAATCTGGATGCAGAAGTGGATCTTTGCTCGCGGCGTAATTGCAGGCATCCGAAGATCCTGACCTTGAGAAAAACCTCCAGATAATCTTCATGGTTACATCCTTTACCGTGCTGTATCAGGCCTTCAAAGGCTAGAGAGTTCTCTGCTATCGGCAATTGAGATTTTTGGGCGGTGCCTATAGATTTCCTGGATGAGCAAACTCAATTTGGTGCATCTCAATGGATTGCGGGCCGTGGAGGCTGTTGGTCGGCTAGGCTCTCTGCAAGCGGCTGCCAGCGAACTTGGCGTTTCGATCGGTGCCATCAGCCAGCAGGTCATCAAGGCTGAGCAGCAGTTGCAATTGCAATTATTCGAGCGAACCAGCCGCGGCATGGTGCCGACAGATGTGGCTGAGCCGGTGCTTGACCGTTTGAGTGCGGGCTTTCGGCATTTGTCGGGGGCAGTGGCGCTTGCGCTGAAGAGCGATGATACGGTTTTAACGATTTCGGTGGCGCCGGTCTTTGCTGCACGCTGGTTGGTGCATCGCATTGGTGCGTTTTCAGAGCGGTTTCCGACGATCCGTCTTAGAATGGAGGCAAGCGACCGGTTAATCGATCCATCAAGCTCCGATGTCGATCTGTGTATTCGGGTCGGGCGTGGTGACTGGCCCGGTGTACGGGCCGAGTTACTGCTGGAACAGAAGGTTTTTCCGGTCTGCACACCTGCCATGGCAAAGCGCCTGCAATCACCAGCCGATCTCCTGGACTTGCCGATTGTGGAAGATGGCCGGGCGATGTTCAGTTGGGATGTATGGCTGGCCGCTGCCGGACTTCCCGGACGAACTGTCCGCACACGGCACGTCTTTAGCGAAGCCTCTCTATGCTTGGACGCTGCACTGGCTGGGCAAGGCATCTTGCTGGCCTGGCAGACGATTGCTTCGCAGCAATTACAGCAGGGGCAGTTGGTGGCGCCCTTCGGGCCGGCAGTGCCGACAGGGCTTGCCCATTATTTTGTCAGCCCAGAAGGCGCGCGCCGCAATGACAAGGTCGATGCCTTCAAGCGGTGGCTGCGCGGTGAGCTTCACGAGGATATGACCCGTCTCGCCAAGGCAATTCCTTTTCTAGGCGGCCCTTTTCTGAAAGGCCCATGTCTGAAAGGCGAGTGCGGTTGATCTTTGTGCGACCGCAGCTTTTTGTGGGCAGGCGGGTGGCTTGCCGCTGCATCGGTTGTCATTGTGGCTTGAACATCGTTAGATGTCGTCTGGACGCGGTCGTGTCCCGATACCCTCAATTTTGCAAAGCGTGAACCTGTGATCATCGACAAAGCTGCCGAACCGGATGTGCTCAACACCGCCGCCCTGACGTCGCAAGAAAGCCGCGCAACGGCAACCCCGATGATGGAACAGTATATTGAAATCAAGGCGAACAATCCCGGTTCACTGCTGTTTTACCGGATGGGTGATTTCTATGAGCTGTTTTTCGAGGACGCCGTCGAGGCGTCCCGGGCGCTCGGCATCACCCTGACCAAGCGCGGGCAGCATCTGGGTCAAGACATTCCGATGTGCGGTGTCCCTGTACATGCCTCTGACGATTATCTGCAAAAGCTGATCACGCTCGGGTTCCGTGTCGCCGTTTGCGAACAGGTGGAAGACCCGGCTGAGGCAAAGAAGCGCGGCTCCAAATCCGTGGTCAAGCGTGACGTGGTGCGTCTGGTCACGCCCGGCACGCTGACGGAGGAAAAGCTGCTGTCGCCGTCGGAGACCAATTATCTGATGGCGCTGGCACGGGTGCGCGGCAGCGGCGATGAACTGGCGCTGGCCTGGATCGATATTTCCACTGGCGTCTTCCGTCTGGCTGAAACCAATCCCACCCGTCTGCTGGCCGATATTTTCCGCATCGATCCGCGTGAAGTGATCGTCGCCGAAACGTTGATGCAGGACCCGGACCTGAAGCCGGCCTTTGATGTGCTTGGCCGCGTGGTCGTGCCGCAGCCATCGGTGCTGTTCGATAGCGCTTCGGCGGAGGGGCGCATCACGCGCTATTTCAACGTCAAGACGCTCGACGGTTTCGGCGGGTTTTCACGGCCAGAAATGGCTGCGGCTTCGGCGGCGATTGCCTATGTGGAAAAAACCCAGATGTCCGAGCGTCCGCCGCTTGGGTTGCCTGAGCGGCAATCCTCGTCCTCGACGCTGTTTATTGACGCGGCCACCCGCGCCAATCTGGAATTGGTGAAGACCCTTTCCGGCCAGAAACAGGGCTCCCTGCTCAATACCATCGACCGAACCGTAACCGGCGGCGGCGCTCGGCTGATGGCTGAGCGGCTGATGTCGCCTTTGACAGAGGTGGTGGCGATTGCGCAGCGGCAGGATGCGGTCGCCTATCTGTTAACGGATGGTTTCCTGTGTGAGCGGCTGCGCGACCTTTTGAAACGCGCCCCCGATATGCCGCGTGCCTTGTCGCGGCTGGCGCTGGATCGGGGCGGGCCAAGAGATCTGGCGGCGATCCGCTATGGCTTGTCCACATCAGGCGATGTGGCCGGGTTGCTGCGAGGAGCGGTGCTGCCGGATGAGCTTGCCTCGGCGCTCACCGATCTCGAAATGCTATCGCCGTCGCTCGAAAACCTGCTGGCCTCGCAACTGGCGGAAGATCTGCCATTGTTGAAACGCGATGGCGGTTTTTTGAGAGAGGGCGCCGATGAGGGGCTGGACGAGGTGCGGGCGCTGCGCGACCAGTCGCGCCGGGTGATCGCCGGGCTGCAATTGCAATATGCCGAGGAAACCGGCGTCAAATCTCTGAAGATCAAGCATAACAATGTGCTGGGCTATTTCATCGAAGTCACCGCCGGCAATGCCGGGCCGCTGATCGAGGGCGAGGCCAAGGCCCGCTTTATCCATCGCCAGTCGATGGCCAATGCCATGCGCTTTACCACGACCGAACTGGCTGATCTCGAAAGCCGGATTGCCAATGCGGCAGGACAGGCGCTGGAAATAGAGCTTGCGGCGTTTGAGCGAATGCGTCAGGCGGTGGTGGTGGAGGCAGAGGCCATCAAAAAAGCAGCGCGGGCGCTGGCGGTGATCGATGTGGCCGCCGGTCTTGCTGTCCTCGCTGAAGAGCAGGGCTATTGCCGCCCCCTGGTCGATGACAGCAGGATGTTTTCCATTGTTGCCGGGCGTCATCCGGTGGTCGAACAGGCCTTGCGCAAGCAGGCGGCCAGCCCTTTCATTGCCAATAATTGCGATCTTTCACCGGTAGGCGATCAGAAGCACGGCGCGATCTGGATGCTGACCGGTCCGAACATGGGCGGTAAATCCACCTTTCTGCGCCAGAATGCGCTGATCGCCATTCTCGCCCAGATGGGATCGTTCGTGCCCGCCGGGTCGGCGCATATCGGCATTGTCGACCGGCTGTTTTCCCGCGTTGGCGCCTCCGACGATCTGGCGCGGGGCCGCTCGACATTCATGGTCGAGATGGTGGAAACGGCAGCCATTCTCAATCAGGCGGGCGAGCGGTCTCTGGTCATTCTCGATGAGATCGGGCGTGGTACGGCGACATTCGACGGCCTGTCGATTGCCTGGGCGACCGTCGAACATCTGCATGAGGTCAATCGCTGCCGATCGCTGTTTGCCACGCATTTTCACGAGCTGACGGCACTGTCTGAAAAGCTTGTGCGGCTGTCGAACGTCACCATGAAAGTCAAGGAATGGCATGGCGACGTGATTTTCCTGCATGAGGTTGGGGCCGGTGCCGCCGACCGTTCCTACGGCATCCAGGTGGCGCGATTGGCCGGGCTGCCGGGCATGGTGGTGGAGCGCGCCCGCGCCGTGCTGTCGCAGCTCGAAGATGCTGACCGAAAAAATCCGGCCAGCCAGTTGATTGACGACCTGCCGCTGTTCCAGGTCAGTCAGAGGCGGGAAAGCCGGACAGGGGCAGGGATGCAGGTTTCGGCGGTGGAAGAGGCATTGCGTGGCCTCAATTTGGATGATTTGACGCCAAGGCAGGCGCTGGATGCGCTTTACGACCTGAAAACCGCTCTGGCAAAATCCTGATCGGCCAAATCCTGATCCAGGCTCGTATTGCTTTTTGGTTCTGGGCTTTCGATTCTGGCTCCGTCAAGGGATTTTAGGAATTATCGGCTATCCTGTTGCCCGCAGCGCCTTAAAAACGCTAAACCCGTTACAGACAAAAGCCGCCATATTCCGAGCGGCAGGGAACAGATAACTGGACGATTATGGCAAAGCACGATCCATCAGACGCAACGCTCCCCGATTTCAAGGCATTGGAGGCGGAATGCATGGCCATCGTGCTCCAGAATGGCAAGGTGCCGGAAACGCGGGCCGCCATTCTCCCCTTGCTGAAAAAGGCAAGCATTGATGGCCGGGAGGCGGCCCTGCGCCATCTGACCGCCAATGGCAGCGGGTTGGAATGTGCCGGGATGATTTCCAATCTCCAGGACAATCTGATCGCGCTGGTGCATCGCATGGTCACCCAGTCGGTTTATCCGACCACCCAGCATGAATTTGCGGTGGCTGCGGTCGGCGGGTATGGCCGCAGCACCCTGGCTCCGGGGTCCGACATTGATCTCCTGTTCCTGCTGTCGGTGAAGGCCGGGGCGGATGCCCGCAAGGCGGTGGAATTCCTGCTCTATATTCTCTGGGATCTGGGTTTCAAGGTCGGCCATGCCACCCGTCTGGTCGAGGAATGCATCCGGCTGTCGCGCACCGACATGACCATCAGGACCGCCATTCTTGAAACTCGTTTCATCTGCGGGGAAGCGTTGCTGGTTGGCGAATTGCAGAAACGGTTCGATGCGGAGGTGGTTGAAAAGACCGCGCCTGAATTCATTGCCGCCAAGCTGGCCGAACGCGACGAACGCCATCGTAAGGCGGGCGATACCCGGTATCTGGTCGAGCCGAATGTGAAGGAAGGCAAGGGCGGATTGCGTGATCTGCACACGCTGTTCTGGATCGCCAAATATTATTACCGGATTTCCGACCCCGCCGATCTGGTCAAACTGGGTGTTCTGTCGCGCCAGGAATGGCGGATGTTTCAGAAATCCGACGATTTCCTCTGGGCGGTGCGCTGCCATATGCATTTTGCCACCGGCAAGCCGGAAGAGCGGCTGTCCTTCGATCTCCAGCCGGAAATCGCCCGCAATCTCGGCTATAATGCCCGTCCAGGCCTTTCGGAGGTCGAACGTTTCATGAAGCATTATTTCCATGTTGCCAAAAATGTCGGCGACCTGACCCGGATCGTCTGTGCCAGCCTGGAGGACAAGCAGGCGAAGGCTGCTCCAGGTCTGACCGCAGCCATCGGGCGTTTTGCCCATCGGCCCCGGCGCATTCCCGGCACGCCTGAATTCATCGAGGACAGGGGCCGGATTGCTCTATCCGGTCCGGATATTTTCAAGCGTGATCCGATCAACGTCATGCGCTTTTTCCATGTCGCCGACCTGCATGGGCTGGAATTCCATCCTGATGCGCTCAAGGCGATTACCCGCTGCCTGCCGCTGATCGATCATGATTTCCGCGAAAACGAGGAGGCCAACCGGCTGTTCCTCTCCATCTTGACCTCCAAACGCGACCCGGCGCTGATGCTGACCCGGATGAACGAAGCGGGTGTGCTGGGCAAGTTTATCCCGGATTTCGGGCGAATTGTTTCGATGATGCAGTTCAACATGTATCATCATTATACCGTTGACGAGCATTTGATCCGATCGGTCGGCGTCCTGGCCGAGGTCGATCAGGGACAGCATGCCGAGATCCATCCATTGGTGGTCAAGCTGATGCCGAATATAGAGGAACGCACTGTGCTGTTCGTCGCGGTGCTGCTGCATGACATCGCCAAGGGCCGTCAGGAGGACCACTCGATTGCCGGTGCCAAGGTTGCCCGGCGTCTTTGCCCCCGTCTTGGCCTGAATGAGAAGCAGACCAAGCTGGTCGTCTGGCTGATCGATCAGCATCTGCTGATGTCGATGGTTGCCCAGACCCGCGATCTGCACGACCGCAAGACCATTACCGATTTCGCCGAGAAGGTGCAGTCGCTTGACAGGCTGCGCATGCTGCTGGTGCTGACGGTCTGCGATATCCGCGCCGTCGGCCCGGGCGTGTGGAACGGTTGGAAAGGCCAATTGCTGCGCACGCTTTATTATGAAACCGAATTACTGCTATCAGGCGGGTTTTCCGAAAGCCCGCGCAAGGAGCGCGCCAAACAGGCCGCCGAGCAATTGGCAGAGGCCCTGTCGGACTGGAGCCAGAAGGACCAGAAAACCTATAGCAAGCTGCATTATCAGCCCTATCTGCTGACGGTGCCGTTGGAAGATCAGGTGCGTCATGCCCATTTCATCCGCCAGGCCGACAAGGCCGATCAGGCGTTGGCCACCATGGTCCGCACCCATTCCTTCCACGCGATCACCGAGATTACGGTGCTTGCCCCCGACCATCCGCGCCTGTTGTCGATCATCGCCGGTGCCTGTGCGGCGGCGGGGGCCAATATTGCCGATGCGCAGATTTTCACCACCTCGGATGGCCGGGCGCTCGATACCATTCTCATCAACAGGGAGTTTCCCATTGACGAGGACGAGATGCGGCGGGCCAATACGATCAGCAAGATGATTGAAGACGTGTTGGCGGGCAAGAAGCGCCTGCCGGAAGTGATTGCCACCCGCACCAAGGGCCGTAAACGCAACAAAACCTTCACCGTCAAGCCGCATGTGACGATTTCCAACAGCCTCTCCAATAAGTTTACGGTGATTGAGATCGAATGTCTCGACCGTATCGGTCTGCTGGCCGAGGTCACGGCGGTCCTGGCCGATCTGTCGCTCGATATTCACTCAGCCCGTATCACCACCTTTGGCGAAAAGGTCATCGATACGTTTTACGTTATCGATCTGGTTGGCCAGAAGATCACCAATGAAAATCGGCAGGGGTCCATTTCGGTCCGGCTGAAAGCGGTGATGAGCGAGCAGCCCGACGAATTGCGCGAGCAGATGCCATCGGGCATGATCGCGCCCGCCGCGACAAAATCCCCGGCTGCTGAAAAGAAAGCCCGCGTCTGATATGTCCCTCGTCAAGAAGTTCATGACCGTTGGCGGCGCCACGCTTGGCAGCCGATTGTTCGGTTTTGCCCGCGAAACCCTGATGGCGGCGGCGCTGGGCACCGGGCCGATGGCCGATGTCTTCTATGCCGCTTTCCGCTTTCCCAACCTGTTTCGCCGGTTGTTTGCCGAAGGCGCCTTCAACGCCGCTTTCGTGCCGCTGTTTTCCAAGGAGATCGAGGCTAACGGACTGGATGGCGCCAAGCGGTTTTCCGAGGAGGTCTTCGGCGTTCTCTTTACCGTGCTGTTGCTGATCACCATCGCCATGGAGCTCTCCATGCCGCTCCTGGTGCGGTTTGTCATCGCTCCGGGTTTTGCCGATGACGCGGAAAAATTTTCGCTGACCGTGCGTCTCGCCGTGGTGATGTTTCCCTATCTGATGTGCATGTCGCTGACGGCGATGCTGAGCGGCATGCTCAATTCGCTGCATCACTTTTTCGCCGCCGCCGTCGCGCCGATTTTTCTCAATCTGGTGATGATCAGTGCGCTGTTTTATGCACTCTACCATGGTGTCGAGCCTGTCGTAACGGCCTGGTATCTCTCCTGGTCGGTGCTGGTGGCCGGGATTTTACAATTGCTGGTGGTCTATATCGGCGTGCGCCATGCGGGGATCAGGCTCGGCTTCAAATGGCCGAAAATCACTCCGAATGTGAAACGGTTGCTGGTGCTGGCCGTCCCTGCGGCGGTGACCGGGGGTATTACCCAGATCAATCAGCTGATCGGCCAGGCGATTGCCTCCTCCAAGGATGGGGCGATTGCCGCCCTGCAATATGCCGACCGTATCTATCAATTGCCCTTGGGCGTGGTGGGCGTTGCCGTTGGCGTGGTGCTCTTACCGGAGCTGGCGCGGGCGCTGAAATCTGATCATCAGCGCGAAGCCTCGACCATCCAGAACAGGTCGATCGAATTCGTGCTGTTTCTCACTCTGCCTGCGGCAGTCGGGCTTTGGGTCCTGTCTGATGATATCATCCGGGTTCTCTATGAGCGCGGCGCGTTTAACGCGCATAATACCGCCATCGTCGGGGCAATTCTTGCCTATTACGGCTTGGGCTTGCCCGGTTTCGTGATGATCAAGGCATTGCAGCCCGGTTTTTACGCCCGCGAGGATACGAAAACCCCGATGCGCTTCACCGGCATTTCGGTCGTGGTCAATTCGGCGCTGGCCATTTCGCTGTTTCCGCTGTTGCAGGAGCGGGGCATCGCCATTGCGGAAGCGACGGCGGGCGCCATCAACACGGTTCTGTTGTTCACCATGCTGGTCCGGCGCGGACATTTGCAGGTGGAATGGGCGCTGGTGTCCCGGGCGCTGCGGCTTTTGCTGGCGGCGCTTGCCATGGGCGCGGCGCTGATGGCGCTGTCGGGCTTTTTCGCACCCTATATAGGCACTGGTTCGCCCTTCCTGCACAAGGTGCTGGTGCTGTTCATCCAGATCGGTCTGGCGATGCTGATCTATTTCTCGCTGGCCTTCCTGATTGGGGGCGCGGATCTCGGCATGCTCAGGCGCAATCTGAAGCGCAAGAGGCGGGCGACGCCAAGCGAGGCCGCCGATGACGCAGAATAGGCCGGTAAAACGCATCGCCACCGTAACGCTTGTTGTGGATGACTATGACCGGGCGCTGGCTTTTTATTGCGGCAAGCTGGGCTTTGCCTGCAAAGCAGATATCGACCTGGGCGATGGCAAGCGTTGGGTGGTGGTTTCTTCCGCTGAAGGCGGTGCCGGGCTGCTTCTGGCGCAGGCGGATGGAGAAAAACAGCTGGCGGCAATCGGCAACCAAACTGGCGGCCGGGTTGCCTTCTTTCTGGAAACAGATGACTTTGCCCGCGATCATGCGGCGTTTATCGCTGATGGCGTCGCCTTTCAGGAAGAGCCGCGTTACGAGCCTTACGGCACGGTTGCCGTGTTCGAAGATCTCTACGGCAATCTCTGGGACCTGATCGAGCCAAAATTATAATCGCGCCTCAGCCGTTCCCCGCTTGATCGGGAACGCCTGCCTGTGCATAAGCGCTGTAAATCCACACGAGGTATCAGGCCCTCCACAAGCCTGCTGAGGTCAATCATGAGCGAATTCAAGCCGCTGGTTTTTTCCGGTGTTCAGCCCACGGGCAATCTCCATCTTGGCAATTACCTCGGCGCGATCCGCAAATTCGTCGCGCTCCAGGAGAATAACGACTGCATGTATTGCGTCGTCGATCTGCATGCGCTGACGGCGCAACTGGTGCATGAGGACATGCGCGGCCAGATCCGGTCGATCACGGCGGCTTTTCTCGCGGCGGGTATCGACCCCGTCAAGCATATCGTTTTCAACCAGAGCCAGGTGCCGCAGCATGCCGAACTGGCGTGGATCTTCAACTGTGTCGCCCGCATCGGCTGGATGAACCGGATGACCCAGTTCAAGGACAAGGCGGGCAAGGACCGTGAGCAGGCCTCGCTTGGGCTGTTTGCCTATCCGAGCCTGATGGCTGCTGACATCCTTGTCTACCGCGCCACCCATGTGCCTGTGGGCGATGACCAGAAGCAGCATCTGGAACTGACCCGCGATATCGCCATGAAGTTCAATCTGGATTTTGCCCAGCAGATCCGCCCGACCGGACTTGGCATCGATATCACCGTCGGCAATGAGCCGGTGCATGCCTATTTCCCGATGGTCGAACCGTTGATCGACGGTCCGGCCCCCAGGGTGATGAGCCTGAAGGACGGCACCAAGAAAATGTCGAAATCCGATCCTTCGGATCTGTCGCGCATCAACCTGATGGACGATGCCGAGGCGATTGCCAAGAAGATCCGCAAGGCCAAGACCGATCCGGATGCCCTGCCAAGCGAAACGGATGGACTGGCCGGACGGCCGGAGGCCGATAATCTGGTTGGTATTTATGCAGCCCTTGCCGACAAGACCAAAGCCGAGGTGCTGGCGGAATTCGGCGGGCAGCAGTTCTCAGTATTCAAGCCTGCTCTTATCGAACTTGCTGTCGAGGTTCTGTCGCCGATCACTGGTGAAATGCGCCGTTTGATGGGTGACCCTGCTCATATTGACGCCGTGTTGCGCGATGGTGGTGAGCGGGCGCGGGTCCGTGCCGAAAAAACCATGACGGAAATCCGCGACATTATCGGTTTCGTGCGCTAAGCTTTGATGATGATGCGTGGCAGGTGTCACGCGTCATCAGGTAACGGTTATCGGGGCCGGTCGATCCGGCCCGACGAACAGGGCAGGCCATGGTATCGAAACGTCTATCGCGTCTTGACGGGCACCGACGGAAATTTCTGACGGTCATCGACGATACGCCGGAATGCTCCCGCGCCGTCCATTATGCAGGCAGGCGCGCCAAGAATTCCAATGGCGGGCTGGTTCTGCTCTATGTGATTCCAGAGGGCGATTTCCAGCAATGGCTGGGTGTCGAGGAAATCATGCGGGCCGAGGCGCGGGAAGCCGCCGAAGCGGTGATGGCAAAATCCGCCCAGACGGTGCGTGAAACCATTGGGCTTGAACCGGAAATCGTCATCCGCGAAGGCAGCGCCGCCGAGCAGATCCAGGCGGTGATTGAAGAAGATCGCGATATCGCCATCCTCGTTCTGGCCGCAGGCTCGGCCAAGGACGGGCCTGGCCCGCTGGTCTCGATGATCGCCGGGCGGGCACAGGCCTTTCCCATTCCCGTGACCGTGCTGCCGGATACGCTGAGCAATGAAGAAATCGACGCGCTTTGCTGAAAAGTGAGGCTGGACATGCCTTCAAGGTAAGACTGCCTCGGCATCTTCGAGCCGTGGTATAAGATGTTTATTTGCAGCCAGTGCTTGAAGCAGGACCTGCGAAGGTTTATTTTTGAAGCATTCTAAATCGGACCCGGCTTGACCGGTTCGCAAGGAGTTTGTGATGTTCATTCAGACGGAATCCACCCCCAATCCGGCGACTTTGAAATTCCTGCCGGGCAAGGTGGTGATGGAAAGCGGCACGGCTGAATTCCGCGACCGGGAAGCGGCCATGGCCTCGCCACTGGCTGAAAAGCTGTTTGCCATACCCGGCGTCACCTCCGTGTTCTTTGGCTATGACTTCGTGACTGTCACCAAGGATACCGCCGAATGGCCGCATCTGAAGCCCGCCATCCTTGGGTCGATCATGGAGCATTTCATGAGCGGCGCGCCGATCATGGGTAGCGCCGTTGCTGGAGACGAGGCGTCGGACGAAGAGTTCTTCAACGAGGGTGACGAGACCATCGTTGCCACCATCAAGGAACTGCTGGAAACCCGGGTGCGTCCGGCCGTCGCCCAGGATGGCGGCGATATCACTTTCCGTGGTTTCCGCGATGGCAAGGTATTCCTCAACATGAAGGGTTCCTGTGCAGGTTGCCCATCCTCCACCGCGACGCTGAAGCATGGCGTCCAGAACCTGCTGCGCCATTTCATTCCCGAAGTGCAGGAAGTCGAAGCCGTTTGATGCGGTTTGGGTGCGGCGTCCCTCAGGTTGCCGCGCTTTCGATAAATGTGAAACGTCACGCAATGAAAAGCGAGCAGGCATGATCCTTTTGGCAATCGACACCGCCGGCGTTGATTGCGCCGTTGGCCTGTATGACAGCGATCTCGACCGGATGCTGGCGGCCAGAAGCGAGACGATTGGCCGTGGCCATGCCGAAAAGCTGATGGGCATGATCGATGCGGTTCTGGACGAGGCATCAACAGCGCTCACCAGTGTCGAGCGGGTTGCGGTTACCATTGGTCCCGGTTCCTTTACCGGCATACGTGTCGGCCTTTCGGCGGCGCGTGGCCTTGCCCTGGCGCTGGGTGTCGATATCGTCGGCATAACAACCCTTGCCGTTCTGGCGGCGGCAGAACGCAGGCGGGGTGGCGCGGTTGCGGTACTTGCTGCCATGGATGCCAAGCGCGATGAGGTCTATGTCCAGGGTTTCAGCCCTGATGCACTGGCGCTGGATGATGCTCGATTGCTGTCGGTGGAGGAATTTCGGGCGATGGCGGCTGAGTTTGCCAGGCATCGCGCAGGACGCGTCACTGGTTCGGCATGCCGACTGCTGGAGAAAGACGCGGCAGGGGAGGGTGAAGAGGCCGCAACAGTAGAAGCCGATCACTTTCCGATGCAGGATATTGTCAGGCTTGGAGCGGTTGCGCAGGCCTCGGGCAAGCCTAAGCCGCTTTACTTGCGGGGCCCGGATGTCAAGCCGCAGGCAGGTTTTGCCGTGGCGCGGGCCTGATCCTGTTTTAGGCCATTATGGGCTGATGGCTTTGTAGACGATAAACGCAATAAAGTTAAATCTGCTGCGTATTTTCACCATAAATCCCAGGTGATTTTAGGAATTATCGGGTAATCTGTGCCGTGAGCATGTCGGAATAAACATATTTTATCCTGACTCTGGGGAGGGTCTTATGCTTGAAACAATTTTTGCCCGTAAAGCCGAGTTTGAAATCGTCGCCATGGAGCTGGACGATTGCCATGACGTGTCGGAATTGCATGGCCAGCGGTTTTCGCAGCCATGGAATGATGGCGCATTCGAAAGCCTGCTGTTGCAGCCCAATGTCTTCGGTTTCGTGATTCGCCAGACCAATACGCTGATGTTCAAGCCGCAGTTGAGCGGCTTCGTGCTGGCCCGCGAAGCGGCGGGTGAGGCGGAAATTCTGACGATTGCCGTGCATGAAAAGGGCGCACGAAACGGCCTTGGCTGGCGGCTGATGCAGGGCGCAATGCGCGAAGCAAGAGTGCGTGGCGGCGAAATCATGTTCCTCGAAGTGGATGACGGCAATCACCCCGCCATCAATCTGTACCGCAAGCTTGGCTTTGAAAAAGCTGGCGAAAGGCCAGCTTATTACGCCGATGCCAACGGTCGTCGCAGTGCGGCGCTTGTCATGCGGCGCGATCTTCGCTAACTCGTGACTATCGAAATTCACGAGCAACCGGACCATCATGACGGAGACGCCGAAAACGCTGGAAGAGCTCTGCGCGGAGCGTGGCATGCGCATGACCGAACAGCGGCGGATCATCGCGCGCATTCTTGAAGGCTGCGACGACCATCCCGATGTCGAGGAGCTGTACCGCCGCTCTTCAGTGATAGACGCCAAAATTTCGATCTCGACCGTCTATCGCACCGTCAAGCTGTTTGAGGATGCCGGGATCATCGCCCGCCACGATTTTCGCGATGGGCGCTCCCGTTACGAAACGATGCCGGAAGAACACCACGATCATCTGATCGATTTGAAGACGGGCGTGGTCATCGAGTTCCGCTCACCTGAGATCGAGGCGCTCCAGGAGCGAATCGCGCGAGAACATGGCTTTCGGCTGGTGGATCACCGGCTGGAACTCTATGGCGTGCCATTGGCGAAGGACGAGCCGTGAGCAGGGCAAGCTTTGGCTGTTCGTGGCAGCCATGATCATCACCATCCGAACTGTCTTCATGCTGGCGCTGCTTGTCGCCGTCACGCTGATTATGCTGCCGCTGCAATTGCTTGGCCTGGCGTTCGATCTGAAAATACGACGGCTGTTGCCGCGCTACTGGCATAGGATTGCCTGTCTGGTTCTCGGTATCCGCGTGCGGGTGCATGGCCTGCCGGAACGGCAAAGGCCGTTGATGCTGGCCGTCAATCACTGTTCCTGGACGGATATTCTGGTGCTGAGTTCCATTGCCGATGTGGTGTTCATCGCCAAGATGGAAGTGGCGGAATGGCCGATTTTCGGGACGCTGGCCAAGCTGCAAAAAAGCATTTTCATTCGCCGCGAGGAAAAGCGTTCTTCAGGCGAACAGGTCAACGATATTGCTGCCCGCATGGCGGATGGTGAAATCGTTGTGCTGTTTCCCGAAGGCACGACGTCGGACGGCAATCGGCTGCTGCCGGTCAAATCCTCGCTGTTTGGCGCTGCTTCCATGGCAGTGCCGCTTGCTCCTGAGGGCGTGGTCTATGTGCAGCCGGTTGCCATTGCCTATACGGGAATCCATGGCATGCCGATGGGCCGCTTCCATCGGCCATTGGTGAGTTGGCCAGGCGATGTCACGCTTGGACCGCATCTGGCCGGTCTGCTCAAGGTGGCGGCGGTGGATGTCGATGTCTGTTTCGGTGTGCCGGTTGCCTATACCAAGGACAGCAATCGCAAACGGGTGAGCGCTATGGTGGAAGCGGAGATCCGCCGCATGCTGCTGTCAAAGCTGCTGGGTCGGACGATCGAATAGCAGACGACAGAAAACAGACTGTCTATCCCTTTTCGTTTCGCCGCTTTTCATTGGGATGATGCGGCACTCTTTGCTAATGCCGATCATTGGTATAAAAGCGCGCCATGACCCAGGAAATTTCAAGCCTTTCAGCATCGGTAGAGCCGGTGTCCGCCATGGTTGAACACACGTCTGCCCAGCAAAATCCTGCGCCGCAGAAGAAGGTGTTTATCAAGACCTATGGCTGTCAGATGAATGTCTATGACAGTAGCCGCATGGCCGATGCGCTGGTGGCTGAAGGCTATCAATCGACCGAGGATATGGAAGAAGCCAACCTCGTGCTGCTCAATACCTGTCATATCCGCGAAAAGGCCGCCGACAAGGTTTATTCGGCGCTTGGGCGGTTGCGTGAAATGAAAAAGATCCGCGCCGCTAGAGGCGAGGAATTCATGATCGGCGTGGCCGGTTGCGTCGCCCAGGCCGAGGGCGAGGAAATCGTCCGCCGCGAACCGGGCGTCGATGTGGTTGTCGGTCCGCAGACCTATCACCGCCTGCCGCAGGCCTTGAGGCGGGCGCGGGGTGGGGAGCGGGTGGTTGATACCGACTATGCCGTGGAAGACAAGTTCGAGCATCTGCCTGACCCGACCAAGATCGTCGGCAAGCGCCGGATGATCACGGCTTTTTTGACCGTGCAGGAAGGCTGCGACAAGTTCTGCACCTTCTGCGTGGTACCTTATACCCGTGGGTCCGAGGTTTCCCGCCCGCTTGCTCAATTGCTGGGTGAAGCCCAGAGGCTGGTGGAAAGCGGTGTGCGCGAAATCACTCTGCTTGGCCAGAACGTCAATGCCTGGCATGGCAAGGGACCGGATGGGCGCGAGATGGGCCTTGGCGATCTTCTTTACAAGCTTGCCGAAATTCCGGGTCTTGCCCGGTTGCGCTACACGACCAGCCATCCGCGTGATATGGACGAGCGGTTGATCGAGGCGCATCGCGATCTGCGGATGTTGATGCCCTATCTGCATCTGCCGGTACAGTCGGGTTCCGACCGGATACTGAAAGCGATGAACCGTCGGCATAAAGCTGCCGATTACATTGCCCTCGTCGATCGTATCCGGGAGGCGCGTCCCGACATCGCCATATCAGGCGATTTCATCGTCGGTTTCCCCGGCGAAACGGATGCTGATTTCGAAGACACACTGAAATTGGTCGAGCGGATCGGCTATGCACAGGCCTTTTCGTTCAAATATTCGCCACGTCCAGGCACGCCCGGCGCCGACATGCCCGACCATGTGGCCGAGGACGTGAAGACCGAACGGCTCGCCCGGTTGCAGGAACTGTTGTTAAAACAACAGCATGACTTTGCCCGCTCGCTGGTGGGCCAGACCATGGACCTGCTTTTGGAAAAGCCGGGCCGGATGCCGGGGCAGATTATCGGCCGGTCCCCGTGGTTGCAGTCTGTGAATGTTGATGCAAAACCTTCGCAAATAGGCGACATTATTCAGGTACGAATCACGGATATCGGCCCAAACAGCTTGTTTGCCGAGGTGGCAGAGAGTTAGAGTGGGGGCCGGGACTGAATTCCGATAGGGAGCCTGATCGCTTGAACGCACCAGAAGTGGTAACCTCACCCTCGCGCAACACCAAAACCGCCGCGACCGACGCCAATCACTTCATCTTGACGTTCGAGAACAACCGGCATGCCAGCGAGCTTTTCGGCCAGTTCGAACAAAACCTGAAGTTGCTGGAGCAGCGGCTGAATATCAAAGCCAGCGCGCGCGGCAATTCCGTCTCCATCTCCGGCGATATCATGGCCACCAATCAGGCGCGCCGGGCGCTGGACTTCCTCTATGCCAGGCTGCAAAGCGGCGGCAGCGTCGAGGCCTCCGACGTGGAAGGCGCGATCCGCATGGCGGTGGCTGCCGATGACCAGCTGACCTTGCCGACGATGGAGCGCAAGGCCAAACTCAGCATGGCGCAGATTTCCACCCGCAAGAAGACCATTGTTGCCCGCACGCCGACCCAGGATGCCTATATGCGGGCGCTGGAACGGTCCGAGCTGGTGTTCGGCACCGGTCCGGCTGGCACCGGCAAGACCTATCTGGCCGTGGCGCAGGCTGCGCAATTGCTGGAACGCGGTGCCGTTGACAAGATCATCCTGTCGCGCCCGGCGGTCGAGGCGGGCGAGCGGCTGGGCTTTCTGCCCGGCGATATGAAAGAAAAGGTCGATCCTTACCTGCGGCCGCTCTACGACGCGCTCTATGACATGATGCTGGGCGACAAGGTGGAGCGGGCGATTACCGCGGGCGTAATCGAAATTGCCCCGCTCGCCTTCATGCGCGGACGCACGCTGGCCAATGCGGCCATCATCCTTGACGAAGCGCAGAACACTACATCCATGCAGATGAAGATGTTTTTGACGCGGCTTGGCGAAAATTCGCGGATGATCATTACCGGCGACCCAAGCCAGGTGGACCTGCCGCGCGGCGTCAAATCCGGCTTGGTTGAAGCCTTGGATATTCTGGCGGGCGTGGAAGGTGTCTCCTTCGTGCGCTTCAAGGATATCGATGTCGTGCGTCACCCGCTTGTCGGGCGGATCGTCAGGGCCTATGATGCCCAATATGCGCAGCCTGAGCCTCAGTATACGCAGCCTGTCGAAGGCGAGAAGCCGGAATAACCTGTTGCTGTATCCTTGGTTGAGTGCGTGTCATTGATGAAGAAACTTGACGTTCAGATTGCTATCGAGACCGATGGCTGGCCGGATGAGGCGGAACTTGAGGCGTTGAGCACACGAATTTTGGACCATGCGGCGGATTTCATTGCTGCTGAAGGCCAGCCTTTTGCACCGATGCCGGCGGAGGTCTCTCTGGTCTTTACCGGCGACGCCGAGATCCAGGCGATCAACAGCGAATGGCGTGGACAGGACAAGCCGACCAATGTCCTGTCTTTTCCGGCCTATCCGATAGAGCCCGGCGATAAGCCGGGACCGATGCTGGGCGATATCGTCATTGCCCGCCAGACCGTGGAGCGGGAAGCGGCGGAGCTGGAGAAAACGATGACGGACCATCTGACGCATTTGATGGTCCATGGATTCCTCCACCTTTTCGGTTATGATCACATGACCGAGGATGAGGCGGAGGAGATGGAGGGACTGGAGACTCGCATTTTGGCCGGTCTTGGCTTATCTGATCCTTATGCGGGTCAAGTCCCGGTTTGATAGAACGGTAAAATGAGCGATTTTTCGACACGATCGGCCAGTGAGGCCACGAAGGAGCAGGACAGCTCCTCCTCTGAAGAGGGGTCTAGTCCGCAGCGAAGTTCCGCGGCCCACAAGCCGCAATCATCTTTCTGGGCGCGTGCCGCCCGGATACTGAAACCCACCAGCGCCAGCCTGCGTGAGGATATCGCCGACGCGCTGATGTCCGACAGGGCCGCTGAAGAGGCCTTTTCCGCTGAAGAGCGGGCGATGCTGCATAATATCCTGCGCTTCCGCGAAGTGCGCGTCGAAGATGTCATGGTGCCGCGCTCCGATATCCATGCTGTCGATGTCGAGACCAGCATCGGCGAATTGATGACCCTGTTCCAGCAAACCGGCCATTCGCGCATGCCGGTCTATTGCGACACGCTGGACGATCCGCGCGGCATGGTGCATATCCGCGATCTTCTCTCCTATATCACCCTGAAGGCACTGAACGGCAACGGCCTCGATCTCGCCTGCGTCGATCTCGGCGTGACGCTGGAAGACGCCGGTATCATCCGCTCCATCCTGTTCGTGCCACCGTCCATGCAAGCCTCTGACCTTCTGGCTCGCATGCAGGCTGCCCGCACCCAGATGGCGCTGGTGATCGACGAATATGGCGGCACCGATGGCCTGGTGTCGCATGAAGATATCGTCGAAATGGTGGTTGGCGATATCGAAGACGAGCATGACAAGGAAGAGGCGCTGGTCACCCGCGTCTCCCAGGATGTCTATCTGGCCGATGCCCGCATCGAATTGGAGGAAATCGCCGAGGTGATCGGTCCTGATTTCGATATCAGTGCGGAAATCGACGAAGTCGATACCCTGGGCGGATTGCTCTCCACCGCGATTGGCCGGGTGCCGCAGCGCGGTGAAGTGGTGCAGGCGGTGGCGGGCTTCGAGCTGCATATCCTTGATGCCGATCCGCGACGGGTCAAAAAGGTCCGCATCACCCGCATGGCGCCGATTGCCAAGCGCTTGCAGGAAGGCGCCGATTTACAGACGGTCGGATCGGGTCACGACAAGTAGCGGACCACTACAGCGCCGTGCGCCAAATATGGCGCACAAAGGTTCGCTGTAGCGCTTTATATCTGCTGCATAATTTCCTCCTGAAATCGAGTCCGATTTAAGGAGAAAATTATGCAGCAGCCGATCACATATGGTTTGAGGCAGGGCGGTAGTTTTCAACAAGAACTGCCGCCCTTTCGATTCACGCAGGCAGGGCTGTGGTAGGGCCGTGCATGATGCAGCAGAGGTCTTGGGGGCGAAGATGGAACGGTTGGCGGCTAGAATCATGCTTCTGGCGGGATGGCGGCGTGCCCTTCTTGCCATCGCCTCAGGTGCGGTCGGGGCCTTGGCGCTGCCGCCGGTTGGCTTCTTTGCGGCGCTGTTTTTGTCCTTCACCTTGCTCGTCTGGCTGCTTGATGGTGTGAGTGGCAATCCCGATCGAAGCTGGTCGCGGGGACTGCGGTCCGCCTTCTGGATCGGCTGGCTGTTCGGCTTCGGCTATTTTGTTGCCGGGCTCTGGTGGCTGGGCAATGCATTGATGGTGGAGGCTGATGAATTTGCCTGGGCGCTGCCGCTGGCCGTGCTTGGTCTGCCAGCGGTGTTAGCGGTGTTTTATGGCCTGGCTTGCCTTGCCGCCCGCCTGCTTTGGTCCGAAGGCCTTGGCCGGATTGCCGCGCTGGCAGCGATGTTCGGTATAACCGAATGGCTGCGCAGCTTCATTGCGACGGGCTTTCCCTGGAATGCCATCGGCTATGGCGCCATGCCCATCCCCCTGATGATGCAATCGGCTGCGGTGCTGGGTCTTTTCGGGGTTTCTGCCCTTGCCGTTTTCGTTTTCGCCGCCCCCGCTCTTCTAGGCACGCGCCGTGGAGCAAAACTCGGCTTGGCGCTGGCGGGATTATTGATCTGCGGCCATCTCGGCTATGGCGCCTACAGGCTGTCACTGCCGGAGCCGGAAGGGCGCAAGCTGACAATCCGTCTGGTGCAGCCGAATATAGACCAGGCAGCGAAGATGGATGATACCGACCGCGTTGCGATTTTCGAGAAACATCTTCGCCTGACAGCGGTGCCAACGCCACCCGATCAGCCGCGCCCGGATGTGATCGTCTGGCCTGAAACCACCATTCCCTTCATCCTCACCGAAAATCCTGATGCCTTGCGCCAAATTGCCGGGACGTTGCAGGAGGGCCAAGTGCTGATCACCGGCACAGTGCGCTCTGAAGACCAGGGCGCCGGAATTGCCCCGCGCTACTATAATTCGATCTATGCAATCGATAGTCAGGGGCAGATCCTTGCGGCCGCCGACAAGGTCCATCTTGTGCCATTTGGGGAATATGTCCCATGGCAGGACATCTTGTCGAAGCTCGGCATTACCAACATTATCGACCTGCCGGGAGGCTTTTCTCCAGGTGCATCTCGCTCTCTGCTCACCCTTCCGGGAGGGGTGAAGCTCTATCCGCTGATCTGTTACGAGGTCATTTTTCCAGACGAAATGGTTAAGGGATTGTCCGGGGCCAATGCCATTATCAATGTCACCAACGATGCCTGGTTTGGCGATACGCCAGGTCCGTTCCAGCATTTTCAACAGGCAAGATTACGCGCCGTCGAGACCGGACTGCCCGTTATTCGTGCCGCCAATAATGGCATTTCTGCCTTAATTGACGGGCGAGGGCGGGTGTTTTCGGGTTTGCGATTGAACGCTGAAGGCGTAGAAAATGCAACCTTTACGCTATCATTCGCGCCTGAATCCAATGTAAATCATAGTAAATACAACTTTTGGGCGGTAACTGCTTTGTTATTATCTACGGCTGTAATTTCTCGTTTAGGTTTAATTTCGAGAGTGAATTGACGAAAAACCCCTAAAAATGCATAGTGCTGTAACTTGGTGGTGCTTGTAATCCAGCGCTTGAAGCGCTGGCGTGTACAACGTAACGTTATATGAAGTTGCAAGCGCTACGGGTTCAGATCAATTTTAACTTTCTTCAGGATCGTCACATGCTCGAAAACAAAAAGAAGCCAAACCCAATCGACATTCATGTCGGTAGCCGGATTCGCCTTCGTCGCACCATGCTTGGAATGAGCCAGGAAAAGCTGGGCGAGAGCCTCGGCATTACATTTCAACAAATTCAGAAGTACGAAAAAGGCACAAATCGTGTCGGCGCCAGCCGCTTGCAGAATATTTCAAGCATTCTGAACGTCCCCGTCTCGTTCTTTTTCGAGGATGCGCCAGGTGAACAGGTTGTAGCAGGTGCAAATGGCTTTTCCGAGGCGGCCAGCTCCAACTATGTCGTGGACTTTCTCTCGTCTTCCGAGGGCTTGCAGCTGAACCGCGCCTTCGTGAAGATCAACGATCCGAAAGTGCGCCGTAAAGTCGTCGATCTGGTCAAGGCGCTTGCCGCCGACGCAGACGCGGAATAACCGGGACCCTTCAGGGCTCGAAAAAAAAGCGGCGATTAGGCCGCTTTTTTTATGTCTTGGTCACCTTTACGAAAGGCTTGCTGACATAAAGATATATTTATGTCGTTGTGTCCTTGTTTTTAAGGCGTCGAGCCTTTATCACAGGGGTATCTGGTTCATTGAGGGGAATCCCGCATGCGCTCAAACTATCTGTTTACGAGTGAGTCCGTTTCGGAAGGTCATCCGGACAAGGTCTGCGACCGAATTTCAGACGAAATCGTCGATCTGGTCTATCGAGAAGCGGCACGGACCGGGGTTGATCCCTGGACAGTCCGCATCGCCTGCGAGACGCTGGCGACCACCAATCGTGTTGTCATCGCTGGTGAGGTTCGCCTACCGCCAAGCCTGATGAAGACCGACAAGAACGGCAATGAGGTGATCAACCCTGCCAAGTTCAAGGCTGCGGCGCGCAAGGCGATCCGCGACATCGGCTATGAACAGGACGGCTTCCACTGGAAGACCGCCAAGATTGACGTTCTCCTGCATTCCCAGTCGGCCCATATCGCTCAAGGCGTCGACAAGGCTGCCGACCACGAAGGCGGCGAAGGCGCAGGCGACCAGGGCATTATGTTCGGCTATGCCTGTGGCGAAACGCCGGACCTGATGCCAGCTCCGATCTATTACTCCCACAAGATCCTCCAGCTTCTCTCGGCAGCCCGTAAAAAGGGCGAGGGCGACGTGGGCAAGCTTGGCCCCGATGCCAAAAGCCAGGTCACTGTCCGCTATGTCGATGGCAAGCCTTCGGATGTTGCATCCATCGTGCTTTCCACGCAGCATCTCGACGAAAGCTGGGATTCTGCCAAGGTTCGCTCGGTCGTTGAACCCTATATTCTTGAAGCGTTTGGCGAGCTGAAGGTTGCCGATGACTGCAAGTGGTATATCAACCCAACCGGCAAGTTTGTGATCGGCGGTCCCGATGGCGATGCTGGCCTGACCGGTCGCAAGATCATTGTCGATACCTATGGTGGCGCGGCTCCCCATGGCGGTGGCGCTTTCTCCGGCAAGGATACCACCAAGGTTGACCGTTCCGCCGCCTATGCAGCCCGCTATTTGGCCAAGAACGTCGTTGCCGCGGGCTTAGCCGATCGCTGCACCATCCAGATCGCCTATGCGATCGGCATTGCTCAGCCTCTGTCGATCTATGTCGATCTACATGGTACCGGCAAACACACCGAGGACCAGATCGAGGCGGCAATTCGCAGCGTGATGGATCTGTCGCCGACCGGTATTCGCCGTCATCTTGATCTGAACAAGCCAATTTACGCCAAGACCTCTGCCTATGGGCATTTTGGCCGCAAAGCTGGCCGTGATGGCTCCTTCGCATGGGAGAAGCTTGATCTGGTCAAGCCGCTCAAGGATGCCTTGAAGGGCTGAGTATAATGACCGCAGACCGCCGCAGCCGGGCGACCGAAGCCTTTTTCGGTCGCCGCAAGGGAAAGCCGCTCCGCGACCAGCAGGTCGAGCGGATGACCCATCTCCTGCCCGAACGCAAGTTGGACCTGGGGTCGGTGGCGCCTGGTGACTTGAAGACACTCTTTCCTGTGCCGGTGCAGCGCATCCGCCTGGAAATCGGCTTCGGTGGGGGTGAACATCTGGCCCATCGTGCCAGACAGGATGCCACGACCGGCTTCATTGGCGTCGAGCCCTTCGTCAATTCCATGGCCAAGCTGCTTGCCGTGATTGAGGATGAGGGCCTGCCCAATATCCGCGTCTATGACGACGATGCCACGCAATTGCTGGACTGGCTTCCCGCGGCATCGATCGACCAGATCGATCTTCTCTACGCCGATCCCTGGCCGAAGCGCAAACATTGGAAGCGCCGTTTCGTCTCGCAGGTCAACCTGGAGCGGTTTCACCGGGTGTTGAAACCAGGAGCAAATTTCTGCTTCGCCTCCGATATCGATACCTATGTCAATTGGACGCTGTTGCATTGCCGCAACCATGGCGGTTTCGATTGGCTGGCCGAAAGCTCCGCCGATTGGCTGAAGCCCTACGAGGGCTGGCCCGGCACGCGCTATGAGGCCAAAGCCCGGCGCGAAGGCCGCTCATCGGCCTATTTGACCTTCCGCAGGACATAATACAAGGCCTTGAAGAGACTCTAGGCTTCCCCGAAGGTCGCTCTCATTTTTAGCCAAAACACGAATCAAAACACCCTGCGCAATGCATGGCGCAGGGTGTTTTCAGTCAATGATTATCGATGAAAGCTCAGTGCAGGCTGACGGTTTTCAACTCGTCTTCTGCGGCCTTGAAGAAGGTGGAGGAACGATTGTCGGTCAGCAGGATTGGTGTGCCGTCAGCGGCAAACAGCGCCCAGAGATCTGTGCGCGGATCGATTTCCGGGGCATCTGGAAAACAGCGGGACACTTCATCATAACGGATCTTACGGATATAGCCCACTTCACCGGAGCCAAGATGCGCAAGCTCGTTTTTCGAGAGGTTGGGGGTGGCTTCTTTAATCAACATTCCGGTTCTCCGTCATTGAGGGAGCGGCGGCACAACAGCCTTCACCAGGACGCGCGAAATCTGCTGTAACACCTTATATCTTTTGCATAATTTTTCCTGAAACCGACCTGGTCCAAGGGGCTTGTGCAAAAGCGCCATGATCCTAGTCTGAGGCGGAAATATTAATTTTCCTTACCATTTGCTGCGTATCAGGACGAATTAGTTCGACCACCAGTAGGCCGTTTCGCATCCGTGCGCGCGAAACGTCCATTCCGTCCGTTAACAGGAAACTGCGCTGAAAGTTCCGTGCCGCTATGCCGCGAAATAAATAATCGGCATCCGGCCGCTCGGTCTGGCTGCCTCGGATGATCAGCTGGTTTCCCTCGACCAGAACCTCCAGCTCGCTCTCGGAAAAGCCTGCCACGGCAAGGGTAATCCTAAGCCTGTCACCTTCATGGTCGCTCGTGCGGCGAACAAGCTCGATATTATAGGGCGGATAGCCGTCATTGGTCCGGGCCAACTGGCTCAACACGGCATCGGTAATGTCGAAACCCAGCAGCAGGGGTGTGGTGATGGATTTTGTCCGTCGCATTCTGTCCTCGTCTGGCCCCCGCCGGACGACACGTCGGTCCTTGCGGGCCAGTCGTTGCGGGATTGTGTTTCCGGTGGTTGGCATGTCTATACTTTGGTTAAGATATGGGAGTCTCGAGGGCGGTAAACAAGCGTTTGACCGGCACGATAGATCTTGACAATAGCCCGGCTGCCCGTCCATCAAACCCTATCAATCCAAGGATAGGCCCGCATGGAAAAGCCCAGAAAAATCATCATCGATACCGATCCCGGTCAGGACGATGCCGCAGCCATCATGCTGGCGCTTGCCAGTCCCGATCAGTTGGACGTCCTCGGCCTGACGGTGGTTGCAGGAAATGTTCCCCTGTCGATGACCAGCCGCAATGCCCGTATCGTCTGCGAACTGTCGGGCCGATCAGACCTGCCGGTCTATGAAGGTGCGTTAAAGCCTCTGGAGCGGCCCCAGGTGACGGCGGAACATGTGCATGGCAAGACCGGGCTGGACGGGGCCGAGGTCGATGAGCCGGTCATGCCGGTTCAAGACCAGCATGCGGTCGATTTTATCATCGACACCATACGCCGCGAGCCAGCGGGCACCATTACCCTCTGCACGCTCGGACCGCAGACCAATATTGCCCTGGCCCTGCAAAAGGCCCCGGATATTGCACCGCGTATTCGTGAACTGGTGATGATGGGTGGTGGCTTTTTCGAGGGTGGCAATATTACCCCTGCGGCGGAGTTCAATGTCTATGTCGATCCGCAGGCATCCAAGATAGTGTTTGATTCGGGCGTCCCGATCGTGATGATGCCGCTGGACGTCACCCACCAGCTTTTGACCACCAAGGCCCGGGTTGCCCGCATTGGCGCCATTGGTACACGGGTGGCCAAGGTCATGGTTGACTGGCTGGAGTTTTTCGAGCGTTTCGATATCGAGAAATACGGTTCGGATGGTGGACCGCTGCATGATCCCAGCGTGATTGCCTATCTTCTCCAGCCGGAGCTGTTTTCCGGGCGTGATTGCAATGTGGAGATCGAAACCGCATCAGACCTGACGGTCGGCATGACGGTGGTTGACTGGTGGCGCGTGACCGGTCGCACGCCCAATGCCAAGGTAATGCGCGATGTCGATGCTGACGGGTTCTTTGCCTTGCTGACGGAACGGTTGGCGCGGCTTTAAACCTGGTGCAAATTCTCCTTATCCTTCTTGGTGTCTTGGTCCGGCCATTTTCTTTTGGCCGGGCCTGTGGCACATCTGAGAGATGAGCACACCGAAAACGTCACCAGAGCCTGCCGATTTTACCCATATCCGTGATTGGGTCTTCGACCTCGACAACACGCTTTATCCGCATCACATCAATCTGTTCGCCCAGATCGATCGCAACATGACCGCCTATGTCGCGGATCTGTTGCAGATGGAGCCGGATGACGCGCGCATCCTGCAAAAGCGCTACTATCATGAGCATGGTACGACATTGGCAGGCCTGATGGCCCATCACGGCGTCGACCCAAATGATTTCCTGGAAAAGGCCCATGCCATCGATTATTCCGCCCTGTTGCCAGATACGGCTCTGGGCGAGGCGATCAAGGCCCTGCCGGGACGGAAGTTTATTTTCACCAATGGCACGGTGGAACATGCCGAGGCGGCGGCGAGGGCGCTCGGCATTCTCGATCATTTCGACGACATTTTCGATATCGTTGCTGCGGCCTATCTGCCGAAACCGGCCAGCCAGACCTATGACACATTCACCCGGCTGAAGCAGATTGATACCGGACAGGCAGCGATGTTCGAAGATCTGCCGCGCAATCTTGTCGTGCCGAAGGCGCTGGGCATGAAAACCGTGCTGCTCGTGCCGCGCAATCTGGAAGCCGTGATGCTGGAAAGCTGGGAGCGGATGGATAGTGACGAAGGCCATGCGCATGTCGATTACGCCACCGACGATCTGGCGGGCTTCCTTTGCTCTCTTTTGGCAGGTTCAAAGTGAGCGAGACAGGCCTTAGAGCATCGGACTATTGCTCTAGATAGTTATTAACTACGACATTACAAAAAAGTAACCAGCATTACAGAACCTTAAGTGGCCGCCGCAGGGGTGAGTGCCTATCCTCTCGATATTGCAGATCACAGCCTGTCTCAGGCCTACGGTGTTCTGCAACGGTTATACGGCTGCATCGTTCGATCACAGAACCGATTTCCGGTCTTGAAACGATGTGGCACCGAGGAAAGGAAACTCCATGAGTGCGAAGAAAACGACCATTGCTGCCCTGGCGGCTACCCTGCTGGTCAGCGCGTCATCCGGTGCCGTATTTGCAAAAGACGTTAAGGCTCCACCGCCACCTCCACCACGGCCTGATGAGATGCGCGACGCCTGCGGTCCCCGTCCGATGATGATGCATGGACCGGCAGCGATGTTCATCTTTGCCCTCCAGCAATTCGACACCAACAAGGACGGCAAGATTTCCAAGGAAGAGGCCAAGGACGCTGAAGACAAGCTGTTTACGGCCATCGATACTGACAAGGACGGCGTTCTGACGCCGGGTGAATTGCGCAAGTTCCATGAAGCACGCATGGAGGCCATGCGTGCCGAGATGCCGAAGCCTCCGGCGCCTGAGGGTGCTGCGCCAGTCGATCCTAACGGGCCAAAGCCTGACGAGGCGACGGATCAGCCACCACCGCCGCCGCCAGGTGGCCCGGGTGCAGAAGACGACGCCATGGGACCGCCTGATGACGGCATGGCCGGTTGTGGTCCGCATCGTCCAGGGCCGGAGCGCTGGGCAAAGGAACGCGGTCCGGAGGGCGAGCGAATGGGTGGACCCAGGGGTCCGCATGGCCATCGCCCGATGATGGCGATGGGGCCAATGGGTGGTCCAATGGGTGCGATGCGCCTGCTGGAGAAGGTCGACACCGATGAAAACGGCCAGATCAGCAAGGCCGAAGCCGATGCGGCGCTCGATAAGCTGTTCACCCGTCTGGATACCAATAAGGATGGCTTCATTTCGGCCGATGATTTCCCGAAGGGACCATCGATTCTGCCGTGATTGTTTGTCCATGATTGCCCGGGCCTGATTGCTTGCGCTTCAATAGCCAAGTGCGGATATGCAAGACGGTCTTAAATGAAAAGCGCCGCGCGTCAGAGACGTACGGCGCTTTTTTGAGTTTATCGATCAGGCAGAAGAGAGCCTGGCATCAATGGCGAAAATCAGAACTCCTCCCAATTGTCGCGGCTGACGGCGGCATTACCATGGCTGACCGGAACAGACTGCTGGGCCCTGCGCGGGGCCTGTGCTCTGGGAGCAGGCGCAGGCGAGGCCTGGGCTGAGCGTACTGGCTGGGCAACATCGTTTCCGGTTCTAAATTGCGCGAGCAGATCCGAAAGGCGACGGCTTTCCTGATTGAGACCAGCCCCGGCGGCATTCATTTCTTCCACCATGGCGGCATTTTGCTGGGTCGCCTGGTCCATATGATTGACGGCGGTATTGACCTCCGCCAAACCGCTGGCCTGTTCCTGGGCGGCCGTCGCAATGGCATCCATATGCTGGTTCATGTCCTCGACCACCTTGGAAATGGTCGTCAAGCCTTCGCCAGTATCGTTGACCAGCTTAACGCCTTCGCTGACAGCTGCTTCCGAATTGCCGATCAGCGACTTGATTTCCTTGGCGGCATTGGCGGAACGTTGCGCCAGTTCGCGCACTTCCTGGGCAACGACGGCAAAGCCCTTGCCTGCTTCACCAGCGCGGGCGGCCTCGACCCCCGCATTCAAGGCCAGGAGGTTGGTCTGGAAGGCGATCTCGTCGATCACGCTGATGATCTGGGTGATCTTGCGCGAGGCATCTTCGATCCGTTCCATGGCGGAGACGGCATTGTTGACCACAGTCGCCGAATGTTCGGCATGCTGGCGGGCATTGCGCACCAGATTGCGGGCTTCGCCGGTCCGCTTGGACGTCGCCTGTACGTTGGAAGTGATCTGCTCCAGCGCGGCGGCAGTCTCCTCTAGCGAGGCGGCCTGCTGTTCAGTGCGCTTGGCCAGCGTGTCGGAGGCTTGCGAAATTTCACCGCTGCCATTGGTTACACCCTTGCCGACTTGACCAACGGCCACGAGCGCGGAGCGCAACTGGTTGACCGATGCATTGAAGTCATGGCGCAGCGGTTCGAACTGGGCGGCGAACTGCTGATCGATTTCGCAAAGAAGGTCGCAGGAGGCCAACCGCTTCAGGCCGGCGGCCAGCGCGCCCGTGGCTTCGTTCAGGCGGCGTTCCGCATCTTCCTCGGCGCGGCGCTGCACATCCTTGCGTTCCTGTTCGGCATTGAGCCGGTTCTGTTCGGTCTGCGCTTCCAGCTGAACTTTCGCCAGGGCCGATTGCCGCATGACTTCGACGGCGCCAGCCATTTCCCCGATTTCGTCCTTGCGGTCGGCGTCGGGTACAGTGACATCCAGCTTACCATCGGCAATATGCAGCATCACCTTTGCCATCCGGGTCACAGGGCGTGACACGCCCAGGATGATCCAGCCGGTCAAGATGCTCATCAACAGCACGCCGAACAGAATGACACCAATGGTAACATAGGAGGACTGCGTATAGGCTGCCTCGGCAGCTGTGCTTGAGGCTGCCGCACCGCTATCGTTGAGCTTGATGATTTCGCCAAGCGCAATGAAGCTGTCGACCAGCGGCTGACGGGCTGGGGCGATTGCGGCGGTTGCTGCAACCTGATCCTTGGCGGCGACGGCGCTGATGATCTTCTTTTGAAATTCGAGATAGCGGGTCCACTTGGCTTCGAAATCGCCCCACAATTTCTTCTCAGCATCGTTGCGCAGGGTTGCGCGGAAGTCCGCATAGGATTTCGGAATGGATGCATCCATTTCCGCGAACTCGTCATCCAGCCCTTTGATCTCGGCGGGATCGACGGCAATGGTCTTGCGGATCGTCGTCGTGTGATAGCGCAACATGGTAAACTGAATGCCATCCAGTTTCGCCATCCGTGGCATCCACACCTGCCGTGTATCGGAGGCTGCCGAAAACACCACGGACGTTTGCTTGTAGCTGAACAGGCCGAGAAGGATGACAAGCATGAGTGCCGCCCCTGCCATGACCATTAATCGCGTTGAAATCCTTAAACTCATCACTATGCCCCCCAGGCTGGCATCCCAATATTTGGCTGCCTGAGGATTGACCCAAATTGATAAATTAAAAATGAAGGTATCGGTAATATAAGGAATGTGAAGGCGAAATTTACGCCCTATGATTGTGTCGCAGCGAGAGACATATTGTCACTGAAAGCAAAAATGCGATGGGCTGATTTTAAAGCCTCATCGATCCCATCACCAGACTGAGTAACAGCTTCGGAAAGCCCGGTCACCAGTCGTCTGGATGAGCGACCATTTAGAAACGCACGTGCTGAGCTCATAAACGCATGAGCGTTCAGGTGACTAATCGTTTTAAAGGAGAAAATGGCGCACCCGAAGAGATTCGAACTCCTGACCCCCAGATTCGTAGTCTGGTGCTCTATCCAGCTGAGCTACGGGTGCGTCTGACGCCGTCGTTTCCGTTGGCGTGCCGATCCTCTAAAGCGAGACGTGTTTGATTGCAAGCGGAATCGATAAAAAAATCCGGTTTGATTTCCAGTTTGTCTCTAATAGTCTGAAGAAATTCGGCTTTTCTCCGTCATCCTTGAATCCGGCTTCATTATGCTCGAAGCCGGAAGGTGTCGAGCGCCACTGGCCTGTCGGGAATTTCGATCCGGAACTGTGTGCCAGAGGAGGGTTTTTCCATCAGCGCGATCGTTCCGCCGTGCGCCAGCACGATTTCGCGGGCGATGGCGAGGCCGAGGCCCGTGCCGCCCGATCTGGCTGAGCCGCGAAACGGTGTGAACAGGTTTTCGCGGGCCTTGCGTGGCAGGCCAGGTCCGTTGTCGTCAACGGTGATTGCAACAACGCTGCCGATGCGGTGGGCTGATAGCATGATGCGGGGTGTTGCGGTGGTCATTTCGATCATGGCGGACGAAAGCGCCTGGGCAGCATTGCGGCAGAGATTATGGATGACACGAAACAATTGTTCGCTGTCGGCATCGATTTCGATGTCAGGTGCAATCTGATCGACAAAGTCGATGCCCTTATCCAGGGCGAGAATATCCTGCACTTCCTGACTGAGCGTGGAGAGCACAAACCGACGCCGGCGGGGCTCGGCCTCCGAAGCCTGTCCATAGGCCAGAACTTCACTCGTATAACCCACGGCCCGGTCGATCGTGCGGACCAGTTTAGGCGCAAAGCTCTTCACCATCGGATCATCGACATCCACCAACCGGTCGGACATCAACTGGGCAGAGGCAAGGATATTGCGCATGTCATGATTGATCTTGGAAACGGCAAGCCCGAGATCGGCCAGGCTTTTCTGCTGCCTCAGGGTCTTTTGCAGGTCCTCCTGCATCGTGGCCAGATGGCGGGCGACAAAGGCCAACTCGTCGCGACCACTGACCACTTCCATGACCCTGTCAGGATTTTCCGGATCGCTGGCAAATCCCTGTATATTGCGGCTCAGCCGACGAATCGGATTGATGAGCATCCGGTTCAGCGTCACGAACAGCAGGAGGCCGGTGATCACCGAAATGATCAACGACACGACGGCAATGCGCGTTGCATAGGCCAATAATCCGCGATGCAGAGGCGCATCGGACATCACCACTTCCACCCGCATCGACGTATCGCCGATCGGGCCGGAAACGCTGATCAGCCTATTGCCGCCGAATAGCAGGGTGTCGACTGCGTCCTTGATGGCCGTCAATGTCCCCACATCGGAAATGTCATATTGACCATCCACTTCCTGTGGCATGTCCGCCATGGCCAGCAGCCGCGTCGTACCATCCTTGGTGAGCGCAATCGCCTTGGTTCCGGTGGCAAGCAGGGTGTCGGCCTGGACGTCCTTGGGAAGTTCAGGTGGCTGTAGCCCATCGATCACCACTGCGGCGGCCGCGGCCTTGTTGATATGGTTTTTCAGCCAATTGAGGCGCATCGTGGCAATCGACGGCGCAAAAATCAGCACCTGCGCCGCAAGGACGAAAACCACAGTCAACACCAGCAGCTTGCCGGAAAGGCCGCGCAACCGGCTGGGCATCGACGCTGCCTGCGCCTGCTTTGCGTCCTGTGCCTTTCGCCTGCCCATCGACTAGCCTCATTTTGCCGGGTGGTACTTTGGTTTTCTGTACCGTTTGCCAGCTGTGCCGCATCATTTAGATCACAGCATACCATGCCTCATGCATCCGGTAAAATGCGGTGCAGCAAAGATTTCGGTTCCAGCGCGATCCATCAAACATGGTGTATTCAGGTTCGCTCTGGCATTTTAAGTAAGGCATGATGGTGGGTCTGGCAGTCGTTCGCTTGAATGGCGACAAGCAAAAAACGCCCGGTTCCGGCGGATTTTGCCAGAGTTCTGCCCCCCGGAAAGCCCCGGCAAGATTGACTCTCGCCTCTATCCTCCGTATAAGCCGCGCGGCTTGCATAGGTTTCCCGTTCTGCGGCCCCGTAATGCTTGCCGTAATCCTAACGCTCTTGCAATTCGTTGCAAACCCAAGAAGGGCCGCACACCGCGGTATTTAAAAAAATGAAGCGTACCTATCAACCGTCCAAGCTCGTTCGCGCACGTCGTCACGGCTTTCGCGCTCGCATGGCAACCAAGGGTGGCCGCAAGGTTCTGTGTGCTCGTCGCGCTCGTGGCCGCGCACGTCTTTCGGCTTAAGGCTGGGTTGGCCCGATGAAAGCGCCGGGCTTATGACGTCACTTAAGACATCCATAACTGTCGGGCGGCTGAAAAGCCGCCCGCAGTTTCTTGCTGTTCGCGCCGGCGAAAAACGCAAGGGGCGCTACATTCTCCTAGAAGTGCTGGATCGGGCCGAGCCCGATACGCCGCCTCGCGTCGGTTTCACCGTCACGAAAAAGCATGGCAATGCTGTCGAGCGCAATCGTATGCGACGCCGGTTAAAAGAAGCTGTGCGGACTGGCGTGGGCTTTGCAATGCAGCCCGGACATGACTATGTGATCGTTGCGCGACGCGACGTGCTTGCGGCTCCTTTTAGCGAGCTTCGGGACGTGTTGCAGCGCCGTATTCAAGAAAAATCCAATGTTCGGCGTCAAGATACGGCCCGTTCCAGGAAAGTATGATGGAAAACAACCGCAATTATCTCATCGCGATTGCACTGTCGGTGATGGTCGTCCTGGGCTGGCAGTTCTTCTACATGAACCCGCGGATCGAGGCGCAAAGACAGGCTGAGCAGGCCCAACAGGCACAACAGGCAAAGACCCCGGCCACTCAGGCAACGCCGGGGGCGGCCGTCAATGGTGCCCTGCCAGGTCAGACCCAGGCCAGCGCCACGACAAGCCGCGAAGACGCTGTCGCCAAGTCGGCTCGGGTTGAAATCAATACCGAAGCGCTGTCCGGCTCCATCAATCTCACGGGTGCACGGCTCGATGATCTTCGCCTGAAGGGCTATCACGAGACCGTCGACAAGACGAGCCCGATCATTACCCTGCTCAATCCGGCCGATACCAAGGACGGCTATTTCGCCGAAATCGGCTTTATCGGCGGCGAGAAATCCGGCAGCGTTCCAGGGCCATCAACGGTCTGGACGGTCAAGGATGGCCAGACACTGACCGAAACCACCCCGGTAACGCTGACCTATACCAATGAAGCCGGCCTCACCTTCAGCCGGAAGATTTCGGTCGACAAGCATTACATGTTCACGATCGAAGACACGGTTGCCAATGCCGGGGGCGCTGACGTCAGCCTTGCCCCCTATGGCCGTGTTACCCGCTACAACAAGCCCGCCGTTGCCTCCACCTATGTGCTGCATGAAGGCTTCATCGGCGTGATGGGCTCGGGCGACGGGAAGTTTGCCTCGGTTGAAGCAAAATATGCGGCTATCGAAAAAGAAAACGAGACCAATGCCAAGGCAACCGGTGGCTGGCTCGGGATTACCGATAAATATTGGGCCGCGACCCTCGTGCCACCGCAGGCGCTGGCCTATGATTCCCGCTTCTCGCATTTTACCGATGGCCAGGCTCGCTTCCAGGCGGATTACAAGAACGATCCGGTGACGATTGCACCGGGCCAATCGACCACGCTGAAGACGCTGCTGTTTGCCGGCGCCAAGGAAGTTCCTGTTGTTGATGGCTATGCGCTCGACAAGTCCTGGTTCGGACAGGCGTTTACCAATCTGTTTGCCGGTGCCAAAGACACGGTGCAGCAATATGACATTCCACGTTTCGATCTTCTGATCGATTGGGGCTGGTTCTATTTCCTCACCAAGCCGATGTTCAAACTGATGGACTTCTTCTTCCGTCAGGTTGGCAATTTCGGTGTGGCTATCTTGCTGACGACCATCGCCGTCAAGCTGTTGTTCTTCCCGCTGGCCAGCAAGCAATATGCGTCCATGGCCAATATGAAGCGCATGCAGCCGAAGATGGAAGAGTTGAAGGCCAAGCACGGCGATGACCGTATGGCCCTGCAACAGGCGATGATGGAGCTCTACAAGACCGAGAAGATCAATCCGGTCGCCGGTTGCTGGCCGCTGCTGTTGCAGATCCCGGTGTTTTTCGCGCTCTACAAAGTGATTTATATCACTATTGAAATGCGCCACGCGCCGTTCTTTGGCTGGATTCATGACTTGTCGGCTCCAGATCCAACCAGCTTTGTCAACCTGTTCGGCCTGCTGCCGTTCGAGTCGCCCGCCATGCTGCATCTCGGCATCTGGCCGATCATCATGGGCATTACCATGTTCGTGCAGATGCGCATGAACCCGACGCCGCCGGACCCGACCCAGGCCATGTTGTTCAATTGGATGCCGCTGGTCTTCACCTTCATGCTCGGGTCTTTCCCGGCCGGTCTGGTGATTTACTGGGCCTGGAACAATACGCTGTCGGTGTTGCAGCAGTCGATCATCATGAAGCGCCATGGGGTGAAGATCGAACTATTCGATAATCTCAAGGGGCTTTTGCGGCGAAAATCCGCTAAGACGAAGTAATCAGGCCAGATGACAGCAAAGCCCCGGCCTCGCGCCGGGGTTTTTGTTTGATCTGTGGATCAGGATCTGCCGCAGGAGAGAAGACGATGACTGCAACAAAGGCAACGAGCGACCAGCCGCTGTTTGGCCGGCCATGGATTTTTATCCGCGGCGTGCCATCGATGAAATTTCTGCCGCCGGAAGGCCCGCTGGAGATCGCCTTCGCGGGGCGCTCCAACGTGGGGAAATCATCGCTGATCAATGCGCTCGTCGGCCAGAAGGGCCTGGCGCGCACGTCCAACACGCCTGGCCGGACTCAGGAGCTGAACTATTTCGTTCCCGAGGGCTATAGCGGAGAGGGCGATGACCTGCCGCCGATGGCGCTGGTCGACATGCCGGGCTATGGCTATGCCAAGGCACCCAAAGACCATGTGGATGCGTGGACCAAGCTGGTCTTCGACTATCTGCGCGGACGGGCGACGTTGAAGCGGGTGTATCTGCTGATCGACAGCCGCCACGGCATCAAGAAGAATGACGAGGATGTACTGACATTGCTCGACAAGGCGGCGATGTCCTACCAGATCGTGCTGACCAAGACGGATAAGATCAAGGAGGCGGGCGTGCCGCGTCTGATCGAGGAAACGCTCGAGAAAATCCGCAAGCGTCCGGCAGCCTATCCCTTCGTCCTTTCGACGTCCTCGGAAAAAGACAACGGATTGAAAGAATTGCGTGCGGCGATTTGCGAAACCGTCGGGCATTTCGGCTGATGTAATGCACCTCCCGGCCTTGCGGTAACCGTTGGGCTTGCGGGTGGAGGCTTTGTCTTCTGGTATTTGGCTGGCGAAATGGCAAAAAAAGCCCGGCGGTAGGTGGCACTCTACCGCCGGGCACTGCCGAAACTGCCAGTCTTTACCGGATTAGCGGCCCGCCAGCCGCTCTTCCAGGTCGGACTGTGAGGGGGTTACATCTTCGGCAGCAAGACCTTGTCGATGACATGGATAACGCCATTCGACTGTTTCACATCGGCGATGGTCACATGGGCAACGCCGCCGGTCTCATCCGTCAGGGTGATCTTGCCCTTGGATTCCTTGGCCTTCAGCACGCAGCCGCCAACCGTCTTGACGTCATGCTCGCCACCATCGTCCTTGATCATCTTTTCGATGGCCGTGGACATGGCATCGGCGGCAACCACATGGCAGGTCAGCACCTTCGTCAGCTTTTCCTTGTTTTCCGGCTTCAGCAGGGTTTCCACCGTACCTTTCGGCAATTTGTCAAAGGCTTCGTTGGTGGGCGCAAAGACCGTGAACGGGCCTTTGCCCTCCAGTGTTTCGACCAGGCCAGCCGCCTTGACTGCGGCGACAAGGGTCGTGTGATCCTTGGAATTCACGGCGTTTTCAACGATATTTTTGTTTTCATACATGGCGGCGCCACCGACCATCGGGTTCTTGGCAAAGGCCACGGCGCTTCCGGCCGCAATGATGGAAACGGCGGCCAGCAGGCGAAGGGTGGTCTTGGTCATGGGTCTAGGTCCTCTTCCCGGTTGATTATGTCTTTGGCTCGCATGGCCGCAGGCGCGATCGGCCAGAAACCATGCAGCAGATTGAAAACCGTTACAGCAGCCTTGGATGGCGCCGTCAGACGCAGGCTTTTGTAACGTCCCCGCGCAATGGCGGGGACAATGGTAAAGACGGAGGTTTGGGAAAAAGAGTTTCAGGTTCGGTGCAGAAAAATGAAAATGACTTTTAATATTTTGATTTTAAAGCACTATTTCTCTTAAGGGATATGAGTTTTGCCTGAAGCGATCACCGGCCCTGTCGCCGTCCCCGTCGGCGAACCACCGAAAGGCTCAATGCTGACGGCGAGCGTGACGCCATCCTTCAGACGTGGGCGCATGCTGTCGGGAACCAGGAATTCACCCTCGCCAGATTGCGGGAGCACGCCAAGCGAGCGCGGTGGCTTATTCGCCTCGACCATCCATAATTCCAGCGATTTCTGGCCCTCGGCACGCGACGCGACTGGCGTGACGCGCAGCCGTCCGCTTTGCCGGTCATAGCTGGCAACCAGCGACAAATCTGCATTTTGAGTTTCCAGATCCGCCACCAGCGGGCGCGCGCCGTAACGGCTCTCCCAGACGCCGAGCTCGACGCCGATCAGACTGGCGACCGCGATCAGACTGGTCAACGACAGGCCGCGCCAGAAGGGGACGGAATGCCAAAGTCTTACCCAGGGACCAGCGGGGCCGGTGCTCTTCTCGGTAAACAGCCGGGCTTCCAGCTTCTGGAAACTTTCCGGTCGAGGCAATTCCACGCCATAATCGTCATTGAACTGTGAAAGGTTCTCCTCCCAGCGCTGGACGATAGCGGCGAAGGGCCTATCCCGCTTTAGCCGGGCCTCCACCTCAACACGGCCTTTGGCCGAAAGCACGCCGAGCACATATTCCCCCGCCAGAACCTCGTCCCTGGAGCGGTCTCCCTTGCTCTGATCCGGTGTCGTCATCTTTCCAAGCACTCTCTCAATGCCAAAAGGCTGCGTCGCAGCCATGTCCTCATCGTGTTCAACGGTACATTGAACTGCTCCGCCAACTCCTGATAGCTAAGCCCCTCCACATAGGCCTGCCGCACGGCGGCGGCACGATCAGCTTCCAACGCTTCCATGCAGCTGTCAATGCGCTTTCCTTCACTGCGTATGCTGGCGGTCTGTTCCGGGTCTGGTGCGCTGTCGGCAACATGCCATGCCTCGTCGAGTTCGGCGGCAACTGGTGTCCTCGTGCGCAGGCGGTCGATGCAATGGTAACGGGCAATCGTTCCAAGCCAGCCCATGGCGTTATGGCCGGTTGCGGCAAAGCTTTGAGCCCTCTGCCAGATTTTTACGAAGATTTCCTGCATCGCGTCTTCCGCCTCGCCTCTGTCTTTCAGCAGACGGAGGCAGATGCCAAAAAGTTTCGGGCTGGTGCGCCGATAAAGCTCTGACAGGGCCATCCGGTCCTTTAGCGCTATTTTCCCCAGCAATATCCCGATCTCATCGCTCATCCATGCATCCACTTCGCGTAATGGTCCAGGAATAGCTGCGCTCATTGCAGTTTCCCCATATCATTTCGATCAACAGTGCCGTCTGGATTATTCCATCTGCCGTATTCTTGAGGTAAAAGGCGCCGAACCAACCGAAGGGATCCTCAATGAGCGCCTCCGAAAGCCAGACCCAGGCCCGCCTTCTTGCGCAGGCGTTGCCCTTCATGCAGCGCTATGAAAACAAGACGATTGTCGTGAAATATGGTGGCCACGCCATGGGCGATGCCGAATTGGGCCGGGCCTTTGCCGCCGATATCGCGCTGCTGAAACAGTCCGGTGTCAACCCGATTGTCGTGCATGGCGGTGGCCCGCAGATCGGCGCGATGCTGACTAAGATGGGGATCGAATCGAAATTCGAGGGCGGCCTGCGCGTCACCGATCAGAAAACCGTCGAAATCGTCGAAATGGTGCTGGCCGGATCGATCAACAAGGAAATCGTCGCGCTGATCAACCAGACCGGCGAATGGGCAATCGGGCTCTGCGGCAAGGACGGCAACATGGTGTTTGCTGAAAAGGCCAAGAAAACCGTTATCGATCCGGATTCCCATATCGAACGCGTTCTGGACCTTGGCTTTGTCGGTGAAGTGGTCGAGGTTGATCGCACGCTGCTCGATCTTCTGGCGAAGTCGGAAATGATCCCGGTCATCGCCCCCGTCGCCCCCGGTCGGGATGGCCATACCTATAATATCAATGCCGATACCTTTGCCGGCGCCATTGCCGGTGCGCTCAGGGCTGACCGGCTGCTGTTTCTAACCGATGTCCCTGGCGTGCTGGACAAAAATGGCGAACTGTTCAAGGAATTGTCGGTGGCCCAGGCTCGCGCACTGATCAAGGATGGCACGATTTCCGGCGGCATGATCCCCAAGGTCGAAACCTGCATCGACGCAATCAATGCAGGGGTGCATGGCGTTGTCATCCTGAACGGCAAGACGGCGCATTCCGTGCTGTTGGAAATCTTCACGGAACATGGCGCGGGTACGCTGATCGTGCCCTGAAACTATGCAGTCAGGTCTTCGGCGCCGCGCAGGTCAAGCACGGCGCCGATCCGGCTCAGATCCTTTCCGTGACGGCTGCTGCTAGCGGAATGGCGGGCTGCGCGCCAGCCTTCAGACAGGCGAGTGATCCGGCGACGGCAGCGCGGTGCAGCGCCTGTTCAAATCCAAGACCGGCATCCAAACCAGCGGCGAGATAACCGCAGAACGTATCCCCGGCACCGACTGTATCGACCGGCTCGATGGTCAGACCGGATGCTCGCTCAATCTTGCCGTCGCGGATGGCAATGACGCCTTCGGCCCCAAGCGTTACGATCAGGATCTGTCCGGTTTCGCCGTGTATACGGACAAGGGCGGCCTCGCGTTCCGCAGCCCCCATGTTGGTCTCGCCAGCCAGCCGCTCGAACTCGGTTTCATTGGCGATGACGATATCGGCCATTCGTCCGAGGCGCGCGGCCTCATCCGTCAGCGGCGCAATATTGAGGATGGTACGGATACCGGCGGCCTTGGCCTCATGCAGGGCGGTTTCCACGGCAGCGGCTGGAATTTCGAGCTGGAGCACCAGACTGTCGTTGCGGGTCATGGTCTTGATAGCGGCGCTTGCATCGGCGCTGGTCAGGCTGCCATTGGCACCTGGAACGACAGCGATCATGTTTTCGCCGTCACCGCCGACGAGAATGAGTGCGGTTCCCGTTGCTTCCGCTACGGTCTTGACGCTGTCGAGATCCGCTCCGCTTTCCTCCAGAAGCGCCAGTGCAGGGGTGGCGAACCCATCCTTGCCGACCGCGCCAGCCATCCGCACCTGGGCGCCTGCGCGGCGTGCAGCAAGCGCCTGATTGGCGCCCTTGCCGCCGGCTGCCGTGGCAAAGCCGTTGCCGGCCACTGTCTCACCTGGCTTGGGCAGACGGCTGGTGGTCGCGATGAGATCCATGTTGATGGAGCCGAAAACGGTAATCATGGGCGCACTCCTGACGATGCTGCTTGAACGATGCGGGCCTGAAAGAAACCGGTCCGACTGATTCGGGCTCTGTTTTGCGGCAGGGATCAGTCTTCGTCAACAAGGCGCAGCTTGAGAAGACCGGTCCGGCTCTCGACGCTAGCATCTGTTTGTGGTGCTGGCTTTGCCGTCGGATCCGGCGCGCTGGCAAAATCCATCGCCTCTATTCTGGCACTGCGCCGATTGAGCTTGTCGGTCGAGGTCAGGATCATCTCGACATCTTTCTGGGCGGCCAGGAAATGGCTTTGCAGCTTGCGGGTCCGTTCGTCGAGCCGCCCGAGATCCTCCATCAGATGGATGACCTCGCCCTGGATCAGGTGAGCCTGTTCGCGCATCCGCTGATCCTTCAGCACGGCCTGGATGACCTGGATCGACAGCATCAGGAGGGAGGGCGAAACGATCACCACCCGCAGCTTATGGGCGCGCTGGACGATCCCCTCGAAATTCTCGTGGATTTCCGCAAAGATCGATTCGGATGGCACGAACAGGAAGGCCGTATCCTGTGTCTCACCATGCATCAGGTATTTCTCGGAAATATCCTTGAGATGCACCTCCATGTCGCGTCGAAATTGCTGGCCCGCAAGCTTTTTCTGTTCTGGCGTCGCCCCATCGCGGATGGCGTTCCAGGCTTCGAGCGGAAATTTGGCATCGATCACCAACGGCGGCTGACCGTTCGGCATCCGTATGGTGCAATCGGGCCTTGTTCCGTTGGAAAGCGTTTCCTGGAAAGCATAGGCACCCATCGGCAGGCCATCGGCAATAATGGTTTCCATTCGGGCCTGACCGAAGGCGCCGCGCGTCTGCTTGTTGGACAGAATGGCCTGCAACCCGACCACATCCTTTGCCAGGGACTGGATGTTGTTCTGCGCGGCATCGATCACCGCCAGCCGCTCCTGCAGGATGCGCAGATTGTCATGGGTGGATTTCGTCTGTTCGGTAATCGTGCTTCCCAGCCGGTGGGTCATGCCGTCCAGCCGCTCGTTGATACTGCGGTTGAACTCCGATTGCCGGGCGCCGAACAGATCCGTCATGGTGGCAAGCCGGCCCTGCATTTCGGCTTGCGCCTGCATCAGCGCCTCCAGACGGCGATCCTCGCTCGCCTGCCGCTCGGCGGCAACCGCGGCTTCGAGGTCGAAATCCTCCTTTTGCCGAAGTTTTAAACGCAGACGCAGCCAGAGAGCAGCGAGCATAACCACGGCCAGGATCAGCGCCAGGGCACCGAAACTGAACTGGTTTTCACCATAGGCGAGTGCGGGCCTGCTGAGGGCGGAAAGCAATTGGTTCATGGGCGCAATCTAGCAGGTTTGTCGTCGAAGACTAGATCAAATCATGAACAAAATCTGTGATGCCGGCCAGTTTTTTGGAAAGGGCATCGGTAGGAATTCTATCAAATATTTCGAAAATCGAAATGACTGGAGGTGTCAGGCCTTCATTGACGAGAATGAGCAAGCCTTCCCCCGCCCATTAACGCCAATGGTTTCGGCTGTTCCACATGCTCCAAGAGAGGGCAGGGCGGCCGCCATCGCCCATCTTGCCGTCTCCATTTCATGCCCTCGATTCGCCGAGCGCGCAGCTGCATGTCCAATCATTCTCCAAGGTCGTTTCAACCCACGTGAATTCGCGGCTGAATTTAAATTAAGGAAATAAAATCAAACGAATAGAAAAGCCGTAAGCCTCGCACAAGTTTTTATGGACATCAATTCTCTACGACAACAATTATACAGAAAGACCGTTATATGTCTCTTGCATCTGCAATGAACTCATCGGTATCGGGGCTGACGGCGCAGTCCAATAAACTCACCTCCATCGGGGATAATATTTCCAATACGAGCACGACCGGCTACAAAGGCACGGAGACTGCTTTTTCCAGTTTGGTGAATGGCGGAACGACTTCGACGACCACCCAAACAGTATCCCAATCGGGCGATCTGGAATCGACATCGTCGGAGACGGATCTGGCGATCGACGGTGACGGATATTTCGTTGTCCAGAACGATGAGGGTGATGTTTTCCTGACCCGTCAAGGCGACTTCGAAATCGACGAGGATGGTTACCTTGTGAACTCATCCGGTTACACGTTGCTGGGCTATTCCTATGACAATGGCGAACCGGCTTCTGTCATCAATGGTTTCGACGGTCTTGAACCGGTGAAAATTGACACGAGCGAGGTCACGGCAGCGGCCACGACCTCCGGCGAAGTCAGCGGCAATCTGGAAAGCGATGAAGAAGTCGTTTCTGGGGATACGCCGTCTTCGAACTCGGCGGATGCCACCTACACGGCGAAGTCTTCGATCGTCACTTATGACGAGCAGGGTGCCTCCACCCAATACGACATCTATTTCACCAAGACCGATGACGATGAGTGGGAGGTTTCGATCTACCGCAATGACGAGGCTAATGACGATGATGACGGAACCAGCTTCCCCTATGATAATGGTGAGCTAGGCTCGACAACATTGACCTTCGATAGCACAGGGGAGTTGGAAGACGGCAGCACGAGCACCCTGTCCTTCACCGATTCCGAGACAGGCCTTACGATTGATCTGGATTTTTCGGATATCACCCAGACGGCCACCTCCACCAGCATAGAGGGTAGCGCAAACGGCAGTGCTGCCAGCAGCTCGTCCGACTACACGATCGGCAGCGATGGCGTTATCAGCACCGTCTCTTCCGACGGAACCACGACAGATACCTACAAGATTGCTCTGGCTACCGTCGCCAGCCCTGACAACCTTGAGGAAGTCGATGGCACTGCCTATCAGGTGGATGCAGATTCCGGTACCGTCGTCGTCGGCTTTGCTGGCACAGGCAGCTTCGGCACCATCGAATCCAGCACGCTGGAAAGTTCAAACGTCGACCTTGCGTCTGAACTGTCGGACATGATCGCCGCTCAGCGCGCCTATAGCGCTAACTCCAAGGTGTTCCAGACGGCAGCCGACATGCTCGACACCGTCATCAACATGGTCCGGTAACGGATCGCAGATCTATCGGCTGTCATCTCTCTGAACGCATGGAAAGATTATGCAGCAGATATAAGGCGTTACAGCGTCGCGTGCCATATATGCCGCACGGCGCTGTCAGAGGAGCAAAGGAAAGGCCCATTCCTTTACCAGCGCGCCACGCTTGATCGCCGTCGCTCATTCCGATGGCGATTCCCGGAAAACCTGCCGTGTGCCCGCACGGCAGGTTTTTCCTTTTTTCCGTATAGGTCGTCCCATACGATCACGCGGTTTCAGCCGTTTCGATTTCATACCGCCGGGCGATGATATCCCAGGCCTCGTCAGCGGTTTCGACAAAGCTCAACAGCTTGACATCGTCGGGTGCAATGGTTCCGAACTCCGCCAGGCTGTCGAAATCAATGATCCTGTGCCAGAATTCCCGACCGAACAGGATGAGCGGGATTGGCGCCATACGCTTGGTCTGGATCAGCGTCACCGCCTCGAACATTTCGTCCAGCGTGCCGAAACCGCCGGGAAAGACGACGATTGCCTTGGCCCGCATCAGGAAATGCATCTTGCGGATGGCAAAATAGTGGAAGTTGAAGGACAGGTCCGGCGTCACGAACGCATTGGGCGCCTGTTCATGCGGCAGCACGATGTTCAAGCCGATCGATGGCGCACCGACGTCGGCGGCACCGCGATTTCCCGCTTCCATCACGCCTGGCCCGCCGCCGGTAACGATCACATATTCCTGATAGTTGAACCGTGCCGCGTATTGGCTGCATTGCCGGGCAAAGGCGCGGGCTTCATCATAAAACACCGATGCGGCTTCGAGATTGCGCCGCTGTATGTCGTTGCGCGCCGCCCAGGCGGATTGGCCGGGTGCCGGAATGCGCGCACCGCCGAACATCACCACGGTGGATTTGATGCCCCGTTCGGAAAGCACCATTTCGGTTTTCAGCAATTCCAGCTGCAAACGCACGGGGCGCAATTCTTCCCGGCACAGGAAATCTTCATCGGCATAGGCCAGACGATAGGATGGCGACAAGGTCTGCGGCGTTTGCGGCACGATCCGGGCATTCTGGCGGTCCGTCTGATTGTCCTTCAGCGGCGCCCAGCTGCCATCCGTCTTTCGCCGTTTTCCATTGCGCATCTTCGCCATCTTCGAACCTTTCATCTCTTGCCGCACCGCTGCATGATCCCGTCAATCGAGTGGGATTTATGACGGCGGTGGCACTTTCTGCCGACTGACTTCTCGCATCCATGCCGTGATCAAACCTGCGGCATTGCCTTGGAAAACATGCGTCTGAGAGGACGCTGAACGGTTCCCAAGGGCAAGCCAATGCGCTACTGCATAATTCCTTAAATCGGAATCGATTTCAGGAGAAAATTATGCAGCAGATGTAAAGTGCTACAGCGAACCTTTGTGCGCCATAAATGGCGCACGGCGCTGTAGAGAAAATTACCAGTTTATCAACGCAGGACCGATGGCATCGGGACTTGACGTTAGCCAATGAAGTTTAAGGAATCCTCATGAGCGCCATGGACCTCTCCTCTTTACAGACTGTCATCGAGACTGCCTTTGACAATCGCGACACCATTACCCTCTCAACCAAGGGCGAAGTGCGCGATGCTGTCGAGCAATCGCTTGCCCTGCTCGACCAGGGCAAGGTGCGGGTTGCCACCCGTGGAGAGGATGGCCAATGGACCGTGCACCAATGGCTGAAAAAGGCTGTGCTGCTTTCCTTCCGCCTCAATGACATGGAAGTCGTCAAGGGCGGGCCGGGGGCTTCGACCTGGTGGGACAAGGTGCCGTCCAAATTCGAAGGCTGGGGTGAAAACCAGTTCCGGGCCGCCGGTTTCCGTGCCGTGCCCAATGCGGTCGTGCGTCACTCGGCCTTCATTGCCCCCAATGCCATCCTGATGCCGTCCTTTGTCAATCTCGGCGCTTATGTCGGCGAGGGCACCATGGTCGATACCTGGGCGACGGTAGGGTCCTGCGCCCAGATCGGCCGTCATGTGCATCTGTCGGGCGGCGTCGGCATTGGTGGCGTGCTGGAACCGATGCAAGCCGGGCCGACCATTATCGAGGACAATTGCTTCATCGGTGCGCGCTCCGAAGTCGTGGAAGGCTGCATCATTCGTGAAGGTGCGGTGCTCGGCATGGGCGTCTATATCGGCAAATCCACCAGGATCATCGACCGCGCCACCGGCGAGGTGATGTATGGTGAAGTGCCGCCTTATTCCGTGGTCGTCGCAGGCGCGATGCCATCGCCCAATACCATGCCGAACGGCTTGCCAGCGCCTAGCCTCTATTGCGCCGTGATCGTCAAACGCGTCGATGCCCAGACCCGCTCCAAGACCGGTATCAACGAGTTGCTGCGGGACTGATCTGCGTCTGACTTTCCGGGCAGGAACACGGCGATCCTTGGCCGTTCCTGCCCCTTTCAGTCGCGATTGCGTCCGCCCTTTCCCCTTGCCTCGTTCTCAAGATCGATATGTCAAAGCATCCAGCCAATTCATCCGCCACCGATCCTGTTGAAAATCTCCAGACCCTGATCCGCTGCCCCTCCGTGACGCCTGCCGAGGGCGGGGCGCTGTCGGCGCTGGCCGCCATGCTGGAGCCGTTGGGCTTTACTGTGGAGCGGATGGTGGCGCGCGAAGACGGCACGCCTGACGTCGAGAACCTCTATGCCCGGCTGGGCACGGAGGGGCCGCATCTGATGTTTGCTGGGCATACCGATGTCGTGCCTGTCGGCAATGAGGCGGACTGGACCTATCCGCCGTTTTCCGCCGAGATCGCCGGAGGCGAGCTTTATGGGCGTGGTGCGGTCGACATGAAGGGTGGCATCGCCTGCTTTGTCGCAGCCATTGCCCGCCACATCGAAAGCCATGGCGCGCCGAAGGGGTCGATTTCCTTCCTGATAACCGGTGATGAGGAAGGCCCGTCGATCAACGGCACCACCAAATTGCTGGAATGGGCCGCCGCCAAAGGCGAGCGCTGGGATGCCTGCCTGGTGGGCGAGCCGACCAATCCAGACCAGCTTGGCGACATGATCAAGATTGGCCGACGCGGTTCGCTGTCAGGCGAGATCGTCGTCAAGGGCGTCCAGGGCCATGCCGCCTATCCGCATCTGGCCGACAATCCGGTGCGGGGCGTGATCAAGCTTGCGGAAGCGCTGATGCATCCGGCCTTCGATGCGGGAACGGAAAATTTTCAGCCTTCCAATCTCGAGGTGACGACGATTGATGTCGGCAATGCTGCTACCAATGTCATTGCGGCCCGTGCCAGCGCCAAATTCAACATTCGCTTCAACGATACCTGGACCGCCGAGACGCTCAGGGCAGACATCATTGCCCGGCTTGATGCGGCCAGCGCCGACCCGCTGCTGCGACCGGGCCGCCCGCCAATTGCCTATGAGCTTGCCTGGGCCGACCGGCCAAGCCAGGTGTTCCTGACCCGCAACAATGCGCTGATCTCGTCCTTGAGTGCGGCCATTGAAAAAATGACCGGCAGAACGCCAGCCCTGTCGACAACAGGTGGCACGTCTGACGCCCGCTTCATCAAGGATTACTGCCCGGTGGTGGAATTCGGCCTTGTCGGCCAGACCATGCATATGGTCGATGAGCGGGTCGCCGTCCCGGACCTGGAGGCGTTGACCGGCATATATGGCGCCTTCATCAGCAGTTGGTTTGCCCATGCCGGGGCTTAAGGAGGTTGAAATCTACCTGACCGGGATCTGGCTGTTGCTGAAGGGCGACCGCCAGGGGTTCAGTTATCTCGACCTGTCCGACCGGGGCGTCAGCCGCTCCTTCTGGTCCATCGCCTGGTCCTTGCCGGCTATGATGTTTTCCTGGGTGTTCTGGTATCAGGCGTTGCTGGAAGATATTCCGGTCTATGCGCAGACGCGGACCCTGTTTTTCCTGCGCATGACGATGATCGATCTTGCCAGCTGGATGTTGCCGCTGATTTTGGTTGGTTTCGTCTGCCGCTTCTTCTCGATTGACAACCGCTTCAACGCCTTAGTGGTGACGTCCAACTGGTTTGCACTGCCGATTGCCTATGCCAATGCGCTGCTGATCGCCATATCCGTCCTGATGCCGGGGCTCGGGCAGGTGGTGATCTTGCTCTGGCTGTTGCTTCTGCTTGGCCTGGTTGGTGGCGTGTTCCGGCTGACATCGGCAGTATTGGATGGCCAGACCCTGCTGGTCTCGACCATCACCGTGGTCATGCTGGTACCGACAACCCTGCTGTCGGAATTCCTGGAGCACTATCTGGAGGTCGCACCGCTATAAAAGCCAGTTTTTGATCGCCACGGCATTTGCTGGCATTTTTCAGCGCTTGACCGATCGCTCTGTACCGGACAGGATTTTTTTACATCGGCCGACAAGACCCATGATAGCCTAAGCTCACAATGAGGATTCTCTGATGATCAAACGCCGGACACTGGTTGCAGCCGCCGCTTGCCTTGCCGCGCCCGGTTTGCTGAGGGCCAAGCAGCCCGGCTCGCAGGAGATTTTCTTCGACAAGGATATTCCCGTGCTGGGCAATCCAAAAGGCGATGTCACCATTGCCGAATTCTTCGATTATCAATGTGGCTACTGCAAAACCTATCATCCTGTCGTCAGCAAAGTGGTAAAGGAAGACGGTCATGTGCGGCTGGTGATGAAGGATTGGCCGGTTTTCGGGCCGCCATCGGTTTTTGCGGCTCAGGCCGTGCTGGCCATTGCAAACCCTGCCCAGTACCAGGCGGCGCAGGATGCCCTGCTCAATCTCAAGGGTGGATTGACGCAGGATTCCGTTTTCCAGGCGCTTGAAAGCGTTGGTGTCGATATGGCAGAGGTCAAGGCTGCGGCAAACAAGAACAGCAATAAGATTTCGCGCTTGCTCGATCGCAACTGGCTCCAGGCGCAAGCGCTGAATTTTCGCGGTACGCCATCCTTCGTCATCGGCACGACGCTCTATCCCGGCGCGCTGGATGAAAAAGCCCTGAAGGAGGCGATTGCCAAGGCGAGGGCTGCATAAGTTTGGTGATGGCTCCGCTGACGCTTGCCCCCCGTTCCTTTCTGGCCTCACTGTTTGCTGCCGCCGTTGCCGCGGCCGATCCGCTCAATGGTATCCGAACCCATTTGCCCGCAAGGCCGAAAGGCCGCACCGTAGTAGTCGGCGCGGGCAAAGGTGCCGCCCAGATGGCCGCAGCCCTTGAAACGCTATGGGACGGCCCGCTGGAAGGCGTCGTCGTTACCCGATACGGCTATGGCTGCCCGCTCGCCAAACTTGAACTGCTCGAAGCGGCCCATCCGGTGCCTGATGCCAATGGTCTCGTCGCAGCTGAGCGGCTGAAACAAGCCATTGCCCCGCTTGGTCCTGATGATCTGGTGATTGCCCTGATCTGCGGCGGCGGCTCGGCACTGCTGCCCGCTCCTCCGACAGGTATGACGTTGGAAGACGAGATCGACCTTAACAGGCAATTGCTGGCCTGCGGTGCGCCGATCAGCGCGATGAACGTGGTGCGCAAACATCTGTCAACGATCAAGGGTGGAAGACTGGCGGCCTTGACCAGAGCACCCGTCGTCAGTCTGATCGTTTCCGATATTCCCGGCGACAATGCGGCGCATGTTGCCTCTGGCCCGACCGTGCCGGATGCCTCGACCCGTCATCAGGCGCTGGAGATTGTTCGCGCCTATGGTTTGCGCCTGCCGCAGACGGCATTGGATCACCTGAATTCTCAAGCCGCCGATGCGCCCCGGCCGGACAATCCCGCTTTTGCCCGCAACCGGCATCATGTCATCGCGTCAGCCAGCGTCTCGCTGGAGGCAGCAGTGCTTGCCGCAGAAGCGGCTGGCGTGCGCGCTGCGATCCTGTCCGACAGTATCGAGGGGGAAGCGCGCGATGTGGCTGGCGTTCATGCCGCGCTAGCCCGTGAAATCGCGGCCAAGGACCGGCCATTTCCCAAGCCCGTGGTATTGCTGTCCGGTGGCGAAACTACGGTCACCATGAAAAACCAAGGGGTGCAACCCACAGGGCGCGGTGGGCGCAACGGCGCTTTCGCGCTCGCCATGGCGTTGGGCATTGCTGGTCACGATATCGAGGCTGGTCACGGTATCGAGGTACTGGCCGCCGACACCGATGGTATTGATGGCACAGAAAACAATGCTGGTGCCTTTGTCGATGGCACCAGCATTATCAGGTTGAAACAACTGGGGCTGGATGGCGCACACCTGCTCGATGCCCATGACAGCTACAGCGCCTTTGAAGCGCTGGGCGACCTGTTCGAGACCGGCCCGACTGGCACCAATGTCAATGATTTCAGGGCAATCCTGATCCGTTGAGCACCCGCAGATTATGCGGGCGTCACTTCATCGGCCTCGTATTTATAGGTGGTCGAGCAGAACTCGCAGGTCACGGAAATCTCGCCTTCTTCTTCGCTGGCGGCGATTTCTTCCGCGGTAAAGCCCTTGAGCACGCCCTTGATCTTGTCGCGGGAACAACTGCACCGATCATGAACGGCTTGCGGTTCATAAACCCGGACGCCACGCTCATGGAAAAGCCGGAACAGTAGCCGTTCGGTGCCGATCTGCGGATCGGTCAATTCGTCGCCATCGATGGTTTCCACCAGCATCCGGGCTTCCGCCCAATTGTCATCATCCGGACCGTCATAGTTGTTATCGTCGCCATCACCGCCCGGCAGGTCGCCCTGATGCATACGCTCCGGCGCCTCCGGCAGGAATTGCGCGATCAACCCGCCAGCGCGCCAGCTATGGCGCGGCTTGCCGGAACTATCTCGATCAAACAGCTCGGCCACGGCCAGACGCACCCGCGTCGGGATCTGCTCCGACTGGCGAAAATAGAAACCGGCAATGTCTTCCAGCGAGGAGCCATCCAGCGGCACGATGCCCTGATAGGGCTGCATGTAATTGCCCTGATCGATGGTAAAGGCCAGGATGCCCGCGCCAAGCAGGTCGGTCGGTGTCGATTTGCCGTCCGCCAGTGCCTGCGCCAATCGCTCTTCGTCAAAGCGGGCATAGGCACGGACATTTTCCGGCGTGGCAAAATCACAGACCAGCAAATCGACCGGGCCATCGCTCTTGGTCTGCACGATGAACTTGCCTTCGAATTTCAGCGAGGTACCGATCAGCACCGTCAGCGCAATCGCCTCGGCCAGCAGGCGGGCAACAGCCGGTGGATAGTCATGCCGATCCAGGATGGTGTTGAGCAAAGGCCCAAGCTGGACCGCGCGGCCCCGCACATCCAGACCATCGACCTGGAAGGGCACGACCCGGTCATCGCCGGCAAAGCCGAACTCGCCCAACGCGCTCAATTTGTCTGTCATGGCACAACTCCTGGCACGAATGCATCCCTGGATGAATGCAGGGCAACGCCATGCATCTACCGCACGGCGCTGCAATCTAAAATGACTGCATGACGATTATTTGGTCAAGGTAGGTTCACAGCGACCTGTCCGAACCGAGGAAAAGCCCATGCCTCGAAACAAGACGGACAAATGGTATCTTACCGCTTCAAGATCAAGCGGTAAAATTGCGCATCAGCCATGCTCTCGCAATCTCGCGGGGCAGCGCATCCTGCAACCCCGCTATTTAAGGCTTTCAACAGCCTGAAACCGTCAAACCGCGCCAAAGCACCAGGCGAGAATGGACTTCTGGGCATGCAGCCGGTTTTCCGCCTCGTCGAACACGACCGATTGTGGCCCGTCGATCACTTCATCGGTCACTTCTTCCCCGCGATGAGCGGGTAAGCAGTGCATGAACAATGCATCGGGCTTTGCCTGCTTCATCAGGGCGGGATTGACCTGGAAGGGCTGGAATACGTTATGGCCGCGTGCCTTGTGCTCCAGGTTCATCGATACCCAGGTATCGGTGATCACGGCATCGGCACCGGTCACGGCCCGGTCGGCATCATGGCACAGCATAATCTCGCCGCCATTGTTGCGCGCCCAGTTGAGGATCTGGTCTTCCGGCTCAGAGCCCATTGGCACTGCCATGTTCATCCGGTAGCCGAAGCGGGCCGCCCCTTCCACCAGCGAATGCAGGACATTGTTGCCATCACCCGTCCAGGCCAGCGTCTTGCCCCGGATCGGGCCGCGATGTTCCTCGATGGTCATGATGTCAGCCATGATCTGGCAGGGATGGGTCAGGTCGGTCAACGCATTGATCACCGGAACAGTGGCGTGCTCGGCCAGTTCCAGCAGGCGGTTGTGATCGGTGGTGCGGATCATGATCGCGTCGACATAGCGCGACAGAACCTTGGCGGTATCGCCAATCGTCTCGGCGCGGCCAAGCTGCATTTCCGTGCCGGACAAAAACAGCGTCTCGCCGCCCAGTTGTCGCATGCCGACATCGAAGGAGACGCGGGTGCGGGTCGATGGCTTTTCGAAGATCATCGCCAGCATCTTGCCGGCCAGCGGCTTATCCGCTGTTCCGGCCCGGGTCCTGGTCTTGCGCTGATGGGCGTCGGACAGAATAGAGTGAAGGTCCTCGGACGTCATGGCCGAGAGATCGAGGAAGTGTTTCGGGGATGCCATGGTGTTACCTGTCGTTCATGCCTGAGCGATTTTGAGGGCGGCCTGCACGGACAAGGCCTCTGCGGCCTGTTCGATGCGCTTGAGGCCTTCTCGGGCCTGTTCGGCAGTCAGCGTCAGAGGCGGAAGCAGGCGGATGACGTTATCACCAGCCGGAACGCCCAGGATATGCTCGTGGCGCATTGCATGCAGCAGTTCGGAGGATGGCACCGCAGCCTTGATGCCGAGCATCAGGCCTTCGCCGCGCACGTCTTCGATCACGCCTGGAAAACGGTCTTTCAGACCGGCCAGACCCTGGCGGAAGACCAGAGCTACATCGCGGACATTTTGCAGGAAGTCATCGGCCAGAACCAGATCGAGAACGGCATTGCCGACCGCCATGGCCAGCGGGTTGCCGCCATAGGTCGTGCCGTGCACGCCAGCCGTCATGCCGGACGCAGCCTCGTCTGTGGCAAGGCAGGCACCGAACGGAAAGCCGCCGCCGATACCCTTGGCCACCGCCATGATATCGGGGGTGAGGCCAGCCCATTCATGGGCAAAGAACTTGCCCGTCCGGCCAACGCCCGACTGCACTTCGTCGAGAATGAGCAGCAGGCCCTTTTCGTCGCAGATTGCCCGCAATTCACGCAGGAACTCGGTCCCGACGACGCGGATACCGCCTTCGCCCTGGATCGGTTCGATCAGCAATGCAGCCGTGCTGTCGGTAATCGCCGCCTTCAAGGCGTCGAGGTCGCCGAACGGCACCTGGTCAAAGCCGGGCGCCTTGGGGCCGAAGCCTTCAAGATATTTTTCCTGGCCGCCCGCCGCGATGGTGGCGATGGTGCGGCCATGAAAGGCACCCTCGAACGTGATGATATGGAATTTTTCCGGATGGCCCTTGCTATAGTGATAGCGGCGAGCCGTCTTGATGGCGCATTCCAGCGCTTCAGCACCGGAATTGGTGAAGAATACCTTGTCGGCAAATGTCGCCTCGACCAGCCTTGCGGCCAGGCGTTCCTGGCCGGGAACTTCGTAAAGGTTCGAAAGATGCCAGACTTTCTCCGCCTGGCTTTTCAACGCCTCGACGAGATGCGGATGCGAATGGCCGCAGGACGTCACGGCGACGCCGCCGGCAAAGTCGAGATATTGCTCGCCTGTTTCAGTATAAAGCCACGGGCCCTCGCCTCGCTCGAAACGCAGCGGCGCACGTGAAAACGTGTTGAACAGCGGCGTTGATGTCTGAGCCATGACGGAAAATCCTTTCGAGCGGCTTTTTGAAGTCTGAACGATGTTGCATGCCAACCACCGAAAAACCGGTGGAAAAATCAAAAATGCCGCCTTTCGGCGGCATTTGCACTATTCCGGCTTCCGCCAGCGTTGTCAACAAAACATAGGGGCAAAGGTATTGCAACCGGATCGTACCGAGATGTTCTTGGAAACCCTCTTGATGAGATCGCATCGATAAAAAATCGGTGGATAGCAAGTTGGGGAAAAGCCTGAAATTCGATTCACGATGATTCGGCGACTCTTGTCACGGAGTCAGGCTCACACTAGGTTAATGACGAATTACTACACTGCATGCGGCGGAAACAGTCACCGACAACACGAGGAAAGTTGGGTTCCGGAACCTTCTGGGACATGGATGATGGATTCCGCGTCAAGCGCGTGCACCAGGCGGAGATTGCGGCATGAACTGGACGGACGAGCGAGTTGAAAGACTCACGAAATTATGGGCCGAAGGCCTGAGCGCAAGTCAGATTGCGACACAGCTTGGCGGCGTCAGCCGGAATGCCGTGATTGGCAAGGTGCATCGGTTGTGCCTTCCGGGCCGCGCCAAGGCAGGCGGTCCTACTGCCACGCCAGCGCGCACACCCAAGCGGCCAGCACCGTCCACGCCCCGCGCACCGAACTTTGCCGCACGCACGCCTTCGAGCGCGCCGCGTCCAGCCGCGCGCACTGCTGCGGCGACCGCGCTGAACGACGATCTCGACATGGATGTCACCGAGAACATGGCTGTCCTGCCGGTTCTCAACACCACCATCCTGCCAGCCTCGCGCCGTCTGTCGCTGACAGACCTCACCGAGCGGACCTGCAAATGGCCGGTTGGCGACCCGATGACCGATGAGTTTCACTTCTGCGGCTGCGATAGCCAGGATAATTCGCCCTATTGCAAATATCACGCGAAGCTCGCCTACCAGCCGGTAAACGAGCGGCGCCGGGCTGCCGCTAACGCCCGCTGATCTCTGCCCGTGATCTCCGATCGCATGTCATAAAAAAAGCGAGCCGCCCGGCTCGCTTTTTTCGTTCCACTGGGTTTTCGGTCCATAAAAACCGTGCAGCGATCTTATGCTTCCATCGAATAGCCGGCGCCGCGCACCGTGCGGATCACGTCCTGCATATTGGAAAAGTTGAGCGCCTTGCGCAGCCGTCCGACATGGACATCGACCGTGCGCTCGTCCACGTAAATGTCATGGCCCCAGACGCCATCCAGCAGTTGAGAGCGGGAAAACACCCGGCCGGGTGAGGTCATCAGGAATTCCAGCAGCCGGAATTCGGTCGGGCCGAGGCGCACTTCGCGGCTCTTGCGATGGACACGGTGGGTTTCGCGATCAAGCTCGATATCGCCGCAGCGCAGCAGGCTGGACAGAACTTCCGGCTTGGCGCGGCGCAGCATAGCCTTGACACGGGCCATCAGTTCCGGCGTCGAGAAAGGCTTGACGACATAGTCGTCGGCACCGGTGGCAAGTCCACGCACCCGCTCGCTCTCTTCGCCGCGCGCCGTCAGCATGATGATCGGCAGGCGCTCGGTATCGGGCCGCATCCGCAGGCGGCGACATAGCTCAATGCCGGAAACACCCGGCAACATCCAATCGAGGATCAGCAGATCCGGTACCCGTTCCTGCAGGCGAAGCTCGGCTTCGTCTCCCCGCAGAATGGTTTCGACCTCATAGCCTTCAGATTCCAGATTATAACGCAAAAGGACGCTCAGGGCTTCTTCGTCTTCAACGACGGCAATTTTCGGCAGCATTCGATCCCATACCTTCAATGAGAGAGTCTTCCCGCAAGCCCTTCCTTGTCCGCTCTGGCGAAAAAGAACATGGCAATACGAGAATTTCGATGTTTACAGCATGTTTGCGCTTTATGATGGCGCTCTACTGTGACTGGAAGGCTGGCCTGTCGCCACAGGTCGAACCTTCGGGTGAAGCCCCCACCCCATTTGGCGTCAGACGCTGAGCTGTCCGATGCCAATCTCCGTCATGGTTTCATACCGGCAGCCATAGACCATGGCTCCTGGTATGCTTTTCTCTGATATCTCAAGATCTTGACACCTTGAGATATCAGCATGTCAGTCAACGCGAGGATGAGTCACTATCCTCGCACTGTCATCTCAATCGGCGACCCCGAAAGCGGTCGTCGTATCGTCCTTCGGGCGCTCGCCTTCGGGCTGTGCGCCAGTGGCCATGTAATAGATGGTCTCGGCGATATTGGTGGCATGGTCGCCGATACGCTCGATATTCTTGGCGCAGAACAGCAGGTGCGTGCAGGTGGTGATGTTGCGCGGATCTTCCATCATATAGGTCAGCAATTCGCGAAACAGCGAGGTGTAGATCGCATCGATCTCCTCATCGCGGTCGCGGATCGACTTGGCCTTTTCCGCCGAGCGGGTGGTATAGACATCCAAGACTTCCTTGAGCTGGGTCATCGCCAGTTCCGAAAGATGCTCAATGCCACGGGCCAGCTTGCGCGGCACGCCAGTGCCCTGCACCGCCATCACCCGCTTGGCATTGTTTTTGCCGAGATCGCCGACACGCTCCAGATCCGAAGCGATCCTGAGCGCACCGATGATTTCGCGCAGATCGGCGGCCATGGGCTGACGTTTTGCAATGGTGACAATTGCCTTGTCACCCACTTCACGCTCGGCATTGTCCATGATCACGTCGTCGGAGATCACCTTCTGGGCGAGGGCGGCATCGGAATTGACCAGGGCGCGAACGGATTCACCCACCATTTGCTCGGCCAGACCACCCATTTCCGAAATGCGGCGCATCAGATATTTCAGTTCCTCGTCAAAGGCGGTGTAGATATGCGCTGTCATGTTCTGATCCTTTAAAAAGATGCATTTTCAATCAACCGTCGGATCAGCCGAACCGGCCCATGATATAGTCCTGGGTCCGCTGGTCGTCCGGGTTGGTGAACATCTTGTCGGTATCGTTTTCCTCGACCAGCTGGCCGAGATGGAACATCGCCGTGCGTTGGGACACGCGGGCGGCCTGCTGCATCGAATGCGTGACGATGACGATGGTGAAATTGGCCCGCAATTCGTGGATCAGCTCTTCCACCTTGGCCGTTGCAATCGGGTCCAGGGCCGAGCAGGGCTCGTCCATCAGGATGACTTCGGGGCTGACGGCAATGGCGCGGGCAATGCACAGACGTTGCTGCTGACCGCCGGACAGGCCCGTTCCCGGCTCCTGAAGGCGATCCTTTGCTTCGTTCCAAAGACCGGCGCGCTGAAGGCTCTTTTCAACGATCTGGTCCATGTCCGCCTTGTTGCGGGCCAGACCATGGATGCGCGGGCCGTAGGCAATGTTTTCGTAGATCGACTTGGGGAAAGGGTTCGGCTTCTGGAACACCATGCCGACGCGGGCGCGAAGTTCCACCACGTCGATGGACGGATCGTAGATATCCATATTATCGAGAGTGATGAGGCCGGTGACCCGGCAATGATCGATGGTGTCGTTCATGCGGTTCAATGTCCGCAAGAAAGTAGACTTGCCGCAACCCGAAGGACCGATCAGCGCCGTGACGGTATTTTCGCGGACATTCAGGTTCACGTCGAACAGGGCGCGTTTTTCGCCGTAGTAAACGGACACATCCTTGCCGACCATCTTGGTGTTCACTTCGGTCATCTTCTGATCCAAGGCCTTTTCAACTGCTGCTTCAGACATCATGTTCATGTTCTTAACCCTCCGGCCTGTCTTTTCGCAATCGCTTGACGTAGGCCCGATGAACTTTCCTGGACGTCATCGCCCAGGACCATGCTCCGGCTGGTTTCTACCACCGCCGCTCAAACCGCCTGCGCAGCAGGATGGCACCGACATTCATGATCAGCAGGAAGATCAGCAGAATGATAATGGCACCGGACGTCCGCTCTACGAAAGCGCGTTCAGCTTCATTGGCCCACATATAGATCTGTACCGGCAGTGCCGTCGACGGATCGAGCGGCGTGCCCGGATAATCCGCCACGAAAGCCACCATGCCGATCAGAAGCAGTGGCGCGGTCTCGCCCAGCGCATGGGCAAGGCCGATAATCGTGCCGGTCAACACGCCAGGCATGGCCAGCGGCAACACATGGTGGAAGACCGTCTGCATCTTGGACGCACCCAGACCCAGTGCCGCAGCGCGGATCGACGGAGGCACGGCTTTCAATGCTGCGCGGGTGGCGATGATGATCGTCGGCAGGGTCATCAGGGTGAGCACCAGTCCGCCGACCAGCGAGGCCGAGCGCGGCAGACCGGCAAAGTTGATGAACACCGCCAGGCCCAGTAGGCCGAAGACGATAGAGGGAACGGCTGCGAGATTGTTGATATTGACCTCGATCAGGTCGGTCCAACGGTTCTTCGGGGCAAATTCCTCAAGATAGATCGAGGTTGCCACGCCGATCGGCAGAGCCAGGATCAACACGGTCAGCATCATATAGGCAGTACCGATCAAGGCCACGCCAACGCCTGCGGCTTCCGGGCGGCTGGATGCGCCGTTGACGAAAATACCGGTATTGAAGGACTTGGCCAACGCGCCGCTTTCAGCCAGCGCATTCATCCAGCCGATCTGCTGGTCGGAAATCTTTCGGCTGCTTTCATCGACCGTCAGGTCGAATTGTCCTTTGAAGGCCGTGTCGACCGTGGCACTGGCCAGGACCGAGACCGGAACCGTCTTGCCGATGATCGATGGATCGGCAACAACCATGTTGCGCAATTGGACGCGGACATTGTCGGAGACCATCTCGGTCAATTGCTTCATTGCCGGACGATTGGATGTATCGATCTTAAGTTTTGCTGCCAACGCATTGCGCACCAGAACCGGATAATTGGCCGCAACCAAAACATCGGGGTTGGTAGCGCGCTGGTTGCTCGGATCGATCAGCTTTTCGCTGAACTCAACCGGCACGGTGATCGTTGTCTGCAAGAAGGCCGTGTAGCCTTTGGAAACCACGGAAGTGAGCAGCAGCAGCAAGAACAGCAAACCGAAGCTGATGGCGACAATGCCATAGGCCCGGAAACGGCGCTCGGCGGCATAGCGGCGCTTGATGCCGATGTCCCGACGAGGGCGTGATACAGGGGCAAGGGCGCCAGCGCCGTGGCCTGCCGCAGCGGGGGAGAGGGTCTCGCTCATTCGTACTGCTCCCGGTATTTGCGCACGATGTAAAGCGCATAGATATTAAGGCAAAGCGTGATGGCAAACAGGGTGATACCCAGGGCGAAGGCCACCAGCGTTTGCGGCGAGGTGAATTCAAGGTCGCCGGTCAACTGGTTGACGATCTTGACGGTGACCGTTGTCATCGGCTCGAAAGGATTAAGCTGGATACGTGCTGCAACGCCTGCGGCCAGCACCACGATCATGGTTTCGCCGATGGCGCGCGAGGCCGTCATCAGCAAGGCGCCGACAATGCCGGGAAGAGCGGCTGGCAGGATCACCCGCTTGACTGTTTCCGACCGTGTGGCACCCAGACCGAGTGAACCGTCGCGAAGCGAGCGCGGCACGGCGGTGATGATGTCGTCTGACAGGGAGGAGACGTAAGGGATCAACATGATCCCCATGACGAAGCCTGCCGTCAGAACGCTTTGTGCCTGAATGAAGCTGGCGAAATCGCCGGTGGCGATGCCATTGATCTTGGCGGAGATATCACGCAGGAACGGACCGACCGAGGTCAGCGCGAAGAAGCCGTAGACGATGGTCGGAATGCCCGCCAGCACTTCCAGCAGCGGCTTGGTGATGGCGCGCAACCGTGGCGAGGCATATTCGGCCATGTAGATGGCAGCAAACAGACCGACGGGTACGGCAAACAGCATGGCGACAATGCCGATATAGAGCGTGCCGAGCAGAAGCGGTATCAATCCGAACTGGCCGCCGGTATCTGTGGCGCCAGCGGCAGCAAACCGGGGATCCCAGACCGTCCCGAAGAAGAACCGCCAGGCCGGAACCTCCCGGAAGAAGTGGGTGGCTTCCGTCAGCATCGACATGATGATGCCGACTGTCGTCAAGATGGCGATGGAAGAGCAGATGACCAAGGCCGCCTGAATGGCTTGCTCCACCCGGTTGCGGGCGCGAAAGCGTGGCGCGATCAACCGAAGCCCGAACAGGGCGCCTGCGAGCGAGGTGGCGATTACCACGATGGTCAGCGCCAGATCGTTGATGGCGCGCATGCCGTTCAAGGCCTCCGCCGCCACGATCATGTAGGGCTCAGGCTCGCCGGCCAGCGGTACGCCTTGTTCGGCCAGCATTGTGCGGGCAGTCGTGGCATCTGCGCTTTTCAACTTGGCCAATTGGTCGTCGTCAAGGCTCTTCAGGCCGCGAGCGATCGCACCGATGGTGCCGTAATTGAGGTTCTGGGTAGCTCCGGCCTGTGCTTTGACCGCATCGGGCATCGCATCGCGTACACGCGTTTCGATCAGCGATGGCGCAATCGCCATCCAGAGACCCAGCACCAGTAAGGCGGGTACAACTGCCAGAATAGAAACGAAACTGCCATGATAGCCATAGCGGGAATGCAGGGCAGACGCACGGCCTTGCGCAAGCGACTGCGCCCGTGACGAGCCCAGCAGGTAGCCGATGATCCCGATAGCAATGACGATAAAAATTAGGATTGACGTACTCATTCTACCATCCCCGGCCTCTCCACGCCCTGCCGCCAAGGGCTGGGCCGCATGTTACGTCATCAATAAATATCAACCGCAACATCATGATGAGACTGGCGCGGACACTGTCCGCGCCAGTTTCAATGTTTTATTTGCCAGCGGTGAACTTGGCGCGGAACTCTTCGCGCTCCTTGTCGGGAGCCGGAACCAGGCCGTAATTGGCCAGCGGGCCGTCAGGGCCGATCATCTGCTCGGACAGGAAGAAGTCGACATATTCCTTCATGCCAGGGATAACGCCGAGATGCGCCTTCTTGACGTAGAAGAACAGCGGACGCGAAACCGGGTATTTGCCGGTGGCAACGGTTTCAACCGAAGGCTTGACGCCGGAAACGGTGGCGACCTTCAGCTTGTCGGCATTGTTTTCGTAGAAGGACAGGCCAAACACGCCAATGGCGGTCTTGTTGGCGGCGATGCGGGCCAGCGTTTCGCTGTAATCGCCATCGATATCGACAGCCTTGCCATCCTTACGCACGGCGATGCACTTCTTAGGGGCATCCTTTTCGCCGATGGCAGCCTTGATCACATCAAGAGCGCCGGCGTCCTTGCAGCCCTGCTGGAGGACGTTGACTTCGAACACTTCGCGCGTGCCGTGCTTTTCGCCCGGAATGAACGCCATGATGTCGGTGTCGGGCAGGCTCTTGTTGACTTCCGACCACTTCTTGTAGGGGTTGGGAACAAGCTTGCCATCAACCACGACTTCAGCAGCCAGACCCTTGTAAAGGTCGGTCGGCACCAGGGCGAGGTCCTTGTTGGAGCTATCGACGGCGAAAACGATGCCGTCATAGCCGAACTTGACTTCCTGGATGTCGGTCACGCCAGCTGCCTTGCAGGCTTCGGCTTCAGACTTGTTGATCGGACGCGATGCATTGGCGATATCGATGGTTTCTGGACCAACGCCCTTGCAGAATTCCTTCAGCCCAGCGCCAGTGCCGCCGGATTCAACGACCGGGGTCTTGAACTTGGTAAAGGTCTCACCAAAGGTTTCAGCAACGATCTTGGCATAAGGAAGAACGGTGGAGGAACCAGCGATCTGGACCTGATCACGCGCAGCGGCGGCGCCAGCAAAGGCGACTGAGGCGACCAGAGCCGCTACGGACAGTTTCAGCATATTCATTTATCTCTCCCGAGAATGAGCTTTCGTGTGGGATGCAAGCGTCTGTCGCTTACAATCGCCGTGCTCCGGCGGCTTGTTCTTAAGCCCCGTCAGGCTTTGCTTTTATGTCAGTTAGGTGAAACATTTGTGACAGTTCAACCGATTGATATATATAGATAAATATTATGGTGGCCGGGAAGAGGCATTATATCTGTCAAAATCGGACGGTAAAATCGGTCCCCTGGCCCAGTTCCGATCGGATGATCAGCCGTGCCCGGTGGCGGGTCAGGATATGCTTGACGATGGCAAGCCCCAATCCGGTCCCTTTTTTTGAGCGGCTATCGGCAACACTGACACGGTAAAAGCGTTCCGTCAGGCGCGGTACATCTTCGGCGGGCACGCCTGGCCCCTTGTCCACCACGCTGACTTCCACGCCGCTCGCCTTCTGGCGGAGAAAGACATCCACCTGCTTGCCTTCCTGGCCATATTTGCAGGCATTTTCGATCAGGTTTTCGAACACCTGGATCAGTTCGTCGCGGTCGCCGGTGACCTCGACGCTCTCTTGCGGCATATGCAGGCGCAGGTCCACATCCAACTCGGCGGCGAGTGGGGTCAAGCTGTCACGCACATGGGCCAGAACAGGCTGGAGCGCCACTTTCTGGTCGGGTGCCAGATGGGCTTTCAACTCCAGCCGGGAGAGGGACAGAAGATCGTCCACCAATCGGCTCATCCGGTTGGCCTGATCCAGCATGATGCCCAGAAAACGCTCCTGCGCCTTCAGGTCGTTGCGGGCTGGGCCCAGCAGGGTCTCGATGAAACCGCGCAAGGAGGCAAGCGGCGTGCGCAGTTCGTGGCTGGCATTGGCGACGAAATCCGAACGCATTCTGTCGATGCGGCGCAGTTCCGAAATATCGCGAAACGTCATGACGAAAAGAGCTGAATCCCTCTTCAGCTGCGGCAGGGACAGGGGCGCGACCCGCACCGCGAAGACCCGCTCGGAGGGCAGTACCTCGGAATGTTCGATCTGGTTGGGCAAGCCATTGCCAACGGTCTCGCGCACCATGTCGAGAATGCCGGGCGACCGCCAGCGGGCGGAAATATGCATGCCGGTTTCCAGTTTGCCAAAGGCCTTTTCGGCGGCGCCGTTCTGGAAGACGACGCCTCCATCCGAGCCGAAAACCACGCAGGGCAGGTCGATGGCCGCGATTGTCGCCTGCACAAGTCCCTCGACTTCCTCGCCATGCGGCAAGACGGGCGAGGGCGCCACGGGCAAATGCACTGGCGGATCTTTGTCCTCGGTGCCTTTATAGAGCAGGATGACGATCAGCGAAAACAGCAGCAAGACGACGCCGAACTCGCTATCGGCACCGGCCAGCACGGCTGAGCCGGAGACGAGGATTGTCATTAGGATAAAATCCCAACGGTCGCGCAATCGCTCGCCAAAGCGCCGCCAGGATGGAAATAACTGCTTCAATGAAAACCTCCGGCGGCGGTTTGGGTGGGCTGGAGAGATAGCCTATTCCTGTTGCATGACAGGATTTTACCGCCTACGCACGAACGAATGTCAACGCACGGGCGGGAACGAAGCGTCGCACTCCCACGTTTCGAACAGGTTGTTGAAGAATTTGACAGTTTCATGGTCAATATACTCAAATCAGACAGTGCGGCGACAGGGAGAATGGAATGGATGACGAGCAGCAGGCAGGCAGTCGCGGCGTAACTTTGCGGATCAGGGGTGAATTGCGCGCCTTTGATATCGACGATCCGGTTCTACCGGATTGGGTTGAAAAGGAGGCGCTGAGCTCTGGCGGTCATCCCTATGACAAGAAGTTGAAACGAGAGGTCTATGAGGAGGAGTTGAAGAAACTCCAGATCGAACTGGTCAAGGTGCAATTCTGGCTGCAATCGACCCGTAAACGCGTGATGGCCCTGTTCGAGGGGCGGGATGCGGCTGGCAAGGGCGGCACCATCCACTCCATTCTTGAATATATGAATCCCCGCTCTGTCCATAACGTCGCTTTGACCAAGCCGTCAGAAACCGAACTCGGTCAATGGTATTTTCAACGCTATATCACCCATTTCCCTGGTGGTGGCGACATGTCGCTGTTCGATAGATCCTGGTATAATCGTGCTGTGGTCGAGCCGGTCATGGGCTTTTGCACGCCCGACCAATACGAGCATTTTCTGGAGCAGGCGCCACGGTTTGAAAAGCTGATCCGGCAGGAGGGGATTTATTTCTTCAAATTCTGGCTCGATATCGGCCAGGAAATGCAGATCAAACGCTTTCACGACCGCCGTCACGATCCGTTGAAGGTCTGGAAACTATCGCCCATGGACATTGCCGCCTTGGATAAATGGGGCGACTATACCGAAAAACGCGACCGGATGCTGAAGGAAACCCATACCAAGCATGCCCCCTGGGTTGTGGCCAAGGCCAATGACAAGCGTCGCGCTCATCTCAACGTCATAAGGCATATGCTGCTTTCCCTTGACTATGAGGGCCGCGACATAAAGGCGATCGGCGAGATCGACAAAAAGATCGTCGCAGAGGCGCCGGATATGCTCTGACGACGGACGGTGTCCGAAGGGTGTTTTAAAGCAGACACTCAGCAGATTTGACCTGCGACAGTATCTTTTCAGGTTCCAGTTGAGGAAACGATACTGTCGCAGCGATCACTTGCCGGGAAGAACACGCACAGCATAAAGATTGATGCCGTTGCCCTGGCCGCTGATATCGGCATTGATCAGAAGCTGCCCAGGCGCATTGGGAGCGATGCCATTTGGCAGGTTCACCCGAAACAGCAGGTCGGCTTTTTCGGGATTGGCTGTGAAGCGGTGACGGGCGCAGTCGCCCAGACGATCGAATGCACAGCTCAGCGAAAACTGAACCGGCTTTTCACCAAAGGACTGCACCGTCAGGGCGATGGTCGAAGTTCCTCCAGCCATTTGCCGCAACAGATCCGGTGAAATCTCGATTGCGGCCGTCCCATCCATGTCGGTGCTGCGTGAAACGATATGGACAGCCTGGCCATCACTGGCGCCAATCAAATCCACCGTGGCGTTTGGCCGCGCCTTGATTTTCGAGGCATCGCCGGGCTGGAAGGCCTCTATCCAATCATTGGAAAATCCACGTTGCGGATCGATGGTCTTTGGCTCGTTTGCCGCTTCGCCGCCGGATTGATCGGTGGGCTGGTCGCCGTTGAAGTCTTCCGACGACACAGTCGGCGTCGGGGATGGCGCGCCCGTTTGCCGCTGGTCAGGAGACAGCAACAGGCCGGTGGAATAGACCCACCAGGCCGCAATGCCGATGGAAGACAGGAGGGTGACGGAAATCAGCAGGCGCGACAGCACGCCCCGGCGGCGGCGTGGCTTTGCAACGGGCTCCGCCCGCATGCCACGGACAGGCTCTTCGTCATACTCGTCTTCCGCGTTGCCTTGCTCTGCGACCTCTGGCCGTGCCGAAAACGAAGCAAAACTCGACATGCCCGCCGGATCCGCCCGGTCATGCCGTTCGGCTCGTACATCATCGAGATCAAGGCTTGGTTCGGCAGGCCGCCCGTGATCCCGGTCGACGCCGAAGGACAGCGAGGCTGAATCATCGCCCGGAGCGTTCGCATCGGCTGAGACCGATGGCGCGGGACCTCTTGGCGGAGTTGATGTCGAGAGAGGTGGCGAAGCCGGAGCGCGTGACACAGGCTCAACTGCGGCTTCGGCTTTCAGCCGTGCCCGCTCCTGCTGCTCGATCGCATGAATGGTTGCTTCCAGACGGTGCCGCTGCTCGGCCACGGTCTCCGGATCGTTGACATTCTGCTTCTTGAGACCCGCTTCCAGAGCCTGGCGCGCAGACTGGTAAATTCTGGCCCGAACTTCAGCCCGCGATCGCTCCGACCGGTCGAGGGCGCTTCTGATGGCCGTTTCCAATCCGCTCACGCGAGACCTTTCCACATTCATGGCCCGCGACGAAATGTATCGGGCATTCTTCTTCCCTTGAATCGGTAATCGGAGACTAGGCAAACCGCAAGCCCGCAGCCCATCCCCCGACAGATCGATAGTGGAAAAACATCATTATAAAGCCCAGCGAGCCGCTCGCGACGGTTCTGGTTCCAGTTCGGTCCACCCTTTCAGCCGGATACACATCGCCGTCTTCTCAGCGCAGCGGGCAGCGTTGCCTGCTCTTTTCAACCGGCGACAGGTCTGCTAACCTTTTGACGTTTACGCGAACGTCAATTATTCGAGGCCCAAATGGCTCTTCCAGATATCCTGTCTCGTCACCTCAGACTTCCGGTGATTGCATCGCCTTTGTTCATCATTTCGCATCCGCGCCTGACGCTGGCGCAGTGCAAGGCGGGTGTGGTTGGCGCCTTCCCTGCGTTGAACGCCCGGCCTGAAGCGCAACTGGACGAATGGCTGGATGAGATTACGCAGGAGCTTGCCGCCCATGACCGCGCAAATCCCGAGCGTCCCGCTGCGCCGTTTGCCGTCAACCAGATCGTCCATGGCTCCAACAAACGGCTGGAGCACGACCTGGGCATGTGCGTCAAATACAAGGTGCCGATCGTCATCTCTTCGCTGGGCGCCGTGCCGGAGGTGAATGCCGCTATCCACTCCTATGGCGGTATCGTGCTGCATGACGTGATCAACAATCGCCATGCCCATTCGGCGATCCGCAAGGGCGCCGACGGCCTGATCGCGGTTGCCGCCGGTGCCGGCGGCCATGCGGGAACGCTGTCGCCCTTCGCACTCCTTCAGGAAATCCGCGAATGGTTCGATGGGCCGCTGCTGCTTGCTGGCTCGATCTCGACCGGCGGCGCCATTCTTGCTGCTCAAGCGGCAGGTGCCGACATGGCCTATATCGGTTCGCCCTTCATTGCCACGCAAGAGGCGCGGGCGCCGGATGCCTACAAGCAGGCTCTCGTTGAGGCCAGTGCCACCGATATCGTCTACTCTAACTATTTTACCGGCATTCACGGCAATTACCTGCGCTCCTCCATCGTTGCCGCAGGTCTGGACCCGGACAAATTGCCGGAAGCCGATCCCAGCAAGATGGATTTCGGCAGCGCCGTCACTGGCGCCAAAGCGTGGAAGGACATCTGGGGCTGCGGCCAAGGCATCGGTGCCATCAAGTCCGTGGAGCCCGTTGCCGCGCTGGTTGAACGACTGGACACGGAATATCGCGCCGCCCGGGACAGGATCTGCGGAAAAGTGTAACGGATACCAAAAGGCATCTTGAAATCTGCGATGTTTGCCTGTATCCACCCGCACACATCGCAGGCCGGTCTTCGGCCTCGCGTGCCGCTTTAGCTCAGGTGGTAGAGCACATCATTCGTAATGATGGGGTCGCAGGTTCGAGTCCTGCAAGCGGCACCATTTAAACTTCCTTGAATTTGCAGTCTGAAACGATAGATCGCCAAGGTCTACCAGAATGTATGTCTGCGTAAATGTCACTCGATTTCAATTGATTGAGGAAATTTCAAGAGGCAGCGTTCCCTTGGATGTCCGCGCTAACCTTGGGCATCCGCGTCATAGCTCCAAGCATGCTGGTCTGCCCGTTCTGTTCGCGACATGCACGCCTCCCTTGGTTTGCCATGAACATGGTTCTCGACGGATGGGCGAGAAGCAAGGATCTCGTCGCTGATGATCTATTCTCGAGAGCAGAATAGTCTTTAAATTCGGTCCGAACACATGCCGGGAAAGCGCGGAGTCAATCGATCATCAGTTTAAGGAATTATTTTGCAGACTGAATGCGTTAAAGCGCAAGCAACTCTACAGTTGGACACTAAGCTAGGAGAATAGTTGCCGGGTGTATGCTATGCGAACCCAGGTCATCGATTTACGTCAATAACCGCCACCTTTTCACCGTGTCCTAATAATATATTTTGGCCATCTTGCGAAACTGATTTCCCCATGATTGTATAGACAACTTCGTCACTGACCGCTTACGTCAGATGTGAATGCGCAGCCACTGACCGCAGGGGATTGCATGATAACATTCGACCAAGTCAGCAAGCATTACGGCGACACAACACCTGCCGTTAACAGTCTTTCGCTGGTGGCACCCAGCGGTAAGCTGACCATTTTGGTCGGTCCTTCCGGCTGCGGCAAGACAACGTCTTTGCGGATGATCAACAGGCTGATTACGCCGTCGTCCGGATCTATTCTGCTGGATGGCGAACAAACCGGTCGGATGGATGTTCCTTTGTTGCGGCGCCGAATTGGTTATGTCATCCAGCATGCCGGCCTCTTCCCCCATCGCACCGTTGTACAGAACATCGCGACCACGGCGCGTCTGAACGGTGCGCCGAAACAGCAGGCGCTCCGGACTGCCCATGAGCTGTTGGAGCGCGTTGGCTTGACCAGCGCTTTTGCCGATCGCTATCCATGGCAGCTTTCGGGCGGACAGCAACAGCGTGTCGGCGTGGCTCGGGCGCTGGCTTCCGATCCCAAGTTCATGCTGATGGACGAACCGTTCAGCGCCGTCGATCCGGTCGTGCGCGGCCAGTTGCAGGATGAGTTTCTCCGCCTTCAGCGTGACATCGGCAAAACGATCATCATGGTCACCCATGACATCGACGAGGCCCTGAAGCTCGGGGATCAAGTGGCGGTGCTGCGCTCTGGGGGGACGCTGGCGCAGATCGCCACACCACAGGAACTACTGGCGCGACCGGCGGATGCCTTCGTGGCAGACTTCATTGGTCGGGACCGGGGCTACCGCTTCCTGAGTTTCGCCGAATTCGACAGCACGGTCCCGCTTGGGGTGGAACCGACGGCCACACTTGGTGCGACGCCGGAAGCTCTTCGCCATGCTGCCACGGACCGTTGGGTTCTTGTGACCGATGCCGCGAACCGACCCATCGGCTGGGCCGATGCGCAGGGGCTTAAACAACCGTTGCGCGAGGGTGATCTCAATCTCAGCGGGACGCTGGCACCCGAAGGCAGCAGTCTTCGCCATTTGCTCGATGCCGCGCTCAGTTCGCCTTCGGGCCGCGGCGTTGTCGTGGGTGCATCGGGCGAACTCGTCGGTACGGTCACGCTGTCGAATGTGGTTGCGGCCATTGAGGGGGCGCGTGCCGGCCAGTTTGGAATGCAGCCATGAGGTTCGATTGGCTCTATCATGAATCCGGGCGGATCGCCGCGCTTTTCATCTGGCATCTCTCCCTGTCGGTCATCCCGGTTTTGATCGGTCTTGTTCTCGCATTGCCGCTCGGCTGGATCGCACAGCGTGCCGGTGTGTTTCGATCCACTCTGCTGGGTGCCGCCGGGCTTCTCTATACAATTCCGTCGCTGGCGCTGTTCGTTCTGCTGCCGCTCGTGCTTGGCACGCGGATCCTCGATCCTCTGAATGTCGTCGTTGCGTTGACGGTGTATGCCTTGGCGCTTCTGGTGCGCACGGTCAGCGACGGCCTGGATTCGATTTCTCCTGATGTCCTTCAGGCAGCCAATGCCATGGGCTACCGCCGCGCAGCACGCCTTCTGACGGTGGAATTGCCGATCGCCGTTCCGGTCATCGCGGCCGGATTGCGGGTTGCCGTGGTGTCGAATGTCAGCATCGTTTCCGTCGCCGCTCTGGTCGGCACGCCACAGCTGGGCCTTCTCTTTACGCAAGGCCTCCAGCTGCAATTCTTGACCCCGATCATTGCGGGCATCGTGCTCTGCGTGGTTCTGGCGGCGCTTCTGGATGGGCTTGTGCTGTTCATCGCGCATCGCTTGACACCATGGCAGCCGGGGAGGGGGCTGCGATGATCGATTGGTTTTCAGATCCGGCCCATTGGACCGGAGACGGTGGCGTCATCGCGCTGGTTATCCAGCATCTGGCCTATAGTGGCGCCGCACTTCTACTGGCCTGCCTGATTGGCTTGCCCGTCGGGCTTTATGTGGGACATACCGGGCGCGGCGTGGTGTTCATCGCCGGTCTCGCCAATGCGTTGCGATCCCTTCCGAGCCTTGGCCTTATTGTGCTCCTGGTGATCCTGTTCGGCCCCGTCTTCTCGTCCGATATGGCGTTTATCGTGCCGAGCCTCATCGTGCTGGTGCTTCTGGCTGTACCGCCGATCATGACCGGCAGCTATGCCGGTATCGCGGCGGTGGACCCGGCGGCGGTCGATGCGGCGCGCGGCATGGGTAAGCGCCCGCTTGATATCCTGTTTGATGTCGAGCTGCCTTGCGCGCTGCCGCTGATTTTTTCCGGCCTGCGCAGTGCAACGCTTCAGATCATCTCAACCGCAACGATTGCCGCTTATGTCTCCCTTGGCGGCTTGGGACGACTTATTATCGATGGCCGGGCCCAGAACGATTATTACCAGATGGCGGCAGGCGCCGTTCTTGTCGGTGCGCTTGCGCTGACGGTCGATCTTTTGATCGGCGTCATATCAAGATTCACCGTCTCGCCCGGACTGACGCGCCGCCTGAAACGGTAGCGCCGATGATGCAGTAACGACTTTTCACCCTATGTCTCGATAAGCAACACAGGAGAAGCTCGCATGGCATTCAGGATCATCACCGCTGTCAGCGCTTTGGCGCTCATGACCCTTTCAGCCGCATCAGTGCTTGCCGCAGGCGATCCGCTGGCGGCTCCGCCTACTGAGAGAACCGATACCAAGACGATTATCGTTGGTTCTGCCGATTTCCCCGAGAGCCAGCTTCTGGCGACAATCTATGCCAAGGCCCTGACCGCCAAGGGGATTAAGGTTGAGACAAAATTGAACATTGGAAGTCGCGAGGTCTATATGCCGGCCCTGCTCGACGGATCAATCGATCTCCTGCCGGAATATGCGGGTGCGGCATTGAGCTATCTCGACAAGAAAGCCACAGCCCATACGCCAGACGATGTGGCGGCGGCCCTCAAGGCTGCCCTGCCGAAGGGCGTGTCGATGCTGACACCGTCAGCGGCGCAGGATTCGGACGGCGTTGCGGTGACACGCGCGACGGCCGAGAAATACAAACTGAAGACGATTGCCGATCTCGCCCCGGTTGCTTCCGAATTCGTGCTTGGCGGTCCACCGGAATGGAAGACGCGCAAGGAAGGCATTATCGGCCTGAAGGATGTTTACGGGCTGGAGTTCAAGTCGCTGAAGGCGCTTGATGTCGGTGGCCCGCTGACGTTGTCGGCACTCGTCAATGGCCAGATACAGGCCGCTAACCTGTTTTCGACCGATCCTGCCATCGCGACGAACGATCTGGTCATGCTGGAAGATGTCAAGAACCTCTTTCCTGCCCAGAATGTGGTTCCTGTGATCGCCACTGCGAAAGTCAGTGAGACCGTGACAAAGACGCTCGATGCAGTATCAGCCGCCCTGACCACAAAGGACCTCGTTGTTATGAACGGTCGTCTGGGCAATCATGACAGTTTCGATGTGGTCGCCGGCGACTGGCTTGCGCAACACAAGCTGAACTGATTTGGGATTGGCGGGCGAGCTGCATCCGCTGTTCGCCTGCCAACGCCCGGGGCCTGGCAGCGACCGGGCGCCTGATATCCAGATACGTATGCCTATCGACGACTTCATGGTTATGGATCATGACACAGAATTTTTCCGGGAACGTGATGCCTCTGGTCCAGAAAGATGCGGAGATCGGGCAGGAGGACCAATCTCCTGCCACGTTGCTCTCCGCCACGCCGCTTTATGTCAAATTGAAAGACTATGTTCGCAGCCGTGTCGAAACCGGTGAGTGGAAGATCGGCCAGCGCGTTCCCTCGGAAAACGAATTGGTCGACATTCTCGGGGTGAGCCGGATGACGGCCAATCGCGCCCTGCGCGAACTGGCGGATGAAGGGCTTGTGGTGCGCCTGCGCGGCAAAGGCTCCTTTGTCGCGACCCGGAAACGAACCTCGCAGTTTCAGAGCGTGCCCAACATTGCTGATGAAATCAGTCGCAACGGCGGTATTCATAGCGCAAGGGTGATTCTGCTTCAGATGGAAGCCTGTGGCGAGGAACTTGCCGAAGCCCTGGGCGTATCACCTGCGGACCCGGTGGCGCATTCGATCATCATGCATGCCGAAGATGGACTTCCGATGCAGATCGAGGATCGCTTCGTCAATCCCAGCTGCGTGCCTGATTATCTGCATCAGGATTTCAATGTAGTCACGCCAAATGGCTACCTGACGGACGTCGCGCCAATCGTCAAGGCGGAGCAGCATATAGAATCGATCAATGCGCAGGCCTGGGAGTGCAAGCTTTTGGCGATCCAGAAGTCCGAACCATGTCTGCTTGTACGCCGCCGTACATGGTCGGTTGAGGGGATCGTTTCTTCTGTCCGCCTGCTCTATCCCGGCAGTCGTTATCGTCTTTACAGCAGCACGTGAGGTCCTGCCCAAATGCTGCGCTCTGACTGATTTCAAGGCGCCGTGGTTTCAAGACCGACTGGTTCCAAGAATGGAGAAACGCCTTTGTCCATCGTTGCATCACGGCCCATACCGTTCAGGAGAATTTCATGAGCGTTGTTCTTGATGACGGGCTGGATTGGCGCGCTGTTGCGCGTGTCGGCGAGGGTGAGGCACTTTCTCTCTCAGACAAGGCCTATCGGCGCATCGATCGGGGAAGCCAGATCCTGGATCGTATCGTGGAAAGCGGTGTCCGCGCCTATGGCATCACTACGGGCATCGGCGCCCTCTCGGATACGGTTGTCGATCGCGCAACGCAGGGCCGGCTGTCACGCGGGATTGTCCTCAGTCATGCCTGTGGCATCGGTCCGTTGCTGGATGTGCGTGAGGTGCGGGCTATCATGGCGGCGCAGATCGCCAATTTCGCCCACGGCCATTCCGGTGTCCGGCGCGATATCGTCTCGCATCTGTTGGCGTTTTTAGAGCGGGATTGCATTCCCGATGTTCCGTCGCGGGGGTCTGCCGGTTATCTGACCCACAACGCCCATACCGGGCTTGTGCTGATCGGTGAGGGGCAAGCGCGCGTCGGTGGCCGTCCTCTCAGCGGGCGGGATGCTTTGGCTCAGATCGGTCTTCAACCGTTGGTGCTGGGCGCCAAGGAAGGGCTGAGCCTCGTCAACGGCACGGCATGTGCAACCGGTCTGTCGAGTGTGGCACTGGCCCGCGCCGCGCGCCTGCAAGACTGGGCGGATGCTATCGCGGCTCTGACGCTTGAAGCGGCTGGGTGCCAGATGGATGCCTTCGATGAAGCCGTTCTCGCCCTGCGCCCTTCAAAGGGTATCGCGGCTGTCGGGGCAGCGCTTCGGGCCAGGCTCCAGGGCAGTGGACTGATTGCCGCCGCGCGCGGCAGGCGGACCCAGGATGCCCTAAGCTTGCGGGCCGTGCCACATGCCCACGGTGCCGCACGTGACGTCTTCGATGCTTGCGCGGTGATCGTCGATCGTGAACTTGCCTCGGCCACGGATAATCCCGCTATCCTGGGGACGCCAGAAAAGCCCATCGTTTCATCACAGGCCCATGCTGTCGCCCCGGCGCTGGGTCAGGCAGCCGATAGTCTGGCGATTGCCATTGCGCAGATCGCAGCCATGAGTGAGCGCCGGATCGACCGGCTCGTCAATCCGCTGGTGAGTGGCTTGCCGCCTTTCCTCGCCACCGATGCCGGAAGCCATTCCGGCCTGATGATCGCTCAATATACGGCGGCGGCTCTTGTTGGCGATAACCGCCGCCTTGCGGCCCCGGCTTCTACCGATGGCGGTTTGACCTCCGGCCTGCAGGAGGATTTCCTGGCTCATCCTACCGCTGCCGCCAACAAGCTGCTCGCGGTCCTCGACAATGCCGAGTATATTCTGGCGATTGAATGGATGGCGGGCGCGCAGGCCCATGATGTCCTCGCAGGTGCCGGGCAGCTAGCAGCGGGAACGAATGCCCTTTACAGCATGGCTCGCGCACACCTCCCGCCCTATTCAGACGACCGGCCACTTTCCGGCGATATTGAGAAGGTTCGCGCCCTCTTGAGAGAGCAGGCTCCGCCGCATTGAGGCAAATGGCTTTTGCATTGCCGGATTTGTCGTGTGCTTTAAATCGGCAGTGTGTTTGAAAGACATAGCCATCCTTCGTCTGTTGCCACTCGGCCCGCCTGAGTCCGCGACCAGCCCGCTCCAATCGCTCCGACGGGATTTTGGCCATTTGCGCTCATGTCGACATCATTTCGGAACTTTACGACCTCCAGCGCGGTTATTTTTTTAAATCAGCAAAAGAGATGTTTCATGCCTCGTGGTGACAAATCCGCTTATACCGACAAGCAAAAACGCAAGGCGGAACATATCGAAGAGAGTTACGAAAATCGTGGCGTACCCGAAAAGGAAGCGCAAAGCCGCGCTTGGGCGACGGTTAACAAAGAAAGCGGTGGCGGCAACAAGTCAGGTTCAGGTCGCGGCCACCCGGAGAACCACGCCTCGTCGGAAAAGGGCGGACGCAAGGGCGGTAAGGCTTCTGCTGCAAGAACCAGGGAAGAACGATCTGCCTCCGCAAAGAAGGCCGCAGCGACCCGTAAACATAATGAGCAGCATTCCCATCATTGACCGTCACAGCGCCGTGCATTTCAGGAAGCGAACGGCGCTTTAACCATTTATAGTTGTTGTCTAATTTATCCTTGAGTCGAGTCTGAACTCAGGAGTTGTGCAACAGAGCCTGTCAGGCTGCAATCGATCTTGCAGCCTTTTCAAAAGCCTCGGCCCAGAGACCAAGCGCTTCCTCCTCATGCCGGGCGGAAAGATAATACCGACCGAACTGGCTATACATCGACATCACGCCGTTGCGCCGCAGTTCGGTATGAAGTCTGGCGGTAAAATCCTTTTCGGACCGCTGTGCCGCTTCCTGGTAGTTAGAGGGCGGCGTCTTGCCGCGCCAGAGTGTAAAGACGGTGCCATAGCCGCTCGCACAGATGTCGATGCCTGCGTTGCTGAAGGCGTGGATCGCATGTGCCTGAAGGTCGGTTCCCGCTTTTTCGAGTGCGCCGTAATCGACGGTATCGATGACGCTCATCGCCGCCTTCACGGCAGCGCAGGCGACCGGGTTGCCGTTATAGGTGCCAGCGCGGTTGACGCGGCGGTCCTCAAAGGCTGCCATGACCTCCGGCGTGCCGAGCAAAGCTGCAACGGCAACGCCGTTGCCAATTGCCTTGCCCACCGTGGCAAGATCCGGACTGATACCCATCAGATGGCTTGCCAGGCCACCATGGAGCCGAAAGCCCATCAGCACTTCATCCATGATCACCAGCGCACCATGCCGGTGGGCAATTGAGGCGACGTGTTGCAGATATCCGGGATTGGCGAGAATACATCCCGCATTGGCCATCATCGGCTCCAGGACGATGGCGGCGATATCATCGCATTCTTCAAACAGCAGTTCGACATCCTGCCGATCGTTGAAGCGCAGGAGTAATGTATCGCCGCTCGATGGCCGGTCATTTGTCGCCATGTTCGCTTCCGGCGCTCCGGCATTGCCGAAAGCCACGTCATCGAACCAGCCGTCATAACCGGCAGCCATCTTGACGATTTTTTGCCGGCCGGTCAGCGCACGTGCCGTCCGGCACGCCAGATGCACGGCCTCGCTGCCCGAATTGAGAAAGATGACCTTGGTCAGATCCCCGCTATGGGCAGCAAGGGCTGCTGCCGCTTCCTCTTCAAGGGCGTGAGCATAGGCTGGCATCGAGCCTTTGCTCAAGGCTTCGCGGATGGCTTCGGTGACGACGGGATCGGTATGTCCGAGGAACGTCGCGCCAAAACCAAGGGCCGTATCGACATATCGCCGACCGTCTTCGTCCCAGACATACGGCCCCTGTGCATTGGCGACGAGAAATCTCTTCCCGTCCAGATCGGGAACTTCACGTCCGCCGCTGGATATACCGCAAACCAGATGTTGCATCATTAAACTCCAAACAGGCTTGGAAGCCATTCGGTCAGGATGGGGAAAGCGACGAGGGCCGCAACACAAACCACGCTGGCAATCCAATAGGGAACCAGCCATTTCGAGACCGACCACATGTCGATTTTCGCGACATTGCAGACGACAAAGATGTTCGTGCCAATCGGCGGGGTAAACAGGCCGATGCCGAGCGTCATGGTGAAGACGATGCCGGTCTGATAGGGCGTCAGACCCGCCGCTAGGGCGATCGGCACCAGTATCGGCGCCAGAATGATCAGCGCTGGCCCAAGATCGAGCCAGAAGCCGACGACTTTCAGCAATACCAGCACCAGGATGATGGTGACGAGCGGTGTCGTATGCAGGCCGGTTATCCAGGCGGCGGCATTGGCCGGCACCTGTTCGACCGTCAGAATCCAGCCAAACGGTGTGGCGAGCGCCATGATCATCATGATCACGCCTGTCGTTGCCACGGCAGCCGACGCCGCCGAATAGAGTGACCGCAGCGGAAGCTCACGGTAGACGAAGATTCCGACCAGGAAGGAATAGACGACGGCGAGCGCCGAGGCTTCTGTGGCCGTGGCGATGCCGCCGATGATCGAGCCCAGCACCAGCACCGGCATCAGCAGGGCGGGCAGGGCACCAAGCGCATCCCTGCCAATCTCACCCCATTGCGCAGGTGTTTCATTGCGCGGAAAATTATGGCGCTTGGCGACAATGTAGGATGTGACCATGAATGTCACCGCGATGAACAGGCCTGGCAGCAGGGCTGCCACCAGCAGGCCGCCGATGGAGGTGTTCGTCAGCACGCCATAGAGGATCAGAATGACGCTCTGCGGACCGATAATGCCAAGGGTTCCCGAGGCGGCGGTGACGGCGGCGGCAAAGGCTTTCGGATAGCCACGCTCGGCCATGGCGGGGATCATGATCGATCCGACCGCGCCGGTATCGGCGGTTGCCGAACCGCTGATGCCACCATAGACCAGGGCCGTTGCAACATTGACGAGGCCAAGGCCGCCGGTAATGCGACCGAAGACATGTTCCGCGACCCGCATGATCCGGGTGGTCAACCCACCGCGGTTCATCAACTCTCCGGCGAAGAGAAACAGAGGAATGGCCGCGAGCGTGATCGCATCGGCACCGCGGATCGTCTGCTGTGCAAACCAGGCGAAGGGCAGGCCGAGATGGCCGACATAGATTGTCAGCAGGCTAGCCACGCCCATGCACCATGCAATGGGAACGCCGATCAGCAGCAGAAAGGAAAAACTGAGGATAAGGACGGCAACGGTCATCGCAGTGATCCTTCCTGTGGCTTTTCCGGCAATGGACGAACCCTGTGGGAAAGGCGGTAGAGCGCAATGCAGACGGCTGCGACGCCGAGAATGAGGATGGTCGCGGTGATCACACCGGTCGGCATGCGCAAGACGGATGTTGGCACCTTCCACGAGCGCTGCCAGACTGCCCAGCCACTGATGACGAAAGCCAGCCCCATGGTCAGAAGCGCCAGATTGGCGATGGCATCGAAGGCGGCCCGCAGGCGGGGCGGGGCGCTGTGCTTGAAGGCTTCGAAAGCGACGTTTTCACCGCGCACTTCGGCATTGATCAACCCGATGAAGATGATCCAGATGAACGCGATCCCTGCGACTTCAAAGGACCATTCGAAACCGCCCAAACCGAAATAGCGGGCAATCACGCCAAGCAGGGTTGATCCGAACATGACGATGAAGGCCAGCACACCCGCAAACTCGAAGATGCGCTTCAACCACCCCCACCCGCCGGGTGAGGGGTTTTCTGAGAACTGATCCATGGATGGGCCTCAGTTCGCGCTTGCGGCTTGTTTAACCGCCGAAACCAGATCGCTGCCCCATTCTTTCGAGAATTGGTCGTAGACCGGCGAGACCAGCGCGACAAACGGTGCGGTATCCACTTTCGTAACCTTGACGCCCTTGCCCTCGAGCTTCTTCTGGGTGTCGGCATAGGCCTTGTCCAGCGCGCTGCGATACCAGACGACGGTGTCTGTCGCGGCCTTCTTCACGGCGGCCTGTTCGTCAGGCGTCAGCGATTCCAGCTTGTCCTTGTTCATGTACCACCAGTTGGCGGTCCAGATATAATTGGAGATCGACAGGTCCTTGGCGACTTCATACCATTTGGAGTCCCAGTAATCGCGCATTTCAGGCTCGACGGCAGCAACGACATGCGATTGCAGCGCGGTATAGACCTGGCCGAAAGGAATGGATTCCGCCAAGGCGCCAAGCTGTTTCATAGTGGCCAGAATGACCGGATTGGGAGGCGTGCGAATTTTTACGCCGGCCAGATCCGCAGGCTTTTCAATGGGCTTGCTGGTGGCGAACTGACGAAAGCCGGAGTCGAGCACGCCGAGCATCACATAGCCACGCTCCTCGCCGAGGCGTTGGATCTTCTGGCCTTGTTCGCCATCGAGAAATGCGTGAACGTTTGATGCGTCCTTGAACAGGAACGGCAGCGACAGCACGTTGAGGCGTGGATCGATGGCATCGACCGCACCGCCAAGACCGATATCGATCGAACCCGCACCGACGCCGTCGGCGATTGGGCCTTCGTCGCCCAGCTGGGCATTCGGGAAGATCTGAACCTTGACCGATCCCTTGGTATTCTCACCAACTTCCGTTGCGAATTTTTGAACTGCTTCATTGATCAGGCTTTCAGGCGCCGAAGCATGCGCCAGCCGCAATGTTGTTTCAGCATTGGCGGTGCTGGACCAAAGGCTGGAAAGACCAAGTACGGTGCCGAGCATGATGGCGGGCAGCCGGCTGCTTTTGTTGAGAGTGAACATGAATTCCCCTTTACGTTCTTCTTGTGTTGACGCAGCATGAGAATAATTGTCATTGCGCGGCTGAAAATGACAATTTTATTATTGATGCATAAGCGCCGCTGATAGCAGCCGTTTTCTGGAGCGGTTGCGCCTTGAGAGATAGGAAGCGTTTCGACGGTCGATTGGTCAATGGCGGAGCAGAATGCGCAATCTCGATAGCGACGCACTGGCAAGCTTTGTAGCTGTTGCCGAGACGGGCAGTTTCACGGCGGCGGCAGAACGGCTGGGACGCACGCAGGCCGCGGTCAGCATGGCGATCGGCAAATGGGAAGAGCGTCTTGATCTGCGATTGTTTGATCGCGGGCATCGCCGGGTGACATTGACGCCGATCGGGGAAAGATTGCTTGGCTACGCGCGGCGCATACGGGCAATCGAGGATGAAGCCCTGGCCACGCTGCTTGAAGGCCGCAATGAAAGCCGCGTTCGGCTCGGCATGCCCGATGACTACCTGACACTGTTCGGCACGGCGCTGATGCAGCGTTTTGCGCCACAGCATCCCAAGGTCAATCTGGACCTGCAATATGATTTCTCTCACCATCTGGAAGGCATGGTTGAAAGCCGGGAGCTGGACATTGCCATCATAACGCAAAGTCCGGCCGAGCCTAAGGGGGAGTTGATCCGCCTGGAACGGCAGGTTTGGTGCGCGGCCCCAAACCGTTACCCGGAACAGAGCAGTACGGTTCAACTGGCGCTTTTTCCGGACGGCTGCCGGTCCCGGCCACAGGTTCTGGCAGCGCTGGATCGTGCAGATCGCCGTTGGCGGATTGTCTATTCGTCATCGGACATTGCTGGAATTCAGCTGGCGGTTCATTCGGGAGACCTGTTGACGGTCCTGCCGGAGACGGCGGTGCCTGCGAACTGGCGCAAGCTGGGGGGTGATGATGGTCTGCCGGAACTGCCGATCTTGCGGCTGGCAATGGTTCTACCCCAGCAACCGCGCCTGCCGGTCAGGCAATTGGCGACGTTCCTGCGTGCAGAATTCCAGCATTCTCTCTCTACCGCATAATGCCTTGAACCAGCGTCACCTTGGAACAACCAAATGATCTCCAATGCACTTGCCTCCATGCTGGCACGGCGCAACATCCACTATGGCTGGATCGTTGTCGCAGCAACCTTTCTCACCATGCTGGTCACGGCAGGTGCCATGGGCGCCCCTGGCGTGCTCATCAAGCCACTTCAGGATGAGTTTGGCTGGGAAACCTCGCAGATTTCTTCGGCACTTGCCGTGCGGCTGGTGCTGTTTGGCCTGATGGGGCCGTTCTCGGCGGCGTTCATGAATTATTTCGGCGTCCGGAAAGTCATCGTTTTCGCAATGATCCTGATTTCCAGCGGCTTCATTGGGTCATTGTTCATGACGAAGATCTGGCAGCTTCTGGTGCTTTGGGGTGTGGTTGTCGGCCTTGGCACGGGACTGACGGCCATGGTGCTCGCCGCCACCGTTTCGGCCCGCTGGTTCACCAGGCATCGGGGTCTCGTCGTCGGCATGCTCTCGGCAAGCTCTGCTACCGGTCAACTGGTTTTCCTGCCGCTGATGGCGCAATTGACGGAAAGCTATGGCTGGCGAATGACAGTCCTTTTCGTTTGCGGCATGATCTTGCTGGCTGCACTCGTCGTGCTGGCGGTTATGCGCGACCGTCCCTCCGATCTCAACCTGCCCTCTTTTGGCGAGGAGCGGGTGATACCACCACCGCCACAGACCGGCGGCCTGCTGACAATGCTGGCAACACCCGTTTCCGTGCTCAGGGAGGTGTCAAAGACGTCCACCTTCTGGATTCTTTTTGCGACATTCTTCATCTGCGGTCTCAGCACCAATGGCCTGATCCAGACGCATTTCGTCACGCTCTGCGGCGATTTCGGCATTCTGCCGGTGGCCGCCGCCAGTGTGCTTGCGGTGATGGGCATTTTCGACTTCTTTGGAACGATCGGCTCCGGCTGGCTCTCAGATCGCTTCGACAATCGCTGGCTGCTCTTCTGGTATTATGGCCTGCGCGGCCTGTCGCTGCTCTTCCTGCCGTTCAGCGATTTCAGCTTCTACGGGCTGTCGATCTTTGCGGTCTTCTACGGCCTGGACTGGATTGCCACCGTGCCCCCAACCGTGAAGATCGCCGCCGACCGCTTCGGTCGTGAAAAAGCAGGTATCGTTTTCGGCTGGGTCTTTACCGGTCATCAATTGGGCGCTGCGACCGCAGCCTATGGCGCCGGTCTGTCACGCACGCAGTTGCAGAGCTATTTACCCGCTTTCTTCATCGCCGGCGCATTCTGCCTGCTGGCCTCGATCCTGGCGATTACCCTGGAGAAAACCGGTCGTTCAGTGCCCTCGGCAGCCCATTGAGACGAGGAGCCATTGTCAGGGAAAAGGAGAGGCTGTTTTCCTGAAAGGACAAATGGCAATAAAAGATCCAGAAGCTCTCCGTTTCAAATAGGCCGGTCGATAAAAATCGAATCATTGATTTAGCTGAATGCATACCTGGCTATGATAAATTCCTCCCGGATAGAGTGTGAGGATCAAGTATGATTGTTCAACTTAATACCTCGGTTCCTTCTGCGGGGGCGGCAAAAGAAGATACGGCCAGCCCGTTTCAAGAGGGAGCCGTGTTGCCGGAGACCCTAAGTCTTGCCGAGCGGGAGACCTATAATCTGGCGATTGATGCGCGAAATGGCGACAACGTTCTGGATAAGGTCATTCTGAACGTCGTACAGCCTCCCGCTCTCGTGTTGTTTGCCCTCCTGGATGCGGGCCGGGTCTTCCCGGATGTGCCGCTGCCTCAGGCGCAGGATGCGTATGATCGCATGGCTGATACGACGGAGGTCGAGGCGCCTGATGTTGGCGACAGCTCGAAAAATCAACAGGGAGCCAAAACCGCCAAGACTGACAGCGGCTTCGCCGCCAGTGGAAGCAATGCAATCGTCTCGCCCATTGCGACCGGCACATCCTCCGCATCATCGACTGTCTCGACCTCGGCACCGTCGATTACCGCCTGATCCCACAGGTCCGACTTAAGGCCCGTGCGCCCTAACGTTAAAGTGTGCCCTTAAGAGTGTTTTCAGGTCTTAAACCTGTACGCTACTGCATAATTTTCTCTTTAAACCGGAATCGGTTTAAAGAGAAAATTATGCAGTAGCTATAAAGAGCTACAGCGAACCTTTGTGCGCCATATATGGCGCACGGCGCTGTAAGCGTCCGTTTGGACGCTCTCCATCTTGCATGGATGGCAGCGCTTGATAGCGCAAGCACCGCGCCTCGCACAATTTCCCGACTTGAGATATGTCAATGCCGACCATCCGGCAATCGCGTTTTATCGCGCCGACGTTACCCCAGTATTCACCGGCGAGTTTGGTGCCATGGGGGTAAATTATGAAAACAACATAAGATGTTACAATTGGCGTGATTATGCCTGACCGGGCGAAAAAGCGTTGGTGCGGGCCAAGTATCCCTTCCGGGCAGGCCTGACGATAGAGGAGATGGATTCCGATGCTGCGTGATCGTATTCGCTACAGGCCTCTGATGGACAAGCTGGTCACAGCCGACGAAGCCGCCGCCATGATAGAAGACGGCATGACCATCGGCATGAGTGGTTTTACCCGCGCAGGGGAAGCCAAGGCGGTGCCGATGGCGCTGGCGGAGCGGGCCCGCAAACATCCTTTGAAAATCACCCTGATGACCGGTGCTTCGCTGGGCAATGATCTCGACAAGACGCTTGTCGAAGCCCATGTCGTGTCGCGGCGCATGCCGTTTCAGGCGGACCCGGCGCTGCGCAAGGCGATCAATGCCGGGGAGGTGATGTTCATCGACCAGCATCTTTCAGAAACGGTCGAACAGTTGCGCACCGGTCAGATCGCGCCGGTCGACATTGCCATCATTGAGGCGGTGGCCATTACCGAGCATGGTGGCATTGTACCGACCACATCGGTTGGCAATTCCGCCAGCTTTGCCATTCTCGCCAAGAAAGTGATCATCGAGCTGAACCTGTCGCAGCCGACCACGCTGGAAGGCCTGCATGACATCTATATCCCGTCGCGGCGTCCGGCCCGTATGCCGATCCCCGTTGTGACGCCGGAAAGCCGTGTCGGGCTGCCCTATATTTCTATTCCTCCGGAAAAAATTGCCGCCATTGTCGTCTCGGAGAAACAGGACAGCTCGGCCCCCATTCAGCCGCCGGACGAGGATACCAAGGCCATTGCCAGCCATCTGATTGAGCTTTTGCTCAACGAAGTGCGCCAAGGCCGGATGGGTTACGATCTCCAGCCGTTGCAGGCCGGGATCGGCACCATTGCCAATGCTGTGTTGCATGGCTTTATCGATACACCGTTTCATGACTTGAAGATGTATTCGGAGGTCTTGCAGGATTCGACCTTCGAATTGATTGATGCCGGTAAGATGAGTTTCGCTTCAGCCTCGTCCATTACCCTGTCGGCGGAGATGTATCAGAAAGTCCTGCCAAAACTGGCTGAATACAAGCATCACCTCGTGCTGCGTCCGCAGGAAATCAGCAATCATCCGGAAGTCATCCGGCGGCTGGGGCTGATCTGCATCAATACGGCGCTTGAATTCGACCTCTACGGCAATGTCAATTCCACCCATGTCGGCGGCACGCAGATGATGAACGGCATCGGCGGATCCGGTGATTTTGCCCGCAATGCCTATCTGTCGATTTTCGTTACCAAGTCTATTGCCAAGAATGGGGCGATTTCCTCTGTCGTTCCGATGGTCAGTCATGTCGATCACACCGAGCACGACGTTGATATTCTCATCACTGAACAGGGGCTTGCCGATCTGCGGGGCCTGGCACCGCGCGAAAGGGCGCGGCTGGTGCTCGACAACTGCGTGCATCCTGATTACCGCGACCAGCTTGCTGACTACTATCAGAGGGCGCTCGTGCGTGGCGGTCATACGCCTCACATTCTCGAAGAGGCGTTTTCCTGGCATCAATCGATGCGTGAGACAGGAACCATGCGCCGATAAGATTTGACTGGTGTCAAGCGTCTAATGACGATAAACCGGTTTCGACACCAGAGCCGGGCTGCATGATGCTGACCCGGGACGGATATATACCGGACCCGACAATGATCAAGCCGCATGCCGACCTATCCGCCCCATCTCTTCCTGAAAAGCAAAACATCACAGCTCTTCCCCGCCGCTCAAGGCGGCGTGGCCTCTCTATTTCCATGCGCTCGGCGGCTCGGCCGCTCGCTATTATCATGCTCGGCGTACTGTTGGTGGGCTGCGCGTCGCGGGCGGTGGGCGTGATGAAGCCGGTCGGCGCGGCGGTTAAGGCCGCCAATGCCAGCGAGGTCAATCTCCTGGCTGCGACGACCCGCGCGCCCTCTGAGGATAAATCGATCCTGTTCAGCGGCGAGCGCGGAACGGGTCTGTTGATCGATGCCGTCACCATTTCGATTCCTCCCGCCGCAAACCGCAAGATCGGCGAGGTTCAATGGCCAAAGAAACTGCCGCCGGATCCGCGCAAGGACTTCACGACCGTTGCCGTCCAGCCCATTCAGACCGACCAGCAGCGCCGGGCCTGGCTGAACACCCATGCAAAGGGCAAGCATCGCGTGCTGCTGTTTGTGCACGGATTCAATAATACCTACGAGGATTCCGTCTATCGCTTCGCCCAGATCGTCCACGATTCAGGCACGGATGTGGTGCCGATGGTGTTTACCTGGCCGTCTCGCGCCAGTATTTTCGACTATAATTACGACAAGGAAAGCACCAATTATTCCCGCGATGCCCTGGAAGAGATGCTGACCCGCATGACCAGCGACCCGCAGGTTTCGGATGTGACGGTCATGGCGCATTCGATGGGGTCGTGGCTTGCCGTCGAAGCGCTGCGGCAAATGGCCATCCGCCATGGCGGCGTCAATGCCAAGATTACCAATGTCATTCTTGCCTCTCCGGATCTGGATGTCGATGTGTTCGGCAAGCAGTTTCAGGCATTAGGGCCAAAGCCACCGCATTTCACACTGTTCGTTTCTCAGGATGACCGGGCGCTGAGTATTTCCCGGCGTATTTCCGGCAATGTCGACCGGTTGGGGCAGATCAATCCGGCCAATGAACCGTATCGAAGCGTGCTCGAAAAGGCTGGCATCACCGTTCTTGACCTGACCAAGCTGAAAACTGGTGACAGGCTGAACCACGGCAAGTTTGCCGAAAGCCCTGATGTCGTGCGGTTGATCGGCGGACGGCTGATCGCCGGACAGACCGTGACGGATTCGCAGGTCGGTGTCGGAGAAGCCATCGGTGCCGTCACCATCGGCGCCACCAATACGATCGGCCAGGCGGCCAGCACGGCAATCAGCGCGCCGATCATGATCTTCGACCCCCGGACCCGCCGAAACTATGGTGACCAGCTGAAAAAGCTGGGCGAAAGCGCTGGCTCGACGGTTAACTCCGTCGGCGACACGGTGCCACGGTGATCTCTGCTCTATAATTACCACCTTGAATCGATTTCGGTTTCAGGAATTATGCAGTAGATCGCCTTTTGCTTGAGGAACTGATCAGCCACGAACCGGAGGATGCCGCGATGAGATGGAAGCGGATGATGCAATTGCTCGATGTGCATTGCGAAGGCGAAATCGGCAAAGTGGCGATTGGTGGGGTGCCTAAAATTCCCGGCGATACGGTGGCGGATCAGTTGCATTGGCTGAATACGGACCCGAAAGGCCGGGAACTGCGGCATTTTCTGGTGTTGGAGCCACGCGGAGCACCAATTGGCTCGGTCAATCTGCTGCTACCGGCCAAGGACAGCCGAGCGGATGCCGCCTTCATCATCCTTCAGCCGGATCAGGCCCATGCCAGCTCCGGCTCCAACTCGATCTGCGTCACCACGGCCCTGCTTGAAAGCGGCATGATCGAGATGCAGGAACCGGAAACGGTGGTGATGCTGGAAACCGCCGCCGGACTGGTCAAAGCCGTGGCGCAATGCAGGGAAGGGCATTGCGACAGTGTCACCTTGACCATGGTGCCATCCTTCGTTCACGAACTGGACGCGCAGATTGCCACGGAAAGTTGGGGCGAGATTCGCTTCGATCTCGCCTATGGCGGCGTGTTTTATGCGCTTGTGGATGTCCGCCAACTCGGACTGACCATCGAACCGGGCAATGCCCGCCGCCTGGTGGAGGCTGGCATGCTGTTGAAGGGCGAAATTAATCAGCGCATACAGGTCGTCCATCCGGATATTCCGGCCATTTCCGGCGTCGCCTATGTGATGTTTCGCGATGAGGACCCAGACGGCGCTGTGCGCACCTGCACCACCATGTGGCCGGGCCGAGTGGACCGTTCGCCTTGTGGCACAGGAAATTCGGCCAATCTCGCCACATTGCATGCGCGTGGCCGGGTCAAGCCGGGTGACAGCTTTCTGTCGCGCTCGATCATCGGTTCGCAGTTCACGGTCGGTCTGCAAGGCCTGACAACTGTTGCCGGGCGCCCCGCCGTCATTCCCACCATTACCGGGCGCGGCTTTACCTATGGCATCCACCAGGTTGCCCTGGATGCCTTCGATCCACTGGGGGGTGGGTTTGTGTTGACGGATGTCTGGGGTGCTGCGGCCGAAACCATCAAGATTTAAGAGCTGTGATGGCGCCCAGCTGGGGGCCTCCCGACATCGGTAATCTTAAAACGTGAGGGATCGTCACAAACCCATCTATTCTTAAGGTTGTCAATTGTGTTGATTACACCGTACTACAGTGTGTCAGTTTCATACGGAACTGGCTATCGTGCCATTTCTTTTGTTTTCGTTTGTCTTTTCAGGAAAGCCGGGTTGCAATTTTCCTAAGGCAAGCTTTTTAAATCTAGGGTTTTCGGCAGAGCAGCAGCAACCGGTTTTGGACACGATGCCACACCGTGGCAAAGCGAATTTCGGACGATTGGCAAAGCGCATGGTGCTTTCGGCAAGGGGACGCAATGACATCGGAAGATACTGCTGATACTGGCATGGCAGATACGGACATGACAGATACGGGCATGTTTCTGGCCAAGGCGGATATTTTCACCAGCCTGACACCGGAAGAAGACAGGGCATGGTCGCAACTCTGCACCGTTGAGAGCGTTTCGGGTGGCACGATTGTCCTCGATTATGGCATCAGGCCCGAAATTGTGCTCGTCGTCCTGTCCGGCGCTCTGCGTGCGACGCTGCGTGTTTCAGCCGGAAAGGAGTTATTTCTGGATATGATCGGCCCCGGCGGCACTATGGCAGAAATGGATGCGATACGCGCTGAAGGCTATAATCTCTGTCTGATGGCCACCACTGATGCGATGCTGGTTCGAATGCCAGTGGACGTCTTCAATGACATTATCGCTCAAAAACACACGGTTTGTTTGAGCCTGCTGTCCGTCTTGGTCCAGCGCATGCACGTCCTGCATGCCAGAATATGCGAGTTTTCCTATCTCGATGTCCGGCATCGCCTTTACACAACCTTGCTCCGATTGTCGAAACCCTCTGAGGACAAGCCTCAGCAGCGCATGATCTCTCCGGTGATCATTCATGCGGCTTTAGCCGAACATGTTGGCGCACGCCGCGAAACCGTCTCACGCGAGATGTCGCGTCTGGTGCAGGATGGCGTGATCCAACGCACCCGCACTGCGATTGTCATCCGTCAACCCCATGCGCTATTGCGGCGCCTGTCGCAATTCGATTTTTCGTGAATTATTATTCTTCCCAATGGTTTAGGTTGAAACTCAAGGCGACGGTCCTTCATGGATCTCGTCAGTTGCCCTAAAACAAGAAAAACTAAAATTTTAGCTTATTGCTTTAGTCAATTTCAGTGTGCTCCTGATACAAGCAAGGGCAATCGCTGAGACTTGGAGCGCTGACTTGGTTCTGCATGATGCAGACTGCTCCCTGCAAGGTCCAGCATGGAAAATGCAATCCTGACATGATGCTGCCCGAATGCGACAGTCCGCCCGACCGTTGCGGAAGCATTGTCATCAGGTCTGACTGAGCGCTTGCGGATATCTCATGCCTCCCGGCTTTAAGATATTACCTAGCAAATTGAGTGGGTTACGGGTTTTTTTTCGCACGTTTGACAAAGCGTATGATGCTGTAACCGAGTGATGCGGCCCAGCGACAACCCTCAACGGAGGAAACCATGAGCATTCTGATCGTTGAAGATAATGCCACCAACGCGATGATCCTGAAACATCTTGCACGCAAGGTCGCCGATGATGAAATCATCGTGCAGGCCGATGCCAATGAGGCGCTGGTTCTGTGTCATCAAACGCTGTTCGATCTGTTGATTGTCGATCAGATCCTGCCGGGTATGAGCGGTTTGCAATTTGTCACCACGCTCCGCCAGCTCGGCCGTTATGATCAGGTGCCGATCATTATGGTCACCGCCGACAATGAACCGGGACTGCGCCAGGCCGCCCGGCAGGTCGGCATTACCGACTTTTTGACCAAGCCGGTTGAAGCCCTGGCCTTCCGCCAGTTGATCGCCAATTATCGCGGCGGCAGCGTGGCGGGTGAAGCGCGGGGCGCTGTGGTCCGATGAAAGGATATATCCTCGTCATCGCCCTGCTTTTTGCCTTGGCACCGCGCGCAGACGCGCTCGACACGCCCAAGGGCGCAGTCATCCTGACCGTCGAAGGCAAGCTTTCTCACTCCAATAGCGGCGACAAGGCGCTTTTCGATCTCGCCATGCTGGACGCCTTGCCAGGACGGACCGTGACGCTCGATACGCCCTGGACGAAAAAAGCGGCCACCTATTCCGGCCCCTTGCTCCGTGCCATTCTGGATGCCGCTGGCGCTGGACAGGGAGCCGTGACCATACGGGCGCTCAATGACTATTCGGCGGTTATTCCCCCGGAGGATGTATCCGGGCTCAACATTATCCTCGCCACACGCATGGACGGTGAAACCATGCCGGTGCGCGACAAGGGCCCGATGATGGTCATCTATCCGTTCGACGAGGACAGCAATCTCTATACGGAAACCTATTTCGCGCGCTCCGTTTGGCAGATCAAATCGCTCGAGGTTCGGTGATGCTGCTCGCTCCCGCCACGGCGCAAAAACGTCAAACGCAGCCAAAGACGACCTTGATCCTGTTGATCCTGTCGGGTGTCCTGCTGCTGACATTTCTTCTGCTGTTCAAGGACGTATCGGATCGCTACCGCCTGTTGTTTGATGATATCAGGGAAAACGCGGTCTGGTCGATCTACCAATTGGACCGGGAAGCGCGCGCCCTCGATTATGTCCTGGCGGAAGCCAGCAACGAGAGGGCCAGCGACGAGAAGACAATCGCGCAAGTGTCTATGCGCTACGATATTCTCCTGTCCCGGATCAACCTGGTCAATGATTCCAAATTCGGTAGCTATTTTAACAGTGACGCGACGATATCAGGCCATTTGCAAAGCATCGGCGACATCATCCGGAAAATACAACCGGTTTTGGACAGACTTCAAACCGGCGTCGTACTGGACACTCAACAGATTAATGAGGTTAAGCAGGACCTGGATGCCCTGTGCGCGCAAACCAACGACCTGTTGATCTACACCAATTCCTACGTTGGCAACCAACGCTCCACCATGCGCAGCGCCATGTTCGAGATGGAAAAGACGTCGGCCATTATGCTCGGCCTGTTGATGGCATCTGTGATCTTTCTCGTTGTCACATTGCACCGCCAGCTCAAGTCGGTTCGCGAGACCAGCCGCCGCCTGGAAACCATGACCAGGGAGTTATCGGATGCCTATGAGGCTGCCGATTCCGGCAATCGGGCCAAGTCTCAGTTCATGGCCACCATGGGCCATGAAATCCGCACACCGCTTAACGCCATCCTGGGCATGGCCGAATTGCTGGAATATTCGCAGCTGCCATCCGATGCCATGCAAAGCGTCAAGACCATCCGCTCGTCTGGCGAAGCGCTGTTGGAAGTGATCAACGAGATCCTGGATTACTCGAAGATCGAGCATGGCAAGCTGGAGCTGGAAGAGCGGGCCGTCGATATTTCCAGTCTGGCGGAAAACACCATCAGCATCATGCAGGGTCGCTCCGACGATCAGGACAACCAGCTGGTGCTGGATATTCCGGTGTCTCTCGATGCACTTTACGTGCGCACCGACCCCACCCGCCTGCGCCAGGTTCTGCTCAATCTGCTCAGCAATGCCATCAAATTCACCCAGAACGGCGTGGTGACGCTGCGGCTGCGCGAATTCTATCGCGGCAGCGCGTTGATGTTGCGGTTCGAGGTGGAAGATACCGGCATCGGCATTGATGAGACAGGGCTTGCCAAATTGTTCAAGCCATTTTCGCAGGTCGATGCCAGCATCAGCCGCAAATATGGCGGCACCGGGCTTGGGCTGACGATTTGCAAGCAGATCGTCGAGAAACTGGGTGGCGAACTGGGCATGAGCAGCACGGTGGGGGTTGGCAGCATATTCTGGTTCGAACTGCCGGTCATGGCAGCTGGAAAGGACGATGTCCGCCAGAATGCCCGCCACAGCAGCGCGGATCTGCCCCGCCTGAAGATCCTTCTGGTGGAGGATAACCGGGTCAACCAGCAGGTTGCCAGCCGTTTCCTCTCAAAACTCGGCCAGGATGTGGTTGTGGCTGGCGATGGCGCCCAGGCGGTGGCTCGCACCGAGCGGGAAGTCTTCGACCTGATCCTGATGGATATGCAAATGCCGGTCATGGACGGTATCGAGGCGACCCGCCATATCATTGAACGCGGCGGGGCTTCCGCCTTGACCCCTGTTGTTGCCATGACCGCAAATGCTTCTGACGACGATCGCCGTCGGTGCCGCGCTGCCGGCATGGTGGGATTTGAATCCAAACCCGTGACCATGAACCGCCTGCGCGACCTCATTCTCAGCTTTGCACCGGTGGAACGCGAACAGGCCTCGGCTGACGGGCCGGTTGAGACCAAGCCTCAGCAAGACAGTGTGTTTGACCATAGCCCACTGACGCTGCAACAGCATCTTGACGAGATGAACGGGCTTGATGAAGCGCGCCACGACGAACTGGTCGAAGCTCTCGGGGAAGAGATCTACCAGGAATTGATTGAATCGTTCTTTGATGATGCCGCCCAGCTGCTCGGCGAATTGCACAAGGCCATGGCCCAGCGCAATCCCCGCGAAATCGATCGCGTACTCCACACGATCAAGGGAGCTGCCGTCAATGTCGGTTTGAACGATATTGCAGGCTTTGCCCATGCGTTAAGAGTGCAGCAGCCAACGCCGGATGCCGTTCACAGGTTGACGCAAGAGGTGGATTTGATGAAGCTCAAACTGGTAGGAGCCTGAAACGGCGGGACCATTCCAACCCCTGAGGGAGCGCTTGGGGAAACGTACGGGGCGCATTGAACCCCGCAGATAATTGAAACAAGTGGCCTGACGGTCGCGGAGGCTATAATGCGTATATTGCTGGTTGATGATAACAATACCAATTTGAAACTGCTGACCCGCCTGGTCAAGAAAATCGACCATTGCGAGCCCGTGGCCTTTTCAACCCCGGAAGAGGTGCTTTCCGCGCTGCCGGAGCTGGATTTCGATATTGCCATCATCGATTACCAGATGCCGGTGTATAATGGCGTCGAGCTTTACACAGAGATCGTACGGTTCGAGAAATATGCCCAGGTGCCGGTCGTGTTCATCACCGCCGACAAGGATATGACAACGCGCATGGAGGCCTTGAATGCTGGGGCTATCGACTTTCTGACCAAGCCGGTCAACCCGATCGAATTCCAGGCCCGGATCCATAACATCGTCAGCCTGTCGATCGCCCGCCGCCAACTGGCCGATCAGGCCGAATGGCTGCGGTGCGAAGTGGATAGGGCGGTGGGCGAGCTGCGGCAGCGCGAACAGGAAATCATTGAGCGCTTGACGCTGGCAGCGGGCTACAAGGACCCCGATACATCCCGTCACACGCTGCGGGTTGCCGCCTATGCGCAGGCCATCGCCCGTGAAATGGGATTGCCGGAGCAGTTCTGCACCGATCTGAAGCTGGCAGCGCCGATGCATGACATCGGCAAGGTCGCCATGCCCGACACGGTCTTGCTCAAGCAGGGCCGGCTGACCGAATCCGAATATCGCCAGATGCAATCCCACGCCCAAATCGGCAGTGACATTCTCGCCCAGTCTCATTCCTCGCTGCTTCAGCTTGCCGCTGAAATCGCCGCCAGCCACCATGAGCGCTGGGATGGGCAAGGCTATCCCAACCGCCTGGCAGGCGATGCCATTCCCCTGTCCGGCCGGATCGTTTGTATTGCCGACAATTTCGACGCCCTGACCACTGAGCGCCCCTATAAGCCTGCCTGGTCCTATGAACGGACTGTGGAGCATGTGTTGGCGCGGGCTGGAAGTCAGTTCGACCCGGCCTGCGTTGCCGCATTTGAACGGGCGCTACCGGCAATCCATGAGATTATTGAGGCCGACCGGCGTGAACAGGCCGAGGAAGCAGCCAGAAAGGCCGCTGCCCTGCCGTTGGACAAAATCGCCTGACGGCATTGCCGCGCTTGCCTCCAACGCTGAACATGGTATTTCCAGCATGGATAGAGGGCGCGAGCAGTATGCAGCGCCGCTCAGCCTGATACTCGCCGGAGATCCGCCATGCGCTCGCTTACCATTCGCCGCCCCGATGACTGGCACCTGCATCTCCGCGACGGCGCCATGCTGGAAGGTGTGATCGGCGATACCAGCCGGCACTTCGCCCGCGCCATCATCATGCCGAACCTGGTGCCGCCGGTGGTGACGACAGCGGATGCAGAGGCTTATCGGCAGCGCATTCTGGCTGCCGTGCCGAAGGGCGATCACTTCGAGCCACTGATGACCCTTTACCTGACGGAGCAGACCAGCCCTGATGATGTTGAGGAGGGCAAGACAACCGGACTGATCACCGCGGTGAAGCTCTATCCAGCCGGTGCCACCACCAATTCCCATGGCGGGGTGCGCGATCTCGACAAGGCGATGCCCGTTCTGGAGCGGATGGCGAAAATCGGATTGCCGCTCTGTGTCCATGGTGAGGTGACGACGCCGGAGGTGGATATTTTCGATCGTGAGGCGGTGTTCATCGACACAGTGCTCGATCCGCTGCGCCGCCGTCTGCCAGAGCTGAAGGTGACGATGGAGCATGTCACCACATCCGATGGGATCGATTATATCCTCAGCGCTGGCAGCAATCTGGCTGGCTCGATTACCACCCATCATCTGATCATCAACCGCAATGCCATTCTGGTTGGTGGCATCAGGCCGCATTATTATTGCCTGCCGGTTGCCAAGCGCGAAAGCCATCGCCTTGCCTTGCGCCGCGCTGCGACCTCAGGTGACAGCCGGTTTTTCCTTGGCACGGATTCAGCCCCGCATGTCGATCCTTTGAAGGAATGCGGCTGCGGCTGCGCGGGCATTTATACGTCCATCAACACAATGAGCTGCCTTGCTCATGTGTTTGAGGAGGATGAGGCCCTCGACCGGTTGGAAGCCTTTGCCTCGCTCAACGGTCCGGCCTGGTATGGGCTTCAACCAAACGACGAGACAATAACCCTGGTCAGACGTGACGCACCGGTCGCCTTTCCGGCAAAGATCGAAACGGGTGCTGGACCCGTCACGGTTTTCGACCCGATGTTTCCAATCCATTGGGACGTTGAGGCCGCAATACAGGCTTGACCCGATGCGGATCATCCATCAAGCTGACGGTCATGATGGAGTAAGGAAAACTGAAATTTATCCTCCGCGAAGCTTTTAAGGCGAATATTGGCATAAAAACCTATTCCTGGACTGGGTCCGGGCAGAAGCGCGATCTGGGTATTTGATTGGTCTCCTGCAACATGTCTCCCGAAATTGCGCAGCGGTTTCGGAAAAAAAGCATGTAAAAGCAAAGTCTTGTAGCATGTGAGGTGATCTCTCATCACGCGACATTCTATAGGGGCGCCGGGTTCCACCTTATCCCCTCATACTCACGCGTTTCAGGGCAGACATGATGGTGGATTTCAGTTCTTTACTTCTCGCCCTGGGCGTTTCCACACTGTGTCTTCTTTTCACCTTTCTGGGAACATGGATGGCCCGGCGGGAAAACTCTTTCCTGCTCAGCTGGGTTATCGGACTTGCCCTCACCATGTTGGGAATTCTGACCTACGGCCTTTTCACCTTGACCCCTTCACGAGGTCTGGGCGCGCTCGCCATGTCCTCGATCATCACCGGTTTCTTCATCCTCTATGCTGCCGCCAGGCAGTTTCGCGCAGGGAATATACCCTTCAAGACGCTGATCGGTGTCTCTTGCATTGCCGTCATCATGCTGAGTGCGGCCTTCCTATCGGGATATGGCGGCATCGGCTTTATACTGTTCAATACCGGCACGGCCATTGTGATGTTGGCAATTGCCCATCAATATTGGCTTGGACGGGCAGAATCGCCCGGCGTGCTTTCTGGCATGGCCATGCTTTATGGCGCCACCAGCCTCTCTTTTCTCGCCTGCGCACTGGCTTTGATTCAGCGTGGCGAGTGGCAACTGGCGGTAGCGCCGACCGGCTGGACGGAAGACATCAATATAGCGGTTTGCATTGCTGGCATGAGCGGCATCGGCGCTTTGTCTCTCACTTTGCATCAGGCCCGGATCACAGCCCGGCACCGGCTGGAGGCAATGACCGATGCATTGACAGGTCTTTGCAATCGTCGGGCGCTGTTCAATGCACATGGCACCAAAACCTTCCGCGAGGATATGGCGATGCTGGTCTTCGACATCGATCGTTTCAAAACGATCAATGACCGCTATGGGCATGCTGTGGGCGACGAGGTGATCCGTAATATTGCTGCGGAGCTGAAAGCAGCCATTGGTCTTTCCAGCGTTACCCGCCTCGGAGGCGAAGAGTTTGCGGCTGTGCTGGAAAATGCTGCGCCAGGACGGGCCGAGTGGATCGGCGAGCGAATCCGGCGCCAGCTTCAGGATCGCGAAGTCGTGGTGGAGGGGGACAGTTTCGTCGCAACGACCAGTGTCGGCATTGCCTATGGCACAGCATCCGGCCTGACCTTCGATGAGATCCTCAACCTGGCGGACAATGCGCTTTACAATGCCAAACGGCTCGGTCGCAACCGGGTAGAAACGGCAGTGGCAAACTGGGAGAGTGGCCTGTCAGTGGAAGCCGACAGCGCCTAAAGGATGTCCAGGAAAAGCAGAACCGGTTTCCCGAAACGACAAAAGACTGCCGAAAACAAAGGGCGGTTCGATTGTAAATGGCGCGCGCTTATCCCCGGATATATCCTCTGGCCTGCCTTCCAGCTTCCTGCTATGGGCATGGATGCGTTAAAGCCGCGCGGGTAAAGGCAAGGACATGTCTACTCCGCCGCAGCCTCGCCATGTGATTGCCGGAGCGACTGCGGTCAGCCCGGCTGAGCCATTTGCGCAGAAGACAGGAGCACCGATGACCCAGACTTCCTTTTCCGATCCGGCCGTCATGGCGGAATTGCTGGCGAAAATGCTCTGGGAAATCAAGGCGGTGCATTTCAATGCCGCTGAGCCTTACAAGCTGGCTTCCGGCATGCGCAGCCCCGTCTATATCGATTGCCGCAAGCTTCTGTCCTATCCGCGTGTCCGTTCTGCCGTGATGGATTTTGCGGTTGCCACGCTGCTGCGCAATGCCGGTTTCGAGCAATTCGACTGTATTGCCGGTGGCGAGACGGCGGGCATTCCCTTTGCCGCTCTGTTGGCCGATCGGCTGGCGCTGCCAATGATCTATGTGCGCAAGCAGCCCAAGGGCCATGGCCGCAACGCCCAGATCGAGGGTCATATGCCTGACGGTGCCCGGGTGCTTGTTATCGAAGACCTGACGACGGCAGGCGGCAGCATGTTTACCTTTATCGATGCCGTGCGGGCCGCTGGCGGTGTGGTGGATCACGGTATCGCTTTGTTCTTCTACGGGATCTTCCCGCAAGCCCATCAGCGTTTCGAAAACGGCAACGTCAAACTTCATTATATCGCCACCTGGCGCAATGTTCTGGCCGTGGCCCGCGACCAGAAACTGTTTGATGACAAAACCTTGTCGGAAGTGGAATCCTTCCTGGATGCCCCGCTGCAATGGTCCGGTCGCAATGGCGGGGTCAGCACGCTGGGTTGAGGCTGCCTTGCGAAGATCCGCCAGAGTGACTGGCATTTCTTCGCTTTCTGCTTTAAATCGATTGAAGTTTATCCGAAAGCCCGGTTTGGGAGGCCAGAATGATCCTGTGTTGCGGTGAAGCCCTGATTGACATGTTGCCACGCGAAACGACGTTGGGTGAAAAAGGCTTTTCGCCCTATGCGGGCGGCGCGGTCTTCAACACCGGCATTGCGCTTGGACGCCTGGGCGTTGCCTCCGGCTTCTTCACCGGCCTTTCCGATGACATGATGGGCGATATCCTGCGTGACACGCTGCGTGCCAGCCATGTGGATTTCAGCTATTGCGCCACCTTGTCGCGACCGACGACCATTGCCTTCGTCAAGCTGGTCGATGGCCATGCTACCTACGCTTTCTACGATGAGAACACCGCTGGACGGATGATAACCGAGGCGGACCTGCCAGCCCTGGGCGAAGACTGTGAAGCGCTGCATTTCGGCGCAATCAGCCTGATCCCCGAGCCCTGCGGCTCGACCTATGAAGCGCTGCTCAACCGCGAACACAAGACCCGGGTTATCTCGCTTGATCCCAATATCCGCCCCGGCTTCATCAAGGACAAGGCTGCCCATATGGCCCGCATCCGCCGCATGGCAGCACTTTCCGACATCGTCAAGTTTTCCGATGAGGATCTCGCCTGGTTCGGCCTGGAAGGCGACGAAGACACGCTTGCCCGCCACTGGCTGCATCACGGTGCCAAACTGGTTGTCGTCACGCGCGGCGCCGATGGCGCGGTTGGCTATACAGCTGATCATAAGGTCGAAGTGCCGAGCGAAAAAGTAACGGTGGTCGATACGGTCGGTGCAGGCGACACATTCGATGCAGGTGTTCTCGCCTCGCTGAAAATGCAGAACCTGCTGACCAAGCAACAAGTGACAAAACTGACAGAAGAGCAGATCGCCAAGGCCTTGGCGCTCGGCTCCAAGGCCGCAGCGGTGACGGTCTCGCGGGCAGGCGCCAATCCGCCGTTTGCGCATGAAATCGGGCTTTAGAGTCTGCCAGGGAAACTGGATCGCGCTTTTGCCTGATAAACGCTAAATCACGCCGCCATTGGCGTGGATCGTCTGGCCATTGACCCAGCCTCCCTCGGGGCCGACAAGAAAGGCGACGGCGGCGGCGATCTCCTCTGGCGTTCCGATCCGTTCAAGCGGTGCCAAGCGGGCAAAGGCCTCAATGGCTGCTGGGCTCTTTCCGTCCAGGAACAGGTCCGTGGCCGTCGCACCAGGGGCGATGGCATTGACGGTAATGCTGCGTCCGCGCAATTCCTTGGCGAGGATGCTGGTCATTGTTTCGATGGCTGCTTTGGTGGCGGCATAGATGCTGTAGTTTTCCGCTCGCATCGCCGCAACGCTGCTGGAAATATTGACGATCCGGCCGCCCTCGTGCATTCGCCGCGCCGCTTCGCGCATGCCAAAGAAGGGTTCCCTTCAGATTGACGGCGATCTGACGCTCGAACATCGCGTCGTCGATATCGACCATCGGCTGACGCACCATGATACCGGCATTGTTCACCAGAATATCGGCGCGGCCAGCCACCGCCTCGGCTTTGTCGAACAGGCGCGGAAAGGTCTCGGGATCGGCAATGTCGGCGGCAAGCGCCAGAGCCTTGCCGCCCGAAGCACAAATCTCCTCAGCCAGGGTTTGAGCGCCAGTGCCATCGACATCACTGATGATGACAATGCTGCCGTCGCAGGCTAGCCGTCTGGCAACCGCAGCGCCAATGCCACGCGCGGCTCCGGTGACGATCGCCAGCCTGCGCCCGCACATGGCCGCCTCAGGACGTCAGATGGTTCAAGGCAGCGACCAGACCTGCCGTGGACGCATCCTGCCCATCGGTCCCGGCCTTGCCCTGCACCACCGGCAGCAGGCCGGTTGCCAGTTCCTTGCCCAGCTCCACGCCCCATTGATCGAAGGAATTGATGCCGAACAGCACGCCTTCGACAAACACCCGGTGTTCGTAAAGCGCGATCAGGCGACCGAGCGCGAAAGGGGTCAACTGTTCATAGACAAAGGTGATCGACGGGCGGTTGCCGGTAAAGACCCGGTGCGGGGCGATATGATCGGCCTTGGCCTGATTCATGCCGGACTTCAGCAGCTGGGCCTTGGCCTCATCCAGCGTGCGGCCCTTCATCAGGGCTGCCGATTGGGCCAGGCAATTGGCGATCAGCAAGTCGTGCTGATGGCGCAATTCCGGCTCGAAGCCCTTGGCAGCGATCATAAACTCGGCTGGGATCACGCTCGTGCCCTGGTGGATCAGTTGGTAGAAGGCATGCTGGCCATTGGTGCCGGGTTCACCCCAGACTACCGGCCCGGAATTGCCCTTGACCGGGCTGCCATCGATGGTCACGCCCTTGCCGTTCGATTCCATGTCGAGCTGTTGCAGATAGGCCGGGAAGCGCGACAGGCGCTGATCGTAGGGCAGGATGGCGCGGGTTGGGTAATCCAGGACGTTGCGATGGTGATAGCCGATAGCGCCCAGCAGCATCGGCAGGTTTTCCCGGAAGGGCGCGGTGCGGAAATGCATGTCCATGGCATGGGCGCCGGCCAGGAATTCCACAAAATTATCGGCGCCGACAGCAATCATCAGCGGCAGGCCGATGGCCGACCAGATGGAATAACGTCCACCGACCCAATCCCAGAAGCCGAACACCCGATCTGAACCGATGCCAAAGGCCGCCACTTTTTCAAGCGCGGTCGAGACGGCAGCAAAGTGATCACCGACGGCATCTTCACCCAGCGCTGAGGCAATGAAGGCCCGCGCCGTTGCGGCATTGGTCATGGTCTCGATGGTGGTGAAGGTCTTGGAGGCGACGATGAACAGCGTGGTTTCCGGCTCCAGCAGTTTCAGCGTATCGGCGATATGGGCACCATCGACATTGGAGACGAAATGCAGGCGCGGGCCGTCGTGAAATGGTGCCAGCGCCAGCGTTGCCATGGCGGGGCCGAGATCCGAACCACCAATGCCGATATTGACCACATCGGTGATCTGGAGGCCGGTCGAGCCGGTGATCGTACCCTGCCGCAGGCCTTCCGCGAAAGCCGACATGGCGTGCAACACGGCATTGACATCGGGCATGACATTCTTGCCATCGACCACGACAGGCGTGTTGGCGCGGTTGCGCAGTGCCGTATGCAAGACGGCGCGGCCTTCGGTAAAGTTGATGGCCTCACCGTTAAACATCGCTTCGCGCTTTTCAGCCACGCCACCTTGCGTGCAGAGCTTTTCCAGCAGGGCCATGATCTCGTCATTGACGGCGCATTTGGAATAATCCATCAGCAGGTCGTCAAAGCGACTGGAAAACCGCTCGAAACGGTTGGGATCGCTTGCAAAAGCGCCGCGAATATCAGTGGCGGCGGTGGCCGCGACGGTGGACTTCAGCTGTTCGACGATAGCGTGCATTCGCATACTCCAATCCAATCACGGACGGGAACCTACTGCATAATTCCCAAAACCGGAATGTTTTAAGGAGAAAAATAATCCAATAGAACTGAGGGGGGATTACGCTCTCTTTCTCGCAAGGCAGAGAAGACTGACGAGCGGGGCAGAATGCCCCATCTCGTCCCTGTCTGCCCGGTGTCTTTAAGGTCTCAGATCCTTGCGCAGAATCTTGCCGACGTTGGATTTCGGCAACTCTTCAAGAAAGGCCACATGGCGGGGACGCTTGTAATTGGTCAGGTTTGTGGCGCAATGGTCCTTAACCTGCTGCTCCGTCAAGCTTGGGTCTTTGCGCACCACAAACAGTTTGACGGCTTCACCGGAATGCGGGTCCGGCACACCGATAGCCGCGGCCTCCAGCACGCCCGGATGCATGACCGCGACTTCCTCGATCTCGTTGGGGTAGACATTGAAGCCGGAGACCAGGATCATATCCTTCTTGCGGTCGACAATCTTGGTATAGCCGCGCGCGTCCATGAAGCCCATGTCGCCGGTGCGGAAAAACCCGTCCTCACTCATCGCCCGCGCCGTTTCTTCCGGTCGTTGCCAGTAGCCGGCCATCACCTGCGGTCCGCGAATGCAGATTTCCCCGACCTCTCCTAAAGCCAGGCTTTCGCCCTGTTCATCACGGATGTCGACATCGGTGGAGGAAATCGGCATGCCGATGCAGCCGCTGAAGTCCTTGTCGTTCATGCGATTGGCGGTTGCCACCGGCGATGTTTCAGACAGGCCGTAACCCTCGGTGATCGGGCAACCGGTAATCTGGTGCCACCGTTCGGCAATCGGCCGCTGCACCGACATGCCACCGGCAAAGGTCAGTTGCAGATGGGAAAAGTCCAGCTTGCGGAAGGCCTCATTGTTCATCAGAGCATTGAACAGTGTATTCAAGCCGATGATGACATTGAAATCATACCGGGACAATTCCTTGGCAAAGCCTGGAATGTCACGTGGATTGGCGATCAGAATGTTGTGGCCGCCGCAGGCAATGCCCATCAGGGCGTTCACGGTCAGCGCAAAGATATGATAGAGCGGCAAAGCGCAGATGAAGGTCAGCGTTTCCGGTCTTGGGCGGGTGTCGAAAGCAGACCCCAACCACAGCGACATCTGCATGGTATTGGCGATCAGGTTGCCGTGGGTCAGCACCGCCCCCTTGGACACGCCTGTCGTACCGCCTGTATATTGCAGAAAGGCGATATCGTTGCGGGAAAGGGTTTCAGGCCGCAATCGGGCTTTCCCACCTGCTGACAGCACCGATGCAAAACTTCGGGAATTGGCAATCGACCAGGCCGGCACGAGCTTCTTCACCTTGCGAACGATGAAGTTCACCAGATGGCCCTTCAGGCCAAGCATGTCGCCCATGCTGGTCACGACCACGCGGCGTAGCGACACCTTGTCCATCACCGCCTGGACTGTGTGGGCAAAATTCTCCAGCACGAAAATGGCAACCGCGCCGGAATCCTTCAGCTGATGCGCCAGTTCGCGCGGAGTATAGAGCGGATTGACATTGACGACGATCATTCCAGCCTTGAGGATGCCAAACACAATAACCGGGTTTTGCAAGACATTGGGCATCATCACGGCGATCCGGTCGCCTTTGCTGAACCCTTCCGCTTGCAGCCAGGCGGCAATTTTTGTCGCCTGCTCGCCAAGCTCCTGGAAGGTCATGGAGCGGCCCATGCTGGTGAAGGCCTTGCGGGAGGCATAGGTCACGCAGTTTTCATCGAACAGTTCAGGCAGCGATTCGTGATCAAGGGGCGGCAGTTCCGCAGGCACCGAGGCAGGATAGGATGCAAGCCAGATTCGGCGAGATGCAAAATTGCTTTCAGGCCTGGACAGAGTATTCATTCCTCACTCCCTTTTTCGACTTCCTGCCCCTCCCTCCTCAAGGTGATGACAGTGCGCCCGACCACGCACTCCAAATATGGAGCGTTGAGCTCCAGGAATGCAAGTCCAACGTTATAGTAACTTTGACGTAAACGTCAATTAATCCCCAACGAAAATAATTCGGAATCATTTTGTTCCACGGCATCGAAGATGTTCACGCACCGGTAGCTTCGACGACACCCGCATGGCGACCAGTTTCGCATTGAACCAACCTGCCGGTGATGCGTTAGCTCTTATGAAACTTCACGCAAACAAGGAGGAAAGTGTCATGGTCTTCAAACCGGCTAAAACTTTCGGGGAGGCCCCTGAGATCGTTGAGGAAAATCCGCCTCTGGCGGAGCTGGAAACGGCGGTGGCCTCTCAGCTTGCCGGTTCCGACGGTATCGATGCCTCTGATATCGAGGTGATAGCGATCGGCAATGAAATTTGCTTGCGAGGCCTTGTCTATTCCGAGGTCGAAGTCGACCGAGCCGTTGAAGTCGCTCTTTCGGTTCCTGGTGTTTTCAAGGTTTCCGTCGATCTGGAAATTGTTGAACGCACGATCCATTGACGCGGGCCTCCATACGCGGCCCGTGGGCGTATGGCACCACTCCATAAACAATAAAGGTCCGGGAAAAACCCGGGCCTTTATCACTTCAGTTGCCATCGCAGATCAGGTTTGAATCGTCCGCAAAAGCGCCATGCTGCGCGGCAGCAGTTTGAATTTTTCGCCTTGCTTGACCTTCTCACCCTGACGCTCCGGATCGCCGGTGATCAGTTCGAGCACCCGTTCTCCGCCGCTCTCCTTGGGAATGGTGAAGATGGTATCTTCATCGAGCGGATTGAACAGCATCATGATATCCGACCAGATGCCTTCTTCGACCTGGAGGTCTTCACGATGAAGACGCGTGATCAGCGCATTGCTGTTTTCCCAGTTTTCCGAGGTTTGACGACCGCCGCTGACGCTGTACCAATCGATCATCATGCCATCGCGCCAGTTCTCCCGCCGCAGCAATGGCTGCTCCTTGCGAAGTGCGATCACCCGCCGTGTGAAATCACGCAGGGCATCGGCGCTGTCGGGCAGATTTTCCCAATGCAGCCAGCTGATTTCACTATCCTGGCAATAGCCGTTGTTATTGCCCATCTGCGAACGACCGAATTCGTCACCGGCCAGCAGCATCGGCGTGCCATGGGAAAACAGCAGGGTGGCCAGGAAATTGCGCTTCTGGCGCTCGCGCACCGCATTGGTGCCTTCGTCATCGGTCGGGCCTTCGTGGCCATAATTATGGCTGCGATTGTCGTTGTGACCGTCGTTATTATCCTCGCCATTGTCTTCGTTATGCTTGCCATCATAGGAGACGAGGTCGTTTAGCGTGAAGCCATCATGGGCGGTGATGAAATTGACGCTGGCCCAGGGGCGGCGGCCGCGCTGGTCGTAGAGATCGCCGGAGCCCAGCAGACGCGCCGCGAAATCCGGAGCGCAATTGTCACCGTTCAGCCAATACTCGCGGCAACTGTCACGGTATTTGTCATTCCATTCTGCCCAGCCGGGCGGAAAGCCGCCAACCTGATAACCACCTGGACCGATGTCCCAGGGCTCACCGATCAGCTTGACGCCGGCAAGGGTCGGGTCCTGGGTAACCGCGTCGAAAAATCCGCCGCGCTCATCGAAGCCCTCGGGCTCGCGGCCCAGAATGGTGCCGAGATCGAAGCGGAAACCGTCGACATGCATGTCATCGGCCCAGTAACGCAGCGAGTCCATCACCATCTGCAGAACCCGCGGATGGGAGGTGTTCACCGTGTTGCCGGTGCCGGTATCATTGATGTAATAGCGGTGATTGTCCGTCAGGGTGCGATAGTAGGAAAAGTTGTCGATACCCTTGAAGGACAGCGTCGAGCCAAGCTCATTGCCTTCCGCCGTGTGATTGTAGACCACGTCGAGAATGACCTCGATACCACCATCATGGAAGGCGCGAACCATGTCGCGGAAGCCCTGAATGCCGTTTGCGCCGTAATAACGGTGCGCAGGGGCAAAAAAGCCGATGGTGTTATAGCCCCAGTAATTTTTCAGGCCCTTGTCGAGCAGCGGACCGTCATCCGGGAAGGCGTGGATGGGCAGCAGCTCGACAGAGGTAATTCCAAGGCTCTTGATATAGTCGACTGCCGCCTTGTGACCGAGGCCTTCGAACGTGCCGCGTAGCTCCTGCGGAATGGCGGGATTGAGCTGTGTGAAGCCCTTGACATGGGTTTCATAGACAATCGTATCGGCCCAGGAGACCTGTGGACGGCGATCATTGCCCCAATCAACCTGATTGGGGTCAACGACCCGGCATTTTGGCATGAAAGCTGCGCTGTCGAGATCGTTGAAGGACAGGTCCTTGTCGGGATCGTCGAAATGATAGCCGAACACTTCGGGCGACCAACGGATATCACCCACCAGTTCGCGGGCATAAGGGTCGAGCAACAGCTTGTTGTGATTGAAGCGATGGCCGTTCTCCGGCTCGAAAGGCCCATGGACACGAAAACCGTAGAGCGCGCCGGGCTTCAGCCTCGGTACGAAACCATGCCAGATCTCATTGGTGTAGTCAGGCAGATCCATCCGGGCGATCTCAATAGAGCCACTGGGATCATAGAGACACAGTTCGACGCGATCGGCATGGGCGGAAAACAGGGCGAAATTAACCCCTTCACCAGTGTAGCGGGCGCCCAGCCGTTGCCACTCGCCGGGAAGAATTTTGAAGTTACTTGTTTTGATATCCATGGTCGCTCTCAGGGCTTGTCGCTGCGGTGCAACAGTAATTCCCTCGCCATGGCTTTGTTCCCATGGCGTGTTCGGTAAGGCGTCAGGAACAATTACCGGCTTTATCTGTTCGTCATTTCCATTGGCCATTTCGGCGACGCACGTCGGCTTGCCGGTGCGGTCAGTGAATGGGCTGCCAAGTGCCGCGCAATGACACAGAGGGTTGCATGCATCAGAATAAAATGGACAACAGTAAACGTGTGGCGCTGGTCACCGGCGCGGGGTCCGGCATTGGGCGGGCAGCCGCTATGAGGCTTGCCCGGGATGGCTGCGCTGTCGGGTTGCTGGGTCGCACCAAGCATGAGTTGGAACGGGTTGCCGAAGACATTCAACACGCGAATGGCGAGGCCATGGTGCTGGTCGCAGATGTCGCTGATAGCGATTCTATGCGGGCAGGGGTCGAAACATTGATCGCATGGGGTGGGCGGCTCGATATCGTGGTGGCGAATGCCGGGGTCAATGGCGTCTGGGCGCCAATCGATGAGTTGCAGCCGCAGGAATGGGACCAGACGATGGCCATCAATCTGCGTGGCACCTACCTGACTATGCATCTGACAGTGCCGCATCTGCGCCGCAATGGCGGTGGCAGCATTGTCGTTGTCTCCTCCATCAATGGCACGCGCACCTTCACCTCTCCTGGCGCCACAGCTTATAGCGCCACCAAGGCTGGACAATTGGCGATGGTGCAGCAATTGGCGGTGGAATTGGGTGCCGATCGCATTCGCATCAATGCGGTTTGCCCAGGTGCCATTGAGACTGAGATCGATGACAATACAAACAAACGCTCTACCGAACGGCTCGACATCCCGCAGCCGCCGTCGCATCAGGCTATCCCGCTGACGCGGGGTATGCCGGGCACAGCCCAGGACGTTGCCGATCTGATTGGTTTTCTGGCGTCCGATGCCGCCCGCCATATCAGTGGTACACCCGTCTGGATCGATAGGGCGCAAAGTTTGATCCGATAGAATGCAACCGGTTTATTTTAATCGAAATAAGTAAAAGGGGAGTTTAATGATGCAATTGTTTTAACTGGCGTTAAGTTTTGCGTATTTTAATTATTTGTTAAGCATGACTTACTCTTTTTGGCCCAAAGTTGAACAAAGACCGCTTTGGCGCGTTAGCGGCTCAGACAAGGAGACAATGTCATGAAGCCAGAGCCTGAAACGATCCTGATTGTGGAAGACGATGCATTCATTTCGATGGATGCGGCCGATTGCGTTGCCCATACGGGGGCCAATGTGGTGACCACGGAAACGGTCAGCGATGCGCTTATCTGCCTCGAAGCCAACCGTATCACCGCCGCCATACTGGATTTCCAAGTGTTGGACGGAAAGATAACGCCAGTGGTGGAAAGACTCTGCCGCTCCGGCATTCCTTACAGGGTCGTGTCGGGGTCACCGCTTCAGGAAATCGTTGCCTGTGGCATCCCCGCTGACCGTATCATTGCCAAGCCGGCGGATTATGTGAATGTCATGGTCCAACTGGTCCGAGAGCGTCCATGGTCGGCGCTAAGGGCAACCAGCTATTAATATCGGTTTCCCGAACAAAAGCATAAGTCAGGTTTTTGAATAAGGCCGCCAATTGCCATCGGTCGGGTAGTCGACCTGCAAAAAATACAGGCCCTGTGGCGGCGCCACCGGGCCGCAAGCCTTGCGGTCGCGGGCCTCCAGTGCATCGCGCACATCCTGAGGCGTCATCTTGCCTTCGCCTGCCATTTTCAAGGTGCCGGCAAAAGATCTGATCTGGTTGTGCAGAAAACTCTGGGCGGAGGCGCGGATCTCGATGAGGTCGCCGTTGCGGCTGACATCCAGTCGGTCCAGCGTGCGCACCGGGCTGATTGCCTGACAATGAACCGAGCGGAAGGTGGTGAAGTCGTGATTGCCGACCAGCATTTGCGCCGCGGCATGCATGGCCTCGTGGTCCAGCGGTTTCGATACCCACCAGGCGCGATTGGCCTCCAGCGCCAGCCGGGACGGGCGTGAGATGATCCGATAGAGATAATGCCGTTTCAGCGCTGAAAACCGCGCATCGAAGGCGTCGGGAACGGCTTCGGCAGCCAGAATAGAGATTGCTTGCCCAGCCTGCGCCAGATGCGCGTTCAGCGCATTGCGCAGCTTGTAGGGTACCCATTGGCGCGAAAGATCGACATGCGCCACCTGGCCGCTGGCATGAACGCCGGAATCGGTGCGGCCCGCACCCCGGATCGCAACCGTTTCCCCCGTCAGGCCAAGCACAGCCGCTTCCAACGCGCCCTGTACGGAGGGACCATTGTCCTGCCGCTGCCAGCCGACATAGGGTGTGCCGTCATATTCCACGGTCAGCTTGTAGCGTGGCATCAGGTTCCGGCCTTTGCCGAGGCAAACACCGTGCCTGCACCTATGGGCGTGCCACGTAAGAATTCAATTGCATCCAGCGGTTTGCCACCGGCCTTTTGCAGCCGGACAAGGCGGACCGCACCCGTGCCACAGGCGATGGTCAGGGCGTCGTCCAGCACGGTGCCAGGCACCTCCGCGGTTTCGGTGCCTTCTGCCAGCTTGCTGGCCAGAACCTTGATACGTTCCGGCTTGCCGTTGATGTCCGCCTCGAACCAGGCGCCTGGAAAAGGCGACAGGCCGCGAATATCGTTGTGAACCTGCGTGGCGGGCTTTGAAAAGTCGATGCGGGTTTCGGCCTTGTCGATCTTGGTGGCGTAGACGACACCGTCTTCTGGCTGGGCTGTCAGCGGCAGGTCGCCCGCCTCCAGTTTGGCCATGGCCTCAACCATCGCCTCGGCGCCGGTCCGGCTCAGGGCGTCGTGCAGCTCACCGGCGGTCATGTCGGGGGTAATCGTCAGGCGACGCGTCAGGGCTACTGGGCCGGTGTCCAGCCCCTTGTCCATCTTCATCACCATCATGCCCGTTTGCGTATCTCCAGCCATGATGGCGCGCTGGATCGGTGCCGCACCCCGCCAGCGGGGCAGCAGCGAGGCGTGGCCGTTATAACAGCCCAGCCGCGTGCCGCTCAGAATGGCTTCTGGCAGCAACAGGCCATAGGCCACGACCACGGCGACATCGGCCTGATGGGCGGCGAAGGCATCACGGTCGTCCTGCGCCTTGAAATTGACCGGCGTCAGCACCGGCAGTCCGAGCTTTTCGGCTCGCTGATGGACGGGAGACTTGGTCAGATCTAGCCCTCGGCGCCCGGCGGGGCGCGGCGGCTGGCTATAGACCGCAACGATCTGATGGCCCGCATCGTGGAGCGCGTTCAGGATCGGCACCGAAAAATCGGGAGTGCCCATGAAAATCATGCGAAGAGCCATGGATCAAGACCGATCTTCTAGAGGTTATCGGGGAGGAGGTGGAAACTGGATTTTCCCAAAAACACACTCCAGGACGATAGGGCCTGCAATCTGCCGGGTTCAGCACAAGCCCGGCAGGTTCTAGACCGTTACTTTTGATTTCGCCGCCTTGGAGAATTTCTTGATCACCATTTCACGTTTCAGCCGCGAAATATGGTCGATGAACAGGGTGCCGTTCAGATGGTCGATCTCATGTTGCAGACAGGTGGCAAGCAGGCCATCGGCCTCGATCAGTTGTTCCTTGCCGTGGCGATCCAGCGATTTCACCGTGACGGCTGCCGGGCGCTCTACCTCAGCATAGTAATCGGGAATGGAAAGGCAGCCTTCCTCATAGGTGGAGCGGGCCTGCGAACTGCCAATGATTTCCGGATTGATGAAGACCAGCGGCTGCTTGTCTTCGCCTTCCTTTGAAACATCGATGACCAGAAGACGGCGAGGTACGGCCACCTGAACGGCGGCAAGGCCGATGCCGGGCGCATCATACATGGTCTCGAGCATGTCATCGATCAGCCGCTCAAGGTCGGCATCGATCCGCTCAATGGGTTGGGAGACCTCGCGCAGCAGCGGGTCAGGCAAAATGATAATCGGCTTTGTCGTCATGAATCTCCCCATAAACCATCCCGGTTTTCAAGGAAATCAAAAAAATGCGCGAAAAGCCATGCCCGCGACGAGAAGACCTATGCCCGGGGGCCTGTGACTGGGAGAAGGTGGCTGATCAGTTCAGGACGCGGCGCAGATCCGGGGTGTCCAGCGAAAAGGCGGGAATGGCAACGTCGAAGGTTTCGGCGTCATCGGTTTCCATTTCGTAGCGACCGAACATAATGCCGGAGGGCGTATCCAGGGGGCAGCCTGAAGAATATTCAAAACTTTCCCCCGGCGCCAGGCGCGGCTGTTCGCCGATCACGCCCGGTCCGCTCACCTCGTCCACCTGGCCATTCTGGTCGGTAATATGCCAGTAACGATTGATCAGCCGGACGGCCGCATTCGACCGATTAACAATGACGACCTTGTAGCCCCAGACATAGCGACTGTCTTCCGGGTCGGACTGTTCCGCCAGATAAAATGGCTCGACTGTGACCTCTATATCCCGTGTCAGCGCGCGATACATGAAAGGAGACTTCTTGACGCTTTGGTAAGCATACATTTGCAAAAGCCGATAAGGTTATGGTTTGTGGCAGTGTCGTCGCAGTGAAATAATCCTGCGTTAATAAAGACCATTAACAGACTTAATTTCCAGTAAAAAATAAGGGTATTGAAAAATTTTTTAGAGTTTTAAAAACCTGTAGCGACAAACTTCAGGAAAGGCTGGCGCCACTATATCAGGTTTCTCCATGAAGGATATGGGTGTTTCAGATGGGGCTACAGCGCGGCCCGTTTTATAAAATCTACAAAGGACGCTGTTGCACTTTATATCTGCTGCATCTTCATGCGGTTCAGGGGGCGCGTCACGCCACCTGAAATTTTACGGCTTGAGAACGCCTCAAGCCTTTCCGTCCTTGGCATGTGCGGCCATCACGCGGAAACGGCTTCCAGCGCCTGAGCGAAGTCCTCTACCAGGTCTTCGGCGTCTTCAATGCCGCAGGACAGGCGCAATGTGCCGCCGGACATGCCGAGCGTTGCACGGGCTTCGTCCGTCAGGTTCTTGTGGGTGGTGGTGGCCGGGTGAGTGATCAGGCTCTTGGCGTCACCGAGATTGTTGGAGATCTTCACCACTTGCAGAGCATTCTGCAGGGCAAAAGCCGCCGCCTTGCCGCCCTTCATTTCGAAAGCAACCAGCGTGGAGCCGCCCTTCATCTGCTTGGCGACGATGTCGGCCTGCGGATGGTCGGCGCGGCCTGGATAGATGACGCGGGCAATCTTGCTGTTGTCAGCCAGAAAATCGGCGATACGACCGGCATTTTCCGTCTGCTGCTTGACGCGCAACGGCAGGGTCTCGACGCCTTTCAACAGGGTCCAGGCATTGAAGGGGGACATGGCCGGACCGGTATGGCGGAAGTAATCCTGGAGTTTTTCCTCGATCCATTGCTTGGACGATAGCACGATACCGCCCAGGCATCGGCCCTGGCCGTCGATATGTTTGGTTGCCGAATAGACAACGACATGGGCACCAAGTTCCAGCGGGTTTTGAAAGAGCGGGGTGGCGAAAACATTGTCGACCACCACGGTCGCGCCGACCTGGTTGGCAAGCTTGGCGACGCCGGCAATGTCCACCACTTCCAGGGTAGGATTGGTGGGGCTTTCCAGGAAAAACACCTTGGTATTCGGGCGGATGGCGTCCTCCCAATTCTTCAGGTCGCGGCCATCGACCAGGGTGAAATCCACGCCATATTTGGGTGCCAGGGTTTCGATCACCCAGCGGCAGGAGCCGAACAGGGCGCGGGCGGCGACAATATGATCGCCAGCCTGAACCTGGCAGAGAATGGAGGCCGCGACGGCAGCCATGCCGGAGGCCATGGCGCGGGCATCTTCGGCACCTTCCAGCAGGCACATGCGCTTTTCGAACATGTCATTGGTCGGGCTGCCATAGCGGGCGTAGATATAGCCTTCGGTCTCGCCCTTGAAGCGGGCTTCTGCCGCTTCCGAGCTGTCGTAGACGAAGCCCTGGGTAAGATAGATGGCTTCGGATGTTTCGCCATAAGGTGAACGCAGCGTGCCGCCATGAACGAGTTTGGTTGCTGGGCGCCAATTGTTTGCCATGCTGTATGAGCCTTTCGAACACAAAAAAACCGGTCGCGAAATACGGACCGGTTTGCACGTGTCCGATCTTTTTAGCCAATTGTTTAACGTGGCTGCAAGCCGACCGGCCAAATCACCACGGGATAAGATTTGCTTACGCCGTTCTTTTGCTTGCGTCAATTCCCGGAGTTTGGTTTTGTCATATACTATATGCCGAGGTTTTACAGGCTGCGGCATGTTGCGCGCGCATTGTTCGGCGTCGGCGCTGCAAGGAAGACAGAATGAAGCGGAATGCGGGCATATTGGCGGATCGCGCCATCGGCGACTTGTTTGGCTCGGGCTCGCTTTTGAGCGAAACCATGCTTGATCACGACCAGATCCAGCCGGCGAGTCTTGATCTGAGGTTGGGCTCCAAAGCGCTCAGGGTGCGCGCCAGTTTCATGCCTGGCCCCAACAGCACCGTGGCGGATAAGCTGCAACGGTTGACCCTGCACGAGATCGATCTGGAGCACGGCGCTGTGCTGGAAACCGGCTGTGTCTATATCGTGCCGCTGATGGAGAGCCTGGATCTCCCGGCGGATCTATCGGCTTCCACCAATCCGAAAAGCTCGACCGGTCGCCTCGACATCTTTACCCGGGTGATGGTCGATTATGCGCAGGAATTTGACAAGATCCCGGCAGGCTATAAGGGCCAGCTTTATCTGGAAATCAGCCCGCGGACGTTTCCGATCATCGTGCGGCGCGGTTCTCGCCTGTCGCAGATCCGCTTCCGGATCGGCCATGCGCTTCTGAGCGATAGCGCACTTCTGGATCTGCACAAGGCCGAGACGCTGGTGGCCAGCGAGACTCCCAATGTCTCGGGCGGCGGCATCGCGCTGTCCATCGATCTGAAGGGGACGGGGCCGGACGGACTGGTCGGCTATCGCGGCAAGCACCATACGGCAGTGATCGACGTTGACCGTAAGGCTGCCCATGATGTGCTGGACTTCTGGGAACCGCTCTACAGCCGTGGCCGTGACGAATTGATCCTCGATCCCGACGAATTCTACATTCTCGTCTCACGCGAGGCCGTCCATGTCCCGCCGCTCTATGCGGCGGAAATGACCCCATATGACCCGCTGGTTGGGGAATTCCGCGTTCATTATGCCGGCTTTTTCGATCCCGGCTTCGGCCATGCCGGGGCCGGCGGCACCGGCAGCCGCGCGGTGTTGGAAGTGCGCAGCCACGAAGTACCCTATATTCTTGAGCACGGCCAGATCATCGGCCGCCTGGTCTATGAACATATGCTCGAGCATCCCCAAGGCCTCTACGGCACAGGCCTCGGCTCCAATTACCAGGCCCAGGGACTGAAGCTCTCCAAGCATTTTCGCGCAGCCTGACCTGCGCTTTCATGCTTGACATCAACGCCCAAGTGTAGGAACTCTCGAGCATCAGGCGGGTGTAGCTCAATGGTAGAGCAGCAGCTTCCCAAGCTGAATACGAGGGTTCGATTCCCTTCACCCGCTCCAGTTCTGCCAAATTCAACGCCGAGAAAAGCTTAAACGCTTTAGGCTGTAGTGACAATTTAATCATTTGATCCATAGCATTATGCTGGCGAGCTTAATGAACCCGAGAAAGTTGGCGGCGAGTTTGTCATATCGCGTGGCGATACGCCGCCACTGCTTGAGCTTGGCAAAGAAGCTCTCAATACCCCATCTCT
>WPHV01000007.1 GCA_009744235.1 Gillisella vitis
GCGACGTGATGCGGTGCTGCGCAGCCGAAATGGCTCCGCACCGCAACCCGCCGCTACCGCACCAAATACAGCAACCCAAAACCGCCGGAGCGAACTCAAAACTGGATAAAACTTGGGGGCAAGGTCAACACCATGCCACTCGAAGACATTAAAGAGGGCTTCAAGCTGATGCATTCCGGCGAAAGCATCAGCAGCGTGGTTCTGTAGTTCGCCACGAAACCGATCTCACCGAAAGTCGCCTGGTGCCATCCTGCTGAGCCGCGACACCTGTCGTCGACCGGAGAATGGCACGGACGAACTTGATAATTGTTAGTTTGCTTATGGTCGACGCTACACAATCGCCCTTCGCGATGACGTCTTTGGAATGTAGCTGCATTCTCCGCGAATTGCTTGGCGTCTGTCCCGTTCAAATACACCTGACAGACTCTCAACATCCTCAATGTGGTTCTTAACGTCGCAGCAATTGCTGGACGTGAGCTATCTTCGATTTCCACTCTTGGGGTTGCGCAAAAGCAACATGTGTTTTTTGAATGTCGTTTTTGCGGCATTTGTCGTTTTTTGCAATTGTTAGTTAGACATCTGCTGCTATCTATTTTTTCTATTGATTCTTGGATTTTGGAGCAGCGAATGCGCAAGGTTTTGCCAGTTCTTTTGATTGCGATTTTGTCGAGCTGTGCAAAACCATCGGATGGACCAAGTGCTGGGGCCATCCGGTCTGCGACGTTCCCGGGCAGTTCAAGCAAAGTGCCGGTAATTGAGCTTTCCAAGGCGCCAGCGGTCACGGCTGTCGCACCGCAGTCTGGTTATTCGGCCTCCGAGCCGGGCTTGTCTGTGCTTCGTGGCGCCTATAATCAACAGAGGCTGCGACCGGGCGATGTGTTTGACGTGACCTTGCTGGACACTGGCGAAGAAGGTTTGTTTTCCTCCACCCATAGCAGCACCCTTAATCTTGGTCGCTTCACTGTGGATCCCCAAGGTAGCGTCACCATGCCCTTCGTTGGCAAGCAGCGGGTGACGGATTCCACCCCGGAAGGCCTACAAAATCGTATTGTCCAGGGCATGAAAGGCTCGGCGGTTAACCCACAGGCCGTCGTGACGGTTGTGGACAAACCGTCCAGCGCCGTTCTGGTCAGCGGTGGTGTCAAGACCCCCGGAAAAGTGGCGCTGACAGCGCGGCGCGAGCGGGTTCTGGATATCATTTCGCAGTCAGGCGGGGCGTCTGTCGCACCGCAGGCCGCCAAGGTTACCGTGGTGCGCGGTCGCGAACGTGCGACCACGACGCTGGATCGGGTGATGAGCGATGAAAAACAGAATATCGTCCTGCTGCCCGGCGACCAGGTGATCGTCGATGGTGAACCGGCCAGCTATACGGCCCTCGGCGCCTTCAAAAGCACGGGTGAATTCCAGTTCGAAACCGGCAAACTCACCCTGGCTCAGGCGGTTGGCCGGGCTGGCGGATTGCTGGATGACCGGGCCGACGCCCGCAATGTCTATGTGTTCCGCAACCAATTGATCCAGGTTCCGGCATCGACGGTGACCGCAAGCGGCGCCAAGGGACCGGTAGCTATGACCACCAGCAGCAAGCCGGTGATCTACCATGTCAACATGAAGGACGCCTCCAGCATCATGCTGATGCAGCTGTTCCAGATGCAGAAGGGCGACGTGCTCTATGCCAGCAATTCGGGCATGGTTGATGCCGCCAAGTTGTTGACCGTTTACCAGAAAGTGCCATCAACATCGGCGGCACCGCTCCCCGGCTCCTCCAATTGAGCCTTGTAAGCTGAACCAACGGGCTGCTGGTTCTATGATTGAAAATGACCGTTAGAACTCCGGTCTTGGACACCTCAAATTCTTGACGGATTTGAGGTGTCTTCAATGCTTTGAGGGCGAGAACGCGTAAGCGTTGTTACGCTTTGATATCATTCCGTTGCCCCTATCTACGAGAGTTTCGCCAAGGCTTCTCTGGCAGTCTTTGGCCTGTTGGCAGGATCGACGCTACAGAGGTGATCCGCGAGCTGTGCAAGATCGACGTTCTGGCCTTCAGGCGCGGTGTCGAGCATTCGTAAGAGCACGCGACCTGCGCCGTAGAGATCCATCGTCGCCGATGCCTTGCTGGAAGTATTTTGTTCCGGGGCGCGATATTGTGGGGAGCCAACCTCTGCAAGACCGAGATCGGCCCAGCTAGCACCGCATTCTATGGTCAAACCAAAGTCGGCTAATCTTGCTATCCGCTGCTGCTGATCGAGAATGATGTTGCCAGGGGTAACATCACCGTGGACAAGACCGCGATCATGCAAAGCCGCAAGTGCCGTCAGCAGATCATGCAGGATTTGGGCTATGTCTAGGTCTGTTTCATCTGCCTTCTCCAGCCTCTCGCGCAGCGAATACCCAGCCCAGGGCTGGATGAGGCCTGGGCTGCCATCGTCCAGTCGCAACAGCATTGTGGTGCCGACCAAACTGGAATGGTGCAAGTTGAGGCCGATCCGGGCTTCACGGATCAGCAGTTCGGCCTGGCTGGCTGACGAAGCCCCATCCGTGGTCAGTGTTTTCAGGACATAAGCGGTTCCCAGATCCCGGTGCCGTAATCTCAGAACGCGGCTATGGCGTCCCTCGTAAAGCAGGGTTTCGACGGCAAATGTTCCTGCAATGAAGGTGGGGTCTGAGGGAGCCAATGTTTCGGCCCGCCGGTCGAGGGCGTTTCTCAACTGGTCGATCAGCAGCCGCTGCTCCCCGTCAGTATGGGGTGTCTCCCTATCCCCGCGCACCGCTTGTATCAGCGCGTTGAAACGGGCGGCAACTTCGTTGAAACCGTCAGGCAGAGGCATCGGTACGCGCCAGGCTCACGACGATAGCGCTCACATTTTCGCGCACATTGGCAATCAAAGCCTCCTGAACCAGCCGCTCGGCACTTTCGGCATCGGTGCATTGGTGCAGAATTTCCGCAACGGTGCGCTCCGTCAGGACCTGGATCAGCGGAAAACTGCATAACAACAGACGATCGCCCGGTAATATGTCGGTGGTCAGCGTTTCCGGCAAAAATTGCTGATCCAATCCAACCCCACGCCGCAGTCGTTTTTGCAGGCCGATGGCTATATGGTCGCGGGTCAGTGGTACCATTGTGCCGTCACGCAACAGATAGGCCCTGGCATCCCCCGCCCACACCAGCAGAAGTTGATGACTCACCAAGGCTGCAACAATAACGCTTGCAGCGGGTGCGGTTCCGTCTGTGCGTTGCGTGCGGGCTTGCAACAGGCTATTGGCCCGGCCAAGCTTGCCTTTGATTTCCTGCAACATGGTGTCCAGATCGGCGGTCTCACCGATTTCGGCCAGTTGGCCGGCAGTATAGCGTGCGGCTTCCTGCGACGCGGTGTCATCTCCGACACCGTCGGCAATGGCGAAAATCCTCGGTTTTTCGCAGATGAATAGCCCGTCCGCATTGATCGAAAACCGCGTACCGGCATGGGTGGCGTAACTGTAACGTAGCCCTGCTGTTTGCGGCTCAGCTGTTTTAGGGTCTCTGGGTGGCTTATCCGGGCTTGGAGCGGCCCGTTGAGGTGCAGGTTTTGCCTCGGCTGGTATCGGGACTGACGCTGGGGCCCGGGCTGTGGCAGGGGTGGACGCGGTATTGTCTTGCGGTCGGGACATAAGACCGGCGCTTTGCCGGAAAAGCCGCAGAAAGTCCTCGGCTTTCATCTGGCTTGAAAAGCGAAGTCCCTGCGGTTTTGAGGTTTGCGGGTCGATATACCACCAGAGCGCGGTGCCATCCTTGCTGGCTGAGGCGGTGCCTTCTTCCTCCTGGGGACGCGGCATACGCATGCGCTTCAGGGTTTCAGTAAAGCGGTTAATGTCGAATTCCCGCGTCATCGTTGATTCAGCTAGGCCTTCGGCGGCCATGAACCAGGTATTGTCCAGAAACAGCGTGCGGGGATGGTGGGTGAAACGGTGCATCTGCGCCATGATGATCAGCGGAAAACTGCGACCAACCCGATCACGGCTGGCCAGCATGACACCCGCATGAGCAACCTGGCCCCAGACGCCTTTTTCGACGATGAACCGCCAAGGAGGCGATGCACTGAACAGCTCCGGCCAGGCCGCGCCGAATTCCTGTTCACAGGCATGCAAGCCGCCGCGGATCCAGCCATCGAGCGTCGCGACCATTTCCCGTTCCAGGCCTTCCGAGAGGAAATCCCCATGGCTTGGTAATTTGCCGAAAAACCCGATCCGGTCCTGACCGGCGGGCTTTTCTGTCTGGGCAGGTCGCAATGCCATGGCTTGCCTCTTCCTCAGGATGCATCCCGGCGGAGTGATCCGGGGTGCCTTTGACAGGGAGGTATGACCCGGCCATCATGCCGGGTCGTACGATTGCGGGTCAGAACTGGGTCGGGCAGGTAAATTCGGACAGCGCCTTCAGCCTGAAGGCATTCAGCACCGAACCGAACTGCACATCGAATTCCGCCACCTGGTTATCGTTGGTGAATTTCGCCCGGAACAGATCGTCGCCTTGGTTTTGGATATTTGCATCGTCAAACAGGCGGAAAGGCGACCAGTCGCCATTTTCTGTTTTCGCCTGTTGCCAGCCGCCGGGCTGGAAGGCAATCCGCGACATGCTGGCGGCATCCTTCGATGGCCATGTTATGGTTTTCGCCTGGACTGGCCCATGGAAGTATACCACCCGTTCGCCCTGGATTTCCAGCATCACCGCCGTCGAGGTCTCGCCAAGCGACACCGGCTTGACATTGATGGCAATCGCCGGCGTCTCGCTGCCATTCGGGAAGAAGGCGCGGAAGATCTGGTCGGCCCTTTCAAACTCGGCAATACCCTCGCTGGGAATGCCTGCCGCGCCGAAGGTGCCTTTCCAGCCCCACGGGGAGATCGACTGATCGACGAAGGGCTCCATCCTTTGCTTGAAGAAGGTCTGGAACAGGCCCTTCGGTCCAAAAAGCCGGATGAAGTCGTTCATGGCGACATCGCGGCTGGAGGCGCGGTCGAAGGGATAGCGGCCCGTGACGATGGAGCCGCACAGGCCTGCCCCTTCGCTCGACCATAGGTCGCCAATCCGGCTGCGGGCCGATTTGACGGCAAGTGAGCCAGTATCGGCGGCAAGTCCGGCCATCCAGCCATCCAGCGGTCCCGGCAGGCGGCGGGCATCCTGGAGCAGGTCCTGATTGGCCCGTGTCAGTTGGCTATCGACATCGAACACTTTCGCTACCTCTGCTGAGGACGTAACCGAGCGGGCGAGCTGGTCATGCAGCGCCGTGATGACAGGCAATATCGCCTCGACCTGGGAGGCGGGCTTGTCCTGATTGCCTGTTGTGGCCTTGCGGTTATCGTCTGCGGCAGGCGTGTCCAGCGCCTCGCGCAAGCGGCTATAGGGATCGGGCGCGGCCATGGAGGATGCCAGCATGGCGGCCACCGTGTCACCGCTTGCAGATGAGACCAACGTGGTCATGCCCGCCGTATCGCCCTTCGGGCGCAAATCCGTTGCATCGGCAATCGAGCGGGCTGCCTGGGCGACGATATTGCGGTCATTTGAAAGGATGCGCGTAGTTTCTACCGCATCACCAAGACTTTGCGACGGCCTGACGGCGAGATCCCCCAGCACGGAGGCCCAGCGCTGTTCAAGCCGGTCATAGTAGATCTGCAAGGCCGCCTGGGCTACCGATTCCAGCGTCTGGCCGCGCAATTGCGCATTGGAGCCGCGCACCCATTCTTCTTGCAGCGCTTCGCGGGCGGCGTCGGCAATATGCGGCAGGACGACGGTGCGGTAGCCGGTCGCGGTAAACAATCCCTCGACCCCTTCCGTCAGCAGCGCGCCGGACTTGCGGATGAAGGCTTTCTCCCCCAGCGCGCCAAAGGCAAGCGATGGCTGCCACGGCATCAGCGCCTGCGCTTGTTTCGATCCGGCGAGGATGTCGAAAGCCCGTTCGGCAACGGTCTGGTTGCGGATGGTGTTGCGGGCCTTTTCAATAAGCCGCTTGTCGATTTCGACCGGCGGCAATACGCCTGCCGCCATGGCGCTGGCATGCTGGATCAGCGCTTTGCGGGCCGCTGTCCGGCCTTCGCCCGGATAAAGGGCGTTAAACATCTGGGTTGCCTGGGCAGAGACGAATTCCCGGTCGAGCCGCCCCAGTCCGCCGAGCATTTCATACAGCTTCAGCGCATTGAAGGTTCGCGTGACATCGCTTTCGCCGGTCAGGTCCTTTTGCAATTGTACCAGCATCCGGGGCAGCAAAAGGCTGTTCAGAGCGCGCTGATAGGCGTCGCGCTGGCGACCGGCAATCTTGTCGCGCTGGCTGAGACCGAAACTCGCTGCCCAGACATAGCGGGTGTCAAAACCGGTTGGAACTGCACGCAGATTGTCCAGCGCGGGCAGAACACGCAGAAAATCGGCATCCGACACATTGCGCACCGGTACATCCTGGATCAGCTTGTCATAGGCGTTCAGATGGTCTTCGGCCTGGGCAAGAGCGGCCCGGTTCTGGAAAAACGTCATGGTCCACCCGGCAAACACAATGACCACCGCCGCCACTGCCAGCCCCCAGACGGCCTGGCGCAGCAGAACCTGACGGGAGGAAAGGCGCTTGTCGCGGGCAACCAGGGCGGCCTCGTTGAAAATCACCTCGCTGAACAGTTTCGGCAGGAAATAGCTGCGCCGTGTCCGGTTGGCATTCGCATTGGTGCGGGTGAGGTTTTCCTCCGGCTGCGTAGCAGAGACGAAGTAAATGCCACGGATCAGGGGCGCCTCGACCAGTGAAGAGCCGGTGCAAAGCTCGCTGATCGCTTCACCGAGCTTTTCCTGCAAACTGGCCAGTTCGGCTGGAAAACGGAAAATCCGGCCGCGGATGTCAGCACTTTGTTCCTGTTGCAGCCGTTCGATCAGCATGGCATCGACACGCTGTTGCAACAGGGCGAATTCCTCGGCAAAACGCTCCGGCAAGGTCTTTGCGCCGTAGCTTTCCTCCAGGCCGAAGGTCGTACCCCAGACCTGTTCGCGGTCGCTCTTGTTGAAACTATCGTAGAATTCCACGAAACCGGTCAGAAGATCGGCCTTGGTCAGCAGGATATAGACCGGAACGCGGGCGCCGAGATGGTCGTCCAGTTCCGCCAGCCGCTTGCGGATCGCCCGCAATTCTTCACGCTGGGCTTCCGGGTCGCGGGTCAACAGGTCGCCGATGGAAAGCGTGAGGAGCGCGCCATTGACCGGCTGCGACCGACGATAACGGCGCAACAGGCCGAGAAACCCTTCCCATCCGGCTTTCGATGATCCATCGAGGTCGTCCTGGGTCGTATAGCGACCGGCGGTGTCGATCATGATCGCCTGATCGGCAAACCACCAATTGCAATTGCGGGTGCCGCCGATGCCTTTGACGGCATCGCTGCCAAGCGCGTCGCCAAGCGGAAATTGCAGGCCTGAATTGGTCAGGGCCGTTGTCTTGCCGGAGCCAGGCGCTCCGAAAATCACATACCAGGGCAGTTCATAGATGTAGCCGAAGCGCTTTTTGGTAATGCGCCGCAGCAAGGCCAAAGCTTCCTTCAGCCGGTTGCTGATTTCGCTGACCTCGGCCTGCTGATTGGCCAGCGCCTGTGCCTCGATACTATCGACCAGTTCCTTGTCCTGGCGCTTGGCGCGCACCATGGTGACGATCATATAGGCCGTCCAGATGGCAAAAATTACCACCATGGTCCAGATGCGGGCAGAGACGCTGGCGAGCGGCTTGAAACTGCCGAAGGCGGCCAGATAGCCGTAGAACCAGATCAGCACGCAAAGGGCGATGACCCAGATCAGCGAGATAAAGCGCCGCCCCACGACACCCGCGTAGGAATCGACATAGGAGCGTATGGTGTAAAACCAGCTGAGTGGATTGATCACGGCTTGGCCCCCTGCTGCGTCTTTATATCTGTGTTCGGCACTTGAGTATTTTGACCGTTGTCTATGCTTTCGACGGGTGGGGTCAGAATGCCGGCATCGGTGATCTTCTCGTCAGGATTGGTCAGAACAAGGATTTCCGTGCGCCGGTTCATTTCACGGCCTTCCGGCGTGTCGTTACCGGCAATCGGGTCGCTATCGGCGCGGCCTTCGGTCAGGATGGCATCCGGTCCGGTAAAGCTGGAAAGGATTTCGCCCACTGCCTTGGCGCGCGCCTCCGACAGGTGCCAGTTGGACGGAAACTGCACGGTCTTGATCGGCACATTATCGGTATAGCCGATCACCACCGCCCGGAATTTTTCCGCCGCCAGCGCCCCGCCGATGCGTTGCAGCAGATCGCGGAACTGGCCCTTCACATCGGCGCTGCCGGTGTCGAACAGGCCGGAATTGTTGATGCGAACACGCAGCCGTCCATTGGCGTCCGACAGCGAGACCAGCTTCTTTTCGACTTCCGGCTGAAGGAAGGTAATGAGGTTTTTCAAGCGGCTTGGCGGCGGCGGTGCCGGGGGCTTGACCGGCTGCGGTTCCGGTTCTTGTGGCGTAACCGTCGACTGGGGCTGCGGTTCCGGCACGGGAACCGTGATCATCACGCCCGGCGCCTCATGCGGACCAAGCCCGGCCAGCCGCTCGAAAGTCCGGTCGGAACTGTCGTTCAGGGTCAGGGTGAAAAACAGGTAGCCAAGCCCAAGCGCCAAGGCCAGCAGCGACAGCACGGTCCACAGCGCCGCCATGGTGCGAAGCGGCTTGTGGCGGGCATGGACACCCTGCCAATGGGGCGAAAGCTCCCGTTCAAACACGCCATATTGGCCAAGCAGGGTCTTGTAGAGACTGTCGCGAATGCGGGAAAGCTCAAGCGGTCCCTTGGAGGAAACGCGGGTGCGGCCTTCGAATGCCAGCGACAGGGACAGGTAGATCAGCAGCAGCAGATCCTTGGCAGACCCAGGCGATTGATGGAAATGATCGAGAATATCGAACACCCTGTCGCCGCCCGTCACGTCATTGTGGAAGGTGGAGACCAGGCCTGAGCGCGCCCATCCGGCCCGCACCCCCCATGGCGTGGACAGAACCACATCGTCGATGGTGGCGCAGACGACATAATGGGCGGCGCGCGCCCGTTCCGGGCTGATACGGGCGCTGGCGAGGTCACGCTCATAGCGGTTGACCGCGTTGATGCAGACCTGGCGCAGTTCCTCGATATCCGGTTGTTCGGCGCGGTAGCGTAGCGCATGGGCAAGGTTGAGCAGCGGTGCTGCCGAGCGCACCAGCACCGGCATTTCGCTGCTGCCGAAGCGGAAATTGTCGATCAGATGCGCGACAGGCATGCGCGCCGTACTATCGGCTGGCACCGGTTGCGATGTTTCGCCGTCGAGCAGGTCGGCGACCTTACGGGCGTTGTCGTCCTGGAGGCGTTTTTCCTCCGTGACTTCCACCACGGTCGGCAGATCCTGCCAGGAAGGAGGCCGTTCGTTGCTCATTCTCTCAAGGCCCACATTTCGAGTTCAAGACCAGGGAAGTCGCCTGCCAGGTGCAGGGCAATCGCCCCGGATGTTTCAAGCTGTTTCCAGAGCGGCGTCTTGGTATCCAGCTCGAAATAGATGGTCCCGGCCCGGTAAGGCAGCTGGCGTGGCAGAACGGGCAGCGGGCGCACTGGAATGCCCGGCAGCGCGACATTGACCAGTTCGGCGATCCGCTCCACCGGCCCGACCTTGATGCGGGCGGGAAGGGTACGGCGCACGTCTTCCGCCGACATGTCTGCCCGCACTGCCAGCACAAAACCAGCATCGCGCAGCAGGCTCCGGTCGTTGATCGTGCCGACCCGAACGCCGTGGCGACGCTCCACCAGCTCGATAGCAACAGCCGATTGCGCCAGCACCGAGGACAGCGAGGTGCGCAAATCCTCGAATACGGCGCCGAACGTCGCCTTCAGATCGTCATGGCGATAGGCCGGAAAATCCGTCGCCCGCTTGCTCTCCATGGTAAACGTGGCCAGCTCACCGGCCAGCTGGATGCATTGCTCGTAAAACTGCATGGGATGCAGGCGGGTGGCATTGGCCAGCGCATGTTTCAACAGCGGATCGGCGCGGTTGAGGATCTGCAACAGAAAGTAATCGCCGACTTCGGCGGTGCCGCGAATGGTTGGATCGCCGATCCGTTCGGCAATCGCTTCTGCTCGGTGCCGGACGATGCCCAGCAATTCGGTCATCAATTCATGCAGCCTTGAAGACGCCGTGCAGTTCAGGCTGGCTGGAATGAAATCCGGATCGAGGAGAACAGCCTTGTCGGAGCGCACCTCGACCACGCGGGCAAGCCCCAGCAGTTCATAACCAGCCAGATCGTCGCCGGTCTTCAACAGTTTCAGGTTCAGACGTCCGACATCGATGGGCGCCAGGAAATCGGTTTCCACATTGGCATCAGGCGCTTCATAGGGTGAAGCAACAAGCCGCACGCTGTTGACCGCCGAGGTGCCAGTCTGGGCCATGTCGGCCTTGCCGGGCTGGCGGGCGGGCAGGGCCAGATAGATCACCGCGTTCTTGACGGATTCGTCCAGCTCCAGGGCGGCTGGCAGGTCGGTATCCTCAGGCGCATCAAAGGGCGTGCCATCCGGCAACATGCCGCGCAGGCCCGATAGCGCAAACTGGCCGATGGCAAGGGCGCTGCGGTCGAGGCCAATTTCCAGAATGCCCCAGGGATAAGGTGTAAGGCTGCGCGCCACCGAGCGCACAAGGCGCTCCGTCCAGCGGTCGGACTGCTGGAAATGTTGGACGCGAAGGAACATGCCTTCGGTCCAGGCAACCCGGTTTTCATGTCTCATTTGATGTTTCAACCCCCATTATCCTGTCAGCCTGAACAGGTGCGGCAGGCTCTTCGGCCTGCTCGCCCATTGCGGCGCGACGCATGAAATCCCTGAATGAAAGAATACGGCCCTCGGCCTGAAACAATTGCCGATAGGCTGCCCAGTAGTCGCGCTCGGCAAGGAAAGGCAGCCGCATCGGCATGTTGGCGTCCACCTTGGCCTCCAGCAGGCGGGGGTCCAGCGAGCGGCCTGCCGCCTGCATCATGGTTTGCAAAATCGCCGCAAAGGCCTCTTGCTGTCCGGCAAAGGCTTCCAGCCGAGCCGCAAGATCGGTTCCGCTGCTGGGCGACAGGGCAGGCACAGCATCACCCGGCAGGTCGAAGGCCGCGATGCTTTCAGCCAGCGCCTCCTGGGCGCGGGCGAGCGCCGCCATCATCCGCTCCGCTTGCAAATCTGAAGCCGATGGGCTCTGTCGCTGATCCGGCTCATGATCCTCGGGATCGGCGAACACAGCGTCAAACTCGTCCTGCGGTTTTGACCGCTCCTCCTGCGGAGGGGGCAAGTCCTGCGGCGGACGGCGAACGGGTGGCGCGATGGTCACGAAGGTTTTCGGCGCGGCCAGATGTTCCATGGCGCTTCCGCCGGCATCTTCATCGAACCAATTGTCCGGCAGGACGGGTTTCATGCCGTCGGTCTGCGGCGGACCGCTCCAGCCGATATCGACATGACGGGTAAAGCTCTTTTCCTTGTCCGCCCGACGGTCAGATTGTGTGGCTCCTCCAGACATGCCTCGCTCTGAGGGCCGAGGTTGCTTCCACGGTTCCTCCACCTGCCGGTCTCCCAAAAGGCCGCGGGCGGTGGTGCCATTCGGGGCGATATCGGCAAGAATCGAGGAAATCGTCAGCGTCTCACTGCTGAGCGGCATGGTTGGATCGGGATCAACCGCTTCGGGCGCCGCCTCGCCGGTGATCGAAACGGTAAAGCGATAGCCGCGCACATCGATGCTGGCACCGTGTTTGAGCCGGATCGTATCGCCTTCCAGCAGCAGCTTGCCATCGACCAATGTACCATTGGCGCTCTGGTCGCTCAGGACATAACCGTCCCGGTCCCGGCTGATGGTGCAATGCAGTTTGGAGACGCGGCATTCATTGTCCGTCACTTGCCAATCGCAGGCAGGGGCGCGGCCAATGGTGCGGCGGCCATAGTCCAGCGTCCAGGTGGTCTGGCCTTTGGTAACTGGCTTTTCGGGGCGAAGTTCCAGCTTCATGCCCGGCCTCCCTGCGGCATGGCCTGATATTCGGTGACTACGGCATCGCGGCTGTCACTGCTTGCCGGGGCCAGCCGCGCCCAGCTGTTCCAGCCGAGCCGGGCAGGCATGGTCGCAGACCCCATCTGACAAAAAGGAATGTCTTCTTTCTTCAGGACGACCTGGGCATCGATATCGAAGCCGTTGCCGATAAACAGCCGGGTGAGGGCGAAGATTTCCGCAAGACGCGGCTTGCCAGGCGACAGGCTGATATAATCGTCATAGCCAACCGGACCGATGACGAGCCTCAGCGCTCCGCTCCGGTCCATGACGGATGCACCCGCCATAGCATTGACGCCGAGCCTTGGCCCGGACCCCTTGCCCATCTGGCTCAACTCGGCGGACGGAATGGAGACCCAGCGCGGGCGGAATTGTTCAATCGCCACCGCCATGCCGGTAAATTCCTCCAGCATGGCTCGAAGACTGGCGACATTGCGGGTACGATCGGCAAAAAATCCGGAAAACCGCAGGATCACATCTTCATCGACACCGGCTTTTTCGACCAGTCCGGCGGTGCCGAAGCCGGTCAGCGATAGCAGCACTTTGCGGAAGGTGTTTTGTTCCTTGGTGGCGCTCCAGCGCAGCCGCCGCGCCAACCGGTATTTTTCGCAGGCCGCCACGAACAGTTCGGAAAACCGGATGGCAAACAGGTTGAGAAAGCTGATCAAGGCGCGGGAACGGCGCCGCTCTTCGCGCAGCAGCAATTCGTTATATTCCGGCGGCAGCGCGCCGAGCGGTCCGACCAGTGGCGCAAAAGCCGATTTGACGACATTGCCCTGCAACTTGCGGCGAAAACCGCTGACGGCAAGGGGGGCTGGTTGAATGCCGGAATGGGGACCGACCTCCAGCTCCGTTCCCGATGACAGGTGCTGTGCCACCCGAAATGCCGTGGTTGGTTCAAAATGGCCGGGGTCCTGCTCCAGCAGGCGGGCCAGCTTATCCTCATTGGGTTTGATCTGGATATTCATCGCCACCCCTACAGCAAAGGCCGCTCGGCGGCCCGGGCGGGCCAGCGGACAATTGGCTCGGACTGGCCGCGCATGGTCAGGGTCAGCCGGGTGAAACTGTTGACCGAGGTATAGAGCCCGCAGAAATGATCAATGATGCTGCCGAAGATGAAGGCGGCTGCCCGGTCGATCATAGCCGGGTCAAATTCGATAGTGACATCGGTGCCTGGCACCATGGCGGGGCCAAGCCGGGCGAGCGCATGCTTGGCCTCGACACGGCTGATGGCTTCGACAAGCTGTCGCGTTTCCGGCGCATCGCGCAGGGCATAGAGCGACAGAATATCCTTCAGTGCCGAACCATCATTGTCGAACAGTGACAGATGGTTGAGCAGAAGATGGGAGACCAGCCGCCATTGGCGCGCCAGTTTTTCATGGATACGAATGGCGGGCGTCGGCGGTAAAAGCGCCTTGATCTCGGCTACGCTTTCGCTGCGCTTGACCAATTGAAGGTGTGGATGGCCACCGCCGAAAGGCAATTGGCTGGCCAGGTCTCTGTTCAGGCATAGGGTCTCGACGCTGGCCGTCAGTCCGGTCGGCTCAAGCGGGCCGCGATTGCGATCAACGAAGGCGATCTGGGTGTCCGATGATCCGTCATCCTCATCGAACCGGCGAACCGCCTGCCAGAACACACTGCTATTGGCGCCACGCTGGCTGCTTCCGAAAAACGGCCGGGCATCCTGTTCTTCGCCGGAAGGCGCCGAAAGCCGGACCTGTTCGACCATATAGATTTCCCGGGTGGTTTGTCGGCGGCTGTCGGGCAGCAGCGAATATTCCGTGCGGCTGCCATCCAGGGTCAGCGGTTCCGAGCTTTGCCGGAATAGATTGATGACCGGGGTGGCATTGAGGGCGATGTCGCTGGCGGAAATCATCCGCTCCAGTCGGGCGTCGCTGGTGTCCAGATAGATGTAAAGCTCGACATCATCGCCCTGCCAGCGATCCATGCCGGATACTTCCAGGAACAGAAATTTTTGCGGCAACGTGAAAAACTCGGTCAACAGCCGGTATCCGGCAAAACTGCCCGGTGCCGTGGGCAGCATCGCCTGCTCCGGCGCAAACCCCAGCGGGCGCAGATTTTCCGCTGGCAAAAAGACCGCATTGCGATCCTCCGAATGGCGCGCGAGTGCCATGCCGATGCAGTGATTGGCCAAAAGCTCGAACAGGGCGGCAGCCTGCGCCCATGCGGACGCAATGAAAAAAGTAAGTCGCTTGACGCCAAGCCCGGCCATGCTGTCCTGCTTGGGTGCGGTGGAGCGCAGGGACAGCCGCAACACGCCTGCCGCGCCTGCAAAGGGTGCCGCCGGCGCATCGAGCGGCAAGCCGGTCAGGCTGGCTGTGCTGACCGTCATCGGGACAATTTCTACATCCTGAGTTGTGCGAAACTGGCAGGGATCTCCGCCGACCGGTTCGGTGACGATGTCGGTATGGCGTGGCAGCAATTGCATGCCGGCCAGCATTGCGCCTGGCGCAAATTGCACGATGCTCATCGGCGGCACCGGTGCCAGATAATGCGGGTAGAGGGTTTCCAGCAGGCTGTCGGTCAGTTCCGGAAATTCATCGTCCAGTTTCTGGCGAACGCGGGCTGCGGAATAGGCGAAACTCTGGATAATCCGCTCCACATGCGGATCGTCGGCCACGTCACCCGACAGACGCAACCGCCCGGCAATTTTCGGGAAGGCGCGGGCGAATTTTTCCGCGCGCCTGCGCAGCGCGAACAATTCGTCATTATAGCGTTCCAGAAAGGTTTCAGCCATTCGACGCCTCGATGCGGAAAGCCTGGGTGGAGGGGTCAATGCGGGATTCGAAACTGACCGGCGGCATCCCGTCATAAAGACGGAACGCACCGTTGATGCGCATCCGCAGAGCGCGGTCGCCCTCTGTATTGCCTTTGAGGATCGTGACCTTGACGTCGGCGAGGCGGGTCTCAAACAGCGCAATGCGCCGTTCCACCAGTCTTGCCAGCCGAAGTTTGGATTCGTCGGTGGAAAGATTGGCCGAAAGAATACCATCGACGCCATAGGCGACCAGCGCGTCCTGCAATTCGCCAAGGCCATCCGGCGGCGCTTGCGGGCAGCGGCGGGTGTTCAACAGCGCTTCAAGGTCGCGACGGATCACTTCGCGCATCTCGCGCACCTGTTCGCTGACACTGGTTTGCGGATCGCTGTCCATGTCCGGCGTATCGTCCAGCAGCCGGTCCAGGACGGATCGGTTCAATACCCGTTCAGAGGCGCGAAACCGCTGTAGTGGATCAACCATGAGCAGCCTGCCTTTCGCCGGTCGCATCCGATTGCAAGCTTTCAAGATCGTGGAAAGACACCAGTTCGTCGCCCGCCAGCAGGCACCGCTGGCCAAGACCGGTGACGATCCCATCCACCGCATCCACCCACTCGGTCTGATGGCCGAGTTGCAGGGCAGGGCTGGAATCGGTGCCGTAATAAATGGCGGGGAGAAGCACGCTCGCCTCGGCGCCGCTTTCCAGGGTCAGTTCCGCCGGGCGGAAGGCTGTGTCCCGGGGGCGGCGGATCGGTTGCGGGGTAACCGCAGCGATCCTTGAGAAATCGACCCAGAGATAGGCGCCGCCGGTGGTCAGCACTTCAAGCGCATGAGGGATACGGTCGTCGAGATCACGAATATCGGCAACGGCGGCGCCGTTCCACAGCATCGGTACAGTGCCCCGGCTCTCTTCCAGTTCGGCAAGCAGGGCCACGGCCTCCCTTGCCGCTCCTTCCTTCAGGGCCAGGTTGAGCTTTAGCGCAATCTGGTCGCTGGCGGTTGGGCCGCCGGGAAAATCCGGTAGGGCACCTGTTTCAAACCAGGCTTTGCGGGCTGCCATCCCACGGATCTGCTGGCGCAGCATGGAAAAGCCGACGGCATCCTGCGGCTGGAAGCGGACGGCCAGTTCGCATTGGCTATCGGCCTTTTCATAATCGCCAGCCAGAATCAGCAGGTCGATATAGAGATGGCGCAGGTCATGATCGCTGGCCGCCGTTTTTAATTCGGTTTTGACGGCATCCATGGCCTGGGCAAGATCTGCATCATCGAGCAGGCTGGCAATGCGGCGGGAGGCGGTACTCATGCAACTATCCTTTTCGGTTCCGTCTGCCCGGCGCTAGCGCCCATCGCGGCAGCGCCCGAGGTTTCGGCGACGAGATGAAAACTGGTGGAGATATCATCGAGCTGGAAATGCGGCTGCAATCTGACCGTGCAGGAAAAGGCGCCGGGTTTTCCAGGAATTTCCGTGACGTGTATGCCTGCTGAACGCAGCGGATAACGGCTTCTGAGTGTCACATCCGCATCGTCATTGCCAAGCGTGTAGCCCGACAGCCAGTCTTCCAGCCGCCGCTGAATGACATTGGCGGTGCTGAGCTGGCCAATATTGTCGCGCATAATCACCTTCAGGTAATGCGAGAAGCGTGATGCGCAGAGCACATATTGCAGCATGGCCGCCAGCCGGGCATTTTGCCGGGCGGTTTCGCTGGAATAGTGGCCGGGGGCGTGCAGCGACTGGTTGGCGTTGAAAATGGCGGATGATGAAAGATAGGTCGTGGCAACGGGGACGATGCCGAGATCGGATAGCTGCAATTCCTGGGAGCGGGTCAGTTTGACCTCGACGGGCGGCTGGGCAGACAGGCCCTCGCTTTCCACACCGATATCAAGGCCCGGCAATTGCCAGGACGCCAGCATGCCGCCATCGATCTCGTCCTGGGTGACGCCGCGCATGTCGGCAAACCAGCCGGAATCGATAAAGGTGCGCAGGATAATCGCTGCAAACGCGAAAGCACTGTTTCCCCAGAGCAATGTCTCTCCGCTTTCCCCGATATGTTCACGAAACGGAAAACCGTCATTGCGTTTGCGCCAGAATGGTTTGTGCGGCGGGCGCATCAGCACGCGCGGGGCAACCAGGCCCAGGAACCGGGTATCGTCACTGCCGCGCAAGCTGTTCCAGCGCAGCCGCGTCTTGTCCTGTTGCAACCAGGAGAAATCGGAAACCCGGTTCAGTTCGCGGAAAGTTTCAAGCCCGATGGCCTGCGGCGATGCACCGGCTATGAAAGGACAAAAGGCTGCTGCTGCTACCGTTGAAAGGCGCGCAAGTGTACTGACGGTATCGGCGCCGTCGATGGTGGCGGGAGAGAGGTCATAATCGCCGACCAGAAGCCCGAACGGTTCGCCGCCCGGCATGCCGAATTCGCGGTTATAGACCAGTTCGAACAGGTGGCTCTGGTCGAAATCAGTGGCGCGTTCCATGCTGCGCGCCAATTCTTTCCAGCTGGCGCTGATCAGCTTGATTTTCACCTCGGCGCTGCGCCCGGCCTCGCGGACCAGCAAGTCAAGGCCAAGCCACCGCGCTTCCATCGCCTGGAAGTCGGGATGATGTAGAATTGCATTCACCTGCCGGTTCAAAACCGCGTCGATTTCCGCGATCAACCGATCCGCCAGCATCCGTGACGATGTCCTCACTATACCCCCCGGTGGACGTGCATGCCTGATGACGTTGACGATAGAGGTCTGCGCGAAACTCCCGCGCAGACCTTTGCTGATGGATCAGTTTTTCGATGGAATACGGGCAACCATGCGCAGCGAAGTCGTCAGCTCTTCCATCTGCAACCATGGACGCAGCCAGGCGACCGCATTGTAGGAGCCCGGTTTGCCGGGGATTTCCTGCACCGTCACCTTGGCATCACGCAGCGGATATTTTGCGCGGGAATCTTCGCCTGCATCGTCATTGGCATTGACGTAATTGGAGATCCAGCGATTGAGCCAGACCTCGCAATCATCTGCTTCCATGAAGGAGCCGATCTTGTCGCGGCCCATGACCTTCAGATAATGGGCGAACCGTGAGGTCGCCATCATATAGGGCAGGCGGGCGGACACGGCGGCATTGGCCGTCGCCTCGGGCTTGTCATAGAGTTTTGGCTTATGGGCGGTTTGCGCGCCGAAGAACACGGCGTAATCGGTGTTCTTGTAGTGGCAGAGTGGCAGGAAGCCCAGCTTGCCAAGTTCGGCGTCGCGCCGGTCGGTAATGCCGACTTCGGTCGGGCATTTCAGGTCGAGATCGCCATCATCGCTGGAAAATACATGCATGGGCAGGTTTTCCACCTTGCCGCCGTTTTCTGCGCCACGGATCGCGGTGCACCAGCCGTTCTTCGCAAAGGCTTCGGTGAGGCGCGTTCCCATCACATAGGCGGCATTCATCCAGCAATAGCTGTCGTGATGCAGCTCGCCGCTTGCCTCGCCCAAGGTCTCGTCAAAACCGAACTCGTCGATCTGGCTGGTTTTCGGGCTGTAGGGCATGCGCGCCAGCACTCGCGGAAGGGCCAGCGTGACGAAACGCGAATCATCGCTTTCGCGGAAGCTGCGCCATTTGGCATATTCCACCGTCTCGAAGATCTTTTCGAGATCGCGGGGCCGCGACAATTCCCGGAAATCGTCAAAGCCGAACATGCGCGGGCTTGCTGCCGAGACAAACGGAGCGAAGGCAGCGGCGGCAATCGAGGAGACGCCCTGAAGCAATTGCACGTCTTCGAAGGAATTATCGAATTCGTAATCGCCGACCACAGCACCCATCGGTTCACCGCCGGGTGTGCCGAATTCGTCTTCGTAAATCGACTTGAACAGCCGCGACTGGTCAAATTCAACCGCTTTGGCCAGGTCTTTCGACAATTCGCGCTTGGAGGCGTTCAGCACCCGGATTTTCAGGTTGACGCTGGTTTCAGAATTCTTGACCAGATAGTTCAACCCCCGCCAACTGCCTTCCAGCTTGGTAAATTCCGGCGATTGCATGATGGCGGCGAGCTGGGTGGAGATCACCTTGTCCAGCTCAGCAATGGCATTGTTCAAGGTGACCGTCAGGTTGCGGTCGTATTTGACCGTACCTTTCAGCGCCTGATCCGTCAGGGTGCTCAAAAGGTTGCGGGCGCGATCCGGCTCCGTCTGACGGGTGGCGGCCACGACCTTCGACAACAACCCCTGTTCTTCGGTGGCGGCGGTCGGTTCATTCGGCTTCAAAACGCTTTCAGCGCTCATCTCTTCAATCCTTTCAAAGCGGCGTCACACAAGGGCCGCCAGTCAAAGAGTTTTGGGTTGGACCGGCTGGTGTCAGCTCTGGCCGTTGCTGTCGGGCCGGTCTTTCAGCTCGGCGACGAGCTTTGAAAGATCACCACGGTTTTGCAGAATGTCTTCGAGAAGCCGTTCAAGATCTTCGGAACGGTCCGCCTTGCTGAGCAGGTCGCGCAATTCATTGCGGGCATCCAGAAGCGCTTTCAGCGCCGGAACCTGCTGCACCACCGATCCCGGCAGGAAATCGTCCATGCTTTCAAACTTCAGATTGACGCCGATGTCGGTGCCATCATTGTCGATGGTATTCTTCACCTGGATATTCAGGCCCGGCGTCATGCGGCGCATCACATCGTCGAAATTGTCCCGGTCGATCTGGACGAATTTCCGCTCGTTGAACGGCTTCAGCGGCTGGGTCGGGTTGCCCGAGAAATCGCCGAGCACACCCACCACGAAGGGCAGTTCCTTGACCACCATAGCACCTTCGGTTTCCACCTCGTATTTGATGTGGACCCTGGGCTTGCGAACCCGCTCGAGCTTTTCATGCACACTTGCCATCACTGACCCTCCTTGCGTGCCCCCTGGGCATCGAAAAAACTGCAGGCGGAATGCCGAAGCCTCCGCCGATATGTGTTAGTTTCCGCTCTCCTTGGCCGGTTTGATGCCGGCGGCGATGAGAATGGCATTTCTGGTCTGTGCTTCCGGCAGCAACTCCGTCAGCAATTCGGAAAAATCCATGCGTCCGCGCCGCACCAGGGTTTCGATCGAAAGCGAAATCGGCGAATGCGGTTCCGTGCGGCGGAAATAGCGGGCGACATTCATCAGGAGATCGAAGGCATCTTCACGCGAAGCAATGCCTTCAGGACCCTCGGCTGGACGGGCGGCGGGCTGAACTACGCCAGCCGCAGCACTTTGTTGGGTCGTCTGTCCATCTTCACCAGAAGGGGTGCCATTCTGATTGGCAGGCAAAGTCGCGTCGTCGCGTCCGCCAAGACTGCGAATCGCTGCAATGATTTCCTCGAGCACATTGCGGATATTGGATGCAGGCGGCGCAAACTGTCCGTAGCGCTGGGTGACGAGCGCATTGAAGCTATTGAAGGCAGCGAGGCATGTATTGACCTCGGCCAGATGAGCGGAGAGCGCAGCTATTCCTGCCTCGGCTGCGGCCTGATGCAGACTATCGCGCAAACCCGTTTCATCGCTGCGCTGGGCCAGTTGATAATCCCAAAGCGTGAATTCCCCGAATTTTCCAAACGGCAAAAGCGAAGACAGGCGCAAGGGCTGAATCAATGTTCCCTCGGCGCCAAAACCGTTTAATCCGGCAAAAGGCGCCAGCTTTTCCTCGATATCCTCATCATCGATCGAATGAAGTTCGTCGCTATGTCGTTCTATAAGCGACGCTGTCGCTTCATAGACTTCACTCAGGCCGGGAAAGCCTTCAAGTCGCAAACGGGATTCTGCAAGCCAAGCCAATACTTCGAGATCTTTGCTGACGGAAGAAGTAATTTGCAATCCAAGATTGCTCACAAGGTTCCAGCTTTGGGAAACTTTGATAACCTCTCCCGGTGTTGTAGATCTTTCTTCCGTCCTTGCTTGGTTTCTTGCGTCCTTAATTCTATAGTATACCTCACGATAATTGGCATCCATGCGAATATTTATTCCGCAAGGTCCATTTTCTACTAATGCTGTAGCCAATTCATTGTCGATCAACGATAGACTAGCCCCGTTTTGAATTAACTAATATATGCTACTTGTTAATGTGGGGCGCAGTTATATTTTTGTCAACCTGAGGTCATTTGTTTGATGCCGGAGATGATGCCTGGCTTTGCATATCTTAAAAAATTTATCTGACGCTCTGGACAGGGTGGGGTAATCGCCTTAGTTGTTCATTCCAACGAAGGTAAGGTCGTTGCTGGGGAGGCTTTTTGCATGTCGCATATTGACCTCAATCGATTGATTGAATCGCTTGAGCCTAATTTGCGTGTCGCGCTTGAGACGGCTGCATCCACAGCAGCCGGGCGCGGACACGGACAAGTTGATATTGCTCATCTGCTTGCCGCAGTCATGGACGCGGCGTCATTTCAACCGGTGTTGGAACAATTGGGCTTGCCCATTGCAGCGCTTCGCCGCGAAGTGGGCGATGCACTCGATGACACTGTCGTATCCGGGTCTGGTCAGCTCGCTTTGTCCCAGAATATCCTGACCCTAGGTCGGGAAGCATGGATTTGCGCTTCGCTCCAGTCTGGACGACGCGCCATTACGCTTGCCGATATATTTGCGGCCATGGACGATGAGCCATCGCTTCGAGCCTTGACCCGTGGTCGCTTCCCGACGCTGCGAATGCTGGATCGAACGGCGCTAGAAACTCTTTTGCAGGCGGATGTTGTAGCCGAGACGCCAAAATCGTCGCTGTCTCCGGCCTCCGCCCGGGAAGACGAGTTCCTGCGGCTTTACACTCATGATCTTACCGAGGACGCGCGGGCGGGACGGCTTGATCCGGTCGTCGGCCGTGATGGCGAGCTTCGCCAGATGATCGACATCTTGTTGCGCAGGCGACAGAATAACCCGATCCTGGTCGGTGAAGCGGGCGTTGGCAAGACAGCGGTGGCCGAAGCACTGGCGCTGGAGATTGCTGCCGGACGCGTGCCGGAAAAATTGCAATCCGTACGGTTGCTGATGCTCGATCTGACGTTGTTGCAGGCGGGCGCTGGCGTGAAGGGCGAGTTCGAACGGCGGTTAACCGGCGTTATCGAAGCGGTGAAGCGCTCGCCGGAACCTATCATCCTGTTTATCGATGAAGCGCATGGCCTGATCGGTGCCGGTGGGGCAAGCGGGCAGGGCGATGCTGCCAATATCCTCAAGCCCGCGTTGGCGCGTGGCGAAGTGCGCACCATCGCTGCCACGACCTGGAGCGAGTACAAGAAGTATTTCGAAAAAGACGCAGCACTGACGCGCCGCTTCCAACCCGTGCATGTGCGTGAGCCGGGCGAGGAAACCGCAATCCGTATGCTACGCGGCATTGCGGAGACCTTCATGGTCCATCATGGGGTGAAGATCCGTGATGAGGCTATCGTTGCTGCCGTGCAACTTTCTGCGAGATTCCTGCCCGCTCGCCAATTGCCTGACAAAGCGGTCAGCCTGATCGATACCGCCGCTGCCACGGTTTCGCTGGCGCGCCAGACAGTGCCGGAACAATTACTGCTTCTTAAAAGCGAGCTGTCCCATCTCACGGTTGAGACCGACTGGCTTGCCCGTGAGCCTGATGATACGGATGTGCTGGAGCGCCGCCAGGCGGTTATCGTTGAAATGGAGCGTCTGACGAGGGAAATCGATAGCCTTCAAGCGCGCTATGACGCTGAAATTGCAGCGCTTGCAGTCAGTGATGAAGCGGCAGCGGTAGGCGGTGATGCGACGGCGTCCAAGGATGTTCCTGACGTCAACGTCACACCATTGATCACCCCCCTGCGCACTCGCGGACTTGCCCGCCGGGCAGCGTCCCTAGCGCCGACCTCCGCTGGCGAGGAAAAGCTCATACCGCATGAGGTTGATCGCAATGTCGTGGCCGCCGTCCTGGCGCGTTGGACCGGCATTCCTCTCGGCAAATTGCTGGCCGATCAGATCGAAAGCGCAAAGAGCCTCGACATGAGGTTGAAGGAAAAGGTGATTGGCCAGGATGCCGCGCTGGAACGGATCGGCGACGCCATGCGCGCGGCGCGCGCCGGGCTTTCCGATCCGCGGCGCCCGCCTGCCGTGTTCATGCTGGTCGGCATGTCGGGAACCGGTAAAACCGAAACGGCGCTGACCCTGGCTGACCTGATGTATGGTGGCAGCCAGCATCTGACGACGATTAATATGTCGGAGTTCAAGGAAGAGCACAAAGTATCGATGCTGCTTGGCGCGCCTCCGGGCTATGTCGGCTATGGCGAAGGCGGTGTGCTGACCGAAGCCGTGCGGCGTCGGCCCTACGGTGTGTTGCTGCTCGACGAAATCGACAAGGCGCATCCCGGCGTTCAGGACATTTTTTATCAAGTCTTCGACAAGGGAATGTTGCGCGACGGCGAAGGCCGCGATGTCGACTTCCGCAATACCACGATTTTCATGACGGCCAATACCGGCTCTGAATTGCTGGCCTCCTTGGCCCTTGATCCAGACACCATGCCCGAAGGCGAGGCTTTGGAAGCACTGCTGATGCCGGAACTGCAAAAGCAGTTCAAGCCGGCGTTCCTCGGGCGCACGTTGCTGTTGCCGTTCATGCCGCTGGGCAAGGATGCCCTGTCGCGGATCGTCGATATCCAGATCGACCGTATTCGGGAACGGATTTCTTCGGCCTATGGAACAGATCTTGTTCTGTCCGAGAAGGCCCGCGATGCGCTGGTCGGACGCGCCGTTGCAAGTGAGATCGGAGCTCGCGCCATCGAAATCATGATTGGCCGGGATCTGCTGCCGCCGCTTTCCAGTTTCTTCCTGGATATGGTCGGGTCGGGCGAAAAGGTTGCCGAAGCTCAGGTGACTCATGACGAAAATGGGTTCGGCGTTCGCGCCGGGGCCGCTGGGGGAAACGAGGAATTCGTCGATGCCTCGGGTGCATCGGTGGATAAGGATGCCGCGTCGGAAGGGGTATCCAGACGCATGCGGCAGTGAGTGAAAGGTGAACCATACCTCGCCGTGAACGAGGTGATTTCAATTTATATAGGAGAATTTATATGCCGATTTATCTGAAGGTCGATGGTATCCAGGGTGATGCGACGCACGAAGAGCACCGCAACTGGATGGACATTGAGGCTATTCACTGGAATGTCAGCCGCGCCATGAACACCACGGCTGGTTCTACCGCCAATCGTGAAGCCTCTGAACCCGCAATTTCCGAAGTCATCCTGACCAAGGTCAGCGATTCCTCTTCCACGAAATTGTTCCAGGAAGCCTGCGCTGGCCGCACCGGCAAGCAAGCGGTGATCCACATGGTCACCACCGGCAATCCCGGCAATACCTATATCGAATACACGCTCACCAACACGCTGATCGCCAATTATTCCGTCGATTCCAGTGGTGATCGTCCGGTCGAAACCATCAAGCTGAACTTCACCAAGATCGAAGTGAAGTATACGCCTTACGACGACCAGAACAACCCGAAGTCGCCGATGATCGCATCTTACGATCTGTCGACCACAAAGGCTGCGTAATCCGCCTTTCTCTTGCCGCGGCACCGCCTTCGGGCGGTGCCGTATTTGTTGTGATGCCGATATTTCGGATGCGTGCGTTCGAGCGAATGTTCCCTGATAGCGTCTTCAAGGTGAGGGTGCGTGAGCAACTTCGGCCTTCGGTATCAAGCACGTCTATCGTGATCCAAGGAGAAGGCTATGCCTGATTTCGATGTTTCTTCATCACGTTTGAAGATGAAGCCGTTCAACAGCAATGATGTATCCGAGCCCATGAGCCGTATGGGACGAGGTCCGTCACTGGATTATATTACCTATGCACCCGGCCCACGCGAGGTTGCATCTCGCAACGCCGTTGGAGGGGCCGCGGCGTCTGCGCTCCGCATGGGATCTGAGGCTCTGAACAGCTATGCATTGACCCATTGGGCAAAGAAGTGGCTGGAAAACAACGAGACCAAAATCCTTGCAAAACTGATGGAAACCGGCGATGGCGCCTTTGTCGTTCAAGTGAACTACATGGAATCGGACGCCAATGAGACCCGGACCTATCTCAGCCGCGATATTTACCTGCTGGGTACCGTGCCAAAGGCTTCTGATGCCGGTCGGATACTGACGGCGGACCTGATGTATGGTCCGAAGATCGACGCGCAACGCCCCAATAATTCGATCAAGTTCCGCTATGCCTACCTGGTGGGCGAGCGCCTCTGACGGATTGGATTTTCTCACTCTGTTTGCACCGTATGCTTTCGTAGGCGACGTTTTGTCTCCTGCCCATCATTCTGGCCAGCCGTTTGGGGACGACCAGTTTCCAACGGCACTGGTGATGGTATGCGTCAATCGCTTGTTCGAGATACCTCGTCGGTACGTGCTACGTGAACGGCATAAGGATTGGCGAATGCTCCTCGCTCTTAGAAAGTGGAGCGATTATGAGCAGTACGGAGAACAAGCATTCGTCTGTTTTCCGCACCCCTGTCCTCTGTGTAGTGCTTAATCACAAAGTCGAGCGCGCATCGCGGTGAACTGTCGTTTAACCCCGCTCCGATCCAAACTCCTCAGGGTCGACAGCGTCCTGCTGCTCTGGTAATCACAGCCATGGCAATTAACCAAAATATGGTGTCGGGGGACGAGGAACAGACTTTTTCAAAAGGTCTGAAGCCCGGCGTTCTCATTGCGATTATTGCTCTTGCGGTTGCCTATCTCGGGTTCTTCTTTGCATCGCCTTTGCCAGCGTCGCCAGGCACGCATGGGGCGGCGCTTTTGCATGCGCCACAGCAGACCCAGCATCTGGCTGCAAGGGAAAATGGCAGCCGCGCCGTTGCGCTTGCTTCGCGGCACGATCCACGGGTTCCTGTCCCGCCACCTTTGGCTGTGTTAAGCTCGGGAGCTGAGCATTTCCTGTTTGTCGGGCGGTCTTCTGCCCAGCTTGTCGCAGGTTCTTCGCTGTTTGTTTCCGGGCGCATTTCTCGCGCCAACCTTGCAAGGGCCCCACCATCCTTGTCTGCCTGATCCCGTTTTTTGATCAACGCGCGACCGCGCGCCGACCGTCTGTCGTGACATGCCTGTGACCAGGATTATGCCGCAGACATCCAGCGTTTCATGAAAGCCCATCGCCTCTTCGTGGTGACTGGCTTGTGAATCCACCTCGGCAGCAGCGGCGCAGGTATGGATACTGTTCTATGAAAACCTCTCCCTGGCTTGTGGCCACCTATGTGGTCATCATTGCCTTTGGCATTCTAACGGCACTGCCGAATATTCTCTCGACAAACACTCTCAATAGCTTTCCCTCCTGGTTCCCGAAGGACAAGGTCGCACTTGGCCTTGACCTGCGCGGCGGCTCTCATCTCGTGCTTGAGGTTGATAGCGCCGATCTGGTGCAGGAAAGACTGCAAAGCCTGATCCAGGATTCGCGCCGTGCGCTACGCGACGATGGCGTTGATGCCGCGACAGTGCGCAAGAGCGGCTCTTCGCTGGTCGTGACCCTTCAATCGGCAGAGCAAAGAGCCGCAGCTTTGACTGCCTTGGGTAAGCTTGCCCATCCGGTCGGCCTGACGGGCGCGCCCGATCTGGCGTTTACGGGCGAGGGCACCACCATATCCGTAACGCTCGCCGAGGCCGGAATTACCGACCGGGCCAATGCCGGGGTGGAGCAGAGCCTGGAAATCATTCGCCAACGTATCGACCAGGTCGGCGTTGCCGAGCCAACGATCCAGCGCATCGGCGGCGATCGTATTCTTGTACAGCTTCCCGGCACGCAGGACCCGGCGCGCATTCGCGAACTTCTTGGCTCCACCGCCAAGATGAGCTTTCACATGCTGTCGGAAAGTGCCACGGATGGTACAGCCGTACCGCGCGGCGTCACCATGCTGAAGGATGATGAGGGCCGCGCCTATCCGGTTGATGACCGGGTGGAACTGGCAGGCGACCGTCTGACCGATGCCCGCGTCGGCTTCGATCCGAACACCAATGAGCCGCTGGTCAGTTTCCGCTTCGATACGGCGGGTGCGGCGCGTTTTGCCGAAATCACCCGTGCCAATGTCGGCAAGCCCTTTGCGATTGTGCTGGATGACAAGGTTTTGTCTGCCCCTGTCATCCGTGAGCCGATCACAGGCGGTTCCGGCCAGATTTCCGGGAATTTCACGGTGGAAAGCGCAACGGACCTTGCGGCATTGCTGCGCGCTGGGGCGTTGCCCGTCAAGCTCACGGTCATTGAAGAGAGGACGGTTGGCGCTGACCTGGGCGCGGACGCGATTAAGATGGGCGTCTATACAGGCTTGATCGGTTTTGCCCTGGTCGTCGGATTTATGATCGTGCTCTATGGCGGTTGGGGGATTATTGCCAATCTGGCCCTCGGTCTCAATGTCATCCTGACCTTCGCCTGCCTGTCGCTGATCGGCGCGACGCTGACCCTGCCGGGTATCGCGGGCATCGTGCTTGGTATTGGCCTTGCGGTTGACGCCAACGTGCTGATTAACGAGCGAATTCGGGAGGAAACCCGCAAGGGGCGTGGCGCCATGGCGGCGCTGGATGCGGGTTTCCGTCGGGCCTATTCTACCATTATCGATAGTAACGTCACGGCGCTGATCGCCACGCTGCTGCTGTTTTGGTTCGGCTCCGGCCCGGTTCGCGGTTTTGCCATCACCATGGGTCTGGGCATTGCCATATCGATGTTTACAGCAGTTTCGGTGGTGCGTGTCGTCATGCTCGCCATTGTCCGGCGCTACAAGCTGAAGCGTCTCGATATCAAGCCGCTGCTTCCTGTCCAGCTCATCCCCGACGGAACGCGCATTCGTTTTATGAAGGCGCGTTTCATTGGTATCGGCATTTCTGCCTTCCTTTCGATTGCCTCTCTCATTCTGTTCGTCACACCGGGCTTGAACTATGGCGTCGATTTTCGCGGTGGTATCCAACTTGAAGTGGTGACCCAGGACCGCGCCGATCTCGCGGCCTTCCGCTCTGGCTTGGATGGGCTCGGGCTGGGCGATGTCACCCTTCAGGAATTCGGCGATGTCCGCCATCTCTTGGTTCGCGTCGAGCGTCAGCCAGGTGGTGAAGAGGCGCAGACCACGGCGGTCGAACGGTTGAGAGCCGAGGTAAAGGTCATTGATGCAACGGCCTCGGTGGTGCGCACCGAAGTGGTCGGCCCGAAGGTGTCGGGCGAACTGGCAATGGCCGGTATTCTTTCGGTTGTCCTCGCCAGCCTGGCAATGCTCGCCTATATCTGGGCGCGGTTCGAGTGGCCTTTCGCTGTTGGCGCTATCGCCACGCTCGTTCTCGATGTTACCAAAACGATTGGCTTTTTCGCGCTTACCGGGCTTGATTTCAACCTGACGGCCATCGCGGCGCTGCTGACCCTGGTCGGTTACTCCGTCAACGACAAGGTCGTGGTCTATGACCGGATGCGGGAGAATATGCGGCTTTACAAGACGATGCCGTTGCGCGAACTGATCGATCTGTCGATCAATGAAACGCTGGCCCGCAGCCTTTACACATCGGCCACCGCGTTTCTGTCACTGCTTCCCATGGCCATTTGGGGCGGTAGCGCGGTTGAGAGCTTTGCCGTTCCGATGATTTTCGGCATTGCCATTGCGGCATCATCGTCGGTGTTTATTGCCGCGCCGATCCTGCTGTTCCTCGGCGATTGGCGTCGCAAGCGGGCGGCAGCTCCGGAAAAGCCAGCCGGTTCCGTCGAGGCTTGATCAACAGATCCCGGCTGCCGTCCACGGACGGCAGCCGGGCTATCGTTTATGCTGCGTCTTCGGCGGTTACTGGCGCATCGCGATGGGTTTCCTCAAGCCGCGCATATAGATGATCGGCGATGTCGCGGGCATGGTGCGCGACCTGGGGCAGACCCATCAATTCGCCAAATGTCCCACGGGCAAGCGGCCCGGCGACCAGTAGGCCCGGCGTTACCGCTCCATTTTGGTCGAGAAGGCGCGATTGACGATCGCAATGTAGCCCAAGACCGGTTGGGTCGAGGCCAATCAAGCCCTTAAGGGCAAGGTTGCGGAGATAGGGTTGGTTATCGATGATGGCGCCATGCGCTGGACCGGTGGCAATGACCACGGCGTCCACAAGCCGCGACACCTTTTCGGTGCTGCGCGCCAGACGGAGCGAAACTCGGATTTTCGAGCCATCATAGGTGGCTGTTTGTACCGAAGCTGCTAGTATCTCCATCTGGCCCCGGGTGATCGCCTGGTTGATGGCCCCTTCAACTTGCGGGGCGATGCGGAACCGATGCACATCCCAAAACGGGCGCAGGTGGCGCACCAGGCGCCGCCTGTCATCAAGCGGCAGGGCAGCCCAGATCTCCTGCGCCTGGGCGCGAACCGCGTCCAGCACAGCATGCCAACTGATGCCTTCCGCTGCGGCATGGTTGATCTGTTCACGGATGCGGCGGGTCAGCTGCCGGATTGACCGGCTGGGCGGGTCGATGAAGTCTCCGTAGGGCTCCTGCATCGTTCCGGCATGGCCCCTGGAGCGTAGGCCGCGTCTTGAAATGCCGGTGATCGGCCCGTGATGGCTTCGCGCCAGCAAGGACGCTGCGATATCGGCACCCGTCAGGCCATTGCCGACGATAAGAACGGCATCGTCCGGGCGAATGGCGTTGAGCGCATCCGGTACGGTCGCATCGGGAATGAAACGCGGGTGTCCTTCCAGAATGGCGGCAAGCGCCTTTGGTGGCCTGGGGGAGGGGTGGCTGGTGGCAATCACCACATCATCTGCTTCCAGTGTTGCTCCATCCGCTTGCGTTACGCGCCAGCCTCGCGTGGTTTGGTCCAGCGCAACGACATCGGATCTGACATGGTCGATCCGGCCATCGGCCAGATAAGGTGCCAGCTTTGAGGCGATATAGGCACCGAAATCGCGACGGCGCGGAAATATCCTGCCATCCTCCAAAGCCGCTTGCCTGTCGTCCTTATCCAGACGTTGCTTGCCGACCCAATCGAGGAAGTCGAGAGGCTCGTCCGGGTCGAGGCTCATCCGGTCTGCCGGGACATTGATGCGATGAGCCGGATCAGCCGTATCATAGGCAAGGCCGCCGCCAAGTCTGGCGCGCGGCTCAAATATGACAATGCGAACACTGCCGGGCTGTGTCCTGCGCGCCAGGTTCCAGGCGACAGCTGCCCCGGTAAAGCCGCCACCAATGATGGCGATTGTTGGTGGCTTTTTTACCTGAGGCATTTTAGCGGGAGGCATGAGGTTTCTCCACGAGATTTCATCGGCATTAGGCTACTGCATCGCGCAGAAAACCGGAAACGGCCCGATGCTTTTATCAACTCCAGGCATGCAGCGGCGGCTTCTCGCCATTCAGGTAATATTTGCCGAGAATGGAATATTTCCAGCGCACCGGGTCATGCAGCGTATGGGTTCGGGCATTACGCCAATGGCGGTCCAGATTGTGCTCGGCCAAAGTCGATCTCGTGCCTGCGAGCTCGAACAATTTATTGGTCGCTTCAATAGCAATCTCGGTGGATAGAATTTTCGCTTCAGCGGTGATGATTTGTGCCTGGGCCACAGTGTCGGCATTGGGGTCGGCAACAGCAACATCAATGGCTCTGCCAGCTTTTTCAAGCAATGCCTGGGCCGCATGCAGGCGGAGCGACAGGCTGCCAACCGCCTGGATCGTATAGGGGTCGTCGTTGGCACGCTCCAAGCCAGAATCCACCCAGGGGCGAGATTTGGTGCGGACGAAATCGATGGTTTCAACAATCGCCGCCTGGGCGATGCCGGTATCGACGGCAACCTGGATGATCTGGAAAATTGCGCCGTCTGCGGTCGGCACTTCATAGCCCTTGTAGCCTGGAACCAGCCAGGCCTTGTCCACTTTGACATTCTCCAGAATGACCGTGCCTGAAAGCGTGGTGCGCTGGCCGAAACTGGACCAGTCGTCGATAACAGTCAGGCCGGGTGCATCGCGGTCGGCGATAGCGTACCAGGCGCGGCCTTCCTCATCGAGGGCGACGATTGGCACCTTATGGGCGAGCAGCGCGCCGGAGGAGTAGAATTTCTTGCCGTTGACGATGACATGATCGCCGTGATCGCTAAATTTCGTTTCGAAATCGGCGGCGCGTTTCGAGCCGAATTCCGAAAAGGCATTGCCCAGTCGCAAGCCTTTCAGCACTTCTCCGAAGAGCAATTGCTGCTGGGCTTTGTCGGACACTGTGCGAATTGCTGCCACGACGCCCAGATGGTTTTGCGCCACCTGTCCAATGGAGGAATCGGCCTGCGAAATGATTTCAATGACTTTGGCCAGCGTCGCATAGGAAAGCTCGGGGCCACCGAATTCCTTTGGCACATTGATCGACCAGAGGCCGCTCTGGGAAAAAGCGTCGAGTTCCGCAACCGGCCAAATTCTGTCCCGGTCCCGGATTGCCGCATCCTTGGCGAAATCTGCTGCGAGGCGATGGGCGATCTCGATGGCTTCCGCATCGCTTCTGATCACATGTGCGGGCTCAAGGGGACGCGGGATGGCAGGTATTCCAACTGTTTCCGGCTTGGCAATGATATTCATGAAAATCTCCCTGGGTTAACGGGCAACTGTGTGTGGTGATCGGTTATTCGGCAGCTTGCAGTGCGCTGTCTTCCCGCGCTTCCAGTTCGCGCACCAACGGAATGACCTTTTTGCCGAAGAACTCCACCTCTTCCTGGAAATGCAGGAAGCCCATCAGGATCAGGTCCGCACCGGCGCGCTTATGCTCGATGATCCGTTCTGCGACCTGTTGCGGCGTGCCGATCAGGTTGGATTTGAAGCCATCGTTATATTGAACCAGGTCCTGGAAGGTGGATTTTGCCCAATTGCCTTCGCGCTCCGGCGAGGCGTTGCCTGCATTCTGAACTTCATGCTTGAAACCGTTGACGGCATCGGGAATGGCCTTGTCGATGATTTCCTTCAGGGTGTCCTGCGCTTCCTGCTCTGTGTCACGGACAATGCCGAAGGCATTCATGCCAATCCTGGTGCGCCATGTCTTACCGAACAGCTTTTCCTTGGCGCGGATGTCATCGACCTGGGCTTGCAGGCCTTCCGGCGTATTGCCATTGGTGAAATACCAATCCGATACGCGGGCCGCCATGTCGCGTGCAGCGCGGGAGGAGCCGCCCTGGAAGACTTGTGGAACGCCGCCTTCCGGCTTCGGTTTCATAGAGTAATCGTTGAAGCGATAGAAATCGCCGCGCAGATTATAGGTATCCTCGGTCCAGATGCCGCGAATGGCCCGGATGAATTCTTCTGAGCGCCGGTACCGTTCGTCATGGTCCAGCCACGGTTCGCCAATCGACGTAAATTCACCCCGGAACCAGCCAGAGACGATATTCACATCGACGCGCCCGTTGGTGAGGTGGCTGATTGTGGCGATCTGCTTGGCAAGCAGGGCCGGGTGCCAGGGGCCGGGAAGGACGGCGGCGATGACCCGCAGCTTTTCCGTCGCCGCCAGTAGGGCATGGCTGAAGGACACGGATTCGTGCTGGTTGTCGGCACCGTAACCGGCGGTGAAGCGGATTTGGCTGAGGGCGTAATCGAAGCCGCTCTGCTCGGCAATCTGCGCCAGCTTGCGGTTATACTCTATCCCCCAATGGGTCCGTTGTTCGATGGAACTGATGACCAATCCGCCGGAGACATTGGGAACCCAATAGGCGAATTTCAGCGGCTCTCTTTTCGGGTGTGGCATATCCGTCTCCTCCATTGGGTTTCAAAAACAACCTGCAGCACTGCATGCGGTCTCGGCGGCTGCATTGCGTAATATCTATAAACGATAGAAATAGTAGATAATAAATCAAAGGTCATAAGCGCTGTCTGGTCGCGGCCAGTTGGAATAATTTGCTCAAAAACACCGATGTATGAGACAGGTCTTGCCGCTTCAGTGCCTTACAATGCAGCCGTGCGGCCGCCGCTTTTTCTCTCTTGCATTTATTGGGAATCTTGAATAGATAAATTCAACTATTCAAGGAATATTGAAATATGGATCAAAAACAGGCTCTCTCCGCCTTTGCTGCTCTTTCTCAGGAAACCCGGCTGCTGATCGTCCGTATGCTTGTTGTGGCTGGGCCAGATGGCATGGCGGCCGGTGCGCTGGCCGAAAAGATCGAGGTGTCTCCCTCCAATATCTCCTTCCATCTCAAGGAGCTTGAGCATTCTGGATTGATTGGCGCGCAACGGCAGTCACGGTCGATTATTTATACCGCCAATTATGCCGCCCTTGGCGGACTTGTCCGGTTTCTGATGGAGGATTGCTGCTCAGGACATCCTGACATCTGCGTGCCCTCGATTGAACTTGCCGCCTGCTGTACTGTCAACGATTAAGGACCTGCCATGCCGACCGACCAAGTTTATAATGTGCTTTTTCTTTGCACTGGCAACTCTGCCCGCTCGATCCTTGCTGAATCCATACTCAATGCCGAAGGTGGCGGGCGCTTTCGCGCTTTTTCTGCCGGTAGTTATCCAAAAGGGGAGGTTCACCCATGGGCGTTGAAGACACTGGAGGCGCTTGGCTATCCCGCCACGGGGTTTAGCTCGAAAAGCTGGGGCGTGTTTGCTGAGGCGGATGCGCCGCAAATGGACTTCATCTTCACCGTTTGCGATGCCGCCGCTGGCGAATCCTGCCCGGTCTGGCCGGGGCATCCAATGACGGCTCATTGGGGTGTCGAAGATCCAGCCGCTGCCACCGGCTCCGACGTGGAAATCGGTCGCGCCTTTTCGCTGGCGGCGCGCTATTTGAAAAACCGGATCACGCTATTTATCAACCTGCCAATCGCCTCAATCGAAAAATTGGCGCTGCAAACCCAGTTGCGCCAGATCGGTACCGTCGAGGGCGCTACGCCTGGCCCGGTTGTGGCTACCAAGACATAGCCGGAGAAACATCATGTCCACATTCGAACGTTATCTGACGGTTTGGGTTTTCCTGTGTATTATCATTGGTATCGTCCTCGGACATGCCATGCCCGGTGTGTTTCAGGTTATCGGGGCCGCCGAAATCGCCAAGGTCAATATCCCGGTCGCGGTGCTGATCTGGCTGATGATCATCCCGATGTTGATCAAGATCGATTTCGCAGCGCTTGGGCAGGTCGGCCGCCATTGGCGCGGCATCGGCGTCACGCTGTTCATCAATTGGGCGGTCAAGCCCTTCTCCATGGCGCTGCTCGGCTGGCTGTTCATCGGCACACTGTTTCGGCCTCTGCTGCCGGCTGTACAGATCGACTCCTATATTGCCGGATTGATCATCCTGGCCGCCGCGCCCTGCACGGCGATGGTCTTCGTCTGGTCGAACCTGACGAAGGGCGAGCCGCATTTCACTCTTTCCCAGGTCGCATTGAACGATGCGATCATGGTCGTGGCCTTTGCGCCCATCGTCGGCTTGCTGCTTGGCCTGTCGGCCATTACCGTACCTTGGGATACCCTGGTGTTTTCGGTGGTGCTCTACATCATCCTTCCGGTGATCGCGGCGCAGATTTTGCGGCGTAGTCTGACTTCGTCCGGCTCGTCGGCCTCGCTCGACCGACTGTTGAAGGTGCTGCAACCGATGTCGCTTGTGGCATTGCTGGTCACGCTGGTGTTGCTGTTCGGCTTCCAGGGGGAGCAGATCATTGCCCAGCCGACCATCATCGCCCTGTTGGCGGTGCCGATCCTCATCCAGGTCTATTTCAATTCGGGCCTCGCCTACCTGCTCAACCGTATGACCGGCGAGCAACATTGCGTTGCCGGTCCTTCAGCCCTGATCGGCGCGTCGAATTTCTTCGAACTGGCGGTTGCTGCTGCCATCAGCCTGTTCGGTTTCAATTCTGGCGCTGCCCTCGCCACAGTCGTCGGGGTTCTCATTGAAGTGCCGGTCATGCTGTCTGTCGTCTGGATCGTCAATCGCAGCAAGGGCTGGTACGAGCGCGGCCCCGCTGTGCAGGCTGCCAGTCTTTCCAGAGCCGACATTCAGGACGCAAACACTCAAGAAAAGGCCTAGTCATGAACGCCACGATCTATCACAATCCCGAATGCGGCACGTCCCGTAACACCCTGGCAATGATCCGCAATGCGGGCATCGAACCGCAGGTCATCGAGTATCTGACCAATCCGCCAACCCACGCCGAATTGGCCCGGATGATCGCCGATGCCGGTCTCTCCGTGCGCGAAGCGATCCGGGAAAAGGGTACGCCCTATACGCAGCTTGGGTTGGATAATCCTGATCTCACCGACGAGCAATTGCTGGAGGCCATGCTGGAACACCCGATCCTGATCAATCGTCCGTTCGTGATCACCCCGCTTGGGACGCGCCTGGCCCGGCCATCCGAACGGGTCCTGGAGATCCTGCCCGAGACCCATCAGGGCGCGTTCACCAAGGAAGACGGTGAAAAGGTTCTGGACAGTGAGGGCAAGCGCATTGTCTGATTTGCCAGCGGCTGTCGAACAGCATTTGATGCAACCAGACATGGCGGCCTTGAGGCCGCCTGTCTCCACGCACAAGCCTCGAATCCTGATCCTCTATGGTTCTTTGCGGGCGGTGTCTTATAGCCGGTTATTGGCGCAGGAAGCGGGTCGGCTGCTGGAGCATTTCGGGTGCGAGGTGAGGATATTCGATCCTGCGGGTTTGCCACTGCCCGACGCGGAGCCGGTCAGTCATCCGAAGGTCCAGGAATTACGCGCGTTGTCTGCATGGTCGGAAGGCCAGGTCTGGGTCAGCCCGGAACGCCATGGCGCGATGACCGGTATTCTGAAAAGCCAGATCGACTGGATTCCGCTTTCCATCGGTGCCGTGCGTCCGACCCAGGGCAAGACGCTGGCCGTCATGCAGGTTTCGGGCGGATCGCAGTCGTTTAATGCGGTCAATCAGATGCGCATTCTTGGCCGCTGGATGCGGATGATGACCATTCCCAACCAATCCTCCGTTGCTAAGGCATTCCAGGAGTTCGACGCCGACGGACGCATGAAACCCTCCTCTTATTACGACCGCGTCGTTGATGTCTGCGAGGAACTGGTGAAGTTTACGCTCCTGACACGGGATGCATCCGGCTATCTGACCGACCGCTATAGCGAGCGCAAGGAAGCGGCTGAAAAGCTCGACACACTCACGGGCAACACACCATTATGAGCCTGAATAGGAGCAGTCGTGGCCGCTTATCGCTGTCGAACAACCGGAGCGAGATATTTGTGATTATCGCCTTGGGGCTGACGCAAATCATCGGTTACGGCACGCTCTATTATAGTTTCAGTATTCTCGCCCCCGCGATGGGGGTAGATCTTGGCTGGTCGAGCGAATGGATTTTCGCAACTCTTTCCGCTGCTTTGCTGGCAGGCGGATTGGCCGCGCCCTGGGTAGGGCGCGTTATCGATGACCATGGTGCAGGTCGGGTCCTGACGGTGGGATCGCTGATTGCGGCGCTGTCCCTGGTCGCCTGCGCGCTTGCGCCGGGCAAGATTACATTTGTGATAGCGCTGATCGTCGTTGAGATGGCCTCGACCCTGGTGCAATATACGGCGGCTTTTGCCTTTCTTGTCCAGTTTCGGCCGCAGAGTGCGCAACGCAATATAACCTATCTGACCTTGATCGCCGGTTTTGCTTCGACGATTTTCTGGCCACTGACCTCAGCCCTTCATGCCGGTCTCAGTTGGCGGCAAGTCTATCTGGTTTACGCGCTTCTGCATCTTGCCGTCTGCTTGCCGCTTCATCTGTGGTTGGCACGCCGGGTGGGTGAGCGCCATGCGCCAGTTATTGCCCCCAGCACCACGCCACAGCGTATCATGGAAGGCGGCCTGCCCGACAGGTTGCGACCTGTCGCCTTTCTCCTGATGGTGACAGGTTTTGCGCTTGAAAGCTTCGTGAATGCGGCCTTGCTCGTGCATATGGTGCCGCTGTTGACGGCGCTCGGCCTTGGCTCCGCCGCTCTATTGGTCGGAACCCTGTTTGGCCCATCACAGGTTCTCAGCCGCTTCACCAATATGATGTTTGGCCGCGATCTGTCTCAACTGACATTGGCGTTGGTTTCGGCACTACTGATGCCCACGGCGATTGCCGTGCTGTTGTTGACAGCCCCATCCTTTTCAGGCGCATTGATATTTGCGGTCCTGCTCGGCTTGGGCTCCGGCCTCGGCAGCATCGTCCAGGGAACCCTGCCGCTGGCATTGTTTGGCAGCGCCGGTTACGGCAGGCGTCAAGGCCAAGTCACCGCCGTTCGGTTGGTCGTGTCTTCGACGGCCCCTTTCGCTTTCGCGTGGATGATGGAAAAGATGGGTACGGATCTCGCTCTTACGATCAACACCGCCATTGGCGGTGTTGCGGTCATGGCCTTCCTGGCAATTGCGCATTTGAACCAGCGCCAGCGCACAATGCCAACATAGTCTCTCGGGAACTCAAAGCGGTTACGCCAGCACAAAGCGATACCCCACACCGGCCTCGGTGAGAATGATTGCTGGTTGGCTTTCGTCTTTTTCGATCTTGGCGCGGATCTGGCGAATAAAGACGCGCAGATATTGAAGATCGTGGGCATGGGCCGGACCCCATACCTCTTTCAGCAATGCGCCATGGGTCAAGACGCGACCCGCATGGGTGGCGAGCAGGCGCAGCAGATCATATTCCTTCGGCGTCAGCTTGACTGGCTGATCCGCTCTTGTGACGAGGCGGTGGTCGATGTCGATGACGAGTTCACCACTGCGGATGATGGATTGGGCGGGTTCTGCCTGCGGTTTATGGCGAAGGGCGACGCGAATGCGGGCCGTCAATTCGCCGATGCCGAAGGGTTTTTCGAGATAATCGTCGGCACCGAGATCAAGCGCTGCGATCTTTTCGATCTCTCGGTCGCGGGCAGACAGTACGATGATCGGGATCTGGTTCCAGTGGCGCAATTGGGCGATCACCTCTTTGCCATCCATATCAGGCAGGCCGAGATCGAGGATCAACAGATCAGGCACGGCAGTTGCCACCAGCGCCAATGCCTGCTTGCCGGTATCGGCTTCAATCACCTCGTAACCGGCCGCCGCAAGGGCAGGGCGCAGGAACCGGAGGATCTGCGGCTCATCATCGACGACGAGAATACGTTGCCCTTTCATGCCTCAGCCCGGTCCTTTTCCATATTCTCCAGCGGAAAACGCAGGGTGAATCGCGTCCCCATCCGTTTCACTGCCGGGCTTTCGACGGTGATCGTGCCGCCCATCGCCTCGACAAAGCCCTTGGCAATGGCGAGGCCAAGCCCGGTCCCCGGCTTGCGACCGTCCGCTCCTTTGCCACGACGGTAGAACTTTTCAAATATCCGGTCGATGTCTTTTTCCGAAATGCCCTTGCCCATGTCCGTTACCGAAAGCGATAGCACTGTATCATCGGCGCGGGCATAGACGGTGACCGGCTCGCCGCCACCATGCTTGCAGGCATTGTCGATCAGGTTGAACAATACCTGCCCCAGAAGCAGGCTATCCGCCCGCAGCAAAGGCAGGTCACGGGCAATGCTGGCGCTAATGTCGGTGCCTGGTGCGACACGGCGAGCGCGGGCGATAGCATCCGAGATCACATCGTTCAAATCTACCCAATCGTGTTTTGCTTCCAGTGCTCCCGCTTCGATGCGGGTCATGTCGAGGAGGTTGCCAACGAAACGCGACAGCCGCTCACCCTCTTCTTCGATGGATTGCAGCAGGTCTCGGCGGCTTTCGACGGGCATTCGCTCGCCGAATTCCTTCAGACTGGTGACGGCACCGGTAATGGTGGCAAGCGGCGTGCGCAGGTCGTGGGAGATGGAAGACAGCAGGGTCGATTGGAACCGCTCGCGTTCCAGCCGCGCCTGGTCCTCGACGCTGCGGATTGTCAGGTTGGCGCGGTCGAGAGCAATCGTCACCTGGTCCAGAATGGCGGAAAGCACTCGCTCCTCCATCGGATCGAGTGGCTCTCCAGTCATTTCATGGCCACAGACGGCCAATGTGCCAGCAGGACTGCGCAAGGGCCGAAATTGCAGTTTCGAATTTGGTAGAGTGCCGGTGCCAGCGCCCGCTACCTCGCCTTTTTCGAGGGCAAACCGGGCCGCTGCCATTTCCGCCACGCCAAGCTCAGTATCCGGAGGCCAGCACGAGCGTAAGGCGAGCGTGCCGTTTTGCGGCGAGAGCAAGGCGACGGGCCGCTTGATGATGCCATTCAACTGACTGACAGCGGTCCAGACCACGCCATCGGCATCCACCGTGCCAGCAAGCTTTGAAGAGACGTCGTAGAGGATCTGCGTCTGTGTGGCGCGACGGGCCGCGATCTGCCCCTGGGCGCGGATCCGTGCGGCAATGCCACCAGCGATCAGCGCCGCTGCGATGAACATGATGAAGGCAAAGACTTCATGCGGCGCGGCAATAGTGAGGGTAAAGACCGGTGAGATGAAAAAGAAATTATAGGCCAGCGCCGACAGCACGGAGGTCAGCACGGCGGCGGCATAGCCCTCGCGCAGAGCCGAAACCAGCACGGCGAGCAAGAACAGCATGGATACATTCGGCAGCGCCACGAATTCAATGATGCCGCGTGCCCCGATAGCCGCCACCGTGGTCGTGAGCAGAGCGGTGATGATGTCCCTTGGCCGAACCGGCAAGGTCTTCAGGGAAAAGGCTTTCGTCCGCTGGACGCGCTTGGTTGTGTCAGGCGCGGCTTCGCCGGTGATCAGATGAATGCCCATGCCGGATCTGACTTCCAGCAAGGCATCCGGCAGGGAGTGGCGGAACAGCCTTTGCCAACGGGAACGCTGTGGTGCGCCGATGACGATTTGGGTGACGTGTTCCTTCTTGGCGAGACGCAGGATCTCGTGAACGAAATCGCGGCCTTGGACTCGCCGGGTTTCCGCGCCAAGCCGCTCCGCCAGGCGAAACAGCTCTTCGATCCGGGTCTGATCGCCGGGGTTTTCATCCGCTTGGTCGGCTTGTTCCAGCGAAACGACCAGCCAGCGGGCATTCATGCCCGACGCGAGATTGCTGGCGGTGCGCACCACTTTTTCCGAAAGCGCATCCGGGCCGATACAGACGAGAAGCCGTTCACCGGTGCGCCACGGCCCCTCGATGGCATTCTGCTTGAGATAATCGACCATCTGGTCATCGACCCGGTCGGCGGTGCGGCGTAAGGCCAGTTCGCGCAACGCGGTCAGATTACCAAGCCGAAAGAAGCTGTCGGTGGCGCGGCGGGCATTATCGGGCAGATAGATCTTGCCCTCTCGCAGCCGGATGATCAATTCTTCCGGTGGCAGGTCAATCAGCACGACCACATCGGCTTGTTTCAACACCCGGTCCGGCACGGTTTCCCGCACTTGGACGCCGGTGATTTGCGTGACGATGTCCGAGAGGCTTTCAAGGTGCTGGATGTTCAGGGCTGTCCAGACATCGATTCCGGCGGCCAGAAGCTCCTCGATATCCTGGTGACGTTTGGGATGGCGGCTTTCCGGGACATTGCTATGGGCAAGCTCATCGACAATGATGATCGCAGGACGACGGGCAAGCGCTGCGTCGATGTCGAATTCCTCCAGCACGCGATCCTTGTAGGCAATCTGCTTGCGCGGCAGGATTTCGAGCCCGTCCGTCAGCAGTTCCGTTTCGCTGCGGCCATGGGTCTCGACCAGACCGATAACGATATCGATGCCCGCGGTCTTTTGACCACGGGCACGCGACAGCATGGCATAGGTTTTTCCGACGCCGGGCGCTGCTCCCAGAAAAATCGTCAGTTTTCCCCGTCCGTCCCGGTTGGCAAGCCCCAGCAGGGCGTCAGGATCGGGACGGCGGTTGGTGTCGCGCTGGGCGTCGGACATGAATAGACCTTATTGAGTGGCTCCCGCCGCATCGAGCGCCATGTTCAGCCGCAATACATTAACCCTCGGCTCACCGATCACGCCCAAAAGCCGCGGTTGCACCTGAGCTTCCACCAGCGCCGCCACCTCCTTTTCCGGCATGTTGCGGGCTTTGGCAACCAGCGCCACCTGCTGGCGGGCGTTTTCAGGCGTTATATCCGGATCGAGCCCGGAAGCGGAAGAGGTGACGGCATCGGCAGGCACCAGCCCACTGCGACCGTTTGCCTGCCAGGCGGTGACAGCGGCGGCAATCTGGTCCTTCAGCTTTTGCGAGGTTGCACCAAGATTGGTGCCGCCTGACGCCAGCGGATTATAGGGCGAATTGCTGGTCGCCGATGGACGCGAGGCGAAGTAGCGCGGCGACGTGAAGGCTTGGCCAATCAGAGCCGAGCCGACCACGGCATCGCCTTTCTTGACAATGCTGCCATTGGCCTGGGCGGGCAGCACCGCCTGGGCGACGCCGGTGATGGCCAGCGGATAGGCAAGGCCGCAAAGGCCGGTAAACAGCACGGTCATGGTGATGGCGGGACGAAGATGGGACAGCATGATTACACCCAATGCAGTGTTGTAATGGCGAGATCGACAATCTTGATGCCGATGAAGGGAAGGACCAATCCACCCAGCCCGTAAACCAGGAGATTGCGGCGCAGCAGTGCTGCGGCCCCAACCGGGCGATAGGCAACCCCTTTGAGGGCAAGCGGGATCAGTGCGACGATAATCAGCGCGTTGAAGATCACCGCCGAGAGGATGGCCGATTGCGGCGAGGCCAGCTGCATGATGTTGAGCGCGGCAAGTCCCGGATAGGCGGTGACGAACAGAGCCGGGATGATGGCGAAATATTTGGCGACGTCATTGGCAATCGAAAACGTCGTCAGCGAGCCACGGGTCATCAAAAGCTGTTTGCCGATTTCGACAATCTCGATCAGCTTGGTCGGGCTGGAATCCAGATCGACCATATTGGCGGCCTCACGTGCGGCTTGCGTGCCGGTCTGCATGGCGACACCGACATCGGCCTGGGCCAGCGCCGGGGCGTCATTGGTGCCATCGCCGCACATGGCGATCAACCGGCTGCCCTGCTGGGCCTTGCGGATATAGGCAAGCTTGTCTTCCGGGGTTGCCTGAGCCAGAAAATCATCCACACCGGCTTCAGAGGCAATCGCTGCGGCGGTAATCGGGTTGTCACCCGTGACCATCACCGTGCGGATACCCATGGCGCGCAGGGCGGCGAAGCGTTCCTTGATGCCGGGCTTGACCACGTCCTTCAGGTGAATGACACCCAGCAACCTGCTGCCATCGGCAACGGCCAGCGGCGTGCCGCCCGATTGGGCGATCCGGGTAACGGCCTCGGTAAAGGCGCGTGGTGCGGATGCCGCGTCGAGACCGGTAAAGGCCAGGACCGAATCCACCGCACCCTTGCGCAGACGCTTAGCCCCGATATCGACGCCGGAAAGCCGGGTTTCGGCGGTGAACGGGATCACCGCATCCGGTGCTGCATCGGGGGCGGACTGGCCATATTCGCCGGTGGCCAAGGCGACGATGGAGCGGCCTTCAGGTGTTTCATCAGAAAGGCTTGCAAGAAGGGCAGCCTCGGCAATTTCGGTGGCGCTGACACCGGGTACGGCGATGAAGTCGCTGGCCATGCGATTGCCGAAGGTGATGGTGCCGGTCTTGTCGAGCAGCAGCGTATCGACATCTCCTGCCGCTTCCACGGCGCGGCCCGAAGTGGCGATGACGTTGAAACGCACCAGCCGGTCCATGCCTGCAATGCCGATAGCCGATAGCAGGCCGCCGATCGTGGTCGGGATCAGCGTCACCAGAAGGGCGGCCATGACCGTGACTGTCAGCGCAACGCCGGAATAGCTGGCAAGACCCCAGAGAGTGACGACGGCGATCACGAAGATCAGTGTCAGCCCGGAAAGCAGGATCGACAGGGCGATTTCATTCGGCGTCTTCTGGCGTTCAGCCCCTTCGATCAGCGCGATCATCCGGTCAACGAAGGACGAGCCGGGAGCCGTGGTGATCTTGATGCGGATCTCGTCCGACAGAACCTGGGTTCCGCCGGTCACGGCGGACCGGTCGCCGCCTGCCTCGCGGATCACCGGCGCGGATTCGCCGGTAATGGCGCTTTCATTGACTGAGGCAACGCCTTCAATCACTTCGCCATCGCCGGGAATGAGTTCGCCAGCGGCAACCAGCACCACATCGCCAATCTTCAGCGTTGTAGCGGCAACCGTGGTTGTTTCCCGGCTGCTGGCGGTATTGCCCGACACTTTACGGGCCGAGAGCTCGCTTTTGGTGCGGCGCAGGCTATCGGCCTGGGCCTTGCCACGGCCTTCGGCAACGGCTTCCGCGAAAGTGGCGAACAAGACGGTAAACCAGAGCCAGGCGGCAATCTGGCCGGAGAACACCGCTGAATTGCCGGTAATCAGGTCGCGGACCGCAAGGATCGTAACGACCATAGCGACGATTTCGGTCACGAACATCACCGGATTACGGATCAATTGCCGTGGGTCGAGCTTCACGAAAGCGTCCTTGAACGCGCCCTTGAGGATCGATGGTTCAAACAGCCGTTGGGCAGGCCTGGTCTCTGAGGTGGATTGTGACTGTGTCATGATGACAGCCTCTTTCAATCAATAAAGGGTTCCGGCGAGCATGCCGACATGTTCTGCGATGGGGCCGAGCGCCAAGGCCGGGAAGTATTGCAGTCCGCCCAGGATGATGATGATGGCGACGAGCAGTCCGACGAAAAGCGGCGTGTGCGTGGGGAAGGTACCTGCAGATGCCGTGCCTTTTGTCTTTGCGGCCAACGAACCGGCAATGGCCAGAACAGGAACCGCATAGGCGAAGCGGCCAAGCGCCATGGAGATGCCGAGCGTGGTATTGTACCAGGGCGTATTGGCTGAAAGCCCAGCAAAGGCCGAGCCGTTATTGCCAGCCGCAGATGTATAGGCATAGAGGATTTCCGAGAGACCATGCGGTCCGGCATTGCCAAGCGAGGCCAGCGCATTGGGCAGAACGGCAGCAATTGCCGAAAATCCCAGGATTGCAAAGGGCAGGACCAATACGGCCAGCATAGCGAATTTCATTTCCCGGGCTTCGATCTTCTTGCCCAGAAATTCCGGCGTGCGCCCAACCATCAGGCCAGCGACGAAGACGGTCAGCACACAGAAGACAATCAGCCCGTAAAGTCCGGAGCCGACGCCGCCCGGCAGGATTTCGCCAAGCTGGATCAGAAACAGTGGCACGAGACCGCCAAGCGGGGTCAGCGAACCATGCATGGTGTTGACGCCACCGTTGGAAATACCTGTGGTGATCGCCGTATAGGCCGCACTCATCGCCTGGCCGAAGCGAACTTCCTTCCCCTCCATATTGCCGAGCGAGGGATCAAGCCCAAGCGCCAGATGGATGGGGTTGCCTGCGGTTTCAGCGATGTAGACCGCGGCAATGCCAGCAATGAGCAGCACCGCAACACTGGCAATCAGTGCCCAGCCCTGGCGCAGGTCGCCGACCATTTTGCCGAAAGCATAGATCAGCCCCATGGTGATCGACATCATTGCGAGAATATTGAGGTAATCGCTGATCGCCGAGGGATTTTCAAACGGATGGGCGGCATTGGCATTGAAGAAACCGCCGCCATTGGTGCCAAGCTGCTTGATGGCTTCCTGGCTGGCAATCGGCCCAAGGGCGATGGTCTGCTGGGCGCCGTCAAGCGTTGTGGCCGTGACCGAGGCGTCGAGTGTCTGGGGAATGCCCATCCAGACGAAAACCAGGGCCAGCACAATCGACATCGGCAGCAGCAGATACAGCGTCGAGCGGGTCATATCGACCCAGAAATTGCCAAGCGTATTGGTGGCCGAACGGGCGAAGGCCCGGGTGACGGCGAGTGCTATGGCGATACCGGTGGCCGCCGACAGGAAGTTCTGTACGGCAAGGCCTGCCATCTGCGAGAAATGGCTGGCAGCCTGTTCGCCGGAATAGGCCTGCCAATTGGTATTGGTGACGAAGCTGATCGCCGTGTTGAAGGCCAGATCCGGGGTCATGCCTGCAAAGCCTTGCGGATTGTAGGGCAGATAGGCCTGAAGCCGCAAAATACCATAGAGCGCCAGAAAGCCTGCGGCATTGAAGGCGAGCATGGCGAGCGTATAGGCTAGCCAGCCTTGTTCGCGGCGCGCATCAACGCCGGATATGCGCAGAAGCAGCCGCTCGATAGGGCCGAGAATGGGAGAGAGAAACGTCCGCTGCCCCTCGAACACGCAGGCGATGTAAAGCCCAAGCGGTTTGATGGTGGCGAAGACGAGAGCGAGCAGCAAGCCGATTTGCAGCCAACCGTTGGAAGACATGATGTTCTCCGAAAAGAGGGATTGCGTCCCCCATCATCGTCGCTGCCAGTATGAAGCGATGTGATGCGGGACGTCTGGTATCTGTCAGGAAAGAGGGGTGCCCGATGTCTCAAAAGACAAACCGGGCAAGAATGGTTGAAGCAGGTGTCGCTTCAAAAACGTTCGGGCCTGATCAGCGTTATCAGCAGGTAGACGCAGATGAACAGGGCGGCGGCAAGACCGAGCAGCGGTTCGAACATGGCCGCCTCACAAACTGTTTAGGGCGCGGGCATAGACCGCAAGAGCGACAAAGCTCCCCAGTCCAATGGCGATGAATAGCAAATCAGTCACATTGTGCTCCTGTCTGTGGTCAGGCATGCACAATCCTCCCGAATGACATTAAATCTCGATAGGGAATGCAAGGGCGGGAAATAAGGATTTCATAAAGACGCTATGGAAAGAAGAGCGTTTCCAGGTGCAGGTCTGAGTGACTCCGGCCTCGGTCGTTACCTGCTATGCCACAGAACAGCCGCTTCGCCAGCGAGTAGCCGCGCCTTTGCCAGTGTCTCGACATCGGTGGCGGGGGGCGTTTTCCCAAGGTAACGATCGGGTGCATGAAAAGCTATTTCAGCTTCCGTGCTGGCAATTCCGGCAGCGCGACGCGTGAGAGCGATCTGGGCCACGTCGCCGCGTTCGGCAGCGTCCCGGTAAGCACGATTGGCCTCCAGTGCACGGGCTGCCAGTTCTGACAGGGTCGGTGCCTTGTCGGGCCAGACGAGGAAGGTGACAATGATTGCGGCAAGACTGCCGACGATATTATCGAGCATTCGCGCCGAGGCTATGCCAGCGCCGGGGTGCAACATGTCCATGGTGAGAACGAACAGCATGGTCAGCACGGTAACGAACAGCGTATAGCTGACGGAGCGCAGGGCAATGGTTGCCGCCGCAAGGGGAATGATGATGGCGGTGAGTAGCCCTGATGCCGGTATGCCGGTCAGTAACGCTAGAGCCAGGGCGCTCCCCACCACCGAACCGACGATACGCTCCAGCGCCCGGCTCCAGCTCATCCGCCGGTCCGGCTGCAAAACCACGACGACGGCCATGGCGGCCCAATAGGGATAGTTCAAAGCCAGCAGATGGGCGGCGACAGTGACAACGGTCACGCCCATGGCGCTGCGAACCGCACCACGCAAAAAATGCTGCCGCTGCCGGGCCTGCGTCATCTTGTCCAAAGCGGCCTGTTCTGGTCCCGCCGCTCCCACAAAGTCCGGCGCTGCTTTCCATTGGAGTGCTGTTGCAATGCTCCGTACCGCGCCCGCGACGGCGTCATGGCGGTCAGAAACGCTCTGCTCCAGCACGGAAAGCCGGTTTTGCAGCTCGGCCATCGGCTCTGTATGCAGGGTGAGATTTTGGGCCGCCGCAATCAGGCTTGGCCGGATGACCTCGGCGCAAAGCTTGCCGATATCGGCCTGCCGCTCGGATGAACGTAGATGGTCAAGCGCCAGCAGGGCGTGAAAAATATCGTCTGCCGCCAGAAGCGCGACATGAAGGGTGGTCTTATCGCTTTGTTCAGAAGGGTGTGCTGCGCGGGCAAGGTGTGACCGTGCGCGCTCCATCGCATTGCGCACGGCGCGCCGATGCTGGCTGCTCTTGAAGGTCCAGACTTGCGTGGCTGCGGACTGAGATATCGTGTCGAGATCAAGCGTCATATCGGCCAGGCGGGCGTAAACGGCGGAAATGGCGCGCCGTGCCGGGCGCCAGGCATCTGTTGGCCAGAGCACAGTCAGCACGAGGGCAGCCCAGGCGCTGCCAGCCAGAAAAGAACAGGCGAGCAGGGCCGCTTGCGGTGCCGTGTGGGGATAACCCGCCGCCACAACGCCAACCACGCCAAGGAGTGTGGCGACAAGCGGCACGACAGGCCAGCGCACCGGCAGCAATGCGGTCAAACCGACGAGAATTGAGCCAGCGGCAAGCCCTGCGACAGGCCCGAAACCCGCAAGCCAGGATGCGAGGAAAGCCGTGAGGCTGCCAAGCAGCGCGAAGGTCGCCAGCATCCGCCGCTGAAACCGCTTTTCGCCGCCGGTATCGGCCAGACAGGTCCAGAACGCTGCAAAAATCGACCAGCCATATTGGCTCTGCCCTGCCGCGACGATGAGAATGGGAACGCCGACGATGAGGGCCGAACGAAGGCCATCCAAGATGTCGAGATGTTCAGGCGTCAGCCCGATTGCACGCAGTTCCAGCCAGCGCGCAACGCGGCGAACCCAATGTCCTGAAGGGCGGCGTGATTTGTCAGTATCTGATGTCATCGCCAAGCCAAGGACAGTTTTCACGATTTTCAGTCGCCCCGTTTAACATTTCTGATAGCATTTCCAAATGCATGCTGATGGGAAATTGTATCAAAGACAGACGCCCGATACCTCAGGCGAGTTTGCATGACTCATATGTTGAAGGATGGATTTCGTTGCGCTATGCAAAACCGTTCTGGCTCCCGTAATGGTTGTTTTTGGGGTTTGTTGACCCTGACTGTTTTCATCCGGCGCTCCCGAGGGTGATGCAGGTTGCACGGGGCCTGATATAACTCTATCTCTTGGCTTGCGTTGCCATCGGGCAGCCGGTTGAACAGCCCTGTTTGGGGCATCCATAATGTCTCGAAAGCAATGCCATGCCGTCAAGCCAGCCCCGCCACGAACCGACATTCGATAATGGCGAAAGACATCCGCTGTCCATCCTGAAGCGGGTCTATGGCTATTCGGCCTTTCGCGGCAAGCAGGCCGAGGTGGTTCAGCAGGTGGTGGTCGGTGGCGATGCGGTCGTGCTGTTTCCGACCGGTGCCGGTAAATCCCTGTGCTTCCAGATTCCGGCGCTGTGCCGCGATGGGGTCGGCGTGGTGGTGTCGCCGCTAATTGCCTTGATGCGCGACCAGGTCGAGGCGCTGAAGCAAGTGGGGGTGCGGGCGGCAGCGCTGAATTCCTCGCTGTCACGGGAGGAGTTTGTCGAGGTGCGGCGCGCTATTGCCGATGGCACGCTCGATCTGCTGTATGTCACGCCGGAGCGGATCGTCACCCCTGCGTTCAAGGATGTGATCGGCTCTGCGAAGATCGCATTGTTTGCCATAGACGAGGCCCATTGCGTCTCGCAATGGGGCCATGATTTCCGCCCGGAATATCGGGAACTGGGCAAGCTTGCCGAGGCCTATCCCGGCGTGCCACGCATGGCGTTGACGGCAACCGCCGATCCCCATACGCGCGATGACATTATCGACAAGCTTGGCCTGCAATCGGCCAAGGTGTTTACCACCTCCTTCGACCGGCCCAATATCGCTTATGAAATTGTCGAGCGCGACCAGCCACGCCAGCAGCTCCTGCGGTTTCTGGCGCGCCATGAAGGCGAGAGTGGCATTGTCTATTGCCTGTCGCGCGCCAAGGTGGAGGACACGGCGGAATGGCTCAATACGCAAGGGGTGCGGGCGCTGGCTTATCACGCCGGCATGGACCGGGTGCTGCGCGATGCCAATCAGGACGCCTTCCTGAAGGAAGAAAACCTTTGTCTCGTGGCGACTGTCGCCTTTGGCATGGGCATTGACAAGCCGAATGTCCGCTATGTGGCGCATCTTGATCTGCCGGGTTCTGTCGAGGCCTATTACCAGGAAACCGGACGGGCCGGGCGTGACGGACTGCCATCGGATGTATGGATGGCCTATGGTATGGCTGATGTCATCCAGCGCGGGCGGATGATCGATGGCGGCACTTCGGCGGAGGAGGTCAAGCGGGTCGAGCGGGCCAAGTTGAACGCGCTGCTGGCGATTTGCGAGACCCCCGGCTGCCGCCGCCAGTCAATCCTGGCGCATTTCGGCGAAGTGCATCCCGGTTCTTGCGGCAATTGCGACACCTGCCTGAAGCCGGTTGAAACCTGGGACGGAACCGACGCGGCGATCAAGGCGCTGGCGGCGATTTACCGGACCGGGGAGCGGTTCGGCACCGGCCATGTCATCGATGTGCTGCTGGGGAATGAAAACGACAAGACTGCCCGTTTCGGCCATGTTGACATGCCAGTCTTCGGTGCGGGCAAGGATCTGCCTTTGAAAACCTGGCAATCGGTGTTCCGGCAATTGCTGGCCGCCGGTCTGCTCCGGGTCGATCATGACGCTTTCGGCGCGTTGAAACTGGAGCCGGACGCCCGCGCCGTTTTCAAGCGGGAGCGTGAGGTGCGGTTCCGCAAGGACCGCCCGACCAAGGGCAAGGCGGCGCGCAATGCTTCGCCCGCTGCCGCAAAGGCGAAATCTGCGCTGGAGGGTGCCGATATGGAATTGTTTGAGGCGCTACGGGCTGCGCGCATGGCGATTGCCAAGGACCTTTCCGTGCCGCCCTATATGATCTTTCCAGATACGACGCTGATCGCCTTTGCCACAGAGAGACCGCAAAGCCGTAAGGCACTGTTGGGTATTTCCGGCGTCGGGCAATCGAAGCTGGAACGGTATGGCGATGCTTTCCTGGAGGTTATCCAGGCGCATGAGCGATGATGAGAGGCACGGATCATGACTGCACAGAACGATCTTATTCCTGCCGCGCCCATTGAGGAAAAGATTGACTGCGATTGCGCCATTGTCGGTGCAGGACCTGCCGGGCTGATGCTCGGCCTGCTGCTGGCCCGCGCCGGGGTTAATGTCACTGTGGTGGAAAAGCACGGCGATTTCCTGCGCGATTTTCGCGGCGACACCTTGCACCCCTCCACACTGGAAGTGATGCATGAGCTTGGCCTGCTCGAAGATCTGTTGAAACTGCCGCATGTGCAGGCGCCCACTTTGCATGCGGAAATCGGCGGGCGCGATGTGACGATGGCTGATTTCTCCCGATTGCCGACCCGCTGCCGGTTCATCGCCTTCATGCCGCAATGGGATTTTCTGGATTTTTTGGCCCGCGAAGCGGGTAAATACCCCAATTTTCGGTTGTTGATGAATGCCAGGGTGGAGACATTGCTGGAAGGTTCCGATGGGGTTGCAGGCTTGACGGCTTCCACCCCGCAAGGCCCGATGACGCTGCGATCCCGGCTGTTGGTCGGTGCCGATGGCCGTCATTCCGTGACTCGCGCAAAAGCGGGGCTGGAGGTGGAAAGCTTTGGCAGCCCAAGCGATGTGTTGTGGTTCAAGCTGTCCCACCAGCCGCAAGATCCGCCCTATACAATGGGCCATGGCGGCCCAAGGCAGGGTTTCGTGATGATTGATCGCGGCGACTATTGGCAATGCGGCTATATCGTCCGCAAAGGCAGCTTCGATACGGTCAAAGCCAAGGGGATCGAAGCTTTCCGTCAAGCCGTGGCTTTGGTTTCGCCGCTGTCGCCTGAGCGGGTGCAGGAAGTCACCTCATTTGACGATCTCTATCTTCTCAGCATCCGTATCGACCGGCTGAAACGCTGGTGGAAGCCCGGACTGATCTGCATTGGCGATGCGGCCCATGCCATGTCGCCGATTGGTGGTGTCGGCGTCAATCTGGCCATTCAGGATGCCGTGGCCGCGGCCAACCGACTGGCAAAACCACTACTATCAGGCGAGCCTTTGGACGCCTATCTCGCCGCCATCGAGAAGCGACGCCTGTTCCCAACCAAGGCGACGCAGAAACTGCAATTGATGATGCGCCGCAAGCCGAAGCCCGAGGATGAGACGGTTGCGAACGAAGCACCGGCCAAGCCCTCCGGCCCGCCTGCATTCCTGAAGACCATTGCCCGCTGGCCGCTGCTTGCCCATATCGCCGGGCGGTTGATCGGCCTTGGTTTCAGGCCGGAACATGTCCGGCCCTTCAAATAGGCCTTGGTTATCCGGCGCGACCAGCGGCATAGCGGCTCAGTGCCAGATCGGCATTGTCGATCTCGGTCTGGCGGCCACTGACGATGTCGCTGAGCAAACGGCCCGAACCGCAGCTCATCGTCCAGCCCAGTGTGCCGTGGCCGCTGTTGATGTAGAGATTGCTGATGCCGGTTGCGCCGATCACCGGCGTACCGTCAGGCGTCATTGGGCGAAGGCCGGACCAGAAATCGGCGCGGGCCATATCGCCGCCGGGAAAAAGATCGGTGACGGAATGTTCGAGTGTGCGGCGACGTGCAGCACCGAGATCATTGGTATAGCCGGAAATTTCCGCCATGCCACCCACCCGGATCCGGTCGCCCAGCCGGGTGATGGCGATCTTGTAGGTTTCGTCCATCACGGTGGATTCGGGTGATTTCGAAGGGTCGACAATCGGAATGGTCAGCGAATAGCCCTTGACCGGATAGACTGGCAGCGTGATGCCGAGCGGCTTCAGCAGCAGCGGCGAATAGCTGCCGAGTGCAACGACATAGGCGTCGGCGGTTTCGGTTCCCTTGTCGGTGACAACGCCGGTGACCTTGCCACCCGATACCACCAGCCGCTCTATGGTGCGGCCATAGTCAAACACCACGCCAAGCGAGGCTGCCTTTTCAGCGAGCTGGTTGGTGAATTTGAAACAGTCGCCGGTCTCGTCCTTCGGAGTCAGCAAGCCGCCAACAATCTTGTGGCGGGCTGCTGCAAGCGCTGGCTCGACCTTGATACAGGCTTCACGGTCCAGCACTTCATAGGGAATACCGTCTGCCGCCAGGGCTTTCACATCTTTCGCCGAGGCATCCAGCTGCGCCTGGGTGCGAAACAGCTGCAAAGTACCCTGCATGCGCTGGTCGTAGTCGATATTGGTTTCTGTGCGCAGTTGCGCCAGCGCAATGCGGCTGTAATCGGCCAGCCGCAGCATCCGGCTCTTGTTGATCGCATAACGCCCGGAGGTGCAGTTGGAGAGCATTTTCAGCATCCAACCCAGCATGGCGGTATCGATTTTCGGTCGCAGAATCAGTGGGGCATGTTCCATGAACAGCCATTTCAACGCCTTCTGCGGAATGCCCGGTGCCGCCCAGGGCGAGCAATAGCCGAAGGACACTTCGCCCGCATTGGCAAAACTGGTTTCAAGCGCCGGACCCGTCTGCCTGTCGATGACGGTTACTTGATGACCGGCTTTGGCGAGATAATAGGCACTGGTGACGCCGATCACGCCCGCGCCAAGAATGGTAACTTTCATGTCGTTCCCCAATATTCTTATGCGGAAATATAGTCGCGGTGATAGCGATGACCAAGGCTGGTCAGGATTTCATAGGCAATCGTACCCGCCGCTTGCGCCACATCCTCCAAGGTCTGATGTGGCCCGATGACTTCGACGACACTGCCGAGTGTCAACACACCGGGTGGCAGGGCTGAAATATCGACCGTCATGCTGTCCATCGACACCCGCCCGACAATCGGCAAACGGATATCACCATAATAGGCGGCGCCCCGGTCGCTCAAACAGCGCGGCAGGCCATCCGCATAGCCAATGGCAAGGGTGGCCAGCCTGGTTTCCTTGGTGGCCACATAGGTCGCGCCGTAGCCGACGCAGGCTCCGGCTGGTACCGTTCGGGTCTGGATCACCTTCGCATCGACCCGCACCACCGGCTTCATGCGGCACCCTGCCAGATCGCTGGGTACTGCTCCGTAAAGTGCGACGCCGGGGCGGACCAACGCGCCGTGAAACTGCTTGTCGATAAAGATGCCGCCTGAATTGGAAAAGCACAAGGGAATGCCTGGGAATTGCGTCAGTCGCTCGCGCATGACCGAAAATTGAGCGGCATTCTGGCTGCTGGCGCTGTCATCGGCAGAGGCGAGATGGCTCATGATGAAGCGGATGGAGAGGCCGGATAACAGGGAGGGATTGCCCGCGAGAACAGTCGCTTCCTCTGGCGAAAAGCCGAGCCGCGACATGCCGGTATCAAATTGCAGGATGGCGGGCAGGGTCCGTCCAAATTCGCTTGCCGTTTTCGACCAATTGGCAAGCTGCTCTAACGAATTCAACACCGGCATGAAGCCATTTGCCGCTGCAAAAGGTTCTGCGCCCGGCTGCAAACCGTTGAGAATGAACAGTTCGGCACCCCCGGGCAAATGCTGCCGCAGGCGAGCTGCTTCCTGCACATGCGCCACGAAGAACTTCCGGCATCCGGCCCGGCAGAGGGCGGGCGCGACGCGGGCGGCTCCAAGGCCATAGGCATCGGCCTTGACGACAGCGGAGGTTTCGGCCGGGGCGGCTTCAGCGGCCAATTGGCGGTAATTGTCGGCAAGCGCGTCGAGGTCGATTACAAGACGGGCGGAAAACGCATCGGCATTCAGGTCGTGGCTGATAGACATATCCATAACTGTACCCCGTTTTTCTTCGATGATATTGAAACATCCACGAAATTTCCGGGCGGTTTATCGGCAGCTCTTGTGCTTTGTGAATTTTTGCGCAATTTTCTGCGAAGAAAATGAGGATTATTGCGTGAGTGGTATCGACGCCATCGACCGGGCCATTATGCGCCAATTGCAGCTGAATGCGCGCATCAGCAATGCCAGTCTGGCGGCGGCTGTCGGGCTCTCCGCCTCAGCCTGCCTGCGACGTGTCGCACTCCTTGAAAAGCAGGGTTATATCAGCGGCTATACGGCCATTCTCGGCAAGTCTGACAAGGACGATGGCATTGCCGTGATCATCAACATCACACTCGATCGGCAGACAGAGGATCATCTCAACCGCTTTGAGGCCGCTATCCGGAAATATCCGGAAATCCAGGAATGTTTTCTGATGACCGGCGGATCGGATTACCTCTTGAAACTGGAGGTGGACAGCGCCCATGACTTTGAGCGAATCCATAAGGAAATCCTCGCCAAACTACCCGGCGTAGCACGCATCCACTCCAGCTTTTCCATTCGCAATGTACTGAAAACCCGCCATGCCAAGCCTAAATCGTGATGGTGTCATTCCTGCTTGTCATTTTGGCTTTTGGTAGACCATAATACGGGTGAATTGCCTGTTCTTGATGAGCGGTCTGGTTGCCGGGAAGGCTTAAGGAATGACAGAGACCATAAAGGTGGAGCGCCCAACCAAGACGCTCAGGGAACTGGCGCTTGAGAAAGTCCGCGACGCGATCATCAGCGGCTATTTCAAGCCGGGCGACCGGCTGGTCGAACGTGATCTCTGCGCGCAGCTTGGGGTCAGCCGAACCGTGGTGCGCGAAGTGCTGCGGCATCTGGAGTCCGAGGGTCTGGTCAGCAATCCCCAAAGCAAGGGGCCGATGGTGGCACTGCTGGATGTCGATGAAGCCCGGCAGATCTATGAAATCCGTGCGGCTTTGGAAGGCATGGCGGCGAAGCTTTGTGCAGAGAGGGGAGATCCGGCTATCGTGGCTGGCTTGTCAGAGGCGCTGGACGCGATCAAGGACGCCTATGCTCGCCAGGACATGGCGGATGTCTTGAAGGAAACGACGCGATTTTACGAGACTTTGTTTACCCGGATTGACAGGCAGATTGCCTGGGGCGTGGTAAGACAAATGACCGTGCGGATCAACCATTTGCGCTCGATGACCATTAAGACCGATGGCCGGGCGACAGAGGGGCCAGCCCAGATGCAACGGATTGTCGAGGCCATCCGCAATGGCGACGGACCCGCTGCTGAGCAGGCCGCAATTGATCATGTGCAGCGCGCCTCTGAGATTGCCGTCGCTGTGCTTGCTGAGCAGGCCAGATCCGCAGTTGAGATCAAATAATGTTATTCTCTTGAAGAAAAAATAATTCCTGATCGACAAGTCGCTTGACTCTGAAATAGCTTGGCATACCATAATACCAACATTGATATTTGAGGTAAGCTATGTCCCTGCAAATCCGCAAAACTCTTCTGCATGTGGAGACCACTTTAGTGGAAGGAGGCAAGGCCGCGCCCAAGCCGCTGAAACTCTACGCGGCCTTCGCCGTCGTTAAAAATCCCTGGGCTGGACGCGGTTTTGTCGAAGATCTGAAGCCGGAAATTCATCAATGCGCCCCGGTTCTCGGCGAGCTTCTGACTGGTATGATCCTGGAAGCCGTTGGCTCCGGCGAGGCGGTCGAGGCCTATGGCAAAGTTGCCGTTGTCGGTCTTGATGGCGAGATCGAGCATGCTTCGGCGCTGATCCATACGTTGCGGTTCGGCAACCATTACCGCACAGCGGTGGGGGCCAAATCCTATCTCGCCTTCTGCAACACGCGCGGTCCGGCCAATGCGCCGATCATGATCCCATTGATGGACAAGAATGACGAAGGCCGCCGCTCCCATTATTTGACGATCCAGACGGCGATTGCCGATGCGCCAGCCGCTGACGAAATTGTCGTCGGGCTCGGCGCATCTGTCGGCGGAAGGCCCCATCACCGGATTGGTGACCGCTATCAGGATCTGAAAGATTTGGGCCAGGATGTCGCCAACCCGGCCGGCGTATAAGCGGGGGCGATGAGATGGAAATGGCAGCAATGCGTGGCACGGCCCCATCGCCATTTCCGGCGGTCGAGCGCCGCATTACCCCTGATGGAACCGCGTATGTGGAGCAAGGCAGCGGCGAGCCGCTGGTGCTGGTTCATGGCGTCGGCATGCGGTTGGAAGCATGGTGGCCGCAAATGGCAAGCCTTTCCGCCAGCCATCGGGTCATCGCCGTCGATATGCCGGGCCATGGTCAGAGTCTTGCCTTGCCGAAAGGCAGTGAGCTGCCGGATTTCGTTGCCTGGCTCGGTCGGTTCCTGGAGGAAGTCGATCTTGGGCCGGTCAACTTGGCCGGTCATTCGATGGGCGCGTTGATTGCAGGCGGTGCCGTCGCCAGCTTTCCGCAGAAAATCCGGCGCGTGGCGCTCGTCAATGGTGTCTACCGGCGTGACGTGTCTGCTAAGGCTGCGGTTCTTGCTCGGGCAGAGTCGATTGCCGCCGACGGCATTGATATTGAAGGGCCGTTGAAGCGCTGGTTCGACAGCGACGCCGTAAGCCTTGCCGCTCGCGCTCTGACCGAGCAATGCCTGCGGCAAATGAATGTCGATGCCTATGCCACCGCTTACCGTGCCTTTTCCAATGGGGATGAAACCTACGCGGACTGCTGGCCGCAGGTTTCCTGTCCGGCCCTGTTCTTGACGGGTGCCGGCGATCCGAACTCGACGGTTGAAATGGCGCAGGCCATGGCGGGGCAGGCGCAAGAGGGTATGGCCAGGATCGTTCCCGGCCATCGTCACATGGTCAATCTCACGGCACCGCAAGAGGTGCATGACATCATGGCCGCGTGGCTGGCGTTACCGGAGGCACGTCAATGAGTGCCGATAAAACCAACAGTGAGGCGCGCGGATGAGCGAAGCGATAATCGACCCCCGCAGCCTGCGCGATGCCTTCGGCGCTTTCGCCACTGGCGTCACCGTTGTCACCACGTTTGGTTCTGACGGTTCTACCATCGGCTTTACCGCCAATTCCTTCACGTCGGTGTCGCTAGATCCACCTTTGCTGCTGGTCTGTCTTGCCAAAACCTCGCGCAATTTTGAGGTGATGACCAGGGCCAAAGGCTTTGCCGTCAATATATTGTCTGACGGGCAAAAGGACGTGTCCAACACCTTTGCTCGGCCTGTCGAAGACCGGTTTGCAACTGTGGACTGGCAGCTTGGACCCCATGGGTCGCCTGTGTTTTCCGGGACGTCTGCCTGGTTTGATTGCAGTTTGGAACAGGTGATTGAGGCAGGCGACCATGTCGTGCTGCTGGGGCGGGTACGGGCATTCGACAAAAGCGAGTTGAACGGGCTTGGCTATGTGCGCGGTGGTTATTTCACACCGGCCCTTGCCGAAAAAGCCGTCAGCGCCGCAAGCGATGGCCCGCTGCATCTGAGCGCCGTTATCGAGCGTGATGGCGAGGTGCTTCTGGTGGGCGAGGATGGCCGCAGCCTGCCGGGTTGTCATGCGGTTAGCGGCGAGCCGTTGCAGGATTTGAAAGCCCATCTTGAACACCTGACCGGGCTCGGCATTACCATCGGGTTTCTCTATTCCGTCTACGAAGACAAGAGCGAGGCATGCCAGCATATCGTTTACCGGGCCTTTGCCGGTCCCGGCGCGCCGAAATGCGGCAATTTCATCGCGGTTGATCAGCTTGCCGGTGCGGGCGGCTCGGCCACGGCGGATATTCTCAATCGCTTCGCGGCGGAAAGCTCGCTTGGCAATTTCGGCGTCTATGTTGGCAATGAGACGGCAGGCCGGGTTCACTCCATTGCCAGGAAGGCTTGATCCATGAAGTTCTCTCTCTTCGTCCATATGGAACGGCTCGATGCCAGCCAGAGCCATAAAAGCCTCTATGAGGAATTTCTGCAACTCTGCGAGATCGCCGATAAAGGCGGTATGCATGCGATCTGGACCGGCGAACACCATGGGATGGATTTCACCATTGCGCCCAACCCGTTCGTGACCATCGCCGATCTGGCAAACCGGGTGAAAAACGTCCGCCTTGGAACGGGAACGGTGATTGCACCCTTCTGGCACCCGATCAAGCTGGCGGGCGAGGCGGCGATGACCGACCTGATCACCAATGGCCGATTGGATATCGGCATCGCCCGGGGTGCCTATTCCTTTGAATATGAGCGTTTGATGCCGGGCTTGGATGCCTGGACCGCTGGCCAGCGGATGCGGGAACTGATCCCAGCCGTCAAAGGCGTCTGGGCTGGCGACTATGCCCATCAGGGAGAGTTCTGGTCCTTCCCGGCGACTACCTCGGCACCGAAACCTTTGCAGGAGCCGATCCCGCTTTGGGTGGCGGCGCGTGATCCCAATTCCCATGATTTTGCCGTGGCCAATGGCTGCAACGTGCAGGTGACGCCGCTGTGGAATGGCGACGGCGAAATCGAAACTCTGATGCAACGGTTTAACGACGCCTGCGACAAGTCTCCCGATCTGCCGCGCCCAAAAATCATGTTGCTGCTGCATAGCTATGTCGGCTCCAGCGAGGCCGATATCGCCCAGGCAGCCAGGGAGTTGAGCACCTATTACAATTACTTCTTCGCGTGGTTCAAAAACGAACGTCCGATCCACCAGGGCCTGATCGAACGGTTGAGCCAGGAGGATATCGACGCCAACGCTCTGCTGGCGCCCGAGGTGATGCGGGCCAATATGGCCGTCGGCACGGCAGACGAGGTCATCGCCCGGCTGAAACGCTACGAGGCGCTGGGCTATGACGAATTTTCCTTCTGGATCGACACCGGCATGAGCTTCGAGCGCAAGAAAGCCTCGCTGGAGCGTTTCATTGCCGATGTCATGCCAGCCTTTGCGGAGTAAAGCGATGCAGCGTTTCCAGCTTTACATCGATGGCGCCTTCAGTGACGGCGAGGCGCGGTTTGAAAGCCTCGATCCGGCCACTGGCGAGGTCTGGGCCGATATGCCGGAAGCGCGCGAAGCGGATGTGGACCGCGCTGTCGAAGCGGCCCATACCGCCCTCTATGAAGGGCCATGGGCAAAAATGACCGCCACCCAGCGTGGCAAGCTGATCTACCGGCTGGCCGACCTGATTGCCGCCAATGCGCCAAGGCTGGCAGAGCTGGAAACCCGCGATACCGGCAAGATTATCCGCGAGACAAGCTCGCAAATTGCCTATGTCGCAGATTACTATCGCTATTATGCTGGGCTCGCCGACAAGATCGAAGGTTCGACACTTCCCATTGACAAGCCGGATATGGATGTCTGGCTGCGGCGTGAGCCGGTCGGTGTGGTGGCTATGGTCATTCCGTGGAACAGCCAGTTGTTTCTCTCGGCGGTCAAGATCGGTCCGGCTCTAGCGGCTGGCTGCACGATGGTGGTGAAAGCCTCGGAAGACGGTCCGGCCCCGATGTTGGAATTTGCCCGGCTGGTGCATGAGGCGGGATTTCCGCCCGGTGTTGTCAATATCATTACCGGCTTCGGGTCTGCTTGCGGTGCAGCACTCACCCGTCATCCCAGGGTTGCACATGTGGCCTTCACCGGTGGGCCGGAGGCAGCGCGGCACGTGGTGCGCAATTCGGCGGAAAATCTGGCCTCGACCTCGTTGGAACTGGGCGGCAAGTCGCCGTTCATCGTCTTTGCCGACGCCGATCTTGAAAGTGCTGCCAATGCGCAGGTCTCCGGCATTTTTGCCGCCACCGGCCAATCCTGCGTTGCCGGATCACGGTTGATTGTTGAGCGATCGGTCAAGGATGCATTCCTGACCCGGTTGAAGGAGAAGGCCGAAGCAATCCGCATCGGCAGTCCGCTGGATATGGCAACGGAGGTCGGACCGCTCGCCACCCGCCGCCAACAGGATCATGTCGATGCGCTGGTGAAGGCCTCGCTTGCCGCAGGCGCCCGGCTGGTGACGGGAGGGCAGCGCCCGGATGGTCCAGGCAATTTCTATCTGCCAACCATTCTCGATTGCGATGGCGTCAACTCTCCATCTCTGGCGCAGGAATTTTTCGGACCTGTCCTTTCTGTGGTGTCCTTCGAGAGCGAGGCGCAAGCGCTGCATCTGGCCAATGACACAGCCTATGGCCTGGCATCCGGCGTTTTTACCCAAAACCTGACACGTGCTCACCGGATGATACGCGGGCTTCGAGCTGGCGTCGTCTGGGTCAATACCTACCGCGCCGTTTCGCCGATTGCACCGTTTGGCGGCTTTGGCCTGTCCGGCCATGGGCGGGAAGGCGGCATGGCCGCGGTACTGGATTATACCCGCACCAAGACGGTCTGGCTGAAAACCTCAGACGACCCGTTTCCCGATCCGTTCGTGATGCGGTGATAAGAACATGCCCCGGATGGATGGCCCAAAAGAAGCAACCGGCATCCGGGTAAGGCACAATCAAACAAGGACAAGGGAACATGAAAAACACAACCATTATCGCATCGCTGGCTTTGCTTTTGGGCGTCTCCGGTCACGCACTGGCCGCTGACATGGTGTTCACCAGTTGGGGCGGCACCACGCAGGACGTGCAAAAATCCGCCTGGGCGGATAAATTCACGGCAAAAGAAGGCATCAACGTCCTTCAGGACGGCCCGACCGATTACGGCAAGATCAAAGCCATGGTCGAGGCCAAGGGCGTGAACTGGGACGTCGTCGATGTCGAGGGCGACTATGCCATTCAGGCGGGCGACAAGGGTCTGCTGGAAAAGCTCGACTTTAAGACCATCGATAAGACAACGCTCGATCCGCGTTTTGTGACGGATTATTCGGTCGGCAGCTTTTATTATTCCTTCGTGGTCGGCTGCAACAAGGACGCTGTCGCCGCTTGCCCGAAAAGCTGGACGGACCTGTTCGACACCAAGAAATTTCCCGGCAAGCGCACTTTCTACAAATGGTCGGCTCCGGGCGTAATCGAAGCCGCGCTGTTGGCGGATGGTGTGACGCCGGATAAGCTTTATCCGCTCGATCTCGACCGCGCTTTCAAGAAGCTCGACACGATCAAATCCGACATCATCTGGTGGTCGGGCGGTGCGCAGTCGCAGCAATTGCTGGCCTCTGCCGAAGCCCCGTTCGGCTCGTTCTGGAATGGCCGGTTGACGGCGCTGGCCGCGACCGGTGTCACGGTTGAAACCTCCTGGGCGCAGAATATCACGGCAGCCGATGCGCTGGTCGTGCCGAAGGGCACCAAGAACAAGGAAGCGGCGATGAAGTTCATCGCTTTCGCAACCTCGCCCGCGGGTCAGGCCGAGATGGCAGCAGGGACCGGTTATGCGCCTGTGAATACCAAGTCACCGGCGCTGATGGACCCCGCCATCGCCAAGACCTTGCCGGACCAGCAGACCGCATCGCAGGTCAATGCCGACATGGCGTATTGGGCCAAGCATCGTGACGAGATTGGTGAGCGCTGGTACGCTTGGCAGTCGAAGTAAGCCATACTCTAAAGTAAGGCATTTCCGGCACCGTAAACATCCGGTGCCGGAGCGTCCTCAGCGTTGCGGCATGATGCATCCTCCAAATGCACGATGTCGGACGGGTTTCGCAAGGAAACGGCATGGCGTCCCCGACCTCGACCATTGAACAGCCCCATAGAAGCCGGTGGGGTTTCGGCAATAAAGCCGCGACCCTGCCGGCGCTGGTGTTGATCCTGATTTTCTTCGTTCTGCCGGTGTTGGCCTTGCTGACGCGCTCGGTGACGGAACCGGTGCTTGGCCTTGGCAATTACGGCGCATTGCTGGGAAGCGCGACCTATCTGAAAATCTTCTTCAACACGTTTTTCGTCTCGGCCCTGGTCACGGCAATCTCGCTCTTGATTGGCTTTCCGGTCGCCTGGGCGCTGGCGATCATGCCGCAACGATTGGCGTCAGTGATCTTTGCCATCGTATTGCTGTCGATGTGGACCAACCTTCTGGCCCGCACCTATGCCTGGATGGTGCTGTTACAGCGCACCGGGGTCATCAACAAAACGCTGATCAGTCTCGGCGTGATCGATACGCCGCTGGTGATGGTCAACAACCTCGTCGGTGTGACCATCGGGATGAGCTACATCATGCTGCCCTTCATCATCATTCCGCTCTATGGGGTGATCCGCAAGATCGATCCGGCGCTGTTGCAGGCGGCGGCACTGTGCGGCGCGACCCGCTGGCAGGCGCTGGTGACTGTGCTGCTGCCGCTTGCCATGCCGGGCATGGTGTCGGGCGGGTTGATGGTGTTCGTCATGTCACTTGGCTATTTCGTCACACCGTCGCTGCTCGGCGGCACATCCAATATGATGCTGGCCGAACTGATCGCCCAATTCGTCCAATCGCTGGTTAATTGGGGCATGGGCGGTGCGGCGGCGCTGGTGCTTCTGGTGGTGACGCTGAGCCTCTACGCTCTGCAACTGAAGCTGTTCGGTGCAGCCGGTGAGGGAGGGCGCTGACATGCTTTTGAATTTCAACAGCCTTGGCACCTGGAAATGGATTTTGCTGGTCATCACGCTGCTGACAGCGGCTTTTCTCCTGCTGCCGATCCTGTTCATCGCGGCTCTGTCCTTCGGCTCCTCGCAATGGCTGATTTTTCCGCCACCTGCCTGGACCACCAAATGGTATGGCCAACTGTTTGCCGATCCGCGCTGGCTGGATGCGGCGTGGACCAGTTTTCACATCGCTGTCATCGTCACGATCCTGTCGGTGATCATTGGGCTTTGTGCGTCCTTTGGGCTTGTACGCGGACGGTTTTTGGGGCGGGATGCGCTGCGGGCGCTATTCATGACGCCGATGATCCTGCCTGTCGTGGTGCTGGCGGTGGCGCTCTATGCATTTTTTCTGCGCATCGGGCTAAACGGCACGACACTCGGCTTCGTCATTGCCCATCTGGTTGTCGCCCTGCCATTCTCTGTTCTGGCGCTGACCAATGCATTGGAAGGCTTTGATAAATCTATCGAGGATGCAGCGGTGCTGTGCGGTGCCTCGCCGCTCAAGGCGCGGCTGTTGATCACGCTGCCCTGCATTGGTCATGGATTGTTTTCTGCGGCGGTGTTTTCCTTCCTGACCTCCTGGGATGAGGTCGTTCTGGCGATTTTCATGGCAAGCCCGACGCTGCAAACCTTGCCGGTCAAGATCTGGGCAACGCTGCGTCAGGATCTGACGCCGGTGATTGCCGCTGCCTCCACCCTTCTGATCGTCGTCACCATCGCGTTGATGTTGATCACCGCCCTGGTGCGCAAAGGACTGAAAGCATGACGCCTTTTCTGGAAATTCGCGGTATCCGCAAGCAATATGGCCCGGTGGTCGCGGTTCAGTATGTCAATCTTGAGGTGGCAAAGGGCGAGTTCATGACTTTTCTCGGTCCTTCCGGGTCAGGCAAGAGCACGACGCTTTATATTCTCGCCGGTTTCGAACAGCCGAGTGCGGGTGATATGCTGCTATCGGGCAAGAGCGTGTTGCAGACCCCGTCGCACCAACGCAATATTGGCATGGTCTTCCAGCGCTACACACTGTTTCCCCATTTATCGGTCGGTCAGAACATCGCCTTTCCGCTGAAAATGCGCGGCTGGTCTAAGGCTGACATCACCGAGCGTGTCCGCAAGATGCTGCAATTGGTACGGCTGGAAGGCTATGAGGATCGCAAACCGGCGCAAATGTCCGGCGGTCAGCAGCAGCGCGTGGCGCTGGCACGGGCCTTGGCCTATGACCCGCCGGTGCTTTTGATGGACGAGCCGCTTTCGGCGTTGGACAAAAAGCTGCGCGAGGAAATCCAACATGAGATCCGCCGTATCCATCACCAAACGGATGTCACCATCCTTTACGTCACCCATGATCAGGAAGAGGCACTGCGCCTTTCCGACAGGATTGCGGTGTTTTCCAAAGGGGTGATCGACCAAATCGGTACCGGTGCCGAGCTTTACGCCAATCCGGCGACGCGGTTTGTGGCGGAGTTTATCGGTGATAGCGATTTTATGCCCTGCGTGGTGACTGATACCAGGGACGGTAAGGCTGAAATCCGCATTGGTGATCATCTGGCAATCGGAAATATTCCGCTGCATGGAAAAGCACAGAGTGGAAGCAACGCCATGCTGATGCTGCGCCCGGAGCGATTGACCCTGCTTTCGGCTCAAGGACCGGGAACGCTTGCTGCCAAGATTGAAGACATTACCTTTTTGGGTAATACCATTCAAATCGCGCTATTGAGTGAAGGTGGCCATGGCCTATCGGTGCGTCTGCCCTTCGGCCATGCCGCACTGGATGGATTGACGATCGGTGCGCCGGTTGCGCTGGGGTTCGATCCGGCATCAGCGCATGTTTTCGCAGAATAGCGCTTTGGGAGAACCGCTTCCTGAAAATGCTATAACCTACAACTTTTACGATCTTGATTAGGATCAACAGCCAGAACCACCTTCAGCGCTATCATTACCTCATCGACGCGACCGATGTCGGTAATGCGCGCCGCAGCAATGACTGCAAAGGACGGTTCCATGGCTTACGCAACAACCAATCCCTACACTGGCGAAACTCTTATCACTTTTCCCGAAGCAACCGACGCTGCCGTTCAGGCGGCCATTACGGCGGCGGATGCCGCATTTCAGCAATGGCGACAGACATCCTTTGCCGAGCGGGCCAAGGTCATGCATGCCGCCGCCGAAATCCTGCGCGGACAGACGGATGATTATGCCAAGCTTTTGACCCTGGAAATGGGCAAGCTTATGTCTGAAGCACGCGCCGAGGTGGGACTGTCTGCCGACATCCTCGATTACTATGCCGTCAATGCCGAGCGCCTGTTGAAGCCGGAACAGCTTCCCGTCGCCCATAGGGCTGAAGGTGAGGCGATCCTGGTGCATGAGCCGCTGGGCGTGCTGCTGGCCATTGAGCCCTGGAATTTCCCCTATTACCAGATCGCCCGGATCATCGCGCCGCAGCTTTCAGCCGGGAATACCATGCTGTTGAAGCATGCGTCGAATGTGCCGCAATGCGCAGCAGCTTTTGAGCGGTTGATGCTGGAGGCCGGTCTGCCGAAGGGTGGGTTCACCAATCTTTATGCGACGCGGACCCAGGTGGAAATGATCCTCAACGACCCGCGCGTCCATGGTGTGGCTTTGACCGGTTCGGAAGGCGCGGGTGCCACGATTGCCGCACAGGCAGGGCAGGCGCTGAAAAAATCCACCATGGAACTGGGAGGCGCCGATGCCTTCTTGGTGCTGGCCGATGCGGATCTGGAAAAGACGGTGAAATGGGCGGTCTTTGGCCGTCACTGGAATGGCGGTCAGGTCTGCGTCTCGTCCAAGCGGATGATTATTGTCGATGCGGTCTATGATGCTTTTCTGGAGCAATATAAAACCGGTGTCGCCGGGCTGAAAGCAGGTGATCCGTTCGATCCGCAAACAACGCTTGCGCCGCTGTCCTCGCAAGGGGCTGCCGACGAAATCCGTCAAAAGATTGCCGAAGCGGTTTCCCATGGGGCGACGGCCACGGAAGTCGGGCCGCCGGTGCCAAATCAGGGCGCTTTCGTGCAGCCAACCATCCTGACCGATCTGGCCGACGACAATCCCGCCCGTTATTGGGAATTTTTCGGCCCGGTCTCCATGCTGTTTCGCGCCAAGGATGATGATGACGCAATTCGCATTGCCAATGATACGCCCTATGGTCTGGGTGGCTCTATCTTTACCCGCGATACCGCGCGCGGTGTAGCGCTTGCCCACCGGATCACCACAGGCATGGTGTTCATCAACCACCCGACCATGGTCAAGGCGGACCTGCCGTTCGGCGGCGTCAAGCGTTCGGGTTATGGCCGTGAATTGCTGGGCCTCGGCATCAAGGAATTTGTCAACCACAAGCTGATTGATGTCGTGGATATCGATGCACCGTTCTGAATTTAACTTGTAAAATCAAACGCTCACCTCGGTCTGTTTATAAGACCAAGGTGGGCGTTTGACGTTAAGGGACGTTTTGCCCCTTCGTAGAGACATCCGATTCAAACACCGTAAAAACGGCGCGCATTGGTCTCGAAAATCAGTGTGAGATCCTCAGGGCCGAAATGGGCGGACAACAAGGTACGGGCTAGATTGGCAACTTCGCCATAGCTGGCGGCCAGCGTGCAAACCGGCCAATCGCTGCCAAACATCAGCCGGTTGGGACCGAAACATTTGATAACATGGTCCACATAGGGCCGAAAATCGTCAAGCGCCCAATCCGTATTGGCTTCTGTGACCATGCCGGAAACCTTACAGCAGACCTGGTTGAAACCGGCAATTTCCGTCATATGGTCGCGCCAGGGGTCAAGCGAACCCTTGGCAATCTCCGGCTTGGAAATATGATCGACCACGGCCTTCAGATCCGGCACTTGTTTCAATGCCGCGATCACATGCGGTAAATGGCGCGGGAAGGTCAGAATATCGAAAGGCAGGCCGCTATCAGCAATGGCTTTGAGGCTATCGATCACCTTCGGGCGCAGGATATAGGCGTCGTCGGCCAAGCTTTGCAGCATGGGACGGATGCCGATGAAATCAGGATTGGCACGGTAGTGTTTCAGCCGGGCGGCAAAATCATCGGCTCCCAGATCGAGCCAGCCAACAACACCTGCAACAAAATCAGTCTTTGCGGCGATTGTCAGCAGAAAATCGGTCTCTGCCTGGGTTTCCGCCGCCTGAACCAGAATGGTCCGGGTTATTCCGGCCCGGCGCATCTCGCGTTCCAGATCTTTTGGCAGGAAATTGCGATAAATCGCTCCGAGATGAGGCGTCAGCCAGCCGTAATCGCCACGGTCGACTTTCCAGAAATGTTGATGACTGTCGAGCATCCGAAACTTTCCATTCTGGCTTAAGCGGGACGAACCACGCCCTTCTTCAGGATGATATTGCCGTACAGTCGCCGCTCGCCGGTTGAGATCACCGCAAAGGCGGCTTTGGACCGGTCGTAGAAAGCGAAGCGATCGATGAGATCCAGCTCGATTTTGCGATTTTCGGCACGCTCAATCAGTGTTTCGAACTCGGCATAGATGGCAGGCCGCTCGCCCGGCGCGTCCATGACGCCAGCTGGATATTCGACAAAGTCATCAAGCGGCATCAGCGAGAGAATGGCCTCCACCACAGCACATGCGTCGATGCCCGGCATCTGCACCAGACGGTTGGCGGCGGTGATGGCGGGGAAGTTGGCGTCGGCTATAACGATTTCATCGCCATGGCCCATATCAGCGAGGATCGCGAGAAGATCGCCGGTCAAAAGCGGGTTGATGGTTTTCAGCATGGTCGTCCTCCGGGGTAGGTTAATGGCTTATAAGGCCTTCGGCGCGCAGTTGCGCCCAAAGATCCTCGGGAATGTCCTGTTCGAACCAGCCAATATTGGTGGAGATCTGCTCTGCGGTTTTTGCGCCGATCACCACGCAGGTTGCAGCCGGATGGCGCAACGGAAACTGGATAGCGGCGGCGGGTAGCGGCACGGCGAAACTGTCGCAGATGACCCTCAGCCTTTCGGCCTTATCGACAATATCCTGCGGAGCATCGGCGTAGTTGAATTTTCGGCGGCCCGTGGTGGAGGCAAGAATACCGGAATTGAAAACGCCTGCGACCACCAGCGCCATGCCGCGTTTCTGGGCCAATGGCAGAAACTGCTGTTCCGCATCCTGGTCCAGCAACGTATAGCGGCCCGCCAGCATGGAACAGTCGAGGTCAGCTTCTTCGAGCGCATCGCGGATGATCTGCCATTCGTTGACGCCAAGGCCGAAGCCTTTGATGTCACCTGCATCGCGCAATTGCGTCAATGCCCGGAAGCCGCCCCCCTTGGTCAGCGCGGACCAGTGATGCTCGTGCAGATCGGCATGGGTGATGCTGCCGATGTCATGCACATAGAGAATGTCTGGATTGGTAAAGCCCAGCCGCTGCTGACTGTCATCGAAGCTGCGCATGATGCCGTCATAGCTGTAGTCGAATACCTCGCGGAAATCCAAGCCGTTCCACCAGCCTGGATCGAGCGGGTTTTTCGGCGGAGCCGGGGGAAGCTTTCGGCCTGCACGCTGCGTGGTCATCAATCTGCCGACCTTGGTGCTGATCGCCCAGTCTCGTTGTTCGGGATTTTTCTCCCGCAACAACGCTCCAACAAGATGTTCGGAGCGGCCATTGCCATACATGGGGGCGGTATCGAAATAGCGGATACCAGCTTCCCAGGCATGATCCAGCATGGCGGTGGCATCGTCCTTGGAGACCGCTGCATATAGTCCGCCAAGAGGGGCCGTGCCGACGCCAAGCGCAGTGACAGTCAGGCCGGTCTTGCCGATGGGGCGTTTCTCAGTCGCTTTCATACTATTTTCCTTGGCTTTAAATGTGGGCGCGTGTCTTGCGCCTTGCCCCGACAACCGTGGCGACACCGCATAGCAGGAGCAGGCCGCGCACGATCTGGCGTTGCGCATCCGTCCAGCCGAGTAGGGCGGCACCGCTTAAAAGCGTGGCCAGTAGGAGAACGGCGGTGACGGTGCCGATGACATTGGGTTTGCCGTATTTCAGCGCCATGCCTCCCAGCAGAACCGAGGTCAGGCCGTCAATGAAATAGGAACTGCCGATATAGGGCTGACCGGACGAGAGATCGGCTGTCAGCAGGATACCCGCCAGCGCCGACACAAGGCCAGACAGCACGTAGAGCATCAGCAATAACCGGTTGACTGGCACGCCCGCTTCGATCACGGCGGCGCGGTTCTGTTCCATGGCATAGAGATAATGGCCGAAGGTCAGCCTTTCCTGGATAAACCAGGCACCGGCATAGAGAAGCGCGACGATCACCGTCAGCAGCGGTATGATGCCGAAATTGACATGCAGGAGAGAGCCGACAAAGCTGGTGGATGAGAGGGAAATCGATGTGCCAAGCCCGATGGCGGCGGCAATCGATCCGGCCAGCCCGCCCGTGGCAATGGTGATGACGAGGGCCGGAAGCTTGAAGATCGCCACAAGCAGTCCGTTTACCAGACCAAAGACAAGGCCGACCAACAAACCCGCAAGGCAGGCCACCGCCCAGCCTTGGCCTGATGCTACCAGGGCTGCCACGACCATATTGGCAAGCGCTGCAACGGACATGAAGCTGACATCGATTTCACCTGCTGCAATGATCCAGGTCAGCCCCAGAAACATCAGTGCCGCGATGCTGGCCGAGCGCAGCATGTCATTGATGTTACCACCACTGACGAAGCTGGGGCGCAGCCAAGCGAACAGAACAATAAGCAGCACCAGCAGCAGGAATAATCCGTAGCGCAGGAAAAATCCCTGCATGTCCACCCGGCCTGGAGTTGCGGCACTTTGCACAGTCGTCATGGTGATATCCGTTGCGTTTTTCATCCACTATCTCCCGTTTTTACCCGCTGCTTTTCGGCCAAAAATGTCGCCAAGCAGCGTTGTGAGCTTCGGATCGAAAATGCCAATGGCGAGGATCAGCACGGTGCTGACAATGGCGTCACTGTAATAATAGGGAATGGCAAGCAGGGTGAAGCCGTTCAGCATGGCCGACATCAACAGCGCTCCGGCAAGCGTCGCTGGAATGGAGGGGGAGCCAAACAGGGCCGCCCCGAGGTAAACGGCGGCAAAGGCTGGCATCATCAGCTGGTTGCCCGCCGTCACATTGGCTGCCCCCGATGAGGCAACCAGCAGCGTGATGCCAAGACAGCTCAGCGCGCCGCAAAGGCCGAAGGCCGTTAGGATATAGGTCTTCACTCTAATGCCGGAAAACACCGCCGAACGCCGGTTTTCGCCTGTCGCGTAAAAGGCCCTGCCAAAGCGGGTGCAGTGCAGGATAACGAAGGCCACGATGGCCGTTGCCAGCAGGATGACCACGGGCATGTCGAGCGCCAGGAATTTTGAATCGTTCAGGTCGAGGATGCCCGACATGAAGAAATTTTCCGAAATTGATGTGCCGTTGCTGTAGAAATAGGACAATCCGACAGCCACGCCGCCGGTGGCTATGGTGGTGACAATATCGGGCAGCCGTAGATAGGAAATGACCGTGCCGTTGATCAACCCGGCCATCAGCCCGACGCCGATGCCGCCCAGCACACTCGCAGACAAGCTGTAGTCATTGGCAAGCAGCCAGCCGAGTGTCATTGCGCCCAAAGACGCGACGCCTGGAAAGGAGAGGTCAAAGTGGCGAACCACAATGACGAAGGTCAGACCTATCGCCGTCAAGCCATTGACCGACATATGGCGCAGCAGGGCGTGCAGGTTGTTTTCGGTCAGATAGGCGGGAGCGAAGGACTGAAAGACCGCCGCAATCGCGCAAAGCAGGATAAGGAAGGCGGAAAGCCGCAAGGCGAGCGGCGAGGATTTGAACGAGGCAATCATGATCGTGCTCCCATGATTCCGGCAGACAGAAGTTGGTCGCGGCTGGGGCGCTGGTCGGCGACGGTGACAGGGCGGCCTTTGTAAAGGGCGATCATCCGGTCGGCGACGCCATGCACCTCGTCGCAGTCAGACGAAATCACCAGTACACCCGCATGCTGCGACAGTTCCCGCATCAGCGCATAGAGCGTGGCACGTGCGCCGATATCGACGCCGACCGTTGGTTCAACGAAGATATAAATGTCAGCATCGCGGTAGAGCCCCTTGGCGATGACGATCTTCTGTTGGTTCCCGCCGGAAAAGGCGCTGGCCGGGCGGTCCAGTGTCATCGGGTGAAGGGCAACACGGCGGGCCAACTGCTCGGAAATCTTGCGGCTGGAGGAGAATTTCAACAGCCCGCCTAAAAACGAGGCTTTCTTCAGATGCGCTAATGTCATGTTGAAAATCACATTGCGCGACAGGGTAAGGCCTTCGGTGCGGCGGTCGCCGGGAACCAGGAAAATGCCCTTGCGCAGGGCGTCATGCGGGTCTTTCAACGTCACCGGCTTGCCCTTGATGCGGATCGTTCCTGCGTCGGGGCGGATAACGCCGAACAGCGCTTTTGATAATTCATCTGCGCCGGAGCCAACGAGGCCGAAAATACCGAGGATTTCGCCGCGCCGCAGGGTGAAGCTCACGCCGGAAAACAGACCCGGTCTTTCAAGACCCGCGACTTCCAGAAGTGCTTCCCCTGCGGCGCTCGCGGCCTTGGGAGGAAAGATATTGCCCGGCTTTTCATCCAGCATCAGTTCGGGAATGGATATGTTGCCGTCGCGCGCCTCACGGCAGGTGAAGGTGGCAACGCGCTTTCCTGCCCGGAACACGGTGAAGCGGTCGCCGATCTCGAAAACCTCTTCCAGCCGGTGGGTGATGTAGATAATGGCGATGCCTGCCGCCTTCAGGTGCCGCATCAGTTGGAACAGGGATGTCTTTTCGCGCTCGGTCAGCGTCGAGGTCGGCTCATCGAGAATGAGGATGCGGATATCCTCACGTCTGAGCGCATGCAGAATGGCGACTATTTCTCGGTCAACGGCAGGCATTTCGCCGACGCGCTGGTCGAGATCGACTTCGATAGGGAAACGCTTCAGCAGCAAGGCCGCCTCGGTTTTCAGGACTTTGCGATCTATACGGCGGCCAAGACCGGCTTTGGACGATTCTTGACCGAGAAAGATGTTTTCCACGCCGGTGAAGTCATCGACCAGTTCCGGATGTTGCTGCACAGACGCGATGCCGCAGGCAATTGCCGCTGCCGGGCTACCGAGTTCCACCGTCTCCCCGGCGATAGCGATTGTACCCGCATCCTTGGAATAGACGCCGGAGAGGATCTTGATCAAGGTCGATTTGCCCGCGCCATTGATGCCCAGCAGGGCGTGGATTTCGCCGGCATCCAGCGAGAAATCGACATTGTCCAGCGCCTTGACGACGCCGAACCGTTTTTCGATTCCCTTCATGTCGAGAATGGCTGTCATATCCTGCACCCGCGCCTTTCCGGCTGTATTTCTGGCCGGCTTTCTTTATGGAGCCGGCAGGCCTGGTGGCCTGCCGGAGTGACAGATTAAAGCGCGCGCGCCCAGCCAAGCTTGATGGCTTCGCCCGGTTGGTCGTAATTGTCGGGAATGTCCTTGAGTGGCTTCAGACTGTCCTCGGTCACCGCATAGGACGGGGTGATGACGAAGCGCGGTGCCTTGCGGCCTGCGACGACCTCATGAGCATAAAACGCATTCATATAGGCCATTTCGTAGAAGCTCTGGGCCATGGTCATGGCAAAGGGCGAACCGGCCTTGATATATTCAAAGGACTGGCGGCCACCATCGATGCCGGTGATGAACACCTTGCGGCCTGCGGCGCGAATGGCGAGTGTGCCTTCGGAGGCTGCGCCATCCCAGGCACACCAGATGGCATTTAATTCAGGATTGGCCGTCAGGATGTTGTCCACCACCTGACGGGGCGTCGTTGTGCCGCCCAAGGCGAAGGCGATTTCTGAAACGACCTTGATATCCGGAAAGCGGACGAAGACCGACTTTGCGCCCAAGGTGCGCTGGTCCCAGGATTCGTTGGAAGGCAGGCTGACCAGGGCGACCTGTCCCTTGCCGTTCAGCCGTTTGGCAATATATTCCGCTCCGGCTGCCCCGAGGCCGAAATTATTCGACATGGCGGTGGAGGTTACCGTGGTGTTGGGGACGTAGCTGTCGCCACAGAAAATCGGAATGCCAGAGGCAACCGCAGCCTGCACAGCAGGCGAGATCGCGGCGGCATCAGCGGGCGTGATAAATATGGCCGCTGGCTTTGACGCCACGAAGGAAGCGATCTGATCGGCCTGTTTCTTGATGTCGTAATTGGCATCTGCAATGGTCAAGGTTCCGCCCAGGCGCGAAACGGCATCCTTATAGCCATTGACGATATGGCGACCCGATTCCCAGACGGTCCAGCCAAGCGAGGCACAGAATTTCAGATCCTCGGCACCCGCCAGGCGCGGCTTGCTGAGGGCCGCTGCCACGGTGAGGGCTGCGCCTGCACTCAATACGCCACGGCGGCTCAGTTTCAGATCGCCCATAAACCGGCCGCGATCCTTGGTTTCCTCAAAGTCAGACATTGTGTTCTCCTCCCACTCGATTGTTTTCGTTGCCTCGGTTTTCAGGCCGATTCCTGGAGCAACGCCAGGTAATCCTCCCGGCTGGCGAGCCGGGGATTGGTGGCGTGGCAATGGTCTTTCAGGGCTTCTCCGGCGATTTTTTCCATCATAGCGTCGGTCACGCCCATGGCTTTCAGGCCGGAGGGCATGCCGATATCCTGGTTCAGCGATGCCGTGACTTCATCCGGCGCGCCACCCATGATGTCCGCCATCACCTCCCATTTCGCGCCGATAACGGAGCGGTTGAAGCGCAAGACGGCGGGCATCAGCACTGCATTCAACGTGCCATGGTGCAGATTAAGCTCGCGGATCGCGCCCAGCGGATGGGTCAGCGCATGCACGGCACCGAGACCTTTCTGGAACGCCATGGCGCCTTCCAGCGCAGTCATCATCATGTCCCAGCGCGCCTGCCGGTCGCTTCCATTGGCAACCGCCTTTCGAATGGCAGGAAAGCCGCGCTTCAAACCGTCGAGCGCAATCGCATCGGCAGGCGGATTGACGGATGGACCCATATAGGTTTCCAGGCAGTGGGAGAGGGCATCCATGCCGGTTGCTGCGGTCAAAAACGGCGGCAGGCCATAGGTCAGTTCCGGGTCGCAGAGCGCAATGGAGGGCAGCATGTGACCGCTCAATATGCCGAGTTTTCGGCCTTCCCTGGTGATGATGACGGCAGCGCGCCCCACTTCCGAACCGGTGCCGGATGTGGTTGGTACGGCAATCATCGGACAGATGCGCCCGTGGATTTTTGAGGCGCCGCCTTCCACAGCAGTATATTGCGCCAAGGGTGCCGCATGACCGGTCAGAAGCCGGACGGCCTTGGCCAGATCGAGCGAGGAACCGCCGCCAAGACCGACAATGCCGTCGCATCCGGCGCTTTTATAGAGGTCATAAGCCTGGGTGACGGCCTCTTCTGTCGGATTGGCCGGAGTGTCGTCAAACACCGCGGGTGTTTCATCAAACAGGCTGAGGACTTTCGCAACCAGACCAGTCGAAACCAGTCCTTTGTCTGTTGCGATCAGCGGCTTTTTCACGCCGAGTTCAGCCAGCAACGCAGGCAATGTTGAAATTGCGCCTTCGTTGAATTCAATCCGTGTCAGATAATTGATTGTCGCCATGATCCGCTTGCATCCATAGTTTGTCAGCCGAAGTGAGACACAGATCTCCCGTCGCCATTGCATCACGCAAGGCGCAAACAGTGTCGGCCAGAATCGTCATTCCCAAATTTTGAAAGCGCCTGCCGGCCTCCTCGCCAGCTCGGTTTAGTCCTCCTGGCTGCGGGCTGAAAATTTCACTTGCACCGCCAACCAATATATGAGTTATCTAAGTCAGATGATTATTCGCCTGTCAACAGGCTTTCGAAAACTTCTCTATAGGCGATAAAGTGCCCGAAATTGTTGAGATAGCGATGCGCACGGATAAGATGAAGACAATTCCAAAGGCTGAACAGATATATTGGTTGTTGCGTCAAGCCATCGTCCATCTGGAGATGCAGCCTGGGGCAATCATCTCGGAAAAAGATCTATGTGCGGAATTCGGTGTGTCGCGCACCCCGGTTCGAGAGGCCTTGCAGCGGCTGGCGGATGAGGGGCTGGTGGATGTGTTTCCCCATTCCGGCACCTATGTCAGTCGTATTTCCTTCACTGTGGCGGAAGAGGGCTTTGTCATTCGCCGGGCGCTGGAAATCGAAAGCGTCAGAAAGGCCGTGGCCAATGTGACCGATCGCGACGTCGCGCAACTGAAGTCGATCATCTCGCAGATGCAGGCCATTCTCGATAGCAATCAGCTGGAAAAATATCTGGATTGCGACGATGCCTTTCACAGCGCCATTGCCACGATCAGCGGCTATCCACGCATCTGGAAGTTCATCACGCTTGCCAAGGTTCATCTCGACCGTATGCGCCAGCTCAGCGCACCTGTGCCGGGCCATCTGGCTGTTGTGACCGAGCAGCACGACACAATCGTGCGGGCGCTGGCTAGCCGCAATGCCGATCAGGCCGAACTGGCCATGCGAATCCACCTGGATTCCTCCTTCGCCGTCATGGCCAAAATGCATGAGGACCAGGGCGCGCTTTTTGATGGAAAGGAAGGACCATGACAGTGACTTCGGTTTCTTCGCCGCTGCTCAGGCTGAATTTGCGTGACAATGTGGCCGTTGCCCGGTTGACTCTGGAGCCGGTGGCGCTTCCAGCGCTTGGCGGCGTGCAGCTTTCGGCCCGGATCACCCAGGGTCACAAGGTTGCCATCACGGCCCTTCAGCCGGGACAGGCCATTATCAAATACGGCCAGATCATCGGCTTCGCCACGCAACCTATTGCGGTTGGTGATCATGTCCACACTCACAATATGGCGATGGGGGATGTGGAACTGGCCCACGAATTTTGCGTGGACGCGCAGGAGCCTGTTTTTGTGCCACAGCCCGCGACGTTTATGGGTTATCAGCGGGAAAATGGTGAGGCCGGTACGCGCAATTACATCGCCATCGTCTCTTCGGTGAACTGTTCCGCCACCGTGGCCAAGGCCGTGGCGCAGCATTATGCCCAGCCGGGCATGCTCGGTGATTTCGCCAATGTCGATGGGGTGATTGCGCTGACCCATGCGGGCGGCTGCGCCATCAATACGGCGACGGAGGGTTATCTCTATCTCACGCGCACGCTGGCCGGATATGCCACCCATGCCAATGTGGGCGGTGTGGTGATGATCGGCCTTGGCTGCGAAACCAACCAGATACCAGCTTTGCTTGCCGCTCATGGCCTCAGCGAGAGCGGCAGATTTCACACGTTGACCATTCAGGCAACCGGCGGCACACGCAAATCCATCGAAGCAGCGATTGCAGCCATCGATTCAATGTTGCCCGCCGTCAATGCCTTAGAGCGCACGCCGCAACCGGTGTCGAAGCTGAAATTGGCGCTCGAATGCGGCGGATCGGATGGTTATTCCGGCATTTCCGCCAATCCAGCGCTTGGCTATGCCGCCGATCTGCTGGTCCGCCATGGTGGTACGGCATGTCTGGCTGAGACGCCGGAAATCTACGGTGCCGAACATCTGTTGACCCGGCGGGCAAAAAGCCCTGATGTGGCCCAAAAGCTGCTGGAGCGCATCGAATGGTGGCGTGATTATGCGGCGCGGGGCAGGGCCGAGCTGAACAACAATCCATCCCATGGCAATAAGGCCGGTGGGCTGACCACAATTCTGGAAAAATCGCTGGGTGCGGTGGCCAAAGGCGGCACGACCAGGCTCAACGCCGTCTATGAATATGCCGAGCGCATCACCGAACCCGGTTTCGTCTTCATGGATACGCCCGGCTATGACCCGATTGCTGTGACCGGTCAGGTGGCGGGCGGCTGCAATGTCATCTGTTTCACCACCGGGCGCGGTTCGGTGTCCGGTTTCAAACCGGCGCCATCGCTGAAGCTCGCCACCAACACGCCAATGTATGAGCGGATGCAGGAAGACATGGACCTCAATTGCGGCACCATCGTCACCGGCGATGAGACGGTGGAGGCGGTCGGGCAGCGGATTTTCGAGGCTGTGGTTGCCACCGCGTCGGGCGAGCGGACAGTGAGTGAGATCTACAATTACGGTGACAATGAATTTGTCCCCTGGCAGGTCGGGGCGATCATGTAACACCAACGAGCATTGGAGCAAGTTCAAGCCTTGGTAGAAATGCGCCTTTCGGGGGGAAAGGCATTCATTCAGACGCAGGTGCAGCCAAAGGCAGGCACGGGAGAGAGACATGAGTGAGTTGAAGCGATTTTACGACGTGATCATTATTGGCTCGGGCGTCGGCGGCGGCGCGCTGGCGAACCGGTTGGCAGAAACGGGCCGCAATATCCTGATGATCGAGCGCGGACCACGCTTGCCGCGTGAAGACGATAATTGGAGCGTCGATGCGGTCTTCCACCAGAAGAAATATGCAACGACAGAAGAATGGCGCGACAAGGACGGTCAGTCTTTCCGCCCCAGCACGTTTTATTATGTCGGCGGCAACAGCAAATTCTTCGGTGCGGCCACCCTGCGCTTTCGCCGGGAAGATTTTGAGGATTTGGCCCATGAAGACGGCGTCGCACCTGCCTGGCCGGTTTCCTACGACGAGTTCGAACCCTATTATGCTGTTGCTGAACGGTTGATGGGGACGCATGGAACGGCGGGCATAGACCCGACCGAGCCGCCGCGCTCCGGCCCCATGCCACATCCGGCCATCGGCCATGAACCGGAAATCGCCTTCTTCGAAAAAAAGCTGAAAGAAAGAGGCCTGCATCCCTTTCCGCTGCCGATTGCCATTGATTACCATCAGGGCGGCAGCTGTATCCGATGTCGGACCTGCGACGGCTTTGCCTGCAAGCTGGGCGCCAAGGGAGACGCCGAAGTGCGCCTCGTTAATCCGGCGCTCGCCCGTGGCAAAGGTAAAATCGAGCTTGTTACGGAAGCCTTTGTGCATCGGTTGCTGACCGATCCGACTGGCAAGAGAGTGACCGGCGTTGAACTGACCCATGGGGGTGAAAAAAAGCGGATCGAAGCCGATCTGTTCGTCTCCAGTGCAGGGGCGATCAATTCGGCAGCCCTTTTGCTGCGATCAGCCAATCAGGCCCATAAGCGCGGCATCGGCAATAGCATGTCCGACCAGCTCGGCCGCAATTACATGGCGCATAACAATACCGCGCTGATGGCGATTTCACCCTTCAAGAAGAACCGCGTCATTTTCCAGAAATCCATGGCGATCAATGATTACTACCTCGCCAATGCCGAAAAGCCTTATCCACTTGGCAATATCCAGGGGCTTGGCAAATTGCAGGGGGGCATGCTGACCGCCGGTGCGGCCTGGGCGCCGGAATGGTTGATGTCATTGTTCGCCGACCGCAGTGTCGATTGGTGGCTGATGTCGGAGGATCTGCCCGATCCTGAAAACCGCGTCACCGTCGATCCGGATGGCCGCATCCGTTTGAGCTACACGGCCAATAATCTCAAATCTCACAATGAACTGGTCAAGGTCTGGTCGCGGCATATGCGCTCGCTGGGCTATCCGCTGATCATTACCAACAAGATGGATATCAAGGTATCCATGCATCAATGTGGCACTGCCCGTTTCGGCAAGACGCCAGAGACATCCGTGTTGGACACGCATTGCAAGGTTTGGGACGTCGATAATCTCTACGTCGTCGATGCGTCCTTCCTGCCGTCCTCCACTGCCGTCAATCCCTCGCTGACCATTGTCGCGCAGGCGCAGCGCACCGCTGAACATATCCTCGCCCGCTGGGGCGAAAGCACCGTTACGCCACAGGCTTCGCAGACCGTGGCCTGACTGGAAAAACAAGACAGATAGGGAGGAGCCTACATGTCAAACACAGCATCCGATTACCGCCATATGTTTGATCTGACCGGACGCAAGGCCATTGTTACCGGCGGGTCGCGAGGCATTGGCAAGGGGCTGGCCGAGGCGCTGGCCGCCCATGGCGCCGATGTCGCCATTGTCGTGCGCTCGACGCTGGACCGTGCCGAAGAACTGGCCGCCAGTCTCAGGACACAAGGGCGCGATAGTTTCGCCCTGCAAGCCGATGTCGCGCAAGAGGCGGATGTCGAGCGCATGACGCAGTCTGTGGTCGATCGGTTCGGGCGCATCGACATTCTCATCAACAATGCTGGTATTGTTCTGCCAGCCGCAGCGGAAAATTGCAGCCTGGATCAATGGCGCCAGACGATGGCCGTCAATCTGGACGGCGTTTTCCTTGCCTCCAAACATGTTGGACGGCAAATGATCGCGCAGAAAAGCGGATCGATTATCAATATTGGTTCGATGTCGGGCCGGATCGTCAACTGGCCGTTCCGTCATGCCGCCTACAATGTTTCCAAGGCTGGCGTTCATATGTTGACCAAGGCGTTGGCAACGGAATGGGCCGAACACAATATTCGCGTCAATGCGATTGCGCCGGGCTATATTCGCACGGAACTGACCGATGATGTGCTGCGGGAACATCCCGATGTCGTCAGGGATCATTGGGCAAAAGGTGCCGTGCAAAACAGAATCGGTTCCGTCGAGGAACTGGCTGGTTCGGTGGTTTATCTGGCCAGCGACGCCAGTTCCTTCACCACAGGTGAAATCATCACCATTGATGGCGGCTTGACGCTGCGTTGATCATTGCATTTTTCGAAAAAGGATAAAGACCATGACGTCAAGAGGCTATGGCGGACCGCTGCGGTATGTTCAAGGGCCGGGTGTCATCGATGAGATCGGGCTTTACATCGCGCCGCTGTCAAACTCGGCACTGATCGTCATCGATGGGTTTTTCTGGGATACTCTTCGCCCGGAAGTGGAGAAAAACCTTGATGCCCATGGGGTGAAAAGCCACTTCATGAAATTTTGCGGCGAATCCACGGATAAGGAAGTTGAGCGCGCCGTGGGCCTTGGCAAAACCGCTGGCGCTGGTGTCATTATTGGGATTGGCGGCGGTAAGGCGCTCGATACAGCCAAGATTTCCGCACTTCATATTGGTGCGCGCACGGTGACGGTCCCGACCATCGCTTCGACGGATTCTCCGACCAGTGCGCTTGGCGTGATTTACAGCGAGGACGGCGTCTATGACCGGGTGGTGCGGTGCGGCCGCAATCCGGATGTTGTTCTGGTCGATAGTGCCTTGATCATCAAGGCGCCCGTCCGCTTTCTGGTTTCGGGCATGGGGGATGCTCTATCGACCTGGTATGAGGCGCGGTCTAATTTCGAAAGCCATTCGAACAATTATATCGGCGATGGCTATGCAACAACTGCGGCGGGGGCAGCGATTGCCCGGCGTTGCCATGAGGTCCTGATGCGCGATGGGCGGGCTGCCTATGCTGCCGCCATTGATGGCAAACTGACGCCAGCGGTGGAAAATATCATCGAGGCCAATACGCTTTTGAGCGGTCTTGGGTTTGAAAATTGCGGTGTCTCCGGCGCGCACGGCATCCATGATGCGCTGACCGTGCTGGAGCCGACCCATCATTTCTTCCACGGCGAAAAAGTCGCCTTCGGTATTATCGGTCTGTTGGTGCTGGAAAATCGGTCGCTGGACGAGATCAACGAGGCGATCGATTTCTGCCAGGACCTGAAATTGCCGACCATGCTTGGCGATCTCGGGTTGGAGACGGTGACAGCGGAAGACCTGCTGAAAGTCGGTGAGATTGCCATGGCCCCAGCCAGCGTCATTCACTCCGTTCCGGTGAAGCTTAATCCGCGTCTGATTGCAGACTGCATCTGGACAGCGAGTAAACTGGCCGAGACCCGCAAGCAGTCGAGAATGGGGAGGATGCTTTGATTCTCCTGCAGGATCTTCTAACGCTTATGCGTGTGCTGCTTTTGCCGCCTTGGGAAATGTGACCGATACTGTCAGGCCGCGCCCCTCGGATGTGTCTTGAAGCGTGAGTTTGGCGTTAAAGAGATTGGCTATTTCCTCAACGATCGGCAGGCCCAGTCCGAGACCCGGGGAGGGGTTCTGCTCTCCCCGGGCGAACCTTTGGCGCACGATGTCGCGCCGTTCGGGGGCGATGCCCGGACCATTGTCTTCGACGGACAGGATCACGTTCTGCGTATCCTCTCGGATGCGCACCGTGACTTCCGCGCCATGCCCGGCATAGGCCAGGGCATTGGCGATCAGATTGCTGAGTAACTCCCCGATCAGCAAGGGTTCAGCTAGCACGAAAGCAGGACCGTCCTGGCCCTCGAACCCAAGATCGATGCCGGCATCGGCGGCGCGTGGCACATGTTCGGCGGTGATCGCTTGTGACAGATGAGCAAGATCGATCCGGGGCGGTATTTGCCGATCGTTGGAGCCAACGGCATCGACACGGGCCATCAACAGCAGTTGCGCCAGAATATGCTCAGCATGGGCAAGAGCCTCATCGCCCTTGCGCGCCGCTGACTGTGCATCCTCAATGTTTGTGGCGCGGGCAGAAAGCGCCAGTTGCGTGCGAATGATCGCCAGCGGCGTTCGCAACTGGTGGCTGGCATTGCCGGTGAAATGACGAAGCGCATCCAGCGCCGATTGTAGCCGGACCATGAAGGAATTGACGGTTTCAACGAGGTTTTCGACTTCGCGGGGAACGGATTGCTCGATAGGATGCAGATCGTTCGGACTGCGCTCGGAAATGGCCTCTCCCAGCCTGTAAAGCGGGCGTAGAGAATAGGTGACGGCGACCCAGACAATGGCGCCAGCACCGGCGATCATCAATAGCAGTCGCAGCGCTGAACGCAACAGAATGGCCTGGGTGAGCTGATTGCGCGCAATTGTCGTCTCAGCCACGGTGACCACGAAGGGAAGAGAATCGATGCCGGTCGAGGCCGACCGTTGCAGGGCCGCGATGCGGATCGGCTCGTCGCGAAAAGCTGCGTCCATATACACAGCCGATTGCCCCTGGAAATCAGAAACGGTCGGCAGGTTCTGGTAGCCGGTGATGAAACTGCCCCCTGGACCATCGACGCGGTAGAAGACCCGGTCCTGCGCCCCTGATGTCAGCATTTCCAGCGCGACATAGGGAATATCGACCGCCAACTCACCATTTTCAGAAACAATGACCCGTTCAGCAATCGCCAAGGCCGACCCGGCCAGAACCCGGTCGGAGACGGTATCGGCAGTTTTGACCGCCTCGTAATAGGTGTCGATCAGAGCGACTGCGCCAATGAGTGCAGTCGATAGCAACAGCCAGCCCAGCAAACGACGACGGAGCGAGTAGGCGACCCCGGTCATGCCGTCTCGGTCATGGTTTTTTCGAGGTAATAACCGATGCCGCGCGCAGTGCGCACGGTAAGACCGTGAGGGGCTAGCCGTTTGCGCAACCGGCTGGCATATTGCTCTATGGCATTGGCGCTGAGATCGTCGTCAAAGGCGGCCAGCGATTGGATGATGGCTTCCTTGGCCACGACTTTGCCTGCCCGCATGAACAGCACTTCCAGCAGTCCGAGTTCCCGGGCGGGAATGTCGAGGGGCACGCCTGCTGCCGAAAAGCTGCGCGAATTCAGATCGAGCGAAACCGCTCCGTAGCTGATCATTGAAGATCGCAGGCCAGCTTGGCGGCGTAACAACATGCGCACACGCGCTTCGAACTCGCCGATATCGAAAGGCTTGATCATGTAGTCGTCAGCGCCGAGATCCAGGCCTTTGACCTTGTCTTCCGGTGTGCCGCGCGCCGTCAGGATCAGGATTGCCACCTTGTCATGGCGGGCGCGCACGCAGCGCAGCACCTCTATGCCGTCCATTTCCGGCAGGTTGAGATCCAGAATGACAAGATCGAAGTTTTCCGTCGCAATCGCGGCGTCGGCAGACGCGCCGTCGCTGACGGTATCGACCGCATAGCCGGTGCCGCGCAGAATGGCAGACAGGCCGTCGGCCAGAGCCTTATTGTCTTCAACGAGCAAGATGCGCACTGGGGAATGTCTCCTCACTCATTGCTCTAGCACTTTATATTTGATCTGGAATACGATGAATTGCTGAAAATGACACTTCGCATTCCAATTCGGGGTCTTTTGAAGCATTTATGCTATGGTGCCGTCCATGATGCTTGTGAACAACGCTGGGCTGCGGCATGATCCGTTTATGCGTTTTATCATCTTCATTTCAATCCTGCTGGGCCTTGCGTTTCCAGCCGCTTCCGGGCCCGTCTTGTTCCCTGCCTTGTCAGGCGATGCAAAAGCCCCCGAGCTGCTTGTCTATTCTTCGCTTGATGAGCCGATGGCAAAGCAGATCATTGCAGGCTTCCAGGCGAAAAATCCCGATATCGCGGTGCGCTACGAGGATATGCTGACCAGCGAAATCTATGACCGGATCGTCCGGGAAACCGATGCGGGCAAGACGACAGCGGATTTTGCATTTTCATCGGCGATGGATCTGCAAGTCAAGCTCAGCAATGACGGCTATGCCCAACGCAGTGACCTGCCGATGAGCGCCAGCTGGCCCGCCTGGGCAAATTGGCGCAATACCGCGTACGCGCTGACATTCGAGCCTGCGGTTTTCGTCTATCACAAGCCGAGTTTCGCCAATCAGAAGCCGCCCTCGACGCGGGCGGAATTCGTGGACTACCTGAAAAGCCAGGGAAATGCCGTTTTTGGCCGGATCGGCACCTACGATATTGAGCGTTCAGGGGTCGGCTTTCTGTTCATGGCTCGTGACCAGGAGCAGTTTGGAGATATCTGGTCGGTGATCCGCAGCATGGGCACGGCGGGCGTCAAGCTCTACTCCAACAGTTCAGCCATTCTGGAGCGGGTCGCCGATGGACGATTCGTGCTGGGCTATAATATTCTGGGCTCCTACGCCGCCGACTGGGCGTCGCGCCATCCCGATGTCGGCATTGTATTGCCCAAGGATTATACCGTGGTGATGTCGCGAATCGGGCTCGTGCCACAGGCGGCCGCATCGCCGGAGCTTGGTCGGCGCTATCTGGAATTCTTCATGTCGAAGGAAGGGCAGGGCATTATGGCGCGCGAGCTGCATATTGCGGCGGTCAATCCGGATGTTGGCGGCGAAAACACCGCCAATACCATGCAATCCCTGCTGGGCGCACAGCTGCGGCCCGTCCCCGTCAGTCCCGGCTTGATGGTCTATCTCGATCAGGTCAAGCGCATGCGTCTCATCGCCCGCTGGAACGAGGTTTTACGGCTGCAATAACCCATTCAATTGTGGGGTGTGCGCCGCCGTTTGATAAAATGCAGTGCAATGTCAGCTCGATGACAGCTTTGTATGGTGCGTTCCAGGTCTTGATTATCCGTGGAGGCGGATGATTACGGCTTGAGGGAGGATACTCAAGGGATGGACGAGCACGGTGTCTTGCCGCAGCTCGCAGGAGGGTCCCGTGAAATACTCTTCCTTCGGCATCGACGAACACTGCGCATCGAAGCGCACTCGCAGGAGGAAATTACTTTGAAACAGTTCATTCTCGCCACCATCCTGGCCGGAGCCATGGCACTGCCGGCTGCTGCGACTGATTACACCATTATCGCACCTGCCAATCCCGGCGGCGGCTGGGACCAGACTGCCCGCTCCCTCCAGACTGTCATGCAGAAGGAAGGCATCTCGAAGCGGGTTCAGGTCCAGAATGTGCCTGGTGCCGGCGGTACCATTGGTCTTGCCCAGTTTGCCAGTCAGCAAAAGGGCAAATCCAATGCCCTGATCGTCGGCGGCTATGTCATGGTGGGCGCAATCCTGACCAACAATGCACCCGTCACATTGAAGGATGTCACACCGATTGCCCGCCTGACCGGCGAATATGAGGCGGTCGTGGTTCCTGCTTCCTCACTGATCAAGAATGCTGCGGATCTGGTCGCCGCGCTGAAGGCAGATCCGGCCAAGGTGTCCTGGGCTGGCGGTTCTGCCGGCGGTGTCGATCATATCGCGGTTGGCCTGATCGCCAAGGCCGCTGGGGTCGATCCGACCAAGATCAACTACATCGCCTATTCCGGCGGCGGCGAAGCATTGGCGGCTATTCTGGGAGCACAGGTGACCGCTGGTATTTCCGGCTATGGCGAATTTGAATCCCAGGTCAAGTCGGGAACGCTGCGGCTGATCGCCATTTCGAGCGCGGAGCGTATTGCCGGTATCGATGCGCCGACATTGAAGGAATCCGGTCTCGATGTCGTGGTTGAAAACTGGCGCATGGTAGCAGCCGCTCCTGGGCTGTCGGCCGAACAGAAAGCGGCTGTTTCTGCCGATATTGATAAACTGGCCAAGTCTGAGGGCTGGAAAGACGTGCTGAAGACCAAGGGCTGGCAGGATACCTATCTGGCTGGCGATGCCTTCAATGCGCAGCTTGACAAGGATATCGCCGCGACCTCGACAATCCTCAAAGATATCGGTCTGGTGAAATGAGCAGTGGCTTGACCCCCTTGAACAACGAGAAGCGCCGCCCCGATTGGGCGGCGCTTGCAATCGCGGTCTGTCTCGTTGCCATCGCCGGTGTCATTCTGTGGGACTCTGCCCGGCTTGGCGCTGTTGCAGGCTATTCGCCCGTCGGGCCTGCGACCGTTCCCTATGCCATCGCGATCTGTTTGATCGGATTGGCGATCTGGACCGTGTTCGAGGCATGGCGCGGTGAGTTTCCAGAGCGCGAAAAGCAGGAAATCGCCCCGGTGATATGGGTCGTGGGTGGTCTTGCAGCGCAGATGCTTCTGCTCGATGTTGCGGGCTTCTCCATTGCGACCGGCCTGCTTTTTGCTGCTACGGCCAGGGCCTTCGGCAAACGTAAATTGTGGTTCTCGATACCGATAGGCATAGCGCTCAGCCTTGCGGTCTGGCTGGTCTTTGCTGGCCTGTTGCAATTGTCGCTGCCCGCCGGGCCGCTGGAAAATCTGTTTTTCTGATACCCGACAGGGACTTACCTTCATGAGTACATTTGAATTCCTGATGCAGGGTCTTGTCGTTGCAATGCAACCGATGAACCTGTTCTATGCCTTGATCGGGGTGACGCTTGGCACCGCCGTTGGCGTGTTGCCGGGTATCGGACCCGCATTGACCGTGGCGCTGCTGCTGCCCGTGACCTACCAACTCGATCCTGCTGGCTCGCTGATCATGTTTGCTGGCATCTATTACGGCGGCATGTATGGCGGCTCGACCACGTCGATCCTACTCAATACGCCGGGCGAAAGTGCCTCGATTGTCACGGCGCTGGAGGGCAACAAGATGGCCCGGGCCGGGCGCGGCGGGCCCGCTTTGGCAACGGCTGCCATCGGCTCTTTCGTGGCCGGGCTTCTGGCCACGATTGCTCTCGCACTTGTCGCCACGACCATCGTCAAGCTTGCCCTGGTGTTTGGCCCGCGCGAATATTTTGCGCTGATGGTGCTTGCCTTCGTGACCGTGTCCTCTGCGTTTGGTGACTCGGCATTGCGGGGGCTGACCTCACTTTTCATTGGTTTCACACTGGCTATTGTCGGCATCGACCAGTTGACGGGTCAGACCCGAATGAGTTTCGGCGTGCCGGATCTCTTGGATGGGGTCGAGGTCACGACTCTGGCGGTTGCCATGTTTGCCATTGGCGAGACCTTGTACATTGTCGCCCAGGGGAATCTTGGTCCCGATAAAGTCGAAGCGGTGAGAGGATCGGTCTGGATGAGTGCTCAGGATTGGGCACGGTCCTGGAAGCCTTGGTTGCGCGGCACAGCGATCGGGTTTCCGATTGGGGCCATGCCGGCTGGCGGCGCTGAGATTGGCACCTTCCTGTCTTACGCCACTGAAAAAAAGCTGACGAAATATCCTGAGGAATTTGGCAATGGTGCCATCGAAGGTGTGGCTGGTCCGGAAGCCGCCAACAATGCTTCGGCGGCAGGAACGCTGGTGCCGCTGTTGACGCTCGGCTTGCCGACCACGGCAACGGCGGCCATCATGCTGGCGGGTTTCCAGCAGTTCGGCCTTCAACCTGGCCCCTTGCTGTTTGCCACCAATCCGCAACTGGTCTGGGGTCTGATTGCCAGCCTGCTGATTGCCAATTTCATGCTGCTGGTTTTGAACTTGCCGCTGATTGGCCTCTGGGTAAAGCTGCTGACCATCCCGAAGCCCTGGCTTTACGCTGGCATCCTGCTGTTTGCCACACTCGGCACGATTGGCGCCAATCCCTCGGTGTTTGAGCTTGGCATGTTGCTGGCGTTCGGAATTCTTGGCTACGTCATGCGCATCTTCGGTTATCCGATTGCGCCTGTCGTTATCGGCCTCATTCTTGGGCCACTGGCAGAACAGCAATTGCGTCGGGCACTGGCAATAGGGCAGGGCGACTTCACGGTGCTCTTCATGTCGCCGATTGCTGTTGGTCTTTTCCTCATTGCCGCAGCGGCCTTCTTCATTCCGCTGATTATGAGGATTCGTGGAAGAGGGCAGGTTCTGTCGCAGCTTGCTGCCAACGAAGATTGAGTTTCAGTCCGGGCGAAAATGAACAGCCAACAGCCCCCTGCGCCATTATGGCGCGGGGGGCTGTTCCGTTTCATTCGGGCTAATTCTCTGCAACTCTCTCTCAAAATCGGCGGATTCAGGTCTTTTCGGGCGTAAAACAGGGCACGTCGTTGAATGTATCCATAAAATCAGATGGGTAAATCAGCCTGATCTGTTCAGGTTGCATGGCTACAGTGCGTTTGTGTGCATTGAAACAAGCTAATGGAAGGTCCATCTTTGCTTTGTAAGATTTAACAAGGAAAGAGAACGAAAATGGCTTCCCTCCCCCGTAAAGGCTTTATCGGTCGTGCCATCGCCGTGTTCGGCGCAGCAACCGCCGCTGCCGCGGCTGTAGATGGGCATCGCCAGCCGCGTGACCGTGATCTGCGTCTTCTGGGTATCGATCCCCTAAGCTTCCGCAATATCAAGCGCGCTGACTGAGTTTTTTCATATCCGCATGCAAAAGCCCGCCAGTTGTTCAAACTGGCGGGCTTTTTGGTTCGTGAAAAGCTCTTATTTATTCCGTAAAGGCTTTTCAGTCGTTCTGGTGTTCGCGTTTGTTGTAACGGATCGATGACCAAAGCGAGATGCCGATCAGTGCCGCACCGCCGAGACCGGTAACCACTTCGGGAATATGCACCAGCGTCTGGCAATACATGATCACCGAGAGGATCAGGATCGCGTAGAAGGCGCCGTGTTCCAGATAACGATATTCCGCGAGTGTGCCTTTTTCGACCAGCATGATCGTCATCGAGCGAACATACATGGCACCGATGCCGAGGCCGATGGCGATTACGAACAGGTTTTGTGTCAGGGCAAACGCACCAATCACACCGTCGAAGGAGAAGCTGGCGTCGAGCACTTCGAGATAGATGAAAGCGCCCAGGCCACCTTTGGCCGCCGCACTCATCGTTTGCTGCGATGCGTCGAGCAGTCCGCCGACCAATTCGACCGCCAAGAAGGTCAACAGGCCATAGATAGCGCTGTAAAGGAAGGTAATCGCTTCCGCTCCCTCCAGGAACGACGAAAACAGCAGGATCAGCACCAGGACGAAGGCAACTTCAATGCCCTTGATGCTTGCGTATCTCGCCATATGCTTTTCGATAAAGGCGATCCAATGGACGTCTTTTTCCTGATCGAAAAAGTAGTTGAGACCAACCATCATCAGGAATGTGCCGCCGAAAGCAGCAATCGGCAGATGCGCTTCATTCATGATTCTGGCGTATTCCGCCGGTTCAGCAGCTGCCAGTTTCAGTGCTTCGATTGGGCCGATCTGTGCCGCGATAGCGACGATTGCCAGCGGAAACACGATCCGCATGCCGAAGACGGCAATCAGGATACCCCAGGTCAGGAAGCGTTGTTGCCAGACCGGGGTCATTTCCTTCAGCTTGTTCGCATTGACAATAGCATTGTCGAAGGACAGCGAGATTTCCAGAACGGCAAGGACGGTGCAGATGAAGAACACACTGGCCATGCCGCCAAGCGTGCCTGTCATGTTCCAGCCGAGCCAGGCACCGAGTGCAAGACCTGCAATTGTGACGATGAAGGCCCATTTGAAATAGCTGAGAACGGAATTGGAAGGGGTTGCCGTGCTCATGCCCGCACCTCCAAAACACGAGGGAAGAGCGGGGTGGCACGCGAACGAGCACCGGCCATGCCGAAACGATCGCGCGAAAAACACGTGAATGGAATTGTCATTACATTATAATCCGCCGGCCATGATTGCTGGCGGTACCGACATCACGAGAGCGCCGTAAACTCTCGCCAGAGGGGCCCGGCACCATAAGTTCACTCCGCACAGACCGATGTCTGGCAATGCGGCAGCATATGTTAACTACCAGCCATGCGAGCAAGGTCAAGTGCTGTTGTGTAAATGCCAACAACCATCGCACAGATAGGCATTCGTAACGTCTGATGAAACGGCGCTAAAGATGAAAAAGGTGGAGAAAGCATCCTCCACCTTCATCTGTCGTCTTGCCGGTTAGATACCGGATTACACCCGCTCCAGCGCCACTGCGATGCCCTGGCCCACGCCAATGCACATGGTGGACAGCGAGTAGCGTCCGCCGCTGAGCGACAATTCCAGCGCTGCCGTGCCGGTTATGCGTGCGCCGGACATGCCGAGCGGATGGCCGAGGGCAATCGCTCCGCCATTGCGGTTGACCCGTGGATCGTCATCGGCAATGCCAAGCTGGCGAAGGGTTGCCAGTCCTTGAGAGGCAAAAGCCTCGTTCAGCTCGATCACATCCAACTGTTGTTGAGTGAGGCCGAGCCGGTCCAGCAGCTTCTGGCTGGCGGGGGCCGGGCCAATACCCATCACCCGGGGCGGCACACCGGCAGTCGCGCCGCCGAGAATACGGGCAATTGGCGTCAGGCCGTATTTGCGTGCCGCAGCTTCGGAGGCGATGATCAGAGCGGCGGCACCATCGTTGACGCCGGACGCATTGCCGGCGGTTACCGTGCCGCCTTCCTTTTTGAAAGGCGTGCCAAGCTTTGCCAGTGTTTCAATCGTCGTGGCGCGGGGATGCTCGTCCTTGTCGACAATCACCGGGTCGCCCTTGCGCTGGGGAATGGTCACCGGGGTGATTTCCTGGCCCAGGCGGCCATTGGCCTGCGCTTCCGATGCCTTGTTTTGGCTTCTGACGGCAAAGGCGTCCTGGTCTTCGCGGGAGATCTTATAATCTTCCGCAACGTTTTCGCCGGTTTCCGGCATGGAATCGACGCCATATTGCTTTTTCATCAGCGGATTGACGAAGCGCCAGCCGATGGTGGTGTCATAGATTTCGGCATTCCGGGAAAAGGCAGTCTCTGCCTTTGGCATGACGAAAGGCGCCCGGCTCATGCTTTCGACACCACCGGCAATCATCAATTCCGACTCGCCTGACTTAACGGCGCGGGCCGCCGCGATCACGGCATCCATGCCTGAACCGCACAGCCGATTGATGGTCGTGCCGGTTACTGAGACCGGCAGGCCTGCCAGCAGCAGTGACATGCGCGCCACGTTGCGGTTATCTTCACCGGCCTGGTTGGCGCAGCCGAAGATCACGTCATCGACCGCTTCCCAGTCCAGATTGGTGTGCTTTGCCAGGAGAGCCTTGAGCGGCACCGCGCCAAGGTCATCGGCGCGAACCGAGGAAAGTGCGCCGCCAAACCGGCCGATGGGGGTGCGGATATAATCGCAGATAAAAGCTTCGGTCATCGGGGTCTCCTCAAAGCGCGGGTACTGTGAGATCGGCAATTGGCCCATCGACATGCAGCTTTGCGCCGGTCATTGCCTGCAATTCGTCCAGCGTCATGGCGGCGAGCATTTCGCGCACCACGAAATGGCCCTTGGCGATATCGATCACCGCGTGGCTGGTATAGACACGGGTAATGCAGCCGACGCCTGTCAGCGGGAAGGTGCATTTGTCCAAAAGCTTGAACTCGCCCTTTTTGCTGACATGTTCGGTGATGACGAAAACCTGTTTTGCGCCATGCACCAGATCCATGGCGCCGCCCACGGCAGGCACACCCTTGCTGCCGACCCGCCAATTGGCGAGATCACCATTTTGCGCGACCTGATAGGCGCCGAGAATGGCGACATCCAGATGGCCGCCGCGCACCATGGCAAAGCTGTCGGCATGGTGGAAAAATGCAGCGCCCGGCTTCAGCGTCACTGCCTTTTTGCCTGCGTTGATCAGATCCCAGTCTTCCTCACCTTCCGCCGGTGCTTCGCCGAAATTCAGGATGCCGTTTTCCGTGTGGAAAATCGCCTGACGGCCCGGCGGCTGGTACTGCGCCACCATTTCGGGAAAGCCGATGCCGAGATTGACATAGGCACCGTCGGCAATGTCCTGCGCGGCGCGCCAGGCGATCTGGGCATTGGAGAGCTTGATGTCTTCGCGAGTGTCTATTGTCATGCGTAGGCCACTCCGGCGCGGATCAGCGCTTCTTCCTGTTGCGGGTTGGCGACTTCAACGACGCCATCGATGAAAATGCCGGGCGTAACGATGATTTCGGGATCGATCTCGCCGGGGGCAACAATCTTGGAGACCTGCACGATGGTTTTGGTCGCCGCCATGCACATCAACGGATTGAAATTGCGACCCGCCTTGCTGTAGGTCAGGTTGCCATGCAGATCGCCGAGATGGGCTTTGACAATGGCAAAATCCGCCTTCAGCCAGCGTTCCTGCACGTAATGACGGCCATCAAACTCGGCAATCACCTTGCCCTCGGCAAGTTCCGTACCGTAACCGGTTGGCGTATAGAAAGCCGGAATTCCAGCCCCGCCAGCGCGAATACGCTCTGCCAGCGTGCCTTGTGGCACCAATTCCAGCTCGATTTGTCCCGCCAGATACCGGTCCGTGAAGGCACGTGGATCGGACGAGCGCGGAAAAGAGCAGATCATCTTCTTGACCATGCCCGCATCAATCATTGCGGCGATGCCGATCCGGCCATTGCCTGCATTGTTGTTGATAACCGTCAGGTTTTTCGGCCCCTTGTCGATCAGGGCGTGAATGAGTTCGATAGGCGCGCCGGAGCCGCCAAAGCCGCCGATCATGACGACGGCACCATCATTTATACCGGCAACGGCGTCTGCCGTGCTGGCGATTGTCTTATCCATGGGATTCTCCCGTTTGCGATTGCGCCAGAGAAAAGTCAGGCGCGCCTCCGACAAGAAAGATAGGACTGGAGCGATCACCTCGCAACAAGTTTGTGCGATAATTGACATTTGTTCGAATATCGCACAAACTAGCGCGACTGAGGAGAGCATGATGCGCGAAACGGATATCATGGGCGGGTTTGCCAAAGGCCTGAAGATCATCGAGGCTTTCGAGGAGGCAGCACCGCGCCTGTCCATTGCGGAAGCAGCAAAGTTGTCGGGCCTAGACCGGGCAACTGCCCGCAGATGTCTGCTGACGCTTTCTCAGTTGGGCTATGCCGATTATGACGGTAAGTTTTTCTCCCTGACACCAAAGATCCTGCGGCTCGGTCATGCCTGGCTCTCGGCGACCCCGTTGCCTGCTATTCTCCAGCCGCATCTCGATCAGCTCAGTGAAAAAGTTGGGCAGAGTGCGTCGGCGAGCGTTCTCGATGGCACAGAGATCGTCTACATCGCCCGCGCCTCACAACGGCGCGTCATGTCGATCAATCTTATGCCGGGAAGCCGCTTGCCAGCCTATTCTGCCTCTATGGGGCGGGTTTTGCTAGCCGGAGTGAGCGATACGGAGGTTAGGGCCGTTCTGGAGGCGTCGGTGTTGAAGGCCAATACGGTGTTCACCCGAACTGACCCGGAAGACCTTATTGCCGAAATTGCCCATGTGCGCCGTCAAGGCTATGCCATCATCGATCAGGAGCTGGAAATCGGCCTTTGTTCTATTGCGGTCCCGGTTTACAATAGCCGGGGCCAGATGGTGGCGGCTATCAATATCGGTGCGCCCGCCGCCCTTATTCCCGCATCGGAAATGGCTGAGCGCTATCTGCCGGCGCTGCTGGCGACACAAGCTATTCTGAAGCCGTTACTTCGCTGATCTCTGCCTGCGCGCGGTCGCTCAGGTTTTGGAGTTTCTGCCGTTCCGCCAGGCGCCAGGCTCGGGGCGTCAGGCCGGTTTCCCGGGTGAAAAAACGGGTAAAATAGGCGGGATCGGTAAAGCCGTGGTTGAGTGCGATAGCCTGAATACTGGTTTGGCTGAAGATCAACTCCTGCTGGGCGATTTCCAGCTGCTTGCGAGCGATCAATTGTTGCAGGGTTGCGCCGGTTCCAGCCTTGGCAAGCCTGTTCAGATGGGTGGGTGAAAGGCCCATTTCCCGTGCGTAGAAGGCCGCGGTTTTGTGGCTGCGAAAATGAGCGGCAATCAGTGCGGTAAGCTTTTCCATTCGCCGGTCATTGGCCGTTAGCGTCAACCGATCTGAAGAGGCGTCCGGTGCGGCCTGCCTTGCCAGCAGAAGCACGACGGTCGCAAGATAAGCCTCAAGTAACCCGTTGCGCCCCGGCTTTATGCCAGCATATTCTTCGGCGATCCGTTCCATCAATAGGCCGATTTCGGATGCGCACGGCTCGCCTTCTAAAGGCATATGGAGAGGCAGAGGCAAAGCCTGTTTCAGACTGGTTCGAACGGCAAGCGGTAGGGCGGCTGGCAGAACGGTGATAATCATGCCCTTGATTGCACGCGAAAACCGAAATCCATGGCTAAACAGCGGTGGAACGACGATGGCGGCTGGTGGGGTAATGCCGATCACTTCGCCGTCCAGCGTGGCATCTCCCTGGCCCTCCGAAATGTACAGAATTTGCAGAAAATTCTCGTGTCGGTGGAGGTCGATCTCGAAGCGATACAAACTGCTGCGGGAAAAAAGTGTTTCGCAATGCAGCAAAAACTCACCGGAAACCGCGGTTTTTTCGCCATATAGCTTGTAAGTGGGTATCGCGGCCATGGTTTCAGCATCCTTCATTCATGGTCGAATAGTGCAATTTTTGGATTGAAAAGTCCATTGAGCTGAAGGGACGAAACGGTCAGTTTCTTGATCAGGAGCAAATTCGGGAGGATATCATGCGTACTCAAGTCGTCATTATTGGCTCAGGCCCTTCTGGCTTGTTGCTGGGGCAATTGTTGCATCGCAAGGGCATAGAAACCGTCATCATCGACCGCGTCGGCCGCGACTATATTCTTGGCCGGGTCCGCGCCGGCGTGCTGGAACAGGGTATGGTGGGCATGCTGGAAAAGGCCGGTGCTGCCGATCGCCTCCATCGCGAAGGTCTGCCGCATGACGGTTTTTCGTTGGCATTCGATGGGCGTGATCACCGCATCGATCTCTTTAATTTGACCGGCGGCGACCGGGTTATGGTCTATGGCCAGACCGAAGTGACCCGCGATCTGATGGACCAGCGCGATGCAGCCGGTGCCTTGACCATCTACGATGCCGCAAACGTTGAACCGCACGATTTCTCGGGCGAAAGCCCCTATGTCACCTATGAGAAAGACGGCGTCAGCCACCGGATTGACTGCGATTTCATCGCTGGCTGTGACGGGTTTCATGGCGTTAGCCGCAAATCGGTGCCCCAGGGCGCCATCAAGGAATTCGAGCGGATCTATCCATTCGGCTGGCTGGGTGTGATGGCCGAGGTGCCACCGGTGGCCCATGAGTTGATTTATGCCAACCATCCGCGCGGCTTTGCGCTGTGTTCCATGCGGTCCAACACCCGTAGCCGCTACTATGTGCAGTGCCCGCTGGAAGACAAGGTTGAAGACTGGAGCGACGACCGGTTCTGGGATGAGTTGCGCCGCCGTCTTCCGGCAGAGCATGCCGAAGCCATGGTGACCGGGCCATCCTTCGAGAAATCGATTGCGCCTCTGCGCTCTTTCGTCACTGAGCCTATGCGGTTCGGCCGATTGTTCCTGGCCGGTGACGCCGCCCATATCGTGCCGCCGACTGGTGCCAAGGGGCTTAATCTTGCTGCCAGCGATATCCACTATCTCAGCGAAGGCCTGATTGAATTCTACGCCGATAAGTCCAGCGCCGGGATTGATGATTATTCGGTTCGGGCGCTGGCGCGCGTCTGGAAGGCCGTGCGGTTTTCCTGGTGGATGACCACCATGATGCACCGTTTTCCTGATACCGGCGATTTCGGGCAGCGCATTCAGGAAGCCGAGCTGGATTATCTCGTTCACTCCCGTGCCGCATCTACGTCATTGGCTGAAAACTATGTCGGCTTGCCTTACTGATCAGGCAATCAAGGCATAATGGCTGCTGCCGCATCACGGATTGCTTGCATAAGCAGTGATTGCGGCAGCGTTGCCATGGCGTCGGCGCGGACGGTCAAGCCAACCGGACCGCGTGTCGGGGAGCAATCTATCGGCAGGGCGCAAATCGTCCCTTCTGCGATGTCGCCCGCCACGACACCCTCGGAAATCACCCAGATGGCATCACTGATTTTCAGAAAGGCTCGGCCAAAGGAATCGGAGACAGTTTCGATCTGGTTGGGCAGGGTGGCTACACCATTTGCGATCAGGAAATAGTCAACCAAGGGGCGGATGATCGAGTTGCGGGTTGGCATCAGCACTGGAAACTCACGCATCCGCTCAAACGGTGCCGTTTCGCCCGTCAGCAATGGATGGCCGGACCGGACGACGAAAACCACGGGTTCCGAATAGAGATGCTCGAAGGAAAATCCTGCCATTTTCTCAGGTGCTGCTAATCTGCCAACCACGAGGTCCAGTTCTCCAATGCGCAATTGTTCGAGCAGGACTGAATTGTCGCCGGTGACGATCTTGATCGGGCTTCCGGTATTTTCCGTCAGGAACGCGGTCATGGCCTGGGGCATGATGCGGGTGGCAACAGTGGGCAAGGCACCGACCCGCACCGGCGGCCCAGCCTTGGCCGCTTCTTGGGAAACCGAATCAACTGCATGGCGCAAGGCCGCCAGCGTTGCGCCCGCATGGCGCAGAAAGACCTCACCATAGCGCGTGATGCGGATGCCGCGTCCCTCGCGCTCAAACAGGCTGACCCCTAAGATTTCTTCCAGCTCACGAACCGTTTTGGTGACCGCAGGCTGGCTGACATGCAATAAATTGGCGGATTTCACCACGCTTTTCTGGCGCGCAACCTCGACAAAGGTTTGAAGATGGCGAAACTTGATGCGCTGGTCGATCATATCTCTCATAACCTGAGGGTTATCAATGGCGGCGATAATGTCATTTTACTTAACCGATTTGCTGTCGCAAGATCAATTTCGGAGGATACGGTATGAAATTTTTAAAGACGACGGATGCGGTTATTCACTACAACACGGTTGGCCTAGAGAGCGGCAAGCCGGTGATTGCGTTTGCCAATTCACTCGGCACGGATTTCCGGATCTGGGACGAGGTTATGGATCGGCTCCAGGATCGTTACGCCTTTGTGCTGCATGACAAGCGCGGTCATGGCCTGTCGGATCTCGGCAATCCTCCCTATTCGATGGCAACGCATGTCGATGACATGGCCGCATTGTTGGACCATCTTTCGTTGAAGCAGGTGATTGTCGTTGGGCTTTCTGTCGGCGGCATGATTGCGCAGGGGCTTTACGCCAGCCGTCCGGATCTGGTGCGGGCGCTTATCCTCAGCAATACCGCCCATAAGATCGGTTCTGCTGAAATGTGGAACAACCGGATAGCGACCATTCAAAACAACGGTATCGGGTCCTTGCTTGAGCCGATTATGGAAAGATGGTTCACGGCACCGTTCCGCACGACGGATAATTCGCTTTATGCGGGCTGCTGCACGATGTTGCTGCGTCAGCCAGTAGAAGGCTATTGCGGTACATGCGCTGCACTGCGCGATGCCGATTTCACTGAGCAAGCACCGGCCATCACCGTTCCAACGCTTTGCGTTGTGGGTGACGAGGATGGCTCGACCCCGCCGGCTCTGGTGCAATCTCTGGCGGACTTGATTGCGGGCAGCCGGTTTTCGGTCGTGTCTAAGGCGGGTCATATCCCCTGCCTTGAGCAACCGGACGCCTATGTTGCGGCCTTGCTGCCATTTTTGGATGAGTTAGCCTGACACTGAAGGCAAGATACAAGATAGTTGCGGAGACAGAGCAGACATGACGGACAAAACAGACACGGCATCAGAGGCGCATCGGCGCGGTATGAAAACCAGGCGTTCCGTGCTGGGTGACGCCCATGTGGATCGGGCAACAGCGGCGGCAACCGCCTTCGATCAGCCCTTCCAGACGATGATTACCGAGGGTGCGTGGGGAACCGTGTGGTCGGGCGACCAGTGGTCGAAACGCGAGCGGTCGATGGTAACAATTGCGCTTCTGGCGGCACTTGGTCAGGACGAGGAAGTGGCGATGCACATTCGCGCCACGGTCAATACCGGGGCAACCCGCGAGGATATTCGCGAAGCGCTGATGCATGTGGCGATCTATGCGGGCGTTCCGGCCGCAAACCATGCGTTCAAGATCGCCAAGGGCGTTTACGCGCAAATGGATTCCGAAGCAGCCTGAGCTATAACTGGCACCACGAAGCCTGCGACGGAGAAACTTGAGGAGGAAAGACATGAAAAATTCCCTACCGGAAACCGGGCCATTTTTTGCCCGTGACCGGGATATGCATCCGGTGGCCTATGCCCCCTGGTACAAGACCAGTGTGCTGCGCTCACCGCAGCGGGCGCTGATTTCGCTTGAAGGCACAAAGAGCGAAATTACCGGACCGGTCTTCGGGCACAGCCTGTTGAACGAGACCGATAACGATCTGATCCTCAACTATGCCAAACCAGGCGAAATGGCGATTGGCCAGCGCATTCTGGTGCATGGCCGGGTGCTGGACGAGCGTGGGGTCGGTGTAAACGGTGCCCTGGTCGAATTCTGGCAGGCCAATGCCGGTGGGCGTTATCGTCACAAGAAGGAAACCTATCTGGCAGCGCTCGACCCAAATTTCGGTGGGGTAGGGCGTACCATCACCGATGAGAACGGCTATTACTGGTTCAAGACCATTAAGCCCGGTGCCTATCCCTGGCCGAACGGCGTCAATGATTGGCGCCCGGCGCATATTCATTTTTCCATTTTCGGTCATGGTTTTGCCCAGCGGTTGATCACCCAGATGTATTTCGAAGGTGATCCGATGATCTGGCTGTGTCCGATCGTCAAAACCATTCCGGATGAAGAGGCGATCAAACGCCTGGTGGCGCCGCTTGATATGAATGCGGCTATCCCGATGGACATGCGCGCCTATAAATTCGATATCGTCTTGCGCGGACGCCGTTCCACATTGTTTGAAAATCGCAAGGAGGGCAACTGATATGGTACAGCCTCTCGGTTACCTGAAGGAATCGCCCTCGCAGACGGCGGGTCCGTACGTTCATATCGGTTGCACACCGAATTTCTCCGGCATTGAAGGCATCTTCAAAGAAGATCTTGGCTCCGGTCCGCTTTATAACGACAAAACCCGTGGCGAGCGTATCACCATTCGCGGTTATGTTTATGATGGTGGCGGGAATGCACTGAAAGACGCGCTGATTGAAATATGGCAGGCCGATAGCGATGGGCTTTACAACAGCCCGTCCGAAACCGGCGGCAAGGCCGATCCGAATTTCCTCGGTTGGGCTCGTTGTCCAGGCGATATGGCAACCGGGGAATTCGTCTTTCACACCATCAAGCCGGGCAAGGTTCCCTTTGCTGGAGGGCGTTGGATGGCACCGCATGTGACCTTCTGGGTCGTGGCACGCGGGATTAATATCGGCTTGCAGACACGCATGTATTTCCCGGAGGAAGAGGCGGCCAATGCCGAAGATCCGCTTCTGGCGCGTATCGAGCACAAGGTGCGTATTCCGACACTGATTGCCAAAAAGCAGGGCAATGATTACGTGTTCGATATTCACCTGCAAGGCGAAAACGAAACAGTCTTCTTCGATATCTGATTGGCATCATGAGCATTTCCCCATTTGAACACCCCTTCCTCTCCGGCCTGTTTGGCGATGAGGCTTTTGCGGCCTTGTTTGCCGGGCAGGCAGATATTGCCGCCATGCTGTCCTTTGAGGCGGCGCTGGCCACGGCTCAAGGTGAGGCCGGGGTGATTGAGCCGGGGGATGCCACGGCGATCCAGTCGGGCCTTGCCCGTTTCACAGCGGATCTCGATGCCTTGAAAACGGCCACGGCACGCGATGGCGTGGTCATTCCCGAATTGGTCGGCCAGATGCGCAAAGCTGTCGGCGGGACAAGCGCAGCAAAACTGCATTTTGGCGCGACCAGTCAGGATGTCATCGATACCAGCCTCGTGCTGCGTCTGAAGATGGCGGCGGGACTCCTCGACGAGCGGTTGGCGGCATTGATCGCTGGGTTCGAGCAGTTGGATGCCGCTTTTGGGCAGAGTGCTCTGATGGGCCATACCCGCATGCAAGCGGCCATCCCGATTACGGTCTCAGACCGGATCGCTGCCTGGGCTGGACCTTTGCAACGGCACCGCTCCCGCTTGCAGGCTTTGCTTGGCGATGGTTTTGCCCTGCAATTTGGAGGTGCTGCGGGAACATTGGAAAAGCTCGGCGACAAAGGCCCTGCGGTGCGCGCCAGACTGGCCGAACTGCTTGGCCTTGAGGATGCGCCGCAATGGCATAGCCAGCGCGACCGGATCGTCGCCTTTGCCGATCTTCTGTCGTTGATTTCAGGCAGCCTTGGCAAATTTGGCCAGGATGTGGCGCTTCTGGCGGAAATGGGCGGTGAAATTCAATTGACCGGCGGCGGCGGCTCCTCGGCCATGCCGCATAAGCAAAACCCTGTCGGTGCGGAAACGCTGGTAACGCTTGCCCGTTTCAATGCCGTACAGATTGCTGGCCTGCATCAAAGCCTTGTGCATGAACAGGAACGCTCTGGAGCCGCCTGGGCCTTGGAATGGTTGCTGCTGCCGCAGATGGTTGTGGCGACGGGGGCCGCCACAAAAACCGGTCTGCAATTAATCGGCGCCATCGCCCGGCTTGGTAAACCTGCCTGATATCCGGCGGAACAGTGAAACCCGCCGTTTGCCTAATACGATGACTCGTTGAAGAGTGCTCATCGGATTCCTTCTGCAAATATCTCAAACGGTGCAAGCATTTGAGATATTCGCAATGCCTACCAAGGCTAGGATGTGCGAGCATCTTCGAGCCTTGGTATAAAATGACTATTTCGTCACATCGATCACCACCCGGCCACGGGTTTTTCCAGCAAGGATCGCCTCAGCCAGTGTGGGTAAATTGGACATTGGTTCGATGGTTGTCATAGCTGCCAGGTGGTCGCGGTTGAGGGTTTTATCGAGAAACTCCCAGGCGCGAATACGTTTTTCCATCGGCGTCATGACGGAATCGATGCCAAGCAGGGCCACCCCACGCAGGATGAATGGCATGACTGTGGCAGGCAGGTCGGCACCGCCAGCCAACCCGCAGGCTGCAACGGCACCATTGTAGACCGTTTGGGCGATGACATTGGCAAGTGTGGTGGAACCAACGCTATCGATTGCACCGGTCCAACGTTCTTTTTGTAAGGCACCGGCCTTTTGCGCCAAATCAGCTCGGTCAACGAATTGGCTGGCCCCAAGCGCTTTCAGGTAATCATGGGTTTCAGGCCTGCCAGAGGATGCCGTTACCTGATAACCCCGCGAAGCCAAAAGGCTGACGGCCATGGAGCCAAGGCCACCGCCAGCCCCTGTCACCAGAACCTCACCATTTCCCGGCTTAATTGCCTCCCAATCTTCCAGGGCTAACACGGCCAGCGCTGCGGTATAGCCAGCCGTGCCGATGGCCATCGCATCTTGCAATGAGAAGCCTTCAGGCAGCCGCAGCAACCATTCCGGTTTGACCCGCTGGTAGCGGCTATAGCCGCCGCCTTCGGTTTCAGTCATGCCAAACCCGTTGACGACCACGCGGTCACCGGGTTTCCAATCCGACGAGCGCGAGTCCACCACCGTTCCGGCAAGATCGGCACCGGCGATGATAGGCGTGCGCCGGGCAATCCGACCGGCGCCCGTAAAGGCCAATCCATCCTTATAGTTTAAGGTCGAATAGGCAACTTCCACCAGCACATCGTGATCGGCCAGATCCGCCAGCGTCAATTGCCGAAAGACGCCTTTTGGCTTGCCCTCGACGGTATCGATGACGATTGCGGTGAATGGTTCGGTCATGATGGTCTCCTCGCTATCCGTGCCGTGGAATCTGCCATGTCCAGTCCGGCCTGGCTACTGCCGATTCGTCTAAGCTGATGGGGAAACCAGTGGCATTCCTTCGAGAACGATGAAGAATGGGGTGGTCCCCGTCGCCCTGCTTCTCGCCAGACGAATTAAATGGGTGCGCAGGCCTAACCGAGGCGAAAAAATTTCTGACTGCGATTATCCCCTGTTTTCAAGGCGCTGAAGGTGGGCTTTGATCTGTGCTCTTCCTGTCACTCATTGAAAAACAATGGGTTATACGCGGGGTTTCGCAAGGCTTTGCCCACATATGATGCGGCTTGGAAAGGAGTGATTAACCTTTATTTTTTACTTCTATAGGGGACAAGAACCATTCCAAATGAACTGTTAGGCATCATGCGCGTTCCAACACAGAATAGTCCCCGTTCTTCCGATCAGACCGGTCATGACGATCCGCAGTCTGGTGTGGTGCCTTCTGCCGATCAGGCGCGTCTGGCCGGTCCGAACGGACCGCTGGAGCCATGGCAGTCTGCCTTCGTCTTGGGGCCGAATGTGCGCTTTACCCGCACACCGGAAGCCGCCATTAACAAGCGCCGGGAAGCTGAGGCCGCAGCCGAGCAGGCGGCGGTGGTTGCTGCCCTGCAGAAAGCTGTCGATCAGGCTCGCGTATCCACGCCTGCCGCTACCTCGTCTCCTGATCTGGCGTCCAGCACGGCGATGCCCGCCTCTGCTGCTGCTATTGGTGCTGATTCCACTGCGCAAAATGCCAGCTTTTTTGGATTGCCGAAGACGGGCAGTCCGCTCATCGTGCCGCGCCGTGCGCCGCCGCCTAGGCCGGTGAATGCGCGTCCGCCGCGGCCCGTTGCAGAGGTGCCCGTGGCTGAACCTGTTCAGGATCATGAGTCTGCCCAGGCTGAGGTGGTTCAATTGCCGCAGATCGTAATTGCCCCACAATTTTCGCCGGAGACGCTGGTGCGGCCCTTGCCGAATTCACAGAGAATCGAATCTATCGGTGCGGAACTGGCGCAATTGCCGGAGGCGCTACGGTTGCGTCAGGCGGCGGCAGCTATGCGCATGGCAGAGAATATCGAGTTGAACCTGCGCAATGAGAGCCTGTCGGTCGCCGCTGCTGAGGAAAACTCCGCGGGTGAAGCGCAGGCGGCGCCTGTTGTCGCTACAGCGCAGCTGTCGGTGTCCGATTTTGCATTTTTCGAAATGCTCTCCGATCCCTTCGATCTATCCACCGAAGTGGAGGCTGCCCCGGTTGTTTTGGCGCCGGTATGGACGCCTATTCCCGCAACGGAACCCGCATCACAGCCGGTTAGCGGCTCGGTGGCTGCGCTTTATCGGGAGATCCGGGTGCGCCATGGCGCGGAACAGGCCATTTCCGTGCCTGCTCCTGCAATCGTTGTCGAAGAGAATGCTGAGCAGCCTGTTCTGCCTGCACCCGTCGTGGAGCATGTTGTTGAACTCGCCGCAGAGCCCGAAATTGTTGCTGACGTAGCAGAAGCGGCTTCTGTCGATCTAGCCCCTTGGGAAGAGCCTGCTCAGCCGGTGGAAGTCGTTCCAGACCTTTCTTTTGTTGAAGCTCAACCGATCGTTTTGGCGCCTGTGGCGGTCGCTCGTCCCGTTTCGGAAGCCATCAGGGCCAATCGCGCCATTGGCGGCTTGGAAATGAACCGTCATCATCCCTTCGATGGTGATTTCGTATTCCCGTCGATCAGCCTGTTGCAGGAGCCGCCGGCTGCCCGTGCCGAGGCCATGTTGCCGGAAGCGCTGGAGCAGAGCGCCGGTTTGCTGGAAAGCGTGCTGGAAGATTTCGGCATTCGCGGCGAGGTCATCGACGTGCGCCCCGGTCCTGTCGTGACACTGTATGAATTTGAACCGGCTCCGGGCATCAAATCGTCGCGGATCATCGGCCTTGCCGATGATATCGCCCGCTCGATGTCGGCGCTCTCGGCCCGTGTTGCCGTCGTCCCCGGTCGCAATGTCATCGGCATCGAATTGCCCAACGCTGTGCGAGAAACCGTTTATCTACGCGAACTGATCGAATGCGAGGATTATTGGGAAAGCCGGTTCAAGCTGGCGCTTTGCCTCGGCAAATCGATTGGCGGCGAACCTGTTATCGCTGAACTCGCCAAGATGCCGCATCTTCTGGTGGCAGGCACGACGGGTTCAGGCAAATCGGTGGCGATTAACACGATGATCCTGTCGCTGCTCTACCGGCTAAAGCCGGAGGAATGCCGTTTGATCATGGTCGACCCGAAAATGCTGGAGCTCTCTGTTTATGATGGCATTCCGCATCTTCTGACCCCCGTCGTGACCGATCCGAAAAAGGCCGTCATGGCGTTGAAGTGGGCGGTTCGCGAAATGGAAGACCGCTACCGCAAGATGTCGCGGCTCGGCGTGCGCAATATCGATGGCTATAACGCCCGTGCTGCCCAGGCGCGCGAGAAGAACGAGGTGATTACCGTCAGCGTCCAGGTCGGATTTGATCGTCATTCGGGCGAGATCCTCTATGAGGATCAGGATCTCGACATGTCGCACATGCCCTATATCGTCATTATTGTTGACGAAATGGCCGACCTGATGATGGTGGCGGGCAAGGAAATTGAAGGCGCAATCCAGCGTCTGGCGCAGATGGCGCGCGCTGCGGGCATTCACCTGATCATGGCGACCCAGCGGCCGTCCGTTGATGTCATCACCGGCACGATCAAGGCGAATTTCCCGACCCGGATTTCCTTCCAGGTGACATCCAAGATCGACAGCCGCACCATTCTGGGCGAGCAGGGTGCGGAACATCTGCTGGGCCAGGGTGATATGCTGCACATGGTTGGCGGTGGCCGGGTCTGCCGCGTCCACGGTCCGTTCGTCTCGGATGCCGAAGTCGAGCAAGTCGTGGCGCATCTGAAAACGCAGGGTCGTCCTGAATATCTCGGCACGGTGACCGAGGAAGACGGCGGCGAACCCATGGCCAGCGCACCGGCCGTTGAAGAGGCTTACGACCGCGCCCCGGTTGGCGGTGGTAGCGATGAGAGCGATGAGGTCTATGAAAAGGCCGTCAAGGTGGTACTGAGGGATCAAAAATGCTCTACCTCCTATATCCAGCGTCGTCTTTCGATTGGCTATAACCGCGCCGCTTCACTGGTGGAACGCATGGAGCGAGAAGGTCTGGTTGGTCCAGCAAATCATGTCGGCAAGCGGGAAATCATTGCCGGTTCTTCATCTGATCCAGTTGGGAGCGGCATAGGTTTTGATGACGTCGATTGACGTGAGAGACCGATGACGACTGCGTCATTCCTGATGATGGAGATGATGAGAGTTTGTCAGGGAAAAATGGAACCCGGTTTTCCCGAAAAGACAAACGAAAACAAAACAACCTAGGATCTGTCTGGTTCAATCTGAACCTGACAGATCCTAGGCGCAGAATGCATATCAACGCCGTGCCTCAGACAGAGGCACGGCGTTTTGCATTTTAACAGCTAATCATACGGCTTATTCTGGCGGCAGGACGTGGGCGCTGCCGATGACGGTCAAATAGGAGAGATCGCCCGGCATTGGCAGATCAAGGCGCGACATCCTCACGGAAAGGGTTGGCGTTGCCGCATCGTTACCCTGCAATTGCAAGGTCACCGTGCCGCTCGCACCGGAAAACTCGACATCCAGCACCCTCACTGGCCTGCTTGCATCTGTCATCACCGGTTTGATGCAGATCTGTTCCGGGCGTAACATGATATCGCCGTTGCCGGTGTTGTCGTCTTCCACCGGGATTGCTCCAAGCGCACAATTGGCTTTCCCGGCTGCAAATATTGCGGGAACAACGATGGCTTCGCCCAGGAAAAGCGCCGTTTGGCGGTCAATTGGGCGCTCGTAAAGGTCTCTGGGGGCGCCAGCCTGCACCAGCTTGCCGTCACGCAAGACTGCAAGCTGATCAGCGAAGGACAGTGCCTCTGTCTGGTCGTGGGTGACGAGAATGGTGGTGATCCCGGCTGAGGCAAGCAGTTTCGACACTGCCTTGCGCATGGTTTCCCGCAAACCCGTGTCCAGTGCGGAAAACGGTTCATCCAGCAACATTAATCGTGGTTGACGGCCAAGAGCGCGCGCCAGTGCCACCCTTTGCTGCTGGCCACCTGAGAGTTGATGAGGACGCCGGGCCAGCATGGTGGGATCGAGCTCGACCATTTCGGCCAAATTCCTGATCCGCTCATCGCGGTTCTTCAAGCCGCGTTCAAATCCGAAGCCGATATTGTCGGCAACACTCAGATGAGGAAACAGCGCGCCATCCTGAGAAACGATGCCGATGCCGCGCTTATGGGCAGGCTGCATGAAGCCCGGCTCAGCCTGAAGCGCGCCGCCAAGGCTGATCCGGCCCGAATCTGGCATTTCAAAGCCGGCGATCAGCCGCAAAAGCGTTGTTTTTCCCGAGCCGGAAGGTCCGACAATGGCGGTGCGACTGCCGGCGGGAATAGCCAGCGAAACATCGTTCAATGCCTGCACATGACCATAGTGTTTGCTGACGGATTGAATATCGAGAAAAGTCATTGGCCAGCCGTGCGTTTGGATTGCGACTGCAAAAGCAGGGTAAGGGGCAGGGAGAGGACCACCATCATCAGGGCGAAGGGCGCCGCTGCCACATAGTCGATTTCGCTGGTCAGTGACCAGAATTTGGTGGCAAGCGTGTCGACGCCATTGGGGGCGAGCATCAGCGTAGCGGTCAGTTCATTGGTGATGCCCATGGCAACCAGCGCGATACTGGCGGCGGCTCCGGGGGCTGCCAGCCGCATCGTGGTCAGCCAGACAGCCTGAGTCGGGTTTTTGCCAAGGCTCATGGCGGCCCTTTCCAGCTCCACCGGCGCTTGCGAAATGCTGGAGCGCAAACCAACCATGGCACGCGGCAGGAAAAGCAGGATATAGGCAGCGATCAGCGTTGCGAATGTCTGGTAGAAGGGCAGCGCGACTCGAACGGTAATGGTCACCAATGCCAATGCCACGACGACGCCGGGCAGAGAGCCGACGTAATAATGGCAGGCCTCCAGCAGCTTTTGCAGGCGTCCGGGTGCGCGCACCGACAACCAGGCCATCGGTGCTGCGGCCAGCATTGAGAGAATGCCGCCGGTCAGTGCCAGCACGATGGTCTCAAAGAAGGCGGCGCTGACCATGTCATTCTGCCAGACCCGCAAACCGCCAATATAGAGCCACCGCAACAGTGTGTAGACAGGAACGCCAAGCGCCAGCGCCGTCACGCTGAGCAGCAGCAACAAGGCTGGAACGACAAAGCCGCCCAGCTCGTGACGCGGAGACGGCCGGATGGCGCCGGAGCCGACACGTGCATAGCGTTCGCTGCCCCGCAAAAGCCCGTCAAGACCCAGGAGCAGCAAGCAGCAGAACACCAGAACGCCGCTCAGCATATTGGCGGCGGGGCTGTTATAGGCCGATTGAAACTGGTCGACGATGGCGGTCGCAAAGGTGTCGAACCGGATCATTACGAACAAGCCGTATTCGGACAACAGGTGCAGCGCCACGAGCAATGCGCCCCCGAGAATGGCCAGACGCAATTGCGGCAAGACCACGCGGAAGAACACTTGCCACGGTCCAAGGCCTAGGGAGGCTGCGGCATCCTCGATGGCCGGATCGAGCCGACGAAGAGAGGCGGCAACAGGCAGGTAGAGAAACGGGAAATACGCGAGCACCGAAATGAACACAGCGCTCCACAGCCCATGCATGCCGGGTGAAATGCCGATCCAGGCATAGCTGTGCACGAAAGCCGGAACAGCAAGCGGTGTCACCATCAGCCAGGACCAAAGCCCGGCCCAGGGCAGGCGTGTCCGCTCGATCAGCCAGGCGAGGGCCACGGCAAGCACGATGGTAATGGGAATGGTTGCTGCTTCCAGCAGGACCGTATTGATCAGCAGGTCGCCGACACGACCGCGAAAGACCAGGGCTTTCACCGTCTCCCAGCCGACATCGACTGTGACCCAGGCGATAAAACCAAGTGGCACAAGGCTGAAGGCGGCGACGAGACCGGCAATCGCCAGCAGACCGATATGCCCGGCGGGCCGGTGCTGGCGCCCTGCCGTTATCTTTGTCTGCGCTTTTGGCGCTGTTTGCCTATTGTCCTGCAACAACGGTATTCGATCTTCTTGTTATGGCAATATCGATGCGGGCGGTGTCTGGAAAAGCCAAAATCACTCTAAAAAAGGCAATCGCCGACTGGCGATTGCCCTAAGCCTTTCTTGAGGGAAAGACAATAGTTTCGAAGTGAAGGAGACGCCTTGCAGTCGGCGGGGCCGGTTGCCGTAATAGGTGCCTTCTGTTTTAGAGAATGCCGGCTGCCGTCATCATTTCAGTGACCTTCTTGCTGTTCAGCTTGGTCGGCTCAACCTTCGGAGCGTCCAGATCCTTGATCGGCACCAGCTTGGCATTCGATTCCGCACCCTTGCCCACGGCATATTCATAAGACGTGCCGGTTTTCAGGATCGCCTGACCTTCCTTGCTGGTGATGAATTTCAATAAGGCCTGGGCATCCTTCATATGTTGGGTGGACTTGATGATGCCGCCGCCGGAAATGCTGAGAAAGGCGCCCGGGTCCTGATGCTTGAAATAATGCAGTGCCACGTTACCGCTGTTTTCTGCGGTCTTGGCCTGATCGCCGAACCAGTAATAATGATAGATCACCGCGCCTTCGACTTCACCGGCATTCACAGCCTTCATGGCAACGCTGTTGCCCTTGTAGAAGGTCGCATTTTCCTTCAAGGCCTTCAGCCACTTGGCGGTCGCTTCCTCACCCTTCAGCTCCAGGAGAGCGCTGACGATGGCCTGGAAATCCGCACCGGAGGGAGAGGCTGCCCAACGGCCTTTCCACGCCGGATCGGCAAGATCGAGCAGGGATTTCGGCAGCTTGTCTTCGCTGAGCTTGGTCTTGTCATAGGCAAACACCGTGGAGCGGGCGGCAATGCCGACCCATTGGCCATTGGCGGGGCGAAACTCTTCCGGAACCTGCGACAGCGTATCGGCATCAACAGGAGCAAACAGCCCAGCTTGATCAACCAGCGCCATGGCTGGTGAATTTTCCGTCAGAAACACATCGGCGGGTGAGGCTTCGCCTTCCTGCAAGAGCTGATTGGCAAATTGCATGTCGCTGCCCTGGCGCATCGTGACCTTGATGCCCGTCTGCTTGGTAAAGGCTTCGACCCATTCCCGGCCCAGGCTTTCATGCTGGGCATTGTAGACCACAATGCCATCGCCATCGGCGGCGAAAGCCGGTGCAATTGCAGTCGTGGTGAACAGGGCGGAAAGAACAGCCATAGCGCTCAAGCTAGAAATACGAGAGATTTTCAAGTCAGTCTCCTTGTCGAAGGGCAGAAGGAAGTCACAAATCTGACCCTTGGTTAGGTAAGCTGAGTATTGAAGTCAAGTTACTCTCGGTTGGAAGGTCTGCGGCTGCTGAACGGTTTAGCTGTATCTTCTGTCTAAAATGACGGTTGCCAACGCCTATTCGCATGGGAATGAAGGGCCTGACGACCGTTGTCGCATTACGGTTGCAATCAGTCTTGCATTTCTGATCACGATGAATTGTACCCTGCAGAAGGGAACCGTCGATTGGAGAAGGTTAATCCAAACGCCTATCAAGGCGCGTTGGCGGCTTTTGCGGATAGGGTTGAGGCCGCAGCGGCATCATTGATCGCCGTTCCATCGGAGCGCACGACAACAGCATTGGAGGCCAGATTGAGACCAGCCGCCTTGAATGCTGCGAGCAGACGCTTGATGCCTTCGCGCTTGATCAGGCTGGGATTGCCGGGCCGACACGTGAACTTGAAGCGGATGACCATGGAATTTTCGTTGACCTCTTGAATGCCTTGCATCTTGAGAGGAATGAGAAAATCACCCGCAAATTCCGGCTCTTCCAACAGGGATAGACCAACTTTCTTGGCAGTCTTGCGGATCATTTCCAGATCGGCGTCGCGGTCGAAGCGCAATTCGAATTTAATCGTGCCCCAATCGCGACTGTAATTGGTAACGGCGGCGATCTGGCCGAACGGCACTGTATGCACAGGGCCATTGTGGTGGCGTAAACGAACCGAGCGCAGGGAAATCTGTTCAACAGTGCCCTGTAGCTTGCCGACATCGATATATTCGTCGATCCGGAAGGCATCTTCCGCCAGGAAGAAGATGCCGGAAACGACATCCTTGACGAGGGCTTGCGAGCCGAATGATACGGCCAGGCCAAGCACACCGAAGCCCGCGAGAAGCGGTGCCACGTTCACACCGAGGGAGGTCAGGATGACGAGAAACGCGACCGCCAGGACGGCCCCCATGACCAGATTGCGCACGACAGGCAGAACCGTCGACAATCGGCTGGTGGTTTTCTGTTCTCCATCATCCTCGTGACCCGGCAGTTTGACAGTATTGACTGGTGAAATGGTGTCAAAAAACTTCCAGAGGAAGCCGCAGACAAAGGCGCTGCAGACAATGGTAATGCCAAATTGTTGCAAATGATTCAGCCAATAGGAGGCATCCACCCCCGCATTGGCCAGAAGCGGTTGCCACAAGATGACGGTGATGTGAATTCCAATCAGCCAGATTGCGCCGGAAAACGGGATGCGCAACGCCCAGAGCAGGACCGAGTGGAAACCCGGACCATAGACGGCTTCCCGTCGTATTGCCAGATATTGAAACAAGCCAGAGACACCGCGATGCAGGATGGGAATCAGTATGAACACGATTTGGCTGATGCCCGACACGCGCACCCAGAGGACGTTTTGAGCCGTGCCGGCGACCAGAAGACCGAGCAGCCATATAACAATTGTGGAGACGATATAGAAATTGGCGATGAGATTGCCGGTAATACGCTGCCATCCGTTGGCATGGCCGGAATGAGAATTGGCGATGTCGCTCCGTCCGACGATAAACCAGACCAGCAGATAGGCGGTGATGATGGTGGAACTGAGGAACAGCCAGCCATCCACCGCCATCGGGGCTAGCCCGCGGGCGTCGGCAAGATTGAGGCTGCTATGGGTAAAGCCGGACAGAAAGCCGAAGCCGACCATCATTTTTAGGTGCCAGGATGCGTCGGCAATATCGAATAACGGTTCGAATCCGTTGATTTTGGCGAAGAGCAGGCGGCCGAAACTGGCAAAGATCGCGGTCGTCATGGCAATATGAATGAAGCTGGAGGTTACCTCTTTGCCAAATGAGCCGGAGACCATGCCCATATTGGCGCCATTGCGCGCCAAAACCACGAAGATGACGACCGCAAGCAGATCTCCAGCAAGCCGCAGGACTGCAAATAAGGCCTTGGCAAGTGGCCCACGATCTGGACCAAGACGCGGCATGAGCCGTGCGAACGCCGTCAGGAACACGGTGGCCGTCGCGAGCCCGGCAACGATCGCGCCGGCGGCCGTCAGGCTGAGTTCCTTCATCCCCGTTTGCTCTTCATGCAAAGATTGCATGCTGTTGCTAAACGCCGCTGGCAAGCTTTGCAGGCCGGTCAATGCGACGGTCCCGCCGCGCCGAAGGGCAGTTGCCACTTCCCCGTAGGCAGCCGTCATCATGTCGGCTTCCATGGTGGCGGAACCCGTCTGCGGAGTTTGGGCAGTGGTTACTTCAGGTGATGGGGACGATACAGGGGTGGTTGCGGGTAGGGCTTGCTGGGGCACTAGATTGTTCTGTTCTGCTGCAGCTTTGGCCGGAACCTTAGCGCTGTCTTGCGCGGCAACCCCTGACATTAATCCAATGGAAAGGCTTGAGAGGAGGAGAATGGCGATGATCAGGCCGGTATGCCGGCACTTTGCGATAAGCTGTGTCATCTCTTCCCCCCGGCGTTTAGCCATCCGGCTATGCTATGCCTTGGGAAGTATTAGCGCGATTTTCTGAAAAATCAGCAAAGCCATCGCGATGTGATCGGAATTTTCATGCAAAAATGGCGCGAAACCGAGTCTCGCGCCATTTTCCAGTTATTAAGAGATATTTACGGTGAAACGCATTGGCGGCGTGGGCCGTTATTGGGCTGGAACGTATTGTCCGAGGCCCGGTAGGACCGGTAGCGATTATAGCACCATTGAGTGTGCGAGTTTCCACCCTGTGGCCGTGCGCTGAGGGCACCGCCAATGATAGCACCTGCGGCCAATCCACCGATAATTGCGCCGGCGTTGTTGCGGTTATGGCGACGATGATATCTGTCACGATCATAGCGGTTATAGCCGCGACGGCCGTCCCAATTGCGATCGCTATGGCGACGTGGACCAGGAACATAGCGACGCTGGCGACGATCGTCAGCCCAACTATTTTCCGCAACTTGGACGCCGCCCTGTGCTGTGGCACTGGGAATGCTCTGCGTCTGTGCAGGTTGCGAAAGCGCTGTTGGTGCGGCGGATGCGCCAACCGGCGCCATACCTGTCAGCAGTGTCGCGGCTGACAGCAGAATTGCGGCAATTTTTTTCATTTCCTCACCTGTTTCCGTCTTTGATTTCACCCGTAAACTGTTTGCCACCAAGAAAAGTTCCTTGGTCTGGGCGTTTAGGGCCTCGCATTTTAGGGCATATGCCGATGCATAAGGGATGGCGTCTTACGTCTAGGTGAAAAGCGCGCCTGAACTCACCTTCTCGGGAACAAAATCCTCTGTGGAAGCTTTATTGCGGACTTCACAAACGCGAGCGGTTCTCGATGAAATATGTTCTCCCAATTCTATTGGCCACAGCCATGCCGGCCATGGCCCAATCGCCGCAGCTTGAGCAGGCCTGTCATACGGTGCTGCAAAATTTTCTGATGAAGCCGGATGTGAAAATCGGCCAGACGCAGAGCTTTCCTGAATTGACCCCTCCAGGGGCACGCATCACCTTTTCCGAGCGACAGGATGCCGATGCCTCGAAGATGGATGATGTCATCGATTGCGAGTTTCAAAAAGCGACTGCACCTTTCGGTCTGACCAAGTTCTGCATTTCCAGCACCTGCTATTCGCCGGGTGAGCGCGCAGACGACCGCCGCCGCCGTTTCGAGGAAATGCAGGCGTTGATGAACAGGAAGTGACGGCTCTTATGCATTTCCTTGAAGCACTGCTGAGACGTGGACTTCGGAGCTGGGAATGTATGCCTGCCAAACATTGCAAGTTAAACACAATTTTGAGGTGACATGACACAACACGCTAGCAAACCAAGACGCCGCATGCAGATTTTTGTCGGCTCACTTTTCATCATTGGGTGCCTTATCGGTGGCTATTACGTGATTGGTTATCATCCTGGTGAAGTGGAACCAGACAACCCACTCAACAGCTCCAGCCAAGCCAATCCGTAAGCTCTTCTTTCAGCATCTGAGTGAGATGATAGAAATGGATATTTCAGATATATAAGCGAAAACAATGCTTTATCGTGTAGGCGCTCTTTGTCATTGACGTTTCTGAAATCATCCAATAACGGCGCAACAGTCCTCCTTGTAGAAAGGTCGGCTGTTGCGGAAATACCGCAGTCAGTGCGTTTTATCCCAAAATTGCAAATCACTTATTGGCTTCAGAATCGAGTCGATCTAAAAACCATTTATGTTCAACACCAATCAGGGAGGCTTTATGGCATATTTTTCCACCTCCCCGGTGGCCAGCGCCAATTTAATGTTGGCAGGCGCCATCCGCAGTTAAGCTGCGTGTGCGTAACGGTCAGTCCGTTACCTTGTGTTGAATCAGGTTTGTCCGGGAATAGAATTTTCTCCCTCTAACGCCACTTTATCGCGTTTCCGCGCGGTTTCCATTCTATTCATATGTCGGAGCCGGCTCGCGCCGGAATTTTCCTATGGCTTTAGGTTATAAATCTCGCCGTGGCGGGGCATTTCGCAGCGTTTTCGGTTTCTGTGCGGTTCATTGGCGCCGGCAGCCGGGGCGTGTGGTTTTCATGCTGTTTGCCGTATTGCTTTCCACTTTGGCAGATGTGTTAACGCCACTGTTCTCCGGTCGGTTGGTTGACGCGGTCGTCTCCGGTCGCGCCGATGACAGCCTTGCCTGGGACAGCGCTATTGCCGCTTTCGCGTGGTTGATGGCGCTCTCTGCCGGAGCGGTCCTGCTGCGCCATGCAACGTTTACCGCCATTATCGGCTTTACGCTGCGCTCCATGTCGGACATTGCCGCCGATGCCTTCTCTCGCATTCAACGCTTTTCCAGCGATTGGCATGCAAATAGCTTCGCTGGCTCGACGGTGCGCAAAGTGACGCGCGGCATGTGGGCACTCGACCTGTTGAACGATACGGTTTTCGTGGCGCTGTTTCCCTCGCTTGTCATGCTGATCGGTTCCACTGTGCTGATGACGTGGCATTGGCCGATGATGGGCCTGTTGGTCGGGGTTGGGTCCATCTGCTTTGTGTTGTTTACCGCAATCATGGCTCTACGTTACGTCGCGCCAATGGCCAGTATGGCCAATAGCTGGGACACAAAACTGGGTGGGTCTTTGGCCGATGCAGTGACCTGTAATGCCGTGGTCAAGGCCTTCGGTGGGGAAAGCCGCGAGGAAACCCGCTTGAATTGGGTGCTGCAAAAATGGCAGGACAGGACGCGCCGCACCTGGACACGCGGCACGCTGAATGGCAGCCTGCAAGCAGCCTTGCTGATGGTGTTGCGCGGTGGGGTTTTGGGTCTGGCCCTTTGGCTATGGAGTGCTGGAAAGGCCAGCCCTGGTGACATCACTTTCGTGCTGACAGCCTTTTTCATCCTGCAGGGCTACTTGCGGGAAATTGGTATGCATATCCGTAACTTGCAACGGTCAGTCAATGATATGGAGGAACTGGTTTTCCTGCATGGTCAACCCCTTGGCGTCGTGGATGTGGCCGGTGCAAAACCTGTTGTCATCGAACGCGGCAAGATCGAATTCGATCGGGTGTCCTTTCATTACGGCAATCATTTTGCGCCGCTCTACAAGGACTTTTCCGTTGTGATCCAGCCCGGTGAGAAGGTTGGGCTGGTTGGCCATTCCGGTTCTGGCAAGACGACGTTCATCAAGCTCATTCAGCGCTTGCATGACGTCAACGGTGGGGCGATCCGGATCGACGGTCAGGATATCGCACTCGTTGCCCAAACCTCGTTACGCCAGCAGATCGCCATCGTGCAGCAGGAGCCGATCCTGTTCCATCGCTCGCTTGCGGAAAACATCGCCTATGCAAGGCCCTCGGCCAGCCAGCAGGACATCGAAACCGCTGCAAGGCTTGCCAGCGCCCATGGCTTTATCGAGGCCTTGCCGAAGGGGTACGGCACGCTGGTGGGTGAGCGCGGCATCAAGCTTTCAGGTGGTGAACGCCAGCGGATTGCGATCGCCCGTGCCTTCCTTGCAGATGCGCCGATTCTTATTCTGGACGAGGCAACGTCAAGCCTGGATTCGGAATCGGAAATGCTGATCCAGGAAGCTATGGAACGGCTTATGCAGGGCAGAACCACCTTGGTCGTGGCGCATCGGTTGTCGACCGTGCGGGCGCTCGACCGGCTGCTGGTCTTCGATCACGGCCGGATCGCTGAGGAGGGGACGCATGAGAGCCTGATCAGGATGAAGTCAGGCATTTACCGTGGTCTTTTCGAGCGCCAGGCGTTGGAGTTGACCAAGGGCATGGTCTTCGGAGAATAGGCTTTTCCAACGACAAAAATGCTTTGCGTCATACCAAGGGCCATTGAAAATGGCCCTTGGTATCAGGTCTGCCGCATAGCGTTGTGGCATTCTGACCGTGTGTCGCTATCGCCAGGCAATATCATGGTGATCCGCAAGCCTTTCGGCTTGACATTGCCGGCAAAGACCTTGCCGCCATGCCGTTCGACGGCCGTCTTGGCAATTGCCAGGCCAAGACCGTATCCGGAGGCACTGCCGCTGCTGCCTGAACTGATAAATGGGCGAAAGATACTTTCAAGGTCATCTTCTTTGACGCCAGGACCTTCGTCCGTGAAGGTGAGTGTCAGGCCATTCGGTGAAACGGTTGCCGAAATCCGGATTACTGTCGCTTCTCCGGTATATTTGATCGCGTTTCGCAAGACATTCTCGATGGCGCGATAGATAAGCTCTCCATTGACAGCGGCGACAAAACTGCCACTCCGCTGAAAATCAATTGATACAGCCTTTTCCTGTGCCTCAAAAGTCGCGTCCTGAACAATCTCATCGAGAATGTCGAGAATATCGATAACCAGGAGCTGATTTTCTTCATCTGTCTTGGAGGACAGCCTGGCCATGGTCAGGATCTCACCGACCAGCCTGTCCAGCCGCTCGATTTCATGGTCCATGCGATCCAGCAGGCCGGGTAGGCGCACTGGGTTCTTCCTCAGGATACCGGTAACGGCTTGCAGGCGTGACAAGGGTGAGCGTAGTTCGTGGGAAATATCATGAAACAGTCGTTCTCGGCTCTCATGCAGTTCCTGTAGGCGCATGGCGCTGATATCGAAATGCTGTGTCAGAATTCCGATTTCATCCTTTCGATTTTTGACAGGATCGTGGATGCGGATGCTGAAGTGGCCTTCTGCCAGCATTTTCAGCCCATGGCGAAGCCGCTCAATGGGTGTCAGTAGGTATTTCGTCAACAGGTAGGCGGAAAACAGGCTGGCGACAAGGCCGATCAGCCAAGGCAACACAAGTGGCCAGTCATTGCTGATAGACGATTCATCAATTGTGAGGGTGTAGCATTGGTTGGCGTAGGATATGGCAATGCTGCCTGGAAATTGATCCTTGGCGCAGGTTTGCGGGGCAGCTGCCGGCACTGCCTGGAGTTGGAAATGCCCCTCGTCTCCTGTGGGTGTTATGCTGTGGATAAACGCCTGTGTCTCCTGCGGCCCGACGCGTTGGAGCATCTCGGCGATTTGTGCGGCAATGATCTCGTTCTGCACCTCAGCGATGCGCATATGCGGCGGCAGCTGGCCGTTGAATCGTGGAAGCGATATGCCCAGCATGGTTGTCAGCGTGATTGTAAGCCAGACAATGACGAAAAAACGCCAGAAAAGCCGAGGCATCAGCTATCCTGTAGCAGAATGTAACCCTGCCCACGAACAGACTGGATCCAGCTTTGCTTGTCTTTTCTGAGGCCGAGTTTCTGGCGAATACTGCTGAGATGAACATCAATACGCCGGTCGAAAGGCGTCAGGGGCCTGCCGAATACGCTTTGGGAAATGTCATGTTTGGAAACGACCTTGCCACCATTGCGGACTAGAAGTTCCAGGAGATTATATTCCGTCCCGGTCAAGGCGAGAGCCTCACCATTGATATGCGCTTGCCTGCTTGTCGGATAAAGAACGAGTTCGCCGCTTTTGAGCGGTTGAGATGGATGTTCTGGCGGTGTTTTGCCCGTACGACGCAATATTGCCCGCAACCGCGCCACCAGTTCGCCAGGCGAACAGGGCTTGGAGACGTAGTCGTCGGCACCAAGGTCTAGCCCGGTAATCCTATCCTTGTCATCCCCCCTCGCTGTCAGCATGACGATAGGAATTTCACTGGATTTTCGGATATTCTGCAAGACATCGACACCATTCATGATCGGCATCATGACGTCGAGAACGATGATATCGGTTGCACCACTGTCGACGAAAGCAAGCCCCTTGGCGCCATCGTCTGTCGAGAGTACGTCAAACCCTTCATCCGTCAGATATTCGCAAAGCAACCCGGTAAATTCCAGGTCGTCATCAATCAAAAGAACACGCGTCATTTTTCAGCTCTTCGTGGCGGTGGCCTGTTATAAGTGAAAATCGACCAAGGGGTTCAAGTTTTACATAAGTTTACGTGCTTATGGTAGATGGAGTGCCGACATGTGGCGGCTATTCATGTTCGGTTAGAGCCACAATCATGCCACGGCGCATCGGATTGGCTGCTGTGGCCCGTGTCTGGGCTTGCAAAGCGATCAGCCCGGACTCAAACTGCATCTTTAACCCGCCGACTTGGCGCTTGCCCGACTCGTATCCATCATGAAAAGCCACTTGAAAAGTCTTGCCCATCGCGATCGCACCGAAACGAGCGACCGCCATTTGGCGTTTTATCTGACCTTTATTGCTGGCGCGGCCAATGCTGGCGGCTTTATGGCGGTCGGTCAATATACCTCTCACATGTCGGGTATTGTCTCGTCTATGGCTGACAATCTGGTGTTGGGCGATTTAAAACTTTTGCTGATGGGGTTGCTCGCGCTTTGTTTCTTTCTTGCAGGCGCTGGTTTTTCTGCAATTTTGATCAATTGGGGCCGCAGGCGGGATTTGAAGTCGGTCTATGCGTTACCGCTGGCGGTCGAGGCGTGGTTGATGGGGGTGTTTGCCCTTTCCGGAGCGATCAGCTTCAGCGAAAAGAGCGAGGCCATCGCTTTCATCGTCATGCTTCTCTGCTTCATCATGGGCCTGCAGAATGCCATCATCACAAAACTCTCCGGTGCGCGCATTAGAACGACGCACGTGACGGGCTTGGTTACCGATACCGGCATCGAACTTGGTAAGCTGTTCTATTGGAACGGATACTCAAATGGTAACGTCACATACCCACCGGTCCGGGCCGATTTAGCGAAGCTTTGGCTGCTGGTGCGCATGGTTGGATTATTTTTCGGCGGCGGCGTGGTTGGGGCTATCCTGTTTCAACGAATCGGCGTTTCCGCTGCGGGGTTTCTGGCGATACCTCTGGCGCTTGCCGCTCTCTACCCGATGCTTGAGGACTATTCCTCGCAAAAGCAGCGCTGAAGCCAAATCCGGTCCGCATGTTGTGTCATTGACGCGCTGTAAAGTGGTTGACGTTCCTGTTCGGCTGGATATAACGCCTGCCAGAGATTCTGTTGAAAACCAGACAGAGTCTGGATGTCGGCATACGGCATCGGGCTTAGGAAGAGTGTCCGAGTGGTTTAAGGAACCGGTCTTGAAAACCGGCGTGCGGGAGACCGTACCGTGGGTTCGAATCCCACCTCTTCCGCCATGCCGAAAAGTAAATAAATTAAATCAAATAGTTACATGTTGAATTGTCAAACTATTAGGCTCGGTTTGACAATTTATGTTCTCGTTTCATCCTGCTGCTTCGAAGGGGAGGGGCGTCTTGGGTGATCATTAGGAAATAGCGCTGCTGTTTACAGCAGCCTTGGCCTCGATCACATGTCGTGCGCGTCTTCTGTGGAGTTCTTGCGTTTCAGCAGGAACCAGAGGAATGCCAGGCTCATCACGGCCATGGCAAACCAGGTTACTGCATATTGAAGATGGCTATTGGGAAAACGGATCTGCGTTAAACCACCGACCGGATAGCCGCCCGGCACATCGCTTTTGTCGGCGTCCATAAAGAACGGCACCACTTGGGTCAGATTGCGCTTGTCGGCAATGGCGGAAACGTCGCGTGAATACCAGCGATCGGCATTTGGATCATTGGAGCGCAGCAAGGTTCCATTTGGTTCGCTGATGCGCAGAAGGCCGCTTACGGTCACGCTTCCGAGAATCTGACCTTCCGCCCGGCGGGTCGGGTCTTTGCGGTCAATCGGTACAAAGCCCCTGTTGATCAACAGGGTTCCCTCTTTTTCAGTCTTGAGGGGGGTCATGACCCAATAGCCCGCGCCCAATTCCGTGGCGGCGTAGACCAGGGTTTCCTTGTCGTGTTCGTAAATGCCGGAAGTCTTGATATGGCGGTATTCATCGGCGTCGCGATTGACGGAAGGCCATTGAGGTGGGGATGGTGCGTCCACCGGTTCGGCATGAACACGAGCATCAACACGAGCGATCAATGCTTTTTTCCAGCCCAGACGCTCAATTTGCCAGATGCCGAGGGCTATGAACAAGGCCGTTGCCAGCAGGAGAAAGCCGGATAGGGCAACCTTCTTTATCGAAATACGCCTGATGGCCTGCTGGTCTGACATGTATCAATCGTCCTGAAACGGATCGGGCGACATGGATATGCCGCCCGATCGGATATCGGCGTCCTTACGGGACGTTACGCATCATTTCGGGGCTCATCGGCATCATATTGGTGTTCAAGTGATGCATGACCCAGAGTGAGCCGGAGAGCGCGATAACGACAACGATGATGGTGAAGATCAACGCCATCATGTTCCAGCCGCCTTCCGACTTGGTATTCATATGCAGGAAGTAGATCATATGAACCACGACCTGGATGGCGCCGAGGCCCATGACGATACCAGCCAGCAAGGCCTTGTTGGTCAGGCTGCCGCTCATCACCAGATAGAACGGGATCGACGTCAGGATGACCGACAAGATAAAGCCGATCATATAGGTCTTCATCGAGCCGTGGCTGGCCTCGTGGCCGCCATGGTGATGATCATGGCCGTGGCCATGCGAATGTGCGTGCGAATTGTCGTTCATCCGATCACTCCCAGCAGGTAGACGTAGGAGAATACGCCAATCCAAATAACGTCGAGGAAGTGCCAGAACATCGAGAGGCACATCAGGCGACGGCGGTTTGCTTCGACCAGTCCATGCTTGCCGACCTGGGCCATCAGCGTCACCAGCCAGATGATGCCGAAGGTAACGTGCAAACCGTGGGTGCCGACCAGCGTAAAGAAGGCTGACAGGAAGGCACTGCGATTTGGACCTGCTCCTTCATGGATCAGGTGAACGAACTCATAGAGTTCGAGCGCCAGGAAGATTGCGCCGAATACACCGGTCACGCCCAGCCAGATCAGCGTAGCGGCCTTGTTGTTCTTCTCCATCGACAGCATGGCAAAGCCATAGGTGATCGAGGAAAACAGCAGCATGGCTGTATTGATCGCTACCAGTTTCAGGTCGAACAGGTCGGCCGGAGCCGGGCCAGCCGCATAATTGCGACCGAGCACGGCATAGGTGGCAAACAGCATTGCGAAGATCAGGCAGTCGCTCATCAGGTAGAGCCAGAACCCAAGGTTCGTGCTGCTTTCCGGATGATGCTCTTCCGTCAGGTAGAATTCCGGCTTTGCAGTTTTTAAAGTTCTGGGATCCATCTGATCACCCCTTCCTTGCCAGAAGCGCGGTCCGCGTTGCTTCGGTATTCACCACCTCTTCGGCGGAAATATAGAAGTCACGGTTGTAGTTGAACGTGTGCGAGATCGACACTGCAATGATCGCCACGAAAGACACGATGGCCAACCACCACATGTACCAGATTAGGCCGAATGCCATGGCAACGCTGAGACCTGCAAGGATAACGCCCGTGCCGGTATTCTTCGGCATATGGATCGGCTTGAAGCCCAGCAGAGGACGGCTATAGCCACGCTTCTTCATGTCGTCCCAGGCATCGGTGTCGTGGACAACAGGTGTGAAAGCGAAGTTATAGGCTGGCGGTGGCGAGGAAATCGACCATTCCAGGGTCCGGCCATTCCATGGGTCGCCCGTCAGGTCGGCAAGTTCGTGGCGCTTGAAATAGCTGACGACGAGCTGGATGACGAAGGAAGCGATACCAAGCGCAATCAGGCAGGCACCAAATGCGGCGATGATGAACCAGATTTGCAGCGACGGATCGTCGAACTGGCTCATGCGGCGGGTTACACCCATCAGGCCGAGAACATACAGCGGCATGAAGGCGAAGTAGAAGCCGACCAACCAGAACCAGAAGGACATTTTGCCCCAGAACGGATCGAGCTTGTAGCCGAACGCTTTCGGGAACCAGAACGTGACGCCAGCCATCAGACCGAACACCACGCCGCCGATGATGACATTGTGGAAGTGAGCGATCAGGAACAGCGAGTTGTGCAGGACGAAGTCGGCTGGTGGCACGGCAAGAAGAACGCCGGTCATGCCGCCGATAACGAAAGTCACCATAAAGCCCATGGTCCAAAGCATCGGCACTTCGAACCGGATGCGGCCACGATACATCGTGAACAGCCAGTTGAAGATCTTCGCGCCCGTCGGGATCGAGATGATCATCGTGGTGATGCCGAAGAACGAGTTGACGCTGGCGCCCGAACCCATGGTGAAGAAGTGATGCAGCCACACCAGGTAGGACAGGACCGTAATACAGACCGTGGCGTAAACCATCGATGTATAGCCAAACAGGCGCTTGCCGGAGAAGGTCGAAACCACTTCGGAGAAAATGCCGAAGGCGGGAAGAACCAGGATATAGACTTCCGGGTGACCCCAGATCCAGATCAGGTTCACATACATCATCGGGTTGCCGCCGAGATCGTTGGTGAAGAAATTGGTGCCGACATAACGGTCGAGCGTCAGCAGAGCCAACGTGGCAGTCAGGATCGGGAAGCTGGCAACGATCAACACGTTGGTGCAGAGCGAGGTCCAGGTGAAGATTGGCATCTTCATCATGGTCATGCCCGGAGCGCGCATCTTGACGATGGTCGCAATCAGGTTGATGCCTGATAATGTCGTTCCGACACCGGCCACCTGAAGTCCCCAGATGTAGTAATCGACGCCGACGCCGGGGCTGTAATCGCCACCCGAAAGCGGCGGATAAGCCAGCCAGCCGGTACGGGCGAATTCACCGACGAACAGCGAAATCATTACGATCACCGCACCTGCAACCGTCATCCAGAAGGAGAAGTTGTTGAGGAACGGGAAGGACACGTCGCGCGCGCCGATCTGCAAGGGAACGACGAGGTTCATCAAGCCGGTTACAAACGGCATGGCCATGAAGAAGATCATGATCACGCCATGGGCGGTGAAGACCTGGTCATAGTGATGCGGCGGCAGAAAGCCTTCATTGCCATTGAAGGCCATGGCCTGCTGGCCACGCATCATCAAGGCATCGGCAAAGCCGCGCAACAGCATGATCAGCGCCAGAATGACATACATCACGCCGATCTTCTTGTGATCGACGCTGGTGAACCATTCATTCCAGAGATAGCCCCAGAGGCGGAAGTAGGTAACGGCGCCGAGCACGGCAATGCCACCGATCGCGACAGCCACAAAGGTCAGCACGAGAATGGGTTCGTGATACGGGATCGCATCTAGGGTCAACCGGCCGAAGATGAACTTCATAAGTTCAGGGTTTGAGAACATGGGAGGCCCCGTTTAAGTTGAATATCGCGAGATTGCCGGCTCAGTTTTTAGGCTGAGCTGGCGCGGTCGCGCCGTTATCTGTGTCAGGCATGTCCATTCCAGGCATGGAATGATCGGCCATCGAATGATGCATTGTGTGGTTGCCGGCGTCAGTTGTGGATGCGACGGGCATGCTGTCGGTAGCAGGAGCAGCCTGCGAATGATCCTGTGGCGCATTCGCGTCGGTGCCATGGCCTGGCGTGACACTCAGATCGACACCACGGTTGTCATATTGCAGTTTCTCGCGGTTCTCGGCGCTTTCCTTGCCAGCTCCGCCCATCATGTCGATATGCATCATATTGCTCATGCACATTTTCGCAGGATCGACACACATATTGATGATGGCGTTGAAAAGATCCTTGTCGGCGGATGCAAAGTAGCGCACCGGATCTTTTTCACTTGGCTTTTCAAGCTTGATATAGGCGTCGCGGTTAAGCGCGGTGCCTTTCGCCTTGACCTGAGCTACCCAGTCGGCAAAGCCCTGATCGGTCAGACCGTGGAACTTGAAGCGCATGTTGGAAAAACCAGCGCCGGAATAGTTGGCTGAGAAACCGTCATAAACGCCTTCCTTGTTGATCACGCCGTGCAGCTTGGTCTGCATGCCAGGCATGGCGTAGATCTGGCCAGCAAGCGCCGGGATATAGAAGGAGTTCATCACCGACTGAGCGGTAATCTTGAAATTGATCGGAACATCAACCGGTGCTGCCAGTTCGTTGACCGTGGCAATCCCGAGGTCCGGGTAGATGAACATCCACTTCCAATCGAGAGCGACGACTTCAACAGTCAGCGGCTTCACGTCGGCGGGAATGGTTCGCTCGGCATCAATCCGCTCCAAAGGGCGGTAGGGGTCGAGCTTATGTGTGGAGATCCAGGTTACCGTTCCCAGAACCAGAATGATGGCGACGGGTGCCGACCAGATCAGGATTTCAATCTTGGTGGAATGGTTCCAGTCCGGCAGATAGACCGCCGAGGTGTTGGAAGAGCGATATTTCCACGCAAAGAAAAACGTCAGCAGGATCACCGGGACGATAATGATCAGCATCAACACGGTGGCGAAGACCACGAGGTCGCGTTGTTGCGCTGCAATGTCACCGGCGGGGGACATCACCACCATGTTACAGCCCGAAAGCAGCAGCATGGGCAAAAGCAGGAGGGAGGATAGGATCGGGAATTTTTTCATTACTTTGACTCTCATCAAGCGCATAAGCGCGAATTAATCCTTTTCCGGTGAGATTAAATGCGCGTTTTGTCGCAGGGAGTGTCGCTAATATAGGAAATATATCCTCCTATGGTTGTTGTGTGCTATCGCAGTAGTGCGGGGATGCCTTTCAAAAACCCTTGCGATTCAGTGGGTTCCCTCAAAGTTCTCTTCGCAGTTGCGAGATGGCAAATGCCACTTTTTGTCGTGGCAAAAGGCCCGAAATGGCAATAATCAAATTGTCGCACCCTTGAAAAACGGGCAGGCCATTGCGTGTGCGCCAACGATTTCACCCGGAATCGGAAAAATGGCAAAAAATTATTCGTCCCCGGGAATATCAACAGCCTCTCCTGCGTATATAGGGGTATGAACAACAGATCCGGCCCCTTTGACGTGATTGGACAATTGGCAGCGCTGAGGCGTTATGCCCTGTCGCTTGTGCGCAATACCGATGAAGCCGAGGATCTCGTCAACGATGCCCTGGTCAGGGCCTATGAGCACCAGAACAGCTTCCGGCGCGGCGGCAATATCCGCCAATGGTTGTTTTCGATCCTGCACAATACCCACGTGGATAGCTTGCGACGCAGGCGATCTGCGGCAAGACGCGATGCGCTGGCCGCCGATCTTGTCGATCCGGTCATAGGAGCCGAGCAGGAGCATGTGGTGCGGTTGGCGCAGGTGCGCCGGGCCTTTATGGATTTGCCGGAAGAGCAGCGCCAGGCCCTGCATCTCGTGGCGATCGAAGAGCTCTCCTACCAGGAGGCTGCCGATGTTTTGAATATTCCAGTTGGCACGCTGATGTCGCGGCTGTCGCGGGCGCGGGCGCGGCTGCGCGATCTTGAAATGACAGATGCGGGACGGCGGGCGCTACCGCCACCGGTGGAGAAGCCAGCCCAGAGAGGGCAGGGCGGCTCCAAACCGGTAGGCCTTCGCATTGTTGGAGGTTCCGATGACACACCATCCTGATCCGGTTTTGGATTTCGATCTACAGGCCTATATCGACGATCAACTGACCGCTCAGCGGCGGATCGAGGTCGAGGCCTATCTTTCCAGGCATCCCGATGCAGCCGCGCGGATGATGGCTGATCTGCGTGTGCGCGACGAGTTGCGCTTGGGGCTGGCCCATGACCGACTGGCGCTTGATTTGGGCGCGGCGCGGCCGGCAACCCGGGATGCGGCTCGCCGGCTGGAGCAGGCTTTGATGCAGGCAGGCCGCATGACAGTGCTGCGCCGGGCGGCTGCGGTGGCTATTTTTATCGGCGTTGGTTGGGTCGCGCATTCCGTTATCAATCCATTCGCGGCCACCCAGGTTATCGCCTCCGTGCCGACACCGGCCTTCGTGCGCGAAGCATTACAAGCCCATGAAACGACATTGTTGCGGGAAAGTCTTCATCCTCATCAGGTCACGCAGGTTCAAGGGGGGCAGGGCCAAGCCGAGGCGCCAATGTTCGACCGCAAGGAAATCCGTTCTGCGACTGGCATCGTCATGCCGGATCTGCCCAGCAATTGGACGATTGCCGATAGCCAGATTTTCCCGTCGGCTTACGGGCCGAGTGTTGAAATCGCCGTCAAGCCGAAGCGGGGTTCGGAAGTGACGTTGTTTGCGGCCCGCACTGGCTCTTTCGCTGTGCAGAATGTCACGCTCGCCCAGACGGATGGTGCAAAGGCTGCTTACTGGCAGATCGGCGAAGTGGCTTACGCGCTGGTATCCAAGGACCGCTCGGGCGACGAATTGACAGATGTGGCTGGCCAGCTTGCCAGGACGCTTTACTGAAACCGGGTTGGCGCCGCGTTAAAAAGCGGCGGGCCTGTAATGACTTATGGCGTGACACCAATTGTCAGCCTGAACATCAAGAGGAGACCTCAATTATGGAACCTGTGAATAAACACTATCCTTTCAGTACACAGGCGCAAGGGGGCGGCGCGCAGGCGCAGGCGGGTGCCTTGTTCGATCAGGGCCTGCGTAGGCATATGCTAAGCGTTTACAATTATATGGCCCTTGGCCTGGTCATTACCGGTCTTGTTGCGTTTATTGTCGGCTCGACACCAGCGCTGTATGTGCCGATTTTCCAGTCGCCGCTGAAATGGGTGGTGATGCTGGCACCGCTCGCCTTCGTGTTTTTCTTCTCCTTCCGCATTCAGACCATGTCGGCCAGCGCGGCGCAGATGGCGTTCTGGGCGTTTTGTGCGGTCATGGGCCTGTCGATGGCCTCAGTCTTCCTGGTCTTTACCGGCACCAGCATCGCCCGGACATTCTTCATCGCCGCAACCATGTTCGGCTCCATGAGCCTTTACGGCTACACCACGAAGCGTGACCTGTCGAAATTCGGCTCCTTCCTGATGATGGGCCTGATCGGCGTGGTTATTGCCTCCATCGTCAACATTTTCCTGGGCTCCAGCGCCCTGCAATTTGCGATCTCGGTAATCGGTATCCTGGTTTTCGTCGGCCTGACGGCTTGGGATACCCAGAATATCAAGGAGCAGTATGCGGAGAATATCGACCAGGAATCGCGCCAAAAACTGGCAGTGTTCGGCGCTCTGTCGCTTTACCTGAACTTCGTCAATATCTTCCAGCTTCTGCTGAATTTCACCGGTGAACGTGAATAGTCTTCGCTGAAATGCAATAGAGACAAAAGAGCCGCCGGTCCTGAGGGATCGGCGGCTCTATGTTTATGGTGACCCTTCGGGTTCCTCAGTTGGGATTCAGTGCAGGGTATCCAGTTCAGCCAGCAATTTGTCCTTGGCTTTTTTGGGCAGGTTTGAGGCCGCGAAGGCCGCAGCGTTGGGGGGTGGAACGTCGCCGACCACTACAACAGCCACCATGCCCATGCCAACATGCGGTGCGCATTTGACGCCGTAAGCACCCGGATGGGTGAATGTCACCTTCACTGTTTCATTGATCTTGCCTTTGAAGACCTCCGCACCTTCAGGCACAAGGCCGGTGATCGCTTCGGCACTATGGGCCTTGTCGGTCGGAATGAATGTTACGGTGTCGCCAGGCGCGATTTTTAGCGCGGCGGGCTCGAATACCATGGGTGTGCCATCGGCGCCCTTGTTCAACATATGGATTTCGTAATCAGCGGCGAAAGCCGATGCCGTTGACATCGCGCCGATGATGGTCAGGGCGGCGAGGCGCTTCAAGGCGATATGCATGGTGTTTCACTCTCTTTTGTGTCTCTTCGCTCACGTTTTTAAGTCACCGGATGCGGCATCACTTTGATCTTGCGCAAATCGCGCATTTGTGACCCTCAAAAGGTGGGGGCTTGGCTTGAGTTTATCTGAGAAAAGTGGAATGCGGTTTTCTTGAAAAGGGACGTGCTATCAAGAACCCTGGGGGGCTTGGGTCCAGATTGGACCTTGCGAGTGCCTGCGGTCCTGATGCAGCGCTTCGGCCTTAGGAGTGTGTGGTTTGCTGTCTTTCATTGATGTCTACATTACCGGATGGTTGCATGTCTAACCTGTTGCTTGCACTCATTTTCTTTGTATTGACGCATTCCGTCCCGGCAATACCCAGCATCAAAGGTCGGCTTGTGTCTTGCCTGGGTCGGACGACCTATATGGTTCTCTATTCAATTCTGTCGCTGGCAGGCTTGCTCTGGATATTCTACGCCTTCATGGAAGCGGATGATGTGGCGCTGTGGATGGACAGGGCCTGGCAGGCCTGGTTGACGCTGGTGCTCGTGCCGATCGGTCTTTTTCTGGTGGTGTGCGGATTGATCAGCCCCAATCCATATTCGGTGACCTTCAGGGCAGGGCGAAAGCCTGGAGCCATCGTTTCGATAACGCGTCATCCGGTTTTGTGGGGTTTTTTTCTCTGGGCTTTCGGTCATATTTTTCCAAATGGTGAAATGCGTGGCGTTATTCTATTCGGTGGATTTTCGCTTTTCTCGCTGGTGGGAATGGCGATACTGGACCGCCGAAACCGGAGAACTATTGACGTAGCCGGCCCTGAATTGGGTGCCGCAACGTCAGTTTTGCCCTTCGCCGCCATTCTGTCTGGCCGTGCCAGATTGCGTCTGGACCGTGACATGGCGATCGCGCTTGTCCTGACCGCAGCCGGCACCTTCGCTTTGCTGTTTGCCTTCCATGAAGTCTTGTTCGGTGTCGATCCCTTGCTGCTCGCGCTTTACGGGGTTTAAACAAGATGATTGCCCTATTTTGATACACCTGTTTTGAAAACAACCATGGTGGGTCGTTCGGGGCCTGCGAAATTGAAAAAATATTACCATTACGGGAAAGATCGTTTGGTTCTCGGCGAATAAAGTCCTATCATTCCAAAAGGGGTAAGGTGTTGACTGCAACTGAAAGAGGTTCGCATGGCCAGCAAATATCTTCTCAACAGCTTGGGCGAGGCGCTTTATTATAGTGGCGATCCGACCCATTGGTATTCAGCCACGGGAAGTGGCCTGACGCTGAATGGATCAAGCGGAAACGACGCAATGTATGGGGATAGCTCGGTCAATGTCACCATGAATGGTGGCACGGGTGACGATGTCTATTATCTCTATTCCAGTATTAATAGGGCCAGTGAATCAGGTGGGGCGGGTGTTGACACAGTCAATACCTGGATGAGTTACACGCTTGGTGATGGCATTGAAAACCTGGTCGTGACAGGCGATAACCGCTATGCTTTCGGCAATAGCCTGAACAACATCATCACCGGCGGCACAGGTATCCAGACCATTGACGGCTATGGTGGCAACGATGTCCTGATCGGCGGCGGCGGGGCTGATACCTTTGTATTCAGCAGTGGCAATGGCAGCGACAGGATCACTGATTTCTCCAGCGATGATACCGTGCGCTTGCAGAATTATGATTTCTCGGACTTTACCGAGGTGCAAAGTCATATGACCCAGACAGGAAGTGATGTTTCACTCGACCTCGGCAATGGCGAAAGCATCCTATTCAGCGATACCGTAATTTCTGATTTTACCTCCGACCAGTTTCAGCTGACACTGGATCGTACCAATCTCACGCAAACATTTTCAGATGATTTTAACAGCTTGTCCCTGCATGACGGCACGAGCGGAACGTGGGATACGGGCTATAGCTGGTTTGCGTCCAATGGCGGCACTTTGGTCGATAACAGCGAGTTGCAATGGTATATAAATCCCTCCTATGAGGGGACGTCGTCGGTCAATCCTTTCTCCATCTCTGACGGTGTGTTGACCATCACCGCATCCGTTGCGTCGGAAGATATCCAGAGCGAGATCAATGGCTATGAGTATACCTCGGGGATGCTCAGCACCGAATCTACTTTTAGCCAGACCTACGGTTATTTCGAAATCCGCGCCGATATGCCTGATGATCAGGGCGCATGGCCGGCATTCTGGCTGCTGCCGGCGGACGGGAGTTGGCCACCTGAACTCGATGTGGTTGAAATGCGTGGCCAGAATCAGGGCGAAGTAATTGTCACCGCGCACAGCAATGAAACTGGCGAACAAACATCCGATTCCACGACTGTTTACACCGACACCGAAGGCTATCATACCTACGGCGTGTTGTGGACGGAAACGACGCTAACCTGGTATATTGACGACGTTGCGGTGCATCAGACGGATACGCCGTCAGATATGCATGAGCCGATGTATATGGTGGTCAATCTGGCGGTTGGCGGGATGGCTGGGACGCCAAGCAGTTCCGATTTCAGCGATGGCTCAGAGTTGAAGGTCGATTATATCAAGGCCTATTCCCTTGAGGAGTATGCGGCTGCGACGACAACGACCAGCGATAATCTTCTTTAATTCTGCTTGATTGTCCAAAGAAAAGCCCCGGCTGAATATGCCGGGGCTTTGTTGTGCTTGGGGTCCAGATTTATCAGGCGGCCGTTGGAACCGGTTCGGCTACGACATCGATTTCTTCCGGCAATTCACCTGCCATGGCGGCTTGGAACTGTGTCTGATCGAGTTCGTTCTCCCAGCGGGCAACGACCACGGTTGCGACGGCATTGCCAATGAAATTGGTCAGTGCCCGGCATTCTGACATGAAGCGGTCGATGCCCAGGATCAGCGCCATGCCAGCGACGGGGACCGAAGGGACGACGGACAGCGTTGCAGCCAGGGTGATGAAGCCGGCACCAGTGATGCCTGCGGCACCCTTGGAACTGAGCATCGCTACCAGCAGCAGCAGGATCTGGTCGCCGAGCGAAAGCTGGATATCCGTCGCCTGGGCGATGAACAGGGCTGCCAGAGTCATGTAGATGTTGGTGCCATCAAGGTTGAAGGAATAACCGGTTGGAATGACCAGACCGACAACCGAGCGCTTGCAGCCTGCGCGTTCCATCTTGGCCATCAGGCCGGGAAGGGCAGCTTCTGAAGACGATGTTCCCAGTACCAGCAACAGTTCCTCTTTAATGTAGCGGATCAGGGCCAGGATGGAGAAGCCGTTATAGCGGGCAACGCCGCCAAGCACGACGAGGACAAACAGCAAAGACGTCAGGTAGAATGTGCCGATCAGGAAAGCCAGGTTGGCGATCGAGCCAATGCCGTATTTGCCGATGGTGAAGGCCATTGCGCCGAAAGCGCCGATTGGTGCGGCCTTCATCAGGATAGCGACCAGCTTGAAGACCGGCGCGGTCAAAGCCTGCAGGAAGTTCGTGACCGGCTTTCCAAGGTCGCCGACCATGGCCAGGGCCAAGCCGAACAGCACCGAGAAGAATAGGACCTGGAGAATATCACCCTTGGCAAAAGCGCCGACAATCGTGTCGGGGATGATGTTCATCAAGAAGCCTGTGATCGTCGAATCATGGGCCTGCTGGGCATAGCTGGCAACAGCCTTGCCATCCAGCGTCGCTGGATTGATATGCATGCCTGCGCCGGGTTGCAGGATATTCGACACCAGCATGCCGACAACGAGCGCCAGCGTGGAGAAGCACAGGAAGTAGATCATTGCCTTGCCGGCAACGCGACCGACTTTCTTCAGGTCGGACATGCCGGCGATGCCGGTGGCCACGGTCAGGAAGATAACAGGCGCGATGACCATTTTGACGAGCTTGATGAAAGCATCGCCGAGGGGTTTGAGAGATTCACCTGTTTGCGGGTAAAAATGACCGAGCAGGATGCCGCCGATAATCGCAACGATAACCTGAAAATACAGATGGCGGTAAAATGGGAGCTTGCCGCCCTGCGGGGCGGTGGTGGTAGAAATATGCATCGGATCCTCCGGTAGGTGCTCCCAACCGATGTCTTCGGCCTCCCGGGAGCTTATGCAACGTGTCAACATCGACACCGATGTTCGGTTTCGTCAATGCAATCACCGTGCCAGAGTGGAGCGCTGCGCCAAGCCATTGAAAAGCCGCGTTTAAGCCATGATCCATGGCGGATTTTCGCGCGATCTTTCGCTCAGTGCCTTGTGTGTTGTGCGGAAAAATGCACAAAGTCGGTAATGATTATGACGCATGACAAGCCCAGATCCAGCCCGGCCTATGCCAGGCGTCCAAGAAAGCCATGGCTTCTGCTGGCTTTTCTTGCCTGTTTGGTCACCGTTCTGGCGCTTTATCTGATTGGCCTTTACGCCCGCACTGCGGCTTTGGAGGATTTGTCTGAGCAGGCGCGCACTAGCGCCAATCTTAAGGTCGCCTTCCTGCGGGCAGTGTTGGAGAGGCCGCGCTCCTTGCCACTGCTCTTGTCGGAGGATCAGCAGGTTGTCGATGCATTGAGCCTCCGCACAGTCGCTGCAACGGAACGGTTGAACGACAAGCTCGAGCGGTTGGTTGCTGGCACAAGTGCTTCCGTTCTTTATGTCACGGACGCGACAGGACATGCCATTGCCTCCAGCAATTGGCGCGAGCCGGTGAGCTTTGTTGGTGTCGATTATTCTTTTCGGGACTATTTTCGTCGATCCATGGCGATCGGTGCCGCCGAACATTTCGCGCTCGGTAACATTAGCAAGCGTCCAGGCCTCTATATTTCAAGGCGTGTCGGCCCGGTTAATGCCCCTTTGGGGGTTGTGGTCGTGAAGGCAGAGTTTGCGCAATTGGAAAGCGATTGGCGGGAAGAGGGGCGAGCGGCTTTTGTCACCGACGGGAATGGGGTGGTGCTGATTTCCAGTCTTCCATCCTGGCGCTTCATGACTTTATCGACGTTGCAGCCAGAGGAATTGACCCAAATACGCAACAGTTTGCAGTTCGGCGATGCGCCTTTGCAGGCCTTGCCGATCAATCGCGCCCAGCAGGTGCCAGGCAGCGCTATACCGGATGAGCTTCTGGTGCGGACGATTTTTCCCGGCACCATACCCGCTGACTACCTTGATCTATCGGTTGCCGTGCCGACCACCAACTGGCATCTCAATTATCTCGTCCCGACTGAACCGGTAATCGCAGCCTCGACGCGGGAATGGCGACTGTTGACCCTGGCTCTGCTGGCGCCATTTTTTCTGGTCGTCTCGCTGGTGCTTTGGCGACGACAGGCAACGGTTATCCGCCTTGCGCGCGTGGAGGCCGACCAACTGGAGCTGGAGCGGCGGGTAGATGAACGAACACGCGATCTTTCACAGGCCCGAGACAGACTGGAATTGGAGATCGCTGGCCACAAAACCACCGAGCAGCGGCTGCAAGGCGTGCAGCAGGAATTGGTCCAGGCCAACCGGCTGGCGATCCTGGGGCAGGTCGCGGCGGGCGTTGCCCATGAAATAAACCAGCCTGTCGCTACGATCCGGGCCTATGCCGAAAATGCCAGGGTGTTTCTGGAGCGTGCCCAGCCGGAGCAGGCAAACAGCAATCTAGGCGCCATCGCCTCGCTGACGGAGCGGATCGGTACGATCACCGAAGAATTGAAGGCTTTTGCCCGGAAGGGCCGGACCGCCCCGGAGCCAGTGCCGCTTGGGGCGGCGATCGAGGGGGCGGTCATGCTGCTGCGCAGCCGTTTTGCCGGGCGGTTGGAGGCGCTTTCTCTTCCCGACGTTGCGTCGGATCTGACCGTGAAAGGCAATAGGGTTCGCCTGGAGCAGGTTCTGATCAATCTACTGCAGAATGCGCTCGAGGCATTGGAGCATCGCAGCGATGGCCACGTCGAGGTCTCGGTTCAAGAAACAGAACAACATGTCGTGGTGACCATCGAGGATAACGGTCCGGGCATTCCAGAGGACATCAGGCGTCTGCTTTTTACCCCCTTCACCACGTCAAAGGAAAAAGGCCTGGGTCTCGGCCTGGTCATTTCCCGTGACATTATCAGTGACTATGGCGGACGGATTAGCGTCGAGAGCACGCCATCCGGTACATGTTTTACCATCCTTCTCTTGAAAGCGGATATATCATGACGTCAGCGCAGGCGACGGCTACCAATAATGTCATCCTGATTGACAATGATCAGGATCTGCTGGCGGCAACGGGGCAGACCCTTGAATTGGCGGGATTTTCCGTTCAGGCTTTTTCAGCGCCGCTGGAGGCGCTTCGTCGGATTTCCAGTGATTTTCGCGGCGTCATCGTTTCCGATATTCGTATGCCTGATATCGACGGCCTGGAATTGTTCAGCAGGGTCAAGGCATTGGACCCCGAGTTGCCAGTCATTCTGGTGACGGGCCATGGCGACATCGCCATGGCGGTACAGGCGATCAAGGATGGGGCCTATGATTTTATCACCAAGCCCTTTGCCACCGACAGGCTACAACAGAGCGTCCATCGCGCCGTGGAAATGCGACGGCTCGTTCTGGAGAATCGCAAGCTGCGCCAGGTGGCCGATGCGGCCCAGGATGGATTGCCACTGATTGGCCAGACCCCCGCGATGGAACGGCTGCGGCGCACTTTGCGCCAAATCGCCGATACCGACGTCGATGTGCTGGTGACGGGGGAAACCGGCAGTGGCAAGGAAGTGGTGGCAAGCCTGCTGCATAGCTGGAGCCGTCGCGCCAAGGGCAATTTTGTCGCCTTGAACTGCGGCACTCTGCCTGAAAGCATGATCGAAAGCGAGTTGTTCGGCCATGAAGCGGGCGCCTTTACCGGTGCGCAGAAAAAGCGGATCGGCCGGATCGAACATGCCAGCGGCGGCACATTGTTTCTCGACGAAATCGAGAGCATGCCTGCGGCGACCCAGGTGCAGATGCTGCGCGTGTTGGAAATGCGGGAAGTCTCGCCGCTCGGGATCAACGAAGTACGCCCGGTGGACCTGCGCGTGGTTGCCGCAGCCAAAGTCGATCTGAGTGACCCTGCGCAGCGCGGTGAATTCCGCGAGGACCTTTATTACCGCCTGAATGTGGTGACATTGACCATCCCGCCGTTGCGCGAACGCCGTGATGACGTGCCGCTTTTGTTTGCCCATTTCATTGAGCGGGCCGCGGGCCGGTTCCGCCGCGAGCCACCGCCGGTGTCAGCCGGTGTCGAGCGTTATCTGCGGGACCACGACTGGCCGGGCAATGTGCGTGAATTGACGCATTTTGCCGAACGCTTTGTTCTGGGGTTGGAAGATATGGATGCGGGTGGCAGTAGTGCCGTTTTGATCGACTTGCCTGATTTATCCTTGCCGGAGCGGCTGGATCGCTATGAGGCGGATATCATGCGCGAGACCCTTAGCCACTATGAGGGTGATGTGCGCAAAACCATCGAGGCGCTGAAAATTCCCCGAAAGACCTTTTACGACAAACTTCAGCGTCATGGCATTGTGCGCAAGGCATTTGCGGGCGGGGAGGAAGGCTGAGCAAACAAGCTCTATGCGGTGATGGCAAGTCAGGTTCCTGTTCTGGTTTCCGGCGCAAGGAAAGCCAGCGTGACCATCACAATATGTTCGCCCCAGGCGTCGATAGCAGACGGTTGCCAGACGTTCGGGTTAAGATTGAGCGCCAGTGTGTAGCGATTGTTGATGTAGAAGAAGCTTAAGCCAGCAATCGTCATGTAGACCGTCACCGGATTGACATCGGAACGGAAGAGGCCTTGCTCGATCCCCCGCTGTAACAGTTTTTCGATTTCCGCGAGCAATGGACCATGGGTCGAGGGAATGGTCTTGGACCGGCTTGAATATTCAGCCTTCAGAATGTTTTCGGTGGCAAGCAGGCTGACGAATTCCGGGTGGGTCAGAAAGTAGTTCCAGGTGTGCAAAGCCAGTTCACGTATGCCATCAAGCGGTTGACGGCGAGACAGGTGAAGGCTTTTTCCCGCAGCGGTGACATTCGAGAAAATCACCTCGAGAACCGCCACGTAAAGGCCCTCCTTGTCTCCAAAGAAATGGTAGAGCATTCGTTTGTTGGTTTTCGAGCGCAATGCGATGGCATCCACCCGGGCGCCAGCAAAACCCTTGGCAGCAAACTCCTGAATGGCGGCATCCAGAATGATGGCCCGGGTTGCATCGGGATGGCGAATCATACGCGCCTGACGGCATTGCAAGGGTTCTGGGCTTTCGGTGTCAGGTTCAGGCCCTTCCTCGAAAGTCTGTTCCAGCCGTTGGCCTGTCATGGGAATCTCACTTCATGGTATTTTGAAATAGAAAATTAGACTTACATGAAATACATTGCGTCGGTTAATTACGTGCATGCAAAGTCTGTAAATTGTGATTGGAGGCGGTGAATACGGAAGGAGTGAGCGGCTGAAATGCCGATGCTCGGATCTGGACAGGATCTTTTAGGCTTTTCGATGTTTTGAAAACAAAATTTCTCTATTTGTGTGAATAGGTAGAATAGTAATTTTATAGACTATATTGACGAAAACGCACATCACTGTCACCATTGAGTGGCGTTGGAATGAAAATAAACGGGGCGGACGTCCTGCAATTTTCAAAGGGGTGACGATGCCGATAGCTGTAAATATGTTTTCTTACGACCTGTTTGGGTTGACTCGGGTTCCCTTCGATCTGGCCGAAGACAGCAAATCTCGTGTTGAGGGCGATACACATAAACCTGTTGTGACGATCCGGAGTGAGAAGAAGACGTCGTTGTTTTCGAGGTTTTGGAACGACAACCCAGGTAACGATCAGCCCGGCAAGGATCGATATGCCGAGCAGGAGCAAAAGCTTCGGGAAGATCGCAAGAATTGCCACGCAATTCTCCTCGGTGGTTTTTTCCCGATTTTGTAAACGCACGTTTTGTGAAGGAGGCTGTGATGAGTATTGTTGAACGTCTGATGCTTGATGCCGTCTCGCCCATATTGGCCAGTGCCGGAACCTCTCACTCCGCCATGCAGCCTGTCACCGACCAATCGATTGGCATTCGTGAAAGGATTGCCGGGGCAGTTCCTTTTGTTGCTTGCGCCGCCGCCTTCCTGTTTGTCGCGGCTATGATTGTGGGCATTTGACAGGAAAAGGGTATTTGAAAGGAAAAGCGGCAATTGATGGCGGCGTTTAATTTTGCCTTGCAAGCCCCAGCAAGGCGGCCCCGATCAGGCCAGGCTCCAGTCGGCATTGCGCTGGAACCACGATAGGATAGTTGAACCGTCGCAAGATCTTGGCCCTGACGGCTAAGTCGATGGCTTCGACCAGTTTTGTGGCATTGGACAGGCCGCCACCGACCGGCAGTATACTTGCGCCTGTCGTATTGACGACCAGAGCCAGTGGACTGGAAAGCAGTTCGACAAATGCCGCAATGGTCTGGCTTGCCTTGGGTTCGCCGATTTCCCAACTCTTGACGATGTCCTCACTGGTTCGGTTTTCGCCGCTCAGGTGTGTATGGAGCTTTTCCATGCCGCGCGCGCTACAGATGGCATCGATACAGCCTTTCTGACCGCAGCCGCATTGAAACCGAGGAATGGCGACAGGCGGTTCGCCGACCTCGGTTGCGGCAATTGGTCCATGGCCCCATTCTCCGGCAAAGCCGCCGTCGCTATTGATCAGTTTGCCATCCACCACCAGACCGCCACCGACGCCAGTGCCGAGAATGACGCCGAACACTACGCGGTGGCCGCGACCGGCGCCCAATCCGGCTTCGGCGATTGCGAAACAATCGGCATCATTGGCAATCAGTACAGGCAGGCCCAGGGCCTCTTCCAGATCGTGTTGCAGCAAACGGCCATGGATACAGGGTATATTGGCGACGACAGCACGACGGGTATCCACATCTATAATACCACAGATGGAAATTGCCACGCAGCTTGGGGTTTCTCCCGCCTCGGCAATGATTGACCTGATGACGCCGACAAATGCGTCGAAATCCTGTCCCGGCGTCGGCTGACGTGGAAAGGGACGGATATCCTCAGGCGAATAGGCAATCGCGCCCTTGATGGCCGTTCCGCCAATATCGAAACAGACAATCATGCGCGCCGGGCCTCGGAATGTGTTGCTGTGCTGTGAACGCATGTTCCAGCGATCCAGGTGGAAACCAGGTCGAGTTGCGGGGTGACCAACAGGAAGTCGGCATCCTTGCCAGGCGCTAGCTGGCCTTTCGTCTCGCATCCAATCGACTGGGCCGGATAAAGCGACGCCATGTTCAGCGCCTCCTCAAGCGTTATTGCAAGTTTTTCATGAACAAACCGAATGCAGGACAGCATATCGATATCGGCACCAGCCAGGGTTCCATCGGCTAAAGTCAGCCGTCCGCCCTGGCGGTAGACCGGGCGACCATTCAGCATGAAGCCGATTTCATCGGTGCCGATGCTCGACATGGCGTCGGTGACCAGGAAAATCCGGCCAGACCCGCGTTTGGCGCGAAGGGCAATCTCCATCGAGACCGGATCGACATGGAAACCGTCAGCGATAATCCCGCAGGACAGCGTTTCTGAAGAAAGGGCTGCTCCGACAAGGCCGGGTTCGCGGTTGCCCATCTGGCTCATGGCATTGAACAAATGAGTGACGAGCGTCGCGCCCGCCTCGACATAGGCGCCAATCTGCGCGCAATTTGCATCCGTGTGGCCCAGGCTGATGTGATAACCCGCTGCTCGCAGGGCTTTCACCTGCTGCGGGGTAACGCTTTCCGGCGCAATGGTGATCAGCGCGGTGCCGAATGTGTCGGCAGCGGCAATAAGCTTTGCCAGATCGTCATCATTCATGGGGCGGATCAGGGCGGGATCATGGGTGCCCTTGCGCGCCAGTGAAAGGTGCGGACCTTCCAGGTGAAGCCCCAGATAGCCTGGGATCTGTTCGGTCTGAGCTTGGCTGCCAAGGCTCAGAACCTGATCGCGCAGGGCAGGATGGTCAGTAATCAATGTCGGTAACAGCGCTGTGGTGCCGAACCTTGCATGGGCGGCGCAAATCGTCCGGATACCCTCCAGATCCGGCTGGTTGTTCAACAACACGCCGCCACCGCCATTGACTTGCAGATCGATAAAGCCTGGCACGACCAGAGCCGATCCTGCATCGACCCTGGCAAGGGCAGCAGGCACGGTATTTTCGGAGATTATATCAGCGATCCGCCCCTGATCGACAATCAGGGCCTGATCGTCATGGAAACGCGTGCCGTCAAAGATCCGGCCGCCTGTCACAGCGAATGAAGAGGGAGCCTTACGAGACGAGATCATCGGGTTTCCGTTACTTTCTTCAGAGCGGCTGGCTTGTCCGGATCAAGGCCACGGGCGCGCGATAGTGATTCCACCATGCCATAATAGGGTACAATCAATGCCAGCGCATCGGTCAGCGGATGGCCGGTTTCGATGAAGGGCAAATGGTTGGCCTCCTTTGCCAAAGACGATGTCAGGAAAACAGAGGCATTCTTGGCGGCAAGTCCATTGGCCGTCGCGGCGATAGAAGCCTCCGCCTTGTCGCGGGCGGCAAAGGCGATGATCGGGAAATTCGCAGACACCAGGGAGACCGGACCATGCAACACTTCAGCCGAAGAATAGGCCTCCGCATGCAGCTCAGATGTTTCCTTGCATTTCAGCGCCGCTTCGCAGGCAATGGCCAGCGTCGGGCCGCGCCCGAGCATGTAGAGCGAATCGGCATCTTTCAGCACCTCCACCAGGCCACTCCAATCCAGAGCCAGCGCTTTTTCAAGATGGGTGGGCAGGGCTTCGACCGCGGCTGCCAGGCGAGCGTTGTCGCTCCAGGCACTGATCAAGGACAGGCCAGCAACAATGGAATTGACAAAGGATTTTGTCGCCGCAACCGCAATTTCCGGTCCGGCTTGAATGTCGATGGCGATATCAGAGGCTGTGGCCAGCGGTGAAGAAATGGTGTTGAGCAGTGAAATTGTGGTTGCCCCACCGGCTAAGGCGGATTTGGCGAGCGCCACAAGGTCCGGGCTGGCCCCGGATTGCGAGATGGCAAGTGCCGCCGCCCGGTCCAGTTTCAGCGGTGCCTGATAAATCGAGGCGAGGGACGGGCCGAGCGAGGCGACGACGATCCCGAGTTCCAGTTCGACGGCATATTTTAGGAAATGGGCGGCATGGTCGGAAGAACCACGCGCAATGGTGACCAGCACCGCCGGATCGCGCTTGCGGAGTGCTGCGCCCGCTTGCTCCAAACTCGCACGGCTATCGCTCAGCAGCCTGCTGACCGCCTGTGGAATCTCGTTTATTTCCTGGCGCATGGTGGTCGTCATCGTATTTTCCTTATCCTGCGGCGTCCGATCAGGAGCCGATGGTCAATTCCGCAACCAGGTCATAGGCGTCGCTGCGGTATAGCGCTCGCGACACTTCCATTACCCGGCCTGTATCCAGATAGGCGATCCGCTGCACCGAAAGCGCAGCAGAGCCCGGCGGCATGCCGAGCAGTTTGGCATCATCATCCGTCAATATGACTGCCGAAATGCGCTGATTGGCGCGCACAGGTCTAATCCCGACACTGCCAAGTGCTGCATAGAGAGAGTTCTCGACGCGGGAGGGGTCCGGCAACAGATCATCCGGCAGATTGGTGCGTTCCAGCGCAATCGGCATGTCGCTGGCGGTACGCAGCCGCACCAGCCTTGCTACGCGAGCCGTTCCGGAAAGCCCAAGCGCCATGGTTTCCTCGGGTGTTGGCAAAAACAAGCCCCGCTCCAGCCAACGTGAACCGCTGACCATGCCGCGCCGGGCCATATCCTCGGTAAAGGATGTCAACCGTGTCAGCGGTTGCTGCATGCGCTTGACGGGCTTGACGACAAAGGTTCCAGCGCCCCTTCGGCGAACCAGGAGGCCTTCAGCAACGAGGTCGTCTATCGCCTTGCGCACCGTGACACGGCTGATACCTGCGGCTTCTGCGATGTCACGCTCCGCAGGCAGGGCGTCGCCATGCTTAAGCTTCCCAGCTTCAACGGCATCTTCGATCAGCGTCTTCAACTTGATATAAAGCGGGCCGCCCCGGCTGGATTGCAGGCTCGCAAAAGCAAGCACATCCGTTTGCATGTCACGCTCCCCGTATCCTAGCCAGAATGCCTATGGTTGTTTTTTGTTTACAGTACCAAGGCAATACCAATTTAGCAATAATGTTTCATTGGTCTTCTCAAAGATCAGAGAAGCAGGGTGGATTGCGCTGAGAAAACAGATATTTCCCTAAAAAAATAGGGGTAACTATCATTCAGTCTGGACGATTGGCATTTTTTTGGTATTATTCATTAACAAGAATAAAGAAATGGAACAATCGTGCATAGCTCTTCGAACTCAGCATTCCCAGTGGTGCGCACGGAGACGATGATGAAGTTGTGAAGGGTTTAGGCGGTCATCGCTGAGTGTGAAAATAAATTTCACGACCTTGCGGAGAATTGCCTTTCCTATTGACGAAACTGCTGAAAATTAGCAGTCTCAAGAAAATAAATTACGTGAACGGGGAAAATTCCAGCATGAAAGTCGCCATTATCGGGCTTGGTTTCCGGCTTGGTTATCTCGGACGAGTGCTCAGTGAGATCGATCCGTCTTTCGAAATTGTCGGTTATGTCGATCCTGATCCAGCAGGTCTGCCTGGCTTGATTGAGGCTGGTGTATCGCCCGGCAAGACATATGAGACGCCGGAGCAGTTGATTGCGCAAGGCGGTTTTGATCTGCTGATGATCGGCTCTCCCAATCATCTGCATCTCCAGCATATCCGTATAGGACTTCAGGCCGGTTTGACGGTGTTTACCGAAAAGCCGATCGTAATTTCCATCGAGGAAAGCCTCGAACTCGCCTCGCTTCTGCATACCTATGGTCATGACCGGTTGTTGGTTGGCCTCGTTCTTCGCTATTCGCCGCTCTACCGCGATTTGCGCCAGGCGCAGGCGGATGGCCTGCTTGGTAATGTCGTCTCCATTGAAGCATCGGAGCATATCGAGCCTTATCACGGCGCTTTCTTCATGCGCGATTGGCGCCGCTACGGACGCTATACCGGCGGTTTCATGCTGGAGAAATGCTGCCACGATCTTGATCTTTACAATGGTGTTGTTGGCGCTCGGCCACGGTTCGTCGCGAGCTTTGGTGGTCGCAAGAGCTTCATTCCGGAAAATGCGCCGGAGCAGGATGGCGTCAACGACATGGAAGTCTATCACCGCAAACCAAGCGGTTGGCTGGGCTCCGACAAGGTCTTTGATAGTGATGCCGACATTATCGATTACCAGACCGCGATCATCGAATATGAGAATGGCGTGGCGATGACATTTCACACCAATCTCAATGTGCCCGATCAGTTTCGCCGTTTCTGTGTGATCGGCTCGAAGGGCATGGCTGAGGGCGATTTCGTGCGCGGCTTCCTCGATGTCCACAATGCCCGTAACAACGACAAGGTTATTGCCAAGACCTATAGCGCACCTTCCGAGAAGTCGCAGCATTACGGCGCCGACGAACAAATGGCAGCCGATGTGCTGGCCTTCATCGAGACCGGAGCGAAGCAACCGGTTTCCGCTCTCGATGCCATTGAGGCCGGTATTCTGGCCCTGGCGCTGGATCAGGCCCGGGCCGAGCGCAAGGTGGTGGATCTCGCACCTGTCTGGGGGCGTTACGATGCCTGCCTGCATGGCGAGGCGTCCGCCGCTCCTGCAGAGTCGGCATAGGGGATGGTCATGGAGGCGAAACGCAGAGCTGTTTTCTTCGCCTGGTGCCTGCTGTTGCCGGCAACCATCTATATCGCCATCATCGTTGCTTATCCGCTGGTCGATACTTTCATCCTGTCCTTCACCGATGCGTCGTTGAAGCGGGTAACGAACTGGGTTGGCTGGGATAATTACAACAAGATCTTCAACGCCACCTTTGCAGACGTCATCATCCGCACCTTCGTGTGGACGTTCTTCTCCGTGCTGTTCAAGATGATTATCGGCACGTTTGGCGCGACGCTTTTGAATACAGCCGTGCCGGGGCGAACCTTGTTTCGCATCCTGACCATGCCGCCCTGGATCGTGCCGATGGCGATTGGCATTTTCATGTGGGGCTGGATGTATAACGGCCAGTTCGGGATGATTTCCGGCATGTTGCAACGTGTTGGCCTGGTCGATGGCCCAGTTGCCTTCCTCGCGTATGGATCGACGGCGTTCTGGGCGACAATTTTCACCGATGTGTGGATCGGCGTGCCGATGGTGACGCTTTATCTGCTGGCGGCGATGCAGGCGATCCCGCAGGATCTGCACGAGGCGGCCTGGACCGACGGGGCTGGGCGGTTCTACCGGTTCCGCCGCATCACCCTGCCGCTGCTGATGCCAGCGATGATTACCATGTCGATGATCTCGCTGATCTCGACCTTCAATTCCTTCGATATCATCTGGATATTGACGCGCGGTGGCCCAAGCGGCGGCACGACGACGATGATCATCGATACCTACAAGACGGCGATTGGGTCTTACAAATACGGTGAAGGGGCGGCGCGCGCCGTGTTGATCTGCATCTTCCTGTCGATCTTCAGCTACTTCTACTTCCGCGTCACCAGCCGCCTTTCGCAGGAGCACTCCCGATGAGCATCAACAAGCAGGCGATGATCAATCGCTACAAATGGTATGAAATCATCGGCATCTATTGCGGTATTGCGGTGTTTCTGACCTTCGTGCTGGCGCCTTTCGTGGAAGGGTTCCTGGTGTCGTTGAAGCCGCTCAGTCAGTTGTTTTCGTCGCCTTATCGATTCTGGCCGGAAAATGGCTCATTCGAAGCCTACCGAACCATGTGGGACCATGTTCCGGGCTTTGGCCGCTATATCTTCAACTCCTTTTTCATCTCGATCACCGCAACGGTGGTGGTTCTGCTGCTCGTCGTGCCAGCGGCCTACGCCTTTGCCCGTTTCGAGTTCCGGGGCAGGGGCGTGTTGCTGGGAACCTTTCTTGCCGTCAACATGTTTTCAGGCGCGGTCCTGCTCATTCCGATATTTCGGCTGATGCGGATTTCGGGAATGCTGAACACCTATTTCGCGCTGATCGTGCCGCTGATTGCCTTCCTGATCCCGACTGCCATCTGGTTGCTGAGAACCTATATGATGCGGATTCCACGCGAGCTTGAGGAAGCAGCTTATGTGGACGGGGCCAGCTATTTCTATACATTCCGGCGCGTGGTTCTGCCGCTTGCCATGCCAGGGATTGCCGTCGTCGGCATCACCACCTTCATTACCGCCTATGCGCAGCATTTCATCTTCGCGCTGACCTTCAACTCGAAGACGGAATACATGCCGTTGCCGATTGGCCTGTTTGCCTATTTCGGCCGTCAGGAAGTGATCTGGAACGAACTGATGGCGGCAAGCTTCGTCGGTATTGCGCCGGCGATGATCATGATCTTCTTCCTGCAACGCTATCTGGTCAGTGGCCTGACGGCGGGTGCAGTCAAGTAGGCAGCCGGTTTCGAAACAACCAAGACACGTTTAATGTCAACAAAGGGGAACCATCGATGAAAAACACTTTGACCATCATGGCGGGCGCGCTGGCGCTGCTGGCAAGCTCGGCTCTGTCGAGTTTTGCGGCGGATAAGGAAATCAGCTGGATCTATTGCGGCGACAAGATCGATCCGGTGCATGAGAAATATATCAAGGTCTGGGAAGGCAAAAACCCCGGCTGGAAGATTGCGCCGGAAGTGGTCGGCTGGGAACAGTGCCAGGATAAGGCCACTACCTTGGCTGCCGCTGGAACGCCTGTCGCCATGGCCTATGTCGGTTCGCGCACATTGAAGGAGTTCGCCGAGAACGACCTGATCGTCAAGGTGCCGATGACGGATGCCGAAAAGAAGAGCTATTATCCGAATATCGTCGATACCGTGACCTTCGACGATACCCAGTGGGGTGTGCCGATTGCCTTCTCCACCAAGGCGCTGTTCTGGAACAAGGACCTGTTCAAGAAAGCCGGTCTTGACCCGGAAACCCCGCCGAAGACCTGGGCCGAAGAAATTGCCTTTGCCAAGCAGATCAAGGAAAAGACCGGTATTGCCGGTTACGGCATGCCAGCCAAGACCTTCGACAACACCATGCACCAGTTCATGCATTGGGTTTATACCAACAACGGTCAGGTGATGGACAAGGACGGCAAGATCGTCATGGACAGCCCGGAAGTGCTGGCAGCGCTTCAGGCTTACAAGGACATCGCTCCCTATTCGGTTGAAGGCGCAACTGCCTATGAGCAGAACGAAATCCGCGCCATCTTCCTCGACGGCAAGGCTGGCATGATCCAGAACAGCACGGGTGCGGCCTATCGCCTGCTGAAGACCGACATTCACTGGGGTGTGACGACCTTGCCGCTCGGCCCTTCGGCCAAGGGTCCAGGCACGCTGCTGATCACCGATAGCCTGGCGATCTTCAAGGGCTCCGGTGTCGAGGACAAGGCAACCGAATTTGCCAAATACATCACCTCGCCGGAACCACAGGAAGAATACGAGCTGACGACCGATTCCGGTCTGACGCCGCTTCGTCCTTCCGCAAAGGTTGAGCAACTGATCAAGGACAAGCCCTATTGGAAGCCGTTCATCGATGGTATCGCCTTCGGTGGTCCTGAGCCTTTGTTTAAGGATTACAAAGGCTTCCAGAATGTGATGATCGAAATGGTTCAGTCTGTCGTCACCGGTAAGGCTGAGCCTGCGGATGCCTTGAAAAAGGCGTCGGCTGCTATCGACCAGTACAAATAATCATCGGGGTTCCGGCTGCGGATCATACGGGTTCGCAGCCGGTTTTTGTTTGGAATTTCGCCGGTCGCCGTTTGGTCGCCGGTTGGTATGGAGACGCAGCGCGGTGGGCCAGCTTTATCTCAACAAAGTCGTCAAATCCTTTGGCCATTTCGATGTCATCAAGGGCGTCTCGCTCGACATCAAGGACGGCGAATTCATGGTCTTCGTCGGTCCATCCGGCTGTGGCAAGTCCACGCTGCTTCGGATGATCGCCGGACTGGACGATACCACCAGCGGCGATATCGTTATCGACGGGGCACGGGTCAATGCACTGCCGCCGGTTGAGCGCGGCATTGCCATGGTGTTCCAGTCCTATGCGCTTTATCCGCATATGACGGTGTTTGAAAATATCGCCTTTCCGCTGCGAGTCGAGAAAATGCCGGAGGCGCAGATCCATGAAAAGATCGATGCGGTGGCCAAGGTTTTGCAGCTCGATCAGCGCTTGCAGCAGAAACCGGGCCAGCTTTCCGGTGGGCAGCGCCAGCGTGTGGCGATTGGCCGGGCCATTGTCCGCGAGCCTAAGATTTTCCTGTTCGATGAGCCGCTTTCCAACCTCGACGCAGCCTTGCGTGCCGACATGCGCATCGAGCTGACGCGGCTGCATCGGCAGCTGAAAGCAACGATGATCTACGTCACCCACGACCAGATCGAAGCGATGACCATGGCTGACCGGATCGTCGTGCTGCATGGTGGTCATATTGCCCAGGTCGGCGCGCCGCTGGAGTTATATCACAAGCCGCAAAACCTGTTCGTTGCTGGCTTTATCGGCAATCCGAAGATGAATTTCGTGCCGGTCGCCTGCAAGGGGGTTGGTCCCAATGGTGTTACCGTCGCCTATGAAGGCCGGATGGTGACCATTCCCGTGACCGGACGTCCCGATATGCTGGGACAGGACCTGACGCTTGGCATCCGTCCAGAACATCTGGCGCTCGGAAAAGGTGATTTTTCCATCACTGTAATGCCCAGCGTTGTCGAGCGGCTCGGTGCCAGCACAATCGCCTATGCGTCCCTGGCGAATGGTGAACCTTATTGCGCGGTCTTCCCCGGCTCTGCGCCTGTTCAGCCAGACCAGCCCATGACAACGACGATCAAGGCCAGCGATTGCCATCTGTTCGATGCCGATGGCGAGGCGCTCGAACGCCATATCAATTGGCAGGCGGAAACGCTTCCGGATGCGCTGAAGGCGGTTCAGGAATAAGGGCAGGCGAATAGGCGGAAGCGCGGCTACCAGACCAAGCCGCGTGCCGCCACATCTTCCACCCGCGTCACCACACCATCCCGGTGAAATGTCATGATGTCGAACAGGTTTGACACCACGCAGGTGTGGTTGGGAATGATCCGCACTTTCTCGCCGATCTCGGGCCGTCTGCCAGTAATCCTCGAGAGATCGACGGTTCCGTGTTCTTCAGACAGGCCGGTAATGACGGCATTCGGGTAGTCGACAATCAAGCCATAATCGTTAAAGCCAAGCAGGTCGGATGTCAGCGCTTTGGAGCCGGCATCCAGAATGGCGCGGTCGGGCGTCGGGCGTGACACGACGGTGGCTAGGATATGCATGGCGCAATCGTCAAGCGTGCCATGTCCAGCCTTCGCCATGCTCCGGTCGCTATAGATATAGGTTCCGGCCCGATGTTCGGTTGCCGATGGCACGAGATGGGCGGAAAACAGGCTTGGCGTTCCGCCATTCGAGACAATCGGACAGGCAATGCCGAGAGTGGTAAGGCTGGCAAGGATTTGCGCAAAAAAGCTTTCGACGGCCTGTTCTGTGCGCGCCTTGGGATATGTCATCACCCCACCGAACCGAAGGGTTTTGCTGGCGAAAATCGCCTGTGCGAGGGCCACGGCATCGGCGGGTGTCTGCACCCCGCAGCGTTCGGCACCGGTGTCGCATTCCACCAGCACGGTCAAAGGTTTGCGATCCTGAAAATAGCTTGAAAGGCCTTCAATGGTCACGATGCTGTCGGCCACCACCTTCAGGCCGGAAATCCGCTCATTCAGGGCAGCAAGCCTCACGAGCTTTTCAGGCCCAAGAATATTGAAGGTAATCAATATGTCCTCGAACCCGGCATCGGCAAACACTTCCGCCTCGGTAATTTTCTGGCAATTGATGCCGGTCGCACCGGCTTCTTGCTGCTGGCGGGCCAGGGGTGGAATCTTGTGGGTTTTGATATGCGGGCGAAAGGCAAGGCCGTGAGCGTCCATATAGGATTGGACCCGCGCGATATTGGCGGCAAGCCTATCCTCATCGATCAGCGGCAGCGGGGTCGACAGCGAGAGAACCGTATCGCCGGGTCTTGGACCTGGTTTGTCAATTGGGCGGTTCATTTCAGGCAGTCTCCGTGTCCTGGGCAGAGTGGAAGGGATCGGCAATGATCGGCCAGATATCGCGGCGAACGCGCCGATAAGGGTTGGTGGCCGGATTGTTGGGATAAGGTGATCCTGCTGAACAGTAAAGTATGTCAGAGGCGATCTTCGAAAAAGCCGCGTAGAAATGATTGGTGGATTTGATCGCAAGAATATGTTTGGACGTGGGATCGATACCGAGCGCTGTGAACAGCGAAGGGTCGTAGCTTTGCACCCGAACGGAACTCAGCACGATGTCGATACCGTCTAGATGGATATGAGCGGCGTCGCCAAACGGGGCGACACTTTCGCCAAACCGCATTTCTGCGTTAGCTACGAGTTTTACCACCTTCACCAACCCATCGATCGGGTTGCCGGTGCCCGGTGCGGATTTCGCACCAAAGCGCAGCGGGATTTCCGCCCCTTCGCCAGCCGCCATGCAGATCTGCACCGCAATCGGGTCCCAGATCATTCCGACCGCTGTATTGGTTGCACTCCGCGCGAGAAGTTCCTCAAGCAGGACCGTCGCATCGCCAGCCGTACCGCCGCCGGGATTGTCCCACATGTCGGCAATCACGACAGGCCCGGCCGGATTTGCGAGCGCCTCGGCCACGGCCTGTTTTTCATCAATCTGCGGCATCATGAACGTGCCGCGTTTTTCAAACAGTTCAAGACCAAGGGTGCGGGCCAGCATCTGGCCTTTTTCGGCCTTGCCATTGGTGATGGCGATGGTTTTTGTTCCCATTTCCGGCACGTCCCCGGCCATGAAGCCGTGAATAACCGAGAGCGACAGGACATCGGGATCGTCCTGTTCGATCTGCATCATTTTGTCCACAAAACCGCGCATCGGCTGGCGCGACGTTGGGAAGACATCGATCATCCGGCAATCGAACACCGACATGACGGGGGTGATGCGGCCTTCCAGTGTGTCGACGACGATCCGCCAGAGATCATGGGCGCGGTCAACGAAATCCGTATGGGGAAATTCCTTGAAGACAACGAACACATCCGCCGCCTCAACCCGCTTGCCCGTCAGGTGGCTATGCGGGTCCAGTTCTGCGGCAAGCAGCACATCCGGCCCGATAATGGCGCGGATGCGGCTCAGGAAATCGCCTTCCGGGTCGAGATAGCCATCCGCCACCATGGCGCCGTGCAGGCCGAGCACGACGGCATCGACGGGAAGTGCTGCCGTCAACTGATCGAGGATTTCGTCGCGCAGGCTCTCATAGGTCTGCCGATTGACGAGCCCGGCCGGATCGGCCCAGGTCGCGGTGCCTTCAATCAGCACCCAGCCTTTTTCCCTGCATACCTCCCGGCCAACGGTGATTGGCGCTGTGCACAGCGTTGGGGTTGCCGGGTGCTGCCCGGGGCGCGCGTAAAGGGAAGCCTCGAAAGCACGCCGGTCGATGCAGATCGGCGAGAACGTGTTGGTTTCCGTTGCAAAGGCGGCTGTAAAAATGCGCACGGAGTGGCCTCCAATCACGGTTGACGGTCAGATGGTTGGCGATCAGGCGATGTTAATGGGGGTTGAGCCCATCGGGTTGGGCAAATAGCCAGTAAAGCCTGAAATTTTCCAGCGGCCTTGATGCAGGCGGCAATAGTAGAGCGTTTGCCACTGCATGGTGTCGAAACCGCCATCGGTTTTTTTGATGCCGCCATCGAATTTTTTGCGCACCAAAGCCGTCTCGCCTTCTATTTCGATCTCTTCCAGCGTGGTGGTAAAGAAAATCGCCGTGCGCGGATCTTCACCATGGCTCTGACCGGCAAAATCCTGGGCCTGGCGCAGCCATTCGTCGCGATAGGCCGCGAGATTGGGGAAGGTCAGACGCCAATGGTCCGGATTGGGGTCGCGATTGCCATTGATGCCAATGAAGCCGTCCTCGACGAAATCACCTTCCACCATCGACCAGTCTGCGGCCAGAAAAGCATCGATGTCGCGCGGCACAAGCATCTCCCAGATCGCATGGCGCGCGGCATCGGTTGCCGGGAAGGGGTTTTTGAAGGGATCGCGCATCTCAGCCACCTTTGTCTAAATTATTTTCATGTTCTATGAAAATCCCTAGTCAAATTCGGTTTTCTATGGTGAATTGTCAATTGATTAAGAAAATAATTTGCGTGAGGGCGAGATGACGATCAAGCGGTATGGTGCGGAAAAAGCAGGTGCCGGTGGGCAGAAACTGCCGTTCGCCAGAGCGGTTGAAGCGGATGGCTGGCTGCATGTTTCCGGCCAGGTAGCGATGGAAGACGGCGAAATCATCCAGGGTGGGATTGTCGAGCAGAGCCATAAGGCGATCGGCAACCTGATCGCCATTTTGCATGAGGCTGGCTATGGCGTGGAGCATGTCGTGCGTTGCGGCGTCTGGATTGATGATCCCCGTGATTTCTGGAGCTTCAACAAGATCTATCAGGGCTATTTCGGCGAACATCCGCCAGCCCGCGCCTGCGTGCAGGCCTCAATGATGGTCGACTGTAAGGTCGAGATCGACTGCATAGCCTATAAGGCGACCAAATAGGGTCGGTTCGTGAGCACTTATGGATATTTTTGCCACCATACAGGAAGATCGTGCGCAATTTTCGCCTTCCGAACAGCGGATTGCCGACATCCTCCTGAGTGAGCTGGATTTTGCCGTCGGCGCGTCGATCATCGAGTTGGCGGAGCGGGCGCAAGTGTCGCCGCCGACGGTGACCCGCTTTTGCCGCAGGCTTGGATGCCAGAGCTTTTCGGATTTCAAGGTCAATCTGGCCAAGACCGCCTATGTCGGCGTGCGTTACCTGAACCCCGAAGCGAAAAGCACCGAGCCGCAGGATGTTGCTGAGGACGTCATCACCAAGGCACAGAACGCCCTGTTCATGATGCATCGCTCTCTGGATACGGCCATGATCGAAAAGGTCGCGGACCGGATTTCCCGGGCCGAAATGATCTATGCATTCGGGTCGGGCGGCAATTCTTCGATGATTGCTTCGGAATTGCAGAACCGGCTTTTTCGGCTGGGGTCACGGGTTACGGCTTGCAACGACCACCATATGCAATTGATGCTGACAGCGGCGGCGCGCAGCAATGATATCATTGTCGGCTCCTCCTTCTCTGGCCGCAATCTGGAGCTGGCGCGCTGTTTCGAGCTGGCGCGTGACAATGGCATTACAACGATCGCGCTTACCCAGAGTGACAGCGCTGTCGCCAAGGCTGCCGAGATGGTTGTTGGTATCGACCTGCCGGAGGGCGATAATATCTTTCGCCCGACTTCGACCCGCTTTGCCTATCTGGCCATGGTCGATGTCATCGCCAGCCTGGTTGCCTATCGCAATCGCAAGCTTTCCTTGGTGACGCTGCGCCATATCAAACAACAATTGGTCGAACATCGCGATGGCGACGACCGTCAGATTCTCGGAGACTAGAATGGCGAAATCCGTGGCTGTGGTAACAGGTGCCGCCGGTGATATCGGGCGGGCAATTGCTAGCCGTCTGGCCGGAAGCCACGATGTGGTGGTGCTGGCCGATATTGATGAGACCGCGGTGAATGCCGCTGCGGTCAGTCTTGGGTCCGGGGAGATATTCGTGCCTGTGGTCTGTGATGTCACCGACGAGGCCAGCATCGACGCTCTGGCATCTGCGGTGCAGACGTTTGGGGTTACCAAGACCCTTGTCAACAATGCTGGAGCGGCAAGGGCAGTCAGTCTGCACGATACCGATGCGGCCATCTGGCGCCAGGATAATGCGCTCAATCTCGAAGCGGCATTTCTGACCTTCAGGGCGTTGGAAAATCAGTTGAAGCAGTCACAAGGCTCGGTCATCAATATAGCTTCGGTCAATGGCATGGCCGTGTTCGGACATCCCGCCTATAGCGCGGCGAAGGCTGGGCTGATCCATCTGACCCGGTTGATCGCGGTGGAATATGGGAAATTCGGCATTCGCGCCAATGCCGTGGCACCCGGCACGGTGCGCACCCAGGCCTGGGAAGCGCGCGCCGCGGCCAATCCTGCCGTGTTCGAAGAGGCCAAGCGCTGGTATGCGCTGCAGCGGATCGCCACCGCGCAGGATGTTGCAAATGCAGTGTTTTTTCTGGCTGGCGATCAAGCTGCGGCCATTACCGGCGTCTGCCTTCCCGTCGATTGTGGATTGACGGCAGGCCAAAGCGAACTCGCCCGGACATTTTCACAGTCCGAGCATTATTGATCCTCCATCCTGTCAGACCTTAAGGAGAACCGTCATGGCTGAAGCAGATTTTCGTCTGGACAATGCTTGGTATCCTGTCGATGGCGATGATGGCGGCGGTTTCGTCTTCACCCTCTACAATTTATCATCCGAGCCTATCAGCGGTTTCAAACTTGCCTATACCGCCTTGACGCGGGTGAAAGATGGTCCGGTCTGCGACAACGCGGTTTTCCTGCGGCGCAACGCCAATTTTCACCAGTTTGCACCACCGGAAGGACTGGTCCTCGTGCCAGGAGCGTGCTGGCGGTTTACGGTTCAGGGCCTCTGGCGGCCTGCGCGCCACCGCACGGATGGCGCAAAATCGGCCTATCTGACGCTTACCGATGGACGCCATGTCGCCGTCTCCGTCGATGATCTTATGCTACAAGGCCGGGTGAGCGAACCTGCCCCCGTTCTGTTGCCGAAGGGTGAAGTCAGCAAGCCTTTTTCACTGCTGCCTTGGCCCGTCGAGGCGAACCTTGCTGCGGGCGATGGTTTTCCCGTGGCGATCTATCCCGCAACGGACACGGATCTTCCCAGCTTACAGGCGGTTGAGCGGATCAATGCGCTTTACCGGCGGCTGTTTGCAGTCGGCCATGTGCCATTTTCGCTGGCCCCGGTCGATCAGGGCAAAGCCTTGAAACTCGCCCATGATCCCGCACTCGGCGCATCCGCCTATCGGCTCGATTTTACGGAAGAGATTACCCTATCTCATGGCGACGAGGCGGGACGGCAATATGGACTGACGGCCTTGGCGCAAATGCTGCATGGAGTAAGACGGGACCCCGCGCAGTTCCGGTTTCCGGTCTCCGGCCAGATCAAGGATGCGCCGCGTTACGGCTGGCGCGGCTGCCATCTTGATGTATCCCGGCAATTTTATCCGACGCAGGACGTTCTGCGGCTGATCGATATTATGGCCTGGATGAAGCTGAATATTTTCCACTGGCATCTGACCGATGACGAGGCCTGGCGGCTGGAAATCAAGGCCTATCCGCAACTGACGACTGTTGGTGTGCTGCGTGGCCCGGATGAGCCGATGTTGCCGCAGCTTGGCAATGGCGCGGAGCCGGTCGGTGGCTTTTACACCCAGGAGGATGTTGGCCACATCGTCGCCCACGCCGCCTTGCTGCATGTCGAAGTCGTGCCTGAGATCGACATTCCGGGTCATAGCACGGCGATCTTGACAGCCTTGCCTGAGCTGGTCGATGGCCAGGAAGCACCTGACAGCTACCGGCCCGTCCAGGGCTATCCGAATAACGCGCTTAACCCGGCCATCGAGCAGACCTATGTGTTTCTCGGCAAGGTCTTGGATGAGATGGCGATGCTGTTTCCCTCCGATCTCGTGCATGTCGGCGGCGACGAGGTTGCGGCCAATACCTGGATGGCCTCTCCATTGGCGAAAAAGCTGATGGAGCAGGAGGGCATTGACGGCACATTTGGGCTGCAAAGCCATTTCATGAAGCGGATTCAGCAGATGTTGAAAGAACGCGGCAAGAAACTGGCTGGCTGGGACGAAGTATCCCATGGTGGCGGTGTCGATCCGCAGGGTACGCTGCTGATGGCCTGGCAGAAGCCGGAGGTTGGGCTGGATCTGGCGCGGCAGGGCTATGACGTGGTGATGACGCCGGGTCAGGCCTATTATCTCGATATGGTGCAGGACGAAGCGTGGCAGGAACCGGGCGCCAGCTGGGCCGGCACCGTGCCGCCGCACCATACCTACACCTATGAAGCCGTCGCGGAATTTCCTGAGGAATTAAAGCCGAGGATGCGGGGTGTGCAGGCCTGTATCTGGTCAGAGCATTTCCTGAACCGGGATTACTTCAACCACCTCGTCTTCCCCCGCCTGCCAGCTGTTGCAGAGGCCGCCTGGACCCCCAGGGATCAGAAGGACTGGCAGCGGTTTGCAGCTCTCGTGCCGCTGATGCCACGTTTTTAAGGAAATCGGACATGGAATTTCGAATTGCCGTTGGCGGCATTCACACGGAATGCAGCACGTCATCGCCGGTGCTGATGCAGATCGGGGATTTTCGCGTGCTGCGCGGTGACGATCTCTTAGGTGCCGATTATTTCAGCTTTCTTGGCACGGATGGGGTGAAGCCTTTGCCCTTGCTGCATGCCCGCGCCGTTCCAGGCGGCCCGGTTTCGCGCCAGACCTATGACAGTTTCAAGGCCGAATTCCTGGAACGGTTGCAGGCAGCGCTGCCGCTGGACGGGCTCTATCTCGCCATGCATGGCGCTATGAATGTCGAGGGCATGGACGATGCCGAGGGTGATTGGATCGCTTCTGCCCGCGCTGTGGTTGGCCCGGATTGCCCGGTGGCTGCAAGCTATGATCTGCATGGCAATGTCACCCAGAAAATCATCGATCAGCTCGATATTTTCGCGGGTTACCGGACCGCGCCGCATATCGATGTGCGCGAAACCATGGTGCGGGCCTGGGACATGCTGGTAAAGGCACTGCGGACTGGCGAAAAGCCCGGTGTCGCCTGGGCACCTGTGCCGGTTCTTCTTCCCGGAGAACGAACCTCTACCGAAGACGAACCAGCCAAAAGCCTTTACTTGAAATTGCCGCAGCATGATCAGCGACCGGGGATATGGGATGCCAATCTGATGGTTGGTTATGTCTGGGCCGACGAGCCGCGCGCCACGGCCTGTGCCGTGGTCACAGGCGTGGATCGAAGCGAGGCGCAAAAGGTGGCTGAGGAGATTGCCCGATCTTACTGGGAAGCGCGCCATGCCTTCCGGTTCGGCCCGGTGACGGGGTCCCTGAAGGATATGCTCGACATCGCCGAAACAACTCAGACCCGGCCGATTGTTCTAGCTGACTCGGGCGACAACCCCACCGGCGGTGGCGTTGGCGACCGCGCCGATGTCCTGGGGGCATTGATCGCACGCAATTTCGACGGGGCGGTGATTGGCGGGATTACCGACAAGCCCGCAGTCGATGCCTGTTTTTCCGCGGGCGAGGGGGCAAAATTGGCGCTGAAGGTCGGTGGATCACTCGATCCGGCAAGCCCGTCGGTTGAGGTGGATTGCGAGGTGCTTCGACTGGACGATCCGGGTGTGGCGACGGAGCGCCAGGCCATCGTCAAAATCGGTGGTATTACCCTTATTCTCGCCAGTAAGCGCAGGCCCTACCACAATCTGGCCGATTTCACCCGGCATGGCATTGATCCGAAAGCGGTGCGGTTGCTGGTGGTAAAGTCGGGCTATCTTTCTCCCGAGCTTCAGCCAATTTCCAATCCGAACCTGATGGCGCTGACCGATGGGGTCATCAACCAGGATATCGAAGCCTTGCCGAGCAAGCGCCGCAAACAACCGACCTATCCCTTCGTCAAGGATTTCGATTACCAGCCGAAAGCGACGACCTCAGCACGGTGGACGGGTAGTGACAATCGTTCAGGGACAGACTGAATCCGCCCGGCACCCAGGCAAACTTTAAACGAGAGATCAGCAATCTCCTTCCCCAAAGATGCCGCCGGTAAAACCAGCGGCAGCTTGTTTTGACAAAGATAGCGCGTTCATGCCGCCAGTTCTCTCCATTATCGCCGCCAATCCGGGTATCCGGATTAGCGCGATTGCGATTTTCTTCTTCGGCTTGTCCGGCGCGACCACGGCTCCCTATATGTCGATCATCGGCATACACGAGTTGGGATTGAGCAATGCGCATTACTCGCTGCTGATCTTCATCGCTTCTTGCGTCAATGTCGCCGCCAGCGTTGCCGTGGGAATATTGGCCGACAGGCTTGGACATTTTCGCATGCCGATGGTCATCGTCAGCTTGTTTGGCGTGGTCGGTTATGGGGTGGTGTTTCTCGAACCGAACCAGATCATCTTCGTTGGCTCCGCGCTCCTGTTGCTGCCGGTTTACAACGCATTGAATTCGCTGATATTTGCCAATGTGCGTGCCGCATCCAAGGATATGCCGGTGCGTGAACTGATTGCAGTCAATTCCGGCGTGCGGGCCGTTATCTCGGCCTCCTGGGTCTTGGTGCCGGGTCTGGTTGGCTTCTTTCTTGCTGGTCAGAAAAGCATGTTGCCTGCCTTTCTGTTTGCCAGCCTTGGCGGACTCGCCTGCTTCGTGCTGTTTCTGGTCTGGTTGCCGAAGGCGGAGGCACGGGCCGAACCCTCGGCAAGCCTTGCCTTTTTTTCATCCCTGTCGAAAATCGCCTCACCTGGGTTATTGTTGCGGCTTGGCGCCATCGCGCTGATCACTGCCATGCTGCAAATGAACGGCGTGGTGTTGCCGCTTGTCATGACCGGGCCAGCGCATGGCACGACCGGCGATGTCGGTATTATCGTCGGTATCGTCGCCTTTCTGGAAATCGTCTTCATTCTGTTCTGGGGCTGGGTGGAGCGCAAGACCTCCAGCGTGGCAACGCTGGTTGCCGGTGCGTTGATCTATTGCGTCTATCTGCTAGGTCTCGGTTTTGCCTCGCGACCAGAACATGTCTATCTGCTCTCCGGCATTGCCGGTTTCGGGGCGGCGGCGATTATCAGTGTGCCGATTACCTATCTGCAAAACCTGATTGCCGATCGTGCCGGGCTTGGCAGTTCGCTCATTGCGGTGAATATCTTCTTGAGTGGCGGATTGAACTCCCTGCTTTTTGCATTCGGCACAGGCATCAGCAATTATTCAGGCACAGCAATGCTCGGCGCGTTGGCAGGATTCTGCGGTATTCTACTGTTGCTGATTCTCGAAAAACCCAGATCCTTCAAGGTGTCCATTGAACGGAATGCTTAAAAGAGACCATCATGGCAGGACGTGAACCAGAAAAGAACGAAGGCGGTTTGCTAGAAGTCTGCGTCGATTCCGTTGCGGGGCTGGAGGCGGCGATTGCCGGTGGCGCAGGCCGGATCGAGCTGTGCGCCGCCCTTGACTGCGGGGGGCTGACGCCGACATCAGGTCTGATGCTGCGTGCCGCTCAGGCACCCATCCCGGTTTTTGCGATGATCCGGCCACGGGCAGGTAGCTTCGTGTTTTCGCCGGATGAGGTCGCCGTCATGGCAGCGGATATCCATGCGGCGCGGCAGGCGGGGCTATCCGGTGTCGTGCTTGGGGCGTCTCTGCCTGATGGACGATTGGACCTTGAGGTGCTTGGCAAACTTACGGCGGTCGCGTCTGGCCTCGCCACGACATTGCACCGGGCTTTTGACCTCGTGCCGGACTTTGACGAAGCGCTGGAGCAGGCGGTTGCGCTCGGATTTGGTCGAATTCTCACGTCTGGTGGCGCGCAATCCGTCGTCGCCGGTTTCGATCGTCTGAAATCGCTTTCAAGGGCGGCAGATGGCCGGATTATCATCATGCCCGGTGGTGGATTGAGGCCTGATCGCATCGCGCCGTTCTGGCAGGCCGGCTTGCGGGAGTTTCACGCCTCTTGCAGCGTGCCAGCGACGGTCGATCCCGTTCTGGTCGATTTTGGTTTTGCCAGGGCGGGGCAGGCGCAGACCGATAGCGATGTGGTCCGCAGACTTGCCGAGGCAATCGAAAACTGCCGCACTCTGCCCTGATAGGTTATACGGCTTCCGGCTCCACCTGGCGCGGCGCGCCTTTTTCGTCCAGCGCCACCATGATGAAATGGGCGTCGGTGACCTTCTGGCGCTCCTGCGTAAACTGCCTGCGGACCCAGCACTCGACATAGAGTGTCATGGAGGTGCGACCGACGTGACTGATCGATGTGTAGATGCACACGGTATCACCGACCTTGACCGGGCGTTTGAAGCTAACTTCCTTGACCGCCGCCGTGACCGTGCGGCCTTTCGCACGCTCGGAAGAGCGGATGCCAGCGGCTGCGTCCATCTGCGCCAGAACCCAGCCACCGAAAATATCTCCGGCGGGATTGGTATCGGCTGGCATGGCGAGTGTGCGTAATGTCAATTCGCCCTGAGGCTCGTCAATCTCAGTCATTGTCTTCCAACTTTCGCCTAGAGGATGGTGGACTCTGCGCTATCGCCGCAATCCTCCATCTAATCGAAATGAGAAATAGGCTCTCCGCGCGGAAAGGTCGAGAGTGCAGGCATGCGCCTGCGGCACTGCGGGTTTGCCGAAAAGCTTTACCTTGCGATTTTACGGCTTTTCAGCGACCTCAATGGATGCGATCAACCGCTCGACATAAGCGGAAAACAGGACGCCCATATCGGTACTGTCGGGCAGCCGCAGCCAGAGCATTTGCAAGCCGTCCATCAGACCGATAATTTCCGTTGCGACCCCTTGGGGATCGATGTCGGATTTGATCTCATGATTCAGAATGCCTTCTGCAAAGATACTGGCCAGTTTGTGGCGCAGTTGCAGGCTACGTTTGTGAAACCACGCCTGGGCCGGGTGCCCTGCAAGCAGGCTTTCGGCGTTAAGGATCGAGAATGCCCGCACAACCCCCTCCGATTGCATGTTTTGGTTGGTGACCTCAACCAATAGGCCGAGGAAATCGCGCCAATGGGGAGTTTTCTTGTTTAAGTCCGGCGCTGTCTCTTTGTCTCGCCGTTCCAGGATCGCCAGGAGAAGGTCAACCTTGGTCGGAAAATAATGCAGAAGACCAGGAAGAGACAGGCCGACATCCTCAGCAATGTCTGCAATTGCAGCATTTTGAAAGCCATCCTTGGCAAAACGGTTGAGCGCAGCCTGCAGGATTTCTTCTCGCCGTGCGGCCCCTTTCACCGAATTTCGGCGGCGGCCTGCGACCGTATCGACGGGAGGTAGGCCTGCATCGGATATGTCCTGTCTTGCCATTTGTCTCACTTTCAGGTTGCATCGCATGCCCTCCTTAGAGCTTGTCTTGGGAAAAGTGGAACCCAATTTTCTGAAAAGACAAACGAAAACGTAAGAGGCCAGGGATGAAGGCTCAATCCGAACCTGATCGCCTCTAGAGCTCAATCGAAAACCGGGTGAAGGCAGACAGGATCTCTTGCGAGAAATAATAATACCGAGTAGTTGGTAGGTAAATAGGGAGGAGTATCACATGATCGACCGTCTGCTTGATGAGATGACCCTTGAGGAGCAGGTTTCCGTGCTGTCCGGTGCGGATTTCTGGACCACTGTGCCGGTTGAGCGGCTCGGTATTCCAAAGATCAAGGTGACTGACGGGCCAAACGGCGCGCGCGGCGGCGGGTCCCTGGTTGGCGGCGTCAAGGCGACTTGTTATCCCGTTGCGATTGCGCTCGGTGCCACCTGGAGCCCATCTCTTATCGAAGCCATGGGTGTTTCCCTGGCGGGACAGGTAAAGAGCAAGGGCGCGAGCGTCCTTCTTGCGCCAACTGTCAATATCCATCGGTCCGGGTTGAACGGGCGCAATTTCGAATGCTATTCCGAAGACCCGATGCTGACGGCGGCTTTGGCTGTTGCTTATATCAAAGGCGTGCAGAGCCAGGGTGTGGCGGCCACGATCAAGCATTTCGCCGGTAATGAATCCGAGATCGAACGGCAGACGATGTCCTCGGATATCGATGAACGCGCCTTGCGCGAAATCTATCTTCTGCCCTTCGAACAGGCGGTGAAAAAGGCTGACGTCATGGCTGTGATGTCCTCCTATAATCGGCTGAACGGTACTTATACGAGCGAGCATGCCTGGCTGTTGACGGATGTGCTGCGCGAGCAATGGGGCTTTGACGGCATTGTCATGTCCGACTGGTTCGGCTCGCATTCCACATCCGAAACCGTCAATGCCGGGCTTGATTTGGAGATGCCTGGCCCAACCCGTGACCGTGGCGAAAAGCTGGTGCAGGCGGTTCGCGACGGTGCTGTCAAACCGGAAACGGTGCGCGAAGCGGCGGGGCGCATTCTCACTCTGCTGGAGCGTGTCGGGGCGTTTTTCTCCGCGCCTGACCTGTCCGAACATGCCGAAGATCTGCCCGCTGACCGGGCGTTAATCCGCAAAATTGGCGCTGAAGGTGCGGTCCTTCTGAAGAATGATGGTATTTTGCCGCTGGAAAAGACATCCCTGAAGCGTGTCGCGGTTATCGGGCCAAATGCGGCTGTTGCCCGGGTGATGGGCGGCGGCAGCGCCCAGATCAATGCACATTATACAATAAGCCCGCTGGAGGGCATTCGCGCGGTTTTGCAAGGCACTGTTGATGTGCAGCACAGTGTGGCCTGCGGCAATAGCCGGTTGGTCAAGCTGTTCTCGCAGCCGGTCACTGTCGAGTATTTCAAGGGAGTCAATTGTAAGGGTACTCCTGTTGCAACGGAAGCGGTGCAGACAGGGGAGTTTTTCTGGTTCGAACTGCCATCGCCGGATCTGTCTCTGACGGATTTCTCGGTGCGGTTCACCGGCACCTTCACGCCGCAGGAGGATGGGCCGCATCTGCTGGGCATGACCAACTCGGGTCTTGCCAAGCTATATGTCGATGAAGAACTTGTCATTGACGGCTATACCGGGTGGAAGCGCGGTGAGAATTTCTTTGGCACTGCCAATGATGAAATTCGGCACTCGGTGGAGATGAAGGCTGGCCGTAGTTACGCAATCAAAGTTGAATACCTGTCGCCACCGCCAGAGGAATACGGCATCCATATCACCGCGATTCGCTTCGGCATCGAAAGAATTCTCGGTGAAGACGCGATGGTGGAAGCAGTAGAATGTGCAAGAGGCGCGGATGTGGCGCTTCTCTTTGTCGGGCGCGAGGGGCAATGGGATACGGAAGGTCTCGATCTGCCCGACATGCGTCTGCCGGGCCGTCAGGAAGAATTGATCGAGCGCGTCAGCGCCGTGAATCCGAATTGCGTTGTTGTGCTGCAAACCGGTGGCCCCGTTGAAATGCCTTGGTTGGGAAAGGTCAAAGCCGTGCTTCAGGTCTGGTATCCAGGCCAGGAGCTTGGCAATGCTGTGGCCGATATGCTGTTTGGCGAACAGGAACCGGGCGGGCGTCTACCGCAGACGTTTCCAAAGCAGTTGTCGGATAATTCCGCCATCACAAATGACCCGTCGATCTATCCCGGCAAGAATGGCCATGTGCGTTATGAGGAAGGGGTCTTCGTCGGCTACCGCCATCATGATAGCCGCAATATCGAGCCGTTCTTTCCCTTCGGATTCGGGCTTGGCTATACCAGTTTTCGTTGGGATGAGCCTCAGGCCTCCGCATCAGAAATGACCGCATCCGGCGTGACAGTCTCCGTCAGGGTCTCCAATACCGGAAAACGGGCGGGGTCCGATGTGGTGCAGCTTTATGTCGAGGCACCTGTCTCTGGTGTTGAACGCCCATTGAAGGAGTTGCGGGCCTTCGCCAAAATTGCCTTGGGGCCAGGTGAAAGCGGCGAAGTGACGCTTGCAATCAACCCGCGCGACCTCAGTTATTACGATGTCGATGCGGCGGCATTCCGTGCGCCAGCGGGTGACTATCGGCTGCTGATTGGCGCCCATGCCCAGGACATCCGCAGCGCGCTCACGATTATCAATCCGCAGGAATGGCTTGGCGCTGTCGGTGACAGGACGATCTGATCGGTGGTTTAAATCGTCAGGCGAGCCTCGAATCCATCCTGTCGCCCGCTAGCGGGTGACAGGATGTCGAAGCGGGCATTCATCTGCTCTGCCAAACGCTCGATAATCGACAAGCCGAGGCCAGATCCCGGCGTGGTGGCATTGGCGCGTTGGAAGCGTTTTCGGATGGCTATCAATTGTTCGGGTGGTAAAACCGGTGAACCGTTGACGACGCGGATCGTGCCATCTTCGCCAAGCGTCACCTCAACCGGCACACCCTGTGTTCCATGTCGCACAGCATTTTCGATCATGTTACGGATGACGATGGCAAAGGCATCTTCGCTGACGGCGCGTGGCAGGGTTGCGGTTGGCGGGTGGCGATAAAAAATGTCATTTCCCGTGGCGCGCTGGAAATCCTCCACGACAAGATCGAGCACGGGTACCAGATCGACAGGCTGCCCGGTCGAGCCAATACCCGCTTCTGCTCGAGACAATTGCAACAGTTTTTCCGCGAGGCTGGCAAGCTTTTGCAGCGAAGTTTCCACCTGACTCGCCCTGGCGCGGGCTTCCGGCTCCTTCAACTGGGCCAGCATCAATTGCGTTTGCGCCAGGGCGCCGGCAATGGGGGTGCGCAATTCGTGGGCACTATTGGCGGTAAATTCGCGCTCGGCATCCAAAGCGGCCCGCAATCGGGTGAGCAGAAGATTGACGGAACGTCCTATGGGCTGCAATTCCTTGGGCAGCGGGCTAAGGTCAATTTCCGCCAGATTGCCGTGATCTTTCTCGCTGATTTCCTGCCGAAACTGTTCGACGGGACGGAGCGAACGGCGGATGATCAGCCATGCTGCTAAAACGCTGAGTGGGACGAGCGCAATCACCGGCAGCAACATGGCAAGACCCGCCGCAAGAGCCGAGATATGCCGATGTTTCATCGAGTCGGCCACCTGAACGATGATCGTGTCGCTGACCGCTGTGGTCGTATAGATCCGGTATTTGTCGTTTTGCCAGAAGCCGGGTGTCAGCGGCGCGGGCAGGGGGGCTGCTGCCTCGGCATGGGAGTGCATCAGCACTCGACCGCTTGCGTCCCTCACCTGATAGATCAGATATCCATCGGAATTGGGATCGACAGTGCTGAGGATTTGCACGGGGCTTTTCAGCGGGTCGCGCTGCATGATGTCATCGACGACCAATGGCAAAAGCCTGTCGCCGGTCTCCTGCAGAGCGCTGTCGAAAATCTCGCCAAACTCAGCCTGCATGACGATGGCGCCACAGCTTGCCGCGACCAGCCAAAGCACGGTAATCGCGCCGGAAAGCCACAAGAGAAGTTTGCGGGTAATGCTTGGCATGGTCATGCCGCTCCCGCAATGCTGTAGCCAACGCCTCGGACGGTTAGTAGGCGATCCTTACCGATCTTCTTGCGCAACCGGCTGACATAGACTTCCACCGTATTGCTTTCGATTTCCGATCCGAACGCATAGAGGGCTTCCTCAATGCGGGCTTTGGAGACTACGGCACCAGGCCTTGCCAAAAGCGCATCAAGCACCGCCCATTCACGGCTGGAGAGGCTAATGGCCTCGGCACCATCGGCAATACGTCGCTCTGCGGGGTTGATTTCCAATGTGCCGATGCGAATGATTGGATTTGGCTTTGCGGCGTAGCGGCGCGCAACAGCCAATATGCGCGCCGTCAACTCATCGAGATTGAATGGCTTGACCAGATAGTCGTCAGCGCCGGAGTTGAGGCCCTCGATCCGATCCGAGATCTGGTCATGAGCTGTGAGGATGATGATTGGGGTTACGTCGCCATGCTCGCGCAACCGTTTCAGAAAGTCGATGCCGTTGCCATCAGGCAAACGCAGGTCAAGCAGGATCAGGCCATAGGCAACGGTTCTGGTGCAGGCCTCAGCGTCCTGTAGCTCCTTCATCCAGTCCACCGCATGACCGGCTGCCCCGACATGATCGCGAATGGCCTGACCCAGAACAGCGTCGTCCTCTACAAGTAATACCCGCATGCATATCTCCGATCAGAACGGCAGAGGCGCGAGACGCCCGAAATAAAAAGCTTTTGACGTTCTTTATGACACCTAGCTTAAGCGGGTCGAAATTTCAGAAAAATCTTGGAAGGCTGCACACAGCGGATCTTCAGCTTGGTGTCAGCGCAACCGACGATAAAGGGCAGTCGCGTCGATAAACGGCATTTTCTACGTTCGTTATCTGCGTGCGGCGACAGTTCCCCGAAGCAGTTGATGGGTTGGTAGACAGAAGGGTCGATATGAAGATTGTGCTGATTGCGTTGTCTATCACTCTGGCTCTGGTAGGCCCGATTCTGGCTGGGGAAAAATGCGCGGTGCCGCTGAAAGAATGGCAACCCCGAGAGAGTTTGCAGAGAAAGCTTGAAGGAGAGGGCTGGAATGTTCGCTCCATCAGGAGCGGCGACGGGTGCTATGAGGCCCACGCTGTCGATTCCAGCGGCAACGCCGTCGAAGCTTATTTCGATCCGAAAACGTTTAAGCCGATTGACCAGAAAGACTGAGCACTTTGATACGGTCATCTATTGCCCCATTCCATAGCGGAACCACAACGTTGGGCAAAAAAAGCGCCGCGTTTTGAGGCGCGGCGCTAAATCAATTCCCGAAGTCGAGGGGACTTCTTCGGGCGGCCACAGGTTGGGCGAATGGATCTCAGAATGGCAGAGGGGACGCCGGAGGAAGATCCATTCCCTGTGAGAAACAATGTAGAACCAGTTTCTTACCTTAATATTAAATAAATCTAATAAAATGGAGCCTCATATATCTTTTTTATAAATCCGTCCCTCAAGCAGGTCGATCTGTATCTGCTGCAACTCTGCCAAGCGCGCCCATTGATGGGCCATCTGGTGGTCGATCTTTTCATGCAATTGGCGGATTTCCAGTTCGGCGCGCAAGTTGATCATGTAATCGTTTTCCGCCCGCTGCCTATCCTTTTCCTCCTGGCGCTTCTGGCTCATCATGATGATTGGCGCCTGCATTGCGGCGACACAGGACAGTAGCAGATTCAGGAGGATGTAGGGATAGGGGTCGAAAGGCCGAAGAAATAGCCCGATAGAGTTGATTGCCATCCAGGTGACGAGGATGATGGAAAAGATGATGATGAATCGCCACGAACCGCCAAAAGAGGCGACGGCGTCCGAGGCGCGATCCCCAAACCGAAGCGGCCTTTCGTTCTCCGCCGCAGCGGTCTGAACCGTGGAAACATCGCGGCCAAGATCGGCGATCACGCGTCGGTCAAGGTCCGAAAGCTCACCGCGTTCTTCCTGAAGCAGTTTTTCGACCCGCTGGCGACGCAGTGCTGACAGGTCGTCGTCGCAGATCCGGGCATCGGCGGCCACGGGGCCGCATTGCGCCTCGATCAATTCTATCAACGAAGATCGCATCGAGTTGACGGCATGCAAATGCCTTGGCGGAACGGTTTTATGACAGAGGCAGCATTGATGCGACTGATGGCTGGACGCGGGAGAAATGTTGGACACGCAGGGCTCCGACAGAAAAGACCGGGCGCGACAAAATTGCCGCCCCAGCCCCCTGATGCATAGCTTCAAAATTCACGGGAAGCAAAGAGCCGTTTGTGAGCCTGTAACGTAGCGAATGCCCGTCATGTGCTATCGCGGTGTCCTTATACAATACCGCCAGAGCCGCCTTTGACCGCTGGCCGTTGCGCCGCGACCTTGGCACGGTAACCTGAGGCACGATAGGCCGCGACCGGGTCGATTGCGCCGCCGGCGTCCAGCCGAGCCTTTGCCAGGATCGGCTCCACATCGGTGCGATAGGCGCGTTTCAACGTTTCGGTGGCCATCAGCGCATCATTGTCGTTCTGATAGCCGTCCAGTGCGGCGCGATCCACCAGCAATGCCTGGGCATAGGCTCGGCGTATTTCGTTGGCGCTGGCAATCAGGCTTTCAATCGGATCGGTCACATTATGCGACTGGTCGATCATATGGGCGGGGTGGAAGCCTTCGACGCCGCGATACTGCGCATCCACCAGCTCGTTGAACACCAGAAATAGGCGGTAAGGTTCGATGGAACCGGCGTCCAGATCGTCGTCGCCATATTTCGAGTCGTTGAAGTGGAAGCCTCCCAGTTTACCGAACTGGATTAGCCGCGCCACGATCATTTCAATATTGGTATTGGGCGCGTGGTGGCCAAGATCGACAAGGCACTGTGCCTTCGGCCCCAGCGTCTGGGCAATCAGGTAGTTGGTGCCCCAATCCTGAACGATGGTGGAATAGAAGGCCGGTTCATACATCTTGTGTTCGGAAAATAGCCGCCAATCATCCGGCAGCGTTTTGTAGATCTCGGCCATTGAGGCGAGGTAACGCTCGAATGATTTGGTGAAATTGCTCTGGCCGGGGAAGTTGGAGCCGTCGCCGACCCAGACGGTCAGGGCTTTCGAGCCAAGCTGATCGCCAAGTTCGATGCATTCGATATTATGCTCGATGGCTTGTTGCCGGGTTGCGGCATCGACATGGCTGAGCGACCCGTATTTGTAGGAATGGGCCTGATCGGCGGCGTCTGAAAACGTGTTGGAATTCATGGCGTCGAAGCCGAGGCCCAGGGTGGCGGCCTTGGCCGTCAGCTCTTTCGGATCGGCCTTGTCCCAGGGGATATGCAATGAGACTTTTGGTGTAGCGCGGGTTAATTGTTGGATGACGCCGCAATCGTCTAGCTTGTCGAAGATGTGACGCGGTTCGCCCAATCCGGGAAAGCGGGCAAAGCGTGTGCCGCCCGTGCCGACCCCCCAGGAGGGGACGGCAACGAAAAACTCGGAAACGGATTTGGTGACGGCGTCGATGTCGATATTGCTGCGCGCCAGCTTTTCACCAAGCGCGCTATAGTCCGACGTCAGGGCGCTTGCCCGCTTGTCATTGTCTACGGCAACCGCGTCCGCAGTGATGTTCAGGTCTGTCATGCTTTCCTCCCGGGGATGCATTGGTTTTTTGCCAGAGGTTTAGCGGGTAAAGCTCTGGGCGTTGCCTGCATCGACATTGATGATATTGCCGGTCGATTTTGCCGAGGCATCTGAAGCCAGGAAGTAGATGGCTTGGGCAATATCTTCGGGAAACACGTTCAGCTTCAGCATCGAACGCTTGCGGTAATGTTCCTCGAGATCGTCCACCTCGATCTTGGAGGATGCCGCGCGCTGTTCTCGCCATTCGCCGTTCCAGATTTTTGAGCCGCGCAGCACGGCATCCGGATTGACGGTGTTGACGCGGATACCGGCATCGGCGCCTTCCAGCGCCAGGCAGCGGGCAAGATGAATTTCCGCCGCCTTGGCCGTGCAATAGGCCGAGGCATTGGGGGAGGAGGCAAGACCGTTTTTCGAGGCGACAAACACCACATTGCCACCCAATGCCTGCCGGCGGAACAGCCGGAAGGCTTCCCGCGACACCAGGAAGTAGCCGGTGGCGAGAATGTCGATATTCTTGTTCCACATGGCAAGCGTGGTTTCTTCGACGGGTGCAGACGAGGCAATACCGGCATTCGATACCAGAATATCCACCCCGCCGAATTCGACACTGGCCTCAGCAAAGGCGCTGATCACGGCATCTTCGCGGGTGACATCCAGTAGGACGGAGCGGACGGCATCGCCGCCAAGGCGTTTGGTGAAATCAGCTGTCGTGTCGGAAAGTGCGGCAGCGTCGATGTCAGCCAATACAACGCAAGCCCCTTCAGCAACCAGCCGCTCCGCTGTCGCTCTGCCGATGCCACCAGCACCACCAGTGACGAAAGCGACCTTTCCGGCCAGGCTTTTCGGCTTGGGCATGCGTTGCAGCTTTGCTTCTTCCAGCAGCCAATATTCGATATCGAAGGCTTCCTGTTCCGGTAGGCCCTGATACTCCGACACGGTCGATGCGCCACGCATGACATTGATGGCATTGACGTAGAATTCACCGGCGATCCGCGCCGTTGCCTTGTCCTTGGCGAAAGACAACATGCCGACACCCGGAATGAGGAAGATCACCGGATTGGGATCACGGATTTTCGGAGAATTGTCGTGTTTGCAGCTCTCATAATAGCTGTTGTAATCAGCACGATAGGCCTCAAGGGCGGCATCGAGACCGGCAAGCACTGCATCCACATCCGGCTGACCCGGATTGAAATCAACGATCAGCGGACGGATTTTGGTGCGCAAGAAATGATCAGGGCATGAGGTGCCCAGCGCGCCGAGTGGCTGGAGATGATTGGAATTGACGAATTCCAGCACGGCATCCTGATCGTCGAAATGACCAAGCTTGCGCTCCGCCTTGCCAATCCGTCCGCGAATTTCCGGCATCAGCCTTGCGGCAATGGCGCGACGTTCGGCGGACGGCAGGCTTTGCGTCGCCGCACCACCGAAAATCACCTTGCCTTCGGTTTCGCGCGCAAACCACTGGATGGCCTTGTTGATGATATCAAGCGTCAGTTCGTAGCAGGCCTTGGCGTCATTATCCCAGGTGAACAGGCCATGGCTTTCCAGCACGACGCCCTTGGCCTGCGGATTGGCCTTGACGAAGGCTTCCAGATCAAGCCCAAGCTGAAAGCCAGGGCGGCGCCAGGGCAACCAGCCGATCTCGTCGCCAAAGATCACCTTTGTCAGGTCTTTCGAGTTCTTCGACGCGGCAATCGCGATGATCGCATCCGGATGCATGTGATCGACATGGGTGAACGGAACGAAACCATGCAGTGGCGTATCGATGGATGCCGCGCGCGGATTGAGATTGAAAGTGCAATGAGGGAGAAAACCGACCATGCGGTCTTCATCGTGAACGCCCTGGTAAATGCCTTTCAGCGCCTCAAGCTTGTCCTGGTAAAGCGTTGCGAAACCGTCGAGTTTGATGGTGCCGACATCGCCGCCAGAACCCTTGACCCACAAAACCTTGACCGTCTGGCCGGTGAGCGGATCGGTCTCCATGACCTTGGCCGAGGTGTTGCCGCCACCATAGTTGGTAATGCGCTTGTCGGCGCCAAGCAGGTTGGACCGGTAGAGCAGCTTGCCTGCCTCATCCAGCGTTTCGGCGTAGACATCATCCCAGCGATTGTCGAGAAGGCGCGGTTGGCCCGCTGCGGTTTGGCCCGTCATGGAAGTCCTCCCAAATGTGATTTTAAGGCCCGCCATATCGGCGAGCGCTCCATCCTGTTATGGGTATCGCGCAAATTTATCGCTCGTGTCAATCATAAACGATCATAAATGTTCATTGTGCGTTGCAATATAATCTATTTTGATCGTTTTTGATTGACATGTTCAATCTGTTAAGCCTAAAACACGCCAAGGAGGACCCCATGCACGAACGCGAACGCCATCGCATTATTCTCAGCGCCATCCAGGAAAAGCCTGTGGTGACGGTGCAGGATATTGCCGAATTGACGGATGCGTCCGAAGCAACCATCCGGCGCGACATTGCATCGCTGCATGTCCAGGGGAAATTACGCCGGGTGCGGGGTGGGGCAGAAGCGGTACATCCTCCGCAGCAAGGCAATCTGGCCGCCCGACCGTTCAGGGTTTCGGAATCGGTCAATATCGATAAGAAACGCGCAATTGCGCGCGCCGCTGTTGAACTCTGCGAGGAAGGTGACTCGATCATCATCAATGGTGGAACCACCACCTTTCAGATGGTGCATTTCATGTCAGCGCGTCGCTTGCAGGTGATGACCAATTCCTTTGCGATTGCCGAGCATCTGGTCAAGCATTCGAAATGCACGATCAACGTGCCGGGCGGCGCGATCTACCGGGATCAAAGCCTGATTCTGTCGCCTTTCGAAAATGATGCGATCCGCAATTTCTATGCTCGCCGGATGTTCATCGGTGCGCAGGGCATTTCGGCGCTGGGCGTGATGGAGCCGGATGCGCTGGTGATCCAGAGCGAGCAACGGCTGATGCGCCAGGCCGATGAGCTGATTGTCATGGTCGATTCGACGAAATTCACGCGGCGGTCCAGCATGATTTTATGCGGGCTGGATGCGGTCTCAACCATCATCACCGATGACGGCGTGCCTGAAGAGGCGGCCCATATGGTGGAGGCGGCTGGAATAAAGCTTTTGACGGTCCGGGCTTCGACCTCGGCCGACAGGGAGGACGCCCCTTCGGTCGCTTGAGGAAGCGATACGCCGTTTGGGGGATAACGGTTTTAACATCTGGGAGGATAACAACATGAAAATTTCAAGACGATTGTTCGGGGCGGCAGCGATTGCCTTCGTGACGACGGCTGGCATGGCGCATGCCGCCGATATGAAGATTGCCATCGTGGTGAAGTCGCTCGGCAACGGTTTCTTCGAGGCGGCCAACAAGGGCGCGGAAGAGGCGGCCAAGGAACTGGGTGGCGTCAAGATCATCTATACCGGCCCGACCACGACGACTGCCGAAGGCCAGATCGAGGTGATCAATTCCCTGATCGCCCAGGGCGTCGATGCCATCGCCATTTCCGCCAATGATCCGGATGCCGTGGTTCCTGCCCTGAAGAAAGCTGCCCAACGTGGCATCAAGGTGATTTCCTGGGATTCCGGCGTGGCGCCTGCTGGCCGTATCATGCATCTCAACCCGTCTTCGAACGAGCTGATCGGCAAGATGTGCCTGAAACTGGCTGCCGACCATCTGGCTGATGGCAAGGGCGATTTCGCCATCCTGTCGGCAACCACGACCTCGACCAACCAGAATATCTGGATTGCCGAGATGAAGAAGCAGTTGAAGGATTTCCCCGGCCTCAACCTCACCACCACAGTCTATGGAGATGACCTTGCCGACAAGAGTTATCGTGAAGCCAATGGCATTCTGACCTCGCATCCAAATGTGAAGGTTATCGTTGCTCCGACCACGGTCGGCGTCTTGGCTGCCTCGCAGGCCGTGAAGGATGCTGGCAAGATCGGTCAGGTCTATGTGACCGGGCTTGGCCTGCCGTCTGAAATGGCTGGCGCAATCAAGTCCGGTGCCACCAAGGAATTTGCGATCTGGAACCCCATCGATCTCGGCTATTCGGCCACCCAGATCGCCTATCATCTGGTGAAAGGTGACGCGACCGGCAAGCCCGGCAGCGAGGTTCCGGCTGGACGAATGGGTAAGATCAAGATCGGTGACAATGGTGAGGCAGCGATGGCCGATCCCTTCGTCTACGATGCCAAGAATATCGATCAGTTCTCAAAAATCTTCTGATCCAGCAGTCCTCTATCTTGAAGTCTAAGGCAATCGAACCCGGCGGCAGCTGCCGCCGGGAACCCTTATCCGTTCCTGGTCTTTTTGGCCTGATCTGGTGCAATCGATGATGAGTGTCCAAACCACAAAGCTTGATGCAGTACCGCTCGGTGATCGCGCACCGATACTGGAGATGCGCGGCATTTCGCAGATCTTTCCGGGTGTGAAGGCGCTGGATGGTGTGACTATCGCCCTTTATCCTGGCGAGGTGACGGCACTGATCGGCGAAAATGGTGCCGGTAAATCGACGCTGGTCAAAATCCTCACCGGTATTTACCGGCCCAATGAGGGGGAAATCGTCATCGATGGTTCGCCGCTAACCTTCGCCAATGCCCAGGCTGCCATCGATGCGGGCGTGACGGCCATCCATCAGGAAACGGTGCTGTTTGACGAGTTGAGCGTTGCGGAAAACATCTTCCTCGGCCATGCGCCGAAAACCCGTTTCGGCTTCATCGACTGGAACGGCATCAACACCAAAGCCAGGGCGCTGATGGATCGGCTGGAAAGCAAGATCGATCCAACCATTAAATTGAAGGATCTCTCCATCGCCCAGCGGCATCTGGTGGCGATTGCGCGCGCACTTTCGGTTGAAGCGCGGATCGTTATCATGGACGAGCCGACGGCGGCCCTGTCACGTAGGGAAATCGATGATCTGTTTCGCATCGTTGAAGGGCTGAAGCGGGAAGGCAAAGCGATCCTGTTTATCAGTCACAAATTCGATGAAGTCTATGAAATCGCCGAGAATTACGCGGTGTTCCGCGATGGAAGAATGGTCGGGTCCGGCCTGCTGCAACAGACGCCGCAGGATGAGATCGTCCGCTTGATGGTCGGCCGCGATGTGCATGACGCTTTTCCAAAAATCGACGTTGCCATCGGCGCTCCGGTGCTTTCTGTCTCGCAGTATTGCCATGAAACCGAGTTTCGCGACATTTCCTTTCAATTGCGCAAGGGCGAGATTCTTGGCGTTTACGGGTTGATCGGTGCGGGCCGTTCCGAACTGTGCCAGTCGCTGTTTGGCATTACCCGCCCAGCCTCGGGAACTGTGACGCTGGAGGGCAAGGTGGTCGATATCCGCTCGCCTGCGGATGCCATTGCCGCTGGCATCGTCTATGTGCCGGAAGAGCGCGGGCGCCATGGGGTGGCGCTGCAAATGCCGATTTACCAGAATATGTCGCTGCCTTCTCTGGCGCGGGTTTCAGCGCGTGGTTTTCTCAAGGCCGTCAGCGAATTCGCTCTGGCGCGCTATTATGCCGAGCGGCTGGACCTGCGGGCGGCGGCGCTGTCCGTACCGGTTGGCACGCTATCGGGGGGCAATCAGCAGAAAGTTGTGATCGGCAAATGGCTGGCCACCAAGCCGAAGGTCATCATTCTCGATGAGCCGACCAAGGGGATCGATATCGGCTCCAAGGCGGCCGTGCATGGCTTTATCTCCGAACTCGCGGCAGAGGGCCTGTCGATCATCATGATTTCCTCCGAACTGCCGGAGATCCTTGGCATGTCCGACCGGGTGATGGTGATGCGGGAGGGATTGCAGGCTGGAATTTTTGAGCGGGAGGCGCTGACACCGGAAGTTCTGGTGCGGGCCGCCACCGGCAATGCGTGAGGTGTGACAATGAAAAGCCTGCTGAAACACCGCGAGATCGCATTGGGTGTTATTATCCTGTTGCTGATCGCCGGGTTCTCCACCCGGGCAGACGGATTTGCCTCGCCAGGCAATCTGGCGACGATCTTTAACGATACGTCTATCCTGATCATTCTGGCGCTGGCGCAGATGACTGTGATCCTCACCAAATCAATCGATCTGTCGGTTGCCGCCAATCTGGCCTTTTCCGGCATGGCGGTGGCGATGCTGGATTCGAACTTTCCCGGCATGCCGCTGGTTCTGCTGCTTGCGGCGGCGGTGCTGATCGGGGCGGCACTTGGCGCTGTTAATGGCTATCTCGTTTGGCTATTGCAGATCCCGCCCATCGTCGTGACGTTGGGTACGCTGACGATCTATCGCGGCATGGCTTTCGTGCTGTCTGGCGGGGCCTGGGTGAACGCCCATCAGATGACGCCGGATTTCCTCAATCTGCCGCGCATTGTTATCATGGGGCTTCCGGTCCTGGCATGGATGGCAGTGATCGTGGTCATTGCCATGGCTGTCGTGCTGGGGCGTACCACCTTTGGCCGCGCCGCCTATGCCGCCGGCGGGAATGCGACGGCTGCGGTTTATGCCGGCATCGACATCGGTTGGACGCGATTTCTGGCCTTCGTTTTGTCCGGCGGACTTGCTGGCCTCTGCGGCTATCTCTGGGTGTCGCGCTATGCGGTTGCCTATGTGGATATTGCCAGTGGTTTTGAATTGGACAGCGTCGCGGCCTGCGTTATCGGCGGCATTTCGATTGCCGGTGGCATCGGCTCGGTCGCTGGCACCGTTCTGGGGGCTTTGTTTCTGGGCGTTATCAAGAATGCATTGCCAGTCATCGGCATTTCACCCTTCGCCCAGATGGCAATATCCGGTGTGGTGATTGTTTTGGCCGTGGTGTTCAACGCCCGGGCTGAACGCAGAAAGGGCCGGATCATCCTGCGGGATAGGGCCGCGGGCAGTACGGTTCAGGAGGTTACGGCATGACAATGGCACCTGTTGAACAAACCCCGGCCAAGCGCCGCATTCCCGACAAGCTAGGCACCCCGATACGCCGCCTGCTGGCCAGCTGGGAAGTGCTGTTGTTGGGTGTCGCAGTGGCGATTTTCATCGCCAACGCGCTGGCCTCCCCTTATTTTTTGGATGCCTGGAACCTGTCGGACGCCACCTTCAATTTCACTGAAAAGGCGATGATTGCCTTTGCCATGGCATTGCTGGTGATTGCCGGTGAGATCGACCTCTCGGTCGCTGCGATCATTGCTCTGGCCTCGACGGCCATGGGCGCCGCAGCCCAACTGGGTGTCGGCACGCCCGGCCTGGTGATGATTGGTATCGGCGTTGGACTGTTATGCGGGGTGTTCAATGGCGTGCTGGTTGCCGGGCTGAAACTGCCCTCCATCGTCGTCACCATCGGCACGATGAGCCTGTTTCGCGGCATTTCCTATATCGTGCTTGGCGATCAGGCCTATGGAAAATACCCGGAAAGCTTCGCCTATTTCGGCCAGGGCTATGTGGCCTGGGTGTTTTCCTTCGAATTCGTCCTCTTCCTTGTGCTGGCTGCGCTGTTTGCGGTGCTGCTGCATGCCACCAATTTTGGACGACAGGTCTATGTGATCGGCAATAATCCGCTGGCGGCGCGATTTTCAGGCATTCCGGTCGACCGGGTCAAATTCATCCTGTTTTTGCTGACCGGATTGATGAGTGGCATTGCTGCCGTTTGCCTCACCTCCCGGCTGGGCTCGACACGGCCATCCATTGCCCAAGGATGGGAATTGGAAGCCGTCACCATGGTGGTGCTGGGCGGCGTATCGATTGTCGGTGGGGCTGGCACGATTGGCGGAGTGGTCATTGCAGCCTTCGTCATGGGGCTGGTGACCTTTGGGCTGGGGCTGTTGAATGTGCCGGGCATCGTTATGTCGATCTTCATCGGCTTGTTGCTGATCATCACCATCGCCCTGCCAATTCTGGCGCGACGGATGCGGGATATGAGGACATGAGCATGGCAGAGACAGAAAAATATGCCTTCAAGATGCAGCTCCATCCAGGCATGGAGGCCGAATATAAAAAGAGGCATGATGCAATCTGGCCGGAACTGGTGGCTCTGTTGCATGAGGCTGGCGTTAGTGATTATTCCATCCACCTCGACCGGGAAACAAACACGCTCTTCGGCCTACTGACCCGTCACAAAAGCCATGGCATGGCCGCACTGCCTGAGCACCCGGTGATGCAGCGCTGGTGGGCGCATATGGGTGATATCATGGCGACCAATCCGGATGGATCGCCGGTCGCTGTCGATCTCGTGCCGGTATTTTACATGTCATGAGTGTTTTATATGCCATGAGCAGGATATCCGAAACCGTCGCCGTCATCGATATTGGCAAGACCAATGCCAAGGTTGTCGTCTTGCAGGCCTCGACGGGCTTGGAACTCGGCTGTCGGCGTATGCCAAATATAGTTGTCGGGGAGGGGCCTTATCCGCATTTCGATACGGATACGCTGTGGTCATTTATCCTGAACGCCTTGAAAGCCTTCGCTGCCGGGCCGGGTTTCGATGCAATTTCCATCACCACCCATGGCGCAAGTGCTGCCTTGCTTGACGGTGACGATGAACTGGCAATGCCGGTGCTGGATTACGAATACCGCTATCCTGAAGCTATCACTCTTGCCTATGATGCTTTGCGGCCGAGTTTTGATGAAACATTTTCACCGCTCCTGCCGGGCGGTCTCAATCTCGGCGCCCAGTTGCATTACCAGAAAACCGGCTTTCCCGCGCTTTTTGCCAGGGTTGCGACCATTGTCACCTATCCGCAATATTGGGCTTTCAGGCTGACCGGCGTGGCGGCGAATGAGGCAACCTCGCTGGGATGCCATACGGATTTATGGAGACCACAGCAGGGTTGTTATTCAAGTCTGGTCGAGCGACTAGAGCTTGGTCCATATCTCGCTCCCTTGCGCTCGGCTTTCGACGTTTTGGGGGATGTCACGCAATCTGTGGCCGAACAGATAGGGCTCTTCCGCCCTGTTCCGGTCTATTGTGGCATTCATGACAGCAATGCCTCGCTGCTGCCGCATCTGTTGCGGCGTGAAAAACCTTTCGCTGTGGTTTCCACCGGCACCTGGATCATTGGGTTTGCGGTCGGCAGCACGGTCGCGCATCTCGATCCGGTTCGCGATACCTTGGCCAATGTCGATGCGCATGGCCAGGCCGTACCCTCGTGCCGCTATATGGGCGGACGGGAATTCGAAATATTGATCCAGGGATTGGAGGCCCCGGATGAGGCTGAGATCGAGCGCGCGGCGGGGCAGGTAATAAGCGGTGATGTCATGCGCCTGCCAAGCGTGGTCGAGGGCTCCGGTCCTTATCCGACCCGAAACGGTGGATGGACGGTGGTGCCGGAAGGTGCGGCACAGCTCTATGCAGCGGCGAGCCTTTATACGGCGATGATGACGGCATCGTCGCTGTCGTTGATCAGTGCGACAGGCCCTGTTCTCGTCGAAGGGCCGTTTGCCAAAAACTGGCTCTACCTTCGTGCTCTTGCCGCATGTACCGGGCGTGAGGTTGTGGTGGCTGAAGGTGGAACGCCGACGGGGACGGCGGAAGGGGCCGCGCTGTTGACAGGCATGTCAGTGCCGATGCCGGGCGAGATCCATGTCGGCCCGGATCAGCTTGATTTGAAAACGTATTTTCAGGATTTTCAGGAACGGTGCAGCTTTGTTTTTCCCGAAGCCTCCACGCCAACGTGAAGTGCGGACGATTTTACCCGCTTGGTTTGTGTTTGTCGGCTTGTTAGACATACGGTGATGGTGGCGTGTTCCGATAGGAACCAGTCTCATCGTTATTTCAGCATGCAGATCGGAGACATCCTCATGAAATTCGTCAGTTTTACCCGGCTTGGCCGGGCCGGATTCGGCGCGGTGGTCGGCGGTGGCATCGTCGATCTTACCGGTCGTCTCAGCTATGATTGCCTGACCCTGAAACAGGCGATCCTGGATGATCTCCTGGAAATCGCCGCCGACTATGCCGGAGACCGCAAACCGGAACTGGCATTTTCGGATGTTACTCTGCTGCCGGTCATTCCTGACCCGGCCAAGATTTTGTGCATCGGCGTCAACTATGTCGCCCATCGGGAAGAAACCAAGCGGCCTGAAGTTGGTCATCCAACCGTTTTCATTCGCTTTGCCGATAGCCAGATTGGCCATGGCCAGCCGATGATCAAGCCAAGCCAGTCGGATTGCCTCGATTTCGAAGCCGAGCTTGCTGTGGTGATCGGGCGCGGTGGACGGGATATCGCCGAGGAAGATGCCATGCAGCATATTGCCGGTTATTCCTGCTATCATGACGGTTCGGTGCGCGACTGGCAGCGCCACAGTTCACAATTTGCGCCGGGCAAGAATTTTCCAGCGACTGGCGCTTTCGGTCCGGCTCTGGTGACAGCGGATGAGGTGGAGGATTATACGCAGCTTTCCATCACGGGGCGCCTGAACGGCGAGATCGTTCAGCAGGCGACATTGGCCGATCTGATCTTCTCCATTCCTGCGCTGATTGCTTATCTTTCCGCCTTCACCCCCTTGTCGGCAGGCGATGTAATCGTCACCGGAACGCCTGGTGGCGTTGGCGAGAGACGCGAGCCGCCCTTGTACATGAAGCCGGGCGATGTGTTTGAAGTGGATATTCCTGGTGTTGGCTTGCTGGTCAACCCGGTGATTGGCGCGCTTTAAGGCGATAGCCTTTTCTGGGCGGGCTTTCTTGCGCCCGTCCAGAATGGCCCTTTGCGGGGGAGCATTTGCCGTCTGGACGTGCCGCGATTGAGCGCCCATGCCATGTTTTCCGGTCCACAAAATGGAACGGAATTTTTTTCAATTTGTAAATCATCGTTAGAACAGGGCCGGGAGCCGCGCTTTCCAGCCAGCTTTTCTACGCTACATCATGTATTAAAGAAAGTTCGAATGTTTGTAACTGCCCCTTAATTCCTATTGGTTAAGCTAGGTCAGTGAAAGGGAATGGGGAAACATGTTGATCAAGCTGCAAAACAGGATCTTGGAAAAGATCGCCAGAGGCGACCCCTTGGCAGAGACCGTTGATTTCCTCTGTCGCTCTGTTGAGGCGCTGATTGGTGATATTGTCTGTTCTGTTTTGACATTGGACGATATGGGGCGCCTTCAGCATCTTGCCGGTCCGTCCATTCCAGAGCATTATTCCCAGGCGATCAATGGTTTGGCCTGCGGTGAAGGTGTCGGTTCTTGCGGCACGGCGGCGTTTCGTGGTCGCCCTGTCCTGGTGACCGACATTGAGAACGATCCGTTCTGGGCTGAATTCAAGGGGCTTGCTTTACCACTGGGTTTTCTGGCGTGCTGGTCGACGCCGATTATTTCCGATGGCCGGGTATTGGGAACCTTCGCCTTCTATTTCCGCCAAAAGCGCGGTCCGAGCGAAATCGAAGAAGGCATTGTTTCTGCCTGCGTGCATCTTTGCGCAATCGGCTTGGAGCGCGAGTTGCGGGTGAAGGAGCGCAGACGGCTTGCCTATACCGACGTGCTGACGGGATTGCCAAATCGCACGGGCTTCAATGAAGCTGTGATCAATGAAGATGTGGAGCGCAATCCCTGGGGATTGCTGCTGGTGGATCTCGATAATCTCAAGCAGGTCAACGATACATTCGGCCACCAGGCCGGTGATGATCTGATCCGTACCGTTGGCATGCGCTTGAAAGCAATGACGGATTGCGACACCGCATTCCGGCTCGGTGGAGACGAGTTTGCTCTGATCGTTCGCGGGGTCGATTGTGTAGATCTCGGCTACCATGCGGCTCATGTCCTGGCTGTCCTGAAGGAACCCTGCATCTGCGCGGGCCAGACGGTTTATCCATCTGGAACCATTGGCGGAGCGGTTGCGCGTCATGGGCAGAGCGTTGATGATGTACGCCAGAATGCCGATTTCGCTCTTTATGAAGCCAAGGAACGCTGCCGAGGGCAGTTTGTTGAATATTCGGTCGGTTCTGTTTCGACGATAGCCCGCCGGTTTCGCTCTTTCCAGCAGGTCAGCGAAGCATTGCGGGAACATCGGATCGAGACCTATTATCAGCCGGTGGTCGATCTTGCTTCTGGCTCCCTTGTCGGATTTGAGGCTCTCAGCCGGCTTGCCAGCCGTAACGGCGATATCATTTCCGCCTCGCATTTTCATGAAGCGACCAGCGATGTTCGTCTGGCCCGGGCATTGACGGCTTGCGTGTTGGAAAATGTGGCGCGGGATGCGCGCGATTGGCTGGACAGCGGACTTGAATTCGGCCGTATCGGTTTGAATGTATCGGCAGGCGATTTTCTGGACGGCTCCCTGACCGAGCGAATTGTCGGCGCAATGGACAGGGCTGGTGTCGGGGTAGATCGCATTGTCGTTGAATTGACGGAGTCGATTTATCTCGGCAGTCGCGAGCGCAATGTCGTAGACCAGATCAAGCAATTGCGTCAGGCGGGCATGCTTGTGGCTCTCGACGATTTCGGCACCGGTTTTGCGTCCTTGACGCATCTTCTGACCGTTCCGCTCGATATTATCAAAATCGATCGCTCTTTCATTGCCCGGTTGCTGGAGGAAGAGCCTGCATCGGTCATCGTCGGCGGGTTATTGTCTATTTCCGACCGTTTGAATTTTCGCGTCATCGCGGAGGGTATCGAAACACAGGAGCAGCGTGATTTGCTTTTGAGGCTGGGATGTGAAGAGGGGCAGGGCTATCTCTTTTCCAAGGCGGTGGATCGCAAGGAAGCGGCAGCCATGTTGCGACGCAAGTCTCTCGGTCAACGTCCATCGTCATTGCGCAGCTCTTTAAATGCACGCTTTTTCAATGACCTATCTGTCGATTCTCGTCAGCTTTGTCTGCCGATAAAACAGCCGGCTCGAACGCTTTAAGCAAACCGAGATAGGGCTTGTTGATGGGCGTGGCATAGGCATTGTTTTTAGCTGTCCGCAGTCCGAGGGAAATCAGGGCCTCCGCCTGCTTGACGGCACAAGCAACGCCATCGATGACCGGAATGCCGAATTCCTCGCTCAAGGCTTCCGTCAAATCGGCCATACCGGCACATCCGAGAATGATGGCTTCCGCATCGTCTTGCGCCAGCGCTCTGGCAATCTCCGCTCGCAGCCGCTCCCGTGCGTTCGAGGATGGATCTTCCAGAGAGAGAACCGGAATATCGGCGGCGCGCACTTTGCAGCGGTCGGATGCGCCATAACGGCGAACGAGATGTTCGATCGGTAACCGAGACCGTTCCATGGTCGTTACCACACTGAACTTCCGGGCAATGAAGCTGACCGTCGCAATCGCTGCCTCACAAATGCCGATGACGGGGATATTGGCCAATGCACGAGCGGCATCAAGGCCAGTATCATCGAAACAGGCGATAATGGCTGCATCTGCGCCCTGTTTCTCTCCGTCGGCGAGTTCCATCAGCAGGCCGGGAACAGCCAGCGCCTCGTCATAATAACCCTCGATAGAAACCGGGCCCATCTGCGAGGTGCGCGGCAGGATTTCGGTGCCTGCATGGGCAACGCGGCGGGCCGCGTCCGCGGCCGTCGCTGTCATGCTTGCAGTTGTATTGGGATTGATAAGCAGAATGCGCATGAAAATCCGATCGGGGGTTGCCCACTCAGGCATGGCCACGAGGCCGGCTGACCCGGCGAATGAGGAAAATCGTCAGGGCAATGACCAGGAAGGAAAACACCGTTGTCACCGTACCCAGCGCATAGAGAACCGGTGTGGTCACATTGGTCGTCATGCCATAAATTTCCAGTGGCAGGGTGTTGAAGCTGCCTGATGTCATCAGCGTTCTCGCGAATTCGTCGTAGGAGAGCGAGAATCCAAACAGGCCGACACCGATCAGGCTGGGCGCGATCATCGGCAGCAACACGTAGCGAAAGGTTTGCCAGGAGGATGCGCCAAGGTCGCGGGCGGCCTCTTCATAGGCGGGTGAAAAGCGGTTGAAGACAGCGAACATGATCAACACACCGAAGGGCAGGGTCCAGGTCAAATGCGCGCCGAAGGCGGAACTGTACCAGTTGGGCTGGAAGCCCAATTGCTGGAAGACGACCCCAATGCCGAGCGAAATAATGATCGAGGGAACGACAAGGCTGGCAACGGCCAGATAGAATAACACGGTCGCCCCATGGAATTTGCGGCGAAACGCCAGACCTGCCAGCAGCGACACCAGCACGGTGACCACCATTACCATCAACCCAAGCGTAATCGAGCGTTTGATGGCGCCGCCAAAATCGCCAACTGCCTGGGTTTCGAACAGATTGGCGAACCAATGCAGCGAGACACCATTGAGCGGAAAGGTCAGTCCACCATTTTCTCCCTGAAAAGACAGGATCAGGATCGCTGAGAGCGGGCCATAGAGAAACAGCACGAAGAGCGCAAAGAATATAGCGAGCAGATAGAATTCGCGGCTGCGTTTTTCCCGGACCATGGCTCAAAGCTCCTTGCGGATATCGACGATGCGCAAGATCCCCGCGACCATCAGCAGGACGAGGATCAGCAGCACCACGGCATTGGCGGCGGCGGCTGGATATTGCAGCAGTGACATCTGGTTCTTCATGATCAGCGCCACCGAGGCGCTCTGGCCACCGGACATCACTTGCACCGTCGAAAAATCGGCCATGGTCAAGGTGACGACGAAAATCGTGCCGATAGCCATGCCGGGCTTGGCGAGCGGCAGAATAACATTGGTGAGGATTTGCAGACTGGAAGCGCCCGCGTCCCTTGCGGCTTCCACCAGCGCCTTGTCGATCCGCATCAACGTATTGAAGATCGGCGTGACCATGAACAGGGTGTAGAGATGCACCATGGCCAGCACCACGGCAAAGTCGGAATAAAGCAACCACTCCAGCGGCTGGGGAATGATGCCGGTGCCAACCAGCGCCTGGTTTACCAAGCCATTGCGGCCCAAAACCGGAATCCAGGAGATCATCCGGATGATGTTCGACGTCAGGAACGGTACGGTGCAGACAAGAAAAAGCACGCTCTGCATGGCAGCGCTGCGGATGTGAAAAGCCAGGAAATAGGCGACCCAGAAACCGATGAACAGCGTCAGAAGCCAGACAATGCCTGCAAATTTCAGCGTGTTCAGATAGGTTTTCCAGGTGACCCAGGAGCCAAGCGTTTCGGTATAGTTGAAGGTGACAAAACCGGGATACATCTGGGCGAAGTCATAATCCCAAAAGCTGACAATGACGATCATCAGGATCGGCAACAGCAGGAAGCCACCGAGGATAAGCGCCAGGGGTGCGGCCTGGAGATAGGCCGTCAGCCAGGCAGGCACGCGGATATCGCGCTTTGGCTTCGGCTCGCCGACGCCTATAAACCGCACTGTTGCCATGGCTCGTCTCCCTTTTGTCTTCGGGGCTGCTGTGTGTCTTCCCCGCGAACGGGGAAGACATGGTTTCTATTGATATGATCAGGCGGCGATGAACTCGTTCCAGCGGCGAACCATGTAGCGGTCCTCGTCCATGACGGAGTTCCAGCAGGCAACCTTGCCCATGCGCTCTTCGAAGGAGCCGCCGTCGCGCACGGCGCCAGCCTTTTCCATCACCTTGCCTTCAGGAGACATGATGTCGCCCTGGGCGGGCTTGCCTTCGATCCAGTAGCCCCATTCATCTGCGGACATGAAGTTCTTGGCGGTTTCCATGCAGGCAGAGTAATAGCCCTGGCGGTTCAGGTAGCCGCCAACCCAGCCGGACGTGTACCAGTTGATATATTCATAGGCCGCATCGAGCTGCGCGCCCTTCAGATGCGCCGCAAGACCCAGCCCGCCGCCCCAGGCGCGGTAGCCTTCCTTCAGCGGTTGATATTTGCAGGCGATGCCTTTGGAGCGGACAGCGGCCACGGCTGGCGACCACATGGACTGGATGACGACTTCGCCTGAGGCCATCAGGTTGACGCTTTCATCGAAGCTCTTCCAGAAGGCGCGGAACTGGCCACTCTGCTTGGCCTTGATCAGGAAATCGATGGTCTTGTCGATCTCGGCCTTGGTCATGTTGCCCTTGTCGGCATATTTGATATTGCCCATGGCTTCCATGATCATCGCGGCATCCATGATGCCGATCGATGGAATGTTGAGGATCGAGGTCTTGCCCTTGAACGCTGGGTCCATGATATCGGCCCAGCTGGTGATGTCGCGGCCAACGAGATCGGGGCGAATGCCAAGCGTGTCGGCGTTGTAGATGGTCGGTACCATCGTCATCCACTCGGTCGGGGCCTTGGCGAAGGCTTTCGCGCCGGGCTTTTCGACGAAGCCGACGGTATGCGGGGCTGTACCCTGGGCAATGACGCTTTCCGGCTTCAGCTTGCCGTTGATGAACAGCGGTACGATCTTGTCGTAATATTTGAGCTTCTTGACTTCCATCGGTTGAAGTACGCCTGATGGGAAGACCTTCTTGGCAATCCAGTATTCGACATCGGCAATGTCATAGGAGTTCGGCTGGGTCACGGCGCGCTGGGCGGCGGCGTCGGAATCCGTCGCGGTCATTTCCAGGGTGATGCCGAGGTCGGCCTTGCACTTTTCGGCGATGGCATTGATGTTTGAAACGCCGGTGCCAAATTGACGAAGAGTGATCTTGGTCTGCGCCCAGATGGTCGGAAAACCGGTGATGGCGCCGGACCCGGCGGCAAGACCCGCTGCCGCTGCCCCTGTCTTCAAAAGCGAACGGCGGGTTACACTGGCTTTTGGCTTTTTAGTATCAGTCATGGAAGTTCTCCTCTGGTTATTGGTTGGTTATTTCTGCGCCGGTTTGCCGAGAACGATAGCGTCATCCGCCTCCCAGCAAACGGCAATGGCTTCGCCTACCTTGACCGGATGCGCATGGAAGGCGGCATCGGTCAGGATGGCAGTAAAGTCTTCGATGCCCGCACCACTCAGCATCAGCTTCACGGTGGAACCTCGATATTCGACATTGGTGACAGAGCCGGTGAAGCCAAGGCCCGGGACTTGGCTCTGGCCGATCCGCACATGGTCGGTGCGCACCGCGATATCGGCGGGCTCGCCGATGACCGCTTTGCCGGTGGCCGCAAAATCCGCGCCGCCTGCGACTGATATCATCGCGATCTCATCGGCAACGCTGGTGACGCGGCCCGAAATGACATTGTGATCGCCCATGAAACGAGCGACGAAGGCTGAGGCCGGACGCTCGAATACGGTGCGGGGCGCGGCAGCCTGTTCGATACGGCCATCGTTCATAATCACGATCAGGTCGGCCAGCGCCATCGCTTCTTCCTGGCTATGGGTCACATGCACGAAGGTGATGCCAAGCGAGGTCTGGAGTTTCTTCAGTTCTGCCCGCATGCGGATTTTCAAAAATGGATCGAGTGCTGACAAAGGCTCGTCCAGAAGAAGCGCTTCCGGATCGGTAATCAAGGCGCGTGCCAGCGCCACGCGCTGCTGTTGTCCGCCGGAAAGCTGGGCGGGGCGGCGATCCGCATAGGCCTCCAGTTGCATCAATTGCAGCATCTCCATCGCCTTTGCGCGGCGGGTGGCTTTGTCGATACCCTTCATTTTCAAGCTGAACGCGACATTTTCGGTAAGGTCGAGATGCGGAAACAGCGCATAGGACTGGAACATCATCGCCGTGCCCCGCGCAGCGGGCGCCAGATCGGTGATATTGGTGTTGCCCAAAAGGATATCGCCTGTCGTGACGGTCTCGTGGCCGGCAATCATCCGCAACGTCGATGTCTTGCCGCAACCGGAAGGGCCTAGCAGGCAGCAATAGGTGCCGGCCGGAATTTTCAGGCTGATGCTGTGAACGGCTGTCGTGTTACCGTAAACCTTGGTAACGGCGGCAATGTCGATGGCGGCGGCTTGTTTCATGCTGCGATCCCTTGATGACCGCTTTCTTACAAGCATCTTGCGTGCCAGATGCTCTTTACCCTTGGAAAACTTGGATAATCCTGTCGGCATTCGAGGGAATGCCCATGAAATCTCCGGGGTGTTGGTCGCTGTTGCGCAAAAAACGTGCGATTGTTTGCATTCTCTGGTCAAATTGTACGCAATAGATTTCTTGCCTGTCAGCAATCCGTGACTTTCCGAATTTGCCAGTTCAATGTACAAAGGGAGGCATCAGCACGGGTGACGCTATGAAGCTTGACGAAAAAATCAGTTTTCACGATTCAAATTTGGAAGACCGTGCGTTCACCATCCGAGAATCCCTGCGAAATGCGATTATAGACCGGCGTTTGACGCCTGGAACCAAGCTTTCGGAGGCGGAAGTGGGCCTTCTGTTCGATGTCAGTCGCACCGTTGTGCGCAGCGCTTTGCAAATGCTTGCATTCGAAGGACTGATAAAGACGGAACGAAACAGGGGTGCTTTTGTATCCAATCCGAGCCCTGAAGAGGCTGTGCAGGTTTTCGCCTGCCGCCGAATGATCGAACCCGGTATCGTTCTGGCAGCTGTCGAGCGGCTGACGGAGGATGATCTGGCGGCATTTCGCGCCCAGTTGGAAGATGAACAACGCCATCTGCACCAGCGCGGGCCTGCGGCGAGGCGCGCCGAAATAAAGGCCTCGGGCGATTTCCATCTGATGCTGGCCAAAGTTGCCGGCAATGCCATCCTGCAGAAGTTCATGGATGAATTGGTGGCCCGGTCATCATTGGTTATCGCGCTGTATGGTGGTTCCGGTGCGTCTAGTTGCGGTCACAACGAGCATGAACAGATACTTGAGGCTCTCGCGCAGCGGAATGCCAGGCGTGCAAGTGCGCTGATGCTGCATCACATTGATCATATTGAAGCGGATCTGGATTTGCGGGTTCGGGAAGGTCTGGCATTGAAAGATGCGTTGGGTCTTTAGCGCCCTTTTGGCCTTTTTGTGGACGATTTGTCAGGTTCAAGTCAGCACCGAATGGTTCAGGTGCTAGTCAGGCAAGGATGCGAGTCGTAGATCTTGAATTTAGCATTGGAGAGAATAGTCTGTCCTGGGCAGCGATTCCACCGCCTGACAGATCATAGTAGTGCGGCGGGTTTTTGAAATGCTTTATCCAGTGAGGTTCGTCTATCGTCGGTCCTCGGTTAAATTCGGCAGTACGACCATGCGGTCATTTCAACTGTCCAGGTTGACGAGGCCCTATCTCGGCGACAAATACCGGTTTGAAATGGCGGCTCTGCCGAACAAGCGAATACCTGGATTGCAAATGCTCTGGGCGAGCCTTCAGCCTAAAGATGCGATTTATGTGTTTACCAAGCGGGCGGCGCTTTCCATTGGCGCTTCGGCGCTGGAAATTCTGCATGGCCGAAGCCGGGGCATATGTTTCGACTATGTCGATACGCCACTGGACAAGATGGTTTTCAATCATGTCGATATGCATCTCGCCAGCTCACATATGGCGCGTGATGCAATGCGGGCCAGGCTGACAAACACGCCTGGTGCAAAAGGGCAGGTTGGACTGCTGCTGCATGGTGCCGATGAACGCATCTATGCCATGGGCAACCAGCACCGTAACGATTATCGCGCCGGTTATTTCGGCTTTCTGAAAAATACCGTCAGGACGCCTCAAATTGAAAAATCAGTCGATTTTCACGACGCGGCTTTCAGCGATTCCATGCGCCAGACCATTACGCGTATGGGTGACTACAGTTTGCATTACTGCATTCGCGCACCCCAGACAGAGACGTTGGCGAGGTGTTATAAACCTTTTACCAAGGGTGTGATTGCGGCGGCCTGTGGTGCAAATGTCCTGGTGAATGCGGCTCAGGACGATGCTCTCGCATTTCTGGGTGAGGATTATCCCTATCTCGTCCAAGGAGATGGGGAGGACGAGATTATCGATGTTTTACAACGGGCGCGAAGCACCCATGGTAAAAATGATTGGCTGCGCGCCCGCCGCGCCATGGATCATCTCCTGAATCAAGTCAGCCCAAAAGCAATGGCCATGCAGATGGATGAAATATTTACGACTTTGCTGAGATAATAAAGTCTTGCTGGACCGGTTGGATGTGATCGGGATGATATGAAATTGTAATAACTGCTGGATGGTCTATATCTGGGATCGGCGGGGGTTTAAAATGGAGAATAAGCGTAAAGACCATCGGGGACGGACCTTACAAGCGGCACGCATTATCTTGAAAAATGGATTTTCGAGCTTTAGCTGCACCGTCAAGAATATTTCCTCCGGTGGCGCGAAACTGGCGGGCGATAATTTTGTCAATGTTCCCGATGAATTTGATTTGCTGTTGGATGGCGGTCGCAAGGTTCACTGCATCGTCCGGTGGCGGAAAATCACGGAAATCGGCGTGGAATTCGCCTGACAGGCACTCAGAAGCGTCCCACAGGTGGAAAAGTTCAACACTAGGCCATGATTGAGTTCAACAGCAGTGCTGTCGATATTGCCCGCGAGCTGATTGGGGCTGAGCTTTTCGTGGACGGTGTCGGCGGTATGATCGTCGAAACCGAGGCCTATGAGCGCGATGATCCGGCATCCCATAGTTTTCGGGGTCCTACGCCGCGCAATAAAACGATGTTTGGTCCAGCCGGACATGTCTATGTCTACCGTTCCTACGGCATTCACTGGTGTTTAAATATCGTTTGCCGGTCCGGCAGTGCAGTTCTGATCCGGGCGCTCGCGCCAAGCCAGGGTGTGGATGTCATGCAGGCGCGGCGTGGCGATGTGGCGCCGCGTTTTCTATGCGCTGGGCCTGGCCGTCTGGCACAGGCCTTGGGCATCACTGTTCAACACGATGGCTTGCCTCTCGCCTTGCCACCATTTCAGCTTCTGGCTGCCAAGGTCCGTCCAAGTGTGGCGATCGGTCCTCGCATTGGCATTACTAAAGCGGTCGATCACCCTTGGCGCTTCGGTTTGGCGGAGTCTAAATTTCTAAGCAAGCCTTTCCCGGCTGTCCTCTAGCGCCATATCCGCCAGACGGATTATGGTCTCGCGTTGATGAGCATACAAACGACTGGATAGGCTGATGGTGCTGGTACTGGATGCAGTGAAAAAGACATATCGCACATCGGAAGGTCCTTTGGAGGTTCTCAAAGGTGTCAGCCTGACCCTGGCCGCTGGGCGAACCATGGCATTGACCGGGGAATCCGGCAGCGGGAAAAGCACATTGCTTCATCTGGCGGGCGGATTGGACAGCGCCGATGCCGGGACGCTCCGGGTGGATGGCGAAGATATTGATGCGCTTGATGATAAAGGTCGCGCCCGGTTGCGTCGTGGGACAGTCGGGTTGATTTTTCAGCAGTTCAATCTGATCCCTTCGCTGGATGTGCGGGCCAATCTGGCATTTCATGCCCGGCTAGGCGAGCGTTACGATGGGCAATGGCAGACGGAATTGACGGAACGTTTGGGGCTTGCGGCGCTTCTGTCGCGCTATCCCGAGCAGCTATCCGGCGGCCAGCAACAGCGCGTCGCCATTGGTCGGACACTAGCTGTTCGGCCAAAACTGGTTCTGGCCGATGAGCCGACGGGCAATCTCGATGAAGAGACAGGCAACGCAGTTATGGCGTTGATGCTCTCTCTGGTGCGGGAGACCGGTGCTGCCCTGTTGATGGTAACGCATTCGCCCCGATTGGCGGCCATGCTGGATGAAAACTTGCATTTGCGTGCCGGGCGGGTTGCCTGATGCTGCGCACGGCTTTTCTGGCGTTGTTGTCGCATTGGCGGCGCAAGCCGCTTCAATTGGCGATGCTGCTCCTCGGGCTGTCGTTGGCGACAGCACTTTGGTCGGGGGTGCAGGCGATCAATGCCGAGGCACGGGCCTCTTATGCGCGGGCTGCCGCCATTCTGGGGCAAAACCGCCTGTCGGATATCCAAAGCAAGGATGGCAGGCCCATCCCCATCTCGACCTATGTCGCGCTGCGTCGAGCGGGGCTGTTGGTTTCCCCGGTTCTTGAAGGGGAGATGCGACTTGGCACGTTTCGCTTGCGGTTGATCGGCATAGACCCCCTGACAATTCCGTCGGTGGCCCAGCCTGTTGATTTGCACGGCGATGGCAATATCAATCGTTTCCTGCTTCCGCCGGGGCAGATCGCGGTTTCGCAAGCCACTGCCGATGCTCTTCTGGGGCAAGAGTTGCCGCCACTTGATATCGTCAAGGATATTCCTTTTGCAACCGGGTTTACCGATATCGGCAGGGCGCAAGCCTTATTGGCGCAGCGGGATGGGTTGACCCGGCTGATCGTCTCGCCTGAACAGCCGATTTCCCAACAGCAACTGGCGGCATTGGCGCCTGATTTGCGTCTGAAATCCCCTGATGGCGAAGGAGATCTTGCGCGATTAACGGACAGTTTTCATCTCAACCTGACTGCCTTCGGACTGCTGTCCTTCGTAGTCGGCCTGTTCATCGTCTATGCAGCGGTGCGGCTGGCTTTCGAACAGAGACGACCGACCTTTCGCACGCTTCGCTCCCTCGGTCTCTCGGCCAGCGCCTTGATGCTTCTGCTTTTCCTGGAACTGCTGGTCTTTGCATTGGCTGCGGGCGTCGCGGGCGTGGCGCTTGGCTATGTCGTTGCCTCGGTTTTGCTGCCGGATGTGGCACTGACCCTCCGGGGCCTTTATGGTGCCGATGTGCCGGGTACGCTGGCTTTTCGGCCCCAATGGTGGGCGACAGGGATCGGTATTGCGGTTGTCGGCACGCTGGCGTCCGCCGGGCAAAGTCTCTGGCAGGTCTGGCGCATGGCTCTGCTTGCACCGGCCCAGCCACGCGCCTGGGCGTTAGCCTCGGAACGAGCCTGGTTTCTCCAGGCGTTGGTTTCGTCAGTGCTATTTGCGGTAATGCTGATCTTGATGAAATTCGGCAATGGCCTGGTGGCTGGTTTTGCCACATTGGGAGCGCTCTTGTTGGCCTCGGCGCTTGCGCTTCCGGTCATTTTGGTGCCGGTGCTGCGGTTGATGCAGTCCCTGGCAAGGCGACCGGTGTGGCAATGGTTCTGGGCCGATACCCGCCAGCAATTGCCCAGCCTGTCCCTGGCTTTGATGGCGCTTCTTTTGGCGCTATCGGCCAATGTCGGGGTTGGAACCATGGTGTCCAGCTTTCGTCTGACCTTTGTCGGCTGGCTGGATCAAAGACTGGCCGCAGAGCTTTACGTGACGGCGCGCAACGATGGCGAGGCCGAGCGTTTGCAGGCCTGGCTTGCCCCTCGGGTCAAGACCGTTCTGCCGATCTGGAATACGCAGGGAGATGTCGGCGGCAAGACAGTTGTCATTCATGGCGTGGTCGATGATGAGACCTACCGCGATCACTGGCCGATGCTTGCCGCCACGCCGGATGTCTGGGGCAGGTTGGCACGGGGTGAGGGGGCGTTGATCAATGAACAGATGATGCGCCGCGAGGGCTTGGCGGTGGGTGATGAGATCAGGCTACCCGGTGGCTGGAAGACGCGTATTCTTGGTGTCTATTCCGATTACGGCAATCCCAATGAGGATGTGATCGTCGCTCAATCGGAATTGGTCAGCCGTTTTTCCGATCTCTCGCGCTTGCGGTTCGGGCTGCGGGTGCAGCCTGAACAGACCGGCGCGCTGCGTGAGGCTTTGATGACCGAATTCGGCTTGCCGCCCGATAACGTCGTGGATCAGGCCGTGATCAAGGCGCGATCACTGGCGATTTTCGAAAAAACCTTCGCTGTTACAGCCGCTCTCAATGTCTTGACACTGGGGGTGGCTGGGCTTGCGATGTTTGCCAGCCTTATGACTCTATCAGGCATGCGGCTGCCGCAGATCGCCCCCGTCTGGGCAATGGGTTTGACCCGTCGCGCGATAACCGGGTTGGAGCTTGCCCGCACCCTTATCCTTGCGGGCTTTACACTCGTTGCCGCGCTGCCGGTAGGACTTGGGCTGGCCTGGGTTCTGTTGGCCGTGGTCAATGTCGAGGCCTTCGGTTGGCGCTTGCCAATGCATGTATTTCCTGTCCAGTGGCTATGGTTGGTAGGGTTTGCACTGTTGGCTTCGGTGCTCTCGTCCCTCATCCCGCTTGCTGGCATTGCCCGATTGAAGCCGTCAGATTTATTGAAAGTCTTTGCCAATGAGCGCTAATATCAGTCGGTTCATGGTTTTCGCTCTGGTGCTGCTGCTGGGTGGTCATCCGGTTTTTGCCCAGGGCTTTGCCGGTCTTGGTGCCAAGGCTGGCGATGGTTTCGCCTTGCCGCAGCCGGGCCGCCCGTTTGCCTTTCCAATTGACCACGGCCCGCACCCGGATTACCGGATCGAATGGTGGTATGTGACTGCCAATCTGACCGGACCGGGTGGGCGCGATTACGGGGTGCAATGGACGCTGTTTCGTTCAGCATTGAAACCGGGCGAGGCAGAGGGTTTGAACAGCCCACAAATCTGGATGGGCCATGCGGCCTTGACCACGGCGGATCATCATTATGCTGCAGAAAAATTTGCGCGTGGAGGAATAGGCCAGGCGGGCGTGACGCTTGCGCCGTTTTCCGCCTGGATCGACGATTGGTCACTCATGGCAGGAGCACTGACGGGAAGCACTGGCGATGCGCTGTCCTCCTTGACTATGAAGGCCAAGGGCGCCGATTTTTCTTACGATCTATCGCTGCATGCCACCGGTCCGCTGGTGGCGCAGGGAGATCATGGCTATTCGGTGAAATCTGCGGAAGGGCAGGCGAGCTATTATTATTCCCAACCCTTCTATGCGGTGAACGGTGTCTTGAATCTGCCGGATGGCCCTGTCCCGGTGACTGGTAAGGCCTGGCTGGACCGGGAGTGGTCCTCCCAACCGCTCTCCGCCGACCAGAAAGGCTGGGATTGGTTCTCTCTTCACTTTGAGAATGGTGCAAAACTGATGGGTTATCATCTGCGCGGCAAAGGTGACGATTATACCGTTTCCACCTGGATCACGCCGCAGGGGGTGCCGGAACCGATGCCACCTGGTGCCCTGAAGCTGACGGCAGTAAAGCAGGTTCAGGTTGCCGGCCGCAGCATGCCAGTGGAGTGGCAATTGGAACTGCCTGAAAAAGCCATGTCGATCCGCACCACGCCCGTGAATGCGCAAAGCTGGATGCCCCTGGCCTTTCCCTATTGGGAAGGTCCTATCCGCTTTTCGGGTAGTCATGCTGGTGCGGGCTATCTTGAAATGACCGGGTATTGAACGCAGACAGCCGTTTGTTCATATGGCATGCGCTTTGCTTTGCTGCATTTACAGTAGGTCGAGCGCCCGGCTCATGATAATCATGCGGTCGGAATGGCATGGACAGGCATATCGGGCATTTGCCCGCTTTGTCTGCAAGGAGAACGGTGATGGCATCTTATTCGATCATCCTTGGGCGGCAACGCCATGTATTCGACGATCTGAAAAGCCTGATGGCCTGCGCTTCCCCGCTAAAGTCCGGGGATCAATTGGCAGGGATCGCCGCAAGCAGCAATGAACGCCGGGTCGCGGCCCGCTATGTGCTTGCCGATCTTCCTTTGAAGACTTTTCTTCAGGATATGCTGATCCCCTATGAGATCGACGAGGTTACCCGGCTGATCGTCGATAGCCATGACGTCGCAGCGTTTGCGCCTGTCTCCCATATGACTGTTGGTCAATTTCGTGACTGGCTGCTGTCTTATGAGGCAACGAGCGAAGTTTTGGCAGCGCTTGCCCCCGGTCTGACACCGGAAATGGTGGCGGCTGTTTCCAAGCTGATGCGTAATCACGATCTGATTACAGTTGCGGCGAAATGCAGCGTTATCACCGCATTTCGCTCGACAATCGGGCTTTCGGGCCGGCTTTCCAGCCGGTTGCAGCCCAACCATCCGACCGATGACCCGGAAGGGGTGGCCGGCTCGACCTTGGACGGTCTGCTCTATGGTGTTGGTGATGCGGTGATCGGCATCAATCCGGCCAGTGATAATCTCGAAGCCTGCATAAGGTTGATGCATCTGTTCGACAAACTCAGGGACCGTTTCGAAATACCGACACAGTCCTGTGTCCTGACCCATGTGACAACCTCGATCCAGGCGATCAAGGCAGGCGCGCCGCTCGATCTCGTCTTTCAGTCCGTTGCGGGAACGCAGGCCGCTAACAAGGGCTTTGGCGTCGATCTTGCGGTTTTACGTGAGGGACGCGAGGCAGCGCTTTCGTTGAAACGTGGTACCGTTGGTGACAATGTCATGTATCTGGAGACCGGGCAGGGCAGCGCGTTGTCGGCTGATGCCCATCACGGCGTCGATGAACAGACGCTGGAGGTTCGGGCCTATGCCGTGGCGCGGGAGGTCAAGCCGCTGCTGGTCAATACGGTCGTCGGCTTCATTGGGCCGGAATATCTTTATGATGCCAAGCAGATTATCCGCGCCGGACTGGAAGATCATTTCTGTGGCAAATTGCTGGGCGTGCCGATGGGTGTCGATGTCTGTTATACCAACCATGCCGAAGCTGATCAGGACGACATGGACAACCTGATGGTGCTCCTGACCGTGGCAGGGGTGAATTTCCTGATTGCTGTGCCGGGTGCAGACGATGTCATGCTCAATTATCAAAGCCTGTCCTATCATGATATTGTCGGTCTTCGTCACCAGTTCAACCGTCCGCCCGCGCCGGAGTTCGAAGCGTGGCTAAAGCGGATGGGGATGATCGATCGGTCCGGTCGATTGGCGCCATTGCCCCAGTCCAACGCATTTTCCCGCAACCTTCTGTCTTACAAGGCATCGGCATGAGCAATTCCGTCGATTTCGACCCGTTTGCAAGGTTTCGCAGCGCCACTCGGGCGCGTATCGGACTTGGCCGGGCAGGCGATGCGATGCCGACACAGGCGGTGCTGGAGTTTCAATTGGCCCATGCCAGGGCGCGTGATGCCGTCCACGGGGAAGTGGATTTCGAGAAAATAGCCACCGCGCTTGCTCCGATTGAAACAGTGCTGGTCCACTCCCTGGCAAAAGATCGGGCGACCTACCTGACCCGCCCTGATCTTGGGCGCATGCCGGATAGCCATGACCTTCCGGCACCGGGCAAGACCTACGAAATCGCGTTCATCATTGCCGATGGCCTTTCGGCAGCGGCGGTGGAGCGCCATGCGGTTTCGGTCTATGAGGCGACTGTGCGCCGGCTCGGAGGGTTTTCAGTCGCCCCGGTCGTCCTTGGAAAACAAGCGCGTGTCGCTTTTGGCGATGAAGCCGCGGCGGCCTTCGGCGCGCAAGTGGCTATTGTCCTGATTGGAGAGCGGCCCGGCCTTAGCGTTCCCGATAGTCTTGGCGCCTATATTACCTTTGCGCCGCGTAAAGGACGACGCGATAGTGAGCGCAACTGCATTTCCAATATTCATGACGATGGATTGTCTTACGAATCGGCGGCGGAAAAGATTTCCTGGCTGGTGAAGGAAGCCTTACGGTTGAAACTCACAGGTGTGGACTTGAAGGAAAATGCGGCGGATGGGATCTCACTCCCGCACAACGTGAAATCTTTGACTTAAGTAGCTGTTAATAAATAATTTTAATCTCTGAAAGATTTGGTCGGCTAAGCTTTTCTTCAGCTTCTGGCGCAGACTTGACGCGACTCACTGTATGCGGCACATTTACGATGAAACGTTCGATATGTCTGTTGTTGCCGTAACAAGCTGTGTATGCTGTTAGTTTTCCGCTGGTGCGTATATCATTCCAGAAGAGAATCAGTCAGTTTGCGCGGTGACGAAAGTTTAGGCGTATGCAAGCGTTGAATGGTCAAACCGTTCGAAGCTAAGGCACGCGCTTTACCGGGAGAATGATCATGGCGGTTGCGTCCAGCACGGCGACTGAACAACAGGAGACGAATTTGCGCCCCGCCGATGAGACCATTGCCGAAGACGCGCGCGCCCTTTCAGCCCAGCTGAAGGCCATGCGGGAGCGGTTGTTTGCGCCAGCGTCGCGCAAAACCCTGCGGACTTTCACGTCCGGTGAGGCGGCGCGTCTCGTCGGAGTCTCGGATGGCTATTTGCGGCAATTGTCGCTTGCCGGTGAAGGGCCTGCGCCCGTCGTTGGGGCAGGGGGGCGTCGCTACTATTCGCTCTCTGATATTGACGCGCTGCGCCATTATCTGGCCGAGCAGGCGATGATAAAAGGCAATGTTTCCAAGGCTCGTTCCTATGTTAAATGGCGTGACGCCGAACGTGGCGAGCATTTGCAGATCATTTCCGTGACAAATTTCAAAGGCGGCTCCGGTAAAACCACCTCGGCGGTTCATCTTGCGCAATATCTGGCCATGACCGGACACCGGGTACTGGCTGTTGATCTCGATCCGCAGGCGTCGTTGTCTGCATTGTTCGGTTATCAGCCGGAACTCGATCTGGTTGGCAATGATACGATTTATGGCGCCATCCGCTATGACGATGAAGTCAGGCCGCTGCGGGAGATCATTCGCAAGACCTATTTTCACAATCTCGACCTGCTGCCCGGAAACCTGGAATTGCAGGAATTTGAGCATGTGACGCCGCGTGCCTTGGCGGAACGAAAGACGGGCGATGCCAAGAGCCTGTTTTTCGCCCGAGTGCAGAATGCCTTGCACAGCGTGGCAGATGATTATGATGTCGTGGTCATCGACTGCCCGCCGCAGCTTGGATATCTGACATTGTCGGCGCTTTGCGCATCGACATCGGTGATTGTCACCGTGCATCCGCAGATGCTGGATGTGGCGTCCATGAGCCAGTTCCTGTTCATGACATCGGATCTTCTCGGTGTCGTGCGCGAAGCAGGCGGCACACTGAATTTCGACTTTCTACGCTATCTCGTCACCCGGTTTGAGCCGAATGATGGTCCTCAGGCGCAAATTGTCGGTTTTCTGCGGTCGCTGTTCGGGGAACGGGTATTGACCTCGCCGATGGTTAAATCCACGGCAATTTCCGATGCCGGATTGACCAAACAGACGCTTTACGAAGTTGGCCGCGAAAATTTCAGCCGTGGCACGTACGACAGGGCGATTGAAGCGCTGGAATCAGTAAATGCCGAAATCGAACAGTTGATCCACACGGCGTGGGGACGCAAAGAATGATTGGAAAAAACCGAAAAAGCGAGTTGCGCGCGCTGTTTTCCGATCCAGGATCGGGGGCACGTCCAGATATTGTGGAACCCTCTGTTTCGCAACCAACGGTGCCCGGCGAACCGCGTAGCGCAGATACTGTTGAAGAACAGAGCCCTGCAGCACCAGTGGCGCGTGCAGCCTCAGGCGCGATAAAGGCAATGGGATTGACCTTGTCCTCTATCACCAGAGAGGCGGAAGAAGCGCGTGCTTTGCGTCAGGCGATTGATGAGGGCGAAAGGGTCATTTCCCTTGCTACGGATAAGATTGATGCGTCCTTCGTTTCAGATCGCTTGAGTGATGAGGAAAGAGACGATCCAGATTTCGTCGCGCTGGTTACCAGCATGCGCGAGAGTGGCCAGCAGGTTCCGATCCTGGTGCGTCGGCATCCCGTTGACGCCGACCGCTATCAGGTTGCCTATGGTCACCGGCGTTTAAGTGCTGCAAAGCGCCTCGGCATTGCCGTCAAGGCGCTTATCCGGCCCTTGAGCGACGACGAGCTTGTGCTGGCTCAAGGCAAGGAAAATGCCGAGCGACGCAATCTCACCTTCATCGAGCGTGCCTTGTTTGCCAAGGCATTGGCCGATCGTGGGTTTGATCGTAAAGTCATCGGCGAGGCGCTTTCGGTGCAAAAAAGCGAGCTGTCGCGACTTATCCAGGTGGCAGAGAGTGTCCCTGAGCGCTTTGCTCGCGCCGTTGGCCCTGCTCCGAAGGCAGGACGCGAGAGGTGGATGGCACTTGGCCAATTGCTCTCGAGCGAGCAGGGGCAGGTGAAAGCGGCTGGTTTGGTGTCTACAGACGGATTTCGGATCGCAGCCACCGATGAACGGTTTCAAAAACTATTCGATACGCTGTCCGGCAAGGCTCCTGTGGAGCGTCCGGAACCGGAAGACATCAGGGGACCTGATGGCCGTGTCTTCGCCCGTATCGGACGGCAGGGGCGGCGGCTGAAGATTGAATTTCTGGCGGAAGCCAATCCGGGGTTTGTCGATCAGTTCGAAGCGCGTCTGGCGGCTGCTTATGCGGCCTATTTGGACGGCGAACACGACTGAAATCGGTTTGCATCCGGCTTTTGCTGGGTGCTGTAGACCTGCATTTTGCAGGATTATTGCGTGCCTCTTAAATTCCAGGGGATTTAAGAGGACACTACGCAGAGGTTATAACGGGTTATGGCGCGTTGTGTTTTATCGAACGCAAGCGCCGTAAAGTGCAACGAGAAGGAAGCAATACGAGACAAGAAAAAAGGCCCCAAAACGTCACCATTTCGGAAGCCCTCTTCTATGTAGCAATGCAAGAGAATCACTTCTGGCCATAAAAGTCAAGACATGACCGCATATTCGTGGGTCATGATGTATCTTTTTGTGTCTTGATTTTGCGGCGCTGGCAGCAGTGCCAGGCCATAATGGTGCTTAAACAAAATGATGGAATGGTATCGACCACAATGCGGGCGATGCTTGCGGCTTTGTGCATTTTATCAAATGCATATTTACAGCGCCGTGCGTTTTAGAAAACGCAGAAAGGAGGCTGTAACACTTTAATCTGCGGCATAATTTTCTCCTTCAATCGATTCCGATTGAAGGAATTATGCAGTAGGTGCCGTAAGCTTTAGATCTGCCGCATAATTTGCTCCTTACGTCGGGTCCGATTTAGGGAGTTATGCAATAGATCGACCGTTGCGTAATATGCTGAATTCCTCGGATTTCAGATAGCAAACCTGTGGATTCTATAAGAGATAAGATTGGCCTTTAAATGGCGCTTTATCGCGCAGGAAACGGTCAATTTTGCTTATACGCCTCGTTCGTTGTCGATACTTTGGTGAGTTCACTGGTCTTGGATCATTCAGATACCAAGCAATGAATTCATGCGCCGACGGTATTCTTGCGATTTTTTCAATCGGATGCCGTATCACGTCAACCTGCTGCGAAATAGTCTCCTTGCTTGTGTTTCAAGTTAGGAATTGCGTAGTCGATTGATGGATTGCCGAAGAAGAGAACGGACTTAAAGCCATTCTATTCCGGTGATCGTTCACCCGTCCTGTCGGGTTGATTGAGTGTCAGTGGTTGTCATTTGGGCCTGCTTGTCTCCTTGTAGAGGGGACGCGACATGATGGAACGAGCTGCAACAACGCCCTTTGGCGGCGGACGGATGTCCGGTCGCGTCCTGGCGCGACAAGCACGCATTGGCGAACGCCAAGCGGAACTGCGGCAAACCGAAGGCACAAACTCTTCTGGTCGCGCTGACAAATGGCAATTGCTTCGCGCCTTAACGGAGGCGCGTGCTGTCTATGGTCTGGGTGACCGGACGATTTGCCTGCTTGAAGCGCTTGTCAGCTTCACCACCGAGCGCGAACTGGATGGCCGGGAGCCGGTTATCGTCTTTCCATCCAACCGGGAATTGGCTTTTCGAGCAAGAGGAATGGCGCCAGCGACCATACGCAGGCACTTGGCCTGCCTTGTCGAGGCAGGCATGATCTTTCGGCGTGATAGTGCCAATGGCAAGCGCTATTGCCGCAGAGACGAAACTGGAGAAGTCGAGGATGCATTCGGCTTCGATCTAGCACCGTTTGTGCTGAAAGCAGAAGAAATCTACAGCGCAGCCGAGAGCGCCCGTGCTGAAGCCAAGCAGTTCCGTGCCTTGCGAGGAGAAGTCACCGTTCTATCCCGCGACATTTCCAAGATAATCACTCTCGCGCTTGAAGAGGGGCGAGCAGGGGACTGGGAAAGCTATTTGCTTCGCTATCAGACTTTTTGCAAAACACGCACAAGAATGAAATTCAGCAGCGATATGCAAACATTGGCGCAAGAGCTGCGTGAACTGCTGTCACAGGTGGAAAACGATTATCTTTCAAGCCTTTCTGAAGAAGAAATGAGCGGCAATGAACATCAAAATGACTGCCACCAACAGAATTCAAAATCAGAACTACAATTTGATAAAAACGGCTATGAGCATAAAACAGCAGAGCCGGCATCACCTACCCACGATCAGCGCAGATTGGCTGTAAGCCTGAAAAGGTTGAAAACGCTTTGCCCGCAAATCAACGACTACGCTAAAGATGGGATTTCCGAATGGAATGACTTGATCAGGGCAGCTGACACTGTGCGGACGATGCTGGGCATCTCCCCTGATGCATGGTTGAAGGCGAAACAAGCAATGGGTGAACAGGCCGCTGCAATTACCGTCGCTGTTATGCTTGAGCGAGCCGAAGCAATTCGTTCCGCAGGTGGTTATCTTCGGACATTGACCGAAAAGGCTGAGCAAGGGCAGTTCAGCGTTTATCCCATGCTTCAAGCGCTCGAGAAAAACCTGCCGCGGAGCAAATCGTAAAGCTTGATGGCGTTGAAGAAAATCTGAATTGGCTGGTGCCACTGGAACTTTGTTTACGTCGCATCCATTGAAGATCAGGTTTCTTCGGCTTCTCCACTGACCCTGGAATTTTGCCAGATCGAGGCGGAACAAATATCACTGCAATGCGTTTGTCTACGACGTGAAACCTTTTGGTCCTGAAGCGTGAGTAGACAACTCTGTCCGTGAAAACGGACGTAACGATGCAGCAGGCAATTGGAGCGTAATTCGGGTACGCGTTCATCCGGCTGGGATAAAGAAATATGCAGGGTTTCGAGAAGGCCAGCAGCCATCACCGCAATGGATCGGATCAGGTGATCAGAGTAGGTCATAATGCCTGGAAGACGGGTGTTGCATCTAAAGCGGGATTTCTGATCGATGGTGCGCAATATTTTCGTGCGCTTGCGGATGCTCTGTCCCGTGCTCAGGAACAGATATTCATCATCGGGTGGGACTTTAACCCTGACATCCAGCTTATACCGGAAGATCAAGCTTCACCCACATTGGGTGAGTTCCTCCTTTCGCTTGTCGACAACAATAGCCGTCTTTCCATTCACATTCTTGTCTGGGCGATGGGCCCTATCTATTCTGGAAAATCACTGCGCATGCTCGGGAAAACCGAACTTAAAGTGCATCCGAGGATCGATTTGCGGCTCGATACGCGGCATGCCGTTCGAGGTTCTCATCATCAGAAAATGGTGGTTATTGACGATGCTCTGGCGTTTATTGGCGGCATCGATCTTACGGCCAAGCGGTGGGATACGCCCGAGCACCGGGCCGATCAACCTTTACGTCGCACGCCTAAAGGCGAACGGTATGAGCCGGTTCACGATGTCCAGATGGCTGTTGACGGCGAAGCAGCCGAAGTAGCGGCTGAAATCGCCAGGCGCCGGTGGTGGCAGGCGACGGGTGAAGATCTGGTGCGTCCACGCTGCTATTTTCATTCTTTTCCGCCGGCTGCACGTTATGTCTTGAGCAATTGTGACATCGCTTTTGCGCGAACCGAACCGGCAATTCGTAGAAGCACATCCGTTCGGGAGACGCTCCAACTCACCCTTGATTGCCTGTCTAGGGCTGAGAGCCTTATCTATATAGAAAGCCAATATTTTGCATCGAAAGATGTCGCCGATCTTTTGGCGGCTCGACTGAGTGAGCCGGATGGTCCTGAGGTTGTGTTGATCTCGACGCTGAATTCGCATGGATTTCTCGAGAGAAAAGTACTCGGGGAAAATCGAGACCGAATGATCCGCAAGCTTAGACAAGCTGATCGGTTTGGTCGGTTTCGTGCTTTCTATCCAGTTGTCCCGGATGAGAGCCGTGATGATAATTGCGAGGAAGTTCTGGTCCATGCCAAGTTGATTATCGTCGATGATGTTTTCATTCGCGTCGGGTCGTCGAATCTGAACCAGAGGTCGGTCGGCCTTGATACGGAACTTGATGTCGCCATCGAAATGCATAGCGACAAAGAACGACAGATCTTGACCGACATGCGAAATGGCCTGCTTGGTGAGCATCTTGGTCTGCCGAGTGCTGATTTGGCAAAAGCGCAGGACGAGGCTGGATCATTGGTGCGCGCCTTGGATCGAGTGAACGTCGGGGCGCGTGGACTGCGATCTTTTCCGGTAGGCGACGAGCATGGCAAGACAAGCTTGCATTTTGCAACAGGAATTGTTGACCCTAAAGCACCCTGGTGGCCTTTGCAGTTGGTTTCTATTCCATTTTCAATGCTGAGGAAAATCCGGAGCATGGCAATGTCGAAGGCGGGACTGAGCCGGGCCGATGGGCCGCAGCGGCGGATGTCTGCCAACAACAGTTGAACTATATTGTAGAGCCCCACGGAGAGCCCTTGTGATTGGTAAATCACAAGGGCTTTTTCTATGGCGAGGGTCGGTATTCTTATGAATGCAGCATATGACGTCGTCAAAGAGTTGCTGGCTTCACGGTCTCATTTGACGAGGAATTATCCCGGCTTTCGCGGCGCGAATAATACAATTCACTTATGGCAAAGACCGGGATGCCGATTGCCAGGGGGATGAAAAAATACACAACGCGAAATGCAATGAGCGCGCCGATCGATGCGTCTTTGCCCATGATGAACGAGATGGTCGCTTCCATTACACCGAGTCCGCCGGGAACATGGGCAACCAGCGCCGAGAGGTTGGCCATGACATAAGCAGTTGTCGTTTCGAAAAAACCAGCGGAAGATTTTGCCAACCAGAAGAGACAAGCGGCGACTGCAGTGAAATTGGCAATGCCAACTGCGACCTGGGCAAGAGCTATGGGCAATGTTGGCAGTGAGAAACGCCATTTGTATATGCGTATTTCGCCGCGCAGCCAGGTTGAGGTCAGGAGATAGATACCAATTGCAGCCAGGCATGCAAATCCAATCAGTCGAGCGGCCAAGCTCCCCATGCCGCCGAGCTTGGCCGCACTCTGCGGAAACAAGGCAAGGCAAATGCCAGCCAATCCTATCAAGCCGATTCCGACGGTTGCGCCGCAAAAGAGAATGATTTTGGCAACTTCTTCGTTTTTCAATCCCCAGCGCCGATAATATCGATAGCGGACCGCTCCGCTGGACAGCGCAGCCAAGCCGACATTATGTCCGATGGAAAGGCTGACAAAAGACGCGACTGCGGCTTTGCGCCAGGACAATCGAGAACCAGCATAGAGGATGCCAAGATAGTCGAAGCCAGTCAGACAAAGATAGGAGACGGCACAAAAAAATAATGACAGAGCAAAACCTGTCCAAGGGATTGCAGACAATGACATTTCGATATCGATGAGGGAGAATTTGCTCAGCGCCCGGTAGCTCAGCCAGAGGGCTATTGCTGTCGCAGCAAGGAAAATGCCATTCAACAAAATCTTCTTTTGCATCAAATCCGTTCCGAGGTTGTTCTTCGTACAGGGAACGATTTCCCGCCTAAGGTGTTCCCTCGCAATGAGCTCCATATTTCGTCTCCTTACCTACAATATTCATAGCTGTATCGGCACAGACAGAAGACTTGATCCGGCCAGAATTGCCGAAGTGATCGCAGCCACCCAAGCAGATATTGTCTGCCTTCAGGAAGTGGATGTCGGCCGAAACCGAACCTCAAGAATTGATCAAGCGGACGTGATCGCTGGCTATCTCACCATGCAATCACATTTTCATTCCGCCTTGAATGTTGCTGAGGAGCGATATGGCGATGCACTTTTGACCAGGTTCCCGACCCGCATCGTCCAGCAGGGCATGTTGCCATCACGCGGTGAGCAAAGGGGCGCTCTGTTGGTAGAGGTATCGATTGGAGAAATTTCTGTTAACGTATGCGTGACACATTTCGGCTTACGGGCAGGTGAGCGAGCAGAGCAGGCAAGGGCGCTTTTGGGCGTGGAATGGCTCGGACCCTTGCTGGAAGCAGATGCTCCTATTTTGGTCGCAGCCGACTTGAATGCAGTCCCGAATTCAAAAGCTTTCAAACTCCTGACGGCAAGATTGGCCGATGCCACGAAAGCTAACCTCAATTCCAATAATCTCAGTCGACCGAGGCCGACATTTCCATCGCGGTTTCCATTCCTGCGGCTGGACCATGTTCTGACATCAGGTGGATTGAATATCCTTGACGCACGGGTCATCGACACACCTTTGGCACGTCAAGCGTCCGATCATCTGCCGCTCCTTGTTACGATGCAAATTTGATTGCGCGTCGAATAATGCTCACATAGTTCCATAATGTTGATTATCAATATTTACGATGTAGCTGGGGTTCATCTGGGAAATTGAGCGTCGCCTGATAATTTTGGACTAGCGTCAGCCATTCTTGGACTGTGCAGTTATAATATTGGACTCTCGCCCTGTCTTAGGAGCCTGACGTGTCGACGTCCCCTTTTCAGAGACAGCACGTCAAATAAATGCAGTTTTGTTGATATTTCTTCGAGCGTATAACGTCAGTTGGTGCGCATTGTTGCGCGTGTATATTTTTAGTATAGCTAAGTATCTTTCTGAACGAAAATATCTTTCGCATTGTCAACAATTGGAGCCTTGTCATTTTAGGTCAAGGACGAGCGCTTGCAAGGACCTAATCCTGCTGGATGCCTCGGGTTTCCATCTATAGCGCCTGACATTTCATTTGTTTCAGCGCTCAAATACCATGAACAACGACTGGGCATCGCTTGGTGCGCACCAACATGGTGCGCACCAAGCGATGCTGTACCAAGTGCAGGCGATGACAACCTGGATCCGGGGTTTTCTAGCATTCTCAACGTCAATTTAGACTGGAACGTTGTCAGCATTCCGCGGCACCTTTGCACAACACTGTTTGGTGTTCTGGTTCGTGTTGCTGCCGGCGTCGAAGCGACCGACCATGGAATCACGGTTGAGACAAGATTAGCGTACGGAGGCGATATGACGGCGTTGGGTCAGGACGAACGTGATGTACTGGTGGTTAAGCTACAACAAGCCTTCTCTAAGATTTCTCCAAAAGAAGACATGGCCGCCTCCCTTTTGGGGGCAATTCCTCAAATCATCACAATGGTAGCCACCGGAAAGGGATGTGAAGAGCTTGAGTTGCGCTGCTACGAATCCAAGCTGTTTCGTTCAAAGCTGTTGCTGCTTGTTTCGGTAGCCAAGCAATACCTAATCAGGCGCGAGTTGATGGCCCTGGAGGAATCTCTTTCCACCGCTACATCAACTCTGTGTCGAGTCCCCTCTCCTCTGCTCTTCGACAGACTGGCGGAAATACAGTCCCGGATAGTTTCATGGAAGAGGCCCTTTAGCGAATTGTTGACGTGTCCCACGTTAGACGAAGCAACCTCAAGGAGTGCTTGTCTTAATGGATACCGTGGAATTTCTGAGAACTTACGATGGCAATGATGCGGAGCCAGCGAGAACCCGCTACAGGGAGCTGGTGGGCCGCGCCGACGCCGATTTCGAGGTTCTCGACGAACTAACCTACAACGACCGCGAAATGCTGCTCGATGATATCGCCCAGACTCTCGTTCTCGCGGAGAGGATCGCCTACAGGTTTCAGGCTATAAACAGGACGAGGCTATACGATGGCGCGATCTTCATCGAAGATGATGACCAGAGTCGATAATCTCTCCGGTTGGAAAGGTATCCACTCGAGAGGACTGGAAAGACCAGGAGATGCCGATGGTGACCCGGTGGCTGTCGGAACACTACCCTTCACTTGACGGGCGCTCGAGCCTTTCGACAGAGCAATAGACAGCACGCGGTTCCGACGGCCTCGCTAACGACGCTTGGAAGGCCATCGGGCGGAGTTATTAACAGACCGCTCGCTCGAAGGACCCGTTGGCGGCGGTTGAAGAAGTCCGCCGTCAACTTTTGCCTTCCTTGGCACGGGCTTATCCGGGTCCGATCGGAGTTTTTACCCATTGATCCGAAGTAGCTTGGAATCTTCATCAAGCGCGTCCAGCACCTCCTCTCCCGAAAGTTCGAGCCCTGCCACCAATCCATCGACCAGCCTCTCGCACGCCGGACGATGCCGCTCCAGGATTTCCGTGGCGCGCTCAAGCTGCGCCCGCAGGACTTTGTCGGCCCTGGCGAGAACGCTTCGATCCATCCGACTGATGTCGATCATCTGTGCTTCTGAGATGTCGCCGAGCGAAGCCAGGCCATCGCCCATGCCAAAAGACCGGTCTAGCAGAATTGCGGTGCGGGTCGCGTCGTACAGATCTGAACCCCGGCCGCCGGCTACTCCATCATCATGACACCCCAGCAGCAACTTCTCCGCCGCCATGCCTCCGAGGCCCATGGCGATGGCATCGAGATAGTGCGCCTTCGTCCGACGTGCCCAGGGACGGCGTCCGAATGTCGCCTTGCCGACGGGCTGGTTCTGCGTTGTCAGTAGGATCCTTGATGAAATCTCCACGCTGACCAGTTCCATGCCGAGAACGACTCCGACCACCGCATGGCCGATCTCGTGAACCGCATTCACCCTCATCGTCTCCGCAGGGATCTGCGCCGGGATCGGAAGGTGCAGGAGGACGTCCGCCACCGTAACGGGCCTTCGAAGCCCCCTTGCCCGGCGGCGGGCGTTACGGACGATCTTCTGGATGTCGGCGCCGGAGGCTCCCTGCGACAGCTCTGCAAAGGACTCGCAGCGGCCTTCGTCGAACGCGCCCAGCAAGTGCATTCTGAAGATGGCAGCACGAGCGCGAAGATCCGGAAGCGGAATCCTGACGTGTCGATCGAGGCGACCCGAACGTAAGATGGCCTCATCGATGTTATCCGGATGGTTGGAAGCGGCAACGACAATGACCCCTTCCCGCCCCTCGAGACCATCGAGCGACTCCAGTAGTCCGGTGATCGCCTTCATGTCGTAGGACGCGTTGCTGCTGTTGGTGCGTTCCCGTGATCCGAACGCATCGATCTCGTCGAGGAACAGGATTGAGGGCGCCGAATTCTTCGCGTCACGGAAGCTTTTGTGCATGGCTTTCAGGAAGTCGTTGAGATTGCCCTTCGCCTGCCATCGGGCGTAAGATGTGGCGAAGAGTGTCGCGTTGCAGGATGCTGCCAGGGCTTTCGCGAAGATCGTTTTCCCCGTGCCAGGTGGCCCAGACAAGAGCACACCGCGGTCGACGTCGTCCCAAGTGATCTTTCCGGCTCGCCAGTCTTCGAGATCCCGAGCGAGATCGAGGCCCCAGACCTTGGCATCGCCGTAGCCTTCCATATCTTCCAGTCTGATATCGGCAAGGACCTCGCCAGACCGAGTTGGTGCGCTTGGTACACTTGGTGCGCCTGCCCGCACCATCTTTTCGATGATGCCAAGAACGCGCGGCATTGGTCGGCCCCATGTCATCGCAAGCTTGAGCCGCCGCCAGTCGCACTTGATCAAGGCATCTGCCTGGTCGTCGGTGACCGTGGTCTTGTAGCCCCATCTGACGACCCCACGCACCTGGCGGATGTCGGGTGGCTCGACTTTGACGACGATGTCGAGGGCGTAGCGGAGATCTTCCGGGATGGCCTCCGCGGATCGGAAGAAGATGATGGTCTGCTTGTGCTGCAGCAAGTCCATCACGGCTTCGATATGATCGTTCGAACGGGTCTCATCGAAGATCTTAACGTGCTCCTGGTAGCGGTAGTCCGACTTCCTGTCGATGAACATGACCGCCGCCTGCACGTAGCTGGTCTTGCGTTCCCAGTTCTCGAGAACGAGTCCGATGGCGAAATGCGGGACGCGTCTGTATGGCCGGATGGCGCGGCTGATGCTTGAATAGGCGAGAAATTCCGGCAGCGAGAAGCCTGCCCGGTCGCGAAGTACGTTTTTCATTGTGTGATCCCGGATTAAAGATGATGCGGCGGTCGGCGCTCATGCGCGCGTTGCGTCATCCTCGTATCCGGCGAACCTGGCTCTCCGGGCTCAGCAGGTCGTCATCGAGATCGACCTCCAGGAATCCTTGAAGGATCAGCGACGCCAGTGTCGGCATCGGTCGTCCTTCCTGGATGGCCGACAGGCATTCCGCGATGGTGAGCGATCCCATTTCCTCGAGGCCGGCGAGCAGACGAATCCTGTCCCCGAGAGGCGGCCGATAGAATCCGTACCGGAGGAGGTCCTTGGCATTCCGGAGGCGGAAGCTGTCTGCGAAGTCGATCATGGCAACGGATCGGTATCGATGACCGATGGATTCGATCTCGGCGGACAGCCAGATCGGCGGCATCGGTTCCTCCTGGCCGACGTCGATCAGGAAGGATCCGCCCTCTGTGAGGACGACGAAATCGACCTTGTATTCGTCGTCGCCGTTCCGTAGCAGCGGCGGTGCCGTGCTCCATCGGGCAACATCGGGGTCGAGATCGAGCAGGCAGGCGAAGTCCCTTGCCTGCTGCGATCGAAATTGTGCACGGCCATCGCACTTGATGGTCGCCATCGGTGTGTAAATCGGTGAAAGCGTGACCTTGTGCGGGACGGCATCGTCCCTTCGGTCATCTGAAACTACCTTCATGGCATCCCTCGTAATCGAAACGCAGAACAGGGCGACACCGGACTAGCCGGAGTGCGTCAGCGTATTCGTAGCGAGTGGTGCGCGGGCGTGTTCATGGGCGGGAACGAATACAGAACATGCCGGAGGGCGTCAAGGGGTATGAGGAAGTGGTGTGCCGCCGTGCTTCGATTCCCGGAGCACGGAATGGTCGCAACAACCGTTAAGGAAATCGTCGCGACCATCAAAGAGGGGTGAAATGCCTTGATATCACCTCACGGCAGATCTTGCCCTCTGCAACACGACCAAAGGTCTACGCGAAAGTTCAAAGCTGTCCACGGCAACGTAATTTCGATCTAGTCCCAACTGTGAAAACAGTACCGTCGTATCCCACAGTGGGTGAACTACCACGCCCCACTTTGTATGCCGCTCATCGAGGGAGAATACAGCGATGTCCGGCCTCCCCTCGATGTTTGATACCGTGTTGCCTGGGATGAAGGTTTTCGCCTGCTGCGCCAGATCGTAGCTGGTCAGTCCCCATTCGCATAGTTCGAAGTACCGGGTGTCACCATCGAAGGCGCACTGATACGTCGGATCCGATATCGCCCTGAGGTACGAGAGGCCGAGCCTCCAATCAAGAAGGCCGTGGAAGTTGCGGTTGTTATACCGCTGTACGCATCGGTAACACGACGATCCGCACCGTCCCATATGCTCCACACTACCTACGGCCGTTCGGGGCCATTTCGATGGCTCATCGAGTATGCTTTTGATTAGCCCCGAAACCGGAATGGTGCTGCCATCGAGGAGATGTCGGCAAAATCCTGAGCCGTTGGGCAACGCATCCGCGATCTGCAGATACGGCAGACGCTCTCCTGACGGGGTCATCATGATGTTGGGAGCCAGTGCGTCGAACTCTTCTGGTGCAATATCGAGATCCAACGCAGCCCGCTGGACCAACAGCTCAGTTGCCGAAATCGCCGCTGCGCGGACACTGGTTCGAGTTGGATCGCGGCGCCCCATCGAGAGACCGACATCCATATCAAGAAGGCGTAGGTTCGGGTTCAGCCTAACTGGGCTGATCTGCAGGGAGTTCGTTATCTTGGTCGAAGCAAGCCAAGCAGTGACGGGTTCTTTGTTCTCTAACTTGAAGCGGCCATCCTCATCCTTATCCTCTGCCAGCACCTCCGTGCTTATGGCCTGCCCGGCCATTTTCAATAAAGGTTTTGACTTGCTCCACCAGGCAATCCTCTTGGCGCTGGTGTCGGTTGCCTCTTGGATCTCAAACCCTGTGAACTCATTCTCATCCCTGAAGCCAGGGTTGACGAGGAAAATTTCAGACTGTTCCGCGAAGTTGACCTGCAAGTTCTCGTCGGTCTTGCGCTGTTCGACCTTTCCCATGCTTGCCAGTGTCATTCTCTGCCCGACCTTTCCCGACAGGTTCTCGTCAGTCGGACGGAACTCTGTTCGATAGGCCGCGGGCGTTACACATCGAATGCCCAGATCTGTCGCCTGATCACCGCACGACTGGCAAGTTTTCGTCTCGTCTCCTCCTCGGCTCCACGCCCCACATCCACCGCAGAAGCGCAGTCGGAAGTCGTCCTTCCACCACTCGCCAAATGGCACTACTGGAGCGTTGAAGTCGGTCGCGTGCTCGTGGATGTCCGGGAGAACCCCGGTGAAGCCAATGCAGCGATGGCGCAATTTCTCCCGGGTTCGGACGCTACCGGGTGCGAAGTCAAAGATCGCCATGTCTTGGTCACGGTCGATCGTGTCCCATTCCGGCTCGAATCCACCTTTCTGTTTCTTTAAGTCGACGTAGAGGTTTCGCGTCCGGGTAGGCATGCCATATAACGGTACCATTCCCCGTTCCGCGAGGGCGGCCGCGATGCCGACGCTTTGCAGGCTGAACTCCGCTCTTAGGCCCTCGATTGCCGCAAGTACGGTTTCGGCAGTGACGGCCGACGCGAGCTTGCCTATTTCGCAGCCAGAGACGTCGGCGAGGATTTTGGCAAGTCGTAAACGACGTTGATCAGTTTGCGCCAGCGCATTTGCCAAAGCGCGCGGCCAATCGCGATCGTCGCGGAAGTACTCGTTACAGTAGAGGAATTCCCCGTGGATGTCTCCGGGGACGACATCATCGCCAGCCCAGTCCCCGTCCGCGTTTTCCCTCAACAGCTCGAAAGCCTCAACTAGCCAGAATTTCCTCAGCAGCCGCGATGGAATATCTATGAGACCCGTGGTTATGAAGGGCGGAGGCGGGGCAGATCCGGTGATCTCGATAGGGTTATGGAAATAATGGATGTCATGGCTCTTGCTTCTGCAGACAGTCAATACCGTGGAGAACGCTTGGCCTCTTCGGCCTGCTCGACCAACGCGCTGCTGATAGTTGAACCGCTGGGGTGGCATGTTGCCCTGGTAGACAGCCTGAAGCGATCCGATATCGACGCCAACTTCCATGGTGGTCGTCACTGACAGCAGATCGATCGTATCGAACAGCTTTCGCCACTCGAAGTCCTCGGCGGTTTCTCCATCGCCCCTAACGAATACGCCTTTGAATTGCTGGAGGCGCTCGGCAGGGTCGTTGGTCTGACCTGTCAGTTCCTCGCATTTGAGCCGGAACAGCGGTTCGTCACCGCCTACCGAGCGGATTACTCTTCGGCCTAGAAAATTTCCGCGCGCTATCGTTGATGCAGTGAGATCCTCCGGTCGGGTAAGGGTTTCGCCGCATCTTGTGCATTTTCCAAACCCCTCGTGCAGGTGTACTCGTCCACAGCGTTCACAACGCCAGGCCTTCCCTGAGGGAGGGGCTGCACGGAAGTGCAGCATGCTGATGTCAATTGATCCAGCAGCACGGGTCTGTTTAAGAGTGGTACGTAGCCTGTTGAGGAAGTCGTCACACTCCTTCTCGGGGTGCTGGAAGATCTTCGAGAGGAGGCGGCGCATTCGACTTTCTGGGCCGCCCAGCATGTCGAAGGCAGTGCGCCAGTCTGTTCGAGCCTCCTCCTGGAACTGGTTTGGGGTTATGCGATACGCGTCTGCGAATATTCGGAGCATCGCATCGTCGCGCGACTTCTCCGGGGTGTATTCCACTGGTCCGTAGAAGCTGGGCCATCCAAGTCCGGTTTCCTCTAGTGCGAAGTAGGTCTTGCTGAATAGCAAGTCTGTAGCCTCTGGAGGCTGACCTTCCTGCACCTTTTCGCGAGCCCGGTTAATCAACGTAACCTTCTCGACAAGATGCTCCTGCTTCCAGGAAACCCGCTTTTCTGTCCGGTCGAAAAACTCGAACCACGGCTTGTTCTTTACGCGGGTATGGATGGTGTCGGCCCCTTCTACGGGGGTCGAGCCCAGCTTCATCAGCTCTGACAGTATCGGTCGGGCATCATAGCCGACGCTTTCGCGAGCAAATTCGAATAGTTGGTTTAGGGGAACGCTAGGTGGATGTCCGGCCGCCGCCTTTCGTCTCTTTAGGGCTGTTTCCCTAGGCACGAGGTGGTCATAATCCTCGTCCGCGTTCTGCAGCTCATTGATGGTGGCCTTCAGTTGTGCGAGTTCCGCCGCGTCCTCATCACTGAAACCGAGGTCGTTTGCCATCCGTGTTGCTGCGGTTACAAGAATTTCCCGTCTGAGGTCGCGCTGGTGCTGTACCTCGACATCAAGAGCCAATGTGGCTGCGTCCTCACGGCTGTCGGAGAACGCCACCAGCTTGCCGTCTCCACCCTGAGACTTGAGTGCGGCGACCAGCTCGGTTGCCAATAGCTGGGAGGTCTTGCCGAAACCGGTCCTGAAACTTCGGATCGGCGAAAGGCGGCCCTCACGCTTCTTGGAATTCGGCTGCCGATATCGGCCGGAATAGTCAGTGCCGCACTTTGCACAGCAGTATGGAACGGCAGTGCCATCATGTTCCATGGTTCGTGGATGGAACTTGTCGTCGCGCGCCCATCTTAAGAGATATCCTGAAACGCTATCATCTTGTGCAGTCTCGCTCACGATGCCTGTACGAGGATCCAGGAAGCCTGGTCTCCATTCATAGGGCGAACGTTCAGATCTGATCTCGCGCTCTGATTTGGCTTGATATGGCCAAAATAGCGCGAATTCACGATAACTGGCATCCTCAAACCTCAATGACGACGCGCTTTCCGGCAGCTTCTCAAGTTCCTGTGGAGCGGGGAGAAGCGATACCCTGATAGATTTGCCAGGGTCCGCCTCACCGCGCTTGCCGCCGAGGTAGAGATCGCCGCATGCTTCGCAATAGAGCATTTCAAAGAGCCGCTTCCTTTTAGAGGCTCCCGGTGCCCAGTCATAATCCTGTCCGCGCTCGATGCTGGGCGTGCCCCAAACAACAGGGCCATCAGGCCCCCTCTCAACCGAGGAAAACAACCCCTCAATGTTTCTGACGAAGGTGTGCATTCTGAAGCCGGGAAGAATTGCGATCGCTCTTGCGGATGGTCGCAGTTCCTGGGGAAGGATGGTATCGGGTAGATCTGGGATGGCACGCATCGCCAACAGGCCGCGGACGGCATCTCGATCTTCGACGTCGAACAGAATTTCACCGATCTCTTTCACGGATCGTGGGCGCTTGCTCCCCAGCCTCTCCTTGTCTTGCATGGCGAAGTCTAGCATCGACGCAGCAACGGATGCCGCATCTAGCATGAGAGCTGCCGATACCGTCTCCGGGGAGCCCGCGATCGAGCGCGCCGCAGCTATAAACTTGTCCAGAAGCGCGGTTGGCTCTTGCCTGTAGTCGATGGCCTGAAGCGCTTGGGCGAGTTCGGCCAGCGCTTCCCGTGTTGGCCTGCGTACCGGGTTCGGCACCGGAACCGGAATACCTGTAACTACGCCGCCCTTCCATACTTCATCGAGCCCTGTAGCCCCCGCGGTTCCCGCATCACCGAACAAATTAGTGAGATACTGGATGCTCGCGGCAGCGTTGTCTTCGTCCATGGGTAGCGATGCTGATGATGACAGAATGCGGAGCTTGTGTGCATGGGCGGGATCTGAAAGCCCCAGGCGCTCGAGAAGAACCTTGAGAAGACCAGCCATTTCCGCGCCGGCCGAGCCGCGGACAAGATGTAGTTCATCGAGGACGAGGTAGAAGCGCGCGTCTTCATTGCTAACGAGCCAGTTTTTCGTTTCCGTTAGAATGCGGCTCTCGACTTCGCGTACTAGCATAGCGTTAAGGATAGACTGGTTGGTGACGAGAATATCTGGCGGTGTCGCCTGCATGTCCCACCGAGTGATCAACTCACTGCCATCCGTCGTCGGAAAAATATAGCGAAGTTCGGGATCGGTAGCCGCATCGAGCCGCGAGTGGATTGACTGATAGCGTCGGAGTTCATCCCTGAGCTGCATTCGCGCACGTCGATTTCTTTTTTTCCATCCCTTGTCGTTGCTCCGTCGCGGGTGAGACTCGAATCCCGTGACAGGAGATTTTCCGGTGTATCGACCGAAAAAGATGCGGTTTCCCTTGAAGTGCTTGTCCATCACCTCTTGTGCATCTGGCGAATCGAGAGCCTTCCGGAGGCGGACCATTTGGTCTTCGACCAGCGCGTTCAGGGGATAAAGGATAAGGGCGCGAATTGCCTTCGGACGATCAGGGTGCTCGTTTCGTCGATGTAGCAGGAACTTCCCGTCGTTTGCGATCCAATCATCGTTGACAGGTGCGTTGGGAGCGGGCCAGTTCGTCGCCTCTTTTGCAAGCTGCGCAATGATGGGCAGCATAAACGACTCAGTTTTTCCAGAACCCGTGCCCGACGTCACGATACCAGGGGTGCCGTCCGCCGCGCCCTTGGTAAGCATCTGGACCTGATGGAGATAAGGGTCGTATTCTCCTTTCAGAGTTGCGCTTTTCCTATCGCGGACAAAGAGCCCTGACAGTGCAAGCTCAACAAAAGCTTCCCTCTCATGCCTCAAAAAGCCGGGAAGCTTTTCCGAATAAGTATCAATCAAGTCTTCAAGACCGTGCCCTGCGCTCATGTAGCGTGGTACCGTCTCGAAGATTGGATCGAGGGCGAGTTGTCCCGCGGTCATCAAAAGTTCTCGCCGACTTACGGAAACATCAGGATCATCAATCCGGTACGCGGTATCGAGATATACGAGGAACTGCTCGATCATTCTGTCGAAGCCACCAATCGGATCAAACATGCTCAGCCCTCGATGTTCTTGAAATACTGATTGAATTCGTGTTTCCCGTCGGCCGCAAGTGCCTTCAGCCACTGCGCGTTCTGTATGAAGAGTTCGGCTGCCTCTGCCATGACGATGGTCGCAGGCATTCGGGATAGCGTCCTTGATCCTCGATCCAGCGCCATTCCCTCAAGGCCGCCTTGATCCGAAAGAAATTCACGGGCTTCGGCAAGCCTAGTCCTGTCGAGATTCACTCCCGATGGCCATGGTCCCGAATAGAGCTTCCGTACTGGTTTAGCTGCCGCCGGAACCAGTACAGGCATGAGGTGATGAAGGATGGAGTCGGGCATCGATATGCGCATTCCGTCGACGCCTGCACTCGCAAAGATTACGAGGTTTCGTGGGATCCGTCCGATGCGCCTGGATTCCATAAACTGTGGGATCCAGTACTCACATGGGCCGCTGGTGATATTGCATACGGCAACTGGCGTCAGTGTTTCCGGATTTGCTCTTGCCCGGGAGACTGCTGCAGCCAGCCCAGAAGACTCGTCTTGGAGAAGATCCTGCCAGGATATTCGCGTAGGGTCGCAAAACACCACAGCGGCATCGTCGCCGCCGATGGCAGTCGCGAGATCTGCGGCAAGCGCGGATGCCTTCGTTCCGATTAGGACGGGAATTCCGTCCGTTGCGTGCGCAACAATCCCAGCGACATAGCCCGCTGACAACCCGCTGGCCTGGCGGAGCGCCGCGATGATGCCGCTCCGTCCTTCATCTGTCACCATTTCCACCCGTCTAGCTACTTCAACCTCTACAAGTTCAGGACTCGGGCCCTGGTCCGTCCTCGGATTTCCGACGTCGGCCGAGCTTGATGCCTCCGGCGCTGGCGTCGTCCGTGCCATGTCCGCGATCAATTCTTTGAGCTTTTCGACCTCGGCACGAATATCGCGCGATTGGGTTTGGGATGCCTCCGTGATCTGTCGAGCAGCCTCTGCCACCCTCTCCCGAATGTTCTCGTCATGTCTTTCGCTCTCGACACGCAAGAGCGCCTCTCTGTGGGTAACGAGGGAGAGTCTGTTCTCGGCCTCGGCCAACTCGTTCTTTATCGCCGTCAGGCGGAGCTGCTCCTCTTTTAGCTCGGCATCCAACTTGGCGCGTGTGGAGTTCCTTACCCGGTCCCGCTCTTCGTGCTCAAACGCCTTTAGCCGTTCCTGCAACAGGGGTTCACGAAGCATGATCTGTGGGAGGATATCGAGAAGCGGCTCTCTGTTCGCCAGCAATTTGATCGAAGCAATTAAGTCTGCCTTCTCGTTTGCTTCGATGGTGCTTGCGAGGTGTTTCCGCAGTCCCTCCGCGAGGTCGTCCTCGGAGCCGGGAGCGGAGGCTACTGCCTGGCGCGCTCGAGACAGCCACATCTCCGCCGCTTCTACTATCTCGCTCGGAGATCGAAGATCTATTGCCTCGCCAACGGACCAATTCGGCTGCGTCGCGAACACCACAAGGCCGTTCGGCAATTTGATGGTCTCTACCCGGTTGGCGATGCCGGAAACCGTGATTGATCGGGTGGAGGCCCCGGGCTCGAAACCGTAAAGGTCAGCTTTGCGTCGTGAGATTTGAGATGTGACCCAGGCTCCAGATCTGACTTCAATGGCGGTGATGGTGGCGGTCTCAGGGATGGGGAGATTGCCCGTCCTGAGAAGAGCGACAGTTCCTTCGAAATCTTTGTCCCTGGGGCTATAGCCGACAGAAAGCTGAACTGCAGACGAGAATGATCGCGCCTCGTGCCTACCAGGATCGAGGAATTGCTCGACCGTCGCAGGCAGCTCGAACTGCGAGCTTGCTCGAATGGGCACGATCAGTTGGGGCGGTCTCCAAGATCGGTTCGACGTTGCGACGTCTCCATTCTCTAGTGCAAGCTTCGGTTCCTTTTTCTCGCCCGTCACCTGCCAAAATGAACCGACAGCACCCAACATCATTCGCGGATCTTTAGTTTCGCGCACCTGCGCTGAGGCTCCGTCGCCATCCTTGACCGCAGCGATCACGGCAACACCATCTCGAGCACGACGAATGATCTGATATATGGGTTTTTCGGAAACTGACATCTACTAACTCTTCTCGTTTATGCGCGGCGCTGCTGAACGAACTCTCCCTGCGCGACTGTCGTGAATGGCCCGCTTGCGGTTCGACGCGGAGAGCAGGAATCTGTCGATCCAGAGCGTGGTGGTCGATTCAGATGTCTGAATTGGGAGCAATTTGGCTATCGCCGAAACAGTGGGGGCGGCGACCGGATACTCGTAGCGCCATCCACCCTTTTCACGCCTTGGCCCTGCGTTACAGAGGGACGAGTTAGAGAGCCACCGAGCCCAACTGGAAGGAAGGTACGTCCTCGCTGGAATTGCCGACAGTGCGTTTTTGTCCAGCGCGAACAGCGCGCCGCCTGTTCTAAGATGGTGCGCTAGCAAAGCTACCGATGGCGACAAGTAATTCTGATCCTGTTTGCCAGCAACGACCGAGCGGTACAGAAAATGGCTGTTAGATCCCGGTCTGTCGAGGCGATAAAGGCCGCCGACCATTTCGGATGCGAAGCTTGTTGCAAAATACCCGCGATCTTCGCGAAGCTTGCCTACAATCTCATATCCGTGGGTGTCGCCAGTGTCCGCTTTGTCGGCTTTTGCCTGAAGAAATGCTGGAGCGGGCGGCAACGCTGCGCGCCGGAGGAATTCCTGCTGCGAGCGCAGGTCTGGAGTGCGAACGAGATATCGGGGAAGTACCCATTCCGACGGCCCGAACCACTCTTCCAAGATGCCGCCTGCTGTAACCGCCGCCACCCGGAGCCGATCAAGGACTGCCAATGGTGTCGGGCCATCGATCGTGATCGCATCGTCACCGACAAGGGAGTAGGAGAGTGCGCGCTGCAAAAGCCGTCTAGCGGGAAACCGTCGCTGGAATGTCGACTCGAACCATCCGGCATCTGCAAATGAGCGCAGTATTTCCCACTCAGAGGGCGCGCCCTCGGTTCGTGAAATACCCTTTCTTACGATATCAACCGCTTCTGAAAGCGGAAGTCCTCGAGCAGTTCGCTCATACAGCGCCTCGGAAATCGTGATGAGCTCGTCCGAGGGAGCTGATCGCTCTCCCCTCCATGGCTCAAAGGGCACCAGAATGGATGGAGCAGTGCCAAAATGGAATTCGTCTTCAGGGATGTCGTTCGCAAGATCGAATGCCAACCTTCGTGCATCCCCGATCTCGCCTGCCCGTGGAATCATAAGAACTTCATGGGAGCCGCCAGCTCCTTTTGCCAGCGCGATGCCGGAGTAAGTACCCGGCGCAAGAGCTATTGCGTTCTCCACACGGATCAGATCGACAGGCTTGCCCGAAACCTCGACCGAGATAGCTGACAGCAGGGGTCCAGCAATCAATGGCGTCAGTGGCGCACGACCCAGATAGCCGCCACCGACCCTGATGCCATCGTACCAGCCGAACTCTCTGCTACCTGAGGCGACCGGGGTTTGCCCTATGCTGTCTCTGAAGGATGCCAGTACCCAGGTGTGATTGATGGAAGCAGAGAATCTGATGGTGTCCGGCGGCTGCTCCGACAGCTTTGATTTCCGCATCAGGACGGTGGACGAAGCTGTCTTGGTCTGGGCACGGAACTTACCGAAACCGAGGCTCTCCAGAAATACTTTCCCATCCTTGATGGCCTTTGCCAGGAGCTTCGGCACCGCGGCCCTCGCCTGCTCCGGATCGGTAATTGGTTTACGTTCGCCGATTGGAGAAACGACGAAGAGCTCATACTCTCCGAAATCGCTCTCAACGAGTTCGAGCTCTTCCAGTGTGTTCTTTTCGGCCACGACATCATACCAAGCGTGCCAGAAGGCCGTGTCAACGTACTCTCGCCCTCCCCGCTTACGTGTTCGCTCGAACGTATGGAAATTGTATTCGAGTGATGGCATCTTTTCGTCCCACACGTGTCGGGAAGTCGAGACTTTTCCTGAGACGGTTAGAGGATCGAGAAGCAGGTCGTGTCTGATATCGTCGCGTAACTTGCGTAGCACTTCCTTGTCCCGCCACGTTGGGAACGCGATGCGTAGCGTTCGACCGATCTGGACGTAGGGGTAGATTTCAGGAAGGTTGAGATCTACATCGTAGACTGCCTTAAAGTGATCTCGAAGACGGTCCCACATACCGTTCAGGCCATTCATATTGGCTGGCCTGTACCCGGTGTGGCTTTCGAACATCTCACGGAATTCCCGGTCGCCTTTCACCCGGGTCTTCGTCGTCTGCATCCAGCAAAGAAAAAGGAGTATCTTGAGGGCTGGCGAAATGCGTCCCGGCAACAGGGTCATATGTCCAGTGAGATAGTCACGCACAATGGACATGGCCGGGAGCGAGCGTACAAACAGGCGCCGCGCTTCATCGAGATCAGTGACCCCGAAAAGCTCCGGAAGATCCTCGTCCGCGACGTAGATGCTGCCAACAGGCCCGTTATTTCCTGGTTTAAGGAAGTACCTCTCGATACATTCCTCTTCGAAACTGGCCACCGTATCCCCCCGAATCGCCCTCCCTATATAAGGTCGATCACAACCTTCATCGGCGCAAGCGTCATCAACCCTGAGTGGACATTAATTCGCTCGCACCAGTCCGTCCTGTAACGACCGAATTCCAGTGCAGAACAAGATGGGGTCCTGAGATCGCTCGTTCACCAGCGATCGTTTGGTCTTCGAACGCAAGGTGGCCGACGTACGCCTCGTTTTCCGAATGGCAGAACCGAATAGTCTCCGTGTCATCGATGATTGTCATCGCAGGCAGGCAGGATGCTGCCTTCTCAACCAGCTCCTCGTGAAGAAGCTTCATTCGTGCGCGCAGGTAACGAACAGGCGTTGAAATCTCCAGGTGCTCCCCTTGCGATCCTACTATGGCCAGCAATTGAACGATGGCTCGATCGATCGCATCGACGTCGCCCTCTTTTACAAGAGGTAGAGCCACCGATCCGGTCGGCACTATCCTGAGGCGTTGCTCGTCATAAACCTTCATGATTTCCTGGTTCGTGAAGCGATCACGGTGAACGCGCCACTCGTCTCGTCGCCTATAGCGGAGTGGCGTGTCTGTGAGTCGATAGCCGTTGGCTGCAACGGCATCAGCCGGAATCGGCTCGCCCCATCCCGCTGGCCAGTACGTTCCGCCACCGTATCCGTCTCGAGACCTTGACGAGTCGTTTCTCTTGTTCATGAAGCGCTTCACCATTGGTGGCAGCTTGCGTCCGCTCTCGAGAACATCTGATGTAATCCTGGCAGCTTCGCCAGCGGCACCGCTCTGAATGTGTTCGACCAGATGCTTCATGAAGAACGGCGGCACTGCATTTCCGACTTGGCGATACTGCGCCTCGCGCGGCCCGAGGAACTCGTACGCGTCCTGAAAGCCCTGCAATCTTGCCCCTTCCCTTACCGTGAGGGCGCGATTGTGGACCGGATGGGTAAAGCAGCCAGATGTCACGTTGCTAAACCCGGCCGATATCGTGTAGGCGGGCGATGCCTCGTGAAGACGGCCATAGAGCGTGGCGTAGTCTGTCAGACGAACTCGGCGGAACCTGTCCGGCAGGCACTCAGGCGGAATGTCCTTCCAGCAACCTCCCTGCGGCACATGGGAGACCCGCTTCCGATTGGCTTCAGAAAGCTTGTTGGCGTGATGGTTTGGCGCGCGCCCCGAATTGTTTCGCACGAAAGTCTGGAATGGCGTTTCCTCGACAAGCTTCGAAAGTTTCGCAACGGTCGGCTCCACGAAATCCTCCGTGAGATCCGCAATTGCCTCCCGAACTGAGACATATTGGTGATGATCCTTGGAACCAACAGGGGCATGCGTGTGTCGGGGAAACGTGGGAGGTATCTCATCGATGGTGGCGACGAGAATGAAGCGGTTCCGGAGCTGGGGGAGACCATAGTCCGCCATGTTCACGACATCGGCAAAAACATGGTACCCGCGCTCGGCAAAGAGCTTGAACAGCTCCCTTACAATAATGAGGTTGCGACCGTAAACCACGCCGGGAACGTTCTCCATAACGACATGACGAGGCTTCCGACCCACAGCCGTGAAGCCGTCTAGCAACCTAATGAAATGAACGAACAGCGCGTTGCGTGGATCTTCGAGATGGAAGACGCCCATGGTGCTGACGGCCTGGCAGGTAGGCCCGGCGAAGAACCAATCGATCTTGTCGATCCCGGCCCTCTCCACTACGTCTGTCGCAGACACCAGCGAAACGTCGCAGCAATCGACAACCGCCCCCGGATGGGCGTTCTTAAAAGTCCGCGTCGCATTCTTGTCAATGTCGAGCGCCCATTTGACTTCGAGGTCCGGTATCGCGGCCGAGGCCCCGGCAGACATGCCCCCACAGCCGGAGTAGAGATCGATTGCAGTCTGGCCCATGATTCCCCCATGCATTGCAATGAGACTAGCAGTGCAATGCGCATCCAGCGATACCCAAAAGCACCAATTCACCCCATCATGCACGGCAGATACAATATATAATCAGAGATGAGAGCCCGACATATATAAAAAAGGATGCCGATCCGAAGTGACGTAAAATGGGGTTGGCTAAGGTGTGCATGGAATCAGGGCAGCAAGATATCATTTCTCATGCATGCCCTCCGGGTAACCTCGACCGCCGCCTTGGAAGATCCGCTCGTCAACACCAAGAACACCGTCTCGCCTACTTTGTTCTTTGTGAGCATCCCCATGAACGGCGACCTCCCGGCATAGCCGCCGAATGAATTTCTTGCGTTGACCAATCCGCACACGACTACCCCACCGTCTTGCGATTGGGTGGCCGCGACTTCGTCAAATCGCGCACTCTCTGGATCTTTGAAGCCGTCACGAACGGTTTGCTCCACGAGGGCCTCTTCGCTATCGGAAAGTTGGTAGCGCAATACCGGACCGCGATCTTCAGCATTTGAGACGGACGTTGTCACTATCATCAGCATCCAGCAAATGACTGCACGGTTCATTTTGGTCTCCTCGCTACTTCGCTGCCTACTATATTCGGCGCATCGAGATCGACGCGTCCATCGCCGGCAAGAAGGTGATGATTTGTAGCGTGCTGCTTCTGCCGTCTATCAGAACGCGGACATCGAATTTCGAATGCTGCCCTCTCGGACCGAACCGAGTGTTTACCGACTTACGCCGGCAGTCAAAGCGCTCACTTCTTGTGGTCACCTCCCTGGTTTGCCCCTTTAAGTGCGAGGAACCACGGTTGGTCGCCTAGTTTGCGAGCATGTGGCTGCTTAACTTTATTTCGAATCCCGACCCATCGGCCTCTAGCCGAGTGCCTTGCATGTGTTTAGTTTTGTGTATAGTGCAGGTGTCAACGAAAGGAAGAACGACGATGGCGAAGGCGAATAACGCTCCAGTCAAATACGTCATCGGGGTCGTCCGCTTCCCGGCGGTTGCCGATCTGGATAAATTCGCGGGAGCGATTCAAACCGCACTGGGCGATGAATATCCATTCGGGAAGCCACAAATGGTGACCGAGGTTGGCGTAATGATTGATGACGGCGGAGTGAAGGTTCAGCAGACCGATACTCCCGTCTGGCAGTTCCTGAACAAGACTCGCGATTGCGGTATTATCGTCAACCGTGGCCTCGTAGGTGTCCATACTACGGCGTATGTCGACCACCAGCATTTCATCACGGAAATGATGAAGGTGATCGAGACAGTCCGGAAGATTGAAGGTGGCCCGGTCCGCTACGTGGAAGCTCTCGCGATGCGGTACGTGGATGTCATCGAACCTTTGGAAGGTGGCGATTTGCTCGATTATATCGATGCGGGTGTGCTGCCCTCGCGCATCGATGTTGACGGTCTGGACGTGAACGAGGGAATGCATGTCCTAATAATGAAGAGCGCGATGGGGAATGTCCGTCTTCAGGTACTCCGGAACCCGAATACAGTCCTTCCCAGTGATCTGCATTCTCCGCTGCTGATCGAGAATGGCTGGAGCCTGGAACGACCGACAGGTGAGTTCGTGACAATCGACACCGATCACGCTGCCTTCTACGCACCTCCGCGGGAGTTCGCGAAGGTGGACTTCGAAGGTGACATGTTAAGCTTAAGAAAACCGATCAGCGATATCTTTACGAAGATCGCTACACCATACGCTATGGAAGTCTGGGGGTTGAAATGATGAAGACCAACTTTGTGACGCGGGGATTGCTCGTAGTCGCTGGCGTTTCGTCATCGTGCTCCGCATTCGCAGGCAGCTATCAGATAAGTCCCGGCATGAGCCATACCAGCCCATGGCAGGTCGCGGCCGCAACGTCCGCACCTTCCGAGACTCACATCAGCCTCAAGGAGATGGTTACCGAGTTCAAGGCGAAGGGTTGCCCGATCACAACGATCTCGGAGATTGCAGGCGTCGAGCGAAAGACAGTTTACTCATGGCTTGATGGAAGTTCTACGCCGCACCCTGACCGTGAGCAGCGCGTCGCGGATGTCTATCCGCTGCTGAAGGATGCCTTCAACGATGACTTCGGAACACTGAATCGTGTCTGGAGATCGAAGACCCGTGAAGGAGTGAGTCTTGAATCCATATTTTCCTCGGCGGATGTGGATCTCGCCGCGGTAAGCGATCAGCTCAAATATCTGCATTCCTCTATTGCCAACATCCGGGCAGCGGACGAGCGTCGGAAGACTAAGCCGGGCAAAGGTATGGTCGGCAAAAATGGGTACGTCGCGGAATCCGCGATTGCAGATTTCGACAGGGTCTGATCTCATCTTACCGACAGGATTAAGACAGGCCGCAGATGTCCGCATTCATGGAAGAGGCCGACAAGCTGCTCGCGGCTGGTTGGCGACAATGTTCGACGTTCATTCCCAACGCCGTGGTCGGTAACGACCGCGGTCTTTCCGAGGGTGCAATCCTTGTCGTCATGACGCAGGCATGCACCGTTGTCGGAAACGACCTAGCGAAGGATCCCCACATAGAAGTGGCCGTAGCTACGCCAGCCGTCGGTAAGTTCAACCCAAGGCATCAGGACTCGACTGGAAAAAACGGGCGCAAGCTATGCGTATGCTTCAAGGATGGCGAAGCCGACGCGCCCTACAACATCGACATTAACAGCCGTTTCACGTTTCCGCGCGAGAAGCTTCTGGAGTTTTCGCCTGACGGTCCGCAGTGTCGGGATGAGGATGTCACGCGCATTGCGAACTGGGTGGCTCGCTACTACAACCGGACAGCTCTTCCCAATCTGCTGGTTATCCAGCTTGGCACTGCCAAGGTGCAGGACGCGATCAGCAAGCTCTTGAGAGCGGAATTCGGCGCATCTCCGCTCCATGAGGAAGTCCATTCGGTCTACGGAGCCTGGGAGCCTGATGATGAGAGCGGCCCTTACCGCTTCGAGATTGTTTTCATCGTCCGCAGCATCGATGCGATGGACGAACTGCGTGCACGCCTGGCGAAGTCGCTTGGCATCCACGAGCATGAACTCATGCACAAGATTGACGGGGTCGAGGTTCAATTCGAAGTGCTCGTCTACGACCAGGTGACCCTCGCAGAGTTGGATGATCGCTTGAGAATTTCGGAGTGGGATCTCCTCAGCGGACTGATGGAACAGGCCTGAGGGGCGTATCGCACCGCCAATTTGAAACAGGCACGCATTTCGCCATGGCGAGACCTATCCGGATCTGCCGAGCAGTAGGGAAAACGATGTCTGCCGTTTATCCGACTGGGTGGTGACGAATCCTGGCCATCGCCTCTCTCGATGCCTCATCTGCAATTTCGTTGCCCAGGATTCCCGAATGTCCTTTGCACAACTGAATCCTGGCTTCGCGGTTCCTGAGTAGCAGGTCATCGAGTTCTTGCCAGAGCCTCACGTCCGGGATCGCTCGACGCCTCTCCCGCGAGTTCGCCCTCACCCGCTTCCAGCCGTTGCCGCGCCAGATGTGCCGCCATCGGCTGCAGCCTTCGACCACATGAGCGGAGTCGGTCCAAATCACTGCGGCCGCCGTTGCCGCTTCGCTCTCGATCCAGAATGCCGCTCTGACTACCGACAGGACTTCGAAGGTGTTGTTCGAGGGGCCGACCATGGTACCTGCGGCGGCGTGGATCGGTCGGTCGCCTTCCATAACCACGAAGGCCCAGCCTCCAGAGCGGGAGGCGGCGTCGAAGGAGCCGTCGGCGTAGATGTTCAAGGTTCCTGTCATCGGAGGAAGATTATCATCCGGATGGCTTGCCGCTCCAGTCTTGATATCGGCCAGGATCGGATCGACCCTGCATGTGAAAGAGGAGTCCCGCTCAAAGGGTCGAATGGACTCCCGTGGCCTATCCTGGGTGGGAATATCCGCTGTTACGTTTGCGAAATGCGGGACACGATCTCGAAGCATCGTAGGCGGGTTGTCGGTTCCAGCCTTATTGGATTGACCCAATTAGAAAGACCGGTATCTGAGTACCGGTAATCCGCTTGACAATCCGAACAAACCAGGAACATATGGCCCACAACAGAAATGCAGCGATGATTGCTTCAATTGCCGGATGGTTTCCATACCTCGGAGACATGATGTGATGCCGATGAGATTCCGAATACGCCACTAGGCGCCCTTGGTGATGCCGCACAGGATTCGATGTTGAATCCATGCGTTCGCTTGTCGCTGAAGATCTCCCGCCCATCCGAGGCCTCGAATCCATCCATAGCGTAATCCGCTCAATTGACGGAAGCTGTGTATAGCACTGGCATCGAGATCCGGAATTACTTCAGCGATACTACCGCACCAAGCCGCACCACGCCGTACCAAGTCGCCGTGCAAGGATTCACACCCTTGGAACGACTTGCAGGCCTCAAGAAGAAGCCTCCCCAAGCAATTGATATCATGCCCACATTCGCACTCAGGCGCGCCGATGGTGCGCTTGATTCGTTGTTCCTGATGGGGCAGGCTCCGCCAACGTGACCGTCAGGGTCGCGCGACATTTCAGACTGATGTTTTACCCCACGCGCTCCGGATGCCGAAGCGTGAACGGAGAGGTGTTGTCATGAGTAACCTGCCACGAGATCAAAGACATCCCACGCCACTCACCCATGCGGATCTGCGCGCGCTGGGTATTCCAGTCGAAGTTCTGCGCGGGCTTGCGGCCCTCGCGCCTTATCCGGCCGCCGCGCATTCCGTCCCCTCGATTGTCCAGCCCTCGATCTATCACGTCGTAAAGAAGGAGAGCGGTCGTGGAACTGCATGAACTGGTCAGAAATCAAGACTACTGGAACGAGGTCTTCAGCGAAGGGAACGAACCCAAGAAGGAGATCAAGCCCGGGAGCCGCTACATCACCCTGCCCGGCTGGCATCCGACGGGAAAGTCCGTCAGAGGCATCGTGCGCACTCGCGAACCTCTGATGGCCGACGCGATGATCCACATCGATACCAACCCTTTCAATATGGCGGTCGCGGAGTTTCCGGTCTCGGTAGGCTACCGGACGCCGTCCGGCAAATATCGGGAGAGAGTTCCCGACCTCGCTGTCAGAAGGCGCGACGGCTCGGTTGTTGTGATTGACGTGATGCCTTTCCATGTTCAGCGCCACCTGGGTTGGCCGGAACGCCGCACGCGTCAGATGCGTGAAATCTTTGCCGATCTGGGAGCGCACTATCAGCTCCTCGACGAGCGCACCCTCCACATCAGACCTCTGATCGACAATCTCCGCATAATGTGGCGGCACAAACGGCTGGCCTGCCAGCATAAGTGGATCGATGAGGTGGCTGCAGAGATCCTGACGCTCCCCCTTCCGCTACGGATCGGCGAGATCATGCGATCGGTGAAGCGAAACGCAGTGATGGGGCGATGGAGTGACGACGAGGAATGGAAGATCGTTGGCGAGGTCAACCCGGCTTTCACGGCGATCATGCAGTTGGCGATGGAAGCCAGGGTTGGAATCAACGTCCGAGCGCCGCTCTCGCAGTTCACGGTGATCACTCCACCTCGAGCGGCTTTCGTGGCTTTCCCCACAACAGAGCTGCGCTTCGACAAGGCAGCCTGATACAGGGAGCTTCTCCGATGTCATTTGAGTATACCGACGGGCGCTACCTGCAGCCCGTGAAAACCTTCCACGAACTCGACGTCCCGCCTGATCCGGGCCGCGGGTTCGACATGCAGTGTCCAGACCTCAGGGTCGGTGACACCTTCGCGGTCTTCAACGCAGAGAAGACGCGGTATGCGATGTTCCGCTTCATCAACTGGTTCCAGCCTGCACCGGAATTTCCGGCCGTTGCGCAGTTCCAGCAGCTCGTCACCAATGTCAGCATCACGCTGTCGATCTGGCAGATCGGCGAACTCAATCGGCAGGCACGAATTCGCCCGGTATCGGGAAACGGTGCCGCCGCCAGAAACCTGCCTGGCGCCGCGGCGGCCGTCAATGATAGCCAGCGCAAAGGTGCGCATCGGCGGATGGCTTATGTCGATGCCTGCTATCTCAGGATGATCGAACTGAGTGTCAGGACACTGACCAGGAGACAGCGCGCAGATGTCATCATGGAAGTCGCCGAAGAGATCAAGGATCCGAAGCCGCCGTGCGTCAATTCGGTCTACAACTGGCAGCACCGTGACAAAAACGGCGGTCGGTTCGATCGCCTGCTCAATTTCTGCCGACAAGGGAATTCGGGAAACTATGGGCCGCGCGAAGGCAGTGAAGTCGTTCGAGCGATGCAGGAGGCTGTTCACCTTGCCGTCCAGGCCGGAGGCCAATGGGGAATGGTGCAGGCCATTCTCATGGCCCTCGCCCAGCCCGACGGCGATTTTCATCATATCAGGGACCTCCTTCTGAACGATGACGGCACCTGTCGGCATAGCGATCGCACGATCCAGAGACGACTGCATGACCTGAACGAATACGAGCGTGATGCCCTGGAGTCTGGGCGGGACTACGCGGAAACAAAGCACATGATCCGACTGCGGCAGGTGCGGCCGAACGCGCCTCTCGAGATCGTCGACGTCGATCATGCGGTTATGAACATCATCGGGATCGATCCCGAGCTGGCCATCGCGTACGGCCGACCGCACATTCTGACATTCCGGGATCGCCACAGCGGTATCGTTGTCGGCTTCTCGATCTCCTTCCAGCCGCCGTCATATGAGAGCTTTTTCGAAGGCCTTCAGCACATGCTCTTCGAAAAGTCGATCGATCCGCTTTCCGGGGCTTCATACCCATGGTGGGGACGTCCGCTGAAGCTCGGCACCGATAATGCCAAGCACCTCATCGGCCTCAACATGAAGGAGTCCTTGAAGGAACTCGGCATCCAAACCGTTGCCTATCGGCCTGCCCGAGGCTGGGAGAAGGGGGCAGAGGAGCATCTCTTTCATATTCTCGACAAGGCCGTCGCAAACCGCCTGCCCGGTGCCACGGGGCACTCCATCGCCGAGCGGATGAAATACGACAAGGAGATGCAGAAGGCCATGCCAAAGATGACGTTGCCTCAGATCCGTGGCTTCTTGACCTATTATCTGGCCTACATCCACCATCTGAAGCCGACCCAGGGTCTCGGAGAACTCGCGACTTTTCAGGGTGTCCCACAGGAAATCTGGCGAGAAGGCATCAAGAAGGCCCCGGCGCCGCCGCTCATCGATCCGGAGATCTTCGTACGGATCGCAGGCCAGTTCGCTGATGTATCGCTCGATCCTAAGAAGGGATTCGTCTGGGACGACATCAGGTATGTGTCACCAGAACTCCTTTTCCTGTCGACACAGCGCGCAAGCAAAGGACGGAAATTCAAGGCCCGCCGCTCGCCATGGAATTTGGGTGTCGCGTGGATTCAGGATCCGTACGCGAAGACCGAAAGATGGCTTGAAGTCCCCGCTGCTCCGTCCGACCAGCCTTATGCCAACGGCCTCCGGTATTACGAGCACAGGTGGATCAAGAAATTTCTCCGTGAGAAGATGAAGAAGGCAGTCAATGCTGCCAACCTGCTTTTTGCGAAGATGGAACTCGCCAAGGCGGTCATCAAAGCACATCGCGAGCAGGGTACGATCAAGACCGGACGGACCTTGGCAGCTCTCTACGCGCAAACAGTCGGCAAGTTTGCGATGTCGCGCCGCTATACCATGGCAAACACACAGTACGGCGAGGATTACACGGATCTCGCGAGCCCGGCCATCCAGGAGGCGCCACCTACCCTGAGCAGCCGCGCGGGCATGACGGTGCCTTTCAACATGCCGAACCCGAAAGACCACGAACCTTCGATCCTTCAGGACACCCAAACCAAGAGCAACGACCCGGCCATTGCCGCATCCGACATCGACTTCGACGAATTCGGCGGCTGGCTCGTGTAGGAGGCATCATGATTCCCGTGCCGACAGACATGGTTTTCGAAACACCGGAAGACAGGGAGCGCGCAAGTCGCCTTCCCATCCCAACGCGCCAGCATCTTATCAAGTACCTGAGGATCCCGTATCGTACCTATAACCTCGGCCTGGCGATGATCGCGACTCTACACCGTCCAGCCGACCACGGCACTCCCAACCTGGGGGTCGTCGGCGGGCTGTTGGGGGAGTCGGGTTCTGGGAAGACTGTCATCTGCGAGGCGTACGCGAACAGATACCCGCCTCGGGACGGCGATGTCGGCATGGAATTCCCGGTCCTTCATATCAGCGCCTCCCTTGGCATGAACCGTGAACGGTTGGGAAACAAGATCAAACGGGCGACTTCCTCTCCCCATCGAATTCTGTCCCGGGAGGATCCCTTCGATTGGTCTGTAGAGCGGGTGCTCAAATGCAAGACAGAGCATCTGATCCTGGACGACGCACAATTCATGTTCTTCAACCAGAGATCCTCACAACTGGCTGCCGAGATGTATGGGTTCGTGAAGGACGTCGTTGACACCCGGATGGTCACCATTCTGCTTGTAGGCGAACCCGATATCGACAAGTTCGTGTATGACATCCCGGCCTTCGTGCGGCGGGCCTACCGCTCCGAGACCCTGAAACCGCTGACGAGCAGTCCGCAGGAGCTGGAGTTTTTCGGCGACGTGCTGAGAAGCATCGACAAGCGCCTCCCGTTCTCCGCGCCCAGTCGCCTGGAGAATTATCGGGAGCATTTCCACAGATATAGTGGCGGGCAGATCGGCCGGGTGATGAACATCGTGGAGGCCGCTGGCTATCTCGCCCTCAATGATCTGTCCGCCTGCATTCTGGTCGAGCATCTGCGCGAGGCAGTCCGAACGAGGATCAGACCCGGCGACGACATCGACTACTTCGGCTACAAGGCAGGGCGAAATTGAGCGGCCGCCCATTCACGTTCTGGCGGGTTTTGCCCTTAATTGGCGAACCCGCCAGCAGCTACTTCAGCCGTCTGGTTATAGACGAATGCAATCATCTGCCTGAGATGTACGCATCCGAGGTTGGTGTCGACACGATCTTCAAGTCGGAAGAATTGCTCGAGCGGATCTTTCGACTGCCGATTTCCGAAGCGGACAAGGAGAGGCTCCGACACTGGACGCCCGTCGAGCGAAATGGCCGGATTTTCCTCGCTGGGCAGACGTTCCGACGGAATGAGTTCCGATGGGCGCGTCGGCTTGAGTGTCGACATTGTATTGCCGAGGTTCCATACCACCGGGTGTGGTGGCATCTCGAATTCTTCAGGATGTGTCCAGTTCACCAATGCTCCCTGGAACCTATCCGACATGGCCAGAGATCGATCGGTCGATGGTGGCCACGCTATAGCCATGCGGCATCGGAAAGGTTGCCTCATGTCGAGTTGGGCGACGGAGAGGACACGCTCGAATCCTATGTCATCCGGCACCTGATCAACCGTGATGGTCACTCATCGGAAAGGGAGGTCGGTGACTTCATCGAGACTGCCGAAGTCGTAGGACGGCTGATCGGGAACCCTAGACAACCCACTGTTCCGCCATTTTCAAAAGCCGATCTTGATCTCGGTTACCGTGTTCTCAACGGCGGCCCATCATCCATTATCGAACACTTTCGCGCTTGGATGCAGGCCAATCCTCCACCGCCGTTCGCGTACCGCATCCGTGATCTCGCTGGCTGGGCGGATGAGTATCTTCTCAGTCAAGACCGCAATCTTGATCCAGAGGTCGATGATGTCGCGAACCAGCTTCTTCTCGATGTTGCCGACATCATCAGAGTGGAATGCGAGCGCGTATTAGGCCGCTAGTCGGCTCCAAATTTCCAAAGCATTGACGTAGCTATCAGACCGTTGTCTCCTCGTAGGAGGCGCTGTGCAACTGCTGATTCTGGCCCCGAAATCCAGTCCAATATTATGGCTGCAACCCGCTGTTCGATCCAGGAATATGCTCCCATGGATCCAAAATCATCCATCCAGCCGGGGCAGGTTTCGCAAGAAATTCAATCGTGCCTAGTCCAAAATTGTCAGGCGAAGCTCAGAAATGCGAAGGAAGATGCATCCCTCGCATTTCGATTTTTCCCAGGGATGAACTGAGCTGGCTCAAGGCCACAAACGGGCGTGTCTGTTGACATCCTTGTAAAGCAGATAGCGGAACCTGCCGGGACCGCCGGCGTAGCAGGCTTGTGGGCAGAAGGCGCGCAACCACATGAAGTCACCGGCCTCCACCTCGACCCAGTCGTCGTTCAGTCGGTAGACGGCTTTGCCTTCCAGGACATAGAGGCCGTGTTCCATCACATGGGTTTCCATGAACGGAATGATGCCGCCAGGTTGGAAGCTGACGATATTCAGGTGGAAGTCATAGCGTATATCATTTGGATCGATGAACCGGGTTGTCCCCCAGGCGCCGCCGGTGTTCGGCATCATGGCAATCTCATGCTCGTCTTCATGGGTGAAGATTGCTGGTGGTGGCTCCAATCCGTCTACCGGTTGGAATGTCTTGCGAACCCAATGGAATTTTGTCGGAGCATCGCTGGTGTTGAGAACTTTCCACGTCGACCCGGCCGGCAGAAAAGCGAAAGACCCGGCACGAAGATTATGCGCAGTTGAACCAAGTGTAAGCGTGAACGCACCTTCGACAACGAAAATGGCTGCTTGCGCATTGGCATCCGGTTCCGGTCGCGTGCTGCCCCCTCCCGGTTGGATTTCCATCACGTATTGCGAAAAGGTTTCGGAAAATCCAGTCATGGGTCTGGCGATAATCCAGGCGCGGGTCTTTTCCCAATGCGGAAGAAGACTGGTGACGATGTCGCTCATCACGCCCTTTGGAATGACGGCATAGGCGGTTTTGAAAACGGCCTTGCCAGAAAGCAACTGGGTTTGAGGCGGCAGGCCCCCGTAATTGGTGAAGTAGCTGTTTTCGGTCATGCGATGCGGCCTCGGCTTTGCTTCGGATGGTTTCCTTTGTCTTGTATCGCATAAACGCATCAACAGGAATCGCGACGCGCTGCCTTTTTCAAATGAAAACAGGCTTTGCACGATATAGGTCTTGGATAACTGTCCATTTTCAGACTGAAAATTCCATGAAATCGCCGAATCTGCGCCTTGAAACAGTCGGCTTACGGCGCCATCTTCAGGTCAACCCGTGGTCCGGGCCCCTCTGGCAGCAGCCGCCGGCGCTTCTGCGATGTCGGACCGTTTTCGACACCTGCGCCGGCATAGGATTGTAGCCATGCTCTTGGTTTTGCCAGCTGGTTCACCCGCTTATTTTCATTTCAATTGCTTGTCATCGATGGCGATAAACATGTCATACCGCGCCGGGCGTGACTGCCGTTACCGTACCCCCGCCCCTAAGCTTTTGAATATCGTGCGCTAGGAGCAGGGTTGTGTTTACGGAAATCTTTGCGACTCTGATCAGCTTTTTTCTTATCGACCCGATAGAGGCGGATCTTCGCAGTCGCCTGGCGTCGATGAATGCATCGGCAAGTACAATAGAACAGGCGCAAACATGCGTGAGAGATTCAGCTCCGAAATTATTACAACAGGCACTTAATAACCCAAGCTGGGCTGTTCGCTCTGGCTTACAGATTTCTTTGGGCTGGACTACGCCGGTTGCGGTTGTTTCGGAAATTTCACCGGAGTGTCGAAATGCCCTCTCATTGCTTGGATCTGAGACCGGCGGCGATGTATAGACGATTTGAACAAGGACAAGTTATGACAAAACTTCACGACAGAGGACATGCGATGGTTCAGAGCGTTTCAGGGGCGGATTGGTGCCCAAAGGACGATACTACCTTCACAATCCGTGCCCGTCGGAATGTTCTGGCTGGGTTCTGGGCCGGAGAGCGCCTGGGATTGCGCGGCCAGGATTTGGTGCTTTACGCCCAGGCGCTGCATGTAGAAGATCATCGATTGCCGGGTGATCTCGATCTTGTTGAAAAAATTCAAGCAGATTTCGCATCGGCTGAGTTGGCAATCAGCACAGCCGATATTCACCTTGTGCTGCGCGCGTCGCATCAGCAAGCGCTGCGGGATAGCGGTTGCACGGATTAATATGATGATGATGTCTCGACAGCACGGTCCTGCCGCAGGTGACGACGTTGTGCGGGGATCCGGCTTTCTACTGGAAGTGCTGGAAACTGCTCGTTTGCGTGGTGGTATTTCCATCGGTGAATTGATCGGTCGGCGGGGGCGCATTGGGATAGCCTTCACCTTGCTGGTGCTTTGCCTTCCTACGTTGGTTCCCCTGCCCGGTCCTTTCGGCATGGTTTTCGGCACCTGCTTGGCATTCGTTGCCGTGCAGATGTTGTATGGTGCGGACAGGATCTGGCTTCCGGGTTTCATTGCGCGGCGAACCGTTTCGCTCAAGGTGGTGGAAACAATGGTGCGGCTCGGACGGCCCTGGGTGTTGAAACTCGAGAGCTGGCTGATCGCCGGGCGACTCCCGTTTCTCACGGGCAAGACCGCGCGAATGGTCCTGGCACTGCCAATTCTCGTGTTGGCGGTGTTGATCTCCCTGCCAATTCCCTTTGGCAATACCGCTCCTGCGCTTGCAATCATCCTGATCGCTATCGCTCTTGCGGAGCGCGATGGCCTTGTGGTGATTTTTTCACTCTTCGTTGCCGCTGGCGCCGGTGTCGTGACCTATTATCTCGTCACCGCCGCTGGAAACCTGCTGACCTGGGCGTTTTAGCGGGTCTACCGGTGGCGAAGGAGATTGCCGCTATTTCACCATTGGTACGAAGAGTCCGAGCTTGATATCCCGCAGCACGACATTGGTATGCATTCGGCGTATTTGCGGGTTTTCGGCCATGATAAGGGCAGCGATATCGTCGTAATGCTCGACGTCACGGGCGGTGACGATTGCGATCAAATCGACCTGCCCGGTTACATAATAGACCTGCTGAATATGATCCTGCCGTTCCGACCAGGTGCGAAAGCGGGCGAGCGCATCGTAATTGTCGCGCTCAATCTCCATGCCGACGATAAATACCATAGGATGGCCGGTCATTTTGCGGTCAACCACCGCCACTTCGCTTTTGACGATCCCTTCTTCCCGCAGCCGTTTCAGGCGCCTTTGTACCGCCGATAGAGAAAGCCCGATCTGCTCGGCAATTATCTCTGCCTTCAGCTGACAATTTCTCTGAATGATATCGATGATCTGGCGATCGAACCGATCTAAGTGGTCCATGGGGATGATCCTCCGAGCCTGCAATTCATAATATTTTCTAGGGACTATCCGCTTTATGCAATGATTTTCTGCGGTAATTATGCAATCTGGTGCGAAATTGCGCGCATAAACTGCTTGAGTAAGCCATTATTGTGACAGACAATTTGAAGACTGGAGCCTGTATGACAGATGGCGGCGGTTTCGCCCTTGAGGTGGAAGACATCCACAAGAGCTTCGGCGCGCATGCGGTTCTGAAGGGCCTATCGTTGCGAGCGGCAAAAGGCGACGTTATTTCGATCATTGGGTCCTCCGGGTCTGGAAAAAGCACGTTTTTGCGCTGCATCAACTTTCTGGAAATGCCGAATCGAGGGCGTATCGTTGTCAATGGCGAAGAGGTTGCCATAAAGATGGGGCGGCGTGGTGAGCCACGGCCCGCCAGCTGGCGTCAGGTCGAGCGGTTGCGGACCGGACTTGGGATGGTGTTTCAAAATTTCAATCTCTGGGCGCATCGCACAGTTTTGGAGAATGTTATCGAAGCGCCGGTGCATGTGATGGGCGTCAAGCGCGCGGAAGCCATCGAACGTGCCGAAGCGTTGCTGCATAAGGTTGGTCTTTACGATAAGCGCGATGCCTATCCGGCTTTCCTCTCGGGCGGGCAGCAACAACGTGCGGCCATAGCGCGGGCGCTCTGCGTTGAACCTGCCGTCATGTTATTCGATGAGCCAACATCGGCGCTCGATCCGGAATTGGTCGGTGAGGTCCTGAAGGTCATTCGGGATCTGGCCGAGGAAGGCCGCACCATGCTGCTCGTCACCCATGAGATGCGCTTTGCCCGCGATGTTTCCAGCCATGTCCTGTTTCTGCATCAGGGCCGGATTGAGGAGCAGGGACCGCCTGAACAGGTCTTCGGCAATCCACTCAGCGCCCGCTGTCGAGAATTTACCGGGGGCATCGGCGCCTGACTGCATCTTTGAAAATTTTGAATTCAACCTGGAGAAAGCTTTCTATGAAATTCTTCCCGCTGCTGTTGGCCAGCGCTGCCTTTGCCTTTTCCGCTTTTTCGGCCCAGGCCGATGTGCGGTTTGGTGTGATGAATGAATCCTATCCGCCCTTCTTCGCCAAGGATGCGAGCGGCAAATGGCAGGGTTGGGAAATCGACCTGATGGATGCTGTTTGCGCTGAGATGAAGGAGAAATGCTCTATTGTCGAACTGTCCTGGGATGGGTTGATCCCGGCTTTGGGCGCCAAGAAGTTCGACGTGATCTGGTCTTCCATGTCGATTACCGATGAGCGCAAAAAGGTGATCGATTTCACCGATAAATATTACAATACCCCCAGCCGGCTGATCGGCGCGAAGGACATGAAGCCTGGCGCCAGCGCTGATGACGTCAAGGGCAAGACCATCGGTATTCAGGTATCCACCATTCAGTCTGAATATTACAAAAAGTATTTTTCCAAGGTGGCCTCGGAAAAGACCTATCAAACGCTGGATGAAGCCTTTCAGGACCTGTCCGCTGGACGGATCGATTACGTCTTCGGCGATTCCATCGTGCTCGACACTTTCGTCAAGAGTGATGCCGGCAAGGATTGCTGCGCCAATATGGGCGATGTCGCCGATGATGCCGCCGTGCTTGGTTCAGGCGTCGGTGGTGGTTTGCGCAAGGACGATACCGCTTTGAAGGCAAAGTTGAATGCGGCGCTGGCCGCTGTCCGGGCCAGCGGCAAATATGATGAGATCACCAAGAAATATTTCGATTTCAACATCTATGGTAAGTAAACGGAAACTTACGTAAATGGCAGTTTCCCCGAGCATATTCGATCTGCTTTCTCCCTATCCCCCCGGATGGGGCGGAACGCTGCTATGGGGTGCCGGGGCAACGCTTGTCATTTCGGCGGGCGCTTTTCTGATAGGGCTGGTGATTGGGATTGGTGGCGCTTTGGGCAAGCTGTCTGGCAACCGCCTGCTGCTCGGATTGCTCGATGTCTACACGACAGCGGTGCGCGCCGTGCCGGAACTGATCCTGATCGTCGGTCTTTATTATGCAGGCACTGATGGGCTTAACCGACTATTGCAGGCATTTGGGATGCCAATGGTTGAAGTCAATGGATTGATTGCGGCGATTGCGGTTCTGGGTGTGGTCCAAGGTGCTTACATGACTGAAGTGCTCAGGGGGGCTATCCTGGCGATCCCGGTTGGTCAAAGTGAGGCGGCAAAAGCCTTCGGCATGTCGCCGCTCCTGCGGTTTCGTAGGGTTACTTTGCCGGCGCTGCTGCCCAACGCCCTGCCCGGCCTTGCCAATTTGTGGATGACTGTCACCAAGGATAGCGCGCTTGTTGCCGTTGTCGGCTATCAGGAACTGGCGCTGGCGACCCGGCTGGCGGGGGCGAGTACCAAGCATTATTTCCTGTTTTTCCTGGCTGCCGCCCTGCTCTATCTCGCCATCACTCTCGTTTCCAACCTGTTCTTCAAGCTGATCGAGCGCCGGGTGCGGCGCGGTCAGCCGCTGCTGTCTTAGGAGATGTGATGGATTTCTCCTGGATAGGCAATTACTGGCCGTTGCTGCTTGCCGGAGCATGGCAAACCCTTGCATTGCTGGTAATTTCGGTCGTCCTCGGATTTGTAATGGCCATTGGCCTCGCCTTTGCGCAGGTCAGCGGCGGACCGGTGACGCGGGTCCTTGCGCGCAGCTATTCGACGTTTTTTCGCGGCACGCCGCTATTGATCCAGCTCTGGTTGCTTTATTACGGCGTCGGATCATTGCTGCCGATGATCCCGGGCATTCGTCAAAGTCTGATCTGGCCGCTGCTGCGGGAAGGATTTTTCTTTGCGGCGGTCAGTTTCACGCTCAATTACGCGGCTTATGAGGCCGAAGTTTTGCGCGGCGCATTGCTGGCCGTGCCCAAGGGTGAGCTTGAGGCGGGCCGTGCTTTCGGCATGGGACGCTTCACGCTCATTCGGCGTGTCTGGTTGCCGCGTGCTATCCGTATCGCCCTCCCCACCATCGCCGGGGAAGTGGTCATGCAGTTGAAGGCCACTCCCCTCGCCTTTACCGTGACGGTTATGGATCTCTATGCGGTTGCCTACAAGGTGCGCCAGGATACGCTGCTCGTCTATGAGCCGCTGATCGTCGTCACCCTCTTCTATCTCGCTCTTACCGCGATCATTGCCCGTTGCTTCCGGGTGGTCGAGGCGCAGGTTCCAATCCGGCGATAACCAACAGGACTATATGTATGACAAAGGTTCGTATTCTCGACGGCGGCATGAGCCGCGAACTTCTTCGGCTCGGTGCGGAGTTGAAGCAGCCGGAATGGTCGGCGCTCGCCCTTATCAATTCTCCTGACATCGTTCGCCAGGTGCATGCGGAATTCATTGCGGCCGGTGCGGATGTGGTGACAACCAACTCTTATGCATTGGTGCCGTTTCATATCGGCGAAGAGCGTTTCCAGAGCGAAGGCCCGTCGCTGATTGCGCTATCGGGGCAGTTGGCGCGGCAGGCGGCGGATGCTGGCGGACGAAAGGTGCTCGTGGCTGGTTCGTTGCCTCCGATCTTCGGTTCCTATGAGCCGCAGAATTTTGATCCATCGACGGTTGATGCCTATCTGGATGTGCTGGTTGCCAACCTTGCGCCCTTCGTCGATGTGTGGCTTGGAGAAACGCTCAGCCTGATTGCCGAAGGCGAAGCCGTTCAAAAAGCGGTTGCCGCAACAGGCAAGCCCTTCTGGATTTCGTTTACGCTGGCCGATGAAGCGGGACAGGACGCTGGAGGCGAGCCGAAGCTTCGCTCCGGCGAATTGGTTGAGGATGCGGCTCTTTGGGCGGCTGGCTCTGGCGCATCGGCGCTGCTGTTCAATTGCAGCAAGCCGGAAGTTATGAAGGCGGCCGTCGATGTGGCGGCCGCGACATTCAGGCAAAAAGGTGTTTTCCTGGACATCGGTGTCTATGCCAATGCCTTTGAAGGCGAGCAGGGGGAGGCTGCGGCGAATGAAGGCCTGCATGAGACCCGCGCCGACCTGACCGATGATGCCTATTGCCGCTTTGCATGCGATTGGGCTGACGCGGGTGCAACGATGATTGGTGGGTGCTGCGGCATTGGCGCGGCGCATATACACCAATTGGCGAAGGCTCTGTCTGCCTAGTCTCGCCGTCTATGCGCCGGGTCGGGCCTTGCGCATGATCCAGAGAAAGGCGAGGCATCCGGCAAGACCTGTGACGATGCCAATCGGCATGTCCTCCGGTGCAACGGCCAGTCTTGCGACGAGATCGGCGAGGATCAGCACCAATGCGCCCGTCAGCGCCGAGAGCGGCAGGACGCGGACATTGTCTGATCCTGCCAGTGCTCGCACCATATGGGGAACCATGAGGCCGACAAAGCCGATGGCACCTGAAAAAGCGACCATTGTCCCTGTTATCAGTGCCGAGATCACAAATAGCGTCAGGCGAAACCGAGCGACGGGTACGCCCAGGGTCGCCGCCGTCTCATCTCCCATGGCCAAGGCATTCAGCAAGCGCGCATTGGGCAGGAGATAGCAAAGTCCACCAGCGAGCACGGCGGCGGGATAAATCAGATGCTGCCATTGGGCAAGGCCAAGCCCACCCAACATCCAGAAGGTTACGGTTTGGGTGGCGCGGGGATCTCCGAGAAAGACCAGCAGATTCCCAAGCCCGGTGAAGAAAAATCCGACAATCACGCCCGACAGCACCAGCCGGTCGGCCTGAAGGCTACGGGTCAATCCCGCCACCAGTCCCACCGTGGCGGTGGCGAGCAGCGCCCCGCCAAATGCGAAAAGCGGTACGGTCAGCAGTCCGAAGACCATGCCGGTATGCAGCAACGCGAGGATTGCACCGAAAGCGGCGCCAGAGGAGACGCCGAGCAGATGCGGATCGGCGAGTGGATTTCGGGTCGCTGGTTGCAGGACCGCCCCGGTTAGCGCCAGCCCAGCCCCGACAAGTCCACCGAGTAGCACGCGTGGAAATCGAACATCCCAGACGATGCTCACCCGCCCCGCTGGCCAATCCACCGGAAAACTTCCCGGGACCAGGTGATTGGCGAGGATCTTCCAGACGGTGGCAACAGGAATGGGAGCCGCACCCAGTGAAATACCGGCACTGACGACGACGATGATCGTCAGAACCAGCAGGATCGGCACACATATACGTCTAATGAAAGTCAAGACTTACAGACTTTGCGGATGAAAGGCTTGGGCCAGACGGGCGATGGCATCGATATTGCGCGGTCCCGGGGTTGCCTCGACATAGTCAAGCACAACGAAACGATCATTTTTCACAGCGTCGATATTCTGGAAGGCCGGGTTATGCTTCATATAATCGATCTTCTGCTGCGCGGTCACTTCGCCATAGTTAACGATGATAATCACCTGCGGATTCCGCTCGATCACCGGTTCCCATGACACTTCCGTCCAGCTTTTCTGCACGTCATCCATTATATTGACGCCGCCAGCGGCTTCGATCATCGCTGTCGGAATCCCGAAGCGGCCTGATGTGAACGGCTTTTGTTCACCGGAATCATAGACAAAAACGGTTGCGGGCTTGTCGGTTGGACTGATTTTGGCCTGGATTTTCGCCAATTGATGACGATAGCCTGCAACCAATGCCTCTGCCCTGTCTTGGACACGGAATATTCGCCCCAAGTTGATGAGGTCAACGAACATATCGTCCATGGTCGGCTTGGCCTTGGCCATGATATGAATGCAGCTTTCCGTCAGTTCATAGACCTTGATGCCCAATGGGCTGAGCGTATCCGGTGTCACCTCGCCGCCGACCTTCATGCCATAATTCCAGCCAGCGAAATAGAAATCCGCATTGGCATTGAGCAGGACTTCCTTGCTCGGATATTTCGGCGATAGTTCCGGCAATTGGCTGACGCCGTCGCGCAATTTTTCGTCCAGCGTCTTCCAGCCGGAGACCCCGGTATAGCCGACCATATGGTCCTGTAATTTCAGCGCCAGCATCATTTCGGTCAGGTTGACGTCATTGGAAACGGCGCGTTGCGGGGCTGTATCAAAGGTAACCTCACGGTTACAGCTCTTGACGGTCACGGGTTCCGCTGCGGCTGCGGTGAGATTGACTGCTGCAAGAAAGGTTGAGAGCACGAAAGTGAGAAGTACGTTTTTCATAAATGGTCCAATGGGTTGCGGATCAGGCACTGAGCGCGAAGGAAAAATTGCGGGTTGCGCCGCCATCCAGGCTGTGGACATGGGTTTGAACGGTGAAGGCTGCGGACAGATGGTCTGCGGTCAGGACATCGTGCGGACAGCCCTCGGCAATCATCTGTCCGTCCTTCAGGATAATTGCTCTCGTGGCAAAGCCTGCGGCAAGATTGATGTCATGCAGCGTGGTCACGATGGTGATGCCGAGACCACGCAGCAGATCGAGAATTTCCAACTGGTTGCGAATATCGAGATGGTTGGATGGCTCATCCAGAATGAGCAATTGCGGGTCTTGCGCCAGCGCCCTTGCGACGAGAACGCGTTGCTTTTCGCCGCCTGACAAAGTCGCAAAATCACGTCGCGCCAGATCGGTGACATGGAGGTGATCCATGGCATGCAGCGCTCTGGCTTTGTCGTCTCCGGTACCCTGCGACCTTTTCCATGCGCTTTTCTGCCAGGGAATTCGGCCCATCATGACGATATCTTCGACGGTAAAAGGGAAATCTGCCGGCATTTCCTGGACTACGACTGCGATCCGGCGGGCAACCGTCCGCGGATCGATTGTCCATAGATCCTGCCCGTCGAGCAGCACCCTGCCCTCACTGGGGCGCACGGCACGATAAAGGCAGCGCAGCAGCGATGTCTTGCCAGCTCCATTCGGGCCGATAATGGCCAGACGCTCACCAGCGGCAAGCGTAAAATCTACGTTTTTTATCAGAGATCGCGCGCCCGTTGGCCCATAGCTGAGCCCCCTCACCTCAAGCGAGGCACCATGACCATCACAGCTCATGCAGGAGCCTGCATCGGTAGACCGGACATCAGGCGTGCCGCGCCTCGGGCCGGATCGTCTGAACAAGGAAAGGATGGCCACGCCTCTCGGCGGACCTGAAGTCTTATCGCTGCCATCGGAACACCCCGTCCGTTGCGGTTGAACATCTAAATGGCAGGTCTCCTGGCTTGCGGGTCGCTGTTGGCCTGCGCCTTCCCGGCTTATCGCCAGTGGCATCGTGCAGGCCCACTCGCCGCTTACAGTTGCGGGGGCAGCCACGGTTTCGGTCCCTGTTGGGTAAGCCTCACCGTATTCCCTTTTCAGCCGCAGCCTTCTTTGCAAAGCCACAGCACCATTTGGATCTATCACTGACATGGGTTGCGGTTCCGCACAAGTCCGTTTTCAAACTATATCGATATCATGGTTTTGTTATAACGTTACATAAAGAACGTCAAGCTAAATACCTTGGATTTGTCCGGTCGGCTTGGTGCCACGCCGAACAAATCCGGGAAAGCTTTAAGGAGGCAGACCGTTGAAAGTGACCCTGGATACGGGTTCTTACTTACGGCCACCCATTTCAACGATTGGCGGTTCGGCGTCGGTAGGCAAGGGGCTTTGATAGGGCTGGCCCTTACGACGGGCGACGAGATCGGCAAGAGCAGCTTCGCGTAATTGTTCGCTTTCAAAGGCGGCGCGGCCCGTGGCGGCCATGACCTTTGCCGCCGCGATCATGCCCTTGTGCGCCAGCGGACTTTTCCCCTGCGTCACCAATTGCCAGGTATGGAACGGTGTGCCGATGGCGCAGGTTGGCCCATCGGCCTGGACGGTTGGCACCACCCAGCTGACATCGCCGACATCGGTTGACCCTGTCAGCAGCGGCGTGCGGTCATGGGCGGGCAGAATGAAATCGGCAAGCGGGATATCGCGTTCCGGCAGCCCCTCGAAACGCCAGGGCGCCGACTTTTCTTCCGGCGTCAACACGGCGCGGATCGTTTCGGCAAAAGCTCGGTCCGCCGCATCAAAAGGTGGTGGGCCGAGTTCTTCCCAGGCCTCCTGCATGGCCGCCATCAGCGGACCATTGGTCAGCACGTTGGAAACGGCGCTGATCACCTGTGTTTCCAGCCGGGTCTCGGTCATCAATGCCGCGCCCTCGCCAATTTTCTTGACCCGCTCCACAAGGGTCTTCATGCCTTGCAGTTCCGGGGCGCGGATCAGATAGCGAACCTTGGCATAGGCCTGTACGACATTTGGCGAAATACCACCCGCATCGAGAATGGCGGCGTGTACGCGGCAATCGGATGGCATGTGTTCGCGCATATAATTGACGCCGACGCTCATCAGTTCCACCGCGTCGAGAGCGCTGCGCCCCAGATCGGGGTTTGATCCGGCATGGGCCGCCCTTCCCCGGAAAGTGAAATCGACACGGGAATTTGCAAGCGAGGTGGTGCGCTGTACGCCAGCGAAGGAATTCGGGTGCCAACTGATGGCGATATCGACGCCTTCGAACGCCCCTGCCCTGACCATAAAGGCCTTGGCGGCTCCGCCCTCTTCGGCTGGGCAACCATAATAGCGCACCCGACCGGGCAAGCCTTTTTCTTTCAACCAGTCTTTCAGGGCAGCGGCGGCCAAGAGAGCTGCGGAGCCGAGCAGGTTGTGGCCGCAGCCATGGCCGTTACCACCTGCGGCAATTGGCTTATGTTCAGCGACGCCCGCTTCCTGGCTGAGCCCGGACAGGGCATCATATTCGCCCAGAAACGCAATGATGGGACCGCCCTCCCCTGCTTCGCCCATCACGGCTGTTGGGATTCCGGCCAATTTTTCGCTGACGCGAAATCCCTCCGCCTTCAGCATGGCGACATGCTCTGCGACGGACGATTCTTCCATGTAGCAGGTTTCCGGCATGCCCCAGATCCGGTCGCTCAAGGCGATAAAGTCAGGCGTCTTGGTATCGATGATCGACCAAAGTGAGGCGGATGAATTGGGGGAAACGGTCATGGGGTACCTTTGACAATAAACACCCGCCAACCATAAAAGCTTGGCGCTCAGCAGCAAGCTTTTATCCGCTGTTTTACCAGGCAAGTCGATTTTGTGATGGAAAGTTAGTCATTCGGAAGGCCTACTCTTCTGCTTCAGGAGAGCGGTTCTGTGCGTGTGTCTGCCGCGCGGGCCTTGGCTGCCTGAAGAATATCGCGGGTTTCGCGCGCCTTGGCAGCAGCTTCGGAAAGCGCCCGGTTTGGAACCGCGCCGGGATCTTCCTGTCCGTCGCTAAGGTGGCTTTCCTGTTCGAGACTACGGATCAGATCCTTGAAGGCCTCAGGTCCTTGCAGGCTTGCCGTCAGAAGTGAAATCAGCAATTCGCGGTGGGCGTTGATACGCCCCCGCATGGTTTCCGGCGTTGAGTCCGTCATGAATGCAGGCTCCGAGCCAGCTTGGTCCGCGCCGGGATACGGCGATGAGTGACGGCATTATAAAGGGCGGCATATTGTTCGGCGCTGCGCTCCCAACTGTAATGTGCCCGCATGGCCTGAAGCTGCAACCGCCGCCAATGGCGGGGTACGGCATAGGCGTCCAACGCCCGACGAAGCGCGTGGCGCAGACCGTCGGTGGTGATCTGGTCAAACTGGAAACCGGTTGCCGCCTTGGCAGACATTGCTGCGTCATTGGCATCGATAATGGTTTCTGCCAGCCCACCAGTACGTGACACCACCGGCACACAGCCATAGCGCAGAGCATAAAGCTGGGTCAGGCCGCAGGGTTCGAAACGCGAGGGCTGAATGATGGAATCGGCACCACCGTGAATGCGATGCGCGGTTTCCTCATCATAGCCGATCTTGACGGCCATGCGGCCAGGAAAACGCTGTGCAGTCTCGATCAGCGCCTGTTCCAGCGCGCGATCCCCCTGCCCGAGCACGATCAGCTTACCGCCGCCATCGATGATCTCGCTGGCGGCTTCCGCCAGCATATCCATGCCTTTTTGCCATGTGATACGGGTAATGGCGGCAAACAGCGGACCGTCATCGTTGTCGAGGCCAAACTGGTTTTGCAAATCCACCTTATTCAACCGCTTGAGGCCGATGGTTTTCTGGTCAAAGCGGGAGAACAGATGCGGATCGGTGGCCGGGTTCCAGATTTCCGGATCGATCCCATTGACGATACCGCGCAGCTTGTCCTTGCGCTGCTTGAGAACGCCTTCAAGGCCCATGCCAAAGCGCGGCGAAAGGATTTCCCGGGCATAGGTCGGGCTGACGGCGGTGATCATGCTTGACGTCATCAGACCACCCTTCAGATAGCTGATATCGCCATAATACTCCATGCAGTCCGTTGACATCACGCTTGGCGGCAGTCCAATCGAGGGCAGCAGGGCGGCGTTGAACTGGCCCTGGAATGCGAGATTGTGAATGGTCAAAACCACAGGCGTCGTGCAATCCATGTGCCGCAGGTAGACGGAGGTGAGAGCGGTTTGCCAGTCATGGGTGTGAACGACATCGGGAACCCAGCCTGGCAGGCTACCGGCTGCAATTTCGGCTGCTGCCAGAGACAGGACCGCAAATCGCTTCCAATTGTCATGATGGTCAAGGCAGTTCTCGTCCACATAAGGGCCACCCGGCCGGTCGAACAATTGCGGCGCATCGAGTATGAAAAGGTCGAGGCCGTGGATGCTGGCGGCGTAAAGCGCTGCGGATTCGCCAAGGAGATCTTCGAACACCAAAAGCGGCGGCTGGTCCCGGATCAATCTGCGGACATTGCTATAGCCTGGAATCAACGTCCGCGTGGCTACACCAAAATTGGCGAGCGCCTTTGGCAGAGCGCCCGTGACATCGCCGAGACCGCCAGTTTTGACGAGTGGAAAAATTTCCGAGGTGACGGAGAGCGAACGCAGACTCTGATCGATGACATTGCCTTTCTGCATGCGTTGCGGAAGGCAGCGGATTCCAGCCGCAGCGATCGCCGTGTCCTGTCGGTCTGAAAAAACAGGTGCCATCAGATTATCTTTCGCTTGCGTTTCGTCGCTGCGGCAGGTTTTGGATCTTGCGGCACATCGGCCATCTCAGCTTCTGGGCTCTGTCTGGTCTTGGCGGCCAGCGTTTTGGTCGTTGGAGCCTTGGCAGTCTGCGTTTTGGCGGCCTGGCTCGCGCGCTTGAGCGCGCCTGCCTTGGCCTTTTGCGCGGATTGCGAAAGGTCGTGAAATTCGCGATGGGCCTGTTGCCAATGGACGTCGTCTTTCCCGTGCGGCTTGCCCTCTTCTTCCCAAAGGCTATAGGCTCGCTTTTCGATCCACTCTTTGTCGGATGGCTTCATCGTCTATCTCCCATTGACCACCCCTCTAACGTGAAATCGGCCGTTTCTGTTCCCCAAATAGCGGTCGTTTAGTGAAATTTTCATCGCTGACTTGCGGATAGGCAGAACGCAATAATCGCACCGTCGCTCAACACCCTTGGCAGATAAGGATCTATCGCTTTTTCAGGAACAATAACCCTTGCCCATCTGTTTTCGACCCGAGCGTCAAACGCGAAGAGAAGACAGTGGGTCAAAGGAGAAGACAATGGAATTGATTGGCACCTTGGTACATCCTGAAAAGGGCGGACGGTCCGGATATAATGTCGAATTCGTTTCCGACAGTGGTGATGTGGTGTCCGTACAGCTGAAACAAAGCGAGGACCGGCCTCTGACGCGCGAAAATGCGCCGGAAGCAGCCAGGTCGTTGCTGGAGGAAATCAGCACGAAAGAAGTTGTTGAGGGAGGTACACGCCTCGCCGACCAAGCCCGCCGGGAGGAGGGTGACCGCGATCTCAACGATGCGCTGGAAGATACTTTTCCGGCCAGTGACCCTGTTTCAATGGCAACGACCAGCACGATCGGTGGCACTGGAAATAACGACAACTGATTATCGCATGATGGTGCTCGGCCAAAAGTTGACAGGTTGACATCTGTAAACGCCGACCGGGTCTTGTGCGGGCAAAAGTATGCGTGTCACTCGCGGGTTAACAAAAAGAAGAATGGCCTGTCGAAATCACGATGCTCCATCAATCCGAGACAGCGGCGGTCATCGATACGGCGAAAATGGTCAATGATCGGCTTTTCGTCATAGATCATCGCTGCGCTGACAGTGCCGCCCAGTGCGACAGGCCTTAATCTTGCTTTTGGCCGGCCGGAGGCAAAAAACCGTCCCAGATTACGAACTACTGTTCTTCCCACCGCGTTATTGAACAGCCTGGGTGACGCAAGCAAAAGCCGCAGCGGAATGAAGAACGGGTTTAACGGATAAAAACCGAAGCTGTCGCGCATAATCAGCGGATGACCTTCGTCTGCGGAGACAAAATTCTTGCCGTGCCAACCGAAAGGCGGCATCAGGCCATCTATCGGATGATTTGTCGCTAACTCCTGCCCGACCCACATGCCGATCATGTCATCGACTTCAAGGGCTGGTAGTTGGAGAAACCTAGCAATTGCTTCTTCGCCCGTTGTGCCATGCTGTTGCCATTGGATCAGCCAGTCCGTATCTGCAAAAACCTGTGTTGTCACGGCAATGTGTTCCCGCTCTCTAGAGTTTCCGGTCCGGCGCATTGCATGACGTTTTCCCTTGCCTCATGAGGCTCCTCTCCGGGTGACGGTTCTGGACTGTTTGCTTGTTGCGCTTTCTATGCGGCAATTATGCGTTGCTGCTATCAACATCACTTCACGGCATTTGTTCCTTTTGGGACCGTCACGCTGCGTTGAACTTGGGTGAGGTATTGTGTTTGCGACTATTTCAAGCGTTTGATCCCTTTGATCCGTCTTCAGAAAACGAGCCGGATGTAAGGCCGGATTTGTTTGAAACGCTGAAAAGTGATGGCAGATGTGCATCAGTGGGGTTTGCATCGTCGATATGAATGGCCTACTCCCTAACGCTTGAAATAGTTAACATATGACAATTGCCAAGAGGCGCCATAGCCGTCGCGTTGTCAGTGAAGAATGGATGAGCGGCGATCATGACGCGGTTTTTACCCGATAAATTCACCCTGATGCTTGTGTGTACAGTGGCTCTGGCTTCAGTCTTGCCGATCAGCGGCCAGCCGGCGGTTTATTTCGGCTGGGCAACGAAAGTTGCGATTGCGGCGCTGTTTTTTCTGCATGGCGCGCGTCTGTCGCGGGATGTCGTGGTTGCAGGCATGTTGCATTGGCGACTGCATCTGTCGATCCTGGCCATGACCTTTGTGATCTTTCCCTTGCTTGGCTTAGGGCTTGGCTTCTTGGTGCAGGGTTTTCTGCCAACCTCGCTTTATCTTGGCATTCTTTACATTTGTGTCCTGCCATCGACTGTCCAATCGTCTATCGCTTTTACCTCCATGGCAGGGGGCAATGTGCCGGCGGCGATCTGTTCAGCCTCGGCCTCTAATATTTTCGGGATGATCCTCACCCCTCTGCTCTGCGGGCTGCTGCTATCTGCCGGTGGCCATGGCGGGATTTCGCTTGACGCTGTCTTGCAAATTTTCGTGCAATTGTTGCTCCCGTTTTTGGTTGGCCAGGTTTTGCAACCTTTTATCGGCAATTGGGTCAGGGCGCGCAAATCCTTGCTGTCGCCAATTGATCGTGGCTCGATTCTGATGGTGGTCTATGCGGCCTTTAGCGAGGCGGTCATTGAGGGGATCTGGAAGCATTTCTCGCTGGCCGATATTGGCGCGGTCGTGGTGGTCGATATGGTCCTGCTGGCGCTGGCGCTGATCATCACCACATTCGGAAGCCGGTTGCTTGGTTTTTCCAAGGAGGATGAAATTGCCATCACCTTCTGTGGCTCGAAGAAAAGTCTGGCCTCCGGCGTGCCGATGGCCAGCGCGATTTTTGCCGGACAAAGTATCGGCGCCATCGTCATGCCATTGATGCTGTTTCACCAGATCCAGCTGATGGCCTGCGCGGTGATCGCCCAGAAATATGCGCAAAAGCGCAAGCTGAAGGAAGCCGAAGTGGCTGTTGCTTCAGCCTGATGCCATTTAATACCAAGTCTCTGACATGCTGACGCATCCTCGCCTTCAGAGCCTCCTCAGGAAAAGGCAATCTGAGCTTTCATAGCCTTGCTCCGGTCGGATGCGATGGTGAAGGCAGAAAGCGCGTCTTCCAAAGGCACGGTGTGGGTGATCAGCGGCTTGACGTCGATCAGCCCCTTGCGCATCAGCTCCACCCCGACCGCAAATTCACTGTGGAAACGGAAGGAGCCGCGCAGGTCCAGTTCCTTGGCGGTAATGGCCATCATCGGCAGGGTCATATCGCCGCCAAGCCCGAGCTGCATGATGACGCCGCGTGGACGCATGGCGGAAATTCCGCCAGCCAGTGCCGCGGCGACGCCGGTGCATTCGTAAAGCACATCGAATGTGCCTTTACCCACCGCGTATTCTGCAAGGCCATCCGGCTGGGCTGCGGTGTTGATCACCCGGTCAGCGCCCGCCGCCTTGGCCAGTGCCAGCGTAAAGTCCGAGAGATCGGTGGCAACGATTTCCTTTGCCCCGGCCCTCCGGGCGGCAATGATTGATAAAACGCCAATCGGACCGCAACCGGTGACCAGAACCCGCTTGCCGAGCATTTCGCCTGCCCGCCGCGTCGCATGCAACGTCACGGCCAGCGGTTCGGCCATCGCCGCCTCCCCCGCGCTCAGTCCATCCGCCACCACGCATTGGCTGGCGTCGGCGACAAGGCTTTGCCGGAACGCACCCTGGATATGGGGAAAGGGCATGGCGCTGCCGTAAAACCGCATATTGATGCATTGATTGTGCAGGCCTTCTTGGCAATAGGCGCAGGTGTGGCACGGGCGCGACGGCGAGACGGCGACGAGCTGGCCGATGCCTAGTCCTGTGACCCCTGCCCCCAATGTTTCGACATAGGCCGAGACTTCATGGCCAAGGATCATCGGCTGTTTCAGTCTGACAGCGCCAAAACCGCCGTGATTGTAATAGTGCAGGTCGCTGCCGCAGATGCCGCCCGTGGCAAGCCGCAATTTTACCTCGCCTGGACCGGGCTCGACCTCGTCCACCTCTTCGATGCGAACGTCTTTCGCCGCATGGGCAACAATGGCTTTCATGGATTTATCCTCATAAAACCGGGGTTGGCAGAGCCTGGCCGGCGAAATGTGCGGTCAGATTGTCGCGGACCAACTGGCCCATGGCCTGGCGGGTCTCAAGTGTGCCGGAGGCGTGGTGGGGTTGGAGCAGGACGTTGTCCAGCGCCAGGAAGCGTGGGTTTAGCTTGGGCTCACCTTCGAACACATCCAGCGCGGCAGAGCCCAGCCGTCCGGTTTCGAGCGCTTCCAGCAAGGCGGCTTCATCGATATTCGAGGCGCGGGATATGTTGATCAGCATACCCTCCGGCCCTAGCGCCTCAATGACATCGCGTCCGACGATATGTCTTGTATCGGCGGATGCGGCCAGGGTGACGAACAGGAAGTCGGATGTTCTGGCCAGTTCCACGGGATCGGCAACGAATGTCATGCCCTCGCCATAGGGTTTCGGTGCGACATCGCTGTAGGAAATCTGCATATCGAAGCCTTTGAGGCGCTTGGCGACCTCAAAGCCGATGCGGCCAAGGCCCAGCACCCCTGCCCGCCTGCCCCAGACCCGGCGTTTCAGCGGATAAAGACCCTTTGCAGCCCAGCTGCCATCCTTCACCCAGGTCTCGGCGCCGATCATGCCGCGCGATTGGCATAGCATCATCGCGACGCCCAGATCGGCAACGTCATTGGTCAACACATCGGGTGTGTTGGTGACGCGGATGCCACGGGCGCGGCAAGCTTCGAGATCCACGGCGTCATAGCCAACACCGTAGACCGAGATGATTTCGAGCTTCGGGCAGGCGTCGATCATGGCGCGGTCAGCACCGAGTTCTCCCCTTGTGGCAATGCCTTGAATGCGTGGCCCAACGGTGGTGATAAAAGCGGTCTTGTCGGCTGCGTCGAAATAGCGGTGCACGGTGAACTGATCGTTCAAAGGGCCTTCATCCCAGGCGGGATAGGGTCCGACCTGCAAAATCTCCGGCTTTGCCACTTTCTTTTCCTCTCCTTGATGAACCTGTTCTAAAAAACTTGACAGGCAATGTTATCGATAACATAAACAGGTTCAACAAATGTTGTCGAGATAAAAGTGGAGGATGCCATGTCGCTTGGTCTTTTCGATCTGACGGGTCGTCGCGCGTTGGTGACAGGGTCTTCGCAAGGCATTGGCTTTGCCTTGGCGCAAGGTTTGCGGGCGGCGGGCGCGACCGTGATCGTGAATGGACGCGATGAAGGCAAGCTTGCCTCCGCCGCCGCCCAGATCGGCGATGGCTGTGATATTCTGGCTTTCGACGTCACCGATCATCAGGCGTCGCGGGATGCTGTTGATGGTTTTGAGGCCACCAAAGGGCCGATCGACATTCTCGTCAACAATGCCGGAATGCAGTTTCGCGGCCCTCTGGAAGAGTTTCCGGCAGATGCTTTCGAGCGGCTGCTGCGCACCAATATTTCCAGCGTCTTCAATGTCGGCCAAGCTGCGGCCCGCCACATGATCAAGCGCGGCGCTGGCAAGATCATCAACATTGCCAGTGTGCAGACGGCGCTGGCCCGGCCATCGATTGCCCCTTACACGGCCACCAAAGGCGCGGTCGGCAATCTCACCAAGGGCATGGCGACCGATTGGGCGAAATATGGGCTGCAATGCAACGCCATCGCGCCCGGCTATTTCGATACGCCGCTGAATGCTGCGCTGGTTGCCGATCCTGATTTCTCGACCTGGCTGGAAAAGCGCACGCCTGCCGGGCGCTGGGGCAAGGTTGAGGAACTGGTGGGTGCCTGCATCTTCCTGGCGTCTGGAGCCTCGTCCTTCGTCAACGGCCATGTTCTGTATGTCGATGGCGGCATCACCGCCTCGCTCTAGGAGCAATGCCGTGATGAAACTGGTACTTATGGGTGTCTCAGGCTGCGGTAAATCCTCCGTTGGCGCCGCATTGGCGGCAAGGCTCGGGGCGGTCTATATCGACGGCGACGATCTGCATCCGCCGCAAAATATTGCCCGGATGCAGGCGGGTATTCCGCTTGACGACGCGGATCGATGGCCATGGTTGGATGCGGTTGGAACACGCCTTGCCGGGGAACAAGGCATAACCATTATCGGGTGTTCGGCGTTGAAGCGGGCGTACCGCGACAGGATCAGGGAAAAGGCTTGTGGTTCTGTGCGTTTCATCCATCTGGCTGGCAGCCATGCCGTGATTGCCAGACGTGTCACCGAGCGACCAGGGCATTTCATGCCCGCTTCGCTGCTCGACAGCCAATTTGCAGCGCTTGAGCCGCCGGGGGCCGATGAACATGCGGTGACCGTCGATATCGATCAGCCGCTTGACAGTCTGGTAGCGGCGATTGTTTCGGCCATAGGGGAGGAATGATCATGACCAACACAGTGGCGCTGATCGGCGCGGGCGCGATGGGCGGCGCAATTGGTAGAAGGCTGGTTGAAACCGGCAACCAACTGACTGTCTTCGACCTCAATGCTGAAAAGGTGGCGGAGTTGACCGCGCTTGGCGCGACGTCTGCAAAGACAGCGGCGGAAGCTGCATCGCGCTCCGACTATGTTATTCTCAGCCTCAATGCGCCGCACATCATTCGAGCCGCCGTGTTCGGCAAGGACGGAGTGGCCGAGGGGGCAAAACCCGGCACCTTGATTATCGACATGTCCTCCATCGACCCGGAGGCAACCCGGCAATTGGCTGGGGATGCGGCGGAAAAGGGTCTGCGCTGGGTCGATAGCCCGCTTTCTGGCGGGGCACCCAAGGCGGCGATTGGTGAATTGACGTTGATGGCTGGCGGGACAGAGCAGGACGTGGCCGATGCGCATCAGGTTTTGCAGCATGTCGCATCCAATTATACGCATATGGGTCCGGTGGGTGCTGGCCAAACCACCAAGCTGATCAATCAGGTGCTGTGTGGCTTGAATTTTCTGGCCGTGGCCGAGGCGACGCAATTGGCGCTGGACGCTGGAGTTGATGCCGCGAAAATCCCGCAGGCATTGAAGGGCGGCCGCGCCGATAGCGCCATCCTTCAGGAATATATGCCACGTTATGTCACCAAGGATTATCGCCGCACGGGCCGGATCGACAATATGGTCAAGGACCTGAACGGCGCGCAGGATCTGGCGCGACGAACCAATACGGCCATGCCGCTGACGGCAATCTGCGCCGAGGTGCATCGTATGCTGACAGCGGCGGGCCTGGGTGGAGAAGACCAGGCGATGTTGATGGAATTTTTCACCGGAGCAAAAAGGGAGACCTCCTGATGATCACACGTTACGCCTTGTTTGAAGGTACGGTAAGGCCGGGGCAGACGGAGGCCTTCCGGGCTGCTGTTCTCGATACCATCTTGCCAAAATGGAAACAGTTTCCAAAGGCGATTGACGTCAGGGTGTCCTTTGCCGAGGCCCGTGATGATGGCGCGCCGGAATTTCCGATGATACTGGCGATCAACTATCCGGATATGGAGGCGGTCGAGGCCGCGTTGGCCAGCCCGGTCCGCGCCGAAGCTCGTGCGGCAACAGAAGCGGTGCTCTCGCAGTTCTTCGATGGCCGTATCCATCATCACGTGACGCTTGCCAACGAATTCGCGCTTTGACCATGCGCTTGTGGCTTCCCCTCCCCTGTTTGGGGTGGGTTTGCCGATGGGAAAAGCTTTTAGCTGGCTTTTACGCACCTTATAAACGCAGTGTAACACGCTGATAACCATAAAGGGGGCCATTGGGTGACTGATTTCCGCAAACCGCCAACCATGGCCGACATTGCCCGCGTCACGGGAGTGTCGCCGATGACGGTGTCGCGGGCCTTCAAGACCGATAGCCTGATCAGCAAGGAAACCCGCGATGCCATTCTGCAAGCGGCAGAAGATCTCGGCTATGTATTCGATTCCACTGCCTCCAATCTGAGATCGCAGCGCTCGGATTTTGTTGCGGTCACCATTCCCTCGATCAACAATGCCAATTTTGCCGATACGGTTGGCGGTCTCTCGGAAACTCTCGCCACCCGGAAGATGCAAATCCTGCTTGGTTATACCAATTACGATATGCAGGAAGAGGAGCGGCTGATCGAGCAATTGCTGCGCCGCAAGCCGCAAGCCATTGTAGTGACCGGTGGCAAGCATACGCCCCGCGCCCGCAAATTGCTCGCCAATGCCCATATTCCAGTGATCGAAACCTGGGATGTCCCCTCCGAGCCGATTGGTCACTATGTCGGCTTTTCCAATGCCGGTGCGGTTTGCGCCATGGTCGATCATTTCGTTGCCGTCGGCTATCGGCGACTGGCCTTCATCGGCGGGGATGTCGGGCGTGACACACGCGGTAGCGATCGCCGCAATGGGTTTATTGCCGCAATGAACCGCCACGGGCTGGATGCATCGCGGTTGATCGCCGCTGGTCCGCCGCCGATCTCGATGCGCGAAGGGGCGAATGCGATGACGCGGCTGCTGGAAACCCTGCCGGATACTGAAGCGGTGATTTGTGTATCCGACCTGTCGGCATTCGGCGCTTTGACGGAATGTCAGCGGCGCGGCATCGCCGTGCCAGAGGGGATCGCTATTGCCGGGTTCGGCAATTATGAAATCGGTGCGATTTCCGTGCCGACGATTACTACGATCAATGCCTTTTCCCGTGACATTGGCGAAAAGGCGGCGCGGCTGATCCTGGATCTGCTGGACGGGCGGCCATTGGCGGGAAACATCACCATCACGCCTGAACTCATCCTGCGTGACAGCAGTTTGTGATGGTAAAGCCATGCGCCGGTGAAGGCGCATGGCGTGTTTTTCAGCTCATTTGCTCCAGATCTTCTTATAGGCGTCCCGATAGCCATTGTCGGGATCGAAGCTGTTTTTCGGTCCGCCATCGAATTCGACATTGTCGGCGGTTACCACATGCAGCGGTGACATATAGCCGGACCATTTTTCGCCGTTGAGGGCGCGGTTCAGCTCATCCACCAATTGCCAGCCTTGCAGGTTCAAGGGTTCGGCCACTGTAACCTTTTGGTACTGACCGGCGCGGATGCGCTGATAGGCGGATTCGGAGCCATCCCCTGCGGCAACATTGATCGGCGCATCGGTTCCCCCCTTCCCTGCCGAGGCGAGCGATGGCCCCATGAAGTCGAAGTATAGGTCGTTGATGGCCAGCGAATGGGTCCAGCTGTCGCCGTATTTCTGCAACAGCGAGGTGGTCAGCTGCGGCATGCGCTGCGAAGTTTCGGCAATCGGCGTATCGACATAGGCCAGAACCTTGCCGCCCAGCCGCTCGATTTCGGCCTTCATCTTGTCAGCCTTGGCGATGGCGATCGCATAGGTCGAGTCGGTAAATATGATGACGCCCGGCTTGCCCTTGGCATCGACATAGGCCCAGTTGGCGGCAGCTTTCGACACTTCCATGGCGTCAGTGCTGATATTGGCGAAAAGGCCGTTCTTTTCGTCCGGACCAATGGTTGGGCCAGCATGCCAGGCGACCAGCGGGACTTTGTTGGCTTTCGCCTGTTCCAGCGCCGGTGCCTGTTCTACAGCATCGAAACCGTCGATAATGATGGCGTCCGGTTTCAAGGCCATTGCCTGACCGAAGGCTGCGGTGCGGCCGCCAATCGAGCCTGCGCCATCCAGCACCTTGACCTTCCAGCCGATGGCCTTTGCAGCTTCCTCGACGCCATTGCTGACACCCAGGATACCACCGTTTTTCAGATCGCCGGCGAGAACAACGATGGTTTTTCCCGGTTGTGGTTTCGGCGCGCTTTTCGGTCCGTCCCAAGTCGTGACCTTGCTCGCATATTTATCGACCACGGCCTTGGCTTCTGCCATCGGATCGGCCCAGGCATTGCCCGCCGTGAGCAGGATCAAGGCGCCGGTTGCTTGCAGGATATGTCTGCGTTTCATGTCCATTCCTCCCTCTGGAAATTACTGAACTGGATGCTATTATTGTTGTTTAGGTTGAGGCGTGCTGGTTGGTGCCATGCGACCTGAAAGGCTGCGCCGCCGTTGGGCGTAGCCAGCAATACCGATGGCGACCAGCAGGGTGACGCCGTTAAACAATGGCTCGACATAAAAGGACCCGCCGATCTGCTGGATGCCGGCAATGCCGACGGCCAGGATAATCACGCCGATCATCGTCCCCCAGACATTGACTCGACCAGGCTTGATGGTAGTGGACCCAAGAAAAGCGCCAACCAGGGCCGGGAGCAGATATTCCAATCCGACGCTGGCCTGGCCGATCCGCAGCTTGGAGGCGAGCAGCACGCCAGCCACCGCAGCAAGTGTGCCTGACGTGACAAAGGCACCGATGACAAAGCGGCGAACCGGAATGCCGTTCAGCGCGGCTGCCTTTGGATTTGCGCCAATGGCGTAGACATAGCGGCCAAGCGGTGTGTATTCGAGCACCAGCCACATGATCACCGCCAGCACCAGAACATAGAAGCCGGTAATCGGCAGGCCGAAAACCATGGTGCCATTCAGGCTGTAAAAGCCTTGCGGCAACATGCCGACCACCTGTCGCCCGCCGGTATGCCAAAGCGCGATGGCGTAGAGCACCGTGCCGGTACCAAGTGTGGCAATGAAACTATCGATCTTGGCGACTTCGACGAGAAGCCCATTGAGAAAGCCGGTAAAGGCACCGAGTGCAATGACGATCAGCACGGCCACCGGCCAAGGCAGGCCGAACATAGTTTGCAGGCTGATGGCCAGCACGTGCCAGAGCACGATGCCATAGCCAATGGTGAGGTCAATGCGTCCGGCGGCCATGGGGATCATGGCGGCCAGCGATAGGATGGCGATGATCGTCTTGTCGGAGATGATCGAACGCAGGTTCAGAACGGTCGGAAAGGTCTGCGGCAAGAGAATGGAGAACAGCAGGATCAGCCCCACGGTCAATATGACGAGACCATAAACAGGTAACAGACGCTGGATTTTCTGCGCGGTACTCATGCCGGAAAGCTCGGCGCGCGTCGGTTCCAGCGCGTTGGATTCGATGGATTGCATTGGTTCTCTCCCAGGTTCAGGCCGCATCCGAGGCGGAGGCTGCGGCGATCACCGCTTCTGTGGTCAGGTCCGGCCCGCTCAACTCTCGCAGGATCTGGCCGCGAGAAAATACCAGCGCCCGCTGGCAGATATGGGCGATTTCTTCAAAATCGGTGGAGACCACCAGAACGGCCAATCCGCCTGCGACGGCCTCGGCGATCAGCCGATAGATGTCGGCCTTGGCGCCAACATCGACACCGGCGGTCGGATCTTCGGCCACCAGCAGGCGTCGTCCTGTCGCCAGCCAGCGACCCACGACGACTTTTTGCTGGTTGCCGCCGGAAAGCGCTTCGATGGCAAGGCTCTGGTCGTTGGGCCGCAAGCCCACGCGCGCGCCAATCGCATAGGCTTGGGCGGCTTCCTTGGCAGGGGTCAGAAAGGAAAGAAGGCTGCGGCCTGAGGCGGCAGGATTGATGAAGGTGTTTTCCCGCAGGCTCAAGGACATGGCGACCGACTCTTCTGTTCTGTCGCGGGCGATCAATCCGATCCCGCTGGCCATGGCTGTTGACGGATTGGTGAGATCGACGGAGCGCCCGGAGATCGCAACGGTGCCAGAGGCGGGCTCGGCGCCGAATAAGGCGCGACCGACCAATTCGTGGCCTGCGCCGCGCAATCCGACCAGTCCGAGCAATTCACCTTGGCGGATGTCGAAATTGACCGGCCTTGCCCCGCGGCAGGCAAGTTCTCTGACGGTAACGATGGCGGGTCCTGCGGGACTTGTGCTCTTGGTGAAGAGCTGGTCTGCCTTGCGCCCGACGATCATCCTGATCAATTCGTCAGGCGTTGTTTGGTTTACGGGCTTTTCACCAACCAGTTGTCCATCCCGTAAGACGGCGACGCGGTCGGCGATGCGGAAGATTTCATCAAGGCGATGTGAGACATAGATCATCGCCACGCCACGTTCTTTTAATGGGCGGATCGCGGCAAAGAGTTTTTCAACCTCATCAGCCGGTAGGCTGGCGGTCGGTTCGTCCAGCACCAGAACATCGGCTTCGACCGCAAGCGCACGGGCAATGGCGACCAATGATTTTTCTGTCCGTGTGAGGCTCTGGATACGTGTGGAGGGATCGATGTTGCAGCCGACGAGCGCAAGGGCTTCGGCGGTCCGCCGTTCGGTAGCTTTCCAATTGATAAGGCGGTTGCGTAGTGAGTAGCCTTGGGCAAGGCCGACATTTTCGGCAACGGTCATCCATTCGATCAGTCCGAGGTCTTGATGAATGAAGGCAACGGACTGGCGCTGGTTTGGCTTTGGTGGCCTGTGATTATAGGTTTGTCCACGAAATCTGATTTCACCCGTGTCTGGCTTGTAAATACCTGCGAGGGTTTTGATCAGGGTTGATTTTCCAGCACCGTTTTCGCCAAGCAGTGCGAGGATTTCACCGGGACGCAGGTCAAGCGAGACATTTGACAGGGCTCGCGTTCCGCCGAAGGTTTTTGTGATCGCACAAAATTCCAGTAGTTTTTCGTCGACCATTGTTACTCCTCCCAAAGTCACAGAAACTTAGCGTATGTTAACGATAACATGTCGTCAAGTGACCTTCTAGAAAGCACTTAAAGGTAGATTGTGAGGAAGAATTACTTTAAGTAGTAAAGATATAAATACAACTTTAACGGTAGATATAGACGGTCCCAGGCTATGAGAATTTGAGCCATGTTTTCCGAAGGGCAAACTGAAACAACTACCCCTTGGGAGGTGATGTTTTAATTCACCAACCATTGAAGCTTTGGTCTCTCTTCGTCACGAACCTTTGTGGCTGTTTTTCAGTCGTGCTGTGCTTGTATAGATTATGCGCTGAGCTAAGAAGTGCCGCAATAAGAGGGACGAGCCGATAGGTTTTGCGAAAGCTTTCGGTCTTGCGCGGTTCGTTTTCACCGGGGCTATTGGAAGAAAAAGGGCGCCTTGATGAAGGTCAGCTTTGACATGAAGTTGATGTTGTCAGCTGGTTTTCGGTGTGTCGTCGCTCTGGTGGCGGAAGTGTTCATACGTTGAATATTGGTGGGCATTTTTGATGGATAGCGATAATCTAAATAAACATGAGTGGTGCCTCTCTTGATTATTGTCGTCTTAATCGTTTGGGGTCGAACTCAGCGCCCTAGTTTTTATCACAGCGGTTTTAACGTAGTTCATCGCGATGTCGTTTGTCTTTAATGCGTGAAATGTTTCGATCTTGTTGTCTGTTCATTGGACGCGACGTTATGGATGGGTTCCTATACCCTACCCTACCCTACCCTACCCTACCCTGCGCCTTGTTCTGGTTGGCTATGCGTTGGATTACCATGGTTGGGTGCTCGTGATTTTGCGGCCTTTAATTTGTCTGGTTCTTGCTCGTTTGCTTGCCGGGTGTCTAAATTCATAGAGTTGAACGTTTCCTTTTAAACAGGCTTTTATACGGAGGCTTGATCCTGTGGCCTTTATGGTTCACGTAATCGAATGTGCTGCTATGGATGCGCGTACGTCGCGTGTTTCTATTGGCCCGAGCTGAGATTTCGATCGTCTGGAAATTAGAGAAGGTCAGTCGTTTTTTGTTTTGCGGGAGGCGCATTTTAAGGAGGCGGCTCTTGCGCTGTTGACAGCTGTCAACGTCAGAAAATGCGCGGCGTTGACAGCTGTCAACAGTGACTTTCTGTCTGCCGTAACGTCAGTAAACTGCCTTCGGCGCCGTAATGAAGAGGGTACTCTTGGTGAGTTTATTCGAAAAGATGCAAAGTCAAAAAAGCCAACATTCACTCTAAGCGTTCCGCATCGTTTTGGGTGTGTGGCCTGGGCGCGTGCGCAAACTAAAAAATGGTTAGCGTGTGCAAAATTCACCACTTCTTTACTCCTGCCAGTGCATAACTCAGCCAAGCGCGAAATGTTGTGCGTACGCGCGGTTTTCTTCTGAGCAGAAGCAATTGGATTCAAAGCTCCAGCGTGTTGCTCCTTTTCCTCCACGATAAAACATCCCTAGTTTTTTAAGGTCTGCCTCGACTTTGCCATGCGAATCGTGTCAGCGCACTGCTCCAATAAAAAACAGGAGTGGGTCCATGGCTCGTTTCGATCATGAAGATCAACTGGCCGATATTATGCGGCAATTTTTCGAAACACGTGATGCAGCGCGTGCCTTGCGGGTTCGTCTGGAAACCCAGCGGAGGGAAATGGGTGTATCAGTCGCCGCGTTTTATGATCCTCGCAGCAATCCGGTCTACGCCGCAGATATTCTCCGTCATCTCGATTTGCGCCAAAGTCAGGCGAACCTTCTTGAGGCTGCCGAAAGGAAAGTCACGGGTCCGTCGCCAACGGAGAATGACGACGAGCAAACCGGGGTGATTGGGTCGATTTTTTCTCAGGACGATGAAAATCTCGGTACTAAAGAGTGATCCAGTTTCGCGAAGGGCTCCGTTTGGATCAAGTGGTGTCAAATAAAATCGTGACAATCCGCTTTCTGTCTCGCGTGATTCAAGGTGCAACAGCATGGTGCGTACGAAAACCGCATCATTCTGTAGGCGCTGTAAGCGTATTCGGTCTGTGAAGAAGCACTTCTTCAATCTTATAACTGACCTGTACCCGAGCGAACTATTTCCGTCGTCCCTTATCATGACCTCTAAGATCTCGCTGCGGTCGTAGCGGCAAGGGAAGTCGATCAGGGTAGGGTGCTATGACATCATTCCGAGGTTGTGACGGAAGGTTCATTTTAATCTCAAGGGATTAGAATCACCGAATGCAATTCATAGATTTCCAGTGAACGGATAATCGATACCTTAAAGTGGATCATGCTCGCGTGGCGATATAAACAACATACTGCATCACTCAAGGTTATGCGTTTTTGCTCGTTCCCATGAGATGAACTCCATTACGGAAAGTTAGAAGTTTTTCTGCCTTTGCCGTAAACTACATGAAAAGGTGTAGACATATGTTTTTCACCATTGCCTGGTGAAAAGCGAAAATGGGCTTTCCATCCGGTGCCAACCGTGGCATAATAAAGTTATAAAAACGTCAGGACGCTAATTTTTGTAGATTTTGGCAATATCCCTGACGAAAGCTAAAGCCCCCTTCCTTTTCATTGTCTCATTCGTGTAACGTAAATTCAATGCGTTACATGGTCGACTCATTGCCCTGGCAAAAGCTTGTTCTGCCGCTTGCAGCGGCAGGTGAAGCACTTGTGCGTCTGGATGAGCGCGCTGCTCGTTCAGCGGTCGGAAGCGGATTACGTGAACGAATGCATTATGCCGATGCCATTGCCTCGTTATGGGTAGATGGAGAATTGGTTCATATGGAAGATCTGGTCTTTCATGATGCCCGAATGGACACGCGCACGCCCACCCACGAGCTGACCATTGCCCATCTGATTTTGCGCAGCCGTCGAGAACTTGTTCAGCATGAGCCTTCCTGGGCGTTCAGCGCGTTGGGTTTGCTGCGGCTTCGAGGCCGTGACCATTGGCTCTCGCAAGAGATGACACTGTCCATATCGCAGCCCACCTTCATGCATGAGGAACCTGCTACGGAAGAGGGCGTCGATGACGCCTTTCAGGCAGAACTGGATCGCTTCGATGCTGTTTTAAAGCGAAGTGAAACCGTGCTCGAGGATGTCGGTAAGATACCATTGCGGACGCGTGCTGAAGATCCGCAGGCCGTGGTCTATGATCCGGACTGGAATGAGGAGGCGCGGCTTGCAGAGTGGCAGACCCTGCTTGGCGATGTTCAGGCGCTTCCTCCTGTGCTTGCCGCAGCCTGCCTACTCGATGCCTGGCAGAGCCAGGAGGTCAGCGAGCATAGTCCCTGGCTTGGCCGTCTTTTGGCGGCAGCCTATCTGCAAAAGGCCGGTGTGGCGCAATTTCATCTTCCGGCACTATCGGTCGGATTGCGGGCTGTACCGCGTGAACAGCGCCAATCTCCCAACCGCACCCAGCGTCTGATCGCCATTCTTGAGGCATTCGAAAAAGGCGCGCAGTTGGGCTTGAAGGAACATGACCGGCTGTTCTTGGCCCGGGGTAATCTGGAGCGGCGGACTATTGGCAAGCGCGGTTCGTCAAAGCTACCCGACCTAATCGATCTCGTCCTGTCGCGTCCGCTCGTATCGGCGGGGCTGGTCGCTAAGTATCTGGATGTCACCCCGCAAGGCGCGCTTGGCTTGATCCGGCAATTACCGCTACGCGAATTGACCGGACGAGGGCGTTATCGTGCCTGGGGTATTCTGTAATTGTGCAGCGGAAAGTCTATGCTGCAATGCAACATATATAATACTACTAATCAGCTTTACAGCTCTCATATTTCTGCTTATGAATTTAAGCAGACGTCATGGAGGTGACGTTTTTTTGGGAGGACATCCATGAATAAGCTTTGCAAACTCGCGCTTGGCGTGAGCATGACCGCGCTTGCCTGCTCGTCAGCTGTGGCTGCCAATCTGACGGTTGGTTTCTCGCAGATCGGTTCGGAATCCGGCTGGCGCGCGGCGGAAACATCGGTCACCAAGATGGAAGCCGAAAAGCGCAAGATTACCTTGAAATTTGCCGATGCCCAGCAAAAACAGGAAAATCAGATCAAGGCAATCCGTGGCTTTATTGCCCAGGGTGTCGATGCCATCCTGGTCGCGCCGGTTGTTGCAACCGGTTGGGAAGACGTGTTGAGCGAAGCCAAGGAAGCCAAGATCCCCGTGATCCTGCTGGACCGTGGTATCGATGCGCCTAAAGACCTCTATCTGACATCGGTCGCCTCCGATCAGGTCAAGGAGGGCAAGGTTGCCGGCGACTGGCTGGTGAAGTCGGTTGGAGAAAAGCCGTGTAAAGTCGTCGAGCTTCAGGGAACCGTCGGCTCTACACCGGCCATCAACCGCAAGAAGGGCTTTGAAGAGGCGATCAAGGGCCATTCCAATATCTCCATCATCCGCAGCCAGACTGGCGATTTCACCCGCGCCAAGGGCAAGGAGGTGATGGAAGGCTTCCTCAAGGCGGAAAATGGCGGCAAGGACATTTGCGCCATGTATGCTCATAATGATGACATGGCAGTCGGTGGTATCCAGGCAATCAAGGATGCCGGTCTGAAGCCGGGCAAGGATATCAAGGTCGTCTCCATCGATGGCGTTCCGGATATTTTTCAGGCCATGGTGGCTGGTGAGGCCAATGCTTCCGTCGAACTGACCCCGAACATGGCCGGACCGGCATTTGACGTTCTTGCCGCGTATCTCAAGGACGGCAAGCAGCCGGAAAAATTCATCATCACCGAGTCCAAGCTCTACACCCCCTCGGATGATCCAAAGGGTGAATACGAGCGCCGCAAGGGCCTGGGCTACTGATATCCAAACGAGACCGCGTCCGGCGCATACCTGCACCGGACGCGGATTGCTCTTCTATCTTCAGGCATAGCCGGGTGAAACGATGACGATCAGCCAACAGGCGGTGCTGGCCGCGACGGCCATTACCAAGACATTCGGCGCCCATGTCGCCTTGCACACTATCGATATTGCCTTCCGTCCGGGTGAAGTGCATGCGCTGCTGGGCGAAAACGGCGCGGGCAAATCGACACTGATCAAGATCCTGACCGGCGCTTATACGCCTGATGGCGGGACCGTGCTTGTCGATGGCGCACCTATGAGTTTTTCCACCCCGCAGCAGGCCCAGGCAGTCGGCATTGGCACGGTATATCAGGAGGTCAATCTCCTGACGAATATGACGGTGGCCGATAATCTATTCATCGGGCGCCAGCCGCGCCGTTTCGGCCTGGTCGATCATCGCACCATGGAACGTGAAGCGCGCCGCATTCTTTCCGGCTACGGTCTGGACATCGACGTTCGCGCCGAATTGGCGACCTTTTCCGTCGCCGTACAGCAGATCATTGCCATCGCCCGGGCCGTCGAACTTTCCGGCAAGGTCCTGATCCTGGACGAGCCGACGGCAAGCCTAGACCGTTCCGAAGTGCTGAAGCTTTTCGAGATCGTCCGAGGCCTGAAGGCGAGGGGTCTTGCCATCGTCTTCATCACCCATTTTCTGGATCAGGTTTTCGAGCTATGCGACCATGCCACCGTATTGCGCAATGGAAAGCTGGTCGGCAGCCAACCGATCGACACCCTCAACCGGACGACCTTGGTCAGGATGATGCTGGGCAAGGATTTGTCCCTGCACCACGATGCCGTCGCCGGGATCGAGGCAGAGGTTGGGGAAAGCCTCATGCAATTTACCGGCTACGGGCTGGACGGCAAGGTGCAGCCCTTTACCCTCAACATCCACAAGGGTGAGGTGATCGGCGTGGCCGGATTGCTCGGTTCGGGGCGCACCGAAATGGCCCGGCTGATGTTTGGCATCGACTCCGCCGACAAGGGTGAGCTTACCCTGAATGGAGCGTCGTTTAAGATCCGCTCGCCGCGTCAGGCCATCGATCTTGGCTTTGGTTTTTGCCCGGAAGATCGCAAGGCCGATGGCATTTTCGGGGATCTCTCGGTTCGGGAAAACATTATCATCGCCATGCAGGCCAAGCTCGGCTGGTTGCGCACATTGAGCTATGATGAGCAGATGGAAATCGCCGGGCAATTCATCGAGGCGCTGGACATTCGCACCGCGTCTGCCGAATTGCCGATCAAGCTTCTGTCTGGCGGCAACCAACAGAAGGCTATTCTGGCCCGCTGGCTGGCAACCGATCCGCGCTTCCTGATCCTTGACGAGCCGACCCGCGGTATCGATGTAGGCGCCCATGCGGAAATCGTCCGGATGATCAGCCGCCTGCGGGAGGATGGTTTGGCGCTGATCGTCATTTCGTCAGAACTGGACGAGGTGGTGAGCTATTCATCACGGATCGTCGTCATGCGGGACCGGGCCATGGTGGCCGAACTGCATGGCGCTGATATCGCCCCTGACGTTATTGTTCAGACGATCGCCGCCCAATCCAGCACGCCTGCCCAGTCCGAAGGCGCATTCTCATGAAAATTCGCTCGATGTCTTCTGTCTTGAAGCCGCAATTTGCAGCGCTCATCGCCGTCCTGCTGTTAAACTGGATGGTGTTTCCCGGCTTCTTCGATATCGCCTGGCGCGATGGCCGGTTGTTCGGCAGCCTGATTGATGTGCTCAATCGTGGCGCACCGGTTGCCATTCTCGCCATCGGCATGACTGCCATCATTGCAACACGCGGTGTCGATCTTTCCGTCGGCGCGGTCATGGCCGTGGCGGGTGCGGTTGCCGCCACCTGCGCTGTCGCAGGCCAGCCCTTGGTGGTGACCTTGGCGGCAGCACTTGCCGTGGCGCTCGCCTGCGGCCTCTGGAATGGTCTGCTGGTGGCCTATCTCGGCATTCAGCCTTTTGTGGCGACGCTGGTGCTGATGGTGGCGGGCAGGGGACTGGCGCAATTGGTCACATCCGGGTCGATTGTCACCTTCAGCGATCCGGCTCTGATTTTCGTGGGAACGGGATCACTGCTTGGCTTTCCGATGCCGGTGGTGATTGCCGTGGTGCTGATGCTGTCAGCCCATATCTTCATGCGCCGCACCGCCATTGGACTGTTCATCGAGGCGATCGGTACCAACCTTTCGGCGGCAAATTATACCGGGCTTCGCAGTCGCGCGCTGATCCTCGCGGTTTACGCTTTTGGCGGTCTGTGCGCTGGTATTGCCGGCACCATCGCCGCTGCGGATATTCGCGGCGCCGATGCCAACAATGCCGGGCTGTGGCTGGAGCTGGATGCCATTCTTGCTGTCGTTATCGGCGGCACGTCGCTTCTGGGTGGTCGATTTTCCATTCCGATGTCGGTTCTGGGCGCAGTGATCATTCAGGCGATGAATACCGGCATTCTGGTTTCAGGCCTGCCGCCGGAATTCAATCTCATCGTCAAGGCCAGTGTGATCATCATCATCCTGGTCCTGCAATCGGACCGCGTCAGCGAACTGGTCAGTTTCTGGAAACACCGGCCCGTCGTCTTGCCCAAAAACACTCAGGCTAAAATCCAGGCTTCGGAGAAAACAGGATGAACCCGCGCTATCGGCCTCTCGCTGCGACGACCCTGATTTTCATCGTCGCCTATACGCTCTGTGTCATCAGCTATCCCGGCATGTTTTCAACCCGTGTCCTGGGCAATTTCCTGACGGACAATGCTTTTCTGGGCATTGCTGCTGTTGGGGCGACCTTCGTTATCCTGTCGGGCGGGATCGATCTGTCCGTCGGCGCCGTCATTGGGTTGACAGGCGTTATCACCGCCCTGCTGATCAGCCATGCGGGGCTTGATCCGATTGTGGTCTTTCCACTGGTGCTGGTGCTTTCGGCCTGTTTCGGCGCGGTGATGGGAGCGGTTATCCATTTCCTGAAGGTGCCGCCCTTTATCGTCACCCTGGCGGGGATGTTTCTGGCGCGAGGCATCGCCTCGGTTTTGACCCAGGATAGTATCCCCATCGATCATCCGATCTACCGCGCCATTTCGCAGGCCTATTTTCGCCTGCCCGGCGGAGGCCGGTTGAGTGCCATCGGTTTGTTGATGCTGGCAGCGTTTCTGGTCTGCGGCTTTATCGCTCACCGCACCCGGTTCGGCTCTTATGTCTATGCGATCGGCGGCAATCCGGTATCTGCGGCGCTGATGGGGGTGCCCACCGGGCCGGTGACAATTGGCATCTATGCGCTTTCCGCTTTCCTGTCCGGCCTGGCAGGCATTGTCTATTCTCTTTATACCTCGGCTGGCTATCCGCTCGCAGCGGTTGGCATCGAGCTTGACGCCATCGCGGCGGTGGTGATAGGCGGCACGTTGCTGACTGGAGGATATGGTTTCATCTTCGGCACCTTGATCGGTGTCATGCTGCAAGGGCTGGTGCAAACATATATTGTTTTTGAAGGCACGCTTTCCAGTTGGTGGACGAAGATTGCCATTGGTGCTTTGCTGTTTATGTTCATTCTGTTGCAGAAATTGGTATTTCACGCCGGAAGTGGACGGACGAGGACGAAAAAGGCGTCTGCATGATCGAACCAGGCAGCCTGCTTCGCTCCCTTTCCGGGCGGATCACGGCGCGCAATTTCCACTCTCACGTCATCAACGAAATCGGAGCGGGCGTTATTTCCGGACGCTTTGCGGTTGGCTCCATCCTGCCCAACGATGCTGCCCTGATGGACGAGTTCAGCGTTTCGCGCACCGTGCTGCGAGAGGCCTTGAAGACGTTGGAGGCAAAGGGCCTAGTGGAAGCCCGGCCCAAGGTCGGCACCAAGGTTGCCAAGAAAAGCCGCTGGAATCTGTATGATCGCCAGGTCTTGGCCTGGTATCTCGAAATCCAGCCGGATGATGAGTTCCTGCGCGGACTGGGCGAGGTGCGGTGCTCACTGGAGCCGCTGGCGGCACGTGATGCTGCCCGTGATCATACCGGTGACCAGATCCGCCTGATGCATTACTGGCTGCGGCAGATGGAGCTTGCTTTGGATGAGCCGCAAAGCTTCAGCCTGGCTGATTTCGAGCTGCACAGGATCATCGCCGAGGCATCCAGCAATCCGTTCTTGCGGGCGTTGCAGGGCGTGATCGAACTGTCGCATGCGCTCGCTTATTTGCCCGCTGTGCGCGACGGTAAGGTTTGCGAGCTCACAGCCGTGTTGCAAAGCCACCGCGTGCTCGTCACTGCCATTGAGCGCGGCCTTGCCGAAGAGGCAGCAGCGGCGATGATCGGCACCATCGAGCAGGACCACACACGGATGTCGTAATCTATTCGCTCCAAGGCGGGTGTGATGGCATGCATTTTTGACAATGCATGCCATCTTATACCAAGTCTCTGACATGCTGACGCATCCTCGACTTGAAGAATTGAAAATATCTCAAATGCGTCAGAGGCTTGAGATATTTTCAAACGGAATACGAAGAGTCATTTTCAATGAATCTTCGTATTATCATTCAATCCAACAGATCAGAACGGGTAATGCTGGTTCGGATCTTCGATGGTGATCCAGCGCAGGTCGGTGAATTCGTTGATCGCCGCCTTGCCGCCAAACCGACCGAAACCGGAGTTTTTCACCCCACCAAACGGCATTTGTGCCTCATCGGCAACGGTCGGGCCGTTGATATGGCAAATGCCGGCTTCGATACGGGCCGCAATCGCCAGGGCGCGCTGGATATCGCGGCTGAAAACCGCTGAGGACAGGCCATATTCGCTATCATTGGCGATGCGGATGGCCTCTTCCTCGTCCTTGACCCGGATGACCGGTTTTACGGGGCCGAAGCTCTCTTCGTCAAAGCTGCGCATTCCAGCCTTGACGTGGTCGAGAAGCGTTGCTTCTACCACGCTGCCGGTGACCTTGCCGCCAGCGGCGAGGGTTGCGCCCTTGCCGACGGCATCATCGATGAATTCCTGCATTTTGATGGCGGCCTGAGGATTGACCAGGGAGCCCAGCACGACATGGCCGCGCGGATCGCCAGCTGGAAGCGAGGCTGCCCGGGCGGCCAGCTTTGCCACGAATTCGTCGGCGACCTTTTCATGGACAATCAACCGCTCCGTGGACATGCAGATCTGGCCCATGTTCATGTAGCAGCCAAACACCGCCGCATTGACGGCAGCGTCAATATCGGCATCCTCAAGCACCAGGAAGGGTGCTTTTCCGCCGAGTTCAAGCAGGGCGGGCTTGAGGTGGCGACCACACAATTCGCCGATGATGCGTCCGACCTTGGTCGAACCGGTGAAATTAACGCGGCGTATTTCCGGTGCGCTGACCAGCGCTTCCACCACCTGGGCGGCATCTTCGGGCGCATTGGTTATGACGTTGATGACGCCATCCGGCAGGCCTGCTTCCACAAGCACCTGGCCGATCAGGACATGGACGCCGGGGCAGGCTTCTGATGCCTTCAGGATGACGCTGTTGCCGCAGGCGATCGCCATGGCAATGGCGCGTGTGCCCAAAATGATTGGTGCATTCCAGGGCGCAATGCCAAGGCAGACGCCTGCTGCCTGGCGCACCGCCATGGACAATGTACCGGGCTTGTCTGAGGGGATGACTTCGCCCTGGATCTGGCTGGTCATGCTGGCGGCTTCCCGCAATACGCCAGCGGCAAGCATGGTGTTGAAGCCGGCCCAGGGACCGGTCGCACCGGTTTCCGTGATCATCAGCGCGGTGAAGTCTGCCGCTTTCGAAGCCATGATGTCGGCTGCTTTCAGCAGCAGTGCACGCCTTTCGCCGGGGCCAGTGCGTGACCAGGCAGGGAAGGCCGCCTGGGCTGCGGTAATTGCTGCCTTGACATCGTCCAGGCTAGAGGCCGGGGCGCGGGAAGCAATCTCGCCATTGAATGGATCGATCCGGTCGAACGTTTTGCCCGACAAGGCTCCAACTTTCTTGCCACCAATGATTTGCTGGATTTCGTGCATGTCTTCTTCCTCCACTTGTGTGCGACCCTTGTCGCAGTCTTTGTTGGTTCGGTTGCTGCATTATGCGGGAGTTGTGCGTTCAGATCGGATAATCTGCCGGGCCTGAGGCAAGGCTCACCCACCGCAATTCGGTAAACTCGTCCAGCGCCGCCTCGCCGCCGAACCGGCCATAGCCGGAGGCCTTGACGCCTCCGAACGGCATGGACGGATCGTCGGCCACAGTGGCGCAGTTGATATGGAGAATGCCGGTTTCCACCCGCCGTGCGACGTCGAGGGCGCGGTGCAGGTCGCGGCTGAATACTGCGCCGGATAAGCCGTATTCGCAATCATTGGCAACTGTCACGGCCTCGTCGGCGTCAGTGACGCGAATAATCGACACGACCGGTCCGAAACTTTCTTCACGATAGAGCCGCATGCCGGGAAGGACATGATCGACAACAGTCGCATCCATCAACGTGTCGTGAACGCGTCCGCCTGCCAGAACATGCGCGCCCCTGGCAACGGCATCATCGATCATGCTGGCAATTCTCCGGCCGGATTCTACCGAGATCAATGAACCAAGTGGTGTCAGGCCGAGGGCCGGATCACCGGCCTTGATCGTTTTCGCTTTGCTGACGAACAGCGACAGAAACTCATCGGCGATAGCATCGATGAGAATGATCCGCTCGGTGGACATGCAGATCTGACCCTGATTGAAAAAAGCCCCGAAGGCTGCGGCGCGGACGGCCTGTTCGAGATCGGCATCATCAAGCACGATCAGCGGCGCTTTGCCGCCAAGTTCCAGCAGGCAGCGCTTTAAATGGCGGGCGGCGATTTGCGCAACGATCTTGCCGACTCGAGTCGAGCCGGTGAAATTGACCCGGCGAACAACGGGGTGGGCAATCAGGGTCTCGACAATCGCCGCTGCATCGGCAGGCGCATTAGAGATGATATTCAAAACGCCATCGGGCAGACCGGCTTGCTGGAGCAGATCACCCAACAAACGCTGCGTGGCTGGCGCCAATTCCGAGCTTTTCAGGATCACGCAATTGCCGCAGGCCAGTGCCAAGGCAAACGAGCGAACGGCAAGCAGGATTGGTGCGTTCCAAGGCGAGATCGCGAGGCAAACGCCAGCTGGCTGCCGCAATGAAAAGGACGTGCCAACGACCAAATCATCCGGGCAAATCGTTCCCGGCACATGCACGGCCATGGCGGCGGCATCCTGAAAGATCTTTGCGCCATAGTCGATGTTGAATCGGCACCAATCAAGGGTGGCTCCCGTTTCGGCCATCATTGTGCGGGTGAAGATCTCGGTCGCTTCGATCAGCAGGGCGGCCGCCTGTTCCAGAATAGTCTGGCGCATGGCGCAAGGTGATGTTGACCACTCCGGAAAGGCAGCAGCGGCGGCAAGCGCCGCATCTTCGGCATCTGCAAGACTTGCGGCGGCAGCCACAGTGACGATCTGCGCGCTCAGAGGATTGGCTCTGGTAAAGACCTTGTCTCCTTGCGCATCGACGGACTTTCCGCCGATCAGCAGGGATGAAGCAAACGGCGTGGGGTTGCCATTTGCCATCTCCATCCAGTGCAGGCTGGACTTTTCAGGTGCTGCGGACCGCTCCATGGCCATATGCAATGCCTCCTCCCAAAGGCCTGTTCCCGACAGCGTTTTCACCATTGATCCGAAACAGCTTGTTTCAGGCTGTTTTTCTGGAATTCTTCATGGTGAGAAAATGCGTCAGACATGTATTGCGAGCAACTCTAACGATTTGCATGGAAAGAAGAATGTAGATATCTGGGTTCTGATTGTCGATTTCTGGTCAATTGCCGCAATTTGGAGACTGTCCCAATGGTGGAGGAATTCGCGCTGATGCGGCGGGTCTGGGGGCAGAGCCTGGAGCCAACGCTTTCACAACGTACACTCGGCATCGGCAACCATCCCTATCGTTGGTTTACCCATCTGATCTTCATTCGGCTGGGTACGGTCAGGCTTGGCGCGGGCGACACGGCTGGGATGCTGCAAGGCCCGTGCCTGCTGCTGCTACCGTCTTCGGAACTGGTAAGGCTGCGCCTTTCTGCTGGCTCCTGCGGCCATGTTATCGGCGCGGCCATGGATATTATCGGGGATGCCATCGGGGATTATCCGGAATCCCAGCCTATTAGACTGTTCATCGCAACGACAACGATCATGACAGGACTGTCGCCGCAGCAGGCAAGCGGACTGGAACAGCACATGCGTGGCCTCATCGACGAGTTGAACCGGGATGGACAGCCTTCGCATATGGTGGTGTCAGCCTATCTTCGGCTGTTGATCAACTGGGTCTGGCGCCACACCATGCCTTCCGGGCCAGCCGCATCGCTCTCTTCCGGCGGCGCTGCGCCCATCCTGCATCAATTCCGGCAATTGGTGGAGGCGGACTATCGTCATCACCGGCCTGTTGCTGATTATGCCGCTCGCCTGGGGATCTCGACCGACCGTTTGCATGCGCTTTGCCGCAAACATCTCGGCCGCGCGCCGATTGAGCTTGTGCATGAGCGGTTGGCGCAGGAGGGCCGTATCCGGCTGGAGCGCTCCGATAGCAGTGCACGCGACATTTCAGAAGCGCTGGGCTTTCGCGATCCGGCGCATTTCAGCCATTTTTTCAAACGGAAAACCGGCCTTTCCCCGGCAGCCTATCGGCGCATGGTCCGGCAATCATCAGTAAATCCCGGTCTTGGTACCAATATGGACTATCACGACTGGCCCTGATTTCAGCGTTGTTGGGCGGCTTGCTTGAATTACATCTACAGAGAATTTCAGCGTTTAACGGAAACGCTGAAATGCTATATATCCCTGTTGTCGTTTGTCTTTCGGGAAAGCGGGTTCTACTTTTCCCTCAAAAAACTTCAGCGCCCATGTTCCTTGCGCCAAGCCTCGTATTTATGCTGATGTTCGTCTTTCGTGCAGGGATAAAGGCCGATGATCACCTCCCCCGCCTTGACCTGTTCCAGGACGAAATCCTCGTAGCTTTCCATATCGGTGCATTCGTCGGCCAATTCGTCCGCCAGATGGGCGGGAATGACCATGACACCATCGCGGTCGCCAACCAGCACATCGCCGGGAAATACCGCCACATCGCCGCAGGAGATCGGCACGTTGATATCGATGGCTTCATGCAGCGTCAGATTGGTGGGCGCCGATGGTTTTGCATAATAGGCGGGCATGTCGAGGGCACCAATCCCTTCCGCATCACGAAAACCGCCATCTGAAACGACGCCCGCTGCTCCACGCAACGCCAGACGGGTGATCAGGATCGAGCCGGCGGTGGCGGCACGGGTGTCCTTGCGCGCGTCCATCACCAGCACATGGCCGGGAGGGCAAATTTCCATGGCGACACGTTGTGGATGCTTCTGATCTCGGAAAACGGTGATCGGATTGCGGTCCTCGCGCGCCACGATATAGCGCAGCGTAAACGCCTGGCCGATCATGGTTTCGGCCTTTGGCGCCACCGGCACGACGCCTTGAATGAACTGGTTGCGCAGGCCGCGTTTAAACAACGCGGTGGCAATCGATGCGGTCGAGATCTTCTTGTATTTGGCGCGGGTCGCGTCGCTCAGCACATAGTCTGTCATCGTAGGTCCTTTTTTGCTTAATAGATATCCGGCTCACCAGCCGATTTGCCGAAGCCGGTTTCAAGGAAATCGAAATCGCAGCCCTTATCGGCCTGCGTCACATGGCGGGAGAACATCCAGCCATAGCCGCGTTGAAAATGCGGTTCCGGTGCCGTCCATGCCGCCTTGCGGCGGGAGAGCTCCGCTTCATCGACCAGCATGTCGAGGCTGCGATTGGGAAGATCCAGCCGCACGATGTCGCCGGTCCGCAGCAGTGCCAGCGGACCACCGATATAGCTCTCCGGCGAGACATGCAGCACGCAGGCGCCGTAGGATGTGCCGGACATGCGGGCATCCGAAATCCGCAGCATGTCGCGGTGGCCTTGCTTGATCAGCGCCTTGGGGATCGGCAGCATGCCCCATTCGGGAAAGCCCGGTCCTCCCAGCGGCCCGGCATTGCGCAGCACCAGAACATGATCGGGGGTCACGTCAAGATGTTCATCGTCGATGGCCTTCTTCATCTCTGGATAGCTGTCAAACACCAGGGCCGGTCCTTGATGAACGTAAAATTTCGGATCGCAGGCCGCCGGTTTGATGACCGCGCCGGTCGGGCAGAGATTGCCCCGCAAGACGGCGAGCGAGCCTTGGTGATAGACCGGATTGGACAGCGGCCGGATGACATCGTCGTTATAAACCTCCGCGCCCTCAAGGTTTTCGCCCATGGTTTTCCCGGTGACGGTCATGGCTGAAAGGTCAAGCCGTTCTTCGAGCTGCTTCATCAAGGCGCGCAGGCCGCCCGCATAGAAGAAATCCTCCATCAGGTAATCCTTGCCCGATGGGCGGACATTGGCGATCAACGGTGTGACGCGGCCCAGCGCATCGAGGTCGTCGAGGGTGAGATCGACACCGGCACGGCGGGCCATGGCAATCAGGTGGACGACGGCATTGGTGGAACAGCCGGTGGCCATGGCGACGATAGCGGCGTTGCGGCAGGCGGCGTCGGTGATGATCTGGTCCGGTGTCAGGTCTTCCCAGACCATCTCGACGATGCGGCGGCCACAGGACGCCGACATGCGCTGGTGATTGGCATCGACCGCGGGGATCGAGGAGGCGCCGGGCAGAGTCAGGCCCATGGCATCGGCGATTGCCGTCATGGTCGAGGCCGTACCCATGGTCATGCAGGTGCCTGCGGAACGGGCGATACCGCCTTGAATGCCCAGCCATTCCGCATCGGAAATATGACCGGCCCGCCGCTCGTCCCAATATTTCCAGGCATCCGAACCGGAACCCAGGATCTTGCCGGCATAATTGCCGCGCAGCATTGGGCCGGCTGGGAGGTAAATCATTGGCACGCCAGCCGAAATCGCGCCCATCACCAGACCGGGCGTGGTCTTGTCGCAGCCGCCCATCAACACCACGCCGTCGAGCGGATGCGAGCGGATCATTTCTTCCGTCTCCATCGCCAGCATGTTGCGGTAGAGCATGGAGGTTGGCTTGGTGAAGCTTTCATCGACGGACAGTGACGGCATCTGGACCGGAAAGCCACCGGCCTGGGTGACGCCGCGCTTCACGTCCTGCACCCTCTCCTTGAAATGGGCGTGGCAGGTGTTGAGTTCGGACCAGGTGTCGAGGATGCCGATCACCGGTTTGTCGCGGAAATCCTCTTCCGCGTAGCCGAGCTGCATCATCCGGGATCGGTGACCGAAACTGCGCAGATCGTCGGGGGCGAACCAGCGGGCGCTGCGCAGCGTTTCAGGCGTTTTCTTGCTTGTCATGGAACTGACCTTCTGCGGGGGCGAAAGTGGAATACGGCAAGTGCTATTCCTTCATGCCCCATTTCTGGATTGTGTGGCGCTCGATCGTCTGGAAGACCAGATTTTCGACGATCAGGCCGATAATGATGACGGTCAGCAGGCCTGCAAACACTGCGGGAATATCCAGCAGATTGCGGTTTTCGAAGATGAACCAGCCAAGGCCGCCCTGTCCCGAGGAGACACCGAACACCAGTTCGGCAGCTATCAACGTGCGCCAGGCAAAGGCCCAGCCGATTTTCAAGCCGGTGAGGATCGAAGGAAAGGCCGCCGGAACCAGGATGCGCAGCACATAGGAAATACCCGTCAGGCCGTAATTGGCGCCGACCATGCGCAAGGTGCGCGACACGCCAAGAAAGCCGGAATGCGTGTTGAGCGCCACGGCCCATAGGACCGAATGAACCAGCACGAAGACTAGGCTGGAGGCACCGAGCCCGAACCAGATCAACGCCAAAGGCAGCAGCGAAATGGCTGGCAGCGGGTTGAACATCGCTGTCATGGTTTCCAGAAAATCGGTGCCGATGCGGGTATTGATGGCAAGCACCGTTAGCAGCGCGGCAAGCACCGTGCCGACCACATAGCCCATGAACAGGACTTGCAGCGTCGTCCAGATGCGGGCGGGCAGGGTGCCGTCGGCAAAGCGATCAGTCAGCGTCACCAATGTGTCGCTCAAGGTGGGAAACAGCAGCGGATTGTCGAGAAAGGAGGCATAGACCTGCCAGATAATGGCCAGAACCACGATCAGCAGCGTCTTTCGCAAGGCACTGATGCCCCACAGCGTTTCAAAGACGCTCAGTTTCTGTTCGACCTGCTTGATATTGTCATAGGGCTTGGCCGCTGCGACATCGGCGGCAAGGATGATGTTGGGGGACAGCATGGTTCTATTCCTTGTGACCGGGTTCGTTGGAGAACAGCAGATTATGGATATCGCGCTCCAAAGCTGCGGCACTGCCATCCGCCTGGCTCACCTTGTCGACATCGACGACCTCGGCCTTCACGCGCCCCGGATGCGGCGACAGCAGCAGGATGCGGTTGGAAATCTTGATCGCTTCAGCAATCGAATGGGTGACGAAGATCACGGTGAATTTGGTGTCTTCCCAAAGCTGAAGCAATTCGTCCTGCATCTGCCGGCGGGTCAGCGCGTCGAGTGCGGCGAAAGGCTCGTCCATCAACAGGATATCCGGCTGCATGGCCATGCCGCGTGCAATCGCTACGCGCTGCTTCATGCCGCCTGACAGCGTATGAGGGTAGCTATTAACGGCCCTGGTCAGCTTGACCTTGTCGATATAATGGCGGGCCAGCGCCTCGGCTTCTGGCCTGGGCATTTTACGCGCGACGAGAAGCGGGAACATCACGTTTTCCAGCACGGTCTTCCAGGGCATCAGCTGGTCGAACTCCTGGAACACCATCATCCGGTCCGGTCCGGGAGCTTTCACCTGGCGGCCATTGATATGGATCGTGCCGGTTACCGGCGTCATATAACCGCCAACGGCTTTCAGCAGCGTCGACTTGCCACAGCCGGACGGCCCGAGCAGTACGAAGCGGTCGGATTCCCGCACGTCGAAACTGACATCCTCGGTGGCGGTAATCAGCAGATTGGGTGTCTTGTAACGCAGCGTGACGCGATCAACGTAAAGAAGCGGCGCTTTTTCGGGGGCCGGCGCAAGGCGCTCAGCGGCAGCGGTTGCCTGCATCATGATATTCACTCCCTAAGGTCCGTCATGCTCGTAGTGAACCGGACAATTTGTCGATCTCTTTGTTGCCGTTTGCCTTCGGGAAAACCGATTACGACGGTTCCCTGCAAACTCTAGGCCTGCAAACTTTAGGAAAGGGCGGCGGCGCGTAACGCCGCTGCATCGCGCGATAGGGTCAATTGCCGTTGAGATAAGCGCTGTCGGGCAGGTAATAATCGGTCCAGGCCTTCGGCATGGATTTGAGTGTGCCGACTTTATGGAGATGTTCGGCAAATTTCATCGTGCCTTGTGGATCGGTGCGCCACTCGTCCATGCCGGGTTCCTTCATCATGACCATCAGGTCATCAAGGCTGGTCTTGTCACCGGACACGGTTTTGTAGGCTTCAAGTGCAGCCTTCGGATCTTTCTTGATAAAGGCGATGGCGTCTTCCGTTGCGACCCGCAATGCCTTGACCAGCTTCGGATTTGCCTCGGCAAAACTGGTCGTGGTGAAGAAGGTTGCCTGGGTCAGTGCTCCCCCAATGATCTCGCGGGAATCCGTGACTTTATGCACGCCCGGCTGCTTCAACTCGACATATTGAAAGGGGGGCGCGGAAAAGTGGTTCTTGACCTCATGCTTTGAATTGGCAATTGCCGCCAGCGCATCCGGATGGCCAAGCTGCACAGTGTTTTTGTCGATTTTTTTGACCTGATCGTCACCATAAAGCTTGGCCGCCGCCATTTGCAGCAGGATCGCCTGGGTCGAGACGCCGACGGTCGGCACGGCGATTTTATCGCCATCCTGGATATCTTTCAGTGTTTTGATGCGTGGGTCGTTGGAGACCATGATTACTGGCTGGGCCGAACTGGTGATAATCCCCTTCACCTTGCCGCGGGTGCGATCCCATAGAAGCAGAAGATTGCCGGTGCCGGTATTGACGACATCGACATTGCCGGCCAGCAGCGCATCAGTCTGCGCGCCGCCGCCGCTGAAGGTCCGCCATTCGACGGTAATACCTTGAAGACCTTCGGCCGCCGCTTGTTTTTCGATCAGCTTCTGGGTCTCCATCACATGGCTTGCGAGGTAAAGAATCCCAGGCTGGCGGGTGATGGACAGGGTGGTTTTCTCCTGTGCCTGGCTTGGACAGGCCAGTCCCAAAGCAAGGGCAATGGCGGTCACTCCGCCGATAAAGAAACGCATGATTCTCCTCCCAAGGATGCAGGTTTAACGCTTTGCAGCGGGAAACAGGATCGCTTCATCATGCTCGCCCTTTGTTGCGCATCAGATGTTCCGAAAACCGGTTCCCATTTTTCAATTCGATGTTTGACGCTTGCCGCTCTCTCTCCCAAAGCGGGCAAATGCATTGAAGCACTAAAACATCAGTGCATCAACCCCGAATATGTGCTCTAGTGTTTTTAACGGCGACATGGATGGATGGGTGCATGAACGGAACGATCAGGAGCGGACAATTGGACCGCTCGCGACAGGTGGCATTACAGGTTCATGAAATCCTGCGCGACAGGATCCTGAAGGTGCAATTGGTGCCGGGCACGATCTTGTCGCGCGCCTCGTTGCAACTGGAATTCGGCGTGAGCCAGACACCGGTGCGCGATGCGCTGATGCGCTTGCAGGAAGAGGACATTGTCGAAGTCTATCCGCAATATGCAACGGTCGTTGCCAAGATCGATATCGATCACGCCAGACAGGCGCAGTTCCTTCGGCTATCGATCGAACTCGAAGCGGTCCGACGCCTGACCGAAGAGGCGCCGGACGAGACCGCCAAGGAGTTGGGCGCTATCCTGGCCAGTCAAAAAGAAGTGGCCACGCAAGCGACCTATGACACTTTTGATGGCATAGACCGCGAGTTTCACCGTAAACTTTATGAGAAGAGCGGCATTCTACAGCTATGGGCAAATGTGCGACGACAAAGCGTCCATCTCGACCGGCTGCGGCGTCTCAACCTGCCGATGCCCGGCAAGATGCAGACCGTACTCGAGGATCACGAAGCGATTGTCACAGCAATTGCATCCGGCAATCCCGAGGCAGCTGCCTCGGCGCTTAGAAAACACCTATCGGGTACGCTGTCGATCATCGATCTCATCAGTGCGGAATATCCGGATTATATTCGCAAGTGAACGTTGAGCGGCATTCGTCTCAGTCCTTCGCCAACGCCCAGCCGGTGCTTCACGCTTGGCTGGGCGCTCGACGTCGTCGCTGACCTTTTTGCCAGCACTTGAGAAAATACCCTCATCGCCTCTACAGCGCCGTGCGTTTTATAAAACGCACAAACGGCGCTTAACGCTTTAAATCTCCTGCATTTCGCGATCTGTACCCTGATTGACCGGAGCCGACTGCCCTGATGTCTGCGGCGACGATATGCAATCTATAGGCGTTAAATTTGAGGCCTCAGCTCAATGTTACATGGCATCTGTAACCTCTCGTGACTTTTGCAGGCGGTGGCGAAAGCCCATTAGTCACGCATTAAAACAGGCGACAGCGTTGTTTCAATGAGGATTGAGAGCATCGCATGTCACCGGGTAGGGAGAGAGTCTATGAATTTGGCATCTGCGCCTCGGCATGAGGAAAACGCCCGGCAACCCTACGCAGCTGTGTCTGTTGGCCCAAGCGAGGCAGGACAGATCATGCGCGACAAAGTGCTGGCGCTGGTGCCTTTGATCCGACGCGAAGCCGAAGCCGGTGAGAAATTGGGCGCAATGACGCCTGCGGTCGTCAATGCGCTGAATGAAGTCGGATTTTTCAAAATCACCTTGCCCCGCGAATATGGTGGTTATGGGTTTGGCGCCCGTGACATTGCCGAGGTTGTTGGGGCCGCGGCGACCGGAGATGGCTCGACAGCCTGGTCAGGCTTTGTCTCGGTTGGCCTCAGAAACGCATTTGTTTTTGATGAGCAAACTGTTTCCGAATTGATGGCGGATGCCGGCTCCTGGGTGGGGCCTCTCATGGTTGGCGCATCGGTCTTCTCGCAGATTGTCGGCGATGCAAGATTGGTCGATGGCGGTTTTATGGTCCGCGGCAAGTGGAGCTTCGGCAGCGGGTGCAAACACGCGAAATGGGCATTTGTCGGAATCCAATGGGAAGAGGGGGGCGTTCCCCATCGCGGGATCGCCCTGCTTTCCCGGGACCAGTATGAAATTGTCGACGATTGGCACGTCATGGGTCTTCAGGGTACATCGAGCAATAGTATCACCGCCCTTGATGAAGTTTTTGTACCCACGCGCCGCACGATGGCTTCAGCCGAGATGCCGATCCGCCTCGCGAAAATCCGCAATCGGTTCGAGGGCGTCGGCTATCAGACCGGTGCCTTTGGAATGATGTTGACAGTGACCATTTCCAACGTGGCGATCACGCTTGGTATGGCAAAAGGGTGTTTGCAGGAGTTTTCCCAGCAGGCAAATGCCCGCAAACCGTTCAATCTTCCTTATGACACGGTTGCGCAAACGCCTTCGACCCAGGTTGTTGCCGGACGGGTGAACGCAATGATCAATGCAGCGGAAACACTGATCCATGGTGTGGCCGATGAAGTGGACAGGCGTGCGGCTTCCGGTCTCGATTTCGAGCCGCGTGAAGAGGCTTTGAATACCATGAACCTGGTATTCGCTGCCCGTCTCTGCGCTGATGCTATCGATATGATGCAAATCTGCCTCGGTTCCTCGACGGTCACATTGAAGAATCCTATTCAGCGGTTTGCGCGTGATGCACGCGTTCTTATCTCGCACGGGGCTATCCGTCAGGATCCGGCTGCCGAAATCGCCGGCCGGCACGTGCTGGGCCTGCCACCCTTCAATATGTTCGCGGGCGGTCTTCCGCAAAAATAACAGCGACGAACTCTGCGCATCGGCTGATCGTGGCGCAGTGCTGTGTCAATAGTCCAAGGAGAATACTCAGGTGTCCATCTCTTCAAATAATCGCTCTTCGGATTACGATATCGATCAGATTTTTCTGGATCGCTGGTCTCCTCGGGCGCTTGATCCCCAGGCAATGTCAGAGGAAGATCTGATGACGATTTTGGAGGCGGCTCGTTGGGCGCCGTCCTCATTCAATGCCCAGCCCTGGAGATTCATTTACGCGCAGCGCGATACGCCGGAATGGCAGAATATTTTCGGTCTGCTTGCGCCGATGAACCAGGCATGGGCATCGCGTGCTTCGGTCTTGGTGGTGATTGTTTCTGCAAATACAGCGATCATGCCGATGCAGACCGAGCCGGTTCCCTCTTACAGCCATTCCTTCGACGCTGGCGCTGCCTGGGCCTATCTTGCCCTGCAAGCAACGCGCCTCGGCTGGTATGCTCATGGCATGGCCGGGTTCGACGTTCCACGCAGCTACGAAGTGCTTGGGGTCCCAGACAGCTTTCGGGTTGAAGCCGTCATCGCGATCGGCAGGATCGGAGACAAGAGCCTGTTGCCGCCGCCCCTGCAGGAGCGCGAGCAGCCAAACGGACGCCGTCCGCTCCAGGAAACGGCTATGAAAGGACGTTTCGTCGGCTGAAAGGCTTGTCTCTCTGTCGAATGAGATATGCGCAGCAGCACCAGTCTTGGTCAGCTGCTGCGCATTTAAAATTTTTACCAATCCACTCTCAAATGACATCTATTGGGGTATGCCATGAGCGAAGATCGCGCCACTGCCAACAAACGCCTGGTGCTTGACTTCTTCCGCTGTGTCTTCGAGGCGCGCAACCCGGATGCCGCGCGCGATTTCGTTACCGAGGATTATATCCAGCACACCGATCAACTCCCGAGTGGTTTGGCTGCGCTGGAAGCGTTTGTTCGCAATATTTTTCCCGACGGCCCGGTGCCGACACCACCCCAACTCCAGCATCCGCCGGAATTTATCGTCGCGGAAGGCGACATGGTGGTTTTGTCGGCCGTCATGCCTCAGCCTGATCCCGAGCACCCCGGTGAGATGTGTTTGCGGTATGTTTTCAACGCATTCCGCATCTCTGATGGAAAGCTTGCCGAGCATTGGGGAAGCGCCGGTAAGGTGTATCGATCCGTCTAAGGCCTCGATCCTATCGTTTTCACCGATTGGTCATGACGTGCTGGTTCTCACTGGATACGTTAGCATGCCTGCTCGTGGCCTATAAAAAACAACATATATGTGTCTTGCAATCCGCAGGATTTTGTAGCAGTAATTTCCCTGCATCGGACTCGTTTTGACGAGTGGCTTCTCCGGGCGCCTATCCCCCGGCCACAGTTAACTCAATAACGTCATCTCAGACGTGATGAGCTATCCGTTGATTAAACCCATGAAAATGAAAATTTCTTGATATTTGTTAGAATCGATAGCCGTCTCTACAGAGCGGCTTGATCATGTCTAACGTTATCAGTCTCCACTGATCAGCCCATATATGGGTTTTCAGTTCGATGACGCATGTTTTCAGGGTACGACGACGCATTTCAGGATATTGAATGTCTTCGTTTTTCACTCGTTTCATGTCCCACCACATCAAGGTGGGCAACCTCATTGTCATTACCTGCGATGGTCAACATATGCGTTTTGGAGACGAAAGCGGCAAGCCGATCGTTATCCGTTTCGCAGACCGCGCAACCCAACGCTACATTATGTTCAATCCAGAGCTCGCGCTTGGCGAGGCGTTTATGGACGGCAGGTTGCGCATTGAGCAAGGCACCCTCTATAAACTGCTTGAACTGGTATTTCAGAACACGGGCGTGGATCGCCTGACGGGCGTCGCCCGATTTATGCGCCGGTTCACGCGCTTGATACGGCGTATCCAGCAATATAGTCCTGTCGGGCGCTCAAAGAGCAATGTGGCGCACCATTACGACCTCGATGGCTCGCTCTATCGGTTATTTCTCGATTCAGACAGCCAGTATTCCTGTGCTTATTTCGAGGGGCGGGGCAGTTCACTGGAAGACGCGCAGCTTGCCAAAAAACGGCATCTGGCTGCCAAGCTGTTGATCGAGCCGGAGCATCGTGTTCTCGATATCGGATCAGGATGGGGTGGAATTGGGCTCTATCTGTCCGAGATGACCCAGGCAGACGTCACGGGCGTCACGTTGTCGCAACATCAGCATGCAATTTCGAATGGTCGTGCCAAGGACATTGCATCCTCGCGTCGGCCTCGATTTTTGCTGCAAGATTATCGGGATATCAAGCAACAATTCGATCGGATCGTTTCCGTCGGCATGTTTGAACATGTCGGGATTGGCCATTTCGATGAGTTTTTTGCGAAAATCCGGGCGTTGCTCAAGCCTGACGGGGTGATGCTGTTGCATTCCATCGGCGTATTCGATGGACCCTCTCATACCAATCCCTGGATACAGAAATACATCTTTCCAGGCGGCTATATTCCATCTCTTTCGGAAGTGCTGGCGGCAATCGAACGGCAGGGGCTGGTGGTCTGCGATATCGAAATATTGCGCCTGCACTATGCCGAAACCTTGAAAGCTTGGCGCGAGCGGTTCCTGGCCCGGCGGGACGAAGCGGTGGCCCTTTATGACGAGCGGTTCGCCCGCATGTGGGAATTTTATCTCGCGTCATCGGAGACCGCATTTCGGTATCAAGGGATGATGGTTTTTCAAATTCAGCTGGCGCGCGATCAGTCCGCCGCTCCTCTGCGGCGCGATTACATTCATGCCGCTGAAAGCCGCCTGCGGGAGCTGGAGATCTGCAAGCCCGTTCCGTTGAGCCGTGTCGCCGAATAGGCGCGGGCATTCATCCATTCATCATCACAGCTGCAGGGCATTCAGCGCCCTGCTCAAGATTGGCCGAAATATTTGGCGGTCAGGAGAAATATCATTGTCTAGCAATAGTTTACATCAGGCTCGAACGGAATGGTTCGGCAATATCAAAGGCGATGCGCTGGCTGGCGTCGTTGTGGCCCTGGCGCTTATTCCAGAAGCCATCGCCTTCTCCATCATCGCTGGCGTCGACCCCAAGGTTGGCCTTTATGCGTCCTTCTCCATTTCGGTGCTGATCGCGTTTGTGGGTGGCAGGCCCGGGATGATCTCTGCCGCGACCGCCGCCACCGCCGTGTTGATGATCACGCTGGCCAAAACACACGGCGTCGAATATCTGCTGGCCGCCACCATATTGGCCGGCGTCATCCAGATTATAGCCGGTCTGCTGAAGCTCGGCCGCCTGATGCGTTTCGTGTCGAAGTCCGTCATGACGGGCTTTGTCAATGCATTGGCAATATTGATCTTTATGGCCCAGCTGCCGGAGTTGATCCATGTTCCCGCGCTGACCTATGTCCTGGTGGCTGCGGGTTTGGCAATCATATATCTGTTCCCTTATGTGACGAAGGCCATTCCGTCGCCTCTCGTCTGTATTGTGATATTGACGGCGATTTCGATCTATTTCGGGTTGGATATACGAACTGTTGGCGACATGGGTGAGTTGCCCTCAACATTGCCGTTCCTGCTCCTTCCCAATATCCCTCTGAATATTGAAACCTTTCTGATCATTCTGCCCTATTCTGCGGCAGTTGCCGTTGTCGGCCTGCTCGAAACGCTGATGACCGCTGCCATTGTTGATGACCTGACGGATACGCCGAGCAACAAGAACCGCGAATGCATCGGCCAGGGCGTTGCCAATACGATAACCGGGTTTTTGGGGGGCATGGCAGGCTGCGCGATGATCGGCCAGTCGATGATCAATGTGAAATCCGGTGGGCGCGGCAGATTGTCGAGTTTGTGCGCCGGTGTTTTCCTGCTGTTCGTGATTCTCGTGCTTGGGCAATGGGTGCGTCAAATTCCCATGGCCGCCCTTGTGGCGATCATGATCATGGTGTCCATCGGCACCTTTTCCTGGTCATCGATCCGCAATCTGAAGGATCACCCGCGCTCATCCTCCTTCGTGATGATCGCGACGGTGATCGGCGTCGTCGCCACCCATAATCTGGCCGTCGGTGTCCTGGTTGGCGTGCTGTTATCGGCGGTTTTCTTCGCCTGGAAAATCGCCCAGATATTCCAGATAACCTCGATCCTCTCACCGGATGGCAAAACGCGCACTTACAAGGTCGAAGGTCAAATCTTCTTCGCCTCCGTCGAGGATTTCAACCAGGCATTCGAATTCAAGGAAGCCTTGGAGAACGTCATCATCGACGTATCCCACGCCCATATCTGGGACATATCCAGTGTCGCGGCACTGGATATGATCGTGCTGAAATTCCGCAGGGAGGGAGCCGAGGTATCTATCCTCGGGCTGAACCGGGCAAGCGAGACAATCGTTGACAAGCTCGCAATTCACGACAAGCCCGGCGCCATGGAACGCCTTATGGGCCATTGAGGGAGACAATCATGATCAAGATCATAGGACTGATAGACGGTTCGATATATGCCCAGAGCGTCTGCGATCATATCGTATGGATTGCCGGCCGATCCGAGGTGTCCGTGGACATTCTGCACGTCATTGGCCGTCGGGACCTTTCCACGGAGCCGGTCAATCTCAGCGGCAATATCGGCTTGGGCGCCCGAACGGCGCTTCTGGCGGAACTGGCGGAACTGGACGCGCAAAAAGCAAGAACCGCCCAACACCGTGGACGGCTTTTGCTGGAAGACGCAAAGGCGCGCCTTCAAGCCATGGGGATCGATAGCGTCAACACCATGCTGCGCAATGGCGATCTGGCTGAAACCCTGCAAGAGCTGGAGGAAAGCGCCGACCTGATCGTGATTGGCAAGCGTGGCGAAGGCGCCGATTTTGCGCAATTGCACCTTGGCTCAAATCTCGAACGGGTAGTCCGCTCCAGTCACAAGATGATCGCCATCGCATCACGTGCCTTCAAGCCGATCCACAAAGTGCTGATCGCCTATGACGGCGGCGCAATGGCGATGAAGGCGGTTGACTATATATCAGGAAATCTGATGTTTTCCGGACTTTCTATCAAACTGGTGACGGTGGGGGATGATACGCCGGAAGCCCGTCAAGCCCTTGCTGAAGGTAAGCTTAGGTTTACGGATGTGGGCGTGCCGGTTGAGACCGCCATCGTTGCGGGGCAACCGGATAAGGCGATTTCTGACATTGTCGAGCGTGAGGCATATGACATGCTCATGATGGGCGCCTATAGCCATTCCAGGCTGCGCGCACTTTTCCTCGGGTCAACGACAACGGAAATGATCCGGGCCTGCAAAGTGCCTGTGTTGATTTTCCGCTGATCTCGAATCGAACACTCTCTTCTGTGCGGTTTTTAAAACGCACAGCGCTGTCATGTAACATGCAGGAATTCTGGCTTGCGCCATTGTCCTTGCTTGAAAGTCCAGAATGATCAAAAACTATTGGGAATTTTCCAGCCGCAATTGGCAGCATCTGACATTTGGCGCAATGCTTCTGGCCATTTCCAGCTTCGGCCAAACCTATTTCATTTCGATCTCGGGGGCGCATTTTCGCGAGGCTTTTCGTTTAAGCGACGGCGGCTTGGGGACTGTCTATGCAATAGGCACGTTTTTAAGCGCCCTGACCCTCACCTGGGCCGGACGCCTGATCGACTACACAACGGTAAGAGCGTTCAGTTGGGCCGTGGCCGTTCTGCTGGCTTGCGCATGTGGACTGGTGTCGTTCAGTCCAAATATCTATGTGCTCCTGCTTGCATTCTACCTGCTGCGCCTGGGCGGCCAGGGTTTGATGGTTCATACGGCGCTGACTGCAACAGCCCGCACGTTTCCAGCAGATGCAGGTAAAGCGCTCGGCATAATCGCTCTCGGCATGTCTGTCGCGCAGGCAATTTTTCCACTCGCCGGAGTGATGATGAACGACACGTTCGGTTGGCGTGCATCCTGGGCTATCAACGCGCTCTTTGTCATCGCCGGGGTCGGCGTAGCACTCACGGTCTTGCCAAGGGCGGGCGATCGGCCTTTGCGTCAGCGCAGACCCAAAGGACAAGCTTCAACCGAGCCCCGGCAAACATCCCTGTTGCTCGACCGACGGTTACTGATGACACTGCCAGCTGTTCTGGCTAGCCCCTTCATCGTCACTGGCTTCTTCTTCCATCAAGGCCGTCTGGCCGAGCAGAAACATTGGGACATCGCATGGCTCGCTGCCGGATTTGTGGTCTTTGCCATTGTACAGGCGGTATCCGTCGTGGTGATTGGTCCCGTCATCGACCGTTTTGGGACGAAGCGAATTCTGCCGTATTTTCTGTTGCCGCAAGCCATTGGAATGCTTGCGCTGGGATTGCTTTCATCGTCATGGGTTGCGCTGGTCTATATGGTTCTGATGGGCATATCCTCTGCCTTCGGGTCCACGCTTGCCACCGCCCTTTGGGTCGAGCTTTTTGGAGCCACTGAGTTGGCGCGAGTACGCTCTGCGGTCGAAGCCGGATCCGTTATAGCAAGCGGGGCTTCACCTGTTATCATGGGATTGCTGATTGATGCTGGCTTTCCTTTGTCTTGGCAGGCACTGGCTTGCTGTGTCTACACAGTGCTCGCCTCCATTATCGCAATCGGCGTGCAGCGTGTGAAAGTCTGATCGAAAGGATTTTTATATCAAGGGGTTGTGTATCATTGACGTCTGCTTGAACATGGATCTTGGTGGAGTGCGCCAGTGAGAGGGGCGCAGTGCTATTGCCCCGTCGCAGCATGGCCGTGTTCCTGTGGTTGATAGTTGCTCACACGGCTCTGTTGCCGAGATCCTGGGCTTAATGTGCCAGCTCCATCTGGTGTTGAATTTTTGAAAAGCGGCTGTCACTCCGAATGGGATCGAAAACGGCATTTGCCAGAAACAGCCCTGGTGTGCCTCTTCGTGTTACCGCTAGCTCCAAAGCGCTAATGGCTTCATCACGAGCGCCGAGCCCGAGATGGATCATCGCTTCCGCATGCACAGCCTGGCCTCGCAGATTCGGTGACTGCTTCACTCTGGAAAGAAGACGACCCGCCTCTGATATTTCGCCTGAAAGTCCATAGGCAAGGCCTAGCAGCCCACAGGCCGTGGCATCTTCGGTCATGATGTGTGAGGCAGCGGTAAATTCTTCAATAGCGCTATCAATCTGACCCATATTGAGCTTGGCCTCTCCATAGGTAAGTCGTAACTTAACAAAGCCGGGTTCGGCTTCAAGTGCGTCGCGTGCGACTTTCGCCGCCTCCCTGAAACGGCGGGCTGCATTCAGGGTCAGCGCATAGACATTGGCGACCATGGGAGAATAAGGATCGAGATTGATCGCTTCCTCCGCTATTTGCAGCGCAGAAACGATCTGTCCGCTTTGCAGATAGGTCAATGCAAGCAATATGTAGGGCGAAGGGTCGAGCGGAGTGATAGCAATGGCCCGGCGGCATGCGCGTTCGGTCTGTGGCCAGTCATAAGCGTAGCTCGAAGCCCAACCCAAGATCAGCCAGACGTCGCTGAGGTTGCCATTCAGCGACAAAGCGCTGTGGGCAGAGGCGGCCAGCTTGGGCATCACCCTGGATATCGATCCCGGCGCAAGCGATAAAAACTGTCCTAAAGCTCCAATAAGCCTGCGGTGGGACAATTGATCCAAGGGGTCGTCCGAGATGATTTGTTCATAGCGCAAGACGGCGGCGCGCAGCTCGATCAATCGCTCACGCCGGTTGATGTGGGAGCCGCGCAGAAGCTGGTCGAGAAACCGGTTCTCGTCCGAATCGCCTGGTATGTCCACGGCCTGACCCGCGACGTTGCGTGACAGCGAATCTGAAACCATTTCGCCGATGGCATTGGCTATCAAGGTGGGAGAGGGTCTCTCGGAATTGCGTGGGAAGGAAAACGTTTTGCTTGCCTGAACCAGGCCATCCAGATCGACCATTGTCGTCACGATCCTGATCCATTGCTCATCTGAGCGAATGGCGCAGCGTAATTCCAGCTCTGATCTACTCGCTCCGCCGGGAAGAACCGGGATTATTGAAGAAAGCTTGAAAAGGCTACTGGCAATCTCTTCAAGTAGCCGCCGCGCCAGATGCTGCTCGCTCTCTCCGGCATTGGGTTCGCAGTCCAGATGAATGCCAATCCGGCGCGGAAACTCTTTTATTTCCGCCACGGGCAAGGACGGCTGGGAGGAGAAGATCGGCACGAGTGAGCGGGGCATGAAGGCCACCCTCACGACATCGAAGCGTCCCTCATGTTCGTAGTAGCTTTGCAATCGGTTGCGAAGGCGCCAGGCTTCGGTCCGGACACATGTATCGATCCGCGGATCGAAATGCTCATCTTTGCCAAAGACGTCCTGGGCGATCGCATGTTCGCCAATGGCATTCGCGCGACCTGAGAGCGCCTCCTCGACAAGATACTGTAGCAGCTGCCGGGAGCGCTTTGCCGTTGCGAACGTGTTGCCGTTGCAGAGCTGATCCACAGCCTTGCGGATCTGTCCCGGTGTCGGGCTTGCCAATTCTGTGTCTGCCGTGACCGCCCTTGGCGCAGCGTCACGAGATGATACGCAGATGATCGAAGTCGCACTTGTATTCTTTTCCACCCGGTCTCCTCCCCGTGCTTGTATGCGAATATACTGCTCCCAATCATTCGATAGGCTGATTAAACCTCCCACAACCCTTGATGTCGAATGTAACAGAATTTCTGCGTTTCATTGTAACGCAGAAACTTTCTAAGTCTTTGTTTTTATAAATTTCCAGACGTAAAGGCGCGCGCCACTTTTCCTCGAATTGCTCCAGTGGTCTCACTTCGACATTTGATTCCGTTCGCGGCACACTCCAGATTGCCACAGTTGGCCTAGCAAATGTCAAGTTCATTCGATGAGAACGACATGATCATCTTTTTGATAATACAGTTATCGGCTTGTGGAAAGCCCGGTGGCAGCAAGCACGATTTGTGGATGCCGGTCGACTGCTGATGCTGATAGAAACCCGAGCCCGGCTTTTATCGTCTGATTGGATAGAGATAGAGCGGGGGTAGGTTTACGGCCTTGGTGTCGCTGTCTTTCGGTCCTATGCCATCGAAGAAGATGCGGACGATGAGGCCGATATGGGCTGCGAGTATTTCGTCCGAGGGCCGGAAGTTTGCGACGAGGATGTCGAACTGAGTTCCCGGTGCTGTCATGCGCACCAGCAATGTGGCATAGCGTTCAGGATCTTCAACGACATAGCCGCGGGTGGCGGCAACTTTCACGATGAGCGAGGCAATGATGCGGATCACGTCAGGCATATCTGACTGGACCTGATCAGACATGGCTTGCAGTTCGCTGCGTCTGTCGATTTCTGCAATGAGAACCCGGAAATAGGCGGTCAGCTCAGGGGCGGATGCGGCCTTCACAACCTCAAGCAGCACGCTTGTCAATTGCTCCAGGGGATCTGCGACGGATCGACTTTCCACAACGCTGCCGAGGTCCAGCGCGAAATCGGAAGCGGCATGTGTCATGACAGCATGAAATAATTCAAGCTTGTCGGAAAAATGTGCATAGACAGTCGTCTTTGAAACGCCGGCCTTGGCGGCCACCGCATCCATAGAGGTTCTCTCATATCCATTGGCCAAAAGCAGATCGACGGCAGCGGCCATGATCAACTCTCGTTTTGATCTAGAATTCTTGTTTCGTGGATGAGGCATACCTCAGCTCCTACATGAGCGCAGCAGTCCATTCAAGGCCCCAAGGGAGGCATGTCACAGGCACGGCGCGTGGTCTCTGTCCAAAAAGAGGGGCAATCAAGGGCTTAGTTTCTTAACCTTCCTTCACAAAAGTGCAATCTCCGAGGCTTTGAAAAAAATCAATTGACACAACTGTACTGTACCGTTTAGAACAGTACCACGTCTTGGAAATATGGAGGTAATTCAAGGATGTCCGCACTTTCTAGTGACTTGTCGCTCATGCCCGGCCTGCCGCCCGCGCCCAGTGGGCAGCCCGCACCAGGGATGCCACCCATGCCCGGTTTGCCGCCCATGTCCGGCCTTCCCCCAATGCCGCCCGCAGTGCCTTCATCTCCTGTCGAGTCGAAATGGCTGACCGATAAGGGTCGTGATATCCGCGATAAGGCCAGGGCGCTTATTCCCCTCATTCGGGAGCAGGCTCGCGAAGGCGAGAAGATTGGCGCCTTGACGCCGGATGTTCTCAAGGCGCTCAGCGATATCGGTATCTACAAGATGGCCATGCCTGCGGAATGGGGCGGCTATGCCCTTGGTGCGCGGGATCTGGTCGAGATTATCGCCACGCTGGGCGAGGCGGATGGATCGGCTGGCTGGGCTGGTTTCGTCGCCGTTGGAGTGAAGAACCTGCTGGCCCTTGAGGGCGAGGTTGTTGGAGAAGTTCTTGAAGATACCCGAGGCTGGGCTGGCCCTACCGTTGTCGGCGCGTCCGTTTTTGCGACGAAAGTCGGGGAAGGTCGCAAAGTCGAAGGCGGCTGGATGGTCAAGGGTCGCTGGGCATTCGGTAGCGGGTGCAAGCACGCCAAATGGGCGATGCTGGGCATAGAATATGATCCAAAGGTTGCTGGTGGTACCGGGCGCGGCGTTGTTGTCGTTGACCGTTCGAAATATGAGATTTTGGACGACTGGCACGTCATGGGCTTGTCTGGAAGTGCCAGCAATAGCCTTGCCATCAAGGAAGAAGTCTTTGTGCCCGATCGCCGGTTTCTTGATCTGAGCCAATATCCTCTGCGCTTCCAGCAATTGCATACGCGATACCAGGGTTTTGGATATCAGCAGCGCGGGCTTGCCAATCTGGTGACCGTGTCCTTGTGTGATATGTCGATTGCGCTCGGTATGGCGCGTGGGGCACTTTCGTGTTTTGCGGAGCAGGCCAAGAAGCGTCCGCCTTTTTCGCTTCCGTATCCGACAATTTCGGACATGGCGTCGGCGCAAGTGGCGGCCGGCAAGGCGCTTGCCATGATCAAGGTCGCCCAGGCGACAATTGAGAGCTATGCAGACCAGGTCGATGCCCGGACAGCGGAGGGTCAAGACTTTACGCATGACGAGGATTCAGAGATCAGCTTGACCCTCGCTTACGTTGCAAGCCTTTGCGAAGACGCCATTAACCTGCTGCAGAAGACGCTTGGGTCATCGACCATGTCGCTCAGCAACCCTATCCAGCGCTTTGTCCGTGACGTTCGTGTACTGGCATCCCACGGTGCCGTTCGGCTTGATCCTCAAGCGGAGGTGAATGGTCGGCGTCTCCTTGGCATTACACCTTTCCCAATGTTTGCCGGTGCCGTGCCGGAACGCGTTAATCTGGAAGCGAAGGGGTCTTAAGTATATGAGCGATTTCACGATCATTGACGGTGTCGCTCATATTCACGAGCCGAAACTTTATGAAACCTGGCTGGACAGGGAGGATTATATTGCGGCCGTGTCGGCATCGCCGTCACCGGAAGTTGCCGCAACAAAGCGCCTTCTTGTCGATTTTCAGGTCGACCTTGCCAAGATGGTGCGCGCCAGGACGGTTGAAGAGAATGTCGTCGAGATCATGACGAAATATGCCGACAACGACTATATTCAGCATGATCCGAATGCGAACGGTAATGGACTGGCCAATCTGATTGAATATTTCAAAAAAGTGCCAGTGGGTAGAGGTCCGGCGCCTCCGGTGGTGAGCGTCGTTGTTGAGGGGGAGATGGGGTGCGTGATGATGAAGCATCCGATGCCTGATCCCACCGCCCCGGGGCAAACCTACGACTGGTATATTCTGACCGTTTTTCGGGTGCGGAATGGAAAGTTGCTTGAGCATTGGAGTGCCTTCCAGAAAATGGGCGCACCCATGATACCGCCAAAGCCACCACACTAAAGTCTGCCGGGTTGATTTGAGCCAGACAGCCGTTCGAGCTCTTTGTAGAGTTTGTCTTTCAGAACGCCGGTTGCCAGTTTCCATTGGCAACCTCTGTTGAGTGTTGCGTGTGATAAGGCACGCAAACTTAATCCAGCATGCATAGCCCTGCATAATTTGCACCAAGGCTTCGGTTCCAGCAATTGTGCAGGGCGCGCTCTAGACTGATGAAATCAGCAGGTTTGCTCACTCTCGTGAACACATGTCGCGAGTGTGTTTGATCGAACCCATTTGGCGCTAAGTCCACCGCACCGTCCCGCGCTGGCTGGGATGAGCTCGTCGGCTGAGCGGCCCGATAATCTCTTATTGATAGGAAACAGACAGCCGCAATCGTCGAAAATAAAACCAGCGCCGAGCCCCGTCTTTGGAGGAGGGATCGCCAGGCGTCTGCATTAAAAAAAAGGGGCATATGTTCCATGGAACAGGCGCAAATTTCGACTATTTCACCTTTCGAGGGAAATACATTACGAGCATATTTCACAAGTTTGGTTGGTGCGCCCAGGAAAGCCAGGATGGCTTTGATTGGATGCCTGATCTTGATGGTCATTAGTCCTGCCGGTCTTTCGGCTATGACACCTTTCGTGATTGCAGCCTTCTCAGCGGAGACCCATCGGGCGCAGTCCGATGCGCTGCTGATTTTTGTTGCGCTGCCGTTGCTGCTCTCCCCGCTGATCCTGCCGCTTGCTGGCGCCTGGGTAGATCGGTGGGGGGCAAGAGCAGTTGCTATACCCGCAGTCATTTTATACGCCATGACAACCGCGATGATCCCGCTGGTCAGCGGAACGATCTGGATCTTGACCCCCATGATCATCCTGGCCGCGTTATTCGGCTTCATGTCCAGCCTAGCCGTGATTTTCAAAATCATCACATGCTGGTTTCCGGAGCATCGGGGGATCGGATTTGCACTGGTTGGGGTGCTTTCAAGCTTCGCCAATGCGCTCTTTTCTCCCTTGTTCCAGTGGTTGATTTATGGAGCGACGAACAGTGATGGGTCGGCCTCGGGCCTCCACCAACTGGGCGGCATTGGTTGGAGCGGTTCCTACTTCGTCGTCGCAGCAACCATCGCCGTGCTTGGCATTCCCTCAGCGCTTTTTCTCATCTCTGAGCCCGCCAAGCCGTCTGGTTCCAAACGCTTGCCCATGCCGGGTTCCCCACTGAATTTGGAGAATGCAGCCGGAATACCACTCAAGACGGCGATCAGGACCAAGACCTGGATATTCATCACGCTTTTTCTTGCGATCACCGCCGCAGGTCCGATGACTGTCCGACAGAACTCCGTCGATTTCTTCCAGCAACGTGGTTTTGATCTCAACGACATCGCATTTTCGCAATCTGTTTTGTTCGTGGCTTCGGTCGTCGGTCTTTTTCTTGGCGGCATGATCCTTGATCGCAGCAGACGCCCTTGGGTGATCGCACCCCTGCTTGCCATGGTTCCGATCGGCTTAACCATTGCCTATTTCAATCACGGTTCGGTTTTCCTGCTCTATGTGGCAATGAGCTCTCTTGGATTTGCGACGGGTGCGGAATCTGCGCTCGGCCCGTTCCTGGTTGCCCGTTATTTCGGACCCAAAGCCTTTGCTCAAATCCAAGGTTTGACGCTGGCAATCTGCTCACTGTCCTTCGGCCTGACGCCATTCCTGACCAGCGCAATGGCGACTGCGGCTGGTAGCTATTTCGTCCCGTTTGCCATTTTGACCGGGCTGACAATGGTTGCCGTTGCGCTGGGCGCTCTTTTGCCGAACTACCCACCAGAATGGCCGACCGGGGCGGAAGTTTCCGGAAAGTAAACCAACGTCAGGGGGAGGGGTGCGGTGATCCGGTATCGCACAGGCAAAAGCCGGATGAGGCCGCTCCCGATACGGCCCTTCCCATGATTGGCGACACAATAACGAGAGGTATCCTATGTTGAACCAAGCACGAGCCTCCGCTGAGCAACTCAGCCCTCACGACCAGGCGGAATTTCGCCGCGCGCTGGGTCACTACCCTACCGGCGTCTGCATTGTGACCGCGCACCATGACAATAAGCCGATTGGCATGACAATTGGCTCATTCACGTCGGTGTCCCTGGACCCACCGCTTGTTGGTTTCTTGCCTGCGCATAGCTCGCAAACCTGGCCGTTGATCGCGAAAGCTGGCGCATTCTGCGTGAATATCCTGGCCGATGACCAATCCGACCTTCCGGGGCGATTTGCGAAACGGGATGCCGATCGCTTTCAGGATATTGCGCACAGCCGTTCCAGCCTTGACCTGCCGGTTTTCGACGGCGTTGTCGCCTGGATCGACTGCACCCTGCATAGCGCGCATGAGGCGGGAGATCATCTCTTCGTCATGGGCAATGTGCTCACACTGAGTGTGGTCCGGGATCGCCCACCCTTGCTGTTCTGCCGTGGCGCTTTCGGTGGCTTTGCGGCCGGAACCTGATGTGAAAAGCCCGGCACTTGATGTGAAATAGAAGGAACGAAAATGACCTATTTAATTCGGCAGATGGGACATGTAGTCATCTCCTCGCCTGATCCGCTTGGTGCGGCCAAAGATATTTGTGACGTGGTTGGTCTTCGGATCACGGAGCAGGACGGTGATACGGTCTATCTCTCCAGCAACGACCGCCATCACGAACTCACCTACATCAAGGGCGATGGCAAGGCCGTGGCCTGCGGTCTGGAAGCTGTCAGCGCCGACGCCGTGGATGAGGTGAAGCGACGCGCGCTGTCCGACGGGCTGACCGTCCTCGACGACAAGCCGCTTGGAAAACACTACGACAAGGCCGTGCGCATCGTTGCCCCAGGCGGTGCGATCTTCGAGGTGCATACGCCGATCGCCCGCAACCAGCCGCGGCGGTATAATTATTCGACGCCCGGTGCCAGACCCCGCCGGATCGAGCACATCAACGCTTTCGCGCCCGATACTCATGCCTTCGGCGAGTTCTGCGCAAAGGTGCTGGGTATGAAGCTCTCGGACATGACAAGCGAGGACGGCTTGCGGTGGTACCGCGCCGAAGACGGTTTCCATCACACGATTGCGATGGGGCCGGGTGAAAGTGGGCTGCACCATTATGCCTTTGATCTCCACTCGCTTGAGGATCTCGCGGCAATTGCTGACAATCTGACCCTTAAGGACCGGGCGATGGTTTGGGGGCCGGGCCGTCACGGGGCCGGAGGCAATATCTTCACCTATTACGCCGACCCCCATGGTTGCCTGGTGGAAAATTCCATCGAGCTTGACCGCATCGACAATGATGCGACCTACGAGCCACGGACCTGGGATATCTCGGAGGGTCTGGCAGGACGCTGGCTCAATCTTTGGGGCACGCCTCCCACACCCGGTTTCCTGCGTCCCGGCATAGCCTTTGATCCTAAGGTCTGATCCGGGCAGCGCGAGGGACGATTGATTGGCAGGCGCGGTCGGGAAAGAGGAGGCCTATACATTTTGCCGTTACCCGGCTCGGCGATGGATTTTCTTGGGGCTTGTGTTGAGGAGCACGGTATCCGGGAGACGACCTATCATCATGCTGTGACTTAATATTGCTGCTGACAATGCTGGTCCGGAAACCTCGGATAGCAGCTTTTGAGTAAATTCTTCCCCGCTATTCGGGGAGGGGTGGCGGATCAACCGGCTCAGCTGGTTGATCCGATCGAGGAGAAGCGTGCGCTGGGAGGCCGCACGCGACATTTAAAAGAAGAGGAGGAGAAAGCCTTGAAACAAGGAACGATGACGCATGCCGTCGCCAATCCTGGTACGAAGAGTCATTTCGACAACAATCGTCATGCTGAAGAAATGGGCGGAACCTTGTGTTCGACCGTTATTCGCTGCCGCGCTGAAGGCGCCGCGCTTTTGTCAGACGTTCACCGGATGAAACAGCCGAAGCCATGATAACCAAGACCGCTGCGCTGGTGTTGGTCGAAAGGACGGCCAATCTTTCGGCATCCTATGTCTCATCTTTCATACGCAGCGTTGCGAGCATTGTTTCGATGATGTCGGTCCCGGCACTTAGGGGCGATCGGCGTCGGATCAGCATAGCCGTCTTCGCTTCATCAGGACCATACGGGAGGTGGTCCTGATCGACTTGTCAGTCTGCGTCATCGCTTTGTCAGAGGCTTCACCGCAGCACAGTCGCAATGAGGAGCAGTCAATCAAACCAAATGCAACGGAGTGAGCAGGTTCGATTCTTAGGGGAGGATAATAATGCGAATTCTATACATGATCACTATACCTTTGCTGTTTGCGACGGCTGCTCCAGCCTTTGCCATCGATCCGGAGATTGGTACGCAAGAACCACCTTTTCTGGATGGCCCACCGCCAGTCTATTCCGGCCCGCTCGCAGAAGCCGGGCGTTGGCTTCATGACAATGGGATCGATCTGCGCGTTGACTATATCAATATCGCTCAGAGCGCGACTGCCTATGGCTTCAGAAAAGTCGGCTATGGATCGTTCCTTATCGACGTTACCGGCAATCTCACGCCTGATCTTCGGATAAGATTTGCCGAAACGGTGAACATGCCAAATAAGAATGTCACCGGCAACTTGACCGCCTTTCTTCCGCCGGTCACCGGCACCACCGATACAGCTCTCGCCCGGTTCTCGCTCGAGGCAGATTTTCTGGATGACCGCTTGACCATAGAAGCGGGCCGCATCGGATTGGCTCGGGATTTTTCGATCAGGGGCTTTTGCGGCGGTATCAGCTGTATAAACGCGACACAGGGGGTGAGCCTCAACCTGCCGGATGATGTGCGTTCCGTGTGGGGCGGGCGAGCAGCCTATAAACTGACGTCCAACACGACTTTAGCCTTCGGTTTGATCGAGGATAATCCGGACAACTGGCAGAATGGCGAAGGTTGGGAATGGGGCGTTGGAGACGCCGAAGGCTATATTGCCGTTGCCAACGTCCGCCATATCGAAACCTTTCTGGACAGTGACAAGCCGTTTAAACTTGAAGCTGGAGCCTATTTTCGGTCCACGCCTTATGAGGATACGCTTTACAACAGTGGATGGGGAAATCCGACTTACGGCGCCAATACCAAGATCGTCACGCATGATAGCGGAACGACCGCAGTATATGCGCACACCCGCAAGGTGGTTTGGAGCAATCCCTCGGATAGTTTCAATCCGGAAAACGTCGCTCTTTACGGCGGCATTTTGCATTACTTCGGTGAAGGTCATTCCTATCCATGGGAAGCCTATGCAGGTGTTGAATATTCGGGGTTCTGGCAAGCCAATCCGCTGGCAAGTGTCGGCGCCTCTGTTCACTATATTCGTATCAGCGAGGAGCGAGCCGAGTACGAGCGCAATGCGCGGCGGTTCTTCTCAGGCGTCGATCAGAAGCAGCCACAAGATATGTTCATGTTCGATGTGCATGGAAGCACGGGCATTTTCGGCAATGGCATTCTCGATTTCGGCGCCGCCTATATCATCAATCCGAACTCTGCTTTCGCTGATTTTTCCACCGAACGGCAGAAGGATGGCGTCGTTATTTATGCGGCGCTCGCATTCGACTTGAGTACCGTCCTTGGGCTTTCTCCGCGGAGAGGTCCCTAAGCAAAGTCAGGGAACAGTCTTTAACCTTTTTGATTGACGAGGCTTTAAAAAATATATTTTTTAAAGTAAAATATTTATAATTCGGAAGGGAGGTTCCTATGACTTGTCTGATTTACCCCTAAACGTCGTAATGCCACCCGCATTGCGCATCTGCGGCGGCTCTCTTTTGCGGGCGCGGATTGTTGAGATGTGTAGCCAGTTATCAGAGGCCAGTTGGATGGTTACGTCGCCATTTAGAGGCATCTGTCATATTTGATGGGAGATCGATTTATGGGGTTCAAATTCAATCAGGAGTTCCGCTATCGGATGCCCACGGTATTCGGGCCGGCCGTAGGTCCCCGCCAAAAGCCGGGCGGCGGCATGTGGGCGCTGGAAGAAACCGGTACGATGAATGCCGAATGGATGGCCATTACCTATCGCACCAGTGCGGATAAGTTAGAGGCGCTTCTGCCTCCCGGGATGAGCTTGCGCGGAGAGCCGCTCATCAGCGTCTCCTGCGCCTGGTTCAAGAACCTTTATTGGCTTGCGGGGCGTGGCTATGGCATTTTGTCGATTGATTTTCCCGTAACCTATCAAGGCAAGACCGAACGATTGGAGGGGTCTTTCTGCCCGGTTATCTGGGAGGGGGCTCCTGATGCGATCCTGACTGGGCGGGATGAAATGGGCTTTCCAAAACTGTTTTGCGACATGCCGGAAATCACCTGGGATAAGGAAAAAGCCACGGCATCCTGCGAAGCGTCCTGGTTCGGCTTTAAATTTTTCGACATCGCTCTTGGTGAAATGGAAGAGGATGATGCCCCGCCGAGCCTGCCTGGTTCCGGGGGTGGAGCGGCCATGTACTATAAATACGTACCTCGGACGAACCCGTTTCAGGGTGGGGGAGCAGATGTCGCTTATATCACGACGCCTGCGCCACCGCCGGGGGCAGGCAAGCCGGATGCCATCAATTTCGATGGATACGAGTTCAAGCGCTGGCGGGCCAAGGGCAGCTTCAACTGGCACAAGGCAACGTTTGAACAGCTCCCGACAACCTTTCATATCGTCAACGCCGTGGCAGATATGCCGTGTTTTGAAATCGTCAAAACCGAAATGGTAGCCTTCTCAGGTCCGGGAATTGGAGTTTCGGTCAATAGCATTCGTCCCGTAGAACCGGGTGATCAGGAATAAGGATAATAGAATGAAACTGGCAAGATTTATTGTCGAGGGAAAGCCTCGACTCGGTAAAGTCGTGGGCTCTGAGATCATTGATCTGAGTTCCGCAGCTCCTGAATGCGGAAGCTCAATGAAGGCGCTGATTGAGCGGTTGGATGAATTAAGACCGGCTTTCGAAGCGCTTGATGGCCCTTCTTTTGTTTTGGCAGATGTTCAGCTTGCTGCACCAATCACCGATCCCAGGAAGTTTCTCGCGATCGGAATGAACTACAGGGCCCATGCCGAGGAAGCGGCAGCTGCAGGAATACCCACGCCAAAGTCACAATTGTGGTTCAACAAACAGGTGACCTGCATCAATGGACCCTATGACGATGTGGTGCTGCCCAGCGTCTCCGAAAAGGTCGATTATGAAGCTGAGCTGGGTTTTATCATTGGCAAACGGTGCCGCCATGTGAAGCGCGAAGACGCGCAATCGGTGATCGCCGGGTATTTCGTGGCCAATGATGTCACCGCCAGAGACTGGCAGTTCCGCTCACCGACCTATACGCTCGGCAAGAGCTTTGACACCCACGGCCCCATCGGCCCCTGGATCACGACGGCAGACGAAGTTCCAGATCCGCACAATTTGACGCTATCTCTCTCGCTGAATGGCGAGGAAAGACAGCGCACGTCTACGGGCGACATGATCTACGATATCTGGGATCAGATTTCCTATCTCTCAACCGTTATGACTCTCGAACCGGGTGACATCATCATAACCGGAACACCGTCCAATGTTGGGATTGCAACCGAAACCTTCATGAAGCCGGGCGATGTCGTTCGCGTCGAGGTAAACGGGTTGGGTTCAATCGAAAACCGGTTCGTTGCCGAAGAGCGATAATCCATCAACGTTGATCGGCAGATAGCCGATTGAGATACTCCTGCCTTTAGGGTCTGTCTGGTTCAACCTGAACCGGCCAGACCCTTGCAACCGCACGACCCTATGCCAGCTGAGAAAGCAGGCCCTCTTTCCTCATCACCCTGAATTTCTCCTGTGGGAACCGTAGACCGCAAGCAGCCGCTCCCTGCTGCTGTGGGCTGCACACCACGCGGCAATCGTTCCAGCAAGGGCAGTCCTGTGTCGTGCTCCAGACTGATGATCTGCCAGTTGATCACCGAGGCGGACATATTCAGTTTTTAAGCGGCTTCCCGGAAAGAACCAGCGAGGGCGAAGGCATCCAGCAGGATTACGGAAGAGGAGATGAGTTGCATTTGGCGGCCCACCGTTTCATTTTCTCGAACGATAAAGCCGGAAAACTGTGCTTGTCATTCGACTTTTCATCGCGCACCTTCAAGCCGATTTTGCAAGGAGTATGACAATGACGTTTTCGCCCGTGACCGGTCTCGATCACGAATACTTCCTTCGTCTCAGCTTCAAGGTCGCGCTGAGGGCCCAGGAAGCAGGCAACCATCCTTTCGGTGCTATTCTGGTCGGGCCGGATGGTAAGGTGCTGATGGAACAGGAAAACGCCTATAACCCGACGCGCGACATGACGGGGCATGCAGAACGAGTTCTGATGACCCGCGCCTCGCAAGCCTACACGCCCGAACGTCTGAATCAATGCACCATGTACACGTCAGCCGAGCCTTGTGCTATGTGTGCCGGTGCGGCCTATTGGGCTGGGATTGGGCGGGTGGTTTTTGGTTTGAGCGAGAGCCAATTGAAGGCGATGACAGGCAATCATCCTGAAAATCCGACACTCGACCTGCCATGCCGTGTGGTTTTCGAGGCGGGCCAGCGCCGCGTCGAGGTTATCGGCCCTTTGCTGAGCGAGGAAGCCGCCAAATTGCATGACAATGCCTGGCGTTGATGGTTGGGAACTGTCTGGGGTTTACGTTGATGTGGGGACTGGCGATCCGGCTTGTGAAAGTGAATGACTGACGTTGCTTCCCGGTTTTGAAAAGAGGCCTTCAAAGGGGCCGTCTAGACGCAAAAGGAGATCACTCGTCTTGCGTAGATGCGCTTCAAGCCGGGAACATGCGAGTTCTGTGTCGCGCGCCAGGACGGCTTCAGCGATTTCAGCATGCTCAATGTCAACGTGACGGGGCTCTTTCATGAATGGGACCGCCATGCGTCTATATCGCTCGACCTGCCAGAACATGGAGTCGCGAAGCTTCAGCCACCAGCGACTATCGCATGCGAGAACCAAGGCATCATGGAATGCCGCATGAAGTTCAGTCCAGGCAGGACTAACGGTATTGCTGCGGTCAGGATCAGACATCGAGGTATGGTGCAGTTGATGGCTGATGTCTTTGATATGACCTTCCCAGGCCAAAGACCCCTTGGCTATCGATCGGCGAAGGCAGCGAAGTTCGATTTCTATCCGTACCTCGGTCAAATCCTGTAAATCTTCGATCGAGATCGGGGTAACATGAAATCCGCGCTGAGCCTCTGCGACAACCAGACCATCTGATGTCAGACGCGCCAAAGCCTCTCGCACCGCCCCTGGGCTGACGCCAAGTTGCCGACACAAAGTATCGATCTTGAGCTTCGACCCAGGGATAAAGCGGCCGTTGAGCAAGTCGTGGCGCAGAACCTCATAGGTTTCGAGGGTGCGGGATCGTACTGTCATCGCGACACTTCTATCTTATTTCCGTGAAAATATATTTTTCGAGGTTCTGTATATACGGAGCTAAAAGCACGCACAATCCGGAGGCCTTCATTGGTTTTTCTGATTCATACCAAATCTCTGACATGCTCACGCATCCTCAACTTGAAGACATTGAAAATATCTCAAATGCATCAGATGCTTGAGATATTTTCACAAGGAATACGAAGAGTCATTTTTAATGAATCTTCGTATCAGAGATCTCGCGCCCTCCAGGCAGTACGGCTTTTTGTTTTCAGTTCGTGCATCATCGCTAACAGGCATTGACAGGCCGTGACGTTCCGATAGTCTTTAATTATGATCTGTATTGCGTAATTACAGAATAATAAAAGGGGAACGTCATGAAACGCAAATTGGGATTGCTGGCAACGCTGGCATTTGCACTTTTACCTGGACTTGCACTTTTGCCGGGGCCTGGTCTGGCCCAAGACAAGGGCGGGGTCATCAACGTCGCAACCATCGGCGAGCCGCCAACACTGGACCCGATGGCCTCCACCGCCGATCTGGTCGGCATGACCACACAGCATATGTTTGAAACGCTGTTTACCTTCGATGACAAATGGAATGTCATTCCGCTGTTGGCTGAGACCATGCCCACCATCAGTGATGACGGCAAAACCTATGACATCACCTTGCGCTCGGGCGTGAAATTTCATGATGGCTCGGTGATGACATCCGCTGACGTAGTGGCCTCGATTGAGCGCTGGCTCGCAACCGCATCACGCGGCAAACAGGTTGTGGCCTATATCGACAAGGTGACCGCGCAGGGCGACAGTGCCATTCGCATCACGCTGAAAAAACCTTACGCGCCACTGTTGTCGCTGCTGGCTTTCAACAATTCCGCAGCCGTGATCATTCCAAAATCCACCATTGCCGATCCTTTGACGAAATTCATCGGCACTGGCCCCTATATGCTGAAAGAGCGCAAGCCAGACCAATATATCCAACTGGTGCGGTTTGATGGCTATGTGCCCAGAACCGATGCCGCGAACGGCTTTGGTGGTGCACGCAAAGCCATTCTCGACGAAATCCGCTTCATTCCCGTGCCAGATGCAAACACACGGCTTGAAGGCGCAGTCTCCGGTCAGTTTGACTACACAGACTCACTCGCACCGGAAAGCTATGACCGCCTGAAAGGCTCAAAAGCCTCTGATCCCGTGGTGCTGAAGCCCTACGGTGCGCCGGTGTTTGTGATGAACACCAAACAGGGCATCATGACTAGCAAGACCTTGCGTCATGCCGTGCAGGTAGCATTGAACCCGCAGGACATGCTGCTGGCCGCCTTTGGCAACCCGGAATTCTTTGCCGTTGATGGCGCGCTTTATCCTGAAGGCTATGTTTGGCACACCAAGGAAGGCATTGCCCGCTATGGCAGTGGCGACCCTGAAGCCGCCGCCAAGTTGATGAAAGAGGCGGGCTATGATGGCAAGCCAGTGCGCATTCTCACCAGCCGCCAATATGAATTTCACTACAAAATGGCGCAGGTGGCGGCGGAATATCTGAAAGCTGCGGGCTTCAAGGTTGATCTGCAAATCTATGATTGGGCCACGTTGACAACGCGCCGTGCCGATCCTGCCTTGTGGGATATTTTCATCACCCACGGCCCGTTCCCGCCAGAGCCCGTGCTGAACGGCTGGATGTCGGATAGCTACCCCGGCTGGTGGTCGACGCCTGAAAAAACCAAGGCGATTGAGCCATTCATTGCAGAATCTGATCCTGCCAAGCGCCAGAAGCTTTTCGCGGAGATTCAGAAGACCTTCTATGAGGATGCGCCGGTGTTCAAGGTGGGTGATTTCAATGCGCTCTCGGCCAAGGCCAAGACGCTTGAGGGCTTTCATCCATCGCCATGGCCTTACTTCTGGAATGTCAGCTCCAAGAAATAAGCGGGTTCTTACCCTTCCCGGTTTTTACCTTTCAAAGTGAAGCAATACATCATGTCGAGATCCTTTCCTCCTGATTTTCTCTGGGGCGTGGCGGCCTCTGCCTTTCAAACGGAAGGTGCTGTCCATGCCGATGGGCGCGGACCCAGCGTGTGGGATGTTTACAGCCACACACCGGGCCGCACCACCAATGGCGATACCGCCGATATTGCCTGCGACCATTACCACCGCTACCCGGAAGACATCGCGCTGATGCGCGGGCTTGGGGTGAAGGCCTATCGGCTTTCCACCGCATGGCCACGCATTTTTCCAACCGGCAGCGGGCAGGTGAATCAACGGGGATTGGATTTCTACGACCGGGTGATCGATCTTGCCTTGCATGAGGGGATTGAGCCGTGGATTTGCCTGCATCATTGGGACATGCCTGTCGCCGTTGAAGACAACGGCGGCTGGCGCAATCGCGATACGGCGAAGATTTTCGCCGATTACGCCGCCGTTATCACCAGGCATTTTGGTGATCGGGTCAAACGTTTTGCGCCGATCAATGAACCGAATGTGATTCCATGGGTGGCCTACAATGTCGGGCGTCACGCGCCCGGCAAGCAGGATTATCCTTCCAGCCTTCAGGCTATCCACACGCTCAATCTTGCCCATGGTTATTCGGTATCAGCAGTGCGCGCAGAAGCACCACAAGCTGAGGTGGGCAATATTGTTTCCCTTGGCCCAGTGCGCCCACATTATGACGATGCGGCCCATGAAGAAGCGCGCATTCTGGGTGATTGTCTGTGGCGCAGGGTGACTGTTGATCCACTCTGGCTCGGCACCTACCCGGAGCCGATTGCCGATGCCATGCAGCCCTTCATTCAATCGGGTGACATGGACGCCATTTCGCAAAAAATGGATTTCTTCGGCCTCAATCACTATAATCCGGTGTTTGTTGGCCCGAATAAAAACACCACTTTTGGCGTATCGGAAACAGCACCCCCAACAGGCATGGGACCACTCACCGATGTCAACTGGGTAGTTGATCCGGCGGCCTTTCTGGAGCAGATCCGCGATACCAGCGCCCGCTATGGCAAGCCAACCATTTACATTACTGAAAACGGTGCCTCCTACCCGGATGCGCTTGGCCCAGACCGTAAGGTGATCGACAACGACCGCATCGCCTATTTCAACGGCTATTTGAATGCGCTGCTGGATGCGCTGGATGAGGGCCATGACATCAGAGGCTATTTCGCCTGGTCGCTGATGGATAATTTCGAATGGGGCCGTGGCTATTCCAAGCGGTTTGGCTTGGTTTACGTCGATTATCCCACCCTGCAACGCATTCCCAAACAATCTTACCATTGGCTCAGCGACGTGATTGCCGCCAATGCCCTATAAATCCAAGCGACGAGAGGGCAGATCATGATCAGCTATATCGTCAAGCGCCTGCTTGGCATGATTGTGGTGATGTTTCTGGTGGTGACCATTGTGTTCATCATCGTGCGCGTCACCCCCGGTGATCCCGCAGCCGTCATGCTGGGGCCGGATGCGTCAGCGCAAGATGTTGCCGATCTGCGCTCCAAACTGGGGCTGGATCAATCGCTGATCTCGCAATACGTGTTTTATATCGGGGCCTTGTTGACGGGTGATCTGGGCCGCTCGATCTTTCTGGATATGCCTGTGGGGGCAGCCCTGTTGCAACGGGCCGAGCCAACCTTTTTCCTCACCCTGTTTGCGCTGCTGATTGCCTGCGTGCTGGCGCTGCCCATTGGTATTTATGCCGCCTATCGACGCGGCTCATGGCTCGATCAAGCGGTGACGGCCATTGCCATGCTGGCGGCCAGCATTCCCAGCTTCTGGCTTGGTTTGATCCTCATGCAGTTCTTTGCGGTCAAGCTGCAACTATTTCCCGTCTCCGGTTACGGCGGGCCGGGAACAAGTTTTCTGGAACGGATGTACCATCTGACTTTGCCCGCCATCGCATTGGGTCTGGTCTCATCATCCCTGATCCTGCGCTTTACCCGTGCCTCTATGCTGGATGTACTGGGCGATGATTTTGTGCGCACCGCCCGCGCCAAAGGCCTGCAAGAGCGGCATGTGGTGCTACGTCATGCGCTGAAGAACGCCTTGATCCCCATCCTCACTGTGGTGGGGCTGACGGCGGCGGTGCTGATTTCCGGCGCGGTTGTCACCGAGACAGTGTTTGGCCTGCCCGGCATTGGCAGTCTCGTGGTCTCTGCTGTTTTGCGCCGCGATTATCCGGTTATCCAAGGGGCCTTGCTGGTGATTGCTGGTCTCTATGTGCTGGTGAATTTCGCCATTGATATGCTCTATCTGCTGATTGACCCGAGGGTGCGTTACTGATGACCCAACCCATATCCTTTGAGAGCACACCCCCACCGCAATCAGAAACCTTGCGCTTTCTGCGCCGCCTTTTGCGCCGCAAGACCGTGGCGATTGGCCTATGCATTCTCGCCATCTTCGTGCTTCTGGCGGTGTTGGCACCGTGGATCGCCCCTTATTCGCCCTATAAACTTTCGATCATGAACCGGCTCAAACCGCCGAGCGGAATCTACTGGTTTGGCACGGATGAGTTTGGACGCGATGTATTTTCGCGTACGATTTATGCGGGGCGGCTCTCTCTGCTGGTTGGGGCCTCCGTCGTGGTGCTGTCATCGCTGATTGGCGTCACGCTTGGACTTCTCGCAGGCTTTTTTCACCGTCTGGACACCCCAATTGCCCGGCTGATTGATGCGATGATGGCTTTCCCGGATATTCTTCTGGCCATCGCATTGGTAGCGGCGCTTGGGCCATCGCTCACCACCGTGATCATTGCCCTCTCAGTGGTCTATGCACCTCGCTTGGCCCGCATTGTGCGGGCTTCCACACTGGTGATCCGCGAGTTGCCCTATATCGAAGCGGCCCGTGCGCTTGGTATTTCCACCACACACATCATGGTGCGGCATGTGCTGCGCAATCTGATGTCGCCCATTCTGGTGCAGGCTACATTTCTGTTCGCCAGCGCCATGCTGGCCGAGGCGGGCCTGTCGTTTCTGGGCGTTGGCGTCAGCCCGGAAATCCCTACCTGGGGCACCATGATTGCGGCTGGTCGGCAATATGTCGATCAGGCCGATTGGATGACGCTGTTTCCCGGCTTTGCCATCATTCTCTCTGTGATGTCGCTTCAGATCGTCGGTGACGGTTTGCGCGACATGCTCGACCCAAGACTGCAAAAGGATATTTGACCATGCTGCCACAGGAACAAGGCTTGGGCCTCCTGCTGTTGAAAAACCTGCGTCCTCTGGCCTTTGGCGAGACAACACCCCCGCAGGCCATCGATATTTTGATCGGCGCGGATGGCAAGATCATCAAGGTCGGACAAAACATCGCCCTAACAGAAGATGCCGAAGTGATCGATGGCAAAGGGGCCTGGATTTCGCCCGGCTGGGTCGATCTGCACGTGCATATCTGGCATGGCGGCACGGATATTTCCATTCGCCCATCGGAATGCGGGGCCGAACGCGGCGTGACCACGCTGGTCGATGCAGGCTCTGCCGGAGAAGCCAATTTCCACGGTTTTCGCGAATATATAATCGAACCATCGCGGGAGCGGATCAAAGCCTTCTTGAACCTCGGCTCGATTGGTCTGGTGGCCTGCAACCGCGTGCCGGAACTGCGAGACATCAAGGATATTGATCTCGACCGCATTCTGGAATGCTACGCGGACAACAGCGAGCATATTGTTGGGCTGAAAGTGCGTGCCAGCCATGTTATTACCGGATCATGGGGCGTAACTCCGGTCAAACTCGGCAAGAAAGTCGCCAAAATCCTGAAAATTCCAATGATGGTGCATGTTGGCGAACCACCCGCACTTTACGATGAAGTGCTGGAAATTCTAGGCCCCGGCGATGTCATCACCCATTGCTTTAACGGCAAGGCCGGGTCCAGCATTATGGAGGACGAAGACCTTTATAACCTCGCCGAGCGCTGTGCTGGCGAAGGAATCCGGCTGGATATCGGCCATGGCGGTGCCTCCTTCTCGTTCAAGGTGGCGGAAGCGGCCATCAAACGGGGGCTTTTGCCCTTTTCCATCTCCACCGATCTGCATGGGCATTCGATGAATTTTCCGGTTTGGGATCTGGCCACCACCATGTCCAAGCTGCTCTCAGTGGGCATGCCGTTTGAGAAGGTGGTGGAGGCGGTCACCCATGCGCCAGCCTCCGTCATTCGGTTATCGATGCAGGATCGGCTGGTGCCGGGCGCAAAGGCGGATTTCACCATTTTCGATCTGGTCGATTCCGATCTCGAGGCAACAGATTCCAACGGCGATGTTGCCCGCCTGACCCAGTTGTTTGAGCCCCGCCATGCCGTGATTGGCCGCGAGGCCATTGCCGCCAGCCGCTACATTCCGCGCGCCCGCAAACTGGTGCGCCACAGCCATGGGTATTCGTGGCGTTGAAATGCATTCGATAATTCTAGAACTGGAAACCGCGTGAGCATGACTTCACCCTCCACCGATGCCGGATTGCCAACACCCTATGAGCGCCTTGCCGCTCTGGGCATTGCGCTGCCGCCATCCCCACCGCCAATCGCCAATTTCGTCACCCATGTGCGGGAAGGCAATCTGCTGTTTCTCTCCGGTCAAGGTCCACGCGAGGCAGATGGCTTTCTCTATTCCGGCAAAGTTGGTGACGACGTGCCGCTGGAAGATGCCTATCGCCACGCCCGCCTCACCGGCATCAACCTGATTGCCGTGATGCATGATGCGCTGGGTGATCTCTGCCGCGTGCGCAAAATTGTCAAAATGCTCGGCATGGTCAACGCCGCGCCGGATTTTCGCGATCATCCGCAGGTGATCAATGGCTGTTCAGACCTGTTCATGGAAGTGTTTGGGCAGGCGGGTCAGCACGCCCGCTCGGCGGTTGGTTTTGGCTCACTGCCGGGCAATATCACCGTGGAAATCGAAGTGATTGTGGCGTTGCACGAATGAGAAAGGCCCTCTCAGTGAACCCGCCAACCCATGCGCTTTTCGATCCGCTCCGCCGAGGCCTGAACATGGCCCACATAGGGATTGCCGTCAGAAAATGCCTTTTGCTCTGGCAAGACGATGGAGATGGTAGCAACACAGGCACCATCCCGATCACAAATCGGCGAGGCAATACAGGCCACCGCATAATCGGACTCGCCTGCCTGAATCGACAGGCGCTGCTCAAAGGCCCTTGCCGCCGCATCCGACAGTGTCCGCGCATCCACCTCGGCACGCCCGGTTGGCGACGAGCGGGCGCAATGGGCAAACAGTTCTATGCGCTCCTTTTCCGGCAAATGGCCAACGAGAAGGCGGCCAGACGCCGTCCAGTTCAGCGGCACACGGGTGCCAACCCGCGAGGCGACCTGAAAATGGCTTGGCCCCTCGGCCATGGCCAACACCAGCATATGGTCATTGTCGCGACCGCACACTTGCACGGTCTCGCCCGCTTCGCGGCACAGATCATGCATTTCCTGCGTGGCAATGCCGATAAAATCGAGCGACCGGGAATAGGCAAGGCCATAATGGTAAAGCCGTGGGCCGAGCCAGATGGCCCCGTCGCCACTGCGGGTCAGCATGTTCTTGTCCACCAGATCGTCAATGATGGTGTAAATGGTGGACAGCGGTGCGCCAACCGCCTTGGCAATGGCGTAAGGACCAACGGGCGCGCCCGTTTCATACAGATGATCCAGCACCTGCAAGGCGCGGTCCATGCCGCTGACGCGCGAGCGCCGCTCCGCCGGGGCCTCAACGGGCTGGCTGTCTACGGCAACCGATACCGTGCGTGCCTTGCTATCCATCATACGATCCTTACCTGAATGATCGGCTATTACATTATAACGGCATAGCTGTCGATTGTAGAAATGACGGGCCTTTGCCCACAACAAGTGGAAAAGCTTATGACCAACGATATTCGCACCCAGCTCGGCCTTCGCCCGGTGATCAATGTTTCCGGCACCATGACCAGCCTTGGCGCATCCATTGTGGTGCCGGAGGCGATTGCCGCCATGACGGCGATTCTGCCGCAATTTGTGGAAATCAGTGATCTTCAGTGCAAAGCCAGCGCCATTATTGCCCGGCTGACCGGGGCTGAAGCAGGTTTTATCACCGCCTCATGCTCAGCAGGCATCAGCCTTGCCGTGGCAGGCACAATTACCGGGCCGGATCTGCTGGCCATTGAAAAGCTGCCGGATGTCAGCACGACCAAGAACGAAGTGCTGGTACAGATGGGCCATCTGGTCAGCTATGGCGCGCCGGTCGATCAATCCATCCGTCTGGGCGGCGGCAAGGTGGTGCTGGTGGGGCAGGCAACGTCTGCGCACCGCTACCATATGGAAAATGCCATTACGGAAAACACCGCCGCCGCCGTCTATGTCGTTTCGCACCACGTGGTGCATTATGGCCTTCTGCATTTGAAAGAATTTGTCGAGATCGCCCATGCGCGCGGTGTGCCGGTGATTGTCGATGCCGCATCGGAATATGACCTTCGGACCTTCCTCGATCAGGGCGCGGATATTGCCCTCTATTCCGGTCATAAATTCCTCGGCGGCCCCACATCGGGCATTGTTGCCGGGCGCAAGGATCTGGTGCGCAATGCCTATTTGCAAAACATGGGCATTGGCCGGGGCATGAAAGTGGGTAAGGAAAGCGTCTTTGGCGTCATGGCAGCGCTGGAAGCCTGGGAAAAGCGTGACCATGCAGCGGTACGCGCCACTGAAACCGGCTATCTGCATCTGTGGAAAGAAGCGCTGGATGGCCGCCCCGGTGTAACGGCGCTGGTTGAGCCAGACCCAACCCACAATCCGCTGGATCGCCTGCGGGTGATCCTCTCACCACAAGAAGCCCATATCAGCGCCTATGATCTGGCAGGCGCGCTAGCCCGTGGCAATCCGCCGATCATCGTTCGCGACCATGAGGCAGAACATCATTATTTCTATCTCGATCCTTGCAATCTGCATCCGGGCCAAGAGGTCATCGTGCGTGACCGTCTGGTGGAAGAACTCGACAAGGCGAGAGCGTCGAATGAAGTGATCAACACGCCGCATGAAGAATGGGGCCGCCATCGCTTCGATTCCATGCTGCGCTGGCCGGATTAAGCATCGCCGTCCCATTCCGAATGTAAGTTGCTGAAGACGGCATCGCAGGACTGGATTACTGGCACCATTCAGAGGTTTTGTGCAATCACTCTCTCAGCCCTGTCAGGTTAGATTGTAACCAGACAGGGCTGAGGCTCTCTTGTTTTCTTGATTGCTGACGCATTGCACAGAAATTTTGATGGTGACATGCCAATGATCGGCAGAAATGACGGTTTGACGTTAGCGTGAAATTTACCCGTCGCACTTCCATCGGAAATCCGTCGATGGGAAGGCGGAAACAGAATGATCAGGCTTTCACAAACCTCCATCCGCTCGATTTCAAGTCCGCGAAGCGACACCTTTCCTTGGTCGGCCTCTTCTTAACCATTCACGCTATCGCTTTATTTAGAGTGGTCCGATATAAATATCGCATCACCGTGCGAGCACTGAATGTATCCTTGGTCTGAACTCCTTGCGAACCTGGCAATCGTTGCCATCACAACGTCGACCTGGACATTTGTCCGGCCACACCTCGCTCGCCAAGGATCGCGCGCCTTTTCGTTGATTTTTGGCTGCCTCATGGCGGTTGGGCTGGTCGCGACCATGGCCTTGCCATTTCGCTTCACCGACGGTGTTTTCCTGGACACCCGGTATACATTTCTCGCGATATCGGGTTTCTTCGGTGGCCCCATTGCGGCTATCCCACCACTTATTGTGGGAATTATCAGGCGATTGATGATCGGAGGCGTGGGCATAACGGTTGGCATCCCGCAAATCATCGCGGCTGCATGCATCGGTATCATCGCAAGCCGATTGCTTCGCGGCAAGATCCCGACTTTCCCGCAGATCGCAGCACTTGCTTTGTTCGTCGCGGTCAGCGGCGTAGCCGGCTTCTTCTTTGTCCGTCCCTTTGAGGTCTGGGGCAATCTGATCGTCGTGACCGTCGGTCCATTCATGGTGGTCTTGTTTGGAGCCACCCTGTTATCCGCTCTTGCCATTGCGCAGGAGATGAAGCGGACAAGGCTTGAAAGGGATTTGGCCGCGGCACAGATCCGTCTCGCCGATGCGCTCGCGACCATGGCGGATGGCTTGGCACTTTTCGACCGCGATGGCGTGCTGGTTTTTACCAATCAGAGATACCTCGATATCTTCAAGGAAACGGCGGATGTCAGGGTGCCCGGGAAAAACATCCGGGAAATCTTGCGGACATCCTTCGAACGCAATGAAGAAGCGCACGTTGAATCGGATATCGGTCCTATCATCGATCGTGTTGCGGAAGGCCTGTTCCGGCCCAGCGATCGTCTGATTCAACTGGCCGACGGACGTTCAATCGAGGCAAGAACGCGGATCACGGGCGAGGGGGAGGCGATGATCGTTTACGCGGATATCACTCTTCATTGTCAACGGGAGGCGCGGTTGCATGAGTTGAACGACCGCTTGTCGGCGTTGGCAGATACAGACGAATTGACTGGTTTGATGAACCGCCGTGGTCTGGAAGCGTCCATGGACCAGGCTTTTGACCGGGCCAAGGATCAAGGCGCCAATATTGGCCTTCTTCTTATCGATGTCGATTGGTTCAAGGCTTATAACGACACCTATGGCCATCCGGCCGGGGATAAGTGTCTTCAGATTGTCGCCAACACAGTTCATGCGACGTCCAGGTCATTTGCGGGAAGCATTGTGGCGCGGTATGGTGGGGAGGAACTGACCGTTGTATTGCCGAATGCATCAATATCCGAAACCGAGGCAGTCGCGCAGCTCGTTTGTACAGCCGTGCGCACTCTGGCCATCGAGCATGTTGGAAGCGAAAAGCGCATCGTCACGGTGAGCGTCGGGGCCGCTAATTTGAAATCGATGCCGGGCCTGCGCAAGACGGACCTCCTTCTACAGGCTGACGCGGCGCTCTATGCAGCCAAGGCGGCGGGGAGGGACTGTATCCAGACAGCGCCTGATCTCCTTCCGACCGCCAGACGCGCCGACAGCCGTTGACTTTGGATGGTCAGCCGCTCGCGTCCTGTTTGCATCAAACATCAAAGACGCGCAAACACTCCGAATTTCAGGAATATCCGTTGCGGCAAAGCCGTCAGTGGAGTCTAATGCCTGACAAGACGATGGGCGTATTACAGCAGTCGTGCTGCTTTCCACGATAGTCTGTGCCTCCGCTACTCCAGTTTGGCGATTGAATGACGATATTTTCTGTCCGGCATATTACCTCATATCGGTATAAGAGACCGGTCGAATTCGGCGAGCACAGATTGATGTTCAGGCCGCGGGATAGTTTTGACCAGACACTTCTGAGTTCTAACCTGGATGTCAGTCCAAAACCCGATTACATCAGGTGGATCCATGATGTGTTTGGCAATTGCGTTGCGCTGGTGGGGTTTACTGGCAAGGCGCGGGAACTCTGCTTCGGGACAAATATCCGGCTTGACCATACCCAGCAGGTTGAAATGGATCTGCAGATCGATGCAGAAGCTCTCCACTATCCTTTTGCATACGACCCGGAGGAAGTGGTCGACCTGGAACGGACAATCAAACGGCATTTTCCGGATCCAGACGATGAGGTTGGCAGATGGACACGGCAGTTCGTGCGGATCGGTCAGCCGACCGAAACCGGTCGCCTGCTGATGACCCTTTGTTATGCGATCCACGAGAGTTTCATCTATGCCCGGCGCCTCGAGCATGGAACGCAGACACCGCTCGAGACGCTCCGGCTTCGCCGTGGCACGTGCCGTGATTTTGCGCTGCTGATGATGGAGGCGGCCAGATCGCTCGGGCTCGCCGCCCGTTTCGTTACCGGCTATATCTATGTACCCGACCGCGACGGCTCAACGAAGCTTGGCGGCGGCTCCACCCATGCCTGGTGCCAGGTCTATCTTCCCGGTGCCGGATGGGTGGAATTCGATCCCACCAACGGGATTGTCGGAAACCGCGATCTTATCCGTGTCGGTGTGGCGCGTGACCCAAAACAAGCGGTGCCGCTTTCCGGAAGCTACGACGGCGACGCGTCGGATTTCGACACGATGTCCGTCCAGGTTAACGTTACAACCGATGATCTGAACGATACCGCAGCATAGATGGAACAGCTCGCTCGCTTGAGCGTTTTGCCGCCTGAACGAACATTCGTAGCCCGTATTTCGGAAGTTTTTTATCAGAGGATGCCTATTCATCATGAAGATACGCGCGGGATTTCGCATAGGTTACGAATGCCAGCAAGAGACTGCCATGCTGCTGGTGCTCAATATCCATCCATCCCGTCGCACCGATCTGCTGCAGGACCAGGTCCTGAGTTTCGACCGGCCGATCGAGGCCTGGGGTTATTTTGATAGCTTCGGCAATGCCTGTAGCCGCATCGTCGCGCCACCTGGACTGACAACGATTTCTACGGAATTCGAGATCTACGATGGCGGTCTTCCAGATCCTGTGCCAGAAAATGCGTGGCAGCATGACATCAAGGATCTTCCGGATGAGGTGCTCGTCTTTCTGCTCGGCAGCCGGTATTGCGATACGGATCGTCTTTCCGATTTCGCCTGGAAGACCTTTTCCTTTACCCCTTTGGGCTGGCCGCGGGTGAAGGCGATCCTGGATTTCGTCCACAACCATATCACCTTCAACTATCAGAAGGCTGATCTTCTCCGCACGGCTTTTGGAGGTTTTACCGATCAAACCGGCGTTTGCCGCGATTTTGCGCATCTTGCGATCACGCTATGCCGTTGCATGAATATTCCGGCGCGTTACTGCACCGGGTATCTGGGGGATATAGGCGTGCCTGATGATCCGAATCCAATGGATTTCAGTGCATGGTTTGAAGTCTATCTCGGCGGTCGCTGGCATACGGTTGATGCCCGACACAACAAGCCCCGGATAGGCCGCATCCTCATGGCCATCGGACGGGATGCCACAGACGTGGCGCTTTCAACCGCTTTCGGCCCTGCCATCTTGACGCAATTCGACGTGACAACCATCGAGATATAGAGTGTGGTGGAAGACGGCAGGCAAGCGGTTTGATCTCGTGCCTTACCTCGACGTCTTCAGCGCCCTGCCATGTCACACTTGCCGCAGGCCGATCATTGATGCCTACAGTTTTCGGCGAGGTTTTCTGCAATCGGTGGACTTTAGAACCGGATCGATTGACCACTGATGCCATCCATCAAATGCGGCCTCTCTGAGAAATCACACTCGTCTCGTGACGGGATTGCTCGGCGCTGTTAAGCAAAGAGTATCGGACATACAGCGCGGTGAAATGGGCAACGCGGCGAAACGGGAGGCTGCCTTGGATTTCATGAAATTGCTCAAGTCGCTTGAGGAATTGCTCTACGAGTTGGTGTCCTGGCTGCTGTTTTATCCTCTCACTGTGTGGCGCTCGGTGACGAGACCTCTGAGTATGATGCGATACGCCGATCTCGAACTTGCCGATAGACCGGAGGATCAATACGACGATACCCTGAGCCCTCCCTTGTTCCTGCTTATCACGCTGCTTCTGTCCCAAGGGCTGTCGACTGCTTTTCCGTCCACTTACGATACCACGGTTGCCGCCAAGGAACTGGGTTCGGTGTCGAACCTGCTCATCGCGCGTGGTGTGTTATTCGGGATCTATCCCCTTTGCATGGCAGTCACGCTTTTACGGCGCAAGTCGATAAGGATCACCAGAAGCTCGCTCCGCCCGCCCTTCTTCAGCCAGTGTTATGTCGCGGCGCCGTTCGCATTCATCATCGGCCTGGCGTTCGACTTGATGTTCATGCCCGACGGACAAGGTGTCCTGATCGGTCTCCTGACGCTGACTGCTGCCACACTCTGGTACGCGCAAGCCGAGGTTCGATGGTTTAAGCAGGATTTGGCTATTGGAGGATTGAAGGCGGTTGGCGTCTTCACCCTCGCTTTCCTGGCCGCGACAGTCGTGGCGTTCCTCCTGGCCATTACCATCGGCCTTGAAGCGAAAAACCTAACACCCTGATCGACAGTTAATCTCTGCCTTCTTTAGGAAACCATCGGGCCCTTCAGTGCTCCTGTGCGAAAGGTCAAATGACCCGACCACATTCGGGGCATGCGCCTTTGCGTTGCATTCATGTCGCCATCGCGGGAACTATCCTGCCGGACCTCCATTTAGGAAACGGAGCGATAAGTTCATTCAATGAACGGCACCTCACCGTGAAACTCCGCAACCCTACGTTAGAAAATGACGCAAGAGTTCTGTGGTCTTGACCTCATTCCATGTCACCGAAAAGGGGAGCGGACATGTCGAACAGCAACCAACTGGATCTTTCCCGCCGGGATCTTCTTATCTCATCGGCTGTAACGGCCGTGGTCACAGGAGCCGGCGAGAGGAGCGTGGCAGCACAGCCTGCAGGAGACAAGATGAAATTAACGACACCTGTGACGCTAAACGTCAATGGAGCGCGCCGTGAGATTGAGGTCGACAACCGCACGACCCTTCTCGACGCGCTACGCGAGCACATGGATCTCACGGGCACGAAGAAGGGTTGTGACCATGGTCAATGTGGAGCCTGCACCGTCATGGTCGATGGTCGGCGGATCAATGCCTGTCTGACGCTGGCCGTCATGCATGACGGCGACGAGATCACCACGATCGAAGGTCTCGGTCAGCCTGGCAATCTTCATCCTATGCAGGCCGCCTTTGTCAAGCATGATGGTTTTCAGTGCGGCTACTGTACGCCCGGGCAAATCTGTTCCTCCATAGCGGTGCTTGAGGAAATCAAGGCGAATATCCCAAGTCACGTGACGTCCGACCTCAACGGGCCTGCACAATTGACAGGCACCGAAATCCGCGAGCGGATGAGCGGAAACATCTGTCGATGCGGCGCCTATTCCAACATTGTCGACGCCATTTCCGAAGTTGGAGGGATCAAGGCATGAGAGCTTTCACCTTTGAGCGCGCGCCCTCGATCGAGGCCGCAGTGAAGACGGCTGCTGCCAACCCGGACGCCAGGTTTATCGCTGGCGGCACCAACCTGCTCGATCTGATGAAACTCGAAATCGAGACGCCAACCCATATCATCGATGTGAATGGACTTGGTCTCGATAAAATCGAATCCACTGATGATGGCGGTTTGCGTATCGGTGCCCTCGTGCGAAACACCGATCTTGCCGCGCACGGGACTGTTCGCCGTGACTATGGTCTGTTGTCACGCGCCCTGGTTGCCGGTGCCTCCGGCCAACTTCGCAATAAGGCGACCACGGCCGGTAACCTGTTGCAGCGCACCCGCTGTCCGTATTTCTATGATCCGAACCAGCCATGCAACAAGCGTCAGCCGGGCAGCGGCTGCTCGGCCATTGGCGGGTTCAGCCGTCAACATGCGGTTGTCGGGGTAAGTGATGCCTGCATCGCCACCCATCCCAGCGATATGGCAATCGCCATGCGGGCGCTCGATGCGACCATCGAAACAGTAAAACCAGATGGCAGCCGCCGGTCTATTCCGATTGCCGATTTCCATCGTCTTCCAGGAGAGACCCCGCATATCGAAAGCGTATTGGAGCGCGGCGAATTCGTGACCGCCGTCCTGCTTCCACCACCCATCGGCGGAAAGCATATCTATCGAAAGGTCCGGGACCGGGCGTCCTATGCGTTTGCGCTGATTTCAGTCGGCGCTGTCATTCAAGCGGATGGTACGGGACGTGTTGCCGTCGGCGGCGTCGCCCATAAGCCATGGCGGATTGAAGCCGCAGAAGCGGAACTGCCAAGAGGCGCTCGCGATACGGCGAAAGCCATTCTCGCCGATGCCCGTCCGACTGAACAGAACCGGTTCAAGGTCGATCTTGTAGAGCGTACGCTTGGCGCCGTCCTTTCCGAAGCAAGGGGGTGACCCATGAAGTTCGACACACCTGCAACAACCAATCCAATCGACCGCCTCAAGGTCGTCGGTAAGCCGATTCACCGCATCGATGGTCAATTGAAGACAACCGGCCGGGCGATGTATGCCTATGAGTGGCGTGATCCGAACACGCGTTATGCCTATGGCTACCCGGTTGGGGCAGCAATTGCCAAAGGCCGGATCAAAGCCATGGATGTGACAGCAGCCAGGAAAGCTGATGGCGTGATCTCTGTGGTGACAACTCTGGATGTCGGTAAGCGCGAGAAGGGCAAGTTCAATACTGCAAACCTGTTCGGTGGCGATGAAGTTCAGCATTATCATCAGGCAATTGCCGTCGTGGTCGCGGAGACTTTCGAGCAGGCGCGGGCTGCTGCTGCCCTGGTTAAAGTAGACTATGACGAGGAGAAGGGGACATTTGATCTCAGTGCTGCCCGAGAGACGGCGAAAAAACCGGATGAGTCCCAGAAGCCGGACACGGCTGTCGGTGATTTCGAAACAGCTTTCCGCACCGCTCCAGTCGCCCTTGAGCAATCCTATACGACGCCTGACCAATCCCATGCGATGATGGAACCGCATGCCTCAATTGCCGCTTGGGATGGTGACGAGGTGACCGTGTGGACATCCAGCCAGATGATCGATTGGTGGCGCTCTGATCTCGCCACAACCCTCGGCGTTGACAAGGAGAAGATCCATTTGATGTCGCCGTTTATCGGCGGCGGCTTCGGCGGCAAGCTGTTTCTCCGGGCCGATGCCGTTTTGGCCGCTTTCGCGGCAAGGGCGGCGAAACGCCCTGTGAAAGTCGCCTTGCCGCGTCCATTGGTGATCAATAACACCACCCACCGTCCGGCAACGATCCAGCGCATTCGCATCGGCGCTGAGCGGGATGGAAAGATCACCGCCATCGCGCATGAGAGCTGGTCAGGCGATCTTGCCGGAGGTGGTCCTGAGGTGGCGGTCAATCAAACGCGGCTTCTTTATGCCGGTGCAAACCGGATGACGGCCATGCGTCTTGCGACCCTCGATCTTCCAGAGGGCAACGCCATGCGCGCTCCGGGCGAGGCGCCCGGCCTGATGGCGCTGGAAATTGCCATGGATGAAATGGCCGAAAAGGTTGGCATGGACCCGATCGCGTTTCGCATCGCCAATGACACCCAGGTCGACCCGGAAAATCCCGAGCGCCCATTCTCGCATCGGGACCTGATCGGCTGTCTGAAGCGCGGTGCCGATCGCTTTGGTTGGGATAATCGACCGAAGGCCGGATCTCGCAGGCAGGGCAATTGGTTGATCGGCATGGGCGTCGCCGCCGCGTTCCGCGACAACATGGTCCTTCCATCAGGCGCCCGGGTCAAACTCGATAACCAGGGCATTGTTACAGTCGAGACCGACATGACCGATATCGGAACCGGCAGTTACACGATCATCGCCCAGACCGCCGCAGAAATGATGGGCGTTGGCATCGATAAAGTCGCCGTGCATCTCGGAGACTCTCGTTTCCCGATTTCAGCGGGCTCTGGTGGCCAGTTCGGAGCCAATTCGGCGACATCAGGCGTCTATGCGGCGTGTGTCAAACTTCGTGAGGCGATCACCCAAAAACTTGGTTTTAACTCCGATGACATCGTTTTTGAGGATGGGAGCGTCAAAGCTGGAAACCGCTCGGTTCTGCTTGCCGAGGCCGTTGGCCCGGACGGGCTGGTCGGCGAAGACACCATGGAGTGGGGCGATCTCACCAAGACCCATCAGCAATCCACCTTCGGTGCGCATTTCGTCGAGGTTGGCGTTGATGTCGCCACTGGCGAAACACGCATCCGGCGCATGTTGGCAGTGTGTGCGGCTGGTCGTATCCTCAATCCGATTACGGCGCGCAGTCAGGTGATCGGTGCAATGACCATGGGTGCCGGAGGCGCCCTGTCGGAAGAACTGGTGGTTGATGCAAAGCGAGGCTTTTTCGTCAATCACGACCTTGCCGGATATGAGGTTCCGGTTCATGCCGATATTCCGCATCAGGAGGTTATCTTTATGGACGAAACCGATCCGATGTCATCGCCGATGAAGGCAAAGGGTATAGGGGAACTTGGCCTCTGCGGTGTCTCTGCGGCAATCGCCAATGCTATCTATAACGCCACGGGCGTTCGGGTGCGGCACTATCCGATCACCCTCGATAAACTGATCGGTGGCTTGCCTGACATTGCCTGACGTTGAGTTCAGCTTGTCCGACATTGTTTCTGAGCATTTTGGTCGCCACGACAGCTTATTATGAGAAGAGCCATTGAAAAATGGCTCTTCTCATCCCCTTACTTTAGATCCTGACAGACTCACGCGCAGCATTTGGATCCACTCTTGTTCCGATCCGCAGTCCATATGTGCTAATAGCCAGATGATCGTTTCCGTGCGAACCGGGGTAAGGCCTTGTCGATGAACGGGTAACGGGACATGATCGACTTTCGCAACGTGATGAAGACTGCCTTTCGTATCAAGGCGCCGGTGCGTAGTGGTCGTGCGGATGAAGAGTTTGACACGGAGAAGGCGCAAGCGCTGGTTCGTATCATTATTGTCACCGGGACAATCAGTTACATTCTGCCAGCGATATTAATGGGAGCGACACCGGTCGAGGCATGGAACGTCGTGCCTCTTCTCAGCTATTATTTTCTGTTTTCTCTTGCGGCATACTGGTGGATAGCACGTTGGCCCGGCGAAAACAGAGTGCGCCGCGCCATTACCATTACCCATGACCTTGGTGCTCTGACCTTTACCATTGCCGTTGGAGGTCAAACGTTTCTGCCGCTGTTTGCAATCATGTTGTGGGTGACAGTCGGCAACGGTCTGCGCTTTGGACCAGCATATCTCAAAATTTCAACGGCAGCCACGCTCGCCGGGATTGCCATTATCACCTACTTCAATGCCTATTGGCGCGAAAATCCCTTCATGGTCCTGACATTGGTGGCCACGACCGTCCTCGTACCCGCCTATATCTATGCTTTGCTTGGACGATTGCGCAAAGCCTATGAAATTGCCCAGGAGGCCAGCTTGTCGAAATCGCGGTTCCTGGCGCAAGCGAGCCATGACCTTCGGCAACCGATCCATGCCATCAGTTTGTTCACTGCTTGTCTGCGCGATGCCAACCTGCAGCCGAAAGAACTGCAAATGGTTGAAAATATCGACCGATCGCTCCAGAGCGTATCGCGCCTGTTCAAGTCGCTGCTGGATATTTCGACCCTGGATAGCGGTAGGGTTACTCCGAAATATGAGAGGATCGCGATTGCCGAAGTGATCGATGACGTGTTGCGCCAGAACCGGGAAGCGGCGCAGCAGTGCGGCATTACATTGCGAACGGTCAGCTGCAGCGCGGTTGTGGAGATAGACAGGGCTCTTTTGACCACCATGGTGCAAAACATCGTCAACAACGCCATCAAATATGCGGCGGGACGAGATGTCGTCATTGGTTGCCGGCATCGCGGTGGCCGGCTTGCTGTCCAGATCTGCGATCAAGGCCCCGGCATTCCCTGCGAACATCAAGCCAGGGTGTTCGAGGAATTCTACCAGGTGCGTGAGCGAGGCGACAAGGACATTGATGGGGTCGGCCTTGGCCTTCCGATCGTGCGGCGTCTCGGTCGCCTGCTCGACATTGACGTGGATTTGAAGTCGGATCCAGGCAAGGGAACCAGCGTCACGCTCGGCAACTTGCATGTGACGCATAAACAAGAATGGTCCCAATCGACCCTGGCGGCCGGGCACTATCCGGCGGCGATCGACGGGCTGCGCATATTGCTGGTGGAAGACGATGAGGCCGTATTGATCGCCACGGCAAGCCTGCTGCGAAAATGGGGATGCCACGTCCAGGCCGAGGCGACAATACCCAGGCATGTGGGGGACTTTGACCTGTTGATCACCGACTTTGATCTCGGCGGTGGCGTCACCGGCACGGAATGCATCCAGATCGTCCAGGACCTGATCGGCAGGCAGGTGCCCGCAGTGGTTATGAGCGGCCATGACGAGGGGCGGGTCAGAGAGGACCTGGGATCGGCTGATATTCCAATCCTGTCAAAGCCCGTGCGACCGGCAGAGCTTCGTTCGGTCGTCATGGTCGCGGCGCTGGAGACACGCAGGATGAGAGAGACGAATTCGTAGCCGGTTCGGTCACACCGGAGTCTTCGTGGCGAGTGGATTGATTGATGTGCAGAATTACAATATTTATTCGGAATAAGATGTCTATTTTGAAATAATCGAGATGAATGACTATAAAACGCTGAAAGTGTTTCTGCTGGCTGCCGAGAAGCGGAATTTTGCGCAGGTCGCCCGCGAACTCGACATGACACCAGCCGCCGTGAGCCGGGCAATCGCCGCCTTGGAGCGGGATCTTGGTGTCCAGCTCTTCGTTCGAACGACCCGTCAGGTTGCCCTGACGACAGATGGCGCCATTTTTGCCGCTCAGATCCAGCCAGCGGTGGCCGCCTTGGATAGTGCGCGGCGCGATATCAAGAACGCAAACAAGTCTGATGAGGGACGGTTGCGGATCAGCGTTCCGACCTGGTTTGGCAAGGCCATACTGCCGCCGATCCTCTCCGGATTCAGGAGGCTCTATCCAAAAATGAGCTTCGAGATTTCCCTGTCGGATGGCCTGGTGAACATTGTTGACGACGATTATGACCTTGCGATCCGCATCTCCTCGCAGCCATCGGATAAGTTCACCATCTGGCGCAAGATCCATATCGTGCCGCGTATTCTTGTTGCCGCACCGGCAAGTAAATTCGTCGATATGCGGCATCCTGGCGAACTGACACCGGATGACTGCCTTGCCTATAGCGGCGAGAGCCGGCGGGAAAACTGGGTCCTGTCGGACGGTGGATCAAGCATGACGATTTCAGCCGGAGGGGCATTCAGCGCCAATAATGGAGAAGTTCTGGCTGATATGGTGGCAGATGGCGCCGGGGTGGCGATGCTGCCGGGATTTCATGTTTCGGAACATTTGAAAACAGGGCGCCTGGTTCACGTCTTTCGAGGGTGGTCGCCGCCCGATCTATGGCTGACACTTTATTATCCGCCCTATCAGGCTCTACCGCCTCGGATCGCGGCTTTCTCGAAATTTTTCGAGGAGCAGGTGGCCGCCCAAATGAACACTTCGATTGAGTGATAACCTGTCAAAGACCTGCTGGCGTCTCTCCTGCTCTCTCTGTGACAGGCCCTACTGTGCCCATGGCCCTGTGACGCGCGGTTATTTCCGCAGCGACCAGCGCCTGCAAACGCCAGAGATTGCGGTCACGGATCCCTTCGGCCTGAAGGTCGACAATGGTCTTGTGGAGATATTCGGCGCATGATCCGCCCTCGCCGCAGGCGCTGGCTATCAAGGTCGCTGACTGCTCGTCAGGCAAGGGCTTGGTTAGTCCAAGCCGGCTGGTGCTTGCCCAGAATGTCAGGGCGCGCTGAACTCCGTTTGCCGTCTTCACGTAAACCCAACGGACCATGCTCCTCACCTCCCGATACTTGATCTCCCGAGCGACGAGGGCGCGCAGATCCCGGCGGCATCGTTCAGCCGAAAGCTCGAAGACAATGCCATCGCACTGTCCACAGCGCTCCAGGGCTAGCATCAATCCGGGCTGTGTGCTGGTGGCGCGCCAGCGCTCGATTTTGAGGGAAAACGACCTGTGCCATCCGTAAGCGGTGGCGCGTTGGCGACTGGCTGGTTCGAATTCGGGATTCCAGATCAGCGAGCCATAAGCAAAAACCAGGAGAGGATCATTGCCCGCTTCGGTTTCAATCCTGTCGACGAGTTCATCAAGTTCAGCTTCCGTAAGGGGTGTCCAGCCAGGCTCCGGGCCGTCGTCGCGGACGCCTCTGATGGTCAGGGCAACAAGCTCGGGCGTTAACTGCATCATCGTATCAATCCGCATTCTGACGAAAGATGAGAGTTTGCCTTGGGGAAGTGCAACCCGACTTTCCCGAAAGACAAACGAAAATAAAAGAAGCGTGGCCGTGGCGGCTTTCCACCCCGGCCACGCCTATGGATCAGGACTTCACGAAAGCCAGCAGGTCGGCGTTGAGCACGTCAGCATTGACGGTCAGCATACCGTGCGAGAAGCCGGGATAGGTCTTGAGCGTACCATTCTTCAGCAGCTTGATAGCTTTCAGTGCTGCATCGGCGATGGGTACGATCTGGTCGTCCTCACCATGCAGAACGAGAGTTGGGACGGTTATCGTCTTCAGATCCTCGGTCTGCTCGGTTTCAGAGAAAGCCCTGATGCCGTCGTAATGCGCCTTGGCGCTGCCCATCATACCCTGACGCCACCAATTCTGGATCACGCCCTCCTGGACTTTGGCGCCGTCGCGGTTGAAGCCATAGAATGGACCGGCGGGAACTTCGCGGAAGAACTGCGCGCGGTTGGCAGCCAGTGCTGAGCGGAAACCGTCGAAAACTTCCATCGGCAGGCCTTCGGGATTGGCGTCAGTCTTCAGCATCAGCGGCGGGACGGCAGACACCAGAACCGCCTTGGCGACGCGACCGGCTGGCTGGCCATGCTTGGCCACATACCGGGCGACTTCTCCTCCGCCGGTGGAGTGACCGATATGGACGGCGTTCTTGAGGTCGAGGGCTTCAACGACCGCGAAGGCATCAGCTGCATAATGGTCCATGTCATGACCATCGGAAACCTGCGCCGAGCGGCCGTGGCCGCGCCGGTCATGGGCAATCACGCGGTAACCGTTGGCGAGGAAGAACAGCATCTGTGCGTCCCAGTCATCGGATGACAGCGGCCAGCCATGATGAAAAACAATCGGCTGGGCATCCTTCGAGCCCCAATCCTTGTAGAAGATTTCAACGCCGTCCTTGGTGGTGATAGTACCCATGGTCTTGTTTCCTTCGGTTGAGGTGTTGGTGGACGCAGCGAGCTTGGCTGCAAAGCTGAATGATGCGGTGAGCGCGGTCGCGGCGACGGCCGATCCGGAAAGCAGGACGCCACGACGTGTCAGGGAAAGAAGAGTGGTGTCGGTCATGTTCGTGTCCTGCGATCTTGTTTCTGTATCGTCAGACCCCTTTGTTCGTCTGATGAGGGCATATTGCCGCCAAACATCCTTGCCAACAATTGCATTATTAATTGAGATTTAATTGCGATTACTGAAATAATGGAGAGGGTCTCGGCGACAACCGCGTCGCGATGATTAACGCGAACGCGGCGACTTTTCCGGTTGTGCATACTCGCCTACCGTTGGGATTAATGCCCAATGAGATTGGCAAGCTGCGAATTTTCCATCGTATTACACGATCGTCGGGGTGATGCCGCCATCGACGCGCAGGGCAGCGCCATTCGTTGCAGCGGACAATGGGCTTGCCACATAGGCAACGAGATTGGCAATTTCCTCTGGCTCGATCATTCGCTGGATCAACGACCTCGGACGCTCCTTGGCGAAATATTCGCTTTCCATCGCGTCGGCTGACAGGTTTGGATCGCTCGCGACGCTGCGCATGAAATCCTCAATTCCGGCAGAGCGTGTGGTCCCCGGCATGACGGTATTGACAGTGACACGCGTGCCCTTGTTGGTTGCAGCAAGGCCGCGCGAGATGGTGAGCTGCGCCGTCTTTGTCATGCCGTAATGGATCATGTTGGGCGGAACCAGCACGCCACTTTCGCTGGAGATGAAGATTATTCTTCCCCAATTTCGCGCCAGCATGTCCGGCAGGTAATGCCGCGAGAGCCTGATACCGCTCAGCACATTGATCTCGAAAAACCGGCGCCAATCGTCATCGCTGAAATCCTTGGATTCGTAGATGCCGAGATTGTTGATGAGAATGTCGATCTTCGGGACTGCCGCAGTCAGCACGTTTGCCCCTGCTTCGGTCGCCGGATCGGCGAGATTCAGGTTTTCACGAGGGCGGTGGAAGCGGGTAGTTTTTCCGAGGCGGCATGCCTGCTGCAGATGACGCCGTCAACGGTCAGCAAACTCCTCAATCGGATCGAACAGCGATTGGGCGTCCGATTGCTGGAGCGGTCGACACGCCGATTGTCACTGACCGATGAGGGGCTGATCTATTACGAACGGAGTCTGGCCCTGCTTGCTCGGTGGACGCCGTCTGGCGCATCGCGTTCGTGTCTTTCTCGATTTCATGGCACCGCGCCTTCAAGGTTTCCTGCAACAGCGATAGTTTTCTGCTGTGGGCGCTACGAGCACACCGTGTCTCATGCTACACTATCCCGCACGATGATAGCCGTTCGCTCAAAGCGCCGGTGTCCGTGGCGTTCGCATTGGTTGTCAATGCCTTGAAGGGCGACATTAAACTGTAGGCGTCGAAAAGTCTGAATAGAGATCGAATATGAGTGTTGCATTTACCAAGGAAGACAGTGCGGAAACGGCAGCTGAAACGCTACTGCCCGAGCGCCCGATTTCGCCACATCCGAATCTCGTGACGGAATCGGGATTAAAAGCGCTGGAGCGGCAACGTGTGCAAGCACGTGACGCCTATGATGCCGCGCGCGCAATTGAAGACGTCAATGAACGTCGTCGGCAGATGGCCGGCCCTTTTCGGGATTTGAACTACCTTGAAGAGAGGCTTCACACGGCTCAGGTCATGCCCGATCCGATCACCGCTGATAGCGTCTCTTTTGGGACGACCGTGACGTTCACCCGTGATGATGGACGCGTCCAAACCTATCGTATCGTCGGCGAAGACGAAGCAGATCCGAAGGCAGGATCGATCTCCTATGTCTCCCCGGTGGCAAGGGCGCTTATCGGCAAGGCTGTCGGTGATGTCGTCAGTCTTGGTGATCAAGAGCTTGAGATCACGGCTGTTTTGCCGTGACCTTTCGCGGATGCAAAACGATGTGTTATTGTTTACCCCGTATCCGCACCGATGAGACAGAATTGAACGATCGCACCAGCGAAAAGTGGACACTGGTTTTCCCTCGAGTCTGTCAGGTTCAATCTGAACCTGACAGGTTGTCGTCATTACGCCACCCCTCCGATGCGGGCCCATTGCGGAATCCACTGATCGTGAGCCTTCAACAGGTCCGTCGTCAATGACCAGATCTGGTCGAGGTCGAGTTCGGCTGCTGTATGCGGGTCCATCATCGCGGCGTGATAGAGGTGTTCGGGGTTTTCGTTGATCAAGGCAGCCACCGTCAGTTCCTGCACGTTGATGTTGGTGCGCATCAGGGCTGTGAGCTGCGGTGGCAGGGCGCCGATGGTGGTGGGCTGAATGCCGTTGTCATCGACAAGGCAGGGCACTTCCACGGCGCAATTGTCCGGTAGCGAGGTGATGCAGCCATTGTTGCGCAGGTTGCCGTAAATCACCGAGGGCTCACCCGTCCAGACCGAATTGATGATCGACGAGGCATATTCCTTCGATGGCTTGACTTCGATCTTGTCTGCGGAGCGATAGGCGGCGGCCTGGTCTTTCCATCGCTCGACTTGCTCGATGCAGCGCTTGGGATATTCATCCAGCGGAATACCGAATTTCTCAATCAGGTCTTCGCGGCCTTCCTTGATGAAATACGGTGTGTATTCGGCAAAATGCTCCGAGCTTTCGGTGACGAAATAGCCAAGGCGCGTCAGCATTTCATAACGCACCTTGTTGGGGCAGCGCGGGTTCCAGGTTGGCTTGGGTGCGCGCCCCTCACGATAGCCGCGCAGCAGATCGGGATAGAGATCACGGTAGGAGCCATCCGGCTGGCGGTGCTCAAAATTGAGGTAAAACGCCATGTGATTGATGCCGGCAGAGCGGTAGCGGATGTCCTCATAGGGAATGGACAGATCCTCTGCCAGTTCCATCGCCGTGCCCTGCACCGAATGGCACAGGCCAACCTGTTTGATAGCCGGATATTTCTCAGATATCGCCCAGGTGTTGATGGCCATCGGGTTGACATATTGCAGCATGATCGCTTGCGGGCAGACCTGCATCATATCCTCGCAAATGCTCCACAGATGCGGCACGGTGCGCAAACCGCGCATGATGCCGCCAACGCCCAATGTGTCGGCAATGGTCTGGCGCAGGCCGTATTTCTTTGGCACCTCGAAATCGGTGACGGTGCAAGGCTCATAACCGCCGATTTGAAAGGCGACGACCACGAAGTTGGCCCCCTCCAGCGCTTTGCGCTGATCGGCAAAGGTCTCAACAGTGGCGGACGCGCCAAAGGTGGAAATCAGCTTTCTGGCAACAACTTCGCTTTCTTCCAGACGCTGCGGATTGATATCCATCAGCGCAATCCGCGCGCCTGATAGCGCCGGACGTTGCAGAACGTCGCCGATGATATTCTTCATGAACACGGTGGAACCGGCACCAATGAAGGTGATTTTGGGCTGTTTTGTCATGATGGGTCTCGCTGTCTTAGGGATTATGTGGCGACGTTGAAAGCAGCTCTGACGAGCCGCTGGGTATAGGCGGTTTTGGGATGGCTGAGGATGTCCTCAACAGGTCCTTGCTCAACGATCTGCCCGTGCTGCATCACCGCAACCCGGTGGCAAAGCGCGCGGACAACCTTGAGATCATGGGAAATGAAGAGATAGCTCAGGCCCTTTTCATCCTGAAGCTTGCGCAATAGGTCGATGATCTGGGCCTGAACGGAGAGATCGAGCGCCGATGTCGGCTCATCCAGCAGAATGAATTCCGGCTCCAGCGCCACCGCCCGCGCAATGGCAATCCGCTGGCGTTGACCACCGGAAAATTCGTGCGGGAAACGCGACAGGATATTGCCGGGCATGCCTGCGCTAATCAGCGCCTCGCGCACGCGGTCCAGTCTCTCGCTGCGGCTTGCGCCAATATTGTTGACGACGAGCCCTTCCTCAATGATCTGGCCCACCGACATGCGCGGGTTGAGCGAGGAAAACGGGTCTTGAAACACCACCTGCATACGCGAGCGCAAGGGCCGCATCTGTTCGCGGCTGTTGTTCTCTATGGCTTGGCCGTCAAACAGGATCTGGCCGCTATCAACACTCATCAGTTTGACGAGGGCTTGGCCAAAGGTGGTTTTGCCGGAACCACTCTCGCCCACCAGACCCAGTGTTTCACGCCGGTGCAGGGTGATGGAAAGGCTGTTGACGGCCACCAGTTCTTTCAACTGAGGTTTGAAAAAGCCACCATGTTTGAGCATGAAAGACACGCGCACATCGCGGCCTTCCAGAATGGTGGCAGAGCCGACCGGCATGGGATTGGCCATTCCCTTGGGTTCCGAGGCCAGTAGATGGCGAGTGTAGGAATGCTGCGGATGTTCAAACAGCGCCGTCGTGGTGTTGTGCTCCTTCACCTCACCGTTCTGCATCACATAGACATAGTCTGAAAACTGCCGAACGACCGTCAAATCATGGGTGATCAGGATCACCGCCATGCCCAGGCTTTTTTGCAGATCGCGGATCAGGTTGAGAATCTGCGCCTGCACGGTGACATCCAGCGCCGTTGTCGGCTCATCGGCAATCAGCACATCCGGATTATTCGCCAGCGCCATGGCAATCATGATGCGCTGGCGCTGACCGCCAGACAATTGATGCGGATATTGGTTGAGACGGGCCTCCGGCTCCGGGATTTGCACTTGGCGCAACAGCTCCATGGCGCGCTCCATGGCTTGCGTACTGCTCATTTGCTGGTGCACGCGGATGGCTTCCGCGATCTGTGTGCCGATGGTGTAGACCGGATTGAGCGAACTCATCGGCTCTTGAAAAATCATCGAGATGCGATTGCCACGCAGCGCCCGGCGCTGGCGATCCGAGAATTTCAGGATATTCTTTCCGTCATAGGCAATACTGGAGCGGGCCGATAAGGTGGCGCGCTTGGTGAGAAGCCCCATGATGCTGCGGGCCGTGACCGACTTGCCAGAGCCAGATTCGCCAACAACGGCAATGGTTTCACCCCGATAGAGCTGGAAGGAGACGTTCTTCACCGCCTCCACCGTGCCGCCTTCGACCTTGAAGGACACGGCCAGTTGGCGGGCGTCGATAATGGGCGCGCCCAAAAGGCTGGTGTGATCGTGCCTTTGATCTGGCGCCAATGCATTGATCGTCTGTGTCATAATGGGGCCTCCTCAATAAGGGTCAACGGCGTCGCGCAACCCATCGCCCAGCGCATTGAACGCAAACACGGTGATCAGCACGAAAGCCACGGGAGACAGGATCCACGGATAGGACCCGATGACGGAATAGGTCGAGGTATCCTGCAACATCAGGCCCCAGGAAATCAGCGGCGGCTTCACCGCAAAGCCCAGAAACCCAAGGAAGGATTCCAACAGCACCACGCTTGGAATGGCCAGCGTCACGGACACGATGACATGGCTCATCACATTGGGAAAAATATGCTGAAGGATGATGCGCCGATCCGTGGCCCCGATGGCCATGGCGGCCCGCACATAATCAATACGCGCCAGCGCCAATGTCTTGCCGCGCACCTCGCGCGACATCTGCGCCCAGCCCAGCGCCGACATGACGATGATGACAAAGCCCAGAAAGACATTGGTGGGAGCGGTGACCGGGATCAGCGAGGTCAGTGCCAGATAGAGCGGCAATTGCGGAAAGGCCAGAACCAGCTCGACAAAGCGCTGCATCCAGGTATCGAAGCGGCCACCATAATAGCCGGAGACCATGCCAACCGTTGTGCCGACCACGGTGACGATAAACACCACCGTCAATGCGATCATCAAGGACACGCGGGAGCCGTAAAAGATGCGCGACAGCACATCGCGGCCAAATTTATCGGTGCCGAGAAAATTCACCGGCGTGCCATCCGTTGCGCCGAAGAAATGCCGATCTGTGGGCAAAAGACCGAACAGATTGTAGCTGAAACCCTTGACAAAAAAGCCGAGATTGACGGGATTATCATAGTTCGGCCCAGAAATGGGCTGGAAGGTAATAGGGTCAAGCGCCGTGCTTTCCCCCAGCGGATAGGTGCGGGGCCATACGAGATTGCCCTCCTGGTCGGTGATGCTGATGGTCTGCGGTGGCGCAAAGGCGGTGCCGGTCAGTTTCGGATCGACGGGGGCAAAAAACTCCGCAAACACCACCATCAGCATCAGCAGGCAAACGAGCACAAGGCCCATCATTCCGGTCCATGACCGCCGCAGACGTCGCCAGACCAGTGCCAGATAGGTCTCATTGCCGTGAGTGTTGGCAGAAGAGGACATGGTTATGGTTTGAACATCGGCTTTCATGCGTGCGCTCCTCCGCCCAATCGAACTCTGGGATCAAGAAGCGCCAGCAGCATGTCGGCAATGATATTACCAACAATCAGTGTGGCGGAGAGAACCAGCATGAAGGTTGCGGTGACATAGACATCGCCGACCCACATCGAGCCAACAATGGCGGGGCCAACGGTTGGCAGGGCAAAAATAATTGCTGTTTCAATCTCGCCCGTCAACATATAGGGCAGCACCACGCCCTGATACATGATCAGCGGATGCAGCGCATTCGGCACTGCATGGCGCAAGATCACCTGCCGCTCGCTGAGGCCTTTGGCGCGGGCGGTTTCGACATATTGCGCGTTCAGCGTATCCAGGAGATTGCCGCGCATGACGCGCATATTATAGGCCAGCCCGCCAAAGGTGGCGATGGCAATCACTGGCCACACATGCTGCAACAGGTCTACGAATTTGCCAAAGGACCACGGCGCTCCGCCATATTTGGCAGAGTTGAAACTGTTGATTTCCGTGACGTTGAAATGGAACACCATGATGTAGACGATGATCAGCGCCATCAGAAAACGCGGCACGGTCATGCCGAGAAACGAGATGCCGGAGAGCAGGCTATCCACCCAGGTATATTGTCGGGTTGCGGCCAGTATGCCGAAGGTGATGCCAATGATGGAGGCAAGGATATGGCAGACAAGCGCCAGCGCCAATGTGCGAGGCAGCCGCTCTCCCACCACTTCCGACACGGGTTTGTTGTAGAACAGGCTGTGGCCAAAATCACCGCGGGTGACGATGCCGGTGATCCAGTTGATATATTGAACGGGGATCGGCTTATCCAGCCCATTGGCGATCTTATAGGCCTGCGCCTGCGCATCGGCGGCTTCAAACGATGCGCCACCCTGATTGATCATCTGGGAGCGGATGTAGTCGCTGTAATCCCCCGGAGGGGCCTTGATGATCGCAAAGGTCACAACGCTGAGAACAAACAGCACGGGAATGGCAGAGGCTATGCGCACAAGCAGAAATCGGAACATGGGAACGTGCTCTCTTGTGTTTCAGGGAGTTGCCTTCAGCCTGCGCAAAATTCACAGGCTGAAGCGCTGCTGATCAGTTGAGAGGTTTGTTTTCACCGGGCTTGCCGGGAAGCTGGTTTTTGAACAATTCGAAATCACCCTGCTTGTCTGCGGCCACAAACATGCGTTCGCGGATGATGGTGTCTTCCGCCCAGTTGAACATGAAGATCGGAGCGCCGACCGGAACGTTGGAGAACCGCTTGTTGATGATCAGCGCACCAGGATATTCCGTCAGTCCAATGGTATCGACGTTTTCGGTGGCGATCTTCTGATACTGTTTCATCAAATCCCGTCGCTCGACATTGTCCTGAGACGAAATGAACCTGTTGACGATGTCAACCAACTGCTTTTCATAGGGCATCAGATCAACCGTGCCGTCCTTCCCCGCGCGGTGATGCCCGCTAGTGCGTGGCCCGGTTGGCGCCAGTTGCGCGGTGTTTTGCACCACGGATGTCATGTCGGGATCATTGCGGCGGATCATCCAGTCGAACCGGCCGCCAAAATTGGCCTGATCTCGTTTGACACCATCCATTGAGTTCAGCACCACTTTCAGGCCAAGCTTTTCCATCTGGCCAATCACACCTTCGGCAAGGTTGCGATCGGTTCCATAGTCTGAAGTGGAGAGCAGAACGATCTGCACATCCTGACCACCCGCCACGTCCGCCGGGAAGTTGACGAAGCCGTCGCCATCGGTATCCTTCAGCCCGGCCTTGGCCAGCAACGCCTTGGCACCCGCGAGATCGAAGGGATAATAAACGGTCGATTGGCGATCATAAAAGCTCGTTCCAGACGACAATCCGCCCGGATAAATGGCGGTGAACGGTCCCTTGACCAGCGATTCCCCGATCTTCTTACGATCAAGGGCCATGGTAATGGCTTTGCGGAAATCGGCATTGCGGTTCAGCTCGCGCACGGCCTGACCACGGGCATCGGGATCACCCCAGCCATTGGCCGAATAGTTGAGCCGCAGATTATAACCAATCAGACGCGCGCCAAAGGCAAGGCGTGAGGGGGCCGATGGCTGCGCTGCCCGCTTCAGGCTTTCAACAAAATTCTCTGGCTGCTCAAGATTGGACAGGTCGCCGGAGCCGGCAATCGCCTGCACATCGCGGTCGGCCCATGTCGAGAGCTTGTAGTGAATCTCATTGATATAGGGCAGTTGATGCCCCTGCTCATCCACCTTCCAGTAATAGGGATTGCGGCGCAGCACGATCATATCATCAGAACGATAGGACACGGGCACCCAGGCACCCATCACCGGAATGTTCATATATTCAGGCGGAAAGCCATTTTTATACTGATCATAGGTGAAGTCCTTGGCATATTTCGGGTGTTTGGTTTTGAGGATATGGGCCGGGCCGGGGCAGAATGTTCCGTAAGCCATGGCGAACAGATATTGCCGCGGAAATGCCTCCTTGAAGGTCCATTCGACGGTATAATCATCAATGGCCTTCAGTGTCGTGCCTTCGCCAAAGGTTTCGGGCGTTGCGCCGTTCAAGGGCGTGACATTTCTGTCCAGAACATTGTCATTCCAGTAGAACATCACATCATCAGAGGTAAACGGTACCCCATCCGACCATTTTGCGCCTTCGATCAAATGCATGGTCAGCTTATGCCCGTCCGCCGACCAATCCCAGCTCTTGGCCAGATTGGGCAAAGGCTCCACATCATCGGCCTTCACCTGAAACAGCGGGGCTGTCCGCGTCAGGCATTCCGACATGGCAATATCAATGCCGCCCCAGCCTTGGGTCTGGCCCGCCGAATAGTTCCAGCCCTCGGGCCTGCCACCAATCACGTGGCGCAAGGTATCGCCATAGACGCCGATGCCATCGGGCATATTGCCGGTCTTGAACACCAGAGGCTCTTTCGGCAGCCGCTCCTTCACTGGCTGCAGTTTGCCGGTTTTGACGAATTTCTCCGTCACCCAATCCGGCTCGCTGTAACTCGCAAGAGCCTTGAACTCCTCAATGGAATCCCGCGGCACATAGGTGATCTTGCCTTGTCCCGGAAAGGGAGGAGCCTCGGGCACGACGGTGGGCTCAGACGCAAAGGCTGCAACAGCAAAAACCGACACGCCCAGCAACAGGGCAGCAGTCTTTGCGGTATGGGTGACGCTTTTCATGATGGTTGTTCCCTCCTCACTTCTTATAGCTGTGCCGCAAAATGCGCGGCGGCTCCCTCGCGGGTCATGGCATCCGATCCCTCCTCAGAAACCGGATGTCATGCTGCCCTGATCAATCAGCTTACGGCCTTCAGCTTTTTCGCTTGTTTTTCGGCCCGCAATTCATCAATGGAGCGCACATCGCGGCGGGCAACGCCCTTCCAGTCGCGCGTCTTGACGGTGCCACGGCTCAGGCGTTCTTTGGCCTGCGGAATGGCATGGGCATATTGTGGCAGCCATTCGGCCTGGGCCACCACCATTTCATCCACCATCTGCCAGACTTCTTCCGGCGTGCAGATTGCCCCCACCAGCGGATCATGCAGCACCGCGAGTTTCAGGAGATCGATATCCCCCGAAATAGCCGCATGCACTGACATCCGCTGCACATTGATGGAGGAAATGCAGGTGGCCGCACAGGCTTCCGGCAGGGTAATGCCCGCCACCATGTTGATACCGAACCGATCGACAAATCCGGGCGATTCAATAATGGCATCCGAGGGAAGATTGGTGATGATGCCATTGTTCTTCACGTTGAAATGGCCGCGATAGACCCGCCCGGTTTCCAGTGCTTCCAGAATATGGCTGGCATGTTCATTGGAGCGCTTGGCCGGATCAAGCGGCTTGCCCGCACTTTCCAGAAATTGCGGAAACTCGGTTTCAAACCAGTTGCGGGTCTCAGTGGAATAGCGCAGATAACCGCCGGTTTCGCCGTGAATCCAGTCGGACATATCAATCCAACGGGTAATCTCTTCAGGCCGCTTGCGGTACCAAGGCAGATATTCCGACAGATGGCCGTTGCTCTCGGTCGAATAGACCCCGAAGCGCTTGAGCACATCAATGCGTAGCTTCTCCTGTTGGGAGAACACTGGATGGGCCTCAAAGGCATCGATCAGCTGCTGCTTGCCAATCTTGCGGCCCTTGACGCGCACATCGACAAACCATGTCTGGTGATTAATGCCGGAGCAAATGTAATCTAGCTCGCCCGGACCGGCACCCAAAATCTCGGCGATCTGCTCTGCACCATGCTGCACACCGTGGCAAAGCCCGATCGTATCGACCTTGCCATATTCAATCGCCGCCCAGGTATTCATCGCCATGGGGTTGGCATAGTTGAGGAATTTTGCTCCCGGCTCGGCCAGTTCACGGATATCCTTGCAGAAATCCAGAATGACCGGAATATTGCGCTGGCCATAGAGAATGCCGCCTGCGCAAATCGTATCGCCCACACATTGATCGACACCATATTTCAGTGGAATGCGGATATCATCGGCATAGGCCCCAAGACCGCCGACGCGTACGCAGCTGATAATATAGCGCGCACCCGAAATGGCGTCGCGGCGATCCGTAGACGCCGTCACCTTGGCAGGAAGCCTGTTTGCCTCGACAATCCGGTCCAGAATTGTCTTGATCATATCAAGATTGTGCTGGCTGATATCCGTGAGCGCAAATTCCACATCGTGAAACTCCGGCACACTCAAAAGGTCGGTGAAAAGTTTCTTGGTAAAGCCGACGCTGCCAGCCCCGATGATGGCGATCTTGAAGCTGCTCATACAATGCTCCTCCACATGTGTTAGACCGTTTTGTCTCGAGAGGGTAAAAATGATTCGCACAGGCGGAATGAAGCGTCCGTCAAGCGCCGGTCGCATTGCTTGCGAATATTGCTACGATCAATGTATATTTTCCTCTTTAGCGGCATTATCTGTAAAATCGTTCAGACCGCCAGAGAGGTATTATGCTTTCATGGGTAATTCTGTGCTAAAGACGATGATTGACGCTGGGCCGATCATGCGCACCGTTTCGCTGCCTCGGGGCCGCCATAGCCTGCATACCATGCCGACAAGCACAGGCTATGAGGTGCGCAGCGATGCCACCTATGACTGGGATGGCAGGAAGCGTGGGCAAACACCGTTTACCGTTCTTCAGCACACGATCTCGGGTGCTGGAAACCTGCGCTATGAAAACAGCACCTATCGGGTCATGCCGGGCCAGACATTGCTGGTCCTGGTGCCGCATAATCATCGATATTGGCTGGAGCCAGGGGGGCGCTGGGAGTTCTTCTGGATCTCGATGAATGGCGAGGAAGCGCTGCGAATCCATAACGCGATCCTCACGGCCATGGGGCCTATTCTCACCCTGAACCAGCAGACCATCGAGCACCTTGCCGATTGCAGCCAACGTCTCATTGCCGGAGGCGCGGACACGCCGGGCCGGGCCTCGGCAATCGCCTATGAGGCCGCCATGGCGCTTTATGACGATGTTTTTGGCTCACATCCGAACTTGAGCGCGGAATATCGCACAATGCAGCATGTCATCGATCATATCTCGGCCAATCTGGATCAGTCTCTTTCCGTTGAGCAACTGGCGGCAGTGTCTGGTCTCAGCCGAGCCCATTTCTCACGGGTTTTTGCTGCGAGCGAAGGCATGCCGCCAGCGGAATTCGTGCTGCATAAACGTCTGAAAAGAGCGGTCAAACTGCTGACAAAGGGCTCACATCTCTCCGTAAAGGAGATATCGACGATGTGCGGCTTCGAAGAGCCGAACTATTTCTCCAAGGTCTTCAGGCGTCATTTCGGTGCCAGCCCGACCGAATTCAGAACGACCGGAATGTACTCAAGCATGGTGAAAAGCGTTGTTGAGGCCGAAACAAAACCGGCTCGATTTCATATGCCGGACGTGCAGGAACCATGAGGTGCAGGCGTTTTACACCATTGCCGTCGGGGCTTGTTGTCGCACGGCTACCGACCCGTGCGACAACAAGGATGATCAGCGCTTAGGGATGCGCAGGCCCATTCAACCGATCAATAACCTGAAGCAAGATATCGGCGCAGGCCTTCATCGGCTCATCGTCAGCGCATTTGATGTCGATCCTGGTCTCGCCATCCTCAACCCGGAAATGGGCTGCTTTGGAAGGCGCTGGCGGTGGTGGTGGGCGATGGCCACGCGGACCCATCGGGCCTTCTGGGCCACGCGGCGGAGGTCCGGCACGCTCTTCCGGCCCGGCTGGCATGCCTGGTGGCGGCGGTGGTGGGGTTCCGGCATCGGCGTCGGGAGCCACGGCGCCCGCAATGGGTGGTGCTGGCGGCGGCGGCGGTGCTGGCGGCTGCTGGGCAAATGCGGTTCCGGCCAGTGCAGCAAGAGCGACGGCGGAAAGAATGTATCGTTTCATAGGATTTATCCTTTGGTGCGTTGAAAAGCGCATCACTTAACGTGACAAACGACTTTTGGTTCAGGCGACTTTTGGTTCAGGTTGCTGATGATCCAGGCAGTTCAGGGAGCAGGTTTATTGGCGAAGTCACCAAATGGTCTATGCGGCGGCGGACCTGGCGGGCCAAGAGCAGCTGTCTTCCCGCTGCTATCGACAAGGTAGCTCGCATGCACGAAGCCATCGTCAAACCGACCCTGGATGGTCACGACGTCATCCTTCGTGACAAGGCCGCCACCGTCTCCAGCCGGTCCGGTTTCGACCAGCGCCTTGCCGCTGTCGTCTTGCAGGATGAACTTGTTGCCGTAAATCTCGCTGACTTTTCCCTTGATGGTGACCAGGCTTGATGTCGGCATCGTTGAGATAGCAACAGGAGACATTGGAGCCATTTCGGGGGCGGGACGCACCAGCTTCATTGCACCGGCTCCCCCAACCGCGCCGATGGCGAGCGCCACGGCGATTGCGGGAAGAGCCATCCAGTATCGTTTTCGTCGCTCGTGCGGAGGAGCAGGCCTGCCGGCCTTTTCCGGATGCTCGTCGCTAGGATGTTCGACCGTCATCATTCATTCTCCTTGGTGATTGACCAGAGCATTTCCGACTGCAAAACCGCTGCATGCTGTGTTGGAAATGGTCTAGGGTCTGTCATGTTCGTTTGTCTTTTCAGGAAAACCGGTTTCCATTTCCCCTGACAAACTCCAGGGATATCTACACTTCCTCTGCCGTTACCCCGCTGAACCTTCTGGTTCAGATTCAGTTCAGCCATTTTCGATAAGTCTGGCTCTTCTCCTACAAATGAAAGTTAGGTCTCATGCGCGTACTGCTCGTCGAAGACGATGAAGACCTGAGTGGCCGGATCGCCACTGCGCTCAGGTCGGAGAACTTCGTGGTCGACATCGCCCGCAATGGCGAGGACGCTCTCCATGCCGGACTGACCGAGTTGTTCGACATTGCCGTGCTTGATCTCGGGTTACCGAAGATCGATGGCGTCACGGTTCTGAAGGGCTGGCGCGAAAGCGAACGCAATCTCCCCGTCCTTGTCCTGACGGCGCGTGACGGCTGGCCGGACAAGGTATCGAGCTTCAAGGCCGGTGCCGACGACTTCCTTGCAAAGCCGTTCAAAATTGAAGAGCTGGTGCTGAGGCTGCGGGCCTTGGTGCGCCGGGCAACCGGCCATGCTTCTTCACGCATTTGCTGTGGCGCGCTGATGTTTGATGCTCAACTCGGAACGTTTGAGCTGAATGGGCTTCCAGTCAAACTGACTGCGCTGGAATGGCGGGTCCTGTCATGCCTCATGCTCAGGAAGGAGATGGTTGTTGATCGGCGCGAGCTGAATGAGCGGGTTTACGACGGAGACGCTGAGGTGGATTCCAACTCCATCGAAGTCATCATCGCAAGGCTGCGCAAAAAGCTTGGTTCGGACATTATCGAGACCGTCCGAGGTCGAGGCTATATGCTGACAGCGGCGGGGCAGCCATGATATTTCCGGCGCTTAATCGGCCCAGATCAATCGCCGGACGACTGCTGATTTTCTCCGGTGTCTTCGTCACTCTGGCCCTCGTGGTGGCGTCTGTCGTTCTCTGGTTGGCGCTCAAAACCGTTATCCGCGAGCAGATCGATCAGCGCCTCGACACGCAGATCAGCGCGCTGGCCAGTGCGGTGGTGCGGGATGAGGGCGGCAGGCTCACGCTTTCCACACCGCTGGATGCACCGCCTTTCGATCGCCCCGGATCAGGCTGGTATTGGCAGATCGAGAGCATGGGGCAGCAGCTCACCTCGCGTTCGCTTTTGGGTGGAACCATAGACACTCCGCCACCAAGCCAAGATTTCTTCCAGATGATCACCGCGACGCCTACCCCTGGAGAGGGTCATGATCACGGGCGAAAGCTCTATTTGCGTCAGACCACCCGTGATGTCGGTGGCGCCATCATGACGATTACATTGTCCGCGCCTCAGGCAGCGCTCGCTGATCCCGCTGTTCGCGCCTTGCTATGGTTGGCACCCAGTATGCTGCTGTTGGGTGCTGTGCTGATGATCGGTACGCTGTGGCAGATCCGCTTTGGCCTGCGCCCTCTTACATCGATGGCTGCCGACATCGACGCCATCAACCGTGGAGAAAGGTCTCGGCTTCCCGATATACCCATCATCGAACTCGCGCCACTGGCATCAAAGACCAATGCGTTGATTGAGGTCAACGAGGAGAGACTTGCCGCAACCCGCATTCAGTTTGCCAATCTGGCGCACGGATTGAAGACACCCGTCGCCAGCCTGTTGCTCGCGCTTGATAGCGGCAATGATCAGGACGGCGCGCTGCGCGACCTCGTCGCCAGAATAGACAACAGGATCAAGCACCATCTCAGTGCCGCCCGTCGGGTGATGGCATCGGCAAACATAGTTGCGCGCACCAATGTGGCTCAGTCAATTGCCGACGTCTATGGAGCGATCAGCCTTATCCATGCGGATCGTGGGATTAGCTTTCAAACGGAAGTGGCGGACGGATTGTGTGTCGCCTGCGACGACAAGGATGTCGAGGAAATGTTTGGCAACCTGATCGACAATGCCTTCAAATGGGCATCGGCGCATGTTTCAGTTCTTGCTGTGCGGGACGGCTCCATGGTGAGAATCAGCGTCGAAGACGATGGCCCCGGCATTCCCTTGGAGCGTCTCCATACAGTTCTCCTGCCGGGCGTTCGGGAAGATGAACGGGTTCCAGGCGATGGTTTTGGTCTGACTATTGTAACGGAAATGGCTGGTCTCTACGGGGGATCGTTTGAACTACAGCAGATTGCCCCGACTGGCTTGCGTGCGGTGCTTGCACTTCCAGCTGCCAAAGGTTCCGTCCAATAACCCGATGAAATGGCGCTTCTCTTGACTGGTCAACCAATCGTGACGGCTGACGCATTTTCTGCAAGGGACCCCTATCCAAATTCCTTGCCGACCGTAGCGGTAAAGCCATATAAGGCAGCATGACCTCTGATTCAAAGATTTTTGTTGGCCTACGGTCGACGCGTAAAAAGCCTGCTCCAGACCGTGGATCGACAGGTCCGAAATGCCAATGGGATGGCTGCGACAAGGCTGGAACGCATCGCGCTCCTGTCGGCCAAATTGCCGAGGGCCTCTATCTGCTGTTCTGTGCCGATCATGTGAAAACCTATACCAAAGGTTACAATTTCGCACCCAATCTGTCCGACCCTGTAACAGCGCGCTATCAGAAGGATGCGGCGAGCGGCAAGTTGCAGACGTGGGGAACCAGCGTCAATAAACCGTCGGAAATTCCGCTCCCTTCCACGGCCCGCTCCGGCTCGGCAAAGGCGACAAACGCACGTAAAAGTGCTGCACAACGCCAAGCGGAAAAATTGGATACTCAGCGTCGTAAGCTCAAGGTGCTGGAAGCGAAGGCTTTCGAGACGCTTGGCCTTTCGCCGGATGCAACGCCGGAAGAGATCAGAAGCCGTTATAAGCAGAAGCTCAAAATGCACCATCCGGATGCAAATAACGGCGATCGAAACTCCGAGGATAAGCTTCAGGCTTCGATCGACGCCCATAAAATCCTTAAGCTCAACGGATTTTGTTGAGTGTAGGACACGAAAGAACAGGCAGATTCAAGTGCGGCCTGTCTCCTGAATTGCCAACCCCTGAACCTAGCCAATCTCCAGGATGGCCTTGATCACACCGGCTTGCGGGTCGGACCAATCCTGGAAAAGCTTGACGCCATCATCAAGGTGGCCGGTATGGGTGTTCAGGGCTCGCGTCGGCACCTTGCCGGCCTCGATCTGGCGGACGACTTCGGCGAAATCGTCCGGTTGGGCATTGCGGCTGGCGATTAGCGTTGCCTCGCGCTTGTGGAATTCCGGATCAGAGAAGGTGATGTCCTGGCGAACGACGGAGAGCAGGACGTAGCGTGCGCCATGGGCGAGGAAATTGAAACCGCGCTGCATCGGAATGGCATTGCCGGTGGCATCGATCACCACGTCGAAACCATCGCCACCCGTTATCCTTTCAACTTCAGCCTCGGCCGACGCATCTGCAAACAGCGATTGATCCGCCATAAGGCGGTCCACGGCGAAGGCCAGGCGATCCTCGCGGGTATCCATCACCGTCACATGCGCGCCTCTTGCCTTGGCAAAGATGATGGCCGACATGCCGATCGGGCCGGAGCCGGTGACGAGAACACGATCCTGGCGTCCGATGTTTCCGCGTTTCACCCCATGGGCGCCGATGGCCAGAAACTCGATCATCGCCGCATCCGCAAGTGAAATGCCGCCCGTCGGGATGACATTCTCTTCCGGCACGCTCACATATTCGGCCATGCCGCCATCACAGTGAACCCCAAGAACCCGGATGTTCTGGCAGGCATTCGACAGACCCTTGCGGCAGGCGTGGCAGGCGCCGCAGGACAGGTAGGGGACAATATAGACGGGATCGCCGGTCTTCAACCGGCTGCCTGCGGGCGCCTCCGCAACCGTTCCCGACAATTCATGTCCCATAACCCGAGGATATTCCAGAAAGGGATGCTTGCCCGCATAGATGTGAAAATCCGTGCCGCAGATACCGACATGGCGGACCCGCACAAGAACCTCGTTCTCTGCCCGCGGGGGTGGCGCACGCTCGATAAGAGAGAGACGGCCGGGCTCGTCGCATATGAGAGCTTTCATCGGGATGTCCTTTATTCAGTGGATGACGGGTCGTGTGTTGGGAAACTGACGCGTCAGACTGCCTTTGGCGTGGGGAATGTATAGGCAGCAATCGATTCCGGCTTCATCTCGATGGAGAAGCCGGGGCGGGATGGCGGCATGTAGGCGGCGTTGCGGATGACGCAGGGATCGATGAAGTGTTCGTGCAGATGGTCTACATATTCGATCACGCGGCCCTCTCTGGTGCCGGAGACCGCGATGTAGTCGATCATCGAAAGATGCTGGACATATTCACAGAGCCCGACGCCGCCGGCATGCGGCCAGACCGGCTTTTCATATTTCGCCGCCAGCAACAGCACGGCCAGAACTTCGTTAAGCCCGCCCATGCGGCAGGAATCGATCTGCACGATGTCAATCGCCCCCTCGGTGATGAACTGCTTGAACATGATACGGTTCTGGCACATTTCGCCGGTTGCGACCTTGATCGGCGCAATCGCATCGCGGATCTTGCGATGGCCTGCCACATCGTCCGGGCTGGTTGGCTCCTCGATGAAGAAGGGTTTGGCAAAGGCGAGCTTTTTCATCCAGTCGATGGCCTGGCCGACTTCCCAGACCTGATTGGCATCGACCATTAGATAACGATCCGGCCCGATCACCTCGCGGGCAATCGTCAGGCGGCGAATGTCATCCTCAAGATCACGCCCAACCTTCATCTTGATATGATCGAAGCCCTGGTCGATGGCGTCCTGTGCCAGACGGCGCAGCTTGTCATCGTCATATCCCAGCCATCCGGCTGAGGTCGTGTAGCAGGGATAGCCTTGCCTTTCGAGAAGCGCGATGCGGTCGGCCTTGCCGTCTTCCGCCTTGCGCAGGATAGCGACAGCCTCTTCGCGGGTCAGTGCATCGGTGAGATAGCGATAATCGACGATGTCGGCGATCTCCTCCGGTGACATGGTCGATACGAACTGCCACACCGGCAGACCGGCCTGCTTTGCCATGGCATCCCAGAAGGCATTGACGACAGCGCCTGTTGCCAGATGCATGGCACCCTTGTCGGGTCCGATCCACCGCAACTGGCTATCGCCGGTCAGCTTTCGCCAGAACTGGCCAGGTGCTGCGCGCACGTCGTCCAGATCCACGCCCACCACCAGATGGCGCATGGCCTTAATTGCCATGCAGCAGATATCGTTGCCGCGGCCAATGGTAAAGGTGAGACCATGGCCTTCCAGGCCAGGCTCATCGGTTTCAAGAACCACATAGGCTGCCGAATAGTCCGGGTCCGGGTTCATGGCATCGGAGCCGTCGAGGCTTGCGGATGTCGGAAAGCGCAGGTCGAAAACATTGAGATCGGTAATGCGGGTCATATCAGCCTCTCGGGCAGGTCTGCAAAGCGGTGATGCGCTTTCGAGCCGGGCCTGCAAATTGAAACAAGCATTGGTGCCTTCTTCAGTTCATTTAAAAGACGGGTCATTATTCGTACCTCAAAGGCCATAGAAGCGGCGGGCGTTTTCACAAAACACCCGATCATGCGCGGCTTCCGGCACGATGGCGCGGGCCTGGGCAAACCAGCTTTGGTAATCGCTGGCGAGGTTCAGTACCGGCCAGTCGCTTCCCCACATCACCCGGTCCGGCCCGAAGAGATCGAGGATCGTCTCGGCATAGGGACGAATGGCTTCGGGCTGCTGCGAACCGGCTTCGGTCAGCAGGCCGGACAGTTTGCATGAGATGTTTTCCAGATCGGCAAGCCGCGTCATGGCCTTGCGCCAGTCGCTGTAGAGCCCTTGCGCGATGACGGGTTTTGCGCCGTGATCTATGACGATAGGCAGAGCGGGATGACGGCGCGCAAACCTTTCCAATGGCGCGAGGTGGCGGGGCAGAACCAGCGCATCGAAGGTGAGACCCGAAGCCAGCATCGCCCCGATGGCCGGGTCGAGTGCGGGATCGTCGATCCAGTCATCCTCGGCAATATCCTGCACCATGGGGCGCAGGCCCTTCAGCTTCGGATACGTCGCCAGTTCCGTGATGACGGTGGCTGCATCCGCCGACTTCAGGTCAACCCAGCCCACCACGCCGAGAATGAAATCATGGTGTTGCGCTAGATCCAGCAGGAATCGCGTATCATCGATGCTCGGCAGTGATTGAACCAGAACCGTCCCCCCAACGCCCGTCGCAGCGAGCTGCGGCTCTAAATCTACCGTCCCGAAGTCCCGGTAGATGGCGGCAAGCTCCGGTGGGGGCCATTGGCCTTGCCGGTTTTTCATGAGCCAGAAATGCTGATGTGCATCGATGATCATGGTCACGCTCCGATCGGGACGCCATCGGCGATGATGCCCTTGTCCTTCAGGGATCGCCACACGGAGGAGGGGACGTCTTCCTGCATCCAGGCGACGTTGGCGCGGATCTGCTCGGCGTTGCGGACGCCGGATACCACGGAGACGACGGCGGGATGCAGCAATGGAAAGTTCAAGGCCGCCGCCTGTAGAGATACGCCTTCAGCGGCACATGCCGCTTCGATCTCGGCGACGCGGGCAAGAATGTCGGCGGGTGCCTCGGCATAATTGAACTTGCGGTTTCCCGCCAGCAGGCCCGAATTGAAGACACCGGCCACCACGATCCCGACATTGGCTTTTTCCGCCCGGTCAAGCAGCGTCAGGCTGTCCTGTTCCAGCAGCGTATAGCGCCCGGCCAGCATGGCGACATCGATATCGAACGCATCCATGGCATCCCAGACCGCTTGCCATTCATTGACGCCGAGGCCGATGGCCTTGACGAGGCCAGCGTCGCGCAATTGGCCGAGCGCCTTGAACCCGCCGCCTTTGGTCAACTGTTCCCAATAATGCCCGTGTTCCTCCCCATGCGTCATCTGGCCGATGTCGTGGACATAGAGAATGTCAGGCTTCAGCACGCCCGTGCGCTGCTGGCTTGCCTCAAAGGATTTGAGAATGGCGTCATAGGTGTAGTCGTAGACCGGACGGAACGGCAGAGGCTGAATATAAGTATCTTCCTCTGGTCCGACGGTCTCATCGGGAACCATCACCCGGCCCACCTTGGTGGAGAGCACGTAGTCTGCGCGCTCATGCTCGGTCAGCATCGTTCCGAGACGGCGTTCGGAGCGGGTGTAGCCATAGAAGGGAGCGGTATCGAAGTAACGAATGCCTGCATCCCAGGCGGCATCGAAGGCACCAAGAGCTTCCTGGTAACTTGTCCAGCGATAGAGATTGCCCATCTGCGCGCAACCGAGACCCATCACCGTGAAGGAAACATCGCGATTGCGCAGCGTGCGCCTGTCGTTGACCTGCATTGTCCTGCCCATAAACTGGAAAATCCGGGGAAACGGCACGCGGGGAAAACCCGCGTGCCGCACGTGCATTAGTAGAGAACGTTCTTGGCTTCCGGCTTGTCGATGTTCTGCTTCGTGACGACCACGACACCGGTGTCGATGAACTTTTCGACCTTTTCCTTCGACAGAAGCTTCAAAAGCGTATCCACGCCCTTTTCACCCATTTGATAGGAACCCTGCACAACGGTGGCTTCCAGCGTGCCGTCCTTGACGAATTCCTGAAGGTCCTGGTTGCCGTCAAAGCCGATAGCGACGAGTTTGCCAGCCTTGCCAGCCTGCTTGATCGCCCGGCCCATGCCGATGGCGGTTGGTTCATTGGCGCCGAATATGCCCTTCAGGTCGGCATTGGCGGCAAGAACGTCGGTCGTCTGGTTCAGCGCGGTCGCCATCTGCGACTGTGAATAATAAGGGCCGACGATCTGGAGTTTCGAGTTTGCCTTGATGTAGTCGGTAAAGCCGCCAACGCGGCCGATTTCGGAACCGGCACCTGCCACATAGGACATTACGGCGATCTTGCCTTCGGTCCCGACTTTCTGGATCATCGCCTTGGCCGCTAGTTCGCCGGCTGCCTTGTTGTCCGTCGCCAGGAAGGCCTGGTAATATTTCTCGGCATCCTTCGAGAGCATCGAGTCAATGATGACGACGGGAATGCGGGCTTCCCAGGCCTTCTTTACCGCCGGGACCAGTGCATCCGGGTCGGATGGCGCAAGCAGGATGGCGTCGACCTTCCGGTTTACGGCGTTTTCGACCATGTTGACCTGGTCGGCGATGGCGGATTCCGCCGCCGGCCCCTGGAAGGTTATTGTATGGGCCTTCTGCTTGCCAATTGCGGCATCCGCACCCTTCTGGACATTCTGCCAGAAGGTGGAGTTGACGGTCTTGACAATCACGGCGATTTCACCCGCCGAAGCGGTGAGCGCGCCCGACAGTGTAAAGACGGAGGCCGCAAGGGCCAGGGCTAGTTTACGCATGTCTTTCCTCCTCAGTGTGACGGGCCCAGCCGGGGACCGATGCGGGGGAAGGCTCCTCCCTTCCCATATTCGTTCTGCCTCCGCCTGACGGCGGGTATTATTTCCGATTGCGGATCTGGTCGATCCAGACGGTGCCGAGAATGACGAGGCCTATAATGATCTGCTGGGTGAAGGCGGAGACGCCGTTCATGTTCAGGCCATTGCGCAGGATGCCGATGACAAAGGCGCCGATGAAGGTTCCGGAAATCGTACCGACACCGCCGATTAGCGAGGTTCCGCCAATCACTGCCGAAGCGATTGCATCCAGCTCATAGGCCACGCCTTCATTCGGCTGGGCGGTGACGAGACGAGACATCAGCACGCAGCCGGTCAGGCCAGCCAGCGTGCCGGAGACGATATAGGTGAAGGCGGTGACGCGGGCGACATTGACGCCTGAAAGCTGGGCGGCATCCGCATTCGAGCCGGTGGCATAGATATGCCGACCAAGCACGGTTCGGTTCAGCACGAAGGCTGCGGCCACGGCAATGATGACCATCAGCACCACGGGATAGGGAATGCCCGGAAAGCTGACCACCGGAAATCCTTGATCGTCGATGCTTTCGAAGCGCAGCAGTGAGCCATTGCCGAGAACGCCGAAGGATTCGCCAAGGCCTGAGACCGCCCGTGCGCCGGTGATTTGCAGTGCGACGCCCCGTGCAATCAGCATCATGCCAAGGGTAGCTATGAATGGTGGCAGCTTCAGCTTGGTAATGACCAGGCCATTGATGACCCCGCAGGCGGTGCCGGTGAGAACGCCGAGCAACATGCCGATCCACACCGGCGCGCCGAGTTCTTTGACGGCAAGGGCGGCGACCACCCCGGCCAGCGCCAGGACGGAGCCGACCGAGAGGTCAATACCCCCGGTGATGATGACATAGGTTGCTCCAATGCCGAGAAAGGCGATCGACGTGACCTGTAGTGCGATCGTCATGCCGTTATTGACGCTCAGGAAAGCATTGGAGGTGAGGGCAAAGACAGCGGCCAGAACGACCAGGCAGCCAAGCGCGGCAAACTTCTGGATGATATCCTTCTGCCGGTCGCTCAAACCTTTTTGCGGTGGCTTGTCGCTCGATTGCTGGGGCTTGCCAGTGGTGATCTCAACCATGGGTCATTCCTCGCGCGCTCTCCCGGACACGACCGGAGGCATACAGCATGATCTCTTCCTGCGACGTTTCCCGCGTCGTCAGGGTTGCGGTGATGTGGCCTTCGTGGAAAACCGCAACGCGATCCGATAGTCCCAGAATTTCCGGAAGCTCGGAACTGATCAGAATGATGCCGATGCCCTTGGCGGCAAGCTCATCCATCAGCCGGTAGATGGCGAGCTTGGCGCCCACATCGATGCCTCGTGTCGGTTCGTCGAAGAACATGATCTTCGGCTGCCGGAACAGCCACTTGCCGATAATGATCTTTTGCTGGTTGCCGCCCGACAGAAGGCGGACGGGTTGGTTCAGGCTGGGCGTCCTGATGTTGAGAAGATCGACATAGTGCTGGCTCGACTGGCGGTGCAGTTCCTTGTCGATGACGCCGAACGGATTGGAGACAGCCTCCATGTTGGCCATCATCAGGTTGGCATCGACCGGCATTTTGACTGCCAGACCTCCGGCCTTGCGATCCTCGGAAAGATAGGCAATCCCTGCGTCAATGGCCGAACGCGGGTCGGAAATCGAAAGTGGCCGCCCTTCGAGCAGGATTGTTCCGCTGTCGAACGGATCGGCTCCGAAGATCGCCCGGGCCACTTCCGTCCGACCGGCGCCCATCAGTCCCGCAAAGCCCAGAATTTCGCCACGGCGAAGTTCAAAGCCAATATCGGAGAAAGCGCCATGGCGGCTAAGACCCGAAACGGAAAAGATGGCGTCCTTGGTTGGCGAACGGGTCGGTGCCGGGAATTTCTCTTCAAGAGAGCGACCCACCATGCGGGCGACGATATAGTCCACGGTGATCGCATCGAAATCATCCGTAGAGATGTAGCGCCCATCGCGCAGCACCGTGACGCGATCAACGATCTCTGCCATTTCGTCGAGCCGGTGCGAGATATAGATAATGCCGGTTCCTTCACGCTTCAGATCGCGGATGACGCGAAAGAGAAGCTGTGCTTCCTGTTGGGTTAGCGAGGAGGTCGGTTCGTCCATGATGAGCACGGAGGCATCCAGCGACAGGGCCTTGGCAATCTCGACCATCTGCCGCTGCGCGACGGAGAGCGTGCGCACCTGCGCGTCGGGGTTGATGTCGACACCCAGTCGGTCGAGGCATCGCTTGGCGTCTTGGCGCAGCTTGCGTCTGTCGACCATAAAACGCCCACCCATAAAACTTAGCCGGGGTTCGCGGGCAAGATAGATGTTTTCGGCAACGGAGAGATGTGGAACCAGGTTGAGTTCCTGATGGATGATGGCAATTCCGGCGGCCTCCGACTGCAATGTGGAGGTGAAATGAACCGTCTCGCCCTTGTAGATCATGTTGCCGGCGTCTCTCTGGTAGACGCCGCTAATGATTTTCATCAGCGTGGATTTTCCGGCTCCATTCTCGCCGCAAACCGCATGAACTTCACCGGCCCTGACATCAAGGCTGACGTCCTGCAGGGCCTTCACCCCAGGGAATTCCTTGGTGACGCCCTCCAGTTTTAAAAGCAGCGGCGCGGGTTTGCACTCGCCAGTGGCAAGCGACACTCCTCCCATCGCGATGTCCTCCAATTCGTGAAAGCCTCCCAGACTTTCGGTAGACAGACATAGGGCATGCCGCGATAATTGGTCAAGCCAATTATTCTTTCATGCTTGCATGCGTGGCAATATCTCAGATAAATATAGTTTTATTGACGAAATTCTTTAAATTGGACTGACCAAAATGACATTGCCCAAACGTCTCTACCAACAGATTGCCGACCAGGTTCGGCATCTGATCCAAAGCGGCCCTTATTCGGCAGGGTCGAGGCTGCCACCGGAACGTGAGTTGGCGCAAACCCTCGGGGTCTCGCGACCATCCTTGCGCGAGGCGTTGATTGCGCTGGAAATTGACGGGACAATTGAGATTCGCATGGGGTCGGGCATTTATGTCCTGTCCGCCAGCAAGTCCGCGGCCTCTGGGCGATCATTGGGGGAGAGCCCGACGGAACTGATGCAGGCGCGTGCTGTCATCGAAAGTGCTGTTATCGTCAAGGCAGCTGCCGCAATGACCGATGCGGTTTTTGCGGCGCTTGTCGGGATTGTCGAAGAGATGCGTCAAGAGATTGCCGAGGGTCGCAAGCCGATCGATCAGGACCGCCAGTTTCATCTGACCATCGCCGAACAATCAGGAAATTCGGTTCTGGCGGAGATCGTCGCCAATCTTTTTGACGAACGCCATAGCCCTATCTCGGACCATATAAGGGGTCGTTTTGAGACGCCCGAAACCTGGTCACTGGCGCTGATCGAGCATGAGGCAATTCTGAATGCGCTGGAAGCACGAGACCCGCTCGCGGCACAGGCGGCAATGTATGCTCATCTGACGGCATCACGAAGGCGATGGTTGGAAAACTGAAGGCTGACAGAGCTATTCCGCAGCCCCAACTGTCCTGCCGGATATCTCCCCTCGAGGGGTGAGATAGAGTCAGCGCGGAATTCACATCTCATCTTAACATGTCGGAACTCACACTCGTATATGTCGATCTGGGCGGTTGACCCCATCCGATCTCCTTCCTTGAGGGGGAGATGGCTGGCAAGCCAGAGGGGTGTGAGCCACGATTGAAAACGCTTGTGTCGTGTCCCACGACTGTTGAGTCTATTTTGCTGTAAGGTGTTGATAAATTATCATAATTCAGCCAGGCAGCTGGACAACTTCGGCCTCGTTGAAAGATTGCTAAAGGCCTGTTGAATATTTGCTGTCAACGCCTGGGATACTCGTTCGCACTTGCCCCTTCTTGTTAGACCGGAGACATTTGGTCGGCATTTTACCGATGAAATTCGCCGGTGGTGCGCTGGTCAGCATGGTCACGCAAACGGCTGATGGCGGGTTCAAACCAGTCCGAGATTCCCATCATTTTCTCTCGATTTATGCCGTTGTCACCGGCGTTCTCCAAATTCCCCAATACGAAATTCCCGACACAGAGCAGCAATCCGGCAGTTTTGTTTGCGGAGTCAATTTAGTTGACATCGTTTCATTTTAGATGACAGTATGACGTCATAACGGGAGGAGGAGCCCCTATGATGACTACCAGTTTCACGGCTGTTGCCGGGGAGGCGTCACGCTGTGCGCGTCTCACTTTGGCAGCGTTTACTCTTGCATTGGCCTCAAGCGGTTCGGCGCTGGCCGCGCCAAAAGGTGATCTTGTCATCCTGCAATGGATGGCGGGGTCTGACCTTGAGGTGATCCAAAATCTGGAAAAAGCCTTCATGGCCAAATATCCGGATGTGAAAATCAAGGAAGTGCCGGTGACATGGTCCGGCGATCCGCGTGGAGGTCTTCGCACCTCGTTGATGGGCGGCGAAAAGGCCGACCTGATGATCAACACCTGGCCAGCGTTCCGCACAGAACTTGTCACCGCCGGTCTTTTGCGCCCGCTGGATGATGCCTATTCCGCCCTGAAATGGGGAGAGCGTCTCGACAACAGCTGGAAGGATCTTGGGTCCGTCTCCGGCCAACTCTACGGCGTTACCTTCACTTACGGCGACCGCAGCGGTCTTTGGTATGACACTGGGACCTTCAAAAAGGCAGGCGTTACCACGCCGCCCAAGGATTGGGCGCAGTTTCTGGACGCTATCGCCAAGTTGAAGAGCGCCGGTGTGGTGCCAATGGCCGTCCCTGCCAAGACCTGGGCGCATGCCGAAGTGTTTGAAACGCTGATTTTGCGCGAAGGCGGGGCGGATCTTTCCCGCAAACTGGTGGCTCACGAGATCCCCTGGACCGATGATCGCGTCAAGGCGGCTTTTCGCAAATGGCGCGAACTGTTGAGCGCCGGTTGCTGCGGCGATGCCTCTACGATGCTTGGCACAGAGTGGGACAATGCCTCGGACCGGGTTTTGAAAGAGCGCAAAGCAGGCTTTTTCCAGATGGGAATGTGGATCAACAACCGCGCCGAGACCGTCTACAAGCTTGCCCCGGATCAGTTTGGTCTATTCCAGTTTCCAGCCACGGGGCAGGGGCATGATAATGCCGCCAGTGTCGATGCCAAGGAGTTTGTCGCATTGGCCTCCGGCGGCAACAGCGAGGCTGCTGACGCCTTCATGGACTTCACCATAAGCCGTGAGGGTGCCAACATCATTGCCAAGGGCGGTTTAGCATCCTCCTCCAAGGCTGTTGATGTTGGGCTTTATAGCCCTGCCATTCAGGCGTCCAATACCTTTGTGACCGGGGCGGATACGGCCTTCGTGCTGGGGGATGGCCTGCCCGGCGATCTGGCGGATGAGTATCGCATCCAGCTCCAGAAATTCCTGGGCGATCCCAGCGATGCTAATATCGACAGGGTGACGGCTGCGATCGAGGCCAAGGCAAAGGGATCGTATTGATGCCGGCCATCACCGATCTGCCACGGACAGGAGGGAGCGCCAACCGGCGCTTCTTCCAGACGGATGGGGGAGCGGCTCTCATCCTGCTTGCACCGATGGTGCTGTTGTTTCTGTGCGCGGTCGTTTATCCGTTGATCGATACGATCCGTCTGTCGTTTTTCGATATTCGCGGTCTTGCTCCGGCCAAATGGGTGGGGCTTTCCAACTACGCAAACCTGTTGGCGGATGCCAGTTTTCGTGTCGCCGTGATCACCACCATTGTCTGGACGGTCGGCACAACAGCCCTGTCCGTGGGCATCGGCTGGGGTCTGGCGGTGCTGTGTTCGCTGGCCCCGCGCACCACTTTGCCGTTTCGCGTGATGATTTTCTGCGCCTATGGCATTGCCGAGGCCGTCAGCGGTTTCATTTGGCTCGGCATCTACCGGCCGGGAGACAGCGGTTTGCTGAATGCCGTCTTGAACACGCTTGGTCTGGAAAACCTGACCCGCGCGTGGCTGGGCGATACGTCCACAGCCCTTGCATGTCTGGTGATTGCCTATGCCTGGACCCAAGTGGGCTTGCCGCTGATGACCTGCTTTGCCTCGATCCAGACCATCCCCAAAAGCATCAAGGAAGCGGCCTATATTGACGGTGCCAAGCCGCTTTCCATCATGCGCCACATCATTTTGCCTCTGTCGCTGCCGGGGTTGAAAGTGGCGGTATTCATCAATCTTCTTGGCAGCTTGCGGGCCTTTGACATGATCTTCGTCATGACAGGCGGTGGTCCGGTGCGCTCCACCGAGACGGTTGGCTATTTCATGTTTCGGGAATCGATGATGCAGTTCAAGCTTGGCTATGGCGCGGCGGCCACCGTCGTGTTGCTGGCTGTTGTGCTGTTCGTCTCGATCCCATTGCTGCGCCAGCGCACCAAGGAGGCGACATGAACGCCCGCGCCCCTCTCTGGATTCCGATTCTTGTCGGCCTTCTGGCCATCCTCTGGATCGTGCCCGTGGTTGGGCTGGTTTTGACCTCCATCCGGCCTGCTGGCGATATTGCCGTTGGTGGCTGGTGGTCACTGCACACCCTGCGCTTCACGCTGGATGCCTGGCAAACGGTCTGGACAAAATATCCGCTGGCCCCCGCCTTTTTGTCATCCCTGAAACTGACCGGGCTTGCGACGCTGCTGACGGTTCTTCTGGCGCCCGCTGCGGCTTATGCCTTTCAGTTTCTGAAATTCCCTGGACGGCGCATTCTGCTGCTCATCATCGTCAATTCGTTCGTATTGCCGCAGCAGGTGGTGATCATTCCGCTGTTCACGCTGTGGCGTGATCTGCACATGATCGACAATGTCTGGGCCGTGCTTATTCCCTTTGTCGGGCTGTCTTTCGCCTGGTCGATCTTTCTGGTGCAGAGCTTTCTGGCGGAATTTCCACGCGAATTGATCGAGGCCTCGAAAATTGATGGCTGTACGCCGATCCGAACCTTTCTTCATGTCGTTCTGCCCAATTCCCTCACGCCGATGGCAACCGTTGGCATCCTGCAATTCCTGTGGTGCTGGAATTCCATGCTGCTGCCCATGCTGTATTTGCGCTCCGATGTGCCGCTGACGGTGCTTCTGGCCCGCATTGCAGGCTCATTCGAGCCCAACCTCGATCAACAATCGGTGGCGGCCATCGTCACCATGGCGGTGCCTCTGGTGGTCTTCATCGTGTTTCAGCGCTTCTTTGCGGCAGACGCCCGCAATCGCTCGGGAGGCAAGGAATGATCGCGTCATCCACAGTGTTCATACCCCGACCAAAACCCGGCCATCGGGAGGAGAAATCATATGGCAACCGTTGAACTTAAAGGGGTCGGCAAGCGCTACGGTGCCTTGAAGGTCATCGATGACATTGATCTTGACCTTGAAAATGGCTCCCTGACTGTCTTCGTGGGTCCATCCGGCTGTGGCAAGTCCACCTTGCTGCGGATGATTGCCGGGCTTGAGCCGATCACCACAGGCGACATTCTTATCGATGGTCAACGCATCAACGATGCCACGCCCACCGAGCGCGGTGTGGCCATGGTGTTTCAGAATTACGCCCTCTATCCGCATATGACGGTGCGCAACAATATCGGCTTTCCGCTGCGCATGGCGGGCATGAAAAGCGTCGACATCGGACGGCGGGTGGAACAGGCGGCAAACCGGCTGCACATCACACCCCTTTTGGAGCGCAAGCCTGCCGCCTTATCTGGTGGCCAGCGCCAGCGGGTTGCCATTGGGCGGGCCATCGTGCGCGATCCCAATGTATTTCTGTTCGACGAGCCGCTGTCTAACCTTGATGCCGAATTGCGGGTGAAAATGCGGCTGGAAATTGCCGAACTGCACCGGTCTCTGGCGTCAACCATGATCTATGTGACCCATGATCAGGTGGAGGCTATGACCTTGGCCGACCGGATCGTGGTGTTGCGGGCGGGCAATGTCGAGCAGATCGGCACGCCGATCAGCCTTTATGACGACCCAGACAACATGTTCGTGGCCGGTTTCATCGGCTCACCGCGCATGAATTTTCTGGCCGGTCATGTGGTGGCGCGCAGTCCATCGGGCGTCCGCGTCAAGCTCAGCGAGTTTGATAACGTGGAATTCGAACTTGCACTGGGTGCCGATCTTGCCTCCGGTGCAAAGATTTCCATTGGCGTGCGGCCTGAGCATTTTTCTTCTGACGGATCAGCTCGGTTCGACCTGCGGGTGGACATGGTGGAGAGCCTTGGCGGCGTCTCCTATGGCTACAGCAATATGCGCGGCGAAGATGCACTGACCGTTGACCTGAAGGGCGACCGGTCCGTGCGGGCCGGCGATACCATCCACACCGGGTTTCACCCGTCCAAGGCCTTGCTGTTTGATCCGGCCAGCGGTGCGCGCCTTCGGTGACACGTCATTCAGCTGATATTTCAAAAGGATTTCTATTCATGAGCGATAATGAACTCTGGTACGACCATGCCGCATCTGTCTGGACCGAGGCCCTTCCCGTTGGCAATGGTCGGCTGGGGGCCATGGTGTTCGGAGATGCCTGGAATGAACGCCTTCAGATCAATGAGAGCACATTCTGGAGCGGTGGCCCTTACCAACCGATCAATCCCGATGCCCACGCTGCCTTGCCCGAGGTGCGCAATCTGATCCTTGCGGGACGCTATCAGGAGGCAGACCGCAAGGCCTATGAAGGGGCCATGGCCAAGCCGGATCGGCAGACCTCCTATCAGCCGATTGGCGATGTCTGGCTTGATCTACACCATGATATGACCGTCACCAATTATCGCCGCTCGCTTGATCTCGAAACGGCTGTTGCTGTCACGCAATATGATTGCCACGGCGTGCATTTTCGCCGTGATGTCTTTGCCAGCGCCATTCATGACGTGATCGTTTGTCGCATTGCCGTGGATCAGCCGGGTGCCTTGTCGATGACGGTGATGCTCAGCAGTCCGCAAAACGGTGACCCGATTGATATCGCCGATGCCACCCTTGGCTATGACGGGCGCAATCGTCGGCAGAACGGCATTGACGGGGCTTTGCGCTTTGCCTTCCGGGTGCGGGTGCTGTCCGAAGGTGGCTTTGTCGATATTGGCGAAGAAACCATTCGGGTGCGTGAAGCATCCAGCGTCGTGTTGCTGATCGATGCAGGCACCAGCTTTCAAAACTACAAGACTATTGATGGTGATCCGCAGGCGCAGATCAAAGCACGTCTGGATGCGGCGGCTATGCTGCCCTATGAGGCGCTGCTGGAAGCCCATGTCACAGAGCATCGTCGCCTGTTTGACCGGATGCAGATCACCCTTGGTGACAAGTCCGTGCCAACGATCCCGACCGACGAGCGCATTGCTGCCTATGCCGAAGGCAATGATCCCTCGCTGGCCGCGCTCTATCTGCAATATGGCCGCTACCTTGCCATTTCCTGTTCCAGACCCGGCACGCAGGCGGCCAATCTCCAGGGCATTTGGAATGAAGACATTCTTCCAGCCTGGGGCAGCAAATACACCGTCAACATCAATCTGGAGATGAATTACTGGCTGGCCGATGTTGCCAATCTCTCCGAGACCTTCCTGCCGCTGGTGGAACTGGTGGAGGGTGTGGCCGAAACCGGCCGCGAGATGGCCAAGGCCCATTACGGCGCGCGCGGCTGGGTTCTGCACCACAACACCGATATCTGGCGTGCCACTGGCCCGATTGATGGACCCCATTGGGGTCTTTGGCCGATGGGCGGCGCCTGGCTCTGTGCCCAGCTTTATGATCACTATCGCTTCAATCCGGATCGCGCCGTGCTGGAACGGATCTATCCTTTGCTCAAAGGAGCGGTGGAATTTGCGCTGGATACGCTGGTTGCCCTGCCTGATAGCAATTACCTCGGCACTTGCCCATCACTGTCTCCGGAAAACTCGCATCCCTTCGGCTCGTCACTTTGCGCCGCACCGGCCATGGACAACCAGATTCTTCGCGATCTGCTTAAGGCCTTCGCGGATGCCAGCACCACCCTTGGCCGGGACGGCGAGCTTCGCACAGAGGCGGTCGCCGCCCGCGCCCGCCTGCCGGAAGACCGTATCGGCAAAGGCGGTCAGTTGCAGGAGTGGATGGACGACTGGGATCTGGACGCGCCAGAGCAGCAGCATCGCCATGTCTCGCATCTCTATGGGCTTTATCCGAGCCTGCAAATCGACCCATTGGACACGCCGGATCTGGCCAAGGCCGCACAGATTGTTCTGGAGCGACGCGGCGATGATGCAACGGGCTGGGGCATTGGCTGGCGGCTGAACCTTTGGGCCAGACTGGCCGATGGCAATCGGGCTGCACAGGTTCTGACCAAGCTTTTGACCCCTGAACGCACCTATCCGAACCTGATGGATGCCCATCCTCCTTTCCAGATCGACGGGAATTTTGGGGGAGCGGCCGGGATTGTCGAAATGCTGGTGCAATCGCGCCCCGGCGAGCTTCGCCTCCTGCCCGCCTTGCCGGAACAATGGTCAAACGGCAGTCTGAAGGGGGTGCGCATCCGTGGCGGTCACACGGTTGATCTCAGCTGGCAGGGGGGAACACTGTCTTCACTCCGCATCACGGCTGGCCACTCCGGGCCACTCACCATCCGCCAACCTGCTGATGTCTTTGAGCTTCAGCTCAAGCAAGGCGAGGTTTGGGAAAATCGATAGCAGATATTTCAACATGCATTTTCTGTTGTTCTAACAGAATTTTCGCGGCTTTCGCGCCGGAGAAAAGGAGCCATCATGTCGCAGAATTCATTGCGTCCATTGCGGTATCGTCAAATTCATCTCGATTTTCACACGTCCGAGCATATTGCGGGCATTGGCAGCCAGTTTGACGCCGAAGAGTTCGTTGCAACACTGAAACAGTCGCATGTGAATTCCATCACGCTGTTTGCCAAATGTCACCATGGCTGGTCCTATTATCCGACCAAGGTTGGCGCGCCGCATCCCAATCTGTCTCGCCCCGATCTTCTGGGAGAGATGATTGCCGCCTGCAATGCCGCTGACATTGAAACGCCGATCTATCTCTCGGTGCAGTGGGATGAGCGGACCGCCCGCCTGCATCCTGAATGGCGGGTGATGAAGGCCAATAACGATCTTGACCATGCCGATGACCATGATCGTTCGGCCCAGAACCAGTTAAGTGCCGCCTGGCACACCCTGTGCCTCAACCACGACGAGTTTCGCGCCCACTTGATCACTGAGGCGCGGGAGGTGTTGACGCTTTACCCAACCGCCGGGCTGTTCTTCGACATTATCCAGACACCGGATTGTGTCTGCAATGCCTGCCTTGCCCGTATGGCACGCCTCAATCTCGACCCGTTGAACAAGGCAGATCGGCTGGCCAATGACGAGGCCGTCAACGCGCAGTTCCGCGAGGAGATGAGTACCGTTCTGCGGCGCGAATTTCCGCAAGCTCGGATCTTTTACAACAGCGGCCATGTCAACAAATATGGCAAGGACCGTTACGCGTCCTACACCCATCTTGAGCTGGAAAGCCTGCCCACGGGCGGCTGGGGCTATAATCACTTTCCCTCCAGCGCCCGCTATGCGGCGCGGCTTGGCCTGGATTTTGTCAGTCACACCGGCAAATTCCACACCAGTTGGGGCGAGTTTGGTGGCTTTAAACATCCCGATGCGCTGGACTACGAATGTGCGATGATGGTGGCACTTGGCTCCAAATGCCTGGTTGGCGATCAGCTCCATCCCAATGGCCGGATCAATGCCGATACCTATCGCAGCATAGCCCCGGCATTTCGCCGGATTGCCGCTCTTGAACCCTTTTTGGAGGCGGCGGAACAGGTTTCTGACATCGCCATTCTCGCCACCGAATATTTCCATCGGGACGGTGTGGAGCGTGTGCGCGATAGCGATGACGGCGTGGTGCAGATGTTGTTGGAATTGCACAGATGTTTCGACGTCATCGACCCGGAGATGGATTTTTCACGCCATCGCCTGATTATCTTACCCGATGCGATCCCGGTAGATGCTGCCTTAAAGGCAAAATTCGACGCCTATCTCGCCGACGGTGGCGCGGTCCTCATTTCCGGCCAGTCTGGCCGTATACCGGACAGCGGCGGCTTTGCTTTTGAGACCGGGCTGGCATTGACCGGCGAAAACATCGCGTTCGAGCCATCCTATGCACAGATCACTGAAGAGTTGAGCGATGCACGCCTGCCAGCGAGTCCCTTCGTGGTCTATGCCGGGGCGGAGAAATTGCAAGCGGCTGGCGCCACTGTTCTGGCAAGCATAAGGCCACCCTATTTCAATCGCGCCTTCAACCATTTCTGCTCGCATCAGCATACGCCAGATGATCCTGAAGCTGAGGCTATTGGCGTGGCCTGCGCAATCCATGGCAAGGTGGGTACCATCGCCTATCCGGTCTTTGCAATTTACCGCGCCATGGGGCAGCCCCTCTACAAATATCTGGTTGATGCGCTGATCGAACGGCTGATGCCGGGGCGGGCGCTTGAAACCACTTTGCCATCCGCAGGCCGTGCGACGCTGACGGTGCAGGCCCATGAAAATCGCAGCATCGTTCACCTCCTCTGCGGTTTTCCGCAGATCCGGGGTCAATCGGTGCGGATCAATTGGCAGCCGACAGCAAGGCCGATGGAAATGATCGAGGATATTCCCTCCATCGGCCCGGTATCCTTCACGGTCCGGCTGCCTGGAACGCCATCATCCGTCTACGATGCGATTTCGGGCGAGACATTTGCTTGGAAAAAACAAGCAGATGGCGCAATCACGGTTGATCTGCCAGGTATTTCCATTCACCGTGCGATTGTTATCGACGGAATGGCACCCGGATGATGTGAGGCCATGGGTTGGTTGTCCTTGCTGAAGCTACCAATGGACCTGGGAGAGGACCTGTGGAAATAACCGGCAAGCGAAAACAGGCCACCATCCACGATGTGGCCGAGGCGGCAGGCGTCGCCATCGGCACAGTGTCCCGCTATCTCAATGGGCAAACGGTGCGCAATGGCAACCGCGCCGAAATTGAGCGGGCCATCGAGGCCCTGTCTTTTCAGCGTAGCGCTGCCGCACGGGCGATGAAAAGCGACAAGACCGATGTGATTGGCTTTTTGACACCGGAGCTGGACGAATTTCATGCCCAACTCCTCAATCATCTGGCCCGATTGTTTCGCCAGAGTGGCAGGACGCTGCTGACCTATTGCCATGATGGTGACATCAGGCTGCTGAGTGAATCCCTCTCCTATTTCGCCGGGCAGAACGTCGATGCGCTCATTCTTGCGGGACATGGAGACATTCCCAATGAAGTCGAGAGATTTGTGGAACGCGGTATTCCCGTCACCGTCTACAACAATGATATCATGGGGTTGCGCGTTGACCGCGTGTTCGTTGAAAATGCCAAGGCATCCTACCGTGCTGTCCGCCATCTGATCGATCTCGGTCATATACGTATCGCCACCGCCTTTGGCACATTGGATACGTCCTCGGGATTGCAGCGCCTCAATGGCTATCAGCAGGCCCTGGAAGAGGGCAGGATTGCTTTCAACCCTTCCTACCTGCATTCCGGCGACTGGACCGAAGAAGGCGGATATTCTGCCATTCAGAAATTCATGGCGCTGGCTGAGCCGCCAACAGCGGTCTTTTCCGCAAATTATAAGATGACCTACGGCATTCTGGAATGGGTTCGGGAGCACCGGGCAAGGGTGCCGGAAGATATCGCCATCGTCAGTTTCGACGATGTGGAATTGTTTCGCCTCTATGATGACGGCGTGACAGCCATCGCTCAACCTATTGAAAAAATAGCGCAATCGATCAGCGCTTATGTTTTGTCGCGGTTAACGCAAGACAATGTTCCGGACATACGCACGCGCACTCTCGACTGCAATTTGATATTGCGCGGATCAAGCCACTTTCGCCGATCATCCCGATGATGTGTCTGTCTTAAAAACAGGGATACAGGTGATTTGGGCTGTGCGATCAACGGGCACCTTGCCATTCGCGTTGATATGTATGGATTTGATCTCAACGCCTTCAGTGGATTTTGCGAAATCTCGTGACAAGGCGCATCGGTTTCCAGCTTAGATTATAGCGCGTTTGGTGGCGCGTTCAGCCCAACGGTCATTCTTCGCTAAGCGCAAAAATTAGAAAATAAAACCTTTAAAATCTATGGAAATTATAGATAAATAACCGCGCTGAACAAGTATGGAATTGAAAAGGGGGCGTCGGCAGTCAAAAATATAGGAAAATGAAAATATATTTTGTTTTCCACGCGCTTCGTATGCTGTGTTTCTAATTAACCCCAATAAGTGTCGGTTCTGATCTTAAATAAAGACCGGTTTCTTTCTGGGTGCGAAACAGGCTTTTGATTGATGTGCGGATGTATCTATTGCGGTTCTATTGAGTGGTGAAAATCGGATCAACGCGGTTGTTCGGTTTGCATCATGTCGGTTTGTGCCGCTCGCAGACAGCAGAAGGAGACGTCTGTCATTTCGCCAAGTGTACATCCTGCACGGGTGCGTTCTGAAGGGACTTTATCAAACCGGCCAAATGCCGCCCCCATAAGATCTGGAGACATCGGACGGCACGGAAACGTTTGCTGTGCGCCAGAGTTTGTCAGGGAAAAGTGGAACCCGGTTTTCCCGAAAAGACAGACTCTAAGACCAGACAAGCACAGTAAATCGCTCTTTGGGCGCAGCGATCTGGAGATGAGGAGGGCTTACAACATGACGATTGCTATGCAGGCGGCCCGATCTGGTGCCATTTTCTTGGCTGATCTGAGCGCGTCGGTGGATGATGTGGCTGCGGTCAACAGTGCAAAGGCTTCCTCAAATGCCTTGGCTCTCTCTGGGGTCACTCTGTCTTTTGGAGGCGTTATAGCGCTCAGCGACATTGATCTTAAGGTGAGCAAAGGTGAAATCCGCGCAATTATCGGCCCGAACGGTGCTGGTAAGAGCTCCATCATCAACGTGATCAGCGGTCTCTATCAGCCGGATCACGGCCGCGTTTCCATCGGCGAACTCCATTTCAGCCGCGTGCCGACCCAGAGGCTGGCGCAGCTTGGTATTGCCCGAACCTTTCAAAACCTCGCCCTGTTCAAGGGCTTGAGTGTTCTGGACAATGTCATGGCGGGCCGCGTTTACCGCAATAGATCCAGTTTTGTGGAGCAGATCATCGGCTATGGCAGGGCTGCCCGTGAGCATAAGGATGCCCGCGACAGATCGGTGGCAATTCTCGATTTTCTGCATCTCACCGACCTCAGGGATCGCCTTGCGGGTACCTTGCCTTACGGTCTGCAAAAGCGGGTGGAGCTTGCCCGTGCCCTGGTCGCAGAACCCGACATCTTGCTGCTGGACGAACCAATGGCAGGCATGACAGCCACCGAAAAGAACGAAATGGCGCATTATGTGCGCGCCGCACGGGATGAATTTGGCACCACTGTGGTGTTGATCGAACACGATATTGGCGTCGTTATGGGCCTTTCCGACCATGTTGCGGTGCTGGATTACGGGCGGAAAATTGCCGATGGCACACCAGCGGAAATTTCCGCCGACCAGAAAGTCATTGATGCCTATCTCGGTGTTGCACCAGAGAATGAAGACGGAGATGGCATTTGATGGCCGATTTTGACGGGTTGTTTTTTACCGAAGTGCTTGTCGGCGGATTGCTATCCGGCGTGATGTATTCGCTCGTGGCCATCGGTTTCGTGCTGATTTACAAGACATCGGGTGTTTTGAACTTTGCGCAGGGGGCCATGCTGCTGTTTGCAGCGCTGACCTTCGTCAGCCTCACAGAGCGCGGGTTTGGTTTTCCGCTCGCCTTCCTGGTTACCTTCGCCATCATGATCCTGCTCGGCATTGGCATTGAGCGGACGGTCCTTCGCCCGCTCACCAACAAGCCGCCGATTACCATGTTCATGGCCACGCTTGGCCTGTCCTACATGATTGAAGGAGCAGCCCAACTGCTCTGGGGTACGCAGGTGCACGGGCTTGATCTGGGTATTGAGGATGTTCCTTTCGATATCGCGGGTGTGTTTATCAGCAAGTTCGATATTTTCGCAGCTGTCGTTGCCCTTGGGCTTGTTGTCGCCCTGTCCGTGTTCTTTCGCTATACCCGCATTGGGCTTGGTTTCCGTGCGGTCGCCGATGATCCGTTTGCGGCTCTCGCCGTGGGCCTGAAACTTCCCTGGATCTGGGCAAGTGTGTGGGCCGCCGCCGGGCTTGTCGCACTGGTTGCCGGGCTCTTGTGGGGCGCGCGCTCCGGCGTGCAGTTTTCCTTATCCTTGATCGTGCTGAAAGCACTGCCTGTGCTGGTGCTGGGCGGTTTTGATTCCATCCTGGGGGCCATTATCGGCGGGCTGCTGATTGGCGCTTCGGAGAAATTGGCCGAAGTCTATATCGGGGCCTATTTTGGCGGGGGGATCGAAGGGTGGTTCGCCTATGTGATTGCACTGCTGTTTTTACTTGTGCGCCCCTCCGGTCTTTTCGGCCAAAAGCTCGTGGAAAGGGTTTGATCCATGTCTGCTGTTTCGCCCAACGTGACGCCTGCGAGGATCACGCCAGCAAAAGCGATGCCGATCTCTGTCGCCACCCTGCTGGTGCTTTTGGTGGCCTATGGCATTCTTCCAGTGATCGGCACGAGCTACCTGTTCGATGGTATCCTGCTGCCCTTTCTGGCCCTTAGCCTCGCAGGGGTCGGGCTCAATCTGCTGACCGGTTATGCAGGCCAGGTGTCGCTTGGCAGCGCGGCCTTCATGGCGGTTGGCGCGTTTGCCTGCTTCAATTTTGACCTGCGGGCCGGTTCCCTCCCGCTTATTGTCAGCATCCTGCTCGCGGGTCTATCCGCTGCGGCCATTGGCATTGTCTTCGGCTTGCCAAGCCTTAGGCTGCGCGGCTTCTATCTCGCGGTTTCCACCCTCGCTGCACAGTTCTTCGTTCAGTGGGCGTTGACGAAATTCAGCTGGTTTTCCAACGACAGCGCTTCGGGTGTCATTGATGCGCCGCCGCTAACGCTTGCCGGTTTTACCTTCGAAGGACCAGTCGGGCGCTACTATTTTGCACTGATCATTGTCACACTCGTCACCTTTCTCGCCTATCGGCTGGTGATCTCTCAAACGGGTCGCAATTTCATCGCGGTGCGAGATAACGAAACGGCGGCGCGCATTATCGGCGTTCCGGTGTTACGCACCAAGCTTCTGGCCTTTGCCGTGTCGTCTTTCATCATTGGTATCGCCGGTGTGCTCTGGGCCTTTGCCTATCTGCGTACCGTCGAACCGGCGGGTTTCAACTTGGATCGTTCGTTCCAGGTGCTGTTCATCATCATCATTGGCGGTCTGGCCTCGCTGCGCGGCGCCTTTTTCGGGGCTGCCCTGATCGTGGTGTTTCCGGTGGTGCTGTCGCGGTTTGGGGCCTTCGTCTTTGGTGACCTGTTCGATAGCGGCGTGCTCGATATGACGCAGCGTATCGTGCTCGGCGCACTCATCATTCTTTTCCTGATCCTTGAGCCTGATGGGCTTGCCGCCCTTATCGACAGGATCCGAAAACGCTTCGGCGTGCCGGTTTGGCCAGCCTGATCCGGCTCCCTCGCAGCACGCCGTTTATCCGCAATCCATCCATCATCCATGAACACGTCCGATGCGCATCGCACCGGGCAATACCAGGAGTGTATCCAAGCATGAGCATTCTTTCGAAATTCAAGGCCACGGCATTGGTGATCGGCATCTCGTTGAGTGTCGCGCTTCCCGCAGCGCATGCCGATGAGCAGTATTTTCCCTTGCAGAGTTACCGCGTCGGTCCCTATGCCGCAGGTGGAACCGGTTTCTTTGGCGGGTTTATCGACTATCTCAACCTGATCAACACCCGTGATGGCGGCGTCAATGGCGTCAAGCTCACCTGGTCGGAGGCCGAAACCCAATACGAGGTCGAGCGTGGCGTCGAAGCCTATGAGCGGCTGAAAAGCAATCCGAACGTCGCCGCCTGGAACCCGTTATCTGTGGGCATCGCCTATGCGATGATCGACCGCATTACCGCCGACAAGACACCGTTGATCACCATCAACCACGGTCGCACGGATTCCACCGATGGCCGCGTATTTCCCTATGTTTTCCCCTTGTTGCTCAATCCCTACAGCGAAACCTCCGGTATCGTGAACTATATTGGCTCCAAGCTGGGCGGGATCGAAAACCTGAAGGGCAAGAAGATCGTGGTTCTCTATCACGGCTCGCCTTATGGCAAGGAAACCATTCCGATCTATGAATTGCTGGCCAAGAAATACGGTTTTGATGTCCAGCAGATTGAGGTGCCGCATCCCGGTAACGAACAACAGGCCCAATGGCTCACCATTCGTCGCGCCAAACCTGATTATGTTGTGTTGCGCGGCTGGGGCGTGATGAACCCGGTGGCCCTGAAAACAGCTGCCAAGACCGGCTTTCCGGTGGACCATATCATTGGTAATGTCTGGTCCAATTCTGAAGAAGATGTGATCCCGGCAGGCGATGCCGCCAAAGGCTATACCGCCATCACCACCCAAGCGTCCGGTGCCGAGTATCCCGTCGTCAAGGAAATCGTCAAGACGCTTTATGAGAGTGGCAAGGGCAACTTGGAAGACAAAAAACGCATCGGCTCCGTCTATCACAACCTGGGTATCGTCAATGGCATCCTGAATGTCGAGGCGATCCGCATCGCGCAGGCAAAATTCGGCAAACGCACGCTGACCGGCGACGAAGTACGCTGGGGCTTCGAGCATTTGCAACTGGACCAGAAGCGCGTTGAGGAACTTGGGGCCAAAGACCTGTTTCACTCCATCAATGTCACCTGGGACAATCACGAGGGCAATGGTTATGTGACCTTCCAGCAATGGGACGGCAAGAAATGGAACGTCGTGTCTGATTGGATCGCACCGGATTGGGCGTTGCTGCGGCCGATCATTGAAAAATCCTCCGAGGCTTATGCCAAGGATAAAGGCATCAAGATCCGCACGGCTGCCGATGCGGATGGCGTTACCAATTAACACCACTAGGGACTGAAGATGTCAGTTCCTAGTCCTTTTGCAAATAGTTCAAGCATCTGATGGATTTGAGATATTTGCCTGGGAAAATCAGCCCATCGACAACGAGATGGGCTGATTTTGCGGTTCAGCGCTCAATGGAAGTGACGCCGCGACGGGGCAATTTTTTGCCAGACCAACGAGGAATTGATCCCATGAAAGACGCCAGATTGTTGCAGGTGGATGGGCTGCTAGCCACCTACAATCATGCCATCACCGCTTTGCATGGTGTCAGCTTTTCGCTTGCGCGGGGCGAGATTCTAGCCCTTTTGGGCGCCAATGGAGCGGGCAAGACGACGGTGCTGAAGGCGGTGTCAAACCTTCTTTCGGCAGAGCGCGGACAGATCAATGCCGGGTCTATCCACTTTGATGGCTTAGATGTCACCAAAACAAGCCCGGCGGCGCTGGTCCGCGCCGGCCTGGTACAGGTATTGGAGGGGCGCCATTGCTTCCATAGCCTGTCCGTCGAGGAAAATCTGACGTGCGGTGGTTTGGGACGCAGCAGTTCGCGCGCGGAAATCGCCAATGATCTCGAGCGTATCTATGGGCTCTTTCCCCGACTGAGGGAAAAGCGCCGGACACTATCGGGCCTCACTTCCGGTGGCGAGCAACAAATGACGGCAGTTGGCCGGGCACTGATGTCGCGTCCCCGTCTGCTTGTTCTTGACGAACCATCTATGGGTCTTGCCCCCATCGTGGTGCAGGACATATTTCGCACCCTGCGTCGATTGAACCGGGAAGAGGGGCTTTCCATTCTCGTCGCCGAACAAAATTCGGCGATTGCTCTCACCTATGCCCATCGCGCCACCATTCTCGAAAATGGAAAGGATGTGTTGACGGGCACTGCCCGCGAGATCCGCGAGCGAGACGATGTGAAATCCTTTTATCTCGGGCAGAACAATCGGGTTGTGAATGACCATGTAATATGACCGCGTCTGACGGGCATCGTAAACAGAAGGCTTCTGAAACAGAAGGTCGAAGCGAGGCTTTTGATCAGGCGGGGTTTAAGGCGTTTGCGCTGTATCGTCGATGCCCGCTGACGCGATTTCCGCGTGTTCGGCGGCGTGTCAGCGGGCATCTATACCATTTCTGTCAGGCGTGAAACTCGCTCACCAACTGGACAGCATCAGGACGGCGTCCATTGTAAACAGAGCCATCCTCAGAACTCTTCCCAACTCTCGCCCTTCAGCGCAGCATTGCCCTGAGTGGCATAGGTCTGGCGTGATGGTGCGGCGGGCCGAGTTGCAGGTCTGGCAGGGGCTCGTCCAGTGGGCGCGTGTCCGGCCTGCCGGTTATCTCCCGTGCGGAACTGGCCGAGCAATTCGGTCAGCTTGCCGCTTTCCTGGGCCAGGCCAGCGCCGGCCGCGTTCATTTCCTCGACCATGGCCGCATTCTTCTGCGTCGCCTGGTCCATGTGGTTGACAGCGGTATTGACTTCCCCAAGCCCCACGGACTGTTCCTGCGCTGCCGTGGCAATCGCATCCATATGCTGATTGATCGATTGGACGAGGCTGGCGATCGCCGTCAACCCTTCGCCGGTATCGTTGACCAGTTTGACGCCTTCGCTGACGGCGACTTCCGAATTGGAGACCAGCGATTTGATTTCCTTGGCGGCATTGGCCGAACGTTGCGCCAGTTCACGGACTTCCTGGGCGACGACGGCAAAGCCCTTACCTGCTTCACCGGCGCGGGCGGCTTCCACCCCGGCATTCAATGCCAGCAGATTGGTCTGGAAGGCAATCTCATCAATCACGCCGATGATCTGGCCGATCTGGCGGGAGGCGTGTTCAATGCGCTCCATTGCTGTGACAGCATTATTGACGACGACACCCGATTGCTCGGCACGGCTTTTGGTATCACGCACCAGATCGCGGGCCTCGCCGGTTCGCTTCGAGGTCGCTCTCACATTGGCGGTGATTTCCTCAAGGGCAGCGGCCGTCTCTTCGAGCGAAGCAGCCTGCTGCTCGGTTCGCTTGGCCAGGTCGTCCGATGCATGCGAGATTTCGCTGCTGCCACCCGACACGGCCAAGGCAGAGCCACCGACGGCCAGAAGTGTGGTGCGCAATTGGCTGACGGAGGCGTTGAAGTCCTGGCGCAGTTCCTCGAAGCGCGGCGCAAACTCCTCGGAAATCTCACAGAGCATATCACCGGAGGCAAGTTTCTGCAGACCGCTTGCCAGCGCACCGGTGGCGCGGGTCAGCCGCTCCTCGGCCTCCTCTTCGATACGGCGCTGCGTCTCGATGCGATCGCGCTCGGCGATCCTGCGGTTTTCCTCGGCGTTGGCCTCTAGCTCCTTGTTGCGGATGGCTGCAATCTGGAACACTTCCACGGAACGCGCCATTTCGCCCATTTCGTCCCGGCGTTTGGCGCCGGGAACGACGACCGACAGCTCGCCGTCGGCCAGTGCGCCCATGCAACGTGTCAGCGCGCCGATCGGGCGAATGACCTTGCGGACGATGACGGCAAACCCGATGATGCCGAGAGCCAATACCAACAGGAAGAGCGCCAGGAAGGATAGTGTCTGGGTCAGCGCGGTGGACTTGGCCGTTGCTGCATTGGCGTTCAACGTATCCATGGCAAGCGATGCGATATCGGCAACCTTCCCCAGGGCAGCCGTGGTCGGCGCTCTCCATTGATCGATTGTCAGCGGTGATTTTTCGCCGGCGCTCAGTTTGGCAATCACGTCGGCGCGCATTTTGGCGTAGTCACCGGTAAAATACGCTGCATCGGCAACCTTGAAACCATCCTTGATGGCCTGGGGCGTATCCCTATGATCGACAAGCACCCGAACTGCTTTCCAGGCATAGGCGACATTGGCGTCTCCCGCGGCCAGTTTGACCTGGTTCTCAGCCGAAATCTGCTGGCCAGAGGTCACGGCGTTGTTGAGGATCAATGCACTGCCGCCGCCAAGCGCACGGGTCGACCATGCATAGGCGCGCATCTGGATCATCGGCATCAACGCCGCGTCGAGCGTGCGCATGCGGCCTTCCGCGGCCTCGGACGCTTTTTCCAGATCGGCCAGAAACGTCCCGCCCAGATCCATTGACGCCTTGGTGATGCTTGCATCACGAGCCTCAAGCGGCTTTGCCAGTTCGGCATCGATAGTTTGGCGATAGGTTGCGACTTTTTCATAAGTGGCCAACACCGTTGCGATCGGCGCCGACAGTTCGGTAACTGTAATCCCTCCAGCGATCGCTTTTGCCTCATTCATACCGGCATCGACAACCGCCCGGTTTTTCTGCACCGATTGTACGGAGCCCGCGCCATCGGCAATGGAGATCGACAGAGCGGAGGCGCTGTCGCCGCGCTCGCTGCGAAATGCCAAAAGCGCCTTGAACAACGCCTTGTCAAAACCGGTCAGTTCCGAAACTTCGGCATTGACCTGATAGGTGCGGTACGAAGTCAGCATGGAATTTCCAACCAGCACATTCAGCATAAGGCTGAGCAGGGCGAAAACGCTAATGAGCACATTTCTGATGGAGAGCGTCATGGTAAGGTCCAATGGTTGCAAATTTCAACTCATTGAAAGCCAATTTGGATAAACTGCGGTTAACGCCATCATGCTTTTTATGACGTCTTTCCGTATAAAATTGCCAGTCTCGCCATTCGCTCGGGTGTGGAGGCCTCAACGCGGCCAGTGGCGTGAGTTTTGCATGTACATAAGGTGTCTAATCATTTGATCAGCGGTTCGATCGGCAGTTGTGATTTCACTCATTGTCATTGTGACCCGCACCATCTTCTTGCTACAAGTTTCTTGGCGATTTCATCGCTGGGCATCGTAACGTTAACCGGACATCGATCAAAATGTGGGATCTGGCTACATGACCAGATCCAGCCGTGATCCCCTTTATCGTCGCCACCGATTTCCCGGCGAGGTGATTGCCCATGCAGTTTGGCTGTATTTCCGGTTTCCGCTTAGCCTGCGGATGGTCGAGGATCTGCTGGCAGCGCGTGGCATCATCGTCTCTCATCAAACCGTGCGGCTCTGGGCGGAGAAATTCGGTAGACATTTTGCCAATGATATCCGGAAGCGATCTGCCGGCAGGCTCGGGGACAAATGGCATCTCGATGAGGTTGTCATCACCATCGGTGGAAGGAAACACTGGCTTTGGCGCGCCCTTGACCAGGACGGCTTTGTTCTCGACGTGCTGGTGCAAAGCCGCCGCAATGCCAAGGCGGTAAAACGTTTGATGCGCAAGCTCCTGAAAGCCCAAGGCCGCGCCCCGCGTGTGATGATCACCGATAAACTACGATCCTATGGTGCAGCAAAGCGGGAGGTCATGCCCGGCGTTGAGCATCGTTCTCACAAGGGATTGAACAATCGGGCGGAAAACTCTCATCAGCCCGTCCGACGACGGGAGAGGATCATGAAGCGCTTCAAGTCAACACGACATCTTCAGCGTTTCGTTTCCATCCATGACCCGATCACCAACCTTTTTCACATTCCCCGCCACGATATTCCATCCGTCCACTATCGCGAACTGCGAACAGCTGCCATGCAATCATGGCACCAAATCGCGCGCCTTCACGCCGCATGAACTAATTCCTCATGCCCAGATGTTGCGTTCAAGGCGGTAAGTTTACAGTGCCAGCAGAAGGATTGCGCCGGGAAATTTGGCGGAATCTGGCATCGCATTGTCTTCACGGATTTGTGAGGGAATTCCTTGGTTGTAAACTAAAACTCTTCCATCTATAATTTTCATTATATTTTATTTGACGAAAACAATATTTTAGAAATTGCAAAAATAACACTACCTCGAAAAGTATATGTTATTTTTAGATTTGCGTTGATGTTTTGTTTCCATATATTTTTACTGGAGTAATCGCCAGATGCTGAATGTTTTGCTGGAAAATAATGTCGGGGCTTATCAGGAAGCTTTATCCATATCCGTATCGCGGCATCAAGGCGGTGCGCCTGCCATGGTTGGGGCGCTGGATTGTCATTTATACGATGACCGTGGTCGTTCATTTCTCGATATGACGGGCGGCAGTGGAGCGGTCAATCTGGGACATCAGCACCCCGAGATCGTTTCAGCGCTGACATTGCAGGCGGGAAAACTGATCCATACCGGCTGGAATATCGACAATCCTTTTCGGCATGAGATGATCGACCGGCTTGAGCATTTTCTGCCCTTTCCAGAAGCTTCGGTCATGGGCGCGGTCACAGGTGCTGAAGCGGTGGAAGTTGCCGTGAAAATTGCCCGCAAGAAGACCGGGCGGGAGCCTATACTCTATTTTGCAAACTCCTTTCACGGCAAGACGCAGGGTGCGCTCTCCGTGACATCCAATGGGAAGTTTCGGGATCTTTTGGCCATGGGGCTGAAGGATAATCCATGGTTTTCCCTAGCCGGACCGGGTGGAACGCCCGTGCTGGATAGCAAAGAGTGGGGGCTAGCTTTCCGGCAGTTTTTGCAGGACACCAAAGATCGACACCAGTTGCCGGCAGCGGCGATTATTGAGCCGATCCAGGCGGCGGAAGGTATTTTTGTCATAGCGCCATCCCTGCTGGCGGAAATGATTTCAGCCTGCGCCGAATTTGGCGTATTGAGTATTTTCGATGAGATTTACACCGGTCTTGGCCGCACGGGGACACCTTTCGTGGCCTCGCGGCAGCTTTGCCCCGACATGATCGTGCTTGGAAAATCTCTTGGCAATGGGGTGCCGGTTTCCGCCGTTGCCGGTCCGCCTAGCATCATCGATGTGCTGGGCTTCAGTCAGCATTCGTCCACCTTCACCTTCATGCCGCTGGCCTGCGCTGTGGCAAATGCGGTTCTGGAGGTGCAGAGACGGGACAATATTGCTGATCGGGCGGCGCAAAGCGGAGGCCGATTTACCGAACGGCTCCATGAGCTGGCAAATCGTGACGACCGTATCAGCGGTATTCGCGGCACGGGTCTTATGCTGGCATTCGATGTAGCGATCTCGGGTTCCGGGGCGCGGGTGCCGCTGGCCGCAGAGGTGGGGGCAGAACTGCTGAAGAATGGCGTTATTGTCAGAACCGGTGGTCTCGATGGCGCAACGGTGAAGCTTACGCCGCCGTTGACCTTCAGTGAGGCGCATATGGATGAATTCTTCGCCGCGCTGGATAAAACACTGGAGTCCTGCCGATGCCAGTGAAAGCCGAGATGACAGATCAGTGTCTGCTGCGCCGCAATCCGGCTGATCTAGCCGCGATTGATCTTGATGGTGCGTGGCGCTGGGGCGCGCTGGAGCGGCGGATTGGCGTCCTCTCCGGCGAGCTTGCCGCTGCCGGGGCGCAGGGAAAAACTGTTGTTCTGCGCGCATCCCATGGCGCGGGTAGCTATGCTGCCCTGATCGCCGTGCTGGGGATGGCGCGGCGTGTGGTTTTCATCGATCCCGAAATGCAGATAGAGCCGTTAGAGCCGGTGATGAAGGCGCTGAACATTGGCTGCGTGGTCAATCTCGGCGATGAGGCACCTATGAAGAGCCTGCGGGATTGGTTGCCGCAGGCGCGTTTCATCACGGTCGCTGAAGGCGCATGCGATCCGGATGATCCACAATTCCTGGGCCAAGGGGAAATGATCGAACGTCCTCTCCTCTGTGACGACTATGTCATTTTGACCAGCGGTACGACAGGAGCGCCGAAGGCCATTGTGCAGACGATGGCGGCGCTGCGCCAGCATATCGCCAATTACGCAGGTTATGTGCAGGTCAGGTCGGGGGAAAAGCTCTTGCAACTGGCCTCGACGGCCTGGGATGCAGGGTTGATGGATGTGTTCTCCGCCCTGTTTCATGGTGGGGTGCTGTGTACGATCAATCCCAGGGTCTCCTCCATGGAGACGGTGGCGGATTTTATCGCGCGGCACGAGATCGACGTGCTGCATATGACGGTACCCTATTTCCGGCATTTCCACCGCGCTGGGCTTGGGACTTACCGGCAACCGAAGCGTATCGTCATTGGTGGCGAGAAAATCTACGACGGCGATCTCGATCTGTTCAGCAGCTGTTTTCCTGTGGGGTCCCGGCTGTTTAATGCCTATGGGCCGACCGAATGCACCACGGCGATGTATGCCGTGCATGACCAGGGCGCGGAGCGGAAGGCTGGGTTATGGCCCCTGGCGCATCCGGTGACCGGCGTGATCACCGAACTGCGGGATGAAGACGGAAATCGCATATCCACGAGCGGCGTGGAGGGGGAGGTCACCTTGATCTCCGATCTCGTCGCGTCCTTGCTGGATTTGACGCATGGCGGTTTTGTGCCTCTGGGAGAGGGACTGGCTGGCACGGCGCGTGCCTATGCCACGGGCGATCTTGCCCGCTATGATGATCAGATGCGGCTGGTCATCATTGGCCGGAAGGATTCTGTCATCAAGGTCAACGGGCTGAAAGTTTCGTTGGCTGAGGTCGAGGCCGGGCTTCTCTCGCTCGATCTGGTGGCGGATTGCTGCGTTTTTACCCTCGTCGGTGAGGATGGGGATGAGATTGTCGCAGCTGTCGTTGCCAAGGGGGATGGTGTTACGGAAGCGAGTGTGCAGAAAGCGTTGGCGGACTTTCTCGACAGTCACAAACGGCCACGTTTGATATTACTCATGGACAGGCTACCGCTGACCCGCAACAACAAATTCGACCGGGAGGCGCTGGCGCAACTGGCCCGCGACAAGCGGGAGGCTGCGGAGACCGTGAGCCAGCAACACGCGCCGATTCTGGCGGCGATGGCCAAGGCATTGAAGGGCGCTAGTCTCGATACCAATCACAGTTTCTTCGAAAATGGTGGAAATTCACTGCTGGCGCTTTCCGTTGTGGCGGCCTTGAAACGGCAGGGAATCAAGCTGGCCCTGGAAGAAATTATCTCCGACAAGCCGATTTCCGGTCTTCTAAAGGCAAAAGAGCAACAAGCCGATCCGGTGGCTCCCGCAATGCGCACGGTCGCGACCGGATTGGATGCGGCACTTCCCAATCGGAATTTTCTCGAAAGTCGCGGCATTCCTGATCTGGATGGTTGGTGCCAGACGTGTGTGATCGATTATTCAGGACCTGTCAGCGACGCAGACCGGATCGGTTCCCTTGTGAAGGCCTTGCTGGAACGGCATGTGCCGGATGCGAGCCTGATCGAGATTGACGCTCTCAAGTCAGGGATGACGGTGTCGCAAGCCGTGACGGAGTGTGAAAGCGCGATTTCGTTTCGCAACAACCGGGTTGTTGTCGCGGCCCTTGTGGCCGACGGGGAGCAACTCAGCGTCGTCGTTAGCTGCCATCAGTTCCGGGTGGATCGGGTGTCCTGGATCATTCTGCTGTCGGAATTGTCGGAGGCCGATACGGCTGAGGTGATACGGGCCTGGCCAAAGCCAGATATAGACTATGCGGATTGGGTGAGGGCCTATGGTCAGTTTCTAGCGAATGAACGCGTGCCCGAAGTCTGGGATCGGCTGCCATGGGGTGAGTGTCCGCAGCCGATTGCCCGGGATTTGGCCTTCCCGGCAAGGGATGCGTTCAAGATCCTGCATCTCGACATCGGATCACCCTCAAAGATGCTTGCCCGCGATCCCTTGATGGAGGTCGCCGACTGGGTATTGGCCGCCGTTTTACTGGCTTTCGATCAGGTCTTTCCCGCCGCTTGTCAGAAAATCGATGTCCTGGGGCATGGTCGGGGACTGTCCGGCGGAGGCTTGTCCACCGATGGTATCTTCGGCTGGTTCACGGTCATCTGTCCGTTCCTTGTCAAAGTGCGGGGATTGGATGTGGCAGCGGCGGCCAATGCGGTTCGTCACTATCGCCACGAGGTTGAAAAGATTGCTCATACCTTCGGCAATGAACATTATCGATCCGGTGAACGGAGCGGGGTCTCTGCGGAACGGCAGTGTTTTGCCAGCTTCAATTATCTTGGCGACATCGCAATCTCCTCGACGGACCGCTTCTCAGTCAATCCGCTTTCGCTCACTACCTTGCATGGTCGGCCCAGCCACCATCTGGAAGTGACCGGCTACCAGCATGACGGACGCCTGCTTCTCAAGGTGGATTACAATGCCACCGCGCTGGGTGATGCGCTTGTTTCTGATATCGGACGGCATATTGCGACAGCACTGCGCGATTGCGGAGTGATCACGCTTGCGGGAGAGGCGGCATGAGTGCGCCATCCACGACAGACGCCAAGAGCATGGCCGCGAGCACTCTTCTGCTGTTTCTCGCCTGCGTGGCGATATGGTCCACCAACTGGATCGCAATCACCACACAGATCGTCGAAACGCCTGCTGTCGTGTCGCTGTTCTGGCGGTTTCTTCTGGCCTTTGTCACACTGACCATCGTTGATATGGTCAAACGACCCTCGGGCGAACGAATGCCAGCACCATTGCTGCTTTGTGGTCTCGTCGGCACGGTCTATTATTTTGCCGGGATCGGCCTGACCTATCTCGCCACCCGCTATCTGCCCAGTTCCTATGTGGCCTGTCTCAGCATATCGGTGATCTTCTTCGCCATGGCCTTGAAACGGATTTTCCAAGGGGTGCGCATTCGCACCAGCAATCTCATGGGTGCCGTGGTGGCCTCGTTCGGGGTCGCCTTATTTTTCCTGGGCGGCGAGGGTCGGGCCTCCAATGTCTGGCTGGGGTTGGGACTGGCGCTTTTGTCGTTCCTGGCCGTTGCCGCAGGGTCGGTCCTTTCTGAACATATTCAGAAAACCCATAAGCTGTCGTCGGTGCGGATCAACCGGATCGCTATCGGCTTTGCCTGTGCGCTCTATCTCGTTGTCGCCCTTGCTCAGGGCGCGTCCCTGGCTGTGCCGCTCAGTCTGTCCTATCTGTTGCCTCTGGCATATCTCGGTATTGTCTGCTCCGCGCTGGTTTTTGTCATGTATATTGCGCTGGTTGGCAGGATAGGGGCTGAATATGCCGGTTATATCGGCTTCATCTATCCGTTGATTGCCACCTATATTTCTTTTGCCTTCGGTGAAACCGATATCAGTGCCGCGATGATCGGCGGCAGCCTTCTGGTCGTTGTCGGATGCGTCATCGGCCTCAGGTTCGAAACGCTGTTCAGACGCAAGACGGCGTCTGCACGGTCATCAGGGTGAGGGTTGGCGAGATGCAGCATTTCGAGATCCGTCTCGCCACCGATGAAGACTGCCCGGACCTGTTTGACGTTCATCGCCACTCGGTGCGAAGCCTTTGTACCGCGCACTATACCAGTGAACAGATCGACATGTGGCTGGATGGGCGCCATCCCGGCATGTATCTGCCCGCTATCGAGCGCAGGGAGCTTTGGGTTGCAGCATTTTCCGATGCCATTCTGGGCCTGGTGGAAGTGCAGGGCAATGAGGTGACCAAGCTGTTCGTCAGCGGTGCGGCTGCCGGGGCTGGTGTGGGCAAAGCCCTGATGGGGCAGGCAATCGCCCACATCAGACAGGCTGGGGAAAGACGTATCTATCTGGAATCAACGCTCACTGGCCGGGATTTCTACCGGAAACTGGGTTTTGCCGAAATTGGAACCGGCACGTTCTCTCACGGGCCAGGTACGGTTTCTCTTGAAATCGTGCAAATGGAACTGCATGTCGATTGAGTAAATATTTGAATATTTAAAAATTATTTCAAAGTAATTCTTCTGATAAAAGGACTATATTGATGTCGATCAGAATTTTACAGGAAAATGTTCTTGATTCCAATTTATGCGCCGGTTGCGGGGCCTGCCAGTTGGTTTGTCCTGAGCAACTGATTGTCCTGCACCCGGACACTCTTCTGCCGGTGCTGGATTTCGACCCGGCCTCTTGTGGTGACTGCCACCTTTGCCATGATGTCTGTCCCGGTGCTGACCCCGCCACCGATGCGGCGGAGATGCAGCTTTTCGGCCGCGAGCGCCAATCCAGCGAACGGTGGCTGGGCATCCACATTGATCTCTTCGGCGCGCGCTCGACACGAGCGGATGTGTTCGAGGCTTCGGCCAGCGGCGGAACCGTCACCACCCTGCTGCTGGCCAGCCGCAGCACTGGTTTTCGTGTTGACCACGTTCTGACCATGGGCCGCAACCCTGATGCAGGCTGGCGCGCCAAGGGCGTGGTCTCCGGGGATGAGGAAACCATCATCGCCAATGCCCAATCCACCTACCAATTGGCGCCTTATCTGGCCGAATTGCGAGGCCTTTACGAACATTGTCGCAATGACAAGATCGCCGTCGTCGGCCTGGCCTGTCATATGCAGGCCATCCGCAAGCTTCAGCAATTGCAGGGCGATATTGCCGATTGGGCGCGGGAAAATATCATCCTCCTGATTGAAACGGCCTGCTCGTCCAGCACATTACCCAAGGGAACGGCGGATATCGTTCAAGGCTGCCTGAACCTGCCGCTGGACGCCGTTAGTGACCTTCGTTACCGCAGCGGTCCCTATCCGGGAAAACTGACGGTTTCCACCAAGGATGGCGGCAGCCATGCTCTGGAATTCTGGCAGATCCTGAAAGAGCTAAAGGGCGGGAAAAACCACCGCTGCCTCTCCTGCGGCGACTGGATGAGCGGCCTTGCCGACATCAGCGTCTGTGACGGTGATCCCAATATTTTCGATGCCAGCATCAACGGCACGGCGTTCGGCAAACATGGCCGCGTCCTCGTCCGGACGCCAATCGGCCAGAAGCTTGCCGATTACTGTCGTGACGAAGGATTGCTGGAGCAATGGCCGATTGATCTGGAAGGTTTCAATCTCGGTTTGGAGCGCAAGCGCAACCGCCGCCGCTCCTATGAGGCCGGAGCTTTGCCGGTGCCTAAGGGGCCATCGGCACCTGACATATTCGATCCTGAACAGATCCTCAGCGACGAGGCACTGATCGATCCCAAGCGTTACAAACGGGGCTGAGAGTGTGCTGATTTATCCGGACCGTCATATTCCTTCCACTACCCCGCCGGATCGGCCGGATTGGGCTGCTGCCGCTGCCCACATTCCCTCCGATAAATCCATCTCGCATCGGGCATTGCTGTTTGCCGCCCTGTCCGACCGTCCGGTGACGATCAGCGGCATCAATCAGGGGGCTGCCATTACCCTGCTGATCGATGCCCTACAGCAATTGGGGGTGTTGATCGACTTCGACCGATACTCTGGCACGGTGGCGTTCCATAACTCCTTACGTATCATGGCAAGCCAGGGCCTGCCCGAAACAAGGCAAGAGAGGGTGTACCTGGGGCCATCAAGCGCGGCGGCCCGGCTGTTGATCGGGGTGCTGTGCGGACTTGGTGTCGGCTGCGTTGTCGATGGCGACGAGACATTACGCAACAGACCTTTCGACTGGATCGTCGAACCTCTGACGGAATTGGGTGGCCGGTTCGAATATCTCGAGCGACCGGGATGCCTACCGCTGCGGATTTTGCCCGCGCAGATCGGGCCGGGCCGGGTTCAGACCACCATCGGCAGTGCGCAATCGGTCTCGGCCATCCTGTTTGCCGCCATCGCCGCGCGGGTGCCGGTCGAGATCGCGTATCCGGTTGTGGCCAGGGATCACACCCAGTTGATGGCACGGGGCTTTGGCGATGCGGTCGAGGACCGGGATCATGTCGTCACCTACAGGCCAGGCCAGTTTCAAGTTCCAGACACCCTGACCATTCCGCTCGACCCCTCGGCGCTTGCCTATCCGGCTGCGCTCTTATGGCTGATGAACAGGGATAGGCCGGAGGTGAGCCTGCGGTTTGAAGGGGTGTGCATCAATCCGACCCGGATCGGCTTTTTTCACTGGATGCAGTCCTGCGGGTTCGGCCTGGAGATATCCCCGGATGAGGGCGCACGCGGAGAGAAGGTGGGCGCGATTACCCTGAAAGGCGGCGGGACATTCAAGGCGCAGGGCATGCACGGCAAAGAAAGCCTGCATTCGATGATTGATGAAATTCCCCTGATGGTTGCCATCGCCGGTCTTTTGCCGGGCGAGGCGGTGTTCGAAGACCTTTTCGAGCTGACATTCAAGGAATCCGACCGGATCGCGGCGACCTGCCAGATGGTGCGCAGCCTCGGCATCGACACGGTCATCGATGGCTATGCGATCCGCACCACGGGCGGGCAAAGGCCGAGCGTGCAGGGTGATATCGCCGTTTTCAACGATCACCGGCTGTCGATGACGGCGCATGTGTTGATGCTGGCGCATGGGCTTGCGGGCCGTATTCCCGGCGGCGAGTGCTACAAGACCTCCTTTCCGCATTTTGACAAGTGCCTCCAGGCCGTGTTCGCGGGGCAGATATGATGCAGCAGGAAATACGGCAGCTGTTTGCGGTTCAAGGCGCGAAAGGTGTGCAGGTCCGGCGCGAAACTGTGCCGCCCTGCGATGACAACCATGTGGTCGTGGCAACGGACTTCACCATGATCAGCCCGGGTACGGAAATGCATTATATTCGTCAGGCACGCGAAACGGGCGAAATGCTGGAACTCGGTTACTGCGCCGTCGGTACGGTGCTGCACAAGGGCGCGCATGTCGATCATGTCGAGGAGGGAGGCAGGGTGATCGCCATGGGGTGGCGCGAAGCCATCCATTCGGATTACCTGGTCATGCCGCGTCGGCTGGTCTGCCGGATCATCGGGGATTTGCCGGGGGAACTCGCCATCCTGGCCACACTCGCGGCCACGGTGATCCATGCCGGTGACAGAAGCCGGCTGACGAGCCGCGACCGGGTTCTGATCCTTGGTCTCGGCGGGCTTGGCATGCTTATGGCGCTTATGGCAACGGATGCTGGCGCGGAGGTCTGCATCTGGGATCTGCAAGCGGAGCGGATGCGCCAATGTGCCGCTTGGCCGGCTTTCGATCCGGGTCAGTTGCGGCCCGGCAGTGGCGGACGGTTTACCAGGATCTATTTCTGCGCCGATGGCGATGTCAGTGATCAGATCGGCGGTTTTCTCAACCTGCTGGACCCGGATGGCAATGGTCAGGATCGCTCCATGCTGGTCAATCTCGGCAGGCTGTCGGGCCGGATCGGATTTTCACCAGCCTCCGGCAATTTCGATCTCGTCAATGTCTCGCGTTGCGGTGCCGGATATCGTGATGACCGCTATCACGCTGGCCTTGCCGATGTGGTTCCCTTACCCGGCGAGGCGCGGGTGGATGACAATCTGGCAAGGGCGCTGGCGCTGATCGACCGGCAGCGACAACTGGCTGCCACACTGCCACGAACAGTTTTTTCGCCACGTCAGGCCTTGGCGCTCTATCGCGGTGAAGCGGCGTTTCCCGTGGGTTTCAGTCTCATACGCCATGGTGACAGAGGAGAGGGTGTTGGTCTCGACGGTCATTGATGCATTTGAAAAGGCCGTGGCAGCCAATCCACAGGGGTGTGCGGTGCGCTATCAGGACGCTACGCTGACCTATGCGCAACTGGATGCACGCTCCAGTCTGGCCGCCACGCGCCTGTTGCAGGCGGGTGCCCGGCCCGGCCACACGATCGGCATCCAGATGCCGCGCGGCATAGATCTGATCGTCATGCTGCTGGCGACCTTGAAGGCGCGCTGCGGCTTCTGTTTCATCAGTCCGAAGAATCCGCAGAGCTGGAACAATTCGGTGATTGAAAGAGCCAAGGTTCGGCTGTTCATTACCGATGGCCCGCTGTGCAACGTCACCTTTGCGGGACATCTCCAAGCCACGGACCTGCTGGCTCCCGGGCAGGCGTCCTTGCCTCAAAGACCGGCAGCGGGGGATATCGTCTATGTCAATTTTTCGAGCGGCACGACCGGAGCGCCGAAAATCATTCCCTGCACCCATCTGGGGGTGATCGGCTTCTGTTATCAGCCGCCGCATTTTCCGGCGGGTCCTGAAACCGTGATGATCCATCACTCGGCGCTGACTTTTGACGCATCGCAGTTCGAGATCTGGACTGCGCTGTGCAATGGTGGCTGCCTCGTGCTGGCACCGGAGGAGCATCTGACCGGGGACACGTTGCGCCAGCTGATTGTCGAAAGCGGCGCCAATGCCCTTTGGCTGACGACCTCCTTGCTGAACATGCTGATGGATGCAGATCCCGAATGCCTGGGAGGGATTTCCAATATCATGGTGGGCGGCGAGGCGCTTTCTCCGGGTCATATCGACAGGCTGTACCGTCATAATCCGCGCATCACGGTCTATAACGGCTATGGCCCGACGGAAAATACCATGGGTACCTGCGTCTACCGTATCCCACGAAGCCATCATTTTTCTCGGGCCATCCCTATCGGATATCCGGTGCATGACAGCCGTCTTTATGTTGCCAACGAGGAAGGAAGGCCTTGCGCCTTTGGTGAGGAGGGAGAACTGGTGATTGCCGGAGACGGGCTATCGCCTGGCTATATCGGCGATGCGCTGCTGACCGCCAGTAAATTCCGCGCTTTCCCGCTATTGGGTGAGGAGAGGGCCTATGCCAGCGGTGATCTGGTGTCCCGCGATGAGGGGGGGCTTTTTCACTATGCCGGGCGCAAGGATGATCAGGTCAAGATCAGGGGCAACAGGACATCCCTGAGTGACATTGCGCTTGCCTATGGGCGGCATCCCGGCGTCGCAAATTGTGTGGCTGCGGTGCAGGCCACGCCCACCGGCAAGAGGGTCATGCTCTACTACCTGGTGAAAAGCATGGCAACTTCGCCAGAAGAGGCGGAGTTAAGAGAGTTTGGCATCATCTCCCTGCCGGATTTCATGGTTCCCGACCGCTTCGTGCAGGTTGAGGTCTTGCCCGTCACGGCGCATGGCAAGATCGACATGGCCGCCTTGGAGGCAATGAACGAGGCCAAGGACCGCCCCGTCACCTCTCTTCATTGGTTGCTGGATGCCTGCGGGCTCTCGGATTGGCAACCGGATCAGGATTTCTTTCAGGCTGGCGGTCACTCGGTCCTGGCGGTCAAGCTGGTGACCTTGCTCAACCGGCATCGGAAGGTGCCGCTTAGCCTGACGGAATTTTATCGGGACTGTTCCTGGCCGCGTATGGCGCATCTGCTGGACGAGGTGAGCGATGAGCTGTCCCATGATCCTGAGCCTGATATCTACGACTATCACATCATCCGGCTTTGAAGCGGAAGGAAGCGCGTCATGCCGCCACTGCCAGAGATTGTAACGCTCACCCTCCCTAGCGGACGTTTTGCCTTTGTCTATGCCCGCGGCAGAGAGGAGGCAAAAGAGCATTTGGCCGGGCGCCGCGCATTGCTGACGCCTGATTATGCCCATGAACTGACGGAAATTCCCTTGACGCCGATGCAGGCCTCAATGGTGTATCCCGAGTTTTTTCACGGTCATCTGACGGCGAATACTGTCGCCTATATCATCAAGCCCGGCGCTTTCGGCCAAATCGACCCGGACCTTGAAGAGATTGCGACATGCCTGGGACTGGCCTTTCCCCTGGTGACGGCGGTGGTTGTCGAGGGTGACGATGGTTTCGCATTTCGTCTGCCAAAAGAAGAGGTTCTGGGCGAACACTTTGTCTTTCGGGCAGAGCGGGGTTTTATCGACGAACGCGACTGTATTTCCTTTCTGTTGGATCGCCCAATAAGCCTGTTCGAAGGGCCGCTGCTGCGGTTGGGCGACGTCGATATCCTGGGACAGCGACATCTCGCCGTGCTGTTTCACCATATTCTTGGCGACCATATTGGCCAGCTGCAATTGCTTCGTGCGCTGATGGCGTTTTGTGCGCCAGGCAAGGTTGCTCTTGATGAGAGCTTGCCGGACCTTACTTTCGTTCCTGAGACTTTGAAGCTGGAAAGACGTCACGGCGATGCTGTGGAGCAGAGCCTGGATTTCTGGGCAGGCTATGGTGAAAGGGCAACCGTTTCGAGCCTGAGTCACGATGGAGGCGGCGTCATCTGGCATCAGACAGAAATCCCTCTGCCTTGGACCCGCTATACTCGCCTGCAATGGGCTGCCATGCGGGCCTATCGCTCTGCGATTGGCCGGTTGAGCGGGACCACCGATCCCCTGGTGCTATGCCTGTTTTCGCTGCGTGAGAAGCAGCAGGGCCTGGGTTTCTACACGGTCGCCGCCCCAATCCTGTTCGAGGACGACCTTCTTGGCGTCGATGACATGCCGGAGGATTTCCACGACTGTATGGAGGCGTTCCGCAACCACAGCATCGTTGGTTCGGAAGAGATCCAGGCTGCCACTGGATGGGATGCGGGGCAGATTTCCTACCTGTTCAATTTTGTCACGATGCCGGAGGAAGACTTGCTCTGGATGAAGAGCACCCTGCTGGATGCGCCTTCCGAAAATCCCCGAACGGATCTCGATCTGACCTTTATCGTGGCGGGCGCGCAACTGCATTTGCATCTTGCCTCCAGGCTTGATGAGGAAAGGCTGGCACCGTTTCTGAACTGCTTTCTTGAAACGCTGAAGGATAACCTATGATACTGTTGCTGCCGGATTTTGTTGGATATCCTTTTTGCTATATGGGCCTGATGAAAGATCTCGGGGAGGCCGTGGTTGCCGTGGCCGAGGATTACAATGACTATTGGCCTTACGGCTCTCTTGAAGAGCTTGCGGCCAGTATCGTCAGCCGACACAGGGGGCAGCAGGTTACCAAAGTTGTTGGCTATTCCTTCGGTGCACATCTTGCGGCCCATGTGATTGCGGCAATCACGCGCCAAGGTGGAGGTTCTCCTCAACTCTTCATGATTGACCCGCCAGCACTCGAGGGACTTGCCGGCATCGACCGCGCCAAAATCCTCAAGCGCTTGCAACAAGACGAGTCCTATCAGTATATCTTTGATCTCGTTGATTGCGAGCTATCCAACCTTGACTGCATGGTCGAAAACATCTGGCTACTGACAAGCGCTCAAACATCCATGCCGCCATCGAAAGCGGCTAGAATTTTCATGCAGCAGGACAGGGAAACTCAAATTCCGCCTGAATCTCTTCACCGATATCTCGGAGAATTCACTAGGCTTTCCTATGTAAAGGAATGCAATCATCAAACCATACTCAAAGATGAACATGTGATTGAGCAATTGCTGGACCTTTTGAAAACATGACGGCGGTGGTGCAGCCTTCAGCGACAGTTCGTCATTTAGTCTTTGATAGGCCGTTAAGGCGACGCCACCGTTGAATGTAATCGATCGACGGGCGAGGTGAGAGAGGCTCTTCAGCGGCTGGATGAGGTCATCCATGACCGGCCGGGACTGGCTATCTTTCACTCCCATGGATGAGAGTGAAAGACGTGCTGTGCCGTCCATCTCTGGAAGCTTAAGCGCCTTTGCGACGACAAAATAGTTGGAGGTAAGGGCATAAGGCTCCGAAAACCCGATGACGGCTTTTCGCTTATCGGTGATCGACATGCCGGCCATGATTGCATCGACTTTGCCAACCGTCAGCGCGGGAATGATGCCATCGGCACCGTAAAGTTAACCGACACGGGTCAAAAATATTGCGCTCGGCTTTCGCTTATGCGGTTTGCAGGCATGCGATTTCGTTCCACATCTGCATGGCCTGGGTTCTCAGTTCGCGATGATTGTCTGATGAGATCTCGTGGCGTGGAATGTGAAAAAGGTTGGCGACAGGGTCATGAATTGAAACGAAACGCTGGAGATGTCGCGCTGATTTGAAGCCTTTCATGATCCGTTCTCGTCGCCGGGTCGGTTGATGGGAATTCTCCGCCCGATTGTTCAGTCCTTTGTGCAAGCGATGCTCGACGCCGGGCATGATGTCGCGCTTTGCCGCGCCATAGGATCGCAGCTTGTCGGTGATTGCCACGCGCGGCGAGTGCCCCTGTCCTTTCATAAGCTTTCGCATAAGACATTTGGCGGCCTTGGTATCGCGGCAGCTCTGCACCAGCACGTCGAGAACGAAGCCATCCTGATCGACGGCGCGCCACAGCCAGTGTTTCTTGCCGCCAATGGAGATGGCAACCTCATCAAGATGCCATTTGTCGCCAAGCCGACCGGTGGATCTTCTCCGGATGTCATTGGAGAAATGTCGGCCGAATTTCTCCACCCAGAAACGCACGGTCTGGTGCGAAACGATGATCCCTCGCGCCGCCAGCAGATCTTCGACCATGCGCAGACTGAGCGGAAAACGAAGATAGAGACACACGGCGTGGGCAATCACTTCAGCTGGAAACCGATGGCGACGATAAAGGCGTTCACGAGGGACTTGGGTCATACTGAAAGATCGCACAGGTCTATCGCCGACAGGTTAACCTTACGGTGCCGCACCGCCAGATAGCGACATTTTAAGGTAGTCAGGAAGCAGTAGGATTAAATCGTGTCGCATGGTATAAGAAGTCAGAAACGAAAGTGACCCCCAATGCGCACAACCCAATCCCTCAGCATCACCCTTCCAATTGAGATGGCCGAAATGGTCAAGGCCAAGGTCGCGTCCGGCGAATATGCTTCCGAAAGCGAGGTTATCCGCGACGGCCTGCGCACGCTCGCCGCACGCGATTCTGTGGTGGAACGCTGGCTCCGTGAGGAAGTGGCTCCCGCCTATGACGCCCATAAGGCCGATCCGACGCGGGCGGTGCCTCTCGCTGACGGCATGGCAAATGTTCGTGCGCACATCGCCAAGGCCAAAAGCCGTTCTTGATGAAGCACTATACAATCCGCCTGTCACTGGAAGCGCAAACCGATTTGGTGGAAATCCATGAATCCATCACGACGCGTTCCGGCTCCGCCGTCACCGCCGACCGCTACATTGAGCGCATCGACGGCTTCCTGTCATCATTCGACGTATTCCCCGAACGTGGCACGGTGCGTAACGAAATACGTCCCGGCCTGCGCATCGTCGGATTCGAGCTGAGCGTGAGCGTGGCGTTCGTGGTTGAGGACGACGACGTGGTCATCCTGCGCATCCTTGCAGGTGGCCGTGAACTCACAATGGACGAATAAGCTATTTAAGGGCATCGTAACGTTAACCGGATATCGTTGGCAAAATGTCTACCGAATTTCTCAGCCCAGAGCCGCACGGTTTGATGAGAGACGATGACGCCACGCGCTGCCAGCAGATCCTCGACCATCCGCAGGCTAAGCGGAAACCGGAAATAGAGCCAAACAGCATGGGCAATCA
>WPHV01000008.1 GCA_009744235.1 Gillisella vitis
ATTGAGAGCTTCTTTGCCAAGCTCAAGCAGTGGCGGCGTATCGCCACGCGATATGACAAACTCGCCGCCAACTTTCTCGGGTTCATTAAGCTCGCCAGCATAATGCTATGGATCAAATGATTAAATTATCACTACAGCCTAGAGCGATCTGCGTCGGACCTTCCGGCGCGATATAGGGACGCGGTGCGAGTGCTTCGAGCAATTGCGGCGCAGATTTGATCGCGTTGCAGTCGATCTTGCCATTGGCCGAAAGCGGCAATTTATCGAAGAGCACCACATCGCTGGGGATCATATAATCGGGCAGGCTGCATTTCAGCTGCCTCCGGATCATCTCTGCGGGCCCTTCCATATGGACCGCATCTTCATTCATGCCCTGGCTTTCGATCTGCGCCCAGCTGACCCGCCCACCGAGGGAGAAATAGCTGGGCCCCGTTTCGATGCCGCAACCCGCCAGAATACGGTCGAATCGTTTGGCAGCCGGCAGAGGGTGATCAGAATGCGAACTATAGCCCGACGCCATGAAACCGAAGAATGCAGCGTTGGCCTGCGCGCAATGCTGGGCGAAGCCAAGGCCAATATAGTTGCGCGTCTCATCCGTATCGCGGCCCACGAAGGTAAGGCCAAAGGAGGATCGCGCAAAGATCGACTGGTTGATCGCGATAACATCGTTCTCGCGGATCATCTCCTCGGAGATCCACGTCAGATCCCCCTCGAGAACGCGATACGTGCCCGTCCGCAACCCGCTCAGCGTCGCGGAATGGGCTTGCAAAAAGACATCCAGTTCAGGCATCCAGCGCTGTGCCGCCGGCACGATATCGAAGGCGGCGATATTGTAATCCTCTTCGGGCAGGTCCAGACGCGCGATCAGGTCCTCGCAAGGTAGGTGCAGGCGCCACGCCTTGCCCCAAGGCTGCAAGCTGGTGCGCTAGAACCCCGAGCATATGCCCCGCCTCAATCTTCATGACCTCTGCGATATTGGTTTTATAGACCCTTTCGAACGGCGCATGGCGCCCGGCGAAATGGCACCGCACCGCGCCCCGGTCCAGATCGCTTTGCGGATGGCTGGCGGCGACAAAACGCAGGCAATGCTGCGCGGGGTCGTAATAATGCAGCCCGTCTTGCAGCCCTGTCACGCCGCATGTTTCCAGGTAGAGCTGCGTGGCATAAAGTGCGCCGGGTGAGGCATAGGCGTATTTGGGCAACAAGCGCTCTTCGCTGTGAAATTGTCCCATCCAGCGCAGAAGGGTCCCTAGGCGCTCAAGCGTCAGCGGCTTGAACGCCCCGATCTTGCCGCCCGAAAGCCGCGCCCGCCAATCTTGCAAGAAGGCCGTGAGCGCTTGCAAATCCAATGGCGAGCCATCAAAGAAACGGTAGGTTTTGCGGGCGAACACCTCGGCGCGCATCTGTTCGGTCTCGCGTTGTCCGACCAAGGGCACGACGGGTTCGTCCGACCTTTCGGCGCGTAACCCGACATTCGAAAGCTGCGGCTTGACCTGAAGCTTGTTCCGTTTCGAGAGATGGTGGCCTTCGGCCACGTCCTGATCCATCACAGCTGCCTGACGCGGATTTAGCTCGATACAAGCGATCAACCGGTCTTCTTGACTGCGTGCATCCTTGGTCACCACGACCGCTGCGGCATTCACCCACGGACTAGTAGCGATAGAAGATGCGATTTCCTCAAGCTCGACACGATATCCACGCAGCTTGATCTGGTTATCAATGCGCCCCAGAAAATGCAGCGTGCCATCAGGCTGCCAAACACATTTGTCTCCGGTTCGGTACATACGTTCGTCTTGTCCCCACGGACATGGCAGGAACCGCTCGGCTGTCTGCTCCGGTGCATTTCGATAGCCGCGCGCCACCTGCGGCCCCGAAATGTACAGCTCGCCCTCTTGGCCGACTGCCGTCGCCTTGAGATCGGCATCCAGGACGTGACAACGCATTCCTGTTACAGGATGGCCGATGGACACCACCGGATTGAGATTGATCAGATCATAAGGGCGCACCTCGTAGGCGGTGGCATTGATCGTGGTTTCAGTCGGGCCATAAAGATTGACCAGCTTCAACCAAGGCATATTGGCAAGAATCGACCCCGCCAGTTTGCGGGTCAAGGCTTCCCCGCCCGAGAAAATCGCGCGCAAGTCATTGAGCGCCCGAAAGCCTTCGTGTTGCAACAAAGCGCTGAGAAGCGTCGGCACGGCCTGCAAATGCGTGACCTGCGTCTGCGCCATCCGCGCGATCAGCGCGTCAGTATCGCGATAGATGCCCACCGACCCGCACACCGTGCAGGCGCCGACCGCTGGGGCCAGAATTTCCCATTGTGCGGCGTCAAAGCTGATCGGGGTCTTTTGCAGAATACGCGTGTCGGGCGTTAAATAAAGCTGTTCGGCAAGCCAGCAGATCTGGTGGACAAGGGCGGACCGCGGCACCTCGACACCTTTGGGCCGCCCGGTCGAGCCGGACGTATAGATCACATAGGCCAGGTCGCCGCCCGAGGGCAGCGGTGCGATCTCTGTCGCGGCCCGTGTGTCGCTGCGAAACCCCGCCAGAAGCTCTTCAATTCGCAGAATTTCAACATCCGCCGGAGCGATCGCGCGCAGGCGATCGACCAGGCACGATTGTACGATCACCTGTTTCAGGCAGCTACTCTCGATGATGTAGCTGAGGCGTTCATCCGGGTATTCCGGCGCCAGCGGGACATAGCCGCGCCCGGACCAGACGATCCCCCAAAGGGCGAGGCTCATCAATACCAACGGTTCGACGAACATACCTGCCACATCCGCAGCCCGCAGCCCCTGCAAGGCCGCCGCCACACTCGCGGCGCCGCGCGCCAGCTCGGCGAAGGTCAGGTCGAAGCCAGTCCCAGCCTCTGCGAGCACCGCTAAATCCTGCGGCCGCGCCAAAGAGACCTTATGCAGCATCGCAGCAAGACTGGAATGCGGTCCATCGTCATGTACCGTTTCAATCACAAAGCTGCCGTCCGATTCGGGTCGCACGGCACATAAATAAGGGGAGTCATTATTACATGTCATGATCAAAATTGCTTTTCTTGATGGGAGATTCACGAGTGAAAGACGTACACAACATGGGTGTAGTAACCTGCATTATCCTCCTTGGGCCGGTTTGCTTGATAATTGCTTCCGAAACGCCGAGCCCAAGCCGAAGAAACTCACCTGTGGCTGCGACAGATAGACCGAAACCAGGACCAGCATACCGCCGCCAAACTGAATCCAAGTCAGTGTCTGGCCCAGAAAGATCGCCCCCAAAATGGCCGCTGTCAGCGGGCTGAGAAGCGAAAGAAACGACACGGTCAAGGCAGGCAGACGTGCGATTCCCCTAAACCAAAGCGCATAGGTCACGAGCGCCCCCAGCAGGCTGAGATAGCTCAGTCCGCCGATATTCCGCAGCGTGAGCGTTTCGGGAAAGGACTCGGTCATCAACGCGAAGGGCACCAGAGCCAAGCCGCCAAAGGTCAGCTGCCAGCCGGTCAGCGCCAGCAGCGACATATTGTCGGGACGACCGAATTTCTTGGCCAGTACCATCCCCGTCGCCATCGAGAATGCCCCGGCCAGACCCGCAGTCACCCCTTGGGTATTGAGCATGACATCGGAGCGCAGCGCGACAAGCGCCACCCCAACCGCCGCGCAAAGGCACGCCAGAATCTGCGTTGCGCGCACCGGGTTGCGAAATAGAATCGCGCTGTAAATGAGAACGATAACCGGCTGAATCGACATCAGCAGCGCCGCAATCCCGCCGGGCAGATGATAAGCCGCCAGAAACAAGAAGTAAAAGAAAGCACCAATATTCAGCACCCCCAGAAGGGCCGCGCGCCACCACCAGTGGCCCTGCAACATTTTCCTTTGCAGCAACACCAGAATAAGCCCTGCGGGCAAAGCGCGTAAAACGGCCGCGGTCAGCGGAATACCGGGCGGCAGGAATTGGGTTGTCACGAGATAGGTGCTGCCCCAAACGAGCGGAACCAATGCCGTGATTAACAGATCAAACCGCTGCCTCGACTTGTTGTCCATTTTGCCCTCCAGAACTGATTGTGCCGAAATAACGATCCCCGAAATCTCCAATCCCCGGGATCATGAACGCCTCCTGGTTTAGTTGCTGCTCGATCGATGAACTCACGATGGTCACATGGGGATAGCGCGCGCTGACACGCTTGATCCCTTCAGGGGAGGCGAGAATATTGGCAAAGACGACATGCTTTTCCTGCACGCCCTTCTTCAGCAATTCCGAGATAGCCATCAGCGCTGAGCCACCCGTCGCCAGCATGGGCTCCATCATAATCACATGGCGCTGTGCGATATCTTCGGGCAGCGCGCTGTAAAATAGTCTTGGTTGTTTGGTGATCTTGTCGCGCTGGATCAGGATCTTGCCGATAGGGATGGCGGGCAGCATCTTGGACAATTCGAATTCCATGCTTTCTCCCGCGCGCACAATCGAAACGGCGCAAAGGGGCGCATCCAGCTCGGCACCCAGATAGGTCGCCCCGACAGGGGTTTGCACCGATCGATCACAGTAGGGCAACTGGTCAAGACAAAGCTCCAGCACATTGCGGATCACGCAATTGGCGTTGGCGACGAAAGTCTCGCGGGGGGCGGTCGCGCGGCGCATCTCTGCATGGAGCGCCCGCAACCTCTGCGTTTGGGGAAGTTCGATCAAAGGCATGGCGGCGCTCTACTGGGTAACCTGGAGCGAAAGTTCGGAAAATGCCCTTTTGGCTTCGGCACAGAAGACCCGCACCTTTTCCGCGCATTTTCGCTTGTCCACTCCTTCCAGCAAGGAATGCGCATCCACTGCTGCTGGGCGCACCGCAAGGATCGCGTCATACACATTGTCCGGCGATAGACCGCCCGCCATCATCAAGGGCTTGGGGGAGTAGCGGGCCAATTCCGCGCTCACATTCCAGTCATGAGTCAAGCCGGTTGCGCCCTTCGCACCGGTTTTCGGATCGAACGTGTCGGTGATATACATATCGACATACTCGGCGCTGTCATCGATCAATTTGCGCAGCTCCGGCAGGTTGTCGGCGGACACAACCAGACTTTTGAGTAGGTAAAGATCCGGCCGATCGGAACGCAGCTTGGCAAGCTCCGCCATCGGAATATCGCCATGAATCTGCACCGCATCCAGACCGAGCTGGTCGCAAAATTGCGATATCTCGTCGGCGGTCGTCATGTAGCTGATTAGAACCGCGCGCTGCGGTGCCTTGAGGCCTTTGACGATGGTCGTAGAGTCAGCTTCAGAAATATCGTCTTTTCCCGACGGCAGGCGCAGAGGAAATCCGATCCAGTCCGCGCCGTTTTCAAAGCAGAGCTTCGCCTCTTCGCTATCAATAATGCCGGCAACCTGAACAATATTTTGCATCCGTTGGTCCATCCATGTGAGTCGGTTTCGTGCAACGCGGTGGACAAGATGGCCAAACGGAACGGCGCAGAAGATCGCTTTTGGTAACAACCGACGTAACTGATGAGAGCTGGCTCTGGAAATCTGCACGGCTAGGATAAGTGGAATTTCTGGCTGACGTCGGCTTAGATGCAGCCTCACTGATTTCCACTCTTTGGCCTTCCCAAAACGCGGTGAATCTGAATCTCTGTCGCAAAGGGGAGGTTTACGATGCCATCGGGGATTTCGTTACGTGAAGATTTTGATGGTGAACGTCTCCGGCGGCTGGCGCGGCAGACGAAGGATGCAGCCCAGGTATGATACCTGTTGGCACTCGCCTCTGACCTTGCCCCGCTGAACTAATCCAGGCACTGTAAACTTATCGCCTTGAACGCAACATCTTGGCGTGATGAATTAGTTCATGCGGCGTGAAGGCGCGCGATTTGGTGCCATGCTTGCATGGCAGCTGTTCGCAGTTCGCGATGGTGGACGGATGGAATATCGTGGCGGGGAATGTGAAAAAGGTTGGCGATGGGGTCATGGATGGAAACGAAACGCTGAAGATGTCGTGCTGACTTGAAGCGCTTCATGATCCTCTCCCGTCGTCGGACGGGCTGATGCGAGTTTTCTGCCCGATTGTTCAATCCTTTGTGAGAACGATGCTCAAAGCCGTGCATGACCTCCCGCTTTGCTGCACCATAGGATCGTAGTTTGTCGGTAATCATCACACGCGGCGCACGGCCTTGGGCTTTCAGGAGCTTGCGCATCAAACGTTTTGCCGCCTTGGCATTGCGGCGGTTTTGCACCAGCACGTCGAGAACAAAGCCATCCTGATCAACGGCGCGCCAAAGCCAGTGTTTCCTTCCACCGATGGTGATGACAACCTCATCGAGATGCCATTTGTCCCCGAGCCTGCCGGCAGATCGCTTGCGGATATCATTGGCAAAATGTCTACCGAATTTCTCAGCCCAGAGCCGCACGGTTTGATGAGAGACGATGATGCCACGCACTGCCAGCAGATCCTCGACCATCCGCAGGCTAAGCGGAAACCGGAAATACAGCCAAACGGCATGGGCAATCACTTCCGCTGGAAATCGGTGGCGACGATAAAGAGGATCACGGCTACATCTGGTCATGCAGCCAGATCCCATATTTTGATCGATGTCCGGTTAACGTTACGATGCCGTCACCCCGGGTTCCGCTGCGGGCGATGCTCGCGCCGCCGTCGTTACCGGCCTTTCATTGCGTGCTGCCGTAGGTGCGATTGTGCCACAAGTTAAGCTTCAGGCACATTTGATGAGTGACGAAGCAAAGGCATTCATGGCTATTGGCGAGAGCTTTGCCGCACACGAGACGGTCAACCACCCCAGCCGTGAATATGTCCGTGATACCGTCCACGTCAATTCAGTTGAAGGGTTCAATGCTCGGGTTTGCCGAACCATCGCAGGTGTTTTTCATCATATCAGCCCGGAACTTGCCGATCTGTATTTCCATGAAATAGGCTTCCGCTGGTCCCAGCGCATCGTAACCGGCCAGGCTGTGCGAAAAAGCCGAAGCGGCAAGGAGAGCATGAAAATCCTTTGGTCGCGGGTGCCGCCGGCGCTGCAATTGGTGCAAGTGTTCCGCGCTGCTACCGGCCGTCAGATGCGCAGAAGCCCGGATGGCGGCATCACCATCAAATCGGCCGTAGCTGTCTTTGGTTGATAAAGGCCGCGTACGATTTCGGACTGCTCTTGTTCTGACCCCATAATTGAATTGGAGCCATAATGCTTTGGGTTTTGATCGCGATTCACCCCGGCGTGCGAGCGTGTCAAACACCGAGTTCCAGGCCTGTTGTCGCCATATGCACCGAAATTTTCGGAAAGGCGTCACTCAGCCGCGATTGAATGCGCTCACGGGCGCCTAGTGGGTAGTGCGAAATGCAAACGGATTTACAGTCCGGCAACTTACCGAGAAGTACGAGCAAATCCTCCACACACATGTGTACTGCATCGCCTTCCGCGCGCTCTTCGGTATTGCATTCAAGAATGACAAGCTGGGCGCCCTGAAGGTCTTGCGGCAATTGCGGGTAGGGGCCCGTATCCGCCGCAAAGATAATGGCTGGACCCTGTTGATGCCGGATTTTGAGGCCATGGGTATCCGCGCTGTGCCGTGTGCGAAAAAAGGATACTTCGAAACTAAGGATAGTAGTGTTGATACCAGGCTCGTATTCGTGCAGATTGAAAAAGTCGGAAAAATACCCGCGACCGATTGCCATGGTGTCGCAAATTCGCGCCAACACTTCTTCATTGCCTGGCCCGACATGAAGATCAACTTTTTTGTCTGTTCCCGAATTGAGAAGCGCATTGCGCAGGGCGAAAAGGTCGGCCCAATGGTCGGGGTGAAGGTGGGTCAGTAGCACGGCCCCGATGGATCCCAACAGATCGGCCTCCAAGATGACGGAGACCGCCCCGTGTCCGCAATCCACGAGCAGCGTGTGAGGTGTGTGAGCGCATGAAAACAGCATGCAGGTAGAAGCCGTGCCTGCTTCCAGATGCGGCTTTGCCCATCCGACAACTCTAACGGCGCAATTGTTCATCTCTGGTTTTCATCCGATTTCGCTTTGCGTCCCCATGTCATTCCGAGACGTAAGTCTGGTCGAAAAGCCCACGGGCGCTTAATAATCTACCGCAACGAAACTCATAGGTGCATTTGGCATCCATCTTGTAACTGCAAGGTCGGTGACCTTGCCGACATGTTGAATACCCTTACCGGGGTATATGCAGCCTGGGCAGGTTACGACAAATACCTTCGTACTATGCCGCTGCACGCGCGCGCGAAATCTCAGCAGACGCGCCGTGTTTAGCTAACAGGGAGCCACCAAGATGGGCCAGCACCATATCCCGAAAACCGCCATTCCCGGTCTGTCAAAACCGTCATCGTCGATGGCGCTTGGACTGCTCGAGTTCGACAATTTGGCCGATGTGTCGGCTGTCCTCGACAGGTTTTCTGAACGGGGAGGGAACCTCCTCGACACGGCCTTTGCCTATCGGGATGGCCTGACTGAAAAACTGGTCGGCGCGTGGATTTCCGAACGGGGTGTCAGAGAGGAAATAGCGCTCGTTGGCAAAGGCGCACACACGCCACTGTGCACGCCCGAAAATATCGGCAAACAACTGACTCGGTCCCTCGAGCGTCTGCAGACCGACTATGTCGATATCTACTTTATGCACCGCGATAATCTGGATGTTCCAGTCGCCGAATTTGTTGATGCGATGGATGCGGAGGTTCGCGCGGGCCGCATTCGGGGCACATTCGGAGGCTCCAACTGGACGCGTGAGCGGTTCGACGAGGCTGTGGCCTATGCCGCCAAGTCGGGCAAACAGGCCCCAGGCGTCCTGTCCAATAATTTTTCGCTAGGCGAGATGCAGGACGTGATCTGGCCCGGGTGCATCTCATCATCAGATGAAACATGGCACCGTTGGTTCTTGGATCGCAAGGTGCCCAATTTTGCCTGGTCAAGTCAGGCCCGGGGCTTCTTTTCCGATCGTGCGGGGCGCGACAAACTTGACGATGAGGAAATGGTGAGCGCCTGGTACTCCGACCGCAATTTCACCCGACGGGACCGGGCGATGGAACTGGCCAATCAGGTTGGCAAAAGCGGCACACAGGTTGCGCTGGCCTATGCACTCGCCCAGCCATTTCCGCTGATACCGATAATCGGTCCAGGATCCTTGGCAGAGCTGGAAGACAGCCTAGCGGCATTTGAAATCCAGTTGACGCGTGAGCAAGTGACCTGGCTGAAAGCGTAGGCCGATAGTCATCCACTTGGAGCCGACTTAGTCAACTCCGGCAAGCGTGGCCGGATAGGCCTCGGCAGCTGTTGTGAATGCCCGCCCGAAAGCAGCAATTGCGGTGTCGATTTCCTGCGCCGTGATGACCAGTGGCGGATTTATCCGAAATCGAGGTCCGGCCTTGCCAACTATCAGGCCTTCATCAAGCAGGCATCTATATACCAGATCAACACCATCGTCATCCAAAGGCCGGTCAGCTTGATCAGGCTTGCGCATTTTCAGGCCGATCATCAGGCCTGCGCCGTCGATTGCATCGAACAATGGGTTTTGCTGCAACTCGAAGTTCAGTTCGGCTGTGAACCTTGCCCCCTCGAATTCAGCATGACTGTTCAGGTTTCGCGTATTGATTTGGCTCAAAACAAAATTCGCCGCTGCGGCTGAAAGCAGATTCCCCCCAAAACTGCTCGAAAGCTGCACAGGGCAATCAGCGATCGCATCGCGGGTCAGGACCATTGAAATGGGCACGCCATTGCCAAGCCCTTTGCCAAGCACCAGCAGGTCAGGAACGGCCCCCTCCTTCAAAAACCGGAACCATCCACCAGTCCGGCCGATACCCGTCAGCACTTCGTCAATGACCAGCAACACCCCATACTCTGAACAAATCTGCCGCAGCATTTTCAAAAAGCCCAGAGGTGGCACCAGATTGCCGGCGGTTCCTTGAAGGGGTTCGACAAAAAGTGCGCCTATTCTGTCGCCGGCTTCTTCAAAAACAGAGCGGACCGACAATCGGCAATCCTCGACCAGGTCAGCATCAGGTTTGTCACCCCGAACCGGATAGTCAAACAGGTAGGTCTGCTCCCCCTGTACGGATAGTTGGGCGGCACCGCGTGTCCGCCCATGAAATCCCGAATGGAATGCGGCCATGGCGGGGCGCCCGGTGCTGGCGCGTACGAAACGGATCACCGCCTCGTTCGCCTCCGCCCCGGTGGAAAAGAAAAAGGCACGATTGATCTCATCGGGTAAATGCTGGCTCAGTTGCGCCCATAGCTCAACCCTGGCCTCATTGGCAAAAGGCGAGCAGATGATTTTGCCGATTTGACCGGAAACATGATCCGCGAAGGCCTGATTGCCATGGCCCAGACTGGCAATTCCGGCATTGGCGAAAAGATCGAGAAATTGCCGGCCATCGTCCGTGAACAATGTCGATCCCGCACCGTACCTGATCGAAACGGGCAGGTCGCGTGCCAATCGAGAAATACCCCCGCGATGAAAACCTCTTTCTTTTGCAACAATGTCGTTCATGCCGAACACAGCCGGTTGATAGCAATATTATTGCCAGTTCTTGCGAAGGACACGATCTCGGTGTCGCCGCAAGGGCCGGTTCCGAAGTCGAGATGTTGAAAACGATCAATGAGGTCGGCAAACCCGGCAGGGTTTGACAACAGGCCGCCAAATACGGCCAGACTTGCATGGCAAGTGTTTCTGACGTCGGCGATATCCGGCTCCGGACTATCGCTGGTGAAGCCCAGTTCTGTGAGATTTTTGTGCAGGCCCCGACGTAAGCCTTGCAGATCAAATTGTGGATATCCGCAGAGCAAAATCGATGTTTTGGCGGCAACAATCCCCCTGAATTCAATGTCAAAACGAGGGCAGCGCGCCAGAGCAGCCCGTGTAGCCTCAATATATTGACGCAATGCCGGCTCGTCGGCGGACACGTCTGGTCTGTATCGCTCGACCGTTCTTATGGTGATGTGGACATTGTGTTGCGCATAATAGGAGTGGTCCGGCCCGGCCAATGCGGCAAGCCCTTGAAGCCGTGTCCAAACGTCCGGCGGAATCTCCGGGCGGAAGACGAGGCTGACGCCCCAGCGCGGATCCCCCTGTTTCGGAAGCGGATCTATCGATACCCGGTTTTCCGTAAGGCCTGGCCGACTGCTCTCCCAGATTTTGCCATAGCGGGCTGTAAGCTCGTCCTGATCGGCTCGATCAACAGGCGGAAACATGAAATCAGAGCTCACCTAAGGCCACTCCCATCGCGCATTGCAAAGAGGAAAACAACATGGCGGCGCGATTTTGACTTGGCTGGCTGATAGCCCGAAGATCTGTCGGTTCTGCCCTCAAATAGTCGCCAAATTCCGCGCCGCCGCACCACGTGTCGTCGCTCAGGCGGAAGGCTGAAGCTGGCTGACGCCGCTGTCGCCTTGAACCGTCAGCGGGAATACAAAATCTGCAATAAACCTGTTCGACGTGCGCGGCTCGGAGACCAACTGGCTGAACTGTTCCAGCCACTTCGTGTTCTGCATATACCAGGTGTAGGTTTCCGTTATGCCGTCTTCGATTGACTTGTGCGGGGCCCATTCGATGGCACCCTGCAGTTTCATTGACGAACTCACCAGAGATGCTCCCCTCCCATCGTTGCCTCGCTCGTTGCGCTTGTGAATGAACGCCTGCTTGGAGGATGCGCCATCGACAAGATCGGCAATCATGTAGTTCGATACACCTTCGCCCGAGGAAATATTGAACACTTCACCCCAGATCTCATTGGCGTCGATCTGCATGATCGCTGCAATTACGTCGCCCACATAAAGATAATCGCGGACACGGCCCTGATCGACTTCACCCGGCAATCCTAGAATGCTTTGCGCAATCAGGCGCGGAATGATGCGGTCCGGCAGTTGCCATGGCCCGTACAGGTTGGTGAAGCGTACCGTGGAGGTCTGCACCCCGAAAGAAAGCTGGAAGCTCTGGGCAACGCTTTCGCACGCCACCTTGGAAGCACCATAGGGCGAGAGCGGATTGAGGGGGCACACTTCGGTAATAATATCCGAGACCTCGGTTCCGTATGTTTCCACGGATGAGCCGAAAATTACCCGCCAGCCTTTGCGGCGCGCCGTTTCAAATATGTTTATCGTCGCCAGAATGTTGTTGGTGAACGTCTCTGAGGGATTGTGCATCGAGTAATCGACATGGGCTAAAGCCGCCAGATGCACACATGTGGCTTCATTGGGCAGTCTGTCCTCAGGTATGCCATCAGCCAGGTTTCCGGCAATGATTTCAAACTTGGGGTGGTCCATAATATCGGTGCCGAATATGCGCGAAAACCGGTCGCCCACATCTAGGCAATATACTTTTCGACCCTGTTCAAGCGCAAATCTGATGAGATTGGCACCAACGAAACCAGCTCCGCCTGTTACGATAAGTTCGCGCATATTTTTAACTCTTCTGTCTCACGTTTCCGCAAATTGTGAATAATCAAATCTAGTTTTGAGCGACCCTTTCGGGGCATCGGCCAACGCTCTGTCTGACCGCCTCAACGTGATTGGGAAGGCGTTCCACGGCTCCGATGGCTTCAATTGCCGGCAACAGGTTTGACAAGGCCTGACGTTCCAGCCGTGCATAGGTTGCAAAACGAATGAAATCGCGTGAGGTGATGCCCGAGCATGAGCGCGCGAAGCCGTTGGTCGGCAAAACTGCCGTGATACCAATGCAATAATTTGCTGCTGCAAACGGTGTGAATTGTCCGTCCAGAAGTTCGGAGGACACAACATTGCCGAGAACATAGTCCCGGTCGTTTCCGGTGACATTGATCATCAAATGCTCCGACGAAAATCGGTTGGCAAAAGCTACAAGCGCGTCAATGTCGGCAAATACGAGAACGCCACCATGTGCCGTTTCAGCTATGCTGGCATAGTGGTCGTTTCGTCCATATTGCAGGTCAGACGTGTCCTTCAGAGCATTCTGAAGCTGTTTGGCGGCAGTGGCACTGGTCGTGAGCGCGTAGGTGAAGGAATCTGGCCCGTGTTCGATCTCTGTGAGAAAATTGCGTGCCAGCCTGTCGAAATAACCATCCTCTTCAGAATTCTCGAAGATCACAAGCGAGTCTGACGGGCCGATGCCCGGCCGCGTTGCAACGCCATATTTCGCCCCGTGGTGCATGGCCAGCGCAATGGCCTGCGGTCCCGGACCGTAGATTGCGTTCATGCGTCCATGACGCCAGTTTCCAACTGACGCGGCGGCAATAATCGCGAGCCCGTTTCCGCATACAAAATGACGTGCGCCCGCAAGATAGGCCGCGGCAACCGTATTCCTGTCAGGAAAACCATCAGCCAGGGGCGGAGTTGCCAGAATTATGTTTTTCACCTCGGCCGTGGCGGCGGCGGCACACAACATGATGGCGGTCGATACCAGCGGGGCCTTGCGTGAGGGCACCCACAGCATGGCGCTGTCCTGTGGCAGGCAGCGCTCGCCAACCAAATGCCCCGGTGCCAGTTCACTGGTCCAGTCGATCAATGTTGACATGATGTGCGCATTGACCGTGGAGATGTTTTTGATCGCCAGATCGATGGCTGCGCGCAAGTCCGGTTCCAGCCCGTTGACACATGACTCCACGAACGCGTCAGTCAGGTAAATGCCTTCCTCGCAAAACGTTTCGCTGTCAAAACGCCGGGTATAGTCGACAATGGCTTTTTCCCCATCCTGCTCAAGAGCATCAAACGCGCTAACAACCGCAGCCTCCAACTCCGGATGAGCAATGGACGAGCGCTTTTCGAGAAGCACCCCCAGTTTGCTGTCAATTTCAGCGGCTTGTAAAATGGGAAACATCGGTCATTCCAGTTTGGTTTAGAGCCTGCTTTTCATCGCCAATATCCAAGGGTTTTGACCTTCGGGTAAGGCTCGGATGCCAATACGCGTCATCTGAAACACGAAACAAATACCCCGATCGTGGTATGTCTGGATCCGCTCGACCGACCCTAATGTTCCCAATAGCGAGACGCGGCAGCTGGAGAAGTGCGGTGCGCGGTGTACTTCGCGCGGGCAGGCTATAATCTCGACAAGAATGTCCACCGGCAGGCAGAGGCGTTCCGATCCGTACCCCGTCCAAATGACGCGTCTCGGGTTGAAGCGTTCTCAAGGGAACCAGGGGAGCCATGGAAGAGTTTCAAGTACCGAACCGCCGCGATGACCTGCTCGCCAAGGGCGCAATCATTCGGGACAAACAGGTTTACAGTCCCACGCTCGGACGGCAGGTGCGGAGTGCGCCTCTGAACTTTGCCAAAGAGGTCTCTCTTTACAAGGATCGCGTACTTTCGAACCGGCACGGTGCGCATAGGGATGTCATCGACGCAATTTCCCTCGCGATGGATTTTGCTCCGGGCACCAGGATTATCTGTTGCATTTTGTGCCATGCAAAAGAGGACACGGAGTCTTTCAATCTGGAGGGCTTGGTGGACTGTGTTGCCGCGGCCGGCGGTCACACAGTCATTTTTGTGAACGGCGCTGATGGTGGCGACACGACCGGAATTATCGAACAGGCTGCCACCAGATTGCGCGGGCGATTCGTGGAAACCAAAAGCCATGATCGCATTTCGGTGGTGACGAATTTATTCCCAAAACGGGAGCCATTGAGCACGATCCGGGGCATTCTGGCAGACGGCGTCACGCTCGCAGCGGAGCGCGCCGGGCTTTCAGACCCCATCATTACCTCCAATGATATCGACATCGTTGCGGTGCCCAATGACTATGCCCGGATCACTCTCGAAGAGTTTCGATCGCCCAAAATCGATATACTGTCCGGGCCTGTATTTTACGGCTATGACCAGTTTGGACGTGACTATACCGGACTGCCGCTCAGTGCACCGGAGTTGATGCTCGGCAACAGGGCAATTTACTGCCGAAAAATGGCGCTGGCCTCCGGCGCAATGCTGGGCGATCCGTTCTTTCCAACTGACGGACCCAATATCGCGTTCCGGCTGTCCGCATATTGCGCGGCGGGTGGCTACAATTATGCGGTCGATGTTGGCGAGGATACCTATATCGGGTCGGCCATTTTCGGCATCCGGAGCGAGACGGAAGACCTGTTTCCCCAGTATGGCCATGCCAGCTACAATTCCGCGTTCTGGGTTGCAACCGATCCGCGCAGGCAATTGCTGTCCATCTGTTCGGGGAATTCCATTGAGGACTCCTGGAGCTTCGTTCCCTTTTCCTCGACCCTTGGGTCCTCAATGAAGACTGCGGAGTTGGCCCGCATTTATCGAAACAACGACGACATGATCCAACTCGGCGACATCGCGGAATTGGATGGCTCGTTGTTGCAGGACAAAATAAGGCAAAGAGCGATAACCGTTTTTCAGGAATCGATCAGGAACGACAATTTCCCGGAAACGCTAGTCACCTATCTAGCCAGATTTTACGGATTGAACCGGGGTGAATTCAATTCCGCCGAGAGAAACTACGACCTGTCCAGAACCATTATTGACGGATTGAAGTCCTGTCACGGCGGCCTGCGGTGAATAGGCCCGAAACGTCGTTCGGTAGGTGTGTCTCATTGGAGTTGTGCGGAAGCGGGTGCGGTTTGGACAGCAGATGCTTCGAATTCAAGTGAGGTCAAAGATCGGATGAAATTACTTGAGCGACTGGTACGGACCCCGGGTGTTCCCGGCCGCGAAGCCCGTGTGCGGGCGGTCATTGAAGAGCATATTCTCAAAGCCGGAATATTTGACGAAGTACGCACAGACGCTCTTGGCTCTCTAATTGGTCTGCGGCACCCAAGGCCGTCTTCGGGACCACCATCCGACAAGCCAACGCGTATATTGCTTGCCGCGCACATGGACCAAATCGGTTTTCTGGTGTCACACATAACGCCGGATGGTTTACTCTATCTGCTGCCCGTGGGATGGTTTGATGTGCGTACTTTGCTCGCCCGCCAAGTGACCGTATGCACCGAAGGAGGCGGGGACCTGCCGGGAATCCTCCTTGCACCGGGACGACCGATGCAGATTGCCAGTTCTGACGACATGAAGAAGCTGCCGGAGACCACCGGTCTATACGTGGACCTGTCCATGTCAGGTGAGGCTGTACGCAAGAAGGTGCGGCCCGGCGATATGGTGGTATTGGACACCGAGTTCGGCGAGATTGGAAGGTCAGTAGTGGGAGCCGCCCTGGACGATCGCGTAGGATGTTGGGTACTAATCCGTGCCTTGGAAGGCTTGACCCACCATGATTGCGAAATTTACGCCGTATGGACCACGCAGGAAGAGCTGGGGTCGCGGGGTGCCGGTCCCGTTGCAGCCGGATATGCGGCTGAAATAGGCATTTCATGCGATACGATTGCCTCCTGCAATGTGCCCGGTGTGCCCGGACATGAACATATCTCACAGCTAGGCGATGGCGTGTCCCTCGTCATAGCCGACGGCACGACATTGTCAGACATGTCACTGGTGGCCGAGTTTGAACAATTGGCTGCGGAACTTGGTATCAAATGCCAGCGTAGCCTGATCTCGGGCGGCGGTCAGGACGGAGCCATGATCCAGAGGTCGAGACAGGGCGTTAAAACGATAGTGCTGAGTTGCCCGGTCAAGAACATGCACACCGCGGTCGAAATGGTGAACAAGAGCGATTTAGCGTCCTACCGGCAATTGATCACAGCATTCCTGTCAAAAGCCGCTTGAGATGAACCGAATAGCACCTCATTCAGCGCTTGGTCTGGGTCAGCAGGCGAGCAGGCGGTCAATCAAAGGGAGTGTGTTTTGCAACCAGTTGATGCGCGATCCCGGGGTGGGTCAGACGGACATGGGTAACCACATTGCGGTTCTGCAGGTTGCGCTCTATGACGAGACAGGCGGTTCCGCTGCTCAACTTGAAGGTCTGAGCAGAACTCCTGTCAGCGTTAATGGCGCTGATGCGATGCTCCGCCGTTGTCCACGGCACCTTCGCCAAGAGCCACGGGCCAGCGGCTTCCCGCGTGAAATCGGCGTGTTCGGCATCCGGGGTTTCGCTAAGCGAAATGGCGCGAACTTCATGGCAGTAAGACATATCGTTCGCATGATGGACGCAGGAAAGCAGAAGCGCTCGCGCATTCTCATCTTCCAGTTCCGGCCAATCGCCTTGGTCGGCGGGGCCAACCAACCGTTCCAGCAAACGATATCCGTAGGCACTGCCCATTGCTTCGACTTCGGCTTTCACATCCCTGATTTCCAGAGCCGCAGATCGGGCGTGGGGGAGGACGACAAACGAACCCGCTTGCACCCATTCTGGATGAGCTGAAGGCCTGGATCGAGGCTACGCTCTCAGCGTTGCCACAAATGCAGAGGCTAGCCGAGGCGATGAGATATGCCCTCACTCGATGGGTAGCCTGGAGCGTCTACATCGACGACGGGCGCATCGAGATCGATAACAACATCGCTGAACGAGCCATGCGACCACTGGGCAGACCTGAGTCATTATGCACTCCTTCTTTAAGTGTCTGTAAACATTGGAAGCGTCTCCGCGTCGGCGATGCGACACGGGCTGCCCTTTCGGGCTATCGCGGCTTTGACCGTCGCAGAATCCAGGTCGGCAGCCTTGATTTGTTACGGCGCACCGCGAACCACCTGTTCGGCGAACAGCACCTTCGTCTAGATCAAATGGCGTATCCGATGATTGGTCACGCCCAAAGCCGCCGCAGCCTCTGTCATTGTCAGCCAATCGCCGTCCTTGTCGGCTGATTTGTACGCGTGGATTGCGCGTACCCGTCTCACGGAAGCGACGCGGTGTGCGGTCCAAGTTTTTCCTTGCCCCGTGGGCATGCCCATTCGATTGAGCGATGCGGCGATATGTTCATCGGACCAGCGACCAGCCATGCTGCGTATCACCGCCAGAGCATCGTCCGTGGTGGTACAGCCGTGTTCACCAATACGAGGTTTGCGGACTTTCAACTCTGAATGCTGGCCGCCATTCCAATGAATCGTCAGCACCACGTCTCGCACCGCATCGTCGACATCAACGACAATGTCGGCGATGAGCGTATGTACGCAGCAGTTGCTGGCGCACCCGCATGGTCACATCAGGCGAAGCCCAGGCTGCCAAGAGATTGTCGGCTAAGTTCGCGAAGGTGCCTGGGTCGACCTCGATGGTCGAAGAACTATCGGCAGGCTTGCACCCTTCCAGATCCCGCACGCGGCGCAATGCAGCTTCCCAATTCTGCTCGAACTGCGCCGCAATCAGACGATTGTCGGGATCGCATGCAGCATAGCGCCGCTCGGCAAGGCTAGCCTCGTAGCGGGCCTGCCGCAGTTCTAAATCGTGAATGTGGCGCTGGTCTTCTTGCCGCTCCCGGTTCATCCGATCTGCTTCAAAGGTCGCCTCGATCGCTAACGGTTCTACCGCGCGCAACAACTCGCGCGCAACCGCCGCATCGACCTTCGGGCCGCCGAACGTCATGCACCGGGGCAGGCCTGTCGATGGCTGTTTGAAAGTGCGGTTATTCGGTGCCGAGATTGGAGATGGAGGTTCCCGCAACGCCGCCATTCGGTAGGCCGCTCCCGCAGCTGAGCGCAATCCGCGCGCAGCGAAGCGAAGGGGCAAGAGGTTTCAAGCTCTCCCATGCAATCCGAAGGCCGCGATCGATCTTTTGGGACCACAGCGTGATGGCGTCGAGGAGGCACATGTCTTCATTGTGAGGCTACGGTTTGGTCAACCTGGTAGATTACTGCTGCAACGAGGGTTACCGTGATGTTGGAAGTCGAAGGAGAAACCTCTGGTGCCGCCACGTCCTGCATCAGCGCGACCTGATCGCGAAGATCCGCCGTCAGCACGGTTCTATCTGTGTTTGCGCTGCCGGCCTCAAGCGCTGGTTTGCTCAAGCTGTGATCGAGGGCAGATATATTGCACACCCGATTGCGCCAAAGCTGCGCGAAAAGAGCAGCAGAGATGCGCTCGTCGGCGCTATCAGGCAGGCGCTCGCGGCCGCGCTATGCATGCCGAGCGAAGTCGCCGCTTTCGTGAGCGACAACGCGGCGTGACGGATCATGGTTCGCTTGAACCGGCAGCCGCATCACTTTTAACGGAACTTTTAGATCCATTGCAACGCAGGAGTGCGTCGCTCAATCGACATCAATTCCTTTGCAATGGCTGCGCTTGTGCAGTTTCAGAATTTGTCAGGCTTGATACTCTCCCACCACGCAAGCCCGTGCGCCGCCGTGGTAAATTCCGGTCGGGAACGCCCATTGCTTCCCACGCGATCAATGGAAGAGCACCCCCACCATAGGTCAGAGAAGCCTTACCAGCCTCATCACTGCGACCAATCCAAACCATACGGTCATGGCGGAGCAAATCGTCCGTAACAGCCTCGGCACCGAATAGCCGCAGTTCTAGACGACCGCGAACAAGGCCAATCGGCCCAGCCTTTAATGAGATGGTCCGTACCGGGGAACTGAGTGCGCCGGTGGTCATCGGTCGCGACCACCTGGATTCGGGCTCGGTGGCCTCGCCAAATCGCGAGACCGAGGCGATGAAGGATGGTTCTGATGCAGTATCGGACTGGCCGCTGCTCAACACCCTGATAAACACGGCGTCGGATGCCACCTGGGTATCTTTGCATCATGGCGGTGGTGTGGGAATGGGCTTTTCTCAACATGCGGGTATGGTGATTTGCGCAGATGGCCCGATGACGCGGCGCGTCGGATTGAACGGGTATTGTGGAACGATCCGGCCACTGGCTTGATGCGACATGCGGATGCAGGTTACGAAATTTCTCGCGACTGCGCGCAACAAAATGGTCTGTATCTTCCCAGCATTTTGACGAGTTGAGGCTTCAGGGCGTGTCGCCGAAAATGGTGCGGCACCAGATTTTCCGATGCATCCTGTAGATCGAAAACATGCATTTTGTGATCTCTTCAGTAAAAGAGGCGAAATACACAAATACCATGGGTAGCCCCAGAACGACCGCCGCCAATATCGACAGGGGAATGCCCACTCCCCACGACGATATTGTGTCGATCTTCAGGATATATCCATTGTCCGCTCCGATACGCAATATGCCGTTTATGACAACGATATTGATGCCCCTGATCCACAGCAAAAGCATGCTCACGGAAAACAGGATCAGGAACTCCTGCGACAGTTCCGGTGAGATGGACGGGTAAAGAATATTCACCTGATCCCGAAGCAAAAACAGTCCGATTGACGTCAGAATGCCGAATGCGGCGGCGACGTTGACGGAATAAACCGCATATTGCCATGCAAGAGGATAATCACGTCGCCCCAATGCCTGCCCGATCATGGCGCCAGATCCGGTCGCCAGTCCGTTGAACAGAGTGAGATATACCGTGATGATGGGGAGGAGGAGGCCGAAGGCCGCTAAGCCAAGCTCACCGACCTGGCTAAAAACGACCTGATAGCCAAACAGACCACCCGACCACAAGCCGCCGTTTAACGCGAGGGGTAGCGATTGCGCAACAAATTGTCTGGCCTTCTTGAGGTCCAGCAATAACCGCAATTCGTCGCGCCGCAAAAGCAGATAGGCTAGGTGAAACTTCAAAAGCGCGATATAGATGAAAAAGAACATGATGTTGACCACCAATGTTCCAAGCGCCGCGCCTTTTACGCCGGTCGCCGGAACGGGACCCATGCCGAAGACGAAAATGTAATTGCACAGGACCGCAATGGTGACAAAAGCCAGGCTGAGCGCCATGCTGAGGGCTGCACGGCCCGTCATGTTGAGCGCGTTGCCTACCCCGACAATGACTGGCCACATAAGCAGGCTCCACCCTGCAATCTGCAAATAGGAAACGCCGGCGCTTCTCACTTCTTCTGATTGCGGCCCCATGCGCATTACCCAATCGGGGAAAATCACGAATAGAACCACCGCAGGAACTGAAACAATCTGCGTCATCAATGTGCTCAGATAGAGTGTCTTTCGTACACTGAGCCTATCACCGGCTCCCCAATGCTGGGAGATGAGCGCTCCGGCGGCCATGACCAGTCCGTACAAAATACTGGTAATGACGAAAAACGCCGCGCCGCAAAACGATAGGGCCGCGATCGATGCATCGCCCAGATGGGCGACCATAACGGTATCAACCACCTGCTGGGCCGAGAAGGCGAAATGCTGGAGGGCAGAGGGGATGGCTGTTGCGAACAGCGCGTACAGAAAAGCGCGATTGCCAAACAGTTTAGATGGCGTCATGGCCGCCGCCAAACGTAGGCGCGAAGATGGCCGTCAGTGGGTCTTGAGGAAGGCTGACTGGTGAGGTGGTCAAATATCCGGTCCCTGAAATCCGGAAACGTTAAGGGTGATCGGGTCCACGCTCATGCAGCGGGCAGTTTGCCACAAATTGTATTTAGCATGCAGATAGACCTTGTTGTCATCGTCTGAATCAAACCGGTCCTCAGCCTGATGGTGAGGAATGTGGACCGACCGGGCTGTGCGCCCAACATCGATTTCAATACCATTTTGGAAAAGCGAAAGGCCAAAATCCATGTCCTCAGCTCCCCACGACTTGTAGTTTTCATCAAAGCCGCCCACCGCATCAAAGGATGTCCGCAAAAGGGAAGCGTTTGCGGTCCAGGTTAGCGCCCAGGGCGCAACAAGTGCCTTCAGGTCATTCTTGCAATATCGGTAGGCAATTTCCCGGGGGTCTTCCCACTCCGGGTCAAGCGCGACGGCGCGTGATATTTCCTCAAGGGCTGTACGCGTATCGGCACCAGCCTGATCGCTAAACAGTGCCTCAAGTCTTTCAAGGCCGTCCGGCGTTGAATATATGCCATAGACATAACCAATGGCGTAAAGCGGCCTTGTCGCTGTTTTGTGCAGGTCGATATGCGCTGATACGAACCCGGGTAGGGCGAGCACCCCGGAATCGCAGAAAATGATTACTTCCCCGCTCGATATTTTGACACCGAGATTGCGCGCACGCGCCGCGCGAAACCCTTCGTCGGGCATATAGACATATTTGAGCTGTGCGCGACCTTCAAATTGCTTGACGACTTTTTCGAACGAGCCGTCGCTTGAGCCGTCATCGGAAACGATGATCTCATATTCGTCGGTGTTCGGGCTGCTTTCAAGCACCGAGGCAAGCGTTTGCCGCAACATGTCGGCACGATTGAAGGTTGGAATAATAACGCTGGCCTTAAGGGACTTAGTCATTTCTTAAACGCCCGACACAAGAACCGCGACGACGGAAATCACTCCCCTGCGCGGTCGGATAAATTGATGGCGTGGAGGGACGCGTCGAGGATGCCAGACCCGAGTTCTCACCGGCTTTGATCCAAGGTTCCACCGGGCATAATTCCGGCTTGTTGCGTCTCACCACAATTCATGCGTACCAGCTAACTTCAGGGGAACATCGGCTCGTGCCTATACCCCCTAAGCGGTATAACTGCGCATGGTCCGCGTGATTAACCTGCCCACCCACGACTGGATTTGCGGATGCGGCACATCGTTTGCTGAAGAATAGATTTTCCATTGCCCCGACTTCGACAGGCGGGTTCCTCCGAGAACAGAACGCGTTGTCGACGCGCGCAAGACGCCGTAGGGGTGACTTGAAACGTGTTGGGAGTCACCGCCCATGAAGCTAGGGGTTTGTTATTACCCGGAACACTGGCCCGAGAGCTGGTGTTCGCGCGATGCCGCGCGCATGGTTGAACTGGGAATTTCCTGCGCCCGTATAGGTGAATTCGCCTGGTCCAGGATTGAGCCCGAGCGTGGGAAGTTTGACTTTGAATGGCTCGACCGTGCCGTGGAATGCCTCCATTCAGCAGGTTTGCGAATCGTCATGGGAACTCCGACGGCGGCACCGCCGAAATGGTTGGTGGACGAATATCCTTCTGTTCTTCCCCACGGCGCCGACGGTAAATCGCGCCGCTTTGGCTCGCGGCGCCATTGCCGTTTTTCCTCTCGCGACTGGCTTCGGGAATCCCGGCGCATTGTCGAGATCGTGGCACATCGTTATGGAAACCATCCAGGGATTGTCGGTTGGCAAACCGACAATGAATATGGCTGCCACGGTACAACACTTTCTTGGGGGCTGGAGGATCGCGACGCATTTCGAGAATGGCTGGCCAAGCGATATGCGACAATTGAAGCGCTTAATACTGCCTGGGCCAATGTGTTCTGGTCTCAGGAAGTGACGGATTTTGATCAGGTGGAGCTTACCAATCTCACCGTCGCGGAGGCCAATCCTGCCGCACGGCTCGACTTCTGGGAATTCTCGTCCAGTCAGGTCGCGTCCTATAATCGCGCGCAATGTGATTTAATTCGACGTCACTCGCCCGGTCGGTGGATCACCCATAACTTTATGGGTTTTGCGAATGATTTCGATCACTGGAAAGTCGCTGATGATCTGGATTTTGTCGCTTGGGATTCCTATCCGATCGAGAGCCTGTCCTGTGTGCCGTTTTTCACGGGGGATGAAAAATTGCGCTTTGCGGAGACCTCGCACCCCGATATCGCGTCTTTTCACCACGATCTCTATCGTGCTCTGGGCAGGGGGCGGTTCTGGATTATGGAGCAACAACCCGGCCCGGTGAACTGGGCAGACTGGAACCCGGTCCCCAAACCCGGCATGGTGCGCCTTTGGACCTGGGAGGCCTTTGCCCATGGGGCAGATGTCGTCAGCTATTTCCGCTGGAGACAGGCCGACTTCGCACAGGAACAACATCATACCGGTCTTAACCTGCCACATGCGCATGAATTGTCACCGGGTGGCCATGAAGTGCAACAGGTCAGTCGAGATCTGCAAAATCTTGATGCCGATTTGGAAACAGTTCAGGCACCAGTCACGATTGTGCATGACTTTGCGAGCTATTGGGCGCTGCAAATTCAGCCTCAGGGTGATGATTACCGTTTTGAAGAAATAATGTTTCGCTGGTACGAGGCCGTGCGCAGGCTGGGCATTGATGTTGACTTCGTCCGACCCGGCGCCGATCTGAAGGGTTATAAGCTAGTTCTTGCGCCAGCGCTGGTGCAGGTTGACGCGGATGCAATCAGAGCCTTTGAGAGTGCCGACGGGTTGGTACTTTATGGTCCGCGTTGCGGCTCACGATGCGAGCAGTTCAAGATACCTGCAAATCTGCCTCCCGGCCCCCTGGGCGATCTGACCGGGGTATGCGTGATTCAGGTCGCATCGCTGCGCCCGGGTCTTGAATTTGCCGTTTCGGGTTCCGTCAATGGCAAGGCGATATGCTGGCGGGAATATGTCGAGACGAGCGCGGAAACCCTCGCAAGTTTTGCAAATGGCGGGCTGGCGCTGACGGCGAAACACAACCACCATTATCTGGCTTGCTGGCCGGACGCAGATCTCCTCAATGAGGTTATTGCGATGCTGGCGACAAAGGCTGGTCTCCACACGACAGATCTGCCGGATTTCATAAGGCTGCGGCGTCGAGGCGATGTTGTTTTTGCCTTTAATTACGGCACGGAGAACTGGAATTTACCGGACTCAGCGCAACTGCTCTTCGGCGAAAGAACGCTCCGACCGCAAGACTTCGCTGCATTTTCATATGCCGACCCTGCCACTCCCAGCCTAACACGGCAATAGTTCGCACCATCGCTACCTGTTGGATTGAAAGGACGCCAGAATGACTGATTCAAACACGCGGAATAAAGATACCCGCGCCCTGATTACCGGTGGCGCTCAAGGCCTCGGTCTGGCTGTCGCAAAGCAGCTTGTCAGGGAAGGGTGCAAAGCGGTTGCTCTTGTCGGACGTTCTGAAGAGAAGGGCGCAACCGCTGTGGCTGCACTCGAAACTCTCGGCGCAGAGGCCGTCTTCATCAGGGCGGACATTTCTGACCCCACCATCTGCCTGTGGGCCGTGGATGAGGCAACAAGCCGTTTTGGAACGATCAACGGACTGGTAAACGCAGCCGCTGCTTCTGATCGCGGCACGCTGCTCGATACCACGCCGGAATTGTTCAATTATTTGTTCAACACCAATGTGCGCGGTCCCTTCTTTTTGAGCCAGGGTGTGGTGAAAGGACTGGTCGAAGCTGAAGCTCCCGGATCAATCGTCAATGTCATGTCGATGACCGCTCATGCCGGGCTGCCATATTTGACACCCTATTCGGCCAGCAAGGGTGCGCTGGGGGTTTTGACTAAAAACGTTGCCCATAGCTATCGCTACAAACGCATTCGCTGCAACGCCGTGTTGCCCGGCTGGATGGATACCGAAGGCGAGGACATGGTGCAAAAAAAATGGCATGGCGCATCGGATGGCTGGCTGGAGGAGGCCGAAGCCGGCCAACCAATGGGCCAACTGGTCAAACCAGACCAGTTGGCGGTTCTCATAGCCTATATGATCAGTCCCCAATCCGGCGTTATGACCGGCGCGCTGGTTGATTATGATCAATATGTTGCCGGTGCGTTCTGGGATGACTAGGCACGGAACTGGCCGGCATCCCTGACCAGACGTTGCACTACTGACACATTTGACCAGTCTACTTCACTGTGGGCGTTACCAGGCGCCTTTGCGCACAACACGAATTCATGAGGGATCATTGTGCTGCGGTTTTGCAGCAGGTCTTTGTGGTCGGAATTGATGAATTCACCGAGATTGACCGCGCCCTTTTCAAGGATGCAATAAGCGGTCATTTGACCGGTGCCGGAACCTACAAACACGGCGAAATCCGAAAACAGACCAGTGGCCAGAAAATGATCTCTTACCGCCGCAAGGTTGATCCACGAACCACCAATGTTCTGCCACTCGGCAGATGGTTCCCAAGCCGCAATACCAAAGCTTGTCACGCACTCTTCCGGGTCCGCAGATGGATCGAGCGCGAGTGTGGTCAGCAGCTTCTCCAGACAGAATAATATCCGGGTGACATCTCCCTTGTCGATATAGTTGGTGTCGGCAAGAATGAACACTTCAGAAGCCGAGTAGGATTTGACGCTGAAAGTGTGCAGGTCGAACACGCGTGACTGCTCATGAACAATCCTGCCAGTGTTGGCTGCATCGGCAAGATAGGCCTCGATGTCATCCATGTGTGTGGTATTTGAAAGGTCCAGCGTTGCGTCGTGGCTGATGTTGAATGAGGTATCGATCTCATAAACCATTCCCTTTTGGGCGCCGATGTCGCGCAATATGGCATCGACGCCGGGTACCCAGACCTGGGCGCTGGGATAGGCATCCATCAAGTTGAAATGAGTGTTTGTCAGGACGTTGGAAAAATCGCCGCTGTCCAACTCCACTATGACCGGTGTGCCTTGCGGGAAACTCCCTATAGCGCGCTGCACCTCTTCGGTTGTGCGATTGCAGTACAAAATGGTGGCGCAAAAATCGTGTGTTTTCACCAACCGGGACAGGATCAACGCAAGACTGGTCAATAACACGGTGGCCGTCGAGACATGGGTGCGCGCGGCGATTGCCTTGGCTGCAGCACCCATGGCAAGCGAGTGGATTTCGGCGCTATGCCACTGATCGGTCCGGCTGTCAGTCAATTGCCGGGCGAATACGGCTCTGGGAAAATGCCGCACTGTGCTGCGCCAATACTCTTCCGAGGCAGTCAATACGTCCTGGCCCTCGGAGGACAATTCCCAGTCGGACTGGTCAAATGGTGACCAAACGGAGGGCCATGAATGGCCCTCTATGCCTTCATTCAGGGCACGGGAGAAATCTTCATGGATGATACTGCTTGACCAACCGTCAGCGACCATATGAGAAAATCCCAAGACGACTGTTTGAGGGGTGCCATTGCTGGTGACAATGCCGCACCTGACGGGTAGGTCGCGGGGCAGGTCGAAGGGTTGATTTTCCAACTCCGTGGCAAGCGATTCAGCAGAGTCTTCAACCGAACCATCACCGCACTCGATAATGGTCACCGGAATAGACACACTTGCTAGCAGGACCTGTTCAGGTTCACCATTATTCTGCACAGGAAACAAAGTGCGCAGGGCGTCGTGGCGTCTCACAAACCACGAAATTGTGTCTTTCACCGTGGCAAGGTCGATGGCGCGTGTCACCTCTATGACAACGGGGATATTGAGCGTTTCAATGCCATGGAGTTCTCGCAGAACCCGCCAGATATATCGCTGGCCACAGGTCGGTCTTGCACGTCTGCCAATTTCGTTTTCACAGGTGATCGTGAGTTCCTGCATATTGCGCTCGGTCATATTTTGACTTTCAGGAATTGTTCCGATTTTTTCGGCGCAGCGTTTCTCACGATCCGGCGGGAATGGCTGGCAATGCGGGGAGACCTTATGAAGCGCTGTCTGCCGTAGTCGACATCTGTTTCTCGATCAGAGCTGCCTGGGCCTTGATATCGCTCGCCTCCAGAACGTCGCGCACCCGCAGCGTTATGCCGAAGGTAACGTTCAGGCGGCGAACGAGCTTAATCGCTGCCAGCGAGCTGCCACCGATTTCCGTAAAACCACTGTCCGTCTTGATGTTGGGTATGCCCAGTAATTCAGTCCAAACCATCTTCACCTTGCGCTCATAATCGGTGAGTGTCTCACCGGCATTTTCCCCGGTGTCCATCGCAACAGGTGGTTCGCGAATATTATTGTCTGGGTTCGCGACAACGCCTGACGGAGGCTGCTGTTGGAATATCCCGGCATTTGGGGTGCCGGGTGACGCGACAGTGTAAAGTTTGCGCGCGAACGGATAGTTCGGGAGCCTGACACGCTGACGGTCTTCTGCGGCATAATAGTCGACCCAATTCACTTTGAGGCCAGCCTGCCAGCTCTCGGCGAGCGCCGCCGCCAGTTCGTGGCTTTCATCCATATCGCCGGGCAGGCTCGAAATGCTCCAGACACCTGCCTGCCGAGCCAACCCGGAAAGGGCCCTGCCTGGCCCGACCTCAATCATAACAGCACCCGGATGCGCCTGCTTGATGCGCTCTATACCGGCATGAAAACGGACGGCGGACCGGATATGACCTGCCCAATAATTAGGGTCGAGGGCTTCATGGTCCTTGATCCAGTCGCCTGTCACATTGGACAAAAATGGCCGGGTTGGGGCGTGTAATTTTGTCTTTGAAACAACGTCGCGAAAACGTTCGCAGACCGGTGCCATCATTTCAGAATGGAACGCATGCGAGGTAAGTAGAATACGAACAGGCACATCCATCGCCGCGAGTTCTTCCGCCGCCGCTTTTATGTCTTCGGTTGAACCGGAAAGGACACATTGTTCCGGGCCGTTAACGGCGGCAATGTCCAGCCGCCCCTCGAACAGGCGTAACAGTTCTGTCTCTTCCTGTGCGACAGCCAGCATGGCACCAGCTGGCTGCGCTTGCATAAGCGCGCCGCGCGCAATCACCAGATGCAACGCGTCCGAAAGCGAAAAAACATCGGTCCGACAGGCGGCAACATATTCGCCTAGACTGTGGCCGATCATGGCGGCGGGCACGACTCCCCAACTTTCCCATAGCTCAGCCAGAGCATAGCTTTGGGCAAAAATTGTTGGCTGGGCATAACGGGTTTCTCGCAGGGTATCGGCACCGACTTCAAACAGCAGCTTGCGCAAATTGACATCGCGGCCGGAAGCCGCCTCAATGCATTTATCGATGGCATCGCGAAAAACCGGCTCCTTCCGGTATAGAACGGCGCCGCACCCGGTCATCTGGCTGCCTTGGCCGGGGAACAGGAATACAGCCCCCCGCGCATCGGTGACCCCCACATCTTTTTCACCTTTTCGCAGGATCTGTGCTGCCTGCTCCGCAGTATCGGCGACCACGACGGCCCGATGGCTATAGTCGATCCGACCAATTGCCTGACTGTAGGCGATATCTGCAAATGCCGCTACATTCGAACACTTCTCGATTGCTCCGGCCAGACGAAGGGACAATGACGACAAAGCTTCCGCGGATTTGGCAGAATAGGGGATGATGACAGGGACACGCTGAAGCGGAGGCGCAGGTGGCCGCTCTGGTGCTTCTTCCACAATCACATGTGCATTCGTACCGCCGATGCCGAACGCGCTAAGCCCGGCAATGCGGGGTCGTTCAGAATTGCGGCGCCAGGGTGTTGCCCGGTCATTGACCACAAAGGGACCGTTTTCAAACGGGATTTTCGGGTTTGGTGTTTGATAGTTCACGCTAGCCGGCAGCAACTCATGCTCAAGCGAAAGGACAAGCTTGATGAGACCTGCAACGCCGGCTGCCGTGTCCAGATGGCCGATATTGCTCTTGAGAGATCCAATCAGGCATTGATGATCTGCCCGGTTTAACCCGTATGCCATGTTGAGGGCTTCGATTTCGATAGGGTCGCCCAAAGGCGTGCCAGTGCCATGGCATTCGACATAATCTATGTCTTCGGCATCAAGCTGCGCGATGGACAGGCACTCTGAAATAACTTCAGCCTGCCCCGAACTGAGCGGGGCCGTGTAGCCGATTTTCTGGTTGCCATCATTGTTGATGGATGTGGCACGCAGAACGGCGCGAACATGGTCACCGTCCGCGATAGCGTCCTCGTATCTTTTGAGCACCACAATACCAGCGCCGCCTGCGCCGACCGTTCCCGCCGCATCCGCATCGAAGGCGCGGCAATGCCCGTCAGGCGAAAGAATGCCGCCCTCACGATATATGTAGCCGGTGCCATGCGGAAAACTGATGGATACACCTCCCGCCAAGGCAACATCGCATTCCCCGTTCAGCAGAGATTGGGCGGCCATATGGACGGCGACAAGAGAACTGGAACACGCTGTTTGTACTGTAACGCTGGGTCCGGTGAGGCCAAGCAGATAGGAGATGCGCGAACACAAAAAATCCTTGTCATTACCGATGAGGGCTTCAAACAGATTTCCATCGGCACGGCGCAGGAGTTCCTGGGCATTTGCCAGAAGGTATGAACTGAAACCGGCGCCTGCATAAACGCCAACCGGCACGTCAATCTCGCCAATCGGCATTCCAGCGTCCTCCAAGGCATGCACGGCACATTCCAGAAACACCCGCTGCTGCGGATCCATGGCCTCGGCCTCCGCCGGCGAAATGCCGAAGAAGGACGCGTCGAAGTGATCAGGCGTGTCGAGCATTCCCGCTGCCCGTACGTAAGCAGGATCCTTATAGACCTCTTCGGGCACGCAAGCCGCTTTCAGGGCTGCCTCATCCGGGCGCGCGATCCCTTCACGGCCCTCGGCCAGCATTTCCCAAAGTGCGTCGGGTGTGTTTGCGCCGGGAAAGCGACCTGAAAGACCAACAATGGCGACACGTAGTAACGGAGGTCCGTTTTCTTCACCCATATCCATCGTCACATCAATCCAATCTGCGCCGTTGCACGCCACGCCGCATGGTATTCGGGTTCGTGCTACGTTTTTTCGGTCGGGACTGCGCATCGTTGGCAGTATTGGCGGTTTGCAAAAGTCTGGCCTGTGCGGTCACGCTCGTATGGCGAAACAATTCCACAATGCCGATGGTGCGGGGTGCAATCAGGTTAAGTTCTTTTTGCAGCTTCATCAGAAGAAGGGAGTGTCCACCGACCTCAAAGAAACTCCGGTCGGGATCGATATTCTGTACACCGAGCAAATCCCGCCATACCCCGGCAACCTTGCTTTCGTCGGGGCTGAGCGGTCTGTCCGGCTGTACTTCGGCTTCGGGAACAGCGAGGGCCGAAAGCCGCTTCCGGTCCAGTTTTCCCGTGGCGGTTCGGGGCAATTCGGGCAGGGAGGCGAACACAGACGGGCAATAATAGGCAGGCAGGCGTTCAGAGATTGCCCGCCGCAATGCTTCGGCGGCCAGTGGGCTTTCAGGGCGATCCTGTTCCACATAGGCGATCAGGCGCGCGCGACCGCCCGAGCCGTTCAGCACTACTACCGATTGGCGTATGCCAGTCACCGTATTCAGGATTTTTTCGATTTGCTCCGGCTCTATTCGGTAGCCGCGCAGTTTGATCTGGTTGTCGATGCGCCCGAAATATTCAAGCGCTCCATCCATCCTGAAGCGCCCCACGTCGCCCGTCCGGTAAACCCGCTCCTCATTGTTGCCCACAGAGATTGAAGTGAACCTTGCCCCGGTGATCTCTGGCCGTGCAACATAGCCTCGTGCAAGGTTCTCACCCGCGACGCAGACTTCACCAAGGGCGCCCATTGGTAGAATCCGTTGATCAGGGTCGAGAACGTACAATCGGGTATTGGCAATGGGACGACCGATGGGAATGCGTTCCTCGCCCTCTTCAACCTTCCAACCTGATACCCATACACTGGCTTCTGTCGGCCCATACTCATTGTATAGTGCGGCATCCGGAAACGTTTCGTGGTGTGCCGTTACCGTATCGCTTTCCAATTTTTCTCCCGCCAGAATTACAGACTGTAATCCGGTAAGTCGGGATGCGCCCGCCGATTGCAGGATTAGCTGGTAGAGTGTTGGAACGGTCAGTACGTGGGAAATTCGGTCAGCACCTGGCAATGTGGTCAGCGTGGCCAAATCCACTTTGTGCCCCGGCAGCAGGCGCAGGGTGCCTCCCTGACAAAGGGTCCAATAAATGCCGGCCACCGAACTGTCGAAATAAAAGGGCGACAGGAGAAGAAAGGCGTCTACGGTTTCGGGGTAATGCTCCATCCGGGCAAGTGTGGAATTGTACAGGGCACGATGGGAAATTGCCACGCCATTGGGTTTGCCCGTCGAACCCGAAGTATACATGACGTAGGCCAGATCGTCGCGGTGAACTGGCGCATCGATATCGGCATCCAACGCGTCCCCCAAACTGTCAAAGCCAAGGTATGTGCGTATCGATCGGGTGGCATCGGATTTTGTTGAAAGAACAATCTTGATATTGTTCTCGTCGAAAATCTCGTCGCGCGTAATGACCCCCAACTGCGGGTCGTAAGGAAGATACGTCGCGCCGATGCGAAGGACTGCGAGATAGGCAGCGATTGTGTCTGGTGCGCTGACGGCCTCCACCGCGACGATTTCACCGGGGACCACATTGTGGCGTCTTAGCGCCGTCGCAATCCGTCTGCTATGCCTTTCCAGATCAGCATAGGTCCAGCGTCCGTCAGCTTCTGCATCAATTGCGATACTGTTGGCGTCGGGTCCGTACGCGTGCTCCAGAATTTGCGTATGAACGCCGCTATTCGCCTCTCGGGGAACAACAGGTCCTGCGCCGATCCTGCAAATTTCAGCGATGTCAGCCGGACTGGCAAGTGCGGCATCTGCGACGGTAGTTGCCGTTTGCATGGCCTCCAGAATGGAAGACATTCGGCCCGCGAGATGTGCAATGAAAGATCGCGGATAGCGGTCGCACCGGAACTCGAACCGTGCGCGAACCGGACCATTGTTAGCGGGCGCAACCAGCAATGCCAGGTTGAATTGCGCGGTACCCAGATCAAGGGTGACAGTTTCAAAGGAAACCCCGGCCTCGGACCATGACGTGGAATAACCGTCCTGCTCGGAGAAAAAACAGTCCAGTAAAGGATGTTCGGTGCCTGAGGCGCCGGAAAGGGCCGCCATATCCTCAAAAGGGAGGTCCTGATGGGAAATGGCCTCAATCACGGTTTGAGAAACCTGAGCGACAAAATTCTCAACGCTTGCCTGCATTGGTACTTGCAGTCGCAGGGGCAACGTGTGGACGAAGCATCCCACAACATTTTCCAGGACCTGCGCATTGCGCGATGACGAGGTGGTGCCTACCGTCAGGTCGTTTTCGCCAGCATATTTGCTAAGCAATATATAGAACGCCGTGAGCTGGATGACGTAACTGGTGGTTCGGTGCCTTCTTGCAAGCGAGAAGCAGGCTCGGCTAGCCTCTTCGGTGAAGGTAAAAGCGTAATTCTCTCCGACATTTGAATCGTAGGGTCTGTCGGAAAGGTCAGCCATGCGCGGAATTGACGCCGGGATCGCGTTGTCGAGTTTTGTGGCCCAATAGGCTTTTTCACGCGCGAAATCCTTACGCATCTGCATCGTCCGCCGTGCATTTGCAAATGCCGAAAACCGCGCAGTTTCCGGATTCTTCGGCATTTGATCATGCCGTATAAATTCGCCAAGCTCGTCTATGATCAGTTTTTCCGACAAGCCGTCGACGGCAATGTGATGGATGACAAGCACAAGCAGCGCCTCATCGGAGCCGAACGGAATGTAAAATGCGCGAAGTGGTGTTTCGCGATCAAAGTCAAATCGCCGACGGGCCATTCGTTCAGCAGTGTTCTGGGCCACTTCGATTGTCTCGACCCGGCTTGAAGCCTCAAATTCAATGTTGGAATCCGGCGGTAAAGCCTGCTGGGTGATTGTCGGTCCGGAGCTGTCGAATCTCATACGCAACATCTCGTGCCGGGCAACGATCGCACGAAGCCCGTGCCGCAGGCGCTCAGGCCCCTGCGCGCCATGTAGGTGAAGCGCTATCGGCACATTGTAAGCCTCGCCATTTGGGCGATGCTGGTTAAGAAAAAAAAGCCGCTCCTGCGTTGACGTCAGGCGGGCAGCGTGTTCTAGCCGAATTTCGGGAAGTAGCTCTTCTTCCGCTGCCGAGGCCTTTTTACAAATTGCGAATAAGTCACCAAAACGCGGGTTTCCCAGTACATCGAGCGCACTGACATTCCGCATTAGTCGCCTGCGGATACGGTTGGCCAAGCGCGCCGCTGACAACGAGTCTCCACCCCATGCAAAAAAATCGGCATCCACCCCCGCAGGTTTCTGGCCCAAAATTTCCGACCAGATGCCAGCCAACTCAGCCTGATCCTGCTGCAGGGGCGCGCTATTGGCCTCCGCAGCAGGCTTCTTTGGGGTCGCAAACAGGACTTCTCTCACCGCTTTGCGGTCCGCCTTTCCGTTTACCGAAAGTGGAATGCTATCGATCAGGCGGATGTCCTGTGGCATCATTTCAGGCATCAATTGCTTTTCAAGGAATGTCCTGATTCTTGTGATGTCGACTTCTGACGGTTCCGCGCTGACGATGCCCGCGACAAGCCGCGGTGCGGCGCGATCATCAAGCACAACCATACATTCCAGCACGCCCGGCGCCTGATTGAGCAATGCTTCGATTTCGCCAAGTTCAATCCGCACCCCGCGGATCTTCACCTGGTCGTCGATACGGCCGCCATAAATGAGTTCACCCTGATAATTGTAGTGGGCGATGTCTCCGGTGCGGTAAAAGCGCTGCATCCGGTCCAACGGCGGGTAATGAATTTGGCGGAACTTTTCTGCATTCAGGTCGGGCCGATTGAGATATTGCTCGGCCAGTTGCACCCCGCCAATCAAAAGTTCTCCGCGCTCGCCTGGTGGCAAAAACTGCCCATCGGCACCCATGATGGCGAGGATGGTATTGGCTGCAGGAAACCCGATCGGCACCGATAGGCAGGTGTTTGAGGTGCGGCATTCAAAATAGCTGACATCGATGGCCGCTTCAGTAGGGCCATAAAGATTGTGCAGACGAGTGGCTGGAAGGCCGGAGAAGAAGCGGTTGCGCAACGCTCCTGAGAGCGCCTCGCCACTACACAAAACATTGCGCAGGGTCACGCAGCGATCCTGCAGCCGTTGCTCCTGAAGAAAAACCTGAAGCATTGAAGGCACGAAATGGCACAGGGTAACCTGCTTCTCGCGGATCAGGTCGGCAAGGTAATCCGGATCCTTGTGGCCTTCAGGCTTTGCAAGAACGATGCGCGCACCAACCAGTAGGGGCCAGAAAAATTCCCAGACTGACACATCGAAGTTGAACGGCGTTTTTTGCAACACCACGTCATCGATACCAAGCGGAATGAGGGACTGGATCCAAAGCAGGCGGTTGCTCAGTGCCCGATGTGTATTGGCTGCGCCCTTGGGGCGCCCGGTGGAACCCGAGGTGTAAATTACATAGGCGCGGTCATCCGGTGCGATCTGCGGCGGCAGAAAATGTCCGCGGTCACCGTTCCAATCATCAATGGCCAGGGAAACTGCCGCATGGTCGGGCAGGGTGGAGGCATAATCGGGATGGTAGGTAAGCACATCGATTTTTGCATCCGCCATCATGAACGTAACACGGTCCTGCGGCAGGTCAGGCTGCAAAGGCAAATAGGCAGCGCCCGACCGCATGATCGCTAGCAGGGCAATCACCATTTCTGCGGATCGATGGCAGAAAACGCCGACAATCGAGCCAACGCCGACGCCCTTGGCCTGCAATCGTCCGGCGAATATGGCGGAGCGCCTTTCAAGTTCCGCATAAGTCAGAATTACCTGCCCGTCGTCTACCGCAATGCCACCCGGGGGGCGGTCAAACTGCGACTGAAGCAAATCGGGCACACAAAAATCCGGATCGATCCCGTCATCCCCTATTTCCCATGAACGCAAGCGCCACGGTATTTCCACCTGCTCGGACAATTGCTCCAAACTGATCTCTGGATCGGCACTCACAATGGCAACTGTCTTTTCAAGGATTGTGGCGACGAAGCGCAGATATGCGCCCGATACTTCCGAACCGGGGATCAGTTCAATCATGCCGTCGCCATTGGTCCACGTACAGTCGACGTAAAACCATGGAGTGCGGGTGCCATCAGCTTTTGGATCAGTAAGATTTACCCGGAATTGAACTGGTGACCTTGCGTGGCCGTCTTCAGTCAGTCCCGCGGCCAGACCGTTCGCATAAGAACCAAATGGGATGATCTTATCGGTGCAGGAAACAGGAAGAAGCCTGAGCTTCCCGTCCGAACCCTTGATCTCAATCGAAATATTTTCTTGCTGAAGCGGCCCCACAAAAATCGCCGCCACCGTCGCACGCAAGACAGCGCCAAACGAGGTTTGGTACGTGCGTGCCAGATTGAGCAGCGTGGCCGCCTGATTAGCATGTAGGGCCAGCATCGGCAAGGTGTGGGCTGGCGGATGTGAAGCTTCTGCGCTCACGCCGACATTGTGCATGGGTCACCCTTTTTGGCAAAATTCGCGCGAGCGACTGCCGTGCTGATTGAAGGCGAACAAAGGGCTCGCGTATCTTGATCATGACCGGGGAAACAGCCTTGCATCACAGCAGCCAATTGATCGGGAGCTAGCCGGACAATTTTTAGCCGGCGTTTGGGCCTTGCCTCAGGTGTACCCCAGGCTACGGCAAGCGATTGGGTGGCGCTGACTTGGGAACTGCAAAAACGGAAATTTGCATTTGGTGCATCAAGAGGTTCCATAATCTGATGACTGATCTCAACACTTTCCAAAAATCGAAAGCCTATTGATTGTGGAGACTGGCTCAGTCCTTTGCCAATGGCTTTTAGATAAGCCTCTTTCAGCGTCCAAAGTTGCGTGAAGCGCCGTGGTTGGTCGACCTGTGGAAGGGCGCGCAACGCTCGGAGTTCGTCGGTGGTGCATATGGATTCTGCCAGATCCAGATCAGTATCGGCGATCACCGTTTCTACGTCGACGCCCAGTTGGCAGTCACGGGCGAAGGCAAGGGCAGCCTGGCCGCAAGTATGCGAAAGGTTAAAAGTCAGCCCGGATTCTGAAGCCTTCAGGTCCGGTCGACCTGCCGTCCCGTACTCAAATTGCCATGCTTTTGGCTCCACTGACGGGCAGTAGGCGGAGAGCAACTGCCGCAGTGTTTCATGCGCAACACGATAAGACCGGCGGTCGGACTCCAATCGCAGGCGGGACAGTTTGGCACGTTCCCCAGCGCTCAGAACATTGCGATCAGGTGCCGCGCTGTTCCCCCACACGTCAGAGGCCACCAGCCAGACGTGAATTTCATCGGGGTGGATTTCGAGTGGGTATGACCCGCGACAAAGGTGCAGGCCGTCGAAGCGCAGTGTCTGGGCGGTTGAGGTCATCGTATCTCGCATAATCCGCCTTCGCCGTCCGGGGGAGGGAGAAGACTTGAATCTCTACCAAATCGGATAGGGGCAAAGAACATGCCCACCACTCCAAACTTGACCGGCTGGAGTCTTGGCCAAATCAGGCACCGCGTTGATACCCCCAACGTGGTATGGCTCAGGCAAAATATATGTATTGGTTAGGTCCCGGTCGGGCTCAAAAGACGCGCACTGGATAGTGCTCAGATTCTACCTGTGGCTGGATATTCTGGAAGTAACGGCAACCCCGCAGCACGGCAAACCAACGCATCATGCAAACGCTGCCCTGGCTTCAGGAGACCTCATGAACGCAGATGAACGAACAGATTTTGCGATTGATCTTGCGAGGCGCGCCGGCGCGCTTGCCATGCAATATTATCGTCGACTCGATACGATCACCATTGAAAGCAAGGGGCACCACGACCTGGTTTCCGAGGCTGACAGGCGGGTGGAAAGGTTTGTGCGCAGTGAACTTGCCCGGTATTTCCCGCAGGACGGAATTGTTGGCGAGGAACAGGCGCCAACTGCGGGTCAGTCGGACTATGTCTGGGTGATCGATCCTATTGATGGCACCGCAAATTATGTTCGCGGCATACCCCAATGGTGCGTCATCATTGCCTGCTGCAGGCGGGGTATCGCAGAGATCGGCGTTATTCATGAGCCGGTGAGCAATGAAACCTTCCATGCCTTCAAGCAAGGCGGCACGTTTTTGAACGGGATTGCCATAAGCGCTTCATCAGCAAAAAGCCTCGCAGACGGTGTAGTGGGGCTTGACTATTGCCGACACAAGGATGTGGCAAACGTGTTGCCCCTGATCTCTGGTATCCTGGGCAATGGCGGCGCGTTCTATCGCTCCGGCTCAGGTGGCCTCAACCTGGCCTATGTCGCGTCAGGGCGGCTCATTGGCTATGTTGAAGAGCACATGAATGCCTGGGACTGTGTTGCAGGCCTGTTGCTGATAGAGGAAGCGGGCGGTGAGATTCTCCAGCCAGATGCCCAAAACGTGTTGCAGCAGGGCGCGGTTGTCGTGGCCGCGGGCAAGGGTGTTTACGGTGAACTTTACCGGATTTGCGAAAATCCGTTCAGTCTTTTACCACGCTGACAGAGGAACGGCTGTCTACAGGTGAGCGTCGGCCATCTTTGTACCGGTCAGAAAATTCGGCAATCTAAAGACACAAGCTGGCGGGAGTGGTCTTCGCACGGTAGGGCATGGCCGAAATCTCTTCCTGTAAAGGCATCATCAGGGTGAACAGCTCAGCCAGCGAAGATATCTGGCACCTTTGATAAATCTGCTTTCTGAAAACCTTGACGGTTTGGGGGCTGATATTCAGGTTGAGGCCGATTGATTCCGACGAATGGCCCCGCAGTATTAGCAAGGCAACCTGAGCCTGTCTTTGCGTAAGATTTATCCCGTGCCGGCTTCGGAACAGGCTGATGAAGTCGGCCACTCCTGCCAGCAGGTCCTGTTTGTTGGACGCGAATTTGCTGCCGTCCCATTCCCAATGGGATTTCAGCAGAGCCATGATGATGGACTGACGCTCCAACAAATGACTTTCGTCGCCTGAAGAAAAAAACTGTCCGGATGTACTGTCCTTGCCAAGTGAAACAGTCATCGTGGCATTGGCATCCACGCATGCGACAACGGTCAGTTCGTCGGTAATGCCGATCCGATTATAATACGTTTCATAATATTCTGTTGTTTCGAATTGGGTTTTTGAAATATCTGATAGACGAAATATACCGTCTCCACCAGATTCTTTATGATATAGATAAACCGGGTCAAAAAGAAAGGCGCCTGACATGTATTCTTTATATATATAGCGAAATACATTGCACCCACTATGCGAGTGAAAATGTAGATTTGGTGCATAGCTGTTTTGGTAAGTTATAAATATTACATTGTCATATCTTACAAATGATCTGACATAGGCGCAAAAATCGTTAAAGAAATCCGGCTTTCCAACTGATAATATCGCCTGAGATAAATTCTCTTTCTCGTTAATCATGAGCGTCCCTCAGATGTAACTAAATTTATTTTCCGTCTGACTTAACAAAACAAGACATTGATTTCGCGACTAAACGGCATCGTCGACGGATTGCTGCAATTGAGCAATTCACGGAATATGGCCTCGGTGCTTTGGTAATTCCGCGCAAAATTAGGTGTCCACGCATCGGCGCTGACGCTGTACGTTCCGAAAACGCTTTGGTGGTACTGTTGTATGACATCGTAGTTGAGCTCTCCTCCATATACTTTTCGGGCAGTAAAATTAGCCTCCATCAGGTCCAAGATCAGGTCCAAGCTTATCATTACTGAGAGATACCCCCTCAAATAACGCTTGATTCATGAAAAAGTAGTTTGCAGTTGCCCCCCGACAGCGTCGTTGTTCACGACGCTCAATGCCAATTTTCCGTATGCAGTTCCAAAATCCGCCAACAAAAAATAGTATTCAATGCGGTCATCTGCATCTTTCGCGGCTTCGTGCATCGAAAACTGTTTGTCAGACAAAGTGGTTCCCATAATTGAATCCCCCAATATAGACGTCGATTTTTTCATGCATTTCAAAAGATTGTGCGCATTTCGTTTTATCTGTCTCCAATGATCCAACTGACCTCTCGGATAAGATAGCTTAATGTCAAAACCTTCAAGCTGGCTGTAATACATCCCATACATGAGGTTGCTGCTCCCCTCGGCGGATGAGACCATCTGCCCTGGTTTGTCGAAGACCTAAGGAGAGCAGCAACCTCATGTATGGGATGTATTAGGCAGGAATATAGATAATCGCAGGCGTGCTGGTAAAAATCTGACCCTCCGATTTCTCGGATCGCGCTCGCCAAACTGCCCAACTGTGTGCCGAGCATAGTGGGATACCCCCATCGGGTTATACCCCTAAATTGAGATTCGCCTACAGTAATGTCCAATCAATAAGGGGTATCTGATCTCAGATCAACAGATCGGGGTCACGCTGCACAAAAGCAGCCAAATTACTGGGCGGCATCACATGAAAAGGCGTATCAATCACGCTGCAATGAACGTTGTGGGTTACACGACGCCGTGGACCGTGGCGAATGGCGCCACCGTAGACCTTCACTTGTCGTGCAGCGATTTTCCTGAAGCGGTTCGGCTGCGACGGCTGGATATCGCGGGTCTACCGATAATTGACTGGCCCGTCCAAAACCTGTCTACGCTACCCGAACACCGAAGCTTCAATCAAGGCTCCTACCTTAAAATCGCACTTTCCGAGCTGCAGAAAGTCGGCCATGTTGCTGGTGTCGCCTTTGAACTCTTTCTCACTGGAAGCGAAGGGCCACGTACGTTGTTGGACGCTGGCGCAACTGTTTTCACCCTGACAGGAAGTCGGCTCTTCGTCGTTTGCGCCGGGCAATGTCACGATACCAAAATAGACTTCCCCCCCCGGGTCTGGAATCATGTAACAATTGCGTTCGGAGACCAATCCATCACAGTGAGCTTGAGTTCCCGTGACCTTCTATCGCCTGTTGCCGCCACCTGGTCACTACAGGAAGTGGCCCCGGGTCTAGGTGCGGATGATATTCTTTTCGGTTCGCGCGCTGACTTCACACAGCCCTCCCTTAACGCTCGCTTCGCATCTGTCGCCATCGAAACGAAGCATGGGCAGATTAGATGGAAATTTCCAACCATCCTGCCCGATGGGCCAATTGCCTCGTTCAGCGGACCTTCCGAACTAATGTTGGACGCTGTAAATCTACCGACATTCTGCGTCGCCTCCGCCCGCTGGGACGGCTCTACGTTTGACCCGCGCCTTGCCCCGTCTCACTACGATGCCATCCATTGCCATGACGACGATATGGGGTCGCTGAATTGGCCGGCCTCCTACCGAGCCTCGATACTCGAGGGCGCATGCTCGGGTATATATGCATTCGAGATACTGGTCGGGGACACAACTGAGCAGATTGTCTTTTTCGTCGCAGCGCCTAAGCCGACCGCACCCCTGGTATTCATCGTGCCGACAGCGACCTACCTTGCATACGCCGATGAATTGCTTCCTAAACATCTTTACCCGTGGCAGTGCGACGACCGAGGCCATCGCCTTGCTATAGATAATGATTTCAGGTCGCTATACGACTTTCACAATGACCTAAGCGGCGTGTCGATCTGCTCATATGAGAAGCCTAAAGCGACCCTGCGAGATGACTATCGCTATCCACTCGGAGATTGTCCCCACAATCTTCCGGTCGATCTGCATTTTCTCCGATTTTGCCGCGCCCATGGCGTCAAGATCGACGTGATCACTGACCATGACCTCCACATCCGTGGGGTGGCGGGACTTGGCGGATACCGTGCCGTAGTAACAGGCAGCCATCCGGAATATCTGTCAGTTGAAATGGAGACTGCCTATCGCACGTTTGCGGCGCAAGGTGGAAGCATAGCCTATCTCGGCGGCAATGGCTTCGCCGGTACGGTCGCTTTCCGAGACGATATCATGGAACTACGGCGCTCACCGCTAGAAGCAGGCCGAACATGGGATGGTCCGGTGGGGGAGCAGGCCTTAGCCCTCAACAATGAACCCGGCGGCCATTTGCGATCGCGCGGCCGTGGGGAATTCAGCCTTACAGGTGTCGCAATATCTTTGATGGGCTTCGGCCTTGGGCGACCATTTTCACGCGTCGATGAGAGCTACACGGATGAACACGCATGGCTTTTTGAGGGTGTCGAAGCGGATACTTTCGGCCAAGACGGCATCGTTCTCGGCGCAGCAGCAGGCTATGAAGTAGATGCCACGGATTTCCGAATGGGTACCTCCAGAGACACTCGAGTTATCGCCCGCGCGACAGGATTTCCCGACAGCTTCTACCACGACCCGTCGCGATGGTACGCTGGTGGTGAGGCTGAGATGGCCGGCCGCCGGTGCGCGGAAATGACGGTGCGCTATCTCGCATCTGGAGGGCTTATCTTCTCGGCCAGTTCCGTGGCGTGGCTCGGTGCTCTACCAACTGGGGAAGAAGCAAATGATGTAGCAAAAATAACGCTCAACCTGCTCGCGCGTCTTTCAAAGGCGTCAGAGGAATGGTCTGCTGACCACGCATCAAAAAATCAAAGTGAAAAGGGGATGACAGCATCATGATAAAGAAATTAGCAATTGCCGCAGTTCTTGCAGCCTCCTCGTTTAGTTCGGCCCATGCCGATACCATCAAACTCGGCCTCCAACCGTGGCTTGGATATGGTCCCCTGTGGGTGGCTGAGGAGAAGGGCTACTTCAAAAAGCACAATGTTGACGTCGCTCTTACTACCTTCAACTGGGACCAAGATATGACGGCAGCGCTGGCTAGCGGCAATCTCGACGTGATCGCCGGGGCGACGAATGGGATGGTCACGAACTTCAATTCGGGTGTCGACCAGAAGGGCTTTCTGATCATGGACCTTTCGTTCGAGGCAGACGGCATCATTGCGGGGAAGGGGATTGCCTCGATCACGGAGCTAAAGGGCAAGAAGGTGGCATTCGAGGCAGGCGCAACGAGCGATTTGCTGATCAATTATGCCCTCAAGCAAAATAGTATGACAATCGCCGATATCGAACATGTCCCCATGGGGGCGTCGGAGGCAGGGCTCGCCCTTATCGCCGACCGCGTTGATGCGGCCGTCACCTATGAGCCGTATATCTCGACAACGCTTTCTCAGGGCGGAGACTACAAGGTCATCTATACCGCAGCCGAGAAACCCGGACTCATCGGTGACATGCTGACAGCGTCGTCGGCGTGGATCAAGTCCAACCCGGACGACGTGAAGGGCCTCATCCTCGCCTGGGACGACGCGATTAATTTCATTCGGTCAAATCCCGAAGATGGAAAGAGCATCATTGCCAAGGCCGTTGGAAGCCCGATGAAAGAATTCGAACCCGCCTTCAAGGGCGTGCGCCTGTACAATATCAAGGAAAACGTCGAGGCTTTGAAGGGTGAGTTCCAAGCTTCACTGCAAGTCGTGGGAGAGATTTCCCATGCAACCAACCCGAAGAACATCAAGGTCGTCCCGAAGCCGGAAGACCTGTTGATGATGGATCAGCTGCACGCCATTGCAGCTCAGCAGTAAGCCGATTGTCCGGCGACCGGAAACGATCGCCGGATCTCCACAAACTGGAGAGTTTTCGTGACAGCTATTCAATCAGTCCGCCGGGAAGCCAGAACCAAGAAAAAGGGCCTGCTTCGTCTGAGGCAGGAAATCCCCGATAGCATCTTCGCCACGGCCGGCTTCGTGATTCCCGCTATCATTCTTATAGTCTGGTGGGCGATCACTTGGTTGGGTCTCGTGAAGCCACTTTTTCTTCCAAGCCCAGGAAGCGTCATCGGCGAGGGCTGGCGACAGCTGACTGAAGGAATTCTTTTCGCTGACGCGTCTGTCAGCGTCTACCGGATCGTCATTGGGTGGCTTGCGGCGACGGTCGTAGCTGTGCCGATTGGTATCCTTATGGGGAATTTCCGGTTGGTCGAAGGCCTTTTCGAACCGCTCATTTCGACGGTCCGCTACATGCCCGTTGTCGCCCTCATTCCGCTCTCCATACTCTGGGCTGGAATCGGAGATGCACAGAAAATCCTAATCCTATTCCTTGGAACGTTTTTCCAGCAGTCCCTGATGATCATGGATAATGTGAAAAATATCGACATCAATCTGATCCGCGCGGGACAGACCCTCGGCTTCAACAATAACGAGATCCTGAGGCGGATCATCCTTCCTGCAGCGTTGCCCGGAATATGGGATACCTTCCGCATCACGATTGGCTGGACGTGGACCTATCTCGTCGTCGCGGAGCTCGTTGCGGCCAATGCCGGCCTCGGCCGCCGGATCATGGATGCGCAGCGCTACCTGTCCACCGACACCATTCTATTCGGAACGCTATTCATCGGCTTGCTTGGCCTGTTAACAGACTATTTCTTCAAACGCGCGGGCAAATCGCTTTTTAAATGGAGCAGTCAGACACGATGAACGCGCCACTCGAAAAATCCAATCCCCAGGCCAAGATCTCCGTCGTTGGAATTGGCAAGAATTTCTCTGTATCCGGCCACACCATGGTCGCGATCGACAGTATCGATTTGACTATCCACGCAAATGAATTCGTCTCGATCGTCGGCACGTCTGGCTGTGGCAAGTCAACCTTGCTCAACATGATCGGGGGGCTGGACGAGCCAACCTTCGGCGAAATTCTAACTGAGGGGCGCCCCGTCAATGGCCCCGGACGTGACCGGGGGTTCGTCTTCCAAACGTACAGCCTATTTGAATGGATGACGGTCGAGCGCAACATCCGTTTCGCCCTTGAGAAAACAACATTCTCGAGGACGGAAAAAGACGAACTCGTCAAACATTTCGTACATGCGGTCGGTCTGTCAGGATTTGAAAAGGCCTATCCCAAGCAACTTTCTGGTGGCATGCGCCAGCGCGTGGCGATCGCGCGTGCGCTCGTCTACAAGCCCTCGATCCTGTTGATGGACGAACCGTTCGGCGCTCTCGACGCCCAGACACGCGGGATGATGCAGGAACTGCTCTTGAAGATCTGGGAAGACCACAAAGTCACGGTCGTATTCGTGACCCACGATGTCGACGAGGCGATCTTCCTCGCGGACAGGGTCGTCGTCCTGGCCAGCCGCCCCGGCCGGATCAAAAAGGATATGCAGATAAAACTTGACCGCCCGCGTTCCTACGAGGTTCTGACAGATCCTAATTTCAGTGCTTACAAGCGCGAAATTTTGTCCGACATCCGCGAGGAGACATTGAAGCTTATCGCACTCGAAAAAGCCTGATTAGCGGCGTTGTTGCATCGGTCGATGAATGAACGGATTCGGCGTTGGTGCAGCGTTCATCGACAGGTGATCATTCGGCTCTGTTGCAAAGATTTCAAACGGCGAGGGACTTCCAGTGTTCTCTGCTGTTAAGCGGTGTGAGCTTGGAGATTCTGGGCGAGCAGAGCTGCGGCTTCAGTCAGAGCGCTTGGTCCAAGCCCGAAAGCCCGTTCAACGATGCGGGCCTCTCCGCGGATGTCTTTTGTAAGGTTGAAAATAGCCGCTTGACCCTTGCGTAACGCCCGCATGACCTCGAAACCTTTAATCGTCGCATAGGCCGTTTTTAGCGTCTTGAACCCTCTCACTGGCTTTATCAGTTGTTTCAACTTGCCGTGATCGGCTTCAACGACATTGTTCAGGTATTTGACCTGTCGATGCACAAGCTCATCGGGACATTTGCCTTCAGCTTTCAATTGCGCGATGGCAATTCCATAGGTTGGGGCTTTGTCAGTGTTGATAACTCTTGGCTTTTCCCAGTCTTTCAGACCATTCAGAGCCTTGCCGAGAAAGCGCTTGGCCGCTTTGGCATTGCGCGTCGGCGACAGATAGAAATCGATCGTGTTCCCGAACTTGTCAACGGCGCGGTACAAGTATGTCCATTTGCCACGAACCTTCACATAGGTTTCATCGACCCGCCAGCTCGTTGATTGGGGCCGCCGCCAGTGCCAACGCAGCCGCTTCTCGATTTCCGGTGCATATTTCTGGACCCAGCGATAAATCGTGGAATGATCAACGGCGACGCCCCGTTCGCCCATCATTTGCTCAAGGTCGCGGTAGCTCACCCCATAGCGGCAATACCAGCGAACTGCCCACAAGATCACCTCGCCCTGAAAATGACGCCACTTGAAATCGCTCATCAAAAGTCCCGCTGAAAACTATCTCCCCTATTTCCAGCACAAACGGAATCTTTGCAACAGAGCCTTTGAATGCAAACCCTATTGGGTGGGTACTGCCTTGGCACCGCCGGTCGAGCCACCGTTCGCCGCTGTGCAGCTTGCCGATTAAGGCGGGCTCGCATCGGCGCTTATCAGGATTGCGGCAGATTAGGTTCCGTCGCAAATTTTTGAAATGGTCGCAGATGTGGATATCGCCGGACGCAGTTATGCAGCGAGTTCAGCAAATTGCTGAAAGGCGGATTGGCCTGCTGTTTGGAATTGGCCCTTTCTGATCATATGGGCGACCTCAATTCCATCCAATGTAGCCGATGCTGATGAAAAGGATTTGAAACCCTTCATTGGTCGCGTCAGCTTCTTGATAAAACGATGGTCCTGCTCAATGATGTTGTTGAGATATTTGATCCGGACAATCTCGATCAGCCAGAACCAGCCGTGGAACTGCAACAACCAGTTCATGTTTTGCAATCCGGCAAGGTTGGCGCCGCTCTTGTCTATGACAACTTTCTCAGGCCAGCCACTATTGCCTATAGTGCGAGCAAAGAAGGTGCTGGTCGTTGATTTCCGCCGATGGGCCTCACGGGCTATCAGGGGTGAATATTTCACAAACCATCTGTTCAACGTCGCATGATCGACTTTAACGCCGCGCTCCGCCATAATCTCTTCCAGATCACGATACGAAACGGCATATCGAACGTAGAAAAACACCGCGTACAAAATCACGGGCACTGTTGCAAAAATTCTTTGTCGTAGAATGAAATTTCAAACGACGTCTGCGTACGGACAGAAAACCTGTCACTCAAACGACAATCATCGGGTCATGCACCATCTTATTTGGCTTTTCAAAACCGCAATTCAGATTGAATTGCGGAATGTTTTTCTTCGATTCAGAGGCCCCAAAAAATTTTGCAACAGAGCCCTATAAATAAGCGTTATCCCACCGGCAGAGAGAATGGGGGACGGTTCTGATCCCATGCAAATATAGGAACATTTGACAAACTTTGCCAAAATCGAATTTGATTCCTTCAAATGGAGGTTTCCGATGGCGACAATGAACGTATCTCTTCCAGACCCGATGAAGGATTGGGTGGAGGCGCAGGCCAGGACTGGGCGATATTCGAACGCTAGCGACTACGTGCGCGACCTGATCCGACGCGACCAGACACGAAACGACAAGATTGCCGCCATGCAAAGTTTCGTCGAGGCCGGGCTCCAAAGTGGCGTTGGCATTCGATCAAAGGATGAACTCTTTGCTGAGGCGATGGATCGTGCCAGCAAGTCATGAGTTTTAAACTTTCTGTCGAGGTAGAAGAAGACATCATTGCGATCGCCGAGCAAGGTGCCCGTATGTTCGGAGTAGACCAGGCAAAACCTACCATGATGAACTTTTCGCACTATTTGATCTGATAGCTGCTAATCCACGCATCGCACGCGAACGAAATGAGATCGAACCGGCCGTCAGAATTCATCCCTTCAAAGCACATCTTATTGTCTATCGGGTTGAAGACGATGAGAAAATTTTCGTAGTGCGAATTCGCCACGGGCATGAAGATTGGGTAAGTATTTCAATGTAGCACAACGGATGGAGCTGTGGGGTTTGGTGTGCTTTAGGTTCTGATCCGTTCAAGGCGGGAGTAATGTTCACCCCCTGAGCACGTTAGTATAGTTTCCGGACTTCTGACGGAAGCGAGCTGGAGTGAAGCCGGTCAGATGGCGAAAGCTTCTGGCAAAGGCGCTGAGTTCGCTATAGCCAAGCTGCTCGGCGATGACAGGGATAGACAGCCGTGTGTTGGCAAGCAGGCTTTTTGCGATTTCCATCCGGACCATGTTGCGCAGGTCCGCATAATTGACGCCGTTTTCTGCGAGCTTGCGCTGGAAACTGCGCAGGCTCATGCCGAAATCACCAGCCGCGTGGTCTATATCGATGCTCGCATGCTGGCAAAGAGCTGCGGCGATCCATGCCTTCAGCGCGGCCACGAGATCGAGACGTTTCTCCCGGTGGTAAAGAAGATCGGACAGTTCGCAGGCGATCCGCAAGTGGCGATGTTCATCCCCGCCGGCGCCGATCGGACGATCAAGAAACTTTTTCGGAAACACGATCGCGTTTTCCCGGCGGCCGAACGATAAAGGGCAGGCAAGCTGTGATCGATAAAGCGCCAGATTGTCGCCCGGCATATGCTCAAACTCTATGCAGGACGGTTTCCAATCCTCACCGATGGTCGCTGCCAGCATTGTGTTCAGCAAGCTTTCTGTAAAGTCCGCATCCTGGGTCTTGTGACGGACCGTATTGTCATGGATGGAATAGGAAAACCGGGCGACATCGTTTTCTACGACGAGCTCCGACCGGCTGTTGCTCTGCAATGCCGGAAAATGGCGACTGAATTGCGTCAGTCCTTGTTTGAGCGTTGGCGCCGTTAGAAACAGGGCGGCCAGGGAGCCAATTGCTTGGAATTCAAATTCTTTGCCAAGTTTCAATCCAAATATCGGATCGTTCGTTTCTTCAGAAGCGACCTCAAGGGCGGATGTGAAGGCGGCCAGCGGCATGAAATCGCTTTCGGCAAACAACGCATTGCTGCCAAGTCCGATGCGCGCCGACACTGTATCCGCGTCGAGCCCTCCGAGACGGATCGAAGCCAACAGGCCGTTCATGGCAGAGGAGGCAATGATGCCTGTGGTTTTCATGGCTTGCTCCAAATGAACTTTCGAGTCTGCCCATGCAATAAGCGGGCCACATGGATCAGCGCGACAGGCGGCCATTTTGGCATGAAGTGTCAAATACAGGCCCTAAAATTTTTGCATAGTAGAAACTCGGCTCAAAAGAACAAAATTATAGATAAATATAACCTGTATTTTTTAGCGAAAAAGCTAAACTATACCGGCTGCGTTTCTCTGTAATAAGCAAACTATACAGTTCATAATCGATCAAAGCTGAACGTTTTATCTGGGGGGATTTCCATGTCCACGATTGAAGTTGGAAAGGCCGGAACTGAACTCCGGCACAATGCTATCGGGGTCAGCCATATCGTCTTTTTCGTCGTCGCCGCCGCTGCGCCGTTGACGGCGGTGGTCGGTGCATCACCTGCCGCCTTTGCCTTCGGAAACGGTGCTGGTGTGCCGGCCACCTATCTGCTGGTCGGTGCGCTTTACCTGATCTTCAGCGTCGGCTTTACGGCCATGAGCCGGTTTATCGGCTCGGCCGGTGGCTTTTATCCCTATATCGCTGCCGGCCTCGGCCGCCCGGCCGGGGTGGCCGGAGCGTTCGTCGCCCTTGCGACCTATATCGCCATCGAACTGGCGGTCTGCGGCCTATTTGGCTTCTTCATGAATGACATTGTCAAGACATCCGGCGGCCCCAGCATCGCCTGGTGGATCTATGCCTGCATGCTTGCGGCCCTGATCTATGCTTGCGGCCGCCGCAATATCGAATTTTCCGGCCGGGTCCTCGGCTACTGTATGATCGCCGAGATTGCCATTCTTGCCCTCTTTGCCTTGTCGGTGCTGATCTCCGGCGGCGGACCCGAGGGTATTACTGTCGCTCCTTTCGGCCTTTCCGCCGTGGCCGGGCCTGGAATAGGTGTGTCGCTGGTTTTCGTCGTCGCCTCCTTCATAGGTTTCGAGGCAACCGCGATCTTTGGCGAGGAAGCCCGCGATCCAAAGCGCACCATCGCACGTGCCACCTACCTTGCGGTGATCATCATCGCCGTGTTCTATGCCTTCGTGACCTGGGCCGTTGCCTTGCATTACGGTCCGTCCAACATAGCCTCCGAGGCAACGGCCAATACAGCGACGCTGTACGTGACCGCCGTGCAGGCCATGCTTGGCGGTCCGGCTGGGATTGTCCTTAACGCCCTGCTGATCACTAGCCTGTTTGCCTGTGCGCTGTCCTTCCACAATACCATCAACCGCTATTTCTATTCGCTTGGCCGCGAGGGGATCGCCTGGTCGGGTTTCGCACGCACGCACGGAACCCATAATTCGCCTCACATGGCGGGTGGCGTCCAGACCATACTGATGGTCGCGCTGATCCTGGCCTTCGCCTTCAGCGGGCAGGATCCCTACGCGGTCGTGTTTGCCTGGATGGGCGCTTTCGCCAGCGTCGGCATCCTGCTCCTGCAGACAATGGTCTGCCTGGCGGTGATTGGCTTTTTCCGCACGGATACCCGTGGTGTCGGCGTCTGGCAGTGGATCGTGGCTCCGATCATCAGCATGGCCGGATTGCTAGCATGCCTAGTGCTGATGATCATCAACCTGCCGCTGATCAGCGGCTCACAATCGCCGATCGTCGCCAGCTTCCCGGTCATCCTGGCCATCATCGCCGCCGCAGGCGCCACCTTTGCAGTGTGGCTGAAGGCCCGCAAGCCGGCCATCTACGCCAATCTCGGCCGCGCCTTCGCTTAAAGGTGGGATCCGGCTCAACCGCAAGACTTGCGCGGCCCTTCGATAAAACCGCGACGGCGGCTCACAACCGCCGTGCTTTTTCAATTTCCGGCTGCAGAAGCCGAACAGACTAAGGAAGAATACCATGGATACCTGCTGTGTTTCCGCTGCACCCCGTCAGATCCCGCTGAGCGTCACCCATCCCCTGCAGCCCCTGACCCCGGACGAAATCCGCGCGGTGGCAACGATCGTGCGCAAGGATCCGCCTTATGGCGCTGACACCCGCTTTGAAACGATCGAACTGATGGAGCCGGACAAGGCGACGGTTCGGGCGTTTTCGTCCGGCGCGCCGATCGCCCGCAAGGCACGGGTGAACGTTTTCAGCGCCGCCGCCGTCACCGTCACCAGTCTCGTGGTTTGCCTCGATACGCAAACCATCCTCACCCGCAAGGATTTCCCCGGCAAGCGTCCGATGATCCAGCTCGAACAGTTCCTATCCATCGAAGGTATAGTACGGACCGATCCGGAGTTTATAGCGGCCTGCGCGAAGCGCGGCATCACCGACATGGAGACGGTGTGCGTCGACCCATGGTCGGCAGGGAATTTTGGGGTGCCCGGCGAGGAGGGTCGCCATCTCTGCCACATTTTCTGCTGGCTGCGGCTGCGCGAGAACGAGAACTTCTACGCCCATCCGATCGAGGGGCTGAATGCGGTGGTCGACCTTATCACCGGCAAGGTCATCCGGGTCGACGACTATGGCGTAGTGCCCGTTCCGATGCAGGAAGTGAACTATGAAAGTCAGTTCATAGAAACCTTTCAACCAACGGCCAAGCCGATCGACGTGGTACAGCAAGAAGGCGTGAACTTCGCTTTCGATGGGCACCGCATCACCTGGCGCAACTGGTCGCTGGTCGTCGGCTTCAATGCGCGCGAGGCGCTCACCCTTCACGACATCCGCTTCGACGGGCGGCCGATCGTTAACCGCGCCTCGATCGTTGAGATGACGGTGCCCTATGGCAGCCCGGACAACGGCCATTTCCGCAAGAATGTCTTCGATATCGGCGAATACGGCATCGGCAAGCTCGCCAATTCCCTGAAGCTCGGCTGCGATTGCCTGGGCGTCATCAAGTATCTCGACGTACACCTCAACACCATGGACGGCGATCCCTGGACGATCGAGAAGGCTATCTGCATTCACGAGGAAGATTCCGGGCTTTTGTGGAAGCATATGGATTTCCGGACAGAACGCTCCGAAATCCGCCGGGGCGCCAAGCTCGTCGTCTCAACGATCTGCACCGTCGGCAACTATGAATACGGCCTTTACTGGTATCTTTTTCTCGACGGGACGATCGAACACGAGGTCAAGGCAACCGGGATCATCAACACTGCCGCCTGCATTCCCGGCCAGCCTCCGAAATATGGGCGCGAAGTGGCACCCGGTGTCGTCGGTCATATCCACCAGCATATCCTATGCGCCCGCCTGGACATGGCGGTGGACGGCGATGCCAACAGCGTCGTGGAATGCAACACCTATGCCGAGCCGCTTGGTCCCGCCAACCCCTATGGCAATGCCTTCTTCGAGCAGCAAACCGTGCTTGGCCGGGAAAGCGAGGCAACACGCCGCGCCGATCCGGCATCGCACCGCTACTGGAAGGTCATTAACCCGAACAAGACGAACTATACCGGCGCTCCCGTTGGCTACAAGCTCGAGGCGAACCATTGCGTCACCCCGTTCGTTCATCCGGATTCGCCATCCGGAAAACGCGCTGCGTTCGTTCAAAATCATGTCTGGGTTACGGCCTTCGATCCGGAAGAGAGATTCCCGGCGGGCGACTTCGTCAACCATTCCGATGGAGCCGGCGGGCTTATAGAATTCGTCGCCAAGAATCGGCCGATCGAGAACACTGATATCGTGCTCTGGCACGTCTTTGGCCTGCATCACCCCGTGCGTGTCGAGGATTTTCCGGTGCAGCCCTGCGTGTTCACCGGCTTTAAGCTGATGCCGAGCGGCTTCTTCGACCGCAATCCGGCTATCAACCTGCCACCGGTGGTCAACACGGCCAGTTGCCCCGCATGAACATATCCGTCATGCACGGCACGTTGGCGAACAGGAAGAGGCAGAAATGATACCGGATCTCCCAATGCTTGCGGGCACCGTTGCCGCTGGCTTCCTGATGGGCCTTGCCGGCAGCCTGCACTGCGCGGGCCAATGCGGCGGCATCGCCTCGTCGCTGCTGATCGCGACGGGTCAAGGTCGTTCCGGGCGGCAAAGAGCGCAGGCTTTGCTGGCCACCCAGCTCGGCCGCACGGTGACCTACACGATCGCTGGCTGTGTTGTCGGTATTGCCGGCGACGCATTGGGGCAGCTTTTCGATCTCGCCGGTCTACAGCCTGTGCTGCGGATCCTAGGCGCAGCCATGCTGCTGTGGGTGGGGCTTTCGCTAATTGGCATGGTCCCAGGTCCTCAGCTCATCGACCGTCGCGTGATCGCCGCCTCGACATTTTTGCTTGGCGGTCGTCAGGGGGGCGTCCATTTCGAGACGCCCTCAGCGTTGCTGCTCGGAATGGCATGGGGTATTGCGCCCTGCGCCATGGTCTACAACGCCTTGATGACTGCCATGCTCAGCGGCACGGGTGCAACGGGCGCTCTGTTCATGATGAGCTTCGGCCTGGCGACCGTTCCGGCGGTGGCTCTGACAGCTGCCGGCGCCGTCCAAATTGCTGTGATGGGGGCAAGGCTGCCCAAGGCCGCGCTGCGCAAAGTCGTCGGTATCGCCATCGTCGCCTTGGGTTTTGGGAGTATCGTAATGCCTGCCGCATCCCTGACGGCGCTTTGCCTAAGCTAGTTAGTTATGAGACGGCCGCCGGAAGGCGCCGAATACAAATCCGGCTATAGATCGAATGCCACGATTCCGTCACATACCGTCTGTGGGATCCAGATCCCTTCAAGGCGAGCGTGGTCACTTTCGCACGGGTGCCCAATCGTCATGGAGTTCTAGATTGCTCTGATCCCCAAAAACTGGATCGTTTTTGATTGGAGTTTTTTGCGCTCGATTCCCGGCTGGGAACAGGAGCGGAAACGATGAAAGCATCGAACTTTTCGGACGTCCAGAAAGCGTTCATTCTCAAACAGGGTGACGACGGCACGCCGGTGGCAGAGATTTGCCGGAAGGCGGGGATTAGCCAAGCAACCTATTTCAATTGGCGCAAGAAATACGCAGGGCTGCTGCCGGACGAGATGCGGCGTCTGAAGGCTTTGGAAGACGAGAACAACCGCTTGAAACGGATCGTTGCCGACCTGACGCTGGATCGCGAGATGCTGGTGGATTGGGGGATATCGATCCGACGGGCCTGCAAGGTCCTGATGTTTGACACCTCGAGCTATCACTACAAATTCCGAGGAATCGGGCAGGCCCCTCTCGAAAGACGGATCAAGGAGATATGCGAAACGCGTGTGCGGTACGGATATCGCCGCGTGCATGTCCACTTGCGCCGGGATGGATGGAAGATCAACATGAAGAAGACACGTAGGATTACAGCGAGTTAGGTCTCCAATTGCGTAATAAGCGCCCCAAGCGTCGGGTGACGGCAAAGCTTCGGGACGACCGTCAGGCAGCCGTCGGTCCGAACGATGTATGGGCGATGGATTTCGTTCACGACCAGCTCTCGACGGGTAAGAAATTGCGCATCCTGACCGTTGTGGATACGCATTCTCGCTAGTGCCCCGCCACCGACGCACGGTTCACCTATCGCGGTGAGGATGTGGTTCAGACGTTGGAACGTATCTGCAAGGGGACTGGCTATCCCAGGACGATCAGGGTTGATAACGGCAGCGAATTTATCTCCCGCGACCTCGACCTTTGGGCTTATGCCAACAACGTCACCCTGGACTTCTCTCGGCCCGGAAAACCGACCGATAACGGCTTCATCGAGGCGTTCAACAGCAAGCTGCGCGCAGAGTGCCTGAACGCGCATTGGTTTTTAACCCTTGCAGATTCACGCAGATTCACGCGAAAAATTGGAGACTTGGCGTCGATACTACAACGAGGATCGTCCTCACAGCGCAATCGGATATAACGTCCCGATTGCCATGCATAATCCCGGTGGCGCAACCAGCCCGTCATCGTGATCAGAGCCGGAAAACTCCAGCTTCCGGCGGTCCAAGGTTAGGGCTCAGAGCACAGCTCATGCCAAGGCCACAAAGATGTGGACCACATCCTCGCCTTGAAGGCATTGCAAATATCTCAAATGCTTGCACCGCTTGAGATATTTGCAAAAGGAATACGAAGTCATCTTCAATGAATCGTCGTATCAGTCGCCGACTGACGCGATCAAGACGTAGAGCTGGATGCGAATTGCGTCCCTTTCATTGCCGAATTCAATTAATCCATAAAAACAATAGATTATTGTTCTTGAGGAATGAAATTGTGCAAAAGCCTATTTCTTTTGCATTGCAAAAAATGGTTTTATCGCCTTCGCGTCCTGAAGATCACTCTGTCATTGTTGGTTGTATCGGAGCGATGACTTCTTCCATCAAGGGACGACAACAATGACAAAAATATTCGGAAACACACCATCTTTGTCGCGCAGAGCGGGTCTGGCAGCCTTGATGGCGCTGGCCGTCACTGCTGGTACCGGCGCATTGCAGGCCCACGCCGAGGATAAGGTGATCAAGGTTGGCATCGTCAGCGGTGAAGATGAAGATGTCTGGCGCGCGGTGGCGCAGGAAGCCGCCAAGACGGGTCTGACCATCAAGACGGTGGTGTTTAACGATTACACCCAGCCGAATGAAGCGCTGGAGCGCGGCGAAATCGACGCCAATGCCTTCCAGCACAAGCCCTATCTGGATAACCAGATCAAGCAGCACGGCTACCACATCACGCCGGTTGGCTATACGGGTGTCTGGCCCATTGGCCTCTATACCAAGAAATACAAGGCGGTTGCCGATCTTTCCAAGGGTGCGCAGATTGGCGTTCCCAACGACCCTTCCAATGAAGGCCGGGCGCTGCGCGTGCTGCAAGATCAGGGTTTAATCAAGCTGAAGGACGGCACAGGCATTCTGGCAACCATTGCCGATATCACTGAAAATCCAAAATCTATCAAGATCAAGGAATTGGATGCGGGCATTGTTGGCCGGGCCATTGACGACCTTGACGCTGCTGTCGTCAATACCGACTGGGCGCTGAAGGCAGGTCTCAAGCCCACTGATCGCATTGCGCAGGAGCCAACGGCTGACAACCCGTACCGCAACTTCATTGCCGTCAAACAGGGCAAGGAAAATGAGGCTTGGGTCAAGACGCTGGTGGCTTCTTACCAGAACGATACGGTCAAGGCCGTGTTTGACAAGGTCTACAAAGGCACCGGCATCGTTGCCTATTGATCATTGAACGGCGTTTTAGTGGTGAGGCGGCGAGGCTTTTGGCCCCGCCGCCTTCGCCCGTTTGGAGTGATAGTGTATGAACAGTCAGCCATTGTTTGCTGAGGCAACCCCCGTTCCTGATCCCGATCTCAACAGCGTTGTTAAACTCACCGATGTCCATCGTCGCTTTGGAGACACCGTCGCGTTGGATGGAATTTCGCTGGATGTCCGTAAGGGCGAAATTCTCGGCATTATCGGGCGCAGTGGTGCCGGTAAATCCACCTTGATCCGCTGCCTGAATGGGCTGGAACAGGCTGATCGGGGCGAAATCCGTATTGAAGGCCGCAACATTGTTGGCCTTGCGGAGCAGGCATTACAGCCCTTGCGGCGGCGTATTGGCATGGTGTTTCAGCATTTTAATCTGCTTTCCGCCAAAACCGTGGAAGTCAATGTGGCGCTGCCGCTGAAAATCGAAGGTATGGCAAAGGCAGAACGCCTGGCCCGTGCCCGCGATCTGCTGGAGCTGGTGGGCTTGAGCGATAAGGCCAAGGCCTATCCTGCAGCCCTCTCCGGCGGGCAAAAACAACGGGTTGGCATTGCCCGCGCCCTTGCCGCACGGCCTGCCCTGCTGCTGTCGGACGAGGCGACCTCGGCGCTTGATCCGGAAACAACCCGCTCGATTCTGGCCTTATTGAAGGATATCAACAAAAAACTTGGCCTGACGATTGTGCTGATCACCCATGAGATGGATGTGGTGCGCTCGATTGCCGACCGGGTTGCCGTGATTGATGCCGGGCGAATTGTTGAGCAAGGCGATGTTTGGTCGGTTTTTGCCAATCCGCAAGCCGAGATTACCAAGAGCCTGCTGTCGGGCAATAGACCGCAACTTCCCAGCCATCTTGCTTCAAAGCTGCGCTCCGAAACGGGCGACACTGTGGTTTTGAGTGTCGATCTCGCGGGAGATTATGCCCAAGGCAGGCTGTTTGCCGATCTCGCCGACAGTTTTCAAAACGGCGTGCGGCTGGTGCAAGGGGGTGTTGAGCATATTCAAACCCAGGTGGTTGCTCGGTTGTTTCTGACAGTTCCCGCCAGCGATCTGACCCTGCTGCAAAAGCTTCAGGCCCAGTTGAAATCCCATCATGCCCGTGTGGAGGTCCTTGGCTATGTCTGATGTTATGATTGACCTTCTCCTCAGTGCTCTCTGGGAAACGGTATTGATGACCGTTGCCTCTGGCCTGATTTCGCTGGTGGCGGGTCTCCCGCTTGGCTTGGCGCTGGTGGTGACGGCAAAGGGCGGCATTGCCGAATATCTATGGATCAACCGCGTGCTTGGAGCCGTGGTCAATGCCTTTCGCTCCATTCCGTTTATCATTCTGCTGGTGGCGCTCATCCCGTTGACCCGGTTGATAGTTGGCACAGCGCTTGGAACTTGGGCGGCGATTGTACCGCTGGCCATCGCGGCCACGCCCTATTATGCCCGCATTGCCGAAGTGTCGTTGCGGGAGGTGGATCGCGGCCTGATTGACGCTGTGCGCGCCATGGGCGGCAATCGCTGGACCATCATCCGCGAAGTTCTAGTCCCCGAAGCGCTTCCCGGCATTATTTCCGGCTTTACCGTCACATTTGTAACCCTCATCGGCGCCTCGGCCATTGCGGGGGCGATTGGCGCAGGTGGGCTTGGTGATCTGGCCATTCGGTATGGCTATCAGCGGTTCGAAACAACGGTGATGATTGCCGTGGTTATTGTGCTGATCATCCTTGTCTGCGGTATCCAATGGCTGGGTGATCGATTGGTTGCACAACTGGACAGACGATAACAATCACGATGCCGCAAGAGGGGTCGCGCACGGCATGCCGGTTGCTTTCCTCTTGCGGCAGAAAGATTTTCTCCTTTTTTCCCGCAGATGAGTACGAGACGCCTCCTAAAAACAACTAAATCTATTAGATTTATGTCCTAATAGAAATTAGGGGGTGTCATGACATTCAAAGTTAAAACGCTGCTTGCAGCCACACTGATTGCACTGTCTGGCAATGCATATGCCGAAACCATCAAGGTGGGTGTTGTTCCCGGCGTTTATGCCGATTCCATCGAGGCGCTGGTGCCGGAAGCAAATGCCGCCGGGCTGGATGTGCAGGTGGTGGAGTTCAGTGATTGGACCACCCCGAACATTGCCCTTCAGGCGGGCGATATTGATGTCAATTATTTTCAGCACAAGCCATTTCTCGACAATGCGGTGGCGCAGCGCGGCTATGATATTGTGCCAGCGGGCATTGGCACGCTTGCCAACATCGGCATCTACTCTTTGAAATACAAGGATTTTGCCAGCGTGCCTGATGGCGCAACCGTTGCCATCGCCAATGATCCGGTCAATCAGGGTCGCGGTCTGCTGCTGTTGCAAAAAGGTGGACTGATTAAGCTGAAGGATGGTGTTGGCTTCAAGGGGTCGCTCGACGATATTATCGATAACCCAAAACACGTCACGTTCACGGAAGTGGAAGGTCCTCAACTGGCCCGCATTACCCGGGATGTCGATCTGGCCCTTGGCTATCCTCACTTCATTGTTGCCGCCAAGGCGTTTGATCCCAGCTCCGGTCTGATCTATTCCGGCGTAGATGACAAGCAGTTCGCCATTGTCTTTGCCGCACGCAAGGACAAGGCTGATAGTCCAGCGTTGAAAAAGCTGGTGGAGATCTATCAGCACTCCGATGCCGTGAAAGCTGCAATCGATAAGGCCTTCGGCCATGATCGCAAGCTTTATACGCTGGCATGGCAGCAGTGAGCACAGTCCTGTTTGATCAGGTCGATGCGAACAGGGTGGAGCATAATAGCTCCGCCGCGAGCGCATCGCGGGCTTCCGCTGCACCTCAGAAAAGTCTAGCGCTGCAAGGCGCTGGCTCGGTCGTGTTCGAGAACCTTTCCAAGGTTTACACCTCATCGGCCGGGCCTGTTCATGCCCTGAAAGATATTTCTGTTAACGTGCCTGCGGGCAGTATTTTTGGCATTATCGGCCGCAGCGGTGCCGGCAAATCCAGCCTGTTGCGCACCATCAATCGGTTGGAGCGGCCAACGGGCGGGCGCGTTCTGGTGGATGGTGAGGATATTGCCGGTTTTACTGATGATCAGTTGGTGGGCCTTCGCCGCCGCGTTGGTATGATCTTTCAGCATTTCAATCTGCTATCGGCCAAGACAGTCTGGGGCAATGTGGCACTCCCGCTTCTGGTGGCGGGCGTGGGGCGCAACGAGATCAACCAGCGTGTGGCGGATGTGCTGAAACTGGTGGGTCTCGAAGGCAAGGAAACCACTTATCCGTCCCGACTATCCGGTGGACAAAAGCAACGTGTTGGCATTGCTCGCGCGCTCGTCAGCAGGCCGGAGATTTTGCTGTGCGATGAAGCAACATCGGCGCTCGACCCGGAAACCACCCTTTCGATCCTAAGGCTTTTGCAAGACATCAACCAGCGTCTGAAACTCACCATCGTCTTGATCACCCATGAAATGAGCGTGATCCGCGAAATCTGCGATCAGGTGTTGGTGCTGGAACAGGGCGAGATTGCCGAACAGGGCCGCGTCTGGCAAATTTTTGGCAAGCCCAACCACCCGGCCACCAAGGCCTTGCTGGAGCCGCTTCAACGCGGTTTGCCGGTCGATCTCGCATCGCGTCTTGAGGTTGGTGGTGATGGCAGGGCGGTGGTTGAACTATCCTATACCGGCGAGGGCGGGATGGAGCCTGATCTCAGCGCCATCAGTGCTGCATTTGGCCCTGGCAGCCGTCTTGTTCAAAGCAATCTGGATCGCATTCAGGGTCATGTGCAGGGACAGGTATTGATCATTGCCGCCAATCCACCCGATGTTTCATCTCCATTGCTTCAGGCTTTGGCGCATTCTGTGAGGATATTGGGCTATGTCACCGCTGATGTATGAACGCTTGGGGCGTGCCTTTTTGGACACCCTCACTATGGTGGGCATCTCGGCACTGTTTGCCCTTGTTGTTGGCATTCCGCTTGCGGTTTTCCTGGTGCTGTCCTCGCCCGGAGGTTTGATTGAGGCACCGCGCGCCAACAGGGTGTTGGGTGCGCTGATCAACGGTTTTCGCGCCACACCCTTCATTGTGCTAATGGTGGCATTGTTGCCTTTTACCCGTCTTGTAACAGGTACGACTATCGGTGTATGGGCCGCCATTGTGCCGCTGTCGATCAGCGCCACACCCTTCTTTGCCCGCATTGCCGAGGTCAGTTTGCGAGAGGTGGATCATGGATTGATTGAAGCCGCGCAGGCCATTGGATGTCGCCGTTGGCATATCATTCGCCATGTGCTGCTGCCCGAATCCCTGCCCGGTCTGGTGGGCGGTTTTACCATCACCATTGTGACGATGATCGGGGCGTCAGCCATGGCTGGGGCGGTGGGCGCGGGCGGGCTTGGTGACATGGCCATCCGCTATGGCTATCAGCGGTTTGATACCACAGTGATGATTGCGGTGATCATCGTGTTGATTGCCACGGTCTGCCTTGTACAATTTACTGGAGACATCATCGTCCGTCGCTTGCGGGCGCGGTAGCGTCCGTTCCCATCGAGAATAGTATCATGCCCCCCAGAAAACAGATTATCCTCAATGCCTTCAACATGAATTGTGTGGGGCATATCAACCATGGCCTTTGGGCGCATCCCCGTGATCGCTCCCATGAATACAAGTCGCTGCGCTACTGGACTGATCTTGCCCGCACACTGGAGCGCGGCCTGTTTGATGGGCTGTTTCTCGCCGACATTGTCGGGGTCTATGATATTTACCAGGACTCGGTTGATCTGACATTGCGGGAATCCATCCAGCTACCGGTCAATGACCCGATGCTGCTGGTGTCAGGCATGGCATCCGTCACCGATAATCTTGGCTTTGGCATCACAGTGAATACCAGTGTCGAGGCGCCCTATACCTTTGCCAGAAAAATCTCGACGCTCGATCATCTCACCTCAGGCCGGATCGGCTGGAATATTGTCACTGGTTATCTCGATAGCGCCGCCAAGGCATTGGGCAAGACCGGCATGACCGAGCATGACACCCGCTACGACCAGGCCGACGACTATATGGACCTGTTATATAAGCTCTGGGAGGGAAGCTGGGAGGAGGGGGCCGTGCGCCTCGACAAGCAGGCGCGGATATATGCCGATCCTGCCAAGGTTCATAAGGTCCAGCACCATGGACCCTATTACCAGTCCGAGGGCTACCATCTGAGCGAGCCCTCGATCCAGCGTACGCCGGTACTCTATCAGGCTGGCACATCGGGTAGGGGCCGGAAATTTGCCGCACGCCACGCCGAATGCGTGTTTATCGGTGCAACGGACAAGGCCGCGGCACGCAAAACAGCTCAGGCTTTGCGGGAAGAGGTGGTCGTCGCAGGACGCCATCCTGATGACATCAAGATTTTTCTTGGTGTTACTGTTGTGACTGACAAAAGCCGGGAAGCCGCCGCCGACAAGCTGGAGGATTACCGCCGCTATGCCAGCCCGCAAGCGGGCCTGGCGCATTTTTCGGCCGGAAGCGGAATCGATCTCTCCCGCTACGAGCTTGATGATCCTATCCAGTACGGCCCCACCAATGCCATCCAGTCCGTCACGCAACTTGCCAAACAGAAGGGTTGGACCAAGCGACAATTGTTGAACGAGCTTTCCATCGGTGGACGTTATCCGCTGATCACCGGCGCGCCTGGCGAGGTGGCAGAGGAACTGATCTCCTGGATCGATGAAGGCGATATCGATGGCTTCAATCTCACCCGCACCGTGACGCCGGAAAGCTATGAGGATTTTATCGAGTTTGTGGTGCCGGAATTGCAAAGTCGGGGCGCTTACAAGACCAGCTATGGCCAGGGCTCCTTAAGGCATCGGCTGTTTGGCGAAGGCAACCGGCTTCCCGCCCGCCATGCCGGCCGCCGCTATAACACTGCTTGATAACATTTCCATCTGCAGAATAGGCGAATTTGTGGATCGTTTCATGACTGACAGAAATAGGATGCTGTCACAGGCGCATTTGGTCGGTGATCTGCTATGACGGCCAACCATGGATGAGTCGGTCGACAATGGACTGTCTCACATTTGAGAAACGCGCCAGCTTCCAGAGCCTTATTGCATAATTCTTTAAACCGGAATCGGTTTAAAGAGAAAATTATGCAACAAATATAATACCAAGTCTCGAAGATGCTAACGCATCCTCACCTTGAAGATGTTTCGAATATCTCAAATGCATCAAAGGTTTGAGCTATTCGATAAAGGAACACCAAGAGTCATTTTCAATGACTCTTGGTATAAGAAGCTATAGCGAACCTTTGTGCGCCATATGTGGCGCACGGCGCTGTAGCCGCCGTTCGCCAACGAGCAATATTGCGTCTGAACCGCTCTACTTTTGCTGGAGACCGTTTGATTTAAGTTATGATGCCATGGCTGGGGTGTCCAGCAATGCATAGCATTGGTCTGGGCTGCTGCGGGTTTATCGGACATGAGGTTATGAGGGAACATTATATCACGAAGTCCGATGGAGATGGCCTTCGTGACATTGTTGCTGTGAGCGCCCTTACCCGCGAAGTAGAGGCAACAATTGTTTCCCCTGCCGCGCAATTTCGCTGAGATAAGGCGTATCTGATAAAACGAAATGCGTGATTCCCAGATCCTGATATTTTTTCAGGGAACGGGCAACATCCTGCGCAGAACCCACCAACCAGGTGGTGCCTGCCCCCCGCCAAATTTGCCGGGTGCGGTGTAGAGATTGTCGTCGAGAACATCTCCGCGCGGCATCGTAACGTTAACCGAACATCGAGCAAAATGTGGGATCTGGCTGGATGACCAGATTTACCCGTGATCCTCTTTATCGCCGACATCGATTTCCAGCGGAAGTTATCGCTCATGCCGTTTGGCTGTATTTCCGGTTTCCGCTCAGCCTGCGGATGGTTGAGGATCTGCTAGCAGCGCGGGGCATCATCGTCTCTCATCAGACCGTTCGACTTTGGGCCGAGAAGTTCGGCAGACACTTAGCCAAGGACATCCGCAAGTGATCTGCGGGCAAGCTCGGGGACAAATGGCACCTTGATGACGTAGTTATCACCATCGGTGGAAAGAAGCACTGACTTTGGCGCGCCGTTGACCAGGACGGCTTTGTCCTCGACGTGCTGGTGCAAAGCCGTCGCAACGCCAAGGCGGCAAAGCGTTTGATGCGCAAGCTCCTCAAAGCGCAAGGCCGCGCGCCGCATGTAATGATCACTGACAAGCTACGCTCCTATGGCGCGGCAAAACGGGAGATCATGCCCGGCATCGAACACCGTTCTCATAAGGGACTGAACAATCGAGCGGAGAACTCCCATCAGCCCGTCCGACGAAGGAAAAAGATCATGAAGCGCTTCAAGTCGGCGCGACATCTTCAGCGTTTCGCGTCCATCCACGACCCGATCGCAAACCTCTTCAACCTTCCCCGCCACGATCTTCCATCCAACCATCATCGCGAACTGCGAACAGCAGCCTTGGATATTCGGCGAGACGTCGCTCGCCTTCAAGCTGTCTGATCGAAGCAAATATCGAGCTTCCTTGGAATTGGCACGTTAACTTTACGATGCCTTCGGTGCTGTTTCATAACCCAGGTGAAGCTGGCACTTTCAGCGTCATCAAAAGATGACCTTCTTGTGTAAGACTGGCAACTGCACTGCCATGATGTAGTTCCAGGGCTTTGCGCGTAATGGCAAGGCCAAGCCCGTGACCCTTCGCGGTTTCACCTATTTCGGATCGGGAAAACGGTAGAAAGATCCTCTCCAGATCGCAAGCGGGAACGCCGGGGCCATTGTCTGTGACGCTGATCGACAGGACACCCCGAAACGACTGCGCCGTGACGGCAACGGTCGAATCGTCCGTTGTAAATTTGACTGCATTTCGAACCACATTCTCTATGGCCCGGTAGATGAGTTCTCCGTTCAATGTTGCGATAAAACTGTCGCAGCCACTATAGGTCACATCGACCCCCCGATCCTGCCCTTCAAAGCAGGCGTCATCGACAATCCGGGTTATCAGATCAATGAGATCAATGGTCTGGCGTTCTGGCGGTGCATGTTCGGGCGAGCTTATGCGTGCTAGCGTCAGGATCTCGTCGACAAGGGCGTCGAGCCGCATGACTTCCCGCCCCATACGCGAGGCGATCATATCGATGCGGCCCGGATTCTTGTCCAACACACCCAAAACGGCCTGTAATCTCGAGAGTGGCGAGCGGAGTTCGTGCGAGACATCATGAAAGAGCCGTTGTTGCGCTTCCTGCAACTCCTGCAAGCGTGCGGCTGTCACATCGAAATCCATGGCCAGCGCCGTGATTTCATCCTGGCCTTTGCCGAAATTGCCGCCAATTCTGGTATGAAAATCGCCTTTCGCCAAGGCACTGAGCCCATTTCTGAGCTTGGCCACCGGACCGACCAGATAGCGTGTGATCCAATAGGCAGACAAGGTACTGGCAATCACTGTAGCGATCCAGGGCAGAGCATCGGGAAGCGCTTCCTCAAGGAAATTATAGTGTTTGAGTTGACTGGAAAGGTGAAAACAAGCGCCGTCGCGCAGGCGGTAAATGCTTAAGGTGTCGTCGGTTGCGGATGCGCACTGAATGGTCGGCACAGGAGAAATGCGAACGACAACTGGATTTGCGAGGTTCGCCCACATTTCCGCAAGCTTACCTGCCTCAACCAAGCCTTTTTGCTCAAGCACTTCCCCCATGGTTTGCACGGCAAGCGAGATGCGTTCTTGCTGCCTTTGGCTTTTCAGCGGGAATAAATGAAACACCCTATCGAGGGAAATGATGCCGACGATGGCCACGGTCATCGCCAGCCAGACGAAAATGAAGAACCTGCGAAACAGCCTTGTCATCAAACATCCTGGATGAGTTGATAGCCCTGTCCGCGAACGGACTGAATCCAGGACTGCCCGTCCTCCCGCCGCCCCAGTTTCTGCCGCACGCTGCTGATGTGAACATCGATGCGCCGGTCAAAGGCCAAGAGCGGACGGCCAAATGCCTGCTTTGAGATAAACTGTCTTGAAATCAGCTGTCCCGCATTGCGCACCAACACTTCAAGCAGGATAAATTCTGTGCCTGTGAGTTCAAACGGCAGGCCGCGCCACTCCGCAGTTCTGTTGGCCGGGTTCAAAACCAGATCACCGGATCGCAATTGGTTGGTCTCGATATCCTTTTCTGGTCCAATGCGTCTGAGTATGGCGCGTAGCCGCGCAACAAGCTCACCGGATGAGCAGGGTTTTGCCACATAATCATCGGCACCCAGATTGAGGCCGGAAATGCGGTCTACGTCATCTCCACGGGCGGTGAGCATGAGAACCGGAACCTCGCTGACGCGGCGTATCCGTTGCAAAACATCAATCCCGTTCATCTGCGGCATCATGATATCAAGCACGACCATGTCGATTTTGCGGGCTGCGATCTCGGCCAATCCCTGCTTGCCATTGACCGCTGCAAATACCGTGAAGCCTTCTTCCGTCAGGTACTCACTCAGAATCGTGCTCAGTTCCGTATCGTCGTCAATCAAGAGTACATTGGTCATCGATCTGGTCTGCCCTTGAACTGCTAATGGATAGGATACACAGGCCTCACGGTTGGCGAATGTTATTTTACCCAATTTTACACGTCCCTGACGGCACTTTACATTCACATCTTTAAAGATCGGTCTTGACGATTGTGAAACCAAGGCCGGATCAATGACGCCAGCACATGACAATGCACTTCAGAGGCACAAGAGGCGGCATGGCAAATGGTGGCTAAGCCTGATTGTCGTACCGTTGTCGGCCTGCGTGGCGGTGACCCAGTCAAATGTGGACATTTCCAAATTGGCAGACCGCTGGCATGCGACGTTGCCGCATTCGGGCAGCACCGCACAGCTGGTTGATTGGTGGAACACCTTTAATGATCCTGCCCTATCAGAGCTTTTGCGCACGGCCGAAGCCAACAGCCCGACCCTCGAATCCGCAGCCGCCGAAATTGAAGAAGCCCGTGCCACCTTGGCCTCATCAAAGGCGGACTATTTCCCATCCCTGACCGGCTCTGGATCCTATGACCGTTCGGGAACGCGGGGATCGAGAGCCAACCGCGTGGCACCCTCCACAACAGGCACCGGAGAGCTGGACGCATCCTGGGAGCTGGATTTTTTCGGCAAGACACGCAACACCGTCGAGGCCGCCCGCCAGCGCGTCACGGAGCAAACGGCGGACTGGTATGATGCGCGCGTAACGCTTGCCGCTGAAGTTGCCGATGATTACGTGCAATACAGGGGATGCCGGCAGTTGCAGGGCATTTATGCAGCCGAGCTGGCTTCGCAACAACAGACGGTCAAGGCAACGGAGATCTCCACCGCATCCGGATTGAAATCGAGTTCCGATCTGGCCCTGATCAAAGCAAGTGCGGCGAGCACGTCTTCGTCCCTGAAGTCACAGGTGGCGGATTGTGAAGTTCTGATCAAATCAATTACCGAACTCGTAGCCGTTGATGAAGGCAAAGTGCGGGATATCCTCAAGAAAAGCTCGTCGAAAATACCGCGCCCCGCAAAACTGTCCGTTGATGCAATTCCGGCCAATGTTATTCGCCAAAGACCGGATGTGAATGCGCTGGAAAAAGAAGCCGCTGCCTCGCTTGCCGATGTCGCAACCGCCAAAGCCGATCTTTACCCAAGCTTTTCTCTCAGCGGCAGCCTGACGGCGAGCCATTCAACAGCGAGTGGCACGAGCTTGCCATGGTCGTTTGGGCCAGCGGTTTCAATCCCGATTTTTGACGGGGGATCGCTTCGCGCCACTGTCAAATACAAGGAAGCGGCCTACAAGGCAGCGATTGCCAGTTACAAGTCAGGTGTGCTGACGGCCATCAACGCCGTGGAAACGGCGATGGTCAATGTCGATAGCACGGAGCGTCAGATTGGCGATGCTGTGGTCGCGGCAAAGAACTACCGCGCGTATTTCATAGCCATAGACACCAATTGGAAAGCGGGCGGGGCAAGTGTTCTCGACCGCGAAGATGCGCGCCGCCAATTGCAGGCCGCCGAGTTAACGCTTGTGGAAAATCAACGCGATGCCGTGCGCGATTGGGTCGCTCTTTACAAGGCGATGGGTGGCGGCTGGACCCCAAATGCAACGGGCGGCGTGATGGCAAGTGACTTAGATGCCAAAGGAGTAAAACAGTGAGTTTAGTTTTCCGCCGTGCGGGCTTGGTTGTTGTGTCGGTGGCGTGTCTTGGCGTCCCATCCATGGTCTTTTCCAAGACCGAGCAAACACAAACCACGCAGTCAGCGACGCTGACCGTCTCAGTCACCACACCCCAAACATTGCAATGGGCAGACACGATCGCAGTCAGCGGCTGGCTGGCTGCTTGGCAGGAAGCCATTGTTGCTGCGGAAACGGGCTCTTTAAAGATCACGGATGTCTTGGTTGATGTCGGCTCTGTGGTGCAGAAGGGCGATGTGATGGCGAGGCTATCAGATGCAAGCGCCATCGCCGATGTTCATAAACAGGAAGCGGCTGTTGCCTCTGCCAAGGCCATGCTCGCCAAAGCGAAAGCCGATAGCGCGCGGGCAAAAAAGGTCACCGGTTCGGGCGCGCTGTCCGATCAGGACACCCTTGGCTATTACATCACCGAACAGACAGACGCAGCCGACCTCGCGTCTGATGAAGCCTCGCTTGAATCAAGCAGGATAACGCTTGCGCAGACAACGATAACCGCACCGGACAGCGGAATCGTCTCAACGCGCTCTGCCGACCTCGGCAATGTGGTCTCGGCCGGAACCGAGCTGTTTCGCCTCGTGCGCCAAGGGCGCGTTGAGTGGCAGGCTGAAGTTCCATCCTATCAACTGCCGCGCATCCATCCCGGGGCCAAGGCCACCATCCAGGATCAGTCGGGAAAGAGTTGTGAGGGAACCGTCCGCCTTGTCAGCCCGATTGTGAGCGATGATACGGGACGGGGTACGATCTATGTGACCCTTCCTGATGATCCCGATATCCGGGTCGGCCTATACGAATCCGGCACCATCGAGCTGGCTGTCACGCCCGCTCTCACCCTGCCTGAAACCGCTTTGGTTTATAGTGACGGCATCAATTACGTCTTCAGGGTCAACGCCGATAGCCGGGTTACGCGTGTGCGCGTGGACATTGGCCGACGCAATGACGGCCGGGTTGAAATCCTTTCAGGAATTGATGCTCAAGCACAGATTGTGGAAGCAGGGGGATCCTTCCTGTCCGACAATGATCTCGTGCTTGTGAAGGCCGCCACCAAATGAACATTTCAGCTTTTTCCATCCGCAATCCGGTTCCAGCCATTCTCCTGTTTGCACTCATGACCGTTTGTGGCCTGATTGCCTTCGAGAAACTCAAGGTTCAGCAGTTTCCGGACATGGACCTGCCGACGATCAAGATCAGCGCAACGCTGGATGGTGCGGCACCATCGCAACTTGAAACCGAAGTCGCTCGCAAGATCGAAGACAAGCTCGCGACCCTCAACAAGCTGGATCACATCACTACGACAATTACCGACGGCTCCGTGTCGATCAGCGTGTCCTTCAGCCTGGAAAAAGATGGCGAACAAGCGCTGAATGAGGTTCGCAATGCGGTGGACAGCGTCACTGATCTGCCATCGGCGATGCAGACACCAAGCGTCTCACGGGTCACGGTGCAATCGTCGGTGCTGCTGACCTATGCGGTGCGATCAACGAAGCTGAATGAAACGGAACTGTCCTGGTTCGTTGACAACGATATGACCAAGGCTTTGCTGAAAGCCCAAGGCGTCGGAGAGGTTGATCGTTTTGGCGGTGTGGATCGGGAAGTTCATGTCGATCTCAATCCGGCCTTGCTGACAGCATTTGGTGTTACAGCGGCAGATGTGTCGTCCCAGCTGAAATTGGTGCAGGAAAATGCGTCCGGCGGACGTGGAGATTTGAACGGACTGCATCAGACCGTGCGGACATTGGGAGCAGTCAACTCCGTACAAGAGGTTGCGGCAATTTCGATTCCGTTCTCCAATGGCAAGAGCGTGCGTCTCGACCAGATCGCCAAGGTAAGCGATAACTATTCCCAAAGGTCTTCCCTTGCCTATCTGGGGCAGACGCCGGTGATTGCCGTTGAGGCCAAGCGCAGCAACGGTTATTCCGATACAGGTGTCGCCACCGATGTGGCGCGTGTGATGGCAACATTTGCGGCCGAGCATCCCGAAGTCGAAATTGTGCAGGCCTACACAACGGTTCAGCCAACAATCGACAACTACGAAGCCTCAATGCACATGCTGTATGAGGGAGCGGCGCTGGCGATCGTCGTGGTGTTTCTCTTCTTGCGCGATTTTCGCGCAACCCTTCTTTCTGCCGTGGCTTTGCCGCTGTCCATCATTCCGACATTCCTTGTGATCTATCTTGCAAATTTCAGCCTCAATACGATTTCGCTGCTTTCGATTTCGCTGGTGGTGGGGATTCTCGTTGACGATGCCATCGTTGAGGTTGAAAATATCGAGCGACATCTGCGCATGGGCAAAAAACCCTTTGATGCCGCCATGGAGGCCGCCGACGAAATCGGCCTTGCAGTGATTGCAACCACATTCACGCTGGTTGCGGTTTTTCTGCCTACTGCATTCATGGCCGGGATTCCCGGGTTGATCTTCAAGCAGTTTGGCGTGACCGCCGCAGTCGCCGTGCTGGCATCGCTGATGGTTGCCCGTTTTCTGACGCCGATGATGGCGGCTTACATGATGAAGGCGACGCCGAAAGTTGAGGTGGATGGGGTCATTATGAAGACCTATCTCTCCATTGTGCGCGCATGTCTGCGACACCGCTTTCTGACCAGTCTTGGCATTATCGTCTTTCTTGTCGTGTCACTTTCGGCAATTTCTCTGCTGAAGACCGGGTTCTTTCCGGCCTCTGACAACGCGCAGACGCAAGTGACATTGACAATGCCACCGGGATCAGAGCTTTCCGACACGGAAGCCATGTCGCTGAAAGCCGTGAAACTGATTTCCGGACTGGACAATATAAAGCGTGTGTTCACCGTCGTCGGCTCCACCACAAGTGGCGGCGGTGCCGATAGCAGCACGACCAGCGACGTGACAACCGCGACATTGGTGGTTGATCTTACCCCAATCGATGATCGAAAACTGAAGCAATCGCAAATCGAGCAGCAGATGCGTGATGCCCTGCAGCAGCTTGCCGGTGTGCGTGTCGAAGTCGGCAACGGGGGCAATGGCACCGAGCTGCAGCTGACGCTGGCAAGCGACGATCCGATCCTTCTCGATCAGACCGCTGCTGTTGTGGGAGAACAATTGCATGGCTTGAAAGGCATTGGCGGCATTACATCCAGCGCGGCCAGACAGGCCCCGGAAATCCAGATCAGCCCGAATTTTGCCCGTGCGGCGGCGCTGGGGATCACCTCGGATACAATTGCGGATGTTGTGCGCGTGGCAACCGATGGAGACTATTCCACATCACGGTCCAAGTTCAATCTTCCGCAGCGGCAGATCGATATCCGTGTCCGGCTTGATCCGAAATATATTCGCAATCTTGATGCCATCTCGCAACTGCAACTCTCCGGGACAAACGGCAAAGTATCCCTCGGCGCGATTGCCGGAATCCGAATCGGGGGCAGCCCCTCTGAGATTGATCGTATCGACAGATCACGCAACATCACCTTCACCATTCAGTTGAACGGCCGTGCCTTGGGAGATGTCAACAAAGAGGCGATGGCGCTTCCGGGCTTGAGCCACCTTCCGCCGGGGGTGCATGTTGTGCAGCAGGGCGAGCTTGAGCGGATGTCGGAATTGTTCACCAGCTTTGCTTTGGCGATGGGCATCGGTATCTTCTGCATTTATGCGGTGCTGGTCTTGTTGTTCCACGATTTCATGCAGCCAGCGACGATCCTGATGGCACTTCCCCTCTCGCTTGGCGGCGCACTCTTTCCGTTGATTGTGACGGGCACGAGTTTCTCCATGCCCGCTGTCATCGGCCTGTTGATGTTGATGGGCATTGTCAGCAAAAATTCAATTCTGCTGGTGGAATATGCCATCATGGCGAGGCGCAATGGCATGAACCGCTACGAGGCGCTTATCGATGCCTGCCACAAACGCGCCCGACCCATCGTGATGACAACAATTGCCATGGGCGCTGGCATGGCCCCCGTTGCGTTGAGCCTCAGCGGTGGAGATACAAGTTTTCGTCAACCCATGTCCATCGTTGTGATTGGCGGCTTGCTCACCTCCACCGTTCTGAGCCTATTGGTGATCCCCGTCATTTTCACCTTTGTTGATGACCTGCTGGGCCTTGTCAAACGGCCTTTCATGAAAAGCCAAAAGGATAACCCGGATGGGGAATCCGCCAACGGCTGATGGTTTCGATTAAGTTGATTGGCTATGTCCTGGCACTCTAACGTAGGTGAGCGACAACCACAGATGCCTGTGTCGTCAAGTTGGACAGGAGTTGCAAGCTCGCGGTCAGCAGCACTTGCGCCCCTGCGACAGAATCCGCAGGCTTTACATACTCTTCTTCGTTATGGCTCAATCCATTTCGGCATGGGGTGAAAATCATCGCAGAGGGTGCGACACGATTGATGAAGAGTGCATCGTGAAACGCACCGGACACCATGGATTTATGGGCAAAACCGGCATCAATCGCGGCGCTCTCCAGTATGGTAACCAGATGATCTGTGAAACGGGCTGGAGCCATGTCGAAGAGCAGCTCAATTTCGAGATCACATCCATTCTCGCCAGCATGATCCTGCAGGACCTTGCGTATCTTCGCTTCGATCAGATCCAGTTGCTCAAAATTGGGGTGGCGGATATCCAGCGAAAACGTCACGGCTGCCGGAATGGCATTGATGGCCCCCGGCTCCAGCGAGAACCGGCCAACTGTCAGGCGTGATTGGGCATCTTGTGGCATGATGTCATTATAAAGCACGTTCAAGCCGGAGACGGCGGCGCGCATGGGGTCTTTGCGGTAGGACAATGCTGTGGTGCCTGCATGGGCAGTCTGGCCCGAAATGGTCACCTGAAGCCAGCGGGTACCCTGAATGCCCGTGACGATGCCGATGGGCAGACCCTCTTTTTCCAAGGATGGGCCTTGCTCGATATGCACTTCAAGATAAGCAAACACCGGAAAGCCCAGCGGCCTCATGTCAGCACCTTGCAAGTCAGCAAGCGTTGCTGCCAAGTCATCGGAAAACAGCGCGCCATCCGTTGCCCGCGCCATAGGCCATGTGGCGGGAATGGCACCCTGCGAAAAGGCCATGGACCCCATGCATCCGGGTGAAAAACGGCAGCCTTCTTCATTGGTGAAGGCAACGACTTCCACTGCGCGCTCTGTCTCTATGCCGTGGTCTTCCAATGTTTCCAAAACTTCGAAGGCGCAGAGTGTGCCCAGCGCACCATCAAACCGCCCGCCAGAGGGCTGGCTGTCGAGATGGCTGCCGATCAGCAGCGGCGGCAAATCCGGGTTCTGGCCCTCGCGGCGCAGGAACAGGTTGGCGATCGGATCTTGATAGACGGAAAATCCACGCGCCCGGCCGAGATCGGCAAGCAATTGCCGCGCCTGACGATCACGCGCCGTCAGGGCCTGCCGATTAACACCGCCTTTGGAAGTAGCGCCAATCGCTGCAAATTGGTCCAATCGGGCCAAAAGCCGCTCGCCATTGACCTCTAACAGTCCTTCACCCGCCTGTGCCATGGTATTTACGCCTTCAAACCGGGCTGGGCCGCCGCCACGAAAGCTTTGACCCGTTCGATATCGACCGGATTCCACCAGACATCGCCATGTTTGAGTGATGAAGCGACGATAACCCCGTTGGTGCGTTTCAGGATCTCGACGATATTGTCCTTGGAAACACCCGAACCAACCAAAAGAGGCAGATGCGTCGCCGCTCCGATCTCTTCAATCTCCTCCATGGTCGCGGAATTGCCGGTGCGCTGGCCGGTGGCAATCACCGCATCGGCATCGAAAAATGCAAGGTCACGGGTCAATTCCTGAATGGTGCGGTCGGCGGTGATGGCGTGGGCGCCGTGCTTGACATGGCTATCGGCAAACACCTTGATATGTTCGGCCCGCAGCATGGAACGGTAGCGCATGGCCTCCGCCGCCCGTCCCTCCATGAAGCCTTCATTGGCGACATAGGCATTGGCCCATTGGTTGACCCGCACGAATTTTGCCCCGCCCGCCATGGCAATGGCAAAGGCCGGAATGGGTGCATTGGCCAGGACATTGATACCCAGTGGCACGCCAACCGCACGGCAAATGCGGTCGGTCACCACACTCATGAAGGCAGATGTTTCCGGCCCAATGTCATCCGGCTTGGAAAAGGGAATGTCGCCGTGGTTTTCAATGATCAGTCCATGCATGCCGCCTTCGATCAGGGCCTCGGCATCAAGCATGCAGGCATCGTAAATCTCTGTCATGCTCGCGCCGCGATAGCGCGGCGCACCGGGAAAGGCCGGGCAATGGATCATGCCGATCAGCGCCTTGTCGCGCCCGAAAATTTCTCGCATAGTGCTTGATGTGTTGTCGGATATATCCAGCATTTCTCATTTCCTTTTGAAAGCCTGCCATGCGTGTTGAAAGTCTGTGATGCGTGCCTGGGTAATCGGTAATGTTGCAATCGATGAAATCATGTCCGTACCGACCATGCCAGAGGCCGGCGCGTCGATTTTTGGCCAGCAGCAAAGCACGGATCTGGGTGGCAAAGGCGCCAACCAGGCGATTGTTCTGGGTCGCGCCGGTTTGGACACCACGCTGATTGCCGCTGTCGGCAACGACCTTCGCGCCTCGATGATCCGGCAGAGCCTGTCTCTGGAGCCGATCGATACCCGCTTGATCGAGCTTGTCGATAAAGCCAGCGATATCTCGATGATCTTCACCACGCCGGATGGCGAAAATGCCATCATCACCACAACAGACTGTGCCACCAGCCTCCGGCCCGAGCATGTTACCAGTGCCTTACAGGCGGCAAAACCCGGCGATCTGGCCATTCTCCAAGGCAATCTCACCGATGACACCACGGCTGCCCTCCTCCACGAGGCCAAACGCTGTGGTATGATCACCGCCTTTAACCCATCACCGCTGCGGCCCGGCTTTGCCGCCCTTTGGTCGCTGATCGACATTGCCTTTTTGAACCAGGGCGAAGCCGATAAGCTGACAGGTGAAAGCGGCGAAGCCGCCACCCAATGCTTGCGTGATGCCGGTATTGGTACCGTCATCATCACCCTTGGCGGCAAGGGTGCAATCTTGGCGGATCGCACCGGCACCACCACAATCCCAGCCGTTCCATCCGTTGCTGTTGACACCACCGGGGCTGGCGACACGTTCATGGCGGTTGCGCTGGCATCCAGCAGTTTGCGCCATGTCATGCCCGATGGCCTGGCGCTGCGCCACGCAGCACAGGCCGCCAGCATCACCGTCAGTCGCCGGGGAACCCGGTCTGCGTTTCCATCACAGACCGAGTTGGCAGCTATCTTCGCCACTTGAGAACATCACCGCGCTTGCGTCATCCAGCCCAGAATGTTCTTCCACAGCTTGCCATAGCCTTCCCATTCACAAAATGCAGGCGACAGCCAATGGGGACCAATGTCCGAGGTCCAGGCCACGGTGCGGCCCTTGCCAAACGTGCCGGTGACCAGCAGCGGATGGCTGCCCTGATCCTTTGGCAAACGCACAACCACCTCAACATCATCACCGTCGCGCACCTCGACTTCGTTGACGCCGAGCAGCAGCGGCCATTCACCGGTGAGGCCAGCAACGGTTGGGTGGTCGGGCTTGATCACATCGGCAGTTGAGCCTTCGGGGATTTCCACCCGGTCATCATAGGGCAGGCAGGTGACGGGCAGAACATCTTCCACCGGCGTGCGACGCCAGCGGGCCTTGCCGTCAATGCCCTGGAACGAGAAATAACCGCCAACCATCAGCAGGTTGCCGCCCTTTTCCACCCAGGCCTTGATCAGCTTCAGGCGGTTGGGAACGGTTTTGGAATGCAGCCACACGGCAGGCGGCAGCAGCAGGGAATTCGCCCCGATGTCGGAGAGGATAATGGCATCATAGGCATCGAGACCGGCCATCTCGAAGGGGAATTTTTCCACTGCTTCATGGGCAGGCATATAGGTCAGCTCAAATTCGCTGCCTTCCAATGCTTTCACCAGCGGCTCCGCGCCCAGATGAAAGGTGACGCTGCCGAATTGGTCAAAACCTTTGTAATGGGTGGCGGAGCTGACCCAGCTTTCACCCACGAGGAGAATTTTCTTTGTCATGATATGTGTTCCTTATCTATGCAACAGGTCTCAGGCGGCAACCTGAAAGACCGAACGGGGATTGCCCCGCATGAGGGTGGTGAGAGCGTCAGAACTGAGGCCATGACGCTGGAGGCGCGGCAAGAAATGCCGCAAAATATAGGCATAGCCATTGCCGCCATAGCGGCTGAGCATCATCTTCAAAAACACATCATGGGAGAGCAGGATGCGGTCGAGATGGCCCATCTCCACCAGCTTGACGATGGCGCGGGCGGCATCCTCATCACTGGGGCATTGCACCTGCTGATCGGCGTAGAAAAAATCCATGCCGATCATGTCATATTCAACGAAGGCACCCCGGCTGGCGAGTTCGCCTTGATAGGTCAGATCATCATGGGATGGGTTCATGTGGCACAGCACCGTGTGGCGCAGGTCTGCCCCTTCTTCTGCGGCAATATCCAGCACTTTGTGACCCAGCCGATACCAGCCCGGCAGATGCACCATCAGCGGCAGGCCGGTGCGTAACTGCGCCTGGGCTGCGGCCCGCAGTGACTTTTCTTCCTCAGCGGTGAAATCAGACGATACGCCAATTTCACCAATCAGGCCGATTTTGACATCGGTGCCATCGACGCCAACCAGCGCCTCGTGCACGATTTCGTCGGCAATGGCTTTCACCGTCATCTCCGCCACCTTGGCGGGGTGGGATGAGGCCAGATAATAGCCTGCGCCCATGACAATGTTCAGCCCGGAGGCTTTGGCGATACGGCGCAGCGCCAGCGGATTGCGGCCAATGCCCTGACAGGTTGGCTCCACCACAGTCTTGCCACCCGCTTTGGCAAAATCCATCAGCTCGGTGATCGCCAAAGGTTCATCATCCAGGGTGATATTGTGCTTGTTGACGAAGGGATCCTGGCGCAATTCGCCGAGGATTTCCATGCAGACAAAGCCTTCCGCCAGATATTGCCGCTCAGGCGTTTTGGGCTGATGCCACCAACAACGGCAATCGTTGAGGATATGCTCGTGCATCAAGGTTACGCCCATCTGGTCCACTGAGATGGGGCCGGCCACCGTCATCACCTTGCCGGAGCGGATATGAGCCTCAGAGAGTTCACTGGTCATATCTCACCCCTTCTTCGCTGCGCCAAAGCGGAAGTTAGCGGAAAATATCCGGGTGTTCAGCCAGATCGCCACCAGAATGATCGCACCCGTGACAATCTGCGTGAAAAACGGCGAGATATGCATGAGAATGAGGCCGTTGCCGATCACCGCAATGGTCATGGTGCCCAGCAGCGTTCCCAGCATCGTGCCGCGCCCGCCCGTCAGCGACGTGCCACCCAGAACCACGGCAGCGATCACCTGCAATTCAAACCCGACGGCGGCATTGGAGGAGCCGGAGCCAAGACGGGCCGCAATCAACAGGCCAGCAAGGGCGCAAGCCACCCCGGACACCAGATAGACAGAGGCGACTATCCACTTGGCTGGCATGCCCACCCGGCGCGCCGCTTCCAGATTGGAGCCGACGGCCACCACTTGACGGCCATATTTGGTGGAGGAGACCAACACAAACCCAAAGACTGTCACGGCAATGGCAATCAAGGCCGGAACGGGAAGGCTCACGAATTCGCCACGACCCAGCGTGAAAAAACCCGGCACGTCGTTGATGGGAATGGAATAACCTTGGGTGATGTAGAGCGCCACGCCGCGCAAGATCGAAAGCCCTGCCAGCGTGACGATAAAGGCCGGAATGCCCTGATAGGCAATGAACCAACCCTGGATCAGGCCAATCACGCCGCCCAGCACCAGCATGAGCAGCACGGCCAAGGGCCATGACAGGCCGGTTGCCAGCACAATGGCCACCGTTGCATTGATCAGTGCCACCAGCGAGCCAACGGAAAGATCAATACCGCCGGTAACAATCACCAGTGTCATGGCAACGGCAACAATCAGAATGGGGGCAGCTTGTCGCACAACATTGAGAATATTGCCGAGCGTCAAAAACGTATCGGTTGTGACGGAGAAGAACACCATGCAGGCAAAGAAGAAAATCGCAATCGACAGAACCTGAGCATTTTCGGTGATAAAGTCAGCGAAGGGCGAGCCTTTGGCCCGTTCAGTATAGGCGGTCAATGTCTTTCCCCCCCGACGATCAATTTCACCAGATCTTCAAGGTTGGTGCTGCCAATCTGGCGTTCTGCCACTTTCGTACCCTCATACATTACAGCAATGCGGTCGCAGACGCGAAACAGGTCCTGCAAGCGATGGGTGATCAACACCACGGAAACGCCTCTGGCTTTGACCCGATTGATCAGTGCCAGCACCGCTTCCACTTCCGCGACGGCCAGCGCCGAGGTTGGCTCATCCATGATCAGCACTTTGGGATTGAACGACGCCGCACGGGCAATGGCAATCGCCTGCCGCTGGCCGCCCGACAATTTCTCGACCTTGGCGGTGAGGCGCGGAATGCGGATTTCCAGCGCATCCAGCATCTTGCGGGCTTCCACCAGCATCCGGGCGCGATCCAGAAACGGGCCTTTGGTCAATTCCCGGCCCAGAAACAGATTGCCCACCACATCAATATGGTCGCACAGGCTCAAATCCTGAAACACCATTTCGATATTGCGCGAGCGCGCCTCAGCGGGACCGGAAAACCGAACCGCCTCGCCATCCAGCGTGATGGTGCCATCATCCGGGATATAGGTGCCGGAGATCACTTTGGTGAGCGTTGATTTCCCCGCCGCATTGTCGCCAACCAGCCCTAAGCATTCGCCGGGAAACAGATCGAGATCAACGCCACGCAGCGCCTGATGCGAGCCAAAGGTTTTGCGGATACCACGAAGCGAAATCCGGGGTTCACGCGCACCGCCTTCTCCGGGTTGCCGGGGGAGATCAACTCCCCCGGCTCCAGGGACAGCGGTTGGGAGCTGTCCACCGGAAATCATTTGAACACGGCCCGGTAAGGCTCAACATTGGCCTTGGTGACAATGGTAACCGGCACAGCAATGGTCTTTTCAACCTTGCCGCCGTCCGAAATGGTCTTCAGAGCTTTCACAGCCGTTTCACCCATGGCAGCAGGGTCCTGCTGGATCACTGCTGCGACATAACCGGCGTCAATGCCGGCAATGGCCTGAGCGGTCAGGTCCCAGCCGAACACTTTGATGCTGTCCTGCTTGCTCTGGCTTTGCACGGCGGCTACGGCACCCAGCAGCGCTGGCTCGCCCGTGGCATAGATTGCGGTCATGTCAGGGTTGCCGGTGATCAGGTTTTCAGCCGCTGCCAGCGCATTGTCCTGAACGTTCTGGCCATCAACCACACCTGCCGACGTGATGCCGGAGACGCCCTTGATGGTGTCTTCAAAGCCCTTCTGGCGGATATTCTGGATGAAGGAGTTCAGCGCGCCGACAACGCCCAGCTTGGCTTTGCCACCCATGTCCTTCTTGACGTAATCGACGAAGAATTTGCCAATATCGGCACCCGCCTTGGCGTTATCGACGCCGATCTGTGCCTTCTGGGGGCCAGCAGGCAGAATGCTGTCGATGGCGACCACCGGAATGCCTGCATCGGCGGCCTGTTTGACCGCAGGCATGATGCCGTTGACATCAATAGCGACGACGGCAATGCCGTCCACCTTCTGCTGAATATAGGTCTCGATGGCACTGTTTTGGGCCGCAGGGTCATTGTTGGCATTGAAGATTACCAGTTTTGCGCCAGCGGCATCAGCGGCCTTCTGAGCACCCTGATTGATCTGGTTGAAAAACAGTGCCTGTTGATTGATCTGCACCAGCGCAAAGGTTTTTTGCGCGGCATTGGCAATTCCTGCTGTCAGGCAAAGGCCGGCGAGGGCCGTGACAGCCAAGGCTGCATTGATGGTTCTACGTGTGAAAGTCCGGGTCATCATTCCATCCTCTGGTTAGGTTTGCCCATTGCTTTTGTTATTTCGCAGGCGGTGCAACGGAGTTCCGCACGACGATTTCCACTGGCAGCAATTCCTCCGATGCTTTCGCAGGCTGTTGCCAATCCGTATCGAGAAGCAGCGAAAGAGCGCGGCTTCCCATTCCCCGCACCGGCTGACGGATGGCCGTCAACGGCGGGGCAAAAAGATGCAAAGGTCCAACATCATCGAAGCCGATGACCGAAATCTGCTCAGGAATGGAGATCCCTTCCGCTCGCAGCACTTCAATGACGCCGATGGCGATTTCGTCTGAACTGGCGAAAATTGCGGTCGCCTCGCGGCCTCCCTCGAGAAAACGCCGCGCTGCCTGTCTGCCAAACTCGGCGGTGTAATCGCCGCAGTAGCGCTCAATCACTGCATTCTCACCATGCTTGGCACGCATGGCGGTTTCAAAGCCTATAAAGCGGCGCTCGGTGCTGATCATCACATCCGGCCCGCCGATGTAGAGAACATGGCTATGGCCAAAACCGGCCAGATGCTGCCCAGCCAGTTCTCCGCCTTGCCGGTTGTCACAAAACAGCTTTGGCACGGTCGCATCCGGCACGTCTTCATCGACCACAACCACTTTTCCGGTGCGATTGATGATCGCCGCCAGTTCACCCTGGTCAGGGTGATTGGTGATAAAGATCAGGCCATCCACATGGTTGCGCTCCAGCAGACTGAGATATGCCATTTCGCGGCCCGGGCGGTTTAGCGTGGCATAGAGTGACAGCGCCAAACCGCGCAGATCTGCTTCCTCTTCAACGGCGGCCACCAGAGTTGCAAAGAACGGATTGGCAATATCCGGCACCACAAGACCGATGGTGTCCGAACGGCCACGGCTGAGACGTCTTGCATGCGGATTTGGCTGATATTTGAGCGCGACAATGGCGTCTTCAATCCGCTTGCGCGTCTCGCCAGGAAGATCGAGCGAGCCATTCAGCATGCGCGACACGGTGGTCACCGACACGCCAGCGGCGGCGGCAACATCCTTTAGCCCAGTGACCCGTTCTTTGACCATATCCACCCTGTAAAGCGGTTTAGTAAAACGCTTTACAAAGTTCACATAGCCATGCGCTTTTTGTCAAGCAACCATAAGACTATTTTTTAATCGGCGGCGAATGTCGCATAAAATGTAAGCGACAAATTCTATCTATCGTTTCAATGCACACCCTTTTATGGCGGTAAAATCCGGGGTGGCGTCGACTTAATTTACAATCTGAGAAGGGTGGCGTCGCCTTAACCGAGCACAGCACGCGATCGTCGCTTCGGCGTGAATATCACACTTTGATCGACAAGGCGATCTCACGCCAGGTGCTGCTGGCGTGAGCGCGGAGTTGGCGATGATCGGCGGCGGTCAGGTGTTTTCGATGAAGATGGAAAAGATTGGCAATCTGACTGTGGGTTGAGACGAAACGCTGGCATTGCCGCGCCGACTTGAACCGCATCATGCGTCGCTCTCGTCGTCGCACGGGAGGGTGAGAATTCTCGACGTGGTTGCAAAAATTCCGATGATGCTCAAAAAAGACGCTGGTAATTTTTAGCGAGATTTTTGATTGGCGATTTTAAGTGGCGTCATTTCCGGGGTGAAATCATTCTTTGGGCAGTTCGCTGGTATTGCCGCTATGGGGTGAGCTACCGTGATCTTGAACAGATGATGGCTGAAAGGGGCGTGCTGGTCGACCATTCCACGATCTATCGCTGGGTTCAGAAATTTGCGCCCGAGATTGAGCCAAGAGATTCCTAGGCAAGGCGCTGAACGGCCTGAAGGATTGGGAAAAGCCAACGGTCATCAACACCGACAAGGCACCAACCTATGGGATCGCGATCGCAGAACTGAAGGCCAATGGCAAATGCCCAAAAGAGTTGGTCCATCGGCAGGTCAAGTATCTGAACAATGTTGTCGAGGCCGATCATGGTAAGCTGAAACAACTGATCAGACCCGTGAGAGGATTCAAGACGTTGAAAACGGCCTATGCTACGATCAAGGGATTCGAGGTGATGCGGGCTTTACGCAAGGGGCAGGCTGCGATTTTCAACCTGACCGGCGATATCCGTGGTGAAGCTCGCATCGTTGAACGGGCTTTTGGCGTCGGACCGGGCGCTCTCACGGAAGCCGTGGCACTGCTCGCCCAGAATCTCGAAAGTCAGTCCGCTTGACAAAGTACATTAGGGAATTTCGTTGCTATTTGAAATCTTTGCAACAGAGCCCTGAGCCGTCCCGAGTTCAGGCGCGTTGCATGAACAATCCAAAGGGTAGAGTTATCTCGCCCAAAGTCTGATTCCTGCAACGCTGCCCCTCTTTCGCATGCTCTCGTTGATATCCGCAGAGCCGTGAAAAATATCAAGCACCCGGCATGCGCAAGATTGCCTTCAGTGTCACACCGCTTTCACTGTCTTTTACCGCCTGATTAATGTCGGCCAGAGGATAGAACTTGACCAGTTTATCAAAGGGGAAGCGTCCCTGACGATGAAGCTCTACCAGTTGCGGAATAAAGATTTTTGGCACACTGTCGCCTTCCACAATGCCACGAATGCTGCGCCCGTTGAGCAGTAGGGTGTTGACATCAAACTCGGCCTTGGTGCCAAGTTTTGGCGCGCCGACCACACCAATCATCCCCAACAGGCCAAGTGTTTCAATGCCTTGCGCCAGAACCTCAGGGCGACCTGTGGATTCGAGCGCAAAATTGACGCCGGTTCCGGTGATGTCTCTGATGGCCTCGACCATATCCTGTTCACGGCTGTTGACCACATGGGTCGCGCCGAGTTCCAAGGCAAGCTGAAGGCGCGATGGCACCACATCAACGGCGATAATGGTGGTGGCACCTACAATTCGGGCGGCCATAATGGCGCTGAGGCCAACGGCACCCGCACCAAAGCTGACAAAGCTTGATCCCGCTGTGACCCTCAGCGCGTTGATCACCGCGCCGGCACCCGTCTGGATGCCGCAGCCAAGCGGGCCGAGAAGATCAAGCGGCGCGTCCTTCGACACTTTCACTGTATTGTTCTCTTCTGCGAGCGCATAGGTGGCGAAAGAAGACTGCGCGAAAAAGTGGTCGTGCAACGGTTTTCCGTCTGCATCGCGGATGGCGGTGTCGCCATTGGCATCGGTTCCGCCAAAGTTGCGCCCATAAAAATGGGTGCAATAGGCACCATGGCCTTCGGTGCAACTGTTGCAATGGCCGCAGGCCCCATAGGTCAGCACCACATGATCGCCCGGTTGAATGGTTTTAACATGCGGCCCGACCTTTTCGACAATACCAGACCCTTCATGGCCCAGCACCGCAGGCAGTGGCACGGGATAATATTGGTCGCGCACGATGAGATCGGTGTGGCACAGGCCGGTGGCAACAACCCGCACCAGCACTTCGCTTCCCTGTGGGTCGCGAATATCACCCTTTTCAATGGTAAAGGCCGCCCCTTGGGCGCGGGTGACGGCGGCGGTGATTTCGGTGCATTGAATTCTCAGGTTCATAATAGTCTCCTCCCATAACAATAAGCAATCTATCAAAGTGGATAGGCAGGCGCATCAGCCTTGATGGTGACCCACTGCCATTGTGTGAACTCCTCCCAATTCGCAGGCCCGCCGATGCTGGTACCATTGCCCGATGCACCAACGCCACCAAAAGGATTAATGACTTCATCATTCACCGTTGCATCATTGATATGCAGCAGACCCACATTGAGCCGCTCGCCAATGGCCAGTGCGCGGCCAATGGAGCGCGACACGATGGCACCCGACAGGCCGTAATCGGTATCATTGGCAAGGGCGATGGCGTCTTCGTCCTTATCAAACACCGTCACCACGGCGACCGGGCCGAAGATTTCCTCATGGAAGGCCGGATTATCGCGGCTCACGCCTGCAAGAACCGTGGGTTGGAAATACAGCCCGTCATGGCCGCCGCCTGTGACCACTTCAGCACCACCGGCAACGGCCGCATCAACGATACGCGCCGCATGATCAAGCTGGGCTTGGTTGATCAAAGGCCCAAGCGCCACTTGCCCGCTGGCCGGATCGCCCGATGGCATGGCGCTCGCATGTTCCGCAAGCTTGCGGATAAACTCTTTTGCGATGCCGGATTGCACCAAAATACGACCGGCCGACATGCAGATCTGCCCTTGATGGAGATAGGTGCTCCAAACCGCATTTTTTACGGCAAGATCCAGATCGGCGTCATCCAAAACGATGAAGGAGTTTTTACCGCCAAGCTCCAGCGATACTTTTTTGAGATTACGCCCTGCGGCCTCACCAACTTTGCGGCCTGCCGTGGTTGAGCCGGTAAACTGGATCATGCCAATATCGGGCGCATCACACAGGGCGGCCCCGGCTGCCCCATCGCCGGGCAATACTGATAGAATACCTGCGGGCAGGCCTGCTTCTTCAAACAACCGTGCAATCACATGGCCACCGCAAATGGCAGTGCGTGGATCGGGCTTTAAAACCACGCCATTGCCCACAGCTAAGGCAGGGGCAACCGCGCGCATGGCAAGATATAGGGGGAAATTAAAGGGCGAAATCACCCCGACGACGCCAATTGCACGACGGCGAGCGAGGTTAAGTCGGCCCGGCTGGGTCGGCAAAACCTGACCCGCTGCTTGCGATGGCATGGCAGACGCCTCATACAGCGCCTTAATCGTCAGGGCGACTTCAAAACCCGCCTTAGGTGCGATTGAGCCGGATTCGCGCACGATCCAGTCAACAATCTCATCGCGATTGTTTTCTGCTATGCGGGCGGCGTTGCGCAATATTTCGGCGCGCTGCTCATAGGGTGTTGCGGCCCATGCAGGTTGAACCTTGCGGGCCGTGGCCGCTGCCCCAACAATGTCTTGCGCTGTCGCCATGGCAATCTGGCCGAGTGTTTTGCCGGTTGCCGTCTCAACACTGTCTTGTACCTCTTGCTCAAGCTTTTCCAGCCGCCGTCAAAGGCAACTCCTGTGAGATGCTCTGGATTGATGAAGGGTATGGATGAGGTCATTGCGGTTTACTCCCTATGGATTTCCAGAATGATTTCGATGCAAGCAAACAGAAATCAATCATGAATTGTGGATCAAGCGGACAGGAATGCGATGATGGTCGCGTTGAATGCATCCGTCGCTTCGATATTGATAATATGCCGACCGGGCAGAGACACATGCTGTCCGTGCTGCACACCATCGGCGATGGCTTGCAGATCGGCGGGTGGGCAAACGGAATCATCGTCGCCAGAAATTGCCAATAGCGGGTTGGTGATCTTGCCAAGCTGATCTGTGAGGTCGGCGTCTCCAAGTGCTGCACAGCAGCCAATGTAGGCATCAGCGGAAACCGCGACAAAGCGGGTTAGAATATCTTGCACAATCGCGGGCTTGGCCGTGGCGAAGGCTGGGCTAAACCAGCGTTCAGCTGTGCCAGCGGTAATATGGCCAAGGCCATTTTCCCGCACCAATGTGATACGGGCGTTCCAGCCCTCTTTGGTGCCAATTTTGGCAGCGGTGGCACAAACAATGATCTTGCCCAGCCGTTCGCTTGCGTGGATACCAAGCCATTGCCCGGTGAGCCCGCCAATCGACAGGCCGCAAAAATCGGTGCGCTCAATAGCAAGCGCATCGAGCAAAGCAATCACGTCTCCACCAAGGTCGCTTAACGCATAAGGCGACGGCGGCGCGCTGGATAAGCCATGCCCCCGGCGATCATAGCGCAAAATGCAATAATGCTCCGATAGCGCTTCAACTTGCGCATCCCAAGCGTGAAGGTCAGTTCCCAGTGAATTGCAAAAAGTGAGCCAGGGCTTATCCCCTGGCGCACCATCAATGCGGTAATGAAGGCGATATCCCGGGCGCTCAAGAAAGGTCATGATCCGTATTCCTTTGGTTTTGAGAGATATTCGCACCGGGCATCGCGGTTGCGATCATGCGGTTGCGAGCACCACGGCTTTGGTTTTTCGAGCATTGCTGATGGCAAAGACCACCATGGCCAAAGCTGCGACCGCTGCGGGGATTGCGAAAATCAGGAAGTTTTGCTGCAAAGGCAGTTGCAGTGCCAAAAGGGTTCCGCCGAGCGTCGGTCCAACAATGGCACCAATTCTGCCAACGCCGGACGCCCACCCAAGACCCGTCGAGCGAATGGAAAGATTGTAAAGCTGTGCGACGCTGGCATAGAGCAAGATCTGCGTGCCAATGGTTGCGGCCCCAGCCACAAACACCATCAGAAACAAGATTGTTGAGGGCGGGTTATAGCCAATCAGGGCAATGGAGACCGCTGCGGCAATAAAAAAGCCAACGACCACTTTGGGCAGTCCGAAACGGTCACCCAGCCAGCCACCCACAATTGCGCCTGCCATGCCGCCAAAATTAAGCGAGAACAGGCTGAGGAGGCTTGCCTTTTCTGCATAACCGGCCTCCTGCAACACTTTCGGCAGCCACGAAGAAAGCAAATACACCAGCAGCAAGCAGCAGAAAAACGCGACCCACAGCATGAGCGTGCTCAACGTGCGCTGATGGCGAAACAGCTCAGTCACCGAGGTTGAGGTACTCTTGGTTTCGCTAAAAACCAGCGTATCGTCAGCTTCCAGCGCCGTCTTGGGATAAAGCTTTGCGTAGATGCGCTTTGCTTTGTCCTGTTGGCCTTGGCGAAGAAGAAACCCAATGGATTCCGGCAGTTGCCACACAATAAGCGGCAGAAGCAACAAAGGCACTGCGGCTGCGAAGAACATCGGCTGCCATCCATACTGCGGGATCAGGCCAATGCCAAGACCAGCAGCGACCATACCGCCAACCGAATAGCCAGAGAACATCAGCGCCACCATGGTGCTGCGTAGACGCTTGGGCGCATATTCATTCATCAGCGCCACAGTGTTGGGCATAAGGCCACCGCAACCAAGGCCCGCAATGAAACGGAAAATCTTGAATTGATCGGGTGAGGTCGCAAATCCGGTCAGAAGCGTCGAGACCGTGAACAGCAAGAAGCTGATTGCAATGCCCTTTTTACGTCCAATACGGTCGGCGAGTTGGCCGAATATAAGAGCACCAAACATCATGCCAAACAGCGCCCACGCTTGCAGCGCACCGGCCTGTGGCTTCGTCAGGCCCCATTCTGCAATCAATGTTGGCAGCACTGTTCCCGCCACAAACACGTCATAACCATCAACAATCAACAGCGTGGCGCATAGCGCAACAATAGCCCATTGAAAGCCCCCGAATGGGCTGGTGTCGATTTTATCATTCACGTCAATTTTGCGCATATTCACTCCTCCCAAAGTGATTTGCACTAGTGTCTGTCAGGTTCAAGTTGAACCAGACAGACACTAGATTTTCTTGTTTTCGTTTGTCTTTTCGGGAAAACCGGGTTCCACTTTTCCCTGACAAACTCTAGGCCGCGGCTTCAGCCCAAATCGCCCCCGGCGACGGGCAGCACGGTGCCTGTGATGTAACTTGCTTCATCTGATGCCAAAAACAGAATGGGTGCGGCCTGTTCTTCAATCGTGCCGTAGCGCTTCATGAAGCTGGATTGCTTCACTTGCTCCACCACCTCCGTCATCCATGCCTTTTCGGCTTCCGTATCACCGCTGCTATTGCGCGGAATGATGCGCGGCGGTGCTTGCGTGCCGCCGGGGGCTGTTGCGACAACACGAATATTATGCTCAGCCAGTTCCATAGCCAGCGATTGGGTTATGGCATTGACGCCGCCTTTGGCCGCCGAATAGGGCACACGATAAATGCCACGCGTGGCATTGGACGACACATTGACAATAGTGCCGCCACCGCGCGCAGACAGATGCGGTATCACCGCATGGCAGCCGTACAGCGTGGGCATCAGAGAGCGGCGAATTTCGGCGTCAATCTGCTCCGGCTCGAACTCCGCAAAGGGCCGCATGCGAATGGCACCGCCGACATTGTTGATCAGAATGTCGATGCCGCCAAATGTGTCTGCGGCAAAGCGCATGGCCTTGGCCGCACCGTCATAGGTTTCCAGATCAACCCTGATCGCAGCTGTTTGAGCGCCCTCAACCTCGGCGGCAACGTTTGCGATGAAATCGGCGCGATCAACAAACACAACGCGGCCACCTTCTTGGGCCGCACGCATGGCCACTGCGCGACCAATCCCTTGCGCCGCACCGGTAACAACCAGAACTTTGCCGCTGAAACGGCCAGCAACACCCGCCGTGCTCATGCTGCCACCTTCGTGGTGCTATTGGGCGTAAACTTCTCATAATAGAAGCTGTTTGGCTTTACGCCCTTGTCGTCGAAATAGCTGCGGACCGCATCCACCATGGGCGGAGGGCCGCACAGATAAACATCAACATATCCGCCATTCAGCATGTCCTGAGGCATGTGCTGCGTAACCCAGCCCTTACGCGGATGATTGGTTGCGTCGTCTGCGACCACTGTTGCATAGGTAAAGTTGGGCAACCGTCCGGTAAAGGCCTCTAGCTGATCGACCAGCACCAGATCGAGATCGCGGGTGACGCCGTAAATCAGATGCATTTTTTGCTGTGATTGCTGTTGTGACAGCACTTCGAGCATTGAGAGGAAGGGCGCAAGCCCGGTTCCTCCGGCAAGAAACAGCAGCGTGTTTTGCACATCACGCAGATAAAAGCTGCCGAGCGGTCCTGTTAGGTCAAGCGTCGTGCCAATCTTTGCCTGTTCCAGCCAGGTGCTCATCACGCCGCCCGGAATTTTCTTGATCAGGAAGCTGATGCGGTTTTCGCCGGGCTTTGAGCTGAAGGAGTAGGATCGGCTCTGATTTGATCCCGGCACAGCAATATTGACATATTGGCCGGGAAGAAAAGTGGGGGCTGCGTCCACATCCAGCTCCAGCACAATGGCAGCATCATTGTGAGGAGCTACGCTTGCCACTGTTGCAGAAAAACGCTGCTGCCCGGTTTTGCAGGATGCTGATGTGGTTGGCACGGCAATGACGCAGTCTGATGTTGGCTTCATCTGACAGGTTAGCACCAAACCGCTTTTCGCCTCGTCAGCGGTCAGGGCATCGTCGATAAAGTCATCACCAAGATCGTAAGTGCCGCTTTCAGCGCGGCACTTACAGGTGCCACACACGCCGTCGGAACAGTCCATCGGCAGGTTGATTTTGTTGCGATAAGCAGCATCGAGAACCTTTTCGTCGTCCTTACAGGTGATGAAGCGGGTCACGCCGTCTTCGAAATTCAATGCAATTTTGTAGTCGGTCATAGAACCCTCCTGATCCGCTCAGTTCAAACCCCATCAGATGTGATAGATGTCGATCACCTGCCGGATGTAATCATTCTTCAACACGATCTTCTTGCTGGCGATCAGCAGTGCATCACCGCTCTGGCGCAAGGTGACGAAGGTGGTGCCAAAAAACTGGTCAGTGACTTTGTAGCGGTGGTTCAACGTGAGGAAATTGTAACGCACATCAACTTCATCGCCCCGATCCGCCAACACTTCGACATTGGTGACGTTGTGGCTGGTGCGCGGCTCCGGCGTTGAGGCGCTGGAACGCTCGGTTTGAATGCGAAACACCCGGTCTTCCAACCCGTCACGGTTTGGATAATAGATCAGTGAAATTTGGCTATGCGGATCTTCGGTGATCTGGTCATCATCGTCCCAGGCGGGCATCCAATAGGAGGCGTCTGCGGCATAGCAGGTGAGCCATTCCGCCCATTCCCGATCATCGAGCAGACGGGCCTCGCGGTAGAGAAAGGCGCAAATGGCATGATAGGAAATGCTCATGTGACCACTCCATTTTTTTCCGCAGACAGGGCTTTGCGCATCACATGTGTCCAATATTCATGCTGGCGCACAAACAGGCCTTCGTCTTCGCTGCGCTCACCGGAGAGAAGAGGATTCATGCCCATGCGTTTGGCATTGTCGTCTGGCCCATCAATCCACAGCGGCGCGCCGCGCGACAGGTCATTCCACAGGGCGGCTGTGCCAGCATAGCCCTGTTGGCAGGCCCGGAACTCTTCAAGATCGTCGGCGGTGCCCATGCCGGATACGTTGAAGAAGTCTTCATATTGGCGGATGCGCAACGTGCGGTCTTCTGCACTCTCGCCTTTGGGGGCAAAGCAGAAAATACTGATCTCGGTCTTATCAACGCTGATTGGCCGCGTCACACGGATTTGCGTGCTAAACTGATCCATCAGGAACACATTGGGGTATAGACAAAGATTGCGCGTCTGGTTGATGATGAAATCGGCTTTATCCTCACCAACCCGCGCCTTGATTTCCTCGCGGTGGTTATAGACCGGGCGAACCTCAGGGTTCATGGTTTTGGTCCACAGCAAGATGTGGCCATTTTCAAACCCGTAGACGCCTGCAATCGAGCGGCTCCAGCTGTTGGCATCGACCGCCTTTGTGCCTTCTTCCTTACGCCTGCCCATGGTGGCTGCGTAATTCCAATGCACAGAACTTACGTGATAGCCATCGCAGCCGTTTTCCATCTGCAGTTTCCAATTGCCATCATAGATGTAAGAGGAATTGCCACGCAGAACTTCCAACCCTTCCGGGGCCTGATCAACGATCTGGTCGATAATCACCTTGGTTTCACCAAGGTAATCTTCCAACGATGCCACATCCTCTTCAAGGCTGCCGAACAGGAAGCCGCGATAGCTTTGAAAACGTGGCACGCGCTTGAGATCGTGCGAACCGTCCTTGCCGAACTGTGGCGGATATTGCGTGGTCTTCTCGTCCTTGACCTTTAAAAGCTTGCCCGTATTGGCAAAGGTCCAGCCATGGAACGGGCAGGTGAAGCTGCCCTTATTGCCATGCTTGCGGCGACAGATCATGGCACCGCGATGGGCGCAGGCGTTGATCATGGCATGCAGTTCGCCGGTCTTGTCGCGGGTGACGACAATGGGCTGGCGGCCAATATAGGCCGTATAATAATCGTTGTTGTCAGGAATCTGGCTCTCATGGGCCAGATAGACCCAATTGCTTTCGAAGATGTGCTTCATCTCCAGCTCGAACAGGTCTTCATTGGTAAAGATATCGCGGCGGCAGCGGAAGATCCCAGCGTCCTTGTCGTCCTGCACCGCAGTCGCCAGCAGATGGTCGAGATCTCTCGCTTTGTCGATAATCGCAGACATGATTTATCTCCCAAATAGAGCGTGAAAGGCTCTGACTTTGTATACAAGTCGTTGACGACAATTGTTTCTGTTTGGTGCTTTTGTGTGGCCTCGGCCTGTGCGCTGGCAGCCTTCTAGGCCGCCAGCATTGCCAATCAGGCGGCTGCGCGCTTGCGCTGTTCGTTGATCTGGTTATCAACGCCGTCCACCAAAGACGTCAGATGAATATCAAACTTGATTTCGGCAAAGGGGCCAGACAAGCCATTGGCCTTGATGCTGGCTTCATCGGTGCGTTCAATCACCGGCGGGATCAGGCCATCACGCGTTGCATAGGCAAAATCATCGTTGACCAGCGGATCACCTTCAATGTTGATCTGGGTGGTCAGTTTGCGATGGCCATCGGCACTGACAAAGAAGTGGATATGGGCCGGGCGCTGGCCATGACGGCCAAGGGCTGACAACAGCCGTTCCGTTGGGCTGCCCGGAGGCACGCCATAGCCACTCGGCAGGATGCTCTGGAACTTATAACAGCCCTTGTCGTCGGCAATAATGGTGCGGCGCATGTTGAACTCGGCCTGTTTGCCGGTTGGGTCAAAATGCGAATAGAAACCACGGGTGTCACAGTGCCAGACTTCAACAGTCGCGCCGGGAGCCGGCTTGCCATCGGCACCATGAATGGTTCCGTGCATGATCAGCAGATGACCGTTTTCGTCGGTGCCATCATCCAGACGGGCAAAGCCGGTCGAAACCGGCGCACCAGCCACATAAAGCGGGCCTTCGATGGTGCGTGGCGTTGGGTTTTCAATGCCAAGCGCGGCATCAATCGCATCAAGGCGCTCATCAATGAAATGGTCAAGGCCAAGGCCGGGCGAGATCAGGCCAGCCTGACCGGCAGCACCAATCTCATTCAGCCAGGCAATGCCTGTCCAATATTCATCTGGTGTGATGTTCAACTCGTCAATGGCCTTGAACAGGTCAGACATGATCCGGTAGGTGATCTCTTTCATGCGGGGGCTACCGCCATCTTTATCAAGCCCGCTCAGCGTCTTGAGAAAAGCCTGAATGTCGGGCCGATTAAAGATCTCTACGTTCATTTATTCATCCTCCTCTAGGACTTTTAGAAATCGAGCGCCACTCTCCTTGGCGCTGTTTTGCGGGCGTTAGCTGTCGTTGTCGCGGATGGAAGAAGGATGCCGCAGAAGCGGCATCACCTCGATGTCCATAAATTTAAACAGCGGCAGACCAGAGAGTATTGCGTGCAGCTCCGCATTGTCGCTCACGTCAAAAATGCTGTAATTGGCGTATTGGCCTGCAAGCCGCCAGATGTGGCGCCACTTGCCGCTGTTTTGTAATTCTTGCGAATAGGCCTTTTCGCGCGCCAGAATGTCAGCTACTTCTGATTGTGGCAGGTTGTGGGGCAGGTTGACGTTCATTCGGACATGAAACAGCATAGTGACACTCCTTATCCAGCCACGCTGATGGTTTTGTGCAATCCGTCGCGCACAAAAAACGCCACGCGCTCGTCGTCCAGTTCGATGCCAAGGCCGGGGCCGTTGGGAACGGTGAGCTCGAAATTGCTATAATCCAGCGGCGTTGTGAGAATTTCCTCGGTCAGCAGCAATGGGCCGAACAGTTCGGTGCCCCATTGCAGCTGGTTGAAGGTTGAAAACACATGCGCGGAGGCAATGGTGCCGAAAGCAGCCTCCAACATCGTGCCGCCGTAAAGGCCAATCCCTGCGGCATCGGCAATGGCGGCAACACGCTGGGCGTTGAATAGACCACCGCTTTGCTCAATCTTGACTGCAAACACATCGGCTCCACTGACTTTTGCCAGCTCGAACGCACTTTCGGGACCGTGCAGCGATTCATCCGCCATCAAGGCGGTGGGAAAACGACGCACAAGGCGCGCCAAGGCAGAAGTTGAGGCCACTGGCTGCTCGACCAATTCGCAACCGGCATCGGCAAGGGCTGCCATGCCATAGGCGGCATCGGTTTCGCTCCACGCCATGTTGACGTCTACCCGCACCGCACCGCGATCACCCAAAGCTCGCTTGATGGCTGCAACATGCGCGATGTCATCCAGCAAGGGTTTTGCGCCAATCTTGAGCTTGAAAATCTTGTGCCGACGCAGGTCCAGCATTTTTTCGGCTTCAGCAATGTCTTTGGCGGTATCGCCAGACGCTAGCGTCCACGCAACGGGCAAACGGTTGCGCAGCCGCCCACCCAACAATTCACTGACAGGCAGGCCAAGGCGCTTGCCGTGCGCATCCAGCAATGCAGTTTCAACCGCGCATTTGGCAAAGCGGTTTTCTTTGACCATTTTGCCAATGCGCGTCATCAATGCCCTGACAGTGGTGGCATCCTGCCCCAGCATCAGGGGTTTGAAATAGGTATCAATGGCCAGTTTCATGCTCTCGGGGCTTTCGCCGCCATAGGCCAGCCCACCGATTGTGGTGCCTTCGCCAATGCCAACAACACCATCGCTGCAATGAATTTTGACCAGCATCAGGGTCTGGCCGTTCATGGTCGCCACCGACAGCTTATGCGGCCGGATGGTCGGAAGATCGACAAGCATGGCTTCTACTCGCTCAACAACGGGCAAAGCGACTGTTTTCGAGACAAGGGGTGTAAAGGTCGTGTTCATGGCGAGACGGTAAGCGCAACCATAAAAGACGTCCAATATCATTGGTATCGCTTATCATACCTATTTGGTATAATAGAAGAAAAATTATCTGCATATAGGCACTTGCCGCACCGCAACATATCTTCAATGATAGGTGTTTACTGAAAACAAGAGGGCCGACACGATGGATCTCCGCCACCTTCGTTACTTCGTCGCGGTCGCACAGGAGCGGAATTTCACGCGGGCAGCGCAGATCCTGCACATCGCACAGCCACCGTTGAGCCGGCAGATCCAATTGCTGGAGGAACAACTCGGTGTGCCGCTCATCATCCGTAAAAGCCGACCAATTCGGCTGACAGAGGCTGGCCGGCTATTTTACGAACAATCCTTGCAAATTCTGGGGCGAGTGGAACAGATGCAGGCGGCAACCCGTCGGGTCGGCCTGAACCAGAACAGTGTTCTATCCATCGGCTTTGTGGCCTCGACACTTTATGGGGGGCTACCATCGCTAGTGCGAAAACTGAGAGAACACGCGCCGGACCTGGATATTCAATTGCTGGAACTGGTCTCAGTCCAACAGATTCCGGCGCTGAAGGAAGGGCGCATCGACATTGGCTTTGGTCGCGTACGTCATAGTGATCCGAATGTCGTTGGTCTGTTGCTGCGGGAAGAGCGCCTGGTAGCGGCCATTCCGAAAGGCTCGCCGCTTGCCCACGACACATCACCCCTCTCTGTCTCTGCCTTGAATGGTTGCAAAATTATTGTCTACCCCAAGGAGCCTCGCCCGGGATATGCCGATCAGGTGCTGGCTCTGTTACAGAGCCACGATGCCCGCCCAGCCGAAGTGCAGGAAGTCCGGGAGATTCAAACAGCTCTGGGTTTGGTTGCCGCAGAAGCTGGTATTTGCATCATTCCGGCTTCCGCACGACAAATGCGCTCGGATGTGCATTACCGATTGCTTGACGGAAAGGGCGTAACGTCACCAGTCATTCTCAACCACCGAATTGGCGATAGTTCGCATTACATTGATCTCGTGAAACAGTTGATTCAGGACATGTATGCAGAACAACCAACTTGGCTGGACCTCGAGCACAATCTCTTGCATCCGACCTTTAATACCCGCCGTCAATAATCAGAACCCATTTGCCCGTTGCCGCCGGCCGATGAACATGATCTTCCATGGTCGGTTCTGCAGTGTCCGCCAAGCGTAACAGCAGTGGTCGACGATGTCTTCGTAGGATTTGAAGACGCGGTTAGAGAGCCAGATTGTCACGCATGAACTGCCAGATATTTTCGACGGGATTAAGTTCGGACGATTTCGGCGGCAGTTGCAGGATGGTGATGTTTTGAGGGACAGCCAGGTTGTTGGACATGTGCCATCGGTTTTGTCGCAAACTTTTGGCATGGTCGCAGAGAGGGCTATTCCAGGACACAGTTATGCGGCGAGTGCGGAGAACGGTTTCAAGGCCCATTGGCCACTGGTAAAAAACTGCTGTTTGCGGATCATATGGGCGACTTCGATGCTGTCCAGTGTAGCTGATGCGGACCGAAAGGATTTGAAGCCCTTCATGGGCCGGGTCAGCTTCTTGATGAAACGATGATCTTGCTCAATCATGGTGTTGAGATGTTTGACTTGGCAAATCTCGATCAGCCAGAACCAACCGCGCAACAGCAGCAGGAGGTTCATGTTCTGCAGTGCTGCCAAATTCGCTCCACTCTTGTCGATCACGACTTTGTCCGGCCAGCCATTGTTCTCTATGGTGTGGGCGAAAAAATCGGTAGCGGCGGCCTCGTTGCGATGCTCAGACAGCATGAAATCAAGGGTTTGCCGTGCTTATCAATGGTGCGATAAAAATACATCCACTTGCCTTTGACCTTGATGTAGGTCTCATCCATTCGCCAAGAGCTACTGGGTTTGGATTTGTGGCGCTTCGCTTGAAGGGCAATTAGCGGAGAGTATTTCACGACCCATCTATTCAGTGTCGCATGGTCGAGATTGACACCGCCTTCAGCCATGATTTTTTCAAGGTCGCGGCAGGAAACCGCATAGCGGAAATATAAAAACACGCCTTATAAAATCACTTCTTTCGGATAGTGACTGCCTTTGAAATCGACCACGACCGCTCAACTCTGCCTACCTGCTTTCTTCAGGCTGCATCTACCGCATGATTATCGAGGCTGCAAATCAGCCGGAAATTTTGCGACAAAACCGTCAGTTGCGCCTTGACTAAGCCCTTACGCGGAACCTTTCGGGCGCGATCGAAGCGGGTGACACCATCAAGCGCGCCGGCGGGCCCGACGGCAACTATGTGGCGTTGAACTGAAAGCCTCCTGGTAAACCGCTGCTGCAGAACGAACGCACCGTTCACCGTTTGACCTTCGTTACTTGGCCCCCACATTCCTATATCGAGGGAAGCACAATCACTTTTCTGCAGATGCAAGGTTTTTACCCATGAAAAACATTGGTTTCCTCTCCTTCGGCCATTGGTCGCCGTCCCCTCAGTCCGGAACGCGCTCCGCTGGCGATGCACTGCTGCAGTCGATCGATCTGGCGGTTGCCGCTGAAGAACTAGGGGCTGATGGCGCCTATTTCCGTGTCCACCATTTTGCCCGGCAGCTGGCATCGCCCTTTCCGCTTCTCGCCGCCGTCGGCGCCCGTACCAGATCGATCGAAATCGGCACGGCCGTCATCGATATGCGCTACGAAAATCCGCTCTATATGGCCGAAGATGCCGGTGCTGCCGATCTGATCGCGCAGGGTCGTTTGCAGCTTGGCCTGAGCCGCGGATCGCCCGAGCAGGTCATCAATGGCTGGCGCTATTTCGGCTTTCATCCGGAAGAGGGTGCCAGCGATGCCGATATGGGCCGGCGCCATGCTGAAGTGTTTCTGGAAGTGCTGAAGGGTCAGGGTTTTGCCGAGCCCAATCCGCACCCAATGTTTCCCAACCCGCCCGGGATGCTGCGCCTTGAGCCGCATTCGGAAGGCTTGCGGGAGCGTATCTGGTGGGGCGCTGGCTCCAATGCCACCGCCATCTGGGCCGCCGAGCGCGGCATGAACCTGCAAAGCTCGACATTGAAGGACGACGAGACCGGCGAGCCCTTCCATGTGCAGCAGGCGGCGCAGATCCGAGCCTATCGCGAGGCCTGGAAGGCGGCGGGTCACACCCGCCAGCCACGGGTATCCGTCAGCCGCAGCATCTTCGCTTTGGTCGATGACCGGGACCGCGCCTATTTCGGCCGCGGCGGCAAGGAGCAGGATTCAATCGGCTATATCGATGACAGCACACGGGCCATCTTTGGCCGCTCCTACGCGGCGGAACCGGATGTGCTTGTTGAGGGGCTGGCGAAGGATGAAGCCGTCACCGAGGCCGATACGCTGCTGCTGACCGTACCGAATCAGCTCGGTGTCGAATACAACGCCCATGTCATCGAGGCCATTCTGAAGCACGTAGCCCCGGCGCTCGGCTGGCGATAACCTGCAGTCTTGAACAGCGCGACCGGTAGCAAAACAGGCCGTGAGGAGGTTGCCGCCCGTCGGCGCCTCCCAGTCGGTCATCTCGCCGGCCACGAAGACGCCGGGTAGGGATGGTGCTTGAGGAACGCCGACTGCTCGGCAGCGCCATTGAGGCGGGTATGCCCATAAGCCTGTTGGCTTCGCCGATCTTGTCCTTGATGGTATCTGGACATGATGTTTGTCCATCCTGAGTATCATGGCTTGGGTGTGGCAAGCGTTTTAATGGGCCAAGTGGCGCAAAAGGCACGAGAACTCGGCCTTGATTGCGTTCGTATGGAAGCAAGCATTACTGCGGCCATTCTTTGAGCGGTGAGGATTTCGCGTTCTGAGGAGCCAGACGGTCGAAAAGCGATGAAAAAGTCTCTCTAACTTTTTGTTGGAAAAACCGTTCCCGACTAAGTGTTTGGCGCCGCCAATAGCAGTCATTGCGTTGCCGCCGAACTAAATGCCTTGAGTGGCTTCAGGGTTATCATGCGATCCTATCAACAATCATCGCTGGTTGGGCTGCATTGCTGACTGATAGTCGCCCTGTACGGCTCTGAGTTTATCGCGAGTGCTTACGAAACATTGACGTGAAAAGTAGAAGAGCGGCGAAAGCAGCGACAACCGAGGCCACCCGGATAACTGCTCGGAAATCGTAGGCTTGCGCTATAAGGCCGGTCGCGGGGCCCGCAAGAATGCCGCTGACACTCAGAACATTCCAGTAAAGCGCGGTGGCCTGTGCCGGGCGATCACCGGAGAAAGATTGCACGAAACTGATGCCGATGCTGGCATAGAGGCCGTAATACAGGCCCTCCAAGGCCGCGCCTGCCAACATCTGTGGACAGGTTTGAACATAGGAGAGCAGCAGGATCGTTACGGTTGCCAGCAGCGCCACTGCGACAAGTGGCCCTTTCAGGCCAAAGCGGGAGATGATCATTGGCGTAGTGAAGATCGCGAGGACCTCCACGAAGGTCTTCATGCTGAAGGCCGTGCCTGGCGCATAACCCGGTAGCCCAACTTCCCGCACGTAGAACAATGGCAGTGCGCTAAATGTCAGAGAGTGCGCTGAGGACAGGCAGAACACAAATGCGGCCGCCAACCACAGGCCGAAGTCCTTGTTGGAAGAATGTGCGTGTACTGATCCTGACTTGGGACGAAGTGTCATATCGCGCGGGATAATTATCCACCACATCAACGCCAGCAGCATGCCAGGGCAAAAGCGAGCTTGAAGACGGCAGCTTCGCCGAAGCGCTCTGCGAACAGGAAGGCGACCGCCGGGCCTATCATCCAGGCGGTTGATGTCGTGGCGCGCAGGAATGCATTGGACCGGCCACGCGTAATCTTGCCGCGTTCTGCTACGACCGCCCCGAGGCTGAACATGGTGGATACCGCACTACTGCTCAAACCGAATCCAAGCACGCCGAATGTCAAAACGATCCACAAGGACGGTGAAATCGACAAGGCACTCGTGGCAAGAAGATAACCCGCCAGTGCTACACCGATCAGCGGAAAAGGAGCAATACCTGCATCCAGCCAGCGACCAAAGGTGCGGGTGCAGATTATGCCGAGCACGGTAACGCCCGCCGCGTAGAGGCTGATTGTCCACGGCGCACGCCCCAAACCCTCCACAATGTAGTAAGCCATGAACGGCCCGATCATGGAACTGCAGGTTGTGCCTATAAACAATACAAGCAAGAAGGGATAGAGTGAGAGCGAACGGCTGCTCATCGTCGCACTCATAGAAATGCCTTTCGAAATGCTGTCGCGGATGTTTCCGCAAACTTGCAAATTCAGGTCAATAGGCACCAACTATGACAGCCGTGTAACAGGCTAGTTGTGACATGAACAGGTGGACGTTTGGCTCGTCCGCTTCGAGCCGACAGCGGACTTCAACCGTGTGTCCACTCCGGGCACTTTCACGGCAATAGCTCGTCGACCTGGCACTATGTCCGTCGACGAGACGGGTGAGCGTGGCGGATATTGGCAACGACGCGTAACGCGAGCTGTTCCGTCGCAGATTTTCAGCGACGTCGGGTGCGTTCCTCTGCCTCGTCCTCGAAGCTCGGTGGCTTGGTTTTCACCCACGTGACGAATTTCTGGATCGCGGGGTCCTCGAGAATAGCGGCGATCGTGGAAAACTTCTTCGCCAGCTGCGCGTCGGTGAAAACCCTGTGGATGTGGCTATGGCATATGCGATGCAGGGGCAACTTGAGCTTGCCGCCTTTGCTCTTGGGAACCAGATGGTGGTTCTCCATTTGGTCGTCCGGTATCACGCGCTCGCACAGCGGGCAGATGATCGGCTCCGCCTGCATATCGTCCGAAGCGAAATTTTCTCTGATTTTGCGTGCCATCAGTCTCTCCGTCGGCGGTCGGACCTCGTCCGTTCGGCTTCGGTAGATCATCCTCTACCTGCCGACAACAAAAAAAGGCCAGGACGAAATCGCATCGACCTTCCTCATCTTCCCCCATTCGTCAGGTCAGGACATCCGTGGAGCGGTTGTCCTGACGTCGCTCGCACGACAGCGAGTAGCCGCTTCATCTCGAATGCGGGCTGCTGCGTGGGAGTACCCCTGAAACTTGTTAGGCCACCTTCCGCCTTGGTTCTGCCCTAGGTCACTTTCCTTTGCCAAACGCGAACGCGCTTCTGTGAGCCGCGCCGGGTTTGCCGGAGACCTCACCTGGTGAGAAGTAGGGTCTATGACAAGCAAGACGGCGAACAAATTCTGTCCTGAAGTCCGCGTCCGCGCCCTTCGGATGGTGACGGAGCATGAAGCCGAACATCCCTCCTGTTGGGCGGCAGTATCATCGACAGCAGCGAAGATCGGTTGTTCGGCACATACCCTCCATGAATGGGTGAAGAAGGCCGAGGTCGACAGCGGCAAGCGCGCTGGTCTGTCAAGCGACATGGCCGAGAAGATGAAGGCTCTGGAGCGGGAGAACCGCGAGCTTCGTCAGGCCAACGAGCTTCTGCGTAAGGCATCAGCGTATTTTGCCCAGGCCCCTATCGGCGAATGCAAGCATTCGCCTGTCGGGTAAGAGGAAGCTCGACCGCCCACTGAAGCGATGATTTCCTTCATCGACGAACACCGCTCGGTGCTCGGGGTCGAGCCTATCTGCAGACTGCTACCGATTGCCCCGTCCACCTATTAGGCCCAGTCGGCTCGAACGTGGGATTTTGGCCAACTTGACGAACAAAAGAAGAATATGGATTTTGATGGTCGTGGGTGCCTGTGTTTTGCGTCGCAAATATCAGGTGCAAAATCGAAATTTTAATCGGGATTAAAGCGACAAGCTGGCCTTCATTCAACCTTTCGAATCTCTGCATCCAGCCAACTGCAGAACCGGCGTACGACCTTCGATTCAGAGCGGCGCAGGTAGCGATATGTGCCGATTTCAACAGGCTCATATCCAGGTAATGCTGTGAGTGCTCCGGAACGCGTTTCCCGGTCTGCGCCGACGTAATCGTCCACCACTTCTGGAAGAAGCAGCATTTGCGAGCGGTCTGTTCCTGATAGATGTGCCATGGCAGAATATACCATGAGATTTTGCGATCAGGAATCCTCCAGTCGGGTTCCCAGCGCCCATGAGCACACGGAAGGTCAGTATTCATGCTTATTATTTTTGGCGGCTTGCCGGGCACCGGAAAAACGACGATTGCGCGTGCTTTGGCGAAGGAGCTCGGGGCGAGCTATGTCCGCGTCGATACGGTCGAGCAAAATATACGAGCTTCTGCCGTCTTGAAAGCGGACGTCGGCCCAGCGGGATATTTGGTCGCCTATGGAATCGCGGAAGACAATCTGGCGCTTGGCAATACGGTCATTGCGGATTCTGTGAATTGCTTGGAGGTCACGCGAGATGCCTGGCTATCGGTTGCCACGCGCTCGGCAGTGCCATCAGTTGAAATAGAGGTTATCTGTTCCGACAAAAATGAACATCGCCGAAGGGCGGAAACGCGGGCAACAGATGTTCAGGGGTTGATAAAGCCAACCTGGGAAGAAATTATGGCCCGACACTATGATGATTGGGGGCAAAGCCCACTCGTTGTCGATACTGCGGCGCAGGATGTCCGGCAATCAGTCGCCGAATTGGTGTCAAAGCTTGCGCTTGGCAGAGGTCAGCCAGGCCGGGACTTTTGACACGGTCTGCCTAAGTTTCGCGACAAATCGGCGGCCACTGAATTTTCAGGTGGATTTCTGTCGCAAAAGTCGCTCGCAAAAGTGAGTGAATTGCAGGGGATTTTTGCGACAGGATTCCAACCTGTGGCGCATTTGGGTGTACCTAACAGTGACAGTCGAATGTGACGTTCCCCTTCCGTCACAATAGGGTTGATTTTGCCATTCTGCGACAAGCGGACGCGGAAGCCACCCTAAAGTTACAGCTTCCTCGTTTGTTCTTCGAGTTGGCCAAAACCGCACGTTCGGGCCGACTAGGCCTATTATGAGGTTATCGCCAAGCGCACGGACGTGGCCGGCTATCGGCGCGCGAACGGAATGACATTGCCATGAAAGTCGAGATACGCCGGGTATTCAACGAGAACTTCCAGGTCTATGGCGTGCGGAAAGTGTGGCGACAATTGCAGCGAGAAGGCTTCGACGTCGCACGCTGCACCGTCACTCGGCTCATGAGAATGATGGGTCTTCAAGGCATCATTCGTGGCAAGCCAATCAAAACCACTACATCGGACAAGTCTTCCCCGTGTCCGCTCGACCGGGTGAACCGACAGTTCTTCGCTCCCGCGCCGAACATGCTGTGGTTATCCGATTTCACCTATGTCGCGACCTGGCAGGGCTTCGTTTACGTGGCCTTCGTGATCGATGCCTTCGCCCGCCGTATCGTTGGCTGGCGGGCCAGTCGAACGGCGCATGCGGGCTTTGTGCTCGATGCCCTCGACCAGGCGCTTCATGATCGGCGGCCCGTCAAACGTGGCGGGCTGGTTCATCATTGCGACGGCGGCTCGCAATACGTGTCCATTCGCTATTCCGAACGGCTGGCGGAGGCAGGCATCGAACCGTCTGTCGGAAGCCTTGGCGACAGTTACGACAATGCTCTCACTGAGCCGATCAACGGTCTTTACAAGGCCGAGGTCATCCATCGACGAGGACCATAGCGCAACTTGGAAGCCGTGGAGTTCGACACGCTCGAATGGGTCGACTGGTTCAACAACCACCGCCTTCTGGAGCCCATCGGAAACATTCCGCGCGCCGAGGTAAAAGACCGACACTACGCCATGCTGGACGCACCGGCCATGGCAGCATAACTTAAACCAAACGGTCTCCGGTAAAGCCGGGGCGGTTCAATAACATCGTGGCTTGGTTGGTCGATGATATATCTACAGCGTTTTACGAAAGCAAACATATTGGTAACGGATTCCGCTACACTATGCCGAACTATTATAGCAGCCTTTTGATCGCTCTTTCGAGCTGTTTTGTTTATGGCTCAATCCGCTTGGGTGGCTCATGCCGATTTGTTTTGCCACTATGGAAGATGACGGCGGTCATAGCATTACTTTTTACCAGTTATCTCTTGATTGGTGCATTTCAAGGCTTTTCAATCCTTATGAGCATTGGCGTCGTACTGGCGGTCTACGGCCTTATTGATCCAGCCTTTTGCCGTCGGCAAGCGAGCGAGATTGGGAAAAACCAAAATGTATCATAACTTGCTTGATCGTTGGGATGAGCAACGTTCACAACGCGGTGGCAAATGGAAGAAAACAACCGATTTTATTTTAGACGCTGATCGCGCATTTCCGGGCGCGAAAAACACAGGATCTATCGACGATTTCTGTGTCCTTGCGGACCAAATCATAGGTGACTCGGCGTATTTTTATGCGCCGGGCGGGGACAAAGAGTGTTTTCAATGGCAAGGTGGATGGCTCAAATTTCCATCGGACATTTCGACTGACGTCGAAGAGAACAACGTAGTCTGGGCGAAAATAACAGACAGCGGATCATTCGATCATGCCTTGGTGATCTTCCATCATTGGAATGCAAGCACTCGGAACCACCAGATTGCACATTTTTTCTCGAAACGTGGGATCTCGGTTGTCGAGATTGCTATGCCTTATCACTTTGAGCGACGACGCCTTGGTTCTAGGTACGCCGATTTCATGCTTAGTCCTAATCTGGGTCGAACCATCCAGTCAGTGAGGCAAGCAGTTTGCGACGGGCAAAAACTCATCCGATGGCTGAACAGCAAAGGCTATAAGAAGATTTCCGTTCTCGGTATGAGCTTAGGGTCCTGGGTAGCAGGGTTGGTCGCCGCACACGAGCCGGCTGTGTCAAAAGCTTCGCTGTTTCTCACAGCGGGAAGTCTAGCCGATATGATCTGGACGGGGCGCGCGACACGATCAATACGGGAGAGCCTTGAACCTGCTATTGAGTTGAGTGACCTCAGAAGGGCGTGGGGTCCGCTTAACCTAGAGAATTACGCTCACAATTTGACGCGTCCAGATCTGGATCTCCAGATTGTGTTGGCGAAGAGAGACAAGGTTGTCCTGCCTGAGCTGTCGCATCGGTTCCTGCACAGTCTGAAGGCTACCGGAGCCAGGCCGAATATTTTAGAGTTAAATTGTGGTCATTACTCCCTGGCGCTTCCGCCCTACATTGTATTGGCCGGTTTGAAATTAAAGCGGTTTTTGGTGGAAGTTGACAAAGTAGCCTAGACTGCGCCGGAACTGTCGTGTGTCGGCCACTATCTGTCTTGACGAAGGACCTCCTGCCACCCGGATTTCCATCAATTGGCGTTGGTGCAGGGATCAAGTTTCAATATTTTGCATTTAAGCGGCCGGGCTATAAAATAGGTTGATTGGTGCAGCATGCCGCACAAACACAACGCCTCCCGCCGACATCATATCGGTAAGATGAAGTTCAAAGTGACGAATTGGGCGGAGTATGAGGCGGGGCTTCGCTGTCGTGGCAGCTTGACCCTTTGGATAATGCCGGAAGCGCAGGCGGGCTGGGCAGACCCACGTCGCAAGACACGTGGTGGCTAGCCACTTTATTGGTATCTGGCGATCAAAACGACGCTGATGCTGTGTATGGTGTTCGGATTGCGCTTACGCCAGAGCCAAGGGCTTCTGAGTTCGGTGCTTGATATAATGCGATTGGATTTGCCTGTGCCCGATCAGATCGAAGATGAGATCGACCAGTTCACTGCCGATGGAGCTTATGATGGGTATCCAACCTAAGACGCAGTTTTCCGTCACAGCCCAGGCGCAAGGGTCATTATTCCACCGTGCTCGAAGGCAGTTAAACAGCCCAACGCGCAGGCGTCCTACCAGAGAGACGATCATATCGCATCCATCCAGATCGATGGCCGGTTAAAATGACAGGACGGTAACGGCTATGGCAAACGGGCTTTGGTTGAAACCGCGATGGGTCGATACAACGGCATTATTGGGCTGCGTTTGCGCGCTCGGTCATTCCTTGCTCAACAGACAGAGGCTGCGATCGGCGTCGCCATCGTGAACCGAATGCTTGCCTGCGGACGCCCGAGATCCGCTCAACATGACGACATGTTGCTGAACGCTGCACCAATGCCCGAAGTACTTTCTCTCCGCCTTCGGCATGGAAACCTTGCGCGATCTCCCGGATATCGAAGCGCTTGAGGATGCCGGGTTGTTCAGCCGGAAGGGTGAGCTACAGATGATAGATGGAGTGCATCGGGGAGAGGGTGAGATCGAAGACGAATACTCGGGCGATCTGGAAATCATATATTGTCGGAGTCTGTCCGAGCGGCACTTCATTTGGAATCATGTTGGTTTGAAAACCGCCGCATCGAAATCAAAGGCAGACAACTTTGCAATGCCCCGCGGTCTTCTGAAGTGTGGCTATAATCCGGTCTGTGTAACGGCTGGCTTCTACTGGTTGAGCAATGCTCGTGAAGCATCCGATGTGATACTAACTTTTACTCCAATCTCGGGCTCTGTTCAAAGTATTTTTTCCGCAATAAGTCGAAGTCCGAATGCAGCCAGCAATGCGCCAAGCACGCGCTCAATCCAGCGCCCAAATTGCTGGTACAACATCTGCGCGCGGCGACTGGAGAAAAGAAGCACCACCAATCCGTACCATACGATCTCCAGCGTAAAGCCGCCAAACAAGATCAGCAACTTGGCCCACAAGGCAGTCTCGGGTGGAATGGCGACGGCGTATAACCCGATGAAGAAGGCGATACCCTTCGGATTGGACAGGTTGACCAACATACCTACTCCAAAACCGCGTCCGAACCCTTTCGTCTCCTTTGGCTGAGCCTGAGAGGCGACTGTCGAGCGATCTGGAAGCCAGGCCATCAGGCCAAGATAGACGAGATAGCATCCGCCTGCGATCTGCACGAGGCTGGTCAGCCAGCTTATTTTCGTCAACACCAGCGCAAGTCCTGACATGGACAAGATGGCGTAGATGGTCGCCGCGAATGCCAGACCAAAGGTGGCTCCCACAGCGGTAGACCGGTTACCCGATACCGCCAGCCGGCTGATCAAGGCGAAATTCGGCCCCGGACTTATCACGACCGCCGCATATAGGCCCAGTGTCGTCAGAACGGTCAGTAGCATCGTACTCATTCCCCAAGAGAGGTCAGCAGTTATGTCGGTTGCGATTCGTTATCTATGGTCTGGGGTGCTCCGGGCGGCAAAAAATTGATTTTTGCGATCGCCACACCATAGGCATCGAAGGCTTCAGGAAAAGTGAAGGCGAATGGCGTTGGCCCATGGGTAAACAGATACTCCAAACGGCTGGCAGCCTCTGACCATTTCGGTATGTGAGCGTCTTCCACCCACCACATTGCATAGCCGGGCCAATTGGGTGTTCGAAACCATTTATGCCGCTGGGCCAGTGCCCGTTGATGGAGGCCGTTATAGACGAAGGCTTTGACGTCTTCGATGGATCTCCAAAGGCTGAGGGTCGATGCGCGGGTATCTGTCGCGGTTGTAAACCCGCCATCGTAAAAGCTCGGAACAGTGAAGGGGCCCCATTCACCCCAATCCCGCTCAAAATTCGTCAGCTCTGATCGATCATCGATTTCCCGGGCGCGGTTGACGAATCCTTCGGCATTTTCTGCATGGCGGAACACGGCTGGCGTCAGCGCCTCGAACCCGTGCACTTCGGGATCGCCATAGGGCTTCTTCATAATAGCAAATGTCGTGAACGCTAGCCGTGCCATTCGTTTTCTCTCAATGCAAGTTGACCTCGAAGCACGGTGCAGGACCCGCCTCCGATCCATAGACGATCATGCTCCGGCAACACACTGATGCGTCCCGGACGCCCGAGTTGCCGGCCCTGCTCGACAAAAAATGCGGTCCGCGCCGAGAGAGCCGGATCATCTCGGAGTAGCAACGCTCCCAGGCTGCCCGCACAGGAGCCGCAAACCGGATCTTCGTAGATGCCCTCTGCGGGTGCGAAACTGCGCATGCTGGCGACTATATCGCCATCGGTTCTGGAGAAGACTGTCACACCAACTGCGCCGCTTTTTCTGGTCATGCTCGCAATAGCGCGATGATCCGGGTCAAGACCGTCCAGATCGACGCTTGCAGCAAGCTCGACCATGACCCAGGGAACGCCGGTTGCCGCGATCTCGAATCGATCGGCCTTGATACGATCCTTGGCGAGGCCAAACAGGGCAGCAGCCTGATCCATAGAAAGATCAACAGGCTGAAAGCGCGCTGGAGGCACTTTGCAATGCCATTGTGAGAGCGGGCCGAGCCGATGGATCGCGACCCTTCCGAGACGACATTCCAGCGCAAGTGCAGGTTCCCGATTTGCAGTCGCTTCGGCCAATGCATGGGCCGCCGCAATGGCCGGATGCACTGCAAAGTCGATTTCCCGCCTTGTCGTGAATATGCGCAGCCTCACATCGCCGCCCGCGTCAGGAGGAAGCAGAAAAACCGTCTCCGACAGATTGGTTTCGCGCGCGATTGCCTGCATCGTAAGATCGTCAATCTGCTCGCCGCCAAAGATCACCGCAGCCGGATTTCCGGCCAGAGGACTGGTGGAGAAAACATCGACCTGCCAGAGTGTCAGGCTATCAAATTTAGGAAACACCTGCTGTATCCTGTCTCGGGTGGGATGGTTCCAGAGCTAAGGTACTCACCCTAGGCTGCCGACCGCTGGAACTTTGTTTCACTCAAGACTGCCTGCTCGATCGCGCCCAATGCCTGAGCAAGCTCGCCGTGATCGATGGTCAGCGGTGGAAGAAGTTTGAGAACCTGACCGGCGTGTCCGCAAGTTTCGATGATGTAACCTTCATCGAACAGTCTTCGCGACAGACGTGACGGCAGCTCCGTATCCTGGAACTCGAGCCCGACCATGAGCTCGCGCCCTTTCAAGCGCACTGTACCCGGTGGCTGTGACGCAATGATCCGAACAAAGCTGCGCTCCACCATTGCTGCCTTGGACGCGATCTCCGCTGTGAGCTGACCATCTCTCCAGTAGCTATCCAGCGCTGCGGTTGCCCCGACAAAGGCGAGATTGTTGCCGCGAAATGTGCCATTATGCTCTCCCGGCAGCCATTGATCCAAATGCGGTTTCATCAGAACCAGCGAAAGGGGGGCACCGAAACCGGACAACGATTTTGACAGGACGACGATATCCGGTTGAAGTCCGCATGGTTCAAAGGAAAAAAAGGTACCGGTGCGGCCATTTCCTGCTTGTATGTCATCAATGATGAGCAGGGCACCAAGGCGCTGGGCCAACTTTGCCAGGCCTTTCAGCCATTCGCCGCTTGCCACGTTGAGACCACCTTCACCTTGAACGGTCTCGACGATGAAGGCTGCAGGTGCATCGTTCCCCGCACCGCTGCCCAGCATGGCGGTGATGACCTCAAGGCTGTCGATATCCTCTCCAGTGAACTTATCGAAGGGCATGAAGGTGACGCCATCAAGCCGAGTGCCCGCGCCAGCCCGTTTAGTAGCATTGGATGTAGCGGCAAGTGCGCCCATCGTCATGCCGTGGAAGCCGTTGGAAAAGGCCACGATCTGGCTGCGGCCGGTGACCTTGCGGGCCAGCTTGAGTGCGGCTTCAACCGCATTTGTACCGGTCGGTCCGGGGAACTGGAGCTTATAGTTCAGGCCCCTGGGAGTCAGGATGATATCCTTGAAGGAGCGGATGAACGCTGCCTTGGCGGTGGTGTACATATCCAGCGAGTGAACGATGCCGCCATCGCTGAGGTAGGCAAGAACGCGCTCCAGTATGCGGGGATTGTTGTGACCATAGTTGAGTGTTCCCGCGCCTGACAGGAGGTCGATATAGTCTTTTCCGGCTACATCTGTCAGCTTGGCACCCCGCGCAGTTGAAAACACAGTGGGGAAGGACCGGCAGTAGGTGCGGACGTTTGACTCGTGATCTTCAAACACGGATCTGAGAGCCTGCATTTCACACTTCGTCATTGCCATTCTCCTGTGTAACGGGCGGCATTTTTCCGATTATGCTGCGGGGAGTTCTTGAAGTGCCTCGCCGGTCCCATCTTTCAGATGGGGGTGAATTGACAGGTTGGCCCCGAGACTGTCCACAATGGCGGCTGAGCGGATCGACAAAAGGCTGAACGAACCTGCATCGCCGAGCCCGTGGCTGCTCTCACAAAGTCCGTTGAGATAGAGAGGTGCGCCAATATCCGTAGGCACTGAATAGTCTCTCGTGACATCCAGTGCTCCATCCTTGCGTCTGCCCAGATGCTGAGCCACCTCGCTCAGGATCGGCGGCAGCAGTTCGCAGCCTTCCCCCGCTCCGATGTCCTTGAAGCCCGTTGCCAAAACTACGGCATCTACATCGAGCGCCGTATGACGGTCGAGGAATTTTTCCCACAGCCCCAGTGTGATGCTTTGTCCATTTGCCGCAACCGAGGTAATCTCGGTATTGTTGTGGATGGTAAAGCGCTCCTTGCCTTCCAGTTTTTCTTCATAGAGACTTACATACAATTTATGAAGAACATCGATGTCGGCAGCGCTGTAGTTGGTTGCTCGTAACTGCCCTTGCAAAGACTTGCGTGCTTCGTCATTAACGCTAAAGAAGTAATCCACGAATTCCGGAAAATAAACATAATCCGAGAAGGGGCTCGTGTCTTTCTGACGCATCGCGAAGCTGCGATGAACCGAATGGATTTCCAAGCTCGGGAACCGTGCCATGAGATCGAGGTTGATCTCGACTGCGGACTGGCTTGCGCCGATCACGGCGATACTCTTGATCTGGTCGCCAATTGCCGAAAGATTCCTCAAATAATCACACAAGTGGAAGACGCGAGGACCGAGCGCCGGCTTGAAATACTCGGGAATGTTGCGGCTTCGCCCGGTGCCCAACACTAGAGCGCGGGCACTATAGTGGCCCTGGTTCGTCGTCACGCTCCAAAGCCTGGTGGCTCTATCGAACCGGATCGATTCAGCGCGTGTCGAATAGCTGACACAATGATCAAAAAACCGTGCGACCCACGCCACGTAGCGCGCATAATCTTTCCGGAATGGATAGGCGAGCCCGAGATTGAGATAGTCGAACAGCCGATTTTCGCATTTCAGATAATTGGTGAAACTATACTGGCTGCGCGGGTTGCGCGGCGTGACAAGATCGCGCAAGGGGTTGTTCTGGATATCGGAACCGTCAAGCATCATGTGCGGATGCCAGGCCGGGCCTGAGCCCGCTTCTAGGAAATGCACGCTGAAAGATGAGCCCAGTTCTTCACTGGCTACCGCCAGTGAAATGTTTGACGGACCAAAGCCGATGCCAAGAACGTCAACGTGATGCGGCTTGTTTGTCTTCATGTAACGACAGCTCCGAGCAATTGCAGTTTGCTTCCAGGTTCCGACGCTTCTTCTTGGAATCCGGATCCATTGAAAGCCGGCTCAGAGGGGAGAAGGTCTTTACCCTCGGGCCAGAAAATTGGGCCGTCCAGCCCAATGGAGCGCCAGAGCTTCAAGGCTGCATCGCTTGCGAGTGGCGCAAGGCCGCAGGCGGTTGCCTTTACGATGCTACGCAATACGTCCGTGTTTGTGCCGTGCTTTGCCAAGGATTCGATGAGCTCAAGTCCGTTCGCAACAGTAAGGGCTGCCATGCGCAGACTCTGGTGGCGATAATCATACGCTGTCTCGAACCGGGCAAGCAGTGATGCTGCGTAAGCGCTGCCGGAAACCGGGCCTGACTTTCCGCCAAACAATTCACAGACTCGCTTGATTGGCTGCCGGAATTTTTTGTCGAGGACACGCTCCATGTCCTCCCGCGTGAAGTTCGCCTGGTTGTATTCTGGATTTGACCAGGCCAGATAGAAGCGCACATCATCAGCGGGAGTTTCGGCCAGAAGATCGCGACCCCAGATCAAATGGCCCTGGCTGGTGGAGAATTTGAAATTGTCCAGCAGGTAAAATTCGTTGGTGATGAAAGCAGTGGGCAAAATATGCTTGAGTCCGCCGGCCCGGGCTGCCAAGGCCAGTCCAAGATGGGCGATGACATAGAAGAACGAATTATCAAAGCCCAGATACTGCACATACCGAACCGATGATGCACGCGCTGTCGCGCCTTCGAAACCTCGCAACATGCAAGCCTGATCGATCCAGTGGAAATGACCGGGAAGCATTTCCGCCCAAACATTGAGCACCAGACCGTCGGCATTCGGGAAGGGTGCCGGTATGCCCCAGCGGGATGGGAATGTGATCGGAAACTTCGCTAGTCGTTTGGCGAAGAGTTCGTCGATCAGACGCGACAAATTCGGCCGTTTCTCGGGAATATGGTGGCGTAGATGATCGAGAAGAGGTTCACGCCACTTTTCCAGATCAATGAAATACTCATCGATCTCCCGCATTTCGACCGGATCACCCGCCTCTCCCCCTGTCGGATAAAGGCCGAGAAGGTCACTTGCCTCGTTGGGATGGCCACAAGCCTCACAGATATTGGCTTTCGTGCCGGACAGACAGGTGGGGCAGTAACCCGTCGCATAGGATTCGAACATGAAGCGGTTTCGCTTGATGTCGAATGGGGACAGTCGACGATGCTTCTCGATCACACCAGTGTCGAACAGATGCTTGAACCAGTCGGATACGGACTGCGTGTATGCCGTGTCGGGAATGGCCACTACGTCGAAGTGAATCTGAGACTTGGAGAGCGTAGTCTGAATATCAGCATGGCTTTTTCTCGCCAACGCCAAGGGTTCAGTTCCCAGACGTTCAGCCGTGGTCACCACGTAGCTTTGGTTCAGATCCACACTCAGTGCGGCTACGGCGTCTCGCCCTTGTAAAGTCAAGTAACGACGCAGGACGTCAGCTCCGAGGTAGGGACCGGACAGATGGCCGACATGGAGATCTCCGTTCGGCGTAGGGGGAGGCGCGATGATAACTGTTAGTTCCGCTGTCATGTCCAAGCGTCTCGTTATTGTTGGGGGCTGGGGCGTTGCAACCTTATGCTTCGGCTTGTGCTAAGCCGTAACGCCGTTTAAGCGCGGCATGGGCTTCCGGGCTTCCCCAGAAGATTGTCAGGAAAACCAGAGGGTCGGCGTCAGAGTGATTAAGCACCGTGTGATGGCTGTGACGGGGCAGATAGATGACATCGCCTTGCGCAATATCCGAACTTTCATCATCGACCGTGATGCTGCCGGCCCCGGAAAGGATAATAAATGTCTCTTCCTCATCATGCGAATGCGGAGTGGTTGCTTCACCCGGGCGTACGGATGCGATAGCAGATCCCCAGAACTCCGGATCCGTAACCTCATTCCACGGATATAACCGACGAAGATCGCAGCCATATTCATACTTCGTCTGCGCTTCACGCGCCGGTGAGATAATAACAGGCATTAAGGATCTCCATCAAAGTGATACAGTCTGCAGCCGCCGAAAAAACATCGGAGGAACACGTTTAAATTGTTTGGTGGCTTCGGCGAAATGGGGTCACTGTGACTAAAGACCTCTCGAAAATTGCTCAAAAAATTTTCTGATTTATGGTATTAATATTAATTTCCTCGGTTATAAATCAAAAATTTCAATATATCGAATGTAACATATCTTAAATAACAAATTATATGTATTATACATAACTATATTTTATTAATAATATTAAACACAACAAATAATTTACATAAATCAACAGACAATTTTATTTTTTAATAAAAAAGTTTATTTTTTTATAATAACGATTGCCTAGTTGGCGTCAATGTCGCGTGCTTCACAAAAATTTTGAACCATTTGAACTTTTTTTTGAGGTTGCATCAATCTCGCGGTTGAAAGCGCACTGGAAAATTTTCAAAGAACTTCCATCGCAAACGGGTGCCAAAAGCATTCTGTGAGATGCCGCGTCGTATCAGGCTTCAAATGATGTTTGATGGAGCTAAAAAATTATGTGAAATCCGGCGGATTGACGTGCCTTCCACGAATGTTACGTTGAAATCAACACAACTCCTCATTGATTTCTTCAAAACAAAATGTCTCTTACGAACGTAAATCGACATGAGTATGTGAGAAAATTGTTCTAATCTCCGCCCGTTCAAACGGGTTTTAACGAGATGTACATAGAAATATTAGAGGCCATTATGATCAATATTGACCAACTGACACATTATCAGCGCAAGCTTGCTTATGAAATGGATTCTTGGGATCTCTCCGTTGCTCTCAATGAGGGAGAATCCTCAATCGTTGTGGTCGATGGGCGCTCCGCAGAAGCATATGCCAGCGAACATATTCCGGGTGCGATCAATTTACCTCACAAGGGCATTTGTTTTTTCTCCACGGAAAGCATCGACAAGAGCAAGATTTATGTCTGTTACTGCGATGGCATCGGTTGCAATGCATCGACCAAGACGGCGGTTAAACTGCTTACGCTTGGCTTCCAGGTTCGGGAATTGATCGGCGGGCTCGATTGGTGGAAGCGCGACGGTCATCCGACCGAGGGTGATAACGCCCAGAGCGGCGGCGCTGCCTGCGGCTGCTAACCGCACTCCGCTCACGAGCTTTTCATGCGCCAATATTCGTCTGGGTTGGCTGAGTTTCCAGCAACGCCCGCAGCAGGAGCTCCAATTTGTCTTATGGAGATGGCAATGAGAAGTGCCAGTGACAGCATTCGAGAGCTTACAATATCACTCGATCCGGCCTTATTTAATTTTATTGCTGCCGAAATTGCCACAACACCAAGCGTTTCGGAAAGCGACTATTTGCTTTCGCTCCTGATTAGGGAGCGTCAGTCGCGGATGAAAGAGCTGATGCTGCGCAAGCAGTTTGCCCATGAACTCGGTGATCCGTATTCGCGGGACATGCTCTAGAAGATCCCGGATGGTTGCCTCTAAACAGACCCGAGATCGCTTTCGATGAGAGCGTGGACCAGTTTGCGGGCGGTGTCGCACAGCCGAAAAAACAAATGAGCCAAGCGCTCCATTCAAGAAATCGGAACTTCGCAAATGTTGGTGAAAGTAGCCCTGCCGTATCTATCTGTTATCGTCTATTGCATTTGTACAGCGGTTTCCGCTGTATGGATTTCATTCGCTTTTTCCAACATAAGCGGATCTGCCGTTACGCTCTTTGCTTTTATCGTTTCCTTTGCCGTTTTTACTGGGATCCAGAAATATCTGCACGGCGACGTATTCCGACTTGTGCGACAATATCCATTCAAAGTCTTACTTCTGAATATTTTCACGCTCTTCAGCTGGCTCTTCGCATTCCAGTCACTTTATCACATCGAGCCCTCCATCGAGTGCGCCGTGTTTCAAGGGTTTCTGCCGATCGCCGTTCTGTTTGCCGATTTCGCTAGCGGGCGTGCGAAAGTACGCAGCATGCGGGCGGCAGGCATTTCGATGATCGCGATTTCGCTCTCCGGTCTCATTCTAATGCGCTTCGTCGAGGGGCGTGGAATGATGGATTTCAGCTTCGCTCAGTTGCTTCAAGGCGTGGCTCTGGCTTCTATTGCGGGAATTTCAGCCGGACTGCATGCATTTTTCTCGGCGGATCTCTATAAAGTGGCAAAGTGCACCACGCTTGAGATTCTCTGTAATCGCTTCTTTCTTCTGCTGGTCGTGACGAGCTTCTTCGGCGGGCCTGACCTGATGCAGGCCTTTACGGTGGAACCAATGACGATCGTGCGGCTGCTTGCATTGTCGGCAATTTCGGTTCTCATACCTATGTTCACATTGCAATACTCGGTGCAAACCATGGGTGCGGCACGCGTTTCGATCATTACACCGGCAGTTCCCGTTATTGCGCTTATACTCGAACAAGTCTTGGGCGGCTGGCCTTCAGTATTCATACCGATGCTGGTGGGTATGGTTTGTGTCAGCATTGGCTTGACAAATTACTGGGTTTATAGAAAAAATTTCAATTTTAATCTATTAAACAGGCTTTTCAAGCGTGGTAAATGGCGTGCGGTCAATACGCAGCCTTTAGATAATGAATTTTTGCATGAGGCCAAGCCGACACTTTCGCAAGCCGCAAAGGTGAAGCCAAATGCGCCATAGTAGGAATTATTGTAATGAATGCACCACCTCTGAAACAAAGCCGACAGGTTCTCGGTAAGAGCTGTTCAAACCCTCTCGTACATCAACCACGCGCGTGCCACGCACTCGGCGTACTTGTCGACGGGGAACGCACCTATAAGCTCTATGTCATCCTGTCAGATCTCTATACACTTGAAGACTGCCCAGGCGAGGCCGCTTTGAGGCGCATGGTACTGCAGGCGTTTGAGGGATGGGATGCGGCAGAAGATTATCCTACCGGCTTCGCCATCCTCCACCTGGCAAAGGATGGCGTCTATATTCTCGCATCCCGCTGGAGCAATGCAAACAATCTTCGCCACCGTGCCTACGCTGTTGATCTCTCCCGGTTAGGCGAGAAGCCGACACCGCTTTCGGACCCGTGGACGATTGCTTGTGTTTGGGAGCTGCAGCTTATCAAGAAAGAGGCCGATGCTTGGATCTCGGCAGTCTTGAGCCGCGGCGAGCAGAGCCTCACTGCCGAAATGATTCAGGAATACGCAAACCTCCAGTTCAGAGGTGCTCTGTGATCATTCGGCGTGTTGAGCAGAGCGACATGGCGCAAATGCTTGCGCTATGTGCTGAGCATGCGGAGTATGAAGGATTGCCGTTTGCCGAAACCGGTCAGATCGAGCGGTGGAAGGTAGCGCTTTTTGCCGAGCCTGCCCGCCTGTTTGCTTGGGTGTGTGACGGTGTCGATGGTACCCCGCTGGCTGGATACATGACTGCCACGATTGATTATTCGACTTGGTTGGCGCACCATTTCATCTACCTCGATTGTCTTTTTCTTCGCCCCTCTCATCGCGGTCATGGGCTCGGTCGCGCTCTGATGAGCGTTTTGCAGACCTTTGCTCAGGACAAGGGATGTGCCGCCATAGAGTGGCAGACGCCTCCGACCAATGCACTGGGCCTGGGCTTCTACCGTGCGATCGGGGCGCGAGAACTGGAAAAGGTGCGGCTCTCACTGCCGGTGATCCAATCGGAGATCAAAGAATGACCGTTGACCGGATCTACGATGTGGATCGCTGGGTAGAACTTCCGCTGGGCGATCTATTTCGGGCGGGCCTTGCTCTGGATGCTGGCAAACGTGCGATCGCGGACCGAAAGGTATCCTATAGCTTTGAAGATTTGGAAAATCTCGCTAATGGTTATGCCAGCTATCTGGCGCGTCAATGCAATGTTCGACCTCAGGACCGGGTGCTGGTCATCTGCCGTAAAGTTTGTCAGGTCCCTGCTCTGGCGGTGGCACTCTGGAAGCTTGGTGCGGTCTACATGCCGGTGGATGCCGAACTTCCAGCGGCGCGGCTCAGCGCTATTATCAAGACGGCGGCTCCAAAGGTCATCGTTACTTTCGATCAGGTCGACAATCTGGGTGCCTTTGTTGTCAATCTCAGTGAACTTCCCGAGTCAGGGGATTGGGATCACATCGCGCCCTATCGGCATCGCGGAGACGAGATCGCCTATGTGATCCACACCTCGGGCTCGACGGGTATACCGAAGGGGGTGCAGATCACGGTTGGCAATCTGCGCACCTATTTTTGTGCCCATAATGAGATGCTCCGATTCACCTCGGACTCGCGAGTGATAAGTTTCACACCCTTTCACTTCGACGTGTCGATCGAAGATACGCTAATGCCATTGTCGCTTGGCGCATTTGTCTACCAGTATAACGGCCCGCCGATCGGGGAACTCATGCGCCGCACGCTCGGGCAGGAACGTATAACGCATCTGATTGCGGTCTCGACGGTACTGACTGTTATCTCAGATCGTCCGGAACTGATTACCTCCGAAAGCTTCCCGGAGCTCGAGATGGTCATGACCGGTGCGGAAGTTTGCGCGCCCTCGGTCATCAATCTCTGGGCATCACGCCTGCCAAGGGCGAGGGTCTACAATGTTTACGGACCGACCGAAGTCACCATCGTCTGCCTGGGCTACCTCATTGCGTCACCCGAGGAGGGACGAACGACACCCTATCCAATCGGTGAGCCGCTGCGTGGGGTGGAGGTTATTCTTCTTGATGAAAACGGTGGCGAGATCACAACCCCCGACGAAACGGGCGAATTGTGTCTTGGCGGCGAACAGGTCATGGCGGGCTATCTAGCCTCTCCCGAGGAAACGGCACAGAAGCTCTTCGAGCGCGGCGGTGTTCGCTATTACCGGTCGGGAGACAGATGCAAATGCGACGCAGACGGGAACTACCATTTTGTCGGTCGCGTCGATGCTGAAATCAAACTTAATGGCCGACGGATCAACCTGGCTGAAATCGAGGCGGAGTGCCTGGCTGTTACAACGGTTGCCCGTGCTGCGGTTGGCCTGATCAAGACGCCTGGTGGAAGACAGGTGATCGGTGCGGTGCTCGTGGCGGACGAGCCAACAGCAGTTGAAGAGGTGCGGCAAAGGCTGGCGACACAACTGCCGACCTACATGATACCGTACCTATGGGGAGTTGCGTCAGAGATACGCCTCGGTCGGAGTGGCAAGACCGATAGCCGTCTTTTGCTTTCGGCCCTTGAAAAGCAGGCCGGATACAGTGGCTCCACCACAGTTATTGATATTACCTTAGGAGATAATGACGATGTGCGATGAACAGGCTCAGGCTCAGGCTCAGGCTCAGGCTCAGGCTCTTGTTCGGCACTTGATTGCCGAAAGCACGGAGGGCCGCGTTGACGGTGCAACGATTGAGGACGCCCAAGGTCTGCACGAATTCGGCATAGACTCGCTGGCTACGGTTTCTCTGCTGGTGTCACTTGCGGAGAAAACTCACGTCGATCTCGAAGATTTCCTTGATGATCTTGAGACCCCACGATCGGTCGGCGAATTGGTGTCGCTGGCTAAGACGTTCATGCTGTCGAAGCCGATTGATGCCTGAGGCCACCATGAGGATAGTGGACAATGATCTCCCGGCATCTGACGTTGTGCAGACTGCTGATATTGCGGCCGATTCTTTGGCGGAGATCGTGCGCTTTGCCTCAATCATGCAGTGGAAGATCGTTGCAATCCATCGTTACGACGATGTGGCAGGACATTGGCGGGAGGAAAAATTGCCCGGCGAGGTCCAATTTGGCAAGAAGGATCGTCGCTTGCCGGTTCATGTCCTTCTTATTTCGAGGGAAACACTGGAGCGAGCGAAGGGGGAAAATCCGAGAATTGATGCTGAGGAGCGCGTGCTGATCCTGCATGCGAGAGGAACGTCAACTGCGCTCGATATAGCCCTATCGATGGGGCTGGAAAGCCATACTCATCTGTTCGTTGGGGAACTCACGCAGAGCGATCTCACGGTGTCGCGAGTCGATATCGACGGGATGAGCCCCGTCGATATCGTTCCCGATGTGGTGCGGCATCCGTTGGCGCGGGATTTTTCCCAACTTTTGGCTGCGCGCCGCCTACTGCGCCGTTCATTGAAAGGCTCAGCGGATCATGGACGTGAGGGGGCGGCGAACTGGATCAAATCGCTTGGTTTACAACCGAGCGCTGCGGTCGCCGTGGGTGAACATGGTGCGGGCATTCGCAAATTTACCCCACGCGAATGCAGGCATGAATCCATCCTTTACATTCATGGTGGTGGTCTTGTTCACTATGATCTCGATATCTTTTCACCGTTTCTTTCACATCTGGCGGAGATGCTCGGTGCCAGCATCTATGCCATAGGCTATCGCAGATGTCCGGAGGTTGCGGCTGAGGCGGTGATCGATGAAATTCTTGAGCGCGTCCGCTCCGTCGCGCTGACCGATCGCGTTCACCGAATTATGGGTGACAGCATAGGCGGCTTGCTAGCCCTTTATGCCGCTACCTGCGCTCTGCCCAGCCATTTTCAGGAGGCGGTGCTGCTTTACCCTGTTCTCTCGCTGTGCAGGACATTCCCGTCCTACGAAGTCTATGGTGACGGTTACCTGTTGGATGAAAGCCACATGCGCTGGTTTCGATCGCTGGTCTCAGCCCGTTTCTTGCGCGAAGGTTTCGATCCTGTCGCTGGCCTAAAGGGTAAACTGAACGCTACTCGCGTGATCGTCGTTTCGGCAGGCTGCGATGTTCTTGCTGACGAGGCCGTTGCCTTCAGCCGTGCGTCGGGTGCCGAGCTTATCCGGTACGACGACCTGCCGCACGATTTTTGTCTCTACCTACATCGAATGCAATCGGCCACGACCGCAGTCGCTGGTATCGTCGACGTTTTGACTTAAAAGGAAGCCCCATGTCGGATAGTTCTGACCGAGTTTTTGACGTAGCGATCGTAGGTGCAGGTGTGGCAGGAACCGCCGCCGCCATACTTCTCGCGCAAGCCGGAAAGTCCGTTATCCTGCTGGAGCGGAAGCGGGAGGTGGAGGACTACAAGCTGCTATGTACACATTTTGTGCAGCCCTTCGCTAATGCCGTCTTCCATTCTATCGGTCTCGGCCACCTTCTGGCTCCTCCGCATAGTATCGAAACGAAGGCGACCTTCTACGTTCCGGGCGGTGTTATAGACCTTGAGGAAGGCTATGGTGAAGACCCCGTCACAGCCTATGCCCACAACCTGGAGCGCCGCGTATTGGACCCCGCTTTGCGCCAGAGAGCAATCGAAGCCGGTGTGACGCTTGAGCTTTGTTTCGATGTGGCGCATCTGGAGACGCTAGCCGGCGAGCAAAGGATTGTCGGCTGGCGAGACGGGCAACAGGCCCGCGTTTCTGCCCGCATGGTCGCGGCGGCTGACGGTAGACAGTCCTTGGTTGCATCGCTGATGGGAGCCACCGGCAAGAGTCTGGACAATGATCGCGCCGCCTATTTCTGTTACTGCAAGGGAATTCCCTCGCCAGCGAACAATCGATCGCTGTTTGTCCTCCACGATAATGAGATGAGCTTTCTCTATCCTATCATTGAGGGGCGCAGCCTTTTGTCCGTCTACGTGACAATGGAGCGCTCGGCTCAATGGAGGTCTGTGGGTGCCATCTGGCCTCAGCTTCTGGAACGCTTCAAGACGGAGCTTCCGATGGTCGATTTCTCCTCGGCAGAACCCGACACTGAAGTCTATTCCTATCGTAAATACGACAACCAGATCAGGCCTGCTGTGACAGGCGGTGTTGCCTTTTTAGGTGATGCGGCAGTGTCCATCGATCCCATGAGCGGCGTAGGCTGCTCCTTTGCCCTCAAATCCGCCGACCTCTTTGCAAAGGCAGTGCTCGACCATACGTGCGATTCACACAGCGTGCTCGCCAAATATGCGGCAAGCCATGCGAGCTTTTTCGAGCCCCATATCACGGGAATTGTTGCCGATAGCCGCGTGAGCAAATCGACAGCGACAGTAGAAAAAACCTATGCAACGATCCTGCGAAGCAAAGCTCTCCAGAAGCAGTATTTGGATCTGACGGCCCGCCTGATTTCCCCCGAGGTATTCCAGCGCGCTTATCTTCGAGAAGCAATAAAAGGGAATGCGGCGCCGATGAAACCCGCAGTCGTGGCGAAAAGTGAAATCAGACTCCCGACGGTTGGCACCGGTTGACCGCAGATTACGCGATTTTTTCACCTGCAGCATTTTCTGAACGAGCACCGGTCAGATGTTTCCTGAAAATGCTCTCTCCGCCCAGTTGGAGCAATCATGAGCAATAACTTATTTTCGTATGATACTGAAATTTATAACAGAAATTTCCTAAATTGCGCGCAGCGGCAAAGTATCGTGATGTTAAAGCGGGATGGCGTTCCCGTTGACTGGCTGTTCTATACAACTCAGGTGAGCACAGACCGTATTCGCGACTTTTCGCTAATCGAGCAGAAGCCGAAATTCGATTTCGAATATGACGGCTTGACCGATGACGATTTCAAAGTGATCGGCGTTGATCGAAAAAATCACTATCTTGACAGTTTTGTTGAGGCGAAACCCCAGTTACTTGACGTTATTGCGCGCGACGGGTTCGTTCTGATGAGTTGCAACCTGATCCATGTTCCTCATCGACCTGAATATTACAACAAGAGGGATGTTCTGCACTTCCAAACGCTGACGGGCTATAATCCGCTCGAGGCCATCTGGGACGCAGTCGACGATAATTCCGCGGCAATCCTAGCTTACTTCACCTTCGATGAAGCATTTCTGGAAAAGATCTACAATGCGAGCCTGCTGAAAGGATACCGATCCTTCGCTATCACGCGCCGTAGTCCAGCTGACATAGGTGACGATGTTGAAGTGCTTTTCCAGGGCCATCGAAAGAACCGATGCGACTCGCTTCATCTGCTCCAGGATATCGAGGGTTACATCGTTGCAGAACCTGATCGGCTCAAAATGCTGGCAGAGGCTTTTTCCCTGCTGAGTGGATCCCGCATCTGTTTCGCGCAGTTCTTGCGTTTAGCAGATGTGGCATCTGTTTGGATTGACCTGGCGGTCGAGATCGGGCGCGAGGCAGCGCGAATCCGCGATGCGTTCACCATGTGGCAGGTGGGTGGCAAGGTTAGCGTTGAAAAGATCAGGCAGAGGGCTAGAGCTATCGCCGACTTGGAGGCGAGGTTGAGCGAATTGCGGTCACTCAGTTAGGATACGGACCACGCAAACAATGCGTTGCTTTTGTGAAAACGGGATAGGTGAAACAAAGATGGCAAAACAAACTGCGCAGGCACTCACCTAAGTGAGTCCAGCGGCACAGGTCAGTTTCGCTCTAAACAAGGTGATGCGACGTGTTTTTTTTGCCGCCCAACACTTTGAATTGCGGATTTGCCGTCGATATTCGCGCAAACAGCTAGCGGCTTCACGTTCAGCGAGCGAAGTCTTTGACCTATGGCACCTTCCAACTTGGTTGCATCCACAGCTAGTCGAACCGGTAACCTGACTTCGAAATCCGGAAGAATGGCGAGATTGCCCTTACGGGCGACGTCTCTCGACAAGATGCCGATGCCATCGATCTGTCGGACCAATGTTACAGTGAGATGTTCACTGGCAGAAAGGATGGTGCGACTTTCTATAAACTCGGGGGACATGCCCGGCAGCTTCTGATCGACGAACTGAGTGAAGCCGACGGAATAGGGGCAGCTATCGTTCGGCCGTACCAAAAAGCGATCCTTACGTTCGGATGCACGCTTGAGGACGTCCGTGCTCGTCGATGCACTGACGACCTCGATCTCAAATCCATCCAATTCGACGTAAGGCAGATCCTCCGGTGGTGATCCCAAGAAGACCGCGAGATCAACCTTTTTTTCACTAACGCCGCGAAGATTCTCATGGGTTTCCCCGGCGCTGAACTGAATATCGTATCCCGTAAATAAAGCCATGAAATGGTCCAGCAATCGCGACATTGCTTCCTGTCCGAGCGTAGTGTTCATGGCGATCCGCAGCTGTCTGCGGTTTTGCCCACGTATCTCGGCAATGCTCTCATCCAGGTTGCCGGAAGCCGCGATGAGTTCGCGGATACGGGGCATGATGGCACGGCCTGCATCAGTCAAGGTAAGGCCCTTCGAGTTTCGATCGAACAAGGCAAACCCGTAGTGATCTTCAATTTTATTGAGCTGAGCTGATATAGCTTGTACCGTCAAATGTGCGTTCGTGGCAGCCGCTGTCAAAGAACCAGTTTCAGTGATGCGGAGGATATTCCTAAGTGAGCGAATATTCATGTTCATCTGCCTCATGCATGTACATTTTTATACCTAGCGTACAATCGGACGGACATCCTGTCCACGCGAATGTTTATGATGTTCTCGCGGACGCTGTGGTGCCAGGATCAGCTGATGTGCGGGTACGGGCTTGTCGCAAACCTCCACAGAGGCCGCGGCTATCCCTTGAACGATTCCATTTTCATGTTTTGCAAACCCTTGTAAGTCCGAAGGTGCGCGCAACCGAATCATTCTGATTGTTGACTGTCCAGCAGCCAGAAAAGCCGAAGCCATCGGCATTGGTGCAGCGTTCAGCGACATGTCGTCATTCGGTCTTTTATAGGCCGGTTATTTGGTTGCTCCCGCCGAGGCTTGGCGTTGAGCGGATCTCGGGCGTCCGCAGGCAAGCATTCGGTTCACGATGGCGACGCCGATCGCAGCCTCTGTCTGTTGAGCAAGGAATGACCGAGCGCGCAAACGCAGTCCAATGATGCCATTGTATCGACCCACCGCGGTTTCAACCAAAGCCCGTTTGCCATAGCCGTTACCGTCCTGTCATTTTAACCGGCCATCGATCTGGATGGATGCGATGTGATCGCCTTTCTGGTAGGACGCCTGCGCGTTGGGCTGCCCAGCCCGCCAGCGCTTCAGGCATTATCCAAAGGGTCAAGCTGCTACGACAGTGAAAACCCGCTTCATACTACGCCCAATTCGTCACTTTGAACTTCATCTTACCGATATGATGTCGGCGGGGGGCGTGGTGTTTGTACAGCATGCTGCACCAATCAACCTATTTTCGATCTCGGCCGCTTAAATGCAAAATATTGAATTTGATCCCTCCACCAACGCAGCTCCCTGATGTTGGGAAATGGCCGGGTGGGTAACGCCGATGCCCACGGCAAGAGCTATGCCTTGCTTTACGGCTCAGATATACGGGATCTGGTATCAATCTAAGATGTCGTTTGCACGGCCGTTTATCCCCGTTGGTCAAAAAGGCTCGCCATGAAGATTGGCGGTCGCGATGTGCCCGACACGCTCCAGAGAAGGCATTGGTGCCCGAAACAAAATCTTCTCAGCGCATCCTTGTTCGCGATCTTGCCCAAATGAGCGCCTGACTATACCAGTAAAATTTCTGCTTGTGCAGGATCCTCATTTGTGTCGGTCGTGACTCCATTCGATCTCCATTTTATCGCGGTAAAGTAGGGCCTTGAGGGATCGGTCATTGGGGGAACCTCCGACGCAACTTCATAGCCATGACCGCCTCCAGGCTGCAATCCGAATCTATCGACTGTTGCTGGTGCAGACTTTAACAGAGAACAGTTTGCATCACCGTACATTAGGATTACCTGAAATTTGATCAAAATTCCCTTTTGAATTATGTTCCATAAGATATATTATCAATATTTACGATGTAGCTGGGGTAGATTCCACTTTCAAATGCAACGAAGACAATAATGGCCATAATTTTAGTGGGCTGGTCCTCCGGTGAATCAGCAAAATACTTGCTCCAAACAGCAGCAAATGTGAGTCAGAGACGTTCTTTGGCACTGAAAGTGCCTCAAACTTCAAGGCTGAATCACATCTGGTTTGGTGAAATCGAACGTGAAAAATGTCCCAAGCCGCCGATTTATCCGCCTCTTGAGACCGATAATCATCATTCAATAGATCGCTAAGGCAGCGGCAGCTCCTAAAGTGAAGGCTTCACTGTCTTCAGTAGTCAAAGGCCAGTCAAGTCTGGAACCGGGAATCCAGCCACAGAGCAAATCCGCCCTTGAATGCATTGGCGTTATCGCCGAGCCGGGCATTGGTCGGCAGTGTTTTCAATCTGGTGACATTGCCGCCGCCGATGACAACATAGTCCGGCTCGAGTGCTGTGCTGAGTTGCTCTACAGCCCTCAACACATGTTTCTCCCATTTACTGTGTCCGCGCTCTTTCAGGCTCGCTTGGCCGAGATAGTCCTCATAGCTGCGGCCTTTTCGATAGGGAAGATGCGCAAGTTCCATGGGTTGGGCGACATAGTTGACAATCATGGCCGCTCCCAGCCCGGTGCCAAGGCCGAGAAACAGCATACGACCACCTTCATAGCTTCCCATAGCCTGCATCAGAGCATCGTTGACAATGCGCACGGGCTTGCCGAACCGCTTTGCGAAATCGAAGCCTGTCCATCCAGCGGCTAAGTTATGCGGCTCCGTCAAAATACGATTATGAATAACCGGACCCGGATAACCAATGGCGATAACATCATAAGCCATGCCTGACGCAAGTGTCTCGACCGCATCGGCCATGACAGCAGCATCCATTTCCGGACCGGAGGCAGCCTTGCTTTCCTCACCATCCGCGCTGTTCATGATTTTGACATGCGACCCGCCGACATCAACGGCAAGCACGATCTGGGGCTTCTCATCCATAGATGTCTTCCTTTATGGTTGCGGATCGACCCAGCCACCGGGAGGAGCGAAATCCTTCATGGCATCGGCAGGCCCCCAGCTGCCGGGCAGATAGACGGCCGGCTGTTCCCTAAGATCAAGCACGGGATCCACCACGCGCCAGGCCAGTTCCGCCGCGTCCTGTCGGGTGAAGAGCTGGCGCCTGCCGTTCATAGCATCGCCGATCAACCGCTCGTAGGGCATCATGTCGTCGGTCGTGTCATCAAGCGCACCGAGTTCGACACTTTCACCGACCATCCCCTCGCCCGGCGCCTTGCGTCGGGCACCAATGCCGATTGCCACCTGCGGTCCGACACGGAACCGTAAATAATTGGCTTCGGCTGCGGTAACTTCATCGAAAAGAGCGACGGGCGGACGTCGAAACCGCACGACAACTTCTGTCGCACGGACCGGCAGGTGCTTGCCGGCCCGGATAAAAAAGGGCACGTCCTTCCACCGCCACGTATCCACAAACAGGCGCACGGCGGCGAATGTCTCGACAGGAGAGCCGGACGCAACACCCGGCTCATCGTGATAGCCTTGGAACTGTCCCCTGATCAGGTCATGCGTCGAGAGCGGGCGAATAGCCCGGAGAACCTGGACCTTCTCGTCACTGAGTTCATCGGACCCGCTGTTGACGGGTGGTTCCATCGTCAGCAGTAGGAGGATATTGATCAGGTGGTTTTGGATGACGTCACGAATGCATCCAACCTCGTCATAGAACTTGCCACGGCCAGCAATTCCGAAATCCTCAGCCATGGTGATCTGCACGCTTTCGACGTGGGTCCGGTTCCAGACTGGTTCCAGAAAAGCGTTGGCAAAGCGGAAATAGATCAGGTTTTGCACCGCTTCCTTGCCCAGGAAATGGTCGATACGGAATACCGCTTCCTCCTCGAACACGGAGTGCAAGACACCATCGAGTGCCTGGGCGGAGGCAAGGTCCCGCCCGAAGGGCTTTTCCACCATCAGCCGGGCGTTCTCAGCAAGGCCAGCCGCCTTCGATGCCTTGATGACTGTCTCGAAAAGCGAAGGCGGGATGGCCAGATAGTAAAGCGGGTGCGTTGCGGGGCCAAGCGCCTCGCGCAGCCGATCAAAGGTGGCCGGACTTTTGTAGTCGCCACTGACATAGCGCAGCAATCCCTTCAGCCTGGCAAAAACGGCCTCGTCAACCGTACCGAACTGCTTGCTGATACCTTCGCGGGCGCGGGCCGCCAGACGGTCGATGTCCCAGTCGTCGAGCGCCACACCGATGACCGGCTCGTTCAACTGGCCTCGCCTCACCATCTGGTAAAGCGACGGGAGGATCATCTTATGGGCGAGATCACCGGTCACGCCGAACACCACGAGGGCATCGGATCTGCCTTGCATCATGACGTGCTCTCCGGCTTCTCCACATGGCCGCCAAAGGCGTGCCGCATTGCAGAGAGAAGCTTGTTGGCAAATTCATCGTTGTCACGTGACGTGAAGCGTCCGAACAAGGCAGAAGACAGGACAGGAGCCGGCACGCCGGTCTCGACCGCCGCCTGCAATGTCCAACGGCCTTCGCCGGAATCCGACACGCGACCGCCATACTGTGACAGTTGCGGATCCTGCTTCAACGCGGATGCCGTGAGATCGAGAAGCCAGGAGCCGATGACGCTGCCATGGCGCCAGACTTCAGTCACGGCAACCAGATCAAGGTCAAAACGGTAATATTGCGGATCCCGCAATGGTGCGGTTTCGGCATCGGCGTCACGCACCTCGCTGCCTGCATCAGCAGCCTTCAGGATGTTCAGCCCTTCGGCATAGGCGGCCATGATGCCATATTCGATCCCATTATGGACCATCTTGACAAAGTGACCGGCACCCGGCGGCCCACAATGCAGATAACCTTCCGTTCCGGTGTCGGCTGTGCCGCCCGTCGCCCCTGTACCGTCTTTTCCGGGAGCAAGGGACGCAAAGATAGGATCGAGATGCTGCGCCGCTTTCTTCTCAGCACCGATCATCAGGCTATAGCCACGATCCAGACCCCAGACCCCGCCGCTGGTGCCGACGTCAACGAAGGAGATACCCTTTGAACCAAGCTCGGTTCCCAGATCGACCGCGTCGCGGTAGTAAGAGTTTCCGCCATCGATCAGAATATCGCCGCTTGTCATCTCGCCAGCCAGTTCGCGGGCTATCTGGCCGGTAATGGCGGCTGGCAGCATCAGCCAGACAACACGCGGCGTGGCCAATTTGGCGACAAATTCGGCGTAGCTCGCCGCGCCGACAGCGCCTTCGGACTCAAGAGAAGCAACGTTTTGCGGATTGACGTCATAGACGACGCATTGATGCCCCGCCTTTATCAACCGCCGCACCATGTTGGCACCCATACGACCCAGGCCGACCATTCCCAATTGCATGTCTATCTCCGTCAAACGTTACGCTATGATCTGAACTTTGAAATTGGCATTTTCCCAGAGATCAGCCTCCAGCCAGAGGAAAGTGAACACCAGTTGTTGGCCGATTACGCCGTCCGCGAGGTCGATATCGACAACATGGGTCCCGAGACCGGTTTCGCGTGTCCTGGTGTCCGCCACCTCATGCCAGCCCGTAGCGCTCCAATGCACCATGGCCGATGCGTCCAGTTCCAGCCGCAATGTCTTGCCGTGGGGTATGGTGGAAATCTGATTGTTGAAACGCCAGATGCGCAGGGTTGATGGCGTCTGATGTTTTACATAGCGCTCAACTGTCTGCGGCGGCATGTCAAAAACCGCGCCATCGTTCAGCGAACGCAACAGCTTGATGTATTCCGCATGCGCCCAGACGAGTGGCATGGCACTGCCCGACGGGCGGCCCAGAAATAACTCGCGTTCGGGGAGATCGGGTCCGTCCCAGCTCTGCTCGGGCAGAAGACCCTCTGTCCCAGCCGAAGCCTCAAGCGTCTCCAGAAGCCGTTCGGCCATGTCGCGATGTCCAGCCGCCAACTCGTAATGTGCGCGCTCGCCCGCCAGCAATGGCCACGGACGCCCCTGGCCGATGCCATCGAACGGGCTGCCATCAGGATGTTCGCCATAACCGTCACCCGTGTAGCGATACCAGAGCGGACCTTGCGGCAGATCGATCTTCAATTGATGGTCGATAACCTTTATCGTGTCGAGGATCCTCGGATCGTCAGCGGCCCGCAACCCGAAGCGAACAAGCGCCAGGGCGTCGGGGCTGATAACGTCACGGGTCGGCAATATCGACGTGTCGGCTGCCCGGTTGCGGATAATGGTCTGCCCTTGACTGCCCGTCGCCACGTCGGTGACATCAAGACCCCCGATGCGGACATAATAGCCTTTCACGCCGACGACATCGCAAAGGGTGGAATCGCTGGTATAAGTCCAGTTTTCAATCTGCTCATTCCAGCAGTCGGCGGTTTCGCGCAAATGGTGGGCCACATCAGGCTCGCCGACACGGTCCAGAATGTCTGCGCCGGCCAGCAATGCTGCAATCTCGACGGCCAGGGTGAACGGGCTATAACCGCCATCTTCTTCCCAGCGGTCCTGGCTGGTGGCCGGCCCATTTGCGATGGTGTAGCCAGCCGCCTTGCGGATCATTGGAAGGAATCGGTTCAGCAGCGTGTCCGGCAGATGGCCATTTCGATACAGGAGATCGGCCAGCAGAATAGGAAAAGCGCATTCATCCATCTGCACCCCGAGCCAATAGGGCTTGCCATCCAGCCAGAGATTCTGCGGCCAACGACCGGACGCCAACTGAACCTCGCGCAGATATTCCAGGATTTCGATTGCTTCCTTCCAGTCGCCAGCCGCAAGAAAGCCACCCGCGCTTTCCACGAGATCGCGAGGCCAGACAAGGTGATAGCCACCCAGATCATCATCCCCCTTGCTCGCCCCCCAAGGAATGGACAGGCTGGCAACAACCGCTCCTCGCCGATCAGCGGCGCGATGGGCTGCAAGCACGGCAGTCGAGACGCGGTACATATTGATGGGCTTTGCGGTCTCGCGGTCCAGATCGTAGAGGCCTTTCTGCCAGCCGCGCCAGTTCGCGCAATACATGCCGAAAGCGACATCGAATCCATCGCGCAGACTGGCGAGTGCCTGGGCGCCCGCTTCCGTTTCCGACTGGCCAAAGCTGAGGGCCAGAATTGCGGTGTTGGCACTTTCCGTGAACGGGATTTGCCCTGTCAGAGCGGTATTGCCATCATCGGCACGCTGATATTGGGGATCGAGACTGCCGTTTTGCAGCAATTGGCTATAGCCATCGGACTGCCCGGCAAAACCCGCAGAGCGTTCGCCCCAAGGGAGCGATGATCCAAGCGCAAGATACCGTGATCGGCCGCTTGCAAAGAGAAGCGTGGTATCATCCTGCTCACCGATCCATGCGGAATTATCCATCCCGGCGTTGACAAGATGAGGCGCAAGCAGCGCATAGACCTTGTAATCGGATATGTTACCGACCAAAGGCATGAACGTGATGCTCTGGAGAACGGTTGCGCGAGCAGGATCGGAAATGATCTGCTTTTCGATCCGGTAGCGGCCATCTCGTGACATGTTGACGACATGAAACGCCAGTACGCCGCTTTCGACCTGATGGGTCGTTGTGGTGCAATCGCGCTTTTCCTCGGAAAAATATCCTTCAGGACCAATAACGAGCAACCCAAGATCTCGAATACAGGCGCTGTCCACTCTGGGATAATAGACCTCATTCAGCACCCCATGGCTCAACGTGAACCAGACGGGAGACCGGGCGGAAAGCGCAGTACCCAAACCACTCTTTGCGCTCGACGTCCAACGCGCTTGAATTCCTGGATTGCCGGGAGCAAAATCAAAGAGGGTTGTCAACTGCGTTCCCCTTGCTATGCAAGCCCGATAACGACTTATCGGCTCTCAAATATGTCGGATGTTGATCCAGAATACATAAGGCCGTTTTGTGATTTGGCCGTGCAAATAGTCGTGATTGTTATGAAATCGCTCTGAACGGCATTCCGGTTGCCGTGGCTTACGCGAGTGCGACTTTCTTGGGCGCGATTTTCAGAAGAAGGTGCCGGCCATTTGGGGAGACCCCTCCAGGGCGTGGCCCATAAATTCCAGCGCAGCCTTGAGGGTCTCCCGGCGTATGGGGCCGCCGAGGCAAACCCGAACGGCTTCCTCGGCCACGCCATCGACAGTGAAGGCATCACTTGCGACGACACCAATGCCGGATGCGCGCATGTGCGTGCCGAAGGTTGAGCGCGTCCACCCATTCGTCAAGGGTAGCCAGATGTTGAAGCTGATGGGATCGCTTTGATAGCTGCCCGCCGGTAGCACTTCGGCAACGAGCGCCTGGCGGGCGGCGGCCTCGGTGCGGATAAAGCGCAGGATACTGTCGGCTGTCCCATCCTCGATCCAGCGGGTGGCAAGAGCGGCTGAAAGCGGCGAGGCCATCACGCTTGCCGTCCGCATGGCGCTGGCAAAGGGCCAGGCTGCCTTGGTGTCGGGAACGACGACATAGGCAAGCCGCAGGCCTGCACCGATGCATTTCGCCAATCCGCCAATATGCCAGGTGAGATCCGGCGCCATCGCGGCAAGCGGCGCTGGGCTATGAAGCGGGATGAACCCATAGGCATCATCCTCGACGATCGGAACATGATATTTGCGGGCGACCGCGCAAATTTCCTCCCGTCGCTTTTCGGGTATGGTGAGGGTCATCGGGTTCTGAAGCGTCGGATTGAGATACAGCGCCTTAGGCCTGCCAGTCTCGCAGATTTCGGCAAATGCGCCGGGGATAATGCCCTCCGCATCCATCGGCAGGCCTGTCAGATTAAGGCGGAGCTGGGCTGCAATCGAGCGCATGCCGGGATAGGTAATGTTCTCGGAGAGCACCATTTCCCCTGGTTTTGCCAGAAGTCCGAAAATCGCCAGAAGGGCCGGATGGGCGCCGGGTGTGACGAAGATACGTTCCTGGGAGGGAACCAGGCCACGGCGGCTGAGCCATGATGCGGCGGCCTCCTTGTCCATGCCAGCTCCACCGAACCCCTGATAGCGCAGAAGCGGGATCATATTGGTCGCGACGGCGGACAGCCCCTCCTGCATGCGCGCCAGAAGATCCGGATCATCAGGCTCCGGCGGCATGTTCATCGAGAAATCGACCACCGACATGCGCCGGGTATCCAGTGCGGCCTGCGATACGAAGCCGCGCCGTTGCTTTTCAGGACCGCCAGTCACGAAGGTTCCGCGTCCGACATGGGTCGCCACAAGTCCGCGCTTTTGCGCCTCGACATAACCGCGCGCAACAGTCGTAAAATCGATGCCCAGCCGTTTGGCAAGGTCTCTTTGCGGCGGCAACCTGTCGCCCACCAGAAGCCTGCCGCTTTTCAAATCCATCTCGATAACGTCGGCGATCGCCAGGTAACGCGGGCCGTCGCTGCGGGAGAGGTCGGGAGTCCAGGTTTTCATGAAAACTCATCGATATTGAACATTGACTGTATATTGTTGCTTTCTCTGCCTGTCACTCAAGAAAATAGGTTTTCAACGGAAATGGAAGCCGTCATGTATCAGATAGCGCCAATTGATCGCATATTGACTGCACTCAAAGCCGACCGTCGCGCTTATGGGTTTGGCAGAGATTTGCCCTTATATTGGCACTACACTTAGTTCACTCTCCATATTGACTGGAAAAATGACTGCAAATTCTCAAGTTTTGATTTGATAATAGGCAAAACCTCATCTGGCATAGGCTTTGCAATTGAATGGTAGTGGCCCGTCACGTGGGCCGACCTCGAAACAGGAGCCATTCATGCCCGCAATCACTGCACCGGCCCACGCTGATGGGGACTTCTTCGTTGATTACGAAGAAAAAGTTTTCGAAGACATCCAGGCCAATGAAGGCGAAAAAGCCCTCATCACCTTCCACACCGTTGCTTTTGAAGGCTCTATCGGCCTCGTCAATCTGCTTCAGGCCAAACGCCTCAAGCGCAAGGGCTATGACACGTCCATATTGCTCTATGGTCCCGGCGTCACCCTGGGTATCCAGCGGGGCTTCCCCAAGCTCGGCTCGGAGGCTTTCCCGGGGCATTTGAACTTCAACAACCAGATCAAGGGTTTTCTGGAAGAAGGCGGCAAGGTCTATGCCTGCCGTTTTGCCCTCCAGGCGCTCTACGGCCATGGCGAGCCTGCGTTGATCCCCGGCATCACGCCCATCAGCCCGCTGGATGTGCTGGACCTGATGCTCATCCACCGTCGTGCCGGGGCTGTCATTCTGGACACCTGGACACTCTGACTTACCCCCGCGCTCTGATCAGCGCGCCCGGAAGGCGGGGCCAGCCCCGCCTCCTTCACCCCAATCCAAGGAATTCGTCATGGAGAAAAGCAGGACCGTTCGGGCTGCCGCCGCACAGATCGCGCCGGATCTCACCTCACGCGACAAAACGCTTGCCCGCGTGCTGGAAACAATCCGCGAGGCGGCTGGCAAAGGCGCGGAGCTCATCGTTTTTCCAGAAACCTTCGTTCCCTGGTATCCCTATTTTTCCTTCGTCCTGCCACCGGTTCTGTCTGGCCGCGAACATCTCCGGCTCTACGACGAGGCTGTCACCATTCCGAGTGTCACGACCGAGGCCGTGGCGTCAGCGGCACGCGAGCACGGCATCGTCGTCGCACTCGGCGTCAACGAACGGGATCATGGCACGCTTTACAATACGCAACTCGTTTTCGATGCGGATGGAGAGCTTGTGCTGAACCGGCGCAAGATCACGCCGACATTCCATGAGCGGATGATCTGGGGCCAGGGCGATGCCTCCGGCCTCAAGGTGGTTGATAGCAAAATCGGCCGCATCGGCGCGCTGGCCTGCTGGGAGCACTACAATCCCCTCGCCCGTTATGCGCTGATGGCCCAGCATGAGGAAATCCACGTCGCGCAATTCCCCGGCTCCATGGTCGGACCGATCTTTGCCGACCAGATGGAAGTGACGATCCGCCATCACGCGCTGGAAAGCGGCTGTTTCGTCGTCAACGCCACCGGCTGGCTGACCGACGAGCAGATCCGCACGATCATCCCTGAGGAAGGCCTGCAAAAGGCACTGCGCGGCGGCTGCATGACGGCGATCATTTCGCCGGAAGGCAAGCACCTGGCGCCACCGATCACCGAGGGCGAAGGCATCCTCATTGCCGACCTGGACATGAGCCTCATTCTGAAACGCAAGCGGATGATGGATTCCGTTGGCCACTATGCCCGACCGGAACTTCTGCATCTCGTCATCGACGATCGCCCGGCACATCCGATGGTGGCCGCCCATCCTTTCCTCGAAACCGCACCGACAAGGAGCAATACCGATGGATACCAGACCCCAGCTTTCGACGGAAACTCTGATCAACGAATTGCAGTCGTTCGGCGCGAGGCTCGTTGATCCGAAGGCCGGGCACGAAAGCCGCCGCGGTGGTGCAGGCCCTTCCGATCAAAAGGCCCTGACCATCGATGGCATGACGGTGATGGTGCCGGTACATACGGCACCCGCGTTCGAGAGTCCTTACCTCGTCGAAAAGCCTGACGACGCCGGCAATAGCCGCATCAGTCGCGACGGCCGTGTCATCGGGGAAGTCTCCTTCCCCTTGCGCCCACGCTTTTACGAGCGCTCGACGGCGGATGGCATTCCTTATTCGCAGATTGCCGTGCTTCACGGTCGCGACGTGCTGGCAACAACCGTTCTACAGACCTGTATCCGCTACCAGAGCCGGACGAAAACCTGTCAGTTCTGCGCCATCGGCCAGTCGCTGGCGGCTGGCCGCACTGTTGCCCACAAGACGCCGGCGCAGCTCGCTGAAGTCGCCAAGGCCGCCGTGGAACTGGACGGCGTCAAGCATATGGTCATGACCACAGGCACACCGAAAGGCGACGACCGGGGAGCCGCGGTGCTTGCCGAAAGCGCCCGCGCCATCAAGGCTGCCGTCAACATCCCCATTCAAGCTCAGTGCGAGCCACCGGAAGATGACATCTGGTTTTCCCGGATGAAAGACGCCGGGGTGGATGCGCTCGGCATGCATCTCGAAGTCGTGACGCCGGAAATCCGCGCCCGCATCATGCCGGGCAAGGCGCAGGTCGGCATCGCAAAATACATGGCCTCCTTCAAGGCTGCGGTCGAGGTGTTCGGGCGCGGACAGGTCTCCACCTATATCCTCGCCGGGCTTGGAGACACACGCGAGGCCATCCTCGATATCTGCGAAAGGCTGGTGGCGATAGGCGTCTATCCCTTCGTCGTGCCCTTCGTGCCGATCTCGGGAACGCCGCTGGAAAGCCACCCCGCACCGAAGCCGGACTTCATGCATTCAATCCTCGGCCCGCTCTCAAAAATGCTCGTAGAGAGTGGCCTGAAGGCCGTCGACATCAAGGCGGGTTGCGGAAAATGCGGCGCCTGCTCTGCCCTTTCCACCTATGAGAGGATGCTGACCCGATGATGATCGAACCTTTCTCACCCTTCCACACCAGCGAATTTCAGGTGAAGTTCGCGACATCGACCTGGGAGCGTCGCGAGGCTCATGCCCTTCGCCGTGATGTCTTCTGCCGCGAACAGCAGATTTTTGAGAACGACGACCGGGACGCGATCGACGACCACGCCACCCCCATCGTTGCGCTTTCCATGCTGGGTGTGGCCGCCGACAGGTTGGTTGGCACGGTGCGTATTCACGAGGAGCAGTCGGGCCTCTGGTGGGGGTCGCGCCTTGCCGTACACGAGGATTTCCGCAGGATCGGCGCGCTGGGCGCAACGCTGATCCGGCTTGCCGTCTCCTCCGCCAACGCCATGGGTTGCCATAGGTTTCTGGCCAATGTGCAGGTCCAGAACGGTCTGCTCTTTCGCCGCCTGCACTGGGATGTTGTCGAGGAATTCGAGATTTACGGCAAGCCGCATCTGCGCATGCAGGCGGATCTAAGCTGGTATCCGCCCTGCGCCACGCCGGAGGCGGGTTTCGTGGCGCTGGCCAAACGGGCGGCATGACGATGGCCGGTTTCGGGAGGGACATCGATCTCGACGCACTGGCTGAAAAGCTGCGCTCAAGCGGCGGGATCGCTGCGAAGCACGATATCGGCAGCGTCACCGCGCGGCTCGGCGTGAAAGGCAAGTCTGTTCCGGTGGGGGACGACTGCGCCGCCTTGCCGCAGGGGGATGGCTACCTGCTTTTCGCCATCGAGGGTTTCATGAATGCCTTTGTCGCCGCAGACCCCTGGTTTGCCGGGTGGTGCGGCGTCATGGTCAACATCTCCGACGTCGTCGCCATGGGCGGTAGGCCGACCGCCGTGGTCGATGCTGTCTGGGCCGATGGCGAAGCGGGTGCCGCCCCGGTGCTGGATGGCATGCGAGCGGCGGCAGAGGCCTATGGCGTGCCCATCGTCGGCGGCCATACCAACATTCGCACCGACCGGGGCCAATTGTCCGTCGCCATCCTCGGACGCGCAAAGCGTCTGCTCACAAGCTTCGATGCCCGTCCCGGCGATGTCCTGGTCGCCGCCGTGGATCATCGCGGTCGCTACCGTGCTCCCTTCGACAACTGGGAAGCGGCCACCGACGCGCCCGCCGAGCGGCTGCGCGGCGATCTCGAAATCCTGCCGCAGATTGCCGAAGCCGGGCTCGCCCTGGCCGCCAAGGACATCAGCCAGGGCGGCATTGTCGGCACCGCAATCATGCTGGCGGAATGCTCCGGCATCGGTATCGACATCGATGTGGCAGCCATTCCCCTGCCCGACGGCGTCAGCCTTGACCGCTGGTTGGCGACCTTCCCAAGCTTCGGCTATCTGCTGTCCGTGCCGCCCGAAAACGTCGATGCCGTGCTGGGCCGTTTCGAAGCGCGCGACATCACCGCTGCGGCAATCGGCACCGTCTCTATCGGAAGCACTGTTGCGATCACCAATGGCAGCAAACGGATCGTCATTCGTGACCATGCCACAACGCCCCTGATGCAACTCGGGCCAGCGGAGCATTGCGCATGATCAGCCCGCTGCGTATCGCCATGCTCACGCATTCCACAAATCCACGCGGTGGTGTCGTGCATGCCATGCAGCTTTCCGAAGCGCTAACGGCCATTGGTCATGAGGTGACCTTGCACGCGCCCGATGCGAAAGGTGCCGGCTTCTTCCGCCCGCCCGCCTGTGACACGGCCTGCTTTCCCGTACCGCCTGCCGCGGCGGATATGACAGCCATGGTCGAGCAGCGGATTGCTGATTACATCGGCCACTTCGAACAAGCAGAAAATCGTGACTTCGATGTCTTCCATGCCCATGACGGCATTTCGGGAAATGCGCTGGCGACGCTCAAAGACCGTGGTCTGATCCCGGGTTTCGTGCGTACCGTCCATCATATCGATCAATTTGAAGATCCGCGTCTGATGGCCCTTCAGGACCGTTCGATCAAACGGGCCGATGCCTTCCTTGCCGTCAGCGCCGCGTGGCAGGCCATCCTGCGCGACAGCTACGGCGTGGACGCAAAAGTGGTTGGCAACGGCGTCGATAACAGGCGCTTTGCCCCTGCCTGGAGCGGCGAGCAGACGGCGCTGCGAGACCGGATCGGTCTTCATGCCGGTCCCGTCTTCCTCAGCATCGGCGGCATCGAGGCGCGCAAAAATACGCTCGGCATTCTCGATGCCTTCCGGCAGTTGCGAGCGGTCAAGCCGGACGCACAACTGGTCATCGCTGGCGGTGTCTCGCTGCTCGATCATCGGGATTATCAGGAGGAGTTCCAATCCCACTTGCGGGCGCTGCGCGATGATGCCGCCGCCGTACACATTATCGGCGCCGTATCTGACGATGATATGCCGAACCTCTACCGGCTTGCCGATGCGCTGGTGTTCCCGTCGCTGAAGGAAGGGTTCGGTCTTGTCGTGTTGGAGGCGATGGCCAGCGGCGTTCCAGCCATCGTACCATCCATTGCGCCCTTCATCGACTATCTCGGCAGCGACGATGCCCTTTGGTGCGATCCCCGCCACTCTGCCTCGATTGCCGAAGCCATGGCTTTGGCGCTGGTGCCTGAGATCCGCGAGCGGATCATCCCGCGCGGCCTGGAGGTTGCCGGCCGTTTTCCCTGGCGGCGCGTCGCCGAGGCACATCTTTCCACCTATGCAACTTTGAAGGAGGCAGCCCATGCCTGAGATGCGTTTTGTCATCACCTGGCCCGATGGCCAGGAAGAGACCTGTTATTCACCCTCGCTGATCATTCGCGAGTTCTTCACGGAGGGTGAAAGTTATCCGGTGGCGGATTTTGTCGAGCGCAGCCGAAAAGCACTCACCATCGCCAGTGATCGCGTCGAGGCAAAATACGGATTTGCCTGCTCATCCGCAAACGACCAGCTCGCCCGCATCGAAACCGCCGCCCTCCCCTTCCTTGAGCGCGCCGATGCCCGGGTGCGCTGCGAGACCTTTATCCTGTGAAAGGACATAAGATGACCCGATCCCTGAAGCCGCATTACAGCGCCGTCGTGGTGGGGGGTGGTCAGGCTGGCCTCTCCGCCAGCCATTACCTCACGAAACACGGTATCGACCATGTCGTTTTCGAAAAGAAGACTGTCGCCCACAAATGGAAAGACGAGCGCTGGGATGCCTTCTGTCTGGTCACTCCAAACTGGCAATGCCAGCTGCCCGACCATCCCTATGACGGTGCCGATCCGCACGGTTTCATGGTGAAGGAGGAGATTGTCGCCTATGTTGATCGCTTCGTCAAAAAGGTCGATGCGCCCGTTTTCGAAGGCACCAGCGTGACTGCGCTGGAGAAAACGGGAGACCTGTTCCGGATCGAATCGACGGCTGGCACCATCACCGCCGACAGCGTCATTCTCGCCACCAGCCTCTATAGCCAGCCCTTCGTGCCGCGTGCCGCAGAACGCATTCCCGATGGCATAGCCCAGATCCATACAGCCGATTATCGCAATCCCGCGCAACTGCCGCCAGGCGGCGTCATCGTTGTCGGGTCCGGCCAGTCGGGCTGCCAGATTGCCGAGGACCTGCATCTTGCCGGTCGTAAAGTGCATATGGTCACCGGCAATGCACCGCGCTGTGCTCGCTTCTACCGGGGCCGCGATGTTGTCGACTGGCTGGCCGATATCGGGCAATATGACATCACCATCGCCCATGACGGCATGGCGAAAAAGAAGCATGATACCAACCATTATCTGACCGGACGGGACGGCGGGCGCGATATCGATCTTCGAAAATTCGCGCTGGAAGGCATGGCCCTTTATGGTCGTATGGCTGGCGTTTCCGCCGGAAAAATGCTGTTCGAGACCAATCTGAAGAGCAATCTCGACAGCGCCGACCGGGTGTATAACGGCATCAATGCCCTCATCGATCGCCATATCGCGGAAAAAGCCATCCATGCACCGGCAGGTGGACCTTATGTTGCGCTCTGGGAACCGCAGAGTGAAACGGCCGAGTTGGACTTTGAGGCCGAAGGTGTCACGTCGGTCATCTGGGCGACGGGCTTTACCCCTGATTGGTCCTATGTCGGATTGCCGATCTTCGATGGCACAGGCTATCCGATCCAGCGTCGCGGCGTCACCGGCATCGAGGGCGTTTACGTCCTCGGCCTGCCCTGGCTATGGACCTGGGGGTCGGGCCGGTTCCTCGCAGTCGGCAAGGATGCCGAATATGTGGTGGACCATCTGGCGATGCAGCTGGAGCAGGCCCGGCGCCCGCAAAAGCAAGTTAACCGATGACAATACCCCAGGCATTGTCGGAGGCATCTGGACGCATTGACTGAAACGTCCAGGTCCAGGATTGCTGGAACCATCCCCCATCCGTGGCGTTCTTTGGTTTTTAAAGGAGCGACATATGACAGCAGTCACGCCTGTCCGTTATTCCCCGGACCTCGAAACAGTCAAACCGGGAGAACAGGAGACTGTCTCCGCCCTCATCAACCAATTCGACATCATCCTCGAAAAGACCGCCGAAGACTACGGCCATGCCGTGCGCTCCGTGCATGCCAAGGCACATGGAATCCTTGAAGGCACGATGATCGTCAAAGATGGCTTGCCGCCCGAACTCGCCCAGGGCCTGTTCGCCAAAGCCGGTGAATATCCGGTCTATATGCGTCTCTCAACAAACGCTGGCGACATCCTGCCCGATGCAATCGCTCTTCCGCGTGGTTTGGCCATCAAGGTCGTCGGTGTCGCAGGACCGCGTTTGCCGGACGCAAGCGGCGATACGCAGGATTTTGTGATGGTGAATGGCCCGGTCTTCCAGGCGCCCAATCCCGAGAAGTTTCTCTCCAGCCTCAAGCTTCTTGCCCGGACGACGGACAGAATGGAAGGTACCAAGACTGTGTTGTCGAGCGTGCTTCAAACCGTCAACAAAGGCCTCGAGGCCGTCGGCATTTCCAGCTCGACCATTCAGTCACTCGGCGGCGCACCGAATGTCGATCCGCTTGGAGAGACGTATTTCAGCGTTACCCCGTTCCGCTACGGTGACTACGTCGCCAAGTTCCGGCTGAAACCAGTCTCACCGGATTTGACGAAGCGGACCGGAACGGAAATCGACGTCAGCGTTCGCGACGATGCGATCCGCGAGACTGTCCAGGCGGAGATGCAGGATACTCATGGGGAATGGGAATTCCAGGTGCAACTCTGTCGTGACATCGAAATGCAGCCGATCGAAGACCCGACTGTCGAGTGGGTGGAAGACGAAGCGCCGTTCGTGACCGTCGCCACTGTGACCTCCATGCCCCAGGACAGCTGGAGCGATACGAAGGTTCAGAAGGTCGATGAACAGATGCGGTTTAGCGTCTGGACTGGCCTTGTGGATCATCAGCCCCTCGGCGGCATCAACCGCGTCCGCAAGCACACCTATCAGCACTCGGCAGAGTTCAGGGCAAAGTTCAATGGTTGTCCGGTCCATGAGCCGCGCCAGTAGCCAGCTGTCGATGCCGATCCATTCGGACGCATGGCTGTTTTAAAGCCGCCTTTTTCCTATTTAATCTCCCATCAAAAGAAAGGCCCGCCATGGCCGACCCTATCGAGAACCCGGAAGCCGAAGGTCCCGCTGGTGGCTGGGGATCGGTGAAGTCGATCGCCCGTATGCTGGGCGACAACAAACCCTCACCGGCAATCCTTGAAACGCTTTACCGCCTCAATAAGCCTGCCGGGCTTATGTGCGTTTCCTGCGCCTGGCCCAAACCGGCAAACTACCATCCCTTCGAGTTCTGCGAAAACGGGGCCAAGGCAACGATCTCGGACCTGACCAGCGCGCGCTGCACGCCTGATTTCTGGAGCCGTCACACTGTTGCCGAGCTCAGGAACTGGAAAGACTATGACCTCGAACAGACCGGGCGGCTGACCAATCCTCTTCGCTATGACGCTGGAACGGACCGCTATGTTGAGGTGACGTGGGACAAGGCCTTCTCTGAAATCGGCGCGACGTTGAAATCATTGCCGTGCGACAGCGTCGTCTTCTACTCTTCCGGCCATGCCGGTCTTGAAGCATCCTATCTCTACGCCCTGCTCGCGCGGGTCTACGGCAACAACAACCTGCCCCAGAGTTCCAACATGTGCCATGAGACGACTTCGGTCGGGCTTCAGAAGGTTATCGGCTCGCCTGTTGGCACCATTGTCTGGGAAGATCTGGAGAAGGCCGACGCATTTTTCTTTTTCGGCCAGAACCCGGGATCGAACAGTCCGCGCTTCCTTCACCCATTGCAGGAGGCCAAGCAGCGCGGTGCGCGCATCGTCACATTCAACCCGGTTGTCGAGCAGGGGCTGGTATCATTCGTCAATCCACAAAGCCCGGTTGACATGCTGACGGGACGCGAAACGCAGATTTCAGACGAGTATCTCCAAGTCCGGGCCGGCGGGGACATTTCTGCAATACTGGGTCTCTGCAAGGTTGTCATCGAAGCTGACGACGCAGCGGTGACCAATGGACAAAAGCGTGTGCTCGATGTGGCGTTCATCAATGAGCACACGACAGGCTTCGATAGTTTTATAACCCTGGTCAGAACGACGAGCTGGGCCGATATCGAGCGTGAAAGCGGCCTGACCGAGGCGGCGATCCGGCGTGCCGGCGAAATCTATATCAGCGCGGAAAGGGTCATCGGTGTCTACGGCATGGGCCTGACGCAGCATTCACAAGGCGCGATTAATGTGGCCATGCTGGTCAATCTGTTGCTTCTGCGCGGCAATATCGGGCGCGAAGGGGCTGGTTGCTGTCCTGTTCGGGGCCATTCGAATGTACAAGGTCAACGAACCGTCGGGATCGCTGAGAAGACCAAGCTTATTCCCATGGACACGTTGAAGGAGCTCTTCGATTTCGATCCCCCGACCGAGGACGGCACGACCATCGTCGATGCCATGAAAGGGCTGATGGCTGGCAAGATCAAAGCCTTCATTTCTCTGGGAGGCAATCTTGTCCGCGCCGTACCAGATCAAAAGGAGATGGAACGCGCCTGGGCTCGCCAGGAGCTGACTGTGATGGTCTCCACCAAACTAAACCGGAGCCATCTTTTTCCTGGCAAGCAGGCCTATATCCTTCCCTGTCTGTCGCGTGCAGAGATCGATGAGCAGACCACGGGAAATCAAGCCGTATCCATCGAGGATAGCTTCTCCCATATTTCTGGATCACTCGGCAAACGACCTCCCGCCTCCAAACATTTGAAGAGCGAACTGGCGATCGTCACCGGCATTGCAAAGGCGACGCTTGCCGCAAGGCCGACACTGAAATGGGATGAATGGCAAGGTGACTATAGCCTCGTGCGAGACCTGATCGAAGCGACCTATCCCGAGGACTTTAAGGACTATAATGCGCGCATGTTCCAGCCGGGCGGGTTTTATCGCGGCAATGCAGCTCATGAACGCGTCTGGAAAACCGAGGAAAAGAAGGCTGTCTTCACAACGCCCAGCCAAATGAATGCGCTGTCCTTCGAGGATGCCGACGGCCGGTTCAGACTTGTCACAATGCGATCGAACGATCAGTTCAACACGACAATCTATGGTTACTCCGACCGCTTTCGCGGCATAGAGGGTACCCGCGACGTCCTGTTGATGTGCGAAAGCGACATCGCGACATCGGGACTTAAACCGGGGCAGGTTGTCACACTCGTCAGTGATTTCGGCGACCGCGTTCGCCGAGAGCTCGGTGGCTTGACTGTCACCGCTCATAATCTGCCAAAAGGGACGATCGGCACTTATTATCCTGAAGCAAACGTGCTGATCGCCATTGACCATCATGACGAGATGTCGAAGACACCGGCATCGAAAGCAATTCCAGTCCGGATCGAAACCTAGAGTTTGTCAGGTAAAAACCGGGTTCCGCTTTTCCCTTGGAAACTCTAACGAACCAGCACCGAAGCTACGCCGAGCCAGTCGTCGCGCAGAAGCGCCATCAAAAGCAAATCTGCGCGACGGCCATCCGGGTAGCGCAATGCACTGCGCATCAGTCCCTCTTCGACAAAGCCCAGCTTGGTATAGACGCGCCGTGCAATCGCATTTGAGGGAAGGACATCGAGAACCAGACGACCAATTGTCGGGTCTGCGAAAACATTCGTGCAGAGACGCAGCACAAACGCGCTGCCGATGCCGCTCCCGGACTGCTCCACAGCAAGACGGCGGATCACAACATTTCCCATGCCGTCATCGGGCCTCAACACCGCGAAGCCCACGGGCTTTGCTTCACACATACCGATCAGGTATCGGCAGTTTGGGTCAGCCATTCGGCTTTCGTGTTCCTGAACCGAATAGGTACCCACGCGCTCTGGATAGCCGGGGAGCCGTTCGACACGCATGACGAAATCGATGTCATCCGGGGTTGCGGGCCGGATGGTAAGCGCATGAAGTGCTGGCATAACAACGCTCTCAGATTTTTCCGGGAGCGACATCGTCTATGTCAGCCTGGAGCCATCCATTTGCACGTGTCAGGTATGCAATGCTCTCAAAGCCAGCAGCTCGGATTGCAGCAACGGACTGCTCAAGGCCGACGCCCACGGTGTCAACGCCGTGGCTGTCATCACCCAAGGTCACGCGGATGCCCATATGGCGGACACGTTTGAGTATGTGCGGTAGCGGGTAAACCGGGCCGTAGTCATTGCGAAAGGCGGCACAATTGACATCCAATATGCCGCCATAGGCCTCGATTGCTTCCAGAAGAATGTCCACCTCGCGCAGAACAGGGGTAGAAAATTCAAAGCCTGCAGGCTCATATTTTCGGACAAGATCGAGATGGGCAACGACATCTGGACGAAGACGCTGCACCATGTCGGTTGCCGATTGGAAATAGGCGATCTGGAAGGCATCGGTGCCCCCCAATTCCCGCTTGAGGGCTTCAGTGGATTGTGCCGAGTAATCGAGCCAACACCCGTCGATATCGTGGACGCTGCCGACGATGTAATCGAATGGATGAGCGCGCCGTATGGCCTCCATCTTGGCAAGCCAGGTATCCGGCGGTAATTTCTCGGTCTCGAAGCCGATCAGCAACTCGATCCGGTCCGCATAGGCGTCACGAAGCTTGAATGCGTGATCCACATAGTCATCGAACTGACGCGTCAGGCCAGCAACCCCCAACCTTTCTTCACCGGGATAGAGATCTTCATCCCGATACCGCGGGCAGTGTTCGCTCAACCCGTAATGGGTAAAGCCGCGGTCGATTGCTGTCTCGACCACGTCAGCAAGAGTGGATTTCGCATGGTCGCAGAACTGCCCGCTATGGCCACCGTGATAACTAAACCAGGTCATAGCTTGTCCTCAGGCCGTTTTCGCAGGCGAGCGATAAATCGAGCCGTTGTAATCTTCGATATAGCTCTTCATCAGCCCATCTATAGCCATGAATTCAACCGAGATGTCATCCTTGCCGAAATCCAGCAATGTCACGCCCAGCAGTTCTTTTCCCGGCTGGCTTGGCATGGACTCGTCGCGGGCCAGAAAGCTGGATGCAGGCGTCCAGATCAACACCGGCTCATCCTTCTGCCGCCGATGCAGCGTGCGATGCATATGGCCTGAGACCACCGCGAACAAGGCGTGCTCGGTGATCAGCCGCTGCAACCGTTGGCGACCTTCCGTCTTCAGCGCCCATGCCGGCCTGTCGGCTTCGTTCCAGTCTTTCAGAAAGAGAGGCATGTGGAGAAACAACACCGGTTTGCGGTCGCCCCTCCCCTTCAACATGCGCTCCAAGGCCGACCATTGCTGTTCCTCGGCTGGTAGGCCTGAGCCGATAATCTGGCTGTTCAGGCCGATCAACCTCCAGCCCTCAGCGGCGTCACTGTGCCAATACCAAGAGCCAAAATGTTTTCCCCAGGCCGCAAGACGAGCCTCATCTGCGGGCTGCACGCTGTCGCGGGCAATATCGCCAACATCGTGATTGCCCGGCAGGACGAGAACCGGGGCCATGATCTCCTTGAGTTTAGCCGCACCAAAGGCCAGATCTGCCTCGATATTTGCACCATCCAGCGTCAGATCACCGAGAACAATTGCCAGTCCCACATCGTCACAGCCGTTGACGGTTTTGACAGCCGCCTTCCAGTTTTCGACGAATACGTGGTTTTGAGAGCCGATGTGAGGATCGGCCAAGATCGCTATTTTCATCATCTTTCCTTGGAAGCTTTAATCTGTACCTGCCGCTCAAGGCGCGGAGCACCGCAGGGCGGGGTCGGGCGCACCAAGGGGTGCGCCCGACTTGCATTACTTTGCCGCCATCACACCCGCGACATGCTCGCGAATCTTCGGCATGGCAGCCTCAGGCGTGATCTTGCCCCGCTGCAATTGGTCCAGGATTGGTGCCACGCCCTTCCAGACACCATCCGCCGTGTTGTTGGGATAGGCAAACCATGGCATGGCGGCATTCATCGACTTGAAGACCGTCTGGAAGTTCGGATGTTCCGCATAGAAGCTCTCGAGCGCCTTGGCAGCCTGAACGTTGACCGGCATGTAGCCGCTTGCCTTGGAGACGTCGGCCTGAACGGAGGCGCTGGTCATGTATTTGACGAACTCCCAGGCGGCTGCGCGCTTGGCGGCATCTTTCGAAAACACCATCAGGGCATTACCGCCAGCTGGCAGGCCGCCCTTCTTGGCGTCGATCAGCGGGAAGCGGACGGTGCGCATGGTGAAGCGGTCGCCGATGGCGGTCTCATAGGCCACGAGATCGGACGGCGACTCCACGACCATGCCAATCTTCCCGGCAAAGAACTGCTGCTGCGCAGGCTTGGGGTCGGCATAAACGGACATGCCTGTCTTCACCGCCAGATCCTGGGTGATGCGCAGAGCTTCCAGCCCTGCCTTGTTATCATAACCGATGCCGGTGGCCTTGGCGTCAAGCATCTGGTCGCCAGCGCTCATCACCATCATCTGCCAGTACCAGTCATCGCTCAGTCCACCGACAGAGAAGCCGATGCCCGAGACGCCGTTGCCAAGCTTGCTGATCTTGGCTGCCAGATCAATGACGCCATCCCATGTGGTCGGGAACTGATCGATACTGCCACCGGCCTTTTCGACCAAATCCTTGTTGACGTAGAGAAGCGGCAGGGAGGCCGTAAACGGCATGGCATACTGCTGGCCATCAACCTTTGCGAGGTCGAGAATGGCGGGGGCATAATTGGCCGCCTGCCAGTCCTTGCCTTCCTTGGTCAGCATCGGATCAAGTGAGCTTGTCTCGCCCCGATCCTTCATCACACCAACGAGGGTGGGAATGGAGGAGTAGGAGGCCAGATAGACATCCGGCGTCGAGCCCGTCATCATTCCACGAATGACGCTTTGGTCACCAGCGCTGTAGTTTTGGGCTGGTGCCTGCTCGTTGATGATGATCTCTGGATGTGCCTTCTTGAAACCCTCCAGAATAGGCTGCATAAAGGCAAGTCGTGTGTGATAAAAGGTCAGCGTGACTGGATCAGCGGCGAAAGCCGGTGCAGTCCCCAACACGGTCAGGGCTGCAGCCGCGAAGATGTTTTTCATTTTCATGGTGTTTCCTACAAGGTGGAGTGGTCTTGACTTTCGGACCTGCCCGGTGGCCGCCGGGCAGGTCCGTATCATTTGACGCCGGTCATCGTAACGCCCTGTACGAACCCGCGCTGTGCGGCGAGAAACAACAGGATCAGCGGTGCGGTGATCAGGGTCGCGCAGGCCATTAAAGGCCCGAAGCTGTCTCCGCCTTCCTGGCTCCGAAAGAACAGGAGGCCGAGCGTTGGCGGTGACAGATCGATGGATCTGATCACGATCATTGGCCAATAGAGATCGTTCCAATGAAAGGTGATCGAGAAGATCGCGAAGGCGGCAATGGCAGGTTTCATCGCTGGCAGAATGATGCGGACGACAATTTCTATCTCGCTCATCCCATCCAGCCGTGCGGCCAGGAGAATCTCGTCTGGGAACGAGCGAATGAACTGATAGAACATGAAGATCGCAAAGCCCGAGGTCAGATAGGGCAGCATCACGCCCGCATAGGTATCCAGAAGCCCGAACTTGGCGAGCACCATGAAGATCGGCAGAGCGGTTGCCTGGGCGGGAACGGAGAGGCTGATCAGAACAATTGCGAAAAGCACGTGCTGGCCGCGAAACTTGAACTTCGCCAGCGCATAGGCACAGGTCACCGTGGTCAGGATCTGAAACAGGAGAATGCCGCCGGTCATGATGACACCGTTCAGCATGAACCGTGGCAAGGGAGAGTCGAACAGCGCCCGCGTGTAGTTCTCTGATATTGATGTCAGGATCGGCGGCGTATCATTGAGGCTGCCGAATATCTCCCCGGGAGCCTGTGTTGACGCCCGCCACATCCAGAAGAACGGATAGACCATGAGAAAGGCACCGCCCAGCAGAACGGCATGGGACAGGAAGGCGCGAAGCGTGGAGCGAGCCATCAAAAATGCGCCTTTCTGTTGCTCAAGCCGACATGGACAATCGAAAATGTCCCGATCAACAGCAGATAGACGACCGTCAGTGCGCTGCCATAACCGGCTTTCATGCCCGTGAACGTATCCGTGTTGATCTTGTGCAGCAGCATCTCGGTGGCGCCATAGGGACCACCATTGGTCAGAACCGCCACGGTGTCGAAGACCTGAAAAGCCTGGATGCAGCTCAAAACGACAACCACGATGGTCGTGGGTGCCAGAAGCGGCCATGTCATGTAACGCAGACGGTCCCAAAAGCTGTCCATTCCATCAAGGGCGGACGCCTCCTTCAGTTCGCTTGAAATGACCGTGAGCCCCGCCAGAAACAGGATCAGGTTGAAGCCGAAGAGATGCCAGATACCGATGATGGCAAGGCCGATCAGCGCAAGCGTGCCATCGGCGAAAAAATCGAGAGCCGGTAAGCCCAGTGCTTCCAACAGGCTGGCCAGAGGCCCGATATGGCCATTGAGCAGATAGCTCCAGACGATCGACATGGCCGTCAGCGTGGAAGTGACCGGCAGAAAGTAGACGATTTCGTAGAAACGTCGCGAACGGCGGCGACCATCGAGGAGCACGGCAACACACAGCGCGCCGAACACCGATACGGGTACGACAATTGCCGTATAAAGTGCGCTGTTTTGCAAGGCCGCCCAGAAGAACGGGTCATTGATCATTCTGACATAGTTGCCGAGGCCGACAAAATTCAAGGTGAGCCGACCGAGACGGTAATCGGTCAAGCTGATCAGGACCACGACAAAGATCGGCGCAACTACCGTTGCGACCAGCAGCAGGAAGGCAGGAGCCGCGAAGGCGCCCGCAACGACGGCATAACTGAAGCGCTTCGACGCGACCGTAGACGAATGAGAGTGCAGATCAGACAGAGACATCATAACATGCCTCCTCCACCGGAGCTGGCAAAGGAAGCGGCACTGGAACACGACGACCGCTTTGATCAAAGATGAGTGCGGCATCGGAGGCGATCCGCAGCGCAATCCTTTCGCTGATCTTGCGACCCGTCGCCAGTCGCGCAAAACTCTCAGGTCGCAGTTGCACACGCACGGTCCCCGCACCGATCTCAGTGCCGTCGCAGCGGATGCCGACATCGTTGCCCGCGAACTCTACCTGGTCGACCCGCAGTGAAAAATCGGCGGGGCCATTTTCGATCGGATACAGTCGCTCCGGCCTGATCGCCAGTTGGTAATACCCATCTGCTATGCCCGGCAATGTCAGATGCAATGGCCGACCGTTGATTGATACCGCTCCCTTGCTGATCGTCACCGGCATCTCATTGATCGCCGTTGTGCCGACAAACCGTGCGACGGAAAGATAGTCTGGCCGGTCATAAATCTCTGCCGGTGCTCCACACTGCTTGATCTCTCCGCCTTCCATAATTGCAATCCGATCTGACATCGTCATCGCCTCGGTCTGGTCGTGGGTGACGTAAATGAAGGTGATGCCAGTCCGGCGGTGCAGGTCGACGATCTCATCGCGCAACTGTTGGCGCAATTTCGCATCCAGGTTCGAGAGCGGCTCGTCCATCAGAAAGACATCGGGATGCCGGACCATTGCGCGACCGACCGCCACACGTTGTCTCTGGCCGCCGGACAGCTGTGAAGGCTTGCGATCCATCAGCGTTTCGAGACCAAGCTGCCTTGCAGTCTTGCCGACATCTGTCTCGATATCCTTGCGGATACCGCGAACCCTTGATGACAGAAGCGAGGCACCCGGCAGACGCTGGCTGAACGACAAACGCGCCATTTCGAGCGGCATGGCCAGATTCGCACGGACCGTCATATGCGGATAGAGCGCATAGTTCTGGAAAACCATGGCAATGCCGCGTCGCTTCGGTGGCAGCGAGGACACGTCACGTCCTGCGATCATGATATGCCCGTCTGTGGAAGGTTCGAAACCAGCCAGCAGCCGCAACAACGTCGATTTTCCGCACCCGGACGGGCCAAGCAGCGTCAGGAATTCACCCTCACGGACGTGAAGGTTGATTCGCTTTAGAACCTGCACGTGCTCAAAGCGCTTTTCCAGGTCTACGATATCAATGGAATGACCGACCATATTCTTCACTGTTTTTCCAGGATCACATCGTCAAAATTACGCGGGTCGAAACACAACGGTGTTTCAGCCAGTGCCCTCAGTCAATTCGCCCCTTGCTTTAAGAGGGTTTTTTAACGCCCCGATGACAAATTCTTTCAAATAAATTATTTTTATCCATATTTTTTATAGAGATAGGTTGCATAAATAACGAATTGGTTACTTTGCCAATCACTCTAAGCTGTTGACGCAGGCCGTAAAAACGCCTTATCGAACATCAGCAATGGCCGGGCCGAAATCGCCGTTTGAATCTAGGCTAAGGCAAGGACGCAGTTCTTCAAGTGAGGGTCATCGTGACGGAAGAAAAGCAGAAGCAGCCTCGGCGCCGCCATCCGCGCAGGCCAGATTTGTCTCAAAACCGAATTCTGGAGGCTGCCGCTGTCGAGTTTGCGGCAAATGGTCTGACTGGCACCCGGGTTGAAGCCATTGCTGAACGGGCAGAGATCAACAAGCGAATGATCTACCAGTATTTCGGTAATAAGGAGTTGCTCTATCAGGCGGTGATCGAGAAGGTCTATCGCGATGTCTGGGACGCCGAGGCAGCGTTGAATCTCGAGCAGCTACCCCCGCGCGACGCGCTGATCGCCCTGGTCACGTTCGTCTGGACATATTATCTTGAACACCCGGAATTCATTACCATCCTGAACTCCGAGAACCAGTTGAAAGCCATCCACTTCAAAAAGTCCCGCGCCATCCGGGAAGGTGCTGCCAGCTCCCGGCCACTCGTTGATGACATCCTGCGGCGTGGTGAGGCGGATGGCACCTTTCGTCTTGGAATTGATCCGATCCAACTGAGCCTGACGATCACCTCGATCTGCTACTACTATTTCACCAACCAAGCCACCAGTTCAATCGTCTACGGGCAGCGAATGATGACGCGGGCAGCTTTGGAAAGACGCCTCGCTTTCAACATTCAGACGGTCCTAGCCATTGTAAGCCCTGATCGGAGCGCGCTGTAACCAACCCGGTGACGCAGTCGCTAACCGGCACCGCGTGTGCAGCCGGCAAACCGGCGGGCTGCGAGGCAAAATCGAGCCAGATCATTTCCGCGTGTCGTTGAATCGCCGAAATGCTCCAGGTCTTTGTTTTACGCATTTGCAAACGAAACCGCTTCACACTTTTCCTGGAAATGCTCTTGAGATGGAACAGGAACCTCCTCGTGGCGTTTGCCTGCCATCATCAAAGGAGGTTCAGGATGGCTTTTATCGAAGCGAAAGATGGTACAAAATTGCACGTAAAAGACATGGGGAAAGGCCGCCCGGTGGTGCTTATCCATGGATGGCCCTTGACCGGCGATATGTTCGAATATCAGACACTTGCTCTTCTGGAGGCGGGCTTTCGCGTCATCACTTACGACCGACGTGGATTTGGTCAGTCGGGACATCCAGCCGATGGCTACAATTACGACACGTTTGCCGATGACCTCGCCAGCGTGATCGATAGCCTGGATGTTCGGGATGTGTCGCTCGTCGGCTTTTCCATGGGTGGCGGCGAGATCGCCCGCTACCTGTCACGACACGGGGCTTCAAAGGTCTCCAAGGCGGTACTGGTGGCCTCCGTGGTGCCATATCTTCTCAAGGATGAAAGCAATCCTGAGGGTGTCGACGCCAGCGTATTTGAGGGTATGAAGAAGGATATTCGCGAAGACCGGTTTGCGTTTCTTCAGAGCTTTGCCAAGACCTTTTACGGCGTCGGCCTGGTCACCAGTCCGGTGAGCCAGGGCGTATTGGATTGGTCATTCATTCTCGGTATCATGGCCAGCCCCAAAGCGACAATTGATTGCGTCGATGCATTTGGTAAGACCGATTTCAGGCCAGATCTTGCCGCGTTCACCATTCCCACACTGGTCATCCATGGCACGGCAGACAAGACCGTGCCTATTGACCCTGCAGGTCGAGCAGCGGCCAATGGGATCGCAGGTGCCAAACTTATCGAATACGAAGGCGAGCCCCACGGCCTGTTTGCCGCAGCTCCAGACCGGCTCAATCGAGATCTGATCGAGTTCCTTGGATAATTCGTTTTCGGTGCGCCTTGTGAAACCATGAGGCGCACCAAACCGTCCTCCCCGCAGAGCCGTCTGTGCCGCTTATTCTGTTGTCAGCGTCTCGCCAATCTTCCGGCTTTCCCATTCTTGAGGCGTCAGCGTTTTGATATCGAACTGGTCACGGGTGCGGGCATAGGTGTGTCCTCCCATACGGCCGACGGCATCCATAAGCTGCTGGTCGATATGCAGGTTGGAAGGATTGACGGCATCGCTGCGGACGAACACGCCGATGACTTCGCCGAGAATGATCTCGCGGGCCGGGCCGACCTGAAGCGTTGTGTGGCGGCGGCATTCCAGAGCTGCAGGAGCGGCCAGAATACGGGGGCTGCGCACCATCTGACCGGGAACGGTCGCAAGACCCGCCTCTTCCATCTCGTCGACCTCGGGGCCGAACTTGATGGCGCAAACTTCCATCTGGTCAACCAGCGCATTATCGCAGATATGGACTGTGAATTCACCGGTCTCACGGATATTGCGGGCGGTGTCCTTGAAGCGCATGTCCGAATAGTTCTCGACACCTATTGCGACGATTGCCGGATCGTGGGTTAGTACGTTGAAGAAGCTGAACGGACCAGCATTCGGCTGGCCATCTTTGCTCACAGTCGTCACCAGCGCAATCGGGCGCGGGATCACGGTTCCGATCAGGAGTTTGTAACGCTCTCGCTCGTTGAGCTTGGCGAAATCGAAATGGGTATGGTCGGTCATATCAGGCCTCGGCAGCAATGCGGTGCGTTTCAAGCGGAGTGTGGCGGGAGAGGTTCTCGAACCCATCCTTGGTGACAACATACATGTCACCGATGTTACAGCCAGCAGACATTGGCTCAAGCCATTGCGTGTGCAGCACGAATACCATGCCCTCTTCCATCCGGTCATGATTGTGCGAGGATATGTTGAAGCTGTTCTGCCCGCCGGCCATGCCAACGGAATGACCGAGATTAGGGTTATGCGGGCCATGGGTTGCCGGGTAGACATGCATCAAGGTGCGGCCTTGCGCCTCCCAGTCGATATTCTTCACGTATTGGCGCGGGATCAGCCGCGCACTGCCATCCTCCATCGGCGCCCAGTTGTAAGGCATGGTGCGCGCTTCAGGCGAAGACAGCATGCCGCGCTCGATCATCGGCTCGAAGGCTGCATTGTTGACATCGCGCATCAGCGCGCCCGGGCGGATCAGCTTTTCCGCCCGCTTCACACCGTCTGTGCAGGCGGCCAGCACCTCTTCCTGCCGCTTGGTGATGTCGCCAACGGCAATCATACGGGCGGTTTGGGCCGTGTAGCCGCGATAGGTGATGTTGGAAACATAGAGATTGATGAGATCACCCTTTCGCACGACATGGCCATAGGGCTTGCCGCAATGGGTGCCGAACTCGTTGATGCCGATCTGGTAGCCGTCACCGCTCTCTCCGCCGAAGGAAAGCTGTGCTTGCGAGAAGGCGGCATAGATCTCATGGTCTGTCACGCCGGGTTTAGCCAAATGATAGGCCGCCTGCGTGGCGATGCTGACAAGCTGGGCAGCAGCTCGGAACATCTCGATTTCGCGCGGCGAGCGCACTTTCTGCATCCGGTCGAGAATGGCATTGTCAGCGACGAACTTGGCTTTGGGCATCAACTCGTCCAGAGCGGCCCAGAAGGTCAGCGAAGTGCGATCACCAATGCGGCCCACCTGCCCTCTCGCCAAGCCCATGCCTGCCAACAGTTCGGCGCATTTCTCAGCCGTCTTGATCACCGAATCTCCTGGACGATCGGCATATTCGCGGCCGATCGGACCAATCTGCCAGATATCTTCCACCAGCACCGGTTCGCCACCCGGCGGTAGAAGCACGGATTGGGTGAAGAAGGATAAAAGCACCATAGGCCTATCGACATCCGTAGGGATAATCAGCACGCCCTCACGCATCCAGTCGCAGATATAGCGAAGATAGTGATTGGAGGTATGGAACCAGCCAACGCCACCGGTATGGACGACAAGCGCATCATGGCCAGCTTCGACAGCCTGGCGGCGAATGCGCCGCAGACGATCCTCGAACTCTTCGACGGGCAAAGGCAAAGGGGCCGCAAAATCGAAATCCGGCTGGAAATCGGCAAGCAGTGATCCGATGCGATAGGTGCCTGACGTGTTAGCATGTATGGTCATTGGGTATTCCTTCCAGATATATTTTCGGTCAGGCTTGACGGGATGGCGCCAGCACCCGCCTTGCAACCAGCATCACCACGAGCGTCAGCCCGATCAGGATTCCTGACATTGCGGCCACCCGGACATCGAGCGACTCCTCGATCAATGCAAACATGCGAAGCGGCAGCACGGTCGTTTGCGCGTCGGCAAGGAAAAGCGAGACGGAGACGTTGTCGAGGGACTGGATGAAGACGAGGAAGGCGCCAGCCAGAATGCCTGGTGTCAGCAGCGGCAGGATCACGCGCCGGAGCGTCGTGTACCAGGTTGCACCCATCACGGTTGAGGCCTCGGCCAGCGACGGATTGATCCCTTGCGCGACAACGGAAGCGGCGCGGTACATCAGTGGCCCGAAGACGACGACATGGCCGACGACGGTGAGCCAGAGCGAAGGCTGGAAGCCGACGAAATTCGCCACGATCAGCGCCGCCAGACCATACACCAGGCTTGGCAGGACGAGCGGGGCCAACAGAAACGGCTCCAGCGCATTGACCGTGCTACGGCGCATCCGTGCCATGCCAATGGTGGCAGGCACGGCAAACAGCAGCGATCCGAGCACCGCGAGGCCTGCAATCTTCAGTGAATTGCCAGCTGCGATGTGTTCTGTTCCTGAGCGAACGGGATCAATCAGCGCCTCATACCAGCGCAGAGAAAAACCCTCCGGCGGATATTTGAGCGTCTGGCCCGAGGTGAACGACATGGTGATCGCAATGACAATGGGCGCCACCAGATAGATCAGGCTGAGACTGCCGAAGCCGAAAACAAATGCCTTGTAGAGAAGGGTCGGGATCGGGTTTTCGCGATGATTATGCATGGCCGACAAGCCTCCTGTGACGTGAAATCATGGTCATGGTGACAAGAAGGATGCCGGTCGACAGAAGGAGGACAACGGCGATGGCAGAGGCCATCGGCCAATCAAACAGCGTGCCCACTTCTCGATAGATCAACTGCGGCACATAGACGTTTCGCGCACCACCGATGACAGCCTGGGTGACGAAGGACGCACTGGTACTGGCAAACACAAGGATCCAACCCGCCAGCAGGCCGGGTAGCATCATTGGCAGGAGAACCGTCACGAAGATACGCCATGGACCCGCGCCTGACACCTGCGCCGCCTCGGTGAACTGCAACGGCGTGCGCGAGAGAATGGCAATCAAAGGCAAGATGATCAAAGGCAGGTCGATCTGACACATGGCCATGACGAGACCGAGTTCGGTGGACAGCAGCGTGAACGGGCGGTCCGCGAGCCCAAGCGCCATAAATGCCTCGCTAATCGGTCCCTGTCGCCCAAGAATGACGATCCAGGCAAAGGTCCGAACCACATTGCTGGTCAGCATCGGAATAAGTGTCAGAAAGATGATAACCTGTCGCGCGGTCTTGCCACTGTGCCAATAGAAAAGCGCGATCGGAACACCGAGCAGGGTCGTGCTGGCAATGGTCTGGAGACCGAGCGTGGCGGTGTTGACCAGAACACGGTAGTTAAATGCATCGCCAAAAAACCGTGCGTAATTGTGGAGAGAGAGGCCGTCGGGGCCGATGAAGCTGAATCCGACGAGAACGGCGAGCGGCGTCGCAAAGAACGCCACCGACAGCAGAAGCATCGGGACAATGTATGGGAAACCGCTCGCTTTCATTGTGAACCCTCAACCGGCGACGAGAGCATCGAACTGGCGGATCCATTCCGCACGGTTCTTGTTGATCGCCGCCCAGTCCGGATAGACCAGCGTTGCCAACTGTTCGCGCTTCACATAGGCCTCGATGCCCGGTGTAAGAGCGACCTCCTTATTGGTCGGGAACATCTCGGTCGGTGGCAGTTTCAGCTTGTCCTGAGCGGCCTTTGAGATGGCGGCGTCCATATAGGCATAGGCTGCATCAATGTTTTTCGCGCCCTTGGTCAGATGGATGTTGACGGGAGCCGCCGGAGAGCCGGTTTCCGGTTGCACGAACTCGGCTTTGAGGCCCATGGACTTGAGGCGCGCAACATTGCCGGTCGAGCACATGAAGACGGCGATTTCGCCCTGCTGGAACAATGTCATCTGGTGGTTTGTGCTGGCGACGACGCCCTTGATCTGCTCGGGATTGTCCTTGAACAGTTTGAACACGGCGTCCATGTCAGTCGGACCTTTGCCAAAAATCCTGGCGATTTCGGTATAGGCCATCACGCCGGTGTTGGAGGCGAAACCGGTCCAGGATACCAGGCCCTTATAAGCCGGGTTTTCGAACAGGTCGCGATAGCCTTTCGGAGCTGGCACCAGATCCGGGTTATAAGCGATACCATTGACTTCGACCGTCACGGTCGGACCGTACTCGCCCTGGAATGCCGGATCGAGCATGCTCCAGTTCTTGAGCCTTGACGGATCGATCTTCTGAATGAGGTCGTTGTCGATGGCGACGGCCATTTGGCCGGGCGACATCAGCAGGGTGTCGTAAGGCGGGTTGCCGGGGCTTGCCATCACCTTGGCAAGCTGGTCCTGCGCCAAGGCGGGAGCGACCGTCAGGTCGAAACCGGCGTCCTTGACGAGCGGCGTCAGCACGGAGCGGTAGCCGTCCTCCCAGTTTCCGGGGAAGGTCGCGGCGACAGCTGTGCCACCAGCAGCGCGGGCAGCAAAGGGCAGCGTGGCGGCCACAGCCGCACCGGCGGCGAGCAGTCCGAAATGGCGTCTTGTGATATTGAAGTTTTGCATCTGTTCACCTCTGTTGTTGTTCATTGACTGGATGCTTCCGGTTCGCTCGGAAAGGCGTGACACCTGGCGGTGTCGATCTCGGCAAAGAGGCGGGCTCCCGGCTCTGGAATGAAGGTGGAAGGGCTGCGGACCTGCGACGCGCGAAGGCCTGTCCCATCGTCAAGAAGAAGATCGTGAACCAGCGTCGGCCCAAGTGGCACGGATACGGTCACCCTGGCCGGCAAGGCAAAGTCACTCGGGCTGGCAGACAGGCGGACATCCTCGGGGCGGAAGGTCATTGTCACCTTGGAACCGATCGTAAAATTCAGCCGACGCGGCAGAACAATGGCCTTGCCGTTCACCAGAGCGATGCTGGTTGCCTCTGCATCCAGCCGCTCCACCGTCCCATGCAGCATATTGGCTTGGCCAATGAAGGTGTTGACGAACAATGTCTTCGGGCGGTCATAAACGGCCATTGGCGTGTCGATCTGCTCGACATTGCCCTTGTTCATCAGCACGAGCCGACCGGCGAGGCTCTGGGCTTCTTCCTGGTCATGCGTAACGATCAGCGTCGTGATCCCGAGCGTCTTTTGCAAATGCAGAAGCTCGACCTGCAGATCGAAACGAAGCGCCCGGTCGAGCGCCCCGAACGGTTCATCGAGCAGCAGAAGCGAGGGCCGTCCGGCAATGGCGCGGGCAACCGCGACACGCTGTTGCTGTCCGCCGGAAAGTTCGCGTGGCAGCCGGTTGCCATAGCTCTTCAACTGCACGAGTGAGAGCATTTCCTCCACCCTTTCCCTGCGCTTTGCGCGCGGAACCTGCTGGCAGGCCAGTGGGTAGGCGATGTTCTCGGCCACAGTCAGATGCGGAAACAGGGCGTAATTCTGGAACACCATGCCGATGCCGCGGGAGCGGGCCGAAACATTGGCAAGGTCATGGCCGCCTAGCTTGATAACCCCGCTCTTCGGCTGGATCAGCCCCGCGATGGCACGCAGGACGGTCGATTTGCCACAGCCGCTTGGCCCGAGAAGAGCGACGATCTCGCCAGCCTCTATCTCAAACGAGATGTCGCTGATCACGTTCTGCCCGCCATAGCTGTGGGTCAGACCGCGAATGCTGAGATGCTTGCCCTCTGCGGCCTTCGAGGTCTCTGCCATGAATGTCCCCTTCAGTTGCGCCGTGTCGTCAAAGCGCTCAAGGCTTTGAGGCACAAGGCAGAGATTTGGTCGGTCGACGATGTTGCCTACGGTGTCGGTCATGGCAACGACAGCAGCAATCCGCATGCCAATTGACGATCCTCAATCAACAAAACTTACTAAGCTACAGATTTTTAAAAGATATTTTTGCATTTTATAGATTCGTATATTTTCAATAATTTTCAGCCGAAAATATTTTCGGATTTAAAAAATGTGCAATTTTTGCCGACTTCGCTTATGCATTGAGCAAAATCTAGGCGTAGCTCTAGGAGCTTACTAAAGGATTTCTGGGTCAGTTCGCCATAGATCACCCTCCATTCATTCTGGATAACCGACAAAATACCCCGTTTAAACAGCAGTTTAGATGATCAGTCGCCAATCCACGCATCGATATCGACGTATGAGATGATTTTTTAGCCGATACGTTTACGAATCTTTGTGCGAATATTTTTTCGGAAAAATTTCAAATCGTGACGCGAGAAATAAGATTTTAAAAACAATGTCTTGAAAAGACATCGATCAAGCTGGCACGCTGATTGCTTGGAGGTTTGCGTCAATTCACGCCGATAAAAAGTTAAACGGGGATCACATGCGCAGCTTCACGAAAAGTCTCAAAGACAGCCTGGCCGGCATCGCATTCGCTTTGCTCGCAACCTCGACACTTGCTGCAGAAGGGACCGCCATTAAGATGGTGCCCGATGCGGAAGTCGCGAAACTGCCTGGTATCGCGTTCGACCAGACCCTGGCAGACCGCCTGCCGCCTGCCATCAAGGACAAGAAAGCCATCAAGGTGGCAACCGACCTGACGCCCCCGATCAGCTTCCAGGCGGAGGATGGAAAACTCATCGGGATCGATGCTGATATTGCCGCAGCCCTCGGCGTTATTCTCGGGATCGATGTTCAAATGACCAATGTCGGCGCTGGCGCCGCAATCGTACCGGCTGTCCTGTCCAAGCGTTTCGACATGACGATTTCCGGCATCAACGACGATGTAGAACTGGAAAAACAGGTCGATGTCATCGACTACATGTTTGATGCCACGACGATCATGACCATCAAGGGCAATCCACTCGGCATCAAGAGCATGGAAGATCTGTGCGGCAAAAAGGTTGCCGTCCCTGTCGGTACGTTCCAGGCGCGTCTGGTTGAGGTCGCATCGGCAAAATGCTCGACACCTATCAATATCATGTCGATTCCGAAAATGCCTGACGTCCTGCAAGCTGTTCGCACCGGCCGCGCCGACGCGACCGTTAACGGTTATGCGACAAGCGTTTATACGACGAAAAACCAGACCGGTAAGGGTGTTGGCCTTCAGGCGCTTCCGGATGTCCGCCTCGCAGTCGGTTATCTCGGCATGCTGACATCGAAGGACAATCCAGACCTGCGTGACGCGGTCATCGCCTCATTGCAACACATGGTCGACAGCGGTGCCTACAAGGCGATCATGGAGAAATGGGGCCTTGGCCCGCTCGCCGTGACGACCGTCAAATTCAATGACGCCGCCAGCATGCCGGTGAACTGAGCCATGTCGCTTTTGGCTCAACCTGTCAGCATGGCTATCGCACCTCCGATCGGCAAGCCGATACGGTGGGGGCAGATTACATCAGGCACCAGCGCGATTCTTGCGCTGGCGCTCCTCATCACCATTGTCGCGCGAAACCAGAGCGTTCAATGGGGCGAAATACCCCATTACATGGTCGATCCAGTCATCCTCAGCGGCGTTGTTCTGACCTTGCAACTGACAGCCGGCGCAATGGTGTTCGGTATCGCGTTCGGCTGCATCGTTGCCGTCATGGCAACAAGCCAGAATATCGTTTTGAAAGCCCTGGCCATCGCCTTCGTCTGGTGGTTCCGTGGCGTTCCGCTCATTGTTCAGATCTTCTTCTGGTTCAACATTGCGTTGTTCATTCCGGAAGTGGGCATCGGCAGCTACTCCATATCGATCAACGCGCTCGTCACTCCGGCACTTGCCGGGTTCCTGGCGCTGGGCCTGCATGAAGCCGCCAATATGAGCGAGATCATTCGCGGCGGATTGACCGCCGTCGACCGGGGCCAGCGGGAGGCAGCCTCATCACTCGGCTTGCGACCACTTCAGACCCTTCGCGCCGTGGTTCTGCCCCAGGCGATCCGTCTGATCGTACCGCCGACCGGCAACCAGGCGATTGGCATGTTGAAGGCCAGCGCCATTGTCTCCGTCATCGGCATGCAGGATTTGCTGACCCAGGCGCAGGCCATCTACGCGCGCAACTTCCTTGTCATCGAGCTCCTGTGTGTTGCGTCGCTCTGGTACCTCCTCATCACAACCATCGCTTCGATCGGCCAGTATTTTCTGGAAAAGCACCTCGCACCGAAAGGCCGGAACGCCGGTGCACAGAAAGATCAGCCGCGACGCGGCTGACCCACCGGTCGCTCAACCACCAATCAAACGGAAACGCCTTTGCAGCGCATCCGATCAGGAAACATCACGGAGAAGAGCATGAGATTAGGAATTGACGGACAAAAACTGCCCGAAGCCAAGAAGCGTGGGCCGCTCAAAAGCCTTGATCACGTCAGGGAGCTCGGTCTTGGCGGCATCTTCTTCAGCACGGTCCTTGATATGAGTGAGACGCTGGACCAGGGCGAACTGCGCGACATCAGGGCCAAAGCCGATGAGCTTGGCCTTTACCTCGAAGCCGGTATTGGCAAGATTAACCCCTATTGCAGTGCGGAAGCCCCGGAATTCCGGGCAATCGGCGATGGCGACGTCATCCTCGGCTTTATCAGGATGATCGAAGCGAGCGCAGCAATTGGCTGTCGCGAACTCTGGGTGTCGCCGGGAAATTTCAAATCAGAATATCGCGGGCGGTTGGCCAATGACCGCTTCCGGACCGATGTCACCTGGGACGAGCAATTGACCGCCATTGAAAAAGTGCTGCAGAAGCTGGCGCCCGTGGCGCGCGCTAATGGTGTTCACCTCAACATGGAAACCCATGACGAGATCACCTCCTTCGAAATCCTCCGGCTGATCGAAGAGGTCGGTGAAGATTGCATGGGTGTCGTCTTCGACACGGCGAACGGTTTGCAACGGGCAGAACATCCGGTCTTCGCCGCAAAACGTGTGGCTCCCTATGTTCGCCAGACCCACATCAAAGATGCTTATGTCGGCCATGCCACAGGGGGCCTCGATTTCCAGACCCGTCCGGTCGGCCGGGGCATTGTCGATTTCGCCACGATCATCCCCATCCTTGCCAAGGCCAATCCCGAACTGAACCTTTCCCTTGAAGTCGCCGCCTCCGTCGAGGACAAGCCGCGCAAGGCCAATCCTCGCCAGTGCATCGAGATCAACGACCCGATCTGGCGCGCTGGCCATCCGGACCTGACAGCCGAAGAACTGGAGGCCTATCTGGCACTAGTGGATGCGTTCGAGAAACGTGTCGCCGCCGGAGAGATCCCGGACTGGGAGACCTATGAGGCCAACCAATATGGCTATCCGAGCTATCAGCATCAGTCCTACGGCTTCCATGAGGCGATCACGTTTATCAAAACCTCGGCGCGCCATATCGAAGAGGTCTGCATGCAAAACAGCATTCCGCTTTCAACGCCATCGACAAAGCAGCACGCGGCTTGACATCGAATACCAAGGGTCATTGAAAATGGCGCTTGGCATAAGAGGCTGAGCGCCGGTCGCTTCTGATGCCGGCGCATCTTAAAATGCTGGGAAGATCTAGATTTTGGTATTACAGCGCCGTGCGTTTTATAAAACGCACAAAGGACGCTGTAATACTTTAAATCTAATGCATAATTTTCTCCTTAAATCGATTCCGATTTAAGGAATTATGCAGTAAGCGCATATACGCAGGAATATTATCATGGACATAATTACGTCGCTTGATTGGAGCTGGAGAGGGAAATGAAGAAGGTGACGCGCCGCCAAAGCGCCAAGGTCGCACCGAAAGCTGGTGGTGCGGCGGATACGGGCGAAAACGCCAATGATGACGTGACTGAGCGCATTCGGATCACGCTTGCCACGGCGATTGGTGAAGGTGCGCTCAAGCCAGGCGTCAAGATCCTTGAGGATGCGATTGCCGACCATTTCGGGGTCAGCCGGACAGTCGTGCGTGGCGCGCTCGGCGTCCTGGAGAGCGACCATCTCCTGGAGCGCAAGAAAAACCGTGGCACATTCGTCGCTGAGCCTGGCATCGAAGAAGCAAAGGCCTTGTTCGAGGCAAGACGCAAGCTAGAACATGTCATTCTCGAGCTCGTCATGGACCGCGCGACCGTTGACCAGTTGGATGCTCTTGAAAAGCTGACGGATGAGGAGGAGCATATCCATCACCATGGTGACGAGAAGTCGAAGACCGTGCTATCGGGCAAGTTCCATGTCGTTCTGGCTGAACTTGGCGGCAACGCAGTCATGACGGAGATGCTGTCGAAGATTGTTGCGCGCTTATCTCTTGTTATGTCTCTCTATGAGGAAGAGCGGAAGGACGATTGCGGCGCCGATCACCACCGCCTGATCGTCAGCGCCATAAAAGCGAAGGACCTGGCAAAGGCGCAGCAGCTAATGGATCACCACCTCGCAGATATCGAAGGCCGCGTTCGGCTCACGGAGGGACAGGGCGATCGGCATACGTTCCTGGCCGTACTGGAGAACTTTTCCTGATGAACCGGCTTGAAGGCAACAGAAGCTGAGGCATGCTAATCTCCACAGCGTTATGAGTGGTCCGTTAAAGTGAATGACTTGCCAGCTTTTCATGGCCACCTGCAGGTCGAAAACGGAATGAAAGGTCCAGCCGATGCCTTGCCAGGCGCGAACCTTCGGCTGCTTATGAGGCGCGTAGCTGTCGCGAATGACGTGAACAGCCCATCGAGAATATTGAGAGCGGCACACAAGGTTGCCGCGACGTGGCGTTTGTCGTCATGCCTCATTGTGCTGCCACGTGGTAGACTCGGCTGCGTCCGGTCAAAGGTAAGCGGCAAGTTGACCGCATCTGGCGTTGGTAGTGCGGGCTTACGTATTGCGGACAGACGAGTCACAAACTGTGCGCTTCTATGTCTACGTTAATGGACCTCGACGTCATCGCCGACATGAGCAGACTGAACGGGGATTACACTGGGCATTAAGAGCGCACTCTTTGCGAGGCACGATGCGGGAGCGGAGAACTGGACGACCATCGCCTCGGGACTTCTGGGCCTGAAAAACCTAATGTGACAACACCGGCTCGGCCATGTCCCCATTCGATGCTTATGCCGGGATAATTTTCAGCTCACCATAGGTGACAGAGCGTTCTGCCATCACATGATCGGCAAAATGGCGCACCTCTTCGGTTTTGCCGCGCAAAACGCTGATCTCAAGACAGCGGTGCTGATCCAGATGCACATGCATGCTGGCCACAGAGAGATCATGGTGATCATGAAAGGTCGTGGTCAGGCGGCTGGCCAAATCTCTGGCTTCATGGTCATACACATAGCTCAAAACACCAGCACATTGGGCAATATGCCCCTCCTCGATTGAGGCCTGTTTCAACCCGGCCCGCGCCAGATCGCGCAAGGCTTCAGAGCGATTCTGATAGCCTTTTGCCTGAATCATCCGGTCCAGCTCAGTCATGAGGTCGTCGTCAATGGTGATGGTAATGCGCTGCATGATTGTTCCCGACGTTGATGCTGATGTATGGTGTATCACCTTTTTTATCCGCTTCCAGCCTTTGTCCCGATAGACGGTTGACCTGACAAAGACAGTATGATGTATCAGAAAAAACATCTTACTTCGTGATTGCTCAGCAGGACCTTCCATGATCAAAACTTGCTTTCGCCATGCGGCACTGGCGCTGACGCTCGCCTTTTGCAGCCCTCTTACCAATGCGCAGGCGGGCGAGACGTTGAATTTTTCATGGCCCATGAATGTCGGCCCGCTCAATCCCCATCTCTATTCACCCAATCAGATGTTTGCGCAAAACATGGTGTATGAGCCACTGGTGCGTTATCAGGCCGATGGCACCGTTAAGCCATGGCTGGCGCAATCGTGGGAGATTTCGAACGAGGGGCGGACCTATACGTTTCAATTGCGCGACGGTGTGCGCTTTTCAAACGGTGAAGCCTTTGATGCAGCAGCGGTAAAAGCCAATATTGATGCGGTGCTGGCCAACCGCTCCCGTCATGCATGGCTGGAATTGGCCAATGAAATCGAAAGCGCTGATATTGTTGATCCGCTGCATGTGCGCATCACGCTGAAACACGCCTATTATCCTTTGCTTCAGGAATTGTCCCTGCCCCGGCCCTTTCGGTTTATTGCCCCTTCGCAGTTCAAGCAGGGCGGCACAAAGGATGGCATTGCCCAGCCAATTGGCACTGGCCCATGGGTTTTGCAAGAAACCCGCTTGGGCGAGAAAGACGTGTTTGTCCGCAATGACCGCTATTGGGGTGGCAAGCCTGCCTTCGACAGTGTGACCGTCAAGGTGATCCCAGACCCCAACAGCCGCGCCATTGCGTTTGAGACCGGCGATATTGATCTGATCTATGGGGCCGATGGGCCGATCTCTCCCGATACGTTTGAGCGTTTCCGCAAAATGGGAACCTATACAACACAGCTGTCGCAGCCTCTGGAAACCTTGGTGCTGGCCATCAACACCAATCTTGGTGCCACAAAAGATGTTGCAGTGCGCAAGGCCATCAACCATGCGGTGGACAAGGACAAGATGATTGCCACGGTGCTCTATGGCACCCAGCAACGCGCTGACACTCTTTTTGCCCCCAATGTGCCTTACGCCAATATTGGCCTCAAACCCTACCAGTTTGATCGATCCGTTGCGGAAAAGCTGCTGGAGGATGCTGGCTGGAAGCGCCTTGAGCCGAAAGGTGTTCGGCAGAAGGATGGCAAGCCGCTGTCCATCGAATTATGCTTTATCGGCACAGACGCCATCAGCAAATCCATGGCAGAGATTGTGCAGGCTGATCTTGGTAAGGTGGGAATTCAGGTTATCCTGACCGGAGAGGAAGAAAGCAGCATTTTGTCGCGTCAGCGCGATGGCCGCTTTGGCATGATTTTCAACCGCACCTGGGGGCCTCCTTACGATCCCCACGCCTTTGTCAGTTCCATGCGCATTCCCTCCCATGCCGATTATCAGGCGCAGCTTGGCCTGCCGGACAAGGCGAAGATTGATCAGGACATCGGCGACGTGCTGATCTCCACGGATGAACACATCCGGCAGGATCTGTATCGGGATATTCTGACCCGATTGCATGATGAAGCCGTCTATCTGCCGCTCACCTATGTCACCGCCATTGCCGTTGCCAAAAAAGAGCTTGGCCCCATTCCGTTTGGGGCGATGTCGAGCGAGATTCCGTTCGATCAGATCAAGCCAAAAGCGAACTGATCCATGGGCGCTTTTATTCTGCGGCGCATTTTGCTGCTGATCCCGATGCTGCTTGGCGCATCACTGGTGATATTTCTCATGCTGCGGCTTGGGCCAAGCGATCCGGCCATGGATTACTTACGCCTGTCCAAAGTGCCGCCAACGCCTTTGGCGCTGGCAGATGCCCGGCAGATGCTTGGCCTCGACCGCCCCATTGCCACTCAATATTTCGATTGGTTGGGCCATGCCTTCCGGTTGGATTTTGGCGTATCCTATGCCACGCAAAGGCCGGTTTTGCCGGACTTGCTCTACTACCTTCCGGCAACGCTGCAACTGGCTGGGCTGGCGCTGATCCTGACCTTTGCCATTTCCATCCCCATGGGTGTCTGGGCATCGCGCCACCGTAACAAGCTGCCCGATCATATCGTGCGGCTTGTGTCATTCCTTGGCGTGTCCATGCCCAATTTTTGGCTGGGTTTTCTGCTGGTGCTGGTGTTTTCCGTGCAGCTCGGCTGGCTTCCCGCCATGGGTCGCGGCGGCTTTGCCCATATGATCATGCCGGCCATTGCCATTGCCTTCATGTCCCTGTCCATCAATGCCCGGCTGTTGCGCGCCAGCATGCTGGAGGCTGCGGGACAGCGCCATGTGCTCTATGCCCGGCTGCGTGGTCTTTCCAGACAGCGGGTTGAACGGGGCCATATCCTCAGAAACGCGCTTTTGCCGATCATCACCGCCACGGGCATGCATATCGGTGAACTGCTTGGCGGCACGCTGGTGATTGAAAGCATTTTTGGCTGGCCCGGCGTTGGCCGCTATGCCGTTTCTGCCATCCTCAACCGGGATTATCCCGTCATTCAGTGTTTTACCTTGTTGATGGTGGGCATTTTTGTGACCTGTAATCTCCTTGTCGATATTGCCTATGCATGGGCAGACCCCCGGATCAGGCTGTCAGCGGGGCAAGTCGAATGACGAAAGCCTCAGCATTGCCCTCAGCCACGCGCCCGGCAGGCTTTTGGCGCTCCTCATCGCTGGGCGTCAAAGCCTGTGGTGTCATCGTTGTGCTACTGGTGTTGGCCACGATTGCTGGGCCATGGATTTCGCCGCATGATCCGAATTTTGTCGAATTATCGGAGCGGCTTCAGCCGCCAGACCTGAACCATTGGCTTGGAACTGATCACTTGGGCCGCGATATTTTCTCGCGTCTGGTTGCGGGTGCCCGCGTCTCGCTGGGGTCTGTCGCCATTGCGCTTGGCCTGATCATGATCACCGGCATTGTGCTTGGGGGGACCGCAGGTGTTATCGGCGGGCGCACCGATCAGCTGATCATGCGCATTGCCGATGTGTTTTTGACCTTTCCAACACTGGTGCTGGCGCTGTTTATGGTTGGAATGCTGGGCACGGGGCTTACCAATGTCATCCTCGCCATCGCTCTTTCCCACTGGGCCTGGTATGCCCGGATTGTGCGCGGAATTGTGCTGTCCCTGCGCCATCGGGAGTTTCTGCTGGCGGCGCGCATGAGCGGTGCGGGACCGATCAGAACCTTCATAGATCACCTGCTTCCCGCAACCCTGTCTCAGCTGGTGGTGCTGGCGACCTTGGACATCGGCCATATCATGCTGCATGTCTCTGGCCTGTCTTTTCTGGGATTGGGCGTGACCGCACCCACGGCGGAATGGGGCGTGATGATCAACGATGCCCGCCAATATGTCTGGACAGCGCCGTCGCTGATCCTGTGGCCGGGCTTAACGCTGTTTATCAGCGTCATGGCCTTCAACATTCTGGGCGATGCCCTGCGCGACAGGCTCGATCCCCATTTGCGTATGGAGCATGGGCACGAATGATCCAGACCCTTTCCATCCAGAAGCTGACGGTTTACCCATCACATTCCAATAGCCATCCCGCCCTTGTCGATCATCTCTCACTTGAGCTCAAACGTGGCCGCATTCTTGCGCTGGTTGGTGCCAGTGGTTCGGGAAAATCCCTGACCTGTTCGGCAAGCCTTGGCGTGGCACCTGCGGGTGTCACGGTTACCAGTGGCACTCTGGCGCTGGATGGGCAGCCCGCCTTGCCCACCGAGCTGCGTGGCAAGACGGTGGCCACCATTTTGCAAAACCCGCGCAGCGCTTTTAATCCGGTGCGAACCATGCGCCATCATGTGATTGAGACACTGAAAGCCACGGGTCGGTTGCCACCAGACAATGATCTGCAACAGGCTTTGGCCTTTATGCACGACGTCGGGCTTGAAGAGCCGCAGCGCATTCTGGAGATGCATGCTTTTGAGATGAGCGGCGGCATGCTGCAACGGATGATGATTGCCCTTGCCCTCATGTCCGGCGCACCCTTTCTGTTTGCCGATGAGCCAACCACGGACCTTGACCTGATTGTGCAGATGCAGGTGCTGGATTTGATTGAGCGCGTGGCCAGACAACAGGGCTTGGGCGTTTTGCTCGTCACCCATGATATGGGCGTGGTGGCGCGTTTGGCGGATGATGTGGCGGTGATTGATCATGGCAAGCTGGTTGAAACGGGCAGCGTCATGGACATTTTCCATGCGCCCAACCATCCGGTGACACGCATGTTGGTGCAGGCGCACCTCTCCCTCTACGGTCTGGAGCTGGCGCAATGACTCTGCTGCAAGCAAAACATCTGATCAAACATTATCAGCACTACTCGCTGCTTGGCGCAAGCCGCGCCCGAACGGTTGTGGATGATGTCTCGCTTTCCATTGCGAACGGCGAAACCGTCGCCCTTCTCGGTCGCAGCGGCTGCGGCAAAAGCACGCTGGCCAGATTACTGGCGGGTCTGGAACAGCCAGACAAGGGGGAGATCTGTTTTAACGGCACAGCCCTTGGCAAGCTCGCAAAAGCAGAGAAAGCCGCATTTCGACGCAGTGTTCAAATGGTGTTTCAAGATTCCCCCAGCGCCGTTAACCCCCGTTTTGACATTCGCGCCATTATTGATGAGCCGCTGCGCCACCTCACCAACCTCAATGACGCAGACCGCGAGCACCGCCTGCGCGAGGTGCTTGATATGGTGGAGCTTCCCCTTGCCATTGCCTCGAAATTACCGGGACAGGTCAGTGGCGGCCAGCTGCAACGCGTCTGCATTGCCCGCGCCCTCGCCTGCTTACCCAAACTGATCATTCTGGACGAGGCCGTGTCCAACCTCGATCTTCATCTCCAGACCTCGGCCTTGTCTCTGTTAAAAGACTTGCAGGACAAAACCGGGATTGCCTATCTGTTTGTCACCCATGATCTGCGCTTGGTCGAGCGGTTTGCATCACGGGTGCTGATCATGGATGCAGGCCGCATTGTCGAGGAAACCGCAACCGGGGCGCTGGCCCATGTCTGCCACCCGGCCTCCCTGCTGCTGAAGTCGGCCATTCTGCCAGCCTATCCGCGCCAACTGCATAATTGACAAGGACATCCGCTTGTCAAAACGTTCCGAACTGCGCAGACAAACCGGGTACGCTTTTTCCATCAAAAAATAACAACAGAACAACCTATAGAAATCCTGACGCGGCACAAAATGCCGCATTGCGAACGTTTGGAAGAACGCCTAATCGTAATCTGAAGGGGATCAATCTGTATGGCGGCAACCGTGTCAGACATGGCGAAAATGGTGCGCATCATTTGCGCCATTGCCCTGTTGTGCGTCGGATTTGCCCATAAGATACCCGTCATCGAATCGGCAATTCCGCTTTCAGAAGTTGCATCATATACCCTGCCCGACGGGACCCTCCCGGTTCTTTGCCTACCAAGCCAGCATGACGACGGAAAACATCCTAGCCATGATCTCGGCACAGGTTGCGAAGCCTGCCGGATAACGGCGTCCATTGTCTTGCCGACCCCTACCGATTCAATTGGCCAAGCAATCGTCGTTGCAACAGAAATTCATATTCCGATCCGTCGTGAAGCCTTTTACCGTCAGCTGTTTCCTCCCAACGCAAGCCCACGTGGCCCCCCGACCGGCACCATTGCCTGAAACCACTGCTGCATTTCACAGCAGCCCTTCAGTCAGCGCCGGTTGAACGTTCCAAACTCTGGGATGTGACGACCGGCGTAGCGCCGGACACACGTCATGTTCAACAGGACAGCACTGGGTGAAGTATCGCCCGTATTCCCAATCGATTTTCTGATATCCGCCGAAATCGGCAGCAAATCACGGATCTGCAAGCTCGTTGCGCCGCGCACCAGAATTTTCCTGCGTGATTTCCCAAGGCCGAGCCAATTTCTGCTCCAGGACGGGTGCATCGCACTCTATCAATCGCTGCGCGACGATCGCAGGCAAATACTTGATATCCTTGGGCCAGGCCCTTTTCTCGGACGATCGATTGGCAGCTCTGTCGACTGCTGTGGTGCTAACCGTGATCGCACTCGACCATCTCATCATCAGGCGCGTCAAGCCGCTTGAGCGCGCGCTGAGCCGCCAGCCTTTCAACATTGTGGTTGGCGCAGGATCGCCCGCCCTTCAAGATTTAACGCAAGGAAACACCATGAAAAAACTAGTCTTCTCCGCCTTTGTCGGCCTGATGGCCATGACAGCCAGTGCCTTTGCCGACATCACCGTTACCGATGTCAAGGGACGCACCGTCACGGTACCCAAGGTGCCGGAGCGTGTTGTCCTCAGCTTCTATTATGAGGATTATCTTGCCATCGCCGGACCCGGCGCGCTCGACAAAGTCGTGGCCCTCTCCCTCTCTCCCTGGAAGGATTGGCGGCCAAACCAGTTCGCGGCCTATGAAAAGGCGCTGCCAAGGCTCGCCTCCATTCCCGACATCGGTAGTACCGAGGACAATACATTTTCGATTGAGAAGGTGATTGCGGCCAAACCCGACCTGCTCATTCTGGCGGCCTGGTCCTATGACGCGCTCGGGGAAGGCACCAAGCAGTTAGAGGCGGCTGGCATTCCGATCGTGACGCTCGACTACAATGCTCAGACGGTCGAGAAACATGTCGCATCCACCTTGGCACTCGGCAAGCTGATGGGGACGCAAGACCGCGCCGAAAAGCTCGCCAAAAACTACAAGGATGCGATGGCAGACGTTCAGGCTCGCATCCAGAAAGCCGGCCCGACGGAGAAAAAGGTCTATGTCGAACTGGCTCAGAAAGGGCCGGACGAAGTCGGGAACTCCTACGGCGATACGATGTGGGGCGCGCTGGTCGACAGGCTTGGTGGCCATAACATTGCCAAGGGACAGATCGGCAATTGGGGACCGCTAAGCCCGGAATATGTCCTGGCACAAAAGCCCGACCTGATTTTTCTGGGCGGCTCTGAATGGCTGAACAAGCCGCAATCGGTGCAGGTCGGTTTTGGGGCTGATCCGGCCGTTACCCGCCAACGCATGAAGGCCTATCTCGGACGTCCGGGGTGGTCGGATCTGCCAGCCGTAAAAGACGGCGGCGTGCATGCGATCTACCATGGCGGCGCGCGCACGCTGTCCGACTATGTGTATGCGCAATATATTGCAAAGCAGCTCTATCCGGATGCCTTCAAGAACGTCGATCCGGCAAAGAACATTGCTGACTATTATAATAGCTGGCTGCCGATCAAGGCTGATGGCGTGTTTGTTCTCCCTTATGAAGTTGGCGGACAATGACCTCCTTCTCCACTGAGATTGAAGGGATGCGCGACGGCTATCGCCGCGCATCCGCTCGTCGGACCTTCGTGCTGATCGCGGCCCTCCTATGTCTCGTCCTGCTGATGGTCCTTGATCTCACCACCGGTCCATCCGGCATGCCGCTTGCCGAAGTATGGCACGGGCTTCTCGCCGGGCCTGCCGGCGACGACCGCATGGTTGCAACCATCCTGTGGCAATTGCGCATGCCGCAAACGGTCATGGGCGTCCTGGTCGGCACCTGCCTCGGCCTTGCCGGCCTGCAAATGCAGACGATCCTTGGCAATCCGCTTGCCAGCCCCTTCACACTCGGCTTTTCGGCGGCGGCAGGCTTTGGCGCGGCATTAGCGATCATGTTCGGCTCACTCATCCCACTGCCCGGTTTCATCGTCATCCCCGCCTGCGCCTTTGTGATGACGCTGGTGGCCTGTGCTCTGGTCTATCTGATCGCGCGGCTTCGTGGCGCGACACCCGAAATCCTCGTGCTTGGAGGCATTGCGGTGTTGTTCTTCTTCCAATCGCTCCAGTCCCTGCTTCAGTTTCTGGCATCACCGGAAGTCTTGCAGCAGATCGTCTTCTGGTTGTTCGGCAGCCTCTTGAAGTCAAGCTGGACGAGCGTCACAGTGAGTGCTGCGATTGCATGCGCCTGCCTTCCCTTCATTGCCCGCAGCACCTGGGCTTTGACCACGCTGCGTCTCGGAGATGCCAATGCCCGAAGCCTTGGGCTATCGGTTGAAAAAATCCGTCGGAATACCTTCCTGATCGTGGCGCTGTTGACAGCCGGAGCCGTCTCCTTCGTCGGAACCATCGGCTTTGTTGGGCTCATCGCACCGCATGTTGCCCGCGCACTCGTCGGAGAGGACCATCGTTTCTCCCTGCCGCTGGCAGCCCTAACGGGAGCCATCATTCTGATCGGCGCGTGCGTATTCGGAAAATTCATCTCTCCGGCAGCCGTCATTCCGGTCGGCATCATCACGGCCATCGCAGGTGTACCGATGCTGTTTGTTGTCATCGCCAAACGCGGTCAGCGAGGCCTGACATGACGGCGCGGCTGGTATTGAGAGACGTAAGCGTCCAACAGGGCCGCACCACGATTGTCTCAGGTGTATCGACCTCTATTGCTGCTGGGCAGATCGTTGGCCTGATCGGCCCGAATGGTGCCGGCAAGTCCACCCTGCTGAACGCGATCGCCGGGCAGGTGCCTGCGAAAGGCAAGGTTCTGTGGAACGGCAAGCCGGTCGGCGCCCGCGATATCGGTTTCATGCCGCAGCAATGCCAGGTGAGGGCTGACTTGTCCGTGCTCGAAGTCATCCTGCTCGGCCGTCATGAGCAGCTTGGCTGGCAGATTGCCAGTGACATGCTTGCGGCGGCTTCTCGGATATTGGCCTTCTTCGGGATCAGCGATCTCGCAACCCGCAGCATGCTGACCCTTTCCGGCGGTCAGCAACAACTGGTGCTGCTTGCACAACGCCTGCTGCGCGAACCGCAACTGTTGCTGCTCGATGAGGCGACCAGCGCTCTGGACGTCCGGCACCAGATGCATGTTCTCAAACGACTGAGGGAATACGTCGAGCGGACTGGCGCGCTGGTCTTGATCGCCGTTCATGATCTCAACCTGGCGGCCCGCCATAGCGACACGGTCATGCTTCTGAACGGCGGTAGGCTCATAGGACACGGGGCTTTCGACACGGTGATTACGCCGGACATCCTGCGATCCATCTATGGGATCGAAGCTGAGTTTATCCCGAGCCAGTCAGGAATCCCGGTCATTCTACCCCTTTCACCCACTTCAATTGAAACATGTCCTATGGAGGAAACACCATGAAATCCCGAATCAGCAGATTTGCGACCATTGTGATTGCGACGCTCGCATTTGTCTCACCTGCCCTGGCCCACGAATTCAAGGTCGGCGACATCGACATTGGTCATCCCTACGCCCGCGCCATGCTGCCGGGTGCCAAGGTCGGCGGCGGATATCTGAAGCTGACCAATGAAGGCGGCACAGACGACAGGCTGGTGAGCGCAACCTCGGACCGGGCCGGATCGATCCAGCTCCACGAGATGAAAATCGATGCTGGCGTCATGATCATGCGCGAGCTTCAGGGCGGCATTGTCATTCCCAAAGGCCAAACCATAGAGCTGAAGCCCGGCGGCTACCACGTGATGTTCATGAACGTGCAACAGGCGTTCAAGGAGGGTGAAACCGTCAAGGCAACTCTCACTTTCGAAAAGGCGGGATCGGTCGAGGTCGAATTCTCCGTTGGTTCACCGGCTGGTGGTGCGCCTGAAATGAAGCACGACGGCCATGCAAAGCACGGCGACCACGCCGCAATGCAGATGCCGCCGCAATCTGCCGATCCTCAAGAAGCCATTCCGGCCAAGTTGAAAGCCGCGTTCGCGACGGCCGACAAGCCTCTCTCCGTCGCCCCTGTCGTTGTGCAGGAGGACTGGGCCATCGCCGGCTGGACCCAAGAGGGTCGTGGTGGCCGTGCGCTGCTGAAGAAGAAGGGCGATGTGTGGAGCATTCATCTGTGCAGCGGCGATGGCTTGAAGCAAGCCACTGCCCTTAAGGAAATGGGCCTCTCAGACAATGACGCAAGCGCCCTCTCCGCCAAGCTCGCGGAGGCTGAAGCCCATGTCGACGCAAAGACACTGGCGCTGTTTGCAAGCTTTGAAGGTACCGTCATGGTCGAGGGCGCCGAGGATCACGGCGGGCACGACGTGCACAAGGATCATGGAAAATGACGCGCAGCCCACTGATAATTCTGGCACTCGCCGTAGCCGGGCTGTTCGTGACATCCTTGATCGGCGTCATGATCTGGGTTGCTTATGACAGCCCACGGCCGGGTCCGTTTCGCACACAGTTCGAGCTCACCGACGACCGGGGAAATCCGGTCGGCCCGTCAATTTTTCATGGTTCGCCAGCACTGGTTTATTTTGGCTATACCCATTGCCCGGAAGTCTGCCCGACAACGCTCTATGAAGTGGCCGATTGGCTGAAGACGCTGGGACCTGAGGGCAAAGACCTGAAGGCCTATTTCTTCTCGATCGACCCGGAGCGCGACACGCCGGAGGTCATGCACGGCTATGTCACGGCCTTTACGGACCGCATTACTGGTATCACCGGGAAACCGGAGGAAATGAAGAAGGTCGTCGATGGCTGGATGATCCATGCGAGCAAGCTGCCGAGTGAAGATGGCGATTACCACATGAGCCACACGGTGTCCTTGCTTCTCGTCGGCGCAGACGGTCGGCTGAAGGACATGATTCCCTACGGTCTCGACAAGCAACAGGCCATCACGAAAATCCGGGAGCTACTTTCGAGCGGTCCTGGCGCAAAGACCGCCGGACAGCAGCTGAGCGACAGCCTCATTCTCCCTTCACCAGGACAACGATCATGAACCGTCGGGACTTCAATGTGCTTTTCACAGCAGCAGGCGCAGGCCTGCTGCTGAACAACGGCATTGCATCGGCTCAAACGCCACCCCTCTCGCCGGATGGACCGGTTTTTGCCATGCTTGTCCACCCTAAGATGATCCTGCTGGATCTGCTCGGTCCGATGACCGTTTTCAACATCACCAGGGGAAAGATTCACCTGGTCTGGAAAGACCAGACGCCGGTATCGACGGATGTCGGTATTCCCGTCACAGCAACGACCACGTTCAAGGAGTGCCCTCGAAACGTCGATGTCTTCTTCATTCCTGGTGGACTTGTCGGCTCGACTGAACTGATGGAAGACGCGGAGACGCTTGCCTTTGTCAGGGAGATGGCAGCTGGCGCAAAATATGTGACCGCCGTCTGCACGGGATCACTGGTCCTCGGCGCGGCAGGTTTACTCAAGGGCAAGAGAGCAACAACGCTCTGGAACGTCCGCGACCTCCTGCCAACATTCGGTGCAATTCCCGTCAATGAGCGCGTGGTAGAGGACGGCAATCTCATCACAGGCGGCGGGACCACCGCAGGGATCGATTTTGGCCTCTCCGTGGTTGCCAGATTGCGCGGGGAAGACCTTGCAAAGCGCATCCAGCTCATCATTGAATATGATCCCAAACCGCCTTTTGACTCTGGCAGTCCCGACAAGGCCGGTCCTGACATCACCAATGCTTTCCTGAAAATTCGCAAGCCCACCATGGATGACGCAAAGGCTACAGCGCAGCGGGCTGCTCAAAAGCTGTCGTTGTGATCGAGCGCCTCCTCCTGTCGGCCCCTGCATACACTGTAAATCAGCACCGGAGATTTACCCCAATGACCCGTCCCGTAGGTCTCTGATGTATTGAGATGAAATGAAGATCGGATGGGCCCATGATCGGCGCCGATGATGCCCCCGCTCTCGCTGCCGGGTGAAGGGCGCGCCTTGAATTTATCCCACGTTTCAAATCACGACTGAACGTAGACCGGATCGGGACCGAATTGAAATACGACTCATTTCAGAGTGAAAATCAACAGCGCCAGCTTTCTTAGGGCCAGGCGTATCCTCTTTCCTTTCAGGAGAGGCATTCGATATAGCGGACATGCATCAGCCACCGGTGGCGGACATATGCCGGCTGATCGTTATCGGGGCGTTGGTTCGGTCGATCGCAAAGTCGTGCCCACGCGATTTGTCCAGGATCGCCTGGTTGATTGCGGCAAACAGATCCTGATCATATGGCGACCGGCGCATCACCGCTTTGAGATCAACGGCGTCTTCCTGCCCCAGGCAAGTGTGAAGCACACCGGCAGCGGTTACGCGAACACGGTTGCAGCCTTCGCAGAAATTATGTGTCAGCGGCGTGATGAAGCCGATTGTTCCGCCGGTTTCGGCAATGCGGGCATAGCGCGCCGGACCACCCGTCCGCAGGGGAATATCTGTCAGTGACCAGCGGGTTTCAATCGTCTTGCGCAATTCGTTGAGTGGAAGATACTGATCGACGCGGTCGACACCGATATCTCCAAGCGGCATCGTCTCGATCAGAGAAAGCATCATGCCGCGGCCATGGGCAAACGCGATAAGATCATGAATTTCCTGTTCGGTGCTGTCCCGGAGTGCTACCGAATTGATCTTGACCGCAAGCCCCGCTGCACGGGCCGCGTCGATGCCCTCAAGCACCGTGTTAAGCGAGCCACCCCGCGTCAAAGTGCGAAACCGCTCTGGCGCGAGTGTATCAAGCGAAACATTGAGGCGTCGAATACCCGCCTGCACCAAGTCTTCAGCATAACGGGCAAGTTGAGTGCCGTTCGTCGTCAATGTCAGTTCTTGTAGCGGACCGCCTTGCAAATTGCGTCCCAGCGAGCGGATTAAGTCGATGATACCCTTGCGAACGAGAGGTTCACCACCTGTGAGGCGGATCCGCGTGACGCCGGATCGGATGAAGGCAACCGCAAGACGTTCCAGCTCATCAATCGACAGCACATCACGCTTCGGCATGAATGTCATGTTTTCCGGCATGCAATACATGCAGCGTAGATCGCAACGATCGGTCACTGAAAGACGTAGATAAGTTACGCGGCGACCGAACCGGTCGATCAGACCACACGAAGGCAAGGCAGTCCCGCGGGTCAGCATGCTGTGCGCCTCTTCGTGACGACAGCAATCATCTGGTCGACAGACAAAAATTTTTCTCGGGGCTTTCCAGCAAGGCGGCCTTGCTCCAATTCCGCAGCATCGATAGCCTGCCACGACGCGAAATCGATGTGGACACCATGCTTGCTGGCCAGCCCGGCGATTAAGGCATCGGCATCCGCGAGCACGCGATGACCATTGCTGGAAAGATCGGCAAGAATATGCTGCACGGTTTCGACTGCGCATGCCCTGTTGGTACCAATCGTGCCTTGTGGGCCGCGCTTGCTCCACCCACAAACATAGGTCGCTTGATGAGGGCCTCGTCCTGCTACATTGGCATGAACGCCCCTCGCCTCGTCATAGGCAACGCCCGGAACGGGCGCAGACCGTCTGCCGATGCTGGAAAATACCAGACCGCAGTCGATGGAAACCGGCATAGACCTATCGCCGGATAGGCTGGAGCCTCGGCTGAATACCATCCGCTCAACCCGATCTCTTCCCTCGATAGCGTGCGGCTGCAGATGGAACCGGAACACGCAACGCCGCTTCCGATCCGAGATCTGCGTCGAAAACGATGCCAGCATGCTGACAGCCGCCCTTTTCTCGGCGTCAGTGCCATCAGGCAAAGCGGCGACACCCGGCACCGGATCGCCCGGATCAAGGGCGGGGTCGCAGTCCGAGAGCGTGCTGAACTCCTGCAATTCCTTGGCCGAAAAGCGCGTTTCGAGCAGGCCACGACGCCCGACGACCTGCACCTCGCGGATCTTGCTTTCGCCCAAGGCCTCCAGCGCATGGGCCGCGATGTCGCTATGACGTAACTCGTCGGTCGTCTTCAGCAGGATGCGGGCAATATCGAGAGCGACATTTCCATGTCCGACAATCACCGCACGCTCACCGGAGAGGTCGAAGCAGCAATCGCGATAGTCAGGGTGGCCGTTATACCAGCCGACGAAATCGCTAGCCTGGTGGCTTCCCGGCAGGCTCTCGCCAGGAATACCCATCTTTCTACCTAACGCAGCGCCCGTCGCAAGAATGACGGCATGATAGCAGTCACACAGCGTGTCTATCGTCACGTCGATCCCCACGTCGATCCCGCCAACAAAGCGGAAGCCGGGCATGCTGGCAATACGATCGAATACGGCGGTCACCTGTTTCAACTTCGGATGATCCGGCGCCACGCCGAACCGCACCAGGCCATAGGGCACCGGCAGCCGCTCGAACATGTCGACTTGAATGTTGATCGGCGCTCTTAACAGAGCTTCGGCGGCATAGAAGCCGCTCGGGCCTGCACCGACAATGGCGATGCGGAAAGGCGAAGCAGCCTTCGCTTCGGCGGCAATTGTGATGGTCATGATGTCAGAGCCTGCCGTCGCTCCTCAGCCCCTGGCAAGGGCGGCAGCCGACTGGCGACCACCGGCGTTTCTGCAGCGCGGCGACGATTGATTTCAATCCACTCCTGCTTGTCGGCTGGCAGGAGATAGGACGCATGAATGGCGCCGACGGGGCAAACAGGCGCACAACCACCGCAATCGATGCAGTTATCGGGATCGATATAGGTCATTTCCTCATCGATATGAAAACACTCGACGGGACATACGGTCACGCATTCCGTATAGCGGCATCCGGAGCATTGGTCGGTTACAACATAGGTCATGGTAAGCTTTCATCATATGCGGCAGACGATTTGGTGAACACGCCATCATCCGCCCGTAGAATCTTGAAGGAGTCAGGCCATTGCAACCTGGACCAGCGCATCGGAAAATGTCGGCGCCCGTCCGAGATCGGCATAGGCGGGCGGCGTCACGGCATGCACGGTCGCACCCTTGCGGTTGGAGCGCTGCCAGTAGCCGGACGGAGCAACCACCACGCCACGCATCACATCGGGCGACAATGTCGCGAATGCCTCGAACATTCCGCGATCATTGAACACGCGGATCGGCGCTCCGGCGATGATACCGCGTTCGCTGGCGTCGTCAGGGTGCAGCAGCACCGCCTGCTCCTCGCCGGCCTGCGCAATCTGCGCCGGCAGATTCCCGTAATTCGAGTTGAGAAAGGCGTGGCTTTTCGGAGAAATCAGGCTGAGCGGATACTGCTGCGCCAGAACCGGATGGGTTGCGGGGCTCTCGTTGGGACGGATGTAATGCGGGAGCGGATCGACCGCTTCGCCCGATTGGTCGCCACCGTAACCCTGCCTGAACAGCGGCGCGACGAAATTGCCGCCTTCGGCCAGGGTTGATTTGAATTCGCATTTGCCCGTGGGTGTCGGAAAATTTCCGTCACGATGCGGCGCCCATCGGTCGGCAGCCGGCATGTTCAATCGCATATATCCCGACTGTTTCAATTGATCGAGCGTGATCCCTTCAAGAACCGGGCTTGCCCAATCCATCGATGCTTCGATCATCTCGTCGTCCGAGCGGAAGAAAAAGGGATCGTCGATGCCCAGTGCGGCGGCAAGGCGACGGAACAATTCCGTGTTTGAAACCGCCTCGCCGAGCGGTTCGATCGCTGGATTGTTGTAGGACAGATAGAGATGGCCCCAGGAGAACATGATGTCCTTCTGTTCCAGCTGCGTGGTCGCTGGCAAAAGGATATCAGCATATCTGGCGGTATCGGTGATGAAATGCTCGCTGACGACGGTGAATAGATCTTCCCGCCCCAGCCCCTGTTCCAGCTTTTCCTGCTCGGTAACCATGGCCATGGGATTGGCATTGTATACGAACAAGGCACGGATCGGAGGGTCCAGTTCAAGAGCGCCAGTCAGCGCCTGGCCAAGGCGCCAGGAATTGATCACCCGCATCTTCTCAGGCTGGAGATCGGGACGCATCAGCCCGCCCCAGTTTACCGGGAAGGCCCAGATCGGCAATTGCAAAAGCCCTCCGCCGACATGTTTCCATGCGCCGATCAATGCTGGCAGGCAGGCAATGGCACGAACCGTCTGGCCACCGCCGGCATGACGTTCCACCGCCACCCCGATCCGTACGACCGCCGCAGGTGTGGTCGCGTATTCGCGAGCCAGTTTCAGGATGTCATCAACGGGAATGCCGGTTTCCAAAGAGGCGAATTCCGGTGTGTATTCCGCCACCCGCTCAACCAGTTCGTCATATCCCAGCGTGTGCTTGTCGACATAGTCCCGATCCACCAGATTTTCCGTGATGATGACGTGCATCATGGCCATGGCCAGTGCCCCATCCGTGCCGGGCCGGATCGGAATGTGCCAGTCGGCAAGCCGCGCAGTGCGGGTACGCACCGGATCGATCACCACGAGTTTAGCACCGCTCTTTCGGGCTTCCTCGATGAAGGGCCAATGATGCGAATTGGTACTGAGCGTGTTGCAGGCCCAGAGAATGATATATTTGGAATGAACGAAGCTCTCGGGATCGACACCCGGTGTATGCCCAATCGTCATCATATAGGCCGTGCATGAGCCTGAATCACAGAAGGTGCGCTCGCTCACCGAGGCGCCCAGCTTGTTGAACAGAGGATCGCCGACATTGAGGCCATTGAGAATACCCTGCGTGCCAAGATAGCTGTAAGGCAATATCGCCTGTGCGCCATCGGATGCGATGATATCCGTCCAGCGGGTGGCGATCTCTTCGAGCGCGTCATCCCAAGAGATTCGAACGAACTGGCCGCTGCCTTTAGGGCCGACGCGCCGCATCGGGTAAAGCAGCCGCTTATCGCTATAGACCCGATCCTGGTAATTGTTGACCTTCACGCAGAGCCGGCCGCGGGTGAAGGGATGGTCTGGATTGCCCCGCACAGCAAGCGCCTTGCCGTCCTCGACGGTCGTCAGGATCGAGCAGGTATCAGGACAGTCATGCGGACATGCACCTACAACAACAGAACGGGCCATCGCCTTTACCTCGCTTACACGCTTCGAATGGCGGCATTCTGCTGTAAAATTCAGCCCTCGGCGTTATCCAAAACTGCTTTTTACTGTTCCATTCCTGCGAAAACCCCCTCCTTGGATGCTGGCGCAAATCTTGCTTGTCTTTTTGAGCCATATGTCGCGGCGCCAATCTGAAGGAGAGGCCAAGCCATGCTCGGACATTCCGTCGATAAATATGTGACCGGATCCATGCTGGAGACATCCAATGCCCATGGATGGACCAATTTGCTCGCCGAGCGCTGGAGCCATGCGCCGGGTGAACTGCCTTCGCTCGTGCCACGCGAAACCGAAATTGCCATCCTGCTACGCGGTCGATCCGTAGTGGATCGTATCGGCGGCGGCATGCGCCAATACACCCAGGCGAGACCCGGCACGATCTGGCTCTGTCCTGCAGGGATCGAGGAAGAGTTCATAAACGTCACCGAATCGATCGATGACTGTCTGCACATCTTTTTATCCGGGCAGCCTTTCGACGAGACAATCCTGCGCGAACACGATCTTGATCCGGCCCGCGTGGAACTGCGCTACGAGAGCATCGCCAGCGACCCGTTCATTGAATTCATAGCGACCGAGATCCTCAAGGAAATGGCGGAGGAGAGCCCTGCCGGGCGGTTGCTGATGGAAACCCTGGCCATTTCCCTGTCTGCCCATCTCATCAAGCGGTATTCCGCAACCGACCTTCATCCAAAACCGTCTTCCGCACAGGATCGGCCGCTAGACCAGAAACGCCTTTCGCGGGTCAAGGACTACATAGACGCGCATCTGGAAAATGATTTCACGGTTGTCGATCTTGCCACTATTGCCTGCATGAGCGTGGCTCACTTTGCGCGAAGTTTTAGGGCTGCAACCGGTAAGACTCCCCATAATTATGTGAGGTATTTGCGCCTCGAACTCGCAAAACAGCGCCTGACACGCGATGACAGTCATATCGCAGAGATCGCTTTTGCGGCAGGCTTTTCATCACAGGCCAATTTCACAAAGGCCTTTCGGAGTGCTACCGGCCTTACTCCGGCGAAGTTCCGCGTTCTGACAGCTCTTCGAACGCCGCAACGCAACAAAAATTAGCCGCTCGTTCGTGAACGGGACAGATTCACTTGCAGGCTTTGGAATTGTTGACACCGCCGGCGAAATCAAAGTTCATCGTTGAGCGACAATTCAGATTTTGGGGTAGATGTCCGACACGTCTCTTCTCGTCGCCCCGAAGAGACGCACGAATAGAGGTATCGTTGGTCAGGGTTGATTGGACCGGAACCACCAACTGCAATCATGGTGTCAGGCAGTCTGGCGCTCGCCCGGACAGTATGAGCGACCCGATCCAATCGTTGAAAATTCCGAGTAATATACCGTCAGGGAATGCACTCTCCGCAGCTTCACACAAAAGCCGGTCCTGCCCGTCTCGACAGCGCTATTGTTGAGAACCCGTAAGGGCACGGCAAGCAGCCAATGTCGCCCCTCGCGATTGATGGAGCATGGCTTTTCCGTTTCAGTTGTCGTGACCTGTTTTTGCCGCCACAAAATATGTTTTGCTATTGCAAACATCCGCTTCCAGATAAGCGAATTTGGCGCATTTTTTGCTTCTCTGTTGTCAGTTTGTGACGTCCCAACAAAGGCAGCACGATATGCATATGAGGTCTTTCGATCTGGGTGAGATCAGGACGGCAGAGCGCTTTAGCTACTGGAGGGACGTTCTGTGCAACGTCTATGTCGCGCTCGACCCAGAAACACCGTCCAAAATGGACTTCCGAGGCGCTGTAACCGATCACCCGTTCGACGAAATCGGCATTTCGAATATCGCGTCGCTAAAACAGACCATTGCACGCACATCAAGAGGCATACGCCGCGACACGAATGCCTATTGTTTCCTCAATCTGCAAGTGGCCGGCACATGCCGCATCCGTCAGGGAAACCGCGATGCCATCACGATGCCCGGGGAATTCACCATCGTCGATTCGTCCGAACCGTTTCTTCTCGACTATACGAGCGACACTTGGGAACAATATGCGTTCAAGATCCCGAAACATATGTTTGATTCCCATGTCGGCCACGAACTCGTGGCGCGCACAGTCACGGACCGCACACCCATCGGCAAGGTCGTTGTCGATTTTCTGGCATCCATCGCCCGAAACCCCGAGAACCTGCGCCACAGCTCGATTAACATGACGAAGACAATCATCGACCTTGTCGCCATGTCGCTTCGAGCCTCGACGCCCGCGCGTGACGACGATCGCCGCCGGACCTTCAGGTCACCGCTTCGTCAATCTGTTCTACGCTATGTCGAGCTTAACTTCGCCGACCCGGAGATCTCACCCGCCAAGGTCGCGGCGCATTTCGGAATATCCACCCGCTACCTGCACAAGCTGCTGGAAGAACACGGCGAGACCTTGGGGCAGATCATCCTGGCAAAGCGCCTCGATCGTTGCGCCTCCGAACTGCGCAAAGGGACATGCCTGACCATTTCGGAAGCAGCCTTCCGCTGGGGTTTCAACGATATGTCCTATTTCAGCAGGGCCTTCCGGCGACGTTTCGGTGTTGCCCCCCGCGATTACAGGCAATGACCGCAACAGAACCGCAGCTCTGCCGCTGTGCGGCAAAGCTGCGCTAGGCTAGATTATCGTTCAGGCAAATGTCGCGTAAGGCGCCGTCAGAGAACTGTAGGACGAACTCTTGATGATGCTGTGCAGATTGCGCCGGCGGGCACCCATGTTGCCGCCGTCATAAAGCGGGAAGCACATCGCATCGTTCATCAGTTCTGCGAGCGGATGCATATCAGTATAACTGTCTACGCCAACAACCCGCATGGCATCGTAGACGACGTCGACGCATGTTTCCGAGCAAAAGACCTTGGTCATGACTGCCAGTTCATGCTCCGCACCTTTGGACTGGTCGTATTGATGGCACGCCTTCCACGTCATGTAACGGCAGGCCTCGATCTTCATCTTCATGTCGGCAAGCATATAGCCGACCGTCGGATATTCGATGATTGGATGCGGCCCGGAGCGTGCGTCGGCACGCGCATATTGCAGGGCATAGTCGTAGGCGGCACGCATGACACCGACGCAGGCCGCACCGATCAGCGCGGCGGTCCAGGCGAAATTCGTGGAAACGATTTTGATCCCGTCACCCGGCTCACCCAGGATGTTGTTTGCCGGCACACGTACATTCTCAAAAGTCATCCGCGGAGAAATCGTTGCCCGGTGGCCCACCGTATCGAGGAGCCCCGCAACCCGAACGCCGGGCGTGTTGCCCGGAACCATGATGACCGCAAGTGATTCCTCGGCGTTCCTGGTCAGATCGGTTCTGCAAACGACGGCATAAAGGTGGCAATTATTGCCGTCCCAGCCGGTACCATTGGTGGTGTAATGCTTTTCGCCGTTGATCACCCACTCGTCACCTTCCAGGGTAGCGGATGTCTTAACACCGAAACGGGGATCGGGAGAATCGAAATTGGCGCCACCCGTAACTTCCGTGAACGCCAACGCTCCCAGGCGAGTTCCATCCTCGGCAAAATCCGACAGCAATCGCTTTTTCTGCTCCTTGGTCCCGAACATCGCAACCGGTTTGATGCAAAGGCCGCTACCCAAGAGTGCAGATGGAATGTTAACATCGACCGACGTTAGCTCTTCCGCCGCAAGTGCAAAATCAAGGGTGGGAATATCTGAGCCGCCCGCTTCCTTGGGAAGGAGAGCGTTGACAAAGCCAGCATGAACGCCCTGTTCAAAGAATGGCTTGATTGCATAGAAGCGTTCATCCGGTCGAGAATATTGGGCGATTGTCTTGCGAACGTCCTTCAGGACTGTATTGGCAAAGGCACGCGCGCCATCGCGAAGGGCAATCTGGTCCGCATTCAGGTTGAAATCTATACTCATCGAATTTCCCCTTTTGATTTATTTTTTGATGGACGCTGGCAGCGAGAACCTTCGCCTCCGCACACGTGCATCGAAACCATATTTCCTCCTCAGCCCGGAATCTTGTCTGTCAGCGCCCTAAGGCTTGCACCTGAAGGAACAGTACCCAGGGTGCGAGTTCAGTCATTTCAAAACCGGCTGAAGCAATTGCAGGGATGATTGGCGCAAAGCGTTCGAGGATACCCATAACGAAACCATTTTCCCGCCTTCCAAGACGGCAGTTCAAAGCAAGGAACGTCGACAGTCAGACCTGACGCAAATGTCGGCGTCCGCGCACTCAACCGGATGACTGAGTTTGGCCATCAAGAGTTCACCCGCGGCGCATGGAAAATCCAAAGGGTTGGGCTTGTCGTTGTTGCGCGTTGCCGCGGAACTTCCCGGCTCGCGGATGGCACTACGTCTGTTGAGCTGGAAGCGGCTGGCTAGTTTGCTCAGTGTAGCGGCCCCACTGGAAAGCGCTTCGCTGATGGCATTCATACCGCCGACCATTCCCGCGTTCTGTTGTGTCATCTGGTCTAAGGCGTTGACCGCAGTGCTGATTTCCGTGAGGCTAGTGGATTGCTCGAACGCTGCCGTGGCAATGGCTTCAATATTAACATCGATAGATTGCACGAAGGATTCGATCCGGTTCAGCGCACTGCCGGTTTCCCCGACCAGACGTACACCGTCCTTCACTTCATTGGTCGATTTAGCGATCAATTCTGAAATTTCCTTGGCGGCCTTGGCGGAGCGCTGAGCCAACTCACGTACCTCCTGGGCCACGACCGCAAAGCCCTTGCCACGTTCACCAGCGTGGGCTGCTTCGACGCCTGCATTCAAGGCTAGAAGGTTGGTCTGGAAGGCAATTTCATCGATAACACTGATGATATTACTGATTTCCTTGGAAGCGCCCTCGATGCGGCTCATGGCGGCGACGGTGAAGTTAACGACCTTTACAGACTCGGTTGCGGCCTGACGAGCGTCGCGCACCAAGTTTCGAGTATCTTTGGAACGCGCACTGGATTCTCTCACCGTAGCGGTAATTTCTTCCAATGCCGCAGAAGTCTGCTCCAGTGCGGCAGCCTGTTGCTCCGAGCGTTTTGCCAGGCTGGTCGATCCCTTGAGCATATCATGACTATTGGCGGAAACCGCCGCCGTTTCCGCCAGCACCTGCGCCAGGGTTTCCTGGAATTTGCCAATGGACATGTTGAAATCTTTACGCAAGCGCTCAAAGGTTGGAATGAACGGCTCATCGATCGTCATGCGGATATTGCAGTCCGATAAGCGCTCAAGACCGGCACCAATCGCAGCAATGGCGTTGACAAGGCCGGTGACATCGATCGCGAATTTCACAACCTTGACGACCTTTCCCTTTTCATCTGTGATCGGGTTATAGGTGGCCTGAATATAGAATTTCTTGCTACCTTTCCCGATCCGCAAGAACTCGTCGCTCTGGAACTCATTTTCTCCAATCTTGCGCCAGGACTCTTTATAATCGAGGGACGCGACGTAAGCTTGTTCACAAAACATCGGATGGTGTTTGGCAATGATATCCGATTTTGCATATCCAAGCGTCTTGCAGAAATTGTTATTCGCATCAAGAATATGATATTGAATTTCGAATTTAATTATAAATTAAAATATATTTATTTAATATAAAATATATTTTGTGTCGAGTCGGAAAAATAAAATTATTAAATAGATTTTTTTATTAATATCGACATCCTAATAAATATATATTTATTATCTTCTCTTTAATATTTATATTAACAATACAAATCTGCACTTCATTCTGCACCATTCCGGTGAAATCTGCTCATGCCAGGGCGGTATGACATTGAAGGGGCGCGACGGGATTGCTGCCTGATCCCGCCAGACCATGCCGGATACACGCGCCAAGATTAACTGGGCATCACCGTCCATAGGCCTCAAAGCCTTTAGTGGGGACGATAAAGAAATTTTCGTGGTGCTACTCTATATCTGCGGCGAAAGGCAGGTAACAATCTTCGATCGAACCCCATCCGTTAATACACCTAGACACGTTACAAAATACACGTAAAACACGTGTCAGGTTGCATATTTACAATCCAAGACTCTTGGCTTTACATCGGTCTGACATCACCGAGCTGGGGAGCCACAATGAAAACTGTTCTTTTCTGTTTAGCCCTTTTTCTTTTGCCTATTTCATCTGCTTTTGCCGACTGTCCCGCCCCAATTGACAACAGCTTTGCAGCGGCGGCCAATGCCAAGTTCGACTGCTCCAGTAGCCTGCCCCTGAAAGGTCACGAAACAGACCCCAAGTTCCAGGTTCATTATGATTTTCCAAAGACCTTGCCCGATACCAGCAAGCTGCCATGGCTGACGATCGATCCCTTCAAGAATCCCGCTGACTACATGCAGGCCGTCTTGAATTACGTCACCAAGGTGAACGCCCGCCCTGAGATTGATTGGCGCATCCAGGATAATAAGGTCGAGGAATGGTGCGATGCGCCATGGTTCTTCATGCTGAGGGAGCCATTGCACGGTATGACCACCGAACGGTGGTCTCGTCCGAAGGAGCTTCACGCGCTCCAAACAGATTGGGAGCGTACTTTCGCTGTCGGGATCTACAACGATGTGGCCTGCTACGGTTTTGGGCAGATCTGGGCCGATCCGGCCTTTCCCAAAACCCTTGACTTTGCATTCGCGGATGGTGCCGTTGCGGCCAAAATGCTGTTCACGTCAGCAAAGCCTTCCAGCGTTCCTTATCTTGCAGGGTCAAAGGAGTGGGACGTTGCCGGAGAAAAGGACGGCAGCACCATGACGATGCGGCTTCTGCAATTTGATCTGTCGATCAAGGACAAGCGTTCGCCCAACGGCTGGTTCTTCGGGACATTCGTCTATAATGCCATGCAGCCCGGTGACACGCCGTATCAGCGCCTGGTTCCGGTCGGCCTGATCTGGGGAAGCGACCCCGCGTTGAATGCAAAAGCATATCTCGAACAAGCCATGTCGCCGACCGAAAGCTGGGTCAATCCTGCCGTCGCCACTATGTTTTATCCCCTCCCGAGACAGCATCTCGGCCTTTTCGGGCGCGCCAATGGCCCAGTCGACAACCCAATGTCCGCCTGCATTACATGTCATCAGCGCGCGCTTGACTGGGGGACAGCAGTCTTGCCTGACAGTCCTGAAGCGGCGCAAGCGGCGGAACTGTTACCAGATGTTCCCACTGATCCATACAACGACTCAGCCGTCGCCGCCTATTTCAGAAACATTGGGTCCAATTCACCCGTGCCGGACACGCAGTCGCTTGATTATGTTTTGCAGGTTTCAAAAGGAATTGCTGCCTTCCGCAATTGGGTGAAGACCGATTTTCCTGATCATGCCGCATCCACCTCGGATGTCCCGCCCTACCCCTTCAAACCCGGCAACACAATCACTATGAAGCCTGTTGACATTACTGCTCCTGGTGCTGAAAAACTTGAACTCGATCCAACCGGCAAGCTTTTCCTTCGCTGATATGGTATGATACTTTAAATATATTCCGTCTCCAGGGGGCTGCACATGTTGTCATTAAACATCTTTGGCCGCTTTCTGATTGTCGACTCTCATGGGTGCGACCGCAGCCCGAGAGGATCGAAGGCGCGCGGGATAGTAGCGTTACTTGCCATGTCACAAGGCTATTCCCGCAACCGGACTTGGTTGCAGGATAAGTTGTGGAGCGATCGAGATTCCAAGAGAGGGTCGGACAGCCTTCGCCAAACGCTCGTCGACATACGACGGGCGTTTGGCCCCTATCAAACGATATTGAAAGCGGATCGGGAAAAGGTAGCACTTGATCCAACCCGCTTTTCGATAAAATACCGGCTCATGCCCGCCTCTAATGACTGGAATAATGAGCAGGACGCATTTGCCGACCTCGACATTCGTGACCCTGAGTTTGAAGACTGGATCCGGAACTTACGAGCCTCTCTTGCGGACAAGGCGCGGATCAGTCCGCCCCATGCCCTACGCAGTCATACCGCCCCCAAACCCGCAATTTTTTTCCAATTCCTATCCGACAACCAGCCTTCGAGTGAATTGACATCAAGTCGACTGATGACACTGACAGCGACGTCGCTTCGCGATTTAGACGATTTTGAAATCTTCCCCCGTCACGCTGCCATCGGCGGCACGCTCCCTCCCTTGCCTGTCAAAGGCATCACTGTCGCAGTGCGGACCGTAACTTTAGGTCGAGACAGCCATGTGGCTTTTGCCATCAGCCATGCAGGGACTGGACAGCTCTATTGGTCGCGAACCACTCAAATATCGGCATCATCCACAGAGTTGCTACATCACGAATCCGGGCTTCTTGTCCAAGCCATTCTTTCGACGTTGCGGGAGCGGAAGGATCAGCTTGGCATCTCACATTCGGGAGCCATGCTCGCCAATCATGCGCGGGCCTTGATCTTCCGATTTGATCGGCAAAGTTTAAGAGATGCAGACGCCAATCTGCGCTATGCCTATGATCGCGACCCACGTCCGCAATATCTGGCATGGCGTGCATTCCTGCGCAATATGGCACAGTTCCAGCACTGCAGCAGCGCATTCCTTGATGACAAGATCACGTCAGCGGAACTGGTGCAGGAAGCGCTGCGCGAGGACGCTGGTAGCGCCAGCATCCTCGGCATCGGGGCCCATCTCGAATATCTCGGAGGCGGCTCCAGTCGTGGTTCGTTGCGACTTGCTGAACGTGCTGTCAGCCTCGACCCGCTGAACGCAGTCAACTTGGCGATTTTATCCAATACGGAACTGGTCCTCGACAAGCTTAGGGATAGTCGAGGATCGGCTTTAAGCGCGCTTGCATTAACAGGCGGAGGCGAGCACAGGGCCTTTGTCGAATTCTTTTGCTGCATGTCGGCCGCCGCGTTGGGCGAATATGCAACCGCCATAGGCCACGCAGAGGCAGCGCTTATTCTGCGTCCCGCATTTCGGGCGCCTCTCAGGTATTTGATTGCACTTTACAAGCAGGCGGGCATGATCGAGCAAATGGATCGAGCCGTCTCCCGATTGCAACAATTCGAGCCTGACTTCCTGCCTGCACGCTTTCTTGACAGCGATTATCCGGTCACGACCATGCGGCGGATTCGGTTGATTGACGCCATCGCCAGTTAGTTATCCAAGCGCTTCAAACTCACGGACGATTCACGCTGGACTCACGATAGCAGACTAGCGTCGCGTTATGGAAACACGTAGGAAAGACTATGAGCAATAACCGTATGGTTGTAGACCATCTGAAGGCTGCATTGCTTGCGACAAACGCAGACAAGACGTTTCTTGCCTACCTCATTCAGATGGCACTGATTGAGTGCGCGACCGCTCCGCAGGTTTTTGGCTCAACACCTACTGTGAATGAGCGTCGCGAGTCGACCCCTATGATCAGCCCCGTAAGACCTTAATTTACTGAATAAAAATGCAGCCTGGATGGGGCAAGATCGGCGCCGGTCATGCCCCTCCTTCAACAATTTATCATTTAAAACAGGTATTTACTGCCTTTTCTAGCCGCCTCAATCTTCAGCGCTGTTGCACAGGCCTTCAAAAACGGCTCCACATGGAGCCACCGAAGCCCAGCTTAAAGACAGTTGCCAGCCTGCCATTGTTAGCCATTTGTTTGCCGCGAAAGCAGCCTGCCCGGCAATCGCTACGCGTGAAGAACAAGATGTCTCGAAGCATTAGGCGCTTCTGGCAATTGGGGCTATGATCTCCTTAAAGATCACGGGAGGCGGCTTTTCAAGAGCCGGTGATTTCATGGGTTTTGCCGATCACGTCAAGGAAATCGAGCGCGTCGGGCAGGGAAGCAATACGGGCCGCGACGCTATTGTGGTGGAATCCTGGAGGCGGTGCCTGGAGACCTACCAGCTCGATCCGGCGCATGCGCGCGAGGCGGTCATCGTCTCTCAAACACGCCTGCGCGAACATCGTCAGCAGGCAGAGGACCTCGTGCATATCGCACGCTCTGGGCTTGAGCGGCTCTACCGGCAGGTTGCCGAGCAGAATTATGTTCTGCTTCTATCCGACCGGCAGGGTGTAACCGTCGAATTTCTCGGTGATCCCTCCTTCAACAACAACCTGCGAAAGGCCGGGCTCTACCTCGGCTCGGAATGGTCCGAGCCTCTCGCTGGCACGTGCGCCGTTGGTGCCTGCCTGGCCACTGGCGAGGCTCTGACGATCCATCAGACCGACCATTTCGACATCACGCATACACCACTCTCCTGCACCGCCGCACCGATCTATGACACGCAAGGCACGTTGGCAGCGGTCCTCGATATTTCGCTCCTGAGTTCACCCATCTTGAAGACGAGCCAGAATATGGCGCGTCATCTTGTCTCGTCGACCGTGCGGCGCATCGAGCTCGCCAATCTCATGGCGAACAGTCGACACGACCTGGTGCTGCGCTTTGCTGGTGCGCCGGAATTTCTCGATGTTGATCCAGAAGCGGCGATTTCCGTCGATGGCTCCGGCCGCATCACCGGCATGACGCATGGTGGCGCGCGGCTTCTTGCTACCTCGCGTGGGATCGACTGGCGACGGCCCGAGCTTGTGCTTGGCCAGCCGGTCGCAGATTTTTTCGAGGCTGACTTGGACGAGCTTGCTTCGCTGACACGCGCCAGCCTGCCGCAAGACCGGCGGATTGCCGTGCGGGATGGGTCGGTTCTGTTTGCCCATGCGATCGAGCCGCAACAGCGCGTGACAGGGGCGCCGCTCGTTCGAGCTCTTCGGTCACCGCCAGCCATGAACCTGCTCGGCGGCAGTGTCGAAATCATGGACAACCTTCGCCGCAAGATCGCCAAGCTCGCACCGAGCGCACTGCCGATCCTGCTTCAAGGTGAGACCGGAACCGGCAAGGAATATCTGGGGCGCATTATCCACGAGGTGAGCGGATTGTCAGGCCGCTTCGTTGCGGTCAATTGCGCAGCGATCCCTGAACAACTGATCGAAAGCGAATTGTTCGGCTATTTGCCAGGCGCCTTCACCGGCGCCCTTGCCAAGGGACGAAAGGGGTTGGTCGAGGAAGCGGTGGGCGGAACCCTGTTCCTCGACGAAATCGGCGATATGCCATACGCTGCGCAAAGCAGGTTGCTCAGGGTTCTGGCCGAGGGTGAGGTCCTGCCGGTTGGTGGCTCGGTGGCGCGCAAGGTGGAGTTTCGTGTCGTGTCTGCGTCGCATCGGTCTTTGGCCGACATGGTCGCAACCGGCGCATTCCGGCAAGACCTCTATTACAGGCTGAATGCAGCCGTACTATCCCTTCCACGGCTTTGTGAGCGCGGCGACCTGCCATGGCTGCTCGACAAGTTGCTCGAAAAACATGCTCCGGCGGACCGATCGCTCAGGCTTTCAGACACTGCCCGCCATTTGATCCTCAATCATCGCTGGCCAGGCAATATCCGCGAGCTGGACAATACGATCGCCTTTGCCGCAGCGCTGTGCGACGATGGACTGATTGAGGTAACGGACCTTCCAGAACAGCTTGCTGCCAGTGTGCAACTGCCTGGCGACGACAGCCCTGAAGCCGAACTTCGCGCTGTGCTCGCTGCCTGCCATGGCAATATTTCCGAGGCGGCGCGGCGCCTCGGCATTGATCGCACCACCATGCATCGCCGTATGCGCAGGTTCGGCATAGACAGGCCGCATTGAGCACCCGGACTGTGGTCTGCGCCACACCTGTCGCGCCACAGCTGTGGCGTCGCCAAACCTGCCCCGCCTCGAAAACTGAATAATTCCAGTCCTTCGCCCTGCCAGGAGCCACTGGCACGAGCATTGCTCTTCTCTTGGCATCGACAGCAGCCAAGGGAGGAAACATGCGCGCGCTCCGATTCCATGCAGCCAAGGATTTGCGACTGGACGACATTGCCGAGCCGAAGCGGCCGGGACCGGGCCAGGTTCTGGTCCGTAATCGCTTCGTCGGGATTTGTGGTACGGATCTTCACGAATACAGCTACGGCCCGATCTTCATCCCGACCGAGCCGCACTCCTTCACCGGCGCACATGGCCCGCAAGTGCTCGGCCATGAATTCGGCGGCGTGGTCGAGGCGATTGGCGAGGACGTGACGACGGTCACTGTTGGCGACCGCGTATCCATCCAGCCCCTCGTCATGCCAAGGTCCGGCGACTATTTCGCCGATCGCGGCCTTTTCCACTTAAGCACGCAGTTAGCGCTGGTGGGCTTGAGCTGGGATGGCGGCGGCATGGCTGAAGCAGCGCTCGTCAACGACTACAATGTTCAGAAAATCCCGGACGAGATGTCTGATGAAGAGGCAGCCCTGGTCGAGCCAACGGCGGTTGCTGTCTATGCCTGCGATCGCGCCGGCGTAACGGCTGGCACAAGCGTGCTCGTAACGGGCGCTGGTCCCATCGGCATGCTGACGCTGCTCGCCGCCCGCGCGGCGGGCGCCACCCAGCTTTTTGTGTCCGACCTCAATGACTCCAGGCTCGCGCTTGCGAAAGGGGTGTTGCCCGATGTCATCGCGATTAACCCTCAGCGCGACAATGTCGGCGATGCCGTCCGCTTGCAAACGGAAGGCAAGGTCGGCTGCGATGTCGCCATCGAATGCGTGGGCAACGAACATGCGCTGAAGGCCTGCGTCGACGCCGTGCGCAAACAAGGCGTCGTGGTCCAGACCGGGCTGCATCCGCATGAAAATCCGATCGACTGGTTCCAAGTGACATTCAAAGATCTGGAAATCAAAGGCTCCTGGGCATACCCGACACACTATTGGCCACGCGTCATCAGGCTGATTGCTTCCGGTCTGCTTCCGGCAACGAAGATCGTTACCAAGCGCGTCACCCTCGACACAGCTGTCAAAGAAGGCTTCGACGTCCTGCTCGACCCGGCGGGAGCCCAACTCAAGATCCTGATCGATCTTTCGAAATAGCGTCGTGGCCAACGCCTGTTGCGGGAGAGGAGCCCGGGCAGGCGATGGCCGCTTCGAAAGGCGCCTGGAGGGGCGCTTCATCACCGATGACACAAGCACTACGGAGGAGAAGACCATGCTTGATATCAGCCCGGCCACGAAAATAGACACGGCTCTGTCGAAGCTCGGCAAAGCGCTTGAAAGCGGCGACATTGATGCCGCCGTCAATTTGTTCCAGACCGATTGCTATTGGCGCGATCTGGTGACATTCACCTGGAACCTTAAGACACTCGAGGGTCAAGAGCAGATCCGAGAGATGCTGAAGAGCCAGCTTACCGCCATCACACCCTCGAATTTCGTGCAGGATCCGAAAGAGCCCGCCGCTGATGCTGGTGGGATCACTGACGGCTGGTTTGAGTTCGAGACGGACGTCGCGCGCGGCTACGGACATATTCGCCTGAAAGACGGACTGATCTGGACCTTCTTGACCACCATGACCGAATTGAAGGGCCATGAAGAGCCGAAAGGCATCCGGCGCCAGATGGGCGCCGAGCATGGCCATGACCGCAACCGCATGACCTGGAAAGAAAAGCGCGAGACCGAGGCCGCGGAGCTGGGCTATTCGGCGCAACCCTATGTCGTTATCATCGGTGGCGGGCAGGGAGGCATTGCACTTGGCGCACGGCTTCGTCAGCTGGGTGTGCCGACAATCATCATCGAGAAGAACGAGCGCCCGGGCGACAGCTGGCGCAAGCGCTACAAGTCGCTCTGCCTGCATGACCCGGTGTGGTACGATCACCTGCCTTACATTCCCTTCCCGGAAAACTGGCCTGTCTTCACCCCGAAGGACAAAGTCGGCGACTGGCTGGAAATGTACACCAAGGTCATGGAGTTGAACTACTGGAGCTCCACGACCTGCAAGTCGGCGCAATTCAATGAAGTCACAAACGAATGGACAGTCATTGTCGACCGCGCCGGCAAGGAGGTCGTGCTCAAGCCAAAGCAGCTGGTGCTGGCGACGGGCATGTCGGGTAAGGCCAATGTGCCAAAATTCCCCGGTCAGGATGTGTTCAAGGGTGAACAGCAGCATTCCTCGCAGCATCCGGGGCCGGACGCCTATGCTGGCAGAAAAGTTGTGGTGATCGGTTCCAACAATTCCGCCCACGATATCTGCGCAGCGCTCTGGGAAGCCGGCGCCGATGTCACCATGCTGCAACGATCATCCACCCATATTGTCAAATCCGGTTCACTGATGGAGATCGGTCTTGGCGATCTCTATTCGGAGAGGGCGGTTCAGGGCGGCATGACCACGCGTAAGGCCGACCTGATTTTTGCGTCCCTACCCTACCGGATCATGCATGAGTTCCAGATCCCGATTTACAACAGGATTCGTGAACAGGATGCGGATTTTTATAAGGCGCTGGAAGAGGCTGGTTTCATGCTGGATTTCGGCGACGACGAGTCTGGCCTGTTCATGAAATATCTGCGGCGTGGATCAGGCTATTACATCGATGTCGGCGCCTGTGATCTGGTGATTGACGGCTCGATCAAGCTCAAATCCGGCGTGGAAGTCTCGCATTTGACCGAAAACGCCGTCGTGCTGAAGGATGGTACCCAGTTGCCAGCGGATCTCGTGGTCTATGCCACCGGCTATGGCTCGATGAACGGCTGGGCGGCCGATCTCATTTCGCGCGACGTCGCTGACAAAATCGGCAAATGTTGGGGGCTCGGCTCCGATACGACTAAGGACCCCGGTCCCTGGGAGGGCGAACAACGCAACATGTGGAAGCCGACGCAACAGGACGCACTGTGGTTCCACGGCGGCAACCTGCACCAGTCACGGCACTATTCGCAATATCTATCACTGCAGCTGAAAGCTCGTCAGGTCGGTATCGATACGCCCGTCTATGGCATGACCAGACCGCATCATCTGTCGTAAAGCCCATAGGGGGCGCCAGCCTGGCTGGTGCCCCCTATGATTGGTCCTGTAAGGTTGTGATTTGCGGAAATGAAATAGAGATCGGGTAGGGTGGCGATCGGAGCCGATGACGCAGCGCTTTCGTTGCAATTTTGCAAGTAAAATCAGTTGCCTATCACCTTTTCAAACGAGGCCAACCATCTGTGCTGGTTCACATCTTTATGCCATGACCATCGTCAGACGGATCGCACGCCAATGATGATTTCTCGGGCAGACTCTTAGATTTTAAGGGGAATTTCAAATCCATGTCCGGAGCACCCGCTCACGCTTCGACCGAAAATCCTTTAGCCCTCAGCACGGGCTCAAGATTACTGACTTCAATGACCGACTTCCCCGCCTTATAAGCGGCAATATAGCCAGCTTCAGCATCTTCCCGGGCTTGGGCAAGTGCGGCAACATCCATCGCCTCCTGTCGGCGGACCACCACCAGACCGTCGGCATCACCGACGATAATGTCGCCCGGAAAAACAAGCTCACCGCCAATGACAATCGGGTCGTTCACTGCGGTCAAGGTTTCCTTCACTGTTCCCTTGATGCAAACACTGAGCGAGAATACTGGGAAACCAAGATCTCGAAGCTGCAAGGTATCGCGCACGCCCGTGTCGGTCACCAGGCCACCAATGCCTTTGGCGAGGCAGGCATTGGCCAGAACATCCCCGAATGACCCCGCCTCCTCGTATTCGCCCCCGGATACCACGATGATGTCGCCCGGTTGCGCATAATTGATCGCCAGTTGCAGCATGATGTTGTCGCGTGGAGCAGACTTGACCGTGAAAGCAGGCCCGCAAAGCTTCATGCGGTAATCAACTGGCTTGATGCGGGAGGAAAGCGCACCGCGACGGCCTTGCGCCTCATGGAGGGTCGCAGGCGAAAATTTCGCAATCGCATCAATCTCTTCCTGGCTTGGACGCTCGGGAATTTTCTTAATGTGGATCATGGCAACCTCAAAACACCTTTGTTCGACAGGGCGAAACGGCGCAGGTTAACCCCAGCCCTTTCGCGATCTCCTCCGTTTTAAGAGGCTTGCGCTATGCCAACAAATATATATTGACGATATTTGATATATGAATTCTGTATATCAGGAGGCCGGCTTGGCATTGGATGTGACAAAAATGCGCTATTTTACGCGCATTGCGGAGTTGGGTTCCTTTACCCGTGCCGCCAGTGAACTGGGCGTAGCCCAACCAGCGCTGAGCCTGCATGTGCGCGCGTTGGAAGAGCAACTGGGGCTGCAATTGCTCAACCGCACCTCGCGTGGCGTTGTGGTAACGGAGGCAGGCCAAACGCTGCTGGTCCATGCTCAGGCAATCCTTCGGGCGATAGAGCAGGCCGAAGCCGCAACGCGGGAGCAGGCGAAATATCCAAGTGGTGATGTCTCGCTTGGTATTCTGAGCTCGCTGTCTCCCATTCTCTCCATTCCGGTTCTGGAAGCATGTGACCGCCGTTTTCCAAAAATCCGCCTGACGATCAGCGAGGGCGATAGCCAGACCCTGCGCACAGCGACCGATACCCATGCGCATGATCTGGCCGTGAACCTTCTGGATGTGGCCAAACCGACCGCAGTGCCTTTGTTTGATGAGCGGCTCTATGCCGTCGGGCCTCTGAATGCCTTTACCCAAAGGCAGAATGATTTGCCGCTCCGCGACGCTTTGAGCCTTCCGCTGATCATGCCCTCGCAGCGTCATGGGATTCGCATTCTTTTGGAAAAGCAGGCCCTTATTCTTGGTCAGAAAATCAATATTGTTCGGGTGATCGAGGGAGTGGCCAGCACCAAAGCGGCGATCCGTGCCGGGTTGGGATTGACCATTCTGGGTCGGGGAGCCGTCTACGCCGATCATCAGGCAAGACAACTCTCGGTCATTCCACTGAGGGCACCGGAGCTGTTTCGACGCCTTGTGCTGGATATGCCGGTCAATCACCCCCCGACCAAGGCGGTTCTTGAGGTGAGACATATCCTGATGGAGGTCATCAAGCGTCTTGGTGGAGAGGGCCATTGGAGCTGTCTCGCCTGAGAACTGCGCCCCGCTTTTCCATGGTGGGCGCGCACCATTCAAACTTTGTTTGCCCCCATCACAGGAAGGGTCGTGCTAGCTGTTTTTGAACGTCTTTAAGGATCAACCCTGCTGAAACGCAATTGCTCTGGCCTCTGAAGACGGCATGATGACACTATCACAGCCGGTGGTTTGAATGGATCTCGATAAGATCAAGACGCTCATAGACTTTGTTGGACAATCGCGCATTTCGCAGTTGAGCGTCACCGAAAACGGCACGACAGTTCGGATTTCCCATTACGCACAGGCCCAGGATGCCGCCGCAATCGGCCAAAAAGACAGCGTGGGGGAGACACCAAATCCATCAGCCAGTGGCAGTGCCGATACCGTGTCTTCGCCCGTGTTTGGCATCTTTCACCGCGCTCCCAATCCCGGAGCGAACCCCTTTGTTTCGGTTGGCGATCAGGTGGAGGTGGGCCAGAGCCTGTTCATCATTGAAGCGATGAAAGTGTTTAACACCATCACAGCAGAGCGTGCAGGCAAGGTTGTTCGCATCCTTGCTGGGGACGGCCAAGAGGTGGATGCCGGGCAGCCCGTGCTGGAGATTGCCGGATGACATCGGACACGAAGCGCCCCTTCGATACGGTTCTGATTGCCAATCGCGGCGAGATTGCCTTGCGCATCCAGCGGGCCTGCCGGGAGCTTGGCCTGCGCACCGTGATGATCTGCTCTGAGGCCGACCGGGATGCGCCCTATGGTGCAACGGGGGATGAATTCATCTGTATTGGGCCTTCTGCGCCGGGGCGCAGCTATCTCAATCAATCCGCAATTCTTCTGGCCATGCGGGCATCTGGTGCGGGTGCGGTGCATCCGGGCTACGGTTTTTTGTCAGAAAACGCTGATTTTGCCGAGGCTGTTGAGCAAGCTGGCCTGACCTTCATTGGCCCATCAGCCTCTGCCATTCGCATTATGGGCGATAAGATTGCTGCCAAACGGGCAATGATCGAAGCAGGCGTGCCTTGCGTGCCGGGACCCGACACGGCCCTTGGCGAAGACATGGCTGACATTGCCGAGATCGCCGCCAAGATTGGCTATCCAGTGATTATCAAGGCCGCAGGCGGCGGCGGTGGACGCGGCATGCGCATTGTGCGCGATGCGGCAGCCCTCGCGGATGCCGTTTCCGTCACCCGTGAGGAAGCGCGGCGGGCTTTTGGCAATCCTGAGCTTTACATGGAAAAGTTTCTTGAAAAGCCACGCCATGTGGAAATTCAGGTGTTGTGCGACAACTTCGGCAATGCCGTCTGGCTTGGCCACCGCGATTGCTCCATGCAACGCCGCCACCAGAAAGTGTTGGAAGAAGCGCCTTCACCGGGCATTCCCGCCGATGTTGCTGCCGCTGTGGGTGCGCGTTGCGTGGCGGCCTGCCAGCGGATTGGCTATCGCGGCGTCGGCACGTTTGAGTTTCTCTATGAGAATGGCGAATTCTATTTCATTGAAATGAACACCCGCCTTCAGGTGGAGCATCCCGTGACCGAGATGACCAGCGGGCTGGATATTGTTTGTGAGCAATTGCGCGTGGCATTGGGCCTGCCGCTGCTGCTGACCCAAGCGGATATTCAAACCAACGGCCATTCGTTTGAATGCCGGATTAATGCCGAAGACCCTTACACCTTTGCGGGATCACCGGGCAAGATCACCGCTTTGCAGCTTCCCTCTGGCGACGGTGTACGGGTCGATACCCATGTGGTGGAAGGCTATAGCGTGCCTGCCCATTATGACTCGCTGATCGCCAAGCTGATTGTGCATGCGCCAACCCGCGAAGAGGCGATTGAGCGCATGCGCACGGCACTGGACACGCTGAAGATTGATGGAATCACCACCAATATCGCCCTGCATAAGGCGATTTTTGAAGATGCGGGCTTTTGCGCCGGTGGTGCCGATATCCACCATCTTGAGACATGGTTGAGCAAGCGGAGCGCAGCATGACACCACGCACTCGTTCCAAATCCCGTTCCTCCGTGGATTTCACCAGCCCGGATGTGATCGCAACGCTCACAACATGGCTGGAGCAAGCTGGTGTCAGCGCCATCGCCATTGAGCGCGATGATCAGCAGATCAAAATTGTGATGGCGGGCGGTTCCGCCCAAGTCTCAAGCCAAAAGCGGGACAATCCGACAGCGGCGGCGGTTGCGGTTAAGTCCCCCAGTGTTGGGCATTTTCTGACCCGCCATCCGGCCCGCGCCGATGAAGCGTCAAACGAAGGGTCTGTGGTCAAAGCAGGCGATACGGTCGGCTTTGTCAAAATTGGCCCCGTACTACTGAATGTTACCGCACCGCAGGACGGCATTCTCGGCCAAGCCTTGGTCAAAAGCGGTACCCTCGTTGGCTATGGCGACCCTCTGTTTTTGGTCGAGCAACACTGATGGCGACAATGTATATGAAAACCCTGAAACATTCCGCCGTGATTGCTTCCTCCACAGCGAATATGCCGAAAGTCTCTAGCATCGGCACCAAAGCCTTTGTGGTGGATGCGCCCGGCGCGTTTGATCTGGCGTCTCAGCGGCGTATCTGGGCCTTATCCGCCATGGTTCAGGATTGGCCAGACGTTCAGGAAACCGTGCCGGGTATGACCAATCTGCTGCTGGTGCTGCATCACACGCCTGAAGATCACGAGGCCATCAAACATCGTCTGCTTGAAGCATGGAATACGGCACAAGGCATGGATTTAACCGGAAAAACCGTTGAAATCCCCGTGACCTATGGGGGCGAACATGCCACTGATCTTCCCGCTCTGTGTGATCTTTCCGGCCTGTCGGATCGCGATATTGTAAAGATCCATGCGGCCGGCACCTACACCGTGTTTGCGCTGGGGTCTGCACCGGGCTTTGGCTACCTGCATGGACTTGACCCCCGTATTCACATGCCGCGCAAAACCGTGCCATCGCTGAACATGGCGCGTGGATGCCTGACCATCGGTGGCATGCAGACCGGGGTTGCCGTGTTGACCGGGCCGAATGGCTGGAACTCCATCGGCTTTGCCGAAATGCCGATGTTTGATCCCATGGCGGCATCTCCCGCCTTGCTGGCCCCCGGCGATACGGTGCGCTTTATTGCCGAGAGGATCGAGCTATGATCGAGGTTCTCGCCACCGGCCCCCTCAACACGGTGCAGGATCTTGGCCGTTTTGGGTTTCGCAACATTGGCGTCACCACCTGCGGCGCGATGGACCCGGTTGCGCTGAAAGTTGGCAATCTGATGCTGGGCAATGATGAGAGTGCCGCAGGCCTTGAAATCCAGACATTTCCCTTTCGGCTGCGGTTTGAGAGAGACGGTTTTGTCGCCATCACCGGGGCCGATTGCGCAGCCACACTGGATGGCAAAGCCATGCCGCCATGGTGGGCGCTTCCAGTTTTGGCAGGTCAAGAGCTTGAGCTGAAAACACCCACCAAAGCAGCACGCGCCTATCTATGCTTTTCCGGCGGCATTGATGTGCCGCTGGTGATGGGGTCTCGCAGCACCTCGCTGCGTGGTGCTTTTGGCGGTTATCAGGGGCGTTTTTTGGCGGTTGGTGATCGTCTCGCTTTAGTTGAGGCACAGGCTTCGTTTATTCCATCATCCGGTTTTGGGGTGATGCCGCCAGAGGTGGCGTTGCAAGATCATTTTCCAGCGGTTGAGAATGGCATTTTGCCCATCCGTGCCCTGCCAGCAGGTGAGCATGATTGGTTTGGCGAAGAATCGATGCAGTTCTGGGCGCAGGATTGGAAAATCTCCTCCCAGAGCGACCGCACCGGCTATCGTCTGTCTGGCACTCCGGTGAAGCTCAAGGAACATGTTGAAATGCGCTCCCATGGCGTGGTCACAGGCGTGGTGCAGGTGCCGCCCGCTGGCGAGCCGATCATTCAGATGAGTGATGCCAATACCGCAGGCGGTTATCCCAAGATGGCGGGCGTGATTGACATTGATCTCTGGCGTTTGGGCCAAGCCCGCATTGGCAGCCGTATCCGCTTTGTTCAATCTACTTTGTCGGAAGCGAAAGCCGCAGAACAGGCAATGGCAGCCTATCTGGCCGATATCCGACACACCGTGCCGCTGTTGACCGACGCCCTCGCCACCATGACCAAGCGCTAGATTTGGGGACAGATATGAAAATTGATCTCAATTCCGATATGGGCGAAGGCTTTGGTCCTTACCGCCTGTGTGACGATGAAGCGTTGATGGATGTTGTGTCCTCGGCCAATATCGCTTGTGGTTTTCATGCAGGAGACCCCGAGATGATGCTGCGCATGGTGCGGCTGGCCAAGGCTCGTGGCGTTGGCATTGGCGCACATCCCGGCTTTCCTGACCGGGTTGGTTTTGGCCGCCGCGACATGCCGGTGTCAGCAGAAGAACTTCGGGCACAGGTGCTTTATCAATTGGGTGCCTTGAGCGCGATTGCCGCCAGCGAAGGGCTTACCGTTGATCACATCAGCTTCCATGCTGCCATGGGCAATCGGGTTAATCACGACCCGGCCCTGTGCGATCTGGTGCTGACAGCGGTGAAAACCGTGGCCCCTGAGATGATTGTGTTTTGCATGTCCGGCTCGGAGATTGAGCGCTCGGCGCTGCGTTGCGGATTGAAGACGCTGACGCTGTTTCTGTCCGACCGCGCCTATGATGCCAAGGGTGCGCTTGTGCCGCGCGGAGTGGCCAACTCGGTCATCAAGGAAGAAATGGCGGTGCGTGCCCGCGTCAAACAATTCCTTGAAACAGCAACCGTCACCACCATCGACGGCCAAGCCATTGCCATGCCCGCCCGCTCCATTCTTGTTCACAGCGATACGCCGGGTTCTCTGGAACTCGCCAAGATTGTGCGCAGCGAAATTGAAGCCATGGGTGCCACCCTCGCGCCTGCCCGCGACGTGATTGCCTGACATCCAACGATTTTGAAACCTTCATCACAACCCTCGAAAGTCTAGACCATGCCCATGATTGCCGACCGTCTCAAGAATGTCGCGGTTTCCGCTTCCGCAGCCATGACGCAGCGTGCCCGCGAACTTGCAGCAAAAGGCATTGACGTTGTGTCCCTGTCATCCGGCGAGCCGGATTTTGCCACTCCCGCTCACGCCATTGAAGCTGCGCATGCGGCAGCGCTGGCTGGTGACACCAAATATCCGCCGCTGGATGGCACTGCTGCCTTGCGGGCTGCGATTTCCCGCAAATTCAAGCGCGAAAACGGCTTGGACTATGACCCAAGCCAGATTGTTGTCGCAGGCGGTGGCAAGCAGGTGATTTTCAATGCGGTGATGGCCACCTGCAATCCCGGCGATGAGGTGGTGATCCCCACCCCATCGTGGATCAGCTATGCCGATATCGTCCGCTTTGCAGGCGGCGTGCCTGTTCCGGTGGAATGCCCGCAGCAGAATGGTTTCAAGCTGCGCGCCGAAGACCTTGAGGCGGCGATTACGCCGAAAACCAAATGGCTGTTTTTGAACTTCCCCAACAATCCCACAGGTGCCGCCTGCTCGCGCAAGGATATGGCTGAGATTGCCGAAGTCATGCTGCGTCATCCCGATGTCTGGATCATGACCGACGATATTTACGAACACCTGATCTACGACGGCTTTGAATTCTGCACCATCGCCGAAGTTGAACCCCGCCTATATGACCGCGTGCTGACGGTGAACGGTGCCTCAAAGGCCTATGCCATGACCGGCTGGCGTCTTGGCTATTGCGGTGGCCCGAAGGATCTGATCAAGGCGATCAGCAACGTCAACGGCCAGAACGCGGGCGGCACATCCACCATCACCCAGGCTGCGGCGATGGCTGTTCTGGATGGTCCGCAGGATTTGCTGAAAGAACGCGCCAATATCTACAAGGGCCGTCGTGACTATGTTCTGTCGCGCCTCGCCGAGATTGATGGCTTGCGGGCCCATACGCCTGAAGGTGCGTTTTACATCTTCCCCAGCATTGCGGGCCTGATTGGTAAAACCACCAAGGGTGGTCGAAAGATTGAAAACGACACAGATTTCGTCTCGGCCCTGATAGATGAGCAGCACGTTGCCACGGTTCAAGGTGCTGCCTATGGCATGAGCCCCTTCTTCCGCATTTCCTATGCCACCAGCATGGAACGCCTCACAGCGGGTTGTGACCGGATTGCGCAATTCTGCAAGGATATGAAGTAATCGGGATAGCGGCACATAAAAGGATATCAAGAAATCTCCTCTACAGCATCGGACCGAAAAGTGAGAACCGGTTTTCGGATAAATCCGATGCACAAACAAAAACTTAGAGCATTGTTCTGATTCCGTTTTTCTGTACGATGCTCTAACAGCGCCATCATCAAGAGAGATGAAGAGAGCCTTTTCGTGGAAGCCGGAAACGCTCTCTTGTTCTTCGTATCAATCGATTGATGGCCGTCACCGTGTGAACAAACGACGTTACCCGAGGCGTCGTTGCTTTACCCCCAATTACACCCAGTATTTTTCCCGTTTAAAGTGTGCAATCTTATCTTAAATCAACCTAAACGGAAATACGCCAATGGCACTGAATCATCATCTGGACCTGCTAAAACCTCATCTTGATGGCTCCATCGCTAATGTTCAATCCGTTGAGGCAACCAATCGGCCCGCCGATCAGCCATGGCACGAGGATTACGCCTATGGCCTTGGCATTCAGGCCTATATCTGGGGCTTTCCCTGGATTTATCTGACGCAACTGTGCTGGCTATGGACCAGTGAGGGTGGCCAGAAACTGATGGAAGCCTCCGGCAAAAAGGCTCCCTGGGCTCCAATCAACCAGATTTTCAACGCTCCGAATTTGACCACGCCCGCGACATCTGATGGCGGCAGCCCGAATTGCGACACGCTTTATTCCACGGCATGGCTTGATTTCTCGCACGGCCCTTTGGTGCTCACCGTGCCAACTGTGACAGATCGATTTTATTCCATCGAATTGGCCAGTATCAGTTCTGACAATTTCGCCTATGTCGGGTTGGTGGCAACGGGCAAATATGGCGGCAACTATCTTATCGCGCCGAGTGACTGGTCCGGCACTGTGCCGGATGACGTATTGGACGTATTGGCACGTTGCCAAACGCCTATCGCCTTCATGCTCGGCAGAACAGGCGTTAACAACAGCACAACGGAAGATCTCGACGCCGCTCACGCCGTGCAAGGTCAATACCGCCTCACGCCTCTCTCTCATTGGCAAAATCCGGATGCCCCGGCTGTCACGCCGCATGCGCAGGTTCCCATCGGGTTCGACTTCAACAATCCTGACGGCGCCTGGGAAACCATGAATCGGGCGATGACGGCCAATCCACCCGGAATTTATCCCGCGCCAGAACAACAGGCCCTGATCAATCTGTTTGCCACCATCGGCATAGGACCAAACCAGCATTTAGGTGCGCAATCAAACGCCACCCTGAAAGGGTTACGGCGCGCCGCCGAAGACGGTCTCAGCCTGCTCAAGCAAATGTCTCAAGGACGTGGCAAAGAGATAAACCAGTGGAATTATCCGCCACTTGATCTTGGTCGTGCCGGAGACAAGGCCGATTACATCACCCGCTCAGCGCTTCAAGCGCTGTCGGGCATTGTAGCGAATGACGCCACCCAAGCCGTCTACATTAACACATGGAATGACGAGACGGGAGAGCAACTCTCAGCGCAGTCCCAATACAAGTTGACGTTCGACACCCATGGTGATGGCTTTCCACCCATTGTGTCAGGCTTTAACGGTTTCTGGTCGGTCACCCTCTACGATAACACGTATAATCTTGTGCCTGGTTCGATAGCCTATACGGTCAACAGCACCGATCCAAAATATCAATCTCGCGATGCAAATGGAAATCTCACCATCCTGTTGCAAAACGAGCAACCGGAAAATCTTGGCGACGGTGTTTACTGGCTACAAACACCGAGCGACACTGGTTCTGGAGAAACAGCAACATTCTTCCTCATCCTGCGTGTCTACGTTCCCGCCCCAGAGGTCAGTGGCTCACAGCTTTGGGCACCGCCGAAGATCTATAAGATTGGGTGACGCATAAAGACAAAACACCACAGCAGCAATGGTATCGTTGCTGCTGTGGACGTCTCTTAAACCTTCAACTGCCGCGTCAATCGCAGCAAAATATCCCGCACGGCCAAGGCTGAATCTGACAATTGCGCGTGTTCCGACACGCAGAGAGACAGCGTTTCTTCAATCTGCGGCGAGAGGGTGCGGCAGATGATTTGGCTGCTGGCCTCTGCGGTGATGCGATCGGCAACCGCCTTGGGCATGATGGTTGCGCCAACCCCGCCACTCACGGCGCGTGTCAGGGTGCGAATAACCTCCACTTCACCAATCACGTTCAGCTTGGTACGGCTACGGGCAAAGGCCATGTCCACCGCTCGACGTACGAAATTATAGGGCGGCGGCAGCAGGAACGGCACCTCTTCCAGATTGGCAACCGAGAGCGGTTTGTCATCCACCTCTATGCCAAAATCCTCATGGGCCACCAGAAAGAAATCTTCGCGCAACAGCGGATCGAAGTGAACGCCCTTCATTGGCCCGGTGCCATGGATAAGGGCAATTTCCAGCTTGTTGTTCATCAACATCTGGCTATAGGCCTGCCCCACACTTTCCGTCAAATGCAGCACAACGCCCGGATAGAGCCTGCGTGTTTCCGCCAGCAGTTCAAACGACAGCGTTGCCGCACTGCTGAACGGTGCCAGCCCCACCGAGACGCGCCCGGCCAGATGCTTGCCTGCCGCCAGCACATCGGCATGGGCCTGATCCATCTGCCGCAGAATCATCTGCGCGTGGCGATAAACTTGCGCCCCCGCATCGGTCATCACCACGCCTTGCTGGCTGCGCAGCAAAAGCTTTGTGCCAAAATGCTCTTCCAGCGAGGCAAGCTGCTGGCTCAAGGCGGGCTGGGCGATATGCAAAATATCGGCAGCGCGGGTGATGCTGCCTGTATCAACAATCACGATGAATGACTTGAAGCGCCTGATATCCATGGGGGTAGTAAACTCGAATTCTATGGGGTCAAGCCTTCACACTATGCAGCAGCCGTCACGCCGTAAATGGATAAAACAAGGTTCTGAGCTGACATAGGCGGGTTGTCCGATCATGACGACCAGTTTTTGGGCAATTGCCACCAAGCTCATAAGATAGGCTTATCACTCCACATATAATCGGCATTATCGCTCAGACTAAAGCTTCGCTAGTCTTTCCCAAGAACAAAAGAGGACGTCAGATGCCATTTTCGGATTACAAAACTGCGCTTGTCACTGGCGCATCCTCCGGGATCGGAGCCGCTATTGTGGAGCGGCTGTGCGCTGAGAATGTTGAAGTGCATGCTGTTGCCAGAAGTGGTGATCTTCTCAAGCAGCTTTCCGAGAAAACCGGCTGCATTGCCCATGTGATTGACGTCACGGACCGCGCCGCCCTGGCGGACCTCACATCCAAAATTCCATTTGATATTCTCGTCAACAATGCCGGTGTTGACCGTCCAAAGAAATTTCTCGAAGCCGAAGACGGCGATATTGACCTGCTGGTGGATGTGAACCTGCGGGCTGTTTTGCATCTGTGCCGCATGGTTGTGCCGGGCATGGTGGCGCGCGATCGTGGTCACGTTATCAACATCTCATCCATTGCCGCACAGTATAATTTCGGTGGAAACTCCTCCTATCACGCAACTAAAGCAGGTGTCAGCATGCTGTCCAACCAGTTGCGCATTGATGTCTTTGGCAAGCGGGTGCGTGTCACGGAAATCTGCCCCGGCCGCGTTGCAACCGATATTTTCACCCATGTCCACGGTGATGATCCTTCAGTGCGCGAGCGCTTTATTGATGGCTTTGAATTGCCGCAAGCGTCCGACATTGCCGATGCCATTGCCTTTGCCATTGCCGCACCCATTGCCGTTAACATCGGCCATATGGAAATCACCCCCACCCTTCAGGTGATGGGCGGATTGCAGACGGCAAAGCCGGAGGAGCGGAAGCCTTGAAGGGGTTCGATCTCTCAGCAATTCTCGGCAATCCAGACTATGTCTCCATGCTGTTGCACGGCATTGAGATGACCTTCATTATCGCCATTGGCTCATGGATGCTGGCGATGACACTTGCGGTTTTGCTGCTGGCTCTGCGGTTTTCGCCGGGTGGTATCGGCAATGGCATTGTAACGGCTTACGTCTCCTACCATCGCAATGTGCCAACACTGGTGCAGCTAGTACTGTGGTATTTCGGCATTTTCACCCTGATGCCAAGTGGCCTCAGCGCTTGGCTTGTCAATCATAACGCCGAAGCCATCTTTGCGGTTATCGGTCTTGGCCTGTGCCAGGCGGCGTACTTCAGCGAAGACCTGCGCTCCGGCCTGCGCTCGATCAGCCCCGGCCAGATGGAAGCTGCTCGTGCCTTGGGCCACGGCTACATCTCGGCCATGCGCTATGTGATGATCCCTCAAGGCGTCCGCAATGCGTTGCCGCCCCTGATCAACCATACGGTTTCGCTGTTCAAAAACAGCAGTCTTGCGATTGTTGTTGGTGCGTCAGAACTTACCCATGCGGTGAAAGAAATTGAAAACATCACCTTCAGAACCTTTGAGAGCTACCTGATTGGCACGGTGCTGTATCTGTTCTTTTCTCTGCTGATCATGGCAGGCGGTGCCTATCTGTCATGGCGCGTTGATCATGCAAGGGGTGTCCGCTCATGATCCATGACATCATCAAGATTGTGCAGGATTATTGGTTGTTGCTGTTGATCGGCCAATATCCCAATGGTCCGCTCGGTGGTCTTGCCAATACGCTTATCCTGTCAGTTTTCAGCATTGCGCTGGCCTTTCCACTCAGCATTCTTCTGGCCCTTGCGCGCATGTCCAAATGGCGCACGCTGCGCTGGCCGGTCACCTTCCTCGTGTATGTCACACGCGGTGTGCCGTTGCTGATGCTGATTTTGTGGTGCTATTTTCTGGTGCCGCTGCTCACGGGTGCCGATGTGCCAAGCTTTGTCACCATGCTCACCACGCTGGTCGTGTACCAAAGCTGCTTTCTCAGTGAAGTTGTGCGAAGCGGCATTGTTGCGCTGGGCCATGGACAGATGGAAGCCGCGAAGGCCCTTGGCCACAGCTATCCCAGCGCCATGCGCTACGTGGTTTTGCCGCAGGCGCTGTACAATGTCATCCCCAGCATCCTGTCCACCTTCGTCTCAACCATTAAGGACACGACACTCGGTTCTGTCATCAATGTGCCGGATCTGACCTTTGCCGCCAATCAGGTCAACAATGACCTGCTGACCCAGCCGTTTCAGGTCTACCTGATCCTTGCCCTGATCTATTACGTGATTTGCTGGAGCCTGACCCATGCCGCCAAACGGTTAGAGGGCAGCATATCGCGCCGCCGCGCCGGTCTGTCCGGTAAAGGTGAAGACGCCCCCAGTATCACGTCCAAACTTGTCTCGGAGTAGAAGCTATGCCCTTATCCAAGCCAGCCATTGAAAAGCAGCAAACCATCACGCTGTCCAAGGTTCGCAAGAGCTATGGCAATTACGAGGTGCTAAAAGGCATTGATGCCCATGTCAACCGGGGCGAGGTTGTGGTGATTTGCGGGCCGTCTGGATCGGGCAAATCAACGCTGATCCGCACCATAAATCGCCTTGAAGAAATCAGCAGCGGCTCGATCTCCTTCGAGGGGCAGGAAGTGCATGTGCCGATGCGCACAAAGCAGCTCAATGCTTTGCGTAGCCAGATTGGCTTTGTGTTCCAAAGCTTTAACCTGTTTCCACACCTGTCCGTTGTCGATAACGTCGCCATGTCACCCGTGCGGGTCAAAGGCGTGGCCCCGGATGTGGCCCATGATAAGGCCATTCGGTTGCTGGACCGGGTTGGCCTTGCCGACAAAGCAAATGCCTATCCGGCGCAATTGTCTGGTGGCCAGCAGCAGCGCGTGGCCATTGCCCGCGCGCTTGCCATGGAGCCGCCGGTGATGCTGTTTGATGAGCCAACCAGCGCGCTGGACCCGGAAATGGTCGGCGAAGTCTTGGCGGTGATGAAAAGCCTTGCCGCCGACGGCATGACCATGATGTGCGTGACCCATGAAATGGGCTTTGCCCGCGATGTGGCCGACCACATCTGGTTTATCGATGCCGGGCAAATTCTGGAAATGGCCCCGCCGGAAACCTTCTTCACCAATCCAACCCATCCTCGCGCCCAGCGTTTTCTCTCAGAACTGCGCCACTAAGACGTGATCTCGGAAACGGGCAAACAGGACCAAATCACCACAATAATAACCAAGGAGAACAGCAATGAACATGAAATGCATCACTCTAGGTCTGGCGCTTGTCGCCACCACCGCCATTGCAGCCCCAGCAAGCGCCGATCAGCTGGCCGATATCATGGCCGCCAAGACCCTGCGTTGCGCCACCTTCGCGGATGTTCCTCCCTTTGCCTCTCCAGACCCAAAAACCCGCGAAATGGCTGGCTTTGACGTTGATCTGTGCAACGCCATTGCAGCCAAACTGGGCGTGAAGGCCGAAATCAAGCCGGTATCAGTCGAAGCCCGCGTGCCAGAAGTCAAGCTTGGCCGCGTAGACATTACCGTTGCCAATCTCGCTTACACCCTGAGCCGCGCCGAGCAGATTCAATTCAGCGATCCTTACTACCTTGCCAAGGAAATGCTGATTGTTCCTGCTGACACTGCCGGCAAGACCAAGGCCGATTTCTCCGGCAAGCGTTTGGCCTCCACCAAGGGTTCTACATCCGAGATGTCGATCAAGCTCAACAAGTCCGACCCGTTGACGTTTCAGGATACGGCATCGGCCTATCTCGCCGTTCAGCAGGGCAAGGCTGAAGGCATGGTTGCCAACACCATGACCACCACAAAATTCGTCAACGAATCCCAGACCAAGGGCAAGAAGATGCGGATGATCGATGATCCGATGCTCTATCAGCCCATCGGTGTTGGCATGAAAAAGGACGAGCCAGCCCTGACCGCCAAGATCAACGATACGCTGCGCGCACTTGATGCGGATGGCGAAATCAACAAAATCTGGAACAAATGGCTTGGCCCGGACACCGAATATAAAATGACCCGCACCGACAAGGTTGTGAAACTGAGCGAATTGAAGTTCGATCCAATTCCATAACCAATAACCTTAAACTTGATTGGGGATATAGTTCTCATTCACCGGCATGACGAATGTCATGCCGGTGAATGATCACCGTAAAGTTAACCTGTCGGCTATCAGATGAGCAGGAGTGCTATACGGCGGAATTGCTATCAAATCCGCCGTAACTCTCTTTGGTTGATAAGGGCCGCGCATGATTTCAGACTATTGTTGTTCCAACCCCATGGAGCTCCATCCCTGGCTTTTGACTTTCAGCGAAGAGGGCCAATGGCGGTTTCGACCACATTCAAAACCTTGCGCTCGGTGACCATGGCAAAGGCTGGTTTGATCTGCTTTTGCATATAGCCATCTCCGTCCTGTAGCGGGATGACGGCGGCCAGCGCATCATAAAGTGGTTGTGTGCCACGTCCGAGCTTGAAGCTGCCCAGTGCATGGCGGGTGAGGAAAATTGCCTTGGTGGCCAACAGGCATTCAACGCCAATAATTTTCGGCAGGTTATCCAACACCTGCTGCGCCTTGCGGCACGACCATGCGGCCATGGAGACATGGTCTTCCTGACTGCTTTTGGTGGGAATGGTATCGGCGACAGATGGGAAGGCTAAGGTCTTGTTTTCTGAAGCGACAGCGGCGGCGGCTGTGGAGATAATTCCGTATCCATAGTTAAGCCCGATGGGCTTTCCAGCCAGGTTTGGCGGCAGACCATAATTCAGCGTGGTGTCACACAGGGCAAACAGGCGACGCTCGGAAATATTGCCGATTTCAATCAGTGCGATGGCGAGAAGATCCATGGCAAAGGCAATCGGCTCGCAATGGAAATTGCCGCCAGAGAGGAATTCCAAGGCACCGTTTTCATTCCAGAACACCAGTGGATTGTCGGTGGCGGCATTCAACTCACGCGTCAGCACTGTTTTGGCATGTTCAAGCTGGTCACGGCAACTGCCGTGCACTTGCGGCAAGCAGCGGAAGGAATATTGGTCCTGCACGCGCGGGTGATAGGTCGGGTGCAGGATATCATCTTCGAGATGAACGGCACGGGCTGACTCTGAGGCCCGGCGAGAACCCTCAACCATGCGGCGGATGTTTTCAGCCGTCAGTATTTGGCCCGGCTGCTTACGAACTTCGTGAATACGGGCATCAAACGCCGCCTGTTCACCACGGATGGCTTCAAGGCTGAGTGCGCCGATGGCATCTGCGGTTTTCATCAGTTCTTCGGCATCATTCAGTGTCAATGCGCCCATGCCCGCGCAAAGGCTGTTGCCGTTGATGAGCGCCAAACAATCCTTGGCCTTCAGCTCAAAAGATACCGGGCTGATGCCTGCCAGTTCAAGCGCCTTGGGGGCAGACATGCGTTCACCCTTGTAGATTGCTTCCGCATCCTCATAACCGATCAGCACAGACACCATATGGGCAAGCGGTGCCAAGTCACCGGAGGCCCCAACAGAGCCTTGGATCGGCACCACCGGATGAACGCCGCTGTTGAGCATCTGTACAAGCCGATCAACCACCTCAATGCGCAGGCCCGACACGCCAACACAAAAGGCGTTGATCCGCACGGCCATCATGGCGCGAACGATTTCCTCAGATGCCGGTTCGCCAATGCCGGAGCAATGGGACAGCACGATGTTGAGCTGAAACTGCTCATTATCGGCCTGATTGATCTTGTAATCCTTGAGTTTGCCGACGCCGGTGTTGAAGCCATAGGTGGGTGGCGCATTTTCCGTCAGCCAGTTTTCTTCGATGTAGGCGCGCTTTTTGACGATTTCGGCCCTTGCAGCGGCTCCAATCTCGACCTGTGCATTTTCTCGTGCAATCTGCACCGTTTGCTTGATGGTGAGGCTGTCGCCGTCCAGTATGATCGTTGTCATAGGTCAGTCCTTCATTTGAAAATAGGCATTGATCTGGCACCGCAGCGTCAGAGGTTAAGGCGTGTTGCTATCCAGATGGACAAGGGCGCGAACGAGCACATCGGCGGCAAGCGCGATGGCTTCGTTATCCGTCCACTCATCTGGGGTGTGGCTTTTGCCATCGCGCGACGGCACAAAGATCATTGCGGATTTGGTGATCTGGGCCATAAACGCCGCATCATGGCCTGCACCAGAGGCAAGAGACAGGGTTGGCAAATTGAGATCGCTGGCAGCGCTTTCCAAAATGCTTCTGAGCGAGGGATCGCAGGCAACGGCCCGCGTCTTGCTCAAGCGCTCAAACAGTGCAACCTGGCATTTTTCATCAGTAGCCGCCTTGCTGGCCAGCCCTTCCAGCGCCTCGATGAACCTATCCATCATGCCATCATCCTCGGCACGGATATCAACGATGGCCTCGGATGCGCCCGGCACCACATTGGCCCCGCCCGGTTCAATGGTGAGCACGCCGATGGTGGCGGTAAAATGCCCTTTGTCCTGCACGGCACAAGCTGCATCCCGAACGGAGAGCGCAAACCGCGCCATGGCCAAAGCCGCATCAGCCCGCATATCCATGGGCGAGGTCCCGGCATGGCCCGCGATGCCCTCAAAACGCACTTTGACACGCCCAATACCGGCAATGGCGGTCACAACGCCAATCGGGATGTGCTTTGCCTCCAGCACCGGCCCTTGTTCGATGTGGATTTCCAGATAGCTGGAAATGTCTTCACGGCGGGCGCTGGAAAGCTGTGAGACATTGCCGCCAATCCGGTCTATCGCCTCGCGCAATGGTTCGTCATTGGGCCCAAGCAAAGCAAGATGATGGTCGGTCAAGGCCCCCGCCATACCGCGGCTGCCGATGCAGGATAGGCCCCAATCACTTGGTTCTTCGGCAAGGAAATCGACCAGTTCAATGGGGTGTTGCGGCCTATAACCGGCAAGCCGCAGCGCCCGAATGGCTGCAAGCCCGGATAATACACCGGCCACACCATCGAACCGCCCGCCGCTGGGCACGGTGTCGCTGTGCGAGCCAGTCATCAACACGGGCGCATCAAGTTGAGCGCCCTCCCATCGTCCGATCAGATTGCCAGCGGCATCCAGACGAACACTCAGACCTTCTTCCGCAAAGCGGATTTTGAGATAAGCGCGGCCGTCAAGAAACAGGGGCGTGAAAGAGCGGCGTGTCCAAGGGCGGCCCGGCTCTGTGAGGGCTGCCAGCGCATCAAAATCAGCTTGCAGGTTTGTGCGGTCAACAGCGGGGACGGATTGCATATTGGCCATCGGATCAAGCCACTTTTGATAGGGCGCGGGTGGGCTTGATAAAGCGGCCCGTTCCGGGTGCTGCCAGAACATCCTTGCCGTCATAAATCATCTGGCCGCGCAGGAAGGTTGCAATGGCCGTGTGGCGGATACGCTTGCCCTCATAGGGGCTCCAACCCACCACGTTATGGCCGCTGGCCGTCGCATCGTAAATTCTTGGCCGCTCTGCAAAGACGGCAATATCGGCATCCAGCCCTATAGCCAGCGCGCCTTTTTGCGCCGTCAGGCGAAACAGCCGGGCCGGATTGCCGCTCAGCAGTTTTGCTGCAAAGGTGAGTGGCAGGCCACGATCTGTCAGCCCGTCCAGCAGCAGGCTGGAGAGCACTTCAAGACCCGGCATGCCGGAAGAATTTTCCAACATCACCTGTGAGGATTTTGCCGCAAGGCTCCATGATACATGATCGGTGGAAACGATGGTGATATGGCCCGCGGCCAAATGCTGCCAGAGCTTCTCGCGCTCTTTGGCGGATCGAATGGGCGGATTGCATTTTGCGCGACCCAGCAGACGCGACACGTCTTCTTCTTCACTGCAAACGAGGTAATGGATGCAGGCCTCAATGGTCGCGTCTACGCCTTGAGCACGGTAGGCTTGCGCCAGCTCATAACCGCGCCCAACCGAGCAATGGACAATATGGGCCGGGCATGCAGTGGCGGCTGCAATCTCGTAAACTTCGGCGATGGCCAGTGTTTCGGCAATCGGCGGGCGGCTTTCTCCGTGGGTCAAATAATCAGTGCGGCCTGTGGCCTTCACCGCCTCGCTCCACACCTTGACGCATTCGTCATTTTCGTTGTGAACACCGGCAATCAACCCGGTCTTGGCGACTTCAGCAAAAGCCGCATAGAGCAGTGGCGTTGGAATGCGCGGAAAACGGTTTGGATCGGTCTCGAAGGTTGAAAACTTGAAGCCAGCGGCCCCGGCATCTGCCATCTCAGCAATATGCTTTGGGCCATCAGAGGGGCGAATGGTTCCGTAGAGCGCAAAATCCACACGGGCCTGTTCGGCAGCACTTTCGGCCTTTTCTGTCAAAAGCTCTGCCGTGCAGATCAATTTTCCGCCTGCGTCATAGGGCATATCGACGATTGTGGTGACGCCACCTGCCGCAGCGGACCGGGTGGACCAGATAAAATCCTCCTGATCTTTTTGCGAGCGGGAATGAACCTGTCCATCAATGATACCGGGCAAAATCAGGGCCTCGCCGAAATCATCAACCTCTCTGGCTGCTGGAGCAGAACCGCTTCCGAGGGCTGCGATGATACCGTCGCGGATGGCCACAAAGCCATTTTCAGTGATCCCGTCCTCAGTCACGAGGGTTCCGCGCACCACTCTGTCGAAATCACTCATAGCAGCCTTCTTCCTTGGTCATGATTTTGAATATGTGCGCCATGGGCAGCGGCTTGAAAAAACAGAAGCGCTGCCCCACGCTGCCCCTCAGGCACACCGCAGCTTTTCAAATAGGTTTCGGTTGCCTGGCTCTCATCTGTTGGTTTTGCATGGGACATAAAACTGCGGGCGAGGCGTGAGACGTGTACTTGTTCCGCCCGCAATTCCAGTGCCTTGACCGTCTCACGGAGCTGAACCTCATCATGCTCCGTGTAGCGGCCCTTCATGCCCTGACGTATGGTCCGCAGCGGCTTCACAACATCCTCACGCCATGAAGCCGCATCCGTCAGGAATGCATTCAAATCTTGGATATCCGTGCCGATTCCTTGCTGATCGGCATAAAACAGCAGCAACAACAGCGGCACATCAATGCCGTAAGCATCCTGCAAGCGAACACAAAACTGCGCGACTTTCGGTGCGCGATAGAGATTGCACATGGCTGTCCAGGCATTGTTTGCAAAATCATCAGCATTTTTCATCACCGCCACCTCATGCTGATACTGATACCGGTTGATCATGCGGGTGGTGACAGGCAACCATCTGCCCCCGAAGTGCCAAACGCAGCACCGGCTCTTTATTGGTGCAAAGCTCCGTGGCACGCGGGCATCGGGTCCTAAAAGCGCAGCCACTGAGCGGCTGGTTTCTGGATGGCACTTCCATACGCTTGCGCTCTGGCGTCACTTTCCTGCTGGCATCAACGACGGGCACCGCCTCCAGCAACGTTCGCGTATAGGGATGGGCCGGGAGCGCATAGATCGCCTCACCCAAGCCGATCTCAACGATCCTGCCGCGATAAAGCACCGCCACGCGGTCGCTGACATTCTTCACCACGGCCAGATCATGAGAGATGAAGATCAGCGCAAGCTTTCGGGTTTCGCGGATGTCCTGCAACAGGTTGATCACTTGCGCCTGAACCGAAACATCCAGTGACGCCACGGGCTCGTCGCAGACAATCAGTTCCGGTTCCACGGCCAGTGCCCGGGCAATAGCGATACGCTGGCACTGGCCGCCGGAGAACTGATGCGGGGTGCGGCCCGCAACAGCATCCAAATCAAAGCCCACATCCTTGAGCGCGGCACGCACGCGTCTGTCGCGCTCAGGCCTTGCAACGCCCTGAATTACCAACCCTTCGGCCACAATATCCTCAACCCGGCGACGTGGATTGAAGGAGGAGAGCGGGTCTTGAAAGATCATTTGCAGCTTGCCGCGCATGCGCCGCATGTCTCCGCTGGAGAGCTTGGCAAGGTCAGCGCCTTGATAGTCTACAGCACCAGACCATTGCGTGTCGGCCTGCGGCAAGAGCCTGAGCAGCGCGCGGCCGATGGTGGTTTTGCCACTACCGCTTTCGCCGACTAAGCCCAATGTTTCGCCCGGTGCCAAGGAGAAAGACACGTTATCAACGGCCTTCATCATCTTAGCCCCACGCGAAAAATCGACGGACAGGCCGGAGACGTTCAACAGCGGATCAACCATGGGAAACCTCCCGCAAGGCAGAGGTGTCGTTCAGCGGAAAATGACAGGCAAAGTGATGATCACCATCCGTGGTCATTGGCGGCATGGTGTCATGGCAAGGCCCCTGCGCGGACGGACAACGCGGTGCAAACGGACACCCCTTTGGCTGATTGGCAAGGCTGGGCGGCTGGCCGGGAATAGTGTGCAGCCGCGCATGGGCTGGCTGGTCCATCCTTGGCATGGCCGAAAGCAGTGCCCCGGTATAGGGATGGCGCGGATTGCGAAACACCTCTGCTGTCGGCCCCGTTTCCACGATATGGCCACCGTAGAGCACCAGAATGGTATCGGTACGCCCAGCCACAACGCCCAGATTATGGGAGACCAGAATCATCGACATCTGCCGCTCTTCCTGAAGGATTTGCAAAAGATCGAGAACTTCCTTTTGCACGGTCACATCAAGGGCGGTGGTGGCTTCATCGGCAATCAGCAGATCGGGATGGCACATCAAGGCCGTGGCAATCATGATGCGTTGCTTCATGCCACCGGAGAATTGGTGCGGGAAATATCCGTAGCAATCCATGGCGTCGGCAATGCCAACCACCGTCAAAAGCTCAATGGCCCGTTCCTGCGCCTGCGACCGGCTGAGGCCCAGATGAAACCGGCCTGCTTCTTCAATCTGCCGTCCAATGGCAGCAAAGGGATTGAGCGAGGTCATCGGATTTTGAAAGACGATGCCAACCTTGCGGCCAATCATCTGGCTGCGGGCTTTGGGCTTCAAGGTTGAGAGATCAATTCCATCCAGAATAATGCGCCCTTCAACCCGCACAGGTGTTGGTGCAATGCCCATGATGGATTTGATCAACATGGATTTTCCAGCACCGGACTCACCGACAATGCCCAGTGTTGCGCGCCGGGGGACAGAGAAATTGATATCGTGCAGCACCTGCAAGGGGGTTGGTTTTGCCGCTATTGTACAGGACATGCGCTCGCACGACAGGATGGGAAGTTGGCTGATGTCACTGGCCATATCAGCTCTCCCTCTCGCGGCTGTTGAGACGCTGGGCGAAATAATCCCCCACGGTGTTCAGCGCATAGACTGTCAGCACAATGGCCATCACGGGACCAAGGATCAGCAGCGGAAAGCGGCTCAACAGATCGGTGGAGCTGGCAATCATGCCGCCCCAACTAGGGGCCGGGGCTGGAATGCCGTAGCCAAGAAAGCTCAAGGAACCTTCGGTGATGATCAGGCCCGCCATCAGGGTGGGCATGACGGCGGTAAGCGCCGGGACCAGATTGGGCAGAATTTCCTTCAGCAGAATCCGGCTATCTCTTGCCCCCATGGCGCGGGCGGCGAGAACATAATCCCGGTTGCTCTGGGAAATCACACCCGCTTTGGCAACGCGGGCATAGGTGCCGATATCGAGAATGCCAAGGGTGAGCATAATCGTCAGCACTGAGGGCCCGGTGGCGGTGACAAAAGCCAGCACCACCAGAATGGACGGCAGAGCCGACATTGTGTTGGCGTAGAGATCAACCATGCGCTCAAAAATGCCGCGATAGAAGCCTGCGAGCATGCCCAGCAGCAGGCCAGCGGAGACGGAAATACAGGTGGAGACGCCGACAATCATCAAGGATGCCCGCGCCCCATAGAGCACGCGCGACAGGATGCTGCGGCCAATATCATCGGTTCCCAGCAACCCATTCAGTGACCATTCGGGTGGCTGGGAAAAGTCGCCGTAGGGGAATCTGGGGCTGACAAGTCCCGGAATGAAATTGACAAAAATCGCGGTCAGCACCAGCAGGATCAGAAAGCCGAGCGCAACCAGCTCAAAGGGGCTTGCGCCCGGCAACCGCAATCTGGCTGACCATGGCATATTGGCTCGCACAATCGCGCTCAGGTCGCTGTTCTTATCTGCCATTGATGGTGAAGGAGTGCCGGGCGTGCTCATGTGACATTAACCCGTGGATCAATGATGGCATAGCCGATATCCACCAGCATGAAGATGGTGACGAAGACCACGACAGTGAGCGACAAAATCGCCTGCACCAGCGGAATATCGTGGCTTTTGACCGCCGTGAGCACAGTCCAGCCAATGCCCGGTACGGCAAAATAGCTCTCAACTACGAAGGAACCCGCCAGCATATAGGTGAGCGACAGGCCCATCACGGTAAGAATCTGCGGCATGGATGGGCGCAGCACGTGGCGAAACAGGATATAGCCAAGCGGCAGGCCCTTGGCCCGCGCCACCTGAATGAAATCCTCCTGAAGGGTGGTGATGAATTCATTGCGGGCGACACGGTAGAGATAGGCCGTCTGGTGCAGGCTGAGGCACAGCACTGGAAGGGCCACATACCACAGATTGGCCAGCGGATTTTCAGAGAAATTGACCCAACCCGTTGCAGGCAGCCAGCGCAGCACGATGGCAAACAGGTAGCTCAACAGCACCACAATCACAAACGTTGGAACGGCCAGCACCACGGAGGCCAAAGAGCGCAAGGCCCGGTCTGTGAGCTTGCCGGGATGGCTTGCGGTGAACATGGCAAGCGGGATGCCAAGCATGGACACCAGCATGGCAAGGGCTGCGATTTCAAAGGTGACAGCAGCGCGATCCATCACGACGCGCAGCACCGGCTGCTGGGAAAACAAGGTTTGCCCAAGATCACCGTGAAACAGATCGCCAAGCCATTTCAGATAGCGTTCCCACACAGGCAGGTCATAGCCATAGGTCTGGTTGAGGGCTGCCACCTGTTCAGCCGTGGCATTATCGCCCAATATTAATTGCGCCGGTGATCCCGGTGCAAGGCTGGACAGGGCTGTCGCACCAAAGGTGACGAGGAGGAAAACCGGAATTCCGGCCAAAAGCCGCGTCGAGATGGCTTTTACATAGGGTATGGCTTGCATGGTCACGTCGTCACCTCCTTTCAGCGGCTCTGTTTCAACAAACGGTCAGATTTTCTTCCACTCTTCCTCGGCGTCCATCCAGCCGATGTCGCGCTCCAGCATCTGGCGCTGCTCTTGCGTGGAATAGCCGCCCATGGTGTGCTCGTCGGAATAGCGGGTGCTGCGATCAGCAAAAACGCGACGGCCAAAATCCATCATGCCGTACATCGAACCCTTCTCGAGATAATGCATGGTGACCATGTTGAAGCCGAGGGCGGCAATATCTTCCAGCTCGACAAAGGCCTTGCCGCCGACCGTTGCCACATCGCCAAACATCTTCCAGCCGGGCAGAGCTTTGGCCACTTTCTGGCATTCTTCCAAGGTGCGCAGGCCATGCACATAGGTCATTTCAGCGCCGAGTTCTTCAGCGCGCACGCAGCGCTCAATCGCATCATCCAGACCCTTTTCCAGCTTGGATTCGGTGCGGGCAATCACCACACACTCGGTGCCTGCGCAGGCATCAAGGGCTGCCTTGATCTTGGCCAACCATAATTCTTGCGACACCACGGGATGATCGACATTGCCATCCACCTTACCCGCAAGCGTCGCGGCTTCCATGGCGCGGCCAAAGCGGGCATAGCCGCGCTCATTGGGGGTATCTTCCAGCAGAATGGCGGCGGCTCCGGCCTTTGCCAGCCTGCGGCATGTCCGGTAAGCCTGCGCGACATCGCCAAAGCAATCATCGGCATCAATGATCAGCGGCAGGGGTGAATAATCAGCGATACGGTCGGTGGCCCAGATCAGTTCTTCCTGATTGTGCAGCCCCATGTCGGGAACACCAGACATGCTGAAACCCAGCGATGCACCACTGAGCAGAATGGCCTTGAACCCTGCCATTTCTGCCGCCTTGGCCGAATAGCAATCCCAAACGCAGGGGGTGAAAACCTGCTCTTTGGAGAAGAGCTCGCGAAATGTGGTTCTGGGCCGTTTATCAAACATGGATCAACACCTTGAGGAGGAAATTGGCGAACCGAACGTGCGGTTCGCCGATAGGGGAGTGTGTTACTTTGAGGCGTTTGACGCGCAGGCGTCTTTGCAGACGTAGAGATATTGTTTTTGCAAAATGCCGCCGTTGGAAGGCACGATGCCGCCTGTGGTATCGCGCAGCAGCAGGAAGCGGGTCTCAGCACCGAAAATGTAAAGCGGAAGGTCTGTGGCAACCCGCTTTTGCACCTTGGCATAGGCAGCCTTTACCGCAGCCGCGTCCATGGTGGCGTTGGCTTCTGCCAGCTCTTTATCCATGTCCGTGCTGTTGTATTTGCCCCAATTATCATTGCCGTTTGAGCTCAGGAGGTTGGAAATGATCGGTTCCGCACCATTGGCCACCAGAACGCCGCCATCGACACAGAAATCGAAATTCATTTGCCCCTTGCAGGTCGGGCTGAGCATGGCCTGATCAACCAGCTGAAGCGTGACCGTTACATTCTCATAAGCACTCAAAGCCTGTTGCAGGTAAGAGGCAAGACGCTTCAAGTCCGAGTTGGAATAAGTCACAAGCTTGATATTGAATGGTTTTCCATCCTTGGCGAGCTGGTCGAACAATTCCTGAGCGTGTTTGGGATTGTAGGTTGGAAGCTTATAGGTCGGATCATAGAAAGGTGACGACTTGGTGAAATAATTGGTCGGAATGTCGTAACCACTGACCTGCGTATAGGCCTGCATCAGCTTTGATGGATTGATGGCCTCATAGAAAGCCTCCCGCGCCCGATGATCGGTGAAAGAACCGCTCTTCTGGTTAAAGTAGGCGCGATAAAGACCCGGGATCGGGATTTCATGGGTGGTAACGCCTGCGGCCTTGGCGTTTGATCCGAACTGATAGGGATAGCCCGCCATCATTGTCGCGCCACCCTGTACCACGGTGGCGATGCGGCTGTTGGTTTCAGGAATAATGGCAAATTTCAACGTGTCGAGGTAGGGGCGCGGCTGATCCCAATATTGCGGGTTGCGCTTCATGGTCATTGAAACGCCTTGGTTCCAGCTATCCAGCACAAAGGCACCGGCACCAACCGGCTTGATATCGGTTTTGGTCTTGGCGGCTTTCAGCGCTTGCGGCGAGGCGATAAACGGAGCCAGCTGCGCCAGCGAAGAGCCAAAATTGCGATCCGGCTTGGGCAGTGTGATCTCAATGGTCAAAGGATCAACAATCTTCACGCCGCCAATCCAGGAGGCAACAAAGCCTTGCGAGGGAGACAGGGTGTCGGGGCTGGCCTGACGTTCCCAGTTGAATTTCACCGCCTCGGCATCGTAAGAGCCGCCATCGGTAAACTTCACGCCATCGCGCAGTGTCAGCGTCCAGACTTTGGCATCCGTGCTGGTCAGGCTATTGGCCATGCCACCCTGCACCTTGCCATCCACATCGACATAGACGAGAAAGCCATAGATGGCATCGAGCATATCCATAGGGCCGCCCGGATAGGTGCCGCCAATAATGGCCGGGTCCCAGCTCTTGATGTCCGAACCATTGATAATGGTCATTTCGCCACCCTTGACGGGTTGCTCTTCGGCGACGGCTGATTGGGCGTTGAAGCCGTAAATTGCAGCACTTGCCACAAGCAAGGCCAGCGTAACAGCAACAGAGCGCACCGATTTTGATGCGACGTCTTCACAATGTTTCAATACATTAGCCATGGTTTTCTCCGTTTTACGGCAGTTCATACGAACCACCGCAGTTCCCCTTGTTTTTTGAACGGCGAAAAACATCTGCCCCAAAAGCGTTGGGGCCAATGTTTCAATGGATCAAGTATCACCCTCCTGCTTCCAGCGACGAACGGACGGGTGGTCAATGTCAAACAGATCAAGTGCCCGGCCAACGGTCTGGCTGACAAGATCAGCCAGTGTTTTGGGCTGGGTGTAGAAGCCCGGTACCGGCGGCATAATGATTGCCCCATTGCGTGTCGCCTGATCCATCAGTGCGATATGACCGGCATGCAAGGGCGTCTCGCGCACCATCAACACAACGCGCCGCCTTTCTTTGAGGCAGACATCTGCGGCACGGGTAATCAGATCATCGTTGTAGCAATGGGCAATGCTGCTGAGGGTCTTGATCGAGCACGGTGCCACCAGCATGCCATGCGCCCGAAACGAGCCCGATGCGATAGAGGCTCCAATATCCTTGTGGCTGTGAACGACATCCGCCAGTTGACGGATCTGGTCAGCGCTCTCCACCGCCTCTTCTTCAATCGCCGTGCGCAGCCCTGCGGGCGAGACAATCAAATGGCTCTCAATGCCATCGATGTCGCGCAGCATCTCCAAAGCGCGAACCCCATAGCAGGCACCGGATGCTCCGGTTATCGCGATGATCAGGCGTTTCAAGCCACATACTCCGGCTTGATCGCCGCGATAACACGGCTCATGCGCTCATAAGACGCTTGCGGCGGCAATGCCTTGTCATAGCCTTCCTTGCGGTCTCCGGCTTTGCAGGTGGCATCATAGCCAATCTTGGCCACCATGCCTGCCTCTTCCTGCGGCTCGGAACGATCAGCAGGCATGCCCGGAATGATCAGAATATCCCGATCCACCCGCATGCGCGTCGATTTTGCCAGTTCAACAGCGTTGATGTCCCATGGATCAACATCGCAATCCACAATCGTCACCGATTTTACAATGGAAACGGCACCCCAGCAGATGGCCATAGCGCGGCGGGCTTGCCCGGGCCGAGGCTTGTCGATCTGCACCACAACATTGGTGCGGCCACAGCCAGACGCCGTCACCGCCACTTCACCAATATTCATGATCACACGGGCAAGTTGAGCCTTGAGGCTGACGGCGATGGGAACGGCGGCAATATAGATGTGCTCGGCATGATAACCGGGCAAAATCACCTGAAACATTGCATCCTTGCGGGCTGACATGCTCTCAAACGTTGCCAGCACGCCGCTGCCATAATCCTCGTACATGCCGTGATATTCCGAGACCAGACCCTCGACAATCGGCGTATTGGCATGGATATGCCCTTCAATCACAATCTCGGCCTCGGCGGGCACAAGAATATCACTGTTGCGGCAGCGGGCCATGCGCACAGGCTCGCCCAAGAGTGCGCCGGCGCAGTGCATCTCGTCGTCACCAAGGCCCAGATAGAGGCAGGCGGCCAGCTGGATGGCCGGATGCGCGCCCAGAACAACCGCAAACGGCAAGGCTTCACCCTTGTCCGCAGCCTTGCGCGCCATGATGGCCAGATGATGGTTCGGCGCAATACCAATCAGCGCTTCAGTCGGACTCAGAATTTTCAGGCGTGCGTAAGAGGCATTGCCAAGGCCCGTTTCAGGATCGCGGGCAATCATCATACCCGCGCTGATATAGGGGCCGGTTTCCTTGTCGAAAAACGTAGGGACCGGGAGATGTGCCAGCACGCCCTCTTCAAAACATTGCTGCTGAACCGGGGCATTCTCGACTATTACCGGCGCAACCGGCTTTTGCACCGACGCCAGCAAGGTAGACTGGATCGATGCGCGTGGAACATTCAGCGCCAAAGCAATACGATCAAGGCTTGAAAGAAGGTTGCCGAACGCCGGAAACGCTGATCCCTTCACCTTGTTGATGCGCACCGCATGCGTCTCATGGGTCAGCGACAATAGGGCTGAAAGGTCATAAACAGGATCGATTTCTTCATCGACAATGAGCAACTCGCCCTGCTTTTGCAACGCAGCCATCATGGCCCGGCATGATTGGTCGCTCACACCTTCATACGGTTTGTTTTCTGGCTGGCAGATGTTTGGACGAGCATTGTGTGCCACGGGAACCACTTTCGGAGAACAGTGAAATGCCCGTGAACTATGGGGTTGAGTTCATACGTTGTATACCTGCACTCACTTTAACTGGCCCATCGGAAAAATAGAATTGCACGTTTGGCGACAAGAGCAACAAGGCATCCCAAGCAGAATAGGCATGTATTCCCGCTAGGATTGAAACAATGTGAAATTTGCCCAACGTTCTCTCGGAAATCGTTGATACGTCACTTGAGAGCCACGCAGCGTAACCCTATGCTCGGCGAATGGACCATTACGGCATTGAACTCAAGCCTCTCGCGAAATTCGTTCTGGCGTGCCAGAATCCCAGCATTTCCAATTCGTCCCGCGCGCTTGGAATAGCTCCATCCGTTTTGAGCGCTGCTTTACACGGCTTGGAAGATCGCCTGCATATGAAGCTTTTCGAGCGCAAAGGGCGCTACCTCGCCCTTTTGCCATCAGCCTTCTGGCTTTATCGAAATGCGGCAGTGCTTCTGCATCTGGAGGAATTTTCAAGACGCAGTCTGGCTATCCATGCAAACCGGATGGAAAAGCTGTCCGTTCGGATAGACCTGAATTTTTCCATCGGCAGAATGACGAAGGCGGTGAGCTGCGCCATTCAGCAAATGGGCCTACAACACCCCGAGACCTTTATAGCCTGCCAGTTTCTCGACACAGCCAGTGCAGCAAGCGGTGGCTTCATCAGAGAATCGATGGATCACATTCCAGCCGAACATTGCGCCACGATTGAGATCGGCTGCCATAGTGAGCACTCTTTCCGGGAAGAGCCTGGGACTGAATTGTTGTATCGCGACCCGTGGATAGCCGTCAGCGCCACGGATCCGGTGACAGATATTAAAGCCGATGCGGATATTCTAGCCGTTGTCAGGATGAGCGCGCATCAGATGCAGGTCGTTGCCCATTATGCGGATCAGCATGGTTTATCCGCGCGGCTGAAATTCGTTGATGCCGGACCGGCAGAACTTGGGCGTCTTCTCTCGGATTTTCCCCATATGCGGTTTTTGTTGCCCTCCAGCATGGTGGCCAATCGGCTGGGAATCAGCCGCATTTATCGCGAATCTCTGGTGCCGCCTCTGGTGTCTATGGTGCGTGTCGGCACAAGCGGCGCATTGGAGACAAAAGCACGACGTTTTATAGGGCTGCTGCGGGAAAATATGGAAGGCGAAGAGCAAAATGTTGTATTTGATCCGCAACTGACGGCGCGCCAGATGCATTATTTCAATCTTGTCCACCGCTGCGGCGGCATTTCAGCGGCAGCGCGGGTGGCTAATCTCGCCCAGTCTTCGGTGTCAGCACAGCTTCATTCTATGGAAGCTGTTCTGGGAACACCTCTCTTTGAGCGCAGCAAGGAGGGTGCCACACCCACCGATGCAGGCATTCATCTTTGGCCCCTGATGGCAGAGGTAGAAAAGCGGCAGGATCGGCTGTCGCGGCAATCCGGCGATATTGCAGCCCATACCCAGCACCGCGTCTCGATTGGCATGTTGCCCAGCTCCGGCCACGATAGCGCCTTGACCGAAAAGATTGCTGAAGCGCTGACAACCATCAGCATTCAGCATCCCTCGCTGAAAATGGAAATCACGGAAGCATCAAACACGGTCCTTCATGACAAAGTTCGTTCTGGTGAGCTGAATCTTGCTATTGTCGGGGTGGTGCAGCCGCAGTTTCCACGCGTGCTGCTTGGCCCCAGCGAGCCATTGTCGGTGGTTGCCAATCCGCGATTTAGTTTTGGCGGGCGCGGTGAGATCAGTCTGGCCGAAGTTTGCGAACTGCCGCTTGTGCTGGGCGCGCGCCATCTCAGCATTCACCAGAGTTTTGCTGCCGCCACCCACGCACGTAATCTGGAGCCGCATTCCAAGATCGAAGTCGGCTCTCTTGCACTGGCCATCGCCATGGTTCGCCGCGCCAGCCTCTGCACGATTCTGCCGGCCTCTTCGGTTCAAAAAGACCTCGAAACCGGGCGTTTGGTGGCGGTGAAGATCAATCAGGAGGAAATCTCCGGCACGCTCTCCATCATTTTTTCCGCTGATCGGGAGCTGTCCGGCGCTGAGCGCGCCGTGATGAAAACGTTGGTGGATGTGTTTGGCAAGAAACTACATTGAGGGCCTATGCGCCATGCATTTCAGCGTGTGATGCACACAACCGCCTCGACAAAACTGTCGATCTGCTCGTGGCGCAACCCTGCAATGTTGATGCGACTGTCCTCAACCATGTAAATTGCAAACTCGTTACGCAATCGCTCGACCTGTTGCGGTGTCACGCCCAGCTGAGAAAACATACCCTTGTTGGCGATGAGGAAATCATAGTGGTTGCTCTGGCTTCGAAGCTGGAACACCTTGGCAAGCGCCTGACGCAGGCTGATGATATTGTTGCGCATATCTTCCAGTTCTGCCCGCCAGTCTGAGGACAGATCCGCGTCCTGGAGGATGGTGCTGACAATTCTGGAACCATGATCGGGGGGCATGGAATAGGCAATACGGGCCCTGACAACCATCTGGGCTGCGGCAATTTCAGCCTGCTTCGGTGTCTTGCCCATGACAAAGGCCACGCCGGTGCGATCACGGTAAATCCCGAAATTCTTGGAGCATGACGAGGCAACCAGCATTTCGGGAACGACGGTGGCGAGGTATCGCACGCCAAATGCATCCTCATCAAGGCCATCACCGAAACCCTGGTAGGCAATATCAATAAACGGCACCACGCCCTTATCAACCAACAGCGCGCCGACCTCACGCCATTGCGCCTGATTGAGATCGGTGCCGGAGGGGTTATGACAGCAGCCATGCAGCAAAATCACGTCACCCGCCTTAGCCGAGCGCACGACCTGTTTCAATGCTTCGAAATCGACACCGCCCGTGGTGGGATCAAGATAGGGCCAGCGTTTCACCGCCAAACCATGATCCTCGATGATTGACAGGTGATTGACCCATGTCGGATCGGGCACCAGCAGGGTTGCGTCTGGCGCAGACTTGGCAATCAGGCCACAGATGACCGTCAGCGCGCCAGCCCCGCCCGGGGTCTGTATGGCACGGATGCGCTCAAATGGTGCGTGATCTGCAAAGACTAGTTTTGTCATGAGATCGCAATAGGTCGCATCACCCGCAGGACCAATATAAGCCTTCGTGGTCTGGTCTCGCAAAATCCGTGCTTCAGCCTCTCGAACAGCCCGCAGCACAGGGGTTATACCCGATGCATCACGATAGACGCCAACACCGAGATCAAGCTTGTGACTGCGGCTATCCTGCCGAAAGATCGGCATCAAGGCGAGTATCTTGTCTGGTGGCGGCATTGTGAGCGTATCAAGCACGATATCTGTCCTCTGCTGTGCACATGATGGCACCGTGTGCCATGTCTGAGACCGTTTACGTTGATTATGCAGTTCTGCTAGACATGATGGCAAGCTGCTGTGTGGTTTTGGCCTACGCTGCGTAACTCGGGGACGATTTCCTTGCATTCGGCTGTGGCCTGCGCACAGCGTGGATGAAACGGACAGCCGGACGGCTTGTTCATCGGGCTTGGCACTTCGCCGCGAAGCACAATCCGTTCGCGCTTTTGCTCGGCATAATAATCGGTAATCGGAATGGCCGATAACAGCGCCTTGGTATAGGGATGGCGGGCATCCGAATAGAGCTGTTCGGCATCCGTCACTTCCACCAGACGTCCCAGATACATCACCCCGATATGGTGGCTGATATGCCTGACCACCGCCAAATCATGGGCGACAAACAGGTAGGTTATGCCAAGCTCTTTCTGGATGGATTTGAAAAGATTGATAATCTGCGCTTGAATGGACACATCAAGCGCCGAAACCGGCTCGTCGCACACAATCAATTCGGGCTTGCAGGCCAGCGCGCGGGCTATGCCTAGCCGCTGTCTTTGACCGCCACTCATTTCATGCGGATAGCGTCGCCCCATGGCGTTTCCAAGTTCAACAATGTCCAGAAGTTCATGGACCCTTGCGCGCAATCCTCCTGCCGCAAGGCCCGCGCCACCGGATTGAATGGCTTCTTCAAGAATGGATGCGGCGGATTGCCGAGGGTCGAGTGAGCCGTACGGGTCTTGGAAAATAAGCTGCAATTCACGGCGATAGGGGCGGAATTCGCGCTCGCTCAACCGCGCGAGATCCTTTCCTTTATAAAGTATTTTTCCCTCGACCGGATTGTTGATGCCGAGCACGCTTTTGCCCGTCGTGGTCTTGCCGCAGCCACTTTCTCCCACAAGACCAAAGGTTTGCCCTTTGTGGATGCTGAACGACACATCATCAACCGCCTTGATGTCTCCGATTTTTTCACGGGTAAAGCCTTGGCGGATTGGAAAATACTTTCGAAGGTTTTCCACGACAAGCAGCGGATCATCCGGCATCACTTGCTCTTTCATGTCCGCACTCCGGCAATCAGGGCGCCTGCATCCATTTCAGCAAGGTGGCAAGCCGCAATATGGCCTTGCGCTCCGACTGTTCGCAGGGGCGGAAAAGGACTGTCAGTACATCGGCTTTGCGCGGCCGGGCATCTGGGCAAAAACGCGCATTGATCCGGCAGGCCGTTCAAGTGCGGTGGAGCGCCCTTAATGGGAACAAGATCATCATTCTTGTTGCCTTCCAGTTTTGGCATCGAGTTGAGAAGCCCTTGGGTATAGGGATGTTTCGGCGCGGTAAGCAATTGTTCGGTTGTGCCGGATTCAACAATCTTTCCGGCATACATCACATAAACCCGCTTGGCATAGCGCGACACCAACCCGAGATTATGGGTAATGATGATCAGCGATTTTCCGTGGCTATCGACCAGATCCAGCAACAGTTCCATCACTTGTGCTTGCGTGGTCACGTCCAGCGCCGTTGTCGGCTCATCCGCAATCAACACCTTGGAATTGCAGGCAACGGCAGTCGCGATCATGACACGTTGCCGCATGCCGCCGCTCATCTCAAAAGGATAGTTTTTCATGCGCGCCGCAGGATCGGGAATGCCCACCGCTTCAAGCGCCTTGATTCCCCGTTGCCAGGCTTGTTTCTTGCTCACACGGGCATGAACCATGATCACCTCTGATAGCTGCTGGCCAACGGTGAGCACAGGGTTCAGGGATGTCATGGGCTCCTGGAAAATCATGGCAATTCCCGCCCCGCGCACGGCGCGCATTTCCTTGGACTTCGGCTTGTATTGCAGCAGGGACTGTCCGTCGAAAATGACCTCTCCACCCAATATTCTGCCGGGAGGAGACTGAACAAGCTGGATCACAGAAAGCTGGGTTATAGACTTTCCACAGCCGCTTTCTCCAACAATTGCAATCACTTCCCCTTGGTCAAGGTGATAGGAAACATCATTGACGGCTTTCACTTCACCATCCTCGGTGAAGAAGGATGTTCTGAGGTTTTTCACCTCCAGCAAATGAGGGGTCTGGGTCATCACAATTTCCCCTTTAAGCGAGGATCAAGCGCATCGCGCAGGCTGTCACCCACCACATTGAAGGCAATAATCACCAGGATGATGCAAAGTGCAGGGCTGACGACCAGCCATGGGGCACCCATGAGATAGGGATAGACATCCGACACCATGCTGCCCCAGGAAGCGGTTGGCGGACCTATGCCTACACCAAGGTAGCTGAGGGTCGATTCCGTCAGCACGCCATTGCCCAGATTGATGGTAAACAGCACAATCAAGGTCGGAAAACTGTTGGGCAACAGATGCCTGAGAAGAATGGAATGCGGCTTTTGGCCTATCAGCCGCGCGGCCAGAATATAATCATGCTCGCGCAACGATAAGACCAACCCGTTGACCATGCGGATGTAGGTGGGAATGAATCCGATGCCAATGGCAAGCACAACGCTCAAAACCCCGCTGCCCAGAATGGCCACAAGAATGAGGGAAAAAACCAGATTGGGCACACTGAGCAGCACATCGGTACAGCCCATGATAAAACGGCTGGTTTTGCCACCCACATAGCCCGCGTACAAGCCAAAACCAATGCCTGCAATGGCTGCCAGAATGCCTGCCATGACACTGACGGCCATGGAAATACGGCCGCCATAGATGATGCGGCTCAACACATCACGGCCTAGGCTGTCTTGCCCCAGCCAATGGGCCGAGGACGGCGTGTGCAGCGCTGCCACCAGATCCTGCGCGTTCGGGTCATACGGCGCGACAAGATCGGCGAACAGGGCCAAAAGCCCAAACAGGACAAGAATGGCAAAGCAGACCTGAACGATCAAACCACGGGCGAAAAGACGGCCCGCCAGCATTCTGCCAGCACTGCGTTGGATAGGCTTGTTTGCTGTTGCACTTGTTTTGGTCATATCGGCATCACCATGACATTCTTTTGATGCGCGGATCGATCAGGGCGTAGGTCAGGTCCACGATCAGGTTGGACGCAATCGTCGCCATGGAAATGACCAGCACGGCCGCCTGCACAACCAGATAATCCCGGTTTAAAACGCCATTGAGCACCAGTTGTCCCACGCCGGGGATGTTGAAGATGGACTCGATAATCACCGCGCCTGCAATGATTTGTGGCATCTGCAACCCGATGATTGTCACAACCGGGATCAGACCGTTTTTCAGGGCATGGCGGAAAATAACCCGCGTTTCGGACAGGCCGTTGGCGCGCGCTGTTCGGATATAGTCCTGCGTCATCACCTCAAGCAGGTTGGAGCGGGTGTAGCGCGCCAGAACCGCGAAAATATAGATGCTGTTGATAAAGACAGGCCATATCGCCTTGTGCGCATAGGCTGCAAAGTCCACCCACGGCGGTGTGTAGCCCTGAAGAGGAATAAGCCTCAGCTTGAAGGCGAGAATGAACACACCAAAAATCGCCACCAGAAACCGCGGCGTTCCCAGAAAAGCGTTCACAATCAGGGTGAAGCTCTGGTCGATCCATGTGCCTCTGGTGATTGCGCTCAAAATGCCGATTGGCAGGCCAAGAATGATCCCCAAAATGATCGAGGGAATGCCAATCGTCAGCGTATTGGGCAGCCTTTGGCTGATCATGACCGAGACATTCTGCTCGTTCAGCACTGACTTGCCGAAATCCCACCGCAGCAAGATGCCGGTTATCCAATGAACATACTGCACAATCAAGGGATCGTTGAGCCCCATGCGGTTGCGATAGGCCTCAATGGCATCTGCTGATGCGGAATCACCAAGCGCAATCATCGCAGGATCTCCCGGTAATCCGCGCATCAGCATAAAGACCAGCGCGGATACCAGCAGCATCAGGAAGCCAGCAATAGCCAGCCGTTTCGACAGATAAGTAATCACGTGTCGAGATACGCGCTGGAGAGAGAGGCAACGGAGAAAAACGTTGCGCCGATGCCCGATGCCTTCACGCGTTTGCTGAGAACGTAAATCGTCGAATATTGTGCAATCGGCACGTAGAGTGCGTAGGTGTCGATCATCATCTTGTTGGCTTCACCAACCGCTTTGACCGATTCCGCATCCGAGGTGGATGATACGGCCCGTGCAAGCGCATCACTCACGTCATCAGGGCGCAGCATGGTGGTCAGGCCAAGAACACCACCGGTGAGACCCTTTGGAAACATGCTGGACATTTGCATGGCCACATCCACATAGACGCTGGATGTGTGATACCACATGCCGCTTCCCCAGCCGGTTTCAGCCTTGTTGGAGGCGGCACCCGTCAGTAACTCGATCTTGGCTTGTATGCCCACCTTGGCCAGATCGGCCTGCATGATTTGCAGGACGATCTTGTTGGTATCGCTGGCGGCGGCCTGGATTTTTGTCGAAAAACCTTGGGGGAAGCCTGCTTTGGCAAGCAGTTCCTTCGCCTTGGCAACATTGTAATCGTAACCAACAATGTCCTTGTTGACGAAATGACTGCCAATGCCAAACTGGCTGGCAACATCAGCATAGCCCAGAAACGCCGCCTCTATGATCGATTTTCGGTTGATGGCATGGCTGATGGCTTGGCGAACCAGCAAATTGCCCATGGGATCGTCATTGCTGGTGTTGAGGGAGTTGAATACCAGCAGAGAAGCATGGTCTTGCAATGGCTCAATGGGGGCATCAAAGCCGTTGGCCGCGAGCGTTTTGACACCATTCAGGCCCAGACCAATCATCACGTCGATTTCATCCGACATCAGGGCCGCCTGCCCCACCAGCGAGTCATTGTAAATCGTATATTGAACGGCTTCGAGAAGAACCTTGCCACCCCAATAGTGTTCATTGCGCACGAATGACTTGCTGACATCGCGCACCCATTCCTTCAACACGAAGGGGCCTGTTCCAACCGGGTGCTGCTGGCAATAGTCATCGCCGTATTTTTCATAGTGCTGTTGTGAAAACATATAGCCACACTCACGCGACAGTGCGGCGGGAATGAAGGAACTCCATTTTGAGAGCACCAACCGCACAGTATAGTCGTCCACGACATCGACCGACGTGATCGAGCCGAGCAAAGCGACGCGCTTTGCTCCGACTTTCAGGTAGTGATCGAGATTCCATTTCACGACAGTGGCATTCAGGACCGATCCATCGGAAAATGTTACGCCACGCCGGATATGGATGGCGTAGGTGAGCGCTTTGGCATCACTTTCCACCGATTCCGCAAGCCAGGGATCAATGGTGCCATTCGCATTTGGCTTGAAAAGCGATTCATAAATGGGCCAGGAATAGACATAGTCATACGGCCCACCCGTCATTGCGAAGCACAGCATGTTGTAATTCAGCTCATTGCTGGTGCCGATTTTTAATGTGCCCCCCTCGACACTTTTCGCCATTGCCTGGTTTGCGAAATCACCCAACAGGCCGAATGCGGCCAGCGATGCACCCGCTTTGATAAAGTTTCTGCGTTTGATAGCCGTTTTCATGACGATCTCGTTCCCCATTTTTTTGATTGCGATTGCGGCATTTTGGCTTTTTATCGAACGGTAAAAATGCTCCTTCTTGCCACCTTCAATGGATGGCTTCTCACCTGTTTGCAGGCATTCAGGCATGCGCAAGCGGCCTTCAATCCCGCTCCATTGAAGGGAACACCCCTGTAACGGCGCTGAAGGAGGTCTTTACTCAGCCGAAGGCACTGTCATGTCGTCAGAACTTGTCAGTCGGACCCGTGAAGTGTTTTTCAAGGCGCACCGCCAAAGCCTCTTCCGGGTTCGACAGATATTGGCTTTCGCGGTTGACCCACTCGCCACCCCTGAAAAACGCACTCATCGGCGAATAATGAAACTTGTAGCCCGTGTGATCATGCGCCGTTGCGATATACTCGTTGGTACCGCTCTCAAATACGTGCCGACCAGCGTCCAGAATAGCCAGCATAGCTGCGCGAAAGGCATAATGGACGCCGGCAAATTTATAGCCGTACTCCCGCAGGCTAGCGATGTCTTCGGCCTTTTCCTTTTCCATGTTTGGATACCAGAAGGGGGCTTTGACGTGTTCGGCCACTTTCTTGGCCGCAGCAATCTTGCTGCCGTATTTTTGCGAGCGATTAAGCTCCAGCGGGCAGATGATGTCCGCGCCCACTTCGAGGTAACGATTGCAGCGCTCTACAAATTCGTCAAAGTCGTTATCAACGCTGTGGTCGCAGCGGGCCAACAGCAAGCAATCCGTACCCGCAAGCCCGTCCTTGGCGGCGCGGAACCGGTAGACGGCCTCTTCAATCGGCAACAATCCCGGCCTGCCATTGGCGGCAAGATCCGTTATCAAAATCGCCTGCGCACCCGCCTTAGCCAGCCGACGACATCCTTGAAATGTCTGCAACGGACGCCCAAACCCCTCATCGGCATCAATGAACAGCGGCATATCCGTCATATTGGTAATGCGTTCCGCCATGCCAGCATATTCGTCAACCGTCAGAAGCTTGAGGTCTGGAATGCCGGTGTAAGCACAGGAGAAGTCACTGCTGGATATCATCACCATTTTAAAGCCGTTTATTTCGGCGGCTTTGGTTGACATGCAGTCAAATATTTCAGGGACATAGTACAAATTTTCATCAGACAAATATTCTGATAATTTTTTGGAGGACATGGACAATCTCCCGGTAAGATTTTACCCGAATGTACTGCTCGACGGTGGGGTAAAATTCATAATTCATTCGGCAGGATGATTGTGAAGTCTGATATTGTATAGTCGGAAAAATCATAAATGGGGCATAGGTTTTTTAGAAGAGTGGGTGCCTTGAATTACTGAATTTTTGAGTAACAACGAAACGATTTGAAGCCGACGACCAATAGGCTCTTTAATCGTAGAGATTTTGGCGTGTCCACCCGCTTGCGTGGCAGCCTGCACCTGCGACGGCACGGCGGCCTTCTTAGAAGACGTATCGGAGGTATTGCCAAGTTGGTGTTGTCACGTTAAGCGGGCTGGGAGTTGTCTGCCCGACGTGTTGCGCATAAATTTCGGCGATGGAGACATCCGATATCAGTTTCAGGCGTCACCGTTTTCCGCCACAGGTCGTTGCTCATTCGGTCTGGCTTTATCTGCGGTTAAACCTGAGCCTGCGTTTAGTCGAGGAAGTATTGCTCGAGCGCGGTATTGACGTGTCATATGAGACGGTCCGCCGTTGGATCGCCAAGTTCGGACCCCCGATCGCCCGCAACCTGCGGAGACGGCAGGCGCGCCCTGGCAATATTTGGTATCTAGACGAGGTCGTTGTGAAATGCGTTGGAGAGACGTTCGGGCTCTGGCGCGGGGTCGATCAGCATGGCACCGTTCTCGAAGAAATATTGCAGAAGCGGCGTGATAAAAGTGCGGCCAAGCGCCTGCTGGTGGCGTTGATGAAGCGCTATGGCTTTGTTCCCAAACGGATCATCACCGACAAGCTCCGTTCCTATGGCGCAGCAAAGGCGCAGGTGGCACCCTGCCTTGACCATTGGTCCCACAAGGGTCTCAATAATCGGGCTGAAAACAGCCATCTGCCGTTTCGAAAACGAGAACGAACCATGCAAGGCCACCGAGCTCCAGGAGCGTTGCAACGGTTCGTCGCCATGCATTCAGCGACCTGCAATTGCTTTTTGGTTCCCTCCATCCGCCGTGCCGCACAAACAATTGGCTATCATCGCCTCGAAGCTTTCGGCGAATGGAAAATTGCGGCATGCCTCGCCTGAAAACTTAACGTGACAACACCGCCTCGAGAGCAAATGTCGGAATCTTAAGGACCACTAGAAGGTGGGCGGGGTATTAATCCAGATCAACGTGGCCTGGACGTCCGCCGGATTGCGCCAGGAATGCGGACGGCTGCTCTCAAAGTAAAAACTGTCGCCGGTACGAAGATCATAAAACTGGTCTCCGTCGAGAACGATCTGCAGCGCGCCCGCAAGAACGAAGATAAATTCCTCGCCCTCATGCCGATAAGCCCCTTCGCTGGACGCGCCGGGCGCCAGATCAAACCGATGACATTCCATCTGCCGCGCCCCGGCGGCAAGGGAATGGATGGAAACACCCATCGATGTCGTCGGCCATGTCATCCACTCGCCGTCACGCACCACTGAAACGCTCTGCTGCTGGGTTGGATGACCGTTCAGATCGGCAACCGTGGTGCCGAAGTGCTTGGCCAGGTCGTGAAGAACGGTGATGGAAATACCCTGGGAGGTGCGCTCGAACGTCGAAAGCTGCGAGACGGAGGCTCCTGTCGCCCGGGCCACCGCCTCCAGGGTTTGATGTGACAGCCTGCGCATTTGCCGGACCCTCGCGCCAATCGCCGCCAGGTCGGTCGCCGGCTCAACCACCTCGAGTCCCTTCTGCCCCGTTTCAGGATTCCCCAGTTCCTCTTTGATTGCAGCCGGGTTCAGCCCTCTTTCGCTGCGCAACCAGGCAATCTTGGCAATGCGCTCCAGAACCGTGGAATCGTAAAGCCTCTGCCCCGATAGCGTGCGGGCTGGCTCGATCAGCCCCTGCTGTTCCCAAAGCCTCAGAGTCGATTGCGAAACACCGGACATCCGGGCAGCTTCGGCGATTTTAAGGCGGGTGTTTTGCATCCTATTTCCAGCATGGCTTAAGTGCGTTGTTTTTTTTCTAGCGGCTGTGTGATGGGCATTGCAAGTCTACCGAAAAAATGTAGATATTTTTCGACATCATCCTTGCAACTTCCGATAACCCCAGGCTCGAAGGTGTTTTCAATGCAGAATTTGGAACTCGCGGCACGCCGCACGAATGCCATCTCGCGCGGCGTCGGCGTGACAACCCAGGTCTATGCCGAGCGGGCCGAAAATGCCGAGATCTGGGACGTCGAGGGCCGCCGTTATATTGACTTTGCGGCCGGGATCGCCGTCGTCAATACCGGTCATCGCCACCCGAAGGTGATTGCTGCTGTGAAGGCTCAACTCGATTGCTTCACGCATACCTGCCATCAGGTCATCCCCTACGAGAACTATGTGCGCCTTGCCGAGCGCCTCAACCAGGCCGTGCCGGGAAATTTCGAGAAGAAGACGATTTTTGTGACGACCGGCGCCGAGGCGGTCGAGAACGCCGTCAAGATCGCCCGGGCAGCAACCAACCGTTCTGCCGTCATCGCCTTCACCGGCGCCTTCCACGGCCGCACCTTCATGGGCATGACGTTGACGGGCAAGGTTACCCCCTACAAGGTCGGCTTCGGGGCGATGATGCCGGATGTCTTCCATGTCCCCTTCCCGGTCGAACTGCACGGCCAGACGATAGAGGATTCGTTGGCTGTGCTCGACAAGCTCTTTAAGGCCGACGTCGATCCGGAGCGCGTTGCAGCCTTCATCATCGAACCCGTGCAGGGCGAAGGCGGATTTTACGAAGTACCCCGGCTTTTCATGCAGAAGCTGCGCCAGATTGCCGACAAGCACGGAATCCTGCTGATCGCGGATGAAGTCCAGACAGGCTTTGCGCGCACCGGCAAGCTTTTCGCCATGGAGCATTTCGGCGTCGTTGCCGATATCACCACAATGGCCAAGGGCCTCGGTGGCGGCTTCCCCATCGCGGCTGTTACCGGCCGGGCGGAGATCATGGACGCGCCAGGCCCAGGTGGTCTGGGCGGCACCTATGGCGGCAATCCGATCGGCATCGCCGCCGGCAATGCCGTCCTCGATGTGATTGAGGAAGAGCAATTGGCAGATCGCGCCATGTCGCTCGGCAACCGCCTTAAGCAAAGACTTCATTCGCTGTCGGATGCCGTGCCTGAAATCGCCGACATCCGCGGTCTCGGTTTCATGAACGCCGTGGAATTCAACCTGCCCGGTTCCAAGACACCGGATGCCGAATTCACCAACAAGGTGCGGACCATGGCCCTGGAAAAGGGGCTGATTCTTCTGACCTGCGGCGTCTATGGCAATGTCATCCGCTTTTTGGCTCCCCTGACGATCGATGAGAAAACCTTCAGCGAAGCGCTCGATATCCTCGAAGAGACATTGCGCGCCTGCACCAGGAACACTTGACGCTATGATTTCGGACGGTCTCCTGTCCAAGCTCTAGCGATCAGAACCGACTTGGACATCTGAACAGCCAGCCTATTGATTTGCATGTGTCAGCTGACCGGAAATATCAGGTCAGCTTTCAGTGCAAATCAATAATTGTTGGGCTTGGCGCAAATATAAATAATAGAAAAAGCCCGCCATATTACAAATGCAATCCATCTTTGATGTAAAAGCTGACGCAGAACCTGTTCAATACATCTGCGAGCCGTGTTAACCGGACGCGATAGAGATGGTGGATGCATCGGTTTTTCCGGTTTCACGATGCGGCTCAACGAAAAGGCACTCGAGCACCCAACCTATCCGGCTTGTAATACGATAGCGCCCTGCCTCAATGCAACGCTCCACCGTTCCCCAGGCTCCTGAGAGATCAGCGCGAAGACGCAGAAGAGGGAGTGGCCGACGTCGCTTGCGCCTACGCGCTCACCGCTCTCAGAAGCGAGATTGTCGTTGCCTGCGCCGTTTTCGGGATATCCGCATATCCCTCTCTGTACTGAAGTTTCCTCATAACCGCGCGCGCGAAGCCTGGATCCATTCGCTCCGCCACTGCCAAGGCAGCGGTGGCCTTGTTCTTGAATGGCAGGAGAGCTTCGATAACGTAAGTGTCGCCATATGCCTTGGCGACGCAAGCAATATCGAACATGTCGCGTGGTCGAAGAGGCTTTCCCATTGGCTCATCAGCACAGCCCTCAAGCGGCGAGAGCAAGCGGGTATCCGGCGAGCTGCGAGAATTTCTGGGCGATCTCGGATGCAACCCCGTGATCGATGTTCATCTCATCCAGAAACTGTTGCTGGAGATCTGCTTTCACTTCGGAATAGAATGAGAATGCCGAAGCATCGAAAGTCTCAACACTCGCGAAATCGGCAATCTTGGACGCGAGTTGCGCAGCCGAAAGGTCCGTCCCGTAAGGGGCGTTCAAAGTCGACAATACCTTAAACGCAACGCTCGACATCGTTATCACCACCATTTCCAATCAACTATATAAGACCTACCCGTTAAAAACGCAAGAAACACCGCAGGCGCAGGGCCTTCAGGCTATCATCCGTGCCGGGACGCGGACAGAGCCTCCTTCTAGGAGATCGAACTGTAGACTGCGCAAATATTGACAGACACGATTAGAACATTTAGTGAACATTGTATGAAAAAGTCACTCAAAGAACGCCTCGCCATTCTGTCGGATGCCGCAAAATACGATGCGTCTTGCGCCTCCAGCGGAACGACAAAGCGGAACGCGGCAGCTGCGGGCGGGCTGGGATCGACGGAGGGCTCCGGGATCTGCCATGCCTATGCGCCAGACGGGCGATGCATTTCTCTTCTCAAAATCCTGATGACGAATTTCTGTATTTACGACTGTGCGTATTGTATCAACCGGTCGTCCAGCAACGTTGAGCGGGCGCGGTTTTCGGTTGAGGACGTCATCTGGCTGACACTCGAATTCTACCGCCGCAATTACATTGAGGGTCTCTTTCTGTCCTCTGGCATCATCCGCTCTTCCGATTACACAATGGAGGAGATGGTCCGCATCGCTCGCGAATTGCGCACGACACATAATTTCCATGGCTATATTCATCTCAAATCTATTCCCGAGGCATCGCCGCAACTGATTGAAGAGGCCGGGCTCTACGCCGATCGCCTTTCGATCAATATCGAATTGCCGACCGATGCGGGCATCGGGAAATTCGCCCCGGAAAAGCGGCCCGACAACATTCGTCAGTCGATGGGCAATTTGCGCTTGAAGATCGAAGAAATGGCCGACCCGACCCTACAGACCAAGCGGCGAAAGAGGTTCGCACCCGCCGGGCAAAGCACCCAGATGATCGTCGGCGCCGACGCTGCCGACGATGCGACCATCCTTGGCACCAGTGCGAGGCTCTATGGAAGCTATGGCTTGAAGCGTGTCTATTATTCCGCCTTCAGCCCGATCCCGGATTCGTCGAAAAACCTTCCGCTGATCAAGCCGCCGCTGATGCGGGAGCATCGACTGTATCAGGCAGACTGGCTCTATCGATTCTACGGGTTCGACATCGCAGAGATCACGGCGGCACGGCCAGACGGCATGCTCGATCTCGACCTCGATCCGAAACTGGCCTGGGCGCTTGGCCATCGGGATCGATTTCCAGTCGACATCAATCTCGCCGACAAGGAAGCGCTTCTGCGTGTGCCTGGCTTCGGCACAAAGACCGTCACATCCATTCTCTCAACACGGCGGTTCAAGCGGCTGCGGCTCGAGGATATCGGGCGTCTCGGCGTGTCCTTCAAAAAAGTCCAGCCGTTCATCATTGCTGAGGGTTGGACGCCGCATCGCTTGATCGATCGCGCCGACTTGCGGGCGATGTTCATGCCGAAGCCCGAACAATTATCGTTATTATGACTGAGACCTGCTTTCTCGAAGGTCGCGGTGATCTGTCTGAATGGCGCGAGGCCGCGCGACGATGCCTACAGGCCGGGATCGAACCAAAGGCAATCGACTGGCGGCTTATCGGTGATGAACAGGGCTTGTTTGGTGCTGATGCAAGCCAATCCAAAGAGGGCAGCACGCCAAGCCCGGCAGAACCCACAGGTGGAACGGCGCAGATGTCCGTCCCAGCAGCCTTCCTTCAGCTTGCAGAAGCCGTTGTGTGTCATTCCGATCCCGGCCGCTTCGCATTGCTGTATCGCCTTCTCTTTCGGTTGAGGCAGGAAAGGCAGCTTCTTGAGGTGAAGACGGATGCCGATGTGGCGCTGGCGTACCGGATGCAGAAGTCCGTGGGGCGCGATTATCATAAGATGACAGCCTTCCTGCGCTTCAAGGAAGTGCCATTGCCTGTTGGTGTTGCAGGCCGGCGGCGCTTTGTCGCCTGGTTTGAGCCTGACCACTTTATCGTTGCGCGCGTCGCGCCGTTTTTCCAACGTCGGTTCAATGACATGGATTGGATTATCCTGACGCCCCACGGGTCCGCGTCCTGGGATGGCCAGACACTTCTGACGTCGACCGAACCGGCGGTAAAGCCTGATATACGCGATGAAACCGACGATCTCTGGCGCATATATTATGCATCCATCTTCAATCCCGCCCGCTTGAAGGTGAAGATGATGATGACGGAGATGCCGAAGAAATATTGGAAGAACCTGCCGGAGGCAGAGCTTATTCCCGGCCTGATTGCCGGGGCGGAAGCCAAGCTGATGGATATGGCCCGTCGCCAAGCAAGCGAGCCGCTCCCTTTCCATCATCGCCTCCAGGACGCCGCCGCGCGTGTGCCCGCAGCGCCAGCGGCTGAAGCGGACACGATAGACGCGCTGCGCCAGGAAGCCCGACGCTGCAATCGATGTGATCTCTCCTGCCGGGCAACACAGACCGTGTTTGGCGAAGGGCCTGTCGATGCAGAGATCATGATCGTTGGAGAGCAGCCGGGGGACCAGGAGGATCTCGCAGGCAGGCCGTTCGTCGGACCGGCGGGCCGCGTGTTCGACGAGGCTCTGGCGCAGGTCGGCCTGGACCGGCAGGCGCTCTACGTCACCAACGCGGTGAAGCATTTCAAGTATGAGCCACGGGGAAAGCGCCGTATCCATCAGCGCCCGAATATCGCAGAGGTGCAGCACTGCAGGTGGTGGCTCACCAAAGAGATCGATATGGTGAAACCGAAACTGATTGTCGCCATGGGCGCGGTCGCGCTGTTTTCGCTCACCGATCGAAAGGACCGTTTGGAGGATGTCCGCAGCCGGCCAATTGTCATGGACGAAACGCGACATCTATTCGTCACCGTTCATCCCTCCTACCTGCTGCGTATTCCAGACGAGATCAAGAGAAACGAAGAACTCGCGCGCTTTCGAGACGACATAAGCCAGATCGGTAGACTTGTTGCATAAGGGGATCGCTTCTTTCCTCTGAGAAGTTTCCGCATCAGTCGTTTGGCGGCCTTGGTATTGCGGTGGCTCTGCACCGCCCGTCGATAACGAAGCCATCTTGATCGACAGCGCGCCACAGCCAGTGTTTCTTGGCGCCAATCGAGATGACGACCCTATCGAGCTGTCAGTTGTCGCCAAGCCGGTCGGCGGATCGTCTCCGGATATCGTTCGCAAAGTGACGGCCGAATTGCTCCACCCAGAGACGCACTGTCTGGTGCGAAACGATGATGCCATGCGCCGCCAGCAGATCTTCGACCATGCGCAGATTGGGTGGAAAATGAAGATAGAGCCACACGGCGTGGGCAATCACTTCAGCTGGAAACCGATGGCGACGATAAAGGCGTTCACGAGGGACTTGGGTCATACTGAAAGATCGCACAGGTCTACCGCCGACAGGTTAACTCTAGGGTGCCGACAGAACACATCGGATGTTGTTCAGCGGCATTACGCACGCTTCCTACCGCAGGACAAGGCGGCGCTTGCGGTGAAAATCCTCAATCAGGTTTAGGAAGCTGCATAGCGGGTCGGATGAATAGCTGATCCGCATCTGCCTGGACGTCTGTCATCTTCGCCTTGAACGGACACGAGCCGTCACCTGTGTTTGGCAGATTCCATAAATAATAAGGCGACCATAAGGAAGCCACATAATATCTTGTATTTGATAAAATTACGTGGTTTTATGCGGATATGGATATCATAGACCGCAAAATAATCAGTCTTCTTGCCGAAGACGCCCGCCGCTCGCTTGCCGATATAGGCAGTATCGTCGAGCTTTCCGCGTCGGCCGTGAACGAGCGCATCAGACGCCTGACCGCGAGTGGGGCGATCCGCCGTGTCACCGTTGATGCAGATCCATCCGCATTCGATTTGCCGGTGATCGCCTTCGTGTGGATCGCATTGGCGGCGGATGCGGACGAAGCCAGCTTTCGTACCTATGCAGCCTCTCAGTCCGCTATTGCGGAATGTCACCATGTAACCGGGCAATGGTCCTATCTGATCAAGGTTCATGTTGCGTCGCTGGTGGAAATCGAAGCCTTTCTGGCGGCAATGAAACAGAACAGATTCCTTGCACGTAGCGAGACAATCATCGCTCTCTCATCCGTGGTGCCAGGACCATTCATACCGAAGGGAAGTTTGGACTGATGGAACTGACACTCATTTTGAAAAGCATTGTGCTTGGTCTTGCTGTCGCAGCCCCGCTCGGCCCCATCGGCGCCTTGTGCATCAACCGGACCCTTGAACGTGGGTTCTGGGCCGGGGTGGCGGGCGGCTTTGGGACTGCTCTGGCGGATGCCGTCTACGCCAGTCTCGCAGCGCTTGGTTTTTCCGCTTTCGCGGCGACCCTCGCGACAATCGATACGCCGCTCAAAATCATCGGTGGACTTTTCATGGTGTGGCTCGGCTGGAAAAGCCTGAAGCCCAAACCTCTCGCGGACGCGGCCAAGGTTGGAGCGCGCGATCTTTTCGGTACCATCGCTGCAACCTTTTTCCTGACGATCACCAACCCCGTAACCATTCTGTCCTTTGCAGCAATTTTCGCGGGTCTTGGCCTTGCTGACGCATCGGGGGCGACAAATGCATTTTTCGTGGTCGCAGGCGTTTTCCTTGGCTCGTTGCTGTGGTGGTTCCTATTGAGTGGCGGCATTGCATTGGCGCAACAGCGCCTTCCCTCGAGTTTTGCCCGCTGGGTGTCCCGTTTGTCCGGACTGATATTGATCTCGTTCGGGCTTTTTGCCCTCGGTTCAATTGCTTGGGGCATGATTGCTCGATGAAGATGCACGACGTTAGCGATTGGTGTCCGTCAACACATTCACCGGAGCTGATGGTAAAGATAAGACGACTGAACTTTGATTGACACAGATGCGCGATCTGTCACCGTGCATTCCCGCGATTAGCGCGATACCAGGCGTTGCAATCATCAGTCCGTCTTGCGTGCCGCAGCGATAATGGCGGCAAACAGATCGAGATCAGCCATGGAATCCGATGGTGGCGTTCGGTTCTCGCCACCTTGCGTTACTGCCGCATAAAAGGCTCTCAGCTCGACATCAAATGGGTCTTGATAAAAGGGACCAAACCGGGTGAGGCTGTTATCGTGATCCGTGGAGTTCTGAACATCCAGCATCATCGGCAGATTGCGGATATAAGGGGTTGGATATTCAAAGGCCAGGCGATTGTAGCGGGAGTTGATCTCGAAACCGGCTTCAAAGCGCACGACATCGCCGATCATGCATTCATAAATTGCGGTAAAATGGCCGTAATCAAAGAGGGCTGTGATCTGGCTACCACCCTGCTTGATCTCGGCGGCAATCACACGCTTGGGACTGCCCAGCAGATCACGCATGGCCGAGAGGGAATGAGAGGACAGCCCTGTCAGGACTGAATACGCCGTCTGAAGTTCTGCGGATGCATTCGGGCCAAGCACGCTGTCCATCATCGCGCCGCGCAACTGGCGACTTTCCTCTATCAGGCTTGCCTCAATATCGCCGTTGGGTGTGACAACCGTATCTGTTTGGCGAAAATACCAGGGGCCTTCGCAGATGACGTCCCGGACACGAACATAGGTGATATCGGCAAAGGCCGGTAACCGCTTTTTCGCCTCCACAAACGCCGGTGCAAATCGGCGCATATAGCCAACCATGGCAACGCAATCCGTCTGCTCCATCACATCACTGAGTGCGGCGAGGTCTTCCATCGCCAAACAGCAGGGCTTTTCGATCAAAACATGCTTATGAGCCTTCAGGGCCGCACGCGCGTGGCGGCCATGGTATTGATCCGGGCTCATGATCAGAATTGCATCAATATCCGGTGACGCAATCATCGCATCGACACTGTCAAATACGCGCTCAATGCCCCACCGGGTCGAGATCGACCGAGCCACGCTGGGGGACGGATCGTAAGCGCCCGCAAGTGTGAACATTTCGGTCAGTCTTTGCAAAATCGGCAGATGGATCAACTGCGCCACTTCTCCAAGACCAACAAGACCAAGCTTCACCATAGGATTTCCCGCCTTCAACCAGCTTTCGAGATGCGATGGATAGTTCAGGTTACATTAAATACACAGCAATGATTATATCAAGAGATGTTTTGCGCAAAATGAGCTGTCTCGACACCAGATTCTGAAAGCGGAAATGGCTTACTGATTGAATTCGCTTTCTTTTGCCTGATTTCCAAGAAGATGGCATTTTTAACGCAATGCTCTTTTGCTTTCAAGCCAGATCAATTAAGGTGCCGCTGTAGATTTAATGATCGATGGAGTCGACTATGAAGCTTGCGACAGCGCCCGACGCCTGGGGCGTCTGGTATGCGGACGATCCGCGACAGACACCTTGGGAGCGCTATCTGGACGAGATGCGAGACTCCGGCTTCACGTCGACGGAGACCGGGCCTTGGGGCTATCTGCCCACTGATCCATCCCGTTTGACAGATGCTCTCGGCAGTCGTGGGTTGAGCGTATGCGGATCAGCGCTCGTGCATCTGCTTGCTCCCACGGACGCAATGGAAACCCTTCGACCCAGACTGGAGCAGACCTGCGGCCTGCTGAAGGCCATGAAGGCTGAGTGGGTGGTGCTGATGGATGATTCAGACCTGCCCCTCCCCGGCAAAAGCCGCGAGCTTTCCCCGCAGGACTGGGCATCGATGATCCGCAACGTCAAGGAAGCCGCGCATTATGTCACTGAAGAGCATGGACTATCCTTTGTTTTTCATCCGCATGTCGGCTCCGGCGTGGAAACGGAAGCCGAAGTCATTCGCCTGCTGGAAGAAACGCCAGAAGATAGCGTCGGCCTTTGCTTCGATTTTGGTCATCACGCCTATACGGGTGCCGATGCCGTGGCCTTTATGAAGCGCTATGCGGACCGTATTCCCTATTACCACTTCAAGAACGTTGATCCCGTTTTGCTGGCGCACATACGCCAAAACAACATCAACTTCATTGAGGGCTTCCAGTCGGGCGTTATGTGCGAACTCGACAAGGGCATGGTAGATTTTGTAGAGGTGAGGGATTTTCTTGCAACCCGTGGGTTTGATGGCTATGCCGTTTATGAACAGGATATGTATCCCTGCCCTCCGGAGAAGCCTTTTCCGATTGCTTGCCACAACCGACAGGTCTTGCGTGAGCTAGGGATTTAACATCCATACTGAGAGTGGCGTGCGACAATAGGACGAAGGAACAGCCGTGACACTTCTGGATCGGTTTGATGGAGGCTTTGCCCGCGACGGTGAGGACATCATTGCGGGCAGCCGGATTGAAGATGCCCGCATTCACAATCGTCGTCTGGTGTTTGAAACCATTTTTCAACGCGGCCCCATCAGCCGGGTGGAGATTTCAGCCATTGTCGGGCTGAAACCCCAAACCATTTCGTCCATCACCCGCGAACTGCTCGAGCAGGAATTGATTGTCGAAGCTGGGCGTTCCTCCGGTCTGCGCGGGCAGCCGCAAATCTATCTGGAGGCCAATGCCGAAGCGGGCTTTTCAATCGGTGTCCATCTCGATCGCAACCAGTGTCATATTCTGGTATTTGACCTGAAACGTCAGGAACGCGCCCGCAAATCAATGCGGTGCGATACGGCAGACCCAGACGTGACCGTGCGGATGCTGGCGCAAACCATAACAACATTGCTGCAAGACAATGCTTTGCCTGCAGAACGGATCTGGGGCCTTGGTCTGGTGTTGCCCACATTCGGCTCCGATGTCTATGATTTCGATTTTTCCATGCAGCATTGGGAGGCATGGCGCGATGCATCCTTTGCCGAAGACCTGCAACGCCTGACCGGATTTGCCGTATTGGTCGAGAATGACGGAACAGCGGCAGCCATTGGTGAGCGCCTTCATCGCCACGATGCACAGGAGGCGTCGTTTGCCTATTTCTACATCGGCCATGGCGCCGGTGCTGGGCTGATTATTGATGGCTATCCCTTCAAGGGTGTGGGCGGAAATGCGGGCGAAATCGGGCTGTTGCCAATCCTTGGCCTTGGCGCAAACCCGGTCTGGCCAGATAATCCCGGCAGCCCTGTTCCCAGTAACCCAGTTCAAGGTGGGGTTCTGTCGATTGGTGGGCTTGCTAGCGCCTGCGGTCTATCGGAGCTCTCCATGGACGAGCAGAGCATTTTGCAGCTGCTTGAGCGACGTGATCATCGTTTGATGGATTGGCTGGCGTCTGCGGCCAGTGTGCTGCGTGATGTCTGCGCGGTGATTGAAGTGATGTTCGATCCCGGCTTTATTGCCGTGGGCGGCGCCCTTCCCCGTGCGCTGGTAGAGCGGCTTGTGGATCGTGCCTATCCGCTGCGCCCCACGCCATCCGCTCGGCGTGACCGGGCCTTGCCACGGCTTTTGCCTGCAACGCTGATTGAGGATGCGGCGGTGACGGGGGCGGCGATGCTGCCGATTTTTGTCACCACCAGCCATAATTTCCGCCATCTCTATTTCCGGCAAATTCTCGCAGACGATAAGTAATCGTTATGCAGGCCCTGCATGATGCACCGCCTTGTTATCGCGAAACACCGTGTAGCGGGCCACCACAGGTGTGTAGAACACACCTTCTTTGATGTTGGCATCTTTCGGTGTTTGAACTTTCCAGACGGTGCCATCCTGCGCTTGCGCCTCGATCTTGAGGAAAGAGCCGTAATTGACAATGCGCCGCACGCACGCGCCTTGGCCGTCATCTGATGGCAAAAGGACAATATCCTCAGGACGCACAGTTAACAGCGCCTCGCCCGCCCCTATCGGCGCATCAATAACAACGCCACCCAGATGCGCGCGACCTTGGTTGATCTGCATGACCTGAGAATTCATGTCGCCAATGAAGCTGGCAACGAAGGGCGAATTGGGCGTTGAGTAAATCTCACGCGGCGTGCCCACCTGCTCAATTCTCCCCATGCTCATCACCACAATCCGGTCGGCAACAGAGAGCGCTTCATCCTGACCATGGGTGACAAACACGGTGGTAATGCCGAGTTTCTTCTGGATTTGCCGCACCTCTTCGCGCAATCGGTCGCGCAGGTGTTGATCAAGGCTGGCAAAAGGCTCATCCATCAGCAAGATTTTCGGCTCCAGCACCACGCAGCGGGCAATGGCAACACGCTGGCGCTGGCCACCGGACAGGTGTGCCGGGAGGCGCTTGCCATAATCCGCCAGTCCCACCATGGCCAAGGCATCGGAGACCTTGCGGGCAATCTCGGCCTTGGGCAGTCCGCGCAGCGTCAGGCCAAAGGCAATGTTTTCAAACACGGTCATGTGCTGCCACAGGGCGTGGCTTTGGAAGACCATGGCGGTTGGGCGTTTTTCCGGCGGTGTGCGCGCAACATCAACGCCATCAATCAGCACCTTGCCGCCGGATGGCGTCTCGAACCCGCCAATAATGCGCAGCAATGTTGATTTTCCCGAGCCGGATGGGCCGAGAAGGCAAACCAGTTCACCGTCATCAATCGTGAGCGACAAAGGCTCAATCGCCGTGACGATGGAATAGTTTTTCGAGACGTTTTCGAGGGCGAGTGTGGACATGCGTTCAGCGTCTTTCTCGAAAATAGGTTTGAATCATCATCATCCGCCCAGTCCCTTGGCAAAAGCCTCGCCGCCAATCACCCGCCGCGCCATCAGGATGGCGGCCAGAGACGGCACCCAGAGCATGACCGACAGCACAGCCCCATATTGCACCACCAACTGGTTGTTGATCATCGACATCATCAACAGCGGCATGGTGCGAATGCGCGGTGCACCCACCAGCCACGCGCCTTCCGTCTCATAAAAGGTCCAAACGAAGGTCATCAGCAAGGCGGCAGCAATGGTGGGAAAGGCCTGCGGCAGGGTGATGTGGCGAAACACCTGCCAGCGGTTTGCACCGACATCGCGGGCGGCTTCTTCCATATCCCGACTGACGGCTCTGAACGCGGCGGTTGGCAACCAGATCATCAACAGCAACGTGTTCAGCAACTGGATAATCACCACACCGGTAAAGGTGCCCACCAGATTGAAGGATAAAAACAGCACCGCGATGGAGATAATTAAAGCAAAGCGCGGAAAGGCATTGGCCATCAAAAACGATAGCATGAACACGGATTTTCCTGGAAAATCCATGCGGGCGAAAGCATAGGCCGCAGGCAGGCAGATGATAGCAGACAGCAATGTCACGGTCAGCGACAGCTCAATCGATGTCCAAAGGGCCGCCCAGACATCGGGGCGGGCCAAGACCGCAGACCAGAAGCGAAAGCCCCATTTGGTGGGCAGAACGGAGGGATAAAACCATTGTTCGGCAAAGGCCCAGAGAAAGACTGTCAGCACCGGCAGAACGATAAAGACAATCAGAAACAGCAGAATGATCAAGCCAAAGACATCATGGCGACGACTCGATAGGATCATCATCACTCTCCATCTTGGGGCTTGCGGGCAATCGAGCGGACATAGGCAATGCCGGCAAGAGAGCAGATGAGAAAGGTGATGGTCGCCTGTGTTGAGGCTTGCAGCGGATCACGGACGCTTGCAAATGTGCGCAGCATGAACGGTCCCATCATCTCCGGGCTTGTAGGCCCCAGCATAAAGGGCATAAGGGCCTGACCAAAAAAGCCCAGAAAATTTAAAGCTGATACGATCAGCAGGGAATGCATGATCTGCGGAATGATGATGCGGACCAGAATCCGCAGCCGCCCCGCCCCCACATCACGGGCCGCTTCAATCGAAGCGTCCGATATGCCGGAAAGCCCGGAAATCAGGATCAGCAACGTTAAAGGCATGCCATCCCAAAGCAGGCCGATCACCGGCCCCCAGGGTGTCAGATAGGGCGATGCATAATGATGAAAACCGATCAAGGATAGCAGGCTTTGCAGCCAGCCATTTGGTCCCAGATAGCGGATCAGCGCGTAGCAGATGATAATGCCGGGAACAAACATGGGAAACAGCGCCAAGCCTTGAATGAGGCTGGCCAGCGGGCCACGAGTAAAGCGCATGTAGAGTGCAATCGGCAGATTTATGGCAATCAGCAACGCAAGGCTGACGAAGGTGGTCCAGAGCGTTATGCCAAGATTGGCAAGGCTATACGCATCCGTGAAGAAGAAAACATAGCTGTCAAAATTCAGCGCATGGACACCATCACGGCCTTCACGCCAGAAGGTGCTGACAATGGTCAGCGCCGCTGGATAGAACAGAAAAATAACGATGGACAGAACCGGAATGGCCACAAAGGCCAATCCGGTCCAGCGCGATCCTTCCGAGAGGCCGTGCGTTTGCATCACTATGCCTCAGCGTTTGATGTTCGATGCGACGTTACGATACCAGCCCTCAAACAGTGCAGGCTCCCATGTGCCGGGGAAAAGCGGAATGGACTTGGGCGCGACCTTTGCGAATTTATCCTGAAGTTCCTTGGACATGAACTCCCACTTGATACCGGGGAAGCCGCCGAGATCGGTCACAACATGGTTCTGAATGTCCGGTGTGATCAGGTAATCGGCAAGCTTGAGCACCATATCCTTGTTGGCCGCCACGGTTGGCACGACAATGCCGGAAAAGCCGCCGGTAAACGCCAGATCCTGCAACTGCGCAACAGCAGTGGTTGGGGGCACAACGCCCTGGCTCATCGCCTGCAAGGCCATGTCTGACCAAGCAACGGTCATGGAAACAGCGCCGCTGGCCAGCATCTGGATGGAGGCTGTGTTGCCGGATGTGTATTCACCGCCATTGAACATCGATGGCTGAATGTCCTTGAGCAGAGGCCAGAGCTTGGAAAACAGCGGATCGGCATAGGCCGGGGTAAAATTGTCCGGCAGGAACAGGTCGGGGTTCAGGCCAGTGACTTCCTGAAGCGCACGCTCGATAAAGCAGGCACCGGAATCGCCAAGATCAGGACGGGCATAGGCAAACTGGCCGGGATTGGCCTTGATCCAGGCCACAAGTTCCTTGAATGTGGTCGGGACGGTTTTGACCTTGTCGGAATTATACATCATCACGACTTGCGAGCCGCGATAGGGCAAAAGCGCCGGGCTTTGCACCACGACCGGGTTGACCTTATCGTAATTGGACAGGCCAGCCTTGGAAAAATCCACCCAGAGACCCGCTTCCAGCGACCCCGTAGGATAAAACGGTGTCACGGCCTCCAGCATATCGACTTGCGGGTCTTTCTTGGCCTTGAAAGCTGCCATGGCGCGATCAGCCAAAGAATTCATCGCCGAACCGCCACCGCCCGGAACAAGATTGAGCGTAACCCCGGAATTGGCCGCCTCAAAACCCGGCTTGATCACCTGGGTCCAAAAATCAATGACATTGGTATCGCTGTTGAAGAATATGTCGAGAACGCCGGGGACCGCAAAGGCGGGCCTTGCACCAGCCACGGCCAGACCAACACCCGTCGCAGAATATTTCAGGAATTCACGTCGTTGCATGCGCATTGACACCTCCATCGGCAAGTCGGACAGGCGACTGCCATTTGTTTGGCCAAGGATAAGGCCAGGTTCCCACTCCAGGTTGGCGACCGCGCTTTGCATGCATCTATATCCGCCAATATTTAAATTCTTAGCACGAATTATATCGTTCCTGTCAAGCATACAATTCAGCGAGTGATGGTTTTCACACTGCATCACGACCAATTTTATGTCGTCCGGATGTCACTTGAAGTGGCGTCTCGCAAGACCGTCAATCTAGTGCAGTGCGAAGTGAAATCCAATATTATTGAGAGATATTGGTCGATTTCACGCGGAAATTCGTTATTATCATGCCAATTGCGGCGAAAGAATCGCGAGCCGATTTTTCAAAAATATTATATCATCAACGATGATTAAATGCTGCAGTGCCAAACAAAGCCAACCCGGGAGATTCCCATGCGTGCCTATCGAGACCGCCAGCGTAGCCTTGAACAGCTCTCGCGTCACATCGAAGTCTGGGCCGATGAGCTGGAGGCTTATGAGCTGCACGAGCGCATGCCACTTAGTGCTTTTCTTGCCAGCACGCCGGACGGGCTGACGACGCGCATGGGCGTTGGTGATGTCTGGCCAAATCGCCATGGCATTCACACGTTTCTGCTGGAAGACGCAATTGTGGTACCGGAAGGCCCAGATGTGGAGCTGCGGCTTGATTTTGGTGGTGAAAGCCTTGTGCGCCTGATTGGTCTGGATGGCGAAATTCTTGAGAGTTTTGCGGCCAACCCCTGTCATCGCAGGTTTGACGTGCCACGCGGCATTCCCTTCAAAATCAAAGCGGAATCCGCCGCGCGCAGTCTGTTTGGTGTGCCCAATCGCAACCCCATGCTCTCTATGGCCGAGATTTATGGGTATTATCCCGAAATTCGCGCCTTGCGCCGTCGCCTGCTGATTTTGCGCAACACCGCCGATACAGTGAAGGACAAGGAGCTTGCCCGCACGCTCTATGAAGCGGCGGAAATTGCCCTTTCAGGCTTGCGGCTGCCAACAGCAACGAAGGATGTCGGACCGCGTCTGGCCAGCCGCACCTGGGCGCGTGATATATGGGAGCGCAGTTTTGAGCCCACCGACGCCCCGCAAGCCCTGACACAGGAAGCCCTTGCTTCTGTTGAGACGGCAACCGTCAAGCTTGATGCCATGCTGACCGAGCTTCGAAACACCTACCCGAAACAGGGACGTGTGCTGGTGACCGGTCACGCCCATATTGATTATGCCTGGCTTTGGCCGCAGCCGGAAACGGTGCGAAAGATCGTGAGAACCTTCAATAGCGTCAACGCATTGCTGAAGCGCCACGATGATTTTCGTTTTCTACAATCGTCCTCCCTTTACTATCAGCATGTTGAGCAAGAAGACCCGGCGCTGTTTGAAGAGATCAAGCAGCGCGTGTCGGAAGGCCGTTGGGAAGTCATCGGCGGCATGCTGGTGGAGTGTGATACCAACATGCCCTCGGCAGAAGCGTTTTTGCGGCAGTTTCTGCATGGGCAGCGCTATTTTCAAAAACACTTCGGCATCACCAGCCGCACGGCGTGGCTGCCCGATACGTTTGGCTTTACCGCCGCCATGCCGCAGATCATGCGGCACGCGGGCATCGACACATTGGTGACAATCAAAGTGTCATGGAATGAGACCAACAGCCTGCCGGATAATCTTTTCCGCTGGCAGGGCAATGATGGCTCGCGAGTGTTGGTTCACACCTTCGACGCCTATGACAATGACGGCTACAATATGCTGATGACACCCGCTGCCCTTTGTGAAGTATGGGGCAAGCATGCCGCCAAGGATATGACGGACACCGTCATTGCCTCCTACGGCTGGGGCGATGGTGGCGGCGGGCCGGACCCGGATCAGATCGAAACCCTGCCGCTTCTCAATCTGATGCCTGCCATTCCAACCGTCGAACATGGAGCCATAGAGCCGCATATTCAGGCCTTGGCGAAGGATCTTGAAGCGGCAGCCCTGCCCATCTGGCGTGGCGAGCTTTATCTGGAATACCACCGGGCAACATTGACCACGCAGGCGCGCACCAAGCAACTGAACAGACAGGCGGAAGCCGCTCTGGTGGCTGCGGAAGCCATCTCCGTTCTGGATGCATTGGAGGGCGGAGCGCCTGCCGTGAACAACCTCAAACCGCAATGGGAATTGCTGCTTCGAAACCAGTTTCACGACATTTTGCCGGGTTCGTCCATCCGCGAGGTCTATCAGCAAACCGAGCCGGAGCTGGAAGGCGTAATCCATGACGCCACAACGCTGATCCAGACCCGCCTGCAAGCCATTGCGGCACGCTATAGCGGTGATCTTGACGGATTGCTGGTGGCCAATCTGTCAGGCTCCGGAAAAACCGCATTCCAGATTGAAAGCGCAAGCCCCCTGCCCGCCGCCTTGCAAGCTCAGAAGCTGAACGGGCACTATGTTGCCGCCATTGAGCGTGACCTGAAGCCACTCAGTCTCGGTTTTGTCAGAAGTTCAAGCCAGCGCCGTGTAACAACGGACGGCAAAACCATGGAAAATGATTTTGTCCGGCTGACGCTGGATGGAGCAGGCCGGATGGTCAGCCTGATTGATAAGAGATCAGACCGCGAGTTGATGGACGGCCCCGGCAATCAACTGCTGCTGTATCGCAATGATCTGCCCCGCAATTTTGACGCCTGGGATATTGAACCCGGCTTTGAGCTTGGTGAAGAGGAATGGCTGTCGCTTGAAACGCTGGAGGTGACGGCCAATGGCCCGCATCTGGCGGAAATCACCATCACCAGACGCTTTTCAGCCAGTACGATCCGGCAAAAAATCCGGCTGTGGTCCAACAGTCCACGAGTGGAATTTGTCACTGATCTGGATTGGCACGACCGGCGCACCTATCTGCGCGCCGCCTTCCCCGTAACCGTGCTTGCAGAGGATGCGGTGTTCGATCAGGCTATTGGCATTACCCGGAGGCCTACGCATGACAATACCAGCTGGCAGAAAGCCCAGTTCGAATCCTGCGGCCATCGCTTTGTGTCACTCTCGGAAACAGACTGGGGTGCGGCCCTGCTCTCGGCTGACAAATATGGCTTTTCTGCCAAGGGTAACCGGCTGACCTTAAGCCTTGTTCGTGGCCCAATGTTTCCCGATATGCTGGCCGACGAGGGCAGTCACCATTTCGTTTACGCCCTTTTGCCGCATGATGGCCGCTGGTGGAGCGAAGAGGTTCAGGCGGAGGCTGATCTCGTCAATGCGGGCCTGCATTTCACGCCAGCCACTATCGCTGAAAACTACGATATCGCGCCCATAGGTTTTTCCGGCCAAAGTGTCCGCGTGCATGCCCTCAAGCCTGCGGAGGATGGGGAAGGCCATGTCCTGCGCCTGTCGGAGTCAGCCGGTCGTCGCGGGGTGTTTCGTTTGACACTGCCAGACGGCCGCAAACCAACTCAAATCAACGCCATCGAGGTGCCGCTTGATGACCTGGATGATCCCTTAAGCCGTCCTTTCGGTCTCGCAAGCTTCCTCTTTTGAAGATGAGAGAACTGTAAGCTGGACATGCGGCAAAGAGCTGGTTGATCTTGCGTCATTCTCGCAGAAACCCCGCAAAGGCTTCAGGAAATTAGCTCTTTGGCCAGGCAGCTGATACACCTTTGCTTATGGGCTACCCGCAAACCCGTCTTTGAGATAGCGGCCTGAAATAGGAGAGCTTGTATTGGGGTGGAAAACATCGAAGATCGAATATGTAAACGGATATAAGATTGTGGAGGTCGATGGGCCGTCGTTCAAAGTCTTTAAGGGCGACCAACAGCTCGGGGATGATTTCCCCTATTCCGGTGAAGCTGCTGCTCACGCGAGGTCCTTGCCAAAACTGAATAATTCACAGGGTTAAGCACAAGAGACGCGAGAATTTTCGCATCAGGTGGCAATTTCCCTATGTCCTATTTTGATTTCCCGAGATCTCCGTAGGTCTGATCTTCAGAGATCTCGGTTCAGAGTGTGTGCCATCGCAGTTTATTGATTGCGGAAATAGAAGTGATGGCTGCGATCTCGACCAATTGCCGAGAAGAAGGTGCCAGTGCATCGTGAGTATCGTGTCGCGATGCGTCTTCAGTCTTTGATCCTTAGCTTGCGTGGTGGGATGCAGGGGGCATTCCTTTGTCTTGCAGCGCGTTGCGAAAAGAAAACACGGCAGAATTCAGAACATCTGAATCAATAGTCCTGAGCCTGGCGAGATTCCCCTCCATTTCGGTATCGACCACCAACCGCTTCTTTGTTTTGATATCTCTTGATGGCGATGCATTCGCTACGCGAGCAGGAGCGCCTCTCCAAACTTTTTGCATGACCTAATGTTATATTATTTGCGCATGAAACAATCTAATTACCGATGAAACGCGCATATCATCGATACATTGCATGGGTTTGGCTGTCTGGAGGAGGCCCCCGCGCGCCCGTTGTCGGAAAAAGGAAACGGGGAGTGTTGGTTACCAAAAGGAGATTGCCGTGAAATACTTCGTGGAGGAGGATTCGGTGGCTATCGTGAATGCCCGGATGGGTAACGATACGAATCCGAGATTGGCTGAAATCATGTCGGCGCTGGTCAAGCATCTGCATGCCTTCGTCAAGGAAACCCGGTTGACGTCTGAGGAGTGGGAGATTGCCATTGGCTTTCTGACCAAAACCGGCCAGATCTGTACGCAAGAGCGGCAGGAATTTATTTTGCTGTCCGATGTGCTGGGCTGCTCCATGCTGGTGGATGCCGTCACCAATCGCCGTCCGAAAGGTGCTACGGAAAGCACGGTGCTTGGCCCATTCCATGTCGAGAATGCCCCTATTCGCGACCATGGTGCCGTGATCAGTCTGGATGGCAAGGGTGAGAGCTGCCTGTTCGAAGGCCGTATTCTCGACCTTGATCACCAACCGATTGAGGGGGCCTGTGTTGATGTCTGGTCGGATAACGCCGATGGCTTCTATGACGTCCAGCAGCCCGATATCCAACCGAAATGGAACAATCGCGGTCGCTTCATCACAGGAGCCGATGGCCGCTACAGTTTTGTCGGCATCCGGCCAGTGAGTTACCCGATCCCGGATGATGGGCCAGTTGGCGGACTGCTTGAGCAGCTCGGCCGTCACCCTTGGCGGCCCGCGCATATGCATTACATGATCAGCGCACCCGGCTTTCGCAAGCTGGTCACCCATACTTTTGTCGGCGGCGATGAATATCTTTCCTCCGATGCGGTGTTCGGGGTGAAGGAAACGCTCGTTGCCCCTTACGAGCGACTTCAGGATGCTGAAACCCTATGGCGATCACCTTTTGACTTCGTCCTAACACCTGAATGAAAGCGAGGCGGCGGTGCCGAACCTGAAGATATACGTCGACGAAACCATTTTCGAGGCATCCCGCGCCAGTCTTCACGAGGCGCTGCCGAGGATCCGGGATCTGCTGTGCGAGGCTTTTCAGGTCTTGCCATCGGCCTGCCAGCTGGCCGTCATCCCGGTTGTTGGATTGCCAGACCAGCCTCAACTCAATATCGAACTGCTGATCCTGCCGCACGCCCAGCGCACCGGCGCTGTTATTCGGGCAGCAGCCGAAAAACTGCGTGATTTGCTGAGCGCTGTCACAGGCACACATGGGGCGGTGCGCATCGCCCAACTGGAGCCTGCAACCTATGTTGCCTTAAAATAGCAGCACACGCGCTTAGCCGCGACGGCGCGTTACTTGTTGCTCATGCTCCATGCGGGTGCTGAGATGTTTGAACTTTTCGGTCACAAACGCGACAAACCGCTCCAGTGCTGGCGGCGGCATTCGCTCCGTGGCTGTCAGCAATCCCAACTGGCGATCAGGATGCTCAATGCGCAGCGGCAGCGCCTGGAGAGGGATGACACGCTGGTGGGTAAAGACAACCGAATAGGGCAGGACCGTCAGAGAATCCGACCCCAAAACGACGCTGAAAATCGAAGCCAGCGTTCCACCTGAAAAACTCACTTTGAAATCATCAAGCCCGATTGATTTTAAAGATCGTTGCAAATCACGAAACAGCGGGCTGTCGGGCGGTGGCGCAATCCAGGAATAGGGTTCGATATCAGCCAGCGTGATCGCACCACGCCGCGCCAATGGGTGTGTAGCACTGCCAACAATAACGTTGCGGCCAGCCAGTAAGGGTGTGAACTGCATATCAGACGGGATCATATTGGCGTGCATCGGAAGGATAGCGAGATCAAGCGCGCCGCTGCGCAGACCGGCAGAAAGATCCTCGAAATAGCCATAGGTCTGGGTGATTTGCACATCGGAGTGGCGGCTTTGAAATTCCGCCACCATACCAGCAACCACGCCATCGAAGAAAATTGGCGTTCCGCCCAGACGCAATCGGCCCGCCTGCCCCTGACGATAGCGCTGCACCAGACGACTGGCCTCAAGGTTTTGAGTTCTGATTTTGGCACCAAGCCGCGCCAGTTGATTGCCAAGCTCCGTCGGGCGCAAAGGTCGACGCCCGGCCTCAAACAGCGGCGTGCCAATCCGCTCCTCCAACAGCGCCATGGTGCGCGACACCGATGGCTGCGATTTACCAAGCGCTTCAGCGCCCTCCGTCAGTCCGCCCTTTTCGACGATGACCGCCAGGATTTCGAGATGCTCACTGTCTATCTTCATAACAAAAGATTATATTATATCGTCATCTTCCGATCAATATCCGTCCATGACTAACCTATTGTCATTTTCATAGGAGCCAGACGGCCGGCAGGAGGAGCCCCATGTCATATTTCCGCGAAGAGTTTGCCTCAACCTGGCCTGCGTTGCGTGTGCGTTTTGGCGTTGGCGTGCGTAACGATCTGGTCGCAGAGATTGCACGGTTGGAATGCCATCGCGCTCTGATCCTGACAACGCCGGAGCAGGCACATGTCGCGGAAGAGTTTGCGGCCCTGTGTGGCGACCACGCCGCAGGCATTTTTACCCGTGCCCGGATGCACACACCCGTGGACATCTCAGAGGAAGCAACGGCTTATGCACGCGACATTGGTGCCGATTGTCTGGTCGCCATTGGTGGCGGCTCCACAACAGGCCTTGGCAAGGCCATTGCTTTGCGCAGTGATCTGCCACAAATCGTTGTTCCAACCACCTACGCGGGCAGCGAGGCAACCGCGATCCTTGGCCAGACGGAAAATGGCGTCAAAACCACATTGACCAGCCCCAAGGTTCAGCCCGAAGTTATTCTCTATGATGCCGAACTGGTCCGCAGCCTGCCTGTTGGCATGACCGTAACCAGCGCGTTGAATGCGATGGCCCATGCTGTTGAAGGCCTTTATGCGCAAAACCGCACCCCCTTGACCACGCTGATGGCGCTTGAAGGGTTGCGTGCCTTTCGCGATGCCCTGCCCCGCGTTCTGGAAGATCCGAATGATCTCAAGGCGCGTGGTGAAACGCTCTATGGCGCATGGTTGTGCGGAACGGTGCTGGGTCAGGTGGGCATGGCGTTGCATCACAAGCTATGCCACACGCTGGGTGGTAGCTTTGATTTGCCCCATGCTGAAACGCATGCCGTGATCTTGCCGCATGCAATCGCCTACAACAGCGTTGCTGCGCAGGATGAATTGCGCCCATTGGCTGAGCTTTTCGGGGGGCAAGAACCAGGAGCCGCACTTTATGACTTTGCCCGCACATCGCACGCACCGATGGCGCTGAAAGACCTTGGATTGAAGGAGAGCGACCTTGATCGGGCAGCCGATCTTGCGGCGCAAAATCCATACTGGAATCCGCGCCCTGTGGAGCGGGGCGCGATAAGGCGGCTTTTACAAGCGGCATGGACCGGAGAGCCGCCGGTCGCCTGACATCGTTGAAGAGGGAGGAAATTTAGAAATGGCAGACATTACAACGGATGTGCTGATTATCGGCACTGGACCGGCAGGATCGGCAGCGGCAGCCCTGCTATCGACCTACGGGATCAACAATATGGTCGTCAACCGCTACCGCTGGTTGGCCAATTCGCCACGCGCCCACATTACCAACCAGCGCGCCATGGAAGTGCTGCGTGATCTTGGCCGTGATGTGGAGGACGAGGCCTATCTGTTTGCGACGCATCAGGATTTGATGGGCGAAAACATTTTTTGCGAAAGCTTGGCCGGTGAGGAAATTGGCCGCCTGAAAGCATGGGGCAATCATCCCCTGAGCAAGGCTGAACATCTGATGTCGTCTCCGACGAAGATGAATGACTTGCCGCAAACTTTCATGGAGCCTTTGCTGTTCAAGGTGGCTTGTTCGCGCGGAACGCAAGCGCGCATGTCCACCGAATATCTACGCCACGAACAAAATGCCGAAGGCGTGCTGACCACCTGCAAGGATCGGCTTTCAGGACATGAACTGACCATTCAGTCGAAATATCTGATCGGAGCCGATGGCGCAAAATCGCTGGTGGCCGAGCATGCCGGTCTGCCGTTTGAAGGCAAAATGGGTGTCGGCGGCTCGATGAACATCCTGTTCAAGGCCGACCTCACCAAATATGTCGCGCATCGTCCTTCGGTTCTCTACTGGGTCATGCAGCCGGGTGCCGATGTCGGCGGTATTGGCATGGGGCTGGTGCGCATGGTGCGCCCTTGGAATGAATGGCTGATCGTCTGGGGCTATGACATCAACGGGCCTGAGCCGGAAGTGACAGCGGAACTGGCCACCGGCGTTGCGCGGCAGCTGATCGGCGATCCTGATTTGGAAATTGAACTGTTGGCGGCCAACACCTGGACCGTGAACAATTATTACGCCACCCGCACCTCCAATGGCCGCGTGTTCTGCGTTGGCGATGCCATCCACAGGCACCCGCCATCCAATGGTCTCGGCTCAAACACCTCGATTCAGGATTCCTTCAACCTTGCGTGGAAGCTTGCCATGGTTCTGAAGGGTCAGGCTGGCGAGGGCCTGCTGGACAGTTTCAACGTCGAACGCGCCCCAATCGCCAAGCAGATCGTGAGCCGCGCCAATCAGTCGATTGGCGAAACAGGGCCGATTTTCGCAGCACTTGGCATGAGTGAAGGCGTCGATCCAGAGCAGATGCAGAAAAATCTTGAAGCCCGCACGGATGGAACCGAGGCTGCCGAACAGCAACGCGAGGCCATTCGCAAGGCAATCGCCTTCAAGAAATACGAGTTTGACGCCCATGGCATCGAAATGAACCAGCGTTATCGGTCCGATGCCATCGTCACCGACGGGCAAATCGAACCCGATTTCCTGCTGGATGCCGACCTTCATCACCAACCAACCACTTGGCCGGGTGCACGCCTACCGCATGCGTGGCTCTACAAACACGTTGGGGGTGCCGAAGTATCCACCCTCGACCTGTGCGGCCATGGTAAATTCACGCTGCTGACGGGTCTGGGTGGAAAAGCCTGGGTTGACGCCGCAGCAGCGGTGGGCAGTGAACTGGGCATGGAAATCAACGCCCATATGATCGGCCCGCGCCAAACCTATGTTGACCCCACCGGCGACTGGGCGCGGTTGAGCGAGATCCGAGATACCGGCTGCGTTCTTGTTCGCCCCGACCACCATGTTTGCTGGCGCAGCACGGCAGCCAGCGGCACACCGGCGGACGACTTGCGCCGTGTGCTGAGGCAGATTCTGGCTCTCTAAACCAGCAATGGCACCGAGATGATCGGTGCCATTCGACGGGCATCTTATAACGTGATGACATATTTATCACGAGGATTCAGATCAATTATGTGGTTGCTGGCTGTTAGCTTTTGATCTGGGACGACGGGAATTGGGGGAGGAGACCCATTCCAAAAGGTGCGCGTGCGTGATGCCGACGGCGACCGCATTCAAACAGAGGTCAACGCGCGGGGAGGCGCATGACAATGGGAAGATCGATATTCACCAGACGTGATTTTATCAAGACAACAGCCGTCAGTGGCGCTGTGCTTGCAACCTCGGGCTTGGCAACGCCCGCGATTGCCAAGGACGTGGCCATCAAACTTGGCTATGTCAGCCCCCAGACTGGCCCGCTGGCAGGCTTCGGCGAAGCCGACAAGTTTGTCGTTGATGCGTTTATGACAGCAACCAAAGCCATGGGCCTCAACTATCAGGTGATCGTCAAGGACAGCCAGTCGAACCCAAACCGGGCCGCGCAAGTGGCCAAGGAATTGATCGTCGATGACGAGGTCAATTTGATGCTGGTCTCCTCGACACCCGAAACGACCAATCCTGTCTCAACCACCTGCGAGGGGGAAGGTATTGCGTGTATTTCCACCGTCGCACCTTGGCAATCCTGGTTCATTGGCCAGCAGGGCAACCCCTCTGATCCGACAGGTTGGAAGCCTTTTAAATATGCCTACCATTTCTTCTGGGGGCTGGAAGATATCATCGCGGTTTACACCGGCATGTGGAGCCAGCTTGCGACCGACAAAAAGGTCGGCGGCCTGTTTCCCAATGATGGTGATGGCAATGCCTGGGGTGACAAGGTTGTCGGATTCCCGCCAGTTCTCGAAAAGCTTGGCTATTCACTGACGGACACCGGGCGCTACCAGAACCTGACGGATGATTTTTCCGCCCAGATCAACGCCTTCAAGCAGAAGAACACCGATATTCTGACCGGGGTGATGATCCCGCCGGATCTCACCACCTTCTGGAATCAGGCCAAACAGCAGGGATTGAAGCCGAAAATCGCCTCCATCGGCAAGGCGCTGTTGTTTCCGCAGGCCGTGGAAGCGCTCGGCAATGCCGGGCACAACCTCTCCACGGAAGTCTGGTGGACACCGTCGCATCCGTTTAAATCCTCGCTCACTGGCCAAACGTCGGCTCAGGTCGCGGCGGCCTTCACCAAGGCAACAGGGCGTCCCTGGACGCAGCCTATCGGCTTTGCCCATGCGCTTTTCGAGCTCGCCGTCGACGTCATGAAGCGGGCGGAGGATGTAAGCAACGCCGATGCCGTTGCCAAGGCGATTGGTGCAACCAAACTGGATACACTGGTCGGTCCCATTGCTTGGGGCAGCGACAAGCTGCCACCTTTTGCCAGCAAGAATGTGGCCAAGACACCCCTTGTCGGGGGGCAATGGCGGCTCAAGACCGGCGGCGGCTATGACCTTGTGGTGGTCGAGAACGGCCTCGTTCCGTCTGTGCCGCTCGGCGGCAAGCTCGAACCTCTCGCGTGAGTGCAAGCGCCCCGCTCCCACACTGGAGAGCGGGTTCGTTTTCAACAGGAGCCTTTGGATGCCAATCCTTGAACTGAGTGGCGTGTCGAAATCGTTTGGTGCCATTGTGGTTGCTGACAACATTGATTTTGCCGTGCGGGAGGGCGAGGCGCTGGGCGTGATTGGGCCGAATGGCGCGGGTAAATCCACGCTGTTCAATCTGATCAGCGGCAATCTTTCGGTCGCGTCTGGAACAATCCGGTTTGATGGCCGCGACGTGACGACCATGCCGCCCATGCAGCGTTGTTTTGCCGGAATGGGGCGGACTTTCCAGATTCCCCAGCCCTTTGAGCGGCTCACCGTCTTTGAAAACCTCTTGGTTGCGGGGGCCTTTGGCGCGCAGTCCAATGAAGCAGAAATGACCGATTTCTGCGCCACCATTCTTGTTGAAACCGGCTTGATTGCCAAGGCCAATGCACTTGCAGGCTCCTTGGGCCTGCTGGAGCGCAAGCGGCTGGAACTGGCCCGCGCACTGGCCACAAAGCCAAAACTGCTGCTTCTGGATGAGATCGCGGGTGGATTGACGGAAGGCGAATGTCGTCAACTCGTCGCCACCATCCGAAGCGTTCACCAGCGGGGCGTCGCAGTCATCTGGATAGAACATGTGCTGCACGCGCTGACAGCCGTGGTGGAGCGCATCCTTGTGCTGAACTTCGGCCGGGTGCTGGGAATTGGCGAACCGCAGGCGATCATGGCCTCGCGTGAGGTGCGCGAAATCTATCTGGGTCTGGAGGTATGATGACCAGTCTGCTCGAAACACGTGGCCTTACGGCATTCTACGGCGATTTTCAGGCTCTGTTCGGCGTCGATCTCAGGCTGGACGCCGGAGAAACGATTGCAGTGATTGGGGCCAATGGCGCTGGAAAGTCCACCTTGATGCGTGCCATTGTCGGGGTTCTGACGTCTGAGCCAGACGCCATCCTGCACCAAGGCGTGCCTATCGGTGCCTTGGCGGCACCCGATGTGATGGCGCGCGGCATTGCGCTGGTGCCGGAAGGGCGCAAGCTTTTTCCCTCGCTCACCGTCGAGGAAAATTTGCTGATTGGCCAATATGGCCGCACGGTCAATGGCCCATGGTCGCTTGCCAGCATTTACGAGCTTTTTCCCGTTTTGCAGGAACGCCGCCACCAACCTGCGACAGCGCTTTCCGGTGGTCAACAGCAAATGGTTGCGATTGGCCGGGCGCTGATGTCCAATCCAGAGGTCCTGTTGTGCGATGAGCTGAGCCTCGGCCTTGCCCCGGTGGTGATCAAGGATATCTATGCCGCATTCCCACGCATCCGCGCCGCAGGTGCTGCCATCATCATTGTCGAGCAAGATATTGGCCAGGCGCTGAAACAGGCAGATCGCGTCTATTGCATGATGGAGGGTCGCATCACCCTGACGGGCCGCCCATCCGATCTCGACCGCAACGACATTCATGCCGCGTATTTCGGAGCCGAATCCCATGAACTGGCTTGATACCATTGTGCAAGGCGTGCTGCTGGGCGGCCTCTACGCGCTGTTTGCCGCAGGCCTCAGTCTCGTCTTCGGCATCATGCGACTGGTCAATCTTGCGCATGGCGACCTGATTGTCCTCGCCTCTTTCCTGATCCTGGTGCTCGCCAACACCTTCGGGATCAACCCGTTTCTGGCAGCCCTGATTGCCATCCCGCTGATGTTTTGTCTTGGCTGGCTATTGCAGACCTATCTTTTGAACCGCACACTCGGCAAGGACATCCTGCCGCCACTGCTGGTCACGTTCGGCCTCTCCATCGTGCTCCAAAACGGCCTTCTGGAAGGCTTCACCGCCGATAGCCGCCGTCTTTCAACAGGCGTGCTGGAAACCGCATCGCTGCCTTTGGCAGGACTGAGCATTGGCATCATGCCGCTTTTGACATTCGGATCGGCGATCATCGTCATTATCGCCCTCAACCAGCTGATCTATCGCACCTCGCTTGGTCGGGCTTTTCGGGCCACATCCGATGATCCGGTGACGGCTGGCATGATGGGGGTGCGTCCGCACCGTATCTTTGCCATGGCAACAGGGCTTGCCATGATTGTGGTCACCATCGCGGCTCTCTATCTCAGCACCCGCGCCAATTTCGACCCAACGGCAGGGCCATCGCGGCTGATCTATGCCTTCGAGGCTGTCATTATTGGTGGCCTCGGATCACTGTGGGGCACGCTGGCGGGCGGCGTTGTTTTGGGTATCGCCCAAACGCTAGGTGCCGCCATCAATCCCGAATGGCAGATTTTGGCGGGCCACATCGCCTTCTTGATCGTGCTTCTGGTCAGGCCACGCGGCCTGTTTCCACGCGCCAATGATTGAGGATCAGCAGATGACATCCACCAACATCGCGCCAACCCAAAAGAATGGTTCAAGCGGCTGGCGCATTCAAACCCGAACACGGCTGTCTTCGGCCTTTACGATCGGACTCGTGCTGGTGTTTGCAGTGCTGGCCTTCGCGCCGTTTTTCGTGTCGCGTGGCACAGTGCAAAATCTGTTTTACATCCTCACAATGCTGACATTGGCGCAGAGCTGGAACCTGCTTGCCGGATATGCAGGATTGATTTCGGTTGGGCAGCAATTGTTTGTCGGTTGTGGAGCCTATGCGCTGTTCGCAATGGTCATTCTGCTTGGCGTCAATCCGCTGATTGCCATTCCACTGGCGGGCGTTTTCGCCATGATCGTCGCGCTGCCCACCGCTCTCTTCACCTTCCGTCTCCACGGCTCCTATTTCGCCATCGGCACCTGGGTGATTGCAGAAGTGGGGCGGCTGGTATTTGCCCAATGGAAAACGCTGGGCGGCGGCACGGGCGCATCGCTGCCGCGCGAGGCAACCCGCGATATGTTTGGCGTTTCCACCATCAGCACAGTGTTCGGCATGAAACCGGCTGTTGCACTGGATTCACTGGCCTATTGGCTCGCCCTGTTGCTGACGGGTTTCACCATCGTTTTTGTCTATCGGCTTTTGCGCAGCAAGCAGGGACTTGGACTTGCTGCTGTGCGCGACAATGAAACAGCGGCAACGGCACTCGGCGTGGACGCCCTTCGTCTGAAACTGACAATTTATCTTCTCACGGCAGCTCTAACCGGCATGACTGGCGCACTGATCTATCTTCAGAAAGCCCGAATCTCGCCGGATGCTGCCTTCTCCCTCACCGATTGGACAGCCTATGTGTTGTTTATCGTCGTGGTGGGGGGAATCGGTACCATCGAAGGGCCTATCGTTGGTGTGATCATTTTGTTTTTCCTGCAAAATCTCCTGTCAGATTTTGGCTCATGGTATCTTTTGTTGCTGGGAGCGCTTGCAATTGTGACGATGCTGTTTGCTCCACGCGGCATCTGGGGTCTGTTCTCAGAGCGTACCGGCATTGAGTTTTTCCCGGTTCGCCGGTTGTTGCGCGGTGGAACGAAAAACAAAAACTGACCGCACCAACAAGCCGTGCAAGGATCAGTTCACCGCAAGTCTCCAGACCCCTCTTCTGCCCCGATCTCAAAGGCATTGAGGGTCATAGCAACAAACGTGTAGTAGCCAACAACACCCACGAGTTCTGCTAGGCCCGCTTGCCCCAGCGCCGTCACAGCCTCGTCATGGAGTGGGCTTGGGATGAAGCGGGTCTCCAACAATGTCTTGGTATAACAATAGACGATGCGGGCTTTATCGCTTGGAAAGGCGGGCGTTGTGCGTGTTCGGATTGCCTCGATAACATGCGGTTCAATGCCCGCTTTCAACGCTTCCCGTTTATGCGCATCCCATTCGAAAATAGCACCCCAATCTCGCGCAACCACAAGAATCGCAAGTTCGGACAGATCAGCACCAAGCTCTGTGTTATAGCGAACGAATTCACCAAGACGTTGCGCCCTTGCGCCCAATTCAGGGCTGTGGATCCAAGCCCTGAGCGGTGCCGGAATGTGACCACGTCGGCCAGATTTTGCTTCCTCGGCCACACTTTGCTGTGCCGGAGACATGTCTTCCAATTGTAGATCGGTCAAACGCATGCGCGTATTTCCTGATTTTCACGACAGCAGGAGGGCTTTCGCCTGAACTTCACGGTTGCCGCGCATGGATGTTTCGATCTGCCGGGCCGCATTCATCGCCATATCGATCAGCAGTGCTTTTTCCATAAGATCAAAACGCGAGCGCGTTGTTAAAATCACCAGAGCCGCCGGGTCGAGTGCGTCACCGACAGGGACCGGAACCGCGATGCCTGCGGCATTCGGGTCAAGCTCGCCGATCGAGACAACATGGCCGTCATTTCGATATTTCAGCATTTGCTTGCGAAATTCTGGCCATGTGGCTCCAAGCCCCGCCTCGGCTATTTCCGCCCCATAGAGATCATAGAGCTTCTTGAGTTGCGAAGCTGTCATGGACGCCAGCAGAACCTTTGATCCGCCACCGCGAAACAGCGGCATCGGCCGTCCCCGACCAAAAGCGATTTGACCTGTTTCATGCGCCAACTCCTGGTGAACGGCCATTATCTTCGTACCATACATGCTGGCCAGCAGCACATCACAGCCCGATTCCTGCGCCACCCGCACCATAACCGGCCGACATGCAATCAGCAGCGGGTCGCACTGGCGGATATAGTAATCAAGCTCAATCACGCGCGGACCAAGAGAATAGCCCCCCTCTGCGCGACGCAACAATCCAGCGTCACAAAGTTCCTTCACATAGCGATAGCCGGTGGGACGAGAATGCCCGCAATATTGTATGATCTCATCAGCAGACCAAATCGGCCTATCAACCGAAAACAGATCCAGGATCAGGAGCATTTTTGTTAGACTTGACATGCGGGCTCGCGTGTAGAGTTGTTTGCGCCGATCCGTGTGGGCCATCGCAACGTTGCGACACATCTATCCCACGCAAAGAGACTCGACCCAAAAAACTGCACGCTAATCATCGAAGGCAAGGTGTGCAAGGTGCCCACCTCCCTCCCCGGATCACATCATGGACTGACGGGCGCATGTTTGCCTGTCAGTTGAACCGCTGGGCCCTTCACGCCTTTGGCCATAAGCTCAACACGTGTTTCGCGTGGCCAGGTTCTCTTCAGGTCATCGCGCACATTGATTGCCAGCCTACCAAGGCCTTCGACTTCCAACTCAACGCTATCTCCATCCTGAAGTGCATTGAGACCCCGGTGATTGGTGCCTGTGGCCACAACATCGCCCGGCTCCAAAACCTGGATATGGCTTAGCCACTCAATGCAACGCGGGATCTTGTGCGCCATATCATCGGTGTTGAAATCCTGCTTGAGCGTGCCATTGACCCAAAGGCGAACCTGCAAGGATTGCGGATCCGGGATTTCATCGGCGGTGACGATCCAGGGACCAATCGGAGCAAACGTGTCACGCGATTTCATCTGAAAATAATTGTTCTTTTCAGGAAGTGTGCCACGCGCTGAACCATCGATGAAGTTCACATAACCGAAAACATAGTCGCGCCAGTTTTCAGCAGAAACCTGATGCGCACGCTTGCCGATCACCAAAGCCAACTCGGCTTCCCCTTCAAAGGTCCTTGCCGGAATATCCGGCAGGACCATGGTTCCGCCCGGCCCGATGACCGCTGTTGGTGCCTTGTGGAACGCATTGATGGCGGGCGGCTCCGCAAGTGTTCCGTCCTCCATATAGTTGACGGCCATGCAGACGATATTGCCGGGCTTTGGCAGAGGCGCTCGCAGCTCAACCGATGCCAGGCTGATGGGTTTGCCGGCGTCTGCAGCGGCTTCCAACGCGCTGCGAAACTCATCAAACCGCTCGATCAATCCTTGCATGAGGTCGTGTGGCCCCACATGCGCAATTGTCTCGACTGCGGACGAAACGTCGATGATGACATCACCTCGCACGACGCCAAGTTTGTAGGAATCGAAAAATGCAAGTTTCATGAAGATGATCTCTAAGCTAGAGTTTATCGAGGATAAAATGGAACCCGGCTTCCTGAAAAGACAAACGAAAACAAGACAATCCAGATTCTGTCCGGCTCAATCTGAGCCGGACAGAGTCCAGTGCCACGTCAACGCGCGCTCGATTGCCGATCCGGCACTTTACGCCGAAGCGTTACTGGGTTTCCAAGATCTTCTGCTTCAGCTTTTCATTGAAACGATCGCGCCACTCATTCAATGGCTGGAAGTCTTCATGCGCACGATTGGTTGCCTCGGATATGCGATAAATCTCGTCGGCAGGAAGGGTAAAATCGACCGGATCGGCACAAGGCTGTTTGACATACCATTCCGTGTCGGTGAAATATTCCAGCCGGTTGCCCTCAGGGTCCGGGAAATAGATTGACCAGGCAATGCCGTGGCTGACGCAGCGCATTTCCTTGGTGCCAGCCTCGACAAGACGACGATGGACTTCACGCACTTCTTCAAGCGTGTCCAGCTTGAATGAAAGCTGTTGCACCTGCGGGGTGTCACTGGTCCGGCCACCGAATAGCGCAATCTGATGATGCTCCTCAATGTTGCGGCTCAAGAAGCACATTCTGCCTGGCACTTCATCTGTGACGATAAACCCGAGCACATTGATGTAATATTCACGCATGAGCGCAAGATCGTGGACGAAAAGCCCGACATGGCTGATGGAAACCTGTTGCATTCCTACCTCCCTGAAACTCATTTTTGATAACAGAACGATATTCCCAATATCGAATGACACATCAATCTCACAAATTGAGATTAACGTCAATATCGCTATGGCGCTTTCATCGGCAAAATTGCAGACATGGTCTCGCCATTCGACAAAAGTGCATCCAAGGCAGCCTGCGCAATGCGTTCATCCTGATGGGACTGAACCCCAGACACGCCGATTCCTCCCAAGCACCATTTTTCCACCATGATCGGAAGCCCACCCTGAATCGGCAATCCGTATGAAAGTTTGAGAAAAACGGGTCTTTCTGCAATCCTTTCCTCCATATCCTTTGATTTTCGCCGGGAAATTGCCGCCATTTTTGCTTTTCCGATGGCGATTTCGCTGGTGGCAGAGCCGGTGCCATCCATGCGCTCAAGACGAAGCAGAGCACCACCTTCGTCAACAATGGCGATTGTGACACTCCAACTGTTTGCTTCGGCGCATCTGCGGGCTGCCTCGCACATCAGAATTATGTCCATTTCATTCAGGTGTGGCCTCATATGCATGTGTCGTTTTCTCCTCAGAAATGAAAGCCTGTCGTAAAATCAATCAAATCTCACAATATTAGATTAATTGACATTTTTAAAGAGGCGTGCCAAATCTTTGAGCGTCGCTGACGCGTCGCGACCTCACTCTGGGGGGAGTTCATGTTTTTCCGCGGTCATAAAATCAATCTGGCTTCAATGCGCCCGGGCAGGACTTCGTCCTTCCTGCAAGCAGATGGCAGCCAAGCCAAACTCTTCAAGAACACGCAAAGGGAACCCATCGATGACCACGTTGATTGACGACGTTTCCAAACGGATCACTTCAGGAGCACCCTTTCGGCAAGATCCCCTTGTTTCGCAGGGCCTGTCTATCCACGTCCTCGACACTATCGGTGCATGGATTGCGGGGCGTGCGACACGAGAAGGCCATCGTCTTTCACTGCTAAGGGATGCGAAAGCCCAATCATTGGCACCACTGACGCGCTCAACATTGGACACGATTGCACTTCGGGTCGCCACGGCGCGGCTCAGCGAGGTGGACGATGTGCATATGCCCTCATGCACAACGCCGGGCGCGATTGTGGTTATGACGGCTTTATCTTTGATGGCGGATCTGGCAGATCGCGCGGACGCCATTCTGTTTATCGATGCACTGCACGCGGGATATGAGATCATGACCCGCCTTGGCGAGGCGGTGTCCGGTCCTGATATATTGCACAAGGGCATCTGGCCCACCTATCTGCTCGCACCGGTCACGACGGCCGCAGTCACCGCAAAGCTTTTGGGCTTGGATTGGGAACGGACAGCGCATGCCCTGGCCATTGCGCTTTCCACATCGAGTGGAAGGCCGGGAGGCAGCGTGAGTGGCGGGGTCGTTGGCGGCGCGGGAACCTCTGCGCGTTGGTTGCTCGCGGGCCTTGCCGCAAAAACCGGCTGCATTGCAGCCCTTAGTGCCTCAAAAGGCTTCAATGGCGATAGAAACTTCATGGATGGAGAGTGGCCCGCGCGAAGCCACGGCGTGACATTGCAGAAGCCCATTCTCCTGAATGTCTTTGAAGGTCAGGCCGCTGTCCTTGGCACCAGTATCAAGCCTTATTGCGCAGCCAAGCACGCCATCGCCGCCATCGACGGCTTTCAAATGCTTCTGAAGCAGGGCATTCCGCTTGACGCTGTGACCAAGGTTGTTGTGAAAGCCCCGCCCGTGCATGCTGGCATGATCGGCCATCATGACGTCAGTTTGAGCCGCCTTTCTCGTATTACCAGTTGCAGCTATAATCTTGCACTGGCGGCGTTTTGGCCGGATAAATTGCTCGATATCGAGCGAACCGATGCCGTGACTGACCCAGCGGTGGTGGAGTTTGCAAAAAAGGTGGAGGTTCTTGCCGACCCTGAACTGGCGCGCCAATGCCCTCAAAATTATCCGGCGACCATCGATCTTTTCAACAATGAGCGGATTATTGCTTCAATTGCCATATCGGACGCCCTCGGCGACCCCGCCAAACCATTCGATCTTGATTTGGCTCGAGGAAAATTTCGCCGTCTCGCACGCGGTATCATCAGCGAAAGCCTGGCGGTGCGCATCGAGCAATGCTGTCTGGACTTGAACAATCCAACGGCCGGGCCGGAACTGGCAGCAATCATGACGGAGATAGACAATTCACTGACACCCAAAACGGTGGCAGACCATGACAGGGAAGACATGAAAAACGCCGGAATCATATCGGCCACAGAACTGGAGAGGAAAGACTATGGTAGGGTCAGTTGATGTCGTCATTGTAGGATTGGGTCCAACAGGTGCCACCTTGGCAAACCTGCTGTGCAGCATGGACCTGACGGTATGCATCGTTGAGGCCGATGAAACGATGTTTACGCTGCCGCGCGCGACCCATTTTGATGGTGAGGTGATGCGGGTGTTTCAAACAATCGGGCTTGCAGACAAGATCAAGCCCGACACACACGTCAATCCCGGCATGACCTTTATCAACGCGCAACATGAAGTCATCCTGCACTGGCCGCGTCCCGCCGAAGTGGGGCCGCAGAATTGGCATGGAAGTTATCGCTTTCACCAACCGGCGCTGGAAACCGTGCTGCGCGAGGGCCTCAATCGTTTCCCGCAAGCAAAGGTGTTATCCGGCTGTGAAGTCCTTTCAATCGAACAGGGCGAAGACGGCGTTATCGCACAATACCGTACCCGCAAGACGGGCGAAACCGCGTCAATCAAGGGCCGCTACCTTGTTGGATGTGACGGCGGACGATCACCTGTTCGTGGCATGATCTCGAGCCAGCTTGAAGATCTCGGAAGTCACGAGCGGTGGATCGTGGTCGATCTGCTGATGAACCGGGACGTTGAAGGCCTGACCGACGGCACGGTTCAATTTTGCAACCCGGTGCGCCCCACAACATTTATGCGTTGCGTCAAGAATCGGCGCCGGTGGGAATTTATGGTGATGCCCGGGGATGATCTTGAGCAGCTTCTGACGCCGGAGGGCATTTGGGGTCTTCTGTCGCCTTGGCTCACACCCGATGATGGCGAGATCGAACGTGCGGTGACCTATTTCTTCCACGCTGTCATGGCCAAGCCATGGCGAGTGGATCGCGTACTTCTTGCCGGAGATGCCGCGCACCAGACACCACCTTTCCTTGGTCAGGGGCTTTGTGCTGGCATCAGGGACAGTTCCAACCTCGCCTGGAAACTCGCCAGTGTGATCAAAGGCACCGCATCGGAGGCTCTCCTCGATACGTATGAACAGGAACGAGCGCCACACGTTCGCAAATATATTGAGAATGCCATACAGATCGGCAGTATCATTCAGACAGTTGACCCTGAACTGGCGCGCGAGAGAGATGAGAACCTGGCCAAGGGTGGACGGTTTATCACCTCAATCAACGCGCAACTTGGTGCGGGATTGCATGGATCAGAACCGCTCCCGGCGGGAATGATTTCGCGGCAACCAATCCTGAAGTCCGGTCGCCCGTTAGATGACGTGGTCGGCAATGCTTTCGTAGTTCTCGGCGCGAAGGATGTGCTGGACAAGGTGTCACAAGACACGCGCAGGCGATGGGATGACATCGGTTTGGTCTGCCTTGCTGATGAAGGTAGCGACTATTTGGCCGAGATTGGGGCGATGGCCATTATCATTCGGCCCGACCGTTACATATTGGGGATCGCCAATAGCCCGCAGGACCTTGATCGTATCTCACAGTCTATCCCATAATCGCCGCTGGCCGTCTGCAAATGGCAATTTCTGCGCTTCCGGTACTCACGTACATTAAGTACGCTCCGTTCCGGTTCTCGAAATCACCATTTTCGCCAGGCCAACGGCAATTCTTGAACAGACTGTCAGAATTGCTTCCCACTTGGGGTCAGCAGACAGACATGATTGGGATGGCGGCGCAAAGGTAAAATTTCCATCGGCAGCCCTTTTGAGGCCGTTCAGCGTCACTGATCTGGATGCTGAATGGCCTCAATTTCATTGGATCAGGCTTTAATTCCGGATCGGATAAAAAGGAAATTATCCAACGACTATAAAGCATTATAGCGCTGGCACTCTCAACGGTGCACAACGCTATAATAGAAAACAGATAAGTATTGCTCAGAGGATATCGAACACGGCAATAAAGCCGTATCCGATCATTTTCCTCATAGGATTTTTATAGCTGCTCTGCCTTGATCGAGTTGCGCAAGATGCCAATTTCGGAGATCTCAACTTCAACAATGTCTCCATCCTTGAGGAAAAGTTGCGGGTTGCGGCGAACGCCGACGCCACCGGGCGTTCCCGTAACAATCACATCGCCCGCTTCCAGCGGGGTAAAGATTGAGCAATACTCGATAATTTCCGGGATAGAGAAAATCATCTGGCTGGCGTCCGCGCTTTGGACTTCTTGTCCGTTAACGCGTGTCTTGAGGTGCAGCGGCGCGTTGTCAGGAATTTCGCCGCGCGTTGACATCCATGGGCCAAAGCCGCCCGTTTGATACCAGTTCTTGCCCGGCGTCCATTGCCCGGTGTGGCCCTGCCATTCGCGAATACTGCCGTCATTATAAGGCGCATAGCCGGCAATATGGCTCCAGGAATCCGCTTGCGATATCCGGCGACCGGGTTTGCTGATGATGATTGCAATCTCCCCTTCATAATCGAATGTGTGGGATTCGGGTGGAGCCACCAAAGGCTGCATATGGCCAATCTGGCTGGCTGGGAAACGCGCAAAAACCATCGGCTTCTTGCTGGGGTCTCTGCCAATTTCGGAGCGGTGCGCCTCATAATTCACGCCGATGCAGATGATTTTCGGCGGGTTGGGGATGACCGGAAGAAACGTAATATCCGTAAATGTATAGTCCGGCTTTGCGCCAACACATGCCCCTTCAAGTTCAGGAAGTGCATCTGCTTCAAGCACTGCCAGAAGATCTGCATAGCGCCCTTCAAACTTGCGCCCAAGATCGATAACGCCGTCATCAATGACAGCACCGAAGCTTTTGCGGCTCTCGATTTCAAAACTTAGTAGTTTCATGTCTTACGCACTCCTGTTTGTGCCGGTTCTGGGATTGATCATTCACGGTTGACCGGCAATCAAAGTCTTCCGGTCGCGGGGAGTGGAAACTCCTGCAGGAACGGCGCATATTCCGGCTCCAGATCAATCTCGATGGCTGCCATGACGCGGACGAGACCGATATATTCGCCGATGGTGACCAGCAGGTCCACGAGGTGCTCGCTGCTAAGGGCTTGCGCGAGTTGATCGAAACGCTCCCCGGAGAGCGTGATGTGATCTGTGAGTTCTCTTGTTGCCGCCAGCACCACCCGCGCCAGCGGCTCCAGGTGTGTCTCGCCACCTTCGCTCTCCACACCAATCGCCCGGATATCGTCCCGGCTCACCCCAAAGGAAAGCGCCACATCAACGTGATGCGCCCATTCATAGGCAGAGCGAGTGCTGTAGCCAACTTGCAAGATTGCCAGCTCCCGCAGGCGCGGGTTCAATCCACTTTGATGGCGGAAATACATTCCCCTTGCGGCAACAAGATTCGCCAGAACAGGACTATGCGCAACGGCCCGCGTAATATTTGAAGTCATGCGCGGGATGTTGCGATGCTCGGGCTGGAGATCCTCCAATTGCAAATATTTTATGCGCCCCATAGCCTTATGCCCCCAAGCTTCGCTTTGTCTCGCCAACAGCCTCGGCCACGATCGAAGCGGGATCATAACCAGCCGATGCGAATGCGATGAGGTCCGGCTGATAATTGGACTGCGAGCAAATCAGGAAGGCATCCCGCTCAAGGCCCTCAATCAAGACCTTTGCGGCATGTTCTGCCGGCACACGCACAGTGCGTCGCGTCGGAACACCGATGGAAAACTCTTCTGGTGCAGGCATTCCCGGCGGCGGGGTCGGTGGGATGCCACCCGGCATCTCGGCGGTTGCCGTAATACCGGGGCAGAAAACCGAAATGCCGACACCGGTTCCGCTTAGGGCATGCGCATAGGCATAGCTCAAGGAAATCTGGGCGCCTTTTGAGGTGATATAGGGGCCCATGAAGCGGATGGGAGGATCAGGGAGCAGCGCCAATGCAGACGAGGTGTTGACGATGTGGCCCGCGTTGCGCTCCAGCATTCCCGGCAAAAAAGCCTTGATGGTGCGAAGATAACCCAGCACATTGACATCGAATGCGGCTTGAAACTGATCAAGACCAACAGTCAAGATAGAGCCGGTGACTGGAGGCTTGGCGGCGTTGTTGATGAGGATATCGACCACACCGCAGCTGCTTTCGACCTGCCGCTGCAAGTCAGCGACCTCCTGATCGTTGGCGAGATTACAGCGGAAGGCCACCGCCTTGCCGCCGGGCACGGATTTGGCCGCTTCTTTCGCGCCGTCCTCATTCATATCCACGATAACAACCCGGGCACCCAACTGGCCAAGGCTTCGTGCAGTCGCGCGACCGATGCCGGTCGCTGCACCCGTTATGAGTACCAATTTGCCGTCGAATTTCATCCGTTGCATCCTATGTTACAGCTTCAGCCTATTGTTTTCGTTTGTCTTTTCAGAGAGATCGGAGCCCATTTTTCCTTGACAAACTCTAGGCAGCCGGTGTTTCACCCAGAAGGGAAATAAAAGCGCCCCATGAGCAGGCGTCAGCCTTGGCGTCATAGCCAAAGCCGGGGCCAGCCTCATGAATATCGGGATCGGTGAACCCGTGACCGACACCCCCGAAGAGGCACAGTTGGTAGTTGACACCTGCGGTGCTCATGTCCTGCTGGAAGCCGTGTATTTGGCTCATCGGCGAAAAAGGGTCGGCATCGCCGACACAAACCATCAGCGAGGTGTTGATGGCTGCCGCACCACGCTCGCTTGTGAGTGCGCCATGGAAGACGGTTGCGCTTTTGACAGGAACCCCAGACCTTGCAAGTTCCAGCCCGCACCAGCCACCGAAACAATAGCCAGCGACCGCGATGGCCCCGACATCCAGCCCGGCGGCGTCAGCGAGGGCTTGCAACCCGGCTTCAACACGCACCAGCAACAGATCGGGCTGTGCTTTCAGTGCGCCCACCAAGGCACGCGCCTGTGGAGGCTCTTTCACCAGCTGTCCTGCCCCGTATAAATCCGCTGCGAAGGCGTGATAGCCAAGGCTCGCCAGCATGTCGGCGCGTCTGCGCATATGAGGTCCAAGCCCAGGGGCTTCATGCAGCAACAGAACGCCGGTTTTGGCGGCGCTGTCTCCCGCCGCATAATATCCGATACATTCTGTATCTCCGGCGTCATAACGCCGCTCAACACCCCGCATCTCAAACACCTCCCCGTGTTAAGCTGTTGATGATCGGCAGGCCAAAAACCATGGCGTGAATGCCCATGCTCGATATCTGTTTGCACACATCGAGCACTTCCCGTGCGCTTGCTCCATGCTCCAAGGCTGCCCGCACATGTTGGCGCACACCAACAGGATTGAGCTGTGTGACCTGCGCATGAACCGCAAGCGCGATCAGATGCGCCTCCTTCATCGACAGTGTCGCATCCGGCCCCCGCATTGGGGCGGCCGCGAAATTGAGCCAGCATTGATAGAATTTCGGATCAAGCTTTATTCCGGCCTGAACCTCTTCCAAGACCGCCCCGAAAACGGCGAGATGCTCCTTGCGCACCATCGTCGCAGACGGCTCATCGACAATTATCTCGCCGGGCGCGAACTCGGCAATTGCTTCTGCGGCAAGCAGATAAGAGTGAATGCCCATCGCGCTGACCGTTGCGACCACGCAAAGCAGCTCTGAAGGGCTGGCCCCCAATTCCAATGCCTGGCGGGCGTGGTTTTTAAACCCTTTTTCGAACATATGCGTGGGCGAACAATTCGTTGCCACATAGATCAATTCGCGCAGTTTTGGCGATATCGACCCTTGCTCGTCGGAATAGACGGAGAAATCGAGATAGGCGGCAACATAGGCTGGTGAGTAGGAAAGCATCGCCTCCCAGTCATCATGCCAGTGACCACGCCGACGTTTGAACTCCGCACGGATCCAGTCTGGATCGAGCGACGACCCTGCTGATGTCAAGATGGCCTCCATGGTCGTCAGAACGGGCTGAGCGGGGCAAGCCCGAAGTGAAGGCGTGCAGCGTTGACGGCGGTGCGCGACCGCTGCTGAACAAAATGGGTTTTCTGCACCGCCGCGTCGCGATAGATACGGGCGAGCATGGATTGCTTGGCCCCGGTGCTCGTGCCTGCGGTGGTGAAGATGATTTCCAACCCATCCCAAGCAAGGCGGCAGGCCTCTTGGGCGGCAGCAAAGAGCCGTCTATCGGTCTCTTCCGTAAAACCTTCTCCGGTCTCCTGATGAAGCCTGCACGCTTCGAGATAGCGTTCTGTGACCTTCAAAAGCAGCGCTTCGGCGGAATCGATCTTGGTTTGGGCGTCGCCATAATATTGCTGGAACTCATGGCTCTCGTACAAACGCTGCTTTGATGAGAAACGCATCGGTTTGTTGCGCAAAATCTCTTCGAAAATATCGAGCGCGCCCTTCACAGCGCCGACGACGACCGCACCCAGCTCAATGACAAAATACGATGCTTTGCGGCCGTTATACATTGGATTTGAATGCACCGCCGCGCCGCGCTCGCCCCGCCACATGACGATGGGAGCAGTGCGATATTCCGGCACAAACACATCCTTGACGACCAGCCGACGAGAGCCGGTGCCCTGCATCCCAATCATGTCCCAGTTATTGACGATTTCATAATCAGAACGGTCAACCAGCATCAATCGGGGCGTCATGCTGCCATCAGCTTCCGGTGTCAGTCCACTGACCATTGCGTGGGTTGAGACATCGCAACCCGATGCGTAGTCCCAACCGCCGCTGACACGAAATCCGCCCTTTTCAAGCGTCACCGGAACCGGAGACCCAACAGAGGGACAACGATAATCACCATCATCGCCATAGGCTTCCATCTGCGCACGTTCGCTGAAATCGGCCAGCATGATAGGATGGCCGGACACAAGCGCCAGAACCCAGCCGCTCGAAGGGCAGCCGCGGGCGATTTCCATCATCACCTTCACGTAAGTGGTCAGGTCAAATTCGTAGCCACCGAAACGACGCGGCTGGACAACACGATAGAATCCAGCCCGCATGAACTCCTGATGAGTGACCTCCAACAAGCGCCCACCGGCCTCTGCCTCGGCCTGTCGCCCTCTGAGTGTGCCGATCATGGACGTAGCACGCGCGATCATCTCATCTGGCTGCAGATTCGGCTCCGGCGGCTCCAATCCAATAGTTTCGAACTTTCGCTCAACATTTACCATTAACGCACCTCACCCTCCGCATGAGCCCTCGCAATTTTGGCGAGTACTCTCCTGAGGATGATTTGAAACCCGCCATTGGCAATCGACAACAAGGGTCAAGGCCATGTCCGGTATGTGTACACGGATACATCTGCCGGACGCCTGCGTCAGCCAAGATGTAGGGTGCTGCTGAAGGCTTTAGTGTTCAAGTCACGCAGTTAAATGGTTAATTGCGCCCGTCTCCGATATTCGGAACGTTCTCGATATCAAGAGGTCGCCCAATGAGGCTGTTTCCATTTTATTCCACACATCCTCGGTATGGCCGAGCCATCCTGGCCGCATGCTCGCTTATCCTATGCATGAACGCGGCGTTTCCCATCTACGGTGCAAGCGTGATCAACACATCCATGGTCACATCACTGGGCTGGGATCGCAGCCTGTTGGGACTGCTTGTGTCCGTCAACATGGCCGTTACCGGCATTACAGCGCCGCTCGTCGGTTCCGCAGTCAATCGCTTTGGTGCGCGCCTCGTGCTGATCGCAGGCAGCCTGTTACTGCTCCTTGGAGCGAGCGCAATGGCCTTCTGGGTTGAAAAGCCCTGGCAGGTCGTCGTTGCATTTGGCATCCTCATGGGATTGGCCATGAGTGCCGGTGGTTTTGTTGCCAATCAAGCCTGTGTCGCGGCCTGGTTTGATAAAAAGCGGGCTCGGGCCTTTGCGGTTCTTTATGCCACAATGGGCGTCGGCGGTTTCGTTGCAGCGCCACTGATCAGCCGGTCCATTGCCCTAAGCGATTGGCGCGCCGGATGGCTCGTCTTCATCGGTGCCGGAGCGTTGGCTTTGTTTCTGGCAATCTTCGTTGTGCGCGATACGCCACCGGGCGCAAGCGGTGCCGATGTTGCAAAATTCGCACAATTCGATGCTTCGGGAGATCAAAAGGGCTCGGTCTACAAATCGCCGGCACTGTGGCTGGTGATCACATGCATTGTCACGGCTGGTGCCGGATGTTCATTCTACATCGCCCATGGATTGGCGCTTCTGCATGATTCCAGCTTTGCCCCGACGGATGCAGCAGCATCGCTATCGCTGATGGCCGCCTCGACCTTGCTGGGCAACTTCGCCGTTGGAGCTTTCAGTGAGCGTTTAGGCACCCGCAATATTCTCGCGGGCGGCCTCTTTATCTTTGCTTTGGGTATATTGACGCTCGGTTACGCTCATAATTCAATCATGCTCTATGCCTATGCCGTCTTGTTGGGTGCTGGCTATGGTGCGGTGCAGGTGAGCTCAATGGCCTTGCTGAGCGAAACCTTTGATTCACGGCATTTTGCTGCGGTCTCCGGCTTTGCAATTTCAATGATGACAATCGCAAGCGCTGTTGCGCCAATCGTTGTCGGACAGTTGTTCGATCACACACACACCTATATGCCAAGCGTCCTGACCATTGCCGCGCTGAATGGTATCGCCGCAGTGCTTATGGCAACCAATCGCCGGGCTTTTTTGTCCGGCACCCCGCAGGCACACGCCACCTAAATGGTTGAGGGGCGGCGCATGCGCCCGCCCGGCCTCACATGCGTGGTGACGAACCCGTAACGGGATCAACGTGCGATGAAAGAACAGGAGAAGGCCGACGGTGGCGAAAGCCAGGTCGGCCTTCTGCTGTTTGGGCAGGCCGCTTCCACGGAACCCTATTCTGCTGAGCGCCGAGACAACCCATGCCGATCAACCGGGTTGAAGCCTCGCCACAGCAACCGCGCTTGATAGCCCATCCGACCTTCATTGGTTTGCCGCTTGCTCCAAGCATTTTGAGGTGCTGAATGAACATCTGCGTCACTCTCTGACGTTTGTCATGGACCATCAAAACCCTATCGCTGCATGTCATCCACAAAGAGAAACCGCCGCTCTTTCGAGCGGCGGTTCAAATGACCCGGTATTGAAATCCTGCTCAGACCTCAGGCTTCTTCAAACTTGTCCTTCAGCCCCTGCAAAGCACCGGAGATGTCGCTGCCGATTCCTTTTTCTGCCATTTCCTGAATCGCACTCGGCACGTCAACGGCAATGCTATACTCAACCTTGGAGCCTGCACCCGACTCACCCACAACAAATGTCGCCAGAAAGCCTTCGAGCTTCGGCGCGCCCGGAGGCAAATCCTGATTCGGCACCATCTCGTAAGCAAGTGTGCGCTTTTCATTATCAAGTACGGCAATGCGGTCCAAGATCGTATTGCCTCGTTTCATCTTGACAATGCGCTCACCCTTGGCTGGCCCTTGTGCCGTGGATTCAATATGAGGCTGCCAAGCATGAAAATTGTAAAAATCGCTGATAAACGTCCAGACTTCCGCAGCGGGTGCCTTCAATTCGACGGACTGAGATAGTTTCATTGTCTTCTCCCTTGTTATTTCCGTCCCGGAACGAAACGGAAGATTAAAAAAATCGTCGCCACCTTTGTTCACACCAACGCCTGATGCCGACCCAATGGCGACATCAGGCCGCTCACATCGCCTCGAGTGATTGTGCAAATGTGATGTCGATCGGTGTCAGTGCACGAATTTCATCTGGCGTGAATCCATCTGCAATCGCAGTCACTTCAAAGCCATTTCCCTGACGTACCAGCAGCGCAAGGTCAGTCACCACCGTGTCGACACACTCAAGCGCGCTGAGGGGATAGGAACATTCGCGCACAAATTTAGGCTTACCCTTGCCATCGCAATGTTCCATGAGAACGATGACCTTGCTCCCGGATGACGCGAGATCCATAGCGCCGCCAATGCCCCCACCGGACTGGCCCGGCACGGCCCAATTGGCGAGATCGCCCTTTTCACTGACCTGATAGGCCCCCAAGAGGATCGCCGACAGCTTTCCTGATCGCGCAATTTCAAAGGAGGCTACGCTGTCGAACAAGGCACCACCGGGTCGCATTTTGATGAAGTTTCCTGCCGCATCGAAAAAATCGACATCGAATTGGGCAGGGTCTTGCAGCAGATCGTAACCGAGAGCGCCATTCTCTGCGTGAAGAAAGATGGATTTGTCCTGCGTGTGCCCAGCCACCAGCGTGGGCAGGCCTGAGCCAAGATTGACATAGGCGCCTTCAGGCAAGAGTGCCGCAGCGCGCTTTGCCATATTCGTCCGGGTTAAGGCTGGTTTGCCGAAATATTCCCGCCCACTCTCGGGCGCACGGCGGCCCATACGGCCCGCAGGGGCCGGATATTTGGCGACCGTCTGCACGACGCGTGAAACAAAAATCCCCGGCAAGCCGACACGTTCGGGCAAAATTTCGCCAGCTTCCACAATGTGCTCCACCTCAACGATGGTCAATTTTGCCGCCCTAGCAAAACTGGCATGAAAATGCGCACTGCTGCCGCGAAACTCGACATTACCGAAACGGTCAGCCCGGTATCCACGGATCAGCGCAACATCAACGGGCAGAGCATGTTCAAGAACATAATCCCGCTCGCCAAAGCGCCGTACTTCTTTGCCCTCCTGAAGAGGCGTTCCGACCGTGACGGGACTATAGAAAGCAGGCAAACCTGCACCCGCCGCACGCAGCCTTTCCACGAGGATGCCCTGTGGCACCATTTCAAGCGCAATCTCGCCTGCCGCAATCTTTTCCTCCTCAGGTGAAGGCATGCCCGGACGGACGGAAAAAGACAGAACAAGCCTGCTCACCTGACCGTTCTGCACCAGAATCTGCGGGCGAAAATCGCCTCCCGCACCCAAAGAGTTGGCGATGATGGCGAGATTCTTGGCCCCTTGTGCCTGCAACGCCAACACCAGGCTGTTGGGATAGGAATGGCCAACGCCAAAGCCAGCAATTGCAATCGATGCGCCGTCCTTGATATCCGCAACAGCGTCACTGGTACTTTCGAAGACCTTGTTCAATGCCTCCTCCTTCCATTACATCTAAATTGAATTTGGCAAATCAGGCCGGTGTAAATCGTGGGAGAGCCGTGTCGTCGCTGCTATTGTGAAACACGACCTTTACGCGCTGGCCTATGCGCAGCGTTTCCCGGCTATAGTCGACGAGGTTGCTGAGCATGCGCACGCCCTCATCAAGGTCGATCAGCGCAAGAATGTAGCCGGGCGTTTCACGATAGGCACCCTCACCTTTCATGACCTCTGTGAAGCTATAGATTTCGCCGAAGCCGGACGCTTCACGCCAGTCAAGCTCAAAGCTGCCGCACGCGGTGCAGAATGCTTTTGGATACCAAACCGGTTTTGCACAATGCGTGCAGAACGGCAGCAGCAGCTTGCCTTTCCGGGCATTCGTCCAGAACGGTTCTGTTTCCGGGAAAACCACCGGAACAGGAATGGGAAGCGCTTGCGCTTCTTGACGGTCTTCCATCATGCGTCCTCCTGACCCAACACCAGCGTCACGCTGGCGTGCCGCGACATGCCGCCGCCGGTTCCGTGCGCCAGCGCTATGGTGCAGTTTTTAACCTGTGTATTTGGATTGGCTTCGCCCCGCAGCTGGCGCACCGCTTCGATGGTTCGCACCATGCCACCTTGGTAGCCAGGATGGTTGTTGCAAAGGCCGCCGCCATCGGTGTTGATCGGAAGTGCGCCATCAAGCCCCAGCGCGCCGCTGGCAACGAATGCACCACCCTCGCCTTTCGCGCAGAAGCCGAGATCCTCCAATGTCATGATGACGGTGATTGTGAAGGAGTCATAAATCGAGGCATACCGAACGTCTCGAGGGCTGACACCCGCCTCAGTGAATGCACGAGGTCCTGAAAGGGCCGCTGCCGTGCTGGCAAAATCGCTTGGGCCATCGCCACCATGCCGGATCGCTTCGGCATGACCCAAAAGCTTCACGCTCTGGCGCTTCAAGCTGCGCGCAATTTCAGGAGCAACAAGAACGAGAGCGCCGCCGCCATCGGTCACGACGCAGCAATCGAGCCGATGAAGGGGATCCGCAATCATTGGTGAATTCACAACATCGTCGATTGAAACGGGCTTGCGCAACAACGCATTCGGATTGTGTTGAGCATAGGCTGTCGCAGCGACCTTGACGGCGGCGAGCTGCTCTGTCGTCGTGCCGTATTCATGCATATGCCGTCGCGCAGCCAGCGCGTAAATGGCCGCATTGGTTTCGCCATAGACTGTCTCGAAGGGGAACTCCGGGGTATCCGCAGTATGCTTGGCACCGCGAATGACACCCCGTACCTTGGCCCCTTGCGTGATGAGGGCGACCTTGCACTTTCCTGCGGCAATGGCAGCAGCGGCATGGCCGACATGCGCCATATAGGAGGAGCCGCCGGTAAAGGTGGAATCGATGTAGCTCAATCTCAGGCCGAGATATTCGGCCATGGAAATGCCACCGAACCCCAACTGACCATTGCTGAAATAACCATCCACGTCTTTGATGGACAGGCCTGCATCGCTAAGTGCGCCCATCGCACATTCTGCATGGATTTGCTGCACGGAATGGTCAGGCAGATTACGGCCCGGATGCTCGTAGGCCCCGACAATGAAGGCCTTGCCACGGATACTCATATCATCTCCCCAATGTCTACGCGGGCAAGTGTTTGGTGAACAAACGACCAAAAGCCTCGGGGCTATCGTTTAGCCCAGCATTGCGCAGGCACCACCAGAGCATTGCCTGATTGCTGGTCAACACAGGCACACCAAGATCACGCTCAAGCGTCGCGACGATATCGATGACGCGGATGGCCGTGCAACTGAGGAAGTAAACGTCGGCCCCGCAGCCTGCATGGTCCAACGCCCAGCGATACCATTGACCCGGCTCCACCGCAGACATCGCCTTGCCTTCATCAAGGTCGCGCCCCACAGCGCGGACCACCTCAAAACCGTGATGTTGGAGAAATGCCGTCTCACGCTCGACGACGGACGAAATATAGGGGGTGATCAGCGCGATGCGCTTGGCACCGAGAGCCTTAAGACCCGCAACCACGCCGTCTGCGGTACTCGTCGCAGGCCGCGCCGCAATCTTTTCGATCCGCTGGCGCAGCATATTGCCCATTTCCACGTCGAACGTTGATACAGCCGTGCAGTTGAAGACAATGCGATCAACGCCCGCGTCGCACAGCAAGGGAACCGCACCTTCGATTTGCCCCGTCATTCCCAAGAGTTCCTCACGGCTGCTGCCTGCGAGCTTGAGCCGGGTCGTGAGGAGTGAAACCCCCTGCGGAAGCATCCGCGTCAGTTCCGGCTCGGCAACCGGGTTGCTCGACGGCAACAGCATGCCCAAACTCAGACGCCAGCCATAACCTTTGCCCCGCCCCGAATTGGTTTCTGCATTTGCCATGTTCGCTCCCGGAATAGACATGCGCTTGATGGCGCACCAATGGGCGTATTTCTGACTGTGACACGGCCTAGAGCCAACTCCCATGTGGCGCTCGTCCGCCTGGTGTCTGACCCATCCAATCCACAAAAGTTGCCGTTATCGGCACCGTCCGCTCTTGAGCGCAAAGCATATTGACAGACGTTAAAATGAGTGCCCATTTTGACGCGGGAGGAATAACAACATGTCAGAAAACATCAGAGCTTTGTCCCGTGGACTCAATGTGCTTGAGTTTCTCAGCGAAACCGGCGGCGCGACCAGACAGGCCACCGTTGCCCATTTCGGGCTCTCGCGACCCACGATCTATCGTTTACTCGGTACCCTTGAAAAAAGCGGCCTTATCTCGCTTGGTGACGATGGTGTCTATCGACCGACCATTGCCACGCGCGCCCTCAAGGAAGGGCTGACGGATGACGTATGGGCGCTCTGGGCGGCTGAGCCCATTCTGCTCGAGTTACAAAAGGAAGTAGTCTGGACCAGTGAGATCACCACCTTCGATGCTTACAGCTGTACAATGCTCAAGCGCGATACAACCCACTCACTAAACCCCTATCATATCAACCTGCTGGATTTTGATGACAACCACCGATCAATGCTGACAAGTGCATGCGGTCTTGCCTATTTGGCCTTCTGCCCCCAACAACAGCGGGCGCAGATTCTCGAGCATCTCGGACATTTTGGTGATCGGGCCCATTCCGATAGCCAGCGGGGTGCCGGTGCCCACACTCGAAACTTGATCAACAAAGTTATTAGCGATGGTTACGCTGTCGAGCAACGAAACTCGTATCCACTGATCGCGGCCATCGCCGTTCCCATTCGTTATGACAATCGTGTGCTTGCATGTCTGAGCATTGTCTGGCTTCCGCGTGCTGTAAAGCTGCAGGATGGCATCACTCAGTTTTTACCGGCTCTCAAGCGAGCACAATCTTTCATTGAACAAAAGCTCCTGGACGATGCATCAATTGAATATGATACGAATTTTACCGCTAAATATGTCCATCATGGGCAACAGCACGAGCTGATTTAATCGAAATCCTATCCGTTTTTTTGATTGAGGTTTTTAATGTCTCGGGCAGCAATCGGGGCAAGACACAAAACAAAAATCGTCGTCCGGCGGTAAACCGGACGACGAAACGCGGTCTCTCCGAATGCGAGCATTCAGCAGCCGGAAGTATACATATATGAGGAGGCTTTAGGCCGCATTCGCTATAGAAGCGTGCACTTTCCTGCGGGTCAAATTGCGCTCTTTATAACCGTCAGAATGTCACTCGAAGCCCGGCATAGAAGGCGCGACCGTCGCCAGGAATGTAACCTACCGAATTTGTCAGGCCCAAACTGGGGATGGAGTTGACTTTTATAAGCGCTGCCATTGCGTTATATTTTGTATCGAAAACGTTGGTTATCAGCCCGAAAATTTCAGCATTGTCACTGAGCTTGTAGCTCGCATTCAGTGAAAGGAGCGCATAAGGGTCTGACTTTTTGAGCGTATTGTTTTCGTCAAATTGAGCATAGCTTCCAGCAACTCCCGTACCCAAAGCGCCAATTTTCAGACGATCATTGACAGCATAATCGACACTCACGTTCAATATCTGGTTCGGGATATTGGGCATTTCCGAGCCCTTGGGAACAGTGATATTGCCCATTGCATCTGCAGAGGGATTATCCGAACTGAATTCTGTAAATTCCTCTTCGAAGGTTGATTTTTGCAGGATGTAGTCCAGGCCAATCGTCCAGGGACCGGTTTCCAGGGCCGCATTGAAGCGAACGCCCCGGCGCCAGCTATCGCCTACATTGCTGAACATCGGGCGTGTTTCACGCAATACCAGCCAATAGGTATCCGAGGTCATCTGCGAGAACAGCCGCACATTCCATGATAGGGTTGCATCGCCGAGCACGGTGTTTTGTCCGCGAAGGCCAGCTTCGAAATTGTCCGAATGCGTCTGCAAAAGCGGTTCGTCGGCTATTGGAAAATTGGGAAACGCGCAGGTTGATGCGAGATTGCTGCACATCGTTCCAAAGGACGTGGGAGCCCGGCTTTCGCGGTTGTAGCCGGCATATCCCACCAAATCACTGTTGAACTTGTAGGTGAGGCCGATTGAGGGATCGACGCTGTAGTAGGTTTTGTGCATGTTCAGATCATAGTCGTAGGTGACGTTCGTTGCCGAGCCGTTATAGCGATTGAGGTCTGAAACATTAAATCGCAGTGCACTGCCAACTGTCAGCCGATCCGTCACCGCCAGTTGATCCGCAGCATAAAGCGAGAAATAGAGCGCTCGCAAATCTGCCGAGGTTGTCTGATAGACTCCTTGGTCATTGGTGTAGACATAGTCGCTGGTATATTCACCCAGGCTTCTCGAAACCGTACCCGAGGTCGTCGATCCGTCGAAAGCGGCGCCGATGACGAAATCGTTAGCACGACCAAAAACTGTGCCGCTGTTTCGTCCCTCAAGTGACCCACCGTAGGTATAGGCGTCTTCACTGTAATTCGTAAGCGACGCGTAACGATAGGAACTGGAATATAAAGGAAAGCGATCACCGCTCAGCGTAAGATAGGGCGAGCCCATCATGTTGCAAAGTGTCGCTGCGTTGTCGGTGCAGGATTGCGGGGTTTCACCATCGGCCCAGTGCTTGGTCCGTGACACGTGCCCAATGTAGGTTTTGCCATTCAAGTCCCAACCTGTATCGGTCTCATGCTCGCCGGAAAGCTGTATCTTCCATCGTCTGTCAGTGTCGCCGCTTGGCGCTATGAAGGAACTTGAACGGTCCTTCGCAAGCATTTCGGCCGGTGTCAGGCCGTTGCCGGAGGACTTGAGGTCCTGGCCACTAAAGGAGAGGTGCAGGTTTGACGTCTCATTTCGCCAACCCAGATCGCCATAGAACTCGTACTGTTTACTGTCGGTATTATCACGCCAGCTCGGATCCTGAATTCTGCTGCCGGCGAAATAGGTAGAAAAGTTGTTTTTGGATTGGCCAGTCTGGATGGTCTCGCGATTGCGCCCGAAGGAGCCCCCCATCGTGTAGATTTCGGTTCCGACATGATTGAACCCGTCCGGGGCCGGGCGCGGTTTGGCCAGATCCCCAAAACCGATCAGAATTTGATCCGGCTTCAGTGCTCCCACCATGCCCTGGGGCATGACAAAAATCGGATTGATGTTGCCAATTGCCGCAGGTCCACCAAGAGGTGGACCGAGATTGAACGATTTGCGCGGCACGATCATCCCAAAGGGCGGCGGCGGCAATCCATCTGGTCCAGGTGCCGCTCCCGGACCAGCACCCGGACCTGGTCCTTGACCAGGGCCTGGACCTGCTCCGGAACCGGGGCCCTGGCCTGGTGCTGCACTTGGACCCACACTTGAACCATTGTCCACCAACGTCAGATCCGGGCAATTCTTGGTGTTGGGATCTTTCGAACGCTTTGTCTGGTCACCGCCGGGACAATCAAGCCTCTGCGTGTCCGTCGTTGGATTTCGGTTTGTCTTGGCTTTTTTAACTGCGCCATCCTGTGCGTAGGCTCCCGCGCAAACCATCACCAAAGTGAGGGCACAGCAACTCGCAGCAAGACATAAGCCTGCCTTTGAACACATTCCTTGTCCTCCCCAAGTTATGCATGTCGTTTTTTGGAAATAGCTAATCGATGACCCGCTCCCATTCGGGCCTGCATCCATCAACGATGACCGATCAGGGGTCGCGCCCTGATCGGTGATGGCTTTCAGAGTGTGAAAGCGATCAAAATTGCACGATTATTCCCTTTGAATTTTGCGGCTTGCTCCCTTCCGCAAGCCGCTCAAGGGCAACGATATTCACGGCTACAGTAAACGAGCGCCCGCGCTCCTTCAGCTTCACTGACCTCGTCAACTTCTGCGATAATGAGCATATGAGTGCCAACAATCTGGGTGAAGCTGACTTGGCAATGGAACACCGCGGTCGCCTCATTCAACTCTGGAATCCCGAAGGCATTGGTCTTCCAGTCGCCCATCGCGAATTTATCGGGCAAAAACGTCCCGAAACGGCCTGCAAAGGCATCGGCTATGGGAATATGCTTGCGTGCATTCAGAACATTGAGAGTGAAATGGCGGTTTTTCTCGAGGGCCTGACATGTGCGTGAGGACTGGTTGAGGCAGATCATCAGGGTCGGTCGGTCTCCATCGGCAGAGACGGAACTCATTGCTGAGATTGTGACGCCCGCACGCCCTGCCGGGCCATCGGTGGCAACAATAGAAACGGGAGCCGCAACCCGCCCCATGCCAGAGATGAATTTCGCTTTCAGAGCGGCTTTTTCCTCGGCTGCGGTCAGCCCGCCTCCGCTTGTCACAGCCGAAGTCTCTATCTGCTGTGGTTCTGATGTCCAGTCCGTTGCAGGAGGAACACTCTTGGTGTCTGCCGCAACTTTGTCGCTGTTGGTGTGAACGTGATGTTGCATACCCACCTCCCATTGAGTTTCGCGTGCGCCTGTTTTCCAATTCCTGTTGCTTACGGGCGGGGGCCTTGCGGTCCTTCTGGAAATTTCCGCGCAGCCAACTGCATGGCCGTTTTGTCGAATTGCAGGCCGGGATTGGTGCGCGCCATGGAAATGTCACGGTAATAGCGCTGAAGCCGTGAACCATTTTTCGCCGAAGTGCTCGTGCCGGCAGCACTGTAGAGGATCTCAACCGCGTCCATCGACAGATGCGCCGCGTGCTGCAACCCTGCTTGAATGCGAAGATCATCGAACTCCGTATAAGCGCTGGGGTCCTTCACGCCACGTTCGCAATAGTCGAGATAGGAACGAGTGCCGGCTGCCAGAGCATTGGATGCCATTTCGAGCATGCCCAGTGCGACGCCATAGGGTCGGTGGAAGTCTGGCACACCTGGCATCGGCGGTCCGAGTTTCGGAGCCCCTGCCCGCAGTCCTACGATCCGTTCGAATTCGTCCAGCGCAGCAAAGCCGACACCCACCAAAATTGAGGTGATCTCCGCCTGGAAGAAGCCGAACATACGGCCTGAATACATGGAGTTGCCGTGCAATTTGTAACCTTCGGTGCCACCATCGATATTGACGGCGAAGAAGTTTTGGCGGACCAGCAGAGCCTTGGGGATCAATTGCTTGTCGATGCGGATACTGTTTGAGCCACTGGCACGCATGCCGATGAAGTCGCGCCAGTTGTCGATCATCTCCCAGCCAGACCTTGGAACCATGGCAATCCCAAGTTCGGGCGGGCCGTCTTTCGCCGGGCCAGCAATGCGAACGCCAACGATAGCATGCGTGCTGTAGGGCGAACCGGAGCAATAATCCCAGGTTCCGTCAATGATCCAGCCGTCATCGCATTCCGTGGCTGTCCCGCCTGGCACGCCGCGGGCCGGGGCTGCAAATTCACCGTCATCGCCAAAGATGATGTCTTGGCCGGTCTTATCAAACAAAGCTGCAGCATTTACGGCATGTCCGGAAGCAAGGCAGAGGCACCAGCCAGAACCGGGGCAGCCTCGCGCAATTTCGACGATGACACGAGAAAAGACCGTCAGGTCAAATTCATAGCCGCCATACATGACAGGCTGCAGGATTCGATAGAAACCAGCCTTGCGAAAACGCTCATGCATTTCAGGAGAATATGTGCCTCGCTCTTCTGCGTCGGCTTGGCCGTCGAGCAAAAGCGGCCGCAAGTCAATGGCGCGCTGTATGATCTGCTCTGGTGTGAGGCCGGGTTCAGGTTGCGCCAAAGGCGTTACCTGTTTTTGAGTGCTCTTTGTGGCGAGTACCACGGTGCGTTCTTTGGCAGCGACCACGTCTGAATGCTCCTTGTTTTGAACTATTCATTCATCGTGTCAGGCTGACTTAAGACGAACAAGGATCAGACAAACTACGTCCGTCGTGCGTACAAAAATCGATTGCCAAATATAAATTTATATAAAATTCAATGGGTTGTATCTATAGCTGAAGAACGCCAAGGTATGGGGAGCGGGTGTCCCATGTTTGATGAATGGCACAGCGCCGTCCTGTTCAAAGTGCAGGGGCCGCTGGTCTAGATTTGCGTTTGGAAAAGTGTGTTGCTTGCGGTTCCGGGCAGCTTCATGGGCTGATTATTGCCCACCCTTTGTCAATCGGCTCGGAATGTTGACCCCTTATCGGCGTCCAATCTTCACCCCCCTGTAGCCGATCAGCGCTTGGCCTGCCCGGCGCTGGCCGGGGTTGCAGAGGGTAGGCCAAGTGCGGGTGATGTCG
>WPHV01000009.1 GCA_009744235.1 Gillisella vitis
CGCTTCCGCGCCGCCGCTCCGTTTGCTGTGAGGCGGTTTCTAGGCCCACTCCCTCAATATGTCAAACCGGTTTTTATAACTTTTATGACGTTTCGCGTAAATAATTGAAAATAAACGGGAATATCAGCGGAAAAATCCAACCCAAGTTCTCTTTGCAAAGCCGGTGATCAGGTCCGGCGCCATTTCGCGGTCTTTTCAAGCCACTCGTGTGTTCTTTTTTCCGGATTTTCGTGTCGGGTGATGTCAGTCACGACGGCAGCACTGTCTGCACCATGGGAAAAAACGTCATCAAGCCTCTCTCCAGTGACCCCGCCGATCGCTACAAGAGGAATGTCGCCGATGGTGGCTTTCCAGGTCGAGAGCTTTGGCAGTCCTTGCGGTGCCCATTTCATCTGTTTCAACACCGTCGGCCAAATCGGACCGAGCGCGACATAATCGGGCTTGGCGGCAAGGGCCATTTTAAGCTCCTCCTCATCATGGGTCGAAACACCCAAGCGCGCATGTGTTGCACGAATTGCGGAGACATCTGCCTCTGCAAGATCTTCCTGGCCAAGGTGGATGAAATCACAGCCCTCATCGAGCGCGACCTGCCAATAATCATTGATGATCAACTGGCAATCATGGGCATGGCAGACGGCTTTTGCAGCTCGGATGTGGGAGCGCAGATTGCTTTCGGCAATATCCTTCATGCGCAACTGCACCAGTTTTACGCCAAGAGGGATCAAACGCTCGATCCAGTTGGCGCTGTCGACAATCAGGTAAAATGGATCGAGCTTCATGCAAACACTCCCTTGCCGATAACCGGCGTCGATGGAACGGCCATGTCTCTTGGCTCCAGCAATCCAGCGAGGTAGCCACCGCGTCCAGCGTCAATGGCGTTTGCGAAGGCTTCGGCCATGGCGGCTGGGTCCGCAGCGGCGGCCACCGCTGTATTCAGTAGTACAGCGTCGAAGCCCAGCTCCATCACCGTGGCCGCATGGGATGGCCGACCGATGCCAGCATCGACGATAAGCGGAATGTCTGGAAATTCGGCGCGCATGGCGCGAAGACCGGGGATATTTTGCGGCCCGATGGCACTGCCGATCGGTGCGCACCATGGCATCAACACTTTACAGCCCGCGCTCAAGAGATGCTCACCGACCACCAGATCCTCAGTGGTATAAGGAAAGACTTCGAAACCGTCCTCCGTCAAGATCCGAGCAGCCTCCACGAGTTGAAACACATCCGGTTGCAGAGTGTCCTGGTGGCCGATCAGTTCCAGCTTGATCCAGTTGGTGCGAAATACCTCCCGCGCCATTTTAGCCGTCAGCACCGCTTCCTTGACGCTGTGGCACCCGGCGGTATTCGGCAAAACCCGCACGCCCAACTCCCGGATCAGGTCGAAGAAGGCGCCGCCCGCTTTGCCGCCTGCGGTTTCCCGACGCAAGGATACGGTGACGATCTCGGTTTTAGAGCGGCGCACGGCCTCGGCGAGAATGGCTGGCGATGGGTAGCGGGCCGTGCCAAGCAACAGGCGAGAGGAAAGTTCGGTTCCGTAGAGTGTCAGCATGTCAGCCTCCCTGCATTGGTGAGAGAATTTCAATTCTGTCGCCATCGTTCAAAGCGCAGTCCTGCCGGTCTTCGGCGTGGACGAGATCGCCGTTGATCGCTGTCGCCAGCCACTCGCCCTCATAGTCCAATTGCTCGAGAAGCGTCGAAAGAGTGGGGGCGGAACACTCCAACTGCTCCCCATTGACGATCAGTTTCATCGGGTCGCCCTCCGGTTGGGTTGATTTGACGTCGCGTGTTCGATCCGGTCCGCCGCCTGCCGGGCCATGGCGGGTGACAGCAGGAAGCCATGACGGTGCATTCCGGCAATCGCCAAACCATCTAATGTCTCGATAATGCGCGGCAGATTATCGGCAAAGGCCGGGCGAATGCCGACGCCAGCCTCGATCAGCCGGGCCTCGCCAAAAGCCGGGTTCAACGTATAGGCCGAATTCAGGAATTCCATGAGAGACCGCGCGCTGATCGGCCCGTCATCCCGCGCCTCTATCATGGTGGCGCCGACCATGAAGCAATTGTTGTCGCGTGGCACGATGTAGATCGGATGGCGCGGATGCAGCAAGCGGATGGGGCGGCTCAGGCTTATATCCGGTGTTTGCAGATAGATCATTTCGCCGCGCACCCCGCGCAGGTTTTCGATCGTGTCGATGGCAGCAGCACCGGTACAGTCGATGATGCTGTCAAAGCCGTTGGTATCAGGCTCGGCATCTGGCCCGAGATAGAATGAGACGCCCTGCTGCACCAACGCCTGATAAAGACCGTCCAGTGCCAGGCGTGGATCGAGATGGGCTTCCTCTGCGAAAAACAGGCCCTTGCGAAACCGTCCAGCCAAATCCGGTTCCAACGCGGCGATACCATCGGCGTCCAGCCATTGATGGCCACTTGTGCGGCTGGCAAAGCGGTTCAGGTCCTGGATATCGCGGTTCGGGGTCAGCACCAGCGTCCCCTTGCGCGTGACTGCACCGGGCAAAGCCTGTTCCCACCAATCCGCCGCTGCCAGGCCAAGCGTCAGAACCTGCTCTTCTGCGGCTTCCCGCTCACAATAGGGCGCCAGCATGCCGCCTGCATAGTGAGAGGCCCCCTGCCCCACGCAGGTTTTGATATCGCGCACCGCGACATTGATACCGCGTTGAACAAGTTCAAACGCCAATGTGAGGCCGGCAACGCCGGCCCCCTTGATCAGAATGGACATGTCATTCTCCCGCCGGTTGGTTCTCCCCATCGGAGACCGGCATGTAGAGATCGCCGCCATCGCGATATTTGGCCGCCATGGCTTCCAGCCCCTCTTTCTGGGCCTCGGCGCGAATATCGTGGGAAATCCGCATCGAACAGAATTTCGGGCCGCACATCGAGCAGAAATGCGCAACCTTATGGGCTTCCTTCGGCAGGGTTTCGTCGTGAAAGGACCGGGCCGTGTCGGGATCGAGCGACAGGTTGAACTGGTCTTCCCAGCGGAATTCGAAACGGGCGCGCGACAGTGCATCGTCGCGGACCTGGGCTGCCGGATGCCCCTTGGCTAGATCGGCTGCATGAGCAGCGATCTTATAGGTGATCACCCCGGTCTTGACGTCATTGCGATCCGGCAGGCCCAGATGCTCCTTGGGTGTGACGTAGCAGAGCATTGCCGTGCCGTACCAGCCGATCATCGCCGCCCCAATGCCAGACGTGATGTGGTCGTAACCGGGAGCGATGTCTGTGGTTAGCGGACCGAGCGTGTAGAAGGGCGCCTCGCCGCAGGTCTTCAACTGCTTGTCCATATTCTCCTTGATCTTATGCATCGGCACATGGCCGGGGCCTTCAATCATCACCTGGCAATCCTTCGCCCAGGCGATTTTGGTCAGTTCGCCCAGCGTTTCCAGTTCGGCGAATTGCGCGGCGTCATTGGCATCGGCAATCGAGCCGGGGCGAAGGCCGTCACCCAGCGAAAACGACACGTCATAAGCCCGGCAGATATCGGAGATCTCGTCGAAATGTTCGTAGAGGAAGCTCTCCTTGTGGTGATGCAGACACCACTTGGCCATGATCGAGCCGCCGCGCGAGACAATGCCGGTAACCCGGTTGACGGTCAGATGAATATAGGAGAGGCGCACACCGGCATGGATGGTGAAATAATCCACCCCCTGCTCGGCTTGTTCGATCAGCGTATCGCGGAACACGTCCCATGTGAGATTTTCGGCAATGCCATGCACCTTTTCCAGCGCCTGATAGAGCGGCACCGTGCCAATCGGCACCGGGGAATTGCGGATGATCCAGTCGCGGATATTGTGAATATTGCGTCCGGTGGAGAGGTCCATCACCGTATCCGCGCCCCAGCGGATCGCCCAGACCATCTTTTCCACTTCTTCGGCCATGGAGGATGTGACGGCGGAATTGCCGATATTGGCATTGATCTTCACCAGAAAATTCCGACCAATGATCATCGGCTCGGCTTCCGGGTGGTTGATATTGGCCGGGATGATGGCGCGGCCCATGGCCACTTCCTGACGGACAAATTCTGGGGTGACGTAATCCGGGATGGATGCGCCAAAGCTCTCGCCATCGCGGATCAAAGCGTCCTTGGCGGCTTTGCGGCCAACATTCTCGCGGATGGCAATGAACTCCATCTCCGGGGTGATGATGCCAGCGCGGGCATAGGCAAGCTGAGTGACGGCTTTGCCGGGTTTTGCCCTCAAGGGCGCATTGCGCACCGGAAATTCCGGTGTCAGCTTTTCGCCTGTCGCAAAGCCATTATCTTCCGGCTTGACGTGCCGTCCAGCATAGGTCTCGACATCACCGCGTGCGACCACCCATTCGGCGCGAATGCGCGGCAAGCCTGCATCAATGGCAATGGTGGCGTTCGGATCGGTATAGGGGCCGGAACTGTCATAAACATTCACCGGCGGCTCGCCCGAGGTGGGGTGCAGCGTGATCTGGCGCATCGGCACGCGGATCTGCGGGTGGATCTCTCCGGCAATATGCACCTTGGCGGAGGCGGGAAGCGTCCCGGTGGTGACTTCGGGGGTCGGAAACTGTGGGGCGATATTCATTTTTGAGGCTCCAAGTGTTCAGGTTGGAGACCCAGTCATGATAGCCGGAATGATGGAAAGACGCTTTACCCGCCCATAACGGGCCAACCCAATACGGGCCGTGGTTTTGCAGCGCTTGCACCGTCCCTACGCCAGTATGAACTGGATCAGGTTCAACGGGTCACCGCGCTGCTGTTATGCGTAGCGGAATCTCAGCCCCTTGCGGGACACCCCTGGTGAATACGTTTAACGATAGAACTAAGCTTACCTCTCGGTCAAGCTAGGAGATAAAAATCAAGCCGGAGGTTTTAATGATTGCCCAACTCTTCAAGCTGCCTTCGTGCGAGCTCACGATACTTTTCTTTTTCCTCCTCAGTCGCATGAATGACTTCCAAGTCTTCGCCGAGCACACGCTTAGAAGAAACTAAATCCCAAGTCCGATTGGGAAAGTCCTCTTTAAACCATTCCCGGGCCCGTTTTTCAATCTTGTCCATATTATCTCCAGCCACCCATATTAATAGATCAACAATTTAGCGTCATAGATAATTATATGAATTTTACAGCTTTAAAAAGTGAATTTCTTACACGGTCAACCACCCCAGGTCCGTTCCAGCACTGAAATCCAGTTGCCATGGCAGATCTTGGCAATCGAGGTCGCATCATAACCACGCGCTTCCAGTCCCTTGACGATCAAGGGCAGGCCGGTTGCATCCTTCAGAGCGTCTGGAACGGTGGTGCCATCGAAGTCTGAGCCGAGCGCCACATGATCGATGCCCATGCGCGTCACCATATAATCGATATGGTCGATGAGCACATCCAGCGGTGTATCGAGATTGCGTTGACCGTCTTCGCGCAGGAAAATCACCCCGAAATTGATGCCGACAAGTCCGCCACTGTCACGGATGGCGTCCAGCTGCTTGTCTGTAAGGTTGCGGCTATGAGGGCATAGCGCGTGGGCGTTGGAATGAGATGCGACAAGCGGCGCCTTGGAAAGACCGGCGATATCCCAAAACCCCTGTTCATTCATATGAGAGAGATCGACCATGATCTTCAGCTCATTACAGGCCCGGATCAAGTCCTTGCCGGCATCAGTCAGGCCGGGGCCGATATCCGGGGAGGATGGAAAGCGGAAGGGAATGCCATGGGCAAAGATATTCGGTCGGCTCCAGACGGGACCGAGCGAGCGTAACCCCGCCTGATGCAGCACATAGAGTGCGTCAAGATCGGCAGCGATAGCCTCTACGCCTTCAATGTGAAAAACCGCCGCGAAGATTTCATTTTCCAGGCAATGCTGGATATCGGCGGCACTGCGGCAGACCTTGACGCGACCAGCCGAATTCGCCTCGATTTCAAACAGCAGCCGGGCCATGGCCAGCGTCTCATTCAACGCTTCCGGCTGGGCCGGAGCCACGAAATCCCCGGCGTCATTGGGTTTGAAGCTTGGTGAGGGAATGAACACGGCACAAAGTCCACCGGCCAACCCACCCTGGCGCGCCTTGGGCAAATCAATATGCCCGGCTTCGCCGCCCTGCAAAAAATCCCGGTAGGGTTGGGGACGACCAGAGCGGCGCAGCCGCAGCAGCACATCGTTATGGCCATCGAAAACGGGAACGGTCTGTGTCATTGCTCTATCCTTGCACATCATACGCACGCATCTGCCACGCCGATGCAGCCTTGCATTGAAGATTCGTGAATATCCAAATGCATCAAAGACTTGACATATTTGGCTCCCAAATGCCACCCATTGAGACCGATGTCAGACGCTATTGTCATCACGCGCGGGCAACAAAGCGCGTTGCCATCCCACCTCTACGGATTTGCTAAATGACAACGCTATCATTGTCGCGGATATTTCGGCGGTAAAAGATTGAATGGAACAGATGTTAAACTGGAAAGACGCCGAACGGGCCGTCAACGCCGCTCTTGAACCTTGGACAAAGGACGGCCCCGGCGGGGCGGTGATCGGTTTTGACCTTGATGGCATCCGATTTGGGTTAAGCGGCGGCGTTGAAAACCTGAGCACGGGTGCGTCCTTTACCCCGGATAGTGTCATTCGCTATGCCTCGGTCACCAAACATGCCTTTTGTACGCTGGTTCTGTCTCATCCAGACCTCATCCGCCTTGATGACCGGTTGGGTGCGCATCTGCCGCAACTGCAAGAACCGCTCGCCAGTGTCACCGTCGGCCGCGCTCTGGATATGAGCGGCGGCTTGCCGGATACCCGTGAAGCGTTGAGCCTACTTGGATTGTCGGTTTATTCGGAAACTCGAAGCGGGCCACTGCTGGACTTTCTCAGCCGACAGACCCGGCTGAACTTTGCCGCAGGCAGTGAAGTTTCCTATTCCAATACCGGCTACCGGCTGGTGGAAGCAGCGCTTGAGCGCAAGGGCATTTATTTCCGCGATTATATCCAGCGTGCCGGCGCAGAAACCGGTGCGGTTTTCGATGCGCCGGATGGTTGGAATGATGTCGTTGCCGGGCTTGCTCCCGGTTATTGGCATGATGGCCAGAAATGGCAGCTTTCCGCCGCTGGCCTGCATATTTCCGCCTCCGGCAGCATGACAGGCAGCGCCCGCTCGCTTGCCCTATGGCTGGAAGCCCTGCTGAAGGGAGAAGGCGCGCTGGCCGGGCGGCTCGAAGCCATGGCCGCTCCGCGCCCGCTCGCCGATGGCAGGCCAAGCGGTTACGGGCTGGGATTGGCCCACACAATGCTGGGCGAAAAGGACTTCATCGGGCATGGCGGCTCGCATCCGGGCTACAAGACCTATTTTCTGCTCGATCGTGAAACCGGGGCTGGATTCGTCGTCGTTTCCAACAGGGAAGACACCAATGGCGCCAAAATTGCCCAATCGGCAATGATCGCGCTGTTCGGCCTGCCCCTGCCACGCTTGTCGAGGGCACTTCGTGACGGGCTTTACGTGGAAGACAGCGGCCCGAACTGGATCGAGGTGAAGGCAAGCAGCATTATTGCGCTCGATGCCGAAGATGCGGCCTATGATGACGGCGATGGCTGGATTTCCTCGCGCTCTTCCACCTCGCCGTTGCGGCTGAAAATGCAGGGAGACGACATTATCGGCGACGTCGGCCATGGACCGCGTCATTACCGACCCGCCAAAGACAATGGTGTTTCGCCGTCGCTTTCCGGCATCTGGCTTTCGCCGGAAGGCGCCCGATTTGAAATCCACGGTTCCATGCTGGTGATGGGCGTCGGCCCAACCCGCCAGTCCATGCCGTTGCAAACGCTGGGTGCCGGTCGCTACCTGTTCGCGCTTCACGATGGCCCCTGGACCAAACGGATCTGCCTGAACCTGCTCAGTGAAAACCGCCTGGAACTGGTTCTGTCCCGCGCCCGGATGATTGAGTATCAACGGGTGGGATAACCTTTTTCAGGGTCGCATTGGACCACGGTTAACAATCCAGAACCATACCGTTGCATATGGTTCTTGGGAACAAAATGGCCAATATTGCGAAAGCCGACTGCCGAAGACATTCGGCTGCCCTCCCTATTGCGTTGCAGTATCACGAGCTAATCGACCGTATGGTTATTGGGCCCATGTGCTATGGCCGCGAACCGGACAGGCTTTTTCGTCAACAGCGCGTGCGCCATTTATGGCGCACAAAGGTTCGCTGTAGCTCTTTATATCTGCTGCATATTTTTCTCGTTAAATCGAGTCCGATTTAAGGAATTATGCAGTAGGCCTGTTACTGGAGAGGTGAACATGCTTCGGGGGCGAGAGGTATCGCCTCCACCGAGGAGAACCACGCTGGATCGAAACCCGTCATATCCTCCTTGAACAGATCGCTGGTCATATAACGATCTGATACCTCTTTCGGATCGGCACCTTCGGGATAGTTCACGAGTGCGACAATTTTGTTTGGATCGCCGTCAACAGTAAACACGCCATGAGTGGTAATCCCGACCGCTTTCAGACTCTCGATATGCTTGATCCAGATTTTCCGGTAGGCAGTAGCGGCTTCGGCGGATTTCAGGGTGTAGATACGCATTTCATAGATTTTCATCGCTTTTTCCAATTCGGTTCGAGAACAGCTAAGCTTAACGTTCGTTTCCTCAGAGGAGTTTGGGGAGGAGCCGATAGTCCACACGATACTCGATCAATCCAGCAACACTCCGATCCGCCAGACATCCAACATGGGTGTCGATGAAGACCTTCGACTTCCTCGACTTATTTAGGGGCGCTCAACGCAAGCCTTGCAACCTCCTCCTTGATTGCCTGGTCGCGGTGCGCCGCTGACCGGGAAACCGATTAACGTCCGCAGTATTACCAGAACCCCAAGACAACGCAATAACAATATGGATTGACATCGTATTGTTATTGCGTTGTCTTGAGGCTGTTGAGTTTGGTTGGCTCGAGTGATGTCTTGTTTGCGGGCTTAAAAGCCAATGGACCGCGCCTTTTGACGAGATGGTCCGCAGAAGAGGAGACCTTTTGATTATGCCGCCTGTTGAGAAAACAATTGACGCGCGTACGGATAAGATACGTCTGCCTGGGCGTCCGTATAGCGAGGATCTCGACCGGGCGATCCTGGATGCGGCGCTGGAAGCCCTCTCTGAGGTGGGTTTTGAAGCGCTATCGATCTCCGATGTGTCGCGGCGGGCGCAAACCACCCCTCCTGCAATCTACCGACGTTTCGCCACCAAGACCAAGTTGGTGTTGGCGGCGCTGGAGCAGGACTTGCTGACAATCCCTGATACGGATATCGACCATGGCGGCCTACGCGAAGACCTTCAATGGTGGGTCCGGTCGGTCTTCGAAGCGCTCTCACCCCGTCGTACGCGAATTCTGTCCAGCCTGGTTTTCCAGGCGAGGACGGACCCTGAGCCACTCGCGTTGCTCTCCGAGACCATTTACCAGTTCGGCTTGCGTCAATGGTCGTCGATCATCCAGCGCGCCACGCAGAGAGGCGAACTCAGGCAAAGTGAAATTCCGCAACTAATCGGCAAATTGCCCGGGGCAATTGCCATCCATTTTGTGCTGCTTCATGTCAACGATCGCGATAGCGACGTGATCGCAGAACTCGTCGACACGATCATGCTTCCAGCTTTGCTTGCCGCTGCGGGGCCGGTCGCCCTCACCAGCCAAGGCTCTCACCCCTAAACACTTTTCACCTCCAGTCACCCATACGAGACAGGATCTCGACATGACCCAAGCTGCAACCGACGTTTCAATTCTCTCGGTGCCAAAGGGCCTCGGCGCGTTTGTCGATCCCGTCGCCGACCTTGCACTGAAGAAGGAGTTTGACGTCAACTCCTGGTTCGCCATCGGTCATTTCGACGTCGATGGCGAGACCCTGAATTTTCTGTACCACATCATGATCTCGCCAATGCCGGATACTGGCAGTGCCATCCAGGCTTGCGTTGCGATCACGAACGAGACGACGGGCTGGTACCGCGCTGAAGATGTCGTGATCCCGGTTGATCAGGCAACCATTGCTGACAGTGGCTTCGACATCGAAATGCCAAATGGTCGCATGTGGGGAACCCTGGACAACTTCCGCATAAAGGCCACTCTCGGCGGCGGTAAAGGCGAAGTAGACATAGAGGCCCACGCGACGGGCCCGGTCATCATGAACGGAGGCACCGGCGTTTTCCCACTCATCGGCATGATGATCCATCAATATTCGGTTCCCCGGCTCGCAGCCCGCGGCGCAATCACTGTCGATGGCAATAAGCGCTCCGTCGAAGGTGTCGTCTGGTTCGATCGACAATGGCAGAACCAAGAGGGCGTTGCCGCTGTCGACGCAGCATTCAAATGGAGCTGGATGGACATCAATCTCGACAATGGCGACGCCATCAGTCTCTGGTCCGGCCCGGCCAAGCTTGGCGGCGAGGAGCGCGCATGGGCGACCATTCTCCATGCAGACGGATCGCAGACGGTTGCCGCCGCCGAGCCGGGTCTTGTGGCGCGAGACGTCTGGCACAGCGAGAAAAGTGGTTGCCGCTACCCCACGCGGTGGACGGTGCGCATCCCCGCCATGGACGCGGAATTGGAGGTGGTTCCGTCTCCCCGTGAGCAGGAGTTCGTGTCTCAGGTACCGGCGCTGAACAAATACGAAGGTGCGAGCACCATGGCCGGTACGTGGCGCGGCAAGCCGGTTCGAGGGTTCGGTTACGTCGAACTCGTCGGTGTGTGGCGCTGACGTCCAGCGAAGGCACAAGCCACTATTGCATAATTCTTTAAACCGGAATCGGCTTTAAAAAGAAAACTATGCAACAGAGATAAAGAGCGACATCGCCATGCGCCATATATGGCGCATGGCGATGTAAAAGGCCCCACGCCCTACAAGTTCATCTGCAAACGATGGGCTTTGCAGCCCAATCGTTTCATTATTAATCTACCCAGCCAATGTCGGCATCAAACATCTAAGGTCGATTAAATTGCCGTCCTGCGGGCGTTTTCCATGTACAGCGCCCGCAAGCGCGTCACCACCGGGCCGGGCTTGCCATCACCGACCGGCTTGCCGTCGATGGTGGTGATCGGTACGATGAAATTCGAGGCGCTGGTCAATGCCGCTTCGCTAGCCGCCATTGCTTCCTCGACGCTGAATGGGCGCTCTTCGATAACAAGCCCATGTTCCTTTGCCAATTGCAACAGCGCCAGCCGGGTGCAGCCGGGCAATGTCGCATTGCTATTGGCGCGGGTAATGATCTTGTCATCGGCGGTGACGATATAGGCCGTCGAAGACGCGCCCTCGGTCACGAAACCGTCTTCCACCATCCAGGCTTCGTCACATCCTTCGGCCTTGGCGGCGCGCTTGGCCAGAACCTGTGGCAGGAGGCAAACGCTTTTGATATCGCGTCGCGCCCAGCGCTGGTCCGTCACGGTCTTGACCTTCAGGCCTTTTTCCATGACGCTGGCAACGTCGAGCGATTTTGACTGGGTAAACAACAGCAAGGTCGGAGCGAGGTCCTCGGAATAGAGGAAATTACGGTCCTCGGCACCTCTTGTATATTGCAGATAGATCATCCCTTCCTTCAAGCCGTTCTCGGCTATCAGCCGCCGCTCGATCTCGACGATCTCATCGGTCGAAACCGGCAGATGCCCGCCGATCTCGCCGACGCTGCGCTCCAGCCGGGCCATGTGCAGGGCGCTGTCAACCAGCTTGCCGTCCAGCACTGCGGTCACTTCATAGATGCCGTCACCGAACAGGAAACCACGGTCGAAAATCGAGATATGCGCTTCGTTTTCGGCCAGGAAGGCGCCATTGAGATAGACGGTGCGAAGGGCGGGATTGGACATGCAAACTCCTGTCATGCGGAAGACCGTCAGAGACGACGGATCGTGTCGAGAGAAATGGAGGAAACAACGGTCGGCTTTCCCGTTGCGGCATTAACGCCGGCCATGGAAACAGCCATGGTCAGTGAATTGAGGATCGCTTCCTCGGTTGCCTCGATCACAGCCTCGAAAAGCGGCGAAACAACGTCATTGGAGAGCTGTTCGACGCTCATCATCGCCTTTCGGCGCGCTGGCGTGCGCCGAACCGAGTCTGCCGTCGAGAATGCCAGTGCGTAATCGCCTGAACCATTGCTGAGCGCAGCACCGGTGCGGGCAAGGCCACCAAAGCAGCGCTCCGCCAACCGGGTCAGATTGCGCGCGCAAAGCGGCGCATCGGTTGCCACGATCATAACGATGGAGCCATCCTTGTCGTGAACCGCATCGGACTGATAGGGCTTGCCCGCAACGATGAGATGGCCGCCATAGTTGGACTGCACGAGAACGCCGAGTGTATATCGCGCATTGCCGATCTCAACTAGCCGCGAGCTGATGCCGATGCCGCCTTTCAGCCCAAAAGCCACGGTTCCCGTGCCAGCACCGACAGCCCCCTCCTCTACCGGACCAGGCTTTGCCGCCGCAATCGCCGCGCCAATGTCCGTGACATCAGGACGGGCAGCGCGGATATCATTGAGGCGGCTGTCATTGGTTTCACCGGCCACGGCGTTGAGCGAGGTGACACGCTCGTTACCCTTCTGGGCCAGCGTATAAAGATTGATCGCCTCAATGGCGCGCCCGACCGCAAGCGTGTTGGTGAGCACAATCGGGGTCTCGATCTCGCCAAGCTCAACGATCTGGGTGCTACCGGCAAATTTGCCGTAACCATTCAAAACAGTAAAACCGGCAGGCACCTTGTCCTGAAACAGATTGCCGCCATGCGGAAGGATCGCGGTGGCGCCGGTGCGCGTTCGCTCCCCGTCTATCAAGGTCATATGACCAACGGAAACGCCTGTGACATCGGTGATGGCATTGAGCGGTCCGGCGGGATAATGGCCTATGGGGCCACCAAGCTCCCTGAACCGCGCACGCGAATTTTCCGTCACATCCTGCTCCGCCAACCGTCAAATCGGCGGCACACTACGCCCGGCCCTGACAAATATCACGGCAAATCTAGGGATATCCACGATGTTGTCGAAAGGCTCGAAGATGCTGACGCATCCTCGCCTTGAAGACATTGCAAATACCTCAAATGCAGCTGAGGCTTGAGGGATTTGCAAAAGGAAAACGATCAGTCATCTTCAATGACTGATCGTTCACGGCTTGGTCGCCGAATCCCAATGTTCGTCCGCCTTGCCATCCACGAAACGCCAGCTGTCGAACCAGGTCGTGGTATAGGTCTTGGTCGGGTCTTTGGGGTCCTTCAGTTCCCGGGGGAAGGCGACGGTGACGATGTCCCCTTCAGCCACCACCGAGACCACTTTGGTCTGCATCTTTTCCGGGATCGGTGACGGCGTGACTTTTCGCACCTTGGTGAAATAATCGATCACGCCCTGGCGGCCCGATGCGGCATTGGGATTGTGCTGGATGTAGCGCTCAGTCAGATAGAGTTCAGCACGGTCCCAGTGATTGGCCTCCAGCAGTTCCTTCAGGATCTTATAGGTCGCCTGTTTGTTGCGGTTCAGCACCGGATCGGGGCTGGTAAACAGCGCTTCGGCATTGTCAACGCCACGAACCGGCTCTTGTGCAAAAACACCTGAGGCGAGGCTGAGTGACAGCGCAACGATGGAAAGAAAGATTTTCATGGCCGATCCCGTCAGTGAATGATGGACGCTTTGAGAGCACACCCCTGCGCCCCATGCAAGACGGCAGTTTTTCGACCCATAGAAACCAAAAGGAAACCAGCCCTTTCAATCCTTGCCGTGCCGTATCTCCGCCAGGATTTCTGCCGTATGTTCTCCCAGGCGCGGTGCGCGGCGTGCTGTCTCCAGCACTGCCTGCGAAAACACAATGGGCGTTCGAATGCCCGGCACGCCATCTGGGGTGATCTTCATCTGCCGGAAGGCAAATTGCGGATCGGCAAACAGGTCCGCCACCGTGTTGATCGGCCCGGCTGGAACCGTCGCCGCCTCCAGCTGCGCCAAAAGCTCGTCGCGCTCGAATTGCCTCGTCTTGTCTTCCATCACCGTGGTCAATTGATCGCGATGGGCGACACGGGCGGCATTGGTGGAAAATTCAGGCGTTGTCGCCAGCTCAGAAAGGCCCAGCACACCACACAGCCGGACAAATTGGCCATCGTTGCCGCAGGCGATGATGATATGGCCGTCGGCAACCGGAAAGGTCTGGTAGGGCGCAATATTGGGATGATTATTGCCCATGCGTTTCGGCACGATGCCTGACGCAGCGTAATTCATCGCCTGATTGGCCAATACCGCCGACATGCAATCGAACAGTGCCATGTCGATGAACTGACCGCGCCCGGTCTGAAGACGTTGGGCCAGCGCCGCCTGGATGGCGATCACGCCATAAAGCCCGGTGAAGATATCGGCAAAGGCAACGCCGATCTTCTGCGGCGCACCATCAGGCTCTCCGGTCAGGTCCATGATGCCGCTCATGCCCTGGATCATGAAGTCATATCCGGCCCGTTGCGCATAAGGCCCATCCTGGCCAAAACCGGTGACGGAGCAATAGACCAGCTTCGGATTGAGCTCTTTCAGGCTGTCGTAATCAAGGCCGTATTTGGCCAGACCGCCCACCTTGAAATTCTCGATCACCACATCGGCAGATGCAATCAGATCGCGCAGGGTTTGGATGTCTTCAGCTCTGGTAAAATCCGCCGTGATCGACCGTTTGCCGCGATTGCAGGCGTGGAAATAGGCAGCAGCCTTTTCCACGCCGTCATCGATGAAAGGCGGTCCCCAGCTGCGGGTATCGTCGCCCTGCGGGCTTTCCACCTTGATCACATCGGCGCCGAGGTCGGCCAGCGTCTGGCCGATCCAGGGACCGGCCAGAATCCGGGCCAGTTCAATGACCTTCAATCCAGACAGTGGCGCATTCGACATCGATCCGCCCTCAGAAAAATGCCTGGATGCCGGTCTGAGCGCGGCCCAGGATCAGCGCATGCACATCATGGGTGCCTTCATAGGTATTGACCGTTTCCAGGTTCTGCGAATGCCGCATGACATGATATTCGATCTGGATACCATTGCCGCCGTGCATGTCGCGGGCCATGCGGGCAATGTCCAGCGCCTTGCCGCAATTGTTGCGCTTGATAAGGGAAATCATTTCCGGCGCATGCTTATGCTCATCCATCAGCCGACCGACGCGCAAGGATGCCTGCAAGCCTAGCGCGATTTCGGTCTGCATGTCGGCGAGCTTCTTTTGGTAGAGCTGCATCCCGGCCAGCGGCTTGCCGAACTGATGGCGGTCGAGACCATATTGACGCGAGCGCACCCAGCAATCTTCGGCAGCCCCCATGACGCCCCAGGAAATACCATAGCGCGCCCGGTTCAGGCAGCCGAATGGGCCTTTCAACCCACTGACGCCAGGCAGCAAGGCATCCTCACCAACCTCAACGCCGTCCATGACGATCTCGCCGGTAATTGAAGCGCGCAGCGACAGCTTGCCGCCGATTTTCGGGGCGGACAGGCCCTTCATGCCCTTCTCCAGCACGAAGCCGCGAATGGCACCATCATGAGCCTCGGATTTCGCCCAGACCACGAACACATCGGCGATCGGCGCGTTGGAAATCCACATTTTCGAGCCGCGCAGGCGATAACCGCCCTCGATCTTTTCGGCTCTGGTTTTCATGCCGCCCGGATCGGAGCCCGCATCCGGTTCGGTCAGGCCGAAGCAGCCGATCAACTCACCGGACACCAGACCCGGCAGATATTTGTCTTTTTGCTCTTCCGAGCCATAGGCAAAGATCGGATGGATCACCAGCGAGGATTGCACGCTCATCATCGACCGGAAGCCGGAATCCACCCGCTCCACTTCGCGGGCCACCAGCCCATAGCTGACGTAATTGGCACCCGCCGCGCCATATTTTTCCGGCAAGGTTACGCCCAGCAGGCCCGCCTTGCCCATCAGCGGAAACAGTCCACGGTCCGTCGTTTCGTTGAGATACATGTCCTCGACGCGAGGGCTCAGTTCCGCCTTGGCAAACGCCGCCGCCGCATCGCGGATCATCCGCTCTTCTTCGCTCAACTGGTCTTCCAGCAGAAAGGGATCGTCCCACACAAAGCTCATGGCATCCTCGCATCAAAAATTCTTAGAGCATTTCCAGCAAAAGTGTGTAGCGGTTTTGCGTCCGGAAATGCGCTCTCACTCAATCTCGCAGATCAAACCGGATTCGCAAAACAATGTTTACGAAACGGGATATGAGTTATAATCATACCTAATGAAACTCATTCAACGCCGCCTGCTGCCGTCCACCAGCGCCCTGGTCACCATGGATTCCGTGGCGAGGCTGGGCAGTTTTTCCGCTGCCGCCAGTGAATTGAACCTGACGCAGGGCGCGATCAGCCGGCAGATCCAGACGCTTGAAGAGCAATTGGGGACGCAACTTTTCCTGCGCAACGGTCGGGGCGTGGTCCCGACGCCGCGTGGCGAAAATTTTCACCGCGCCATCCAGGCAGCACTGTCTCTGATCCAGGATGCTTCGCTGGAAGCGATGACCGGTTCGCAAGGCAATTCGCTGAACATCGCCATTCTCCCGACCTTTGGCACACGCTGGCTTTTGCCGCGCATTTCCAGCTTTGTCGCCACCCATCCGCATATCAACCTGAATTTCGCCACCCGCATCGGCATATTTGATTTCGATGCCGAACAATTGGACGCGGCCATCCATATCGGCAAGCCGAACTGGCCACGTGCCACCTGTACCTTCCTGATGGACGAGACAGTTGCCCCGGTGTGCAGCCCGGCTTTTCTTAGCAGTCACCGCATCAAATCGAACGGCGATCTGGCCGACCTGCCGCTGATCCAGATGAAGTCGAGACCGCTGGCCTGGGATCACTGGTTCGACAGCCTCGACATCACCGCCACGCCGTGCGCCGCCATGAGTTTCGAGCAATTCATGAATGTGGCCCAAGCCTGCATTGCCGGGCTTGGCGTTGCGCTGATGCCGCTATTTCTGATCGGGCCGGAATTGGAAAGCGGTCAGCTTGTCCTGGCATCGCAGCACAGGGTCGACAGCCAGAGCAATTATTATCTCGTGTCCCCGGATAATCGTCCCGCATCAAAACCACTGGCGGCATTTACGCATTGGCTTCTGCACGAGGTAAAGGCCTTCACGGACGCAGAACCCGCTTAACGAAAAACTCTGCTTTTCATCCGCCATTGACCAGCGCCAGGATGAGCTGCTGAATGGGTCCGCCCGGCGCCATTTCGGATTGCTCGAAGATCCGGTCACGCTCACGCTTCCGGTCGGAAATTTCTCCCAGGCGCTTTGTCAGGTCCGTGCGGATCTTCTTGCAGTCGGGATCATCCGGCACGGTCAGACCGATGCTTGCCGCCTCGATCGCCTTGACCATGTCCTTGATGTTTTGACCGTGGACACGCTCGTGCGCCTCAATCCCGGCGATAAATTTCGTCCAGTTTTCCCGAACCGGACTTGTAAGCGACTGGGACGGACGAGGCAGCGTATAGATAACAGTCAATTTGGGAATAGCCGTCTCCAGCACGCAAGTGCTGCCATGCGGTACATATTTGCGTGTCCATGTCAGCTTGAATGTGGTATGAGCAATGACATGTATCCGCTTGTCAGTGCCGATAACCGGGCCTTTTTCTCCGATGGATTGATAGAGTTGCAGCCCGCTTTGACCTGAAACGGGGTAAGTCGCAATCTGCTCGACCGTTTGCCAGTCTGCAAATGTTGGATTTGCGACATTTAAAAACAGCCATGCCATAACGCCAATAGCCATTTTTCTCGAGCGAAATACACCCGATAGGTTGTTACTGCCAAAAAAGCGATCAAGCATGGTTGTTCATGATCCTGTGACAAGGGCTCGTTACTCAAACAATAGTAAGGTTTATTTTCCTGCCTCAAACACACCCGGCAAAGCAAGTGGTTTTTTGTGAAAAAATACTCTAACTCATTGAAATAAAAGAAATGTCACGATTTCGCCACAATGTAATGTTCTGTATTAGGTGTGGGTGACGCATAACTCCTATCCATCGAATCGTGCTGTTTGGCAGCATTCGCCAGGAGACTTCAGTGATGCAGACAATTGAATCGAACCCGCAAGACCTCGAATCCATCGCTCGCAAAGGTAGTGCCTTTCGACGCATGGCTGTGCGAATTCCGACATATATTGCCGACGTGAAGGAAAACCCTGCCTGGCTGCCAATGTTTATGCTGGCCAGAACCATGCCGGGTCGACAATTGCACTGGCTGACAGCGCGCAAGCACAAACCAGGCTCCAATACCCAACCCAGCATGTTCAAGGCAGACAGCGGATCCGCAACGCTTGCCTTGCGGAAGGACGGAATTTTCACCGGACTGCAATTGCCCGCCGACATCCATGAATCCATTCATGATCATGCGCTGAAAACGCCCTGCTTCGGCAACTTCGACCGGCGACTGGAATTCAAGGCAGGCGATCATGCCGAAGCCGAGAAGACATTCGGACGCCCAATCCTGAGCGGTCACCTGTTCGAGCGGACATTGAATTGCGAAGCGGCTGTCGCCATTCAAAGAGATCCGTTGCTGATCGACATCGCCAAAAACTATCTCGGCGGCCAGGCACAATTGATCACCACGCGTCTCTGGTGGAGCTTTCCCACTGCCGCCACTGAGAAAGACCGCAGCATGGCCTCGCTCGACAAGTTTCATTTCGACCTCGACGATTGGCGCATGTTGAAATTCTTCTTCAATATCAATAGCGTCGATGAGGGCACAGGGCCGCATATCTTCGTCAAGGGTAGCCACCGCCGCCGTCGGCTGAAACACCAGCTGACCCTGCTGGTCGGCCATCCGGCAGAAGAAGTTCTTGACTATTATGGCAAGGACAGCGCTGTCACGCTCACTGGACCAGCAGGTTCGGGCTTTGTTGAAGACCCGTTCGGTTTCCATATGGGCACGGTGCCAACGGCTAAGCCACGCTTGATGATGGAAGTCGGCTTCGGCGTTTCCAAACCGTCAAAGCGCCGTTTCCACGGCGAACCGATCCTGCGCTGAACAATGATTAATCCGCAGGACAAGGCCAATCGGACGGATTGGTCAGGCCTGCGGGAAGCTTGGTCTTTGCATCGCCACAGGCAAGGTTGACCTGGTCCTGTTTCAGCCCCTTGGCTGTCGATAGGTCCACCCCCTCAATGCGGGTTCGAAACAGGAATGCGTCTTCAAAATCGACGCCACCATCCAGCCGCGCCAAATTGAAACTGGCGCGGGACAGATTTGCCAATGTGAATTTGGCTCCCATCAGGATGGCCTTTTCAAAATTCACCCGGCTCAACTCTGCCTTGGTAAAATCAGCACCGGCCAGATTGGCGCCAGCCAAATTGACGCGCTGCATTTCCGCCGAGACAAAACTGGCGTCTACTCCAGACATTGCCGACATCTCGGCGCGATAGGATTCGATACGGTCGAACTTCGCACCGTCAGCATTGGCGCCAGCGAAAGAGGCGCGGATCAATGTCGCCTTTTCCAGATCGGCGGCCTGCAAACTGGAATTGCTCAAATCGGTAAAACTCAAGTCCGCATCATAGAGATTGGCACCACGGAGGTCGCTGCCACCCAGCATTAACTGCCGTTTGCGGCATTCTGACCAGTCGACCTTGCTGGCTGCCCCGCTTCGGCAATCGGCGGCCTGAGCAATGCTCGTTCCCAGCATAGAGACGACAACGAGAGAGAACAGGCAAGACGCCAGCCTGGCAGCAGTTTTGACATCCTGGAACAAAGCAAATTGCATAGATCTCGTCCAACCTCACCTTTTGGCCATGCACAGCAATCCACCGCACGATCACCATGCATTCCCCCACTGCATAATTCCTTAAATCCCAACTGATGTAAGAAGAAATTTATGCAGCAATTTCACGTGCCATAGCCCTTTGTTTTTACCTATCTCCTCCACCCATTCACATATGGAAACGGGAGAGGCGTCAAGCCTGCTATTGACCTATCTAAACAGACCTTCCTTGGTTACCCAAGGAGTGTCTGCTTAAAATCTGGCGATAAGAGCGCGATTTTTCTCCAAAAGACGTTTGTCACTCTCCGAAAACCCTGCTTCTTCGAGAAAATCATGCTGGGCGATGGTCCTCACGGACTCTTTGACAGGGTGATTGGTGTGCAATGCAATTGTCAAGTATTTCGCCGTGCGGTAAGCGTGATGCGTGACCCATAGCGACCTGACCATTCTTGTCATCGATGAAAATGCCATCCGCGCCTCGATTATTGAGGAAGGGCTGCGGGAGGCAGGGCATCTGCATGTCACTGTTATCAATGAGGTCCAGGGTATTGCCCGCAGCATAGAAACGCTGGCGCCAGACGTGATCATCATCGACCTGGAAAACCCAAATCGCGATATGCTTGAACATCTGTTTCAACTGAGCCGCAGTGTCAGCCGGCCGATTGCGATGTTCGTTGACCGCGCCGATACGGAATCGATTGCCGCTGCCGTCGATGCCGGGGTTTCCGCCTATATCGTTGATGGCTTGCGCAAGGAGCGCGTCAAGCCGATCCTCGATATGGCCGTCATCCGGTTCCGGGCCTTTGAGCGGTTGCAGCGCGAATTGACGCAAGCCCGCACGGCGCTGGAAGAGCGCAAGGTGATCGAGCGGGCCAAGGGTATCTTGATGAAAATGCGCGGCCTTTCGGAAGAAGAGGCTTTCGCCCTGCTGCGGCAAAGCGCCATGAACGAGAAAAAGAAAATGGTGGAGATCGCTCAAAGCGTTGTCACCGCCGCCAGCCTTTTGATGTGAGGACGCCAGACATGACCGAGGCCGCCACACAGACGACCATTCGTTCCGCACCGGTCGCAGGCCGGACGGAAACCCGTCACCTGCGCGTCGGCTTCATTCCGCTAGTCGATGCCTCGGTGCTGATTGCAGCCGTTGAATTCGGCTTTGCAGCGCGCCATGGCCTGACCTTGGAACTGGTGAAAGACGTCTCCTGGGCCAATCTCCGTGACCGGCTGGCCTTCCAGCAATTCGATGTCGCCCATATGCTATCGCCGATGCCGGTCGCCTCCATGCTCGGCCTCGGCTCCAACCCCTCCCCGACCATTACTGCGTTTTCGCTGGGACAGGGTGGCAATGCGATCACTCTGTCGATCCGGCTGTTTCAGCGGATGGAGGAAACCGGTTTTGTTGCGGCGCAAGCGAGCGCGCTGGACAATGTCCGGGCGCTGGCCCGTGTGCTGGAGATCATGCGCGAACGCGGCGAGCCGATGCCAACCTTGGGCATGACCTATCCGTTTTCCTCGCATAATTACGAATTTCGCTATTGGCTGGCCGCTGGAGGCATCGATCCAGACCGCGACGTGAAGCTGGTCGTGGTGCCACCACCGCTCACCTCCGATGCCTTGGCCGCAGGCGCCATCGATGGCTTTTGCGTTGGCGCGCCCTGGAACATGGTAGCCTCCGAGCGCGGCGTTGGCCGGATCGTCGCCGCCAAGCAGGATATCTGGCCATCGGCCCCTGAAAAAGTGCTGGGCATGCGCCCGGATTGGGCGGCGGAAAACCAGGATACTGTTAACAGGTTGATCACCGCTCTCGATGAGGCTGCCCGCTGGTGTGACGCGCCAGACAACCGCGATGCGCTGGCCGAAATGCTCTCAGCACCACGCTATATCGGCGCGCCAGGCGACATCATCCGCCATGTGCTGGGCGGCGTCTTCCATCTGGATGCAAAAGGCAATCGCCGGGTCATCGACCACTATTTCCGCTTCCATGCCGAGCAGGCAAACTATCCCCGCCCAAGCCAGGCCTTGTGGATCTATAGCCAGATGATCCGCTGGGGGCAGACGCGCTACGACGAAGCTGATGTGGAAAAAGCAGCCAGCGCCTTTCGCCCGGATATCTACCGCGCCGCCCTTGGCCTGCCCAATCAGTTGGCACTAGACGATTTGCGGATAGAAGGACTGCGCGATGGAGACCGCTTCATCGATGGTTTCGTCTTCGATCCCGCCAAACTTGCCTCCTATCCAAAGCAGTTTCCGGTGCACGCCCCTCTTGCAGCATCTGCGAGACCAGACGAAATTTGAACGGATTTCGGGCAGTTTTTTCGCCAAGTAAATAAGCACTGCGCAATAATTAGACGAGAACCACGACGGATTTTCGATTAGCCTCCGTTAAGGTTCCATCGACGTCCAAAAATCCATGCCTTTCGCCTGAATTTTTTATCTATTAAATTTCAATAGATTAATCTCTTATTTCGCATCTCACCCGAGCAATGCCGTTCTTCTCGCTAGATTTTTATAAAACTGGCACAGGCTTTGCTTCTGTATATTTGCGTGGTCAACGGCGACCGACGCGAAATAGCGCAGACACTGCGCTTTCCCTGAGACATCGACGTCGCAAGGTTTTTGAGCGGACACCTCCCGGTTCGCGCAGGAATCTTCGCGGCGTTTTTTTTGCGTTTTGCCCTTTTGCCCGCCCGACAGGAGCCAGTCATGACCCGCATCGCCCATCACGCTATCAATCGCCGTTCCATTCTCAAGGCAACAGGTGCGGCCGCCACGCTTGCCGCCGCCCGCATCCTTTTGCCAACAGGCGCGCTGGCAGCCACCGCCACGCCGGAAGTCAGTGGCGCCAAACTTGGCTTCATCGCCCTGACAGATGCCGCCCCCTTGATCATCGCGCAGGAAAAAGGCCTGTTTGCAAAATATGGCATGACCGGTGTGGAAGTGTCGAAGCAGGCCTCCTGGGGTGCGACCCGCGATAACCTCGTGTTGGGCGGCGCATCCAATGGCATTGACGGCGCTCATATCCTCACTCCGATGCCGTATCTGATGCAAACCGGCAAAGTCACGCAAAACAATGTGCCGGTGCCGATGTCGATCCTTGCCCGCCTTAATCTCGACAGCCAGGGCATTTCAGTCGCCAAGGAATATGCAGAAACCGGCGTCGCTCTTGACGCCGCCAAGTTGAAGGACGCCTTTGCCGCCAAGAAAGCCAAGACCGGCGAAGTCAAGGTGGCGATGACCTTTCCGGGTGGCACCCATGATCTGTGGATTCGCTACTGGCTTGCCGCTGGCGGCATCAATCCCGACAAGGACGTCTCGACCATCGTCGTGCCGCCACCGCAGATGGTCGCCAATATGAAAGTCGGCTCCATGGACGCCTTCTGCGTCGGTGAACCCTGGAACGAGCAATTGGTCAACCAGGGCATCGGCTTTACCGCCTGTAGCACCGGCGAGCTTTGGAAGGGCCATCCTGAAAAAGCCTTCTCGATGCGCACCGACTGGGTGGAAAAGAACCCCAATGCCACCAAGGCGCTGATGATGGCGATCATGGAAGCGCAGATCTGGTGCGATAGCATGGAGAACAAGGCCGAAATGGCCGATATTCTCGGCAAGCGCCAATGGTTCAACGTGCCACCGAAGGATGTGCTTGGCAGGCTGAAGGGCAATATCAATTACGGCAATGGCCGCATGGTGGAAAACACCGGCTTGCAGATGAAATTCTGGCAGGACCATGCCTCCTACCCGTTCAAGAGCCATGACCTGTGGTTCCTCACCGAAAATATCCGCTGGGGCAAGTTTGCCGCCGATCTCGACATGAAAGCGCTGGTGGACAAGGTCAACCGGGAAGACATCTGGCGCGCTGCCGCCAAGGATCTGTCGGTGGCCAGCGCCGATATTCCGGCATCCACCTCACGCGGCAAGGAAACCTTCTTTGACGGCAAGGTCTTCGACCCTGAAAACCCCAAAGCCTATCTCGACAGCCTGACCATCAAGGCTACGGCGTGACCGCGCGCAACAGGAGAAAGCTCATGTCCGCAAGTCTTCGCAAAGCAGAACCCGCAGCCCTTTCTACTCCACAATCGGTTGGCACTGTTGTCACCATGGCGCGCCGTCCCACCCGCAGGTTCAACAGTCAGCGCATCGGCGCAAATGTGTTGCGCAATGTCGTGCCACCCTTCGTGGTTCTCGCCATCCTGCTCGGCATCTGGCAGATCGCCTGTTCTCATGCAGGCGCAACCTTGCCGCCGCCAAGCCAGGTCTGGGAAGAAGCCCATGACCTGATCACCGCCCCGTTCTTCAACAATGGGCCGCAGGATATCGGTCTTGGCCTGCGCGTTCTGGTGTCGCTGGAGCGGGTGGCAATCGGCTTCGGGCTGGCCGCCATTGTCGGCGTCTTTCTCGGTGCGGTGGTCGGCCAGAGCATCTGGGCCATGCGCGGCCTTGACCCGATCTTCCAGATCTTGCGTACCGTGCCGCCGCTTGCCTGGTTGCCTCTGTCACTCGCGGCCTTCCAGAACTCCAATCCCTCGGCGATTTTCGTGATCTTCATCACCTCGATCTGGCCAGTGATCATCAACACTGCCGTTGGCGTGCGCAATATTCCCGACGATTACCGCAATGTGGCCCGCGTGCTGCGGCTCAACCCGCTGGAATTCTTCATCCGCATCATGGTGCCTGCCGCTGCCCCTTACATCTTTACCGGGCTTCGCATCGGCGTCGGCCTGTCGTGGCTGGCCATCGTTGCCGCTGAAATGCTGACTGGCGGCGTCGGCATCGGCTTCTTCATCTGGGATGCGTGGAACTCCTCGCGGCTCTCCGACATCATCGTGGCGCTTGCCTATATCGGCGTGACCGGCTTTGTCCTCGACAAGCTCGTCGCTCTCCTTGGCAGTGTCATCACCCGTGGCACCACGAAAAACTAAGGGGAAATCGTGATGAACGCTTATCTCAAAATCGACCATATCGACAAAAGCTTCGAACGATCAGGCACAAAGACCGAGGTATTGAAGGATGTCTCCCTTTCCATCGGTAAGGGCGAGTTCGTGTCGATCATCGGCCATTCCGGCTGCGGCAAGTCTACGCTGCTGAACCTGATTGCCGGGCTGACCCGCGTGACCGCAGGCGCGATCCTACTGGAAAACACCGAGGTCAACGCGCCGGGGCCGGAACGGGCCGTGGTGTTTCAGAACCATTCCCTGCTGCCGTGGCTGACGGTGTATGAAAATGTCAATCTCGCCGTCTCCAAGGTGTTTGCGGGCCGCAAGACCAAGGCCGAAAAGCATGACTGGGTGATGCGCAATCTCGATCTCGTGCAGATGGGTCATGCAAAAGACAAGCGTCCCTCGGAGATCTCAGGCGGCATGAAACAGCGGGTCGGCATTGCCCGGGCGCTGGCCATGGAGCCGAAAATCCTGCTGCTGGACGAGCCTTTCGGAGCACTGGACGCGCTGACCCGCGCTCATTTGCAGGACGCCGTGATGGAAATCCATGCGCGCCTCGGCAATACGATGATCATGATTACCCACGATGTCGATGAGGCCGTGCTGCTCTCCGACCGGATCGTGATGATGACCAACGGCCCCGCCGCAAAGATCGGTGAAGTGCTTGACGTGCCGATCCCCCGTGTCCGCGACCGTATCGCATTGGCCGGAGACCGGACCTATCTCAAATCCCGCGAAGCCGTGTTGAAGTTCCTCTACGAACGTCACCGCTTCGTCGAAGCCGCGGAGTAAGTCATTATGGCGGAAAAACTGGTTATTATCGGCAATGGCATGGCGCCGGGCCGGATGCTGGAAGAGCTGTTTGAAAAAGCACCCGGCCTTTATGACCTCACCGTTTTCAATGCCGAGCCGCGCGTCAATTACGACCGCATCATGCTCTCGCCGGTGCTGTCGGGCGAAAAGGCCTATGAAGACATCATCATCCATAACGATCAATGGTATGAAACCCATGGTGTGACCCTGCATCGCGGTGCGAAAGTCTCCGGCATCGACCGGCAGGCAAAAACCGTGACCTCGGAAAACGGCATCACCGCCGCCTATGACAAGCTGGTGATCGCCACCGGTTCCCTGCCCTTCATCATTCCGGTCCCCGGCCATCAACTGCCCGGCGTGCTCGCCTATCGCGATCTCGATGATGTCGAAAAAATGCTGGAGATCAGCAAGGGCCAGGGCCGGGCCATCATCATCGGCGCGGGGTTGCTGGGGCTTGAAGCCGCCTATGGCTTGAAGCGCCAGGGCATGGAAGTCACCGTCATTCACCTAATGCCGACCATCATGGAGCGCCAGCTCGACCCTGCTGCCGCCTATCTTCTGGAAAAGGCGTTGAGCGAACGGGGCATCGAGATCATCACCAAGGCCAATACCAAGGCGATCCTCGGCACAGACAAAGTCGAAGGCATTGAGTTGGAAGACGGTCGGGTGATTTCAGGCGACATGGTGGTGATGGCGGTTGGTATCCGCCCGGCTTCACAGTTGGCCAAGGATGCCGGTCTTGCCGTTAATCGTGGCATTGTTGTCGATGACGGCATGCAGACGTCGGACGCTTCGATCTTTGCACTTGGCGAATGCGCTGAACATCGCGGCATGTGCTACGGTCTGGTCGCGCCGCTCTATGAAAGCGCGCGGGTGCTGGCCGATAGGCTGACCGGCGGTCATGCCGAATATCACGGCTCCGTCGTCAATACCAAGCTGAAGGTCACCGGCATCAACCTGTTTTCAGCTGGTGACTTTGCAGAAGCCCCGGACCGCGAAGAAATCGTGCTGCGCGATGCCTCGTCCGGCATCTACAAACGGCTGGTGCTGAAGGATAACCGGATTATCGGCGCCGTGCTTTACGGCGAAACCGGTGATGGCTCTTGGTTCTTCGATTTGATGAAGCGCGGCACTGATATTTCGCAGATGCGCGACACGCTTATTTTCGGCCAGTCCTACCAGGGGGGTACACCGCTGGACCCTATGGCGGCCGTTGCAGCCTTGCCGGATGATGCGGAAATCTGCGGCTGCAACGGCGTCTGCAAGGGCAAGATCGTCTCGACCATTACCGGCAAAGGCCTGACCTCACTGGATGAGGTGCGCGCCCATACGAAAGCTTCCGCCTCCTGCGGCAATTGCACCGGTCTTGTCGAGCAGGTCATGGCGCTGACGCTGGGTGATGCTTATAACCCAAAGGCCGTCACGCCGATCTGCGCCTGCACCGACCTTGGCCATGACGACGTGCGCCGGTTGATCAAGGCCAAGGGCTTGAAGACCATCCCCGCCGTCATGCAGGAACTGGAATGGAAGAGCTCCTGCGGCTGCGCCAAATGCCGCCCGGCACTCAACTATTACCTCGTCTGCGATTGGCCAGATGAATATGCCGATGACTACCAGTCGAGGTTCATCAATGAGCGTGTCCACGCCAATATTCAGAAGGACGGCACCTATTCGGTCGTACCGCGCATGTGGGGCGGCGTCACCAATGCCGCCGAACTGCGCGCCATTGCCGATGTGGTCGACAAGTTCGAAATTCCCATGGTCAAGGTCACCGGCGGCCAGCGCATCGACCTGCTGGGCATCGAAAAGGAAGACTTGCCCGCCGTTTGGGCCGATCTTGGCAAGGCAGGCTTCGTCTCCGGCCAGGCCTATGCCAAGGGTCTGCGCACCGTAAAGACCTGCGTCGGCTCCGACTGGTGCCGGTTCGGCACGCAGGATTCCACCGGGTTTGGTATCAAGCTTGAAAAATTCATGTGGGGCTCCTGGACACCCGCCAAGTTGAAACTGGCCGTTTCCGGCTGTCCTCGCAACTGCGCTGAAGCGACCTGCAAGGATATCGGCGTCATCTGCGTCGATTCAGGATTTGAAATCCATTTTGCCGGAGCAGCCGGTCTCGACATCAAGGGCACCGATGTTCTGGGTCTGGTCAAAACCGAGGAAGAAGCCCTGGAGCATATCGTTGCGCTGACCCAGATGTACCGCGAACAGGGCCGCTATCTGGAGCGGATCTACAAATGGGCAAAACGCATTGGCCATGATGAGGTACGCCGCCAGATCATGGAGGATGAAACCAAGCGCAAGGCTTATTTCGAACGCTTCGTTTTCAGCCAAAAATTCGCCCAGGTCGATCCCTGGTCGGAGCGCGTTTCCGGCAAGGACAAGCATGAGTTCAAGCCGATGGCCACCATCGGTTACACCCAGGCAGCGGAGTGAGATCATGGATCAGAACTGGACCTCTATCGGCCATATCGATGACATTCCGCTGCGTGGCGCGCGCTGCGTAAAAACCCCGCAAGGCAAGATCGCGGTGTTTCGCACCGCCGAAAACGAGGTCTTCGCCATCGAGGACCATTGCCCGCACAAGGGTGGCCCGCTCAGCCAGGGCATCGTCCACGGCAAAGCAGTCACCTGCCCGCTGCACAATTGGGTAATTTCGCTAGAAAGCGGCAAGGCGCTGGGTGCCGATGAGGGAGCCGTGCGCACGATTGCGGTTCGCAATATCGACGGCGTGCTCTCCATTGCCATGGAAAGCCTGTTGCAGGCAGCGGAGTGAGCATCATGTCCGGCGAGACGAAAACCACCTGTCCCTATTGCGGCGTCGGCTGCGGCGTGATTGCCAAGGTCGAGGACACCAAGGTTGAGGACAATGGTGCCGTCAGCATCAAGGGCGACCCGGATCATCCAGCCAATCTTGGCAGGCTCTGTTCCAAGGGCTCGGCGCTGGGTGAAACGCTCGATCTGGAGGGCCGGGCGCTCACTCCGACCGTGTACGGCGAGCGCCAGACCTGGGATATGGCGCTTGATCTCGTTGCCGAGAGGTTTTCCCGCAGCATTGCCGAGCATGGGCCGGATTCGGTCGCCTTCTATCTCTCCGGCCAATTGCTGACAGAGGATTATTACGTCGCCAACAAGCTGATGAAAGGTTTTATCGGCTCGGCCAATATCGATACCAATTCGCGTCTCTGCATGGCCTCTTCGGTCGCTGGCCATAAGCGGGCCTTCGGCTCCGATACCGTTCCCGGCACCTATCGTGACCTGGAACTGGCCGATCTCATCGTGCTTGTCGGCTCCAATATGGGCTGGTGCCATCCGGTGCTCTATCAGCGGATTGCTGCGGAAAAGGCCAAGCGCCCCGGCCTGAAAGTGGTGGTGATCGATCCGCGGCGGACCGCGACCTCCGACATTGCCGATCTGCATCTGTCGATCCGCCCGGATGGCGATGTGGCGCTGTTCAACGGCTTGCTGGCGCATCTGGTCGAAAACGGCAGCATCGACCAATCCTATATTGCAACCCATACGAATGGCTTTGCGGAAGCATTTGCCGCGGCGGCCGGTCACTCGCTTGGCGATCTGATGGAGGCGACCGGCCTGCCCGCCATGCAGTTGCGGCAGTTTTTCCAGCTGTTTGCCGCAACGGAAAAAACCGTGACCTGCTATAGCCAGGGCGTCAACCAGTCCTCGCTTGGCACGGACAAAGTCAATGCGATCATCAATTGCCATCTGGCGACCGGACGGATCGGCAGGCCTGGCATGGGACCGTTTTCGCTAACCGGTCAGCCGAATGCCATGGGCGGACGCGAGGTCGGTGGCCTCGCCAACATGCTGGCCGCCCATATGGAGCTGGGCAATCCCACGGATCGGGATCGCGTGCAGCGGTTCTGGGCGGCGCCCACCATGGCCGAAAAACCCGGCCTGAAAGCCGTGGACATGTTTAAGGCGGTGGCTGATGGGCGGATCAAGGCGCTGTGGATCATGTCCACCAATCCTGTCGTTTCCATGCCCGATGCCGATGCCGTCAAGGCGGCGATTGCCGCCTGCCCCTTCGTTGTCGTTTCCGACATGCAGGCCGATACCGATACGGCAAAGCTGGCGCATGTGCTGCTGCCAGCCGCTGGCTGGGGCGAAAAATCCGGCACCGTCACCAATTCCGAACGGCGAATTTCCCGCCAGCGAACCTTCAAACCAGCCCCTGGCGAGGCCAGGGCAGACTGGTGGCAGATGGCCGAGGTTGGCCGCCGCATGGGCTTTGGCAGCGCCTTTGCCTATCAATCGCCCGCCGAGATCTTTGCCGAACATGCCGCGCTATCGGCTTTTGAAAACAACGGCACCCGCGATTTCGATATTAGCGCTTACGGCGCGATCACTGATGCAGACTATCAGGCGCTTTCCCCCTTCCAATGGCCACAGAGACAGGGCGAGCCTGCGGGGGAAAGCCGGTTTTTCGCCAATGGCGGCTTTTATCATCCCGATGGCAAGGCCCGTTTCATTGCCTGCGAAACCGCAATACCGGATAGGGCAAGTCAGGATTTCCCCCTCACCCTCAATACCGGGCGGGTGCGCGATCATTGGCATACGATGACGCGGACGGCAAAAAGCGCGAGGCTATCGGCGCATCTGGCCGAACCCTTCGCGGAAATCCACCCGCTGGACGCCGCCAATCTCGGCATTGCCGATGCGGCCCTTGTGGAGATTTCCAGCAAGACCGGCAGCCGGGTGATCGTTCGTGCGCTTTTGACCAGCCGCCAAAGCCGTGGCGCCATTTTCGTGCCGATGCACTGGACCGGCGAAACAGCCTCACTGGCCCGCATCGATAGCCTCGTCCCCTCCCTGGTGGACCCGGTTTCGGGCCAGCCAGCGCTGAAACATGTCGCCGTTGCGGCAAAACCCTATGCGGCAAAGGCCTATGGTTTTGCCGTATCGGCTGATAAGCCGCAGGCGCTGGACGCATCCTATTGGGCTTTAGCCAAGGCCGAGCATGGCTGGCGGTTGGAACTGGCTTTCGAGCATGGCTGCGATTGGGAAAGCTGGGCTCGAGCAACGCTTGCCGTACCCACCACCGCAGAGATGATCGGCTATAGCGACCATGCCAGTGGCGATGTCCGACTTGCGTTTTTTGACGCAGGCAGGCTTTGCGCCGCGCTATTCATGGCGAGCCAACCGGTTGCGGTGTCGCGCAATTGGGCCAGCGCCCGGCTTGACGACGACTTTACCGACCGCCGTACCCGTCTGGCGCTGATTGCCGGGCGGCCCGGCGCCGGCCAGATCGATCCGGGGGCGATTGTCTGTTCGTGTTTCTCGATCGGGATCAACCAGATCACCAATGCTGTCAGGGGCGGCTGCTGCACGGTCGAAGCCGTCGGTAAGAGCCTGTCTGCTGGAACCAATTGCGGCTCCTGCCGCGCCGAAATCAGGAGGATTATCGATGCCGTTCAAATCCTTGCCGCAGAATAACTCCCGCCGCCCGGAACGGGTCGCACCGCTTTCCAAACTGCCGGTTTTCTGGGCGCTGGAGGGCAAGCGGGTCATCGTCGCCGGTGGTTCGGAAGGGGCAGCCTGGAAGGCGGAATTACTGGCTGCCTGCGGCGCTGATGTCGAGGTGTTCTGCGCCGAGGACGAATTGTCCGATACCTTCCGCACCCTCCTTGAAGAGCATGACCGCATGGTCCTTCATCCCCATTGCTGGCATATCGGCATTTTTGAAAACGCCGCTTTGGCGCTTGCCGATTGCGAGACGGAGGACGAGGCCAAGGCATTCTATTGCGCGGCAAAAGCGGCGGGCGTGCCGGTCAATGTCATCGACAAGCCCGCCTATTGCCAATTCCAGTTCGGCTCCATCGTCAACCGCTCGCCGGTCGTGGTGGCGATTTCCACCGATGGCGCAGCACCAATCCTCGGGCAGGCTATCCGGCGGCGGATTGAAACCCTGCTACCACCGGCGCTGAAACCATGGGCAGAACTGGCACAAGCGATCCGTGGCCGGATCAATGAAAAGCTGGCGCCGGGCGCACCGCGCCGCACCTTCTGGGAACGGTTCGTGGACCGCGCCTTTGCCGGCAATGCACCGCCGCAGGACAATGAGGCGGACTTGCTGCTGAACGAGGCGGGCAGGCTCGCAAACGCCCCGGCACTTGGGCGGGTCACACTGGTCGGCGCGGGGCCGGGCGATGCGGAATTATTGACCTTGAAAGCCGTGCGGGCACTGCAAGCCGCCGATGTCATTCTGTTTGACGATCTGGTCTCCGCTGACGTTCTCGAACTTGCCCGCCGTGAAGCCAAACGCATGCTGGTTGGCAAGCGTGGCGGGCGGGAAAGCTGCAAGCAGGACGATATCAACGACATGATGGTGCGGTTTGCCAAGGCTGGAAAGCGGGTGGTGCGGCTGAAATCCGGCGATCCGATGATTTTCGGACGGGCAGGCGAGGAAATCACCCGGCTGGCAAATGAGGGTATTGCCGTGGATATCGTACCTGGCATTACCTCGGCCAGCGCCATGGCGGCGGCACTTGGTATTTCACTCACCCACCGCGATCACGCTCAGTCGCTGCGGCTGGTGACCGGCCACTCCCGGCACGGCGACCTGCCGGAAAGCCTCAACTGGTGCGATATGGCCGATCCATCCGTCACAACGATCTTCTATATGGGCGGTCGGATGGCAGGCCGGATTGCCGAAAATCTCATGGCGGCGGGCATGGCTTCCGACACGCAAGCGGTGGCGATGACCTCAATCAGCCGTGCGCAACAGACAAGCTGGCGTGGAACGGTCGGGGATCTCGCCGATGCAGTCACCACACTTGGCGTCAGCAACCCAATTCTCATCGGCGTCGGCGCGGCCTTTGCCCAGTCAGGCACAACAACGCAGTCTGCTTTGCCCGAACAGGCAGAACAGCAATTGACGGCTTCTTGAAAGAAATATCTTCCAAAAACGAAAAGCCTGCCGCGGGAGGAGGTGCAGCAGGCTTTTCGAAAAGAACCGAATGACGACTGGGAGGAGGAGTGCCGTCATTCCCACGGGCTGCTCTGGGAGGAGGAGAGGCTGGCCCGGTATATCGAAGCTTTGCGGGAGGAGGATGCATCGCTTCGATGAAAAGAGTTATACCTGATTTTCGCACATTTTCGAGGCAGTTTTTCGCACGCCAGCCATGCGCTATGCGCGTAGCGAATTGCTCATCCGTCCCTCATCTGAATTCCCTCGTCAATCACGACTCGTATCAATGCCCACCCGCGCTGAGAACGGCTTGCGGATCGCGATGCAAGGCAAAACGGTCCATCATATGGGCGCTGGCAACATTCAGCCCCTTCACATCCACCACAGCGCCCTTGGCGCGGAACTTCAGCACCACCTTGTCGAGGGCGCCAACCGCGGTAATGTCCCAGAAATGCGCCTGGGTAACGTCGATGGTGATGGATTTCACATCGTCATCAAAATCGAAGGCGGCGATAAAGGCTTCGGAGGACGCAAAGAAAATCTGCCCATCCACGCGGTACAGCCTTGAGCCATCGACATGATCTTCGGCTTTGACATGCACCATCCGCGCCACTTTACCGGCAAAGAACACGCCCGATAGCAGCACGCCGACCAGCACGCCTTTCGACAGGTCATGGGTGGCAACAACAGTCACGACGGTTGCCAGCATGACCAGCGACGAGGATGGAGGGTTGGTACGCAGGTCGATGATCGACCGCCAGGAAAACGTGCCGATCGACACCATGATCATGATCGCCACCAGGGCGGCCATGGGAACCACCCGCAGGATGTCGTCCAGCACAAGCAGCAGCACCAGAAGAAAGCCACCGGCCATGAAGGTCGAAAGACGCCCTCGCCCACCCGATGAAATATTGATCACCGATTGGCCGATCATCGCGCAGCCACCCATGCCGCCGAACAGGCCGGAAGCGATATTGCTTGCTCCCTGGCCGATGCATTCCTGGCTCTTGTTGCTTTGCGTATCCGTCATGTCATCGACGATCTGGGCCGTCAGCAGCGATTCCAACAATCCAACGGCGGCAAGCGCGATGGAATAAGGAAAAATAATCTGCAACGTCTCGAAGGTCAGCGGCACCTGCGGCCATCCGAACAATGGCAGGCTGGACGGCAATTCGCCGAGATCGCTGACGCTGCGGACATCCCATCCGAACCACCAGGTCGCAGCCGTCAGCACGGCGATTGCCACCAGCGGCGACGGCACCGCCTTGGTCAGACGCGGGAAGAGATAGATGATGGCAAGCGCCACACCGATCATCGCGAAAGTCGATGGTGGGCGGCCAAGCAATTCCGGCAATTGCGCCATAAAGATCAGGATCGCCAGGGCATTGACGAAGCCCGTCATCACCGAACGCGACACGAAGCGCATCAAACGCCCGAGCTTCAGGAAGCCCGCCAGAATTTGCAACAGGCCCATCAGCACGGTTGCGGCAAACAGATATTGAATACCGTGGTCCTTGACCAATCCACCGATCAACACTGCGGTTGCGGCAGTGGCAGCGGAAATCATGCCGGGGCGCCCACCGCAGATGGCGGATACACAGGCGATGATAACCGAGGCAAACAGCCCGATCTTCGGATCGACCCCGGCAATCACCGAGAAGCCGATGGCTTCAGGAATAAGCGCAAGGGCCACAACAATGCCCGACAGGACATCGCCACGGATATTCGAGAACCAGTCTCGCTGGTATCGTTCAAGTTTTTTCATGGAAATTGTTTCGCAACGGGGAAGATTTTCAAAAACGCTCAGAGCTAACCGAATAAACGGATCATCACGTTTCAGAAATGTCGTGCGTTGTCTGGCGGATCGGCGGCCAGAATAGCCACCCGGAATTTCACCGGGTCCGGGGTTAATGGCCTTTCTATAGGCAGAAAGCAGCGGTTTTGCAATCCCGTACCCGCCTTGGTTTGAAAGACGGAGAGGTTAGAAACTCGCAACCTTGCCCCAGGCGGAGTGAGCCAGCCGCTCGGGCCGATAGTCTTTGGGATCGACAATCGGTTCGGAACCGGTGATGATATCGGCGATCAAATGCCCTGCCCCCGGCCCAATGCCAAAACCATGGCCACTGAAGCCGGCAGCCAGAATAAAGCCCGGCAGGGATGGAATCTCGCCGATGGCGGGCACGCCATCCGGGGTACTGTCGATATAGCCAGCCCAACTGGCCGAAATCTTTGCACCAGCCAAAGCAGGCAGCAATTCACCAGCCCGGCGATAGGTTTCGGCGATCAGTTTGCGATCCGGTATCGGATCGAGAATACGGTTGCGCTCCATGGGGGTGATCTTGTCCAGCGCCCATTTCGCCAGCGTCTCATGGCCATTGCGCAGACCTTCGATCGTCCCCGGCTTCAGGCTTCTCCACCGCCGCTGGAACATCGGCAGAAAGGCCTTGCCATAGCGGATCTGCTGGGGGGTCAGATCGACGCTGGCACGACCGCTGATCGCCATGGTATAGCCGCCATCGCCCCGTCGGGTCACCGACACCCGTGCCGTATGCAGGGCGTCCGGCAGAGTTCCGGCTCCTAGTCCCTCAAGAGGACCGACAGACAGAATGGAGGATCGGATGGAGGCCTGCGGAAAGCGAATATTCAACTGATTGCAGAAGGACGACGCCCAGGCGCCGCCCGCCATCACCACCGTTCCCGTGCGGATCGTCCCCTTTTCCGTCACCACCGCACTGACGCGGCCAGCCTCGGTTTCCAACCCACGGGCCGCGCAATGCTGCATGACGGTTCCGCCAAATTTCATCACGCCACGGGCAATGACCGGTGCAGCCCGCTCCGGGACAGCGATGCCATCGCTGGGCGAAAAGACCCCGCCGAGCCAGGGCTTGTGCGTCGCGCTACCTTTTTCGGCGGCTTCTTTTGCCGAAAGCACATGGGTCGTGACGCCGACCGTTTTGGCAAAGTCACGCCATTTGGCCCAGGTGGCGATTTCCGCCTCGCTATTGCTCAGGTAAAGCAGGCCGCAACGGCGAAACCCGACATCCTCGCCAATGTCACTGGCAAAACTTTCCCACAGATCGAGGCTTTTGGTCGCGATCGGCAATTCGCGGGCATCGCGGTTCTGCTGGCGGCACCAGCCCCAATTGCGGCTGGACTGCTCCGCCCCGATCAGCCCCTTTTCCAACAGCACGACCTTGACGCCGCGCTTTGCCAGAAAATAGGCGGTACATGTCCCGACGATACCGCCGCCAATCACCACGACATCAGCCGCCTCAGGCAAAGTGGTGTGGGTCTCGATTCGCAACAGGGGTACACGCATGAAAAGCTCCTTGATTGCCGATCATCATAAGCATTTCCATCAGTGAAAAGCACCGCGATTGCCCCAAATTCAGCATTTCCTTCCGTTTTTGGAAACGCAAACAATCCCTGTGTTGCATAAGGTTTTTCAAAGCCTTCCAGCTTGCTTTCCTGATGATGACGGCTTGCACTTTGGCTTTCGAAGCATAATATGCTGGCACACAGGCTTCAGGAAAAACGGGCATCAGGGGAAACAGCAGCGTGAAGCTCGACAGGATCGACATCAAGATTCTCTATGAATTGCAAAAGAACGGCCGGATCACCAATGTGGAACTGGCCGAATTGGTCAATCTGTCGCCCAGCCCCTGCCTGATGCGGGTGAAGAAGCTTCAGGCAGATGGCTATATCGAAGGCTATTCCGCCCAGATCAATGTCAGCAAGCTTGGCCAGACGCTAACTGTGTTTACCGAAATCACCTTGAAGAACCACAGGCAGATCGATTTTGCCCGCTTTCTGGCAGCCGTCGAAAAAGTTGACCAGGTGATCGAATGTCACCTGGTCTCCGGCGGCTATGATTACATGCTGAAATTCGTCACATCAGGGATTGGCGAATATCAGTCGATCATGGAAAGGCTGACCGACATGGATATCGGCATCGACAAATATTTCAGCTTCGTGGTGCTGAAATCACCGATCGTCAAATCGCATATGCCTCTGACCAGCCTGTTTCCGATGTAGGCTTATTTAGCCGCAAACCACCGCTTCCACCGAAAGCGCCAGACCAAGCAGGGCCTCATCGGACCCTGCAGGCCCGGAGACTTGCAGGCCAACAGGCATATTGGCTTCACCCGTTCCGCATGGCAGCGAAACCGCGCACCAGTCGAGGAAATTGCCGAGCATCGTGTTGCGCAATGTCTTGCCGTTGGTTGCCACGAACAGGTCATCGTCAGCCACAAGCGGCGCGGTCAGCGGTGCGACATGCGCGACGGTTGGCGTCAGGATGAATTCATCCGTGCCGATCTGGCCGGTAAATTCCGCAATCAATTGGTCACGCCGGTCGATAAGCTCGACATAGCTGGAAAGGCTGATGTTTTCGCCCAGCAGCGCCCGTGTGGCGACGCGGTGGTCCATGCGGGCCGCCTCCGGTCCATGCAGACGGTGGCGATGCAGCACATAGGCTTCCGCTGTTACCAGCGGACCATGCTTGGCGAGAATATCGAGGATCTGCTGCATGATCGGGAAGGCCTGGCGGCGCACCACGGCACCCGCCTGCTCCAGGCGGCGTATCGCAGCCTCAAATGCTTGAACCACACCATCCTCGGCACCGTCGAAAAACACTGTTTCCGGCACAACGAACCGGCGTCCGGCCAAGGCGGTGCGGGTCACCTGCGGCTGCGTCAGCCCGCGCATGGCAGCATCCACCCAAACCGCATCCTGCACGGTGCGGCAGAGCGGCCCAAGGGAATCGAGACTTTTCGAGAGCGGAAAGACGCCACGCATGGAATAGCGGCCACGGGTCGCCTTATAGCCGACAATACCATTGAAGGCGGAGGGAATGCGGACAGATCCGCCCGTATCCGTCCCGATCGACACCGGCACCAGCGCGGAGGCAACGGCAACACCAGAGCCTGAGGACGATCCGCCGGGAACCCGTACGTCACCCATGCTGTGCGGATTGCGCGGCGTGCCGTAATGCGGATTAACCCCAAGGCCGGAAAAGGCAAATTCGCTCATATTGACATGACCGATGGACACCATCCCGGCACTTGCCAGAGCCTGGACGACATCCGCATCGCGCACTGCGGGGGGGTGATCACCCAGCACCACGGAGCCTGCGGTGGTGGTTATTCCCTTAAGATCGAAAAGGTCCTTCCAGGCAATCGGTATCCCGTCCAAAGGGCCAAGCGAGCAACCGGCCCGGATGCGCGATGCCGAAGCCTGGGCCTCCTGCATCGCCCGCTCCGGCGTTAGCCGGGTGAAAATTGTTTGATCCGCATGATCCCGGATGGCTGCCAACGTCTGATGAGCCAGATCCTGCGGATCGAGCCCGCCGGACTGGATCAACACCGCAAGCTGGGCAATGCTTTTGCCTGACATGATTGGGGTCATCGGTTACTCCTTCAATCAATAGAATATTATGCTGCCATCAGCTGAAGCCAGCGACGCACCAGGTAATTATGTTCGTCCATGGTGGTATTCCACACCGCGATGCGGTTGGCACGCTGCCAGTAAGACCCACCGCTGCGGCTTTCGCCAGCCTTGATCCGGATGGCGCCATCCGGTCCGGGCAAGTCCTGCGTAGCGGGCAAGCCGCCATACCAATAATCCCATTCCGCCGTGCTCAGATACGCTTTTGAGCGCTGCGGCGTGGAAATATAATAGCCTTGCCGTGCAACGACAGCGCCTGGCAAGCCTGATATCCACCAGTTGAGATAGTCATAGGCCACGTCCAGCATCCGGCCTTCGAGGCCACGCGACAGGCAAAGCCCGCCATGCCAGGCGCGGTAGCCTTCCACCGGCACCGCCTGTTCGACGGCCATGCCCTGACCGCTCAAGATGGTAATGCCTGTTGACCACATGCTCTGGATATCGGTACGGCCTTTGACCATCAGGGCTGCGGCATCCTCGGCGGTGCGCCAGAAGGCCCTGAAAAATCCGGATTTTTTCTTCTCGGTGAGAATGGCGATCAGCCGATCGATCTCGGCCACGGTCATATTGCCGATATTGTCAAACCGCATCAGGCCCGCCGCCTCAGCAGCAAGAGCTGCATCAAAGATACCGATGGCCGGCTCGTCCACCAGCGCCACCCGGCCCGCCCAGGCCTCGTCCAACAGACTTGCCCAACTGCACACGGACCTGGGGCTTTTCACCAGGTCGCTGCGATAGGCAAAACTATCGAAATTATGGGTGGTGGGCAGCATGGAAATATGGCCGGTCGGATTTTCTCCCAGTGACAGATCCGGCTGGACGAAAAGCTTCTTGACCGGAGCGTCACCCTTGCCCAGTTGGGCACTCGGCTCCAGACGGCCTGTCTTGGTGAGATCGGAAATCTCGGTCCAGAGGTCGATCCGCTTCAATTCTATCGGCTGAATGGCGCGCCAGTACCAGACGATATCCAGGTTATGAAAGCACTGATCGTAAATGTCGTAACTGTCCGGTGCCTGCGCCGCCTTGTGCTGGGTGGTCAGGAAGTCGTTATTGTCGAACACGACCTCGATGCCGAGATCCTGCTGCGCCTGCAGACGCAGCGGCTCCAGCAACGAAATCGCCGTGCCGAGCACCCGCAGACGCGGCTTGCCTTCGGTATGAAGGGCGGGCGCAGGAAAGGCAGCCGGTGGGTTATGGGTGTTCATTCGGGTTTGACATTCCTCACTCACTTATAAAGCCACTGTAAAACCAGAGAGCCTCCACCACCATCCATGCCCGTCACTTTATCGCAAAGGCCTCGAAAGACCGCCTAATCAGCGCCGTCTCCAATCCATCAACAATGAAGACCAGTCTGGAGCGCCGATCCGCCGATGGCCAGCCGCCCATATGGACGGGCGGATGCACCAGATGCTGGACGCCGTGAATGGCGACGGGCCGGTCTTCACCCGCGATGTTCAAAATGCCCTTCACCCGGATAACCCTAGCGCCATGCCGGTTGAGCAGCATGGTCAACCAGATGCCGAACGCGGTCCAGTCAATCGGCTCGTCAACCGTGACCACGAAGGAGCGGAAGTCACCGCTATGGCCAGCATCTACCGGCGCTTCGCAGTAAAAACCGCTGGCCGATTGCAGGGTGGAACTGTGCAGGCTGGCATCGTCTTCCAGCAAGGTGGCGACTGAAAAATCTGCATCTGCCGCGGTCAGAATGGCCGCATCCGGATTGATCGCCACAAGCCGTCCCTTCAGCCGGGTGGCCAATTCCTGATGTTCGAGGGCTTCAGTCATATCGGTCTTGGTGATCACCAGCCGGTCGGCAATCGCCACTTGCCGGGCCGATTCGCCGTAAGCGTCGAGCTGCCCTAACCCATTAATGGCATCGACCGTGGTGATAACATTGCCGTGGCGAAAATGATGGCGCAGGACCGGATCGGCTTTCAGCGTCGATAAGATCGGAAACGGATCGGCAAGGCCGGTGCTTTCGATCATCACCCGGCGAAAGGGTGCGATCTCGCCGCGCTCGCGCCGCTCATGCAAGGTACGTACGGCTTCTGCCAGATCGCCGCGAATGGTGCAGCAGACGCAGCCGGATTGCAAAAGCACCGTATCCCCATCAACCGTTTCCACCAGGTCGTGATCGAGGCCGATTTCTCCGAATTCATTGATCAGCACCGCCGTATCGGCAAGCGCCGGGTCCGACAGCAAGCGCTTGAGCAGCGTCGTCTTGCCGGAGCCGAGGAAGCCGGTCAGCAGATTGACGGGCGTGAACTGGGGAATAGCACCCCTTGCATCAGCCATTATGGGCCGTTTCCATCCGCGCAATCAGCACCGGATCAAGCGGATCACAGGCCCGACCGGACATTTTTTCAGCGACCGACCAGAGATGACCGAGATCCTCGATAATCTCGGTCTTTCCTGTCAGGCTGGACAAGATATAGGATGAGCCCTGCCAGTCGGATAGCGACAGGCCGAACGCTTTCAGCACCCGGTTGGCGGTGCTCACCCGGTTCATCCGTTCACGGCGGCGGTCCACCCGCTCGCCATTGCGGGTGTAGACACCGGGGCGGGCCACGGCGTCAGCCCAATGCTCATTGCCGCCAATCACACCGCAGAGTGAACACATGACGATCTCCTTTCACAGCCAAGGGACGGCATAGCGCCGCCCCTTGCCTTACTGTTACTTCTTGCGCGGAAAGCGCTTGGCGAAATCGTCGGCGATCTCGTTCATGGTCACGAATTTCACCCCCGGATGCTTGCTCATATGGGCAAACAACCGCTCCAGCATCATCAACACCTGCGGGCGCCCGGCAACGTCAGGGTGAATGGTGATCGGGAAAACCGCATAATCCATTTCACGATAGACCCAATCGAACTGGTCGCGCCAGATCTGCTCGATATCATGCGGATTGACGAAACCGTGGCTATTGGGTGATTTCTTGATGAACATCATCGGCGGCAGGTCGTCGAGATACCAGGAGGCCGGGATTTCGATCAGGTCAGTCTCGTGGCCACGCTTCAATGGCACCATCCAGTCGGAGGGCTTCTTGGAATAGTCGATCTTGGTCCAGCTATCGCCGACCCGCACATAATAGGGCGTGAAATCATTATGCATCAGAGAGTGGTCGTATTTGATGCCCCGCTCCAGCAGCAATTCATTGGTGACATTGGAAAACTCCCACCACGGCGCGACATAACCGGTCGGACGTTTGCCAGACAGCTTGGTGACCAGCTCGATGCACTTGTCCAGCACCTCGGTTTCCTGCTCGCGGGTCATGGCAATCGGGTTTTCATGGGTATAGCCGTGAATGCCGATTTCATGGCCAGCATCGGCCACCGCCTGCATCTGTTCCGGGAAGGTCTCGATGGAATGGCCGGGAATAAACCATGTGGTCTTGATGCCGAAACGTTCGAACAGTTTCAGCAGGCGCGGCGCACCGACTTCACCGGCAAACAGGCCACGGGAAATATCGTCGGGCGAGTCCTCGCCGCCGTAAGAGCCGAGCCAGCCGGCCACCGCATCCACGTCGATGCCGAAGCTGCAAAAGATTTCCTTTGCCATGGTGTTTTCTCCTTTTGATAAAGACTTTTTGATCAGGTACGCGACTGTCAGTGCGCGGCGATAATGGAGGCATCCGAAGGCTTCCACGACAGGAACACATCTGAGCCGACCGGAAACTCATCAGGCCGATATTTGTCGACATGGGCCTCGAGAGACAGCGACCGACCATCCGCCAGCACCGCTGAGATATGCGAGACGTGACCAACGACATCGGCGCGTTGAATGCGGGCATGCACCGCGTTGCCACCATGGGCCACAGCCACCCGATCAAGCTGTTCGGCGCTTCCATGATGAACCTGAATAGCCTCGGCGGGAACGACGAGATTGGCGAGGCCACCTTCAGATACCGGGCCATTGACCAGGCCTGCGAGCAATCCTTCCGGGGTCTCGACCCGCAAGTCGCCTGCGCCATCGGCACGGGCATGCCCCTTGAAAATCGCATTTCGGCCAATGAATTGCGCCACAAACGGTGTGGCGGGTCGGGTATAGAGCTGGTGCGGCGGACTGACCTGCTCAACGCGGCCCTGGTTCATCACCACCACCCGGTCGGAGAGCGCCAGCGCCTCCGATTGAGCGTGGGTGACGAAAATGAAGGTGACGCCCAGCGTCCTTTGCAGGATTTTCAGCTCGTTCTGGATCGCCTTGCGCAAATTGGCGTCAAGCGCCCCAAGCGGCTCATCCAGAAGCAGAATGTCCGGCTCGATCACCAGCCCACGCGCCAAGGCCACCCGCTGACGCTGGCCGCCGGAAAGCTTTTCCGGCTTGCGTTCGGCGATGTCTTCAAGCCCAAGCGTTGCGATGATCCGCTCTACCTTCCGGTCGCGCTCGGCCTTGGCCATGCCTTTGACCTCAAGACCGTAAGCGACATTGCGGCGCACGCTCATATGGGGAAACAGCGCGTAGTTCTGAAAGATCGTCGCGGTTGGGCGCATTTGCGGCGGCACGTCGTTCATCCGCATGCCCTTGATCATCATATCGCCGGAGGAAATACCCTCGAACCCGGCAATCATCCTCAGCGTCGTGGTCTTGCCGCAGCCGGATGGGCCGAGAAAAGCGATGAACTCACCTTTCTTCACCGCCAGGCTGAAGGCACTGACAGCCGTGGTGCCATTGTCATAGACCTTGCCCACATCAATCAGTTCCAGGTCGTAAATCATCGGCTTTCTCCGGTGCAGTATCAAAAGGGAAGACCGGAGCCAGCCGGTCTTCCCGCGTCTCGTCAGGCGTTCAGGAACTCGTCCCACTTCTGCACCAGATGGTCGTATTCATCCGGCCACTGATGCCAATAAGCGACGTTCTTGGCGCGCTCTTCCAGCGAGCCGCCATCACGCAGGTCGCCTTCCTTGATGCCGCGCTCCGGCGCGCCGGTCCAAGGCTTGCCCTCATACCAGAAGGCATATTTTTCCGGTGCCATGACGCTTTTAATATTGGTGGAGGGCGAGTAATACCCTTGCTCCGACACAGCGATGCCCGGCTCACCCGACAGCCAGTAATTAGCATAGGCGGTGACGGCTTCCTTGTTGGTGGTGCCTGCAATCATCGACGGACCGATGGCCCAGGCGCGGTAGCCTTCCTTCGGCACCGCGTATTTGCAAGACTTGCCCTGCGCCTTCACCGCCATGACCGCAGGCTGCCAGGCGTCGCAAACCACCATTTCGCCTGAGGCCATCAGGTTGACCAATTCGCCGAAATCGCCCCATAGCGCCCGGAACTGGCCTTCCTTCTTCTTCGACACCAGGAAGGCCGCCGCCTCGTCAATTTCCTTGGCACTCGGATTGCCAGGGTTCTTGACGTTGAGCAGGCCAAGCGTGTTCATCGCCATGATCGCCTGACCGAAGGCAATCAGCGGATCGGTGTTGAGGCCGGACTTGCCCTTCCACTTCTTGTCGAAAATCGCCGCCCAGCTATTGGCTTCCTCGGCGGAGACCACATCCGGGTTATAGCCGATGGAATCGTAGTTATAGACGGCGGGCACCATGTTCAGCGTTGTCTGGCCTTCATCGGCCCAGATCTGCCCGACGATCTGCGCCTTCAAGTCCCATTTGTCTGATGGTTTGGTGAAGGTGTCGCGGATATTCGCCCAGTTTTTCAAGCCAGAGGCAGGCACCGGCTCGACATTGTTGGTCATGACGATGGCAGGCAGGCGCTCGGCGATGATTTCCCAGCAATCGTAATCCTTCGAGCCGGACAAGATCTTGGTCTGCGCATCCGGGAAGGTTGCCGCCGTGCCGGATGTGCCGCCGACACCGGAGGCCTTCTTGAAGTCATTGAGAATGCGTTCCTGCACCGTCACCGACAGGCCGATGGTGCGCAATTGCTGGCTGGCAAGGCTGGTGGCCTTAGCATAGGCAGCCCGCGACGACAGGAAGGGCGTACCTGCCCCCATGGCCAACGCCATCATGCCGGTGGAGCGTTTGAGAAGTGATCTGCGGTTCAATTCCAGTAATGACATGGCAGTTCTCCAGTTTTTGAGTTCCCGATCCGGCTTTGCCGGTTTTTGTTGTTGTTGATTGTTTCTTTTAGTAACGCCCAACGAGCAGGCCACCATCGACGACCAGCACCTGACCGGTCATGTAACGAGCTGCATTGGAGGCAAGGAAGGTGATGACATCGGCAATATCCTCGGGTGTTCCGAGCCGTCCCATGGGAATGATTTCGGCGGCTTTTTCGGCCCCCACCGGCCCGAGCGAATTTTCCTCCGACAGCAATTGCGCGGTGCGGATATAGCCCGGCGCAATGCCATTGACCCGCACACCATCACGGGCAAGCTCGACGGCCAGACCGCGCACCAGCCCGATCACCCCGGATTTTGCGGCGGAATAATGCACATGTTCATCCCAGCCATAGGCAATGCCCATGATCGACGACAGCGCGACAATCGCCCCGCTTTTGCGAGCGCGCATCCCAGGAGTAGCGGCCCGCACGAGCCGGAAAATGCCCTTGAGGTCGATATCGAAGGTCAAGTCCCATTTTTCATCGGTCAGGTCTTGAAGCGGGACGCGATGCGCAATGCCCGCATTGGCGACCACCACATCGATCCGGCCAAGCCGTGCCTCGATATCGGCGACCAGCGCATCGGCTGCCGGTGTCGAGCGCACGTCATAATGATGAAACTCCGCCGAGCCACCGGCAGCGCGAATAGCCTGCGCCACCGCCTCGCCTTCATCGTCCAAAATATCGGTAACGACGACATGGTCACCAAGCGCGCCGAAGGCTTTGGCGGCGGCAGCGCCGATGCCAATCCCGGCTCCGGTGATGATGACGATCCGCTGGTTCTGGTTGCTCATCTGTCTCTTCCTTCACGGTTCAAAGCATCACATCGCCGGAATTCGGCCCCAGGGTCTGGCCGACGAACAGGGCCGCATCCGGGGAGGCAAGAAAGGAGACGGCGGCGGCCACTTCCTCTGGTTCACCGAACCGGCCAAGCGGCAGCTGCGCCTTTTTTGCGGCTCGCCAGTCTTCCGACAGACCCATGACCAGCGGCGTATTGATCGGGCCGGGAGCGACCGCATTGACGCGCACACCTCTGGCGGAAACTTCGCGGGCCAAGGCCTTGGTCATGCCGATGATCGCCGCCTTGGCGCCGGAATAATGCACCAGTTCGACGCCGCCGATCTGGCCAAGCTGCGAGGCGATATTAACGATCACACCGTCTCCCCGTTCCAGCATCGGTGGCAACACAGCGCGGGTCATCAGGAAATTTCCGCGCACATGCACTGCAAACATCCGGTCGAAATCAGCGACTTCAAGATGTTCAAACAGCGATTGATGGACGATACCGGCATTATTGACCAGCAGTGCCACCGGTCCATGGGCGACAACGGCGGCAGCGCAGATCGCCGCCGCTTCCGTCTCGTGGGAGACGTCCCCGGCATAGGCCGAGGCCTTGCCACCAGACGCCGTGATCTCTTCGGCGACGGCTTTCGCTCTTTCCAGGGCAAGATCGTTGACCAACACGCCATACCCGTCTTTTGCAAGTCGAAGTGCAATGGCGCGACCAATGCCGGAACCAGCGCCGGTGACAATGGCGGAAGGGAAAGCGGATTTGTTCATCATGCATCCTCCTGCACGGCGATGCGCCGGGCGCGGCGCACCGAAAGCCCCATCAGCACGGCATACGTGCCAAGCAGAGCGAAGGAAAACAGCGTGGTCAGCACGCCGAAGGCAAAGACATTCGGATGCACTTCCACCGAAAACGTCCCGTAGATCGCCAGCGGCAGTGTGAGGTCACGGCCAGAGGCAAACAGCGTGCGGGAAAACTCGTCATAAGACAGCGTGAAGGCAAACAGCATGGCCGACAGCACACCTGGAAAGATCAATGGAAAGGTGATCTTGCGAAAGGTCCGCATCGGGCTGACGCCAAGCGACCAGGCCGCCTCTTCGACGCTTGGGTCGAAGCGGTTGAAGATCGCCAGCATCACCAGGAAGGCAAAGGGAAAGGTATAGACCACATGCAGCACAAAGGCCGTACCCCACCAGTGCCGGTCGATGCCAAGAGTATTGGCAACCAGCGCCATGCCAAGCCCGACCAGCACACCCGGCACCATCATGCCCAGCACGATCAGGTAGAAGACCAGGCCGGAACCTTTGAACCGGCTGCGAAAGGCCTGCGCCGAAATCACCCCCAGCACGGTGGAGACGATCATCGTCATCACAGCAAGCCCCATGGATCGCACCAGGGCATCGTTGATCGGCAGTGGCGCAATGCGCGACGGCGGCGTCAGGCCGAACAGATGCTTGTACCAATAGACCGACCATTCGATGATCGGAAATTGCGGGCCGCCTTCCGGTCCCGTCTGGAAGGACAGGATGGCGAGAACCACCAAAGGCCCATAGAGAAACACCAGAAACAGCGTGGTATAGACGCCAAGTGCCAGTTTGACCGCTCCGGAATTCATCCTACAACTCCTTCCTGAGATCGACGACCCGCAGCAGCGCCGCAACAACCAGCCCCATCAGCAGGGTCAGCACCACGCCCGCCACCGCCGCAAAGGCCCATTTCAGCGACCCGACCTGGGTGACGATGATATTGCCGAGTAGATTGACCTTGCGGCCCGACAGTGCCGCCGAGGTGGCGAATTCGCCGAGAACCATGACCGAGACAAAGATCGCCCCAACCACCACGCCCGGCATCGACATCGGCAGGATGATGGTGCGGAAAATCCGCCAGAAACCGGCCCCGAGATCCTGCGCCGCCTCGATGATGGCCGGCTCGATCCGCCCCAGCATGAAGGCGATAGGGCCGACCATGAATACGCAATAGATCTGCGTCATGCCGATGATCACGGACAGTTCGGAAAACAGCAGGACTTCGATGGGATGGCTGACGATGCCAAGCTTCATCAGGATCATGTTGATCGCCCCTTCCTTGCCAAGCATTGGCCGCCAGGCGAGGACGCGGATCAGGAAGGAGGTCCAGAACGGAATGACGCAGAGCACCAGAAGCACGGTTTGCAGCGTCTTGTTTTTGACGAACAACCCAACAAACAGCGCCGCCGGATAGCCGACAGCCAAGGTCGCAACCAGCACCAGCAGCCAGATCCGGACCGTGGTCCACAGCGCGCCCAGATACGTATCGCTGGAAAAGAAGGTGATCCAGCTTTGCAGCGTCAACACCGGCTTGATGGTGAAAGTGGTCTGCGTCCAGAAGGACACATAGACCATCATCAACATCGGCAGCACCAGGAACAGCAGCATCCAGATGACACCCGGCAGCACCAGCCAGAAGGAGATGCGCGACGGCTTGGCGGCAGGTTCTGCGTTCGTGGCGATGCCGTCGGTCAGGGCTTGATTATGCATAGACAAGGGCGTGCTCCTTGTTCCAGACCAGCGCGTAGCGGGTCTGCGGTTCGAGGATCGGGCGGACGTCCTTGCTCAAATGGGTTTCCACTTCGAAGACAGAGCCATCATCCGCCGAGAAAAACGAATAGACCGCCGAGCCGGTATATTCCTCAGCCAGAAAGATCGCTTCGATTGCCACTTCATCACTGCCGCGCTCGGCGATAACAGGACGGATGGAAATCCGATCATGGCGAATGGCATAGGCGGGGGTCGAAGCGGATTGCCTGAAACCGCCAAGTGGCAGGCGGCCTGCCGGAGCCACGAAACTGTTGCCGTCAACAGAACCGGAAAACAGATTGTAGCAATTCAGAAAACGCGCCACATCGGCGGAAACGGGGCGGTTATAGATCGTGTCTGAACTGCCGGTCTGGGCAATCCGCCCACGATCCAGCACCAGAACCATGTCTCCCATGGCCAGCGCCTCGCTCTCGCTGCCGGTAACATGGAGGAATGTGACGCCGCAGCGCTCGCGGATGTCACGCAACTCATTGCGCATCCGAGCGCGCAGATTGGCGTCCAGCGCGCCAAGCGGTTCGTCCAGCAGCACCATTTTCGGCTCGGTGACCAGGGTGCGGGCCAGCGCGACACGCTGTTTCTGGCCACCGGAAATCTGGGTGACCGCGCGGGCTTCCAAGCCCTGCAAGCCGACAAGCGCGATGATGTCACGCACCCTGTCGGCCACTTCGCCAGCATTGGTCACCGGTGCTACCTCACGATTGGCAAGGCCGAAGGCAATGTTTTCTCGCACACTCAGATGCGGAAACAGCGCGAAATTCTGAAAGACGAAGCCGATGCCACGCCGATGCGGCGCCACGTCCTGCATGGACTGTCCGGCAAAGCGGATAGAACCACCCTCGCAGCGCTCAAACCCGGCGATCACCCTGAGCAGGGTTGTCTTTCCCGACCCGCTTGGGCCAAGCAGTGAGATGTAATGATCGTCGGGCAGCGAAAGGCTCAAGCCATCAAGGGCGCGTGTGTCCCCATAGGTCTTGACCAGATTGTGTAGCTCGAGCACGGATGTCACGTCGGTTCTCGCCAGTTGCGCCCATCCAGCCTAACCCGAACACCCTCCCCGCAAACACAGGAAGAGCGCTTGCACCTTTTAGCAAAGGTGCATCACAGGAATCGGCAATCGGGCATTTTTCTATTCGTTCCGCTTGTCCGCGCTTCTATTGGCACGATACAGTCGAAGCATTGCACGGATGATTTTTGTATTCAATATACTTTTTTATGATTTTTAAATTCAGTTGATTTTTAGGGTAGTCCATCAAGTTCCCGCCAACGCGATACATTGCGCATTCCGACAGACAAGCACAAAGGGACCCATAAAAATCGGCAATACCTGCCAATTTTCCCGAGGATTTTTAGATTGAATGCCTGTAATCGCCTTCGGAATGCCTACGCTTTAAACCAATCCGAATACGATCTAAAAAATGACTATTGCACACTATATCCAAAAATTAAATGCTGCATGCGGATATTGCTTTTTATGCCTCTAGTCTCGAAAGCGGTTTTCGCCTTACAGAGAAGACAGACCAACGGGAACAGTCTGCGCCATGACGACACAAACCGGCCAACGCCGCTATGAAATTGCCGAGGCGGTGCTGCGTTCCAACATCGCCGAAGGCCTGTTGCCTCAAGGGCTTGTGCTGCTGGAAGGCCATATTGCCGAGATCCTGCAAACGTCCCGTGCGCCGGTACAGCGGGCTTTGCAGGCGCTGGAGGCGGACGGGCTGGTGCATCGGTTTAAGGGACGCGGCTATCTCGTCGGCCCGACAGGGTTTGGCATCGAGCCGCTGAGAACCGATATCCGCAGCATTGGCCTGACCGTCCCCAAACATGCCGACGACGCCTTGCAGAACCGGTCCTCCTGGGAGCGGATCTACGACACCGTCGAGCGCGATGTGGCCGGATGCGTGGTGTTTGGCCGCTACCGGATCATCGAGACCGAACTTGCCAGCCATTTCAATGTCAGCCGCACGGTGGTGCGCGATGTGCTGGCGCGGCTGAGCGAACGGGGACTGGTGCGCAAGAACCAAAGCTCCCATTGGATCGCCGGTCCGTTGACCGCACAGACCATCAAGGATCATTTCGGGTTGCGCGCCATGCTGGAGCCGCAGGCATTGACGACGGCTGCCCCCCATATCGACAGTGAGGCGCTGCTTTGCCTGCTGGACCGGCTTCGGCAACTGGAGAGAGATCATACCGGGGATGGCCTCAGAGATGTCGTGGAGATGCAGCAAGGCTTCATAGAGATCTGCATTCTCGCCACGCCCAATGAGAAGCTGCGGGAATTGATCCGCAACAATCTTCTGCCGGTGACAGCCGCGACCAGCCTTCTGGCCCGCCTGGGTCTTCCCGGCGACCTGACGACGATTACCGAATTCCGGCTGATCGTCGAGTTGCTGGCCCGTGGGGCGACCACGGCAGCGGCGGCCATGCATGGCACCCATCTGGACGCAGCCCTGAACCGGACCATCGCCCAAATGAAGATCGTCGCGATCATTCCCGATCCCGGCGCCACGGCGGCCTATCTGACCCGTGTTCAGGAATGAGTGTGGTGCCGACCCTGCCATGATCTGCGCTCCTAGACCGTTGACAACGCGGCGCTGATGTCGCGGATCATCGCCTGCCGCTCTCGGCGTGCCGCCAATGCCTGCTCCATATCGACCTTGACGAACCGGGTCGGCGTATGCGGTTGCAATTGACCGATCAGGTCCATATCGGCTGATATCACCGTGCCGACCATGAAATAGCCGCCGCCAGAAACGGCGTCGCGGTGCAAGACAATCGGCTCAGTGCCACCCGGCACCTGGATCGAGCCATAGGGATAGCAGCTATCGACAATATTGGACGGATCGGAGCCTGCCCCAAACGGCGGAGTGCGGGGTACGAAATCGAGCTTGCGCCCGCCGCGAAACCGGTAGCCCATCCGGTCAGCTTCCGGCGCTACCTTCCATTCGTCCTCAAAGAAATTGCCCTTCGCCTCTTCCGTCAACCGATCCCAATAGAGACCGGGCAGCACGCGCAGTTCGGCAGGCGCGCCCGGACGGCGGCGCAGCGCCTGCGGAATGGTCCGGCCTTCCGGTACAGGCTTCGCCTGCCCCACCGGCAATTCATCTCCAGCCGCAATAGCACGGCCCTGAAAACCGCCAAGCGCGCCGATGGCGTAGGTGGAGCGTGAGCCGAGCGCCAGCGGCACATCAATACCACCGGCGACGGCGATATAGATCCGAGCCCCTGCTTTCAGGAAATCGAAACTCAGCACCTGACCTGCCCGCACCTTGAAGGCGGTCCAGCCAGGCTGTTCCTCACCGTCAAGGCGGATCGGCATCTCCGCTCCGGTGACAGCGACCATGGTGTCGGCGGCAAATTCCAGCTTCGGTCCGATGAACACCGCTTCCAGCCCCGCCGCCCCTTCGTCATTGCCGACGAGCAGATTGGCGGCCTTCAGCGCCAGCCGGTCCATGGCCCCGCCCAGGGGAATGCCGAGGTGAAAATAGCCGGGACGGCCCAGATCCTGAACCGTGGTGGCAAGCCCTTGATGCAAAACCTTAATGACCATGGAGAAGGCCCTCCAGCCTGGCGTTGTAGCCGGTGATGTCTTTCTGGAATTCCGAGAGATCAAAGCGCACCTCGCGGATTGGCGGTACGAATATGCCCTTGTCCACCTCTTCCACCGCCTGATCGTAACCGTCTCTATCCACCGGCTTGAACTTGACGATATCCCCCGGCTTGAAGAACACCATGAAGTCACGCAGGTAAGAGGTGGTCTGGGTCGGATCGTAGATCGGCATCGGGGTGATGCCGAACATCTGGTAGCCACCGGCACCGCGCACCGAATAGATGCAGCCGAAACAGCCACCATGGCCGACCGTCAGCCTCGGCGTATCGGTGCGGGGCCGCAGATATTTCGGTACCTCGATCTGCCGCTGCTGCTCGACCATCTGGTACATGAAAGGCAGGCCGGACACGAAGCCGACCATGGAGACAAACCAGGGCGAACCGGCATGGGCGGCAATAAAGTCCTCGACCCCAGAGTAATTGTTGATCTTGGCGGCATAGTCGAGATCAGTGCCCTCAGGCTCCTGATGGCGTTCGCGAAACCGCATCAGAGTCTCATGGGTCCAGGGATCGTTGTAGAAGACCGGGATTTCAACGATCCGCGTGGCGATCACCGGATCGCTTTTCGCCGCCGCCACTTCGATGGCCTGGACTTCCTTCAAAATATCATCGGGATGAATAATGTCAGGATCGAACTTGACCTGGAAAGAGGCATTGGCCGGGCAGATCTCGGTAACGCCCTTGATCCGGGCTTGAGAAATGCCGTTGGTCATCGACAGCGAGGTGAAGAAGGCCTCCAGCGACATCGCCTCGCTGCATTCCACGAACAGATGCTCATCACCCCCGAATGTATATCGCATTGCCATCAGACAGTCTCCTTTGAAGCGGGTGCCTTGGAGGGAGCAGGAAAGGCCGTTTCCAGCCACGGCTCCAGAAACCGGGTATGGACATCGGCGCTCCGCACGCAGGGATCAACCGCCAGCTTTTTGTGCAGCGGAATGGTGGTGGCAAGACCGCCAATCTCGAAATGCTCCAGCGCCGCGCCAAGCTTTTCCAGGCAGGCTTCACGGGTTTCCGCCCAGACGATCAGCTTGCCGAGCAGGGAATCGTAGAACGGCGGCACCTGGTAGCCTTCATAGAGCATGGTATCGAAGCGGATGCCGTTACCCTCGGGAATGAGCAGGGTCGAGACCGTGCCGGGACCGGGCAGAAAGCCACGTGCCGGGTCCTCGGCATTGATCCGGCATTCGATAGCATGGCCGGAGAGCACCACATCCTCCTGGCGCAGCGACAAAGACGCGCCACCGGCAATGCGGATCATTTCCTGCACCAGATCGATGCCGGTAATCATTTCTGTCACCGGATGCTCGACCTGAATGCGGGTATTGACCTCGATGAAATAAAATTCACCGCTCTGCTCGTCATAGAGGTATTCAACCGTGCCTGCGCCGCGATAGTGAACCGACCGCGCCAGCGCCACGGCGCTGTCGCACAGGGCTTTTCGCACATCAGCAGGAAGACGCACCGATGGGCCTTCCTCCCAGACCTTCTGGCGGCGGCGTTGCAGCGAGCATTCACGCTCGAAGCAGTGAATGGCATTTTCCCCATCACCGAGGATCTGTACTTCGACATGGCGGGCACGGGTAATAACCTTCTCGATGTAAAGACCGCCATCACCAAACGCAGCCAACGCTTCGGAGGATGCCTGCGGAAAATGCCGCTCGAAATCCTCCATGCTCTCGGCAATGCGAATTCCCCGGCCACCGCCACCGGCAGCAGCCTTGATCATCACAGGAAAGCCGATTGTCTCGACGACGGCCCGCCCTGCATCCAGGTCATCCACCCGGCCATTCGATCCCGGCACGGTCGGCACTCCGGCCTGCATCGCCGCCTTGCGGGCCTCGACCTTGTCACCCAACAGGCTGATCGCTTCATGGCTTGGACCAATAAAAATCAGCCCGGCATCGGTGACGGCCTTGGCAAATGCAGCATTTTCGGAGAGGAAGCCGTAGCCCGGATGCACGGCATCGACGCCGGTTTCCAGCGCCGCTTTCAGCACAGCCTCGATATTCAGGTAGGATTTAGCGGCGGAGGGCGGGCCAATCTCCACCGCCTGATCGGCCAGTTTCACCGCCAGCATATCCCGGTCGGCGGCGGAATGAACCTGCACGGTGCGAATGCCGAGCGCCTTGGCCGCCTGGATGATCCGAACGGCAATCTCGCCCCTGTTGGCCACCAGCAGCGACGAGATGCTCATGCCTGCACCTCGGCGATCACCTGACCGGCCATGATCGGTTCATTGTCTTCCGCGACGAAAACAAGACCGCTGCCAGCGGCGTCCGCATGCACTTCATGAAAGGTCTTCATCACCTCAATCAGGCCGATAACATCGCCTTGCATCACCGCATCTCCATCATTTTTGAAGTTCGGGGCATCGGGAGACGGCTTGCGGTAGAATGTGCCAGGCAGGGGCGATCTGATCTCGTGGGTGCTCATGGCTGTCTCCGGTTACTTGAGAATGTCTGAAAGAGGCGAAATGCGAATGCCTTCAGCGACCAGCGCGTCGCGCATATGGCGGACGATATCGAAAGCGCCCAGCGTGTCGGAATGGAAGCAGATGGTCTCGAATGGCACTTCGATGTCTTTGCCCGTCACCGCCGTGACCTTGCCTTCCAGGCAGGCGCGCAGCACCTTGCGGGCAATGGCGGCGGGATCGGGACGCCCGACATCGCGGGTAAAAACGATAGAGCCGCTTTCGTCGTAATCACGGTCGGCGTAGAATTCCCGCGCCACCGGCTGGCCCGCCTCGCGCGCCGCGATTTCGGTGGCCGAACCCGCCATGCACAGCACATAGGCATTGGGGTTGGCGGTGCGCATATAATGCACGAAAAGCTGTGCGAGTTCGGGGTTAACAGCCATTTCCATATAGAGCGCGCCGTGTGGCTTCACATGTTGCAGGCTGGAGCCATGGCGGCGCACGAATTCCTTCAGCGCTCCGACCTGGTAGACGATATCATTGACCAATTCGCGCGGCGTACCATTGATCTTGCGCCGTCCAAACCCCTGAAGATCGTCGTAACCGGGATGAGCGCCGATACCGACACCATGCTCCGCCGCCAGCCGCACGGTCTCATCCATCAGGTTTGGATCGCCAGCATGAAAGCCGGTGGCGATATTGGCAGAACTGATTAGCCCCATCAAAGCCTGATCGGCGGTATCGCCGATCCGCCAGCGGCCAAAGGCTTCGCCCAGATCACAATTGATATCGACAGATTCAAGCGCCACAGGGAACCTCTATGCTTTATTTTTATGCAAAAAACTTAACTGCCATCATTTTCGTCAGGAAAAGCTAGGCAGAAAATCATCATTTGAAAAATGGTATTTTCAGAAAGTCATTATCTGATTTATTGATGGCTTGAGCTTGGAAGACCCAAAGAAAAGTTTGAATGTTTTTCGCTCTGTAGACCGTACAATGCAGGTGAATATTTCGGCTTCCACAATCAGAAGATTAATCATTCTGATTTTCAGATGGCACTATCAGAAATTACGATGGGAGTTCGTGTCATGTCGCTCAGTCTTCGCCAGATCCGCTATTTCGTGGCGACCGCCGAATCCGGGCAGGTCTCGCAGGCCGCCATCAACCTCGCTATCTCGCAATCGGCGGTGACCACGGCGATCAAGGAGCTTGAAACCATTGTCGGTGCGCCGCTGTTCGAGCGTACGCCGCATGGCATGGACCTGACCGAAGCCGGGCGTCTGCTGCTGTCCCAGGCCTATGACATCCTGCGGAAGGTTGATGACATCACCACGCTCAACCCCGTCACCGGCAAGGTGCAGGGCAAGCTCAGCGTCGCCGCCAGCTATACGGTGATCGGTTATTTTCTGCCGTTGCATATCGAGCGGTTGAAACGGCAGTTTCCGGGTGTCAATATCCAGCTGTTCGAACTCAACCGGGAAAGCGTCGAAGAGGGCCTGCTTGCCAATCGTTATGACGTCGCCGTGCTGCTGACCTCAAACATTCTCAACCCGGAACTGACCACCGAAACGCTGCTGAATTCGCAGCGGCGGCTTTGGCTCCCTGCCCGCCATCCGCTGCTGACACGTCCCTCGGTTGGCCTGAAGGACGTGGCAGAGGAAAACTATATCATGCTGACGGTGGACGAAGCGTCGCATACCACGCTGAAATACTGGAGCCCGACACCCTACCAGCCGAAGGTGACGCTGCGGACATCCTCGGTTGAGGCCGTGCGCTCGCTGGTCGCCAACGGCCAAGGCGTCGCCATTCTCTCCGATATGGTGCATCGGCCATGGTCGCTGGAGGGCAGACGGATCGAGACAATCACACTGACCGACCCGGTACCCTCCATGGATGTCGGCCTTGCCTGGCGGCGCAATGCGGACTTCAGCCCGGCCATGGAGGCGTTTCGCGCTTATTTCCGGCGGGCCTTTCATATTCCGGGGTAGGTTTCCCTGCCCCGGAATGATGGGTAAAGATCAGGCCAGACCGCCGATATGGAAGGTCTTCATTTCCAGATATTCCTCAATGCCGATCTGCGCGCCCTCGCGGCCAAGGCCGGATTGCTTGACGCCGCCAAACGGTGCCACTTCCGTGGAAATCGCCCCGGTATTCAGACCAATCATCCCCGCTTCCAGCGCCTCGGCCACCCGCCAGGAGCGCTTCAGGCTTTCGGTGTAGAAATAGGCGGCCAGACCAAATGGCGTGCCATTGGCAATCTCCAGCGCTTCTTCCTCGGTTTCGAACTTGAACAACGGCGCGACCGGGCCGAAAGTCTCCTCGCTGGCCAGCAACATGTCGGTTGTCGCACCGGTCAAGACCACCGGCGCCGTAAACTGCGCACCCTGCGGCAATCTGTGCGCATCGGTGATGATCTTCGCACCCTTGGAAACGGCATCCTCGACATGCTGACGGATCTTGCCAATCGCCGCCTCGTTGATCATCGGTCCAATGGAAACGCCTTGCTCAGTTCCAGGGCCAACCTTCATGGCATTGACGCGAGCGGTCAGCTTGGCGGCAAAGGCATCGTAGACGCCTGATTGAACCAGGATGCGGTTGGCGCAGACGCAGGTCTGGCCGCCATTGCGGAATTTGCAGAGGATCGCACCTTCGACCGCCAGATCAAGATCGGCATCGTCAAACACGATGAACGGCGCATTGCCGCCAAGCTCCAGGCTGAGCTTCTTGATCGTATCGGCGGCGCCGCGCATCAGCAGCGACCCAACCCGGGTCGAGCCGGTAAAGGAAATCTTGCGCACGACGTCATTGGCCATGATTTCATTGCCGATCTCGGTCGGCATGCCGGTGACGATATTGATGACGCCAGCCGGAATACCAGCACGCTCGGCCAGCACACCCAGCGCCAGAGCGGAATAGGGCGTGAAATCCGAGGGCTTGATGACCACAGTGCAGCCCGCCGCCAAGGCTGGGGCCACTTTGCGGGTAATCATCGCATTGGGGAAATTCCAGGGCGTGATGATGCCGCAGACACCAACCGGCTCCTTCAGCACAACGATGCGGCGGTCGGTGGTTGGCGAGGGAATGGTGTGGCCACCGATGCGGCGAGCCTCTTCCGCAAACCACTTGACGAAGGAGGCGCCGTAGCGGATTTCGCCGCGCGCCTCATCCAGCGGCTTGCCCTGTTCCATCGTCAGGATCAGGGCCAGATCCTCGATATGGTCGATCATCAGACCGTACCAAGCTTCCAGCAACCCAGCGCGCTCCGCATGGGTCTTTTTCTTCCAGAGCTTGAAGGCCTTTTCCGCAGCCTTGATGGCGGCGCTTGTGTCATCGCTGCCCATATCCGGCACCGTGCCGATCACCGCTTGCGTGGCGGGATCGATGACATCGATCACCTTGGCGGATGCCGCATCAACCCATTCGCCGCCAATCAGGCCCTGCTGACGCAGCAAGGTCTTGTCTTTGAGATTATGCATAGGAAGTCCTTGATAGAGTGAGACGAAAGGTCCGTCCTGCCGTTGAAACAAAACAACGGTCCTGCCGCAGGCACCGTTGGAGTTGGAAAATCTTTAATATCCGCGCTGGCGATCAACAAGGCCAATCATCTGTTTACCGGATCGATGACGACGGATATTGTCGATCACTGCCATGGCCGCCGTTTCCGGCTGGGTGACACTGGCAATATGGGGCGTGATGATCACATTCGGCTGCCGCCACAGCGGATGGTCCGATGGCAGCGGTTCCGGATCGGTAACATCGAGAAAGGCGCTGGCGAGATGGCCGCTATCGAGCGCTGCCAGCAACGCTGCCTGATCCAGTTGCGCACCGCGCCCGGCGTGAACGAGGGACGCGCCGCGCGGAAGGCGGGCAAACAGGTCGGCATTCAGGAAATGCCGGGTCTCTGATGTCAGCGGCAAAAGACAGACGAGAATATCCGTCTGCTTCAGCAGATCTGGCAGGGTCTCTATTCCGGCATGACAGGTGACATCATCGATTTCGCGCGGCGAACGGCTCCAACCCGACAGCTGAAAGCCAAAAGGCTTCAATCGCTCCAGCGCCGCCTGCCCCAGCAGGCCCAGGCCCAGCACCGTCACCCGTTGCGAAGGCGCCTGGGATGTAATCGGCAGGGGCTGCCACTCACCTTGCTGTTGCTGACCAATATAGGCTGGCAGCTTGCGGTGAACGGAAAGCACGGCAAGCGTGATATATTCTTGCATCATCCGCACGATTCCATCCTCGACCATTCGCACCAGCTTGACGGTATCGGGCAACCGGGCGGGATCGAACTGATCGACACCGGCGCCGATGCAAAACAGCACTTCGAGATTGGTGTAGCGCTCGATCTCCTCCGGCATCGCCCAGGTCATCAGGTAGCGGATACCCTCAGGCTCGACCGGCGATGGCGCAACATGAAAATCCAAATCGGGCATCTCGCGTGCGAAGGCCTGCGCGAAGACCGCGCCACGCGCCGGATCTGAATTGAAAAGAAAGGCCATGATTACCCTAAAACTGGATAGTCCCATCCGGCGTCATTGACGAGGTCGGTGCGACAAAAATGAGCATTGGATGTGAACGTAACGCGCTTTTATCAGGCTAAGTGTCGCTCTTGGCGGTTTTTTCGATAAAACCTGCTGGAAATTCATGCGGTTTCAGTCGAATCTATTGCCTTGGACAGCTTTAGATAAGCATTGGCGGCCTCAGCTGCAAACCGACCCGATGCAAGGAAGACAATGTGACGGTGAAAACGTCGATCCAGGTGGAATCCTTTGAACTGACGTTGACCGATATTCACGACGTCGGCATCGACCGCTTGCATGGTCTTTCCGTCGCCGTCGGCTGGCCGCACCGGACCGAGGATTGGGCTTTTCTGCTGGCAAATGGCCAAGGCGTCGCGGCCATCGACCCTATAGACCGGGTGCTGGGCTCGGCCATGTGGTTCCCCATGGACGAGAATTTCGCCACCATCGGCATGGTGATCACCTCCCCACGCCTGCAAACGCAGGGCACAGGCCGTTGGCTGATGGATCATATCCTGGGCAATATTTCCGTCGCACGGCTGGGGCTGAACTCCACCCGTGCGGCACGACGCCTCTATCGCAGCATCGGCTTTGCCGTCGAAGCGCCGGTCTTTCAGTGCCAGGGCGAGGCAAGGCTGCTGCCGGAAACCGTAAAGCCCGCTGACAGCTCACAGCTGCGCGCGATAAAACCCGAGGATTTGCCAGAGATCGCCACGCTGGATGAAATAGCCTTCGGTGCAAATCGCCAGCGATGGCTTGGCAACCTTCTGCCTCTGTCCGAAGGCGTGGTACTGCTGCGTGCTGGTAAAATCGTGGCTTTTGCTCTCTCCCGGCCCTTCGGGCGTGGCCATGTGGTCGGTCCGGTGGTTGCCGCCAGCGATGAAGATGCCATTGCTGTGACGCGACCTCATGTCGCACGTCATCAAGGGCGCTTCCTGCGGCTGGATACGCGGCATGGCTCCGGTGCCTTTGCGGAATTTCTGCTGGAATCCGGGCTTTCCCTGTTTGATACCGTCACCACCATGTCGCTGCGAGCGCCGTGGCCGGTCGGACCAAAAGGGGAACCCGGCGCCGATGACAAGGGCCACCCAGAGCCCGATGCCATCACTTATGGATTGGCGAGCCAGGCACTGGGTTGACTAACACACCCCGACAGTCGTAAAGCGGCGCTCCCCTATCGGTTCGCAGGTGATTGACCGCTGCTTCGCGGTCTCTCCCTTGGGCTGATGCAAGACTTTTTTAACATCCATGTCTTACAGCGCGATGCGTCGGTGACGACATCAGCGTCACGCTGTAACATATTCAATATACTGCATAATTTTCAACCCGACCGGTTGCGGTCGGGCCGATTATGCTGTAGCAGCGCCACCCCGGCATCTCACAGCCGGGCCATTCATGAGTTGCGAGTATTATGCCAAGATTGACCCCTTCCGCTCCGGTATTTCATCGGAAAATCGAAACCTTTTGCGAAGTGCGGCTTGCGCCAGCGCTTGCCAAATCCGATTACCAGAATTTGCGCAGCTATATGCTCGGGCTGATCGTTCGTCAGGCCACGCCGCCTTTGCATGGCGGCCGTCCGAACTGGAAAGAAATTGGTGCCACCTGTCTGCTCAGCGAAGAAGGCTTGGCCACTGCGCGCCGCGAAGGCCGCCATGCTTTCGAAGCCATCATGCGCTGGGTTACGCTGGCCCAGAAGGCCAAGGCTGCGCCCGCACCGGCCCCCACCCCGGTCGCCCGTCCCGCCGCTGCCAAGACCATGATCCGCCCGGTTGGCATGCGCACTGTCTCGGCCAACAGCAACCGCCGCCCGGTAGAGCGGATGCCCGCTGCAACCACCACGACTCGCGTCGCATTTGCCCCCAAGAAGGCTGGCGTTCGCGGCTGAAATGTTTACGAACCGGCCCTTTTCGGGCCGGTCGTCTAGCTGATGGTTTCAGCCGTTGCGGAACGCATACCCATAGCCGTTCAGGGCCGGTGCACCGCCAAGATGGGCGTAGAGCACTTTAGAACCTTCCGGGAAATATCCCTTCTTCACCAGATCGATCATGCCCTGCATGGATTTCCCCTCATATACAGGGTCGGTGATCATTCCTTCCAGACGCCCCACAAGACGAATGGCATCCTTTGTTTCTTCCGAAGGGACGCCGTAAACCGGATAGGCGTAATCCTCGACCAGAACGATATCCTCCGGGCGCATCTCACGGCCAAGCTTAACCAGATCCGCCGTGCACTGGGCAATCTCCAGCACTTGGGCGCGGGTTTGCTCCGGGGTGAAGGAGGCATCGATGCCAATAACATGGTCGGCGCGGCCATCCTTGGCAAAGCCAACCGCCATGCCGGCATGAGTTGAGCCGGTGACGGTGCAGACGACGATATAATCGAACGCAAATCCCAGTGCCGCTTCCTGCGCCCGGACTTCCTCTGCAAAGCCGACATAGCCCAGCCCGCCATATTTATGCACGGAGGCACCAGCCGGGATAGCATAGGGCTTGCCGCCCGCCGCCTTCACCTCTTCTATTGCCTCCTCCCAACTCCGGCGGATGCCGATATCGAACCCGTCATCGACCAGCCGCACATCCGCACCCATGATGCGTGACAGCATGATATTGCCGACCCGGTCGTAAACCGCGTCTTCATGCGGCACCCAGGCTTCCTGTACCAGACGGCATTTGAAGCCAATCTTGGCAGCGACAGCCGCCACCATACGGGTGTGGTTGGACTGGACGCCGCCAATCGACACCAGCGTATCGGCACCGGAGGCAATGGCGTCGGGGATGATATATTCCAGCTTGCGCAGCTTGTTGCCGCCAAAGGCCAGACCCGAATTGCAATCGTCCCGCTTGGCGTAAAGCTGAACCTTACCGCCGAGATGATCGGTCAGCCGCTCCAGCTTCTCGATCGGTGTGGGGCCGAAGGTCAGCGGGTAACGTTCAAAAGCGTCGAGCATGGCATCCTCATTGAAAATGGGGGTTGATAATGGCCGGATGCTAGACTTTTCAGTGTGAAAGGTGCTTTCTAAATTGCAATCTAAAGAAGGTTATATTTCAATTTTTCCAAAAATTATGATGCATAGGCTGATGATTAATCCCTGGAAATGGAAGATTCTTTCATGAGTGAATCCCTGGATCGCATCGATCTGAAAATGATCCGTCTGTTGCAGAAAAACGGTCGCCTGACCAATGCCGAACTGGCGGAGCAGGTCTCAATCAGCCCGGCGACTTGCCACAGGCGTACCCAGAAGCTGTTTGCGCAAGGCTATCTCACCGGTGTGCGGGCCATGGTGGCACCCGCCAAGGTCAACAGGGCGGCGCTGGTCATGGTTGGTGTGGTGCTGGACCGGTCAACACCGGACAGTTTTGCCGAGTTTGAAGCGGCGGTCGCCAAGCTGAATTTCGTGCTCGATTGCCATCTGGTGGCCGGTGATTTCGATTATTTTCTGAAAATCCGGGTCGGCGACATGGCCGATTTCAACCGCATTCACGGCAGTCAGTTGATCGCCCTGCCCGGCGTGCGGCAAACCCGAACCTTCTTCGTGATGAAGGAAGTGGTCGATAACCGGGCGCTGGAATTCTGATTAGCCAGCATCCGCCGTGGCGCGGGCAAATGCTGCCAACACCGTGCGCTCCGAGCGGACCAGATAAGAATCGAGAGCGGCAGCCGCCTCTTTCGCCTTGTCGGCTTCCAACAGGCCAAGGATTTCGCCATTCAGCTCCACAAAGGGCGCGTGCAGCAATTCCGGGTCGTCCAGCAGGCCAAAACTCAATCTTAGTTCCGCAGCGATTCGCGTATAAAAGTCACTGAGGCGGCTGCTGTCGGCGAGATCGACGATGGCGGCGTGAAACTGCATATTGGCGCTACCGACCCCCAGCCAGTCACGGCTATTGCGACAGGCCCGCGCGGTTTCCACCGCCGACCGCATCCGCCGGACGGCGGGATGACCGGAAAACGCCTGTTCCAGCGCCTTGCATTCTACCAGCCGCCGCACCCTGTAGATATCGATGATCGAGGCCATGCTGGGCGTGGCGACAAACACACCGCGATTGGCCTCGTGGCGCAGCAAGCCGTCCTTGGTGAGCAGCCGAAAGGCTTCCCGCAGGGAATTGCGTGACACGTCGAGCCGGGTGCTGAGTGCTGCCTCCGACAACCGCTGGCCCGGCTTCAACTCCCCGGCGATCAGCTGATCACGGATTTTTGTCACCAGCCGCTCCGCCAGCGAAAGGCTTTCATCCTCGTCTGCCATAGGTCCCTCTTGCCCAACCGCGAACATGTTCAGCGGCTGCCATCTTTCGCCGGGACTATTGCCGATGCCCGCCGGCAGAGCAAGGCAGCGCGGAAAACGGGGCAGACTTGCCCACACCATTGGCATGTCCTGCCGATATCGCAGGCAAGTCGCCCATGAAATAAACAGAATGATAGAACGATAAAATAAAATTGTTCAACAATATTGACGGAATTGTGAAACGTGGCAGACTAGCTGCATGGATCATCCGCAGAGGGGCGGATGACGATGACCATGGAGCCTCCCAATGGCGCAGAACCACGTCCCAGCGCGCGATACGCAGAAGATCGCCGTGACAAATAATTCAGGTCCGCAATCCCCCAAAACCCGTCGCGGCGCGCTGACAGCGGCGGTTTTCCTGATGGCAACATCGGCGATCGGGCCGGGCTTCATTACCCAGACCGCCACCTTTACCGCGACCATGGGGGCAGCCTTTGCGTTCGGCATCCTGGCCTCGATCATCATCGACTTCGTCGTCCAGTTGAATATCTGGCGGATCGTCACACTCACCCGGATGCGCGCCTCAGATATTGCCAATGCCGCCATTCCCGGCTCCGGCTATCTGCTTGCCGTTCTGGTCATTATCGGCGGGCTGTTCTTCAATATCGGCAATATCGGCGGCACAGGCCTTGGCCTCAACGCCATGCTCGGCCTTGACCCTAAATGGGGCGGCGCCATCAGCGCCCTGCTCTCCATTGGCATTTTCCTATCAAAGCGCGCAGGGCTGGCAATCGACCGCTTCATCATCGTCGCAGGCGTGCTGATGATCGCCCTGACGCTGTTTGTCGCCTATGTATCCGGCCCGCCACTGTTAGAGGCGCTACGCCAGACGATCCTGCCCGACACCATCAATTTTGCCACCATCACCACCATTGTCGGCGGCACGGTTGGCGGTTACATCACCTATTCCGGTGCGCATCGCCTGCTGGACAAGGGCACCGTCGGCATTGAAAATCTCGGTGCCGTCAACCGCGCCGCCCTGACCGGCATCGCCGTGACTGGCGTCATGCGTTATGTGCTGTTTTTGGCTGTGCTGGGCGTCGTCGCCAGCGGCGTGGTCATCGACATTTCCGGCAAAAGCGCCAATCCGGCCGCGCAAGCCTTCCAGAGTGCAGCCGGTAATATCGGACTTCGCCTGTTCGGCGTGATCTTCTGGGCCGCCGCCATCACCAGCGTCATCGGCGCAGCGTATACATCGGTCTCGTTCCTGACCGCCTTCAAGCAGGATATGAGCGAGCGGGCGCGCAATCTCGCCACCGTGGCATTCATCGCCATTTCGCTGTTCTTCTACATCATCATGACCACCCCGCCCGCGCAAATGCTGGTCTTCGTTGGTGGCCTGAACGGGCTGATCCTGCCCATCGGTCTATCAATTTTCATCTATGCGGCCTGGGCGCGCGCCGACCTGATGGGCGGCTATCGTTATCCGCGCTGGCTATTGATCCTCGGTGTCCTCACCTGCGCGCTGACATGGTACATGGCTTACAAATCGGTCGGGCCAATCTTCGCCCTGCTTGGCTTGTAACAGCTGAAGCTTTAAACAAGGAAGGAAAGCACATGGCTGCCATCGATCTCAACAGCGACCTTGGGGAAAGCTACGGCGCATGGAGCATGGGCGACGATGCGGCCATGCTGGCCGTGGTTTCCAGCGCCAATATTGCCTGCGGTTTTCATGCGGGCGACCCGTCCGGCATCTGGAAAACCGTTAAGGCCGCCGCTGAAAATGGCGTATCGATCGGCGCCCATGTGTCCTATCCTGATCGCGTCGGCTTTGGCCGGCGCGACATGGACGTGACCAGTGAAGAGCTGATCGCCGACGTGATCTACCAGATCGGCGCCCTGAAAGGCATGGCGGCGGCGGCCAACACCCGCGTCACCTACGTCAAGCCGCATGGGGCGCTCTATAACCGGATCGCCAATGATGCCCGTCAGGGCCAGGCGGTGATCGATGCCGTCAAAGCCATCGATCCCTCGCTGGTGCTGATGGGACTGGCCGGAGCACCCATCCTTAATCTCGCCCGCACGTCCGGCCTGAGCACCGTGGCGGAAGCCTTTGCCGACCGCGCCTATACGCCGGAAGGCCAGCTCGTCTCGCGCCGGGAAGCGGGGGCTGTTCTGCATGACGCGGAAAAGATCGCCAGCCGCATGGTGCAGCTTGCCCGCCAAGGCACGTTGGAAGCCATCGATGGCAGCGTGATCAAGGTCGAGGCGCAATCGATCTGCGTGCATGGCGATAGCCCTGGTGCCGTTTCTATTGCCCAGGAAATCCGCAGGCGATTCGAGGCTGAGGGCATTGCCGTCCAGCCGTTTGTAACTGCATAGGGAGAGAGGCGATGATTGCCTTGAAGCATCTGGCACATTGGGATGTCGAACCGGCGCGCGCCGCCCGTACCCGTTATCGCAGTGGCGCTGTGGAACCGACATCCGGCGTCGCCCCCGGCTTTACCCAGGCCAATATGATCGTCCTGCCGCGCGACTGGGCCTTTGACTTCCTGCTCTATGCGCAACGCAATCCCAAGGCCTGCCCGGTCCTTGATGTCTCCGATCCCGGTTCGCATCTGACCGAACTCGCCAAGGGCGCCGATCTGCGCACCGATCTGCCGCTCTACCGGATCTGGCGCGATGGCAAGCTGGCGGAGGAAACACCCGACGCCACCGCCGCCTGGGCCGAGCATCCCGATCTCGTCAGCTTCCTGATCGGATGCAGCTTCACCTTCGAGACGCCGATGGTGGAAGCGGGTATCGAGATCCGCCACATGACAGATAAAAGCAATGTGCCGATGTATCTGACCAATCAACCCTGCCGCCCGGCAGGCCGTTTGCATGGCAATATGGTGGTGTCGATGCGACCAATCCCAGCCTCGCGGGTTGCCGATGCCGCGACGATTTCCGGTCGGTTCCCGGCGGTGCATGGTGCGCCGGTTCATGTTGGTGCACCGGAACAGATCGGCATTGCCGATCTGGCCAAACCGCAATTCGGTGATCCCGTCCGCATCGAGCCGGGCGAAGTGCCGGTGTTCTGGGCCTGTGGCGTCACCCCGCAAGCCGCTGTGATGGCGTCGGGCGTCCCCTTTGCCATCACCCATGCGCCCGGCCATATGTTCATCACCGATATTCCCGATGCCGCCTATCACGCCTGAGGTTCCGATGCGCTTTCTCCCCGTCAGCCTGACGACGATGCTGGTCGAGCTTGCCGATCTCGATGAAACCCTGGCTCTGTTTGCCTCGCTTCAGGCAAACCCCGTCGCCGGCATCGATGAAATGGTGCCCGCCGCCCGCACCTTGATGATCCGGTTTCGCCCACAGACCATCTGTGCGGAAGCCCTGGCGGCTGAGGTCAGCACCCACGACCTGTCGGCCAAACTGGCACCATCCGATCATCTGGTCGAAATACCCGTAGACTATGACGGCGAAGATCTGGCCGACGTGGCGGAACTGACCGGACTTGCCGTGGAAGAGGTTATTCGACGCCATACGGAAAGCACGTTTACCGTTGCATTTTGTGGCTTTGCGCCGGGCTTCGGCTATCTCGTCGGTGGCGACCCTGCCTTGCACGTGCCGCGCCGCAAAAGCCCGCGCACCCGCATTCCCGCTGGCGCTGTGGCGCTGGCAGGCGCCTTCAGCGGGGTCTATCCGCAGGCCAGCCCCGGAGGCTGGCAAATCATCGGCGTCACACCGGTGAAAATGTGGGATCTCAGCCGCGATCCGCCAGCACTGTTTCAGCCCGGCTATCAGGTGCGCTTCACCGATATGGCGAAAGCGGTCTATCCGGTTGTTATTCCTGCAAGCGATGCAGCCCCTAGCAATCCGGCTGATGGGTTTTCCGAGACGAATGGCGCGGCGCATTTTACCGTGCTTGCCGCCCCCATGCCTGCGGTATTCCAGGACCTTGGCCGTCTTGGCCAGACAGGCCAGGGCGTTTCCGCCTCGGGCGCTCTGGACCAGGGGGCCTTGAAGGCTGCCAATCGCGTGGTGGGCAATCCGGCAGGCGTTCCGTGTCTGGAAATCACGCTTGGTGGCTTTTCTTTTGAAAGCGATAGACGCGCGGTCATTGCGCTGACCGGTGCGCCCTGCCCGGTCACCATTCGGGATGCCTCTGGCCGAGTCACTCAGGCTGAAACCTATCAGCCGATTGCGCTGGAACCCGGCGACACCGTCAGCCTTGGCCAACCTCCACAGGGCATGCGCAGCTATCTTGCCGTGCGGGGTGGCTTTGCGGTCCAGCCAGTGCTGGGCAGCTATGCCACGGATACGCTGGCCGTCGTCGGCCCTGAAGCGGTGACGGCAGGCACTGTTTTGACGCTGAAGGGCAGCAGCGAGGGTCTCACCTCCGTTTCCCTGCATGAATCTCCACCGCAGAACCTGCCGAGCGCAGGCGATATCGTCACGCTGGACGTCGTGCTTGGCCCGCGCACCGACTGGTTTACCGAAAGGGGTCTGGCGACGCTGACGGACCAGCTTTGGCAGGTGACGCCGCAATCCAGCCGCGTCGGCATCCGGCTAGCGGGCGACATGCCGCTGGAACGGATCGATAGCGCCGAACTGCCGAGCGAAGGCACCGCCACCGGTGCCATTCAGGTTCCCCATAGCGGCCAGCCGGTGCTGTTTCTCGCCGACCATCCGCTGACCGGCGGCTATCCTGTCATCGGCACGGTTGCCGAATATCATCTGGATCTTGCGGGACAGATCCCGATCAACGCCCGCATCCGCTTTCGGCCCATTGCCCCTTTCGCAGACATCGCCCCTGCCCCCACCCCTGTCCTTGGCCCTGCCGCGAACGCATAACGATAAAAGAGGAGACACCGATGAAGAAAGTACTGATCGCCAACCGGGGCGAAATCGCCGTTCGCATCATCCGCGCCTGTCGCGATTACGGGCTGCAATCGGTCGCGGTCTATGCCGATCCGGATATTGACGCATTGTTCGTGCAGCTTGCCGATGAGGCCTATGGGCTGTCCGGCGCCAAGCCGTCAGAGACCTATCTCGATATCGCCAAGCTGATCGATATTGCCAAACGATCCGGGGCAGACGCCGTCCATCCCGGCTATGGTTTTCTGTCGGAGCGCGCCGAATTTGCGCGCGCGGTGATTGATGCCGGTCTGACCTGGATCGGCCCCGATCCGCAGGTTATCGAAGCGCTGGGCGACAAGGTCGAGGCACGGCGGATTGCCACCAGCGTCGGCGCGCCACTGGTGGCAGGCAGCGACGGGCCGGTGGACACCGCCGAGGAGGTCATTGCCTTTGCCATGCGCCACGGCCTGCCGGTCGCCATCAAGGCGGCCCATGGCGGCGGTGGACGTGGATTGAAAGTCGCCTGGAAAATGGAAGAAATCCCGGAGCTTTACGCATCGGCTGTGCGCGAAGCGACCGTGGCTTTTGGCCGGGGCGAATGCTTTCTGGAACGCTTCCTCGACCGGCCCCGCCATATCGAAGCGCAGGTGATTGCCGATAAGCACGGCACCGTGCTGGTGCTCGGCACCCGCGATTGCTCTTTGCAGCGGCGAAACCAGAAACTGGTGGAAGAGGCTCCTGCCCCCTTCCTCACCGATGCTCAACGCCAATCCATCCACGATGCCGCCAAGGCGATCTGCGCGGCAGCGGGCTATAGTGGTGCAGGAACGGTGGAATTCCTGCTGGGCGTTGACGGCACGATTTCCTTCCTCGAGGTGAATACCCGGCTACAGGTCGAGCATACGGTGACGGAAGAAACCACTGGCATTGATCTCGTCATCGAACAGTTCCGAATTGCAGAAGGCCTGCCGTTGGCGATCACGCAAACACCGGTCCCACGCGGCCATTCCATTGAGTTTCGCATCAATGCCGAAGATCCGGGCCGTGGGTTTCTACCGACACCGGGCACGATCACCCGGTTTGCGGCCCCGTCCGGCCCCGGCGTGCGGCTCGACAGTGGCGTCGATACCGGCTCCACCATTCCCGGCGTCTATGATTCGCTGATGGCCAAGCTGATCGTCACCGGTGCCACCCGCGAGCAAGCCTTGCAAAGGGCAAGACGCGCCCTGAAGGAATTTCAGATCGAAGGCGTGGCGACAGTGCTGCCCTTCCACCGTGCAGCCATGGAAACCGCCGATTTCATCGGCACTGATGGTTTCAAGGTCCATACCCGCTGGATCGAAACCGACTTCGCCGCCATGCCTGAAGCGGCCATACGGCCGGAGCCGGTCGCCGACACGTCGCTGATCCGCACCCATGTAGAAATCGATGGCAAGCGCCATGCCCTCGGCATTCCGGTCCAGCTTCTCGCCGGGCTTGGCAGTTTGTCGGTCAATGCCGGACAGGCAGCTACAGGCGATGCCGGGAACTCGCCGGAAAAAGGCGCGATCACCGCCCCGGTGTCCGGCACGGTTCAGTCTTTCAAGGTGAAGGATGGAGATCGGGTTGCGGCAGGTGATCTTCTCGCTGTCATGGAGGCGATGAAGATGGAAACGCAGATCATGGCGACAACAGCCGGAACCGTCAGTCTCGTTGCCAGCGAAGGCGATTATCTGGCGGCGGGAAGCCTGCTCTTGAAGATTATCGCGTAACGACGTTTAATTTTCTCCACCCTTGGAACAACCCAAGGGTGGAGACGGGCAATGCCGTTTCAAAAAATCAGGCGAAATCCAGCGCGCGGTCGCCGTCTTCATCCTTGATGCGGGTTGGCAGGCCGATATGGTTGAGGATGTTGAGGAAAGGCCGTGGCGGCAATTCTTCGACATTGGCCATTTTCTTCACGTCCCATTCGCCGGTTGCCACCAGCATGGCAGCCGCGACGGGCGGAACGCCAGCCGTGTAGGAAATGCCCTGGGAGCCGACTTCGTTATAGGCTTCCTTATGATCGGCGACATTGTAGATGAAGACGGTCTTTTCCTTGCCGTCCTTCAGCCCCTTCATATAGTCACCAATGCAGGTCTTGCCTTCATAGTCGGGCGCCAGCGATGACGGGTCGGGCAGGCAAGCCTTGACCACTTTCAGCGGCACGACGTCCGAGCCATCGGCCAGCTTGACCGGCTGCTCGGACAGGAGACCAATGCTCTTCAGCACGGTAAACACATTGATATAGTGATCGCCGAAGCCCATCCAGAAGCGCACATCGGCGCCGTCCATGTTCTTGGCCAATGAATGCACTTCGTCATGACCGCAGAGATAGGCGCGGCGCGTGCCAACCACCGGCAGGTCGTAGTCCTTGCCGATCTCGAACATCTTGTTGACCTGCCATTCGCCCTTCTGCCAGGAATAGACGACGCCGGTAAACTCACGGAAATTGATTTCTGGATCAAAATTGGTGGCGAAATATTTGCCATGGCTGCCAGCATTGATATCGACGATATCGACATCCGTGACCTTGTCGAGATATTCATCCTTGGCAAGGCGGGCATAGGCATTGACCACGCCGGGATCGAACCCAGCGCCGAGAATGGCGGTAATGCCCTTCTCTTCACACTCAGCGGCCCGCTTCCATTCGTAGTTTCCGTACCATGGCGGCGTTTCACAGATCTTGTTCGGCTCTTCGTGGATCGCCGTGTCGATATAGGCAACGCCGGTATCCATGCAGGCGCGCAGCACCGACATATTGAGGAAGGCGGTGCCGACATTGATAACGATCTGCGAGCCGGTCTTTTCGATCAGCGCCTTGGTGGCGTCGATATCCAGCGCGTCAAGCGCATGGCCTTCCAGCACGCCCGGCTGTTTCATCGCCTTTTTCTCATGCACGGAGGCGATGATGGCGTCACATTTGCCCTTGGTGCGCGAGGCGATATGGATATCACCCAGCACGTCGTTGTTCTGGGCGCATTTATGCGCAACGACCTGGGCGACGCCGCCAGCGCCGATAATGAGCACGTTCTTCTTCATGATGCGGACTAACTCCTTTTGTCCAATCGTCAGAAGCCTCAGGAGAGGCTTTGTTCAAAGTCCGCATAGGAAAACTCGCGGACAGTCCTGATGCTGCCATCCAGTTCACGGATGGCGATGGACGGCATTTTCACGCCGTTAAACCAGTTCTTCTTGACCATCGTATAGCCTGCGGCATCCTGGATGGAAATCCGGTCGCCGACCTTCAAGGCTTCAGGGAAACGAAACTCGCCAAATACATCGCCAGCCAGGCACGATTTGCCGCAGATCATATAGCTGTGGTCGCCTGCATTCGGCTCCAGCTTGGCGGTTTCGCGGTAGATCAGCAGGTCGAGCATATGAGCCTCAATTGAGCTATCGACGATAGCGAGGTTCTTGCCATTATACAGCGTGTCCAGAACCGAAACTTCCAGCGTCGTCGATTTGGTGATCGAGGCCTCACCCGGCTCCAGATAGACCTGGACGCCATAATGTCCCGAAAACCGCTTCAGCCGCTCGGCAAACTGCGCCAGCGGGTAATCTTCGCCGGTAAAGTGAATGCCGCCGCCAAGGCTGACCCATTCGGCACGATGCAAAAGCGCGCCGAATTTCGCCTCGATGTCAGCAAGCATGCTGTCGAACAGGGCGAAATCCTTGTTTTCGCAATTGTTATGGATCATGAAGCCGCTGATGCGGTCCATGACCTTTTCCACCTTGGCGGCATCCCATTCCCCAAGCCGCGAAAACGGCCGGGCCGGATCGGCCAGATCAAAGCTGGAGGAGCTGACCTGCGGGTTCAGCCTCAAGCCACAGGTAATGCCGGAGGCCTTGTCACCATAGCGTTCCAACTGGCCTACCGAATTGAAGATGATCTTGTCGGCGTGGGAAATCACCTCGTCGATTTCATTATCGCCATAGGCAACGCTATAGGCATGAGTCTCACCGCCGAATTTTTCGCGGCCAAGTCGGACCTCGTAAAGCGAGGACGAGGTGGTGCCATCCATATACTCGCGCATCAGGTCGAAGACCGACCAGGTGGCAAAACATTTCAACGCCAGCAAAGCCTTGGCACCGGAGGTCTCGCGCAGAAGCGCAATCTTTTCCATATTGGAAAGAAGCTTGCTCTTGTCGATGAGATAAAACGGGGTCTGAAGCACGATGGCCACGCCTTTCCATGAATTCGAAGGGGTCGTTTAAGAAATCTGGCCCTTGAAGGCAAGTCGCTCCGGCCTTTTCCCGGAAAAATGCTTCAACCTGATGACACGACATTACTTTTTCATGCCGAAAAGGGCTTATATCCTCCCGGATGAAGATATTACGAATATCTCAAATGCATCAGTGACTTGAGCTTGTCGCAAATTCGAGCGGATTTTCGCCATGGAGATGCTAAAGACTGGCGGAAGCATTGCGGAGAAAGACCATGATGGACAAAGCGGTTCTGACGGATCATCGCGAATATTCTGCCGATCAGGGCAATCTTCTGGACACATGGTCCATTGAGGTCACTCCGCGAACAGCGGCGAAAATCGACAGTTTCCAGGCTCTGCTGCCAGCGGGTACCCGAATCTACATCGCCCATGTCGATGGTACGCCTTTCGAGGACATGGTTGCGACCGCCAGGCGCCTTCACGAAGAAGGCTTTCCGGTCATGCCACATATTCCGGCCCGAAGCCTAGCCGATGCCACGCAACTGGAAGACCTGTTGAAGCAATACCGGGATGAAGCCGATGTACGCCAGGCACTTCTGCTGGCTGGCGGCATTGCAAAGCCACGCGGCACGCTTTCCAGTTCGATAGAGCTGATTGAAACCGGGTTGTTTGACAGGCTCGGCTTTACCCGCCTGCATATTGCCGGCCACCCGGAAGGCAATCGCGATATCGATGCCGATGGCTCCACCACGCAAATCGATGCGGCGCTGCGCTGGAAGCTGGACTTCTCCAGCCGGACGGATGCGCAAATGGCCATTGTCACCCAATTTGCCTTCGACGCCAAAGTGATCATCGACTGGGCCGAGCGAATCGACGCACTCGGAATTGCATTGCCGATCCATGTCGGCATTGCCGGTCCCGCCAAGCTTCAGACACTGATCAAATATGCAATCTCCTGCGGCGTCGGCCCCTCCTTGAAAGTGCTGCAAAAACGCGCGCTCGACCTGCGTAAACTGCTGATGCCTTATGAGCCGACGGATATGGTTGGGCAATTGATCGCCTACAAGGCTGAAAATCCGCAGAGCAATATCAGTAAGCTGCATCTGTTTCCACTCGGCGGCATCGAGCCTGCGGCCCGTTGGATCGGCCAATACGCTCCTTGATGAGGATTACCCGGCTTTGGTTTTGGAACCTGCAAAAGCGGCAATGACAGCCACGCAAAACACCGAGACAATGAAAATCGCCCCGGACATCGCATAGATCGTCGGCGACGCGCCACCATTCATCTTGCCGAACAACACGACCGGAAGGGTATTCTGCCGCCCGGCCAGATAGAAGGCGCGGGTAAACTCGTTTAGCGACAACAGGAATGAAAAGATGAAGGCGCTGATCAGGCCCGGACGGATCAGCGGCAGGGTAATGTCACGAAACTGCCGCCAGCGGCTGGCCCCCAGATCCGCTGCCGCCATCAGAAACACGGGCCGCACGGCGGAAAAACCGGTGAGAATGACGATAAACGCAAAAGGCATGGCCCAAAGCAAGTGTCCGGCGGTAATTGTCCAGGTCGAGGGCTTGATGCCGCTGCGGCTGAACACAGTGGACAGCGCCAGCCCTTGGATAACACCCGGCACGAACATCGGCAGGATCACGGCAAGAAACCATAGATCGCGGATCCTGCGCAATTCGAAATAGGCCAGTGCCGCCATAAGCGACAGCAGCGTGGCGCCCGTTGCCGTCAACAGGGCGACGCTGGCCGATTGCCAAAGAGCCGCCATCAGCGCCGTTTCCGCTGGAAGGGCGGCATACCATTTCACCGTCAGGTCCGACAGGTTTGGCAGCCCGGGCTGGAGCGACGGATTGAAGGAGACCCCCAGCAGATAAAGCGGCGGCGCATAGATTGCCACCAGGCCGAAAATCGTCATGGCCCAAATCAATATCTGGTTTGCCCGTCCCTCTGCCCTCATCATGCCGAGCGATCTCCAAACAGTGCCGCCAGCCCAAACAGCCGGTTTCCAATTAGCACCATGCCGAACACCACGATCAGGACGATGGTGGAAATGGCGAAGGCCAGCGGATAATTCGCCACCCGCATCACATCGTTGATCATCACAGTGACGATGGAGGCCCCTGCCCCGCCGAGCATCTGCACTTCGGTCGATGAGCCCGCAACCATCACGAACACGAACAGGAAGCCAGCAAACAGACCGGACCGGGTGAGCGGCAGGAGAATGGTGACGAGTATGCGCCAGAAACCAGCACCGAGATCCTGCGCGGCGGCAAGGACGGTCGCATCCACCCGACGCATGGCGAGCAGCAAAGGAAAGGTGGCAAATGGCAGATAGGAAGCAACCAGCCCGACAATGACAGCGAAATCGCTGAACAGCAGCCAATCGACCGGCGCGCTGGTCAGGCCGAAATGTTGCAGCCAACCATTGATCACGCCGGTTCGCCCCAGCACCAGCCGCCAGGAAAACGAGCGGATCAGGTAGGAGGTGAAGAACGGAATCGTCATCAAAGCCAGGAGCACCACCGACAGCCTGCGGCCCGCCAGGAAATGCACCGCATAGGCGGCGGGATAAGCGAACACCAGACAGATACCCGCCGTCAGAAAGGCCTTGGCAAGCGTGGAAACAATCACCGTCCAGCGTCCGGCCTGGAGAATGGCGGCGTAGCCCGCCAGGCTGAGATCCGGCTTGATCCAGTAGGTCAATGGGTCCCAGGACCAGAAGCTCCACACCAGCACCACCAGCAACGGCGCAAGTCCAAGCGTCCCCAGCGCCAGAACAGGCGGCGCCATCAGCAAGACAGGCAGTCGTCCGGTCGATTTCATGCACGCTCCATGGGTAATTATGCAGCAAATTTAAAGCATTGCGGCATTTTTCATGAATTTCACAAAACGCATGGCGCAGTCAAATCATCAGAGGCCTGTCGCCGGGCGAAACACGGCGACAGGCTGACTTTAGGGTTTATGCCCCATGGAAACCACAGATACGGTCTTACAGTCTGTTCAAGAATTGCTGCTGGCCTGGCGAAAATGGTGATTTCGAGAACCGGAACGGAGCGTACTTAAGGTACGTGAGTACAAGCATTCCAGGAAAAGTGCGAAGCAGTTTTTCGTTAGGAAATGCGTGCATCATTCAAGCGGAGAAATTGCTATTTGCAGACGGCCAGCGGCGATTATTGGATAGACTGTTAAGCATTGCGGAGTTTCTGCCACCATTCTTCATAGAGCTGGAAATTGTCCGGGCGGGTGTTCTGCCAGAACACTTTGCCGGCAAACTTGGCTTTGACGTGGTCGGCCCGTGCCTGCACCTCTTCCGGCTTGTATTCGTCAGGATGTGCCTTGGCATAGACAACATTGTTGTCGGTCGGGACGAGATAGCCCCGCGCCTTGCCAAGCTCGCAGCCATAGAGACCGCCCAAAAGGCCATTGACGAATTGATGCGCGGCATCGCTCACACCACGTTCGCTAGCGCCCTTGAGCAGAACCGTATTATTGGCCCAGCCTTCATAACCCTCGACGGGGGCGGCATAATCGACTTTAAGTCCGCGCTTGCGGCCTTCATAGACAATCGGCTCCCAGCCGGTCATCGCATCGACTTCTTCATTGGCAACCAGCTGGACGCCTTGTTCCCAGCCATTCCAGAAGGTGCGGAACTGTCCGTCCTTCTTGTGCTTGATCAGGAATTCCATCACCAGACCAAGTTCGGATTCGCTCAGATTGCCCGGGTCCTTGATCGGCTTGTTCTCGCCTTCCTTGAGGTAGATCGCAGCGAAGATCGCGCTGTTGATCCAGGCATCCTCCATGGCGACCTTGCCCTTCATCTTCGGGTCGAAGATTACGCCATAGCTATCGACCTTGCCGAGCTTGTCGGAGCGATAGATGATCGAGTCGGCATTGACCACGGTCGGAATGCCGTATTGCTTGCCCTCGTGCTTGAGGTAGGGAATGTCGCGCGCCCACTGCCAGATACTGTCGTAATTGGCGATCTTGCTGACATCCCAAGGGATAATCGCGCCCTGACGAGCCAGTTCCTTTTCAGCGCCGCCCTGAAAACCGCCGATGTCGAAGAGATCATTGGCATTGCCCGCGGCCAGACGGGCAATGACAGGACCAAGGTCGTTTCCATTGTCGGTAAATTCCGGCTTCACACCATTTTGGGTGGCAAATTCCGCCCATTTTTCACCGATATCCAGCGTCGCCGTGCCCCAGAAAGCCACAGATTTCGCCTCTGCGGCAAAGGCCGAACGGCCAAGGCCCAGATGACCGGCAGCCAGCGCCAACCCGCCGGCACCGGCAAATTTCAAGAGGTCGCGCCGCTGCATATTGCTTCGGTTGACCGAAAATCCATTTTTCAAACTCGTCGCCATTGTTGTTCCCTTGTTCTCACTGATGAGACCCCATTTTATGCACGTCTCATGCCACAGGCGGCGGCTTTACACCGCAAGCGGCAATTCCTTGTCGGATGTCAAAAGAGCGGCACCCGGCTTTATCGACAGGCCCACATCCTGCCCGACACTCAAAGACGGCGCATCCGCGTCGCAGATCGCCGTCAAAGTCTGCCCGTCGCCAAACGCCAGCGTGACATCCCGATGCAAGCCGCGAAAAGTGGTCGCAACCACGCGCAGCACCAATTGACGCAATGCCCCATCGCCAGATGCAGTCAGGACCTCGGGCTCGATGACCAGCCGGTCGGAGCGGATCACCACCAGGTTGGCGCTAACATTGCCATCCGGGACCGTGACCGGCACGGATTGTCCAGCAATGATTGCCACAGTGTCCGCGCCAGATCCTTCCAGCCGCTCAGGCCGCAGCAGATTATCCATGCCGATGAACCGGGCGACGAAGGCATTGGCGGGCGCATGAAAAAACTGGTCGGGCCGACCAAGCTGTTCGATCCGGCCCTGATGCATGATTGCCATCCGGTCGGACAGGCTGAGCGCTTCGTCCTGATTATGGGTAACGAGAATGAACGTGGCGCCGGTGCGCTTGTGCAAGCGGCCGAATTCATTACGCATCTGCTGGCGAAGCCGCTCATCCAGACCGGTCAAAGGCTCGTCCAGCAACAATATGCCAGGCTCCATCACCAGCGCACGCGCCAGAGCCACACGCTGCCGCTGACCGCCGGACAGAAGATTGACATCACGCTCGCCAAATCCGGACAGTTCCACCAGATCCAGTGCCTCCCCGACCTTTGCATCAAGGGCCGCGCCGGAAAGACCGCGCAGCTTCAATCCATAACCAATATTGCGCGCCACCGACATATGCGGAAACAGACCGAGCCCCTGAAACACGGTATTAACCGGGCGGCGATTAGCCGGCACGGCTGCCATATCCTGACCGTCAAACAGGATCCTGCCCGCATTCGGCTGGTCAAATCCGCCAATCAGCTTCAACAGCGAGCTTTTGCCACTGCCGGAAGACCCAAGCAGGGTGAAGAACTCCCCTGCCTTGATCTCCAGAGACAGGTCATCGACCGCCCGCACCGGACCATGACTGCGCGTCACAGCGTCTATGCTGATGGATATGGCCATCCTATGCGGCCTGCATGTCCGTTTCGTGAATGACAAGAATACCAGTTTCGGTCAGGCTGGCTGACTGGCCCTCAAGCACCAGCGTCGTTGCCGTCGCCTCTTCGATCAGCAGTGGACCGAATACAGGCTGACCGACAGGAAGCCGGGCTCGCTCGTAAACGGCACAGGTCTGCCAACCCATGGATCGACCGAAATAAACCTTCCTGTCGCCGACCCTGGCCGCGTCAATCGTCATGTCTTGCCTTTTCAGTTTTGGCAGGGAAATGACCTGCCCTTTCAAAACGGCTTCGAGATGCAGCGTCGTCAGTTCAATCTCGGCTGCGGGCAGGCGAAAAGCATAGGCGCGTTCATGAACATCATGAAACCTTTGGCTGAAAGTTTCAATGGTGTCGCCAGCCTCAAACCGCGCAAAAACACCATGTTCCTGACCTTTATAGCGCGCTTCGATCTGGTGATTGAATGCCACCTGCGCCTCGGCGCCTGCCGAAAAATAGGCGATGGCCTGACGCTCCAGCAATGTGAACCGGGTAGCGGCCTCCTCCAATGCCCGGTCGGCCAACAGGTGAAACCAGGTTTCGCGGAAGTCGGCACGGGGTTCGGCAGCCAGCATGCCCCATGCGGAAAAAATCCCGGGATGCGGCGGCACGACCGTTGCCTTCACACGCAATTCGCGCCCGAGATGGCTCGCCAGCGCCGGACCGGCGCCACCACTGATCACCAGATTAGCATCGCGAGGATCATGGCCGCGCTGAACCGTCACCAGTTTCAGGGCATTGATCATGCTGGCATGGGCAATGTCCATGATCGCACCGGCAGCATCCTCAATCGACATATTCATCGGCCCGGCCACGGTTGCAATGGCGCTTGCCGCCTTTTCCTTATCCAGATGCAGCGTGCCATCGGCAAAGGTAGCGGGATCGAAAATGCCGAGCGTCAGCAATGCATCAGTCAGCGTCGGCTTTGTGCCGCCGCGCCCGTAACAGGCCGGTCCAGGGGCAGAACCGGCACTTTCGGGGCCAACTCGCAAGCTGCCGCGCGCATCGATCCAGGCGATAGAGCCGCCGCCAGAACCGATTTCGACGATATCGACGACCGGGACCTGCACGGGATAGCCAGGCTGGATGCGGGTGTGTTCCAACCGGTATTCGGTATTCAGCGTCGGACGCCCATCATGGATCAGCGAGCATTTGGCTGTTGTGCCGCCAACATCCAGCGACAGGATTTCGCTCTCTCCAAGCTCCACGCCGATGCGAGCTGCCCCGGCGACCCCGCCCGCTGGGCCAGATTCCACCAATGTCAGCGGCTGTTGCACAGCCTGATCGAAAGAGGAAATGCCACCATTGGATTGCATGGCATAGTAAGGACAAGTCAGGTTGCGCTTGGCGAGCGCGAATTCCATCATTTCGAAATATTGCTGGATGGCCGGCTGCACATAGGCATTCAGCACGGTCGTATTGGTGCGCTCATATTCCCGCCATTGCCGCGAAACCTCGTGGCTGGCGCAGATCGAGGCAAATGGCAAGGCATCGGCCAGAATATCGGCACAGACCTTCTCATGCTCGGGATTGGCGTAGCTGTGCAGGAACAGGATGGCGACCGCATCCACATCCTCCGCTGTGCAGACGCGGATGATTTCGCGCAAGTCGTTCAATTCGATCGGCAGGAGCACATTGCCGGACGCATCGACCCGTTCCCGCACCTCGAAGCGAAGATGGCGGGGCACGAAAGGCTCGGGACTATGGAAATGCAGATTGTAAAGGTCAGGCCGGTTGCCACGGCCGATTTCCAGCACATCGCGGAACCCGGCGGTGGTGATGAGTGCGGTCTTTGCGCCCTTGCGCTCGGTAATCGCGTTGATCACCGTGGTGCCGCCATGGGCAAAGAAGGTAATGTCGCGGACCCGCAAACCATCCTTGCGCTCGCTGACATCGATCGCATCGAGTACGCCGCCAGACTGGTTATCTGACGTCGTCAGGCTTTTCGCGGTGAAAATTTCGCCGCTGCCCTCATCATAGCCGACAAGATCGGTAAAGGTTCCACCTACATCTGTTGCCAATCGGATCATTCTTCAATCCTCCCACGGTAACCATAGAGGCTGGTCGCTGCCTCCGCGCTGACAAAACCATTCTTCAAATCTGTTTCAACCAAAGCCGGATCGCGATCGCCGGGATCGCCCCATCCGCCGCCGCCGCCGGTGACGATGCGCACGACATCGCCCGTCTTCAGCGCAATATCGGCAGAGCGGCCATAGCAGGCGTTTTCGCCTGATGCAGCAAGCACCTGGAGGCTATTGGGCGTACCATCATGGCCGCCGTCCATGCCCCATGGCAGGGTGCGGGTGCGGCCAAAGCTGCAATAGGCGGACGCCTTGTCGCCAAGGATTTCATATTCCCTGATGATCCCGAAACCGCCACGCATCCGTCCGGCCCCGGAGCCGCCCTCGATATTCAGGCCATAGCGCCGCACTAGCAACGGAAACCGCGCCTCGATCACTTCGACGGAATAATTGTAGGTATCGCCATCCGTCAGGGAAATCAGCGCATTGGCACCATCCCGATTGACGCCGGCACCCCAGCCGCCATGCTGTGGCTCAATGTGAATGAAGGGTCGGCCACTGCGGTCGTTTCCGGAGATATAGGCGACACAAAGGCTGGAATAGGAGCCAGCCGAAAACCGCTCCGGCACCAGCGCCGCCAGCGCCTTCCAGACCAGTTCCGATGCATGGACAGACCCTTCGTAATACCATCCGGTCGGCGAGGGTTTTTCGGCGGTAAACACGGTTCCCGACGGTGCGATCACATTCAAAGGCCGGAACCAGCCTTCATTGGACGGCGACTGCGGTGCCACAAGTGCCTTCAGGATCGTCCTGACGGCTGATTCCAGCGCGCCACGCGCACAATTGATCGGTCCCGCCACGGCCGGTGGACAACCGGTGAAATCGGCGGTGATTTGATCGCCGGCAATGGTCACCGCGACTTGCACGGCAATTGGATCGGTTGTGACGCCATCGCCATCGATAATGTCGCTGGCCCGGTAAACGCCATCCGGAAGTGCGGCAATCGCCTGACGGCTCTGTCGTTCGCTGACATTGAGGATATGGTCGAAAGCGGCGATCAAGGTAGGAGCGCCGTATTTGGCCGTGAATTCGTTCATCCGCCGGGCCGCGACCCGCACCGTGGCGATCTGCGCCGTCAGATCGCCAAGCGCGATCTCAGGCATCCGGACATTTTCCGAGATGATGTGTAGAATATCAGAAGATAGCATGTCGTTGCGAACGATCTTGACGCCCGGCAACCGCAGACCTTCCTGGTAAACCGAAGTCGCAGCAGGCGAAAGACTGCCCGGAACCGATCCGCCAACATCGAGATAATGCGCGACATTGATGGCAAAGGCGAGCAGCACGTCATCGACGAAAATCGGTTTGACGATCGCGAAATCGCAAGCATGCGTTCCCCCGGCATAGGGATCGTTGGTCAGCAGAATATCGCCATCGGCCATATCCGTCCCGAAACGGTCGATCAACGCTTTAACCTGACGGCCGAATGTGCCGGTAAACAGCGTGATGCCGTTCATCTGGGCGATCAACTCACCCTTTGCCGTCAAGACACCGCAGGCAAAATCCAGCACTTCGTAGATCACCGGGCTCATGCTTGTGCGGGCCATAACGATGCCCATTTCATCAACGGTGGCAATCAACTTGCCCTCGATGATTTCCTGGGTCACCGGATCGAATGGGTGCCTGCCCGCCATCATGCCTCTAACGTCTCCCTGCTGAAACTCATGAAGGAGAGTTTAGGCTCACAACTCAGGCGCGACCAGCCTGCCAGAAGAGTAGGATTGCGAGACCCAACCCCACCCGTTCGGGTAGGGTGCGCATTCAGGCCACACATGACCAACATTCGCCGGCGCCATGCTGACGCGACAAGCATCGATAATGATCACGTACCTTCGCCTTGAATGAATTAGATACTCAAATACATCAGAGGCTTGAGATGTTTGAAGGTGAAATGGGACGCGTCATCTTCAATGACCGCTCTTACAAGCCTGCTTCACGACAGAGCCGGGAAAATGAACACGCCAGCAATCGAGCCATTATGGCTGCCGAGCGCACAGGACTTTCCCATGCAAAAGACCGGTTGTTTGGTCGAAAGGCTTTTGACGATTACGGTGGAATAGTAAAAAGAGGACACTGTGCTGGCTGCCTTTTCGAATATTTCGAGAATAGACACCCTATCCTTATAGTCATAGCAGCGGGTGATCGTCAGAAGGCCACATTCCTGGCTACTCAAGCCATGAAATTTCGCGGTTTTTGCGCCAATTTTGACCACGCCATTGTTAAGGTCGCCCGACCATTTCTCGATAAGGCCGTAAGGCAAGGTCCAACTGCCGATGCCGTTGTTATCGGCAATCTCTTCGGCGTCTGCCGTTTGCGTCAATCCCGCAATTTTAAACAAGACATTCCCCATCAGACGTATTGTTCAACCGGCACGATCCAAATATTGATCTGGGCTTCTTCTTTTCGAGACCAATGCCGCAAAAGCAGGATGCGTTTTTGCAGCCAAGAACGAACGGCTACGTCAAACTTTCACGGATCTCACGCTTATTCTTTTCTTCTGAAGCTCGCGTTTTTTCCGTGCGACAATGCCCCACCTTCAAAACATTGCAGCGGGCTTCAGCGTGCCATGCGTTATAAATAATGAATGTGATTCATATACTGAGGAAAATTGGTAAAAAAAAGTTAAATTTAAGCGTTCTTTTAAATGAAATGGATTTTCTATTTCATGAGGAAGCCGAAGAAAAATAATAAATCCAGCATCCCTGGCAGTATCCTCAGTCGAAATGGCCAGAAAGCTACTCTTGGCTCCATCCGATGATGGCATTCAAGTTGCGCTGTGGATTGCTCGCGCCCTCAACAACAGGTGAAGCAATATTCAAAAAAATCTTTTTCGGACACGCGGGCGTAAGTCCTTTTAAACAGCAAAAGGGCGACTTTAAAAGCCGCCCTTGTAGAGAGTCTGAACTGTATCAAGCGTTTGAGCAATAAGGCTTCCGCGTTATTACATCATACCGCCCATGCCGCCAGTTCAGCGCGCTTGACGCGCTGAACGACTTAAAGAGCATAGGCCAGGCTGCAAGGGGTCTTCAGTAATAAGGCTTGCGCCTTATTACATCATGCCACCCATGCCACCCATGCCGCCCATGTCAGGCATGCCGCCGCCAGCCGAATCCTTCTTCGGCAGTTCAGCAATCATGGCTTCCGTGGTGATCAGCAGGGAAGCAACCGAAGCTGCGTTCTGCAGAGCTGTGCGAACAACCTTAACCGGGTCAACGATACCCATGGCAATCATGTCACCAAACTCGCCGGTCTGGGCATTGTAGCCGTAGTTGTCGTTGTCCTTGTCGAGGATCTTGCCAACGATGATCGAAGCTTCGTCACCAGCGTTTGTTGCAATCTGGCGAACCAGGGACTGCAAAGCGCGGCGAACGATGTTGATGCCAGCTTCCTGGTCGTCGTTTACACCCTTAACGGTGATCTTGGTGGAGGAGCGCAGCAGAGCTGTACCGCCGCCAGGAACGATGCCTTCCTGAACAGCAGCGCGTGTTGCGTTCAGAGCGTCGTCGATGCGGTCCTTGCGTTCCTTGACTTCGATTTCCGTAGAGCCGCCAACGCGGATTACGGCAACGCCGCCAGCCAGCTTGGCCAGACGTTCCTGAAGCTTTTCGCGGTCGTAATCAGAAGAGGTTTCTTCGATCTGAGCCTTGATCTGGGCAACGCGGCCTTCGATGTCGGACTTCTGACCAGCGCCATCAACGATGGTGGTGTTTTCCTTGGTGATGGAGATCTTCTTGGCGCGGCCGAGCATGTCGAGGGTGACAGTTTCGAGCTTGATGCCGAGGTCTTCGGAAATAACAGTACCACCGGTCAGGATAGCGATGTCTTCCAGCATAGCCTTGCGGCGATCGCCGAAGCCAGGAGCCTTGACAGCAGCAATCTTCAGGCCGCCACGCAGCTTGTTAACAACCAGCGTTGCAAGAGCTTCGCCTTCAACGTCTTCAGCGATGATGACGAGTGGCTTACCGGTCTGCACAACAGCTTCCAGAACTGGCAGCATAGCCTGCAAGTTGGAGAGCTTCTTTTCGTGCAGCAGAACGTATGCGTCTTCCAGGTCAGCAACCATCTTTTCAGGGTTGGTGACGAAGTAAGGCGACAGGTAACCGCGGTCGAACTGCATGCCTTCAACGACTTCAAGTTCGGTTTCAGCGGTCTTGGCTTCTTCGACGGTGATAACACCTTCGTTGCCAACCTTTTGCATGGCTTCAGCAATGTCTTTACCGACCTGCGTGTCGCCGTTTGCAGAGATCGTGCCAACCTGAGCAACTTCTTCAGAAGTGGAGATCTTCTTGGCCTTGGCCTGAAGGTCCTTCACAACTTCAGCAACAGCCAGATCGATGCCGCGCTTCAGGTCCATTGGGTTCATGCCGGCAGCAACAGCCTTGTTGCCTTCGCGCACGATAGCCTGGGCCAGAACGGTAGCCGTGGTGGTGCCGTCGCCTGCGATGTCGTTGGTCTTGGAAGCAACTTCCCGAACCATCTGGGCGCCCATGTTTTCGAACTTGTCTTCCAGTTCGATTTCCTTGGCAACCGATACACCGTCCTTGGTGATGCGCGGAGCGCCGAACGACTTGTCGATGATAACGTTACGACCCTTGGGGCCGAGCGTGACCTTGACAGCGTCAGCGAGGATATCAACGCCGTGCAGCATCTTTTCGCGCGCAGTGCGGCCAAACTTGATTTCTTTAGCAGCCATTTTTCAAACTCCCGGGTGTCTAACCCATTGGTGAATTGTCTAAAAGGAAGAAGGGGTGATCAGGCTAAATCAGCCGATTACGCCCATGATGTCGGCTTCCTTCATGATCAGCAGGTCAACGCCATCGAGCTTGACTTCGGTGCCGGACCACTTGCCGAACAGAACGCGGTCGCCAACCTTGACGTCCAGGGCAACGAGCGCACCCTTGTCGTCGCGAACGCCTGGGCCGACAGCGATGATTTCGCCTTCAGCTGGCTTTTCCTTGGCGGTGTCAGGAATGATAATGCCGCCCTTTGTCTTTTCTTCGGACTCAACGCGCTTAACAACAACGCGGTCGTGCAGCGGGCGGAAATTGGTGCTTGCCATTGTCTAATCCCTCGATCAAATGACATTCGCGGGCCGAAACGGCCCCGCATGGATATTGTTAGCACTCTGTCTGTTTGAGTGCTAGCGAGCCTGAGATAAGCACGGCCTCTGACTGAGTCAAGGACGCCGTTCAAAAAATATATGCCTTAAAGGGACGACGGGCGCATGACGGAACTCTCTGACATGGCAAAAGGGCAAGAGCATGTTCCGGTTGTGCCATTGGGGACGATCTGTGCCGCATTCTGGTCGGTCGGCCTGTTGAGCTTTGGTGGTCCTGCCGCACAGATCGCCCTGATGCATCGTATCGTCGTCGATGAAAAACGCTGGCTTACCGAAGCGCGTTTCCTGCATGCGTTGAATTACTGCATGCTTTTGCCGGGGCCTGAGGCTCAACAGCTCGCCACCTATATCGGCTGGTTGAACGGCGGAATTCGTGGTGGGCTGATTGCCGGGTTGCTTTTCGTCTTGCCTGGCCTGGCGGTGATGATCGGTCTTTCTGCGGCCTATGCGCTCTACCACGACATTGCCTGGGTTTCGGGTCTGTTTTTCGGGTTGAAGGCTGCGGTGCTGGCGATCGTCCTGCAAGCGCTGCTCCGCATTGGCGGTCGGGCGCTGAAATCAACCTTTCACCGGCTTGTCGCAGTATTCGCCTTTCTCGCGCTGTTTTGTCTGGCGCTACCCTTTCCTGTCGTCGTCCTGCTCGCGGCCCTGGCCGGGCTGATCCGCGCCTATGGGCAGCCCGTCCCAATATCAGAGCCTGCCACAGTGAAAATACCGCTGAACTGGTGGCATATGGCGCTGTCTTTCCTCGGATGGGTAGGCCTGTGGCTGGCGCCGCTGGCCGTGCTGGCGCTGTTTGATGGCAGCGCGCGGCTCACCGAGATCTTCCTGTTTTTCGCCCGCATGGCGCTTGTTACCTTCGGCGGGGCCTATGCCGTTTTGGCTTATGTGGCGCAGGTGGCCGTGGAGCATTATCAATGGCTGCGCCCCGGTGAGATGGTCGATGGCCTGGCGCTAGCCGAAACCACGCCGGGACCGCTGGTCCTAGTCCTATCCTTTGTCGGCTTCCTCGCGGCGTTTCGTGATGCGGATAGTGTAATGCCACTGATCTCGGGCGTGGCCGGGGCGCTGCTGACGGCTTGGGCGACCTTCGTGCCAAGCTTTGTCTTCATCTTCGCCGGGGCGCCGTTGATTGAGCGTTTGCGCGGTAACAGGCTGGCGGATGGAGCGCTTTCGGCCATTACCGCCGCTGTGGTCGGGGTGATCGGCAATCTCGCGGTCTGGTTCGGGCTGCATGTGCTGTTTGCGAAAGTGGGCCGCATTCCGTTCAGCACCTTATGGCCGGGCGAGCGGGCTCCAGGCCTCTGGTGGCCGCACCTTGCTTCGCTCGACATCCCGTCTCTGCTTTTGTTCGCAGGCTCGGCGCTTCTCTTGATACGGTTGAAGATCGGCATGGTAACCGTGTTGGGGCTGACGGCTGTGGCTGGAGTGCTGTGGAATCTTGAAGCCGTGTGATCAGCGTCGGAACGTCGCTGAAAACCCGGCCATTCCGGCAAATCTCTTGCAATTGCAGCGCAGCTTTGCCATGTCAGCCCCAGTTCTTTCAGCAGGCAACGGATTCCATGGCAAAACCTATCGATACGCTCAATGAAATCACCCAGGGTTACGATGTCATCCTGTCGGATGTCTGGGGCGTTTTGCATAATGGAATCGATGCTTTTCCGGCGGCAGGAGAGGCCCTGTCGCAGGCCCGTGCCGATGGCGTTTCCGTCGTGCTCATTACCAATGCCTCACGGCCGTCAGACCGTGTGAAGATAATGCTTGATCAAATCGGCGTCCCGGAAACGGCCTATGACGCTATCGTTTCTTCCGGTGATGTGACGAGAAAATTGATTGAAAAAGCCCCACGCCGCGCTTTTCTGATCGGGCAGAGCCAGGATCTGTCGCTGTTTCAGGGGCTCGATGTTGAACTGGTTCCGGCAGACGAGGCCGACGCCATTATTTGCACGGGACTGTTCAATGACGAAGAGGAGCAGCCGGAAGACTATCGCGGAATGCTTGACGGCTTGAACCAACGCGGACTTCCGATGATTGTTGCCAACCCCGATCTGATCGTGGAGCGTGGCCATCGGCTCGTCCCCTGTGCTGGCGCATTGGCCGCGATATACGCTGAAATGGGTGGTGAAACCCGTTATGCTGGTAAGCCGCACAGCCCGATTTATGAGGCGGCCCTGGCGAAAGCGCAGGAAATACGGGGCAATGCGATTGACCGCAGCCGTATCATCGCCATCGGCGACGGCATGCCGACCGACGTGAAGGGCGCGCTTAGCTTCGGCCTTGATCTTCTCTATATTAGCGGCGGCATACATGCGGCGGAATACACCAAGGGCGGCAAGACAGACGAGACTATGCTGAACGCTTACCTGGAGCGAGAGGCGGCAACACCAAAGTGGTGGATGCCCCGGTTGGCTTGAGACAACAACAATGACTGTTTTTCACCGCAATGAGAAGAAGACACCGCTGCCCGACAGCCTGAAGGGCGGGGTTGTTGCCATTGGCAATTTCGATGGCGTGCATCGCGGCCACCAAAGCGTACTCGACCGCGCGCTGGAGCTGGCACAGCAACGCGGCGTTCCCGCCTTGGTCCTGACCTTTGAGCCGCATCCCCGTGCGGTGTTCAACCCACAGGACCCGGTGTTTCGCCTGACCCCGGCGCCGCTCAAGGCCCGCCTTCTGGAGGCGATGGGGTTTCAGTCGGTGATCGAATATCCATTCGACCGGGAATTTTCGCAGCGTTCCGCCGAGGATTTCGTCAAGACCGTGCTGGTGGACTGGCTGGGGGCTGCCCAAGTGGTGACGGGTTTCGATTTTCATTTCGGCAAGGGGCGCGAAGGCGGCCCGGCCTTCCTGATGGAGATGGGCGCGCAATACGGTTTTGGCGTTACACTTCTCGATGCCTTCCGCGATGAAAATGCCGAGGTGGTTTCTTCCACCCGTATTCGTGGTCTGTTGGCCGAGGGTGCGATCAGCGACGTGGCTGGCCTGCTCGGCTATCGCTTCACGGTCGAAGCCGAGGTTATCAAGGGCCAGCAGCTTGGCCGCACGCTGGGCTTTCCCACTGCCAACATGGCGCTCTCACCCAAAACCACTTTGCGTCCCGGCATTTATGCCGTGCGCCTGCGCCGGGCCGATGGTTCGCTGCATGATGGTGTCGCCAGTTTTGGTTATCGTCCAACGGTAACGGACAATGGTGCGGCCCTGCTTGAAACCTTTGTCTTCGACTTTTCCGGCGATCTCTACGGCGAGGTTTGTGGTGTCTCCTTCTTCGGACATCTGCGCGATGAGTGGAAATTCGAGGGCCTCGATCCGCTGGTCGCCCAGATAAGGCAGGATGCGGAAGAGGCAAAGGCATTGCTGTCGGGTGTAAAGCCCCTTGGCGAACTGGATCGAAAAATCGCCTTTTGATGCCATTGCCTGACGTGCCGGGAGGCGACCGGCTCTGTCTTTATGATTTATTTATATGGCGCTCCCGGATTCCCAATCGAGAACTTATACGCCTGCGCCTATATCGTTTGTGTCACCAACAGAGTGCATGAACATGATCGTCAACGACCCTTCCTTTTTTAGCGTGTCCTCGATCGAGCCGGATGCCTATTGCATTCCCCATCGTCGCTCCCATCGCAAGGCCAAGAGGCGGACTCGGAAAAACCAGGCGCAGATAAACAGCATGGTTTTGGCATTCCTGATCGTCAGCATCGTGACCGTATTCGCGGCGCTTATACGAAGAGTCATTGAAGATGACTCTTCGTATTCCGTTTGCAAATATCTCAAGCGACTGATGCATTTGAGATATTTGCAATGCCTTCAAGGCGAGGATGCGTCAGCATCTTCGAGCCTTGGTATTATTGCCTGAACGCAGCAGCTTGGACTGAAAGGTTAAGATGATGCTGGGCAACAAAGTCGCTGAGGGTCACTGTCACAAATCCCGACATTCGTTGGAAGCGTTTTCTCAGCGCATATCCGAAGCGTCTCATTTGCGTGAAAACCACATCTGGGATGCTGTGCGGGAGCTTTCGATGCTCGCGGCCTGTCGGAGCGATCCGCGCCTTTATTCGAGGCTCTGCGCGCTGACCGCCGCCGGTGCGCTACTCGATGCCGTGCTGATGCTGGCAGCCAAGGCCAATCCAGAAATCGAAATTCGCAATTTGCAAGCCGCTGCAGGATGCTGGTCATGCCGCGTTGCCGTTGTGCGCGACGGCGAGCCCGATCGGCTGTTTTCTGCCACGCATTGCGACCGGGCGGCGGCCATTCTTTCGGCGCTGATCGCTGTCGCCCGGTCCAATCTGCCCGCCTGACCAGTTCTATTGAACACTTGGAGCCCTTTATGTTTATGCCTCGTCGTTTGCCCGATGGCGCCTATGCTGATCTCGTTACTCCGTTTCGAAATGGCGAAGTCGATCATGCCGGTCTTGTCAGCCTGATTGACTGGCAGATCCAATCCGGCATGTCCGGTCTCGTGGTCTGCGGAGAGAATAGTGAAGCTTACAACCTGAACGATGACGAACGGATCGCGGTCATTCGCACGGCTGTCGAAGCGGCAAATGGCATTGTTCCGGTTCTCGTCGGCACGGGGAGCAACTGCACCCGCAGCACGCTGGATCTGACGCTCAAAGCAAAGGCGCTGGGTGCCGACGCAGCTCTTCTGGTCACGCCCTATTATAGCAAGCCGACACAGAAGGGCTTGTTTGCGCATTTTCAAACCGTCGCGGAAGCCGTGGATTTTCCGATGGTCATCGTCAACGCCCCCGCACGAAGCGCTGTCGATATCACGCCCGATCTGGCAGAAAAACTGGCGCGCCTGTCCTCGGTCATTGGGCTGGTGGATTGCACTGGCGATATTGCGCGCCCGGCGCAACTGTCTGCTGCCTGCCGTGTCCGCATGCATTGCTATTCAGGTCATGAACGCACGGCTCTTGCCTTCGCGCTGGCCGGGGGGCATGGGGCATTTTCGCTTGCCGCCAATATCGCCCCCCGGCAAGTGGCCGCCATGCATAATGCCTTTCGTTACGGAAATAGCGCTGCGGCAAGGATGCTTCAGGACAGGCTTTTGCCGCTTTTCGCAGCTTTGGAACTCGAACATCCGATCGCTGCCGCGAAACTCGGGCTCAGTGTCATTCTGGGCTTAAGTCCGGAATTGCGCTTGCCCTTGACGCCTGTCGGCATCGAGACGGAGCTCCAGATGCGCGCAGCTCTCACGCTTCTTGGCACTGTTTCTGCAAAAACCTCTGCCAAGGCCTCTTAATATGAACTGCCATTTTCAATGACTCTTCGTAGGAACCGATTTTTCACAGGAGATGATCGTCATGAGCAATGTGCTCGATAAAGTTTCACGTTTCAAAAAGACCGAGCCGCGCTTTACCATTGGCCGGGATCATCATGGTTGGTGGGTCGTCCATGACCGGGCAGGCCAGGTTGGCGGTCTTTTTGCAACGGAAGAGGCCGCCCTGCGGTTTGCCGCCAGCGAATGCGATCATCACATGAATGAAATTTGCCGTGCGCCCGCCTCGGTGATTGTGGAACTGGGGCGCTTCACCAGCGACCACATCCGCGCGCCTGCGGCCTGACGGGCCGCTCCTTCTCTTTCGACCGCAAGGCTTTCGGTTTCAGGTTGCAGCCCGGCTGTGAATCGGAAATGATTGCCGGGCTTTGAGGCGCACAATGCAGTTGCGCCTCTGCTTTTGCGGGAGAGGGTTTCATGCAAAAACGTATTTGGACAGCGGCCTGCTGGCTGCTGGTTATTCCGTATATCGGCCTATTATGGGTTCCATTTTATAATATTCGCGAGCCTTCATTGTTCGGCTTTCCATTCTTCTACTGGTACCAGTTGATGTGGGTGCCCCTGACATCGCTCCTGATTTACATCGCCTACAGGAGCATGCCCAATGACGACTGAGATCGATCCGACGGCGCTGGCCGTCTTCATCTTCTTCTTTGCACTTGTCACCGTCATGGGTTTTGTCGCTTCACGCTGGCGCAGGCCGGAGACCATGGCCCATATCGATGAATGGGGGCTTGGCGGGCGCAAATTCGGCACATGGATCACCTGGTTTCTGGTCGGTGGTGATTTCTATACCGCCTATACGGTCATTGCCGTTCCGGCATTGGTCTATGCGGTTGGCGCCTATGGGTTTTTCGCGCTGCCCTACACGATTATTGTCTATCCCTTCGTGTTTCTGGTCATGCCAATCTTATGGCGGCGCGCCAAGGAACATGGCTATGTGACGGCGGGCGATGTGGTGCATGGCCAATACGGCTCTCGCGCCTTGGAGCTGGTGGTGGCGCTAACAGGGGTGATTGCCACCATGCCCTATATCGCCCTTCAGCTGGTTGGCATGGCCGCCGTGCTGAAAGCGCTTGGCCTGCATGGCGAAGTGCCGTTGATGGTGTCCTTCATCATTCTGGCGCTTTACACCTATTCGGCAGGCTTGCGCGCTCCGGCGCTGATCGCCTTCGTCAAGGACATCATGATTTACATCGTGGTGATTGTTGCCGTCGCCGCCATCCCGATGAAGCTTGGCGGCTATGCCAATGTGTTTGCCAGCGCTGATGCGGCTTTCCAGGCCAAAGGCTCCGGCGGTCTGTTGCTAGGCGGCAATCAATACGTGGCCTATGCGACGCTGGCCTTCGGTTCGGCGCTCGCGGCCTTCATGTATCCGCACACGCTGACGGGTATTTTCGCCTCGAACGGTGCCAATACCATCCGCAAGAATGCCATGCTGTTGCCCGCCTATACGCTGCTATTGGGGCTTTTGGCGCTGCTGGGCTATATGGGCCATGCGGCAGGCCTGAAGCCAGCAACGCCCAATGACATCGTACCGATGCTGTTCCAGTCGCTATTCCCAAGCTGGTTTGCGGGCTTTGCCTTTGCCGCCATCGCCATTGGCGCACTGGTGCCAGCGGCGGTGATGAGCATTGGTGCGGCCAATCTGTTCACCCGCAATTTCTGGAAGGCCTATGTCAACCCGGATGTTTCCCATGCCGGTGAAGCGCAGGTGGCAAAGATCACCTCGCTGGTGGTCAAGGTCGGGGCGCTGCTGGTCATCGTCTTCCTACCGACTCAATTTGCGCTGGATCTTCAGCTTCTTGGCGGTGTCTGGATCTTGCAGACCTTGCCAGCGCTGATTTTCGGGCTGTTTTCCAACTGGTTCCGGGTTCCGGGCCTGCTGGCGGGCTGGGTGGTCGGCTTTGTCGGCGGCACATGGCTGGTCTGGCTGAATGGCTTAAAGCCGCTGCATACGCTGAGCTTCGGTGACACGCATTTCACCGTCTATACCGGCATTCTGGCGCTCGTGGCCAATATTGTCGTGGCGGTTGTGGTCAACCTGATCACCCCTGCCAAGGTACCGGCGCGGGCGTGATCAGGTATTGAATTTCGGCAAGGCGGTCTTGGCCGCCTTGTTGTTTTGCCGCTTCTCTTTCCCTCTTCTCTTTCGGTGTGAAACCGCTTAAACAAACGCCATCATGAGAACAGTCGGGTTGACCATAGCTTTCCGTAGTATCGGGCGAATTATTGGCCCGGCCTTCCGCGCGCTCTAGGAGCAGCCGGAGGGTCCGGGTTTTCGGCGTGTGCTCTGCCACGCCCCGTCACCGACTTTCTCTTCTTTCAGGCGCAAACATTGCCGCCTCTCATCTATGGCTAGATCATGACTGATACCACCGATAAAAAAGACTATTCCGCCACGCTGGCCCTGCCGCAGACGGAGTTTCCCATGCGCGCAGGCCTGCCGCAAAAAGAGCCGGAAATCGTTGCCCGCTGGCAGCAGATGGGTCTTTATAAAAAGCTCCGCGCCTCTGCCGCTGGCCGCGAAAAATTCGTGCTGCACGATGGCCCTCCATACGCCAACGGCAATATCCACATCGGCCATGCGCTGAACAAGATCCTGAAGGATGTCATCACCCGCTCGTTCCAGATGCGCGGCTTTGACTCGAACTATGTTCCCGGCTGGGATTGCCACGGCCTTCCGATCGAGTGGAAGATCGAGGAAAAATACCGCGAAAAGGGCAAGGACAAGAACGAGGTTCCGATCAACGAATTCCGTCAGGAATGCCGTGATTTTGCGGCTGGTTGGATTGAGAAACAGTCGGAAGAGTTCAAACGCCTCGGCATCGAAGGTGATTTTGAAAACCCCTACACCACGATGAATTTCCACGCGGAAGCCCGCATCGCTGGCGAGTTGCTGAAAATCGCCAAATCCGGCCAGCTCTATCGTGGCTCCAAGCCGATCATGTGGTCGGTGGTGGAACGCACCGCCTTGGCCGAGGCCGAGGTGGAATATCACGAGGTTGAAAGTGATACGATCTGGGTGAAGTTTCCGGTGGTTAATGCTTCAGGTGATCTAGATGGTTCTTTCGTCGTAATCTGGACCACCACGCCTTGGACTATACCCGGGAACCGTGCGATCTCGTTCTCGTCCAAGATCGAATACGGTCTTTATGAAGTCACCGAGGCTGCCAATGATTTCGGCCCGCAGTCCGGCGAAAAGCTGATCTTTGCCGATAAGCTGGCGGCAGATGCGTTTGCCAAGGCCAAGCTGGAGTTCAAACGCGTTCGTCAGGTTACGGCGGAAGAACTTTGTGCCATCTCCTGCGCCCATCCGCTAAGTCCACTTGATGGAATAATCATTGAAGAGGGGAGCGGCTTTGGCGGCGGTTTCGAAAGCTTTAAAGAAGAGTTGAAGCCACTCTACGCGAATTTGGCGAACCACATCCGCTACGATAGAGCCGGAGGTTCTGGCGAAAGCATAGAGTATGATCTGCGTCCGCCATATTCTTTCCCCGTTCCCCTCATCGACGGCGATCACGTCACCGATGACGCCGGTACCGGCTTCGTCCACACCGCTCCCAGCCATGGTCGCGAAGACTTTGACGCATGGATGTCGGCTGCCCGCTCCTTGGAAGCCCGTGGCATCTCGTCCAAAATCCCCTTCACCGTCGATGACGCGGGCTTCTACACGGAAGACGCTCCCGGCTTTGGCCCCTCGGCTGAAGGCGGCGCGGCCCGCGTGATGGACGACAACGGCAAGAAGGGTGATGCCAACGAGCGTGTCATCAAGGCCTTGATCTCCGCCAACAACCTGTTTGCCCGTGGCCGGATCAAGCATGATTATCCGCATTCATGGCGTTCCAAGAAGCCGGTAATTTTCCGCAATACGCCGCAATGGTTTGTCTACATGGACAAGGAATTGGGTGATGGCACCACGCTGCGCTCACGCGCCCTTGGCGCCATTGATGACACCCGTTTCGTGCCCGCTGCTGGTCAGAACCGTCTGCGCGCCATGATCGAAGGCCGTCCCGATTGGGTACTGTCGCGCCAGCGCGCATGGGGCGTTCCGATCTGCGTGTTTGCCGATGAGGCTGGTGAGGTCTTGCAAGACGAGACTGTCAATGCCCGCATTCTGGAAGCTTTTGAGGTTGAAGGCGCTGATGCATGGTTTGCTGACGGTGCCAAGGAACGCTTCCTCGAAGGTGTGCCAAACCAAGAGCGTTGGACGCAGGTGCGTGACATTCTCGATGTGTGGTTCGATTCGGGCTGCACCCACACCTTCACGCTGGAAGACCGCCCGGACCTGAAATGGCCTGCCGATGTCTATCTCGAAGGCTCGGATCAGCATCGCGGCTGGTTCCACTCATCCTTGCTGGAATCCTGCGCCACCCGTGGCCGTGCGCCTTACAACGCTGTCATCACCCATGGCTTCACCATGGCGGAAGATGGCCGCAAGATGTCGAAATCGATCGGCAATACCATTTCGCCTCAGGATGTTATGGCCCAGTCCGGTGCCGATATCCTGCGTCTGTGGGTGATGAACACCGATTACTGGGAAGATCAGCGTCTGGGTAAAACCATCATCCAGACCAATGTCGATGCCTATCGCAAGATCCGCAATACGGTTCGCTGGATGCTCGGTACGCTTGCCCATGACCATGGCGAAGACATTGCCTATGACGCGCTGCCAGAGCTGGAAAAGCTGATGCTGCATCGGCTGGCCGAGTTGGATCAGCTGGTGCGCGATAGCTATGATGCTTTCGAGTTCAAGAAGATCACCCGGGCGCTGACCGATTTCGCCAATGTCGAGCTGTCGGCCTTCTACTTTGATATCCGCAAGGATGCGCTCTATTGCGACGCGCCGTCTTCGCCGCGCCGCCATGCGTCGCTGTTCGTGATCCGCAAGCTGTTTGATTGCATGGTGCTGTGGCTGGCGCCAATGCTGCCCTTCACGACCGAAGAAGCCTGGCTATCGCGCAGCCCGGACGCGGTCTCTGTCCATCTGGAACAGTTCCCGATGATCCCGGCGCAGTGGCTGAACCAGCCGCTGGATGGCAAATGGGCAAAGATCCGCAAGGTGCGCAGCGTCGTCACCGGCGCGCTGGAAGTGGAGCGCAAGGACAAGCGCATCGGCTCCTCGCTGGAAGCGGCTCCCGTCGTGCATATTGCTGATGCGGATCTCATGGCCGCCCTTGAGGGTCAGGATTTTGCCGAAATCTGCATCACCTCGGCCATTTCGGTGGTTAAGGGTGAAGGTCCGTCCGAGTCCTTCCGGTTGTCAGATGTGGGTGCGGTCTCAGTTGAGCCGAAACTGGCGGAAGGCCGCAAATGCGCCCGCTCCTGGCGGATCACCTACGATGTCGGCTCCGACCCTGACTATCCCGATGTTTCCGCACGGGATGCGGCGGCCCTGCGCGAACTGACACTTGACTGACAGATGAATATTTACCGGATGATTTGCGCTTTTTAGGATCATCCGGTAGAAGCTGCCTGAAATTGGCCGGAATTTTCTATCAGGCGGAAAGATACCGCCGATAACTATTCGGGATGGTGCCGGTATGGTCGATTTGATGTTCTCCTGAGCTTGCTGTATAAGGCGCCCGGGAGGTTCCGATCTGAAACCATACGCGACAGCGGTGCGGATATCCGTCGGTTCAGCATGAGGCTGGATGGAAAGATGTTTGCTACGACTGACGGAGCTTTGGATCCGGGACATGAAAAAGGCTGGAAGGTATTGATGGTTAAGGCACGGATGGTTCTTGTTGGCATGTTTGCTGCCTGCTCTGCCTTGAGCAGCTGCACCAGCGGCCCGACCTATGGCACTGATAAGACGTCTATGGAACAATTGGTGGACGATGTTGGCTCGGCCGCCTCCATCGGCAGCAAGAAGAAGACGACAGACACGGCATATAACCCGCGCCCGGACCTTGTCCTGCCGCCCAAGGGTGAGACCGCGCAGCTGGTACAGCCGCAGCAGTCCCTGGCCAGCAAGGATAATCCCGATTGGGTCGAAAGCCCTGAGGATACCCGCACAAGGCTCGTGGCCGAAGCCGATGCCAACCGTGGCAACCAAAGCTATCGTTCGCCGCTTCTTGATGGCAACGGCACCAATGGCACGATGACCGAAACCCAGAAATGGCAGGCCTTCCGCGACGCCCGCAAGATCCAGAAGGGCGCCTATATCGACCAGCGCCGGGTTCTGTCCGATCCACCGGCTTCCTACCGTGAAGTAGATCAGGCCAAGCTGGACGATCTGGGCGAACCAGAAGCCAAGAAGGAAAAACGTCGCCAGAAGGAAGCGGAAATGTCCAATTCCAACAAATCCTGGTGGATGCCTTTCCAATAAGGTCTGGTGTCTCCAAAAATTGGTGTTTTCAGCAAAAATATCAGGCAGGCCCGAAATGGCCTGCTTTTCTTTTGAGGTTTCTGCATGGATTTCTCCATCCGCGAGGCGCGTCCAGAGGACGTGCCGGTTATCCTTCGCTTCATCACCGATCTGGCGATTTTCGAAAAAGCCGAGCATGAGGTGAAGGCCACCGTCGAAAGCTTGCATCAATCGTTGTTTGGTGACGGAGCCATTGCGTTTGCCGTAGTCTTGGAAAAGCAGGGGAACCCTGTTGGCCATGCGATCTGGTTCTATAATTACTCCACCTGGCAGGCCCGCAAGGGGCTTTATCTCGAAGATCTCTACATCGATCCGGCCCATCGCGGCGGCGGTGCCGGGCGTACCATGCTGCGCTATCTGGCAAAACTTGCTGTCGATACCGGCTGCGGCCGGTTCGAATGGAGTGTGTTGGATTGGAACGCGCCAGCCATCCGGGTCTATGATGCTGTAGGTGCAGAGCCGCAGACCGAATGGATACGCTACCGACTTTCCGGCAACAAGCTTGCGGAGTTTGCCGCCGGACGATGATCGTGTGATACTTTACTGTGAAACGCGCACCACCAACTTGCCGAAATTCTTACCTTCCAACAGACCGATAAAGGCTTGAGGGGCGTTTTCCAGCCCGTCAACGATGTCTTCCCGGTAGCGTAGCGATCCATCGGCAATCCAGCCTGCCGCCTCGCGCTGGAATTGCGGAAATTGATCGGCAAATTCGCGTTGGATAAAGCCACGCACGGTCAGGCTCTTGGTCAGAATATCGCGCATGGTCATCGGCAGACGGTCTGGGCCAGGCGCATCCTCCACGGACTGGTTATACTGGGCGATCAGCCCGCAGACCGGCACACGCGCAAAGCTATTGAGTAGCGGAAACACCGCTTTCCAGACATCACCACCGACATTTTCGAAGTAAACGTCGATGCCATCAGGGCAGGCCTGTGCGAGTTCCCGAGCAAAATCAGGCGAGCGGTGATCGACAACCGCGTCGAACCCGAGTTCGTTTTTGATAAAAGCGCATTTGTCTGCACCACCGGCAATGCCGACCGCGCGCGCACCTTTGAGACGGGCGATCTGGCCGACGGCAGAGCCGACCGCGCCGCTGGCGGCGGCCACCACCACCGTTTGGTCGGGCTTTGGCTTGCCAATGGTCAGCAATCCCGCATAGGCGGTAAAGCCGGGCATGCCCAGCACGCCGAGCGCAGTGCTGATCGGGGCTGCCGACGGATCGATCTTGCGCAGCGTTTCACCCTTGGCAAGCGCATAGCTTTGCCAGCCGGAATGGGAGAGAACAACATCCCCCTCTTGAAAATTACTGTGTCTTGACCGAAGCACGCGCGCGACTGTGCCGCCCTCCATCACCGCGCCAATCTCAACCGGCTTGGCATAGGATTTTGCAGCGCTCATGCGTCCGCGCATATAGGGATCGAGAGACAGATAAAGGATTTGCAGCAGGACCTCGCCGTCCCCAGGCTCACTCACCGTGCCCGTTTCCAGCCGAAAATTATCGGTGGCGGGAGCGCCAGTTGGACGGGATGCAAGCTGAATTTGAAGGTTCTTTTGAGGTGTCATGATGTCTTTCATTTCAGAATTCACATTGGCTTGAGGACACGCTCTCGGCGGTCCTGTCGTCTTCCATGACAAAGTGATATAGCGTCCATGATGAAACCAACAATAGAGGCATGGCCGGCATTGGAACGACGAGCGACATGACAGGCGAGGCACAAATCCTGTTCGACAGCGAGACGCAACCGGACCCTTTGCAGCCGAAACCGCGGATGCTGGCCTGGGCGCGCAATTCTGCCGCCTATCGCCTTGGCCGACGAATGATGAGTGAGCGGGAATTGCGGGATGCCGTTGCCCGCAAGGCACGACAGAAATATGAAGGCATTGAGCCGGAGACGGTGGATGCGCTGGCGGCAGAAGCCGTGCGCTTTGGCCACCAGATGCTGGCGCTGGACGATGATGCCTATGCGCAGATCAAGTCGCAATCGGCGGCGCGCAGCGGCAAATCCAGACGTGCTATCGCCCAGACCCTGGCGCGCAAGGGTATCGAGAAGGACGTGGTGAGGGCAGCGCTAGAGGATATGGACGACCTGCCCGCCGCCATTCGATTTGCCAGAAAGCGCGGCTATGGCCCCTTTCGCCGCAGCGACGGCGATGAACGGCAGAGAATGAAGGAAATGGCGGGCATGGCACGCAATGGCTTTGGCTTCGATCTGGTGCAACGCGTGCTTGCCATGTCACGCGAAGAGGCCGAAGAGTATTTGTTGCAACAACCGCTGTAAGCGAGGCTTGCCGGTGGGTTGATCTGCATTTCTTTCAATTCAAGACGTATTCAAGGGTTTTTCATGAGCCAGCGGGCCAATAATCAGGTGGAAATATACTCCTCATGCCCTGTGCCTCCGCTTTTCGAGGCTTTCATCTCTCATCGCGCCGTTCGCTTCCGCCATGATGATTTTACGCCGGAAGTGGCCGCCGATCTAGGCGTGCCTTTGCCTGACAGCATGGGAAAGGCGGTCGCCAAGCGAAAGGCGGAATATGTGGGCGGACGGTTCTGCGCCATGCAGGCGATTGCGGCGCAGACCGGCCAGCCTGCGGCACCCGTTACAGCAGGACCACGTGGCGAACCGGTTTGGCCGCCTGGGCTGGTCGGATCGATCACCCATACAAATGGGTTTGCTGCGGCAGCCGTTGCCGATGCGGCCCGATTTCGCAGCCTTGGCATGGATACAGAACAGGTCATGACAGCGCAGGTCATGGGCAATGTCCGAGAGCGGATCTGCGGACCGGAAGACAGGTTTGGGGCCGGTAGCTCTTTTTTGCCGGAACTTCATACCACCCTGGTGTTCTCTGCCAAGGAGAGCTTGTTCAAATGTCTTTATCCATTGGTTGAAAAAATGTTCTGGTTCGAAGACGCGCTGATCCGGATCGATCCGGATCGGGGTGGTCTGTTTACCGCCGAATTGCTGTCACGCCTCCATATGGAATTTCCGGCGGGAACAGTGATCGAAGGACGCTTCTGCCTGACGCCGGGTCTGGTTCATACCGGCATCAGCCTTGCGAAAGATGAGGCTGCGTTATAATTTAGCTCTTGCAATAATACCCTAAAAATTACATGGGTTTTGCTTGGTTAATATAATTTTTTACCAGTTGATATGTTTGTAATCTTTCGATTACATCAGAACAGGCTTGCCAAAGCGGATGCGACATAGCACGTTTTCTTCATGAACTTCACTCTGCGATTTCAGCCCCCGATCAGTACCCAGAGCGCGATCAAGCGCAGGGCAATCCTGTCGCATCTTTCCGCTGGCGGATTGAAACGGGTGACGACCATCATTGCGCCGGCGGGCTATGGCAAGACATCCCTGGCCGCGCAATGGTTCGATACCCTGCGCGCCGAAGGGTACAGCCTGTCCTGGCTTGCGCTGGATCAGGAATATAGCGACCAGACACAGTTCCTGCTGCTGCTGCTGGAAGCCGTCAATGCCCTGCGTCTGGAAGAAGGCACCGGTGTTGATTCCAGCATGACCGTCGCCTCGCTTCTCGCCTTGTTATCCACCCGGTTGCGCAAGATCACCGAGCCGGTCATCCTGTTTCTGGATGACTATCACTTCGCCCAGACCGATGCGACCGAAGCAATCGTCGCACGTCTGTTGGGCGACCAGACGTTGAATCACCTGAAACTGGTGCTGATTTCGCGCACGCCACCCCGCTTTCCGGTGTCGGCCCTGCGGTTGAAAGGCGAATTTCGCCAGGTCAATATTGCCGAACTGGGCTTTTCCGACCAGGAGGCCGAAGAGTTTTTTGCCGGACAGACTGCCAGCTTGAGCCGGGAGCAAGTGGCTGGGCTCAACAAAAGGACGGAAGGCTGGGCAGTTGCCCTGCAGATGATCCGGTTGCTGATTGCCGAAAATGTCGATGGCGGCGCGCTGTTCACCACCTTCGACGGCGGCAATGCCGAAATGGGTAGCTATTTGTCGGAGCAGGTGTTTGCCAATCTGCCTGAAGATGTTCAGGAACTGCTGTTAAAGACTGCGCCTTTCCCCACCGTCAACCGCGATCTCGTCGAGGCCGTCTTCGGCGATGCCCATAGCGCCGACTTGCTTGGCAAGCTTGGAGACCACGCCCTGCCGGTTGCCCTCCTGGCTGGCGGTGGAGGCTGGATCCGCTATCACCCCGTTTTCAATGCCTTCCTGAAGGAAGAGGCCGCTCGACGTGGCTATCAAGTTCAGGATGTTCTCGAACGGGCGGCGCGCTGGTTCCAATCGACCGGTGATTTCGATGCTGCGGTGCGCCACGCGCTGATGAGCGGCAATGCCAATCTGGCCGCGGAAATCGTCGAGACCAGCGGCGGCTGGCGGCGGGTCTATACCACCAGCCGAGGTGGTGCCAGCGTGTTCAACTCCATCATGGCCAATGTCTCGGCCATTGATCTCACCTGTTTTCCGCTGACCACGCTTGGCCTGTCGGTGGTCAGTGCCAAAGCCGGACATCTTGATGCCGCCAATCATTATCTTGGCATTGCCGAGAGGGCCGACACTGCTGCTCCGGATACGTTTACCAGTGATCTGCGGGTGGTCCGTGTCCTGCTGGGGCTTTATTTCGACCGCCCTGCCTGCGCCGAAGACTTGGCCGCATTGGAAACCGATCTGACAGACATTGCCAGCACCGAACTCGTCCACCGCGCCATGGTGTTGAATATGCTGTCTTATAATTTTCTCGACCGCAGCGACATGGATCGGGCCTTGCATTACGGCCATCTCGCGGTTCAGACCTTCCGTGACGGCGGTGCCGATTTCGGCGCGGTGCATCTTTACACCCATATCGGCCAAGCCGCTTTTTTCAGTGGCGATTGCTCCGGCGCTGAGGAGTATTATCAGCAGTTGATCGATGAAGTGCAGGCCTGCATTGGCAAGGGAACCGATCTCGATGCCTTGGGGCAGGTGCTGAAGGCAGAATTGCTGGTCATGCGTGGCGATCTGGAGGCCGCCGGGCCTTGTCTGCGCTGGGCCTTGCCGCATCTGGAGCGCCATGATGCCTGGTTCGATCTTCTGGCTGCTGGGTTTACAGCCCAGCAGATGATCTTCCGCCTAGAAGGCGACATGACTGCAGCCCATGCGCTGGCGGACCGGACACGGTCGGCGGCCAAGCGGCGCGGCTTTCATCGGTTGATCCGGCTGATCGACGGCGCCAGGGTGTTGCTCCTGTTGGAAAGCGGTGATGTCGAGCAGGCGATTCGCTACGCAAAGGCCCATGGCTTCGGCATGGAGGATATCACCTCGGTGCCGGATAATAATCTGGCGATCCATTTGCGTGGATTGACGCCGGCTCTGCTTTGGGCACGCATCCATCTGGTTCGCGGCGATCTCGAGCGCGCCAGACAAGCGCTTTCCATCCTGATCAGCCAGCAACCAACGAAAATCCACGATCTCCGCAGCGTGGAACTGGCGCTTCTCGACATGCGTCTGTTGATCGCCGAAGAAAAACGCGAGATCGTTGCGGCCCGCCTGGAAGATCTGCTGTTGACCTTTCCGATGGAAGATTTCCGAGCCATGATCTGGATTGAAGGCGACGATTTCCTGGGCGATCTCAGGGCAATTGCCGAGGAAAGCCCGATGTCGGCAGTTCTGCGTCAAAGGCTGCAAGCCCTGTTGCCGGAAGGAAAGGTGGCGCCGGAGACCAGCGAAGACGTGCCGCTTCACGGTCTCTCGTCATCCGCGCTGACAGACAGGGAACTTGCTGTGATGGCGCTGCTCAGCCAAGGCTTCAGCAATAAGGAAATCGGTCGTAAACTGGCCTTGAGCGACAACACGATCAAATTTCATCTGCGCAATATTTTCGCAAAGCTCAAGGTCACTACCCGCACCGCCGCAGTCGGTGCCGCTCGCCGCGCCGGTATTTCACTGTAATTGCATATTATAAGAAGAGTCATTGAACACGACTCTTCTTATTTCGCTTTCGAATATCTCAAGCCTTTGATGCATTTGAGATATTCGAAATTTCTCGAGGGTGAGAATCCGGCATCAGCCGCCGAAGATCGTCCGCAGCAGGTCGATACCACGGTCATCGAAACTCACTTCGCCCTGCTTATTGCCGGGACCGACCACGATAACCTTGCTGCCGATTTCGGCGCGGGCGTAGAGATCCTCGACATCCTTGTTGTTCATACGGATGCAACCCGAGGACAGGTTCAGGCCGATCGACCAGGGCTGATTGGTGCCATGAATGCGGAAAATCGTATCGCGATTACCCTTGTAGAGATACATGGCGCGCGCACCGAGCGGATTATCTGGCCCACCTTCCTGCACGACCGGCAGGACATGACCGCGCCGCGCTTCACGCACACGCATTTCTTCCGGCGGACGCCAGCTTGGCCATTCCACCTTGCGGCCGATATTGACGACACCCGACCAACCGAAACCTTCGCGCCCGACACCGACGCCGTAGCGGATCGCCCGGTTATTGCCTTCGACGAAATAGAGGAACTTGTTATTGGTATCGATGATAACAGTACCCGGAGCCTCATCGGTTCTGAGCCGCACCAGCCGCCGCTTGAACTTGTCGGGAACTTCCCGCTTCATCATCTGCGGTGTTACAACGCTGCTGGCCGTAGAACTGGCCGGATCGTCCGCTCTCGGTGCAGCTGCCAAGCCTGAAGTTGGCAAGACCAGCGCTGCCATCATCAATGCGGCCATCGCCACACCCGTTCCCCTCATCCGCATAGGCAATTTCCCTCTCCAAGCAGTTCGAACAAAACTATCCAAGCTTAGCAATGTTGCAAGCCGTCTCCAGTCGATTTTGTCAAAAAAGTGACAATAGTGTGACTTGAAATCAGCAGCCTGCCTCTGGTCACATCACGATGACTTTCGTACCCACGGGTACGCGGCCATACAGATCGGTTACATCCTGATTGCGCATGCGGATGCAGCCGGAAGACACGCCATAGCCGATCGTCCATGGCGCATTGGTCCCGTGAATACGGTAGAGGGTCGAGCCAAGATAAAGCGCCCGCGCTCCCAGTGGATTTTCCGGCCCACCCTGCATGCGGGCCGGCAGATAATGGCCCTTGGCAGCTTCGCGCGCGATCATTTCCTGCGGCGGAATCCATTCTGGCCATTCTGTCTTGCGGGTCACCTTGTGCTCGCCCGCCCATTCAAAACCAGGCTTGCCGACGCCAACGCCATAGCGGCGGGCCATTCCTCCGTCCATCACCAGATAGAGAAAGCGATTATTGGTATCGATCACCAACGTGCCTGGCTTTTCCCTGGTCTGGTAAGCGACAACCTGCGGCAGGAATTGGGCGGGCGTCGACGACATCTGTCTGGGCGCGGGCATGGCCGAAGCTTGTTGAAGCGCAGGCCGCAGCGGGGCGGCGGAAGCAGCAGGCTGGCGATATTGCTGGGGTACCGGTTTGCTCACTGGCCGATAGTAAACCGGCTGGGCGGCTGAGGGCCTGCCGGGATTACCAGTTGTTGGCTCAACCCGCACGCCCAATTGCAACAGCCATGGCGCTGCAAGGTCCGGGCTGACGACAACCGGTGGCCGGGTTTGATAGCGATCCTGCGCCGCAGCCTGCCCGACTATAGCGGGCAAGGTGAGTGTCACTGACAAGGCAAAACAGGCTTTCAGGAGAAAACGCGGTGACAGCATCGGCTAAACCCATTTTTTGAAACGATCAGGACCCATAGTCCGTTGGGATCAACCTGCCACCGCCACTTGTGGAAAAGGTAAACGCGCATTCATTCGATTTGCCACAATGCGGGAAAGCTTTTGTCAGGGTTAGTATTTCGTTTGAAAAAACGGTGAACAAAGAGTAAACAAAAAATCAAACGAGGGAGCGGGAATGGATAGTGCAGGATTGATTGCCGACGAAGAAGGCGCGTTGCGCTGTTTCTGGCATGGGGGACTTGTCGATTACCGCCGCTATCATGACGAGGAATGGGGACGGCCTGTTACCGACGACCACCGCCTGTTTGAGAAAATCTGCCTTGAAGGCTTTCAATCCGGCCTGTCCTGGCTGACCATTCTGCGTAAGCGGGAGAATTTTCGTGCCGCCTTTGCCGGTTTCGACTTTGCAAAAGTGGCGCTATTTGATGATGCGGACATAGCCCGTTGCCTTGCCGATACCGGCATCGTCCGCCATCGCGGCAAGATCGTTTCCACCATCAACAATGCCCGGCGAGCCTTGGAATTGCAGGCAGAGTTCGGCTCCCTCGCCGCTTATTTCTGGCGTTTTGAGCCTGATCCCGAAGAGCGCCCGGCAAAGATGGATTATGCAACGCTACGCGCCAACCCGACGTCCCCCACCTCCATACGGTTGTCGAAGGAATTGAAAAAGCGCGGCTGGAGTTTTGTCGGCCCCACCACCGTCTATGCCTTCATGCAGGCGATGGGACTGGTGAACGACCACCTGGAAGGCTGCATTTGCCGGGAGACTGTGGAGCAGTTGAAGGCTACGTTTATTCGCCCCACCTAATTCTCAGCCAATCGAAGCAACCAGCTCCGGCAAGGCGCTGATCTCAGGTAATTCGCGGAAACGCGGCGCATCGACCGGTTTTTCTACATGTTCGAAAACCCAGGTCAGCTCATGCGGTACGAACACACCCCATGCCCCAACGGCCAGCGCTGGCACGATGTCGGATTTCAGTGAATTGCCGACCATCATCGCGCGTTCCGGCTCATCACCATGCTTTGAAAAAAGCCGACGATAGCTGGTGGCATTTTTGTCGGAGACAATTTCCACCGCGTCGAAAAAATCGCCAAGCCCGGATTGCGCCAGTTTGCGCTCCTGGTCGAACAGGTCACCCTTGGTAATCATCACCAGAAAATATCGTCCCGCCAAGGCTTCCAGCACTTCGCGCACACCGGGCAATGTTTCCACCGGATGGCTGAGCAGATCGCGGCCAATCGCCAGGATCTCGCCGATCACAGTGCCGGGCGCCCGTCCCTCGGTAATATCCAGCGCCGTCTCGATCATCGACAGTGTGAAGCCTTTGATGCCGAAACCGTAATGGGCCAGATTGCGCTTTTCCGCCTCCAGAAGCCGCTCCGAAATCATGGAGGGTTCAGCATAATCTGCCAGCAACGAGCGAAAATGCTCCTCCGTCAGCCGGTAGAATTGCTCGTTCTGCCAGAGTGTATCGTCGGCATCGAGGCCAATGGTGGTCAGCGCCCGTGTCATGTTCTCCTCCAAACAAGGCAGATGCACGGCTGCCTCAAGCGCATCCAATACTTGAGACAGCCGCGAATAGCTTACTTGCCGTGCATATCAAGCCATTGCTGCATCATGGCAATTTCCCCCTGCTGCGCCTTGATGATCTCTTCGGCCAGCGTGCGGATCTTTTCGTCCTTGCCATATTGCAACTCTACCTTCGCCATGTCGATAGCGCCCTGGTGGTGAGCAATCATGCCGCGCACGAAATCCACATCGGCATTGCCGGTCATTGGCATGACCATGGCCTTGTGCATCCTGGCATTGGCGGCGGTAAAAGCCTTGCTGGATGGCGAGTTCAACGTGGTCGAGGGCATGGAATGATCCATGCCCTTCATGGTGTTGTCGGCATAAGCGGCAGTGGTGGCAAGCAACAGGCTTGCAGCAAGAAGTATGGTTTTGACCATGATGGTCCCTTTCTGATGATGACAAGACAGTCGAAATCCGGCCTTTCCCGGTTTCCATAGGCTCTTTCATTCATCAAAAACGGGGCGGCGGCACCAAGGGCAAAGGCGCCAGCGATAGCAACCGGGTCGTCGATCCCGGCAACGGCGCATCCCCTACAATCGGCTTGCCCAAAACAACGGAAAACTCCGCAAGCAGGCTCACGCAGGCGGCGCAATGCCCACACCCCATCGCCTGATGCCGATCAGCACAGTTCCGGTCGGTCTTATGGACATGCTCAAGTGGAATTGCAGCGTCAAATGTCGATGCAGTCGGCATCGCATCATGGCCTTGGTGTGTTTCGGCAACCTGCATCGTCATCGGCGAAACCATACCGCCAGTCGCAGCCAAGCCGCTGACCGGCATGGCGCCATAGGCCAGACCGGCAATAACCAGCATAAGACGAAGAACGAGAGCCATAAAAAGAGTGTATGCCAATCGCCTCACGAGGCAAGCGCTTTCGATCACCCTTTCCTACGTTTGATCTGATCTGCCAGATCCAGCCATTGCTGCGCCCGCCGCGCCCAGGTGAAGTGAGTACGGACATATTGCGTCCGCTCTTGTCGCCGTGCTGCGGCTGCCGCCGGATCTCGCTTCATTGCTGCCAAGGCCTCACTGGCAAATTCGATATAGTTCTGCGCGAGTTGCCGTTGCGATGGTGCCATATTCATGAATTGGCCGAGTCCATTCAGAACGTCCGGTAGCGCACCAAGTCGCGTCGTCAGCACCTCCGCCCCGCTGGCCAAGGCTTCGACAGCGGCTATGCAAAAGGTTTCTGCGAATATCGATGGATAAGTCAAAGCAGCAGCATTCCCCATGACATCAGCCAGTTTTTTCTGAGAAACGGAACCATGGTGGGTCACACCCGCTAGGCTGCGGGCAACTTCATAGAGATAGGCATTGGGGTCATTTAGACCATCCGCTGTATTAATATTTATGCCCGAGAAAATTTTAAGCTCTGCTCCCGACAATCGGGCGCGAATGGACGGAAAAGCTAACAGCAGAATCTCCAATCCGCGAAAGGCTGTACTGGTATAGGTCAGGACTGGCGGAGCACCGATCTCAAACCATGCAGGCTGCAAAGGACGTTCCAGAAAAGCTGGAGACACTGCATTGCCGATCACCGCGGCCCGCGTTGGCTCGACGCCAAAGACCTTGGCATAATCGTTGAGCTGCCAATCGCTCACCATGACAAAGGCATCCCATACGGCCCGCTCCTCCGCATTGCGCAGGGTCGAAACCGACACCTGATCGGCAGCGTGATGGCAATAAAGCACCATGGGAATATGCTTGGGAACGACCTGACGAAATTTAACGCCCAACGCCACCGAAACCACGACGACAATATCGAACTGGTCGAAGCCCTCACGCCCGATAGTGCTGCTTTCAACCAGCCGAACGCCCTTTACCACCCGCTCGCGGCTAGGATTGTTCATCAAGGTCACCGTGGCACCAGCCTTGACCAATTCCTCGGAAAGATAGGCAATGGCCGATTGCGTGCCACCGAGTGGCTTTTGCATAGGCGTTTCTGGATCGTAATCGATGCCACTCGTATCCAGAAACAGAAAATTCATGCCACCCCCCGATGACCCTGTCAGTCACAATTCGAATCAACCTGAGCAAGCATATATGACCTTATGGAGAATCCGGTAGTCCTTGCTCTCTTCACCCAGCGGCACAACTGGCCAATCCCAGCCCTGCTCAGCTTCAGGCGGTGCGATACCCGCCAGAAGATCGGTTTCCTCACGCAAAACCCCATTTCGGTCGATGACGGAGAAGGAAATATCCGTCAGCAGACAGGTGCGGGCAGGCAAGTGCGCCAGCCCGTCGAGATGAGCGCGGATCAGCCGGGCGACGCTATCCCCAGGCATCGCCCCCACCGCCTCCCCGGCCAAACGCTTTTTTGCGCCCATGCCGATCTGGGAAAGAAGATTGGCCGAGACCACCAGATCGAGCCAGGGAACGCGGCGCAGGAAATCCAGCGGCTCCGGCACCTCTCCCTGTTTCAGCGCGTCGCAACCGGAGAGATCACGCTCAATGAAACGGACGTTCTTCAGCCCCTTCATCGCCACCCAGGCCCGGACGCTGGCGACATGCACCAGATCCACCAGCACGACCGTATCGAAGGCCCTCGATAATTCCAAAATAGGCACGTCGCGCAGCAGGCCGGAGCCAAGCACGACAACAGTACGGCGCGGCACGATCGGCTGTGCCGCATGCAGAACCGCCCGCTTGCAATTGAGCTCATGCTCGGCCCAATCGCTGGCGCAGCGGCGGGCGCGCGACCAGAGATTGATGGAATAGCGGATATAAGGCCGATGCGCTTTCGACGTCACCCACCATGTTGCCGCGTAATTCAGCGCTTCAAGGATCATTCCCGGCCTATAGCATCGGCGTCGGGCCGAAACCAGCCTTCGGCCTTGCCGCTCAAGGCGTCATCCACTAAGACAGCCGCAACACACACTCCCCTAGCATTCGGTGCCGAACATGAGCGAAAAGACCAAAAAGCCCCAGAAACTGAGAGCCCGCCTGCCGCGTGGTTTTGTGGATCGGGAAGCCCATGATATCCGCGCCGTCAACGAGATGACCGCGAAAATCCGCGAAGTCTATGAGCGCTACGGCTTCGATCCCATTGAGACGCCACTGTTTGAATATACCGATGCGCTCGGCAAATTCCTGCCCGACAGCGACCGCCCCAACGAAGGCGTGTTCTCGCTTCAGGACGACGATGAGCAATGGATGAGCCTGCGCTACGACCTGACCGCACCGCTCGCCCGGCATGTCGCAGAAAATTTCAACGAGATCCAGCTGCCCTACCGCACCTACCGCGCCGGCTATGTGTTCCGCAATGAAAAGCCGGGTCCAGGCCGATTCCGCCAGTTCATGCAATTCGATGCCGACAGCGTCGGCGCGCCGGGCGTGCAGGCCGATGCCGAAATGTGCATGATGATGGCCGATACGCTGGAAGCGCTTGGCATCAAGCGCGGCGATTACGTGATCCGAGTGAACAACCGCAAGGTTCTGGATGGCGTGATGGAAGCCATCGGGCTGGGTGGTGACGAGAATAGTGGTCGCCGTCTCAATGTTTTGCGCGCCATTGATAAGCTAGATAAGTTTGGACCAGAAGGCGTGAAGCTGCTGTTGGGTGAAGGCCGCAAGGATGAAAGCGGCGACTTCACCAAGGGTGCAGGCTTGAATGCAGACCAGATCGAAAAAGTTCTCTTTTTCGTCAGCATCAAAGACTACGCTGAAAGCGCTGCCGAATTGGCCGAACTTGTGACAGGCACCAGCAAAGGTGCTGAGGGCGTGGAAGAACTGAACACCATCGGCTCACTTGTGACGAGCGCCGGTTACGATGCATCCCGCATCAAAATCGACCCCTCCGTCGTCCGAGGCCTCGAATACTACACAGGCCCCGTCTACGAAGCCGAACTGACCTTCGACGTCACCAATGAAAAAGGCGAAAAGGTCGTGTTCGGCTCAGTTGGCGGTGGTGGCCGCTACGATGGCCTCGTCTCGCGCTTCATGGGCCAGCCCGTTCCGGCCACCGGCTTTTCCATTGGCGTCTCGCGCCTGATGACGGCGCTGAAGAACCTGGGCAAGCTGGGCGCTGACGAGGTGATCGCGCCGGTTCTGATCACAGTCATGGACGGCGATGTCGAGAGCATGGGGCGCTATCAGCGTTTTACCCAGGCGCTTCGCAATGAGGGCATTCGCGCTGAAATGTATCAGGGCAATTGGAAGAAATTCGGCAATCAGCTGAAATATGCCGACCGTCGCGGCTCCCCCATCGCCATCATCCAGGGCGGCGATGAGCGCGAACAGGGCGTGGTGCAGATCAAGGACCTGATCGAAGGCAAGCGTCTGTCAGGCGAGATCACCGACAATACCGAATGGCGTGAAGCCCGCGTGGCGCAGATTGTCGTGCCGGAAGCGGAGCTTGTGGCCAAGGTGAAGGAAATTCTGGCCGCCCAGGCGGACGATCGGGCGCGGGCGAAGTAGGGTTTTTGAAGTCGGCAAAGGAGAATATTACGCCCTCTAACGCCCCCTTCCCCCTCCACTCTTTATACGCTAGAAGCAGTTCAGGATCGGTTGTAACGCACCGATCCCGGAGCGTAGAAACTCCGCGCAGAACGGCCCGTGTCGGTCGTTATAAAGACACCCCTCAGCCATAGGTTTGTGGCTGAGGCGGTGGACTATCTCTATACGGTCCACTCTCCATCCTTCTATGGTCGGGGAGGCCTTGGCGTATGTCCAGAGCTTCGGCTTAAAGGCCAGGGCGGTCGTTTCTGTGCGGCTTTTCTACCTCCCCGATCGCCAGAGACGTTCTCTGGCGATCGCTTGGTTTTCAAGCGTGGGAGGCAATGGACAATGGCCGATTACAACCTCTGGGCCGATCTTTTCGATACGTGGCAATCCTCATCCGACTGGATCAAGACGCTGGTCATCGTGACACCGCCGGTTTTTGCAATCAGCGTGTTGGCCCTGCTGCTGCGCCACAGGCGGGAGAGACCGGGAAACCCACCCCAAGGCGCAATTTACCAACCACCACAGCGCCCGGAAGACTCGGCGGAGATTATAGACGTCACCATTCTCGACGCGGCAACCAACCTTCAAACCCGATTAGAGGAAGCCCGCCGCACCCTGCTGCCGCAGAACCGTACCCTGCCCGATAGCGAAGCACTGGGACGCCGGACCATCCGTCAGCAGATCGAACAGATCATTCTCGAAGAATACCACCGCCGGTCCGATCCGGCTGACGCCCTTGAGCGCGTGCGGCAATTCCTGAGACAACACCAGCCTCAGCAGAAAGACGGACGCCAAACTGAGGATTGACTGTGAGCAAGTGTGCATCCGAGGTGACGGCCCATTCAAGCTGAGATAGACTGGAATCGCAACCACGGAGACAGTTTTGCAAGACAGCGCCCCCATTCCGGTCACCCAATGGAACGAGATGAAAAAGCTCGAAGCCTCATGGTTCGACCGGCTGTCCACCGTTTGCCTTACGGTTGGCGTGGCTGCACCGATAGCCGCCAGCAGTCTCTCGCCCAATGGTGATCATAAATTACCGCTGCTTGGCTTCGTCTTCTGGATTTTTCTGGCAATCGTGCTACATATACTGGCAAGGTTCTCTATTCTGGAGATGAAACAGTGACAAGTTTTGAGCAGATCTACACTGTCATGCCGCTTGGCCTGCTGGTTCTGGCCGGGGGCCTGCTGGCCTATAAAAAATGGCAGCATAGCCAGACCCATCATTGACATAGTAGTCAAAGGGTGGTGTTCGGATTATCCCGAATGCATGCGTAACTGACCGGGATAGTCAATGCCTCTGATCAATATGCCAGATTTCGCCGGCGCTCTTCTTGATGATTTTGCCGCGCGTGGCGCAGCAAGGGTCGATACACCGGTTATCCAACCCGCCGAGCCGTTTCTGGATATGGCGGGCGAGGATCTGCGCCGCCGAATTTTCCTCACCGAAAGCGAGACCGGCGAAAGCCTGTGTCTGCGGCCGGAATTCACCATTCCCGTCTGTCTCAGCCATATCGAAAACGCCACCGGCACGCCGAAACGCTACGCCTATCTGGGCGAAGTGTTTCGCCAGCGTCGCGAAGGCGGCAATGAATTCTATCAGGCCGGTATCGAAGATCTTGGCGAGCCCGCGACGGCCCGGGCCGATGCCCGCGCCATTAATGACGCCATCGGCATTCTGCACAAGCTGCTGCCCGGACGGCCTCTGACCGTCATGCTCGGCGATCAAGCGGTGTTTGAAGCCGTGGTCAAGACACTTGGCCTGCCCTCCGGCTGGCAAAGGCGGCTGATCCAGGCTTTTGGCGACAGCACCCATCTCGATCAATTGTTAAAAACCCTGGCCAGCCCACAAACGGCGCATGGTCTCGATCCCGCTGTGGAAGCGCTGCTCTCGTCGGGCGACGAAGCCGGGCTGATCGCCCACCTCGATCGGACCATGGAAGACACCGGCTATTCCACCAATGCCAGCCGCAGCCCCCGCGAAATTGCCGCGAGGCTGAAGGAAAAGCTGGCGCTGGCCGAAACCCGGCTGGATGGCGCCGCCCTATTACTGTTGCGCGAGTTCCTGTCGCTGGAATTGCCGCTGAGTGAAGCCGCCGCTGCACTGGCGGGCTTTGCCGATGCGGCGGGCCTGTCGTTGGGTGCGGCTCTTGACGGGTTTGAGGCACGGATCGCTGCACTTGCCAACCTTGGCGTCGATCTCACCCGGATCACCTATCGCGCCGCCTTTGGCAGACCACTGGATTATTACACCGGTCTGGTGTTTGAAGTGGCACTTTCTGGCGAACCCGCCGTTTTGGCCGGTGGCGGGCGGTTCGACCGGCTGCTGACGCTGCTCGGTGCAAAGCACACCATTCCCGCCGTTGGCTTCTCACTCTGGCTGGACCGCATCGAACTGGCGAGGGCGCGCTGATGACCATTACCATCGGATTGCCCTCCAAGGGCCGGATGAAGGAAGACGCCTCGGCGATTTTTGCCCGTGCCGGGCTGACCATTACCGCTGTCGGCAATGACCGCTCCTATCGCGGTCGGGTCGAAGGCGAGGATATCGAGATTGCCTATCTCTCCGCCTCGGAAATTTCCCGCGAGATCGGCAATGGCACGGTTGATTTCGGGGTCACTGGCGAGGACCTGATCCGTGAAGAACTGGCAGATGCCGACAAGCGCGTGGAAATCGCCGCACGGCTTGGTTTTGGCCATGCCGATGTGGTGGTCGCCGTGCCGGATATCTGGCTGGACGTGGACAGCATGGCTGATCTGGGGGATGTGGCGCAGGAATTTCGCGCCCGCCATGGCCGAAGATTGGCGATAGCCACCAAATACTGGCGCCTGACCCAGCAGTTCTTTTCCCGCCAGCACGGTATTCAACTCTACCGGATTGTTGAAAGCCTGGGAGCCACCGAAGGCGCACCCGCCGCTGGTCAGGCCGACATAATCGTTGATATCACCTCGACCGGTTCAACCCTGCGGGCAAACCACCTGAAAGTATTGAGTGATGGCATCATCCTGCGCTCGCAGGCCTGCCTGGTCCGCGCCCGCAAGGCGGAGCATGAAGGCAATGCTCAGATTGCCAGAATCGTCGACGCCGTCAGAAACGCGCTCTGAATGATCCAAGCAGACGCAATGTAGTCGACCGCTTCGCGCATTTCACAAAATCAATAATGACGTAAAAGCCCGGGGTCTGAATAGACGCTGGGCTTTTTCTTCTGAAACATTCCATCTCAATAAATAGAATTCTATACATAAGTCTTTTTTTGAAAAAAAGGCGCATAGACAATGTAATTTTGGTAACTATTTATTTTTTTATAATTTATTATCATTTTTATTTAAAATTTCTTTATGGCGTATATTGGCACTTAAATTGATTTAAAATATCATTTATACGACATTTTGAATAGGTATTTATATAGAAAATATCATTTAATGATTTTCTTATCAAAATAAATAATTGACTTATGGCAAAACAGACGCCTAATTTATTGGCACGGATACTCTATAAAAAATAAATTTATATTTTATCAAAAAATATAAATAAATATAACCATCTATCATTCTATATATGGTGGTTTTATATTGTTTCCGTGATTATTATTCTAATCATATCTGGGGGTAATGATGAAATACCACATGAAAGCACTTATTATTGTCTCGCTGTTCTTGGGCACTGGTGAAACACTCACCATAGCAAACGCAGGGGTCTGCAATCCGATCACCAAGGTTTGCTCCGGCCCTCACGGCGGCTAAGGCTGTTTAGAGTTTCCCAGGGAAAACGGGGGTTCCTTTCCCTGACAAATTCCCAGACGATGTGCGTGATCCATCACAGCATGCCGTTCAAAGCAAAAAGCCCGTCGGATCGCTCCGACGGGCCTTTGTATTTATCCCGGCTTGAAAGAGCCGGTCGATACAGGAAATTTTTATAGGCTATATTGAATAGCCCCCTGCATATCAGGCAAGCGCCAGCTTACCACCGCGACGGGCGTCCAGCGAGTAGGCGCCAGCTCCAACCGTTGCCAGCAGGATATAAGCGCCAGCGAGGGTGAAGTTCTTCATCATCATGATGCCGTTCAGCGTGTTGATCCAGCCCAGTGCTGCATCTGGCCAGCCGGGAACGGCAACCGTGCCGCTATGGAAGACAGCGCCGGTGAAGACGCAAAACAGCGCCAAGGCCCAACCAATGATTTTCGTCTGGAAGCCGACGAGGACGGAAAGACCGGTGATCAGTTCGAACGCACCGGCCAGATAGGCCAGAGCTGTTGCAGCAGGCAGTCCGGCGCCAGTGATCATACCGGCAGTCGCAGCCGGATCGGTCAGCTTGCCAAAGCCAGACAGGATGAAGATGAAGGAGAGAAGAATTCTGGCGAGCAGAAGGATCGCGTTATTGGTATTTGACATGGAAGGCTCCAGTGTGATGACTGCGGGACGCAAATTGGTTAGAAAACTGTAAAGCCGTTTTCCCACATCTCTACTGTTCCAGATAGGTGGACAATAATTGACGTATCGTTCACAATTTGAGAACAGTTGATATCTTCGATACCCTGGCATTAATTAGGATATTGTCATGACAGACCTTTCTTCCTTCCCGATCACAAAGCGCTGGCCAGCCCAGAATCCAGAGATCATTCAGCTTTATTCGCTGCCAACCCCAAATGGCGTCAAAGTATCGATTGCGCTCGAAGAACTGGAACTGCCCTATGAGGCACATCTGGTGACGTTTTCCGACAATTCGCAGAAATCGCCGGAATTCGTCTCGCTTAATCCGAACGGCCGCATCCCGGCCATCCTCGATCCGCATGGGCCGGATGGCAAACCGGCTGGCGTGTTCGAATCGGGTGCTATTCTGGTCTATCTGGCCGAAAAGACCGGACGGCTTTTGCCGAAGGACGGCCCCAGCCGCTACAGCGTCTTGCAATGGCTGTTCTTCCAGATGGGCGGTGTCGGGCCGATGTTTGGCCAGTTCGGCCATTTCCACAAATATGCCGCCGATAAGGTCGCCAACAATGCATACCCGATGGAACGCTACCGCGACGAAACCCGCCGCTTGCTGTCCGTGCTCGAGGCAGAACTTGCGCACCGTCCCTGGCTTGCCGGTGACGAGTACAGCATTGCCGATATCGCCACCTGGCCGTGGGTGCGGTGCATTACCGCTGGTTATGACGCCGCCGAGGTCATTGGTCTCTCCAATTATCCCGCCGTCATGGATTGGGCCGCTCGCGGCGAAGCCCGTCCTGCCAGCCAAAAGGGCCTGAATATTCCTCCGCGCCCAGTCTGAGGCTGATCTTGATCGAGCTGGCCTGATCAGAAACGTTTGCAATTCAACGCACCATCCCGCTCCACTGCGGCAGCGGGATTGGTGTTGCCTTGCGGGCGCACCGTCACGGCATAGCTGCCAGCAAAACGGTTGATATCCTCTCCCTGCATGCTGGCATTCAACACGATGTCGACACTCATGATTTCCCCACCGTCGCCCGAGGTGGAGGAGGTGCGGAGCTGAAAGCTCCGATCGTCACGCCTGGATTGCACCATGTCAGCCATGGCAAGCCGAACCGCGCCGGTCACTGTCCTGTCCTCGCCCGACACGCCCTGCCCCGGCTTAAACACCATGACGCCGCGAAGATTTCCCAGCGGCCAGCCTGGCTCTTCCTTGAAAGCGGCCTCTATCGACAATTTCAGTTGGCCATCATCTACCGCACAATAATAGCGATCCATGGCCTCAACCCCTGGTGTCAGGCACGCCAAAATCACCACGGCTTCATTCAGGATCAATACAAATCGGTTTATCATCGCCCGCCCTCCAGACAGGACCCAGCAACAGGGTTGCTAAAAAACCGATCCTTGCATGCCGCGATTATAAATCCTTTAATTTCTGGGGTTTTTCTCCTCCAAACGCCCAGTTGAGCAATTCGATAGTGTGGACGACAGGGATGTCAGTTCCCGAACCGATCTGGGTCATACAGCCAATATTACCAGCAGCGACAACATCAGGGTTAACGGCATGGATATTGCGCAGTTTGCGGGCCTTCAATTGCTGCGAAATCTCCGACTGGAGAATATTATAGGTTCCGGCCGAGCCACAACACAAATGCCCTTCCGCCGGATCGCGGACCGTAAAGCCCGCCGTTTTCAGCAGTAATTTCGGCAGCGCCGTTATCTTCTGGCCATGTTGCAGCGAACAGGCGGAATGATAGGCAACAGTCACGCCCTTATCCGGCTGCTGCGGCAGATCCAGACCAGCGACATACTCGCTCACGTCCTTCGCAAGCGCCGAAACCCGTGCAGCCTTGGCGCTATAGACCGGGTCGTGGCGCAGCATATGGCCGTAATCCTTGATGGTGGTGCCGCAGCCGGATGTGGTGATAACGATGGCATCCAGAGCGCTTGTCTCACCCGACCCGATCTCCGCCATCCAGGCATCAATATTGCGCCGGGCTGCGGCAAGCGCATCCGTCTCACGCCCCATGTGATGCACCAGTGCCCCGCAGCAGCCCTCCCCCTTGGGAACGACGACTTCGATACCGAGCCGAGTCAGGAGCGCAACAGTCGCCTCATTGATACCGGGATCAAGCACCGACTGGGCGCAGCCGGTCAAAAGCGCCACCCGGCCTTTGCGATTGCCCCGCGCCGAATGCAAGCCCGGACGTGAGATGGGCGATGGATAGGGCACATCCTGAGGCGCCAGCAGCAACATCGCGGCCATCGGCTTCAAGGCGGCAACACGCTCCATCAGTGGCGCAAACGGGCGTCCAAATCGGGCAAAGGCCAGCGCCACCCGCATACGTCCCGGATAGGGCAGCACCGTCGCCAGCAGCGTGCGGATCAACCGGTCGGCAAGCGGCCTTTGATAGGTGTTTTCGATATGGTTGCGCGCATGGTCGACCAGATGCATGTAATCGACACCGGAGGGACAGGTCGTCGTACAGGCCAGGCAAGACAGACACCGGTCGATATGCGTGACGATTTCCTCATCCGCTGCCCGCCCGTTTTCCAGCATATCCTTGATCAGATAGATGCGCCCGCGCGGACTGTCCAACTCATTGCCAAGCGTGACATAGGTGGGACAGGTCGCGGTACAGAAGCCGCAATGCACACAGCGGCGCAGGATGCTCTCGGCTTCAGCGGTCTTTGGGTCGGCAAGTTGGGCCAGCGTGAAATTCGTCTGCATTATCTAACGCTTCCTGTTCGCTGACTGTCCAAACCTGCGCCCGTGAATCCCGGATTAAATATCCCCGATGGGTCGAATTTTTCCCGCAACTGCTGCGACAACATCGCAACTGCTGCCTCTTCCGGCTCAAAAGCAGCGACCGACACCCCTTGTGCTTCACTGGCGCGCATCAATGTCGCGTGGCCTCCGCCCAGGGCTTTGATGCCAGCGCGAACCAGGTCTGCATCGGTATCCGCCTCCATCTGCATCCAGACCAGGCCGCCCTGCCAGTCGTAGAAGGCATCGATAGCCGCATGCAGGCGCAGGCCAGCGACCAGTTGATGACCCGCCGTCGGTGCGACGGAGACTTTCCAGACCGGCTTGCCCAACATCGCCGCGAAGGGGCGCACATCGCGGATTTCCTGCCAAACAACAAGACTTTGCGGCTCATCCAGCAGCGTGGCGGGTCCAAGCCGTTCCATCACCGCCAGCAGCTTCTCCGCCCGCTCGCGCACCGAGGCAGGCAGGCCTTCCAGCCGTAATACCGTAGCGGGTCCCTCCGGTAGATTTCCGCCGATCAGGCGAGGCCGAACCAGTTCCGGCAGATGGGCAGCACCCGTCACCTCGACCGGCATGGCAAGCGCGACGGCCATGGCATGGGCGGCGGCGGCATCGTCAAGACCTGACACCACCACCGTTTGCGTCAGGCGCGGACGCGGCAGAACCTTGAAGGTAACTTCCGTCAAAAACCCAAGCGTGCCGTGCGAACCGGCCAGAAGCTTCGCCAGATCGAGCCCGGTGACATTCTTCATCACCCGTCCGCCTGCTTTGATCGCCTCGCCCTTGCCATTGACGAAACGGACACCCAGCAGGTGGTCCCGCGCCGCCCCTGCCACAAAGCGCCGAGGCCCGGAAGCATTGACGCTGAAGGCGCCGCCAATTGTCGGTTCCCCTGTCGTCCCCATCAAACCGCGATGATCCGGCGGCTCAAAGGCCAGCGACTGGCCTTTCTCAGTCACCGCCGCCTCGATCTCGGCCATCGGCGTCCCGGCTTTCGCGGTCAGCACCATTTCTGCCGGATTATAGGCAATTATCCCGGAGAGCCCGGTGGATGACAGTATCGCATCCGTCTCAAGGCGATTGCCGAAGCCTGAACGCGTGCCGCCACCCTTGATGGCAAGCGTCCTGCCCGTCGCGGCGCTTTCGGCAATGATCGCCGCAGCCTCGTCTTCTGTTCGCGGCACCAGAAATCCGCTCACGCTCGGCCCTCCAGCGGAAAGACCTTGCTGGGGTTGAGCAACCAATCCGGGTCGAACGCGGCGCGGACCGCCATTTGCTGGGCAAGATCGTCCTTGGAAAACTGATGGTGCATCAGGTCGCGCTTTTCAATGCCAACACCATGCTCGCCAGTCAGGCAGCCACCGGCATCGACGCACAGCTTGAGGATTTCATTGCCTGCCGCCTCCGCCTTGGCGGCATCTTCGGGATCGTTGATATTATAGAGGATCAGAGGATGCATATTGCCGTCACCGGCATGAAAGACATTGGCGACCCGCAGACCGTAACGGTCGATGATTTCCGATGTCTTTTTCAGCACATAAGCCAATTTGCTGAGCGGAACCGTGCCATCCATGCAGATATAATCGGCGATCCGGCCCGTTGCCCCGAAGGCGGATTTGCGACCTTTCCAGATCAGAGCTGCCTCCGTCGCCGATTGGCTTTCACGGATGGTTTTCACCCCATGGCGGCGGGCGATTTCGCAAATATCGGCCAGCATCGCCTCCATCTCGGCGTCCGATCCCTCGACCTCGATAATCAGCAGTGCCTCGACATCCATGGGATAACCAGCATGAGCAAAAGCCTCGCAAATCTCGATGGCGGGCTTGTCCATGAATTCCATCGCCACCGGCACGATGCCTGCTCCGATAATATCGGCAACGCAAGTGCCAGCGGCCTCGGCACTGTCAAATCCGAACAAGACCGGACGCGCACCTTCCGGCTTGGCCAGCAGCCGCACGGTCGCCTCGGTGACGATACCGAGTTGGCCTTCCGAACCACAGATCAGACCAAGCAGATCGTAACCGCTGCTATCGAGCGCCTTGCCGCCCAGGTCAATCACCGTGCCATCGACCAGCACCATCTTCACGCCGAGAAGATTATTGGTGGTCACGCCATATTTCAGACAGTGGGCGCCACCGGAATTCATGCCGATATTGCCGCCAATCGTGCAGGCCAGCTGCGAACTGGGGTCGGGCGCGTAGAAAAATCCCTGCGGTCCGACCGCTTCCGAGATCGCCAGATTGGTCACCCCAGCCTGAACAATGGCGGTGCGGTTCATGAAATCAATGTCGAGAATCCGGGTCATGGCCGACAGGCCGATCACCACCGCATCCTCCTGGGGAATCGCGCCACCGGAAAGCGAGGTACCCGCCCCACGCGGCACGACCGGTAGCTTATAGCGATGGCAATATTGCATCACGGCGGCCACCTGCGCCGTGGTTTCAGGCAGCGCAACACAGAGCGGCTGGCGGCGATAGGCCAGAAACCCATCGGTCTCGAAGGGCACCAGCTCTCTTGGCTTATGGATCAGCCGCTCCCTAGGCAGGATTGCCGACAGCTCGGCGACGATCCCGTCACGCCGATCAAGAATGCCAGCATCGGGCTTTAGAAATTCAATTGTATCGGCCATCCAGTCCTCCCGAAGCGCCGCTCAGAGGAAGCACCTTATCTGCGTCGGGCAATTCCTCAAATGAAAACCGTGCGGAGATCGGCATCCTCCTCATCTGCTGTTTGCTGCCACCTCAAGACTTTGTCAGCGAAGGTCCTCGGGCAGCAGCGTCCAGAACGAATATTTCTTGGCGTGCTTTAGTCTCAGGCTCTGCATGAACCTGACATGATCGTATTGACCGTTGGTACCCGATACACGTGGTGCCAGATCGGCCAACGCCGCAAGATAGGACGCGGCATGGTGATAGGCTTGTGACGCACTGCGCTTTAGAATGTCACTGGCCAACACCCGGTAGAGCACTGTCGCCGCTTCCGGCTGTTCCTCCGAAAGCTTATCCGCTGCGGTGGAGAGCAGTTCATATTGGCGACCGTCCCAGTCAGGCGCATGGTCAATCACCAGCCGCGCGGCGAGATCAAGCTTTGGCCAGCCGATCAGAAACCACAGGGATTTGTTGGCATCCTTGCTGTTCATCACCAGATCCAGCGCCTTGTCCATCTCCTCGAATTCGGCGAAGTCTTCGAGCTTGGCAATATAGGTCCGCAGCACGTCTGGCTCGAATGTCTCGCAAAACTCCTGCCAGCGCAAAGCCTGGGCATCCCCTCGCCGTTTGAGGCGTTCGAGAATATCGGCCTCCAGCAGCTTGCGCTCCTGCACGCCATAGTCCGGGCCAGCCGCTGCCGTCATCCCGCCGATACGAATGACACGCATGCCCTTTGGCTTTCTGCGCACCCACTCAAGTGCCTGCTCGAAACGCTGGGCGTCAAACAGCAGATGCGCGAGGACAAGACTATCCTGATAGAGTTCCGGCTTCACCTCTTCCAACCGGATCACCTCATCGAAATCCTGCCGCTTGACGGCGAGATCCTGGAGGAGTTGCAGGATATGCTGCGGCGAACGATTGTTCTTAAGCGCCGCTTCCAGCAGTTTCTTCCAGCTATCGGCGGCAGCAAGACCAAGCACTGCCATCACTTGTGAAAAGACATCGCCCAGCTCGTGGTGCTTGTCAGCAGCCCGGACCTTTTCCAGGGCCGGGACCAGCGTTACCTGACCCGCCTCAGGCAAAGCCGCAATCATCGAAACAGCCGCAGCAATAATTTCTTCCGACAGTTTTTCCAGCTTGGCGCTGCGGTCATATAAGCGATGCGTCATCCCCAGCATCACCGACATCATCCGCACCATCCGCTCGGCTGCGGCGACCGGATCATCGCCAAGCTCACCACCGATGGTTCGCATCATGCCACCCAATTCGGTGGACAATTCGCGCGCGCGGTTGGCGGTAATGCCGGAGGCAGAGCGTTCGATCTGATCCAGGCGCTTGTCGATCCGGGCAAGCACTTTCGTCGATCCCGTAGCTCCTGCAAGTGCTGCTTGCAGGCGCAGTTTCAAGGCTTTATTGGCGCTGGCCTCATCCAACAGGATCTCCGCCAGTTTTTCTGCGCCAAGCGAAGCCAGCCCGGCACGATCGAATTTCGCAGCAGCTTTCTTTGCCATCGTCTTATCTCTCAAAACGCACACACCATAAGGAGCCTGGATGAACCGCAAAAGAATCGCCCTTTGGCAAAAACGCAAATAAGGACATATTTAGGAATTATTTTCGGTGTAATTGAAGAAAATGCCGACATGAAGCAACAAAAAAGACAATCAGCGACAAAATTTCGCGGCCATGCGAATCTTCATCATTCGCGACACTGACGCGTAATCGCCGAATCGTTTGGTTTTCGGCCACTCTATGTACACGCAACTCCTTTGCCTCTAAATACCGCGATCGGTGGGCGAGGGTTCAATCTGCTCAAACCCGCCAGGATAAGAACGCCGCACTGCGATGAGCGCATAACAGACAGCTCCTCATGACAATTGCATGACGACATTCATGAGTTGTATAATGGAAGACTCGGTCTACCGACCGTGATTTTTTCCCGTGCGATGAAACAACTACCAACCCTTGCGGGAATCAGCTATATTACAATAATCAAAAATACGGATTTAAGCATTGGCTATTTTACAGCGTATCGTGTCGGATTTGGAATTGATGTTTCGGCGCCCGCCTAAGCAGCAATTTGCCGCGCTTTGCTATCACGAAACTGAAATGGGTCTTTTGGAAGTTCTATTGATCACCAGCCGCGACACCGGGCGATGGGTCATTCCCAAGGGCTGGCCCATGGGCTCGAAAAAGTCGCATCTGGTGGCCCAGCGTGAGGCTTACGAGGAAGCTGGCGTCAAGGGAAAGATCGCCAAAACCAGTTTCGGTTCTTATCATTATATGAAAGGCATGCCGGACGGGCTGAAAATCCCGTGTGAGGTGAAGGTCTACCTGCTGGAAGTGCGCGAGTTTGTTGACGATTATCCGGAAAAAGGCACCCGCATATTGGAATGGGTAAGCTGCGACGTTGCCGCTAGCCGGGTGCAGGAACCACAATTAAAACGGCTTTTTCATCTTCTTTCCCTGTCACGCCAGCGCAATGCCGCAAAAACGGGCTGATTTGCCGATAAATGACGTCTTACGGTCACAACAAGCCGCTATTGTCTTCCTACCTGGTCCGATAGGCATTTCGCGGTACTGTCGATAGAAAAGACATTTCCTACCATAGAAAGAGAGAGCTGTTGGCCAGTGCCTGTTATTGGATAGACTGTCAGAAAATTCGGGTTCGACTTTTTATCTGACACATTTTAAATCAATTCCGACCCAGGCAATTATGCGCTACAGCACCGTGCGGCCACAGTAACCAGAGTGCGCCGCATATCAGTCCTTCCTTTTCGGGCCTCTTCCACGAGTGAGACATCGGTTTTTACCCGTGTGGCCCCTCCAATAATAGAACCAGCACGCCAAGCATGAGCAAGCCTCCAAAACACGCCCGACCAATGCTGGACAAAGATCTCGACCGGCTGACCCTGCTGGAGCGCGCAGCCCAGCACGTGGCGCGAGGCGCTGCTCCCTATGGCATGGCGTTGATCTTCCTGATCTTTGCCGCGGTTTTCGCGCTCGGGTTTGCAGCAGATCGGACGGGCTCCGCCATCATCATTGCCGCAGCCGCACTTGCTGGCTACATGGCGCTGAATATCGGCGCCAATGACGTGACCAACAATGTCGGGGCGGCGGTGGGCGCCCGGGCCATGACGATGACCGGCGCCTTGGTGATGGCGGCATTCTTCGAAATTGCCGGGGCAATGATTGCCGGAAGCGAAGTCACCGATACGATTTCCTCAGGTATCCTGGCGCCATCCCTGGTTGGCAATCCGCAAACCTTTATCTGGATCATGATGGCTGCTCTGCTGGCGGCAGCCCTTTGGATCAATCTCGCTACCTGGGCCAATGCCCCGGTCTCCACGACCCATTCCATCGTCGGCAGCGTCATGGGGGCCGCCGCCTCGGCTATGGGCACCTCTGCCGTCAATTGGCAGACCATCGCCACCATCACGCTTGGCTGGGTGATTTCGCCCGTGCTGGGCGGGGTGATCGCGGCTGCCATCCTGTTTCTGATCTACGATCTGATCGTTTACCGCCCTGACAAGATCGCCCAGGCGCGTCGATGGGTGCCGATTCTGATCGGAATGATGGCGGGTTGCTTCAGTTGCTATCTCAGCCTGAAAACCAGCGGTATGGGCTTCACGATCATCTCGGATCGAGCCGTCCTGTTCGGCCTGGTGATCGGTGCGATTGCCTGGCTTGTAGCCAGGCCCATTGTGCGCCAGCAGGCATTGGGGCTGGAAAACCGCAATCAATCCTTGCGCAAACTGTTTCGGATGCCGCTGATCGGTGCTGCTGCCCTGCTGTCCTTCGCCCATGGCGCCAATGACGTGTCAAACGCCATCGGCCCGCTGGCGGCCATTGTTCATACGGTCATGTCGAACGATCTGCATACGCGCATGACCGCGCCGCTTTGGGTGGTCACCATTGGGGCGCTCGGCATTTCCACCGGACTGCTGCTGTTTGGCCCAAGGCTGATCCGCCTTGTCGGCACCAAGATCACCAAACTCAACCCGATGCGAGCCTATTGCGTCTCGCTGTCATCCGCCATCACGGTCATCACCGCCTCCAAGCTGGGCCTGCCGGTCAGTTCCACCCATATCGCCATCGGCGCGGTGTTTGGCCTCGGGTTTTTCCGGGAATGGTATAACCGCCATTCAAAACGGCGGCTGGATTATATGCTGATGAAGTCGGCGGAATGGCAGCGTAAAGCCCCAAAACCCTCCAATGCCGATGAAGTGAACCGGCGTCGACTGGTCCGTCGCTCCCACATCCTCACCATCATGGGCGCGTGGTTGGTGACGCTTCCGGTCTCCGCAGGGCTTGCAGCGCTGATTTACCGGGTTATGTTCGCGCTCTTTCGATAATCGTGAGACGGTCATAAGCATGCGGGCAAATTACAAGATGCAGAGACTCTATGTCGATGCCGGGCTGGAAGCCGCAAACCCAGTGGCGACGACACCGGAACAATATAACTATCTGGCCAATGTCCTGCGCCTCACGGAAGGTGCCGAGGTGCTGGTTTTCAATGGCCGCGATGGTGAATGGAAGGCAAGCCTTGCCTTTCCGACCCGCAAACGCATCGCGCTGATCCCGCAAAGCCAAACGCGCCCGCAGCCCCGCCCGAGCGAACTGATATTTCTGTTTGCGCCGCTGAAAGTCGGGCGGATGGATTATCTTGTCCAAAAAGCAGTGGAAATGGGTGCCGGTGCGCTCCAACCGGTGATGACCCAGCATGTTCAAGGCAGGATCGGCAGTATCGAGCGCTTGCAGGCCAATGTGGTTGAAGCCGCCGAACAATGTGGCATTCTGGCCGTTCCAAAGGTTGCACCGCTGGTCAAGCTCAAAGACCTGCTGGAAACCTGGCCTGCCAGCCACCGGATCATTTTCTGTGACGAAGACAGTGCCACCGACAATCCCATGCCGGTGCTGTCGGCAATCGAGGAACGGCAACTGGCTCTGCTGGTTGGGCCAGAAGGTGGATTTTCCGATGAGGAACGCGGTCTGTTGCGCGGTCTCGGCTTTGTCACCGCCATTCCGCTGGGGCCACGTATTCTGCGCGCCGATACCGCCGCTGTGGCTGCCTTGGCCGTGGTGCAGGCCAGTATAGGCGATTGGAAATGAACTTGAAACAACCCGGCATAACTCGTTCAATATTGTTGAACGTTCAAATCGCAAAATTCACTTGCACAGCCGCCGGGTTCAGCCCTATCAACCCTCAATAAGGCATCGGATCGAAAAGTGGAAACCAGTTTTCAATCCGATGCGAAAACAAAAACCTGTAGCAGAACAAGGTCGGCTTCATGGCTCGCGATACAACCGATGATACGCCCCTGACTTCGCTTGAGGAGATGGCGGCCTATATGGCTGAGGGGTGCAAGCCGAAAGAAACATTTCGTATCGGCACGGAGCATGAAAAATTCGGGTTCTTCACCGCCGATCTCTCGCCCGTTCCCTATTTTGGCGAAGCCAGCATTTCGGCGCTGCTGAAGGGCATGCAGGAGCGGCTGGGCTGGGAACCGATCATTGATGGCGGAAACATCATTGGCCTGGCCGGTGGCAGTGGCCAGGGCGCAATTTCCATTGAGCCCGGCGGGCAGTTCGAACTGTCAGGCGCGGCCCTGGAGACCCTGCATGAAACGGCGGGCGAAACCCTCCAGCATCTTGAAATTCTGCGGGAAGTCGCCGAGCCGATGGGGATCCGCTTTCTGGGCATGGGCGGCAGTCCGCTCTGGACGCTGGAGCAGACGCCCCGCATGCCGAAATCCCGCTACGACATCATGACCCGCTATATGCCGAAGGTCGGCTCGAAAGGGCTGGATATGATGTATCGAAGCTCGACGATCCAGGTCAATCTCGACTTTTCGTCGCAAGCTGACATGCGCACCAAGATGCGGGTTTCAACAAAGCTGCAATCCATCGCCATGGCGCTGTTTGCCGCCTCGCCTTTTACCGAAGGCAAGCCCAATGGCCTGCTCTCCTGGCGCGGCGACATTTGGCGCGATACCGACAACCGCCGCTCCGGCCTGCTGCCCTTCGTGTTCAAACCGGATTTCGGATTTATTGATTATGTCGAATGGGCGCTTGATGTACCGATGTATTTCGTCATGCGGGATGGCCGCTATCACGACTGTACCCATATCACTTTCCGCCAATTCATGGCGGGCGGTTTAAAGGGCGAAATCGCCGCCTGGCAGCCGACAATGGGAGACTGGACCAATCACCTGGGAACGCTGTTTCCCGATGTCCGCCTGAAACGGTTCCTGGAAATGCGGCTGGCCGATGGCGGCCCGCAAAGCCATATCACGGCGCTTTCGGCTTTCTGGGTCGGGCTGCTCTATGACGACACCGCGCTGGCGGCAGCCGACGATCTCACCTCGGGCTGGGACATGGCAACGGTGACCGCGCTTCGCGATACTGCACCCGCCCTCGGCTTCGATGCCATTGTAGAGGGTCGCTCTGTTCTGGATGTTAGCCGCGATTTGCTGACCTTGTCGAGGGCTGGTCTTGTATCGCGCGCCCGGCTGAATGCGGAGGGCCAAGACGAATCGATCTATCTGCAACCGCTGGACAGTATCGTGGAGCGAGGCCATTCCCTGGCGCAGGACATGCTGGATCTCTATCATGGTCCGTGGGACGGCCAGGTTGAACCTGTGTTTTCCGCCTATCAATATTGAGGTGGGCGCCTGACTACCAAACCCTTGTGCTTGCTTAAAAAAACGATTTGCAGCCAGATATTTCCCGCTATAGTGGCTCTCGTGTGGTTTTCTCCTTGAATCGGCTGATGGTAATCGGCTGGCGCGATGTCATGAATCATGCTGAGAAACAGGTACATAAGACGCGAAGCGCTCAAGCGCACTGCGTTTGGAGCCACAGGCTCACCATGCGGAGTATCGCCAACGCATGAATACCGTATAAAAAGGCTATGTGCCGGGGAGCGAATGCAAATGTTGCCACTGTTCGATATGCTACTAAGAGCACAGAATGGCGCCGCCATGGATGCCATGGCTAAGCAGTTCGGGCTTGCTCAGGAACAGGTGGCGCAGGCGCTCGCCGCATTGACGCCAGCCTTTTCCTCCGGGTTCAAGCGCACCGCTGCCAATCCGTATGATCTGTCCAGCCTGTTTACCGCCTTATCATCCGGCAATTATGCCCAGTATTTCGAAGATATGGGCAAGGCCTTTACACCCCAGGGCATCGCCGACGGCAATCAGGTTCTGCAACAATTGTTCGGCTCCAAGGAGGTGTCGCGCGCTGTCGCCGCCCAGGCGGCCCAGATCACCGGCATCGGCCAGGACATTCTAAAACGCATGCTGCCGGCTATGGCCGATACGATCATGGGCGGATTGTTCAAACAGAGCCTTGGACAGATGCAGCAGGCCAGCAATCCCTTTGCCAATAACCCGATGGCTGGCCCAATGGCTGGGATGATCCAGGAATGGCTTCAGGCAACGGGATTTTCACCGAAAGCCCCGCCGACATCGCCAGCTGGTCCCTTCGATAATCCCTTCATTGCTGCCTGGCAGCAAATGATGGGCATAAGCGCGGCCAAGGCAGCACCCAAGACCGAAACGAACCCTTTCCTGGACAATCCCTTCACAAAGGCCTGGCAGGACATGGTCAGCGGTTCGATGGGGCAAGCCCCCAAAGCCGAGGCACCAAAGCCGACGCCGGAAACAGAAGCCAGAAAATCGATGATGGATATCGTCAACACGATGTTCGACAGTGGTCTGAACGTGCAGAAAAGCTATCAGAAGAGTGTGGAACAGATCTTCGAGACCTATGTGACGGCACCCGGCAAGGATGCTCGCACTGAGTCGGACGAAGGCGCCACTCACTCCAAGCACTGACGGCAGTTCCAACACTGGTTGGCACACGAAAAAAGACCCGGCAACAGTGACCTGTTGCCGGGCAAAAGCAGGGCCGATTGGCTTTTCGCCCTGCGGGGATGGCGGGTGGAAACGGGATCGTTCAGCCGAGAGAAAGCGTGCTCACCTGTTTGCGGGTCCTGGCGCGAGCGACACCTGCCAACTTTGCCGACGGATCTCCAAGTGGCCCGGACTTCGACAATTCGGCCTCCAGCTCAGCTCGGGTCAAACCGACATCATGCAGAAGGTAATCGTCGAGATCCGCGAGCTTAAGAGCCGCACGGCGGTTATTGAGCGTGCGCAGCACAGAATTCACTGTCCAGACAATGGCGCGAAGGGCCGCGATGACCGCGCCCTCTGCGTGAGGAAAAGCCGCTACGGTGATCTGTCTGGTCGTGCGCATGACAATAGTCCTTTCAAATTCGGCACGAGAAGGGGCGACCGCGCTTGGAAAACCAAGCCGGGGGGACGCCGTGAAGGGGTTGGAGGACACCGCGACAACTGAACATCAGTTGGTCACTCGTGGCGTCGATTGACACTTTGCAGTTTAAGATTTGCCGAATTTCTATTGATCAGTCCAGTGAATGTTTCTAATGGTAATCATCAATCCAACTGATGGAATGTCCGCCATGTCCGCACCTCTCGATACAGACCAGTTGCAAACCTTCATCGCCATTGTCGATACCGGCAGTTTTACCAAGGCGGCAGGGCGGGTCTTCAAGACCCAATCAGCCGTTTCCATGCAGATGCGCCGTCTGGAAGAGCGGATCGGCAAGCAATTGTTCATCAAGGACGGGCGTGGCAACCGGCTGACCGCAGAAGGCGAAAAACTGCTAAACTATGCCCGGCGGATCGTCCGGCTGAACAGTGAGGCGATTGCGGCTTTCGACGACAACCGGTTGGAAGGCACGCTGCGGATCGGCACGCCGGATGATTATGCTGACCGATACATGCCTGAAATCATTGGTCGTTTTGCCAAAACCCATCCCAATGTCGAGCTTTACATCGTTTGCGAACCATCCTCCGACCTGGCCGAAAAGATGGCCAGAGGTGAGTTAGACATCGCGCTTGTGACCCATAACCCGGCGACCAGACAATCCGATGTGATGCGCACCGAGCCGCTTTGCTGGGTGGCTTCGGCCAACCATCCCTTGCGCGACGACGCGCCTGTACCGCTTGCGGTTGGACGGCGCGATTGCAATTGGCGGCAGTTGGCCTGTTCGGCGCTCGATGCCGACGGGCGCGACTATCAGATCCTGTTCACCAGTTGGTCATCGACCGTGGTCGCCGCCGCAGTGTTGGCTGGCTTGGCCGTTTCTGTTCTGCCGGAATCGGCGCTGCGAACCGGTATGAAAGTGCTGGGCCAGTTGGATGGCTTTCCGCCACTGCCGCCCGTGCAGATTGGCATCATGAAACGTCCCGGCATGTCACCCTCACTGATGAACGCCATCACCGACCATATCGCCGCATGCCTCGACAATATCAACCCGACGGCCATCGAAGACGACATGGACGGAGAAACGAAAACCTATTCCCGTTACTATCCGCGCCTGCGGGCGGGACATATGATCCCCGGCTGGTAATACGAATTTTCATTGAAAATGACGGTTCGTATTGCCTCAGGACCCGAGACAATCACTTTTGAGCGGGTTGAAACAGCATGGCGCATGCGGCCTTTTTCCACTCGTCCAACATCGCCCAGGCTCGCTCATGCTTCTCGGCGATGGCGCGGAAAACCGCTCCACTCAGCACCGCAACCAGCAGGAAACGATTGTGTTTGCCCTGTCCATCCCCGCCACCGGCAAATGGCCCCAGCCATCTCATCGCCAACGCGCCAATGTCTTCCTGAGCCTTGTATTGCATCGCGCCGAGATCAGGATCGGTCGACATTGCGATCCAGAACTCGCGACACAGCGGATTGTCACGGTGAAGGCGCGCACCGCGTTCGATCAGATCGACCAAACGGGCGCGCGCATCCGCTTCGTCGCGCACATCCGTTAACTGCGTGGTAATATCCTCGGCCAGGCTGGTCAGGTGCAGATCCATGATGGCTTTAAGCACAGCCGCTTTCTGCGGAAAGAATTGGTAGACGGAACCCACAGGTACGCCGGCATTGGCGGCAATATCCGTCATGCGCAATTGGGAAACCCCATGTTTGATGATAAGAAACTCAGCCGAATTCAGAATATTTTCGACACGCTGGATACTGCGCTTCTGTTTTGGCTGCTTACGTGGATTGATTCGCGAGCTTTCAATCGGCATTTTCATCGCCGTCACCATTCCGTCCTGTCCCAGGATAATTTCCACATCATGTGGACCACAGGTAAGGGCTCTATTGGAAGGGTGTTCAGTTTTGATTAATGCAAATTAGTAAACCCATACAAAACAGGGGGTCAGAAACCGTATCAAAACGGCTTCTGACGCCCCCTTTCGAAACAGATACGTGTAGGGCTCTTCAGCGGCGATGCTGGGATCATATCTGCTTCGAAGCCGGAAACTGCATTAAGGCAGTATGAATACCTGCTTCATCGTCTGGATGTACCAGTTTGAAATACGCCAGTTGACGCCCGATGATCTGTTCCGACACCTGAATGCCAGCTGTGGTCTTTATTGTCCGTGAAATCCATCATGGCTTCCTCCTTTGGAAGGCCGTCTTCGTCAAAATTGATTTTAAAACAGTGTTTCGTCTCAATGACTGCAGTGTTCCATTGACGGCCGATAATTTCCAATCGTATTTATTTTTAAATACGATTTGGAAATCCTATCATGCTGACCATTCGTCAAATGCGCTATTTCGATGCGCTTGCCACCACGCTGCATTTTGGCCGGGCCGCCGATCTTGTCCATGTCAGCCAACCGGCGCTTTCGGCGCAGATCATGGAGATGGAAAAACATCTCGGTGTGATGCTGATCGAGCGAACCCGCGCCAGCACGATCCTGACCACCAAGGGACTGGAAATCCTGAGCCATGTGCGTGAGGTGCTGACGGGAATAGATCGGCTGGAACAGGCGGCGCGCAACAATGGCGGCATGTTGGAAGGCCTGGTGCGGATTGGCATCATTCCCACCGTCGCCCCCTATATGGTGCCGCGCATGGTGCCTTATCTGCGGCAAAATCATCCTCTGATCGAGATTGAGCTCAAGGAAGCGATCACAGATCGGCTTTTGTCCGACCTCAATGAAGGCAAACTGGATGCGGTCGTCGCGGCCCTTCCGGTGGATGCGGACGCTCTGGTCTGCCGCAGCCTGCTGGTCGATCGGTTTTTCATGGCCGTGGCCCGCAATGACAACGCCGTGCTTCTCTCACCCCTGGTGGAAGCGGACGTAGACACCGACCGGTTGCTGCTGCTGGAGGAAGGCCATTGCCTGCGTGACCAGGCGCTGGCCGTCTGCAAAACCGCCAGCCGGCGCAGCATGGTCAATTTCGGCGCAACCTCGATGGCGACACTGCTCCAGATGGTGTCCCATGACATGGGCATGACGCTGATCCCCGAAATGGCGATCGAGACCGAAACCAGCCGCAACAAAATCCGCATCATTCCTTTTACCGATCCGCCGCCCTACCGCGAAATCGGCCTGATCTGGCGGCGATCCAGCGCCCGCCAAGCGGATATGGAAGCGCTGGCCGATGGTCTTGCCGCAAGCGCGCGGGAAAAAACGACACCCTCGGAACAGAGGCAAGATCGTTAAAAAGAGGGATGACTGATGTCATCCACAATCCATGCTTTTGCTATTCCCTTCCTGTCATGAACGTGTTACCAGCCCTCGCCAACCTCCAAGCATTACATGCAAAGGAATCCAGAGGAAAATCGCTTTTCTGGAGGACTCTGCCTATTCATATGAAGGATATTGGCATGGCACGGATCGTAATTTCGGCAACCGGCGCAGAAGCGCTTACCTTTGACGATGTTCTCCTCCAGCCCGGACATTCGGAAGTCATGCCGGGCCAGACGAATATCTCCACCCGGATCGCCAAGGATATCGATCTTTCGCTCCCCATCCTGTCTTCCGCCATGGATACGGTCACCGAGAGCCGGCTGGCGATTGCCATGGCCCAGGCTGGTGGCCTTGGCGTTATCCACCGCAATTTGACACCGACAGAACAGGCCGAAGAGGTTCGCCAGGTCAAGAAATTCGAAAGCGGCATGGTGATCAATCCAGTCACCATCCATCCGGATGCAACGCTCGCCGAAGCACTCGGCCTTATGAAGGCCCACGGTATTTCCGGTATTCCGGTCGTCGAAAACGGTAGCCGTCCCGGTCGCCTGGTCGGCATTCTCACCAATCGCGATGTGCGCTTTGCCTCGGATCATTCCCAGAAGATCCATGAATTGATGACCCGCGATAACCTGATCACCGTCAAGGATGGTGTCGAGCAGCAGGAAGCCAAGCGTCTTCTGCATAGCCACCGGATCGAAAAGCTGCTGGTGGTGGACAATGAAGGCCGCTGCGTAGGCCTGATCACCGTCAAGGATATCGAAAAGTCTCAGCTCAACCCCCATGCTGCCAAGGATTTTCAGGGCCGCCTGCGGGTCGCCGCCGCCATTTCCACCGGCGATGATGGACGCGAGCGGGCCGAACGGTTGATCGAGGCCGGTGTCGACGTGATCGTCGTCGATACTGCCCACGGCCATTCGCAGCGGGTGCTGGATGCCGTGACCGCCGTGAAGAAAATGTCGAACTCGGTTCGGATCATCGCCGGCAATGTTGCGACCGGCGATGGCACCCGCGCCCTGATCGATGCGGGCGCCGATGGCGTCAAGGTCGGCATCGGCCCTGGCTCGATCTGCACGACCCGTATCGTCGCAGGCGTCGGCGTACCGCAATTGGCGGCCATTATGGCAGCCGTCGAAGCAGCCCATAAGCTGGATATTCCTGTTATCGCAGATGGTGGCGTGAAATTCTCCGGCGATCTGGCCAAGGCGATTGCTGCCGGTGCCTCCGCCGTCATGGTCGGCTCGCTGCTGGCTGGCACGGATGAAAGCCCCGGCGAAGTGTTTCTCTACCAGGGCCGTTCCTTCAAGGCCTATCGCGGCATGGGCTCCGTCGGCGCCATGGCGCGCGGCTCGGCGGACCGCTATTTCCAGGCGGAAGTGCGCGATACGCTGAAGCTGGTGCCGGAAGGCATCGAAGGCCAGGTTCCTTACAAAGGTCCAGTCTCTGCCGTGCTGCACCAGCTGGCAGGCGGTCTTAAGGCCGCCATGGGCTATGTCGGCGGCAAGGACATCAAGGATTTCCAGGAGAAGGCGACCTTTGTGCGGATTTCCGGTGCTGGCCTGCGCGAAAGTCATCCGCACGGCGTTACCATTACCCGCGAAAGCCCGAATTATCCTGGCGCTGCATAAAAACGGCCCAGTCACGAATAAGTGTTGATGAAAACCCGGATTGGCCTCCAATGAACATTGGATGCCGGTTCGGGTTTTCTATGTTTTAGACTGGACAATCTTGTGGAGGACACCGATGGACAAGCCAGCCGTTACCCCAGCGATCACCCAGGCGATGATCAACGCCTATGATGAATATACCCATCTCAGCCTCGACCGCCGGGGTTTCATGGAAAAACTCACCAGATTGGCCGGTTCCGGGGCAGCAGCCGCAGCCATCATGCCAATGCTGGCAGCCAACCAGGCCAATGCCGCGCTGACGCCGGAAAACGATGAGCGGTTGACTGCGTCAATGGTCACCTATCCCGGCGCGAGCGGCGAGATGAAGGGCTATCTCGTCACCCCAAAAGACGCCAAGACCGCCCTGCCCGGCGTAATCGTCATCCACGAAAACCGTGGCCTCAATCCGCATATTCAGGATGTAACCCGTCGGCTGGCGCTGGAAGGCTTCGTTACGCTCGCGCCCGATTTTCTGTCACCACAGGGCGGCACGCCGGAAGACGAGGACAAGGCCCGCGACATGTTCACCACGCTCGATCTGGGCACTACGGTGAACAATGCGGAGGCCAGCCGCGCCTATCTTGCGGCCGTGAAGGGCGTCAACGGCAAGGTCGGCGCCATCGGCTTTTGCTGGGGCGGTGGCATGGTCAATCGGTTGGCTATCGCCTCACCGCAGCTTGGGGCCGGTGTCGCCTATTACGGAGCCCAGCCGCCCGCCGAACAGGTGCCAGCAATCAACGCACCCTTGATGCTGCATTACGCTGGCCTTGACGAGCGCATCAATACCGGGATCGATACCTACCGCAAGGCGCTTGAGGCCAATGGTAAACAGGCCGAGATCTTCGTCTATGACGGCGTCAACCATGCCTTCAACAATGACACGTCGGCGGCCCGCTATAACAAGGAGGCCGCAGACCTTGCCTGGTCACGCACGGTAGCTTTTCTCAAAAAGAACTTGGCATAGGAATACCTGCCACAACAAAGCGGGGCGGATTGATATCAATCAAAAGCAATCGGCCCGCCCTGCACTAGGGTCCTCCATAGTCTCAGCATGAGCCGGGACACGATGTTGAATTTTAAAACATCAATTTCTATGGAGGAAATCATGGCATCGATGATGAAAGCCGCTGTTGCACGCGAATTCGGCAAGCCGCTGACCATTGAGGAAATGCCGATCCCCGAACCCGGTCCTGGCCAGATTTTGGTCAAGTATGCGGCGACCGGCGTTTGCCATACCGACCTGCACGCCATCAGCGGCGATTGGCCGGTCAAGCCCAACCCACCCTTCATTCCCGGCCACGAAGGCGTCGGCTTTGTCGCAAAGCTTGGTGCGGGCGTCACCCGGATCAAGGAAGGCGACCGGATTGGCGTTCCGTGGCTGCATACCGCCTGCGGCTGCTGCAATCCCTGCCGTACCGGCTGGGAAACGCTGTGCGGCAGCCAGCAGAATACCGGCTATTCGGTCAACGGCACCTTTGCCCAATACGGGCTTGCCGATCCCGATTATGTCGGCCGCCTGCCTGACAACCTGGAATTCGGCGCCGCCGCTCCCATTCTCTGCGCAGGTGTCACCGTCTATAAGGGCCTCAAAGAAACCGAAGTGCGACCCGGCGAATGGGTGGTAATTTCAGGCATTGGCGGGCTTGGCCACATGGCTGTGCAATATGCTAAGGCCATGGGCATGCATGTGGTGGCCGCCGATATTTTCGATGACAAGCTGGCACTGGCCAAGAAGCTGGGTGCCGATGTGGTCGTCAATGGCCGGGCAGCCGACGCCATTGAGCAGGTGCAAAAGGCCACCGGCGGCGTTCACGGCGCGCTGGTGACAGCCGTTTCCCCCAAAGCGATGGAACAGGCCTATGGATTCTTGCGCTCCAAGGGCACGATGGCGCTGGTCGGTCTGCCGCCGGGCTTCATCTCGCTGCCCGTATTTGAAACCGTGTTGAAGCGCATCACAGTTCGTGGCTCGATTGTCGGCACCCGGCAGGATCTTGAGGAATCGCTGCAATTTGCCGGTGAAGGCAAAGTTGCCGCCCATTTCTCCTGGGACAAGCTGGAAAATATCAATGCGATTTTTGACCGCATGCGCGAAGGCAAGATCGACGGACGGATCGTGCTCGATCTGGCCGCCTGAAAATAACCAGATCCGTGCGCCGTTAAGGCGCACGGATCTCATGGATGAAGCAGAGCAAATTATTTTGCCATAAACGATAAGTGAGGCGGCAAGATACTGGAATAGCGTGCAAAAACAGCTATCTTCATCGCGATGCAATAATCCATGGTGAATGCCGATGCTGTCGTCCGAGACCAATGCCGCCACCGATCGTATTTTTGTCTTTCAGGGTGGGGGGGCGTTGGGTGCTTACCAGGCTGGTGCTTATGAGGCGCTTCACGCCCATGATGTCGATCCGGATTGGCTGGCTGGCATTTCCATTGGATCGATCAATTCGGCGCTGATTGCCGGCAGTCCCAGGGAAAAGCGGGTGGAAAACCTGCGCGCCTTCTGGGACATGGTATCTTCGCAACTCAATTTCAACCTTGGCGATCAGGACACCGCCGCACGACGCACCACCAACGATCTTTCGGCGCTGACCGGCATGATGTTTGGCATTCCCGGTTTCTTTTCGCCGCGCCTGCCCACGCCACAGCAAGTGTTGCTCAATCCCGATTACCGCGTCAGCGTCTATGATACCGAACCGCTGATAAAGACGCTGAACAATCTGATCGATTTCAAACTGCTGAATGACGGCACCACACGGCTCAGCCTGGGTGCCGTGGACGTTCTCTCCGGCAATTTCGCCTATTTCGACAATCGTCACACCAAGCTCGATGCCCGCCATATCGCCGCCTCCGGCGCACTGCCGCCCGGCTTTCCGCCGGTTGAAATCGATGGCCGGTTTTATTGGGATGGCGGCCTCGTGTCGAATACGCCTTTGCAGCATGTGCTGGAAACCAATGAAAGCCAGCGGGACCTCGACATTTTCCAGGTCGATCTGTTCAGCGCCCGCGGTGACATGCCAAAGGATCAGTTCGAGGTGGAAAGCCGCACCAAGGAAATCCGTTTTTCCAGCCGAACCCGAATGAATACCGATGAATTCGCCCGCAAGCAGGTGATCCGCCGGGCCGCGAAACGCCTGCTGGACAAGCTGCCGCCAGAGTTTCGCGATGACGAGGATGCCAAGCTGCTGCGCTCGATTGGCCAGGAATATGACGTGACCATCGTTCACCTCATTCACCGGCGTGCCGCCCACGCCACCCACTCGATGGACTATGAATTTTCGCGCGCCTCCATAAACGAACATTGGCAGGCTGGTTACGACGACGCCACCTATACACTGAAACATCCGAAATGGCGCAACCGCGGCCGCCCGAGAGATGGCATTCAGATCTTCGATTTGAGCCGCGAACGGCGCCGTCGTATCGGGTCGTGACCGATCGATGCTGCTGGACTATGCTGTGTTCATATCCATACGTTTTTGAGGATAAAGCGTGACAGCGAAGATCAGCCTGAAAAACGTGGCGCTGGACGCAGGCGTCTCGATCAGCACCGCCTCGCATGCGTTAAACGGCACCGCGCCGCTGACGGCAGAGGTGCGCGACCGGGTGATCGCGTCCGCCCAACGGCTGGGCTATCTGGAAAAACGGCGCAACAAGGCGACCATTGCCACGCTGCGCTGCATTCTTCTGGCGGTTGCTGGCGACGCTGCCCCGCAAAGTGATCTCAATCTGGTCAGTTGGACCGTCATGAACGGGCTGCGCGAAGAATGCGAGCGTCGGGCGATCCGTATCGTTCCTTGCGTCACGCCGGGCAACCGGATCGACGCCGCTGAGGTGAAGCGGATTGCGGTGGCCGAGAAAGTCGATGGCATCGTCATCATCAATGACGACCGACCGGAATTTATCCGCGCTCTGGCGCAATTGACTGTGCCATCCGTGATCATCAATGGCGAAGATCCGTCGATGCGGATCGATACGGTGACCGCTGGCAACCGGTTCGGCGCGCGTCAGGCCATCGAGCATTTGCTGGCACTCGGCCATCGCCGCATTCTGCATGTGACATGGCCGGGCCGCACCACCATCCGCCGCCGTTACGATGGCTATGTCGATGCTTTTCTGGCCGCCGGGCTACAAGCCCCCATCGACATGGTAGTTGAGGCCGAAAGCTATGAACCTGCCGAGGGTGAAAGGGTTTTACGCGAATTATTGACCCGCGACCCATCATTGAAGCAGGCCACCGCGATTTTTTGTGCCGCCGATAATCTGGCACTCGGCTGTCTGAAGACCTTGCGCAAGGCAGGCATCAAGGTTCCCGAAGACATATCCGTGCTGGGCTGCGATGACATCCTGCCCGGCGAATTCAGCACTCCGCCGCTCTCAACCATTCAACTGCCCAGCGCCCGGCTTGGCGCTGCGGCTCTCAGCCTCATCGAGCAGCGGCTGGTTTCCATCGATCCGCTGCGCCCGGCCCATCGGCTGGAACTGGGATGCCGCCTGATCCTGCGCGCCAGCATCGCACCGCCGCGCTGTTAATAACGTCAGGGACTTATTTCATCCCCGTCCCGGCAATGCCTGTGGTGATGTATTTTTGCAGGAACAGGAAGACCAGCGTCACCGGCATCAGGCTGAGGAAGGTCATAGCGAGGATATAATTCCACTGCACCGAAAACTCGCCCTGAAAAGCATTGAGCCCGACCTGTAGGGTGAAATTCTCGCGGCTGCTGAGCACGATCAACGGCCAGAGAAAGTCGTTCCAACGCCACAGCACCGAGAAAATCGCCAGCACCGCAAGCGCAGGCGCCGTCAACGGCAGGACGATCCGCCAGAAGATCCTGAATTCGCTGGCCGCATCCACCCTTGCCGCTTCGATCAACTCGTCGGGAATGGTCAGCATATATTGCCTGAGAAGAAAGACCCCGGTCGGCGAGGCAATGGTCGGGATGATGACGCCCCAGAGATTATCCACCAGCCCGACCCCGACAATGACCAGATAGGCCGGCACCATGACAACGGTGAGCGGGATCATCAAGGTTGAGATAATCAGCACGAACACCGCCTTGTCGCCCCGGAACCGGTATTTCGACAGGGCAAAGGCAGCCAAGGCATTAACGATCAGGGTGAGAGCCGTCGCCACAACGGTGACGAAGACCGAGTTCTTGAGGAAGGTCAGAAAGGCAAATCGGGTCAGCGGGTCCGTGTAGTTTTCCGTAGCAATCGTCAGGCTCTGGACCGGCGTGATCGTGCGGGTATCAACGCTGACCGGCGCCTGCGGGTTTTCGGGATCGACCATCTGCGCCTTCAGGCCGATGCGTCGGACCATCGCCATCTGCCGGGTCGTGCCATCCATGCTGACCTGCCAGAGGCTGAGCGGCTTATCATAGCCCTTGACCGTCACCTCCACCGCGTCTCGCGGCAGAAGCGTCGGTGGAAAACGGGTGATTTCGGCAGCCGGTTTCATCGAAGACAGGCCCGCCCAGACCACCGGCACCAGCACCGCCAATGTGCCGAGGATCAGCCAGAGCCAGGCCAGCACATCGGTCACGCCAATGCGACCTTGGCGGCGGGTGCGGGTCAGGAAAGTTACGGGATTGAGGCTCATATCACTGCTCCATTTTCTTGGAGAGGCCAAGTTGCAGCAGGGTCAGCACCAGCAGCACGCAGCCCATCAGGGTTGCCGCCGCCGAGGCGAGACCAAACAGCCGAAGATCGCTGCCAAACGCCATCTGGTAGATATATTGCACGATGAAACTGTTGGCTGTCCCCGGCCCGCCGCCATTGGTCAGCACCCAGGCTTCGTCGAAAATCTGCACGGAACGGATCATCAGCAGGATCAGCACCACCAGCAGGTTGGGTGCCAGCAGCGGCAGGGTGATACGAAACAACACCCGACGCGGCGTGGCCGCATCGATAGCCGCCGCCTCATAGAGGTCTTTGGGAATAGCCTGCAAGCCGGCCAGCAGGATCAGCGTGTAGAAGCCCATGTGAAACCAGACGGAGACCACGACGACGAAAAACCGCGACCAGCCAACCTCCAGCAGAAAGATTTCCGGCGGCACGCCGAGCATTTGCAGGAAGGCGTTGAGCAAGCCGTTGCGGTCCAGAAACCATTTCCAGATCAGGCCGATCACCACAGGTGACAGCAGCACCGGATAAAAGAACATCGCCCGGAAAAACCCACGCGCCACCATGGCGCGGTTGAGGATCAGCGCCGTGATCAGCGAGACCAGCAAGGTCGCCACGACATTGAAGCCGACAAACCAGAGCGTGTTCCAGATCGCAGTCCAGAACAGCGATTCCGTGCAGGTTCCCGGCTGCATATAATCGCCGCAGGTCAGCAATTGACGGAAATTGTCGAGCCCGACATAGGGGCGCTCGGAAACGAACAGATTGGTGCCACCGGTAAAGGCATAGCCGATGGAAATGGCAATCGGCAAAAAGGTGAAAATGCCAAACAGCACCAGATTGGGCGCCAGGAAGAAATACGGCATGCGCTTGCGGCCAAACAGCCGCTCCAGCCCGTTCAGCGGCGCTTCCACCACCAGCATGACGCGGTTCAGAGCGCGGTCAGCGATATCGGCAAACTGGCTCATGCGGCAAGGCCTCCGCTGACCTGTTGGCGGCGTCGGGTTAGCGCCAGGCCAGAGACCGGATCGAACACATGCACCGTGCCAGCCAAGGGCGCGACCGCCAAGCGGCTATCCTCCGGGGCAACGAAATGGCCGGGCTGATGCAGGATAACCTGTTCTTCCTGCCCTTCCATCCGACCATAGAGATAGGTCTCAGTCCCAAGGCTTTCGCAATAGGCGACAATGAACGGCAGGCCACCCGTCTCGACCCGCTGGAAATGCGCCGGGCGAATGCCAACCATGACCTCCTGGCCCGGCTTTGCCCCCGTCTCATCAACAGAGGCGGTGAGTTGCTGTGGATAGCCGACATCGATCAGCGCCTCGCCCTTCTGAAAACCGACGATCCGGCCTTTCAGCATGTTCATCCGGGGCGAACCGAGGAAGCCCGCCACAAACAGGTTGCAAGGATTGTTAAACAGATCGAGCGGCGTTCCCACCTGCTCGACCCGGCCCCCTTTCAACACCACGATCTTGTCGGCCATCGTCATGGCCTCTACCTGGTCATGGGTCACGTAGATCATCGTCGTCTTGATGTCGCGGTGCAGCCGGGTAATTTCCGCGCGTGTCTGGACCCGCAGGGCCGCATCGAGATTTGAGAGTGGCTCGTCGAACAGGAAGATTTCCGGTTCGCGCACAATCGCCCGGCCAATCGCCACACGCTGGCGCTGACCGCCGGAAAGCTGGCGTGGCTTGCGGTCCAGATAGGGCTCGATGGCCAGCATCCTTGCGGCTTCGGCGATCCGCGCCTCGATTTCGGCGCGCTTGAATTTCAGGTTTTCCAGCCCGAAAGCCAGGTTCTTGCGCACGCTCATATGCGGATAAAGCGCATAGGACTGGAACACCATGGCGATCTTGCGCTCGGCGGGCGACAGTTGAGAGACGTCGCGGCCATCAATGTTGATTGCGCCCGTCGTCACGTCCTCCAACCCGGCGATGATCCGCAGCAGGGTGGATTTTCCGCAGCCCGACGGACCGACAAAGACGACGAATTCGCCGTCTTCGATGGTCAGGTCTATGTCATGCAGCACTTTCACCGCGCCGTAGGACTTGTTGAGATCCTTGAGTTGCAACGCTCCCATATCATCCTCCCAGATGCATCAATTTACTGTTGGACGAAATCCAGCGGGTTCCAGCCCTCCGGCAGGGGCTGCGGCCTGTCGATGACGAGATCGTCTACAGTCAGTCCTTCCACCCCACGGGCAAACACGCCCGGCATTCCGCCCGGATAGTCGATCAGCCCGACAATGCGTCCGCCCGCGCCGCGCGTCCAGGCATTGGCCCGGCCATGAGCCTCCGGCGCGGGCGCAAGATCCGCATTGGTCGGGCGCATATCATAGCGCAACGCAGTGCCAAGCCCCCCGGGTTGCTGGGATAAATGCACCCGCCGCAACGCGACATCGTGAATACCGGCACCGGCCATGGAGACGAGATTGATCGTGCCTTCCATCCGCCCGGTGATGTCCTCGACAACAAGTCCCCTCACCGCACCCGCCGGGCGCTCCGGCACCCGGTCCACCACCGTCACCGTCAGCGCCTCGCCGGAGCCCCAGAACCCATCCGGGGTCTCATGGCAATCCAGGGTGATGCGCGAGAACCTGACATCGGAGACCTTGCCGCCATCGCGGGAAAAAATCCCCACGCCCCGGTTGGATTGTTCTACACGGCAATCCTCGAACACCACGCGGGAGAAGTCCCCGAAGCTTTCAGTCCCCAGCTTCAGCGCGCAGCTCTGGCTGGAGACGATGCAGCGGCGCACCAGCACATCCTCGCAGGTGCCAATCGCCTTGCCATCCGGCCCGACGCTGGTTTTCAGGCAGACACCGTCATCGGCGGTGGAGATCGTGCAGTCCTCGATCAGCACCCGGCGGCAGGCGTCAAGCACGATGCCATCGGTATTGGGCAGGCGGCAATTGTTGCGGATCGCCACATTGGCGAGGCTGACATCCTCGCAATTGACGAAATGCAACGTCCACATCGGCGAGTTTTCGACTTGGAGATGGTCGAGACGCACGCCCCGGCACCCCTCCAGCACCAGAACACGCGGCCGAAACTCCGCCGGGATGAACACGCCGACGCTGACATCGTCACCGGCGATGAATGCGTCTCCGCCAGCATCAATACGGCCCGGCCCGGTCAGGGCGATAGCGTCCGCGCCGCGCGCTACCAGCATGCCCCGGTTGGATTTTTCGGCAATGACCGAGACGATATTGTCGCCATAGGCCTGATAATCCGGCACAGGCCGCAACACTGCCCCCTCACCCAGATGCAGATCGACACCGGAGCGAAGCGTCAGCCCGCCAACCTGATGCGATCCGGCGGCAAGCGAAACCCTGCCGCCCCCCGAGACGGACACATGCTCTATTGCCGCCTGAATGGCTTGTGTACGGTCGCCGTCCTGATGATCGATGACAATGTCCAGCGCCTGCGTCATATGGTTTTCTCCTGGGTCGCAGCCGCTTGGGCAAGTGCCACATCCGTCAGCAACAACAGAGCCAAGGCCTGACCATAGGGGGTCGGCAGATTGGGAATACGCCGGTAGAAATCCAGATCATGCCCCATCGGCGTACCATCCGAGACACCCAGCACCACACCTTCATCATCGATATGGCGCAGCACGGCGGCAAGGGCGCGGTCGGCATGGAGCTTGTCCTCTACCGGCAAAATACCCGCTTCGATGCCGCGCAAAATGCCATAGGCAATCCCGGCAGTGGCCGAAGTTTCCAACGGTGAGGTCGGATCATCCAGCAGCGTGTGGAACATGCCGTCCTCGCGCTGGAAGGCCTTCAGCGAGCGCAACTGGCTTTTCAGCACATTGGCCAGAAAGCGGCGGTCTTTTTCCGCGAGATCCGGCACTAGGAAAAACAGTTCGGGGATCGCCACGGTGATCCAGGCATTGCCGCGCGCCCAGAAGGCACGGGCAAAGTTATGACGACCGATAAAGGTCCAGCCATGATACCAGAGACCGGAGATCGGGTCCGACAGATAACGGGCGTGGATCATGAACTGATAGACGGCCTCATCAATCCAGTCCTTGCGGCCAAAATGCACACCGGCCTGCGCTAGAAACAACCCGGCCATGAACAGGGTATCATCCCAAAGCTCACCTTCGTTCAAGCGCTCCTTGACCACATGCTGAAAGCCGCCATCCTCGGTTTTAGGCAGGCTTTTCACCAGCCATTCGGCCCAATCCCCCACCAGCGCATTGAAATCGGGCCGGTCCACGTGACCGATCAGGATGGCGAGCGGCAACATCGGCGCCGTGCTGTTGATCTGGCGCGGCGGCAGGCCGCGACCGATCTGCATGGCATACCAATCGACGAGATCATTGATTGCCTTCCTGTCCCCATTGGCGATGGCGCGGCGCAGGAAGCCATAGAGACCGACGCCCACTTCCCAATCCCATTCATCAAACTGGATGCCGCTTGCACTGCCTTCCCCGCTTAGGCCTTCCTTGATGCCCTTGAGGCGGCTGAATGCCACCGCCACCTTGTCGATTGTCTGCTGAAGGCCCAAATGGCCGGTCTCTGCCTGATGCATGGTCTGATCCATCTACTGATAAAGAGGGGTGGTTTCACCCTGATCCGGATGTGCGCTGTCATAGGTCAGCACCGGTTGCGGCTGTTCATGTTGGAAAGGCAGCGGACGTGTCCCCAGCTGAAAATCGCCGTCATAGGATAAAAACAGCGCCTCACGACCCGGTGGCCGGACCCGAAGGGTTCTCTCCGCTGGGTCGAAGTCGATGTTGGTTGCTCGTGCCTTTTCACAGAAAATCTCGAAAGCCAGCACGTCCCCGGCTCCGACAATGGCCACCCAGCCCGAAATCGGTGCCAGCGCGCGCAGCTCTCGGCCTGCTGTCGCGCCGGCGTCCATCGGTTCCAGGCCGTGGCTGTTGTACAGGGCGGCAAACCCTTGTCCCGAGCGGGCAAACACCCAGTTCTCCTCAAGGATCACCTCGTCCAGACCGTCAATGCCCAGATAGGCGTGGGCAAACGGCAGGCGTCCGCCTTGCGTATCGGCAATCAGCAGGGCGGTATCGCCATGTTGCGCCACCCTCGGCAGGATGCCGCTTCCTGCCCAATAGGAGGGACGCTGCGATCCCCACGGATCGTCCTCGCCGGGATGATTGATCCAAAGCCGCGCCATCGGATGGCCAGCCAGCCTGATATCGAGCACATGCTGCTGATGGCCTTTTCGTCCTGTCTTGTGATCGACCACTGTCGAAAGCTGCGAGGCATAGGTCTTGAACACCACCAGCTTGCCGCTCTCCAGCCCTTGCGCATAACGCGCCTCGATGCTGCGCCCTTCGCTCAGCATCGCCAGCGCAGCGAGGTCCTCCGGCGGCTGATAATGGCTGGCGCAGAACATGGGCAGGGAGGCGACACCGCCATTCAGCCAGCCCTCGCCAAACGCCACCCAGGCGAAAGGCGCCAGTTCCGTCAGCGGCCCGGCCCGCAATTCCTTGTCATAGGCGCGGCCCTGCGATCCCGCAGGCACGCCCGCCAGCGTATGCAGGGCAATCATCCGGAAAATCAGGTCCAATTGCTGGCGAGCGCGGGTGGCGATGTCAGGTTCCGCCCAATGTTCCAGCGCCAGCAGGCCAATGAAATCAATCGGGTAATAGGCGGCGGAATTCCATTCTGCCAATCCATGCGCCTCGACGCTGTCAAACCAGCGATGCAGACGCTGACGGGCCAGCGCTGCCTGCTGTACACCCGTGCGGCCAGACGCGGAAAACACCGCATCCGGCATCAACTGACCGGCCAGGATCTGGCTGGTGTGGAAGCAGAGAACATGGTTCTCGCTCCAGAACCACATCGTGTCATTGCCCGGCTCATCCACCCAATAGCGATAGTTGAGCACCGATTGGCGCACCCGCTCGTGCTGGTCCGGGGTCAAAACATCTGCGTAAGCGCCAAGCAGCCACAGCAGCGGCACAAGAATGAAATCCGAACAATCCTCTCGCCGGTCGATAGAGGCAAGTGTCTCGCTCAATAGCTTCTCCAGCTCCGCGTCATCCACCTGCCCGCAGGCCGCCATGGCCAGCACCCGGCCGATGCGCGGCGCACCATGGAGGGCCGAGTAGGCAAGCGCCTGCTGTTTGCGCTCCCTAAGGCTATCCTGCGAAATCTCCGGCTGTAAGCGGGTGAGAAAAGCAGCATCAATCACCCGGCTCGCCACACTGGCGCCCTCACCCATGCGCAGCCGCACGCCGTGATAACCATCGGCAATACCAAGCGTTTGCGGCACGACAAGGGTTCTGTCCCCGGCGCGCAGCACCGCCTGCGCCTTTGCCAGCACGGCACGCTCATGGCCATGGCTGTAGACGGTGATCTCGACCGGAACATCGGTCTGCGGCGCCTCATCGAACAGTAATTCCAGCGGTTGACCGCAAAACACATCGCGAGCGGGACGCACGCTGCGCATCAGCCGTTCCAGCCGGGCAACCGTCGCCCCATCCAGAACCGCGGGCAAAAGCACGGCAATCGGCTCTGCATCCGTCACTTCCAGCTCGACAAACCAGACCGTGTCGCGTTCCGCCAGGTCTTCGGTGTGAACCAGAATGTCATTATCGCCCTCGGCCAATTGCAGGATGACATCCGACATGGATTCGAAATTGCGCCGGAACGGTTCGAAGCGAACCTGCTCCACGCCATTCACCCAGATCCGCACCCCACCGCAGGTCTTCAGCCGCAGCGCCAGGCTTCTCGCCGACGCTGCCCGGAACGTGCCGCGCAGCCAGCGGCGCACATGGGTTGGAACATGCCAGAAATGGGTGAATTCCACCCGACGATTGGCGCCCGGCAGATTGAGGTGATCAGGCTCCCAGTCGCACTCCGGCGCCAGATCGCGCCCGACCATCGTCGCCCAGAACGCCTTGCGGCACGGCAGATCGCCGACATCGACGAAGCCGTTGATGAAGCGGTAATCGACGCGGTCCTCGGCGGGTGCCGCAACACCTGCAAACACACTGGCAGTGAGCGGCGAGACCAGCCAGGACGTGATCGTCTCGCCTGTACGAACTTCATAAACCGGATCTTTTGCTGCTGACACGTAATGATTGTTCATGGCTCGCCTCCCTGCGATCATGAAAATATTTTTTAACTCGTCGAATTTCGATAGAAAAATCAGAGATCGCCGAATTTTCACCAACGAAACAGCTTGACGATGCGTTTGTCAAGTCGCAAAAAGAGGGTGGAGGAGCGCAACATTGAGGATTGTCGCGCTATTTATGAAAATATTTTTATGGGAGAGAATCATGTTGAAAATTCTGTCCGGCGTCAGCGCCATCGTCTTGTCGGCGCTTGCACTCAGCCATCCGGCCTTTGCCGAAACGAAGACCATCACCTTTCTGTTCACCGATGACGATCAGTCCTATGTCGAGCATATGGCGGCGCTGAGCAAACAGTTCGAAGCTGCTCATCCTGACGTGAAGGTCAATTTCGTGTCCTCGGGCTATGATGCTGTCGCCAAGCAATTGCCGGTGCAACTGGCTGTCGGCGAAGGCCCGGATCTGGCCAAGATCACCGATTGGCAATTGGCACCCTTCTATCTCGACATGCGGCCCTACATGAAGGACCCGGATGGTTACGCGAAACTGCATGGCGAAAGCCTCAACCAGTTGCGCCTGCCCGGCGTCAACGACCCGAAATCGATCAATGGCTATGTCGCCTCGCAGACCCTGAACCTGCCCTTCGTCAACAAGACATTGTTCGAGCAGGCGGAAGAGCCGCTGCCCGGCCCGAAAGCAACGCTGAAGGACATTGTCGAGGCTTCCGCCCGAGTGGCTAAAAAGACCGGCGTGCAGATCCCCTTCACCATGGACCGTTCCGGCCACCGGTTTTCCGGCGCGGCCTTTTCCTATGGCTCGTCCTATGTGAAAGACGGCAAGTTCAGCTTTCCCGACGAGGCCGCCAAGACCTATATTGCCGATCTCTACAACTGGACGAAGGATGGCAGTTTTCCCAAGGAAATGTGGGGCGCTGCTGGCGGCTCGCAATACAAGAACATGGGCGACGAATTCGTCAACGGCAATGTCGTGACCTATCTGGCCGGCAACTGGATGGTCAATCCGTTCCAGAAGAAGATCGGCGACGCCTTCGAATGGACGGCAATCAACGCGCCCTGCGGCACCGCTGGCTGCTATGCCATGCCGGGTGCCACCGCCATCGCCGGCTTCAAACGCACCAAATACCCGGAAGCCGTCGCCCAATTCATCGAATTTCTCGGCTCCGAGAAAGTCCAGCGCGAGATTGCCGAAAACTACGTGATCCTGACGGGCGCGGAGATCGACAAGCCACAATACAAGCTGACGGACGATAACGCCAAGGCGTCCATGGCCGTCTTCAACGACAACGAAAAGAACGTGCCGCAGGAAGCACGGATCTTTGAAAAGAAAAAGGGCGGCTCGGCGCTTTACCAGCAAATCGTCCAGCGCATGAGCCAGTTGATCGTCGGCGAATTGACGCTGCAACAGACCTATGACGCCCTGGCCGCCGATATCGACAAGATCAACGTGGCAACGGCGACGAAGTGAGCCATTAGGCGTGAGACAGTGTAAAGGCCGTCCAGCAATCTGGGCGGTCCTCTTTGTGAATGGCCACTCTTCCCTTGCAACCGCCGAAATTTGGCCGCACACCATGTCCAAAACGATGTACCGATTTGAAAGGACAAGGTGCCATGCCCACAGCATTGACAATCGATGACCTGAAACGTCAAGCCAAGCGCCGTGTCCCGAAAATGTTCTTCGACTATGCCGATAGTGGCTCCTGGAGCGAAAGCACTTACCACGCCAACGAGAGTGATTTTTCCCGCATCAAGCTGCGTCAGCGGGTTCTGGTCGATATGACAGAACGGTCGCTGGCAAGCACGATGATCGGTGAACCTGTCACCATGCCGGTGGCGCTCGCTCCGACCGGAATGACTGGCATGCAGCATGCGGATGGAGAGATTCTTGCGGCGGAAGCAGCGGAGGCTTACGGCGTGCCTTTCACGCTGTCCACCATGAGCATCTGCTCGATTGAGGATGTTGCGCTTCATACGCGCCGCCCCTTCTGGTTCCAGCTTTACGTGATGAAGGACCGCGATTTCGTCCATAGCCTGATCGACCGCGCCAAGGCGGCGCGCTGCTCTGCACTGGTGTTGACGCTCGATCTGCAAATCCTCGGACAACGCCACAAGGACCTGCGCAACGGCCTGTCGGCTCCCCCAAAATTCACCCCGAAACATCTCTGGCAGATGGCAACCAGGCCGCAGTGGTGCATCGGTATGGCCAATACGCGGCGGCGTCATTTCGGCAATATCGTCGGCCATGCCAAAAACGTTTCCAGCCTGTCTTCGCTCTCGGCCTGGACGGCGGAACAGTTCGATCCGAAATTGTCCTGGAGCGACGTCGCCTGGATCAAGGAGCGTTGGGGTGGTAAATTGATCCTCAAGGGCATTCTCGATGTGGAAGACGCCCGCGCCGCAGCCGATAGCGGGGCGGATGCGATTATCGTCTCCAACCACGGTGGCCGGCAACTGGATGGCGCGCCGTCATCGATCTCCATGCTGACCTCGATTGTCGAAGCGGTAGGAGACCGGATCGAAGTGCATATTGATGGCGGTATCCGCTCGGGCCAGGACATGTTGAAGGCCTTGGCCCTGGGTGCCAAGGGAACCTATATCGGCCGACCTTTTCTCTACGGGCTTGGTGCGGATGGACGGGCTGGCGTGCAGAGAGCCCTGGAAATCATCGCCAGGGAGCTTGATATCAGCATGGCGCTTTGCGGCAAGCGGCTGATTTCAGAGGTGGACGCCTCGATCCTGATGGGCAATCCCTTCGCTGCGGGGCCTTGCTGAACCAATTCTCTCACCCTTCACGTGTAAATCCTGTTCAGCACCTTGAAATCCGGTGCATAATCGGCGACCAAACTGGATAGTTTTTTCGCAAGGCAGGATCATGTCCCCCATCAGCACTCCGCCATCGCCTCCCCGTCAGCTTACCCGCGCAGATTTTCGCACACTCGGGCTTTCAGCCTTGGGCGGGGCCTTGGAATTCTACGATTTCATCATCTTCGTGTTTTTCGCGGGCGTGATTGGCAAGCTGTTCTTCCCAGCCAACATGCCGGACTGGCTGGTGACGATCCAGACCTTCGGCATCTTTGCTGCCGGCTATCTGGTTCGCCCCCTGGGCGGGTTGATCCTGGCCCATTTCGGTGATGTGTTTGGCCGCAAGAAAGTCTTTGCCTTCTCCATTCTGCTGATGGCGCTCTCCACCCTCGGCATGGCCGCCATGCCCACCTATGCCTCCATTGGCATTGCCGCACCCGTGCTGCTGATCGTCATGCGACTGTTGCAGGGTGTTGCCATCGGCGGAGAAGTGCCGGGTGCCTGGACCTTCGTATCGGAACATGTGCCGTTTCGCCGGGTGGGCTTTGCCTGCGGTTTTCTCTGCTCAGGCCTGACGCTTGGCATTCTGCTGGGTTCGTTGATCGCAACCGTCATCAATTCGATGTTCACGCCGGAAGATGTCGCCGCCTATGCCTGGCGCATCCCCTTCTTCCTCGGTGGCTTCTTCGGCCTGGTTGCCGTCTACCTGCGCCGCTGGCTTCAGGAAACCCCTGTTTTTGCCGAGATGCGTCAGGCGCGGACAACGGTGATGGAACTGCCGCTGAAAACCGTGCTGCGCGATTATCCGGCTGCCGTCATCATTTCCATGGCCTTGACCTGGGTGCTCGCTGCCTGTCTCGTCGTCACCACGCTGATGACTGCCACGCTCCTGCAAAAACTCTATGGCTACAGCGCCCAGATTGCGCTATCCGCCACCAGTTTCGGCACATTGTTCCTGATTTTCAGCACAGCGGCATCCGGCGCAATTGTCGATAAATTCGGTTCCGGGCGGTTTTTAATGGTTGGGAGCGTATTTTTAGCCGCAGCGACCTTTGCTTTCTACACCTATGCAAGCGTTTCGGTTCCAGTTCTGTTTGTGCTCTACGCCGTGATGGGCCTTTCCGTGGGCATTGTCGGGGCCGTGCCTTACGTTATGGTGCGCGCCTTTCCCGCACCTGTCCGCTTCACCGGCCTGTCATTTTCCTACAATGTCTCCTACGCGATTTTCGGCGGATTGACGCCGATTGCGGTGGCCAGCCTGCTGCCAATCAACCCGATGGCACATGCCTATTACCTGCTGTTCATCGCCGCCCTCGCCTTTGTGCTCGGCGTCTATCTGACGCTGAAAGGCGATGGGATCGAGGCGAAGGCCGGGATAGAGGAACTGGCAAGCCGCCAGACAACAGCAACGCTTTAATTCGAAAGCCGGGGGCGGCGCTGCCCCCGGCTTCACATCCGGTCAAATGTCCAGTGTTGTCTGGTGCTCCCATGGGGTGAATTGTGAACAATAGCTCGTCCACTCCCCATGCTTGAGCTTGAGATAGGCCGAGGAGAACTCCTCTCCCAAGGCCTGTTGCAACTCGGTGTCAGCCTCATAGGCCCGAAGCGCATCCAGAAGGTTCAGCGGCAGTTTCGGGGCGTCGGTCACCGTATGACCTTCGCGGTACATATCGATGTCGTAATGCGGGCCGGGATCAGCATTGGTTTTGAGGCCAGACAGGCCAGCGGCAATGATGATCGCCTGAAGCAAATACGGGTTCACTGCACCATCGGGCAGGCGCAGTTCAAACCGACCCGGACCCGGAACGCGCACCATATGGGTGCGGTTGTTGCCAGTCCATGTCACGGTGTTGGGTGCCCATGTGGCGCCGGAAACCGTGCGCGGCGCATTGATACGCTTGTAGGAATTGACCGTGGGGTTGGTGACGGCAGCCAAGGCTGATGCATGTTTCATGATGCCGCCGAGGAAGGTTTTGCCCTTGGCAGACAAGCCAAACGGCATGGCCTTATCGGCAAAAGCATTGACCTTGCCATCATTATCCCACACCGAGATATGGGCATGGCAACCATTGCCCGTGAGACCCTTGAAGGGCTTGGGCATGAAGGTGGCGCGAAGCCCATGCTTCTCGGCCACAGATTTGACCATGAATTTGAAGAAGGAATGCTTATCGGCGGTTTTCAACGCGTCATCATATTCCCAGTTCATTTCAAACTGGCCGTTGGCGTCTTCATGGTCGTTCTGATAGGGTTTCCAGCCCAGTTCCAGCATGTGATCGCAGATTTCGGCAATCACATCATAGCGGCGCATCAAGGCCTGTTGGTCGTAGCAAGGCTTTTCAGCGGTGTCGAATTCGTCGGAAATCGTCTTACCATCTGCCGAGATCAGGAAAAATTCCGGCTCAACCCCGGTCTTGACCCGAAGCCCCATAGAGGCGGCCTCTTCAACCAGCTTTTTCAACATCACGCGCGGAGCCTGCTCCACCGGCTTGTCATCCATCACGCAATCGGCGGCGACCCATGCCACGTCTTTTTTCCATGGCAATTGGATCACGGAAGAGGCATCTGGCACTGCAAACAGATCGGGGTGGGCGGGGGTGAGGTCGAGCCAAGTGGCAAAGCCTGCAAAGCCTGCGCCATCCTTTTGCATATCGGCAATGGCTTGGGCTGGCACCAGCTTGGCACGTTGCGCGCCAAACAGGTCAGTATAGCTGATCATGAAATATTTGATGCCGCGCTCAACGGCGAATTGTGCAAGGTCCTGTGTCACGTCGTTCCCCTGTTTTTATGGATTGAGACACATGTTGAAAGGAAAGGCCGCGCCCTTGGGAGGAATGCGCGGCCAATAGGCTGTTAGAAACCGGCTTTGCCGGGATACCAGTTGGTGCCAGCCAGCGGCACTTGCGCCATGGCGGCGGCTTCCATGGTGAGGGCCACCAGATCTTCCGGCTCCAGATTATGCAGACGGTTATGGCCGCAGGCGCGGGCAATGGTCTGGGCTTCCAGCGTCATCACCTTGAGGTAATTGGCCAGACGGCGACCAGCCAGAACCGGGTCAAGCCGCTTCATCAATTCCGGGTCTTGCGTGGTAATGCCTGCCGGGTCTTTGCCTTCATGCCAGTCATCATAAGCGCCAGCGGTGGTGCCGAGTTTTTGATATTCCTCTTCCCACTTCGGGTCATTATCGCCAATCGCCACCAGCGCTGCCGTGCCAATCGCCACCGCATCGGCACCCAGCGCCAGAGCTTTTGCCACATCCGCACCAGAGCGAATGCCGCCAGAGATGACCAATTGCACCTTGCGATGCATACCAAGGTCTTGCAAAGCTTGAACGGCGGGGCGAATGCAAGCCAGCGTCGGCATGCCAACATTTTCGATAAACACATCCTGCGTCGCTGCCGTGCCGCCCTGCATGCCATCCAGCACCACCACATCGGCTCCGGCTTTTACGGCCAGCGCTGTGTCGTAATAGGGCCTTGCGCCGCCAACCTTGATATAGATCGGCTTTTCCCAATTGGTGATTTCGCGCAGTTCCAGAATTTTGATTTCCAAATCATCCGGCCCCGTCCAATCTGGGTGGCGGCAGGCCGAGCGCTGATCAATGCCCTTGGGCAAGTTGCGCATAGCGGCCACGCGGTCAGAAATTTTCTGGCCCAGCAACATGCCGCCGCCACCGGGCTTTGCCCCTTGGCCAACCACGACTTCAATGGCGTCAGCGCGGCGCAGATCCTTCGGGTTCATGCCATAGCGTGAGGGAAGATATTGATAGACCAGCGTTTGGCTGTGGCCGCGCTCTTCATCGGTCATACCGCCATCACCCGTGGTGGTCGAAGTTCCGGCAATGGTCGCACCCCGGCCAAGGGCTTCTTTGGCGTTGCCCGACAGCGCGCCAAAGCTCATGCCAGCAATCGTAATTGGCGTTTTCAGATGGATCGGCTTTTTGGCAAAGCGGGTGCCCAAAACCACCGATGTGTCGCATTTTTCGCGATAGCCTTCCAGCGGATAGCGCGAAATCGAGGCTCCGAGAAACAGCAGATCATCAAAATGCGGCACCTTGCGCTTGGTGCCTGCGCCGCGAATATCATAAATTCCAGTGGCGGCAGCGCGGCGGATTTCTGCCAGCGTATAATCATCAAAGGTCGCGGATTTGCGCGGCGGGGTATTGGGATTATGATAGCTCATTGGTCTTCTACCCCTTGCCTTAGTAGGCGTCTGCGTTATCGATGTTGAAATTGTAAAGCTTGCGGGCAGAGCCATAGCGCTTGAACTCTTCGGGCTTCACATTGGTGATTCCGGCTTTCGTCAGAAGCTCCGCCAGCTTTTCCAAATGTTTGGGCTTCATCTGTTTTTCGATGCAATCAGCACCAAGGCTTTTCACCGTGCCTCGCACAAACAGCTTGGCCTCATAGAGTGAATCTCCCAAGGCTTCACCGGCATCGCCCAGCACCACCAAATGGCCGGATTGGCCCATAAAAGCGGACATGTGGCCGATATTGCCCTGCACGACAATATCAATACCCTTCATGGAAATGCCGCAACGCGAGGCAGCATTGCCCTTGATCACCAGCAACCCGCCTTGGCCGGTGGCCCCGGCATATTGGCTGGCATCGCCTTCAATAATCACGGTGCCAGACATCATGTTTTCAGCCACACCGGGACCGGCGGAGCCATGCACGGTGACGGTGCCACCATCATTCATGCCCGCGCAATAATAGCCCACAGACCCCTTCACCTCGACGGTGACAGGACTATCAATTCCAACCGCCACGGCATGGTGGCCGCGTGGATTGATGATTTCAAAAGCGGTGTCATTGGCCCCGGATGTCACCGCATGCAAAGCACTGTTCAGCTCGCGCAGCGGGGTTTGGGAAAGATCGAAGACAGGCATTATAAATCCCTCAAGCTGCTTTTTCGTGGTCCCAGAAGTAAACGGTGGCAGGCTCCGGCTCCCAGATGCGGGCTGTATCGATACCCGGCAGATTGACCAGTGCCCGATATTCAGAACCAAAAGCCACATATTGGTCCGTCTCGGCCATCACCGCTGGCTTGCAGGCAATGGGATCGCGCACCACGCCAAAGCCGGATTTGGTGCCGACGACGAAGGTGAAAAAGCCATCGAGGTCACCCAGCGCGCCGGTTAGCGCCTGTCCCAGATCCTTGCCCTTGGCCATTTCGGCCGTGAGGTAAGCGGCGGCCACTTCAGAGTCGTTCTGAGTCTCAAAAGTGATGCCTTCACGGATCAGCTCGCGGCGCAAATTATTGTGGTTGGAGAGCGAGCCATTGTGCACAAGGCATTGATCGGCCCCCGTGGAAAACGGATGCGCACCCAACGTTGTCACCGCACTTTCCGTTGCCATACGGGTATGGCCAATGCCATGGCTGCCGCCCATGGCGCGCACATCAAAGCGGGCGACAACGTCCTTAGGTAGGCCGATTTCCTTGAAAATCTCAACACTTTCACCCGAACCCATGATGCGCACGTTCGGGCGAATTTCGCTCAAAACACCGCGTATGTCGCCAAGCTTTGCTGCATCAATATCAATCACCGCATGGGTGCTTTTCACCGTCACTTGTGCCGGAATTCCTGCCTTGGTGAGATCAGCATCAAGGCCAGCAAAATCCACCGACGGTTCCGGTGATTGCACGGTGATTTTCGCCTTACCCTTGCTACCCGCGCCATAAATCGCGATGCCCGCAGAATCCGGGCCGCGATCGGTCATGGTGATCAGCATATCCGAGAGCATGGCTCCCAGCTGAGGTTCAAGGCTCTTGTCTTTCAGGAACAATCCAACAATGCCGCACATGGTCAGCCTCTCCATTTGTCGTTGGACAATGGCTAACAGGCGCGTTTGATAAAATCAATCATAAAGAATAAAATTTTCCTTTAAGGCAATTATTTTTGATGCGGGTATGAAATGATGGAGAGGTAACGGGCAGGCAGTGTCACCAGTTCTTCGGGGCCATGCGGGGCGTCGGCATCAAAAAACAGGCTATCGCCCGGCTGCATCCGGTAGAGGCTCTCACCATGGCGATAGACCACCTCGCCCTCCAGCATGTAGAGAAACTCCATGCCCTCGTGCTGGAAGGTGGGAAATACATCGGATTCGGTGTTGAGCGTGATCAGATATGGCTCCACCACCACGCCGGAGGTGTTGTTTTCAATATGACCCAGCAAGCTGTAATGGTGGCCCGCGCGCGTGCCGCGCCGCTCCAGATGCACGCCTTCACCTGCCTTGACAAAGCTTGCGCTGCGCGGCTCCTCATAGCCTTTGAAGAAGGCAGTCATCGGCACGCCGAGCGCCTTGGAGAGCGATTGCAGCGTCGAGAGTGAGGCGGAAATATTGCCATTTTCAATCTTCGACAACATGCCAACCGACATGCCCGTGGCCGTTGCCAGATCGGCAACCGTGATGCCGAGTTTTTTTCGAAAAGTGCGCACTTCATGGCCAATGGCCATTTCCAGATTGTTGGCCCGTGGTTCGCGCACAGCATGGGGGTCTTGCGCCAATATTGCCTTGGCCGCCTTCGCTGCCTTTGTCTCACTCTTGGCCATGCCTGCCCCTTACTCCGTGCCTACAACAGTTCGTGATCTTACGATCTAACCGATTTTGGCTGAATGCCAAACTGCTGTTTGAACGAGCGTGAAAAATGCGAGGCGCTGGAAAAGCCTGTGGCAAAGGTAATTTCCGACAGCGACAGTGGGCTTTGCTCCAGCAATTTGCGGGCATGGGAAAGCCGCATACGGCGGTAAGTGTCATGAAAACTCGCCTGCATATGATTGGCGAACAACCGATCCAGATGCCGGGGTGTGATGCCCACCAGCCGCGCAATCGCTTGCCGATTCAGCGGGTTTTCCAGCGTCGCTTCCATTTTTTCCAAAGCCGTCACAAGGGCCGGATGGTGGGTGCCAAAACGCTCCACCGATGAGCCACGTTGCGGGGCGCTCGCGTCCGTTACGGCGGTGTGCAGATACCAATCGCTGACCCGGCGGGCAAATTCCAGTCCCATCCGTTCGCCAATCAGGGCGTGCATCATATCCATCGGGGCAACGCCACCGCCGCACGTTAGCCGATCACCATCCAGCACATAACGGGCCTGTCGTGGGGCAAGGTCGGGAAAGGCTTCCCGAAGGGCAGGGGCGTGTTCCCAGTGAATGGTAAAATCCCGCTCCTGCAACAGACCCGCTTGTGCTAGCACATAAGCCCCGCTGGAAATGCCGCCAATGCGCACCCCTTGGCGGGAGAGTTTGCGCAAAGTTGCGTGCATGTCACTGGTATGAATCCAGTCTATCGGATTGCCGCCCGCGACCACAAATAATGTGTGACAGTTCGCACCTTCCAAGGCCAAATCTCCGCACGGAATATCAAAGCCCGCCGAACAGCGCACAGCCTCGCCCCGCATGGAGAGCGGCCTGATTTCATAAAGCTGTGTTTGCGCCAGCAGATTGGCGGCGCGCAGCGGCTCGGTGGCCGATGAGAAGGACATCAGCGCAAAATTGGACGTGAGGATGAAGCCATAAGTCTGGGTGGTGGAGTTTTCGGTCATGTCCTTTTTATATCGTGAAATGTCTTTTTTGTGCAATTTGAATTGGAGGGAAACATCTAGTCTTCTCACCAATGTGCGGTGGTCACCAACCATCCCCCGTCCACCAAATCCTGAAACGAGCGGGCATCATGCGCTATTCGGCTTTGTCGATTTTTCTGAACGGTCTTCGCGGCAATAAAAACTGGGCCGCCCATTGGCGACAGCCAGAGCCAAAGCCGCATTATGATGTGGTGATTGTTGGCGGCGGCGGCCATGGTCTGGCCACGGCCTATTACCTCTCCAAAACCTTCGGCATCAAAAACATTGCCGTGGTGGAAAAAGGCTATATCGGCTCTGGCAATGTTGGGCGCAACACCACCATCATCCGCTCCAATTATCTGCTGCCGGGCAACAATCCGTTCTATGAATTCTCCATGAAACTGTGGGAAGGGCTGGAGCAGGATTTCAATTTCAATGCCATGGTCTCGCAGCGCGGCGTGGTCAATCTCTACCATTCTGATGCCCAGCGCGATGCCTATACACGGCGCGGCAATGCCATGCGTCTGCATGGGGTGGATGCCGAATTGTTGGACCGCGACGCCATTAAAGCCATGCTGCCGTTTCTGGATTACGACAATGCTCGCTTCCCCATTCAGGGAGGCTTGATGCAGCGACGTGGCGGCACGGTGCGGCATGACGCGGTGGCTTGGGGCTACGCCCGGGGTGCGGATAGCCATGGTGTGGACATCATTCAAAACTGCGAGGTCACCGGCATTCGCCGCGAGAACGGCAAAGCGGTGGGCGTGGAAACCACCCGTGGCTTTATCGGCTGCGGCAAGCTGGCGCTGGCGGCTGCGGGCAATTCATCCCGCGTGGCTGAGATGGCGGGGCTGAAATTGCCGATGGAAAGCCATGTGCTGCAAGCCTTTGTCTCGGAGGGACTAAAGCCCTTTATCGATTGCGTTGTCACCTTTGGCGCGGGCCATTTCTACGTCTCCCAATCGGATAAAGGCGGCCTGGTGTTTGGCGGCGATATTGATGGCTACAATTCCTATGCCCAGCGCGGCAACTTAGCCACCGTCGAGCATGTGGCCGAAGCGGGCAAAGCGATGATTCCGTCATTGTCGCGCATCCGTGTGCTGCGCAGCTGGGGTGGCGTGATGGATATGAGCATGGATGGCTCGCCAATCATCGACAAGGTGCATCTGGACAATCTCTATCTCAATTCCGGCTGGTGCTATGGCGGCTTCAAAGCCACGCCTGCCTCTGGCTATTGCTTTGCCCATCTGATCGCCAAGGGCGAAAGCCATGAAACTGCCCGCGCCTTCCGGCTGGATCGGTTTGCACGCGGCCACATCATCGATGAAAAGGGCCAGGGTGCCCAGCCGAACCTTCACTAGAATCTGTCAGGTTCAGATTGAACCTGACAGATTCTAGATTCTTTTGTTGTCGTTTGTCTTTTCGGGAAAACCGGTGACCACGTTTCCCTGACAAACTCTAAGGATTCTGATTATGGCGAGCCTCATTCCCTGCCCCTATTGCGGGCCAAGACCCAAAGAAGAATACACCATCAAGGGTGCAGCCCTTTCACGTCCAGCGCCCGATGCCGGGCCTGATGTCTGGCATGATTACGTCTACCTGCGCGAGAATCCCCGTGGAGCCTATGAGGAATATTGGCACCACACATCCGGTTGCCGCCGCTGGATTGTTGTGTGCCGCAACACAGCCACCCACGAAATTTCCGCAAGCTTCGATGCATCAACACGCAAAGGGGTGAGCGCATGACATCCTATCGTCTGAAAAGCGGCGGTCTGGTGGATCGGAAAACCGCGCTTCCCTTCACCTTTGACGGCAAAGCCATGAGCGGCTTTGCGGGCGATACGCTGGCGTCTGCGCTGTTGGCCAATGGCCAGCAATTGGTGGGCCGCAGCTTCAAATATCACCGTCCGCGTGGCATTCTCACGGCCGGTGCAGCCGAGCCTAACGCTTTGATGACGATTGGTCGCGGCGGACGCACAGAACCCAACACCCGTGCCACCATGCAGGAGCTTTATGCCAGGCTGGAAGCCAACAGCCAAAATCGCTGGCCAAGCCTTGAGCATGACGTCGGTGCGATCAACAGCCTGCTATCGCCGTTTTTGAGTGCTGGTTTTTACTACAAAACCTTCATGTGGCCTGCCAAGTTTTGGGAAAAGCTCTATGAGCCGGTAATCCGTAAGGCTGCCGGCCTCGGCAAGGCAAGCTATGAAGCCGATCCAGACGCCTATGAGAAATGCTGGGCGCATTGTGACCTGTTGGTAATTGGCGCAGGCGCAAGCGGTTTGATGGCGGCTCTGGCCGCTGGCCGTGCGGGTGCGCGGGTTATTCTGCTGGATGAGCAGGCGGAGATGGGCGGCGGGCTGCTGGCCGAGACAGCTTTGATCAATGGTGTTGCTGCCTCGGAATTGGTCGCCACCACACAGGCAGAGCTGGAAGCCCTGCCCAATGTGCAAATCCTTGCCCGCACCACAGCGTTTGGCTGGTACGATGGCAATGTCTTCGGTGCCGTTGAGCGGGTGCAAAAGCACCTCGCTCTCCCTGCCGCCAACCGCCCGGTGGAACGGCTTTGGCGCATTGCTGCGAAGAAAGCCATTTTGGCCACGGGTGCCGAAGAGCGACCACTGGTGTTTGGCGGCAATGATATTCCCGGTGTGATGATGGCCGGAGCAATGCGCCGTTACCTGAACCATTATGCTGTCGCGCCGGGCAAAAAGACGGCCATCTTCACCACCAATGATAGCGGTTACGCACTGGCGGCAGACCTTGAAGCCGCAGGCGTTCATGTTTCAGCACTGATTGATAGCCGACGTGATGCGACGATTGCTTATCAGGGCAAGGCGCGATTGGTGCGCGGTGGCTTGGTCAGCAATGTCCATGGCGGTAAAGCCGTTGAGGGGCTTGATCTGTGGCGCGAAGGCCAGTTGGAGCGGCTTGAGGTGGACAGTCTGGCTATGTCCGGTGGCTTCTCGCCGATCATTCACCTTGCATGCCACCGGGGTGGAAAGCCGCGTTGGTCAGATGAGCATTCGGCCTTTTTGGCTCCAGAGAGCTTGAACAATCTGGTTTTGGCGGGTTCGGCGTCTGGTGTCTTTGGGATTGCTGCTTGCATGGCGGATGCGCAGGCCAAAATGGCGGCTCTTTTGGATGTCTTGGGCTTTGGCGCGAAACCCCTCACCCCCCGTCCGCTACGCTCGGGGGACCTCTCCCCACAAGGGGGAGAGGATAACGGATACGTTGCGGCAAATGCAGCCATTCCATCCGTCGAGGAACACTATCCCCCGATGCCAGCCAAGCCGGTCTGGTCCATTCCCGGCATCAAGACCAAGGCTTTCGTGGATTTTCAAAACGATGTACACACTAAGGATCTCGGCCTTGCCGTGCAGGAAGGCTATGGTCATGTGGAGCTTGCCAAGCGCTACACCACCAATGGCATGGCGACGGATCAGGGCAAGCTGTCCAACGTCAATGCCATCGGGCTGCTGGCCGAGGCCCGGCGCGTATCACCCGCCGATGTTGGTACCACAACATTCCGACCCTTTTATACTCCGGTGTCGTTCGGGGCGCTGGCAGGCACATCGCATGGCAAGCATTTTCAGCCGGTGCGCAAATCACCCTTGCACGATTGGGCGGCGAAGAACGGCGCTACTTTTGTGGAAACCGGGCTATGGTATCGCTCCGCATGGTTCCCTCAATCCGGGGAAAACAGCTGGCGCCAAAGCGTGGACCGAGAGGTCAAAAACGTCCGAACCAATGCCGGAATTTGCGATGTCTCCATGCTCGGCAAAATCGAGATTTGCGGGCCGGATGCGGCGGAGTTTTTGAACCGTGTTTACTGCAACGCCTTTTTGAAACTGCCCGTGGGCAAGGCCCGATATGGGCTGATGCTGCGCGAAGATGGCTTTATCTATGACGACGGCACCACCAGCCGCATGGACGAAAACCGCTACTTCATGACCACCACCACAGCCTATGCGGCGGGCGTGATGAACCATCTGGAATTTTGTGCGCAGGTGCATTGGCCGGAGCTGGATGTGCGGCTTGCGTCTGTGACCGATCAATGGGCGCAAATGGCGGTGGCTGGGCCAAAATCCCGCGCCATTTTGCAAAGGCTGGTTGATGAAGACATTTCCAATGAAGCTTTCCCCTATCTCGCCGCCAAGGATGTGTCCCTCTTGGGTGGTCGGTTGAAGGGGCGCCTCTTCCGCATCTCATTTTCCGGTGAACTGGCATTCGAATTGGCGGTGCCTGCCGATTTTGGTGAAAGCGTCGCGGATGCGGTGATGGAGGCGGGCAAAGACCATGGAATTCAGCCTTACGGCATTGAGGCGCTATCGGTGCTGCGTATAGAAAAGGGCCACGTCACTCACAATGAAATCAATGGCACTGTAGTGCCAGCCGATCTCGGCTTTGGCAAAATGGTTAGCGCCACCAAGCCCGACTTTATAGGCAAGCATATGCTGAACCGCGAAGGCCTGACGGCCTCGGATCGCCCACAACTGGTCGGCGTTGTGCCACTGGATGCTAAAACAAGCTTCAAAACGGGCGCGCATATTCTGAACAAGGATGCCGATCCAACACTCGAGAACGATCAGGGCTATGTCACGTCATCCTGCTTTTCGCCGCACATCGGCTCCACCATTGGCCTTGCGTTGGTGAAGGGTGGTGCCGCGCGCCATGGTGAGGAGGTGCTGGTGTGGAATGGTCTTCGCAACGAATTTACGCCTGCCAAGCTGGTCAGCCCGGTTTTTGTTGATCCGAACAATGAGAAGCTCCATGCCTGAAACCGCTCTTCCTGAACTTCCGCTTCTTCGCCGGGCATCGCTTGCAGATAAAGGTATTGCAAAGTTTGGTGCTTTGACTCTGGAGAGCCTGCATGAGGCAATCGTGCTGCATTTGCTTGGCAAGCCGGGCGATACTGCACCCGCCCCGCCAGTGGGCTTTGATCTCCGCAGTGCTGGTCCCGGCCAATGGTTTGCAACTGGCTCAGCAGGAGCGGATCAAACTCCAGCCTTTGATGCAAGCGTCTTTGTTGTCGATCAAAGTCATGGTCGGGTGCTGATCCGCATCAGCGGCGCACCCGTACGCCACGTTTTGGCCAAAGGTACGGCCCTTGATCTTCACCCCGATTACTTCGCAATCGGTGCGGCGACAACAACCCTGATCGGTCACATCGCCGTCAATCTTTGCCGTACGGATGAGGATCAATTTGAGCTTCTGGTGCTGCGCGGCTTTGCCGAGAGCCTGTGGGACGATCTTTTAGGGATGGCGCGGGAGTTTCAATAATAGGAACGTAAATTACTGAAACCGTTGCCGCTGTCTGCTCCATTCTGCTCAGCCCTCTTCCGAGGTGTCAACGTGCCAAACAAGCCCAAGCATGGCACTATGCGCCTCCTTGCGAAGGAGACGCATTGTCACGACAATATCAGCAATCAAGCTCTGACAATCAGGCCCAAACCGCCAATTGTTGCGGCTTAAGCACAGGGCCACCCAATAGGAAGGCACCCGATGCCGGAATGGTCCAGTCCACAGCCCCGTAATTGAAAGCAAAGGTCAGGTGGCCACGGCGGCGGATGCGGATATGCTCCGGCAAAACAAGGGTTTCGAGACCAGAATTTTCTGCCAGCACCGCCAGCGTCGAGGAGAGCAAAGCCTCGTCTGGCCAGCAGGCCAGATAGTGGTGGCCGTTCTGGCTCGTCAGGGCCGGGTCGCCGTTTTCGAATGTGGCGACGACGGTTGCCGTGGTCTCCAGATATTCCCGCCAGCGGATGGCCCGGCCCGAAACCGTGCCTGAAACGCTATCACCAAGACCGGGACGCAGCGAGGCGACCTGGGTTTGGCGCGTTCCGGTCAAAGGAGCCAGCGGACCGGGCGGCAAGTTTTCCGGAATACGGAATTTCTCGTCGCGTGAACCGGTGCGCGGGCCGTACAACACGACGGCATCGGTGCTTTTAAAGGCCGCGAGCGCCGTCTCATTGGCCTGCATCAGGCAGGGAACGAGCACCAATTTATAACCGGACAGATCGGCACCGGGACGTACAAAATCCACATCGAGCCCCAGGCGGCGGGCTGCTTCGTACCAGCGGAACGCCAATTCCTCGTAGCGGAAATCCCGGCCCTGCGGCTGGATCGTCGTCGCCCAATAGCTGGCATAGTCATAGACCAGGGCCACAGGTGCCTGAACACTCTCTGGCAAATCGCCAAGCGCTGCCAGTTCGCCAGCCACAGCATGGGCTTCCAGCCCACCGACCGACCATTCATCAAGCCCCGGCAGGTTGAGGCCAGCATGCATCTGCTCCTGCGCAAACGGTGCCTGGCGCCAGCGGAAATAGCTGACCACTTCTGCCCCATGCGCCAGTGCTTCCCAGGTCCACAGCCTAACCATGCCGGGCTTGGGAACCGGGTTCCACGGTGCCCAATTGACCGGGCCGGGCTGCTGCTCCATCACCCAGAACCGGCCACGGCCAACACCGCGATAGAGATCATGGTGGAAGGGCGCGATGTCCGGATGGGAGGTTTCCGCCCAACGATTGCGCTCGTCTTCGGTAAACGGGAATTTTTCGATGAAGCCGATCGGGTAGCTGTCCCAACTGGCGAGGTCGAGATTGTCGCCAACCTGAAAATGATCGAAATCATTGATGAAGCCCATGAAATTATGGGTGATCCAGCGGCCCGGTGAATGCTTGCGGATGATGTCCACCTGCATTTTATCATAGGCAGCCACCTGATCGGAGGAGAAGCGCCAGAAATCCAACCGCTGCGCCGGGTTCGGCTCGGTCACGGTGCGGGTGGGCAGTTCGACTTCATCGAAACTGTTGAACTCCATCGACCAGAACACCGATCCCCAGGCTTCATTGAGTTGGTCAGTGGTCTGATACCGCATCCGCAGCCAGCGGCGGAAGGCCTTCAGGTCTTCAGGACCCCAGGACACCGTGGTGTCATGGCAACCATATTCGTTATCGGTCTGCCAGCCGGCTATGCCCGGATGGGTGCCGTAGCGCTTGGCGATGACTTCAACGATTCGAGCGCTCTCGGCCCACCAGATTTCGCTGGAAAAACTGTAATGGCGGCGCGAGCCGAAGCCGCGCACAGTCCCGTCGGCATCATAGGGCGCAATGTCGGGATGCTCGTCCATCAACCATTTCGGCGGGGTGGCGGTCGGCGTGCCAAGCACCACCTTCAGGCCCGCCGCATGCAGAATATCGATGGCCCGGTCCAGCCATTCGAACGTGAACTGGCCCCGCCTCGCCTCCAGCCGCGACCAGGCGAATTCGCCGATGCGCACATAGGAAATGCCAAGCTTGCGCATGTTTTGCGCATCGATTTGCCATTGGCTCTCCGGCCAATGTTCAGGATAATAGCAAACGCCCAGCATTATCGTGTCAGGTCCCCGTTGATCACAGCCTTGCCTGCCTCGTCAAACAAATGACAAGCGGCGGCGGGAATGCCGATAGACAGGGTTTCGCCCGGCTTGGCCGTCGCCAAGCCGTCCGCCTTGACGGATAGTTCGGTGCCATCGGCCAGAGTGACGAAAAACAGGGTTTCGGAGCCGAGATATTCGGCCAACCGCACCGGCCGCGACAAAACGAGGTCCCCCTTGCCCGTCGCATCGATATGTTCCGGGCGAATGCCGAGCGTCATCTTGCCCGGGCTGATTGCCTTGCCCTGCGCATCAAGCGTGATTGCCGCGCCATCGGCCAGCGTCACCACCACTTTGCCGCCGTCCGCAGGCGCGACGGTCACGGGCAGGACATTCATTTTCGGCGAGCCGATAAAGCCTGCGACAAACAGGTTATTGGGGCGGTGATAAAGCTCCAGCGGCGTGCCGACCTGCTCGATCAGGCCAGCCGATAGCACGACGATCTTGTCGGCCATGGTCATGGCTTCCACCTGATCATGGGTCACGTAGATCATCGTTGCCTTGAGGTCTTGATGCAGCTTGGACAGCTCCGTGCGCATCTGCACCCGAAGGGCGGCATCCAGATTGGACAGCGGCTCATCGAACAGGAAGACTTCCGGTTCACGCACGATGGCGCGGCCAATGGCGACACGCTGGCGCTGGCCACCGGATAGTTGACCCGGCTTGCGCTCCATCAGCGCATCCAGTTGCAGCAGCTCGGCTGCCTTTTTGGTCCGTGCCTCAATCATCGGCTTGGGATGGCCGGTCATCTTCAGGCCAAAGCCGATATTGTCACGCACCGTCATATGCGGGTAGAGCGCATAGGATTGGAAAACCATGGCAACACCGCGCTCGGAGGGACCGATCCGGGTCATGTCCTTGCCGCCAATCGTCAGCCCACCGGAGGTGATATCCTCCAAGCCAGCGATCATCCGCAACAGGGTGGACTTGCCGCAGCCGGACGGGCCGACGAACACGCAGAATTCGCCGTCCTTGACGTCGAGATCGACGCCCTTGATGACGCTCAGCGCGCCGAATTGTTTCTTGACGCCCCGCAGGCTTACATCAGCCATGGTGGTCTCCTCCCTCGACAGGTTCCAGTTCCAGCAGGATTGCGCTTTCCGGCCTCAGCATTGGCAGCGGCAAACCGCCAAGCTTGAGATCTGCAAGGTCAAACGTGACCTTGCCAGCCAACAGGCGCTTCTGCCCTTCGGATATACGAATGAAATTCGGTGAGGCCGGATGCGTGGCCGCAATTTTCCAGCGTCCGCCAATGCGGGTCACGCCATCAGGCAGGGTCAGCGGCTCCGGCTGCTCTCCCACCATCTGTGGCCCTTGGGCGACGAAAACCGCAATGCGCTTGCTGTCCGCCGCACCCCAGACATACCGTCCGTCACGCGGCTCCTTGGAGAAATTGGCGCCTGGCGCATGCAGCAGGGGCCGCAACCGCTTGTGGATGGCAATCCAGGTTTTCAGCTCAGCGCGTTCCTCGCCTTCCAGTTCCAGCGGGTTCAACTCGACGCCAAGGTGATAGGCCATTGCCACCAGCGCCCGGAAGGACAGCGTATGACGACGCTCTGTCTGGTGGTTTGGCGAGGCCGAAACATGGCTGCCAAGCACTTCCGGTGGCACGAAAACCGAGGCACCGCGCTGGATTTCAAGCCGCTCCAGCGCATCGGTGCAATCGGAAGTCCAGACCCGGTGGGTGCGGGCAAGCGCACCGTAATCAATCCGGCCACCGCCAGACGCACAGCTTTCAATCTCCACCGCTGGATGAGCAGCCCGCACCCGGTCCATCAGCGCGTAGACGGCGCGGGTCTGGGTGGAAATTTTCGCCCGCCCATCGCGCCCACCTGCATGGGTCAGGTCGCGGTTCATGTCCCATTTGACATAGGACACAGCATGATCGGCCAGCACCGCGTCGATCTTCTCAAACAGATAATCGCTCACCTCTGGCCGTGTCAGGTCCAGCACCAGTTGGTTACGGGATGTCAGCAAAGGGCGGCCCTTGACCTGCAAGACCCAGTCGGGATGCAGCTCATAGAGGGTGGAGACCGGGTTGACCATTTCCGGCTCGAACCAGATGCCGAACTGCATGCCAAGACCGGTGACGTGATCGACCAGCGGCAACAGACCCTCAGGATATTTGCGGGCGTCGATGTCCCAATCGCCAAGACTGGTCGTGTCATCGTCACGCTTGCCAAACCAGCCGTCATCCAGCACGAAACGCTCGATGCCAAGCTCGGCAGCGGATGTCGCCTGCGCCTTGAGCGAACCCATCTGGTGGTCGAAATAATTGCCCTCCCAGGTATTCAAGGTCACCGGACGCGGCGACATCGCACCATCAGGCCAATGCATGAGATCATCGCGGACAAAAGCATGGAACGCCGCCCGATCCGCACCGGCATAGGCAACCGGGCTGCGATAGCTCTCGCCCGGCGCAAGGATCGTTTCGCCAGGCTCGAAGACTTCGCCGAGATGCACAAGGCGGCGACCATCGTCCAGCCGGTCGATGACGATCTGGTGGTTGCCGCTCCAACCCAGCGCCACGCCGAAGCTTTGCCCCTCGCCTTCGATTGTCAGCATCGGAAAGCGGTCATGGGAGGTACGGCCCCGGCGGCTTTCCTGCGCCCAAAGGCCCGTTCCCAACCTCTCGCGCCGGGTCTGGAATTCACGGCCCCACATGCCGGTAAAGCTGACCACATCGACCTGCCCGGCTTCTGCCGGAAAGCTCGCCGCCATGCAGCGATCCAGGATGTAATCCTCACTGCCGATATTCTTGATGTCGGTGGCGACACCGATCACGCCCGACGGGAAGGTTTCGAAACGTAGCGTGATCGCCATGCCCGCCACAGCATCCTGAGCGCAAAGCAGCGTGATCCGCCCAGTCTTTTCCACCGTCCAATCGGCAAATTGCAGGATGAAATCACGACCGGATCGATGACCGGAAATGGCAGGCCAGCCGAAAAACCCCATGCCGCCCACCGGCAACAGCACCGCGGAAGGCACCGCATCATCCATGCCGTTGATGCGGCTGGAGCGCTCGACCTCGGACAAAGCCGAGCCGGAAACGGATGTCTGGCCAAAGCCGATAATTTCAGGCATGCCGATTTCCGGCATCCGCAGGCTCAAAACAAGCCCGTTCACGCCAATCTTTACAATATCATTCATCCCTTGGTTGCTCCAAGTGTCAGCCCGGCGATGAAATGCCGCTGCATCAGGAAAAACATGGCGACCGGTGGCAAAGCCGCGACGATCGATCCGGCGGAAACCAGGTTCCAGGCGGCGACCCATTGGCCGTTCAGCGAATAAAGCCCCGCCGTGACAGGCATGGCGGCCTGGCTCTGCACCAGAACCGTGGCCCAGAAATAGTCGTTCCAGACAAAGGTGAAGACCAGCACGGACAGCGCCGCAATGGCGGGCCGCATCAACGGCAGCACGATATAGCGAAAGATCCGCCATTCCGACACGCCCTCGACCCGCGCCGATTCGATCAGCGCAAACGGCAGGCCCTTGATGAAGTTGCGCATGAACAGCGTGCAAAAGCCGGTCTGGAAGGCGACGTGAAACAGCACCAGGCCGGTGACTGTATCATACAGCCCCATTTTCAGCGTCATGTCGCGCACCGGCACCATGAGGATCTGGAAGGGAATGAAATTACCGGCAACGAACAGGCAGAACAGAACGATATTGCCCTTGAACTTATAGGTCGCCAACGCGAACCCGGTCAGGCAGGACAGCGCAACAGCACCGATCACGGTTGGAATAGTGATCTTGAAGGAATTGAGAATGTACCAGCCCAGCGGCGAATTCTGAAACACCGCGGAATAGTTTTCGACGCCGGCAAAGCCGGAGGGAATGCCGAAATAATTGCCAGCGGCCAGATCGCCCGGAGGACGCACCGAGGTCAGCGCCACGCCCAGCAAGGGCAACAGCCAGAGAACCAGCGCGACAGGCAGAACGAGATTATAGCCGAACCGGACAATCGGCGAGGCCTTCTGGATCGGGGTCGGAAACATCAGCTATTCCTTTCCTGGCCGATCATCCGCACGACGAACAGCGTGATGAACACCATCATGATCAGGAACAGGACGACGGCGATGGCCGCGCCATAGCCCATGCGGAACCCGTATTCCGACAGCGCCTCCTCATACATATAATAGGACAGCACCCGGCTGGAGCCGTAGGGGCCGCCAGCCGTCATGATCGACACGAGGTCGAAGGAGCGCAGCGCGCCAATCACCGTCACCACCATGGCGATGAAGGTGGCGGGCGCCAGCTGCGGCAGGATAATGTTCTTGAGCAACGACCAGCCCTTGGCGCCATCCATGCGGGCGGCTTCCACCTGCTCTGGATTGATGTTGTTGAGACCGGTCAGATACAGGATCATGCAATAGGCGGTCTGCGGCCAAAGGCCAGCGACGATAATGCCATAAGTGACGAACCGCTCATCGGCCAGAACCGCGAAATCCAGCCCGGTCAGATGCTTGATCAGCACGGAAAACAGCCCGAAATTCGGCGCATAGAACCAGGTGAACATCAGGCCGACCACGACTTGGCTGATGACGAAGGGGAAGAAAAACAACGACTTGTATAGCCGGATGCCCGTGACCGTCTGGTTGAGAAACAGTGCCACGGCCAATCCGCCGGGAATGGCCAGAAGGTAGAGCACCAGCCAGATCAGGTTGTTTTGCAGCGAGGTATAAAAGGCCTCGTCGCCGAGCAATTCCTGATAGTTTCCAAGCCCGATCCAGACTTTTTCACCGATACCGTCCCAATCGTGAAAGCTGATCCAGACAGACTGGAAAATCGGCAATACGACATAGACGACGAACATCACCAGTCCGGGCGCTAAAAACAGCCAGGGGGCAATGCGTTGCTGGTGACGTTTCCAAAATCCGGATGAAACAGGAGCAGCAGTGCTCACGGCAGCACCTCCGTTAATGCAAGGGCTCAAGGATGCCGGAGCATCCTAGCCGTTCTGTGACTGAAAAACCGGACGGATGCCGCCTTGGCAACATCCGTCCGTCGAGAGAGCCGCTTATTTATAAACGCGGGCGCGGACCTTATCGAGGCGGGCCAGGATGGCATCGACCTTGTCAGGCTTGACCATGAATTCCTGGAAGCCTTCCATACCGGCCTTGGCCATGTCGGCGGGCGCGTCACGGTCATAGAATTGCGCCAGCGCATAAGCGCTCGACAGCATGTCGAAACCGGCGCTCAGGAACGGATCGCTGGATTTTTCCGACTTGTTGTTGATCGGCAGCTGGCCAAGAGTGGCGTTCATCTTGGTCTGCGTTTCCGGCTTTGCGAGATAAGCCAGGAACTTGCGCGCATCCGTCTTGTTCTTGGCGCCCGAGGGGATGTGGAAGGATTCGGTCGGCGCATCTTCTGCCCGCGGCAGGCCGGGGGTGATTTCCGGGAATTGCAGGAAGCCGATCTGCTCTTCCTTCAACCCGCCATCTTTCATCGGCGCAACGGCAAAGTTACCCATTAGATACATCGCCGCCTTGCCCTGCACGAATTGCGGCATGGCATCCTGCCAATCAAGTGCTGCATGGTTGGCGATGAAATAGCCGGGCTTGATCAGTTCATCCCATTTCGCAAACACGGCTTTGACGCGCGGATCGGTGTAAGGCACCTTTCCGGCAGTCAGGTCCATGTGGAATTCATAGCCGTTGACGCGCAGGTCGAGATAGTCGAACCAGCCTGCCGTCGGCCACAACGCCTTGGTACCGATGGTAAAGGGCGTAATGCCGGCCTTTTTCAGCTTGTCGCAGGCCGCCAGCAACTCGGGCCAGGTCTTGGGCGGCGTGATGCCTTGTGCGGCGAAGATATCCTTGCGGTAATAAATACCCCATTGATAGGTGGAATAGGGAATGCCCCATTTCTTGCCATCGATTTCCATCGACTTGGTGGCGGATTTCAACTGATTGTTGAGATCGTCCTTGGCCCAGATATCGCTGACATCCTCGAACAGGCCAGCCTTGACGAAGGGTGCCATGCGGTTGCCAGAATACCAGGACACAACATCCGGCGCATCAGCTGTCAGAAAGTTGCGGATCGCGGATTTATAGCCCTCGTGGTCGAAATTGTTCCACTTGACCGTCACATCAGGATTGGCGGCCTGGAAATCCTTCAGCAGCTCTTCCATCGCCTTTTTCGGCGTCGGGTCCGACTGATCGGAATTGAGCACAATCTGACCAGCAAAGGCCGTTGACATGGTCAATGCGTAGCCAAGCGCCAAGCTTGGCATCATTTTAAAACAAATCATCACATTCCTCCCCGGAATCATTGTCTGCGGTATGACAGTAACCTTGTCGCCTCCAGAAGGCATTCAAGGTCGCTGTCACATTTTATATCTCCAGCATGATGTCTTGCCTTAGCCAAACGGTCCCAAGACAACCTGCCCTCTCTGCAACTTTCAGCTTCTTTGCGTCCGCCTCCTGCAAATGCGCCTTGACCGTGCGCCAGAAAGCCGCAATCTACCTCCGAAATTCAGGCTTAGAATTCCGGTATCCTAAGATTTTCGGTGTGAAATGGCTCGACGTCCTCCCTTGATCAACAGACTTGGTGCAACACCTGTACACCCCGAGCGCGATCCCGCCCACCCCTTGGTTGTATTCGGCGATAACAGCTTCTGCGCCGGGGAATTGATGGACGTCCAGAAGATGGCCGGGCCGCATATGCACAGCCAGATCGAGCTGAACTTCGTGCTGGAAGGCGCGATGACCTATTGGTTCGACGGACGGGAGCTGACGATTTCGGAAGGCAGGCTCTGCCTGTTCTGGGGGATGATCCCCCATCAGGTCATCGACCGGCGGGAAGGCACTCGCTTCATCTGTCTTTATGTGCCGATGTCGGTGTTTCTGGGATTGGCCAGCCTCAGCCAGTTTCGCGATTCGGTGTTTCGCGGCGCCGTCATCGAGGCTTTGCATCTGCGGGCCTGGGACCGTGAAATCTTTCTGCGCTGGCGCGACGAATTGCTGGGCGGCGATGAAGGCGATATCGAGATCGTCCGCTCCGAACTGACAGCTCGCCTGATGCGTATCGAGCGGGATGGCTGGCGCGACCTGCGTGAGCAGGGATCGGCGCTGGCAAGCCTTGGCCAACGTGATGCGGGCTGGATGCTGCATGTGGAAAAAATGCTGCGCTTCATCGGCGAACACGCCCCCGACACGATTTCTGCCGAGGATGTCGGCCGCGCCGCCGGCCTGCATCCCAACTATGCCATGAGCCTGTTCAAGCGTGCCGTTGGCACCACCATCAACCAGGCGATCATCCGCCACCGGCTGGACACTGCCCAATCGCTGCTGATTTCCTCCGACATGCCAATTACCGAAGTTGCCTACGAATCCGGTTTCGGCTCACTCTCGACGTTTTACGAGGCATTCCAGCGCCGGTTCATGGAAAAACCGGTCCAATATCGCCGCCGGATGCGGGCAAAAGGCACGGCGGCGCAGGCAATCGCATAAAACGCCTTGCTCGATGATAAATATGATTATTATTATCATGTTTTCTTGACGCCTGAAAATCCGCGTTCTAATCTGCGGTTTGTTGCAGCAAGCAATCGATCAAGCGGCGGAAAAAACCATGGGATCAACGATCCAGATGTCCAGGCCGTCGGTGCGTGGCGTTCTGCCCACCATCGACGATGACTGGTCGCCCGACATGCCGGGCGATGACCGCTTTGCCTTTTGCCGCGGCAAACTGCTGCTGGAGGCGCCTGACGATGCCGAGATTATCCCTTGCACCTCGCTTGCCGACCCGGATGTCTTTGCCGATATCATAGCCCGCTACACTTGCAAGTTTCCCGGTGCCGATAAGCGCGCGGTAATCTCGATGTGGACGCTCTATTATTTCAGCGTCCTGACCATTGCGCCCACGGTCCATCGTCTGGTGCATCGGCGACAATTGTCACTCGGGATCACCCAGATGTCGCTGGTCTGCGATCCACAGACAGCCGAACCAAGAGCATTTCTGCTGTCAGGTCCAGGCCGCCCCGCGGACCATGCGCCGGCGCTGGCCGATCTCCACGCCATCCTGCGCGATCATGCCGCGCCAGTGATTACCCTCATCGCCGGGCATTGCGGCGTTGCGCCGAAGCTGATGTGGAACAATGTCGCCGTCTATCTCAACTGGATCATCAAGGAAATCGGCAACCAGGCCGGCCCTCACCTGATGGAAGAGGCGATTGAGATCATCTCAAGCCAGCATTGGCCGGATGGCAGCCGCAATCCGCTGTTTGGCATGATCAAACTGACGCGCCGCCAATGCGGCATGGATCACTTCCAGCGCAAGGTCTGCTGCCTGCGCTATAACCTGCCGGGCGTTTCCGGATGTGGCGACCTCTGCCCCCTGCCCGATGGCCGTCGCTAGAGTTTGTCCGGGAAAGGCGACTTCAGGACATTCCCATCGGCTGGGGATGATTAATCCCCGTCCGCCAAAGGCTTCACAAGCATCAGACACGGATGATCCTCGTGCCACAAAGTGGGAAACACTTCGGCACGAATAAATCCATTTCGGTCATAGAAGGCGCGCGTGGCATCGTATTGCGGTTCCTGTTTGCCGCGCGGCGCCAGGGTCTTCACGGTCACCAGTCGGCAACCGGCCTTGCGGGCAAAATCCTCCGCCGCTGACAAAAGAAGCCTGCCTGCGCCCTGGCGATGATAGACCCGGCGGGTGCCGATTACCATGATCTCCACGGCATCGGGCAGATGCGGTTTCAGCATGACAAATCCGGCGACAATGTTCCCGTCAAGGCAGCCGAACATCGGCAAGGTCTCGGCCGCTGCGGCGCAGGCATCAATCACGGCGGGTTCCGTAAACCAGTCGGACAGTTCCGACATGACGTCGCGGCAGATTTCGCCCTTGTTGGCGGTCAATTCGATAATAACAAGCACAATAATCACTCATCTTTTCAATTATTTTTGTCGTAAAACGTGGTGCGCCATTGCGGTTTCACGTAGAAAATGCCGGCCTAGAAAAACCACCCGCATTTCAGAAATCCGCAACGGCAAGACCGCAAACCCGGTCGATGTCATCAGGCGTCAAGCCGCCGAACGATTGCAGTAGAGCGGATGCACCTCCTCGCTGAGAGGGGGCGTCGGCAACGCATCGCGTTTACCTTTGCGGCTCGAGGCTCGGCATTTCACCCCATCCGGGCAGATGGCAGCCAGGCATTGCGCATGGGCATCACGCAGCAACCCGCAGACCAAGGCGCAGGAGACACCTGCCTGCCTGGCGATAATATTTTGCGGCACACCTTCGAAAAAATGGTCCTCGTAGAATTTGCGAGTCCGCGCTGGCATAGCCTCCATAGTGCAGCAGAAGGCCTGATAGGCTTCCACCTCGCGCAAATGCTCTTCAGGACTGCCGTAATCGGAAGTGTTGTCACCCTCATCCTCAACGGCAAACAGGCCTCGCTCATAACGCAGCCGACGCATATGGTCGGTGGCGAGATTGCGCACCATCCGCATCATATAAGACGCTGGAACCGCAATATCCGGCGGCAATGGCTTTGCGACAAGTTGCAAAAGAACCTCCTGAACGATGTCTTCCGCCAAAGAAGCACAACCGGTAATCCGCCGCGCGGCCCCCAGGAGTTTCGATTTGTTCATCAGGGCAGTTTTTATCTGTTCGTCACATATCGATTGCGAAATATTGGCTATCATGTCGGGCTCGCCTTGAAATCCCAGATTGAAACCGTGGAATTCCCCCCTTTATTTCCGGGGCACACTAGAAAACATGATTTAATTAGTCAAGATAAAATCGAGAGACTTTTTCATTTCTGACAATCAATATCAACCTACTGATTTTCAATATTTATTGAATATACAATATGCGAAATGCAAAGGCGTGGGATGCCCAAAACACGCATTTGCATCAATGCAACCCACGCCCGCCCGCCGCTATCACTTGTGGTGCGGCGGCAGGCATAGGCAGTGACCCATATCGTCGCGCTGAACATTTGAATGGCACAATGCCATAGGGTGTTGTTTTCACATCCTGTGGTCAGAAACCCGGCTTCCACCTTTCGGTGTGATGCTTTATTCGGCAGCCTCTCCCAGACGAGAAGACATTTCGTTCGCCCTGCCCTGGCTTTCCCATTGCACCATAGGTTGCGGCAGCACCAAATCGAAATAGTCATAGCCAAGCATGGCATTGACGATAACAGCACTTCTCCAGGCCGCCAGACTGAGCTGCGGTTCGGCAATGCCATGACTATGACGTCCGGCATTCAGCACGAAAATCCGGTTTTCCTCCGGCCCGTCCCAGAGAAGGGAAAAATCACGATTGAGCACAGGCTCCCCAAGGCTGTTGTGCTCGATCCGGTCTTCGAACGAGCGCAGGAATTCCGGCAATTCGAAGCGGTAGCCGGTGGCAGCGACAATCATATCGACCTCAACCGTCTCAACTGCATCGTCAAAGCCGTTGCGCATGGTGAGCTCGATCACGGTTCCACTGCGCTTCGCAGCGATCACATCGCGGTGCGGACGCAACATCATGCCGTCATCCATGCCAGCCGTTTCCAGTTGCCGCTCATACAGCCGCCGATAAAGCTTCTTCAGGGTCGAAGGCGAAACACCGTCACTGGCCAGAAGCTGGCGGCGGGTATGGGCGATACGCAGGTCCTCAGCCAGACCATGGAAACGATCCATATAGGCCGGGGTAAACAGTTCATTGGTGAAGGGTGTTGCGTCGAGCGGCTCGAAATTCGCCCTGCGGCTGATCCAGTGGATCGATGCCACGCTTTTCAAGTCAAGCAGCGCATCGACGATCTCCGCACCACTTTGGCCGCCACCGATCACCGCCACCCTGCGCGCCTTGATGCCGTCGAGCCGCTCGGTCGCGTCGCTGCTATGGAAGATCATCGATTTCGGCAGGCCTTCGGCCCAATCCGGCAGGGATGGTTTCTTGCCGATGCCAACCGCCATGGTGCGGGCCAGAACACGGGTGCCATCCACATCAATGGACAACAGCCGATCCGCCGCATCGACCTGGCGCACCGTTTGACCAAAGGACAGCGATGGCAGGCCACGGGCTACCCAGCCAAGATAATCGGCAAACTCCTTTCGCGGCACCGCCTCATATTCGGCATTCAAAAACTGGTAGAAGCGCTTGTGGCGCACCAGGTAGGACAGGAAACTCCAGGGGCTGGTCGGATTGGTTCCTGTCACAAGATCTTTCAGGAAGGAGGTCTGCATATCGGCGCCCGGCAGCATCATGCCCGGATGCCAGGAAAACGCCGGACGGCTGTCAAAAAATTGCGCCGTGACCGCTGGGATCGAGTCCAGCTGCGCGGCAAGGCTGAGGTTGAACGGACCAATTCCGGCTCCCGCCAGATCGAGCACGTGGGATGTCATGATTGCACTCCAGACTGAGTTTGAAAACGAAAGGGAGGAAAATAAAGAGCCGGATTACGGTTTGCCCTGGATGGCCAGATCGAGCCGCTGGGCAAAGCGCTGATGGAAACGGGACTTGCCGATAATCGACAGATGGTTGGTGCCAGTCACCAATTCGCAAGCCGTCGCATTAGGCGAATAGCGTCGCCAGTCGATGACGCTGAGGCCCCGCGTTACCGAATCTTCAGCGGAAAATGCATGGATGCGGAACTCCGAGGCTTTCAGCTGATAATTGCGGAAAATCATCGCGTTATCGAGCAGAACCCAGAAAATATGCTCTTCTGAGCCGATATCCGGCCCATCGACAGGCAGCGGCACGTTATGCTTGACGATATGATGCAGGAATTGCTCGTAAACCTCCGCATCCATCGCCGCCATCAGCGTCAGCCAAGCCTCGCGCATTGGTGCCACTTTCAGCCAGCGTTGCACGGCGTCATGGGTACGCTCACGCACGCCCGGCTCGAAATGCGGACAGACGCCAATGGCAAATTCATCGCCCATATCGCAGACATCGACCATGCCGATCATCCGAAGATCGACATCATTTCCAAGCTGCTGCGCTGCCTCATAGGCAAGAAGCCCACCCCAGGACCAGCCAAGAAAGGCGCAAGGCCGCCCCTTGGCCTGGCTGCGCACCGCTTCGGCATAGCGGGCGGTAATATCCTCGACCCTGGTGCTGAGCGCCGGGGTTTCGGTCAGCGAATAGCAGACAAAGCCGGTGGCCGGTTGGTTTGGCCCGAGATAATCCACCAATCGCATATATTCACGGGTGCTGACCAGAAGACCCGGGAAGCAATAGAGCATCGGACGGTCGCCGTCGCGGCGCAGATAGATCGCCCCGACCTTGTCCTCCTGCCGGTTTTCGTCCATCGCCAGCGCCAGATCCCGCACCGTTGGATAGTTGAACATATCGGCAATAGTCAGCGGCCATTTCGGATGCTGCATTTTCAGCCGCGAGACGATCCGCACCGCCGCCAATGACTGGCCGCCGACATCGAAGAAGTTTTCGGTCACGCTGAGCTCAGAGATATCGAGGATCTGTTTCCAGACCTCCAGAATGGCCTCTTCCTTGTCGTTGGCAGGTGGAACGATATCACGTTGCAGCTTCGGCAACGGCAAAGCGCTCCGGTCAAGCTTGCTGTTTGGTCCCATCGGCAGAGCGTCAAGCACCATGATATGCTGCGGCACCATGTAATCCGGCAGGGCGGTGACAGCGGCGCGGCGTAGATCGTTGACGTTCACGTCCTCATCTTCCCGGGCCACCACATAGGCAATCAACGCGCTGCGTCCGCTATCCTGATGCAGCAGCACCACGGCCTCCGACACGTTCGGATCAGCGCGCAGCACCGCCTCGATTTCGCCCGGCTCGATGCGATAGCCACGCAATTTGATCTGGTGATCGACACGACCGGCAAATTCCACCGTGCCGTCTTCGCGCCAGCGGCCCAGATCTCCAGACTTGTACATCCGCCCGCCATGGGTGGAAAACGGATCATCGATGAAACGCTCCGCCGTCAGCTCCGGTTGGCCGAGATAGCCGCGGGCAATGCCGCTGCCGCCGATATGGATCTCGCCGATCACCCCGACCGGCACTGGCACCAGATCGCTATCCAGCACATAGATGCGGCGGTCGCCGACACCCCGGCCAATCGGTGCGACCGTTCCCTCAAACCGGGTTCCCGCCGGAATTTTCCACACCATCGGCGTCATGATGGTTTCGGTTGGCCCATAGCCGTTGATCAACATCTGCGCCTTGAGATTATCAGTCAGCAGATCGAAAACCGCCTGAGATAGCGCTTCGCCGCCAAAGGAATAGAGCCGCAACTGCGGTATCCCGCCCTTTTCCGCCGCATATTCAGCAAGGCCCCTGACATAGCTGGTCGGCAGGCTGGCATTGTTGACGCCGTGCCTGCGCATCAGCGCGAAAGCATCTTCCGGCGTTGCCAGCTTATCCGCCGTCAGCACCACGCCGCCGCCCGCCATCAACGGCACCATCCAGCGCTCATGGCCACCATCCGAGGTGAAGGGCAGGACCGGATATTCGCAGGAATTCTCATCCATTTCATAGATGCGCAGCGTCGCCTTGCAATGATGCGCCAACGGACCATGCTCAACGGCAACACCCTTCGGGATGCCGGTGGAGCCGGACGTATAAATCACATAAGCAAGCTGGGCTGGCGCAATGGCGATGACCGGCGGCTCGGTGCTTTCCGAGGATAGATCGAGCTTGTCGAGATTGAGGATCGGCGTGCCGATATCACGCGGCAGATCGGTGATGTACCGGCTACGCGAGATCACCAGCGCCAGCCCCGGCGCGCTCAGGATATGGCGGTTGCGGGCCTCGGGATGATCCGGCTCGACCGGGGTAAAAGCGCCACCGGCCTTCAACACCGCCAGAATGGCGATAATCGCGTCAATGGATTTGTTCAGCGCCACGGCGACCCGGTCTTCCGGGCCAATCCCCATGGCGACCAGCCGATGGGCGAGCCGGTTGGCGGCGGCCTCCAGCGCGCCATGGGTAATCGACGTATCGCCCTGGGCCACCGCGAAAGCTTCAGGCCTGCGCTGCGCTTGCGCCGAAATCACCTGATGGATCGGCGTGCCGTCATCGATCTCAGGCTGATCGGGATAGGGCGCTGACAGCTGGTCCAGTTCTTCAGCCGACATGAAAACAATCGCGCTGACCAACTGTTCCGGCTGACCCCGCAGGGCCTCGAACGCTAGGCTAAGATCGCGGGCGAACCGCTCGATCATTGCATCACTATGGCTTTTCGGATCGTAGCCCAGCCGGATCGCCAATCTCTCCGTACCCAGGCCGGAAACGGTGACCACCAGGCCAGCATCGCGCCGCGCAGGCGGCTCTACCAAAACCGTGACCGGTTGACCGGCCAGAACCTGGGCCTCCAGTTGCAGGGCGGGCCGCACATCCAGCACCGTTGCAATCAGGCTGGCCGCCTCGAATCCATCATCACGCCGTGCCAGGGCATTCGTCAGCGCTTCGAACGGCAAATGGTGGGACAGCGCGGTGGCAACACCCTCGACCAGCCGCTCGCGCACTGCACTGAGAGCCAACCGACCGTCGATCTCGCTGGTGACGAGCAACAGATCTTCTGTGCGGGTCGCAACCGGGCAATCGGCTTGCCGCGTTACCAGCCCGATCCGCTGGGCACCGCAGCCGCTATAGCGACGCAGTACAATGGCGAGCGCCGCAAGGCTGTCATGTGTCACATCCGCCACGGAAGTAGAGGCAGAGCACCCAACCTCGACGAGTTTTTCGCGCCATGCCTGCTGATCAGAACTTGTCACGCCTGCCACTGGAGCCTGGGATGGCAGCATCGCCACCGTCTCCTGCGCAGCCAAGCGCTCAAACCAGAAATCGGTGTCGGCATCTGATGTCTGGGCGATTGTGGCACGTTCAGTCAGCCACTGCCCGACATCAAACAAACCCGCATCTTGACGCCCTAAATCAACCTGTCGATCAAGCCCATAGAGGAAATCGACGGCCAACCGGTCGAGGGCCGCCCGGTCACCAATCAGAGGATGCAATGACAACAGAGCACTAACCAACCGTCCGCCTGCCGTAAACAGCGTAAATTGAGCGGCGGCATCCGTTTCCAGATCAAGCACTCTGTCGGAATAGGCGGCGGAAACCTCCCTTAATACAGTCTCCAACTCCTCACCCTTTGCAAGCTCACGCTCAACAACTGGCACGGCATTTTGGCCCAGCGACTGATAAACGGTCCCGCCCGCCCGCACTTCAAAGCGACGGGTCAGCAAGGGATGACGACGCGTCAGAAAATCAACTATAGCGCGTATTCGATCACCCCCAACAGGCGCGAAGCGAAAGCCGATTGACTGGCGCCCATAGACCGCCTCATGCCCCGCCTGCGATAAAAGCCAGATCCGCGATTGCTGCGATGATAAGGGCCATGCATGCCCCTCATTGAATCCGGTTTTGGCGATTGATGCGGCCGTCGTTGCCCGATCATGAATTGTCATTGCTTCCAGAGCCTCGTGCTTTTTCAGTTTTCATCTGAATTTTTATTTATAATTTTCTACTTCAATAATTTTCTTATCTATTTTCAAAACAACATTAGAAAATAAGAGATTTTTTATTGCTCATTTTTCGAAACATCTTCCGGTAAATCTATTGGCTTGATGACGAATGACAGGCTGCGAAATTCAGAAGAAAATTTTTAGAAATTAAATTTCCCGATACATGTGAATTCGGGATGCACTCATTCGTCTTGCTGCAAGTGGCATTATTTTATAGCGGACATGATCCATGTCCGTGCGGGTTTGGCCACGACGCAAACGGAGACATAGATATGGACGCCTCTCTCGCAACCGTGCAACAAAACACCGGCACGCCTTGCTCCAGCCTGCGCCTTCCCGCAGATGGCTTCCGCGGTTATTCCTTAAATAATTTACAATCTTTGATTGTTTTTTCCAATGGAGATGACATGCGCGTCGAATGGGACGGCGCTGTCATTGCTCATGGACGCATTAACTGGTCAGACACGCCCCGGCTGATCGTGGAAGCACTCTCCACCGACCAGAACCTGTCTTGGCAGGCCCCAGGCGAACCCACGCTTGGTGCCCTCATTGAGGCAATTCTGACCTGCCACCCGGAAATACATACGCTTGCCGTGGATCTGCCGGAAGGGGTGGATGGCACCCACTTTGCCGCTTGCGGCATGCTGCTCCCCACAGAGAGCGGCTGGATCGCAAAAGCCCAGGGCTTTTTCCAGCAATCGACGCTCTGGCTCGGCCATGTACCGCCTGCCTATCCCGATATTCCCGTGATGACCAATGGCACCTTGCATCCCATGCGCCCGCCAAAGCCGGTTGGGCCGGTCTATAGTCGCTTCATTCCGTGGCTGGACAAGGTGCTCGGTTTTCACGTCGCCTCACCAGAAGCGGATCTGCCGCATTTCCACCGCTGGATGAACGATCCCCGCGTCGCCGCGATCTGGGAGGACAATGGCACGCTTTCCCAACATCGTGACTTTCTCGAAAACCGGCTTGCCGACCCCCGCACCTTGCCGCTGATCGGCACGTTCGACAACGTGCCTTTCGGCTATTTCGAGCTTTACTGGGCCAAGGAAGACCGGCTCGGCCCGCATTACGATGCTGATAGCCATGACCGGGGCTGGCATGTGGCAATCGGCGAGGATGCATTTCGCGGCAAACCCTATGTCAGCGCCTGGCTGCCCTCGCTGATGCACTACATGTTTCTCGCGGACCCGCGCACACGGCGCATCGTCGGCGAACCCATCCACCATCATCACCAGCAGATCCGCAATCTCGACCGCTCCGGCTTTGCAAAGATCAAGCATGTGCAGTTTTCCCATAAGAAGGCCCTGCTGGTCATGCTTCTGCGCGAACGTTTCTTTGCCGACCAGCTGCTTTCGCCTGATCTGACCGGTCTGGTCGATAAGGATGGCCTCACCGTTCCAGGTTCCTTGGCGCGAGGCAGCCTGTAATGACGTCTTCAACGACGAAAATGGCGGCGGATCTCAACGATCCGCGCATCAAACGGCTGGTGATGACTGTTGCCCTACCCGCTGTGGCAGGATTAACAGCCAGCGCCGCCCACCACGCCGTCAACGCCATGTTCATTGGCGCATTGGGGCCGCAGGCGCTGGCAGGCGTCAGCCTCGTGCTGCCGCTGTTCCTGCTGGTTAGCGCTGCAACGGAAGGCTTGGGCATCGGGCTTGCGACGCTTCTGGCGCGCTCACTCGGTCAGGGCGATGTGAAGGCCGCGTCCTCGGTGGCAGTGACCGCCCTGGTTGCCGCTGTGCCGATGGGCATCGTGCTGTCCACGCTGATTTACCTCGCCTTGCCCGCTTTCGTGCGGGCGGTGGGCGGTGAAGGCGACCTTCTCGCCTCGGGCCTGATCTATGGACGGCTGATCGCCTTTGGCGTGACGCTCGGCATGTTGCAGGCGATCTGCGATTTCATTGCCATTGCCGAGGGCAATTCCCGTTTCTCGATGACTGTGTTGATCGCCAGTTTCGCGCTCAACATCGCGCTCGATCCGGTGTTCATTTTCCTGCTCGATTTTCGGGAAGCGGGCGCGGCGATTGCCACCATGGTATCAACGGTTGCAGCCCTTCTGGCCTATGCCGTTTATTTCTATCGCAAGCGGGGCAATGTCCGAATTGATCTGAGCCTGATCCGCTGGCACCTGCTGAAGCCGATCTCCAGCATCGGCATCCCGGCCTGCGCCACCAGCATCGTCACCGGCCTCGGCTTCATGGTGCTGTTGCGTCAGGCAAGCCAAAGCGGCGGTGAAACAGGCGTTGCCGCCATTGCCATTGCTATCCGGCTGATCGCCTTCGGGCAATTGCCGGTCTTCGGCTTCTGCCTCGGCGCGCAAAGCGTCGTCAGCCATGCCGTAGGGCTGGGTGATGACCAGCGCATCAAGGCCACCATTCGCTTCATGCTGATGGTCACCATTCCCGTTGCTCTCTGCTATTCCACCTTGCTGCTGGTCGCCGCAGGTCCCATCGCCCGGCTATTCACCGCAAGCCCTGAGGTTGCCGCGCAAACCGCCGCCTGTCTTCGTTTGCTGTTTCCGGTCTTTCCGCTGGCAGCCTTCCAATCCGTCCTTCTGGTCATGTTGCAATCGCGCGGACGGGCTGGCCTTTCAGCCATCATGGGACTGGCACCGAATGGCTACATGCTGATCCCGCTGCTTATGCTTTTACCGGCCTGGCTCGGCTTTATCGGCGTTGCGATTGCGCCTGCCGCCGCTGCGGTGCTGACAGCTGCTCTCGGCATTGTCGTCGCCCGCCGCGAATGGGCGACCATACTTCCCTCCAGCCTTCCTACCAGTGACGGCCCACGTCCCGGCCTGTCCGCGCTCCATCCCGATACAAGAGGTTTGTCATGAACGAGACACCACGATTCGACCCAGCCGCGAAAACCATTCCGGTTCCGCCCCCTACCGGCTTTATCGGTCACGACCCCTTCGATGCCGCCGTGCCGCCGATCTATCAAACATCCCTGTTTCTGTTCGATAGCTATGCCGAGTTGGAAGATGTGTTTGCCGGGCGCTCCCACAAGCCGATCTATTCACGCGGCGACAACCCAACCGTCCAGATTCTTGAGGGTCGGATCGCCGAGATGGAAGGCGCAGAGGCTGCGCGGGCCTTTTCCAGCGGCATGGGTGCGATTGCAGCGACCATTCTCGCCTTCGTCAATCCGGGCGACCGGATCGTCACCGTCCGCCATGTCTATAGCGATGCGTTCCGGTTTTTCGAAAAAGTGCTGAAGCGCTTCGGCGTTCTCGTCGATTATATCGACGGCACGGATACCGAACGCCTGATTGCCTCCCTGCCGGGGGCCAAACTCGCCTATTTCGAAAGCCCGACCTCGATGGTGTTCGAGCTTCAGGATCTGGTCGCGGTTGGCGCTGCGGCGCGCCAACATGGTGTGTTGACCATTGTCGATAATTCCTGGGCAACACCGCTCTATCAAAAGCCGATTGCCGCAGGCATTGATCTCGTCATCCATGCCGCCTCGAAATATCTGGGCGGCCAGAGCGATACGGTTGCCGGTCTCGTGACCGGATCGAAGCAGCATATCGCCCGGATCAACGGCGAAATCTTTCCCTATACCGGCGCAAAGCTTTCGCCCTTCGAGGCCTGGTTGGTGCTGCGCAATCTGGAAACGCTGCCTTTCCGCATGCGCCACCACCATGAAGCGGGTCTCGAGGTCGCCCATTGGTTGAAGGCCAGCCAAGCCGTAGGACGGGTCATGCACCCAGTCTTCAGCGATCATCCGGGCCGCAACACATTGACGGGCTTTGGCGGATTGTTTTCCTTCGAAGTCACCGATGACATCGATGTCGCGGCGTTTGTCGATGCCTTGCAACTGGTGCGGATCGGGGTCAGCTGGGGCGGGCCGGAAAGCCTTGTGGTGCCTGCCAAGGCGGCGCTCAGCATTTCGCCGGAAACCAATGTCTTTGCCCGCTTCGGCGTCAGCGACCGGACCATTCGCCTCAATGTCGGACTGCATGAGGCAAAGGCGATCATCGCTGATCTGGAACAGGCGCTCGCGCAAGCCGCACGGTAAAAGCCGTTTCCCCTTGCTCGCTGAATTGAATAAAACTGCCTAAAGACCGGCGGGGCGCCTGTAGCGCTTCGCCGGTATTTTTGCCATATGTCACGCGCGCGCCATCGTTAGCCTGCCTTTATCCGCATAGGCGCCCCATGTCGCGCTCAAATGTGCCGCCCGATTTTTGAACCCGGATCGATCCATACACCATGACACGCCTTTCAAACGACACACTCACCACGCTTGCGCAAACCTACGGAACGCCGGTCTGGGTCTATGACGCAGACACGATCCGCGCCCGTATCGCGCAATTGTCATCCTTCGATGTCATTCGCTTTGCCCAAAAGGCTTGCTCCAACACCCATATCCTGCGGCAGATGCGTGAAGCCGGGGTGGTCGTCGATGCCGTGACGCTAGGTGAAATCGAGCGGGCCAGACGGGCGGGCTATGGCGCTGGTCAGGCCTCCGGTGTTGCCGATATCGTCTTTACCGCCGATGTCTTCGATCGCAGCACACTGGATCGGGTTGTCACTGACAAAATCGAGGTCAATGCAGGCTCCATCGATATGCTGCACCAACTTGGCGCACGCTCTCCGGGGCATCGCGTCTGGCTGCGCATCAATCCCGGTTTCGGCCACGGCCATAGCAACAAGACCAATACCGGCGGCGAAAACAGCAAGCATGGCATCTGGTTCGAGCAATTGCGCGAAGCGCTGGCCGCCGTGCAGCGCTACTCGCTGACGCTGGTCGGCCTGCATATGCATATCGGCTCCGGTGTCGATTACCGGCATCTGCAACGGGTCTGCGGAGCCATGGTGACATTCTGCTGTGAGCTTGGCGCCGATATCGAGGCGATTTCAGCGGGTGGAGGACTATCCATCCCCTATAAGGACGGCGAGGAAGAAATTGATACCGTCCATTATTTCGCGCTTTGGGATAGCGCCCGCAAACAGATCGAGGAATATCTGCGCCACAAGGTGAGACTCGAAATCGAGCCGGGCCGGTTCCTGACGGCGGATTCAGGCCTGCTGCTGGCCGAGGTCCGCGCCACCAAAACCATGGGCAGTAATCATTTCGTCCTTGTCGATGCCGGATTCAGCGATCTGGCCCGCCCGGCAATGTATGGCAGCTATCACGGCATCTCCGTCTTGCCCGCCCCGAACAATAGCGCCCCGCGCAGCGACGTGCCGGTGTCGACAGTGGTGGCAGGACCGCTTTGCGAATCCGGCGATGTCTTCACCCAGGGCGAATTCGGTACGATCGAAAAGCGCGACCTGCCGCAGGCGCAACCGGGCGACTACATGGTCTTTCACGACACCGGCGCCTATGGCGCGTCGATGTCATCTAACTATAATAGCAGGCTCTATGCTCCAGAGGTGCTGATCGAAGGCGATAACCACCGGCTGATTCGCAGGCGCCAGACGCTGGATGACCTGCTGGCGCTGGAAACAACGGCATAAGCCAAAGTCCTCACGAGAGTCGGCAGGGCAAACTCTGCCGACGGCGGCGGTGAATATGCTCAAGGCGGTCAAATGCCTGAGCATATTCGCAAGCCGAACGCGGCAAGGCTGGCGCCGGAATTGGTGGCAGGCATTTATGGCGACCTCTGATAGAGCCGCACGTTTTATAAACCGCACAGAGGATGCTGTAATACATTATATTTCCTGGATGATTTTGCATTGCAACAAGCGAATTCACCCCTAAAAACGCCTAGAGTCACAGCAGGACTCGTGCCACAACAGACCACAAACACGAAATTTGTGCGCGTAAAACTGACCTGATCTGGGGCAATCACCAATCGTAAACGCACTATACGGGCGTGGCAGGCGTCAATGTTCAGATTTTATTTCCATTGAAATTGACCCGTTTCAATTTCAAATTGACATTGACCCCTTGCTTGTAAATGCTACACTGCAACATGACGCATAATACAACACATTTTCAAGTGCCACCAATAGATACATTTATTTTCCAATATTAAAACAGCATTTTCTGAATTTTATATTTGCGGGCAGTCCAGTCCTCCCAGTTTCCGGCCCCGAATGCCCGGCCTCAGAAATTTCACGAAGTGACGATTTGGAGTTTTATTTCATGCATGACATCAAACATAAGTCCGTAGATCCTCTCGATCGCTTTATTATGCGCCTCAATGCCGCCGCCTCTGCTGCGGAGATGAAAGCAGTTATGGAATCCAGTATAAAGTCACTGGGTTACAAGTATTTTTCATATCATATCCTTCAAACCCCTGTGCTGAATGCCACAAATGAGACACGCCATACGTTCGGCATCAACAACTATCCAGAGGAATGGGTGGAGCGATACGCGTCGGAACGGTATGTCTATTGCGATCCCATCGTTGGGATGTCTCTCTCTCGCAAGACCCCGTTCAAGTGGAATGATGCCATCGATCGCGATAAGCTGACGGAAGAAGAGCGTTGCGTGATCGAAGATGCTGCAAAACGTGGCATCGCCAACGGGCTGACCGTGCCTCTCATGTCCCGCCATGGCGAACTGGCGATCATGACTGTTATCCCTGACGAGAAATTCCAGGACAGCCTGCCGGAAGCGCATCTTATTCACATTATCTCGCAATTCTTTCACTCCTGTGCGCTGCCGGTGGTCATGGAAGAGCATCTGATCGGCAGCTATCGCCGCCGTCGGTCTTTCCTATCGGCACGGGAAAAGGAAACCGTGATCTGGGTTTCCAAAGGCAAGTCATCATGGGAAATTGCCAAAATCCTCGGCATTTCCGAAAAATCGGTTGAATTTTACATGGAGTCGGTCAAGCGTAAGCTGGAAGCCGTCAACCGTACCCAGGCCGTCGTCAAGGCAATCATGCTTGGATTGATCCAGACCGACCGTTTTCAGTCGGGCGACGGCCGCAAAGCAACAATGGCCATGCCCAGCCGAGCCTGATGTCATCGTTGCTGACTAAAGTCCTCTTATGCTTGATAGGGGGAGTGCGGCTGAACTACTGACGTGTTGCAGTGCCAAATCGCTAGCGTTGGCACATTGCAATTCGAAAGTTGCATGGCAGAAATTGCATGGGGCATTGAGTGACGTGCCCAATAGCCGCTTTAGCCCAATAGACGCTTTAGAATATGTCCAATGTCGGGTGCCAATGTCAGGCATCATTATCTGGTGAATGAGTAAACCATGCAGATCGTCATATTCACGATTGGCACCGAAGGCGATGTGCGGCCGCTGGTTGCTCTTGGCGTTGGGCTGAAACAAGTCGGTCACAAGGTCAGAATTGCCACCGATCCGCAATGCGCTGATCTCGTCACCAATCACGGCTTGGAATTCGCCCCCTTGCGTGGCGATTTCCTCGATTGGATGCGCACCGACCGGACGGCAATGTCCCAGGGCCTTTCACCGCTTGCTATTGCCAAAGCAGCACGGCGGAAACTGAAAACCATGGCCGCCAGTTGGCCGGCCCAAGGCCTTAGGGCAACGGAGGGTGCCGATCTGCTGATTGGCAATGGTATGGTTTTCCATCTTGCCGCAGCCCTTGGCGAATATCTGGGCCTGCCTGTCGCGGAAACGCAATTGGTCCCCACCCTGCCGTCGCGGCAACCACCGCTTCTGCCGCTGCCAGATTGGGCGAGGAGCTTGCCGGGGCCAATCAATGTGGCTCTCGGTCATGCCACTCAAATGCTGATCTGGCATATTTTGCGCCCCGCCTATAATGAGGTGGTGCGTCCGGCCCTGCGGCTGCCGCCTTATCCCTGGCGCGGCCCCTATACCTATAAGCCCCGTTCGCATCTTCGGCTGTTTGCCTATAGTCCAACGCTGGTCGAGCCGCCTGCCTCGCTCCCCTCCAATGTCCGGGTCACCGGCCCCTGGCAGTTGCAGGAAGGTTCGACATGGGTCGCACCGGATGATTTGACAAATTTTCTAAAAGGCGGGCCACCACCCGTCTATGTCGGCTTCGGCAGCATGGTTGGGCCGGATGGAGGACGCTTCACCGATATTGTGTTGCAAGCGGTACGCAAGACGGGCAAACGCATTGTGCTTGCCAGTGGTTGGGGCGGTCTCAATGGCGCGGACAGCGAGGCTGGGGGCAATATCTTCCGGATTGACCGAGCGCCGCATGACTGGCTATTTCCGAGAATGGCGCTGGCGGTTCACCACGGCGGCGCTGGCACGACGACCGCTGCGGCACGTGCTGGCATTGCCTCGGTGGTTGTGCCATTCTTTGGCGATCAGCCATTTTGGGGCAGTCGCCTTGAAAAACTCGGCGTTGCTCCGCCAGCACTGGACCGTGCTGCCTTGACCTCAGATGCCTTAGCCTCGGCAATTATCTCTGCCGACGGTGACGATATGCGTCGTCACGCAGCAGACCTTGGTCAACGTATGCGGGCAGAAGACGGGATCGCTATGGCTATTGCGGCAATAGAAAGCCTTGGCGTGAAAAGCAAATGGTCAGCCTGACCTTTGCGTGACAGATCCTGTCAGGCTGCACCGTTCCGGTTCAGGGAAATTGCATAGAGACTGGTTGTTGCGGTTATGAACAATCGATGCTTGCCACGCCCGCCGAAGCAAAGATTGGAGACCGTTTCCGGCACCAGGATCTTGCCCATCAAATGACCGTCCGGGGCGATACAGTGGACACCATCGGCAGCCGAGGACCAGAGATAGCCGTCGCTATCGAGCCGCATCCCGTCGGCACAGCCCTTGTCGATCACATGAAACACGTCGCCGCCGGTTAGCTTCCATCCGTCATCGACATCGAACACGCGGATATGCTGCGGATCTTGGCTATGCATACGACCGGTATCGGCCACGTAAAGCCGTTTTTCATCCGGGCTGAAGGCCAATCCGTTTGGGCAGTTGAAATCGGTCAACACGGCAGAAATCGCCCCGGATGGATCGACACGGTAGACATTGCAGGGCAATTCCTGCTCGCTTTTCGTGCCTTCATAATCGGTGGCGATACCGTAATGCGGATCGCTGAACCAGATCGCCCCATCGGAAGCCACAATTACATCGTTGGGTGAATTGAGCCGCTTACCCTCAAAGCTATCGGCAATCACTGTGATCGTGCCGTCATACTCAGTGCGGGTCACACGCCGCGTGCCGTGCTCACAACTGACCAAGCGCCCTTGCCTGTCGCGGGTATGGCCATTGGCAAAATTGGAGGGTGCACGAAAGGTGGTGAGACTGCCATCCGGCGTCCAGCGCAGGATACGATTGTTGGGGATGTCGGAAAACAGCAGGCAATCCAGGTCGCCAAACCAGACAGGTCCTTCCACCCAATCGAAACCGGTTGCCAATTGCTTGACCGGGGCATTGCCCATCACAAACCGGCCAAAGGCGGGATCGGAGATCTCAAAGAACGACATGACGGAGCGCCTCCCAACACTTGATAGTCTGGACTTGGTATTCGGGTTCGAAAAATCAAACTGACAGTGATCGGTGAAACACCCATTCCTACTCGCCAAGCTGGACCGGTTCGAATATGGTATCGATAACATGACCGGTAGAAACTGCCAAGGGAGAGCATGCCATGAGCTTTACGATACCCTCAAGCGCCTTGAGCGACGAAGGCGTCGCCACGCTTTTGCGCGCCGCAATCGATGCCGCGACGGCGATGGGCCAGCCGCAATGCATTATCATTGTCGATCACAGCGGCGTAGAACTGGCTTCGTTTCGCATGCGCGGCTCGCGCTATCTTTCCCTAAAAAGCGCGAGGGCAAAGGCACGGACCGCAGCCTCGCTTGCCGCGCCCAGCCATAGCGTTCCCGACCACGCCAAATTGTTGCTGGCCGCAGCAACTCAAGGCGAAGCGACGGGGTTGAGGGGCGGCTTGCCCATTAAAGTCAACGGCATGTTGCTTGGTGGGATCGGCATTGGCTCCGGCTCGGGTGAGCAGGACGAAGACGTGGCGCGCGCAGCCCTTGCCGCCATCGGAGCGGACCTGTCATGATGCGGATCGCCTTTCTCGGCACTGGCTTGATGGGAGAGCCAATGGCCCGTCATCTGGCTGCGGATTTCGAGGTCACCGTCTGGAATCGCTCCATACAAAAGGCGCAAGCCTTGTCCGACGTGGCCCGCATTGCCGCCAGCCCGGCAGAGGCAGCCAAAGGTGCGGATGTGGTGATTTCCATGCTGCTCGATGGTCCGGCCACCCGCGCCACACTGGAGGATAGCGGTGCAATGGCTGCGGCAGGCGATGGCGCGCTGATTATCGACATGGGATCGGTAGAACCGGCCTGCGACCGAGATCTTGCGGCGCTGGCTCAGCAAATGGGCAAGCGTTTCCTCGATGCCCCCGTCTCCGGCGGCGTGGCTGGCGCCAAGGCAAAAACGCTGTCGATTTTCGTTGGCGGCGCGCCGGAGGATTTCGCGGCAGCCGTGCCGGTTTTCGAAAAACTGGGCCGCCCGACGCTGATGGGGCCGGTCGGCACCGGCCAGACGGCGAAACTCGCCAATCAGTTGATCGTCGCCGTCACCATCGGCGCGGTCGCGGAAGCCTTTCGGCTGGCACAATCGGCGGGATGCGATCCGGCAACGCTGCGCGGTGCATTGCAGGGCGGCTTTGCCGATAGCCGGATTCTCGATCTGCATGGCGAGCGGATGGTGACCGGCAATTTCACACCGGGTGGACGTTCCGCCGCGCAGTTGAAAGACTTAAACAATGCGCTTTCGGTCGCTGCCGAGCACGCCCTGACCTTGCCACTCTCTGAAACGGTGCGGGCGGGCTTCACAGACCTGGTGCAGAACAAAGGCGGCGCAGATCTCGACCACTCGGCCTATTATCTCTGGCTGCAACAAATCCAGCCTGTTCAGGAATAACGGGCTCAACCATACTCCCGGTTATCGCCGGGAGTATGGTAACGACTGATTATTCGACGTCGAATTTCACGCCCTGGGCCAAGGGCAACGAGCGTCCAAAATTCACCGTATTGGTGGCGCGGCGCATATAGGCTTTCCAGGCATCCGAGCCGGATTCGCGCCCGCCACCGGTTTCCTTCTCGCCTCCGAACGCGCCGCCGATTTCAGCACCGGATGGGCCGATATTGACATTGGCAATGCCGCAATCGGAGCCACGGTCCGACAGGAAGGCTTCAGCTTCGCGCAGATCATTGGTGAAGATCGACGAGGACAGGCCCTGCGGCACGTCGTTATTCAGCGCCAATGCGGCATCAAAATCGTTGTAGCGGATCACATAGAGGATCGGCGCAAAGGTTTCATCCTTCACAGGCCCGGTCTGGGAGGGCATTTCCACCAGGGCGGGGCGCACGTAATAGGCCGAAGCTGCCTCTTCTTCGCGTACCCGCATGCCGCCATGCACCACGCCGCCAGCCGCCTTTGCCGCAGTCAGCGCGGTTTGCATCGCCTCATAGGCGCGGCCATCAATCAACGGTCCAACCAGCGTGCCGGTCTCCAGCGGATTGCCGATGGTGACGGAGCCATAGGCCTTGATCAGCCGGGGAACCAGCGTGTCATACACGCTGTCATGCACGAACAGGCGGCGAAGCGTCGTGCAGCGCTGGCCAGCCGTACCCATGGCGGCAAAGGCGACGCCGCGCAGGGTCAGGTCGAGATCGGCAGTTGGGCCGACGATTGCGGCGTTATTGCCACCCAGTTCCAGGATTGACCGGGCAAATCGAGCCGCCAGACGCGGACCGACCGCCCGGCCCATGGCTGTCGAACCGGTTGCCGAAACCAGTGGCACTTTCGGATGATCAACCAGCACTTCGCCAATGGCGCGTTCACCGATCAGCACGGTCGAAAGCCCGTCCGGTGGGCTGCCGCCAGCGGCCACATAACGGCGGACGGCTTTTTCGAAAATCGCCTGAGTGGCAAGGGCGGTAATCGGCGTCTTTTCCGATGGCTTCCAGACAGTCGAATTGCCGCAGACCAGGGCCAGCGCCGCATTCCAGCACCAGACGGCAACCGGGAAATTGAAGGCCGAGATAATGCCGGTGACGCCGAGGGGATGCCAGGTTTCCATCATCCGGTGTTCGCTGCGTTCGGTGGCAATGGTCAGGCCGTAAAGCTGACGCGACAGGCCGACCGCGAAATCGCAAATGTCGATCATTTCCTGCACTTCGCCAAGCCCTTCGGAGGTGACCTTACCAACCTCGATGGACACGAGACGACCGAGATCGTCCTTATGAGCCCGTAATTCCTCGCCCAGCAAGCGCACCAATTCGCCGCGCTTGGGGGCCGGCACCAGGCGCCATTGAAGGAAAGCGGCATGCGCATTGTCGATGGCCTTGCTTGCCTCATCGCTGGACACTGTTGCAAGCGTGGCAAGCGTGCTGCCATCCACAGGCGATGTGACCGCCAGCGAACCGCCCGACAAAGTCCCGGCGGAAACACCGAGATTTGCAAGAATGCGCGATACATCGGCAGGCAGGTTGAGTTTCGACATCGATATGATCTTTCCTTGAAACGTCGTTTGCATGTGAATGGTATTGATGCGGATCAGAACCGGCTATCCGCCAGATGAGCGATTTGCGCGCCCGCTTCGTAGTAAATTTCCTTTACGGTGCGCAACGCAATGGTTTCCGGCTCGGATAGCGGCAAGGGCAGATCCGCCTCGCCGATCTCGCCCAGAACCAATTGCGCCAATGTCCGCCCGAAAGACGTGCCGGGCGCAATGCCACGACCATTATAGCCGCTAAAGCCGACAACCCGCTTGGCAAAGCGGTGGAAGCGCGGCACGGCATCACTTGTCATGCCGATCTTGCCATACCATTCCGTCTCAAACTCGACATCACCCAATTGCGGAAACAGCCGCTTCAGGCTGCGCTTGGCCCAGGCTCGGTGGACTGCCGCCCCGCCATGGCGCAACGCCCCGACACTGCCGAATACCAGCCGACCGGCCTGATCCATGCGGAAGGATGAGAGGATTTCCCTGGTATCCCAACAGCCCTCGCGGTTCGCCAACAAGGAGCGGCGCAAATTTTCGCCAAGCGGCACAGTGGCAAAGTTGAAATAGGGAAGATGCATCTGCTCTTCCCGCACGCTTTTCCAGGGACCGGTGGAATAGGCATCGGTGGACACGATAATCCAGCGGCAGGAGACGTGGCCGGAGGCAGTCTTCACCACCCAGCTTTCGCCTTCCCGCTCGGTTTCCACCACCGGGCTGCCGGTGAAAATCCGCACACCGGCGCGAATGGCCGCAGCAGCAAGCCCTCGCGCATAGGCAAGCGGTTGCAACGTTCCGGCCCGGGGATCAAACAGCGAACCGGCATAGGCAGTGCTTCCGACGCGAAATGCCGTCTCCTCGGCAGATAGAAGCTCGACCGGCGCACCGCGCGCCACCCATTGCCGGTGACGGTTCTGCAACTCCTCCAGCCCGGTGCTGCCGACGGCCAGATGCAGCGTGCCATTGGTTTCCAACTCGCAGGCGATGCCGTGTTTTTCGATTGTCTCGCGCACCAACAGCGGCGCTTCGCCCAATTGCTTCAGCGCCCGCTCTCCATGCACAGGGCCAAGCACCTTGGGCACGTCGTCCGGCATCACCCACATGCCGCCATTGATCAGCCCGACATTGCGGCCCGCGCCGCCAAAGCCGATCTCAACCGCTTCCAGCAACACAACGGAAACCCCGGCCTCGGCCAGATGCAAGGCGGCTGACAGGCCGGTATAGCCGCCGCCGACCACGACGACATCGGCAATCAGGTGTTCAGTGAGCACCGATGTGGACGGCGGCGATGGCGCGGTTCGCTCCCATAGCCCGTGCGATCTTGGATTCCCCTGCATGACAGTTCCCTTATATCGCAACCGAACCGGAAGCCGGGCAAAACGGCAGCAATTATTCTGCCAAAACACTAGCAAGTGCTGAACCAGTCCGCCAGTGCGCAATTATCGATGTTTCTGCAAGAGTTCTTTCCCAAATGGAATGACCTCAGGCAAAAGACCGCCTATAGAAAACCATGTCGCCCTTCTCGCCAGTCCGATCTATGCCCGGAGCCTCCATGCAAAGTCCCCGTCGTTTCCTGCCCTCCCTGCATCTTCTTTCGGCTTTTGAGGCCGCAGCCCGCACCGGCAGCGTCACGGCGGCAGCGCGGGAATTGAGCCTGACGCAAAGCGCGGTCAGCCGGCAGATCAAGGCGCTGGAAGAGCAGCTTGGCGTCGAGCTGTTTCACCGCGAACGCCAGACGATCCGGCTGACGGCAGGCGGCAATATCTATGCCCGTGAAATCCGCGATGCGCTACGGATCATCAGCACCGCATCGCTGACTCTGAAGGCCAATCCGTTCGGAGGGACGCTCAATCTCGCCATTCTGCCAACCTTCGGCACCCGATGGTTGGCCCCGCGCCTGCCGGGATTTCTCAGCCGCCACCCCGGCATCACCATCAATCTCGTCACCAAGCTTTCCTATTTCGATTTTCGACTGGAGCCGGTCGATGCTGCCATCCACTTCGGTCTGGCCGATTGGCAGGGCGCGGAAATGTCGCTGCTGCGCTCTGAAACCGTCATTCCAGCCTGTAGCCCTGAGCTGCGCGACACCTACCGGTTTCAGACCCCACTGGATCTGCGCCAGGCCCCTCTTCTCCATCTCACCACCCGCCCCGATGCCTGGGAACGCTGGCTGGCCAGCAATGACGTGCAATCCGACCAGGTGCGCGGCATGTTGTTCGACCAGTTCGCAACAGCCGCTCAAGCCGCCATGGCAGGGCTTGGTGTCGCGCTGCTGCCTGAATTCCTGATCGAAGAGGAAATGGCCTCCGGTCGCCTGGTCAAGGCTATTGATAGGCCGATGCAAAGCACGGAGGCCTATTATCTTGTTTGGCCGAATGAACGCGGTTCACACCCGCCTTTGCAGGCCTTTCGAGACTGGATATTGGAAGAAACCGCAGACGACAGACGCTAGCCTACCGAATAATGAGAAAAACGGCCTTGCAATTTCTGCAACTTCAATTCTATGTTATAACTGTTCTCAGGGCGGGGTGAAATTCCCCACCGGCGGTATCGGGCTTGCCCGGAGCCCGCGAGCGCTTTCAGGGCAACCTGGGAGGTCAGCAGATCCGGTGCGATGCCGGAGCCGACGGTATAGTCCGGATGGAAGAGAGCATGCAGAAAGACCTAAGCGGAGCTCCGTCTCCGCAACGGGTGTATACTGCTGTTCGCCCAAGGGAAAATTTGCCGCCTCCGTGCGGTGTTCCAGCCAACTCCGTTTGGCTGACCCTTGAAAGGCAGAGACATGACTATCGCAGCAAGACTTGAACCAAACCGCATTGCCGTCATTCGCGCCCGCTGGCATGCCGGGATCGTTGATCAATGCGTAAACGCCTTCGTCGCCGAATGGCAGGAGCTTGGCGGGACCGCAGCCGAGATCGACATTGTCGATGTTCCCGGCGCATTGGAAATTCCGCTTCACGCCCAGACGCTTGCCAAAACCGGAAAATATCGCGCCATCCTCGGCTGTGCGCTGGTGGTGGATGGCGGCATTTACCGCCATGATTTCGTGGCCGCCACCGTCCTGGACGGCATGATGCGCGTGCAGCTCGATACCGAGGTGCCGGTGCTTTCGGCGGTACTGACACCCCATAACTTCCAGGAAAGCGAAGCGCATATCGCCTTCTTCCGTGAGCATTTCGTCCTCAAGGGCAAAGAAGCAGCCTCGGCCTGCCACGCCATTCTGGCGGCCCGCTCCGAAGTGCTGATGACGGTGCTGTAAAATATCGCCGCCCAAAGCCTGCTGGGGCTTTGGGCGGCTCTTCTCTTTGGTCGGTTTTATTATTACAGGTTGCCAAGCAGGTCATTCACGCGGCTTTGAGCATCCTTCAAAGCCGCATCGACATCCTTCTGACCAGTCACCGCAGCGCTCATTTCTTCACCGATAATGTCCTGGATCGGGAACTGGCGTTGCACTTGCGATGGCAATGGACGGCCAAGCTGGGCAATATCAGACACGGTATCGCGGTGTGGCAGGGCCTTGAAGGCATCCGAGGTCAGCACAGCCTGCACGGATGGCAGGTGGCCGGTGCGTGACCAATCAAAATCATTGTCGATGAAGAATTTCAGGAACCGCGCCACGGCCTTGGTCTGCTCGGGCGTCCGGTCCCTGACGGAAACAGCCCAGGTATGACCATCGGCAAACTGCGCGTGGTCGCCGGAAAACAGCTGCGGATAGGGATAAACGGCATAGCCGCCCTTATTCAGCGCCGTACCCGGCTTGGCAGCCGAGGCATTGTAATCGCCAATCATCCAGGTGCCGTTCAGATGAACACCGCCCGCACCGGCCAGAAAGGCGGTGATCGAGGCGCCGTAATCCATATCCTTGGTGGTATAGCCCTTGGCGTAGATGGTCTTGTACATCTCCACCACCCGCTTGGCCTCAGGCGTGTCGAGCTTGATATGGGTTGGATCGGCGAAGAAGTCAGCGTTTTGCTGGAACAGATAAGTATAGAGATTGCGCATATAGAGCGCCGTCTCATTGGCGAGATTCTGCACGAAATAAGGCTTGCCGGTCTTCTGCTTGAACTGTTCGGCCTGGGCCAGAAGCTCTTCCGGGGATTTCGGCAGGATCGGCGTACCATCGGCATTGACGAGACCCGCCTGCTTAAACAGATCCATATTGATATGGTAGAGCATGGTCCAGCTGTCGATCGGCAATCCATAGAGCTTGCCGTCCTTGGTCGCGCCCTGCCGCGCCGCCTCGGTAAAAGTGTCAGGCTTGATGCCTTGCGTGGCCAAAAGCTCGTCCAGCGGCATGATCAGGTTTTTGGACTGATAATCCGACAGGGCCGATTCATGGATCGTGACGATGTCAGGCGGATCGTTGGAGGCAAATTGTGCGTTGAGCTGGTCGTAGCCCGGCCATTCCACCGTCGCCAACGAGACATGGATATCCGGGTTGTCGGCGTTGAACTTGTTGATCAGCGAGGTCATGATCCCACATTCGCCGACCGATTTGCTGACGTCTGTATTGCTGCCATATTCAGCATCGCAGGCGCCGAAGAACCTTTGGACGTTCAGTTCCACCGGCTCCGCCGCAAAGGCGGCATGAGCAGTCATCAGTGCCACCACCGGAATGGCGGTGCGCATCAGTTTCATGATCCTCGATTTGACTGGCTTGGCTTTCATGGTCTCTCCTCCCACGTGTTTGTTGTATTCTTCGGACAAACGCTACCGAACGGCTGCCCCCGACACCGCCGTAACGATATATTTCTGGAAAAACAGATAGATGATCAGAATAGGCGCCCCAGCAAACACCGCCTGCGCCATCAGAAAGCCGAGACCTTCCGACTGGCCGAAATTGGTCTGGGTCGAGGCAAGGCCGACCGTCAGCGTATACATGTCCTTCCTGGAGGCGGAAATCAGCGGCCAGAAATAGTCGTTCCAGGACGCCAGAAACGTGAAAATGCCAAGCGTCGCCTGGGCGGGCAGTGTCAAAGGCAAGAGCACCTTCCAGAAAATCCGAAACCGACTGGCATTGTCCAGCAAAGCCGCCTCATCCAGATCGCGCGGGATGGCCCGGAAATATTGCGTCATCAAAAAGACGCCGAAAGCGCTGGATAGACCGGGCAGCACAAGGCCCGGATAGGTATTGTGCAGGCTCAACATGCTGAAAATCTGGTGGCGGGCGACCAGAACCGCCTGCTCCGGCACCGCGAGCCCGAACAGAACGATCACGAACAGCGCATCGCGCCCAGGAAAATTCAGGCGGGCAAAGCCATAGCCGGCCAGCGACGACAGGATCAGCGTGCCGATGGTCAGGCTGATGGAGACGATCAGGCTGTTAAGAATCCAGCGAAACACCGAGGATGTCTGGATTATATTGAGATAGTTGCTGATGATATAGGGCGGATGAAACACCGAATTAGGGTCGGCCATCAGCACGCTGTTTTCCTTCAGCGACAATCCGATCACCCAGAGAATGGGCAAAAGCATCACGAGAGATAACAGCACGACCAGCCCAAGAACGATCCGGTTGCCAAGCCTGCTGTGAGAGGAGGAAAAGCCGCTCATGCCGCATCTCCCTTGCGCCTGGTGATCAGATATTGCGCCATGGCGGCCAGCAGGATCAGAATGAAGAGGATTTCGGAGGCTGCGGCCCCAAGACCGAGATCCCAGCGGCGGAAGGTGACCTCATAGATATAGAGAACGATGGGTCTGGTGGCATTGTTCGGCCCACCCCGCGTCATCAACAGCGCCTGGCCAAACAGCTGGAATTGCAAGACAATCTGAATGACGACCACCAAGAGGAAGGTGCGCTTGATGGATGGCAGGGTAATGGCCGTCAGCGTCCGCCAGCGGCTGGCATTATCAAGCGCTGCCGCCTCATAGATATCGCCGGGGATCTGCTGCAAGGCCGATAGAAACAGCATCATCGGCAGGCCAAGGCACCACCAGACGGTGGCGATGGCAATCGCGATCATCGCCAGATCCGGATCGGACAGGGCGGCGGGTGCCGTTGCGCCAAACCAACTGAAAATGGTGGCAAGCAAGCCGACCTGCGGAATGAACACGATCCGCCAGACCAGCGTGACGATGGTGACGGACAAGACCGAGGAGGCGAAGAACAGGGTTCGCAGAACCGCCGCCGTCCGCGTCTGCCGGTTGAGCGCCAGCGCCAGAAAAAGCCCAAGCACCGCCAGCGTCGGCACCGTCAATGCCACGAAATAGAAGGTATTCCAGATCGACTGGATGAAAACGGCGTCCCGAAACAGCCGCAGGTAATTATCGAAGCCGACAAACCGCCCGCTCGAAAACATATCGGCCTTATGAAAACTCAGCCAAATGCCCCAGATCAGCGGGAAAACCAGAAGCGTGGTGAAAAATGTCAGGTAAGGCGCCACGAATAACGCATGGCTCCAGCGCGGAGCATGGATGCTCATCGACGCAGGGGCCGAACGGCGGCGCAGGCTCACACCCGGATGGACAGAAGAGCGGTCAGCCATCGGACAGCGCCTCCGCATGCCGGGCGGTGCCATCCGCATCGAACAGATGGGCTTTTTCACCGTTAAAACCAAGACCAATCCGATCGCCGATTTTCAGGCGCGTCTGACCCGCCGTTGCGGCCACCACACTCTGCCCATCTGCCAATCGTGTGTAGATCAGCGTTCGATCACCCAGACGCTCCAGCACATCGATAGTGCCATCAATGTCGCCACCCTCAGGCGGCGTAACGTGAACCGCCTCGGCGCGAATACCGAGCGTCACCGCCGAAGCCGCATTTTCCGGATCGATATGGGTTTCGATGCGCAGGCTCTGACCGCAGGTGGCGATCATGCCGGATCTGCCGGGAGCAAAACCCGTAACATCGAGAAAATTCATCGCGGGCGACCCGACGAAACCGGCAACAAACCGGGTTGCCGGGCGCTCGTAGATCTGCATCGGCGTGCCAATCTGCTCGATGCGGCGGTTGTTCATCACCACGATCCTGTCGGCCAGCGTCATGGCTTCGGTCTGATCGTGGGTGACGAAAATCATCGTCGAGCGCAGCCGCTGGTGCAATTGCGCCAGCTCAATACGGGTACGGGTGCGCAGAGCCGCATCAAGATTGGACAGCGGCTCATCAAACAGAAAGGCCTTGGGCTCCTTTACCACCGCCCGGCCAATCGCCACGCGCTGGCGCTGGCCACCGGAGAGCTGCCCCGGCTTGCGCTCCAGCAGATGATCGATTTCCAGCATCCGCGCTGCTTCCGCAATGCGCGCATCGATGACCGACTTGGAGACCTGAATATTCTCAAGCCCGAAGGCCATATTCTGGCGCACGGTCATGTGCGGATAAAGCGCATAGGATTGAAACACCATGGCCACGTCACGCTGACCGGGCGGCAGTCCGTCAATCCGCTCGCCATTGATGCTGATTTCGCCTTCATCGACGCTTTCAAGCCCGGCGATCATCCGCAGCAAGGTTGATTTTCCGCAGCCGGACGGACCAAGGAAGACCACGAATTCGTGGGCCGGAATGGACAGCGACAAGCCATCCAGTACGGTCATGGCACCGTAGGTCTTGCTGACATTGCTGATTTCGATCTGTGCCGTCATCGCTATCCTCCTCCCAGGTTTAGCAAGGTCAGGAATTATCCATGCCCCTAAGAGACATCCTGAACCTTCACCCGGATCATCTGGTAGGACAGCGCCGGAAACGACGCCGACAGGCTTGTGCCGTCGATAACAAGCCCCTCGCCGGGACGTGGCGCAACCTCCGTCATCCGTGCCTGCGTATTGACCGCCTTCAAGTCGGCATGGGTCATCACCTGATAATCGGCAATAGATGGCGCGGTGCCAAACCCCTGCAAATCAAAGGTCGTCTCGATGGTCGCTTCTGAACGATTGACGATGAAGAAAGCAATCGAGCCGTCCGCCGCGTCATGCACGGCGGCAATGTCGAGACTGTCGACCTCACCGACTGCGGACGCCGTATAGGTCGGGCTTTTTACCCGCAGATCCAGCGCCGTGCCACGGCCATGCACCGAGGCAAACAGGAATGGATAGAAAATCGTCTGCCGCCACGCCGGACCGCCCGGCACCGTCATGATTGGCGCGATCACATTGACCAATTGCGCCAGGCAGGCAATGCGCACCACATTGGAGCGGCGGATAAAGGTGTTGATGATCAGCCCGACCTGCAACACATCCTCGAAATTATAGATGTCTTCCAGCAACGGCGGCGCAAAGGGCCAACCATCATTGCCCTGGAGAATTGCCTTGTCCTGCTCGTTGGAATGATACCAGACATTCCATTCATCAAAGGAAATATAGACGTTCTTCGAAGAGCGTTTCTTGGCCTTAATGAAATCAATCACGCCCGATACCGAGACAATATAATCATCGAGTTTCTTGTTCTGGGCGAGATAATTGGGCGTATCGCCCGCCTTGTTGTCGAAATACATATGCAGGGAAATGTAATCGACCTCATTATAGGCATGGTCGAGAACGGTCGCTTCCCATTGCGGATAGGTCGGCATCTTGGCGTTGGACGAACCGCAGACCACCAGTTCCAGCGATTTATCGAAAGCCCGCATGGCCTTGGCGGTTTCGTGGGCGAGGCGACCATATTCATCCGCGGATTTGTGGCCGATCTGCCAAGGCCCGTCCATTTCATTGCCCAGGCACCAGAGCTTCACATCAAAAGGCTGCGGCCTGCCATTGCTGATGCGCAGATCGCTCCAATAGCTGCCGCCGGAATGATTGGCATATTCCAGAAAATTGCGCGCCTCATCCAGCCCGCGCGATCCGAGATTGACGGCCAGCATCATCTCCGTGCCGACAGAGGCGCACCAATCGGCAAACTCGTGCAGACCGACCTCGTTGCTTTCGGACGTGTGCCAGGCGAGATCGAGGCGAACCGGGCGCTGATCCCTAGGGCCAATGCCGTCTTCCCAATTATAGGCCGAAACGAAATTGCCGCCGGGATAGCGCACGATCGGCACATTCAACTCCCGCACCAGATCGATGACATCGCGGCGCATGCCGTTTTCATCGGCGCTTGGGTGATCGGGTTCATAAATACCGGTGTAAACCGCCCGGCCCAGATGCTCTATGAAGGAGCCGTAGAGCCGTGGATCAATCTCCGCAATGCTATAATCGGCATGCGCCAGAACGGTCGCCTTCATGTCATCCTCCCCATATATATCCAATATAATGATTTAAACCATCTTGTCGGATATAAAATCGTGATTTAGCACAAGCGTCAAGCTGGAAAGCAGCCGGGAGCACTGCAAAAATATGCTGCGGTACAGCAAAAATATCAATAACAACAATATGACGACTGCATGACAGACCCAGAAACCATGGAGATTTCGGCTTCAAAATATCAATCATAAAACCGGATATTCATTCCGTGCGAATTCGTAAAACAATATCCTGATCGTAATTGCCAAATCCGCGTCCGAAAATGTTGATCCCACCGGGATGCCGCGCATCATCGCGCACGCCGATCCTCACCCGGATGGAATGATGCGCCAGCAGATCGATGGCATTGAGATCGATGGCCGAAATCTTGACGCCATCAACGAAGGTGCCTTCCGCCGAAATTCGCCAATTCTTCAGCTTGCCGTATTGGGAGCCCTTCAGCTTCCACCAGTCAGGCGTATAGACACCACGTTTGTCACCGAAATCGCCGGGAGAGGTCCATGTACCGACATCCGTGCCGTTGATCGACAAGGTGATATCGGATGGCCAGTCGGCACTGGTGCCGGGGACTTCCGAACTCAGCTCCATGGCAATCTCGATTTCGCGGATCGCGCTGCCGGATAGCTTGGCATTGTTGGGGAATTGATATTCAACATAGCCTCTGGTGAACCAGATCAGCCCGGCTTTCATCCGTTCCGGATCAAGGAAAGTATTGGGGACGTCCAGAAGCCCGATGATGCCCTCGGGCGAACAAAGACCACAGGGCGCCGTCACCTCATAGCTGGTATAAAGGCCGATCGGCATCGCCACTTCGATGGCATGGGCATCGATCTTGCGCCGCTCGCTCTTGAAGACAACCAGCACTTCCTCGGCGGTCGGATAACAGATCTTCTGGCTGCCCTTGCGGGCTTTCTGGCTCTCCGTGCGGATCAGCCCCGCATCCTCCAGAACCTGGAGATTGGTGGAGACGGTGGATTGCGGCAGCGACAGTTCGGCGGCGATGTCATTGACATTCATCGCGCCTTTTTCATGCAACAACTTGAGCATTCCGATCCGTAGTGGCGAGGCCAGCCCTTTCAGAACTGCCATGCCGTCTTCCGGGTCGATCACAAGGAAATTTCTGCTCATTGGCTGATATTCATCCGAAAACAAGGTGTTTCACGAATGAATATCAGAATTCCTGATGCAATCAACAGGTGCCAAAGTCTCAAATGGCTTTCAGCGCAGCGCCCTGTTCGCCAATATCCAGGAACAGGCCGGTCATCACCCGCATGCCCTCTTCGGCAATCGACAGAAGAGCGTGCTCGTTCGGTCCGTGCTGGCCGCATTCAGCATGGGAATGGGGAATCCAGATGGTCGGTAGGCCAAGAATGCCGGTAAAGGCATCATTGGGCAGCGAGCCCGCCAGATTGGGCAGGACATGCACCGGCTTGCCACTGGTGCGGGTAATGGATTGCTCGACAAACCGCACCCAGGGATGATCGGGGGAGAACCGGGTGGCCCGGAAGGCCTCGCCCCGCGCTGGCTCCACCGCCACCATGGGAAAACCATGGGCATCGAGATGTCGTCGTAAAGCGGGCAGAATGCCCTCCATATCCGTTCCCACCACGAACCGCAGCTGGCAGGTGGCGCGCGCCGATCCGGCAATGGCATTTTGCGGCGCGTTGATATTGCCCGAGGATATGGCCAGAACCGCCATGGAATTCCAGCCGAACACCCGCTCGGACGGCGTCAGATCCGCCTGACCCCAGTCCGCGTCATGCTTGCGGGACGGCAGGTCCTTGAGGGCAGCGCGAATGTCAGGGGTCAGGCTGGTCGGCAGCCATTCCGGGATCTGGATCTGGCCACGCGCATCGACAATCGTGGCAATGGCATGGGCGAGAATGATTGCCGGATCGGCCAACAAGCCGCCGAAATTGCCGGAATGGTGATCACCGTCGCGCAAGGTAACGTTGAGGTTGAAGGCAAAGCCGCCGCGTGACCCCATGAACATGGTCGGCGTATCCGCCGCCAATCGCGGCCCATCGGATGCGATCAGCACATCGGCGGCAAGGGCTTCGCGCTTGGCCTGGAAAAACTCACGCAAACCGTAGGAGCCAGTTTCCTCGGCCATTTCCAGGATGATCTTGACGTTGAAGCCGAGCTTGCCCTTCTCTTTCAAAATCAGTTCCAGCGCCTTGATATTGATGAGATGCTGGATCTTGTTATCCGCCGTGCCGCGCCCGTAAAGCTTATCCCCTTCCTGATGCAGCACGAAAGGGTCGAGCCCTTCACGCCAGCGATGCGCTTCGCCATTACAGACATCGCCATGCCCATAGATCAGCACGGTCGGCAGGCTGGCGTCCTCGATCAGGCTGGCGATCAAAAGCGGCGCGCCATTCTCTCGCGGATTGGCGAAAATCTCCGTGGCAAAGCCCAGGGACGACAGCAGCGGCTGAATATCCTCCACCAGATAGGCTTGAAGATCCTCCGGCCTGCCTTCCGACTGGCTGACCGAGCGGCGCGCTATAAGCCGGGCCAGATCATCAGTCAGCTTGCCGCCAAGCGCATAATCGGACGCATTGCGGATGAGTATCTCTCTGGTCATAAAACCTGCCTTTTGATTATTTTGCGACGCAATGCCAAGACAATAGAGGATGGGAAAGGAGAAGCGCAAACATCAATGTGCCTCAGCCGCCCTCCTTGCGCAGATTCCGGGCCAGCGCCCGATGCCGCTCCTGGGATTTTTCAATATGCTCGCGCATGGTGGCGCGCGCACCCTGCGGGTCCTGACCGGAAATGGCGTCGGCAATCCGACCATGCTCCTCCACCACTTGCGAAAGATAGGTTTCGCTGCGTGAAGAGGCCAGGTTGGGCAGGTTGGAGCGCGGAATGGCTTGCGGGCCAAAGCTTTGCATGGCGCTCAGATAATAGCTGTTATTGGTCGCCCGGGCGATGGCCAGGTGAAAATCGAAATCCGCCTTGGAGGTCGGCGCCTTTTCGGCGACAAGATCCGCCATCACCTCATTGGCCGCCCGGATCTCGTATTCCTGCGCCGAAGAGCGGCGCACGGCGGCCAGCGCTGCGGCTTCCGTCTCGATTGCCACCCTGAATTCCAGCATTTCCAAGGTTTTCGGAATGCTACGCTGCTCTTCCGTGCTGAGGCGCATTTCCTGTCCGGGCAGGTCATCAACGACAAACACGCCCTTGCCCTGACGAGCATCGACAAGACCGGCGGCGCGCAGCTCGGCTAGCGCCTCGCGGATCACCGTGCGGCTGACCCCGAACCGCTCGATCAGCCCCGGTTCGGTCGGCAATTGCGTGCCAAGCGCCAGCCGTCCGCCAACAATATCGGCACGCAAGGCTTCGATGACGCTTTCGGCCAGCCTTGGCTTGCGCTGTGCTTCACTCGGCGATGGGGCTTTGGCCATGGAAATCTCCATAAAGGGACAATTCGGGTGTTGGGCAGATATTGAACGGAATTCGACTGGACAGGTATTTTAAATCATAATATGACTTCGCTGGAAATCATGATATTACTCGGTTGCAGTCATTATAAAGCACGAGGATAGGTGCCCGTTCAAGTCTTTCGCGAAGAAGATCGTGTGGCACGGAGCAGTTGAACGCAGGAGAGGCGGACCATGGAACCGAATGAACTGAAACGTGCACTGGGCGCAGGCTTGCTGTCCTTTCCCGTCACCCCTTTCGATGACAAGGGCGAGTTCAACCCGGATGTCTATGGCGCGCATATCGACTGGCTGTCTGGCTATGACGCGACGGTGCTGTTTGCCGCTGGCGGCACCGGCGAAATGTTCTCGCTGTCGCCGGATGAAATTCCTGGCATTGTCGCCACCGCCAAGGCGGCATCGAATGGCGTACCTATCGTCGGTGGCTGCGGCGGTGGCACAAGGGTTGCCGTCGAAATTGCCAAGGGCATCGAAAAGGCTGGCGGCGATGGCATTCTTCTGCTGCCACAATATCTGATCGATGCGCCGCAGGCGGGCCTTTATGCCCATGTCAAGGCGGTCTGCGATGCGGTTGGCTTTGGCGTCACCGTCTACAACCGCGACAATTGCGTGCTTCAGACCGAAACCATCCAGCGGCTCGCCGATGACTGCCCCAATCTGATTGGCTTCAAGGACGGCACCGGAGAACTTGGCCTGGTGCGCCGCATCACCGCGACGCTGGGCGACCGCCTCACCTATATCGGCGGCATGCCAACGGCGGAATTGTTTGCCGAGGCCTATCTGGGTGCCGGTTTCTCCACCTATTCGTCAGCCGTCTTCAATTTCGTGCCGCAACTGGCCTGCGATTTCTACAAGGCGCTGCGCGCTGGCGATCGGGCGACCTGCGAAAACATCCTCAACCAGTTCTTCTTCCCCTTCATGGATTTGCGTAGCCGCCAGAAGGGCTATGCGGTCGCGGCCATCAAGGCGGGTGTTCGCCTTCAGGGCTTTGCCGCCGGTTCGGTGCGCCCGCCCCTGACGGATTTGACCTCGCAAGAAGTGGATATTCTGGCCGGGCTGATCGAGCCCTGGAAGCAGTGAGAAACAACTGACGAAAAGAATAGACCCGGGAGCGTCTGTTCTTTTCGGCTGGCGAATGCAGCAAAGCGACTTCGGTCCATCATAAAATCTATCTTTTCGGGAGGAAAAACACGATGAAGACCAGAAAACTGCTTGCCACAGTGGCGCTTGCCGCACTGGTCGGCATGCCGGTCATGGCGATCGCCCAGGACTACCATCAGGCGCCGCAGCTTGATGCGCTGGTCAAGGAAGGCAAATTACCACCGGTCGAAAAACGTCTGCCGGAAAATCCGCGCGTCGAAGACATGGTGGACCGGGTCGGCGTCTATGGCGGCTACCAGACCGGCGGATTGGTGGGCGGCAATGACCGCAACGCACTGGCAAAACTGACCGGCTACGAGCCGTTGATGGCCTGGGACCGGGAATGGTCGGGCAAGATCATTCCCAATGTCGCGACCTCCTACAAAGCCAGCGATGATGCCACGACCTTCACCTTCGAATTGCGCAAGGGCATGAAATGGTCGAACGGCATGGATTTCACCGCTGAAGACATCGCCTTCATGGTCAATGACGTGCTTCCGGATGACAAGCTGTTTCCGGCCAAACCCGCCTGGATGCTGGTCGGGGGCAAGCTGCCGGTGGCGACCGTCAACAGCCCGACCAGCGTCACCATCAAGTTCTCCGGCCCGAACGGCTTGTTCCTCATGAATGTCGCGGGCGTTTTCGGCACGCAGCTCACGTTGATGTCGAAGCAATATTGCGGCCAGTTCATGCCGAAATTCAATCCCGATGCCGAAAAGCTGGCGAAGGATGCCGGTGATGCCAGCTGGATCGAACATCTGACCAACAAGTGCGGACTGGAAATCGAACAGGTTCAGCGCTGGCGCAATCCTGACATGCCCGTCCTCGGCCCCTGGAAGATCAAGGACCCCTATGTATCCGGCGCCACCCAGGTGACGTTTGAGCGCAATCCCTATTACTGGAAGGTTGATCCGGCGGGCAACCAGTTGCCTTATCTCGACGGTGCCCGCTACAGCGTCAATTCGGATGTACAGACCGTGCTTCTGGCGGCGATTGCCGGCAAGATCAACTATCAGGAACGCCATATCGGCGTGAACCAGAACCGTCCGGTCTTGAACGAAGGCGCGGACAAGGGTGGTTACGAGTTGATCGACCGGATTACCGGTCAGGGTGCGGATACGTCCTTTTCCTTCAACATGACCCATAAGGACCCGGAGATGCGCAAGATCTTCGGCAACAAGGATTTCCGGGTGGCGATGAGCATCGCCATTGATCGCAAGTCGGTCATCGATGCGATTTATCTGGGCCTGACGCAGCCGAAACAGGTGGCGCCAAACGAAAACACCCTCTACGCCAATGACCGATTGGCGCATCAATATCTCGATTATGACCCTGACAAGGCCAACAAGCTGCTCGACAGCATCGGCCTCGACAAGAAGGATGCCGATGGCTTCCGGCTTCGCCCTGATGGCAAGCGCCTGACCTTTACCGTCATCACGCCTGCGGCGCTGTCCAACTGGGGCGATGTAGCCGAACTGGTCATTCGCTACTGGCAGGCCGTTGGCGTCGATGCGCGCTTCCAGTCGATGGATCGCACGCGGTTCTACGAGGTCAAGAACAACAATGATCATGACGTGGCACTGTGGACCGGCGAAGGGTATGGCGTCGATGCCCTGCTTGATCCGCGCCTCTATATGCCGGTCTCGATTGAGTCCAACTATGCGGTCGCCTGGGGCAAGGCTTATCTGAAGATGCAAGGCGGAGAAGAGCCGCCGGAGCCGGTCAAGAAACAGTGGGATCTGTATAACCAGATCAAGGGCACCACCGATCAGACCAAGCAGACGGCGCTGTTCCAGCAGATTCTCGATATTGCCGCCGACCAGTTCTACACGATTGCGATTTCGACACCGCCGGCGGGCTTCGCCGTCAAGGCCAAGAACCTGCACAACGTAATGAACAATGCGCCGACTTCCTGGGTCTATCCAAGCCCGGCGCCCAGCAATACCGAGCAATGGTTCATCCAGAACTGACAGTCTTCTGTTTTCGTTTGTCTTTTCGGGAAAGCCGGTTTCCACTTTTCCTAAGGCAAACTCAAAGTGAGCTCCTCCCGACTTCGGGGCGTCGCCCACGTGGCGCTTGCCCAACCTTGCGTCCCTCGTCCGGCGCCCCGAAGACCCCGCTTTTGGTCACCCTGTAGTCCCCTGCCCACGTCCATGGACAGGAACGTAAGACCCCGGAAAGGATCGTCGATGTTACGGTTCATCACATTGCGCGTGCTGGGTATGATCCCCGCGATGTTTGCCATTTCGCTTCTGACCTTCGTGGTGATCCAGTTGCCGCCTGGCGATTTCGTTTCGACGCTGGCCGCCCAGGCCGCTGAAACCGGCGACACCATGTCTCCTGCCCAGTTGGAGACCCTGCGCCAGCGCTATGGCATCGGCGAGCCGGTCGTGCTGCAATATGTCCACTGGATTGGCGGCGTGATGCATGGCGATTTCGGCTATTCCTTCGAGTGGAACCAGCCGGTCAGCCAATTGGTGATGCAGCGGATGGGCATGACGGCGCTGGTCGCTTTCATCACGCTGATGTTCGTCTGGCTCACGGCCCTGCCGATCGGCATCTATTCCGCCGTGCGCAAATATTCTCCGGGCGATTACCTTTTCACCCTGCTGGGCTTTATCGGCATGGCGATCCCGAATTTCCTGCTGGCCATCCTGCTGATGTATGTGGCGACCATTCACTTCGGCCAGAGCGTCGGCGGGTTGTTTTCGCCGGAATTTGCCAATGCGCCCTGGTCGCTTGCCCGGATCGGGGATTTTCTCAAGCATGTCTGGATTCCGGTGATCATTCTGGGGGCCAGCGGTACGGCGGCGCTGATCCGCGTTATGCGCGCCAATCTGCTTGACGAATTGCGCAAGCCCTATGTGGAAGCGGCCCTTGCCAAGGGACTGCCGGAACGGCGGGCCATCCTGCGGTATCCGGTGCGCGTTGCCATCAATCCATTCATTTCCACCGTCGGCTGGGTATTGCCGACCCTGATTTCCGGCGAGTTGATCGTGTCCACCGTGATGAACCTGCCCACCGCCGGACCTCTTCTTTTGCAGGCGCTGAAATCCCAGGACATGTACCTGGCCGGCGCCTTCCTGCTGATGACCGGTGGCCTGGTCCTGGTCGGCACGCTGCTGTCCGACATCCTGCTTGCCATCGTCGATCCAAGGATCCGCCTGACATGACCGTAACATCTTCTCCCCTGCCCCACGCCGACAAGGGGACTGGCGCCCCGAACGAACCGTTGCTCGACAACCAGACGACCGGCGACCGCATGGTGGTCTCCTCGCAATGGGCGTTGATGTGGTTCAAGTTCCGCCGCCACAAACTGGCGATGCTTGGCCTGATCGCCACAGCGGCAATCTATTTCCTGGCGATTTTCGCAGAATTCCTGTCGCCAACCCTGCCGACGACCTTCAAGCCGCAATATACCTTCGCACCGCCGCAGCCGATCAGCCTGTTTCACGATGGCAAATTCCTGCCGCATGTGAAGGGCTATAAGAATGTCGTCGATCCGAAATCCTTCACCCGGGTTTTCCAGGTGGATGACAATGCGATCATCCCCATCGAGTTTTTTGCCCGCGGCGAAAGCTACGATATGTGGGGCCTGTTTACCACCAATCTGCACTTCATCGGCCCGCTCGATCATACCAAGCCTTTCTATATTCTGGGTGCCGACCGGCTTGGCCGCGATCTCCTGTCGCGCGTTATCTATGGCACGCGGATTTCCATGTCGATTGGCCTGATCGGCGTGTTTCTCAGCCTGGTGATCGGGCTGGTTCTGGGCGGCATATCCGGCTATTTCGGCGGGATGATCGATAGCGTCATCCAGCGCACCATCGAGTTTATCCGTTCGATCCCGACCATTCCGCTGTGGCTGGGGCTGGCCGCCGCCATGCCGAAGGATTGGTCGTCGCTCAAGGTCTATTTCGTCATCCTGATCATCCTTTCGCTGATCGGCTGGACCGAAATGGCCCGTGTGGTGCGTGGCCGTTTCCTGTCCTTGCGCACCGAGGATTTCGTCACTGCCGCAAGGCTGGATGGTGCCAGCGAAATGCGGGTGATCGGACGTCATATGATGCCCTCCTTCACCAGCCACATTATCGCCGCCGTCACACTGGCAATCCCGACGATGATCCTTGCCGAGACGTCACTGAGCTTCCTCGGCCTTGGTCTTCAGCCACCCATCGTCAGCTGGGGCGTTTTGCTCCAGGACGCCCAGAACCTGCGGGCGCTGACCCAGGCACCGTGGCTGCTGGCGCCTGGTGTGGCTGTGGTCGTTGCCGTTCTCAGCCTGAACTTCCTTGGCGACGGCCTGCGCGATGCAGCCGATCCCTATGCTTGAGGTAACTCTATGACATCGAACGTAAAGCCCCTCTTGCAGGTCAAGAACCTCAGCGTCGAATTTCCCGTGCATCGTCAGGTGATCCAGGCTGTCCGCAATGTCTCCTTCGACGTCTATGAAGGTGAAACCCTTTGCGTGTTGGGCGAAAGCGGCTCGGGCAAAAGCGTCACGGCCCGCGCCATCCTGAAGCTGCTGGCCGATCCCGGTCGGCTGACGTCAGGTGAGATCCTTCTCGCTGGTGAAAACGGCAAGGCCGACAGAGACATCGCCAAGCTCAAATCCTCCAGCCAGGACATGCAATCGATCCGGGGCGGCCAGATCGCGATGATCTTCCAGGAGCCGATGACGTCGCTGTCACCGGTACATCGGATCGGCGAACAGATCATCGAAGCGATCCTGCTGCATGAGAAAATGGACAAGGCGCAGGCACGCGCGCGCGCCATCGATCTGTTGCGTCAGGTGCGCATCCCCGATCCGGAAACCGCCATCGACCGCTATCCTTTCGAATATTCAGGCGGCATGCGCCAGCGCGCCATGATCGCCATGGCACTGTCGTGCAATCCACGCCTGCTGATTGCCGATGAGCCGACCACGGCGCTCGACGTCACCACCCAGGCCGAAATTCTCGACCTGATCGTTTCGCTTCAGCGTGAGCGCGGCATGGCCGTGCTGTTCATTACCCACGACATCGGCGTGGTGGCTGAGATCGCTGACCGGGTGATGGTGATGTATCGCGGCGAAAAGGTCGAGGAAGGGTTGGCCGAACAGGTTCTGCGCCGCCCGGCTGCCGCCTATACCGCAGCGCTTCTGGGTGCCGTGCTAAAGCTGGAAACGCCCCTTCCCCGCCGCACGCTTCCCGCCGCCGCCAAGCCGCTGATGGAAGTTTCCGACCTGCACTTGCAATTCGGCTCGCGCCGCCGATGGGGGGTGAAGCAGACATTCGGCGTCAAGGCTATCGACGGGGTCAGCCTGACGCTTGCACCCGGCGAAACCCTGGGCATTGTCGGGGAAAGCGGATCGGGCAAGACCACGCTTGGCCGCACCATGCTGCAAATCTACAAGCCCACGGCTGGCCATGTGCATTATGCCGATGCCAAGGGTCACGATGTTGACATCGCCAAAGCATCGCGCAACACCATGCGTCATCTCTATACGGAAATGCGCATGGTGTTTCAGGATCCACATTCTTCGCTCAATCCACGCATGACGGTGTTTGAAACCATCGCCGAGCCGATGCGGATGATGGGCCTGACCACCACCCAGATGCGCGAGCGGGTGGAATATCTGCTCGACCGCGTCGGCCTGCCGACCAATGCCATCAACCGCTATCCGCATGCCTTTTCTGGTGGCCAGCGTCAGCGCATTTCCATCGCGCGCGCCATCGCGCCCAATCCACGGCTGATCATCGCCGATGAGCCAACCTCGGCGCTAGACGTATCGCTTCGCCATCAGGTGCTGGATTTGCTGGCGGAATTGCGTGCCGAGCTTGGCATCAGCTTCATCTTCATCAGCCATGACATTACCGTGGTGCGCTATTTCTGCGACCGGGTGGCGGTGATGCAAAAGGGCAAGATCGTCGAAATGGGCGATGCCGACGATATCTGCCTGCGGCCACAGCATCCCTATACTCAAAAGCTGATCGCCTCGGTGCCGCAGCCCGATATGTCGAGACGGCGCAAGCCGCTGATCATGCCGCGGGCGACGGGGGTGCAATGAGAGAATTTACCGCGCAACCGCTTGATATTCCAGCCGTTACTGTGGCGGAAAGCCCGCTATGGCATGATGACGCGCTCTGGTATTGCGACATTGAGGCAGGTGGCCTGCTGCGCTTTAATCCGCAAGATGCCAGCCTGAAGCGCTGGACGCTGGATGGCGCGCTCGCCTCCATCGCGCCAACGGATGGCGGTTTCATCGCTGGAACCTCGCTGGGGTTTGAATATTTGTCACTGGATAGCGACCGGCTGAAGCGGGAATTGCTGCATTCTCCTTTGATTGCTGCGCCCGGCACCCGGATGAATGACGGCATTGCCGATCCGTCCGGGCGGTTCTGGTGCGGCAGTATCGAGCCACACAGTCCGCATCTCGGGCGGCTTTTCTGCATCGACAAGGGGCAGGTCCGCGTGGTGCGCGACGGTTTTCGCACCTTGAACGGCCTTGCCTTTTCACCCGATGGCAGACGGCTTTATGTTTCCGACAGCCATCCCACCCTTGCAAGCGTCTGGACCATTGCGCTTGACAGTGACGGCATACCATTGGAACCACCGCAACTGTTCGCGGATCTGTCGGAAATCGGCGGACGTCCTGACGGCGCATCGGTGGACCAAGACGGTTTCTACTGGATCGCCGCCTCCGACAGTGGCCGGGTCTTGCGGCTTGATCCCAAAGGTCGTCCCGATATGGTCATCCACGTGCCGACCACCAATCCCACCAACATCACCTTTGGCGGGCCAGATTTCAGGACGGCTTTCATCACCAGTCTGAAACCGGGCGGTAATGGCAACGAGTTTGCTGGCCGGATCTTTGCCGTCGATCTCCCGGTGGCCGGGCGCAAACCGGACCGCTATATCGCTTAAAGCCTGACATATGACCGAGGCAAGGAGTGTTTGATGACCCGTCTTCTGATCACCGGCGCCGCTGGTAATATCGGCACCACGCTTGCGCCGCGCCTTGCAGCACTTGGCTATGAGCTGGTGTTGAGCGACCTGAATGACGATGCGGCCCGGGGCATCAAAGGTGCTGATCTCGGCAATTTCGATGCGATCTGCAACGTTATGCAAGGTGTTGATGGCGTCGTCCATCTCGGCGGCATGGCCAATGAGGCATCGTTCGAAACGGTGCTGAATGCCAATATTCGCGGCACCTATCACATATTCGAAGCCGCAAGGCGCCTTGGCGTGCCGCGCGTGGTGCTTGCCAGTTCCTACCATGTGGTCGGCTTGCACCCGTTCGGCGCGCCAATCGATGAGACCGCGCCAATGCTACCCGACAGTTTCTACGGCCTGTCCAAGGCCTATGGCGAGTTGCTGGCCCGCACCTATCATGACAAATGCGGCATTCAATCGATATCCGTGCGCATCGGCTCCTGCTTCGACACCGTTCGCAGCCCCCGCATGCTGACCACATGGATCAGCGCCGATGACCTGACCCGTCTCGTCGACCGCGCCTTCACGGTCGAGACGCTCGGCTGCCTGATGGTTTACGGCGTCTCCGACAACGATCGCGGCTGCATGGTGAGCAGCGATGCCGATAAACTTGGCTGGAAAGCGCAGGACCGCTCACAGGACGCGCCGATGGACCTGGGCCGCGAAAGCGAGATCATTGGTCCCCTGCTGGGCGGACCATTTGCCGAGGCAAACCTCCCACAAGATTAAAATCGCGCGCCTCGTTGCCTGACTTTTTTCGTGGAATCCATTCTCATAAACGGCGTGATGTCGTAAACAGACAATGACGTAGCAAATCTGCTTCGCTATGGTTGTTTTTACTATCTCCTCCACCTGGGGGCGATGGATGTTGAGGAAATGTCTGCGAGGATCGTAAATGAAGACGATTTGGGCCGGCAACGGGCTGTTCGTATGAATGTCACGGCATTGCTGGTCGATCTCTGTCGCCAGGAATTGAAACGTGCTGTGTTGCCCGACGATAATCTGCTGGAAGACGGCCTGACCATCAACAGGGCCTTGCGCATCATTGACCGGTTCTGGCGGGAAACCGCGATAGAGCTGGATGTCAACAGCTTCTACCTCTGGCCAAGCCCGCAGGCGCTTGCCCTTGCCATCGAAAACGGCTCCTATTTAAACCTGCCAAAGATTATCGAAATCAGGAAGGGTTGCGCCGACAAGACATTGATCGTCTTTGCCGGAGGCTTGAGCTGTTTTCTGGAAATACAGGATTTCATTCAGCGATTGCATTTTCCGGGCCGAATTCTTGGCATGTCCCTGACGCCGTTTGATAGTAGCAATCGTGACCCGGCTGTTGTCGCGGACGAAATTCGCACCTGTCTCTCCGCCCTGAAAGACGCTGGCATTCCCGGTCCCTATTGCTTGATGGGCTATTCCTTCGGCGGGGTTTTGGCGCTGGAACTAGCGACAGCCATGCAAGACGCTGGCGAGGAGATTGCCTTTCTTGGCCTGATCGACACGCCTCAAAGTGAGTATAATTGGCCTCTATCCGTCTGGCTTAGTTTCATGCTGAAACGCTTGACGCGGCGGCTGAAGACCGCAAAGCCCAGGCTTGCCCCAAGCGTCATACCGACCCCAGGGCAGAGCAGGCGTGACGGCGGGCTCTCCATCAGACACCCATGGATGGCAATCACCATCAGAGCCGCTGGCATCGCCACTTATTTCCGCCCATTTCTGTTTCGCTTCCGCGATCCACGCGACCCCGACTATCCGACAATGGCACCGCAATGGATCGGCAATTACCCTCCCGGCTATGATCGAATGGCCCGTCAACTTCTGAGAATGAAGGGGCTCTACCGGCCAAAACGTTATACCGGGCCTTTGACGTTCTATCGCGCGCTTGGCGGATCACCGATTGATTGCGATCCGAAGACTATATGGGAGGCCTTTCTGCCGGGAGCGGCGTGGATCGACATGCGCGGCAATCACCAGAGCATTGTGATTGGCCGCAACGCCGAAACACTCGCCCGCGACCTGGATCAGCGGCTGAACGAATGCCTCAGATGTCCGTCAGATCAGCTCACCAAGTAAGCTTGACCTTACACCGGCCAGCGACCTATAGTTCATCGCGCATTCCCCGTAATGCATTATTTATACATCATAATTTCCCCTTGAAAAGGAAGAGGATCAGGCGGAAATTCTGCAATAATCCGGTGGTATCGATAGGAAGACGAGCGGTTTGCGCACCAAAGCCCCACCCCTTCGTCCCCTTAAAGGCTGCCCGAACCAGGAGGAAAACCCAATGTCGTCGTCTCTTGCTGATAAAAAAGTGCTGATAACAGCCGCTGGCCAAGGCATAGGCAGGGCCAGTGCGCTGGCCTTTGCCCGCGCTGGCGCCACGGTCGTCGCCACGGACATTAATGAGCAGGCGCTGGCCAGCCTGGAGGCGGAGGCTGGCATTATCACACGCCGGTTGAACGTTTTGAAGGACGACGAGGTCAAGGCGGTGATTGCCGAAACCGGTCCCTTCGACGTGCTGTTCAACTGCGCCGGTTTCGTTCATGCTGGATCGGTCCTCGATATGAAGGATGACGAACTGGACTTTGCCTTCGACCTCAATGTGCATGCCATGGTGCGTACCATCCGCGCCGTGCTGCCTGCGATGATCGAAAAAGGCGATGGCGCGATCATCAACATGTCTTCGGTCGCCTCCAGCATGAAAGGCGTCGCCAATCGCTGCGCCTATTCCATCACCAAGGCCGCCGTGATTGGCCTGACCAAATCCGTCTCCGCCGAATATGTCGCGCAGGGCATCCGCTGCAATGCCATTTGCCCCGGCACGGTGGAAAGCCCTTCGCTTCAGGACAGGCTGAAGGCGCAAGGCGATTATGAGGCTGCCCGCGCCGCCTTCATCGCCCGCCAGCCAATTGGGCGGATCGGCACGCCGGAAGAGATCGCCGATCTTGCCGTCTATCTGGCCGGCGCCACCTATACGACCGGGCAGGCCTACGCCATCGACGGCGGCTGGTCGATTTAGAGTTGCCTTAAATTTCAGCCAGAGTGCTTGGAAACATGAAAGGAAATACCCGATGAAACTGATGCGCGTTGGCCCGATTGGCCAGGAAAAGCCAGCCCTTCTCGATAGCGATGGCAAGATCCGCGACCTCTCCGCCCATGTAACCGATATCGGCGGTGCGGCGATTTCGCCGGAAGGACTGTCACAACTGGCAGCGCTCAATCCAGCGACCCTGCCGGAACTTGCGCCCGGCCGGATCGGCGCCTGCGTCTCCGGCACTGGCAAGTTCATCTGCATCGGCCTCAACTATTCCGACCATGCCGCAGAAACCGGCGCAACCGTACCGCCTGAACCGGTGATCTTCATGAAGGCGACTTCAGCGATTTGCGGTCCTAACGATGAAGTATTGATCCCTCGCGGCTCGGAAAAAACCGACTGGGAAGTCGAACTTGGCGTCGTCATCGGCAAGACGGCAAAATATGTGTCCGAGGCAGATGCTATGGACTATGTCGCAGGTTACTGCGTTTCCCATGACGTGTCCGAGCGCGCCTTTCAGACCGAACGAGCCGGTCAATGGACCAAGGGAAAATCCTGCGACACGTTCGGCCCGATCGGTCCCTGGCTGGTCACCAAGGACGAGATTGCCGATCCACAGAACCTGAAAATGTGGCTGACCGTCAATGGCGAGACCATGCAGGACGGCTCCTCCAAGACCATGGTCTATGGCGTCGCCTTTCTCGTGTCCTATCTCAGCCAATTCATGAGCCTGCATCCAGGCGATGTGATCTCCACCGGCACACCGCCCGGCGTCGGCCTCGGCATGAAGCCACCACGTTTCCTGAAAGCTGGCGATGTGGTTGAACTGGGCATTGAAGGTCTCGGCACCCAGAAACAGGCATTTATCGCCGATATCTAATGCGAAGGGTCGTTGAAAATCACCCTTCGTATTCCTTTTGCAAATATCTCAAGCGGTGCAAGCATTTGAGATATTTGCAATCTCTTCAAGGCGAGGATGCGTGAGCGTCTTTGGTGCCTTGGCATTAGGCAGTATCGCTACTTTTGACCAGCCTGAGCTTCCGGCTGGATGTCCACTGTGGCCGTCAGGCCCGAGATCAGCCTTGTACCATCAGGGACATTTTCGAGATGAATGCGCACCGGCACGCGCTGCGCCAGCCGGACCCAGTTGAATGTCGGGGTGATATTGACCAACAGGCCGGAGCTTGAATCGCGCTCGCGGTCCTGGATGCCGGTCGCCATGCTTTCCACCCGGCCAGTCAGCACGGTTTTCTGTCCCATGATCTGCACGGAGGCCCGGTCGCCTTCACGAATGCGCTGCAATTTGCTTTCCTCGAAATAGGCCTCGACCCGCAGTGTATCAGTGTTGACCACGGCGACGGTTGCGGTGCCTCTATTGACGAAATCGCCGACCTGAAGAGAGAAATTGCTCACCGTGCCGTTGACGGTGGATTTCACTTCAGTGCGATCCAGATCCAGCTTGGCAACATCGCGGCTGGCAAGGGCCTTGTTATAGGAAGCCTGCGCCTGTTCCTGGGCGGATACCGCCTTATCACGCGCCTGGGCCGAAGCGGAATCGCCAAGCCGCTCTTCGCGTTGGCTTTCGCGGACAGCCTCATCCAGCGAGGATTTCGCCTGATCGAGATCGGCCTGCGCCTGCTCCAGCGCAAGTTCAAACCGTTTTGCATCGACCCTGAACAGAACATCGCCCTTGCGCACGGTCTCATTGTCCTTCGCCAGCACCTCGCTGACCGGGCCGGTGACATCAGGTGCGATCGACGCGACATCGGCGCGCACGCGCCCGTCGCGCGTCCATGGCTCCTCCATGTAATAGACCCAAAGGTGATAGCCGGCAAAAAGCGCGGCAACAACGACAACCAGGGTGACAGCGACCCTGCCGAGAGATTTCAACATCGTCATGAGACAAACCAGCGTGTTAGAAAGGAAAGACCTGCCGTCAGCAGGACAAAGAGTGCAACATCGAAAAGGCCACGATGCCAGATGAGCCCATAGGCACCCATCCAGGCCAGCAGCTTGCGGATCACCATGCTGATCAGCAAGGCGATCAGCATCACCACGAAAAGACGCGGGACATAGACGCCATAGATATCGAATTCGGTCGGCATTGAGGTTACTCTGCTGCAAAAGAAAGTTGGTTGGGCTCGGACCTTGTGGACAGGCTTGGCGGTGGCGATTGCACAAACAGCACGCGCCGGAGGCCGACCAGCGCGTCGGTAACACGGCGCCCGACATCGCCCTCGTTGCGCATGACCGTCTCCAGCGCCCGGTCGATGGTGTCCTGCAATTGCGGCTGCGCCGACCCTGACCCACCCCGCTTCAGCCGACGCCGGTAATGATCCGCAATGCCAGCCAGAACCTGCGAGATCAGCGTGCCGCTTTCCTGCCCAAGCGATGGCCGCTGCTGTTGCAGCGTCACCACGTTGAAGCCGAGCCGGACATCGGCAAAGCCATCGACATCACCGAGATCGCGCACATTCAATGCCGCCAACCGGGGGACAAGCTGTCCAAGCCGGTCAAGACTGCGACTGGAAAGGCGATCGACATCTCCCGACCGTGATCCGGAAGCCGTATCGGCAAGATCCCGCCATCCCGACTTCATCAATCGCCGGGCCGCCAGTTCAGCCCCAAAAGGCTGGGCGACGGTGACCCAGAGTTGGGCAAAACCGATGCCGAGCAGGGTCGCCAGCCCACCATTGGCAAAGCTGGTCAGATCCGCGGAATACTGGTCCTGAATGGCGATCAGCGTGGCGCTGTTGACTGCCAGCAGCATGAAAAACATGCCCATTTGCGGATTGCTCATCTTCAGCCCGATGAAAAGGAACATCGGCGCCAGCGTCAGCACCAGCATTTCGAAGGAGGTCACAACTGGGAGAATGGCAAAGAGATAGACGAAGGCAACTACAATCGACAGGGCCGTCCAGATCAGCATTTTGCGGATCATTGGCGCAGGCCGGTCCTGGGCGGCAAAAAACGAACAGGACACCGCGACCATGGAAACGAAACTCGCGCCCTGGCTCCAGCCGCTGGCAATCCAGAATGCGCAGGCCAACAGAATGCCCACCACAACAACGGCAACTTTCATGGCCAGCAGTGCATGGTCGAAATGCCGGGAGCCTGTCAGGATACGTCTGGTGTGCAGGAGCGGCAAAGTCTCCGCCGCATGGCCGCCGCTGGCGATGTGATCGCGCAGTGTCAGGCAATCCTGCCAGAGTTCAACGACATCCTTCAACCGAGTCAGCAGGCTCGACATGACGAGATCCTCCCAGCCATGCGGCTTATCCTGCTTCTGCAAGGCGTCGATCCGAACCAGCAGGCTGGTGCCAGCCTTTTCCGTCTCGACGCCACCACCCAGTTTGAACCAATCAGCGATATCATTGAGAAGGGCAATGAGGGTGTCATCCAGGCCGGATTGCTGTTTGACAGCATGCAACCGGTCTGCAAGCGACGAAAACACTGGCAGCAGCATCAAAAGCCGACCGCGCAGCTCCCGCGCCTGACCAACAACGTCTTTGGTTCCCGGATCATAACTTAACTGACTGATCATCAGGTCAAGACTGGACACGTCAGAGGCCAATTGCTGGCGCTTCAGCGGGGTGGACGGTATGGCACCTTCGCCGCGCAAGATATCTTCGGCCCAGGCACCGGCATCGGCCAGCCAGACATTAATCCGATCACTGAACAGTCGCCCGATACTGGAGGGAAACACCACCTGATTAACGAGCGTGGCGCAGAGAATGCCCAGGGTAATTTCCTCGGACCGCGCCAGCGCCATATCGAAGACGCCGCCGGGATCACTGACGCTGGGCAAGGCAATCAGCGGCAACGTGTACCCGGCCAGCATGAAAACATAGGCACGCGCCGAGCGGTCCAACATCGACAAAAACAACAGCGTTCCAGTCCAAAGCGCCACGACCAGGGATAAAAGCTCCGGCGCATTGACGAAGACCGGTACGAACACAACCGCAGCACTGGCACCCAGCAATGTGCCAAGCACACGGTACAGCGCCTTGGATTTGGTGGCGCCCGCGAAGGGATTGGAAACGATATAGACTGCCGAAACAGCCCAATAGGGCCGCGACAGATCAAACATCAGGGCAAGATAAAGGGCCAGCACGGCGGCCGCGAAAGCCTTGCCGGAAAACACCCAGTCTCTCCAGGTTGGTGCGACCATCGACCCTAGTCCTTCTTGTCCCGGCTCGCCCGCATATCGACGCAGCGTTGCTGAAACTCCATTAAAACGCGCAGAGTCGTTTCTAGATCCGCCTGGGATATCCCTTCAAAGACCCCTGCCCTTTCCTCGTCCAGCACAGCTTCTATCCGCGCTGCCATGCGCTTGCCTTCAGGCGTCAGCCAAAGGCCCTTGGCCCGCCTGTCGGTGGGATCGTCCTTGCGCATCACCATTCCCGAGGATTCAAGCTGATCAAGCAGCCGCACCAGCGAAGGCCCCTCGATGCCGACATGCTCGGCAAGGGTGATCTGGCGGATACCGCCCCCCAACCGCCCGATCCACACCAGGGGCGAAGCGCAGGCCTCGGAAATTCCATGCTCGGCCAGAATCAGATCGATCGTCCGGCGCCAGAGGCGCGCGGCCGAAAACAACTGACTGGTCAAATTTCTGCGCGTGTCGAGATCATTGCTCATAATCTCGAGATAGCATAGATATAATTAGTATTCAAACTATTTTGATAAAAATAATTCCGTCACCCGTGTGCTGTCCGAAAAACCTCCAAACCATCAGTTTAGCATTATTGGTTTCGCAATCGCCCCTGCATGAGATTGATGACGGCGCGGGCGGCCTCGAGCACGTTTGTTCCTGGGCCGAAGACGGCGGCGACGCCGTGGTCGAGGAGGAATTGATAGTCCTGTCTTGGGATGACGCCGCCAACCACGACGATGATGTTTTCCGCACCTTTAGCCTTGAGCGCGGCAACCAATTGTGGCGCAAGGGTTTTATGGCCAGCCGCCAGCGAGGACATGCCGACGACCTGCACCTTGTGGCCGATGGCCAGATCAGCGGCCTCTTGCGGGGTCTGGAACAGCGGACCGGCGATGACGTCAAAGCCAATATCGCCAAACGCCGAAGAAATGACTTTGGCACCCCGGTCATGACCATCCTGGCCAAGCTTGGCCACCATGATCTTCGGCTTTGCACCCAGCACCGTGGCAAAATCCGATAGCTGGCCGACAAGCGTCTGGTATTCGGGATCGTCGTGATAGCGGTCGCCGTAGACCTTGGACACCACTTTGGGCACGGCGGTGTGATCGCCAAACACCGACCGCATGGCATCCGATATTTCTCCCACGGTGGCGCGGGCGCGGGCGGCATCGACGGCGGCGGCCAAAAGGTTGCCTTCTCCGGTTTTGGCAATGCGGGTCAGTTCCAACAGGCTCGCCTCCACCGCTTTTGCATCCCGGCGGCGCTTGGTGTCTTCAAGGCGCTTGATCTGGCCAACACGGACAGTGGCATTGTCGATATCGAGAATGTCGATCTCGTCCTCGGTTTCCAGCCTATATTTGTTGACGCCAACGATCACCTCCTCGCGGCGGTCCACAGCCGCCTGGCGACGGGTGGCGGCCTCCTCGATCAGGCGTTTGGGCAGGCCGTCAGCCACCGCCCTGGTCATGCCACCCAGACTTTCCACCTCTTCGATCAGCGCCCAGGCCGCATCCGCCAGTTCCTTGGTCAGGCTTTCGACATAGTAAGAACCAGCCAGCGGATCGACCACCTTGGTCACCCCGGTTTCATGCTGCAAGATCAGTTGGGTATTGCGGGCAATGCGCGCGGAGAACTCGGTGGGAAGCGCAATGGCTTCATCGAAGGAATTGGTATGCAGCGATTGCGTACCACCCAGCACCGCCGACATCGCCTCAAACGCCGTGCGGACAATGTTGTTATACGGGTCCTGCTCGGCCAGCGACACGCCAGATGTCTGGCAATGGGTGCGCAGCATCAACGAGCCCGGATTTTTGGGGTTAAACTCCTGCATGATCCGGGTCCACAGCAGCCGGGCGGCCCGCAGCTTTGCCGCTTCCATAAAGAAATTCATGCCAATGGCGAAGAAGAACGACAGGCGGCCTGCGAAGGCATCGACATCCAGGCCCTTGGCCAGCGCTGCCCGCACATATTCACGGCCATCGGCAAGCGTGAAGGCCAGTTCCTGCACCAGCGTCGCACCTGCCTCCTGCATATGATAGCCGGAGATCGAGATCGAGTTGAACTTCGGCATTTCCCGGGCGGTATAGTCGATAATATCTGCGACAATCCGCATCGAAGGCTCAGGCGGATAGATATAGGTATTGCGGACCATGAATTCCTTCAGGATATCGTTCTGAATGGTGCCCGACAATTTATCCCGCGAAACGCCCTGTTCTTCGCCCGCCACAATGAAGCTCGCCAATATCGGAATGACCGCGCCATTCATCGTCATCGACACCGACATCTGATCGAGCGGAATGCCGTCGAACAGGATTTTCATATCCTCGACACTGTCGATCGCCACACCCGCCTTGCCGACATCGCCTTCGACGCGCGGATGGTCGCTGTCATAGCCGCGATGCGTGGCTAGATCGAAGGCGACGGACAGCCCCTTCTGCCCAGCTGCTAGATTGCGCTTATAAAAGGCATTGGAGGCTTCCGCCGTGGAAAACCCGGCATATTGGCGGATCGTCCAGGGCCGCCCGGCATACATCGTCGCGCGTGGCCCACGGGTGAAGGGCGCAAAGCCAGGCAGGCTATCGAGATGGTCCATGCCGGCAAGATCGTCTGCCGTATAAAGCGGCTTGATGGCGATGCCTTCCGGCGTTTGCCAGGTCAGGCTGTCCGGACTGGCTTTCAGCTCTTTTTCGGCAAGTGACTGCCAATCCTGAATGCTTCTTTTGGTCATCGATTGGCCTCCCTCGCAATGGTTATCACTCGAATTCCATGATCAGTTCGTCCACGGCGAGGCTTTGGCCCGGCTTGGCAACCAGTTTTTTGACCACACCGCGCCGCTCGGCCTTGAGGATATTTTCCATCTTCATCGCCTCCACGGTCGCCAGCGCCTGACCGGCCTCCACGGCGTCGCCTTCAGCAACCGCAATGCCGGTCACCACGCCTGGCATCGGGCAGAGCAGCATTTTTGACGTGTCGGGCGGTAATTTCCGGGGCATAAGCCGGGCAAGCTCGGCGACGCGCGCACTGCGAACATGCGCCACGACATCCATGCCCCGCCAGCGCAGGCGGATAGCAGGCCCCTTGAGGTCAATTTTAAGCCCGATGCTTTGGCCATCGACTGCAAAAATTGCCAGCGTCTGGCCAGGCTGCCACACACCATCGACCGCGATCACGCCGCCATCGGCAAATGTCAGACTGCCGGGATCAACCGAAAGCGTCAGCGGATAACGCCGGTCTGCCAGTTCCACCACCCAGTCACGGCCGATGGTGCGGGCGTGATTGCCCATGGTGCCGGAGACCTGCGCGGCACGGGCCTCGCGCCGCTGGTGGACAAGGGCTGCAATGGCGGCCAGCGTCCTGCCCGCAGTCTCATCCGGCTCGACCCCGGAAAAGCCCTCCGGAAACTCCTCGGCGATAAAGGCTGTGGTGATCTTGCCGGAGCGAAAGCGCGGATGCTGCATGACCGCCGACAGAAACGGCAGATTGTGGCCAATGCCCTCGACTTCGAACCGGTCCAGCGCCGCACTCATCGCATCGATGGCGGTGATCCGGTCAGGGCCCCATGTACACAGCTTGGCAACCATCGGGTCGTAATACATCGAGATTTCCCCGCCCTCGAACACCCCGGTATCGTTGCGGACCACCGTGCCATCGGCTTGCTGGCCTTCGCTGGGCGGGCGGTAGCGGGAAAGCCTGCCGATCGACGGCAGGAAATTGCGATAGGGGTCTTCGGCATAAAGCCTGCTTTCGACCGCCCAGCCGTTCAGCGTCACATCCCCTTGCGTAAAAGCCAGCCTCTCGCCCGACGCCACCCGGATCATCTGCTCCACCAGATCAAGCCCGGTGATCAGTTCCGTCACCGGATGCTCCACCTGCAAGCGGGTGTTCATTTCCAGAAAGTAGAAATTGCGATTGCCATCGACGATAAATTCCACCGTGCCGGCGGAATAATATCCAACCGCCTTGGCCAGCGCCACGGCCTGTTCGCCCATCGCCTTGCGGGTCTCCGCATCCAGAAACGGCGATGGCGCTTCCTCGATCACCTTCTGGTTTCGCCGCTGGATCGAGCATTCGCGCTCGCCGAGATAGAGCACAGTGCCATGCTTATCGCCCAGCACCTGGATTTCGATATGGCGCGGCTGGTCAACGAATTTCTCGATAAAGATCCGGTCATCGCCAAACGAATTCATCGCCTCGTTCTTGGAGGACTGGAAACCCTCGCGCGCCTCGGCATCACTCCAGGCGATGCGCATGCCCTTGCCACCGCCACCGGCAGACGCCTTGATCATCACGGGATAGCCGATCTGAGCGGCGATTTTGACCGCTTCCTCGGCATCGGCAATCAGCCCCATATGGCCGGGTACGGTGGACACCCCCGCCTCTGCCGCCAGTTTCTTGGAGGTGATCTTGTCGCCCATCGCCTGAATGGCGCCGACCGGCGGGCCGACGAAGGCAACGCCCGCCTTGTCCAACGCCTCGGCAAAGGCGGCATTTTCCGACAAGAACCCATAGCCCGGATGCACCGCATCCGCGCCGGTCTGCCTGATCGCATCGAGGATCTTGTCGATAACGATATAGGACTGGTTGGACGGCGACGGGCCGATATGCACCGCCTCATCCGCCAGCTTGACATGCAGCGCATTGGCATCGGCATCGGAATACACAGCGACAGTGGCAATGCCCATCCGCTTGGCGGTCTTGATCACCCGGCAGGCGATTTCGCCACGGTTGGCGATCAGGATTTTGGAGATTGCCATGGTCACACCCCTGCCGTGTCGTCAAAGGCCTGCGGAAAGTTCTTCCGGGCCAGCTTTTCATTGAGTTTCAGTTTGGCCGTATAGGAGGTCGGGTCAAAACCCCGCTCCGCGGCCAGAAGCTCCCGGCCAAACAGACGGCACAGCCGCTCGCCATCCAGATTGCCGCGCTCGAAAGGTTCCGCGCCAAAATACTCCCAAAGCGCCCGCACAAAGCCGATATCCGCCAAGGCAACGGTCTGGTCCATGGTGCGGTGGCGCGGCATGGAGGTGAGCTTTGTCACGTTGGAGTTGGCGCGCCGCAGCGTGAACTGCCATTGCGTGCCGAGAAGGCCCGCCGGGAACCCGCGATGCTTCGGCATCTCAGACACTTTAACCATCATGCAGCATCCGGTTGAAACAGGAGAGGAACCATCGCATCACACCTCAAACACATCGTCGAAGGATTCCGGAAAGCTATGGCGTGCCACGCGCTCATCGATGCGCAGCAGCGCTTCATAGGACAGGGGATCGAAATCCTTTTCCACCGCCACCACTTCGCGCCCAAACAGCAGATTGAGCCGGGCCGCATCCAGATTACCACGCTCGAAAGGTTCAGCGCCGAAGTGATGCCAGAGCGCGTGCAGGAAAGCCGCATCGATGCGGTGTTCCTTGGTGCCTGGATAGGCCTTGCGCGGCATGGCCTTGATGGGGGTGACGCCCCGGGGATTAGCCCGGCGAATGGTGAACTGTACACCTGTTCCGGGCATGCCGGAGGGAAATCCACGGTGCTTGGTCATATCAGGGGCTTTGGACATCCATGCCGCCCTTTCTTGTCTGCCGGAACAGGTCCGATCTTGTTGTTGAAGTGAACCCGCTATCAAAGTGGGCCAGTTTTTAAAGCGGAATGGTATCGTGTTTTTTCCAATGGGTCGCAACCTGCTTGCCACGCAGCGAGGCAAAGGCCCGGGCGATGCGCTTGCGTGATGAATGCGGCATGATCACTTCGTCAATAAAGCCGCGCTCGGCCGCCACGAACGGATTGGCGAAACGCTCCTCATATTCTCGGGTGCGCGCCGCGATCTTTTCCGGGTCGCCCAGTTCGGAACGGTAGAGAATTTCCGTCGCACCCTTGGCTCCCATGACAGCGATTTCCGCCGTCGGCCAGGCATAATTCACGTCAGCGCCAATATGCTTGGAGGCCATCACGTCATAGGCGCCGCCATAGGCCTTGCGGGTGATCAGCGTCACCATCGGCACGGTCGCCTCAGAATAGGCAAACAGCAGCTTAGCACCGTGTTTGATGACCCCGCCATATTCCTGCGCCACGCCAGGCAGAAAGCCCGGCACATCCACCAGCGTCAGGATCGGAATGGAAAAGGCATCGCAAAACCGCACAAAACGGGCCGCCTTGCGCGAGCTATCAATATCCAGGCAGCCAGCCAGCACCATCGGCTGGTTGGCGACGACACCGACCGTCTGGCCTTCCAGCCGGATGAAACCGGTGATGATGTTCTTGGCAAAAGCCTCCTGAAGCTCGAAGAAATCGCCTTCGTCGGCCAGCGCGTGGATCAGTTCCTTCATGTCGTAAGGCTTGCTGGAACTGTCGGGGATCAGCGTATCCAACCGCATTTCAAGCCGGGCCGGATCATCGTAGAACGGCCTGCTCGGCGGCTTTTCGCGGTTGTTCAGCGGCAGGAAGTCAAATAGCAGCCGCACCTGTTCCAGCGCCTCGACATCGTTTTCATAGGCGCCATCAGCCACCGAGGATTTCTTCGTGTGCGTCCCCGCCCCGCCCAGTTCTTCCGCCGTGACAATTTCGTTGGTCACGGTCTTCACCACGTCAGGACCGGTGACGAACATGTAGGACGTGTCGCGCACCATGAAAATGAAGTCGGTCATGGCAGGTGAATAGACCGCACCGCCCGCGCATGGCCCCATAATGACGGAGATCTGCGGAATGACGCCTGACACCTCGGCATTGCGGCGAAACACTTCCGCATAGCCAGCAAGCGAAGCCACGCCTTCCTGTATCCGCGCTCCGCCCGAATCGTTGATGCCAATCACCGGCGCCCCAACCCGAACCGCCATATCCATGATCTTGCAGATCTTCTGCGCATGGGTTTCTGACAGCGAACCGCCGAGCACGGTAAAATCCTGGGAAAACACATAGACCTGCCGCCCATTGATCGTCCCCCAACCGGTGACGACGCCGTCGCCCGCCACTTTCTGGCTGTCCATGCCGAAATCTGTGCAGCGATGGGTGACATACATATCGTATTCTTCAAACGAGCCTTCATCGAGCAATATCTCGATCCGCTCGCGCGCCGTCAGCTTGCCCTTGGCATGCTGCGCGTCAATCCGCTTTTCCCCACCGCCAAGACGGGCCTCGGCGCGGCGGCTTTCCAGCTGATCCAATATTGTCGGCATGTGATCCTCATCCTGTGTCACGCGGACCTTAAAGCATAAAAGCTTAAACCGGAATCGGCTTAAGGTATCATGCAGAAAAGACATTTTATGCGGCGAGACCGTGATGCCCAATGAGAAAAGCCGCAATGGCAACAGAGTGCAATTGCGGCTTTGAAGCGTAAAAATGGCCGGAATATCATGTAAATTGACCGGATCGGAAGCCGCGTTGCAATCTCCGATCCGGTCTTTTCAAACGATGCGCCTAGTCGCCCGACTTAATGGTCACTATGCGGTGCATGATGTTCGGGTGGCTTACCCAAGCCAAGCCAGGACTTCAATTTTTCACGCACGGTCTGGAAGGTGACGTAGAGCATCGGGATCACAAACAGACCGAGCGTACTGGCCGTCAACATGCCGATGAAGACAGGCGTACTGACATTGTGCCTTGCCATCATCGACGCGCCATTTGCCCAGACCAGCGGCACGAGGCCAAGGATGAAGGCAATCGACGTCATCATTACGGCGCGGAAACGCAGCTTAGCCCCCAGCACCGCCGCATCAGCAATCGGCATGCCTTGCTCACGATGTTCCTTGGCAAACTCGACGATCAGGATACCGTTCTTGGCGGCAAGGGCGATGAGCACCACAAGGCCGATCTGTGCGTAGAGATCCATCGTCATATGCGTCAGCGCCATGCCGGCAAAGGCCCCAAACACACCCACGATGACGGAAAGCAGAACCGGCACGGGAATGGTCCAGCTTTCGTAAAGCGCCACCAGGAACAGGTAGGCAAACAGCAGGGCCAGTGCCAGGATGATACCGGTCTGGCCGGAGGCCTGCTGTTCCTGATAGGCCGTTCCCGTCCATTCCAGCGCAAAGCCGGCTGGCAGGGTTTTGGCAACCACCTGCTTGAATGCTTCCATGGCGTCCCCGGACGATGTGCCGGGAGCAGCCGAGCCATTGATCGTCACGGCGCGATAGTTGTTATAGCGGGTGATGACTGGCGGACCGACGATTGTCTTCACCTCGGCAATCGACTGGAGAGGCACCATGTCACTATTGGAGTTGCGGACATAGATGTTCCACAGCGCCGATGTATCGCGGCGATTGGCGGCATCGCCCTGGACCTTGACCTGCCAGGTACGTCCGAACTCGTTGAAGTCGTTGACATAGGAGCCACCGAGCGTTGCCTGCAGGGCGTCAAAGATATCGCTGATGCTGATGCCGAGCGCCTGGGCTTTTTCACGATCGATATCGAGATAGATCGACGGCGCATTGGCACCATAGGTGGTGAAGACACGCGCCAGCTGCGGGTTCTGATTGGCCGCACCGACCACGCCATAGGCGACATTGGCCATGGTAGCCGGATCGGCACCCTCAAGCGACTCGATCATCGCTTCGAAACCGCCACTGGTGGAAAGACCCAGAACGGGCGGAAGGTTGAAGGGCAGAACCGTGGCGGCCTTGACCTGCTGAACCATGCCGAACGTCCGGCCAATAACCGCTTGTACCTTGTCCAAGGCGGTCGGGCGATCCGCGAAGGGTTTCAGCTTCACGATCATGAAGGCGGAATTGCTGGCCGAATAGCTGTCCAGGAAGGAATAACCGATAACCGAAGAGACGTTTTCGATTTGTGGAATAGCCTTCAGCAAATCCTCCACCTGTCCAACCGCACCACTTGTCCGTGCCACCGAAGCGCCATCGGGCAATTGCACCGCGATGAAGAACGTGCCCTGGTCTTCTTCCGGTAGGAAGCCGCTCGGGGTGATCTTCGATATGCCGTAAATACCAGCCCCGCCAACGCCGATGATCAGCAGAGACAGAACCGCCATGCGAACCATTTTCTGGACCGCCCAGGCATAGCCGTCGCGGGTATTGTCGATACGGCGACTGATCCAGCCCATGATGCCGCGTTTTTCGCCGGTGTGGCGCAGGAAGACGGCGCAGAGAGCCGGCGACAGCGTCAGCGCGTTAATGGCCGAGATCAGCATGGCAACACTGATGGTGACCGAAAACTGCCGGAACAATTCGCCTGATATGCCAGAAATGAAGCCGATGGGAACGAAAACCGAGAGCAGGACAAGGGTAATCGCAACAATCGGACCGGTGACCTGGGCCATGGCCTTCTTGGTGGCGGCAACCGGTGTCAGCTCCGGCTCCTCCTCCATCACGCGCTCGACATTTTCCACGACGACAATCGCGTCGTCGACAACAATGCCGATGGCAAGAACAAGGGCGAGAAGCGAGACCGTATTGGCCGAGTAGCCAAGCGCCAGCAGCACCGCGAATGTGGCGATAACGCTGACGGGTACGGCGATGATCGGGATGATTGTCGCCCGGACATTGCCGAGAAACAGGAAGACGACCAGTGCCACCAACACGAAGGCTTCGATCAAGGTATGAATGACGGATTCAATCGTATCCTCAACGAAGGTGGTCGAGTCGTACATGACATTGGCGCGCATGCCTTCCGGCATCCGGCTGTTCAGCTCCGCGATCTTGGCGCTGACGGCGGCAGCCGTGTTCAGCGCGTTGGCACCGGGAGACATATAAATGCCCATGGCAACCCCCGGATCGCCTTCGCGCCGGGAGACCGTATCATCGTTCTGTGCGCCCAGTTCGACACGGGCAACATCCTTCACTTTCAGGACCGAGCCGTCCTTGTTGGCACGTAGCACGATATTGCCGAATTCCTCAGGCGTTTCGAGACGGCCCTGGGTCTGGACATTGTACTGGAATGCCTGGTCGTCAGGCACCGGACGCGCGCCGATACGGCCAACAGGTGCCTGGACGTTCTGGGCGGAAATCGCACTTGTGACATCCGAAGGCACCAGGCCAAGGCTGGACAAACGGTCCACATCGAACCAGATGCGCATCGAATACTTCATGTTACTGAAGAGCGATGCCGAACCGACGCCTGGAAGACGAGAGATCTCATCCAGAACATTGATCGTCGCGTAATTGGTCATGAACAGCGGATCGAACTTGCCCTTCTCGCTCTGCAACATGATGAATTGCAGAATGGATGAGGATTTCTTGCTGACCGAGACACCAAGATTTTGAACGTCGCTGGGCAGCGAGGACAGAGCCGTCTGCACGCGGTTGTTGACGTTAACGGTGTTAATGTCGGCATCGCTGCCCAGTGCGAAACTGACGGTCAGCGAATAGCTGCCATCATTACCGCTGGTGCTTTTCATGTAGAGAGCTTTGTCGACCCCAATCACCTTGGATTCGAGCGGTTGCGCAACGGTCTGCTCCAGCACTTCGGCGGAAGCGCCGGGATAGGTGGCCGTCACCTGGACCTGTGGCGGCACGATATCGGGAAGTTGTGAGACCGATATTCTGGTCAGCGCCAGGCCACCGGCAATCGTCAGCACGATGGCAATGACGATTGCCATGCGTGGACGATCAATGAAAATATTGGAAAACATCGCTTAGCCCTGCTTTGGTGCGGCGGGTGGAGCCTGGTCGGCCGGCTGTGCATTGACCGGTGTATTTGGCCGAACACGCTGGATTCCGTCGGTAATCACCTTGTCGCCTTCCTTGAGGCCATTGGTGACAACAGCCATTTCCGGCGTGGACTGCCCAAGCGTCACACGGCGCACCTGCGCAATGCTCTTGTCGTCAACCACATAGACATAGGAGCCTTGCTGATCGACCATGACCGAGGCACGCGGAATGGTGAGGTAATCGGTCGGCTCGACGGTTTCGAGAATGACACGGACGAATTCGTCATTCACCAGCTCCCGATGTCCCGTTGCCAGCAACGGATTGGGGATAGTACCGCGCAGGGTGATGGAGTCGGTATTCTCGGACACGCTGATGTCGTAAAAATCGAGCGTGCCTTCCTGGGAATACACTCTGCCATCGGGCAGACGGATCTTGAGCTTCACGTTCTTTTCCAGCCCGCCGTCCTTGTCGAACCGCTGCCTCAATTCGATGAGACGGCGCACGGATACTGGGAATTTCACATACATCGGGTCCTGACTGACCACTGTGGCCAGAGTTCCCGATGAGGACGACACGACATTGCCGACGGTGACCGAAGCAAGGCCAATTCGACCATCGATAGGCGCGATGATATCGGTATAGCCAAGATTGATCTGCGAGGTGCGCACATCGGCTTCCGATTCCGCGACCTTAGCAATCGAAGTCCGCTGCGTGGCCCGTGCGTCGTCCAGATTGCTCTGGCTGCCGCTGCCACCGGCTCGAAGCTGCTCATTACGAGCAAGCGATATATTCGAATTTTCAAGGGTGGCCTGATTTTCGGCAAGAGTTGCCTTCTTGGAATCCAGATCGGCCTCATAGGACTGCCGCTCGATGCGGAACAGGACCTGGCCCTTTTTGACCTCAGAGCCTTCCTTGAAAAGCTGCTCTTCCAGGAACCCGGTCACACGGGCGACGAGATTGACGGAATCCGTCGCCTCAACCCGGCCATTGACCTCGGTCGTGTCATTGATCGGCTTCAGCTTGGCAATCGCCACGCCAACGGCAGGCGGCCCGGCATTAGGCATCTGCGCAAAGGAAGGGGTTGAAAGGGAAAGGGCTGCAAGGGCGCAACCCGTGATTAAAAATCGTTTTGTCTTTTGCATGGCTAGGAACACTCCAACGGTAGCGTCTCCGATATATATACATACATACCGTTTGTAAATAGGATTGATCGCGGCGCGTAAATATGTGATGAATTAGAAAACGACGTTTCGTGCCCGACCATTTTGCCCAGGAGGACCCATTGCGGAGAACCAAGGAAGAAGCAGCGGAAACCCACATGCAGCTCCTGAACGCTGCCGAACAGCTTTTCCTCACCAAAGGCTTCGACCAGACGTCATTGGACGAGATTGCCCAGGCGGTGGGCGTGACGCGCGGCGCTGTCCATTGGCATTTCAAGAACAAGCGCGGTATTCTCGAAGCCCTTCGCAACCAGGCCTTTAAACCTTTCGAGCAATTGGCAGCGCGGCTCCCGGCAGACAGTTCCGTCGATGTGTTTGCTGCTCTTGAACAAATATTGTTCGACATGCTGGCGCATCTTCAAGCCGACGAGCGGCGGCGCGGCGTGATCCGGGTCAGCCTGCATCTGGACCTTTCCATAAAGGAAACCGACTCGGATGGCATTCTGAGCACGCTCAAGGTAAAGTTACTGCCCCTCTTCCAGGTTGCCGCCGAAAGGGGCCAATTGACCGCGCCCTGGAGCCCCGCCTCCGCCGCCATGACCCTGAGCGCGACCATTTCCGGCCTGATCGGCGAATGGGCATTCGGCCGGGATAATTTTCAACTCGTGCCTTATGCGCAGCAATTCGTCCGGATCGCGCTGGTGGGTTTCGGCATGCAAAGCCGGGACTGTTCTACAATTCATAAAGAGCCAGGCCAAAGAGAACCGGGAAAGCCCTGATCCGCCTGTCTCAGTAGCGTCGGTATATTCCGCTCCCCTCGGCGTCCGGAACCGAAGATTCCACCAAATATCCCCTGCTTTCGGCAGGAAAAATACCGCTTGGCTTGTAGATTCCAGATCCGGCGCACTCGGCTTTTCAAAGGCAGTGAGCTTTGCGTCTTAGTAGCATTGCGCCGCACTGCGAGACCGGATCGATGGAGCGACCCTTGGATATTCTCGAACGCCTGGTGGCCTTCCCTTCCGTTGTCGGCACAGCCAATGGCGAGATTGTCAGCTTCATCCGTGACTATCTGCAAAACCACGGCGTGGCGGTGAGCGTGCTTCCCGGGCCTGAGGGCGACCGCAGCAATCTGTTTGCCACCATCGGCCCCAAACATGTGCCCGGCTATATCCTCTCCGGCCATATGGATGTGGTGCCAGCAGGCGAAAGCGGCTGGGTGAGCGATCCATTCCAGTTGCGGCGCGACGGTGACAGGGTTTTTGGCCGTGGCACCAGCGACATGAAAGGGTTTCTGGCCTGCGCTTTGGCCTGCGTTCCAACGCTTGCCGCCATGCCGCTTGCCCGTCCCATTCATCTCGCCTTTTCCTATGATGAAGAGGCCGGGTGCCGTGGCGTGCCGCATATGCTGGCGCAACTGCCGAGCCTTTGCGAAAGCCCGCTTGGCGCCATCATCGGCGAACCCAGCGGCATGCGGGCCATCCGCGCCCATAAGGGCAAGGCAGCTGCCCGTGTCACCATTACCGGGCGCTCCGGCCACTCATCGCGGCCTGATCTGGGGCTGAATGCCATTCATGCCATGAGTGAGGTTCTGCTTGCTGCCCGCGATGCCGCAAAAACTTTGACAAATGGTCCGTTTGAAGCGGTGTTTGAACCGCCCTATTCCTCGCTGCAAGTGGGAACCGTGCGCGGGGGACAAGCCGTCAATATCATTCCTGATACCTGTGAGGCCGAGTTTGAAGCCCGCGCCATTTCTGGCGTTGATCCCGCAGTGCTTTTGCAGCCTGTTCGTCAGGCGGTGGAAGCCCTCATCAGCACGGGTTTTGGCGTGGAATGGACAGAGATGAGTGCTTATCCGGCACTCTCACTCCCCCAAAACGCCCCTCTTGCCGCGCTGCTGCACCGACTCACAGGCACCGAGCCATTGGCTGCCGTGAGCTACGGCACCGAAGCCGGGCTTTTCCAGCAAGCGGGTGTCGATGCCATCATCTGCGGCCCCGGCGATATCAGCCGCGCCCACAAGCCCAACGAATATATCCTGATGGATGAGCTGGCCACCTGCCAGACCATGATCACCGCTCTCGCAGACCACTGCTGCCAACTCTGAACCGAGGACTAATCCATGTCTCTTTTGAAAAGCATCGACACCAACCCAACGTTTACGCCGAAAGAATCCAAGGCCCTGCCAGAGCGTTTGATCTCTGGCGATCCGGCTTTCAAGACATGGCCGCAGGATGTCTGCCGTGGCGAGATGATCCACACCGGCGTGTGGGAAGCCACCCCCGGTGAGACCAAGTCGATCAAGGGCGAGAGCTTTGAATACTGCCATATCCTGTCGGGCGTTGTGGAGATCACACCCGATGGCGGCGAGCCGGTGATTTACAAGGCGGGCGATCATTTCATCATGAAGCCGGGCTTTGTTGGCGTGTGGAAGACCATTGAAACGGTGAAGAAAATCTACGTCACCATCATGGCGTAAGCCGAGCTTAGAGCATCGTGCAGAAAATCGGAATCCGCACGATGCTCTAAGCTTTTGTTTGGGCATCGGATTTACCCGAAAACCGGTTCCCACTTTTCGGTCCGATGCTCTAGCCTAAGGAACCACCATGACCCTCAGCTTCGATCCAGACACCATCGCCCTGCCCATCGGCCATTTCATTGGCGATACGCTGGTGGATACCAATGGCGCAATCGACATGTACCGCCCGTCAGATGGCAAGGCCTATGCCGGGTGTCCGATTGCCAATGAGGACATGGTGGATCGGGCCGTTCAAACCGCAAAGCAGGCGCTGAAAACCAGCAAATGGGGCAGCGTGCGCCCACGCGAACGCACCGTTGTGCTCCAACGCTGGGCAGAACTGATTGAAAGCGAGGCCGAAACATTGGCCAAGCTGGAGGCTCTCTCCTCCACCCGCCCCGTCGGTCATCTGATTGCTGGGGACATTGCCGTCACCGCCGAGCAAATCCGCTTTTTTGCCGAAATGGCGGACAAGGAAGGCGATGCGCTGGTGCCCACGAATAGTGATAGTCTCGGCATGATCATGAGTGAGCCTTATGGCGTGGTGGGAGCCATCACGCCATGGAATTTCCCGGTTTCCATGGCAGGCTGGAAGCTTGGGCCAGCGCTGGCTGCTGGCAATGCGGTGGTGCTGAAACCATCAGAAATGACACCTTTTTCCAGCATCTATCTGGCGCAATTGGCAGTGAGGGCCGGGATTCCGGCGGGCTTGATCAATATCGTGCTGGGCGATGGTGCTGTGACCGGCAATGCCATCACCGGGCACCCGGATATCGCCAAGGTCAGCTTTACTGGCTCCACCGGAGCTGGTCAGGCCATCATGGGCAATATTGCTCGCACGGGGGTCAAACCCATGACACTGGAGCTTGGCGGCAAAAGCCCGCAACTGGTGTTTGCCGATGCCGATCTGGACAAGGCCGCCGCCGCCATTGCCCAAAGCATTCTTTCCAACGCAGGCCAAGCCTGCGTGGCTGGCTCACGCCTGATTGTTGAGCGCAGCGTTATGGAGCCTTTGGCAGAAGCGATCATTGCCAAGATGAAGGCCGTGAAAGCTGGCCCAACCTGGGATGAGGCCAGCCATTATTCGCCGATCATTTCCGAACGCCAGCGCGGCCGGATCGACAGCATCGTCAAGGCCGCCATTCATGCCGGGGCGGAATGTCTGACGGGCGGCGACATCATGGAAGGCGATGGGTATTTTTATACGCCAACCTTGCTCTCCCATGTCGATCAGCATTCTCCGGCTGTGACGCAAGAAATTTTCGGCCCCGTCTTGACCATCCAGTCTTTTGAGCATGAAGACGAGGCACTGGCTTTGGCCGACCACCCCACCTATGGCCTTTGCGCTGGACTTTTTACCCGCGATATCTCCCGCGCCCTTCGCCTGACACGCTCACTTCAGGCGGGTACCGTTTGGGTCAACCGCTATGGCCGGTCGCGGGATCATATTTTGCCCACAGGCGGTTACAAGCAATCCGGCATTGGCAAAGATTTGGGCCGCGAAGCGTACCATGCCAATCGCAAAAGCAAGAGTGTGTTGATTGGGCTTTAGACCGCCCATCTAGAGTTTTTTCAGGAAAAAGAGGAGCCTCGTTTTCCCGAAAAGACAAACGAAAACAAGAAAATCGAGAATCTGTCAGGTTCAATCTGAACCTCACAGGCTCTCATTTGACGCGTCAACGGTCTTTTCGGCGGTCGCATCCGCTTCGCTGGTTTCGTTTTTCTTCTTCTCTGCTTTATCCTGATCGTGATGCCATTTTATGGCGAAGAACATGGCCGTGCCCAACACGATAATCTTTGCCGGAAAGAAGACGATAGGGAACCAGTCCACCCAGTCGCTCGTCATTGGCCATTTCCTTTCAGAGATTCATCAACGCGGTCTCCCATAGAATAATACAGCCACACATGACATGTGCGTTTTGTCGCAAGCGCGACGCCAGACGATGGCTTGGGAGAGCATGTCAAGCAGACGCGCAAAGCTTTCATGCATCCGCAAATCCAATGACCCTGCACGATTGCAGGCTGTCCTTCTCACTGAAATCTATCGAGAATCTTATAATACATGCCCACCAACGGCAAAAACCATGGCTTGCCGAAATGTCCCGGCACGGCAGGCCAGTCCACCCCCTTCAGCGGATTGGCATCGGGCTTGCCCAGGATGGTATCGGCCATGATCATGCCAAGGTGAGTGGAAAGCTGGGCACCGTGGCCGGAATAGCCCATGGCGTACCACAAACCGTCCTGATATCCTGCGCGGGGATAGCGGTCCTTGGTCATATCCACCAGACCACCCCAGCAATAGTCGATCTCGACCTTGGCAAGCTGCGGAAAAATAGCGGCAAGGGATTGGCGCAGGATTTCGCCGCTTTTGGCATCCGATTGCTGATCCGATGTGGCGGAGAAACGGGCGCGACCGCCGAAAATCAAGCGATTGTCGGGCGACAAGCGCCAGTAATTGCCGATGTTCATGGTGTTGACGCAGGTGCGGTTACCCGGCATCACGCTCGCCACTTCCGTGTCCGATAAAGGTCGTGTGGCAATCAGAAAGCTGCCGACAGCAATGATGCGGCGGCGGAAGAAGCTGAAATTGGGCGTGGTATAAGCCCCGGTGGCCACAAGCACATCTTTGGCCGTCACATGGCCCCGCCCAGTGGTCAGGCGATGGCGGCCACCGTGCTTTTCAACAGAGGTGACAGAGGCCTGCTCAGTAATCACAGCGCCGTGGCGGTGGGCGGCATTCGCAAGGCCCACGACATAGCGGCCCATATGCATCATGGCACTCTTTTTGGACAGCATGGCCCCATGAAAAGATGAACCAACCTCACCTTTCAAATCCGATGGCGACAACAGCGCCGTATCGGGATCGACCTCTTCATGCAGAGCTTCAAAATTGCGGACAAGCCCTTCGAAATGCTGTGGCTTGGAGGCCAGTTTCAGCTTTCCGGCGCGGCGGAAATTGCAATCAATGCCTTCCTCGGCAATCAGCGCCTCGATGGTATCGATGGAACTGTCGAGCGCTTGGTAAAGCGCAATCGCCCTCTCCTTGCCCAGCTCAGCCTTGGCCCCCAGATAGCTGTGGGCCAAGCCATTGTTGAGGTGTCCGCCATTGCGGCCAGAGGCACCCCAACCGATGCGTTGCCCCTCCAGCACGATCACCCTTGCTCCGCCTCGCGCCAGTTGGCGGGCGGCAGCGAGGCCTGTAAAGCCGCCGCCAATCACGGCGACATCAAAATCGCCTTCAATTGCGCCCGTGACGCCCTCGGCAAATTGCGGGGCGGTGTCGTGCCAGTAGGAGAGATATTTCATCGCTTAAAGACCAAACACGCCGGGCAGATCGTGAACGCCTGCGATTTCCTGATAGCCATAATAAGGATTGGCTGGCTCATGACCACGGTTGACCCAGACCTTGTTCTTGATGCCCAGATCATGGGCCGTCATCAGATCATAGCGGAAGGATGAGGACACATGGGTAATGTCTTCCGGGCCGCAGCCGAGCATGTCGAACATATATTCAAAGCCCTTCATGCGCGGCTTGTAGGATTGCGCCTGCTCTGCCGTATAGACCGCATGGAAGGGCGCACCAAGCTTTTCCACATTGGACATGATCTGCGAATTCATGGCGTTGGAGAGAATCACCAGCGGAATTTCCTTGGCCACTTTGGCAAGACCAGCAGGCACATCCGAATGCGGACCCCATGTGGGTACGCGCTCATATACGGTTTTTGCGTCTTCATCGCGGAAGGTCACGCCGTTTCTCTTGCAGGTGCGCTCGATGGCATTGTGCACCACATCGGCATAAGGCTTCCAATCGCCCAGCACTTCATCCAGACGATAGGCTGAGAAGTCTTTGACAAACTCGTCCATATGGGCGGCATCCAGCTGGGCGCTGTAAATATCGCGGGCAGCTTCCGCCATCTGAAAATTGATGAGTGTGCCGTAGCAATCGAAGGTGATGAATTTCGGGCGGAAGGGAGCCATGGTTTTCTCGATCCTTGCAAAGCATATCGTTGAGGTGTTCCCATCATAGGCAGAGCCGCGCCAAGCGGTTCACCGCAATTGGCACATATCAAAGCACAATGTTGCGTATGCAGTGGAGGATTTGGCAGAGAGTTTTGCGAACCCTCAGGAAGCCCTGCCCTCGCAGCCAATGAAAATGCACGCTCACGGCATAAGATGCGGCTGGGATCGGTCGGAACGGCGAAACATACCAAGGACACGCCATCGTCGGGATGATCTTCTTTGCGTGCGGGTCTATCACTGAAGAACACTAGAGTTTGTCATAGAAAAGTGCTCAACAATTTTTCTGGTAAGACAAATTTCAACAAAAAGACCAACATATTTCAGGGTAGTGGCATGCAGGCAAGCCAGATCGACATTATTTCCTTTGGTCCCGAACACATCGACGGCGCATTTTTACTGTCCCAACAAGCCCAGTGGCCGCACAGCCGGGAAGACTGGGCCTTTGTGCTATCCTTGAGCAAGGGCTTTATGGCGCTTGAAGGCGACCGTGTGGTGGGAACCGCCATGGCGACGCTGTATGGCGAGACCTGCGCCACCATTAATTTGGTGATCGTGGATGGGTCAATGCGCGGGCGCGGCCTTGGACGCAAATTGATGAACATGGCGCTTGCTGCCGCAGAGGGCCGGGAATGCCGGCTGGTGGCATCGCAAGATGGCCTGCCGCTGTATGAAAAACTTGGCTTTGTCGTCATTGGTGAAGTCCTTCAGCACCAAGGCCTCGTTAAAGCGGGTGCTGTTGCCCCTCAATCAGTGACTTGGGTGGAGCAGGACGCCTCTAGCACCCTCATTGCGCTTGATGCCCAAGCCTTTGGCGCAGATCGCACCTCTTTGTATCAACGGCTTTTCGATCACGGCAGGCTTGCTGTGCTGCGTGATGGTGCCCGCATCTGTGGCTTCATCGCCCTTCATGCCTTTGGGCGCGGCGAGGTTGCTGGCCCTGTGGTTGCCAGCAATGTTGAGGACGCAAAAGCGCTTCTGTCCTTTGTTTTTGCACAGCGTGCTGGGCATTTCCTGCGCGTTGATACGCTGGTGGACACGGGCCTTGCGCCCTGGTTGACGGACCACGGCCTGCTGAATGCTGGCGGCGGCCTGCCCATGCGCCGCAATGCGGCAGCGGCCACGCCCTCATTTGTTAAAACCTATGCACTCGCCAGCCAAGCGCTGGGCTGAATTTGGAGAGAGATTATGTTGAGCAATTCCCTGATTGAACTGGACCGCGCCCATCTGGTGCATCCGGTTGCCTCCTATCGCGGCCATGAAAAGGCGGGCGTGCGGGTTTTGAAATCCGCAAAAGGTGCCACCGTGACCGATGCCAATGGCCATCAGTTGCTGGATGGTTTTGCTGGCCTGTGGTGCGTCAATGCTGGCTACGGTCAGGAAAGCATCATTGAGGCCGCCACCAAACAGCTGCGGGAACTGCCTTACGCCACAGGCTATTTCAGCCTTGGCTCGGAACCCGCCATCCGGCTCGCAGCCGAACTGGCAGACCGCGCACCGGGCGACCTCAACCATGTCTATTTCACCCTCGGCGGCTCTGATGCCGTGGACAGCACCATCCGCTTCATCCGCTATTATTACCATTGCAAAGGCACGCCGCAGAAGGACCAGTTTATCTCGGTGGAACAGGGCTATCATGGCTCATCCACGGTCGGCGCTGGCCTGACGGCTCTGCCGCTGTTCCACGCCGGATTCGGCCTGCCATTTGACTGGCAGCATAAAATTCCGTCGCACTACGCCTATCGCAACCCGGTCGGCAATGATCCCGCCGCCATTATCGCGTCATCCGTTGCAGCTTTGCGCAAGAAGGTCGAAGAACTGGGCAGTGAGCGCGTTGCTGCTTTCTATGTCGAGCCGATTCAAGGCTCCGGCGGTGTTCTGGTGCCGCCAGGCGGCTGGCTGAAAGCCATGCGCGATGTCTGCACCGAGCTGGATATTTTGTTCGTGGCCGATGAAGTCATCACTGGCTTTGGCCGCACCGGTCCCTTGTTTGCCTGTGCAGACGATGGCGTGGTGCCGGATCTGATGACCACTGCCAAGGGCCTCACCTCTGGCTATGTGCCGATGGGTGCGGTGTTCCTGTCCGATAAGATCTACAACACCATTGCCGATGGTGCCGGATCGGCCGCCATTGGCCACGGCTATACCTATTCCGCCCATCCGGTCAGTGCCGCTGTTGGCCTTGCCGTGCTGAAGCTTTATGAGGACGGCCTGCTGGAAAACGGTCGCAAAATGGGCGCACGTCTGATGGCTGGGCTGGAAAGCCTGAAAGACCATCCATTGGTGGGCGATGTGCGCGGTCGCGGCATGCTGGCCGCCATTGAAATGGTGGTAGACAAGGACAAGAAAGCCCCGCTACCAGCCGCTGCCGCACCTGCCACGCGGGTGTTTGAACGGGCCTGGGACAATGGCCTCGTCATCCGCGCCTTCGCTAATGGCATTCTGGGCTATGCGCCGCCGCTTTGCTGCACGGACAGCGAAATCGACGCCATTGTCGAGCGCACCAGGAAGACGCTGGATCAGACGCTGGAAGATCCGGACGTTCGCACTGCCATGGCCTGAGACCACAGCCAGGCAGGCGAAATACCGCCGAACGATCAGATTCAGAATTTTCTGCCGTCTTAAGATCGGCATTCGGGAAGAAACAGCCCGTAGCTCCTGTAATACTTCGGGTGCGCCTCAGTAGAAAATGCCAGGGCGCATTCAAGATAAAACAAAAGTTAAGCGAGGAAACCAAGGGATCGTGAGTGACAGGAACGGCATTTGCCGGGCCTGATGCATGAAGATGGACAAGCCAGAGGATGCAATGATGGCAAAGGCCTTTGCGGATTTCAAATATCTCACCTTCGACGTGGTCGGCACGCTCATTGATTTTGAGAGCGGCATTACCCATTGCCTCGCTGAGATTGCCGCAGAGACAGGCGTGACGATGGATGGAGAACACGCTCTTTCGCTCTATCGTGCGGCCCGCTATGACGATGAAGCCTTGCTTTTTCCCGACGATCTTGCGCGGGTCTACCTAAAGATCGCCCCCGCCCTCGGCCTGCCGGTAGACGCTGCATTTGGCGAGCGCTTGCGTGGCTCCGTCACCGATTGGAAGCCTTTTGCCGATAGTGTTGCCGCGCTGGCACAGCTGAAAACCTGCTACCGGCTGATTGCCATGACCAATGCGCAGCGCTGGGCCTTTGCGTATTTCGATGAAGCCTTGGGCGAGCCCTTTCATGCAGCCTTAACCACTGATGACACGGGCACCGAAAAGCCTGATCCAGCATTTTTCGAAACTGTCTTCGCTTTCGTTGAAAAGGAAGGCAACAGCCGCGCCGATATCCTGCATGTGGCGCAAAGCCAATATCACGACATCGGCATTTCACGGCAGCTTGGCCTGACCAATTGCTGGATCGAGCGACGCCATGCCCAAAAAGGCTATGGCGGCACGATCGAGCCGGAAACATTTGTGAAACCCGATTTTCACTTCACCTCCATGGCGGGACTTGCCGAGGCCATAGAGTTGGATCGCGCCGCCTGAAGCCAACACACGATGACATCAGCATACAATGACGTGCCACCAAAAGGCCCGCAAAACAGTCAACAACAATAAGGGGAATGTCATGACAGACAAGCAGACAACAAACTGGACCGGCGCTGACGATGCCATGGTGGAGAACGCCATCCGCCGTGGTGCCACCCGCCGCGAACTGATGCAGATGATGCTCGCTGGTGGCGTTGCCCTCACCGCCGCCGGCTCCATCATGGGGCGCGCCTCAAGCGCGCTCGCCGCAACGCCGGTCAAAGGCGGATCTTTGAAAGCTGCTGGATATTCAGCCTCCAATGCCGATACGCTGGACCCGGCCAAGGCCTCGCTCTCCACCGACTATGTGCGCTGCTGCGCGCTCTATAACCGCCTGACCATTCTCGACAAGTCCGGCGCTCCGCAGATGGAGCTAGCAGAATCGGTTGACAGCAAGGACGCCCAGGTCTGGACGATCAAGCTGAAAAGCGGCGTGACCTTCCACGACGGCAAGACGCTGACCGCAGACGACGTGGTCTATTCGCTGAAGCGCCATCTCGATCCGGCCACCGGCTCCAAGGTTGCCAAGATCGCCGCCCAGATGACCGGCATCAAGGCCGTCGACAAGCAGACCGTGGAAATCTCGCTCTCGCATGCCAATGCCGACATGCCGTCCATTCTCGCCATCCACCAGTTCATGATCGTTGCCGATGGCACCACGGATTTTTCCAAGGGCAATGGCACCGGTGCCTTCGTTCTCGAAAAATTCGAGCCCGGCGTCCGCTCGATTATGAAGCGCAATGGCAATTACTGGAAAGCTGGCGGCCCGAATGTCGACAGTTTCGAATTCTTCGCCATCAGCGAGGACAATGCCCGTGTCAACGCGCTCCTGTCGGGTGACATCCAGCTGGCCGCCTCCATCAATCCGCGCTCCATGCGTCTGGTCGATACCCAGGACGGCTTCGTGCTGTCGAAGACGACATCGGGCAATTACACCAATCTCAACATGCGCATGGACATGGCGCCGGGCAATAAGAAAGACTTCATCGACGGCATGAAGCTGATCGTTAACAGGGAGCAGATCGTCAAATCCGCATTGCGTGGGCTGGGCGAAGTCGGCAACGACCAGCCGCTGTCGTCTGCCAGCTTCTATCATAATGCCGACCTGAAGCCGAAGGCCTTCGATCCCGACAAGGCAAAATTCCACTTCCAGAAGGCGGGCGTGCTTGGCCAGTCCATCCCGGTTATCGCATCAGAAGCCGCAAGCTCTTCGATAGACATGGCGATGATTATCCAGGCATCAGCGGCAGAAATCGGCATGAAGCTTGATGTCCAGCGCGTGCCCTCCGATGGTTACTGGGATAAATACTGGCTGAAAGCACCGGTCCATTTCGGCAATATCAACCCACGCCCGACCCCCGACATCCTGTTCTCGTTGCTTTATTCCTCCGATGCTCCGTGGAACGAAAGCCAGTATAAGTCGCCGAAATTCGACAAGATGCTGCTCGAAGCTCGTGGCCTTCTCGATCAGGACAAGCGCAAGGAAATCTATGGCGAAATGCAGGTGATGATCGCAGAGGAAGCAGGGACGGTCATTCCCGCCTATCTTTCCAATGTCGATGCCATCACCGCCAAGCTTAAAGGGCTTGAATCCAGCCCACTGGGTGGCATGATGGGCTATGCCTTCGCCGAATATGTCTGGCTGGAAGCCTGATACCAGTTCGGCAGACCCTCTACGAGCAGGCCTTGGCAAATAGCTTTGGATCGGTGCATGCTTTATCCAGCGCATCGCGGCAAAACCGTTTGCCAGCCTGGCGGCACATTATCACGGTCATCCGCATTCCGATTACCCGAAGCGATTGCCGAAGATTGATCGCCCTAACCCAGCTGGAGCATGTGCGTGAACGCCCGAGCCTTTTCCCTTGTTGTCAACAGGCTGATGATCGCCCTGATCACCTTGATCATCGTGTCGCTGGCCGTTTTCATGGCGACTGCGCTCTTGCCAGGCGATACGGCGACCATGCTGCTCGGTCAGGCCGCGACGCCTGAAGCCGTCGAGGGCCTGCGCCAGGCCATGCATCTCAACGATCCGGCAATTCTGCGTTTCCTGCGTTGGGCAACGGGCTTGTTGCAAGGCGATCTCGGCACCTCCTACGCCAATAACATGCCAATTGCTGAGCTGATTTCCGGCCGTCTGGTCAATTCCATGAAGCTTGCCGGCATTACCGCCCTCCTGGCTGTTCCCATCGCACTGACGCTGGGGATTACCTCGGCCATGCTGCGCGGCTCTCTCTATGACCGCTGCGTCACCGTGGTGACCATTGGGGTGATTTCCGTGCCGGAATTCATGATTGCCACCTCCGCCGTTCTACTGTTTGCGGTCTATCTGAAATGGCTACCGGCACTGTCCTTTGCCAATGAGGTTCACAGTTTTGCTGGCCTGGTGCGTGTCTATGCCATGCCCGTCATCACCCTGACCTTCGGCGTTTCAGCCCAGATGATCCGCATGACCCGGGCAGCGGTGATCGAAACCCTCGATACGCCCTATGTGGAAATGGCGTTGCTGAAAGGCGCCTCACGCCGCCGCATCGTGCTGCGCCATGCGTTGCCCAATGCGCTGGGGCCAATCGTCAATGCCATGGCGCTATCACTGTCCTATCTGATCGGCGGGGTCATTATCGTCGAGACGATCTTCAACTATCCCGGCATTGCCAAGCTGATGGTCGATGCCGTCGCCACCCGTGACCTGCCACTGATCCAGAGCTGCGCGATGATCTTCTGCGTCGGCTATCTCGTGCTGATCACCATTGCCGATATTGTTTCCATTCTCTCCAATCCGAGGCTGCGATGACTATGACGCCACTAAACGGGACGCCATCGAACGCGACGCCATCAACAGCACCAATCGCTCGCAAACGCCAGTCATTCGGCTATCGCATCAATGCCGTTGGCATTGCAGGCCTCACTGTCATCATCGCTTGGGCGCTGGTGGCGATATTCGCGCCCCTGCTCATCCCGCATCCAGTCGGTGAGATCGTGGATTTCGACTATTTCGGGCCGATGAGCGACACGCTCTGGCTGGGCTCCGATTATCTCGGTCGGGACATGCTGTCGCGCATCATCATGGGTGCGCGCTACACGGTCGGCATTTCGCTGGCCGCCGTCACCATCGCCTGTTTTTCCGGCGTTGTACTTGGCATGATCGCCGCCGTCGCCGGTGGCTGGATCGATACCGTGCTCAGCCGCTTTCTCGATGCGATGAACTCCATTCCCAGCAAGCTCTTCGGTCTGGTGGTGGTCGCTGCCGTCGGATCGTCGATCCCGGTTCTGGTCATGACCCTGTCGGTGATCTACACGCCCGGCGCCTATCGCTTTGCCCGGGCGCTTGCCGTCAACATCAATGCCATGGATTTCATCAGCGTCGCACGCATCCGGGGCGAGACTATTTTCTACATCATCCGCTCTGAAATTCTGCCGAATATTACCGGACCGGTGCTGGCGGATTTTGGTCTGCGCTTCGTCTTCATCGTGTTGCTGCTTTCAGGGCTTTCCTTCCTGGGCCTCGGCGTCCAGCCGCCCAATGCGGATTGGGGCGCATTGGTGCGCGAAAATATCGGCGGCCTGCCCTTTGCGGCACCGGCGGTGATTTTCCCGTCACTGGCCATTGCCAGCCTGACGATCAGCGTCAACATGCTGATCGATAATCTTCCCCGCAAGATCCGCGACAGGAGCGCATGATGGCAAACCTTGTGGAAATCCGTGACCTCAAGGTCCAGGCCACCACCGATTCCGGCCGCAAGGTCGAGATCATCAAAGGCATCAGCCTGGATATACCGGAGGGCGAAATCGTCGCCTTGATCGGCGAAAGTGGCTCTGGAAAAACCACCATCGCCCTGACGTTGATGGGCCATACCCGCCCCGGATGCCGAATAACCGGCGGCTCGATCAATGTTGCGGGCAAGGATATGGCCGCACTTTCCGAGCGTGATCGCGCCGGTATTCGCGGCACCGATGTCGCTTATGTGCCCCAATCGGCGGCGGCGGCCTTCAATCCGGCCATCCGGATCATGGATCAGGTGATCGAGGTCACCCGCATTCACGACCTGATGTCGAAGGAAGAAGCCCGCACCCGCGCAGTGGCGCTGTTTCGGGCGCTGTCGCTGCCCAATCCGGAAACCATCGGCTCACGCTATCCGCATCAGGTCTCCGGTGGCCAGTTGCAGCGCCTTTCGGCGGCCATGGCCTTGATCGGCGGCCCGAAACTGGTGATTTTCGACGAACCGACCACGGCTCTTGATGTGACGACGCAGATCGAAGTGCTGCGGGCCTTCAAGTCGGTGATGCGCAAGGACGGTATTTCCGGGGTCTATGTCTCCCATGATCTGGCCGTCGTTGCCCAGATTGCCGATCGTATTATCGTGCTCAAGGGCGGAGAAGTGCAGGAAAGCGGCACGACTGCCGATTTGCTGGCGCATGCCCAACATCCCTATACCCGCGAACTTCTGTCTGCCTTTGAACCGAAGCCCCGCACAACACCGCTTGCCGAAGACAAGAGCCTCAAGCCCCTGCTGGAAATCGAAAACCTGATTGCTGGCTATGGTGATCTGCAACCGGATGGCCTGCCTCTCGTTCAGGCGGTGCAGTCCATCAACCTCACGGTGCGCAATGGCCGCAACCTCGGCATTATCGGCGAATCCGGCTGCGGCAAATCCACTCTGGCGCGCAGCATTGCCGGCCTCCTGCCGTCGGCAGCGGGCCATATCATTTTCAATGGCCGTGAACTGGGCCGTCATGCCCGCGACCGCACCCGCACCCAGCTACGCGAAATGCAAATCGTCTTCCAATCCGCCGACACGGCGCTGAACCCGGCGAAATCCATTGAGGAAATCCTCGGTCGCCCGCTGACCTTTTACCATGGCATGAAGGGCAAGGCGCGCGATGCCCGCATCAACCAATTGCTTGACATGGTGCATCTGCCGCAATCGCTGCGCCAGCGCCGCCCCTCGGAATTGTCGGGTGGCCAGAAACAGCGGGTCAATTTCGCCCGCGCGCTGGCAGCGGAACCGAAGCTGATCCTTTGCGACGAAATCACGTCTGCGCTGGATACCGTAGTCGCCGCCGCGGTCATCGAACTTTTGAAGGAATTGCAGCGTGAGCTTGGTCTGTCCTACATTTTCATCAGCCACGATTTGTCGGTGGTGGAAGCGATCTGCGACGAAATCGTGGTGATGTATGCGGGCAAGAAGGTCGAACAAATCTCGCCCCAACAGCTTGCCGCCCCGCAGCATCCCTATTCCAAACTGCTGTTTTCCTCGGTGCCAAAACTCGACCCGACCTGGCTCGATACGCTGCAACAGGACCCGGAACTGGTCAGGACCTACCGCATCAATCCATGAGGCCTGGATTTTCAGGTTTAGTCCCTGCCAACCGTGTGCTGGGTCAATGTGCTGCTGGCATCGCCGACAATTTCGACATGGCGATAGGCCGCTTCGGCAGCGGCGTTCTTTTCACCGCGCAGAATGGCATTGACGATGGCCTCATGCTCCTGGAAAGATAGTGACAAGCGACCCGTCAGCCGGAACTGGGCGCGGCGAAACGGCGCCAGCCGCGACCGGGTTTGTGTCACCAATTCCAGAATATGCTGGTTATGGGCACCCTGATAGATCCGGTTGTGAAATTCGATATTATAGGCGGAATAGTCCTCCGTCTGGCCCGCCTGCACGATGCGGATTGAATCGCGATGCATCCGTTCCAGCGCCCGGCGCTCCTCCAGCGTCATGCGCTCTGCCGCCAGTCTGGCGCAAACAGCTTCAAGCTCCGCCATGGCTTCAAACATCGAGGTCAGGAACTGGCCGGTGACGTTGGTGACAACAGCGCTCTTGTTCGGCTTGCGCTCCACCAACCCCATCGCACACAATTGCCGCAACGCTTCGCGCACCGGCGTGCGTGACACCTCGAAACGGGCTGCGAGCGATCCTTCATCCAGTTTATCATCCGGCTTCAAGTCGCCGACGATAATCAGGTCGGCAATGGCGCGCACCAACTGTTCGACCGTATTGCCGGCACGAACAAGTTCGCGCACCCTCGGCTGATTCATTGAGATTTCCCAGTTTATTATCGTCTGTATGCAGTTTTAAAAATCACTTGTTTTGGCACGTTAACCCACTGCCCTACTGATATCAAAGCACGATTTTCATAAAAATACACAACTTTCCTGCGAGACCAGGAATTTTTCCCTGAAGGATTTAGCAAATTTAATAGTCGCGCTCAAAAAATATTCATCTGAATTTTAAAAGTGCATACAGATGCACCGGCAGCAACCAGATACGGCCAGAAAGCTCTTTTCAAGCATGGCTTTCAGATCTGGCATGGTGATTGCATACACTTTCTCAAATCATCCGCGCCGGACGAGAGCCGGATCAAACAGGGGAACCCACCGATGACCAGATCGCCTTCCTTTACCCGCCGTCATTTCCTGCAAACCTCCGCGCTGGGTGCCGCCGCCGCCATCGCTGCTCCCGGCATGTTGCGTTCCGCGCAGGCTGCCGATCTCACCGTCGGCTTCATCTATGTCGGACCCAAGGATGATTACGGCTATAACCAGGCCCATGCCGAGGGCGCTGCCGTGGTCAAGGCCTTGTCCGGGGTGACTGTCGTCGAGGAAGAAAATGTGCCTGAGACCGTCGATGTCCAGAAGACCATGGAATCGATGATCAATCTGGATGGCGCAAGCCTGCTGTTTCCGACCTCTTTCGGCTATTTCGACCCCCATATGCTGGCAGTCGCGCAGAAATATCCTGACGTGCAGTTTCGCCATTGCGGCGGCCTCTGGCAGAAGGGCAAGAACCCCGACAATACCGGCAGCTATTTCGGCTACATCTTCCAGGGCCAATATCTGAACGGTATTGCCGCCGCCTATGCGACCAAGTCCAAGAAGATCGGCTTCGTCGCCGCCAAGCCCATTCCGCAGGTGGTGCAGAATATCAATGCCTTCCTGCTCGGCGCCCGCTCCGTCGATCCCTCCATCACCTGCCAGGTGATTTTCACCGGTGAATGGTCGCTGGCCGTCAAGGAGGCAGAAGCGACCAATGCGCTGGTCGACCAGGGCGTTGATGTCATCACCTGCCATGTCGATAGCCCGAAGGTCGTGGTGCAGACCGCCGCTGGCCGTGGCGCTTTCGTCTGCGGCTATCATGCCAACCAGAGCCCGCTGGCGCCTGAAAAATATCTGACCGGCGCCGAATGGGCCTGGGGGAATGTCTATACCGATTTCGTCAAGAAGGCGCAGGCTGGCGAAAAGCTTGGCAATTTCGTGCGCGGCGGGTTGAAGGACGGTTTCGTCAAGATGAGCCCGCTTGGCCCCGGCGTCTCCGCTGAAGCCCGCACCAAGTTTGAAGCCACGCTTGCCACCATGAAGGCAGGCGGCTTCTCCGTCTTCAAGGGCGGCCAGAAGGACAACAAGGGCAATGTCGTCATCCCCTCGGGCAAGGACTATGCCGAAGATGCCATCGAGCTGGAAAGCATGAACTATCTGGTCGAAGGCGTCATGGGGTCGATGGGCTGAACCAATGGAGGCGCGGGCCATGACCACGACACCTGAAAGCCGGACACATCTTCCGCATGGCTTGCAACCCAAGTCTGCGGGACGTCACGCACTGCGTCCGGTGGTGGAATGGCTGGCCCGCCGCGCAGAACCGGTGGCCATCACGCTGCTGGCCGTGCTGATCGGGCTTGGCCTGTTCAGCCTGTTCATCACCGCGATCGGCAAGTCGCCGCTGCAATTGTTCCAGTTGATGTTTGCGGGCGGCTTCGGCTCGTGGTTTTCGCTGCAAAATGCCCTTAGCCGGGCAGCCCCGCTGCTGTTAACCGCGCTCTGCGTGGCCCTTCCCGCCAGGCTTGGCCTGACAATCATTGGTGCGGAGGGCGCGCTGGTGCTGGGCGGCCTGACAGCGGCGGCCATCGCCGTTCCGCTCGCACCAAGCTTCAGTCCGCCTCTCCTCTGGCTGGTCATGGGCTTCTGCGCCATGCTGGCGGGCGGAGTATGGATCGGTTTCGCCGGAGCGCTGAAACATTATCGCGGCGTCAATGAAACCATATCTTCGCTGCTGCTGGCTTATATCGCCATCGCGCTGATGAATCACCTGATCGAAGGACCGCTGCGCGATCCGGCCAGCCTCAATAAACCCTCGACCCTGCCCCTGCCCGCCGCCGACATGATCGGCAAGATCCCCGGCATGGACGTGCATTGGGGCCTGGCGGTCGGCGTGATCGCCTGCGTCCTCTCCTATATCGTTATCGAATGGACCAGCATCGGTTTTGCCGCTCGGATCGCTGGTGGCAATATGCGGGCCGCCCAGATTCAGGGCCTGCCGGTTGGCCGTTTGATCGTCGGCTTCACCGCGCTGGCCGGTGGTTTTGCAGGCCTTGCCGGGATGATTGAGGTGGCCGCCGTGCAGGGCAGCGCCAATGGCGCGCTGGTGGCGGGCTATGGCTATACCGGCATTCTCGTCGCCTTCCTCGCCCGGCAAAACCCGCTGGCGATCATTCCCGTCGCGATTTTTCTCGGCGGCATCACCGCCTCCGGCGGCTTGATCCAGCGCCGCATGGGCCTGCCGGATGCCACGGTGCTGGTGCTTCAAGGCACGCTGTTCGTGGTCATCCTGTTTTGCGAAACGCTGTATGGCCGGTTTCGCATCTTTAATCCGGACCTCTGGAAGCAATCTGCCACAGAAAAAGGAGAGACGTGATGGACGATAGCGCGCTTGGCCTCTGGGGCGTGCCGCTGGCGATATTGGCGGGCGCCATCCGTGTCTCCACCCCCTTCATCTTCGTCAGTCTCGGCGAAACCCTGACGGAGCGGTCGGGCCGTATCAATCTCGGCCTTGAAGGCACATTGGTGTTTGGCGCCATGGCCGCCTATGCCGTAGCGGTCATGACCGGCTCGCCCTGGGCTGGCGTGGCGGCGGCCATGGTGGCCGGATCGCTGTTTGGCCTGTTGCATGGCTTTATCTGCAAGTTTCCAAAGGTCAACGACATCGCCATCGGCATTGCGATGATGCAGTTCGGGCTGGGTCTCGCCTTCTTTTTCGGCAAGCCCTTCATCCAACCGGTCGCGCCGAAACTGCCGGTGATTTCCCTCGGCTTCTGGTCACACCTGCCGCAAATCCAGGCGGCTTTGACCATCAACATCCTGTTCATCATCGGCCTTGTGCTAGCACTTTTCCTGTGGTGGGGCCTGAAGAATACCCGGATCGGCCTGATCCTGCGGGTCGTTGGCGACAGTTCGGATGCGGCACGTGCCATGGGCATCAACCCGGACACCGTGCGCCTGCTAGCAACCATGGCAGGCGGGGCGCTGGCGGCGGTGGGCGGTGCCTATCTGTCGCTGTTTTATCCCGGTTCCTGGAACGAGCGGATCTCGTCCGGCCAAGGTCTGATGGCCGTGGCGCTGGTGATTTTCGCGCGTTGGAACCCGCTCGGCTGCGTGTTGGCGTCACTGCTGTTCGGCGGGGCTGGCGCGCTCGGCCCGGCTTTGCAATCGGTGGGCGTCAGCGAGGGCTATTATCTGTTTTACGCCGCACCCTATGTGCTGACGCTGATCATTCTCATCATCACATCGTCACCGACACGGGCGCTGTCCGGCGCTCCGGCGGCGCTTTCCTTGACGAAATAAAGCACAGGAGGTTCCCATGAACGGATTGGGCGGATTGAACAAATCGGAACACGGCGTCGGTATCGGCCTCGTGCAATTGCAACTCCCCGTCACCGTGACGCCGGAAGATCTCGCCCGCCAGACCCAGGTGATCGTCGATCTCGTGGCCAAGGCCCGGCGCAATCAGCCGGGCATGGATCTCGTGGTATTTCCCGAATATGCCCTGCACGGCCTGTCGATGGATATCAACCCCGAGATCATGTGCCGGATGGATGGGCCGGAAGTGGCCGCCTTCAAGGCCGCCTGCAAACAGAACCGCATCTGGGGCTGCTTCTCGATCATGGAATATAATCCCGGCGGCATGCCCTATAATTCCGGCATTATCATTGACGATACCGGCGAGCTGAAGCTCTATTACCGCAAGATGCATCCCTGGGTGCCAGTCGAGCCATGGGAGCCGGGCGATCTCGGCATTCCCGTCATCGACGGGCCGAAGGGCGCCAAACTGGCGCTGATCATCTGCCACGATGGCATGTTCCCGGAAATGGCCCGCGAATGCGCCTATAAGGGCGCCGAAATCATGATCCGCACGGCGGGCTATACCGCACCGATCCGCGAATCCTGGCGCTTCACCAACCAGTCCAACGCCTTCTGCAATCTGATGGTCACAGCCAATGTCTGCATGTGCGGTTCGGACGGCACATTCGACAGCATGGGCGAAGGGATGATCTGCAATTTCGATGGCTCGATCATCGCCCACGGCACATCAGGCCGCGTCAACGAAATCATCACTGCCGAGGTCCGGCCCGATCTGGTGCGCGAGGCGCGTCTCGGCTGGGGCGTGGAAAACAACATCTACCAGCTCGGCCATCGCGGCTATGTGGCAGTCGCTGGCGGCGCGCAGGATGCGCCCTATACCTATATGCACGATCTGGCAGCAGGCCGCTATCGTTTGCCCTGGGAAGACCAGGTGAAGATCAGCGACGGCACAGCCTGCGGCTTTGAAAAACCCACTCGCCTCTACGGCAAGCCTGCCAAATCCGCCGCCGAATAGGAGCCACCATGGATATGTCCACAGAGACAAAACTTCACACGCTTGCCGCCGATCCCTATCCCTGGCCCTATAATGGCGAGTGGCGGCCTGACAATACCGCGCTCATCATCATCGACATGCAAACCGATTTCTGCGGCCCCGGCGGCTATGTCGATCATATGGGCTATGATCTGTCGCTGGTGCGCGCCCCGATCGAGCCGATCAAGGCGGTTCTGGCTGCCATGCGCGCCAAGGGCTACCACATCATCCATACCCGCGAAGGCCATCGCCCTGACCTTGCCGACCTGCCCGCCAACAAGCGCTGGCGCTCGCAGCGGATCAAGTCCGGCATCGGTGATCCCGGCCCCTGCGGTCGCATTCTGGTGCGCGGCGAGCCGGGCTGGAACATTATCGAGGAACTGGCTCCGCTGGATGGCGAAACCATTATCGACAAGCCCGGCAAGGGCTCATTCTGCGCCACGGATCTGGAACTGATCCTCAACCAGAAGCGCATCCAGAATATCATCCTGACCGGCATCACCACTGATGTCTGCGTGCACACCACCATGCGCGAGGCCAATGACCGGGGCTTTGAATGCCTGCTGCTGGAAGATTGCTGCGGCGCCACTGATTACGGCAATCACCTCGCGGCCATCAAAATGGTGAAAATGCAGGGTGGCGTGTTCGGCGCGGTCTCCAATTCGAAAGACCTGATCGAGGCCTTGCCGTGACCACATGTTTCCGCGCCTCGGTTTACCGCGTTGCCGCCTCTGCCCCGGATGACATATCCGGCGTCGAAGCGCTGATTGCCAGCGGCCTCGATCCGCACAGCATCGTCGCGGTGCTGGGCAAGACCGAGGGCAATGGCTGCGTCAACGATTTCACCCGTGGCTTTGCGACAGCCACATTCGAACAGCTGTTTGCCCGCCTCGGTGTATTAGGCGTTTCCATCGTCATGTCAGGCGGCACCGAAGGGGCGCTGTCGCCCCATTGGACGATTTTTGCCCGTGAACGGGTGGAGGCAGCGCCCAACCGCTCGCTCGCCATCGGCGTTGCCCGTACAGCCGATCTACTACCCGAACATCTGGGCCGCAAGGAACAGGTGGATCTAGTCGCTCAGGGCGTGCGGACCGCAATGGCTGATGCCGGGATAGACAATCCGGCCGATGTGCATTTCGTGCAGATCAAATGCCCGCTGCTGACCTCGGCGCGGGTGGCACAGGCGCAGGCGCGTGGCAAACGCACGGTTATTGCCGAGACGTTGAAATCCATGGGTTATTCACGCGGCGCCTCGGCGCTTGGCGTCGCCGTGGCGCTGGGCGAGCTTGATATGGATGACATCAAGGACACCGACATCTGCCGCACGCTCGACCTCTATTCTGCCCGCGCCTCGACCTCGGCGGGCGTAGAACTGACCGATCACGAAATCATCGTTCTCGGCATGAGCGATCATTGGAGCGGGCCATTTGCCATGACCCATACCGTGATGTTCGACGCCATGGATGCCCCCAGCGTGCGGGCCGCCTGGTCCGACATGCCGCTTGGAAAACTGAGTGCCGTGCTGGCCAAGGCCGAACCCGATCCAAGAGGCATCGTGCGGGGCAAGCGCCACACGATGCTTGAGGATAGCGACATTTCCGGCACCCGCCATGCCCGCGCCTTTGTCGGCGGCGTGCTGGCTGGCGTGTTCGGCGAAACGGACCTGTATGTGTCTGGTGGAGCCGAACATCAGGGACCGCCCGGCGGCGGGCCGGTGGCAATTATTGTTGAGCGGGAGGATTAGACATGACTGCCAGTGCAATCGGCATTGAAACCGCCGCCATGACCATGCGGTTCGGCAGCTTCACCGCCCTGGATGCCGTCTCCATAAAGGTGCATGCCGGTTCGTTTCACGCCTTGCTAGGCGAAAACGGCGCGGGCAAATCAACTTTGGTCAAATGCATCATGGGCTTTTACCGCCAAACCTCGGGTCAATTGCTGGTCGAGGACCGGGAGGTGGAGATCGCCTCACCGCGCCATGCGGCAGCGCTGGGGCTTGGCATGGACTACCAGCATTTCACGCTGGTGCCGTCACTGACCGGCGCGGAAAACCTGGTCATCAGCCGCAATGCCGTGCCTGCGATGATCAACTGGCGGCGAGAGCGTCAGGCGCTCAAAGATTTCATGGCAACCATGCCCTTCCAGATCCCGCTGGAACGCCCGGTGCGGGAATTGTCGGCGGGCGAAAAGCAAAAGCTGGAAATCATCAAGCAGCTCTATCTCGGACGCCGGTTCCTGATCCTTGACGAGCCGACATCAGTGCTGACACCTGCCGAGGCCGACGACATGCTGGGCCTGGTGCGGGGCATGACCGAGCGTGGGGCGCTGACCGTGCTGATGATTTCCCACAAATTCCACGAGGTGCAAAAGTTTGCCGATGCGGTTTCGGTGCTGCGGCGTGGCAAGCTGGTCGGCTCGGGCCGCACAGCAGATCTGACGACGCAGGACATGGCGGCAATGATGATCGGCGATGTCAAGCTGGCAGAACTCGACAGCCGCTTGCCGGTTGCGGACGCCAGCCCTTCCATCCTGGCGATCCGGGGGATGAAAACCCGTGACCGCAGCGGCTTGAAAAGTATTGAGGTGGATGATCTCAATGTCAGAGCTGGCGAAATCGTCGGGATTGCCGGCATTTCCGGCAATGGCCAGAAGGAGCTGGCCGAAGTGCTGGCCGGGCAACGGCCCTCTGAGGCGGGCGACATCACCGTCAAGGACCGGCCCTATACGGCCACCCGTCAGGAAACGCGGGCCGCCAATGTCCGTTTCATCCCGGAAGAACCGCTGCTGAATGCCTGCGCGCCGAGAATGTCAGTAGCTGAGAACCTGAGTTTTCGCGATTTCGATGTGGATGCCAGGGGAAAGACCCAGTTCTGGCTGAATGCCAAGGCCATGCGCGAGACGGCCGGGCGGTTGATTGCCGACTTCAAGGTCAAAACCGCCTCTCCCGCCTCGCCGATTGCCTCGCTGTCGGGGGGCAATGTGCAGCGCGCCGTGCTGGCGCGGGAGCTGACCGGCGATGTCGATCTGCTGGTTGTCTCCAACCCATGCTTTGGTCTGGATTTCTCCGCCGTCGCCGAAATCCGCGCCCGGATCATGAAGGCACGCAACAATGGCAGCGCCGTGCTGCTGTTTTCCGAGGATCTGGACGAGCTGATGGAAATGTCTGACCGCATTGTCGTGATGTCAGATGGCAGGCTGGTTTACGAGACCCCGGCGCGCGGCGCCGACATTGCCGTGATCGGCGCCCATATGGCAGGACATGCATGATGGTGGATATCAAGGCCCAACCCTTCGCCTTCCCATTGAAGCTGGACCAGGCGGCGCTTGTCATCATCGACATGCAGCGCGATTTCACCGAGCCGGGCGGCTTTGGCGAAACACTTGGCAATGATGTCAGCCTCGTCAGCGCCATCGTGCCGGATGTCAAGCTCCTGCTGGAGGCGGCCCGCGCCCACGGCCTTACCGTCATCCACACCATGGAATGCCACAGGCCCGATCTCTCCGACCTGCCAGATGCCAAGCGCAATCGCGGCAATCCCACCCTGCGGATCGGTGATCCCGGACCGATGGGACGCATCCTGATTGCAGGGGAATACGGCACCGGCATTCTGCCAGAGCTTGCCCCTGCCGACGGCGAATTGGTGATCGAGAAGCCCGGCAAGGGTGCGTTCTATGCCACCAGTCTCGGTGAAGAGCTTACAGCGCGCGGCATTACCCAATTGATCTTTGCCGGTGTCACCACCGAGGTCTGCGTGCAGACCACGATGCGCGAGGCCAATGACCGGGGCTATGACTGCCTGCTGATTGAAGAAGCCACCGCCAGCTATTTCCCGGCCTTCAAGCAATCAACCCTTGAGATGATCCGCGCTCAGGGCGGCATTGTCGGCTGGACTGCCCATCTCGACCCCTTTCTGGAGGCGCTTGCCCATGGCTGAAACGACCCGTGACAACATGCTTTCAGGGGGCTGGAAAAGCCTGCCCTATGAGCCCTTCCGCGAGGGTGTGACCATTCACTGGATACGCCGCTTTGAGGGTGACCAGCCCGGCGTCGCCCTTCTGGCCTATCAGGCCGGAGCCTCGGTTCCCCGCCACCGCCACGAAGGGCTGGAAACCATTCTGGTGCTGGAAGGCAGCCAGTCGGACGAGACCGGCACCTATGGCACCGGTTCCTATATCGTCAATGCGGCAGGCACCGAACATTCTGTGTGGAGCATTGATGGCTGCACCGTCCTGATCCAATGGGATCGCCCCGTAACACTATTGGAAAATTGATCCATGGCATTTTCTCAAGCTTTTGATATTGCATCGCTTCACACCGCCTATGCCTCTGGCTGGACGCCACAGGCAATGATCGAAGAGGTATTTTCGCGCATCGCCGCCATCAACGATCCCGGCATTTTCTTGGAGCTTGCTGATAAGACGAGCCTGCTGGATCAGGCGCAGGCGCTCGGCGCTTTTTCACCGGAGACAAAGCCGCTCTGGGGCATTCCTTTTGCCGTCAAGGACAATATCGATGTCGCGGGCCTGCCGACCACCGCCGCCTGCCCGGATTATGCCTATACGCCCGAAACCAATGCGACTGTGGTGCGCCTGTTGAAAGACGCAGGCGCCCTGGTGATCGGTAAGACCAATCTCGACCAATTCGCCACTGGCCTGGTCGGCGTGCGCACGCCGCATGCCATTCCCCGCAATGCGATCGATCCCAAACTGGTCCCTGGCGGCTCCAGTTCCGGTTCGGCAGTGGCGACGGCGCAGGGCATTGTCAGCTTCGCGCTCGGCACCGATACGGCAGGCTCTGGCCGCATTCCGGCGGGTTTGAACAATATTGTCGGGTTGAAGCCCTCGGTCGGGGCGCTGTCGGCCACCGGCGTCATCCCCGCCTGCCGCACCCTCGATTGCGTATCGATCTTCGCGCTGACGGTGGAAGATGCCCATAAGATCTTCACCGTCGCCGCAAAGCATGATGCCGAGGACGCATATTCCCGCACCATGCCCACCGGCCATGCATTGGCGTCCGCGCCAGTCCTGCGTATTGGCGTTCCCGCCAAGGCCGACCGCGAATTCTTCGGCGACAGCCTTATGGAAGCAAGTTTCGAAAAAGCGCTGGCGGAGCTTTCGGCCATGGGCTACACGCTTGTGGACCTGCCGTTTTCCGGCTTCTTTGAGGTCGCAAACCTGCTCTATGAAGGTGCCTGGGTGGCCGAACGCTATGCGGCGGTCAAAGACTTTTTCGATGCGAAGCCCGAAAGCTTCCATCCGGTGACGCACACGATCTACAGCGCGGCGAAAACCCTGACTGCCGCCGATGCCTTTTCCGGCATGTACCGGCTGCAAGCGCTGAAGCAGCAGTTGGCGCCAGTGATCGCCTCTGTCGATGTGATCTGCGTGCCGACAGCACCCACCCATTACACGCTGGCCGATCTGGAAGAGGAGCCGATCAAGGCCAATTCACGCCTCGGCACCTATACCAATTTCGTCAATCTTCTGGACATGTGCGGCATTGCCGTGCCGACAGGCAAGCGTGGCGATGGCCTGCCCTCCAGCGTCACGTTGCTGGCACCCTTCGGTGCCGATGGCCTGACCGCAGCACTGGGGTCAGCCTTGCACAGCCGCCTTGGCACCACCGTCGGTGCCACCGGCTGGCCGCTGCCGCCGTCACCAGAAAAGCCAGTGGAAAAGACCGAGGGTCTGATCCCTGTCATCGTTGTCGGCGCGCATCTGTCCGGCATGCCGCTCAATCACCAACTGACCAGCCTTAACGCCAGGTTCCTGCGGGCTGGGACGACATCGGCCAGCTACAAGCTGTTTGCCCTGCCCAACCAGACACCGCCCAAGCCCGGCCTGGTTCGGGTTGAGGAGGGAGCCGCGATTGCCGTGGAAATCTGGCAGCTAACGCCCGCTGGCTTCGGTCAGTTCGTCAACATGATCCCCTCGCCGATGTGTATCGGCACGGTTTTCCTGGATGACGGATCGAGCGCCAAGGGTTTTCTCGTCGAGCCTTCGGCGGTCAAAGGCGCTGAGGACATTACGCATTTGGGTGGCTGGCGGGCCTATATTGCCAGCCTTTGAGCCTCAATAATACCAAGTCTCGAAGATGCTGACGCATCCCCGACTTGAAGACATTGAAAATATGCACAGTACACAATGCAAAGGTTTTTATCTGCCGCTTACCCCCCTCTGCCTTGCCAGGCATCTCCCCCTCAAGGAGGGAGATCGACTCGGAGCGAGCGTTTCGCTTCACATTTACCGTTCAAAATGTCGGAGATCACGACGGTAGTCGATAAGTTGGGCGGAAAAGTCTATCCGATCTCCCCCCGTGAGGGGGAGATGTCCGGCAGGACAGAGCGACTATCTGGGCTGTCAAGTTGCATTTTCGAATTCCCTTCGCGCATCTCGTGCTTTCGCGTTGAGAATGACAAGAAGTTTACGGGCAAGTGCAATGCGGATGACCATCTTTG